>NZ_JACBZT010000001.1 GCF_013408985.1 Petropleomorpha daqingensis
CCGTCACCGAGGTGTGGGTCGGGCGCAAGCTCGCCGAGCTGGAGTCGGCCTCCGGCGCCCGCGCCGCGTGGCTGGTCCGCTTCGGCGAGGCCCAGCTGCCCTCGCCGAGCACGGTGCTGCAGGACGGCGACCACCTGGTCGTGGCCGTGACCGACGCGATCGCCTCCCGCGTGCACGACATCGTCGAGCGGGGCGCCGAGGGAGGGCACGCCTGATGCGCGTCACCATTGCCGGCGCCGGCGCCGTGGGCCGGTCGATCGCCGGGGAGCTGCTGGCCAACGGGCACAGCGTCATGCTCATCGAGAAGGACGGCCGCAAGGTCCGCACCCGCGCGGTGCCGGGCGCGGAGTGGGTGCAGGCCGACGCCTGCGAGGTGACCTCGCTGGAGGAGGCGCAGCTCGCCACCTCCGACGTCGCGATCGCCGCCACCGGTGACGACAAGGCCAACCTGGTCTTCGCCCTGCTGGCCAAGACGGAGTTCGCGGTCAACCGCGTGGTGGCCCGGGTCAAGGAGCCGCGCAACGAGTGGCTCTACACCGAGGCGTGGGGGGTCGACGTCGCCGTCTCGACGCCGCGGGTGATCGCGGCCCTGGTCGAGGAGGCGGTCACCGTCGGCGACGTCGTCCGGCTGATGAGCTTCCGCAAGGGTGCGGCGAACCTGGTGGAGATCACCCTCGCCGAGGACACCCCGTGGGTCGGCAAGCCGCTGCGCGAGGTGCCGCTGCCGCGGGAGACGGTGCTCACCGCGATCCTGCGCGGCGAGCGGGTGATCACGCCCTCCCCCGACGAGCCCCTGGAGTCCGGCGACGAGCTGCTGTTCGTGGCGCACGCCGAGGTCGAGGAGCAGCTGCAGGCCGTGCTCGCCCCCGGGACCGCCGGCGCCCTCTGAGCCCGACAAAGCGCGTTCTCGCGGACCTGAGCCGGTCGAGCGTCTCCTGAGCCGCGCCGTGGCCCGGCTCCAGAGACGGCGGCGCGGCTCCACCGGCGTCGGGCCGCGTGCTCGACCTCGCGAGGTCAGGCGGCGGGTGCCTCGCCGGGGGGTTCCTCGGCGGCCTCGGCCTGCGCCGGCTCGGGGCAGCGGTGCCGGTGCAGCCGGGCCACCACCCACAGGGTGACCAGCAGTTCGACGGCGGTGATCGGCAGGCCGAGCACGAGCGAGGCGGTGCCGAGCAGCTCGACGTCGTTGCGCTGGTACAGCAGCCCTTGGACGGCGACCCGCAGCAGGAACGTCAGCCCCCAGAGCGCGGTCAGCCAGCTGTAAGCGCGCAGCATGCGCCGGTCGGCCCGCCAGTGCTGCTCGGGCGCCGGGTCCTCGGAACGGCCGTCCGTCGCCTCGTCGGGCTCCGCCCGGTGGTGCAGGGTCGCGCTGACCTGGTCGATGCGCCGGCGCAGCCCGGGCAGCCGGTGCGAGGCCATCGCGCCGAGGTGGCTGGGCGCCAGGAACTCCGCGATGACGCCGACCAGCGGCCAGCGGAAGGCGATCGACCCCAGCAGGACGACGCCGATCGCGGCGTTGCGCAGGATGCCGACCACGAAGAAGTCGCGGGCCTGCCCGGAGGCCGCGGCGATGGCGACCGCGATCCCGACGCCGATCAGGCCGCTGATGCCCTGCTGGACGCTCTCCCGGCGGACGATCCGCAGCAGGAAGACCAGGACGGCCACGCCCAGGGCGGTCCAGATGCCGACCTTCAGCCCGCCGACGGCGTTGGCGACGATGAACGCGACCGTGGGCAGCGTCGCGTCGAGCATGCCCCGCCAGCCGCCGAGCTGGTCGAGCACGAGGTGCCGGTCGAAGGTCAGCATCGAGCCGCCCGGCTCGCGGTCCTCGGGCTCGTCCACCGGCGTTCCCCCCACCCCGGTCACCGCCTGTCGGCCGTCACCCGGCGCCCAGCTCGTACCAGGGGTTGTACATGACCTGCTTGCCGTCGAACGCGGCGAAGCGCCCCCGGGCGGTGAGCGTGCGGCCCGGCTCGATGCCGGGGATGCGGCGGCGACCCAGCCAGACGAGCGTCACCGAGCCCGACCCGTCGAACAGCTCGGCCTCGAGCGTGGGCACGGTCTCGCGCGGCGTGTAGACGACGGACTTCAGCCGGCCGGTCACGGTGACGACCTTGCCCTTGCGGCACATGCTCACCGGCTCGCAGCCGGCGCTGGCCGCCTCGGCGCGGAGCTCCTCCGCGTCGATCTGGTGGTCGTCGGCGGTCAGGCGCTCCAGCGTGCGGGAGAACCATCCACGCGACTTGGCTTCGGTCACGGTTCGAGGGTAATCCGCTTGACACCCTCGGTACGCCGTTCGCCCACCCAATCGAGGGCGATCCGCCATGCCGCGCCTGTGGGGTCGATCACGCTCATGTGGTCGCCCGGGACGACCCGCACCTCGACGGCGTCCCCTGCGGCCGCGGCGACCTGCGCGTAGCGCTCGCTCTGGCTCACCGGGACCGTGTCGTCGGCGGCGCCGTGCACGCACAGCACCGCGGCGCCGGTCGGCAGCAGCCGGACCGGGTCGGCCGAGGGCACGTCGGCCGGGTCGGTGCCGAGGAAGCCCCGCACCGCGCCGTTCCCGAGCCCCTGCTCGTCGGCCAGGCCCAGGTCGAGGACGCCGGCCTGCAGCACCGCGGCGGTCACCCGGACCCGCGGGCCGGCGCCCGGCGCGCCCGCCGGCAGCCGGCTCCGCCCGGCCGCCCACGCGGCGAGGTGACCGCCGGCGGAGTGGCCGATCACCACCACCTCGGCCAGGTCGAGCCGACCGGGCGCCAGCTCGGGCAGGGTGTCGAGCGCGGCCGCGACGTCGGCGCAGGTCTGCGGCCAGCCGCCGCCGTTCCCGACCCGCCGGTACTCCACGGCGACCGCGGCCCAGCCCGCGGCGGCCAGCTCGGCGGCGAGCGGCCGGGCCAGCTCCACCCCGTACGCCGCTCGCCAGAACCCGCCGTGCAGGACGACGGCCACCGGCGCCGGCCCCTCCCCCTCCGGCAGGGTCAGCTCGAGGAACTGGGCGGGGTCGGGACCGTAGGCGACGACCTCAGGCATCGCGCGGCTGCTGGCCGGCCGCCTCCTGCTGCGCGGCGATCTGCGCCGCCAGGTCGGCGGGCAGGGTCATCGGCAGCTGCTCGCGCACCGGCATGGGCTCGTTGCCGCGGACGACGACGATCTCGCGGAACGCCTCCTCCAGGTCCTCGGCGCCCGCGCCGCCCTCGCCGGCCGGGCCGCTGAGCATGCCGCGCAGGAACCACCGCGGGCCGTCGACGCCGAGGAAGCGCGCCGGGCGGCGCACCGGCTTCGGCTGCTGCCCCGGCTGCGCCGGCTGCTGCACGGTCACGGTGCCGGCCAGCTCGGTCCCGAAGGGGCCCTCGGTCTCCTTGAGCGAGGCTCCCTGGCCGGACGCGCTGGTGGCCAGGTCGTTGCGGACGTCGTCCCAGATGCCACCGGCCCGGGGGGCGGCGAACGCCGACACCGACAGGGTCGACTCCCCGGCACGCAGGGTCGCGCCGATCACCTTCTGCTGCTGGTTGACGTCGACCCGCAGCTCCATGCCGGCGATCACCGGCAGCCGCATCGAGCCGAGGTCGATGCGCTGAACGCCGTCGTCGGGGGCGTCGGCCTCGTCATAGGGCCCGCTGGTCTCCAGCCGCTCGCGCTCGCGGTGCTGCGGCTCGGGCGGGACCCCGCGCTCGCGCAGGCTGCGGTCGATCCGGTTGCGCCGCCGTCCCAAAGGCATGTCAGTTCCGCCCCTCGGTCGATGCCCCGGCCAGCTCGCCGTGGCCGCCGGTGGAGCCGTGGCCGCCCTCGCCGCGGTCGCTGCCGGGCAGCTCGTCGACGGGGACGAACCGGGCGCGCACCACCGGCTGCACCACCAGCTGGGCGACCCGGTCACCGCGGCGCAGCGTGAGCGGCGTCGTGGGGTCGAGGTTGATCAGGTTGACCTTGATCTCGCCGCGGTAGCCCGCGTCGATCGTGCCCGGCGCGTTGACCAGGCTCAGGCCGAGCCGGTGGGCCAGCCCTGAGCGCGGGTGCACGAACCCGGCGTAGCCCTCGGGGATCGCGACGGCCACGCCGGTCCCGACCAGGGCGCGCTGCAGCGGGGCCAGCTCGACGTCCTCGGCGACGGCGAGATCGGCGCCGGCGTCGCCGGGCAGGGCGTACCGGGGCGCGGTCGCGTCCGGCGAGCTGAGGAGGACGGGGACGTCGACCTCGGGGAGAGAGGGCTCGGGCACGCCGCCGACCCTAGCCGCGCCCCTCCCGGCCGGTGCGGAGGTCGGTCAGCACCCGGCGGGCCAGGTTCTCGGTGGCCCTGCGGTTGCCCCGCCCGGCCACGGCGGCGCCCAGCAGGAACGGTGCGGCGACCGGGAGGCCGCGGGCCAGCCGGCGGCCCATCCGCCGGCTCAGGGAGCGCAGTCCGGCCGCCGTCAGGGCGGTGATCATCGCGGGCCGGCCCGAGCCGTCCACCGCGCGCTGCTCCGACCAGCTGGCCAGGTAGGCGGAGGCGGGCGCCGGCCGGCCCTCGAGCTCGTGCAGCTCGCCGAGCAGCGCGACCTCGACCGCGGCGACGAGCACCGTCTCCGCGCCGAGCTCGAGCGGCAGGGCGAGCAGGGACGGCGCCGCGAACCACTGGACGGCCGCCATGCCGCCCGTGGCCGCGCCGACGGCGGCGGTCAGCCGGGCGCTGCGGGCGATCAGCGCCTCTGCGATCTCGGCATCGTCCAGTCCGGGGTAGGCGGCGCGCAGCCGGTCCCGGTCGCGGATCGGCAGCCGCGGCGCGGCGGCGGAGAGCAGGTCGCCCAAGAAGGCCCCGGGCGTGCGACCACCCGTGTCGGCACCGGGCGTCGGGTCGGCCTCGCGCCGCTCCCGCCAGGCGGTCGCGGCGCCGGCCACGGCGCCCAGGACGTCCTTGAGCCCGCTGGCGGCGGACGGGGCGTCGTCGGTGCCCGGCGAGGTGCCGAGCAGCCCCCCGACGGCGTCGGCCACCGCCCTCGCGGCGCGCGAGAGCGGGGTCGTCTCCTCGGGTTCGGTCGCGGGCGCGCGCACGGGGCGCGGCGGGGGGACGTCCCTCGCCGCGCCCGTGCGCGGGTTCCCGTCGGTCACGACGGGATCAGGCAGCGCAGTCCCGGCAGTACATCTGGTCGCCGCGGGTGGCGGCCAGACGGCTGCGGTGCTGCACCAGGAAGCAGCGCGAGCAGGTGAACTCGTCCTCCTGCTTGGGCAGCACGCGGACGGTGAGCTCCTCGTTCGACAGGTCGGCGCCGGGGAGCTCGAGGTTCTCGTTGAAGTCGGTCTCGTCGACGTCGACCGATGCGGACTGCGCCTCGGCGCGACGGGCCTTGAGCTCCTCGAGCGAGTCCTCGCCCAGCTCGTCGGCCTCGCTCCGCCGTGGGGCGTCGTAGTCGGTGGCCATGGGGTGTGCCCCTCCTCCGGGGTTGCTCGCGGGCGTCCTGCCCGCGTTCGTCTGACGGCGGCGGGGGTGCCCGCCGTCCTGGCCGGCCGCCCGAGAGCGGCCGGAGGTCTGGTGCCGGATCCCCATCGCTGGGTCCCCGGCGGGTCCTGCTCTCCGGTCTCGCACCGTGCCCTTCGGCGGTCGAGGGGCGTTCGGTTGCGAGACCGGCAGCCCCCCAACGCCGCGAGGCCCCCGTTTGTGCCCGGCGCTGGATCGCCCACACCTCGGGGCCCGGGACGGGTCGGAGGGGTGGGGAGCGCCAGAGGTTACCCTGCCGCCGTGTCGACTCCTGTGGGTGCTGATCCAGCCGTCGTCGGGCCCTATCTCGCCACCGTGCTCGGGGACGAGAAGTGGCGCCAGGTCTCCGTCGCGCTCATCGCTGCGGGCATGTCGAATCTCACCTACACGGTCACCCCGGCAGGGGGTTCACCCGACGAGGCGGTGATCCTCCGCCGGCCCCCGACCGGCGCCGTCCTCGCCACCGCGCACGACATGGCGCGCGAGTACACGGTGATCACCGCGCTCGGCCCGACCGACGTCCCGGTGCCGCGCACCCTGCACCTCTGCGACGACCCGGCCGTGCTCGGTGCGCCGTTCTACGTGATGGAGCGGGTCGAGGGGGTGCACATCGTCAAGGACATCCCCGCCGGGTACGCCGACGCCCCCGAGCAGCGCCGGGCGATCGGCGAGGGGCTGGTCGACGTCCTGGCCGACCTGCACGGCGTCGACTACGCGACGGTCGGGCTGGGCGAGTTCGGCCGGCCCGAGGGGTTCCTGGCCCGCCAGGTGCGCCGGTGGGCCAAGCAGTGGGACGCCACCCGCGACCGCGACCGGCCGGGCATGGACGCGCTCGGGGCCCGGCTGGCCGAGACCGTGCCGACGACGCAGCGCGACGCCGTCGTCCACGGGGACTACCGGCTCGACAACTGCCTGCTCGACCCGGGCGTCCCCGGGCGGATCCGCGCCGTCCTCGACTGGGAGATGTCCACCCTCGGCGACCCGCTCGCCGACCTCGCGCTGCTGCTCGTCTACTGGCCGCAGCCCGGTGAGGACCTCCCGGCGACCCAGAGCACGGTGACCGCGCTGCCCGGCTTCCCGAGCCGCGAGCAGGTCGCCGAGCGGTACGCCGTGCGCACCGGGCTCGACCTGTCCGGCATCAGCTGGTACGTGGGGTTCGCCTACTTCAAGTTCGCCGCGATCGTGGCCGGCATCGTCGCGCGCTCGGCGGCCGGGGCGATGGCGGGCAAGGACACGTCCGGCTACGCAGACCGCATCGACCCGTGCGTGGAGTTGGGACGCGCCGCTCTGGACCACGGTGCGATCTAGCCCGCTTCCGCGGCCCTAGACTCCCGCCGACCATCAGCGAGGAGGCAGGCGTTGACGAGCGGTGTGGGTGAACGAACGGACCGGCCACCGGTCCGGGCGCGCAGTGGACGGCGTCCGCTGCCGCCGATCATCTTCCTGCTCGTCCTGGCCATCGCCGCTCTCGGCGTGTGGTGGAACGTCTTCCGTGCCGACTCCGAGCACCAGGCCGACGTGAAGGCCGCGTGCAGCACCGCCTCGGCCGCGGCGCCGTCGCTGGACCCGACCACGGTGCACCTGCGGGTGCGCAACGCCACCGACACCCAGGGCCTGGCCAGCCAGGCCGCGCAGGCCCTGCAGGCGCTCGGGTTCGTGGTCGACCAGACCGACAACGACGACAGCGGCCGCGAGGTGAAGGGCGTCGGCGAGATCCGCTTCGGCCCGCGCGGCGCCGACACCGCCCGGTTCGTCGGGCTCTACATCCCCAAGGCGACGCTGTACCAGGACACCCGGGCGACCGCGGTCGTCGACGTCGTCATCGGGCCGGACTTCGACCCGACGAACAGCGTGGCCACCGCCGAGGACGCCGCAGGGGCGCTGGCCGCGGGAGCGAGCGCCGCCGCCGCCTGTTGAAGGACCACCCTTCCCCCACGCCTCGCACGCTCGGCGCGGGTCCCTGAAGGGCGGCCAGGTGTGTCAGCTGGCGTGCAGACGTTGCAGTAGGGCTACGAACGGCTCGGCCACGGACGGCGCGGCGGCGATGCCCAGCGGCCGGCCGAAGGGGTGGCCGGGTAGCCCGGTGACGACGGCACCGGCCTCGGCGGCCACCAGGGAGCCGGCCGACCAGTCCCACGGGTTGAGGTGCGCCTCGTAGTAGGCGTCCACCCGACCGGCCGCCACGTTGCACAGGTCCAGCGCCGCCGAGCCGATGCGGCGGATGTCACGGACCTCCGGCAGCAGCCGCGCCACGATCGCGCCCTGGGCCTGCCGCTGCTCGGCGCGGTAGCCGAAGCCGGTGGCGACCAGCGTCTGCTCCAGCGACGCCGGCGCCGAGCACCGCAGGGGTGCCGGTTCCCGCCCGGGCGACGAGACGTGCGCGCCACCGCCCAGCGTCGCCGTGAACAGCTCCCCCGTCGCGACGTTCAGCACGGCGCCGGCCACCACGCGGCCGTCGACCTCCGCGGCGATCGACACCGCGTAGGCGGGCACGCCGTAGACGAAGTTGGTCGTGCCGTCGATCGGGTCGACGACCCAGCGGACCCCGGTCGTGCCGGGTCGCTCGCCGCCCTCCTCCCCCAGCAGACCGTCGTCCGGGCGGGCGCCGAGGAGCCGGCCGATGACGAGGTCCTCGCTGGCCCGGTCGACGGCGGTCACCAGGTCCACCGCGCTGGACTTCACGTCGACGTCGTCGCCCGCCGTCGCCCGGCCGCGCGCCACCAGGTCGGCCGCCTCGCGGGCCGTGGCCACCGCCAGGTCAAGCAGCTCGGAGGCGGTCGGGCGGGCGTCGGGCGAGGAGGTCACAGGTGCGATCCTGCCCGAGCGGCGGCCGTCGCCGTTCCGGCTGTCGCCCCGATCACTACGCTGACGCCGTGGCGCACGGCTTCGGAGTGGACATCGGCGGCAGCGGGATCAAGGGCTGCCCGGTCGATCTGGACAAGGGCGAGCTGATCGGCGACCGCGTGCGGATCGAGACGCCGCAACCGTCGATGCCCGACGCGGTCTGCGACGTCGTCGCCCAGGTGGTGGCCGCCTTCGACTGGCAACACCGGATCGGCGTGACCTTCCCCGGCGTGATGAAGCACGGGGCGGCCTACACCGCGGCCAACGTCGACAAGAGCTGGATCGGCACGAACCTCGCCGAGGGGGTCGCCTCGCGCATCCCCGGCAAGCACGTGCAGACGCTCAACGACGCCGACGCGGCCGGCATCGCCGAGGTGCGCTACGGCGCGGGCCGCGACCGCGACGGCGTCGTCCTCATGCTCACGTTCGGCACCGGCATCGGCAGCGCGCTGTTCGTCGACGGCAACCTCGTGCCCAACACCGAGTTCGGTCACATCCAGGTCGACGGTGAGGACGGCGAGCGGCGCGCCTCGGCCGCGGTGAAGGACCGCGAGGAGCTCAGCTACCCCGAGTGGGCCAAGCGCGTCGACCGCTACCTCGACGTCCTCGAGACCAGCCTCTGGCCCGATCTGATCATCGTCGGCGGCGGGGTGAGCAAGAAGTCGGAGAAGTGGGTGCCGCTGCTGACCACCCGCACCGAGGTGGTGCCGGCGCAGCTGCTCAACGACGCCGGGATCGTCGGCGCGGCGCTGGCCGCGCACGAGCACATCGGCCAATAACGCCCCCTCCTGGCGAGGGAGTCCGTCGGGAACGGTGGAAACGCCGTTGTCGGTCGTTACAATGGGAGAGCCCCACCCCGTCGTCCGCCAGCCGGGAGGGATCCCCCGCTCGTCCGTCGGTCAAACGCCGCGGTCGCCTGCCTGGGGTTCTCCCGCCGCGCGCACGTCGGTGGGGGCCGCTGCCCGGGGCCCAGACGGACCTCCGGGGAACGACCCAGCACGGGAAGGAACCTGAGTGCCCGCCGACAAGCCAGCACCGGAAGCAGCCTCCGCGAGCACCAGGGCTCGCACCAGGACGGTTGCCGCCGGTACCCGGGCCCCTCGGGCCACCGCAGCGGTTCCCCAGGAGGCAGCTCCGAAGGCCACTGCAGCGGCGTCGAAGAAGAAGGCACCCGCCAAGGCGGGCGCACGCAGCAAGCCCAGCATCGCCCCCTCCCCCGGCACCGAGGGCGGCGCCGTCCTCACCGCTGTCGCCGACCCGGCCACCGGTGAGGCCCCCGAGGGCCTGGCCCTCGACGAGGCGGTCGTCGCCGGTACCGACGGCGTCGTCGACGGTCCCGCCGACGGCGAGGTCGCCGCGGCCGCCGGGGAGGAGGAGGAAGCCTCCGCCGACTTCGAGTGGGACGACGAGGAGGAGTCCGAGGCGCTGCGGCAGGCCCGCAAGGACGCCGAGCTCACCGCCTCGGCCGACTCGGTCCGCGCCTACCTCAAGCAGATCGGCAAGGTCGCGCTGCTCAACGCGGAGGAGGAGGTCGACCTCGCCAAGCGGATCGAGGCCGGGCTCTACGCCGCCGAGCGGCTGCGCCAGGTCGAGGAGGAGGGCCAGAAGCTCTCCCCGCAGATGCGCCGCGACCTCAACTGGATCGTCCGCGACGGCGAGCGGGCCAAGAACCACCTGCTCGAGGCCAACCTGCGGCTCGTGGTCTCCCTCGCCAAGCGCTACACCGGCCGCGGCATGGCCTTCCTGGACCTGATCCAGGAGGGCAACCTCGGTCTGATCCGCGCGGTCGAGAAGTTCGACTACACCAAGGGCTACAAGTTCTCCACCTACGCCACGTGGTGGATCCGGCAGGCGATCACCCGCGCCATGGCCGACCAGGCCCGCACCATCCGCATCCCGGTGCACATGGTCGAGGTCATCAACAAGCTCGGCCGCATCCAGCGCGAGCTGCTCCAGGACCTGGGCCGCGAGCCCACCCCGGAGGAGCTGGCCAAGGAGATGGACATCACCCCGGACAAGGTGCTGGAGATCCAGCAGTACGCCCGGGAGCCGATCAGCCTCGACCAGACCATCGGCGACGAGGGCGACAGCCAGCTCGGCGACTTCATCGAGGACTCCGAGGCAGTCGTCGCGGTCGACGCGGTCAGCTTCACCCTCATGCAGGACCAGCTGACCAGCGTGCTGCAGACCCTCTCCGAGCGGGAGGCCGGCGTCGTCCGGCTGCGCTTCGGCCTCACCGACGGCCAGCCGCGCACCCTCGACGAGATCGGCCAGGTCTACGGCGTCACGCGTGAGCGGATCCGGCAGATCGAGTCGAAGACGATGTCCAAGCTGCGCCACCCGAGCCGCTCCCAGGTGCTGCGCGACTACCTGGACTGAGCCACCACAGCACGCGACGAGGGCCCGGACCGCTGCGGCGGCCGGGCCCTCGTCGTGTGACCACCTTCACTCCTTCGAGGCGGGCCTCGGGGGCGCCGCTGTCGCCACCTGGGAAGTCGTTGGATTGCGGGTTGGTCACGATCTCACCCGTCCGCGCTATGCCGGTCGTGTACGCGTCGAAGACCCGGGTAAGCCGCGTACCGTGGGAGAGGCAAAGCAAGCAGCGGACCCACACCGGCCGGAGGCCGGACCAGCACAACAGCACCACCGTGTAACAGCACGACACCAGTGATGTCCCCTGCTCCTCGTCCCACCTCCCGTCCCAGTTCTCCCGGTCTTCCCGACCACGGCGAGTCCGGAGAGCAAATGGGAGGGAACGGGAATCGCGGGGTCCATCCTGGCGCTGTGCAGGAGGCCGATCCGCGTTCGCGGGTCCGTGCGGTAGAGAGCGAGTGATGACCCGATGACCGAGACGCTGATGACGACCCCGACCACTGACGACCTGGTCGTGCCGTTCCACTGTGACCGCTGTGGCGCGTTGGCCAAGGTGCGTGTCGTGCTCGCCAACGGGAGTGACCTGGTCTTCTGCGGTCACCACGCCCGTGAGTACGAGGACAAGTTGCGTGACATCGCCGTCGACATCATCGACACTGACGGTGAGCAGCGCATCACAACGTGAGAGAGGCGCTATCTTGGCGCCGCAATGAAGCTCTCTCCCGACGATGCCGCCGCGTTCCCTCATCCCGAGGGGCCGGCGGCTCCGTCGTTTCCGGGGACGCCCGGTCGACGGCGACCCGAGGACTCCCCGATGCCCCAGCAGACCCGCGACGGACAGGACTCCGTCCAGGCCGCACCCGACGAGACCACCCGCCTGGCGGGTGGTCCGTCCGCCGCTCCGCCACCGGCGACCGGCACCCACGGGCAGTCCGCCCGGCACGGCCAGCCGCCGGCACCCGCCGCGGCCGCCCCGGCCGGTGAGGTCGACGACACCGAGTTCGACGACACGCGGCCGGTCTCCCGGGAGTGGCTGAAGACCACGCCCGAGACCGCGCCGGAGAACGCGCCCCGGACCGCGCCGGAGCAGCCGGCCGCCGAGGAGTGGACCACCCAGGAGCTGCCGGGCTCCGACGCGGCACCCGCAGCGCCCGAGCACCCCACCGCCGACGAGACGACCGTCCTGCCGGCGGCCGTCGGCTCCGACGACGACGACACCCCCGAGCCGCCCACGGGCGAGGACGACGACGTCACCGGCGGCGACGACGGCGGTCCCCGGCGCCCGTGGTGGCGCCGTCCCGCCGTCCTGGCCCCCGCCGCCGCGGTGGTCGTGCTGGGCGGTGCCTACGGGGTCGACCTGCTGCTGTCCTCCGGCGACATCCCGCGGCACACGGTCGTGGCCGGTGTCGAGATCGGTGGCCTCTCCCCCGCCGACGCCGCGCGCACCCTCGAGAAGGAGCTCGGCCCTCAGGTGAGCGCCGACCACACCGTGGTCGCCGGCGAGTTCTCCACGACGCTCACCCCCGCCACCGCGGGGATCACGCTGGACGTCGACGCCACCGTCGACGCCAGCGACGACCAGCCGCTCAACCCCTGGACCCGGCTGACCTCGTTCTTCGGCGACCGCACGGTCGAGCCGGTGCTGAGGACCGACGAGACCGCGCTCGACGCGCAGCTCGACGCGATCGCGGCCCAGGTCGACGTCGCGCCGGTCGAGGCCTCCATCGCCCTCGACGGCACCACTCCCTCGCTGGTCGCGCCCGCCGACGGCGCGACCCTGGACCGCAAGGCCGCGACCGAGGCGATCACGGGCGCGCTGGCCTCCGGCGCCGACCCGGCCGACCCGATCCGGCTGCCGATCGAGGTGGCCCACCCGCACGTGGCCGCCGACGAGGCGCAGCGGGTCCTCGACGAGACCGTCACCCCCGCGCTGGCCGCTCCGGTGACCCTGGTCAGCGACGACGGCGCGACCTCGGTCGAGATCCCCGCCGACGCGATCGCCGCGTCCCTGACGTTCACGCCGCAGGACGACGGCGAGCTCGCGGTCGCCCTCGACCCGGCCAAGCTGCAGGCCGCGCTCGGCGAGCAGCTCGGTGAGTTCGGCGCCCCGGCGAAGGACGCCACCTTCGAGGTGCACGGCGACTCCGTCGCGGTCGTCCCCTCGGTCGACGGCACCGGCGTCGACCCGGCTGCGCTGGCCGAGCAGATGATGGGCGTCCTGACGACCCCGGCGCCGCGCACGGTCACCGCGCAGCTCGGTCCCGTGCCGGCCGCCTTCACCACCGAGCAGGCGCAGTCGCTCGGCATCGTCGAGAAGGTCAGCAGCTTCACCACGAACTTCCAGATGACGCCCAGCGCGACCAACATCCGCGTCATCGCCGAGAAGGTCGACGGCGCGCTGGTCAAGCCGGGCGAGACGTTCAGCCTCAACGACTTCACCGGACCGCGCGGCACCGCACAGGGTTACGTCCCGGCCAACGTGATCGAGGGCGGCCAGCTGACCAAGGCGGTCGGCGGTGGCATCAGCCAGTTCGCCACCACGATGTACAACGCCGTGTTCTTCGCCGGCCTCGAGGACATCCACCACAAGACGCACAGCTTCTACATCAGCCGCTACCCGGCCGGTCGCGAGGCCACCGTCTTCGACGGGGTCATCGACCTGGTGTGGAAGAACGACTCCGACACCGGGATCTACGTGCAGACCCGCTGGGCCTCCGGCGGCTCCATCACGGTCACCTTCTGGGGCACCCGGCACTACGACATCGAGTCGGTCAGCAGCGACCGGCGCAACGTCACCGACCCGTCGGTGCAGGACAAGGTGGACGACGGCACCTGCATCCCGCAGTCGGGCGCGCAGGGCTTCGACATCACCGTGACCCGCATCTGGAAGGACCTCGACACCGGCGCGGAGATCCGCCGCGAGAGCAAGAACACGCACTACATCCCCGAGGCGATCATCCACTGCATCCCGGCACCGGCCGACCCGGCGGCTCCGGCCGGGACGACGCCCCCGCCCGGCACCACCCCCGGCGGACGGCGGCCCGGCGGCCGGCGCACGACCTGAGGCGTCCCTCCGGCGGGGGAAGCGACCCGCCGGAGGACGGCCGCACCGGCTCTGCGGCGGAGGGCCGCGTGCACACTGGGCTCATGAGTGCGGTCCTGCCCAGCGGCTCCCCGGCGCGCGCCGGCGACGAGCCCGGGCCGGACGACGACGACACGGGCCGACCGGTCCCCGAGCAGGCGGTCGAGCCCGTCGCCACCGAAGCGGCCGAGCCCGCGCCGGCCGAGTCCACCGGGGCCACCGGCTCCACCCGCTCCGACACCGCCGACACCGGACGCCTGGCCGGGAAGCCCGCGTGGGTGCGCGTGCCGCTGCAGGTCGCCGGGCGGACGGTGGCCAAGGCCTGGTCCGACCGGATCCTCGGGCTCTCGGCCGAGGCGTCGTTCTGGGTGATCCTGTCGGTGCCGCCGCTGCTCATCGGGCTGCTCGGCTCGCTCGGCTACGTCGGCCAGGTGATCGGCGCGGCGTCGGTGTCGGAGATCGAGGACAAGCTGCTGTCCGCCTCCGCGGAGGTGCTCACGCCCGACGTCGTCGACTCGCTGGTGAAGCCCACGCTGACCGACATCCTCGGCTCGGGGCGGCTGGACATCGTCAGCGTCGGCTTCGTGCTCTCGCTGTGGGCGGGCTCGTCGGCCACCGCCACCTTCATCAACACCGCGGTGATCGCCTACGACCAGCGCGACGTGCGCGGGCCCATCGCCACCCGCCTGCTGGCCCTGTGGCTGTTCGTCGTCGGGCTGGTCATCGCCGTGCTGACCCTGCCGCTGCTGGTGCTCGGCCGCGAGGTGCTGGTCGACCTGCTGCCGCAGAGCTGGCGGGCGGTGGCCACGCTGCTGATCAACGCGGTCTACTGGCCGATGGTGGTGATCGGGCTGCTCCTGGCGCTGACCAGCTTCTACCACGTGATGCTGCCCCGCCGGCTGCCGTGGCGGCGGCACCTGCCCGGGGCCGTGCTGGCGATCGTGTTCTTCCTCGTCGCGGCGACCATCCTGCGCGCCTACGTGGCCGACATCCTCACCACCGCGCTGCCCTACGGGGCGCTGGCCACCCCGATCGCGGCCCTGCTCTTCTCGTTCTTCTTCGCGATGGCGGTGCTGCTCGGCGCCGAGCTCAACGCGACCATCCAGGCCCGGTGGCCGGCGCCGCTGCGCCGCCACGCAGGGCGCCGGCGGCGTCGCCGGGCGGCCAAGCTGGAGTCCGAGGCCCGCAAGCTGGGCCTCGACCCCGAGGGCTGAGCGCTACTTCCGCAGCGACTCGTAGATCTCCTTGCACGCCGGGCAGACCGGGCTGCCGGGCTTCGGTGACTTGGTGACCGGGAAGACCTCGCCGCACAGCGCCTGCACCAGCGTGCCCATGACCGCGCTCTCGGCGATCTTGTTCTTCTTCACGTAGTGGAACATCTCGGGCGGCTGGTCGGTGTCCTGGTCGCGGACGTCCGGCTTCTCGAGGATGTCGGTGCTCGTCACGGTGCCTCCCTGCGGGCGCGTCTGTCGTCGACCTCCATGATGGCAGCGTGCAACCCTCTCCCCCTGTTCCCGCCTCCG
Organism: Petropleomorpha daqingensis; assembly: GCF_013408985.1. Taxonomy (NCBI): domain Bacteria; kingdom Bacillati; phylum Actinomycetota; class Actinomycetes; order Geodermatophilales; family Geodermatophilaceae; genus Petropleomorpha; species Petropleomorpha daqingensis. The sequence continues at coordinate 15,269 of NZ_JACBZT010000001.1, forward strand.
ACGTCTCGCCCGAGGTGGTGCTCTCCCCCGAGGTCGCCGACGCGCTGACCACCGGCCGGCCTGTGGTCGCCCTCGAGAGCACCCTGCTCGCCCACGGCCTGCCCCGCCCGGACAACCGCAAGGCCGCCGACGACGTCGAGGGCGCGGTCCGCCGCGGCGGCGCGGTGCCCGCGACGATCGCCGTCCTGGACGGCGTGCCGCACGTCGGGCTGACCGCCGACGAGGTGGACCGCGTCTGCGGCGACCCGGACCTCGCCAAGCTCAGCGTGCGCGACCTGCCCGTCGCCGCCGCCCTCGGCCTGTCCGGCGCCACGACGGTGTCGAGCACCTCGCTGCTGGCCGCGCGCGCGGGGATCGAGGTGTTCGCCACCGGCGGCCTGGGCGGGGTGCACCGGCACGCCTCGGAGACCTTCGACGAGTCCGCCGACCTCGGCGCGCTGGCCCGCACGCCGATCGTCGTCGTCTGCGCCGGGGTCAAGTCGATCCTCGACGTCCCGGCGACCCTGGAGCGGCTGGAGTCGCTGTCGGTGACCGTCGTCGGCTACGGGACGACGACCTTCCCCGGCTTCTACGTCACCGACTCCGGCTCGTCGCTGGACTGGTCGGTGGCCGACCCCGAGCAGGCGGCCGCCGTCTTCGCCGCCCGGCGCGCGCTCACGCCCGGCGCGGTCGTCGTCGCCAACCCGCTGCCCACCGACCAGCAGCTCGACCCGGAGCTGCACGACCGCGTGCTCGCCGACGCGCTGGCCGCCGCCGAGGCCGCCGGGGTGCGCGGCAAGGCCGTGACGCCGTTCGTGCTCGACCACCTGCACCGGGCCAGCGGAGGCGCGACCCTCGAGGTCAACGTGAGGTTGGTGCTGCGCAACGCCGAGCTGGCCGGCCGGATCGCCGCCGCCCTGAGAGGCTGAGCATGCGGCCGGTGCTCGTCGTCGGCGACCTCGCCACCGACGTCGTCGCGGTGCTGGAGGGCGACCCGGCCCCGGGCTCGGACCGGCCCGCGGCGATCCGCACCCGAGGCGGCGGCGCCGGGGCGAACGTCGCGGTCCACCTGGCGCGGCTGGGGGTGCCGGTGCGGTTCGCCGGCTGCGTCGGCGACGACCCGGCCGGTGCCGCGCTCGTCGCGGAACTGGCCGCCGCGGGCGTGGAGCCCGTCGTCCGGACGGTGCCCGGCGCCGCCAGCGGCACGATCGTGAGCCTGGTCGAGCCCGGGGGGCAGCGCAGCATGCTCGCCGACCGGGGCGCCAACCTGTTCCTGCGTCCGGACGACGTGCCGCCGCTCGCGCCTGGCGCTCACCTGCACCTGTCGGGCTACACGCTGCTCGACGAGCGTCCCCGCGCGGCGGGCCTGGCCGCGCTCGCCGCCGCCGCGGCGGCCGGCGCCACGATCTCGGTCGACCCGGCGTCCACCGGGCCGCTGACCGCCTACGGGCCCGAGCGCTGGCTGGCCGACACCGCGCCGGCAACCCTCGTGCTGCCCAACGCCGACGAGGCGCGCTTGCTGACCGGCTGCGCCGACGCCGCCGACGCCGCGCGGGCGCTGGCCACCCGGCACCCCGCGGTGGCGGTCAGCCTCGGCCCCGACGGGGCGCTGTGGGCGGCCGGGACGGCGGTGGTGCACCGCCCCGCGCACGGGGCGACGGTGCTGGACACCACCGGCGCCGGCGACGCGTTCGCCGCCGGGCTGCTGTCGGTCTGGCTGGCCGGCGGCGACCCGGCCGCGGCGCTGGACGCCGGCCTGGGGCTGGCCGCACAGGTCGTGCGGCGGCCCGGGGCCCGTTAGCCGTCGATGACCTTGGCCTGCGGGTTCTCCAGCGTGCGGTCGGGCCGGGACTGGTAGCGGTTCACGTGCTGCCTGCTCTTCGGCGGCCCGTCGTTGGCCATCACGACCGCGATCCAGGGCAGGAACGTGCCCAGGACGGCGAGTGCCAGCACCAGCCAGACGATGTGCGTCGTGCTGTAGACGATCGCCGCCGTCACGATCGCCAGCGCGCGGATGCCCATCGTGATGACGTAGCGCCGCTTCCGCGCCGCGTGCTCCTCGAGCAGGCTCGGCTGGGCATCGGTGATCAGGATCGGCTCGGTCCTGCGGGAACGTGCGGGCTCAGAGTTCGAGGTCACGTCACCCTTCCCTCCGCCGGACCGGTCACGGATGCAGGTCGCCGCGGACGGACCGGCTCTGCGGCCCATCGTGCCACCGGATCCGGGCGCATGCAGGAGCCTGACAGCACGTTCTTGCGACCCGCTCAGGCGCCGGCGCGCGCCGTCTTCGCGGCCTGCTTCTGCTCCTGCTTGAAGCGGCGGACCTCGGCCAGCGACTCGGGCCCGGTGATGTCGGCGACCGACCGCCGCGACCCGTCCTCGCCGTAGGCACCTGCGGCCTCCCGCCAGCCGGGCGGGGTGACGCCGTACTGCTTGCCGAGCAGCGCGACGAAGATCTTCGACTTCTGCGCGCCGAAGCCGGGCAGCTCGCCGACCCGCTTCACGAGCGTCGCGCCGTCCGGGACGTCGGCCCAGAGGGTGTCCGCGCGGCCGTCGTAGCGCTCGACCAGCAGCCGGCACACCTCCTGGGTGCGGGCGGCCATCGAGCCGGGGTAGCGGTGCACCGCGGGCGGTCCCTGGAAGACCTTCGCGAGCTTCTCGGGGTCCTCGGCGGCGAGCGCGGCGGCATCGAGGGTGTCCACGCCGAGCCGGTCAGCGAGCAGCCGCGGGCCGGCGAACGCCCGCTCCATCGGGAACTGCTGGTCGAACAGCATGCCGAGCAGCAGCGCGAGCGGGTCGCGGCCGAGCAGCTCGTCGGCGGCGGCGTCCTGGGTGAGGGTCAGGGTCGGCACGACGGGAATCGTGCCTCATCGCCGAGGCGCGTGGCTGCTGACGTGGAGTTGACGGTGCACCGACGGGACCCGGCCAGCCTGGCCGGGTCCCGTTCGCACTCCCCCAGGAGGCAATCCCATGACTGTCAGCTCCTTGCACGCCCGGGCCTGCGCGCTGTTCGGCGGCCGTCTGCAGCTCGTCGGCACGCACGACTGGGACCGCCCGACCCCGTGCGCCGAGTGGGACGTGCGCGCGCTGGTGGGCCACGTCGTCGCCGAGGACCTGTGGACCCCGCCGCTGCTCGCCGGGCGGACCATCGCCGAGATCGGCGACCGGTTCGACGGCGACGTCTGCGGCCCGGACCCGGTCGCCGCCTTCGAGCGGGCAGCGGGCGAGGCGGTGGCCGCGGTCGGCGCACCCGGGGCGCTGACCCGGACGGTGCACCTCTCCTTCGGCGACGTCCCCGGGGAGGAGTACGCCTGGCAGCTCTTCGTCGACCACCTCGTGCACACCTGGGATCTCGCCCGGGCTCTGGAGGACGACGACCGCCTGCCCGCCGACCTCGTCGACGCGGCCGCCGCGTGGTTCGCCGAGCGCGAACCGGCCTACCGCTCCGCCGGGCTCGTCGGGCCGCGGATCCCCACCGCGGAGGGAGCCGGTCCTCAGACCCGGTTGCTCGCCGCGTTCGGCCGGGACGCCGGCGTGGTCACCCGGGCCTGAGCGGGCGCCACGTCCCCGCGCAGCCGGAGCGCGTGCTCGGCGGCCATGATCGTGGGCAGGTTGGTGTTGGCCGACGGGATGTCGGGCAGCACGGACGCGTCCACGACGGAGAGCCCCGCGACGTCGGGCACCCGGCACTCCGGATCGACGACGACGCCCATCGCGCACGTGCCGACCGGGTGGTGGTAGGTCCAGGCCCCGGCCTCGATCCAGGCGCCGACGTCGGCGTCGTCCAGCCGCGGCGTGAGCACCTGCCCACCGCTGAGCTCGCGGACCGCCGGGTCGGCGGCCACCCGCTCGGCCAGCCGGAAGCCCTCGACCAGTCGGGGCAGGTCGTCCGGGTGGGTGAAGTAGCCGAGGTCGACCTCGTCGGCGACCCGCCCCCGCGACCGCGGGCGCAGCAGCGCCGCGGCGAGGAAGAAGACGGCCGTCCCCGGTCCCGTCGGCAGCGGGCCGCCGCCGAACAGCTGCAGGTCCGGAGCCTCCGTGGCCGGATCGGACAGGGAGCTGTGCAGGGTGGCCGCCACCTGGAACACCGGCTGGTCGCAGGGCGGCCCGGCGTACGGCAGGTCGACGGCGATCGCCGGGTGGTCGACCAGGCCGGCCCCGATCCCGGGGTGGCGCAGCCCGGACCGGCGCAGCAGCGCCGGTGAGTGGTACGCGCCCGCGCTGACGACCACCTCACCGGCTCCGACGACGTCGGCACCGATCCGCACCCCGACCGCGCGGCCGTTCCGGACGACGACCTCGTCCACCGCGCAGTTGCCGCGGACCGTGAGGCCGCGCCGGTCGCGGGCCGGCTCGAGATGGGTGAGCGCGGTGCTCATCCGGCGCCCGCCGACGCAGTTGACCGGTGTCGGCCCCGCGCCGCAGGCGTACGGCGCGTTGTGGTCGGGCACCGCTCGCAGGCCGGCCCGCTGCAGGCCGCCCAGCAGCGCCTCCGCGACCGGCGACAGCTCCGGCCCCGCGTACCGGCGGATCGGCACCGGCCCGCCGTCGCCGTGCCACGCCCGGTCGCCGAAGTCCAGGTCGGTCTCCACCGCCACGAAGTCCGGCAGCACGTCGGCGAACGACCAGCCGGGGATGCCCCAGCCGTCGTAGTCGTGCGGTGAACCGCGCAGCGCGAACGCGGCGTTGACCGCGCCCGATCCGCCGATCACCTTGCCCCGCGGCAGCCGCAGCGCCCGCCCTCCGGTGCGCCCCGGCACCGCCCAGTCGTGACCGGAGGCGTCGGCGCCGCGCGTGCCGTCCGCCAGGTGGGCCGGCAGGTCAGCGGCCCGGTAGTCCGGGCCCGCCTCCAGCAGCAGGACCGTGCGGTCCCCCGCCTCGCTCAGCCGCGCGGCCAGCACGCACCCGGCCGATCCGCCGCCCACGATGATCACGTCGTAGCCGCTCATGAGAGCCCTCCCTGTCGAGGAGGGCAGCGTCGCGGGGACGTCGTCCGGCCACCATCAACGCAGCGTCAACCGCCTAACCGGGGACGGCCTCGCGACGGTGACGGTCCTTCTGGGGCGCCTCCAGCTCGAGCGCCGCCTTGACCGTGAGCAGCTGCCGCCGGTCCTCGTCGCTGACCACCGGGTAGCGGGGGTCGAGCTCGATGAGGGTGTGGGCGAGCACCGCGGACACGCAGATGCGGGCGAACCACTTGCGGTCCGCGGGGATCACGTACCAGGGCGCCCACGGCGTGCTGGTCGCCGAGAGCATCTCGGAGAACGCGTCCTGGTAGTCGTCCCAGAAGCGGCGCTCCTTCACGTCGTTCGCCGAGAACTTCCAGTTCTTCTCGGGGACGTCGATGCGGGCGAGGAAGCGCTCGAGCTGCTCCTCCTTGGACAGGTTCAGGAACAGCTTGACGACGGCGATCCCGTTGTCGGTGAGATAGCGCTCCCAGTCGTTGATCGCCCGGTAGCGGTGGCCCCAGACGCCGTGCCCCTTGGCCTTCGCGGGCAGCTTCTGCCGGTCCAGCAGCTCGGGGTGGACCCGGACCACCAGCACTTCTTCGTAGTGGGAGCGGTTGAAGATCACGATCTCCCCGCGGGCGGGCAGCCGCTGGGCGTACCGCCACAGGAAGTCGTGGTCGAGTTCCTCGGCCGAGGGCACCTTGAAGCCGTGCACGTGCACGCCCTGCGGGTTGACCCCGCTCATCACGTGGCGGATCGTGCCGTCCTTGCCCCCGGCGTCCAGGGACTGCAGGCAGACCAGCACGCCGTGCACGTCCTGCGCGGCCAGCCGGGCCTGGTAGTCCGCGAGGAGGGCGACGCCGGTCTGCAGCAGCTCCTTGCCGTCCTTCTTGTGCACGAAGTCGGCCTTGTACCGGGGGTCGAAGTCCTTGCCGAGACGCACCGTGCGCCCGGGCTCGACACGCAGCGGCGTGATGGCGTCCGCGATCCGCCGAGCTCTCTGGTCAGGCATGGCGGCACGGTCGCCCGTTCCGCTCCCCCGGGTCATCCCCCCTGGCGGATGACGGGGTTCGACCTGGATACGGTCCCTGCATGCCGCCGAGCGTCCGGGCCGAGCTGAGCTACCTGGACCCGCGCTCCGCCGTCCGGCGGCTGTTCATCGCGCGCGGAGCGTCCGTCGCGACCGAGGGCACCGAGCAGCACGTCGTCGCCGTCCGGGACGGCCGTGGCGTCCAGGACTCCTTCCGGCTCGACGTCCAGGGTTTCGAGATCGCCCAGCACCGCAGCGCCGTCGCCGACTTCACCGATCAGGTCGAGCTGGAGACCCGCTACGTCCCCGAGGTCTGCCGATTCGTGCAGGAGCGGCTGGGCGCCGATCTCGTCCTGTCCCGCGGGTGGGAGCTGCGCCGCTCGACCGCCCCGGGTGAGCACGGCGCGCAGCCGCCGGCCGCCGGGGTGCACGTCGACTACGCCCCGGAGCACGTCCCGGGCATGGTGGCGCGCGCCCACGCGCGGGCGTTCCCGGACGACCCCGGCTTCCGGCGTGCCGTCGTCACGAGCACGTGGCGGGTCTTCAGCCCGCCGCCCCAGGACTGGCCCCTGGCGTTGTGCGACTTCCGCACCCTCGCCGACGACGACGGCGCCCCGACCACCGCCTACTTCGTCGACGCGGTGCCGGACGACCCGTTCGGGCCGGTCGAGCACCTCAGGCCGGTCGGCAGCAGCTGGAAGATCCGCCACAACCCCGCGCACCAGTGGTGGTACTTCCCGGAGATGACCCGGGACGAGGTGCTGCTGATCAAGCTCGGTGACACCGACCGCAGCGTGGCGTGGGCCGCGCCGCACGCCGCGTTCCCGGACCCGACCGTGCACGGCGCCGTGCCGCGTTACAGCATCGAGTTCCGGACCTTCGCCTACTTCCGGTAGCTCGGCCCGTGGACGTCCGCCCCGGCCGCTCCCGTCCTTCTCCCCTGGTCGGCGCGCTGTCCGCCGCCCTAGCGTCGGGCCCGTGCCGAACCCGCCGCGTGACTACGCCGACCTGTTCCTCGCCCCCGTGGCGCTGGAGATCGACCAGCGGCTCGAGGACCTCGCCGGCCTCGACCGGGACGCGCTGCACCAGAGGGTGGTGCTGGCGACCAACAGCGAGGCCCGCGACCGCGCCGGCCGAGCCCACGACGTCGTCGGGAGCCTGACGCACGTGCTCGACCTGCACGGCTGGACCGCCGGGTGGGACGACCGGGGCATCCGGCTCGCGCACCACACGCACACGCTGGTGCTCGGCGTCCCCCGCAACGTCGTCGCGTACGTCGAGGAGCTCCCCGCCGGCTGATCCGGGGAGAATGCGCTGGTGCGCGCGGTGGTGAGCAGGGTCGGTACAGCCGCTGTAACGGTCGACGGGGCGGTGGTGGGCGAGATCGGCCACGGGCTGCTGTCACTGGTCGGCGCAGGTCGGGACGACGACGCCGACCGCGCGCGGGCGATCGCCCGCAAGATCCACGAGCTGCGCATCTTCCCCACCGACGACGGCGCGCGCTCGGCGGCCGATCTCGGGCTGCCGGTGCTCGTGGTGAGCCAGTTCACGCTCTACGCCGACACCCGGAAGGGACGCCGTCCGTCCTGGGACGGCGCGGCCCCGGCCGAGGAGGCCGAGCCCCTGATCGACGAGGTCGTGGCCGAGCTGCGCCGGCGCGGGGCGACGGTCGCCACGGGCGTGTTCCGGGCGTCCATGCAGGTCAGCTCGGTGAACCTGGGCCCGATGACGCTGCTGCTGGAGACCTGAGGAAGAAACCCGGCCGTCGCGACGTTGACCGCCGAATTACACGGGTATCACGCCCGTGACGGAACCTTCTGTGGTTTTGCTGTGATTCGCGTCCCGGCGGAACACAGAGGGCGGTACGCGCCGTTGGACTGGGCGTACCACACCGGAACGAGGAGCCAGGTACCGGCCCGGCGATCCCGGGTCCGGCACCGCGACGCGTGGATGCGTCGCGCCCGATGACAGACGCATCCGATCTGAAGGCAAGGACGAAGACACACCGTGACGCTGTTGCAGTCTTCCCCCAACGACACCCTCGAGGTGCGCTCGCCGCGCCGGGAGTCCGACACCACTGGACTGGTGTCGACCGACCTGGTGCGCGTGTACCTCAACACCATCGGCAAGACCGCGCTGCTCACCGCCGAGCAGGAGGTGGAGCTGGCCAAGCGCATCGAGGCCGGGCTCTACGCCGAGCGGCTGCTCAACGAGAAGAAGCTGACCCCTGCGCTGCAGCGGGACTACAAGGCCCTCGCCATCGACGGCAAGGCCGCCAAGCGGCACCTGCTGGAGGCCAACCTCCGCCTGGTCGTCTCGGTGGCCAAGCGCTACACCGGCCACGGCATGACGTTCCTGGACCTGATCCAGGAGGGCAACGTCGGCCTGATCCGCGCGGTGGAGAAGTTCGACTACACCAAGGGCTTCAAGTTCTCGACCTACGCGACGTGGTGGATCCGTCAGGCCATCACCCGCGCCATGGCCGACTCCGGGCGCACCATCCGGCTGCCCGTCCACCTGGCCGAGCAGGTCAACAAGGTGGTGCGCACCCGCCGTCGGATCCACCAGGAGCTGGAGCGGGAGCCCACCCCCGAGGAGCTCGGGCTCGAGCTGGACATGACCCCGGAGCGGATCACCGAGCTGCTGGAGTACAGCCGCGACCTGGTCAGCCTCGACCAGACGGTCGGCGCCGACGAGGAGTCCCGCCTCGGTGACTTCATCGAGGACGCCGACGCCGCTGTCGCCGAGGACGCCGTCGCCTTCCAGATGATGAAGGGCGACGTCCGCAAGGTGCTGGCCACGCTCGACGACCGGGAGCGCGACGTCGTCATCCTGCGGTTCGGCCTCGAGGGCAACCAGCCGCGGACGCTCGAGCAGATCGGCAAGCAGTTCGGCCTCTCCCGCGAGCGGGTGCGGCAGATCGAGCGCGAGACGATGGCGAAGCTGCGCGACCCGCAGCGCGCGGACGCCCTGCGCGACTACCTCGCCTGATCCCAGGCGCACCGGAAGAGCCGGGTCCCCGTCGGGGGCCCGGCTCTTCCCGTTTCCGGGTCCGGCGGCGACCATGTGCCCCGTGCTCAGCGTGCGGCTGCTGGGATCCTTCGCCGTCGAGGTGGACGGCCGGCCGGTGCCCGCCGGGGCCTGGGAACGGCGGGACGCCTCCGGGCTGGTGAAGCTGCTGGCCCTGCGACCCGAGCGGCGGCTGCACCGCGAGCAGGTCATGGACCTGATGTGGCCCGAGCTCGGCGTGAGCGAGGCGGCGCCGCGGCTGCACAAGGCGGCGCACTACGCCCGGCGCGCGCTGGGGTGCGCCGACGCGCTCGTGCTCCGCGACGACGTCGTCGCCCTGCTCCCCGGCGGCCCGGTGACCGTGGACGCCGACGACTTCGAGCGCGCCGCGGCCGAGGCCCTGGCGAACGGCATGCCCGGGACGGCCGCCGCCGTGCTCGACCGGTTCCCCGGCGAGCCGCTCCCGGACGACGCCTACGCCGAGTGGGCCGACGAGGCCCGGGACCGGCTCACCGTGCTGCGCCGGCGGCTGCTGCGGCAGGCCGGGCGGTGGGAGCAGCTGCTCGAGCTGGACCCGCTCGACGAGGAGGCGGCCGTCCGGCAGATGCGCCGGCTGGTCCGTGCCGGCGACCGGGCGGGGGCACTGGAGACCTTCGCCCGGCTCGACCGCGCCCTGCGGCGCCTGCTCGGCACGGGGCCGGGACCGGCCGCGACCCGGCTGAGGGACGAGCTGGCCGGGGCGCTGCGCGAGCGCGGACGGCTCTCGCCGGCCGACGAGGGGCGGCTGCGGCAGGAGATCCGGTTCTGCCGCAGCGCTGACGGCGTGACCCTTGCGTACGCCTCGTCCGGGAACGGCCCCCCGCTGGTCAAGGCGGCGCACTGGATGACCCACCTGGACCACGACTGGAACAGCCCGGTGTGGCACCACTGGCTGGTGGAGCTCTCGCGACGCTTCCGGCTGATCCGCTACGACGAGCGCGGCTGCGGTCTGTCGGACCGGGACATCCCCCGGCCCGGCTTCGAGGACTGGATCCGAGACCTGGAGGCGGTCGTCGACGCCGCGGGACTGGAGCGCTTCCCGCTGTTCGGCATGTCGCAGGGCGTCGCGGTGGCGATCACCTACGCGGCGCGGCACCCCGAGCGGGTCAGCAAGCTGGTGCTCTGCGGCGGCTACCTGCAGGGGCAGCTGGCGCGGGCCGTGACCGAGGAGCAGCGGCGCGAACAGGGCCTCGAGATCGAGATGGTCCGCCTGGGCTGGGGACGCGATCACCCCGGTTTCCGGCAGGTGTTCACCTCCCAGTTCATGCCGCAGGGCTCGCGCGAGCTGTGGGACGCCTTCAACGAGCTGCAGCGGACCACCACGTCATCCGAGAACGCCGCGCGGGTGCTGGAGCTGGCCGGGTCGATCGACGTCGTCGCGACGACCGCCCTGGTGCGGGCGCCGGCGCTGGTGCTGCACGCGCGGGAGGACAGCGCGGTGCCGTTCGCTCAGGGTCGGTGGACGGCGTCGCAGCTGCCGAACAGCCGCTTCCTGGCGCTCGACAGCCCCAACCACATCCTGCTGGCCGACGAGCCGGCCTGGCCGGTCTTCCTGCGGGAGGTCGAGACCTTCCTGGCGGAGTGATCAGACGGGGTTGCGCATCCGCCGCGGACCGGGCTCGACGCGTCCGGTCGGCGGGCCGACGGTCAGACCGCCGCCGGCGACGACCAGCGACCGGCCGCCGTGCCAGGGCTTGGGCGGCCCGACGATGACCGGTTCCAGCCCCAGGGCGAGCACCTCGGGCAGGTCGTCGGCGAGGCGGGCGACGCGCAGCAGCAGGTCCTCGAGCGCGGCGAGGTCGACCGGCTCGGTGCCGCGGTAGCCGTCGAGCAGCGGGAACGCGCGCGGGGACCGGACCAGCTCGGCGGCGTCGAGGTCGGTCAGCGGCAGCGCGCGGTAGGCGCGGTCGCCGAGCAGGTCGGTGGCCACTCCCCCGAGCCCGAAGCTGACCAGCGCGCCGAACGACGGGTCGTCGACGACCCCGACCACCGTGGCCACGCCGGGCGCGGCCAGCTCCTGCACGATCACCGGGTCGCCGGCCGGGATGGCGGCGTGCGCGGCGCGGACGGCGTCGGCGTCCTTGAGGTCGAGCCGGATGCCGCCGAGGTCGGTGCGGTCGCGCAGCCACGGTGCGGTCGACTTGAGGACGACGGGGTAGCCGATCTCCTCCGCCGCGGCGACCGCCTCCTCCGCGGTGGCGGCCCGCTTGCTGCGCAGGACCGGGACGCCGTAGGCGCCGAGCACGGCCAGCGCCTCGTCGTCGGTGAGGTCGCGTCCGGCCGGGTTCTCGGCGAGCACCTTCTGCACGATCGCCCGGCCGGCGGCCTCGTCGACGTCGGCCAGTTCGGGCACCCGGCCGATCGGGCGGCGCCGCCACCGGGCGTACTCGCTGACCTTGGCCAGCGCGATCACGGCCCGCTCGGGAGTGGAGAAGCTCGGCACCGACCCGCGGGCGGGCATGCCGGCCTCGTCGAGGACGGCGAGCTCCGACGGGATGCCCTCGCTGGAGAGGAAGGTGGCCACGATCGGCTTCGCGGATCCCTTCGACACCTCACGGAGCGCCCGGCCCATCGCCTCGGCGCCCTTGATCTGCGGCGGCAGGTAGACGGCGACCACGGAGTCGACGCCGTCGTCGTCCACAGCCGCCTGCAGCGCCGCCCGGAAGGCGTCGGGGCCACCGGCGATGCCGATGTCGACCGGCGCGTCCGCGGCCAGCTCGAGTCCCTGCTCGAGGACCGAGTCGGCGACCAGCACGCCGAGGGCGGTGGAGTTGCCGACGACGGCGACCCGGTTGCCCTCGGGCAGCGGCTGGTGCGCCAGCAGGGTGCCGACGTCGAAGAGCTGGGCGACGGTCTCGACCCGGATCACGCCCGCGGAGGCGAACAGCGCGGCGACCGACTGCTCGGGCACCTGCACCGACGTCCCGGCCAGGCCCGGCGCCATGCCGACGTGCCGGCCGCTCTTGACCGCCACCACCGGCTTGTTCCGGCCGACCCGGCGGGCCAGCCGGGCGAACTTGCGCGGGTTGCCGAAGCTCTCCAGGTGCAGCAGCACGACCTCGGTGGCCGGGTCGGTGGCCCAGAACTGCAGCAGGTCGTTGCCGCTGACGTCGGCGCGATTGCCGGCGGAGACGAACGTGGACAGCCCGATCCCGCGGGCGCGCGCCCGTTCGAGCAGGGCGACGCCGAGCGCGCCGGACTGCGCGAAGAAGCCCACCCGGCCGCGGCCCGGGACCGCCGGCGCGAGGCTGGCGTTGAGCCGGACCGCGGAGTCGGTGTTGACGATGCCGAGGCAGTTGGGGCCGACCACCCGCATGCCCGACGCCCGGGCCGCGCGGACCAGGTCGCGCTGGGCGGCCCGGCCCTGGTCACCGGCCTCTCCGAAGCCGCCGGACACCACGACCAGCCCGCGCACCCGCTTGCGGCGGCAGGACTCCACCACCGCGGCGACCTGGTCGGCCGGGACGGCGACGACGGCGAGGTCGACGTCGTCGGGGATCGCCTCGACGTCGGCGTAGGCGGGGACCCCGCGCACGTGCCGGGCGCCGGGGTTGACCGGGTACAGCGGGCCGTCGAAGCCATACTCGAGCAGGTTGCGCAGCAGGACGTTGCCGAGCTTGCCCTCGTCGTTGCTGGCGCCCACCACGGCGACCGAGGACGGGGTGAGCAGCCGGGCGATCGAGCGGGACTCGCTGCGCTGCTCGCGCTCGTAGGCCACGGCGAGGGCGGTCTCGGTCTGCGCGATCGGGAAGGTGAGGTGGATGACGCCGTCCTCGTACTCCCGCCGCGGCTCGTAGCCGGCGTCGAGGAAGACCCGCACCATGCGCGCGTTCTGCGCCAGCACCTCGGCGACGAACCGGGCGATGCCACGCTCGCGGCCCGCCGCGGCGAGGTGCTCGAGCAGCACCGAGCCGAGGCCGCGGCCCTGGTGGGCGTCCTCGATGAGGAAGGCGACCTCGGCCTCGTCGGTGTGCGGCAGGCGGTCGTAGCGGCCGACGCCGATCAGCTCGCCGCCGAGCAGGAGTACGAAGGCGACCCGGTCGACGTGGTCGACGTGGGTGAACCGGAACAGGTCGCGGTCGGAGAGCTTCTTCATGGGTCCGAAGAAGCGGTAGTAACGGGTCTGGTCGGAGCTGCGCTCCATGAGCCCGACCAGGCCGTCGGCGTCCTCCGGGGAGATCGGCCGCAGGTGGACGGTGCCGCCGTCGGCGGCGATGACGTCGGCCTCCCAGTGCGCGGGCGGCGGCGGAGGCGGGTCGGCGGACGGTCGGGCGGTGGTGGTCTGCTCAGTCACGGGGGTCGTCCGGGTCCAGGCCGAAGTAGGGGAAGGAGGCGCGGCGCGTGCGCAGGATCGCACGGTCCACGCGGGTCTCGGTGAAGACGTCCCACTGCGAGAAGCCGGTCCAGCCGCCCTCGGTCATGTGCGTCGGCGGCCGGGCGCGCAGCCCGCGCGCGGTGACGTCCTGCCGCCAGGACTCGGGGATCTCGGTGGCCGGGTCGAGCGCCACCCCGCCGGCCGTGGCCAGCAGGTGCGTCCAGGCGCGCGGCACGCAGCGGACCAGCCCGTACCCGCCGCCGCCGAGGGCGATCCAGCGGCCGTCGCAGATCTCGTGCGCGAGGTCGTGCATGAGCCGGTAGCTGGCGCGCTGCCCGTCGACGGTGAGCGCCAGGTCGGCGAGCGGGTCCTCGTGGTGGGCGTCGCAGCCGCACTGGCTGACCAGGATCTGCGGCTGGAACGCCTTGAGCACGCTGGGGACGACGGCGGTGAACGCCCGCAGCCAGCCGGAGTCGTCGGTGCCGTTGGGCAGGGCGAGGTTGACCGCGCTGCCGAGGGCCTTGTCGGGGTCGCCGGTCTCCTCGGGGAAGCCGGTGCCGGGGAACAGCGTCAACGGGGTCTGGTGGACGCTGACGGTGAGCACCCGGGGGTCGTCGTAGAAGGCGGCCTGCACGCCGTCGCCGTGGTGGACGTCGACGTCGACGTAGGCGATCCGCTCGTAGCCCTGCCCGAGCAGCCAGCGGATCGCGATGGCGGCGTCGTTGAAGATGCAGAACCCGGACGCGGCGTCGCGCATGGCGTGGTGGAGGCCACCGGCGATGTTGACGGCGTGCTGGGCGCGCCCCTCGTGCACCACCTGGGCGGCGAGCACGCTGCCGCCGGCGATCAGCGCCGCGGAGTCGTACATGCCCTCGAAGATCGGGTTGTCCGCCGTGCCGAGCCCGTGGCCCACGGAGGGGTCCGCCGGGGCCCGCTTGACCGCCTCCAGGTACGCCGGGTCGTGCACCAGGGTGAGCAGCTCGACGCCGGCCGGGCTGGGCTTCACGATCTCGATCCGGTCGCTGTCGAGGACACCGAGGGTCTCGGCCAGGCGCATCGTGAGGTCGAGGCGGACCGGGTGCAACGGGTGCTCGCCACCCATCGTGTAGCCGAGCAGGGACTCGTCCCACACCACCGTCACCGCGTCGCTCATGAGCCCTCCTCGCAGGGGGTTCTGCCCGGCTCCGGCGACGCTACCCGCGGTGTGGCGCACGCCGCGCAGACCACCCGGTCGTGGCAGGGGTTTTGCCGGTGGCGATCCGTAGAATGCGTGTTCGACACGGAGGAGTACCTGTGAACGACCTCATCGACACCACGGAGATGTACCTCCGCACGATCTTCGAGCTGGAGGAAGAGGGCATCGTCCCTCTGCGCGCCCGCATCGCCGAGCGTCTGCACCAGAGCGGGCCCACGGTCAGCCAGACCGTCGCCCGCATGGAGCGCGACGGCCTGCTGCGCGTGGAGGGCGACCGGCACCTGCAGCTGTCCGACGAGGGCCGCACGCTGGCGACGGCCGTCATGCGCAAGCACCGGCTGGCCGAGTGCCTGCTCGTCGACGTGATCGGCCTCGACTACGCCGACGTGCACGAGGAGGCCTGCCGCTGGGAGCACGTCATGAGCGAGAACGTCGAGCGCAAGCTGCTGCAGCTGCTGAACAACCCGACGGTCTCCCCCTTCGGCAACCCCATCCCGGGGCTGGACGCGCTGGCCGGCGGCGAGTCGCTGGGCGGTGAGACCTCCGCGGTGCTCGCCTCGCTGACCCTGCTGGCGTCCATCGCGACGCCCGAGGGCCGGCCGGTGGTGATCGACCGGATCAGCGAGCAGCTGCAGGAGGACGGCGAGCGGCTCCGCGCGCTGCACGACCTCGGCGTGCGCCCGGGCGCGGAGATGACCGCCCGCCTCGACGACGGCGAGGTCACCCTCGACGGGAACGCGCTGCCGGCCGGCTCCGCCCAGCACCTGTTCGTGCGCCTCCTCGGCGAGGACCGCAGCCCGATGGAGGCCGCGGCGGCGCTCTGATCCCGCCCCCGTCTGCCGCGAGCCGCCGTCCCGTCCGGGACGGCGGCTCGCGCGGTTTCCGCGCCGGGTCCAAGTACCCTGGTCATCCGGATACCATCGGTATTTCATGACTTCGTGACCATCCGGCTGACCCGGCCTCAGCAGGTCGAACGCAACCGCGGCCTGCTGCTGGACGCGGCGCGCTCGGTGTTCCTGGAGCGCGGCTACGCCGGGGCGACGCTGGAGGCGATCGCCGACGAGGCCGGTTTCTCGAAGGGGGTCGTCTACTCCCAGTTCGCGGGCAAGGCCGACCTGTTCCTCGCCCTGCTCGAACGCCGGATCGCCGATCGGGCCGAGGAGAACGCCCGGCTGGTGGCCGAGCACGCCGGCGTGGACGCGCTCCGTGCGCTGCTGCGCGTCAACGCCCGACGCGCCGCCGAGGCGGCGGACTGGGGCCGGCTGCTCATCGAGTTCCGCGTGGTCGCCGCTCGCGATCCGGCGCTGAACGCCCGCTACGCGCAGCTGCACACCCGCACGCGCGACGCCTTCGCGCGGGCCATCACCGATGCGCTCGCCAAGGACGGGCTGGTCCCGGCGTATCCCCCCGAGACGTTCGCCCAGCTGATCTTCGCCATCGACACCGGCTCCACGCTCGAGCACGCCGCCGACCCCGACGCACTGCCGACGGAACTCCTCGAGGACCTCGTCACCCGACTGGTCGGACCTGCCTGACGGTGCGCCGCCCGCACGCGCCGCTACGACGCGCCAGAGAGAGGGAACGCCATGCACGCGACCGTCGTCTCGCCGTTCGCCCGGCTGCGGTCGGGACTCCAGCAGGGGCTCCTGGCCGACTACGACGAGCTCATCCCCCGGACCACCTGGGACCGGGCCCGGATCCGCCGGCACCAGCGGGAGCGGCTGCACGACCTGCTGCGGCACGCCGCGGCGCACTCGCCGTTCCACGCCCACCGGCTGGCCGGCCTCGACCCGGCCGACCTCGGGCCGGAGGACCTCAGCGCGCTGCCGGTCATGACCAAGGCCGACCTGATGGCCGAGTTCGACGACGTCGTGACCGACCGCCGGGTCACCCGCGCCGCGGCGGAAGCCGCGCTGGCGGCGGTGGACGACCAGCCGGCGGTCGTCGGGGACGGCGCGCTGGTGCTGACATCGGGCGGGAGCTCGGGCCCGCGCGGCGTCTTCGTGCTCGACGCCCCGGCGCAGCGCCAGTTCCTGGGCTCGCTGTCGCGCGCGCTCGTGGCGCGGCTCCGGGTGACCGGTGCGCCGCCCGGCGGCCTGCACATCGCGTTCGTCGCGGCGGCCTCGCCGGTGCACGCCACCCGCGCCGCGGTCGCGCTCACGGAGGGCGGCGCGCTGCCCTTCCACTTCTCGGCGGTGCCGGTGACCCTGCCCGTCGCCGAGATCGTCCGACAGCTCGACCACCTCCGGCCGCAGGCGCTGTACGGCTACCCGTCGATGCTCGCCCTGCTGGCCGAGGAGCAGGTCGCCGGGCGCCTGCACATCGCGCCGGTGACGGTGACGTGCACGAGCGAGACGCTCACGCCCGATCTCCGCAGCCGCATCCGGGAGGGATTCGGCGCACCGGTGATCGACAGCTTCGGCTCCACGGAAGGCCTCGTGGGCGGCACGCTGCCGGATGACCCGGGCCTGGTGTTCGCCGAGGACGGCTGCATCGTGGAGCTGGTCGACGAGCACGACCGTCCCGTCCCGCTGGGCACGCCGTCCGCCTCGGTGCTCGTCACCGTGCTCGAGAACCGGTTGCAGCCGCTGATCCGGTACCGGATCACCGACAGCTTCGTGGAGCTGCCGCCGGTGGCCGGTCACGGCTACCTGCGCGCCCGGGTCGAGGGACGGTCCGACGACGTGCTGCGGTTCGGCGGCGTGGTCCTGCACCCGCTCGTCATGCGCTCGGTGCTGGTGCACGCGTCCGACGTCGTCGACTACCAGGTCCGCCAGACGCCCCGCGGGATCGCGGTCGACGTCCTGGCCCCGCGAGGAGTGGACGCGGACGCCCTGCGCACCGACCTGACCCGCGCGCTGGCGGAGGCCGGGCTCCGCGGCGCCGAGGTGACCGTGTCCGCCGTTCCCGACCTGCCGCGGGACGCGCGCACCGGCAAGCTGCGCCGCTTCGTGCCGATGGGCGCAGCGGGCGCCCGGCAGCCGCTGGCCGGGCTGTGACCGAGGGCTCACTACGGTGGAGGTGAACACCCCCGCCCGCGAGAGAAGGCCCTTGTGAGTCAGCCCGACGCCGCCACCGAGCCGGCGGACGCCCCCGCACCCACCCCGTTCCACCGGCTCGCCGACTACGCCGCGATCCCCCGCGTCGGGGGCCTGGCGCTCTCGCGGGACGGACGCCTTGTGATCGCGGTGCAGACGCTGGACCCGGAGAAGAAGAAGTGGGTCTCGGCCCTGTGGGAGGTCGATCCCGAGGGACGGCGGCCGGCGCACCGGCTCACCCGGAGCGCCCCCGGCGAGTCGTCGCCGGCGTGGGCGCCGGACGGCTCGCTGCTGTTCACCTCGGCCCGCCCCGACCCCGAGGCGACCGCTGACAAGAACGGTGAGCCGAAGCCGGCGCTGTGGGCGCTGCCCCCGGGGGGCGGCGAGGCCCGACTGGTGCTCGCGCGCACCGGCGGCGTGGCCGGCTTCGCGGTCGCCGCCGACAGCGGGCACGTCGCGGTGCTGGCCTCCACGATGCCGGGAGCGGCCGACGCCGAGGCCGACGAGGCACGCCGCAAGGAGCGCAAGGACGCCGGTGTCTCCGCCGTGCTCCACGAGAGCTACCCCGTGCGGTTCTGGGACCACGACCTCGGGCCCGCGGTGTCCCACGTGTACTGGCTCGGCCAGGTGCCGCCGGAGGTGCCGGCGGGCACCGCGGGCGAGCCCCCGGAGCTGCGCGACCTCACCCCCGAGGCGGGGCCGCCACACGGGGCCGGCGACGAGATCTCCCTCTCGCCCGACGGCCGGCTGCTGGCGCGCAGCGAGGACGTCCCGGACGGCCCGGCCGGCCGGCGCAGCCGGCTGGTGCTGCAGGACACGGCCACCGGCGAGACCCGGGTGCTCGTCGACGACCCGTTGGCCGACATCCACGGCGGGGCCTTCTCGCCCGACGGTCGCAGCCTGGTCTGCGTGCGAGAGGCGATGTCGACCTACGCCGAGCCGCCGGACTACACGCTCCTGCTGGTCGACGTCGAGAGCGGGCGGGCATCGGACCTCACCGCGGGCTTCGACCGCTGGCCGAGCGCGCCGCAGTTCAGCGCCGACGGCTCGACGGTCTACTTCCTCGCCGACGACGACGGCCGGCACGCGATCTTCCGCGTCGACCTCGACGGCGGGCAGCCGGTGCGGCTGACCGAGGACGGCGCGTACAGCGACCTGCAGGTGGCCCGGGACGGATCGGCGCTGTTCGCGCTGCGATCGGGCTACGACTCCCCCGCCGTGCCGGTGCGTGTGGACCCCACCGCCGAACGGCAGCAGCCCGTCGTCCTGCCCAACCCCGGCACGATCGAGCGGCTGCCCGGCCGGCTGGAGGAGGTCGAGGCCGTCGCGGCCGACGGCGCCCGGGTGCAGTCGTGGCTGGTGCTGCCCGAAGGCGCGTCCGCGGACAACCCGGCGCCGCTTCTGCTGTGGATCCACGGCGGCCCGCTCATGAGCTGGAACTCCTGGTCGTGGCGTTGGTGCCCGTGGGTGCTGGCCGCGCGCGGCTACGCCGTCCTGATGCCGAACCCCGCGCTGTCGCAGGGCTTCGGCCAGGACTTCGTCCGCCGCGGTTGGGGCGAGTGGGGCGGCGCGCCCTACACCGACCTGATGACCGCCGTCGACGCCGTCGTCGAACGCCCGGACATCGACGCCGACCGCACCGCCGCGATGGGCGGCTCGTTCGGCGGGTACATGGCCAACTGGGTGGCCACCCAGACCGATCGGTTCCGGGCGATCGTCACGCACGCCAGCCTGTGGGACCTCGACGCGTTCACCGGCACCACCGACGCGGCGTACTACTGGGAGAAGGAGTGGGGCGACCCGCTGCGCGAGCCGAAGCGGTACGAGCAGAACTCGCCGCACCGCTTCGCCGACGCGATCCGCACGCCGATGCTGGTCATCCACGGCGACAAGGACTACCGGGTGCCGATCGGCGAGGGCCTGCGGCTCTGGTACGACCTGCAGAAGCGCGGCGTCCCGTCGAAGTTCCTGTACTTCCCCGACGAGAACCACTGGGTGCTCACCCCGGGGAACACAGGTGTCTGGTACGAGACGGTGATCGCGTTCCTGGCCGAGCACGTGCTGGGCGAGGAGTGGCAGCGGCCCGAGCTGGTGTGAGCCCGGTCCGGCCCGTCGCTCAGCCGGCGGGCCGGACCGCATCGAGCCGGTCGAGGGTGGCGATCACCATGGCCCGCAGCTCGTCGGGCCGCATGCATGCCGCGAGGGCGGAGCGCAGCAGCTGCGCGAGCTGGTAGTCCTCGTCGCTGCCGAGCGCGCGCTCGAGGGCGACCGACGCCATCGCGCCGTCGCCGCGCAGCCACGCGCTGACGGCGAGCAGGGTCGCCGGCGCGGCGGCGAGCATCCAGGGCGCGCGTCGGGTGCACTCGGTCCAGAGCGCCTCGGCCGCGGCCGCGTCGTCGCCGAGCGCGAGCCCGAGCGCGCGGTCGCGGACACCCGTGTGCTGCAGCCCCCAGACGATCTCGGCCAGCGACGGCGGCGGCAGCGGCGGCACGGCGCCCTCGACCCGGCGCTCCCGGACGGCGGACTCCACCACCGCCCAGGCGTCCTTCTCGACCGCGCCCCAGCCGGCCTCCGCCGCACGGGCGGTGCGGGTGTTCACCATCGCGAAGCAGGCCTCCCGCACCTCCTCGCGATCGGCGCGGTCCAGGTGGGTGATCCGGGCGTCGAGCTCCTCCCGGCTCTGCGCCAGCACCTGACCGGTCGCGACGGAGGCCGCCTCCAACGCCGACACCCCGCCGGGCAGCGGAGTGCCCGCTCCCGGGGCGCAGCACTCGTGGGGGCAGTCGTAGGACCACCAGCGCCGGTCGCGGACCAGCAGGGCGTCGCGCACCGGGATCCCCGCCTCGGCGAGGGTGACCACCAACGCGTGGACGACGTCGCGGTGCGGCAGGTCGACACCGCCGTCCAGGTCGAGCTCGTCGTCGTGCTCGGAGACCACCGCGATCACCACGGCGGCCGGGTCGTCGGTGGCGATCCCGCGGGCCAGAGCCGCCGCCAGCGGCACCGCGTGCGGCGGGGGCGGGAGATCGGCGCGGACGGTCAGCCCCACGCGTCCGCCCGAGGGCCCGCCCAGGCCGACGACCACCACCGACTCCTCCGGCCGGAAGCCGAGGAGGTGCGGCAGGGCCGCCGCCACCTCTCCCGGGTCGGAGATGCGGACCTCGTACTCGTGCTCGCTCATGCCGAGGAACACTCGCCCGCCCAGCACGAGAACGGGCCGCTCGTCGCGGATCTGTGGACAGCGCGGTCGCCTGTGGACGACGGCCGGAGCCGATCCGGCGCGGCGGCCTAGCGTCCTCGGTCAGCCCAGCGCGTCGTGCTGGACCTGGTAGGCCTTGTCGAGGAGGGCGGTGAACGATGCGGGGTCCACGGCGGTGTCCGAGTCGTGCCACGACATCTGGGCCAGGCCCACCACGCGGTCCCCGTCCTGGGCGACCCCCAGGTAGGACGTCGTCGTCCAGGTGCCGCCCGACCAGTCACCCGAGAAGGTCAGGCTGAACGCGGCCATGCCGTCCGGGACACCGCTCAGCGGCGCCACCGTCACCGCGGCGCTGCCGTGGTGGTCGCCATCGCCGTCGTCGTGGGTGAACGTCGCCGAACCGCACGCCTCGGCCACGGACCTCACCTGCGCGACCGCGTCCACCGGCGCGGCGGGCACGGCCAGGACCTCGAGGCTCTGCACGCCGTCGGCGCGAGCCCACTCGGCGGCGGCGTCCTGCGGCTGGTCGAACTGGGTCATGACCTGGTCCACCGCCGCCTTGCACTCCGGTGGCACGACGTCGGCCATGGAGTGGTCGCCGTCGTCCCACGAGCCCAGGTCGGCGAGGGTGAAGGTGCGCACGCTCGCGCCCGCGCCGAAGGCGTCGGCCGGCAGCAGGCCCTTGGTCAGGTCCGAGCTGCTCGACGAGGGCGCGGACGACTCCGTGGAGGTCGCCGCCGCGGGCGCGGCGAGCGGCTCGGTGGCCGCCGCCGGCGTCGTCCGCGTCCCGGCGGTCGCGGCGCAACCGGTGAGCACGGCGCCGGCCAGGAGCCCGGCACCGAGGACGACGTTGCGGCGTGAGCGCAGCACCTGCGTCGACATAAGACGACCGTATTACGACCGGCTGCGCATGAGGACCCCCGACCCCGGATTCACAGGAAGATCCCAGCCGGCGCGCCCGCCACCCGGCGAGCCGCACCACTGCGTGCACGTGGTGGACGACCCGGTGCAGGCACTAGCGACCGGCCGGTAACAACGGCTCGTTAGAGTCCGCTGCATGGGACGGTCGCTGCGCATCGCACTGCTGTCCTACCGGAGCAAGCCGCACAGCGGCGGACAGGGCGTCTACGTCCGCGCGCTGTCGCGCGAGCTGGCCGAGCTGGGGCACCGGGTCGAGGTGCTCAGCGGCCAGCCCTACCCGGAGCTGGACGACGCGATCGCGCTCACCGAGGTCCCGAGCCTCGACCTCTACCGCGAGCCCGACCCGTTCCGGACGCCGCACCCGCGGGAGTTCCGCGACTGGGTCGACGTGGCCGAGTGGGCGACGATGTGCACCGCCGGCTTCCCCGAACCGCTGACCTTCAGCCTGCGCGCGGCCCGGCTGCTGCTGCGGCGCCGCAGCGAGTTCGACGTCGTCCACGACAACCAGTGCCTGGGCTACGGCCTGCTGCGGCTCCCCCGCGCCGGGCTGCCCACCGTCGCCACCGTGCACCACCCGATCGCGATCGACCGCGGGCTGGAGCTCGCCGCGGCGCCGACGCTGCGCAAGCGGCTGACCCTGCACCGCTGGTACGCCTTCACCCGCATGCAGGCCCGCGTGGCGCCGCGGCTCGACGGCCTGACCACCGTCTCGGAGAACTCCCGCCGCGACATCGAGACGCACATGGGCGTGCCCGGCGCAGGCATCCGGGTGATCCCGGTGGGCATCGACCCCGACGTCTTCACCCCGCCCCCGGACGGCCGGCCGCGCGACGCCGCGAGCATCGTCGTCGTCACCAGCGCCGACGTGCCGCTCAAGGGGCTGGTCCACCTGCTCGAGGCCGTCGCGAAGCTGCGCACCGAGCGCGACGTGCGGCTGACCGTCGTGGGCACCGCCCGCCCGGGCGGACCGGCCGAGCTCGCCCTCGACCGGCTGGCCCTGCGCGACGCCGTCCGGTTCACCGGGTTCCTCCCCGAGCCGGAGCTGGTGGCGCTGCTGCAGTCGGCCGCCGTCGTGGCGATCCCGTCGCTCTACGAGGGCTTCTCGCTGCCCGCCGTCGAGGCGATGGCCTGCGCAACCCCGCTGGTCACCACCGACGCCGGCGCGCTGCCGGAGGTGGTCGGCACCAGGGCCGGGCTGCGGGTCAAGGCCGGCGACGTCGGCGAGCTCACCGCGGCGCTCGCGCTGGTCCTCGACTCCCCCGGGCTCGGCGAGCAGCTGGGCCGGGCCGGCCGTCGGAGGGTGCTGGAGTCCTACACCTGGCGCGCGACCGCGCAGCGCACCGCAGACTGGTACGCCGACGTACTGGAGCGAAGGGCTGCTGGGTGCTGACGATCGACTACGACCGGCTCGACCTGCGGCCGGGGATGCGGGTGCTCGACCTCGGCTGCGGCGAGGGCCGGCACGCCTTCGAGGCCTACCGCCGCGGCGGCGACGTGGTCGCCGTCGACTGGGGCCGGCACGAGGTCGAGACGACGAAGCACTGGCTGGGGGCCATCGAGAAGGCCGGCGAGGCCCCGGACGGCGCCCGCTACGAGGTGGTCCGCGGCGACCTGACCGCGCTGCCCTTCCCCGACGCCAGCGTCGACCGGGTGATCGCCTCCGAGGTGCTCGAGCACATCCCCGACGACGCGACCGCCTTCGCCGAGATCGCCCGCGTGCTCAAGCCGGGCGGCCGCATGGCGGTCACGGTGCCCCGGTACGGCCCGGAGCGGATCTGCTGGGCGCTCTCGGACGCCTACCACGCCAACGAGGGCGGCCACATCCGCATCTACCGGTCCGACGTGCTGCGCACCCGGCTGACCGCGGCGGGCCTCACGCCCGGCGCGAGCCACCACGCGCATGCACTGCACGCCCCCTTCTGGTGGCTGAAGTGCGCGGTCGGCGTCGACACGGACAACGCCGCCGTCCGCGCCTACCACCGGCTGCTGGTCTGGGACCTGACGAAGCGCCCCTGGCTGACGCGCACCGCCGAGAGGGTGCTCGACCCGCTGATCGGCAAGAGCCTCGTCGTCTACGCCGACAAGCCCGCCCGGGAGCGGCCGCTCGCCGCGGCCGGCACGACGGACGCGGAGCGGACCGCTGCCGCCCGCTGACCCGGCGGCCGGCGCGCTGCCGGACCTGCCGGGTGTGCTCGCCTGCGGGCAGCTGCAGCGGACCGTCGCGTGGATCGCCGACCAGCAGGACGCCGACGGCGCGCTGCCCTGGTTCCGGGGCGGCCAGCTCGACCCGTGGGACTCCGTCGAGGCGGCGATGGCCCTCGACGTCGGCGGCGAGCACGCCCGCGCCCGCGCGGCCTACCGCTGGCTCGCCGATCGGCAGCGGCCGGACGGCTCGTGGGCGTCGGAGTACCGCGGCGGCGTCGAGACCGCGCCGGCCGCCGAGAGCAACCACGCCGGCTACCTCGCCGTCGGCGCCTGGCACAGCTGGCTGGTGACCGGCGACGAGCTGCTGGTCGGCGAGCTGTGGCCGGCCGTCCGGCGCGGCCTCGACCAGGTCACCCGCATGCAGCTGCCCGGCGGGGCGATCGGGTGGGCGCTGCGCCCGGACGGGACGCCGGACGACACCGCCCTGCTCACCGGGTGCGCCAGCCTCTTCCAGGCGCTGCGCTGCGGCGTCGCGCTCGCCGAGCTGCAGGACGACCCTCAGCCGGACTGGGAGCTGGCCGTCACCGAACTCGGGACGGCGCTGCGCGAGTCCCCCGAGGCGTTCGCCGACCGGTCGAGATTCTCGATGGACTGGTACTACCCGGTGCTCGGCGGCGCGGTCACCGGCCCGGCCGCCCGCGACCGGCTGGCCGCGGACTGGGACCGGTTCGTCGTCCCCGGCCTCGGGGCGCGCTGCGTCGCCGACCGGCCGTGGGTGACCGGCGCCGAGACCTGCGAGCTGGCGCTCGCCCTCGCCGCGGCCGGCCAGCCCGACGCCGCGCTCGAGCAGCTCGCGGCCATGCAGCACCTGCGCGAGGACGACGGCTCCTACTGGACCGGCTACGTCTACGCCGACGACGCCCGGTGGCCGGTGGAGCGGACGACGTGGACCGCCGCGGCCGTCGTCCTCGCCGCGGACGCCCTCGCCGGCGCGACCGGCGCCGCCCGGCTGTTCACCGATCCGGCCGCGCTGCCGGCGCCCGGGACCGGGACACCCGATTGGCTGCCGGGGAGCGCGGGCACCGTCCGACCGTGAGCCTCACCGTCGTCGTCGCGAGCCGCAACCGCCGCGAGGACCTCCTGGTGACCCTGCCCCGGCACGAGGCCCCGGTGATCCTGGTCGACAACGCCTCGACCGACGGCACCGTCGACGCCGTCCGCGCTGCGCACCCCGGCGTCACGGTCCTGCCGCTGGCCCGCAACGAGGGGGCGCGCGGGCGCACGAAGGGCGTCGTCGCGGCCGGCACCGAGTTCGTCGCGTTCGCCGACGACGACTCGTGGTGGGCACCGGGCGACCTCGACCGCGCGGTGGCGGTTCTGCGGGCGCACCCGCGGCTGGCCGTCCTCAACGCCCGCATCCTGGTCGGCCCGGAGCAGCGGCTCGACCCCGTCTGCGCCGAGATGGCCGCCAGCCCTCTGGGCACCGCCGACGACCTCCCCGGCCCGTCGCTGCTCGGGTTCGTCGCGTGCGCGGCGATGGTGCGCACCGGCGCCTTCCTCGCCGTCGGCGGGTTCGACCCGGTGGTGCGCTTCCCCGGCGAGGAGGAGCGGGTCGCCCTCGACCTCGCCGCGGCCGGGTGGGGACTGGCCTACGTCGACGGCGTGACCGTCCACCACCACCCCTCGCCCCGCCGCGACGCACCGGCCCGGCGGCAGGCGGCGGTCTGGCGGGCCCGCCTGCTGACAGCGCTGATGCGCTACCCGGCGGCTGAGCTGGCCGGGCTCGTCCGGGACGCCGCCACGGCCGGGAAGCCGGGTCGCCGTGGTCTCGCGCGGGCCGCCCGCGACGTCCCGGGTGCGCTGCGCCGCCGCCGTCCGGTGCCGACGCGGGTGTGGGCGGACGTGCAGCGGCTGGTCAGCTGACGGCCAGCACGTCCGCCTCGACCGGCGCGACCTCCCGGCTCCCGCTGGCCCGGGCGTCGGCGAGGGCCAGGAGGTCGACCGCCCGCCGCAGCACCTCCGGCGGCTGGGCGAAGGGCAGGCGGAGCCGGTCCTCCAGGGCGTGCCCGGTGCCGAAGAGCGATCCGGGGGCCAGCCGCACACCGACCCGCTCCGCCTCGAGCACCAGGGCGCTCGACCGCGGCTCGGGCAGCGCGCACCAGACGAACAGGCCGCCCGCCGGAACCGGCACCCGCCAGTCGGGCAGCCGCTCCGCCAGCGCCCCCAGCAGCGCGGCGCGCCGCTCCTGCAACCGGGCGTGCACGGCGGCGCGGGAGGCCTCGATGCCGTCGAGCAGCACGCACGCCGCGAGCTGCTCGACGACCGCGACGGCCATCGTCGACCGGGCGAGGGCCACGGTCAGCCGGCGGACGACGTCGGCGTCCGCCCGGATCCAGCCGATCCGCAGGCCGCCCCAGAACAGCTTCGACAGCGACCCCACGGAGATCGTCCCCGGCGCGAACGCCGCGAACGGCGCCGGCGGCGACGCGTCCAGCCCGAGCTCGACGAAGGCCTCGTCGACCACCGCGACGGTCCGCGCACGGCGGAGGTCGGCGGCCAGCCGCTCGCGGTCGGTCGCGCCGAGCAGCCGGCCGGTCGGGTTGGCGAAGTCCGGGACGAGGTAGGCCGCCGGCGGCCGCACCGCGCGCAGCGCCCGCGCGGCGGTCCCCGGCCACTCCTCCGGCGCCTCGGGGTCCAGCGCGGTGGGCAGCAGCTGCGCCCCGAGGCCGCGCGCCGCGTCGAGGGCGTTCGGGTAGGTCGGCTGCTCGACCAGCAGCGGCCGGCCCGGCGCCAGCAGCAGCGACAGGGCCAGCGAGACACCGGCGAGCGCGCCGGTGGTGACCACGACCTGCTCCGGCTCGGTCGGCAGCCCGCGGGCGCCGTACCGCTCGGCGATGCGCGCCCGCAGCTCCGGCAGGCCGGCCGGGTGGTACCCGTGTCCCGGCAGGTGCCGCGGCAGCTCGGCCAGGGCGGCGGCGAAGGCGGCGGGCACCTCCGGCGGGGCGGCCGGCGCCGCGTGGGCGAGGTCGATCGCGCCGTCCTCGGGAGGCGCCGGCAGCCAGGCCCCGCGCGCCGGGCCGGCCGGCAGCACCGCGAACGTGCCGGCGCCCTGCCGCGCGTCGGCCCAGCCGTCCTCGCGCAGCCGCGCGTAGGCGGCGGTGACCGTCGCGCGGCTGAGCCCGAGCGCCCCGGCGAGCTCCCGCTCGGCCGGGAGCCGGGCGCCCAGCGGCACCCGCCCGTCGCCGATGAGCAGGCGGATCCGGTCGGCCAGCGCCGCGTAGCGCGGCGGGCGGACGGCGGTCAGGTCGCCGAGCAGCTGCGACAGACGGCCGGCGGAGACGGCGACCACGCCACTTCCTCCCGATTGGCCTGTGGGGAACGGGCCAATCCTGGCGCACGATGGTCCGGTGACGCGAGCCCTCCCCCGCCGCCTGGTCCAGCTCTACCTGGGCCTGGCCCTCTACGGCGTCTCCATGGCGCTGCTGATCCGGTCAGCGCTGGGCAACATGCCGTGGGACGTACTCCACCAGGGCCTGTCCGCGCGGCTCGGCTGGTCGCTGGGCACGGTCACGGTGGTCGTCGGCGCGCTCGTGCTGCTCTGCTGGATCCCCCTGCGCCAGAAGCCGGGGCTGGGCACGGTCAGCAACGTCGTCGTCATCGGGATCGCGGTCGACGCCGCGCTCCGGGTGGTGCCGCACGTCGACGCGATGGCCGGGCGGATCGCGCTGGCGGCGGGCGGCATCCTGCTCAACGCGGTCGCGACCGCGCTGTACATCGGCGCGCGGTTCGGTCCCGGCCCGCGCGACGGGCTGATGACCGGGCTGGTGGCCCGCACCGGCTGGTCGCTGCGGCTGGTGCGCACCGGGATCGAGGTCGCCGTCGTCCTCACCGGCTGGGCGCTGGGCGGCACGCTCGGCGTCGCGACCGTCGTCTACGCCCTCGCCGTCGGGCCGCTGGTGCACCTGCTGCTGCCGCTGCTCACCGTGCCGGGCGGTCAGCGGGCGCAGTCGATGCAGGTGCGCGCCGCCGGCCGGGCCGCGAGGCGCTCGGCGCCGATGGGACGCCCGCAGGTCTCGCAGACGCCGTAGTCGCCGGCCTCGCGGCGGGCCAGCGCCGCGTCGATCTCGGCCAGCCGCCGTCGGGCCTGCTCCAGCAGGGCGGCGGTCTGCTGCCGCTCGAACGCGATGGTCGCGCCCTCGGGGTCGTGCTCGTCGTCGGCGTTCGAGGACTGCGAGGCCGCCACTACCTGGTCGAACTCGCGGGTGAGCGATTCGATGTCGCGCAGGACGACGCCCCGCTCGTCGAGCAGCGGGTCAGCGGACACGGCGCAGCAACCGCAGCGACCCGGTGCCCGGCAGCTCCTCGAAGTCCCCGGAGGCGAGCACCCGCGTGTAGACGCCGAAGGGTGCCTGACCGCCGTCGGCCGGATCCGGGAAGACGTCGTGGATGGCGAGCGTGCCGCCGACCGCGAGCTTGGCCACCCAGGCGTCCTGGTCGCGGCGCGCGGACTCCTCGGTGTGGCTGCCGTCGAGGAACAGCAGCGCCGGCGGCGTCGACCACAGCGGCGCGAGCACCTCGGAGCGGGCCACGACGGCGATCACCACGTCCTCGGCCCGCGCATCGGCGATCGTGCGCCGGAACCGCGGCAGCGTGTCGACGAGCCCGACAGCGGGGTCGACCAGCGACGGGTCGTGGAAGTCCCAGCCGGGCTGGTGCTCCTCGGACCCCCGGTGGTGGTCGACGGTGACCACCTGGCGGCCGGTCTCCCGGGCGGCCGCGGCGAGGTAGAGCGCCGACTTGCCCATCCAGCTGCCGATCTCCAGCAGCGGCCCGGGCACGGCCACCGCGAGGGCGGCCTCGTACAGCGCCCGCCCCTCGTCGTCCGGCATGAACCCAGGCGCGGCCTCCGCGGCGGCCAGCAGATCGCTCACCGGGAAACCTTCGCACGCAGCCCGGCCAGGCCGCCCACCCGATCGGTGGCCGACACCTTGGCCACGGCCGCGCCGATCGCCGTCGTCACCGGCACCGCCAGCACCAGGGCGATGCCGCCGACGAGCGCGCGGATGACCTCCTCGGCCACCAGCGAGCCGGTGAGCACCGCGCCCGCGGGGCGCCGGCTGATCTCGAACAGCAGGAGAAGCGGCAGCGCGACTCCGGCATAGGCGAAAACCAGCGTGTAGACCGTCGAGGCGATGTGGTCGCGCCCGATGGCCATCCCCCGCCGGTAGAGCTCCCGCCCGGACAGCGCGGGGTCGACCTCGTGCAGCTGCCAGATCGACGAGGCCTGCGTGATCGTGACGTCGTTGAGGATGCCCAGCCCCGCGACCACGACCCCGGCGATGACCAGGCCGGAGAAGTCCAGCGTCGGGTCGAACTGCTGCAGCTGGAGGGTGGCCTCGCTGGAGAACCCGGTCAGCCGCGAGACGCCGACGGCGACCTCGCCCAGCACCGCCGTCAGCGCCAGCCCGAACAGCGTGCCGAGCAGCGCCGTCGTCGTCCGGGCGGAGAACCCGTGGGCGAGGTACAGGACGACGAACATGATCGCCGACGCCCCGGTCAGCGTGACCCACGTCGGCGACGAGCCCTCGAGCAGCGCCGGCAGGACGAACTTCAGCAGGACGACGAAGGCGACGGCGAGCCCGAGCAGCGCCCGCAGCCCGCGCAGCCGCGCGACCGCGCCCACGACCAGCACGAACGCGATGGCCAGCACGATCATCGGCGTGGTCCGGGCGTAGTCCGCGAACAGGTACGTCGGCCCGCCCTCGGCGCCCTGGTCGGCCTGCAGCACGATCTCGTCGCCCTCGTGCAGCCCGTAGGCGACGACCTCGGCGGGGACGTCGACCTGCTGGAACTGGCCGGCCGCGGCCCCGTCGGTGATCTTCACGACGAGGGTCGCGCAGGTCAGCTGCTGGGGCGCGCCGGTCTGGTCGGCGACCGAGCAGTCGTACGGGGTGATCTTGGAGACCGTGGCGTGCGGGAACGTCGTCCCCGCCGGGACGGCCTGCAAGGCGGCCCGCTCGGCCCGGCCCGGCGTCCCGGACGGCCAGAGCAGCAGCAGGCCGAGGACGGTCGCCAGCGCGATCGGGACCAGGACGACGAGCATCAGCGGGACGGCGCGCCGTCGGCCGGCGAGCACCCCCGGTTCGGGCGGCGCCGCGTCGGGGTCGGGTCCGTGGCTGTGCGGGTGGGAAGGCGGCACCCGGTCAGGCTAAGAGCTGCCCACCTCCACGACCGGGAAGCGGTGCCAGAGTCCGGCGAGCTGCAGCGGCCGGCTCACCGGCTCGGGCGGCTCGACCAGCACGATGTCCACCGCCCGCGGCTGGCCCAGCTTCTGCAGCTGCACGAGCACCGCCATGCCGGCGGAGTTCATGAAGGTCACCTCGGACAGGCGCAGCTCCACGCGGTGCAGGTTGGGGACGCTGAGCAGCAGGTCGGTGAGCGTGCGCACCAGCGGTCTGCGGGCCGCCTCGGTGAGCTCGCCGACCACGGTGACGAGGGCGGTGTCCTTGTGCAGCTCCGAGGTCACCTGCGGCTCGCCGGGGGCGGGCCGGTCCTGGTCGGAGGTGGGTGCGGTCGTCTGCTCGTCCACCTCTCCGGGGTAGCCGGGACGGCGCCGTTTCACACCCGCGGCGGCGCGACCTCCCCCAGCGTCCCGGCCGCGCCGAGGTAGCCGCCGAGCAGCGCCAGGGCGGCCTGCCGCACCGTGTCGTCGCCGGGCAGGAACCGCGGGGAGTGCAGGCCGGGCCGCTTGCCGGCGGCGTCGACCGCGCCGCCCTCGACACCGAGGAACAGCATCAGTCCGGGGCGGGCGGCGCAGAAGTGCGCGAAGTCGTCGCTGCCGAACGAGCGGAACGTGTCGTCGGCCTCGAGCCCCGCCCGCTCCAGCCACGGGGTCGCCGCCCGGGCCAGGGCCGGGTCGTTGTTCAGCACGGGGTCGGACACCTTGATGTCGACGACGGCGGTGCAGCCGTGCGCCGCGGCGGTGTGCCGGGCGACCTCCTCGATCGCCGCGTGCAGCAGTTCCCGGTCCTCCGCGCGCATGGTGCGCAGGCCGCCGCGCACCCGGGCCGTGTCGGGGACGACGTTGAACACCGCGCCGCCCTCGAGCACGGTCAGCGCCAGCACCGCGCCGACCACCGGGTCGACCCGCGCGACCACCTGGGTGTGCAGGGCGGTGATCACCGCGGCCAGCGCCTGCACCGGGTCGTGCGTGGTGTGCGGGTAGGCGGCGTGCCCGCCGCGGCCGCGCACCGTGATCAGCACCTCGTCGACCGCGGCGTTGACCGGCCCGTGGGTGGCCGCGACGACGCCGGCCGGCAGCTGCGGCTGCACGTGCACGGCGACCGCGGCGCCGACGTCCTCGTCGTCCAGGACGCCGGACTCGGCGACGTCCCGGCCGCCCGACGGCTCGCCCTCCTCCCGCGGCTGCAGCACGGCGAGCACCGGCGCGGGCCCGCCGACCTGCCGCACCGCGCGGCAGACGGCGACCAGCGCGGCCAGGTGGACGTCGTGCCCGCAGGCGTGCATCACCCCGCCGGAGGCCGCCCAGGGCACGCCGGTGGCCTCGCGGACCTCCAGCCCGTCGAGCTCGGCGCGCAGCGCGACGGTCGGTGTCGTCCCCTTGAGCACGCGGACCACCCGCCCGGTGATCGCCGTCTCGTGCCCCGGCCCGACGCCCAGCGCGGCGACGACGGCCGCCGCGGTGTCCTCCTCCTCGCCGGACAGGCGCGGATCGGCGTGCAGCCGCCGGCGCAGCTCGACCGCCTCGGGCACCTCCTCCAGCACGGCGGCCGACAGCCGCTCGTACCAGGCCTCCAGTGCGGCGGTCATCCGAGCCGGTACGCCCGGATCGCGTTCCACGCGCCGATCGCCGCGGCGACGCGCTCGGCGTCGGCCGCCGTCCAGTCGTCGTCGGCGATGCCGGCGTCGAGGAAGCGCCCCAGCGCCCGCCGGAACAGCGCGGTCGAGATCAGGTACAGCTCGGCCAGGCCGAAGGCGTCCGTGGAGAACAGCACCTTGCCGAACGGCGCCAGCTCCAGCAGCTCGGCCACCACCGCGTCGGCCCGCCGCCCGACGTTGTGCACGGCCAGCCCGACGTCGACGAACACGTGCCCGAACACCTGCGCCAGGTAGCCGGCGTTGCGGTGGAAGGGGTAGTTGTGCAGCAGCATGACCGGCACGCCGGCCGGCTCGGTGGCCCTCAGCAGGTCGGTGAGCAGCAGCGGGTCGCCGCGGTGCAGGTCGGTGTCGGCGTCGCCGTAGCCGACGTGGAACTGCACCGGCAGCCGGAAGTCGATGCCGCACCAGACGAGGAAGCGGTGCAGCACGGGGTCGGCCACCCGCGCCCGACCACCGGCCGCCAGCAGCGCCCCGGCGGCGCGGGTCACCTCGGCGTCCGTGGGCCGCGCGCCCTCGAGCGCCAGCCCCACCCGGTAGGCGGCGATCGACTTGACCCCGACGGCGTCGGCGCAGCGCTCGCCCAGCCGGTCGCGGAAGGCGTCGGCGAAACCGGACGCCGTGCAGCCACCGGCGAGCACCTCCTCGGCCACCGCCTCCAGCCGGACCACCTCGCGCCCGGTGCCGCCGGCGAGCGCGGCCAGCTCGCCGGGCGAGGTGATCGGCTCGGGGACGTAGCCGGTGTCGACGAGGAAGCTGCCGATCCCGGTGGCGGCCAGCAGGCGGCGGTTCACCTCGGCGGCGCCGAGCTCCGCGCGGCGGGCCAGGTAGGTGTCCGGCGCGGCGTGCGGCTCGAGGTCGAGCACCGGCGCGCACCAGCGGCGCAGCGCGAAGCCGATCTGCGAGTCGAACAGCGTCCCGGCCAGGCCGGGCGCGTCCGCTTCGGTGAGCATCGCCTCGACCTCGGGGCGCTCGAGGTCGCGGGTCACCACCCCGTGGCAGTGGTGGTCGACGAGCGGGACCTCGATCACGAACCCTCCTCGCTGGCGCTCGTCGGGTTCGTGCTCGGCGATGCTGTGCTCATGGGTGAGCTCGCAAGCTCGCTCACCGAGTGGCCTCCAGGGCGCCGGTCAGGTCGGCGATCAGCTCGTCGGGGTCCTCGAGCCCGACCGACAGCCGGACCATCCCGTCGTCGATCCGGGCGGCCCGCCGCTCCTCCGGCGTCAGCGAGAAGTGCGAGGAGTTGAACGGCGTGCTGACCAGCGTCTCCACCCCGCCGAGGCTGGTCGCCTCGCTGGCGACCTGCAACCGGCGGATCACCGCACCGGCCCGCGCGTCGCCACCGGCCACGGTGAACGCGACCATCGCGCCGCCGATCGCCGGGTAGCGCACCGACACGACGTCGGGGTGGCCGCTGAGCTCCTCGGCGATCCGCGCGGCGGTGGCGCACTGCCGCGCCATGCGCACCTCGAAGGTCTGCAGGCCGCGCCACACCTGGTAGGCGGCGTGCGCGTCGAGGCACGTGCCGAGCGTGACCACCCGGCGCTGCACCTCCCGGACGACGTCGACGTCCCCCACCACCGCCCCGGCGATGACGTCGGAGTGCCCGTTGAGGAACTTCGTCGCCGAGTGGACGACGACGTCGGCACCCAGCGACAGCGGCCTGACCAGCCACGGCGTGGCGAAGGTGTTGTCGACGACGAACCGCGCCCCGGCCTCGTGGGCGATCGCCGCCACGCCCGCGACGTCGGTGAGCTCGAGCTGCGGGTTGGCGAGGGTCTCCGCGTAGACGACCGTGGTCGGCCCGCCGGCGACCGCCTCCCGCCAGGCGTCGAGGTCGGCCGCGTCGACCTGCACCACGTCGACCCCCCAGCCCGGCAGGTCGCGCACGAGCAGGTCGCGGGTGTCCCCGTAGACCTGCCGGGCCGCGACCAGCCGGTCCCCCGCTCGGACCAACGTGAGCAGCGTCGTCGCGATCGCACCCATGCCCGACGAGGTCATCAGCGCCGCCGCGCCGCCCTCCAGCCGGGCCACCGCCGAGGCGGTGACGTCGGCCGTCGGGTTGCGGAAGCGGGAGTACCAGTGCTCGTCCAGACCCCCGGCCTGGACGTCGGCGTAGGCCTTGTCGTCGAGGTAGTAGGTGACGGAGTGGTGGATCGGCGGCACGACCGGCCGGGTGCGCGGGGTGAACGCCCGCGACTCGTCCGGGCGGCTCACCGGGTGCCGACCTCCTCCTGGCGCGAGCCCAGCTCGGCCGCGGTCAGCGCCGCGCCGGCCCTGCGGGCGGCCGGGCCGATGGCGGCCACGACGACGATGCAGGCGAGGACCCACGCCGCGGCGATGATCGGGTTCCAGAACAGCGCGCCGTCGGACGGCGACGGGAACGGGTAGACGTTGCGCCACAGCGTGTAGCCGAGCACGACCAGCGCCAGGATCGGGATCACGACCTGCCACATCGGGACGCCGGGCATCGCGCGCTCGACGAACACCAGCTTGATCGCGCCGATCGTCGTCAGCACGTAGGCGACCAGCAGGATCAGCGTGCCGATGGTGCCCGACCACAGGAAGACGCTGAACGGCACGCCGCCGCCGGCGATCGCCTCGATGAGCATGATCACGGCCATCACCACGACCACGAGGACGGCCGCTGCGCCCGGCGTCCCCGCCCGCGTCGTGCCGGCCAGCCCGGTCTGCGGCGTGCCCTCGCGGCGCAGGTCGCGGGCGAAGGCGAAGGCCAGCCGCGAGGCACCGACCATGCACGCCAGGCAGCACCCGAAGGCGCTGATCGCGGCGCCGATGGTGATCAGGTCGCCGACCCAGCCGGCGATGTACTCGCGGCCGAGGTCACCGAGCAGCGAGCCGGAGGCGATGAACTTCTGCACGCCGGCGTCGTCCGCCCCGAAGCCCATGACCTCGATGGCGGTGACGATCGTGAAGTAGATGCCGCCGAAGATCGCCGTCCCGAGGATGGCGCGCGGGATGTCCTTGCGCGGGTGCCGCGCCTCCTCGCCGAGGGTGGCCGCGGCCTCGAACCCGGCGAAGGAGAGGAAGCCGAACACGATGCCGAGGAACAGCGCCGAGGTGTCGGTGCCCGGCGGCACCGAGAACACCGACCAGGTGAAGGTCTGCCCGCCGGGCGCGCTGCCGGACAGCAGGCGGACCAGCACGATCGCGCTGATCACGAGGATGAGCGCGACGGTGGCGCCCTCCACCGAGAGCAGCACGCTGGTGCCCCGGCGGGCCGGGGCGACGGTGAGCGCCAGCGAGCCGAGCAGCGCGATGACGGCGAGCACGAACGGCGCCCAGGACGGCGGGTTCGGCCAGACGCCGATCGCGGCGAGGAAGTCGGTGCCGAAGATGCCGGCCGCGGTCGAGGTGACCACGCCGTAGAAGCAGTACGTGCCGAACAGCGCGAAGCCGCTGACCAGGCCGGTGCGCGCGCCCAGGGTGGCGCCGACGAAGGCGTACACCGAGCCGGCGTGGTGGAAGTGCTGGGTGAGCCGCACGAAGCCGTAGGCCACCAGGAGCACGCCGACGGCAGCGAGCAGGAACGCCAGCGGCACGGCGCGGCCGACGGTGGTCGCGGTGCCCTGCGGGTTGATGTTCGCGGCCATGCTCGGCGCCATGAGGGCGACCGAGAGACCGACGGCCTGCCAGACCGACAGGGTCCGGCGCAGGCCCGGGCCGGAGGGCTCGACCGGGGCGTCGGGGCGGGACGGCGAGACGGCCATGCGGAACTCCTGATCGCATCGCGGGGGACACGGACGGTTGCGCAGGTCAAGCGCGTGGAGTGTGCTCCCGCAGGGAGCGCGATCGGAAGATCCGTTACGACCTCTTCACACGCGGGAGGCCAGGGTGCTGGCGCACGAGGAACGGGAGCGGCGTGCTGCGCGCGCCGAGGAGATGCTCGACGGGCTGCGAGAGGCCGGCGTCGTCGGCGTCGTCCTGCCCTGGGTGGACACCAGCGGGGTGACCCGGGTGAAGTCGGTGCCGCTGGCGAAACTGCCCTCGGCGGCGGCCTGGGGCGTCGGGATGAGCCCGGTGTTCGACGCGTTCCTCTTCGACGACTCGATCGTCGCCGGACGCTTCGCCGG
This sequence comes from Petropleomorpha daqingensis, assembly GCF_013408985.1. NCBI lineage: Bacteria > Bacillati > Actinomycetota > Actinomycetes > Geodermatophilales > Geodermatophilaceae > Petropleomorpha > Petropleomorpha daqingensis. The sequence continues at coordinate 51,078 of NZ_JACBZT010000001.1, forward strand.
CAGCGCCGTTGGCGACCTGCGGCTGCACCCCGACCTCGACCGGCTGACCGTGCTGGCCGGGCAGCCCGGCTGGGCGTGGGCGCCGGTCGACCGCTACGACCAGGACGGCCAGCCGCACGTCCAGGACTCCCGGCTGCTGCTGCGCCGGGTGGTCGACGAGCTGGCCGCCGACGGCCTGTCGGTGCAGGCCGCGTTCGAGATCGAGTGGGCGGTCGGGGTGGCCGGCTCCGACGACTTCGTGCCGGGGCTGACCGGCCCCGCGTACGGGATGGCGCGGCACGTCGCGGTGTCGGACTACGCGCGCGACCTGCTCACCGCGCTGGCCGCCCAGGGGGTCGCCGTCGACCAGTTCCACCCCGAGTACGCCGCCGGGCAGCTGGAGCTGTCGGTCGCGGCGGAGGACCCGGTGGCCGCCGCCGACACGACCGTGCTGGTCCGGCACACGATCAAGGCCGTCAGCGCCCGGCACGGGCTGCGGGCGTCGTTCTCGCCGAAGGTGCTGGCCGACGGGGTCGGCAACGGCGGGCACGTGCACCTGTCGCTGTGGCGGGACGGCGAGAACCTGATGAGCGGCGGGAAGGGCACCTTCGGCCTGACCCCGGACGGCGAGGCGTTCATCGCCGGCCTGCTCACCCACCTGCCGGGGCTGCTCGCGGTCGGTGCGCCGACGGTCGCCTCGTACCTGCGGCTGATCCCGTCGCACTGGGCCGGCGCGTTCGCCTGCTGGGGGCTGGAGAACCGGGAGGCGGCGATCCGCTTCGTGACCGGGCCGTCCGGGCGCCGGCAGGCCGCGGCGAACGTCGAGGTCAAGAGCGTGGACCAGGCGGCCAACCCGTACCTGCTGATGGCCGGGCTGCTCGCGACCGGGCGAGCCGGGCTGGCTTCCCTCGCGACGCTGCCGGATCCGGTCGGGGTGGATCCCGCGACGCTGTCCGATGAGGGCCGGCGCGAAGCCGGGGTCCGGGAGCTGCCGACGTCGCTGGACGAAGCGGTGCGGGCCTTCGAGCGGGACGACGTCCTGGCCCGGGTCTACGGCGAGGAGCTGGCCGCGACCGTGGTCGACGTCCGGCGCGGCGAGATCGCGGCGCTGGAGGGCAAGTCGGCCGAGGACGTCGCGGCGGCCCTGCGGTGGGTGCACTGATGCCCGACTACCACTACACCGACGCCTTCCACGGGGCGACGTTCCGCGACTGCGACCTGCGGGACGTGAAGATCGTCAGCTCGTTCGTCGACGGCCTGGTCATCCGAGGCTTCAGCGGGCAGGCCGGCCCGGTGCTCGTGGACGACGTCGACGTGAGCGAGTACGTGGCCGCGGAGCTGGACCGCCGCCATCCGGAACGGGTGCGCGTGCGGGAGGCGCGTTCGCTCCCGGAGCTGCGCGCGGCGTGGGCCGAGCTGTCCGGCCTGTGGGACGGGACGCTCACCCGGGCCGGCGCGCTGGACGAGGCGCTGCTGCAGGAGCGGGTGGACGGCGAGTGGTCGTTCGTCGAGACGCTGCGCCACCTGGCGTTCGCCGTCGAGACGTGGGTGGGCGGCTGGCTGCACGGCGAGTCGGCGCCGTTCTCCCCGCTGGGCCTGCCGCCGACCGACCTGCCGCTGACCGAGTGGCCCTCAATCGGGCTCGACTCCGCCGCCCGGCCCACGTTCGCCGAGGCCGCAGAGCTGTTCACCGACCGGCGAGCGCGGGTGGACAAGGCGCTCGCCGAGGTGACCGAGGCCGAGCTGGAGGAACCGCGGACCGCCGCGCCGGTCGCGCTGTGGGGCGAGGAGACGCACACCGTGCGCGCCTGCCTCAGGACGGTGCTGCAGGAGGTGTGCGACCACCGCCGCTTCGCCGAGCGCGACCTCGCCGTCCTCACCGCCCGCTGACCGCGGCGCCTCCCGTCGGTTCGAGCGGCTGCCGATCGGCATGCCGGTGCACGGCCCGCCAGCGTCCGTCCTCGCGGCGGAAGAGGTGCGTGCTGCGCACCTCGAACTGCTCCGGGGGTCGTCCCTCGACGGCTACGGCGTAGCGCTCGATGCACACCGTGTACGCCGAATCCCCGGCAACGTTCGACGCGATGAGCTCCCACCGGTAGTCGGCGACGTCGGAGAACCACCGTGCGACGCGCCGGAACGTCTCAGTCAGCGCCTCCGCACCGGTGCTGCGCATCCCGCGGATGGCGAACAGCGTCACCGGGTCATGCGACGACCAGAGCGCGATGTGCGGCTCGGGGTCGCCGTCGTGGAAGGCGCGCAGCGAATCGATGAAGCGCGGGAGGAAGTCGCGTTCGAAGTCCTCGTTGTCGCCCATGCCCGGCAGTGTCGTGCTCCCGCGAGCGACGGGACAAGCAGTTCGTCGGTCGCGGCCCGTGCTAGCGCGATCGCTGCTGTCGGCGGGCGATCACGACCAGGATGACGAGGACGAGCACCAGGGGCGCCCACGCCGGGAGGCCGAACGGACCCAGGATGAGCTGAGCGACGTACAGGACGACCTGGAAGCCGACCCAGAGGCCTACGAACAGCACGACCATGAAGAGCAGGGGCCGCTCGTACTGCAGGCGGCGCAGGTAGTTCATCTGTCTCTCCTCGGTCGTGGGCCACCGTCGATATCGGCAACGAGGCAGCGCTGCTGAAGGTGACCCTCGGAGTCGACAACGCCCTACCCGCGCAGCCGCGTTCCCGTGCCGGCCGACTTCCGGCCGTACGCCGGTGTTTACACCCGCGCACGCTGGAGGTAATCTCCAGTTGCCACTAGAGGTCAGGACCTCGGGCAGCGAACTGAACAGAACGACCCCAGGAGGTTGACACCAGCCATGGCCATGCTGACCGCCTACGACCCGTTCGCCGCCACCACCAGCGCCTTCCGGCTGCTGGACCAGCTCTCCGGGCGGATGGGCACGGCACGCCCGCTCTCCGGGATGCCGATGGACGCCTACAAGGTCGGCGACAACTTCGTCGCCCACTTCGACCTGCCCGGCGTCGACCCCGGCTCGATCGACCTGTCGATCGAGGGGCAGACCCTCACCGTCACCGCGGAGCGCTCGGTGCCGCAGCTCGAGAACGCCGAGTGGACCGTCGCCGAGCGGCCCTACGGCAGCTACACGCGGCAGCTCGTGCTCGGCCGGAGCCTGGACACCGACCGGCTGGAGGCCAGCTACCACGACGGCGTGCTCACCGTGAGCATCCCGGTCGCCGAGAAGGCGCGCTCCCGCAAGATCCAGGTCACCCGCGCCGACGCGCCGACCCCGGTCGAGGGCAGGACCATCGAGCACGAGAACCCGGCCGTCGAGGCCTGACGGCCTGTCCCAGGGGCCGGACCCGACCCGTCGGGTCCGGCCCCTGGCCTTTTCCGCATCGAGAGGAGCCCGTCGTGGCGGAGGAACCGGACGCGCTGAGCCGGCTGGACGACCCCGACTACCCGGCCCTCACGATGAGCCAGGCCGCCGAGCTCCTCGGCGTGCAGCAGGCCTTCCTGCGCTCGCTGGACAGCTCGGGGGTCCTCGAGCCGCACCGCTCCCCCGGCGGTCACCGCCGCTACTCCCGCGCGCAGCTCGCCGTCGCCGCCCGCATGCGCGGCCTCGTGGACGACGGCCACTCCGTCGCCTCCGCCGAGACGATCATCAACCTGCAGGACGAGCTCGCCGAAGCCCGCGCCGACCTCGCCCGTCTGGAGGACCAGCAGCGTCAGGAACCCTAGGGGGGTATAGTACCGAGGCGTGACGACCGACGAGACCAGCGCCCACTACGGGTACATCTCCAAGAAGTCCGACTACCTGACGCGGCTGCGGCGCATCGAGGGCCAGGCCCGCGGCCTGCAGCGCATGGTCGAGGACGAGAAATACTGCATCGACATCCTGACGCAGGTCTCCGCGATGACGAAGGCGCTGCAGTCGGTCGCGCTCGGCCTGCTCGAGGAGCACCTGAGCCACTGCGTCGTCTCCGCCGCCCAGACCGGCGGACCCGAGGCCGACGAGAAGGTCCGCGAGGCCGCCGACGCCATCGCGCGCCTCGTCCGGTCCTGACCCCGATCCGAGAGGAACCCATGAGCACCGCCACGTACACCGTCACCGGCATGACCTGCGCCCACTGCGTCAGCGCGGTCACCGAGGAGGTCGGCGCCGTCCCCGGTGTCACCGAGGTCGTGGTCGACCTCGAGTCGGGCAGCCTGACGGTCAGCAGCGAGAGCCCCGTGGACGACGACGCGGTCGCCGCCGCGGTCGACGAGGCCGGCTACGCGCTCGCCGGGCGCTGAACGACCGATGCGGACCACGGGCGAGGACGCGCAGACCACCGAACTGCTGATCGGTGGCATGACCTGCGCGTCCTGCGCCGCCCGGATCGAGAAGAAGCTCAACCGGCTCGACGGAGTCACCGCCACGGTCAACTACGCCACCGAGAAGGCGCAGGTCAGCTACGGGGGCGGCGTCACGCCCGACGACCTGATCGCCACCGTCGAGAAGACCGGCTACACCGCGGCGCTCCCCCGGCCCGAGCCCGAGGAGCAGCACGACAGCGGGGCCCGGCGGCTCGTCGTCTCGGCGGTGCTCAGCCTGCCGGTCGTCCTCGTCGGGATGATCCCGGCGCTGCACGTCGCCGGCTGGCAGTGGCTCTCCCTCGCGCTCGCGACTCCGGTCGTCTTCTGGGGCGGCCTGCCGTTCCACCGCGCGACCTGGACCAACCTCCGCCACGGAGCCGCGACCATGGACACGCTGGTGTCCCTCGGCACCCTGGCCGCCTATTTCTGGTCGCTGGTCGTGCTGGTCGCCGGCACCGACGCCGAGCTGTACTTCGAGGCGGCCGCGGTCGTCACCACGTTCCTGCTCGCCGGGCGCTGGCTGGAGGCCCGCGCCAAGCGGCGGGCCGGCGCAGCCCTCCGCGCGCTGCTGGAACTGGGGGCCAAGGAGGTCTCCGTCCTCCGCGACGGCGCCGAGGTCCGCGTCCCCGTCGGCCAACTGGCGGTCGGGGACCTGTTCGTCGTCCGGCCGGGCGAGAAGATCGCCGCCGACGGCGAGGTGACCGAGGGCTCGTCCGCCGTCGACGCCTCGATGCTCACCGGCGAGTCGGTGCCGGTGGAGGTCGGCCCCGGTGACGCCGTCGTCGGCGCGACCGTGAACGCGGGTGGGCGGCTCGTCGTCCGGGCGACGCGGATCGGGTCGGAGACCCAGCTCGCGCAGATGGCGCAGCTGGTCGAGGAGGCGCAGAACGGCAAGGCCGAGGTGCAGCGCCTGGCCGACCGGATCTCCGGCGTCTTCGTGCCGATCGTGCTGGTCGTCGCCCTGGGCACGCTCGCCGGCTGGCTGCTCGCCGGCGGCGGCGCGTCGGCCGCGTTCACCGCCGCGGTCGCCGTCCTGATCATCGCCTGCCCCTGCGCGCTGGGGCTGGCCACGCCGACCGCGCTCATGGTCGGCACCGGCCGCGGCGCGCAGCTGGGCATCCTGATCAAGGGCCCGGAGGTGCTGGAGTCCACGCGCCGGGTCGACACCGTCGTCCTGGACAAGACCGGCACCGTCACCAGCGGCCGGATGACCCTGCTCGACGTCGTGCCCGCCCCGGGCGAGGACGGCGACGAGCTGCTCCGCGTGGCCGGCGCCCTGGAGGCCGCATCGGAGCACCCGATCGCGCAGGCCGTCGCCCGGGCGGCGGCCGACCGCGGCCCGCTGCCGGCGGTGGACGGCTTCGCCAACGTCGAGGGCCTCGGCGTGCGGGGCACGATCGAGGGCCGGGCCGTCGTCGTCGGCCGCCCGCGGCTGGTCGACGCCGTCCTGCCGCCGGACCTGGACGACGCCCGGCAGCAGGCCGAGGACGAGGGGCGCACCGCCATCGCGGTGGCCTGGGACGGCGTCGCCCGCGGCGTGCTGGTCGTCGCCGACGCGGTCAAGCCGACGTCCGCCGCGGCGGTCCGGCAGCTGAAGGACCTGGGACTGCGCCCCGTGCTGCTCACCGGCGACAACGCGGCCGCCGCGCGGTCGGTCGCGGCGGGCGTCGGCATCGACGAGGTGATCGCCGAGGTGCTGCCGGCCGACAAGGTCGACGTGGTCAAGCGGCTGCAGGCCGACGGCGCCACGGTGGCCATGGTCGGCGACGGGGTGAACGACGCCGCCGCGCTCGCCCAGGCCGACCTGGGGCTGGCGATGGGCACCGGCACCGACGTCGCCATCGAGGCCAGCGACCTGACCCTGGTGCGCGGCGACCTGCGGGCCGCGGCCGACGCGATCCGGCTCTCCCGCCGGACGCTGGCCACGATCAAGGGCAACCTGTTCTGGGCGTTCGCCTACAACGTGGCCGCGATCCCGCTGGCCGCCGCCGGGCTGCTCGACCCGATGATCGCCGGCGCGGCGATGGCGTTCAGCTCGGTCTTCGTGGTCACCAACAGCCTGCGGCTGCGCCGGTTCGCCCCCCTGGCCGAGAACCGGGCCGAGGACCGGGCGCCTACCGTCGAGGGGTGATCATCCCCGACCAGACCGGTCGCACCGCGGTCGTCACCGGCGCGAACAGCGGTCTCGGCCTCGCCAGCGCCCGCGCCCTGGCGGCGGCGGGCGCGCACGTCGTCCTCGCCGTCCGGGACGTCGCCAAGGGTGAGGCGGCCGACGTCCCGGGCGACGTCGAGGTGCGCCGGCTCGACCTCGCCGACCTCGAGTCCGTCCGTGGCTTCGCCGAGGCGTGGACCGGCGAGCTCGACCTGCTGATCAACAACGCCGGGATCATGGCGGTGCCCGCCGGTGTCACCGTCGACGGCTTCGAGCTGCAGTTCGGGACCAACCACCTCGGGCACTTCGCGCTGACCAACCTGCTGCTGCCGTCGATCACCGACCGCGTGGTCACGCTCTCCTCGCTGATGCACCGGTTCGGCAGCATCGCGATGCAGGACCTCAACTGGCAGCAGCGCCCCTACAACGCCGAGCGCGCGTACGGGCAGTCGAAGCTGTCCAACCTGCTGTTCACCCTCGAGCTGCAGCGCCGGCTGACCGCGGCCGGCTCCCCGGTGCGCGCGCTGGCGGCGCACCCGGGGTGGGCGGCGACCAATCTGCAGAGCCACTCAGGCAGCCGGGTCAAGGACGGCGCCATGGCGCTGGGCAACGCGGTGCTGGGCGGCAGCGCCGATCGCGGCGCCGTCCCGACCCTCTACGCCGCGACCGCGGACCTCCCCGGCGGCAGCTACGTCGGCCCGCGCTACGGCCTGGTCGGCCCGCCGGCCCGGGTCAGCCGCAGCAAGGGCGCCAAGGACCTCGACCTGGCGCGCCGGCTGTGGGAGGCGTCGGCCGAGCTGACCGGCATCGACTTCCCGGCGTCGCTCAGGGCGTGACCAGCCGCACGAACCGGCGGAGCTCGCCGACCAGCAGGTCCGGGATCTCCATCGCCGGGAAGTGCCCGCCGCGCTCGAACTCGGTCCACGAGACGAGGTCGACCGCGGCCTCCATGGCCGTGCGCGGCGGCCGGGCCAGGTCGTGGGGCAGCACGGCGACGCCGGTGGGCACGCCCCGCGCCCACTCCGGCGTCGGGGCGTGCTGGCGCTCCCAGTAGATCTGCGCCGACGACGGGCCGGTGCGGGTGAACCAGTACACGGCCGCGTTCGCCAGCAGCTGGTCCTCGTCGATGTCGCTCGCCGGGTCGGTCCACTCGGCGAAGCGCTCGGCGATCCACGCGAGCAGCCCGGCCGGTGAGTCGGTGAGCGCCGGGGCGAGCGACAGCGGCCGGGTCGACTGCAGCTTGTTGTAGCCGGCGAGGTCGCGGCCGTAGCGCTCCCACGCCTCCGCCGCGGCGGGGTCTTCGGAGACGTCCACGCCCGGCGTCATCGTCACGTGCAGGCCGAGCACCGAGCCGCCGTCCACCCGGGCGACGTCCCGCCCGACGTGGGAGCCCCAGTCGCCGCCGTGGACGACGTATCGCTCGTAGCCCAGCCGGTGCACCAGCTCGGCGACCGCCCGGGCCATGCGCTCCGGCGTCCAGCCGCCGTCCGGAGTGGGCCCGGAGAAGCCGAACCCGGGCAGCGACGGGACGACGAGGTGGAAGTCCTCCGCGAGCGGCCCGAGCACCTGCAGGAACTCCACGACCGAGCCGGGCCAGCCGTGCAGCAGCACCAGCGGGACGGCGTCCGGGTCGGCCGAGCGCACGTGCAGCGCGTGCACCCGCGTGCCGTCGATGTCGGCGACCACCTGCGGGAACGCGTCGAGCCGCGCCTCCCACGTGCGCCAGTCCCACGACGTCGCCCAGCGCTCGGTCAGCTCGCGCACCCGCCCCACCGGGATGCCGCGCTCCCCGGGCAGCTCCTGCTGCACCGGCCAGCGGGTGCGCGCGAGTCGTTCGCGCAGGTCGTCGACGTCGGCCTGCGGGACCTCGATCCGGAAGGGGCGCACCGTCATGCCGCGAGGTTAAGCGCGCGAAACCCCGTCAGAGGACGGCGGGGAGGACGAGCAGCAGCGTCGGGACCAGCAGCAGGAGCGCGGCCGAGGCGAGAGCGGTCCAGCGCGCGGCGGCCGGCAGCGGGGACGGCGGCTCGAGCAGCCGGACGACGCGGGCGCCGACCGCGCTCCCGGCCACCGACAGCGCCCCGGCCGGCACACCTCCCCCGGCGCCGCCGGCCACGGCCACGATCGCCTGCGCCAGGGTCCGGCGGGAGCCGGCGGGCAGCAGCCGCAGCGCGACGTCGTCCGCCCGCATCTCGACCAGCTGCCGCACCGACGCGTGCGCCCGCGCCGCCGCGGGGAGCACCGGCAGCGCCGCCTCCCAGGCGACGAACGGCAGCAGCAGCAGGTGGTGCCGCTCGCGCAGGTGCGCCCGCTCGTGCGCGACGACCGCGTCGAGCTGGGCGTCGTCGAGCTCCTCGACCATCCCGGAGGACAGCACCAGCAGCGGCCGCGCGCCGGGGATGCAGAACGCGACCGGCGCCGGGTGCTCCAGCAGGCGCGCGTCGGGCACCGCGGCCGGCTGCACGATCAGCTCGAGCAGCGCCCGGTGCCGTCGCCGGGTGCGGGCGGTGCGCACCCACGACAGCAGCAGGACGCCGACCAGCTCGACGGCGAGCACCCCGGCCAGCGTGAGCGCGACCCAGTGGTCGCCGCGGACCGGGTCGAGCGCGGCGTGCCCGCGCAGCACCGCCCAGCCGGCCTCGGGCAGCGAGTGCCCCCACGGCGCGAGCCCGTGCACCAGCAGCGCGCCGATGATCGACAGGCCACCGGCCAGGCCGATCGCTTGCCAGCAGACCAGCGCCACCAGCGGGTCGCGCCGCGCCCAGCCGGCCCGGGCCAGGGCGGCGGGCACCGGCCACGCCAGCAGCGCGGCGAGGCACGCGAGGGCCGCCGCCGTGGCGGGCAGCATCAGGCCCCGGCGAGCAGGTCGCGCAGCAGGCGGGCCTCGTCCTCGCTGACGCTGCCGACGAACCGGGCCAGCACGGCCTGCCGGTCGGCGGCCTGCCCGAGCACCTCGTGCATGAGCTCGGCGGCGTGCTCCTCGCGGCTCGCGCGTGCGGCGAAGCGCCGTGGCCGGGCGTCGTCGTGCGCGACGAAGCCCTTCTGCTCCAGGCGGGTCAGCACCGTGTGCACGGTGGTGAGCGCGACGCCGCGGTCGGCCAACTGGTCGCGCAGCGTCGTCGCCGCGAGCGGCTCGCCGGCCGCCCACAGCCGCTCCATCACGGCGCGCTCCAGGTCACCGAGCGAGGCCACGAGCCCTCCTGTCCGACACGTCACACAGCGTGTCTTCTACGTTCTGTAGAAAAGTGTCTTCTACGCGGCGTAGAAAGAACGTGTCGATCGTACGACAGAGGGAGAACCCCGCGGTGGACGTGCTCGAGATCGCCCGGTGGCAGTTCGGAATCACGACCGTCTACCACTTCCTGATGGTCCCGCTGACCCTCGGCCTGGGAGTCCTGGTCGCGGTGATGCACACCCTCTGGGTGCGGACCGGCAAGCCCGAGTGGCTGCGGATGACCCGCTTCTGGGGCCGGATCTACCTGATCAACTTCGCCCTCGGCGTGGCCACCGGACTGGTCCAGGAGTTCCAGTTCGGTCTCGCCTGGAGCGAGTACTCGAAGTTCGTCGGCGACGTCTTCGGCTCGCTGCTGGCCATGGAGGCGCTGCTCGCGTTCTTCCTCGAGTCGACGTTCCTCGGCTTGTGGATCTTCGGCTGGAACCGCCTGCCGAAGAAACTGCACCTCGCCTCCCTGTGGGCGGCGGTGGTCGGCTCGTGGATCAGCGCGTACTTCATCATCGCGGCCAACTCGTGGATGCAGCACCCGGTCGGCGTCGTGCTCACCGAGGACGGCCGGCCGCGCCAGGTCGACTTCCTCGCCGTCCTGACCAACAACACTGCGCTGGCCGCCTACAGCCACACGATCGTCGCCGCGCTGATGGTCGCCGGCTCCCTGCTGGTCGGCATCGGCCTGTGGCACCTGCGCAAGCGGAAGCTCGCCGGGCAGCCGACCACCGACGTCGACCACGTCGTGTGGCGCCGTTCGGTCCGGCTCGGCGGCTGGGTCACGCTCGCTGCGTTCCTGCTGGTCGCGCTCACCGGGGACTTCCAGGGCAAGCTCATGTACGAGCAGCAGCCGCTGAAGATGAGCTCGGCCGAGGCGCTGTGCGAGACCGAGGCTCCGGCGCCGTTCTCGATCTTCGCGTTCGGCAAGCTCGGGTCCAACGAGTGCGACGACGTCCACTCGTTCACCGTCCCGGGGCTGCTGTCCTTCCTCGCGCACAACGACTTCTCCACCGCCGTGCCCGGCGTCAACGAGCTGCAGGAGAAGTACGCCGCGGTCTACGGCGCGACCTACCCCGACGACCCGTCGTTCGGCGACAAGGCCGGGCAGCCGATCGACTACACGCCGGTGCTCGCGGTGACCTACTGGGGCTTCCGGCTGATGGTCGGGATGGGCGCGGTGTCGGCAGCGGTCGCGGCCTACGCGCTGTGGTCGACCCGCGGCGGCCGGGTGCCGACCTGGCGGATCGGCGTGTACGGGTCGCTGCTCGCCGTGGGCGCACCGTTCGTCGCCAACGCGGCCGGCTGGATCTTCACCGAGATGGGTCGCCAGCCGTTCGTCGTCGTCCCCAACCCGGACGTGCCGGTCGGCGAGCAGGTCTACTTCTTCACCGCCCAGGCCGTCTCCCCGGGCATCTCCGCCGCCGAGGTGCTGACCTCGCTGATCACGCTCGGCGTCGTCTACGGCGTGCTCGCGGTCATCGAGCTCGGCCTGATCACCCGCTTCGTCCGCAAGGGCGTCGCCCAGCAGCCCTCCCCCACCCCGGGGACGCCGCCCGAGGGCGCACCCGAGTCCGACGACGTCCTCTCGTTCGCCTACTAGGAGCCGACCGTGGATCTCCAGACGATCTGGTTCGCCGCCGTCGCCGTGCTGTGGACCGGCTTCCTCCTCCTCGAGGGCTTCGATCTCGGCGTGGCCGCGCTGCTGCCGGTGCTCGGGCGCACCCGCTCCGAGAAGCACCTGATGCTGCGCACCATCGGCCCGCTCTGGGACGGCAACGAGGTGTGGCTGATCACCGCGGCCGGCGCGATCTTCGCGGCCTTCCCCGGCTGGTACGCCACCTGGCTGCCGGCGCTGTACCTGCCGTTCGTGCTGGTGCTGCTCGGGCTGATCGTGCGGGCGGTGGCGTTCGAGTGGCGGCACTCCCGCTCGGAGGAGCGCTGGGACACGGCCTGGACGAACGTCATCACCGGCGGCTCGCTGGTCGCGGGGCTCGGGGTCGGCGCGGCGCTGGGGGCGACGACCCTGGGACTGCCCATCGGCGCGGACGGCGAGCGGGTCGGCGGCGCGTTCTCGGGCCTCGGCTGGCCGGCGCTGCTCGGCGCGGTCGCGGTCGCCGGGTTCGCCCTCGTGCACGGCGCGCTGTTCCTCGCGCTGAAGTCCGACGGGCCGGTGCGGCTGCGGGCGCGGGCGTTCGCGCTGCGCTGGTCGCCGGTCGCGGCGCTGCCGCTGCTCGCATGGGCGGGTCTGGTGCAGCTGCGCGAGGGGACGGCGGTCACCGCGGTGCTGTGGGTCGTGGCCGCGCTGGCCGTGCTCCTCACGTGGACGCGGATCAGGGTCGACCGCGAGGGGCAGGCCTTCGCCGGCTGGGCGCTCGTGCTGGTCGCCTCGGCCGCGACGCTCTTCGGCGCGGCGTACCCGGTGGTCATCCCCTCGACGGTCGACCCGGCGTTCGACCTCACCGTCGGCCAGGCCTCGGTCAGCGACTACACGCTCACCGTGATGACCTGGGTCGCCGGCGTCGGGCTGCCGGTCGTGCTCGCCTACCAGGCCTGGACGTACTGGGTGTTCCGCAAGCGGCTGTCCGCCGAGCCGGTGCACGCATGAGCTCGCGGGGACCGCTCGGGGCGCTGACCGGCGTCCCGGGACTGCGCGGCGCCCTGGTGCGGTCCGCGTTCGCCGCCCTGGCCTCGACGGTGGGGCTCGTGCTGCTGGCCGGCGGGCTGGCGACGGCGCTCGCCCGGATCGCGGATCTTGCTCCTGGCCCCGCCTCGGTCCCTCTGGCGGTCGCCGTGGCCGGGGTCGCGCTGCGGTCGATCGCGGGAACCGTCGGCGAGGCGCTGGCCGCCCGCGACGCCCGCCGGGCCGAGGACGCGCTGCGCCGGTCGCTGGTCGCCCGGCTGGCCGGCTCGCCGGCCGCGGTCGAGGCGGCGGGCGGTCCCGGTCCGGCCGCCGTCCTGGCCACCACCCGGCTGGCCGACCTCGGCCCGGGGCTGGCCACGTTCCTGCCGGCGTTCGCGCAGACCGTCGTCGTCCCGCCGGTGCTGCTGCTGGTGCTGGCCCGGCTCGACCTGCTCTCGGCGGTGCTGGTCGCCGCGACCCTGCCGCTGGTGCCGCTGTTCATGGTGCTGGTCGGCAAGCACACCCGGGACGGGACGACGTCCGCCGCCCGCGCGCTGGACCGGATCGCCGGGCACGTCGCCGAGCTGGTCCGCGGCCTGCCGGTGCTGGTCGGCCTCGGCCGTGCCGCCGACCAGGCCGCCGCGCTCGCCTCGCTGGGCGAGGCCTCGCGGCGGAAGACGCTGGCCACGCTGCGGATCGCGTTCCTCTCGGCGCTGGTGCTCGAGCTGATCGCCACGCTGTCGGTCGCGCTGGTCGCGGTCACCGTCGGCCTGCGGCTGGTGCACGGTGAGATGACGCTGGCCGTCGGGCTGACCGCGCTGCTGCTCGCGCCGGAGGCGTTCGCCCCGCTGCGCGCGGTGGGTGCGGCGCACCACGCGAACGAGGCGGCGTCGCTCGCGGCCGCCGAGGCGCGCGCGGTGCTGGCCGCGCCGGCGGTGCCGTCGGTGGTGCGCGGCGGTCCGGACGACGACCCGCGCGGGGCCGACGTGGCCGTCTCCGGCCTCTCGGTGCGCTACCCGGGACGGTCGCGGGCCGCGCTGCCGCCGGTCGACCTCGCCGTCCGGCCCGGGGAGCTGGTCGCCCTGCGCGGCGCCAGCGGATCGGGCAAGTCGACGCTGCTCGCCGTCCTGGCCGGGCTGCTGCCGCCCTCTGCGCTCGTCTCCGGGGAGGTCAGCGGGCTCGGCGCCGTGGCCTCCGTGCCGCAGCACCCGCGGACCACCGGGGCGACCGTGGCCGACGAGCTGCGGCGGCACGGCGCCGACCCCGACGACCTCGCTGTGGTCCTGGCGCGGGTGGGCGCGTCGGCGCTGGCCGATCGGGCGTGCACGAGCCTCTCCCCCGGTGAGCTGCAGCGGATCGCGCTGGCCCGCGCGCTGGTGCGGATCCGCCGCGGCGCGCGGCTGCTGCTGCTCGACGAGCCGACCGCGCACCTGGACGACGCCGCCGCGGCGACCGTGGCCCGGGTGCTCGCCGACCTGCGCGGCACGGTGACGACGGTGCTGGTCACCCACGACCCGGCGCTCGCCGCGCTCGCCGACCGCACCGTGACGCTGCCGACCATGCCGGCAGAAGTCGCGACTCCTGCCGTCCGCGGCACCGTTGCGGAGGCTCAGAGCGCAGAAAACCTGCGCGCTGAGCCTCCGAAGCGGCGGGCGATGGCGCGGGCGGTCGTGGCCGGGGCGCTGTCCTCGGGCGCCGGCGTCGCGCTGACCGCGCTGTCCGGGTGGCTGATCGTGCGGGCCGCGCAGATGCCGCCGATCCTCACGCTGCTGGTGGCCATCGTCGGCGTCCGCGCGTTCAGCGTCGGCCGGGCCGGTCTGCGCTGGGTGGAGCGGATGACCGCGCACGACGCCGCCCTGCGGGAGGCCGCGGACACCCGGGTCCGGGTCTGGCGGGCGCTGGCCGCGCAGGGGCTCGCCGCCGACCGCACGCCGGGCGCCGCTCTGGCGCGGGTGGTCGGGGACGTCGGCCTGGTGCAGGACCTCTCGGTGCGGGTCCGGCCGCCGCTGCTCGTCGCGGCCAGCGTGCTCACCGGCACCGTCGCCGCCCTGGCGCTGCTCGACCCGTGGGCCGCGGCGGGGATCGCCGTCGTCCTGGCGTCGACCGTCGGGCTCGTCGTGCTCGCCCACCGGCGGGTGGACGCCGGCGCCGCACGCCGGGACGGCGCCCTTCGGGTGGCCGCGCTGCAGGAGACCGCCACCGTGCTCGAGGGCGCCGGCGACCTGCGGGCGCACGGCCTGGCCGCCCGGACAGCGGAGGACCTCGCCGCGCTCGCCGACCGGCAGGGGTCCGCGCAGCGGGTCGGTGCCCGGGCCGCCGCGGTCGGCAACGGCCTCGTCGTGCTCGGCACCGGACTGGCCGCGGTGGTCGCCGCCGCGATCGGTGCCGCGGGCACGCTGGACGGGCCTGGGGTCGCCGTCCTGGCCCTCGCGCCGCTCGCGCTCACCGAGCCGCTGGCGGGGGTCGTCTCGGCCCTGCAGCGGCGCGGCGCCCTGGCCGACGCGCGCACCCGGCTCGACGCCGTCCTCACCGCCCCGGTGCCGGCCGACCCGGCCGACCCGGTGCCGGCGCCGCGCACCGTCACCGAGCTGGCCGTGCGCGACCTCGCGGCCGGGTGGCCCGGCGGCCCCGACGTCCTGGCCCACCTCGACGCCGACGCCGGGACCGACGGCTGGCTGGTCGTGCGCGGCCCGTCCGGCGCGGGCAAGTCGACGTTCCTGGCCGTCCTCATGGCGGCGCTGCGGCCGCGGGCCGGGGACTACGCGCTTGGGGACGTCGACACGGCGCGGATCGCCGGCGACGACCTGCGGGCCCGCATGGCGTGGCTGCCGCAGGAGTCGCACGTGTTCGCCTCGAGCATCCGGGCCAACCTGGCCGTGGCCGCCCCGCGCGGCGGGCTGGCCGGGCCGGACGGCGAGGCGCGGATGCGGGCCGCGCTGACCGCGAGCGGCCTCGGCGACCTGCTCGTCGGCCTTCCCGACGGCCTCGACACCCAGGTCGGCGCGGGCGGCACCGCGCTGTCGGGCGGCGAGCGGCGGCGGCTGGCCGCGGCCCGCGCGCTGCTGGCCGACCGCGACGTCGTCCTCCTCGACGAGCCGACCGCGCACCTGGACCCGCCGACGGCGGCCGCGCTGGTGCGCGATCTGCGCCGCGCGCTCGCCGGCCGCGTGGTGGTCTGCGTCACGCACGACGACGACGTGGCTGGTCCGGGCGACGCCGAGATCCGGCTCGGCGCGCACGCCGGCCTGGCGGGAACGGGACGACGCCCCGGCGCGTGAGATCAGGCGTGGACGGAGTCCGGCTGATCCTGAATGCGATCTGGTTCGTGCTGCACGGCTGGCTGCTGGCCCTGGCCTATCTGCTGGCCGGGCTGCTCGCCTGCCTGCTGATCGTCACGATCCCGTTCGGCATCGCCTGCTTCCGGCTGGCCGGCTTCGCCGCGCTGCCGTTCGGGCGGACGACGGTGTCGACCCCCGGCGCCGGGGTCGGGTCGGCGCTGGGCAACGTGCTGTGGTTCCTGCTGATCGGCTGGTGGCTGTCGCTGCTGCACATCGTGGCCGGCATCGCCTACTGCGTGACGATCATCGGCATCCCGTTCGGCCTCGCGCTGTTCAAGCTCGCCCTCGTCGGGCTGTTCCCGCTCGGCAAGCAGGTCGTCCACAGCGACGCACCGGTGTCCTACGTCCACGCCGGCGCCACCGTGGCGGCGCCGGCGCGGTGAGTCACTCGCCCAGGAAGGCCAGCAGGTCCTGGGTGAACTCCTTGTCGTGGGCGCCGGTCAGGCCGTGCGGAGCGCCCGGGTAGACCTTGAGCCGGCCCTGCGACAGCTGCTCGGCCGTCCTCGGGGCCGCTGAGGCGAACGGCACGATCTGGTCGTCGTTCCCGTGCGCCACGAGGACCGGGATGTCGATCTTGGCGAGGTCGTCGGTGAAGTCGGTCTCCGAGAACGCCTTGATGCAGTCGTACGAGGGGACGACACCGGCCTGCATGGACCACAGCCAGAACGCGTCCTTCGCCCCTTGGGAGACGGTGGCGCCGTCCCGGTTGGCGCCGTAGAACGGCACGGCGAGGTCCTTGTAGAACTGGGAGCGGTCACCCGCCACGCCGGCCCGGAGCTCGTCGAACACCTCGATCGGGAGCGCCTCCGGGTTGTCCTCGGTCCGCAGCCTCAGGGGCGGGACGGCGCTCAGCAGGACGGCGGACCGGACCCGGTCTGCCCCGTGCCGGCTGAGGTACCGGACCACCTCGCCCCCGCCGGTGGAGTGCCCGACCAGGGTCGCGTCGTGCAGGTCGAGGGCCTCGATGACCGCGGCGAGGTCGTCGGCGTAGGTGTCCATGTCGTTGCCGGTGGACGTCTGCGTCGACCGGCCGTGGCCCCGCCGGTCGTGCGCGACCCCTCGGTAGCCGGCGGCGGCGACCGCCTGCAGCTGCGTGTCCCACGCATCGGCGTTCAGCGGCCAGCCGTGGCTGAAGACGACCGGGCGTCCGCTCCCCCAGTCCTTGTAGAAGATCTCGACGCCGTCCCGTGCGGGAACGAAGGGCATGGCTGGCTCCTCTGGCAGTTGCGGCCGCTACCGGTTCCGGACGCCGACGCTAGGGGCGGCCCGGCGGATGTTCTGGTCCCTGCCTGCCAGGTGCCTGCTCGTGGCTGCCTCTTTACAGCGCAGGAGCGGTCCCACCACGATCGTCGCTACCGAAGGCAGCGTCGCCCTCCGTCCTCCGAGGAGGCCCCGTGGTCACGCTGCTCG
This sequence comes from Petropleomorpha daqingensis, assembly GCF_013408985.1. NCBI lineage: Bacteria > Bacillati > Actinomycetota > Actinomycetes > Geodermatophilales > Geodermatophilaceae > Petropleomorpha > Petropleomorpha daqingensis. The sequence continues at coordinate 68,118 of NZ_JACBZT010000001.1, forward strand.
ACACCGCCGCCCTCCCGGCCCTCGACCGCCGCCCGGCGTTCACCGCGGCGATGGCCGAGGCGACGATGCCCTCCACCGTGCGGGTCCACGAGATCGACCGGCCGTGGACCGCCCGGCTGGACGCCTGGGACCTCGGTGGGCTGCCGGTGCTGCGTTCCGAGGTGTCCGGCGGCCTGTCGCTGGTGCGCCCGCAGCGGCTGCTGCGGTCGGGGGAGGACGAGATCCTGTCCGTCTCGGTGCAGGAGCGCGGCACCGGCCTGCATGCGCAGTTCGGAGGCCAGCGCGCCGTTCCGGCCGGCGCGCTGGCGATCACCGAGCTCACCGCGCCCTACGAGTACCGATGGCACGGCGCCGGTGCCGGCCGTGCGGTGCACGTCCCGATCCGCCGTCTGGGCATGTCCGTCGACACCATCCGTGCGGCTGCACCGCTGATCTGGCGCAGCCCCCTGTACGCGCTGGTCGGGGCGCACGTGGACGCCGTGACGCGCAACGCCGAACGGTGGGAGACCGACCCGGGAGCGGCGGCGCTCGCCGACGCGACGATCGCTCTGGTCCGGGCGCTGCTGGCCTCCACGGTCGAGGACCGGGCTGCGGCGGCCGACACCCTGCTGGTGCGGGTGCGCGCTTACGTCCGCGCACATCTCGACGATCCGGACCTCTCGCCCGAACGGATCGCCCGCGCGCATGCCGTCTCCGTGCGCTCCCTCTACCGGCTCTGCCGGGACGCCGGCCTGAGCCTGGAGCAGTCGATCATCGAGCAGCGGCTGGCCGGCGCCTCCGCCGACCTGGCCGACCCGGCCGGCCGGCACCGGTCGATCGCCCTCGTGGCCCGCCGCTGGGGGTTCGCCGACCCGTCACACTTCAGCCGTCGATTCCGTGAGGCGTACGGGATGACTCCGCGGGAGTGGCGCCGGGAAGCGGGTCAGCGGGTGCCGCGGTAGCGGACGAGCACCCCGCTGCCCTGGGTGCGCGCCGCGGCCAGGCACAGCAGCGCCCGCCGGCGGACCTCCGCCGCGTCCAGCCCCCGCTCCAGAGCGACGACCCCGGCGGCCGCGGCGATGCCCGTGATGACGCCTCCGACCGCGCCGACCAGGCGGCGGACGGCGACCTCGGCGGCATCCACGTCGCCGTCGACGAGCACCGCGAACTCCGCGGCGCCCTCACGGGCCAGCCAGTCGTCGGCGCGCAGGCCACCGGCCAGCAGCGCGGTCACGGTCGCGAGCACGGCGGGCGAGGTCGGCCAGCCGTCGTCGCGGCGCAGCAGGCCGATCACGGCGAGCGTCACCGGCTGTTCGTCGACGACGGCCAGCGCACCGTCGAGCCGGTCCAGCAGCGCCGCCGGCCCCGGCAGCAGGCTGTCCTCGGCGAACGGCTCGCCGGAGAGGACGGCGTCGACCGACGACGCGACCTCGGGCACGAGTGGGAAAGACATGAGGACGTTCTCGGTCCCGCACGGGTGGCTTTCAGCGGAACCGGACGGTTTCCCCCGAAAGGGGTTACTCCGCGGGGACGTCGACCGGGATCTCGGTGCCGAGCGTCGCGTCCTGCAGCAGCTCGAGGTCGTCGCCGGACCAGAAGCTGCCCGGGTCGTACCAGTTGCGCGGCCGCTCGGCCGGCAGCAGGCCCATCGCGGTGTACGTGGCGGCGACCAGCTCGGCGCAGTAGACGGTCTCGCTCGCCGTGCCGCGCCGCAGCCGCCCGTTCACCCAGCCGGTGGCCAGGCCGCGGGTGGTCGGGAACGGCTTGCCGTCGAGCCGGGCGATGGTCCGCAGGACGGCGTCCTCCATCTCTGGGGGAACCCCGCCGTCGTCGGCCGGGCCGACCAGCTGGCGCAGCCAGGCGCGCTGGCCGTAGCGCCGGCGCCAGGTGAGGACGGCGTCGCGCAGGTCGTGCAGCTGCACGCCGCGGTGGTGGTCGCCGGTCCACGCGTCGGGCAGCGACTTGCCGAGCTCGGCGTGCCAGAGCAGCGGCGGCAGGTCCTCCAGGACGACGGCCATGCCGACGTGGTTGACCGGCGCGTTGGTGACCGTCTGGATGACCCGGTCGGCCGCCGAGCCGCCGCGGAAGACCCAGACGTCACCGGTGCGGGTCAGCTCGACCGCCTCGTCCAGCGGCAGCGCACGGGAACGGGACACGGCGCTAGGTTAGTGATCATGCGCGTCTGGAAGGTGCTGGGACTGGCCGGGCTCGCCGGGGTGGCGGCCACCGGCGCCGTCCTGGCCCGCAACGAGCGGCAGCGGCGCGCCTACACGCCCGACGACGTCCGGGCCCGGTTGCACGAACGCCACGAGGCGCTCGAGGCCGTGCCCGACCCGGCTCCGGAACCCGCGGCGCCGACCGCCGCGGAGCTCACCGCCGGGCGCACCCACCGCCTCGCGCGGGTCCTCCGCCGTCCCTGAGCGGAGTGCCACGGCGCGGATCCCGCGCCCGTGGCACTCCACCTAGTCGCTGTCGGGGACGAGCGCGGTCAGCTCGCGCACGTAGACGCCGGTGCCGTGCCCGAAGCCGGACACCATCGGCTGCAGGCGGCCGACACCGGCCACGGCGCGGTCGAGCAGGGTCCGCAGCCGCGGGACCCGCACCCGCCGGCCGGAGATGGTGAGCACGAGGAAACCGGCGACCAGCGCCATCAGCGCCACGGAACCGACCGCGACCGGCAGGCCCGCGGTCTGCGCGAGCAGCCCGATCGCCGGCGGACCGCCGAGCAGGCCCGTGTAGCCCACCGTGGTGGCCAGGGCGATGCCCTTCGCGCCGCCGAGCAGGCCCGCGCGGCCGATCGCCAGCGGGAAGACGTTGGCCAGGCCCAGCCCGACGAGCACGAACCCACCCAGGGCGACGCCGAGGGACGACGTCGTCACCGCCGCGAGCGCGCCGACGGCGGCCAGCACCGTGCCGCCGACCAGCAGCCGCCGCTCCCCCATCGCCTGCAGCAGCCGGCCGCCGACCAGCCGCCCGACCGCCATGGCGAGGGAGAACCCGGCGTAACCCGCCGCCGCGACGGTGGCCGGCGCGGCGAGCTGCTCGCGCAGCAGCAGGGCGCCCCAGTCGGTGAGCGCGCCCTCCCCGAATGCGGTGCAGCCGGCGATCGCACCGAGGACGACGAGAACCGCGGTGGACCGCCGGGTCGGTCCGTCGGTGCGGTCGCCGGTCCGCGGCCGGGGCACGTGCCGCCGGGCACCCACCAGGGTCGGCAGGGCCCAGGCGCTGACGAACAGACCCGCGGCGGCGACCAGCGCGAGGTGCGCGCTCACCCCGAGGACCGCGGACACGGCGCCGCCCAGCAGCGCGCCGCCGAGCCCGCCGAGGCTGAAGCCGGCGTGCAGCCCGGACAGAATCGGCCGGCCCACCTGGTCCTCGACCTCGACGCCGACCGAGTTCGCGGCGACGTTGACCATGCCGGTGGCCGCGCCGAACAGGAACAGCGAGAAGCAGAGAGCGGGGAGGCTCGACACCAGGCCGGGCAGGATCGCTCCGGCGGAGACGGCGACCGCGGCGACGGCGGCCACCCGACCGGCACCGAACCGGGCGCACCAGGCGCCGGTGACGCGCATGGAGACCAGCGCGCCCGACGACAGGCACAGCAGGGCGACGCCGAGCGTGCTGTGCGAGGCGCCGACCTGGGCGGCCACGTCGGGCACGCGGGAGGCCCAGCTGCCGAACACCGCGCCGTCCAGCACGAACAGCACGGTCACCGCGGCCCGCAGCCGCTGCACGGAGGGCTGCGGCGCCTTCTGCGCGGTCGCGCGGACCAGCCCGGCGACCGGTTCGCGGGCGCGTGTCAGCAAGGAAGGAGTCGTCATGGGAGTTCTCTCGGGGAGGGCGAGGGGGCAAAGGGCAGAGCACACGACCTCGGGCACCCGTTGTCTCCACGGTGCCCCAGGTCCTGTGTCGCTTCACGTCCCCGACCGGTGAACTTCCCGTGACTCGAACCACGGTCGCGTCACAGGAGCCGCTCCCCTGCTCACGGGGAACGGCTCCTGTGCGGGCGGTCTCGAGTCGTCTACGACGTCCGCGCGGGATCGCGTCCCGCGAGCCCGAGGGCGCGGTCGAAGGCCGGGGCGTCGGCCGGCACCGGGACCTCGGGGCCGTACCAGCCGCCGTCGCGGCCCATCTGGGCCATGCCCTCGACCGCGGCGAGGACGACGGAGCCGACGTCGTCGGGCACCTCGTAGCGCGCGCCCACGGACCGGGCGACGTCCCACCCGTGGACGGCGAACTCCGCGAGCATCATCGGCCCGACCACCGACGCCGGCATGGACGTGGTGCCCATGACCGTGTCGCCGTCCCAGGCGCCGGGTGCGGCCCACGCGTCGGCGGCCGCCAGCAGCTCCTTCTCGATCGCCGGCGCCCACTGCGCGGGCTCGAGGCCGGCCAGGTAGGGCGGGGGCTCGGGCTTGCTCCAGTCGCGGTCCAGCGGCGTCCGCTCGGCGGCGCTCCGCGAGAGAGCGGCGCCCCACGCGAGGTGGTCGACGAGGGTCTTCAGGTCGTAGTCCGCGCAGGGGGTGGGCGCCGACCAGCGGTCCGGGCCGATGGCGGCGACGGCGGACGCGGCCAGCTCCGCCGCGGTCCGCACCAACGGGGCGTCGCGGTGCGCAGTCGTGTTCGTCATGCCCCCAGCCCACCCGGGCGGGCGAGCGCCGGTCTTGAAGATTCGCGACAGAATGCCGTGGTGAGCCGCCTGCCGCCGACCGGGAACTGGCGCGGGATCGTGCACCCCCGCGCCACCGAGGCGGTCTTCGACGTCGCCCAGCACCCGTGCTCGCCAGCCCTGGCGCCGTTCGTCACCTACCTCTGGACCGTCGAGTGGGATCTGCCCGAGGGCCGCCGGCACGTGCAGCGGATCCTGCCCAACCCCTCGGTGCACCTGTCGTTCGAGCCGGACCGCTCCCGGGTCACCGGTCCGCTGCGCCGCTCGACCAACGGCTACGAGCTGACCGGTCGCGGCCGGGTCGTGGGGGTGCGCTTCCGGCCGGGTGGCGCGCGGCCGTGGCTGTCCGGGCCGGTCTCGGCGCTGGCCGACACGGAGGTGCCGGTGACGGAGCTGGTCGCGCTGGACGCAGGAGAAGTCCGGGCCCGGGCGCAGGAGGCGCCCGACGCGGCGACGGCGGCAGCACTGGTGGACGACGTCCTCGCGCCGCTGTGCCCGCCGCCGGATCCCGCGGTCGACCGGGCCGACGAGCTGGTGCGGCTGGTGGACGCCGAGCCGGGGATCCGCCGCGTGGAGGACCTCGCCGCCCGGCTGGCCACGACGCCGCGCAGCCTCCAGCGCTTCTGCGCCGAGTGGATCGGCGTCGGCCCGAAGGAGCTGGTGCGGTGGGCGCGGCTGCACGAGGCGGCCGGCCGCGCCGCCGCGGGCCCGGTCGACTGGGCCGCGCTCGCCGCCGAGCTCGGCTACGCCGACCAGGCGCACCTGGTCCGCGACTTCACCCGCGTGGTCGGCGAACCGCCCGCCCGCTACGCCCGAACAGAGACCGGCTGAGGCTGCCGAGAAGGCGATCCGTGCACGCTGGGACGGCGTGTCCCGCCGTGTCGCGGGCACGGAGTGCCTTCTCGGCCAGGTCGGCCACGACTCAGATGCTGCGCCAGCGGCCGTGGGTGGCGTTGCCCTCCGGCTGCGACTCGAAGACGTTGCCGACCTTCGGCCCGATCGAGTCGCGGGCGGTCGCGGCCAGGTCCATCAGCGGCGTCACCAGCAGGTCGTAGAGCCCGGGCAGGAACCGGAACCCGGCGGTGATCAGCGGGTTGAGGACGCCGGCCTGCACGAGCCGCCGCGGTCGGTCCACCGCGCCGATCACCTTCCGCGCGACCCGCTCCGGCGAGTACACCGGCGGCGGCGGACGGCCGGTGCTGCCCATGTAGGAGGCGCCCTGCACGTAGATCGGCGTGTTCACCCCGCCGGGTGCGACGGCGGTGACCGAGACGCCCGGTGCGTCGCGCACCTCCTGCTGGAGCACCCGGACCAGGCCGAGCTGCCCCCACTTGGCGGCGATGTAGCTGCCCATCTGCGGGGCTGCGACCGACGCGAGCAGCGAGCTGACCACCACCAGCGAGCCGGACTCCTGGCGGCGGAACACCGGCAGCACGGCCCGCGCCACGTTCGCCGTCCCGTGCATCGCGGTGTCGACGACCGCCTCGTAGACCTTCGCCGGCACCTCCTCGATCCGGCCGTACGCCATCACCTGCGCGGCGTGCACGACGGCGTCCAGCCGCCCGGATCGGGCGACGGTCGACTGGACCACCGCCCGGACCGCGTCCTCGTCGGTGACGTCGGCCGGGCAGACGACGGCCTCGGCGGCGCCCGCGGCACGCACCTCCGCGGCGGCCTCCTCGAGCGCCGGGCGTCCGCGGGCCACCAGGACGACGACCGCCCCGCGCTCGCCGAACTGCCGGGCGGTCGCACGGCCGATGCCGGACGAGGCGCCGGTGACGAGCACGGTCTGCGGCATGCGGGCACTCCCTCGGTCTCGGGTGGGTTGTGCACGACCTACCCGACGCCCGCAGGTTCACGCCCCGGTCAGGCGAACAGATTCGCCCACGGCCGGACGCGCCACTCCTCCACCATCCCGGCGCGGACGAACGGGTCGCCCTCGGCGAACGCCCGCGCGTCCTCCTCGCTGCCCAGGATGCCCATCGTGCGCAGCGGCTCGTCGCCCAGGAAGGCGCCGGCCATGAGCAGGACGCCCTGCGCGTGCAGCTCCCGGGACCGCGCGACGTGCGCCGCGAGGTCCTGCGGCGCCGACGCCTGCACCTCGGCGAACGACCGGTACCGCGTCGTCATCGTCAGGACGTAGAACCTCGGCACACCCGTCAGCTCGATGCCCATGGCGACAGGCTGGCAGCAGCCACCGGCATCAGCCCAGCAGGTCCAGCAGCCAGCCCGGTCCCACGACGGGCACGCCGTCCGGGAGCCGCGCCCGCAGCCCGCGGTCGGCGGTGACCACCAGCAGGGCCTCCCCGCCGGCGGCGAGCTCCGCGGCTGTCGCGGCCAGGGCGTCGTCCCCGCTGCCGGGTGCGCGCACCACCCGCACGCCGTCGGGCGCCGCGGCGGCCCGCGCCTGCCCCTCGACGACGGCGACCACCTCGCGCACCGTCAGCTCCCCGCCGCCCGGCGCGGGCGCGGTGCGCCCGGGCAGGACGGCGAGGCGGGTCAGCAGGCGCTCGGTGGCACCGGCGCGGTCGCGCCACCAGCCGTCCGGCCGCGCGCCGACGACGTTCGCGGCGTCCACCAGCAGCACGGTCATGGCGACGGCCCTACCCCGCATCCCCCGATCAGGCGACACGGAGGCCGTTTTCGCAGGTCGCGCACGGGGAACCCACGACCGACCCCCCGCGACCGAGGAGGCTCGCATGGCAACGACGCAGGAACCCGCAGGCACGGACCCCACGGCGTCCACCACGACGACCGAGGGAGCGCACGCCACCCGCGGTGCTGCCCGCGACGCGGTCGCCGCGCAACGCGCCCGCTTCGGCGGCATCAAGTGGGGAGCGGCGTTCTTCGGCTGGCTGTCGGCCAACGGCCTGGCCGTCGTGCTCATCGCGCTGCTGTCCGCGGCCGGTGTGGCGATCGGCCTGACCAACGGCGTCGACACCGCCGACGAGGCGGCCGCGCAGGCCGACACCCTCGGCATCGCCGGCGGGATCGCCGTCCTGGTCGTCCTGTTCCTGGCCTACCTGGCCGGCGGCTACGTGGCCGGGCGGATGGCCCGCTTCGACGGCGTCCGGCAGGGGCTGGCCGTCTGGGTGATCGGGCTGGTCGTCGTCCTGCTGCTGGCGCTGGCCGGCGCCGTCCTGGGCGCGCAGTACAACGTGCTCGAGCAGCTGAACCTGCCGCGCATCCCGGTCGACGAGGGTGCCGCGACCACCGCCGCGATCATCACGCTCGTGGCGATCCTCGTGGTCACGCTCGTGGGCGCGGTGCTCGGCGGCAAGCTCGGCGACCGCTACCACCGGCGGATCGACCGGGCCGGTTTCGTCGTCTGAGGTCCGTAGGCTGCCGGCCATGTGCCGGAACATCCGACCGCTGGCCAACTTCGAGCCGCCGGTGACGACCGACGAGATCCAGGCGGCCGCGTTGCAGTACGTCCGCAAGATCAGCGGGACGACGCGGCCGTCGCAGGTCAACACCGCCGCGTTCGAGCACGCCGTCGCCGAGGTCGCCGCTGCCTCGGCGCGGCTGCTCGACGCGCTGGTGACGACGGCGCCGCCCAAGGACCGCGAGGTCGAGGCGGCCAAGGCGCGGCAGCGGGCCGCCGTCCGCTACGGCACCGCTTAGAACCGCATGGCCGCCGGCACCGAGCACGAGGGACGGGAGCGCGAGACCCGCTCGCAGCGGATCAACCGCGAGCTGATCGAGCTGCTCAACGAGCTGCGGGTCGCGCTGCCGGGTGTCCAGTTCCTCTTCGCGTTCCTCCTCGTCGTCCCCTTCCAGCAGCGCGGCGGCCAGACCACCGACTTCCAGCGCGACGTCTACTTCGTGACCCTGGTGGCCGCGGCCGTGGCCACCGCGCTGCTCATCGCGCCGGCGGCGCAGCACCGCGTGCTGTTCCGCCAGCACGACAAGGAGCGGCTGCTCAGGCGCAGCAGCCTCATGGCCTACGCGGGGTTGCTCGTGCTCGCGGTCGCGATCGCGTCCGCGGTGCTGCTCGTCGTCGACGTCCTGTTCGGCCGGGCCCGCGCCTGGTGGACCGCCGGCCTGATCGAGGTGCTGCTCGTCTACCTCTGGGTCGTCGTGCCGTTCGTACAGCGATCGCGGGGCGAGATCGAGTCGCTCGACGACAACCCCGACGATTAGGCGGTGACCGAACCAGTTCTCCGCCAGGCCCCCTTCGCCGAGCTGACCGGGCTGGAGGTGTACGGCCTGTGCCGGCTGCGGGTCGACGTCTTCGTCGTGGAGCAGCAGTGCCCCTACCCCGAGCTCGACGGCCGCGACGTGGAGCCGACGACGGTGCACCTGTGGTTCGAGGCCGACGGGGTGCCGGTCGCCACGATCCGCGTGCTGCGCGAGGAGACCGGCTGGGCGATCGGCCGGGTGGCCACCGCGGCGGCCTGGCGCGGCCGGGGCCTGGCCGCGCAGCTGATGACCGCCGGTATGGCGCTGTGCGGCGACGAGCCGATCGTGCTCGGTGCCCAGGCCTACCTGGAGGGCTGGTACGAGCGCTTCGGATTCCGGCGCAGCGGGCCGGACTACGTCGAGGACGGCATCCCGCACCTGCCGATGCGGCGAGGCTGATGCCGGCCGACGGGTCCCCCCGTCCTCCCGGCGCCCCCGTGACGCCGGGAGGACGCCCGTGGCCATGGCGAGACTATCGAAGACGATGCTGTTCCGCTTCGTCTGCTTCCGACGAACCGCACCGCCGGATCGGTCAGCTGAGCACAGAAAGCGCCGAAGCGGCGGCGATTTGTACCGTCAAGGGGTGACACCGATGGACGACGCCGCGCTACTGCGCACCGCGGCCGAGCGGCTCACCGCCCTCGCCGCGCGCAGCACCGCCGGCGACTGGCGTGTCGGCGGCCTGCTCGCCAGCCGCCCCGAGGTCGTCGCGCACCGCCCGGACGGCGGCTCCGAGCACGTCGCCGAGGCGCGGGCGGCCAGCGCCGGGTGGATCGCCGGCCTCTCCCCCGCCGTCGCCGTCCCGCTGGCCGACCTGCTGCGCGCCGCCGCCGATCGCCCGGAACCAGGGGAGCCGGCGCTCCGCCTCGCGCGGCTGCTCCTCGAGCGGCTCGGCGGGGATCACCAGGCGACGCCCGGCTCGTAGCTGCCGAAGCTCCACTCCCCGCCCTCGGGGTCGAGCACCCGGGCCCGCCGGGTCCCCCACTCGGTGTGCTCCGGGCCGAACACCGAGCGGCCGCCGGCCGCCACCGCGCGGTCGTGGCAGCGGTCGACGTCGTCCACCAGCAGGTAGAGACCGTCGCCCGTCGAGCTGCCGACCAGCGGCGCGCGCACGTACTCCGCGTCGGCGGAGGCGATCATCAGGACGACGTCCCCGAGCCGGACCTCGCTGTGGAGCACCCGGCCGCCCTCGTCGTCCTGGCGCCGGACCACGTCGAACCCGAGAGCGGTCAGCCAGTCGAGGACGGCCGGGGCGTCGCGGTAACTGCGGTAGGCGAAGAGCCGCGCCATGCGCCGCAGGATAGTGGCGCACAACCGGATGGCGTCAAGCCGAGGCGCCGGTGTAGTGCCGCAGCGCGTACCGCCACACCAGCCGCGTGACGGTGAACAGCACGGCGGTGAAGGCGACCGCGCCGAGCAGCACCCACCCCGAGACCTCGCGCGTCAGCGTCGAGGCCGGCACCGTGATCGCGAACGCCAGCGGCAGCAGGAAGGTGAAGGCGATCCGCAGCCAGCCCGGGTAGATGCCGACCGGCCACCGCCCGGCCTGGTACAGCCCGTCGAACAGCTCCACCAGGAAGTCGACCCGCACGATCCAGAACGCGCTCACCGACAGCAGCAGCCAGACGCAGTAGAACGCGACCATCCCGAGCAGCAGGGTCAGCGCGAACGCCAGCACGTCGGGCACGCTCACCGGCCGGCCGATCCGGACCAGGCCGACCACCACCAGGGCCGCGCCGACGAGCACGTCGACGCCCTGCCAGAGGTCGAACTTCCGGGCGCTGACCAGCAGCTGGCTGTCGGCGGGCTTGGTGAGCAGCCCGTCGAGGGTGCCGCGTTCGACGTCCACCATGAGCTGCTGCATGTTCGGCTGGATGACCGACCGGACCACCCCACCCATGAGCACGAACACGCCCATGACCACGACGAGCTGGTCGCTGCTCCAGCCGCGCAGCGAGTCGGTGTGCAGGAACACCAGCGCGAGCACGGCCAGCGACGTGCCGACCGACACCAGCGACTGGACGAGGCTCAGCACGAAGTTGACCCGGTACTGCAGCTCGTTCTGCACCCCGACCCGGACGAAGGTGCCGACCACCGAGCGCGCCATCAGCCACCCACCGACGAGAAGCGCTTGATCCCCGCCCGCCAGACCACCGCGACCAGCACCGCGCCGACGGCGATCCAGACCGCCTGCTGCAGCAGCCCGGTGAACAGCTCGGACGTGGAGAGGTCCCCGGCCAGCACGTCGATCGGGTAGCCGAACGTCGAGGGGAACGGCGAGAAGTTCGCGACCGTCGCGGCCCACGCCGGCAGCAGGGCCAGGGGCAGGAGCCGGCCGGAGAGCAGCAGCTCGGCGGTGAAGTAGAGCTGGTAGAGCGCGCCGACCCGCGTCGTCCAGAAGGTGACCATGCCGAGCACCCACAGCAGCAGCGACCGGATCAGATAGGCGCCCCAGATCGCGAGGAAGAAGACGACGCCCTCCAGCCAGCTGACGTCGAAGGTGGGCCGGAACAGCAGCGAGAGCACCACCGCGATCGGCAGCCACAGCACGATGACGACGACCTTCCACCCGGCGAAGTAGGCGAGGTCGTAGTGGATGGGGTGCACCGGCCGGACCAGCTGCCCGGACAGCTCCCCCTGCTGGATGCGCTCCTCCCACCCGTAGGGCGTGAAGACGATGTTCATGTTCCGGACCAGCGTCCAGACGATGTAGTACGCGGCGAACTGCCCCGTGGTGATGCCCTCGACCGCGCCACCCTGCGCCCGGGCGACGGTCTGCCAGACGACGAGGTAGACGATCGGCTCGGCCACCATGCCGACCATGTAGAGGTAGTTGGCCGTGCGGTACTGGAACTGGGCCTGCACCGCGGTCGCGGCCACGACCCGGTAGAAGCCGAGCAGGCCCGTCACGCCGGCTCCCGGGAACCGGCGAAGACCTGCTCGATGACGTCCTCGACGGGCGGGTCCTCGATGGTCAGCCCGCTCACGCCGGTGCCGGTGAGCAGCGCCGCGGCCACCTCGGAGCTGCGCTCGGTGGGCACCCGCAGCACGACCCGCCCCTCGTCGTCCGGCGGCTGCACGATCTCGCCGTAGCCGGACAGGTCGAGGGTCGGGTCGGGCAGGGTGACGGTGAGCGTCCGGTGCGGCGAGAACCGCGTGGTCAGCTCGCGCAGGCCGCCGTCGTACAGGACGACGCCGCCGTCGATGACGATCACCCGGCGGCACAGCGCCTGGACGTCGGCCATGTAGTGGCTGGTGAGCAGCACCGAGGCGCCGTGCCGGCGGTTGTACTCGGCGAGGAACGCGCGGATGCGCTTCTGCGCGGTGACGTCGAGGCCGATCGTGGGCTCGTCGAGGAACAGCACGCGCGGGCGGTGCAGCAGCGCCCCGCAGATCTCGGCCTTCATCCGCTCGCCGAGCGAGAGGTTGCGCACCGGCTTCTTGACCAGGTCACCGAGCTCGAGCAGCTCGACCAGCTCGTCGCGGGTGCGCCGGAACTCCGCGTCCGGGATCCGGTAGATCGCCCGGTTCATCTCGAAGGAGTCCCCGGCCGGGATGTCCCACTGCAGCTGGTTGCGGTTGCCCATGACCAGGGTGATCTGCCGCAGGTAGTCCTTCTCCCGCCGCTGCGGCGTGTGGCCGAGGACGACGGCCTCACCGGAGGTCGGGTAGAGCAGCCCCGAGAGCATCTTCAGCGTGGTCGTCTTGCCCGCGCCGTTGGGCCCGAGGAAGCCGACCACCTCACCCGGCGCGATGTCGAAGGACACCCCCGCGACGGCGTGCACGTCGCGGTGCGTGCGGCGGACCAGGCTCTTCAGCGAGGCCTTGAGGCCGGCCTCGCGCTCGGGCACCCGGAACGTCTTGCGCAGCTCGCGCACCCGGATGACCGGATCGTCGTCGTCCACGGCCCGAACCTAACCGGGCACGCGGCTCGGGTCGTGCCGATTTCAGGAGCTGCGGACGACGAGGTCGATCCGGGTCGCGGCGGGCGTGCAGTCCTCCAGCGCCCGGATCCCCCAGCGGCCGGTCAGCCCGTTGCCGGTGAAGTTGGACTCGGCGTCGCGCTCCTCGGTCTCGCCCTCGGTGAGGGTGATCCCGGCGGCGGCGTAGGCCTGCTGGAGGTCGGCCAGGACGTCGGGTTCGGCCGCGGGCACCACGCCGGTGAGCACCGTCCGCCCGTCGTCGCGCTGGTCGACGGCGACCACGACCGTGCCCTGGGGCAGCGGGGCCGACAGGTCGCCGGGGACGTCGACGGGGGTGGCGTCGGCGGGGCAGTCGACCGTCGCCGGCGTACCCGATCGCTCGGCGCCGACCTCCTCCCCCTCGTCCTCCTCGTGCTTCGTCGACGAGGAGGACGACGCGGCCTCGGCACCCTGGTCGCCGCAGCCCGCGAGCAGACCCGCCAGCAGCAGCAGGGCGAGCAGCGGTCGACGGCTCACTTGTGACCCTTCTTCGTCTTCGTGGTCGTCGTCGCCGGGTCGTAGGCGCTGAACAGCCGCGGCCCGTCGGTCTGCCGGGCGATCGTGGCCAGGGCGTCGTAGTTCTGCGCCCCGCCGGACGCCGCGCACGTGCCGGTGCACCCGTCCGCGAACGCCACCAGCACCCGCCCCTGCCCGTCGACCGTCACGTCGATGAAGTCCAGCAGGTTGCGGTCGTCCCCGCACGTCGTCCCGCCGGTGCAGATCGAGCCGCGCTGGACCGGGTCGTTCGGCGTGGCGTCGACGGTCTTCCACGACTGCCCGCCGTCGATGGTCGTGGCGACGTAGAGGTGCCAGACACCGGTGAAGTTCGCGGTGTCCTGGTAGTTGCCGCCGGTCATCGTCCCGAGGAAGGCGAACGCGGCCCGGTTGTCGTCGCCGGCCACCATCGCCGGGAAGACGACGTTCTGGACGCCGAGCTGGGCGCCCACGTCCTGACCGTCGACCCACGTCTCGCCGTGGTCGTGGCTGACCGCGATCCGGGCGTGCCCGTCGGCGGCCTGGTAGCCGAAGTAGACGGTGCCGTTGCTGCCGATGCCGACCGACGGGTCGGAGTCGCCGGGGGTGGAGCCGGGCACCGGCCGGACGCTCCAGTGCAGGCCGTTGTCCTCGGAGACCGCGAGCGCCTGGCCGGAGCCGCAGCCCTTGTTCGGCACGTAGACGGTGCCGGTCACCGGGTCGACCTTGACGTGGCCGTGCAGGCCGCCGCACTGGGTGAGGTCGTAGATCGGGACGGCCGGGCCGTAGGTCAGGCCGCCGTCGTGGCTGCTGGCGCACAGCGCATCGGCGATGTCCTGCGAGCAGTAGTAGACGGCGTCCGGGTAGCCGGTCAGCGCGCCCAGGCCGTTGTCGGCGAAGGGGCCACCGCCGATCGTCTGGTGGTCGACGCCGGAGTTGATTCCCGAGCCGGTCGTCGTCGTCCAGGTGTCGCCGTCGTCGTCGGTGTAGCAGGTGAGCGCGGTCTTGCCGGCCAGCTGCGACTCGAACGTGCGCCCGGTGGTCCGGTCGGTGTAGAGGATCGGGTCGAGGCTCTCGGTGCTGCCCAGCGGGCAGCCGTTGCCGGCGTTGGCGCTCTTGTCCTGCCAGGTGGCGGACGTGCCCGAGAAGCCGACGCGGTAGGTCGACAGGTACGACTGGTACATCACGGCGCCGGTCGTCGGGTTGACGCCGATCGAGGGCTCGCCGGCGTTGTGCGCGTCGCCCAGGCTCTCGGGTGCGGCGTAGGTGCCGTAGGCCGGTGCGGGGAAGGTGGCCGGAGCGGGGTTGGCCGGGGTCGTGGTCAGCTGCGCCGTCCCGGTGAAGGACTCGCCGAGGGGCGCGAACGGGACGACGCGGACGGTGTAGTCACCGGTGTCCGGCGGGAGCAGCACCTGCTCGGGGTCGGCGCTGGACGCCGAGGTGCCGACGACGTCGCCCGCGGCGTCGAGCACGTACAGGTCGAAGTCGGCCGCGGTGTTCGCCCAGGAGACCGAGATGGCCAGCTGGTGGCCGTCGCCGTAGCCGGGCGGGGTGCTGACGTGCAGCGTGTAGTCGTCGCACAGCTGCTCCGAGCCGCACACCGGGTCGCCGGCCTGCGCGCTGGCGTTCGGGGCGACGAACGGGCCGGCCGTCCAGGTGGTCGACGTCGCCGTGTCGCTCACCGACCCCTCGGTCGGTGCCGCCGCGTCGGCAGGCAGCACGACGGCCGCCGCCAGGGCGGCCGCACCTGCGGCAGCCACCGTGATCCGAGTCCTCGCTGATCCCCGACCGAGTCGCATGCCGATCCAACGAGGGCGCCGGTCAGAGGTGACGGTCTCACGTGATGCAGTTCAGCGCGGCGTTTAGGGAGCTAACGGTTAGACGTCTACGGTTGCCGTCATGGCGCCCGGCGAGCTCCCCCTCGGTCTGCTCGTGGCGCGCACGGCCAAGGCGCTCGACCGGGCCTTCGACGATCACCTCTCGGCAGTCGGCGGCTCCGGTGCCACCTGGCTGGTCCTTTCGTCACTGAAGGACGGCGGGCACCGGACGCAGGGCGAGCTCGCCGCGGCGGTCGGCGTCCGCTCCCCCACGCTGACCCACCACCTCGACGGGCTGGAGCGCGCCGGGCTGGTGACCCGCGAGCGCGACCCGGCAAACCGCCGCGTGCAGCAGGTCGCGCTCACCGAGGCCGGGGAGGCGCTGTTCGTCCGGCTGCGGCGGTCGGCCGCCGCGTTCGACGGCCGGCTCAGGGCGGGTCTGGACGACGACGAGGTCGCCCTGCTGCGCCGGCTGCTCGCGCACCTGGTGGAGAACTCGCAGCCGGACTGAGGATGAGTGCATGACCCGCACGCCGTTCGCCCACGACGCCGTCGTGGCGATGGACCCGACCGACGACGAGCGCGCGCCGGGCGCGGCGATCACCGTCGCCCTCTGCGGCAGCTGGGACCACGACCCACCGTGCCCGCTGGCGCCGCACTTCACCGGTGCCGAGCGGGCCGGCGAGGAGGTGCGGCTGCGGATCCTGTTCGCCGCCGAGCCGGGCGACGAGCGGCGGGTGCGCGAGCTGATCGACGGCGCGCTCGCGAACGGCACCTGGCGGCTGGTGAGCTCCGCGCCCTCACCCGTGCGGCCGGCCGAACAGGACCACGCCGCCCGGCTCACGCGCAGCTGACCGATGGCCGACGCGCACTTCACCGAGCCACGGCTCGTCGCGCTCTACGACGTCCTGGAAGGCGGCCGCGAGGACCTCGCCCCCTACCTGGCGCTCGCCGAGGAGGTCGGCGCGCGCAGCGTCGTGGACGTCGGCTGCGGCACCGGGACTCTCGCCTGCCTGCTGGCCGAACGGGGACTGGACGTGGTCGGGGTCGACCCGGCCGCCGCGTCCCTGGAGGTGGCCCGCCGCAAACCGCACGCCGACCGGGTGCGCTGGGTGCTCGGGGACGCGACGGCTCTCCCGCCGCTGCAGGCCGACCTGGTCACGATGACCGGCAACGTCGCCCAGGTGTTCCTCGAGGACGACGACTGGGCCGCGGCACTGCGGGCGGTGCACGCGGCGCTGCGCCCGGGTGGCCGGTTCGTGTTCGAGACCCGGCGGCCCGAGCGGGAGGCCTGGCGGGAATGGACGCCGGAGCGGACGACGACGCGGATCGGCGACGTCGAGACGTGGCAAGACGTCACCGACGTCCGCGACGGCCGGGTCTCCTTCCGGACCACGTTCGTGTTCGAGGACGGCGTCCTCACCTCCGACTCCACGCTGCGGTTCCGCACCCGCGCGGAGCTGGACGGGTCGCTGGCCGAGGCGGGATTCGTGGTCGACGACGTCCGCGACGCGCCCGACCGGCCGGGCCGCGAGTTCGTCGTCCTCTGCCGCCGCGCGGGCTGACCGCGTGCGCGAGGATGCCCCGGTGACCGACGTGCCGAAGCCGTTCGGGATGACGCTGCAGGTGCAGGTCGACGATCTCGAGCGGGCTCGCCGCTTCTTCTGCCTGGTCCTCGGCAGGGCGCCGGAGTTCGACCCGCAGGGCGGCGATGTCCTCGCGTGGCGGGTCGGCGACGGCGAGACGTGGCTCGAGGTGGTCGGGGTGACCGGGCCGGTGCGTCCCCTGGTCACCCGGGTGCGCTTCGGCATCGACGACCTCAACGCCGCCCGCGCCACGGTGGAGGCCGCCGGGACGCCGGTCTCGGCGGCGACATCGCTGCCCGGCCTCGCGCGGTGGGCCGACTTCACCGACCCGTGGGGGAACCAGCTCGGCTTCTACGAGGTCCTCGACGCCGGCTGACGACGCCTACGCGAGCTCGCCGGGCGAACCGGCGCAGGCCGCGGCGCGGTCGAGCAGCAGGGCGCGCTCCCGCTCGTTGCGGGTGAGCGCGGCCGCCTCCTCGAACTCCGCGCGCGCCTCGGCGAGCCGGCCGAGCTGCTCGAGCAGGTCGCCGCGGACGCTGGGCAGCAGGTGGTAGCCGCGCAGCACGTCGTCCTCGCGCAGGGCGTCGACCAGCTCCAGGCCGGCTGCCGGCCCGTAGGCGCGCGAGACGGCGACCGCACGGTTGAGCTCGACCACCGGCGAGGGCGTCAGCTCGGCGAGCGCCTCGTACAGCGCGGCGATCCGCACCCAGTCGGTCTCCTCGACCGAGCGGGCGCGGGTGTGGCAGGCCGCGATCGCCGCCTGCAGCGCGTACGGGCCGAGGCTGCCGCCGACCGCCTGCGCCCGGTCCAGCGCGGTCAGGCCGCGGCCGATGAGCACGCGGTCCCAGCGGCTGCGGTCCTGGTCGCCGAGCAGCACGGGTGCGCCGTCCGGGCCGACCCGCGCCCGCAGCCGGGAGGCCTGGATCTCCATGAGCGCGACGAGGCCGTGCACCTCGGACTCCCCCGGCGTCAGCTCGGCCAGGATGCGGCCCAGCCGCAGCGCCTCCTGGCACAGCGTCGGGCGGATCCAGTCCTCGCCGGCGGTGGCCGCGTAGCCCTCGTTGAAGACCAGGTAGACCACCTCGAGCACCGAGGAGAGCCGGGCGGTGAACTCCGTGCCGGCCGGCACCTCGAACGGCACCCGGGCCGCGGTGAGCGTGCGCTTGGCGCGGACGATCCGCTGCGCCAGCGTCGCCTCGGGCACGAGGAAGGCCCGGGCGATCTCGTCGGTGGTCAGGCCGCCGACCAGCCGGAGGGTGAGCGCGACCCGCGCCTCGCGGCCGAGCACCGGGTGGCAGGAGATGAACACCAGCCGCAGGACGTCGTCCTCGACGACCTCGTCGAGCTGCGCCGCCCAGTCGGGCTCGTCGGCCTGGGTGAGCTCCCGGCCGAGCTCGGCGGTCTTGCGCTGCAGCGTGGCGCCGCGGCGGAACGCGTCGATGGCGCGGTGCTTGGCGGTGGACATGAGCCAGGCACCGGGCCTGTCCGGGACGCCGTCGGCCGGCCACTGCTCGAGCGCGGCGACCAGCGCGTCCTGCGCCAGTTCCTCGGCGAGCCCGACGTTCCCGGTGACGCGGGTCAGCGCACCGAGCAGCTTGGCCGACTCCATGCGCCAGACGGCGTCGACGACGCGGTGGACGTCCACCGTCGCCGTCGACGCCGGGTCGCTCATCAGGCGTGCTGCGCCGCGGACTGCGCCCGCAGCTGCGCTTCCTTCTCCTGCAGCTCGGCGGTGTAGGCCTCGCCGAGGTCCTCGGCCTCGGCGACCTTGCGGACCTCGACCTCGGCGTCGCGGAACGGCGCCTTCTTCACCCACTCCAGGACCTCCTCGCGCGAGGAGACCTGCAGGATCCAGAAGCCGGCGACCAGCTCCTTGGTCTCGGCGAACGGGCCGTCGAGCACCGTGGTCCGCCCGTCGTTGCCGAACCGCACCCGGGCGCCCTTCGAGCTCGGCGTCAGGCCCTCGCCGGCCAGCAGCACGCCGGCCTTGACGAGCTCCTCGTTGTAGGCGCCCATCTCGGCGAACTCCTCCTGGGTCGGCAGGACGCCGTTCTCGGTGTCCTCGGTCGCCTTGACGATCACCATGTAGCGCATCGGTCTGCTCCTCCGTCGGTGGCGAGGCGTGATCCCCGCACTGCACGCACGTCGAACGGCGAGCCGGCGGATCGACAACCGGCCGCGAACTTTTTTCTACCGGGGGATCAGGACACCGGCTGCAGGTCGGCGGCACCGAAGGAGACGTTGAACCGGTCGCACCAGACCACGACGCTCGTGTACGAGGTCGCATCGACGCCGTCGGGCACCTCGTAGTTCTGGTCGCCGATGTTGCCCTTGAGCGGGCCGAGGTCGACGTAGTCGTCGTCGAAGGCGTCGTCGTCCCCGTTGGCCTGGTTCTTCGACAGCCAGACGACGAGCACCGGCCCGTTCGAGGTCTCGAAGCCCTCGAACCGGACGATCACCCTCCCGTCCGGCAGCTGCAGGACCTTCGCCGTCCCCACCGTGTCGTGCTCGCGCGAGATGAAGGTGCCGGTGGCCAGTTCCACCGGGCCGGCGGGTGCGGACGGCGACGCGGTCCCCGACGGCATCGCGGACTCCTCGGCGGCCACGCTGGGCAGCGCCTCGTTCACGCGGTCGTCGTAGAAGAGCTTCTGCGGCTGGAACCAGATCAGGGTGACCGCGGCCAGCACCACCAGCACCGCCGCGCCGAGCCAGATCCATGTCCTGCGCCGGAGAGCCATGGCGGCGGAGGGTAGTGGCGCCGGCGGCCGCGCATCAGGCCTCCGGACGCGCCGATCCGGCCTGTGGACAAGACGCCGACGCCCCTCCGGCCGGGTGGCCGGAGAGGCGTCGGGACGAGCGGAGAGGTCAGATCTCCTCGGCGCAGTAGACGGTGCCGTCCTCGGTCAGCTGGTCGCCGTACCAGGCCGCGTAGACCGCGGTCGGGAAGGAGGCGCAGACGTCCGGGTCGTTCTGGAAGTCGCCGTAGTTCTGCTTCTTCTCCTCGACGCCGACGATCTTGTAGGCGGCCGCCTCGTCGTCGCAGGCGACCATGTCGAAGGAGCTGCCGTCGGGCTCGATGCAGTCACCGACGCTCGGGTCGCCGGCGCCGAAGCCACCGGTCAGGCGGAACGCGGCGAGCCCACCGGCGACGACGACGGCGCCCGCGATGGAGCCCCACTTCTTGACGTTGCTCTTGGCCGGGGCCGGAGCGGGGGGCGTGGCGAGCTGCTGCTGCTGGTCCGGGCCCCACTGCTGGTAGGGCTGCCCGGGCTGCGCAGGCGGCTGGACGTCCGGTCCGGTCGTGGTCATGTGGATCTCCTGGGAGGTGGCTGTGCGAGGTCGGCACACCTTCCCCGACGACGTTCCGTACGTAAGCGGTGACACGCCGCAGTGAGACTCGTTGTTGCCGGAAGTTTCTAGAGCCAGGCCGGCAGGGTCGGCAGCGGACCGTCCGCCTCGAGCCCCTCGCCCGCACCGCGGCCGGTCACCCAGGCGGTGACGGCCGGCAGCGGGCCCGCGACGGCGAGCGAGCCGGTCCCCCACTCCCGGTCGCCGGCGAACAGGACGACGTCGGGCGCCTCCTCGCGGCGGTCCCACACCCGGAACACCTCGTCGACCAGCGCCGCCTGCACGTCCTCCGGGACGTCGGCGAAGGTGACGCCGGCGTCGAGGTCCACCGCGTGCACCCACACCTCGCAGCAGCGCATCCACGGGATGTCGGCGCCGGTCACCTCCCGGCCGCGGTTGGTGCGGACGTGCGCCGCCCAGTCCGGCTCGCGCATCTCGCGGACGGCGGCGACCAGCCGCTGCGTGGCGGCGAGCACCTGCGCCCGCAGCTGGTCGGGTGGGAGCGCCGACTTCTCCTCGATGCCGGCGTCGCGCGCCTCCTGGGAGGCGTACATCGGCGTCTCGACGCCCGTCCGCGCCCAGGTGAGCAGGTTGATCAGCGCGTCGGCGTTGTTGGCGACGTGGGCCAGGACGTGCGCCCGCGTCCACCCGGGCAGCAGCGACGGCCGGTCGAAGTCCTCGTCGACCAGCCGGCCGACCGCGGTGGCGAGGTGCTTCTCGCCGTCCTCCCACCAGGGCAAGGTCTCGGGGATCACGACGCGGACGCTAACGGCTCAGGATGCGACCGTGTAGATCACCACCCAGACGACCGCCACGATCACGACGACGAGCACGAGCCCGCCGATCACGATCAGGCGCGCGCGGCGCCGCTGCGCGTCCGGGGGCCCTTGCTCCGAGCTGCTCATCGAGGTTCCTCCTGGATCGCCTTCCCGGCGGTACCGGGATGCTTCGCCCGGGCTGGGCTTTCCGGATGCAGGGTCGTCACGACAGACTCGGGCTGCTTCGGACGACGACGTCTCGGGAGGCCGGTATGCCCTACCCCTTCGACCGCAGTGGAACCCAGACCGGGCCGGACGGCGTCCGGCGCTACACCGGGCTGCCGCAGAACCTGGTGCAGATGCTGCGGACCGCCGTCGACGGCTCCCCCGCCGCCGAGGCGCTGGTCGAGCTCGGCGGCGACCGGGCCACCTACCGGCAGCTGTGGGACCGCGCGGTACGGGTCGCCGGTGGACTGCGGGCGGCCGGCGTCGGGCCGGGCGACCGCGTGGCCAACCGGCTGCCCAACGGCAACGACTGGGTCTACGCGTTCTGGGGAACGCTGCTGGCCGGCGCGGTCGTCGTCCCGGTGAACACCCGCTTCGCCGAGCCCGAGGTGCGCTACGTCGTCGAGGACTCCGGTGCCGCGTACGTGTTCGAGCCGGGGAGCCCGCTGCCGGACGGCGACCCCGTGGAGACGACCGACCAGGCGCACACCGACCTGGCCGGCATCTTCTACACCAGCGGCACGACCGGCTTCCCCAAGGGTGCGATGACCACCCACGAGAACTTCCTGTCCAACATCGAGACCTGCCTGCGCTGCCTCGGCCTGCCGCGCGAGCCCCGCACCACCCTGATCTCCGTCCCGCTGTTCCACGTCACCGGCTGCAACTCGCAGCTGCTGGTGGTCACGGCGGTGGCCGGGAAGTCGGTGATCATGCCGGCGTTCGAGGTGCAGGCCTTCCTGCGGGCGATCGAGGAGGAACGGGTCGACGTCCTCACCACCGTGCCGGCGATCTACTGGCTGGCGCTGCAGCAGCCGAACTTCGCCGAGATCGACACCTCGTCGGTGATCTCGCTGAGCTACGGCGGCGCGCCGATCGCGCCCGACCTGGTGCACCGCATCCAGCAGGCGTTCCCGACCGCGCGCGTCGGCAACGGGTTCGGGCTGACCGAGACCTCGTCGGTGTCGACCTACCTGCCCGACGAGTACGCCGCCGCGCACGCCGACTCCGTCGGGTTCCCGGCGCCGGTGGTCGACCTGCAACTGGACGAGCCCGACCCGGAGAGCCGGGTCGGTGAGCTGCTGATCCGCGGGCCGAACATCGTGCGCGGGTACTGGCAGAAGGAGCAGCAGACCGCGGAGACCTTCGTCGACGGCTGGCTGCACAGCGGCGACCTGGCGCGCATCGACGACGAGGGGCTCGTCTACGTCGTCGACCGCAAGAAGGACATGATCAACCGCGGCGGCGAGAACGTGTACAGCGTCGAGGTGGAGAACGCGCTGGCCGCGCACCCGGCCGTCGGCGAGGTCGCGGTGGTCGGCGTCCCGGACTCGATGATGGGCGAGAAGGTCGGCGCCGTCGTCGTCCCCCTGCCCGGGCACGAGCTGGACCCGCAGGAGCTGGTGGTGTTCGCCAAGGAGCGGCTCGCCGACTTCAAGGTGCCGCAGTACGTCGCGGTGCGCGCCGAACCGCTGCCCCGCAACCCCGGCGGCAAGGTGCTCAAGCCGCCGCTGCGCGAGCAGACCGACTGGCAACCCGTCCGCTGACCCGATCCTCCCCCCGCGACCGAAGGAGAACTGTGCCCACCGTCGAGACCGTCCGTGGCCCCATCGACACCGCCGACATGGGTGCCACGCTCATGCACGAGCACGTGTTCGTCGTGTCCACCGAGCATGTCCAGAACTACGGGATCGGCTCGTGGTGGGACGAGGACGAGCGTGTCGCCGACGCGGTCGAGAAGCTGAACGAGCTCAAGTCGCTCGGCATCGACACGATCGTCGACCCGACGGTGTGGGGGCTGGGCCGCTACATCCCCCGGGTGCAGCGGGTGGCCGAGCAGACCGACCTCAACATCATCGTGGCGACCGGGCTCTACACCTACGACGAGATCCCGCACCAGTACGAGAACCGCGGGCCGGGGCTGCCGCTGGACCTGCCCACCGACCCGATGGTCGACGACTTCACCCGCGACATCCGCGACGGCATCGCCGACACCGGCGTGAAGGCGGCGTTCCTCAAGTGCGTGGTCGAGGCCAAGGGCCTCACGCCCGGGGTCGAGCGCACCGTGCGCGCCTGCGCCGCGACGCACCGGGCCACGGGCGCGCCGATCACCGTGCACACGTCGTCCCCCACCCAGGCCGGCCGGCTGGTGCTGCAGGTGTTCCGCGACGAGGGCGTCGACCTGACCAAGGTCGTGATCGGGCATGCCGGCGACAGCAACGACCTCGACTACCTCAGCGAGCTGGCCGAGGCCGGCTGCCTGCTGGGCATGGACCGGTTCGGGCTCGACATCTTCAACCCGACGGCGAACCGGGTCGACACGATCGTCGCCATGGCCGAGCGGGGCTACACCGACCGGATGGTGCTCGCCCACGACGCGAGCTGCTTCATCGACTACTTCCCCGACCCCGCGGCCCGGGCGGCCTTCCAGCAGGTCCAGCCGAACTGGAACTTCCGGCACCTCAGCCAGGACGTGCTGCCTCTGCTGCGGGAGCGCGGGCTCACCGAGGAGCAGCTGCGGCAGATGCTCGTCGACACCCCGCGGCGGTACTTCGAGTAGCGGAACAGACGGTTGAGTCTTGTAGTTGTCGCGCGTATGGCTACCGCGACCTGGAACGGCACCGTTCTCGCCGAGTCCGACGACATCGTCACCGTGGAGGGCAACGCGTACTTCCCGCGCGCGTCCCTGCGCGAGGACGTCCTGCGCCCGTCGGACACCCACACGATCTGCCCGTGGAAGGGCACCGCCTCGTACTACAGCCTCGAGGTCGACGGCCAGGTCAACGCCGACGCCGTCTGGTACTACCCGGAGCCCAAGGACGCCGCCAAGGAGATCACCGACCGCGTCGCCTTCTGGCACGGCGTCACCGTCAGTTGAAAAAGGACCCCCTCGCCCCCCGCCACTCGCACGCTCGCGGCGGGCCCCTGCGAGGGGGCCTCAGGCCGGGCGGGTGCCGGCGAGGGCCTGCGCGGACGCCGCGTCGTCGGCGTCCTCGCCGGCGAGCAGGTCCTGGAAGGTGTCCCACGCCTGCGCGGGCGCGATCCCGAGGGCCGCGCCGATCTCCTCCCAGTCGGCGCCGCCGCGCAGCGCCGCCCGCATCCCGGTCAGCCGGCTGTCGTGCGCCTTGCGGCTGACCACCTCGCCGAGGGCCAGCAGCTCCAGCGACTCGTGGACGTCCAGCGACGTCCCGCCGGTGGCGATCGCCCGCCAGTCGTCCTCGTCGACCTCCGTCACCGTGTTGAGGGCGGAGCCGCCGTCGTCGCGGCGGCTGAGGAAGTCCAGACGGGTGGCCGCGGTGGTGAGGGAGAACTCCCCCGCGAGCGCCTCGGGCGTGATGTCCATGCCCCCACCCTCCCGCAGCACGCGCGAGGCCCGCACCCCCGGCGTCGGGGATGCGGGCCTCGTCCGCGTGCTAGGTGCGTCAGCTGGAGACGCCGACGGCCTCCTTGGCCAGGGCGGCCAGCTGCGTCTGCGCGGCGCTGGCCACGCTCGACCGGTTCTTGTGCGTCTCCTCGTAGCGGATGACGACGTTGATGTCGTGCGCGGTCTTCAGCTGCTTGACCGCCTTGATGGCGTCCGGCTGCGCGAGCGAGTCGTAGTTCTTGATCGGCAGCTCGTCGGCGGAGACGTCGCCGAGCTCCTCGCGGGCGGCCTTGACCAGGTTCGCCTCGTCCTTGCGGCCCTCGCGGCGGGCGATCCGCTCGGCGCGGCGCAGCGAGGCGCTCCGGCCGGCGGCCAGGGTCTCGCGGACCGCGCCGGTCAGCTGACCGGCCTTGCCGGCCACCTCACCGAGGCGCTCCTCGGCCTGCTCGCGCCGCTGCGCGACGCTGTCGAGGGTCTCGTTCACCCGGTTGGTGACGAAGCGGTACGGGGCGATCGCCACGTTCGCGGCACCACCGGCGACCCGCTGCAGCGGCGTCGGCTGCAGCGCGGCCGGCCCACCGATGGCCTCCTCGGCGAGGACGACGGTCAGCCACTCGACGGTGGCCTCGTGCGCGGTGATCAGCCGCTCGGCGAGCTGGCGCACCTTGGGCAGCTCGGCCTTCTCGGCGAGCACCTTCAGGTAGGTGGCGCGGTCGAGCAGCTGGTGCTCGAGCTGCAGGTCCTGCAGCAGCGCCTCCTCCAGCGGCTCGGCCTGCTCGAAGGTGGCCTTGAGGACGGCGGAGAGCCGGCCGATCGCGGGGGTCACCACGTCCGGCACGCCGCCGAGGGCGCGCAGCTGGTCGGTGATGGCCTGCGTCCGCTCCGCCGCGTGGTCGGCGTTCTGGTTCAGCTCACGTCGGACGGCGTCGGTGCGGGCCTGCGAGATCCGCGTCCGCGCGATCTGCTCCTCGGTCTGCGTGAGCAGCACGAGCGCACGGAGCTGGTTGAGGATCTTGGCGTTGGCGGTCACTGGGAGAACTCCAGACATCGGAAACGTCCTGACCTCTTCAGCCATGCCCCGTTGACCTGCAGTGCTAACTCCAGCAAGCGGAATGCTTGCGTGAGCTAGCTCACGCCCTCCGGACCAGCGCGTAGGCGTCGGCGATGCCCAGGAGGTCGGCGACGCTGTGCAGCTCGGCCTCGAAGAACGAGCCGGCGTCGTCCAGGGCGAACTTGAGGTGCCCGAAGATCTCCATGGCCACCAGTCCGTAGAGCCGCACCCAGCAGCTGAGGAACACGCGGACGACGCCCAGCGGCAGCTCGGCCGGGAACTCCGCCATCCACCCGCGCAGCTGCTCGGCCAGCGCCGGGTCGATGTCCTCCTCCGCCGGTACGGGGAACGGCCGCTCGAGGAAGACCTGCGCGATCAGCGCGGCGAACACCTCGCCGAAGCGGTGCGCGGCGGCGTGCGCGGGGCTGTCCGGGTCGTTGTGCAACCGGTCGGTCGACGGGACGACGCCGTCCCCTGCGCCGCCGAACAGCAGGCCGAACTCCTGCCGGTGGCCGATCGCCCAGCGCCGGAACGCGCGGCTGCACGCGAGCAGCTGGACGGCGGGGACCGCGGGGTCGGCCTCGTCCCGCGCGGCCACCAGGTGCGCCACCAGCTCGTCGTAGAGGTCGGCGACGACGTGCTCGACCAGGTTCTCCCGGCTGTCGAAGTAGCGGTACAGGGCCGGCGCGCTCATGCCCATCTCCCGCGCGATCGCACGCAGCGCGAAGCCCTCGCCACCCTGCTCGACCAGCACGCGGCGGGCGGTGTCCTTGATCTCGCGGACCGTGTCGGCGCGCACGCGGTCGCGCCGGCTGAGGGGCTCCACCGACACCCCGGCCGACATGGCATCTGTCATGACTCGCGCCTTCCCGCTTGACTTCCGTGAACAGTGTATGCAGAGTGAGCGCCGTTCGCTAACGCTGTTCACTTCGGTGATCGACGGTAACACGGGAGACGTCATGTTCGAGGCACTCGGGCGAGTGATCTACCGGCGCCGGCGGTGGGTGGTGGCGCTCGCGCT
Organism: Petropleomorpha daqingensis; assembly: GCF_013408985.1. Classification (NCBI taxonomy): domain Bacteria; kingdom Bacillati; phylum Actinomycetota; class Actinomycetes; order Geodermatophilales; family Geodermatophilaceae; genus Petropleomorpha; species Petropleomorpha daqingensis. The sequence continues at coordinate 94,551 of NZ_JACBZT010000001.1, forward strand.
GCTGCTGGTCGCGGGCGCTGCCGTGTGGGGCACCGGCGTCTTCGGCAAGCTCACCGGCGCCGGCTTCGACGACCCCGGCAGCGAGAGCGCGCACGCGGCGGAGGTCGCCGCCGCGCACCTCGGGCGCGACAGCGCCGACGTCGTCGTCCTGTACTCCAGCCGGGACCGGACCGTCGACGACCCGGCCTTCCGCGACGCGGTCACGCAGACCCTCGGCGCGCTGCCGGCGAGCGAGGTCGCGAAGACGGTCACCTTCTGGAGCACCGGTGCCGCGCCGCTGGTCAGCGACGACCGGCACGCGACCTACGCCGTCCTGAGCCTGGGGCCTGACGGCGACGCCGCCGAGATCCGCGACCACGTGGACGCGCCCGGTCTGACCACGCGGGTCGGCGGCAACGCGGTGATCAACGAGGACATCAACAGCCGCGTGAGCGCCGACATCGGCCGCGCCGAGTCGATCTCGATGCCGGTCCTGCTCCTGCTGCTCGTCGTCATCTTCGGCAGCCTCGCCGCGGCCAGCCTGCCGCTGGCGATCGGCGGGACGGCGATCCTCGGCTCGTTCGCCGCGCTGCGCGCCTTCACCAGCTTCACCGACGTGTCGGTGTTCGCGGTCAACGTCGTCACGATCATGGGCCTGGGTCTCGCGATCGACTACGGGCTGTTCATGGTCAGCCGGTTCCGCGAGGAGATCCGCCGCCAGGCCACGGTCGAGGACGCGGTGGCCCGCACCATGGCCACGGCCGGGCGCACGGTCAGCGTCTCGGCGCTCACCGTCGCGATCTCGCTGGCCGGGCTGCTGATCTTCCCGCAGGTGTTCCTGCGCTCGATGGGCTTCGGCGGCATGAGCGCCGTCCTCATCGCGATGCTGGCGGCCCTGACCCTGCTGCCGGCGCTGCTCGGGATGCTCGGCCCGCGGGTGGACGCGCTGTCGGTGCGCCCGCTGTTCCGGCGGCTGTTCCGCCTGCCCCCGCGCGACGTCACGAGCGAGTCGCAGGGCTTCTGGTACCGCCTGGCGCACAGCGTGATGCGCCGCCCGGTGCTCTACACCGTCGTCGTCACCGGGGTGCTGGTCGCGCTGGCGCTGCCGTTCCTGCGGGTGCAGTTCGGCGGGATCGACGTCCGCGTGCTGCCGGCCGGCACGGAGAGCCGGGTGGTCGCCGAGACCATCGAGCAGGACTTCCCGGAGTCGCCGAACGGGCCGATCACCGCGATCGTCACCCTGCCCGAGGCGGTCGCCTCACCGGAGGGCCAGGCGGCGCTGCAGTCCTACACGAGCGCGGTCGCCGCCGTCCCGGGCGTGGACGGTGCACAGGTCACGGCCGCGGCAGGCGACACCGCCCGCGTCTCGATCGCCTACGCCGGCGACCCGGTGGACCAGGCCGCCCGCGACCTGGTCGGCGCGGTCCGCGAGGTCCCCGCGCCGGACGGCGGGCAGGCGCTGATCGGCGGCCGGAGCGCGGAGATCACCGACCTGCTGGCCAGCCTCGGCTCGCTGCTGCCGTGGATGGCGCTGATGGTCGTCCTCACCACGTTCGTGCTGCTGTTCCTGGCCTTCGGCTCGATCGTGCTGCCGATCAAGGCGCTGGTCATGAACGTGCTGTCGATCGGCGCCTCGTTCGGCGCGCTGGTCTGGATCTTCCAGGAGGGTCACCTGTCGGGGTTCCTCGACTTCGAGCCCACCGGGTTCATCGAGGCGACGCAGCCGATCCTCGTGCTGGCGATCGTCTTCGGGCTCTCGATGGACTACGAGGTGTTCCTCATGTCGCGGATCCGGGAGCAGTACGACCTGACCGGCGACAACACCCAGGCGGTGGCCACGGGGCTGCAGCGCACCGGCGGCATCATCACCAGCGCCGCGCTGCTGCTGATGATCGTGATCGCGGCGTTCTCCCTGTCGGGGATCACGTTCATCAAGATGATCGGCGTCGCGATGCTGATCGCGGTGCTGATCGACGCCACCGTCGTCCGGAGCCTGCTGGTGCCGGCCACGATGCGGCTGCTCGGCCGGGCCAACTGGTACGCCCCCGGTCCGCTGCGCCGGTTCTACGCCCGCTACGGCATCCGCGAGAGCGACGCCCCCGCCACCCCCGCGGAACACCCCGCCCTCGTGTAACCCCTTGCGCTTTATCGCGATAAAGCACGCGTGCTTTATCGCGATAAAGCGCGTCAGGCGGGGGTGGGAGCCGCCTCGGGGGCGATCCGCTGCAGCACCCGGCGGGAGGGCAGTGCGGACGGCGGCAGGCGGCGACCGCAGCTCACGCAGAAGCGGCTGCGGGAGCGGCCGGCGGGTTGTTCCGAAGCATGGCAGTGCGAGCACGACATCCCGGGCCTCCTCAGGTCCGATACCCCGGAACGGGGTGCGGGGACCGTGGCAGACCGGCAGCCCGAAAACTCGCAACGACGCCGGGGCGTTACCGGAGCGAGACGTCGCGGCTGTCGCGGAGGGCCGCGCGGTGCCAGGCTCGTCGGCATGACCGGGCGCCGGCTGGCCGGGGTCGCGATCGCCGTGCTGGTCCTGGCGACGCTGACCGGCTGCCCCGCGACCGAGCACCGCGCCGAGCCGACCCCCACGCCGTCGCGCGCGTCGGCCAGCGCCTCCGGGGAGGAACCCCGCCCGGCGCTGGCCACCCGCGCGAGCACCGACCGGCCGGCCTACGGCGGGCCGCCGGCCGGGGCGCCCCCCAGCCTCGGACCGCTCACCCTCCTGCACGCCACGGTCGACCTCACACCGGCCACGCCGACCGTCTTCTCCGTGCCGGCCGCGGCCGCCGCCACGCCCGACGGGCGGGTGCTGGTCGCGCTGCGGCCGGTCGACAGCTCCCCGCCGCGGCTGGCGACCGTCTCCCCCGACGGCGCGGTCACCGGCGCGGTCGACCTGCCGCCGTTCACCGATCTCGCCGACCTGCACGTGCTGCCGGACGGGCGAGCGGTCGTCGTCGGCGCGCTCGGCCCGGTGGACGACGCCGCCGGCGGCTACGGCCTCGCGGTCGTCGACCCGGCGACGGGCCAGGCGCGGACGACCGTCGCCGTCCGCTTCGACCGGACCGTGGTCATCCCCTACGGCCGCTCCGCGGTGTCGGCCGACGGCTCCCGCGCCTACCTGTTCGTCACCTCGATCGGCCGGCGCCAGGAGTTCCCCGAGCAGCTGGTCGCGATCGACCTGGACACCGGGCAGGTCGTCGGCCGCCGCGCGGTCACCGACGACATCGCCCGGGTCTCGGTGTTCCCGGCGAAGTTCGAGGCGGCCGGGCTGGAGTCGCGCCCGGGCGGCGGGGCGAGCCTGCTGCTGGACGCCTCACCGGTCGCCGCCCGGCTCGAGCGGCTCCCGACGCTGCTGCCGTTCGACGCCGACCTGAACCCCGCCGGCGACCCGGTGCGGCTCACCGACCTGGCCGAGGGCGCCGAGACGCAGGCGGTCACCACGAGTGCCGACGGCACCGTCTTCGTCGTCGTCGAGGTCCGGGACGGCGACTGGGTGCTCGCCGTCCCCGACGGCGGTGGCGCGGGCCCGGTGCTCGCCCAGTTCCCGGATCCCGCGCACGACTACGCGCTGGAGGTCGAGCCGGCGCAGGAGTGGGCACTGCTGCCCTCGCTCGGCGGCGTCCGGGCGATCGACCTGCGCACCGGGGAGCAGCCGCCGCCGCTGGACCTCGGCTGCGCCGGCGGGCTGCACGTGCGCGGGATCGTCCCGACGGCGGCCGGGGCCGCGGTCTTCGGCGAGTGCGGGGCGGTCGCCCAGCGCACGGCGCTGCTCTGGCTGGTCGGTCCGTGACACGGGCCGGGCTGCTGGTGGTGGGCGCGCTGCTCGCCATCGCGTCCGGTTGTCCGGCGGAGCCGCACCCGGTGCCGGAGCCGACGTCCTCCCCGCAGCCGTCGCACACGGCGCTGCCCGGCCGCCCGACCACCGCCTCCACCGGCCTGCCGGCCTACACCGGCCCGCCGGCGAACGCCCCGCCGAGCACCGGCCCGCTGACCACGCTGCGGGCCGCGGTCGACCTGACGCCGGCGACCCAGGGTGCGTTCTGGCGGGCCGACGAGGCGGTCGCGGCCCCGGACGGCGGCGCGTACGTCGTCCTCAGCTCGGAGGGACCGGGGCGGCCGCAGCGGCTGGCCACCGTGGCGCGGACCGGGGACGGCTTCGCGGTGACCGGGTCGGTCGCCGTGCCGCGGGTCGACCACGTGGTGGGCGCGCACCTGCTGCCCGACGGGACGGTGGCGGTCGCCGGCCGGCTGTCCTCGTCCGACCTCGGTCTGGAGGTGGTGGACCCGCGCACCGGCGCCACCCGCGCCGTCCCGCTCGTGCCGTACGAGCGGGGGACGACGTCGGCCGACCTGCGCACCGCCCTCTCCCCCGACGGGCGCACGCTGTACCTGGTCGCCACGGTGACCATCGGCCGGCGGGTCAGCGAGACGCTGTCCGCGGTCGATCCGCTCGCCGGCACGGTGCTCGCCCAGCGCGGCCTGATCGACGACGTCTCGCTCGTCTCCGTCTACCCGATGGGTCGGCAGCTGGCCGGCCTGGTCGCCCGGCCCGGCGGCGGCGCGACCGTCGTCTTCGACGCCTCGCCGACCGAGGTGGCGCAGCTGCGCATCCCCACGCTGCTGCGCTACGACGCCTCGCTCACCACCCTCGAGGAGCCGGTGCGGGTGACCAGCCTGGCCGAGCGGGCCGAGACGCAGTCGGTGGCGGTCGGCATCGACGGCACCGTGTTCCTCGTGGTCGACGTCCCGGACGGCGCCTGGATCCTCGCGGTGCCGGACGGCGGCGGAGCGGGCCCGGTGCTCGTGCAGCTGACCGATCGGATCTTCGACTACGCGCTCACGGTGGAGCCCGCGCAGCAGTGGGCGCTGCTGCCGGCGATCGAGGGGGCGCGGGCGGTCGACCTGCGCACCGGCGAGATCCGGGGGCCGCTCGACGTCGGCTGCTCGCTGGGGCCGGACGTCCGGGCGATCGCGCCGGCGTGGCAGGACGCCGGAGCGCTCGTGGTCGGCCAGTGCGACGTCGGCAGCCGGTGGGTGGAGATGCTCTGGATCGCCGGCCCCTAGAGCGCGCCGGCCAAACGGTCGAGGAAGGGCAGCTGGCCCTTCACCAGCTTCTCCCGCGCGGTGCCCAGGTCGACCCACTCCGCGCGGTCGATCTCCGGGAACTCCTGCATCCGCCCCGAGCGCGGCGGCCACTCCAGCTCGAAGGTGTTGCTGACGCAGGCGGTCGCGTCCAGGTCGCCCTCTGCCGCCCAGACGGTGATCGACTTGCCGCTCGCCTTCACCTCGCCGAGCGGCGTGAAGTCCGACGCCGGGCAGGGCGAGCCGAGCTCCTCCTCGAACTCGCGCAGCGCGACGGCGAACGCCTCCTCGCCGTCCTCGACCTCGCCCTTGGGGATCGACCAGCCGTGGGCGTCCTTCTTGGCCCAGAACGGGCCGCCCATGTGCCCGATCAGCACCTCCACGCCGGTCCCGGCCCGCCGGTAGAGCAGCACACCCGCACTGGTCCTGGCCATCGCCGTCATCGTCCCCCGGCGGCCACCTCGCTGACGTGCGGGACCCGCGGCTGCGGCACGCGGTCGAGGCGGAGCACCGGCTGGGTGAGGTCGAGATCGGCCTGGAGACGCCGCGGGACCGGCCGCATCGGCTGCAGCGGCGGGAGCAGCCGCCGGCCGCAGCCGACGCAGAACCGGCCCCGCTGGGTCTCGGCGTCGCAGTGCGTGCAGGTCATGGCGCCTCCTGGGTGCTCGCGCCCCGGCCACCGCTGCCGGGTCCACGCCGACCGTGCCAGGTGCGGGCGCGTTCCAGACCCGGATCGCGCGCCGTGGTGCGACCCGCAAAGGAACCGTCATGTACTGGTACGACGGTTCAGAGGTGCGCGAGCGCCTCCGCCAGGTCCGTGACGTCGGCGTACTTGGCGTCGAGGTCGGTGAGGTTGTTCTCGTGCACGGCCGGCGTCCGGTCGGCGCAGGCCTCGCGCACGACCTGCGGGCGGAAGCCGGAGTTCAGCGCGTCCATCGCCGTCGCCCGCACGCAGCCGGACGTCGACACCCCCGTGACGACGACGGTGTCCACGCCGGCGACCCGCAGCGTCGCGGCCAGCGAGGTGCCGGAGAACGCCGAGGCGTACTGCTTGACCACCACCGGCTCGCCCGCCCCGGGCTTCAGGGTCAGCTCGCCCCAGCCGCCGGGCGCGTCCTCGGCGAAGCAGGCCAGCGCCGGCACCTTGTGCACGAACAGACCGGCGTCGCCCAGCCCGGCGGTGAACCGGACGGTGGTCCAGACGACGAGGCGCCCGTGCGCGCGGGCGGCGTCGACCAGGCGCTGCGTCGCCGCCACCGCAGGGCCCGTGTCCGGCAGCCCGAACGGCCCGTCCGGCTCGGTGTAGGCACGCACCAGGTCGACGACGACGAGCGCCGGCGTCGTCCCCCACCCGACCCGGCCGCTGAACCCGGAGCCGTGCGGGCCGGATGTCACGTCCACACGGGCCGCTTCGGCGCCGGCAGCCCGGTCTCCTCCTCGCAGCGGGCCAGCAGCTCCTCGATCGGCGGGCCGGAGTCGAACACCGGAAGCTCGGCCGGCCGGTCGGCGCGCATCCGGTCCCGCAGCGCCCGCGTGGCCTCCTCGTCCACTCCGCCGTCGCCACCCACCACGACGCCGTAGCGCCGGGCGCCGTCCGCCGACACGAGCCCGCGGGCGACCTCCGTGGCCACGAGCTCCGCGTCCCGCTCGAGCGGGTCGCCCCACCCGCCGCCGCCCCAGGTGACGAAGTGCAGGACGTCGCCGGGCTCCACCCGGACCCCGTGGCACTTGGAGGGCAGCACCTCGCGGGTGCCGTCGGCGCGGTCGACCCACTTGGTGCCCCGGGCGCCGGGCCGGCCGCCGTTGACGCCCCACGGGTAGGTCAGCCAGCGGTCGTCGTGGATGGCGATCTCGCCCGGCTCCTCGAAGACGTAGGCGACGTCGACGCCGTTGCCGCCGCGGTGCAGGCCGGCACCGCCGGTGTCGGCGATCGTCTCCCACCGCTCGATGCGCAGCGGGTAGTACGACTCGAGGTACTCGCACGGGATGTTCACGAAGCTCGGCCACAGCGAGTGGCCGTCCGGGCCGTCGCCGAGCGGCCGGCCGGGGATGCCGCCGAAGCCGATCGAGTAGAGCTGGAACCACTCTCCCTTGCGCTCGCCGGAGGAGTAGAAGCCGGAGTACATGAAGTGCGGCGAGGAGGAGAACCCGGCGGCGTTGAGCAGCGCCGGGTTGGTCTGCCCGAGCAGCCCGCCGAACAGGTCGAACACCCGCCCGATGCCGTGGTTGCGGCCGTTGAGCGCGGCCGGGAACTTCGGCTTCCAGTACGAGCCGTCCGGGATCGTGACGTCGACCAGCGGGTAGAAGCCGTCGTTCCAGAGGATCTGCGGATCGGCGACGGTGATCATGTAGATCCCGAAGAACATCCGGGTCAGGTTGTCGTTGATGTAGTAGTTCACCGGCCCGAGCGCCTGCGGCGACGAGCCGGTGAAGTCCAGGTGCACCTTGTCGCCGGTGCGGGTCAGCGACAGCTTCAGCTCGTAGGGGCCGTTGCCGACCCCGTCGTCGTCGATGTAGTCGGTGAACGACAGGGTGCGCCCCTCCTCGAACACCACCTGCAGCAGCACCTTCATGGCGTCGTAGTTGCGCTGCAGCAGGGCGTCGAGGGCGGAGAGGTAGGTCGCCGTCCCGAACCGCTGGCACATCTCGACCACCCGCCGGGAGGCCGTGCGGCACGCGGCGACCAGGCCGTTGAGGTCGGCGCGGTTCCAGTCGGGCATGCGGACCTGGTTGAGGATGATCCGCAGCGCGTCGTCGTTCAGCTCGCCCTTGCGGTAGAGCTTGAACGGCGGGATGACCACGCCCTCCTCGTAGATCGTCCGGGCGTCGGTCGGCATCGACGACGGCGTCTTGCCGCCCACGTCGGACATGTGCCCGAACATCGACGCCCAGCCGACCAGCCGGCCCTCGTGGAAGACCGGCAGGACCAGCAGCCAGTCGTTGGCGTGGCTGATCGCGGCGCCGCAGGAGTACGGGTCCGACGTCAGCAGGACGTCGCCCTCCTCGATGGTGTCGTCGAACCCGTCGAGGAAGTCGGGGATGGACAGCCCGAACTGGCCGACGACCATCTTCCCGCTGGGGTCGCCGATCAGCGGGAACTCGTCGTGCTGCTCGCGGATCCCGGGCGACAGCGCCGTCCGGAACAGCACCTCGTCCATCTCGTAGCGGGCGTTGCGCAGCCCGTTCTCGATGAGGTCGAGGGTCACCGGGTCGACGTCGACCTCGTCGATCGCGCCGGTCGCGGTCTCGATGATGCGTGCCACGGATCAGCCCTCCACCGGGTTGATGAGGAGCGAGCCCGACGCGTGCACCACGGCGGAGTGCTCGGGCAGGACGAGGGTGGTCGAGTCCATCTCGGTCACGATCGCCGGACCCCGGATGACGTCGCCGGCGCGCAGTCTCGCCCGGTCGTAGACCGACGCGGTCACCTGCTCACCGCCGACGTGGATCGGGTGGGTGTCCACCAGCGCGCCGGCCGGGTCGCCGTCGCCGTCCTCGAGCCGGACCGGGGCGACGTCCGGCCGCGGCCCGGTGACCGTCGCGCGGGCGTTGACCAGCTCGTGGTCGACCTGCAGGAGGAAGCCGAACAGCCGGTCGTGCTCGGCGTCGAACGCGCCGCTCAGCTTCCCCAGAGCGCCGTCCACGTCGTCCAGCCACGCCGGCTCGACGTCCACCGGGATCTCGAAGCCCTGCCCGTGGTAGCGGACGTCGACCTGGAAGCGCACCGACTGCTGGTCGGCCGGCAGGCCCTGCCCGGTGAGCCGCTCGCCGGCGTCGGCCGCCAGCTCGCGGAGGATCAGCGCCAGCTCGCTGCCGGAGAGGTCGGCGAAGCGGCGCAGTACGGTGCGTGCCGACTCGTCGCGCAGGCTGGTGGTGGCGTCGCCGAGCGCGCAGAGCACCCCGGGGGACGGCGGCACGATGACCGGCCACGCGCCGGTGAGCTTCCCGAGCGCGTTGGCGTGCAGCGGCCCGGCGCCGCCGAAGGCGACCAGCGCGAAGTCGCGCGGGTCGAAGCCCTGCTGCACCGAGACCAGCCGCAGCCCGCCGAGCATGTTCTCGTTGACGATGTCGACGATGCCGGCGGCCGCGGCCTCCGGGGACTCCAGCCCCATCGCCTCGGCGACCGTGCCGACCGCGGTGCGCGCGGCGTCGACGTCCAGGGTGATCTCGCCGCCGGCCAGCGACGAGGGCAGGTAGCCGAGGACGACGTTGGCGTCGGTGACCGTCGGCTCGGTGCCGCCCTTGCCGTAGGCGGCCGGGCCGGGGTCGGCGCCGGCGGACTGCGGGCCGACCCGCAGCGCCTTGGTGAGCTCGGGCACGTGGGCGATCGACCCGCCGCCCGCGCCGACCGTGCGCACGTCGACGCTGGAGGCGCGCACGGTGAGGTCGCCGACCTTGGTCTCCCGGCCGATGCGCGGGGTCAGCCCCTGCACCAGCGCGACATCGGTGGAGGTGCCGCCCATGTCGAAGGTGATCAGGTCGGAGTAGCCGCACTGCTCGGCCACCCACACCGCGCCGGTCACCCCGCCGGCGGGGCCGGAGAGCAGCATCGTCACCGGCGCGGCGAGCGCGGCGGTCGCCGACTGCAGCCCGCCGTCGCTGCGCAGGATCGCCAGCTCCCCGGCCACCCCGCCCTGCGCCAGCCGGTCGGAGAGGTTCTGCACGTACTTCTTGACCTGCGGCTGCACGTAGCCGTTGGCGACGGTGGTCAGCGTGCGCTCGTACTCGCGCAGCTCGGGCAGCACGTCGGAGGACAGCGACACCGGGACGCCGGGCAGCAGCTCGGCGGCGAGCTCGGCGATGCGCCGCTCGTGCGCCGGGTCGGCGAAGGCGTTGATCAGCGAGACGGCCAGCGCCTGGACGCCGCGGCCCTGCAACCTGGTGAGCTGCCGGCGGACGTCGTCCTCGTCGAGTTTGCGGATCACGGTGCCGTCGCTGGCGATCCGCTCGTCGACCTCGACGGTGTTGCGCAGGTCGGCCAGCGGTTCGGGCTTGGGCCAGATGATCCAGCCGGCCAGCCCGCCGGGCACGAAGGACCGGGCAATCTGCAGCACCTGCCGGAAGCCCTTGGTGGTGACCAGCCCGACGGTCGCGCCCTTGCCCTCGAGGATCGCGTTGGTCGCCACCGTCGTGCCGTGCAGCACCTGCGCGACCTCGGCCAGCTCGATGCCGGCGTCCGCGCAGACCTTCTCGATGCCGTGCAGGACGCCGACCGCCTGGTCGGCCGGGGTGGAGGCGGTCTTGGCCCGCCAGGTCGCACCGCTGCCCTCCTCGACGAGCAGCACGTCGGTGAAGGTGCCGCCGACGTCGACACCGAGCCGGTAGCTCATGAGGCCTCCTCTTGTCGGACTGCGTTCTCACGGGCCGCGCGGACCATCACGGCCCGGGCGTTGCTGATGTGCGCGGTCATCACCGCCTGCGCCCACGCCGGGTCACCGGCGCGGACGGCGGCGACGATCTCTGCGTGGTGGGCGAGGCTGCGGCGCAGCGACGCCTCGTCGTACGTGTGGAAGTTGCGCAGCACGATCGGCGGGTGGATCGCCGCGGCCAGCGCGGTGGCCAGCGCCGGGTGGTCGGCGAGCCCGACCAGCCGGTCGTGGAAGGCACGGTTGAGCGGGACCAGCGCGTCGAGGTCCTGGTCCGGGCCCGGCGTGCCGACGGCGAGCATCCGCTGCGCGAGCTCCTCGAGGGCCGCGACGTCGTCGGCGGTGGCCCGGCCGACGGCGAAGCCGGTCAGCTGCGGCTCGAGGGAGGCGCGCAGGTCGAACACGCCCTCGAGCTCGGCGACGGTCCACGTGGCCACCCGGGCGCCCCGGTTGGGGGCGAGGTCGACCAGGCCCTCGGCGGCCAGCCGGGTGAGCGCCTCGCGGACGGGGGTGCGGCTGACGCCGAGCCGCTCGGCGAGCTCGACCTCGCCGAGCCGGGTGCCGGGGCGCAGATCGCCGTCCAGGATCAGCTCCCGGAGCGCCGCGAGCGTCCGCTCGGCCGACGTCACCGCACGTGTCACCCGTCACACTCCTCGGCAGATTGTGTGCAAACGTAGGGCGATCGGGTTCCAGGAGGCAATGGCTGCCGGTAAATTCTGGATGTCTGCATACAACGAGGGGGCCAGCCGTGGCGAACCTGCTGAGCACGGACCGCACTCCCCGGCGCCGGCTGCGCGAGCTGCTCGGCCGCCCGGAGCCGCTGGTCGCCCCGGGCGCGTACGACGCGCTGTCGGCCCGGCTGATCGAGCAGGCCGGCTTCGACGCGGTCTACATGACCGGCTTCGGGACGACGGCCTCGCTGATCGGCCGCCCCGACGTCGGGCTGCTGACCGGGTCGGAGATGGTCGACAACGCCCGGCGGATCGTCGCCGCCGTCGACGTCCCCGTGATCGCCGACGCCGACACCGGCTACGGCAACGCGATCAACGTGGTGCGCACCGTGCAGCTCTACGAGCAGGCCGGCGTGGCCGGCATCCAGCTCGAGGACCAGGTGCTGCCGAAGAAGTGCGGGCACATGAGCGGCAAGGCGCTGATCGGCGCCGAGGAGATGGTCGGGAAGATCCGCGCCGCCGTCGAGGCCCGCCGCGATCCCGACCTGGTGGTCATCGCCCGCACCGACGCGGTCGCCGTCCTCGGGCTGGACGAGGCGATCGGCCGGGCGAAGGCGTTCGCCGACGCCGGGGCCGACCTGCTGTTCGTCGAGGCGCCGACCGCCGAGGACGACATCGCGCGGGTCGCCACCGAGCTGCGCGACGTCGCGCCGCTGGTGTTCAACTGGGCCGAGGGCGGCAAGACGCCGCCGCTGTCGCTCGCACGGATGACCGAGCTGGGCTTCTCGCTGGTCATCTACCCGATCGGCACGCTCCTGGCGGCGACCGCGGGCATCCGTGCGCTGCTCGCGACGCTGAAGCGCGACGGCATCCCGTCGCTGGACGGCTTGCCGGCGTTCGGCGAGTTCACCGACCTCATCGGCCTGCCCGAGATCCAGGAGCTGGAGCAGCGCTTCGCCGGCGGCTGACCGTGGAGCTTGAGGCTCTGGGTATCGCATGCTATTGAGGGAGCGATGAACTCCTCCAGCGACCGGGCCGGGGAGTTTTGGCTGGCCGGCAAACCTACTGACCGGCGCGCAGGCACTCTAACGCTAGAACCTGGCGAAGTAGGCAGACTCACAACCAAGGGCGCGCTAACTACAACAGCCGTGACGGATTCTCCGGGTGTCTACCACCTTGAGCCTGACACGCTCGCGAGGACTGTTCACGGCGTGCTCCACAATGGCACGCCCGTAACCTTGTTAGACTCATTGAATACCGGATACATCGGCGGTTTGCTACCTAACGAGCAGGACGAACAGCGAATCTCTCTTCAGGTGATCCTAGGGGCTCATCTATCCGGTCGCGACCATAGATTCACGAGGACACGTTTCTGCATTCAGGGGCTAAATGCTCCGACCATCATTCCCGACGAATCCGTCCCGGTTACAGGTGGCGGATCGATCAACATCGAGCTGCGTGACTCCGCCACCTGGCTGACGATGGAGGATCTACCTGAGGCAAGCATCCGCGAACTCGACCGGCGGTATATGCGACCGCTTGCAAGTCTGGTCAGCCTCGCCTGTGGTCAGGACGCCGGCCTGCTCGGCGTCGAGGTGGCTTCAGGTAAGCAATGGCTGAAGGTCCACAGCCCCTCCCATCGAACCCAGAATATCCCCTGGCCGGCCCAGTCGCTACTCCATCCCGGCGATCTACACTTGCAGACTCTTGCCCATTGGCTAGACCGCGTCGAGCTTCTCGGGCCGCTTCCGCCGGTCGTTGTCAGGATGCTCGATGGCGACAACACACTCGAGGCGCAGGTGCTCGAGCTAGCGACCGTTGCGGAGGGATTGCATCGACGCCTACGGCCCGACACTTTGCGATTTCCAGTGGAGGTTGGCGCTGCCGTTCGGGCAGCAGCGGTCGACGCCGCTGCCTCAATCGAACCCGCTGCGAGAGATGCGGTCAAAGGGTTTCTGACTTTCGTGCACGAACCGGGCTACGCTCAAAGGCTGAAAGAACTTGCCGAGATGGCGGAGCTCGTCGCTCCCGGCATCACGGGTAAGACCTCCAAATGGAGGGTGCACGTATATGAGGCTCGAAACGACTTCGCCCATCGATCCCGTCAAGGCTGGCTCGACGAGGCGGAAATCGACAGATATCTCGCCGTCGCAGTTTCGCTTAGATGGCTCCTTCGAGCCGTCCTGCTCGACCAAGCCGGCTTGTCACACGAACACTTGAGGCAGCGCTTCAGGACCTACGGGCCATATCAACTCTTCTTGAGCCAAGCGCGGGACTGGCTTCCTGACACTTACGGCTAATCGAAGGTGCGGATCGATTCGCATGGCTGGCCATAGCGGGACATGGCGCGGGCTCTCTTGCTCTGCCCCGCCGCGGGAGTGAGCACGACGGATCCGCGGGAGCTGGTGCTCTGCCCAGCACGCTGGGCAGAGCACTAGCGTCCGCAGCATGACGACGAGGTCGCTGACCACCCTGTTCCCCGGCGGCTCCTACTTCGAGGGCCCGCGCTGGCACGACGGTGCGTGGTGGGTCTCGGACTTCTACACCCACCAGGTCACCCGGATCACCCCGGACGGTCAGGGCACCGTCGTCGCCGAGGTCGAGCAGCAGCCCTCGGGCCTCGGCTGGCTGCCCGACGGGTCGATGGTCATCGTCTCGATGAAGGACCAGCGGCTGCTCCGCCTCGCCGGCGGCGAGCTGTCCACCTACGCCGACCTCGCCCCCTACTGCGGCGGCCCCCTCAACGACTGCGTCGTCGACGACGTGGGTCGCGTGTTCGTCGGCGACTTCGGCTTCGACCTCATGGGCGGCGCGGACATCCGCCCGACCACGCTCAAGCGGGTCGACCCCGACGGCAGCGTCACCGTCGTCGCCGAGGACCTGCACTTCCCCAACGGCTCGGTGATCCTCGCGGACGGCACGCTGGTCGTCGGGGAGACCTGGGGCAACCGGTTCACCGCGTTCACCATCGGTGAGGACGGCAGCCTGACCGACCGCCGCGTCTGGGCCGAGTTCGGCCCGCTGCCCACCGGCAGCACCGTCGAGGAGCTGGCGCCGCAGATCGTCGTCGGCCCCGACGGCTGCACCTCCGACGCCGAGGGCCACGTGTGGGTCGCCGACGGTTTCCACGGCCGCGTCGTCCGGGTCGCCCCGGGCGGGGCGATCGTCGACGAGGTCGCCGGGCCCGACGGCATGGGCGTGTTCGCCTGCATGCTCGGCGGGGACGACGGCCGCACGCTGCTCATCGCGGCCGCCCCGGACTTCTTCGAGCACACCCGCGCACCGGTCCGCGAGGCGGTCCTCGTGACGACGCAGGTCGAGGTCCCGCACGCCGGCCGGCCGTAGCCGCTCAGTGGTACGGGTTGTCCGGCAGCGCCAGGGCCAGGTACTTCCCGTCGAGGCAGAGCACCAGGTCGCGCTCGACGAACCCGGCCAGCGCCCGGTCGAGCTCCTCGGGTGTGAAGCCCTCGACGGCGGCCAGCTCTTCGCGCGTGCGGGCATCGGCGCAGAACTCGTACAGCGCGGCGTCCCGCCCGTCGTAGCGGTACGCGCGACGGCTCTCCCCGCGCCCGTCGTGGATGCTCACCGACTGCCAGGTCTTCACGTACCGCAGGTACGGCCGTTGCTCCGCGTTCCACCGCGACTTCCAGTTCGCCACCAGCGACCGGCACTCCCGCGGCCCGTCGACCGGCAGGTCGACGTCGAAGCCGTGCTCGAAGAAGTACGCGATGCGGCGCAGGTCGTACTCGGGCGGGTAGATGTACCGGTAGCAGGCCGACGGCCGCAGGAACGAGATCGCGTGCTCGCCGGGCTCCTCGTGCATCGGCGAGCCGCGGTCCGGTCGGGCCTGCGCCATCGCGTACGGCGGCTGCAGGTGCGGGATCCGGCGCAGGACCTCCGCCTGCGCCCGGTAGTCGGCCTCGGTCTCGCCCGGGAAGCCGTAGAGGATGTTGTAGGAGTTGTTGATCCCGTAGTACGTCGTCCACTTGAGCAGCTCGAGGTTGCCGATCCCGGTGACGTTCTTGCGCATGAGCTCGAGCACGTGGGTCGAGAAGCTCTCGATGCCCGGCTGCACCGACACCAGCCCGCCACGGCGCAGGTCGCGCAGCTGCGCGCGCGAGATCTTCGGCCGGATCTCGTAGTGCAGCCGCAGGTCGGTGTGCTCCTCGGCCAGCCGGCCGAACAGCCGCGCCGTGTAGGCCGGCGCCAGGATGTTGTCGATCGCGTTGAACCACCGCGTGCCGTACCGGCTGGACAGCTGCTGGAGCATGTCCAGCACCTGCTCGGGGCTCCTGCGCCGGAACTCCATGCCCGCCCGGTTGAGCCCGCAGAAGACGCAGTGGTGCTTCATGCCGTACCAGCAGCCGCGGGCGGTCTCGATCGGCAGCATCACCTCGCGCCGGTCACCGGGTCCGCGGCTGGCGTAGTACTCGTCGAAGTCGGGGACCGGTGAGCTGTCGAGGTCGGCGAAGTTGGGTGCGCGGCCCTCGGAGCGGACGGCGCCGTCGTCGTCCCGCCACAGCACCCCGGCCAGGCCGGCGAGCGACTCGCCGGTCTGCAGCCGGCGGACCAGCTCGGGTGCGGTGACGTCGGCGTCGCCGCAGTGGACGACGTCGACCGCCGGGTTGCGGAGCATCACCTCCAGCGCGATGTCGTCCTCGAACGTCGCGCCGCCCAGCACGACCGGCACCTCGGGGTGCCGTCGCTTCAGCGCCCGCGCGAACGCCAGCGAGGCGACCATCTGCTGGAAGGTGATGGACAGGCCGACGACGCCGAACTGCGACCAGTCGGTGCCCTCGACCACCTCGGCGAGCCACGCGGGGGCGACGACGTCGCGCACGTGCCGCAGGTCCTCGACCGTGCACCCGGCGCGGCCGCAGATCGCGGCGAGGTTGCTCTCGTAGTGCGCGAGGTACTCGTCGCCGTCGTTGCGCGGGCCGAACGCGGCGGTCGTCCAGATCCACTCGCCGACCATGCACGGGTAGACGTCGGCCAGCGCCTCGTTGAGCGCCGGCCCGAGCCGCTGCGCGAACCGCAGGAACAGCGACATCGGCCGCACCTCGTACCCGGCCCGCTCCAGCACCGGCGTCAGCAGCGCCAGCTGGAAGGACGGGAAGCGGGTGCTCATCGTCGGCATGCTCACCAGCGCGACCGGCTTCACGGCAGCTCCCCCAGCGCGAGCACCGCCGACAGGGCGTGGTGCACGTAGTCGATCCGCACGTCGCTCCGGGTGGCCGTCGTCCGCACGCCGCCCAGCGCCCAGTCGGGGTCGGGCAGGACGGCGACGTCCCGCGGCTGGTAGACCAGCCGGTCGAGGAACGCCAGGCCGCGCGCGCAGGCGTCGCGGTAGCGCTCCACATCGCCCCCGGCGGCGAGGACCGCGGCGAGGCCCTCCAGGTAGAGGGCCGTGGTCGCGCCGGGCGCCTGCGGTGCGTGGTCGTTGAGGAAGCCGCCGGACTTCCGCGACTGGAACCGCAGGGCGACGTCGGCGACCTCGTGGGCGAACCGGGTGTGCTCGGCGCCGAGCAGGCCGCCCCACGCGGCGTACGCCTGGGCCAGCCAGGAGACCGCGCCCCAGGCGGTGTTCTGCCGGAACCGCCGCCGGTAGTGCGCGAGCGCCCGCTCGACCGGCCCGGTGGGGACGTCGACACCGGCGGCCGCAGCGCGAGCGAGGGCGAGCAGCGCCTGGCCGGGCGCGTAGTCCTGGTGCTCGGTGTCGAAGCGCCCGTGCCGGTCGATCGCGTCGACCAACCGGCCGACGTCCGGCGTGCGGCCCAGCGCCAGGTCGGCCAGCGCGACGAACGCCGGCTCGGCGATCGAGTCGGGCTCGCCCAGCCGGGCCAGGTCGGCGTGCGCCTCGGCGACCAGCCCGGCGCGGGCCTTGACCCAGGCGCCGTAGGCGATCCGCGCCGGGTGCGCGCCGGCGTGCAGCCGGTTGCCGAACACCTCGTACCGGACGAGGTAGGGCTCGTCGGCCGGGACGGAGTGCCGCAGTGTGTAGCGCCGCAGCAGCGGCTCCAGCCGGGCGCGCTGCTCGGCCGGCGTGGCCGCCGGGGCACCCTCGGGGAGGGCGCCGCGCAGCCGCCGGACACCGTCGCCGTCGGCGAGCCAGGTGGCGCAGTCGTAGCGCGTCCAGGAGTACGGCGGCCGGGTGATGCCGGCCTTGTCGATCACCTCGAGCACGTAGCCGCGCGGGGACAGGTCGTGGGTGACGGCGACGAACGGCAGCACGAACCCCGCGCGGTCGCCCTGGCGGACGGCGAGCGCCTGGTCGGCGAAGCGGGTCGGGCCCTCGACCCACTCCGGCGTGGCGGTGCCGATCTCGTGCCGGGCGAACAGCAGCGAGACGCTGACCGCGATCGGGTCGTCCGTCCCTGCGCCGCGGAACCGCCGGTCGGAGACGGCGGCCGCGGCGAACTCCCCCAGCCGGGTCGCGCAGTCGGCGGCGAACGCCCCGGCGCAGCCGATCAGCCGGCCGCCGGCGTAGACGGTGACGAACAGCCCCTGGACGCCGTCCGCGACACCAGGCACGAACGGCTCCGGCCCCGGCCGGTCCAGGGCGCGGAGCACCGCCGCCCGGGCCGCCTCGGCCACCGGCCGGGCGAGCGCCGGGTCGTCGGACCAGACCGGGCCGGCCACCGGGACACCGGTGGGCTGCCAGGACTCCCCCGGCTCGACCAGCTTCTCGACCGTGTGCCGGTACACGACGTGCGGCTCGAGCGGCAGCAGCCCGGCGTTGCGCCGGGCGGCGTGCACGTACTGCTCCCACTCGGTCGCGATGCCGGGCATGCGGGGCAGGGCCCCGCCCATCCGCGAGTCCCGCTCCCGGCTGCGGACGACGATGCCGTACCGGTCGTCGTCGAGGTCGGCGACGGTGCACTCCTCCAGGGCGCCGAAGAACGTGACCGCGACCGCGCACTGGTCGAGCACGGCGAGCGGGTCGTCGGCGCCGCGCAGCTGCTGCGCCGTCTGGACCGCGGCCCGGACGACGTCGGCCGCCACCGGGCCGGAGGGCTCGCCCGGGAAGTGCCAGAACCCGCTGCGCGCCGGCCGGTCGTGGATCCGGGAGCGCCGCCGAAGGCTCACCCAGCAGCCGCCGGCGCCGTCGTACGCGCGGTCGAGCCGGCGCGGTGCGCGCGGCACCTCGCCGGTGCGCAGGTGCTCGGCGATCACCTCGCGGGCGAGCGCAGCCGGGTGCAGGCCGTCCGCCAGCCACGCGCCGGTCGCCGCCGGCAGCGGCCGCTTCGTCGGGTTGGCCGGGTGGTCGGACTCGTCGTCCATGGCCCGCATGAAGTCGGCGTAGATGTCGAAGACGGTCGCCACCCGGAGTCCCGCCTCCACCAGCCGGGCAGGCCCGCGGTCGTAGCCGAACCCCACGAGCGCGACCGCGCCCTCCACCTCGAACCCGGCCTCGCGGAGCACCCGGGTGCAGGTGAGCATCGAGTGCCCGGAGCTGATCGAGTCATCGACCAGCACCACCGGTTCGCCCGGATCAAGCCGGCCCTCGATCAGCTTGAGCGAGCCGTGCGCCTTGCGCTCCTTGCGGACCAGCAGGCCCGAATACCTGCCGCCGCCCAGCAGCACGCAGCCCTGCACCAGCGGGACGCCGGTCAGGCCGAGGGTCGCGAGCTGCCGGCCCTCGAACCGCTCCAGCAGCCGCAGCAGCTCGCGCGCGGCCAGGGTGGCGCCCCGCGGGGTCAGCGTGACCGGCAGCGAGTCGAGCATCCACCGCGCCGAGGAGCCGTCCCGCGACAGCACGGGCTGCTCGTCGGAGCGGTGGAGGATGCCGTCGCGGCGCAGCAACGCGAGCAGCTCCGCGCGGTCGTCGTCCGGCGCGGGCTCCCGCACCGGGGTCGGGAACGGGAGGACAGCCACCTCAGCGCTCCGGGGCCACCTCGGGGGCGACCTCGGGGATCACCTCGGAGGGGTCCGTCGGCCGCGAGGGCTCGGTCTCCGACGGCTGCACCTCGGGCGCGACCTCCGGCTGGACCTCGGGCGCCACCTCTTCGATCGGGCCGGGGCCGGGCTCGTACGGCGACGGCCGCCCGGGCGCGACCTCGACGATCCGCTCCGGTGCGACCTCGGTGACCACCTCGGAGGGTTCCGCCGGCCGCGGGGGCTCGGTCTCCGACGGCTGCACCTCCGGCGCGACCCCCTCGATCGGGCCGGGCTCGTACGGCGACGGGCCGGGACGCCGCTCGGCCGGGCCGTCCGGGGCGACCTCGACGATCTGCTCGGTGCGCGGCTCCTGCTCCCCGAACAGCGGGCTGGTCGGCGCGACCTCCACGATGATCTCGGAGACGGGGACGAACCCCTCCTCGGGCCGGTCGCCGGACGGCCGCTGGCGGGCACCGCCCGGCACGACGCCCGGGGGCTCCTCGCGGTCGGGCTCGTCGGACAGGGGCGGACGGTGGGGGTCTTCGGCCATGGCTCGACCTCCGTCGACATGCGAGACGGGAGTGTTTCCGAGAGCCGCGCCAAGGTAGCGCCGCGCCGAGCCGCGCGGAAGCGCCCCCGTCACGGCAGAAGTCGCGACTTCTGCCGGGTCAGGCGCGGCGGCGGTCCTGCTCGTCGGCGCCGTGCCGGGCGACCAGCCCGCGCAGCCGGTGCAGCGCGGTGCGGGCCGCGTTCTCGTGCTCGCCCTGGTCCTCGTGCTCCTCGCCCGGCGGGCTCGGGGGCGCGTCGGCGTCGCTCCACATCCCCGGCAGCGGGATCTCCAGCCCGGCACCCCGGCGGGCCAGGGGGGTGCGCAGCGGCTGGGCGAAGTCGACCCCGCCGTGCACCTCGACGGTGGTACCGGTCAGCCGCACCCGGTCGGCCAGCTGGGCGACCACCCACTCACCCCACGCCGTCCGGTAGCCCAGCGACTGGTCGCCGAAGAGCACGTCGAACGGCCCGACGACGTCGTCGGGGTCGAGCAGGCCGTGCTTGGCCGACAGCACGAACCACGGGTGCCCCGAGGACTGCGCGTGCTCCCGGGCGCGGGCGAACCCGCTGCTGCGGAACAGCCGGGACGCCGGCTGCACCCCGTCGGCGACCGCCCCGGAGGACCCGACGAGGACGACGCGGCCGCCGGATCCGCCGTCGGGCAGCTCGGCCGGCTCCCACCGCTGCGGCAGCGGCGACTGGTAGCGGCGGTACCTGCCGCGGTCGACCCGGTGCAGCAGCGGCGTGCGCCCGGCGAACGGCGCGCCGTCGGGGTGGCTGGCGTTGTCGGTGGCGAACTGGATGTGGGCGGCGATCGAGGAGACCCCGACGTCGGGACGGCGCGCGCTCACCCAGTTGATCAGGGCCGCGCGGCTGAACGGCTCGGGCAGCGTCTCGGCCGCCTCCGCCAGCAGCTCCCAGATCGTGGGCAGACCCCCGGTGCTCATCCGGCGCACGCTAACCCGGGGGACACTGGGTACGACCGGTCCGAGACCCGAAAGAACCCCATCGGCGTACACATCGCCGGTCGCGACCCTCCGGAAGGTGGTACCCGCGTACTTCCCGGGTGTGATCCGCGGAAGATCGCCGCAGCAGTCACACAGGCAACAGACACCCGACCCCTGGGCGGACTGGTCCGTCCTGACCCGGTAGACAGATCGCATGGACACCGCTGACCTCCGGACGGGCGACGTGGTCGCCCCGGTGGCGGCGGTCTCGATCGACCTCACCACCACCCCGGTGCTCAGCTACGCGCTGGCGCACAACCGGATCCCGGTGGTCAACCGGCTCGCGCTCACCTCGACCGCCACGGTCGGCGGCGCGACGGTGCGGCTGTCGGTCCGCGACCCGGAAGGCCCGATCGGCAGCGCCGTCGAGCTCACCGCGGACCTCGACGAGGGCCGGACGACGGTCCTCCAGGACGTCGCGCTCACCCTCGACCCCGCGGCGATGCTGCAGGTCGACAGCCAGCGCCCGGGCGTGATCGACGTCGAGGTGGTCGACGGCGAGCGGGTGATCGGCCACGCGAGCACGCCGGTGCGGGTGCTCGCCGCCCACCAGTGGCTGGCCACTCCCCTGCCGCTGGCGCTGGAGATGCTCGCCGCCCACGTGCAGCCCAACCACCCGGCGGTGTCCGGGCTGATCGAGGAAGCCGCGGCGATCCTCGACCGGGACACCGGCAGCGACCTGGTCGACGGCTACGACGGCGGCCCCGAGCGCGTCGACGCGATCGTCGCCGCCCTCGCCGAGGCGATCCGCAACCACGGCATCCGGCACAGCGAGCCGCCGGCCAGCTGGGTGGAGATCGGCCAGCAGGTGCGCACGCCCGGCGACGTCCTCACCTGGCAGGTCGGCACGCCCCTGGACGTCGTCGTCCTCATGGCCGCCGCGCTGGAGCAGGCCGGCATCCGGCCGCTGCTGTGGCTCGCGGAAGGCCACGCGTTCCTCGGTTACTGGAAGGAAGAACGCAGCGCCGAGAGCGCCGCCACCACCGACGTCGCCCCGCTGGTCAACCTGGTCGACCTCGGGCTGATCGGGCTGGTCGAGCCGAAGCTGCTCACCAGCCTCGGTGAGCCCGGCGCCGACCTGCACCGCCCCGCCTACACCGGCTGGCTGACCGGCGACCTCGACCGGGTCCTCGGCGTCACCGACGTCGACCGCGCGCGCCGCGACGGGATCCTGCCGCTGCCCGCCCGCGCCCGCGACGCCGACGGCGTCCTGCAGATCGTCGAGTACCGGCCGGCCGAGCACCGGCACGCCGCCCCGCACGCCGAGCCGCACCCGGGCAGCGCGCGCCCCGACGCCCCGCCGCGGGTGCTGCAGTGGAAGAACGCGCTGCTGGACCTGTCGCTGCGCAACCGGCTGATCAACTACACGCCGCGCTCCGGGCTGCCGCTGGTCGTGCCGGCGGAGTCGCTGGGCATCCTCGAGAACTTCGTCCACGACGGGACGCCGATCACCCTGCTGCCGTCCGACCAGCTCGCCGCGGTCGCGAAGGAGCGCGGGGCGGCCACCGCCCGCGACCTGCCCGGAGAGCAGCTCGCCGAGACGCTGGTCGAGCGGCGGTCGGTGCACGCCGACGTCCCTGACGCCGGCTACCTCAACCGGCTGCGCAACCTCGCCTACAAGGCGAAGACGGTGGTCGAGGAGACCGGGGCGAACAACCTCTACCTGGCGCTGGGCAGCCTGGTCTGGGAGCTCGACGGCCGCCCGCTGCGCTCGCCGCTGGTGCTGGTGCCCGTCGTCCTCACCCCCACCTCGCGCACCGGCGCCTACCGGATCACGCTCGACGAGGCGGGCTCGAGCACCCCGAACTACTGCCTGCTGGAGAAGCTGCGCCAGCTGCACGGGGTGTCGGTCCCGCAGCTCGCCGAGCCGGCCACCGATGCCTCGGGCATCGACCTGGACGCGGCGCTGGAGGCGATGCGTTCGGCGCTGGTCGGCTACCGGCTGCCCTACCGCGTGGAGCCGACCGCCGACCTCGCGATCCTGCAGTTCGCGAAGTACCGGCTGTGGAAGGATCTCGACGAGCACTGGTCGGACTTCGCCGGCAACGCGCTCGTCCAGCACCTGGTCTACGAGCCGAACGAGCCGTTCCAGGACCCGATCTACGACACCGCCGAGCACACCGACCTCGACGAGCTGGCCGCGGCGCTGCCCGCGCCGGCCGACGCCAGCCAGCTGCGCGCCATCGCCGAGGCGACCGCCGGGCGCACCTTCGTCCTGGAGGGCCCGCCCGGCACCGGCAAGTCGCAGACGATCACCAACCTGCTCACCCGCGCGGTCGCCGACGGCAAGCGGGTGCTGTTCGTCGCCGAGAAGCGCGCGGCCCTCGACGTCGTCGCCCGCCGGCTGGACTCGGTCGGCATGGGCCCGTTCGCGCTCGATCTGCACGACAAGGGCAGCCGCGCCTCGGTGGTGCGCGCGCAGATCCGCGAGGCGATCGAGCACGCGGTCGCCGTCGACGCCCAGGGCCTGGCCGCCGACGGCGAGGACCTGCGCAGCGCCCGCCGGCTGCTGGCCCGCTACGCCGACCGGCTGCACGCGCCCAACGCCGCGGGCCTGTCGCTCTACACCGCCCGGACGGCGGAGCTGTCGGCCGCGGGCGAGCTCGCGCCGCTGCCGGTGCCGCTGCCGTTCGTGGCCGGGGCGTCGGAGGAGACGTTCACCGCCGTCCGCCGGGCGCTGGTGCTGCTGCCCGACATCGCCGACCTGACCCGCCCCTCGACCCGGCACCCGTGGGCGTTCGTCGACTCCCCGGCGATCGAGCTGCCGGCGGCGCAGGCCGCTGCGGTCGAGGTCGACCAGGCGGTGCGCGACCTTCCGGTCGGGTCAGGGCTGGCCAACGTGCTGCGGCACGCCCGCACCCCGGAGGACCTCGATTCGGTCGCCGCCCTGCTCACCGGCCCGCCGGTCGGCCTCGACGTCCTGGACGAGACCTTCACCGAGTACTGGACGGCGGCGACCTCGGCGATCCAGGGCGAGGTCGCGGCGTATCTCGCGTTCCGCCACCCCGGCATGGACGTCGCGACGCCGGCTGCCCTCGACCTGCCGCTGGCCGAGATCTACGTGGCCGCGCAGACCGCCGCGGCGGCCGGCTTCTTCAGCCGCCGGCGCAAGCTGATCGCCGTCCGCGACCGCTTGGCGCCGTACCTCAAGCCCGGTGCGCAGGTGAAGCCGAAAGACGTGCCCACCCTGGTCGAGGGCCTGTGGCGGGTGCAGAACGGCGTGCACGCGATCGCCCAGCGGGCCGCGTCCATCCCCGGCATCACCGTGCCGGAGGGCTGGAACCCGTTCGCCGACCCGGGCCTGGTCGAGCGGCAGGTCGCCTGGCTGCGGCGGGCCGCGGTCGCGGTCGACGGCTCGGCGCCGTTCCACGTCGCGCTGCGCAAGCTGATCGTCGCCGGCGAGACGGCCGACCCGGTCGGCACCGCGAAGGTGACCCGGCTGCGCGATGCCCTGCTGCGGCTGCTCGAGGTGTGCCGCAGCACCTCCCCCGCGCTCGCGCAGTGGGCCGGCGACGACGGGTTCGTGCTGCGCTGGACGATGACCCGCCCCGAGCGGGGCGTCGAGCACCCCGGTCTGATGTCGCTGCGCCGCTGGGTGTCCTTCCTCGACACGCTCGAGCCGCTGCGCACGGCCGGCCTGATCGAGGCCCGGCACCTGCTGGTCACCGGCGCGGTGCTCGCCGACGACGCCGTCCGGGCCTTCGACCGCGGAGTGGCCACCGCCTCGGTCGAGGAGCGCCGCGACGCCACCGGCCTGGACACCTTCGACCCCGAGTTCCACGAGAAGGCGATCCGCCGGTTCACGGTCGCCTCGCAGGCGGTCCGCAGGCACCTGACCTCGGCGCTGCCCGCCGCGGTGATCGACGCGCGGCCCTTCGACGCGGCGCTGGGCGCCGGGCAGGTCGGCGCGCTGCAGCGGGAGCTCGCCCGGCAGCGGCGAGGCCTGGGCGTGCGGCAGCTGCTGGCCCAGTACGGCGAGCTGATCACCACGGTCATGCCGATCGTGCTGGTCAGCCCCGACTCGGTGGCGCGGTTCTTCCCGGCGCAGGCGCGGCTGTTCGACCTCGTCGTCTTCGACGAGGCCTCGCAGATCCGGGTCGCCGACGCCATCGGCGCGCTCGGGCGGGCACGGACGGCGGTCGTGGTCGGCGACTCCAAGCAGATGCCGCCGACGTCCTTCGCCGAGCCGACCCCCGGCGCCGAGGACGAGACCTCCGACTTCGGCGCCGCCGCCGTCGAGGACGAGGAGTCGATCCTCTCCGAGTGCGTGCAGGCGCGCGTGCCGCGGCAGTGGCTGTCGTGGCACTACCGCAGCCAGGACGAGTCGCTGATCGCGTTCTCCAACGCGCAGTACTACGAGAACCGGCTGGCCTCCTTCCCCGCCCCGACGCACGGCCGGCCCTCCGCCGACCCCGACGGCCGCGGGGTCTCGCTGGTCCGGGTCGGCGGCACCTTCCACCGCTCGGGCGGCGGGCGGCTGCTGCGCACCAACCCGGTCGAGGCGGAGGCGATCGTCGCCGAGATCCGCCGCCGGTTCGCGCTCTCGCGCGATGTGGCGCCGTCCATCGGCGTGGTCACGTTCAACGCCCAGCAGCGGGCGCTCATCGAGACGCTGCTGCGCGATGGCAACAACACTGCCGACGACGACCGGCTCACCGAGGCGCTGGACCGCGCCGACGGCGAGGGCCTGTTCGTGAAGAACCTGGAGAACGTGCAGGGCGACGAGCGCGACGTCGTCTTCTTCTCCACCGCGTTCTCGGTGAACGAGAAGGGCCAGCTGCCGCTGAACTTCGGCCCGCTGAACCGGGTCGGCGGCGAGCGCCGGCTCAACGTGGCGGTCACCCGCGCCCGGCGGCAGGTCGTGGTGTTCTCCTCCTTCGAGCCCGGGCAGCTGCGGGCCGAGGAGACCTCGTCGGTCGGCATCAAGCACCTGCGCGCCTACCTCGACCTCGCCGCGATGGGCACCGACGTGCTGCCCCGCAGTGCTGGTCTCGGAGCCCGGTCGACCTCGGTGGTCGACCGGCACCGCGAGCAGATCGCCGCGGCGCTGCGCTCGCGCGGGCTCGTGGTGCGCACCGACGTCGGCCTGTCGGAGTTCCGGATCGACCTGTCGGTGGCGCGCGCGTCGGACCCCGACACCCCGGTGATGGCGGTGCTGCTCGACGGCCCCGCGTGGGCGCGGCGGCGGACCGTCGGCGACCGGGACGGGCTGCCGGTCGAGGTGCTCGCCGGGATGCAGCGCTGGCCGGCGGTCGAGCGGGTCTGGCTGCCGGCGTGGCTGGCCGACCCGTCGTCCGTGGTCGAGAAGCTGGTCGAGGCGGTCGACGCGGCCCGGCTGGAGCCGGCGCCGGTCGTCCCGCTCCAGCTGCCGACCGCGGCGATCGAGTCGTTCAAGGGCGTCGCGGCGCTGCGCGCGTCGGTCACCGCGTCGCTGCCGGTGCCGCCCCCGGCTGCGGTCGCACCCAAGCCGGCGCCGGCTGCGAAGCCCGCCGGCCCCGCGGTCCTGGACGGCGAGACGACCTTCTCCGCGTGGACGCCGAGGACCGCCGGCGAGAAGACGGTGCTCGACGAGCTGCCGGCCGCGAAGTCGGCGCGGGTGGTGCGGCGGGTGCTGACCAGCGGCATCAAGGCCGAGGGCCCGATCCACGTCGACCGGCTGGTGCGGCTGACCGCGGCGGCGTTCGGGCTGACCCGGGTCACCGAGGCCCGCAAGACCGCGATCCTCTCGGTGCTGCCGCCGTCGGTCCTGACCGACGAGTGGCTGTGGCCCGAGGGCGGCGACCGCGCCGCCTACGACGTCTTCCGCCGGCAGGCCGCGAGCACCGAGCGGCCGCTGGAGCACGTGCCGCCGGAGGAGATCGGCAACGCGATGACCGCGCTGTGCCGCGCGGCCGCCGGCATGGAGCGCGAGGAGCTGCTCACCCAGGTGGCGGCGGTGTTCGGCTACAAGCGGCGGACGCCGACCGTGACCCCGGTGCTCGAGGCCGCGGTCGACGCCGCGCTGGCCGCAGGCAAGCTCACGACGTCCGAGTCGGGCCTGCTCGTCGCCGTCTGATCAGCGGGCCGGGCGGCTCTTCGCCCGGTTCTGGTACGAGGCGATGGCCTGCTTGATCTTCGCCTGGTTCTCGGGCTTGCGGGCCTCGTCGTAGACCTTCTTGGCCACGGCGGCCATGATCGCGGTCCGGATCAGCTTCACGGGCTTCCCTTCGTCGGTTCGTCCTGTGCTGCCCGGTCCAACGCGTGGGCAACCTCAGGTGGTTTCGCCCGCCTGTCCGCGGAAGCGGTCGGCCGTCTCCTGCAGGCGCTGCACGTGCTCCGGCCAGTCGATCCGCGCCAGGTTGTCGTTGGTCTGCCGCAGCCCGACCGCGCCGTCGGCGAGCTCGCGGACGACGTCGGCGTGCCCGGCGTGGCGGTGCGTCTCGGCGATCACGTGCACCAGCACCCGGTGCAGGGTCGGGTGCCGGCGCTCCTCGGGCCACCACGGCACCGTGCCGGTCGCGGCCAGGTCGAGCGCCTCGATCGTCGCGTCGGAGTGCGCCCACACGCGGTGGTAGAGCGCCACGAGCTGCTCGCGGCTCTCCTCGGCGGTCGCCCACATGTCGGCGTTCGGCTCGGCGTCGTCGTCCAGCCACGGCAGCGGCTCGGCGAAGGGCCGGCCGAAGACCTCGCCCAGGTAGCCCGATTCGACGCTCGCGACGTGCTTGACCAGGCCGAGCAGGTTGGTGCCGGTCGGCGTGAGCGGGCGGCGGACGTCGAACTCCGAGGCGCCGGAGAGCTTCCAGAGCAGGTCCTCCCTCCCGCGCTGGAGGTAGGCGGCGAGATCGGCCTTCGCGGCATCGGTCATGGACAGCAGTCTGCACACCCGCCCCACTCGTCCCAGGACGGCGCGGCAGGCCGGTGCCTCCCTGTACCGGATCTAGCGTCGGCGCCAGCTGGGCACCCCTGGAGGCGAGCACCACCGTGCGTTGGGAAGAACCGCGAGACCCGGAGCAGGCGCCGCCGCCGCGCCGTTGGGGTGTCGGCGCCGCCGTCGCCGGGCTGGGCCTCGCCCTCGTCGTCGGCGCCACCCTCCTCCCCGGCAGTCCGCCACCGCCCGCGCACCGCGGAACCCTCGCCGTCGCTGCGGTCGACGAGCCGACGGGCCGCGGCGGATTGCCGCACCGCGTGCCGGCCGCGCCGACGACGGCCCCTGCGCCCGCCCCGGTCCCCGCCGCGCCGGTGGCCGAGGTGGCGGCGACCTCGCGGGCGACGACCTCCGCGCCGGCGGCCGCCCCGCTGGTCGCGCGGATCGGGCAGGCGTGCTCCGCCGCGGGCGCGACCGCGGTCGACGCGGACGGCACCGCGCTGGTCTGCCAGAGCGGCAAGGGCAACGGCAACGGCGCACCGCGCTGGCGCAAGGCCTGAGCCGCTAGCACCCTCGTCGGGGCACGATCAGTGTCGAGTGCTCAGTCGGGGCGGACGGCGACCAGGCAGAGGTCGTCGGCGAGCGGCCCGCGGGCGAAGCCGGTGACGGCGGAGACCAGCCCGGCGACGACGTCCTTGGCCGGCGCGCCGGCGAGGTCCCGGACGATC
This sequence comes from Petropleomorpha daqingensis, assembly GCF_013408985.1. Taxonomy (NCBI): domain Bacteria; kingdom Bacillati; phylum Actinomycetota; class Actinomycetes; order Geodermatophilales; family Geodermatophilaceae; genus Petropleomorpha; species Petropleomorpha daqingensis. The sequence continues at coordinate 122,658 of NZ_JACBZT010000001.1, forward strand.
TGCTTGGCCCGCGCCTCGCCGAACAGCGCGACCGGGGTCCCCGGCGGGCGCCGGACCGGACGCCCCTCGGTCAGGCCGTCGGTGAACACGAGGACGCCGCTGCCCAGCGGTGCCCGGCTGACGGGCGCGGCCGGCTCGACGGGCCCCACGCCCAGCGGCGTCGTCGCCGCCCCCGTGGCGAGCGACTCCCCGGTGTCGAGCACCCAGGGCGCGGGGTGGCCGGCGGTGGCCCAGCGGACCTCGGGCTCCGGCGTCCCGCCGATGGTCAGGCACACCGCGGTGACGAACGACGCCCCGTCGCCGGTGCTCTCCCGGAGCGCGGTGTCGGCCAGCCGCAGCAGCTCCCCGGGATCGCCGGTGAAGTGGGCGAACGTCGCCATGGTCGCGCGGAGGAAGGCGGCGCCCCGGGCGGCCGCGAGCCCGTGCCCGACGACGTCCCCCACGACGATCGTGGTCGCGCCGGACGGTCCCCCCACGACGAGGAAGAAGTCGCCGGCGACCTCGCCCTCGGCGGGCACGAACGCGGTCGCCACGTCCAGCCCGGGCGTGGTCGGGACGACGGCCGGGGTGAGCGCGGCCCGCAGCGCCTCGAGCTCGGCCAGCTCCGCCCGCTGCTCCTCGATCTGCCGGGCCATCCGGCGCTCCCGGTTGAGCAGCACGGTCACCAGGACCGGGACGCCGAAGAACAGCAGCCCGCGGTTGACGATCGCCCAGCCCATGCTCGTCCCGTTGAAGTCCGGCGCCGGCGACATGGCCTGGTCGAGCACGAAGTTCCCGAGGGCGACCGCGGCCGTCAGCAGGCCGCCGGGCAGGCCGAACCAGAACACGGCCAGCACGATCGGTAGCAGCCCGTAGATCGAGATGCCGATCCCCGGCTGGTTGTTCAGCTGCAGCAGGCCGAAGACGCCCGCCAGCAGGACGACGAGGACGCCGATCTGCGCGGCCACCCGACCGCGGGACCGGCCTCGATCGGGTCGTCGCGGCACGCGGGGAACGTAACAGCCGGTGCCGTCCGCACCGGGAACCCGCGGACCGCGCTGCGCGTGATCGGGGCCGAGGAGGCATGGTGGTCGCGACCGCGACGCCCTACCGTCGGCCTCCCGGTGGCGAACGGGAGGCGCGCGTGGTGGACGAGGAGACCCCCTCCGCCGAGGGGCTGACCACCGTCGTCGGCACCCGCCGTGTGCACCCGATGGAGCCCGGCGACCCGGTGGCGATCGGCCCGTACACGGTGCTGTGCCGGCTGCCGCGCGGCGGGCAGGGGGCCGACGTCTTCGTCGCGAAGTCCGACGACGAGTCCGCGCAGCTCGTCGTCATCAAGTGCCTGCCGGCCGACGCCGGGGAGCTGACCCGCCGGCGGTTCGCCCGCGAGGTGGAGAACGCGGCACGGATCGTCAGCCCGCGGGTGGCGCGGATCGTCGGCCAGGACCTCGAGGCGAAGAGCCCCTACTACGTGCAGGAGTACGTGCAGGGTCTGCCGCTCGACGAGTGGCTGGCCCAGCGCGAGCGGGTCGGGCTCAACGCCGAGGAGCTGCGCCGGATCGCGATCGGGCTGCTCCGCGCGCTGCGCGACGTGCACGCGGCCAAGGTCGTCCACCGCGACGTGAAGCCGAGCAACATCATCATCAACGACAAGGGCCTGTGGCTGGTCGACTTCGGGATCAGCCGCTACCTCGGCACCGAGCACCCCGACGGCACGGTGACCTCGGCGATCAACGGCTTCGGCTCGAAGCTGTTCGCCAGCCCCGAGCAGCTGCAGGGCCTGCCGCTCACCGAGGCCAGCGACGTCTACAGCTGGGGCATGGTGATCGCCTACGCGGCGGGCGCCAAGCACCCGGTCGACCCGGACGACGAGCTCTCCCCCGCCGACTACTGGATCGAGCTCAAGGCCGGGCGGATCGACCTCGCACCGGTGCCGCACAACCTGCTCGACAGCGTCACCCGCGCGCTGCGGTTCAACCCCGAGCGCCGGCCGTCGCTGTCGGAGCTGGCCCGCGACGTCGAGCAGAGCACCCGGTGGCTCGGCCAGACCTCGGAGATCCCGTCCCCACGGACGGCGCTGGGCGACTTCCGCTCCCTCGACGCGGTGCTCGATGTCGTCCGCTACCAGCTGGCCCGGGTGGAGCGAGCGGTCGCGGACACCCAGACCGGCTACGCGGCCGCGATCGGCGTCGCCGTCGTCCTCGGCGTGATCACCGGCCTGGTGCTCGCCGTCCTGTTCCACGTCATCTTCGGATAGGGGGCCCTCGGATGACCGGGATGTACCAGCGGGCGCTGGCCCAGCAGGCGCTGGAGGCGCGGCGCCACCGCTACCTCCAGCGCCAGCGGGTGCTGCTGCTGGTGTTCGCGGCGACCACCGTCGTCTTCTTCGTGCTGCTGGTCCGATGAGCCGGGACTTCGTCTGCCCCCGCTGCCTGGAGCGGTTCGCGCTGTCGGCCTGGCAGAACTCCGCCGGCCAGCGGGTCGCCCCGCCGCCGCGGCCGACCGCGTGGCGGCGGTTCACCGACCCGTTCCGGGTGCCCGAGTCCCCGGCCGACGGCGGCTCGATGGAGCAGCGGGCGGCGCTCGGTGACGCGCGCCGGCTGACCGCGGTCTGCCCCAACGGGCACCGGCTGCCGCCGGACTACCTGGAACGGCCGACCGTCGTCGTCGGGCTGGTGGGGTTGACCGGCGCGTCGAAGAGCACCTACCTGACCGTGCTGCTCGATCTCCTCTACGCCGGCGCGCTCGCGCCGCTGGACATCTCGGTGGAGATGGACGAGGAGAGCGCCGACCGGTTCGAGGTCAACTACCGGCAGCCGCTGATGGTCGACAAGCGGCAGCTGCCGCTCACCCCGCTGCTGCTGGAGGAGGGCCAGTCGCCGGAGCCGCTGACCGTGGTGTTCCGCCGGTCCAGCCGGGGCGCGCCGGAGCGGTCGATCAACGTCGTCTTCTTCGACGCCTCGGGCGAGCAGCTCTACCGCAAGGAGGACCTCGGCCGGTTCGGGAAGTTCCTCTACGTGGCGAGCGGGATCATCGTCGTGCTGCCGCCCGGCATCTTTCCCGGGCTGGCCTCGGCCGCCGACCCCGGCGAGTCCTCGATCGGGCTGGCCCGCCCGACGCAGATGCTGGTCAACCTGGCCGACCTGCTGCGCTCGGCGCGCGGGCTGAAGAAGGACGCCTACCTGGCCGACGTGTCCGCCTCGGTGATCCTGTCCAAGGCCGACAAGCTGCTCTCGCACCCCGACTTCCCGGCCGACGCCCTGCGCGACCCCGACCTCTCCCCCGCCGCGCTGCCCCGGTTGTTCGAGGAGGTGCGCGCCAACTCGGGCCGGCTGGTCGACTTCCTCGAGGCCAACGGCGGGTCCAACCTGCTCACCGCGCTGCTCGGCCGGCTGCCCGACCCGACGGTGCACGCGGTGTCGGCGACCGGGTCGGAGCCGACCGGCGGGCGGTACCCGTCGATCGCGCCGCGCGGCGTGCTCGAGCCGCTGCTGGTGCTGCTGGCCCGGCACCGGTTCATCCCGCGCGAGGGGCTGGAGCTGGAGCAGGCGCTCGCCGAATGGCCGCGGGGATGACCGACTGCCCGCAGCTGGTCTACACCTCCGCCAGCCGGACGCTGGAGGGGCCGGGCTTCGGCGTCTTCGCGATGTCCCGCGACTGGCCGTCGGCGCTGGGCACCTCGCGGTCCACGCTCGGGCCCTTCATCGGGCAGCCTTCGGACGGCGCGGCCTACGGGGTGCTGGCGACCCACGGTGGCCGGCTGGCCTACGCCAAGACGCCGGTGGAGTCCGACGACTTCGGCCGCCGCGGCAACTACGTCGTCCACCTGCTGTGGGACGCCGCCGGGTTGCTGACCGCCCGCGACGTGCTGGCGCTGCACCGGTCCGGCGGGTTCGTCTCCGCGGTGCGCGGGGACCCGTCGCGGGAGGCGCCGCCGGTGCGGGTGCCGCGGGCCCGGCGGACGACGCCGTCGCTGGCGCTCGACGAGATCGATCCCCTGGTGCCGTCGCTGGCCGCGCTGCTCGCGGCCGTGGAGTCCGGCGGCGGCGCGGTGCGGGTGCCCGCGGTGTCGGTGCTGCTCGACGTGCTCCCGCGCGGGTTGGGCGGCGCCGTCTCGCTGCACGTCGGGACGGCGGACCCGATGGGCGACACCGCGACGGTGGCGCTGCTCGTGGGGGCCTACGCCGAGCCGGCGGCGGACACGACCAACTGCGGGCGGGCCCGGGCGCTGCTGGAGACCGCGGCGAAGGGCGAGCTGTGCCCGGACGACGTCACCCGGTTCGACGAGCTCGACGCGTGGCTGTTCGCCGACGCGTGGATGGACCTGGAGCCGGCCGCGCTCACCGACTCGCAGCTGGTCGCGGTGCTGGCCTCGCCCGGCGCCGGGCGGTGGCTGGCCTCGGCCCGCGCGGCGTCGGTGGCCACGGCCATCGCCGCCGAGGACCGCGAGGTGGAGGCGGCGCTGCGCTCGGCGATCACCCGCGACGCGGCCGCCCGGGCAGGGGTGCGGTCGGTCGAGCTGGGCTCGGTGCTCAAGGCCGTCTTCGACGGCATCCCCGCCCGGACGGCGGACTTCTCCGGGCTGACCCAGGGCGACCTGGCCACCGCGTTCCTCAAGGAGCTGGGCCGGGGACGGCGGCTGCCGCGGGTCAGCCCCGAGGCCGGGCTGCTGATCGAGCAGTCGCTGGGGCTGGGCCACCCGATCCCGCTGGTCGGGCTGACCGACGACGTCGAGGGGCTGGCCGGCCTGGTCGCCCGCCGGCCGGTGGTCCGCGAGGCGCTGCTGCGGGAGTGGAAGACCGCCACGTGGTCGCCGGCGCACGACCAGCTGCTGGCCCAGCTGGTGCTCTACGACGCCGAGTGGTTCTCCACGCTCGCGCCGCTGTCCCCGCCGTCGTCCCTGCAGACCGCGCTGGCCTGGGCGGCCCGGCAGATGAGCGCGCGGCAGGTCGAGCGGCTGGCGGTGACCGTGGCGTCGTCCGAGATGTCCGGGCACGGCTGGGCGCTGCGCTGCGTGCTGTTCCCGTGCGGGCTCCCGGCCGAGGAGGTCGCGGGGATCGCCGCCCGGCACTTCGAGGTCTTCGCGCGGGACGACGGCTGGCCGCGACCGCTCGCCCGCGAGACCGGCGCCCAGCTGGCCCACCCGCCCGACGACCCGCCCAAGCGCCGCCGCCGCTGACGGGGTTTCGCACGCTTTACCGTCCGCGGTTAAGCGCGCGAAACCTCAGGTGAAGCGGGGGTCGGGAGGCAGCCGCGGGTTGAGGAGGTGCGCGACCAGCGCCGTCCAGCCGGTCTGGTGCGCGGCACCCAGACCCTCGCCGGTGTCGCCGTCGAAGTACTCGCTGAACGTGGGGTGCGAGCGCCACAGCGGCGAGTCGCTGGACTCGATGCGCTTGCCGTCGGCCGGACGCTTGCCGTCCACCGGACGGAAAAGCGCGGTCAGCGAGTTGTCGATCAGGTCCGCGGCCTCGACCAGCGTGCAGCGGTTGCCCGACCCGGTCGGGATCTCGATGGTGAAGTCGTCGTCGTAGAACCGGCCCAGCGTGCGCAGCTTGTCGGCGAGCAGCACGTTCACCGGGAACCAGACCGGCCCGCGCCAGTTGGAGTTGCCGCCGAACAGGCCTGTGCGCGACTCCCCCGGCTCGTACTCGATGCCGAACTCGCGGTCGCCCAACCGGGCAACCACCTGGCCGGTGGCCTTCGACAGCGACCGGATCCCGTACGGCGAGAGGAACTCGCCCTCGTCGAACATCCGCTGCAGGAGGCGCGCCAGCCGTTCCTTGGACACCAGGGAGAGCAGCATCTTGCGCCCGTCCGGTGTCGACCGGCTGCGCAGCGGGCCCAGCAGCTGCGGACGGCGGCGCTGCAGCCAGCGCAGCTGGTTGGCCAGGTCGGGCAGGTCGCGGCCGATCCAGGTGGGCACCTCGGTGGCGCCGAGGATCGGCAGCAGCCCGACCATCGACCGCACGCGCAGCGGCCGCGCCGTCCCGTCGGGGGCGACCAGGCTGTCGTAGAAGAAGCCGTCCTCCTCGTGCCAGAGCGACACCTCGTGCGAGCCGAAGGTGTTCATCGCCTGGGCGATGGACAGGAAGTGCTCGAAGAACTTGGTCGCCGTGCCGTCCCAGGCCTGGTCGAACCGGGACAGCTCGAGCGCGATCTTGAACATCTGCTGGCAGTAGAAGGCCATCCAGCTGGTCGCGTCCGACTGCTCCAGCCGGTAGCCGGGCGGCAGCGGGGCCGAGCGGTCGAACAGCGCGATGTTGTCCATGCCGAGGAAGCCGCCCTCGAACAGGTTCGACCCGGCGGCGTCCTTGCGGTTGACCCACCACGAGAAGTTCATGAGCAGCTTGGTGAACACCCGGACCAGGAACGCCTGGTCGCGATAGCCGTCGATCCGGTAGACGTGCCAGGCCGCCCAGGCGTGCACCGGCGGGTTGACGTCGCCGAACGCCCACTCGTACGCGGGCAGCTGGCCGTTGGGGTGCATCGCCCACTCGCGGCACATGAGGACCAGCTGCTCCTTGGCGAAGTCCGGGTCGACGTGCGCCAGCGGGATGCAGTGGAACGCGGTGTCCCACGCGGCGAACCAGGGGTACTCCCACTCGTCCGGCATGGAGATGACGTCGGCCAGCGCGAGGTGCCGCCAGCCGCTGTTGCGCCGTCCCCGCTGCCGGCGGGACTCCGGGGCGGGCGAGCCGGGGTCGCCGTCGAGCCACTGGGAGACGTCGAGCCGGTAGAGCTGCTTGGTCCACAGCAGGCCGGCGTAGGCGCGGCGGGCGACGTGCCGGTCCTCCTCGGACAGCCCGGGGTGGATGACGGTCCCGTAGAACTCGTCGGCCTCGGCCTTGCGGACGGCGAGCACGTCGTCGAAGCCGTCGCCGAAGGTCTCGTCGTCCGGGTCCTCGCGGTGCAGCCGCAGCCGCACCTCGACGGTCTCCCCCGGCTGCACGGCGTCCCAGCGGTACCAGAACGCGGCCTTGGTGCCGGAGTCCGCCGGGTTGACCGCCGTCCGGTCGTCGTGGACGACGCAGCGGTTGATGGCGTCCTTCGGGTACGGGCTGGCGTTGCGGTCGGCCCCGAACAGCGCCACGGCGTTGGTCTCGTTGTCGCAGCTCAGCACGCGCGGTGAGCCCTCCGCGGCCAGGACGTACCGGCCGAGGAACCCGTGCTCGGCCTCCACCGCCTCGAGCCCGCTCACGGTGAGCATCGGCGCGAGGAGCTGGGTGATCATGCCCTGCCGGTGCTCCCGACCCCACGACCACGTGTTGCGGAACCACACCTGCGGCAGCAGGTGCAGCGGCGCGGCCTCGGGCCCGTGGTTGGTCGCGCTGACGACGATGCAGACGTCTTCGGGGCCGGCCTTGGCGTAGGTGACCTGGACGTCGAAGAACCGGTCCTCGTCGAGGACGCCGGTGTCGGCCAGCTCGTACTCGCGCTCGTCGCGCGAGCGCTTGGCGTTCTCCTCCCGCAGCTGCTGGTAGGGGAACTCCGCGTGCGGATACCGGTACAGCCACTGCATCCAGGAGTGCGTCGGTGTGCCGTCGACGGCCCACCAGTACTCCTTGGCGTCCTCGCCGTGGTTGCCCTCGTCGTTGGTCAGCCCGAACAGCCGCTCCTTGAGGATCGGGTCCTTGCCGTTCCAGAGCGCCACGGAGAAGTTGAGGAAGCCCCAGCGGTCGCAGATCCCGCCGAGGCCGTCCTCGCCCCACCGGTAGGCGCGGGCGTGCGCGTGGTCGAACGGGAAGGAGCCCCAGACGTCGCCGTCCTCGGAGTAGTCCTCGCGGACCGTGCCCCACTGGCGGCCGGCCAGGTAGGGGCCCCACGACCGCCACGGCGCGGCCATGTCGGAGGACTCGACGAGGCGGGCGTGCTCAGCCGTGCGCGGCGCGACGGCGTCCTGGGGACCGGGTGGTGCGACAGACACGACCTCCAGCCTGACACGGATCGCCCGTCGTGCTGGGAACCGCAGGCGTGGTACTTGTCGGACGTGAGCCTGCGGATGCACCGGTCGCATCGTGTGGCCGGTGCGCTCGTGGGCGCGGCGGTCGGGGACGCGCTGGCGGCGCCGTTCGCCGGGGCGCCGCCGGGTGAGTTCTCCCGCCGGTTCCCGGTACCGGCCCGTGGATCGCGCACCGAGATGTGCGGCGCCGACCCCGGCCGGTTCACGTCGGCCTTCACCCGCACCCTCGAAGCGCTGATCGACGAGGAGTTCACCTTCCCCGACCAGCTCTGCGGGGCCCTCGCCGGCGAACCGGTCGAACCGGTCGGCAGCGACTTCGCCGACGTGCTGCGGCGGGCGATCGACGGGCAGCGGGACGCGATGACCGCCGGCGCGCTGGCCGGGGCCGTGTTCGGCATGGCCGGCATCCCGATGCGCTGGTCGTCCGTCGTCCACGGGGAGGCGGCCGGCCGTAGCTGGCGGCTGGACGACCTGCAGGAGCTGGCCGCGACCCTCGACGGGCACCCGACGCCGCCGTACGACCCCGGGCACATCCCGCGGCTCGGGCCGACCGAGGTGCTGCCCGGCATCTGGGCCGGCAACCTCGACGGCGCTCGGTACAGCGACAGCAGCTTCGCGGTCATCTCGCTGTGCCGCCTGGGCGAACCGTTCGGCCACCAGGTGCAGCGCATGGCGTATCTCGCCGACAACGACCACAACACCGAGCTCGACGTCGTCCTCGAGGACGTGCTCGCCGACATGGCGGCGCTGCGCGCGGAGGGACGGCGGATCCTCGTGCACTGCCACGGCGGCGCGTCCCGGACCGGGCTGGTCCTGCGCGCGTGGCTGCGCCGCACCGAGGGCCTGTCCACCGACGAGGCGACGGAGGTCGTGGCCGGGCGGTGGCCCTATCTCGGTCTCTGGAACGCCAGCTTCACCGCCGCGCTGGAGCGGCTGGCCTAACCGGCCGGGCCGGAGAAGGCGACCTCCGAGACGGCGACCTTGTCCACGGCGGGCTGACCGTTGACCGTGGCCCCGGGCACGCTCTGCAGGATCGTGATGTCGATCCGCGCGGTGTGCACACGGGGCACCTGCATCGACTGCAGCGACCGGTCGGCCGGATCGGTGTCGAACCGCTGGACCGCGGTGCTGCCGTCGTCGAACGTGTACTGGACGGCGGCGATCCGGCGGTCCTGCGCGTAGCGGTCGGTGGCGTCGGCGGGGTCGGTCTTCGCGAACCCGGGGATCAGACCGACCCGGTCGACGTCGTGCGCCTGGCCGAACCGGATCTCCAGGGTCTGCCCGACGCCGTCGCCGTCGCAGCGCCAGGCGGTGTCGGGTCGGCCGTCCAGGACCAGGGCGGGCTCGTAGCTGGTCGGATGGCCGGCGGCGTCCTGGCTGGGCTGGGACACGCACTGGGCCAGCGCGGTGTCGGGGTGCAGCGCCGTCTCGGGACCCCGCGCGCTGGTCGGGGTGCCCTCCTCCAGCTTCTTGCCCGCCGCCGCGGTCCGCGCGGCCTCCTGGGGGCTTCCGGACGTGCCCTGCGAGCGCAGCCAGAGGAGACCACCGGCGACGAGGGCGACGAGCAGCACCGCCGCCGACGCCACGATCACCACCGACCGCGTGCGGTGACCCGGCCCCGGTCGCGGAGCCGGCGGCGGTCCGTAGCCCACCGGCTGCGTCGGCGGCCGCGGGTCGACCGGGTGTACGTCCGTGCGGGCGCCGGCGAGTACCTGCGCCCGGGCCTGCACGTAGTCCTGCTCGCTGAGGGCGCCGCGCGAGTACAGATCGAGCAGCTCCTGGAGGCGCAGCTCGGTCTCGTCCATCGCTCTCCCAGCGGGTCGCTGCCGCGGAGGCTCCTCGGGTCGCACCGGGAGGTCAATGAGGGCGGCCACGCTGGCGCTGCGGCACGGCTCGTGCACAGCACGTGGTGCCGCGCCGCGTCCGTCCCGGTTCACGGGCCCAGCACAGCCTGCGGCGAACGCGCAGGTCAGCGGCCCGCCACACCAGCTGCGCCGGTTTTGCGCCGGTCGTCGCGATCTTCCTAACGTCGGCCCGGTCCGGACGAGGCCGCAGACGTCGCCGCACCTGGCGACACCCGCCGGACGCCGCCGCACCGATTGCGAGGGCGCGCACCGCGCGCCCGGTCGGCGGCCGCGCGCACAGAACAGGAGAACCCGTCGTCCATGACGACTGCCCGCACCACCCTGTCCCGTCGTCTCACCGGTTCGGCTCTGGCACTCTTCGCCGGCACCGGGATCCTGCTCACCCCGGCGGTCGCGCAGGCGTCGGCTGCCGCACCCACGGCCGCGACGGCGACCGCCGCGCCGGCCCCCACGGCCGCCGCGCAGCAGGCCGTCGACACCGCGATGGCCCAGCAGGGCAAGCCGTACTCCTACGGCGCCGCCGGCCCCGACTCGTTCGACTGCTCCGGGCTGACCCAGTACGCGTGGGGCTCGGCGGGGGTCTCGCTGCCGCACTCGTCCAGCCAGCAGTCGCAGCTCGGGACGCCGGTCGACCGCGCGAGTCTGCAGCCCGGTGACCTGGTGTTCTTCTACTCCCCGGTGAGCCACGTCGGGATCTACATCGGCAACAACCAGGTGGTGCACGCGCCTACCGAGGGCGACGTCGTCAAGGTCAGCGACATCGACGCGATCGGCAACTACAACTCCGCGCGCCGGGTGGGCTGAAGGCCCTGGACGTTTCTGACAGTCGGAGTCAATATCTAGTCGCTCTCACTCGACACCGACTGTCAGGAGCGTCGCCATGGCGCGTCGCTGGTGGGTCCTCGGGGCCCTGATCCTCTCCGTGATCCTGGTCGGGCTGGACTCGACGATCCTCAACGTCGCGCTGCCCACGCTCGCCGCCGACCTCGGCGCGAGCACCGCGCAGCTGCAGTGGATCGTCGACGCGTTCGTCCTCGTGCTCGCCGGGCTGCTGCTGCCGGCCGGCGCGCTCGCCGACCGGGTCGGCCGCCGGCCGGTGCTGGTCGGCGGCATCGTCGTCTTCACGCTGGGCTCGCTGGCCGCGGCCTACTCCGGGACGGCGACCTGGCTGATCGTCGCCCGCGCGGTCATGGGCGCCGGCGCCGCGGTGATCCTGACCGTGCCGCTGGCCGTGCTGCCCTCGATCTTCGACGCCGACGAGCGGCCCAAGGCGATCGCGGGTGTCACCGTCGCGCTCGGGCTCGGCCTGCCGCTCGGCCCGATCGTCGGCGGCTGGCTGCTCGCGCACGTGTGGTGGGGCGCGGTCTTCCTGATCAACGTGCCGCTCGGCGTGCTCGCCGCGATCGGCGTCACCGTCCTGCTCCCGCCGTCGCGGGAGTCCTCCCCCGCTCCGGTCGACGTGCCGGGCGCGGTCCTCTCGACGCTCGGGCTCGTGGGCGTCGTCTACGCCGTGGTCGAGGCGCCGAGTCGAGGCTGGACCAGCGCGCCGGTGCTGGTCAGCGGAACTGTCGGGCTCGCGCTGCTGGCCGGGTTCGTCGCCTGGGAGCGGCGGACGGCCGCGCCCATGGTCGACCTCGCCCTGCTGCGCCGCCCGCGGTTCACCTGGGGCACGGTCGCCGCGACCACCGCCATGTTCGCGATGCTCGGCCTGCTGTTCGTCGTCCCGCTCTACCTGCAGTCGGTGCGCGGCTTCGACCCGCTCGGCACCGGGCTGCGCCTGCTGCCGGTGATCCTCGGCCTCGTCGTCGGCGCCAAGGTCGCCGAGCGGCTGACCGTCCGGCTCGGCGCGCGCATCCCGGTGGTCACCGGTCTGCTCGTCATTGCCGCAGGGCTCGGCTGGGGTGCCACCCTCGAGGTCGGGACGGCGTACGGCGTGCTCGCCGGCTGGCTGGCGCTCACCGGGGCCGGCCTCGGGCTGACCATCACCCCGGCCATGGACGCCGTCCTCGGCGAGATCCCGGAGGAGCACCGCGGCTCGGGCACCGCGCTGACCATGGCACTGCGGCAGGTCGGTGGCGCGCTCGGCGTCGCCGTCCTCGGCAGCCTGGCGAGCGCCGCCTACACCGGCCGGCTCGACGTGAGCGGGCTCCCGGCGGAGGCGGCCGGGGCGGCGCAGGACTCCGTGGCCGGCGGCATGGCCGTGGCCCGCGCACTCGGCAGCCCGGCGCTGGCGGCCGAGGTGGGCGGCGCGTACGTGCACGCGATGACCGTCGTCCTGCTGACGACGGCGGGGCTGGCCTTGGCCGGCGCGGTGCTCGCCGCGCTGCGGCTGCCCGCCCGGGGCGCTGCTCCGGTTCCCGAGCGGGAACCGGTCACAATCGCCGCATGAGCGAGGGGCTGCGCGAGCGGAAGAAGGCGAAGACCCGCTGGGCGATCCAGGAGCAGGCCCTGCGGCTGTTCGGCGAGCAGGGCTACGCGGCGACGACGGTCGACCAGATCGCCGCCGCCGCGGAGATCTCGCCGTCCACCTTCTTCCGCTACTTCGCCACCAAGGAGGACGTCGTCGTCCAGGACGTGTACGACGACCTCTTCGTCGAGGCCTTCCGTGCCGCCGGGGCGACGCCGGACCCGATCGCCACGCTGCGCCAGGCCGTCGCCGGGGCCTTTCGGGAGATGCCCGCCGACGAGCTGGCCCGAAGCGGGCAGCGGTCCGCGCTGGTGCTCGCCGAGCCGGCGCTGCGGTCGCGGTCGGTGGACAACCTCGTCGCCGTCGCCGGGCGGTGCCGGACCGCGCTGGCCGAGAGCACCGGCCGCGCCGACGACGACCCGGGCGTCACAGCGCTGGTCGGCGCCTTCGTCGGCGTCCTGCTCTCGGTCGCGGTCAGCGTGGCCGAGGCCGGGAACCTGGACGGTCTGTTCTCGCGCATGGACGCCGCCCTGGCCCGGCTGGAGGGCGTCGACTGGTTCGGCGCGTGACGTCGTGAGCGCCTCGTCCTGGTTCGCCTCGCCGCGGCACGGGCCGTTGCCGGCGTTGCTGCTCCTGCTCACTCTGGGCACGGGGCTCGTCGACGCGGTGAGCATCCTGGCGCTGGGCCGGGTGTTCGTGGCCAACATGACCGGCAACATCGTGTTCATCGGGTTCGCGCTGGCCGGAGCGCCGGGGTTCTCCCTCGCCGCCGCGCTGGTCGCGCTGGCCGGCTTCCTGGTCGGGGCCGGGGTGGCCGGGCCGCTGATCGGGCTTCTGCACCATCACCGGGGCCGGGTCCTGGCGGTCGTGACGACGGCGGAGACGGCCCTGCTGGGGGCGGCCTTGATCGTCGCGGCGCTCACCGCCGAGCCGTTCGGCGCCGCCCCGCGGAACCTGATCGCCGGGCTGGCCGCGGTCGCGCTCGGGATGCAGAACACCGCCGCCCGGGAGCTCGCCGTCCCCGACGCGACGACGACGGTCCTGACGATGACGCTGACCGGGGTCGCCGCCGATCTCCGCGAGCGCAATGTGCCGGTGCTCCTGCGCCGCGTGTTCGCGGTGGCCGCGATGCTGCTCGGAGGGTTGGTCGGAGCGCTGCTCGTGCTGAACCTGAGCGCCGCCGCGGCCCTGGCCCCGGCCGTCGTCCTGGTGGCCGCCGTCAGCCTGGCCGCGTGGCTGGTCAGCCGCCGGCCGGCCCCGTGGCACGAGCGCGGCCGGTGAGCGTCACGACCAGGGCGTGAGCGGGCGGCCGAGGCGCTCGCCGTCGACGACCAGGTCGACCCGCTCGTTGCGGAAGCAGATCAGCCCGGCGATGCGCGGGTTCTCCGGCACGGGCGAGGGATAGCTCCACGCGATGTCCTCGACCACGCCGTCCCCGACCCGCGCCGACCACCAGCTCGCGTGCCCCTTGTACGGGCAGCTGGACCGCCGCTCGCTGGGCAGCAGCTCGACCCGGACGTCGTCGGGCGGCAGGTAGAAGCGGGTGGGGAGCGTCGTCTCGAACAGCAGCAGCGGACGGCGGCTCTCGGCGAGCAGCTCGCCGTCCAGCTCGACGCGGACGTGCCGTGAGCTGGGGACGACGTCCACCCGCTTGTGCGGGTCGCGGGCGTGGGCGAACAGCTGCTCGTCCTCCTCGAACCAGGTCAGCCCGTCGCCCCAGGAGAAGGTGATCATCCCGGCGAGCGCCTCGAGCGGCGCCGGCGGTTCGGCGAACGCCCACGCCGCGCCCTCGGCCCGCCGGCCGCCGGCCTGCACCGTCCAGCTCGTCCGCCCTGCCTGGGCGTGGAAGTCGACGAGCGTGCCCGGGACGATGTCGTCCGGGGGCACGAAGTACGTGGGCAGGAAGGTGGGCGGCAGATCCGCCGGCCCGTATTGCACGTACAGCAGGGCGGAGCGGGTGTCGGCGACCAGCTCGTCGCCGAGCCGGACCCGGATCCAGCGCGGCGACGGTTCGACCAGGGGCCACCAGGGGCGGTTGCCGACCAGAGCGGCCAGCCGTTCACCCATGTCGCTCGGAGGGGCGCTCATACGGCGAAGCCTCCTCGCGGCGGCCCCCGACTACAACGGGTGCTCGGCGCTGATCCCGAGGTCGGCGCTGCAGGTGCGGTTGTCGTCGATGTCCTGCGGGGTGAAGTAGATCGTCGAGGCGGTGACGTCGTCGCCGAACGCCTGCGGCGTGGTGGCCTCGGCGGCGCTGGCCGAGGTCGGCGTCGAGGACGCGATCGCGAAGCGGACGACGCGGGTGAACTGGCAGTCGGGGGCGACCGACTCGATGCTGAACGCGATCGGCGGCCGGGTGTCGCCGCGCACGATGTCGTTGAGCCCGCCCGCGCCGGTCGAGCCTTCGACCAGGTCGATCCGGCCGTCGGACTGCAGGTCGCCGGGGTCGTTCTGCTTGTGCACGTGGCCGACGTTCGTCTGCCGGATCCGGTCGGGCAGCTGGTCGCGCAGCTCGTCGGCCTGCACCGGCTCGTGCGCGGCGAAGATGTCGAAGAACAGGTCGCTCGGGCTGTCCGCGGTCCCGTCGGGTGGGGCCGACGAGCTGCTGCTGGACGCACTCGCCTCCGGGTCGCCGACCACGTCGGCGAGCGCGGCGTCCACCGCGTCGCGCTCGAGCGGATCGGTGACCTTCGAGTCGTCGGCGCCGTACGCACCGGGACCGCCGTACACGCGCGGATCGGGCAGCCCGGCGATGGTCAGCCCGAAGGCGTCGACGTAGCCGGCGCGGACGTCGTAGCCGTCGGCGTTCTGCGTCTTGCTGCCGAGCACGGTGACGCCGGGGATGGTGCGCATCGTCTGCTCGACCGCGGGTGAGTCGTGGTTGCCGGCCAGCCAGAGCATCGGCGTCTCGGCGGCGACCGCGCGCATCGCGTCGAGGTAGCCGGGGGTGAGCTCGATGCCGGTGCCGAACAGCGACTCGTCGCCGGTGTTCACGATCAGGTCGACGTCGTAGCTGCGGGCGTAGACCTGCACCAGCGGGTAGTTGGCGGCCAGGTGCATGTCGGAGATGAACATGATCCGCAGCGCCGTCGACGGGGCCTCGGCGTCGATCTGCTGCTGCAGCGCGGCCTGGATGCCCAGCACCGAGCCGAGCACGTCGAAGGCCTTGTTGTTCTGCTCGTAGTACTGCGAGAGCTGGCCGGGGAACAGCTGCGCCGCGGCGAGCGTGCCGGTCAGCCGCGACTGCTGGACCCAGTTCGGGTTGTACGTCGCCCAGCCGAACACCCCGACGAGGACGACGACGCCGAGCGCGCTGCCCAGCTGGATCACCCGGATCCGCAGCTCGTGCGCCCGCTTCGGCGCGCCGCGCAGGTACCGGATCGACATGTTGACCGCGGCCGCCACGGCCAGGCCGAGCAGGACGCCGATCAGCACCTCGGCGGCCAGCCAGAGGGCGATCTTCGGGACGAGGTCGGTGAAGTCGGCCTGCAGCGCCTGCACGAACGCGGCGCGGTCACTGCCGGCGGCCTTGGTGAGCTTCAGCAGGTCGACGTCCTGCGGGGTGATCGTGACCCCGACCGGCAGCCCGGTGAGGTGCGGGAACTCCCAGCTGCCCAGCGTGGTGTCGGCGTTCAGACCGGGCCGGCTGAACAGGCTGCCCTCGACCTCGAAGGGCACGTCCTGCACGGTGGCGTGGTACGGGAACGCGTGCAGAACGGCGGCGGCGCCGGCCAGCGGGAGGACGATCCGCAGCAGCCACCGGCCGAGGAAGCCCGGGGTCGCCCGGAGTGCGCGCAGTGCCGTGGCGCGGAGCTCCCGACGAGGACGCTGCTCCTCCTCGGTGGCTCCTGGCTCGGTCACCGATCCATTGTCCTCGTCTCAGCCGGTGGACGCTGTTGATCATCGGCGGATGGCTGGGCCCGTTGGCGTGTCGCGCAGCCACCCGCCGATGATCAACTCCCGAGCGGCGCCACCGGCAGGGTGAGCGAGGACGGCGCGGTGACGTCGTGGCCGATCCGGTGGGTGACCGGGACGCCGCGGGTGGCCGCGCCGACCGGCTCGCCGGTGCCGAGGTTGCGGGCGTAGCGCGGGTGCGCGCCGCCGGAGATCTGCAGCCGGACGCGGTGCCCGGCGAGGAACCGGTGCGCGGTGTCGGGCAGCGTGAGGTCGACGGTCCGCTCCCCCGCTGCCGGGGACTCGCCGTCCGACGGGTCCAGCCGCACCAGGCGGTCGGTGACGTTGACCGACCGGCCCTTCGCGTCGACGTCGCACAGCCGCACGAACACGTCGGCGTACGGGTTGTCCGAGCCGAGGAACAGCCGGACCTGCGCGCCGCCGAGCAGCTCGACCGGCTCGTCCAGCGGCGCGGTGGTGAACGTGCGGACGTCCGGTCGCGCCTCGAGCTTGCCGTTGTCCCGCCGTCCGGCCCCACGGGCGAGCACCCGGCCACCCACCGACGGCGTCGGGTCCATCGGGTCGTAGGTGAAGAACGTGCCGGCACCGGGCGAGGTGGGCGCCTCGTCGGTGAGCCCGCCGGCAGGTGCCAGGTACCAGGTGCGGTCGGTGGTCGCCGGCGGCCAGTCGGGCAGGTCGCGCCACGTCTGCGCGCCGGTGACGTAGACGTGCACGCGGCTGGTGCGGGCCGGACCGGCGTCCTCGACCGGCAGGTGGTGGGCCAGGAAGGCCAGCCCCTCGCGGGTGGTGACGGCGGCGTCGAGGGTGAGGTGCGCCCACGGCCCGACGGTCATCGCGACGTCGACGCCGTGGTCGCGCAGGACGGCGTACTGGTAGAGCGTCTGCTCGAGGAACCAGTCCTGCCAGCCGCCGATCAGCAGCGCCGGCACGGTGGAGGACTGCACGGCCGGGGTCGCCCGGTAGCGGTCCCAGTACGGGTCCGACGGGTGGAAGTGCTCGATCCACTCGTCGAACCACGGCGCCGGGTCGCCGCCGAACCGCTCGGCCAGGCCCTCCAGGGGCAGGGTGCGCAGGTGCGGGGCGAGCCGCCGCTCCGCCGTCATCAGCCGGACCATCCCCCGCACCGAGCCGACCAGCTCCTGGTGGGCAATCAGGTCGGTCCAGATCGAGAGGTTGAGCAGCTGCGGGACGCCGTCGAGCAACCCGGCCTGCGCGAGGTCGTGCGGGCCGATGTGCAGCACCATCGCCTTGAGCTCGGGCGGCGGGTCCAGCGCCAGGGCCCACTGCGTGTAGGCGAGGTAGCTCGGGCCGAGGGTGGCCAGCCGGCCGTCGAACCAGTCCTGCTCGCGCAGCCAGACGACGGTGTCCTGCCCGTCCTGCGCCTCGTTGACCACCGGCTCGAACTCGCCGCCCGAGCCGAACGTGCCGCGCACGCTCTGCATGACCACGGCGTAGCCGCGGGCGGCGTAGGGCAGCGCGAGCAGACCGGCGAACTGCCCGCCGCGGCCGTAGGGCGAGCGCAGCAGGATCGTCGGGTGCGGCCCGTCGGCTGCCGGCAGGTAGACGTCGGCGCGCAGGACGGCGCCGTCGCGCATCGGGACGTCGCGGTCGCGCAGCACCCGCGTCGCCCCGGTCGCCGGCGGCAGCTTCCACCGGCGCTCGAGGGCGCGGGCGGCGACGCGGGCGGTGCGGGAGAGCGGCTGCCCGGAGACGGGGACGACGCGGTCGAGCTCGGACACGTCTGCGGACACTAACCGCGCCGGTCAGTCCACGAGGTCGAGGGCGGCGCCGACGACGGTCTCGGTGTCCAGGCCGTGCAGGCGGTACACCGACTCCAGGTCGCCGCTCTGCCCGAACTGCGTGACGCCGAGGTGGGTCGCCGGCACGCTGCGCACCCCGGCCAGGAACGCCAGCGTGTGCGGATGCCCGTCGAGCACGGTCACCATCGGCCGCGCCCGCTCGTCCGGGAAGACGGCGTCGAGGATCCAGGTCGGCGCGTCGTCCAGACCGCGGCGGGCCCGCAGCGCCCGGAACAGCAGCCCGGGGCTCGTCACCACCACGACGTCGGCCGGGATGCCGAGCCCACCCAGGCGCTCCGCGGCCGCCAGCACCTCCGGGACGACGGCGCCCATCGCGACCAGCGTGATCCCGGGATCCGAGACGTCGTGCCGGAGCAGGTAGCCCCCGGCCACGACCTGCCGGCGGCGCCGCTCGCGGGCGGCCGGGTCCTCGGGGATCGCCGCCAGGGACTGGTCCAGCGGCCGGGTCGACAGCCGCAGGTACGCCGAGGAGCCGCCCGGCTTGCCGAGCCGGGACAGCGCGGCGAGCAGGCACCACTCGGTGTCCAGCGCGAACGCCGGCTCGTAGGTGACACAGCCTGGCTGCTCCAGGCCGATCGAGGGCGTGGTGATCGACTGGTGCGCCCCGCCCTCGGGCGCCAGCGTCACCCCGGACGGCGTCCCGACCAGGATCGACTGACCGCCGGCGTAGATGCCGAAGCTCCACGGCTCCAACGCGCGCTCGACGAACGGGTCGTAGAGGACGCCGATCGGCAGCAGCGGCTGCCCCCACCGGGACCACGTGGCGCCGAGCTCGCCGATCGCACCGACCAGGTTGGTCTCGGCGATGCCCAGCTCGATGTGCTGGCCCGACGGCTTCTCCCGCCAGTGCAGGATCGTCTCGGCGTCGTCGGCGAACCAGTCCTGCCGCGCCTCGTGCGACCAGACGCCGACCTTGTTCACCCAGCCGCCGAGGTTGGTCGACGAGGACACATCGGGGGCGGCCGTCACGATCCGGTGCCCGACGTCCGGCGCGGCGCGGTTGAGGTCGAGCAGCGTGCGGCCGAGCGCGGCCTGCGTCGTCCCCACCCCGTGCGGCGTGCGCCCCAGATCGCCCGGCACCTCGGGTGCCCCGACCACCGGTACAGGCACCCGGGAGAGCCGGGCCGCGGCCTCGGCGAGCAGGGAGGCGGCCTCGCTGTCCGGCGGGAAGGTGGCCCACGGGTCGGCCGGGTCGATGCCGAGGTGCAGCGCGAGCGCCTTGAGCTGATCCTCGGTCAGCAGCGCGGAGTGGTTCTGCGGATGCCCCTCTATCGCCAGCCCGTAGCCCTTGAGCGTGTAGGCGATGATCACCGTCGGGCGGGTGTCGTCGATCTGCGCGTACGCCTCGCGCAGCGCGTCCAGGTCGTGGCCGCCGAGGTTGCGGACGGCGGCGACCAGGTCGTCGTCCGGGACGTCGGCGATCAGCGCGGCGATCTCGGCGGAGCCGCCCGGCAGGTGCTGCCGGACCTCCTCGGCGGTGCGCCGCAGCATCCGCTGGTACTCGGGATTGCTCATCGCGTCGATCCGGTCGCGCAGGGCACCGCCGCCGGGCCGGGCGAAGAGCTCCTCCAGCAGCCGGCCGTACTTGACCGTGAGCACCTGCCAGCCGGCGGCGGTGAACATGCCCTGCAGCCGGGTGCTGCCCATCGTCGGGACGACGCGGTCCAGCGACTGCCGGTTGAAGTCGACGATCCAGACGATCTCCCCGAGCTCGGCCACCATCGGGTCGAGCACCGTCTCCCAGACCGCGCCCTCGTCGAGCTCGGCGTCCCCGACCAGCGACCACTGCCGGCCGGTGCCGCCCGCGCCGAGCTGCGTGTTGACGTACCGGCGGGCGATCGCACCCCAGATCGGCGCGGTCGCGCCGATGCCGACCGAGCCGGTCGAGTAGTCGGCCGGCACCGGGTCCTTGAGCCGCGACGGGTAGGACTGCAGGCCGCCGTACTCGCGCAGGGTGGTCAGGTACTTCCGGTCGAGCGAGCCGAGCAGGTACTCCAGCGCGTGGAGCACCGGCGAGGCGTGCGGCTTCACGCTCACCCGGTCGTCGGCGCGCAGCTGCTCGACCCACAGCGACGTCATCAGGGTGACCATCGACGCGCTCGACGCCTGGTGGCCGCCGACCTTGAGCCCGGACGGGTTGGGCCGGACCCGGTTGGCGTGGTCGACGATCGCCGTGGCGAGCCACAGCACGCGCTCCTCGATCTGGCGGAGGGCGCGGTCGGTGGTGCTCTCGGCGGACGTCAGGCTCATGCCGCTCAGTCTCGGCCCCGACGACGGGCACCGGAAGAACGGGGTCCTGAGCAGGGCCGCTGTGACCCTTGACACATGCCAATCCCCAGGCGAAAGGTGCGAGACGTGCTCCGCCCCCGGGTCCGCCGCCGTGGACGGGGAGGTGTGCGGCCCGGTCGCCCGTAGCGCGTCCCCCACCCCTCTCCAGCCGAGGAGAAGCCATGGCCACGGGAACGACCGTCAGCATCCTGCCGTGCGGCGCGATGAGCACCGACATCACGTGGCTGCTGCTGGCTCCGGGTCGGGCGATGAGAACCAGGCAGACCAAGGACCAGCCCGCCGAGTGGGTCGACTGCCCCACGCACTGCGTCCTCGTCGACACCCCCGACGGCCGGCTGCTGTGGGACACCAGCTGCCCGCGGGACTGGGAGGAGCGCTGGGCGCCGACCGGCCTGCAGGACTTCTTCCCCTACGACAAGGTCTCCGAGGAGGAGTACCTCGACTCCCGGTTGAAGCAGATGGGCCTGTCTCCCGGCGACCTCGACTACGTCGTCTTCTCGCACCTGCACTTCGACCACGCCGGCAACGCGCAGCTGTTCAAGGACACGAACGCGAAGCTGGTCTGCAGCGAGAAGGAGCACGAGTGGTGCAACACCTTCGACGGGCCGTTCAACGGCGCGCACCTCAAGGCCGACTTCGCCGGGCTGACCTTCGAGACCGTCTCCGGTGACACGACCGACTTCCTGCCGGGAGTGAGCTTCATCCAGACCCCCGGGCACACCCCGGGCTCGATGTCGATGCGGGTCGACCTGCCCGAGACCGGCACGATGATCTTCACCGCCGACGCCGTCTACATGGGCGCCAGCTACGGGCCGCCGACCGTGCCCGCGGCGATCGTGAACAACCTCGAGCAGTTCTACAGCTCGGTGGAGAAGATCCGCGGGCTGGCCGAGGAGACGAATGCGACGGTCGTCTTCGGGCACGACGCCAACCAGATCCACGAACTGCGGACGGCCCCGGAGGGCAACTACCGATGAGCGACAGCGACGGGCGCACCGAGGAGACGATCTTCACCTGGGGGGCCACCCCGCTGAAGTTCGGACCGGGATCGGTCGACGAGATCGGCTTCGACATCTCCCAGTACGGCGTCGAGCGGGTGCTGATCATCACCGACGCCAACGTGCACGGCGCCGGGCTGCCGCAGCGGATCGCCGACTCGCTGACCAAGTACGGCATCCGGTCGGAGATCTTCGACGGCGTCCACGTCGAGCCGACCGACGAGAGCATGGACAAGGCGGCGGGCTACGCCAAGGCGCAGGGGCCGTGGGACGGCTTCGTCGCCGTCGGCGGCGGCTCGGCGATCGACACCGCGAAGGCGGTCAACCTGCTCACCACCGACGGCGGTGAGCTCATGGACTACATCAACAAGCCGATCGGGCAGGCCCGGGCGCCGAAGGGGCAGCTCAAGCCGCTGATCGCCGTCCCGACGACGGCGGGCACCGGCTCGGAGAGCACCGCCATGTGCGTGCTCGACGTGCTCTCGATGAAGGTGAAGACCGGGATCAGCCACTGGCGGCTGCGGCCCACCCTCGCCGTCATCGACCCGCTGCTGTCGCTGTCCCTGCCGCCGGAGGTGACCGCCTCGGCGGGCATGGACATCGTCTGCCACGCGCTGGAGTCCTACACCGCGCGCTGGTACACGACCTTCGACAAGAAGAAGGCCGAGGAGCGGGTCACCTACTGCGGGTC
Organism: Petropleomorpha daqingensis; assembly: GCF_013408985.1. NCBI lineage: Bacteria > Bacillati > Actinomycetota > Actinomycetes > Geodermatophilales > Geodermatophilaceae > Petropleomorpha > Petropleomorpha daqingensis. The sequence goes on from NZ_JACBZT010000001.1 coordinate 144,585, forward strand.
GAACCCGGTCTCGGACCTGTGGTGCGAGAAGGCGATGTCGCTGCTCGCGCGCTCGTTCCGCACGGCCGTGCACGAGGGCGACGACCTGCAGGCGCGCTCCGACATGATGGCGGCGGCGACGTTCGCCGGGATGGGCTTCGGCAACTCGGGAGTGCACATCCCGCACGCCAACGCCTACCCGATCGCCGGCATGGTCAAGGACTTCCGTCCGTCGGGCTACCCGCAGGACGAGCCGATGGTGCCGCACGGCATGTCGGTGTCGCTGACCGCGCCGGAGGCCTTCCGGTTCAGCTTCGAGTCCGCCCCCGAGCGGCACCTGACGGCGGCGTCGCTGATGGCGCCGGACCGGGACAAGCTCAACGACCCGAAGGAGCAGCTGCCCACCGTGCTGACCGAGCTGATGCGCGACATCGGCATCCCGAACGGGATCGGCGCGGTCGGCTACACCGAGAGCGACATCCCCGACCTGGTGCCCGGCACGATGAAGCAGCAGCGGCTCCTGGCCACCTGCCCGCGACCGGTCAGCGAGGACGACATCGCCGACATCTTCGGCAAGTCCATCGAGAACTGGTGACGGCGGTGCCGCTCTACGACTACCGCTGCTGCGCCGGTCACCGCTTCGAGGCGATGGCGCCGCTGGCCGCGTCGGATTCCGCGGTGTGCCCGTGCGGGGGTGCTGCCGTCAAGGTGCCGTCGCGGGTCGCGCTCGGCGGGGTCGCCGACGCCGGCCGGCCGATGGAGCTGATGCCGCAGACCTGGCGCGGCACCTACGAGGGCAACCGCGAGTACCTCGGCGAGCTGCGCCGGGAGTGGGGCGCCCGGCAGAGGCTCGAGGAGAAGCACCCCGAGCTGGCCGGCGACCAGCGGCCGATCCTCGCCCACGAGGGCCGCTTCCACGGCGCACCGCTGCGCGCCGGCGACCCGGTGCCGGGTCACGGTCACGGCACCCACACCCACGGGGGCCACACCCACACCCACCCGTAGGTGGTTGTGCGTGCTTAGCCGCGGGTGGTTAAGCACGCGAAACCACCCGCGGGGACGACGACCTGGGGACGGTCATGGACGACCTCGAGACCTTCCAGCTCTTCCTCGACGGCAAGGGCGTCGACGCACTGTCCGGCCGCACGTTCGAGTCGATGAACCCCTACACCGGCAGGCCGTGGGCGCGGCTGGCCGACGGCGCCCCGGAGGACGTCGACGCCGCGGTCGCCTCGGCGCGGGCGGCGTTCGACGGCGAGTGGGGCGCCATGACCGGCTTCCAGCGGGCCGCGGTGCTGCGCGCCTGCGGCACGGCGCTGGAGGGCGCGGCCGAGCGGCTGGCGCTGCTCGAGGTCAACGACTCCGGGAAGCTGTTGCGCGAGATGCGCGGGCAGATGCTCGCCCTGCCCCAGTGGTTCTTCTACTTCGCCGGGCTGGCCGACAAGCTCGAGGGCCGGACCATCCCGCCGGCCAACGCCAACTACTTCGGCTACACCCGCCGCGAGCCCGTCGGCGTGGTCGGCGCGATCACGCCGTGGAACTCCCCGCTCCTGCTGCTGACGTGGAAGCTCGCCCCGGCGCTGGCGGCCGGCAACACCGTCGTCGCCAAGCCCTCGGAGCACTCCCCCGCCTCCACCGTCGCCTTCGCCGAGGTGCTGTTCGAGGCGGGGCTGCCGGCCGGCGTCTTCAACGTCGTCACCGCCTGGGACCGCGCGGCCGGCGAGCGGCTGGCCGGGCACCCCGGGGTGGACAAGGTGGCGTTCACCGGGTCGACCGCGACCGGCATCAAGGTGGCGCAGGCCGCGGCCGCCAACGTCAACCGGGTGACGCTGGAGCTGGGCGGCAAGAGCCCGCAGATCGTCTTCCCGGACGCCGACCTCGACGCCGCGGCGAACGGGCTGGTCGCGGGCGTGTTCGCCGCGACCGGGCAGACCTGCATGGCCGGGTCGCGGCTGATCGTGCACGCCGACGTCGCCGAGGCGCTGATCGAGCGGATCGCCGAGCGCGCCCGGTCCATCAGACTCGGCGACCCGATCGATCCCGCCACCGAGATGGGACCGGTGGCCAACCAGCCGCAGTACGAGAAGGTGCTCGGCTACCTGCGCGGCGCGACCGACGAAGGCGCGACGTTCGCCGTCGGCGGGGCGCCGTCCGAGCTGGGCGGGCTGTTCGTGCAGCCGACCGTGGTCACGGGGGTGACGCCGTCCTCGACGATCGTGCGGGAGGAGGTGTTCGGGCCGGTGCTGGCCGCGCTGACCTTCACCGACGAGGACGAGGCGCTGAAGCTGGCCAACGACACCCCCTACGGGCTGGCCGGCGCGGTCTGGACCAAGGACGTGCACCGCGCGCACCGGGTCGCCGCGAAGCTCCGGGCCGGCACCGTGTGGATCAACGCCTACCGGGTGGTCGCGCCCAACATGCCCTTCGGCGGGTTCGGGCGCAGCGGCCTCGGCCGGGAGAACGGCATGGACGTGCTCAACGAGTACACCGAGACCAAGGCGGTCTGGGTGGAGCTGACCGGCGGCACCCGCGACCCGTTCCAGCTGGGCTGAGCCGTGAACCCGATCGTCGAGCGGATGCGGGACGCCGTCAACCGGCACGACCCCGAGGGCATGGCCGCGTGCATGCGGACCGACTACCGCAGCGACCAGCCGGTGCACCCGAACCGGCACTTCGTCGGCAACCAGCAGGTCATCGCCAACTGGACCGAGATGTTCAAGGGCCTCCCCGACCTGGTGGCCGAGGTGGTCGCCGAGGCCACGGAGGGGACGACGTCGTTCTCCGAGTGGGCGATGCGCGGCCACTACCCCGACGGAGCGGAGTTCGAGTTCCGCGGGGTCATCGTGGCCGGGATCGAGGACGGGCTCATCGCCTGGCAGCGGCTCTACCTGGAGACCGTGGAGCAGGACAGCGCGGAGATCGAGGAGGTCGTGCACCAGCTCTCGAGGAACTAGGGCAGGAACTCTCGCAGGGTCGCCGCCCACAGCTCGGGTGCGGTGTGGGTAGCGAAGTGGTCCAGCCCGGCCAGCGTCGCCCGGCTCGCGTGGGGCAGGACGGCGGCCAGGGCGTCCATCGTCTCGGGCATCGGGCTCCAGGTGTCCGAGCCCTGCACCAGCAGGGTCGGGACGGCGATGCCGGCGAACCGGCCGAGGTCCGGGTCATCGGCGGCCATCGCCTCGAGGTCGGACAGGCAGCCGACCGCCTCGGCGCGCTCCATCGCGACGCCGTCGCCGAGGGCGTCCAGCATCGCCACCGGCACGCGGGCGACCCGCTCGGCGAACAGCCGGCTGGCGGTGGCGAGGTCGCCGTCGTCCAGGAGCCGGCGATACCGGTCGAGCACCGGTCGCAGCGGCGGGCCGGCGGAGTACAGCGGCGCCTCCCAGACGGTCAGCGAGCGGACCTGCGCGCCCTCTCGAGCCGCGTGCAGCACCACCGTGCCGCCGTACGACCCGCCGACCAGGTGCGCGGGACGGCCGACCTCGGCCAGCACCGCCGACAGGTCGGCGACGTCGTCGGCGAACGTCTTGTCAATGGCCGGCCCGCTCGGCGGATAGCCGCGGCGGGTGTAGGTCCAGACCTCGAACCCGTCGAGGAACGGGAGCACCGGGTCCCACGACTCGAGCCCGCCGGCCGAGCCGTGCACCAGGACGACCGGCGAGCCGGTGCCGGTGCGGCGGACGGCGAGCGTCGTCCCGCTGATCGTCTCCACCCTGCCGAGCCTGTCATCCGGCTACGGTCGGACGCAGGGGGCGATCGCGATGCGCGCAGTGCAGTACCTGTCGGTGGGCGGCGGACCCGAGGTCGTCGAGATCCCGACACCCGATCCCGGCCCCGGGCAGATCCGGCTGGAGGTCACCGCGGCGGGGCTGTGCCACTCGGACTGGTTCGTCATGGGGCTGCCCGCCGAGCAGTACGCGTACGGGCTGCCGCTGACGCTCGGCCACGAGGGGGTCGGCGTCGTCGACGCGCTCGGCGCCGGCGTGACCGGGGTGGCCGAGGGCGATCCGGTCGCCGTCTACGGGCCGTGGGGGTGCGGGCTGTGCCACGCCTGCGCCCGCGGGGCGGAGAACTACTGCCCGCGTGCGGGCTCGCTCGGCATCGCGCCGCCCGGGCTGGGCGCGCCCGGGGCGCTCGCCGAGCACCTGATCGTCGACGACGTCCGGCACCTCGTGCCGCTCGGCGACCTCGACCCAGTGGCGACCGTGTCGCTCACCGACGCCGGGCTCACGCCGTACCACGCGATCGTCTCCAGCCTGTCCGCGCTGCCGGCGGGCAGCACCGCCGTCGTCATCGGCGCCGGCGGTCTCGGGCACGTCGGCATCCAGATCCTGCGGGCGATCACCGGCGCCACCGTGATCGCGCTGGACATCAGCGAGGAGAAGCTCGCGCTGGCCAAGGACGTCGGCGCGCACCACGCGCTGCCGTCGAACGCCGAGGCGGTCGACGCGATCCGGGAGATGACGGGCGGGGTCGGCGCGCAGGCGGTGTTCGACTTCGTCGGGGCGACCCCGACGCTGGAGATCGCCCGGCAGTCGGTAGCGCTGGACGGCGTCGTCCAGATCGTCGGCATCGGTGGCGGCGTGATGACGACCGGCTTCTTCGCCACGCCGTTCGGGGCCTCGGTGCGCGCGCCGTACTGGGGAATGCGCAGCGAGCTGATGGAGGTGCTCGACCTGGCGCGGGCCGGCGCGATCCACGTCGAGGTCGAGCGGTACGGCATCGAGCAGGCGCCGGAGGCCTACCAGCGGCTGCACGACGGGGCGGTGCGCGGCCGCGCCGTCGTCGTCCCCTGATCTACCGACCGGGCCGGACCAGCCCGGTCTCGTAGGCGAGGACGACGGCCTGCGCGCGGTCGCGCAGGCCGAGCTTGGCGAACACGCGGCTGACGTGCGTCTTCGCGGTCTGCTCGACGACCACGAGCTCCTCGGCGATCTCCCGGTTGGACAGCCCGCGGCCGACCAGCCGCAGCACCTCGGTCTCCCGCGGGGTGAGCGCGGCCAGCGTCGGCGGGACGACGGTCGTGGCCGGACCGGTGGCCAGGTAGTGCGCGATGAGCCGCTGCGTCACCTCGGGGGCGAGCAGCGCCTCCCCCGCCGCGACGACCCGGATGGCGTGCAGCAGCTCGGCGGCCGGCGCGTGCTTGAGCAGGAAGCCGCTCGCACCGGCGCGCAGCGCGGCGTAGATGTGGTCGTCGAGGTCGAACGTGGTCAGCACCAGCACCTTCGGCGCCGGCTCCTCGGCGAGCAGGATCTTCGTCGCCTCGATGCCGTCCAGGCGTGGCATGCGGACGTCCATGAGGACGACGTCCGGCGTGACCTTGCGCGCGACCTCGACCGCCTCCTGGCCGTCGCCGGCGGTGCCGAGCACCGCGATGTCCTCCTGAGCGGCCAGCAGCGCGGCGAACCCCTCGCGGACCATCGACTGGTCGTCGACGACGAGCACTCCGATCACGCGGGCGCCCCGAGCGGCAGCTCCGCGAGCAGCTCGAAGCCGCCGTCGAGGGTCGGCGCGGCCTGGACCGTCCCGCCGTGCAGCGCGGCCCGCTCGACCATGCCGGGCAGCCCGTTGCCGCCGCCGGGTGCGGCGGGGGCCGTCGTCCCGCGGCCGTTGACGATCTCGATCCGCAGGACGCCGTCCTCGGGCGCGATCCGCACCCGGACCGGCGCGCCGGGCGCGTGCTGGGCGGCGTTGGCGATGCCCTGCTGGACGATCCGGTAGGCCGACAGCCCCAGCGCCGGGAACACCTCGGGCAGGTGCAGCTCCCACTGCAGCTCGGCGCCGGCGGCCCGCGCGGAGCGGAGCAGCTGCTCGAGGTCGGGCAGCCCGGGCTGCGGCGCGCGCTCGGCGCCGTCGTCGGAGCGCAGCACGCCGAGCAGGTTCTGCATCTCGGCCAGCGACTGCCGGGCCTCGTTGGCGACCTCGGCGAACTCCAGCCGCACCGGCGGGGGGACGTCGCCGAGCCGGTAGGGCGCGGTCTCCGCGCGCACCGCGATCATCGACATGGAGTGCGCGACGACGTCGTGCATCTCCCGCGCGATCCGCGCCCTCTCCGCCAGGGCGCCCTGCCGTGCCAGTGCCTCGTTGGTGCGCGCCTGCTCGTCGTGCAGCGCGGCGCGCGCTCGTTGCCGCGCGCCGAGCGCGGCGCCGAGGACCAGCGGCGCGGTCAGCCCGATGAACGAGGGCAGCCGCGACCCGGGCGCCACGTCGTACGGCTGCCACGCGCCGCACAGGAACCAGGCGAGCCACGACACGAGGACGACGCCGACCAGCGCGCGGCCCCGCGCCGCCCACGCGGCCAGCAGCAGCACCGGCCCCCACAGCAGCCAGTTCCACGGCTCGAGCACGGCCACCGGGTACGGCGGCGCCGGGATCAGCAGGATCCGCAGCACGACCATCCAGCCGGTCACGATCAGCCAGCCGTCCAGCGGCCGGCGCGGGGCGATGGCCAGCCCGGCCGCGGCGGGCAGGAGGTAGAGGAAGGCCAGCCCGCCGACGATGTCCCGCCCGTCGAGGACGGCGCCCGCGGTCGCGATGCAGACGATCAGCCCGTACAGCCCGAAGACGACGGTGGCCAGGACGTCGCCGCGGCGGATGCGGGCCCACGGGGCGACCCAGGTGTGCGGCTGCGGGCGGACGGCGGCCAGCACCGACTCCCACGCACCGGACGCGGTCCGGGTCGCGGCGCTGCGCAGGAGCTGGGTCTGCTGGCTCATCGTGCGCCGACAGTAGCCGCGGGAGGTTGGTGCGGGCGTCCCTCCGGAAGGGCATCTCGACCCCCTACCGCGGTAGCACGCGCACGGTGGTGGGAGCCCGGCGTAGCGGCCGAAGACTGCTCCGCAGCGTGACGATCCGCGGTGCCGGTCTGCCTACCTTCGGGCAGCGTGCGCTTCCCGCTGATCGCTTCCCTCGTCGCCCTGTTCTCGCTGGTCGAGGCCCTGGCCGTGCTCGTCCAGCCGGCCGCCGCTCAGTCTGTCGGGCCGGTTGGACTCGACGCTCCGTGCGCTGCCGCCCTGGCCGCGCGGCTCACCGACGGTGACGACGTCCGAGTGCTCGGCTGTGATCCCGCCGGCCGCGGCCGCGCGGTGGTCGCGCTCGGCGATCCGGCGACCGCGCCGAACGTAGTGGTGCTCGTGCCGGGCGCCGACATCGACCTGGCCACGCTCGACGATCCAGCGCATCCGGACAAGCGCCCGTTCGGCTGGGCGCGGTCCCTCTACTCCGATGCCCCCGACACCGCCGTCGTCCTGTGGGTCGGCTACCCGACGCCGCAGGGGCTCGGGCGCGATGCGGCCACCGGCCGGCTGGCGCGGGCCGCCGTCCCGGCGCTGGCCGAGGAGGTTGCCGCGCTGCACGACCGGCCGGTCGGGCCTCCGCACCTGACGGTGATCGGGCACAGCTACGGCGCCGTCGTCGTCACCCTGGCCGCGCACGAGCTCGCGGCCGACGACCTGGTGCTGCTGGCCAGCCCGGGTGCGCGGGTGGACGACGTGGCCGGCTTGCACACGACCGCGCGGGTGTTCGCGGCCCGCGGGCCGGACGACTGGATCAGGTTCGTGCCGCACATCGAGCTGGGCGACCTGGGGCACGGCGCGGACCCGGTCGATCCGTGGTTCGGCGCGGTGCGGCTGCCGGCCGGTGACGTGGTCGGGCACGACGGCTACTTCCGGGCCGGGACGGCGTCGCTGGCCGCGATGGCGGCCGTGGTGTCGAGCGGGGTCCGGTCGTGAGGCACCCGTGGGCGGCGGTCGTCGGGTGGACGACGACGATCGCGACGGCGACGACGCCGTGGCTGCTGGAGCCGCCGCTGTGGGTGCGGCTGGTGGCCGCCGTGCTGGCCGGGCTGACTGCCTGGGGTGCCGCGCGGGCCGTCGGCGGGCTGGTGGCCGGCGTGCGCAACGTGCTGCGCGGGCGGGCGCATTCGCCGCGGCTGGCGGTCGGGCTGGCGGCCGCGCTGGTGCTGGCCGGCTGCGCGGCGCCCTCGTCGCGTGCCCCGGACGAGGTCGCGGCGGAAGCCACAAGGGCGCAGTTGGCGGAATCGAACGGGCTGGCGCGCTCGACGATCCTGGTCGCGATCCCCACCGGGTCGGGCTGGGTGGACGAGGGGGCGGTGTCGTCCCTGTCGCGGCTGACCGGTGGCGATCTCGCGGTGGTCTCGGTGCCGTACGCGCACCACCCGAGCTGGGTCGAGTTCCTGCTCGGCACCGGCCGGGCGACGCGGTCGGCGACGGCGGTGCTGCGGGCGGTGCGGGACGAGGTGTCCGCGCTGCCCGTCGCCCGGCGGCCACGGGTGCTGATCTTCGGGGAGAGCCTGGGCGCGACGGCGGCGGCTGCGGCGGTGCAGGAGGTCGGCGGGGTCGACGGGTGCCTGCTGGTCGGCCGGCCGGGGTCGGCGGGGGGCGATCCGGTGCCGGGCTGCACCGACGTCCGCAACGACGACGACCCGATCCCGTGGTGGCGGCCCGGCGCGCTGGTGAGCCCGCGGGCTGGGCTGCCGTGGCTACCCGGGGTGACGTTCTGGCAGCTGACCGGCGGCATGGTCACCTCGCTCGACCAGCCCCTCGGCCACGGCCACCGCTACGGCACGACCCTCGCTGACGACTGGGCCCAACTGCTGCCCGAATCCATCGGCGCGATGAGTCGTTGACCGAGGCAGCACGACCTGGAAGCTGATTACTCAGAGCGAGCGAAGCGGGCCGTGCCGCATCGGGTGCGCGGCGTTGCGGGAACCTGTGAAAGTTCTCAGGAGCGGACCGGTTCCGAACTGCGGAGGTTCCGCGGTTCCGTTGGTCGCCCGAGAAGCGCGGCATGGGGGACGACAGCATGGCCCTGCGACATGTGACGACCGCCGCGGTAGCGGCGGGCCTCACCGTGGGCGCGCTGCTCGCGATGCCGGACATGCCGGGGCGTGCGGCCGACGGGGCGGCTCAGGTGGTCACCAGCGAGGCGTCCCTGCAGGTCCCGACCGCCGCCGCGCCGACGAGGCACGGCGTCCCCTCTACCGCCGCCGCGGCCTCGACGACGACACCGACAGCGACGTCGACGGCCGAACCGGTACCCGGCGACGTTCCCCCGGCCGCGTTGCAGCCCGTCGGCGACGTCTCGGCGCTGACCGCGAGCGGCATCCCGGAGACCGCCCTCGACGCGTACCGGCAGGCGGCCGCGGGCGCACCGTGCTCGATCGACTGGTCGCTGCTGGCCGCGATCGGGCGGGTGGAGTCCAACCACGGCCGGTTCGGCGGGGCGTCGCTGCACACCGACGGCCTGTCCGCGCCGCCGATCCTCGGCCCGGCGCTGAACGGCGTCGGGTTCGCGCTGATCACCGATACCGACGGCGGCGTCCTGGACGGCGACGCCACGCTCGACCGCGCCGTCGGGCCGATGCAGTTCATCCCGTCGACCTGGGCGCTGTACGGACGCGACGGCAACGGCGACGGCCGCAAGGACCCGTTCAACATCTACGACGCGACCGCGGCGGCCGCGGACTACTTGTGCACGGCGGGCGGCGACCTGTCCACGGTGGCCGGCCAGGCCCGGGCGGTGTTCGCCTACAACCATTCCGACACCTACGTGGCGACGGTGCTCAACCTCGCCGCCGCGTACGCCGGCACCGTGCCGCCGGTGATCCCGCCGACGCCCATCGAGCAGGCGCCGACGCCGCCGGTCAACCCGGCTCCGCCGCCCGCAGTCATCACGGAGGCGCCGGCCGCCCCGGCCGCGACACCGAGCGAGACTTCACCGCCGCCGGTCCTGGCCGCGCCGCAGACCCCGGTGACGCCGGCGGAGACCACGACGCCTGCCGGGACCACCACACCACCGGCGGAGACCACGACCCCACCGGCCGGGACGACGACGCCGCCCACCACGACCACGCCGCCGACCACGACGACTCCCCCGACCACGACACCGCCGACCACGACACCGCCAACGACGACGACTCCCCCGACCACCACGCCGCCGTCCGACACGACGACACCCCCGACGACCACGACACCGCCGCCCACGACCACCCCGCCGTCGACGACCACCCCGCCGTCGACGACCCCGTCGTGCCCGACGCTGACGGTCGACGTCCTCAACACCAGCGGCGATCCCGCGGTGGCCGACCAGGCGACCAGCTACCTGCAGGCGCCGGGCGTCGTGGTCGGCACGGTGACGACGAACAGCGCCGCGGCGAGCAACGCGATCGAGTACCCGGCCGCGCAGCAGGATCAGGCGACGCAGTTCGCGCAGGCGGTCGGCGTCCCAGGACTGCTGGTGGCCGCGGACGTGCCGGACGTGACCGTCGTCCTCGGCCCGGACAACGCCGACCTGCTGGCCGCACTGCACGCCTTCCCCGGCCTGACCTGCGGCTGAGACGCCGGTGCCCCGGTCGCTCGAGCGACCGGGGCACCGTTACCTGCGCAGTCAGCGGCCGGGAAGAGATCATCCCGTCCGCGGCGTCGTCACTGGAGGGCGACGGTCACGCCACCGGAGAACATCGAGTCGTGCAGCTCGATGGAGGTCGGGACCATGCCGGCGGGGACGTCGAAGACGACCTTGCTGCTCAGCGTGTTGCCCGGGTTGATCTCCTCGTACAGCGAGTCCGCGTTCTCCATGTAGACGGCGGCCTCGCTGTCGGCCGAGAACTCCTGCCCCTGAGCGTTGAACAGGCTCGCGTTGTCCCCGAAGAAGCTCTGGGGCTTGTCGCCGACGTTGGAGACGGTCAGGTCGACGACGCAGAACTGCCCCTGGGCCGTGGTGTTGAAGTACTGGTTGCCGATCTCGGTCTGGCTGCAGTCGACGCCGTTGACGACGAAGCTGAACTTGCCGTCGGCAGCGGGCTGACCGATGCCGGCGTCCGCGTCGCTGTTGTCCGGAGCAGCAGCGGCAGTGTCACCCGAGGCGGCACCATCGGCCGTGGCTTCGCCGGCGTCGGCAGCGGTGCCGGATGTCGATCCGCTGCCCTTGCCGCCGCTGATGGCGCTACCGATGATGGCGATGACGGTGAGGCCCGCGAGCACGAGGAACCACGTCTTCTTGAAGAAGGGCTTCTTCGTCGGAGCCGGCGGCTGGGGCGCGTCGATCAGCTGGGTCATTGCTCTTCCGTTCCAGGTGGTGATGCGGCGACCCGACAGGCGCGAAGTGCGCCGGCTCACCAGTCGCCGGCGAGACCTGGGCACCCTCACACGCGCCGAGACGCTTTCTCGCCATTTCCGGACGAAGTCGTCCGCATCAGCACCTGCAGTCCCAGCAACCTCCCAGCCAACGCACAGCCGATCCGGCTACGCGACTCCTACCCCGCGACGACGCGGATCGGCTCGCCGGCCAGCCAGGCGGCGACGTCGTCGACGGCGTCGCGGTAGAAGACCTCGTAGGTCTTCTCGGTGACGTAGCCCAGGTGCGGCGTGAGGACGGCGCGGCGCATCTCGCGCAGCGGGTGGTGCTTGGGCAGCGGCTCCTGGTCGAAGACGTCGAGCCCGGCGCCGTGGATCGCCCCGCCGCGCAGCGCCTCGACCAGCGCGTGCTCGTCGACGATCGGCCCGCGCGAGGTGTTGACCAGGATCGCGGTCGGCTTCATCAGCGACAGCTCCTCGCGGCCGATCAGCCCGGTGGTCCGGTCGGACAGCTGCAGGTGGATGGTGACGACGTCCGAGGTCGACACCAGCTCCTCCTTCGACGCCCGCCGGACGCCGATCTCGGACGCGCGCTCGTCGGTGAGGTTCTCGCTCCACGCGACGACGTCCATCTCGAACGCCTGCCCGATCCGGGCGACCCGTGAGCCGAGTCGGCCCAGCCCGATCACGCCCAGGGTCGATCCGGCGAGGTCGAGGCCGACCGTCTGCTGCCAGCCGCCGGCGCGGACCGAGGCGTCCTCCTGCGGGATGTGCCGGGCGACGGCGAGGATCAGCGCCCAGGTCAGCTCGGCGGCCCCCGGCGGGTGCGCCCCGGTGCCGCACACCGTGACGCCGTGCTCGTTCGCCGCGGCGACGTCGATCGACTTGTTGGCGGCGCCGGTGGTGATCAGCAGCTTCAGGTTCGGCAGCCGCTCGAGCAGGCCGCGCGGGAACGGCGTCCGCTCGCGCATGGCGACGACGACGTCGAACGGCTGCAGCCGGCGCACGAGCGTCTCGCGGTCGTCGACGTGGTCGGCGAACTCCACCACCTCGACCGCCTCGGGCAGCAGCGACCAGTCGGCGTAGGTCGCGGCCACGTACTGGTAGTCGTCGAGGACGGCGATGCGGTGCACGCCGACGGTCTACACCTGGACACCGACCGGGGTCGACGCCCTACGGTGGCCGACGTGCGCGGACCCGTCGGCGACGACGACCTCGAGAAGTGGGAGTCGTCCGCGCAGACGCCGGAGGACCACCGCACCGCCGCCGCCACGCTCCTCGCGTGGGCCGACGAGCCGCACCCGGAGGACGACGTCCCGCCCGCCCGGCTCCTGAGCTCTGCCGCCTGGCACCTGGAGACGGCCGGCGATGCCGAAGACGCGCTGGACCTGCACCGCCGGGCGGTCGAGGCGCCGGGCGAGGTGGTCCCCGATGCGCGCTGCTACCTGCACGGCGCCCTGCTCGAGAGCGGTCGCGTCGACGAGGCCCGGGAGCTGGCGAACGAGATCCGCCGGGAGGCCCCGGCCGACACCGACGTGTACCTGGTCCTGGGCGAGAACTACGCGCTGGCCGGTGATCTGACGCAGGCGCACCGCTGGCTGACGATGGGCGCCGAACGCCTGGAGCGCACGGACCGGCCGATCAACGGCATCGGCGTCTTCCACCTGCTGCGCGCCCGGCGACGGGTGCGGGACAGCCTCGGTCTCCCGTTCGACGACCTCGACGCGCTCGTCCCGCCTATCGCGCAGACCCAGAGCGAGGGTTAGGCGACCAGCGACTCGCGGGTGAGCCAGGCCGTGAACTCGTCGGCCGGCACCGGCGGGAAGTGCAGCCGGCCCTGGACGGCGGTGATGCCCGCGCGCCGCACGAAGTCCTGCTGGTCGACGTCCTCGACGCCCTCGGCGACCGTCTGCAGGCCGAGCCGGTCGGCCATCTGCGCGATGGCCTCGATGACCGCCTGGTCGGCGTCCTCGGTGGCCGCGCCGGCGACGAACGACTTGTCGATCTTCACGACGTCGACCGGCAGCGTGCGCAGCGTGGTGAGCGCGGAGTAGCCGGTGCCGAAGTCGTCGACGGCGATGCCGACACCGATCTCGGCCAGGACGTCGAGGGTCCCCTGCACCGCCGGGGCGTCGAGCACGGTCGACTCGGTGATCTCGATGATGAGCTGCTTGGGCCCGAGCTGGTGCTCCTCGAGCACCTCGCGGACCACCGTCACGAAGTGCGGGTGCGCGAGCTGCAGCGGCGAGACGTTGACGTGCAGCGCGATGCCCGGCCAGCCGGCCGCCTCGGCGCACGCGGCGCGGAGCACCTGCTCGCCGATCGCGTTGCCGATGCCGGTGTGCTCGGCGACGTCGAGGAACTCCGCCGGCGCGAGCAGCCCGCGCACCGGGTGGGCCCAGCGCACGAGCGCCTCGACGGCGAGGCAGCGGCCGTCGGTGGCGTCGACGATCGGCTGGTAGTGGACGACGAACTGGCCGCGGTCTACCGCCTCGCGCAGCTCGGCCTCGAGCAGCGTGGCGCCGGAGACCTCGACCAGCGCGGGTGAGAACACCTGCACGCGGTTCTTGCCGGCGGCCTTGGCGGCGTACATCGCGAGGTCGGCCTGCTGCACCACGTCGCTGGCGGTCGACCCGGGCTGCAGGCAGGCCAGGCCGAGGCTGGCGCCGAGCTGGACCCGGCGGCCCTCGAGGGTGACCGGGGCCGAGAGCAGCTCGACCAGCCGCTGGCTGATCCGCCGGGCGACGTCCGGCTCGGCCTCCCGCAGCAGCACGCCGAACTCGTCGCCACCGAGGCGGGCGCAGAGGTCCTGGTCGCGGAGGGCGCCGAGCATGCGGGCGCCGATGTGCCGCAGCAGCTGGTCGCCGGCGGCGTGCCCGAAGTCGTCGTTGACGACCTTGAAGTCGTCGAGGTCGAGGAAGAGCACCCAGGTGCGGTCCTCCGCCTCGACGGTGGCCTCGTCCAGCGCGGCGGTGAACGCGGCACGGTTGGCCAGCCCGGTGAGGGTGTCGGTGAGCGCCTGCTCGGCGAGGTCGCGGTGCGCCTGGCTGCTGCGCATGGCCAGCGCCACCTGGTTGTTCAGCGACTGCAGCGCGGTGACGGCCTCGGTGGGGACGACGTCCGGGGCGCCGACCAGCATGAACGCGCCGGGGAACAGCCCGGTGTGGTTGGGGAACCGCGGCAGCGGGATGCGCAACCAGGTGTCGCCCCCGTCGAACGGCTTCGGGGTCTCCTCGACCTCGCCGGTGGCGCCCGCGACGAGGTCACGCGGCAGAGTGGTGAGGCCGAGGTCGCCGGTCTGCTCGACGACGCGGAGGTTCTCCTCGTCGACGGCGACCACGATCACCTTCAGGTCGGGCGTCATGCGGGCGACCTCCTCGACCGCGCGCCAGCCCTGGGTGCGGATGGCCCGCGGGTCGGTGAGGCCGAGCAGGTTGGTGCCGAGCTGGCGCAGCGCCCAGTCTCGGCCGCGGGTCTGCTCGCGCTGGAGCATGCCCAGGGCGAGGTGGCGCGCGCCGATGAAGGTCAGGCCGAGCACCGGGATCGAGCTCAGCACGGGACTGAGGTCGGTGCCCCCGCCGTTGCCGGGGACGAGCGGCCAGCCCAGCGTCGCTCCGACCAGCGCCGCGCCGAGCGCGACGGCGTAGAGGCCGACCCGCCAGGTGCGGCCGTACATGACGCGGAACCACATGGCGGGGAAGACGATCCCGAAGGCGACCGCCGGCATGGCGCAGCCCAGCGCGAACGCGGTCACCGCCACGATGTCCAGGAGATCGAAGCCGACGACCACCCTGCGGGTCAGGTAGCGGTAGGTCCAGGAGACGGCCAGGGCCAGGCTCGAGAAGGCGAGCAGGACCGGCTGGACGTGATGCGCACCGACCAGTGCCGCGGGGACGGTGAGCAGCAGCGAGACGAGCGCGATGACGAAGAACAGCCACCGGGTGCGCTCCACCGGCTGGGTGGGTCGCGCCAGGCGCCGTCGCACACGTGCGGCGGTGCTGCTCATCGGGCTCCTCGGGTCGGGCAATCTCCGCAGTGATCGACGTGCCGACCCCGCTTCTGAAGCCGTGCAGACCGTCTCACCCCGAGGGGTGGGGCCTGGTTTCAATCGACGCGGACGAAGCTATGGCCGTTCCAGTGCCAGCGCACGGTAATGGGTATCGAGGGCCCGCTGGCGTGCGAGTCGTCCGGCCCGTACGCCTTCATCCCGGCCACGATGTCGCCGTTCTCCACGCGCAGCCCGGCCGGGTCGTAGACCGGCGGCAGGATCGTCTGCTCGCGCAGCGTGCGCGGGCTGGGCAGCCCGGCGATCAGCTGGTCGTGGGCGTTGAAGACCTGGACCTCCTCGACCAGCCCGTTGGAGGGCTGCGGGTGGCACTGCAGCAGGACGACGGTGTCCGGCTTCCCGTCGCCGTCCAGGTCACCGGTGGCGGTCGCCTCGAGCTTCACGTCGAAGGAGGCGTAGTCGGGCGTCTTGCTCTTCTCGGTGCCGGCGCCCTTGTGCAGGCTCACCTGGAAGCCGGTGGGGACGACGCCGTCGCAGGTCACGATGTAGGTGGCCTCGGGCCAGTCGTGGTCGGTCGGCACGGTCTTGTCGGCGCAGCCGGCAAGCAGCACGCAGGCTGCGAGTAGGCCGAGGGTGCGCCGCATCGTTCGAGTCCCTTCCGGAACCGATCGTCCTCTTCCACGGGCGACGTGGTGACGGTTCGGGAGTCGAGGTCCCCCGCATGAGCGAGCCCGATCGGCTCGTCGGTCGAGTCGCTCCCTGTCGCGATCAGGGGGTCACCGCATAGTGACGACGTGGCACCGGCTGACCATGGTGGCGCTGCAGTTTTGCCGTCCTCATCAGCGAGTCACCGGCCCACGAACGGCGGCTCAGGCCGTGCCCGTCATACCGAAGTCCTTTGCCGGACAACGGCCCGCGAAGCCCCACTCGCGCGTGCTCGGGGCGGCTGGGCTGACTGAGTGGCAACACACGCAGTGCGATTGAACCGGAGGCCGGAACCTAGTGCCGCCGAAGGCGATCCATGTGCTAACGACATGGCATGGGGAACATCAAGTGTCCGCGGCGCGCACAGAACCAACGACGCGCTGCGAAGACTGAACCGTCGAGATCACGGGAAGACGAGCAGCCTTGGAGCGGACGGCGGAAGACTGTGGGACGGTCACGAGGTGGCGACTTCCTGGACTCTCGCCGAGTTACGCGCTGAGTACGAACGGTACGCGCGAGAGGTCAACGCGGCCGATCTGCGACCGAGCACGAAATCGACCTACCTGCAGCACGCCGACCGCTTTGTCCGCTGGCTCGCCGGGGAAGTCCGTCTTCCCCCGTCGCGCTAACAGCAGGCAGCAGACCACCACGACTATCACCAATGCCAGTGACTCAGACCCCTAGTACGTGGATCGTGATGATTGCACCGGGCGGTTCACCATCCGCGACCGTGCGTTTACTCGCACTCAAGTGGTCCACGCGGTCGTCAGCCGCCTGAGCCGACCCCTTCCACTGTCGAAACCCGAAAACACCCTCGAGCGCATCGAGCGTGGGCTTGACCAGGTTGTCTAGGTCCCAGATCTCGTTGGCGTTCCGCGCAGCAGGTGTGCGGAAATCGATGCCCACCGCGAAGCGCGGCGATCTTGGGACCACCAGTACACCGCTGGCCGCGACCGCGAACCGAACTGCCTCTTTCCATGGCGTCTCGGCCGCCGACGAGTAGGACGCCGGGCGGCCCTGGACCTCCAGGGTGACGAGATGCCGGCCAGGCAGATCATGCCCCGTCACGTGCGGTCGGCTTCAACCGGAGCTACGTGCGGTCCAAGCACTGCGCGTCGCGCGGCGGTCAGGAGGAACTCCTCGCTTCCGCATACCTCTGCCCGTCGTCTCGACCAACAGATGTCGCCAGGTGCTTCCCTGGGGAAGTCATCATGACGGGTCCTGCAGCTCGTATCTGCCGGGACCCGAGCGACGAAGCAATTGCCAACCCGCGTGATAGACAGCATGACTGCCGAAAGGGCATGCGTCCGCGGGCACCGGAGAGTGGTCCTATGCAGAGGTGTACTGGGTCCACGTGAAGCCATCCCACCAGCGCAATGGCGCTACGCCTTGAGGGTCGACGTACCAACCCGGGGGTGGCCCGCTTGGCTGGGGAACCGGCGGCGGCACGTATACGGGTCGTGGAGCGGCAGGGTATACCGGGAAAGATGACTGCGACTGTTCCGCAGCGGCCGCCTGGGCCAGTCGTTCAGTGAATGACACGCGTGGGGTCACATTCTCGCCCTGGTGAAGGCTGAGTTGATGATCGCACACGCGACACTTCTTGGTGGTCATCATGCCTAGCTCGGAGAAGCCAGCGGTCGCGAGAAAGGCGCCGGCCCGGCCTGAGTTGCGGCCGAGGTTGGCGATTCCCGAGTTGGTGCACTTTCGGCAGTCCCTGCAGGCCGACACGACCCTCTGCTTGCCCATATCTCTGACCACCCCCACGCACTGAACAGAGGAGCTGACCGCAGACCGTAACCGATGAATCGCCCGTGCGGCCAGAGCAAGACTCCCTGCAGAGGCTCGCGCTATGGGCGCCAGCGGCGGCGCCAGGCGAGCGCCTCAGGATCTATTGCGGTGCGCGGTGCCAAGGGAAGACACAGAGGTACCACCCGCTCCACCTGCGGACCTGGTCGTCGCCTACCCCTCACCGACACCTCATCCCATGTGGGTGGCGTCGCGGCGCGTCGACAGTGCGAGGCGCAGTTCGGTGAGAAAGTGCCCCCTCGTGAGCGCATCCGAAGATGCAGTCGACCGGATCGCAGAGGCCCCCAGCCCTTACGAGCACCCCGTCGAGGTAAGGCGGCCGACGCCGACCAGAGGACTCCGACCACTGGTTGTCATCCCGTCCCTTGTGGCGCTGTTGGCCCTTGCACTGGCCGGCTTCGTCCTACTCACCCGGGGCGAAACCAAGGCCGATATTTCTGCAGCTCGTCAGGCGGCGAGCAATTCGGCGGCAGCTTTGATGCGGGAGGCACAGCGGGCAGCGAGCGCTTCGGCGAGCGCCGCTCAGGCAACGATGCAAATTCGATTCCAGGAAACATTGTCCAGCGCCACCGCCAGCGCTTACAGCGATGGTGTCACGGCCGGCCAGAGCCAGGGCTACCAGACTGGATTCTCAGCCGGCCAGTCGTCCGGTTACTCGGCCGGGCAGTCGTCGGGTTACTCCGCCGGCTATGCAGAAGCGATGCGACAGGGCGCGATGTCGGCGGCGAATCAACTCAGTCAGCAGCAGTTCCTGTGCCAGCTGGCTCATGGCACTACCGCGGTGTGCTGCTGATTTCTGAGGGGGGAGCCGCCTTCTCCTCGCAAGCCCCCCCGACGAGGGAATCGACCAGGTCGCCAGCAGGTGTGATACGAGTCTGTAGGACGGCCTCGGCTGATGAGTTCCGACAGAGGCGCGGCCTGAATGCGCAGCAGCGTGCGGGTCGGCGTCGTCAGCACATGGGCGGGTTCAAGACTCAGCGCACAGTCATGCATCGATGCTTGCGCTCGAGAGCGACTCCCAGAACACCGCCTCGCTGATCACCCGGACGCCGAGCGCGCGGGCCTTGGTCGCCTTGCCCGACTGCGAGTGCGGATCCGCGCAGATGAGGGCGCCGGTCTGCTTCGACACCGACGACATCGGCTCCAGGCCGGCGTCTCGCGCCGCCTGCTCCAGCACCGCCCGCGGTCGGCGCATCGCTCCGGTGAACACGATCTTCGTGCCGGGCGGGAGGAAGGTGTCCGGCTTCCGCGGCACCGAGACCTGAGCCCCGCTGCGGACGGCGGTGAGCGCCAGGTCGACGTCCTTCGCGGTCATGCCGAGCAGGACGGCGACCTTGTCGAGGTCGGCGCGCTCGTCGTCGGTGACCACGCCGTCGGCGTAGGCGGCGGTGGCCAGCGCCTCGAGGTAGAGCCGGTGCGCGGTGAGCACGTGGTCGCGGCCGCAGCCGAGCTCGGCTGCGAGCGCCATCAGCTGCTCGGCCTCGGGGACGCTGACCAGCCGGTCCTCGAGCACCTGGTCGAGCACGGTCAGGTACGGGGCCATGCTGGGCGGCGCGTCGTCCAGCGACGGCAGGGCGGCGACCAGGCCGCCGAGGTAGCCGTCCCGCTCGCGGACGACCGCGGTGGCGGCGTCGCGCGGCAGCGTGCGGCACGGCTCGCAGTCGACGACGGGGGCGTCGAGAGCGGTGTCGACCAGCTCGTCCCAGGAGTCCTCGAGCGCCTCGAAGCCCTGGTAGCTGCCGTCGTCCGCGAACTGCACGTGCACGCCGGCGCCGGCCAGCGAACCGTCGCCGAGCGGCGAGGACAGCATGTGCAGCATCAGCTCGGCCGTGGCGCGGGCGTCGTGCAGCGCCGCGTGCCCGTGGTCGAGCGGGATGTCGACAAAGCCACAGAGCGCCTGCAGCGAGCGCGTGCCCGGGCCGAAGAACAGCGGCGCCAGCCGCATGGTGCACAGCGTCGGCGAGAGGTCGACCGGCACGCCGGCGCGGGAGAACTCGCGGGCGAGGAAGCGCAGGTCGAACAGCGCGTTGTGAGAGACGACGACGCGACCGGCGAGCAGAGACGCCAGGTACGGCGCGACGTCGGCGAACGTCGGCGCCTCGACGACGTCGGCGGCACTGATGCCGTGCAGGTGAGTCGGTCCGACGTCCCGGCCCGGGTTGAGCAGCGTCTCGAACTCGTCCTCGACCTCACCGCGGTCGTCGAGCAGGACGACGCCCAGCTCCACGATGCGGTCCGTCGTCGGCGACAGCCCGGTGGTCTCCACGTCGATGACGGCAACGGTCACGACCGCTCCTCTGCGCGTGCAGTGCGCAGCCACCCTTTGTTCGAGCGCCGCGCGACGTCGCGGCGGACCATCGCACGCTTGACACCCTCAACCTTGCTTTTCGCGTTGATCTTGGGCGCACCCGTCCCACCGTTCTCAGCGGCCCCTACGGTGAGCGCGTGACCGGTCCCGCGTGGCCCCGCGCCGCCGGGCCAGGACCGGTGGTGGCGCTGGGCAAGCTGGTGGCCGATCAGGTGCTCTCGTTGTCCGAGCCGTTGGTCGTGGGCGGTCAGCAGCGGGTGGTGCGGACGACGACCGCCGGTGGTGCGCCGGCCAACGTGACGGCGAACCTGGCGCGGCTGGGCGTGCCGACGCGGTTCGTGGGCTGGGCCGGCGTCGACGGTGTGCTCGACGACCTGAGTGCCCGCGGCATCGAGATCGCGGTGGTGCGGCGCGGGCGGACGCCGGTGTCGACGGTGCTGGTGCATCCGGACGGCGAGCGGACGCTGCTCAGCGACGGCGGTTCGGGTGGGCTCGAGGTCGCCGACGTCCGCTCGGAGTGGGTGGCCGATGCCGCCGTCCTCCACCTCGACGGCTACGACCTGCTGCGCTACCCCTCGGCGCTGCAGGCGGCGGCCGAGCTGGCGCGGGCGGCCGGGGTGCCGGTCAGCGCGGACGTGGCCGCGGCGACCCGGATCCGGGGTGACTACGCCGGGCTGCTGGCCTCGCTGCAGGCTGACGTCCTGTTCTGCAACGCGGCCGAGGCCGACGTGTTGGGGATGGCGGCCGAACTGCCCGACTGGGCGCCGGAGTTGGTCCTGGTGCACGACGGCCCGCGACCGACCCGGGTCCGGATGCGCGAGGGGACCTGGGAGGTGCCGGTCGAGCCGATCCGGCCGCGGGACACCACCGGCTGCGGCGACGCCTTCGCCGCCGGCGTGCTGGCCGGCTGGCGCGCGGGCTCGTCAGTGCTCGACGCCGTCCGTGAGGGACATGCCGCGGCCGCGGTCGTGGCCGGTGTGGTCGGCCCCCAGCCGCCGTAGGGTGCGCGCCAGCCTCCTGGGGGACAGCCCGATCGAAGGGGTGCAAGCCATGCACCTGTTCCGCGGCTCCACGATCGCACTCGCGCTGTGCCTGGCGGTGGCGGGCTGCGGCTCCGGCACCGAGACGGCCGCGTCGAGCGGCACGACGTCGTCCGGACCTGCCATCCACCGCACGGCCGAGTTCGACGCGATCGGCGTGATCGGCCACTCGGGCGCGACCGGCGCCAACTCCACGGGCGAGGGCCCGGACGTTCCAGGGAACAGCTGGGCCACCGGGGACAACCCGGTCGTCAACAGCGTCTACCTGCGCCTCCTGGCCGATCACCCGGCACTGAAGGGCCACAACTACAACACCGCCAAGGACGGCAGCGACGCCTCAGCGCTGATGGGCCAGGCCGAGGCGCTGCTGGCGATGGATCCAGTGCCCGACCTGGTCCTGGTCAACAGCATCGACAACGACATCCGGTGCGACGGCTCCGACGAGGCCAACTACGACGGCTTCGAGACCCAGATCGACGACGTCCTCACCCACCTGGAGAAGAACGCGCCCGGCATCCGGGTCTTCTTCGTCGACCAGTGGACGACGGTCGCGAAGTACGACGATGTCGTCGCGCCCCTGCCCGGTGGTCTCGCGCACGGCACCGACAGCGGGCCGTGCGGCGTGTTCAACGCCGATGGCTCGCGCGACCTCGAGGGCGAGACCTACCTGCAGCAGCAGGTGGACGCCTACATGGACCGGATCATCGCCGTCTGCGGCCGGCACGACGACTGCGCCACCGACCAGAAGGCGATGCAGGGGATGCCCCTCGAGGCGGCCGATCTCGCGCCGGACTTCGACCACCTCGCGGCGAGCGGGCTGGCCAAGGAGGCGGCGATCGCCTGGGAGGCGCTGCCCTCGGACTGGAAGTGACCGCCTGCGCCCCGCCCGACGAAGACTGATTCTGTATTTCGGCAGACGGGTGTCCTAACGTTCCGGTATGTCGAACACCGCCGCCCCGAGTGACCCGTCGCCCGTTCCCGACGCCCCGGTGACCACGTCCGTGGACAACGCACTGCAGCTCCTGCAGCTGGTCGGCGAGCGCCAGGCCCTGCGCGTGGCGGAGGCGGCAGACCTGCTCGGAGTGGCCCGATCCACCGCTCATCGGCTGCTCGCCGCGCTGCGACGCCGCGGGTTCGTCGCCCAGGACCGGCCCAACGGCGCCTACCGTCCCGGCCCGGCGCTGTACGAGATCGGACTGGCCGCCGTCAGCCGGATCGACATCCGCCGCGTGGCCCGCCCCGTGCTGGACCGGCTCCGCGAGATCACCGAGGAAACGGCCAGCCTGGCGGTGCTCGAGGGCACGACCGTGCGGTTCGTCGACTGCGCGGAGAGTCTCCGGTCGGTCCGGGTGGGCAACCGGACCGGCATCGTCCGCCCGGCCCACGCATCGGCCGTGGGGAAGGCCATCCTCGCCAGCCTCTCCGACGCCGAGCTCGACCGCCGCTACCCGGAGGAGTTGCTGCCACCGGCGACCACCTCGGCAGCGTTGACCCTGACCAGCGAGCTGCGTGCCGAGCTGGAGACGATCCGCGCGCAGGGCTACGCCTTCAACTGGGAAGAGAGCGCCGACGGGGTGTGCGCCGTCTCGGTGGCGCTGCGCGACACCGTGGGCCAGCCGTTGGCCGGGCTCGGCATCGCCGCCCCGAGCAGCCGGATCGGCAGCCCGGATGCGCTGCGCGCCTTCGTGCCGGCGCTGCAGGAGGGGGCCGAGGCCGTGCTGGTGCGCCTCCGCACCCCGTCACGGGACTGAGGTCGACCCGGCCCGATCGACTCAGCATTCGGCCCTGCGGAACTCGTGCCGACTTTCTTCCGCAGGCGTGGACACCTTGTGATCCAGCTCCCTAATGTGGGCTGCGTCTCGCCCCGGCGTCGCGACACGGCCGAGCCCGAGCCGGCTTCGAGAAGGCGCGCGACACCCGAAGACCCAGCCCGATGACAACGAAGTTCTGGAGGCGCACGTGCGTAGAGGTGTCAAGGTCATGGCGATGGCCGCCTTGCTGAGCATCACGGCCGCCTGCGGCAGTGGCAGCAGCAACGACGCCGGGGGGTCGAGCGGTAGCGGGGGCCTGACCGACGTCACCGTCGGGATCGTCCCGTTCACGCCGAACGCTGTGCTCTTCCTGGCGCAGAAGAACGGCATCTTCAAGAAGCACGGCCTGAACGTGACGACCGAGAAGGCTGCGGCGCCGACGCCGATCGTCGCCTCGATGGTCGCGGGCAAGCAGCAGTTCGGCTTCCTGACCACGCCGGTGCTGGTGAACGCGAGCTCCCAGGGCACCGACGTCAAGTGCGTCTCCCCCATCGACGGCCAGATCTCCCCCGACCGCGATGCCAGCGCGCTGGTGGCCTCGAAGGACAGCGGGATCACCGACCTGAAGGACCTGGGTGGCAAGAAGGTCGCCGTCGTCCAGCTCTCCAGCATCAACCTCATCGGCGCGCAGAAGCTGATCACCGACGCCGGCGCGAAGGGCACCGAGTACGTCGCCATGCCGTTCCCGCAGATGCCCCAGGCGCTCGCCGACGGCCGCGTGGACGCCGCGGTGATCACCTCGCCGTACGTGGAGTCCGCCCTCGAGGCCGGCGCCGTCCCGCTGGCGCACCCGAGCTCGGACCTGTGGCCGAACGGCACCATCTACTGCTACGCCGCCACCGCGAACTACCTGAAGGAGAACCCGAAGGTGGCGCAGGAGTTCCACGACGCCATGGTCGAGGCGATCACGTACACGAAGGACCACGAGGACGAGGCGAAGGCCACCCTGGTCGACGGCCTGGGTCTGTCGGCCGAGCAGGCCCAGGCGCAGGTCATCCCCAGCAACTTCGTGCCCGAGATCAACACCGACTCCATCGCCAGCATCGAGAAGGTGATGGTCGAGCAGGGCGCGATCAAGAAGGAAGTCGACCCCGCCGACCTGGTGTGGAACCCGCAGGGCTGACCCCTGCGCACGAACGGTCCGGGCGGGCCGGCTCCGGCCCCGCCCGCCCGGACCGTCCTGCCTTCCGTCTGCGGCGCCGGCTCGGCGCTGTGACCCGCAGAAAGGACGGATCCGTCATGCACGAGCAGACCGGTCGGCGCAGCGGCCGAGGGGGTGGCCGGCGGTGAGGATCCTCGACAGTCGCTGGTTCAAGCTGACCACGCGCGTGCTGGTCGTCGCCGCCGTCCTGGGCCTGTGGCAGTACGTCGCGGTCAGCGGGGTGCTGGGCAGGGACGCCTTCCCGACCATGACCGGCACCATGGCCGAACTCGGCCGCGAACTGCAGACGAGCGATCTCTGGCAGGCGGTGTGGGACACCGTCCGCGGCTGGGGCCTGGGGCTGCTGATCGGCGGCTCGCTCGCGATCGTCGTCGGCACCCTCCTGGGGTTGAACCGCTTCGCCTACCTCAGCGTCATCCCGGTGATCGAGTTCCTCAAGACCGTCCCGGTGATCGCGATCCTCCCGCTGGCCATCGTCGTGTGGGGCGCGAGCCTGGAGATGAAGGTGTTCATCGTCGCCTTCGGCGTCTTCTGGCCGCTGACCATCCAGGTGATCTACGGCGTTCGCGCCGTGGACCCGGTGGTGCGGGACACGGCGATCACCCTGCGGCTGCGCGGTCTGCGCAAGTTCGCCGGCGTGACCCTTCCCAGCGCAGCCCCGTTCATCGCGACCGGCCTGCGGATCGCGGCGGCCGTCGGTCTGATCCTCGCGGTGATCGCCGAGCTCATCGGCGGCGCACCGGGACTCGGGCTCAGCATCCTGACCTCGGTCAACGCCGGCCCGAGCCGCCTCCCGGCGACCTACGCCTTCATCCTCGTCACCGGGATCGCCGGGGTCGTCGTCACCAGCCTGTTCGCCTACGCCGAACGACGCCTCCTGCACTGGCACGAGACCCAGCGCAACAACGCATCGAGGGCAGCATGACCATGGCCGAGACCCCCAGCGGCACCACCACCGAGCCCGCCGTCGACAGCCGGACGGCGTCCCCGGACGTCCCGTCGGTCGCCGACCCGCTGGTGGCCGCGGCGACCACGCCGTCCCAGCAGTTCTCCGCCCGGTCGCGCAGGCGGGGCCTGACCTCGCTGCGCAAGACCGTGCTCAGCATCTGGCGGCTCTGGTTCTTCGCCGTCGTCCTCGTCCTCTGGTGGTTCCTGTCGGCCGACAGCACGAACACGTTCTTCCCGCCGCTGAAGAACATCCTGACCCAGCTGTGGGACCTGTGGGTGATCGGCGACGCCCGCTCCGAGCTGTGGTCCAGCCTCGAGCACTTCGCCGTGGGTTACGCCATCGCCGGCATCGCCGGAGTGCTGATCGGCGCGCTGCTGTGGAAGTTCCACCGGGTGGGCGAGGCCGTCTCCCCGGTCCTCTACTTCGTCTACGTCATCCCGACCGCCGCCCTGCTCCCCGCGATCATGGCGATCATGGGCATCGGCGCGTCGATGCAGATCACCATCATCGTGCTCGCCGCGATCTGGCCGACCCTGCTCAACACGCTGGACGGGATGCGCGGCACCGACCCGGTCAAGATCGACACCGCCCGGGCGATGCACCTCTCGGCGACCCGCACGGTGTGGACCGTGGTCCTGCCCGGTGCGATGCCGCAGATCATGGCGGGGCTGCGCCACAGCCTCCAGATCGCCGTGATCATGATGGTGGTCAGCGAACTGGTCGCCTCGAACTCGGGGATCGGCTTCTTCATCCTCGAGGCCCAGCAGCGCTTCGCGATCACCGACATGTGGACCGGGATCATCGTCCTGGCCCTCATCGGCAGCGTGCTGACCTTCCTCTTCATCCTCGTCGAGCGCGTCGTCCTGGCGTGGTACCTCGGCGCCCGCGCCGTCGAACAGAAGGGCTGATCCCGTGACCCGCTCCCAGGTGGCCACCGGCGAGACGACGGAGGGCGGCATCGAGCCGGTGCTCTCGGTCCGGTCGCTGCGCAAGGCCTACAACGTCGGGCGACCGAACGAGAAGCTGGCGATCGCCGACGTCTCCTTCGACGTGGCGAAGGGTGAGTTCGTCTGCGTCGTCGGCCCCAGCGGCGCCGGGAAGACGACGATGCTCCGCTGCCTGAGCGGCCTGCTGTCCCCCACCACCGGTGAGGTCCGGTTCGAGGGCAAGAAGCTGCAGGCGGTGCCGGACCGGCTCAGCGTCGTCTTCCAGGACTACAGCCGCTCGCTGTTCCCGTGGCTGACCGTCAACCGCAACGTCGCCGTCCCGCTGAAGGTCGCCGGCGTGCCGAAGAAGGAGCGCGAGGCCCGCATCCAGGAGGTGCTGCACGCCGTCGGCCTCGGCGACGTCGGCAAGAGCTACCCGTGGCAGCTGTCGGGCGGCATGCAGCAGCGGGTGGCCATCGCCCGGGCACTGGCCCACCAGCCGGACATGCTGCTGATGGACGAGCCGTTCGCCTCGGTGGACGCGCAGACCCGCTTCGACCTTGAGGACCTCATCCTCCGGGTGCGCCGGGAGCTGGACATCACCGTGGTGCTGGTCACCCACGACATCGACGAGGCCGTGTACCTGGCCGACCGCGTCGTGGTGCTCAGCGGGGCACCGAGCACCGTGGCCGAGATCGTCGACATCCCCCTCGGCCGTCCGCGCAACCAGCTGAGCACCCGGTCCAGCCAGACCTTCGGCCAGCTGCGCAGCCACCTGATGCGGCTGGTCACCTCGCACTGAGCCCTCCGGCTCACCCCCACCCCTGCGCCGAGGAGCACTCCTTCATGTCCACACCCGCAGCCGAAGCCCTCCTCGATGTCATCCGGGACTGGGGCGCCGACCGGCTGTTCACCTGCCCCGGCAGCACCGAGGCCGCCGTCCTGGACGCGCTCGTCACGCGCAAGGACGTCGAACTCGTGCTGACCACGCACGAGGCCGTCGCCGTGTCGATGGCCGACGGGCTGGCCCGGGTCACCCGCAAGCCCACCGTGGCCTACCTGCACGCCAACGTGGGGCTGACCAACGGGCTGAGCCACCTCTACGCCGCGCAGCTGGCCTACTCCCCCGTGGTGGTGCTCAACGGCATCAAGGCCTCCTCGATCCAGGCCCGCGAGGGCTTCACCACCGGCCGGCGGATGCGCGACCTGGTGCACCAGTACGTGAAGTCGGACTGGCAGTCGCTCACCACCGAGGCGATCCCCGAGGACGTCAACCGGGCCTTCCGGACGGCGGTGACCGAGCCGGCCGGACCGGTGTGGGTGGCACTGAGCCAGGACCTGCTGGAGAGCCCCGCCCCGGTTCCCGTGCCGGAGGTGCACGGGTTCTCCTTCGACTCCCGCACCGCGCCCTCGCCGGGCGCCGTGCGTGCGGCCGCCGACCTGCTGCGCTCCGCCGAGCGGCCGTTGCTGGTCGCCGGGAGCGAGCTCGCCCGGGTCGGTGCGGTGGCCGACCTCGTCGCCCTCAGCGAGCAGCTGGCCGCCCCGGTCGTGCACGAGGACCGGCGCGGGTTCGAGCGTCCCGGCTTCCCCACCGACCACCCGAACTTCCGCGGGCAGTACGAGATCGGCCACCCGCTGGTGCAGGAGGCGGACCTGCTGGTCTTCCTCGGCGCCCGGGTGTTCAACGAGTTCGAGCCGGCCAAGGTCGCGCCGCTGCCGGCCGGCGTGCCGATCGTGCACAGCCACACCGACCCCCGGCACGTGGCGATGATCTACGGGGTCGACGTCGGCCTCGTCGGCGACCAGCAGCTGGTGCTCCAGGCCCTCTCGGCCGCGCTCCCGGCGGCCGCCGACCGCGTGGTGCCGGCGGCCCTGCCGCGGCCGCACCGCACGCCCTCGACGGGTGGCGCGCTGACCGCCTCGGACGTCGTCGACGTGATCACCGAGTCGCTGCGCGGGGTCGCGCTGGTCGGTGACGCCACCACCGCCGGCGGCATCCTGCAGCAGCGCGCCCACCAGCACGGCGGGGACGACTACTTCGTCTCCACCTCGGGCTCGCTGGGCTGGGGCATGGGCGCCGCGCTCGGCATCCAGATGGGCATGCCCGACCGCCGGGTCGCGGCCGTGCTCGGCGACGGGGTGTTCCAGTTCGGCGCCCCGGCGCTGTGGTCCGCGGCGCGCAGCGGCCTGCCGGTCACCTACGTGGTGATCAACAACGAGCGCTACGCGGCCGTGGGTGCGGCGCTGCGCCGGTTCGACGGGCAGGCCGTGGAGCGCGGCGACTTCCCGGGGATCGACATCGCCGGACCCAACATCGCCGACATCAGCACCGGCTTCGGGGTGCCCGGCCAGCGCGTGGACACCCTCGCCGACCTCCGCGAGAGCCTCGAGGCCGCCCGCACGGTCGACCACCCGACGCTCATCGAGGTGATGACCGACCCGACGCACTTCGGCCCCTGAGGCGGCCCAGGCGCACGAACGGCCGAGGTCCGGTGAGGACCTCGGCCGTTCAGCGGTTCCTGGTCAGCGCCGGACGGTGACCCGGGACCGCTTGGGGTCCAGCACCGGGGCACCGTCGGGGAGCGCCACCCCGACCGCCAGCTCGGCGGTGCCGGCCTGCTCGTCGACGGCGGTGACCTCCGCGGTGAGCGTGACGGTCGAGCCGACCGGGCAGGGGGCCCGCAGGCTCACCGCGGTCGACACGAGCCGGTCGTCGCCGCCGACCCAGTCACCCACCGCCTGGAGCAGCAGCGCCAGGTTCAGCATGCCGTGCACGATCACCCCGTGCGTCGGGCTGGCGGTCGCGGCGTACTCGGCGTCCCAGTGCAGCCGGTTGAAGTCACCCGACGCGCCCGCGTAGCGGATCAGGTCGAGCTGCCCGACGGTGTGCTCCCGCGGCGGCATGGTGTCCCCCACCGTCAGCGCGGTCACGCCGCAGCCCCCAGGTAGGCGATGGTCTGCCGGCTGGTGACGACCGGCTCGTCCTGCTCGTCGACGCAGCTGATCTGCAGGGTGAGGTAGGTGTGCGCCCCCCGGTCGGTGATGTCGGTGATCTGCGGCGTGCAGGTCAGGACGTCGCCGCTGGCCACCCGGCGGTGGAAGTCGTACTCCTGGCCGGCGTGCACGATCGGGCCGGAGCCACCGAGCTGGTCGTCCTCGCGCAGCAGGGCGGCGCCGCGCATCACGGTGAAGCAGGCGGCGAAGATGTGCGGGGCGACCGCCGGGGTTGCGCCGGGCTCGGGCAGGGGAAAGCCGGTCGCGGCGGCGTACTCCTCGATCTTGGCCCGGCTGACCTCGTAGCGGTAGCTGGGATAGCGGTGACCGGTTCTGGTCTTGTCGACCACGCGGTTCCTCCTCGGGGGTCGGTTGTCAGATGGACGGACGGGGCGGCACGGACGGCCCCGCCGAGCGGGCAGCGGCCAGCACCTGGTCGCCCAGTGCGGCCGCCAGGTCGCGGGTGCGGCCGAACCGGGCCGCGACGGTCTGGCCGCGCTTGAGGTGCAGGTGCAGCGGGTGCTCCCAGGTGAACCCGAGGCCGCCGTGCACCTGCAGGCACTGCCGGTCGGCCAGCGCGAACGCGCGCCGGCTCTGGACGGCGGCCGCCAGCACCGCCGCGCGCGCCGAGGCGGCCTGCGCCTCGACCTCGCCGGCGGCTGCCCAGACCGCGCTGCGCGCGAACTCGAGCTCGACGTGGACGTCGACCAGCGCGTGCCGCACCGCCTGGAAGCTGCCGATCGGCACGCCGAACTGCCGGCGCGCGCTCGCGTGGGCGACGCTCGTCCCGAGCAGCCACCGGGTCACGCCCAGCAGGTAGGCGGCGCCGCCGAGCCGGCCGAGCGCGAGCGCGCCGACGCCGTGCGGCGGCACCGGGATGCCGGCGCCCCGGTCGAGCTGCGGCGCCCGCCAGTAGCGCTCGTCCGGGTCGGCCGTGGCGGCCGGTTCCAGCGGCCCCAGCGCCGCGGCGTCCACCAGCCGGTCGCCGGTCTCCCCCGCCACGACGACCACGGCCGCTGAGTCCAGGTCCGGCCCGCGCAGGGTGTCGTCCACCGCCGAGGCCAGCCCCTCGCCCGCGAGCACCTTTGCCAGCGTGCCGGTCGAGGGGGCGCCGGCCGCGGCCAGCGCGGGGACCGCCATCCACGCCGTCTCGACCAGGGGGCCGCGCACCAGCAGGTAGCCGGCCTCCTCGGTCAGCAGGGCCAGGTCGGAGGGCAGCAGGCCGAGCCCGCCGTCGTCCTCGGGCAGGAGCGCGCCGAGCAGGCCGGATTCGGCGATCGCCTGCCAGCGGGACCCTGCGGCCGCGAAGACCGCCTGCGCGCCGGCGACCAGCTCGCGCTGCGCCGCGGTCGGGCGGAACAGCCGCATCGTCGGTGTCACCGCGGCAGCCCGAGGATGCGGTCGGCCACCACGTTGTGCTGCACCTCGGCCGTGCCGCCGTAGATGCGGCCGGCGCGGCTGTGCCAGTAGTCCAGGTGCTCGGGGGTGCCGCCGCCCAGGCGCGCGTCGCCGAACAGGTCGGCGCCGAGGGTGACCAGGTCGACGTCGAGCTGGCTGGAGAAGAGCTTGACCAGGCTCGAGTCCGCCCCGGCCGGCTCCCCGCCCCACTGGGCGGTCAGCCGGCGGTAGGTGTGCGCCCGGTAGGCGTACAGCCGGGCCGCCGCCTCACCCAGCTCGCGCCGCACACCGGGGACGGCGTCCGGCGGTAGATCCGCGAGCACGTCCGAGGCGAGCGCGGCCAGCCGCTGCTCGCTGCGGACCGGGCCGCCGGTGTCCGGGCCGCGCTCGAACGAGAGCAGGGTCATGGCGACCGTCCAGCCCTCGCCCTCTCCCCCGATGCGCTGGTCGGCGGGCACCCGGACCCCGGAGAAGAACACCTCCGCGAACCCGGTCCGCCCGTGCACCTGGCGCACCGGGCGCACCTCGACGCCGGGGCTGCGCAGGTCGATCGCCAGGCAGGTCAGTCCTCGGTGCCGGTCGCCGGCCGACCCGGTGCGCACCAGCCCGAAGATCCAGTCGGCGAACCGGCCGTACGTCGTCCAGGTCTTCTGCCCCTCGACCACGTACTCGTCGCCCGACCGCGTCGCGCGGGTGCGCACACCGGCCAGGTCGCTGCCGGCCTCGGGCTCGGAGAAGCCCTGCGACCACACGTCCTCGGCCCGCAGCATCCGCGGCAGCCAGCGCCGCTGCTGATCGGGCGTGCCGAACCGCATGAGGGTGGGGCCGAGGAACCGCAGCGACGGCCGGGTGATCCGCACCGGTCCGCGGGCCCGTTCGTACTCCTCGGTGAAGATCGCCTCGTGCAGCAGGTCGCCGCCGGCACCGCCGTGCTCGCGGGGCCAGGAGATGCCGGCGTAGCCCGCGTCGTGCAGGGTGCGCTCCCAGGCCTGGTGCGCCCGGAAGCCCTCCTCGGTGTCGGGGTCCGGCAGGCCGCCGGGGGGCAGGTGCGCGGCCAGCCACTCCCGCACCTGGGCGCGGAAGGCCTCGTGGGCGGGCGGGATCGGCACCGCCATGCCCGCTGCGGTCATCGGCCGCTGCCGGGTTCGGCCGCGCTGAGCCGCCACTTGGCGATCTTGCCCGTCGCCGTGCGGGGCAGCTCGTCGACGAACCGCACCACGCGCGGGCGCTTGAACGCGGCCATCTGCGTCCCGGTGAACGTCCGCAGCTCCTCGCCCTCGAGCCGGTCGCCGTCCCCCGGCGTCCGGACCACCCAGGCGACCACCCGCTCGCCGAAGCGCTCGTCGGGTTCCCCGGTGACCGCGACGTCGCGGACGCCCGGGTGCTGGCGGAGGACCTCCTCGACCTCCTGGGCGGCGATGTTGAACCCGCCGGACAGGATCATGTCCTTGCTGCGGCCGGTGATCGCCAGCCAGCCGTCCTCGTCGAGGGTGCCGATGTCGCCGGTGGCGAACCAGCCGTCGGCGTCGGTGAACGGGGACGCCGCGGCGGCGCCGACGTACCCGGCCCCCACCGCGTACGACCCGGGCGGACCCGACCGCACCAGCACCTCGCCGGAGCCGGTGGACGAGCGGGCGCCGGTCTCCAGGTCGGCCACCGCCAGCTCGACGCCGGGGAGCGCACGGCCCGAGGACCCCGGCCGGGAGGTGAACTCCTCCGGCGGCAGCGCGGTGGCCATGCCGGTCTCGGTGGAGGCGAAGAACGTCCACAGCTCCGTGCCCGGCAGCATGCGGGCCACGGTCTCCCGCAGCTCCCCCGTCATCGGCTCCCCCGTGACGCTGAGCACCCGCAGGCTGGCCAACCGCTCGCCCACCGGCATGCCGGAGAACGCCAGGTCCCTGGCGATGGTGGGCACCATCCCGGTGACGGTCACCGCGTGGCGCTCGACCGCCTCGACCAGGGTGGCCGGGCGGGCGTCGGCGGACAGCACCGTGCGGCCACCGGTGAGCAGCCCGCCCAGCAACCGCACCTGGCCCACCCGGTGTCCCAGCGGTGTGGAGATCAGCACCGTGTCGGCCGGCGTCAGGCCGAGCAGCACAGCGGGACCGAGGAAGGTACCCAGCGCCTGGTTGGCCTGGGTCAGCCGCACGCCCTTGGGCAGGGCCGTCGTGCCGGAGGTGTAGAGGACGGCGGACTCCTCGTTGCGGTACGGGCGGACCGGGCCGGCGTCGGCCAGCGCCGCCTCGTACCGGTCGCCGACCAGCAGGACGTCGACGTCCCCGCCGAGGCCGGCCAGCACGTCCCCGCGGTGCCCGGCCGCGTCGGAGACCAGCAGCGTGATCCCGGCGTCCTCGACCAGGTGCCGGACCTCCCGGTCCTGGTAGCGGTCGTTGACCGGCACCACGCCGATCCCGGCGAGCTGGCAGGCGAAGAAGGCCTCGGCCCACTCGCGCCGGTTGGCCAGGTACAGGCCGACCCGGCTGCCGGCGTGGGGCGCGAGGAACCCGGCCAGGGCCTGCACCCGCTGGGCGAACTGCGCGAAGGTCAGCTCGCCGTCGGCGTCGACGATCGCGGTCGCACCGGGCCGCCGCGCGGCGACCCAGCGCAGCTGCTCGGCGACCGTCCAGGAATGTGTCATCGCGCCGGCTCCCGTCAGATCGTGCGGCCGCCGTCGACGGACAGCACGCTGCCCGTCATGTAGTCGGAGTCGGACGAGGCGAGGAACACGAGGCTCGGCGCGATCTCCTCCGGGCCGGCCCAGCGGCGCAGCGGGATCATGCCGAGGAACTTCTCCTCCAGCTTCGGGTTCTCCCGCACGTTGGCCGACATCTCGGTGGCCGCGATCGGCAGCAGCGCGTTGGCGGTGACGTTGTGCCGGGCCAGCTCGACGGCGGCGGTCTTGACCAGCGCGACGACGCCGGCCTTCGCGGCGGCGTAGTTGCCCCCGCCGACCTGCCCGCGCTTGGCCGCCGGAGAGGTGAGCGCCACGAACTTGCCGTGGCCCAGCTCGATCCAGTGCGGGATGAGCGCCTTGAGGCAGACGAAGGTGCCGGTCAGGTTCACCTTCACCACGCGCTCGAAGGACTCCAGGGTCATGTCCTTGAGCATCGCCGGACCGACGATCCCGGCCGAGTGCACCAGCACGTCGACCTGGCCGCCCCAGGCGATCACCTCGCCGACGGTGGACTCCACCTGCTCGGGCGAGGTGATGTCGGTGCCCCAGGCGCGGGCCTTGCCGCCGGCGTCCTCGATCTCGGCGACGACCGACTCGGCCGCCGCCACGTCGAGGTCCAGGACGGCGACGGTGGCGCCCTCGGCCGCCATGGCGACGGCGCCGGCGCGGCCGATGCCCCGGCCGCCGCCGGTCACGACGACGGTCTTGTTCTCCAGGCGGTTCATGAGTCGGTTCCTCCGGGGGTGGCGAGCTTGAGGGCGGTCAGGGCGTTGGTCTTGAGGACCTTGGGGCGCACGGCGTCGTCGATGTCGAGGCCGGCGAAGTCGCGCATCCAGCGCTCCGGGGTCAGCAGCGGGAAGTCGCTGCCGAAGAGGACCTTGTCCGAGAGCATGCGGTTGACGTACTGCAGCAGCTTGGGTTCGAAGTACTTCGGCGACCAGCCGGACAGGTCGATGTAGACGTTGGGCTTGTGGAGGGCGACGGCCAGCCCCTCGTCCTGCCACGGCACCGACGGGTGGGCCATGATGATCGTCAGGTCGGGGAAGTCGGCCGCGACGTCGTCGAGGAACATCGGGTTCGAGTACTTCAGCCGGACGCCGCCACCGCCACGCATCCCGGTGCCGATCCCGGTCTGCCCGGTGTGGAAGACCGCCGGGACGCCGGCCTCCTCGATCGCCGCGTACAGCGGGTAGAAGCGCATGTCGTTCGGGTAGAACGCCTGCGTCGACGGGTGGAACTTGAAGCCCCGGACGCCGTACTCCCCCACCAGGCGGCGGATCGACCGCAACGCGACCTTGTCCCGCCAGGGGTCGACGCTGCCGAACGGGATGAGCACGTCGGCGTGCCGTGCCGCGAGGTCGGCGACCTCCTCGCTGGACACCGGCGTCCGGCCCGTGGCGCTCTCGGTGTCCACCGCGAAGACGACGCAGGCGATGTCCTGCTCGCGGTAGTAGGCCGCCACCGAGTCGACCGTGGTCTGCGCTCCGCTGCCGAACAGCTTCGACGTGGCGGCCTGGAACTCGCGGCTGGTGTCGTCCGTGCCGGCGCCGCCACCGCCCTCGGTGATGTGCACGTGCACGTCGATCGCCCGGCGGGCGACGAGCGCCGCGGTCGCCTCTGGGGCCGGCCCACTCATGCGCGCTCCCTCGTATTGTTCTTGACAGCAGAACACTGTCCCGATAGACACAACATGCACGGTCAGCGCGGGAGCCGTCAAGAGCAACCGCCGGAGATCGAGGAGCAGTCGCATGACATCGGTGGAGGCCGGTCCGGCGTATCCGATCGAGTCGGTGCGCAACGCGCTGCTGCTCCTGCTGCAGCTGCGCGACCGGCCGGTGCTGCGGGTCTCGGAGTGCGCCGCGGAGCTCGGCGTCGCCCGGTCGACCGCGCACCGGCTGCTCACGATGCTCGAGCACTACGGCTTCGTCCGCCGCGACCCGGCCAGCCGCTCCTACCGCGCCGGTGACGCGCTGCTGTCGATCGGCCTGGCCGCCATCAGCACGCTGGACATCCGCGACCGGGCCCGCCCGTTCCTGCACACCCTGCGCGACCAGCTCGGCGAGACGGTCAGCCTGGTGCTGCTCGAGGGCAGCGACGCGCGGTTCGTCGACGCGGCGGAGGCGACGCGGGCGCTGCGCGTGGGCGGCCTGGTCGGGCTGCGGCTGCCGGCGCACGCCACCTCGGCGGGCAAGGCCCTCCTGGCCGACCTGCCGGCCGAGCAGCTGGCGGCCCTCTACCCGGACGAGCTCCTCCCGGCCTCACCGGACGGCTCGCAGATGACCCGCACCGAGCTCGAGATGGCGCTGGCCGAGGTCCGGGAGTCCGGCTACGCGGTCGCCTACAACGAGAGCGACGTGGAGATCGGCGCGGTGGGGGTGTCCATCCCCGTCGGCCCCGACCACGTGCGCGCGGCGCTCGCGATCGCCGCTCCCGCCAGCCGCCTGACCCCCGAGCGCGTCGAGCAGTGGGCTCGCGCCGCGCACGACACGGCCCAGCGCATCGGCATGCGCTGAGCGAACACCCCGCTCGGCGCGTGCCGGGCGGCACGACCCGGAAGGGACCGATGGACGACTACCCCGCACTGGCCATGCACGTGGACGGCGAGTGGCTCGGCACCGAGGGCCGCCGCACGCACTCCGTGGTCAACCCGGCCACCGGCCAGGTGCTCGCGGAGCTGCCGCTCGCCGACGCCGCCGACCTGGACCGCGCCCTGGACGCCGCCGCGCGCGGGTTCACGACCTGGCGGCACACCCCCGCCGAGGACCGGGCGCGGGTCCTGAAGACGGCGGCGGCGCTGCTGCGCGAGCGGGCCGAGCACGTGGCCACCGTGGCGACCACCGAGCAGGGCAAGACGATCCACGAGACGCGGATCGAGGTGCACATGGCCGCCGGCGCCCTGGAGTGGGCCGGCGAGGAGGCCCGCCGGCTCTACGGGCGGGTGCTGGTGCGCCCGACCGGCATGCGCAGCATCGTGGTCAAGGAGCCGGTGGGGCCGGTGGCGGCGTTCGCGCCGTGGAACTTCCCGATCGGCAACCCGGGCCGCAAGCTGTCCGCCGCGCTCGGCGCCGGCTGCTCGGTGGTGCTCAAGCCGCCGGAGGAGGCGCCCGCGTCCGCCCTGGAGGTGCTCCGGGCGCTGCTGGACGCCGGGCTGCCGCCGGGCGTCGCGCAGGTCGTCTTCGGCGTCCCGGACGAGGTCAGCCGGCACCTGCTCGCGTCCCCGGTGATCCGGAAGATGTCGTTCACCGGGTCCACCGCCGTCGGCAAGCACCTGATGAAGCTGTGCGCTGACGGGATGAAGCGGACCACCCTGGAGCTGGGCGGGCACGCGCCGGTCGTCGTGTTCGACGACGTCGACGTGGACAAGGTCCTGGACGCCGTCGTCCCCGCGAAGTTCCGCAACGCCGGGCAGGTGTGCGTCTCGCCGACCCGCTTCTACGTCCAGCGGGGCATCTACGACGAGTTCGTCGAGGGCTTCACCCGGCGCGCGGCGCAGCTGCCGGTCGGCAACGGCCTGGACGAGGCCAACCGGATGGGCCCGATGGCCAATCCGCGCCGGGTCGAGGCGATGGGCCGGTTCATCGAGGACGCGGAGTCGCACGGCGCCAAGCGGACCACCGGCGGCGATCGCCTGGCGGCCGACGGGTTCTTCTGGGAGCCGACGGTGCTGGCCGACGTGCCGCTGAGTGCGCGGGTGATGAACGAGGAGCCGTTCGGCCCGCTGGCCCTCATGGCGCCGTTCGACACCTTCGACGACGCCGTCCAGAACGCCAACCGGCTCCCCTACGCCCTGGCCGCGTACGCCTACACCGACTCGGCCAAGCGCGCGATGCTGATCGGCGACGCCCTCGAGGCGGGCATGGTCGGCATCAACACCGAGCGGCTGGGTGCGGCCGACGCACCGTTCGGCGGGGTGAAGGAGAGCGGGCACGGCGCCGAGGACGGTCCCGAGGGCGTCGAGGCCTGCCTGGTCACCAAGGCCATCCACCAGTCCTGACGACGGCGAGGCGAGCCCCGTGACGGAGGAACCGTCGCGGGGCTCGCTGGCGTCTCCGGGCGCGTCGTGATTCCCTATCGCGGAACTTCGCCACAAGGGTTTCCGCAGAGCGAGCGAATCCCTAGTGTTCTGGGTGAACGAGGGCCGTGCGCACACCCGGACACCCGGAGCATGGGGCAGGCCGGCGGTTCCAACAGGGGAGGGCGAAGCAGACCATGAACGGCCGTCGTCAGGTCATCATCGTCGGAGGAGGGCCGGTCGGCGTCGCGCTGGCGATCGACCTGGCGCAGCGAGGCATCTCCTCGGCCCTCATCGAGCGGCGGACCGAGCTGTCCGGCATCCCGAAGGGCCAGAACCTGACCCAGCGGACCATGGAGCACTTCCGCTTCTGGGGCCTGGCCGAGCAGCTGCGGGCCGCCCGCACGATGCCGACGGGCCATCCGATCGGCACCGTCGTGGCCTACGGCGACCTCATGAGCGACTTCTGGCGCGCGCCCGCGGGCCGCGAGCAGGTGGCCGACTACTTCCTGGAGCGCAACGAGCGGCTCCCCCAGTACCGCACGGAGCAGGTCCTCCGCGGGCGCATGGCCGAGCTCGACGAGGTGGACACCTGGTTCGGCTGGACGGCCACCGCGGTCGAGCAGGACGACCGTCAGGTCCGGGTGACCGTCGAGAAGGACGGCGAGCAGCAGACGCTGGAGGCCGACTACGTCGTGGGCTGCGACGGCGGCCGGTCAATCGTCGCCCGCGGCATGGAGCGCTCCGGCACCGACTTCGACCAGGTCGTCGCGCTAGCGGTGTTCCGCTCCCCCGAGCTGCACCGGATCCTCGACCGGTTCCCGCCGCGGTCGACCTACCGCGTGATGGCGCCGTACCTCAAGGGGTACTGGGCCTTCCTCGGCAAGGTCGACTCCGAGGGCACCTTCTTCTTCCACGCGCCGCTGCCCGAGGGCAGCACGCCGGCCGACGTCGACGTCAAGCAGATGCTGCACCGGGCGGTCGGCACCGAGTTCCCCTACGACCTGGACCACCTCGGGTTCTGGGACCTCCGCGTGCAGGTGGCCCGCGAGTACCGCGCCGGACGGGCGTTCATCGCCGGCGACGCCGCGCACACGCACCCGCCCTACGGCGGGTTCGGCCTCAACAACGGGCTCGAGGACGCGGTGAACCTCAGCTGGAAGCTGGCGGCGGTGCTGCAGGGCTGGGGCGGCGAGGGCCTGCTCGCGTCCTACAGCCCCGAGCGCCAGGGCGTCTTCCGCGACATCGGGCAGGACATCATCGCAGCGACGATCGAGCGCGAGCGGGACTTCGTCGAGCGGTGGAGCCCGGAGCCGGACCGGGAGGCGTTCGAGGCGGCGTTCAGCGAGATCGCCAGCGTCGGCGGCGAGATCGCGGTGAAGGACTACGAGCCGCACTACGAGGGCTCCGCCGTCGTGGCCGGGCCGCCCGGCGCCGTCATCAGCGCGCACGGGTCGCACTCGTTCCGGGCGCGGGCCGGCCACCACCTGTCGCCCCAGCCGCTGTCGTCTGGGCAGAACGTCCTCGACGCGCTGGGTCTCGGGTACACCCTGCTGGCCTTCGACGCCGCCGAGTCCGACGTCGCTCTGCTGGAAGAGGCGGCCGCCGGCATCGGCATGCCGCTCACCGTCGTCGCCGACACCCTGGCCGAGGGACGCGAGGAGTACGGCGCGCGGCTCGTGCTGGTGCGACCCGACCAGCACGTCGCCTGGGCGGGCGACGAGACACCGGAGGACGCCGACCGGTTGATCGCGCTGATCGCCGGCCGGGCCGCTCAGGACCGAGCTACCGCCTGACGCTCTGGACCACCTCGGTCCACTCCTTGGTGATCGACTCGAGCCGGCTCATCGCGTCGTCGTAGAGCTTCGCGGGCTCGACCTCCGGCACCTCGTTGTCCGAGATCGCCTGTTCCGGCTCCTGCACGCTGTTGTCGCGCATCTCGTACGGCATCGGCTGATCGTCCCGCTCTGCCCCGAGATGCCTGCCCCTTGGCGATCGAACGACGGCGCATGTCGTGCCGTCCGGGCTCGTCGTCACGCGTCGAAGTGCTCGAACTGCGCCTCGCAGTCCTGGCACACGCGCTCGGTCCCGACGAACCACTCCGGCGGATGCACGCGGCGGCAGCTGCGGCACCAGCGGAACGACCGTCGCCGGCGCGAGGCGATCTCGTCGGCGGCCATGGCCACCATCTCGGGGCAGTGCAGCAGGTCCTCGCGACCGAACTGCTGACGGTCGGCGATGTGCAGGTCGAGCCGGTCCTCGTACCACCGGGTCAACGGGCGGGCGAGCACGAACCACGGGCCGGTGACGCCGATCGCCACCTGGGCCGGCTCGCCGCTGACGAACCACTCGACGCCGTCCTCGGCCGGCGAACCCTCGCGCCGCCAGCCGCTGCCCAGCGCGCGGACGACGTCGGCGAACCGGACACCGAGCAGGTCGGACAGCGCCTGCTCGTCAGCGGTCGGATCGCCGTCGCGACCCCATTCGAGACCGCAGCCCCGGCAGGAGAGCACGGGGCTCTCCCCCGGGACCATGCAGCCGCCGAGCGCGACCAGGCCGCGCTCGGCGAGCTGCATCGTCTCGAAGCCGGGCAGCCCCCAGATCAGCGGGACGGAGTCCTCCCGCCCGCACTCAGGACAGATGCGTCCGAGCTGGACGCCGAGCCTTCCGCTCATGCCACCCCCGTGATCCGCCCGTCCCGGTGACGAGCGGCGGGGAGACTGCCAGGAGGGTCCGACAGTTCTCAGTGGTGCCCGTGGCCGCCGGTCTCGCCGTCATCGGACTGCTCGGCGGTGGCGTCGTCGGAGCCGCTCTCGTCCTCCGACTCGGTGGCGTCCGAGTCGTCGCCGTGGTGGTGCGCGGCGTCGGAGACGGCCCGGCCGTGCTCGCGACCGGAGTCGAAGCTCTGGTGGGCGACCTCGGAGACGTCGCCGCCGTGGTTGTCCGGGTGGGTCGCCTCGGCGGTGGTCGGGTCGGCCACGACCGGGCTCTGCTCGGCGTCGTCGGACTCGGTCTGGGTCGCGTCGGTGTCCGAGGGGTCCGTGGTGACCTCGGTCTCGGCGGGGTCCGTGGACTCCTCAGGAACCTCGGAGGGCGCCGGAGAGGTCACCTCGATGTCGCTGCTGACGGTCGCGGTGTCCGGGGACGACGTGACTGCGAGTGCTGCCGTGCCACCGCCACCGACGACGGCCACCGCGACCGCGGCGGCCCCGATCTTGCCGACGACGGAGGCGGGGACCAGCTTCGCGAGGAAGGCGGACAGGAACGGGCTCACGATGACTCCTTGGACGCAACGAACTGTGTGCACCGAGAACATCGGCCCGGCCGGGACTCGTCTGGAGTCCTGGAAGCGAGATGCACCCGGTCGGATGTTGTTGCGTCCTGCCCGCACCCTTTTGGCGCCATCGAGCGATAGGCGGCGTTGTCAGTTGAGAACGATCTCGGTTCCGTCTGGTCGCCACGTTCGCCAGCGCCCGCCCGGATCTCGTTCGACCCGGAACCCATGGTGGACCTTCGTGTGGTGCCGTTCACACAGCAGCGCGGAGTTCTCCAGGGAGGTTGCGCCGCCCAAGATCCATTCGAGCAGATGATGAACGTCGCACCAGTAGTGCGGGGCCACACAGCCGGCGAACACGCAGTTCTTGTCCCGGTGCTCCACTGCCCGGCGCAGGTGCGGGGGCACGACGCGTTGGGTGCGCCCGACGTCCAGCGGGAGGCCGTCGGGATCGATCACGAGTCGGGTGATCTGCGCGTCGCAGGCCAACCCGCGGGCCGTCGCGGCCGACAGCAGGTCACCGAATCCGGTGGCCGCCGCGCCCATGTGGTGGTCCGGGTCGGCCAGGTCGTCGCCGTCGACGGTGATGACCACATGCGGCCTGACCGTGCGGTTGATCGGCAGCACACCCGAGGCCAGGGCGTTGTCGGTCAGCTGCACGAGCGAGTCGGCCAACTGCTGGGCGCGCGTGCGCGTGTCGCCCTTGCCGCGGCCGGCCTGCAGGATCGCTTCGAGTGCGGCTTGCAGCTTCTCGCCGCCGACCGCGTCGAGCTCGCCGCGGATGCCTAGTGCCCCGTCGGCGTGCTTGATCAGCGATAGCCGGCGGCCCTCGGTGGGGTCGGGTTCGGCTCCGTCGGGGTCTAGCGCCTGCCGGTAGTGCCGCACCACGGCCACGAGCTGCTCGTGCGACTGGGTGGTGGCGACGGTGGCCATCGCCTGGTCGACCGCGGCCAGGTCGACGTCCTGGGCGTCGGCTCTGGCCAGCTCCTCGGGTCGGGCGATCCAGGCGATCACCCCTGCCTGCGCCGCGGTCACGGCACCGTCGGCGAACGCTGCTGCCACCGCGGGCAGCTGCTCCATCGCCCGCCCGGTGGCCACCAGCTCCGCCGCGGCGTGCGCTGAGAACCGCGCGTGCCCGCGCAGCCACGAGGCCATGGTCTTCTTGCCGTCGAACTCGGGCGCACCGGCGACCTCGCACTGCCGCACCGTGCGGGCCACCTCGGCGGCGAGCCGGTTCTCAGCCTTCAGCAGTTCACCCAGCCGCTCCAGCAGCTGCGGGCCGAACATCGCGGGCAGGTCGTCGACGGCGAGGGCATCGAGGGTCGAGGCCAGCTCTCCCACGACCCACCTCCGATCCCATCGACCCGTACAGGTGTTCGAATGCTACCGCGTCCGAGACTTCAGCAACACCTGAATCCCCAGGTCAGAGCCCTGTCCACAGATCTGCGGGAGGCATTGACACAGCACCGGGTCAGTCGAACCAGAGACGCCAGAGCGTATCCCGCACGAGGAGCCGGCTCATCGACTCCAGGGTCGCGTCCCGCGGTGGATCCGGCATGAGCGCCTCTGGCTGCCAGAGCGCATCCGGGCACAGCGCGGCGACCTCGGCGGCGACCCGCAGCGCGTCGTCGTCCGTCTCCGGCGGCCGGGTCACCAGCAGCGTGATGGTGGCGAACCCGAGGCCGACCACGATCGCGCCGAATCGGTCCTCCCAGGACCGGAGCACCGCGGAGACCTCCGCCGCCCGTTGCCACTTGTTGATCGCGCCCTCCCAGCCCACGACGCCGATGGCATCGGCCGGGCGTCGGCAGCTCACGAGCCCGATCCGCGAGCTGCCCGTCGCCGGCGCGAAGGTCTCCACCGGTGGTCCCTGCTGCATCGGCGCGAGACCGGGGAACGTGGGGTGAAAAGGCGCGAGCGGTCCGGTGCCGGGTGCCCACGGGTCGTTGATCGGCACCAGACTGTCGTGCCAGCTCTCCTCGAGCACCTGGCGGACGTCGACCGCCGCGATCTCCTCCTCGGACGCGGGCTGGAATTCGCCGTTGTCCCATGGCCGGCCGGAACCGTCGTACAAGCCCTGCACCAGGAGCGGCCACAGGCCGGTCCGCGGAAATTGATCCGCCAGCACCGACCAGACCGAGGTCGCGTCGGGCATCGCTGCATCGGTCACCCACAGGACGGCGGGAGACCGCTCGCCGTCGTGCCCGCGGGCGACGACCGGCCGCCCGGCAGCGAGCGCCACCAATCCGAGCTGGACCGCGCCGGCGGGAGGCACACGTCCGGCGTGCTCGGCCCGTGGCGGCTCGGTGGGTAGGGCGATCTCGTTGCGGGCCGGCCAATCGCTCCAGGAGCCCGACGGCGGAGAGAACCAGCGAACGCTCACCGACGCAGGCTGTCACCTACCGACCGCGGCCCCTGCCGTTGTCCACAGACCCTGTCGCCGGCGGTTGCTACCGCGAGAGGTCAGCGGGCCTCGGTGTCCCAGGGAGCCGGGGGCGCCGGCCGCTCCGACCGGAAGCCGGGGTCGAAGCGCTGGGTCGAGTCCAGCTCGGCGTCGTCCTCAGCCGCGTGCCGCGCGATCCGCGGCATCCGGAATTCGGCCGTCTCATCCAGCAGGTGCTTGCCCACGCGTGCCGTCCCTCCCTGGTCGGTTTCGGCCAGCGTACGGACAGAGATCCGGCTGCCGCCGGACCCGAATAGGAAAGCCCAGGTGACCGGTAACCGGTGGGACGAGTGTGACCCGATCGCTCACGCGCGAGTCGCTGCGAGGGCGCCCGTCACGCTGCTGCCGATCCGACCAGACGTCGCACGACGGCCTCACCACCGACGCGGCGGATCACCTCGAGATCGCCGCAAACGACGAGCAGGTCGCGGGCACGGGACAGGCCGACGTAGAGCATCTCCTTCGCCCGTTCCTCGTCACGGAAGCCGTTGACGGCCAGGACGACGGCCGGCCGCTCGAGGCCCTTGAACCCCAGCACGTGGCCGTAGAAGAGGTCGTCGTCGTCCCAGAACGAGGCCCAGTACGCCTCTTGGCCGGCCTGCTGCCGAGACGACTGCTCGGGGTGGCGGCTGCCCGTGGTGAGAAGGGCGACGGCGTCGGGCGGCCATCCCTCGTCGAGCAGCGCAACGGCCTCGTCGTCGGCGACACCCACCGCGTCCTGCGTCGAGCACTGGACGAACCGCACGGGAACCCCGTTGCCGCCGCGCATCCTCATCTGCGACGGCGCGAGGCTGCTGAAGGTGCCGGCGATCTGCTTGGTGTTCCGCAGGTTCTCGTCGAGGTCGATGGCCACGAGGTCCACGGTGGGACGCCCCTGCCGGGCGAACACGCGCTGCCCCTCGTCGGCGAAGACGTACAGAGAGTCCTCGTCAGGGTTCCGGAGCGCGGCCAGGACGGCGGGCCACCAGCTCTCGGCGAAGTCCTGCGCCTCGTCGATGACGACGGCGTCGAACCGCTCGGACAGAGGAAGAGCAGCCGCCAGCGAGACCATCTCGGTCGGGAGGAAGTTCTCCCAGTAGTCGCTGTCGTCGTCGCTTCCGGGCAGCACACCCCAGCCGATGCCCAGGTTGTGGAACGTGCCGACGTACGCCGGTCGCTGCGCCGGTGGAAGCTGCTGCACCCGCCGGGAGAGGAACTCGGCGAGGCCGCGGGAGTAGCACATGAGGGCGACCCGCTTGCCTTCGGCGG
This sequence comes from Petropleomorpha daqingensis, assembly GCF_013408985.1. NCBI lineage: Bacteria > Bacillati > Actinomycetota > Actinomycetes > Geodermatophilales > Geodermatophilaceae > Petropleomorpha > Petropleomorpha daqingensis. The sequence goes on from NZ_JACBZT010000001.1 coordinate 188,416, forward strand.
CGAGGCGTCGGGCCTTCTCGATCGCCAACCAGGTCTTGCCGGAGCCGGCGCCGCCGCGGATCTCCACTCGGTGCTGGTTGCGCAGCAGGTCCAGCACCTTGGCCTGGTCCTTGGTGAGCGCCTCGCACGTGAGCTCACGCTCGGCCAGCCCGGACACCAGGTCCCGCTGCGGGATGAGCTGCCCGGCGAGGCAGTCGACGAGCAGGTCGACGTCCTCCTGCGTCGGCGGATCCGGCTGGTCGTCGACCGCGCGCAGCACGGCGGCGATGCGCCCGGCGGACTCGTGCATGTCGGTCTTGTCGAGGACCAGCCAGCGCGGCGCGTCGGGGGCGGTGAAGCCCTCGGGCAGGACGGTGGTGGGCAGCGCGACGAAGTGCTCGGACCGGAGGGGGCCGCGCGACCAGCGCGGGTGCTGAGCCAGGTAGTTGCGCAGCATGTACTTGCAGAGCCGCGCCTGCTTCACCGGGTCGATCGACTTGCTCTTGGCGCCGGTCTGCCACCACCGTCCGTCGCGCAGCGAGACGCTGCCGCCCTTGACCTCGACGACGGCGACGCCGACACCGGGCCAAGCCAGGATGACGTCGGCCTCCCGGTCGCCCCTCCAGTCGGTGAACCGCTGGTTCACGAAGAGGACGGCGTCGTCGGGCAGCTGGTGGCGCAGCGCCTCGACGACGGCGCGCTCAGCGGCAGCCTCGAACTCCGGCTCTTCCGGGTACAGCCGCGCGGTCACGTTCTCCCCGTCCTCCAGCACAGCGATGGGCCTCGTTGCTCCGCCGCCGCGCGATGACGATCGCAGATGGCAGTGACGAGGTGCCAGGTCAGTCCCCCGGCCGGGCGGCTGAGCTCACGATGCGCTGATCAGGACCGATAACGGTTGCGCAGCTCGTCGACGTAGTGGTCGGTGACCGGCACCGGGATGCCGTGCCGCCCGGCCGCGCGCACGACCGCTCCCCCGATGGCGTCGAGCTCCAATCGGTTGTCGGCCTCGGCGTCACGCTGCATCGAGGAGCGCATGCCGGCCGGGATGCCGTCGAAGAAGGCGACGACGTCGTCCGCCTCGACCGTGGCGCCTTGGGCCTGGGCGACTGCGGCGATCTCGCCGACCATGGCGACGAGGTCGTCCCGCCGGTGCTCGCGGACCTCGCCGGCCGTCTGCTGCGCTGAGGTTGTGAGCAGAGCCAGCGCGGTCAGGAAGGTCAGCTTGCTCCACATGACCGTGGCCGCGTCGTCGCTGACCTTGACCGCCACACCGGCCTTTTCGAGGTCGGCGCCGAACCGGCGGACCGCAGCGGACGTGCCGCCGTCCTCGGCCAGTTCGACGGCGAGAAACGGGCTGCCGTGGTGGACGACGCCCGGCGCGATGCGCGTCGACTCGACGCGCACGGTGGCGGGCACGACGGTGGCGTCGGGGTAGCGCGGGCGCAGGAGGTCGACGTGCTCGACGCCGTTCAGCAGCGGCACAACCAGCGCACTCCCGACGACGTCGGCCGGCAGCCGGTCGAGGGCCTCGTCCAGCTGGGTGGCCTTGACCGCCACCAGGACGACGTCGACCGGGTCGGCGAGCCGCTCGACGGCACGGACCGGCACGGTGAAGTCGCCGAACTCGCCACTCTCGACGCGGATGCCCTGCTCATCCAGCACCGCGACGGTCGACGGACCGGCCACGCAGGTGACCATCGCGCCTGACCGGGCGAGCAGTGCGCCCAGCAACCCGCCGACGCCTCCCGGGCCGAGCACCGCGACGTTGTCCATGAAGCACCTCCGGGCACTGTTCTGTCATGCCGTCCGGGGACAGGCCCATCCTGCTGCTCGACGTGGACGGCGTGCTGAACGCGTTGAAGCGCACGCTGCCGGAGGGCTGGAAGCAGGGCACGTTCCACGGCTTCGTGCTGTCGTGGGACCCCACGATCACCGCACGGCTGCGCCGGCTGCACGAGTCGGGTCGAGTGGAGATCCAGTGGCTCACCACCTGGACGACGGACGCCGACCAGCTGCTCGCCGAGCCGATGGGCCTGCCACGCGGGCTGAAGGTGCACGATCGCGAGGAGGTAGCGCCGACCGGCTACTCCTGGACGGCCGGCGGCTTGTCGGGCTGGTGGAAGCTCGCCGCGGCCATTGCGGTGGTCGAGGCGGACCCGGACCGCCGCATCATCTGGATCGACGACGACCTCGCGGAGCAAGGCGAGGACACCGACGAGTGGCTCGCCGCCAATCCGCACGTCCTGGTGATCGCGCCCGACCTGCTCGAGGGCCTCACCCACGAGCAACTCGATTCGATCGAGGCGTGGCTTTAGGTCTCGCGGATCGCCTGATCGGGTTAGGGCGCGTCCGCTGAAACTGTCGCCACCACTCGGTAGAAAGAGAGTGACGACGCCGAGCGAAGGAGCCCGATGGCCACGACTGCACCCACCCTCGAAGCTCGCACCGCTCTTGGCGCCGGAGCGCTCGGCAAGCGCTTCGCCGATGCACTGGACTTCGCCTTCGAGCGCCACCGCTTACAGGTCCGCAAGGGATCGCGGGTGCCGTACCTCTCGCGCCTGATGAGCGTTTGCGCGCTCGCGATCGAAAACGGTGGCCGCGAGAACCAGGCGATCGCCGCCCTGCTGCACGATGCGGTGGAGGACGCCGCCACGGGCCAGGGCCGGACGTTCTGCGCGCGATCGGCGACGTGTTCGGCGGCGACGTCCGCGCGATGGTCGAGGCGTGCAGCGACTCGCTGAACGGCGAGGGCGGCAAGCGGCCGTGGCGGGAGCGCAAGCTGGAGTACGTCGTCGGGCTGCGGGATCCGGCGAAGAAGTCGGACGACGCACTACTGGTGACTGCGGCCGACAAGGTCCACAACGCACGGTCGATCGCCAGGGACCTGCGCACGTACGGGTCGGCGTTCTGGGGCACCTTCAGCGCCTGCGAGCACGACCTGCTCTGGTACTACACGGCGGTCGAGGCGGCGATCGCCGAGCGACTTGGCGCCCACGAGATCGTCGACGCGCCGCACCGAGCGGTGGACGAGCTCATCGCCGCCAGCGGGACGGATCGGGCGTCGATCGTGGACGAGCCGTCCCAGGGCGGCTGCGCGAGGCACGGGGTCAGACGCCTGAGCGCGAAGACGTCCGCTCGTACAGCATCGCTGGGCGTCCGACGGCGCGCTGCATCCTGCCGGTGTCGCGCAGCTGCGGCTCCATGAGCCGGCGGAAGGCATCGGGCTTGAGCTCTTCGCCCGCCACCGCGGAATGAAGCAGCCGGAGCTCCCGCATCGTGAACGGGTCGGCAAGCAGACCCTCGGGATCCGGCCGCCGGCGGTACCGCGCCCGGATCCTACCCACCGCCCGCCGCACGATGCTGTCGTGGTCGAAGGGCAGGCCGGTGGCCTCGGCGACCGGCCGCAGCACGTCATCCTGAAGATCGGCGAGGACCGGCTCGATCGTCGTCCACGGAAGCACGACGACGTGGGCGACGGAGAGGACCCAGCCGCGCTCGTCGCGCTTCGGGTCGTCGAAGACGTGCAGTTGCCGAGGCCGGGTGCCGCGCAGGCCGGCCTTCTCGTCGAGCGACCGGAGCACGGCGTCCCTCAACCGCTCCCCCGGGTGCAGGAACGTGCCGGGCAGCCCCCAGGCCGGACCACTGCCCGGGTCGTCGCGCTGGACCAGCAGGACATCGAGCGTGCCGGTCGGCCCGACGGTGAGGACGGCGGTGTCAACCGCAACCGACGGACGGGGATAGTCCTCGGGAGTCTTCCCCGAGGAGTCGCGGTACATGACCTCCTACTTTACGAAGTTCCCGCCTAACCCGCCTTCGCGCGACCCAGCGCTAATCAGTCCATAAGACGCGGCGTGGCGACATCGATCACTGCTGGCTGAGGTAGGACCGGGTCGTGGGCGCCACGGTCTGCGAGCCACTGCACGAGCCTCCGGCTGAGCTTCACACGATCCTCGTCGCCACACAGCAACCAGAAGTAGCCCCGGCGAATCCCGTGCTGGCCCTCCCCCGGTACCCGGCTCAGGGCGCGGTCGATCGGCGACAGCAGTTCAGGGGTGTCCAGCATGCGCCGTGCATCGTCGAGCTCGTGGACGCCATGGTCGACGAGGATGCGGGCATATCGGAGGGCAGCCTCTGCCTTGCTCACACCATTGCGGGTCGAGGTGCGCTGTCGGTTCGCCGCCGCCATGAGCGCGGTCTCGTCCGGGAACCGAGAGAGCAGGCGGGGCAACGGGTGGCCGTCACCGTTCGCCCTAGCAGCAGCGGTTAGTGGTGCGCTCGCGGCCGGTTCGAGAACACGACGCACCAGCGGCACGACAACGCCGCCGTGGTCCGCGCCGACGCTCCACAGCGCGTCGAGGAGGCACGCCGACAGGCTGGTCCACCGCATAACCCGCAGCGGCGTAGCGAGCGCCACTTGGCGAGGCGTGGGTCCGTTCGGCTCCCCGTGAGCCATCGCCAGCGTCATGCCTGTCACTCATGCCCCTCGTTCGAGCCGCTCGCCTACGCCCACTGAAGTGGGTCGGCTGAGGCTGTCAAAGGGTTGCGACGGTTTGCTTGCGCCGCGCCATCAGCGAGAGGAACGAATCGGCTAGGCGCCCGCCGGGCCGCTCAGCCAGGACGGTGGCGATCTCGACGAGCCGGCACAGCGCGTTGACCTGGCGCAGCTGCTCCGGTGTCCGCCCCCGGGCATCGAGCAGTTCCTCGCTCATCACCACGACCGCGAGCGCCTTCGCCCGGGAGACGGCGACGTTGAGCCGGTTCAGGTCATAGAGGAAGGAGACGCCGCGCGGTGCGTCCTCCGCGCTGGTCGAGTCATCGAGTAGAGGACGACGGGTGCCTCCTGGCCCTGGAACTTGTCCACGGTCCACACCCGGGCGCGGTCCGGGAGCAGCCGGCGGATCAGCGCGACCGCGCAGGTCGAGGACGCCGGAGAGTGGCTCGCCGCCCACCCACATGTGACGGTTGATCCGCCAGACCTTCTCGACGGCCTCACCCACAGGCAGTTGGACATGATCGAAAGCGGTCCGTGATGGCACGCGTGGGCCACTCGGAGGACCCGCTTCTGCGGCCGCCGGGCTTAGGCGGCCCTGGCCGTGCGCCCGCGGGGCCTAAATGCTTCGTCCTGCCCCAACGCCATGCAACCATGTGCTCGCTTTCGGTGATGGAGCTGTTCCAGAACTATCGGGTCGGGGGGCCGCGTGGATACGTGCCTTGGAGTTGGCTGCCTTGCTGGCCTAACGGATCCAACCGCTGAAAGGTCTCTGCGCATGTTCCGTCAGCCGAGCCGGACCAGCCATGATCGCGAACTCGATCGAGTCAACAGTCCAGCGGGTCGGGCCCGCACATGACTGTCGGCAGAGACGCGCGCGGGATGACCACCCTGACGGCTCTGAAGCTTGAACTTCAGGACTTGGCTGAGAGGACGGGGCGTATCCCGACTGCTGGCGAGGTGCAGGCGTTGCTGCGACGTCACGGGTTGGGCAGCGCAGTGCTGAGCGATCTGCTGGGAGCCTCCGGCATGGGCACGGGGGCAGCGGTGCCGCGAGCGGACGGACCGCGTCCGGAGCGCAATGGGCCCGAGCCCAAGCCAGCCCGAGGACTCGCAAGCCAGCCCATCAACGCATGGTCGACCAATGCGTTGCCCAGAAACTCCGACGAGGGACCGCCGGGGAACGGCACGGACCACTCAGTGGTCTCGGAGGTGATCAACGTCGATGCGTCCACGTCGGCCGAGATCACGGCTGATGATGAGAACTGGAACGACGAAGATCCTTTCTCATCGGGATCTTTGGCGCCTTCTCCGCCACGCCTGATTCGTGATTCTGCGGTGGCCCGCGTCGCGGCCGATCTCCAGGACGACTACAAACGGTCCGGCGCGCTGACCATGGTCGATGTGACAACGCTAGCCCAGCGGCGGGGCTTGTCGAGCGACGACATCGAAGACGTACTGCTATCACTGGCCGAAGCCGATGTTGAGCTGAGCGAGGAGAGGATTGAAGCCGGCTACGACGGATCCGGCGACCTCGACGGGGGCCGCGTCCGCCGCCAGATCGCTTCGATCGAGCGCGACCAGTTGGGCGCCTACTTGGCCGCGGCGTCGCGCATTCCTCTGCTTACTGCAGAGCAGGAAGTGCGCCTGGGACGGGCGATCCGTGCGGGGCAAGAGGCACTCCAAGCACTGGACGCCGACGTCGCCGCCTCGACCCTGCCTAGGTCACGATCCCGGCGCGCGGCGATCATCGAAGCCGGGCGCCAGGCTCACAGAGATCTGGTGAGCGCCAATCTCAGGCTCGTCGTCAGCATCGCGAAACTGCCTCGCTACGCACACTGCGGAGTCGAGCTGCCTGACCGGATCCAAGATGGCAACGCAGGTTTGATGCGGGCGGCAGACAAGTATGACGCCGAGCTGGGATACAAGTTCTCGACCTATGCGACATGGTGGATCCGGCAGCACATCGATCGAGGGGTCGGGGATCGCGGTCGGGCCATTCGCCTGCCGATCCATGTTCACGAGCAGGTGAAGAAGGTCCGGGCGGCGAAGGCGCGCCTCGAGGGGCAGTTGGAACGTCCCGTGACTCTCGGCGAACTGTCCTCCGACCTCGGAATGGAGGCAGGACGGGTCGCCGCTGTCCTGACTTGGTCCGAGCCCGTACTCAGCTACGACACCCTGATCGGCGACAAAGAGACCACCTCGCTACTGGACCTCATCAGTGGCGACACCGCGGACGTCTCGTGCGTCGACCCCGCCACCGTCATCCTGAGCCGTCAGCTCGAGAGCGACGTAGCGCGCGTGCTCGCCGCCGTACTCACCCCCCGTGAGGTCGAGGTGCTCAAGCGGCGGTACGGGCTCGACGGGCGAGACGTCTCGACCCTTGACGACATAGGCGACGACTTCGGTATCACTCGCGAACGCATCCGCCAGATCCAGGTCAAGGCCATGGAGGTGCTACAGGCCGATCCCCGCGTCGACAGCCTGTACGAGTACCTCGTAGATCACACGCTCAGAGACGCCGTGGCATCCCCTCTAGAACCGCGCGAGACACCTCCGCCCAAGCGTCGTTCAACGCCAGACCACCGCAGGAAGGCAGCTGAAGGTCTCCATGTCTGATTCGCAGACGTTCACCGACGCGGCCACGCGTTTCACCGCCTGGCTCGACCGGCAAGTCACCGTCGCCGGCCGCGGAGATGACACGGACCGCCTCGCGGTTGCACCGGCTTCGACCTTCTGGATGGGACGACTCGCCACGGAAGAGGAGGTGATGAACAGCGCTCTGGGACAGCGAGCCGAACGTCTCGAACCGTGCGCCATCGGCCTCCGGCTACGCCCCGCGGCTGCGGGACCATGGCACTTCAACGTGAGGGTCCAGGCCCGCGCATGGACCTACGAAGACCCCAAGACGTCGCCGGACCCGAACCGCCCCTGGGTACGGTCCGCAGGCATCGACGTACCGGTCACTGTCGATATCAACCCAGCACTCACACCGCTCCCCTTCGGCGCCGAAGCGCTACGCAATGCTTTTGCACGCGTAGGAGCGACAGGCCTAGCCGCCGAGATTCGGGTAGATGTCGAGACTTGGAACGGGGCACCCGAGCTGGTGGTGCAATTGGTCAACAACAGTCCGGCTCAGCACGCACAGCTGGAGGACACCCACCTCTACGAGACGGCCCTGCAAGTCACCGGCCTGGCAACCGTCCCGTTCGAGCTCGAGGCCCTGCCAGACAGTTTCAGGTACGACCGGGAGGTACCCGCCTATGGGATCAACGTAGGTGTGGCACTGCTAGGCGACGGAGGTTTCGGTACCACCGACACGGTCGAGGTCACCACCCGCCGACCGGAGTACTGGACGAGCGACGAACCGGCACCGGACCTCACCTTCGCGACGCTGTCCCGAGACCCGCTGCCGTCGCTGGAAGCCCTCGTCCAGGCCCTAAGCAACTACTACTCGGACCGTTGGGGGTCTCTGCTCGACGACCACCCTGAGTGGGACCAGCCAATGCGCGCCGAGGCGGACGACGCGCGTCGCACCGCGGCTCTGGAACTTGAGCGTCTGCAGCGAGGCCTGGAGCTGCTGAGTACCGATGAGACGGTCCGGCGGGCCTTCCAGTTGATGAACGACGCCATAGCTCACAGCGCGGCGGGTAAGTACGACAGCTGGCGCCCCTTCCAGGTCGGGTTCCTGCTCGGCGCGATCACCTTTCTCGTAGACGACGGCGAGGCTGCCGTCGTCGACACGGTCTGGTTCGCCACCGGCGGTGGCAAGACCGAGACCTATCTCGGGCTCCTCGTCACCGCAGCTCTTCACGACCGAATGACCGGCAAGACCAGCGGCGTGACTGCGTGGTCACGCTTCCCGCTCCGTCTGCTCTCGCTACAGCAGACACAGCGCTTCGCGGACGCGCTGGCCGGCGCTGAACTGGTGCGGCGCCGCGAGCGCATCAAGGGCGCACCCATCAGCTTGGGATTCCTGGTCGGGTCCAGCAGCACACCTAACAGGATCGTCAAGATGGCGAGACCTGAGACGGCTGACCTCGATCCCGACAGCCCTGGGATGCCCGACCGCTTCCAGATTCTCATGCACTGCCCCTTCTGCCGGAGCAGCAAGGTCGAGATGCACTTCGACCGACTCCTGTGGCGCCTCACCCACCGATGCAGCAATCCCGACTGCCCCTTGCCAGAACCGGCTCTTCCTGTCTACGTCGTGGACAGCGAGCTGTACCGGTACCTGCCGACTGTCGTGCTCGGAACCCTAGACAAGGCAGCCAGCGTCGGGATGCAGGCCGCTATGCGCGGGCTCGTCGGACCCCCCATAGCCCTGTGCAACGAGGCCCAGCATGGCTACACCTACACGCCCCGCTCGGCCACGCCCACCGGCTGCCTGGTCCCCGACTGCAACGCCGGCGTGCGCCCACTCCCAATGCCGGCCAACCGATACGCACCAACTCTGAGGCTGCAGGACGAGCTCCACCTACTCCGTGACAGCCTCGGGGCCGTCGACAGCCACTACGAGAGCTTGCTGGACCACCTTCAACACGAACTAGGCAACCGTCCAGCCAAGATCGTCGCCAGCAGCGCCACGCTGACAGGGCACGACCACCAGGTCGAAGTCCTATACCGGCGGAGCGGGCGGGTCTTCCCGACCCAGGGCCCTGAGGCCGGAGGCTCCTTCTGGACCCGAGCCGGTGAGATGCCACTGCGTCGCTTTGTCGCGGTCGCACCGCGGGGTGTCACGCTCGATCATGTCAGCGACCGGACGCTGGACGTCCTGCAGATCGCCGTCCGACGACTCGCCCGAGACCCTGGTGCGATCTGCGCCGAGGCCGGCGTGGACCCGGTGCACGCCGAACAACTGCTGTCCTACTACGGGACTGACGTCGTGTATGGCAGCACGCTCTACGACGTCGAGGCCGCCACCCGGAGCCTGACCAGCAACACCAGCAGTCAGGGACTTCAGGCGGTGCAGCTCACCGGAGGTACGGACTTCGACGAAGTTCGCGCCATCCTGGAGCGCCTCGAGCACCCCGAAGGCGATTTCTACGAACGTATTCACATTGTCGCGGCCAGCAGCATGCTCAGCCACGGCGTCGATGTCGCCCGCCTCAACGTGATGGTCATGCTCGGGCTGCCGCTCTCGACGGCGGAGTTCATCCAGACCACAGCGCGGGTGGGACGCACCTTTCCGGGTTTGGTCTACGTCCTGCACAAGATCGGTCGAGAACGGGACGCTGCAATCTTCCGCCAGTTCAACCAGTACGTGACCCATGGAGACCGGTTCGTGGAAGCCGTACCGGTCACCCGTCGGAGCCGACGAGTGCTGCGCCTGACGATGCCTGGCATTGTGGAGGCCCGTCGACTGGCCGTCATGGAACCGGCCTCACGCGGACGTCTCACCACGATCACGGCTCTGCGCCGGTACTTCGACGACGCCGGCATCGGTGCGGCCGACCAGACAACGGCGATCGCCTCGCTCCTCGGTTTCGACGGTCCGATAGACGAGACGCTGAGGGAGGAGATCAGCCGATGGCTGGACAACTGGTTCGCCAACCTCAACGATCCCGCCGGCACCCGGACCTGGCCCAACGAACTGGGCGCCTCTGCCCCCATGACGAGCCTGCGTGACGTCGAGGTCAGCGTGCCCATCCACGACTGATCCCCGCCCTCGCAAACCACGAGTCAGACCGGCGAGACGACTTCGCCGGACACCTCGCCGCACCACCGGTCCACGGTGACGCGCGCAAACGAAGGACAGAAGCGTGAGCGACCTCGGAACCCGCAGTGCCAGCCAGGTTCTGCGCACATTCCTGCCCCAGCAGACTGCCGATCTGCGGGGCGGCATCTACCGCGTGACCGACTGGCCGGGAGCAGCCCCGCTGAGCATCGACGATGCCAGCGTGCGTCGGCGTCTGCTACGCGAGATCCACTTGTGGGAGCAAAATGCCAACGACAGCGGGTTCGCCGCCGACCTCCGTCGTCAGCAGCGCCTGGAGGTGGTCGAACTCGACACAGGCCGAGGGGTGGCGGTCGAGCGATACCCGCGCGTCTGGCTGTGTCCCCGATGCAAGCGAGTGGGGCGGGACCACAACCGTCCCTGTGTGTGCGGCAACTCCCGATGGGGTCAGCTGCACTTCCTCGGCTTTCATGAGTGCGGGGCGGTAGGCGAGCCGCGTATTCCCCGCTGCCCCACCCACGACGAAGTCGAGCTCGTGGGTACGACCAGCACCCGGACCTCGGACCTGCGCTTCGTTTGCCCGCGATGTCATCTTCAACTTCAGAAGGGGCTAGGTTTCCAGCAGTGTCAGGGCTGTCGGCAAGGCGGCCTGCACTGGAATGTCCACAAGGCCCGCACCGCTTACACGCCACGCGGCATGGTGATGGTCAACCCCGCTCGACCTGAGCGGATGCAGGCCCTTGGAGCAGCCGGCGGACCAGCGAAGGCCCTGGATTGGGTTCTGGATGGCATGCAAGCACACAGTCCGACCACCGTCACCGGGCTGCCTTCCGCCTCCGAACTTCGCGCTCAGTTGCTGGCCAACAACATGGCCCCAGCAATGGTCGACGTCCTCGTCCAGCAGGCCGCACAGATGGGCCAGCTGGCGCAAGCTAACGCTTCCACTCCGCTGGACACCGCGCCCACCAACCGAAGGGAGGCGGTCGAGCAGGAGGCCGTCGACATCGCTCTCGCACTAGGCGAGGCCCGCATGACTATCTCCCACCTCACCGCCAGTCCCGGCAGCATGCTGGCAAACCGGTACGCGAACGACTACCCAGCTGCCATTCAGAGGGCCGGGCTCGCAGGGGTCGACCTTGTCGAGAGCTTTCCCGTGTTGAACGTCATGTATGGCTACACACGTGGGGACAGCGATCCAGCCAGCTGCCGCCTGGTGCCCTTCCGGCACCCGAAACGCGAGGGCTACCGGCTCCTAGGTGACCTCGCCGAAACTGAGGCCCTCCTGGTCCGACTCGACCCGCTCCGCGTCGCCCGCTGGCTCACCGCTCGAGGGCACGGGCTGCCGGGCTGGTCACCTGGAGACGAGGACGCACGGCAGGTACGCGCCGTGATCGCGGCTGCCAGCGACATCCCTGGCCCCGGCGACATGCCCGCCACCCCCACCGTCGGAGCCGACATTCTCACCTTGGTGCACAGCTACGCCCACCGCATGATCCGTCAGACCGCCGTCTTCGCCGGCATCGACCGCGACGCACTCAACGAGTACCTGGTGCCCAGCCACCTGGGCTTCTTCCTATACGCCTCGCCGCGGGGCGACTTTGTGCTCGGAGGCTTGCAATCGGTTTTTGAGACCAACCTCGACCAGCTGCTGGACACGGTCACCACGGCCGAATCCCGCTGCCCGCTTGATCCGGGCTGCGCTCGCGGCGCGGGCGCCTGCAGCGCGTGCCTGCACCTAGGCGAGACCTCCTGCCGCGCCTATAACACCTTCCTGGACCGTCGAGGACTATTCGCCGCTGGCGGCTACCTGCGATAGCACACCGTCCGCTCACTGCGCGGTCACCAGCTCCCCAGTGAGGCTTGCCGGCGAAAGCTCTCGCCTTCGGCTGAGTCGGAAGTCAACGAGGGGGCTCCCCGTCGACCTGTCGACAAGCTGTCACCGCGCGGGCTCTCTCACCAAGTCTCGAAGGTTTCCGGCCGCCAGCAGGTCTGCGAACCGGCGGGTGATCTGACTGGCGAATGCCGAGTCGTCGACTAGTACCCCGGCTTCGAGGTTCTTCTCCACCGCTGCGTACGAGAGGTTCGCGCTCGTGACGAGCGCTGCGCGGTCGTCGATGACTAGGACCTTCGAGTGCTGCATCCGAGGCTGTCCAGTGTCAGTATCGTGAAGACCCAGAACGCGGGCACGCGGAACTGCATCACGGATCGCTTCGGCGCAGTCGACTCGTTGGCTGACATCACAGACGACGGTGATCTCTAGACGTCTCTGCGCCGCTCGCTTAAGCGCCTGCACGAACGGCGCACTCGCCGAACCGGAGTACGTGGATGCCAGCACAGAAACCTCGGCATCGTCGATCAGACGGACCACGGCGGCCGTCGTCCTCACTGAGTCGCCAGGCAGCTGAGGTCCGCTCCACACGAGCGTCGGTGGCGACGGCGCCTTGTCGGCAGTCGAAGCGATGACTCTCAGGGTTGCTGCCACAGCCTCCCGACTGCCGAACGCGCTCAACACCGCGGCCACGTGCTCCTCCGCTGCCACGCGCTTCTCCGGGGCGAGGGTCCGCACCGCGCGCCGGGCGACGCCGTCGATCGCCAGGCTGTCTGCCACCCTCCGGAGCTCAGTAGGAGCAAGGAGCTCGCCAAGGGGCTCCAGCTTTGCCAGGCCCGCTGCACTCACGTCGTCAGACCGTCCAGCAGCCCACTAACCCCCAACGCGGTCGCCTGGTCTCCGAAGAGCGTCAACACGAACCGGCGGTCGAGAAACCTGTTGGCGTTGTCGCAGGAGGTCTCCGAGAGGAACGTGCAGAAATGGCACGCCGCACCGTGGAGGAAGTCCTCCTGCCCCCGCGGAACTCTGTGGGAGCACACAGGATCGGAGGAACAGCGTGACGCCCGCGTCAGGGAGCGAGTGACGAGTCGCTCCATGGCCTTTCGGGCGGACTGTTCCACGAGGCCACCGAGGGTCCCGTCACTGTCCGGAGACGTCGTGGAGATGAGGAATCCGGCTGCCGGCTCGTGATCGTCAGTCCTACGCCAAGCGTAGATACGCTCGCTGAGCGAAGCGGAACCGTAGCCGGCGTCGAGGGCCATCTGCCGAATGACCAGATGAGCCAGGGTGTGGGTGGCCCAGTAGCGGGGCGGCTCAAGGCGGCTATCCGGATCGGCGACCGCAGCAGAGCTGCTCGTGCGCCGCCTGACGTTACGCCAGTGCGCCTGCCGATGGGCATCCCAGAGCGCGGAGTCGAGGATCATCTTCTCCCAGGGGCCGACGACGTCCTCGCGGAGGCGGATGAACACTCCTTCTCCGTGGTCTTCTGTCGCGGGAACCCAGCGCGGCTCCTTGCGCGCCAACGGAGCAAGACGCTCTGGCGCGTCCCCGATGCGGTCGAAGGCATCGATTCGCGTGAAGCCGACGAACGCGTTCACCTTCTTCAACCGATCGACAGCCGCCACCGTCTCGATGGCCGGAGTCAGGTTCGTAGCGACGTCTACATCCCGAATCCGGAAGTCGCTCTCACGGGCGTGCTTGGCGAAGTCCGCTGGGCGAATGAGTGTTCGCCACTCTGGCGCCCGCAGTTCGATCGGGCTATACGGCGTCGTGCGACCGTTGTCCTCGATTCCCTCAGCGGCGAGTTGGAGGGCCTCCCAGACGACCGCATCAGAGACGTCCGACAGGTCGAGGCCGTTCTTGAGGACGAACATCTTGAACATCGGCACCACGGCCTCCGTGGTGACCATCGTCCGCAGTTCGGCCGAGACACCTTGCAGCCGCGCAGCGACGTCGGCTGGCTTGAGCTCCTTGCTCTCCGGGACGACGAGGAGGCTGATCGTGGCCGGGAACCACTGGTTCGCCGCGCCAAGGAGCATGAGCTTCGTCTCGGCCGTGCACTTCTCGAACGTCCCGAGGTGGGGATGACGGCCGCGGCAGTGGGGCATCCGTTCGGCCCCTGCCTTTCCGGTTAGTTCCCGCATGCTTCGCGTCGACCCGCACGCGACACAAGTGACACGCACCTCGGGACCGATGTTGCTGCGCCACTCGAGCATCCGCAGCCTCGTGGCGGGATTGACGCCCTGTGTCTTGTTGCAGGTCCAAGTTCCGCCCTGCGAGCCGTGGACGAAGGCGGTGTACGGGAACTCATCCAGATGACCATTGATGCACGCAACGAGATACCTCGCGGGCACGGCCACGCTCTCGCGCGGCTTGCCCTTGCCGTTGCGGCCTCTGCACTGCCTGTGGACGAAACGGGCTTGGTCAGGACGCATGCCGATCGTGTTAAGGAATGTGAAGACGCCGCCATCGCCCTCGTACGGTGCGAGGCGATCGCACCCCGTGCAGCGCAGCCATCGAGGAAAAGCAACAGCGGGGACTCCCAGCCTCGGTACCTCGCGGGGCCCCACTTCCTGCCGCGGGGGGCGACGCAGTTCTCGAATCTGACGGCCCAACTGTGCTTTGACGGCTTCGATGAGCCGTGGCTCGAAGATCTGGAGGGCTCCACCCATCTGCGCGTACGCCCGCTCCCAGGCGTCAAGGCCCTGCGGCATGACCGCGATGTGCGGCAAGTCCACAGACGCGCCGATTCCGGCGGTGTAGAGCAGGGCGGTCGGTCGCACCGAACCGACGCGGCCAAAGTTCTTCGGCTTCACTTGGTCCTGGTGCTCGAACGGATCAACGATCTCCGCCGTGGCCACGTAGGTCACCGAGCTGTCGGGCTGATTTGCCTTCTCAGTGCCGGGGTTCGTGGGGGCTGCCTCGGTCACGCGTCTACCTCCGACGGGAAGACCCACGCTGGCGCACCCGGCGGGTCCGGCTCCGCGACGCGGTCACCGTACGAACGGACGATAAGGCTGATTTCCGGCTGGACCTCGCGCATCGAGTTGGCAACGCGCAGGTACATGTCGTCGCCGAATGCAGGGCCGTCCTCGGGGCTCACGAGGAGGCCTCCCGGCCCCGTGTAGTCGATGTCCGGCACAGCCTTCGCCTTCTTGTACCAAGCGTCGAGTCGACGAGTGAGCTTGTTCTTGATCTCTTGGACGCGGTCGTCCGCGTCCGAGCCAGCTGCCCGGCGGGCGATGACCTCGACCAGGTTCTGGAGGGTGCTGAATCGAGAGGTGATGCTCCAGGCCCCGGCTTGCGGGGAGAACGAAGCCGTCCGGCCAACATCCAAGACCCGAGCGATGGACACGAGCACGCCGGTCAGGCCGCGCTCCAGGGAGCTGTCCGAGTAGGGAGTGACGGACAGAGCCTCTACGTGGGCGTAGAACGTTCGGTGGTCGTGCTCGAACTGCTCGTAGTGCGCCATGTCGCGCGGCCGAGAGCGGTTGGCAAGCGTGACCACGAGCCCAGGCTTGTCCGCGACGCGTCCGACGCGGGAGGAAGCCTGGATGTACTCCGCCGTGTTCTTGGGCTGCCCCACGACGAGCATGAGGCCGAGACGCCCGACGTCTACCCCGACCTGGAGCATCGACGTCGCGAGGACGACGTCGTAGGGCCGTTCTCCGGCTCGCTTCGGAACAGCCTTGTCTGCCTTCCGGAGAGCGGCGTGGTTGTTGTGCGCCTGCGTCGTGTCCCAGTCCTCGTCGAACGGCGCTGACAGCCGGTCGAGCGTCTTGGTGATGTCCGTGGAAGAGACTCGCGAGGTCAGCTCGCCGATCTCCAGACCCCAGGTACCGCGACGCGGGTATCCACTGCCCTTGTCCGGGTTGGTGATCCGCGTCGTGACGTCGTCGTCCAGGTAGCGCCGCATACCAGCCAGTTCGCGAGTGGCACTGAAGTAGCCGACGAGCGTCATGTACGGGTCGGCAACGTCGTGATGCTGGTCGAACAACTTCTGTCCCGCCAGTAGCAGGATCTCGCTGACACGGATTTCGGCCAGGGTCAGCTTGGCTCCGTGCGCGCAGACACCCAGATATCGACGGCCTGGATGCTCGGCCGAGACGGGAACTTCCTTCGAGAAGTACGTGTCTGAGATGTCGACGACCTGAGGAGGAAAGATCTCGACGCCTCGTCCGTACAGACGCAGCACCTGATTCTCGGCGTTCCGGCTGGTCGCCGTTGATGCCACGACCATGGGGCGAACTGGATCGGCAGTTGCGACGTCGGCGCCCCTTTGCCAACTGCACAGGGTGTCGACGGCCACCTCGAAAAGACCCACTGCGGTGCCGAGGGCGCCCGTGATGAGGTGCAGCTCGTCCTGGATCACCAGGTCCGGAGGTCGGAGACGAGGGGCGGCTTGGACCGTCACCTTGGGCAGGGCGCCGCTTGCGTTGTGGCTGGTGCCCGTACATACGGCAACAGGTGTGTCCGGGTGGCGGTACCCGTGACGCGGACAGCGCTGCGCGACATGCCCGAAGAGGCTGGCTGCCTGGCCCTCACGAGCGATGCGGGCGAACTTGTCGACCGTCGCCAGTAAAAAGCTGGGCGGATACCGGTAGATCTCCTCGTCAACTGTGAGGACCGGCAGACCGTCTTCGACCGTGCCACCTTCGGCGAAGGGGCATTCCGTGCCGAGCCTGGCGCCGCAGTGAACGAGCACGCGGCGCCTGGCCTTGTCGAGACGGATGTGCTGTTTGGGCGAGATGGGCGACCCGCACCAGGGACAGCGCTGCAGCTGGAGAACGGTGACTCCGTACGGGCGACCCTCACTGGCTACCGCGGCGCTGATCTGCTCCTCTGCCTCGGTGAATGACTTGGGACTGACATTGCTGCCTACCCAAAGTCCAATCCTGAACGGCTCCGTGCCCCACGCCTCGGGGTCTTCGCGTCGGATCAGCTCGGCCGCGCAGACGAGCGCAGTGGCGCGCTGGAACTGCTGAGTGGTGAGCAGACGCAGGGTGTACCGCATGAGGACCGCGACGCCATCGCCACCGTCGAGCGGCCCGTCCGGGGACTGGACCACGCCCTGACGCCGTCGGATCGCGAAGGTGTACGCCGCTAGCCCGAGGTAAGCCTCCGTCTTACCGCCCCCGGTCGGGAAGAAGAGCAGCTCCGCACGCGCAGCCTCGCTGCTGCGCCGAGGGGACGTCGGATCCGTCAGCGCGGGAAGCTGCATGAGGATGAAGCCGATCTGGAAGTGCCGCCACGACGCAGCAGCCTCTCCTTTGTCGGAGACCTTCTTGGTCGCAGCGGCGATGCTCAGCGCTGCATCCTCAGATCTCGCCTGGGCGACCTGACTGTGCACGCGCTGGTCGGCCATGACGCGGTTCATGAACTGGAAGGCGCGGAAGGCGTCCACATCCGAGCCGAGCAGCGCGAGACCTTCCTCCAGGCGATCGGCGGCGGCGGTGGCGTCTTCGATGGCGATCTCGCCGACGGCACGGAGGTGCTCCGGAAGCCCCCTGACGTCTGCCTTCCGCTTGATAAGCCAGTCTCGGTAACCCGCAAGCAGAGGCGCAAGCCCTTCGATCACCTCGGGCTGCGACGCCGATGCCAAGTTCTTCATGGAAAGCTCGGTCCCCTCAACTCCTGAGGGGATCGTCTGCGGAATCTCCGCCTCGGGGACCCAGGTCGTCTTGACGCGGTTGGCTGACCGGGAGCCCTCGGCGAGATCACGCTGCCAAACACCGTCAGGCGAAGGAGGGACCGTGCTCCACGTCGCGGAACAAGTCCTGCCGATCGCGAACTCAAGCCGGTCGCGGTAGAGCAGCTCCAGTCGCTGCTCTTCCTCATCCAATCCGACAGTCAATGACTTGAGAGGGTCGTGGATCGCAAGGAACGCATCGCTGCTGTCCGAGGCTGCGACCTCGAGCTCCGCCTGAAAGAGCCACTGGCGTGGCGGCAGATTCCCATCCGTCACGCGCCGGTTCTGCAGGGCAACCTCGACGATGAGGGTGCCATCACCATCTGCCAAGACCTCGACGCTCAGGGACACCTCGACGGAACCGGCGTACTCCAAGACAGGTAAGTCGAGGTTAGCCCCGGGAACCAACTGACCCGTGGCGACAGAGACCGCGTACTCATGAGGGGTGCGGTCGTAGTAGGTGCGCGTGTAACCGTCCTCGTCCATCTCCCGGCGCGCGGCGTAAGCCCCCCACCGTGCGATGAGCGTCAGTCCCGAGCCGCCTGGGGCGATTCGGAATCGCAGTCCCATCGACGAGGGAGCGATCAGCTTCGACGCCGGCCCCTTGTCGTCCGCCTCCTCCGGATCGTCCGACTCCGTCACGTCGAGGTCGGGAGCCTCCGGGACTCCTGGCGTGTCCTCGTCGACGACGGTGAGCAGTGGTGCCTCCACGGCTCGCAGGTCCGACAAATTGGCAGTAGCTGAGAAGTCCGGACTCTCGACAGGCGCTGTGCTGTCGACCTTGACCGGGGCTAGGGCACCCGCGAGGTAGCGCCCGCGCGGATTTCCGACAACCGTTTCCGCCGGACCACCCCACGGTCCGACCAGATCGTTGACAAGTAGGCGATGCAGCTCGTTACGGACATCCACCGATGTCGCCATCGTACTGCTCATTCGCCCATCCCTTCGAGGTCAAGCTCATCGGAGTCCTCGATATCCATTTCAGCGTCACCGCTTTGCGACACGGCGCGCCGGTGATTCTCCTCAAGAAGGCGGTCGAGCAGCTCGACGCGCGCTGCAGGGTCGATGGTGAAACGCTCCACCCCTCGGTACGCGTGGAATCCGTGGTTCAGCGGAACATCCGACCATCCATAGGCGTCGAGAACGGCATGGTCCAATGCCACATGGATGTCGCGCAGAGAATTTATATCGGGCTCACTAAGACAATCACGGTCATTGATGAGGTTGTACAGCTTTGTAAGTCCGACACTACGTCGAAGCATCACGGCGCGACGCCTCGCCTCAAGAGTTTCGCCGGCTGCCTCAAGAGTCGGCCCACTGGCAGGCCTTGCGAAGGTCTCAAAGATGGAGCTCGGCGTATAGGTGGCATCCGTGCGCATTGTCGTGCCATACTTGATGGCCCAAGCTTGATGCAAGCTAGAGAACAACACGGCGCCCGATCCAGGGGTCAAAGCGAACACAATAAGCTTGGCGTCGAGGACCTGTCCGGTCGGAACAGCGACGGGCATCAGCGTCCGGCTTACCTGCGCAATGGCGAGCACTCGATCGAACTCGCGAATGGCACCGTAGAGACCTGGCCTTGCATTCCAGTACTTCCACCACTCGTTGACCATCCGAGGGTATCGCGTGGCGTCCTTCGTGATCCGCTGCCCCCTTACCGAACCCTCAACTATTTCCCAGGGCTCGCGGTAACTGCGCGCCTCCTCTTCGGTCCGCTCTTTGAAGTCGATCACCCACCTGCTCGCCGAGGAGTCCGGTCGTCCATTGAGATCCTCGCCATTGAGATATGGGAGCACGACCTCGGAATTCCGCTCATCTCTCGCAATAAGTTCCTTTGCTCGCATTGGCGTGAGCACGAACCCGCGACCGAGAATGATCGAGCCCTGAAATGCGACACGGACATTCTCGGCCAACCGCGAGGGTTGCCCCTTAACTCTCCCCTCCGCCTCCAGGAGGGTAGAAATTGCCGGCACGATCACTCCGTCAGCAACTCGCTGAGTTCCAGCCGCAAGCTCGCCTTGCGTTGCCCAAATGGCCGCGTATTCGAGATTTGCACCACGAGCCGGCCAAGTCGCGCTCCGGATCGTCCGTCGCAGAGTGAATCCATGGACGACAAGCCGGTCGAGGCCGACTTCCCGAGTGTCACCTTGAGCGATCGTGTTCGTGGCGATGAGCCCGAGCTGGCCACGCTTATCGGCCAGCAGGGAGGCGGCGCGGAGAAAGAAGTACGCAACGAGATCGGCATTTCCCGACGTACCGCCGGCGAGTTGATTGACCAACCAGAGGCGCAAGTTTTGACCCATCGCTGGGCTGATCTTCTTGCCGCCGAGAAACGGTGGGTTGCCGATCACAGCGTCGAAGCCGCCGTGCTCGATCATGACGTCCGGGAATTCGATAATCCAGTGCAGTGGTTCCCATCGTTCATAGTCGGTTTGCACACTGGGAGTCAGCCCTTGCTCGAGGATTCGGTCGAGAGCGCGGCGATCACCCCCCTCCCCGGCCGGGAAAGCATTCATGAGCGCCAGGGAGAGCGCCTCATACTTGGCGTCAAGCTGCCTTCCACCCTTGCCGCCCATGATCAACCCCGCGGCGATGATTCCGTCGCCGACGGACCGCAAGACCTGGTTGTTCTCCTCCAACTGCGCGAGCAGTGCGCGCTTGGCTCTGGTGGACCGCATGCTGTCCGCCTCGGAGACGGTTGTGGAGAGCTGATGGCGCACCTCCGTCGCTCTACGGATCGCGGAGTCGACGTCAACGGTGAATCCGGGATTCCGGAGGCGAGTTGCGCTGGGGGCGATGTGCAGGCCGCGGAGCTGGCGCAGCTCGGTGAGACCGAGCAGCGAATTGCCGCAAAGGATCTTGTCGTCGACGAAGGAGAACGGGCGATCGGGATCGAGGGACACGAGCCAGAGCGACAACTTGCACATCTCGACGGCCATCGGGTTGATGTCCGCCCCATAGAGGCAGTGCGCGATCACTTCACGGATGGCCTCGACTCGGTGGTGACGCCTCTCCTCGGCGGTGGAGTCCTCTTGGCCGATTCCCTCCCTGTCCCATGCCTCGAGCAAGCGATCAGCGAGGTATCGCGCTGCTGCAACCAGGAATGCTCCAGAGCCGACTGCGATGTCCACGACCTTGAGGTCGAGCAGTTCGGAGGCGGAGATCGGCACCCATTCGGTTGTGTTCGCCGTCAGCAGCGGCCCTGGCGAGTAGACGAGGGGTTCAAGGGCGTGGTGGACGACCTCCTCCGCCAGCGACCGAGGTGTGTAATGCGTGCCCGACGTAGCCCTCGACCGTGTCTCCACCACCACGAGTCCACCGGCTGGGACCACGTATGGCAGACCGCGAGGGTCGAGTCGCATCAGCTTGTAGTAGCCGATCAGCTCGTCCACCAGGGCACCGTCACCAACGACCGGTCGGAGCCGGCGTCGAGCCTCGTCCTGGACCGCGATGTCGCCGCTCTCGGCGTAGGCCTTGGCGAGCTGGCGCACTGTGCGACTCTTCGCTGCCGGCTGATGCTCCTTCACCCAGGCAACTAGACGCTCGGCGAAATCGTCGGGGTCCTCCTCCGCTAGGTCATTGAGCTCGTGAAGCGTCTCTAGTGCCACCTCGGGCTCGGACCCGTTCTCCGGACCTTGGAGGCCAACGACGAGCTCGTCGGTATACCGAGCGGAATACCCGAGCAGACCCTCGTAGACGTAGCCAATCTGCTCGACGTCGAGGTCGCGAAAGGAGACCTGCCGGTCCTCTCCGTTGACGTCGACGTGCTGGACGGATCGGAGGACGTGGTACATCGCCCGGTCGTCGACGAGCACCTGCAGCCCGCCGCTGACTTCGTTCACCGATGTGAGCCACGGGAACCGGTCCGGGTCGAAGAGGGACCCACCGTAGGCCGGCATGCGGAGGTCCTCGAACGTCGCCCCTTCATACAGCGCACGGGTCGTTGCGAGCAGACGGTGCCACGTGTCGAAGGTCGCCCCGAGCGCCTCGTCCCCCTCCACACCAACCGCGTGACGGCGGCGCTCGTCGAGGCGGTCGAGGACGTCGGAGATCCCGTATGCCTCGCGATAGAGCTGTTGGGTCGGGAGCAGCTCGTTCGCCTCGGCGAAGAGGAGGAAGACGGTCCGCATCATGGAGGTGACGGCGGCGTCGTAGACCTCATGCGCGTTGGCCGGCAGAGGCGAGGCCGAGCCATCCGCAAGGGCGCGCAGGTGGGACGCGGAGAAGGACTGGACGAGCAGTTCCACGGACGCGCGGACCTGGTTGCCCAGCGCGTCGGTGATCTCTTCCGCGCTCGCCATGCTGGCGTCGAGCAGTGCGTCGAGTCGGCGCTCCGGGGCTCCACCGGCGAGGGACGTCAGCCGGGCCAGCGCCCAGAAGGCGTCACGCAGATCGGGTTCTTCACGGAAGAGTGCCCCGTCGAAAGTTCCTGATCCCGTGCCACCTTGGGCGTTCTGCCAGACGAGCGACCACCAACGTCCGTCGGTCACGATGGCCACGGGCGCTCGGGTGCCGCCATTCTGGCCGGATGCACGGAGCAGCGCTGCAGCACGGTCGATGGCGCTCGCCGTCCATCCATCGGCTCCTGGTGCGGCGAGATCCTCCGTCGGGTCTACCACCAGAACGACAGCCGCCCGGACACCTCCCGCGTCGAGTGCGCCCGAACTCTGGACCGTCACCGAGCCATCCAGGTTCGTCGCGGTGACGGCGGCGCCCGGATCCGTCCGGTAGTACTCCCCCCACTCCAGCACCTCGGTCAGGAATGTGCGGACCCATACGTCGCGCTGGCTGAGGTACTCGACCGAGGTCGTGACGTCCGCGCGGCCCTCGGCGCGCATCGACTGCGTCCACGCTCGCTCCCAGTCGCCGAAGCCGGACCGGAACGCCTCGCGGACGTTGTCGACGGCGTCGTCGGGCCGTGGCAGTCCAGCCGCGAACTGAGCCTTCAGCGCGGGCCGGGACAGGAACGGGCCGTCCGTCAGCACAAGTTCCAGCCATGCGAACAGGTCTTCCGTACGACGACGAGGCCGACGCGGTCTCACGCTGCCACCTCCGCATCATCAGGGGTGAGGGCGAGGACGAGTGCACCGATGAAGACGTGCGGCACAGGACGCGCATAGCGGGCTCGCACGGCTATCTGCTCGCGCGCTCGCTCCTCGGACAGGACGCCGAGGCGGCGCTGCACCTCACGGATGTCGCGACGCCGCTGCGCAGCGCTCCCATCCGGCTCGAAGAGAGTTTCCTCGGCCTCACGAGCCTCTCGTTCCATACGGGCCAGGGAGCGCGTGAGGGTCTGCTCGAAACGCTGGAAGATCCCATCCACCCGTGACAGGTCAGACTCCAGACGGGCATCGAGATCCGTCACCAGCTCGCGCACACGGCGTTCAGTACGCACGCCTACCGAGCGCTCGACGCGGCCTCGCAGGCCCTCGGGCTCGTCCGCCTCCGCATTCCAACGCTGGACGATCGCCCGCAGAACTGGCGTCGGCACCGGCATGAGATGGTCACCGTCCAAGGTGGCGGCCAGGAGTTCCTCGGACAACTCCCCGCCGAGCTCCTGCCGTCGACGCAACCGGGTTCCTGCTAGGAAGACCTCCTCGTGCAGTCGAACACCACTGGCGCCCACCAGAACCAGCCGCGCGACCGCGGCGGCGAACGAGTCCTGCAGCCCCGGGACAACAACCGCAGTGACCCGGTGGATCGATGGCACCGGCTGCCAGAGCTCCTGACGCAGCGTGCGGGTGGCGAGCTGGACCAGCGGATGGCCGAGGTGGGCGTGCACGATGTCCGTCCGGCCCGCCAGGACGACGTCGCCGTCGAAAGTGATAGGGCGACGCTTCCCGGTCAGAGGATCGTCCAGATCCGCCGTCGCGAGCTGCCACGTCGGTCCGATGCTCCGGGGCACCTCTAAAACCGCAGCATCGCTGCGGTCGTCACCGACCTCAACCAACTGCGGCTGGTGCTGCAGGACCAGCGCGGTGTCAACTACCCGGCGGACGTTGGCGGGGTGGAGATGGAGTCGATCGCGGACGACACTCAGTTCACCGGCGATCCGCGTCAGCTCACCGGAGAGCCGTCGTTCGCCCTTGAGCATGTCGTTGACGGCCTTCTGCGAAGCGTTCGCGGCCGCGCGGGCGGGGCGAGCCGCCACCCGGCCGAGAAGCTGACGTTCGACGTCCGGCGCGAGCACCGGATTGGCAGATCCGAGGTCTGCCCGGACGTTCTGCATCTTGTCTGTGAGGCGCTTCAGGAGGTCCATATCCCGGGCAAGGGCGGAGGCTCCACTCCCCGCGGGGACGAAGTGCCATGCGATGGGAATGTCGGTCTGCCCGTAGCGATCGATCCGGCCGATGCGCTGCTCCAAGCGGTTGGGGTTGAACGGGACGTCGAAGTTGACCATGCGATGGCAATAGTGCTGCAGATCGATTCCTTCGCCAGCCGCATCCGTGGCTAGCAGAAGGCGGACCGGATGTTCCGACGGGTCGGCGTTGAACCGGCGGCGAATGTCTTCACGGTCCTCTTGAGGCGTCTGCCCATGGATCACCGCGAGCCGGCTGGAGTCGTAGCCGACGCCCTCGAGCACCGCCTGGATCCACTCGAGCGTGTCCACGTACTCGGTAAACACGACGACGCGCTCGTTGGACCACGTCCCATCGGGTCTGGTGACAGCGTCCAGGAACGTCATCAACGTTCGGAGACGTGAGTCCGGGGACGCCTCGTAACCCTCCCCCCACGAGATCAGGGCTTCGAGGTCATCCGCGTCTCGCTGCGCCAGATCCGGCAGCGCTCGTCGCGTGTCGAGCAGTGTGTCGAGCTCGAGTTGAGACGAGCGGCCCTCCTCGTCGTCGGAGGAGTTCTCCCCCATGACGTCGTCGTAGTCCGGAAGCTCTGGCTCGCGGCCGTCTCGCCGCGCCTCCAGGTACGCGCTGGCGGTCTTGGCGAACGCCCAGGGCGAGGACAGGAAACGCTTCTTGAGCAGGAGCGCCGCGATGTCGGATGCATTCGACTGCCCCGCCCGGGCGGCCCGCTCTCGCCGTTCGATGAGCTGGACGAGTCGTTGGTAGGCCTCAGCCTCGTCCTCGTTCGGGGAGAAGGGCAGGGCCCTCACCTCGCGCTGATGAAAGCGCTCGTCGTGCAAATCCGTCTTGAGCCGGCGAACCGCCACCTCGCCGAGGGCGACATGGTCGATTTCTGCGCCGCGAGCGAACCGGTGATCGTCCACCATCTCCAGCAGTGCGGTGAACGATTCGTGGTATCCGTTGTGCGGGGTAGCGCTCAAGAAGAGGCGGTGTTCGGACATGCGAGCGAGCTCCCGCACAGCCACGGTCCGTTGGGAGTCCACGGCGTAGACGCGCTTCTCGGAAGTCCTCTGCGGCGCCGACGGCGCGACGTGGTGCGCTTCGTCGACGACGAGGACGTCGAACGCGAACCCGTCCGTCGCCCTCCGCTGACGAGCGACGTCGAATGCTGCTTGGAGGAGCCGTTGGGCGCGAGCAGTAGGCAACCAGGACATCGAGACGATGACCCGTGGGAACAGGACGAACGGGTTCGCGTGGACGCCGTACCGCCGGCGGACATCCCGCATGCTCTCCGAGCTGATCACCTCGAACGAGAGACCGAACTTCTCCGCCATCTCATCGCGCCACTTGAGCACGAGGCCGGCTGGGCAGACGACGATCACCGAGCGTGCACGGTGCCGGAGCAACAGCTCTTGGACGACGAGACCTGCCTCGATCGTCTTCCCGAGACCGACATCGTCTGCGAGCAGCAGGTTCGTCCGGGGCGCTGCCAGAGCACGTCGCAAGGGCTCCAGCTGATAGGGCTCCACCGTCGCACCGCTGCGGAACGGCGCCTGATAGGCCGCCGGGTCCGCTGAAGTGACCGCTCCCCAGCGCAGGGCGTCGACGAAGGCCGCGAGGGTCGCAGGATCGTCGATCTCGGCGTCGTCGAGGGTGTGCGGCAGACCCTGTTCGGGGACGAGATTGGTTCCGCTCTCGATCTCCCAGACCACGCGCAGCTCGTCGCCGAATCGGTCATCACCCATTGCCTGCAGTGCGACCGCGTGCTGGAGCCCTGCCGCGCCGTCGTCCGCGGACGAGCGCGGAAGGCCCTGGGGAGTTACGTCTGTGACTACCCAGCGGGCTCCCCGCACGTCTACAAGCTGGCCCACCTCGGGCAAGGGTGCCGCAGGCATGATCAATCGCACTCCTTACGGATCGTGTCCGAACACTAACTTCACGTTGCCCGAAGTTGTGAACGACGCACGAGAGGTTCCCCTCGGCGTGGCAGCCTGGGCACGTGGCAGCGAGGACTCCCCAGCCTGGACCGCATCCCGGATCAACGAGCGCCGAGATGTCCCGCCGTATGAGCAACGTGAGAAAGCGGGACAACGGACCTGAGATGGCCGTGCGCCGGCTGCTGCACGCCGCCGGGCTCCGCTACCGAGTGGCCTGGCCAGTGCCGGGGCAGCGACGGCGGACCATCGACATCGCCTTCACCAAAGCGCGGCTGGCGGTCTTCATCGACGGGTGTTTCTGGCACGGGTGCCCGCTGCACGCGACGTCTCCCAAAGCCAACGCAGCATGGTGGGCGGAGAAGATCTCCACGAACCAGGCACGGGACGTTGACGTGACCGCTGAGTTGGAGCAGATGCGATGGACCGTGATGAGATTCTGGGAGCACGAGCCGCCCTACGACGTCGTTGCCTGCATCGTCGCCTTTCTCGAAGGCCATGCGGCAACTCAGGGTGCCGTGACCTCCACGTGCTCATCCAAAGCGGCCATGAAGTCGGCCGAGTAGCGCAGACTGCTGCGGCGCAACCGGTCGCGGAAGCCTTTCGTCGCCCTGTGCGACAGCGGCTCGTCACCAAATTGCTCCAGGACGTCGGCGAGGTGCACGTAGTCAGTTGCCGGCGATCGTGGCCATGCGGACACCGAGACATCCCATGTCTTGCCTCCGGCATGACACGCTGCAGACGGCCACGGTCGACCGTCGACTCGAAGGGTTCGAGCGATGTCGTCCGGGCACGGAGCCTCACGCGCTAGCAGTCCCTCACCGATCCAGCGGGCCACTGGCACGCTCACCGCATTGCCTACGAGCTTCCAGCGATCGCGCACGGGAGCACTCGAGGTCCAACCTGCGGGGAAGCCTTGCAGTACTTCGGCCGCTTCGATCGAGGGACGAACGATTCGCCTCCCCGGGTCGCCTCCGCACATCCACACTGCGGGCGGGCTCGGGATGCTCACGGTGGTCGAGCCCTTCAGCGTTGGAACGGCGTCGATCGCCCAGCCAGTCCCTCGATTGCCTTCGGTCCAGTAGAAGCCGTAGGAGCTTCCCCTCTCAGCACCCAGCGCGGCGCCGTCCGGGTCTTCGGATGGCGCGTCCTCGCGAAACAAGACGGCTGCCGGATCATGCACCGCTGACGCGAGCAGGTAGACACGCTTGCGTCGCTGGGGAAGGCCGAAAGAGCGCGAGTCGACGGTGCGGTACGCCCAGTCGTAGCCAGCAGACTCCAGGGAAGCGGTGATCTCCTGAACAGCCGCGCCTCGCCTCAATCTGAGCATGTTGGGCACGTTCTCGATGAGCACCCACTCCGGCTGCGACGTCCGGAGGAGCTGGAGCACGTGCCGGATGAGGCCCGACGCGAGGCCCTCTAGACCTGAGGTGCGCCCCGCCTGAGAGAGGTCGGTGCAGGGAAATCCAGCGGTCACGATCGTGGCGTCACGCAGATCGCGCAGCCCGATTACGTCCCCGTTTAGGTCGGCGTCCTGGAACCGCTTCGCAAGCACGGACCTCGCAGGCTGCCACCACTCATACAGCTCCGACGGCTCGTCGACACCCGCCTGCTGGAGTCCCAGCTCCATGCCACCGATCCCTGCGAAGAGACCGACGATCGAGTGGGACACGGGAGAACACTCCCACAGACTCCGCGACGCGCACAGGTCCGGCACACCGGCCAGGCAGCGTGCTGCGACACCGTCTCAGGCGTTTCGCCTCGGCGCTCCTCGTTGCTCGACGAGCGCATTCGGTACAGGCTCCGACCGTGAGCGGAGCCGTCTCGGAGCACTACGTCAGAGCAGCCGCACTCGAGTGGCTGAGCAGCGTGACACTCGACGGAACCATCCCGGTCAGCCGCGCCCAGCTGCGGGACGACTTCCGCGTCAGTGGCGACCGATTCCCGCTCGTCGACGCTGGACGTGGCATCCGACGCCCGAAGGGTTGGTCGGCGGCGTTGAGCATTCTCACAGCGGCGCCCGAAGGTGCACCCTCGCGGCCGTACGACGACTCGGAGGGTGCCGACGGTCTCCACAGGTACAAGCTCCGTCGAGACCACCGCGGCGCTGCCGAGAACGAGGGGCTTCGTCACGCGATGCTCGAACAGGTGCCGCTGATGTGGTTCTACGGCATCCGGCCCGGGATCTTCCAGGCGATCTTCCCTGTGTACCTGATCGGCGAGGAGCCGGAGCACTCGCAGTTCGTCATGGCGTTGACCGAGGAACAGCGGCAGATCCGCCCGGGCAGCCGCGTCGAGGAGACGCTGCGAAAGTACCTGCTGACGATGACGCGACGACGTCTGCACCAGCCGGTGTTCGCGGGGCAGGTCATGTTGGCCTACGAGACGAGGTGTGCCGTCTGCTCGCTCAACCACAGGGAGCTCCTCGACGCTGCCCACATCATTCCCGACAACGATCCGCGGGGCGCACCGGTGGTCGCGAATGGACTTGCCCTGTGCAAGTTGCATCACGCGGCCTACGACAAGAACATCCTCGGGATCCGACCGGACTACACCGTCGAGATCCATCACAGGCTGCTCCACGAAGTGGACGGGCCGATGCTCCGTCACGGTTTGCAGGAGCACCACGGCCGGCCGCTCATGCAGGTACCCGCTCGCAGGGTGGACCGCCCGGACGCCGACCGCTTGATGGAACGCTACGAAGCCTTCCTCGCAGCCTGATCACGCCAGCGCAGATGATTTCCCTTGGAGCCCAGACATCGTGAAAGCTGACGCCCTGAATCCCCGCGAACTGTTCGGGGCGACCGTCCACTACGAAATCCCCGCCTTCCAACGGCCGTACGTCTGGACCGAGGAAGACCAGTGGGCGCCACTCTGGGCCGACGTGCGGCGAGTTGCGGAGAAGGTGGTCCTTGCGTCAGACGACGAAGCAGCCGAAGGAGCGGGCGGGCACTTCCTCGGGGCCGTGGTCTTCAAGGCCAAGCCACCCATCGCCGGCGACGTAACCCGCCACTTGGTCATCGACGGTCAGCAGCGCACGACGACGCTCCAGATCCTGCTCGATGCGGTGCACGCGGCAGTCCTTGACCGAGGCCATGAGGATGAGGCCGAGGCACTCGAGGAGTTGATTCTCAACAAGGCGAAGCGGTTCGCCGGAAAGCCGGAGCGCTTCAAGCTCTGGCCGGCCCGTTCGGATCGCGTTGCCTTCGAACATGCAATGACTGACGACCACGGCGACTGGGCTGGTGACGACCACCTCATTGTCGAGGCGCACCAGTTCTTTCGAAGCGAGGTCCATGACTGGCTGCTCGGCGTCGTACCCGAGGGCGACGAGGAAGTCGGCGACGAGAAGGCGCGAGTCCGCGCCCTCGCGGACGTCATGCAGACGCGTTTGTATTTGGTTGCTATCAACCTGACAGCTCAGGACGACGACCAGGTCATCTTCGAGACGTTGAACGACAGAGGGACACCCCTTCTCAAGGCCGACCTGATCAAGAACTGGGTGTTCCAGGTCGGAGAGCGGGTCCTCGCCGACGTTGAGATCTGGCCTGAGCGCTTCTGGACAGATTTCGACGATTCGTGGTGGCGCGAGGAGATCTCGCAGGGCCGGCACAACCGATCGCGGATCGACATCTTCCTGCAGTACTGGCTGACCATGCGAACCCGCGACGAGGTCGTCACCGAGCAGGTATTCCGCGAGTTCACGAGATACGCGCGACCGCGCATGACCGATGCCGCGTCCGCGGAGAAGCTTCTGAGCGAACTCCGGCGGGATGCGGATACCTTTCGCAACTTCGGACAGCAAGCGACCGACTCGGCCGGAGGCCGCTTCTACAGGCGCGTGGTCGAAGCGCTAGAGCTGGCTTCCACCACGCCGGTGCTGTTGTGGATGCTATCGGAGAACCACGCCATTCCCTCGGACCAGGTCTCCAAGGCTCTGGATGCGCTGGAGAGCTGGGTGGTCCGACGGACGCTGCTGCGCCGCACCATGAAGGACGTCAACCGCTTCATGGTGGCCATCCTCGGCACGCTCGACGGAGTCGACGAATCCAAGGTCGGGGACGTCGTCCACGGGTATCTGGCGATCCAGAGTTCGGACGCACGGACCTGGCCCACTGACGCGGAGGTCATCACCGGACTCCCGCAGGTGAAGCTCTACGGGAACGTGCGCCAGTCTCGGCTTCGCGTCGTGCTCGAGGCCCTGGAGATGCAATTGCGCAGCGGTCTGCACGAGGACGTTCCGCTCCCATCAGGACTCCAGGTCGAGCATGTGATGCCCCAGGCATGGCGGACCTACTGGGACACCACCCTGAAGCTCTCACCAGAGGCGGCGGCTGAGCGCGACCG
Source organism: Petropleomorpha daqingensis (assembly GCF_013408985.1). Taxonomy (NCBI): domain Bacteria; kingdom Bacillati; phylum Actinomycetota; class Actinomycetes; order Geodermatophilales; family Geodermatophilaceae; genus Petropleomorpha; species Petropleomorpha daqingensis. The sequence continues at coordinate 218,658 of NZ_JACBZT010000001.1, forward strand.
GCTGGTCAACACGATCGGCAATCTGACACTCGTCACGTCTGGGCTCAACGGCACCCTGTCCAACCGACCGTGGACCGACTCCGAGACGGCAGCCGTCGTAAAAGCTACCGGCGACCTAAAAGGTATAGGCAAACGCTCGCTCATCAGCAAGTTTAGCTTGCTAGCGCTGAGCAAGGACATCGTGGAGAACCACACCGAGAGGTGGAGCGAGAGCGATATCGAGTCTCGCTCCGAGGCGCTGGCGCGCGGACTCTGCCAAGTATGGCTTGGACCGCCGTCCTTGGGATCCCCAACATGAGCCCGTGCCAGTCTGCAGCTTCGGCGACGAGTCCATCAAACTAAAGCACGCCCGACCATCCCGGTTGGGTCTTGCTTCGCCTGGTCAGTCTTCATGCTCCGGCACATGGACCAGCTCGATGAGCTGTTTGAGTTCATCCATCCACGCGAGTCCCTCTTGTCGCGACATCTCGCCAACTGTTTCTCCGTCAACGACGTTGTAGCGATCGTCGAGCTGGTCGTAGATCCGCCAAGCGCGCTCTCTCACGAGGGCTACAGGATGTCGAACTGCTACGTTCTCTAGCTCGGTGAGCACGTCCGCGGCCGTGGAGATCGATGGGCGATTCTTGTTGGCGGCCACGTAGTCGTTGTCACGCGCGTGCTGGTCGATGAACTCCGCCTCGAGCCAGCCCAGGGCCGCGTGCAAACTCCTTAGCGACCACTCTCGCGCTCCAGCGATATCATCTTCTCGACGAACCCTCCGCGCTTGGGCCAGATCCGCAGAATGGCGCTCTCGTTGATAGGCGAGGTCTGTCGTCTGCGCCGCCGTTTTGCCCCGTCGCTCTAGGCGATCGCGCAATCCTCCAGCCAGATTGTTCACGACCCCCGCGATGACCCCCGACCCCAACCCCAGGGCCAGGATCTGCGACCACGTCACGGCTCAGTCGTTCGCACCGGCGGCTGACCGACGCATGGACCACATCTGAGCGGGGCGCTCGAACTGCATCGCGACATCCCACGGGACGGCGCCGTTGACGACCTCCCTGCGGAAGTTGCCCGCGGCCATCCGCGCAAGCTCCGGATCCGCAGCCACACGTGCGGCGAGCTCCAAGGAACGCTTCTCCACCTCGGCGTCGTCCACGGACTCCCACGCCAGCCCGAGCTCGCGGGCTCGGTCGCCGTTTATCTCCTCGCCGAACAGCGCCATCGCCGCGGCAGCCTCGCGGCCGATCAGCCGCGACAGGATGACGAAGTGCCCGCCGCCCGGATGCATCCCGCGCTTCAGAAAGCCGCACAGCAGGCGCGCATCCCGCGCCACGATCCGCAGATCGGTCGCCAGCAACATGTTCATCCCGGCGCCCACCGCCGACCCACGCACCGCGGCGACAGTTGGCACGCGAACTTGCCCAAGCCGGTAGAAGGAGTCGTAGATCGCCGACATGCCCTCGTAGTTCGAGGACTCGGCCGGGTCGCGGCCGGCGTCGGTCAGCGTCTTGATGTCTCCGCCGGCGCAGAACGACTTCCCCACCGCCCGCACGACCAGCGCGCCGACGTCCGAACGCCCATCCACCTCGTCGAAGGCGGCCATGAGCTCACCAGCCATGCCCGACGTCAGCGCGTTGCGCCGGTCCGGCGCGTTGAGCGTCACGACGGCCACAGCGCCGTCGTAGTCGAGCAGCACCTCACCCGAGCCAGCAGCCACGAGCCCACCCTTCGACCAGTCGGCCGACTCCCCTGTCGACCGGCGCCCTCCCGGCATCAGACCACGCGCCGGATCCCCTTGTGCCGGCCGCCCCCGACTGGTCAGGTGACCGGCGTCATATCCCACTTCACGGGGGTCGTCGTGAACCTCACCCAGGGACTCCACCGCGCCGTCCAGCAGAAGCCGAACGCCGTCGCCACAGTCTGCGCCGGCCGCACGCGGACGCACCGCGAATCCGTCGACCGCATCGCCCGGCTGGCCGGCGCCCTGCAGGACCTGGGCATCGAGGACGGCGAGCGCGCCGCGATCCTCTCCCTCAACTCCGACCGCTACCACGAGTTCCTCGGCGCCACGCTGTGGGCCGGCGGCGTCGTCGTCCCGGTCAACCTGCGCTGGAGCATCCCGGAGATCGCCGAGTCCCTCACCGAGGTCGACGCCCGCGTGCTCGTCGTCGACGACGCGTTCGCCGGTCACGTCGACGGCATCCGCGCCGCCCACCCACGGCTCGAGCACGTCGTCCACGCCGGCGACGGCGCCACGCCCGACGGCATGCAGCCGTTCGAGGAGCTCATCGGCAGCCACGAGCCGATCGAGGACACCGGCCGCCGCGGCGACGACCTGGCCGCCGTCTTCTACACCGGCGGCACCACCGGCCGGTCCAAGGGCGTCATGCTCAGCCACGCGAACCTGCTGACGTCCAGCATCGGCACCCTGGCCACCGAGCACTTCATCAGTCCGGACGGCGTCTTCCTGCACGCCGCGCCGATGTTCCACCTCGCCGACCTTGCCGCCTGGACCGGTCAGCTGATCCGCGGCGGCACGCACGTGATGATCCCGATGTTCGAGCCGGTCGCGCTCATGACCGCCGTCGCCGAGCACCAGGTCACCGACGTCCTGCTGGTGCCGACGATGATCCAGCTGCTCGTTGACCACCCGCGGATCGACGAGTTCGACCTGACCAGCATCCGGCGGATCTCCTACGGCGCCTCACCGATGTCCGAAGGCGTGCTCGGCCGCGCGCTCAAGGCGCTGCCCAACGCGCAGTTCACCCAGCTGTACGGGATGACCGAGCTCTCCCCCGCCGCCACCGGCAACCTGCCCATCGACCACGAGCACCCGAAGCGCCGCCGTGCCGCCGGCCGGGCGCTGCCGCACAACGAGGTGCGCATCGTCGGTCCGGACGACGTCGAGCTGCCGCGTGGCGAGGTCGGCGAGATCGTCGTCCGCGGCGGGAACGTGATGCTCGGCTACTGGAACCGACCCGAGGAGACCGCCGAGGCGCTGCGCGGCGGCTGGATGCACACCGGCGACGGCGGCTACATGGACGACGACGGCTACGTCTACATCTCCGACCGGATCAAGGACATGATCATCTCCGGCGGGGAGAACGTGTACTCGGTCGAGGTGGAGAGCGTCCTCACCCAGCACCCGTCGATCGCCACGTGCGCGGTGATCGGCGTCCCGGACGAGAAGTGGGGCGAGCGGGTTCACGCCGTCGTCGTCCCGGTCGGCGGCGCCTCCCTCACCATCGAGGAGCTGCGCGAGTTCTGCGCCGAGCGGATCGCCGGCTACAAGACGCCGCGGTCGATGGAGCTCGTCGAGGGGCTACCGCTGAGCGCCGCCGGCAAGGTGCTCAAGCGCGAGCTGCGCAAGCCGTACTGGGAAGACCAGGAGCGCGCCGTCCACTGACGGCGGGCTCGGACCAGCCACTGGCACCGAGCGTCCGAGGGCGCCTCGCGTCGCCTTTGCGACATGAGGCGCCCTCGGTCGTGCTGCGCCGCGTCAGGCGATCGAGCGCACGTTGGACAGGTCGGCCGGCGGCTGGCTGTTCGCCGCGGCGTCGGTGTCGACGATGGCCCGCAGGAGCAGCCCACCCTGCAGCTTCACCAGCCGCGAGGTGAGCGTCGCCAAGTAACGGACGCCGACCCGAAGGTCGACCACGGTGCGCGGGGTCACGTTCAGCGCCGCCCGCTTGACCTTGGCGGCGAGCTCAGCGGGGCTGGGCTGGTAGAGCCACGCCGGGCCGGACGGGCCCTGCGGACCCTGCACGCCGGGCAGGCCGGCTGGGCCGGCCGGACCGGCCGGGCCCTGCACACCCTGCCGACCCTGCGGGCCGGGAACGCCGGGCGCACCCTGTTCCCCCTGCTCGCCCTGCTCACCCTGCAGGCCGCGCGGACCCTTCTCCCCGGTCTCGCCGATCACACCGCGCTGTCCTGGGGCACCGGGCAGACCCTGCTCGCCCTGCAGCCCCTGCTCACCGGCCGGACCCCGCTCCCCAACGGGTCCCACCGGTCCACGGGGACCGTGCTCACCCTGGGCCCCGGGCGGCCCCTGCTCGCCGGCCAGACCCTGCGGGCCGACCTCGCCGCGCGGCCCGACCGGACCCTGCGCACCCTGCTCACCCTGCTCGCCGGGCCGGCCGGTGGAGCCGGGCAGGCCCCGCTCGCCCTGCGGGCCGGTCGCACCCTCGGGCCCTTGCTGACCCCGCGGGCCGATCGGCCCCTTCTCGCCTCGCTCACCGGCGGGGCCGACCGGGCCGGCCGGGCCCTTGTCGCCCTTCTCGCCTCGCTCCCCGGGAGGGCCGACCGGACCCTTGGGGCCCTTGTCACCAGGCTCGCCGGGGCGGCCGACCGGGCCGGTCGGACCCTTCAGACCGCGGTCGCCCTCCTCGACGGTGACGTCGACGGGAACCTCGACGGTCTCGTGGCGGGTCGTAACGCGCGAATCGGTCGTCGATTCGGTCATGAATGGGGACTGCCTTCCATCAGTGGCGGGCGGTGCTGAGAGAGCCACCCGCGCTCGTATCGGGACCCCCGTCCCTCGCAGAGGAACCCGTCCGACGCCGGCGCAGCCGACATCAGACGGATCCGTTCCGAAGGCCGACCCCCGCATGCCCGCCGCTAACCGCAGCAAGCAACCGGTGCCTATGACGAGACTCACAGCTCCGGCCGCTCCCGACTCTCGAGGCCAGATCCGCAGGTGAAGCGCCACTCTGGCGGCCGCCTCTTGGTGCTCTCCCACATCTCACCCGCCAACCCGGGCGCGTCGCCCCTCCTTCTGCTATTGGGAAGAGCTGAGCGGATCGCGGGCTACAAGACGCCGCGGTCCATGGAGCTCGTGGAGGCGCTGCCCCGTCCGCCGGCACAGTGCTCAAGCGCGAGCTGGGCAGGCCCTATTGGGAGAACCAGGAGCGGGCGGTCCACTGAGCAACGGTCCCAGCACGCTCGGTCAGGGACCGGCCGATCGGGCAGCCGCCCCCTGGCCCGTTCGACCACACGACGGGTGAGATCGGCGTCACAGTGCGCCTGCACGCCCGAGATGAGGGAGCCCTCCATGGATCGACTGCGGTTCGGCACGTTCCTGGCCCCGTTCCACCCCGCCGGAGAGAACCCGACGCTGGCACTCCAGCGCGACCTCGAGCTGGTCGAGCACCTCGACCGCCTCGGCTACGACGAGGCCTGGATCGGCGAGCACCACTCGGCCGGCACCGAGCTGATCGCGTCGCCCGAGATCTTCATCGCCGCCGCGGCGGAGCGGACCAAGCGCATCAAGCTCGGTACCGGCGTCACCTCGATCGCGTACCACAACCCGCTCTGGGTGGCCGAGCGCATGCTCCTTCTCGACCACCTCACCCGGGGACGCGCCATGCTCGGCTGCGGCCCGGGCTCGCTGCCCACCGACTCGATGATGCTCGGCCTCACCCCCACCGACACCCGCGAGCTGCTCGAGGTCGACCTCGACATCATCATGCGGCTGCTCCGCGGCGAGACGGTCACCGCCGAGACCAAGACGCACAAGCTCGTCGACGCCCGCACGCACCTGCGGCCGTACACCGAGCCCTGCTTCGAGATCGCCGTCGCCGCCGTCGCCTCCCCCACCGGACCGCGCATGGCCGGCCAGCACGGCATCGGGCTGCTCTCCATCGGCGCCACGCTGACCAAGGAGGGCTTCGACGCGCTGGCCCACCACTGGAACGTCGTCGAGGAACGCGCCGCGCACTACGGCCAGACGGCCAACCGCCGCGACTGGCGCCTGGTCGGGCTCATGCACATCGCCGAGACACGCGAGCAGGCCTACCGCGAGGTCGAGTACGGCATCGAGACGTGGTTCCGGTACTTCCAGAAGGTCGCCGCGTTCCCCCAGATGGCCGTCGAGGGCGGCGACGTCAAGGAGATGATCGACTTCATCAACGAGGCCGGGATCGGCGCGATCGGCACCGTCGAGGACGCCCGCGCCCAGGTCCAGCGGCTGTGGGACCAGTCCGGCGGTTTCGGCTGCATGCTGCTGCTCGGCCACGAGTGGGCCAACCCGGAGGCGACCAAGCGCTCCTGGGAGCTGATCGCCCAGCGCGTCATCCCGCACTTCCAGGGCGGCGAGATCAGCCATGCCCAGCAGACGCTCGACCGCGCGGGATACGCCACGTCCAAGCGCGACGACTACGCGGCCGCGCAGCTGCAGGCCGTCGCCACGATGACGGAGCGCTACCAGCAGGAGGTCGCGTCCGACAAGCAGTCCTGACGACGGCTCAGTTGAAGCCGGCGAAGGCGTTCCGCAGGTCCTCGAACGAGCTCACCACCGAGTGCACGACGCCGAAGATGTAGAGCAGCAGCGCGGTGTTCGCGAGAACGAGGATCAGGACCAGCGTCAGCAGCACGTAGACGGCGGTCGGTACCTCGGGCCGCCGTCGCGGAGGACGAGACGGCGCCTGCTGCCAGTAGGTGTCGGGCGGATTCGGATGCACGAGTTCCGTATCGGCACCCGCCCGCGTCCGAAGCACGCCCCGACAAAGCGCCCGGTCAGAGCTCCCGCACGCGGAACCAGCGTTGGAGCTGCCCGATCCTGGTGCTCGAGTGCCCGTTCGGGCAGTCAAAGGCGACGGGGTAGGCGGTCCGCCGGCCCCAGCCGTAGATGACCCGCCAGTGTGCGGTGCCGAGCACCTGCAGCGGCCCGTCCGCCGGAGCGGCTTCCTCGCACTTGGGACACCACTCTTCCGTCGCCTGCTCCACGAGACCGGACACGACGCCTCCAGGGTGTGACCACGTCTGCCGCTGGTCTACGCGCCCGTCGGCGACGACACCAGGCGGTTCTCGAAATGAGCCACTCGGCCCGAGACGAACCTCACCAGTCACACGACTTTCGACGCGCCGCCGGCTCATTGACACGGTTCGCCGTCCTGCCAGACCCTAGGTGAGTACCTGGACACGGTGAGTGACAGAGCGGGTGGGCCAAGGATGGCGCGACGGGGGCTGCGGCACGGGCGACCGGGCCATCGCTTCGCCTTCCTCACCGTCACAGCGGCCCTCGGCGCGGTCGGCGTCGGGCTGATCTTCCCTCCGACTCCCGGACAGGCAGAGACCACGACGGCCGCCATGGCCAGCACCGTCGACGACAGCGGCGAGATCTCCGCCCAGGCCGCGGCCGCCATCCCCCAGGCCCAGGCCCGCGCGCACACCATCGCCGCGGTCACCGCCCAGCGGACCGCCGCCGCACAGGCCGCCCAGGCGGCCGCTGCCGCCGCGGCCGAGCACGCCAACGCAGGCCCCGACGACTTCCGCGCCTACGCCAAGCAGAAGGTCGGCGACTCCCAGTTCAGCTGCCTGGACAAGCTCTGGACCCGCGAGAGCCACTGGAACAACAAGGCCGACAACCCGTCCAGCACCGCCTACGGCATCGCCCAGCTGCTCGACTCGACCTGGTCGCACACCGGCATCAAGAAGACCTCCGACGGCTACCGCCAGGTCGACGCCGGCCTCGTCTACATCGACAAGGTCTACGGCAGCCCCTGCAACGCCTGGGCCCACTCGCAGAAGACCGGCTGGTACTAGGCAGAAGGTGTAGGACGGCGCCATGGAGACGTGGGACGCCGTCCGCGCACGACGCAACGTGCGCCAGTACACCGACCAGCCCATCCCCCGCGAGCAGCTCGAGCAGATCCTCGAGGCCGGCCGCCGCTCGCCGTCCTCGAGCAACTGGCAGCCCTGGCACTTCGTCGTCGTCACCGATCGCGACCAGCTGACAGAGCTCGCCAAGGCGTGGCCCCAGGGCGGCACGCACATCGCCCGTTCGGCTGCGACGATCGCCCTGGTCGCCGAGCAGCCGGACGACGAGCAGATCCGCCAGCGGATCGCCTACGACTTCGGCCAGGCGACCGCGTTCATGATGATCACCGCCACCGACCTCGGCATCGGCTCCGGCCACTCCGCCGTCCGCGACCAGGAGCAGGCCCAGAAGGTGCTCGGGTTCCCCGACGGCTACTTCGCCGCCTACATGATCGGCTTCGGCTACCCCGCCGACCGTCCGCTGCGGCCGCTGGTCAAGCCCGACCGTCGTCCCTTCGACGAGGTCGTGCACTGGGAGCGCTGGTAGCCGAAAGTCCGACTGGACACACGGACGGTGGCGCGAGAGCGTGTGCGCCACCGTCGGCATGAAGGAGAAGGCGCATGCACGTCCGCTCGACCACCGTCATGGGGGATCCGGCGTCCATCGAGGACGGCGTCGAGTTCCTGCGCAACAAGGTCATGCAGACGCTGCAGACGACGGAAGGCTGTCTAGGCCTGTCCATGCTCGCCGATCGGGAGACCGGCCGGTGCATCGCCTCGACCGCCTGGGAGTCCGCGGAGGCCATGAAGGCCACCGAGCACCAGCTGCAGGCCAGCCGCAGCTCGTTCGCCCTCGCCGTCGGCGGCGACCACCCCGAGGTGCAGGCGTGGGAGATCGCGCTCGTGCACCGCGAGCACCCGGCCGGGGACGGCGCCGGCGCGCAGGTCGCCTGGGCCCGCATCCAGCCCAACCACATCGACGACCTGGTCGCCGCCTACCGCGAGAACCTCATGCCGAAGCTTTCCGGCCTGCCCGGGTTCTGCAGCCTCAGCTTCATGGTCGACCGCCGCAACGGGAAGACCGTCAGCGTCACCTGCTTCGAGACCGCCGAGGCGCTGAGCCGGGTCCGCAAGGAGGCCCGCTCGATGCGCCAGCAGTTCGCCCAGGCGATGGGCGCGCAGATCGTCGACGTCGCCGAGATGGAGCTCGCGCTCGCCCACCTGGGAGTCCCCGAAACCGTCTAGGTCTGCCGATGATTTCTCGGGCACCCACGGAGGCGCCCGAGACTCCCGAGAGGACGGCATGATCCCGCGCGCACTACCCGCCGTTGTCCAGGCGACCGTTCTCAGCGCGCAGCCGCTCTCGACCGGCAACCTCCTCGCCGACTGCGAGCGGTGGTGCCGGGACCATCTCCCCGCTCGCCCGCGCCGTTCGTCGGTGGTCGCCGTCCGACGGGCTGCCTAGCGTCGGACGGCGTGCAGCCGCCGCGCGCCTTCCGCACGCGGGTCGCGTCCGCCGGGTTGCCCGTGGGGACGACGACCGCCCCGGTGACGGACGACGACCTCGCTGTCCTGCCCCCGGTCGTCGTCCGCTACCTGCGGGCCATGGGCGTGGTCGGGCGCGCCTGGTCCTTTCAGGCCCACTGGAGCGGCCGGTTCCGCCTCGGCCCGGACAAGCCCTGGATGCCGTGCGACGCCTGGCAGTACAACTCCGCGCTCGAGATCGCCCGGCTGTTCCGCATGCGGCTGCTCGTCGGCCGGGTGGTGCCCATGTGGGGTTGGGACACCTACCGCAACGGCACCGGCCGGATGCTCGGCAAGGCGCTCGGGCTGGTGACCGTAGCCGACGGCTCGGGTCCCGAGTTCGACACCGGCGAGCTGACGACGTGGCTCAACGACGCCGTTCTGCTCGCCCCCGGCATGCTGCTGTCGATCAAGGCGACCTGGGAGGCCACGGGCGAGGACAGCTTCCGGGTCTCGGTCACCGACGCCGGCCGCACGGTCAGTGCCGAGGTGTTCCTGGACGACGACGACCGCCCGCGGGACTTCCGCAGCGAGGACCGCTACGCCGACCTGCCCGGCGGCCTCGTCCGCGCGCTCTGGAGCACGCCGGTGACGGGTTGGACCGTCGTCGACGGCCGGCCGCGGATCACCGGCGGCGCCGCGGTCTGGCACCTGCCGGACTGCGAGTTCCGCTACGGCGAGCTGGCGCTGACCGACCTCGCCCTCGACGTCGCGCCAAACTCCGCCGGCGGCGCTGTTCACCCGGACGGGTGAAGCGCCCGCTGTAGTCGATCCACTGAGCAGCGCGGATATCCGATTCCTCCAGCATGCACAGGTACAAGGCGAGCACCGCCCAGCCGAGGGTGCACCTCGACCTGGCGACGTCCGCGCTGCGTTCCGAGCTGCGCCAGAAGATCCGCCAGGACGGCGCCGACGAGCTGCCGGACTGGTCGACCCTGCGGATCTGGGGCCCGTTCGAGGTCTTCGGCCAGAAGGGCGAGATCTGCTACGAGTACCGCGGCCTGGTGGACACCCTCACGCCGCTGGCAATGCCCACCCGCGCGCTCGCCGGGTAGCCGGGCGGCGACGCGCCGCCCGGCCCGCGTTGCGCATCAGTTCGTCCGGTTGAACTCCACGCCGGCGCCCAGCGCCTCGGCGCCCTGCGCCACATCGAGAACCGGGTGCACGGCGATGTCCACGTACGGGGTGAAGATGGCGCAGTCTCGCGCCAGGACCGCCATGTCATCGGTCTCCCCGACGGCGAACCCCCCACCGCCGTCCACCCGCGCCACGAACTGGTGGATGGTCGTGCTGGGGGTCCACTTGCTCAGCACCTCCAGCGACCGCTGGAGCGACGCCAGGTTCTCCTCCGACGATCCGCCCGAGCGGTTCGTCCACTGCAGCACGTACTTCATCGGGACCTCCCCTCGTCTGGGTGGGTGCCCTGACCACAGTCCCGCGTGACCGGCGCGGCCGCTGCAACCGTGGCCGAGCCGCGCCAGAGTCCTACCGGCGGGCGGCGGCCTCAAGCGATGTGCGCCCTCCCCCGACACGGTGCCTGGCGATCCCCTCCCCAGAGCGAGGGGCTGCTACCGACGGTGCTCAGCTGGCGGCGTCGACGCGGTCGCCGGCCCGAGGCCGCAGCGAACGGACGACGTTCTTCGCCACCTCGAAGATCGGCCCGGTGTCCCACGGCTTGCGGATCGGCTCGTCGTCCTCGGCCTGGAGGTCGGCCGGCACGACCTGCCGCTCGGCCGCCAGCTGCAGCCGCGCCCGACGCCTGGCGAGCACCGCTTCCTTCTGCCGGTCGACCCGCTCCTTCTCGGCCAGGATCAGCAGCTCCTGCTGCGCCCGCTCGACCTCGCGGCGGGTCTGCTGCTGCATCGTCTCGACGCTGATGTCGCCGTCGTCACGGATCTCGGCGAGCTTGTCGTACGCCGTCGCCGGGCTGAAGTTGAGCAGCGTCTTCATGAACACCGGCAGCAGCTCGATGCAGATGAACAGCAGCGAGAGCATGAAGTGCGCGAACCCGAGCGTCGAGTTCGTGTCCGACAGCCGGCCCAGGGCCTGCAGGCGGATGAGGATGCCGGTGTTGTCGGCGTTGGTCGCGTCGAACGCCTGCTGCAGCCGCGTCTGGTCGGCGGTCAGCCGGGCCAGCTCGGCCTGGTCCGTCTCCAGCGAAGACGCCGCCTGCGACGCCGAGCGCGCCTGCCCCGACGACAGCGCGGCAGTGGCCGCGTCCAGGTCCGACTTCGCCGAGGCGACGACCGCGGCCTGAGCGTCGGCGGCCGCCCGCGCCTGCACGTACGCCTCGCCGGTGCCGGGCTCGCCGGTGCCGCACGTGCCGTTCAGCTCGCACTGCGCCTTGTTCTGCAGGTCCTGCTGGGTCGCCAGCGCCTGGTCGTACGCCGTCTGCGCGGCGGTCATCGCGCCGGTCAACGGAAGAAGGGTCGTGTCGCCGTCCCCACCGGACGCGACGATCGCTTGCTCGGCGGCCACGCGATCCCGCAGGTCCGGGAGGCCGGCGAAGCGCGCGTCGCTGTCCAGCGACTTCTTGTACGCGTCGGACTGCTCGGCCTGCAGCGCGACGATCTCGGTGTCGATCTCCTTGTGGAAGATCTGCAGCGTCAGCGGGGTCGAGATCACGATGCCGAGCACGAGCGCGAGCCCCACCCGCGGCACGGCCATCAGCAGGTTGCGCTTGGTCGACGAGTCGTGCGCCATCCCGACCAGCAGCATCCGGTCGAGGTTGACGATCACCAGGCCCCAGAACAGGCCGATCAGGATCGCCACCGGCCAGACGGCACCGACGGCCATGTGGACGGCGAAAGCCGCGGAGAGGACGGCGAGGCCGCCGGTCGACAGCAGCACGCCACCGAGCGCGACGAACTTCGCGCGCGAGCCCGGCGCCACCTGGAGGATGTCCGCCCGGGCACCCGCCAGCACCGCCAGCGCGTTGCCGATCCGCCCTCGTCGACGTGCCATCCTTCGTGACCTCCCCCGGACGACGGGTCGGGTGCTCGTCCGTCGTCCTCAGGTACTCATCGGCAGTCCACGGGCGAGGTCGGACGGACCTTGACGCCGATTCCGTCCAGCGGGACCGTCGGCTCCTCTGCGAGGAGGCGAGCCATGCAGACTCGGTTCACCCGGTTGGTCGGCTGCTCCGTCCCGATCCAGCTGGCCCCCATGGGCGCGGTCTCGTCCCCCGACCTCGCGGCGGCGGTCGCCGACGCCGGCGGCGTCGGCACGGTCACCTCCCTGGGGTCGCCACCCGAGGTCTTCCTCGCCCGCCTCGACGACCTGTGCGAGCGCACGGACGGCGCCCTGTCGGCCAACGTCCTCCTCCCGGACGTCGACGAGGAGTTCCTCGCGGCGGTCGCCGAGCACGTGCGCCTCGTCGACTTCTTCTGGTTCGACCCGCAGCCGCAGCTGGTGGAGATCGCCCACCGGGCCGGCGCGCTCGTCGCCTGGCAGGTCGGCTCGGTCGAGGAGGCGCGCGCCGCCGCCGACGCCGGCTGCGACGTGGTGACCGTGCAGGGCCTCGAGGCGGGCGGCCACGTGCGTGGACACGAACCGCTGTTCCCCCTGCTGCAGGAGGTCCTCGACGCCGTGGCCGTGCCGGTTCTCGCCGCCGGCGGGATCTCCGACCCCGGGACGTTCGCCGAGGTGATGCGCGCAGGTGCGGACGGCGCCCGGATCGGCACGCGGTTCATCGCGACCACCGAGTCCGGCGCGCACCCCGCCTACAAGCAGGCGATCGTGGACGCCGGCGACGACGCCACCGTGATCACCGACGCGTTCGCCGACTGCCCGCTGTGCGCCACCAGCCCTCGAGCCAGGGTGCTGCGCGCGGCCGTCGATCGGGTCAATGCAATTGAGGACGACGTCGTCGGGACCGCGGCCATGGGCGACCGGAGCATGCCGATCCCCCGCCACTCCGGGATGCCGCCGTTCGCCGGGGTCGACGGGCACGTCGACGCGATGGCGCTCTACGCGGGCGCCGGCGTGGGCTCTGTCGACGCGGTGCGGCCCGCGGCCGAGGTGATCGCCGAGCTGATGGCCGCTGCCGACCGTCCGCCCGCGCACGCCGGCTGACCCCACCAGGGCACCGGCCGCTGCTACCTTGCCGCCGGTGAGCGAGGGACCGGGCGAGTTCGCGGAGCGGCTGCGGCGCTTCCGCGAGCGGGCCGCGCTCACGCAGGAGGAGCTCGCCGAGCGCGCCGGCGTCACCGCCAAGGCGATCAGCGCCCTGGAGCGCGGCGAGCGGCGTCGTCCGTATCCGCACACCGTCCGCGCGCTCGCCGACGCGCTGAAGCTGGACGACGCCGACCGCGACGCCCTCTCCGCCGCGGCGAGGCCGTCCGCCGCGGTTGCAGCCGAGGGCCCGGCCGTCCCGCTGATCGGCCGGGAGCGCGACCGGGAGGAGCTCGTCCGCCTGCTGGGCGAGCACCGGCTGGTCACGCTCACCGGGCCCGGCGGGGTCGGCAAGACGACCCTGGCCGTCGCGGTCGCCGGAGCAGGCGCCACGGTCGTGGAGCTCGCGCCGGTCGCCGAGGCGCGGCTCGTCGTCCCCACTCTCGCCCGGGCACTGGGCGTCCGGCAGTCCGGCGCCGCACTGCTCGACGCCGTCGTCGCGCAGCTCGGCAGCCGCGAGCACCTCGTCGTCCTCGACAACCTGGAGCACGTGCTCGACGCCGCCGGCGACGTCGCCGAGCTGCTGACCAAGGCGCCCCGGTTGACCGTGCTGGCCACCAGCCGGGCGCCGCTGCGGATCCGCGCCGAGCGCGAGTACCCGCTCGCACCCCTGCCGGTGCCCGGCAGCAGCCATCCCGACGACGTCGCCCGCTCCCCCGCCGTCCAGGTCTTCCTAGACCGTGCCCGCGCCGCGGGCCGCGAGGTCGCGCTCCACGGAAACGCCGCCGAGCTCGCGCAGATCTGCCGCCGCCTCGACGGCCTCCCGCTCGCCCTCGAGCTGGCCGCCGCGCACGCCCGCTTCCTCGATCCCGCCGCGCTGCTGCAGCGGCTCGACCAGGCGGTGCAGTCCCCGCGCTCCCGCGACCTGCCCGAACGGCAGCGCACCATGCGGGCGACCCTCGACTGGAGCCACGACTTGCTCACCTCGGCCGAGCAGCTGCTGCTCCGGCGGCTGTCGGTCTTCGCCGGCGGCTTTCCCCTCGACGCCGCCGAGCACCTGCAGCCCGGCGCGTTCGCCGCCCTCGGCGGGCTGGTCGAGCAGTCACTCGTCGTCGCCGAGGACGGCCGCTACCGGATGCTCGAGCCGGTCCGGCAGTACGCCGCGGCCCGGCTCGCCGAGGCCGGCGAGACCGCCGTCGTCGCCGACCGGGCGGCCGACTTCTTCGTCGACCTCGCCGCCGACGTCCGGCCCGGCCTGGAGACCGCCGAGCAGCGCGCGTCGCTCGACCGGCTCGCCGCCGAGCACGGCAACCTCGCGGCGACCTTCGCCCACCTGATCGCGGCCCGCCGGCACGGCGACGCCGCACTGCTCGCCGCCGACACCTGGATGTACTGGGCGCTCCGGGGCAACGGCCTCGAGGGACTGGGCTGGGTCACCCGGATCCCGGAGGACGGGCTGGACGACGAGGAGTGCGCCGCCCGGGCCGTCGCGCTCGCCGTGCTGCGCTACGCGACAGGCGACATCCCCGGCATCGTCGCCCCCGCCGCGACCGCGGCCGAGGCGGCCCGCGCCGCCGGTGACGACGCCCGGCTGGCGGAGGCGCTGGAGCTGCGCGCGTCGGCGGCCCTCTTCCTCGGCGATCCGCAGGCCGCGGCGCTGGCCGAGGAGGCCCGCCAGGTCGCGCGCGAGACCGGCAACCCCTGGATCGAGGCCCACACCGCGCAGGTCGAGGGCCGGCGGCTGCTCCGCCTCGGCGACCTCGACGGCGCGGCGGCCGCTCTCGCCGACGCCGAGCGGCTGGCCCGCAAGGCCGGCGCGCCCTTCACGATCGCGACGGCGCTCAACGCGCGGGCCACCCTCGCCAGGGCCAGGGGCGAGGACGACGTCGCGCTGGAGCTGCTGCTGGAGGTCGTCGACCTGGCGGCCGCCGTCCGGACGACGTGGAACCTGGCCTACGCGCTGCCGGACCTGGGCGCCCTCGCCGCCGAACGGGGCCAGGCCGAGCTGGCCGCGGAGCTGTTCGGGGCCGGCGCCGCCGCGGCGGCGGTGACGGTCGCCGTCCCGCCCGATCCCGAGCTGGCCGGCCGGTGGCTCAACACCGCCCGCGACGAGGTCGGCGAAGAGGCGTTCGGGCGGGCGTGGGAACGCGGCCGGCACGTGCTGCCGGCCGACGTCCCCGCGCTGGCCGCGCGGATCAGCCGCGGACCCTCGCGACGTACTTCCGGTACTTCCGGGCGAACACGGTCTTGAGCAGGATCCGCACCGGCAGCGGGACGTTGGCGTACATCTCCGTCGCCTCCGCAGGCGTCGCGTCCTCGACGACCATCCAGAACATCAACGGCAGCTCGGACTTCGCCATCTGACCGAAGCCGTGCTCGCCGAGCTGGCGCCACTCCTCCTGGCTGACGTGCCGGGCGGCCAGCGGCAGGATGTTCTGCTCCTCCTCGCCCAGGTGCAGGAAGAGGACGTCGGCGAGCTCGGCGAAGGTGTCGGCGACCTCGGTGGTGACCGCTGGGCGGGCCTCGGCCTCCCAGCGGTCGAGCGCGGCGGTCAGCCGCTCGGTGCAGTCCTCGACCCGGTGGTGCTGGCCCTCCATGCGGTGGATGAGCTCCTCGTCGGGCGGGCAGCGCTCGAGCAGCTTCGGCCAGAGCAGCTCGTCCTCGCCGGAGTGGTGGTAGTGCAGGCCGGTCAGGATCCGCCGGCCGTGGTCGGCCAGGACGGCGGCGCGGCCGGTGTCACCCGCGGCGACCCCGCGCACGAGCTGCGGCATCAGGCCGAACTCGCGGCGGAACGCGCGGTGCACGGTGTACATGTCGGAGACGTCGGTGAGCTGGGTGTTCGAGGTCGTTGTCATGGCTGCGAGCCTGTCGACGCGGCGCGGAACACCCCACCCACAGCAGCCCCCACAGTCGTCCCACACCGGCGCGTTGGCCCGGATCTGTCGGAGGCCTCCCGCACCATTCCGCCGTGGGTTACTTCGGCACGTTCATCTACCGCGACGGCGAGTGGCGCGACCGCTCCGACGGCACCTCCGAGCTCGTGGTCGACATCCACGACAGCGACATCGCGACGGTGGACTACCGCCCGGCGCCGCCCGGGCTGGGCCGCTTCTACCTGGGCATCCAGCCGCGCGACTACTTCGCCGACCCCGACGCCAGCCGGCCGGTCGACGTCCCGGCCGAGGTCGACGGCTTCGTGAGCTGGGCGCTGCAGACCTTCGGCCGCGCGCCGCTGCCCGAGGACGTCCGCGACCTGGTCGCCGAGACCGGCAGCACCGTGCCGGACGACGACTTCGTCGAGGACACCGCCGCCCACCTGATCCAGCTGCTCGGCCTGCCCCTGCCGCAGGCGCTGCAGGAGGTCACCGGCTGATAGCCGCCGGCACGGAGTGCGGGAACGGATCGGTGCCGTCGAACGACCCGGCGGTGGCGAAGACCATCAGACCTGCGGCCGCCGCGGCGATGCCCGCGGACGCGGCCAGCTTCCGGAGCAGTCGTCGCACCGGAGGAGCGTGCCGTCCGGCGATCGGATCGCGTAGCTCAACGGCGTCGCAGTAGCCCGTCCGGGCGCTGCTTTCCCTCTGCCCGGGGAACGCCTCGGGCCCCGCACGTCCTCCCCGTGGTAGGACGCGCAGGGCCCGGCGACTTCCCCCTGAGCTGCGAGTTCCCCCTCTCGCAGACACCAGGTTGCCGGGCGTTCCGCGCGTCCCCCGCAAGCCCACCGCAAGAAATCCGCACGACCGCGCACCCCTATCGCCGTCCCCGGCGATGACAGGGACGAGATGGCCGCGCTCCGGTCCGCGTGCTCTGCCTTTCCCCCGTGGGGCGGAAGCGCGGCCGGGCGCGGTCATCTCCTACGTGCGCGGCTGCCAGCCCGCGGCGAGCTTCGCGTAGACGGTCTGCATCGCCGTCAGCGGAGTCATCGACTGCTGCACCTGCAGCCGCTTGACCTCGTCCAGGACGGCGTCCCACGATCCGGCCGGGGCGGCGTCGCGCAGCTGCGCGCGCGCCTCGACGAGCTGGGCGGTTCGCGACGGCAGCGCGGTGCCCAGGCCCGCGCTGCCCACCGGCTCGATGATCATGCCGATGGGGTCGGCATGATCGCCTGGAAGTGAAGTGGAGTCGCCCCAAGTCTTCACTGGCGACATCAGTGGTCCCTTCCGCGCGTTGGAGGAAGCCGTGATCGACCGCCCCGTGCCCATCGTCCTGGCGCCGCTGGCCGGTGGACCGTCCACGCCGGCGCTGGCCGCCGCGGTCAGCGGCGCCGGAGGATTCGGCTTCCTCGGCGCCGGCTACCTGACCGCCGAGAAGCTGGCCGACGCCATCGCGGAGACGCGCCGCCTCACCGACCAGCCCTTCGGCGTCAACCTCTTCGTGCCGGGCCAGCCGTCGCCGCCGGACGTCGCCGCCACCTACGCCGACGACCTCCGACAGGCCGGTCTCCAGCCCGGCGAACCCCGCTACTCGGACGACGAGTGGCCGGCCAAGCTCGACCTGCTCGCCGCCGACCCGGTCGCCGTCGTCTCCTTCACCTTCGGCTGCCCGACGCCGGACGTCGTCCGCCGGTTGCAGGACGCCGGCAGCGAGTGCTGGGTGACCGTGACCTCGCCGGCCGAGGCGCGCCAGGCCGCCGACTCAGGCGCCGACGCGGTCGTCGTCCAGGGCGCCGAGGCCGGCGGCCACCGCGGCTCGTTCACCGACACCGACGAGGTCGTCGGCCTGATCGCCCTGCTCCAGCTGGTCCGCGCAGCCACCGACCTGCCGATGATCGCCGCCGGCGGGCTGATGACCGGCGCCGCGGTCGCCGCCGTCCTGGCCTGCGGGGCGAGCGCCGCCGCGCTCGGGACGGTCTTCCTCGACTCACCCGAGGCCGGGACGTCGGCCGTGCAGCGCGAGTCCCTGCGCTCCACCGAACCCACCGCGCTGACCCGCGCCTTCACCGGCCGGCTGGCCCGGGGCATCCGCAACCGGTTCCTGACCGAGCACGCCGACGCCCCGAGCGCCTACCCCGAGATCCACTACGTGACCGCGCCGCTGCGGGCGGCGGCGCGATCTGCGGGCGATCCGGAGCTGGTCAACCTCTGGGCCGGCCAGGCCTATTCATTGGCACGTCCGGTGCCGGCCGCCGACCTGGTCCGGCAGCTCCA
Organism: Petropleomorpha daqingensis; assembly: GCF_013408985.1. Classification (NCBI taxonomy): domain Bacteria; kingdom Bacillati; phylum Actinomycetota; class Actinomycetes; order Geodermatophilales; family Geodermatophilaceae; genus Petropleomorpha; species Petropleomorpha daqingensis. The sequence continues at coordinate 236,960 of NZ_JACBZT010000001.1, forward strand.
CGAGGACGCCCGCGCCGCGGCCGCCGACGCCCTGCGCGCTTTATCGCGATAAGGCACCGCGGCGCGGGTCGAACAGGTCGATCGGGTGCGCCGTCGTCCCGGTGGTCGACAGGTCGGCGAGGATCTCGCCGATCACCGGCACGAACTTGAACCCGTGCCCGGAGAACCCGCAGGCCACGGTCACGTTCGGGTGCTCCGGGTGGACGGCGACGACGAAGTGCTCGTCCGGCGTGGTCGTGTACATGCACGCAGCGCCGCGCAGGAACCGGCCGGGCATCCCGGGGGCGAAGGCGCCCAGGCGCTTCGCCATGAACTCGACCTCATCCGGGTGGACGACGCGGTCGATCGTCTCCGGCGTGGTCACCGAGCCGTGCCGGAAGAACGCCGTCTTCACCCCGCCGTCCGGACCGTCGATGGCCGGGAAGCCGTAGAGCTGCAGACCGTCGTCCGCCTGGTGGATCCAGATCGGGTGCCGCTCGTAGCGCTCGGCGCCGCCCTCCGGCTGGAACCAGTACATGACCTGGCGCTCGACGGTGAACGGGACGCCGAGGTCCTCGAGCAGCTGCGGAGCCCACGCGCCGGGGCAGATCACCAGCCGCTCGGCCCGGAACGTGCCGGTCGCCGTCGTCACCCGGACGCCGTCGCCGTCCGCCTCCCACGCGGTGACCGCCTCCTCGAAGTGCAGCTCGGCGCCCGCGCGGGCGGCGAGCTCGAGGTGCGCGGACACGCTCGCTTCGGGGCGGACGTAGCCGGCGACCGCCTCGAAGAGCGCGACCTCGCCGTCCTCGGGCTGCAGCGTCGGGAACCGGCGGCGGACCTCGGCGGCGTCGAGCAGCTCGTGCGGCAGGTCGTGCTCCTGAGCCGTGGCCAGCGACCCGCCGACGGTGCGGTGGTGCGGCTGCCCGATGTACAGGCCGCCGGTGACGGTGAGCAGGTCGGCACCTCTGTCGCGCTCGGCCCGCTCCCACAGCTCGTAGGCGCGCTGGAGCAGCGGCACGTAGTCGGGGTCCTCGAAGTAGGCCTGGCGGATGATCCGCGAGCCGCCGTGGCTGGAGCCCAGCGCGTGCGCCGGCCCGAACCGCTCGAACCCCAGCACCCGCTGCCCGCGGCCGGCCAGGTGGGCGGCCGCGGCGCTGCCCATCCCGCCCAGCCCGACCACGATCACGTCGAACGTCACCGCGTCATCTTCTCCAAGACGGCGCGCTGGGCGGGGCTGATCGCGATCGCGGCGGTCCGACTCGCGTCCACCAGCGCGAAGACGAACTCGCACTCCCCCGCGTCGTCGTCGTCCTGCTCGAGCGCCAGGCCGACGGTGAAGGAGGTCGTCCCAATCCGCCGGACCTCGACGTCGACGGTCAGCTCTCCGGTGAACAGCTCCCGCCGGAAATCGGAGGACACGTGCACCATCGCAAGATCCATCGGCACGATCTCGGGGACGCAGTACTGCTGCAGGGCCAGCTGCCAGACGTCCGACGCCGCCTCGATCGCCAGGTAGAACGGCACGTGCCGGCTGGTCGGCGTCGTCCCGTCCCGGCCGGGTCGCTGCTGCACCGGAACGACGAAGCGAGGCACAGATCCTCCAAGTTGACGTGGGCGTCAGGTCACCCTAGCGCGGGACCGGCGTCCACTCCTCGCTCTGCCGCAGCGGCGCCTTGAGCACCTTGCCGCCGGCGTTGCGCGGCAGCGGGTCGTCCAGCACCCGGATGAACTGCGGCACCTTGAAGTCGGCGAGCTGCGTGCGGGCGTAGGCGATGAGGTCGGGGATCAGATCGGCCTTCGACACCCCGGTGCGCGGCAGGACGACGGCGCCCACCTTCTCCCCCATCACGGGGTCCGGGACGCCGACCACCGCGACCTCGACGACGTCCGGGTGGGCGCACAGCGCGTTCTCCACCTCGACGCTGTACACGTTCTCGCCGCCGCGGTTGATCATGTCCTTGGCCCGGTCGACGATCCGCACCATGCCGTCGGTGAGGGTGGCCATGTCGCCGGTGTGCAGCCAGCCGTCGACGAAGGTCTCGGCGGTGCGCGCGGGATCGCCCCAGTAGCCGGCGACCACGTTCGGCCCGCGGATCAGCAGCTCGCCGACACCACGCTCCGACGGCCGGTCGATCCGCAGGTCGTTCACCGGCGCCGCGAAGCCCACCGAGTCGGCGTGCGCTTCGGCGTACTCGTGCGGCAGGAAGGTCGCCAGCGCCGACGTCTCGGAGAGCCCGAACCCGTTGCCCAGCCGCGCGTTCGGGAAGGCGGCGAGCAGCCGGTGCACCAGCTCGGGTGCCATCGGGGCGCCGCCGTAGCTGAGGGTGCGCACGCTTTCGACGTCGGTCTGCGCGAAGTCCGGGTGCCGCAGGACGAGCTCGTAGATGGTCGGCACGCTGGTGACCAGGTCGATGCGGTGCTCGGCGATCGCGCGCAGGAAGGCGGCCGGCTCGAAGCGGGGCATGATCACCGACGTCCCGCCGATGCGCGCCTGGGTCACCATCTGCGAGTTGCAGCCGGTGACGTGGAACAGCGGCACCGAGATCAGCGTCGCCAGCGGCTCGGCGGCGTCGCGGGGCAGCTCGCGGCAGCGGATCACGCTCTCCGCCGTCGTCAGGAAGTTCTCGTGCGTCGTCATCGCGCCCTTGGGCCGGCCGGTCGTGCCGCTCGTGTAGAAGAGCGCGGCCAGGTCGCTGTGTGCTGCGTCAGGCAGGTCGACGGGGTCGCCGTCCGGGAGTTCGCCGCCGATGACCAGCGCGGCACCCGAGTCGGCGAGGACGAACTCGACCTCGGCCTCGGCCAGCCGGGTGTTCAGGGGGACGACGACGGCGCCGGCGAGGTGCGAGCCCCAGAACGCGAGCACCCAGTCGAGCCCGTTGGGCAGCCGGACGGCGACCCGGTCACCGGGCCGCACCCCGCGTGCTCGCAGCCCACCGGCGACCCGCCGAGCCCGGTCCCACAGCTGGGCGTAGGTGGCTCGTGGGCCGCCCAGCTCGACGACGGCGGTGCGGTCCGGATGCCGCTGGACGGTGTCGTGGAGCATCGCGACGAGGTTGCGGTGCAGGCCCGTGTAGCGGCGGATGCCGTCGGCGCCCACCTCGATCCCGCTGGTGTCGAAGGGGCTCGGTGTCACGTCCGGCCATTGTGCGCCCGAGACCCGGGCCACTCTCAGACGCCGACGTGCAGCACCCCGCGGCCGCGCTCCTTGGCGGCGTACATGGCGGCGTCGGCGTCGTGCAGGGCCTGCTCGAACGTCGTCCCGGGGGCGGCCATGGCCAGGCCGATGCTGGCCGAGACGCGGACGGTCCGCCGTCCGACGTCCACCTCGTCGACCAGTGCGGCGGCGAGGCGGTGCCCGATCGTCGCCGCGGTGTCCCGGTCCAGTCCGGGGAGGACGGCGGCGAACTCGTCGCCGCCGAGCCGGCCGACGACGGCGTCCGGGACGTCGTCCAGGTGGTCGCGCAGCCGCTCGGCGAGCCGGACGAGCAGCTGGTCGCCGACCGCGTGGCCGCCGCGGTCGTTGACCTCCTTGAACCGGTCGACGTCGATGAAGAGGACGGCGCCGCCGTCGACGAGGGCGGCGCGGCCGGCGTCGAGGAGGTGCCCGCGGTTGGCCAGCCCGGTGAGCGGGTCCTGGCGGGCGATGCGGGTCATGGCGCGCCGCCAGCCGTCGGCGTCGGTGGCGATGGTGGTCAGCCGGTCGACGGTGTCGTGGAGGGCGAGCAGCTGGTCGGGGTCGGCGTCCGGGGTGAGCCGGCGGACGGCGGCGGAGAGCAGGTCGAGGATGTCCTCGAGCCGGCTGCCGGTGGCGACCGCCTCGAGGGCGCGGCCCTGCAGGGCGAGCAGTCGGGCGTCCCACTCGTGCGCGGCGACCTGGCGGCGCAGCGAGAGGACGGTGCGCACCAGGCGGACCTGGACGAGCAGGACGTCGAGCTCCTCGCTCGTGAAGGTGCGCGCCTCGTCGTCGAAGACGCCGAGCGAGCCGAGGACGAAGCCGTCCTCGTCGACGAGCGGGACGCCGAGGTAGGAGCGGATGGCGCCGGCCTGCACGGCGGGGTTGTCGCGGAAGACCGGGTGCTCGGCGGCGTCGGGGACCTCGAGGGTGGCGCCCATGGCGACGACGTAGGCGCAGAAGGAGAGCTCGTCGGGGACGTGGGAGTAGGCCGCGCCGACGCCGATCTCGGCCGGGAAGCACTGCAGGTCGGGGCCGACCAGGTTGATGATCGCGATCGGGGCGTCGAGCGCGCGGGCCATGTAGCCGACGACGGCGTCGAGGTCGGCGTCACCGGCGTGTCCGTGGAGGCGGTAGCTCTCGATGGCGGCGAGGCGGGCGGGGTCGGCGACGGCGGCGCGCGGACTCAGCACCGCGGCACCGTAGCTGCCGCGCGTCACGATTGATATACGCAGCGACACCGCGTCTTCGGGTGAACTGTCCACAGGTCGGCAGCGGGCAGGTTCCGGACCTGCGTAGTCTCCCCGGGACCGGTGATCGGACACAGGAGGACGACGGTGCGGCGGCGGAGCCTGCGGTTGGTGGCCGGACTCGCGGTGGCGGCCGCGCTCGTCGGCGGCTGCTCGAGCAAGCACGAGGCCAACGACACCCTGCCTAGCGCGTCGTCGACTGCAGCCTCGCCCACCCTCGAGCCACTCGGCCCCGCCGACTTCCCGGTCCCCGACGAGGCCCGCACCCAGGACGCCGCCGGCGCGAAAGCAGCCCTGCGGTACTACCTGGACCTCGTCACTCATCAACAGGCCAAGGATGGGGAACCTCTCAGAGCCCTGAGCCGCAATTGCAACCTTTGTCTTTCTCTAGCTGATCGCGCCGACAAAGACGCTGCGAGTGGGTACGAGGTCGAAGGCGGCAAGGCCACGATCACCAGCCTGAGCGAGCCGGCCATCTCGGGGCCTCATGCAGAGTTCAGCTTCTCGATCAGTCAATCCGCAGTAGAGGTCCGTGACCGTCAGGGCGTCCCCGTCCCCGATCGGGGTTCCGCCGAGATTCCCGCCCTTACCGGCGCGGCGGCAATGGATTGGAACGAGACCAAACAGGCGTGGATAGTCAGCTTTCTGTCGTTTGAGCGTTCATGATCCGTCGAATCTGTGCCGTCTTGGTCACGGTCATGGCCTCGTGCGGCGTGGCCGTCGCAAGCGCATCTGCTTGCGAGGTGTTTGACTGTCCACCCGAGCAGCCTCAGGTCGACTTTGGCCCTGGCAGCATCAATGCCAGCAGCGTAGGCGGCTCACCAGGTGAAGATTTCCGCGTAGCGAGTGCAGGCGCTAGTCCATATATGTACCACCTGCTCACTCCGTGCCAATTCACTGACCCGCGGAACGGCGGATGCCTGCCGGGCAATTTCACCTGTCCCGAGGCGCCCGGTCAGATAGTTGTCTACTACTACGTGCTGAGGCAGAGACTAGTTCAACCCGATCGACAACCAATTGATGGGCTACCACCAGCACCGACCGCCGAAGTGGGCACACCATATGGGCCCCCAGTTAATGAAGGCCCATCTTGCGTCGATGTAACAGCACTGAATCCGCCGCCGTCGCCGGATGAGGTGTTCCGCTACTTCCAGACCCTTCCGCTGCCGCAGCTGACCACGCGCCAGCAGCCGCCGGGCAACGCCCTCGTCGGGCTGCCGGTCATCTTCTGGACCGACTCCCCCACGACCCAGACCTTCACGGTCGACATCCGCGGCTTCCAGGTAGTCATCACCGCCACCGCGAGCGGCTACACCTGGCACACCGGCGACGGCGCCGACCTCACCACCGACAACCCCGGTCAGCCGTATCCGAACCAGACGATCACCCACGACTACCGCGCCGGCACCTACACCGCGTCCCTCACGACCACCTGGAGCGGGACCTTCACCGTCGACGGTGGCGCGAGCGCCGACGTCCCGGGCACCACGACCACCGACGGACCACCCGTCACCTTCACCGTCCTCCAAGCCCGGACGGTGCTCACCAACCCCTACGACTGACGCTAGTGCTCTGCCCATCCATGTGGGCAGAGCACTAGAAGGGCCGCCAAAACCCCAACTCTTACGGTCTTCCTGCCGCTCTTGCGGTCGTGCAGGACCGCGAAAGCGGGAGGAAAACCGCAAGAGTCGCGCGGCTCAGCGAGAAGGCCAGGAAGGCGAGCGGCCGGCCAGGCCCAGCAGGCGGTCCAGCGAGGGCGCCGACGGAGGCACCGGCACGACCGGGCCGAACTGGCCGTTGCGGAGCTCCTCGTTGCCCGGCTCGTTCATCTCGGTGACCAGGGCCAGGCACGCCTCCACCGACGCGGGGTCGGGCCGGTACTCCTGCCCGGTCGCCACCGCGAGGTCCCAGCCGTGGAGCAGCACCTCGTTGAGCGCGACGCCGCCCATCGCCGGTGCCGGCAGCGACGCCCCACCGACCGTCGCGAAGCCCTCCCACGCGATCGGGTCCCGCCACGCCGCGGCCAGCGCATCGAGCCGCGCCGGCAGCTCCGACCGCCACGACGGGTCGAGCGCCGACGCCGAGGCCGACGCACCGCCGTCCAGCGGCGTCTTCTCCGCGCCCATCCGGAACGCCAGCGACAGCCCCATCAGGTGGTCGAGCATCCCGGCCACCGGCGTCCCCTCGCACGGGGTCGGATCGTCGAGCTGGCCGTCCCGCACCCCCGTGACGATCCTGATCACCTCATCGGTCTGCGGACCGAGATCTAGCTGCATGAGAGAGAAGACCGGTGGGCCGGGCCGAAATCATCGCGGCCAGCGCATTCAGGTCCAGCCACTCCAGCAGGAACCGCGAGCCGTCCACGTCGACCACCGTCGCGTTCTCGGGGAGCCGACGTCGCACCGGGGAAGCCGTCATGTCGACATGACAGCAGGTCGATGTTGCCGACATGTCGACTCGTCGAGACGGTCCCATGACGCCCGGAACGCGGCGCCCGACTCGACGCGCACCAGGATCGTCCCCCGCCCGAGACGCAGGGGTAACGCCCCCGCAGGAAGGTCGCGTCCATGACGGCTCTGGACGACGCACCCCTCGTCGCGCTGTCGCGCGCGGCGGTTCTCGGCAGGCTGACTGCGGTGCTCGGTTTGGCGTCGGCCGCCGTCCATATCCTGGTGCTCGACACCGCCGAGCTCGGCAGCCTGGTCATGGTCGGCATGGCTGCCGTCTGCCTGCCCTGCGCCTGGCACCTCTGGCGGCACCCGACGCCCGCGGTCTGGGCGACGACCGCCACCCTCGACGCGGCGATGCTGCTGCTGCACGCGCAGATGCTGGCCGCTATGACGCATCACTCAGCGGCCCACCCGCACGGACTCATGTGGACCGGTCTCGCCCTCGTGACCAGCCAACTCGTCCTCGCCGGCGCCGCCGCGCTGCGCCGCTGAGAGAACTCGGAAACCACCCGTTCACCGCGTGAGCATCCGTTCACACAGACGGAAGAAAACGAGCAGAACGGCGGCAACAATCGAGGCCCAAGGTCCCCGTCATGGCGACCACGGCTCTCGAGTCCTCCCCCTCCGTCGCCGCTCCACGCATCGCCGTCGGCTCCTCCCCGTTGAGGAACAGCACGTTCGTCCGGCTGCTGCGCTTCGCGCTCGCCAACGTGCGCCGCCGCCCGGAGCGGTTCGTCCTCGCCACCTTCGGGATCGCCCTGGCGATCCTCTCGGTGACCGTCGTCCGCACCATCTCCGCGAGCTTCGCGATCACCGGCGACGAGACGGTCACCCAGGTCCTGGACGGCGCCCCGCTGTGGGTGGTCCCGGCCGAGGGGGTGCACTACGACAGCGACGTCGGGGCGATCGTCGCCGACGGACCCCCACCCGACCTGGCCGTGCCCGAGGGGTGGACGGCGAAGCGCACGCTCACCGACGCCTCCGGCGACGGCTGGTGGACGGTCACCCCGCCCGCCGCGGACGCCGACCGCCACGACCTCGGCCGGCTCCTCGGTGCGGCCACCGGACTGCCGACCACCACGAACCCCGCCATCCAGCCCGACGGCCGGCCGCTGATCTACGACGCCGTCGGCGGCAGCGGCGCGGTCACCTTCGAGCAGAAGTTCTCCGCCCTGTTCTCCGGCCAGGTCACCAGCTCGACGCTCGGCCTGATCAGCACGATCGGTCTGGTCCTCGGGTTCGTCATCGCGGTGTCGAGCTTCCTGGCCGCGGTCCAGGAGCGCCGCCGCGAGTTCGGGATCATGTCGAGCATCGGCCTGGCCGACGAGGTCCTCTACTTCTTCCTCGTCGAGTCCGCGCTCGTCTTCGTCGCCGCCTACGTCATCGGCATCAGCCTCGCCGCGGCCGCGGTCTGGCTGGTGATCCCGCAGATCGCCACGCCCGTCGCCTGGCTGCAGGCCGCCGGGACCGTCGCCGCCTACCTGCCGGCGATGGCGATCGTCGGCGCCCTCGTGCCCGTCCACCGGCTGCTGCAGCAGCGGCCGGTCCAGCTCCTGGGAGACACCGCGTGATCACGCACGGGCTGGCCTACGGCTGGCTGTCCACCCGCCGCCGCGTCCGGTCGATGGTCCTGCCGATCGTCACCACCGCCACCGGCGCGTTCCTGCTGGTGCTGGTGCTCGGCATGGCCTCGGGCATCAGCGAGCAGGCCGCCACCCTCGGCCACACCGACGAGATCCGCCGCGCCGTCGTCCTCATCGCGGTGACCGTGCTGCTGGTCGGCGTCGTCGAGGTCGCGGTCAGCACCACCCGCACCGTCGCCCACCGCACCCGGGAGCTCGGGGTCCTGGGCGCGACCGGGGTGCGGCGCCCGCCGGTGGTCGCTGCACTGCTCGTCGAGCCGGTGGTCGCGGCGGCGATCGGCGCCGTCGCCGGCGCCGTCCTCGCCGTCGCCGCGGCCGCGGTCATGGCGGTCACCGGCATGGCCGAGTCCGGCATCTCCGTCGGCGGGACGGCCCTCGGCGTCGTCCTCGCCGTCGTGGTCAGCCTCGTCGCCGCCGTCGCCACCAGCCTCGTGCCCACCTGGCGCGCCGCCTCCCGTCCGCCCATCCGATCCCTCACCGCAGGAGCCTGACGATGACGCTCATCGAAGACCGCACCAAGACCGCCGTCGTCCAGGTGACCGGCGCCTGGAAGCTGCACAAGCTGGGCGACGAGGTGGTCCGCGCGCTCGTCGATGCCGACCTGACCGTGATGCCGGGCGAGTTCGTCTGCCTGATGGGCCCGTCGGGCAGCGGCAAGTCCACCCTGCTCAACCTCATCGGGGGCCTGGACCGGCCGACGAAGGGCAGCGTCGTCATCAACGGCCAGGACACCGCGACGCTCACCGAGAGCCAGTTCGCCGCCCTGCGCCACGACACGATCGGCTACATCTTCCAGAGCTACAACCTGATCCCGTTCCTGTCCGCGGTCGAGAACGTCGAGCTCCCGCTCATGTTCGAGCCCTACGACCGCAAGGCTCTCCGCACGCGCGCGCTCGAACTGCTCGAGCTGGTCGGGCTCGGGCACCGGGTCGACCACGCCCCGCCCAAGATGTCCGGCGGCGAGCAGCAGCGCACCGCGATCGCGCGCTCGCTGATCAGCGACCCGCGGCTGATCCTCGCCGACGAGCCGACGGCCAACCTCGACCACCGGACCGGCGCCACCGTCGTCCGCCTGCTGCGGGACCTCTGCGCCGACCTCGGCGTGACCGTCGTCGCGAGCACCCACGACCCGACGGTCGCCGAGGAGGCCAGCCGCGTCGTCCGCATGAAGGACGGCGAGATCCAAGCCGCCTAGCCCCCCGCTCAGACAGGAGACAGCAGCATGGCCATCGACGCCGCACCGCCGGAGTCACCCACCACCGCTCGCGACAAGCTCATGACCACCGAGCTGGTCCCCGAACAGGTGCTGCCCAAGGTCCTCGGCACCTTCGGGCTCACCGCCACCTACGTCTTCATCATCTGCTGGCTGACCGGGTCGTCGGTCATGGCGACCGGCGGGTGGACGGCGATCCCCATGTGGATCCTCGGCATCCTGCTGTTCCTGCTGCCGGCCGGCCTGGCCGTCGCCGAGCTCGGCAACCTCTGGCCCGGCCAGGGCGGGGTCTACATCTGGGCCTACCGGACCATGAACGAGCCGCTGGCCTTCTTCGGCGGTTTCCTGTCCTGGATCCCGGTCATCCTCAACGGGGCCAGCTCGCCGGCGATCGTGCTGCAGCTGCTGCTGCTCGCCTTCCACGCGGAGATCGGGCTGACGCTGTCGATCATCCTGCAGCTGGTGATCCTCTGGGTCGTCATCGGGCTGGCGCTGGCCAAGCTCGCCGCGAACCAGAAGATCATGAACGTCACGTTCGTCGTGTACGGCGTGCTGACGGCGGTGATCTTCGTGGCCGGCGCCCTCTACGCGGCCAACCACGGCGGCCCGGCCACCGAGTTCAGCCTGCACGACACCCTCGTGCCCAACTTCGCCGTCGGCGGGTTCCTCTTCGGCACCGTGCTGCTCTACCTGGTCGGCGTCGAGACGCCGTTCAACATGGGCGCGGAGTTCCTGTCGGTGAAGCGCAGCGCCACCCGGATGATCCTGTGGGGCTCGCTGGCGCTGATCGCGATCTACCTGCTCACCACGCTGGGCACGATGATGGCGCTGCCCACCGCCGAGATCGACCCGGTGACCGGCGTCGTCGGCATGCTGGGCGTGGCCGGCTTCAGCGGCCTGATGGAGATCGCCGCGATCGTGCTGGCGGTCATCGTGTTCGTCGCGCTGGTGACCTACCAGGTCGCCTACTCCCGGCTGATCTTCGTCTCGGGCCTGGAACGGCACCTGCCGCGGATCTTCACCCACCTCAACCCGCGCACCCGCAACCCGGTGACCGCCGTCCTCGTCCAGGGCGCGATCTCCTCGACGATCATGGTGGCGCTGTTCAGCCAGTCCAGCCTGGCCAACGTCACCGTCTACCTGACCGGCGCGCTGTCGGTGGTCTGGCTGATCTCCGGCTTCTTCTTCTTCCTCCCGCTCCCGCTGGCGCGCCGGCAGTACGCCGACCGCTACGCCACCGAGCAGTTCTGGCGGATCCCCGGTGGCATGCCGGTCGTCTGGCTGGTCACCGTCGTCGGCTGCCTGGCCACCCTCGGCGGCGTCTACTACTCCTTCGCCACCCCGTGGATCGACGTCCCCACCGGCACCTGGATGACCTGGCTGGGCTCGATCAGCGCCGGCTGCCTGCTGGTCGGCCTCCTGGTCTACGTGTTCGGACGACGGTCGGCCCAGAAGCTCTCCGCCCCCGACGCCCTGGCCCACCTCGCGGTGCTCGAGCGCAAGCCCACCGAAACCGTCTGACCCTCCCGCAGAGACAGGAGCACGTTCCCCATGGCAGTCGACACCGCCCTCGCCGACCTCACCGACGGCTCGGGTCCGGCCATCCATCCGCTCGACCCGCTGACCGGCCCCGAGATCGAGCGCGCCGCCGCGATCGTCCAGGGCAGCGACCACACCTCCACCACCCTGCGGTTCGTGATGATCTCGCTGGCGGAGCCGCCCAAGCCGGCGGACCTGGTCTTCGACTCGATCCCGGCCCGCAAGGCCTTCGTCGTCAGCTACGACAACGCGCAGAAGATGATCTTCGAGGGGATCGTCGACCTCGACCTCGGCATGGTCGAGTCGTGGACGCCGGTCCCCGGCCGCTTCCCCTCCTACCTGGCCGAGCACATGGACGGCGTGGAGAAGGTCGTCCGCGAGGACCCGGGCTGGCAGGAGGCGATGCGCAAGCGCGGCGTCACCGACTTCGACCTGGCGATGATCGACCCCTGGCCGGCCGGCTACTACGGCGCCCAGGACCACTACGACAACTCGCCGCTGATCTGCCGCCCGCTGACGTTTCTGCGCTCGGCGCCGGGCGAGCACGGTTACGCCCGTCCGGTCGAGGGGCTGATCGTGCACTTCGACCTCGACGCCATGACCGTGCTGCACATCGAGGACCACGGCGTCGTCCCGCTGCCACCGACCGCCGGCAACTACTCCGAGCGGTTCATGTTCACCCCGGACAACCGCCCCGCGTTCACGCAGTTCCGCGACGACCTCAAGCCCATCGAGATCACCCAGCCGGAGGGGCCGAGCTTCACCGTCGACGGCTGGAACGTGACCTGGCAGAAGTGGTCGCTGCGGGTCGGCTTCAACCCGCGCGAGGGCCTGGTGCTGCACCAGCTCGCCTACACCGACCGCGGCGTCGAGCGGCCGATCATGTACCGCGCGGCGCTCTCGGAGATGGTGGTGCCCTACGGGGACACCTCGCCGACGCACTGGAACAAGAACGTGTTCGACATGGGCGAGGTCGGGATGGGCCTGATGGCCAACCCGCTGACCCTCGGCTGCGACTGCCTCGGCGAGATCTTCTACTTCGACGGCGTCGTCAACGACTCGCTCGGCAACGCGGTGACGATCCCGAACGCGGTCTGCATGCACGAGGAGGACTACGGCATCGCCTGGAAGCACACCGACTTCCGCACCGGCGAGGTCGAGGTCCGCCGCTCCCGCCGGCTGGTGATCAGCTTCATCGCCACCGTCGGCAACTACGAGTACGGCTTCTTCTGGTACCTCTACACCGACGGCAACATCGAGTACGAGATCAAGCTGACCGGGGTGCTCACCACCGGCGCGATCCCGGTCGGCCAGAAGCCGCGGTGGGGCAACCTGGTCGCCCCGGGCATCTACGGCCCGCACCACCAGCACTTCTTCAACGTCCGCATGGACATGACCGTCGACGGGCCGGACAACTCGGTGTACGAGGTGGACTCGGTCCCCGAGCCCGATCCCGGGCTCAACCCGCACTCCAACGCCTGGATCACGCGGGACACCCTGGTCGCCTCGGAGGCCGCCGGCGCCCGCGACTGGAAGTACGAGACCGCGCGCTACTGGAAGGTGGTCAACCCCTCGAAGGTCAACGAGCTGGGCAGCCCGGTCGGCTACAAGCTCATGCCGCGCGACGTCGTCCCGACGATGGTGCAGGAGGGCTCGGCGATCTACGACCGCGCGCGGTTCGTGCAGCACAACCTCTGGGTCACCAGGTACGACCCCCGCGAGCTGTACGCCTCCGGCGACTACCCGTACCAGTCACCGGACGTGCAGGGCCTGCCGGTCTACCAGGCGGACGACGCGCCGCTGGAGAACACCGACGTCGTCCTCTGGTACACCGTCGGCGCGCACCACATCGTGCGTCCCGAGGACTGGCCGGTCATGCCCTGCGCCTACGTCGGGTTCATGCTCAAGCCGGTCGGCTTCTTCGACGGCAACCCCGCGCTGGACCTCCCGCCGTCGGCCTCCTGCTCGCACTGCGGGCACGGCGCCTGCACCTGCGGGCACTCCGCCACCGACCGCGGGCTGCCCATGGCCGGGCACTGACGTCCCGCGGCGGCCGTCGTCCCCTCGTCAGCGGGGACGGCGGCCGTCGCGCGTCATGCCCACCGCGCCCAGCGCGGCGAGCAGCAGACCGGCGCCCAGGAAGGCCAGCGGGGGGCCGAGCGGGGTGCCGTCGTCCAGCAGGTACCACCCGAGGCCGGCCACGGCCCCGCCTGCCATCACCGTCAGTCCGGCAAGTCGCTTCACGCCCGTTCTCCTCCTCCATCTCGAGTCGGCAGCAGCCTGCGGTGCGGTGCTTGGCGGCTCCTTGGGCGGGACTAGCCTCGGATCCGTGGACGGCGGCGTCGTACTCGACCTGCCCAGCGCCGGCCCGGAACCACTCGCGATCGACACGGCGCTGGCCGCGGTCCTCGGCTACGCCCGCGGACGGCGACCTCTCTGGTTCCGCTCGCCGGTGTCTGCCGAGGGCCGTTGGGTGCAGGTGCTCGCGTTCGGCTACGAGCGCTTCGACGCCCGGCCGCGCACCGAGGGCCCGCTCGGCGACCCCGACGTCCTCACCGCCGAAGGCCTGCACGGGCGGCTGAACCGCGAGGACTGGACGACGGTCCGCAGGGCCCTCGACGACGCCGCACCGCTCGCCCAGGCCGCGGTCGACCGCGCGGACGGCCGGGCGTTCTGGGAGCTGCCCGCCGAGGAGTTCTCCGTGCTCGCCGAGCCCGGCACCGTCGGCGCCGCGCTGCGCGACCTCGGCACCCTGCCCGGCGTGCCCCCCGGCTACGTCCCCGCCGCGCTGCACCACCGCTGGCCGGCGCTCTTCCCGCTCGTGGCGCCGTCCACCCGCCGCCAGCTGTGGCCGCACCTCAAGGAGGGCGACAGCGGCATCGAGGCGGTGATCCACCGCGAGCTCCAGGCGCAGGCCGGCGGGTTCCACCGGCTCGAGGCCGCCGTCGCCGAGCACGGGCTCGCACTGACCCGGCTGCGCCTGCACGACGTCCTGCTGTGGCTGTCGGCCGGGCTGCGCCTGACCCACGCCACCGCGCTCGGCCGCGCGCTCGCCCCCGCCGTCAGCTGAGGAAGTTCGACAGTCCGCTCGGCACGTTGCCGCCGTTGCCCTGAGCGCCGTTGCGCCGGGCCTGCGTCGTCGCGACGAACAGCCCGATGAAGTCGACGACGACGCCGCCGAAGATCAGCCCGAGGCCGACCCCTTCCCGGGTGCCCACGAGCAGGGCGCCGGCGACGATCGCGGCTGCGCCCGCCAGCATCACGAGCAGACCGATGACCGCGTACTTGGACATGGAGTTCCTCTCGAAGAAGGTCAGCTGAGCAGGTCGAGGACGCCGTCGACGACCGTCGAGGCGGCGCTGTAGTCGGTCGTCCCCGTGGCCGGTCGGGCCGGGCCGGTGGACGGCGACGCGTCCTTGCCGAGCCAGGTCAGCAGGCCGCCGCCGAACGAGATCCCCACCCCGACGGCCGCCATCCCGAGGCCGTACTCGGCGGCCGCCGAGGGCGCGGCGATCCAGAAGACGACGCCCAGGGCCACGGCGCACCCGCCGCAGATCAGGACGACGATCCCGAAGAGCTTCGTCATCGACACGGGAGGAGCCTGCGGCTCGCCGCTTGCCCAGGGCTTGGGCCAGGCTTGCGGGCATGGCCGAGGAACTGCCCGCGGCGGTCAGCCGCGTGATCGAGGCGACCAACGCCGGCGACAGCGCCGCCTTCGTCGACGCGTTCACCGAGGACGGGTTCGTCGACGACTGGGGGCCGGGTATTCCGCGGCCACGCCGAGATCAGGCGCTGGGACGACGCCGAGAACATCGGCGTGCACGCCCGGTTCCGCGTCCAGGAGATCACCGTGGACGGCGACACCACCACCGCGCGCCTCGCGGTCAGCGGCGGCGGCTTCAACGGCCCGTCCACCTTCACCTTCGAGGTCGCCGGCGACCGGGTGCGGAGCATGCGCATCACGGGCTGACCGGCGGGGTTGAGAGCCCGCTGCCGGTTACCTGTCAACTTCCTGGCAGGCGGGTGCGACCCCGGTTGCTGAGCGCAACATCAGGTCGTCGTGGTGCGGAATTCGCAGTCCTGAGGAGGACGACCATGCACGATCACCCCGACCTCGCCGAACTCGGCGCCCGCATCAGCGCCGAGGAAGACGCCACCGCCGGCCGGAAGGGCGCGGAGACCGCGCGGACCGTGGAGGGAGCCGGCTCGATCGCCGATCCCGCTCCGCTCGGCCTCGCCGCGTTCGCCCTCACCACCTTCGTGCTCAGCCTGGTCAACGCGAAGTGGATGCCGGAAGCGACGGCGCCGATCGTCCTGGGGTTGGCACTGGCCTACGGCGGTCTGGCCCAGCTGCTCGCCGGCATGTGGGAGTTCCGCCGCGGCAACACGTTCGGCGCGACGGCGTTCGGCTCGTTCGGCGCCTTCTGGATCTCCTACTGGGCGTTCGTGACCTTCTACGCCGACAAGGTCCCCGCCGCCGACGCCGGCAAGGCGTCGGGCTGGTTCCTGATCGCCTGGGGCATCTTCACGACGCTGATGCTCCTGGGTTCGCTGCGCACCACGATGGGCCTGGTCGCCCTGTTCGCCCTGCTGGCCGCGACGTTCTACGTGCTCGGCGCCGGGGCACTGGCCGGGTCGTCCGGCGTCACCGTCGTCGGCGGCTACCTCGGGATCATCACCGCCGTCGTCGCCTGGTACTGCGCGGCGGCCGGTGTGCTGTCCTCGACGTTCGGGAGGTCCATGCTGCCGAACCCGCCGATGCGCTGACCCTCAGCCGCCCCGGCGCACCTCGTCCGGCGTCCGCCCGTACGCGGCGCGGAAGTTCCGGCCGAAGGTCGCCTGGTCGGTGAACCCCCAGGACGACGCCACCCCGGCGACGGTCACGCCCGCCCCGCCGCGCTGCAGGTCCCGGTGCGCAGCCTGCAGCCGCAGCCGGCGGACGTACCGCGCCGGGGTGTCGCCGCGGGCGGCGAACAGCGCGTAGAGCGACCGCGGCGAGAGGTAGGCGGCGGCCGCGATCCGCGCGGGGTCGAGCAGCGGGTCGCGCAGGTGCCGGTGCACGTAGGACGACACCCGCACCCAGGCGGCCTCCGACGAGGACGGCGACGCCGGCCGCAGCGCCCCGGCGAGCAGGTCGACCGCGGCGTCGGCCACCGGCAGCGCCAGCCGCGCGTCGAGGGCCTCCGCCGAGCGCATCGCCGTCCCCAGGAGGGCGGTGAGCAGGCCGACCGCCTCGCCGTCCAGCAGCCGGGTGCCCACGGCCGGCATCCGGGTCCGCGGCACCAGCAGCGTCCACTTGTGCAGCCGGCCGGGCACCCGGAAGCGCACGGCCTCGTCGCCCCGCCACACCAGCGCCGAGCCCGGCCGGACGACGTACCGCTCCCCCGCCACCTCCACCTGCTCGGCGCCGCCGCGCACGAACAGCACGCCGACGGCGTCCTCGGCGGTCGCGGCGAACTGGCTCCGCCCCCGGAACCCCGAGCACGGGCCGCACCGGCAGTCGACCAGCGCCAGGTCGCCCAGGCGGTAGCGGGTCAGCCCGTCGTCGTCCGCACCCTCCCCGTCCGGGGTGACCGACCACGGCAGGTGGGTGGCGCTCACCGCCTCGCGGAAGGCGTCGACGCGCTCGTCCGGTGGCAGCCGCGCCGGACGCCACCGCTGCGTCGCGAGGGCCATGGCGGGCATGGAAGCGCCCCGCCCTCCTCCAGCGCAAGGTCTGCGGGCAACGCCGTCCGCACTGCGGGGATCGTCGCGACGGCGGCCCGCGCACCCGGGCAGGGTCGCCGGCATGCGAGAGGACATCGAGTTCCGCACCGAGGACGGCGTCACGCTGCGCGGCTGGCACTACGCGCCGGACGGCGCGACCGGCCCCACGCCGCTCGTCGTCATGGCCCACGGCTTCTCCGCCGTGAAGGAGCACCTGCTCGACGACTTCGCCGGCTTCTTCTGCGACGGCGGCCTCGGCGTGCTGGTCTACGACAACCGCAACCTGGGTGCCTCCGACGGCACCCCGCGCGGCGAGATCGACCCCTGGCAGCAGGTCCGCGACTACCGGACGGCGATCACCTGGGCGCAGACCCAGCCGTGGGCCGACCCCGAGCGGATCGGCATCTGGGGCTCCAGCTACAGCGGCGCGCACGTGCTGGTCGTCGCCGCGCTCGACCGGCGGGTCAAGGCCGTGGTGTCGCAGGTGCCGCTGGTCAGCGGGCTGGCCAACGCGCGGCGGCTGATCCGCTCCGACCTGTTCGCCGCGACCCGGCAGTTGTTCGACGCCGACCGCGCGGCCCGCTACGCCGGTGCGGCGCCGCAGATGATGCAGGTCGCGTGGGAGAAGGACCCGGCCGAGCCCGCGGCGCTGCCAACCCAGGACACGCACGACTTCTTCTTCGGGCCCATCCAGGACCGCGCCCCCAACTGGCGCAACGAGGTCACGCTGCGCTCGGTGGAGATGTTCGTCGAGTACGAGCCCGGCGCCTACATCGCCGACATCGCCCCGACGCCGCTGCTGATGGTCGTCGCCTGCCAGGACCACCTGACCGTCGCCGACCTGTCGTTGGAGTACTTCGAGAAGGCCCGCCAGCCCAAGGAGCTGGTCGCGCTGCCGTGCGGGCACTTCGAGGCCTACGTCGGCGAGGCGTTCGCCGAGTCGGCGCCGCGGCAGCTCGCGTGGTTCCGCAAGTACCTGTGATCAGGGGACGGTGAACGCCGGCAGCAGGCCGCGCTGCGCCTGCAGCCGGTCCAGCTCGTCGAGGTGCCCCATCGCCCGGACGGCGAGCTGCCGGAAGCCGCCGCCGGCGAACGGGTCCGCCGCCCCGAGCCACTGGCGCAGCGCGTCGGCGACCACCGCGTAGCCGCTGTCGCCGGCGTCGAGCAACCGCTGCTCGGAGGCGTCGGCCGCGGTGCGCCGCCGCACCCGGACGGCGTCGGCCGGCGGTGGGTCGCCGAGTGCGCGGCGCAGCGCGGCGGCGCCGGCCGCGTGCGTGCCGCCGTCCTGGAGCACGTCCTGCGCGCCGTCCACGACCGCCGCCGACGGCAGCAGCCGCGCGTAGTTCCAGTCGACCGCGGCGGCCAGCGCCTCCTCGCGGGCGATCAGCGCCGGCGCGTCGGCCACGGTCGGCGGGGTCAGGTCGAGGACGCCGGCCGGTCCGGTGACCGCGGCCGCCCGGTCGAGCGAGGGGCTGCGACCGGCGTCCGCCAGCACCCGGCACACGCGGGACAGGTGGCGCATCTCGTCCTGCGCGATCGAGGCCGCCGCTCCCGCCGCGTCGCGGGCCGCGTCGGTGAGCGGCCCGCCGTCCTCCGGCGGCAGGTCCATGCCGAGGGCGCAGCCCACGGTGAGCCACTCGACGACCATCGCGTGCTCCACGGCCGCCAGGACCTCGAGCTCGTCGAGCAGCTGGTCAGGGGTCAGCAGGGTCGACTGGTCGGTGCTCACGGGCGTTCACCCCTCGTCCGGTCTGCCGATCCTGCTCCCTCGGGGGCCTCCGTGGCGGCCTGCTGAGCGTCCTCGTGCTCTGCCCACCGGCGGGTGGGCAGAGCACGAGGACCGACCGTCAGCGCGCCAGGTACGGGCGCAGGAACGCGTAGCTGTCCTGCGTGTCGACCCGCCACGAGTAGTCCGCGCCGTGGCAGGTGCCGCTGTTGCCGTACGAGACCACGGACACGATCTGGTTCGTGTTGTTCACGAAGACCGGGCCGCCGGAGTCGCCGAAGCAGGTGCCCCCGGTGCCGCCGGTCGCGCTGGGGTTGTTCAGCGTGTGCAGGTTGCCGGCCTTGGAGGAGTTGCCGTTGACCTCGACGATCCGCGAGGTGGACTTGTACCGGCTGTCGACCTCCATCGGCTTGGGCTCCACGGACTGGATGCCGTAGCCCACGTTCTCCACCAGGGCGTCGTTCGGGTTGCCACTGGAGTAGAGCCGCTCGGCGGTGCCGAGGGGGGCGAGCGCCCCGTAGGTGCTCATCCGCACGGCCTTGCTCAGCTCGACGACGCCGACGTCGTAGTTCGCCGGGAACGACGCGAAGTCGTCGTAGGACGGGTTCGGGATCGCCTTGCCCTGCACGAAGCCGTGCGTGTTCAGCCACGCGACGCGGGCCCGGTACAGGGACTGCTCGTCCGGGTAGTCGGCGCGCGCCGGCCAGCCGGCGAGCACGTCGGTGTCGTCGAAGGTCACCCACACGTCGGTGCCGCCGGTGTGCCCCGGCGTCGCCGCGCCCTTGGTGCCGACGGGGTAGGTGCAGTGCCCGGCCGTGAGGAAGGTGTTCTTGTCCAGCAGCGTGCCCGAGCAGCTGAACCAGCCGGGCTCGGACGGGTCGAAGAAGATCATGAACCCGACGTAGGGGTGCTCGCCGGCGTCCGGCTCCCCGTAGGTGATCGCCGACGCGGGACCGGTGGTCCAGAAGGCGGCGAGCAGGGCGGCGAACAGGACCAGACCGAGTCTGCGCATGCGGGTTCCTCCGAGGGCCGGCAGGGTCACCGCATTGTGACCCTGCGCACATGTGACCCCGGCACGCTAGACCGAGCGGTCCGGTTCCACCAACCCCTCCCGCATGCGGGCCTTGATCTCCGGTTTCACCACCTTGCCGATCTTCGACCGCGGCAGATCGGCCCAGATCTCGACCTGCTTGGGCGCCTTGACGCTGCCGATCCGCTCCTTGGCGAAGGCCTGCAGCTCCGGTCCGGTCACCTCGGCGCCCTCCCGCAGCTGGACGACGGCGACCACCCGCTCGCCCCACTTCGGGTCCGGCAGGCCGATGACGGCGCAGTCCAGCACCCCGTCGTGGGCCATCAGGGCCCGCTCGACCTCGGCCGAGTACACGTTGAACCCGCCGCTGATGATAATGTCCTTGGCGCGGTCGACCAGGTACAGGTAGCCGTCGTCGTCGAGGTAGCCGATGTCGCCGGTGTGGTGCCAGCCGAACCGCGATGCCTCGGCGGTGGCCTCCGGGTCCTTGTGGTAACCGGCCATCACCAGCGAGCCGCGGACGACGACCTCGCCCCGCTCGCCGCGCGGCAGCAGCGAACCGTCGTCCCCCATGATCGCCACCGTCACCAGCGGCGTCGGGCGGCCGGCCGAGCCGAACCGCTCCCGCGCGAGAGAGCCGTCGGGGTGCACGTGCTCGGCCGGCGCCAGGGTCGAGATCATCATCGGCGCCTCGGACTGCCCGAACAGCTGCCCGAGCACCGGGCCGATCCGGACGATCGCCTCCTCCAGCCGGTCCGGCGCCATGGGCGCGGCGCCGTACCAGAGGCACTGCAGCGAGGCCAGGTCCGTGTCGTCCAGCCCCGGCTGGGCGAGCAGCAGGTAGATCAGCGTCGGCGGCAGGAACGCGTGGGTGACCCGGTGGTACGGGATCAGCCGGAGGAACTCGCCGAGGTCCGGCGCCGGCATGACGACCACGGATCCGCCGAGCGCCAGCACCGGGAAGCACAGCACCCCGGCGGCGTGCGTCAGCGGCGCCAGCGCCAGGTACACCGGCCGCCCGTCGAACGGGTAGCTCATCAGCGTCAGCGCCGTCATCGTCTCGAGGTTGCGGCCGGTCAGCCGCACCCCCTTCGGCCGGCCCGTCGTCCCGCCGGTGCCGACCAGCATGACGACGTCGTCCGGCGGCTCGACGTCGTCGAACGACGCCGGCTCGGCGTCCAGCCACTCGGCCAGCGACGGGTCGTCGGCGGTGAGCGAGTCGAGGCAGACCAGCGTGGTGAGCACCGGCAGCCGGTCGCGGATCTTCGCCACCAGCGGCGCGAACGCCGCGGCGTAGAGCAGCGTCGTGCAGTCGAACAGCGCGAGCAGCTCCCGGTTCTCCTCCGCCTCGTTGCGCGGGTTGACCGGGCACCACACCGCCCCGGCGCGGGCGATGCCGAGGACGCAGGCGAACGCGGTCGGGTCGTTGCCCGAGAGCACGGCGACCGAGTCCCCCGGGCGGACGCCCGAGCGCACCAGCGCCCGGGCGACCCGCCGGGTGAACGCCTGCACCTCGGCGTACGACAGGGTGCGCTCCCCCATCGTCAGGCAGGGCGCGTCCGGTCCGAGCGACGCCCCCTTGTCGAGGTAGGCCGCGAGACTCATCGGTGCTCGGTCACCACCGGGTCGAGCACCAGCCCGAACTGGCGCAGCACCCCGAAGAGCTCGCGGTGCCCGAACGCCTGGCAGCCGCTGGCGAAGCCGGCCCGCCGCGGCGGCTGCTGCAGCAGCGACATCGCCGCCCAGGCCTGCATCAGCCCGGTCTGCTTGTAGTTGCTGTTGCCGTGGATGACCACGTGCTTGCGGCCCAGCGGCCCCGACGCGTGCACCGAGTCGACCGAGATGTTGATCCGCGGGTTCTCCCGCGGCGGCATGCCGCTCGCCCACTGGTCGGCGATCGCGCCCAGGGCCTCGTCCCACTGCTCGCGGGGCAGCGTCTTGATGTCCTTCTCCACCGCCGCGGTGGTGGCGACGACGGCCTCCATGACCGGCCGGTTCATCACCCCGCCCTGCACCTTCACGTTGGCCACCCGAGGGTCGTCCTTGAACCAGACCGGGTGGCTGGTGCCGCCCCACGGCACGGTCAGGCCGAGCTCGTGCTGGCCGGGGACGACGACGTCCCACTTCGACAGCGGGTCGACCTTCACGTACTGGTTCTCCTGGAGGTGGAACCAGTCGGCCTTGAGGATGGTGAAGATCGTCTGGGTCGAGGCGTAGGTCGGGAACCCCTTCCAGAGCACGAGGATGTCGAGGGTGTCCAGACCGGCCGTCTCGAGTGCGATGTTGGCCGCGATCTCGCCGGTCGTGTACATCTGCGCGATCCCCGGGGCGAGCAGCAGGCCCTTGTCGGCGAACGCCGTCCCGAACCGTTCCTGGGCGGCCATCACCCAGTCCTGCTCACCGGTGGTGTCCAGGTAGTGCGCGCCGGTGGCCAGGCACGCCTCGGCCACCTCGAAGCCGTACTTGATGAACGGGCCGACGGTGTTGCAGACGACCTTGGCGCCGGTGAACAGGTCGGTGAGCGCCTCGACGGTGTTCTCCACCTCGACGATGTCGTGGTCGGCGGTCTCGATGCCCGGGATCCGGCCGACCACCTCCTGCAGCAGGTCCTTGTTCCGCCCGGCCGCGACGAACGGGACGTTGAGCTCGCGCAGGTACTCGCAGATCAGCCGGCCGGTGTAGCCGGAGGCGCCGTAGACGACGACGGGCTTCGTGCTCATGAGCCCATGCCCCCGTCCACCGCGAGGCCGGTGCCGTTGACGAAGCGGCTGGCGTCGGAGGCGAGGAAGACGACGGCGTCGGCCATGTCGCTCGGCTCACCGAGGCGTCCGGACGGCGTCAGCGCGACGACCGCGCCCACCGCCTCCTCGACGCTGGGGAACAGGCCCAGCTCCGCGCAGTCGACGGCGAGCTGCATGCCCATCGCGGTCGGCACCAGGCCCGGGTAGATGCAGTTGACGCGGACGCCGTAGCCGAGCTTGCCGGCCTCGGTGGCGGCGATCCGGGTCATCCGGTCGATCGCGGACTTGGTGCCGGAGTAGCCGGCGATGCCCGGGAAGGCGA
The DNA here is from genome assembly GCF_013408985.1 of Petropleomorpha daqingensis. Classification (NCBI taxonomy): domain Bacteria; kingdom Bacillati; phylum Actinomycetota; class Actinomycetes; order Geodermatophilales; family Geodermatophilaceae; genus Petropleomorpha; species Petropleomorpha daqingensis. The sequence continues at coordinate 259,731 of NZ_JACBZT010000001.1, forward strand.
TGGTCGCCGCGACGCTGGCGATGTTGACCACCGAGCCGCCGTCGCCGGCCGCGCCGCCGGGGCGCATCGCGCGGAAGGCGTGCTTCATGCCGAGCGCGGTGCCGACGACGTTGATGTCGAGCATCCGGCGCAGGTTGGCCGGGTCGAGGTCGACCACCAGCTCGGTGATCTCGATGCCGGCGTTGTTGACCAGGACGTCGAACCCGCCGAGCTCGGCCACGGTCGCCGCGACCGCGGCCTCCCAGCTGGCCTCGTCGGTGACGTCGAGGTGGGTGAAGCCGGCCGTCGCGCCGTCCTTGGCCAGCAGCTGCGCGGTCTCGGCGCCGAGCTCGTCGAGGACGTCGCCGATCATCACCGCCGCACCGGCCCTGGTGAGCGCCTCGGCCATGGCCTGACCGAGCCCGCGCGCTCCTCCGGTGACCAGTGCCTTGCGTCCGTTCAGGTCCCACACCGACATTCCGCGCTCCCTTGCGCTGGCCCGTCCCCCGTGTGACGGCGGTCATGCTCGTAGGTCGCCTTGACGGGTGTCAAGACTTTCTTTGACAGTCGTCAAGACCGTACGATCCGCGCGTGACCACAGCAGCGGAGCGGGTGGCGCGCCGGCCGGTGGACAAGTTCACGGCCCGGCGCAACGAGCTGGCCGAAGCCGCCCTGAAGACCCTCGCCGAGCGTGGCTACGCCCAGACCGGCCTGCGCGACATCGCGCAGAACTCGGAGTACTCGCACGGGGTCCTGCACTACTACTTCGCCGACAAGACCGACCTGATCACCCACTGCGTGCGCGAGTACAAGGCGGTCTGCGTCACCCGCTACGACGAGGTCGTCGCGACCGCGACGACGGCGCAGGAGCTGGCCGCGGGCTTCCTCGACAAGCTGGCCGAGACGCTGACCGACGAGGCGCCGATGCACCGCCTCTGGTACGACCTGCGCAACCAGTCGATGTTCGAGCCGGCCTTCCGCGCCGACGTCGCCGCGATCGACCTGTCGCTGGAGCAGATGATCTGGCGGATCGTCACCCGCTACGCGCAGCTGTCCGGGCGGCAGCCGCAGATCTCCTCGCCGTCGATGTACGCCGTGTTCGACGGGCTGTTCCAGCAGGCCCTGATCCGCGAGCTGGCCGGCGAGCCGGGCGCCGCCGCGGACCTGCGGGCCGCGGTCACCGAGGTGCTGCCCCACCTGGTGCGCTGAGCCGCGCGCGGTAGAACGCCCGCTCGGCCTCGTTGGCGGCGAGCTGCTCGGCGCGGGCGTACTCGTCTTCCGCTTCCGGCCGACCCAGCCGGCGGAGCAGGTCGGCACGGATGCCGTGGAACAGCGCGTAGCCGGGCAGCGCGAGCCGGTCGACGATCGCCAGCCCGGCGGCCGGGCCGTCGACCTCCGCCACCGCGACCGCGCGGTTGAGCGCCACCACCGGCGTCGGGGTGAGGACGAGCAGCTGGTCGTAGAGCCGCACGACCTGCCGCCAGTCCGTCCTCCCCTCGGAGTGGACGGCCTGGATCGCCGCCTGCACCTGGTACGGGCCGGGCCGGTTGCGGCGCAGGCAGCGGCGGACCAGCTCCTGGCCCTCGGCGATGAGCGCGGGGTCCCAGCGGTCGCGGTCCTGGTCGGCGAGCAGCACCTGCGCGCCGTCCTCGCCGATGCGCGCCCGCTGCCTCGACTCGACCAGCAGCATCAGCCCGAGCAGCCCGAGCACCTCCGGCTCGTCGGGCATGAGCGCGGCCAGCAGCCGGCCGAGCCGGATCGCCTCGGCGCGCAGGTCGTCGCGGCTCAGGGCGTCCCCCGACGTCGCCGTGTGGCCCTCGGTGAAGACCAGGTAGACGACGGCGAGGACGGGTCGCAGCCGGTCGGGCAGCTCCGCCTCCTCCGGCACCCGGTACGGGATGCGGGCGTCGCGGATCTTGCCCTTCGCCCGCACCAGCCGCTGCGCCATCGTCGTCTCGGGCACGAGGAACGCGCGGGCGATCTCGGCGGTGGTCAGCCCGCCGAGCAGCCGCAGGGTCAGCGCGACCTGGGCGTTCGGCGCGAGCGCGGGGTGGCAGCAGGTGAAGATCAGGCGGAGCCGGTCGTCCTGCACGGCGTCCTCCTCGCGTTCTTCCTGGGCGTGCAGCAGCGCGGCCTGGGCGTGCCGGTCGTCCCGGCTCGCCTCCCGGCGCAGCCGGTCGATCGCCCGGTTGCGGGCGGTGGTGAGGATCCAGCCGGCCGGGCTGGGCGGGACGCCGTGCTCCGGCCAGTGCGTCAGCGCGGTGAGGAAGGCGTCCTGCACCGCGTCCTCGGCGAGGTCGAGGTCGCCGAGGACGCGGGTCAGGACGGCGACGGCGCGGCCGTGCTCCTCGCGGAAGACCCGCGCGACGTCGGTCACCGGAAGGGCCGCACCTCGGTCGGCAGCCCGGTGATCTCGGCCTGCTTGCGCGCCCAGTGCAGCGCGGCGTCGAGGTCCGGCACGTCGACGACGACGAACCCGCCGAGGTGCTCCTTGCCCTCGGTGTACGGGCCGTCGGTGACGAGCACGTCGCCGTCGTCCTTGGTCCGCAGGACGGTCGCGGTGGACGGGTCGTGCAGCCCGCCGGCGAACACCCAGACGTCCTCCTTCTGCATCTCCTCCGTCAGCTCGCCGAGCCGGGCCATGATCGGGGCGAGGAACTCCGGCGGCGGGACGATGCCGTCGGGCTGGTACATGCCGATCAGGTACTGGGCCATCTCTGCTCTCCTCCTCGGACGCCGGCTCCCTGCCGGCTCACCTCCTACACGAACGGACGGCGGCCGGATCGACAGATGAGCGCAGATCTCTCGAGATTCCTCGACGCGCAGGCCTCCGGTGTCTACGAGCAGGCGCTGCGCGAGCTGCGGGCGGGGCGCAAGCAGGGGCACTGGATCTGGTTCGTGCTGCCCCAGATCGCCGGGCTGGGCCGCAGCCCGACCTCGCAGTACTACGCGCTGGCGGGGCTGGACGAGGCCCGCGACTACCTCGCCCACCCGGTGCTCGGCCCGCGGCTGGTCGAGTGCGCGCAGGCCCTGCTCGACCTGCCCGGGGACGACGCCGTCGCCGTCCTGGGGCCGATCGACGCGGTGAAGCTGCGCTCGTCGATGACGCTGTTCTCCCGCGCCGGCGGCGACCCGGTGTTCGCCGCCGTCCTGGACAGGTACTTCGGCGGCCGCCCGGACGAGGCCACCCTCGACCTGCTCCAAAGGGGGGAGTAATCCACCGACGTCCCCGTCCGGGGCGTAACGGATCCCTAGACTGCGGATCCCTCCGTCCTAGGGGTTCCCGTGGTCCTGCTGCTGGTGCTCGTCGGTGCGCTGGGCCTGGCGATCGGCTCGTTCCTCGACGTGGTGATCCACCGGGTCCCGGCCGGTCTGTCCGTGGTCTCGCCCGCCTCGCACTGCCCCGACTGCGGCACGCCGATCCTCGCCCGGCACGACGTCCCGGTCGCGGGCTGGCTGCTGCTGCGTGGCCGGTCCGCCTGCTGCGACCGCTCCATCGCGGCCCGGTACCACCTGGTCGAGGCGCTGACCGGCGCGCTGTTCGTGCTCGTGACGTGGCGCGCGCTCCAGCTCGACCAGGCCGCCGCGGTGCCGGCGCTCCTGACCTTCACCGCGCTCGGCGTGGCGCTGTCCGGCATCGACCTCGACGTGCGCCGGCTGCCCGACGTCCTGGTCCTGCCGGCCTACCCGCTGCTGCTGGCGCTGTTCGCGGCGGCGGCCGGCGTGAGCGGCGACTGGGCCTCGCTCGGCCGGGCCGTCCTCGGCGCGGCGGTGCTGTTCGGCTGCTACCTCGCCCTGGCCCTCATCCACCCCGCCGGCATGGGCTTCGGCGACGTGAAGTTCTCCGGCCTGATCGGCCTGGTGCTCGGCTGGTTCTCCTGGAGCACGCTGGTCGTCGGTGCCTTCGCCGCCTTCATCCTCGGCGCGCTGGTCGGGCTGGTCGTGATGGCGGTCAGCCCGCTCGGCCGCAAGGCGGAGGTGCCCTTCGGGCCGTTCATGGTGGCCGGGGCGCTCCTGGCCCTGTGGGTCACCGAGCCGCTGGCCGGCGTGCTGACCCACCGCTGAGGGACGATCGCGCGCAACGCTCTTGCGGTGTTCTGCAAGCTCTAGCGGTCCTGCACGACCGCTAAAGCCTTCAGAGCACCGCAAGACTGCTGCCGACTGCCGGGGAGCGGGGCCGTGCCTCGTTGACACTCGACTGAACGCACGTCTAGCGTCCTGAACGTGCGTTCAGCCGAGGAGGACCTCACCGGCCGGGCCCGCATCCGGGACGCCGCGATCCGCCGGTTCGGCGCCGACGGGTTCGGTGCCTCGGTGCGCACGGTCGCGGCCGACGCCGGCGTGAGCGCGGGCCTGGTCATCCACCACTTCGGCTCCAAGGACGGGCTGCGCGCCGCCTGCGACGAGCACGTGCTGCGGATGATCCGCGAGGCCGAGACCGAGGCGTTCACCCAGAGCTCGCCGGGCGAGTGGCTCGCGCAGCTCGCGGTGCTCGACGAGTTCGCCCCGATGGTCGGCTACCTCGTCCAGACGCTGCTGGCCGGCGGCGACCTGGCCGCCACCCTGCTCGAGCGCATGACCAAGGACGCCGAGGTGTACATGGCCGACGCCGTCGCCGCCGGCACGATGAAGCCCAGCCGCGACCCGGCCGCCCGCGCCTCGTTCCTCGTCGACGTCGGCATCGGCGCCGTCCTGGCCTTCGTCCGGCGGCACCCGCCGGTCGACGGCGACTACCGCGCCACCCTGCGCCGCTACGCCGAGGCCAACGCGCTGCCCGCCCTCGAGCTCTACACGCAGGGCCTGCTCACCGATCCCTCCCTGCTCGACGCCTACCTGCAGTACCGGGAGAACTCATGAACGCGGCCCAGAGCCCAGCCGTCGAGATCAGGGGCCTGACCAAGCGCTTCGGCGATGTCCAGGCCCTCGACGGCCTCGACCTGACCGTCGAGCACGGCCAGGTCGCCGGGTTCCTCGGCCCCAACGGGGCCGGGAAGTCGACCACGCTGCGGATCCTGCTCGGCCTGCTCCGGGCCGACGGCGGCAGCGCGTCGCTGCTCGGCGGCGACCCGTGGACCGACGCGGTCGCGCTGCACCGCCGGCTGGCCTACGTCCCCGGCGACGTGACCCTGTGGCCGAACCTCACCGGCGGCGAGGTCATCGACCTGCTGCTGCGCCTGCGCGGCCGTCCCGACGGCAGGCGCAAGACCGAGCTGCTCGAGCGGTTCGAGCTCGACCCGACCAAGAAGGCCCGCACCTACTCCAAGGGCAACCGGCAGAAGGTCGCCCTGGTCGCCGCGCTGGCCGCGGACGTCGAGCTGCTGCTGCTCGACGAGCCGACCTCCGGGCTGGACCCGCTCATGGAGGCGGTGTTCACCGAGTGCATCGGGGAGGCCAAGGCGGCCGGTCGCTCGGTGCTGCTGTCCAGCCACATCCTCGCCGAGGTCGAGAAGCTCTGCGACACCGTGACGATCATCCGCAACGGGCGCACGGTCGAGAGCGGCACGCTGGCCGACCTGCGGCACCTGACCCGCAACACGGTCACCGCGGTCACGCGGGCCGACCCCGCGCCGCTGGCCGCGCTGACCGGCGTGCACGACTTCACCGCCGACGGGCACCGCACGACGTTCCTGGTCGACAACGAGCACCTCGACGCGGTCACCCGCGAGCTGGCCGCGCTCGGCCTGGAGAGCCTGGTCTGCGCGCCGCCGTCGCTGGAGCAGCTGTTCCTGCAGCACTACGGCGACGAGCTCGCAGCGCTCGAGGCGGTCCGGTGAGCGCGGCGACCGCCGTCGCCGTCGTCCCTCGGTCCACCGCCTACGTCGGGACGACGACGCTCCTGCGTGCGGGGCTCCGGCGCGACCGCCGCCGGCTGCTGATCTGGGTGCTCTCGCTCGGGCTGCTCACCGTCTACGCGACGATCGGGCTCCGCACGATCTACGACACCCCGGCCTCGCGGCAGAGCCGCGCTGCGGTCATCCAGACGCCGGCCGGGATCATGCTCGGCGGCCCCGGCTACGGCACCGAGAACTACACGATCGGCGCGATGATCGCCAACGAGCTGGGGCTCTCGGTCATGGTCGCGATGGCGATCCTGTCGCTGCTGCTCGTCGTCCGGCACACCCGGGCCGAGGAGGACGACGGCCGGGCCGAGCTGCTGCTGTCCGGCTCGGTCGGCCGGCGTGCGCCGCTGCTGGCCGCCCTGCTGCTCATGGGCGCGGCGAACCTCGCGGTCGGCGTCGTCGTCTTCGCCGGGCTGGCCGGCTCCGGGCTGGCGGCCGTCGACTCGCTCGCGCTGGCCGTCGGCTGGGCGCTCACCGGGGCGGTGTTCGGCTGCGTCGCCGCGGCGACCGCGCAGGTGATGGCGCAGGCGCGGGCGGCGTCGGGGACGGCGCTCGCCCTGCTCGGTGCGGCCGCGGTCGTGCGCGGCGTCGGCGACATCCTGACCGAGCACGGCAGCGCGCTGTCCTGGCTGTCCCCCATCGCGTGGGCGCAGCAGACGCGCGCCTTCGTCGACCTGCGCTGGTGGCCGCTGCTCCTGTCGGTGGCCCTCATCGGTGCGCTGACCGCGGTCGCGTTCGCTCTCGACGACCGGCGCGACGTCGGCGCCGGCCTGGTCGCCCCGCGCCGCGGCCCGGCCGCGGCGGCGCCGTCCCTGGGTGGCCCGGCGGCTCTGGTCGCCCGCCTGCAGCGCGGCACGGTCCTCGGCTGGACGGCGACCCTCCTGCTGCTCGGGCTGACGTTCGGCTCGCTGTCGGAGTCGGTGACCAGCATGGTCGGCGACATCCCGCAGCTGCAGAAGGCGCTGGACGTGGGCGCCGACCCGATCGACTCGTTCGCGGCCGCGGCGGCGATGTACTTCGGGCTGCTCGCCGCCTCCTACGCCGTCGCCTCGGTGCTGCGGCTGCGCGGCGAGGAGGGCGCCGGCCGGGCCGAGCTGCTGCTGGCGACCGCGCTGGACCGGCGCCGGCTGCTCGGGGCGACGCTAGGGGTGACCGCCGTCGTGGCGACCGGGCTGCTCGTCGTCGGCGGGCTGGCCGACGGGCTCGCCGCCGCGGGGGTGCTCGGCGACGCGGGCCGGATCGGCCCGCAGCTGGGCGCGGCGCTGGTGCAGCTGCCGGCGGTGCTCGTGGTCATCGGCCTGGCGGCGGCGCTGGTCGGCGCCGCGCCGCGGTTCGCGCCGTTCGCCTGGCTGGTCGTGGTCTGGGCCCTGCTCGCCGGCATCTTCGGGCCGCTGCTGGACCTGCCGGACTGGGCGGCGAAGCTCTCGCCGTTCGGCTGGGTCCCGCAGGTGCCGGCCGAGGACCTCGACGTCGTCCCGCTGGTCGGGCTGGTGGTCGCGGCCGTGGCGCTGATCACGGTCGGTCTGGTCGGCTTCCGGCGGCGCGACGTCCCTGCCTGAGTCAGGCTGGACCGGTGAGTGAGGACAACAGCGGCTCGGGCTACGTGACCGGTGGCGAGTACAACCGCGACTCGAACTACATCACCGACCGGATCACCGCCGACGGCTCGAGCGGCTGGCCGGTGGAGGCCGGGCGGTACCGGCTGGTCGCCGCGCGGGCGTGCCCGTGGGCGAACCGGTCGATCATCGTCCGCCGGCTGCTCGGCCTGGAGAAGGTGCTCTCGATGGGGCTGACCGGGCCGACGCACGACGAGCGCAGCTGGACCTTCGACCTCGACCCGGGCGGTCGCGACCCGGTGCTCGGCTACGAGCGGCTGCAGGAGGCGTTCCTCGCCCGCTTCCCGGACTACGACCGGGGCATCACGGTGCCGGCGATCGTCGACGTCCCGACGAAGGCCGTCGTCACCAACGACTTCGCGCAGATCACGCTGGACTTCTCCACCGAGTGGACGGCGTTCCACCGCGACGGCGCCCCCGACCTCTACCCCGAGCGGCTGCGCGCCGAGATGGACGAGGTCATGCAGCGGATCTACACCGAGGTCAACAACGGGGTGTACCGCTGCGGGTTCGCCGGCTCGCAGGAGGCCTACGACGCGGCCTACGAGCGGCTGTTCACCGCGCTGGACCGGCTCGAGGAGCGGCTGACCGCGCAGCGCTACCTGATGGGCGGCTCGATCACCGAGGCCGACGTCCGGCTGTTCACCACGCTGGCCCGCTTCGACGCCGTCTACCACGGCCACTTCAAGTGCAACCGGCAGAAGCTGACCGAGTTCCCCGCGCTGTGGGCCTACGCGCGCGACCTGTTCCAGACCCCGGGATTCGGCGACACGATCGACTTCCCGCAGATCAAGGAGCACTACTACGTCGTCCACGCCGACATCAACCCGACCCAGATCATCCCGATGGGTCCGGACACGTCGGTCTGGCTGACCCCGCACGGGCGCGAGTCGCTGGGCGGCCGCCCGTTCGGCGACGGGACGCCGCCGGGGCCGGTCGTCGAGGGCGAGGAGGTCCCCGCCGACCACGGCCCCGGCGGCATCGGCCACCGCTAGGAACTCACGCGGCAGCCGCCTCCGGAGCGGGGTCGACGAGCGGCACCACGGGCGCGGCCACCCGCGCCGGGCTCGGCACGCGCAGCGCCAGCAGGGCCGCCACCAGGGACGCCCCGGCCAGGACGAGGAACGCCGCCGTGAAGGCCGACTCGACCGGGAGCCCGGTCGCGTCCACCCCGCCGGCCAGCAGGCTGCTCAGGACGGCGGTGCCCAGCGCGCCGCCGATCGTGCGGACGTTGGCGCTCATCCCGTTGGCCGCGCCGGTCTGCGCGCTCGGCACGTTGGCGACGATCAGCATGGTGATCGCGGCGTAGCCCACGCCGGCCCCGATCCCGAACACGCCGCCGGCCACGGCCAGCTGCCACTGCGCGCCGTGCAGGAACGCCAGGCCGAGGCAGGCCACCAGGCCGAGCAGCGAGCTGGCGACCAGCTGGGGCTTCGGGCCGAGGACCGCGGTCAGGCGGCCGGAGAGCGCCCCGCCGACGGCCATCGTCACGAGCATCGGCAGCAGCACCAGGCCGGCGACGGTCACGCTGTCGCCGAAGCCGTAGCCGCTCGCCGCGGGCACCTGGACGAACTGCGGGAGGAAGGCGAAGACACCGAACATCGCCGCGCCGAACAGGAGGGCGACGGCGTTCGTCGTCCGGACGGCGGGGAGCTGCAGCATCCGCACGTCGATGAGCGGGGTCCGCGAGCGCAGCTCGAGCCCGACCCACCCGGCGAACAGGACGACGGCCAGGACGAGCAGGCCGATCGTGCGCGGCGACGCCCAGCCCCACGTGTGCCCGAGGCTCAACGGGAGCAGCAGGGCGAGCAGCCAGCCGGTGAGCAGCGCGGCGGCGGCGAGGTTGACCCGGCCCGGCGTCCGGACCGGCGACGCCGGCACGAACCGGGCGGCCAGGACGGCGATGACGACGACGAGCACGAACGGGATGCCGAACAGCCAGCGCCAGCCGAACGCGTCGACGACCGGTCCGGCGAGCACGGTGCCCAGCCCGCTGCCGACGGCGATGACCGAGGACAGCGCGCCGACGGCGGTCGCCAGCCGCTCGCGCGGGAACTCGTCGCGCAGGATGCCGAAGGAGACCGCGAAGACTGCGCCGCCGGCGCCCTGCAGCACGCGGCCGGCGATGAGCACGCCGACGGTCGGCGCGAGCGCGGAGACCAGCAGGCCGACCGCGATCACGGCCAGGGCCCAGACGAGCATGCGGTGCTTGCCGACCATGTCGCCGACCCGCCCGAGCACGGGGGTGGCGACGGCGGCCGCGAGCAGCCACGCGGTGAGCACCCACGTGACGGTGGAGGGATCGGTGTGCAGCGCCGCGCGGAGGGTCGGCAGGACGGGGGTGACCAGCGACTGGAGCACCGCGAAGGCGGCCACGGCGGCCGACAGCACGAGCAGGACCAGCCGCGGGGAGGAACGACGAGCAGGCATGAGCCGTCCTTCGAAAGGAGGGAGAAGGTGCGCCGCAGCGCTCCGGGGGCGCGACGTCGGGCGGCCGGAGAGGTAAAGTGGAAGACGCTCCTCCACTTTAGCGGAGGCTCGCCTCCGCTTTCAAGTCCGGGAGGGAACGACATGGCCGAGCCGGTGACGGTGCGCCGCCCCACGCGGGCCGACGCCCGTCGGAACTTCGACGCGCTGCTGACCGCCGCCCGCGACGCCTTCGGCGAGGAAGGCGCCGCCGCCTCGCTCGAGGACGTCGCCCGCCGGGCCGGCGTCGGGATCGGCACGCTGTACCGCCACTTCCCCACCCGCCAGGCGCTGTTCGAGGCCGTCTACGTCGGCGAGATCGAGGAGCTCGTCCGGGTCGCCGACGACGTCGCCGACCGGCCGGCCTGGGAGGCGCTGCTCGCCTGGTTGCGGCAGTTCGCCGACTACCTGGTCACCAAGCGGGCGATCGCCGTCGAGCTGGACCGCCAGTCCGAGGTCATGCGCGCCTGCCGCGAGGCGATGTTCGCCGCCGGGGTGCCGCTGCTCGAGCGGGCCCAGGCCGCCGGCGAGGTGCGCACCGACCTGACCTTCGACGACCTGATCAAGCTGATCGCCGGCGTCACGTCCTCGGGCTCGACCGACGACGCCCAGCGCGAGCGGCTGCTCACCGTCGCCCTCGACGGCATCCGCCCCCGCGGTTAGGCGCGCGAAACCGCGGCGGCCGGGCGTGCTCGGCGTGCCACGATGCGGGGATGAGCAGCGACGTCGCCGTCGACGTGAGTGCCCTGGCGATCAACGTCACGATCCCCGAAGCGCTGCGCTGGACCGACACCCGCCGCGGTGAGGAGTTCGAGCTGACCACGCTCAACGTCCGGCTGCTGCGGGACGGGCACCTGGCCGCGAAGGCCTACGGCCGGCCGACAGCGGGTGGCCGCGGCGCGTACGTCTCGTTCCGGGTGCCCGACCGGCCGGAGCTGGCGGCGCTCGTGTCCGAGGCCGCCGAGCGGGCCGGCGAGCTGTGGACCGCGCACCGCGGTCTCGGGTGACGCTTCTCAGACGATCCGGATGCGCAGGCGGCGGAAGCCGCGGCCCTTGTTCTCCATCTTCGTGACCTCGACCCGCCCCACCATCGACGTCGAGGCGACGTGGGTGCCGCCGTCGGCCTGCGTGTCCAGGCCGACGATGTCCACGATCCGCACGACCGCGATGTCCGGGGGCAGCAGGTTCGTCGCCGTCCGGATGATGTCGGGGATCGCGAACGCCTCCTCCCGCGGCAGCGTCGTGACCTCGATCGGCCGGTTGGCGGCGATCTCGGCGTTGACCGACTCGGCGACCCGCTCCTTGAAGTCCGGCGGTACCTCGGCCAGGTCGAAGTCCATCCGCGCGGTGAGCGGCTCCATGTTGCCGCCGGTCACCAGCGCGCCGAAGTCCCGGAACACCACGCCGGTCAGCACGTGCAGCCCGCTGTGGGTGCGCATCAGCGCCGTCCGCCGCTCGTCGTCCAGCGCGCCACGCACCGCGGTGCCCGGCGGCGGCACGGGGTCCCCCTCGACCGGGATCAGGTAGAGCTCGTCGCCCTTGCGCGTACCCGCGATCCGGGTGCGGACCCCGCCCCACAGCAGCACGCCCTCGTCCGGCGGCTGCCCGCCGCCGCCCGGGTAGAAGGCCGACCGGTCCAGCACGATCCCCTGCTCGGCATCGGAGGACAGCACGGTCGCGTCCCACTCGCGGACCGTGCTGTCGTCCAGGTCGAGCCGGTGGGTGTGCCCGTGGGTCTCGGTCGCCATGGGCCCATCCTGTCGTGGCGGGTCAGACGGTGGCGGGCACGGGTGCGGGGACGGCCGGCTCGAGCGACCGTGGACGGACGACGGCGAGGGTGACCGACGCCGCGACGAACCACAGCGTGATGCCGGCCATCGGGAGGAAGAAGGTGCCGAGCACGAGCACCGCCAGCGGGATCCCGGCGATGCCGAGACCGAGCGGGATCCCCTCCCGCCGGAAGCCGGCGACGCTCACCGCCGCGACGAGCACCACCACCGAGAGCGTGGCGGCCACGATGAACTCGCCGAAGACGGCGCCGTCCCAGAACCGGCTGACCGCGCCGCTCGGGGCGCCCACCACCGTGAGGGTCCGGGACAGCGGGATCGCGGCGTAGAGCAGGCCGAACACGAGCACGGTGAGCGCGAAGGCCCGCCCTGCCCCGACGGCGAGCAGCCGAAGCGTGCGCGACGCCCCACCCGCGTCGAGCCGCCGGCCCACCACCGTCGCGAAGACCCACAGGAAGGGGACGGCGAGCAGGGTGACGGCCGCGGCGGCGAGCCACTGCCCGTCGCCGTGGGCGGCGTACCAGGCGGCGATGTGCGCGTCGGAGCCGAACGGCGCGGCCGGGTCCCAGAACCAGCCGACGTCGAGCAGGACGATGCCGGCGAGGCCGGACAGGGCGGACAGGCGTGACATGGCGCTCCTCCGTGGTGGGGAGACCCGTGACGGGCCTCGACGCGCCGAGAACGCTAGGAACCGCGGGGCCGCGGATCGTCCACCGTGCGATGGGAAGACCGGCGCGGTGTCCATCGCGCGATGGACGCGCGGGCCCCGCCGCGCGACCTAGGGTTCTGGCCCGTGCAACTGCTCCGGGACCGCGCCCTGGACGCCTTCGTCGTCCTGCTGGCGGCCGTGGAGGTCGCGTCCGTGCTGGCCGCCGATCCGCCGCGCGCCGCCGCGGCGGCCGTGGTCTCGGCGGTGTCGGCGCTCGTCCTGCTCGCGCACCGCTGGCAGCCCCTGGCCGCGTGCGTCGCTGCCTTCGCCGCGCTCACCCTCTCCGTCGCGCTCACCCCTCGCTCGACGCTGCCCCAGTTCTTCGGCACGCTGGCGACCTTCGCGATCGCCGGCGCCGTCAACCGCGAGCGCGAGGCGGTGGTGGCCTGGCTGGCCGGCGCCGGGATGCTGGCGTACGCCGCGTGGGTCGATCCGGTGGGCGGAGGCCTCGGTGACTTCGCGCTCTCCCTCGCGTTCGGGACGACGATGTGGGGCGCCGGCCTGCTGGTCGCCCGCCGCGCCCGCTCCACCGCGGCGGCCGTGCGCCGGGCCGAGGACGCCGAGCGCGACCGGCTCGAGCAGGGCCGCCGGGCGGTGGAGGAGGAGCGGGCGCGGATCGCCCGGGAGCTGCACGACGTCGTCAGCCACGGCTTGTCCGTCGTCGTCCTGCAGACCGTCGCCGCGCGCGCCGCGCTGCACGACGGCGAGCCGGCCGCCGCGGTCGACCGGCACCTCGACGCCGTCGAGGAGACCGCCCGGGATTCGCTCGGCGACATGCGCCGCATGCTCGGGCTGCTGCAGGCCGACGACGCCGACGGCCCCTCGGCCCCGGCGCCCGGGCTGAGCTCGCTCCCCGCGCTCGTCGACCGCGCCTCGGCCGGGCTGCGGATCGGCGCCGTGGACGTGGACACCGGCGCGGAGCTGCCGGGCGGGATCGAGCTCGCCGTCTACCGGATCGTCCAGGAAGCGCTGACCAACGCCGCCAAGCACGCGCCGGGCTCCTCGGTCGCGGTGCGCGTGCAGGTCGCCGACGGCCGGGTGACCGCATCGGTGGTCAACACCGCCGGCGGGCCGGGACCGACCGTCCCCGGCTCGGGGCGCGGCCTGGTGGGCATGCGGGAGCGCGTCGCGCTCTACGGCGGGACGCTCGCCGCCGGCCCGACCGCCGACGGCTACGCGCTGACCGCCTCGCTGCCCCTCGACGCCGACGTCGTGGCCGCGCCGTGATCGACGTCCTCCTCGCCGACGACCAGGCGCTGGTCCGCGACGGCTTCCGCGCGCTCATCGACCGCGAGCCCGATCTGCGGGTGGTCGCCGAGGCGGTCGACGGGGTCGAGGCGATCGCCCAGGCGCGCCGGCACCGGCCGGCCGTCGTCCTCATGGACATCCGCATGCCGAACATCGACGGCCTCACCGCCACCGCGCGGGTGCTCGCCCTGCCCGACCCGCCCCGGGTGCTCGTGCTGACCACCTTCGACCGCGACGACTGGGTCTACGAGGCGCTGCGCGCCGGGGCGAGCGGCTTCCTGCTCAAGGACGTCCGCGGGCACCAGCTCACCGATGCCATCCGCACCGTCGCGGCCGGGGAGGCGCTGCTCGCGCCGTCGGTGACCCGGCGGCTGATCGAGCAGTTCGTGTCCCGCGCCCCGCAGCGCCCGCCGGCCGCCCTGCCCGAGCTCACGGAGCGGGAACGCGACGTCCTGCGGCTGCTCGCCGGCGGGCTGTCGAACGCCGAGATCGCCCGGTCGCTGGTGATCGGTCACTCCACCGTGAAGACGCACGTCAACCGGCTGCTCACCAAGCTGGGGCTGCGCGACCGGGCGCAGGCGGTCGTCTACGCCTACGAGTCGGGATTCGTGCGGCCGGGCGGCTGACCTTGCCCTGGGCGGGCGCAGCCGAGGATCGTGATCCTCGCGGCGGTGCCGCGGAGGCCTCGCCGATCCCGGAGAGGAGCTGTGCGCATGTACGCCCGATCCACCACCGTGCGAGGCAACCCGGAGGCGATGGACGACGCGATCGCGTTCGTGCGCGACGAGGCGATGCCCGCCCTGCTAGGGATGAGCGGCTGCGTCGGTGTCTCGATGCTCTGCGACCGCGCGGACGGCCGCTGCATCATCACCTCCGCCTGGGGCGACGAGACGGCGATGCACGCGACCGAGCAGGCCGTCGTCGAGCTGCGGCGCCGGGCCGCCGACCTGATGGACGGCGAGTACGAGACGCAGGTGTGGGAGATCGCGACCATGCACCGGGTGCGCGACACCGGGGACGGCGCCTGCGCGCGGGTGATCTGGTCGCAGGGTCAGGCCGGCCAGATGGACCGGGTCATCGACGCCTTCCGGACGACGATCCCGGCGCAGCTCGAGCAGATGGAGGGCTTCTGCGGCGTCAGCGCCTTCGTCGACCGCGCGTCGGGGCGGGCGGTCGCCGCGGTGAGCTACGCGAACCGGGACGCGATGGACCGCTCCGCGGAGGCCGGCCTGGCCCTGCGCGACCGGTTCGCCGCGAGCCACGGCTTCGACATCACCGACGTCGCCGAGTTCGACCTCGTGCTGGCCCACCTGCGACTGCCCGAACTCGTCTGAGCACAACCGATCCAGAGAGGAGAGCCGGCATGTACGCCCGTTCCAACGCCCTGATGGGGAACCCGCAGGCGATGAACGAGGCCATCGCCTACATCCACGACGAGGTGATGCCGCTGGTGCAGGGGATGGACGGCTGCATCGGCCTGTCGATGCTGTGCGACCGCGCCTCCGGCCGGTGCATCGTCACGACGGCCTGGGCCAACGAGGAGGCGATGCGCGCCAGCGAGGCGGGCGTCGCCGACAGCCGCGAGAGGGCGACGCACGTCTTCGGGAGCAGCACCCCGGAGGTGCGCGAGTGGGAGATCGCCGTCATGCACCGCATGCACGAGAGCCACGACGGCGCCTGCGCCCGGGTGCTCTGGGGCGAGATCGACCCGGCCAAGGCCGACGACACGCTGTCCACGT
This sequence comes from Petropleomorpha daqingensis, assembly GCF_013408985.1. Taxonomy (NCBI): domain Bacteria; kingdom Bacillati; phylum Actinomycetota; class Actinomycetes; order Geodermatophilales; family Geodermatophilaceae; genus Petropleomorpha; species Petropleomorpha daqingensis. Next base: position 275,115 of record NZ_JACBZT010000001.1, read on the forward strand.
TCCGGATGACGATGATGCCGCGCATGGCGGACCTGCCCGGTTTCTGCAGCGTCAGCCTGCTGGTCGACCGCGCCACCGGCCGCAGCGCGATGACCGCCTGCTACGACAGCCGCGAGGACATGGCCCGCGCCGCCGGGATCGCGACGTCGATGCGCGAGGAGTTCAGCCAGGCCATGGGCATCACGCTCACCGACATGGCCGAGTTCGACGTCGTCCTCCACCACCTGCGGGTACCGGAAACTGTCTGAGCGGCGCGCCCCTGCGGCAGAAGTCGCGACTTCTGCCGCAGGGCGTCAGACGACGCGGGTGAGGGTGGGCCAGAGGGCGTCGGGGCCCGCGGCGAGCAGGCCGGCGCCGAGAACGCGGGACCAGTGCAGCTCGCTGCCGGCCTCGTCGCGCCAGGACCACAGCCGCCGCGTCAGGTGGTGCAGCTTGTGCTCCTGCGTGAAGCCGATCGCGCCGTGCACCTGGTGCGCCAGCCGCGCGACCACCTCGACCGCCGCGCCCGCGCGCACCTTCGCCGCGGCCGCGGCCAGGACGACGTCGTCCCCACGACCGAGCGCCTGGACGGCGGCGTCGACGATCGCCGCGACCGCGGTGACCTCGCCGGCCATCTCGGCGAGCTCCATCTGGATCGCCTGGAACCGCCCCAGCGGCCGGCCGAACTGCTCCCGCTCGCCGGCGTACTGCACCGTCCACGCGAGCACCTGCTGCAGCGCTGCCGAGATCTGCACCGCGCGGGCGAGGGCGAAGCGCGCCCGCAGCACGGCGGCCTGCGCCTCGGTCAGCAGCGCGCCGGGCGCGGAGACGCCGTCGAGGTCCAGCGACCCGGTCGGCTCACCGGCCAGGTTGGTCCCCGGGGCGGCCGCCACGCGGGCGGCGTCCACGAGCACCAGCACCGAGCCGCCGATCCGCGGCGGCCCCTGCACCAGGACCGCCACGCGGCGGGCGACGCCGGACCACGCGACGTCGGCCGAGACGCCCTGCAGCACGAACGCGCCGGGACCGTCGCCGTCGTCGGACGGTTCCGCGGTGACGCCGTCGGCGATGGCGAACGACAGCGGCTCGGCCGGGTCGGGCAGGTCGAGGCCTGCCGTCACCAGTGCGGGCCCGGCCACCAGCAGCTGCTCGGCCACCGGGACCGCCGCCGCCCCGGCAGCCAACGTGGCCACCACCGCGACCGCGTCGGCCAGCTCACCCCCGGAGCCACCGGCCTCCTCCGGCAGGCCGACGCCGGTCAGCCCGGCCTCGGCGAGCGCGGTCCACAACGCCCCGTCCCACGGCCGGGACGGCGTCAGCACGAACGGCTCGTGCGCCGCGAGGATGTCCCGGACGGTCTCGACCACCAGGTCCTGATCGCTCATCGCAGCCCCAACCCCCGCGCCACGATCCCCCGCAGGATCTCGTTGGTCCCGCCGCGCAGCGTGTAGCCCGGCGCGTGCAGCTGGGCCTCGGCCAGCGCCCGGCCCAGCGGGTCCGGCGAGTCCAGGGACGCCGGCACCTCCACCACGCGCCGGATCTCGTCGATGACATCGGCCTCGAACGTCGTCCCGACGTCCTTGACCAGCGCGGCGGCGAGGTTCGGCAGCTCCCCGCGGTCCAGCGCGGCGGCGATCCGCAGCGACAGCTGCCGCAGCGCGAGCAGCCGCGCCGACAACCGGCCCAGCACGGCGACGCCGGCGGGGTCGCCCGAGTCGGCAACTCGACGAGCGAACTCGGCGAGAAGGGGATAAGTCGACAGGAAGCGCTCCGGCCCCGACCGCTCGAAGGCCAGCTCCGCGGTCACCTGGTGCCAGCCGTCGCCCTCGGTGCCCAGCAGCATGTCGGCCGGGACGACGACGTCGGTGAACACCACCTCGTTGAAGTGGTGGCCGCCGTCGAGGATCCGGATCGGGTTGACCGTGATGCCCGGTGTCGACAGGTCGATCAGCAGCTGCGACAACCCCGCGTGCCGGTTCGAGGGATCGGCCGGTGAGGTGCGCACCAGGGTGATCGCGTAGTGCGAGGCGTGCGCGTTCGACGTCCAGATCTTGGCGCCGTTGACCACCCAGTCGCCGTCGCCGTTGCGCGCGGCGCGCGTCCTGATCGAGGCGAGGTCGGAACCCGAGTCGGGCTCGGACATGCCGATCACGATGTAGCACTCCCCTGCCGCGATGCGCGGCAGGATCGTCGCCTTCTGCGCCTCGGTGCCGTAGCGCAGCAGGTTCGGCCCGGACTGCCGGTCGGCGATCCAGTGCGCGGCCACCGGCGCACCGGCCGCGAGCAGCTCCTCGGTGACCGCGTAGCGCTCCATCGCCGTCCGCTCGTGCCCGCCGTAGCGGGACGGCCAGGTCATCCCGAGCCAGCCGCGCTCCCCCAGCTTCCGGGAGAAGGCGGGGTCGACGCCGGACAGCCAGGTGTCGACGTGCGTGGTGAACGAGCCGGCTGCCAGCTCCTCGGCCAGGAACCGGCGGACCTCGGCGCGCACCTGCTCGGCCGCCTCCGAGGGCGGCGCGGGCGCCAGCGTCAACGACGGGGTGCTCATGTCCCGCACCCTGCCAGAGGCGGCAGGGCGCGGCCCGCTCAGGTCAGGAGCTCTCCTCGTCCTCGGACGACGGCCCGCGGGTCAGCGAGCGCAGCTCGCTCACCACGTCGCTGGCGGCCGAGGTCAGCGAGAACAGCGCCCCGGAGACGAGCCGGCGCACCCCGGCGGCGTCCAGGCCGAGCACGGAGCCCAGCCCGACGGCGACGTCCAGCCCCGGTACCGCGGTCGAGCGGCCCGGCTGCTCTGCCAGCTCGGGTGACCAGCGCATCGCATCGCCGGAGACCGCGTAGTCACCGGTGGCGCCGTCGAGCGCCTGAGCGACCGTGTCCTCGCCCCTGTCCATGGCGCGCCTCCCCCGGAGCCCCGTGCACGTCCAGCGTCCCCAGGGGCCGGGCCGCGGTCAAGACGATCGGGCGAGGGCGGCCACAGCCCGGAGGGCGCCGTTCCACCTCCCGACCGACGCCGCATCAGCCCTGGGATGGAGACGGGGCGCCACGGCGTGCGTCGCCCGGATGATTTTCTCGATTCCCGGACGGAACCAGGCACAAATCCCTGTCCCTCGGGACATCCGGCTCCCTAATCTGCGTCGCACTCGTATCAGCGCAGACACCGCAGACCTCTTTCGACACATGAACCGAGGTGCACCCATGACCGCCACCGCGGTCCTTCCCCGCCCCGCCGGCCAGCAGGTCGACGACCGGTCCCCCGCCCCGATCTGCCGCGCCGTCGCCTACCAGCGCGTGGTGCACCAGCTGGTGCGGCGGGAGCTGCGGCTGCTCGCCGAGCTGTCCACCTGGGCGCCGGCCGCCGAGCCGGCCCGCACGCAGGCGCTGACCCGGCACGCCGAGCTGATCGGCCGCGTGCTGCTGCACCACCACAAGGCCGAGCGGGACCTGCTGTGGCCGGCGCTGCACCGTGCGCTGCCCGGGGACGACGCGCTGCGCGACCGGGTCGCCGACTGGACGGCGCGCTGCGCCCGGATCGACCACATGCTCCGCGACCTGGCGACCGCCGCCCGGCAGTGGGGCGTCGTCGGCAGCTGCGCGGCGCGCGACAGCTTCGCCATGGCCTGCCTCGACCTGGCCGACGTCGTCGACGCGCAGACCGCCGAGGAGGAGCGGACGCTGCACCCGCTGCTGGCCGAGCACCTCGACGCCGCCGCGTGGTCGGCGATCGTCGGTTCGGTGCGCTCGGACCTCTCCCCCACCGAGCAGACCCTCGTGCTGGGGCTGGCGCTCGAGGACGCCTGCGCCGGCGATCGGGCCCGCCTGCTCTCCGGGCTGCCGTTCGCCCGCCGGCTGGCCTGGCGGACCGTCGGCGCCGGCCGCTTCCGCGCCGCCGTCGTCCGGCTGCGGGGCGCTCCCCCCGCGCTGTAGACGACGTTCAGGGACGACGGTCGGCCGCGGACGCGGCCGGCCGTTCGTCGTCAGTAGCGGGAGGTCTTGCAGTCCGTGCAGCGCTTGCGCGCGGTGTCGGTCTCGGTGCGGCAGTTCGGGCAGGTCCACGTGCTGGTGGGGCGCTCTGTGGTCTGCCGTTCGATCGTGCTCGTGCTCATGGCGAGGACGCTAGGCAGCGGATGTGTCGCGCCGGTGTCCCCGAGGTTGATTCGCTGTGATCGCTCACATCAGAGGTGGGCGACGCCGCCGTCCAGGTCGATCCGCTCGCGGGGCGGGGCGCCGTCGCCGAGGTCGTCGCGGTGCAGCTCGCGCGAGCGCTGCTCCTCCAGGTCGACGGCGCGGCCGGGTGCCAGCGCGACCGAGAACACGTCGAGACCGCCGGCCGACAGCGCGTGCCGCTTCGTGCGGGCGAGCGGGCTGAGCCGGCCCAGCCGGGCGGCGAGGTGCTCGACCACGGCGAGGAGCACCAGCAGCAGCACGATGCCGGGTAGCGTCAGAGCGACGAGCAGCCCGGGACCCATGGCGCGACGGTAGCGCGACATGCCGCGGCGAGGGATGACAACGAGCAGGAGATCTGCGCACAATGGTCAATTGCCGCCACGGGCGAATAGACCATTCTGAAGAATTGCAGAGATCCTAGCAGAAAGAGCAGCGCATTGTCGAATTCTCGGCAGGATGTCGTTCCCGACACGGCCGAAACCGCCATCGCCGCCGAGCAGGAGGCGGTCGGCGTCCGCTACGTCCGGCTCGACGAGATGCGCGAGCGCGCGGTGCGCCGGCTGCGCGAGGCGCTGGCCACCCGCCCCACCACCCCCCAGTCGGTCGGCGAGCGCGAGGCGGCGGCCAACTTCCAGACGGCGCGGCTGGCCGCGCTCGACGCCGCCGAGAGCGGCCTGGTGTTCGGCCGGCTCGACCTGCACGACGTCGAGGCCCCGCGCTACGTCGGGCGGATCGGGCTGTCCGCCGACGACGGCGACGAGGAGCCGATGCTGGTCGACTGGCGCGCCCCCGCGGCGCAGCCGTTCTACACCGCCACCGCGCTCAACGACCTCGGCGTCGCCCGCCGCCGGCACATCCGCACGAGGCTGCGCAGGGTCGTCGGCGTCAGCGACGAGGTGCTCGACCCGGACGACCCGGCCGCGGCGAACTCGACCGGCCTGACCGGCGAGTCGGCGCTGCTCGCCGCGCTCAGCGCCACCCGCACCGGCCGGATGACCGACATCGTCCGCACCATCCAGGCCGAGCAGGACCGGATCATCCGCGCCGACGCCCGGGGGGTCCTGGTCGTGCAGGGCGGCCCGGGCACCGGCAAGACCGCGGTGGCCCTGCACCGCGCGGCGTACCTCCTCTACACGCACCGCGAGCGGCTGGCCCGCAGCGGGCTGCTCGTCGTCGGCCCGTCGCCGACGTTCCTGCGCTACATCGCCGACGTGCTGCCCTCCCTCGGCGAGACCGGCGTGCTGCTCGCCGACGTCGCCTCGCTGCGCCCCGGGCTCACCGCCACGGGCGTCGAGAGCTCCGCGTCGGCCGAGGTCAAGGGCCGGCTGTCGATGGTCAAGGTGCTGCAGGCCGCCGTCCGGGACCGGGAGGAGCTGCCCGACGGCGTGGAGACCGTCGTCGTCGACCGCACCAAGGTCGAGTTCACCGTCGAGGACGCCAAGCAGGCACGGGCCCGCGGCCGCGCCGGCCGGCGGCTGCACAACGAGGGCCGGGTCCACTTCCGGCGGGCCGTCGTCGAGATCATCGCCCGGCGCTACGCGCAGCAGCTCGGCGCCGACCCGCTCGGCGGTTCCAACCTGTTCAGCCGCCGCGACCTCGAGGAGATCGCCGAGGAGGTGGCGACCGAGCCGTCGGTCAACGAGCTGGTCAACCGGCTGTGGCCGCGGCTGACCCCCGAGCGGCTGCTCACCGACCTGTACGACTCCCCCGCGCGGATCCGGGCGGCCACCCGCGGCTGGTCCGACGCCGAGCGGGCGGTGCTGCACCGGCCGGCGGGCGCGCCGTGGACGCCGGCCGACGTCCCGCTGCTCGAGGAGGCCGACGAGCTGCTCGGCACCGATCCCGCGCGGGCCGCGGCCGCCGACCGGCAGCGCTCGGTGCTGGTCCGGCAGGCGCAGGAGACCCTCGACATCCTCGCCGGCTCGCAGTCGACCGACATCGAGGACGACGCCGAGGCGGCACTGTCCGCCGGCGACGTGCTCGACGCCGAGCTGCTCGCCGAGCGGCAGGTGGAGGTCGACACCCGCACCGCGGCAGAACGGGCGGCGGCCGACCGGACGTGGACCTTCGGGCACGTCGTGGTCGACGAGGCGCAGGAGCTCTCGGCCATGGCGTGGCGGACCGTGCTGCGCCGGGTGCCGACGCGGTCGATGACCGTGGTCGGCGACGTCGCGCAGACCGGCTCGGCGGCCGGGGCGACGTCGTGGGAGGAGGCGCTGCGCCCGCAGCTGGCCGACGGCTGGCGCCTCGAGGAGCTGACCATCAACTACCGGACGCCGGCGGAGATCATGGCGGTCGCGGCCGACGTGCTGGCCGCGACCGGCAGCGGGTTGACCGCGCCCCGCTCGGTGCGCTCCACCGGCGAGCAGCCCACCGCCGAGCCGGTGTCGGAGGCCGAGCTGCCGGCCGCGGTGGCCGCGACCGCGGCCCGGCTGTCCGAGCAGGAGGGGACGCTCGCCGTCCTCGTGCCGCCGAGCCGGCTCGCGGAGATCTCGGCGGCCGTCACGGCGCGGTTGCCGGGGACGTCGGTGGACGCCGCGGCCGACCTGACCGGAGGGCCCGTCGTCCTGCCCCCGGAGCACGCCAAGGGGCTGGAGTTCGACGCGGTGCTGGTCGTCGACCCGGTGCGGATCGTCGCCGAGGGGGTCCGCGGCTGGAGCGACCTGTACGTCGCGCTGACCCGCGCGACCCGCAGCCTCGCCGTCGTCCACCCGGGCGACCTGCCCCCGGAGCTGGCGAAGCTGCGGTGACGGCCGGTGGCTACAGGCCGACCGGGACGTTGCGCAGCCGCTCGTCCTCGAGCACGCGGGCGGTCCGGACGATCACCGTCCACAGCGCGAGGTAGTAGCCGACACCCGCGGTGAGCAGGGCGAGCAGCACGGTGGAGTCGGCGTCCCACGACCAGAGCAGGCCGGTCACGACGCCGACGACGAGGCCGAGCGCGGCGCTGATCGCGAGGCGGGCACGGGCGGAGGGGATCGTCATGCGACGACCGTGCCGGGCGGCGCTTGCGGCGCACTGGGGAGCGACTTGGCCCGCCAGTTGGCGGGGCGAACCCGCCACCTGGCGTCTCCCGGGCCCGGCCGCGCGTGCGCAGGATGTCGGTGACCCCGATCACAGGAGGAACCCGTGACGACGTCCCCCACCGCTCCGCCGGTCCCCTTCGACCCCGAGCTCGCCGCCGCGCTGTCGGTGTTCGCCGAGTTCCTGCCGCCGGCGTTCACGCCGGAGATGATCCCGCTGCTGCGGCAACCGAACCCGGCCATGCCGACGCCGACGGACGAGGACCTCGCCCGCGGTGGCCGGTTCGGCGTCGAGGAGCGCGCGGTGCCGGGTCCCGACGGCGCCCCCGACATCTCCCTGCTGATCTGCCAGCCCACGGCGGCGACGGCGCCGACCGCCGCGATCTACCACGTCCACGGCGGCGGAATGATCCTCGGCGACAACCGCTCCGGCGTCCTGGAGATGCTCGACCTCGCCGAGGAGTTCGGCCTCGCGGTGGTCTCCGTCGAGTACCGGCTCGCCCCCGAGACGCCGCACCCGGGACCGGTCGAGGACTGCTACGCCGGGCTGGTCTGGACCGCCGAGCACGCCGCCGAGCTGGGCATCGACCCCGACCGCATCGTGGTGGGCGGCGCCAGCGCCGGGGGCGGGCTGTCGGCCGCGGTGGCGCTCATGGCCCGTGACCGTGGTGGCCCGGCCCTGCTCGGCCAGCTGCTGATCTACCCCATGCTCGACGACCGCAACGACACCCCGTCGGCGATCCAGATGGCCGGGGTCGGCGTCTGGGACCGCACGGCCAACGACACCGGCTGGTCGGCGCTGCTCGGCGACGACCGCGGCGGTCCCGACGTGTCGCCCTACGCCGCACCGGCCCGTGCCACGGACCTGTCCGGTCTCCCGCCGGCGTTCATCGACGTCGGCTCGGCGGAGACCTTCCGCGACGAGGACGTGGCCTACGCGAGCCGGATCTGGCAGGCGGGCGGGATCGCCGAGCTGCACGTCTGGCACGGCTGCTTCCACGGCTTCGACGGGCTGGCGCCGCAGGCCGCCGTCTCGCAGGAGGCCCGCGCCGCGCGTCGCCGGTGGCTGCGGCGGCTGCTCGGCGACTGATCCGGGGCAGGATGACGGCGTGAAGGACCTCGCCGTCCGGCTGGCCGCGCTCGATCCCGACGCGAGCGCGGCCCTGCAGGTCATCGCCTACTTCGACAAGCTCGTCGAGGGACGTGCCGGGGTGTCGGCGGTCGTCCGGGGCGCCGCCGCCCTGGCCCACTGCCCGGCCCGCCTCCTCGACGAGGAGCGGCACCTGTCGGTGCGGGCCGAGCCGGACGGCACGCCGGGCGCGACCGGTCCGCTCGACCCACGGTGGCCTTCCGCGCCGGCGGGGAGCGCCGTGCTGTGGCTGGAACGCGACGACGCGGCGTCCCCGGTGGACGCGATGGTGCTGGAGCGCGCGGCCGCCGCCGTGGCCACGGCGCTCGACCGCACCCGTCGCCGGGCTGCCGTGGCCGACGACCCTGCGGCGGTCGAGGTGTTGCTCGAAACCGCTGTCCCCCTCTCCGACCGGCTGGCCACCGCGCGCCGGCTCGGGCTGACCGGCGAGGTCTCGGCGGTGGCCGTCCACGGTGGCGGAGCGCGGGTCGCGCCGGTGGGGGGTGAGGTCGGTGGCGTCCGCGCGGGGATCGGTCCGGCGGTGCCGGTGGGCGAGCTGCCGGCGTCGTGGGCCGCGGCGCGGACGGCGCTGCGGTTCACCGCCGAGGGGACCGAGGCCGATCCAGGTCCGCGGGTGGTGCGGGCCGAGGAGCTGGGCGGCCTGCTGCTGCTGGCCGACGCCGTCCGGCCGGGTGGCGACGTCCCGCCCGACGTCCGTGCCTTGTCGGCCGCCGCGGCCGGCTCTCCCGGACTGCTCGCCACCCTCGACGCCGTCGCGACGACGGCGAGCCTGCGCACTGCCGCGGCGGCGCTGCACGTGCACCACTCGACGCTGCAGGAGCGGGTGGCCGCGGCCGAGCGGGCGCTGGGCTGGGACGTCCGCGAGCCGCAGGGCCGGCTCCGGCTCCAGCTGGCCCTCGTGGTGCGGCGGTTGCTCGTCGCCTAGTCGCTGCCGTGGACGGCGAGGACGACGCCGCTCGCGGGCTTCGCCGGGATCCGCCGCAGCGAGATCGACAGGTCCTGCTCCGGCACGTCGAACCGCAGCCGGGCGAGGCGGACGGCCAGCGCCGACAGCACCGTCACGGTGACGTCCTCGCCGGGGCAGCGGTGGCCGGCGCGCGGATCGCCGCCGCCCTGGGGGATGAGCTCGAACGCGCCGATGTCCGTGCCGAGGAATCGTTCGGGGCGGAAGACGTAGGGGTCGTCCCAGAGGTCCGGGTCGTGGTTCTGCCCGTAGAGGTCGATGAGCACCATCGCGCCCTGCGGGATGCGCTGGCCGTCCCACTCGATCTCGCGCGGCGCCTTGCCGCCGAGGAACGGGGCGAACGGGTAGAACCGCCGGACCTCGTGGGCGAACGCCAGGGCGAACGCGGGGTCACCGGAGGCCAGCCGCTCGCGGTGCTCCGGCCAGCGGATCAGCGCGTGCCCGGAGAACGCGAGGAACCAGGAGATCGCGACCGTCGGCCGGATGATGTTGATCAGCTCGACCGCCGCGACCCGCGGGTCGAGCAGTTCGCCGTCGGAGTCGCGGTGCCGGGCGACGACGTTGACCGCCGAGCCCTCGGGCACCGTCGTCCGCCCCTCGCGGACGGCGCTCACGAGGTCGGCCAGCCAGGCCTCGCGACGGCCGCGGGCGCGGCGGGCGCGGAAGTGCCGGGGGCCGCCGGTGGCGAAGCCGTCGACCATGGCGAGCAGGTCGCGGGCGAGCCCGGGGACCTCGTCGTCCGTCACGGGGATGCCGGCCCAGCGGGTGACCGAGCCGGCCAGCACCTCCGCGGCCTCCTCGAACAGCACGATCGAGCGCCGCTGCGACCAGGCCGTCACCGCGTCGTCCCAGGCAGCCGTCGTCCGCTCGACCAGCGGACCGATGCCGTCGCCCATGAGCAGCGCGACGAACATCGACTTGCGCACCCGGTGCGGGTGGCCGTCGAGGGTGTGCACCGCCCCCTTGCCGAACAGCGTGCCGACGACCGGCTCGGGCAGCGCGCCCGAGCGGCGCACGTGGTCCTCGTCGTAGAAGAACCGGACGGCGTCCGGGCCCTCGAGCGCGACCGCGCGCATCCCGGCGAGCCGGGCGCGCACGGTGCGTCCGCCGAGGGCGCGGCGCCGGTCGGGGAGCCAGCCGTACCCCTTGGTCAGCAGGCTCAGGCTGTCGTCGAGCGGCATGGGCGCTGCGGTGCCCAACGACACCGCGGCGCAACCATGATCGTCAGCCGAGCGCGCCGCACCCTCCGCCGGCACCGCAGGCGCACCCGGCGCAGGCGGCCGGGACGGGCGGGGCGGGCCGGTGGGCGGCGGCCCGCAGGTTGGCCGCGCCGATGAGCACCGGGACGGCGAGGCCGGCCACGACGAGGCCGGCGATCACGGTGGCCACACCGGCGGCGCGGTCCCAGTCGCGGGCGAGACCGGTGCCGACGAGCAGCGCGGTGAGCAGGATTGCCCAGACCAGCAGGGCGAGGCCGCGGCGGGGTGCGCCCCCGCGGGCCAGCACCGCGCCGGCCGCGCCGAGCAGCAGGACCGGGACGGCGACCAGCAGCACGACGCCGCTCGCCGTCGCCGACACCGCCGCGACGACGGCCGCGGCGAGCCCGGCGACGAGCGCCCCGACGCCGAGGCCGGTGACGCCCTCGCGCAGGACGACGACGCCCCGGCCGAGCAGGAACAGACCGGTCGCGCCGAGCAGGACGCGGGCGCCCTCCGCCGTCCAGAAGATCCCGACCGCGGCGACGGCGAGCATGCCCAGGCCCAGCAGCAGCCAGCGGGGCCACGCCCGCCGTGCGACGTCGGGGTCCGCCGAGGCGGTGAGGATGCCGGGTTCGGTCGTGCTCGCCACGGGGCAAGTGTCCCTCACGGCGGGGCGGAGGAGAGGAGCGGCGTGGCGACGGAGGACGTGGCGTCCCTCGCGCGGCGGACGGCGCACAGCCGCACGCTGCGGCACCTCGCCTCCCTCGGCTTCACCGGCTACGGGCTGCTGCACCTGCTCGTCGCCTGGCTCGCCGTCGAACTGGCGTGGGGACCGCGACCGGACGGCGGCGCGACCACGGACTCCGCCGGTGCCCTCGCCGTGCTGCGCCGCTCCCCCGCCGGACCGGTCCTGCTGTGGGTGCTCGCCGTCGGCCTCGGGGGCCTGGCGCTGTGGCAGGCGGTCGAGGTGGTCCGCCACCACCGCCGGCTGCCCGAGCCCGGGCCGGAGCGGCGGAAGGCACTGCTGCAGGTGGTCAAGACGGTGGGCACCGCGCTGCTCTACGGCTTTCTCGCCGTCTCGGCCGCGCGGGCTGCGGTGAGCGGCGGCCGGGGTCGGGCCACCGAGCGGGCGACGGTGCGCGGCGTCCTCGGCTGGCCGGGTGGGCAGGAGCTCGTCGTCGCCGTCGGCGTGGTCGTCGTCGGCATCGGGATCTACCTCGTGCGCAAGGGGCTGCGCTCGGACTTCGTCGACGAGATCGACCTCGAGTCGGTCTCGTCACCGCTGCGGGCGCTCACCCGCCGGTGCAGCCAGGTCGGCTTCGTGTTGAAGGGCGTCGCGCTGGTGCTCGTGGGCGGGGTGGTCGCCTGGGCGGCGGCCACCTTCGACCCGGCGCGGGCCACGGGGCTGGACGGCGCGATGCAGACCCTGGCCGCCGAGCCCTACGGGCAGTGGATGCTCACCGCGATCGCCGCCGGGCTCGCCTCCTTCTGCGTGTACTGCCTCGCCCGGGCGCGTCATCCCGTGGGATAGACCGGCCGCAACGGGGTATCTGCCGAGCCGACCACGGGCGAAGGAGCGCGAGATGAGCGCACAGGGAACGACGAGCGAGGCGGCCTACACCGCCGATCGCGCAGGCGACAGCGAGAGCCTGGAGAACCTCGCCCGAATCGGGTTGCTGGCCTACGGCCTGGTGCACCTGCTGGTGGCCTGGCTGGCTCTGCAGCTGGCATGGGGCGGGGGCGGCGGCCGCGAGGCCGACCAGTCCGGCGCCATGGCGACGCTGGCGCAGACGCCGGTCGGCAAGCCGCTGCTGTGGGTGGTCGCCGTCGGGCTGATCGCGCTGGCCGTCTGGCAGGCGGCGGAGGCGCTGCAGTGGCGCGGATCGCTGCGGGCCGGCGGCCGCCAGAAGAAGAAGGCGCTGCAGAAGATCGGGAAGTCGGTCGCCAAGGCCGTCGTCTACGCGGCGCTCGCGATCAGCGCGATCAGGTTCGCGGTGGGCAGCGGCAACTCGAGTTCGCAGCAACAGCAGCAGGGGACGGCGGGTGTGCTCAGCTGGCCCGGCGGCCGGTTCCTGGTCGGGATCGCGGCGGTGGTCCTGCTCTGCGTCGGCGGGGTGCACGTCTACAAGGGCGTGAAGAAGACCTTCCTCAAGCAGATCGACCTCGCCGACGCACCGCCGTCGGCGACCCGGTTCATCACCCGCGTCGGCCAGGTCGGCTTCCCGGCCAAGGGCATCGCGCTGGCCGCGGTCGGCGGGTTGTTCGGCTACGCGGCGATCACCTTCGACCCGTCGAAGGCCCGGGGTCTGGACGGCGCCATGCGGACCATCCTCGACGCACCCTTCGGCGAATGGCTGCTCACGCTGGTCGCGGTGGGCATCGTCGCGTTCGGCGTGTTCCTCTTCGCCCGCGCCCGCTACCCCGAGCGCACCTAGTCCGGCTAGCGTCCGGGGCCGTGGCCCTGCACATCCGGGACGACGAGCTCCCCGGCACCAGAGAGTCCCGGACGTTCCTGGGCCGCGACCACGGCGAGGTCCCGGTCTCGTTCTTCATCCAGGCGAGCCCGCCGGGTCATGGTCCGGGGCCGCACACCCACCCCTACGCGGAGGTCTTCGTGCTCCACGAGGGGTCGGGCTGGTTCCTGGCCGGCGACGAGACGATCGAGGCCTCCGGCGGTTCGGTGGTCGTCGTCCCGCCGGGCGAGGTCCACGGCTTCACCGCCTCGCCCGGCGGTCCACTGCGGATGACGTGCCTGCACCTGCACGACCACATGATCACCGAGTGGGTCGAGCCGGCTTGAGAGTCAGGCCTGGGCGTCGGCGAACGCCTCGGGGCCTTGTTGCGCCGCCGCCGGGTCCATCCACATGGCCTGCCAGCCGTGGCCGTCGAGGTCGAAGAAGCTGCGTGAGTACATGAAGCCGAAGTCCTCGGCGTCGTCCGCTTCGGAGCCACCTGCCGCGAGCGCGGCGGCGGTGACCGCATCGACCTCGTCGCGGGAGCCCACGCTGAAGCAGAACAGCGCCAGGGCGTGCGTGGTCGGATCGCCGACCGGCAGCTTGGAGAACTCGGCGAACTTCTCCCGGCTGAGCAGCATGACGAAGGCCTGCTCGCCGACGAGCATGCACGCGGAGGTCTCGTCGGTGAAGTTCGGGTTGTAGCTGAAGCCGAGCTTCGCGAAGAACGCCTTGCTGCGCTCGACATCTGCCACGGGCATGTTCACGAACAGCATGCGGCCGGGGTGTGCGGGACTGGTCATGCCGGGCTCCACTCGTTGGCTCGATGGCGTACGTCCAGGGAGACGGGCCCGGCCCGCCGAACTCATCGGTCAGGCGGTCCGGGGTCGCCACGGCTCGTGCGTGTGCGCGAGCCAGACCAGCTCGGGGTCGAGGGCCCGCACCAGGCGCTGGCCCTCCGTGTCCGGCTCGTCGAGCTCGCCGAACCAGACCGCCACGTCGCCGGCGATGACGGCCGGACGCTCTCCTGTCTGCACGACGACCACCTGCGTGCCGGCCGTGTGCCCCGGCGCCGGGACGAGCCGCACGCCGGGGAGCAGCTCGAGCTCGCCATCGACGGGGACGTACCGCACGCCGGGCGCGTCGACCCACTCGCGGATGGTGTAGTCGTCCAGGCTGCGCGCGTCGTCGAGCTCCCGGCGCTGGACGTAGGTCGGCCTGCCGGCGAAGAGGTGGTTGCCGCCGCAGTGGTCGAAGTGCAGGTGGGTGTTGACGACGATGTCGATGCTCGCCAGGTCGAAGTCCTGCTCGCTGAGCGGCCGGAGGCGGGGATCCATGTCAGCCACCAGCGGGTGCAGCTCCGTCAGGCCGGTGTCGACCAGCACGCGCGCATCGGGGTGCTCGATGACGTGCACGTAGACCGGCATCAGCTCGCCCTCGGCGAGCAGGTCGGCGACGTGCACCGGCGTGATGGCAAGGGAAGCGGGGGCGCTCACGGACGAACTCCTTCGACGGATGCTGCTCGGCGCGCGACCCACGTCACGCCCATGCGTAGACGGCGCGAGCCGCTCTGACTCATCGGTGCCATCCGGGCTAGAACGGCGGCGGGTCGTCGGCGGCTGGTCGCGTGCCCGGTGGCCAGGTGGTGCGCGATACGCCGGCCGGTGAGGTCACGGTGAACACCCCGTCGTCGGTCATCACGAACACCCAGCCCCGTGCGTGGGTCTTGAGGCGGTGATGCCGGCGGCACAGGCAGCACAAGTTCTCGCAGGCGGTCTGCCCACCGCAGGCGTGCGCGATGACGTGATCCAGATCGGCCCACACCACCTGGTTGGTGCAGCCGGGCCACCGGCAGGTCCGGTCCCGGGTGCGCACGAACCGGTACTGCGCCGCCGAGGGCCGGTAGCGGTCCACCGGGTCCGGCCGGTCGAGCACCGGGCACTCGCACGGCGCGCCGGGGTGCTCGGGGCAGCCCCGCCGGACCAGCGCCTCGAGCTCCCCGCGAGTCACCACGGCCCGCAGCCTCCCCGAGACCGGGTCGACCAGGCTGACGTCCAGGGAGCCGCCGGCCGGGGCCCGCAGCCCGCCGGGGCACACCGCGTCGAGCTGCTCGAGGATCTCGGCCAGCAGTCCGGCGGTGATCGGCCGCCCGTCCACCTCGGCCACGGCCTTGGCGTCCGGGCGCAGCGCGTGGATCGGCGCGGTGATGGTCAGCTGCGCGGTCACCGGCCGTCGGGAGGCATCCCACGGCCGCAGGATCAGGTCCGCCAGCACCTCCGCCCTCAGCACGCCGATCGGCCGGGGGTCCCCGTCGGCCTTCAGCATCCGGGCGTAGCGGTCCACCGCGTCCCGGCAGGCGGTCGCCGAGGCGATCGGCAGCACCGCCTTCAGCTCCGCCATGCCGTCCCGACCCGCCTCGACGGTCACGTTCGCGGTGCTCTCGGCCTTCGTGCGGCGTTCCTCGGACAGGTCGACGCCGTGGGCGAGCAGGCGGGCGCGGATGAGCTCGCGCAGCGTGCGGACCTTCACCTCCATCGCCCGGGGTAGCACCTCAGCCTCCACCAGGTGCACGACCGCGTCCGGCACGTCCCTCGCGGGCCAGCCCAGCTCCGCGGCGATCGCCCGGGCCCGCGGCCAGTCCAGCAGCCCGTCGGCCAGCCGCCCTCGGGTCGCCGGCAGCCGGGTGAGCAGCACGTTCGACGTCTCGGCCAGATCGGTCGCCGCCGTCCGCGAGCAGCGCAGCACGTGGCCCAGCTCGTCGGGGAAGAACTCCGAGGTCTCCGGCAGCTGCACCTCCCCCGGCCCCCACCGCTGCCCCAGCGGCGACCCGGGCTCCGGCGGCCGGTGCCCGGCCAGCGCTACGACCAGCTCGGTCTTGTAGCCCGCCAGCATCGACTCGAACGCCTGCACCAGCCGCAGCTCGTCGCAGAGCTCCACGTCCGTCTTGCCGGCCACCGGCAGGTAGTCGCTGATCCGCCGGCCCAGGTCAGCCGGGTCGAACGCGGGCTCGGAGGCGGCGCGCAACTGCACCGCGAAGGCGAGGCCCATCACCGCCGGCTCCGGTTCGATCATGTGTTCGATTGTAGTCGAGCGGCCGACGAAAAGACCAGCTCAGGACCGGGTTGTGGAAACCGGTTCCTCGGCAGGTGTCCGGCTCAGCTTGCGCCAGATCCAGCTCTCCGGCACCCGTCGTCCCGACACGACGTACTCCAGTGCCGAGTCGACGAACAGCACCGTCGACAGCGCCCGGCGGGCGCTCGGCCGGCCGGCCAGCAGGACCTCGTCACCGGCGGAGAGGACGAAGTCGTCGTCCGGAGCGAGGAAGGCCTCGCCGTTCCGGAGCACCAGCAGCGCCACCGCGTGCAGCGGGTCCTCGCGGGTCTCCGGATCCCGCAGGAGATCGCCCAGACGCGCCTCCCCCGACCCCAGCCAGCGGCTCAGCGCCGGCGCCTCCTCCGGGGTGAGCCGCACCTTCCACAGCGCCTGCAACCGGTGGCCGCACAGGTCGAGGAGGCGGTCCACGATGCCGGCCGCCCAGTCGTCGTCCTGGCCCTGCAACTCGCGCAGGAAGCGCCACAGCAACGGGGTGGCGACCTGCGCGTAGACCTCGTGCGCGATGACCTCGGTGGGCACCAGGAGCGCGTCGATGTCCATGGCCGCGAACAGCGGCGCGCTGGCCGGCCGGTTCTGCCGCGCGGCCACGAACAGCGAGCCGTTGACCCGTCGGGCGGCGGCGACCAGCGACAGGTTCGTCGTGTCGTTGTCGGTGCCCGCGACGAACCCGACCGCGTCGGCCAGCCGGGTCCGCGCCAGCACCTCCGGCTCGACGCCGTCCCCGACGACCAGGTCCGGTTCCTCCGACGCACCAGGGTGCGGTTCGACGACGGTGACCTCGAGGCCCTCCGCGCGCAGGTCGGCGGTGATCTCCCGGCCCAGCCGGCCGTACCCGCAGACCACCCAACGGCCCTGCCGCGGAGGCCGTGTGCGCTCGGGAAGTGCCGCGCCCGGCCCGCTCTCCAGCCAGCTCATCAGCTGGTAGGCGGCCGGCGAGCGCAACGCCAGCCGCAGGTGGTCGCCGAACCGGTCGAAGGGGTTGATGACCCCGGGCGACCCGAACGCCGCCATCCGTTCGGCCATCGCCCGCGAGGTGGCGCGGGCGATCACCTGCACGTCCGGCTGCAGCAGGTTCGCCGTCATGACGACGGAGAGGTTGACCTCTTCGTCGTCGGTGAGCGCCACCACCGCTTCGCAGCGCGGGTGCCCCAGGCCCGCGATGGCCAGCCGACCGGGTTCGCGGGCGTCGGCCGCCAGCCCCGGGACGTCGGCGTGGAAGGCGTCGAGGTCGACGGCGTCGACCCGATCCGGGTCCACGTCCAGGACGACGAAGCGCCGGCCCAGCGCGTCCAGCGCGTGCCCGAGCACCTCCCCCGCACGGCCGTACCCGGCGATCAGCACGAACGGCTCCGCCAGCCGGTCCACCGTGCGGCGGAAACGCTGCAAGGCCCGCGCCGAGCGGAACGAGCGGTCCTGCAGCAGCGCCAGCAGCGAGCCGATGGCGTAGGCCCACCCGATCACCGTGAGGTAGATCGAGATGGTCACCCACATCCGCTGGTTGTAGGTGAACGGGTACGGGATCTCGCCGAAGCCGATCGTCGTCGCCGTGTAGCTCATGACGTAGAACGCGTCGAAGAACCCCATGCGGAACGGCCGCCCCTGGCCGTCCACGCCCGGGATGAGCGTCAGCCCGAGCACGCTCACCGCGAAGATGGTGATGAGCACGATCAGCGGCGCACGCATCCGCCGCAGGACCAGGAAGACGGTCTCGGACGCCTGCGCCTCCGAGGCGGCGGCCGCGTTCACCGACTCCCGGCGCGCGCGGCGCTGCTGCCGAGTCACGGCGTCAGCCGCGGTGGAAGGAGACGGTCTCCACCACGAGCAGCACGACGGAGACGACGTTGGCCAGCAGCGCCCCGGCGGACAGCGACACGACGCTCGCCGTCCAGGAGGCGGTGAGCCCGGCGGAGGAGACGTAGATCGCGTAGCCGTAGAACAGGGACGCGGCGATCAGCTGCAGGTCGGCGACCAGGCTGGTGGCCAGGTGCACCGCGCCGATCTGCGTGCGGTCGCCGAACTTCAGCACCGTCGCGATCAGGTTGACCACGACGGCGGCGAACAGCTCGTACGGGTTGTGCAGGTCGGGGTTGTCGATGTCCCCGATGAAGAACCCGAAGTTCAGCGTCGCCGCGAGGACGACGAAGAACCCGAAGACGACCTTCTCGAGATTCATCGCGCCCTCCCCTCGCGTCCGCCCGTCGTGATCATGACGGACGGGCGCAAGGGGCGCCTCCTAGGCCCGGGGCCCACCGGCGACGTAGATGACCTGTCCCGAGACGAACCCGGCGCCCTCGCTGACCAGGAACGACACCGTGTGCGCGATGTCCTCCGGGTAACCGGCGCGGTTGACCGGGATGCCGGCCGCGCGCTCGGCGACGTACTCCTCCCAGTCACGACCGATCCGGGCGGCGGTCGCCTTGGTCATGTCGCTGACGATGAACCCGGGCGCGATCGCGTTGGCGGTGACGCCGAACTTCCCCAGCTCGATGGCCAGGGTCTTGGTGAAGCCCTGCAGCCCGGCCTTCGCGGTGGAGTAGTTGGCCTGCCCGCGGTTGCCCAGCGCCGAGGTCGACGACAGGTTGACGATCCGGCCCCACTGTGCCTCGGTCATGTACTTCTGCGTCGCCCGCGCCATGAGGAACGACCCGCGCAGGTGCACGTGCATGACGACGTCCCAGTCGTCGTCGCTCATCTTGAACAGCAGGTTGTCCTTGGTGACGCCGGCGTTGTTGACCAGCACCACCGGCGGCCCGAGCTCCGCGGCGATCCGCTCGACGGCCACCTGCACCTGCTCGGAGTCGCCGACGTCGGCGCCGACGGCGAGCGCCCGCCCGCCGGCGGCCTCGATCGCCGACACGGTGTCGCGGGCGTCGTCCTCCTTGAGGTCGACGACGGCGACGGCGAACCCGTCGGCCGCGAGCCGCAGCGCCGTCGCCGCCCCGATCCCCCTAGCCGCCCCCGTGACGATCGCGACGCGGCTCATGCCGAGACCCGCTCGAAGATCGCGGCCAGGCCCTGCCCGCCCCCGATGCACATCGTCTCCAGGCCGTAGCGGGCCTGCCGCCGGTCCATCTCGCGGGTCAGCGTGGCCAGGATCCGCCCGCCGGTCGCGCCGACCGGGTGGCCGAGCGAGATGCCCGAGCCGTTGACGTTGGTGCGCTCGAAGTCGGCCTCGGTGAAGCCCCACTCCCGCGTCACCGCGAGCACCTGCGAGGCGAAGGCCTCGTTGAGCTCGATGAGGTCCATGTCCGACAGCTTCAGGCCGGCCAGCTCCAGCGCCTTGGCGGTCGCCGGCACCGGGCCGATGCCCATCGTCTTGGGCGGTACGCCGCCCACGCCCCAGGAGACCAGCCGGGCCAGCGGGCGCAGGCCCAGCTCGGCGGCCTTCTCCGGCGAGGTGACCACGCAGATGGCCGCGCCGTCGTTCTGCCCGCTGGCGTTGCCGGCGGTCACCGTCGCGTCGGGGTCCTGCTTGCCCATGATCGGGCGCAGCTTGGCCAGCGTCTCGACGCTCGAGTCGGGGCGGATGTGCTCGTCGCGGTCGACCACGGTGTCGCCCTTGCGGCCGCTGATCGTCACCGGCACCAGCTCGTCGGCGAACCGGCCCTCCTCGGTGGCCGCGGCCGCCCGCTGGTGGGAGCGCACGGCGTACTCGTCCTGCTCCTCGCGGGAGATCTTGTAGTCCCGCCGGAGGTTCTCGGCGGTCTCGATCATGCCGCCGGGCACCGGGTGGTTCACCCCACCCGCGGTCACCCGGCCGCGGGCCAGGCCGTCGTTGAGCAGCACGCCCGGGCCGGCCTTGACGCCCCAGCGCATCGCCACGGAGTAGAACGGCGCGTTGCTCATCGACTCGGCGCCACCGGCCAGGACGACGTCGGAGACGCCGTTCTGCACCTGCATCGCGGCGTACAGCACCGCCTGCAGGCCCGAGCCGCAGCGGCGGTCGATCTGCAGCCCGGTCGCGGTCACCGGCAGCCCGGCGTCCAGCGCGGCGACCCGGCCCAGCGCCGGCGCCTCCATGGTCGGGTAGCAGTGCCCGAGGACGACGTCGTCGACCGACTCCGGCGGCAGCCCGGTGCGCTCCATGAGCGCCCTGATGACCGTGGACGCGAGGTCCTGCACGGGCACGTCCTTGAGCGTTCCCCCGAAGCCCCCGACCGGGGTGCGCAGGGGCTCGCAGATGACCGCATCGCGCACGACGCGCCTCCTTCGTTCCGTCCTCCGACCAGCAGGTCGAGTCTGCACTCTTCTTCTCGCACCCGCCCCACCCACCCATGGACCGACCCGGCCCGGGTCTGCGAGGGTGGCTGCGTGCCCTACCCCGGTGCGATCGCCGCGACCACGCCCGACAAGCCCGCCGTGATCATGGCCGGTTCCGGCGAGACGCTCACCTACGCGCAGCTCGAGGAGCGCTCGGCCCGGCTGGCCGATCACCTCCGGACGCTCGGGCTGCGCACCGGTGACGTCGTCGCGCTGCTCACCGACAACCGGCCGCAGGCCTGCGAGGTCTACTGGGCCTGCCAGCGCGCGGGCCTCTACGTCACCGCGGTCAACTGGCACCTCACGGCCGGCGAGGCGGCCTACATCGTCGGCGACTGCGGCGCGCGGGTGCTCATCGCCTCGGCCGCGCTGTCGGACCTGGCCGAGCAGGTCCGCGCCGCGACGCCGTCGCTCACCGACACCCTCGCCTTCGCCGGCGCGATCGAGGGCTTCGGCGACTACGAGGCAGCGCTGGCCGCGGCGGACCCGACGCCGCCGGCCGAGCAGCCGCGCGGTGCCGACATGCTCTACAGCTCCGGCACCACCGGGAGGCCGAAGGGCATCAAACCCCAGCTGCCCGGCCGCGACGTCAGCGAGCCCGGTGACACCTACGTCGCCGTCTTCCAGCCGATGTACGGGTTCGGCGCCGACACCGTCTACCTCTCCCCCGCGCCGATCTACCACGCGGCGCCGCTGCGGTTCGTCGGCGTCATCCACTCGGTCGGCGGCACCGTCGTGATGATGGAGTCCTTCGACGCCGAGGGCGCGCTGGCCGCGATCGAGAGGTTCCGCGTCACGCACAGCCAGTGGGTGCCGACCATGTTCGTGCGGATGCTCAAGCTGCCCGCCGACGTCCGCGGCCGCTACGACGTCTCCAGCCTGCGGGTGGCGATCCACGCCGCGGCGCCGTGCCCGGTCGAGGTCAAGCAGGCGATGATCGACTGGTGGGGCCCGGTGCTCTACGAGTACTACAGCGCCACCGAGGGCATCGGGATCACCTTCATCGACAGCCGCCAGTGGCTGGCCAAGCCCGGATCGGTCGGCAAGGACGGCGTCCTGGGCATCGCGCACGTGGTCGGCGACGACGGCCGCGACCTGCCACCCGGCGAGACCGGCGTCATCTACTTCGAGCGCGAGGAGATGTCCTTCTCCTACCTCAACGACCCCGGCAAGACGGCGGCCGCCCAGCACCCCGACCACCCGAACTGGGCGACGGTCGGCGACATGGGCTACCTCGACGAGGACCACTTCCTGTACCTGACCGACCGCCAGTCGCACATGATCATCTCCGGCGGCGTGAACATCTACCCGCGGGAGATCGAGGACGTGCTCACGCTGCACCCCGCGGTCTACGACGTCGCGGTGATCGGCGTGCCGGACGAGGAGATGGGCGAGCGGGTCCAGGCCGTGGTCCAGCTCGCGGACGGCGTCGCGTGGACGCCGCAGCTCGAGCAGGAACTGCTGGAGCTGTGCCGGTCACGGCTGGCCCGTTTCAAGTGCCCGCGCGGCATCGACGTCGTCGACCAGCTGCCACGGACCCCTACGGGCAAGCTGCTCAAGCACGTGCTCCGGCGGCGGTACGCGGGCCAGCCGGCCTAGATGCTGGGCGCGACCTGCTCGGCGTGGAACAGGTCCCACAGCCCGGTGATCTGCAGCGGGCGGATGACGGCGCGGTGCGAGGCGAGCACGCGGAGGCCCACACCTTCGGTGACGGCGCGGCGGTGGATCGCGGCGAGCGTGCAGAGCCCGGCGGAGTCGAGGAACGTCACCCCGTCGAGGTCGACGATCAGCTCGCGCACACCGGCGTCGAGCTGGGCTTCGAGTGCAGCGTGCAGCTGCGGCGCGGAGGTCGAGTCGACCTCGCCGGTCGTGGAGACGCGGGCGGAGGAATCGGTGGAGACGACGGACAGGGTGATGAGGTCGTCGCTGGGGGGATCGAGCGTGGCGGTCACGGGTGGCCTCTCAGGGCTTGCTCCGGACCAATGAAAGGAAAAGAGGCGTCCGTTCGACGCCAGTCCGCCCGGCACTGGCAGTTCACGGCTTGCTGGTTGAACCGCGAGATCGACGGTACGGATCATGCTCGTGCAGCGCAAGGGCCCGCCGTTCTGCCTGGTCAGACCCATGGAAACCGTCGTGGCCATCCGCGCGGATACTGGATCCGTGGCGAAACGGTGGTTGATCGGCGGCGGCATCTGGGTGGTCCTGACGGCGCTGGTCTTCCTCCTGCTCAACCCGATCCTCGCCGCGTTCATCGCGATCGTCACCGCGACCGCCGTCGTGGTCCTCGCCCTGGCGGCCAACTGGGAGGACCACTCGACGTTCGAGCAGCGGGAAGCGGCCCGCGCGGTGAAGCGCAAGGAGAAGTGGGACCGCAACAAGGACGTCCGCGAACGCGACCGGGCCCGCTGGGAGGCCCACCAGGCGCAGCAGGCGCGCAAGGCCGAGCAGTAATCCCCTCGACAGCCCGCAGGGCACGCCCCTAGCGTGCCCGGCATGCGGAACTCCTGAGAGCTGCGACGTCCCCCGGTCACCGCTGTTCCCGCGGTGCGCCCCTCGCCCGCTCCCTGGAGGTCCCCCTTGTCCCGCCCTGCGCACTCCCCCGCCGACGACGCGTCCGCCACCGCCCGCGCCGCCCTGCCCGACGACGACGCGGTCCGCTTCGACCGGCTCACCTCGGCGGTCCTCGCCTCGTCCGCGCTCGGCCCCGCGCTGCGCGCGGTGCTCCCCGGCCCGGCCGGCTTCCGCTGGCTGCACACCGAGGGGCTCGCGCCGACCGCCCGGCCGGCCGCGCTGACCGCCGACCAGTGGCTGTCGCTGTTCCGGGTCTGGACGACGTCGGGCCGGACGCCGTCGGGCGCTCCCGGCGGACGCGGTCCGGCCGGACGCCCCACGAAGGGCCACGGCCACGCGCCCGGCGCCCAGGCCGCACCCCGCTGGTTCTAGCCGAGCCCGTCCTCGGCGGCGAGCGCCGCGGCGCGGTCGGGGTGGGCGAACGCCTCGGCGAGCGCCTGCCGCAGCGGCCACGCGCCGGCCCGCCAGGCCAGCGCGCGGCCGAGGGCGTCCGGCGTCCCGTCCACGGAGTCGAACTCCGCGCCCGGCCACCAGGCGACCCGGCGTCCGCCGATGGTGAGCCGGTCGTGGACGGCGACCTCGCCGTCCAGGACGTCGACGCCGAGCCGGGCGGCGGCGAGCGCGGCGCCGGGCAGCTCCCGCCACGCCAGCCGCCGGTCCGGCGTGCCCTCGGGGGCGCCGGACACCAGTTCGCTCGCCAGCGGCAGATCGAGCAGGTCGGCGACGGCGTCCGGCTGCCCGCCGGCCGGTACCAGCGGCGCATCGACCAGTGGCTGCAACCACGGTGCATCGAGGACGACGGCCTCCTCGACCACCCGGTCCGGTGCGACGCGGACCCGGGGCGGGGGGTCGACGTCCACGCCGTCCAGCGCCTCGGCGAGCCGGCCGTACACCGTGCGCAGCAGCTCCGGCCGGACCGTGCGCGCCGGGTCACCGAGCCGCTGGAGCAGGTCGGTCGAGGCGTCGACGTCGTCGAGGACCTCGTCGAGGGTGGCCGGCGGGCGCAGCAGGTCGAGCAGGGCGGGCTCGACGTCGACCGGTTCGTACAGTCCCTGTAGCGAGGTGCTCCGCGGGTCGCGCAGCCGGTCCGGTCGGCGTCCGTCCAGCACGGGGTGGGTCGACAGCCACCACCGCAGGTAGCTCGGGACGTCGGTGTCCCCCAGCCGGACGTCGACCCAGGCCTGCGCCGGCAGTGCGGCGAGCAGGGCGAGTGCGTGGGACCAGTCGGTGACCAGCTCCAGGTCGCGGACGGCGGTCAGCGGCGGCCACTGCGGCGGCGGGGCATCGCGCGGCAGCCGGTCGAGGACGGCGTCCACCCACTCGCCGGCGCCGTCGACGTCGAGGTCGTCGGGCTCGTCGGCGGTGGTCAGGGCGAAGGTGTCGAGGACGCCGACCGCCCGGAGCGCGTCGCGGTCGGCCGCCGGCTCGCCGAGCACCCCCAGAGCGCCCGGCTCGAGGACCTCGGCGAGCGGGGAGCCGGGCAGCACGAGCTCGCCGGCCGGCGCCCAGCCCCCGTCGGCGTCGGGCAGCGCGAGCTCGGCCAGCCACGGCAGCTCCCCCGGCCGCACGTCCGCGGCGGCGACCAGCGCCAGCACGGCCTCGGCCAGCGCGGCGGGGTCGTCGACCTCGCCGTCCTCCACGGCGTCGACCGACCGCTCGACGACGTCGCGCACGAGCGGATCGGCGAGCACCGCGGCGGCGGTGGCGGGCCGTGCGCCGAGCCGCTCGAGCAGGCGGCGGCCCGGTCCGGCCGCCGCCTCGGGCACGGCGATCCGCAGCCCCAGCGGGGCGAGCCGGTCGGCCGGCAGGCCGGGCTCGGGCAGCAGCACGCCGGCGGGGCCGTGCGCGGTGCGGCCGTCGGCGAGCGGCACGGGCAGCGCACCGAGCTCCTCGCGGTCGGCGTCGGCGAACGCCGCGTAGAACCGCGCCCACCAGCCCGGCGGCCGGTCGATCCCGCGCACCGCCTCCACGACCTCGGCCAGGCCGATCCGCCGCACGCCGAGCGCGGCCAGCACGGGTGCGTCGGTGCGTCGCGACCAGTTCGCCGGCAGCAGGCCCGGGACGACGCCGGCCAGCGCGGCGACGCGTTCCTCGGTGGGGTCGTCGAGCGCGACCGCCCGGTCGGGTCGCTGCAGTTCGTCGTCCTCGCCGGCGACCGGGAGCCAGGCGAGCCCGCGCAGCCGGTCGAGCACCGCCCGGGCCAGAGCGGCGTCCAGCTCGGCGGCGGCCAGCCCGACCCGCGGCACGAGTGCGAGGACGCCGGCCTCCCGCGGCAGGCCGGAGAGCAGGTCGGCGTAGGTGTCCGCGGCGACCCCGACGAGGTGGTCGGTGACCGGGCCGGGCAGCACGTGCCGCCGATCAGGACCGAGCGGGAACGGCGCGATCAGCCGCGCGGGCAGCGACAGCGGCTCGTCGCTCGGCGTCGGCGCGTGCACCACCTGCCGCCCGGTCAGCGGACCGGCCACCGGGACCGCCCAGGTGACGGTGTAGCCCCGCCGCTCGCGCTCCTCGACCGGCCGGTCGGCGAGCAGCTCGGCCGGCACCTCCCCCGACCGCTGCGCCACGTGCCACTCGCCGTCCTCGATGGCGAGGTTGCGGATCGCGCCCTGGGTGTCGATCTCGATGCGCTCGAGCCCGGGCAGGGCCAGCAGCAGCTCGGCGTCGAGGGCCTCCAGCGCGGCCGCCACCGCGGCGTGCGCTCCGGGCCGCAGCGGCAGCACGACCTCGGTGGCGAACCCGTCCGGCGGCGATCCCTCCGCGGGCCAGGGCAGCCGCAGCGCCGGGACGGCGCCGTCCCGGCGGGCCAGCTCCTCGGTGAGCGACGGCAGCGCGGCCACCTCCGCCCGCGTGCGGGCCGCGCTGAACGCCACCCCGCCGCCGGTCGACAGCACCACGGGCTCGTCGCTGACCGCGAGCACCGCTGCGAAGCCGACGCCGAACCGGCCGACGGTCGCCGGTCCGTCGCGCTTGGCCGACGCCCGCAGCGTGGCCAGCGCCTGCACGCCGGCGGCGTCCAGCGGCGCGCCGGTGTTGGCCGCGCGCAGCTCGTCGCCGGTCAGCTCCAGCCGCAGCCGGCCGGGCACGCCGGCGCGGACCGCCGCGTCGGCGGCGTTCTGCGCCAGCTCGACCAGCAGCCGGTCGCGGTAGCCGCCGCGGACCAGGTCCTCCTCGGCGTTGGCGTCCTCGCGGAAGCGGGCCGGGGAGTCCGCCCAGGCCGCCAGCACCCGCCGCCGGATCGCCGCGGTGTCGAAGGGATCGGCCACGCGCGACAGCATCGCAGGGGGCCAGCGGTGATCAGGTGACCTGATCGAAGGCTGTCCTCCCGCACCAGCGTTGATACGGGAGGACAGCCGTTGGCGCGGGAGGACGTCGCCCGCCCTCACCTACGCGTCGGTAACTTCGCGGGTAATCTCCGGCCATGTCGCTCGCCGAAGAGATGGACACGGTCACCGCCGCCTCGGCCGGCACGGTCGACCGGCACGCCACGACGGAGACCTTCGAGTCGACCGATCCGGCCAGCGGCGCGGTCGTCGGCGTCTTCCCCGTCCACGACGCCGCCGCCGTCCGCGAGACCGTCGAGCGGGCCCGCCCCGCGGCCTCGCGCTGGGGCCTGCTCGGCTACGACGGCCGCAAGCAGCGCCTCGCCGCCTACCGCGGCTACCTGGCCCGGCGCATGCACGAGCTCGCCGACCTGGTGCACCGCGAGAACGGCAAGCCGCACGCCGACGCGATCCTCGAGATCACCCTCGCGATCGACCACCTCGCCTGGGCCGCCAACCACGCCCGCAAGGTCCTCGGCCCGCGCAAGGTGCACGCCGGGATGCTCGCGGCCAACCACGCCGCCTACCTCGAGTACCAGCCGATGGGCGTCGTCGGCGTGATCGGCCCGTGGAACTACCCGGTGTTCACGCCGATGGGCTCGATCGCCTACGCGCTGTCGGCCGGCAACGCCGTCGTCTTCAAGCCGTCCGAACACACCCCCGCGATCGGCGCCTGGCTGGCCGCCGCGTGGCGGGCCGCCGTCCCCGACGCCGCCGACGCCTTCCAGGTGGTGACCGGCTTCGGCGACACCGGCTCGGCGCTGTGCCGCGCCGGCGTCGACAAGCTGGCCTTCACCGGCTCGGCCCCGACCGGCCGCAAGGTCATGGCCGCGTGCGCGGAGAACCTCGTCCCGGTGCTCATGGAGCTCGGCGGCAAGGACGCGATGATCGTCGACGACGACGCCGACGTGGCGGCCGCCGCCGACGCCGCCGTCTGGGGCGCGATGAGCAACGCCGGCCAGACCTGCATCGGCATCGAGCGCGTCTACGCCACCGAGAAGGTCTACGACGCCTTCGTCGCCGAGGTGCAGAAGAAGGTCGAGGGCCTGCGGCCCGGTTCGGACGACGAGGCCGCCTACGGGCCGATGACCATGGCCTCGCAGGCCGACGTCGTGCAGCGGCACCTCGACGACGCCGCGGCGAAGGGCGGCCGCACGCTCGCCGGCGGCACGATCGAGAACGGCTTCATCGCCCCGACCGTGCTGGTCGACGTCCCGGAGACCTCCGACGCGGTGCGCGAGGAGACCTTCGGCCCGACGCTCACCATCGCCAAGGTGCGCGACGCCGAGCAGGCACTCGAGCTGACCAACGACTCCGCCCACGGCCTCGGCGGCTCGGTCTACTCGAAGTCCAAGGACCGCGCCATGGACCTCGCCCGGCGGATGCGCAGCGGCATGACCTCGATCAACTCCGTGCTCACCTTCGCCTCGGTGCCGTCGCTGCCCTTCGGCGGCGTGGGCAACAGCGGCTTCGGCCGGATCCACGGTGAGGACGGGCTCAAGGAGTTCACCCGCGCCAAGGCGATCACCCGCCAGCGGGTACCGCTGCCGGTGAACCTGATGAGCTTCGGCCGGCCGGCGCAGGCCGCCGACGCGCTCGCCCGGGTGATGGGCCTCGTCCACGGCCGGCACCGCTGATGGCAGAAGTCGCGACTTCTGCCGAGTTCGACGTCGTCGTCGTCGGGGCCGGCTCGGCGGGGTCGGCACTCGCGGGGCGGCTGTCCGAGGACCCGTCGCTGAAGGTGCTCATCCTGGAGGCCGGCGGCTCGGACGACGTCCTCGAGGTGCAGATCCCGGCGGCGCTCTACAAGCTCTGGCGCACCCGCCGCGACTGGAACTACACGACCGAGCCGCAGCCGGGCCTGGGCGGACGACGGCTGTTCTGGCCCCGCGGCAAGATGCTCGGCGGCTCGTCGTCGTTCAACGCGATGATCTACATCCGCGGCGCGGCAGCCGACTACGACGAGTGGGCGAAGCTCACCGGCGACCCGTCGTGGTCCTACGAGCACGTCCTCCCCCTGTTCAAGCGGATGGAGGACAACGCCCGCGGCGCCGACGAGTTCCACGGGGTGGGCGGCCCGCTGCGGGTCGAGGACCTCCGCTCGCCGCACCGGTGGAGCCGCGCCGTCGTCCAGGCCGCGGTGGCCGCCGGCTACCCGCGCAACGACGACTTCAACGGTGCCCGGCAGGAGGGCGTCGGCTTCTACCAGGTCACCCAGAAGCGGGGACGGCGCTGGTCGGCCGCCGACGCCTACCTCAAGCCCGCGATCGACCGGCCCAACCTGACCGTGCTCACGGGCGCGCAGGTGACCCGCGTGCTCGTCGAGGGTGGCCGGGCGACCGGTGTCGAGTACCGCCGCGGCGGCACGCTGCACGTCGCCCGGGCGGCCTCGGAGGTCGTGCTCTCCGGCGGTGCGATCAACTCCCCGCAGCTGCTGCTGCTCTCGGGCATCGGCCCGGCCGCGCACCTGCGCGAGGTCGGCGTCGACGTCGTCCACGACCTGCCCGGCGTCGGGCTCGGGCTGCAGGACCACCCGCTGGTGCCGGTCATCTGGCACGTGCGCGGCGGCAAGTCGCTGTTCCGCGCCGAGTCGCCGTCGGGGTACGCGCAGTGGTTCGGCGCCCGGCGCGGCCCGCTGACCTCCAACCTCGCCGAGAGCGGCCTGTTCACGAGGTCGCGCGAGGACCTCGCCGAGCCCGATCTGCAGTTCCACTTCCTGCCGGTGAAGTTCTGGCGGCAGGCCGAGGTGGACCCGGACGTCGACGCGTTCACCGCCGCCGCCGTGCTCGTCGACGTGCACTCCCGCGGCTCGGTGCGGCTGCGCTCGGCCGACCCGACGTGGGCGCCGGCGATCGACGCGGGCTACCTGACCGACGAGCGCGACCTGGACGCGCTGGTGTGCGGCATCGAGAAGGCCCGCGAGATCGCGCAGGCCGCCCCCCTGGCGTCGGTGCTGGCCGACGAGTGGTCGCCGGGCGGGACGGTGCAGGGCCGCGAGCCGCTGCGGACCAAGGTCCGGGAGACCCTCGAGTCGCTGTACCACCCGGTCAGCTCCTGCCGGATGGGCACCGATGACCTCGCCGTCGTCGACCCGACCCTGACCGTGCACGGGCTGGAGGGGCTGCGGATCGCCGACGCCTCGGTCATGCCGACGCTGGTGCGCGGCAACACCAACGCGCCGACGATCCTCATCGCCGAGCGGGCCGCCGACCTGATCACCGGACGCACCGTCGACCCCGCTCTGACGGCGCACCGCTGACGCCCCGGACGAGCGGGGTCCCCGCGCAGGCAGGGACCCCGCCGCCGGGAACGCGGATCAGACCTGGAAGAAGGTGCGGGACGCGTCAGCCACCGTGGTGCTGACGTTGTTCGTCGTGTCGGTCAGCACGATGTTCGTGTAGGACACGCTGGCCAGGACCCGTCGCTGACCGCTGGGGCAGGTGAAGCTCGGGTCCTGCAGCGGCCCCGTGGTCAGGCTGGCCACGACCCGGCCGTTCTTCGACGCGAAGCTGCCTCCGGTCGACACCTGACCTTCGACGGCCTCCTTGTTCGCGGCCTGCGGGTGGTTGCCGCCGCCGTTGATGCAGGCGTACACGGCGGTGGCGTCGGCGGTGAGCGTGTAGTCGATGTTGCCGTTGCCGAGGCCGCGCTCGTCGAAGCTGACGACCAGCGCGCCTGAACTGTTGACGCTGGAATCGGCCGAGTGGAACTTCCCCGTGTCGGCCGACGCGGACGCGGCGAACAGCAGGACGAAGGCGCACGCCGTCAGAACGGCCAGCGCGACGCGCACCGAGGATGCCTTGTGCATCGCTGTCTCCTCAGGAAGGAGGGGTGTGCCGCGCGATGCGGGAGCCCGCGTACGTGCGTGGGCGCGACGCATCGCCGGCACTCAGAACGGGAAGTCCGGCGATACGCTGCGCGCACCCCCGGGCCGGTCACGCACGGCGTGACGACAGAGTGGTGAGCCCTGTGGTGGCGGTGGAGCGGGATCGGTTCGGGGGCCCCCGCGACCGCGGCCCCGGAGCAGCAGTCCGGCTCGAGCTCGTGGGCATCGCGGCGGCTCCCCTGGCGGAGGGTCGGCTCCGGCCTCGCCACGTCGTCGGTACGGCGAGAACCCCTCGCTGCGGGGCCTTCCACGGGGTTCCGTCCGGAACCCTTCCGGGAGGGTGCGAGGGTCACGCTGGGGAGTCAAGAGCGGACCCAACCGCAGGAACACGCCTCGGTGGTGGCCGTGGCGAGCCGTTCTCGATCCGGTACGGCACGTGAGGCAACTGACCGTTCAACCACCCGGTCCCCGTGCATCCGCGCTACGGGGCGTCGTCCGGAGTCGGTTGTTCCACCGACAGCAGGACGTGCGCCGAGCCGCCGCACTCGTCCTGCCTGCCGATCGGCGTGTAGTCGAGCCGGTAGGTCCGTTCGAGCAGTTGCGTGCCGGTCGTCGCGTCGGTCACCGTGACGACGACCGACCGGGGCCGCAGGACGGTCGTCGCGATCAACCGGGCGCCGGGATAACCGGTCTCCGTCGCGTGCGCGAAGCCGCACTCGGCGCCTGGCAGGCAGTGCACGGCGAGGACGAGGTGCTCCGCCCCGGGCCACCCGTCGGCCAGGTGGACGAAGACCTTCGCGGGATGGGCCACCTGGCAGATCGGCTTCCCGCACGTCGCGGCGGCCGACAGGACGGCTGCCGCGGTCAGCACCAGCGCCGTCCGGCAGCGGCGCGCGGAGCTGTGGTTCCGGCCGGACATGCTGCGCCTCTTGGTTCGGCGGTGTCGGGACAGTGTGCTCGCGGTCGGGCGGTCGCGGCGACCGCCCGACCGCGGTGGGTCAGCAGGGCGTGGCGGGACCGGCCGCGGCGCAGCCGTCGTCGACGACGGGCAGGGGGCCGCTCGGCGTCGTGGCGACGTCCGGCGCAGGGCGGCCCGTGCCGGTCAGGACGACGGTCAGCGTCACGGCGGCCGCGACGACGACCACGACGGCGGCGAGCAGGATGCGGTGCCCGGCGGCCCAGACGTAGGCGGCCCCGTGGGTGAGCGTGGTCATGGCGGTTCCTTCCGGGGTGCGCGGGAGGCGGTCCCTCCCCCAGTGCGCCCGAGCGTCGACCGCCGGATCCGCGCGCGGTATTCGCCTTCGGGCGTATTCCGCGGGCGTCGCCGGGGCCCTAGCGTTCAGGGCGCACGTCACCTGCCGGAGCAGCCATGAGCACGTCGGACCTGCGCGCGAGCGACCTCGATCTCCTCATGAGCACCGTGGCGGAGGCGTACCGGGACGACCCCGGCGAGGGGATGCCCTGGGCGCTCCTGCTCGGCCTGGCCGAGCTGATCCCGTGCGACCTCGGCGTCTGCTACCAGCACCACGACCACCGCGCGTGCCGGACGCTGCTGATGCAGGGAGTGGAGCCGGGCGGCGGGCGCGAGCCGGTCTGCGGGCCCGAGGAGCCGGCCCCGGACGACCCGTTCTGGCAGCTGTGGTGGCAGGCGACGTGCTCGTGGCCGCAACGGACCGGGAACCTGCACCGCGTCGTCCACACCGGCGACTTCTTCCCGACGGAGCGCGCACGGCGCGCGGACCCGATGAGCGAGGTCCTGCCGGAGATGCGCTACGACATGATGCTGTCGCTGCCGGCTCCACCGGGGGAAGCACGGAGGATCCTGTTCTTCCGCGCCGAGGACCCGTCGTTCACCGAACGGGAGCGGCAGCTCGCCGAGCTGATCCGTCCCCACGTGCAGGAGATCTGGCTCGACGCCGAGCGGCGGCGGGCCGGCGTGCCGACGTTGTCGCCCCGGGAGTGGGAGGTCCTGTCGCTGGCCGCGGCGGGCCGCTCGTACGGCGAGATCGCCGGGCAGCTGTACGTCTCCACGGGCACGGTCCGCAAGCACATGGAGCACGTCCGGGAACGGCTCGGCGTGCACAGCGTCGCCGCGGCCGCGGCGATCGCCATGCCGCACGCGCCCGCAGTCCGGTCCCGCTGAGGACGTTCGGCCCGGTATCTCCCCCACCCGCGCCCGCTCTGACGGGCATGGACAACGCCACACCGATCCCCGGCTACGGCGACCTGCTCCAGGCCGCCTGGTCGCTCGGCCGCGCCGACGGCCTGTTCGCCGCCGCGTTCGAGCCGGACGTCGCACCGCTGCCGGCCACCGACGTGTGCCAGGGCCGCCACCCCGACGAGTTCGCCGCCGAGCTCTGGGGCGACCAGCCCGGGCCGCCGCCGAGCGGGCTCACGGTCAACGCTCCCCTCTGGTACGCGGCCGGCTTCACCGTCGGCCTCGCCGACGAGCGCCGCCGGATCGCCGCCCGCCGGCGCGAGGCGTTCGCCTGGATCCGGGTGCGCACCCGCCCGATCCCCCGGGCGCAGGGCTGAGCGATCAGCCGTGCGCCTGCGCCGCGGCCGCCTGGAGCGGCGGCTGCGGGAAGCCGGTCGGCGTGCCCGGCCGGCGCAGCGAGATCGACAGCGCCGAGGCGAGCAGGCACAGCAGGCCCGCGCCGTACCAGGCCGGGTTGTACGAGCCGGTCAGGTCGCGGACGACGCCGCCGCCGAACGCCGCGATCGCCGAGCCCACCTGGTGCGAGGCGAACACCCAGCCGAAGACCACCGGGGCACGCGCACCGAAGAACTCCCGGCACAGCGCCAGGGTCGGCGGCACGGTGGCCACCCAGTCCAGGCCGTAGAAGACGATGAACGCCACCATCGACAGGTGCACGCCCGGCGCGAACAGCGACGGCAGCAGGAACAGCGACAGCCCGCGGAACAGGTAGTAGGTCAGGAGCAGCAGCCGCGGGTCGAACCGGTCGGTGAGCCAGCCGGAGAAGATCGTCCCGGCGATGTCGAAGATGCCGACGACGGCGAGCAGCCCGGCCGCGGTGGTCACCGGCATCCCGTGGTCGTGCGCCGACGGGATGAAGTGCGGCTGCACCAGCCCGTTGGTCGAGGCGCCGCAGATCATGAAGCTCACCGCGAGCACCCAGAACACCCGCGTGCGGGCGGCGTCGGCCAGCCCGCGCAGCGCCGTCCGGGCCGCGCCGGAGCGCACCGGGTCCACGTCGTCGGCGGCCGTGCCGCCGTACGGGACGGCGCCCACGTCGCGCGGCCGGTCGCGCAGCAGCCACGCCACCAGGGGGACGACGGCGAGCGCGGCGGCGGTGGTCGCGAGCGCCGCCGTCCGCCAGCCCCAGCGACCGTCCGCCCACGCGACCAGCGGGAGGAACACCAGCTGCCCCGTGGCGCCGCCGGCGGTGAGGATGCCCGACACCAGCCCGCGGCGGGCGACGAACCAGCGGCCGGTCACCGTGGCGACCAGCGACAGCGCCATCGAGCCGGTGCCCAGGCCGACGAGCAGACCCCAGAGCAGGATCAGCTGCCAGCTCGCCGTCATGAACACGGTCAGCCCGCTGCCGATCGCGGTGATGAGCAGCGCGACCACGACCACCCGGCGGATGCCGAAGCGCTCCATCAGCGCCGCCGCGAACGGCGCGGTCAGCCCGTAGAGGGCCATGTTGAGCGCGACCGCGGCGGAGATGGTCGACACCGACCAGCCGAACTCGGCGTGCAGCGGGTCGATGAGCACGCCCGGCACGGCGCGGAACGCCGCCGCGCCGACCAGCGCCAGGAAGGTCACGCCGGCCACCCACCAGGCGGGGTGGATCCGGCGGGTGCGGGACGGCGCCATGCTGCTCACGGCGGACCAGCATGCCGGACGGTTCTCATCGCGAACCAGTGGCCTGACGGCCAACATGTGCAAGGATCCGGCCATGGCGTCGAAGATCCACGAGGTCGTCGTCCTCGCCCTGCCGAACCCGACCGCGTTCGAGCTGGGCCTGGCCCCGAAGTTCCTGGGCGGCGCGGTCGACGCCGACGAGCACCCGCTCTACCGGGTGCGGACGGCCACCCTGGACGGCCGCGCGGTGCGCACCTCCGGCGGCTTCTCGGTGC
Organism: Petropleomorpha daqingensis; assembly: GCF_013408985.1. NCBI lineage: Bacteria > Bacillati > Actinomycetota > Actinomycetes > Geodermatophilales > Geodermatophilaceae > Petropleomorpha > Petropleomorpha daqingensis. The sequence continues at coordinate 309,239 of NZ_JACBZT010000001.1, forward strand.
TGCCCGAGCACGACGCCGCGATCCTCGACGAGGCCGACACCGTCGTCGTCCCCGGCCTGCACCTGCCGACGTCGATGCCGGGCGGCCGGCTGCCCGACGGGGCGGCCGAGGTCCTGCGGCGGGCGGCGACCCACGCACGGCTGGTCGCCATCTGCACGGGATCGTTCGCGCTGGCCGCCGCCGGCCTGCTCGACGGCCGGCCGGCCACCACGCACTGGCTGCACGCCGGCGAGTTCGCGGCGCGGTACCCCCAGGTGCGGCTCGACCCCGACGTGCTGTTCGTCGACGACGGCGACGTGCTCACCTCCGCCGGCAACGCGGCCGGGATCGACCTGCTGCTGCACGTCGTCCGGCGGGACCACGGCAGCGAGGTGGCCAACCGGGTCGCCCGGCGCAGCGTCGTCGCACCCTGGCGGGAGGGTGGCCAGTCGCAGTTCGTCGAGCGCCCGGTGCCGGACGACGACGGCGCCGGGACGGCCGCGACCCGGGCCTGGGCGAGCACCCGTCTCGGTGAGCCGCTGACGCTGGCCGACCTCGCCGCGCACGCGCGGATGAGCGTGCGCACCTTCACCCGGCGCTTCCGGGAGGAGACCGGCCTCTCCCCGCAGCGCTGGCTGGCCGGGCAGCGGATCGCGCTGGCCCGCGAGCTGCTGGAGTCCACCGACGCTCCGGTCGACCGGATCGCCGCCGACGCCGGTTTCGGCACGGCGGCCTCCCTCCGCCAGCAGCTGCGCGCCGCGATCGGCGTCTCTCCCCTGGCCTACCGCCGGACCTTCCGCGGTGCAGATGTGACGGGACACTCCCCCCTCGAACGACCCGCATGAGTGCCGCATCTGGTTGAGTGGAGGTACCGGCGCCGCCCTCGCTCATCCGGAGCAGGACTCGACGTCGGGCCCAGGCTGCGCCACCGAGGCGCGCCAGGCCGTGTCGACGTCCACGAGCACGCGCGCTGCTGAGCGCCGCTGCGCCCGTGCGCGCGTCGAGGGCCACCTGAGACGTCGAGGAAGTTCGTTGACCCACCCTGCTCCGCAGTCCGACCGCCCGCGCCGCCGCCGGGGAGGCCGCGGCCGCGGTTCCCGCCCCACGGCAGCCGCGACCCCGCAGCCCGCCGCGCCGGAGGCGCCCGTCGCGGCCCCCGCGATCCCCGCGGGGGATGCCCCCACGGTGCTGCCCACCGACACCACCTTCGAGGCCCTCGGCGTCCCCGCGCCGCTGGTCGAGGTGCTCGCCGCCAGCGGCATCACCGCGCCGTTCCCGATCCAGGTCGCCACGCTGCCCGACACGCTCGCCGGTCGCGACGTGCTCGGCCGCGGGCGCACCGGCTCGGGCAAGACGCTGGCCTTCAGCCTCCCGCTGGTCGCCCGCCTGGCCGCCTCCGACAGCCGCCGCAGCCCGAAGCGGCCGCGCGCGCTCGTCCTCGTGCCGACCCGCGAGCTGGCCAACCAGGTGCTCGCCGTCGTCGACCCGCTGGCCCGCGCGCTGGGCATGCGCGCGACCACGATCTTCGGCGGCGTCGGCCAGAACCCGCAGGTGCAGGCGCTGGCCGCCGGCGTCGACGTGGTCATCGCCTGCCCCGGCCGGCTGGAGGACCTGATCAACCAGGGCCACGCCGACCTCTCCGCCGTCGAGATCACCGTGCTCGACGAGGCCGACCACATGGCCGACCTCGGCTTCCTGCCCGGCGTGAAGCGGCTGCTGGACAAGACGCCGAAGATCGGCCAGCGGCTGCTGTTCTCCGCGACGCTGGACAACGGCGTCGACGTCCTGGTCAAGCGCTACCTGAGCACCCCGACCACCCACTCGGTCGACCCGGCCGTCGCGCCGGTGGCGACGATGACCCACCACGTGTTCCAGGTGCAGAGCGCCGACAAGGCCGAGGTGGTCCGCCAGCTCGCCTCGGGCCTGGGACGCAGCGTGCTGTTCACCCGCACCAAGCACCAGGCCAAGAAGCTGGCCAAGCAGCTGACCGCGGCCGGGATCCCCGCCGTCGACCTGCACGGCAACCTCAGCCAGAACGCCCGCGAGCGCAACCTCGCCGCGTTCAGCGACGGCAGCACCCGGGTGCTGTGCGCGACCGACATCGCCGCCCGCGGCATCCACGTCGACGACGTGGCACTGGTCGTGCACGTCGACCCGCCGGCCGAGCACAAGGCGTACCTGCACCGGTCCGGCCGCACCGCGCGGGCCGGCGCCGGCGGCACGGTGGTCACCGTCAGCACGCCGGACCAGGCCGGCGAGGTGCGGACCCTGGCCCGACAGGCCGGGATCAGCCCGACCGTGACGGCGGTGCGCCCCGGCGCGGCCGAGATCGCCGCGCTCACCGGGCCGGCCGCCCCCTTCGTCGAGCCGGCGCCCGAGCCGGCCCCGCAGCCGCAGGGCCAGGGCGGCGGCCGTCGCCGCCGCGGCGGCTCCGGCTCGTCGACGACCACCAAGGCCGCCACGCCCAAGGCCCGCCCCACCGGACCGGCCCGCACCCGCGCCGAGCTCGCCGCCCGCGCCGGGACGACGTCCGCCGCGTCCTTCAGCGCCCGCTCCCGCCGCGGCCGCTGATCTCCCCCGCCCGCCGCGACGGTTGATGGACCGTCGCGGCGGGCACTGGGCGCTCATGGCACTGCCCATCACCCTGTCGGAGATCCCCGCCCGCGTCTCGGCCGGCGCGTTCATCCTCAACAGCGGCCTCGGCAAGCGCGGGGCCGACGAGGCGACCGCCACCGGGATGCACGGTTTCGCGTCGGGGACCTACCCGTTCCTCAAGTCGGTGCCGCCGCAGCAGTTCCTCAAGGTGCTGTCGACCAGCGAGATCGTGCTGGGTGCGGCGCTGCTGACGCCGTTCGTGCCGACGATCGTCGCCGGGGCGGCGCTCACCGCGTTCTCCGGGGGCCTGCTCGGTCTCTACCTGCAGACGCCGGGCATGCGCAAGCCCGGCAGCCTGGCCCCGACGCAGGACGGGCTGGCGCTGGCCAAGGACGCCTGGCTGGCCGGCATCGGCCTGTCGATCATGCTGCGCGGGTTCACCGCGCGCCGGCAGACCGTGTCGGTGAAGAAGGCCGAGAAGCAGGCGAAGAAGGCGGAGAAGGCCGGTCGCAGGGCCGCCCGCAACGCCGCGAAGGACTGACACCCGCTTCACACGGTCCTCACAGGAACCCGGACTTCCCGGAAGTCCTACAACATTGCAGGATCTCCGGTAGCGGGCCGCTGCCGTCGGGGGCGCCGGCCGCCGCCACCGGGAGGTCCCGTGTCCGTGTCCCAGGTCCGCCACGTCGCCGCGGCGGGCGGTCTCGCCCTGGCCCTCGGGCTGCTGACCGCCTGCGGCGGCAGCAGCGACGCCGCGTCGTCGTCGTCCTCGTCCTCGTCGTCGTCCTCGAGCAGCGCCGCGGGGGACTCCTCGGCCGGGCAGGCGCAGACCCTCACGGTCACCGAGGTCGGCTTCGACATCCGGCTGGAGAGCAGCAACCTGCCCGCCGGGGAGTACACGATCACCGTGAAGAACGAGGGCGACGCGACGCACGACCTGGTGGTCGAGCAGAACGGTGAGGACATCGCCCGGAGCGACACGCTCGGCCCCGGTGACTCGGGGACGTTCACCGTCACGCTCGAGCCCGGGAAGTACGTCTTCTACTGCTCCGTCGGCAACCACCGGGCGATGGGCATGGAGACGGACGTGACGGTCAGCTGATGACCCTCGTCCTGCGCATCGTCGGCGCCGCGCTGCTGGTCGGCGTGGCCGTGATCCACCTCTACCTGTGGCAGCAGGGCTACGACTCGATCGACGTGATCGGTCCGGCGTTCCTGCTCGACACCGTGCTGGGCTTCGGTGGTGCGCTGCTGGTGCTCATCACGCCGCAGCGCTGGCTGCCAGTCGCGGCGGTGCTCGGAGCGCTGCTCTGCCTGGGCACGCTCGCGGCGCTGATCGTCTCGACGACCGTCGGCCTGTTCGGCTTCGTCGAGTCCACGCAGGCGCAGCTGTGGTGGGAGTCGTTCGCGGTCGAGGCGGCGGGCTTCGTCGTCCTGGTCACCCTGGCCGTGGTCGCCCGCCGCCGCACCCGGGTCGTCGGAGGCTGACGAGCGAGGAAACCTCGCTCGTCAGCCTCCGTTCAACCTCAGTTGCCGCTGGAGAAGGCGGCGTCGAAGGCGGCCGCGGGCGGGTCGAAGGCCAGCCGGCGGACGAACTCCAGCGCCTCGGGGGCGCCGACGAGCCGGTCCATGCCGGCGTCCTCCCACTCGACCGAGATCGGGCCGTCGTAGCCGATCGTGTTGAGCATCCGGAAGCAGGCCTCCCACGGGACGTCGCCGTGCCCGGTGGAGACGAAGTCCCACCCGCGCCGCGGGTCGGCCCAGGGCAGGTGCGAGCTCAGCCGGCCGTTGCGGCCGTTGCCGACCTGCTTCTTCGCGTCCTTGCAGTCGACGTGGTAGATCCGGTCCTTGAAGTCCCACAGGAACGAGACCGGGTCGAGGTCCTGCCACACGAAGTGCGACGGGTCCCAGTTCAGCCCGAACGCCTCGCGGTGGCCGATCGCCTCCAGCGTGCGGACCGTCGTCCAGTAGTCGTAGGCGATCTCGCTCGGGTGCACCTCGTGGGCGAACCGGACGCCGACCTCGTCGAACACGTCGAGGATCGGGTTCCAGCGGGCCGCGAAGTCCGCGTAGCCGTCCTCGATCATCGACTCGGGGACCGGTGGGAACATCGCCACGGTCTTCCAGATCTTCGACCCGGTGAACCCGACGACGGTCTTCACACCGAGCCGGGCCGCGGCACGGGCGGTCAGCTTCATCTCCTCGGCCGCCCGCTGCCGGACGCCCTCGGGATCGCCGTCGCCCCACACCCGCGGGTTGACCATGCCGCGGTGCCGCTCGTCGATCGGGTCGTCGCAGACGGCCTGGCCGTTGAGGTGGTTGGAGATGGCGAACAGCTGCAGGCCGTGCTTGTCGAGCAGGCCCAGGCGCTCCTCGACGTAGGAGTCGTCGTTGGCGGCGCGCTCGACGTCGAGGTGGTCGCCCCAGCAGGCGACCTCCAGGCCGTCGTAGCCCCAGTCGGAGGCCAGCCGGCACATCTCCGTGAAGGGCAGGTCGGCCCACTGGCCGGTGAACAGGGTGATCGGGCGGGGCATCGCGTGCTCTCCTCTAGATCTCGGTCCAGGTCGAGTGATCGGCGGCGCTGCGCTCGACGGCGTCGAGCACGCGCTGCACCTGCAGGCCGTCGGCGAAGGACGGCGACGGGTCGTCGCCCTTCGCGATCGCGGTGACCAGGTCGACGACCTGGTGGGTGAACCCGTGCTCGTAGCCGAGCCCGTGCCCGGCCGGCCACCAGGCCGCCACGTACGGGTGCTCGGGCTCGGTGACGACGATCCGCCGGAAGCCGGCGGTCTCGGCGGGCTCGGTGCCGTCGAAGAAGTGCAGGACGTTCATGTCCTCGAAGTCGAACGCCACGCTGCCGGCCGAGCCGTTGATCTCGATCCGGATGGCGTTCTTGCGGCCGAGCGCGAAGCGGGTCGCCTCGAAGACGGCCAGCGCCCCGCCGGTGAACCGGCCCAGGAAGACGGCGGCGTCGTCCACGGTCACCTGGCCGACGCCCTCCCCCGCCGCGCCGGACAGCGACCCCGTGCTGGCCGCGAGCGGCCGCTGCTCGACGAAGGTCTCGAGCAGCCCGCTGACGCCGGTGATCCGCTGGCCGGTGATGTACTGGGTCAGGTCGACGATGTGCGCGCCGATGTCGCCGAGCGCACCGGAGCCGGCCTTGTCCTTCTCCAGCCGCCAGGACATCGGCGCCTGCGGATCGGTGATCCAGTCCTGCAGGTACTGCGCCCGCACGTGGCGGATGTCGCCGAGCCGGCCCTCGGCCACGAGCCGGCGGGCCAGGCCGATCGCCGGCACCCGGCGGTAGGTGAAGCCGACCATCGACCGCACGCCGTTCGCCGCGGCCCGGGTGGCGGCCTCGGTCATCGCCTGGGCTTGCGCGACGGTGTTGGCCAGCGGCTTCTCGCAGAGCACGTGCTTGCCGGCCTCGAGGGCGGCGATGGCGATCTCGGCGTGCGTGTCCCCCGGCGTGCAGACGTCGACCAGGTCGACGTCGTCGCGCTCGAGGAGGCGGTGCCAGTCGGTCTCGGTCTGCGCCCAGCCCAGCCGTCCGGCCGCCTCGGCGACGCGGTCGGGGGTCCGGCCGACCAGCACGGCCAGCTCCGGGTGCAGCGGCAGGTCGAAGAAGTGCGGAGCGGTGCGCCACGCCTGCGAGTGCGCGGCGCCCATGAACGCGTAGCCGATCAGGCCGACGCGGAGAGAGGGCTTGCCCGTGGTCATCGGATCTCCGGAAAAAGACGCGGTGGGGCCGCCGGACGACGGTCCGGCGGCCCCACCCGAACGGTCAGGACTCGAACGCGTTCTTGATGAACTCGTCCACGTTGTCCTTGGTCACCACGGGGGCGTTGAGCATGATCCGGCGCGGGACCCCCTGCGAGGTCAGGTCCGACATGCTCTTGCCCTGGGCGATCAGCCGGGCGAGCTTGATGCCGTCGGCGGCCTGCGTGTGCGGGTAGATGACGGTCGCCTCGAGCACCGAGTCGCCGTCCTGGATGTGCCGCATGGCGTTGGCCGAACCGGCGCCGCCGACCATGAAGAACTCGTCGCGGCCGGCGTTCTCGATGGCGGCCAGGACACCGACGCCCTGGTCGTCGTCGTGGTTCCAGACGGCGTCGAGGTGCGGCGCGGCCTGCAGCAGGTTCGACATCTGCTCCTCACCGGACTCCACGGTGAACTCCGCCGCGACCCGGTGGCTGACCTTGAGCCCGCACCCCTTGAGGGCGTCGGCGAAGCCCTTGCTCCGGTCCTGGGTCAGCGGCAGCGAGTCGATGCCGGCGACCTCGCCGATGATCGCGTCGGGCTTGTCGCCCAGCCGCGAGCAGATGTACGTGCCGGCCGAGACGCCCATGCCGTAGTTGTCGCCCAGGATCGTGGTGCGGGCGGCGAACGGGCTGTCGAACTCGCGGTCGACGTTGATCACCGGGATGCCGGCGTCCATCGCCTGCTGCGCGACGGGCGTCAGGGCGGCGCCGTCGAAGGGCAGCAGCACGATCGCGTCCACCTTCTGGTTGATGAAGGTCTCGACCTGGCTGATCTGGGTGCTGACGTCGTTGGTGCCCTCGGCCACCTGCAGGTCGATGTCGTCGTACTTGTCGGCCTCGTCACGGGCGGCCTGGGTGATACCGGCGATCCAGCCGTGGTCCGCGGCCGGGGCCGAGAAGCCGATGGTGACGGTGTCGCCGGACTCGTCGTTGTCGCTGGCGGCGTTGTTGCCGCCGCCCGAGCTGTTGCTCTCCGGGGTGTTGCTGGTGCAGCCCGTGATCAGGGCACCAGCGGCGATCAGACCCACGGCGGTGGGCATCAGACGCCGGAAGCGGCGCTGCCGCGCTGCAGACATGCCTTCTCCTCGAATGGATGGCGGCCCTCCTCCTCGAGGGAGGCCGGTGTGCACCGGTGGGCCGGACGGCCCGCCGGGGTGGTGCCGATCAGGGGGTGGGCGCCGAGGCCGCCGTGGCGGTGCCGCCGGAGGCGAGGCCGCCCGGTCCACCGGGAGCGCGGGCCCGGCGGACCCGGCCTTCCCGTCCGGCCAGCTGCTGCTGCAGGAGCACGGCGAGGACGATGATCACGCCGCGGGCGATCGCCTGGGCCGAGCTGGACAGGTTGTTGAGCGTGAAGACGTTGCCGAGCGTGGTGAAGATCAGCACGCCGAGGACGGTGCCGACGATCGTGCCGCGGCCGCCGATCAGCAGGGTGCCGCCGATGACGACCGCCGCGATGGCGTCGAGCTCGTAGAGCGTGCCGTGCGTCGAGCTGCCGGTCGTCGTCCTGGCCATGAGCATGACCGCGGCGATCCCGCAGGTGACGCCGGACAGGACGTAGAGCAGCACCGTGTGCCGCTTGACCCGGATGCCGGCGAGCCGGGCCGCCTCGGCGTTGCCGCCCACGGCGAAGGTGCGCCGGCCGAACGTCGTCCGGTTGAGCAGGATCCAGCCCACGACGGCCACGAGCGCGAAGATGATCACCAACGTCGGGATGCCGAGCACGGTCCCGGAGAAGAAGTGCAGGAAGTCCTGGTTGCGGATGATCTGCGTGCGCCGGTTGGAGATGATCTCGGCCAGGCCCCGGGCCGCGGCCAGCATGGCCAGCGTCGCGATGAAGGCGACGAGCTTGCCGTAGGCGATCACGACGCCGTTGACCAGCCCGCAGCCGGCGCCGACCAGGATCGCGGTGACGACCATGACGATCCAGTGGTAGTCGTCGGCGAGCTGCTGGGTCGCCAGCGTGGTGGCCCACACCGAGGACAGCGCGACGATCGCCCCGACCGACAGGTCGATGCCGCCGCCGATGATCACGAAGGTCATCCCGACGCTGACCACACCGATGACGGAGGCCAGCCGCAGGATCGTCAGCACGTTGTCGATGTCGGCGAAGCGGTCGCCCGCGGTGATCACGCCGACCACGCAGAGGATGACCAGGGCGAGGATCAGCCCGAGCAGCCGGACGAACGGACCGGACGTCAGCCCGGGCCGCCGGTTCCCGTTCTGCTCCGAGGCCGAGATCGTGCCGTCGGTCGTGGCGCTGGTGGTCGTGCTCATGCTCCGTCCCCTCCGTGCTGCGTGCCGGAGGCGGCGGCGACCGCGCCGACCGTCCCCTCCATGACCATGTCGAGCACCGCGTGCTCGTCGAGGGCGTCGGCCGTTCGCTCCGCGACGACCGCGCCGTCGGAGATCACCAGGACCCGGTCGGCCAGGCCGAGGACCTCCGGGATCTCGCTGGAGACGACGACGACCGCGACGCCGCGGTCGGCCAGCTCCCGGATCAGCGCGTAGATCTCCGACCGCGCCCCGACGTCGACGCCTCGGGTGGGCTCGTCGAGCAGCAGCACCCGGCAGTCGCGGAGCAGCCAGCGGGCCAGCACGACCTTCTGCTGGTTGCCGCCGGACAGGGTCCGCGCCTCGCGCTCCACGTCGGCGGGGCGGACCTCCAGCGCGGTGACCTGCTTGCGCGCCGCCGCCTTCTCGGCCCGCCGGGACAGGAAGCCGACGGAGGCGAAGCGGCCCAGGCTGGAGATGCTGATGTTGCGGTAGACCGCCTCGCCGAGCAGCAGCGCCTGGCTCTTGCGCTCCTCCGGCGCCAGCCCGATCCCCGCGGCCACCGCGGCGCCGGTGTCGCCGGGCCGCAAGCGGCGGCCGGCGACGCGGACGCTGCCGGCGGAGGGACGCCGGGCGCCGTAGACGGTCTCGAGGATCTCCGAGCGACCCGACCCGACCAGCCCGGCCAGGCCGACGATCTCGCCGGGGCGCACGGTGAAGGAGACGTCGGCGAAGTGCCCGTCCAGCGCCAGGCCGTCGACCTCCAGCAGCGGGTCCGCGTCGCCGGCGAGCGCCGTGCGCCGCGGCGGGAACACGTACTCGATGTCGCGGCCGGTCATCAGGGTGATGACCTCGCGGGTGGGCGTCTCGCGCGCCGGCAGCCCGGTGGCCACCGTGCGGCCGTCCTTGAGGACCGTGATCCGGTCGCCGATCTCGCGGATCTCCTCGAGCCGGTGCGAGATGTAGACGACGGCGACGTCGTCGGCCGTGAGGTCGCGGATGACCCCGAACAGCCGCTCGACCTCTTCGTTGTCCAGGACGGCGGACGGCTCGTCCATGATGATCAGCCGGGCGTCCTGCGAGAGGGCGCGGGCGATGCTGACCATCTGCTGGGCGGCGGCGGGCAGCGAGCCCACCTCGGCGGTCGGGCGGATCTCGGGGTGCCCCAGCCGCGCGAGCAGCGCGCCGGCCAGCCGGTTCGCCCGCGACAGGTGGGACAGGCCGAAGCGGGCGACCTCGCGGCCGAGGAAGATGTTGTCCGCGACGGTCAGGCCGTCGACCAGGTCGAGCTCCTGGTAGATCGTCGCGATGCCCAGGCTCATCGCGGCCTGGGGGTTGCCGAGGCGGACCGGCTCGCCGCGCCAGGTGATCTCGCCGTCGTCCGGCTGGTGCGCCCCGGCGAGCACCTTGATCAGGGTCGACTTCCCGGCACCGTTCTGGCCGAGCAGGCAGTGGACCTCACCGGGCTGCACGTCGAGGTCGACACCGTCGAGCGCGCGCACGCCGGGGAACGCCTTGACGATCCCGCGCATCTGCAGCAGCGGAGCGGTCACCTGCACCCCCGGACTTTTGCTCACCGTTGATCATTAGTCGGTTCACAGCGCAACCTAAGGGGGCGCACAGGAGTGGTCAAGGCCACACACAGGAGTTACCGAACTGCAACGGGCCGGTCCCGCCGTCGTCGGCGGACCCGCGTCAGCGCGCCAGCGCCTGGTGGATCGCGTCCTCGTCGAGGTAGCCCTCGATCGCCATGAGGGCCGCACCGACCCGCCCGGACATCTCCGGTGCATCGCTCACGCTGATCTCCAGCGAGCGCGCGGCCAGCGGCATCGACCTGCGGTAGACCGTCTCGCGGATGCCGGCGAGCAGCGGCAGGCCGGCCTGCGCGACGCCGCCGGTCATCACGATGCGGTGTGGGTTGAAGAAGTTCACCAGCGCGGCGAGGACCGTGCCGATGGTGCGCCCGGAGTTGCGGACCAGCTCGACCGCGGGGCCGTCCCCGTGGTTGGCGAGCTCGATCACCTGCCGGGTCGAGGTGACCGGCAGGCCGGCCGCGAGCGCGTCCCGGAGCAGCGCGCCGCCGCCGGCGATCGCCTCGAGGCAGTTCTCGTTGCCGCACCGGCAGAGCACGGTCCGGTCGTCGGGCTGGGCGACGTAGATGTGCCCGATGTCGCCGGCGCTGCCCTGCGCGCCGCGGTAGACGCGCCCCTCGACGATGACGCCGCAGCCGATGCCGGTGCCGACCTTGACCACGAGCACGTCGTCGGTCGAGTCGGTGACGCCCATCTCGCCGAGGGCCATGACGTTCACGTCGTTGTCGACGTAGACCGGGCAGTCGTACCGGCCGAACGCGCCGGGGATCGGGTGGTCGTGCCAGCCCGGCATGATCGGCGGGTGGGACGGCCGGCCGGTCGAGAACTCCACCGGCCCGGGCACCCCGACCCCGACGGCGCGGACGTCGGCCGGCGTCAGACCGGCGTCGGCCAGCACCTTCTGGGCGAGCCGGTCGACCTCCGCCAGCACCGGCCCCGGGCCGTCGGCGATGTCGATCGGGTGACCGACCGTGGCGAGCACCTGGGCGGAGAGGTCGGTGACGGCGACGTCGACGCTGGTGACCCCGAGGTCGACGGCCAGGACGCAGCCCGCGCGGCTGTTGAAGCGCAGGATCGTCGGCGGGCGCCCGCCGGTGCTCCAGCCCCGGCCGCCCTCCTCGAGCAGGTTGGCGCCGATCAGCTGGTCGACGCGCGCGCTGATCGTGTTCCGGGAGGCGCCGGTGAGCGCGACGAGCTCGGCCCGGCTGCGGGCACGCCCCTTCCGCACGTGGCGCAGCAGCGCGCCGGGCGAGGCAGAGGTGTGCGCCACGGCGTCATAGTGACACGCCCCCGGGCGGATCCCCGCCGGTCGCGATCGTCGGCAGCCCCGTGCGGGTGGCCTGGTCAGCGCGGCGTGCGCCGACCGCGGGGCGGCGGGGCATAGCGGCCCGCCACCTGTGGTTCTCCTGGATGCGGGTCAGGATTGGCTCCCGGACCCGATGGGCAGGGAGGATGTGTCCCGGATCGCTCCCGGCCCGTCGCGGCTGGGAACCCCCGGAGTGGGAGACTGGATTCATCATGACGACATCACCAGTGCAGGCAGGCAGCGCGTCCCCGACCGGTCGCCCGCGGGTGGTGATCGTCGGCACCGGCTTCGGCGGTCTCTTCGCGGCTCAGGCGCTCAAGAAGGCGCCGGTGGACGTCACGGTCATCGGCAAGACCAGCCACCACCTCTTCCAGCCGCTGCTGTACCAGGTGGCTACCGGGATCCTCTCCGAGGGCGAGATCGCCCCGGCCACCCGGGAGATCCTCAAGCGGCACGAGAACACCCGCGTCGTGCTGGGCGAGGTCACCGACATCGACCTGACGAACCGCACGGTCACCTCGACCGTCCTGGGCCGCACCAGCGTGCACCCGTACGACGAGCTGATCGTCGCCGCCGGGGCCGGGCAGTCCTACTTCGGCAACGACCAGTTCGCCGAGTTCGCCCCGGGGATGAAGAGCATCGACGACGCCCTCGAGCTGCGCGGCCGGATCTTCGGCGCCTTCGAGCTGGCGGAGCTGGCCACCGACCAGTCCGAGATCGACCGGCTGATGACCTTCGTCGTCGTCGGCGCCGGCCCGACGGGTGTGGAGATGGCCGGGCAGATCGCCGAGCTCGCGCACCGCACGCTCAAGCACGACTTCCGCAACATCGACCCGACCACCGCGCGGATCATCCTGCTCGACGCGGCGCCCTTGGTGCTGCCGTCGTTCGGCGAGCGGCTCGGCGGCAAGGCCCGCCGCCAGCTCAACGAGATGGGCGTCGAGGTCCAGCTCGGCGCGATGGTCACCAACCTCGACGAGAACGGCATCGAGGTCAAGGACTCCGACGGCACCTCGCGGCGGATCAACGCGGCCACCAAGATCTGGGCCGCCGGCGTGCAGGCCTCCCCGCTGGGCAAGCAGCTCGCCGAGCAGTCCGGTGCGGCCGTCGACCGCGCCGGCCGCGTGTCGGTGCTGCCCGACCTGACCCTCCCGGGCCACCCGGAGGTGCACGTCGTCGGCGACATGATCAACCTGGACAAGCTGCCCGGCGTCGCGCAGGTGGCGATCCAGGGCGGCCGGTACTCCGCCGACGCGATCAAGCGCCGGATCGCCGGCAAGCCGGCGGCCGCGCCGTTCAAGTACTTCGACAAGGGCTCGATGGCGACGATCTCGCGGTTCTCCGCGGTCGCCGACATCGGCAAGTTCCGGTTCGGCGGCTTCATCGCCTGGGTGCTCTGGCTGGTCGTCCACCTGATGTACATCGTGGGCTTCAAGAGCCGGGTGACGACGGTGTTCCACTGGGCGATCAGCTTCCTGGGCCGCGGCCGCTCGCAGCGCGTCGCCACCCAGCAGCAGGTCTACGGCCGGCTCGCCCTGGAGCACCTCGGGCCCGAGTTCGAGCAGTCGAAGACCGGCGGGCTGGCCGACGACGCGCCCGCCGAGGACCTCACCGGGCGCCGCTCCGCCTAGCTTTCGCCCTTGAGGTCAAGACCGTCGGGCGGGCAGGTGTCATCCGGCCGGGTGCGGGGGGCGTCCGGCCTGGGAGCGCAGCGCGGTGATCGGTCCGGCGGTGGGGCCTGGTCGGCAGGCTGATCAGACGCCGTCGAGCGGCAGGCTTTCTTGTGCGCCGTGGGCGGCCCCAGGGCGAGCGGGCGGCAAGCTAGGTTGCGCCGTCGTGCGGCATAGCTGTCACAGCCGTCACCGCTCGCTCTGGTGCCGGGCTCGACGGTAGCGCTGTTCGTCGAAGGGTTGTTGGGTCTGGAGCAGGGTGTAGGCCAGTCGGCAGGCGTGGCGGGCCAGGGCGATGCGGACCGGGATCGGGCGCAGGCCGCGGGCGCGCAGCTCGTGGGCGCGGTCGATGAACGGCCCGCAGTGCTGGGACAGGCCCCAGGCGAGGTTCATCAGCGCATCGCGGTGTTCGGGCAGCCCCTGACGGGAGATCGGGGTGCGCCGGTTGATCGTCGCCGACCGGTAGCTGCCCGGGGCCAGGCCGGTGGCCGAGTAGAGATGCTCCGCGGTGGGGAACCGGGCAATCGGCAGGCTGAACGCGGCGAAGGCTGCTGCACGACTGGTGGCCACACCGGGCAGCGTGGTGAGGATCTGCCCGGCGCTTTCGGCCAGCAGAGCGGTGATCTCCGCGTCGACCGCGGCGATGTCGGCAGCGATCGCCCGCCAGCGGGCCACGCTCCGGCTCAACCGCGCTGCTCGTGCCGAGGCGTCGGGCGGCGGTGGCAGGCAGGCCCGCCACCGCCCGACCCAGAACTCCGCTTCGCTGGTGAGCACGCGCCCCCGGGCTCGAGCGCGCAGCGAACGGATCGAGGGCGGTCGGCCGGCGAAGGCCGCGGCGCAGTCCAGCACCGCCTGCCCGATCACGCTGTCGGCCGGCAGCGCCCGGCCATGCCCGTCGGGTGCGGCCAGTCCGGGGCAGAGGGCATGCAGTTGATCGTGCAGCCGCTGCTGGGCCACCTTGTGCTCGCCGATCAGGCCGCGGCGGTGGCGAACAGCCGCGGTGAGCGCGTCCTGTTCCTGGTCGGGCACCGGCCGGCCCTGTCCTTGGCGGGCCAGGTAGGTCAGCGCCGCGCAGTCCCGGTCATCGGTCTTGAATCGCCGCGATCCCAGTTGTGCTCGGGCGGCGGTGGTCTCCGAGGGCGCGAAGAGCCGGACCGATCCGGGAAACCGCTGGTTGAGCTCGCGCAGCCAGGCCTGATGCAGCCCGCCGGAGGCCTCGATGGCGAACACCGGACCCGAGGGGCCGACGTGGTCCACGACCAGTCGGTGCAGCTGCTCCAGCCCCGGACGCAACACCGGCAGCGACAGCGGCGGCACCACCTGGCCGACTTCACCGGTGCTCAACCAGACCCGATTGCTGACCTTCCCCGGATCGATGGCCACCACCAGCGTCGACGCCGGCAGCGCCTCGTGCAGCAAGCCCACGACAACCTCCCGTCCACCGCGGAAACGTCGTCAGGACGCTTCCGCAGGAACGGGGTCAACGGCTATCAGCTGTACCCAGCCATCAGGTTGGTGCCAGCCGGCTGACCGGCGGCAGTCCGCCGAGTGCACTGTGGCGGCGCCGAGTGTTGTAGTGCTGGAGCCAGGGAGCAAGGGCGGCTGAGCGTTCACCGTTGCTGGTAAATGCCTGCCGGTAGGCCCACTCGGTGGCCAGGGTGCGGTTGAGCCGTTCGACTTTGCCGTTCTGCCACGGGCAGTGCGGCTTGATGAACACCTGTCGAGCGCCCAGGTCGGTGATGACGTCGCGGAGGGAGTACCGGTAGGCCCAGGCGTTGTCGGTCATCACCCGCTCGATGCGGCCGATGCCGTGATCGGCGAAGTAGGTCGCGGCTCGGGCGAGGAACGCCGCGCAGGTGGTGCCCTTCTCGTCGGCTTGGATCTCGGAGTAGGCCAGCCGCGAGTAGTCATCGACCAGGGAGTGCACGTAGTCGAAGCCGACGACGGCCGAGCGGCGGCGGCTGGTGCTGCCCGCAGCGCGGCCGTGCGCACGCCAGCCCCCGCCGTCGGGGATGCGGGCAAGCTTCTTGACGTCCATGTGCACCAGCTCGCCGGGGGCCGACCGCTCGTATCTGACCGCGGTCACCTTCGAGGCCCGGATCATCTCGCCGGTCATCGGGTCCAGGACAGCCAGCCGGGGCTGCCCACGGCGGACCAGCACGCGGGACACCGTGCGGGCCGGCACGCCCAGCTCGGCGCCGATCCACGCGGGCCCTCGGCGCTGCTGGCGGCGTAGCTCGACGATGCGGTCCTCGGTCTCGGCCGGGATGCGCCGAGGGCTGGTGTGCGGGCGGCTGGACCGGTCGACCAACCCGGCCTCGCCCTCGTCCTTGAAGCGGTTGATCCAGGTCCGAACGCACTTGCGGGAGACCCCCATTGCCGCAGCGATGTGCGCCTGGCGCCAGCCGGAGGCATGCCGCTCGACGATCAACTTCCGGCCGTGAACAGTCAGGCGAGCATTACCGTGGGACACGAGAACCTCCGGGCGGATGTGGGCCTTAGACAAGCCACACCCCACTCGGAGGTTCTCCTGCGTTCAACCCTCAACGCTGTCACCAACGTCGTGGCTGGGTACACCTAGCGCCCGGCGCCCTCGCGGACGACGGCCGCGGCGACCGCCCGGGGATCACCGGTCCGCAGCCAGGTCCGGCGCTGCCGCGTGGCCGACGTCCCCCGGAACAGCAGCTCCTGCGCCAGGACGACGACCTCCTCCCACTCACCGGCGGCGCGGAGGTCGTCCTCGAGCTCGGCGAGCAGCCGGCGCAGCGCGACGCGGGCGTCGACGAGCCGGCCGAGCTGGGGGTCGAACAGCTCGCCGCCGATCCCGTGCCGGGCGGCGCGCCAGCGGGCCGCGCGCAGCAGCTCCGGCCGCGGGTCGGGGAACGGCTCCTCGCGGACCGCCCGCGCCGCGAGCACCCGCACCAGCGAGCGGATCAGCGCGGCGTGCAGGACGGCGTCGTCCACCGACGTGCAGACGTCGCCGATGCGGAACTCGAGCGTGGGCAGGTGGTACGAGGGCCGCACGTCCCAGTAGAGGTGGGAGCTGTCGGCGATCACGCCGGTGGCGACCAGCCCGTCGACCACCTCGGTGAACCGCTGCGCGCTGCCGAACAGCTCCGGCGGGCCGGAGATCGGCCAGCGCGACCACCACTGGGTGCGGTAGCTGTCGTAGCCGGTGTCGAGGCCGTCGTGGAACGGCGAGCTGCCGGTCATGGCCAGCAGCAGCGGCAGGTACGGGCGGGCGCGGTCCATCACCGCCACCGCCGTCTCCAGGTCGGGGACGCCGACGTGCACGTGGCAGCCGGCGATGTCCTGCTGCTGGGCCAGCACCGCCCACCGGACGACCATCGCCTCGTAGCGCGGGGCGGCGGTGACCTCCTGGTCGCGCCACGACGCGAAGGGGTGGGTCGAGGCCGGCAGCAGCGCGCGGCCCGCCGCGGCGGCGGCCGCCGAAGCCTCGGCGCGGGTCACCACCAGCTCGGCGCGCAGGTCGTCGAGCGTGCTGCAGATCCCGCTCGCCGTCTCCAGCTGGGTGGTGGTGATCTCGGCGTGCAGATGCGGACCCGCCTCGCCGAGCATGGCGGAGGCCGAGAGCTCCGCACTGGGCAGCAGGTCGAAGGTCTCGGGATCGACGAGGTGGAACTCCTCCTCGATGCCGAAGGTCGCCCCCGGCACGGCGGGCGGGGACGGGCGTTCGAGCGTCGCGGCCACGCCGACGGGCGCGAGCGTCGCGGCGCCGGAGGCCGGGGACTCGGGGCAAGGGACGACGGAAGGACGTTCCACGCGCGCGCTCCTCTGCACTGAGGGGCCTGTGGGGGACGTTGCGTGGCGCCGCGAGCGGAGCCGGCCGAGCAGGGGTGCGTCGTCGGCCGGTCCTCGGCCGTGCCGGAACGGTACGGCGTCCGGTGGCCCCGGCGCACCCCCTATCCCGAAGACGATCCGGGCCGGAATTCCGTTCCCAGTCAGGGTTCGGCGAGCCAGGCGAAGCCGAGACCGGGGACCACGAGCCGGCCGCCGGCGACCTCGGGCGGCCCGTCGCTGGTCAGCACCGGTGCGAACGCACCGAAGCCGGTCACGGTGTCGGCGTCCACCACCTGCGGGGTCGCGGAGAAGTTCGCCAGACCGACGAAGGTGCCGCTGCGGGCCGACCGCCGTCGCCAGGCCAGGACGGCGTCGCTGCCGGCGTCGAACACCGTGGACTCGGCGCCGCCGTGCAGCGCCAGCTGCGACCGCCGGACCTCGCCGAGCTGCCGGATCCGGCCGAAGACCCGACCCTCCAGCGTGGTCGGGTCGGTCCGCCGCTGCGCCGCGGCCCAGTCCATGACCGGGCGGTGCATCCACCTGTTGTCCGGCGCGCGCGACGGGTCCGCCAGGTAGCGGTCGTCGTTGAGCAGCGCGATCTCGTCGCCCATGTACAGCAGCGGGATGCCGCCCCACGCGAAGGCGACCGAGTACAGCAGCACGAGCCGGCGGATCCCGGCCTCCAGGGCGGCGTCGTCCCCGCGTTCGAGGGCGTCCTCGATGCCGCACAGCGAGGCCGCGGAGCCGGAGATCCGCGCGTCGCCGGTCAGCGCGTTCTCCTGGAACAGCGCGCCGCGGGCCGACGAGGCCGGGTAGTGGCCGGCGAAGAAGTCGTTGAGGAAGCGGCGGTGCGAATGGCCGCCGACCCCGATCGCCGCGGCGTCCTCGTCGGTGACCGCCCAGCCGATGTCGTCGTGCCCGCGGACGTAGGTGACCCAGGTGGTCGTCGGGGGGATCGGCCGCATCCGGCCCAGCGCGTGCCGGGCCAGCCGGGCGTCCTGGGTGGCCAGGCTGCTCCAGAGCAGCACCATGAGCGAGTTGTGGTAGGCCAGCTCGCACTCGGGGCGGTAGCGCTCGTGGCCGCCGAGGTAGGGCACCAGGTCGTCGGGCGCCACGATCGCCTCGGCCTTGAAGACCACGCCCGGCGCGGCCACCCGGGTGAGCGCGTGCAGCAGCTGCAGCAGCGTGTGCACCTCGGGCTGGTTCTGGCAGGTGGTGCCCAGGCGCTTCCCCATGAACGGGACGGCGTCCATCCGGAACACGTCGACGCCGCGGTTGGCCAGCCAGACGATCTCGCCGAGCATCGCCAGGGTCACCGCGGGGTTCGTGTAGTCGAGGTCCCACTGGTAGGGCCAGAACGTCGTCCAGACCCACCCGCCCGCGCCGCCGCACGCCTCCGGCACCCAGCTGAACGAGCCGGGCGCCCGGTCGGGGAACACCTCGGGGATCGTCGCGTCGTACGCGTCGGGCACCTGCCGGTCGGGGAAGGCGCTGTAGAACCCCGCGTACGCGGGGTCGCCGGCCAGCCAGGCCTGCGCCCACGGGTGCTCGCGGGCGGTGTGGTTGAGCACGAGGTCGATGCACAGGCTCATGTCCCGCTCGTGCAGCGCCCCGGCGACCCGCTCGAGGTCGGCCATCGTGCCCAGCCGGGGGTCGACGGCGCGGTAGTCGGCGACCGCGTAGCCGCCGTCGTTCTCGCCCTCGCGCGGCCGCAGCAGCGGCATCAGGTGCAGGTACGTGGTGCCCAGCTCGGCGAGGTAGTCGAGGTGCTCGGGCAGCCGGTCCAGGGTTCCGCAGAAGTGGTCGACGTAGCAGACGTAGCCCTGCATGCGGCTGCGCTGGAACCAGCCGGGATCGATCTCGCGGCGACGGTCCAGCCGTCGCAGCGCGGCCGGCCGGTCGGCGGCCGCGGCCAGGACGATCCGGAACGCCGTCGCCATGAGGGCGTCGGGCTCGTCGTACAGGACGGCGAGCGGCTCGTGGACGTCGAACAGCGCCAGTTCCGCGCGGGCGAGGAAGGCGTCGACCTCCTCCCCCAGCGCTGCCTGCGCCTCGGCCGCCAGCTGCGGCCGGAGCTCCGCCCAGGCGCGATCCGCCGCTGCTCGGCGGGCGGCGTCCGATGCCGTCATGGCTGAGATAGTGCAGGCATGTCGCCCCGGATGCTGACCGGCCTCGACTACGCCCCGGCCGACCCGCCGGGCAGCCGCGGCCACACGCTCGACCTGTACCTGCCGGGCGGCGACGGTCCGTGGCCGGTGTTGATCGCGTGCGGTGGCAGCGCCTTCCTCGACGACGGCGGCTCCTACTACGCCGCCGAGCTCGCCCCCTGGTTCACCGGGGCGGGCTTCGCCGTCGCCGGGGTGTGCACCCGCTCCAGCGGGCAGGCGCGGTTCCCGGCCCAGGTGCACGACGTGAAGGCCGCGATCCGCTGGCTCCGGGCCCACGCCGGCGACCACGGCCTGGACCCCGCGCGGTTCGCGATCATGGGCGACTCGTCCGGCGGGTGGACGGCGGCCATGGCCGGGCTCGCCGGGGACGAGCTGGAGGGTTCGGTCGGCGAGACGCGCGGCTCCAGCCGCGTGCAGGCCGTCGTCGACCTCTACGGCCCGACCGACTTCCTGCTGATGGACGCGCAGATGCTGCCCGGCGCGTGCGCGTCGTTCAACGAGCTGATGGGCCTCACCGACTGCCACGACGATCCCGGTTCCCCGGAGTCCCGGCTCATGGGCTTCCCGATCCAGAGCCGTCCGCACGAGGTCGGGGCGGCGAACCCGTGCACCCACGTCTCCGCCGACGCCCCGCCGTTCCTCATCGCCCACGGGCAGCTCGACGCGCTGGTCCCGCACGGGCAGAGCGAGCAGCTGTTCGGGGCCCTGGCCGCGGTCGGCGCCGAGGCGACGTTCTTCTCGGTCCCGCAGATCGGGCACGACAAGGGCATCGTCTCCCCCGCCCTGCCCGAGGCGGCGGTCCGCTCGACGTCGTCCCGGGGCACCGAACGTGAGACGCGGCCGACGCTGGAGGCGATCGAGCGCTTCCTGCGCTCGGCCCTCGGCTGAGGTGTTCACCGTCGGCGCAACGGGACGGGTGCCGAGCGGCGGCCGGACGGCGTTCACTGGTCGTGTAATTCCGTAATCAAGGGAGGGGCGGCCATGAGCGTGCTGCCGGAACCCGGAACGCACACCGACGAGGCCCTGGACGCCTACTCCCAGATCGTCACCGCGGTCGCCGCGGACCTGACCCCGCACGTCGCCGCGCTGCAGGTGACCGACTCCTACGGTCGCGGGGGTGCGGGCTCGGCCGTCGTCTTCACCCCGGACGGCCTGCTGCTCACCAACGCGCACGTGGTCTCGCGCGCGCAGCGCGGGCGGGCGGTGTTCAGCGACGGCAGCGAGACCGACGTCGACGTCGTCGGCGCCGACCCGCTGTCCGACCTCGCCGTCGTCCGCGCCCGGACGACGACGCCGCCGCCGGCCGAGCTCGGGGACGCGGGCTCGCTGCGCGTCGGCCAGCTCGTCGTCGCGGTCGGCAACCCGCTGGGTCTGGCCGGGTCGGTGACCGCCGGCGTGGTGAGCGGCCTCGGCCGGTCGCTGCCCACCCGCGACGGGCGGACGGCCCGCGTGGTGGAGGACGTCATCCAGACCGACGCCGCGCTCAACCCCGGCAACTCCGGCGGGGCGCTGGCCGACTCCACCAGCCGGGTGGTGGGGATCAACACCGCCGTCGCGGGGTGGGGTCTGGGGCTGGCGGTGCCGATCAACGACACCACCCGCCGGATCATCAGCTCGCTGATCCGCGACGGACGCGTCCGACGGGCCTACCTCGGCGTGGTCAGCACGCCGGCACCGCTGCCGGCACCGCTGGCCGAGCGCACCGGGCGGAAGCTGGGCCTGCGGATCATCGACGTCGTCGCCGGTTCACCCGCCGATCGTGCCGGGCTCAAGTCGGGCGATCTGGTGCTCGAGGCGGGACGGCGACCGGTGGCCGAGGCGCAGAGCCTGCAGCGGCTGCTGTTCGCCGACGCGATCGGCCGGGAGTTGCCGGTGACGGTCTACCGGCGCGGCGCGATGGTCGACGTGATCACCGTGCCGACCGAGCTGACAGGCGGCTGAGCGCCTCGGCCGAGAGCCGGCCGGCGTCGTCCGCACGTGGGTCTCTTGCTCAAGACGTTCCCGCGGGAACGCGCCTCGGCCCAGAAGCTGAGGTCCTTGAGCAGCCCACTCCCGGACAACCTCCCACGCAGACCTCCCCCGTGCGGACATACTCCCCGGCGTGCCCCGAAGCAGCCTCCTCCGCCGCCTCCGACGCGGCCGGCGACAAGGAATGGCCGGCTCCGACCCCATGGTCTTCGTGATGCGCGAAGTCTTCGACGGGAAGCCCGTCCTCACCGTTTATCACGAGTCGGACGGGGACTGGCAGTACCTGACCGAGGGCCAGGCCACGCAAGAGAACTGCCAGATCGTGCACCAGAGTCACGTCTACGAGGTCGACTCCTCGTTGCGGGAACTCGCTTCGATGCCGATGGGAACGTGGGCCGTCAGGCACACGCCCGGCGCCCCATGGATCTTTGGTGAGGACACGGACGAGGAGAACTCGTAGACGACCCCAGCAAGGGGCACTCGGCGACTTGGTCTCATGTCCCTCAGGCCGCCCTGAGGGCGAGTCGCGACCGCGTCGCCCTTCAGCTGTCGACCGGCCAGAAGAGGTCCGTGCGCAGGTCGCGGGGGTCCATGTCCGGCGAGGGCTGGGTGACGTAGACCTCCCACCGCTCCGAGGACGGCGAGAGCCCCTGCTCATCGAGCCAGGCCGCGAGCCGCGCCCACGCGTCCCCGAGACCGTCGAAGGACCCGCTGTGCGTCACCCGCGCGAGCCGGCCACCGGGAAGCCCGCCGGCGACCACGTTCCCGGTGGCCCGGACCTGCCGGTCGACCGGGAATCCGACCTCCAGGTCGACGGTCTCCGCGAACGGCCCGCGGTACAGCGCGAACGCGGGGCCGAGCAGCGCCACGCCCTGGTCGGTCGTCGTCGTCACGAGTTCTCGGAACGAGGCGTCGAAGAACCCGGTGAGGCCGGACACCGGGACCACGGCGCGCACCACGGCTGTGGTCACGGGCTCGGCGCTGAGCACCTCGGGCTCGAGGTCGGCCACGGCTCCTCCTCTGATCAGTGGTGGGAACCGGATCGGCCGAGAGTCTCCTCGGACGTCGCGCCGGGCCGGGTCCACTGCGGCGCGGGGCGGCTGGTCGGGCCCCCGGTGCGCTGCCCCTCGACGTCCGTGCGCCAGAACGAACCCGCGCCGCGGCCCTCGGGCCAGCTCTCGGGGTTGTCCTCCCACGCCTCGCCGCGCCCGTACGGGGTCATGTCGAGCAGGGCGAAGATCCCGTCCATCGGCTCGGTGCCGCGGTCCGTCACCGAGTAGGTGAGGAAGGCTCGGTCGCCGTCGCGCAGGTAGACGGCGAACAGCCCCATCTCGCCACCGATCGGCTCGTCGATGCCCCGGACCGAGTACCAGGGCTGGGTGTAGCCCATGAACTCGACGAAGTCGGCCACCTCGTCCCAGCTGCCCGTCGTCACGATCGCGAACGAGACGCCGCGGGCGTTGAGGTAGACCGCGTCCTTCACGTGCCAGGCCGAGATCGTGCAGCCCTCGCACTGCCCCTGGGACGGCGCGCCGTCGTACCACATGTGCTTGTAGACGATCAGCTCGTCGCGGCCCTGGAACAGGTCGAGGAAGGGAACCGGGCCGTCCGGGCCGACGACCTCGACCGTGGCGTCGAACTCCACCATCGGGAGCCGGCGCCGGGCCGCCGCGATCGCGTCGCCCGCGCGAGTGTGGGCCTTCTCGCGGACCAGCAACTCGTCGCGAGCCGCCTGCCAGGTGGTCAGGTCCACGATGGGCGGGCGGCCGGGCAGCGCGGTCGTCATCGAGTTCCTCCGGAGGGTGTCGCGACGGTCACCTGCATCGACCGGCGGCCTCACCAGAACTCATCGCCCGCTATACGTCGATCGAGAGCTCGACCTGCACGGTGTCGCCGAGCTCGAGCTTCTCGCGCCGGCGCACGTCGGTCTTCACCGGGACGACGTAGCCGCCGTCCTTGGGGAACAGCGCCGTCCTGAACGACGTCGCCCCGATGCGGACGCCGGCCGGGATCATCCCCCAGCCGTAGCTGACCAACGACGACGCCGCCTCCAGCGCACCGCACTCCTCGTCCGGGACGGTGACGAAGTGGAACGGCGCGGGCCCGCGCCAGTACCAGAGCTCACCCCTGAACTGGAGGTTCATGCCGATGAGGATGGCAGCCACCAGGGACAGGACGCCGGTGAGTCACCCCGCCGGATGACTCACCCGCGGCGGAGGTGCCGGACCGTCGGTACCTGCGTCGATCCTGGAGGCGCGAGGGGGGAGGCGACCGTGCAGGCGAGACGACCGGCGCCGGTGGCGCTGCTCTCGGCGCTCTACGTCATCAGCGGCGCGCTGTGCTTGTTCGCCGCCGTCCGGCCGACCGCCGTCCGGACGCCGGTGACCCTGCTCTGGGTGCTGGCGGCCATCGGACTGCTCGGCGGGGCCGGGATCTGGGTGCTCGGCGCCCGGCTCCGGGCCGAGGTGCTGCACGCCGCCGTCGCCGGGATCAGCCTGCTCATCGGGGTGCTCGCCTGGCGATCGGCGACCCCGGTCGGCATCGTCGGCCTCGGGCCGGTGCTGATCGCCGTGGGGCTCTACGCGGCGCACTTCTTCTCGGTGCGCGCGGCGCGGGCGCACGTCCTGCTGCTGGTCGTCGTCGCCAGTGCCGGCGCCTGGGCGGCCCGACCCTCGGGGTTCGTCGTCCAGTGGGTCGTGCTGGTGGTCGCCACGCTCGCGCTCACCGAGGTGCAGGCCCGCCTCGCGCTGCAGCTGCGCACCGCCGCGGCCACCGACCCGCTCACCGGCGTGGCCAACCGCCGCGCCTGGGAGGCCGAGGCCACGCGCAGCCTCGCGCACGCCGTCCGGACCGGCGAGCCGCTGTCGGTCGCGATCCTCGACCTCGACCACTTCAAGGAGGTCAACGACCGGCACGGGCACGGCGCCGGCGACGACCTGCTGCGCGACCTGACCAGCGGCTGGACCCTCCGGCTGCGCCAGGCCGACCTGCTCGGCCGCTACGGCGGCGACGAGTTCGTACTGTGCCTGCCCGCGACCGACCGGTCCGGCGCCGAGGAGATCCTGCAGCAGCTGGCCGCCTCGCACGAGTTCGCGTGGTCCGGCGGCGTCGCCACGGCCGAGGACGGCGACACGCTCAGCTCGGTGCTCGCCCGCGCCGACGCCGACCTCTACCGCCAGAAGCGCACCGGCCGGGCCTGAGCCGCAAGCCCTCAGAGGGCGCGCCAACAGGTGGTCGACTGCGGCCTTGCGGTGTTGTGGAGGCTCTTGCGGTCGTGCAGGACCGCAAGAGCACGCGAAACACCGCAACAGCGGAGCCGGGACGACGTGGCGACGGGAATGCGCGGCCGGCGCTTCCGACTTGTCCCCGACACGACCAGACTCGGGGCTCCCGGCAGGAAGGACTCCGACATGACCTCGGACGTCGACACCGCACTCCCCTCCCCCGCGCTGGCTCCGACCGTCGCCGACGTCATGCGTCCGGCGGTCACCACCGTGGAGCCCGGCGCGCACCTGGCCGGTGCGGCCTACCTGATGAAGCACTCCGGCGACAACGCGCTGGTGGTCACGGCGAACGAGCGGCCCGTGGCGATGGTGACCGACACCGACATCACCCAGGCGGTGGCCGACGGGCGCAACCTCGAGGAGGTGCGGATCAGCGACCTCCCATCCCGGGAGCCGATCGTCGTCGCGCCGGGCACCGACGTCCTCACCGCCACCCGGACGATGCTGCTGCACGGCATCCACCACCTGCCGGTCGTCGACGGCGAGCGGCTGGTCGGCATCGTCGACATGACCGACCTCTGCCGGCCCCTGGTCGGCTAGTTCGCGGGACCGGCCGCCGCGGTGCAGCGCCGGCCCATCTCGCGCAGGTGGTCGCGCAGCTCCGGCGGTGACAGCACGGTGAACTCCGCGCCGGTCATGGCCAGCGCGGTCGCCGGCCAGTCGAGGTTGTCGGCGTCCACGAGGACCCGGCAGCGCCGCGGTCCGTCGTCCTCGACCGTCGCCCACCGCCCGATCCGGTTGCGGACGACGTCGGCGGGCGCCTGCACGACCGCCTCCACCGCGATGCCCTTGGGCAGGTCGACGATCCGGTCGCGCACGAACGTGGCGGCATCGGGCGCCGGCAGCCGCCGCGGCGCGAACCGGGCCCCGGTGCCCTGCGGGCCGACGAGGCGGTCGAGCCGGAAGCTGCGCCAGTCGCCGCGGTCCAGGTCGTAGCCGACCAGATACCAGCGGCGGCCGAGCGAGACCAACCGGAACGGCTCCACCGAGCGGTCGGTGCGGGCGCCGTCCGCAGCGGTGTAGGCGAAGGTGATCCGCTCGCCGTCACGGCAGGCCAGGGCGACGGTGGTCAGGACGGCGGGGTCGACCCCACCTCCCGTGGCCTGCGCACCCCACTCGCCCGGGACGGTCATCGCCCGCAGCGCGTCCACCCGGCGCCGCAGCCGGGCGGGCATCACCTGCACGACCTTGGCCAGCGCGCGCACCGACGTCTCGGCCATGCCGGCCACCTCGACCGCCGCCGCTGCCTGCAGCCCGACCGCGAGCGCGACCGCCTCGTCGTCGTCGAGCACCAGCGGCGGCAGCGCGGCGCCGGGCGCGAGCGCGTAGCCGCCGTCCACCCCCCGTTGCGCCTCGACCGGGTAGCCGAGCTCGCGCAGCCGGTCGACGTCGCGGCGCAGCGTCCGCACCGACACCGCCAGCCGCCGGGCGAGCTCGTCGCCGGACCAGTGCCGCCGGGACTGCAGCAGCGACAGCAGACGCAGCATCCGGGAGCTCGTGGCGGCCATGGTCGAAGTATGTCCGGATTGAGGACAGAAAGTGGCCGTTGAGGTCTCTAGTGTGGTCCTCAGCAGCAAGGACGACGAGAGGCGGCAGCCATGACCAGCACCCAGACCACCCTGACCGGCGAGCGGGCCGACCTGGTGCAGACCCTCGACAAGCACCGCGGCTTCTTCCGGTACACCGTCCGCGACCTGACCGACGAGCAGGCGACGACGCGCACCACCGCGAGCGCGCTGACCCTCGCCGGGCTGATCAAGCACGTCGCGCACACCGAGCAGAAGTGGGCCGACTTCGCCCAGCGCGGCGCCCAGGCGTTCGACACGAGCAACTGGGGCGTCGAGGCGTGGCAGGCGGAGTGGAGCCTGCAGCCGGGCGAGACCCTGGCGAGCGTGCTGGCGGAGTACGAGGAGATCGCCGCCCGGACCGACGAGCTGGTCGCGACCCTCGACCTCGACGCCGGCTACGCGCTGCCCCAGGCCCCGTGGTTCGAGCCGGGCGCGGTGTGGTCGGTGCGCCGGACCGTCCTGCACATCATCGCCGAGACGGCCCAGCACGCCGGGCACGCCGACATCCTGCGGGAGTCCCTGGACGGCCAGAAGACCATGGGGTGAGGACCCCGACGGCTCAGGCGGCCTCGGCGAGCTGCTGGAGGACCAGGCGCTGGTCGAGCAGGCGGTCCATCTCGGCAGCGGCGTCGTCGATCCGCCGCTGGTTCTCGCCGCTCGGGCACCGGTCGAAGCGCCCGCGGGCGCTGCCGAGTGCGATGTAGGCGACCGAGATCTCAAGGTCGATCTCGTCGACGCTCGTGACGATGGGGTTCATGGCGACCTCCTCGACGCGCTGTCGTTGAGGCAAACGGTAGGTGTCAGGTATGACGGTTCTGGGTCACCGAAGTCACCGCCACGCACCGTGTTCGTAACCTGCGTCACATCCGGCTCGCCCGCCGCTGGCGCCTACCGGGCACGCGCGACGAGGACGACGACACGGGGTCGGTAGGCCACCCGCGCGGGCAGTGCGGCCACCGCCGCGGACCGCACGTCCCCCGCCCGCCGCACTCCCAGCGCGTCCAGCCAGGCCGCGAACGGCGCCTGGCCGAACCGGTAGTCCACGAGCTGCTCGGCCCGCTCGATGCCGACGTCGACCGTGCACTGCTCGGCCGCCACGTCGTCCAGCCCGGCCTCGCGGGCGGCCCTCGCCATGGCGGGGGCATCGCCCACCAGCGGCACGGTGTCCGCCTTCATGGCCAGGTACCAGTCGGGGACCTGCCAGCCGGCATCGGCCGCGGCCGCGTCGACCCGGTCCCGCAGCGCGCTGCGGAAGTCGGTGGCGAAGACGCTCGCCAGCACCGCGCCCCCGCGCCGGGTCACCCGGCCGAGCTCGGCCAGGCCGCGGACGGGGTCGGGCAGGTGGTTGAGCACGAACGCGGCGACGGCCGCGGCCACCGCGTCGTCCCCCAGCGGGAGCGCCCGGACGTCGGCGACCACGGACGGCGGACGGTCGGCGGCCCGCCAGCCGAGCATGCCGGCCGACCGGTCCACCGCGACCACGCGCGCCCCGGCCGCGACCAGCGGCGCGGTGGCGGCGCCGGTCCCGGCGCCGGCGTCGAGGACCAGGCGGCCCTCGAGCGGGTGCGGGCACCGCCGGACCAGCGCCTCGGCCGCCGGGCCGTACACCAGGCTGGCTCCGCTCGCCCAGCGGGAGGCCGCGCCGGAGTACGGGTCGCCGCTCACGCCAGGCCCTGGCGGTGGACGGCGGCGGCGACTCGGTCGGCCCACCAGCCGAGCTCGGCGTCGTCCCCGAGAGCCTTCTCCCAGCCGAACGCCGCCATGATCGCGACGACGCACAGATCCAGCTGCCGGTCCCACCAGTTCCCGGTCGGGATGCCCGCCGCCTCCAGCTCCGACCGGCAGCGCTCGATCGCCGCCTCCTTGGACTCCGGCAGCCGCTGCCGGTTCAGCGCCAGGTACCAGCAGAGGTCCCAGCACACCGGGCCGGCGCCGGGATAGGCCCAGTCGAGCAGGATCGTCCGGCCGTCGGGGTGGCTGCCGAGGTTGCCCATCTTCCAGTCGCCGTGCAGGAAGGTGCTCGGGGTCGTCCCCAGCGGTCCGGTCACGAGCTCGGGTCGCGCCCAGACCTCCGCGGCGATCCGCGCCAGCTCGGGCGCCCGGTCGGGCAGCGCCCGCCAGCCGACGTCCGCCGCGGCGATCGGCCCCGGGACGTCGTCGACCAGCAGCTCCGGGGCGATGGTGGCGGGGGCGAAGAACCGGATCCGCTCGGCCATCGAGGTCAGACCACCGATGCCGTCCGTCCAGCCCCAGAAGGCCGCGGAGAGGGCGGCCAGGTGGGCGAGGAACCGCGCGTGCTGCTCCAGGGGCACCGGCGCATCGCCCTCGGGCACCAGGTGCTCGCCGACGTCGCGCATCACGACGGTGAGGACGGCGTCGTCCCCCTCGCCCTCGACGGCCATGCCGACCACGGCGGGGTCGATGCAGGCCGGTGCCGCGGCCATGATCCCCGCGCGCCAGACGAGGTACGGCCGGTGCACGTGGTCGCCGGTCACCCGCATCACCCAGTCGCTGCGCGGGGACAGCCGCTTGACGAACCAGCGCGCGCCGTCGGCCTCGATCCGCTCGAAGGTGGAGCCGGTGCGGGCGTCGCCCGGGCGCACCTCGACCCGCGAGGTGGCCCGGGCGAGCAGCCCGTGGACGTCGGTCACGGGGTGGCCTCGTAGAGGATGTTGAACGGGTTGTCGAGCGGCACCCGGCGGAAGCTCGCGAAGCCCGCCTGCCGCCCGAGCTCGACGGCGACCGGCTCGGGCAGGCCGCACGTCCCGAGCCCCGCGCCGCCGACGGCGAGCGACGAGGTCATGCAGTACAGGATGCTGAACCCGTAGAACACCGTGCCCAGCGGCCCGACGTTCTCCGCCACGCTCTCGGAGGCGTTGATGTCGAGGCACACGTAGCGCCCGCCGGGCCGCAGCGCCGTCCGGATGCTGCGCAGCAGGGCCAGCGGATCGGCGGCGTCGTGCACCACGTCGAAGGTGACGACGACGTCGTAGCGGTCCGGCAGCCCGGCCGCCGCGTCGCGCACCTCGAACCGGACCCGGTCGGCCACGCCTGCCTCGGCCGCGCTGCGGCGGGCCCGCTCGACGTTCGCGGGCACCGCGTCGAAGCCGACGTAGCGGCCGTTCGGATAGGCCTGCGCGAGGGTGACCAGCGCGCGGCCGGCCCCGCAGCCGACGTCGGCCACGTCGGCGCCGCGCTCCAGCAGCGCGGCGACGGCGGGCATCGCCGGGATCCAGACCGGCAGCAGCTGGTTGGCGAACCAGGTGCCGCTGAACCGCTCGATCCCCTGCCAGAAGCCGGTGCCGTACTCCTCGGGCGGCACGCCACCGCCCGAGCGGAAGGCCGTCGCGATCGCGTCGAGGTGCGGCAGCGTGCCCGCGATCTCCTGCCAGACGCCGGCGAAGAAGACCGGGCCGTCCTCCTGGGCGACGACCGGGACGTGCTCGGCGGGCAGCTCGTAGCCGCCGGTCCCGTCGATCCGCAGGTAGCCGGCGGCCGTCATGCCGGCCAGCCACTCGCGTGCGTAGCGGACGTCGATGCCGGTCCGCTCGGCCAGCTCCGCGTCGGTCAGCGGGCCGGCGTCGGCGAGGGCGCGGAAGAGCCCGAGCCGGTCGCCGAGGGTCGCGAGCAGCACGGTCATGGTGCCGGCGAGATCGCCGAGCGCCCGGCCGACGAACGACTCGACGGCGGCCGGGTCGGCGGTGGGGGCGGGTGTGGTGGTGGTCATGGTGTCCTCCGAGGGGTGCGGGTGGATGCCGTCCACCGTGGGCGCCGGAGTTTGCAGCCGGTTTGCAGTCACGGCCGCCACCGGTCGAGCTGCTCGCGGACCGAGCGGGCGATGGCGTCGCCGTCGGGCCGCGGCCGGGCAGCCGTCACGACCTGCTGCGCGCGCTGCTCGGCGAGCCGCCAGACCGCGTCGCTGCCGGTCGCGGCGGCCAGCTCGCCGAGATCGCGCCAGCCGTCCGGGCCGGCCAGCGGGAGGAAACCGTCGACGAGCGCGGGCAGGCCGTCGTGCGGCCGTCCGGCGGCGGTGGCGGCGAGCACCGCGGCGCGGCCGGCGTAGCGGGGGTCGCCCCGGGCGGCGGCGTCGACGGCCAGGGCGCGCGCCCGCTCCTCGGCCTCCGCGGGCCGGCCGTCCCGCAGCGCCAGCCGGGCCAGCAGCAGCCGGTGCCGATGGCGGTGCCGCCAGCCCATGCTCCCGGTCCAGTCCGGGAGATCGGCGCACCGGTCCAGCGCGGCCGCGGCCGCCACCGGATCCCCCGCCGCGAACCGGTCCTCGGTGAGATCGAGCAGCCCGGCGTAGACCGGTTCGCGGAAGGTCTCCACCTGCGACCACCCGGCCGACCGGGCGTGCAGCTCGGCGGCGTCGTCGAGCCGACCCGCGGCGCGGAGCAGCCAGCCCCGGAGGTTCGCGGTGACAGGTGGGAAGCGGAGGTCGCCCACCCGGTCGGCCTCGCGGTCGAGGTCGTCGACCGCGTCGTACGCGGCCGCCCACGACCCGGTCAGCGCCAGCGAGAAGGCCACCGTGAAGCGGGCGTACAGGCCGGCGAAGGGATGCCCCAGGTGGGGGTCGAGCAGGCCCCGGCGGGCCACGTCCAGGGCCCGCGCGGGAGAGCCCGTGTGCACGAGCAGCTGGGCGTGCCAGACCTGGGCGACGCCCCGGACGGCGGCGGGTGCGACCTCCACCGCCTCGGTGAGCAGGGTGCCCGCGGCGGCGAGGTCCCCGCGGTTGTGCCGGAGCCGGCCACCCAGGGCCAGGCAGCTGGAGCGGACGGCGGGGTCCGTCGTCCGGGTCGCACCCTCGTCGGCGTACCGCCGCGCGGCGTCGTAGTCGCGCCCGTAGTAGGCCACCCAGCCGGCCAGCTCGAAGGCGGCCGCGCCGGCGCCGTCCGCGATCGCCCGCTCGGCGTCCGCCCGAGCCCCGTCGAGGTCCAGGCGGGCCAGCCGCAGCCGGCCACGGGCGAGGTGCGCCGCCGGGGTGGCGTGCAGCAGCAGCGCGTCGTCGAGCAGGCGCTCGGCCTCGCCGCGCTGCCACCGCGCGGCCGCCCGCTCGGCCGCGTCGGTCAGGGCAGCGGCGCCCAGCTCCGGCTCGCCGCCGAGGCGGGCGTGGTGGGCGACCGCGAGGGGATCGGCGTCGCCTCGCGCGGCGAGCAGCCGGGCCGCGCGGGCCTGCGCCGCCACTCGACGAGGCGGCGAGACCCCGTCGGCGACCGCCTCGCGGACGACCTCGTGCGCGAAGACGAGCCGTGCCCCGGCCGCCGCGAGCAGGCCACCGCGCGCCGCCCGCTCGACCGCGTCGAGCACCTCCTCCGGCGGCGCACCGGAGACCGCCGCGAGCAGGTCGACGTCCACCGCGGGCCCCAGGACGGCGGCCAGCCGGAGCACGTCGGCCGCGGTCCCGAGCCGGTCGACGTCGGTCGTGACGGCGGCGACCACCGACCCCGGCAGCTCGGTGTCCTGCGCGCGGGCGAGCTCGACGAGGAACAGCGGGTGCCCGCCGCTGCGTGCGTGCAGGTCCTCCCCCCGCGCGGCGCCGACGAGGGCGGTCGCCTCGGCGAGGGACAGCGGCGGTAAGGGAACGTGCGCCGCACCGGGCAGGTCCAGGCCCGGACCCGGCCGCCGCGCGGCGACCACCGCGACCCGCTCCGACCGGCGGAGCAGGAACGCGAGGAACTCGCCGGTTCCCGCCGCGGTCAGGTGCAGGTCGTCCACGACGACGACCAGCGGCCGCCCCTCGCGGGCGCGGTCGAGGACGGCGACCAGGCCGGCCATGAGGGAGCGCCACCCCGCGTCGGCATCGGACACGGTGCTGACCGCGGGCGGGGGCTCCGCGCTGAGCAACGGCCCGAGCAGGGACGCCTGAGGGCCCAGGACGGCGGTGCCGCGGGCCCGCACCAGCCCCGCGAGCGCGTCGGCGACCGGTTGCAGCGGCAGCGCCCGGCCCAGCGGATCGGCGCGGCCCTGCACCACCAGCGCCCGCTCGGCGGCCCGGGCCGTCCACGCCCGCAACAGCGCGCTCTTGCCCATGCCGGCCGCTGCCTCGACCACCAGCGCGGTGGCACTCCCGCGCTCGGCCGTGGCCAGCGCGGCGTCCAGCCGCCGCAGCTGCTCGGCCCGGCCCACCAGCGGCGGGCCGGCGACCGGTGGGCCCACCTCGCCGCGGAGCACGGCCAGGTGCAGGTCGCGCGTCGACGCGGCCGGATCGGTGCCCAGGTCGTCGGCCAGCCGGCTGCGCAGCTGCTCGAAGGCGGTCAGCGCCGCGGCGGGCCGGCCGGCGGCGACCTCGGCGCGCATGGCCAGCCGGACGGCCGCCTCGTCGTAGGGGTCGTCGTCCAGCAGGGCCGCGGCCAGCTCCCGGGCCGGCTCGGCCTCCCCGACCAGGAGGGCGGACTCGGCGGCCAGCCGCCGGACCCGGGCGACGGTCGTCGCCGCCCCGGACCGCGGACCGACGGCCCACGGTCGGTCCTCCTCCGGCAGCAGCGGCCCGCGGACGAGCGCCAGGGCGGCGCTCGCCGCGGCGAAGGCGCCCGCGCCGTGCCCCATCCGCAGCCGCTCCGCGATCGCGTCCGCGCGGGACTCCAGGTCGGCGAGGTCGAACCAGTCGGCGGCGAGCGCGTAGCCCGCGTCGTCCCGGTGCAGCCGGTCGGCCCCCAGGACGCCGCGCAGCCGGCTGACCAGGACGCTGAGCTGGTCGTGCGGAGCGGCCGGCAGCGCGTCCCCCCAGACCGCGGTGGCGAGCTCGTCGACCTCGACGGGACGACCCTGCGCCACGGCGAGCCGCCGCAGCAGGGCCCGGGCCTTGCGGGAGCCGAGTGCCCGCAGGTCGTGGCCCTCGATCTCGAGGCCGCCCAGCACCCGGACGCGCAGCGGCGCCTCCCCCTGTGGCCCGCCGCGCGAGGACACGCCGCGCAGCGTAGGCGGCCGACCCGGCGCGGAGGGCTACGCCAGCTGCTGGATGCGGACCAGGTTGCCGGCGGGGTCGCGGAAGGCGCAGTCGCGGACGCCGTAGGGCTGCTCGGTCGGCTCCTGGACGACCTCGGCGTCGGCGGCCTGCACGCGCTCGAAGGTGCCGTCGAGGTCCTTGGTCGCCAGGAGGATCCAGCCGTAGGTGCCCTTGGCCATCATCTCGGCGATCGTGCGGCGCTCGTCGTCGGTGATGCCGGGGTCGACCGCCGGCGGCGCCAGCAGCAGGGACGTGCCGGACACCCCCGGCGGGGCGACCGCGATCCAGCGCATCGCGCCCTGGCCGACGTCGCTGCGCACCTCGAAACCGAGGATGTCGCGGTAGAACGCCAGCGAGGCCTCCGGATCGGTGTGCGGGAGCACGGTGGTGTGGATGGTGAGGTCCATGCCGGTCACGCTAGGTGCGGCCCGACGCCCTGTGCTTCTCGATTCCTGACCGGTCTGGTGACCTGCTTCGACACGCACGCCGGCAGCCCGGCCGACCCCTCTGCCGCGAGCGTCCGGTAGGTGCTCGGCGGCATGCCGACCAGCTCGGTGAACCGGGTGCTGAAGGTGCCCAGCGACTGGCAGCCGACGGCGAAGCAGACCTCGGTGACCGACAGGTCGCCGCGGCGCAGCAGCGCCATCGCCCGCTCGATCCGGCGGGTCATCAGGTACGAGTACGGCGACTCCCCGTAGGCCGCCTTGAACTCGCGGGACAGGTGCCCGGCCGACATGTGCGCGCCGCGGGCGAGGGCTTCGACGTCGAGCGGCTGTGCGTACTCGCGGTCGATCCGGTCGCGCACGCGGCGCAGCCGGGCAAGGTCGCGCAGGTCGGTCACCTGCGCGATGCTGCCACGCCCTACCGACCCTCTTCGGCCACCGCGGCCACCACCTCCTCCAGCGCGGCCAGGCTGTGCCCGCTGACGAAGGTGTCGACGTAGGGCAGCGCCGCGGCCATGCCGCCCACCAGCGGCGCGTAGCCGGGAGCGGCCTTGCGCGGGTTCACCCAGACGATGCGGTGCGCCAGCCGCCGCAGCCGCGCCATGGCCGCGGCGACGTCGTCCGGGTCGTCCAGCGCCCACCCGTCGGACAGGACGACGACCACCGCGCCACGGGCCAGCCCCCGCCGGCCGTGGTCGGCGACGAACCGGCCGACCGCCGCGGCCAGCCGGGTGCCGCCGGCCCACTCGGACGACGCCGCCCCGGCACGGGCCAGCGCGTCGTCCGGGTTGCGCACCGACAGCTGCCGGGTCAGCCGGGTCAGCCCGGTGGAGAACACGAACGCCTCGGCCCGCGCGCCCGCGACCGCGCCCTGCAGCAGCGACAGGTAGACGCGCGTGTAGGCCTCCATCGAACCGGAGACGTCGCACAGCAGCACCAGCCGCCGGGGCGCCGTCCGCCGGCGGGCGGCGATCAGCCGCGCCGGATCGCCGCCGGTGCGCTGCGCCGACCGAACGGTCCGCCGCAGGTCCAGCCGCTCGCCGCCGTGCCGGGTCGGCCGCACGCGGCGGCTGCGCCGGTGCGGCGTGGCCAGCACGAGAGTGCGCACCACCCGGCGGACGCCGAGCAGCTCATCGGGGGTCAGCTCGGCGAACGAGGTGTGCCGCAGCCGCTCCTCGGTGGAGGCGGCGGCGAGCAGCACCTCGCGGGCGGACTCCTCGCCCTCGCCCTCGCTGCCCGGCAGCGACACGTCGGCCTCGCCCGAGCCGGTGCCCGGCGGCCGCTCGAGCGTCGGCTCGTGCGGCACCGGCCGGATCCGCGGCTCCGACCCGATCGCCGGTGGTGCGGTGGGGTCCCCCCGGGAGTCGGCCGGGTCGAGCAGCCCGTCGAACACCGCCGAGAACACCGCGTCGAACACCGGCAGCTGCGCCCGGTCGGTCACCAGGGCGATCCGGCAGGCCCAGTAGAGGGCGGCGCGGTCGGTGGGTGGCACCAGCTGCAGCGCCCGCGCCAGCCCGACCGAGCGGTCCGGCGTTGCCGGCAGACCCGCCCGGTGCAGCGCCGTCGTCAGGCCGACGGCGAGCGGGCCGGGCGCGACGTCAGGCACCGATCAGCCACTCCGGGCCCCGCGTCTGGGCGAGCTCCAGGTCGTCCCGGTTCTTCAGCACCGCCCCCCAGGTCGCGGCGACCGACGCGGGGTCGAGCCGGTCCACGCCGAGCAGGCGGAGCGCCGCCACCCAGTCGATCGCCTCGGCGATGCCCGGCGGCTTGACCATGTCCAGCCCGCGCAGCCGGGTCACCGCCCCGGCCGCGTCGAGGGCGAGCGGCTCGGCGCTGCCGGGCACCCGCCGCCGCACGATCTCGGCGACCCGCTCGGGCTGCGGGTAGTCGATCCAGTGGTACAGGCAGCGCCGGGTCAGCGCGTCGTGCAGGTCGCGCGTCCGGTTCGAGGTCAGGACGACGACCGGCGGGTGCGTGGCCCGCACGGTGCCCAGCTCCGGGACGGTGACCGCCGCCTCGGCCAGCACCTCGAAGGTGAACGCCTCGAACTCCGCGTCGGCCCGGTCGATCTCGTCGAGCAGCAGCACGGCCGGGCGCGGGCCGGCGTGCTCGATCGCCCGCAGCAGCGGCCGGCGCAGCAGGTAGTCCGCGCCGAACAGGTCCTCCTCGACCAGCGGCGAGCCCTGCGCCTCGGCCAGCCGGATGCCGAGCAGCTGCCGCGGGTGGTTCCACTCGTACAGCGCCTCGGCGGAGTCGATCCCCTCGTAGCACTGCAGCCGGAACAGCGGCGTGTCGAGCACCCTTGCCAGCGCCTTGGCCGCCTCGGTCTTGCCGACGCCCGGTTCGCCCTCCAGCAGCAGCGGCTGCGGCAGCCGGACCGCCAGGAACAGCGCCGTCGCCAGGCCGGGGGCGGCGAGGTAGTCGACCGCGTCGAGGGCGTCGGCCAGCGCGGCGACGTCCGGCACCCGGTCGACGACCGCGGCCTCGGCCCCCTGACGAGCCGCGGACTCAGGCATAGGCGGCCGGGTCGGCGAGGAAGGCCCGGCGGCAGCCCTCGCCGCAGAACCAGGTGCGGACGCCGTCGACGTCGGCGTGCAGGGTCGCGTCGACCGCGGCCACGGTCATGCCGCAGACCGGGTCGACCGCGGTCACCGGTGCCGCCGCCACCGGCTCGACCACGGGCTGCGATCGCCGCTCGGCCACGATCTGCGCCAGCACCGACAGCGCGATCTCCGCCGCCGTCCGGGCGCCGATGTCGAGTCCGGCCGGGGTGTGCACCCGGGCGAGCACGTCGTCGGGCAGGTCCAGCGAGGCGAGCACGGCCGCGCCGCGGCGCCGGCTGGCGATCAGCCCGACGTACGGGACGCCGGACTGCAGCGCGGTGGCCAGCGCCGACTCCTCGCCCCGCCCGTGCGAGGCGACCACCAACGCCTCGGCGCCGTCCAGCGCGACGTCCCCGGACCCGCGCTCGACCGCGAAGCCGAGCGGGCGCCCCAGCTCGGCCAGCGCCTCGGCGATCGGCGACTCCCCCACCACCACGACCAGCGGCGGCGGCACCCGCGGCTCGAGGAAGATCTCCACCGAGCCGCCCGACAGGCACGGGTTGGCGACGGTGACCGCGCCCTCCTCGTCCGCGGTCACGCCGACGCCCTCCGGCACGATCCGCAGCAGCAGCGGCTCGCCGGCCGAGAGCACCTTGAGCCCGTACTCGCGCACCGACGCCTCGGCGCACTGCCCGCCGACGAACCCGTCGATCACGCCGTCGGCCCGGACCAGCGCGGTGTCGCCGGCGTGCGCGCTGGTCGGCCGCTGGGCGCGGACCACCGTCGCCTGCACGAACGGGACCCGCGCCCGGGCCAGCGCGTCCGCCGTCTCCAGCACGGACATCACACCGGCGGGGTCGGCCGGCCCTGCATCGCCTCCCACACGCGGGCCGGGGTGCACGGCATGTCCATGTGCGTGACGCCGAACGGGGCGAGGGCGTCGACGACGGCGTTGACCACCGCCGGCGGCGAGCCGACCGTCGCCGACTCCCCGATGCCCTTGGCGCCGATCGGGTGGTGCGGCGACGGGGTGACCGTGTAGCCGGTCTCCCAGTCCGGCACCTCCATCGAGGTCGGGATCAGGTAGTCCATGAACGACCCGCCGAGGCAGTTGCCCTGCTCGTCGAAGCCGATGAACTCCATGAGCGCCATCCCGACGCCGTCCGCGAGCCCGCCGTGGATCTGGCCTTCGACGATCATCGGGTTGATCCGCGTGCCGCAGTCGTCGACCGCGACGAACCGGCGCACCTTCACCTTGCCGGTGCCGGGGTCGACGTCGACCACGCAGATGTAGGCACCGAACGGGAAGGTCAGGTTCGGCGGGTCGTAGGTGACCTCGGCGTCGAGGTTGCCGTCGACGCCGTCCGGGAGCGCGACCGTGCCGTGCGTGCCGAGCGCGATCTCCTGGATCGTCTTGCCCACCGACGGGTCGCCCTTGACGTAGAAGCGGCCCTTCTCCCACTCGAGGTCCTCGGGCCGGGTCTCGAGCATCGCCGCGGCGACCGCCCGGGCCTTGTCGCGGACCTTGCGCGCGGCCAGCGCGACCGCTCCCCCGCTGACCGGTGTCGACCGGCTGCCGTAGGTGCCGAGCCCGAACGGCGTCTGGTCGGTGTCGCCGTGCACGACCTCGATGTCCTCGGGCGGGATGCCCAGCTCCTCGGCGACGATCTGCGCGAACGTCGTCTCGTGGCCCTGGCCCTGGGTCTGCACCGACAGCCGGACGACCGCCTTGCCGGTGGGGTGCACCCGCACCTCGGCGCCGTCGTTCATGCCCAGCCCGACGATGTCCATGTGCTTGCGCGGGCCGGCGCCGACGGTCTCGGTGAAGAACGAGACGCCGATGCCCATGAGCTCGCCGCGCGCCCGCTTCTCCGCCTGCTCCCGCCGCAGCTCGGGATAGCCGGCGATGTCCATGGCCATCCGCATCGTGGGCTCGTAGTCGCCGGAGTCGTACTCCCAGCCGGTCTTGTTCGGGTAGGGGAACTGCTCGGGGCGGATGAAGTTCTTCAGCCGCAGCTCGGCCGGGTCCATGTTCAGCTCGGCGGCGAGGACGTCGACCATCCGCTCGACGAGGTACACGGCCTCGGTGACCCGGAACGAGCAGGCGTAGGCCACGCCGCCGGGCGCCTTGTTGGTGTAGACGCCGGTGACCGAGCAGTGCGCGGCCTCGAGGTCGTAGCTGCCGGTGAAGATCGAGAAGAAGCCGGCCGGGTACTTGGTCGGCTGGGCGGTCGCGTTGAACGCGCCGTGGTCGGCGAGCACCTTGGTCCGGACGGCGAGGATCTTGCCCTCGCGGGTCGCCGCGACCTCGCCCTGCATGATGTAGTCGCGCGCGAACGAGGTGCTCATCAGGTTCTCCGAGCGGTCCTCGACCCACTTCACCGGCTTGCCCGTCACGATCGAGCCGACGACGGCGCAGACGTAGCCCGGGTAGATGCCGACCTTGTTGCCGAAGCCGCCGCCGATGTCCCCGGCGATGATCCGGATCTTGTGCTCGGGGATGCCGGCCACCATCGCGTAGAGCGTGCGGTGGGCGTGCGGGGCCTGGGTGGTCTCGTAGAGCGTGAGCTTGCCGTCGATCGGGTCGTAGTCGGCGACCGCGCCGCAGGTCTCCATCGGGGCCGGGTGCACCCGCGGGTAGACGACCTCCTCGCTGACGACGACGTCGGCGCGGGCGAAGACGGCGGCGGTGGCCGCGGCGTCGCCGGCCTCCCAGTCGAAGATGTGGTTGTCGGTGCGGCCCTCGAGGTCGTCGCGGATCACCGCGGCGCCGGGGTCCATCGCCCGGCGGGCGTCGATGACCGGCGGCAGCTCCTCGTACTCGACGTCGATGAGCTCCAGGGCGTCGCGGGCGGAGTAGCGGTCGTCGGCGACGACGAACGCGACCTCCTGCCCCTGGAAGCGCACCTTGTCGGTGGCCAGGATCGCCATGACGTCGGCCGACAGGGTCGGCGCCCACGCGAGGTTGAGCCCCTCGAGGTCCTTGCCGGTGATAACGGCGTGCACCTTGGGGTGGGCCAGCGCCTCGGTGGTGTCGATCGAGACGATCCGCGCGTGGGCCAGGGGCGAGCGCAGGACGGCGCCGTAGAGCATCCCGGGCAGCACGATGTCGTCGAGGTAGCGGCCCTTGCCGCGGATGAACCGCGGGTCCTCCTTGCGCTGCACCCGCCCGAAGCCGATCGGCCGGTCGGCCGAGGTCATCGCGGGGTTGGCCTCGCGGGCCTGCACCGGCCGTTCCTCGGTGGTGGTCATGCCGGGACCTCCTCGGCGGCCTTGATGTCAGAGGCAGCGGCCTCTGCCGGGTGCTCGGCGGCCCAGCGCACCGAGCGGACGATCGTGGCGTAGCCGGTGCAGCGGCAGATCTGCCCGGAGATGGCCTCGCGGATCTCGGTCTCGTCGGGATCGGGCGAGCGGTCGAGCAGCGCGCGGGCGGTGAGCATCATCCCGGGGGTGCAGAACCCGCACTGCAGGCCGTGCTCCTCCATGAAGCCCTGCTGGACCGGGTCGAGGGTGCCGCCCGTCGCCAGCCCCTCGACGGTGCGGACCTCGTGCCCCTCGGTCATCGCGGCCAGCACGGTGCAGGACTTCACCGGCTCGCCGTCCATGAGGACGACGCAGGTGCCGCAGTTGCTGGTGTCGCAGCCCCAGTGGGTGCCGGTGAGCCCGAGGGTGTCGCGCAGGAAGTGCACGAGCAGCAGCCGCGGCTCGACGTCCCTGGTGACCTCGGTGCCGTTCACCGTCGTCGTGATCTGCATGTCGTTCCCTTCTCAGGCCGGGACCATCGCGCCGGCGCGCTCGACGGAGCGGCGCAGGACGCGGCGGGTGAGCTCGTCGGCGAGGTGCCGCTTGTAGTCGACGGGTCCGCGCTGGTCCTCGACCGGCGCGCTGGCCGCGGCGGCGATCCGGCCGGCCTCGGCGTACAGCTCCTCCGACGGGCGCTGCTGGCAGATCGCCTCGAGCATCCCGGGCACGCAGCCCTCCACGCCGAGCGCGGTGAGCCCGACGGTGACGTCCTCGATCGTGCCGTCGTCGGCGAGGACGACGGAGGCACCCGCGGCCGCGACCGCCCAGTCACCGACGCGGCGCTCGACCTTCTCGTAGGCGCTGCCGTGCCGGCTGCGGATCGGCAGCCGGATCTCGGTGATCAGCTCGT
Organism: Petropleomorpha daqingensis; assembly: GCF_013408985.1. Taxonomy (NCBI): domain Bacteria; kingdom Bacillati; phylum Actinomycetota; class Actinomycetes; order Geodermatophilales; family Geodermatophilaceae; genus Petropleomorpha; species Petropleomorpha daqingensis. The sequence goes on from NZ_JACBZT010000001.1 coordinate 349,284, forward strand.
TCTGCTCGCAGGCGGTCTCGTACGGGCCGCGGTGCAGGTCGGCGATGCCGAGCACCCGCTCCCCGCCGGGTGAGGCGATGACGATCTCGGCGTCGAGCACGTCGCAGACGGTGGTGAGGTCCTCGGCCGGGTCCGCCTGGCCGAGCGAGCCGCCGATCGAGCCGCGGTTGCGGACGACGGGGTCGGCGATGACCCGTTCGGCGTCGTGCACGATCGGGAACAGGCGGCCGACCAGGTCGGAGGCGAGCAGTGTGGCGTGCCGGGTGAGCGCGCCGATCCGCAGCCGGTCGGGCTCCTCGGTGATGTGGTCGAGCTCGGCGACATCGTTGATGTCGATGAGCCAATCGGGCCGCGCCAGCCGCAGCTTCATCATCGGGAGCAGGCTGTGCCCGCCCGCGATGACGCGGGCCTCGGGCCCGTGCCGGGCGAGCAGCTCGAGCGTCTCGGCGACGCTGCTGGCTCGGACGTAGTCGAACGGAGCCGGAGTCTGCACGGGCGCACCCCCATGACCTGGGGCTCCGACGCTGGAGCCCTGGTGAGCGGCAGGCTCGTCGGCGCCCGGAACGGTGTCAACGGCGTGATAAGGAACCGCTTATCGACCGCGGACAGGAGGACGGCGATGGACGAGCAACCCGCACCCAAGCGGCGACTGCGCTGGGGCGCTGCGGAGAAGGAGGCGATGGTCGCTCTCGGTCTGGGGGCCGTCGTCGTCGTCCTGGTGGGCACCCTCACGCCCTTGTCCTGGGTGGCGGCGGTGCTCGTGGGCTGGGACGTCGTGGCGGTGACCTACACCGGGCGGCTCGCGCTCGTCCTGCGGCGCTGGGACCACACGCGGACGAAGAGCCGTGCGATGTCGACCGACCTCGACCGGCTGGGCGCCGACCTCGCGTTGCTGGGATCCGCGATCGCCAGCCTGGTCGCCGTCGGCGTGCTGCTCACCCGCGGGGAGCCGGGGACGGCCGCGGACACGCTGCGCATCGGGCTGTCGCTGGTGTCGGTCGCGGCGTCCTGGGCGATGGTGCACACCCTGTTCGCGCAGCGGTACGCGGCGCTCTACTACGGCCACCCCGAGGGGGGCATCGACTTCAACGAGCACACGCGACCGGCGTACCGCGACTTCGCCTACTTCGCGTTCACGATCGGGATGTCGTACGCGGTCTCGGACACCAACGTCGGCTCCTCGAAGATCCGGGGGGCGGTGCTGCGCCACGCATTGCTGTCCTACCTGTTCGGCACCGGCATCCTCGCCACGACGATCAACTTGGTCGCGAGCCTGTCCAGCGGCTGAGCGCCTCAGCCGCGAGGCAGCGCTCGGCCGTCGAGCAGGGCACGGCCGCTCACGAGTGCCACGAGTGCACCGCCGTCGGCACGGACGACGTTCCCGTCGCCCCAGCTCCAGTCGATGTCGGTGGCCTCGAGCCGGACGCCGGTCAGGTCGACGCCGAACCACGCGCCGTGGGCGGCGGTGATCTGCTCGAGGACGGCGACCACGGCCGCCGCCGGCGCCACGGCCGGCTGCCCGAGCGCGACGGTGGCGTCGAGGGAGTGGATGACGGCGTGGCTCAGCGCACCGGCCGCGCCGCCGCCGGGTGGCTGCCACGCGTGCAGCAGCGGCGACCGCAGCGCCGCCAGCAGCTCGGCAGGGGGCAGGGCGCCGTCACGGGCCGCCACGGTGTCGGAGAGCACGCCGAAGTCCCCGCCGGCGGCCGCCATCTCCGCGCCGAACTGCTCGGGCGTCAGCCGCGCCGGCATCGTCACGTGCGCCACCACGTGGCGGACCTGCCACTTCTCGCACAGCGAGGGGGCGTCCCAGGTGTCGTCGCCCGCGGCGGCGAGCAGATCGGCCAGGCCCTCGTAGGTCGGGGACACCCAGCGCTGGAGGTCGGTCATGGTCGGTCCTCTCGGATCAGGTGGACTCGGTCGAGCGGGCGAGGTGCTCCTCGAGCTTGTCGAGGGAGGTGAGGAAGCCCGCCCGGGCTTCCGGTGAGCGCATCGGCTCGGGCACGTGCCGCTGGTGGATGACGATCTCGGTGCCGCCGTCGCCGAGGTCGGTGAGCGTGCCGGTCGTGTGCACACCGCTCGCCGGCTCGATCCAGGCGAGCCGCTCGGGTGGGACGACCTCGGTGAACGTCGCGACCATCCGGTAGCTGCCGTGCTCGCCGACCATCAGGGTCTCGAACCGGCCCCCGGGGTGGAGCTCGAGGACGATGCCGTCCAGCGGGGTGGTCATGCCGCGGGGACCCCAGAACTGCGCCAGCTCAGCGGGTTCGGTGAGGCACCGCCACACCAGGTCGCGCGGCGCGCGGAAGATCCGGCGGTAGGTGAGTTCGTCCTCGCTCACCGCGCCTGGCCGCCCTGCAGGTGCGCCAGGTGCGCGTCGAGCCGGTCCATCCGCTCTGCCCACGCCCGCCGGCTCTCCTCGATCCACGAGACCGCGGCCTCCAGCGCCTCCGGTTCGAGTCGGCACGGGCGGGTCTGCCGGTACCGGCCGCGGCTGACCAGGCCGCTCCGTTCGAGCACCCCGATGTGCTGCGACACGGCCTGCAGGCTCATCGAGTGGGGCGCCGCCAGCTCCTTCACGGTCGCCTCGCCGCGGCTGAGCCGGGTCACGATGTCGCGCCGGGTGCGGTCGGCCAGAGCCGCGAACATCGCGTCGAGCCGCTCGTCGTCGAGTGTGGCGCCCACGCGGGTATTCAAGTAGATGCTTGATCAAGCGTCAACTGGAGAACGGAGGGCTTGTCCGAAGAACCTCGGCGCGGCAGTCTCCCGATAACCGACCGGTTATGAGGGGCGCGCCAGTGACGTTCACCCAACTCCGGACCTTCGCGCTCGTGGCCGAGCTCGGGTCGCTGCGCGCCGCGGCGGCGGCCCTCGGCGTCAGCGAACCGGCGGTCTCAGCCGCGATCGCGGCGCTGCGCGCGGACCTCGGCGACGCGCTGTTCGTCCGCGCCGGCAGCGGCATCTCGCTCACCCCCGGCGGGCGGGCGCTGGCCGGCCGGGCACGCGAGCTGGTCCGGCTGGCCGACCGCACCCGCCGCGACGTCGTCCGGGCGGCGTCGTCGTCCGGGGCCCTGCGGATCCTGGCGGCCGGCGCGTGCGCCGAGCACCTCCGCCGGCTGCTGGCGGCGTTCGAGGAGCGGACGCCGGGCTGCGCGGTCGAGGTCCGGGTCGGCGGCAGCGACGTCGCGGCCGGCCTGGCCGACGACCTGTACGACATCGCGCTGGGCCCGTGGCCGCTGCCGCTGCCGGGCCAGCAGCTGGAGTCGGTCCCGTTCCTGCGCTACCGGCGGGTGGTCGTCGCGGCGCCCGGCGTCCGGTTCGGCTCAGCCCGCTGGCTGGCCGGCCCGGGCGGCTTCGACCCGGGCAGCGCGGAGGCGCGCTGGGCGTCGGGGCTGCCCGAGCCGCCGGTGCCCGAGGCGGTCGACTGCGAGGCCGCGGCTCTGGATGCGGCGCGGGCCGGACGGGGCGTCGTCCTGGCGCTGGCGCACCTCGTCACCGGCGACCTGCGGCGGGGCACCCTGGTGCGGCTGCCGGTCGAGGGCACGCCGGTGGAGGGGATGTGGTGGGCGACGGTGCCCGGGCAGGGCCGGGCGACCGGTCCGGCGCGGGCGCTGCAGCGGTTCCTCACCACGCCGGACGCGACGACCGCGCTGCTCGCCCGGTCCCGCCGGTCCGGCCGTCCCCGCCCGACGGTCCGCGTCGAGCTCTGGAGCTAGTCGGAGTGGCACGGCGCGGATTCCGCGCCCCTGCCACTCCGCAACCAGTTGCTCGTCGCCGGCTCCCGTGGGCACAGCCGCGTGACCGGTTGGAGAGCCGCGCCACGACGCGGCGACAGAGACGGTGGACCGGCTAAGCCTCGTCGACGGGGCGGGCGCCGCGCACCGACTGGGCGGCGCCGGAGCTGACGCCCTCGGTCCCGCCGGACGTCGTCCCGCCTTCGCCGCCCGAGCCGTGGACGACCTGCCCCTCGGTCATCTCCGGGTCGTCGCGGACCTGCTCGACCGGCGCCTCGCCGGACGTGTCGAACTGCCCGCGGTCGTGCGGCGCCTGCACCTGGCTGCCCGCCTCGGCCACGTCGATCGCCTCGGCGACGTCCGCGCCGCTGCGCGCGTCGTCGGGGGCGCCGTCGTCGATGGGTGCGCTCATGCGGACCTCCGCGCGTGGTCGGGCAGGTGCGGGCGAGTCTGGCCCCGCCCCCGGTGCGCGGCAAGGCGAGCGGGTCAGGCCCCCTCCAGCTCCGCCAGCCGCGCCTGCGCCTTGTCCCGCTCGCCGACCGCGTCGGCCGCGCGCCGGGCCGCCGCCTGCCGGCGTCGCTGCGCCCGGGGCAGCTGCGCGCCGACCGCGTGGCACTCCTCGCGGGTGCGGGCGAGCTCGTCGGTGAGCTGCTGGACGCGCCCCTCCAGCTCCTTGTGCCGGCCCTCCAGCTCGTCGGCGCGTTCCTGCTCGCGCTCGGCGGCCTCGGCGGCCTCCTCCGCCGTCCGGACGGCGTCCTCGACCGCCTCCCGCGCCTCGGCGATCTCCCGGCGACGGCGTTCCTCGGCCTCGCGCCGGGCGGCCTCCTCGGCCTGGCGGCGGCGCTCCTCGGCGGTGCGCTTGCGGTCCTCGGCCGTCGTCCTCTGCTTCGGGGCCGGCTTCGCCGGTGCCGGGCGTTCCGGCGGCGTCCGGACGACGCGCAGCTCCGGCCGCTGCCCGGTGCCGAGCCCGTTGTAGGACAGCGACGAGGTGAGCCGGGCCGACAGCACCGCCTCGCCCGCGTCGGGGTCGGCCATCGCTGCGCGCAGCGTCTCCTCCACCTGCCCGGCGATGCCGCTGCTCACCGGGTGCCCGTGCCGGCGGGCCAGCCCGACCACCTGCCGGCTGAGCGCGGCGAGCAGCTGGTTGCGCTGCACCGACAGGGCCTTGAGCTCCGCGCCGGCCAGGCTCTCCTGCGCCTCGCGCAGCAGCCCGCCGAGCTCGACGAGCGACTCGATCTCCTCGCGGTGCTCGCGCACCAGCAGGTTGGTCGCCCACGCGGCGAGCGACGGCTTGGGCAGCTGGGAGATCGATTTGGCGAGCACCCGGTCGCCCTCGGCGCGCGCCTCCTCCTCGCGGGTGCGGCGCGCGGCGATGAACTCCTCGGGCGCGACGGCGTAGAGCTCGTCGGCCACCTCGTCGAAGTCCACGCCTTCGACCTTGTCAGAGCCTGGCCCGCGCGACATCCCCCGGTCGGGCGGACGCACAGCAGCCCCGGACCGCCGAACGGTCCGGGGCTGCTGGGTCCGATCGGGTCGCTAACCGAAGACCACCACCGCGAAGACGGTGCAGATCACCAACCCGGCGACCACGGGCAGGAAGCACTTCCTCGCCAGTTCCACCGCGGGCACCCGGACGAAGCCGGCGACCGCGAGCAGCGAGGACCAGGCGACCAGCGTGCCGCCGCCGGACCAGATGTTGCCCATCTGGCCGATCGCGGCCAGCGTCGGGCTGCTGACGCCGGCGCCGTGGGACAGCGAGCCGGCGAGCGAGCCGGTCAGCGGCAGACCGGAGAAGCCGGAGCCCTCGAGGCCGGCCACCATGCCGACGATCAGGATGCCGAAGGCCGTGATCAGCCCGTTGGCCGGCAGCTGGTTCTGCCCGGCGACGACGAGGTCGTAGAGGAACGCCGGGCCCTTCGCGCCCTCGCCCAGGCTCATGATCTGGGCGGAGAAGTCGCCGTTGCCGAGGAAGAAGAACCCGGCGATCGGGAGGACCACGCCCATCGCCTTGAAGGCGAACACGAGGCCGTCGACGATGTGCTCCGCCGAGGTCTCCAGGAACGACGAGCGGTCCCGGGCGAACGAGGCACCGAACATGGTGAGCAGCGCGATCCCGCCGACCAGGGCCGCGGCGTCGCCGCCCTGCAGGTCGGGCACCGAGTCGGAGACGCTGGCGACGATCAGGTAGACGATCAGGGCCAGGTAGGCCAGCGGCACGAAGACGGCGAAGAACTTCGACGCGCCGGGCTTGTCGGCGACGGTGATCGTGTGCTCCTCGGCCGCCACCGGCGAACCGGCGGGGGTGCCCCGGAGCGCCACGCCGTGACCGACGATGTGCTCGGCCCGCTCGACCTCCTCGTCGGGCGGCAGGAGCCGCCCGCCCGTGGTGACCAGCTGCCGCTCCTCGGTCGCAACCGGGCTGCCGCCACCGCCGCCGGGACCGACGGGCACCGTCACGCGACCGGAGCCGCCCCCGCCGCCGGAGCTCGCCGCGACGCCGCTGCCACCGGCCAGCGGGTCCTCGTCGATGATCTCCTCGGCGTCGGCCACGGCGGTCCCGCGGTCGGCCGCGGTCTCCCAGTCCTCCAGCCACTCGTCGGAGGGCCGGCGCATCTTGCGCAGCTCCATCGCGTAGCCGATGGCCAGCGCGATGCCGCCGACGATCAGCGAGAGGACGAACGCCCGGTCGGCGACGACGTTCGGGTCGGTGCTCGCCGCGGTCGCCGACAGGCCGGGAGCCACGCGGATGACGTAGTCCGACGACAGCGCCATGCCCTGGCCGGCGATCGCGACGGTGAAGCCGACGGCCAGCGGACGCAGCCCGGCGCGGATCGCGACCGGCACCAGCACGGCGCCGATCAGCGGGACCGCGGGCGTCGGCCAGAAGAACAGCGAGATGAAGTAGGTGACGATCACCAGCGTCCAGAAGGCGAGGTGACCGTTGCGCATCACCTTGCGGAACGGCGCGACCATGCGGCGGTCGGCACCGAGACCTTCCAGCGACCTGAGCATCGCGGTGACCATCGCGATGATCAGGAAGATGCTGAACAGGCTCGTGGCCGCGACGAGGCTGGCGTTGAACACCGACGAGAGGCCGGTCGCGAGCGAGCCGGTGTACACGAGCGCGGTGAGGAAGGTGGCGACCACCGCCGGCACCACGATGTTCTTGCGCATGATCATCGTGGCGAGGATGACGATGACCCCCGCCAGGAAGACCCAGTGCGCTGCCGTCAGATGCATGGTTTCCCCTGTCGGGAGAGCCGATGTGATGGAGCAAAAAGGTCCTCGATGCAGGTGGACGCGTCCATGAGCGAAGTGCACAGAGGCGGGGGTCCCGAATGTGCAGCCTGCCGTAGTCGCAGCATGAACAGGCTGTGACGCTGTCAGTCGATCGGGGTAACGGGAGGACGGCGGTGTCGGACACGACGACGGAGCCGGTCGCGGCGACCCTCCCGGTACCGCAGGCCGTGCGCCGGGGGCCGCTGCTCGTGGCGCTGCTGGGCGCGACGGTGCTGGGCACCATCAGCAACAACATCGTGAACGTGCCGCTGCGGCAGATCACGGAGGACTTCGCCGCGCCGGTCACCCAGGGCGTGCTGGTCGCCTCGGCGTCGGTGCTCGTGCTCGCCGTCGCCATGCCGCTGACCGGCTGGATCAGCGACCGGCTCGGCCGCCGGCGAACCCTGCTGCTCGCGCTCAGCGTGCTCCTGGTGGGCACGGTCGGCGCCGCCGTCGCCCCGACGCTGGGCCTGCTGGTGGTCGCCCGCGCGCTGCAGGGCCTGGGCTGCGCGGCGGTCCCGGTCGCGGTGATGGGCACGCTGGCGCGCACCTGGCCGGCCGCGCAGCGCAGCCGGGTCATGGGGACCTGGGGCGCGGCGAACGGGGTCGGGCAGGCGATCGGACCGCCGATCGGTGGCCTGGTGGCCGACGCGTTCGGGTGGCGGGCGATCTTCGTCGGCCTCGCCCCCCTGACCGTCGCCGTGCTGGTGGTGACCTGGCGCGCGATGCCGCGGGACCCGGCGGTGCGCGCCCGGATCGACGGCCTGGGCTCAGGGTCGCTGACGGTCGGGGTCGCCCTGCTGATGTCCGCGATCACCGCCGCTCCGCAACCCGGTGTCCCCGGGTGGCTCGCGGCCGCCGGCGTCGTCCTCGGGCTGGGCTCGCTGGCGGTCTTCGTCCTGACCAGTCTGCGCCGCAGCGACCCGTTCATCGACCCGAGGCTGCTCGTGGAGGTGCGCTGGCTGCGCAGCGCCACCGGGGTGTTCGTGCAGCAGAGCAGCCTGGCCGCCGTCCTGGTCGCGGTGCCGCTGTACCTGACCGGCGTGATCGGGGTGTCGGCCTCGGTCACCGGGCTGCTGGTGTTCGCGCTGCCGCTGGTGTGGGCGGTGCTCGCCCCGCTGGTCGGGCTGCTGGCCGACCGGGTCGGCCCGCGGCCGGTGCTGCGGACCGGGCTGGGCCTGCTGGTCGCCGTCGACGCGGGGCTCGCCGTGGCGCTGGGCGCCGGCGTGCGGCACCTGCTGCCGCTGGCCGCGCTGCTCGTGGCCGCCGGCGTCGGGATCGCACTGGTGCAGACACCGGCGCTGACCGGCGCCACCCGGTCGCCGGCCGGGCAGCGCGGCGCCGGGCTGGGGTTGTTCAACATGATGCGGTTCGTCGGCGCCGCGGTCGGCACCGCGGCGGTGGCCGCGGCCTGGCCCGACGGGCTCGCCTGGCTGTTCGGCGGCACCGCCGCGGTCGCCGCGCTCGGCCTGGGGATCAGCTTCGTGGGCCGCGAGATGCCGGCCGCGTAGTCACGCGGGCTTGACGACCCGGTCGACCTCGGCGGTCGTGCTGGCCAGCAGGTCGAGGGTGTGCGCCAGCCACACCGCGAACTGGTTGTCCGCCTGCCGCAGGTCCATCCCGAGCAGCCGCGAGGCCCGGTCGAGCTTGTAGAGCATCGTGTTGCGGTGGATGTGCAGGTCCCGGGCGGAGGCGTTCACGTTGCCGCCGCTCGCGACGTAGGCCAGCACCGCCGTCTCGAGGTCGCCGGCGGCCGGGTCGCGCAGCGGGGCGAGGATGTCCGCGGCGAACGAGCGGCCGGTGCGGCTCTCGGCGACGTCCTCCAGGACGGCGTGCACCCGCAGGTCCTGGTAGCCGCACACCGGCGGCAGCCCCAGGCGCTGCTGCAGGCCGTGCGCCATGCGGGCCTCGCGGTAGCCGTCGGGGATCGCCAGCGCGCCGACCACCGGCCGGCCGTAGGTGACCCGCACCGGGCGGCCGGCCTGGTCCTTGCGCCGGGACAGGTACTTGTGCAGCGCGGCGGCGTACTCGGCGACGCCGGTCATCGCCGCGTCGGGGGTGCCCATCGTGCCGCGGCGGGCCACCTCGCGGACCACGACGAGGACGTCGCCGACCATCGCCGCCTGGGTGTGCCGCTCCTGCTCCGGCAGCAGCCGGGCCGCCTGCAGCGCCAGGGTCTGCAGCCGGGCCGGCGAGTCGGCGTCCCCGGGCTGCGTGATCCCGGAGGCCACGAGCACCCCGAACCACGACCGCACCGGGAACTCGTAGTGCGCCGCCCGGGCGCTGATGTCCTCGAGGGTGGCGAAGCGCCCGTGCAGCAGGCCGTGCACGAAGTCGCCGCGCGCCTGCTCCTTGGCCCGCTGCACGCTGCGCAGCCGCAGCATCTCGGTGCCGACGATCGGGGCGGCCTGCTCGACCAGCACCCGGTGCTCGGCCAGGTCGTGCGGGTGCGGGTCGTCGCCGTCCTCGATGAGCAGGATCCAGCCGTCGTGCCGTCCACCGAGCACGATCGGGGTGAGCACGCAGGCCACCTCGCGTCCGGCCAGCACGAACTCGGCGACCCGCGGGTGCAGCTCCTCGGGCGGCTGGTGCGTGCCCAGCGCCTCGGCCTGCTCGGCGAACGCCCGGCCCAGCTCGGCCGGCTCCACCGTGCGCGGCAGCCGCTGCTCGAGGGCGGCCAGGGTGCCCTGGCTGTCGAACACGGCCACCGGGCGCCCGCTCATCCGGGACATCTGGCTGCACAGCGCGGAGAGCTCGGCGCCCCGGTAGAGCAGCTCGGCGAGCGCGCGGTGCACGGTCAGCCCGTAGCGCAGCACGTGCGTCTCGCGGGCCAGGGTGAGGTCGGCGACCAGCCGGTTGACCACGGCGAACGGCACCCGGTCGGCCATCGTCACCAGCGTCAGGGCGCACGCGGCCTCGGCGTCCTCGGGCGCCGGGGTGTGCCCGTCCAGCAGCAGGGCAGCGGCACCGCGGTCGGCCAGGTCCCTGGCCGCCGTCACCACGCTCGTCCCGGCCTCGGTGAGCTCGTCGGTGTGCGCGTGCACCAGCACGCCGGTCAGCGGGTCGTCCTGGTGGACGGCCACCGACCAGGGGGCGACCCACTCCAGCCGCGTCACCGCGCCGGCCCGGCCGGCGTGGATGCGCGCCCGCCGCAGCACCGGCTCCTGGAGGAGCCGCGCGAGGGTGAGCGCATCGTCCGAATAGCTGTGGGGCATGGGGCCCTCCGATGGGTCAAGGTGCACAACGCTGTGCGCCTGTAGCACGGCAGTCTCACCATTGCCGAGCGGATCGTCCAGCCCCCAAGGTGGGTGTCGTACCGCTGCGCGGAGGCCCCGCGCCGGAGGAGGAGGACTTCGTGCGCCAGATCTACCGCATCGACCTCGACGACGCGCTGCCCATGCTGAAGGCGGCCCGCGCGAAGGCGGAGGAGATCGGGGTCAAGCAGACGATCTGCATCTGCGACGACGGGGGGCACGTCCTCGCCCTGCACCGGCTCCCCGGCGCCCGGCTGACCGGCGTGGAGATCGCGATGGCCAAGGCGTTCACCGCGGCCGGCCACGAGCGGGCCACGCACCTGTTCAACGAGCCGCCGAACGGCCCGGCGCTGCCCGGCAACGAGGCCTTCGGCATCTCGCACATGCTGCCCGGCAAGTTCGCCATCTTCGTCGGCGGCTTCCCGATCGTGCACGAGGGGCAGATCGTCGGGGCCGTCGGCGTGAGCGGCGGCAACGGCGAGCAGGACAAGGCCGTCGGCGCCGCGGCCCTGCAGGCCTTCGCCGAGCACGTGGCCACCCTGGGCGCCGGCGTCTGAGCGCGCGTCAGCCGAAGGTGTCGATCCGCCGGGCTGCCGCGGCCGGCTGAACCCGGTCGTCCCGCCGCGGCTCGCGCGCCGCCGAGCTCTCGACGGTGCGCAGGCCGACGCTGGCTACGAGCAGCACGATCCCGCCGACCAGCAGCACGGTCAGCGGGCCGGCGACCCCGTCACCGGCAGCGGTCAGCACGACCGCCGCGGTGCCGCCCCAGTCGCCGAGGTGCGCGGCGGTCAGCCCGTAGGGCAGCAGGACGAAGACGACGACGCCGACCGCCGCCGACACCACGCACCAGGTCCCGACGCGCCGCAGGACCGGCGACCGGCGCGGCGCGACCACCAGGGCGACGGCGACGGCGGTGAGCGCGATGCCCAGCCCCCACTGCCAGCCGGTGGTGAGGGGCTCGCGGATCGGCGCGAGGAACGTGATCGCCGCGCGGCCGGGCACCGGCACGGCGAGCCCCTCGGTCGGGACGGCGGCGGCGAGCTGCGGATCGATCCCGGCGGCCGCGTCGTGCAGCACGGGCCCGAGCTCGAGCTCGTCGGCCCCGGACGCGGCGGCGCGGACGGCGGCGCCGAGGCGGGGGTCGCCGATCGCCGCGGCCGCGATCTGCTCCGCGGTCTCCTCGGGCACCGCGGGCGCCGCGGTGTGGACGGCGTCGGCGAGCGCTGAGGTCAGCGCCGACTTCCCCACGGTGCTGCTGAGCACCGCGTCGGCGATGCGGGCCGGCCGGGTGGGGTCTGCCACCGTGTGCAGCAGGACGAAGCAGAGCAGCGCGAGCGAGCCGACCAGGGTCGCGATCCGGACGGCGACGGCGGCCAGGGCACGACGCATGCTGCCTCTATCGGCACAGACGCTGCACTCCCGGCAGGAGGTCGGACATGTCGGTGCTCCAGTTCGACGAGCGCGGCACCCGCCACATCGTGCGGCTGTACTCCACACCGGACGTGGTGCGGCAGCGCGCCGAGGTCCTCGCCCTGCTCGCCGCCCGGCCCGGAGAGCGGGTCCTCGACATCGGTTCGGGACCCGGCTTCCTCGTGGCGTCCTTGGCCGACGCCGTCGGAGCCGAGGGCGCCGTCCACGGGCTCGACCGGAGCGCGCCCATGAACGCCGTCGCCCGCGACCTGGTCGCGGACCGGCCGTGGGTCAGGATCGACGACGGCGACGCCGTGGAGCTGCCGTACCCGGACGGTGACTTCGACGCCGCGGTGTCGACCCAGGTCTACGAGTACGTCGCCGATGTCCCGCGGGCGCTGTCGGAGCTGCGTCGCGTGCTGCGACCTGGTGGCCGAGCTCTCGTCCTCGACACCGACTGGGACTCGGTGGTGTGGCACGTCGTCGATCGCGCGCTGCACCGCCGCGTCATGACCGCCTGGGAGGAGCACCTCGTGCATCCCCACCTGCCCGCCATGCTGCCGGGGCAGCTGCTGCGCGCCGGCTTCCGGGTGACCGGGCGGCACCTGATCCCGCTGTTCAACCCCCGACTCGAGGAGAACACCTTCAGCGCGCTGAACATCGAGATGATCGCGCGGTTCGTCCGCGGCCGGCAGGGACTGACCGACGAGGACGTCGAGGCCTGGACGGCCGACCTGCGGGAGCGCGGCGCGGAGGACGCCTACTTGTTCAGCCTGAACCGGTACTGCTTCCTCGCCGTCGCCGAGTAGCGGCCGCCGCTCGGCCAGCCAACAGCGACCGATGCGACGCCTCGCGAGCACGGCGCTAGCCTCGGCACTTGCATCGTTCGGCTCAGCCGCAGGCCCTGGCGCGATCACGACGACAAGTAGTGCAGCGTGCGGCAGTTGGCTCCGAATCCATGGCGAAACAAGGCGTTCGCACACCAGGGGAGTGTGAAGTTGAGTCAGCTTGTCGCGTTCTACGACGAGAATCCGGTCGAACTCAAAGGCCAGGTAGAGATTCACCAGCGCCCGATCTCGTCAGCGGTACGGGCGCGTTCGGTCGAGGGTGCGATCCGGACATCGCTCGTCTATGTCCAGGTAAGCAGCGAGGCCGGACCGTTCTTGGTCCCGTTCGGGGAGTACGACGAGTGGTCGCTCCGTGACCGGTACAACGAGGCCATCCGGATCATGAACACTCTCGGGGCCTCCGCGATCACCTGCGAGACATTTGGCGAGGCGACCGTTCGCCGCGGAATTCGCGCCAAGGTGCTCAGGCGGGGTGGCGAGTTGACTCAACAGCGCATCGAGAACAGCGGATTCGACTTCCGACACGACGGCGCCGGTAGTGCACCACGCGACCCTAGACCGCTGCGTTGGCCGGACGAACCGGGCTTCGCCGCGGCGGTGAGCAGCGTCCTCGAAAACGGGGCCACAGAGGTGGTGATCAACATCAGGAGCAATCGCACATACGCGATCGACGGCGCTCTTGGACTCAAGTTGAAGAAGTTGGACCTTGATCTTGGCGGGGGCACCGAGCGAGCTGGAACGACCAGCCTGCACATCCGCGCCAGCTTCCCGCAGGTGCGCAAGGGCTGGAGATGACCGGCTAGAGGTGCGTGCTGAGCCTGCGGTGTCGACCGGGTGCAGAAGCCGGCCCCTAGCTTTCGAGCTCAGTGTGCAGAGCTGCGCGGGTCGATCACGTGGACTGAAGGATCGAGCCCCTACCGCGCTCAGTTCGTGACGACGGCGGCGACCAGGGCAACCTCGACCGGCGCGCCGGAGGGCAGGCTCTTCACGCCGACCGCGGTGCGGGCCACCGTCCCGCGCTCGCCGAGCCGCTCGCGCAGCACCGCCGAGGCGCCGTCGGCCACCGCCGAGTGCGCGGTGAAGCCGTCGACCGCGACCACGTAGACGGTCATCGTGAGGGCGCGCACGATGCCGGCCAGCCCGACCGCCTCCACCAGCGCGGTCACCGCGTTGCCCGCGGCCAGCCCGGCCGCCTCCTTGGCCGCGGCCACGTCGAGGTTGCGCCCCACCACGCCGCTGATCACCAGCTCGCCGTGCCGGCGCGGGGTCATGCCCGCCGTCCAGGCGAACCCGCCGTGCACGACGGCCGGGACGTAGGCGCCCTGCGGCGGGACCGCGGTGTCAGACACCGAGCGCCACCCCGTCCTGCCGCGGGTCGGCCGCCCCGGCGAGCACGCCGCGCTCGGCGTCCACCGAGACGACCAGCGCGCTGCCGCCGGCACCCCACTCCCCCACGTCGCGCACGTCGTGCCCCCGCTCGGCCAGGCCGGCGAGCACCTCGGCGCCCAGCCGGCTCTCGCACTGCAGGGTCTCGGGGCTGCCGATCGCGTCGGCGTCGCTGCCGGGGTGCACGGTCGTGCGCGGCGCGGCGACCGCCTCGGCCGGGTCGAGCCCGCGGTCGACGAGGGCGGTGAGCAGCTGCACGTTCCACTGCACCTGCCCGTCGCCGCCCGGGGTGTTGCCCACGTGCCGCAGCCGCCCGGCGCGGTCGGTGGCCAGCCACGCGTTGAGGGTGTGCAGCGGCTTGCGGCGCGGGGCCAGCGCGTTGGGGTGCCCGGGCAGGAGGTACGCCCCGCGGCCCAGCCGGTTGTTCAGGGCGATGCCCGTGCCCGGGATCGAGATCCGCGCGCCGAAGGTGAACGCCAGCGACGAGATCGCGCTGACCGCGCGCCCGTCGCCGTCGACGGCCACGCAGCTGGTGGTGTCGCCGTGCACCCCGAGACCGCCGACCACGGCGTCCTCGTCCTGCAGCTCGGCGCGGGCCGCTCGCAGCGCGTCGACGGTGAGCAACGAGCGCCACGCGTCGCCGTCGGCGGCGCAGCGCTCGTAGCGGTCGCGGAAGGCGCGGCGCGCGGCGAGCGCGAGCAGGTGCACCGCGTCGGCGTCCGGCAGCCCGGCCAGCCGGCCGTCGAGCAGCCCGGCCTGCTGGAGCACCATCCAGCCCGGGGTGGGCGGGGGCGTGGTGTGGACGACGACGTCGCCGTACGGCGCGCTGACCGACCCCTCCACCGGGACGTCGGCACCCGCGGACCACTCGTCGCCGCTGAACTCGGCGCCGCCGGAGCGCAGCAGCCCGATGGCCCGCTCGGCGATGCGCCCCCGGTACAACGACCGCGGCCGGCGGGCCAGCGCCTCGATGCTCGCGGCGAGCTCCGGCGCGGGCAGCCGGTCGCCGACCGACGGCACCCGCCCGCCCGGGAGCAGCCAGCGGGCCAGGTCGTCGTCCGCGGCCAGCGCGGCCGCGTGCTCGGCGATGTCGCGCCGGTTCTTGTCGGTGCACGGCAGGCCGCCGCGCGCCGCGGCGGCGGCCGGCGCCCACAGCTCGGGCAGCGACCGCGTCCCGGCGACCGCGTGCAGGGTCGCGAGCGCGCCGATCGCCCCGGGCGTGGCCACCGCCAGCGGCCCGGTCAGCGGCAGCGCCGTCATGCCCCGGTCGAGGTACCCCTCGGCGGAGGCGCCGTCGGGCCCGTAGCCGCTGCCGGTGACCGTCCAGACGCGGCCGTCGGGCTCGCGGACGACGGCGAAGAAGTCGCCGCCGATCCCGCACTGCCCGGGCAGCGCCAGCCACGACATCGCCGTCATCGCCAGGACGGCGTCGACCGCCGTCCCGCCGTCGGCCAGCACGCGCGCGCCGGCTCCGCTCACCGCGGGGGAGCTGCTGACCACGATGCCGCCGGTGGCCAGGGTGGGCGTGCGGACCGGACCCCAGGCCGCCGGCCAGCTCATGCCGACGGTGGCCGGCGGCGGCGCGGACCGCCCTCGAGCACGTCACGCTCCGAGAGCCCGACCAGCACCTGGCCGTCCTCCTCGCGCACCGGGTAGGTGCGGATCGGCTCGGTGGCCGGCGGCTGGATCGGCTCGCCGGTCTCGAGGTCGAACACGCTGTTGTGGCACGAGCAGCGGATGCCGTCGTCCTGCAGCTTGCCCGAGGAGAGCAGGCAGTCCAGGTGGGTGCAGTAGTTGGAGGTGGCGTAGGCGCGGCCGTCGAGCCGGGCCACCGCGATCTCCACCTGCCCGTGGTCGGTGTCGGCGTAGAACCGCCGCACGTAGCCCTCGGGCACCTGGCCCTTGCGGCAGATCCGCACGAACTCGCACTCGGTCTTCGCGGCCGCCAGTTCGGCGTCGCTCACCTGTCGGGCCTCGGTCATGCGCTCAGGTAGACGGTCTTGTCGACCGTGTAGAAGGCCATCATCGATTCCCCTGCCTGCTCCTTGGACGTCTGGGTGCTGCTGTTCTTGAGTCCGCCGAACGGGGCGTTCATCGCCTGGCCGGTCGTCGGCTGGTTGACCTTGACCAGGCCGGCGGTGACCCGGCGGGCGAAGGTGAGGGCGCGACCCACGTCGGCGGTGACGATCCCGGCCGACAGCCCGAAGCGGGTGGCGTCGGCCAGGGCCAGCGCCTCGTCGAGGTCGCCGGCGAGCAGCACCGCGAGCACCGGCCCGAAGACCTCCTCGGTGGCCAGCTCCGAGGCGGGGTCGACGCCGGTGAAGACGGTCGGCCGCACGAAGTGCCCGTGCGCGAGGTGGTCGCCCTCCGGCTCCTCCGGTCCACCGGTCACGAGCTGAGCGCCGGCGTCCAGGGCCCGGCGGACGAAGCCGAGGACCGTGTCCTTCTGCCGCTCGGTGGCCTGCGGACCCATGTCGACGCCGGGCTCGAGCCCGGGGCCGAGGCGCAGCGCCGCTGCCTTCGCGGCGATCCGCTCGACCAGCGCGTCGTGGACGTCGGCGTGCACGATCACCCGGCTGGTACCGGTGCACGCCTGGCCGGACAGGCCGAACGCGCCCTTCGTGATCAGCGCCGCGGCCCGGTCCAGGTCGGCGTCCTCCAGGACGACGACCGGGTTCTTGCCGCCCATCTCCAGCTGGGTGCGCCGGCTGGCGGGCACCGCGCGGTGGATCGCCTCCCCCACCGCCGTCGAACCGGTGAACGTCACCGCGTCGACCCGCTCGTCGGCGACCAGCGCCTGCGCGACCTCGGCACCACCGTGCAGCACCGCGATGGCGCCGGCCGGCAGCCCGGCCTCGAGCAGGGCGTCGACCAGCCGCTGGCCGAGCAGCGGGGTCACCTCGCTGGGCTTGAAGACGACGCCGTTGCCCGCGGCCAGCGCCGGCCCGAGCTTCCGGGACGGGATGTTCAGCGGGAAGTTCCAGGGCGTGATCGCCGCGACCACGCCGACCGGCGCGCGCAGCGTGAACACGAGGCTGCCGTCGCCGGTGGGCAGCGTGACCCCGGCCGTGCGCAGCGCCTCACCGGCGTAGAAGCGCAGGTTCGCCGGGGTCCGGGAGACCTCCATCGTGGCCTCGGCGAGGGTCTTGCCCTCCTCGCGGACCAGCTGGGGAATCAGTCCGGCCCGCTCGCGCTCGAGCACGTCGGCGGCGTCCTGCAGCACCTGCGCCCGCTTCTCGGGCGCGGTGTCGGCCCACTCCTGCCAGCCGGCGGCGACGGCGGAGACCGCTGCGTCGGCGTCCTTGGCGTCGGACTCGGGGAAGCACGAGACGACGTCGCGGGTGTCGGCGGGGTTGCGCCGCTCGCGGCTGCGGCCGGAGACGGACTCGACCCACGTCCCGTCGACCAGGTTGCGCACCGTGGCGGCCATCAGACGCCCACCTCTTCTTCTTCGAGCAGGTCCTCGAGCTCGACCGACTCGTCGGCCAGCTGCTCGGGGCGGACGGGGATCTCCAGGTCGAGCAGCTCGCGGGCGACGGAGATGTCCTCGCCGCGCTCGATCGAGGCCGCGCCGACGACCACGCCGTCCCGCAGCCAGAACACGGTGCCGTCGAGCTCGTCGAGGTCGCCGCGCGTGATGGCGACGTCGTCCGGGCGGATCCCGCCGAGGCCCAGGCCCTGGACGTTGACGTCGTACTGGTCGGTCCAGAACCAGTGCGGATCGGCGAAGCTCTTGGCCCGGCCGGCGACGGTCGAGGCGATGGCCTGCGCCTGCTGCTGGGCGACGTCGACGTGCTCGACCCGGATCCGACCGTAGCGCGGGTGGTCGTGCGCGGCGACGTCGCCGGCGGCGAAGACGGTGGGGATCGAGGTCCGGCCGTGCGCGTCGACGTCGACGCCGTTGCCGACGGCCAGCCCGGAGCGGACCGCGACGTCGGTGTCCGGGACGATCCCGATGCAGACGACGAGGTCGTCGACGGTCTCGGTGCCCGCGTCGGTGTCGACCTCGACGCCCTCCGGGCCGGGTCGCACCGACGTGACCGGCGAGCCGAGCCGCAGGTCGACGCCGCGCCGGCGGTGCAGCCCGGTGATCGCGGCGCCGATGCCCGGGCCGAGCGCCCGGGCGAGGAGCACCGGGTCGAGGTCGAAGACGACGGCCTCGGCGCCGCGGGTGACCGCCGCGGCGGCGATCTCGGTGCCGAGGAAGCCGCCGCCGAGGACGCCGATCCGCCGGCCGGGGGTGAGCCGCTCGCGCAGCCGGTCGCTGTCGGCGAGGGTGCGCACGGTGTGCACGCGGTCGCCGTCCAGGCCGGGCAGCGTCCGCGGCCGGCCGCCGGTGGCCAGGACGACGAGGTCGGCCGGGACGGTCCCGCCGTCGGTGAGCACGACCGCGCCGCTGCCGGCGTCGATGCGGTCGACCCGGGTGCCGGTGCGGAGGGTGACGTCGTTGGCCGCGCACCAGTCGGGGTCGAGCAGCCACAGCCCGGCCTCGGAACCGGAGGCGAGCCGCTCCTTGGACAGGTGCGGGCGGTCGTACGGGGCGACCGGCTCGTCGCCGAGCAGGACGACGGGGCCGGCGAAGCCGCGGCGGCGCAGCGCGCGGGCGGCGGAGGCGGCGACGTGGCCGGCGCCGACGACGACCAGGGTCGGCTCGCTCACGACGCGCCTCCGCTGGTGATCGCGGATTCCGCCGTGGTGGGCACGCGCGGGGTGGCCGGGTTCGGGTCGACGAGGACCGCGCCCTCCTCGGTGACCTGCACGGCGTAGGTGGCGAGCCTGCCGTCCTGGTCCTGGGGCTCGCCGGTGCGCGGGTCGAACCGCCACTGGTGCCCGGGGCAGATCACCTGACCGTTGAGAAGGGTGCCCTTGGCGAGGGACTTCTCCTGGTGGATGCACGTGTCGTCGACGGCGAAGACCTCGTCGTCGACGAGGAACAGCGCGATCGGGCAGCCGCCCACCTCGACCTGCTTGCGCTTGCGGCGGCCGACGTCCTTGAGATCGGCCACGTGCACCCAGGAGCCGCCGTCGGCCGGGGTGGTGGGGAGGGCGGGCTGGGTCACGGTCGGCTCCGGGGGTTGTGCTCGCGGGAGGACGAGCGGAGTGCCAGGGACGCGGATCCCGCGCCCTGGCACTCCGCTGCGAAACGGGCTCGCGTCAGGCCAGCGACTCGGCGTCGCTGACCGTCTTGTCGGGAGCGACGTAGGTGTCGTAGAGCGAGCGGGTGTACGCGTAGCGCATCTCGGCGCCCCAGCGGACGAACTGCAGGCAGCGCTGCTGCAGCTCCACGGTGTTCGCGTTCTCCAGCACGATCTGGTAGCCGCGCTCGCCGTGCACCTCGTCGGAGGTGATGTGCAGGTCGAAGAACTCGATCTCGTCCTCGGTGAACTTGTAGACCTCGCGCAGCGGGACGATCTGCTTCTTGTAGATGCTCGGCACCTGTGACTCCAGGCCCACGATCAGCGCCGCGGTGGCGACGACGAAGTGCTCGCGCATCGCCGTCGCGTAGCACCAGGCCTGCAGCCCGCGGGTGACCGCGTTGGCGTTGTTCGGGTCCTCGATGCGCTCGCGGGTGGTGCCGCACGCCTCGCCGAAGCGGATGAGCAGGTCGGTGTGGCGGATGTCGGCCAGCTCCTCCTCGTACATGTTCTGGAGCAGGAAGTCCTTGGCGTCGGTCAGGGTGTCCGGGGTGTTGCCGTAGATGTAGCCGAGGTAGTCGGCGAACGGGCCGACGTAGTGGTAGTGGTTCTCGGCCCAGCGGGCGAAGTGGTGCCGCTCCAGCTCGCCGTCGGCCCACGCCTTGCTGAAAGAGGCGTTCTTGGCCTCGCGGCCCTTGATCGCGTCCTGCAGGGCGACGCGGAAGTCGTCGGGGCTGAGCAGCTCGGTCCGGTCGAGCATCTGGGTCATGGGAAAGTCGCCTTCCGAGAGCGGTTCGGTGTGCGATGTCGGTGTGCTCCGAAGCTAGGGCGGACGACGCCTTCTCCTAGAGGGTCATGCTGCACACGTCTGCGCTGAATCGATGTGCACAAGGACCAGCGCTGGAGGGACCGTGGATCCGGATCCTGCAACGGTGCCCGCACCTTCGACCGCCGCGTCGACCACCGCCCCGGCGACCGCGTCGTCCGCCGCCTCCGCCCGGTTGCGGCAGACCCTCGTCGTGACCCTCGCCGTGGTCAGCGGCGCGACCGACGCCATCGGCCTGCTGGCCCTCGGGGGTGCGTTCACCAGCGTCATGACCGGCAACATGGTGCTGCTCGGCGTCGCGGCAAGCTCGGCCGACGGGGCGCTGGCCGCGTCGTCCGGACTGGCGATCCTGGCCTTCTGCGCGGGCGCCGCCCTGGGCGCCCGGCTGGCCGGTGTCCCGGTGGGCGGCGACCCGGTGTGGCCGCGGTCGGTCACCGTCGCCCTCGGCGTGGAGTTCGCGCTCTTCGCCGCGTACGCGGCGGGCTGGTGGATCACCGGCGGCGACCCCGGGCGGGGCCTCGCTCTGGTGCTCCTGCTGTGCACGGCCATCGGGCTGGGCATCCAGAGCAGCACCGTGCAGCGCTTCGGCGTCAGCGGGATGTCGACGACCTACCTCACCGGGACGCTGACCACCGTCGTCATCCGGTTGGCCACCGGCCGCGGGGTGCGCGAGGTCTGGCACAGCATCGAGATCCTGCTGGGCCTCATCGCCGGTGCGGCCGCCGGCGCGCTGCTCGTGCTGCACCTGCCGCTGGTCGCTCCGGTGCTGCAGCTGGGGGCGCTGGGCGCCGTCGTCCTCGTCGGCGGGCTGGTCGCGCAGCGCCGCTGATCAGGCGGGCACGTCGGCGCGCCGGCGGCGCTTGACCTCCTCGCGCCGCTCCTCCTCCGTCATCCCGCCCCACACCCCCGAGTTCTCCCCGGTCCGGATGGCCCACTCCAGGCACTGGGTGCGCACGGGGCAGCGGCTGCAGATCCGCTTGGCCGCCCAGGCCTCCGCCCGCCCCAGCGAGGAGTGGCCGACGGGGAAGAACAATTCCGGACTGCTGCCCTGGCAGGCAGCGTCGCGCTGCCACTGGTCGTCGAGCATCGACCGGCTCCTCGGACGTCGCACGGGATGGGCTTGTGCGTCTCTGCCGCTCTCGGGAACCGGAGTGGAACCACGACGTCTCGGACCGGGCGACGCTAGCAATACGGCTCTCGATCGCCCAGAGTCCCCGAGCTCGATCGGCGCGCCGACTCCCCTGCGTCGTCGGGGCCCGGTCTCTGCGTGTGGAGGGCGCCGGTCGTCGGCCGGCGCCCTCGGTCCGTCACGCGGAGGCCGGCTCGGGCGCCAGGCCGAGCTGGGCCAGCATCCCGCCCAGGTCGTAGTAGATGCGGTGCTCGGTGATCCTGCCGTCGACGACCCGGAAGGCGTCGGCGAACGGCAGTTCCAGGGACCGGCCGGTCGGCGGCAGGTCGCCGGCCGGGGTCTCCAGCGGGCCGGTGTTGGTCCCGGTGAAGCGCCCCTCGACGATGATGCGGTCGCCGGCCTCGACGTACCGGTCGCGGTGGATCCGGCCGTCCGGGAAGGCACGGAGGAAGCCCTGCCCGTAGGCCACGAAGGGGTCGATGCCGGACATCGGTGCGCTGCCGGGCACCTGGGTGACGACGTCGGCGCCGAAGATCTCGGCGACGTCGGAGAAGTCCCCGGAGTTGATCTCGGCGTAGTGCCGGTCGACGAGCTGCTCGAGGGTCATGGTCGTGTCCTCTCCGTCTCAGGCGGCGGCCGGCTCGGGAGCCAGGCCGAGCTGGACGAACATGGACAGCGAGTCGAAGTAGACGGTCAGCCGGCCGATGCGCTCGCCGCGCCGGGTGATGACCGCGCAGAACGGCAGGACCACGGAACGGCCGGTGGGCGGCACCTCGCCGCCGGGCGTGGCGAGCGGTCCGGTGTGCGTGCCCGACCAGGTGCCCTCGACGGCGCAGCGGTCGCCGTCCGGGGTCACCTCGCGCAGGGTGTGCCGCCCGTCGGGCATGGAGCCCGCGAACGAGCGGTTGATCCCGAGCCAGGCCTCCGTGGACAGCCCCGCGCCGAGCGGGGTGTCCAGAACGGCATCGGGCTGCAGGACCGCGAGGGCGTCGTCGTAGCGGTGGTCGTCGATCGCGGCGAAGAGCCGCTCGGCGAGGGTGGCGGTGTCGGTCATGGTGTGCTCCTCGGGTCGGGGGTGCGACGCGGAGGAGCCTCGGGCCGGACGGGACCGGAGCACATGGGGTGGTTCCCCCATGTTCAGGAGGTGTCCGGCACCAGGCCGTGCTGGACGGCGGCGAGGGTCGCGGCCGACCGGGAGTGGACGCCGAGCTTGGCGTAGACCGCCTCGAGGTGGTGCTCGACGGTCTTGCGGGAGACGACGAGCCGCTCGGCGATCGCCGGGTTGGTCAGCCCGCGGGCGAGCAGGCGGAGCACCTCCAGCTCGCGGGCGGTGAGGCCGGCGATCGCGGTGGCCCGGCGCCGTTCCGGGTGCCCGGCGGCGGCCAGGACGGCGTCGACGGCGTCGGCGTCCAGGTGCCCCGCGGTCGCCGCCGCCCGCATCGCGGCCGCGGCCTCCTTGGCGTTCATCGCCGGGCGGTAGGCGCGGTCGGCGACGACGGCGGCGTAGACGTCGGCCGCCGCGAGGATGCGGGCCGGCACGCTGAGGTCGGCCCCGTGCTGCGCCCGGTGGTACCCGCTGCCGTCGACCCGCTCGTGGTGCTGACCGGCCAGCGCGGCCAGCGGTTGCAGGAACGCCGAGCGGGCGAAGACCCGCTCGGTGACGTACGGGTGCAGCCGCACCTGCTCCCGCTGGTCGCGGTCCAGCGGCCCGGGCTTGTCCCAGACCGGCAGCGACACCGTGAGCCGCCCGACGTCGTGGATCCAGCCGGCCCACCGCAGCGCGGTCGCGTCGGCGGCCGGCAGCCCGCACCGGCGCGCGGCTGCCTCGCCCAGCTCGGCGACCGTCCGCGAATGACCGGCGGTGTACGGCGACTTCAGGTCGGTGAAGTCGGCGAGCGCGCGCAGGACGCCGTCGATGCCCTCGGACCGCAGCACGGGACCGCCGCCGGGTTCTCTCGCGAGCACGTCGGCCCAGGCGTCGTCCGGGTCGGTGAGCAGGTCGTCGTCGCCGGTCAGGAAGGCGTCGACGACCTCCGGCAGATAGGCCCGGCCGCGTCGCTCGCGCAGCATGGCGACGGTCGCGTCGGCGTCGGTGAACCGCAGGTGCGTGGTGACCGCCTCGGCGAGCTGGACGAGCTGCGGCGGCAGCGCGACGTCCCGGCGTCCCGCGGGGAACCCCTTCCCGTCCGGCCGCTCGAAGACCATCGTCACGTCCTCCCGCAACCGGCTCCGGAGCTCGTCGTCGAGGCCGAGCCGGTCGATCAGCAGCTGCGCGACCTCGCACACCGCCCGGCCGGCGTCCTTCATGGCGCTGCCGTGCGTCAGGAGGTGCAGCAGCGCGGCCGGCCGCTCGAGGAGGGGACGGGAGCCGACCGTCATCTGCAGGACGTAGGGCAGGAGCTCGCGGCTGTTCGACACGTCGCGGGTGCCGACGTCGGCGCGGAACGCCAGCTCGTCGCCGAGGAAGTCGGCGAGGGCGCGGTTCTCCGCCGTGCAGCCGATGTGCCGCAGCAGGGCCAGGTAGTAGACCCGCCGCCGCGTCGGCAGGTCGAGTCCCATCCGCTCGGCCAGCCGGACCGCGCGGGCGCAGACCCGCAGCCCGGTCTCCATCGGCACGACCATCCCGACGTCGATGGCGACCGACCAGGCGGCGAAGAGCTCGGACAGCCGGACGCTGTCGCGTGGCGTGGAGGCGGGCGCCACCATGGCGGACGAGGGTAGGGCCCGCGCGACGCCCTAGGTGTGGATGCCGCCGTCGCTGTAGATCAGCTGGCCGTTGACCCAGCCGCCGCGCTCGGAGCACAGGAACGTCACCAGTGCCGCCGCGTCGGCCGGCGTGCCGAGCCGGGCCAGCGGGCTCCGCTCGGCGGCCACCGTCCGCAGCTCGTCGGTCATCCAGCCGGTGTCGGTCGCACCCGGGTTCACCACGTTGGCGGTGACGCCGAGGTCCTCGAGCTCGCGGGCCGAGGCGAGGACGATCCGGTCCAGCGCGCCCTTGCTCGCCCCGTAGGGCAGGTTGCCGGCGGTGTGGTCGCTGGTCAGCGCCACGATCCGGCCGCGGCCGAACGGGCCGGAGTACTGGCCGGCGAACTCGCGGATCAGCAGCCACGAGGCCCGCGCGTTGACCGCCATGTGCAGGTCGAAGCTCTCGACGGTCGTCGAGCGGAGATCGGAGTCGACCGACTCGCAGTGCGAGAGCACCAGCGCGGTCACCGGTCCCAGAGTCGCGTTCACCATCGCGAAGACGGCGGCCGGGGCCGTGACGTCGCCGAGGTCGGCGGCGATCGCCGCCGCCCGCCCGCCGACCGCCTGCACGGCGGCGGTGAGCTGCCCGACGCCCTCCGGCTCGCCGCCCCAGGGCATCCGCTCGTCGTAGGGCTGCCAGTAGGTGAGGGCGACGTCCCAGCCGTCCGCGGCGAGCGCCGTGGCGATCGCGCCGCCGATCCCCGCCGTGCGGCTGGCGCCGGTCACCAGGGCGACCGGCCGCCCGCCGTCAGGCGCCGACATAGCCGGCGAGGTGCTGCCCGGTGAGCGTCGACCGGCTCGCGACCAGGTCGGCCGGGGTGCCCTCGAAGACGACCCGGCCGCCGTCGTGGCCGGCACCCGGACCCAGGTCGAGGATCCAGTCGGCGTGCGCCATGACCGCCTGGTGGTGCTCGATCACCAGCACCGACTTGCCGGAGTCGACCAGCCGGTCCAGCAGGCCCAGCAGCTGCTCGACGTCGGCCAGGTGCAGCCCGGTCGTCGGCTCGTCGAGCACGTAGACGTCGCCCTTCTCCCCCATCTGCGCGGCGAGCTTGAGCCGCTGCCGCTCGCCACCGGACAGCGTGGTCAGCGGCTGGCCGAGGGAGAGGTAGCCGAGCCCGACGTCGACGAGCCGGTCGAGCACCTTGGTGGCCGCCGGGGTCGCCGCGTCCCCCGACGCGAAGAACTCCTGCGCCTCGGCGACCGGCATGGCCAGCACCTCGGCGATGTTCCGGCCGCCGAGCGTGTACTCCAGCACCGCCGCCTGGAACCGCCGGCCCTCGCACTCCTCGCAGGTGGACTCGACGGTGGCCATGACCCCGAGCTCGGTGTAGATCACGCCGGCGCCGTTGCAGGCCGGGCAGGCGCCCTCGGAGTTCGAGCTGAACAGCGCGGGCTTGACGCCGTTAGCCTTCGCGAAGGCCTTGCGGATCGGCTCCAGCAGGCCGGTGTAGGTCGCCGGGTTGCTGCGCCGCGACCCCTTGATCGCCCCCTGGTCGATGGTGACGACGCCGTCCCGCGGGGAGACCGAGCCGTTGATCAGCGAACTCTTGCCCGAGCCGGCCACGCCGGTGACGACGACGAGCACGCCGAGCGGGATGTCGACGTCGACGTCCTGCAGGTTGTGCGTGCTCGCCCCGCGGATCTCGAGCGTCCCGTTCGGCGTGCGCACCGCGGGCTTCAGCTGCGCCCGGTCGTCCAGGTGCCGGCCGGTGATGGTGCCGCTCGCGCGCAGCCCGTCGACGCTGCCCTCGAACACCACCTCGCCGCCGCCGGAGCCGGCGAGCGGGCCGAGGTCGACGACGTGGTCGGCGAGGCCGATCATCTCCGGCTTGTGCTCGACGACGAGCACGGTGTTGCCCTTGTCCCGCAGCTGGCGCAGCAGGTCGTTCATCCGCTCGATGTCGTGCGGGTGCAGGCCGATCGAGGGCTCGTCGAAGACGTAGGTGACATCGGTGAGCGACGAGCCGAGGTGGCGGATCATCTTGGTCCGCTGTGCCTCACCGCCGGACAGCGTGCCCGCCGGCCGGTCGAGCGAGAGGTAGCCGAGCCCGATGTCGGAGAACGAGTCGAGCAGGTGCTGCAGCCCGGTGAGCAGCGGGGCCACCGACGGCTCCTCGAGGTCGCGCACCCAGTCGGCGAGGTCGCTGATCTGCATCGCGCAGAGGTCGGCGATGCTCTTGCCCTCGATCTTCGCCGAGCGCGCCTCCGCGGACAGGCGGGTGCCGTCGCAGTCGGGGCAGGTCTGGAAGGTGATGGCCCGCTCGACGAAGGCGCGGATGTGCGGCTGCATCGCCTCGACGTCCTTGGACAGCATCGACTTCTGGATCCGCGGGATCACCCCCTCGTACGTGAGGTTGACGCCCTCCACCTTGATCTTGGTGGGCTCCTTGTAGAGGAGGTCGGCCATCTCCTTCTTCGTGTACCGGCCGATCGGCTTGTCCAGGTCGAGGCCGATGCCGACGAACAGCCGCCCGTACCACCCGTCCATGCTGTAGCCGGGCACGGTGAGCCCGCCCTCGCGCAGGGACTTCGACTCGTCGTACAGCGCGGCGAGGTCGAAGTCGCTGACCGAGCCCATGCCCTCGCAGCGCGGGCACATGCCGCCCTGGTAGACGGCCTGGCGCACGACGTTCTTCTCGACCCGGCCGCCCTTCTCGGTGGTCATGACACCGCTGGCCCTGCGCGTCGGCACGTTGAACGCGAAGGCGGTCGGCGGGCCGATGTAGGGCTTGCCGACGCGGCTGAACAGGATGCGCAGCATCGCGTTGGCGTCGGTGGCGGTGCCGACGGTGGAGCGC
Organism: Petropleomorpha daqingensis; assembly: GCF_013408985.1. Taxonomy (NCBI): domain Bacteria; kingdom Bacillati; phylum Actinomycetota; class Actinomycetes; order Geodermatophilales; family Geodermatophilaceae; genus Petropleomorpha; species Petropleomorpha daqingensis. Next base: position 375,831 of record NZ_JACBZT010000001.1, read on the forward strand.
GGGTTGGCGCCCATCCGCTCCTGGTCGACGATGATCGCCGTCGTCAGGCCCTCGAGGACGTCGACCTCCGGGCGGGCCAGCGACGGCATGAAGCCCTGCACGAAGGCGCTGTAGGTCTCGTTGATCAGCCGCTGCGACTCGGCGGCGATGGTGTCGAACACCAGCGAGCTCTTGCCGGAGCCCGAGACGCCGGTGAACACCGTCAGCCGCCGCTTCGGGATCTCGACGCTGACGTCCTTGAGGTTGTTCACCCGCGCGCCGAGCACGCGGATCAGGTCGTGGCTGTCGGCGAGGGGGGACGACGTCGTCTCCGTCGTCCTCCCCTTCGACACGGCCGTGCTCATCGGATCCCCATCTGTCGGACGGTCTGGCGGGTTCGCTGTCTACCTCATCAGCGACGTCCGACGAAACGGCGGAGGACGGTCAGGACCAGCGCGGCGGGCTGGAGTACCCGTGCGGGGGACCCTGCGCCGGCACCCACCGGAACCCCGGGCACGGGCAGGGATCGGCGCACGAGCCACCGCCCGTCCGGTGCTCCACGAAGCTGTGCCCGCAGCCGGGCTGCGCGCAGCGCACCGGCATCGCGTGGACCGGCTCGAACGGATTCACGGCGACTCCTCGCCTCAGCCGAAGACGGGCAGGGTCCGCTTCGCGGCGAGGGCGTCCATACCCGCCTGGATGGCCGACTCCACCTGCTCGTAGACCGACCGCACGTAGGCCTCGTCGCCGGCCCGGGCGGGGTCGTCGTCGACCTCGATCGGGTCGAGCAGCTCGGTGCGGATCTTGGCCGGGAGCGGCAGGTGCGCCGGCAGGACCTCGATGGCCAGCGGGAACGGGAGGCCGGCGACGATCGGCAGGTTGGCCCCGCGCAGCGTCTTCTTCAGACCTGTCACCTTGTCCAGCGCGTTCGCCAGCCACTTCCCCTCGGAGACCACGAAGACCGTGTCGTGGCCGCCGACGGTGGCCACCGGGACGATCGGCACCCCGGAGCGGATCGCCTGCTTCACGAACCCGGTGCGCCCGGCCAGGGTGGCCACGTCGCGCTTGCGCCACGAGCGCATCGCGTCGACCTCGCCGCCGGGCCAGACGACGACGTCGTCCCCCTGCGCCAGCGCCGCCCCGACGCTCTTCCGGTTGGCCGCGATGACGCCGACGGCGCGGAAGTAGTCACCCAGCCCCGGCGCGGCCATGAGCACGTCGTGCGCGGTGCCGTGCAGCAGCCGGCGGCCCTCGAAGTGCGTCCACCAGGCGTTGACCAGCGTCCAGGCGTCCATGGTGAGCGCGCCGCCGGAGTGCACCCCGACCACCAGGCACGGCCGGTCGGGCACCCGCTCCCAGCCGGTGACCTCGAGCCGGAACCAGTACTTGTTGAGCAGGTCGTAGACCGGCTGCTGGAGCCCGAGCAGGGTCCGGTTGGGCGGGGTCGGCTCCAGCGCGGCCGACACCCGCCACTCGATCAACCGCTTCAGGGGGTTCGTCTCTCCCACGCGGTGATCAACGGCGCGCGGGCCGAAAGGTCACGGGAGAGTAACGACGATCACCGCCCGATCGGCGTCATGTCCGGGTAGCGGTCGCCCACCGGCGGCGCGATGGCGCCCAGCCGGGACAGCTGGTCGTCGGTGAGCTGCAGGTCGGCCGCGGCGGCGTTCTCCTCCAGCCGGGCGACCCGCTTGGTGCCGGGGATGGGGACGATGTCGTCGCCCTGGGCGAGCAGCCAGGCGAGCGCGACCTGGCCCGGGGTCGCCCCCGCCTCGCGCGCGACCGTCTCGACCTCCTCGACGATGCGCAGGTTCTGCTGCAGCGCGTCGCCGGCGAAGCGCGGGTTCTGCCGGCGGAAGTCGGAGTCGTCCAGGTCGGACAGCGAGCGGATGCCGCCGGTCAGGAACCCGCGGCCCAGCGGCGAGTACGCGACGAAGCCGATGCCCAGCTCGCGCACCAGCGGCAGGATCTCCGCCTCGGGGTCACGCGTCCACAGCGAGTACTCGCTCTGCAGCGCGGTGATCGGGTGGACGGCCTGCGCCCGGCGGATCGTCTCGGCGCCCGCCTCGGACAGCCCGATGTGCCGGATCTTGCCCTCCTCGACGAGCTGCGCCAGCGCGCCGACGGTGTCCTCGATCGGGGTGCCGGGGTCGACCCGGTGCTGGTAGTAGAGGTCGATCACGTCGGTGCCGAGCCGCCGCAGCGAGCCCTCCAGCGCCGTCCGGATGTTGGCCGGGGTGCTGTCGTACTGCCGCACGCCCCCGTTGGGGTGCGAGATGTTGCCGAACTTGGTGGCCAGCACGACCTCGTCGCGGCGGCCGGCGATCGCCCGGCCGACCAGCTCCTCGTTGGTGTACGGGCCGTAGATCTCGGCGGTGTCGAGGAAGGTCAGGCCGAGGTCGAGTGCGCGGTGGATGGTGCGGATCGACTCGGCGTCGTCCGCGCCCGCGCCGCTGTAGAAGGCCGACATCCCCATGCAGCCGAGGCCGAGCCGGGAGACGTCGAGAGAACCGAGGGAAACACTCCGCATGACCACAACCGTAGGCGCCTCCGCTTCGGTGTGCTCAGGGAGCGGCGGGCCGCGGCCCCTCCGGTCGCTCGACCAGCCAGCAGTGGATCTGCTCGTAGACCAGCGGGTGGTTGAGCAGGTCGAAGTGGGTGAGCCCGCCGATGCGGTGCACGTGGTCGGGCGGGAAGGCCAGCCGGTCGTCGTCCCCGGTGTCGCCGAGGGCGCTGCGCGGCGGCACCAGCAGGTCCCCCAGCAGATCGGCGACCGGCGCCGCCGGGTCGCGGGTCAGGGTCGCCAGGACGACGAAGTGCCGGGCGCCGTCCGAGAGCGGGACGTGCGTGTGCGCGGCGACGCCGGGCGCGTCGAGGTCGCGGCCGCTCCAGTCGGCCTCGACCAGCGTGCCGCGGCGGAGGTCCTTGATCCCGACGCTGCGCAGCGCGAGCAGCGCGGCCAGCGGCCGGGTCTCCGGCACGCGGGCCAGGACGCCGGCCAGCCGGTGCACGCCGCGCTCGAGCGGGGCGCCGAGGTGCGGCGTCCCGAGGGTGATCGTGTCGCGCACCAGCGCGGTCCACGGGTGGGCGTCCGCCGTTCCGCCGCCGGCCTGGTGCAGCGCGCTGCGCGCGACGAGCCCGCCCATCGAGTGCCCGATCAGGACGACGTCCTGCACCTCCTGCGGCCAGGCGGCGACCAGCCGCCCGAGCAGGTCGTCGAGCAGCCGCCCGTTGTCCGAGACGTGCAGGCCGGTGTTGTAGCGCAGGTGCACCGGGGTGAGGCCGAGGTCCTGCCGCAGCCGGGTGCCGTAGTCGGCGGACCGCTCGGCGCGGTAGCACCACGTCGCCTCGGTCTCGGTGAGCCCGTGCACGAAGACGGCGAGCCGGCCGGTCGCGCCGGGGAACGCGGCCCGCAGCGCCTCGGGCTCCGGCGGCACCGCGGTGCCCTCGACCCGGATGCCCAGAACCGTGGCGAGGGCGGGCGCGTCGCGCTCGACGACGTCGCCGTGCGCGCCGTTGAGGACGGCGAGCGCCACGCGGCCGGAGCGGTCGGCGTCCAGGTCACGGCCGTCGGCACCGAGCGCCGCGAGGATCCCGGCCACCCGCGCCCCGGCACCCAGGGCCAGGCGCACGCCGCCGTAGCTCAGGCCGGCGATCGCGTCGTGCACGAGCTTGACCGGCGCGGCCTTCGGGCCGATCGCGTCGAACGCCCGGTCGGCGATGCCGCGGTGCAGCTCGGCGACCCGGTTCGTGCTCCCCCGCAGGGTGATCCGGCCCAGCTCGCCGATCCCCCGCACCTCGTCGCCCCGCATGCGTCCATCACAACAGCTTCTCGAACCAGTGGTGCGCGTAGGCCTCGTCGTTGAAGGCGGGCACCTCGCGGTAGCCGGCCGACCGGTAGAGCCCGATCGCCTCGGTCAGCGTGCGGTTGGTCTCCAGGTGCAGCACCCGCACCCCGTGCTCGCGGGCACGGGCCTCCAGCTCGGTGAGCAGCCGCCGGCCGAGCCCCAGCCCGCGCGCCGACCGGGCCACCCACATCCGCTTGATCTCCGCCGGGGCGCCGCCGTGGAACCTCAGCGCGCCGCAGCCGACCGGCTCGCCGTGCAGCGTGGCGACCACGAGCAGCCCGGCGGGCGGGGTGAGGTCGGCGGCCCCGGCCGGGATGCTGCGGGCCGGGTCGAAGCCGGCGTCGAACCGCTCGTCGAGCTCGGCGGCGTAGGCGGCCAGCGCGGCCCGGGCCTCCGGCCGGCGCGGATCGGTCTCGGCCACCGTCACGGTCGAGGCGGTGAGCAGCCGCTCGACCTCGGCCATCGCCGCGGCCAGCCGCTCCCACTGCCCGGCGTCGAGCGGCGCGAGCAGCCCGGCGGCCAGCTCGTCGGAGCGCCGGTCGAGCTCGCTGCGCTCGGCCAGCCCGCGGGCGGTCAGCCGGGCGGTGCGCACCCGGCGGTCGGGCACCCCCGGCTCGACGACGACGAGCCCGTCGGCCTCCAGCGCCCGCAGCAGCCGGCTCAGGTAGCCGGAGTCGAGGTCGAGGCGGGCGCGCAGGGTCCGCACGTCCGCGCCGTCCGGGCCGATCTCCCACAGCACCCGTGCCTGGCCGATCGGCCGCGCGCGGGACAGGTAGGTCTCCTCCAGCACGCCGAGGCGCTGGGTGACGGTGCGGTTGAACCGGCGCACGTGGGCGACCGCGGTCGCGTCCATTCCCTGACCGTAGTCAGAGAACGCGGTCGGGGACAGCCGCTACCGGCCGGTAACCAGAGGCTCGTCGACTCGTTGGGCACGACATGCGCCGTCCTCGCCTGCTGTGCGCCGCCGTCGCCGTCGGCGCCGCCCTCGTCGTCGTGCCGACCGGGACCGCGCAGGCCGCGCCCGGCGACCCCGCGCCCGGCTCGCCGGAGTACCTGGCGCGCGACGCGCAGAACATCGCCGACGCCTACGGGCGGCAGACCGCTCCGGACGGGCAGCTGAACCCGGCCTACGGGCTGGCGAACGCGCAGGTGATCGGGCCGGTCTACGCCTCGCAGCTGCTCGCCCAGGCGGCGACGCCGACCCGCCCGGCGCTGAGCCCGGGCACGGCCGTGCCGGGCTGGAACAGCGGCAACCCGTACCGCGCCGGCTGGGACGGCACCCGCGGGGAGATCACCCCGGTCACGTTTCCCAACAGGTACGGCGCCCTGATCCGGGGCGACGTCTTCACCCCGCTGCCGGGCGCGTCCGACCCGTACACCGGCGAGCGGCTCACCGGCCCCTTCCCCGGCGTCGTCATCACCACCGGGTCGGTGCAGGGCAGCGAGCGGATGTACTGGTGGCTGGCCGAGGACCTCGCCGAGCGGGGCTACGTCGTCCTCACCTACGACGTGCAGGGCCAGGGGACCAGCGAGACGCTCCCCCACCAGGGATCGGTCGAGGACCTGCCCTACTGCGACCTCGCGGCCGCTCCCCTGGCCGGCGAGCAGACCTCGTGCCCGGGCGTGCCGTTCCAGCAGACGTCGAACTTCGTCTACGGCACCGAGGACGCGATCGACTTCTTCCTCTCCACGCCCGACGCGCCCTACGCCGACCCGTCGGCCGGCAGCGCCGCGGTCGACGCGTACAACCCGCAGTGGCAGCTGTTCGACCGCTCCCCGGACCCGGACACCGTGACGCCCGGCCGCACCACCCGGCTGGCGCTGGTCGGCCACTCCCTCGGCGCGCTCGCCGTCTCCTACGTGCAGGGCGTGGACGACCGGGTCGAGGCGGTCGTCGCGCTGGACAAGCTGTCGACGACCGCGGCGATCGGCGGTTCGCAGCCGTTCGACGCCCAGGGCCCGCTGCGGCCGGTCGTCCCTGGGCTCGGCGTGCAGTCCGAGTACGGGTTCACCGTCGCGCCCTACTACGCCAACTCCGGCCTGTTCGACCCGACCGCGGCGCCGACCTCACCCACCCAGGCGCCCGACCCCGCCCGCGAGGAGAAGACCGGCTACGACGGGTGGACGGCGGCCGGCGTCGACTCGATGGTGGTCGTGCCGCGGGCCTCGACGCACCTCGAGTACACCGACATCAGCTACGTGCTGCCGGCCTCGCGCTACGGCCAGGACGTCGCCGGCCACTACGCCCAGGCGTGGATCGACAAGTACGTCAAGCACGACCCGGCCGCCGACGACGCCCTGCTCGCGACGAGCTTCGACTACCTGGAGCCGACCCCGACCGGGTGGCACGGCGTGACCCTCGACCGCGACCAGCGGCTGTCGTTCTACTTCTGCTCCGGCTACGACATCGCCACCGCGTCCGGGCGTTCGACCGACGACGACCTGACCGGCGTCGGCTGCGGCTAGATCCCCTCAGGCATGGGAAGCGATACATGCGTTCGCGGGGCGGAAACGCACGTATCGCTTCCCATGCCTGGGTGAGTCAGACGATGGCGAGGGGGTCGAGCATCGAGCCGGTCGTGCCCTGGATCTTCAGCGGCAGCGCGACGAAGAGGAACTCGTAGACCTTCTCCCGCGCGATCTCCTCGAGGTAGACCGACTCGAACAGGTAGATGCCGTTCTCGATGAGCAAGAGGGTGTGCACCGGCTGCGGGTTGGCCGGGCTGCCGGGGTCGGGCGCGGGCTGCACCTCGTAGGTCTCGGTGTCGCTGCCGGTCGCCACCACGCCCTGTTCCAGCAGCCAGCGCGCGGCGGAGATGTCCGGACCGGCCGTCACGTGCCGGGCCAGCCCCTCCGGGTCCGGCCACTGGCTGAGGTAGCCCGACCGGATCAGGACGACGTCGCCCGCGCGGATCTCCACGCCCTGGTGCGCGGCGACCGCCTGCAGCTCGTCGGCGGTCACCGGCTCGTGCGCCGGCAGCGCCTCGATCCCGCGGTAACCGGGGACGTCGAGCAGCACGCCGCGGGTGACGAAGTGCGGGAGCTTGGCGCCGTCGCCGAACCTCGGCCCGCGGTCGCCGAGGTGCTCGCGGGTGTTGCCGCCGCCGTACCAGTGGTCGTCCTCGCCGATGGTCATGTGCGCCAGCGCGTCGACGTGCGCGCCGCTGTGCGCGGTGCCGCTGACCGTCTCGGCCATGTAGCCGAGGTTCACCTCGTTGCGCGGGCCCCACGGCTCGATGCCGTCGCCCCGCAGCCCGGCCGGCGTGCGGTACATCGTCACGTCGAACGGCGGGTGCGCGCCGAACAGCGGCATGCCGGTGAACCGGGGCAGCGCGAGGGAGAAGGTGCGGCCCTGCGTGGGCAGCGCGAGCGCCGCGAGCAGGTCCTCCGGCCGCTGCCGGGCGGCCGGGCCGCGCTCGGGGTCGACGGACATCGGGTCGACGGGGGTCACGTCGGTCATGGGGTCCTCTCTGGTGCGCGCAGCCAGTCGGCCGCGATGCGTTCTGCGGTGGTCTCGAGGAGCCCGCCGGCGCGCGCCATGCTGCGCGCCGGGTCGGGCTCCAGGTCGGTGAGCGGGTAGACGGCCTCGACCCCGTGCGCGCGCAGCCGCTCGGGGTCGACGGTGCAGCGCCCGGCGACGGCGACGACGCGGGTGCCGGCGCGGGCGGCGAGGGCGGCGGCGCCGAGCGGTCCCTTGCCGTGCAGGCTCTGCTCGTCCAGCGAGCCCTCGCCGACGACGACCAGGTCGGCGCCGGCGACCTCGCCGGCGAAGCCGCTGAGCTCCAGCAGCAGCTCGACGCCCGAGCGCAACTCCGCGCCCAGCAGCGCCGCCGCGCCGAAGCCGAGCCCGCCGGCGGCGCCCGCGCCCGGCAGGTCGCGCAGGTCGCGGCCGGTGGCGGCCGCGACCAGGTCGGCCCAGTGCCCGAGCGCACGGTCGAGCAGCGCGACCGTCTCCGGCCCGGCGCCCTTCTGCGGCCCGTAGACCGCCGCCGCACCCGACGGGCCGGTCAGCGGGTTGTCCACGTCGCAGGCGACGACGACCTCCGCCTCGGCGATCCGAGGGTCCAGGCCGGACAGGTCGAGCCGCTGCCCCTCGACGAGGCGCGCACCGAGCGCCATGGCCATCCAGCGGCCGCCGTCGGTGGTCGCGCTGCCGCCGATGCCGAGCACGATCCGGCGGGCACCGCGGTCGAGCGCGTCGCCGATCAGCTGGCCGACGCCCAGCGTCGTCGCCTCGCGGGCGGTGTCGTCGTCCGGACCGTGCGGGAGCAGCCCCAGACCGGCGGCGGCCGCCATCTCGAGAACGGCGGTGTCGCCCCGCAGCGCGTAGCGGGCGATCACCCGGCCGCCGAGCGGGCCGCGCACCTCGCGGGTGACCGCTTCGAAGCCGTGCGCCAGGACCATGTCGACGGTGCCCTCGCCGCCGTCGGCGATCGGGTGCTCGACCAGCCGCACGCCCGGCACGGCGCGCCGCAGGCCACGGCCGAGGGCGGCGACCGCCTCCGGGGCCGACAGCGAGCCCTTGAACTTGTCCGGGGCCAGGACGACGAGCGGCTCGGATCCCACGCTGCCCCCTCCTGGTTGCGTTCCCGGCGTGCGACGCTACTGTCGATTATCGAGAGAATCATCGTAGGGGGAGGCACACATGGCTCAGCAAGCCAAGGCGGCGATCATCACCTGCGCCCCGACGGGCGCGATCCACACGCCGACCATGTCCCCGGCGCTGCCGATCACGCCTGAGCAGATCGCCCAGGCGGCGCTCGGTGCCGCGGCCGCCGGTGCGGCGATCGTCCACCTCCACGTGCGCGACCCCCAGGACGGCCACCCGGTCCAGGACCCCGGCCTGTTCAAGGAGGTCCTGGCGATCGTCAAGGACTCCTCCGACGTGGTCATCAACCTGACCACCGGCGGCAGCCCGCACATGACCGTCGACGAGCGGATCGCCCCGGCCGTGCAGCTGGCCCCCGAGCTCGCCTCGCTGAACATGGGCTCGATGAACTTCGGCCTGTTCCCGATGCTCGACCGCTACCCGAGCTTCCGATACGACTGGGAGCGGGAGCGCCTGGCCGACAAGGACGTCGTCTTCAAGAACACCTACGCCGACATCGAGCGCATCCTGCAGCTCTGCGGCGACCAGGGCACCCGCTTCGAGTTCGAGTGCTACGACACCGCGCACCTGTACAACCTGGCCAACATGCTCGACCGCGGCCTGGTCCGCGCGCCGCTGTTCGTGCAGACCGTCTTCGGCCTGCTCGGCGGCACCGGCAACGACCTCGAAGACCTCGCCCACATGCGCCGGACCGCCGAGCGGCTGTTCGGCGACCAGTTCGAGTGGTCGGTGCTCGGCGCCGGCTCCGCGCAGATGCGGCTGGGCACGATCGCGCTGTCCCTCGGCGGCAACGCCCGCGTCGGTCTCGAGGACTCGCTCTGGGACGGGCCGGGGAAGCTGGCCGAGTCCAACGCCGCCCAGGTGGAGCGGATCACCGGCATCGCCCGGCTGCTGCACCGCGAGGTCGCCTCCCCCGAGGAGGCGCGTCGCCGGCTCGACCTGCGGGGCGCGCAGTGACCGAGGCCAGGGCGGACTTCGGCGGCGAGCTGCTCTCCGCGACGGTCAAGCGGCTGGTGCTCGACCGGATCGTCAGCGGCCACTACCCGCCGGGCGCGCGGATCGTGGAGTTCCAGCTCGCCAAGGAGCTGGGGGTGAGCCAGTCCCCGGTGCGCGAGGCGCTGCGCGAGCTCGCCGCCGTCGGGATCGTGACGATCCTGCCGCGGCGCGGCGCGCGGGTGCGGCTGCCCAGCGCCAAGGAGCTCGCCGACGTCAGCGTGGTCCGCGCCGAGGTGGACGGGCTCGCCGCCCGCCTGGCGGCCGGCCGCATGGGGGACGCCGCCCTCGACGAGCTCGAGGCGCTGGTCGAGGAGATGCTCGCGGCGCTGGCGCGGGGCGACTTCTCCGGCGTCACCGACGCCGACGTCCGCTTCCACGAACTGATCGCCGACACGTCGGAGAACCACGCCCTGGAACGGGCCTTCGACCAGCTCGCGCCGTTCGCCCGCACGTTCATCACGCTCACGCTGCCCGGCGTCGACGTGCACGACATCGTGCTGCAGCACCGGCCGATCCTGGCGGCCCTGCGGGCGCACGACGCCGACCGCGCCGCGGCCGCCGCCCGGGCCCACCAGCTGGCCGTCGCCGAGCTGCTGAGCACGCACCTCCCGGCCGCCCCCGAGGACGACGCCGCACCCTGAGCGACATCTCCTCGTCGATTATCGATAACTCTTGACGAGCCGAGCCGCCGGAACCTAGTTTCGATAATCGGTGAAGCGGCTCACACCCGGACCCACCCGCGAACCACCTGGAGATCCCGCACCGATGACCGACACCATGCAGGCGCTCGTGGTCCTCGAGCCGAACGTCCTCGAGATCCAGGAGAAGCCCGTTCCGGAGCCCGGCCCCGGAGAGGTGCTGGCGCGCGTCCGCTCGGTCGCGATCTGCGGCACCGACGCCCACCTGATCCGCGGCGACTACCCCGGCTTCTGGCCGCCGGCCTTCCCCTTCACCCCGGGCCACGAGTGGGCCGGCGACCTCGTCGCCCTCGGCCCCGGCACCGAGGCCCTCGGCTGGAAGGTCGGCGACCGCGTCGCCGGCACCAGCCACAACGCCTGCGGCGTCTGCCAGAAGTGCGTCGAGGGTCGCTACAACCTCTGCGAGAACTACGGCAAGCCCGGCCTGCACGCCCAGTACGGGCACAACGTGCAGGGCTGCGACGCCACCTACGTCGTCCACGGCGTGAAGTCCGTCTTCCGGCTGCCCGACTCGATCTCCTACGACGAGGGCGCGGTCATCGACCCGGCGAGCATCGCGCTGCACGTCGCCCGCCGCGGCAACATCCAGGCCGGTGACACCGTCGTCGTCACCGGGGCGGGCGCCATCGGCCTGCTGGCCGGCGACAGCGCGCGGATCTGCGGGGCGGCGCGGGTCGTCGTCGTCGGCCGCGGCTACCGGCTGGCGAAGGCCGCCGAGCTCGGCTTCGAGACCGTCGACACCACCGCCGGCGACCCGGTCGCCGCCGTCCGCGCGCTCACCGGCGGGCTCGGCGCCGACGTCGTCCTGGAGTGCGCCGGGGTGCCCGAGACCCTGACCTGGGGCATGGCCATGCTCCGGCGCGGTGGGCGCTGCGCCATGGTGGGCATCCCCACAGAGGACGTCGCGCTGCGCATCCAGCCGCTCGTGCTCGACGAGCTCGAGCTGGTCGGCTCCCGCGCCTCGGCCGGGGAGATGCGCCGGGTTCTCCCGTTCGTCGCCGACGGGCGGGTCCGGGTCTCCGAGCTGATCACCCACCGCTTCCCGCTCGTCGAGTTCGAGAAGGCACTCGCGACCTTCAACGACCGCGACAGCGGCGCGATGAAGATCATCGTCAACCCCTGAGAGAGGGACGGCACCGATGCCGAAGTACGTGCGGCCCGCCACCCGGGCCGAGGCCCTGGCGGCGCTGGCCGAGGGCGGCGCCGCGGCGCGGCCGCTGGTCGGCGGCACCGACCTGCTGGTCGGGCTGCGCCACCACACCGTGGAGCCGGACGTCCTCGTCGACCTCAAGGGCGTCACGGACCTGCCCGAACCGATCGTGGTCACCGACGACGCCGTGCGGATCGGCGCGACGTACACGCTCGGCGAGCTGGTCGCGCACCCGGTCGTGCAGGAGTCGTACCCGGCGCTGGTCGAGGCCGCGCTGACCGTCGGGTCGGTGGCCATCCGCAACCGGGCCAGCCTGATCGCGAACTCGTGCAACGCCTCGCCCGCCGCCGACACCGCGCCCCCGCTGCTGGTGCACGGCGCGAGCGTGACGATCGCGTCGGCCGACGGCGACCGGACCGCGACGCTGGACGAGTTCTTCCTCGGCCCGCGCCGGACCCTGTGCGGCCCCGGCGAGCTCGTCGTCCGGCTGGACCTGCCCCGCCCCGCGGCCGGGTCCGGCTCGGCGTTCCGCCGGCTCACCCGCCGCCGCGGGGTCGACCTCGCCACGGTGAGCGTCGCGGCCCTCGTCGACGCCGACGGCGCGATCGTGCTCGGCATGGGCGCGGTCGGCCCCCGGCCGCTGCTCACGCGGACCGGCCCGGTCGACCTCGCCGACGACGCCGCGCTCGACGCCGCGCTCGACGAGCTGCTGGCCCCCGCCACCCCGATCTCCGACGTCCGGGGCAGCCGCGAGTACCGGCTCGCGATGCTCCGCGTCCTCGCCAAGCGTGCGGTCCTCGCTGCGGCGGACCGCCGGACCCCCGAGGAGATGGCCTCATGACCACCGTCCCCACCGAGGACCTGCAGACGGTCACGCTGACCGTCAACGGCTCCGAGCGCACCGTCGCCGTCCCACCCCACCGCACGCTGCTCGACGGCCTGCGCGACGAGGTCGGCCTGCCGGGCACCAAGAGCTGCTGCGCCGAGGGCGAGTGCGGCGCGTGCACCGTGCTGCTCGACGGCAAGGCGGTGAACTCCTGCCTGGTCCTCTGCGTGGAGGCCGAGGGCCACGAGGTCACCACCGTCGAGGGTCTCTCGGACGGCGGCCTGACCGACCTGCAGGAGGAGTTCCTCAACGCCGGCGCCGTCCAGTGCGGCTTCTGCATCCCCGGCCAGGTGGTCTCCGCGGAGTACCTGCTGCGGACCAACCCCTCGCCCAGCGAGCCGGAGATCCGCGAGGCGCTGTCGGGCAACCTGTGCCGCTGCGCCGGCTACCAGCGCATCGTCCGCGCGGTGCAGGCGACCGCGGCGAGGAGGAACGGCCAGTGACGACCGCCCCGGAGCGCGCCATCGAGCAGCGCGACGAGCTCGGGCTGCCCGCGGACCCCTTCGGCAGCGGCCAGGTCGGCAAGCCGGTGCTGCGCTACGGCGGCGGCGACCGCGCCTCGGGGGCGCAGCGCTTCGTCGCCGACCTGGTGTTCCCCGGCGCGCTGCAGGTCGCGCTGGTGACGGTGCCGGTCGGCTGCGCGGACCTCCTCGGCATCGACACGACCGCCGCCCGCGCGATCCCCGGCGTGGTCGACGTCGTCACCCCGGCCGACCTGCCCTCGCCGATGCCGCGCTTCGGCGTCTCGCACGTCGACCGCCCGGTGCTGGCCGACGGCCGGGTCAACTACCACGGCGAGCCGGTCGCCGCCGTCCTCGCCGAGACGGCCGACGCCGCGCAGGCCGGCGCCCGCGCCGTCGTCGTCGACTACCGGGAGCTGCCCGGCGTCTACTCGCTCGACGCCGCGCTCGCCGACGGCGCGCACCTGGTGCAGGACCCGTCGATCCGCCCCGGCCACGCGCTGGCGGAGACCAACGTCCTCGAGGAGGCGCACTACACCTGGGGCGACGTCGAGGCCGAGCAGCAGCGGGCCGACGTGGTCGTCGAGAACACCTACACGTTCCCGATGGTCACGCACTTCCCGATCGAGCCGGGCGGCACCGTCGCCGTCCCGACCGACCAGGGCGGGCTGGACATCTACTCCCCCGTCCAGCACCCCTACCTGCTCCAGCGCACGATCGCCTCGGTCATCGGGCTGCCGCTCAACCAGGTGCGCGTCTTCGCGCCCGACCCCGGCGGCGGCTTCGGCGGCAAGCAGAACCCGAAGCTCGAGCCGCTGCTGGCCTTCCTGGCGCTGCGCACCCGGCGGACCTGCCGGATCGTGCTGTCGCTGGAGGAGACCTTCCAGAGCATGCGGCGGGCCGGCTGCCGCATCTCGGCCCGCACCGGGTTCACCAAGGACGGCGAGCTGACCTTCCACCTGGTGCAGGCCGACTTCCAGATCGGCGCCTACGCCGATGTCGCGCCGCGGGTCATGGGCAAGGGCAGCTACGTGGCGGCCGGGCCGTACCGCATCCCCGGGGTGCGCATCGACGCCCGGGCGGTGGTCACCAACACGACCCCGAGCACCGCGTTCCGCGGCTTCGGCAGCCCGCAGGTCGCCTGGGCGACCGAGTCGCAGCTGGACGCCGGCGCCCGCGAGCTGGGGCTGGACGGCCTCGAGATCCGGCGGCGCAACCTGGTCGCGAAGGGCGAGCCGTTCGTGCGCGGCGAGTCCGCGGCGGCCGCCGACGGCGAGTGGATCCAGAGCCTGGAGAAGGCCGCCGAGCTGATCGGCTGGGACACCCCGCTGCCCCCGGGCCGCGGCCGGGGCATCGCGGTGGGCATCAAGCCCGGCGCGACCTCGGGGCTCTCGCAGAGCCTCGTGCGGCTGCTCTGCGACGGCAGCGCGATCGTCTACGCCGGCACCTCGGACATGGGTCAGGGCGCCCGCACGCTGTGGCAGCAGATCGTCGCCGACGAGCTGGGCGCCGAGCTCGACCACGTCAGCGTGGTCAGCGGCGACACCGGCACCGTGCCCTTCGACCTGCAGACCTCGGCCAGCCGCTCGACGGTGTTCATGGGCTCGGCGGTGCTGGAGGCGTGCCAGGACGTCCGGCGCCGCGTGCTCGAGCTGTACGCCGAGTCGACCGGCATGGACCCGTCGGAGCTGGACGAGCGCCCCGGTGTCCTCGTCACGCCCGACGGCGAGATCTCGCTGCCCGAAGCGGCGCGGACGGCGCTCGGGTCGCTGCGCGGCGAGTTCATCGGCCAGGGCACGCGGCGGCTGCGCGGCAAGAGCAAGCACCCGCTCGGCGGCGACGCGGCGTTCTACGAGTTCAACGCCACCGCCATCGAGGTCGAGGTCGACCGCGAGACCGGCGAGCTGCTGCTCACCCGGCACGTGACCGTCAGCGACGTCGGCACCGAGCTCAACCCCCTGCAGGTGGTCTCGCAGGACGAGGGCGCCGCGATCATGGGCCTCGGGCACAGCCAGATGGAGCAGCTGCTGCTCGACGAGCACGGCCGCATCCGCAACCTCGGGGCGCTGGACTACCGGATCCCGACGTTCAAGGACGTCCCGGTCGAGCTGGTCTCCGCCGCCGTCGAGAACCACGACGGCCCGGGCCCCTACGGCTCGAAGGGGATCAGCGAGGGCGCGCTGCTGTGCACCGCCGGTGCTCTCGGCGCCGCCGTCACCGATGCCACCGGCGTCGTCATCAGGGACCTGCCGCTCACGCCCGAACGGGTGTGGACGGCGCTGCAGCACCAGCACTGACCCCGCACCGCACCGCCCTCACCGACCCGGTGAGGTCCTCTCCCCCTGCCCGCCTCAACGAGGAGGAACCATGTCGCGCAACCCCGTCGTCTGCCTCGCCGGCACCCTGGACACCAAGGGGACCGAGTACGCCTACGTCAAGGACGCCCTGATCGCCGCCGGCGTCGACGTCCTGATGGTCGACTGCGGCGTCCTCGGCGAGCCGTACTTCACCCCGGACATCCCCTCCTCCGAGGTCGCCGCCCGGGCCGGGATCTCGCTGTCCGACTTCTCGGCCGGGGTCGAGGGCGGCGCCGGGGGCCGGAACACGGCCATCCTGAAGATGAGCGACGGCCTGCGCCTGCTGCTCGCCGAGCTGTGCGAGGCCGGCAAGGTCGACGCGATCCTGGGCCTCGGCGGCACCGGCGGCACCGACCTGCTCAGCGGCGCGCTGAAGAACCTGCCGATCGGCGTGCCGAAGATGATCGTCAGCACGATGGCGTCGAACAACACCCGGCCCTACGTCGGGCACTCGGACATGATCATGATGAACGCGGTCACCGACATCGCCGGGCTGAACCGCATCTCCAAGCAGGTGCTCTCGAACGCCGCGCACGCCGCGGCCGGCATGGCCCGCAGCTACGAGCAGACCAAGTCGCAGGCCGAGGCGAGCAAGCCGCTCATCGCGATCTCGATGTTCGGCGTCACCACCCCCGGCGTCATGCGCATCCGCGAGCAGCTGGAGAGCAACGGCTTCGAGGTGGTGACCTTCCACGCCGTCGGCGAGGGCGCGGGCATGGAGGCGCTGATCGACGCCGGCGCCATCGACGGCCTCATCGACTACACGCTGCCGGAGATCATCAACCACTGGAACAAGGGCATCTTCGACCCGGGCGTGGAGCGCATGGAGGCCGCGATCCGCACCGGCATCCCGCAGGTCGTCGTCCCGGGCGCGGCCGAGTGCTTCAACTTCGGCGCCCGCGACACCGTGCCCGCGGAGTTCGACACCGACGAGCGCAACATCATCATCCACAACCCGAACATCACCTCGCTGCTGGCCACCCCGGACGAGCTGCGGCGGCTCGGCGAGTACATCGCCGACCACGTCAACCGGGCGACCGGGCCCAAGGCCGTGGCGCTGCCGCTCGACGGGCTGGACAACTACTTCAAGGAGGGCAGCCAGTGGCACGGCGTGGACGTCACGCCGCTCCTGGACGCCATCCGGTCGACCCTCGACGCGGGGATCGAGGTGGTCGAGATGGACAACAACATCAACGACCGCGAGTTCGCCGACGCCGTCTTCGAGCTGTTCCAGCAGCAGTGGGCGAAGAAGGACGAGCTCGCGGAGGCGGGAAGCGCGTCGTGACCCAGCGACTGTTCCTCCTCCGGCACAGCGAGGTGCCCGGCCACCGCGGCGACGTCGCCGTCACCGAGGCCGGGCTGCAGCTGGCCACCGACGTCGGCCGGCGGCTCGGCGAACGGGCGACCGGCGCGATCCGGGTGATCAGCGGGGAGACGCGGCGGACCCTCGAGACCGCCGCCGCGGTGGCCCGGGGCGCCCGGGAGGCCGGTGCCGAGGTGATCGAGGACGGCGTCGCGTTCGCGCTGCGCAACCCCGACCTCTACCTGGCCGGCGTCCGGGTGAACATGGTCAGCAGCGAGGCCGCGTTCGCCGAGCAGATCCCCGGCCTCACCGAGGCCGACGTCGCCAAGGTGACGTTCTTCAACGAGTGGCTGACGGTGCCCGACCGGGTCGGCTGGTGGGTCCGCCACCCCGACCCGCCGGGGGACGACGCCGCCGCGGTGGCGACCCGGATCCGCGCCTGGGCGGCCAGTTTCGCCGACCGGGAGGACGCGGCGGAGTTCACCGTGGCGATCACGCACTCCCCCGTGCTGCGCGCGGTCGCCGTCGACGCCACGGGCAGCGATCCCGGCGAGCCGGCGTGGCTCGCCGGCCTGGAGGCCGAGATCGACGCCGACCGCTCGGTCCGCCTGACGCTGCTGCCCGCCGCGCCATGATCTGCTGACCTGGAGAAGGACCCCGCTGCAGGGTTCCTGGCTCACGTCGCGGCGTGAGCCAGGAACCGCTGCGGTGAGCCAGGACGCGCTCAGAGGGAGCCGGTGCGGGCGCCCTGCCACAGGTCGACCCCGGTGGCGTCGACGGCGTGCCGGTCGATCTCGGCCAGCTCGTCGTCCGAGAAGTCCTGCCGCTGCAGCGCCCCGACGTTGTTCTCCAGCTGCTGGACGCTGCTCGCGCCGATGAGCACCGTCGTCACCCGCCGGTCGCGCAGCGCCCAGGCCAGCGCCATCTGCGCCAGCGACTGCCCGCGCCGCTGCGCCACCTCGTTCAGCGACCGCACCCGCCCGAGGGCCTCCTCGCTGAGCAGGTCGGTCGACAGCGACTTGTCCTGGCTGGCCCGCGAGCCCGCAGGGATGCCGTTCAGGTAGCGGTCGGTGAGCATGCCCTGCGCCAGCGGCGAGAAGGCGATGCAGCCGACGCCCTTGTCGGCCAGGACGTCGAGCAGCCCCTCGGTCTCGATCCAGCGGTTGAGCATCGAGTAGGACGGCTGGTGGATCAGCAGCGGCGTCCCGAGGTCGGCCAGGATGTCCACCGCCCGGCCGGTGTCCTCCGGCGAGTACGACGAGATGCCGGCGTAGAGCGCCTTGCCCGACCGGACGGCGGTGTCCAGCGCGCCCATCGTCTCCTCGAGCGGCGTCGTCGGGTCCGGCCGGTGCGAGTAGAAGATGTCGACGTAGTCCAGGCCCAGCCGCTTCAAGGACTGGTCCAGCGAGGCCAGCACGTACTTGCGCGAGCCGCCGCCCTGCCCATACGGACCGGGCCACATGTCCCAGCCGGCCTTGGTCGAGATGATCAGCTCGTCGCGGTAGGCGGCGAAGTCCTCCCGCAGGTGCCGGCCGAAGTTGAGCTCGGCGGAGCCGTAGGGCGGTCCGT
Organism: Petropleomorpha daqingensis; assembly: GCF_013408985.1. NCBI lineage: Bacteria > Bacillati > Actinomycetota > Actinomycetes > Geodermatophilales > Geodermatophilaceae > Petropleomorpha > Petropleomorpha daqingensis. The sequence continues at coordinate 393,687 of NZ_JACBZT010000001.1, forward strand.
AGTTGTTGGCCAGGTCGAAGTGCGTGACGCCCAGGTCGAAGGCCCGCCGGAGGATCGCCCGCTGCCGCTCGAACGGGACGTCGTCCCCGAAGTTGTGCCAGAGCCCGAGGCTGATCGCGGGCAGGTCGAGGCCGCTGTTCCCGCAGCGCCGGTAGGTCATCGAGTCGTAGCGGTCGTCGGCAGCGGAGTAGGCCATGCGCCCATCCTGCCGGGCCCACCGGAGCGGCCGCGCGGTGTGTTGACAGCCACACATCGAGAATCGATTATGTGTCAGAGCAATTGTCCGGGGCCCGCCCGGAACCGTTCAGGGAGGACCCCCCGTGCAGCGCGTGACGCCCCATGTCTTCACGTCCACCGAGATCCGTGGCTGCAACCCGAGCTACGTCGTGACCTCGGCCGGCGTGGTCGTCATCGACACCCCGCAGCTGCCGACCAAGGCCGTCGCGATGCGCGAGGAGGCCGAGCAGCAGGGTCCGATCCGGTTCGTGATCAACACCGAGCACCACGTCGACCACATCTTCGGCAACTACTGGTTCAAGGGCGCCGGCGAGGTCGTGCACCACCAGGGTGTCGCGGACAACTTCATGGTGCCGACGCCGGACCTCGACCCGTTCGCCTACGCGCTCGAGGCGATCCCCACCGACGACCCCGACGCGGCCGGCATCGTCCCCGACCGGGACACCTACTACGAGGACCCCAACCGCGGCGACCTCGTGTTCACCGGCGACCTGGAGATGAAGGTCGGCGAGAAGACCTTCCACCTGATCCACACGCCCGGGCACACCCCCGGCCAGGTCGCCGTCTACGTGCCCGACGAGCGGGTCGTGTTCACCGGCGACACCGTGTTCTCCGAGTGCCAGACCTGGCTCATGACGTCGGACATCGACCAGTGGGTCGGCGCGCTGGATGTCATCAACAGCCTCGACGTCGACACCGTCGTCCCCGGCCACGGGCCGGTGACCACCCCGGCGTACCTCGCCACCCAGCGGTCGGTGCTGCTCGAGTGGACCAGCGCGGTCGCCGAGGCCGTGGCCAAGGGCTGGTCGCGCGAGGAGACGATCGAGCGGGTCCACTTCCGCGACAAGTTCGGCCCGGTCGACGTCGGTCAGGGCTACATGATGGACCACATCCAGACGCTCAACGCGGCCTCGCTGTGGGACAAGTTCACCGCCAAGCGCGCCCCCGTCCGCTGACCTCTGGAGACATACGCACCATGGATGAACTGCAGCGCTTCACCCTCGCCGACCGCGTCGCCGTCGTGGCGGGCGGCTCCGGGGGCGTCGGCGTCCGCACCTGCGGCGCCCTCGCGGGCGTCGGCGCCAAGGTCGCCATCATCGGCCGTTCCCCGGAGCGGCTCGAGGAGGCCCGGCTGGCGGTCGAGAAGGCCGGCGGCGAGGCCCTCGTGATCGCCGGCGACATGGCCGACAAGGCGGCCGCGGACGGCGCCGTCCAGCAGACCCTCGACGCCTGGGGCCGGGTCGACATCCTGGTCAACGGCATCGGCGGCGGCGCCGGCACGGCGCTCTACCCGGCCGAGGAGTACCCGAAGCCGGAGTGGGACCGCATCCTCGACCTCAACCTGACGACGGCGCTGCTGGTCTCCCAGGCCGCCGCCCGGGCGATGATCGCCGGCGGCCGCGGCGGCTCGGTGCTCAACATCAGCTCGGTGCGCGGCCAGCTCGGCATCGACGCCGGCTACGCCGCCTACGTCGCCGCCAAGGGCGCGATGGACGCCCTCACCCGCCAGCACGCCACCGAGTGGGCCAAGCACGGCATCCGCGTCAACGCGATCTCGCCGACGTTCGTGCGCACCGAGCAGGCGGCGACGCTGCTCGCCCAGCCCGGCTTCTACGACAACCTGGTGGCCCGCATCCCGCTGCGCCGGATCGCCGACCCCGACGACCTGGTCGGCGCGCTGCTGTTCTTCTGCTCCGACGCCTCGTCGTTCGTCACCGGGCAGATCCTGACGCTGGACGGCGGCCTGACGGCCACGCAGTGAGCCACCCGGCGACCAGCGCGGTCGTCCGGTCACCGGGCGGGCCGTTCCTGCTGGAGCAGGTGTCGCTGTCGGGGCCACGGCCCGACGAGGTCCTCGTCGAGGTCGTGGCCTCCGGCATGTGCCACACCGACCTGCTCGTCCGCGACTCGCGGCCGGCCGTGCTGCCCGCGGTCGTCGGGCACGAGGGTGCCGGCGTCGTCCGGGAGGTCGGCAGCGAGGTCCGCGGGGTCGCCCCCGGGGACTCCGTTGTCCTGTCGTTCCCCTCCTGCGGCCGGTGCCCGCGCTGCCGCACCGGGCGGACGTCGTACTGCGACACGATCGCGACGCTGAAGTTCGCCTGCCGCCGGCCGGACGGCACGACGGCCACCACCGACGCCGACGGCCGCCCGGTGGGCGACCACTTCTTCGGGCAGTCGTCGTTCAGCACGCTGGCGGTCGTCAACGGCCGCAGCGTCGTGCCGATGCCGGACGACGTCGACCTGCGCATCGCCGCGCCGCTGGCCTGCGGCGTGCAGACCGGCGCGGGGACCGTGCTCGACGTCCTGCGCGTCGGGCCGGGCTCGTCGATCGCCGTCTTCGGCGCGGGCTCGGTCGGCCTGTGCGCGATCATGGCGGCGAGGCTGGCCGGGGCGACGACGATCGTCGCGGTCAACCGCCGCGCCTCACGGCTGCAGCTGGCCGCGGAGTTCGGCGCCACGCACCTGGTCTCCCCCGGTGACGTCGACCCGGTGGAGGCGATCCGGGAGGCCACCGGCGGTCGCGGCGTGGCATACGCCTTCGAGACGACGGGCAAGCCGGAGGTGCTCACCCAGGCGGTGCGCTCGCTGGACTCGCTGGGCACCTGCGCCTACGTCGGGACGGCGGCGCCGGGCGAGCTGGGCGGCATCCCGATGCTCGAGGCGATGACCAAGGGGCTGACCGTGCGCGGCGTCCTGCAGGGCGACAGCACGCCGGCGGTCACCATCCCGCGGCTGTGGGACCTGCACCGCCGCGGCCTGCTGCCGTTCGACCGGCTGATCACCCACTACCGCCTGGACGAGATCAACCAGGCGGCCGCCGACACCGAGACCGGCGACGTCGTCAAGCCCGTCCTCCTGATGTCCTGAGCGCGGGGGCATCTCCCCCGCGATCATGAAGTTCGGGGAGGAACACGCCGTTTCAGATCGGCGTGTTCCTCCCCGAACTTCATGATCACCCGAGGCCCGAGCCGCCTATGGACGGCGCAGCCGCAGCGCTATGAACGCGGGCTCGGTGCACAGCCGCTCGTAGGTCTCCGCGTCCACGGCGGCCAGCGCGGGGAGCGGACGCGGTTCGACGAGTCGCTCGAGCACGAAGCCGGGGGCGGTCAGCTCCTCGAGCAGGTCCTGCAGCGGCATCCGCCAGGCCGGCACGGCGAAGCGGCCGCTCGCCAGGGGCAGGTCGACGCGCTCGCGAGTGAAGTAGGAGCCACCGAGCCGGCGCCAGTCCGCCGTGGGGTGGTGCGTGGACACGACGAACCAGCCGCCGGGGCGCAGCACCCGCACCACCTCGGCGAGCAGCTGGGCCCGCGCGTCCACGTGGTGCAGCACCAGTGCCGCGACGACGCCGTCGAACGAGGCATCGGCGGCGAAGTCCAGCGGCTGCTCGAGGTCGTGGGGCAGCAGCTCGGCGTCCGCCCCAGGCGCCCACCGGCGTGCCGGAGCAGCCGCTCGGAGCCGTCGACCCCGACGACCCGCGCCCCCCTGCCGACCAGCTCGGCGGCCAGGTGGCCGGCGCCGCACCCCAGGTCGAGCACCCGCGGCCCGCGCACACCGCCGGCCAGCTCGAGCACCGCGGGCCGGTCGTAGGCGGCGTTGAACGCGCTGGTGCCCGCGTGCCCGGCGAACCACTCCGCGAGCTCGTTCTCGTACCCCGCCAGCGTGCCCACCGCCGTGATCACCTCGGGTGCAGCGGTGCCTCAGTCTCCCGGAGGCAGCGCCGGACCCGAGGTGATCACGCGCCTCAGTCGGGGGTGGGCAGCAGGACGTCGCGGACGACGGACTCCAGCTCCGCGGTCGCGGCGAGGAACTGCCGCAAGGTGCGGCGGGTGGCGCCGTACTGCTCGAACTCGCCGACCGCCATGCCGTCGGCGTCGTAGGCCCGGCGGAACTCGGGGAACTTCTCGTAGAGCGTGTCGAGCACGACCAGGTCGACCGGCTCGTCGATGCGCGCCACCGGCTCGATGCCCGACGCGTTCAGCCGCACCTGCCAGTCGAACGGCGGGGAGATGACGACGTCCCCACCGATGAACTGGCTCCAGTGCATGTGGTTGCGGAACGCCGCCGAGAGCAGCCGGGTGCGGAACCCGCGCTCGCCGAAGATCTCGTACGCCCTCTTGAACACCGCGACGCCGGCCCACTCGAGCACGCCGGGGTCGACGGTGATCACCTCGCGCTTGGCCACCGCCTTGAGGTGGTCGTCGAGGCGGCCGACCATGATCGTGCAGACCGGGCCCATCGCCGCGACGTCGAGCCCCTCGGCCTCGCGCCGCTGCAGCCCCCGCTCGATCGCCTCGGCCACCGCGACCGCCTGCGGCACGGTGAACGACACGGTGGCGTTGATGCTGACCCCGCGGTAGGTGGCCTCCTCCATGGCACGGATGCCGTTCTCGGTGGCCGGGATCTTCACGATGATGTTGGGCGCCAGGGCGTCGAACTCGACCGCCTGGGCGGCCAGCGCGTCGGCGTCGCGGTAGAGCCGCGGATCGGTCTGCACCGAGAGCCGGCCGTTGCGGCCGCGGTGCTCGGCGAAGGCGTCGCTGAGCAGCGCCGCGGCCTCGACCGAGAGCTCGCGCACCATCGCCCAGCCGATGTCGGACTCCGACGCGGTGGGGTGCTCGGCCGCGTACTCGCCGATGCGCTGCCGCCAGCGCGGCAGGTCGCTGCGCAGCGCGGCCAGCGCGATGACCGGGTTGCAGGTCGCCCCGACCGCGCCCCAGCCGATCGCCGCGGACAGCTCGCTCAGGGTGGCCGAGTCGTTCCACAGCACGGTGGGGGTCTCCTGCGCCATGCGCAGGAGGGGTGAGGCGGCGGTCGTCGCCAGGTCGGTCATGTCACTCCTCGGGAAACGAACTGTCGGCGCGGTGCGCGGGTGCGCACCGCGCCGACAGCTCCGGTGTTCAGAAGGTCAGCCGTTGGACCACGGCGGCGGGTTGCCCGTCGCCTTGGCCGGCTCGTCACGGCTCGGGTCCGGCGAGTCGGCGCTGAAGAGGCCGCCGAAGGTCTGGTCGACCTGGTCGATGGTCTCCACGACCTTGAAGCCGAGCTGGCCGCCGTCCTTGACGATCTGCACGACGTAGGCCGGCTGCACCGAGTTGCGGTTCGCGTCGAGGCTGACCTGCCCGTTCGGGAAGGTCGGCTTCAGCCCGGTCAGCGCCTGCTGGAAGGCCGCCGACTTGTCCGACAGGTCGCCCTTGACCTGGTCGAGGCCCTGCAGGATGGCCTCCATGCCGTCGTAGTACAGGACGGTGAAGAGGCTGTCACCGGGGACGTCGGGGAACTCCTTGGTGAACCCGTCGACGTAGCCCTTCCACTCGGCGTCGGTGCCGCCCAGCGGCACCGGGGAGCCGCCGACCAGGCCCTCGAGCTGGTCGCCCACGGTGAAGGACGTCGGGTCCATGACGGACGAGCCGCCGAGCAGGAACTTGCCCGGGTCCTTGCCGATCTGGATGAACGCCTTCTCCGCCGCCACGGTGTTGGTGCCACCGGTGAGCAGCAGGACGCCGTCGACGTCGCGCGGCAGCTGCGCCACCGGCGAGGACCAGTCGGTCTGGGTCAGCGGGACCCAGCTGCGCGCGGTCACCTCGCCGCCCAGCGAGGTGAACTCGCTGACGAAGCCGGCGGCCTGGGTGTACGGGTAGGAGTAGTCCTCGCCGAGGATGGCGACCTTCTTCCAGCCCAGCGTCTTGTACGCGTAGGTGCCGAGGCCGGCCATCCACTGCGCACCGTCGCCGCCGAAGCGGAAGAAGTTCGGCGCCTGCACCGACAGGGTCGTCGACTGCGCGCCCGAGGTGCCGTTGACGAAGGTGACGTCGGGGTGGCTCTTGGCGTAGTTGGCCACCGCGACGCCCTCGTCGCCGGACAGCGGGCCGAGCAGGATCTGCACGCCGACGTTCTCCACCAGGCGGCGGGCCTCGGCGACGGCCTTGTCGGGGGTGGCGTCGGAGCAGCCGTAGCTGACCGCGATCGGCTTGCCGGCGATCGTCGCGCCGGTCACCTGGTCCTGCGGCTTCTGGCCGTCGGCCTTGCCACCGGCGTCCTTGATCAGCGCGTACTTCGCGCCGGACAGCGACTCGGCCTCGAACGTGGCGAACGGACCACCGCAGGTGGTCAGCACACCGATCTTGATCGCTCCCTCGGGAGCGTCCGCCGGCGCGGCCGCGGTCTCCGACGACGAGGACGACGAACCGCCACCACCACCGCAGGCCGTGAGCGCGAGCACGGCGGCGCCGACGACGGCGACGACCTTGCCCGACCCGGCCAGCCGGTTCCTGGAGTTCCTCATTGACTCTCCTGCTCCTGGCTGAGGGGCGACCTGAGCCGCTCCCGTTCCGCTCAACCGATAATCGATTGACGATCAACGCGGATGATAGGGATCACATTTTCGAGACGTCAAGGGCGCGCGAGGGGCCGTTGCCGGATCGTCGCCGAACCGCGACAAACCGGCGCCTGACCTGGGGTTTTGCGCGCAGGCCGAAGCCGGCGACGCCCCGAGCGGGGCGCCACCGGCGGGTCGCGCGGCCTAGCGCGCGGTCGGCATGTCGAAGGACGCGTCCCGCTCCAGCTCGGGCCAGCGCTGGGTGACCACCTTCGCCCGCGTGTAGAACCGCACGCCGTCGGGGCCGTGCACGTGGTGCTCGCCGAACAGTGAGTTCTTCCAGCCGCCGAAGGAGTGGTAGGCCATCGGCACCGGCACCGGCACGTTGACGCCGATCATCCCGACCGTGACGCCGCGGACGAACTTCCGGGCCGCGCCACCGTGCGAGGTGAACACCGCGGTGCCGTTGCCGTAGGGGTTGGCGTTGATGAGGTCGATGGCGTCATCCACGGAGTCGGCGCGCAGCACCGAGAGCACCGGGCCGAAGATCTCCTCCGTGTAGACCTCCATGTCCGGGGAGACCTGGTCGACCAGGGTCGGGCCGACGAAGAAGCCGTTCTCGTGGCCGGGGACGACCAGGTCGCGGCCGTCGACGACGACCTTGGCGCCGCTCTCCTCCCCCGAGGTGATCAGCGAGACGATCCGGTCGCGCGAGGCCGCGGTGACGATCGGGCCCATGTCGCTGCCGGGGTCCCGGCCGGGGCCGACCCGCACGGCGCGGCTCTTCCGGTCGAGGACGTCGATGAGCTCGTCACCGGCCGAGCCGACGGCGATGGTCGCCGAGATGGCCATGCACCGCTCCCCCGCCGAGCCGTAGGCCGCGGCGGCGAGGTGGTCCGAGGCGAAGTCGAGGTCGGCGTCGGGCAGCACGATCGCGTGGTTCTTCGCGCCGCCGAGGGCCTGCACCCGCTTGCCGGCGCGGGTGCCGCGCTCGTGCACGTACTGCGCGATCGGGGTGGAGCCGACGAAGGACACCGCGGCGACGTCCGGGTGGTCGAGCAGGGCGTCGACGGCGACCTTGTCGCCGTGCACCACGTTGAAGACGCCGGCCGGCAGCCCGGCCTCGGCCCACATCTCGGCGAGCAGCAGCGAGGCGGAGGGGTCGCGCTCGCTCGGCTTGAGCACGAAGGTGTTCCCGCAGGCGATGGCCACCGGGAACATCCACATCGGGACCATCGCCGGGAAGTTGAACGGCGTGATGCCGGCGACGACGCCGAGCGGCTGGCGGAAGCTGTAGCTGTCGACGCCGGTGGAGACCTGGTCGGAGAACTCACCCTTGAGCAGCTGCGGGATCCCGCAGGCGAACTCGACGACCTCGAGCCCGCGCTGCACCTCGCCGGCGGCGTCGGAGAGCACCTTGCCGTGCTCGTCGGTGATGACGGCGGCGATCTCGGCCTGCCGGCGGTTCACGATCTCGCGGAACGCGAAGAGGATCCGGGTCCGCCTGGACAGCGACGACTCCGACCACTCCTCGAACGCGGCCTTGGCGGCGGCCACGGCACGGTCGACGTCGCCCTGCTCGGCCAGCAGGAGCTCGGCCTGCTGCTCGCCCGTGGCCGGGTTGAACACCGGGCTCGTGCGGGACGAGGAGCCCCTGGTCTCGGCACCGTCGATCCAGTGCTGGATGGTCCTCACGCTGTGGTTCTCCTGGTCGTCGGCGGAATCGTCGTCGGGGGTGGTGCGGACGTCGGCTAGGACGTCGCGCGGGCTCTGGGTGCGCCGGCCTGGTCCTGCTGCTCGGCGACGTCGGGAAGGGAGCCGGCCAGCCGCTCCCGCACCTCGTCGAAGTGGCTCTCGATGGCGGCGACGACGGCCTCGGTGTCCCGGGCGCGGATCGCGTCGAGCATCGGGTCGTGCAGCGCGGCGGTCCACTGCGGGTCGGAGCCGGGGCCGACCAGCGTGATGTAGGTGCGCGACATCGGCTCCAGCGACCGCCACACCCGCAGCAGGGTGCTGTTGCCGGAGAGCTGGATCAGCTTCTCGTGCAGGCTCGCGTCGACGATCGCCAGCGCCCGGCCGTCGCCGGCGTCCGCGGCCCGGCGCATGTCCTCGCCGATCGCGAGGAGCGCCGCGACGTCGTCGTCGGTGAGGCGGGCCATGGCCAGGCGGGCGCCGAGCACCTCGATCGCCGAGCGGACGACGTAGGCCTCGAGCAACTCGGCGCTGTCCAGCCGGCGCACCCGAGCGCCGCGGAACGGGGTGATCTCGACGATGCCCAGGGCCTCGAGGCCGCGCAGGGCCTCGCGCACCGGCGCCTGGCTGGTGCCGAGCTCCTTGGCGACCGCCGTCTCGACGATGCGGGAGTCGGGCGGGTAGGAGCCGTCGAGGATCGACTCGAGCAGCCGCTCCTTGACCTGGTCGGCGAGCACGCTGCGGGTGAGGGCGTCGGGGCCGGACATGGCCACCTCCTACGTCGGGCTGATCGAGGAAGGCGCGGGCGGTTTCGCGCCGGGGTCATGATCCCGGCTCGCCCCGGGGATGGAACGGCACCGGAGTGCGACACCACCCGACCGAGCACTTCTTCGATAATCGATGAGAAAGCTACGACCGGGACGACGGAGTCGTCAAGAACCCGCCCGGACGGCCTTGAACCGGCGCATGTTCTCGGTCAGCGCGATCTCCGTCGGCAGCCGCTCCATGCTCGAGGCGCCGAAGAAGCCGTTCACGCCCGTGGTGCGCGAGAGCACGTACTGGGCGTCGTCGGGTTCGGCGATCGGCCCGCCGTGGCAGAGCACGATCACGTCGGGGTTGATCGCGACCGCCGCGTCGCGCATCTCCTGGATCAGCGTCACGCAGTCGTCGAGGGTCTTCGACGTCTGCGCGCCGATGCTGCCCTTGGTGGTCAGCCCCATGTGCGGGACCAGGACGTCGGCGCCCGCCCGGGTCATCGCCTCGGCCGACTCGCCGTCGAACACGTAGGGGGTGGTGAGCAGCCCGCGCTCGTGCGCCAGGCCGATCATCTCCACCTCCTGCGCGTAGCTCATCCCGGTCTCCTCGAGGTTGGCCCGGAAGACGCCGTCGATGAGCCCGACGGTCGGGAAGTTCTGCACGCCGGCGAACCCGGCGTCCTCGATCTGGCGCAGGAAGCGGTCCATCAGCCGGAAGGGGTCGGTGCCGCAGACCCCGGCCAGCACCGGCGTCTCGCGGACGACGGGCAGCACCTCGGCGGCCATCTCCAGCACGATCGCGTTGGCGTCGCCGTAGGGCATGAGCCCGGCGAGCGAGCCGCGGCCGGCCATCCGGTAGCGGCCGGAGTTGTAGATGATGATCAGGTCCGCGCCGCCGGCCTCCGCGCACTTGGCCGACAGGCCCGTGCCCGCCCCGGCGCCGACGATCGCGCCGCCGTCCGCCAGCGTCTTCCGCAACCGCTGCCGCGCCTCGTCGCCGTTCACTGGTGGTCCTTTCCGCTGAGGAATTCGTCCAGCCGTGCCGCCGTCGCGACGGCGAAGGCCTCGTCGTTGATGTGCGCGTCGACCTCGTGCACCTCGACCGACGGCGCGAGCGTCGCGCGCAGCCCGGCCAGGAGGGCGGCGTCGGCCTCGGGGTCGGAGAACGGGCCACCGTCGCCGGCGATCGCCGAGATGCCGCGCAGCGGCACGAACAGCGCGACCGGCCCGGTGGCCGCCGACAGCTTCGCACCCAGGCGGCGGCCCAGTTCCACGCACTCGTCGGGAGTGGTCCGCATGAGCGTGACGCTCGGGTTGTGCACGTAGAGGTTCCGGCCGGCGAACTCCGGCGGCACGGAGTCCCGGGGGCCGAAGTTGACCATGTCCAGCGCGCCGAGCGAGACGACCTGCGGCACGCCGCGCCGGCCGGCGGCCTCCAGCCGGTGCGGTCCGGCCGACAGCACGCCGCCGACCAGGTCGTCGGCGAGCTCCGTCGTCGTCAGGTCGAGGACGCCGTCGACCAGCCCGGCCTCGACCAGGCTCTCCATGGTCCGGCCACCGGTGCCGGTGGCGTGGAAGACGAGCACCTCGTAGCCGCGCCGCTCCAGCTCGGCCCGCGCCGCGGTGACCGCCGGGGTGGTGACGCCGAACATCGTCGCCGCGACCACCGGCCGGGCCTCCCCCAGGTCGACCGGCGTCATGGTGACCATGCCCGCCATCGCGGCCGCGGCCCGGGCCAGCACGCCGGCCGAGATCGAGTTGAGCCCGGAGACGTCGGTGACGGCGGGCATGAGCGCGACGTCGCTGACGTCGACGTACCCGCTGGTGTCGCCCGCCGCCATGGTCGAGACCACGAGCTTGGGGACGCCGATGGGCAGCACGCGCATCGCCGCGGTGGCGATCGCGGTGCCGCCCGAGCCACCCGCGGCCAGCACGCCCTGGCAGCGGCCCTCGTCGAACAGCCGCCGGACGACGACGGGCGCGGCCTGGCACATCGCCGCGACGGCGGCGCCGCGGTCGGTCAGCGCGGCCAGGTCGACCCCGCCGGCCGCGGCCACCTCCTCGCGCGACACGTCCGGCTCGGTGCGGGGCGGACCCTGCGTGCCGACGTCGACGAGCAGGGTCTCGACGCCCGATGCGGCCAGGCGGTCCCGCAGGAACGCGTACTCCTCGCCCTTGGTGTCGAGCGTGCCGACCAGGACGACGGTCCGGGTACCCATGGCGCTCCTTGACGTGTCCTGGGTCATATGGTCGTATCCCTAATCGATTATCGGTTCCCCCGCAAGGGCGCGAAGGGCTCGGGTGCGTTGGATGGCTTCACAGACTGCAGCGGCCCGCCGCTCCGTCCCCCGTCTCCGGGTGCCGGTGGCGCCGGCGGTCGCCGTCCTCATCGGGGCGGCGGGCCTGCTCGGCGTGCTGTGGCAGGCCTTCGAGAAGGGCTTCGGCAGTGAGGGCAACGTCCCGACGTTCATCCTCATCACGCTCAACGGGCTGACCCTCGCCGGGCTGTACTTCATCAGCGCGAGCGGGCTGACCCTCATCTTCGGCCTGCTGCGGGTGACCAACCTCGCCCACGGCGCGCTGTTCCTGCTCGGCGGCTACCTCGCGCTGACCCTGGTGCAGGACGCCGGGGTCAACTGGTGGCTCGCCGCCCTCGTCGCGATGGTGGGCGCCGGCGTCGTCGGGCTGGTCATGCACCAGCTGTTCCTGCGCTGGAACCAGGGCCAGGACCTGCGCCAGGCGCTGATCACCATCGCGGTCTCGCTGATCCTGGCCGACCAGATGCAGGCGTGGTTCGGCGCGACCCCGACCGCGATCGCGCCGCCGGAGTTCCTCGCCCAGCCGCTGCCGCTCGGCGTCTACGACCTCGCCTACCCGACGTTCCGGCTCACGATGCTGGCCGCGGCGCTGGTCGTCGGGCTGGTGTTCTGGCTGGTCTACAAGCGCACGCGGGTCGGCATGGTGGTCCGCGCCGGGGTCGACGACACCCAGATGACCTCGGCGCTCGGCGTGAACGTGCAGAAGGTGTTCGCGATCGCGTTCTTCGTCGGCTCGGCGCTGGCCGGCCTCGGCGGCGTCTTCGCCGGGACCTCGCTGTCGCTGGCGCCCGGGCAGGACCAGTCGTTCCTGGTCAGCGCGCTCGTCGTCGTCATCGTCGGCGGCATGGGCAGCCTGGGCGGCGCCGCGCTGGGCGCCCTGCTGCTCGGCCTGGTCGACCAGTACTCCAGCGCCTACCTGCCGCCCGAGTACTCCAACCTCTCCGCCCTGCTCACCTTCGTGCTGCTCGCCGTGATCCTCGCGGTGCGGCCGACCGGCCTGTTCGGGAAGATCCGATGACCCGCGCCTGGACCTACGGCACCCGCGGCGCGCTCGCGGTCGTGCTGCTCGTCGTCGCCCTGGTCCCCCTCCTGTTCACCACGTTCTTCACCAGCCAGGTCGGGCTGACCTCGCTGTGGCTGGGCATCGTGGCGGTCAGCCTCACCTTCCTGTCCGGGCAGGGCGGCATGGTCTCGCTGGCCCAGACGGCGCTGTTCGGCGTCGCCGGGATGATCGCCGCGAAGCTGTCGGTCGACGCCGGCTGGAACCCGTGGGCCGCGGCGCTGGTCGGCATCCTCACCGCCACCGTCGTCGGCCTGGTCTTCGGCGCGCTGGCCAGCGGCAGCCAGGGCATCTACTTCCTGATCATCACGCTGGCGTTCGCCCAGGTGACCTACTTCTACTTCGCCGCGGTGCCGACGTTCGGCGCGCACGAGGGCATCAACGGGGTCCGCCCGCCGGAGATCCTCGGCGACCCGGTGTCCGACCCCACGCGGATGTACTACTTCCTGCTCGCCGTGTCGGTGCTGGTGTACGCCGGGCTGCGGTACGTCTCGCGGACGGCGTTCGGGCTGGCCCTGGCCGGCGTGCGCGACGACCCGGTGCGGATGGCCGCGCTCGGCTACAACGTCCGGCTGCACCGCACCCTCGGGTTCACGCTGGCCGCACCGGTCGCCGGGGCCGCGGGTGTGCTCTCGGCGTGGTCCAACACGCGCATCTCCGCGGGCTCGATCTCGCTGGCGATCGCGATCCTCGTGCTCACCGCCGCGGTCATCGGCGGGCTCAACCGGCTCGAGGGCGCCTGGGTCGGCGCGCTGCTCTACACGCTGTGCGACACCTACCTGCGCGGCTTCACCGACCGGTTCACCACGTGGCTCGGCGTCGTCTTCCTCGTCATCGTGCTGGTCTCCCCCGGCGGCGTCGTCGGCGTCCTGAGCTGGGTCGGCGGGTGGGTGCGCCGGCACCTGCCCGGCTCGCCGGCGCCCGCGATCCCGGCTGCCGCCCCCGCTCCCCCGGTGCCCGTCTCGTCGAACGGAGCGATCTAGATGGACCCCGTCCTGACCGTCCGCGGCCTGACCCGGCGCTTCGGCGGCGTGGTCGCGGTGAGCGACGTGGACCTCGACATCGCGCCCGGCGAGCGGCGCGCGGTGCTCGGCCCCAACGGGGCCGGCAAGTCCACGCTGTTCAACCTCATCGCCGGGGCCGACCACCCGACCTCGGGCAGCATCGAGGTCTTCGGCCGCGACGTCACCCACCTCGGCGCGCGCCGGCGCACCCGGATGGGGCTGTCGCGGACGTTCCAGACCTCGCGGCTGCTCACCGGGCTGACCGTGGCCGACAACCTCTACCTCGCCGCGATCGGGGTGGACGGCGGCCGGTTCCGGCTGGTGCGCACCGGCCGCGACGCCGCGGCCCGGGAGCGCGCCCGGACGACGGCGGCCAGCGTCGGGATGACCGACCGGCTGGACACCCTGGCCGGCGACCTCTCGCACGGCGAGCAGCGGCAGCTGGAGATCGGCCTCGCGCTGATCGCCGAGCCGCGGCTGCTGCTGCTCGACGAGCCGGCGGCGGGCTTGTCCCGCGCGGAGCGGCAGCTGCTCACCCAGCTGCTGCTCTCGCTCGACCGCGACGTGACGCTGCTGCTGATCGAACACGACATGGACGTGGCCCTGACCGTGGCCGAGCGGGTGACGATGATGCACGACGGCGTCGTGATCGTCGACGGCACGCCGGCCGAGATCCGGGCCGACCAGCGCGTCCACGACCTCTACCTGGGACGGGCACATGTCTGAGCAGGTGCTGGAGATCTCCGGCCTGGACGCCTACTACGGCAGCGCGCACGTGCTGCACGGCCTCTCCGCCTCGATCGGGCAGCGCACGACCGGGATCGTCGGCCGCAACGGCATGGGCAAGTCGACGCTGTGCAAGGCGATCATGGGCATCACCCCGCCCCGAGCCCGCGGCTCGATCCGGCTGGACGGCGAGGAGATCCTCGGCAAGCCGTCGTACGACATCTGCCGCCGCGGCATCGCCTACGTGCCGCAGGGCCGGCGGATCTTCTCCTCGCTGAGCACCGACGAGCACCTGCGCATGCTCAGCCGCAAGCTCGCCACCCGCGGGCAGTGGACGATCGACGCCGTCTACGACCTCTACCCCCGGCTGGCCGAGCGGCGCAAGGTCGGGGCGGCGGCGCTCTCCGGCGGCGAGCAGCAGATGCTGGCGATCGGCCGGGCGCTGCTGACCAACCCGAAGCTGCTGGTCATGGACGAGCCGTCGGAGGGCCTCGCCCCGGCGATCGTCGAACAGCTCACCGAGACCTGCCGGACGCTGGTCGCCGAGGGGCTGACGCTGCTGATCGTCGAGCAGAACCTCGGCATGGCCACCGCGGTCGCCGACCGGCTGCTGGTCATGGTGCACGGCGAGGTCGCCCTGGAGACGTCCTCGTCCGCGCTGCTCGCCGACGAGGACGCCCAGCGCCGCTACCTCGGCGTCGAACCCACCGCCGCCTGACCCGGTTTCGCGTGCTTAACCGCGCGCGGTCAAGCACGCGAAACCACAGCTAGAGCAGGCGGAGCTGGACCTGGGCGGCGAAGCGGGCCTCCGGGTCGTCGAGGTCCAGGCCGCCGACCTCGGCCAGCCGCCGCAGCCGGTAGCGGAACGTGTTGGGGTGCACGAACAGCCCCGCCGCGGCGGCGTTCACGTCGCCGAAGGCGTCGAGCCAGGCGCGCAGGGTCTCCACCAGCCGGCTGCCGTGCGCCGCGTCGTACTCCAGCAGCCGCGCGACCGGCCCGGCCGGGGTGTCCCCGCGGACGGCGACCAGGTCCCGCAGCTCCAGCATCAGCGCCTCGACGTAGACCTCCGGCAGCCGCGCCACCCGCGCCGCCGACCGCCGCTCGCGCAGCACGCGCAGCGCCCGGTCGGCCGCGAGCCGGGCCGCGGCCACCCCGCCGACGTCCCGGCTGACCGGGCCGATGCCGATGGAGGCCGGCACCCGGTCGCCCACCCGGTCGAGGAAGTCCGCCGCGATCCGGGCCGCCCGGTCCTCGCCGTCGTCCCCCGACACCGGCACCAGTCCGTAGGCGGCGTGCCCGACCAGCGCCGCCGCCGAGCGCGGGTGGACGGCGGACAGGTGCAGCGCGAACGCGTCGGCGAGCCGCTGCCGGACGCTGACCGCCGCGGCGTCGGTCGCCTCCTCCCCCGCCGGGGCGTCGGCGACGGCGAGCGCGAGCACCACGACCGGCTGGTCGGCCAGCGCCAGCCGGGTGAGCGCCTCGCGCGCGCCGGCTCCTCCTTCGAGCGCCGTGCTCACCAGGTCCGCGCGCACCCGGCGCTGCACGTCGGAGCCGGCCCGCACGCGCATGAGGTGCAGCGCGACGAGCTTGGCGCTCTCGCACAGGGCGTCGGCCCGCTCGGCCGACAGCGGTTCGTGCAGCACCGCCCAGATGCTGCCCAGCACCTCGTCGCCGGCCCGGACGGCGATGGCCGCGCGCGGCAGCGTCCTCCCGGACCCGTCGGCCGCCGGCACCGGGTCGACGATCACCGGCCGGTCGCTGCGGTAGAGCTCCCGGAAGACCCCGCGCTCGGTGAGGATCCGCGAGTACCGCTCGGGCACCTGCAGCCCGAGCACGGTCTCCTCCCGCCCCCGGTCGGTCTCGTCCTGGCGGCCGGAGAAGGCGAGCACGCGGTTGCTGCGGTCCTCGATGGTGATCGGCGCGTCCAGCAGCGCCGCGACGGCGTTGGCCAGCGCGAACAGGTCGCCGGACGGCAGCCCGCCCAGCGACTCGCTCTCCCCGGCGACGACGTCGCCCTCGGCGAGCACGGCGCGCAGCATCGCGGCCAGCTGCGACCAGGTCGCGCCGCGGGTCAGGCCGAGCAGCGCCACCCCGGCGTCGTCCGCGGCGGCGAGCACCTCGGTCGTCGCGACGACCGGCGCGCGCACCACCAGCCCGACGGCCCCGCGCCGGCCGAGCTGCCCCAGCAGCGCCACCGTCTGCGCCGGTTCGCCGATCCCCACGCCCAGCACCAGCGCGTGCGGCGGGAGCGCGGGCTCGTCGAGCGGGTCGTGGATCGCGATGCCGCCGATCTCGGGCGCCGCGTCGGGATCGCCGTGCAGCAGCTCCAGGAGCGTGGCCCCCAGGTCGTCGAGCACGCGCCGGAGGCCGGTGTGCCGTGGCCCGCTCACCGCGCCCTCCGTCCGACCGACCAGGAGCGTCAGCGTAGTTCGCTCCCGCCGCGCGGACAGTCGCCCGACAGGGTCACAGCGGCAGCCACTCGCTCCACGTCGTCACCGCGGCCAGCTCGTCGTCCCGGGGCGTGACGCCGATCCCGGGCCCGGTCGGCACCGCCAGGTGCCCCTCGTCGAGGACGAACGGCTCGGTGACGTCCGTGCGGTAGTAGCGGTCCGACGCCGAGGTGTCGCCGGGCAGCACGAAGCCGGGCAGCGCGGCGAGGGCGACGTTGGCCGCCCGGCCGATCCCGGTCTCGAGCATGCCCCCGCACCACACCGGCACCCCGTGGGCGACGCAGAGGTCGTGGATGCGCCGGGCCTCCAGGTAGCCGCCGACCCGCCCGGGCTTGATGTTGACCACGCTGCACGCGCCGAGGGTGATCGCCGCCGCCGCGCCGCGGGCCGAGGTGATCGACTCGTCCAGGCACACCGGCGTGCGGATCTGCTTCGCGAGCGCGGCGTGCCCCAGGACGTCGTCCTCGGGCAGCGGCTGCTCGATCAGCAGCAGGTCGAAGGGGTCGAGCCGGGCCAGGTGGCGGGCGTCGG
This sequence comes from Petropleomorpha daqingensis, assembly GCF_013408985.1. Lineage (NCBI taxonomy): Bacteria > Bacillati > Actinomycetota > Actinomycetes > Geodermatophilales > Geodermatophilaceae > Petropleomorpha > Petropleomorpha daqingensis. The sequence goes on from NZ_JACBZT010000001.1 coordinate 410,776, forward strand.
CGAGCGTGTAGGCGGTGTTCGCGTCGACCTGCAGCAGCACGTCGTCGCCGAACCGCTCGCGCACGGCGCGCACCGGCTCGACGTCCCACCCGGGCTCGATCTTCAGCTTGATCCGGACGTAGCCCGCGTCGAGGTAGCCGCCGACCGCGTCGAGCAGCTCGGGGACCGACGCCATGATCCCGACCGAGACGCCGCAGGGCACCCGGTCGCGGACGGCGCCCAGCTCGCGGGCCAGCGGCCGGCCCTCCGCGCGCAGCTCGGCGTCGAGCACGGCCAGCTCCAGGGCCGCCTTGGCCATGCGGTGCCCGTGGAAGCCCGAGAGCAGAGGCGCGACGTCGGTCGCGGCGAACGACCCGGCCGCGGCCAGCCGCGGGACGAGGAACCGCCGCAGGACGTCGACCGCGCCGTCCACGTACTCCTCGGAGTACAGGGGGTCGGCCATGGCGACGCACTCCCCCCAGCCCTCGGCACCGTCGGTGACCACCCGCAGCAGCAGCACGTCGCGGCGCGTCTGCGTGCCGAACGACGTCCGGAACGGCGCCACCAGCGGCAGCGCGACCCGCCGCAGCTCGACCCCGGTCAGGTTCACGCGATCCCCTCCTGACGCTGCACCACGAACCAGCCCGATCGATCGAACCCGGTGATCGACGCCCCGCTCGCGAGCAGCGGGACCAGCGCCTCGCGCACCGCGACCCGCCACTCCTTGGCCAGGCCCGGGTCGGCCGTCCGCAGCCCCTCGATGTCCGGGGGGACGGCGACCAGCGACACCGCGCCGTCGAGCGAGCCGGGCTGCGGCGTCCCCAGCGGGGTGGCACCGAGCGCGACCACCGCGCCGGCGGCCAGCTCGGCCGCGGCGTCCACCCGGGGCACGCGACCCCGGCAGGCCTCGGCGACCGACGCGCTCCGGAGATCCCAGTGCACGAGCAGGCGGTCGCTGTCGTCGTCGCCGTTGATGCCGTCGTGCATCCCGCCGTAGAAGTTCGGCAGGTACTCCACCGGCGCGGCGGCCAGCTTGCCGAGGTTGAACCAGGCGTTGCGGCGGACCAGCGGGTCGAAGGTCCAGCCGATGAGCGGCACGTCGCGGTGCAGCGCCCAGGCCCGCTGGTGGACCTTGACGGCGAAGCCGACCGAACGGCCGCGCACCTGCGAGGAGACGCCGGCGATGTGGCTGTGCAGAGTCCCCTGGGCCGGGGCGGAGAAGAAGCCGGCGCACGCGCCGACCAGGGTGCCGCCGTCGAACGCGCCGACGACGTAGTTGCCGGCCTTGGCCAGCGCGCGCAGCAGCTCGGTGGTCATGGGCGGGTGCGCGTCGCGGCCCCAGATGCCCTCGAACAGGCGGGACACCGCCTCGAGGTCGGGCAGCTCGGTCAGCTCGCGGATCGTCACACCCGCAGCGAGAGCGGCCGCCCGGGCCGCGGCCTCCGCCGCGTCGACGTCGTCCCGGAGCCGGGTCGGGTTCCGGTCGGTCACGGATCCCATCGTCGGCAGCGCGTCGTCGGAGGTCATGGTCGTCCCCTCCCGAAGTCGGGGGCGCAGTTCGTACCCGCGGACGGACCCGCCTCGGCGAGGAGGTCGGCGACGAGCGCGGCCACCAGCGCCGCCCGGCCGGGGAGCCTGTCGACCAGCACGTGCTCGTCGTCGGCGTGCGCGCCACCGCCGACCGCGCCGAGGCCGTCGAGGGTCGGGACGCCGACGCCCGCGGTGAGGTTGCCGTCGGACCCCCCGCCGACCGCGGTGCCCTCCAGCGGGGGCAGCCCTAGGTCCCGGGCGAGGGCGGCGGCGCGGTCGAAGAGCGCGGCGGAGGCGTCGGGTGCCAGGGGCGGGCGGTTCGGCCCACCGGTCACCGTCACCTGCGCGCCGGGCAGCACCGGGCGCAGTGCCCGCATCGCGGCGTCCACCCGGTCCTGCTCGGCCTCGTCGGGCACGCGGACGTCGACGGCCACGGTCGCGCGGGCCGGCACGGTGTTGCTCGCCGTCCCCGCCGCGGACAGCGTCGGCGTCACCGTCGTCCCGCGGGCGGGGTCCCCGAGCTGGGCGATCGCGAGCACCTGGTGGGCCAGCTCGACGCCGGCGTTGACGCCGCGCTCGGGCTCGAGACCGGCGTGCGCCGCCCGCCCGGTGACCGCCACCTCGTACAGCGAGACCCCCTTGCGGGCGGTCTTCAGCGCCCCGCCGGCGGCGGAGGCCTCGAGCACGAGCGCGGCGGCGCAGCCGAGCGCCTCCTTCTCGATGAGCTCCCGGGAGCTGGGCGAGCCGAGCTCCTCGTCCCCGGTGACCAGCACCGTGACGCCCTCGCGGTCGGGCAGCGCGGCGAGGGCGGTGAAGGCGAGCACCAGGCCGGCCTTCATGTCGAAGCAGCCGGGGCCGCGGACCACGCCGTCGGCCAGCGACCAGACCGGCTCGAACGAGCCCAGCGGCCAGACGGTGTCGTGGTGGCCGAGGACGAGCACCCGGGCCGGTCCGGTGCCGAGCCGCCAGCGCAGGTGGGTGCGCCCGTCCAGGACGATCCGCTCGGGTTCGGCGCCGAGGGAGACGGTGCCGATCCGGGCGACGACGTCGGCGCTGCCCGCGACCGCCGCGAGGTCGCGGGACGGCGACTCGCAGCGGACCAGCTCCTCGAGGTCGGCGAGCATCTGCGGCAGGGCAGCGGTCATGCGCTCGAGCACGTCAGCTCACCTCCTGCGTGGACCGGACCGGGTCGGGCAGCGGCGGCGCGGCCGGCGGCGCGAAGTGGCAGGCGGCCGCGTGCCGGTGGTCGGTGGTGGGCTCGGCGGTCAGGCAGATCCCGCGGTCGGGGTTCACGAGCGGACCGATCGGGCAGCGCGGGTGGTACCGGCAGCCCGGTGGTGGCGCGTGCGGGTCGGCGGGCTCGGCGGCGGCGACGACGGCCAGGGCCGGGTCGGTGACGGTCGGGCGGGGGGTGTCCGGCAGCGCCGCGAGCAGGTCTCGTGTGTAGGGGTGCTGCGGGTCCCCGAGCACCTGGTCGGCCGGGCCGTGCTCGACGATCCGGCCGAGGTACATGACGGCGATCTCGCTGGCGACGTACCGGACGACGGCCAGGTTGTGCGAGATGAACAGCATCGAGGTGCCGAGCTCGCGCTGCAGCCGCCGGACCAGGTTGAGCACGGTGCCCTGGATGGAGACGTCGAGGGCGGAGGTGATCTCGTCGGCGATGACCACCTCGGGGCGCGCGGCCAGCGCCCGGGCCACGGCGACCCGCTGCCGCTGCCCGCCGGACAGCTGCGACGGGTAGGAGTCCGCCCGCGCCGGGTCGAGCTCGACCAGCTCCAGCAGGCGGGCGACCTCCGCCCGCCGCTGTGCCCGCCGGGTCCCGCGGGGCACGGCCTCGGCGATGCTGTCGCCGATCGTCATCCGCGGGTCCAGCGAGGAGTACGGGTCCTGGAAGACCATCTGCACCGGCCGCGGTCCCGATGCCGGCAGCGGCCGGCCGTCCAGCAGGATCCGGCCGCCGCTGACCGGCGCGAGCCCGACGGCCGCCTTCGCCAGGGTCGACTTGCCCGACCCGGACTCCCCCACCAGCCCGACGACGGCGCCGTCGGGGACGGTCAGGTCCACGCCCTCGACCGCGGTCAGGCCGGTGCGGGCGGTGCCGTAGCGGACGCTCACGCCCTCGAAGCGCAGCTCGCTCATGCCGGCGTCCCCAGCGCGACCCGGCCTGGTTCGTCGGCCGCGATCTCCCCGGCGTGCCAGCAGGCGACCCGCCGGCCGGTGGCGTCGACGGCCAGGTCGGGGTCCTCCTCCAGGCAGCGGGCCGAGGCGAGCGGGCAGCGCGGTGCGTAGGCGCAGCCGACCGGCTGCGCGGCGGGGTCGACCGGCCGGCCGGGGATGACCGGCAGCGGGCGGGACAGGTCGACCGACATGTCCGGCACGGTGGCCAGCAGCGCCCGGGTGTAGGGGTGCCGGGCGCGGGCGAGCTCGCCGGTCGGCAGGTCCTCGACGATCCGCCCCGCGTACATGACCAGCACCCGGTCGCAGACCTCGCGGACGACGGCGACGTCGTGGCTGATGAGCAGCAGCGCGACGTCGTCCTCGCGGCGGATCGCCTCGAGCAGGTCGAGCACCTGGCGCTGCACCGTGACGTCCAGGGCGGTCGTCGGCTCGTCGGCCACGATCAGGGCGGGTGAGCCCATGAGGCCCATGCCGATCATCGCGCGCTGCCGCATGCCGCCGGAGAACTCGTGCGGGTACTGCCGCGCCCGCCGGTCGGCCGCCGGGACCCGGACGGCGCGCAGCCGGTCGACCGCGCGGGCCAGCGCCTCCGACCGGGTCATCCCCTGGTGCTCCTGGGCGACCTCGGCCAGCTGCCGGCCGATCCGGCGGGTCGGGTTGAACGAGGTCATCGGGTCCTGGAACACCATGGCGAACGACGTGCCGAGCAGCTGCCGGTGCGCCCGCTCGGACCCGGTGAGCAGGTCGGTGCCGAGGAACTCCAGCCGGCCGGCGCTCACCCGGCCCGGCTCCTCGATCAGCCGCCCGACCGCCAGCGCGGTCAGCGACTTGCCCGACCCGGACTCGCCGACGACGCCCACGGCCTCGCCCCGGCGGATCGTGAACGTCACGCCGCGCACCGGCCGCACCGGCCCGTCCGGGCCCGGGAAGGTGACCGTGAGGTCCTGCACGTCGAGGACGGCGTCGTCGCTCCCGGCCTCGGGCGAGAGGTCGGTTGCAGGCGCCTGGTCGGCGATCCGGCCCCGCCGGCCGAGCGGCACCCGGCCCAGGCTCGCGGTCAGGCCGATGCCCTTGGCCACGGCCTCGCCGAAGAGGTTGAACGCCAGGCCGGCGATCACGATCGCGACCCCGGGCGCCAGCGCCGCCTCGGGGTGGATGTAGATGCCCGACAGCCCCTCCATGAGCAGCCGGCCCCAGTCGTAGTCCGGCGACTGCACGCCCAGGCCGAGGAACGACAGCCCGGCGAAGGCGAGCAGGGCGCCGCCGGCGCCGATCGTCGCGTTGACCACGAGCGGTTCGGCGACGTTGGGCAGCACGTGCCGCAGCAGGATCCGGAACCGGCCCAGCCCCGCGATGCGGGCGGCGGCGACGTAGTCGCGCTGGGCGACACCGGCGGTGAGCGTCTGGGTGAGCCGCCCGAACGCCGGTGCGCCGGCGAAGCCGATGGCCAGCATCGCGCCGGTCATGCCGACGCCGAAGATGACCGCGAAGAACAGGGCCAGCAGCAGCCCCGGGAACGCGACGGCGATGTTCACCCCGGCGGTCACCAGCCGGCCCCCGCGGCGGCCCATCAGCAGCGGCGCAGTCCCGAGGACCAGGCCGATCACCACGGTGATCGCCGTGGCCGCCAGGGCGAGCTCCACCGACAGGCGGGTGGCCACGAGCACCCGGTAGAAGATGTCCCGGCCCAGGCTGTCGGTGCCCACCCAGTGCTCGGCCGAGGCGCCCTGGAGGGCGTTGTCGGTGTCGATCGCGTTCGCCTCGTCCGACCACAGGATCGGCGCGAGGACGGCGAGCAGCAGCACCGCGGCGAGCAGCAGCCCGGCACCGGCGCCGACCGGGGTGCGCAGCACCGCGCCCCAGCGGGCCCGGGCCCCGGACCGGCGGGGCGGAGCGGCGACCTGGACGAGCGGGTCCCCGACTGTCGAGGCGCTCATCAGCTCTCCCTGATGACGGATCGGGGGTCGAGCAGCGCGAGGGTCACGTCGACCAGCAGGTTCACGACGAGCACGCCGGCGCCGTAGACCAGCACGATGCCCTGCACCACCGGGTAGTCCTTGTCGAGGATCGACGAGACGATCGTGCCGCCGAGCCCGGGCCAGGCGAACACGTTCTCGACCAGGACCGTGCCGGCCACCAGCGCGGACAGCAGCAGCCCGCCGAGGGTGATCGCCGCGGTCAGCGCGCCGGGCAGGGCGTGGCGCAGGTAGACCCGCGCGGCCGGCAGCCGCTTGGCGCGCGCGGTCCGCACGTGGTCGGCCTGCAGCACCGTCAGCATCTCCACCCGCATGATGCGGGCCAGCGCCGCCGCCGGCCCGATCGCCAGGGCGAGCACCGGCAGCACGTAGGACGACGGCCCGCTGCGCCCGGCCACCGGGAACCAGCCGAGCTGGACGGCGAACAGCCACACGAACGCGACGCCGAGCAGGAACTCCGGGATCGCGCCGAGGACGACGCTGGTCGAGGAGAACGTCAGCTCGGCACCGCGCCGCCGGCCGCCCCGGGTGAGCACGCCCATGGCCGCGCCGATCGGGATCGCCAGCAGCAGCGCCACCGCGAAGGACAGGACGGCGAGCTCCAGGGTGGCCGGGAGCCGCTGGCCGATCACCTCCGACACCGGGAGCTGCGACTTCATCGACGTCCCGAGGTCCCCGGTGAACACCCCGCGCAGGTAGTGCAGGTACTGGACCAGCAGCGGGTCGTTCAGGCCGAGGGACTCCCGCCGGGCAGCGACCAGCGCTGCCGGGGCGGTGGGCCCCAGCGCCGCCCGGACGGGGTCCCCCGGGATGAGGTGGATCATCAGGAACGCCGCGGTGATGAGCACCCACAGCGAGACCAGCAGCCGCCCGCCGCGGCGCAGCCCGAAGCGCACCCACGGGTCGTCCAGCCACGCCGCGCGCGTCGCGGTCGCCGTCGTCACGCGTCCCCCTCCGCCGTCGTCGTCCGTTCGATGCTCAGGCCGATGGTCAGCCCGCCGTCATCCGGATGCTCGTCGGCTGCAGGACGTCGTTGACCTCGAAGGTGGCGTTCTTGCCGAAGAACGTGGCCTCCTGGTTGGCGAACGGGAACGCGTCGGCGTCCCGGACGATGGCCGACTCGGCCTTCAGCCAGTCGTCGCAGCCCTCGGCGCCGTTCTTGGTCATCGCCTGCGCGATCCCGGCGTCGTAGTCGGCGTTGGAGATGTGCGCGAAGTTGTTGCCGTCGGGCACGGCCGGCCCGGAGAGGAACGGCACGATCTGGTCGGGGCTGGAGATGTTGACCGGCACCCAGCTGATGTCCCAGTCGCCGGTGCTGAACACCGTCTGGACCACGGCCGTCTCGTCCTGCGGCTTGGTGGTGACGTCGACGCCCAGGTCCTTCCAGGCCTTGTTGACCAGCTCGGCGGCGGCCGAGCCGCCGGTGCCGAGGCCCGTGTCGTAGACGAAGGTCAGCGCCAGGGGCGTGCCGTCCTTGGCCCGGATCCCGTCGGAGCCGGCCTTCCAGCCGGCGTCGTCGAGCGCCTTCTTGGCGGCGTCGAGGTCGTGGCCCGGCAGGGCGTCCTTGACCGAGTTGCCCTGGCAGGCCGAGGGCGACGTGGCGGCGAACTGGGTGCCCGGACCGCCGCGGTTCGACGTGATCACCTTGGCCAGCTGGTCGAGGTCGACCGCCTGGACGAGCGCCGTGCGCACCGCCGGGTCCGCGGTGGGCCGGCCGTCGGCCTGGTTGAACCACTGCTCGCCGAGCACCGCGGTCTGGGTCGCCTTGAACAGCCCCGCCTTGTCCAGGCGCTCGGCGTCCGGGCCGACGATGGAGGAGTAGTTGAGCTCACCGGACAGCAGCAGGTTCGCCGCCGTCGTCTCGTTCTGGATGATCTTGACCGTGATCGTGTCCGGCAGGCCCTTCGTGCTGGTGCTCGCGCCGTCCGGTCCCCAGGTGTAGCCGTCCCGCTTGGTGTACGTGTAGTGGTCGCTGGGGACGGCCTCGGTGAGCTCGTAGGGGCCGGTGCCGGCCGTCTCCTTCGCCAGGGTCGATCGGTCGGCCAGGCCCGACGCGCACACCATCGGCACGCCGGCCAGGCCGTTGAGCACGAACGGCGCCGGTCCGGCGAGGGTCAGCGTCAGCGTCGTGTCGTCGGTCGCGGTGGCCTGCACGCCGGCCGGGACGAACACACCCAGGAACGGGCTCTGGTTGTTCGGGTCGGCGATCCAGGTGAGGTTGGCCGCGGCGTCCTTCGCGGTGAACGGGGAGCCGTCGGCGCAGGTGACGCCGTCGTTGATCGTCAGCGTGACGGTGGTGCCGTCGACCTTCCAGTCCTCGGCCAGCTCCGACACGACCTCGCCCTTGCCGTTCAGGGAGACCAGCGAGTCGTAGGCGAAGTGGCTGAGCTGGAACAGGTTGCTGGCGGCCGACAGCTGCGGGTCGAGGCTGCCGGGGTCGGAGCTCAGCGCCATCGAGAAGTCGCCGCCGTCGACGACCTCACCGCTGCTCCCTCCGCTGTTGCCTCCCCCTCCGCCGCACGCGGTGAGCACGGTCCCGACGACGCAGGCGCCGGCGACGGTCCGGACGAGCCTCATGGTGTGTCCTCTCCTGGAGAGCGGCGGATGGGCAGAAGGCTGCCTGCTCCGGTAGCGGGGGTGTTCGTCCGGCCGGACGAGCCGGGAGTGTGCTTCTCGTCCGTGCGGACGAGCGGACCGGTCAGTCGGAGCTCCGCGGCATGGCGCGGCCGATGTGGAGGTACCGCGCGTGCCCCGCGCCGTCGTCGCCGACGAAGGCGTACGGGATGTGCAGGCCCTGCTGCCCCTCGACGGCGATGAGCGTGGTCTCGCTCAGGCCCACGAGCTCGGTGCGCTGCGCCGTCTCGCCGAGCTCGGCGGCGAGGTCCTTGGGGCGCAGCTCGGCGAAGACGCGGCCGTCGTCGTCCCTGCTGATCGTCACCTCGGCGACCCGGCTGGTGTAGGTGCCCTCGAACGGGGTCGCGTCCACCGGCACCGGGTCGGCGGGGGGAGCCGGCATCGGCCGCAGCTCGACGCCGGCCAGCTCGCGCAGGGCGTGGCCGATCACCGCGTCCGAGAGCCCGTACGGGTTGCCGCCGTTGGTCAGCAGGACGACGGCCACGCCCTTCTCGGGCAGCACGTACAGGAAGGAGGCCTGGCCGATGGTGTTGCCGCCGTGCCCGACGACGGCGGTCCCCAGTCCCTCGTACAGCTCCCAGCCCAGGCCCCAGGCGTCGCCGAGGATGCGCAGGTCGGGGAGCCGGACCTGCCGCTGCTGCATCGCCGCGACGCTGCCGGAGGCGAGGACCTGCGTGCCGTCGGGGGCTCGGCCGCCGTCGAGGTGCAGCCGCGCGAAGGCGAGCAGGTCGTGGGCGGACATGGCCAGCATCGAGCCGGCCGGCGCGTTCGAACGGGCCATCGCCCAGACCGGCGCCGGCACCTGGCCGGCGTCGGGGTCGGGCTGCAGGTGCCCGACGGCGACCCGGTGCAGGATCGCCTCGTACGGGCTCGGCGAGGCGGTCGCCAGGCCGAGCGGGCCGAACAGGTGCTCCCGGAGGCAGTCGTCGTAGGGCCGCTCGCGCAGCACCTCGACCAGCCGGCCGAGCACGCAGTAGCCGGCGTTGTTGTAGGAGAACAGCTCGCCAGGGGGGAACAGCTGCTGCACGTCGCCGAGGGTCGCGACGTACTTCTCGAGCGCGTCGTCGCCGCGCCCGGTGTCGGTGAAGATGTCGCCCTCGAAGCCGGCCGTGTGGCTGAGCAGCTGCCGGACGGTGAGGGCGGCAGCGGCGTCCTCGTCGGCCAGCCGCAGGTCAGGCAGGTACTTGCGCACGGGGGCGTCGAGGTCCACGAGCCCCTCGTCGGCCAGCTGCAGCACCAGCGTGGCGGTCCAGACCTTGGTGATCGACCCGATCTGGAAGACCGAGTCGGTCGTCGCCTCGACGCCGGTCGCCCTGCTCAGCACGCCGGCGGCGGCCTCGACGACGTCCCCACCCGCGCACACGGCCACCGCGGCGGCGGGCACGTCGTGCTCGGCGATCAGCCCGGGCAGCCGCTCGGTGAGCCAGCTGCCGACCTCGTCCAGCTTCGTCATGCGCAGCGACGCTAGGGGCGGCGCGACCGTCGGTGTTGGTGGGAGCGACCAGGGCGGGGGCGCACCGTTCGTCCGGCCGGACGAACCACCCGCGCCGGGCGGGGGGCAGGCTCCGGTCATGGGCCGCCCTCTGGCGATCGACGACCTCGCCGACCTGCAGCTGCCCGGGGAGCCGGCACTGTCCCCCGACGGCCGCCAGGTCGTCTACGTGCTGCGCACCACCGACACCGCGGCCGACGCCGACCTCCGCTCCCTCTGGTCGGTGCGCGCCGACGGGGAGGGCTGGGGCGAGCCGTTCCGCCTGACCCGCGGCAGGGCCGACAGCTCCCCCGCCTTCTCACCGCGCGGCGACCGGATCGCCTTCCTGCGCGGCGGCGACGGCCCGGCGCAGCTGCACCTGCTGCCGCTCGGTGGGGGTGAAGCGGAGCGGGTGACCGAGCTGCCGCTGGGCGCCGGCGCCCCGGTGTGGAGCCCCGCCGGCGACCGGATCGCCTTCACCTCACCGGTCCACCTGGGGGCGCCGGCCGAGCACGCGCCCGTGGTCACCAGCCGGCTCGGGTACAAGGCCGACGGCGCGGGCCTGCTGGGCACCGTCCGCTCGCACGTCCACGTGCTCGACCTCGCCAGTGGCGAGGTGCGGCAGCTGACCGACGGCGACTGGCACGCCGGTCCGCCCGCCTGGTCCCCCGACGGCGCCCGGCTGGCCTTCGCCGCGGGCCTCGACGCCGACGCCGACCTCACCGGGCGCTCGGCGGTGCACGTGGTCGACGCCGCTGGCGGACAGCCCGACCGGGTCGGGCCGGCCGACGGCGTCGCCGGGCCGCTGCTCTGGACCGCCGACGGCACCGCGCTCCTGGTCGCCGGTCAGCGCGCCGTCGAGGTCGGCCACACCGAGCTGCTGCGGGTCCCGCTCGACGGGTCGGCGGTGCACGACCTCGCCGCGCCCCTCGACCGCAACGTCATGCCCGGCGGGCCCGGCTACCCCGGCGGGCTGCCGCAGCTGACCCCGGACGGCGGCTCGGTCGTGTTCTGCGTCCGCGACCGCGGCTGCTCGCACGTCGTCCTCGGCCCGGTCGACGGCTCGCAGCCGCCCCGGCCGCTGGTCGCCGGCGACGACGTCGTCGTCTCGGGCCTGTCGGTGGCTGCCGGTCTCGCGGCGGTGGTGCTCGCCGATCGTGGGACCTACGGCGAGGTCGCCGTCGTCCCGCTCTCCGGCGGGGAGCCCACCCGGCTGACCCGGCACACCGCGACGAGCCTGCCCGACGTCGACCTCGCCCGGCCCGAACCACGCACCTTCCGGATCGCCGACGGGACCGAGGTGCACGGCTGGCTGCTGCGCGACCCGGCCGCGCCGACCCCCGGCCCGCTGCTGCTCGACGTGCACGGCGGGCCGCACAACGCGTGGTCGCCGGCGGCCGACGCCGCGCACCCCTACCACCAGGCGCTGGCCGCCCGCGGCTGGTCGGTGCTGGTGCTCAACGTGCGCGGCAGCGACGGCTACGGCCGTGACTTCTTCACCGCCGCGGTCGGCAACTGGGGCGTCGCCGACGAGCGCGACTTCCTCGACCCGGTCGACGAGCTCGTCGCCGAGGGCATCGCCGACCCCGACCGGCTGGCGCTGACCGGCTACTCGTACGGCGGCTACACGACCTGCTGGCTGACCGGCCGCACCGACCGGTTCGCCGCGGCCATCGCCGGCGGCGTCGTCGCCGACCTGACCAGCATGTGGGGCACCTCCGACCTCGGCGGCCTGCTCGGCGGCCTGGAGTGGCCCGACCCGTTCACCGAGCGCGAGGCGCTCGCCGCGATCAACCCGTGGACCCGCGTGACCGAGGTCCGCACGCCCACCCTGGTGCTGCACGGCGGCGCCGACGAGCGCTGCCCGGCCGGCCAGGCGGAGATGTGGTTCGCCGCGCTGCGCTCCCGCGGCGTGCCGACCGAGCTCGTGCTCTACCCGGGCGGCTCGCACCTGTTCATCCTCGACGGCCGCCCCTCCCACCGGGCGGACTACAGCCGGCGCATCCTCGACTGGACGGAGCAGCACGTGACCCAGACATCCGCACGCCCTCAGCTCGACCGGGCCCACTGGCAGCAGCGCCTGGACGAGCTGGCCGCCAAGCACGGCGTGCCCGGCGCGACGCTGGCGATCCTGCGGCTGGGCTCGGGTCCAGGCGGGGACGACGAGCTGGTCGAGGCGGCCACCGGCGTGCTCAGCAAGAACACCGGCGTCGAGGTCACGACCGACTCCGTCTTCCAGATCGGGTCGATCACCAAGGTCTGGACGGCGACGCTGGTGATGCAGCTCGTCGACGAGGGGAAGCTGTCCCTGGACGCGCCGATCGCCGAGGTGCTGCCGGACCTGCAGCTCGTCGACGCCGACGTCGCCAAGCAGGTGACGATGCGGCACCTGCTGACCCACACCAGCGGCATCGACGGCGACGTCTTCACCGACACCGGCCGGGGGGACGACGTCCTCGAGAAGTACGTCGCCGCGCTGGTCGACGCCCCGCAGAACCACCCGCTGGGTGCCACCTTCTCCTACTGCAACTCCGGCTTCTCGCTGGCCGGCCGGGTGATCGAGGTGGTCACCGGCCAGACCTGGGACGCCGTCCTGCGCGAGCGGATCATCGAGCCGCTGGGCCTGACGCACACCTCGACGCTGCCGGAGGAGGCGATCCTGCACCGCGTCGCCATCGGGCACATCGCGCCGCACCCGGAGGACGACCCGACGCCGACGACCACCTTCCTGCTCCCCCGCTCGCTCGGCCCCGCCGGTCTGATCAACGCGACCGCCCGCGACGTCACCGCCTTCGCGACGCTGCACCTGCGCGACGGCCGCGGCCCGGACGGCACGGCCCTGTTGTCGGAGTCGGCCGTCGCCGACATGCAGTCGCTGCAGACCGACCTGCCGGACAAGTACTCCCTCGGCGACTCGTGGGGGCTGGGCTGGATCCGGTTCGACTGGCACGGCGCCCGGCTCTACGGCCACGACGGGACGACGATCGGGCAGAACGCCTTCCTGCGCGTGCTGCCCGCGGAGAACCTGGCGGTGGCGCTGCTGACCAACGGCGGGCACCCGCGCGACCTGTACGGCGAGCTGTACGGCGAGATCTTCGCCGAGCTCGCCGGGGTGCAGATCTCCGAGCAGCTCGAGCCGCCGGCGCAGGCGCCGGAGGTGGACATCTCCCGCTACGTGGGCACCTACGAGCGCAGCTCGATCACCACCGAGGTGTTCGAGCGCGACGGCGGCCTGGTCATGCGGGTCATCCCGACCGGCCCGATCGCCGAGTCGACCGGCGCGACGGTGGAGGAGATGGAGCTGCACCCGGTGGAGCAGGGCCTGTTCGCCACCCGGCCCGAGGGCATCGAGACCTGGATGGCCGCGGTGTTCTACACGCTGCCCGACGGCAGCGAGTACCTGCACTACGGCGCCCGCGCCAACCCGCGGAAGGCCTGATGCCCTCGGCGGACGTCTGCGACCTCGTCCTGACCGGCGCCCGGGTGATCGACCCGGAGACCGGTCTGGACGAGGTCCGCGCGGTCGGCATCACCGGCGGCACGATCACCGCGGTCGCGCCGGCCGCGCCGCCCGCGCGGGAGACCTGGGACGTCTCGGGCCAGGTGCTCGCCCCGGGCTTCGTCGACCTGCACAGCCACGCGCAGTCGATCCCCGGTCTGCGGCTGCAGGCGCTCGACGGCGTCACCACCGCCCTGGAGCTCGAGGGCGGCGCGCTGCCCGTGGCCGTCGCCTACGCGCGGGCCGAGGCCGAGGGGCGGCCGGTCAACTTCGGCTACTCGGCGTCGTGGACCGACGCGCGCATGCACGTGCTCGACGGCGTCCCCCTGGAGACCGGCGGCGGGCTGGACATGTTCAGCGCGAACCAGCACCTGCCGAACTGGCGCGGACCGGCGTCGTCGGGCGACGTGTCGCGGATCCTCGGCCTGCTGGAGGAGGCGGTCGGCGACGGCGCGCTGGGCATCGGCGTGCTGGTCGGCTACGCGCCGGACAGCGGCCGGGCCGAGTACTTCCGGCTGGCCGCGCTGGCTGCCCGGCTCGGGGTGCCCACGTTCACGCACACCCGCTTCATCTCCACCGAGGAGCCGGGCACCTCGCTGGAGGGCGCGCTGGAGGTCATCGCGGCGGCGGCCGGCACCGGCGCGCACATGCACATGTGCCACGTGAACAGCACGTCGTCCCGGATGATCGACGAGGTCGCCGCGGCGATCGAGCGGGCCCGGCGCACCGGGGTGACGGTGTCGACCGAGGCGTACCCCTACGGCGCGGGGTCCACGGTGATCGGGGCGTCGTTCCTCGCCCCCGAGGTGCTGTACCGCATGGGGCTCACGCCGTCGTCGCTGACCTACCTGGGCACCGGTGAGCGGGTGGCCGACGCCGACCGGCTCGCCGAGCTGCGGGCCACCGACCCCGGCGGCCTGGCGGTCGTGCACTTCTTCGACGAGGACGACGACGCCGACCTCGCCGTCCTGGAGCGCTCGTTCCTGCTGCCCGACACCGCGATCGCGACCGACGCGATGCCGCTGGTCGGTCCGGGCGGCGCGCCGGCGGGCGACGTCTGGCCGATCCCGCCGGACCTGTTCACCCATCCCCGCTCGGCCGGCTCGTACGCGCGCACGCTGCGCTGGCTGGTCCGCGAGCGCGGGGTGCTGACGCTGACCGAGGCGCTGCGCCGCTCGTCGCTGCTGCCGGCGCAGATCCTGGAGGGCGCCGTCCCGGCGATGCGGCGCAAGGGCAGGGTGCAGGTGGGCGCCGACGCCGACCTCGTCGTCTTCGATCCCGCGACGGTCACCGACCGGGCCACCTACACCGCGGTCGCGCCGTCCAGCGGCTTCCGGCACGTGCTCGTCGGCGGCACCCCGGTCGTGCGCGACGGCGAGATCGTGCCCGGGGCGCTCCCCGGCCGCCCCATCCGCGCTTTATCGCGATAAAGCGCGCGTGCTTTATCGCGATAAAGCACGTGGTTAGGCGCGCGAAACCACCTAGAGGGGGAGGCAGAAGGCGTCGGGGTCGTCCGGGCACTGCGTGCCGGTCCGGACGGCGGTCACGTGCAGCTCCCGCTCGACGAGGGTCTGACCGTCCTTGACCCGCAGGTGGTCGATGCGCGCCTGCAGGGTCGGGAACACCTCGGCCCGGCCCTGCGGCGTGGCCGCGGTGACGGCCTGGTCGAGGACGACGTAGCCGGTGACCACGTGCTGCATGCCCTGCTCCCAGAACCTGTCCGAGGTCGGCAGCGGCGGGTAGTCGGTGCAGTAGACGTCGTGCCCGGGGCTGGGCCCGAAGAAGACGCCGACGTCGCCGATGTCGCCCGGCGTGGCCGCGCCCGGCGTCACAGTGAGGTGCGCGGCCAGCCCCCAGTAGTCCCCGGGGTTCCCGCTGAGCGAGAAGTTCACCGCCACGTACTGCAGCGACGGCCCGCTGACCGGGCAGCCGTCGCTGAACTCGGGGAACGGCGGGACCAGGCCGGTCCGCACCGGGTCGACGGTGACGTCCAGGTGCAGGCCACCGGGGCCACCGCCGGTGAGGTCGGTCGAGACGATCGTCACCGGCCCGGGAGGAGCGGTCGTCGGGGCGGCAGTGACGGGCGCGGCGCTCGACGGCTGCGTCGTCTGCTCCTCCGGGTGGGCCATCGCGTCGACGAACCCGCAGCCCGCGGCGGTGAGGACGACGGCCAGCAGCGCGACGACAGCACGAACCCCGCGGATCACGGGGCGGAGAATGCCACTCCGGAACGGTTCCGCGCCGCAACCCCTACCCGGACGTGTGACGTCAGGGACGCGACAGGTGACTGATCACCGAGGCGCCGAAGAACTCGATGTGCGCGCGCATCTCCTTGCCGGCCAGCTCGGGGTCGCGGTACTGCACCGCCTGCAGCACCGGGCGGTGCAGCTCGGCGATGGCGTGCAGGTCGGAGTGGCTCTTCAGGGCGCTGACCAGGCTGCGCGCCTCGACCCGGAGCGACCGCCAGACGTCGAGCAGCACGTCGTTGCCCGAGGCCTCGACGATGATCTCGTGGAAGCGGGTGTCGGAGACCATCAGCGCGTGCAGGTCGCCGTCGTCGGCCGCCCGGCGCATCGCGGCGAGCTCCTCACCGAGCGCGGCGAGCTGCTCCTCGCTGATGCGGGCGGCCGCCTCCCGGCCGGCGACCTCCTCGAGCGCGGCACGCACGGGGTAGATCTGGATCAGCTCGTCGGTGGTCACCTCGCGCACCCGGGCACCGCGGTGCGGCTGCGACTCGACGAAGCGCATCGCCTCGAGGTCGCGCAGCGCCTCGCGCACCGGGGCCTGGCTGACCCCGAACTCGGCGGCGACGGCGCTCTCGACGATGCGCTCCCCCGGCCCGTAGGTTCCGTCGAGGATCCGCTCGACGATGCGCTCCTTGATGGCGTCACGCAGGAGACCGGTGCGCTGTGGCAGCTTCGCCATGCGCCCCCCTCTCATCGATAGACCCATCCGAGACAGGCCGGTTATCGATAGTTAGCGGTCCGAGGCGCCGTCGTGTCAAGAAGCGATCGCCGAACGCCAGGCTGCGACGCGGGTCACGGCAAAGGGTTGACGCGCGTCACACCACATGCTTGATTATCGATTGTTCGCCGCCGAGCCGCTCCGTGCGCCCGCGGCGGACGCCTTCCGCCGGTACGGCACACCACGACTCACGACGGAGTGGGCATGAGCGACGAGAGCAAGGTCCTCGCGACCTTCCACGGGGACGACGAGTTCCCGGTGCAGTGGGATGAGGGCCAGAAGGAGCTCTTCTGGGTCCACGACGACCTGCACATCCCCAACCCCGTCTCCCCCATGTACGCCGACATCGGCGGCTGGTGGCTGAAGTGCGACTACATGTTCCGCCGGTTCGGGACGCCGTTCGCCGCCGACTGGATCTCCAAGATCGTCAACGGCTACGTCTACACCGCGGCCATCCCGGCGACCCCGGGCCTGTCCGCCGAGGCCTCCGAGTACGGCAGCCGGTACACCCCGCGCGTGCCGCTGGACCCGCAGGACCCGGGTGAGCTCGGCGCCTACATGGGCTGGACGCTCCCCTACTACGCGGAGAACTTCCTCGTCTGGTGGCGCGACCGGCTGCGCCCCGAGATGGAGCACAACTTCGTCCGCTTCGACGAGTACGACTACGACGGCGCCAGCCTGGTGGAGCTCGCGATCCTGCTCGAGGACGCGATCGACATGCACGACCGGCACTGGCAGATCCATTGGGTGCTCAACTTCGCCCAGTTCTCCTCGACCCTGGCGCTCAACGCAGCCGTCGCCGCGGCTAAGGGCGAGGGCGACCACTCCGCGCTCATGGGCCGGCTGCAGAGCTCGACGGTCAACCGCAACTGGGACTCCATCGAGGAGCTCTGGAAGATCAAGGAGTGGGTGAAGAAGGAGCAGGGCGAGGTCGCCCGCGCCTTCGAGAAGGCCACCGCCGGCGACGTGCTGCGCGCCCTGTCGGGCACCGACGCCGGCCGCGCGTTCGTCGCCGAGCACATCGAGCCGTACCAGAAGACCTTCGGCTTCAAGTCGATGTACGCCCACGAGTTCTCGTTCCGCACCTGGCGCGAGGACCCGACCCCGATCGTCGAGGCCGTCCGCGGCTACCTCGAGACCGACTACGACTACCCCGCCGAGCTGCAGGCCGTCGCCGACGACCTGGAGAAGGCCAAGGCCGAGGCGTTCGAGGGCGTCGAGGCGGGCCCCGCCCGCGACGAGCTGGAGCGGGCGCTCGAGCTGTCGCTGCGGATGAACCCGCTGACGCCGGACCACCACTTCTACATCGACCAGGGCACCAACGCCCGCGTGCGGCTGGTGCTCGTCGCGATCGGCCGCACGCTCGTCGAGGAGGACCGGCTCGACGACGCCGAGGACGTCATGTACCTCAAGTACAACGAGCTGCGCCGCCTCATGGCCGGCAGCAACTCGTTCGACGCCAAGGAGCTCGTCGGCGACCGCCGCGACGCCCGCGAGGACGCCTACGAGGTGCGCCCCCGCGACTGGATCGGCACCGCCACCGAGGCCTCGGTCGGCTTCCCCTACTGGTCGCTGTGGGCCTTCCCGGAGAAGCTCAACCGGCCGGCGCCGAGCCACGAGGGCGAGATCCCGGGCCTGCCCGCCTCGGCCGGCGTGGTCGAGGGCACCGCCCGCGTCGTCCTCTCCCAGGAGCAGTTCGGCGAGGTCCAGGAGGGCGAGATCGTCGTCTGCCGGATGACCAGCCCCTCCTGGGTCGTGCTGTTCACCAAGATCTCCGGCCTGGTCACCGACGCCGGTGGCATGGCCTCGCACCCGGCCGTCGTCTCCCGCGAGTTCGGCATCCCGGCCGTCGTCGGCACCTCCGACGCGACCCGCAAGATCAAGACCGGGGACCGGGTCCGGGTCAACGGCTCCACCGGCCGCGTCGAGCTCGTCGGCGACGTCCGGACGACGCCCGCCGCGAGCTCCCTGTGACCACCACCCTGCCTGCCCCGATCGAGGAGACCCCTGTGCCGACGGACGCTCCGCTGGTGCTGCCGTTCACCGACCCCCGCTGCCAGCAGGTCGAGCTGACCGGCGGCAAGGGGGCCAGCCTGGCCACCATGACCGCCGAGGGCCTGCCGGTCCCGCCCGGCTTCGTCATCACCTCCGCCGCGTTCGCCGCGGCGGTCGACGAGGAGGCGCTGCGGGAGGCGATGCGCCGCAAGGACGTCGAGGCCGCCCGCGCGCTCGTCGCCGCCGCGCAGCCGCCGACCGAGCTCATCGAGCAGGCCTTCGCGGAGCTCACCGGCCTCGTCGCCGTCCGCTCGTCGGCCTGCGCGGAGGACTCGGAGGGCGCCAGCTACGCCGGTCAGCAGGAGACCTTCCTCAACACCGAGGGCCTCGAGGCCGTGCTGCACAACGTCGTGGAGTGCTGGCTGTCCTTCTTCACCGACCGGGCCGTGTTCTACCGGCAGGAGAAGGGCTCGCTGGAGGACGTCGCGATGGCCGTCGTCGTCCAGCAGATGATCGACAGCCAGAAGTCCGGCGTGATGTTCACCGTCGACCCGGTGCACGGCCGCAAGGACCGCATGGTCGTCGAGGCCGCCCGCGGTCTGGGCGAGGCCGTCGTCTCCGGCGAGACCACCCCGGACAACTACACGCTGTCGCGCGACGGCGTGGTGAAGAAGTCGAAGGTGGTCGACGCCGAGCGCGTGCTCACCGACGACGAGTGCGTCGCGCTGGCGCAGATGGGCCAGAAGCTGGCCGGCCTGCACGGCATCCCGCAGGACATCGAGTGGGCGTTCGACGCCGCCGGTGACCTGTACCTGCTGCAGTCGCGGCCGATCACCACCATCTGACCCGTTGAAGTTCGTCACCTACGCCTCGCCGGCCGGCCCACCCCGCGTGGGCCGGCTGGACGGCGAGACCGTCCTGGACGTCGGCTTCGACGGCGACATGATCGCCTTCATCGAGGCCGGCGCGCCGATCGGCGCCGAGCGGGCCGTGCCGGACGCCCGGCTGCTCGCGCCGCTGGTGCCCCGCTCGTTCCGCGACTTCCTCGCCTTCGAGGGGCACCTGACGAACGCCTACAAGAACCTCGGCCGCGACGTCCCGGCGGAGTGGTACGAGGTGCCCGTCTACTACCGCAGCATGGGGACGACGGTCACCGGGCCCGACACCGTGCTGCCCTGGCCGTCCTACACCCGCCAGCTCGACCACGAGCTGGAGCTGGCCGTCGTCATCGGCCGGGCCGCCCGGGACGTGCGCGCCGAGGACTGGCTCGACGTCGTCTTCGGCTTCACGATCTGGAACGACATGTCCGCCCGTGACGTGCAGCGCCGCGAGCTCCCGGTGGGCATGGGACCGGCCAAGGCCAAGGAGTGGGACGGCTCCAACGTGCTCGGCCCGTGCCTGGTCACCCCCGACGAGATCGACCTCGAGACCCTGGAGCTCGAGGTGCGGGTCAACGGCGAGCGCTGGGGCGGCGACCGCGTCTCGGCCATGCACCACACCTTCGGCGACCTCATCGCCTACGCGTCCCAGGACCAGACCCTGCTGCCCGGTGAGGTGCTCGGCTCGGGCACCGCGACCGGCGGCTCCGGGCTCGAGCTGGACCGCTGGCTCCGGCCCGGGGACCTCATCGAGATGGAGGCCGGCCCGATCGGCGTCCTCCGCAACACCGTCGGACAACCCAACCGCAAGGAGAACTGACATGGCGTTCGTCGTCGCTGCCACCTGGAAGGCCAAGCCCGGGGAGGCCGAGCGGGTCACCGAGGTGATCAGGAAGATGACGCCGCTGTCCCGCGCCGAGGAGGGCAACGTCTTCTACCAGGCCCAGGTCAACCCGGAGGACCCGGAGACCTTCTTCCTCTATGAGCAGTACACCGACGCGCAGGCCTACGAGGACCACAAGAACACGCCGCACTTCCAGGAGAACGTGTTCGGCTACATCCTCGAGTACCTGGCCGAGCGCAGCGTGAAGACCTACGAAACGATCGATGCCTGAGGTCACCACCGTCGACCCGGCCACGGGTGAGGTGCTGGCCACCTACCCGGGGTCGGACGTCGACGGCGTCCTGTCGGTGCTCACCGCGGTGTCCGACGCGCAGCCCGCGTGGGCGGCCCGGCCGGTCGAGGAGCGGGCCGAGCTGGTCCGCGCGATCGGCGCGCAGCTGCGCACGCAGGCCGCCGACCTCGCCGCCCTGATGACGGCGGAGATGGGCAAGCCGATCGGCGAGGCGCGGGCCGAGGTCGAGAAGTCGGCGACCGCGTGCGACTACTACGCCGAGCACGGCACGGCGTTCCTCGCGCCGCGGTCGGTGGACACCGGCCCGAACCAGCGCAGCTGGGTGGCGCACGAGCCGATCGGCGTCGTGCTGGCCGTCATGCCGTGGAACTTCCCGTACTGGCAGGTGCTGCGCTTCGCCGCGCCGACCCTGCTGGCCGGCAACACCGCGATCCTCAAGCACTCCCCCAACGTCACCGGCTGCGCGCTGGCGATCGAGCAGGTGTTCCGGGACGCCGGCCTGCCCGACGACGTCTTCCGCAGCGTCGTCGTCGCCGAGGCCGACGTGCCCGAGGTCAGCCGCGCGCTCATCGAGGACGACCGGGTCGCCGCGGTCAGCCTCACCGGCAGCGAGCGGGCCGGCGCATCGGTCGCCGAGGCCGCCGGGCGGGTGATCAAGAAGAGCCTGCTCGAGCTCGGCGGCTCCGACCCGTTCGTCGTCCTGGCCGACGCCGACCTCGACCTGGCCGTGGCCGGCGCGGTGAAGAGCCGGTTCATCAACTCCGGGCAGAGCTGCCTGGCCGCCAAGCGGTTCGTCGTGCACACGTCGGTGGCCGCCGAGTTCGGCCGGCGCTTCGCCGAGACCGTGGCCGGCCTGCGGGTCGGCGACCCGCGCGACGAGGCGACGGTGATCGGACCGCTGGCCCGCGCCGACCTGCGCGAGGGGCTGACCCGGCAGGTGGCCGGCTCGGTCGCCGCGGGCGCCACCGTGCTCACCGGCGGGGCTGCCCTGGAGGGCCCGGGTGCCTTCTTCGCGCCGACGGTGCTCGCCGGGGTCACCCTCGACATGCCGGTGATGGCCGAGGAGACCTTCGGCCCGGTCGCCGCGGTGGTCGAGGTGGCCGACGACGACGAGGCGGTGCGGGTCGCCAACGCCACCCGGTACGGCCTGGGCGCCAGCGTCTGGAGCACCGACCCGGAGCACGCGCTGGCGGTGGGCCGGCGGATCACGTCGGGCGCGCTGTTCGTCAACGCCGTCGTCGCCTCCGACCCGCGGCTGCCCTTCGGCGGCACGAAGCGCAGCGGCTACGGCCGCGAGCTCGGCGAGGCCGGCGCGCTGGAGTTCACCAACGCGCGCACCTACGTCGTCGGGAGCGGGAGCCTGCCGGCGGGACCGGCCACCGAGTAGGAACAGCCGCCCCGCCGGGCGCCTTGCCCCCGGCATGCAGATCGACCTCAGCGGCCGTCGCGCCGTCGTCACGGGTTCCTCGCAGGGCATCGGCCTGGCCATCGCGACCGGCCTGGCCCGCGCCGGCGCCGCCGTCGTCCTGACCGGTCGGGACGCGGCGGCGCTGGACGCGGCCGCGGGCGGCGTCGACGGTGACGTGACCACCGTGGCCGGCGACCTGGCCACCGACGAGGGGACGGCGGCCCTGCTGGACGCCGTCCCGCAGGTCGACGTCCTGGTCAACAACCTCGGCATCTTCGGCGCCCGCCCCGCGCTGGAGATCTCCGACGACGAGTGGCGGCGGTACTTCGAGGTCAACGTGCTGACCGCCGTGCGGCTGACCCGCTCCTACCTGCCCGGCATGCGGGAGCGCGGCTGGGGCCGCGTGCAGTACCTCGCCAGTGACTCGGCCGTGGCCATCCCGGCCGAGATGATCCACTACGGCATGACGAAGACGGCGCTGCTCGCCGTCTCCCGCGGCTTCGCCAAGGAGGCAGCGGGCTCCGGCGTCACCGTCAACTCCGTGATCGCCGGGCCGACGCACACCGGTGGGGTCGAGGAGTTCGTCCGCTCGCTCGTCGGGGACGACCTGCCCTGGGACGACGCCCAGCGCGAGTTCATGCGCCGGCACCGCCCGCAGTCGCTGCTGCAGCGGCTCATCGAGCCCGAGGAGATCGCCCACCTGTGCGTCTACCTCGCCTCCCCGCTGGCCTCGGCGACCACCGGCGGCGCCCTGCGCGTCGACGGCGGGTACGTGGACGCGATCCTGCCGTGACCCGTCAGCGGCTGGGCGGGGCTCCCCCGCCCGGCCCGCCGCCCATCGAGCCGCCGGTCGGCGTGGTCCTGGTGTCCACGGCCGCGGTGAGCGCGACGGTGTAGCCGCTGCTCGTGTCGCCGGTGACGGTCGGGATCTGGGTGACGCCGCCGTCGTCGCCGAAGACGTTGTCGGTGGTCAGGCTGACCTTGGCGAGGTTGGTCTTCGACTGCTCGTAGCCGCTGGTGGCGTAGACGGTCGAGCAGACGTCCTGCGGCAGCGCGACCTGCGAGGTGGCGATCGCCTTGGTCGAGTCGGTGATGCCGGCCTGGTCGGGGTAGACCTCGAAGTGGATGTGCGGCCAGCGGCCGTCGTAGCAGGCCGGGTAGATGCTGGTGAAGGTCACCCTGCCGTTCGCGTCGGCGATCTGGACGCCGCGCAGGTAGTTCTCGTCCTCCAGCCCCGAGGCGTACATCGAGTACCGGCCGTCGCGGTCGCAGTGCCAGACGTAGACCGCGACGCCCTCGAACGGGACGCCGCCGTCGGCCAGGTCGGTGACGGTCAGCTCCAGCGTCATCGGCACGCCCTCGGCGGTGGCGCTGCCGGTGCCGAAGCCGGAGCGGATGTCGCTGCGGACGACGCCGCTCTGCGACAGGACGTCGGGGCCGTTGGAGCCGTCGCCCGGGTAGGGGCCGGCGGTCTCGTCGGGGATCTCGGTGGTCGCGGCGGTCGTCGTCCCGGACGAGCTCGAGCGCGCGGCCGTCGACGTCGAGGCGCTCGCTCCGCACGCGGCGAGGCCCAGCCCTGCGGCGCCGAGGCCGAGGACGCCGAGCAACCGGCGACGGCTCATCAGCGTGCCGATGTCGAAGGCCAGGCCCTGGTCGACGAGCTCCTCGTCGGGGCGGGGCAGCGGTCGGCCCTGGTAGGTGGGTCGGTCGTCGGGGTGCGGCATGGCTCCCACGGTGGCGGGGCCGCGCAGCCACCGACTGTGCCGCAGATGTGGATCGGCTGGAAACTCGGGTGCTCCGAAGGGCGACCGCCACGCAGAATGGCTCCTCGTGCGTGCGCTCACCGAACAGCAGATCCGGCGGTCCTTCCTCAACTGCTCCCGCGGGGAGGCGAACGCCGCCGTCCTGCCCCGGGACTTCGCCGTCCTCGACTGGCCGGACCTGGAGCTGCTCGGCTGGCGCGACCCGAAGGCGCCGCTGCGCGGCTACCTGGTGGTCGAGGTGGACGACGAACCGGTGGGGATCGCGCTGCGCGCCGCCGAGAGCCGGATGTCGAGCCGGACGGCGGCCATGTGCCTGCTCTGCCAGACCCCGCGGACCGGGGACGGCGTCTCGCTGTTCACCGCGAAGCGCGCGGGCGAAGCAGGGCGCAACGGCAACACGGTCGGCACCTACATCTGCGCCGACCTGGGCTGCGCGCAGCGGGTGCGCACCGACATCCCGCCGTGGCTGCGCGAGCGCGACCCGGACGAGGTGGTCGCCGAGCGGTCGGCCGAGCTGCGGCAGAAGGTGCTCGGCTTCGTCGGGTCCGTCCGCCGCTGACGACGACGCCCCGGCCCCGCGAGAGCGGGACCGGGGCGCCGGTGCGTGCGGGCTCAGCCCAGGTAGTTCACGTGGACGTGGTCCATGTGGTTGGCCGTGGGGCTGCCCCGGTCCTCCATCTGCTTCCACGCCCCGGTCGGCGAGGTCAGGATCTTCTGCTGGTAGATGACGTACTCGACGCCCAGCTCGCTCCAGTGGTCGATCGTGTACTGGACGATCGCGTGACCGAGCGCGGTGTCGGACTCGACCATGTAGTCCAGCGCCAGGCCGGACGGGTGGCCGTGCGGGTCGACGGCGCTGGCGCGGGTGCCGCCGATGGTGATGTTCGCGGCGCCCGGCACGTTGCTGACGACGGCGTTCGCGGCGGCCTGGGTCTGCGGCTTCACCGGGCCGGCGCTGTTGGTGATCGTCGCGACGGTGCCGGCCGGGGCGGCCGCGGGGGCCGGCGCCGGAGCGGGAGCCGGGGCCGGAGCGGGCACCGGCGCGGAGTTGCCCTGGGTGGCGACCGTGCCGGTCGCGGCGGTCTGGAGCACCTCACCGGGGTAGATCCGGTTCGGGTTGCTGCCGATGACGCCGATGTTGCGCTGGTACAGGTCGCGCCAGCGCTGCCCGTGGGCCGCGGCGATCTTGGCGACGGTGTCACCGCGGACGACGGTGTAGTCGCCGGCCACGGCGGCGTGCCTGCCGTAGTTGTCGAGGTCGGCGGCCGAGGTGATCGCCGGAGCCGTGCCGACGTGAGCGGTTGGGGCGAGCTGCGGAGCGGCGGCCGGGGCCGAGCCGGTGGCGGCCTGGGCCGGGACGGTGAGGAAGCCGAGACCGACGACGGTGGCGCCGGCGGCGACGGGAGCGCGCGCGATGACCTTCTTGGTGCGGACATAGCGGGGCGCAGCGTGCTTTGCCATGGAATGGTTTCTCCGATCACCGCCGGCGAGGTGAGCTGTCGGGTTCGGGCGATCGGTGCCCGGCCGCGCAACGCGGCTTCACCCCGAGACGCGCCCCCGCGCGCGCCGTGAGTGGGTCCCCCAACCCCTGCCCTGAAGTGCTCTGGTGGACGACCGGTGGGCAGGGTTGGGCGGACCGGCGCCGCGCTCTCGTTTGCTGAGCGCACACAAAACGCTACTGGGCGTTATGGCGACTGTCGTCGTGACGCCGGTCACATTTGGCAGGCGACGCGCAAGTGGCGTGGTCAGTGGGGCGCCACGTGACCGCACTGTGACCGAGGCCGCTCCGGGATCAGTCGGTCGCCGGTGCGACACGCCGGACGGGGAACAGCACCCACACCCGGGGTGGCGTCGGACCGGCCCGGAGGACCGACAGGTTGCGCGGGTCGCCGTAGAGCCGCCCCTCGTAGGCCTTGACCGCGGCGACCAGCACGATGCTGACCACGACGAGCAGCGACCACGAACCGAGCTTGGCCGCGTGCACCATCGTCCACACCGACTCCTGCGACGGGTACTGCCAGGCGCGCAGGAACGTGGCGGCGTTCTCGGCGGCCCAGAGGAAGAACCCGATGAGCACGAAGGACAGCGCCAGCGGCATCGCGTACCGGTGCCGACCGACGGTGAAGTGCACCCACGTGCGCCAGGTCGCGGCCAGCAGCGCCGCCGCCAGGAGCAGCCGCAGGTCCCCGATCAGGTGCGAGGTGAAGAAGTTCAGGTAGACCAGGACGGCGACGGCTGCCGTCGTCCGGGCCCGGTAGCCGGTGATCCGCAGGTCGAAGCGGCGCCAGGCCTGGCAGACGTAGCTGCCGACGGCCGCGTACATGAAGCCGCTGTAGAGGGGCACGCCGCCGATCGAGGCGACACCGAGGTCGGGGTAGGACCACGAGCCCTGCCGGACCTTGAACAGCTCGAGCGCCAGGCCGACCAGGTGGAAGCCGACGATCACCGCCACCTCGCGGCCGGTCTCCCAGTGGACGAGCCAGAGCAGCAGGGTGACCGCCAGGCTCCAGACCAGCAGCGCGTCGGCCGGGTCGATCGGCAGCGGCAGCACCCGCACCAGAGCGAGGCCGAGGAAGAACAGCGCGGCGAACAGGCAGCACTGCGCCTCGAGCCAGGCGAACCGCAGCAGCTGCTTCACGCGCCGGTCCCGGGGCGGACCAGACCGCACTCGTAGGCGAGCACCACCGCGTGCACCCGGTCGCGCAGCTGCAGCTTGGTGAGGACGCGGCTGACGTGGGTCTTCACCGTGGGTTCGCTGAGGAACAGGTCGCCGGCGATCTCGCCGTTCGAGCGCCCGCGCGCGACCAGGGTCAGCACCTCGAGCTCCCGCGGGGTGAGGACGGCGAGCAGCTCGGGCGTCGCGGCGCCGGGACGCGGACGGGACACATAGTCCTGGATCATCGCGCGGGTGATCTCCGGAGCGAGGAGCGCATCGCCGACGGCGACGGTGCGGATCGCCCCGGCCAGCTCGCGCGGCGGCGCGCTCTTGAGCAGGAAGCCGCTGGCGCCGGCGCGCAGCGCGTCGTAGACGTAGGCCTCCTGGTTGAACGTGGTCAGCACGAGCACACGCGCGGGTGAGGAGTGCCGTTCGAGCAGCGCGCGGGTGGCGGCGATGCCGTCCAGCCGCGGCATCCGGATGTCCATGACGACGACGTCCGGGCGGGTGGTCAGCGCGAGCTCCACCGCCTCGGCGCCGTCCGCCGCCTCGCCGACGACCTCCATGTCCGGCTGGCCCTCGAGGATGGACCGGAACCCGCCGCGGACCAGCGCCTGGTCGTCGGCCAGGAGCACCCGGATCACGCGTGTGCCCCGAGCGGGATCACGGCGTCGACGGCGAAGCCACCGTGGTCGCGCGGGCCGGCGGACAGGGTGCCGCCGTAGAGGGCGACCCGCTCGCGCATGCCGATCAGCCCGTGACCGAGGCCGGTCCCGGCCGGGGTACCACGCCCGTCGTCGTGGACGCGCAGCTCGACCGCTGTGTCGGTGCAGCGCAGGACGACGGTCGCGCGCGCTCCGCGGGCGTGCTTGAGGGCGTTGGTCAGCGCCTCCTGGGTGAGCCGGTAGAGCGCGACATCGACGCCGGGCGGCAGGTCGTGGGGCTCGCCCTGGACGTCGAGGTCGACCGGGAGCCCGGCGGCGCGGACCTGGGCGACGAGCTCGGGCAGCTGGGCGACGCCGGGCTGGGGCAGCAGCGTGTCGGGCGCCGCCTCGGCCCGCAGCAGGCCGAGCATGCGCCCGAGCTCGGCGACCGCCTCCTGGCCGGTGTCCTGGACCGCGCGCAGCGGCTGGCGGGCGGCGCCCGGGTCGCGGTCGAGCAGGTCCTCGGCGGCACCGGCCTGGATCACCATGACGCTGACGCAGTGCGCGACGACGTCGTGCAGCTCGCGGGCGATCCGCGCACGCTCGGCGGCGACCGCGTCGCGGACCCACGCCTCCTGGTCCTCGGCCAGCCGCGTGGCCTGCAGGGAGAGGGCGGCGTGGCTGAGCTGCCGGCGCCGCAGGACCCGGCCGGCCAGGGTCACGAGGACCAGCGGCACGAACGCGAAGGGGATGTTCTGCTTGGCCCCGATGCTCGGCACCCGCAGCAGCAGGACGACGACCGCGGTCGCGATGGCGAGGACCCCCGCCGCGGCGCGTTGCCGGTCGGCGTGGCGGGCGACGGAGTAGGCGGCGACGAGCATCGGCACGAAGTCGCCCCAGAGCGTGATCGTCAGGACGGTGAACAGCTCGGGACCGGCGACGGCGGCGGCCACGGTGAGCGCGGTCGCCAGGGGTGCCCGCCGGCGGAAGGCGAGGGCGCCGGTCGCGACCAGCGTGCAGACCGCGACCGCCCAGGAGGGCCCGAACGGCGTCGAGTTGTCGAGGTCCAGTCGCAGGTCGAGCTGGGCGAAGACGGTCAGCGCCACCGCGAGGGCGACGTCCCACAGCAGGTCGGGACGCCGCGGTTCGCCGTCCCCGGTGGGCAGGGGTGCCTGCTCCTGGGTGCCCACCGCCATGCGCGGACGGTAATACGGGGGCGGCGGGATGGGCGTCATCCCGCGGTACCACGCGGGCGCGACCGCCGTCGCATGTCGCGGACGGCGCGGCAGCCGCCGGGACGACGCAGGTCGCGACGGCGGTCCGACGACCCGGGGCCGTGCCCGGCCGCATCGTCTCCGCCATGACTCGACCCCTCACCGACCCCCTGCCCACCGGCCTCGACGACCGTGCCCGCGCGGCCGGCAACGGCCGGCTGGCCGGCCTCGCCCTGATGGCCGGCTGCGTGCTCGCCACCCTCGGCTTCCTCGGCGTGAGCCTGACGATGCACGGGCCCGAGGCCGCCTGGCCCACCGATCCGCTGTGGCAGCCGATGTACGGCGTGGCGCTGGCCGGCAACCTGCTCGTCGTCCTCGGCCTGCCGGCGATCCTCGCCGTGCACGGCAGCGCGGCGCGCCGGCTGACCCTGGTGGGCTACGTCGGGATCTTCGCGCCGCTGGCGATGCTCAACGTGGCCGAGACGACCGTCGAGGCGTTCGTGAAGCCGTACCTCGCCACCCACGGCGGCTTTCCCGAGGAGACGCCGGCCGGGCTGAACGCGTTCGAGGCCGTGGCGCTGGTGCTGCTGATCATCGGGGCGGTCTGCTTCGCGATCGCGGTGTTCCGGGCCCGGATCCTGCCGATCTGGGTCGGCGTCGCGGTGCTGCTGTCGGTCGTCTGCGCCTTCTTCCTGCACGGTGGGGCGATCGTGTTCGTCAGCGACTACGTGCTGTTCGCGGCGCTGTTCTGGGTCGGCGTCCGCGCCGCTCGAGCTGAGTGAGACCGGTCCCCGGTGGGTCCGGGGGACGGAAACACTGGTGGCCCTCCGCGTGTTGAGGAGACAGTGCTCGAGACAGGAAGGGGCACACAGTGACCACTGAGAAGGCGATCCTCGCCGGCGGCTGCTTCTGGGGAGCCCAGGAGCTGCTCCGGAAGCGTCCGGGGGTGCTCTCCACCCGCGTCGGATACTCGGGCGGGGACACCCCGAATGCCACGTACCGCAACCACGGCGATCACGCAGAGGCGGTCGAGATCCTCTTCGACCCGGACGTGATCTCGTTCCGCGAGCTGCTGGAGTTCTTCTTCCAGATCCACGACCCGTCGACCCGTGACCGGCAGGGCAACGACGTGGGCCGCAGCTACCGCTCGGCGATCTTCTACACGAGCGACGAGCAGAAGCGTGTCGCCGAGGACACCATCGCCGACGTCGACGCGTCGGGCATCTGGCCCGGCAAGGTCGTCACCGAGGTGGAGCCCGCGGGTGAGTTCTGGGAGGCCGAGGAGGAGCACCAGGACTACCTGCAGAAGTACCCCTACGGGTACACCTGCCACTTCGTGCGGCCCGGCTGGGTGCTGCCCCGCCGGGAGGCGCAGCCCGTTCAGTAACGAACTACCGCGGTAGAGGGGCGGGTGACCACCGGTCACCCGCCCCTTCTGCTCGTGTCGGGCCTACCGTGCAGCATGCCGCCGGCTCTCCCGCGCGCCCTGCCGCTCCTCGCGGTGGTCGTGCTCGCGGGATGCGGCGGTGCCGCCGACCGGAAGGACGCGCCGCCGTCCGGGACGATCACGGTGACCAGTTCGGCGTTCGCCGACGGCGACCGGATCCCCGAAGAGTTCACCTGCCACGGGGACGGCGCCTCTCCCCCGCTGGCGTGGACCGGCCTGCCGTCGGGGACCGCATCGGTCGCGGTGGTGGTCCTGGACCCCGACGCCCCGAACGGCACGTTCGTGCACTGGGTGCTGGTCGGGGTGCCGCCGACTCCTCCTGACCTGATGGCCGGGGCGGTGCCGCCGGACGCCACCCAGGCCCGCAACAGCGCCGGCGACGTGGGCTGGACCCCGCCCTGCCCACCGAGCGGCACGCACCACTACCGCTTCACGGTCTACGCGCTGGACGGCTCCGTGGACCTGGCGGACGGCGCCGACCCGGACACCGCGATCCGCGCCGTCCGGGACGCCGCCACCGCGGAGGGCACGCTGACCGGCCTCGTCAGCGCCGGATGAGGCGAGCCGGGCGTCGCCGTGGTGGCGTGGGGTCATGAGCGCTCCAGCCGGCGGGTCCGGCCGCATCGTCGTCGGCGTGGACGGCTCCGCGCACTCGGAGCAGGCGCTGCGGTGGGCGGTCGGCCAGGCGCGGCTCAGCGGCGGCTCCGTCGAAGCGGTGATCTCCTGGAGCATCCCGGTCGACTTCGGCCTCGGCGGGAGCGGGGTGCTCGTGGACTACGACTGGGCCGGCGTGGCCACGAGCACGCTGCGCGACGCGGTCGCGCACGCACTCGGCCCGGCAGACTCGGACCAGGTGTCGCAGCACGTGGTGATGGGCCACCCGGCGACCGTCCTGCTCGACGCGTCCGCGCACGCCGACCTGCTCGTGGTCGGCAGCCGTGGCCGCGGCGGGTTCACGGGCATGCTGCTCGGCTCGACCAGCCAGCACGTCATCGCCCGGGCCGCGTGCCCGGTCGTCGTCGTCCGAGCTCCTGAGTCCGCGCGGGACACGATCGGATGAAGGACCGCCTCGTCCTGGCGTGATCGATTCCGCCGGGGGTATCGAGCGCCTCATGCGGAGCGGAACGCGGAGCAGAGGCGGCAGCATCGTGGCCACCGTCCTGGTGATCTGGCTGATCATCGGTGTGATCGCAGCATTCCAGCGCGGCTACTTCAGCAGCGCGGACACCAACTGCGCCGGGGTCACCACGACCCTGGTGACGATCGTGGCGGGGCCGCTGAACTACGTCGGGGTCAACCCGAAGGTCGGCTGTCCGTCGGTGCCGCAGCCGAGCCAGTGACCCGCCCGGACTGCTGAACGACCGGCGCCCCGGCCCCGCGCGTGGCGGGACGGGGGCGCCGGTCGTGGTGCTACTGCGCGATCAGCTGCAACCGCTGGTCGAGCCGCAGCCCTCGCAGACGTAGCAGCTGCCGGCGGGGCGCATCTTCGTGCCGCAGGTCATGCACAGCGGCGCGTCGGTGGCGGTGCCGGTGACCAGCTCGAGCAGCTCGGCCGAGGAGTGGGCCTCCTTGATCGGCTTCTCGGCCGCCTTCGACGACCCGGCCTCGGGCTTGCGCTCGTCGGTCGGCGCCGAGCCGCGCAGCGCCTCGAGGTCGACCTCCTCCTCGACCACGTCGGCGGTCGACGCGGAGCCGCCGTAGGTGCCCGCCACCTGGGCGGCCCGCTCCTCGGCGCTGAAGATGCCGAGGGTCGCGCGGGTGTCCACCGGCAGGTGGTCGAGCGCCAGGCGCCGGAAGATGTAGTCCATCACCGACTGGGCGATCCGGATGTCCGGGTCGTCGGTCATGCCGGCCGGCTCGAACCGCATGTTGGTGAACTTCTGGATGTAGGTCTCCAGCGGCACACCGTGCTGCAGCGCGATGGACAGCGCGATCGAGAAGGCGTCCATGACACCGGCCAGGGTCGAGCCCTGCTTGCCGAGCTTCAGGAACACCTCGCCGAGGCTGCCGTCCTCGTACATGCCGGCGGTCATGTAGCCCTCGGCGCCGGCGACGCTGAACGACGTCGTGACGCTCGTCCGCTTCTTCGGCAGCCGCTTGCGCACCGGGTGCGACAGCGCGGCCGGAGCCTCCGCCTTGACCTCGGCTCCACCCTCAGAGCTGGCCTTCTTGGCCTTCGCGTCGGACAGCGGCTGGCCGACCTTGCAGTTGTCGCGGTAGATCGCCAGCGCCTTGAGGCCGAGCTTCCAGCCCTGGAAGTAGATGTTCTCGACGTCCTCGACGGTGGCCGACTCCGGCATGTTGACCGTCTTGCTGATGGCGCCGGAGATGAACGGCTGGACGGCCGCCATCATCCGCACGTGGCCCATCGGCGAGATGGCCCGCTCACCCATCGCGCAGTCGAACACCTCGTAGTGCTCCGGGCGCAGGCTCGGGGCGTTGACGACGTGGCCGTGCTCGGCGATGAACTCGACGATCGCCTCGATCTGCTCGCCCTGGTAGCCGAGGCTCTTCAGCGCCCGCGGCACCGTCTGGTTGACGATCTGCATGGAGCCGCCGCCGACCAGCTTCTTGAACTTGACCAGCGAGAAGTCCGGCTCGATGCCGGTCGTGTCGCAGTCCATCATGAAGCCGATGGTCCCGGTGGGGGCGAGGACCGAGGCCTGGGCGTTGCGCCAGCCGTTGTCGGCACCGATCGCCAGGCACTCCTGCCACTCGGCGGTGGCCGCCTTGAGCACGTCGGCGTCGTCGGCACCGACCGGGCGGATCGCGTCGTTGGCCGCGGCGTGCTTGCGCATGACCCGGGCGTGCGCGTCGGCGTTGCGGGCGTAGCCGTCGTAGGCACCCACGATGCCGGCCAGCTCGGCCGAGCGGCGGTAGGCCGTGCCGGTCATCAGCGAGGTGATCGCCGCGGCGAGGGTCTGGCCGCCGCGCGAGTCGTACGCGTGGCCGGTCGCCATGAGCAGCGCGCCGAGGTTGGCGTAGCCGATGCCCAGCTGGCGGTAGGCCCGTGTGGTCTCGCCGATCGGCTCGGTCGGGAAGTCGGCGAAGCAGATCGAGATGTCCATCGCGGTGATGACCAGCTCGACGGCCTTGACGAAGTTCTTCGAGTCGAACGTGCCGTCGGCCTTGAGGAACTTCATCAGGTTCAACGACGCCAGGTTGCACGAGCTGTTGTCCAGGCTCATGTACTCCGAGCACGGGTTGGACGCGTTGATCCGCCCGGTCTCGGGGTTGGTGTGCCAGTCGTTGATCGTGTCGTCGTACTGGATACCGGGGTCGGCGCACTCCCACGCGGCCTGGGTGACCTTGCGGAAGAGGTCCTTGGCGTCGACGGTCTCGATGACCGCGCCGTCCTGCCGGGCGCGCAGCCCGAACTCGGTGCCGTCCTCGACCGCACGCATGAACTCGTCGGAGACCCGGACCGAGTTGTTGGCGTTCTGGTACTGGACGCTGGTGATGTCCTTGCCGCCGAGGTCCATGTCGTACCCGGCGTCGCGCAGCGCGCGGATCTTGTCCTCCTCGCGCGCCTTGGTCTCGATGAACTCCTCGATGTCGGGGTGGTCGATGTCGAGGACGACCATCTTGGCCGCACGGCGGGTGGCGCCACCGGACTTGATGGTCCCGGCGGAGGCGTCGGCCCCGCGCATGAAGCTGACCGGGCCCGAGGCGGTGCCACCGGAGGAGAGCAGCTCCTTCGAGGAGCGGATGCGGGAGAGGTTGAGGCCGGCGCCCGAGCCGCCCTTGAAGATCAGGCCCTCTTCCCGGTACCAGTTCAGGATCGAGTCCATCGTGTCGTCGACGGCGAGGATGAAGCAGGCGCTGACCTGCTGCGGCGCGCTCGTGCCGACGTTGAACCAGACCGGCGAGTTGAAGCTGAAGTACTGGTGCAGCAGCATCCACGTCAGCTCGTGCTCGAAGATCTCGGCGTCGCCCTCGGTGGCGAAGTAGCCGTGCTCGCGGCCGGCCGCACCGTAGGTGAGCACCACCCGGTCGATGAGCTGGCGCAGGCTGTTCTCGCGCTGCGGGCTGCCGACGGCACCACGGAAGTACTTCGTGGTGACGATGTTGGTCGCGTTGATGCTCCACTCGGAGGGGAACTCCACGCCGCGCTGCTCGAAGTTGATCGAGCCGTCACGCCAGTTGGTCATGACGACGTCGCGGCGCTCCCAGGTCACCTCGTCGTACGGGTGCACACCAGGCGTGGTGAAGACGCGCTTGACCTTCAGGCCCTTCCCCCGGGCTGGCGCCTTGCCCCCGCGGCGGGCGCGGCCGGAGGACAGGCGGTCATCGGTCTCGGTCATGAGATGGAGCTCTCCCTAGGTGCGGCAGCGGCTGGGGAAGAACCGCAGATGTGTGCTGCTCGGACTGGTGTATCGGTTGGTACTGACAGTTCTCAGGTGCCGGCGGCGGTGCCGGCCGAGCTCCGCCCGCCGCGGCGGCGGGACGGCGGGAGGTCGGGCTGCATGCCCGGCAGCGGCGGCGTGCCGCCCGGCAGGTGCCGGCTCCGGAGCTCGTCGATCTCCTTCTCGAAGTCCTCGAGCGAGTCGAAGGCGCGGTAGACGCTGGCGAAGCGGAGGTAGGCCACCTCGTCGAGCTCGCGCAGCGGCCGCAGGATGGACAGCCCCACCTCGTGGCTGGGGACCTCGGCCACGCCGGTGGCGCGGATCGCGTCCTCCACCTGCTGGGCGAGCTTCTGCAGCTGGTCCTCGTCCACGGGCCGTCCCTGGCAGGCACGCCGCACGCCGGCGACGACCTTGGACCGGTTGAACGGCTCGCTGACCCCGCTGCGCTTGACGACGGCGAGCACCGCCTCCTCGACGGTGGTGAACCGCCGCCCGCAGCCGGGGCAGGAACGACGCCGCCGGGTGGTCGCTCCCTCGTCGGCCTCCCGCGAGTCGATGACCCGGCTGTCGGGGTTGTGGCAGAACGGGCACCGCACGGCGATCACCCCCCTCTCGGGCTGTCCCTCAGGGCTGCTGCCCACCGCCGCCCTGTGGACTCCGCTGGGGACATCTCGTGGATGTCCGGGGGAGAACGTGGGGATCGGCTGTGGACACGCTTACAACCCTGTAACTACTAGATGTAGGGGAACCCTAGGTCGGGCTCCACTACATGTGCAAGAGCAAACCCGCGTGTCCTGTTCCGTCGAGACCCGCTCGTGACCAGCCGCAACAACCTGCCGCAGGAGTCACACGACACGCCGCGGACGCGCCGGACCGAGTGGCCGGACGTGCGGTAGAGGGGCATGCTGCGCGGCCCGCCGTGGGCGACCCACGGCGCGGCCGGCGACGGCCGGACGGGTGGCTCAGACGCCGGTGAGCGTGTCGTCCCAGCGCGCGGCGCGCGGCGTCGGCACCGCAGCGGCCCGGGCCGAGCCGGACAGCCCTGCAGCGTCGAGCCGCATCGGGCGGGTGAGCAGATCGGGCTCACCGAGACCGGGCCACGTGTCGTCGGAGCGGGCGCCCCAGGACTCGGCCGCTCGACCCTCGGGGGTGCGGGCCTGCGCGGCGGAGGACTCGACCAGGGTGGGCCACGTGCCCGTGTCGGCGGCCCGGTGCCGCCCGGACCCGGACGGCGACGCGGGCGCGCGGTGCCGGCCGGCGCCGATCACGGAGAACTCCGCCGTCTCACCGACGACCCGGGACTCCGCCCGACGACGGCCCGCGGGGTGGCTCGCGCGGCTGGCGCTCTCGTCCCGGATCGCCGGGAAGCCGCGGGTGGCGGTCAACTCGAGGTCCGACCGGGGCACCGGCGCGACGGCGGGACGTCCGCGACGCGGCGAGCCGCTCCCGGAGACATCGGCCAGGCGCAGGCTCCGGGTCGCCGCGGCGTCGTCGACCGGGGCGACGGGAGCAGGAGCGGCCAGCGTCAGGTGGCGCTCCGGCAGCCGGACGCACTCGAGGTCGGTCCACACCGACTCCTCCGCGCCGCCGACGGCCAGCCGGACCCACACCTGGCAACCGCCGGTGTCGTCGTGCCGCCAGCCGAGCATCGAGCCGGGGAGCCACTCCCCCGCCGAGTAGATCTCGACGTCCTGCGGGGAGCTGGTGAACACCGCTGCACGACTTTCCATGGCGCCTGACACCCGACGACCGTAAGCGGTGGAGTGAGTACACAGCGTCAAGACGCGAGCACTGAGGGTTGACGAAGTCGGCCCCTCGACATTGTGGGTGTCTTGCCGAAACGGGACGGCCGCGGGCCGGCGACCGTCGGGCCGCCGTGGCGTCACGGCAGCTGCAGGGTCTGGCCGACCTGCAGGTCGGCACCGGCGAGGTGGTTGAGCCGCTGGATCTCGTCGACGACCTCGCGCACGTCGCGGTCACCCGCGACCGACGAGGCGACCGACCACAGCGTGTCACCCGGCTCGACGGTCACGGTGCTCACCCCCGTCAGCCGCAGATCGCCGCCGTCGCCGCCGGCCAGGAGCGGGCCGACCCAGGAGCCGAGCGCCACACCCAGCGCCAGCGCGAGGACCACCGCCAGCCTGCGGGCCCGGCGGGTCGGCCGGAGCCGGCCGGTGACCGGCCGCCGCATCGGGGCGCAGCCACCCCGGACCGGGGGTCGCGGCGCCGGGCGCGCGGGGACACGGGGCGCCGCCGCACGGGCCGGGCGGGGTGCCGTGTCGGCCGCCCGCGCCGGACCCGAGCGGGCGACGCGGTCGCGGTAGGCCCCCGGCCGGGTGGGCGGGCGCCGCTCCGCGGGACCGTCGGTCGGGACGAGCCGCAGCGCGGGCCGCCACGGCGCCTGCACCGACTCGTCGAACTCCAGGACCGCCTGCTGCACGCTTCCCACGACGTCTCCTCCCGACCGGTTCGAACACTCGAACGTCTGTTCGATTCGAACGTGTGTCCGATGTCTACCGGATGACGCCGACAGAAGCGACCCGACACGTCACGACTTCGAACGTGTGTTTGAAGAATCCGGTCGGTGGCGCTACGGTGAGCCACCGAGGACGAACGGACTGCGCGGGCACCGGAGAGCCGGAGCCGGCGGCGAGGAGGAGACGTGGCGACCAGCAGGGGGACGTCGGGCGGACGCCGGAGCTCCGGCGAGACGACGACGAGCGAGACCACGGCCGCGGTCCGGGCCCTCCCCGACCGCACCGACGCCGGCGACGGCCTCACCCAGCGGCAGCGCCGCGTGCTCGAGGTCATCCGCGACTCCATCGAGCGCCGCGGTTACCCGCCCTCGGTGCGCGAGATCGGCGAGGCGGTCGGGCTGTCCTCGGCCTCCTCGGTCGCCCACCAGCTCTCGGTGCTGCAGAAGAAGGGCTGGCTACGCCGCGACCCCAACCGGCCGCGCGCCCTCGACGTCCGCCTGCCCGGTGAGCAGTCCGTCGCCGCCGCCACGACCGCGGTGCCGGCCGGCGACGACGCCGTGCCCGCCCCCACCTACGTGCCGCTCGTCGGCCGGATCGCCGCCGGTGGGCCGGTGCTCGCCGAGCAGGCGGTGGAGGACGTCTTCCCGCTCCCGCGCGAACTGGTCGGCGAGGGGACGCTGTTCATGCTCAAGGTGGTCGGCGACTCGATGGTCGAGGCGGCCATCTGCGACGGCGACTGGGTCGTGATCCGGCAGCAGCAGCACGCCGAGCAGGGCGAGATCGTCGCGGCCATGATCGACGGCGAGGCGACGGTCAAGACCTACAAGCGCCGCGACGGGCACGTGTGGCTGCTGCCGCACAACCCGGCGTACGAGCCCATCCCGGGCGACGACGCGACCATCCTGGGCCGGGTCGTCAGCGTCCTGCGCCGGGTCTGAGCCCGGCGGTCCGCCCGCGGCGGCGCCGGATCACGTGCCGCCGCGGCGGCGGATCAGGTGCCGCCGCGGCGGCGGATCAGCAGACCGCCGATCCACACGACGACGGTCGCGACGGCGGCCGCGATCAGCCCGGCGGTGAAGGCAGGCGGCCCCGAGTCCGGCGCGGTCGCCGCCGTCGCGGCGGACGCGGCCGCGGCAACCGGTTCCAGGGCAGCGGTCGCCGGGACCAGCGTGACGTCGCCGGGCACCCCCTCCCCCGCGACGACCAGCTGGCGGTCGTCGGCGCTGAAGCTGATGGCCTCCCCCTGCGGCGCCGGCGGGAGCGCGATCCGCACCGGGGTGCCGGCCAGCGCGGTCGGCACGTCGGCGTTCGACAGCGGCCAGACGTAGGCGTCGGTGTAGGTGCGCAGGGCGATCATCGTGCCGTCGCGGGACACCGCTCCCCCGGTCGCCATGAGCTGACCGGCCCGGCCGACCGGGCCGCCCTCGGTGCCGGTGAGCGTGAAGTTCACCTGGGCCACCCGCTGCAGCGGCGTGACAACCCCCTCGGCCAGCGGTGCCGACGGTTTGTAGACGCCGCTCGCGCCGAGGATCTCCTTGGTCACGATGTACGCGGTGCCGTCGGGCGCCAGCAGCAGGGACTCCGCGTCGTGCGGCCCGTCGGGGTAGCTCATCCGGT
The DNA here is from genome assembly GCF_013408985.1 of Petropleomorpha daqingensis. Taxonomy (NCBI): domain Bacteria; kingdom Bacillati; phylum Actinomycetota; class Actinomycetes; order Geodermatophilales; family Geodermatophilaceae; genus Petropleomorpha; species Petropleomorpha daqingensis. The sequence goes on from NZ_JACBZT010000001.1 coordinate 448,591, forward strand.
AGATGGCGGTGGACCCGTCGGGGTGCAGTGCCAGCAGGGCCACGGTCGAGCGGTCGACCCGGTTGTCCCCGATGTCGGCGAGGTAGACCGTGCCGTCGGGGCCGAGCGCCAGGTCCTCCGGGTCGTACGGGTCGACCGGCGCGGTGCGCACGTCGACCACGGCGCAGCTCATGTCGAGCACGTAGACGGTGAGCTCGTCCCCGCCGTCGTTCATCGCCAGCATCGTGTCGCCGGTGACGACCAGGCCGGACAGCTCCGGCAGCCGGGTGTCGGTGACCTGGCAGATCGTCGAGGGCTGGCCGGTCTCGGCCGCGGCCTGCGCGGGCGCCGCCGCAGCGGGCGAGGCGGCGGCGAACACGAGGGCGCCGACCGCGCCGGCGCAGAGCAGACGCGGCCACACGCGACTAGGGCGACCGCCGGCCTGCTCGGGCACGTACCCAGCGTGACAGAACGAGCGCGTCGAGTGCATGCACCACGCCCAACAGCAGGATCCCCACCGCCCCGCCCACGACCGCGTCGGTGACCCAGTGGAAATCCAGGGACACCATGGCCAGCGCGGTCGCGACCGGCCCCAGCACCGACAGCCACTTCAGCGTCCGCTGGACCGGCAGGGGTAGCCCGAACTCCACGGCCTGCCAGCGCGCGACACCCCACATCAGGACCGCGTTGGCCACGTGCCCCGACGGGAACGACTCGCCGTCCCGGTGGAAGAACGAGCCCGGATACCCCGGCGCGGTGCGCCCCGTGCCGTACTTGAAGCCGTAGATGACCGCGGTCAGCAGCGCCAATGCGAGCAGCACGCGCAGCAGCGGGAGCAGCGTGCGCCGGGTCCAGCAGACGTAGCCGACCAGGCCGGCCAGCACGATGAGGATGAATCCTCGGCCGCCGAGCTGGGTGACCCCCCAGACCGGCCAGTACCAGCCCGAGTCCTGGAGGTCCCAGGCGCTGACCACCTCGGAGACCCGCAGGTCCATCCACTCCAGCCAGCCCCGGCTGAGCAGGTCGACGGTGACGACGGCGGCGACCACCGCCGCCACGCCCAGCAACCACCAGGGCGGGCGCCCCACGGAGACCGGGGACCCGGCGTCCGGCCGGCCCGAGGAGACGGCGACGGCCGCGTCCTCGGGCTTCCGCACCGCGCCGCTCGTCACGGCGTCACGGTACCGGTCCGTGACCCGGCCGTGATCTGGACCGACCCGATCGGGGGCAAACCGCCAGGTCAGCCGACCGGCGCGGCGAACTCCTCGAGGGCCGCCGCCAGCGCCCCGTCGACGCGGGCGGTCAGCCGCGTGCCGCCCTCCTCGTGCCGTTCGGAGAGCACCTCGCCGTCCCGGTGCATGCGCGCGACCAGATCGCCCCGCCCGTAGGGCACGAGCACCTCGACGTCGATCGCCGGATGCGGCAGCCGGGCGCCGACCGCCTCGCGCAGCTGGTCGATGCCGTGCCCGGTCCGCGCCGAGACCCAGATCGCGCCCGGCAGCGCCTGCCGCAGGGCCAGCACATCGTCCTCGGTCATCGCGTCGACCTTGTTGACGACGATCAGCTCGGGCACCGACCGGGCGTCGATGTCGGCCAGCACCGTGCGCACGGCCTGGATCTGGCCGAGCGGGTCGGGGTCGGAGCCGTCGACCACGTGCAGCAGCAGGTCGGCGGCGGCGACCTCCTCCAGCGTCGAGCGGAACGCGTCGACCAGCTGGTGCGGCAGGTGCCGGACGAAGCCGACGGTGTCGGTGAGCGTGTACTCGCGGCCGTCCGGCGACTCGGCCCGGCGCACGGTCGGGTCGAGGGTGGCGAACAGCGCGTTCTCGACCAGCACGCCCGCGCCGGTCAGCCGGTTGAGCAGGCTGGACTTCCCGGCGTTGGTGTACCCGGCGATCGCCACGCTCGGGACGGCGTTGCGGCCGCGGCCGGCCCGCTGGGTCGCCCGGGCGGTGGCCATGCCGGCGATCTCGCGGCGCAGCTTGCTCATGCGGGCGCGGATCCGCCGCCGGTCGGTCTCGATCTTCGTCTCACCCGGACCGCGGGTACCGATGCCGCCACCGCCGGCGACCCGGCCGCCTGCCTGCCGGGACAGAGACTCACCCCAGCCGCGCAGCCGCGGCAGCATGTACTGCATCTGGGCCAGCTCGACCTGGGCCTTGCCCTCCCGGCTGCTGGCGTGCTGGGCGAAGATGTCGAGGATCAGCGCCGTCCGGTCGACGACCTTGACCTTGAGGATCTTCTCGAGCGCGTTGAGCTGACCCGGGGTGAGCTCGCCGTCGCAGATCACGGTGTCGGCGCCGGTGGCCGCGACGATGTCGCGGATCTCCGCCGCCTTGCCGGAGCCGACGTAGGTGCCGGCATCGGGCGTGGAGCGGCGCTGGCTGACCGCCTCGAGGACGACGGAGCCGGCCGTCTCGGCGAGGGCGGCGAGCTCGGCGAGGGAGCGGTCCGCGTCGGCCGCCGTCCCCTCCGTCCAGACGCCGACGAGCACGACGCGCTCCAGGCGCAGCCGGCGGTACTCGACCTCGGTGATGTCGGCGAGCTCGGTCGAGAGCCCGGCGACGCGCCGGAGCGCGGTGCGCTCCTCGAGTGCGTACGAGCCGGTGGTGTCGTCCGGCTCGTCGAGCCTGCCGGTGTCGAAGCGGGGGTCTTCCAAGGGGGTGGCCATCGGGTCCAGCGTGACACGGGGGTCCGACGAGGTCACCTGGGTTTGTGCACTGGATGTCATCACCGGGTGCAACGCCTCAGGCCTCGGGATGCATCCCGAGGTACAGCGACCACCGCTTCGCCTGCGGATCGCGCGGGCGACGGGCGAACTCGTCGAGCAGCGCGTGCAGCCGCTCGTGGAAGTCCTCGAACTCCTCGGCGGGCAGCTGCAGACCCAGCCGGCTGCTCAGCAGGTGCCGCTCGCCCACCTCGGCGACCTCCTCGAGGAAGGCGGCGAGCATCGGGTCGCGCTCGGGCGGCGGCCGGTCGTCGACGTCCATCAGCCAGCTCTTGCCGGTGGCGCGGTAGGGCACCTCCCGGGCGCCCCGTGTGCCGCGCCGCACCGGCTGCGCGACCAGGAAGCCGGTGTCGACCAGCGTGCGCACGTGGTGCAGCACCGTGGCGGGGTTGCGGCCCAGGCGCTCGGCGATCTCCTTGTTCGTGAGCGACTCCGACGCGCACAGGCGGAGGATGCGCAGGCGCAGCGCGGAGGCGATCGCCCGGTATTCGGCGTCGGTCGCCTTGCGCTTCGGCCCGCGGATCCACGGGACCTCGTCCTCGCTCACGTCGGGCAGCCTAGGCGACACGCCGCCGACTGATTGACTTTTCCCAATCAGTCGGCGCACCCTGCCTGCCGTGACCACCCCGGCCAGCCTCTGGCGGCACCGCGACTTCCGGCAGCTCTGGACGGCGGAGAGCATCAGCCAGGTCGGCACGCAGATCACCTACCTGGCCATGCCGGTCCTGGCGGTGACCGTGCTGCACGCGACGGCGTTCGAGATGGGCGTGCTGACCGCCCTGGAGACGATCGCCTTCCTCGTGATCGGTCTGCCGGCCGGCGCCTGGGTGGACCGCTGGCGGCGCAAGCGCGTCCTGGTCGTGAACGATCTGATCCGGGCGGTGGCGCTGGCCTCGCTGCCCGTCGCCTGGTACCTGGACCTGCTCACGCTCCCGCAGCTGTTCGTCGTCGCCACGATCACCGGCGCGGCCACCGTGTTCTTCGACGTCGCCTGGCAGAGCTACCTGCCCACGCTGGTCGACCCCGAGCAGGTCGTGGACGGCAACGGCAAGCTCATGGCGAGCCAGGAGGTCGCCCGCGTCGCCGGCCCGGGGATCACCGGTGTGCTGCTGCGCTTCCTGGGGGCGCCGCTGCTGATCGCCTTCGACGCGCTGTCGTTCCTGCTCTCGGCGCTGTTCATCGGCCGGATCAGGCACACCGACACGGTCCCCGACCGGGCCGCCCGCCGGCCGCTGCGGGTCGAGATCGCGGAGGGCCTGGGCTTCGTCGTCCGGCACCCGCTGCTGCGTCGCATCGTCGCCTGCACCGGGACCGCCAACCTGTTCAACACGATGAGCGGCACCCTGCTGGTGCTCTTCGCGCTGCGCACGCTCGGACTGTCGGAGAGCGAGCTCGGGTTCGTCCTGTCGGCCGGCGCCGTGGGCGGGATCCTCGGCGCGGTCACCGGGGCCCGGTTCGCCCGCCGGGTGGGTGAGGGCCGCGCCATCCCGCTGTCCGCGCTGCTCCTGCTCCCGTTCGCAGCGCTGACCCCGCTGGCGGCGTACGCGGCCCCGGCGCTGCTGCTGGTGGTCGGCATGCTCGGCTACGGCTGGGCGGTCGTGGCCTACAACATCACGCAGGTCAGCTTCCGGCAGCGGCTCTGCCCGCCGAACCTGCTCGGCCGGATGAACGCCTCGGTGCGGTTCATCGTCTACGGCACCCAGCCGCTGGGCGCCCTGCTCGGCGGCGTCCTGGGCAGCTGGCTGGGCGTGCTGCCCACGCTCTGGATCGCCGCTGCCGGTCAGGCCCTCTCCGCGCTGTGGGTGGTGACCAGCCCGCTCATGCGCATGCGCGAGCTGCCCCGCAGCCTGGACGCGACCTCGTCGCATGCCGAGCCGATCGCCGGGTAGAGCCCGCGCATGAGCACGAGCGACGAGATCGACGACCCCGGCCGCGACCCGGAGGGCCTGAACCCGCCGCGCGACATCCTCGACGCGGTCAGCGGCGTCGATCCCGACAAGGGCGGCAGCTTCAACCCGCCCGGCGGCCACCTCGACCCGCTCGTGGAGTCCGACGACGAGGAGACGTCCGAGGACCGTTCCTAGAGCAGGACGCCCTCGGCGACGAGGACGGCGGGGCCGGTGAGCACCGTCGTCCCGTCGGCGATCCGCACCGACAGCCGGCCGCCGGGGACGTCGACGGTCACCGTGCCGGTGTCGGCACCGCTCGCCGTCAGCGCGGCGTAGGCGGCGGCCACCGCGCCGGTGCCGCAGGAGCGGGTCTCGCCCACCCCGCGCTCGTGCACGCGCATGCGGATGTGGGCACCGGGCTCCAGGACGTTGACGACCTCGACGTTGACACCCTCGGGGAACAGCGCCGGCTCGACCACCGGCTGCGCGGAGAGGTCCAGCGACTCGACCGGGACGTCGGTGAGGCAGGCCAGGTGGGGGTTGCCCATCGACACCGCCAGGCCGGCCAGCGCGCCACCGGGGAGCTTCGCCTCGCCGTGGCCGAACGGCCGGGCCGGGCCCATGTCCACCCAGTAGCGCCCGTCGTCGGTCGCGCCGACCCGGCGCGGGCCGCCACGGGTGCCCACGAGCACGCCGTCGGTGCAGGCGGCGCGGTCGAGCAGACCCTCGTGGACCAGCGCGTGGAGGAACAGCCGGATGCCGTTGCCGCACATCTCGGCGTGCGAGCCGTCGGCGTTGCGGTGGTCCATGAACCACTCGCAGGCAGCGAGGTCGTCGCCGAGCACGTCCGGCGCATCGGGCACGTGCCGGCTGCGGACCAGCCGCAGGACGCCGTCGCCACCCAGGCCGGCGCGGCGCTCGCAGAGCGTCCGGACCTGCTCCGGGCTGAGCCGGTCCTCCGGCCAGACGGCGCCGTCGGGGTCGGGGAGGACGACGAAGTCGTTCTCCGTGCCGTGCCCCTTGAGCACCCGGTCCGTCACGCGTCGATCGTACGTGCGCCGATGTGCGCGGTGACCGCGTCGAGCAGATCCGGCCGCGCGGCGTCGAACCACCCGAGGGTCGCGTCACGGCGGAACCAGGACCGCTGGCGGCGGACGAACCTCCGCGTGGTGGCGACCGTCCGCTGGCGCGCCTCCTCCGGCGTCAGCGTGCCGTCGAACTGGGCGAGCACCTGCGCGTACCCCAGCGCCCGGGACGCCGTCGGCCCCTCGCGCAGCCCCTCGGCCACGAGCGCCTCGACCTCGGCGACGAACCCGGCGGCCCACATCCGGTCCACCCGGACGGCGATCCGCTCGTCGAGCCCGGCCGGGTCGCGGTCGAGCCCGACGCCGATGACCGGGTAGTGCGGAGTCGGGTCGGGCAGGCGGGCGCGGAACGGCTCCCCGGTCAGCTCGATCACCTCGAGGGCGCGGACGATCCGCCGCCCGTTGCTGGGCAGGATCGCCTCCGCCGCCTCGGGGTCGAGGCCCGCCAGGCGGGCGTGCAGCTCTGCAGCGCCGGTGGCCGCGAGCTCGGCCTCCAGCCGGGCCCGCACCGCCGGGTCGGTCGTGGGGATGTCCAGCTCGTCGAGGACGGCGCGCACGTACAGTCCCGAGCCGCCCACCAGCAGCGGGACGACGCCGGCGGCGCGCAGCCGGTCGATCTCCGTGCGCGCGTGCTGCCGGTACTCCGCCACCGAGGCGGGCTCGCGGACCGACCACAGGTCGTAGACGTGGTGCGGCACGCCCGCCCGCTCGGCTTCGGTGGGCTTGGCGGTGCCGATGTCCATGCCCCGGTAGAGCTGCATGGAGTCGGCGTTGACCACCTCCCCGCCCAGCCGCCGTGCCAGCTCGACGGCCAGCGCCGTCTTGCCCGTGGCGGTCGGCCCGACGACGGCGACCACCGGCGGACCGCTCACTGGACCTGCCAGTCGGCGACCAGGTAGCCCACGCCGAACGGCGCGGCGTCGTAGTGCAGCGTCGCCCGGGCCGCCCGCCCGGCCAGCGCCGCGCCGACCGCCTGCCACACCGGCGCGCCGGTGGCCAGCAGCCGCTCCCCCTCCGCGGGGTCGAGGCCGGCCAGGGCCGCGGCGTCGCCGGCGGCCAGGGCAGCGGCGACCGCGGTGTCGAACGGACCGGCCGCCTCGTCGAACGCGGCCGGCGCCCGCTCGGTGCGCCGGGCGGAGCCGTCGCCGAGAGCCAGGACGCCGACCGTCCCGGGCAGGTCGGACAGCGCGGCGGCGAGGTCGGCCGGGCCCACACCGAGCCGGGCGCCGGCGTGGCCGGCCTCGTCGAGCAGCCAGGCGCCGAGCGTGTGCGCCCACGGCAGGCGCCGGCCGCCCGGCCGGATCCCCGCCGAGAACGGCACCTCCAGGTCGACCCCGAAGCTGCGCAGGTCCCCGGCGTCGCCGGGTCCGAACCGCACGCCGTCCTCGACACCCGGGCCGACGACGACCACCACCTCGGGCGCGCCGGTCAGCAGGGCGTCCACCGCCGCGGCGCAGGCCCCCCGCAGGTCCGGCAGTCCGCCGTCGGCGGTCCCGGCCACCGCAGGCACGAGCACCGGCGGCGACGGGCAGAAGGCCACGGCGGCGCGCGGCGCGGGGGGAACGGCAGTCACGCGAGCAGTCTCGCCGATGGGACGTGGGACACTGCGGACCGTGTCGAGCACGGAGAACCCGGGAGACCGGACGCAGCAGGTCCTTCCGCCCGCAGCAGCTGCCCCCGAGGAGACCGTTCCCGGAGCGATCGTCGCCGAGGAGACGACCTCGGACGCGGTGACGCCCGAGGCCGGGACGCCCGCTGCGCCGGAGCCCGGCGACGCGGCGCTGGCCGACCCGACGACGGACGCCGTGCCGGCAGTCGAGCAGCCGGAAGTCGAGCAGCCCGCGGTCGAGCCGCCCGCCACCGAGCAGCCCTCTCCCGAGCCCGCAGCGGTCGCCGAGGTGGCCGAGCAGGTCGCCCCGGACGCGGTGACCCCCGAGGCCGCGCCCGCCGTCCCGACGCCGGCCGCCGTGCCCACCCATGCGCACGCCCCCGTCGCGGAGACCCCCGCCCCCGAGCCGGTCGCCCCGAGCGACCCCGCCGAGTGGGGCCGGGTCGACGACGACGGCACGGTCTACGTGCGCACCGCCGACGGCGAGCGCGCCGTCGGGTCGTGGCAGGCCGGCGACCCGGCCGCGGGCCTGGCGCACTACGCCCGCCGCTACGACGACCTGGCCACCGAGGTGGCGCTGCTGGAGGCGCGGCTCAAGGCGCACACCGGCAACCCGAGCGAGCTCAAGGCCAAGGCGCAGGGGCTGGCCGACTCGATCCCCACGGCCACCGCGGTCGGTGACCTGGACGGTCTCGCCGCCCGGGCCCGCGCGATGGTGGAGACCGCCGACGAGGCCGCGGCGGAGTCGCGCGCCGAGAAGGCCGCGGCCCGCGCCGCGCAGGTCGCCCGGAAGGAGGCGCTGGCCGCCGAGGCGGAGCAGATCGCCGCGGAGTCGACGTCCTGGAAGGCGGCCGGCGACCGGCTCAAGGCGATCGTCGAGGAGTGGAAGACGATCCGCGGCATCGACCGCAAGACCGACGAGGCGCTGTGGTCGCGCTTCGCCGCCGCCCGTGACGCGTTCGGCCGCCGCCGCGGCGCGCACTTCGCCGCTCTCGACGCGCAGCGCAACGAGTCCCGGGCCGCCAAGCAGGAGCTCATCGCCGAGGCGCAGCGGCTGTCGACGTCCACCGACTGGGGCGCGACGTCGGCGGCGATGCGCAGCCTGATGGACCGCTGGAAGGCGGTGCCGCGCACCGGCCGGGACGGCGACGACGACCTGTGGAAGCAGTTCCGCGCGGCCCAGGACGTGTTCTTCACCGCCCGCGGCGAGCAGGACAAGGCGCGCAACGCCGAGCAGTCGGCCAACCAGCAGCAGAAGGAGGAGCTGCTGGCCGAGGCGGAGAAGATCGACCCGTCGTCGGGCAACGCCCAGAACGCGCTGCGCAAGATCCAGGAGCGCTACGACGCGATCGGCCACGTGCCCCGCGGCGCGATGCGCTCGCTCGAGGACCGCATGCAGGCCATCGAGCAGCGGATCCGCGGCGCCGCGGACGCCTCCCGGCCGCGCACCGCGCCGGAGAACCCGATGATCACCTCGATGCGCGCGGCGGTCGGCAAGGCCGAGGAGCAGCTGGCCAAGGCCGAGGCCGCCGGCGACGCGCGCCGCATCGAGGAGGCGCGGGCCAACCTGAGCACCCGCCGGGAGTGGCTGGCGGAGGCCGAGAAGTCCGCCGGCCGGCGCTGACCCGACCGTGGCCGCCTTCGTCCTCGTCCACGGGGCGTGGGGCGGCGCCCACGGGTGGCGTCACGTCCGGCGTCTGCTGACGGCGGCCGGGCACGACGCGACCGCGCCGAGCCTGACCGGGATCGGCGAGCGGGTCCACCTGGTGAGCCCGCAGGTCGGCCTGGCCACGCACGTCACCGACGTCGTCAACCACGTGCTCTACGAGGACCTGACCGACGTCGTCCTGGTCGGGTTCTCCTACGGGGGCATGGTGGTGACCGGGGCTCTCGACGCGATCGGCGAGCGCGTGCGGTCCCTGGTGTACGTCGACGCGTTCGTCCCCGGGGACGGCGACAGCGTCTACGGCCTGCTCGGCGCGCCGCCGCCCGGTCCGCCGCGGCCGGGGGACGCCTGGCTGGTCGACGGCCCCGCCCGGGTCTACGACGACCCGGCGGAGGAGGCGTTCGCCGTCCCGAGGCGCACGCCGCAGCCGATCGCCTGCTTCACCGAGCCGGTGCGGCTGAGCCGGCCGCTCGAGGACTGGCCGTTCTCCCGCACCTACGTCCGCCTCACGGCGCCCGAGCCAGGGGTGCCGACGAACCCGGCGTTCGAGGCAGCGGCGCAGCGGGCTCGTTCGTCCCCGGCCTGGCGGTACACCGAGCTCGCGACCACGCACATGGTCGCCCACAACCGCCCGGGCGAGCTGGTCGAGCTGCTCCTGGCCTCGCTCTAGACGGGCGCGCCGACCCTCGGCATGCCGAGCAGGACCCCGGGCGTGGTCGGGCGGGTGCCCGCCTCGAAGGCGTCGCCGGCGCGGGTGCGCCGGTGCGCGTGCAGCGGCCCGTCGGCGACGAGGTGGTGCGGCGCGGCCTGGGTGAGCACCGTCTCGACCACGTCGCCGGGGCGGACTCGGTCGGTCGCGGTGAAGTGGACGAGCCGGCCGTCGCGCGCCCGGCCGGTCATGCGGCCCCGGGCGGCGTCCTTGCTGCCCTCCCCCGCCGCGACAAGGAGCTCGACCGGCGTCCCGATCAGCGCGCGGTTCTCGGCCCAGCTGATCTCGTCCTGCAACGCGGTCAGCCTCAGGTAGCGCTCCTGGACGACCTGCTTGGGCACCTGGCCGTCCATCTCCGCGGCAGACGTGCCCGGGCGCTTGGAGTACTGGAAGGTGAAGGCGCTGGCGAAGCGGGCCTGCCGGACGACGTGGAGGGTCTGCTCGAAGTCGTCCTCGGTCTCGCCGGGGAAGCCCACGATGATGTCGGTGGTGATCGCCGCGTCGGGCATCGCGGCCCGCACCCGGTCGAGGATGCCGAGGTAGCGCTCCTGCCGGTAGCCGCGGCGCATGGCGCGCAGGACGTCGTCCGAACCGCTCTGCAGCGGCATGTGCAGCTGGTGGCAGACGGCCGGCGTCTCGGCCATGGCGTCGACGACGTCGTCGGTGAACTCCCGCGGGTGCGGGCTGGTGAACCGGATCCGCTCCAGGCCCTCGATCCGACCGGCGGCGCGCAGCAGATCGGCGAAGGCGCCCCGGTCGCGGAACTCGACGCCGTAGGCGTTCACATTCTGGCCGAGCAGCGTGACCTCGAGGACGCCCTGGTCGACCAGGGCCTGCACCTCGGCGAGGATCTCGCCGGGCCGGCGGTCCTTCTCCTTGCCGCGCAGCGCGGGGACGATGCAGAACGTGCAGGTGTTGTTGCAGCCGACGCTGATGGACACCCAGCCGGAGTAGGCGGAGTCCCGCTTGGCCGGCAGCGTCGACGGGAAGACCTCGAGCGCCTCGGCGATCTCCACCTGCGCCTCGGCGTTGTGCCGGGCCCGCTCCAGCAGCGCCGGCAGCGACCCGACGTTGTGGGTGCCGAAGACGACGTCGACCCAGGGCGCCCGCCGGACGATCTCGCCGCGGTCCTTCTGGGCCAGGCAGCCGCCGACGGCGATCTGCATGCCGGGGCGGGCGTCCTTGACCGGGCGCAGGTGCCCGAGGTTGCCGTACAGCCGGTTGTCGGCGTTCTCGCGGACCGCGCAGGTGTTGAGGACGACGACATCGGCGTCGTCCCCCTCCGCGGCGGCGCGGTAGCCGGCGGCCTCGAGCAGCCCGGCGAGGCGCTCGGAGTCGTGCACGTTCATCTGGCAGCCGTACGTGCGCACGCGGTAGGTGCGCGCGGCGGACTGCTGGGTCGCGGTCTCCATCTCAGGAGCGAGGGTACGGCGCGCCGTTCCGGCGACGGAGTGTCGCTCCAGCGACACTGACCGCCACCATGGACACGATCGTCGCCGTCGAGCCCGGCAGCCTGCCTCCGGTGCCGCGCAGCGGGGACGACGAGCACGGCGCGCAGGCCTTCGTCGCCCGGCTGCGCCGCGCCGCCCCGTTGTTCGCCGCGGCGGCCGGGGCGCAGACCGCGGTGGTCCGCGAGGCGGTGCCCCCGGCCCGGCACCGGCGCAGCCGCTGCCGCGTCGTCCTGCGCTTCGCCGACGGCGGCGAGATGGATCTGTCCTTCCTGGGCCCGGCCGGGTCGGCCCGCCGCGCGGCCGGTTTCGGCGCCGCTGTGCAGCGCTGGCTGGCGGTCGGAGCGCCGCGCGACCCGGCGTGGCTGGTGCCCGATGCCGACGCCGCGGACGGGTCCGCGGTCGACATCGCCGCGTGGTCGGCCGCTCGGGTGGTCACCGGCTGAACCTCGGCGGGGGCGGACGAGTTTCGCCATCGTCCGGAATGGGCCACGATGGACCCTGCCGCGCGATGCGGACGTGCGGTGTGCTTCCACCGTGGCCTCCGGCCGCGAGCGGGCGTGGAGGGGGCGGCATGACCGCGATCGCGCCGAGGCCGATCGTCAGCCGGCCGAGTCCGGTCTCCTATCCGGAGAAGGGCTCACGGTTCGGGTCGCTGTTGCGGACGACGGACCACAAGGTCATCGGCCTGATGTACCTGGCGACGGCGTTCGCGTGGTTCATCGCCGGCGGTCTCATGGCCATGCTGATGCGCGGCGAGCTGGCTCGCCCCGGGCTGCAGTTCCTCTCCCAGGAGCAGTACAACCAGCTGTTCACGATGCACGGCACGATCATGCTGCTGTTCTTCGCGACGCCGCTGTTCTTCGCCTTCGGCAACCTGATCATGCCGCTGCAGATCGGCTCGCCCGACGTCGCCTTCCCGCGGCTGAACGCGTTCTCGTACTGGCTGTTCCTGTTCGGCAGCACCCTCGCCGTCGCCGGCTTCCTGACCCCGGGCGGCGCGGCCGACTTCGGCTGGACCGCCTACACCCCGCTGTCCGACGTGACCAACACCCCCGGCGCCGGACCGAACCTCTGGATCGCCGGCCTCGCGGTCAGCGGCCTGGGCACGATCCTCGGCGGCGTCAACTTCGTCACGACGATCGTCTGCCTGCGCGCGCCGGGCATGACGATGTTCCGGATGCCGATCTTCACCTGGAACACCCTGGTCACGAGCCTGCTGGTGCTGCTGGCCTTCCCGATCCTGACCGCCGCGCTGATGGCGCTGCTGGCCGACCGCAACGTGGGGGCCCTGGTCTACACGCGGGCCAACGGCGGGCCGATGCTGTGGCAGCACCTGTTCTGGTACTTCGGCCACCCCGAGGTCTACATCATCGCGTTGCCCTTCTTCGGCATCATCACCGAGGTCATCCCGGTGTTCAGCCGCAAGCCGCTGTTCGGCTACAAGGGCATGGTCTTCGCGACCTTGACGATCGGCTTCCTGTCCCTGGCCGTCTGGGCGCACCACATGTTCGCCACCGGCGCGGTGCTGCTGCCGTTCTTCAGCTTCCTGACCTACCTGATCGCCGTGCCGACGGGGATCAAGTTCGTCAACTGGATCGGCACCATGTGGAAGGGCCAGATCAGCTTCGAGTCGCCGATGCTGTGGTCCCTGGGCTTCCTGGTGACCTTCCTCTTCGGCGGTCTCACCGGTGTGCTGCTGGCCAGCCCGCCGCTGGACTGGCACATCTCCGACAGCTACTTCGTGGTGGCGCACTTCCACTACGTCGTGTTCGGCACGGTCGTGTTCGCCGCCAACGCCGGCCTGATCTTCTGGTTCCCGAAACTCTGCGGCCGGATGATGGACGAGCGGCTGGCCAAGCTGCAGTTCTGGATGACGTTCATCGGCTTCCACGGCACGTTCCTCGTGCAGCACTGGCTGGGCAACGAGGGCATGCCGCGCCGGTACGTGGACTACCTGCCCAGCGACGGGTTCACCACGCTGAACACGATCTCGACGATCTTCAGCTTCGTGCTGGGGGCGTCGATCCTGCCGTTCCTCTACAACGTCTTCCACTCGTGGCGGTACGGGCGGCTGGCGCTGCGCGACGACCCCTGGGGCCACGGCAACTCGCTGGAGTGGGCGACGTCGTCCCCGCCGCCGCGGCACAACTTCCTGGAGATCCCGCGGATCCGCTCCGAGCGGCCGGCCTTCGAGATGCACTACCCGCACCTCGTCGAACGGCTGCACGCCGAGGCGCACCTGGGCAAGCGGCACGAGCCCTACGCCGGGGTCAGTGAGATCGGCGCGACCAGCGGTCGGCGGCAGGGCCCGAACGACCCCGACCCGACCTGAACCTCGCCGTGTGGTGGTGACCGTCGCAGCAGAACGCGAGGGTCACCACCACACGGAAAGGGTGAGCGTGGGCTCGGCGCCGCGGGCGACGCCCGCTCAGGGCAGCAAGGCGTCCAGGCCGAGGTCGGGGTGGGCCTGGTCGGTGTCGTCCTCGTCGCCGCGCGCGTCGAGCGCCTCCCGGACGACGTAGCCGGCCAAGCCGCCGCCGTAGCCCTTGCGGGCGAGCATGCCGACGAGGCGTCGCTCCGCGGTCTGCCGGTCCAGCCGCTGCATGGACGGCAGCCGGCGGGCCACCAGGCGCCGGGCGGCGTCCCACTCGTCCTGCGGGTCGACCTCCTCCAGCGCCTCGGCGGCGACCTCGGGATCGACCCCCTTGGCGCGCAGCTCCGCACCCAGCGCACGACGGGCGAGGCCGCGGCCGGCCTGCCGCGAGTTGACCCAGGCGCGGGCGAACGCGGCGTCGTCGATCAGGCCGACCTCGGTGAACCGGTCGAGCACGGTGGCCGCGGCGTCGTCCGGGATCCCGCGCTTGGCCAGCAGCTCGGCCAGCTGCTTGCGGGTCTTGGCCGCGCCGGTCAGGGCGCGCAGGCAGATGGCCCGGGCGACGGCCACGGGGTCGCCGGGAGCGTCCTCGGTCTCGTCGGCGCCGGGCAGCGCGCCGTCCTCGTGGTCCCGGGAACGGCGCGACCCGCCGGCACGGGGCCGGCGGGTCGCGCGATCAGTCACCCGATCGGTCACGGAGGACCTCAGAAGTCGGCCGGGGGCACAGCAGCCTCGACCGGGGCGTCGAGGCGGGCGCCGATGCCGAGCTTCTCCTTGACCTTCTTCTCGATCTCGTCGGCGAGGTCGGGGTTGTCACGCAGGAAGGTGCGGACGTTCTCCTTGCCCTGACCGAGCTGGTCGCCCTCGTACGTGTACCAGGCGCCGGACTTGCGGATGAAGCCCTGCTCGACGCCGGCGTCGATGAGGCCACCCTCGCGGCTGAAGCCGGTGCCCCAGAGCAGGTCGAGCTCGGCCTGCTTGAACGGCGCGGCCACCTTGTTCTTGACGACCTTGACGCGCACCCGGCTGCCGACCGCGTCGGTGCCCTGCTTGAGGGTCTCGATGCGGCGGACGTCGAGGCGGACCGAGGCGTAGAACTTCAGCGCGCGACCACCGGTGGTGACCTCGGGCGAGCCGTAGACGACGCCGACCTTCTCGCGCAGCTGGTTGATGAAGATCGCGGTGGTGCCGGAGTTGTTCAGCGCACCGGTGATCTTGCGCAGCGCCTGGCTCATCAGCCGGGCCTGCAGACCGACGTGGCTGTCGCCCATCTCGCCCTCGATCTCGGCGCGGGGCACCAGGGCGGCCACCGAGTCGATGACGATGATGTCGAGCGCGCCGGAGCGGATGAGCATGTCGGCGATCTCGAGCGCCTGCTCACCGGTGTCGGGCTGGCTGACCAGCAGGGCGTCGGTGTCGACGCCGATCGCCCGGGCGTACTCGGGGTCGAGCGCGTGCTCGGCGTCGATGAAGGCCGCGATGCCGCCGGCCGCCTGGGCGTTGGCCACCGCGTGCAGGGCGACCGTCGTCTTGCCGGAGGCCTCGGGGCCGTACACCTCGACGACGCGGCCGCGCGGCAGGCCCCCGATGCCCAGGGCGATGTCGAGGGCGATGGAGCCGGTCGGGATGACCTTCATGGCCACCTCGGGGCTGTCGCCCAGGCGCATGACGGAGCCCTTGCCGAACTGCTTGTCGATCTGGGCGAGGGCCATGTCGAGGGCCTTGTCGCGGTCGAGCGTTGCCATGGAGTTCACCTTCGGGGAAGTCGCGTGGAGCGGGTCGGGATCGACGCTAGGGCGGGGGTCCGACAGTTTCGACGGACCGGGCGAACCTGTGGAGGACGGCCCGGGCTGTGGACGACTGTAGACCGAACAAGCGTTCGACTGCTAGGCCGACACGCCATCGGTCCCAGGCGTCACGCGCACCCCGCTCACCGCAGCTTCGGCGGCACCTCGAACTCCTCGCAGATGGCCAGCCAGACGCGCCGCACCGGCACCCCGGCGTCGATCGCGTCGACCGCGCTGCGCCCGCCGAGCGAGGAGAACAGGTGGTCACGGGCGACGGTCTCGGCGCGCATCGAGCCGAAGTGGTCGGCGAGACGGGACCAGAACTCCTGCAGGCGCACGTCCTCGACGCTAGCGCGCGACCGGGCTCGCGTCCCGGCGCGGCCGGGACCGGCCTACCCTCGCGCCATGGGCCCGCTGAGCACCGGCTCCTCGACGTGGGACGTGATCCTCCAGGTGGGGATCGCCGTCGCCCTCGTCCTGACGATCGTGCTGCTGATCCGCAACTACCGCGGCCGGCGCTGAGCCTCGGTCCGCAGCGCCGCGGTCCACACCACGGCCAGCGGCAGCACGAGCACGGCGCTCACCACGGCCACCAGCCCGAAGCCGCCGAGGGTCAGCAACGGGCCGCCGATCGCCCCCGCCAGCGCCGCACCGAGCCCCATGAGCAGGTCGCTGCCGCCCTGCGCGGTGGGGCGCACGAGGACCGGTACCGACTCGGTCACCAGTGTCGAACCCGCGATCAGCCCGCACGACCAGCCGAGCCCGAGCAGGAACAGGCCGATGCCGAGCTGGACCGCGGCGCCGGGTGCGGAGGTGCCCGCGATCGCGACGGCGGCCAGCAGCAGGACCGCGCCGATCGCGACGGTTGCCTTGCGCCCCGCGCGGTCGGCGAGGATCCCGACCAGCGGCGAGAACAGGTACATGCCGGCCACGTGCACGCTGATGACCAGGCCGATGATCCGCAGCGTCGTCCCCTCGGGGCCGCCGGCGTGGCCCATGTGCACCGGCGTCATCACCATGACGCCGACCATCACCGAGTGGGCGACCACGACGGCGGTGAGCCCGAGCCGACCGCCGGGGCTGGCCCACACCTGGCGCAGCGCCGCGGCGGTCGCGCCGCGCGGGCGGCCGACCGGCGCCCCGGTGCCGCCTAGCCGGCGGGCGAGCAGCAGGGGGTCCGGCCGCAGGAGCGCCAGCAGCCCGGCGACCACGAGGGCGAAGACCGCGATGGAGACGACGAAGGCGCCACCGAGCGGCGGCAGCCCGAGGTGCTGGGCGAGGGCGTCGCCGGGACCGGCCAGGTTGGGGCCGAGGACCGAGCCGACGGTGGTGGCCCAGACGACCAGGGACAGCGCCCGGCCGCGGTGCTCGGGCGCGGCCAGGTCGGCCGCTGCGTAGCGCGCCTGGAGACCGCAGGCGGTCGCCGAGCCGAACCCGAACAGCCCGACCAGCAGCAGCGGAAGCGAGGACAGCGCCGCGGCGAGCACGGTCAGCACGGCACCGACGACGGCGACGCCGTAGCCGGTGGCCAGCCCCGACCGACGGCCGAAGCGGTCGCTGATCCGGGCCAGCGGCACGGCGATGACGGCGGCCCCGAGCACGCCGGCGGTCTGCCCCAGCCCGGCGGCGCTGTCGGTGCCGGCGACGTCCCGGGCGAGCAGGCCGCCGACCGTGATGCCGACGGTCACGCCGAGCCCGGCGAGGGCGACCGCGCCGGACAGGACCCCGACGGTGCGGCGCTGGACCGCCTGGTGAGTCGCTGGAACGGCCACGGTGGTCCTTCTACAGGCCGAGCGAGCGGCCGACGATCTCCTTCATGATCTCGTTGGTGCCGCCGTAGATCGACTGCACCCGCGAGTCGCGCCAGGCCTTGGACACCGGGTACTCGTCCATGTAGCCGTAGCCGCCGTGCAGCTGCAGGCAGCGGTCGGCCACCTTGTTCTGCAGCTCCGTCGTCCACCACTTGGCCATGGCCGCGTCGACGGCGGTGAGCTCTCCCGTGGCCAGCTGGCGCACGCACTCGTCGACGAACGTGCGGGCGATGACCGTCTCGGTGTGCAGCTCGGCGAGCACGAACCGGGTGTTCTGGAAGGAACCCACCGGCTTGCCGAACGCCGTCCGGCCGGTGACGTACTCGCGGGTCAGCTCCAGCACCCGCTCGGCGGAGGCGACCGCGCCGACGGCGATCGACAGCCGCTCCTGCGGCAGGTTCTCCATCAGGTGGTAGAAGCCGCGGTTCTCCGTGCCGAGCAGGTTCTCCGCCGGGATCCGCACGTCGTCGAAGAACAGCTCGGCGGTGTCCTGGGCCTTCAGGCCCACCTTCTCGAGGTTGCGGCCGCGGCTGAAGCCGGGCATGTCCCGCTCGACGACCAGCAGGCTGATGCCCTTCGACGCCGGGGCGTCGGGATCGGTGCGGGCCACCACGATGACCAGGTCGGCGTTGATGCCGTTGGTGATGAACGTCTTCGCACCGCCCAGCACCCACCCGTCGCCGTCCTTGCGGGCGGTGGTGGTGATGCCCTGCAGGTCGCTGCCGGCGCCGGGCTCGGTCATCGCGATGGCGGTGATCAGCTCGCCGCTGCAGAACTTCGGCAGCCAGCGCGCCTTCTGCTCGTCGGTGGCCAGGTCGCGCAGGTACGGGGCGACGACGTCGTTGTGCAGGCCGAACCCGACGCCGCTGGCGCCGATGCGGGTCATCTCCTCGTCGAGGACGGCGTTGTAGCGGAAGTCGCGCACGCCCCCGCCGCCGTACTGCTCGTCGATGTCGAAGCCGAGCAGGCCCTGCGCGCCGCCGGCGAGCCACAGCTCCCGCGGGACGATGCCGGCCTTCTCCCAGTCCGCGTGGAACGGCGCGACGTTCTTCTCCGCCCAGCCGCGGACCATCTCGCGGAACTCGTCGTGCTCGGGCTCGTAGAGCGAGTGGCGCATGCACCGGAGTGTGCCGCACGCCACCCGCTATCCGGCCGCGGGTCGCCAGCCGCGGAAGGAGTCGACGACGAGCTCCTTGGGCCACGGGCCCGGCGGGGGTGCACCGTCGTCCCCGGGAAAGGCGTAGACGTCGAGCAGGAACTGCATCGGGTAGGCCGGGGACTGCTCGACGACCCGCACGACCTCGTCGTCGACGAGGAACGTCACCCGATCCGGGGTCCACTCCGCCGCGTAGGTGTGGAACTCCCGGACGTCGATCGGGAGCGGGACCTGCGCGAAGTCGTCGGTGAGCGCGGGATCGGCCCACGGGTGCACGCCCATCCCGACGCGGGCGGTGCCGTCGGCGACGTCGCGGCCGAAGATCTCGAACACGCAGATCTCGCCGGAGCGCTCGGGGGCGTCCTCGACGCCGATCATCCAGAACGCGGCCATCGCGCTCGGGTCGAGGTCCATGCGGGCCCGCACCTCGACGAAGCCGTACTGCGGGGTGTAAAGCCTCTCCGGCTCCTGCTCCTCGCGGACGACGGCCGCCGGGTTGAACCTCAGCTGGCCGACCGGGCTGCCCAGCGGCCCGCAGAACTCGCCGGTCTGCAGCGACGAGACGCGCACCCCGCCGTCGAACTCGGGGCACCACGGCGGCTGGTCCTCCTCGACGAGCAACCGCAGGACGCCGTCACCCAGCCGGTACCGCGCCGCCGACGCCGCCCGGGAGCTCCAGTGCGGCAGGTAGTACGGCAGCCACAGGTCGCGGTCCAGCTCGTCGCCGTCGAACAGGTCCTCGACCTCGAGCACGTAGCCCTCGCGGCGGAGCGCGACCGGCAGGTGCATGCGCAGTCCCGAGCCGAACTCGGTGCCCGCCCGACCGTCCGCGACGAACCCGACCGCCTCGTAGAAGCCGAGCGCGTGCGGGTTGGCGGTGACCTCGATCCGGTCGATGCCCTCCTCGGCGGCCTCGGCCACGATCCGCTGGATCAGCCGCCGGGCAGCGCCGAGGCGCCGCGCGCCGGGGTCGACGAAGAGGTCGTCGAGCTCGAGCACGCCGGGCCCGGTGGGCCGGGTGCCGGCGAAGCCGACGACGGTGCCGTCGCCCGACGTCGCCACCCGGGTCCGACCGCGGGCGAGCAGGCCGTCGGCCAGGACCAGGGCCTCGGGGTGCGCCAGGAGGACGTCGCGGTCCCCCTCGTTGGACAGCGAGGCGCTCCGGAAGATCCGCGCCACCGCGGCCTCGTCGGCCGCGGTCGCCGCGCGCACGTCGATCATCCCTGCGCACCTCCCTGGCGGGCTTCCTCGGCGAAGTGTCGTACCGAGCAGGGACACTTGCCGACATGTCGACTCTCGACCGGTTCTCGGAGGCCACGCGTGCGTGGTTCACCGGTGCGTTCGAGGCGCCGACGCCGGCCCAGGAGGGCGCCTGGTCGGCGATCAGCAGCGGCGAGCACGCGCTCGTCGTCGCGCCGACCGGGTCGGGCAAGACCCTCGCCGCGTTCCTGTGGTCGCTGGACCGGCTGGCCGGCTCCCCCGTCCCGGCCGATCCGCAGGCGCGCTGCCGGGTGCTCTACGTCTCGCCGCTCAAGGCGCTGGCCGTCGACGTCGAGCGCAACCTGCGCGCACCGCTGACCGGCATCGGCCAGGCGGCGCTGCGGCTCGGGCTGCCGCGCCCGGAGATCACCGTGGCGATCCGCTCCGGCGACACCCCGGCCGACGAGCGGCGCGCGTTCGTCCGCCGGCCCTCCGACATCCTCATCACGACTCCCGAGTCGCTGTTCCTGCTGCTCACCAGCTCCGCGCGGGAGGCGCTGCGCGGGGTGGAGACGGTGATCGTCGACGAGGTGCACGCGGTCACCGACACCAAGCGCGGTGCCCACCTCGCGGTCACCCTCGACCGGCTCGACGAGCTGCTCGAGCGGCCGGCGCAGCGCATCGGGCTCTCGGCCACGGTGCGGCCGATCGAGGAGGTGGGCACCTTCCTCGCCGGCGGGCGGCCGGTGCGGATCGTCGCGCCCGAGGCCCGCAAGCAGTGGGACCTGTCGGTCGTCGTCCCGGTCGAGGACATGAGCGAGCTCGGCCAGCCGACCGGCGAGTTCTCCGGCTCCGCGGCCGGCGCCGAGCCGCGCAGCTCGATCTGGCCGGCGGTCGAGGAGCGGGTGCTCGACCTGGTCGAGGCGCACCGCAGCACGATCGTGTTCGCCAATTCCCGGCGGCTGGCCGAGCGGCTGACCAGCCGGCTCAACGAGCTCTCGTACGAGCGGGCCACCGGCGAGCCGGTGCCGCCGGGCACCAACGCGGCCGCGCTCATGGCGCAGGCCGGGTCCGGCGGCGGCCTGCCCGAGGCGTTCCAGCCGGTCGCCGCCGCCCACCACGGGTCGGTGTCCCGCGAGCAGCGGGCGATCGTCGAGGAGGCGCTGAAGACCGGCCGGCTGCCGGCCGTCGTCGCCACCTCCAGCCTCGAGCTCGGCATCGACATGGGTGCGGTCGACCTCGTCGTGCAGGTCGAGGCGCCGCCGACCGTCGCCTCCGGCTTGCAGCGCGTCGGCCGCGCCGGCCACCAGGTCGGCGCGGTCAGCCGCGGCGTGCTGTTCCCGAAGTACCGCGGCGACCTGGTGCAGTGCGCGCTGGTCGCCGAGCGGATGAAGGCCGGCGCGATCGAGTCGATCCGCTACCTGCGCAACCCGCTGGACGTGCTCGCCCAGCAGATCGTGGCCATCGTGTCCGAGCGCCCGCGCACGGTCGACGAGGTCGGCGCGCTGGTCCGCCGGTCGGCGCCGTTCGCCTCGCTGCCGGAGTCGGCGCTGCACGCCGTCCTCGACATGCTGGCCGGGCGCTATCCGTCCGACGCGTTCGCCGAGCTGCGGCCGCGGCTGACCTGGGACCGCGTCACCGACACGCTGACCGCTCGCGCCGGCGCGCAGCGGCTGGCCGTCACCAGCGGCGGCACGATCCCCGACCGCGGCCTGTTCGGCGTCTTCCTGGTCGGCTCGGAGGGGTCCGGCGGACGCCGGGTCGGCGAGCTCGACGAGGAGATGGTCTACGAGTCGCGGGTCGGCGACGTGTTCCTGCTGGGGTCGTCGTCCTGGCGGATCGAGGACATCACCCACGACCGGGTGCTGGTCAGCCCGGCGCCGGGCCAGCCCGGGAAGATGCCCTTCTGGAAGGGCGACGCCCCCGGCCGGCCGCTGGAGCTGGGCCGCGCGCTGGGCGCCTTCCTGCGCGAGGTCGGGTCGGCGACGCCCGAGGGCGGGCTGGAACGGGCCCGGGCCGCGGGTCTCGACGAGTGGGGCGCGGCGAACCTGCTCGCCTACCTCGCCGAGCAGAAGGCGGCGACCGGGCACCTGCCCGACGACCGGACGCTGCTCATCGAGCGGTTCCGCGACGAGCTCGGCGACTGGCGGCTGGTCGTGCACTCCCCGTTCGGCGCGCAGGTCAACGCCCCGTGGGCGCTGGTGCTGGCCGCCCGGCTGCGCGAGCGCTACGGCATGGACGTCGCCTCCATGCACTCCGACGACGGCATCGTGCTGCGGCTGCCGGACACCACCGGCGAGCCGCCGGAGGGCGACCTCGCCGTCCTCGACCCGGACGACGTCGAGCGCGAGGTGACCGCCGAGGTCGGCGGGTCGGCGCTGTTCGCCAGCCGGTTCCGCGAGTGCGCCGCCCGCGCCCTGCTGCTCCCCCGCCGCGACCCGCGCAGGCGGACCCCGCTGTGGCAGCAGCGCCAGCGCGCCGCCCAGCTGCTCGCCGTCGCCAGCGAGTTCCCGTCGTTCCCGATGACGCTCGAGGCGGCCCGCGAGGTGCTGCAGGACGTCTACGACGTGCCCGGCCTGGTCGAGCTGATGCGCGACGTGCGCGCCCGGCGGGTGCGGGTGGTGGACGTCCAGACGCAGACGGCCTCGCCGTTCGCCCAGTCGCTGCTGTTCGGCTACGTCGGCCAGTTCCTCTACGACGGCGACGCGCCGCTGGCCGAGCAGCGGGCCCAGGCGCTGGCGCTGGACACCGGGCTGCTGGCCGAGCTGCTCGGGCGCTCCGAGCTGCGCGAGCTGCTCGACGCCGACGCCATCACCGAGCTCGAGCGGGAGCTGCAGCGCCTGCCGACCGAGCGGCACCCCCGCGACCTCGACGGCGCCGCCGACCTGCTCCGCTACGTCGGTGACCTGACCGCCGCCGAGGCGATGGCGCGCGGCGTGACCCCGGCCTGGCTCGAGGAGCTGGTCGCCTCCCGGCGCGCGCTGGAGGTGCGCATCGCCGGGCACGAGCGCTACGTCGCGATCGAGGACGCCGGCCGGCTGCGCGACGCCCTCGGCACGGCGCTGCCGGTCGGCGTCCCGGAGGTGTTCACCGAGCCGGTCGCCGATCCGCTGGGCGATCTCATCGGCCGCTACGCCCGCACGCACGGCCCGTTCCAGCCGCAGGAGGTCGCCGCCCGGCTGGGCCTCGGCGTGGCCGTGGTGACCGCGACCCTGCAGCGGCCGGTCGGCACGGGGCGGCTGGTCGCCGGCGAGTTCCGGCCCGGCGGCAGCGGTCACGAGTGGTGCGACGCCGAGGTGCTGCGCGCGATCCGTCGCCGCAGCCTGGCCAAGCTGCGCCAGGAGGTCGAGCCGGTGCCGATCGGCACGCTGGCCCGGTTCACCCCGTCCTGGCAGTCGGTGGGCAGCCGTCAGCGCGGTGCCGACGGCGTGCTCGCGGTGGTCGAGCAACTGGCCGGGGCCCTGGTGCCGGCCTCGGCGCTGGAGTCGCTCGTGCTGCCGGCCCGGGTGCGCGACTACTCCCCCGCGATGCTCGACGAGCTGACCAGCGCCGGCGAGGTGCTGTGGGCGGGTGCCGGTGGCCTGCCCGGCGGCGACGGCTGGCTCACCCTGGTGCCGGCCGACCTCGCCGACGTCCTGCTGCCCGAGCCGCTGGACGGTCCCGAGCCGGACTCGGTCGGGACGGCGGTCCTCGACACGCTGGCCGGCGGCCAGGCGCTGTTCTTCCGCGGCCTGTCCGACCTCGTGGGCGCCACCGACGACACCGCGTTCGCCGACGTCGTCTGGGACCTCGTCTGGTCCGGGCACCTGACCAACGACACGCTCGCCCCGCTGCGGACCCGGCTGGCCGGCGGCGGCACGCACAAGCGGCCGGCGGCGCCGCGGGTGACCCGGTCGCGCTACGGACGGCCGCGGCTGGGCCGCCCGGCGATGCCCTCGCGCACCGGCCCGCCGACGGTGGCCGGCCGCTGGTCCCGGCTGCCCGACCGCGAGACCAACGCGACGAAGCGCACCACCGCCCGCGCCGAGGCGCTGCTGGAGCGGCACGGCGTGCTCACCCGCGGCGCCGTGCAGGCCGAGCAGGTGACCGGCGGGTTCTCGGCGGTCTACCCCGTGCTGCGCGCGTTCGAGGAGAACGGTCGGGCCCGCCGCGGCTACTTCGTCGAGACGCTCGGCGCGGCCCAGTTCGGCACCGCCGGCGCGGTCGACCGGCTGCGCACCTTCGCCGCGCCCGACCGGCAGCCCTCCGGTGCGGTGGTGCTCGCCGCCACCGATCCGGCCAACGTCTACGGCGCGGCGCTGCCCTGGCCGGAGCGCGGCGGTCCCGACGGCGACGAGGCCGTCGACATCGGCGAGGGAACCGGCCGGCGCGGCAGCGGGCACCGGGCCGGGCGCAAGGCGGGGGCGCTCGTCGTCCTCGTCGACGGCGAGCTCGTGCTGTACGTCGAGCGGGGCGGCAAGACCCTGCTGTCGTGGACCGAGGACGAGCACGTGCTCAAGGAGGCGGCGACGGCGCTGTCCGGCGCGGTCGCGGCGGGGGCGCTGGGCCGGATGGTCGTGCAGAAGGCCGACGGCGCCTCGGTGCACGAGTCGACACCGCTGTCGGCCGCCCTGCAGGCGGCCGGGTTCGCGGCCACGCCACGGGGGCTGCGCCTGCGCGGATGACCCCGCGCGAGCACGAGCGCCCCGACGCTGGGACGCTGGACACGGAAGATCGTCGAACGACGCGGGCACACACCCGCGCGGAATTGAGCAGCAGATGGCAGTCGGCACGGTGCGGTGGTTCAACCCGGAGAAGGGCTTCGGGTTCATCGAGCCCCAGGACGGCGGGGACGACGTGTTCGTCCACTTCTCCGCCATCGAGGACACCGGGGGCTTCCGGACCCTCGAGGAGGGTCAGTCGGTCGAGTACACCGCGGCGCCCGGGCCCCGCGGTCCGCAGGCCGAGACGGTCCGCGCGACGGGCGGCGGCTCGGCCCCGCGCGGCCGCGACGACCGGCGCGACGACCGCCGCCAGGGGCGCGACAGCGGGCGCGACAGCGGGCGCGGCGGCGGCCACCGCGGCATGGTGCTGACCGGCACCATCGCCCGCTTCGACGGCGACAAGGGCTTCGGATTCATCGTCCCCGACGACGTGTTCGTGCACATCTCCGCCGTCCGCGGCGGCCGGGACGAGCCGGAGGAGGGCGACCGCGTCGAGTTCGAGCTGGTCGAGGGCCCGCGCGGGCTGCAGGCCGACGGCGTCCGGCTGCTGTCCGCCGGCCGCGGCCCCGCCCGGCGCGACACGGGCCGCCGCGACAGCCGCGACAGCCGGCCGGCCGACCGGGACCGCGGCAGCCGCCCGGCGCGCGGCGGCTCCTCGGGCGCGACGCAGGGCACGGTGCAGTGGTTCAACCCGGACAAGGGGTTCGGCTTCATCTCCCCCGACGACGGCGGCGAGGACGTGTTCGTCCACTTCTCCGAGATCCAGGACGACGGCGGCTACCGCGAGCTGGTCGAGGGGCAGCGGGTGGAGTTCTCCCGCGCTCGGGGCGACCGCGGCATCAACGCCACCGGGGTGCGCCCGCTCGACTAGCGGTCGGGCCAGTGCCAGGCCGGGCGGTCGAGCGGACCGAGGCCGTCGATGAGGGTCTCGCCGTTCTCCTTGACCAGGGGGACGTCGCGGCGGTCGTCGGAGTCGACGGCGTCGGCCAGCAGCTCGCGCAGCGGCGCCGAGTGGGTGACGACGACGACCTGCGTCCGGGCCGCCGCCCGCGCGACCATGCCGGCCAGCGGCGCGAGCAGGTCCGGGTGCAGGCTGGTCTCCGGCTCGTTGAGGACGAACAGCTCCGGCGGGCGCGGGGTGAGCAGGGCCGCCGCCCACAGCAGGAAGCGCAGCGTGCCGTCGGACAGCTCGGCGGCGCCCAGCGACCGCAGCAGCCCGGTCTGCCGCAGCTGCAGCCCGAACAGGCCGGCGGAGTCGACGATCTCCAGCCGGCTGCCGGGGAACGCCTGAGCGATCGCGGCGTCCAGCTCGTCGCCGTGGCCGAGCTCGCGGACCGTCTGCAGCGCCGCGGCAAGGTCACCGCCGTCGTCGGCCAGCACCGGGGTGAACGTGCCCATCCGGGCGCCCCGCGCGGGGGCCTGCGGATCGGTCCGGAACGAGTCGTAGAAGCGCCAGCTGCGCACCCGGTTGCGGACGGCGAGCACCTCCGGCGCGGTCACCGCATCGGACACCTCGGCGAGCAGGCTGTCCTGCCGCTCCAGCCGTCGGCCGGTGTCCGCCCACGTGCGTCCCTCGCGGACCATCACCGCCGGCCCGGCGCGCCGGCTCAGCAGCGCCGACGGGCGCAGCACCGGCCCCGCCCACACCGCCTCGTGCTTGATCTCGGGGTCGCGGTCGAACATCGTCGTGCCGTCCGGGCGCGGGAGGCCGAAGTCGATGGCGTAGCCGAGGTCGTCGCTGCCGAGCCCGATCCGCAGGGACACCGGGTGGGTGCGCACCGTCCCGGTGACCGGGTGCCGGCCGCTGCGCACGCCTTCTCCGAACACCTCCGGTCCGGCCCACAGCGCGGACTCCAGACCGCCCTCGGCGGCCAGCGCGCGCACCGCGTCGCCGTGAGCCGTCGCCGACAGCAGCCGCAGCACCCGGTACAGGCTGGACTTGCCGGCGCCGTTCGCGCCGGTGACCACGGTCAGCCGGCCGAGCGGGACGACGAGGCTGCGCAGCGAGCGGTACCCCGCCACCGCGATCGTCTGCAGCACGGCGCGACCGTAGCCAGCGCCACCGACGCCGTCAGGAGGGGACGGCCGCCGGCCGGTGCGCGTGGCCGGAGAAGACCCACAGCCGCAGCGCGGCGAACCGGATCAGGCCGATCACCCCGGTGACCGCGGCGATCAGCAGCAGCTGGGCCCACCAGGCGCTGCCGACCACCCCGTCGAGGGCGGCGAGGACGGCGCTGGTGGCCAGCAGGCCGGCGACCGCCAGTCCGCCGGCCTCGCACTGGGCGGTGAACCAGCCGACCCGGCCGCCGGCGTGGAAGGTGACCCGCCGGTGCAGCTCGTTGGCCAGGACCGAGGACAGCACGAACGCGACCACGTTGGCCGGGACGGCGCCCAGCCCCCGCAGGACGAGGAACAGGCCGAAGTAGACGAGGGTGCTCGACACCCCGACGGTCACGAACCGGACGAACTCGGCGACCGCGTCGTCCCCGTGCAGCCGCTTGCGCGTGCCGCACAGCGCCACCTGCCACGGACGCCCGCGCCCGCACGGCAGGCAGCCGGCGACGTCGTCCATGCCTCACCGTAGGGCGGCGAGTGCCCGTTCCGTCAGTCCCTTCGGGGCTGCAGCCAGCGGCGGAACACCCGCGTGAGCGCCGGCATGACGACGTAGCCGAGCAGCAGGACGACGACGACCGCCGACAGCAGCAGCCTGGCCTCCAGCGGCCAGCTGCCGAGGTGCGGGGTGACCAGCAGCTGGAACAGCGAGGTGATCGCGAAGACCGCGACGACGGTCAGCAGCGTGGAACGCCACCGCGGTCCGGGCGCGGCCGGCCGGGTGAAGAAGCTCTCCAGGCCAGCGACGCGCGTGTAGCGCACCTCGTCGACCATCTCGTCCAGGTGCACGAGCGCTGCTCGGCGCTGGGGCGAACGCTCCCAGCCAGCCAGGGACTCGCCGTCGGCGAATCGGTAGACCAGGTGGTACTCGGAGCTGCCCTCGCCGGGGTGCAGCAGCGAGACGCCGAGGTTGCCGGGGAAGGTCGTGGCCAGGGCGAGGGTGTCCTCCGCCCAGCGCTCGAAGGCCTCGCGGTGCTCGGGCCGCACGACGCGGGCGACCGTCACCGTCACCGGCTCCGGGGCCGGTGACGCCGTCGCCCCGGGCAGCAGGCTGCGCAGTCCCTCCATGCCGTGCGTAAGCGCCGCCGAGCGCCGTCCTCATCCCGGGTGTCGGCGGACTCACACCGCGCCAGGGAGACTGGGCCCGTGCCCGAAGGAGACACCGTCTGGCTGGCGGCCAAGCGCATGCAGGAGGCCCTGGCCGGCTCGACGCTGCGCCGTGGCGAGCTGCGCGTGCCGCAGCTGGCCACGGTCGACCTCGCCGGCCTGGGCGTGCGCGAGGTCGTGCCGCGCGGCAAGCACTTGCTCGTGCGGCTCTCCGACGAGCGGACCCTGCGCACGCACTTCCGGATGGACGGCAGCTGGCACCTCTACCGGCCGGGGGCCAAGTGGCGCGGCGGCCCGGCCTACGACATCCGGGCGGTGCTGGCCACGGACGCGTGGGAGTGCGTCGGCTACCGGCTGCACGACCTGGCGCTGGTGCCCACCGCCGATGAGGGCTCGCTGGTCGGGCACCTCGGCCCCGACGTCCTCGGCCCGGACTGGGACCTCGACGAGGCGCTGCGCCGGCTGCGTGCGCACCCCGACGAGCAGATCGGCGTCGCCGTGCTCGACCAGCGCAACCTGGCCGGCATCGGCAACCTCTACAAGGTCGAGTCGCTGTTCCTCCGCGGCGTCCACCCGTGGGCGCGGGTCGCCGACGTGGCCGACCTCGCCGGCCTGGTGGAGAAGGCCCGGACGCTCATGCGCGCCAACCTGCACCACCCCGAGCAGAACACCACCGGGTTGCCGGGGCGCGGTCAGGACCACTGGGTCGCGGGACGGCGGGGCAAGCCGTGCCGCCGCTGCGGGACGACGATCCTGCTCGGCGAGCAGGGCCCGGACACCCAGGAACGGGTCACCTGGTGGTGCCCCCGCTGCCAGGCGGCGAGCTCCCCGATCGACCCGGCGGCGCGCACCGGGGAGCCCGACCACCCGCGGCCGATCACCCTCCGCTGAGCATCAGGCGCCGGTCGGTCGGTGCGCGATCTCCAGCGCGGTCGCCGTCCCGACCGTCGCGCCGGTGCGAGCGTCCCGCGCCGTGACCGTGATCCGGTACCACGTCTCGAGCTGCACGCCGAGGACGGTGACCTTGCCGCTCTCCGGGGCGGCCGGGTCGTCGTACAGGACGTCAGCCGGGTCGAACTCCTCGGCGACCGTCACCTCGACGGTGATGGACGACTTGCTGTCGCAGGCCCGCATCGACCAGTCCGCGGAGACGCTCGACAGCCCCGTGTCGCCCACCCCGGTCGTGCTGGAGTGCTTGAAGCTCTTCACCGCGCAGCCGCTGGTCGGCGCCGGCGGCAACGTGGAGAAGCTGACGGTCCCGGCAGCGGCCTCCTTCGCCGACGCCGGGCCGGCGAGGGAGACGGCGGCCGCGACGCCCGCGGCGACGGCGAGGATGCGGCGGGTGCAGACGGCGGGGCGGACCGGCATGGGAGCTCCTGAGATCACGGCTGGTGCCGCGTCCCTCGCGGCCTGCACCGAGCCTCAGGCACCGGCGGGGCGGGTCTCCATCGGACCTTGGTACTAGGACCCCTAGGACCCCCGCCCCGGCCGGCCCGCGCTACGCCGTCGGTTCCTGGCGCTCCACCGGCTGGGCCACCGGCGTCTCGGCGACCGTCGGGTCCACCGCCGGGGCGCCCTGCTCGATCGCCGCGGCCGGCGAGCTGCCCTCGACCGCGGCCGGACCGCCGGAGATCGAGGCGCGGATCTGCTCCAGCCGCGAGGCACCCGCCACGTCCAGCGTGGACTTCTGGATCTCGAGCATCCGGCCCTCGACCGAGGTCTGCGCCAGCTCGGCCTGGCCGAGCGCGTTGGCGTAGCGGGCCTCGATCTTGTCGCGGACCTCCTGCAGGCTCGGCGTGTTGCCCGGCGCGGAGAGCTCGTTGACCTGCTTGAGCGAAGCGGCCACGTGCTCCTGCATCTTGGCCTGCTCGAGCTGGCTCATCAGCTTCGTGCGCTCGGCCAGCGTCGTCTGCAGACGCATCCGGCTCTGCTCGACCGCGCCGCGCGCCTGCTCGGCGGCCTGCAGCGCCTCGTCATGGCTGCGCTTGAGGTCCTCCATGGCCTGCTCGGCGGCGACCAGCTGGGTCGCGAACGCCTGCGCGGCCTGCTCGTACTCGCCGGCCTTGGCCGCGTCGCCCTTGGCACGCGTCTGGTCGGAGAGCACCAGCGCCTGGCGGGCGGAGGCCTGCAGCTTCTCCACCTCACCGAGCTGGCGGTTCAGGCGCATCTCCAGCTGGCGCTGGTTGCCCAGCACCGCGGCGGCCTGGTTGGCCAAGGCCTGGTGCCGCTGCTGCTCGGCCTCGATCGCCTGCGCGATCTGGATCTTCGGATCCGCCTTCTCGTCGATCTTGGCGTTGGCCGAGGCCGTGAGGTACTTCCACAGCTTCACGAACGGGTTGGGCATCGTTCCTCCTGTCCGGCGCGGGGTCCGGCCGGACCACAGCTCGTCGTCGTCTTCCCATGCTCCCAGGTCAACTGCTACCGCGGGCAACTGTCCGCTGCCTCAGAGGGTTCCCACCGCTACGGTGCGGCCATGTCCCAGGGGTCCGCGGTGCTCAGCGTGCTCGGTGAGTTCGTCGTCGACCTGATCCCTGACCTGGCCGGGGACGCCGGGCCGGAGGGGACGGCGCCCCACTACATCGCCCGGCCGGGCGGCAACGCGCTCAACGTCGCGGTGGCCGCCGGCCGGCTGGGCGCGCCGGTGCGGCTGCTCGCCCGGCTGGGCAGCGGGCCGCTGGCGGCGTCCCTGCGCCGGCACGCGGAGCTGTCCGGCGTCGCCCTCGACGGGCTCATCGCGGCCACCGAGCCCGTGAGCCTCGCCGTGGTGGGGCTGAGCCCGGACGGTTCGGCCGACTACGGCTTCCACGTGCTGGGGGCCGCCGACTGGCAGTGGACCGACGACGAGCTGGCCGCCGTCTACGGCGACGCGCACGGCATCCTGCACGTCGGGTCGATCTCGAGCTGGACCCCGCCGGGGACCGATGCGATCGCCCGCCTGGTGGCCCGGCTGGACGAGGACGGCGGCACGCTGATCAGCGTCGACCCCAATCTCCGGCCGATGCTGGCCGACGGGCCGGTCGGCGCGAGCCTCGGCAACTCCGCGGCCGCCGTCCGGGAGCGGCTGGACCGGCTGGTCGCGCGCGCCGACGTCGTCAAGGTCAGCGCCGAGGACCTCGAGTGGCTGGAGCCGGCCACCACCGACCTCGACGAGGCGGCGGCGGCCTGGGCCCGGCGCGGGCCGGAGCTCGTCCTGCTCACCGACGGCGGCTCGCCCCTGCGCGTGGCCCGCCCCGGCCGCCCGGTGCGGCACGTGCCGATCCCGCGGGTGACGGTGGCCGACACCGTCGGGGCGGGTGACTCGCTGGCCGCCGCCCTGCTCAGCGGGCTGCTCGAGGCCGGCGTGACCACCCGTGCGGCGCTGGAGGCCCTGGACGACGAGCGGCTCGGCGCGATCCTGGACGACGCCGCGCTGGTCGCCGCGCTGAACTGCACGCGCGTCGGGGCCGACCCGCCGACCCGCGCCGAGCTCGCCGCCGCCCGGAGCAGTCATTGATCAGGTGAGGTGGATTCAAGGAGCGGATGCAACGCCCGCTGGTTGATCGCCTGACAGTAGAGGGCCGATGACCTCGATGGGTTTGAGCCAGTCGAGGGTCTTGCGGGGGCGCCCGTTGAGGGAGCGGGCGATCTCGGCCAGGTCGGCGGGGGTGTGCACCGAGAGGTCGGTGCCCTTGGGCAGGTACTGGCGCAGCAGGCCGTTGGTGTTCTCGTTGGTGCCGCGCTGCCAGGGCGAGTGCGGGTCGCAGAAGTAGATCGGCAGGTCCGCGGCGATGCTGATCTGCTTGTGGTCGCGCATCTCCAGGCCCTGGTCCCAGGCCAGCGACCGACGCAGCTGGGCCGGCAGCGCGGTCATCGCCTCGACCACGGCGTGCTGGAAGGCCAGCAGATCGTGCGGGCCGGGCAGGTGCAGCAGGACGACGAAGCGGGTGCTGCGCTCGACCAGGGTGCCCACCGCCGAGCGGTTGTGCTTGCCCAGGATGAGGTCGCCCTCCCAGTGCCCGGGCACCGCCCGGTCATCGGCCTCGGCCGGCCGCTCACTGATCATGATCTTGTCGGGGATGCGGCGGTCGGGGTCGGCGCGGCCGTCGACCCGTTTGCGGGGCCGACGAAGCGCCCGGCCGGTGCGCAGGCAGGCGGTGAGCTCCTTGCGCAGCGAGCCCTTGCCCTGGATGAACAGCGCCCGGTAGATCGTTTCGTGGGAGGCCCGCATCGACTCATCGTCGGGGAAGTCGACCTTCAGCCGGGCGGCGATCTGCTCCGGTGACCACTTGTCCGTCAGGTCTTGTTGCACTCGGGCGACGAGCTGCGGGTTCTCCAGCTTGCGTGGCTTCGGTCGGCGCGCTCGCTGCTCGGCCAGAACCTGGGCGGCCACCGCCCGATACTCACCATCCGGGCGGCTGTTGCGGGCGATCTCGCGGCTGATCACGGACTTGTCCCGGCCCAGCCGGGCGGCGATCACCGCCTGGGTGTCGCCACCGGCCAGTCCGCGGGAGATCTCTTCGCGCTCGGGCAACGACAGATAGCGGCCGACCGGCTCGGCCAGGCTTACAGGCGCCACCCCGCCAGCCTCGCGGAACCAGCGGAAACCGCGACCGCCGGACACCCCCGCCAGTCTTGCCGCGGCGACCGTCGGCAGTCCATCGCGCACACCCCGCCAGAACGCCCGCCGCAGATGCTGCAGCTCCACCGTCGCCGTCATCCCCGACCTCCGGATCAGTCAGGGTGTTGCAACGACCCCTTGAAGCCGCGTCACCTGATCACTGGCTGTCCTCCTGCAGCAGCGTTGGTGCGGTAGGCCAGCCGGTGATCAGGTGACCTGATCACCGCTGCTCCCCAGGACGGTGGCGAGGCGGGCGGCGGCGCGGTGCCGCAGTCCCGAGCGGCCCGGTTGCAGGACGACGCCGAGCAGCCACCGCGCGGCGAGCTCGGCGGCCTCGTCGTCGACCCCCAGCGCCGCGGCCAGCCGGGCGGTCAGCTCCGGCCACCGCTCGGTGGTGAGCAGGACGGCGAGCAGCTCCGGCTCGGTCTCGGCCAGCCGGCGCAGCACCGGGTGCCCGGCGCACTCGTCGGACAGCGCGGCCAGCGCATCGGCGAGCGGCAACCCGGCGGCCAGGGCGAGCAGCCGGTCGAGCTCGGTGGCCAGCAGCTCCCGGGCCACCTCGTCCTTGGTCCGGAAGTGGTTGTAGAGCGTGGCCTTGGCGACGCCGGCGGCCGCGGCGATCGACTGCATCGTGGTGCGCCGCAGCCCGGTCGACGCGAACGCCCGTGCCGCGCCGTCGAGCAGCCCCCGGCGGGTGCGGCTGACGGCGAAGCCGACCCGCGCGCCGGGAGCGGGCGGGAGGGAGGACAACGGCCGCGTCAGGCGGCCAGCGAGACCGCCTCACCGCGCCGCGAGGCGGAGCGGGCGGGCGCGCCGGAACCGACCAGGGCCAGCGCCGGCTCGGCGGCCGGGACCGTCTCCGCGACGGCCGGCTCCTCGCGGTCGGACTGCGCGAGCGGGCGGACGGCGGCCGGGGCGGGCGTCGCGCCGCCGCGCAGCGAGACGCTGACCTCGGCGAGCAGGTCGGCGAGCTCGAGGTCGAGGGCGTCGCAGATGGAGGCGAGCAGCTCGGAGGAGGCCTCCTTCTGCCCGCGCTCGACCTCGGAGAGGTACCCCAGGCTCACGCGGGCCCGACCCGAGACGTCGCGCAGGGTGCGGCGCTGACGCAGTCGGTGGCCGCGCAGCGTGTTCCCCAGCTGGGTGCGCAGCAGCGTCATGGCCGTCTCCTGTCCTGCAGTGGGAAGCGGCGGCGCCCCGAGGGGCGCCGTGCGCTCACGGTACGCGGAGCCGACGACGGGTTCCCACCCGACCGGCGCGCGTCCGCTCTGGGCGTAACGCCAGGGTCAGGAGGAGCGTTCCCGCCCCTCGCCCAGCCTGGTGAGCAGCCCGTCGAAGGCCGCGGCGACCGATCCCTCGCGCACCGCCTGGCGGTCCCCGGCCAGGTCCAGCTGCACGACGTCGGTGCGCCGACCGTCGGACAACCCCAGGTAGACCCGGCCCGGTGCGTGCCCGTCGGCCGGGTCCGGACCCGCCACGCCGGTGAGCCCGACACCCCACGTGGCGCCGCAGCGCGCCCGGATCCCCTCGGCCAGCGCGGCCGCCGTCTCGGGGCTGACCGGCCCGTGCTCGGCGAGCAGATCGGCCGGCACCCCGGCCAGGACCGCCTTGAGCTCGGTGGCGTAGACGACGGCGCCGCCGCGCAGCGTGGCGCTCGCACCCGGCACGGTCGCCAGCGTCGCGCAGAACAGGCCGGCGGTCAGCGACTCCGCCGCGGCGACCGTCTCGCCCCGCTCCAGCAGCGCCCGGTGCACCCGGGTGGCCTGCAGGGAGGTCACGCGGCGGTGTCGGTGCGGGGTTCCGGTGTCCCGGGCGGGGCGGCGCGGCGGGCGGCGGCCGCGGCCATCGCCCGCGCGCTCGTCCGGCGCAGGGTCAGCGCCCGGTACACGTAGTCCAGGCCCGTGAGGACGGTGAGCACGAGGGCCGCGCCCATGACCCACCAGCGGGCGCTGGCCAGGAACCCGGTCACCGGCAGGATGTACAGCCCGATCGCCAGGGCCTGCAGCACGGTCTTCGCCTTGCCGCCCCGGCTGGCCGCGATCACGCCGTGCCGGATCACCCAGAACCGCAGCAGGGTCACGCCGACCTCGCGCACCAGGATCACCAGGGTGACCCACCACGGGAGCAGCTCCAGCACCGAGAGCCCGATGAGCGCGGTGCCGGTCAGCGCCTTGTCCGCGATCGGGTCGGCCAGCTTGCCGAACTCGGTGACCTGACCGGTGCGACGGGCGATGAGCCCGTCGTAGCGGTCGGTGATGATCGCCAAGGCGAAGAACAGGGTGGCCCAATAGCGGCCGGCGGTGGACTGGCCGTGGTCGGAGAGCAGCAGGACGGCGAACACCGGGACGACGGCCAGCCGCAGGATGGTGAGCGCGTTGGGCAGGTTCAGCACGCGCACGCTCTGAGGCGGCGTCGCGGCCGGGTCCGGCGCCACGTCGCTCACGGCGGTCACCGCCCGGCCGGGGTGAGGGCGGGGACGACGGCAGCGGCCACGAGGTCGACACCCTCGGTGCCGACGACCTCGGCGGTCACGATCGAACCGGCCAGCGCCCCGGACGGCACGCCCGACACCGTCGTCGTCCCGTCGCTGTCGGGGTCTTGGTGCGCAGCCGCACCGGTCCACTCCCCGTCGCCGAGCTCCTCGAGCAGCAGGACGTCGACGAACTCCCCCACGCGGTCCTCGGCGCGCTGGGCGGTGAGCTCCTCGACGAGGTCGCTGATCCGCCGGACGCGGGCGTCGATCTCGGCCTGGTCGAGCTTGCCGGGCAGCCTGATCGCCTCGGTGCCCTCCTCGTCGGAGTAGCCGAACACGCCGACCGCGTCGAGCCGGCCCTCGGTGAGGAAGCGCTCGAGCTCGGCGACGTCGTCCTCGGTCTCCCCGGGGAAGCCGACGATGACGTTGGTGCGGAACCCGGCCGCCGGCGCGAGCGAGCGCGCGCGCTCGATCAGCGCGAGGAAATCATCGGTGCCGCCGAACCGCCGCATGCGGCGCAGCAGCGTCGGCGAGGAGTGCTGGAAGGACAGGTCGAAGTACGGCGCGACGCCGTCCGTGCCCGCGATCACCTCGAGCAGCCCGGGCCGGATCTCGGCCGGCTGCAGGTAGGCGACCCGGACCCGCGTGATGCCCTCGACCGCGGCCAGCTGCGGGAGCAGCTTCTCCAGCGAGCGCAGGTCGCCGAGGTCCTTGCCGTAGGAGGTCGAGTTCTCGCTGACCAGCACCAGCTCGGTGACGCCCTGGGAGGCCAGCCACTGCGCCTCGCCGAGCACCTCGGCCGGCGTCCGGGAGACGAACGCGCCGCGGAAGGTCGGGATGGCGCAGAAGGCGCACCGCCGGTCGCAGCCCGACGCCAGCTTGAGCGCGGCGGAGGGGCCACCGGCCAGCCGCTTGCGGCGCAGCCAGTCGTGGCCCGGGATGGCGGCCTCGGCCGCGGCCCGGGTCCGCTCCACCGGGCTGATCGGCAGCAGCGTGCGCCGGTCGCGCGGGGTGTGCGGGACCAGCGGCCGCCCGGCCAGGACGTCGTCGAGCCGGTCGCCGATCTGCGCGTAGTCGTCGAAGCCGAGCACGGTCGCCTCGGGCAGCGCGCCGGCGAGCTCGCTGCCGTAGCGCTCGGCCATGCAGCCCACCGCGACCACCGGCGCGCCGGAGTCGGCGGCGGCCAGCAGCGCGTCGACGGAGTCCTTCTTGGCGCTCTCGATGAAGCCGCAGGTGTTGACCAGGACGGCGTCGGCGGTGTCGGCGTCGTCCACGAGCTCGTAGCCGTCGGCGGCGAGCCGACCGGCGAGCTCCTCGGAGTCGACCTCGTTGCGGGCGCACCCGAGGGTCACCACCGCCACGGTGCGGGCATGGCGGGGTAGTGCTGTCACCCACCCATCGTAGGTGGCCGCGAGCCGATCAGTCGCTGCCGCCACGGAGAGTGAACAAGGTCGCCTCGAGTTCGTCGGGCTTGACGAGGACGTCGCGGGCCTTCGAGCCCTCCGACGGCCCGACGATGCCGCGGCTCTCCATGAGGTCCATGAGCCGGCCGGCCTTGGCGAAGCCCACCCGCAGCTTGCGCTGCAGCATCGACGTCGACCCGAACTGGCTGGTGACGATGAGCTCGACCGCCTGCAGCAGCAGGTCCAGGTCGCCGCCGATGTCCTCGTCGATCTCCTTCTTCTCGGCCTGGCCGGCGGAGAAGACCTCCTCGCGGTACTCCGGCTCGGCCTGCCGCTTGGTGAACTCGACGACCGCCTCGATCTCGGTGTCGGACACGTAGGCGCCCTGGACGCGCATGGGCTTGCCCGCACCGATGGGCAGGAACAGCGCGTCACCCATGCCGATGAGCTTCTCCGCGCCCGGCTGGTCGAGGATGACCCGGCTGTCGGTGAGGCTGGAGGTGGAGAACGCCAGCCGCGACGGCACGTTGGCCTTGATCAGGCCGGTCACGACGTCGACCGACGGCCGCTGCGTGGCCAGCACGAGGTGGATGCCCGCGGCACGGGCCTTCTGGGTGATGCGGACGATGTAGTCCTCGACGTCCCGGGGGGCGACCATCATGAGGTCGGCGAGCTCGTCGACGACGGCGAGGATGTACGGGTAGGGCCGGTAGACCCGCTCGCTGCCGGGCGGGGCGGTGATCTCGCCCTTCTCCACCTTGCGGTTGAAGTCGTCGATGTGCCGGACGCCGGTCGCCCGCATGTCCTGGTAGCGCTGCTCCATCTCCTCGACCAGCCAGGCCAGCGCGGTGGCCGCCTTCTTGGGGTCGGTGATGATCGGCGTGATCAGGTGCGGGATGCCGTCGTACGGCGTGAGCTCGACCATCTTCGGGTCGACCAGGATCATCCGCAGCTGGTCGGGCGTGGCCCGCAGCAGCAGCGAGGTCAGCAGCGAGTTGATGCAGCTGGACTTACCGGCACCGGTGGCACCGGCGACCAGGAGGTGCGGCATCTTCGCCAGGTTGGCGCAGACGAAGCCGCCTTCGATGTCCTTGCCGAGGCCGACCAGCATCGGGTGCGGGTCCTGCTTGGCCGCACCGGAGCGCAGCACGTCGCCGAGGCTGACGGTCTCGCGGTCGGTGTTCGGGACCTCGATGCCGACCGCGGACTTGCCCGGGATCGGCGCCAGGATGCGGATGTTGTCGTTGGCCACCGCGTAGGCGATGTTCTTGGTCAGCTGGGTGATCTTCTCGACCTTGACCGCGGGGCCGAGCTCGACCTCGTAGCGGGTGACCGTCGGGCCGCGGGTGAAGCCGGTGACCGCGGCGTCGATGTTGAACTGCTCGAGGACGCCGGTGATCGCCTCGATGGCGACGTCGTTGGACTTCGACCGTGCCCGCGGCGGGGTGCCCGGACGCAGCATGGTGACCGACGGCAGGACGTAGTCGCCCTCGACCGGCTGGATGCGCAGCTGCTCGGGCTCGGTGATCGGCTCGAGCTCCTCCGGCGGAGCGGTGCGGTCGACCGGCATCGGACGGGCGACCGGCACGGGCGGCAGCGTCGGCTCGTGCACGACCGCCTCGGCGGCCGCGTCGAGCGCGCCGGTGTCGATCGGCCCGGTGGCGAGCATGTCCTCCGAGAGCGCCTTGGCGCGGCGACCGCGGCGCGGCGCCTCCTCGGGCTCCTCGTCGTACTCGTCCTCGTCGTAGTCCTCGTCGTCGTAGTCGCGGCCGAGCATCCGGTCGCCGAGCTCGCGCAGCCGCTCGGGGATCTGGTGCACCGGCGTCGCGGTGACCACGAGCAGCCCGAAGAAGGCCAGCAGCACCAGCAGGACGACGGTGACCACCGCACCGACCCCGGCGGTCAGCGGCGTGCCGACCGCCCAGCCGACGAGACCGCCGGACCCGGGCTCGCCCTGCTTCGGCCCGTGCTCGGCGCCGCCACCGACGACCGACGCGACGCCGAGCACGGCGGCGGTCATGCAGATCCAGCCGATCAGCAGCCGCCCTCGGGCCTCGGGGTCGGCGGGGTGCCGCAGCAGCCGCAGCGAGACGAAGAGGAAGAACACCGGCAGGACGACGACGATCGAGCCGACGATCCAGCGGGAGCCGGTGGCGATCCCCTCGCCGACCGGCCCGATGCCGTTGGTCCACACGGCCGCGCCGAGCACGACCGCCAGGCCCAGGACGGCGAGGCCGACGCCGTCGCGGCGGTGTTCGGGGGCGAGCGGCTCGGCCTCGTCCGGTCGGGCGACCGAGCGGGCGACGCTGCCGACGCCGCGGGCCAGCAACGACCAGCCGCCCCCGACGAGGCGCAGCAGGCCGCCGTTCGACTGCTTCTTCCGGGCGGCGGGCCGGCGGTTGCCCGCGGCCGTCCGCTTGGCGGGCGCCCGCTTGCGCGACGCGGTCGACCCGGAGCGGCTCCGGGACGACGACGCCGGCCGACGGTTCGGCGTGGTGCGGGCAGGCATACGTCAGACGGTAATGCCGTCGGGCCTGCTGACCGGGCAGGCGAGGCGTCGTGTCCGCCACCTACCGTCTGAGGGGTGGAGCTCCCCTACGGCAGCTGGCCGACCCCCGTCACCTCCGAGCTCGTGGTCCGCAAGGCCGCCCGCCCCGCGGGGGTCGCGGTCGACGGCGACTCCGTCTGGTGGGGCGAGTCCCGCCCGGGCGAGGCCGGCCGGACGGCGATCGTCCGGGACGGCGCCGACGTGCTGCCTCCCCCGTGGAACGCCCGCACCCGCGTGCACGAGTACGGCGGTGGGTCGTGGACGGTCGCCGCGGGCACGCTGTGGTTCACCCACTTCGCCGACCAGCGCCTGCACCGGCTCGACCCGGGCACGGCCGAGCCGGTCGCCGTCACCGCGGAGCCCGTGCTGCCGTCCGGCGTCCGGTACGCCGACCTGCGCGCCGTCGGCGACGGGTCGCTGCTCGCCGTCCGGGAGACGCACACCGACAGCGGTGCCGCCGCCGACGTCGTCAACGAGGTCGTCCGGATCACCCCCGACGGCGGGCAGACCGTGCTGGTCGGCGGGCACGACTTCTTCTCCGACCCCGCCCTCGGCCCGGACGGCGGGACGCTGTCGTGGCTGCAGTGGGACCACCCGGACATGCCGTGGGACGCCGCGCAGCTGGTGGTCCGCGCCGTCGACGGCACCGAGACAGTGGTGGCCGGCGGCGCGGGTGAGTCGGTCGTCCAGCCCACCTGGGGGTCCGACGGCACGCTGTGGTTCCTCTCCGACGCCACGGACGTCTGGTCGCTGCACCGCTGGCGGCCGGGCGGCGAGGCCGAGCTGGTGCTCGACGTCGGCAGCGACATCGCGGGCCCGCAGTGGGTGTTCGGGCAGCGCCGGTTCGCCCTCCTCCCCGACGGCCGGATCGCGCTGGCGTTCGCCCGCAACGGTGCCGACCGGCTCGCCGTCCTCGCCCCCGACGGCGGGCTGCGCGAGCTCGACCTGCCCTACGCCGCGTTCGGCTCGCTCGCCGCGCAGGGCGACGCCGTGGTCTGCATCGCCGGCGGTCCGACGAGCGAGCCGGTCGTGCTCCGGGTCGGCGTCGACGACGGCTCCGCGGAGGTGCTGCGGCCGGCGCGCGACCTCGGGCTCGACCCGGCCTGGTTCGCCCGGCCCGAGCACGTCACCTTCCCGACCGACGAGGCCGGCACCGGCATCGCCGAGGCGCACGCGCTGGTGTACCCGCCCACGAACCCCGAGGTGACCGCCCCGGCCGGCGAGCTGCCGCCGCTGCTGGTCGTGGTGCACGGCGGCCCGACGGCGGCGGCGTCGTCGGTGCTCGACCTGTCGGTGCAGTACTGGACCTCCCGCGGGTTCTGCGTGGCCGACGTCGACTACCGCGGCTCGACCGGCTACGGCCGCCGCTACCGCGAGGCGCTCAAGGGCCGCTGGGGCGTGGTCGACCTCGACGACGTCGTCGCCGTGGTACGGCACCTGGTCGACGCCGGCCGGATCGACCCGGCGCGCGCCGCGATCCGCGGCGGCTCGGCCGGCGGGTACACGACCCTGGCCGCGCTCACCATGCGCCCGGGCGTCTTCACCGCCGGCGCCAGCCACTTCGGCGTCGCCGACCTGACCGCGCTGGCCGCCGACACGCACAAGTTCGAGTCCCGCTACCTCGACGGCCTGGTCGCGCCCTACCCGGCCGGCGCGGACGTCTACGCCGAGCGCTCCCCGCTCTCCCACGTCGACGCGCTGTCCACCCCCCTGGCCGTCTTCCAGGGCGAGGAGGACAGGATCGTGCCGCCCGCGCAGGCGGAGGCGATCGTCGCCGCGCTGCGGCAGAACGGCGTGCCGCACACCTACCTGCTGTTCCCCGGCGAGCAGCACGGCTTCCGGCGGGCCGAGAACATCCGGGCCGCCCTGGACGGCGAGCTCTCCTTCTACGCCCAGATCTGGGGCTTCGAGCTCCCCGCCGACGAGGGCATCGCACCCATCGAGGTGGTGCGCGCTCGTTAGACCTCGAGGACCGTCGGGATGATCATCGGCCGGCGGCGGTAGGTGTCGGACACCCACTTGCCGACCGTCCGCCGGATCACCTGGGAGAGCCGGTGGGCGTCGACCTCGCCGTCCGCCAGCGCCTCCTTGAGCTTGCCCTCCACCAGCGCGAGCACCTCGTCGAACGCGGCCGGGTCGTCGGAGAAGCCGCGGGTGGACAGGTGCACCGGTCGCACGATCGTGCGGGTGGACGGCTCGACGACGACGGTCAGCGCGACGAACCCCTCGTCGCCGAGGATGCGCCGCGCCTGCAGCGACTCCTCCCCCACGTCGCCGACGTTGAGCCCGTCGACGTAGACGTCGCCGACCGGTACGTGCCCGGTGATGCTCGCCTTGCCGTCGACCAGGTCGATCACGACGCCGTTCTCGGCCAGCAGGACCCGGTCTCCGCTCATCCCGGTCTGCTCGGCCAGCGCGGCGTGCGCGCGCAGGTGCCGCCACTCGCCGTGCACCGGCATGAGGTAGCGGGGCTTGGAGACGTTGAGCAGCGTGCGCAGCTCGCCGGCCGGGGCGTGCCCGGAGACGTGCACCATTGCCGTCTCCTTGTGGATCACGGTGGCGCCCAGCCGGGCCAGCCCGTTGATCACCTTGTAGACGGCGGTCTCGTTGCCGGGCACGAGCGAGGAGGCCAGCACGATGGTGTCGCCGGCCTCGATGGTCACCTGGTGGTGCTCGCCGCGTGCCATCCGGCCGAGGGCCGAGAGCGGCTCGCCCTGCGAGCCGGTGCTGACCAGCACGACCTGCTCCGGCGGCATCGACGTCGCCTCGTCCAGCGACACCATCAGCCCGGGCGCGACGCGCAGCAGCCCGAGGTCTCGGGCCACGCCCATGTTGCGCACCATCGAGCGGCCGACGAAGGCCACCTTGCGGCCGTGCATCTCGGCGGCGTCGAGGACCTGCTGGATGCGGTGCACGTGGCTGGCGAAGCTGGAGACGATCAGCCGCTGCGTGGCCCGGCGGAACACGTCTTCCAGCACCGGGCCGATCGCCCGCTCGGAGGTGACGAACCCGGGTACCTCGGCGTTGGTGGAGTCGGCGAGCAGCAGGTCGATGCCCTGCAGGCCGAGCCGGGCGAACGCGCCGAGGTCGGTGAGGACGCCGTCGAGCGGCAGCTGGTCCATCTTGAAGTCGCCGGTGTGCACCAGGGTGCCCGCCGGGGTGTGCACCGCGACGGCCAGCGCGTCGGGGATCGAGTGGTTGACGCTGAGGAACTCGCAGTGGAACGGCCCGGCCACGTGGTCGTCGCCGGCCGCGACCTCGACCAGCCGCGGGTCGAGGCGGTGCTCGCGCAGTTTCGCGGCCACCAGGGCGAGGGTGAACCGCGAGCCGACCAGCGGGATGTCCTCGCGCAGGCGGAGCAGGTACGGCACGGCGCCGATGTGGTCCTCGTGCCCGTGGGAGAGGACGACGGCGGCAATGTCGCCGAGCCGGTGCTCGATGACGCCGAAGTCGGGCAGGATCAGGTCGACGCCGGGCTGCTCGGCCTCCGGGAAGAGCACGCCGCAGTCGATGACCAGCAGCTTGCCCTCGAACTCGAGCACGGCCATGTTGCGGCCGATCTCGCCGAGGCCACCGAGGGCCATGACCCGGAGCGCGCCCTCCGGCAGCCGTGGGGGTGCCTGCAGGTCCAGGTGGGGCTGGGCGATGGTCACGACAGGTGGGTTCCCGCGGCTCTCGCAGCGCCATTCATCACAGGGCCACCCCTCCGGCGGTCAGATCGGTGCGCAGCTTCGCCACCTGCTCGGGCGTGGCGTCGACCAGCGGCGGGCGGACCGGGCCGGCGGGCAGCCCGAGCTCGCGCAGCGCCGCCTTGATCATCATGACGCCCTGCCCGCCGCCCATCACGCCGGAGTAGACCGGCAGCAGGCTCTCGTGCACCGCGCGGGCCTTGACCAGGTCGCCGGACTCGACCGCGGCGACCAGTTCGGCCAGCCGCGGGCCGACCACGTGGCCGACCACGCTCACGACGCCCACCCCGCCGATCGCGAGGATCGGGAAGTTCAGCATGTCCTCGCCGCTGTAGTAGGCGAGGTCGGTGCGCGCCATCGTCCAGGACATCGCGCCGAGGTCGCCCTTGGCGTCCTTGACCGCGACGATCCGCGGGTGCTCGGCGAGCCGGACGAGGGTCT
Source organism: Petropleomorpha daqingensis (assembly GCF_013408985.1). Taxonomy (NCBI): domain Bacteria; kingdom Bacillati; phylum Actinomycetota; class Actinomycetes; order Geodermatophilales; family Geodermatophilaceae; genus Petropleomorpha; species Petropleomorpha daqingensis. Next base: position 491,105 of record NZ_JACBZT010000001.1, read on the forward strand.
CGACCTCGATCGGCACCACGGAGCGCGGCGGGATGTCGTAGAGCATCACCGGCAGGTCGGTCGCGTCGGCGACGGCGGTGAAGTGCCGGAGCAGGCCCGCCTGCGGCGGCTTGTTGTAGTACGGGGTGACCACCAGCAGGCCGGCCGCGCCGAGCCGCTCGGCGTCGCGTGCCTTCTCGATGGTGTGCGCGGTGTCGTTGGTGCCGACACCGGCGACGACAGCAGCACGGTCGCCGACGGCGTCGATCACCGCCTCCAGGACGGCGCGCTGCTCGGCGTCGGTGACCGTCGGGGACTCCCCCGTCGTCCCGGCGATGACGAGTCCGTCGTGGGCGCCGCGGTCGACCAGCGAGGCGGCGAGCTCCTGGGCGCCGGCGAGATCGATCGTCCCGTCGTCGGCGAAGGGCGTCACCATCGCCGTCAGCACGCGGCCGAAGGGCCGGGCGGGGTCCGGGTTCATGCGTCGAATCTACCGAGCCGCCTCCCGGACGGCGGTCACCAGTTGGCCGGCTTGCCCGGGTCGTACAGCCAGACCTGGAAGAAGTGCTGCAGTCCGGGCACCTGGGGGAAGCGCGCGACGGTGAACGCGACGAAGTCCTCGACGCGCGCGTTGCCGAACCGGTGCGCCGTCTGCCAGTCGTGCAGCAGGCCGAGGAAGGCGGCGTCGTCCCCGATCTTCACCCGCAGGGCCTGCAGGGTCATCGCCCCGCGCTCGTAGATCGAGTCGTCGAAGAGATCGGCGGCGTCACCCGGGTCGCCCGGCGGCGGGTTCCAGAAGTCGGTCTTCGAGGCCGGGGTCGCGTAGTACTTCTTGAAGAACTGCTGGGCGCTCGTCTGACCGCTGTGCTCGCTCCAGAACCACGACGACCACTCGGCGAAGCCCTCGTTGAGCCAGATGTCGCGCCAGCGGGCCACGGTCACGCTGTCGCCGAACCACTGGTGCGCCAGCTCGTGGGCGAGGGTGAGCTCGTCGGGCGCCGAGTCGAACGACGGCCGCGTCGCCGTCTCGAGCGCGTAGCCGACCTCCGGCGCGTCGTCCACCAGGGCACCGGTGGAGGAGAACGGGTAGCGGCCGAAGACGGTGCCGAAGAAGTCGACCATCGCCGGCAGCTGCGAGAGGTCCGACGGCTGCGCCGGGTCCACGGCGGTGAAGTAGGGGATGCCACCGGGCGTGCGGCCCGTGGTCACCTGGAACTGGCCGGTGGTGGCGAAGGACAGGTAGGTCGAGATCGGCTGACCCAGGTGCCAGTCGAAGGTGGTGCGCCCGCCACTCGTGCGCGGTGCGCGGACCAGCTCACCGTTGGCGACGGCGGTGACACCGGTCGGGACGGTGACGTGGAAGTCGTACGTCGCCTTGTCCGTCGGGGTGTCGTTGCAGGGGTACCAGCCGGGCGAGCCCTGCGGCTCGTTCACCACGAAGGCGCCGTCGGCCGTGCGCACCCAGCCCTCGACGGACCCGTCGGGGTCGGTCACCTCGACCGGGACGCCGCCGTAGCGGACGACGACGGTGAACTGCGCGCCGACCCGTACCGGGGAGGCCGGGGTGACCACGAGCTCCTGGCCGAGCGAGGCCGGCTGGGCGAACGCCGCCGGCCGGCCGTCGACGGTGACCGCCGAGACGGTGAGCGTGCGGCGCAGGTCGAGGTCGAACGCCTTCAGCTGCTGCGTCGCGGTCGCGGTGATCGCCGCGACGGCGTCGAGCCGCCCGGTGGCCGGGGTGGTGGCGAGGGTGAGGTCGTAGTGGGCGACGTCGTAGCCGCCGTTGCCCTGCAGCGGGAAGTAGGGGTCACCGGCACCGGCCGACCCGGCGCCCCCGCCCGCCGACGACGGCACCGCCGTCAGGCCGACGATCGCACCGGCCGACAGCAGCACGGTGCCCACCCGGGACGTCCACGACCTGGCCACGGGCGGGCACGCTAGCGCGTCGGGAGCTCCCCGAGCACCTCGGCGAGCACGCCCGGGACGGGGCTGGTGGCTGCGCCGTCCCCGCGGTGCCACCACGTCACGCCGAACCGCAGCCCGGTGGACGACTCGAGGCGGCCGCCGTCGGGGAGGCTCCGGCCCTTGGTCCAGCCGTCGTCCAGGCGTGGGGCGAACGTGTCGCCGGGGAACGAGCCCTCCACCTCGGTGATCACGACCTCGTCGGCGTGCGGCAGGAACGCCTCGTAGACCCCGCCACCGCCGATGACCCAGAGCCGGTCGTGCCCGGCGGCGAGCACCTCGTCGACCGAGCGGGCGATCTCGGCGCCGTCGGCCGCGTCGAGGGTGGTGCTGAGGACGACGTTGCGGCGGCCGGGCAGCGGCCGGAACCGCGGCGGCAGCGACTCCCAGGTGCGCCGGCCCATGACGACGGTGCCGCCGCTGGTCAGCGCCTTGAACAGCCGGCGGTCCTCCGGCAGGTCCCAGGGCAGGTCGCCGTCGACGCCGATGACGCCGTCCGGGCCCTGCGCCCAGATCAGGCGGACCGGACTCACACGGCCACCGCGCCGCGGATGGCAGGGTGCGGGTCGTAGTCGTGCACGTGGAAGTTCTCGTACCCGTACTCGAACAGCGAGGGCGCCGGGTCGATGGTCAGCCGCGGGAACGGCCGGGCCTCCCGCGTGAGCTGCTCGCGCACCTGGGCCTCGTGGTTGGAGTAGATGTGGCAGTCGCCGCCGACCCAGATGAAGTCGCCGGGCTCGAGCCCGACCTGCTGGGCCACCATCTGCGTGAGCAGGGCGTAGCTGGCGATGTTGAACGGGACGCCGAGGAACAGGTCGGCGCTGCGCTGGTAGAGCTGGCAGGAGAGCCGGCCGTCGGCGACGTAGAACTGGAACATCGCGTGGCAGGGCGCGAGCGCCATCTCCGGCAGCGCGCCGACGTTCCAGGCCGAGACGAGCATCCGCCGGGAGTCGGGGTCGGACCGGAGGGTCTGCAGCACCTGGGAGATCTGGTCGATCGTGCCGCCGTCCGGGGTCGGCCAGGAGCGCCACTGCACGCCGTAGACCGGGCCGAGGCCGCCGTCGGCGTCCGCCCACTCGTCCCAGATGGTGACGCCGTGCTCCTGCAACCAGCGCGTGTTGCCCTCGCCGCGCAGGAACCACAGCAGCTCGTAGGCGACCGACTTGAAGTGCACCTTCTTCGTGGTGACCAGCGGGAAGCCCTGGGAGAGGTCGTAGCGCAGCCGCTCGCCGAAGGTGCTCGTCGTCCCGGTGCCGGTGCGGTCGGACTTCGCGCTGCCGCCGTCCAGCACCCGGCGGAGCAGGTCCTCGTACTGGGTGTCGATCACGTCGCTCCCCCTCGTCGGTGCCCGTCGACTGTAGGTGGGGTTCAGCCCTCGGTGACGTAGGGGCTCGCGGCGACCTCGGTGCCGTCGGCCAGGCGGCTGATCCGGAAGTCGTCGAAGGCGTTGCCGGCGATCCGCTGCAGCTCGCGCAGGCAGGCGATCGCGACGGCGCGCATCTCGACGTTGGCGTGCTCGCTGGCCCGCATGGCGATGAAGTGCCGCCACGCCCGGTAGTTGCCGGTGACGACGATGCGCGACTCCAGGGAGGCCGGCAGCAGCGAGCGGGCGGCCTGCCGCGCCTGACGACGGCGCAGCGCCGCGTTCGGTGCGTCGCCGATGCCGCTCTCGAGCGCGTCCAGCAGCGCGCGGGAGGCGGCCAGGGCCGCGTCGGTCGCGGCCAGGAACTTCTCGTGCAGCTCGGGGTCGGCCGCCACCACCGCCGGCTCGACCACGGCGTCCGGCACGTGCCGCTGGGAGAGCTGGCTGAAGGAGAAGTGGCGGTGCCGGATCAGCTCGTGGGTGAGCGAGCGGGAGACGCCGGTGAGGTACATGGTCACGCTCGCGTGCTCCAGCACCGAGCCGTGGCCCACCTCGAGGATGTGCCGCAGGAACCCCTGGTTGGTCGCCGTCGCCGGGTTCGGCTTGTCCCAGGACTCGTAGCAGGCGCGGCCGGCGAACTCGGCCAGCGCCTGGCCACCGTCGGCATCGGTCTCCCACGGCACGTCGCCCGGCGGGTCGAACGACGTCCAGGCGATGACCTGGACCTGGAGCGGCGCGATCCGGGGCACGGCGGCGAGCCTAGACATGCGATCCGACGACATCAGCATGACTTCACTGTGGTGCTTGCGATGACGTCAGAATGGTGTCATGCTGACGCCATGGATAACTGGACCTACACCGAAGAGCTCCGGGCGCAGCTCTCGCGCCCGCGCACCCGGCACGCCGGACGCTCGCGCGACCGCGACGTCGCCCGCCTGCTCGCGCCCTGGCGGCGCCACAGCGGGGGTCCCGACGCCGTCGTGCGGGGGGACTGACGCCACCATGGCGTCCATGGATCTCAGCGACTACGTCGACGCCCTGCGCAACTCGCTCACCTCGGCGGCCGCCGCTGCGGGCGAGCAGGCCCGCGAGACCGCCCGACTGCTCGCCGACACGATGGAGCCGGCCGTCCGGCTGACCGTCACCAACGCGCTGTCCGACATGGCGGCCGAGGTGACCGCGGCGCTGGAGGGCGGGCTGGTCGACATCCGGCTCCGCGGCCGCGACCCGGAGGTGGTCGTCGTCCCGCCGGTGCCGCACGAACCGGTCGAGGAGCCCGATCTCGAGGACGACGACGCCGACGAGGAGGGCGCGGTCGCCCGCATCAGCCTCCGGCTGCCCGAGCCGCTCAAGGCACGGGCGGAGGCGGCCGCGGCCGCGTCCGGCGTCTCGCTCAACGCGTGGCTCGTCCGGGCGGTCTCCTCCGCCGTGCGCGCCCCGAACACCCCGCCGTCGTCCGGTCGCGGCCCGCGCCGCATCTCCGGCTTCGCGCGCAGCTGACCCTCGCGAACGACCCACTTCCTGGAGGACCCGTGGAGATCCGCGTCCACCGCTTTCCCGTCGGCGCCGGCCCGTACGCCGTCGAGGTCCGCAACCCCGCCGGCTCGGTGACCGTCGAGGCGGTCGAGGACACCCCCGAGTACGTCGTCGAGATCGAGGCGCTCGACTCGACCGCCGAGGAGCTGATCGACCGCGTCGACCTGTTCCTGGTCGGCTCGCGGCTGCGCGTGCACGTGCCCGAGCGGCGCCTGCTGCGCACGCCCTCCTTCGCCATCCGGGTGACCGCCCCCACCGGGACCGCCACCCGGATCGCGGTCGCCTCCGCCGACACCGAGCTGCGCGGTGAGCTCGGCCGCGCCGAGCTCACCGGGGCCAGCGGCGACGCCGACGTCGAGTCCTGCACCGAGCTGCAGCTGCGCACGGCCAGCGGAGACGCCCGGCTCGGCACCGTCACCGGCCGCGCCACCGTGGGCTCGGCGTCGGGCGACGTGCAGGTGGAGTCGGTCGGCGCCGGGCTGGAGGTCAAGACCGCCTCCGGCGACGTCGAGGTCGGCACCGTCACCGGCGACGTCTCGGTGAGCACCGCGTCCGGCGACGTCGGCATCGACCACGTCAGCGGCGGCACCGTCGGCGTCAAGACGGTCTCCGGCGACATCGAGGTCGGCATCGCCCCCGGCCTGCGGGTGTGGTTGGACCTGTCCAGCCTCTCCGGGCGGATGGAGTCGCAGCTCGACGGCGACGAGGCCACCGCCGGCGACGGCCCGGCGCAGGTCACCGTGTCGCTGCGCACCGTCTCGGGCGACCAGCGGGTGCGGCGGGCGAGCGCGGTATGAGCCAGCTGCTGCTCCGCCGCCTGCTGAGCACCCGCGCCGCCGGGGTCAGCCCGCCTCGGCGGCCGGTCCCAGCACCGTCTGCAGATCCCGGGCCAGGTCTCCACGGCCGGTGACCGACACCGCGTCGAGCTCCATCCAGTCGGCCATGGCGGCCAGCTCCCCGGCCAGCTCGGTGGCCACGAGCCCGCGGTCGACGTCGTCCTCGGTGTAGGCCGCCTGCACCCGCAGCACGCCGGCCTGGCGATCGGCCTTGATGTCGACGCGGCCGACCAGCTCGTCGCCGAGCAGGAACGGCAGCACGTAGTAGCCGTGCACCCGCTTGTCCGCGGGCGTGTAGATCTCGATGCGGTACCGGAAGCCCCAGATGCGCTCGACCCGCGGTCGCTCCCAGACCAACGAGTCGAAGGGGCTGAGCAGGGCACGGGCGCGGATCCAGCGGGGCCGGCGCGCCTCCGGATCCAGCCAGGCGGGCGCGCCCCAGCCGTCGACCTCGACCGGCTGCAGCTCCCCCGCCTCGGCCAGCTCGGCGATCGCCTGCCGCGCGGGCTCGGGCTTGAGCCGGAAGTAGTCGCGCAGGTCGCGCTCGGTGGCCACGCCGAGCGCCCGCGCCGCCGTCCGCACCAGCTCGCGGAAGGCCACGCCGGGCTCGGGGGTGGGGACGGCGAGGACGTCGGCCGGGATCACCCGCTCGGTGAGGTCGTAGACGCGCTCGAACCCCGCGGTGCGGGACCGGGCGCTGAGCACGCCGGTGTAGAAGAGCCACTCCAGCGCCACCTTGCCGGCGTGCCAGTTCCACATCGTGCCGGGCCGGTCGGGCTTGGGCTCGAGCAGATCGCTGGCCTTGAGCGGCCCGCCCTCGCGCACCCGGGCCTCGATCTCGGCGACGTAGCCCGGCCGCTCGCGCTGGATGCGGACCATGGAGCCCCAGGCGTGCTGCTCGGCGGCGGCCATGCGCCAGCGCAGGAAGGGCTGCAGCCGGACCGGCAGGAACGACGCCTCGTGCGCCCAGTACTCGAACAGCTCCCGGCGGCGGTAGGCCAGGCCGTCGAGCGCGGCGCGCGGGTAGGCGCCGAGCCGGCTGAACGCCGGCAGGTAGTGCGAGCGGGAGAGCACGTTCACCGAGTCGATCTGGACGACGGCCAGCCGGGAGGTGACCCGGCGCAGCTGCCGGGTGTCGACGGCGCCGGCGGGCCGCGGATCGGCGAAGCCCTGCGCGGCGAGGGCGATGCGCCGGGCCAGGGGCGCCGGTAGTCGCTCGGCTCGGGTGCTCACCTGCGCGATCCTGCCTCCCGGGTACGACAGCGTCAGGTCGGGAGCTGCTGCTGGCGGCGCAGGCTGCGCGCCTCGGTGCTGATCACCACCGCGACGGCGACGATGATCACCGCCCCGCCGACGAGCACCGGCGTGCTCAGCGGCTCGCCGAGGAACAGCGCGCCGAGCGCCACCGCCACGGCGGGGTTGACGTAGGCGTAGGTGGTCGCCAGGGAGACCGGCGCGTGCGCGAGCAGCCACACGTAGGCGCTGTAGGCGACGAGGCTCCCGACGACCACGAGGTAGCCGAACGCCAGCCAGGACGACGCGTCGACCGCGCCGAGGTCGACCCGCCCCCACTCGCCGCCGATCGAGCCGAGCACGACCATCGTCAGCCCGCCGGCGGCCATCTCGACGACCGTCGTGGCGAACGGGTCCTTGGGCAGCGGTCGCCGGGTGGCGAGCACCGTGCCGATGGACCAGAGCAGCGAGCTCAGGCAGACCAGCAGCAGCGGACCGATCCCGTGCGCTCCGCCGAAGCCCGGCCGCAGCAGCACGGCGACGCCGACGATCCCCACGAGCAGGCCGCCGACGGTGCTCGCGGCCGGCCGGTCGCCGAGCAGCGCCCGGAGGACCACGACCCACAGCGGGGTGGCCGCGATGAGCAGCGCCGCCAGGCCGGAGTCGACGTACTGCTCGGCCACCGCGACCAGTCCGTTGCCGCCGACCAGCAGCAGCAACCCGCACGCGACGGCGGTGCCCGCCTGCCGAAGGGTCATGCGCAGCGCCTGGCGGCCCCGGGTGGCGACGACGATGGCCAGCAGCAGGCTCCCGGCGAGCAGGAAGCGGAAGCCCATCGCCAGCAGCGGCGGCAGGTCGGCCACGGTGTACTTGATCGCCAGGTAGGTGGAACCCCAGACGACGTAGACGACCAGCAGCGCCCCCACCACGCCGGGGCTGACCGCGCGGGATCCGGTCGCCGGGCGGGTGTCGGGCGTCGTCGTCACCCCGCGATTCCAGCACCCCCGGCAACGCGACCGGCGCCCACCCGTGTCGGCGTGCCGTCCTAGGCTGCCCCGGTGGACGCCGCGACCCCCTTTCCCCGGTTCACCGGGACGGCGGAGGTCTCCGTGCGACCCGCCCGTCCGGACGACGCCCCGGCCGTGGCCCGGGTGCAGGTGGTCACGTGGCGGACGGCGTACCGCGACGTGCTGCCGGTCGCCGTCCTCGACGAGTGGGACGAGGACGCCGCCACCGAGGCCTGGCGGACGGCGGTGACCGCGCCCCCGACGCCGGGGCACGGCGTGCTGGTCGCGGTGGAGCGCGACGAGATCGTGGGCTTCGCCGCCTACGGCCCTGCCGAGCTCGGCGCGGGCGAGGTACCCGACCCGGCCGGCCCCACGACGGAGATCGCGACCCTGCTGGTGGAGCCCCGGTGGGGACGCCGCGGGCACGGCAGCCGCCTGCTCGCCGCCGTGGCCGACCTGGCGATGGCCACCGGGACCGCGCGGTTGCAGGTGTGGTTGCCCGAGACCGATGGCGTCTCCGCCCGGTTCTACGAGTCGGCCGGGTGGGCACCGCAGGGGTGGGCCCGGACGCTGGAGACCGGCGGAGCGCCGCTGCGCGAGGTCCGCTGGCACACGATGCTGACCGACCACCGCTCCGACGAGGCCGAGGAGGCCCGATGACCTTCGAAGGGTTCCCGGACGAGGGGCTCGTCTTCTACGAGGGCCTGGAGGCCGACAACAGCAAGACCTACTGGACCCGGCACAAGGGCGACTACGACGCGTACGTGCGCAAGCCGCTGCTCGCGATGCTGGAGGAGCTGGAGGCGGAGTTCGGGTCGGCGAAGGTGTTCCGCCCGTACCGCGACGTCCGGTTCAGCAACGACAAGACGCCGTACAAGACGCACCAGGGCGCCGTCGTCGTCCAGGAAGGGCGCGGAGCCGGGGCCTGGTACGTGCAGATCTCCGCAGAGGGCCTGCACGTCGCCGGCGGGGCGTGGCGCTTGGAGTCCGACCAGGTGGACCGGTTCCGGCGGGCCGTGGCGGACGACGTCCAGGGGTCGCGGCTGGAGCAAGAGGTGGGACGCCTCTCCTCGGCCGGCTTCGAGATCCGGGGCGACCGCCTGAGCCGGGTGCCGTCGGGCTACGCGGCCGATGCCCCGCGCGTCGAGCTCCTGAAGCACAAGGCGCTGCACGCCTCGAGGTCCTGGGAGCCGACCGACTGGCTGCACGAGCGGCGTGCCCTCGACGAGGTCCGCACCGCCTGGCGGGAGCTGCAGACGCTCAACGCCTGGCTCGCCGACAACGTGGGCGCCACGAGCAAGGAACCCCGCCGCCGCTGACCCTGCGTGCTTTATCGCGATAAAGCGCGGGTGGTTTCGCGCGCTTAACCGCGGGTGGTTTCGCGCGCTCAACCGCGGGCCGGGTATGCGAAAGGGCCCCAGCCTGGTGGCTGGGGCCCTTTCGGTGAGGTATGTCCGGCGGCGTCCTACTCTCCCACCCCGTCTCCAGGGCAGTACCATCGGCGCTGAGAGGCTTAGCTTCCGGGTTCGGAATGTGACCGGGCGTTTCCCTCTCGCCATGGCCGCCGTAACGCTGTGAACCTGTCACACACCGCAGACCCGTTACCGGGTGTGGGTTTGTGGGTTCAGAACCGCACAGTGGACGCGAGACACGATCGAGAAGAATGTGTGTGTGGTAAGTCCTCGGCCTGTTAGTACCGGTCAGCTGCACACCTTGCGGTGCTTCCACCTCCGGCCTATCAACCCGCTGGTCTGGGCGGGGGCCTTACCCCATCGAGTGGGTGAGAGACCTCATCTTGAAGCGAGCTTCCCGCTTAGATGCTTTCAGCGGTTATCCCTGCCGAACGTAGCCAACCAGCAGTGCACCTGGCGGTACAACTGGCACACCAGAGGTTCGTCCGTCCCGGTCCTCTCGTACTAGGGACAGCTCTTCGCAAGTCTCTTACGCGCGCGGCGGATAGGGACCGAACTGTCTCACGACGTTCTAAACCCAGCTCGCGTACCGCTTTAATGGGCGAACAGCCCAACCCTTGGGACCTACTCCAGCCCCAGGATGCGACGAGCCGACATCGAGGTGCCAAACCATCCCGTCGATATGGACTCTTGGGGAAGATCAGCCTGTTATCCCCGGGGTACCTTTTATCCGTTGAGCGACACCGCTTCCACATGCCGGTGCCGGGTCACTAGTCCCAGCTTTCGCTCCTGCTCGACCCGTCGGTCTCGCAGTCAAGCTCCCTTGTGCACTTGCACTCGACACCTGATTGCCAACCAGGCTGAGGGAACCTTTGGGCGCCTCCGTTACATTTTGGGAGGCAACCGCCCCAGTTAAACTACCCACCTGACACTGTCCCTGATCCGGATCACGGACCGAGGTTAGACATCCAATTCGACCAGAGTGGTATTTCAACGGCGACTCCACGGACACTGGCGTGCCCGCTTCACAGTCTCCCACCTATCCTACACAAGCCGAACCGAACACCAATATCAAGCTGTAGTGAAGGTCCCGGGGTCTTTCCGTCCTGCCGCGCGTAACGAGCATCTTTACTCGTAGTGCAATTTCGCCGAGCCTGTGGTTGAGACAGCTGAGAAGTCGTTACGCCATTCGTGCAGGTCGGAACTTACCCGACAAGGAATTTCGCTACCTTAGGATGGTTATAGTTACCACCGCCGTTTACTGGCGCTTGAGTTCTGAGCTTCGCACACACGAGGTGCACTAACCCGTCCCCTTAACGTTCCAGCACCGGGCAGGCGTCAGTCCGTATACATCGTCTTACGACTTCGCACGGACCTGTGTTTTTAGTAAACAGTCGCTTCTCACTGGTCTCTGCGACCCCCCACCGCTACCCCGCGCGCGGCGGTTCACAGCAGAGGGTCCCCCTTCTCCCGAAGTTACGGGGGCATTTTGCCGAGTTCCTTAACCACAGTTCGCTCGATCGCCTCGGTATTCTCTACCTGACCACCTGAGTTGGTTTGGGGTACGGGCCGCTCGGAACTCGCTAGAGGCTTTTCTCGGCAGCATAGGATCATCCCATTCGCCTCATTCGGCTATGCGTCAGGCCTCACCCACAATGTCCGACGGATTTGCCTATCGGACGGGCCACACCCTTGCACCGGTACTACCACTCACCGGGAGGACTACCTTCCTGCGTCACCCCATCGCTTGCCTACTACCAGTCCGGGTCCCGCGCTCCCCGATCTTGGCTCGAAAGCCGCGACCGGTTCGGGCGGTTAGCATCGCTGGGTCCGGCATGGGCGCTCCTTCGCGGGTACGGGAATATCAACCCGTTGTCCATCGACTACGCCTGTCGGCCTCGCCTTAGGTCCCGACTCACCCTGGGCGGATTAGCCTGGCCCAGGAACCCTTGGTCATCCGGCGGGGGAGTTTCTCACTCCCCTTTCGCTACTCATGCCTGCATTCTCACTCGCGTGGCGTCCACGGCTGGATCCCTCCGCCGCTTCACCCACCACACGACGCTCCCCTACCCACCCCAGCCCCTGGCCGGCCCATACGAGGACCGGCGGAGTATCTGCTGGAGTGTCACGGCTTCGGCGGTGTGCTTGAGCCCCGCTACATTGTCGGCGCGGAACCACTTGACCAGTGAGCTATTACGCACTCTTTCAAGGGTGGCTGCTTCTAAGCCAACCTCCTGGTTGTCTCTGCGATCCCACATCCTTTTCCACTTAGCACACGCTTAGGGGCCTTAGCCGATGATCTGGGCTGTTTCCCTCTCGACTACGAACCTTATCGCCCGCAGTCTCACTGCCGCGCTCTCACTTACCGGCATTCGGAGTTTGGTTGACGTCAGTAACCTGGTAGGGCCCATCAGCCATCCAGTGCTCTACCTCCGGCAAGAAACACGCGACGCTGCACCTAAATGCATTTCGGGGAGAACCAGCTATCACCGAGTTTGATTGGCCTTTCACCCCTACCCACAGCTCATCCCCCAGGTTTTCAACCCTGGTGGGTTCGGTCCTCCACGCGGTCTTACCCGCGCTTCAACCTGGCCATGGGTAGATCACTCGGCTTCGGGTCTAGAGCACGCGACTATCCTCGCCCTGTTCGGACTCGCTTTCGCTACGGCTACCCCCCACGGGTTAACCTCGCCACGTACCGCTAACTCGCAGGCTCATTCTTCAAAAGGCACGCAATCACCCCGCCAGGTAACCCCGGCTAAGGCTCTCACGGCTTGTAGGCACACGGTTTCAGGTACTATTTCACTCCCCTCCCGGGGTACTTTTCACCTTTCCCTCACGGTACTCGTCCGCTATCGGTCATCAGGGAGTATTCAGGCTTAGCGGGTGGTCCCGCCAGATTCACACCGAATTTCACGGGCTCGGTGCTACTCGGGAAAACATCCGGGAGGACTCGGGTTTTCGTGTACGGGGCTCTCACCCTCTGCGGCGACCCCTTCCAGAGGCCTTCCACTAACCACGAGTCTTTCTCACTCCCCGCCCGGCCGGCAGACCGAACTGGATGCTCCCACAACCCCGACCACACAACCCCTGCCGGGTATCACATGCGACCGGTTTAGCCTAAGATCCGCTTTCGCTCGCCACTACTCACGGAATCACGGTTGTTTTCTCTTCCTGTGGGTACTGAGATGTTTCACTTCCCCACGTTCCCTCCACACGCCCTATGTGTTCAGGCGCGGGTCACACCACATGACTGGTGCGGGGTTCCCCCATTCGGACACCCTCGGATCAACGCTCGGTTGGCAGCTCCCCGAGGCTTATCGCAGCCTCCCACGTCCTTCATCGGCTCCTGATGCCCAGGCATCCACCGTGTGCCCTTAACAACTTAACCAACACACAACAAACAACTCGACAAAAACCAGCCGACACCCTCTTTCGAAAAAAAGACGATGCGGCCGGTCAAAGATGCTCGCGTCCACTGTGCAGTTCTCAACCAACAAACAGCCACCACCCCCCACCGGCCCCACCAGACCCGGACCCCCCACAAGGGGCCGGCGCTGTGAGACCAGGGATGGTCCTGCGTCAAGGGAAACAGTCCGCTCCCTCAGGACCCAACAGCGTGCCTACGGACCCGGACTGCACCCCGCCCGCGCTCCACGCCCGATCCCCGAAGGAACCGCGGCAGTACTAGCGGGCCGGCCACAGCCGGACATCCGAACTGGTCAGCGTTCCACCCTCGAGCACCACCCAGACAACCCGCGGCGGATCGGAGTGATCCACCGTCTTCGTTCTGGCATGGCCCTGGACCGGCACCCGTGCGGGTGGCCGGCCAGCTGCTCCTTAGAAAGGAGGTGATCCAGCCGCACCTTCCGGTACGGCTACCTTGTTACGACTTCGTCCCAATCGCCGATCCCGCCTTCGACGGCTCCCTCCCACAAGGGGTTGGGCCACCGGCTTCGGGCGTTACCGACTTTCGTGACGTGACGGGCGGTGTGTACAAGGCCCGGGAACGTATTCACCGCAGCGTTGCTGATCTGCGATTACTAGCGACTCCAACTTCATGGGGTCGAGTTGCAGACCCCAATCCGAACTGAGACCGGCTTTTTGGGATTCGCTCCACCTCACGGTATCGCAGCCCTTTGTACCGGCCATTGTAGCATGTTTGCAGCCCTAGACATAAGGGGCATGATGATTTGACGTCATCCCCACCTTCCTCCGAGTTGACCCCGGCAGTCTCCCATGAGTCCCCACCATTACGTGCTGGCAACATGGAACGAGGGTTGCGCTCGTTGCGGGACTTAACCCAACATCTCACGACACGAGCTGACGACAACCATGCACCACCTGTGCACGACGCCAAAGGCACCCCGCATCTCTGCGAGATTTCCGTGCATGTCAAGCCTAGGTAAGGTTCTTCGCGTTGCATCGAATTAAGCAACATGCTCCGCCGCTTGTGCGGGCCCCCGTCAATTCCTTTGAGTTTTAGCCTTGCGGCCGTACTCCCCAGGCGGGGCGCTTAATGCGTTAGCTGCGGCACGGAGACCGTGGAATGGCCCCCACACCTAGCGCCCAACGTTTACGGCGTGGACTACCAGGGTATCTAATCCTGTTCGCTCCCCACGCTTTCGCTCCTCAGCGTCAGTATCGGCCCAGAGACCCGCCTTCGCCACCGGTGTTCCTCCTGATATCTGCGCATTTCACCGCTACACCAGGAATTCCAGTCTCCCCTGCCGAACTCCAGTCCGCCCGTATCGACTGCAGACCCGAGGTTGAGCCTCGGGATTTCACAGCCGACGCGACGAACCGCCTACGAGCTCTTTACGCCCAATAATTCCGGACAACGCTTGCACCCTACGTATTACCGCGGCTGCTGGCACGTAGTTGGCCGGTGCTTCTTCTGCAGGTACCGTCACTTGCGCTTCGTCCCTGCTGAAAGAGGTTTACAACCCGAAGGCCGTCATCCCCCACGCGGCGTCGCTGCGTCAGGCTTTCGCCCATTGCGCAATATTCCCCACTGCTGCCTCCCGTAGGAGTCTGGGCCGTGTCTCAGTCCCAGTGTGGCCGGTCACCCTCTCAGGCCGGCTACCCGTCGTCGCCTTGGTAGGCCACTACCCCACCAACAAGCTGATAGGCCGCGGGCCCATCCCCAGCCGGAAACCCTTTCCACCACCAGACCATGCGGTCAGCGGACATATCCGGTATTAGCCCCAATTTCTTGGAGTTATCCCAGAGCCGGGGGCAGGTTGCCCACGTGTTACTCACCCGTTCGCCACTAGGACACCCCCCGAAGGAGGGCCTCGTTCGACTTGCATGTGTTAAGCACGCCGCCAGCGTTCGTCCTGAGCCAGGATCAAACTCTCCGTAGATGATTTGATCGCGGCTGAGAACCAAGAGCTAGCACTCTTGATGTCAATCAACCAAAGGAATCCCCACCAGGCCATCCAAAAGACGACCCGGCATCGGGGGTTTGTTACTTGGCACTGACTTTCGGCACGCTGTTGAGTTCTCAAGGAGCGGACGCGCACCAACTCGACCCTCACGGGCTTCGTCGATGGCGGCTTGTTGTCCAACCCTGCGCCGCAACCGGATGTTCCCCGTAGGAGGACTTCCGGCTGGCCTCTCGGCCCCGGCGGCGCATCGAGAACCATACACGAGTCCGGAGGGCCGTGCACAGGGGGTCCCCGAGGCCTGCGCCGGAGGCCAGGTCAGAGGCCCAGCAGGCCCTCGATCCCCACGGTGAGTCCGGGGTGGCGGCGGATCTCCCGCACCGCGAGCAGCACCCCGGGCATGAACGAGGCGCGGTCGTACGAGTCGTGCCGGAGGGTCAGGGTCTCCCCCGGCGCACCCATGAGCACCTCCTGGTGCGCGACCAGCCCGGACAGCCGGACGGCGTGCACCGCGACGCCCTCGACGTCGGCACCCCTGGCGCCGGGCAGGCTGTCGGTCGTCGCGTCGGGGGCCGGCGGCAGCCCGGCCGCCCGACGAGCGGCGGCGACCAGGCGGGCGGTGCGGACGGCGGTACCGGAGGGGGCGTCCACCTTGTTCGGGTGGTGGAGCTCGACCACCTCGACCGACGGGAAGAACCGCGCCGCCTCCTGCGCGAAGCGCATGAGCAGCACCGCGCCGATGCCGAAGTTCGGCGCGATGATCACGCCCAGGTCGGGCTTGGGCTGCAACCACTCCGCGACCGTGGCGAGCTTCGCCTCGTCGAAGCCCGTCGTCCCGACCACGCAGTGGATGTCGTTGTCGATGCAGAACCGGATGTTGTCCATGACGACGTCCGGGCGGGTGAAGTCGACGACCACCTCGGCGCCGGCGTCGGCGACGTTGAACAGCCAGTCGCCCGCCTCCACCATCGCGACGAGCTCGAGGTCGTCGGCGGCGTTGACCGCCTTGACCACCTCGGTGCCCATCCGCCCGCGGGCACCGAGCACGCCGACGTTGATGCGGGGCGGTTCCCCGGTCGTCGAGGGGCTGTCCTGCTCGCCGGGGGCGGAGGTCGTCACGCGGTCAAGCTTCCCAAGCCCGCGATCGGCCGCAACACAGCGGTCAGCGGGCGGCCCGGCGCCGGGCGAGGAGATCCCACAGCAGGAGTCCCAGGAGGATGCCGACCACGTCGGCGACCCAGTCCCCCACGGACGTGTCGCGCTGCAGGGCCGGGATGCCCTGCAGCAGCTCGCTGACCGCCGCGTACAGGGGCAGCAGCCCGGCGAGCACGCCGCGCTGGATGCCGGCCCACCGGCCGGTCAGCGCGAGCGCGGCGAACACCGCACCGTGCACCAGCTTGTCCGTGCCCGGTGGTGCCGAGGGCACGTCGGCTCCCGGGGCGAACAAGACGGCGAGCGACACGAGCACCGTCACCGCGAACACGCCACGCGAGAGAGCGCTGTGGACCTGGAGCGGACCGGTCATCGGCTACAGGCGGTCGAGGTCGGACTCGCGGTAGGGGCCGACCACGGCCAGGCACGTCTCCCGGGTGAGCAGGTCTGCACCGACCGCTCGCACCTGCTCCTCGTCGACGGCATCCAGACGGGCGAGCACCTCGCGGACGGGGAGGTACTCCCCGTAGGACAGCTCGCTCTTGCCGAGCCGGCTCATCCGCGAGCCGGTGTCCTCCAGGCCGAGGACCAGGCCGCCCTTGAGCTGGCCGCGACCGCGGGCCACCTCCTCGGCGGTCAGCCCTTCCTCGGCGACCCGCGCCAGCTCCTCGCGGACCAGCCGCAGGACCTCGGGCACCCGCTTGGGCGAGCAGCCCGCGTACACCGAGAACGACCCCGTGCCCGCGTAGTGCGTGAGCGCCGAGCCGACGCTGTAGACCAAACCCCGCTTCTCGCGGATCTCCTGGAACAGCCGCGAGCTCATCCCGCCGCCGACCGCGGCCTCCAGCACCGAGGCGGCGTAGCGCCGGTCGTCGAGCCGGCCGAGGCCGAGGCCGCCGTAGAGCAGGTGGGTCTGCTCGGTCTTCCGGGTGATCAGCCCGGTCGGTCGCGCCGGCCGGGCGAGGACGACGTCGTCCCCTCGCCGCAGCGGCGCCGGACCGGTCTCACCGCCCAGGCGGTCGGCGAACGCCGCCGTGACCAGGTCGAGCACCTGCTGGTGGTCCACCCGGCCCGCCGCGGTCACCACGATCGACGGCATCGTGTACCGCCGCCGGTACCAGCCGTCGACGTCGTCCCGACTCAAGCCCTCGATCGACTCGATCGAGCCGAGCACCGAGCGACCGAGGGGTGTGTCCCCGAACAACGTCTCGGCGAACAGGTCGTGCACGCTGTCTGCGGGCTCGTCGTCGCGCATGGCGATCTCCTCGAGCACCACCGTGCGCTCGGACTCGAGGTCCTCGGCGGTGTTGCACGCCTCGGTCACCAGGTCCGACAGCAGGGTGACGGCCAGCGGCAGGTCGCTGGCGAGCACGTTCGCGTAGTAGCAGGTGTGCTCCTTGGCGGTGAACGCGTTCATCTCACCGCCGACGGCGTCCATCGCCGTCGCGATCTCCAGCGCGCTGCGGCTCGTCGTCCCCTTGAACAGCAGGTGCTCGAGGAAGTGCGACGAGCCGGCCAGCGCCGGTGACTCGTCCCGGGAGCCGACGCCGACCCAGATGCCCAGCGTCGCGGACAGAACCCCCGGCATGGTCTCGGTCAGGACCCGCAGCCCGCCGGGCAGTTCGGTCCGTTCCACCCGCCCGCCGACCTCGTCGAGGTCGAGCACGACGGTCTTCCCGACAGGGAACGGGGCGGGTGCCGAAGCACCCACCCCGTTGCCCAGAGCGTCAGCCGTGGTCACTCACCCGCAGGGGCGGCGGCCGCCTCGGCGGGCGCCTCACCGGTCGAGCCGGTCGTGGCGGCCGGGTCGCCGCCCTCGGCCTGCACCGGGACGAGGCTGATCTTGCCGCGGGCGTCGATGTCGGTGATCTCCACCTGCAGCTTGTCGCCGACGTTGACGACGTCCTCGACCTTGCCGATGCGCTTGCCGCCACCGAGCTTGCTGATGTGGACCAGGCCGTCCTTGCCCGGCAGCAGGGAGACGAAGGCACCGAACGGCGTGGTCTTCACGACCGTGCCGAGGAACCGCTCGCCGACCTTGGGCATCTGCGGGTTGGCGATGGCGTTGATCCGGTCCACGGCGGCCTGCGCCGACGGGCCGTCGGAGGCGCCGACGTAGATCGTGCCGTCGTCCTCGATGGTGATGTCCGCGCCGGTCTCGTCCTGGATGGCGTTGATCATCTGGCCCTTGGGGCCGATGACCGCACCGATCTTGTCGACCGGGATGCGCACCGTGGTCACCCGCGGCGCGTACGGGCTCATCTCGTCGGGGCCGTCGATGGCCTCGTTCATCACGTCGAGGATGTGCAGCCGGGCGGCGCGGGCCTGGGTCAGCGCCTGGGCGAGCACCTCGGACGGGATGCCGTCGAGCTTGGTGTCCAGCTGCAGCGCGGTGACGAACTCCCGCGTGCCGGCGACCTTGAAGTCCATGTCACCGAAGGCGTCCTCGGCACCGAGGATGTCGGTCAGCGCGACGTACTCCGTCTTGCCGTCGACCTGGTCGGAGACCAGGCCCATGGCGATGCCGGCGACCGGGGCCTTCAGCGGCACACCGGCGTTGAGCAGGGCCAGCGTCGAGGCGCAGACCGAGCCCATGGACGTCGAGCCGTTGGAGCCCAGCGCCTCGGAGACCTGCCGGATCGCGTAGGGGAACTCCTCGCGGTCGGGCAGCACCGGCAGCAGCGCCCGCTCGGCCAGCGCGCCGTGGCCGATCTCGCGGCGCTTGGGCGAGCCGACGCGGCCGGTCTCACCGGTCGAGTACGGCGGGAAGTTGTAGTTGTGCATGTAGCGCTTGCGCGTCTCGGGCGAGAGCGTGTCGAGCTGCTGCTCCATGCGCAGCATGTTCAGCGTGGTGATGCCCAGGATCTGGGTCTCGCCGCGCTCGAACAGCGCCGAGCCGTGCACCCGCGGGACGACCTCGACCTCGGCCGACAGCGGCCGGATGTCGGTGACGCCGCGGCCGTCGATGCGGACCTTGTCGCGCAGGATCCGCTGGCGGACGACCTTCTTGGTGACGGCGCGGAAGGCGGCGGAGATCTCCTTCTCGCGGCCCTCGAACTGGCCGGCGAGCTTGGCCTTCACGGCCTCCTTGAGCTCGTCGGTCGCGGCCTCCCGGTCGTGCTTGCCCGGGATCGCCTGGACGGTGGCCAGCTCGGTGGCGGCCTCGGCCTCGACGGCGGCGTAGACGTCGTCCTGGTAGTCCAGGAAGCGCGGGAAGTCGGCGACCGGCTTGGCGGCCTTCTCGGCCATGGCCGCCTGCGCCTCGCACAGGACCTTGATGAACGGCTTGGCGGCCTCGAGGCCCTGGGCGACGACCTCCTCGGTGGGGGCGGTCGCGCCGCCGCGCACCAGCTCGATCGTCTTCTCGGTGGCCTCGGCCTCGACCATCATGATCGCGACGTCGCCGTCCGGGAGCACCCGGCCGGCCACGACCATGTCGAAGACGGCCTCCTCGAGCTCCTTGTGCGTCGGGAAGGCGACCCACTGGCCGCGGATCAGCGCGACACGGGTGCCGCCGACCGGGCCGGAGAACGGCAGGCCGGACAGCTGGGTGGACGCCGACGCGCCGTTGATGGCGAGGACGTCGTACAGGTGGTCGGGGTCCAGCGCCAGGACGGTGATGACGACCTGGACCTCGTTGCGCAGGCCCTTGGCGAAGGTCGGCCGCAGCGGGCGGTCGATGAGCCGGCAGGTGAGGATCGCGTCCTCGGACGGGCGGCCCTCGCGGCGGAAGAACGAGCCGGGGATGCGCCCCGCGGCGTACATCCGCTCCTCGACATCGACCGTCAGCGGGAAGAAGTCGAACTGGTCCTTGGGCTGGCGGCCGGCCGTGGTGGCCGACAGCAGCATGGTGTCGCCCATGGTGACCGTGACCGAGCCCGCGGCCTGACGGGCGAGCCGGCCGGTCTCGAAGGTGATGCTGCGGCTGCCGAAGCTGCCGTTGTCGATGACCGCGGTGGCGGTGGTGACGCCGTCCTCGGGGTCGAACTCAGCAGCCGTGCTGCTGTTCTGGGTGGTGGGTGCGGACACGTGTCCTTCTCTCGTCGTCGCACGCGGCTCTCGTGGCCCATTGCCCCGACAACCCGTGCGCTCTCCTCTTTGCGGCGTTCTCCGCCGGATCCGGTGCGACCGGTCTTCGATCGAAGCTCTCGGGAAAGGGATGCCCGGGAGCCACTACCGAGGACCGGAGGCGTCTGCGGATGACGGCGGGGTCACCGGTCTCCCGTGCGGCGGGTGCCGCACGAGAGAGGGGACCGTCCGGCGGACGGTCCCCTCGTCGTGCTAGCGGCGCAGACCGAGCCGCTCGATGAGCGAGCGGTAGCGGTTGATGTCGGTCTTCGCCAGGTAGTTCAGCAGGCGGCGGCGCCGCCCGACCAGCAGGAGCAGGCCCCGCCGGCTGTGGTGGTCGTGCTTGTGCTGCTTGAGGTGCTCGGTGAGGTCGCTGATCCGGCGGGTCAGCATCGCGACCTGGACCTCCGGCGAGCCGGTGTCGTTCTCGACCGTCGCGTAGTCGGTCATGATCTGCTTCTTGACAGCGCTCTCGAGCGCCATAGGACGGCCTCCCTGGCCAGGTCACGTGTGGCCCCCGGTCTGGGTCACGGGGGCAGGCTGCACACACGTCGGTTGCCCGACGCCGGGTGCAACGGTACCAGCGGGGGGATCAGCACCCGCTGGCGCTCACCCGGCCGGGGGGACGTCGAGCAGGGCCCGCGTGCGGACGACGTCGTCGTCCATAGCGGCGACGAGCGACTCCACGTCGGGGAAGGCGGCCATGGCGCGCAACCGGGAGACGAACTCGACGCCGACGTGCTCGCCGTAGAGGTCGCCGTCGAAGTCGAGGACGAACGCCTCCACCGTGCGCCGGCTGCCCTCGAAGGTCGGGTTGGTGCCCACCGAGATCGCCGACGGATAGCGCTCCTTGCTCACCCCGCTGCGCGGATCCCGGAGCACCAGGTACCCGGCGTAGACGCCGTCGGCCGGGATGGCGGTGAACTGCGGGCTCTCCACGTTGGCGGTCGGGTAGCCGAGCGCGCGGCCGCGCCGATCCCCCACGACGACGACACCGTCGACCCGGTGCGGGCGCCCCAGCGCCTGGGTCGCCGGCTCCATGTCACCGGCCGCCACGCACGCGCGGATGTAGGTCGAGGAGATGCTGACCTCCTCGCCCTCCTCCTCGATGTTGCGCAGGGGCACGCCCTCGACGGTGAACCCGAACCGGCGCCCTTCGGCGGCGAGGGTCTGCACGGTGCCGGCCGCCTTGTGCCCGTAGGTGAAGTTCTGCCCGACGACGACCTGCGCCGCGTGCAGGTGCTCGACCAGCACCGTGTGGGTGAACGACTCCGGCGACAGGCGCATGAACTCCGGCGTGAACGGCAGCACGCACATCGCGTCGACGCCGAGCTCGGCGACCAGCTCGGCCTTGCGGTCGAGCGAGGTGAGGATCGCCGGGTGCGAGCCGGGGCGGATCACCTCGGCCGGGTGCGGGTCGAAGGTGAGCAGCAGGCAGGGCCGGTGCAGCGCCCGGGCGCGCTCGACCGCGGCACCGATCAGGGCCTGGTGCCCCCGGTGGACGCCGTCGTA
This sequence comes from Petropleomorpha daqingensis, assembly GCF_013408985.1. NCBI lineage: Bacteria > Bacillati > Actinomycetota > Actinomycetes > Geodermatophilales > Geodermatophilaceae > Petropleomorpha > Petropleomorpha daqingensis. Next base: position 512,552 of record NZ_JACBZT010000001.1, read on the forward strand.
CATCCCGATGGTGACCACGGTCCGGCCGAGGTCGGCCGGGGTGGCCTCCAGCCCCCGCCAGCGTTTCATCTCAGCCCCGTCCCAGCCCGCCCCTAGCCCACCCGGTGCAGCCAGCCGTGGGTGTCGGGCACCCGGCCGTGCTGGATGTCGAGCAGGGAGGAGCGCAGCTCCATCGACAGCGGGCCCGGGGTGCCGTCGCCGATGACGAAGTCACCGGTGCGGGCCCGCACCTCGCCGACCGGCGTGATGACGGCGGCGGTGCCGCAGGCGAAGGTCTCGGTGACCGTGCCGTCGGCGACGCCCTTGCGCCACTCCTCCACGCTGAAGCGCCGCTCGGTGACCGTGTGGCCCTTCTCGCGGGCCAGCGTGATCAGCGAGTCGCGGGTGATGCCGGGCAGCAGCGTGCCGGTGAGCTCGGGGGTGACCAGCTCGGCGTCGGCGCCGGAGCCGAGGACGAAGAACAGGTTCATCCCGCCCATCTCCTCGACGTAGCGCTTCTCCAGCGCGTCGAGCCACACCACCTGGTCGCAGCCGGCGGCGATCGCCTGCTCCTGCGCCAGCAGGCTGGCGGCGTAGTTGCCGGCGCACTTCACGTCGCCGGTGCCGCCCGGCGCCGCGCGGATGTAGTCCTCGGAGAGGTACACGGACACCGGGTGCACGCCGCGGGAGAAGTAAGCGCCGGCCGGGCTGGCGATGACCAGGAACAGGTACTCGTTGGCCGGGCGCACGCCGAGGAACGGCTCGGTGGCCAGCTGGTACGGGCGGATGTAGAGCGTCTGGTCGGGGCCGGTGGGCACCCAGTCGCGGTCGGCGTCGACGAGGGCGTCGACCGCCGCGAGGAATCCGTCCTCGGGGACCGGCGGCATGGCCAGGCGCTTCGCGCCGCGGGCGAACCGGGCGGCGTTCGCGGTCGGCCGGAAGGTGGCGACGCTGCCGTCGGGCTGCGCGTAGGCCTTGAGGCCCTCGAAGATCGACTGCGCGTAGTGCAGCGCGGCGGTGCTCGGGTCCATCTGCAGCGGCGCGTACGCGGTGAGGCGGGCGTCGTACCAGCCCTGCCCGGTGCGGTAGCGGGCGATGAACATCGTGTCGGTGAAGTAGCGACCGAAGCCGGGGTCGGCCAGCAGCTCGGCCCGGTCGGTGGCGGACCGCCGCGGAACGTCCTCTACGACCACCGGCACACCCTCGGTGAACATCCGGGAGGTGCTGCGGCTGTCGGCGAGCGTGTCGGTCATGGCTCCTACTTGCACGTGCGGGGATGAGGCGGGCCCGGCGGATCACCGGCCCGCCTCGTCACAGTAGCCCGAACGTTCGGCGATCAGACCGTGCCGGACTTCGGACCGGTGCTCTCGAGGACCTCGTAGCTCCAGAGGTGGTGGGAGTCGCTGGCCGCCGGTGCCAGGTCGCTGCCGCCGCCGTCGTGGGCACGGGCGAAGTCCTGCCCGCTCTCCCAGGCCCGGTAGGCCTCCTCGCTGCTCCACCGCGTGTAGACCAGGTACTGGTCGGTCCCCTCCTGGGGCCGCAGCAGCTCGAACCACTCGAAGCCCTCGGTCGCCTCGACGGCGCCCGCCCGGCCGCGGAACCGCTCCTCGAAGCGCTCCTGCTTGTCCTTCGGCACGGAGATCGCGTTGATCTTGACGATGCTCATGGCCGCTGCCCTTCCCGGCACGGCCGTCGGTCAATCGCGCATGCTGCGGAGGTGAGCGAGCTTGCGAGCTCACCCAAGAACACAGCACAGCTGCTGTCACGTGTCCGACGAGCGCCAGCGAGGATGGACACGTGACAGCGCAGCGCACCGCTCACCTCGGATTCGCCCGGCTCGACGTCGACCGTGCCCAGCGCACGGGGACGCCGGAGGTCGTCTACGCCGCCGGCAAGACGCCGGAGCAGACCGTGGCGTGCCTGGCCGGACTGCTCGACGCGGGCGCGCCGCTGGCGTGGGCGACGCGGGTGGACGACGCCACGGCCGCCGCGGTCACGTCCCGGTGGCCCGACGCCGTCCTGGACGCCGACGCCCGGTGCGTGTTCGTGGGCGAGCTGCCCGAGCCGGTCGGCGACGTGCTGGTGCTCACCGCCGGCACCTCCGACGGGCCCGTGGCGGCCGAGGTCGCCGCGACGCTGGCCGCGTGCGGGGTGCGCGCCCGACGGGTGGACGACGTCGGCGTCGCCGGCGTGCACCGGGTGCTGGAGGTCGCGCCCGACATCGCCGCCGCCGACGTCGTGGTCGTCGTCGCCGGCATGGACGGCGCGCTGCCCAGCGTCGTGGCCGGGCTGACCGACCGGCTGGTGGTCGCCGTCCCGACGTCGGTCGGCTACGGGGCGGCCTTCGAGGGGCTGGCCGCGCTGCTCACCATGCTGACCGCCTGCGCGCCGGGGGTGATGGTGGTCAACATCGACAACGGCTTCGGCGCCGGCGTGGCCGCCGCCCGGATCGCCCGCTCTCGGGACACCCCTCGCCCGTGATCATGAAGTTGGGGGAGCGCCACGCCGCCGCAGGACGGCGTGGCGCTCCCCGAACTTCATGATCACGGAGAACGGGCCCGCCTAGCGGTAGCGGACGGGGTCGGGCAGCAGCTCGTTCATCGAGCCGGAGCGGAACCCGCGCGGGTCCAGCTCGACACGGGCGAACCCGCGGACGGCGGCCAGCTGCTCCGGGCCGACGTCGGGCAGCAACGCCGCGTCCACCTCGACGCGGGCGACGTCGTCCCCCATGTCCCGGACCCGCAGGTTGCGCACCGGGAGACCCGCCTCGGCGAGCGCGGCCCGCAGCCCGGCCTCGGCGGCCTCCACCCGCGCCAGCCCCTCCGCCGAGACGGGCACCCCGTAGGCGATCCGGCTGGCCAGGCAGGCGGCGGCCGGCTTGTCGGCCAGCGACAGGTCCCAGAGCCGGGCGGCGGCCCGGACGTCGTCCTTGGTGAGGCCGGCCCGGACCAGCGGCGTCCACGCCCCGGCCGCGGCGGCGGCCCGGATGCCGGGCCGGAAGCCGGCCACGACGTCGTCGGCGTTGGTGCCCGTGACGACGTCGGCGATGCCCAGGTCCCGCGCCAGCGGCATCAGGACGTCGACCAGTTCGGTCTTGCAGAACGCGCAGCGGTCGCCGGCGTTGGCGACGTAGCCGGCACGGGAGAGCTCGTCGGTGCGCGGCAGCTCGTGTCGCACGCCGAGACCCGCGGCGAACTCGACGGCGCCGGCCCGCTCGGCTGCCGGCAGGCTCGGCGACACCGCGGTGGCGGCGACCACCCGGTCGGCACCCAGGGCCCGCACGGCGGCGGCGAGCAGCAGGCCGGAGTCGACCCCGCCGGAGAAGGCGACCAGCACCCCGGGCAGCGGGGTCAGCAGGGCGTCGAGGGCGGCGAGCCGCGCATCGAGGCCGGGATCGGGTGAGATGACGCCGGACACGTGCCCGAGGCTGCCACATGCGAGGAGGGCCATGACCGTCCTCGCCCTGCTCGCGGCGGTCGCGGCCATGCTGTCGAACACCGCGGCCTCGTTGCTCGAGTCCGCCGGGACGCACCGGGCGACCCGGCAGCGCCCGCTCTGGCGCCAGCCCCGGTACCTCGTCGGGCTGGCCTGTGACGGCCTCGGCTGGCTGCTGTCGGTCGTCGCCCTGCGCGTGCTCCCGGTCTTCGCCGTCCAGTCGGTGCTCGCCGGCACCGTGGCCGCGACCCCGGTCGCGGCCGCCGGCGGGGACCCCCGGCGGCTGTCGGTCCGCCAGCGGACCGCGGTGGCCGGGGTCGTGCTCGGGCTGGCGCTGGTCGCGGCGAGCGCGCAACCCGGGCGGGCGCCGCGGCTGCCGGCCGCCGCGACCCCGGTCCTGCTGGTCACGGCGGCCGCGCTGCTGGCCGCGCTGGTGCCGGTCCGCCGCTCGGGCCGTCCGCTGCTGATGACCGTCGCCGCAGGCCTGGCCTTCGGCGGGGTGTCCCTGGCGGTGCGCGCCGTCCACGTGCGCTCGTCCCTCTGGACGTCGCTGCTCGACCTGCTCGGCGAACCGCTGGCCTGGGCGGTGCTGGTCTTCGGCGCCACCGGCACGGTGCTGCTCGCCGCGGGTCTCCGCGCCGGGGCGGTGAGCACGGTGGTCGCCGTCCTCTCGGTGACCGAGGTGATCGTGCCCGGCCTCGTCGGACTCGCGCTGCTCGGCGACCGCGTACGGCCCGGCTGGGCGGTGGTGCTCGCCGCGGGCTGGGTGCTCACCGTCGCGGGGGTGGCGCTGCTGGCGCGGGCCCCGGCCGTCAGTGCGTCAGCTTGAGCCCGACGACGCAGCCGACGATGCCCAGCAGCAGGAACACCCGGAGCGCGGACACGGGCTCCTGCCCCGACCACATGGCGAAGCCCGCGGTCAGCGCGGCGCCGATGCCCACCCAGACGGCGTAGGCGGTGCCGATCGGCAGGCCGCGCATCGCGACGGCCAGCCCGGCCATGCTGGCGGCGAGCGCGGCGACGAAGACGACGGTGGGCGTCAGCCTGCTGAAGCCCTCCGTCCGGCCGAGCGCGGTCGCCCAGACGGACTCGAGGACACCGGAGAGGACGAGGACGAGCCAGTACACGACAACACCCCTGGAGAACGCCGTCTTGTCGCTGACCGGGTACGGCGCCGCTCGTCCGGGAGCCCCGTCCGGGCTCTCCCCCACCGTGTCACACGACCGCGTCAGCGGCCGAACCGCTCCCGGGCGGCGGCGGTCGAAGGGGTGAAGATGTTCACCAGGTTGCCGTCCGGGTCGCGCACCAGCAGCGATCGGTTGCCCCAGGGCATGGTGGTCGGCTCGGCGACGATCTCGTCGAGGACGTCGCCGAGGTCGGCACGCACGCGGTCGACGTCCTCGACGAGGAACTCGACGAGCACGCTGCGGTTGGCGGCCGGTTCGACCGCGTCCGGGGCGAGCAGCCCGACGGACTGCGGACCGGCGACGGCCAGGGCGGTGGAGCCCACGACCAGCTCGGCGAAGAAGTCGGTGCTCCACCGCGCGGCGGCGCCGGTGACGCGCTCGTAGAAGGCGACGAGGCGCGGCACGTCGGCGGTGATCAGGCGGATCGAGGCGAGGTCCATGAGGGCACGCTAGGAGCGATACCGGACAGGATCCGCCCGGTTTGTCTGAGACCCTGTGCTGCATGCCGAGGCCGACCTCCCGGGTGCTCGCCCTGCTCGAACTCCTCCAGTCGGGCGGCACGCGCACCGTGGCCGAGCTGGCCGACCGGCTGCAGGTCGACGAGCGGACGGTGCGCCGCTACGTCGGGCACCTGGTCGACCTCGACGTCCCGGTGGAGTCGGTGCGCGGCCGCTACGGCGGCTACCGGCTCGGGCGCGGCTACCGCCTGCCGCCGCTGATGCTCGGTGAGGACGAGGCGCTGGCCGTCGTCCTCGGCCTGGTCAGCGGCCGCGCCAGCGGTTCGCTCGCACCCGCGGGGACGGCGGGCGAGACCGCGCTGGCCAAGATCCGCCGGGTTCTCCCGCGGTCCTTGGCCGCCCGGCTGGACGACGTGCTGGGCACGGTGGCCGTCACGGGGACCGGCGACAGCCATCCGCCGCCCGACGGCGGCGTGCTGCTGCCCCTGGCCGACGCGGTCCGTCACCGCCGGCCGGTCGCGGTCGGCTACTCCGACCGGGCCGGGCGGCGCAGCGACCGCGTCCTGCACCCGCACGGCATCGTCGTCCACGCCGGCCGCTGGTACGTCGCGGGGGCCGACCCCGCCGCCGGGGAGTCGCGGACCCTCCGGCTGGACCGGATCACCTCCGCGCGGACGCTGCCTGGCTCCTTCGACCCGCCGACGCCCCGTGACACGGCCGAGGACGTCGTGAGCCGCTTCGCGACGGCCGGCTACCGGCACGAGGTGACCGTGCACGTCGACGCGACGCTCGAGCACCTCCGCAGCCGGCTGCCGGCCACCCTGGCGGTCGTCACCGACTCGGGCACCTCCGCGCCGGACGCCGCGGCGCAGGAGCGGTGGTGGCGGGTCGAGATGCGCGTCGAGGACCTCGGCTGGCTGCCCGGGGTGCTCGCGGCGCTGGACCGGCCCTTCTCGATCGAGCGTCCGGCGCGGCTGCGGGAGCTCGTCGCCGCGCTGGCGGACCGGCTCGCCGCCTCCGCCGCCCGGCCGGCGGCCGGCTGAGCCGCTCAGCCCGGCGGGAAGCCGACGGCCACCCGCGCGGTCTCGCCGGCGTCCTCGACCAGGGCGACCAGCCGGCCGTCGGGGTCGACGGCGGCGTGCGGTCCGGGGGAGCCGGTGGCGGGGATGCGCTGCCCGTAGATCAGCGCCTTCGCCTCCTCGGCGGTCACCGGCCGGGGCGGGAAGACGGTCGTCGCGGCCTCGGAGAGCCCGAGGAACCCCTCTCCCCCGCCGGCGAGCAGGGCAGCTGCGGCGTCCTCGACCGGGGCGGCCTGCGCCACGGAGAACGTCCCGGAGGCCGTGCGCCGCAGCGCGGTGAGGTGGCCGCCCACGCCGAGCGCGGCGCCGGCGTCGCGCGCGATGGCCCGGATGTAGGTACCCGCCGTGCTGGTCACCGTGACGTCGACGTCGACCAGGTCGGCGGTCGGGCGGGTGATCCGGTGGACGGCGAGCTCGTGCACGGTGACCGACCGCGGGGCGAGCTCCACGGCCTCCCCGGCGCGCACCCGGTCGTAGGACCGCCGGCCGGCCACCTTCACCGCGCTCACCGACGACGGCACCTGCTGCAGCGGCCCGGTCTGCGCGGCCAGCGCCGTCCGGACGTCGTCGTCGGTCAGACCGGCGGCCGACGTCGTCGTCAGGACCTCTCCCTCGCGGTCGTCGGTGACCGTGGCCTGCCCGAGCCGGATCGTCGCCTCGTAGGTCTTGTCGCTGCCGCCGACGTACCCGAGCAACCGGGTCGCGGCCCCGACCCCGAGGAGCAGCAGGCCGGTGGCCATCGGGTCGAGGGTGCCGGCGTGGCCGACCTTGCGGACCGACAGCGCCCGCCGGGCCCGCGCGACGACGTCGTGCGAGGTCATCCCGCCGGGCTTGTCGACCAGCAGCAGGCCGGGCGGGACGTCGGCGTCGGGTCTTCTCGGACTCACGCCGCAACCCCAGCAGACAGCCACTTCCGGCCCGCCACCCGGGCCAGGACGGCGACCAGCCGCAGGGCGATGAACAGGTCGAGGCCGGTCCACACGCCGGCCAGCCCCCACCCCATGGGGTGCGACAGCAGCGACAGCGGCAGGAAGCCGATCAGCGCCGAGCCGATCGTCACGGTGCGCAGGTAGCCGACGTCGCCGGCGCCCATGAGCACGCCGTCCAGCGCGAAGACGACGCCGGCCAGCGGCTGCATCAGCGCGAGGAACCACCAGACCACCGCGGCCTGCTCGAGGACGGCGGGGTCGCTGGAGAACAGCGGCGGCAGGACGTCGCGCAGCGCCACCAGGAGGACGGCGATCACGACCCCGGTGCCCAGCCCCCAGAGCGTGACCCGGCGGGCGGTGGCGCGCGCCTCGTCGGGCCGCTCGGCGCCGAGGGCGTGGCCGACGAGGGTCTGCGCGGCGATGGCGTAGGCATCGAGCACGAGGGCGAGGAAGAACAGCTGCAGCGCGATCTGGTGCGCACCGAGCGCCGCCGTGCCCTCGCGCGCGACGACGCCCGCGGCGACGAGGAACGACACCTGGAGGACCGCGGCGCGCAGCAGCAGGTCGCGGCCGATGCCGAGCTGGGCGCGGATCGCCGCCGGCCGTGGCCGCAGCGAGACGCCCTCGCGGTGCAGCGCCCGCAGGAACAGCCCCGCGCCGACCGCCTGGCCGGCCACGTTGGCGATCGCCGAGCCGGGCAGGCCGAGGCCGACCGGGAACACCAGCAGCGGGCAGAGCACCAGGCTGACCAGGCTGCCGGCGAGCACGTAGCGCACCGGCTTGTGCAGCTCCTGCACGCCGCGCAGCCAGCCGTTGCCGGCGAGGGAGAGCAGCAGCAGCGGCAGGCCGAACGAGGCGATCCGCAGCCACGTCTCCCCCGCCTCGGCGACCGGGCCGGCGCTGCCGGCGAGCAACCGGGTCAGCGGCCCGGCGAGCAGCTGGAAGAGCACCAGGACGGCGACGCCGAGGACCAGCGCCAGCCACGAGGCCTGCACCCCCTCGGCGACGGCCCCCGCGCGGTTGCCGGCGCCGGCGAGGCGCGCGGCGCGGGCCGTCGTCCCGTAGGCGAGGAAGTTCAGGAGGGCGCCGGCCCAGGCCAGCAGCCCGCCACCGACGGCGAGACCGGCCAGCGCGACCGCGCCGAGGTGCCCGACGACGGCGGTGTCGACGAGCAGGTACAGCGGCTCGGCCGCGAGGACGACGAGGGCGGGCGCGGCCAGGGAGAGGACGGAGCGGGAGGCGGGCTCAGCCAGCTGCCAGCTCCGCACGCAGCGCCGCGATAGTGCCCTCGCGGTCCAGCCGGCTCGTGTAGCCGGCCGCGGCCCGGTGACCGCCGCCGCCCAGGGCCATCGCGACCCGGGAGACGTCCGTGGCGCCGCGGGAGCGCAGCGACACCGACCACGAGCCGTCGTCCTGGCCCTTGAGCACGCAGGCGACGTCGGCCTCCTCGGTGGCCCGGACGACGTCGACCAGTGCCTCGAGCTGCTCGCCGGCCAGGCCGTGCTCGGCCGCCTCGGCGACGCTCGACCACGTCCAGACCAGGCCGTTGCCCACACCGGGCTCGAGCGCGGCGCGGCCGGTGACGACCGAGAGCAGGCCCAGCCAGCCGAACGGCGCGGTGTCGAACAGCCGTCGGCTGATCTCGGCGTGGTCGATGCCGGTGGAGAGCAGGCGCGCGGCCAGCTCGTGGGTCTCCGGGCGGGTGCTGCCGAACCGGAAGGAGCCGGTGTCGGCGGCCAGGCCGGCGTAGAGGCAGGTGGCGATCTGCTGGTCGACGAGGACGCCGAGCCCGTCGAGGACCTCGGCGACGAGCGTGACCGTGGCCGGGGCGGCGGGGTCGATGAGCGAGACGTCGCCGAAGCCCGGGTTGCTCGCGTGGTGGTCGATCACGACGGCGGTGCCCGCATCGTCGAGCAGCGCCGCCAGCTCGCCGAGCCGGCCGACCGACGCGGCGTCGAGGCTGACGAACACGTCCGGCGAGGACGGGACCTCCGAGGAGGGCACGAGCGCCTCGGCGCCGGGCAGCCAGCCGAGCGAGGCGGGCAGCACGAACGGGACCGGGAAGGTGGGCAGCACACGAGCCCCGCGGCGGCGCAGCCCCTCGGCGAGGGCGAGGGTGCTGCCGATCGCGTCGGCGTCGGGCTGGACGTGCCCGGAGAGGACGACGGTGGCGCGCGCGTCGGCCGCCTCGGCGAGCACCGAGACGACGTTGCGCGGGGCCGGCCTGCGCAGAGGGAGGGCCATGCTCAGGCGTTCCGTCCGGGGTCGGCGACCGGGGCGGCGTCGGGCTCCTCGCTCACGCGCCCGCCACCGACCGGGAAGCGGGTGCCGTCATCGGGCTCGTCCTCGGCGATGCTCGGGGCCTCGCCGATCTGACCGCGCTTGCCGCCGTCGGTGGGGTCACCGTCAGCCGGCTCGGCGCGGCCACCCAGCTCCGCGACTCCTCGGCCCTCGTCGGGCAGGTTCGGGTCCGGATCCACTTCGCTCATGAACGGCTCCCGGAGTCGGCTGTCTCGTCAGCACTCTCATCGGCAGTCTCGTCGTCGTCCGCGCTCTCGGCGGGGCGGCGGTAGGGGTCTGCCTCGCCGGCGTAGGCCGCGCCCTGCCGGACGCGGGCCAGCTCGGCGTCGGCGTGCCGGACGCGCTCGATCGCCTCGTCGAGCTCCCGAGCGGTGTCGGGCACGTGGTCGGCGACGAACGTCAGCGTGGGCACGAACTTGACGCCGGTCTGCCGGCCGACGGTGGAGCGCAGCACGCCGGTCGCGCTGGCCAGGGCCTTGGCGGAGTCGGCGACCTGCGTCTCGTCACCGAAGACGGTGTAGAAGACCGTCGCCTCGCGCAGGTCGTTGGTGACGCGGGCATCGGTCACGGTGACCATGCCCAGTCGGGGGTCCTTGATCTGGGACTCGATCGCGGCGGAGACGATCTGCCGGATGCGGACGGCCAGCTTGCGGGCGCGGGCCGGATCGGCCATCACGGACCTCCAGTAACTGTCTGGAACGGCCTCGTCCCGGGTCCCGCCCCGAGCGTGCGAGGGGTGGGGAGGACGAGGTCCTTCTACGAGCGGTGGGGGGCGAAGGGGTCCTTAGTCTGAGTCGCTGAAAAGCTGTCTATGCGTCGACAGCAGCGTCACCTCCGGCCGCTCGGCCAGCAACCGCTCGCACGCGTCGAGGACGTCGGCCACCTGACCGGAGTCCCCGGCGACGGTGGCGACCGCGACCTGCGCACGGCGGTGCAGGTCGTGGTCGCCGACCTCGGCTGCAGCGACGGAGAAGCGACGGCGCAGCTCGGCCACGAGGGGCCGGACCACGGCGCGCTTCCCCTTCAGGGAGTGGACGTCGCCCAGCAGCAGGTCCGCGGAGAGCGTTCCGGTGAACATCTGCTCTCCGCTTCCCCGCCGCTGGGCGACCTCAACCCTCGATCAGGCGCGAGGCTTCTCGCGGATCTCGAAGGTCTCGATGACGTCCTCGACCTTGATGTCGTTGAACGACCCCAGGCCGATACCGCACTCGTAGCCCTCGCGGACCTCGGTGACGTCGTCCTTGAAGCGGCGCAGCGACTCGACGGTGAGGTTGTCGGCGATGACGACCCCGTCGCGGAGCAGCCGGGCCTTCGAGTTCCGGTTGATCGTCCCACTGCGGACGATCGAGCCCGCGACGTTGCCGATGCGCGGCACGCGGAAGACCTCGCGGACCTCCGCCGAGCCGAGCGCGACCTCCTCGTACTCCGGCTTGAGCATGCCCTTGAGGGCCGACTCGATCTCCTCGATCGCCGCGTAGAGCACCGAGTAGTACCGGACGTCGACACCCTCGCGGTTGGCCAGCTCGGTGGCCTGCCCCTCGGCCCGGACGTTGAAGCCGATGACGATGACGTCGTCGGCCAGCGCCAGGTCGATGTCGCTCTTGCTGATCGCGCCGACGCCGCGGTGGATGACCCGCAGCGAGACGTCGTCGCTCACCTCGATCTTCATGAGCGCGTCCTCGAGCGCCTCGACGGTGCCCGAGTTGTCGCCCTTGATGATCAGGTTGAGCTGACGGTTCTCCTTCAGCGCCGCGTCGAGGTCCTCCAGGCTGATCCGCTTGCGCATCTGCGCGTTCTGCGCGTTGCGGATGCGGGCCTGGCGCCGGTCGGCGATCTGCCGGGCGACGCGGTCCTCCTCGACGACGAGGAAGGTGTCACCGGCACGCGGCACGGACGTGAGACCGACGACCTGCACCGGACGGGCCGGCAGGGCCTCCTTGAGCCGGTTGCCGTGCTCGTCGAGCAGCGACCGCACGCGACCGAAGGCGTCACCGGCCACCAGCGAGTCACCGACCCGCAGCGTGCCGCGCTGGACCAGGACGGTGGCCACGGGGCCACGACCGCGGTCGAGCTTGGCGTCGATGACCACGCCCTGCGCGTCCATCTCGGTGTTCGCCCGGAGGTCGAGCGAGGCGTCGGCGGTGAGCAGGATCGCCGCGAGCAGGTCGTCGAGGCCCTGCCGGGTGACGGCGGAGACGTCGACGAACATCGTGTCGCCGCCGTACTCCTCGGCCACCAGGCCGTACTCGGTGAGCTGCTGGCGGATCTTGGCGGGGTTGGCCCCCTCCTTGTCGATCTTGTTCACCGCGACCACGATCGGCACCTCGGCCGCCTGGGCGTGGTTGAGCGCCTCGATCGTCTGCGGCATGACGCCGTCGTCGGCCGCGACCACCAGGACGACGATGTCGGTCACCTTGGCGCCTCGGGCACGCATCGCGGTGAACGACTCGTGACCCGGGGTGTCGATGAAGGTGATCGCCCGGTCGTTGCCGTCCAGCTCGGTGTCGATCTGGTAGGCGCCGATGTGCTGGGTGATGCCGCCGGCCTCGCGCGCCACCACGTTGGTGTTGCGGATGGCGTCCAGCAGCTTCGTCTTGCCGTGGTCGACGTGACCCATGACCGTGACGACCGGCGGACGGATCTCCCAGTCCTCCTCGTCGCCCTCGTCACCGAAGGTGAGGTCGAAGGTCTCGAGCAGCTCGCGGTCCTCGTCCTCGGGCGAGACGACCTCGATGTTCCAGCCGATCTCGGCACCGAGCAGCTGCAGCGTGTCCTCGTTCACCGACTGGGTCGCGGTGACCATCTCGCCCAGGTGGAACAGGGCGGTCACCAGCGCGGCCGGCTGAGCGCCGATCTTCTCGGCGAGGTCGGTCAGCGAGGCACCGCGCGGCAGCCGGACCGTCTGGCCGTTGCCACGGGGCAGGCTGACGCCACCCATGCTCGGCGCGGCCATCTGGTCGAACTCTTGACGCCGCTGCTTCTTGCTCTTGCGGCCACGGACCGGACCGCGGCCACCGGGACGCCCGAAGGCACCCGCGGTACCCGCACCGGAGCCGCCACGGCCACGGCCGCGGCCACCGCCGCCACCGCGGAAGCCACCGCCGGCACCGGCCGGGGCGCCACCGCCACCGCCGCCACCGCCGCCGGGACGGTAGCCACCGCCACCGCCACCGCCCGGGCCACCGCCCGGGCGACCACGACCACCGGCACCACCGGGGCCGGGACGACCGGCACCGGCCGGCCGCGGCGGCATCATGCCGGGGCTCGGACGCTGCGGCATCATGCCCGGGTTCGGGCGCGGGCCACCGGGACGCGGGCCACCGGCGCCGGGCGCGGGACGCGGGCCACCAGGACCGGCCGCCGGACGCGGGCCACCAGGACCGGCCGCCGGACGGGGACCGCCGGCGCCAGGACCCGGACGCGGGCCACCGGGACCGGGACGCGCACCGGGAGCCGGAGCACCCGGACGCGGCGCACCGGCCGACGGCGCCGGACGCGGCGCACTGCTGAAGGGGTTGTTGCCCGGCCGCGGGGCCGGACGGGGACCGGGCCGCGGACCGGCGGCACCCGGACGGGGTGCGCCCGGAGCGGCGCCACCGGCCGGGGTCGGCCGCGGGCCAGGAGCCGCCGGACGGGCGGCCGGCTGGGCCGGGGCGGCCGGAGCCGGAGCGCTGGCGGCCGGCTGGGCCGGGGCGGCCGGCGCCTCCGGCGCGGCGGGACGGGCCGCCGGACGCGGACCGGGAGCCGGCGCGGCCGGACGGACCGGAGCGGACGGCGCGGCGGCCGCCGGCGCGGCCGGAGCCGCAGGTGCGGCGGGCGCGGCCGGAGCCGGAGCGGAGGGACGGGCGGCGGGAGCGGCCGGAGCCGCGCCACCGTTGCCGTTGGTCGTGAAGGACTCGCGCAGCCGTCGGGCCACGGGGGCCTCGACGGTGGACGAGGCGGACTTCACGAACTCGCCCTGCTCCTTGAGCTTGGCGAGCACGGTCTTGCTGTCGACGCCGAACTCCTTGGCGAGTTCGTGTACGCGGGCTTTGCCTGGCACGGATCTCCTCAGTGGTGAGGCCGGCGGCTTGCCCGCTCGACCTCGTCGTTAGTGGTGCATGGTCATCGTGGGGACTTCACGGCTGACTCATCCGACGCTCGTCCTGACTCCGACGTGCGGACCGGCCTCGTGCCGGTCCGACTGGGGTGGTGCTGTCCTGCGGTGGTGCGCCCGCCCGGGCCGCGCTCCAGGGCGCCTCAACTCGAGGCGCCGAGGACGTGGGCTCGGAGCGGACCGGCCTCCAGCGGGGTGCTGCAGCGCAGTGCCCGGACGAAGGCCCGGCGTCGCTCTGCCGCGTGCAGGCAGTCCGGCGTGGGGTGCAGGGATGCGCCCCGGCCGGGCAGCCGGCGCCGTGGATCGGGGACCAGGGTCCCGCTCCGGGCGACGACACGCAGCAGCTCGGTGACCGGAGCGCGCTTCCGGCAGCCCACACAGGTGCGCACCGGGATCGACGTTTCGGCCACTGCCAACTCTAGCGCGCGGCCGGCCCCGGATGTTCCGCGCGTCGGGGTGGCGGACGGTGACCCGTCCCTCGTTGGGGTTGGGCCTCGCTGCCCGCGCCCGACCGCAGCGGCGGCCGGCCCATCCCCGGCGAGGGGCTGGCGGCCGGGTCGTCGGGCTGCGCGTCGCTGCGGATGTCGATCCGGCAGCCGGTCAGGCGGGCGGCCAGGCGGGCGTTCTGCCCCTCCTTGCCGATGGCCAGCGACAGCTGGTAGTCGGGGACGACGACCCGCACGGCCTTGGCCTGGGGGTCGACCACGCGGGCGCTGCTGACCCTCGCCGGGCTGAGCGCGGAGGCGACGAAGGTCGCGGGGTCGTCGGACCAGTCGACGATGTCGATCTTCTCGCCGTGCAGCTCGCTCATGACGTTGCGCACCCGCTGGCCCATCGGCCCGATGCAGGCGCCCTTCGCGTTGAGCCCGGGCACCTTGGTGCGGACGGCGATCTTCGAGCGGTGCCCGGCCTCGCGGGCCACGGCGACGATCTCGACGCTGCCGTCGGCGATCTCCGGGACCTCGAGCGCGAACAGCTTGCGGACCAGGTTCGGGTGGGTGCGGGAGACGGTCACCTGCGGGCCGCGGAAGGTCCGCGAGACCGAGACGACGTAGGCCTTGATCCGCGTCCCGTGCGCGTAGGTGTCGCCGGGCACCTGCTCGGCGGCCGGGAGCACCGCCTCGACCTTGCCGATGTCGATCATCACCACGCCGCTGGCGTTGCGCCGCTGGTCGGCCTGGACGATGCCGCTGACGATGTCGCCTTCCTTGCCGGCGTACTCGCCGAAGGTCTGCTCGTGCTCGGCGTCGCGCAGCCGCTGCACGATGACCTGCTTGGCCGTGCTGGCCGCGATCCGGCCGAAGTCCGACGGGGTGTCGTCCCACTCCCGGACCACCTCGCCGTCCGGCCCGAGCTCCTGCGCCAGGACGGCGACCTCGCCGGTCTTGCGGTCGACGTGGACGCGCACGTGCTTGGCCGCGCCGTCGGCGTGCCGGTAGGCGGTCACCAGCGCCGTCTCGATCGCCTCGATGACCGTGTCGGCGGGGATGCCCTTCTCGCGCTCGACCGCCTTGAGGGCGGTCACGTCGATGTTCACTGCTCTCCTCCGTCGTCGTCCGGCTCGTCGTCCGGACCGTCGTCCTCACCCGCCGCCGGCCGGCCGAACTCGACCTGCACCCGCCCGGTGCCGAGCGCGGCCCACGGCACGTGCCGCGCCACCGGCGCCCGCTTCTTGGCGCCCGGCTTGCCCTTCGCCTCGACGGCCAGCGCGACGCCCTCGTCGTCGACCTCGGTGATGCGGGCGGTCACCGACTCCTCGTGCCCGGCCGGGCCGATCGGGACGGTGACCAGCCGACCGGTGTTGCGCCGCCAGTGCCGGGGCTCGGTGAGCGGGCGGTCGACGCCCGGGCTGGTCACCTCGAGCACGTAGGGCGCCCGGCCGAGGTCACCGTCGTTCTGGTCGAGGACGGCGGAGACCGCCTTGCTCACCTCGGCGATGTCGTCGAGGGTGACGCCCTCGTCGCGGTCGACCACGACCCGGACGACGCTGCGGCGGCCCGCGGGGGTCACCACGAGCTCCTCCAGGTCGTACCCGGCGGAGCCGACGACCGGCTCGATCCAGCCGGCCAGCCGTGCGGTCGCCGGATCGGGCCGTCGGCTGCCGCGCAACGCGGACACGGGTTCCTCCTCCAGGCTCGGACGCCGCCCCCCTCGAGCGGCGCAGGGCGCGCGACGACCCGCCGGCCCGGGCGGTCCGGGTGCAGGTCGGGCCGGGGAACGGCGGGAAGTCGTCAGGCTACCGCCCGCACGCACCCGCCGGTGCGGCCCGTAGGACGGCCCTCCCGGTGCCGGTCGCGGCGGACGGGGCTGCTGGGACACGCCCGGGGAAGCGGCACGGCGCGGTTCTCCCCACCATCCCGGCCCCGCGGCGCACGGGCTGGGAAGATGAGCGGCGATGGTCGCCTCCACCCCTCTCTCCTCCCTCGCCTTCTCCCGGCGCACCCTGCTCGCGGCTTCCGCGGCGGGGTTGGGAGTGCTCCTGGTCGGCTGCACGTCCGACGGCAAGGCGCCGGTCACCGCGCAGCAGGCCGACCAGCTCGCCGGTCAGGTGGCCGCGCAGGAGGCGCTGGTGGACGCCTTCGCGGCGGCCGCGGCGGCGGACTCCGCCCTGGGCGGGGCGGTCGCCGACCAGGCCACCCAGGTCCAGCAGCAGCTGGACCGGCTGCGCGCCGCGGCGCCGGGGCCGAGCGCGTCGGCGGCGTCGTCAGCGGCGGCGGTCCCGGCCGGTCAGGATCCCCGGGCGTGGCTGCGCACCCAGGTCGCCGCGACCGCGGACTCGCACGCGAAGGCCTGCCTCGACCAGATCGGCGCCCGCGCCGCGCTGCTCGGGTCGATCGCCGCAGGGCTGCGGGGCATGGACGGGACGTTCGCGTGAGGGGGCGGCATGGCTGACGACAGCAGGGAGGTCAACACCCGCACCGAGACGACGGCGCTGCAGGACGCCCTGGCCGCCGAGCACACCGCGGTCTGGGGTTACGGCGTCGTCGGGGCGGCCCTGGGGCTCAGCGCCCAGCAGCCGGCCGTCGACTCCCAGGCCGCGCACCGCGACGTCCGCGACCGTCTCGTCGCGCTGCTCGAGCAGCGCAAGACCGATCCCGTGCCGGCCAAGGCGGGCTACACGCTGCCGTTCCCGGTCCTGTCCGCGGTGGACGCCGCGAACCTCGCCGTCGTCCTGGAGGACGGCGTCGCGTCGGCATGGGTGCACGTGCTGGGCGGAGCCGCCGACCACGACGTCCGCTCGCTCGCCGTCGACACGCTGAGCGCGACCGAGGTGCGGGCCGTCGCGTGGCGCAGCACCGCCGGCAAGACCCCGGTGACCAGCGCCTTCCCCGGCCTCCCCGACAAGTAGGCGCAGCGACCCTCGCCGTGTGGTCGCCACCCTCGCCGTACGCCGCGAGGGTCCCGACGATGCCGCGAAGGTGAGCGGCTCAGGATCGCTCGGAGCGCCTGGAAATCGGCGGAACGTCGCCGGATCGTGACCGGGCGGAGTCGACACGGGATTTTTCGTGCGGGTGATCGCTCCGCCGCAATTTCAGCAGTATTTCAGCGCCGGCCTCCAACGTCCTGCGTGACCGAGAGCAACCGCTCCGGACGCAGACCTCACGGAGGACCCCATGACCGCGACCATCCCCGCCACCGCCCGTCCCCAGCTCGAGCTGCCCGGCCAGGTGCACGCCGCCGCCGGACCGCACGACCTGGGCGGCATGTTCGTCGCCCACCACGGCTTCCGGCGCGACCTCTACCGGTTCGCCATGGCGACCCGGAACACCCCGGTGGACGACGCGCAGACGTGGTCGGCGCTGGCCACCCGCTGGGAGCGGTTCGGCGAGATCCTGCACCACCACCACGTCACCGAGGACACGGCGATCTGGCCCGAGCTCTTCGGGGCCGTCGACGAGCAGGGCGACCGCGGCGCGCACAGCACCCTCGACGAGATGGAGGCCGAGCACGACGTGGTCGACCCGATGCTGGCCGCCTGCGCCGCCGGGTTCGCCGCGATGGCGAGCGCGCCGGACACGCAGACGCGCAACCACCTGGCCGAGGTCGTGCACGCCACGCATGCCAGCGTCTACGGGCACCTCGCGCACGAGGAGGCCGAGGCGCTGCCGATCCTGCAGCGGCACCTGTCCGGCAAGGGCTGGAAGAAGGCAGAGCGGCTGGCGAAGGCCGAGAAGGACCCCCGCAAGCTCGCCTTCCTGGTGCCGTGGCTCGCCGACGGCCTCCCGCAGCCGGTGCTCGCCGAGGCCTTCGGCTCCATGGGCCCCGCGATCAAGGTCGTGCTGTCGATGACCAAGACCCGCTACGAGCGCGCCGAGTGGATGGCCTTCCGGCACATCCCGTCTGCCCAGGTCGCCTGATCCTGGCCGTTGTGCGCTCAGCCGCCCTTCGCACGCGAGCGAAGGACGACTGGGCGCACAGTCGCGGCCGGGCTCAGCCCAGGTTGCCGAGGAACGCGTCGATGACGGCGACGGCGGCGCTGCTGGACTGGCCGCCCTCGACCAGGCAGGCGAAGGCGATGTCGCCCTGCGGCCCGCCGAGCTGGTAGCCGACGAACCAGCCGTGCGCGTCCGGCGGCGTCTTGTCGCCGAACTCCGCGGTCCCGGTCTTGCCGTAGACCTCGCCCCGGTCGCCGAGGGCCTTGGCCGTCCCGGTGAGCACGACCTGGCGCATCATCGGCCGCAGCGCGTCGAGCACCTGCTGCGCCGGGCCGGTCGGCGCCGGGCCGGCCGCGTCGGCGCCGACCACCTCGACCGGCGCGGCGGGCTTGCCGCTGGCGATGCCCGCAGCGACCAGCGCCATCTGGGCCGGGCTCATCAGCACCTGCCCCTGGCCGATCTGGTCGGCGGCCTTCGTCGTCCCGGTCGCGTCGGCGGGCACCGTGCCGCTGAAGATGCCGATCGGCAGGTGCCAGTCGCTGCCCACCCCGTACGAGGCGGCCGCCTTCGCCAGCGCGTCGTCGGGCAGCTGGACGCCGAGTTGGATGAAGCTGGTGTTGCAGGACTGCGCGAAGGCCTCGGTCAGCGACACGGTGCCGAGGTCGAACTGGTCCTCGTTCTCGAACTCGCGCCCGTCGACGGTCGTCGTCCCGGGGCAGGGCACCGTCGTGTCGGGGGTGACCGTCCCGGCCGACAGCAGCGCCGTCGCGGTCATCGTCTTCATGCTCGAGCCGGGCGGGAACTGGCCGCGCAGCGCGTTGCCCGGGTCGGCAGCCGGGTTGGACGAGACGGCGAGGACCTCGCCGGTGCCGGGCCGGACGACGACGATGTGCGTGGGCAGCTGCTGGCCGGCGACGGCGGCGTCGGCGGCGTTCTGGATCGCCGGGACCAGCGGCGTCTGGATCGGCGTCCCCGGCTTCGGCGCGACCGAGGCGATCTGCCGTCCCTGGTCGCCGGTGCTCGCGTCGGTGCTGGCCACCGCCACGGTGAAGCCGGGCGTGCCGGTCAGCTGCTCCTGGAAGGCCTTCTGCAGGCCGGAGAGCCCCAGCTGGTCGCCGGCGGCGTAGCGCGGCTTGCCGTCGGAACCCTTGCTGTCGTCGATCACCTCGGCGGTGGCCCCGCCGACCCGGCCCAGCAGCGCCAGCGCGAACCGGGAGGACGGCGCCAGCAGCCGGGTGTCGGTCGGGAACACCGCACCGGGCAGGTCGAACACCTGGGCGCGGATCGCCTCGAAGTCGGGACGGCGCAGCGTGATGACCGGGACGAACTGCCCGGGCTTGGCCTTCTGGACGTCGGTGATGATCTGCTGCGGATCGATCCCGGTGGCGGCGCCGAGCGCGGCGGCCAGCGCGGGCAGGTCGGTGACCTGGGCGGGGTCGACGCCGACGTTGACCACCTCGGTGGGCGTGAACAGCGGCTGCCCGGTGGCGTCGGTGATCGCCGCGCGGTCGGGCAGGCTGCGGGTGAGCACGAGGTGCTGGCCCTTGTCGAGCTCCGGGCTGACGATCGTCGGCTCGCTCACCACCTTCCAGCTGTCCCCGGACTTCTTCAGGTCCAGCGTCGCGGCGTAGCTCCAGTCCGGCGCGGCCGCGAGGTCCCAGGTGGCCTTCCACGCCACGGTGGCGGTGTCGTCCTTGACGCTGACCTTGCCGACCGACGCCTTCAGCGTGGCGTCGGGCAGGTCCTCGGCGGTCTGCTCGAGCAGCGCGGTGGTCGCGGCGGCGTCGGTGGTCCGCTTCGCCGCGGCCTCGGGGTGGCCGCCGGTCCAGTCGTCGAAGAAGCCCTGCGCAGCGGCCGTGACGTCCTCCTGCGCGCTCCCGGAGCAGGCGGTCAGCAGCGGTGCGGCGAGCAGAGCCGCGGTGAGCAGCAGGGCAGGTCGGCGCCGGTTGAGCACGGCAGCCACTGTGTCAGATGGAACCGACGGGTCCCGGTGCGACGCTCGGTCGGCGTCAGGCGTGGAAGTACTGCGGTGGCGGCACGGTCGGCCGCCGCTGGCACGGCACGGTGACCACGGTCGCCCGCGATCCGCCGTCCGGATAGCTCTCCCACGGGTCGTCGGTCGGCATGTAGTCGTTGCCGGCCAACCACTCCTGCAGCGTCTCGTAGGTGAAGCCGACGGTGTCGTGGTCACCCACGTGCGGGGCGACGACCATCGATCCGCCGGGCAGCGTCGTGCTGGTCACCCGACCGGCCGGCCGGACGTCGCCGTCGACCGGGTAGCCCGCGTCGATCTCCAGGCCGACGCCCGTGGGGCGGTAGCGGGCGAACGGCGGCCCGGACGGCGAGAGGTGCTGGTCGCTGAGCAGCGTGCGGACCTCGTCGAACGCGGCGGCGAGGAAGTCGTCGTACTCGGAGTTCTCCACGTGCCCGTGCACCACCGCCACCCGCTGCGGTTCGCGCTCGAACAGCTCGATCAGCCCTGTGGTCATCGCGGCTCCCCGGGAACGCCCCTGCGAGGCGGTGCCCATGGTGGCCCTGCGGCGCGACTCAGAACAAGACGCTGGCGTACCGCCCGACCTCGCGGAACCCGACCCGGCGGTAGGCCGCGCGGGCCGGGGCGTTGAAGTCGTTGACGTAGAGGCTCACGACCGGCGCGATCGCCTTCCGGGCGTACTCGACGACGGCCGCCGTCCCGATGGTGCCGACACCGCGGCCGCGGTAGGCGGGCGCCACCCACACGCCCTGGATCTGGCAGGCGGCGCGGGACACCGCGCCGATCTCGGCCTTGAACAGCACCTCGCCGCCCTCGATCCAGGCCAGCGACTGCCCGGCGTGCACCAGCTCGGCGACGCGCGCACGGTAGCCGGCGCCGCCGTCCGACCGCAGCGGGCTGATCCCGACCTCCTCGGTGAACATGGCGATCGCCGCCGGCATGAGCAGATCCAGCTCCGACGGGCGGACCGGCCGGACGCGCGGCTCGGGAGCGATCGCCGGCACCCCGTCGATGGCCAGCAGCGGCTGGCGCGGTCGGTGGTCGCGGCACGGCCCCCAGTAGGGGCTGAGGAGGTCCCAGAGCGGGTCGACGGCTGCGGCCGGGCCGACGATCGTGGAGCAGCGCCGTCCGCCCCGGCGCGCGCGGTCGGCGAAGGCCACCGCGGCGGCCCGTTCCGCTCCCGGGGCGGCGAACGGGATCAGGTTGGCCCCGGCCAGGCAGACGGCGTCGAGCTCGTCGCCCGTGCCGATCCCCCACAGCGGGGCGCCCAGCGCGGCTGGATCGGTGCCCGCGGACTCCACCCGGCCGGCGATCACGCAGGCCGCCACCGGGTCGAGGGCCAGCAGCCGGCTCACGGCCGGTTCGTCGGCCTCGTCCAGGACGCGGGCGGTCGGCGTGCCGAGCACAGCGGGGTCGGGGCGCTCAGGAGACGGTGACGATCGGCGCGCCCGCGGGGGCGTCGTCCCCCGCCTGCTCGCCGGCCAGCCGCAGCGCCTCCTCGATGAGCGTCTCGACGATCTGCGACTCGGGCACGGTCTTGATCACCTCGCCCTTGACGAAGATCTGCCCCTTGCCGTTGCCCGAGGCGACCCCCAGGTCGGCCTCGCGGGCCTCGCCGGGACCGTTGACCACGCAGCCCATCACCGCCACCCGCAGCGGGACCTCCATGCCCTCCAGGCCGGCGGTGACCTCGTTGGCGAGGGTGTAGACGTCGACCTGGGCACGGCCGCAGGACGGGCAGCTGACGATCTCCAGGCCGCGCTGGCGCAGGTTCAGCGACTCGAGGATCTGGGTGCCGACCTTGACCTCCTCCACCGGCGGCGCCGACAGGGAGACGCGGATCGTGTCGCCGATGCCCTGGGAGAGCAGCGCGCCGAAGGCCACGGCGGACTTGATCGTGCCCTGGAACGCGGGACCGGCCTCGGTGACGCCCAGGTGCAGCGGGTAGTCGCACTGCGCGGCGAGCAGCTCGTAGGCGCGCACCATGACGACCGGGTCGTTGTGCTTGACCGAGATCTTGATGTCGCGGAAGTCGTGCTCCTCGAACAGCGAGCACTCCCACAGCGCCGACTCGACCAGCGCCTCCGGCGTGGCCCTGCCGTACTTGGCGAGCAGCCGCTTGTCCAGCGAGCCGGCGTTGACGCCGATCCGGATCGGGATGCCGGCGTCCTTGGCCGCCTTGGCGATCTCGCCGACCTTGTCGTCGAACTTCTTGATGTTGCCGGGGTTGACGCGGACGGCGGCGCAGCCGGCGTCGATGGCCGCGAAGACGTACCGCGGCTGGAAGTGGATGTCGGCGATCACCGGGATCTGCGAGTGCCGGGCGATCTCGGGCAGCGCCTCGGCGTCGTCGGTGTCCGGGACGGCGACGCGCACGATCTGGCAGCCGGCCGCGGTCAGCTCGGCGATCTGCTGGAGCGTGGCGTTGACGTCGGCGGTCTTCGTCGTCGTCATCGACTGCACGCTGACCGGGAAGTCGCTGCCGACGCCGACGCCACCGACGTCCAGCTGCCGGGTCGTGCGACGCGGGGCCAGCACGGGTGGGGGCGCCGCGGGCATACCGAGGTCGACGGGGATCGCCATGGGTCCCAGTATCCCTCGCACGACCCCTGGTGCAGGTGGAGCGGGTGTGACCTGCACGGTCCGGGACCGGCGCGTTCCGCAGCCGGACCCACGGCGCGCCTGCTTACCGTCCCGCCCATGACCCTGGACCCCACGGGCGCGAACGTCGCCTCCACCGCCGGCGTGGTCGTGCTCCTCGCCGCCGTCATGTTCCTCATCGGCGGCAGCCGGCTGGGCTGGTTGGTCGGGGTGCGCAAGGACGCCCCGTTCCTGTTCAACCCGACCGGCGTCCGCTCGATCAGCGCGGTCGGCGGTTACGGCGCCCTGCTCGTCGCCGTCTGGGGGCTGACCTACGCGGTGGTCGCGCCGCTCGCCGAGACCAGCGCGCTGCCCGTCCAGACCGGGTTCGCCGCCGCCGGCGGCGTGCTCGCGCTGACCGGGGTCCGCTTCTCCCGCTTCATCACCTTCCTGCTGGGCGGCCGCACCGCCGTCGAGGGGGCGCTCGGGCGCGACGAGATCGTCCCGGTCGACGACATCGGTGACGACGTCGACCTCGCCGCGGCCGTGGCGGCCTGCCGCCGGGGAGAGTGGCGCCCGGCCGCGGCCCTGCTGTCGGCCACCGGCGACGACGACGTGCGCAGCGACCGGCTGCAGGCCCTCGTCTGGGCCTCGGTGCTGGACGGCCAGTGGGTCGAGGAGTGGCTGGCCGCCTCCCCGCAGGACCCGCTGGTGACCCTGGCGCGCGCCGAGCTGGCGCTGACCCGGGCCTGGCACGCGCGCGGGGCGGCCGGCGCCGAGCAGACCTCCGCCGAGCAGTTCCGGGCCTTCGAGGCCGGCCTGACCCAGGCGCAGCGGCTGGCCGAGCGGGCCGTCGAGCTGGCGCCCGCCGACCCCGGCCCCTGGGCGACGCTGGTGGAGATGGCCCGCGGGCAGCAGATCTCGCAAGAGGAGTTCCAGCGGCGCATGGACGGCCTGTTCGAGCGGGCGCCGCACCACGTGCGGGGCTCGCACGCGGTGCTGCAGACCCTCTGCGCCAAGTGGCTGGGCTCGACCGAGCTGATGTTCGACGCCGCGCGCGGGCTGGCGGCGGACGCCCCGGAGGGGTCGGCCGTCTGCCTGCTGCCGGTCCTGGCCCACGTGGAGCACCACCTCGAGCTGGAGACCGGCGCCGGTGGGCCCGGGCGCGCCGCCCGGCACATGACGGCGGGGGCCACCCGCACCGAGCTGCGCGAGTGCGTGCGGCGCTGGCTGGGCGGCCACGAGGGCCCGCAGCCGGGTGGCCGGCTCATGGCGCACAACATCGCCGCGTACGCGTTCTGGCTGGCCGACTCCCCGGACGACGCCCGGCCGCACCTGGAGGAGATCGGCCGCTCGGTGACCGAGTTCCCGTGGGTCTACACCGGCGAGCCCGGCGAGGTGCTGGGAGTTGCCCGCCGCTGGGCCGGCCTCCCGGTCGTCGCGCCGATCAGCGGGTCGCGGCCGGCCGACGTCGAGCCGTTCAGCGCAGGCTGACCGCCGCCACGCCGACCCGACGGAGGCCCAGGACGCAGGAATCCTGCGTCCTGGGCCTCCGTCGTCAGCCGATGGTGATCGGGTTGACGATGTCGGCGATCACCAGCAGCGCCGAGAGCACGAGGAACACCCCGGCCACGGCATAGGCGACCGGCATCAGCCGCGCGATGTCGAACGGGCCGGGATCGGGCCGGCCGCGCATCCGCGCGATCCCCGCCCGCGCCCGTTCGTACAAGGCGCCGGCGATGTGCCCCCCGTCGAGCGGGTAGATCGGCAGCAGGTTGAACAGGAAGAGCACCAGGTTGATCGAGGCCAGCAGGCTCAGAAACAGGCTGAGCTTCTGCGTCCCGGTGAAGTCCTGCTCGGCGAAGACCTCGCCGGAGATGCGCCCGACACCGACGACGCCGACCGGGCCATTCGGGTCGCGCTTCTCACCGAGGAACGCCGCCCGGAACACCTGCGGGATCCGCTCGGGGATCTGCACCAGCTTCTGCACCGACTGGGAGATGATCATCCCGAAGTAGCCGGGCACGTCGCCGACGGACTGCCGCGCGAACCCGGCGGTGGGGCTGACCCCGAGGAAGCCGGCGGTCTCGGTGTCGCTGCTGCCGGCCTCGACGTAGACGGTGTTCTCGATCGGGGTGACGGTCACGTCGCGGCGCTCGCCGTCCCGTTCGATGGTCAGGACGACGGGCTTGCCCGGCGAGCTGCGGATCTCCTCCTGCACCGTCGTCCAGCTGTCGAACGCGTCCCTGTCCAGCGGCGTGCCGCCGATGGCGACGATCGTGTCGCCGGGGCGCAGCCCGGCCGCGGCCGCGGGGCTCTCCTGGGGCTTCGCGCAGTTCGCCTCGCCCAGGGTGCACTTCTCGCCCAGGTGCGCGCCCGACGTGATGATCGGCTCGTCGCAGGCGTTCTGGTCGGCGGCCGTCGCGGCGCCGGCGGGCAGCACGCAGGCCGGCACGCTGGACAGCCGGGTCGTGTAGACGTTGGTGCCCACGGCGGTGAGGACGACGGCGAAGAACACCACGGCCAGCACCAGGTTGTGGAACGGCCCGGCGAACATGACGATGACGCGCTGCCACCAGGGCTTGCCGTAGAAGACGCGGTTCTCGTCGCCGGGGCGGATGTCGTTGAGCGCCTGCCCGCGGACCTCGGCGATGAACTTGCGCATCCGCGTGGCGCGCTTGCTCTCCCCCTCCTCGGCCGGCGGGATCATGCCGACGATGCGGATGTAGCCGCCCAGCGGCACGGCCTTGACGCCGTACTCCGTCTCGCCCTTGGTGCGGGAGAACACGGTCGGGCCGAACCCGACCATGAACTGCGGCACGCGCATGCCGAACTTCCGGGCCCACATGAAGTGGCCGAACTCGTGGAAGCCGATGGAGAAGAGCAGGCCGAGCGCGAAGGCGACGATCCCCAGGACGGTCAGCAGAGCGGACAGGTCAGCCTCCGGCGATGGCAGCGCGGGCGTGCTCCCGGGCCCACTTCTCCGCGGCCAGCACGTCCTCCACGCACGTGGGTGCGCCGAGCTCCGGCGCGGCGTCGAGGGTACGCGCGACGACCTGCACGATGGCTGAGAACGCGAGCCGACCTGCCAGGAAAGCGGCCACCGCCTCCTCGTTGGCCGCGTTGAACATCGCGGGCACCACGCCGCCCGCCTCGCCGGCCCGCCGGGCCAGCCCGACGGCGGGGAACGCCTCGGTGTCGAGCGGGAAGAACTCCCAGCTGCCGGCCTGCGTCCAGTCCAGCGCCGGCTGGACCACCGGCAGCCGGTCGGGCCAGGCGAGCGCCAGCGCGATCGGCAGCCGCATGTCCGGCGGGCTGGCCTGGGCGATCGTCGCGCCGTCGGCGAAGGTCACCATCGAGTGCACGATCGACTGCGGGTGGACGACGACGTCGATGTCGGAGTACGGGACGCCGAAGAGCAGGTGCGCCTCGATCAGCTCGAGGCCCTTGTTGACCAGGGTCGCGGAGTTGACGGTGACGACCGGACCCATGGCCCAGGTGGGGTGGGCGAGGGCGTCCTCGACGGTGACCCCTTCCAGCTCGGCGGCGCTGCGCCCGCGGAACGGCCCCCCGCTGGCGGTGAGCACGAGCCGGGCCACCTCGCCGCGCGCGCCACCGCGCAGGCACTGGGCCAGGGCGGAGTGCTCGGAGTCGACCGGCACGAGCTGGCCCGGCTTCGCCGCGGCGGTGACGAGGTCTCCACCGGCGACCAGCGACTCCTTGTTGGCCAGGGCGACGGTGTTGCCCGCGTGCAGGGCGGACAGCGTCGGGCCGAGGCCGATCGACCCGGTGATCCCGTTGAGGACGACGTCGGCCGGCCGGGAGGCGAGCTCCTCGGCCGCACGCGGCCCGGCGAGGATCTCCGGCAGGGCGTACTCCCCCTTCGCCCAGCCGCGCTGCTGCGCGGCGGCGTAGAAGGCCAGCTGCAGGTCCTGCGCGGCGGTGGCCTTGGCGACGGCGACCGTGCGGACGCCGAGCGTCAGCGCCTGGTCGGCGAGGCGGGCGACGTCCCCACCACCGGCCGCCAGCGCGGTGATCCGCAGCCGGTCGGGGTTCTGCTGTGCG
Source organism: Petropleomorpha daqingensis (assembly GCF_013408985.1). Lineage (NCBI taxonomy): Bacteria > Bacillati > Actinomycetota > Actinomycetes > Geodermatophilales > Geodermatophilaceae > Petropleomorpha > Petropleomorpha daqingensis. Next base: position 539,030 of record NZ_JACBZT010000001.1, read on the forward strand.
ACTTGGATCGCCTGGGTGCCGATCGAGCCGGTCGAGCCGAGGACGGTCACCTCTCGAGGAGCGCTCACGCCCCCGATCCTCCCCGACGGCACGCCGCGCCGTACCCGACGGTTTCCGCGGGGTCGGTGCTGGCAAGATGACCACCGTGGTCCAGGAAACGCGCCCCGCGACCCAGCGGGTCAACCAGCCCGGTCGCGAAGAAGCGGTCGTCCGCGCCGGGGAGCACCCGGTCGAGCACGAGCGGCCCGAGGACTGGGGCTGGCACGGCGAGATGGGCAAGTGGGGCCGCCGCACCTGGTTCCTGGGCCCGCTGGCGATCCTCGCGTTCCTGTTCGGCAACCACCAGGGCAAGGTCGAGGACATCTGGCTGGTCGTCATCGCCGCGCTGATGGTCGTCGTCTTCCTCTACGACCGGGTCCGCCGCAAGAACGCCTGGCGCGCCAAGTAGGAGACGCCGCCAACAGGCCTCGGCGGCCGACCCCCGCTCGTGCGGGGTTCCGCAGGGTCGTGCGGTCCTGCACGACCGCACATGCCTCGACAACTCCGCAGGACCGTGCGCGGTCGAGCGATGCCGCTAGCCGGGTGCCGAGCCGATCGCCAGGCCGATCAGGTAGGTCGCACCGGCCGCGATCGCGCCGAACAGCAGCTGCCGCATCCCGGCGAACCACCACGGGCGCGGCGTGAACCGCGACGACAGCGCGCCGGCGACGAACAGCCCGATGCCGCCGGAGACCAGCGCCGGCCACAGCACCGAGAGCCCGAGCAGGTAGGGCAGCAGCGGGAAGATCGCGCCGGTCGAGAAGGTCAGCAGCGAGGAGACCGCCGCCGTCCGCGGAGAAGGCTTGTCCTCGGGGCTGAGCCCGATCTCGGCCACGATGTGCAGCTGCAGCGCCGCCTCGCGGTCGCGGTGCAGCTGCTCGGCGACCTCGTCGGCGAGGGCCGCGTCGACGCCGCGGGAGCGGATCATCTCCGCCAGCTCCTCGACCTCGCCCCGCGGGTTGCGCTCCATCTCGGCCCGCTCCCGGGCGACCTCGAGGTCGAGCTGCTCGTTCTGCGTCTTCACCGACGTGTACTCGCCCAGCGCCATCGAGATGGCGCCCGAGATCAGCCCGGCGAACCCGGTGAGCACGATGGCGTGCGAGGAGACCCCGCCCCCGCCGACGCCGGCCACCAGGGCGGTGTTGCTGACCAGCCCGTCCATCGCGCCGAAGACTGCGGCGCGCAGCCAGCCGCCGGAGACGTCGGCGTGGGTGTGGCCGTGGGCCTCGGTGGTGGCCGCCTGCTCGGTCACTGGTCGGCTTCCGCGCCGAGCTCCACCGGGGGCTCCACCGACGGCGTCGGGACGGCGACCGCCGGCACGCCCTCGACGCGATCGGCGGCGGCGAGCTGGCCGCAGGCGCCGTCGATCTCCTGGCCCCGGGTGTCGCGGATCGTCGTCGCCACCCCGGCGGCGCGCAGCCGCGCCACGAACTCGCGCTGCGCCGGCAGCGGGCTGGCGTCCCACTTGCTGCCCGGGGTCGGGTTGAGCGGGATGAGGTTGACGTGCGCGAGCCGGTCGGCCAGCAGCCGGCCGAGCAGGTCGGCCCGCTCCGGCTGGTCGTTGACGTCGCGGATGAGCGCGTACTCGATCGAGTAGCGGCGGCCGGTGCGCGCGGCGTAGGCGTCGGCCGCCTCGATCACCTCGGTGACCGTGTAGCGGGTGTTGATCGGCACGAGGGTGTCGCGCAGCTCGTCGTCCGGCGCGTGCAGGCTCACCGCGAGGGTGACGTGCAGCCCTTCCTCGGTCAGCCGGCGGATGCCGGGCACGAGCCCGACGGTGGAGACGGTGACCGACCGCTGCGACAGCCCGAGCCCGTGGGGGGCGGGGGTGAGCAGCGCGTCGAGCGTCTTGCGCACCCGCGGGTAGTTGGCCAGCGGCTCGCCCATGCCCATGAAGACGACGTTGGACAGCCGCCCCGGCCCGCCGGGGATCTCGCCGTTCGCCATCGCGGCGGCGGCCGCGACCGCCTGGCCGATGATCTCGGCGGCGGACAGGTTGCGGGTCAGGCCCTGCTGGCCGGTGGCGCAGAACGGGCAGGCCATGCCGCAGCCGGCCTGGCTGGAGATGCACACCGTGGCCCGGTCCGGGTAGCGCATGAGGACGCTCTCGACCAGCGCGCCGTCGTGCAGCCGCCACAGCGTCTTGCGGGTGCGGCCGCCGTCGGCCGACAGGTGCCGCACGGGCGTGAGCAGGCCCGGGAGCAGCGCCGCCGTCAGGTCCTCCCGGACGGCGGCCGGCAGGTCGGTCATCTGCGCCGGGTCGCTGACGCCCCGGTAGAAGTGCCGGGCGAGCTGGTCGGCGCGGAAGGCCGGCTGACCGAGCTCGGTCACCGCGGCCCGGGCCTCCTCGCGGGTGAGGTCGGCGAGGTGGCGCGGCGGCTTGCCGCGGCGGGGGGCGTCGAAGACGAGGGGCAGGGCAGTCATGGCGCCCCCCATCGTCCCATCCGGGCGCCCACGACGGCGGGCCCCGAGGGGAAGCTCACTCCCCGGGGCCCGCTGCCGGTGCGGTCAGGCCGTGCGGCGCGGGCGGCTCGCCGCCGCGACGAGGGCCAGCAGGACCAGCGTCGTCACGGTGAAACCGATCGCCTCGGGCTCGTCGTAGACGAAGAACTTGACCACGCTGAAGGCCACGTCGGCGACGGCGAGACCGACGGTGAACGGCAGGACGCGGGCGTCGCGACCCAGGCGGGCGGCGATCACCAGATAGCCGACGGCGATCACGTAGGACCACACGCCGACCGACCAGTCGCCGATGCCCTGCGGGTCACCGCCCTGGGCGGCTGTGGCGAAGAACAAGAAGTAGGTGGTCGAGCTCAGCTTGAGCACGCCGAAGAGCCCGGCGAGGACGCGGGTGACGGCGACGAGGACCGGGCGGTCGGTGGCCGGCCGGGCGAGGGTGGTGGTCACGGGAACTCCTGGAGAGGGGATCGGCGAGTGCGGCGGGAACGCTAGGGAGCCGCGACGCCGACGCCATCGACCCGAAGGCGGCTTCTCCGCTCAGCCCTGAGGCTGATGGCAGCGGGGCTCCGCCGCCCTACGCTCCCGCTCGTGGACCGGTCCGCGCGCTCCTGGGCCCGACCGCCGCGGGCCGACGTGCTCCTGGCGGCGGGCTTCCTCGCCGTCTCCCTCGTGCAGGTGGCGGTCGCGCCGATCGCCGGGGCTGCCCTCTCCGTGCTGGTGGCCGTCGTCTCCACCGTCCCGCTTGCGTGGCGGCGGGTGTTCCCGGCGGCCGCGGCGCTGGTGGGCACCGCCGTCTGGCTGATCCCGACGCCCGGGGGCTACCTGCTGCTCGGCTACGTCGTCGCCGTCCTGCTCTTCTACTCCCTCGGTGCGCACGACCCGGTGCGCTGGCGGGTCGCCACCGTGACCGCGGTCGGCGTGCTCATCAGCGTCGTCGGCACCCTGCTCGGGCCGGACGTCTGGCAGGCCTCGATCGGCGCCGCGCTCGCGGTGGCCGCGCCGGCGGTGGCCGGCGTGCTGGTCGCCGAGCACCGCGCCCAGAACGCGCGGCTGCGGGAGCTCACCGCGCAGCTCGTGCACGAGCGGGCGGCCGCCGAGCGCGCCGCCGCCGCCGAGGAGCGCACCCGCATCGCCCGCGAGCTGCACGACGTGATCGGGCACGAGATCACCGTGATCGCGCTGCAGGCGGACGCCGCGGCGGCGGCTCTCGCCCGCGCACCGGAGCGGGCCGCCGTCCCGGTCGACCGGATCCGGGAGGCTGCCGCCCGCACGCTCACCGAGATGCGCCGGGTGGTGGGCCTGCTGCGCGACCCCGACGAGGGGAACGGCGTGCTGCGCCCGCAGCCCGGGCTGGCGGAGATCCCCGACCTGGTGCAGTCGGCGCGCACCGGCGGGACGCAGATCGACCTCCGGTTCCGCCTCCCGGAGCCGCTGCCGCCGCCGAGCCTCCAGCTGGCCGCGTTCCGCGTCGTCCAGGAGGCGCTCACCAACGCCCGGCGGCACGCGCCCGGCGCTCCGGTGCGGGTGCGGGTGGACGGCGACGGGCCCGCGCTGATCGTCGAGGTGCACAGCGGCGGGGCCGTCCCCGACCGGCGGGCGGACGGTGGCCACGGGCTGGTCGGGATGCGCGAGCGGGTGCGCATGCACGGCGGCTCGCTTTCGGCCGGCGCGGTGCCCGACGGCTTCCTGGTCCGCGCCCGGCTGCCGCTGCCCGTGGAGGCGCTGACGTGACCTCGGTGGTGCTCGTCGACGACCAGGCGCTGGTCCGCGACGGGCTGCGGCTGATCCTCGAGCTGGCCGGCATCGACGTGCTCGGTGAGGCGGCCGACGGCGCCGAGGGCGTGCGGGTGGTCGAGCAGACGCGTCCGGACGTCGTCCTGATGGACCTGCGGATGCCCCGCATGGACGGCGTGGAGGCCACCGGCCGGCTGGTGGCGGCCGGCTGCCCGAGCCGGATCCTCGTGCTGACCACCTTCGACGGCGAGGAGCACACCTACGCGGCGCTGCGGGCCGGCGCGGCCGGCTTCCTGCTCAAGGACGTCGGCGGCGAGCGGCTGGTGGCCGCGGTCGAGGCGGCGGCGCACGGCGAGATGCCGCTCGCACCCGCGGTGGTGGCGCGCCTGGTCGCCTCCTACGTGCAGCGCCCCCCGGCCGACACCCGGTCGCGGCTGACGCCGCTCAGCGAGCGCGAGGTCGAGGTGCTGGGCCTGGTCGGCGCGGGCCGGTCCAACCCGGAGATCGCCCACGACCTGTTCATCTCGCTGGCCACGGTCAAGACGCACGTCCGGCACATCCTGGCCAAGCTCGACCTGCGCGACCGCGCGCAGGCGATCGTGCTGGCGCACGAGTGCGGGCTGGTCGAGGCGCTACCGCGCGGCGCGGCCCGCGGCTGAGGTCGTCGGCGGCGGCGTCGACTCGTCGGTGACCTGCCCCGGGTCGGACGAGGTCGACGTCGGGCCGCCCGTGTCGGTCGGCGAGGCGTCGGTCGGTGAGGCGTCGGTGGGTGAGGCATCGGTCGACGTGGTCGTCGGCGTGGTCGTCGTCGTGGGCGCGGCCGTGCTCGACTCGGTCGGCGTGCTGGTGTCCGCCGGGTCGTCGTCCATGGGCGGGCCGTCGGTCGGGGGCAGATCCGGCGTCACGACGGGTGGCGGTGGCGGCGGGGTCGTGTCGACCTGCGCGGCTGCCGTGGTCCGCTGGGCCTGCACGGCGCGCGCGGAGGGCGCCGGCGCGACCGGGGTCGTGGGCGACGGCGTCTCGGTGGGGATCGTGGTCGTGGGCGGCGTCGTGGTCGAGCGCGGGCGGAGGGTCGGCAGCGACGGCGCCGCCGTCGTCGTCCCGACGGTCGGCTCGGCAGCGTGCTGCTCGGAGGCGGGGGTGGCGCCCCACGAGGTGGCCATCAGGGCCGCGGCGACGAGGGCCGCGGCGACGAACAGGCCGACCAGCACGGCGTTGCGCGCCCTCCGGTGGGGTCGCACCCGGGGTCGGACGACGACGCGCGGCGGCACGTACACGGGAGGCGTCTCGACGTCGGGCTCGTCGACGGCGTCCTGCTCCGGTTCGACGTCGTCCGGCTCGACGACGTCCTCCTCGGCGGGCTCGACGACCGCCTCGACCGCCTCGGGCTCGGCCGGCTCCTCGATCACCGGCTCCTCGACCGCCGGTTCCTCGGGCTCCGGGGTCGGCTCCTCGGCCGTCGGCTCCTCGGCCGTCGGGTCGTCCGGGTCGCCGATCCACTCGGGCAGCCAGGCCTCGTCCCACTCCTCCGCATCGGCCGGCGTGGCGGCCGGCTGCGGCGGATCGGGCGCGGTCTTCTCGTCCGGCATCCGCGCGACTCCTCCTTCTCAGCGACCCCCCGTCACCGCATGCTCACTCGGCGCAATCGATTCATGGTGCCGGAGGACGGCCGCCGGTTCCCGGAGGCGCGACGGAGCCACACCAGCCAGGCTCTGGCGCATGGGCCGGCTCGAGGACGTCGATCTGTCGCACAAGCTCTCCAAGTCCGAGGAGAAGAAGCAGCTCAAGGCCGCGCAGAAGCGCCTCGTGCACCTGCGGCTGCTGCTCGGGGGGCTGATCGGGCCGGGTGAGATCGGTCCGCCGCTGCTCGTGCTGTTCGAGGGGTGGGACGCGTCGGGCAAGGGCGGCGCGATCAAGCGGCTGACCGAGCGGCTGGACCCGCGGCACGTCCGCGTCCGCTCGTTCTCGGCGCCGACGTACGACGAGAAGCGGCACCACTTCCTGTGGCGGTTCTGGCCGGTGCTGCCCGGCTGGGGCGGCATGGCCGTGCTCGACCGCACCTGGTACGGCCGGGTGCTGGTGGAACGGGTGGAGGGCTACGCGCCCGCGGAGGCGTGGCGCCGCGCGTACGGGGAGATCGTCGACCTCGAGGACACCCTCGCCGCCGAGGGCATGATCATCGTCAAGTTCTGGCTGCACCTCTCCCCGCAGGAGCAACTGCGCCGCTTCGAGTCACGGCGCGACGACCCCTACCGGGCGTGGAAGCTCACCGACGAGGACTGGCGCAACCGCGGGAAGCACGAGGAGTACGCAGCCGCGGTCGAGGAGATGATCGAGCGCACCGACACCACCGTCGCGCCGTGGCACGTCATCGCTGCCGAGGACAAGCGCTGGGCCCGCGTCGCCGTCGTCCGCACCGTCTGCGAGGCGATCGAGGCGGCGCTGCACGCACGGGGCATCGACCCCGACCCGCCGCTGCACTGACGGCAGGCACCGTCAGTCGCCGCGCAGGCCCGCCAGGAACGCCGCGGAGTCGTCGACCGGATCGGCGTGCCGGTGCACGATCTTCCACTCGCCGTCCTCGCGCCGGAAGATCGTCGTGCTGCGGAGCACGTACGACGTCGGCTCCGAGCCGGCCACCGACGCGGTCGTCCGCTCGATCGCCAGCAGGTAGGCGAAATCCTCCCCCACGTCGGCGGCCACCACCTCCCACTCGCACGCACTGCAGTTCGCGAAGTTCGAGGCGAGCTTCTCGAACATCGGACCGACCTCGGCCCACCCGGTCCGGTTCATCGCGGCACCGAAGACGGTGACCGGATCGGTGTGCGACCACATCGCGAAGCGGGGGCCGGCGTCGCCGTTGTGCAGCGCCGTCTCGGCCTCGTGGATGCGCGGCAGCATCTCGTCGAGGAACGTCTCGGTGTCGTTCAACGGACCTCCTCCGGGAGGTGGGGGTGGCGGCCCAGCCGGTGCAGCAGCCGGTCCTTGGGTGAGGCGTCGGCCGGGACGTCGCCGTCCGCCGGGGCGAAGGCACGCTGCTGCGGACCGAGGTCGAGATCGGCGGTGGAGTCCAGGAGGAAGGCGACGACGTCGGCGTCGAGGGTCTCGTCGGCGCCGATGGCCCGGGCGAGGTCCCAGGCGTGGACCCCGAGGTCGAGGATCCGCATCGAGAGGAGCTCGCGCCCGGTGCGGTCGCCGGTGACGTGGTGCGTGATGCGCTCGAGCGCGCCGTCCTCGGCGAAGCACGCGAGCATGCCGTCCGCCGTCGTTCCGAAGGACCCCATCGCGTCGTCGCCGAGGTGATCGACGGTGCGCGTCGCCTCGACCTGCTCGGTCGACGCGCCGTGCAGCAGCAGCTGGTAGCGGACAGCGGCTCCGACGACGTGGTTGACCAGCGCGGACACGTCCCACTCGGCGCACGGCGTCGGACGCCGCCAGTCGTCGGGCCCGACGAGCCGCAGCCGCTGGGCGAACCCGTCGATCGCCACCACGAGCAGTTCCCGAGGATCTCTCGACCCGGTCACCGCGGCATCGTCGCACCGTCGACGGCTCCGCGGAGGGCTACGGATGCCCTTCCGGCACCGCGTCCAGATCCGCGTGCCGGCGGATCCAGGCGTGCATGGCGATGCCGGCCGCGACGCCGGCGTTGATCGACCGGGTCGAGCCGAACTGGGCGATCGCGACGGTGAGGTCGGCGGCGGCGCGGGCCTCAGCGGTCAGGCCCGGCCCCTCCTGCCCGAACAGCAGCACACAGCGCTCGGGCAGCTCGACGGTCTCCAGCGGCACCGCGCCGGGGCCGTTGTCGACGGCGACCAGCGCCAGACCCTCGTTCGCAGCCCACGCCGCCAGCTCGGCGACGTCGGCGTGGTGCCGCAGGTGCTGGTACCGGTCGGTCACCATCGCTCCCCGGCGGTTCCAGCGGCGACGGCCGACGATGTGCACCTCGGCGGCGAGGAAGGCGTTCGCCGTGCGGACGACGGTCCCGATGTTGAGGTCGTGGCCGAAGTTCTCGATCGCGACGGAGAACGGGTGCCGCCGGGCATCGAGGTCGGCCACGATCGCCTCGACCGTCCAGTAGCGGTAGCGGTCCACGACGTTGCGCCGGTCACCGTGCGCGAGCAGCTCGGGGTCGTAGCGGGGATCGGTCGGCCAGTCCCCGGGCCAGGGGCCGACGCCGACCGTCGTCCCCCACTCGGTGGGTCCGGGTTCGCCGCTCATCACGCCATCGTCCCCGCGAACCAGTCGATCCGGCCGCCGTGCGGCGCGGTCCACGCGACCGGCCGGCCGTCCAGGGAGAGCAAGAAGCGGCCGCGCGCCTCGCCCGGCGCCAGTGCCTCGACATCGGGCAGCGCGCCGGTCCCCTCCTGGGCGACCCAGCGGACCGGCAGGTCGCGCACCATCTCGGTGAACGCCGCCCGCTCGGCACCGGGCACGTACGGCAGCACCGCGGTGTGGAAGACCACCACGGTCGCACCGGGCGGCGCCGAAGCCACCGCCTCGGGCAGCCGGACCAGGAGGTGGCCGGTGAGCATCCGGGCCGGTTCGCGGGCGGCGATGGCGGTCGCGGCCTCGAGGCGGGCGAGCCGGTCCTCGGCCGCGGGCCCGGGCCAGATCAAGGCCCGCAGCCAGTCGCGGGTGTCCTCGTCCGCAGGGTCGAGCGGGTTGAGGTCGATGCCGGTGCGGGCCACCACCTCCGGCAGCCGGGACGGAACCGGGAGGCCGCCGGTCGTGGTGCAGCGGAGGTGGACCGGGCTCTGGGCTCCCACCCGGACGCCGTCGTAGTCGTAGGAGTACCGATCGGGGTAGAGGCACAGGCCGGCGGAAGCGCCGACCTCGATCAGCGCCAGCGGGCCGGCGATCGCGGCGAGCAGCGGGAGCAGCGCGGCGCAGCGGGCCGCCTCGTTCGTCTGGGTCGCGCGGGCTTGCATCGTGGAGCGCAGCCGGTCGCCGTCGTCGAGCACTGCCCGTCGGAGGTCGTCGATCCCGTCCGGCGTGCCGTGCAGGAACCGCGCGGCGGCGAACAGCAGGTTCGGCTGGCGCTTGCCCGCGGGCAGCCCGCCGAGGAAGGCGAGGACGTCGGGGTCGTCCGCCACGGCGAGCGCGAGCCGGGCGTAGAGCGGGGAAGTCTCCGCCGCCTCCACCTCGGCGAACCGGCGGTACCCGTTCGCGATGCGGTTCCGGTCGTCGGCAGCCATACCGGCAGGATCTCAAGCCGTGCCCGACGGTCCGCTGCTGCACCTGATCGAGCCCGCGTCGTGGCGGGCGGCCCTGTCCGAGGGCGTCCTCCGGCCGCCGTCGCTGGCCGACGTCGGCTTCATCCACCTGTCCACGCCGGAGCAGGCGCACCTGCCCGCGGAACGGCTCTTCCCCGGCAGGCGCGACCTCGCGCTGCTCGTGGTCGACCCGCAGCGGCTGCGCGACCCGGTGCGCTGGGAACCCGGCGTCCCCGAGGACCCGGCGTCCATGCGCTTCCCGCACCTCCACGGACCCCTGCCGACGACCGCCGTGACCGCCGTGGTGCCGTACCGGCCGCCGGCGCCGCCCGTGCTGCCCGGACCCGACGACCCCCTCGGCCGGGCGCTGGCGCTGCAGCTGTCTGTGGCGGTCCGCCGCGCCGCCGACGTCCGCGACGTCCCCGGTGGGGTGGCCGTGAGCGACGCCCGCTTCCCGCGCTCACGGGACGACAACCGGCTGCTGCTCTCCTCCCCTGTCGACGCAGACACCGTCGAGGACACCGCCGCCGGCATGGGGTGGTTCGCTCGGGCCGCCACGCTGCGGTTCCCGGGTGCGGACGACGTCGCACACGAGCTGGCCCAGCGGGGCTGGAGCGTGGAGGAGATCGTGCTCATGGGTCGTCCGGCGACCCAGGTGCCCGGGGGCGAGCGGGCCGAGGTGGTGCCGCAGGAGGTGGTGCACCCGCTGTGGGAGCGCTCGTGGCGGGAGCTGCTCGGCTCCGGTCGGGACGACGTCGTCGCCGAGCTGGTGGACCGCGAGTTCCGCAACGACGCGGTGGTGGCCGTCACCGACGTCGTCGTCCGGGAGGAGGGCCTGGTGGTCGCGGCCGGTCAGCTGCGGGTGGACGGCGGGACCGCGGCGGTCGACTCGGTGCTCACCGACGGGGCGGCCCGCGGCCACGGGCACGCCGGCGCCGTCCTCGCCCGCATCCTCACCCTCGCCGCGGACGCCGGGTGCGACCTCGTCGTCCTCGAGGCGGCCGGGGACGACTGGCCGCGGCACTGGTACGCACGGGCCGGCTTCACCGAGTTGGGGTCGACCTGGGACGTGTTCGCCCCAGCTCAGACGGGGGCGAACACCGACAGCAGCAGGTAGGCGACGGCGGCCGACGGCAGCAGCGAATCGAGCCGGTCCATGATCCCGCCGTGGCCGGGCAGCAGGTGGCCCATGTCCTTGATCCCGAGGTCACGCTTGATCAGCGACTCCCCCAGGTCGCCGATCGTCGCCGACACCGCGATCGCCGTGCCGAAGACGAGGCCGGTCCACCACTCCGCGTGGAAGGCGAGGACGAGGATCAGCGAGGCGCACAGGACGCAGGCCACGATGGACCCGGCCAGGCCCTCCCACGACTTCTTCGGGCTGATGTGCGGCGCCATCGCGTGCTTGCCGAACAGCACCCCGGCCGCGTAGCCGCCGACGTCGTTGCAGACCACCGTGGCGATGAAGACCAGGACGCGGGCGACGCCGTCGTCGGGCACCAGCAGCAGGATGGCGAAGCCGGCCAGGAACGGGACGTAGAGCGCGACGAGCACGCCGGAGGAGGCGTCGCGCAGGTAGTCGCCCGGGCCGTCGGCCAGCCGCCAGAGGACGACCGCGAGCACGGTGAGCAGGAAGCCGACCACCAGACCCGTGGACCCGCGCGTCCAGGCCAGCGCGATCATCGCGACCGCGCCGACGACGACCGGGACCAGCGGCGGCCGGAAGTCGCCGGCCTGGACCGCCCGGGTCAGCTCCAGGACGCCGATGATCACGGCGGCGAGCACGACGACGAGAAACGCCGGCCGGTAGACCAGCAGCGACGCCAGGATGACCGCGCCCAGGCCGAGCCCGACGCCGATCGCCGCGCCGAGGTTGCGCCCGGCGCGCCCGGACGACGGCGGCGGCTCGGGCGGCTGCTCGGTGACCGGTAGCTCCTCGGTGAAGTCCGACGACGGCACCGGAGCCGACGGTTCCGGAGCTGACAGTTCCGGGGCTGACGGTTCCGGCGACGACGGGCGCGCGGCGAACGGAGGCGTGCCGGACGCCGGCGGGGGCGGCGGCGCGGGGCGGGCGCCGACGATCGGGAGGGGACCGGTGTCGTCGGGGGCGTGCTCGGACTGCACCGAGGGCATCCGCACCGTCCCCGGCTCGGGCTGCTCGGGGCGGCGCGCGGCGGGAGAAGTCATGGGAAGAGAACCGGCCGGCTCAGACCTCGAGCAGCTCGCTCTCCTTGTGCTTGACCGCCTCGTCGATCTGGTGGACGTGCTGGGCGGTCAGGTCGTCGAGCTCCTTCTCCGCGCGGCGCACCTCGTCCTCACCCGCCTCGCCGTCCTTGGCGATCCGGTCGAGCTCCTCCTTGGCCCGGCGGCGGACGTTGCGCATGGCCACCTTGGCGTCCTCACCCTTCGAGCGGGCCATCTTGACCAGGTCGCGCCGGCGCTCCTCGGTCAGCTGCGGGAACACGACACGGATGATCTGGCCGTCGTTGGTCGGGTTGACGCCCAGGTCGCTGTCGCGGATGGCCTTCTCGATCGCCGCGAGCTGGCTCATGTCGTAGGGCTTGATGACCGCCATGCGCGCCTCGGGCACGGTGATCGAGGACATCTGCGGCACCGGCGTCATCGCGCCGTAGTAGTCGACCATGATCTTGTTGAACATCGCCGGGGCGGCCCGGCCGGTGCGCACCGAGCCGAGGTCCTCGCGCGCGACCGACAAGGCCTTGTCCAGCCGCTCCTCGGCGTCGAGCAGGGTGTCGTCGATCACGGGTCTCTCCTCCTGCCGGCGGCTCGTTCCGCCGGGTCTCGACTGCGGGTGCTCCGGAGCCGGCCGATCAGGTCGGCTGGCTGATGAGCGTTCCGATCTTCTCACCTGCGACCGCGCGGGCGATGTTGCCGTCGCGCAGCAGGTTGAACACGACGATCGGCATGGAGTTGTCCATGCACAGGCTGATCGCGGTCGCGTCGGCCACCCGCAGCTGCTCGGCGAGCACGGTCGCGTAGTCGAGGTTGTGGTACATCGTGGCGTCGGGGTTGGTGCGCGGGTCGTCGTCATAGACGCCGTCCACCCCGTTCTTGGCCATGAGCAGCACCTGGCAGCCGATCTCCAGGGCGCGCTGCGCGGCCACGGTGTCGGTGGAGAAGTACGGCATGCCGGCGCCCGCGCCGAAGATGACCAGCCGGCCCTTCTCCAGGTGCCGCACCGCCTTGCGCGGGATGTAGGGCTCGGCGACCTGCCCCATGGTGATCGCCGTCTGCACCCGGGTCTCCAGGCCGACCTGCTCGCAGAAGGCCTGCAGGGCCAGCGCGTTCATGACGGTGCCCAGCATGCCCATGTAGTCGGCGTGCCGGCGGTCCATGCCGGCCTGGGCGAGCTCGGCGCCGCGGAAGAAGTTGCCCCCACCGACGACGACGGCGACCTGCGTGCCGCCGTGGACGACGTCGGCGAGCTGCTGGGCGATGTTCTGCACGATCGCGGAGTCCACGCCGACCTTGCCGCCGCCGAACGCCTCACCGGAGAGCTTGAGCAGCACCCGCTTGTAGCCCGCGCCGGCGTCGGCAGGGGCGAAGGCGGTGGGGGCGGACAGCGGAGCGGTCTCGGTCAACGGCTCAATCCCTCACTCGACATCGGTTCCCCGTGATCCTGCCGCACGCCTACCCGAGCGCGACGCGCGACCACCGCTGAACCCGCGCGGGGGCCTTCTGCGAGAACCGGATGTGACGACGACATCGGCGATGCCCACCCGCAGGGGCGGCCTCGGCACGAGCGACGTGCTGCTGCTCGGGGCGGCCGGGAACAGCGGGGCGCTCATCGGGGCCGAGCTCGCGGCCCGCGGCCTGTCCGTACGCCTGGCCGGACGCCGGCTCGCCCCGGTCGACGACCTCGCCCGGGCGCTGACCGCCCGAGGGGCGAGCGCGCAGGCCTGCGCCGTGGACGTCGACGAGCCGGACTCGCTGTCCGCCGCGCTGGCCGGTGCCCGGGTCGTGCTCAACACCGTCGGCCCGTTCACCCGGCGCGCCGGTCCGGTGATCGCGGCCTGCCTGGCCGCGGGCGTCCCGTACGTGGACATCGCCAACGAGTTCCCCGCGGTGTGGGGCCTGCTCGACCGCGACGGGGAGGCCCGCGAGCGCGGCGTCGTCCTGGTCACCGGGGCCGGGTTCGGGCCGGCCGCGACCGAGACCCTGGTCCTGCGCCTGGTCGAGGTCATGGCGTCCCCGCCCCGCGGGGTGCGCGTGGCGTCCGCAGCAGGCGTGACCCGGCAGACCGAGGGCGTGACCCAGTCGATCGTGGCGGCCCTCGGCCAGGGCGCGCTCACATACCGGGACGGCCGACTGGTCCGCGAGCCGCTGGGCAGCGGCGCCACGGAACTGACCTTCGGCGGCGCCGCGCGCCCGGTGTTCCCGGCACCGGTCGGCGACCTCGAGGCGGCTCGACGCGCCAGCGGCGCCGCCGACGTGGTGGCCTACCAGCCGGATCCGTCGACGCGCAGAAGCGGGACCGACTCCGTCGCGTGGGCAGAGGTGACCGGACGCGACGGGCGGATCCGCACCGCCGAGCTGCACCTCGGGGAGGGCGTCCGGGCCACGGCCGCCATCGCGGCGGAGACGACCCGACGCGTCCTGGCCGGAGCCATGCCCGGCGCGTGGACCCCCGGGCGTCTCTTCGGCGCGGACCTCGTGCCCGACGCCTCCGGGGCCCGGATCACCCTCGACGGCGTACCGGCATGAGCGATCTCGCGGTCGACCGGCTGGAGTCCGTGCAGCTCGGTGGGATCACCCAGTGGATCCGGGTCCGGGCGGCCGACCCCTCGAACCCGCCGCTGCTGCTCATGCAGCAGGGTCCCGGCCTGCCCGTGATCAACGAGGCTCACGGCTGGGACGAGCTGCTGGGACTGGAGCGCGACTGGACCGTCGTCTACTGGGATCAGCGCGGTACCGGCCTGTCTGCCCGCCCCCTGCTCGGGAGGTCGTTCCCGATCAGCGCGCCGCGGATGGTCGAGGACACGGTGGCGCTGCTGGAGCTGCTGCGCGAGCGGTTCGGCCGACCGGCCGCTGTCCTCGGCTTCTCCTTCGGCGCGACGTACGCCGCGTACGCCGCTCAGCGGCGCCCGGATCTCGTCGCGCTCCTGGTGGGGGTCGGCATGGACATCGACATGCCGGCCGGGGAGCACCACACCTACGAGTTCGCGCTGCGCACCGCCCGCATCCGGGGCAACTCGCGTGCGGTCCGGCAGCTGCGCCGCATCGGGCCGCCCCCGCACCTGACCGGGCACCGGCTCCGGACGCGCGCCCGGTGGGCGGCCGACTTCGGCGGCATCAGCGTGCACGTGAGCTACCGCGGGATCCTCGGCGCGCTGCTGCGCAGCCTGATCCGCTCGCCCGACTACTCGGTGGCCGGCGGCCTGCGCACGCTGCTCGGGATGGCCGCCTCGCAGACCGCCCTGCTGCCGGATCTCGCCGACACCGACCTGGTCGGCACCGTGCCGGCCCTCGACGTGCCCGTCGTCCTGATCCAGGGCCGGCACGACCAGGTCGCGCCGGGCACCGCCACCCGGCGGTTCCACGACGCGCTGAGGGCGCCCTCGAAGCGGCTGGTGTGGTTCGAGGACTCGGCGCACACGCCGCACCTCGACGAACCCGAGCGGTTCCGCGCCCTGCTCACGGAGCTGCGGGCCGAGCAGTACGCCGACGCCTGACAAGCGACCGGCCCCGTTCCCAGAAGCGGGAACGGGGCCGGGACGTGCTCGGTGTCGCCGGGCCTACGCCTGGCCGACCTCGAAGCGGGCGAAGCGGTCGACCGTCAGGCCGGCCTCGTCGAGGATCTGCTTCACCGTGCGCTTGGGCTCGGTGATCGACGGCTGCTCGAGCAGGACGAAGTCCTTGTAGTAGGCGTTGACCCGACCCTCGACGATCTTGGTGATCGCCTGCTCGGGCTTGCCCTCCTCCTTGGCGGTCTGCTCGGCGACGCGGCGCTCGGTCTCGACGGCCTCGGCCGGCACCTCCTCGCGGGTGAGGTAGCGCGGGCGAGCGGCGGCGATGTGCATCGCCAGGCTGCGCGCCGCGTCCTCGCTGCCGCCGTGGTACTGCACCGCGACACCGATCGCCGGGGGCAGGTCGGTGGCCCGCTTGTGCAGGTACACCGCGGTCGGGCCCTCGAAGAGGGCGAACCGCGAGAGGACCAGCTTCTCGCCGATGCGGGCCGACTCGGCCTCGATCAGCTTCTCGACGGTCTGGCCGTCGACCTCGGTGGCCAGCAGCGCCGCCACGTCGGACGGGTTCTGCTCGATCGCGATCTCGAGCAGCCGCTGGGCAAGGGCGACGAACTCGGCGTTCTTCGCGACGAAGTCGGTCTCGCAGTCCAGCTCCAGCAGCGCGCCGCCCTTGCTCACGACGACGCCGTTGGTCGTCGAGCGCTCGAGGCGCTTGCCGACGTCCTTGGCGCCCTTGATGCGCAGGAGCTCGATCGCCTTGTCGTACTCGCCATCGGCCTCGGTGAGGGCCTTCTTGGCGTCCATCATGCCGGCGCCGGTGGCGTCACGCAGACGCTTGACGTCGGCAGCGGTGAAGGCAGGCATGTCTCTTCCCTCTGGTGTTCGTTACGGGACGGCGTTCAGGCGTTCTCGGCGCCCTGGGTGCCGGTCGAGGCGTCGCCGGTGGCCGGCACGCCCTCGACGGGCGCGACCTCGGTCGCGGTGGCAGCAGCCGGCTCGGCCGGGGTCTCGGGCAGCGCGGCGGCGCCCTCCTGCTGACCGGTCAGCAGCTCGCGCTCCCAGTCCGGCAGCGGCTCGTCGCCACCGATGACCTGCTCGCCGCTGTCCTCGCGGCCGGCGTTGGCCTGCGCGGCCGAGCGGGCCATGAGGCCCTCGGCGACGGCGTCGGCGATCACGCGGGTCAGCACCGTGATGCTGCGGATCGCGTCGTCGTTGCCGGGGATCTTGTAGTCGACCTCGTCGGGGTCGCAGTTGGTGTCGAGGATCGCGACGACCGGGATGTTCAGCTTGCGAGCCTCGCCGACGGCGATGTGCTCCTTCTTGGTGTCGACGACCCAGACGGCGCTCGGCACCTTCTGCATGTCGCGGATACCGCCGAGGCTGCGCTCCAGCTTGGCCTTCTCGCGGGTCAGGCCGAGCTGCTCCTTCTTGGACAGGCCGGCCATGACGCCGGTCTGCTCCATGTCCTCAAGCTCCTTGAGGCGCTGCAGCCGCTTGTGGACGGTCTGGAAGTTGGTGAGCATGCCGCCCAGCCAGCGCTGGTTGACGTAGGGCATGCCGACCCGCTGCGCCTGCTCGGCGACGACCTCCTGGGCCTGCCGCTTGGTGCCGACGAACATGATCGTGCCGCCGTGCGCGACCGTCTGCTTGACGAACTCGTAGGCGCTGTCGATGTACCCGAGCGTCTGCTGCAGGTCGATGATGTAGATGCCGTTGCGCTCGGTGAAGATGAACCGCTTCATCTTCGGGTTCCAGCGACGGGTCTGGTGCCCGAAGTGGACGCCGCTGTCGAGCAGCTGCTTCATGCTGACGACTGCCATGCCGTTCAGCCCTTCTGTTCTGCGCGCGGCCCGGAGACCGCGCTTCTCGGTTGTCGCGGACCCCGGTGGGGACCGCCCTGGCGTCCGCAGCACCACTCCCCCGGCGGTGGCCCGTGAGGGACCCTCGCTGGGACCGAGGTGGCGACTGCCCCGCCCGTGCGGCGGGAGGAAGAACGCGCGAAGTCGATCCATCGCAGACGGATCGCACCGACGAGCATACCTGCTGCGACGAGGCGGCTTTCGACCGTCCACAGAGCGCTCGCGGCAGTCCTTCTCGGGGCGGCTCTCGACCACGGTGGACGCGTGCGCGCCCGCCTGCTGCTCGTCGCCGTCCTCTGCCTCGCGCTGCTCGCGCCGGCTCCGGCCCTCGCCGAACCGTCGGCCGTCGAGCCGGTGGGCCGGTTCGGGTGGCCGCTGGCCGGCTCGCCGCCGGTGACCAGGGCGTTCGAGGCGCCGGCCGGGCCGTTCGGTCCGGGGCACCGCGGCGTCGACCTGGCCGCCGCGCCGGGGGCGACCGTGCTCGCGGCAGGGGACGGCGTGGTCGCCTTCGCGGGGAGGGTCGCCGGCCGGCCGGTGGTGAGCATCGACCACCCCGGCGGGCTGCGGACGACGTACGAGCCGGTCGAGCCCGCGGTGGCGGCCGGGCAGGCGGTCGCCCGGGGGTCGCCGATCGGCACGCTGCTCGCCGGCCACGCCGGCTGCCCCGCCGCCGCGTGCTTGCACTGGGGCGTGCGCCGCGGTCAGATCTACCTGGACCCGCTCGCGCTGCTGCGCGCCGTCCGCGTCCGGCTGCTGCCCTGGCGCTGAACGGCGCTCCCAGACAGTTCGCCGGGGTCTCACAGCATCCTGATCACCGGAGGGCGTCCACTGGTGTCGTGACCGAGAACCTGGCCCCGTACTACGTGCCCCCGATGCCGCCGGCTCCGCTCGGGCCGCCGCCGCGCCGGCGCACGGGTCTGGCCGTCGCCGGGGCGCTGGGTGCGGTCGGCGTGGCCACGGCCGTGGTCATCGGGGTGAGCACGGCCGGCGGGACGACCGTGGTGGGCGTGGGCTCGCCCGCCGACCTCGGGTCGGGGAGCCAGGGGCCCTCGTCCGGCGGGTCCCCGTTCGGCAGCGGCCCGACCGGGAGCGACACGTCGAGCACGACCGGCCTGGCCACCGAGGACCAGCAGATCGGCGTCGTCGACATCGACACCGTGCTCGGGTTCCGGAACGGCGAGGCCGCCGGCACGGGCATGGTGCTGAGCTCCGACGGCGAGATCCTGACCAACAACCACGTCGTCCAGGGCGCGACGAAGATCAGCGTGACGGTGGTCAGCACCGGGAACACCTACGCGGCGACCGTCGTCGGCACCGATCCCAGCGACGACGTCGCGGTCCTGCAGCTCAGCAACGCCTCGGGTCTGCAGGTCGCCGACTTCAGCGACGCCACCGCCGCCGTCGGCGAGGCGGTCACCGCGGTGGGCAACGCCGGGGGCTCCGGCGGGACGCCGAGCGCGGTCAGCGGCACGGTCACCGCGCTGGACCAGTCGATCACCGCGACCGACGAGACCGGCGGCAACCCCGAGCAGCTGACCGGTCTGATCGAGACCGACGCCGACGTGCAGGCCGGCGACTCCGGCGGCCCGCTCTACGACACCGCCTCCGGCGAGATCATCGGCATGGACACCGCGGCGTCCACCGGCGGGCAGGTCGACGGGTACGCGATCCCGATCTCCTCGGCCCTGTCGATCGCCGGGCAGATCGTCGACGGCGTGGACAACTCCACCATCCACCAGGGCTACCCCGGGTTCCTCGGGGTCTCGGTGACCTCTGCTGCCGGCACGGACGGCGCCGCGATCGCCGGGGTCGTGTCCGGTGGACCCGCCGAGTCGGCCGGCATTTTGGCGGGCGACGTCATCACCGCCGTCGGCCGGACGGCGATCGCCTCGGCCGACGACCTGACCGGCCTGCTGGCCGGCTACGACCCGGGCGACAGCGTGCCGGTGACCTGGACCGACGGCGCCGGCGCCTCGCACACCGCGCAGGTCACGCTGGCCACCGGTCCGGCGGACTGATCCCCCGTCCGCGCAGGGACGATCTCTAGCCTGCGCGGGTGCGCTCAGAACGTGGGCTCGACCGGTTCGTCACCTTCCTCGACGCCGTCGTCGCCATCGCCATCACCCTGCTCGTGCTGCCGCTGGCCGAGGTGCTGCAGGACGTGGAGCCGGGCCGGTCGCTGGGCAGCGTGCTGTCCGACGAGGGCGGCCAGTTCTTCGCCTTCTTCCTGAGCTTCGCCGTCATCGCGCGGTTCTGGATGGTCCACCACCGGGTGGTCGAGGGCGTCGGCGCCTACGACTCGGCCTTCCTGCTGCTCAACCTGCTCTGGATGCTGACGATCGTGCTGCTGCCGTTCGCCACCCAGGTGGTCGGCAGCTACCCGCCCGAGCCGCTGGCCGTGGGGATCTACATCGGCACCATCACGGCGAGCTCGGCCAGCCTGGCCGCGGTCACGATCCTCGTCTGGCGGCGCCCGGCGTTGCGGCGGGACGCCGACGAGCCCGCGCCCACCCCGTGGCCGAGCCTGGTGACCACCGGGATCCTCGTCGTCGCGCTGCTCCTCGGCACGCTCGTGCGCCAGGTCAACTACGGGGCGATGCTCCTGCTGCTGCTCACCGGCCCGCTGGAGGGCTGGCTGCGCCGCAGGGAGCGCGCGAGGTAGTCCTCGGCGCCGGCGAGGCCGACCCCCGTGCCCCGCGCGGCGACGTGCCCGTCGGGGCGGACCAGGAGCCAGCCGCTGCCGCGCAGCCCGAGCGTGCGGGCGGCGGCACCCTCGAGCGTGCGGACCGCGAGCCAGGGCGCGAAGCGGTCCGGCAGATCCCCGGCACCGACGCCGCACGTCAGCAACGTGAACGCCGGGCCGTCCAGCTCCTCGGACAACCACCGCTGCCCGATCCGGACGTCGGGCAGGCGGTCTCCGGGGCGCGGCTTCGGACCCGCGGCGGGCTGCACCGCCGGGCTGCGGCGGTAGCGGATGCCCAGCTGCGAGACCGTGCGGAACGCCAGCCGTCGGGCCGGCCGCAACCGGAGCGCCGACGGCAGCACGTACGGCACCAGCCGGGTGCGGGCCAGGCGCACGAGCCCCGCGTTCGACGTCGCCGCGGTGAAGGCGCGGTCGGTGAACCGGAGGACCTCCTCCCCCACCGGCCGCCGTTCGGCGTCGTAGGAGTCGAGGAGCTCCTCCGGGGCGACGCCGCGACAGACCAGCCCGAGCTTCCACCCGAGGTTGACCGCGTCCTGGATGCCGGTGTTCATCCCCTGCGCGCCGGCCGGGCTGTGCACGTGCGCGGCGTCGCCGGCGAGGAACGCCCGGCCTGCGCGGTAGTGCCGCGCACCGCGGTGCGAGACGCGGAAGGCGCTGGTCCAGACCGGATCGTGGACGTGCACCGTGCCTGCCGTCGCGTCGTCGACGAGCTGCTGAACCCGGTCCAGCGGGATCGGCCCGTCCCGAGGCCCGCCGTCGGGCACGAACGTGATGAGCCGCCACGGGGCCGGGGAGCCGAGCGGGAAGAAGAACAGCGGCCCGCCGGCGCTCAGGTAGGTGTTGACCGCGCCGTCCTCGAGACCGTCGGCCGAGAGGTCGGCGAGGCAGAACGTCTGCGGGTACCGCCCACCGGTGAAGGCGATACCGGCCTGCTCCCGGACGGTGCTGCGCGCGCCGTCGCAGCCCACGACCCAGCGGGCCGCAACCGTGCCGGCGGCGCCGTCGGGGTCGCGGAGGGTGCAGAGCAGCCGGTCGCCGTCCTGGTGGAAGGACTCGAGGCGGACGCCGCGGCGGATCGCGATGCCCCGGTGGGTGAGGTGCTCGGCGAGCACCGCCTCCGTCTCGGCCTGGGAGACGAACAGCAGGAAGGGGTAGGCGGTGTCCCCGGCACCGACGTCGAACAGCGGAGCGTGCACGACCCGGCGTCCGGCCGTGATCCGCAGCCGGACGCCACGGCTGCCACGGGCGACGAGCTCGTCGCTGACGCCGAAGGGCCGCAGCACCTCGAGAGTGCGCGGCTGGACGGCGAGCGCTCGTGACTCGTGGACCCGGTCGGTCGCCGCGTCGACCAGCACCGGCGGGACGCCGAACGCGGAGAGCTGAGCGGCCAGGGTCAGGCCGGTCGGCCCGGCACCGACCACCAGCACGTCACAGGGCTCGATCTCGGCCATGGACCACTCTCCCGCCGCGGAAATCCGGTGGACAACGCCCCGGCGCACCGGATCTGCTCCCCCGGTGAGCACGGGGCGGATGCACGCCGACGAGGTGGGAACCGACGTGGACCTGGTGCGGCGGCTCCTCGCCGGTCAGTTCCCGCAGTGGGCGGAGCTGCCGCTGCGCCCGGTCCCCTCGTCGGGCACCGACAACGCGCTCTACCGGCTCGGCGCGGACATGGTCGTGCGGCTGCCGCGGATCGGCTGGGCGGTGACCGACGTCGAGGCCGAGCAGCGACGGCTGCGCTCCCTGGCCCCGCACCTCCCGCTGCCGATCCCCGAGCCGCTGGCCGCCGGGGCGCCCGGGGCCGGCTACCCGTGGTCGTGGTCGGTGTACCGGTGGCTGGCCGGCGAGGAGGCCCGGGCCGACCGGCTGCCGGACCCCGTAGGGACGGCGGAGGCGCTCGCCGGGTTCGTCGGCACGCTGCACGGCATCGAGGTGGCCGACCCGCCCGCCGGCGGTGGCCGCGGCGGCCCGCTGGCCGCCCGCGACGCCGCGACCCGGGCCGCGATCGCCGCACTGGACGGCGAGCTCGACTCCCGCGCCGTCACGGCGGTGTGGGAGCAGGCGCTCGCGGCGCCGGTCCGGGATGCCCCGCCGGTGTGGGTCCACGCGGACCTGGCGCCGGGCAACCTGCTGCTGCGCGAGGGCCGGGTGGTCGCCGTCCTCGACTTCGGGGCGCTCACCGTCGGCGATCCGGCGGTCGACCTGCTGGTCGCGTGGAACCTGTTCTCGGGTGCGGCACGCGAGCGCTACCGGGCGGTGCTCGGTGTGGACGACGCGACGTGGGCGCGCGGCCGCGGCTGGGCGGTGTCGGTGGCGCTCATCGCGCTGCCGTACTACCGCCACACCAACCCGGCGCTGGTGGCGCAGTCGTGGCGGACGCTGCGCGAGGTGCTGGCCGGATGAGCGGCCTCAGTCGGCCAGGCGGCCCTGGATCGCCTCGACGAGCCGGTCGCGGGCCCGGGCGTTGTCGGGCGAGCGGTTGGGCTTGCGGCGGCCGGCCAGGATGCCGATCTCCCAGGTCGTGCCGTCGCCGGTGGTGAGCACGAGCGTCGGCGGCCGCATCAGGCCGGGAGCGCTCTTGGCACGGGCGGCGGCGAGCGCGTCGGGCGCCTTCGTGCGGCTCTTGCCCTTGGTGAACCGCCAGGTGATCAGCTGCGGTGCCTTCTTGCCCTGCACCGGCGCGAAGACGAGCCGGCTGCTGGTGAGCACGAGGTCCCCGGGGATCGAGGACAGCGTGCCGGGGTGGACGGTCGCGACCTCGCGGAGCAGCTCGGTCTCGTCGTCGTCCATGGGGATCGGCACGACCTGCGTGCCGCCGCCGAAGAGCCCCATGGTCAGGCGATGTCGGCGAGCTTGGTGCGCAGGTGCAGCACGGCCTTGGTGTGCATCTGGCAGATCCGGCTCTCGGTCACGCCCAGGACCCGACCGATCTCGGCCAGGGTCAGGCCCTCGAAGTAGTAGAGGCTGACCACGACCTTCTCCCGGTCGGGCAGCTGCTCGACGGCGCGGGCGAGGAGCTGGCGGGCCTCGCCGTGCTCGGCCATGGCCTGCGGGTCCGGCGCGGTGGAGTCCTGGAGGGTGTCGACCAGCCGGGGCGAGCCGCCGCCGTCCTCGTCGACGAGGAGCTCGTCGAGGGCGACCACGTTGACGAGGGACAGCTGGCCGAGGAACTTGCGGACCTCCTCGACCTCCATGTCCATCTCGTCGGCGATCTCCTCGTCGGTCGGCGTGCGCTGCAGCCGGCTCTCGAGCTCGGCGACCGCGCGCTCGAACTGGCGCGCCTTCATGCGCACCGAGCGCGGGATCCAGTCGGTGCTGCGCAGCTCGTCGATGATCGCGCCGCGGATGCGGGCCATCGCGTAGCTCTCGAACTTGACCTCGCGGGTCGGCTCGAAGCGGGTGATCGCGTCGATGAGCCCGAAGGTGCCGTAGGAGACGAGGTCGGCCTGCTCGACGTGCGCGGGCAGGCCGCTGCCGACCCGGCCGGCGACGTACTTGACCAGCGGCGCGTAGTGCAGGATCAGCCGGTCGCGCAGCTGCGGGGCCCGGTCGGCGACGTAGCGCTCCCACAGATCCGCCAGCGCGGCGTCGGCGTCCTCGCTGTGCTCGTCCAGCTCGATGGTCGCCTCAGGCACGGTCCTGCTCCCCTGCTCCCGCGTGTGTGTCCACTCGACAGTCCCCTTCATGCTCGCGGGTGGGCCTGTGCATGCACTGCCCGGAGCCGTTCGACCGTCACGTGGGTGTAGATCTGCGTCGTCGCGAGGCTAGCGTGGCCCAGCAGCTCCTGGACCGACCGCAGGTCGGCCCCGCCCTCGAGGACATGCGTCGCGGCCGAGTGACGCAACCCGTGGGGTCCGATGTCGGGTGCGCCGGGCGCCTTGCGGACGGCGGCGTGCACCACCCGGCGCGCCTCGCGGGGGTCGAGCCGGCGTCCCCGGACGCCCAGCAGCAGCGCGGGGCCGGAGTGCTCGGTGGCCAGCGCGGGGCGGCCGCGGGTCAACCAGGCGTCGAGGGCGGCCTCGGCCGGGACGCCGTAGGGCACGCTGCGCTCCTTGCGGCCCTTGCCGAGCACGCGCAGCAGCCGGCGGCCGCGGTCGACGTCGTCGACGTCGAGGCCGATCAGCTCGCTCACGCGGACGCCGCTGGCGTAGAGCAGCTCGAGGACGAGGGCGTCGCGCAGCCCGACCGGCTCCTCGGCCCCGGAGGTGGCCTCCAGGACGGCGCGCGCCTGGTCCGGAGCGAGGACGTCGGGCAGCGTGCGGTGCGCCTTGGGGCTGACCAGGCGCAGGCCGACGTCCTCGCCGGCGCGGCCCGAGCGGCGCAACCAGGCGGTGAACGAGCGGGCTGATGCGGCCGAGCGGGCCGTGGTGGCGCGGCTGTGGCCGGTGGTCCGGCCCTTGGCCAGCCAGCTGCGCAGCGTGGCCAGGTCGAGGTCGGTGACGGTGGCGCCGCCCCGGCGGACGAGGTGGTCGAGCAACTGGACGACGTCGCCGACGTAGCCGCGGATGGTGTTCTCGGACAGGTCGCGGGAGGAGCGCAGGTGCTCCTCGAACCCGTCGAGGGCCTCGGCGAGCGCAAGCGGGAGCTGCGCCCGCGTCTGCGCAGTCGACCCGGCCACGGGGGCACGGTCCGTGTCGCGGCCCTCGTCGTCAAGGCGCCGCGCCGATCCGTTGTCCGCAATCGATCCCCGGTCAGCCGGCCCGGGCCCTCGGCGCCGGCATGAGCCGCCAGCCGGTACCGGTCCACTGCACGAGCTCGGCGAGTTCCAGCGCCGGCAGGACCCGCAGGACCTCCAGGACCTCGCAGCCGGCGATCGCGGCGAGCCGCTCCGGGGCCACCCCGGTGCGCACCGGGCAGGCGTCGAGCACCCGCCGCGCCAGGTCGGAGAGACCGTCACGGACGTCGCTGCGCCGCTCGGCCGGCTCGGCGAGGTCAACCCCGATCCCGCCGACCACGTCCAGGACGTGCGCCGCCGAGGCGACCAGCGTGGCCGCCTCGGCGTCCTGCGTGCCCCGCAACAGCTCGTGGCAGCCGACGCTCATCGCGGACGTCACGGGGCCGGGCACCGCCATCACCTGCTTGCCCAAGCGCCGCGCCCGGTGGGCCGTGGCCATCGCACCGGACCGCGCCGCGGCCTCGACGACCACCGTGCCGCGGGTGAGGGCGGCGATCAGCCGGTTGCGCACCAGGAAGCGGTGCTGGTGCGGTGCGGCACCCGGCGGCCACTCGCTGACCAGCAGCCCGCTGTCGGCGATCCGGTGGAGCAGCGCCCCGTTCCCGGCGGGGTAGGGCCGGTCGACGCCGCAGGCCAGGACGGCGATCGTCGGGCCGTCGGCGGCGAGCGCGCCACGGTGCGCGGCGGCGTCGATGCCGTAGGCGCCGCCGGAGACGACCGTCCACCCGCGCTCGGCGAGCTGGTAGCCGAACTCGCCGGCCACGTGCTCGCCGTACGCGGTGGCCGCCCGCGAGCCGACGATCGCCACCGAGCGGTCGGCCAGCTCGTCGACCCGGGCCGGCCCGCGCACCCACAGCGCCAGCGGCGGGACGAGGGCCTTCGTCCGGTCCGCCTGGTGCTTCGGTTCCTCCGGCTCCTCGGCCGTGGCCAGGGTCAGCGCGTGCAGCAGGTAGGCCGGCCACTCGTCGTCCTCGGGGATCAACAGCCGCGCGCCGCAGCGCTCGGCCTGGCGGAGGTCGGCGAGGCTCGTGTCCGTCTGCGCGCGGGCGCCGACCAGGCCCAGGATGCGCGCCGGCGCCCGGCCGGACCGGATGAGCCGCACCGCCTCCACCGGGCCGACCCGGTCGACGAACCGCCAGGCGTCGACCGTGCCGGGCTCGACCGCCCGGCTCAGCCAGGCACGGGCGCGGCGGAGCCCGGGAGTCGGCTCACCGAGCTCCGCCGCCGCGTCGGCCAGATCCGCGTCGAGGTCGTCGCCGCTCACGCCGCCGCCCGCTGCAGGCGCATGCCGAGGGCCTCGGCGACCTCGTCGGCACCGGGCACGGTCCGGCCGGCGAGGTCGCTCAACGTCCACGCGACCCGGAGCACGCGGTCGAAGCCGCGGACCGAGATCGCGCCGCGTTCCAGCGCCCGCTCCACCAGCGTCAACGCCGTCCGAGGGATGGGCCAGCGGTCGCGCAGCAGCCGACCGGGCACGTGGGCGTTGAGGCTCAGCTCGCTCCCCCGCAGCCGCTCGGCCGCCGCCGCCCGGGCCGTCGCCACCCGGCCGGCGACCGTCGCCGTCGGCTCCGGCGTGCCGAGACCGTCGAGCCAGGTCGCGCGGGTCACCGGTGGCAGGTCGACCCGCAGGTCGATCCGGTCCAGCAGCGGTCCGGACAGGCGCGACTGGTAGCGCCGCCGTTCCAGGGCGCTGCAGGTGCACGCGGTGTCGCCGGCGGCGCTCGCGCACGGGCACGGGTTGGCCGCCAGCACCAGTTGCGCCCGGCACGGGAAGGTCGCCGAGCCCGCCGCCCGCTGGATGGTCACCTGCCCCTTCTCCAGCGGCTGGCGCAGCGTGTCGAGCACCGAGCGCGGGAACTCCGGCGCCTCGTCCAGGAAGAGCACCCCCAGGTGCGCGCGGCACACCGCCCCCGGACGGATCTGCCCCGAGCCGCCACCGACCAGCGCCGCGAGGCTCGCCGAGTGGTGCGGCGACTCGAACGTGGGACGGGTGATCAGCGGCGCCCCGACCGGCAGCGTGCCCGCGATCGAGTGGATCGCGGTGACCTCGAGCGCGGCCTCGTCGTCCAGGGAGGGCAGCAGCCCGGGCAGCCGCTCGGCGAGCATCGTCTTGCCGGCGCCCGGCGGTCCGGTCAGGAACAGGTGGTGCCCGCCGGCCGCCGCGACCTCCACCGCCCGCCGTCCGGACGCCTGCCCGACGACGTCGCCGAGGTCGGGGCCGGGCTTCGGCGGTGGTAGCGGCCCGCGGGCGTGCGGGTGCAGGCGGTCGCCCCCTGTGAGGTGGTCCACCAGGGCCGTGAGCGTCGGCGGGGCCAGCACCTCGATCCCGGTGACCAGGGAGGCTTCGTCGGCGTTCGCCGGCGCGACGACGACCTGGCCGTGCCCGGCTCGGACGGCTGCCAGGACGGACGGCAGGACACCGCGGATGCCGCGCACCGAGCCGTCGAGCCCCAGTTCGCCGAGCAGGACGAGATCCTCGACCGCGGCGGCCGGCACCGTCCGCGCCGCGGCGAGGATGCCGACGGCCAGCGCCAGGTCGAACCCGCTCCCCTGCTTGGGCATCGAGGCCGGGGACAGCCCGATCGTGATCCGGCGCTGGGGCCAGCTCGCCCCGGCGTTGGTGATCGCCGCACGGACCCTGTCGACGGACTGCCGGACGACGGCGTCCGGCAGCCCCACCAGAACCACCTGCGGAACGGCGGAGGACAGGTCGACCTCGATCTCGACCATCGCGCCCTGCACACCGACCAGCCCCACCGACCACGTCCGCGCGAGGGTCACGAGAACGCTCCGCGCAGGTGGGTGACCAGCGCCGGACGCTCCGGGCGGACCAGCACCCCGACGACGTCGAAGCGCAGATCCGGCGCGTGCTCGTCGTGCGCGGCCAGCCACCGCTGCGCCAGCACCCGCAGCCGCCGCTGCTTGGGAACGGTCACCGCCTCGACCGGATGGCCGAAGCCGGTGCCGCGGCGGGTCTTGACCTCGCAGAACACGAGCGCGTCGCCCTCGCGGGCCACGATGTCGAGCTCGCCCTCCCGGCAGCGCCAGTTGCGGTCGAGGACGCGCAGGCCGGCGTCGGTCAGGTAGGCGGCGGCGATCCGCTCGCCGTGGACGCCGAGATCAGTGGTCGTGGGCACCCCTCGACGGTCGACCGGCGGGCGGCCGGGAACCAGAGCCCGGCGCGATCTGTGGACGAGCGAGGCGGCTGTGGAGAAGGCTCGGTGCGTCGCGGAGGAGGTCGCCATGATCCTCGTCGTGGGAGCCACCGGTCAGCTCGGCAGCCTCGTCGTGCGCACGCTGCGCGAACAGGGGCACCCGGTGCGTGCCATGGTCCGGGACCTCTCGACCGCGGACGACCTCGCGGCGACCGGGGCCACGCTGGTCCGCGCAGACCTGACCGAACCGGAGACCCTCGACGCCGCCCTCGAGGGCGTCACGGCGGTGGTGGCGACCGCCAACGTCGCAGCTCCCACCCGCCCCGGCGACCGCAGCGACGCCCTGGACGCCGGATATGCCCAGCTGGTCGAGCGCGCCGAACGGTCCGGCGTCTCGCGGTTCGTGCTCGCCAGCGTCCCGGGGACGCCGGTCGACGACGAGGTCCCCGTCGCCCGCTCCAAGCGGCGGACCGAGCGGTTGCTGGCCGCCTCGGGACTCTCGTGGGTGTCGGTCCAGATGCCGCCGTTCACCGAGGTGTGGCTGGCGCTGGTCGGCAGCCGGATCCCGCTCCGCGGCGAGCAGCGCGCCACGCTCACGCGGGCGTACCCCACGCTGCGGACGTTCCGCCGGATCGCCGGCGGCACGATCGAGGACCTCGGGCTGATGCTCGTCCCCGGGCCGGCTGCAGGACGGCAGGCGTTCCTCTCCGTGCACGACGCGGCCCGCGTGCTGGCGGCCTGCGCGCTCGACGACTCGATCTCCGGGCAGGTCGAGGTCGGCGGCCCGGAGGCGCTCTCGTGGGCCGACGTCGCGCAGATCTACAGCCGCCTGCTCGATCGCCGGGTGCGGGTCGTCGCCCAGCCGGCCGCCCTGTTCACCGGGTTGCAGAAGCTGCTCGGCCCGGTGGCGCCGTCCTTGGCCGGCATCATGGCGCTCAACCGGCTGATGGCGGTCTCGCAGAGCGACTGGAACACCACCGCTGTCACCGACCGGCTGGGCGTGCACGACCTGCGCACCGTCGAGCAGGTGCTTCAGGAGAAGGCAGCGCTGGCGCCTACTTCCTGACCGTCACGGTCGAGGAGTTCTTGTTGTCACCGGGTGTCGGATCGGTGGGCGTCACGCAGGAGGTGGCACTCACCTTGGCGTTCACGGCCGCGGTCACCTGCACCCCCAGCAGGTAGCTCGCGCTCTCCCCCGGCGCGAGGACGCCGCTGTGGCTGCAGCGCAGTCCCTTCTGGCTGCAGCTCCAGCCGGAACCGGCCCAGGTGGTCGCGGTGAGCCCGCGGCCGAGGGTCACGGTCACCACCGCCGGCGTGGTCGTGGCGGCCGTGCCGGTGTTGGTCACCGTGATCCGGTAGCCCGCGGGCGCACCGTGCTTGAACGTCGACAGCGGGTCCGTCCTGACGGCCAGGTCCGGGTGAGGAGCAGGGCCGATCGTCAGCCGGAACTGCTTCTGAGCCGTCTGCGGGACGGCCTCGGCGTCGGTCACGCGGACCGTGAAGGTGCTCGTGCAGGCCGTCTTCGGCACCCCCACGATCGTGCCGTCCGGCTGCAGGGTCAGCCCGGCGGGCAGGTGGCTGCCGGACGGGAGGGACCACCGGTAGGGCGCCACCCCGCCGGTCGCCGTGAGCGTCGCCGTGTAGGGCTGCCCGACGGTGCCGGGCGGCAGCGGGCTCGTGGTCGTGATCTGCAGCGGGGCGATGACCGCGACCGGGGTCACGGGGTTCGACGGCCCGGAGTCCGGCCCGGTCCCGGCGCCGTTGGTGGCGGCCACCGTGATCGTGTAGGTCGTCCCGTTGGTGAGCCCGGAGATCGTGAGCGGGCTTCCCGTGCCGGTGCCCGTGACGGTGGGCGGCCCGGCGACGACGGGTGTCGCGGTGGCGGTGTAGCCGGTGATGTCGGAGCCGCCGTTCGAGGACGGCGGGGTGAAGGTGACCGTCGCCGAGCCGTCCCCGGGCGTGGCCGTACCGATCGTCGGCGGACCGGGCACGGTCGCGGCGACGGTGATCGTGGAGTCGACGGAATCCGCGCCCTCGGTGCTGGTCGCCGTGACGGTGAACGACCACGTGCCGGCCTCGGTCGGGGTGCCGGAGAGGTGCCCGTCGCCGGACAGGCCGAGCCCCGGCGGCAGGTCGCCGGAGGTCACCGACGCCGTCGGAGCCGGGTCGCCCGTCATCGCGTAGTCGAAGGCGTAGGCCGATCCGACGGTGCCGTCGGGTGGATCACCGCTGATCGTGGGTGCGCTCGTCGCCGGCTGGATCACCAGGGTCACCGGGTCGTCGTAGCTGCCGACCGGCGTGAGCGCCTGCAACGTCAGAGGGAACGTGCCGGCCTCTGTGGGGTTGCCGGAGAGGGTTCCGCTCCGGCTGTCGAAGCTCAGCCCGCCGGGCAGCGTGCCGGACAGGTGCAGCTCCGGCGGCGGCCACCCGGAGGCGGCGAACGTGTAGCTGTAGTCGAGGCCGACCATGCCGGTGGGTGGGGTGTCCGCGGTGAACGTCGGGGTGTCGGCCACCCCGTACTGGACGATGACCGCGCCCTCCCCGCCGTTCGGAACGGGCGCGGCGACCCCGCGCTCGCTGACCGCGTCCAGCGCGTTGGGGGTGACGTAGTTCGAGCCGCCGGCACCGCCACTCGCGCCGAGACCACCGCCGCCCCCGTAGTAGCCGCCGCCACCACCACCACCGCCGCCGTTCGGCTGCTGCAGTCCGGCGCCGCCGGCACCGAGGGTTCCGTTCCCGCCGTGCACCGACGGGGCGAAGTCGAAGTAGGCACCGGAGCCACCCGCGCTCTGCGTGCCCCCGGTGGCTGGGTTGGCGAACGTCGGGTCTTGCGGTGCGGTCGCCCCGACGTCGGCCCCTCCGGCTCCGCCCGGACTGTTGAAGCCGGCACCCCCGCCGCCGGCGGCGACGAGGATCCGGTTGGCCAGCCCCGAGCCGCTGGCGCGCACATCGCTGCCGCCTCCCGCGCCCCAGCCGGCGTACCCGAGACCGTTACCGTCGCCGCCAGCGCCGCCGCCGTTGTAGCCCCCGGCCCCGCCGTCGATGCCCGAGGGACCGTGCGGATCACCACCCGTGCCCCCGACGACGAGGACGTACTGGTCACCCGGGACGACAGGCAGCACCGCGTGAACGTGGCCCCCCGCGGCATGGCCGAGCGTGTCGTTGCCGCCGCCGACGGCGCCGTAGAGGTCGAAGATCGCCGTGTTCACCCCGGGCGGCACGGTCCACGTCTGCGTGGTGTGGCTGTAGAACCCGAAGTTGCCCGTGGACGCCGCCCTCGCCGGGGCTGCGACCAGCCCGACGAACGCCGCCGCAGCCGCGCCGGCGACCAACCCGGCGAGCACCCGCCGCCGCTCCGGCAGCACGCGCGTCTTCTCGAGGCAACCGTCCATGGCCGTTCCCCGTGCATCGCGGCCGGACCGCTCGCCGGCGTCGTCGCAGCCGGCAGGCTAGGACCTGGGCAGAGCGTTTGGGAACGGGTCTGTTCCCGCCGTGCAACGAAGCGTCAGGTGGCGGGCAGTTCCAGGTCGGGCTTGTCGAGCTCCTCGACGTTGACGTCCTTGAAGGTCAGCACCCGGACGTTGCGCACGAACCGCGCCGGCCGGTACATGTCCCAGACCCAGGCGTCGGACAGCTTGAGCTCGAAGAAGACCTCGCCGCCGGCCTCGCGCACCTGCAGGTCGACCGAGTTGGCGAGGTAGAACCGGCGCTCGGTCTCCACGACGTAGGTGAACTGACGGACGATGTCCCGGTACTCGCGATAGAGCTGCAGCTCCATCTCGGTCTCGTACTTCTCGAGATCCTCGGTGCTCATCGCAGGTCTCCGGCCAGAGGACTCATGTCTTCATCATCGACCATGCCGGCCGCCCCGGTCAGCTGGAGTGCCCGCCCGGCGTGCGCGTCCCGTGCGCGGGCCACGTTGACGAACCGCATCCGGTGCTCCGGACAGGGCCCGTGGCGGTCCAGCGCGGCGCTGTGGACGTCGGTGATGTAGCCCTTGTGACCGGCGAAGTCGTACTCCGGCCACTTCTCGTGCAGCTCGAGCATGATCCGGTCGCGAGTGACCTTGGCCAGCACCGACGCCGCGGCCACGCACGCGGCCACCCGGTCGCCCTTCCACACCGCGAGGTTGGGCCGGGACAGGCCGGGCACCGGAAAGCCGTCGGTGAGCACGTAGTCGGGGCCCGGGTCGAGAGCGCACACCGCCCGGCGCAGGGCCTCCAGATTGGTCACGTGCATCCCGCGGGCGTCGAGATCCTCGACCGGGATGACGACGACCGACCAGGAGACGGCGCGGTCGACGACCTGGGCGTAGACCCGTTCCCGCGCCGCGGCGGTGAGCAGCTTGGAGTCGGCCAGCTCCGGCACCCGCCCGCGGCGGCCGGGCGGCAGCACGCAGGCGGCGGCGACCAGCGGGCCGGCGCAGGCGCCGCGGCCGGCCTCGTCGGCGCCGGCGATCGCGGAGAAGCCGCGGCGGCGCAGGCGGCGTTCCATCTCCCACAGCGAATCGGCGTCGGACACCGGCTCGGGGGAAGCGGAGCGGGCAGGGGCGGAACGGAGAGCCATCGCCGTCCGACCCTACGACCCCCTACGACAGAACGTCGTCGGGACAGGCGAACGCACGGCGGGCCGGTTCCCCCCGAGGGGAACCGGCCCGTGGTGCTCGGACCGCCGAGGAGGCGGACGGTCCGGATCCCAAGGAGGGAGTCAGGCGTCGGCGTCAGCCGGGACGGCGCTCTGCGCCAGCCCGTGCGCGCCGCACGTGCACGCCCCGCCACCGTTGCGCGAGGAGAGCACGAGCGAGACAGCGTGCGCCCGGTCGCGGGCACCCAGCTTGCGCAGGATGGCCTTGACGTGGGACTTGACGGTGTCCTCGCTGATGAACAGGTTGCGACCGATCTGCCGGTTCGACTGGCCCTGGATGAGCTCGTCGAGCACGTCCTGCTCGCGCCGGGTCAGCGGCACCTCGGGGACGAACGGCTTGCCGGCGGGCACGGCCGACGGCTCGACCCGGCGGATCTGCGGGTCGACCACGGTCCGCCCGGCGCGGGCGGCCAGGATGGCCCAGCCCAGCAGGGTCGGCGAGGTGTTGAGCAGCAGGTACCCGCGGATACCGGCGGCCAGCGCCTCGTTGACGACGGCGGGGTCCTCGGAGGTGGCCAGCGCGACGATCGTCACGCGGGGGAAGCGGCTGCGCAGGTCGCGGCAGGCGTTGAGCGTCGCGGCCCGGCCGGCGCCCAGCTCGACGACGACGGCGTCGGGGCGGGCGGTCTCGACCAGGGTCAGGGCCCGGCGCAGCTCGCCCGGCGTGCCCACGGACTGCATGCCGGCGGTCTCGTTGATCATGCTGACCAGACCGCGACGCAGCACAGGGCTGTCGGCGAGGAGGAGCACGCGGGTCACGCCGCGGGCGGTGCTCGCCATGGGTGCAGACACTTTCGTCTCCGTTTCAACTCCGGGAAGTTCCAACACCTCCATCGGAAGGGTGAAACGGATGCTTGAATGCTTTCCCAGAATTTTTTTCGAAACTTCCGAAGTGCGCCCGGTCACACGCGTAACGCCGGAAAGACTCCAGTGAATGGTCTATGCCGAATGGCTCAGCGTCGCCGGCGCCGGCGTCGCCAGAGCGCGAACGGCACCACGGCGGCCAGCGCCACCCCGTCCGGTGCCACCACCGCGCCCGGCGCGGCGGCGGCCGTGCCCTGGATGTCGGGCGAATGCAGCACGCCGAACCGGCTCAACGGCCAGACGATGAGCGAGGCCTTTCCGATGACGTCGCTCTCGGCGATCGTGCCGTCGTATTTGTCGCCCACGTGCGAGCGGGAATCGGCCGACGCCGAACGGTGGTCGCCCATCACCCACAGCCGCCCCTTGGGCACGGTCACCGGGCCGAAGGCACGTTGGTCGATCGGGTTGTTCTCGAAGATGTAGGGCTCGACCAGCGCCTTGCCGTCGACGGTCACGTTGCCCTTGTCGTCGCAGCACTGGACCGTCTGGCCGCCGGTGGCGATCACGCGCTTGACGTAGTCGTCCTCGCTGGGCGGGGCGACGCCGATGGAGCGGCCCAGCCACAGCAGCGCCCCGGAGAACCAGTTGCTCGGCTCGTCGACCTGGACCTCCGGGGTCCAGGTCGAGGGCCCCTTGAAGACGACGATGTCGCCGGGTTCGGGCTTGCCGAACCAATACGGCACCTTGTTGACCAGCACGCGGTCGCCGGTGCAGCCCGGGCAGCCGTGCAGCGTCTGCTCCATCGACCCCGAGGGGATGAAGAAGGCCTGCACGAGGAAGGTCTTCACCAGCAGCGCGAGCACGAAGGCGATCAGCAGGAGCACCGGCAGCTCGCGCAGCAGCGAGCCCTTCTTCTTCGGTTGCTCGCGCCGGTGCCGGCGACTGCGCCGGGTGGGCCGCTCCTCGGCTGTGGTCTCGGCCTGCTCGCCCGTGCCGGGCTCCGGCGTGCCGTCGTCCCCCTCGGGAACGACACCGGCGGGACCCACGGGCCGATCGCTGCTCATCGCGGACCAGCGTACGGCCGGGTGGGACCCGCCGGAGGCAGCCGGGGTTCGCCCGGCCGGAGGTGTTGGGGGGAACCGCGTCAGCGCGCGGCCGGCTCCCGCTTCTCCTTGATCTTGGCGGCCTTGCCGCGCAGCTCGCGGAGGTAGTACAGCTTCGCCCGGCGGACGTCACCGCGGGTGACGACCTCGATCTTCTCGACGACCGGGGTGTGCACGGGGAAGGTCCGCTCGACGCCGACGCCGAAGCTCACCTTGCGCACGGTGAAGGTCTCGCGGGAGCCGCCGCCCTGACGGCGGATCACGACGCCCTGGAAGACCTGGATGCGCGAACGGTTGCCCTCGACGACGCGGACGTGCACCTTGACGGTGTCGCCGGGACGGAACTCGGGGATGTCGTCGCGCAGCGAGTCGGCGTCGAGTGCGTCCAGGGTGTTCATCTCAGCAGTCCTGTCGTCCTAGCGGTGGCACGTACACGGTGCGGACAGCGGCCGTCCCGGGCTGTGGACTTCCGGGGGCCGCGGCTCGCTCTTCGAGCATGCGTCGACGGGCGCCGACGT
The DNA here is from genome assembly GCF_013408985.1 of Petropleomorpha daqingensis. Taxonomy (NCBI): domain Bacteria; kingdom Bacillati; phylum Actinomycetota; class Actinomycetes; order Geodermatophilales; family Geodermatophilaceae; genus Petropleomorpha; species Petropleomorpha daqingensis. The sequence continues at coordinate 573,646 of NZ_JACBZT010000001.1, forward strand.
CTGCAGCAGCTCTCTACTGTGCCACAACTTCAGTCGACGATGCGCGGCGGCCCCGTCCAGGGCCCCCTGAGCAGCTCCGGGAGCGCCGTCGCGAGCTCCCGTGGGACGAAGATCTCCTCGCTCGCGGCGATCTCGGCCACGCTCCACCAGCGCCACGGCTGGTCCTCGTAGGCCTCCAGCTCGGTCTGCCCGCGCACGTCCACCTCGTGCACGACGTCGCGCAGCACGAAGTAGGTCTCCCGGTGGTCGAACAGCTCGCCGAGGTGAGGGGCGACGGCACGGCGGAGCCAGACCGGGCCCTCGAGGGCACGGGGATCCACGTCGAGGCCGATCTCCTCCGCGAGCTCGCGGACGGCGGTCACCCGGGCCGACTCCCCCGGCTCGGTGCGACCGCCCGGCGTGTACCAGTACAGGACCGGTCCCGGCGGGGTCTCGAGGTCGACCAGCCGCGACCCGAACAGCAGCACCCGCGACCCGGGGTCGAGGACGACGACGCGGGCCGCGGAGCGCAGCCGCAACGACTCAGGCATCCCCGTCGAGCAGCTGCCGCTCGGCCTCGGTGAGCGCCCCCTCGGGCAGCCGCAGGAGCAGGTCGGGACGGCGGGCGGCGGTGCGGCGCAGCGACTGCTCCCGCCGCCAGCGGGCGATCGCCGCGTGGTCGCCGGAGAGCAGGACCGGCGGGACGTCGTGGCCGCGCCAGGACGCCGGCCGCGTGTAGGACGGCCCCTCCAGCAGGCCGTCGGCGTGCGAGTCGAACTCGACCGACTCGCGGTTGCCGACGACCCCGGGCAGCAGCCGGGTGACCGCCTCGACCATGACCAGCACCGCGGACTCGCCGCCGGCCAGCACGTAGTCGCCGATCGACACCTCGGAGACCGGCCCCGCCTCCGCGGCCCAGTCCGCGACCCGCTGGTCGATGCCCTCGTACCGGCCGCAGGCGAAGACCAGCCCCGGCTCGGCGGCCCACTCCGCGGCCATGGCCTGGGTGAACGGGCGCCCGGCAGGGGTCGGCACGACCAGCCGGGTGCCCGGCGGGCGGACCTCCTCGAGCGCGCGCGCCCAGGGCTCGGGCCGCATGACCATGCCGGGCCCGCCGCCGTAGGGGGCGTCGTCGACCGTGCGGTGCACGTCGTCGGTCCAGGCGCGCAGGTCGTGGACGGCGATGTCGACCAGGCCGCGCTCGGCGGCCTTGCCCAGCAGCGACTGGCGCAGCGGGGCGAGGTACTCCGGGAAGATGGTGACGACCTGGATGAGGAAACTGCTCCGCACGGCGCTCAGAGCTCCAGCAGGCCCTCGGGCGGGTCGACCACGAGCGACCCGGCGGCGAGGTCGACGGTGGGGACGATCGCGCGCACGAAGGGGATCAGCAGCTCGCCGGCGTCGTCGGGGCGCTGCACGACCAGCAGGTCGCTGCCCTCGTGGGAGACCGCGACGACCTCGCCCAGCGCGGTGCCGTCGGTCAGCCGGGCGGTGAGGCCGACCAGCTGGTGGTCGTAGTAGTCGTCGGGGTCGTCGAGCGCGGGCAGCGCCGACGTCTCGACGAGCAGCAGGGTGTTGCGGAGGAGCTCGGCCGCCTCGCGGCTCTCGACGCCCTCCAGGACGAGCAGCAGCACGTCACGGTGCCAGCGACTCCGCGCGACGGTCAGCGGGCCGCGCTCGGCGGGATCGGTGAGCAGCACCGCTCCGGGCGGGAAGCGCAGCTCCGGGTCGTCGGTGCGGACCTCGATGGTGACCTCGCCCCGGACGCCGTGGGGCCGGCCGATGCGGCCGACCACCACGGTGTCAGGGGTGACGTCGGGAGTGCTCAGGAGTTCAGCGTCCGTCGGTGTCGACGACGTCGACCCGCAGGCCGCGGCCGCCGACGCCGGTCATGACCTGCCGCAGCGCCTTCGCGGTGCGACCGCCACGGCCGATGACCTTGCCCAGGTCGTCGGGGTGCACGCGCACCTCGAGGGTCTTGCCCCGCCGGCTGTTGAGCAGGTCGACGGTGACGTCCTCGGGGTGGTCGACGATCCCCTTGACCAGGTGCTCGAGCGCTTCTTCGAGCACGTCTTACTCGGCGGGCGTCTCGGCCGGGGCGCCCGAGGCCGGGCCCTCGCCGGCGGCACCGGCGGCCTCGTCCACGGACTCCGCGGCGTCGGCAGCCGGAGCGGCCTCGGCGGCGGGCGCGGCGTCGGCAGCCGGAGCGGCCTCGGCGGCGGGCGCAGCCTTCTTCGGGGCGGCCTTCTTCTTCGGCGTGGTGGCGCCCTCGGCGGGCTCCTCGCCACCGGCAGCGCGGACGGCGGCCTCGTAGAGGGCCTTCTTGTCCGGCTTCGGCTCGGCGACCTTCATCGGGGCCGGGGCCGGCTCGCCCTTGAACTTCTGCCAGTCACCGGTCACGCGGAAGATCGCGGCGACCGCCTCGGTCGGCTGCGCGCCGACACCCAGCCAGTACTGGGCGCGCTCGCTGTCGACCTCGATGAAGGAGGGCTCCTCCTTCGGGTGGTACTTGCCGATCGTCTCGATCGAGCGACCGTCCCGCTTGGTGCGGGCGTCGGCGACGACGATGCGGTAGTACGGGGCGCGCATCTTGCCCAGGCGCATGAGCTTGATCTTGGTGGCCACGGTGGGTGGTGTACTCCTCGAACACTTCGGTCGGTTGCCCGCCGGTCGGACGTGTGGGGTACGCCGGGGCGGAGCGAGGGACACGGCCGGCAACGGTGAGAGGGCCGCCCACCGCCGTGTTCGACCGACCATCATGCCAGATCCACGAGGAGCACCTCATGCCCAGCTCAGGTCTGCTGCACCACGTGGAGCTGTGGGTGCCCGATCTCACACGAGCCGAGCGCTCGTGGGGCTGGCTGCTCACCCGGTTGGGCGCCGAACCGTTCCAGTCGTGGGAGCACGGCCGCTCGTGGCGGTCCGGCGACGTCTACGTCGTCGTCGAGCAGTCCCCGGCGCTGGTCGGCGACCGGCACGAGCGCCGCTCCCCCGGGCTGAACCACCTGGCGTTCCACACCGACGACGACCTCGAGGCGCTCGTGCGTGAGGCGACCGAGCACGGGTGGCGGCTGCTGTTCCCGGATCGACACCCGTTCGCCGGCGGCCCGGAGCACCGCGCCGCCTACCTCGAGGACGAGGACGGGTTCGAGGTGGAGCTGGTCAGCCGCTGACCGGCCGCGGGCTGCCCCGGACGGTCGGGGAGTGCGCCAGCCCGACGGCGCCCAGCGACATCAGCAGCAGCGCGATCGCCAGGGCGGCGAGCGCGCCGGCCCCGCCCCGCGTCGGCACGTCGAACGTGAGCCGCCCGAGCAGCGTGCTGACCACCGGGTTGGTCACCGTCATGGCGGCCACGGCCACCGCCAGGGAGCCGGCGGCGTAGGCCTGCTGGGCCAGCAGCACGCCCAGGGCGGTCCCGACGGCCACCGAGTAGCCCGGCCAGTCGCGCGCGGTCGCGGCCACACCCCGGTCGGCGAGGTCGGTGGTGGTCAGCTTGAGCAGCACGGCGGTGTTGGCGTTGCAGATGCCGGCGGCGACGCCGATCACGGCGGCGCGGGCGGTCGCGGAGCGGCCCGCCGCCAGGGCGACCAGCAGGACGACGACCACGGCCGAGACGGCCAGGGCCAGGAGCACGGCTTCCCGATCGGCCGCACCCTGCGTCGGGGCGGCACCCGGCACGGCGAGGAACACGATCACCCCGGCGCAGATGGCGATCACCGACAGCCAGTCGCGCGGCAGCGGCCGCCGCCGGGAGTTCCGCGCCGACAGCGGCAGGTCGAAGACCAGCTGGGTGGTGAGCAGCGGCTGCACCTGCGCCACGGAGCCGAAGCGCAGGGCGACGGCCTGCACGAGGGTGCCCAGGGTGTTGAACACCCAGCCCAGCCACCACACCGGGTGCCGCAGCAGCCAGCGGACCTGCCGCAGCACCGGCAGGTAGCGGGTCGTCAGCGCGCCACCGGGCGCCTCGGCGACCCGGTGGCGGGCGTCGATCAGCAAGGAGGCGCGCTGCTGCAGGCCGGCGGCGATCGCGTTGCACATCGCCGCCAGCAGCGCCAGCCCCGCCCCGAGGATCACGGCGACCGGCGTCCTCGGGCAGGAGGAGGTGCGCCGGCCGCGCGCGTCACCGCCGGGCCGCGTCCAGCACTCGGGCGGCGGCCTCGGCGACCGGCACCTCCTCGCGCTCCCCGGTCCTCCGGTCGCGCACCTCGATCACGCCGTCGGCCAGGCCGCGGCCCACGGTCACGATCGTCGGCATCCCGAGCAGCTCGGCGTCCTTGAACTTCACGCCGGGGCTGACCTTCGGCCTGTCGTCGTAGAGCACGGTCAGGCCGGCGGAGACCAGCTCCTGGGCGAGCGACTCGGCCGCCTCGAACACCGCGGCGTCCTTGCCCGTGGCCACGACGTGCACGTCGGCCGGCGCGATCTCCCGCGGCCAGCACAGGCCCAGCTCGTCCAGCGTCGACTCGGCGATCGCGGCGACCGCGCGCGAGACGCCGATGCCGTAGGAGCCCATGGTGACCGTGACCAGCTTGCCGTTCTCGTCGAGCACCTGGAGGTCGAGCGCGTCGGCGTACTTGCGGCCGAGCTGGAAGATGTGGCCGATCTCCACGCCGCGGGCCAGCTCCAGCGGGCCGGAGCCGTCCGGGGCCGGGTCGCCGGGCAGCACCTCGGCGGCCTCGACGACGCCGTCCCAGGTGAAGTCCCGGCCGGCGACGAGGTCGAAGACGTGCTTGCCGACGGCGTTGGCGCCGGTGATCCACCGCGTGCCCGGGACGACGCGCGGGTCGACCAGGTAGCGGATGCCCGTCTCGCTGTCCTTGCCGAGCGCCTCGGGGCCGATGTAGCCCTTGACCAGGCCCGGGTGCTTGTCGAAGTCGGTGAACGGCTCCACCTCGGCCGGCGCGACCTGCGCCTCCAGCCGCTTGGCGTCGACCTCGCGGTCGCCCGGGATGCCGATGACCAGCGGCTCGCGCGTCCCGTCGGGGTGCACGAGGGTGACGACGACGTTCTTCAGCGTCGACGCGGCGGTGTGGCCCTCGTCGGGGAACAGCTGCTGCGCGACGGCGACCAGCGTCTCGATGGTCGGGGTGTCGGGGGTGTCCTCGACGTGCGCGGCCGGCAGCCCGTCGAGCGGGATCGGGTCGGGGACGACGGTCCGCACGGCCTCGACGTTGGCGGCGTACCCGCCGGGCGAGCGGACGAAGGTGTCCTCGCCGATCTCCGTCGGGTGCAGGAACTCCTCGCTCTTCGAGCCGCCCATGGCGCCGGACATCGCCGAGACGATCACGTACTCCAGGCCCAGCCGGTCGAAGATCTTGATGTAGGCGTCGCGGTGGCGGGCGTAGGAGGCGTCGAGGCCGGCGTCGGAGGAGTCGAAGGAGTAGCTGTCCTTCATCGTGAACTCGCGGCCGCGCAGCAGGCCGGCCCTCGGCCGCGCCTCGTCCCGGAACTTGGTCTGGATCTGGTACAGCGCCAGCGGGAGGTCCTTGTACGACGAGTACAGGTCCTTCACCAGGAGCGTGAACATCTCCTCGTGCGTCGGCCCGAGCAGCATGTCGGCGCCGCGGCGGTCCTTGAGCCGGAAGAGGTTGTCGCCGTACTCGGTCCAGCGGCCGGTCGCCTCGTAGGGCTCGCGCGGCAGCAGCGCCGGGAAGTGCACCTCCTGGGCGCCCATGGCGTCCATCTCCTCGCGGACCACCCGCTCGACGTTGCGGAAGACCCGGTAGCCCAGCGGCAGCCAGGTGAAGCCACCGGGAGCGGCGCGGCGGATGTAGCCGGCGCGCACGAGCAGCCGGTGGCTCGGGACCTCGGCGTCGGCCGGGTCGTCGCGCAGCGTGCGCAGGAACAGGGTGGACATCCGCAACAGCACGGGATCAGTGTTCCAGCCGCCCTCAAGCGGATTGTCGGGGTGGACCCGGAGCGGGGGCCGGCTGCGCCCCTGAGAGGTCCACGGCTGGGCTCCACGGCGCTGGGGGACGGCACCTGGCCGCGGTGTCGTCCGGAGGATGACGATGTCTCAGTCGTCGGAGCCGTGGCCTCCGCCGTGGCGGTTGCCGCCGTGGTCGTCGACGCCCGTGCTCGACGCGGGGACGCCCGGGGTGGACGACGGGCTGGTCGCGGCCGCGCCGCCGTCCTCGACGGTGAACTGCGGGGCACCCGTCGAGCAGTCGGCGCCGACCTCGATCTTCGCGCTGCCGTTGCGGAACTCGACCTGGTCCGGCGACGTCTCCACCGTCCACCCCGCCGCGGGAGCGCCGGCCAGCTGCGCCGTCCCGTCGAGGCAGGTGGCGTACACCGTGCCGCCCGGGGTGCTCTGCTCGCCCGCGGCCGGTGTAACCGAGGGGTCCGTGGCCTCCGTCGCGTTCGACACGGCGGGCAGCCCCCGCTGCGCCGGGGTGGCCGCCGAGGCGTCGATCAGGGACACGGCGAGGAAGCCGACGCCGACCGCCGCGGCGGCCGCCACGACCCAGGCCGCGACGAGGGCGAACCGGCGCTTCATGCCCCACAGCGTGCACGCCGTCGGGTTAAGGGAGTCCCAAGGACGGGTCAAGGTCCGGTCGCGATGCCCGGACGGCGGCGTTCCCGGGGTTAGCGTGCGGCCGTGGCACAGCTGCTGGTCGTGGAGGACGACGAACGCATCCGCACCGCCCTGATCCGGGCGCTGCGGGAGCGCGGGCACGCCGTCGACTCCGCCGGCACCGCCATGAGCGGGCTGCAGCAGGCGGTCGAGGGCCGGCCGGACCTCGTCGTCCTCGACCTGGGCCTGCCCGACCTCGACGGTGCCGAACTGCTGCGCATGCTGCGCGCCGTCTCCACCGTGCCGGTCATCGTCGCGACCGCCCGGGACGACGACGGCAGCATCGTCTCGGCGCTGGACGCCGGCGCCGACGACTACGTGCTCAAGCCCTTCCAGGCCGGCCAGCTGGAGGCCCGGATCCGGGCCGTGCTGCGCCGGGCGGGTGGCGTCGAGGCACCCGCGGCCGTGACCGTCGGCGACCTCACCGTCGACCCGCGCACGCGCCGGGTGACGCTGGCCGGCGCGCCGGTCGAGCTGGCCCCCAAGGAGTTCGACCTGCTCGCCTACCTCGCGGCCCGGGTCGGCACGGTGGTGGCCAAGCGCGAGCTGCTGCGGGAGGTCTGGCAGCTGCCCTACGGCGGCTCGGACAAGACCGTCGACGTCCATCTGTCCTGGCTGCGCCGCAAGCTCGGCGAGTCGGCGGCCGAGCCGCGGCTGATCCAGACCGTGCGCGGCGTCGGCGTCCGGCTGGCCGAGCCCGAGCCGTGAGGCGCCGCATCACGCTGCTGGTGGCGGCCACCACCTCGGTCGTGCTGCTGGCGTTCCTGCTGCCGGCCGCGACCCTGGTCGCCCGCGTGGCGGAGGCGCGGGCGCTGGACGCGGCCCGCCAGGAGCTGCAGTTCCTCACCCCGTCGGTCGCCCTCGGCTCGCCGGAGAACGTGCAGACCGCGCTGGCCGGCCTCGGCGACGACGACGTCGGCGTGCTCTGGGTCGACGGGCAGTGGCTCGGCCGGACGGGCGTCACCACCACGCCCCCCACGACCGCGGAGGAGCTCACCGGCGACGAGGGCACCCGGCTGGTCCAGCCGGTGCAGCGCTCCAATGGCGATCTCGCCGTCGTCGAGGTGTTCGTGCCGGCCGCCGACCTGCACGCCGGGGTGACCCGCACCTGGCTGGTGCTGACCGGCCTCGGCGTCGTGCTCTTCGTGCTCGCCCTGCTCGTCGCCGACCGGCTGGCCCGCTCGCTCACCCGCCCGGTTACCGAGCTCGCCGAGACGGCGCACCGGCTGGGCAGCGGCGACCTCACCGCCCGCGTGCGACCCGGGGGTCCGCCCGAGGTCCGCGAGGTCGGGACGGCGGTCAACCGGCTGGCCGGGCGGATCGGGGAGCTCCTGGCCGCCGAGCGCGAGTCGGCCGCCGACCTCGCGCACCGGCTGCGCACGCCGCTGACCGCGCTGCGGCTGGACGCCGAGTCGCTGGCCGGCCCGGACCGCGAGCGGCTGCTCGACGACGTCGACGCCCTCGGCCGCACCGTCGACGAGGTGATCGCCGAGGCCCGGCGGCCGGTGCGCGAGGGGCTCGGGGCTGCCTGCGACGCCTCCGCCGTGGTCGCCGAGCGGGTCGCGTTCTGGTCGGTGCTGGCCGAGGAGGAGGGCCGGCCCGTCGACCTGGCCCTGCCCGGGCGTCCGCTCCCGGTCCGGGTCGCGGCGGCCGACCTCGGGGCGGCGCTGGACGCGCTGCTCGGCAACGTCTTCGCGCACACCCCCGAGGGCGCCGGTCTGCGGGTCGCCGTCCGGCCCCGGGACGGCGGCGGTGCGGAGGTGGACGTCGCCGACTCCGGACCCGGGCTGCCCGAGGCGGCGGTCGAGCGCGGGCACAGCGGCGGCGGCTCGACCGGGCTCGGGCTCGACATCGCCCGGCGCACCGCGGAGAACTCCGGTGGCGGCCTCCGGCTGGCGTCCTCGCCTTCCGGGGCCACGATCACCCTCGAGCTTGGGCCGCCTGCCTAGTCGCACCCAAGTCAGGACCAAGAGGGGACGGCGAGGGTTCCTCCCGACGAGCCGCTGACCTGCGGCCCCGACCCGGACGGAGTCCCCATGCGCACCCCCCGACGGCTGGCCATCCTGACCCTGGCCGCCACCGCCGGCCTGTCCCTCGCCGCCTGCTCCTCGACGGTGCACGCGACGGGATCCGCCGCCCCGACCACCGAGTCGGCGGGCGGCGAGTCCACCGACCCGGCGACCGAGGAGGCCGGCGACACCCAGACCGTCCCTTCGGGCAGCTCCACCGACGACGAGGAGCTCCCCGAGCCCGGCGCGGGTGTGCCCGGCGACGACGGCCTGTGCCAGGCGGTCGTCGGGTGGTTCGGCTACGTGAGCCTGTCGCTGCTGGCCGCCGACGACAACGGCGAGGTCGACCCGGCCGACGTCGTCCCGCTGCTCGAGGCGCTGCGCGACGCGCCGCAGGGCCACCAGGACGCCAGCGCCGACCTGCTCGACTCGGCCGAGGCCGTCTCCTCGGCCAGCGACGAGGTCATCGACGAGCTGCAGTCCGGCACCGACCTCTACACCGCGGTCGGCGGTCTCGAGCAGCCGGTGACCGACTTCGCCAACGCCTGCACCGCCGCCGGCGTGACTATCTGAGCAACGCGCCGCGGAGCACGGTGAGCTGCGGCCTGGCCAGCGCGTCGAGATCGGCGCGCGGGTCGGCGTCGTAGACCACGAGGTCGGCGACCGCGCCCTCCTCGACGCACGGCAACCCGAGCCAGTCCCTGGCGGCCCATGACCCGGCCGCCAGGGCCGCCTCGGCGGGCAACCCGGCGTCGGCCAGGGCCCGGATCTCGTCGGCGATCCCGCCGTGCGCGATGCCGCCGCCCGCGTCTGTGCCCGCGTACACCGGGACTCCGGCGTCGAACGCGGCCCGGACGACCGCGCCGGCCGAGGCGTGCAGCCGCCGCATGGTGGAGGCGTACGAGGGGAACTTGGCCTCCCCCGCGGCGGCGAAACCCGGGAAGTGGGCGACGTTGACCAGCGTCGGGACGACGGCCGTGCCCCGCGCGGCCATCCGGCCGATGAGCTCCTCGGTGAGGCCGGTGCCGTGCTCGATGCAGTCGATGCCGGCGTCGATCAGGTCGGGCAGCGCGTCGGTGCCGAAGGTGTGCGCCGTGACCCGCGCCCCTTCGGCGTGCGCCGCCTCGATGGCGTCCTTGACGGCGTCGGCCGGCCACTCGGGCGCCAGGTCGCCCACACCCCGGTCGATCCAGTCGCCGACCAGCTTGACCCAGCCGTCGCCGCGGCGGGCCTGGGTGGCCACCTCGGCGGCCAGGTCGCCGGGCTCCACCTCGACGGCGATGCCCGGCATGTAGCGGCGCGGGGCGGCGATGTGCCGGCCGGCCCGGATGATCCGCGGCAGCTCGGGGTCGTCGTCCAGGAAGCGGGTGTCGACCGGCGAGCCGCAGTCCCGCAGCGCCAGCACGCCGGCGGCCCGCTCGGTCAGCGCCTGCTCGCGCAGCTCCGCGGGATCCTCGACCAGCGCCCCACCGGGGCCGATGCCGACGTGGCAGTGCGCGTCGACCAGCCCGGGCAGGATCCACCCCCCGCGGCTCACCGTCTCGGCGCCGGGGACCGGCTCGAAGGTGATCCGCCCGTCCCGCACCCACAGGTCGCGGTGCTCCCCGTCGGGCAGGACGACGCCGGAGAGGTGGACGGCGGGGCTCACCGGCCGCCGTCGTCCTTGAACTGGTCGAAGTTGAGCTTGGTGAGGTCGGGCAGGCCCTGACCCGGAGGCAGGCTCGGCATGCCGCCCGGGAAGCCCCCGGGCAGGCCACCCGGCAGACCGCCGGGCGGGCCGATCGGCCGCCGCGCGGGGCCGCCCTTGGCCTTGCCCTTGCCCTTCTTGCCCTTGCCGCGCGATTGCGCCTGCATCTGCCGGCCGCGGGCCTTCTTCGACATGGGTCCCATGCCGGGCAGGCCCATGCTGCCGGCCATCTGGCCCATCATCTTCTGGGCCTGCGCGAAGCGCTCCAGCAGCTGGTTGACGTCGGTGACGCTCACGCCCGAACCGTTGGCGATGCGGACCCGCCGCGACGCGTTGATGATCTTGGAGTTGACCCGCTCCTCGGGCGTCATCGAGCGGATGATCGCCGCGGTCCGGTCGAGGTCGCGGTCGTCGATCTGCTTGAGCTGCTCCTTCATCTGCCCGGCCCCGGGCAGCATGCCGAGCAGGTTGGCGATCGGGCCCATCTTGCGGATCGCCATCATCTGCTCGAGGAAGTCCTCGAGGGTGAAGCCCTCGCGGCTCATGAGCTTGCCGGCCATCTTCTCGGCCTGGTCGGCGTCGAAGGCCTGCTCGGCCTGCTCGATGAGGGTCAGCACGTCGCCCATGCCGAGGATGCGCGAGGCCATCCGCTCGGGGTGGAAGACGTCGAAGTCGGCGAGCTTCTCGCCGGAGGAGGCGAACATGATCGGCTGCCCGGTCACGTAGCGCACCGAGAGCGCGGCACCACCGCGCGCGTCGCCGTCGAGCTTGGTGAGGACGACGCCGGAGAAGCCGACACCGTCGCGGAAGGCCTCGGCGGTGGTGACGGCGTCCTGGCCGATCATCGCGTCGACGACGAACAGCGTCTCGTCGGGGTGCACGGCGTCGCGGATGTCGGCGGCCTGCTGCATCAGCTCGGCGTCGATGCCCAGCCGGCCGGCGGTGTCGACGACGACGACGTCGTGCATGGTCCGGCGGGCGTGGTCGATGGAGTCCCGAGCCACCTGCACCGGGTCGCCGACGCCGTTGCCCGGCTGGGGCGCGTAGACGTCGACGCCGGCCTGACCGGCCACGATCGAGAGCTGGTTGACCGCGTTCGGCCGCTGCAGGTCGGCGGCGACCAGCAGGGGCTGGTGGCCCTGCGACTTCAGCCAGAGGCCGAGCTTGCCGGCGAGCGTCGTCTTGCCGGAGCCCTGCAGGCCGGCGAGCATGATCACCGTCGGCGAGGTCTTCGCCAGCCGGATCCGGCGCGTCTCGCCGCCGAGGATCTCGATGAGCTCCTCGTTGACGATCTTGATGACCTGCTGCGCCGGGTTCAGCGCCTGGGAGACCGAGGACCCGCGGGCCCGCTCCTTGATGGCGTTGATGAACGTCCGGACGACGGGCAGCGCGACGTCGGCCTCGAGCAGCGCGATGCGGATCTCGCGCGCCGTCGCGTCGATGTCGGCGTCGGTCAGCCGACCCTTGCCTCGCAGGCCGGTGAAGACCTTGTCCAGGCGGTCGGAGAGCGTCTCGAACACAGCACGTCCTCGGGTGGAGAAGTCAGGGCACGGCGCAGCCGCGCCTCCTGCCCTCCAGGGTAACGGCGCTGCGGGCGGCGCTAGGCCGCGTGGCGCAGAGGCACCGCGGCCACGACCACCAGGTCGCCGAGGACCAGCGCGGTGCCGCAGTCGGCGCAGGCCCACTCGGGGCACTCGCCGCCGTCCGCGGTGTGGCCGTCGACGCACGGCGGCTGCACGAAGTCGCGGTCGTCGCCGCAGGTCGGGCAGTGCCAGGTCCGGCTGTCCACGCGTCGTCCCCCTCGTCGCTCGCGCGGGATCGCTCCGTCCCGCGTCTGCGACGTAACCACGAGCCACCGTCAGGACGCGGGACGTCGTCCCGCGTGTCGCACGCCCAGGCGGGCCGCGGTGCGCTAGAGGACGTCGGCCGGGGCGCCGCGGGCCGCCTCGACCAGCGCCGCCTCCACCCGCGACCGCTGCTCGGGGTCGATCGGCACGCCCGACGGGTTGACCACGTAGAAGCTGTCGGCGGCGTCGGCGCCGAAGGTCTCGATCCGGGCGCTGGTCACGTCGAGACCCTCGTCGGCGATCGCTGCGGTGAGCCGGTACAGCAGCCCGGCGCGGTCGGCCGCGCGCACCTCGACGATGCCCGTGGCCACACCGCTGACCTCGGAGTCGTGCCAGGAGATCCGCGGCGCGCCCCCGCGGGCGCCGTCCTGCCGGTAGTCGGCCTCCCGCTGGCGCAGCCGGTCGGCGAGCAGGAGCGTCCCCTCCAGCGCGGCCCGCACGCCGTCGGCGAGGATCTCCGGCACCGGCGCGCGCCCGAACCGCGGCCGGACGGCGAACACCGCCGTCGCGTAGCCCTTCTCGGCCGACACCTTCGCCGCGCGCACGTCGAGCTGGTTGAGGGCGAGCACGCCGGCCAGGCGGCTGAACAGGCCGGGCCGGTCGGGGGCGCCGATGGTCACCTGCTGGCCGTCGGCGACGTCCTCGACGCCGACGGTGACCGCCCCGTCCGCGTGGGCCGCCGGCGCGCTGACCTGCGGCTCGGTGGGGAGCAGCACGGGCTCCGGCACCGACCCGGCACCCAGCCGGGCCTGCACCCGGGCGACCAGCGCGGCGACGAGGTGCGCCTTCCACGGCGACCAGGCCGACGTGCTGGTGGCCGCGCCGTCGGCCTGGGCGATCGCGTGCAGCAGCTGCAGGACCGCCGCGTCGTGCCCGATCGTGGCCGCGACCCGCTCGACGGTCGCCGGGTCGTCGATGTCGCGGCGGGTGGCGGTGTCGGGCAGCAGCAGGTGGTGCCGCACGAGGGCGGCGATCACGTCGACGTCCTCGGGGGTGAACCCCATGCGGACGGCGATCTCCCGGGCGATCGGCTCGCCGACCACGCTGTGGTCGCCCGGCCAGCCCTTGCCGATGTCGTGCAGCAGCGCGCCGATCAGCAGCAGGTCGGGCCGGTCGACGTCGTGGGTCAGCTCCGCGGCGGCCGCGGCGGTCTCCACGAGGTGGCGGTCGACGGTGAACCGGTGCCAGGGGTGGCGCTGCGGCAGCGAGCGCACCCGGTCCCACTCCGGCAGCAGGCGGGCGAGCAGGCCCTCCTGGTCGAGCTGCTCGAGCACGGCGACGGCGGGCCGCCCGCTGGCCAGCAGCCGGAGGAACGACCAGCGCACCTCCGCCGGCCACGGCTCGGGCAGCGGCGAGGTGTGCACCGCGAGGACCTTGAGCGTGTACGGCGACAGCGGGACGTCGACCCGCGCCGCGGCGGCCGCCGCGCGCAGCAGCAGCCCGGGGTCGGCGGCCGGCCGGGCGTCGCGGGCGAGCACGACCTCGTCGTCCTGGCGGACGACCCCCTCGGCCAGCGGCTCGCGGCGGATCCGCCGGTGGCGCCCGCGCGGCCGCCGGACCAGCGCGGCGTCGACCCGCCGCCACGTCTCGTCGGCGACGAAGGCCAGCCGGCGCCCGGCCAGGCTGACCTCGCGCAGCAGGGTGTCCTCGTCGGTGAGGCCCAGGGCGTCGGCGACCGGCCGCTGCTCCTGGCGCACGAGCACGTCGCTGCGCCGGTCGCTGCGCCGCCGCAGCTCGTCGCGGACGTCGAGGAGGAAGGAGTAGGACTGCTCGGCCTCGACGGAGGGCTCGTCGGCCAGCTGCGCGGCGGCGATCGCGCGCAGCACCTGACCCTCCCGCAGCCCGCCGTAGGCCTCCTTGAGGTCGGGCTCGAGCAGGAACGCGAGCTCGCCGACCTGGCGGGCGCGGCCGCGGCGCAGCTCCTTGAGCTCGGGCAGCAGCTTGGCCGCGGACTGCCGCCAGCTGGCCCGCGTCGCCGTCCGCAGGCTCGCGGCGAGCTCCGCGTCCCCGGCGACCAGGCGGGCGTCGAGCAGGCCCAGGCCGGCCTTGACGTCGGCCGACGCCACCGACACCGCCTCGGCCACCGACCGCACCGAGTGGTCCAGCCGCAGCCCGGCGTCCCAGATGGGGTACCAGAGGGCGTCGGCGAGGGCGGCGATCTCGGGGCGGCCGTCGTGCACCAGCACCAGGTCGACGTCCCCGTGCGGCGGGGGCTCGCGCCGGCCGAGGCTGCCGACGGCGACCAGCGCGAGGCCGTCGGTGCCGGTGCGGGGCGGCGGGCCGCCGCGGCGCTGCTTGGGCGGCGGCGTCCCCGCGACCGCGTCGGCGAGCAGGTCGGCCAGCCAGGAGTCCAGGACCGCGACCCGGTCGGCCCGCGACTCCTTCGCCAGCGCCTCGAGATCCAGCACGTCGTCCCCTCTGTGATCGCACCCACCAGATGCGTCGGCCGGGGCCGCGGGGGCTCCCCCACTGCCCCGGCCGACGGGCGTTCAGGCGCTCAGAGCGCGTCCTCCCCGCGCTCCCCGGTGCGGACCCGGACGATCTCGTCAATCGTCGTCACCCACACCTTGCCGTCGCCGATCTGGCCGGTGGAGGCGGACTCCACGACCGCGTCCACGACGCGGGCCGCGTCGTGCTCGCCGACGACGACCTCGATCCGGACCTTCGGCACGAAGTCGACCTGGTACTCCGCACCGCGGTAGACCTCGGTGTGGCCGCGCTGGCGGCCGAAGCCCTGGACCTCGCTGACGGTCAGACCGGTGATCCCGATCAGCTCGAGGGCGTTCTTGACGTCGTCGAGCTTGAACGGCTTGACGATCGCGGTGACCAGCTTCATGCGCGGACCCCTTCCGTGCTCCGGGCCTCGGCGTGCGCCTGGCCGATGATCGACGTACCCCGGCCGCCGCTCCCGATCGAGTCGAGGTCGTAGCCGGTCTCAGCGTGCACGATGCTGTCGATGCCGGTGACCTCGTCCTCCTCGGAGATCCGGAAGCCCCAGACCTTCTGGATGGCGAAACCGATGACGAAGGTGATGATCCCGGAGTAGGCCAGCACCGCGAGCGCACCGACGACCTGGCGCCACAGCTGGTCCACCCCGCCGCCGTAGAACAGGCCGTCGACGCCGGCAGGGGCGTCGGCCGTGGCCAGGAAGCCGACGGCGATGGTGCCCCAGAGACCGCCGACGAGGTGCACGCCGACGACGTCGAGCGAGTCGTCGTAGCCGAACCGGTACTTGAGGCTGACCGCCAGGGCGCAGAGCACGCCGGCGACCGCACCCAGGATGATCGCGCCGATCGGCGAGACCGACGAGCAGGACGGCGTGATCGCGACCAGGCCGGCGACCACACCGGACGCCGCGCCCAGCGAGGTGGCGTGGCCGTCGCGGATCTTCTCGGTGATCAGCCAGCCCAGCGAGGCGGCGCCGGTGGCGACCATCGTGTTCACCCAGACCACGCTCGCCGCGTTGTTGGCGGCCAGGGCGGAGCCGGCGTTGAAGCCGAACCAGCCGAACCACAGCAGGCCCGCGCCGGTCATGACCAGGGTCAGGTTGTGCGGCCGCATCGGGTCGCGGCCGAAGCCGACCCGCTTGCCGAGCACGATCGCCAGCGCGAGGCCCGCGACACCGGCGTTGATGTGCACCGCGGTGCCACCGGCGAAGTCGATGGCCTTGAGGTTGTTGGCGATCCAGCCACCGGTGTGGGTGTCGGTGCTGAAGTCGAAGACCCAGTGGGCGACCGGGAAGTAGACGATCGTCGCCCAGATGCCGCTGAAGAGCATCCACGGGCCGAACCGGGCACGGTCGGCGATGGCGCCGGAGATCAGCGCGACGGTGATGATCGCGAACACGGCCTGGAAGGCCACGAACGCCATGGCCGGCAGGCCGCCGGACTCGCTGGTCGTGTCGGCCATCAGGCCGGAGAGCCCGAAGTACTGGAACGGGTTGCCGACCAGGCCCGCGCCGACGTCGTCGCCGAAGGACTCCGAGTAGCCCCAGAGCACCCAGATGACGCTGATCAGCGCCAGGGCCCCGAAGCTCATCATCATCATGTTGAGGACGCTCTTCGCGCGGACCATGCCGCCGTAGAAGAGCGCGAGGCCGGGAGTCATCAGCAGCACGAGCGCCGCGCTGGTGAGGATCCAGGCGGTGTCGCCGGTGTTGACCACGGCAACCTCCTGAAGGGGATCGAGGGACGGGAGACACCGGCCCCCGTCCCTGGGGGCGACGTCGCGTTCACGGTGCCGTCGTCCTGTTTCGGCTGACGGCGCGACGCTGTTTCGGCGCGGTGAACTCCGCGCCGCGTGTCCGCCCGTCGTGTTCCGGTCGTGTTGCGGCGACCTCGTCCCGTGGCCGGGGTCACGGCCGCGGCGGCTCCCCGGGCTGTTCTTGCAAACAGTTCGCAGTAAGGTCGCGAACGTGCCGACCGCGATCGAGATGGCCCCGCCCGACGCCGCACCGTCCAGGGGATTCACCCGTCGCGACCGCCGCTCCATCCTCGGGATGGGCCTCGTCGTCGTCCTGCTGCACGTCGTCGGGTGGGGCGTGCTGGTGCTCGCCGTCGCCCCGCACCACTACAGCCTCGGCGGCGCGGGGGTGCTCGGCGTCGGGGTCGGCCTGACCGCCTACATGCTCGGTGTCCGGCACGCCTTCGACGCCGACCACATCGCCTCGATCGACAACACCACGCGCAAACTGGTCGGCGAGAGCAAGCCGTCGGTCAGCACGGGGTTCTGGTTCTCGCTCGGGCACTCCTCCGTCGTCTTCGGCGCCAGCCTGCTGCTCGCCCTCGGCATCCGCGGCGTGGCCGGTGTGGTGCAGGACGGCGACTCCAGCGTGGCGCAGACCCTCGGCCTGGTCGGGACGATCGTCGCCGGGGTGTTCCTGCTGCTGATCGGCCTGATGAACCTGGTGGCCGCCGTCGGGATCGCCAAGGTGTTCCGGAAGATGCGCTCCGGCCGGTTCGACGAGGCCGAGTTGGAGCACCACCTGCACAACCGCGGCTTCCTCGCCCGGCTGCTCGCCCGCGTCACCCGGCGGGTGAGCAAGCCGTGGCACCTCTACCCGGTCGGCCTGCTCATGGGCCTGGGCTTCGACACCGCCACCCAGGTCGCCTTCCTCGTGCTCGCCGCCGGCACGGCCGCGTTCACGCTGCCCTGGTACGCGATCCTCGTGCTGCCGGTGCTGTTCGCCGCCGGGATGAGCCTGTTCGACACCGCCGACGGCGTCCTCATGTCCCGGGCGTACGGCTGGGCCCTGCTCAAGCCGGTGCGCAAGGTCTTCTACAACCTGACCGTCACGCTGCTCTCGGTCGCCGTGGCCCTCGTCATCGGGGTGCTCGTGCTCGCCGGGCTGGTCGTCGACCGGCTGGACGTGCGGTCCGGCCCGCTGAGCTGGGCGGCCTCGCTCGACCTCGAGTACGTCGGCTTCGCGATCGTCGGCCTGTTCGTCGTCACCTGGGCCGTCGCCCTGGTGGTGTGGCGGTTCGGCCGCATCGAGCAGCGCTGGGCGCCCGAACCCGCCGACGGCTGACCCCTGGATCGCGCCGCCGGCCCGAGAAGGCACTCCGTGCACGACCGGACGGCGTGTCCCGCCGTGTCGCCTGCACGGAGTGCCTTCTCGGCGGACTGACTATGCGGCGCGGTCGGCGTCCGCTCCCCCGACCAGGGCCTCGGCGAACGCCTGCGGCTCGAACGGGGCGAGGTCGTCCGGCCCCTCCCCCAGCCCGATCAGCTTCACCGGGATGCCGAGCTCCCGCTGCACCGAGACGACGATGCCGCCCTTCGCGGTGCCGTCGAGTTTGGTCAGGACGATGCCGGTGACCTCGACGGCCTCGGTGAACACCCGGGCCTGGACGACGCCGTTCTGACCGGTCGTGGCGTCGAGGACCAGCAGCGTCTCGGTGACCGGGCACTGCTTCTCCACGACCCGCTTGATCTTGCCGAGCTCGTCCATCAGGCCCGCCTTGGTGTGCAGCCGGCCGGCGGTGTCGACGACGACGGTGTCGACCTCGGCCTCCGCCCCGGTGCGCACCGCCTCGAAGGCGACCGAGGCCGGGTCGGCGCCCTCCCGGCCGCGGACGGTCAGCACGCCGACGCGTTCGCCCCAGGTCTCCAGCTGGTCGGCGGCCGCCGCGCGGAAGGTGTCGGCCGCGCCGAGGACGACGCTCTTGCCGTCGCCGACGAGCACGCGGGCGATCTTGCCGACGGTCGTCGTCTTCCCGGCGCCGTTGACGCCCACGACGAGCAGCACGCCCGGCTTGCCCTCGTGCCGGTCCACCGCGAGCGAGCGGTCCAGGTCGGGGCCGAGGACGGCGGTCAGCTCCCGGACGAGCAGCTCGCGCAGCTGCGCGGGCGAGGCGGTGGCCAGGACCATCGACTGGGTCCGCAGCCGCTCGACGATCTGCGTGGTGGCCGCGACGCCGACGTCCGCGGTCAGCAGGGTCTCCTCGACCTCCTCCCAGTCGTCCTCGGTGAGCTTCTCGCGGCCGAGCACGGTGAGCAGGCCGCGACCAAGCGAGGACTGGGAGCGGGCCAGGCGCGAGCGCAGCCGCACCAGCCGGCCGGCCGACGGCAGCGGCGTCTCGAAGACCAGCCCGGGCTCGGGCTCGGCCGGCGGCAGCACGACCTCGGGGGCGGCCTCGGGCTGCACGGTGTCCGGCTGCACCTGGTCGGCGGTCGCCGCCCCGGAGGCGGTCGCACCGGAGGGCTGCTCCGGGGCCTGGGGCGGGCGCGGCCGGGTCAGCGTCGTGCCGCTCGCGGCGTCGTCGTCCAGACGGGTGGTGCGCCGTCCCCGGCTGACCAGCAGGCTGATCCCGGCGATCAGGGCGAGGACCACGATCACGATCGCGATGACCACGTACTCCATGCCCTGATCCTCGCAGCCCGCTCCCGGGTGGGCCCGGGCGGAACTCCGTGCGACGGTGGTTGGCTGGTGGACGTGACCGCACCTGCCGCCGGCGACGGCCCGTCCTTGCTCATCGGACCGCTGCTGCGGCACGTGGACCCGGTCTCGGCGACCGTCTGGGTGGAGACCGACCGGGCCTGCGAGGTCAGCGTGCTCGGCCGCAGCGCCCGCACCTTCCGGGTCGGCGGGCACCACTACGCCCTGGTCGTCGTCGAGGACCTCGAGCCGGGGAGCACGACGACGTACGACGTCCGGCTCGACGGCGCGCAGGTCTGGCCGCCCTCGACCTCGTCGTTCCCCGCGAGCCGGATCCGGACGCCCGGGCGCCCCGGCCCGTTCCGGGTCGCGTTCGGCTCCTGCCGCTACGCCTCGCCGACCACCGTCGACGTCCGCGAGGGCATCCCGCCGGACGCCCTCGACTCCTACGCCCTGCAGGTGGCCGCGACCCCGGAGGACGAGTGGCCCGACGCGCTGGTGCTGCTGGGCGACCAGGTCTACGCCGACGAGCTGACCCCGCACACCCGGCGCTGGCTGGGTGACCGCCGGGGGGATGCGGTGCCCGAGGACGCGCAAGTGTCGGACTTCGAGGAGTACACCCGGCTCTACGCCGAGTCGTGGACCGATCCGCAGGTCCGCTGGCTGCTGTCGACGATCCCGTCGTCCATGATCTTCGACGACCACGAGATGATCGACGACTGGAACACCTCGGCCGCCTGGCGGCGCGAGGTGACGGCGTCGGACTGGTGGGCGCCGCGGATCAGCGGCGGGCTGGTGAGCTACTGGATCTACCAGCACCTGGGCAACCTGAGCCCGCAGGAGCTGGCCGAGAACAAGACCTGGCAGGCGGTGCAGGGCCTCGGCGAGGAGGACGACGACGCCGAGCCGATCCTGTGCGAGATGGCCGAGCGGGCAGATGCGGAGCCGGCGGGCATCCGGTGGAGCTTCGTGCGCCACTGGGGGTCGGCCCGGATGATCATGGTCGACAGCCGGGCGGGCCGCGTCCTCGACGAGCAGCACCGGCAGATGCTCGACGACGAGGAGTTCGCCTGGGTCGAGGCGGCGATGCGCCGGGCGTGCGACGAGGACGTCGAGCACCTCGTGATCGGGACGTCGCTGCCCTGGTTGCTGCCGCCGGCGATCCACCACCTCGAGCGGTGGAACGAGACCCTCAACACCCGCCACGAGGGCCGGCCGCTGGGCCGGCTGGCCGAGAGGCTGCGCCAGGCGGCCGACCTCGAGCACTGGGCGGCGTTCGGTGCGTCCTTCGAGCGGCTCGGCGCGGCGCTGGTGTCACTGGGCCGGGGCGAGGGCTGCCGGCCGCCCGCGACCGCGCTGGTGCTCTCCGGCGACGTCCACCACGCGTACGCCGCCGAGCTCGTGCACCCCGGTGGGCTGACCACGCGGGTGCACCAGCTGACCGTCTCCCCGCTGCACAACCAGGCGCCGCACCCCATCCAGGTCGGCTTCCGGATGGGCTGGAGCGGCTGGGCGCGGCGGCTGACCAGCGGCCTGGCCCGCCTGGCGCGGGCGCCGCGCAGCGAGCTGGCGTGGCAGAAGCAGGCCGGGCCGTTCTTCGGCAACCAGCTCGGCGAGCTCGTCCTCGACGGGCGCGACGCCCGGTTCCGGCTGTGGGTCACCGACGGCACCGAGGAGGAGCTGCGGCAGGTGCTCGACCTGCCGCTGACCTCGTCCTGAGAGCCTGGAGCCATGACCAAGCCGGCTCCCGGTCCCGATCAGCCGCCGATCCCGGTGCGGCTGGTCACCTTCAACATCCGCCACGGGGTCGGGGACGACGACCGGCTGGACCTGCCGCGGCTGGCGCAGGTGCTGCAGAGCGTGGACGCCGACGTGATCTGCCTGCAGGAGGTCGACCGGCACTACGGGGCGCGCAGCGAGGACGTCGACCAGCCGCTGCTGCTCTCGCGCGCGCTGGACATGCAGCTGGCCTGGGGCCCGGCGATCGAGAACCCCCGCGGCGCCGGCGCGCCGGACCGGCAGTACGGCAACGCGCTGCTGTCCCGGCTGCCGATCCTGATCAGCGACGTGCACCCGCTGCCGGGCACCGGCGAGCCGCGCAGCGCGCTGCGGACGCTGATCGAGCTCGACGGCGGCACGCTCTGGGTCACCACCACGCACCTGACCCGCAGCGGCGACGCGGAGCGGGCCGAGCAGCTGGCCCTGATCGCCGGATTGCACTCCGAGGCGATGGAGGCCGGCGTCGTCGTCGGCGACTTCAACACCCCCGCCGACGCGCCGGAGCTGGCCGAGCTGCAGGGGCTGTTCGCCGACGCCTGGGAACTCGCCCGTGACAAGCAGGACCGCTCGCGGTGGAAGCTGTGGCAGCACGACGCCGGCTTCACCCACCCGTCCGGCTCGCCGCACCGGCGCATCGACCAGTGCTGGGTGACGCACGGCGTCGCCGTCGCCTCGGCCCGGGTGGTCGACGCGCGCGGCGCCTCCGACCACCTGCCCTTGGTGGTCGACCTCGAGATCCCCTCGGGGGTCTGAGGCATGGGAAGCGATACATGCGTTTCCAGGCAGAAAACGCACGTATCGCTTCCCATGCCTAGGGCTAGGCGACCTCGGGTTCGCGGAGGCGCTGGCTGATGACGCCGGTGATGCCGTCGCCGCGCATGCTCACGCCGTAGAGGGCGTCGGCGATCTCCATCGTCCGCTTCTGGTGCGTGATGATGATCAGCTGCGAGGTCGACCGCAGCTGCTCGACGAGCGTCAGCAGCCGGCCGAGGTTGACGTCGTCCAGGGCCGCCTCGACCTCGTCGAGCACGTAGAACGGCGAGGGCCGCGCCCGGAAGATCGCCACGAGCAGCGCCACCGCGGTCAGCGACCGCTCGCCGCCGGACAGCAGCGACAGCCGCTTGACCTTCTTGCCCGGCGGCCGCGCCTCGACCTCGACGCCGGTGGTCAGCATGTCCTCCGGGTCGGTGAGCACGAGCCTGCCCGAACCGCCCGGGAAGAGCGTGGCGAAGACCTGCTCGAACTCCCGCGCCACGTCGGCGAAGGCGTTGGCGAAGACGTCGTGGATGCGCTCGTCGACCTCGCGGACGACTGTCAGCAGGTCGCGGCGGGTGACCTTGAGGTCCTCCAGCTGCGTGGCGAGGAAGCCGTGCCGCTCCTCCAGCGCCGCGAACTCCTCCAGCGCGAGCGGGTTGACCTTGCCGAGGGTGGCCAGGTCGCGCTCGGCCTTGGCGGCCCGCCGCTCCTGGACGGCGCGGTCGTAGGGCGTCGGGTCGGGCTCGGGCTCCCCCGCCGCTTCGGCCGCGGCGATCTCCGGCGGGGTCGGCGGCACCGGCGCGGCCGGGCCGTACTCGGCGATGAGGGTGGGCAGGTCGACGCCGTACTCCTCAGCGGCGCGGGTCTCCAGCGCCTCGATCCGGTAGCGCTGCTCGGCGCGGGCGACCTCGTCGCGGTGCACCTCGTCGGTGAGCCGGTCCAGCTCGGCGGTGGCGCCGCGCACCTGCGTGCGGACCTCGAGCAGCTCCGCCTCGCGAGCGGTGCGCGCCGAGGCGAGCTCGTCGCGCTCGGTGGCGGCCCGCACCAGCGACGTCTCCAGGGCGGCCAGTGCCACCTGGGCGTCGGCCCGGACGGCGGCCGCGACCCGGGCTCCGCGCTCGCGGGCGGCCCGCGCGGCGGCGGCCCGCTCGCGGGCGGCGCGCTCCTGGCGGGCCTGGCGGCGCAGCGACTCGGCGCGGCCGGTCAGCGCGCGGGCGCGCTCCTCGGCGGTGCGGACGGCCAGCCGGGCCTCGGTCTCGGCCTGCCGGGCGGCGGCGACCTCCAGCCGCAGCCGGTCGCGCTCCTCGGTGGAGGGCTCCTCCTCCACCGGCTCGGCCTCGGCGGCGGACAGCCGGCCCTCCAGCTCGGACAGCTTCGTGACCGCCTGCTCCAGCGCCTGCTCGGCCCGCACCCGGGCGGCGGCGGAGCGCTCGGCCTCGGCGGCGGCCGACCGGGCGGCGGCGCCCAGCTCGGCCAGCGCGGCGGCCTCGGCGGAGCGGCTCTTGTCGGACGCCTGGCGGGCGGCCAGCGCCGCGTCGACGTCGGCGGACCGTGCAGCGGCCACCTCGCGGGCGGCCGACAGCTGCTCGGCCAGCTCGGCGGCGCGCTGCTCGGCGCGGGCGAGTTCGGTGGCCGCCTCGTCGACGCGGGCGCGGACCTCGAGCCCGGACGGCGCGTCGGCCTGGCCGCCGACCGCCCAGTCGGCGCCGACGAGGTCGCCGCCGCCGGTCACGGCCCGCACGCG
Source organism: Petropleomorpha daqingensis (assembly GCF_013408985.1). NCBI lineage: Bacteria > Bacillati > Actinomycetota > Actinomycetes > Geodermatophilales > Geodermatophilaceae > Petropleomorpha > Petropleomorpha daqingensis. The sequence continues at coordinate 596,901 of NZ_JACBZT010000001.1, forward strand.
CGGGTGGGTGCGCACGAGCGCGACCGCGGCGTCCAGCGTCGGGACGACGGCGACCCGCTCCAGCGCCCGGGTGAGCGCCGGCCGCAGGTCGTCGGGGGCGTCGAGGAGGTCGAGGGCCCAGCGCACGCCCTCGGGCAGCTCGGGCCAGCCGTCCCGCGGCACGGGCGGCAGCCCGGCGGTGACGAGCAGACCGGCGCGACCGCCGTCGGTGTCCTGCAGGTGGCGCAGCGCCGCGGCCGCCTCGGCGACGCCGGAGACGACGACGGCGTCGGCCATCCCGCCGAGCGCCGCGGCGACCGCGACCTCCCAGCCGGGTGCGACCGACAGCTGCTCGGCCACCGGCCCCAGCACGCCGGCCAGCCCGGCGTCGAGGACCGCGGCGGCGCCGTCGGCCGGCTTGAGCCCCAGCGCGAGGGCGTCGCGACGGGCCTGCCAGGACGCCCGGTCGCGCTCGGCGGCGCGCTCGGCCTCGGCCAGCTCGGCCACGGCCCGGGCGGCGGCGGTGTGCGCGGCGACGGCGTCCTCGTGGGCGCCGACCAGGGCGACGTCGCCGTCCTCGGCGTCGGCGAGCTGCGCGCGCCGCTCGGCGAGCCGTTCGGCGGCGACCTCGGCGCGGTCGGCGGCCTCGCCGGCGGCCAGCGCCAGCCGCTCGATCTCGGCCTCGCCGGCGGTCACGCGGGAGCGGGCGGCGGCGACGTCGCCGGAGAGGCGGGCGAGCTTCTCGCGCCGGTCGGCCAGCGCGCGGGCGGCGGCGACCAGCGCCCGCTCGGCCTCGGTCAGCGCGGACTCCAGCTCGGCGCGCTCCGTCACGCCCGCGGCCAGCCGGGCCCGTTCGGCCTCGAGGCCGGCGGCGAGCTCGGTCTCGGTGGCCGCGACGCGGTCGGCCTCGGCCTCGAGCTGGTCGGGGTCGCGGCCGCCGGTGCCGGCGGGTGCGGCGGCGGAGAGGTGGCGGTGCCGTTCGGCGGCCAGCTGGCCGATGCCGCGGAAGCGCTCGCCGAGGGAGGAGAGGCGATACCAGGTGTCCTGGGCGGTCTGCAGCCGGGGCGCGTCGCCGGCCAGCGCCGATTCCAGCGCGGACTCGCGGCGGGACGCCTCGGCCAGCTGCGCCTCGACGGCGGCACGCCGGGTGCGGGCGGCGGTCTCGTCGGCGACGTCCTTGTCGAGGGCATCGCGCAGCTGCACGAGGTCGTCGGCCAGCAGCCGCAGCCGGGCGTCGCGGAGGTCGGCCTGCACGCCCGCGGCGCGGCGGGCCACCTCGGCCTGCTTGCCCAGCGGCTTGAGCTGGCGGCGGAGCTCCGCGGTGAGGTCCCCGAGCCGGTCGAGGTTGGCCTGCATCCCGTCGAGCTTGCGGAGCGCCTTCTCCTTGCGCTTGCGGTGCTTGAGGACGCCGGCGGCCTCCTCGATGAAGGCGCGGCGGTCCTCCGGGCGGCCGGAGAGGACGGCGTCGAGCTGGCCCTGGCCGACGATGACGTGCATCTCGCGGCCGATGCCGGAGTCGCTGAGCAGCTCCTGGACGTCGAGCAGCCGCACCTTGTCGCCGTTGATCTCGTACTCGCTCTCACCGGAGCGGTACATGCGGCGGGTGATCGAGACCTCGGTGTACTCGATCGGCAGGGCGCCGTCGGCGTTGTCGATGGTCAGCGTCACCTCGGCCCGGCCCAGCGGCGGGCGGCCGGCGGTGCCGGCGAAGATGACGTCCTCCATCTTGCCGCCGCGCAGGCTCTTGGCGCCCTGCTCGCCGAGGACCCAGGAGATCGCGTCGACGACGTTCGACTTGCCCGAGCCGTTGGGGCCGACGACGGCGGTGATTCCCGGCTCGAGCCGCAGCGTGGTGGCGGACGCGAAGGACTTGAAGCCCTTGAGCGTCAGGCTCGACAGGTGCACAGAGAGTGCAGTCTAGTCGCTGTTGCTGTAACCGGCCCAGGTCAGAGCGACCCGAGGGCGGCGTGGTGCGGCTGTGACGGAGGAGTTCAGGCCAGCACGGGCTCGGCGGTCTCGCCGGCCATCTTCATCAACTCGGAGGCGATGTGCGCGTCGCGCTCGGCGCGCAGCTGAGCGACTTCCTGCTCCAGCCGACGCACCTTCGCCCGGAGGGCGGCGTTCTCCTCGGCTACTCGGAGCTCCGCGGGTGCGACGACGTGACCGAACAGGGCCTTGGCCATGACTTCGGCGGCCTTTCGACAAAGTGAGGAAACCCGGCGCCCCGGGGAAGCGGTCGGCGCGGGAATGGTGCCATCAAGGGTGACAGGCCAAGACACGCAGGTCAACGCCCAGAATGCCTACTCACCGTGTCGGGGTGGTGTCGCATTTGTCACAGCACGGTGAACCCGTGGCTCCCCTGCACCGCCTCGGCACGGACGTCGACCCTCGTCACGCGCCCGGGAGCCCGCGATCCGTCCAGCTCGGCGACGACCGAGCGCACGGCGTCGGCCCCGCCCTCGAGCACCACCTCGACCCGGCCGTCGGGCAGGTTGCGGGCCGAGCCGGCCACTCCGGCGTCGCCGGCGACGCCGCGGACGAAGTAGCGGTAGCCCACGCCCTGGACGTGCCCGGACACCACGGCCACCGTCCTGACCTGCTCGTTCACCGAGTCCTCGGCCGCGGCTGGCAGCGCGGGCAGCTGTAGCTGGAGCGGTTCATGAACGACTCCCGGCGGATCGGCGTCCCGCAGCGGGGGCAGGGGCGGTCGGCCTGGCCGTAGACGGCGAGGAACCGCGAGAAGTAGCCGCTCTGCCCGTTGACGTCGACGTAGAGCGAGTCGAACGAGGTGCCGCCCTGCGCCAGTGCCTCGCCGAGCACGTCGCGGACCCCCTCGAGCAGCGCGGACACCTGCGCGCGGGTCAGCTTCGCGGTGGGCCGGGCGCCGTGCAGCTGCGCGCGCCACAGCGCCTCGTCGGCGTAGATGTTGCCGACGCCGCCGATCAGCGTCTGGTCCAGCAGCGCGCGCTTGACCTCGGTGTGCCGGCGGCGCAGCGCCGCGCTGAACGCGTCGGCGTCGAACGACGGGTCGAGGGGGTCGATCGCGATGTGCGCCAGCCGCGGCGGGATGCCGTCCCCGGTCGACTCCTCCACCGCCAGGCCGCCGAAGGTGCGCTGGTCGACGAAGCGCAGCTCGCGGCCCCCGTCGGTGAAGGTGAACCGGGCGCGCAGATGGGTCTCGTCGGGCTGCGACGGCTTCTCCACCAGCAGCTGGCCGCTCATCCCGAGGTGCCCGACCAGCGCGCGGTCGCTGGGCGTGCCGTCGGCCTCGGCCATCGGCAGCCACAGGTACTTGCCGCGGCGGTGCGCCGCGGTGAACGTGCGTCCGGTCAGCGCCTGCACGAAGTGCTCGGTGCCCTCCAGGTGCCGGCGCACGGCGCGCGGGTGGCGCACCTCGACGGCGGCGACGGTGCGGCCGGCGACCCACTGGTCCAGCCCGCGCCGGACGACCTCGACCTCGGGGAGTTCGGGCACGGTGTCAGCTCTCCGCGGAGAGGGCCCGCCACGCGGCCTCGGCGGCCTCCTGCTCGGCGGCCTTCTTGGTGCGGCCGGTGCCCTTGCCGTACACGGTGCCGGCCAGCAGCACGGCGGCGGTGAAGGTCTTGGCGTGGTCGGGGCCGTCGTCCTGCACCGAGTAGCTCGGCGGCCCGAGCCCACGGCCGGCGGCGAGCTCCTGCAGGCTGGTCTTCCAGTCCAGGCCGGCGCCGCGCGTCGAGGCCTGCACCAGCAGCGGGTCGAACAATCGGTGCACGATCGCCGCGGCGGTGTCCAGCCCCCGGCCGAGGTGGATGGCGCCCAGCAGCGCCTCGAGCGCGTCGGCCAGGATCGAGTCCTTCTCGCGGCCTCCGGTGGTCTCCTCACCGCGGCCGAGCAGCAGGTGCGGGCCGATGCCGCCGTCCCCCAGCCCGCGGGCGACGCGGGCCAGCGAGGTCATGTTGACCACCGAGGCGCGCAGCTTGGCCAGCTGCCCCTCGGGCAGGTCGGGCTGGCTGCGGTAGAGCTCGTCGGTGACGACGAGGCCGAGCACCGAGTCGCCGAGGAACTCCAGGCGCTCGTTGGTGGGCAGCCCGCCGTTCTCGTAGGCGTAGGAACGGTGGGTCAGCGCCAACGCCAGCAGGCCGCCGGGCAGCACGACACCGAGGGCGTCGTGCAGCCAGGCGGCCGCGGTGGAGGCGTGCTCCGGCCCGGCCGGGGACGTGCCGTCGTCCGGACCCTCGAGAGGTCCCGGGGCGGCGAAGGTTCCCACGGCGGGCGCGGTCAGCGGATCAGACCGACAGGACCTGACGGCCGGCGTACTGGCCGCAGTTCGGGCAGGCCTGGTGCGGCGGCTTGAGCTGACCGCAGGCGCGGTTCGGGCACGGGGTCAGCGACGGCGCCGACGCCTTCCACTGCGACCGGCGGGCGCGGGTGTTGGAGCGGGACATCTTCCGCTTCGGAACGGCCACGTCAGTTCTCCTCTGTGTTCTCGTCACCGTCGGGCGACGAAGCGAATCGGCCGGCGAGTCCGGCCCAGCGGGGGTCGAGCAGTTCGTGGGAGTGGTCGGGCGGCAGGTCGTCGAGGCGCTGGCCGCAGTCGACGCACAGGCCCTGGCAGTCGTCCGAGCACACCGGCGAGAGCGGCAGGCTCAGGACGACGAGGTCGCGGATCATCGGCTCGAGGTCGATGCGGTCGTGCTCGACCAGGCGGACCTCGTCCTCCTCGCTGGTCTCCTCGGTGGTGCTGCCCTCGTAGGCGAACAGCTCCTGCACGTCCAGTTCGAGGGTGTCCTCGACCGGCTCCAGGCACCGGGCGCACGAGCCGACCACCGGGACGTCGACCTCGCCGGAGACCAGCACGCCCTCCATGACCGACTCCAGCCGCAGCCGCAGCTCGACCTCCGCGCCGACCGGGACGCCGATGAGCTCGACCCGCCAGCCCTCGGGGGCCGGCAGCGTCTTCTCGAACGGCTGCATGGACCCGGCACGGCGGCCCAGTTCCCGCAGCTCGACGACCCAGGGGTTGCCCGACGAGCGCCGCGCGTCGGACGACGGGGCGCTGGTGCGGTGCGGGACTGGGGCAGGCATGTCGGTACTCAGCTCGGGAACGAAAGGGTCGGGATCAGGGGCTCGGCCGGCCGGGCGCACGTGCGCCGGCTCCGGGACCGGTCAACGAGACTACCCGATCCCGGGAACGGTCCGTCAGCCGCGCAGGCTCCCGCGGGCTGCCTCCACCGACCGCAGCATCCGCTCCAGCGTCGTCCCGAAGTCGGCCAGCCGCGTGTCGACGTACTCGTCGACCTCCGCCCGCATGCGCGTGACGTCGGCGACGGTCTGCGCGCCGAGCTCGTCGGAGCGGGCGACGGCGGTCCGGTAGACCTCGGTCTCGGTGACCAGCCGCTCGTGCTCGGCCTGGGCGGCGGCCAGCGCCTCGGCCTGCTGCTCGCGGGCCTCGGCCAGCAGCGCCTCGGCGGCGGCCCGGGCCTGGGCGACGATCTGCTCGGCCTCCGCGTCGGCCTGCGCGAGCAGCTCCTCGGCCTCGCCCTGCGCCTGCGCGACCAGCTCGTCGCGCGAGCGGCGGGCCATGCCCAGCACCTCGTCGCGGGTGCGGCGGGCCGAGGCCATGAGCTCCTCGCTCTCGGCCCGGGTCTCCTCGGTCAGCCGCTCGGCCTCGGCCTGCGCCTGCTCGAGGATCTCGGTGCGCTGCTCGACGATCCGCCCGGCCCGCTGCACCTCGTTCGGCAGCGACTCGCGCAGGTCGTCGAGCAGGTCGAGCAGGTGGTCGCGGGGCACCATGCAGGAGCCGGACATCGGCACGCTGCGGGCGTTCTCGATGACCGTCGTGAGCTCGTCGACGGTCTCGTAGAGCCGGTAGACGACCTCGGAGGAGTGGCTCCGCGTCATGCTCCCGCGCCCCCGGCCTGCTCCCGGTGCGCGAGCAGCCGCTCGTGCACCGCCTTGGGCACCAGGTGCGAGACGTCGCCGCCGAACTGGGCGATCTGCTTGACCAGGCTCGAGGAGAGGTGGCCGACCTGCGGCGCGGTCGGCACGAACAGCGTCTCGACGCCGGCCAGCTCGCGGTTCATCTGCGCCATCTGCAGCTCGTACTCGAAGTCGCTGACCGCGCGCAGCCCCTTCACGATCACCGGGATGTCGTGGCTGCGGCAGTAGTCGACGAGCAGGCCCTGGAAGCTGTCGACGGTGACGTTGGGCAGGTGGGCCACCGCCTCGCGCAGCAGCTCCATGCGCTCGTCCACGGTGAACAGGCCGGCCTTGCCGGGGTTGACCAGGACCGCGACGACGAGTTCGTCGTACAGGGCGGCAGCCCGGTTGATGACGTCGACGTGTCCGTTGGTGACCGGGTCGAACGAACCGGGGCAGACGGCACGTCTCACGACAGGCGACCGTACCGGAGCAACGCCTCTCCATAGCGGCGGTCGCGCAGTCCGGCCAGGGGTGTCGGCCATTCCCAGGGCTCCTCGCGGCTCGACCGTTCGACCACGACGACGGCGTCGTCGGCCAGCCACCTACCCGCGACCAGCGCCCGCAGCACCCCGAGCACCTCCTCGACGCCGGTGGCGTACGGCGGGTCGGCGAGGACGAGGTCGAAGCGCGCCGGTGCGGGGCCGGCCACCACCGCGGGCACCGAGCCGGCGATCACCCGCCCGCCGGGCAGCCCGACCGCCGCCAGGTTGGCCCGCAGCACCGGCAGCACCCGCTGCCCGGACTCGACGAAGACCACCTCGGCCGCGCCCCGCGACAGCGCCTCGAGGCCGAGGGCACCGGATCCCGCGTAGAGGTCGAGCACCCGGGCGCCGTCGAGGTCGAGCAGCGAGCCGAGCGAGTTGAACAGCCCCTCGCGGGCGCGGTCGCCGGTGGGCCGCACCCCCGACGCCGGGACCTTGAGCCGCCGGCCCCCCGCGGCCCCGGCGATCAGCCGCGTCATGCCTTCTCCAGCCACTCCGCGCGCTCGTCGGTGGCCAGCGCCGCGACCTCGGCCGCGAGCCCGGGGTGGTCGGCGAGACCGCGGTCGGACTCGAGCAGCACCTGGGCCTCGGCCCGGGCGGCGGCGATGAGCTCCTCGTCCTCGAGCAGCGAGAGCAGCTTGACCCCCGACCGGCTGCCGGACTGCGCGGCGCCGAGGATGTCGCCCTCGCGGCGGGTCTCCAGGTCGAGGCGGGCCAGCTCGAAGCCGTCGGAGGTGCCCGCGACCGCGGCCAGCCGGTACCCGGTCGAGGACTCCGTCGGCGCCTCGGTGACCAGCAGGCAGAGACCCTGGTGCTTGCCGCGGGCGACCCGGCCGCGCAGCTGGTGCAGCTGGCTGACGCCGAACCGGTCGGCGTCCATGACCACCATCACCGTGGCGTTGGGCACGTCGACGCCGACCTCGACCACCGTCGTCGCGACGAGCACGTCGATCTCACCGGCGGCGAACGCGCGCATGCGGGCGTCCTTCTCCTCCGGGGCGAGCCGGCCGTGCAGGACGTCGAGCCGCAGCCCGGCGAGCGGTCCGCCCGCCAGCTCGTCGGCGACCTCGAGGACGGCCTTCGGCGGACGGCGGTCCTCCCCCGCTCCCTCGTCCCCGCTCGGCGCGCCGTCCCCGCTCTCGGGCTCGTCCGGATCGGCGCCGTCCTCGCCGATCCGCGGGCACACGACGTAGGCCTGCCGGCCGGCGGCGACCTCCTCGCGCAGCCGCACCCACGCCCGGTCCAGCCAGTTCGGCTTCTCCGCGGCCGGGACGACGGAGGAGGCCACCCCGCCGCGGCCGCTGGGCACCTGCCGCAGCACCGAGGTCTCCAGGTCGCCGTAGACCGTCATCGCGACCGTGCGCGGGATCGGCGTGGCGGTCATGACCAGCACGTGCGGCGGCCGGTTGCCCTTGGCTCGCAAGGCGTCGCGCTGCTCGACCCCGAAGCGGTGCTGCTCGTCGACGACGACCAGCCCGAGGTCGGCGAACTCGACGCCCTCCTGCAGCAGGGCGTGCGTGCCGATGACGATGCCCGCGCTGCCGTCGGCGGCCGCGGCCCGGGCCTCGCGGCGGGCGGCCGCCTTCTGCGAGCCGGTCATCAGGACGACGCGGGTGCCGTCGGGGTCGCCGTCGAGCTCCCCGGCCCGGCCGAGCGGGCCGAGCAGGGCGGAGATGCCCCGGAAGTGCTGGGCGGCGAGCACCTCGGTGGGCGCCAGCAGCGCGGCCTGCCCACCGGCGTCGACGACCTGGGCCATGGCCCGCAGCGCGACGACCGTCTTGCCGGCACCCACCTCGCCCTGCAGCAGCCGGTGCATCGGCTCCTGGTCGGACAGCTCGGCGGCCAGCTCCTCCCCCACCGCCTGCTGGCCCTCGGTGAGCGTGAACGGCAGCGCGGCGTCGACCGCGTCGAGCAGTCCGCCGGTCTTGCGCGGGCGGGCGACGCCCGGTTCCAGGGCGGCGGCGCGCCGTCGGGCCCCGAGGGTGAGCTGCAGGACCAGCGCCTCGTCCCACTTCAGCCGGTGCGCGGCGCGCTCGACGTCGTCCATGGAGTCGGGCCGGTGGATGGTGCGGATCGCCTCGTCGAGCGGCATCAGCCCGTGCCGGGCGCGCAGCTCCGCCGGCATCGGGTCGACGATCAGGCCCTGCGGGGCGGCCGGCCCGTGGACCAGCAGCTTGATCGAGCGCTGCAGGACCCAGCTGGAGACGTCCTTGGTCGCCGGGTAGATCGGGATGAGCGCCCGCGCCCAGTCCTCGTCGTCGTCCCCGGTGAGCAGGTGGAAGTCGGGGTGGGCGAACTGCTTGGCGTTCTTGTACTGGCCGACCGTGCCGGCGAACAGGCCCTCGTCGCCCGGCTTGAGCTTGTTGTGCCTCTGGTTGAAGAAGACGAGCTGCATCGAGTTCGCGCCGTCGGTGACGGTCACCTCGGTCATCGTGCCGGGGCGGTTGCGCATCCTGCGGGTGTTCACCGTATTGACCTTGGCCAGCACGGTGACCCGGTCGCCGACCTGCAGCTCGCCCAGCTTCGCCATCTCGCCGCGCCGCGCATAGCGGCGCGGGTAGTGCCGCAGCAGGTCGCGCACCGTGCGCAGCCCCAGCGACTCCTCCACGGCCGCGCCGGTCTTCGCGCCGAGGACGCGGTCCAGCGGCGTGTCCATCGTGATGCGGGTCGTCACTCGACTCCCACCAGCAGGAGAACACCGGCCGGGCCGCCGTCGTAGCGGGCCACCTCGACCGTCGGGTGGACGGCGGCGAGGTGCGCGCACACCGCGTCGCCGAGAACCGGATCGGGACCGACGACCAGCGTGGCCAGCTCGCCACCCGCGCCGAGCAGCCGGTCGAGCAGCTCGCAGGCCACCTCCGGCAGGTTCGGGCCGACGACCACGACGTCGCCCTCGGCCGACCCCAGCGCGTCGCCGGGCCGGCAGAGCCCGGCGGAGGTGAGCGCCTCCTGGTCGGCGAGGGTCACCTCGGCCCAGCGGGTGGCCGCCGCGGCCTCGGCCATGGCGATGACGTCGTCGCCGAACCGGCGTCCGGGGTCGGCCACGGCGACCGCGGCCAGCCCCTGCACCGGCGAGCGGGTGGGGACGACGGAGACGTCGCGGCCCTCCTCGCGGGCGCGGGCGGCGGCGCGGGAGGCGAGCGCGGTCAGGTCGGCGTCGTTGGGCAGGACGACGACGTCCGCGGCGGTGCAGGCGAGGATCTCGGCCAGGACGTCGTCCTCCCTGACCCCGTCGGGGCCGCAGGTGACCACCCGGACCCCCTCCCCGGTGAACAGCTCGGCGAGCCCGTCGCCGTTGACGACGGCGACCACCGCGCGGGTGCCGGGCACCGGGGCCGGCGGGCGGATCGGCGCGAGCGGGGTGACCGAGATCCGGTACGGCCGGCCGGCCTCGATGCCCGCCTCGATCGCGGCACCGATGTCGGAGACGTGCACGTGCACGTTCCAGGCGCGGCCCTCGGCGGTGTCGACGCCCACGATGACGAGGCTGTCGCCGAGGGCGGCCAGCCGCTCGTGCAGCCGGGTGACCGCCTCCTCGTCGGTGTCGGCCAGCAGGTACTGCACCTCGCTGCCGGGGCCGGCGGGCGGCTGGTGCGGCGCGTCGTCGTGCGCGGGACGGCGGGTGCGGCGGGCCAGCGGCGGGCGGGCCGGCTCGACGCCGGTGACCGTGGTGACGAGCGCGTCGAGCACCAGGCAGAAGCCGGCGCCGCCGGCGTCGACCACCCCGGCGTCGCGCAGCGCGGCGAGCTGCTCGGTGGTGGTGTCCAGCGCCGCGCGGGCGCCGTCGGCGGCGGCCCGGACGACGGCGGCGAGCTCGGTGCGGCCCTCGTCGACGGCCTCGCCCGCCGCGCGGGCTCCGCCGCGGGCGACGGTGAGGAAGGTCCCCTCCTCGGGATCGGCCACCGCCGTGTAGGCGCTCTCGGCCGCCTTCTGCATCGCCAGGGCGAACGTGGGGCCGTCGGCCGGCTCCTGGCCGGCGAGCTGGTCGGCCAGGCCGCGGAACAGCTGGGCGAGGATGGTGCCGGAATTGCCGCGGGCGCCGAGCACCGCGCCCCGGGCGAGCACGGTCCAGGCGGACTCCGGGCTCTCCGCGGCCTCGTCGAGCGCGGCCAGCGCGGCCTGGGCGGTGAGCAGCAGGTTGGTGCCGGTGTCGCCGTCGGGCACCGGGAAGACGTTGAGGTCGTCGAGCCGGGCCCTGGCCTCGGACAGGGCGGTGCACGCGGCGCGGCACCACCGGCCGGCCGCGGCGTCGTCCAGCGCCTCCAGCACGGCCGGAGGGTACCCACGCGGGCCGACATCGCCGAGGATCCCGCGGGTTCTGGGGGTGCGGCGACGTCCTCGGCGAAGAACGGTTAGACTCCTCGACGGACTTCTGCGCGGGCGAGATGTCGCACCGCCGATCTGCAAACGACTTTTCTGGGAGTGATCCACCGTGGCTGCCGTGTGCGACGTCTGTGGCAAGGGGCCCGGTTTCGGTATGTCGGTGTCGCACTCGCACCGCCGCACGCCGCGCCGTTGGAACCCGAACATCCAGTCCGTGCGGGCGCTCGTCGCCCCCGGCAACCGCAAGCGCATCAACGCCTGCACCTCGTGCATCCGCGCGGGCAAGGTCGTCCGCGCCTAGCACCGAGCGGCACGCGCCGTCTGAACCCCGGAGGTCCTCGACCTCCGGGGTTCTTCGCGTTCGCTCCGGGGCAGAAGTCGCGACTTCTGCCGGGTCAGTGCGCGCCGATGCCGCGGTCGCGGGCGGCGAGCACGATGAGGTCGACCACGGTGTCCAGCGCGAGGGTCGTGCTGTCGATCACGAGGTGGTAGTGCCGCGCCGAGGCCGGGTTGCAGCGGTAGAAGTGCCGCACGTAGGCCTCGCGCGTGCGGTCGTTGGCCTCGAGGTCGCCGCGGACGTCCTCCACGGGCCGGCCGGAGCGGGCCACCGCGGCGGCCAGCCGGCGCTCGGCCGGCCCGTCGAGGCGCACGTGCAGCGCGTCGGGCCGCTCGCGCAGCACGAGCGCCGCCGCCCGGCCGAGCACCACTCCCCCGCCGGTGTCGGCCACCTCGGCGAGGATCCGCTCCGTCTGCTGCCGGTAGGCCCGCTCGTCGGGCAGCGCCGAGGTGGGCATCACCCCTCCGACCGGGTCCGGCATGGTGCCCAGCGAGGCCACCAGCCGCCACAGCCCGCGCACCACCGTCTCGTCATTGGCCTCGGCCTCGGCGACCGGCACCCCGAGCCGGCCGGCGACCCGCGCGGGGATCGCCCGGTCGTGGAAGGTCAGGCCGAGCCGCTCGGCGACGGCGGGCGCCACCTCGGCACCCCCGGCCCCGTACGACGCGGAGATCGTCACGATGCCCACGACGGCACCTCCTCGGGCAGCTCGAGCGGCAGTTCCTTGCCGAGGAAGACCGCGCCCGGCGCGTCGGCGTAGACGCCATACCCAGGAACCGGCCCGTAGCCCGCACGCTCGTAGAGGGCCAGCGCCTCCGGCTGGCGGTACCCGGAGTTGAGGACGACGGCGCGGTGCCCCGCCCGGGCCGCGGTGAGCTCCAGCGCGTCGAGCAGCACCTGCGCCAGGCCCAGTCGGCGGAGCGCGGGCTCCACGTACATCCGCTTGATCTCCACCACCCCCGGCTCGTGCACCCGCCACGCGCCGCAGCCGGCCGGGACGCCGTCCACCTCGGCGACCAGGAAGAGCCCGACCGGTGGCAGGAACTCCGCCGGGTCGACGACGGCCGCGTCCGGGCCGCCGTAGCGCTCGGTGTACTCGGCCTGCACGCGGGCGACCAGCCCGCGCGCCACCGGGTCGTCGTACGGAGCCGGGGTCAGCCGCACGACGCGGCCGTCGCGCAGCCCGGCCTCAGCCGAAGTGGACATGCCCCGGCGCCTCCGCTCCGACCGCCCGCACGGCCGCAGCCGCGGGCTCACCGCTCACCAGCACGGCGCCATTCTCATCAGCGTCCCGGACGGCCCCGACCTCGACCCACCCGTCGGGCAGCGCCGTCCCGGCCGGGAAGGCGGCGACCAGCGCGTGGTCCTCGCCCCCGGTGAGCACCCACGCCATCGGGTCGGCGCCCAGCGCGGCCGCGACCTGCTGCAGCGGGCCGGGCGGCTCCAGGCAGGCGCGCACCAGCGCGGCCCGGTCGAGGTCGAACACGGCGCCGCTGGCCAGCGCCAGGTGCCCGACGTCGGCCAGCAGCCCGTCGCTGACGTCGCACATCGCCGTGGCGCCGGCGGCCGCGGCGGCCGGGCCGGCCGCGTACGGCGGGTGCGGACGGCGGTGCGCGCCGACCGCCGCCGCGGGGCTCTTGAACCCGCGGCGCAGGGCGGCCAGCCCGCACGCCGACCAGCCCAGCCGGCCGGCGAGGGCCACGACGTCGCCGGGCCGGGCGCCGGAGCGCAGCACCGGGGCGCGGCCGGCCAGATCGCCCAGCGCGGTCACCGACAGGACGACGGCCTCGCTGTCCGGCGCCGCGGCCACCGTGTCGCCGCCGACCACGGCCGCCCCCAGCGGCGCGCACTCGGCGGCCAGCCCCGCCGCGACGCCCTCCAGCCAGCTGGTAGGGGTGTCCGCCGGGCAGGCCAGCCCGACCAGCAGCGCCGTCGCCACCCCGCCCATCGCCGCGACGTCGGCCAGGTTCGCCGCGGCCGCCTTGTGCCCGATGTCCTCGGCCGAGGACCAGTCACGGCGGAAGTGCCGCCCCTCGACCAGCACGTCGGTGGTCGCCACGACCCGGCCGTCGGGCGTGCGCAGGACGGCGGCGTCGTCACCGGGCCCGACCTCGGCGGCCGCCGCGGTACCCGCCCGGGCGACCACCCGGGAGATCACGCCGAACTCGCCGACGACCCGGACGCTGTCGGCCGAATTCCCCCGGGGGACCAGCGGACGGGGTCGACTCACGAGGTGACCCCCGTCGCTCCCGTAAGGTGGCGCAGCGGCCGGCAGGTCGCCGGTGCCGCACGAACGCTCGCTCGCACCGCTCCATGGCAGCGCTGCCCCAGGAAGGGTCTTCCGTGGTCCACGCCTACATCCTCATCCAGACCGAAGTCGGCAAGGCCGCGCAGGTCGCCTCGACGATCAGCGAGATCGACGGCGTGACCAAGGCCGAGGACGTGACCGGGCCCTACGACGTCATCGTCCGCGCCGAGGCCGAGACCGTCGACGAGCTCGGCCGCCTCGTGGTCGCCCGCGTGCAGTCCGTCGACGGGATCACCCGCACGCTGACCTGCCCCGTCGTCAACCTCTGAGCGCCCTGACCGAGCAGCCGCCGCCCCAGGCACCCCACCGCGACCCGTTCCGGCGGATCGCGCTGATCCTGACGATCGCGCTGGTGGTCGTCGTCGCCGGCGTCGTGGTGCTCGTGCGCGTGGTCGGCGGCGGCAGCGACGGCGGCAGGGGCACCGTCGCCGACATCAGCGGCACGCCCAGCCCGGAGCGGGAGGACCTGCCCCCGCTGGCGGTCGACGTCCCGCCGGTGACCGCCGAGGCCGACGCCGCCTGCCCGGCGCTGATGAGCGCGCTGCCGCTGGAGCTGGCCGGCGAGAAGTCCCGCGCGGTGAAGTCGTCCTCGCCGTTCGCCTACGCCTGGGGGGACCCGCCGGTCGTGCTGATCTGCGGCGTCGACCGCCCGGCCGGGTTCGTGGCCACGTCGGGGCTGATCCAGATCGACGCCGTCCAGTGGTACGTCGACGACTCCGACCCGGACACCGTCGTCTGGACCGCCGTCGACCGCCCGGTCTACGTCCAGCTGTCCATCCCGAGCTCGCTGGACAGCGCGTCGGCCACCGAGCTGTCCGACGTCATCGCGAAGGTGCTGCCCGCCCAGCAGCCCCAGCCCGGCGGCTGACCGGGCTCACCCCGGTGGCAGCAGCGCCAGCTGCTGCCGCAGCGCCTCGGCCACCTCGCGCCGGGCGTGCGACGGCGAGTCGGCGACCGACGTGACCGCCACGCTGAAGACGCCGTGGCCGCACCAGGCAGAGGCGGCCGGCCCCGGCAGCCCCTCGGGCTCGTCGACGGTCACCAGCTGACACCCCCCGGGCAGCTCGTCGGGGTCCTCGCTGAGCATCCCGCGGTAGGACTCCGCGTCGTTGCCGGCGAGGTCCTCGGCGTAGGCGCTCGCTCCTGCCCGCTCGGCGAACTGGTAGACGAACACGCTGGTCACCGGGCCGGAGCCGTCCCCGGCACCCCAGAACCGCTCCCAGCCGAAGCGGAACCCGTAGCCGTCGAGCACCCCGCGCTCGTGGTCGGGATCGGGGGCGTACGCGGCGACGTCGCCCACCCACTTCTCCCCCGCCGGTGGCGACAGGGCGTCGTCCGGCACCCGTGACAGCCCCGACGGCACCGCGCGGATGATCAACCGCTCCAGCTCCTCGGGGCTCGACGGGACCGCCCCGCCGGGTGCGGCCGACGCCACCCCGGCGACCGTCCGGCCGGTGCACCCGGTCAGCAGGGGGACGGCGCACAGCAGGGCGCCGGCCACCACGCGGCCGGCCGCACCCGGTCGCGGGGACAGCCGGCCCCGGTTCACCGAGGTGCCCGGGCGCCCTCGCGCACAGCGGTGGCGACCAGCCGGTCGACCAGCTCGGGGTAGGTCACGCCCGTGGCCGCCCACATGCGCGGGAACATCGAGATCGGCGTGAAGCCCGGCATGGTGTTCACCTCGTTGATCACCAGCCGGTCGGAACCGTCGGGGGCGGTGCCGAGGAAGAAGTCGACCCGGGCCAGCCCGCGGCAGTCCAGCGCGAGGAACGCCCGGCGCGCCTGCTGCTGCACGGCCCGGGTCTGCTCGGGGGTCAGGTCGGCCGGCACGTCGAAGTCGACGGCGTCGTCGAGGTACTTGGCGGCGAAGTCGTACCAGTCGGTGCCCGGCCGCAGCTTGATCTCGGCGGGCACGCTGGCCTCGGGGGCGCCGCCGTCCCGGCCGGCGAGCACGCCGCACTCGATCTCGCGGCCCGGCACGGAGGCCTCGACGATCACCTTCTCGTCGACCGCGGCGGCCGTCGCCACGGCCTCGGGGAAGTCGGCCCAGTCGGTCACCTTGGTGATGCCGATGCTGGAGCCCGCGCGGGAGGGCTTGACGAACACCGGCAGCCCGAGCCGCTCGCGGGCGGCGTCGTCGAGCAGCTTCGGGTCGGCGCAGACCGCGCCGTCGGCGTCCCGCAGGACGACGTGGTCGCCCTGCGGCAGCCCGTTGGCCTCGAGGAGCTTCTTGGTGAACTCCTTGTCCATCGACGCCGCGCTGGCGAACACCCCGGAGCCGACGTACGGGACGCCGGCCATCTCCAGCAGGCCCTGGATGGTGCCGTCCTCGCCGTAGGCGCCGTGCAGCACCGGGAAGACGACGTCGACCTCGGTCAGCGCCGGCCCGATCGCCGACCCGGGCTCGAGGACGGCGAGACCGCGACCGGCCGGGTCGCCGACGAGCGACACCGCCGTCCCGCCGCTGACCTCCGGCAGCTCGCCCTCGGTGATCGCGAGGCGCTGGTCGGGGTCGGCGAGCACCCACCGACCGTCGGTGGCGATCCCGACGCGGACGACGTCGTAGCGCTCGGGGTCCAGCGCCGCGATCACGCTCCCCGCGGAGACGCACGAGATCGCGTGTTCCGCGCTGCGGCCGCCGAAGACGACCGCCACGCGCACCTTGTCTGCCTTGCTGCTCATCGCGCCCGACCCTAGCCGAGCGCCGGCTGCAGCCCCTCCAGCGCGGCGGACAGATCGGCCACCAGGTCGGCGGTGTCCTCGATCCCGCAGGAGAAGCGCACGAAGCCGGGAGGGACGGCGTCGCCGCCCCACTGGGCGCGCCGGTCCAGGGTGCTGTGCACCCCGCCGAAGGACGTCGCCGCCGTCCAGAGCCGGCTCGCGGCCGCCAGCCGGGCCACCGCCTCCTCCGACGCGAAGGTCGCCGACACCACGCCGTTGGGGCGCAGCATCTGGCGGGCGGCCAGCGCCGCCGACGGGTCCCCGGGCAGCCACGGCCAGCGGACCTCGCTCACCGCCGGCGCGCCGGCCAGCAGCTCGGCGACGGCCGCGGCGGTCGCCGCCTGCCGGGCCAGCCGCAGGTCCAGCGTGCTCATCGACCGGTGCCCCAGCCACGCCTCGAACGGCCCGGGCGTGGCGCCGGTGTGGTCGCGCCAGCTCTTCATCCGGGCGTGCAGCTCGTCGTCGGTGGTGCTGACGTGGCCGAGCAGCAGGTCGCTGTGCCCGGTCAGCGCCTTGGTGTCGCTGCCGATGGTCAGGTCGGCGCCGAGCGCCAGCGGCTTCTGGCCGAGCGGGGTCGCGGTGGTGTTGTCGACGGCGAGCACCGCGCCGGCCGCCCTCGTCGCCGCGGCGACGGCGGCGATGTCGCAGACGTCGAGCTGCGGGTTGCTCGGCGTCTCCAGCAGCACGAACCGCGCGCCCTCCAGGTCGCCGCGGGCGGCCACCTCGCCGATCTCGGGCGTGGAGACGAGGTCGACGCGCATGCCGAAGCGGCTGAGCTCGTCGGCGGCCAGGGCCCGCGTCGCGTAGTAGCCGTCGGACGGCAGCACGACCCGGTCGCCGGCGCCGGCGCAGGCCAGCAGCGCGGCGCTGACCGCCGCCATGCCGGTGGCGAACGACAGGCAGCGGCCGCCGTCCAGCTCGCCGACGGCGGCCTCGAACACCCGCAGCGTCGGCTGCCCGGTGCGGGCGTAGCCGTCGGCACCGCCGGTTCCCGGAGGGACGTCGCCGAGGTGGAACGGCGCGGCGAACACCGGGGACGGGCGCAGCGGAGCTCCCGGGACGGCGGCGTCCTCCCCCGCGCGGACCGACCGCGTGCCGTCCCCGTACTCCGGACTCACTCGGGCTTGGCCTCCCGGCTCATGATCTCCCGCACCAGGTTCTTCGGTGACTCGCCCTCGTGGCAGACCCGGACCACCGCCTCGGTGATCGGGACGTCGACGCCGTGGGCGCGGGCCAGGTCGAGCACCGAGCGGCAGCTCTTGACGCCCTCGGCGGTCTGCTTGGTGCTCTCCTGCACCTGCTCGACCGTCATGCCCCGGCCCAGCTTCTCGCCGAAGGTGCGGTTGCGCGACAGCGGTGAGCTGCACGTGGCGACCAGGTCGCCCAGGCCGGCCAGCCCGGCGAACGTGGTCAGCTCGGCGCCGAGCGCCAGCCCCAGCCGGGCGGTCTCGGCGAGGCCGCGCGTGATCAGCGACGCCCGGGTGTTGTCACCGAAGCCCAGGCCCTCGGCGACGCCCGCGGCCAGGGCGATGACGTTCTTCACCGCGCCGCCGAGCTCGCAGCCGACCAGGTCGGGGTTGGTGTACGGCCGGAAGTAGACCGTGTGGCAGGCCGCCTGCAGCGCCTCGGCCCGGTCGGTGTCGGGGCAGGCGATGACCGTGGCCGCCGGCTGCTCCTCGGCGATCTCCCGGGCGAGGTTCGGGCCGGACAGCGCGGCCACACGATCGGGCCCGGCGCCGGTGACCTCGCAGATCACCTCGCTCATCCGCTTGGTGCTGCCGAGCTCGATGCCCTTCATGAGCGAGAGCAGGCTGGCCTCCGGCGGCAGCAGCGGCGCCCACTCGGCCAGGTTGTCCCGCAGCGACTGGGACGGGATCGACAGCACCACGATGTCGGCGTCGACCAGCGCCTCGGCCGGATCGGCGGTCGTCCGGATCGCGGCGGGCAGCCGGATGCCGGGCAGGTAGTCCTTGTTCTCGCCGTCCTCGGTGATCGCCTTGGCCAGCTCGGGCCGGCGCGCGAACAGCGCGACGTCGCAGCCGGCGTCCGCCAGGACCTTGGCGAACGTCGTCCCCCACGACCCGGCGCTGAGCACCGCCGCCCGCGTCACGCCGCGCTCCCCGAGACGTCCCCGGGCTGCTCGCGCCGGGGGCGGGAGTAGAAGCTGTCGGGCGGGGTCTGGCCGCGCAGCTCGCCCAGCTGCTCGCGCACCCGGCTCATGATCAGGTCGGTCGTCCGGCGCAGCAGGTCGGGGGTGAGCGCCCGCCCCGCCGCGACCTCGGCGCGCAGCGCCGAGAGGTCCACCGGGTCGCCGACCAGGTAGTCCGCCGGCGAGCGCAGGCGCAGGTGCCACTTCTTGGTGTGGTAGTCGTGCAGGAGCTGCGGCCCCCACTGGGCGACCGGGACGACGACGGCGTCGGTGGTCAGCGCCAGCCGGGCGACGCCGGTGCGCGACTCCATCGGCCACCAGTCCGGATCGCGGGTCACCGACCCCTCGGGGTAGATCACGATGACGTTGCCCTCGGCGAGGTCCTGCTGCGCGGCGGAGACCGAACCGCGGGCCTCGGCGGTGAACCGGGCGACCGGGATCTGCCCGGCATGCCGCAGGACCCAGCCGGCGAAGCCCTTGAACAGCGACTCCTTGGCCAGGAAGTGCGGGATCCGGCCGTTGTCGAACACCAGCCGCGCGCAGGCGATCGGGTCGAGCACCGACACGTGGTTGGCCACCAGGAGCACCGGGCCGGTCGGCGGGATGCGGTCCCCGTGCCGGTAGCGCAGCCGGAAGACCAGGGAGGCGAGCGGGTAGATGGTCGCGATGCAGATCGCCATCCCGATCGGGATGGGTCTGCGGGTGCGCCACTTCGGCGGTCGCGTCGTCTTCGCCACCGGCTCCCCTCCTCGAGTGTGATCTGCGACCATGATCGCCCCTGACGGGGCCCGGCACCGCAGGTGGGGTCCCTACGACACGCCGCCGGGAGCGGTCATCGCCGCCACCTGCGCGGCGCGCCGGGCTCGGAAGTCCGCGATCGGCCAGGCCGACCCGCCGCCGACCCGGATCCGGCGCACCCCGCCGTCGTCGGCCCACTCGTAACCCACCGTCTCCCCCGGACTGCCGAAGCCGGGCACCGTCTCCAGCCGCAGGGTGTCGGGGTCGACCACGGTCAGCTCGCTGTACTGCTCCACCGGGTCCGGCGCGTTGGGGTGCAGCAGCACCAGCCGCCCGCCGAGCAGCGCGACGTCGGTCGTGCTCCACAGGTCGGCGAACCGGCCGGTGTAGCGCCGCAGCTGCTCGGCCGGCGGCCGGTCGGCGTCCTCCGGGGCGGCGAGCGCCAGGTCCAGCAGCCGGAGCAGGCCGCGGGCCAGCCCCGCGGCCGGCCCGTCGATGGCGTTGGTCAGCACGCTGACGACGACCTGGCCGGCCGGGTCGATCCAGGTGCGCGTGATGTGCCCCGGGTAGCCGCCGCCGTGCCCGATCAGCTCGCGCTCGCCCTCCGTGCGCAGGTCGAGGCCGAGGCCGTAGTACTCCGGCTCGCCCCCGTGCGCCCGGATCTCGGACTCACGGCGGCGCATCAGCCGCTTGCTCGCGTCGGTGAGCAGGGTCTCGTCGCCCGTGAAGTGCGCCGCGCCGTAGGTGGTGAGATCCCGCGCCGTCGAGGAGAAGCCGGTCGCGGCCGCCATCGCCCGGGTGTCGACGTGCGGGATGGACAGCCGCTCGTCCTCGCCGTCGAGCAGGGCGCTGTGCCCGGCCGCGTAGTCGCCGGCGCGGGCCGGGTCCCACTCGGGCGAGGTGTCGGCCAGCCCGAGCCGGTCGATCACCGCCGCCTGCACGGCGGCGGCGTAGCCGGTGCCGGTGACGGCCTCGATGGCCAGGCCGAGCAGCGAGTAGCCGATGTTGGAGTACTTGAAGTGCTCGTTGCGGCCGAGCACCGCGCCCTCGGCGGTGGCGATCTCGGTCAGCCGGTCGGCGTCCGGGAACGGGTGCAGCAGCTGCCAGTGGTCGCAGTCGCGGCCGTCGCGGATGACGCCGCCCTGGTGACCGAGCAGCTCGCGGACGGTCACCTCCGCGAGCGCCGAGCCGGCCAGGGCCGGCACCCACCGCACGATCGGGTCGTCCAGCCGCATCCGGCCCGCCTCGACCAGCTGCAGCACGGCCGTGGCGGTGAACGTCTTGGAGTGCGAGGCGATCCGGAACAGGTGGCCCGTGGTGAGCGGCTCGCCGGTGCTCTCGTCGGCGACGCCGACCGCCGTGTCGAGCACCAGCCGGTCCCCCACCCGGATCGCCGCCTGGACGCCGGGGACCCTGGCCCGGCGCCGCTGGAGGTCCAGCCAGGACTCGAGGTAGGGCGCGAGCTCGGCCGCCACGTCGGCGGTCTCGGCAACGGTGCGGCTCATGGCACCAGACCACCACACCCCGCCCGGACGCCGGTGTGGTGGGCTGGGCGGGTGCAACGGTGGTCGGTCGTGGTCCCGGCGAAGCGGCTCGCGCTGGCCAAGACGCGGCTGCGCCCGCTCACCGACGGCGCCCGGGTCGGGCACGCCGACGTCGTCCTGGCCCTGCTGGCCGACACGGTGGCCGCGGCGCTGGACTGCCCCCGGGTGGAGCGGGTGCTCGTCGTGACGGACGACCCGGCCGCGGCCGAGACGGTCCGGGCGCTGGGCGCCGGCACGGTCGCCGACGAGCCCGACGAGGGGCTCAACCCCGCGCTCGTGCACGGCGCGCTCAGCACCGGCGCCACGGCGGTGGCAGCGCTCTCCTCCGACCTCCCCTCGCTGCGCCCCGAGGAGCTCGCCGCGGCGCTGGACGCGGCCGGGGCGGCGCCGCGCTGCTTCGTCGCCGACGCCGAGGGCACCGGGACCACGCTGCTGACCGCCGTCGGTGTCCCGCTGGACCCCCGGTTCGGCCAGGGGTCGGCGGCCGCGCACCGGGCGAGCGGCGCCGTCCTGCTCGAGGGCGCCTGGCCGGGGCTGGCCACCGACGTCGACACGGAGGCCGCGATGCGCACCGCGCTGGCCCTGGGGGTCGGCCCGGCGACCGCCGGGGTCGCCGCCCGTCTCGGCGTCGCCAGCGGCTGCCGGTAGGAGGCGCTCCCGTCGTTCACCTCGGTGCGGCACGATGACGTCGTGGCCCCTCAGTCGGCATCGACCAGGACGGCACCAGCGGAGCAGACGCTGCCGGCCGACCGCTTCCTCAACCGTGAGCTTTCCTGGCTGGACTTCAACGCGCGCGTCCTCGAACTGGCCGAGGACGACGCCCTGCCGCTGCTGGAACGGGTGAAGTTCCTCGCGATCTTCGCCAGCAACCTCGACGAGTTCTTCATGGTCCGCATCGCAGGGCTCAAGCGTCGGCACAGCACCGGCCTGACCGTGCGCTCCCCCGACGGGCTGACCATCCGCGAGCAGCTGACCCGGGTCACCGAGCGCACGCAGGACCTCGTGCACCGGCACGCGAACGTGTTCCTCAAGGACGTCACGCCGCTGCTGGAGGAGTCCGGCATCCGGATCGTCCACTGGGCCGAGATCGGCGACACCGACGCGACGCGGCTGCGGGAGTACTTCCGCGACCAGGTCTTCCCCGTGCTGACCCCGCTGGCCGTCGACCCCGCGCACCCGTTTCCCTACATCAGCGGGCTCTCGCTCAACCTCGCCGTCTCGGTGCGCGACACCGACACCGGCACCTCGCACTTCGCGCGGGTCAAGGTGCCCAACAACGTGCCGCGGTTCGTGCCCGTGGGGCAGGCCGACACCAGCGCGACGTTCCTGCCGCTCGAGGACCTCATCGCCGCGCACCTCCCGCAGCTGTTCCCGGGCCTGGAGGTGGTCGCCCACCACCTGTTCCGGGTCACCCGCAACGCCGACCTGGAGGTCGAGGAGGACCGCGACGAGGACCTCCTGCAGGCCCTCGAGCGCGAGCTCGCCCGGCGGCGCTTCGGCCCGGCGGTGCGGCTCGAGGTCACCGACGCGATGGACCCGCAGATCCTCGAGCTGCTGCTGTCGGAGCTGGAGATCGGCACCCAGGACGTCGTCGTCGTCCCGGGTCTGCTCGACCTGGCCTCGCTGTGGCAGCTGTACGACCTCGACCGGCCGGAGCTCAAGGACGAGCCGTTCGTGCCGGCCACCCACCCGCGGCTGAGCGAGGGCGAGACGCCGCAGAGCGTGTTCGCGATGCTGCGCGAGGGCGACGTCCTGGTCCACCACCCGTACCAGTCGTTCGCGACCAGCGTGCAGCGGTTCATCGAGCAGGCCGCCGCCGACCCGAACGTGCTGGCGATCAAGCAGACGCTGTACCGGACGTCCGGTGACTCCCCGATCGTCAACGCGCTGGTCGACGCCGCGGAGGCCGGCAAGCAGGTCGTCGTCCTCGTCGAGATCAAGGCGCGCTTCGACGAGGAGGCCAACATCAGCTGGGCCCGTGAGCTGGAGAAGGCGGGCTGCCACGTCGTCTACGGCCTGGTCGGGCTGAAGACGCACTGCAAGACCGCGCTGGTCGTCCGCCGCGAGGGCGGCGTGATCCGGCGCTACTGCCACATCGGCACCGGCAACTACAACCCGAAGACGGCGCGGATCTACGAGGACCTCGGCATCCTGACCGCCGACCCGCGGGTCGGCGCCGACCTGACCGACCTGTTCAACACCCTCACCGGCTACTCGCGGCAGACGGCCTACCGCACGCTCATGGTGGCGCCGCACGGCGTGCGCAACGGGCTGCTGGACAAGATCCGGCGGGAGATGCGGCACGCGGCGGAGGGCCGGCCGGCCGGGATCCGGTTCAAGGTCAACTCGCTGGTCGACGAGCAGATCATCGACGCGCTCTACGAGGCGTCGATCGCCGGCGTCCCGGTCGAGCTGCTCATCCGCGGCATCTGCGCGCTGCGGCCGGGGGTGGCGGGCCTGTCGGAGAACATCGAGGTCCGGTCGATCGTCGGCCGGTTCCTCGAGCACTCGCGGGTGATGTCGTTCACCAACGGCGGCGACCCGGAGTTCTGGATCGGCAGCTCCGACCTGATGCACCGCAACCTCGACCGGCGCGTCGAGGTGCTGCTCAAGGTCTGCGACGAGCGCGCCCGGGAGGAGCTGGGCGCGACGCTCGACCGCGCGATGGCCCCGGAGGTGCGCTGCTGGACCCTCGGTCCGGACGGCGAGTGGACCCGCAGCGGCGAGTGCGACTACCAGGCCGAGCTGATCCACCAGGCCGGTGAGCAGGCCGGCTGAGCCGGTGCTCGCCGCGGGCGGTGCGGTCTGGCGGACCTCCGCCGACGGGTCGCTGGAGACCGTGGTGGTGCACCGGCCGAAGTACGACGACTGGTCGCTGCCCAAGGGCAAGCTCGACCAGGGCGAGCACGCGGTGCAGGCGGCCGTCCGCGAGGTCGACGAGGAGACCGGCCTGACCGTGGTCGTGGGCCGGCGCAGCCTCCGCACCCGGTACGCCGTCGAGGAGGGCGACAAGCAGGTCGACTACTGGCTGCAGCAGGCGATCGGCGGCGAGTTCGAGCCGAACTCCGAGGTCGACGAGCTGCGCTGGCTGCCGCTGCCGGAGGCGACCGCGCAGGTCACCCACGACCACGACCGCGCGGTGCTGGCCGACCTCGCCCGGGACGACGTCCCGCGAGCCCCCACCCTGCTGCTGGTTCGGCACGGCAGCGCCGGCGTCCGGTCGGAGTGGGACGGTCCCGACGAGCTGCGCCCCCTCGACGCCAAGGGTCACCGGCAGGCCGCGCGGCTGGCCGAGGCGCTGTCGCTGTTCGCGCCGACGACGGTGCTGTCGGCCGAGCGGACCCGCTGCCGGGAGACGGTGCAGCCGCTGGCCGAGCGCCTGGGCCTGCCGGTGCTGCCCAGCCCGGAGCTCGGCGAGGAGGAGTTCCACGAGGACCCCCAGGCCGGGCTGGCGCTGGTGGAGCGGCTGCTGGAGCCGCGCGACCGGCCGGGCGTCACCGTCGTGTGCAGCCAGGGCGGCGCGATCCCGTCGGTGCTCATGGCCCTCGGGGTGCGCTGGGAGGGCATGACCGGGCGGCTCTACCCGCCGTCGGCCAAGGGCAGCACCTGGGCGCTCGGCGGCCGGCCCGGCGCGCTGTCCGCGGACTACTACCGCGACTTCAACGCGCCGTCCTGAGCCGGCCCGTCCTCAGCGGGCGGGCTGGGCCTGGGGCTTCCAGGAGGGGCGCTGCGCCTCGTAGGCCTCGATGTCCTCGAGGTGCCGCTCGGTGAGGCCGACGTCGTCCAGGCCCTCGAGCAGCCGCCAGCGGGTGTAGTCCTCGACCTCGAAGGTCAGGGTCACCGCGCCGTAGCGGATCTCCTTGGCCTCGAGGTCGACCGTCACCTGCAGCGACGGGTCCTCCTCGATGGCCTTCCAGAGCGCCTCGACGTCCTCCTGCGGCAGCAGGACGGTGAGCAGCCCGGCCTTGGTCGAGTTGTTGCGGAAGATGTCGCCGAACCGCGAGCTGATGACGACCCGGAAGCCGCCGTCCAGCAGCGCCCAGACGGCGTGCTCGCGGGACGAGCCGGTGCCGAAGTCCGGCCCGGCGACCAGGATCGAGGCGTCGGCGTACTGCGGCAGGTTGAGCACGAACTCCGGCTCGTTGGTCCGCCAGGCGCTGAACAGGCCGTCCTCGAAGCCGGTGCGGGTGATCCGCTTGAGGTACTCGGCCGGGATGATCTGGTCGGTGTCGACGTTGCTGCGGCGCAGCGGGGCCGCCGTGCCGGTGTGGGTGGTGAAGGCGTCCATGGTGGTCAGACTCCAGCCGTCTCGAGGTCTGCGGGGGCGGTCAGGCGGCCGGTCAGCGCGGTCGCCGCGGCGACGGCCGGCGAGACGAGGTGGGTGCGGCCACCCTTGCCCTGGCGGCCCTGGAAGTTGCGGTTGCTCGTGGACGCCGAGCGCTCCCCCGGCTTGAGCTGGTCGGGGTTCATGCCCAGGCACATCGAGCACCCGGCGCCGCGCCACTCGGCACCGGCGTCGAGGAACACCTTGTCCAGGCCCTCGGCCTCGGCCTGGTTCTTCACGCCCACCGAGCCCGGGACGACGAGCATCCGGGTCTCCGGGTCGATCGTCCTCCCGCGCAGCATCTCGGCGGCCACCCGCAGGTCCTCGATCCGGCCGTTGGTGCAGGAGCCGAGGAACACGGTGTCGACCTTGATCTCGCGCAGCGGCGTGCCGGCGGTCAGGCCCATGTACTCCAGGGCCGACTCGGCGGCGCGGCGGTCGCTCTCGTCGGCGAAGTCGGCCGGGTCGGGCACCCGCTCGGAGATCGGGAGGCCCTGGCCCGGGTTGGTGCCCCAGGTGACGTAGGGCGTCAGGGACGAGGCGTCGATGTGCACCTCGCGGTCGAAGACGGCGTCGTCGTCGGTGCGCAGCGTCTGCCAGTACTCGACGGCGGCGTCCCAGTCGGCCCCGGACGGCGCGTGCGGGCGGCCCTCGAGGAACTCGAAGGTCGTCTCGTCGGGCGCGATCAGCCCGGCGCGGGCGCCGGCCTCGATCGACATGTTGCAGATCGTCATGCGGGCCTCCATCGACAGCTTCTCGATGGCGCTGCCGCGGTACTCGATGACGTGCCCCTGGCCGCCGCCGGTGCCGATCTGGGCGATGACGGCCAGGATGATGTCCTTCGCCGAGACGCCGGGCGGCAGGTCGCCGTCCACGGTGACCGCCATCTGCTTGGGCCGGTACTGCGGCAGGGTCTGCGTGGCGAGCACGTGCTCGACCTCGCTGGTGCCGATGCCGAAGGCCAGGGCGCCGAAGGCGCCGTGCGTGGAGGTGTGGCTGTCGCCGCAGACGATCGTTGTGCCCGGCTGGGTCAGCCCGAGCTGCGGGCCGATGACGTGCACGATGCCCTGGTCGCGGTCGCCCATGGGCGCCAGGCGGATGCCGAACTCGGCGGCGTTCGCGCGCAGGGCCTCGACCTGGGCGCGGCTGACCGGGTCGGCGATCGGCTTGAGGATGTCCAGGGTCGGGACGTTGTGGTCCTCGGTGGCCATCGTCAGGTCGGGACGGCGGACCGTGCGGCCGGCCGCGCGCAGCCCGTCGAAGGCCTGCGGGCTGGTGACCTCGTGGACGAGGTGCAGGTCGATGTAGAGCAGGTCCGGCTCACCGGCGGCGCTGCGCACGACGTGGGCGTCGTAGACCTTCTCGGCCAGGGTCTTGGGCACGGGTCTCTCCTGGGACTGGCGATCTCACTATGTGGGATGCGAGTATTGCTGTGTGGGACAGCCTAACCCCGTTGCGGTTCTGGACAAAGCAGTGGCCATCCTCCGGGCCGTCGCCGAGGAGCCGGCCACGCTCGCGGACCTGGTCGCCCGCACCGGCCTGCCCCGCGCGACGGCGCACCGGCTGGCCGTGGCGCTCGAGGGACACCGCCTCGTGGAGCGCACCGAGAGCGGGGTCTGGACCACCGGCGCCGGGCTGCGCGAGCTGGCGCGCAGCGGTCCCGACCTGGCCGAGCTCGCCGAGCGGCACCTGGTCACCCTGCGCGACGTCAGCGGCGAGAGCGCGCAGTTCTACGTCCGGGACGGCGCCTCGCGGGTCTGCGTCGCCGCCGCCGAGCGGGCGCACGGGCTGCGCGACACCGTGCCGGTCGGCGCCCGGCTGCCGCTGACCGCGGGCTCGGCCGCCCACGCGCTGCTCGCCTTCGCCCCGGCCGACGAGGTCAACCCGCTGCTGCCCTCGGCCAGCTTCACCGCCCGCACGCTGCTCGACGTCCGCCGGCGCGGCTGGGCGCACAGCGTCGCCGAGCGCGAGGCCGGGGTCGCCTCGCTGTCCGCGCCGGTGCGGGACGGCGCCGGGGGCGTGCTCGGGGCGGTGTCGATCTCCGGGCCGGTCGAGCGGCTGGGCCGCCGCCCGTCCCCCGAGGTCATCGGCGCCGTCCTGGACGCCGCCGCCGCCATCTCCCGCGCCGCCCGCTGACCCTCAGCGCAGGCGGGCCGGGTCGCCGCGGTGGACGGTGCCGCCGCGGAGCACCGACGCCGTCAGCCCGAAGGTCACCCCGGGCCGCGTCCCCAGGGTCTTGAGGATGCGGCCGTCGCGCGGCAGGTCGGCCTGGGCCAGGTCGACCATGCGGCAGCGCGGCATGCCGCCGTCGACCCGCAGCACGACGTCCCCGCCGAGGAGCAGCTCCCGGCCGATCCAGGCGTCCTCCACGAAGCCGGTCCCGGGCACCTCCAGGACGACGTTCGCGCGGAAGCGCTCGGGGTCGAGCGGCTCGCCCAGCAGGGCGGCCAGCGCGCGCAGCCCCGCGGTCGTGACGACGTGCACCGGCGACTCGTCGTGGTGCCGCACGTCGCTCTCGGGCCGCAGCGCCAACGGCCTGCCCAGCGCGTCGCTGAGACGAGCGGCCGCGGCGGGGTCGTCCGCCCGCAGCCACCGGCCGTCGGCGAACTCGATCTCGGGCACGGCGCCGCGCAGGACCGCGCGGTGGTCGAGCAGGCCGTCCACCCGCCGGAACCGCCGGGTGGTCTTGCCGCTGCCGATCCCGCCGTCGGGGCAGTACGCCGCCCAGCTCCGGTCTCCGACGACGCCGCGGGGCTCGAGGTCCAGCGCCTCGCACGGCTCACCACGCATCGACTTCACCGGATAGCGGGCGAGCGCCGCCACGCGAGGCGTCTCGGGAGGGAGGGCTGTCATCGCCCGCAGTCTCGCGCACACTGCTCCCATGACCGCCACGGAGACCAACGCCGGCCGGGCCCGCATCGCCGAGCCGGGCGAGGGCATCGGGCTCGACGAGCTCGCCCTGGCCACCCGCAACCACGGCATGCCGCTGGAGGCGCTGCGCTACGACGTCACGCCGCCCGGGCTGCACTACGTGCTCACGCACTACGACATCCCCGCGGTCGATCCCGGCACGTGGCGGCTGGAGATCGGCGGCGCGGTCGAGCGGTCGCTGTCGCTCGGCCTCGAGGAGCTGCAGCGCCGTCCCGAGGTCAGCGCGCGGGTGCTCCTGGAGTGCGCCGGAAACGGCCGCGCCCGCTTCGAGCCGCGCCCGGTGAGCCAGCCGTGGCTGCTCGAGGCGGTCGGCACGGCGGAGTGGACCGGGACGCCGCTGGCGCCGCTGCTGGAGGAGGCGGGCGTGCCGGCCGATGCGGTCGACGTCGTCTTCACCGGCGCCGACCACGGCGTGGAACGCGGCGTCGAGCAGGACTACGCCCGCGGCCTGCCGCTGGCCGAGGCGCTGCGAGCGGACGCGCTGCTGGTGTGGGGCATGAACGGCGCGCCGCTGCCGCCGCAGCACGGGGCGCCGCTGCGGTTGATCATCCCCGGCTGGTACGGCATGGCCCACGTGAAGTGGCTGCAGCGCATCGAGGTCCTGACCCGCCCGTTCGACGGCTTCCAGAACGCCACCGCCTACCGGATCAAGGTCGACTCGCACGAGGACGGCGAGCCGGTCACCCGCATCCGCCCGCGCGCCCTGCTGGCCCCGCCCGGCTGGCCGGACTTCATGACCCGCGAGCGGTTCGTCCGGCCCGGCCCGGTGACCGTCGCCGGCCGGGCGTGGTCGGGCGCGGCGCCGGTGAACCGGGTCGAGGTCAGCACCGACGGCGGCGCCACCTGGGACGACGCCGTCCTGGCCCCGGCGGACCCCGAGCACCCCTACGCCTGGCGGGCGTGGAGCTACGAGTGGACGGCCACCCCCGGCCGCGCCGAGCTGCTGGTCCGGGCGGCCGACGAGTCCGGCGACACCCAGCCGGTCGAGCAGGAGTGGAACCGCCAGGGCATGGCGAACAACCTCGTCCAGCGCGTGCCCGTCACCGTGGTGACGTGACAGGGCGGCCCCGTCCCGGGTCCCGCCCTGAGCGTGCGAAGGGTGGGGAGGACGGGGTCCTTCTAATGGCCCGGGTGGTTGGCCTCGTCCATGTTCTCGTGGGCCTCGGCGACCGCCTTCTCGTCCACGATGACCGGCCGCCACCGCGTCCAGACCGCGAAGGCGATGGCCACGACGATCATCACCAGACCGGCCCAGAGGTTGGCGTTGACGCCACCGGTCTTCTCCTTGTCGTCGGCGGAGTCGAAGAAGATCCCCATCACGACGAGGACGACGCCGTAGAGGCCGATCAGGCCGGCGATGAAGACCCGGACGTCGTAGGCGCCCGCGGTGTGCTTGCGGCCGCCGTCCTGGGATGCGGGAGTGCTCATGACAGGCTCCTCAGCGGAAGATCGCGTTCAGGGCGATGACCATCACGAGCGAGATGCCCGCGAGCTTGGTCGGTGACTGGTACCAGGGCAGCCGGTGTTCGTCGGGGTCGGTCCGCTGCTCCTTCGGCGTCTCGGAGTAGACGAGGCCGACGAGCTCCGACGCGGGCTTGGGTCGCGTCACGAGGGTGACGGAGACGCTGACGACGACGTCGACGACGAACGCGGCGCTGGCGGCCGCGAAGCTCGCACCCTGACCGCTGAGCGGGATCGCCCCCACCGAGAGGCCGCCGAGCGCGTCCTGGCTCAGCACGGCGACGAGCACGGCGCCGAGCGTGCCGGAGACCAGTCCCATCCAGCCGGCGGTCGCCGTCATCCGCTTCCAGAACATGCCCAGGATGAAGGTGGCGAACAGCGGCGCGTTGAAGAAGCCGAACAGGGTCTGCAGGTAGTCCATCAGGTTGCTGTAGCCGGAGGCGATCAGCGCCGTCCCGATGGCGATGATCGTGGCGGCGACGGTGGCCAGCCGGCCGATCCGCAGGTAGTAGCCGTCCGGCCGGTCCTTCTTCACGTACTGCTGCCAGATGTCGTAGCTGAAGACGGTGTTGAAGGCCGAGATGTTGGCCGCCATGCCGGCCATGAAGGCCGCCAGGAGGCCGGCGAGCGCCACACCGAGCAGCCCGTTCGGCAGCGTGTCGCGGATCAGCAGCAGGATCGAGTTGTTGTAGTCGAAGCTCTCGCTGCCCTCCGACTTCGCCTTCGCCAGGGTGGGCACGAGGATGCCGGCGATGATCCCCGGGACCACCACGAGGAACGGCACGAACATCTTGGGGAACGATCCGATGATCGGCGTGGCCCGTGCCGCGGACATCGACTTGGTCGCAAACGCGCGCTGCACCTCGACGAAGTTCGTCGTCCAGTAGCCGAAGGACTGCACGAAGCCCAGACCGAACACGATGCCGATCACCGACCAGACGGGGCTGGAGAAGCCGGTGAGCTCGGTGCCGGGCCAGGACCGCAGCTGCTCGGAGTCGCCGGCCGCCGTGACCTTGTCGATCAGGCCACCGATGCCGCCGACGCGGTGCAGCCCGATCAGGGTGAGCGGCAGCAGCGCCGCGACGATCACGAAGAACTGCAGCACCTCGTTGTAGATCGCGGCCGAGAGCCCGCCGAGGGTGATGTAGCTGAGGACCACTGCCGCGGCGATGAGCAGCGAGATCCACAGCGGCCACCCGAGGAGCAGCTCGACGATGTGCGCCAGCAGGTACAGGTTGATCCCCGCGATGAGCACCTGGGCGACCGCGAAGCTGATCGCGTTGACCAGGTGCGCCCCCGTCCCGAACCGGCGGCGCATGAACTCGGGGACGCTGCGGACCTTGGACCCGTAGTAGAAGGGCATCATCACGATGCCCAGGAAGAGCATCGCCGGGACGGCGCCGACCCAGAAGTAGTGCATGGTCGCCATGCCGAACTGGGCGCCGTTGGCGGACATGCCGACGATCTCGACAGCACCGAGGTTGGCCGAGATGAAGGCCAGCCCGGTGATCCACGC
Organism: Petropleomorpha daqingensis; assembly: GCF_013408985.1. Classification (NCBI taxonomy): domain Bacteria; kingdom Bacillati; phylum Actinomycetota; class Actinomycetes; order Geodermatophilales; family Geodermatophilaceae; genus Petropleomorpha; species Petropleomorpha daqingensis. The sequence goes on from NZ_JACBZT010000001.1 coordinate 627,675, forward strand.
CGGCAGCGAGCGGCCGGACAGGAAGAAGTCCAGGCTGTCGGAGACCCGGCGGCGGGCGGCGAACCCGATCCCCAGGACGACCGCGAAGTACACGACGACGAGCGCGTAGTCGACGAAGGACGCGTCGAGTCTCAAGTTGTCCACGAGAACCGGTGCTTCCCGCAAGTGCGGGGTTCATGCGCGGTTTTTTGATCTTCCTCGGATCGTGTCAGCCGAGGCGCCGGGCTCCCGCCGAGGGGACCGCGACGAACGTCCGCGGCGGCGCCGGCGCCACGGCCGTGAAGCGCTGCACGATCGCCGCGGTGACCTCGTCGAGCCGGTCGGCGTCGACCAGCGCGATGGCGCTGCCGCCGAAGCCACCGCCGACCATCCGCGCGCCGTACGCCCCGGCCCCGACCGCCGCCTCGACGACCAGGTCGAGCAGGTCGGTGGAGATCTGGAAGTCGTCGCGCAGCGACTCGTGGCCGGCGGTGAGCACCGGCCCGATCGCCCGGACGTCGTCCTTCGCGCGCAGGGTGGCGACGACCTCGAGCACCCGGGCGTCTTCGGTCACGATGTGCCGGGCGCGGCGCAGCAGCACCTCGCCCTCGGCGGTGCCGTCGTCCAGGACGGCGAGCGCGGCGACGTCGTCGACCTCGCGGAGCAGCTGCACCCCCAGCCGGGCGGCTGCGTCCTCGCACTCGCGACGGCGGTCGCCGTACCCGCCGCCGGCGTGCTCGTGGGCCTGGCCGGTGTCGACGACGAGCAGCGCGAGCCCGGCGGCGGCCAGGTCGAAGGGCACCTGCTCGCGGCTGCGGTCGCGGGTGTCGAGGAACAGCGCGTGCCCTTCGGTGCAGAGCATCGAGGCGGACTGGTCGAGGATGCCGGTGGGGGCGCCGACGAAGTCGTTCTCCGCCCGGCGGGCCACGTCGACCAGGTCGTCGGCGGACAGCCCCGGCGCGCAGAGGTCGCGCACGGCGAGGGCGACGGCGCACTCGAGGGCGGCGGAGGAGGACAACCCCGCCCCGGCCGGGACGTCGCTGTCGACCAGCACCGACAGCCCGCCGACCGCGGCGACGGCGTCGCGCAGCCCGTGCACCACGCCCGCGGGGTAGCCGGCCCAGCCGCTCGGGTGCCCGGGGGTCAGCTCGGCCACGGGGACGACGACGTCGTCCTCGGGCTGCTGCACCGAGCTGAACGCGACGGCGCCGTCGGTGCGCGGCGCCACGGCGGCCCGCGTGGTGTGCGGCAGCGCCATCGGCAGCACGAAGCCGCCGTTGTAGTCGGTGTGCTCGCCGATCACGTTCACCCGGCCCGGCGCCGCCCAGACGCCGGCGGGCTCGGTGCCGAACCGGGCGGTGAACGCCTCGCGGGCCGCCTTGAGCGCCTGCTCGTCGTTCACGGGACCACCACGGCGCGCAGCTGCTCGGCGACGTCCTCGGGGTTGGTGTCGGTGATGAACGCGCCCATGCCCGACTCGGAGCCGGCGAGGTACTTCAGCTTGGACTCGGCCCGCCGGATCGAGAACAGCTGCAGGTGCAACCACCACTCGTCGCGGCCCTCGCGGACCGGGGCCTGGTTCCACGCCGCGATGTAGGGCATCGGGCTGTGGAACCGGTGCCGGAACCGGCCGAGGACGTCGAGGTAGACCTCGACGAACGCGTCGCGCTGGGCGTCGTCGAGGGCGGGCAGGTCGGGCACCCGGGCGGTCGGGAAGAACTGCACCTCGTAGGGCCAGCGCGCGGCCGCCGGGACGAACGCCGTCCAGTGGTCGTTCTCGGCCACCACGCGCGGGCCCTTGCGCTCGCTCTCCACGACCTCGGCGAACACGTCGCCGTCGGCCCGGCGGACGGTGTCGAGGATCGTGGCCGCCCGCGGCGGGATGTAGGGGTAGGCGTAGATCTGCCCGTGCGGGTGGGAGAGGGTCACCCCGATCTCCTCGCCGTGGTTCTCGAACGGGAAGACGTACTCGACCCCGTCGATGGCGCCGAGCTCCGCGGTGCGGTCGGCCCAGACGTCGACGACCAGGCGCGCCCGGTCGGGGCCGAGCTCGGCGAAGGCGCGGTCGTGCTCGTCGGTGAAGCAGACGACCTCGCAGCGCCCGAACCCCGGCCGCAGCTCGGCCAGGGGCGCCCCGGGAGCGGTCGGCGGGACGTCGCGCTCGACGGCGGTCGCCAGCGAGGGGAACCGGTTCTCGAAGACGACGACCTGGTACGCGCTCTCGGGGATCTCCGTGGGCCGCCCGGGGCGGGACGGGTCGAGCGGGCACTCGTCGGCCGGCGGCAGGAAGGTCCGCGACTGCCGGTGCGAGGCGATCGCCACCCACTCCCCCAGCAGGGCGTCGTAGCGCAGCTGCGAGTGCGTGCTCACCGGGGGCAGGTCGCGCGTGTCCTCGGCGGTGCGGGACACCGGGTGCCGGTCGTCGTCGTAGTAGAGGATCTCCCGGCCGTCGGCCAGTCGACGACTCGTGCGGATCACCCTGGACCGACCTCCCGCGGCAGCGTCGTGCGGCCGGATTCGGCCCCCACGACGCTATCCCCGCGTCGTGATCTTGGGCCAGCCGGGTCGGGGTCCGTTCCCCCGGACGAGGGCCGGTGGGACCGCGAGAGCCCCCGGCCTGGGAAGGCCGGGGGCTCTCGGTGCGTAGCCCCGAAGGGATTCGAACCCTCGCTACCGCCGTGAGAGGGCGGCGTCCTGGGCCGCTAGACGACGGGGCCGTGCGGTGGTGCTGTCCTACAGAGTAGGTGAGGCGGTGGTGCTCTTCCTCGCTGGGGTACCAGGACTCGAACCTAGACTAACGGAGCCAGAATCCGTCGGGCTGCCAATTACCCCATACCCCAATGCTGGCGCGGCACCTCGCGGCGCCAGGAAGAGACCATACCCGACGTCGGACGGACGGGTCTCACCACCCCCGGGGCGTGGCGGGCGCCGGCACGGCGGCCGGTCCGGGAAACCGCAGGTCGAGGGCCGGTGTGAGCGTTTCGGGCCGCAGCGTGGCGCGGCTGCGTGCGACCAACGCCACGTAGGCGGCCATCGCGAGGACGTCCAGTCCCACGACGAGCAGGCCCGGTCCGGCGTCGTCGGTGGCCACGGCCTCCCCCAGCCCTCCCGCCAGCAGGAAGATCAGCACGTTGTTCACCGCGTGCAGCACGATGGCGCCCTCGAGGCCGCCGGTCAGCCACACGACGGCCGAGGCCGCGAGCCCGAACGCGAACCGGTCGAAGAAGGTCAGGAAGTCGGGCGGGACGTGCGCCAGGGAGAACAGCGTCGCGGTGATCACCGCGGCGAGGACCGCACCGGCGCGCGGAGCCCGGATCCACCCGGCGATGGCCTGGCTGAGGTAGCCGCGGAACACGTACTCCTCGGCGGCCGACTGCAGCGGTGTGGTGAACAGCACGACCAGGATCAGCCAGCCGTAGCCGCTCACGGGGCCGCTGACGCCGTCCGGCTCGACGGCGATCCCGACGACGACGGTGAGCGCGACCCCGACCCCCAGGGTGGCCAGCGCGCGCCAGGTCAGCGGCGCGAACAGCCGCCAGCGCATCCGGGCCAGCACCGAGGAGGACCAGCCGGTGCCCATCCCGTGCGCGACCGCCCAGGCCAGCCAGACCGTGGGGATCCCCACGATCAGGGTCAGGTTGGTGACCAGCAGGGTGAACGGGTCGATCAGGTTCTCCAGCGCCAGGTCGGGGCTGACCCGGGTGAGGACGGCGACCAGGACGACGACGACGTCGGCCACCGAGAACACGACGCCGAAGAGCAGCAGCCCGAGCAGCGGCCGCCACCAGCGCCAGTCCCGCGACAGCATGGCCTGCAGGAACGTGCGCGGGACGTCGTGCGGCGGCGTACCCGGAGGCGGCGCCCAGCGCACCGCCGGGGGCGGTGGCGGCCACGGAGCCGGCGCCGCCCAGTAGGGCCCGTAGGGCGGCGGGCCGTAGACGGGCGGCCCGTAGACAGGAGGCGGGCCGTAGGCGGGCGGGCCGTACGCCGGCGGCGGGTAGACCGGCGGCGCAGCGTAGGGCTGCATCGGCGGCGGGCCGGCGTACGGCTCGTACTCGGTCACGGGGTCAGTCGGTGGCCAGGGCCCGGGCCCGCTGCAGCCGCGCCAGGGTGCGGTCGCGGCCGAGCAGCTCGATCGACTCGTAGAGCGGCGGGCTGACCGTGCGCCCGCTGACGGCGACCCGCACCGGCCCGAACGCCTGGCGGGGCTTGCGGCCCAGTCCGTCGACCAGCGCCGTCTTCAGGGCCTCCTCGATCGCCTCCGTGGACCAGCTGGCCAGCCCCTCGAGAGCGGTCGCGGCGGCGTCGAGCACCTCGGCGGCGTCGGCGCCGGCCAGCTGCTTCTCCGCGGCAGCCGGGTCGATCTCGACGTCCTCGGTGAACAGGAAGCCCAGCAGCCCGACCGCGTCGGACAGCACCACCATGCGCTCCTGCGCGAGCGGCGCGATCGCCTCGAGCACCTGCCGCTGCTCGGCGGTCGGTGGCTCGGCCACCAGCCCGGCGGCGGCCAGGAACGGGATCACCCGCTCGACGAACTCGCCGACGGGCAGCGCCCGCAGGTGGGTGGCGTTGATCGCCTCGGCCTTCTTCAGGTCGAAGCGGGCCGGGTTGGCGCTCACCCGGGTGATGTCGAAGGCCTCGACCATCTCCTGGGGGCTGAAGACGTCGCGGTCGTCGGCGATCGCCCAGCCCAGCAGCGCCAGGTAGTTGATCAGGCCCTCGGGCAGGAAGCCGCGCTCGCGGTACACGTCGAAGTTGGACTGCGGGTCGCGCTTGGACAGCTTCTTGTTGCCCTCGCCGAACACCAGCGGCAGGTGCCCGAACCGCGGGGTGCCCTTCGCGACGCCGACGTCGGTGAGCGCCTGGTAGAGCGCGATCTGCCGCGGGGTGGAGGGCAGCAGGTCCTCGCCGCGCAGCACGTCGGTGACGCCCATGAGCGCGTCGTCGGTCGGGTTGGTGAAGGGGTAGAGCGGCACCCCGTTGCCCCGCATGAGCACGAAGTCGGGCACCGAGCCGGCGGCGAAGGAGATCTCGCCGCGCACCAGGTCGTCCCAGGCCAGGTCGGTGTCGGGCATGCGCAGCCGCAGCACCGGCAGCCGCCCCTCGTCCCGGAACGCCTGCTTCTGGGCGTCGGTGAGGAAGCGGTCGGCGTTGTCGTAGCCCAGCTTGGGGTCCTGGCCGGCGGCCAGCCGGCGGGCGTCGACCTCCTCGTTGGTGGAGAAGGACTCGTAGGCGTGCCCCGCCTCGAGCAGCTTGGCGGCGACCTCGCGGTAGATCTCGTGGCGCTCCGACTGCCGGTAGGGCCCGTGCGGGCCGCCGACCTCGGGGCCCTCGTCCCACTCCAGGCCGAGCCAGCGCATGCAGTCGAGCAGGTGCCGGTAGGACTCCTCGGTGTCGCGCGCGGCGTCGGTGTCCTCGATGCGGAAGACGAACGTGCCGCCGGTGTGCCGCGCGTGCGCCCAGTTGAACAGCGCCGTCCGCATGGCGCCGACGTGCACCAGCCCGGTCGGCGACGGGCAGAACCGGGTGACGCTCATCGGGAGCCGCCGGCGGTGGAGACGCGGTCGGCGTCGGCCACCGGGTTGGACAGCGTGCCGAGGCCCTCGATCGTGACGTCGACCCGCTCGCCGGGGAAGATCGGCCCGACGCCGGAGGGGGTGCCGGTGAGGACGACGTCGCCGGGCAGCAGCGTCATGACGTCGGAGATGTAGGAGATCAGCGTCGGGACGTCGAACAGCAGTTGGCTGGTTCGGCCCTTCTGCCGCGGGGCGCCGTCCACGGTGCAGAGGACCTCGAGGTCCGCCGGGTCCTTGCCCAGGCCGGCGAGATCGGTCTCGATCCACGGGCCGAGCGGGCAGAACGAGTCGAAGCCCTTGGCGCGGGTCCACTGCCCGTCGCTCTTCTGCATGTCCCGCTCGGTGACGTCGTTGCCGATCGTGTAGCCGAAGATCGCCCCGGCGACCTGGTCGGGGCGCACGTGCCGGGCGCCCCGGGCGCCGATGACGACGGCGAGCTCGGCCTCGTGGTGCACGTTGGTGCTGCCCGGCGGGATGCGGATGGCGTCGCCGGGACCGATCACCGAGGTCGACGGCTTGAGGAACAGCAGCGGCGCCTTGGGCGCATCGCCGGTGTTCATCTCCTTGACGTGCTCGGCGTAGTTCTTGCCGACGCAGACCACCTTGCTCGGCAGGATCGGCGAGACCAGCCGCACGTCGGCCTGCGCGAAGCGGGCGCCGGTGAACGAGATCTGGCCGAAGGGGTGGCCCTCGATCTGGGCGACGTTGCCGTCGCCGTCGAGGACGCCGAAGGACATGCCCTGAGGGCTGGCGAAGCGGACGATGCGCACGGGTCGAGGCTACTTGCGCGGGCCGTACGGTCTCCGGCATGGCCTGCCGCTTCACCGAGCTCGTCGTCGACTGCCGGGACCCGCGGGCGCTGGCCGCCTTCTGGGCGGCGGTGCTGGACTACCGGGTGCTCTCCAGCGAGGAGGACGAGGTCGAGATCGGGCCGGAGGCCGGTTTCGGTGGTCCGGTGCCGACGCTGGTGTTCGGCCGGGCGAGCGAGCCCAAGACCGGCAAGCTGCGGCTGCACATCGACGTCTCCCCCACCGACCGCGACCAGGACGACGAGCTGCAGCGACTGCTGGACCTCGGCGCGCGGCCGGCCGACGTCGGCCAGACCGGCGAGGAGTCCTGGCACGTGCTGCAGGACCCCGAGGGCAACGAGTTCTGCCTGCTGAGGACCCGGGTCTGATCAGTCCCCGGGCAGCCGGGAGTACATGACGACGTCGACCCGGCGTCCCCGGAGGACCAGGCGCTGCCGCAGCACGCCCTCGGCGGTGAAACCGGCGGCCTCCGCGACCCGGATCGAGGCGGTGTTGGCCGGCTCCACCACGAGCTCGGCGCGCGCCGCGCCGCGCTCGTCGAAGAGCCAGCGGGTGAGCGTGCGCAGCGCGTCGCTGGTCAGCCCGCGTCCCCGTGCGGCGGCGGCCGTCCAGTAGCCGATGTGCGCGACCCCGTCGACCATCCCGTGCGCCCCGATGCTGCCCGCGATCTCCCCCGTCGCGAGGTCCTCGACGGCGAACACCGCGCCGCCGTCGTCCCAGGCCTGCGGGGCGACGGTGCTGACGTAGGCGACGGCGTCCTCCCGCGTGTACGGGGAGGGCACCGTCGTCCACTGCTGGATGCCGGGGTCCTGGCAGGCGGCGAAGACGGCGTCGGCGTCGGCCGGCGTCCAGGGGCGCAGCCGCACCCTCGCGCCGGTCAGCTCGGGCTGCACCGGTCGCCCTCAGCCCTCGGCGACAGCCGGGGCGCGGTGCAGGACGGCATAGGTGAGCGCGTCGACGAGCGCGTGCCACGACGCCTCGACGATGTTGGCGTGGACGCCGACGGTGGTCCACTCCCCCACGCCGTCCGTGGTGTCGACGAGCACCCGGGTGGTGGCGCTGGTGCCGCCCTTCCAGCCCAGGATGCGGACCTTGTAGTCGGCCAGCGACACCGCGGCCAGCTGCGGGTAGCGGCCGACCAGCGCCTGGCGCAGCGCGTTGTCCAGGGCGTTGACCGGGCCGTTGCCCTCGGCGGTGCTGATGATCCGCTCGCCGTCCACGTGCACCTTGACCGTCGCCTCGCTGACGACGACACCGTTGCCCCAGTGCTCGACGGAGGTCTTGTAGCTCTCCAGCTCGAACAGCGGCTCGGGGGCGTCGGGCAGGGCGGCGCGCAGCAGCAGCTCGAAGGATGCGTCAGCGGCCTCGAACGACCAGCCGTCGGCCTCGAGCACCTTGACCTGGTCGACGACCTTGCCGATCACGTCGGCGTGCCCGTCGAGGTCGACGCCGAGCTCGCGGCCCTTGAGCTCGACGGAGGCCCGGCCGGCCATCTCGGTGACGAGGATGCGCATGTCGTTGCCGACCACCGCCGGGTCGAGGTGGTTGTAGAGCTCGGGGCTGACCTTGATGGCGCTGGCGTGCAGGCCGGCCTTGTGCGCGAACGCCGAGGCGCCGACGAACGGCTGGTGGTCGTTCGGCGCGATGTTCGCCAGTTCGGCGATCGCGTGGCTGACCCGTTGCAGCTCGGCCAGGCACTCGGCCGGGACGACGGGCAGGCCCATCTTCGTCACCAGGTTGCCGATCAGGGCGAACGTGTCGGCGTTGCCGGCGCGCTCGCCGTAGCCGTTCGCCGTCCCCTGGACGTGGGTGACGCCGTTCTCGACGGCGGCGAGCGAGTTGGCGACGGCGCAGCCGGTGTCGTCCTGGCAGTGGATGCCGAGCCTGCCGGTGACCCGCGAGCGGACGTCGGCCACGACCCGGCCGAGCTCCATCGGCAGCATCCCGCCGTTGGTGTCGCACATGACCCCGACCTCGGCACCCGCGCCGAACGCCGCCTCCAGCACGCGGACGCCGTAGTCGGGGTCGGCCTTGTAGCCGTCGAAGAAGTGCTCGCAGTCGAGGAACACCCGCCGGCCGTGGCGCACGAAGAAGGCGACGGTGTCGGCGACCATCGCGAGGTTCTCCTCGAGCGTCGTCCGCAGGGCCTCGCGCACGTGCCGGACGTCGGACTTGGCGACCAGGCAGACGACCGGGGTCTCGGCGTCGAGCAGCGCCTTGACCTGCGGGTCGTCCTCGACGGCGACGCCGGCCTTGCGGGTCGAACCGAACGCCACCAGCAGCGCGTGCCGCAGCTTGAGCTCGGTGCGGGCGCGGGAGAAGAACTCGGTGTCCTTCGGCAGCGCACCGGGCCACCCGCCCTCGATGAAGCCGACCCCGATCTCGTCGAGCAGCCGGGCGACGGCGAGCTTGTCCGCGACGGAGTAGCTGACGCCCTCGCGCTGGGCGCCGTCGCGCAGGGTGGTGTCGAAGACGTGGAAGTCGAGATCGGTGGCCACGGGGTGCTCCTGGAGGGATGGATTGTTCCCGGCAAACAAAAAGACCCCCCGGGAACGGGAGGTCTGCGCGCAGTCGGGAACGGACTGCGCGCTAGGCGATAATGATCGTGCGGAAGGCGGTCATCGCCGACGAGTAAAGCACGCTGCGGTGCGCCGTGGCTGCACCCGGGCTCGGAAACCGGGTGATCGAGCGGCCCGGATCCTGCTACCTCTCTGCGGTGATCCCGACCTCCTGGACCCCGGTGCACCGCCCGTCCGACGCCGAGCACGTGGGCTACCTCGCGCCCGACGGTGCTCCCGGGCTCGTGGTCCCGACGTCGCTGGTCGGGCTGCCGCTGGGTCCGGCGCAGCCGTCGGTGCAGGCCGCCGCGGTGCTGGTGGCCGACGGTCTGCGCAGCCTCGACCGGCGCTGGTGGTGCCGGCTGCCCTCGCCGATGCCCGCCGACGTCCTGCCCGCCGCGGAGCCCGAGCCGGACTGGGGGTGGCACCCCGTCGTCCTGGTCGAGGTCTCACCGGAGGGCTGCACCGTGCGACTGGAGATGGCCGAACCTGCCCAGCTGAGGGCTCGGGCCTTGCTCCCCGTCCCCGTCGGCGAGCTGCTGCGCGCGGCCGCGCCATGATCAGCGCCGACCTCGCGGTGTGGTCGCGACCCTCTCGCTGTGCCGCGAGGGTCGCGACCGGACCGCGAGGGTGACCGAGGGTCAGAGGACAGAGAAGGACGGCGGGAGGCCGGGGCGGCCCGTCGCTGCGAGCAGCAGCGGGCCGGCGAGACCGTTCGTGACCGCGAGCTCGGACACCAGCGCCAGCGCCTGAGCCGCGGCGCGCTGCGGCACGTCCGTCGGTTCACCGAGCGCCCGCGCCAGGTCGCAGGTGTGGACGACGAGCTCGAACGTGCGCGTGGGCAGGTAATCGGCCAGCCGCATGCTGCCCGCGAGGGTCGTGGGCAGCTCCTCCCCGGTGCACGCCGCGACGAACGGCACGACTCGAGCTGCGATCGACGCCACCGCGGCCGCCGGGTCGTCGCCCAGCGCCGCACCGGCGTCCCGCCCGCGCTGGGCGACCGCCGGACCGTCGGTCTTCCCGTGGATCGCCCGGTAGTAGTCCACCGCGGAAGCGACCTCGACAGTGGCGGCCGGGCGGGTCAGGTACTCCTCGACGGTCAGGAACGAGCGGCTGGTGTGGCCGACCAGCGCGCGGACGTCCCACTCGCCCAGCCCGGGCTCGTCCCACCGCGGACCGACGAGCGCCGCGGTGCGCACGAACCACCCCGCGGCCGCGTCGAAGGCGGCCCGGGAGTCGTCCCAGCCGGACATCAGCCGCCGGCGAGCGCGGCCAGCCGGTCGCCGACCTCCGCCGTCCGCACCGGGCCCTGCGGGTCGCGGGTGGACAGGTCGAAGGCGACCGCCGCGTTGACCTTCTTCGCCTGGTCGGCACGACCGAGGTGGTCGAGCAGCAGGCCGACGGAGAGCACGGTCGCGGTCGGGTCGGCCAGCCCCTGCCCGGCGATGTCCGGAGCCGAGCCGTGCACCGGCTCGAACATGCTCGGGTTGGTGCCCGAGACGTCGAGGTTGCCGCTCGCCGCCAGGCCGATGCCACCGGTCACCGCGGCCGCGACGTCGGTGACGATGTCGCCGAACAGGTTGTCGGTGACGATGACGTCGTAGCGGCCCGGGTCGGTGATGAAGAACATCGACGCCGCGTCGACGTGCTGGTAGGCCACCGTCACGTCCGGGAACTCGGCGGCGACCTCCTCGACGGTGCGCGACCACAGGCCGCCGGCGTAGGCGAGCACGTTGGTCTTGTGGATCAGGGTCAGGTGCCGGCGCGGCCGGAGCAGGGCCCGCTCGAACGCGTAGCGGACCACGCGCTCCACGCCGAAGGCGGTGTTGATGCTGACCTCGGTGGCGATCTCGTGCGGCGTGTCCTTGCGCAGCACGCCGCCGTTGCCGACGTAGGGGCCCTCGGTGCCCTCGCGGATGCAGAGCATGTCGATCGCGCCGGGGTCGGCCAGCGGGCTGGTCACGCCGTCGTACAGCTTCGCCGGCCGCAGGTTCACGTGGTGGTCGAGCTCGAAGCGCAGCCGCAGCAGCAGCCCGCGCTCGAGGATGCCGCTGGGCACGCCCGGGTCGCCGACGGCGCCGAGCAGGATCGCGTCGTGCTGGCGCAGCTCGTCGAGCACGGTGTCGGGCAGCAGCTCGCCGGTGCGCTGCCACCGCGCGGCGCCGAGGTCGTAGGACGTCGGCTCGATGTCCGGTGCCACCGCCGAGAGGACCTTCAACCCCTCGGCCACCACCTCGGGCCCGATGCCGTCTCCGGGGATCACTGCCAGGCGCATAGTCGGGAACCCTAGGTCAGGCGCCGTTGAGGTCGGCGGCACGGGCCTCCCGCGCACCGATCCGCCCGGCGATCTCCTCGAGCAACTCGCTGCTCACCGGGCTGTCGACGGTGACCGCCATCAGCGCCTCTCCCCCGCGTGTCGTCCGGCTGACCTGCGCGCCGGCGATGTTCACCGCCGCCTCGCCCAACGCCGCCCCCACCGTGCCGACCACGCCGGGCCGGTCGATGTAGGTGAAGAACAGGAGGTGGCCCTCGGCCTGCAGGTCGAGCTCGAAGCCGTTCACCTCGGTCAGCCGCGGCACCTGGCTCTTGCCGTAGAGCGTGCCCGAGACCGTCATCTGGGCGCCGTCGGTCATGGCCCCGCGGACGGTGACCAGGTTGCGGAAGGTCGGGCTGTCCAGGTCGGTGGTCAGCGCCACCTCCAGGCCGCGCTGCTCGGCCAGCAGCGGCGCGTTGACGTAGGTCACCTGCTCCTCGACGACGTCGGAGAACATCCCCTTGAGGACGGCGAGCTGCATCACCGACGCGTCGAACTCGGCCACCTCGCCGCGCACCTCGACGTTGACCGACTGGGCGAGACCGCCGGCCAGCGCGGTGAACAGCCGGCCCAGCTTCTCGGCCAGCGGCAGCCCGGGCCGCAGGTCCTCCGCGACGACGCCGCCGGCCTGCACGTTGACCGCGTCGGGCACGAACTCGCCCTGCAGCGCCAGCCGGACCGACCGGGCCACCGCGGCACCGGCCTTGTCCTGGGCCTCGGTCGTCGAGGCGCCCAGGTGCGGCGTGACGACGGTGTTCGGCAGCTCGAACAGCGGGCTGTCGGTGCAGGGCTCGCTGGCGTAGACGTCGATCCCCGCCGCGCCGACCTGACCGGTCTTGAGCGCGTCGACCAGGGCGGCCTCCTCGACCAGCCCGCCCCGGGCGGCGTTGACCAGGATCACGCCGCGCTTGGTCAGCGCCAGCTCGTCGGCCCCGATGAGGGCCGCCGTCTCCGGCGTCTTCGGCAGGTGGATGGTGATGAAGTCGGACTCGCGGAGCAGCTCCTCCAGCGAGACGAGGCGGACGCCGAACTGCGCGGCGCGACCGGGCTGGATGTAGGGGTCGAAGGCGATCAGCTCGACGTCGAAGGCGGCCAGCCGCTGCGCCACCAGGACGCCGATGCGGCCCAGACCGACCACGCCGACGGTCTTGCCCGCGATCTCGACGCCGGTGAACCGCGACCGCTTCCACTGCCCCTCGCGCAGCGACGCGTCCGCGGCGGGGATGCGCCGGGCGGCGGCCAGCAGCAGCGCGACCGCGTGCTCGGCGGCGCTGACGATGTTCGAGATCGGCGCGTTGACGACCATGACGCCGCGCTCGGTCGCCGTCGCCACGTCGACGTTGTCCAGGCCGATCCCCGCACGGGCGACCACCTTGAGGTTCGGGGCGGCGGCGAGCGCCTCGGCGTCGATCTGCGTCTCGCTGCGGATCATCACCGCCGCGGCCTCGGCCAGGGCCGGGAGCAGGGCGGCGCGGTCGGCACCGTCGACGTGCCGGATCTCGACGTCGGCGCCGAGCACCTCCAGAACGCTCGGGGCGAGTTCCTCCGCGATGAGGACGACGGGCGCGCTCGTGGTCACGGCCGAAGCCTAAGGAGACGCGTGCGGCGTGCGGGGACTGCCGTTCCTGGAACGTCACCACTCTTCCCGGCGAAGGCTCCTTGCCCTGGACGGACCCGGCGGACATCCTGACCGCCTACGGGAGTCGGCACCGCCGGCGCTGACGGAGGAGATCCATGACCGAGCAGAACAACCCCTACGGGCAGCCGCAGCCCTCCGGCCAGCAGCCCTCGTACGGCCAGCAGCCGTACGCACAGCCCCCGTCGTACGGCCAGCAGCCGTCGTACGACCAGCCCCAGCAGTACGGCCAGCAGCCGTCGTACTCCCCCGCCCCCTACGGTTCCCAGCAGCCTGCCCCGTACGGCCAGCAGCCCCAGCAGTACGGCCAGCAGCCCGGCGGCTACGGCCAGCCGATGCCCGGGAGCCGGCCGGCCCGTCCCGGTGGCGTGGTGACCGCCGCCGTCTTCGGTTTCATCTGGGGTGCCCTCGGCGCGCTGGTGACGATCCTGCTGATCTTCGCCGGCGCGGTCGCGGGCGGCGCCGCCGGGAACGCGGAGGACTCGATCCCGGGCCTGGGCTCGGTCTTCGGTGCCTTCGCGGGGATCGCCATCGTCATCGGGATCCTGGCGCTCGTCTGGACCGTCCTCATGATCTGGGGCTCGGTCTGGGCGCTCACCGGTCGCAGCCGGGTGCTGCTCATCGTGGGTGGGTCCATCGCCATCGCATCGACGGGCTTCAGCTTCTTCGGCAGCCTGGGCAACACGGATCAGAACGGCGCCGGCAGCGTCGTCCTGTCCCTGCTGTTCTTCATCATCTCGATCCTGATCGTCGTCCTGCTCTCCAACAAGGCAGCCGCGGCGTTCTTCGCCGCCAACCGTGCGCTCCGCGGTCGCTGAGTCGCAGTTACTGGCTGTCACCCCCACAGGTCACAGCGCCGTCACGAGCGCGCGCAGGAATCCCCCACGCGCGTATCCGAACCCCTACACTCCGCCGCCGACCGCCACGTCGGCGGCCGTCCGCACCAGGAGGAACCGCATGACCACCCCCACCCCCGGCTCCGACCCGAATTACCCGCAGGGGGGTGCTCCCCAGGGTCAGCCCGGCTGGGGCGCTCCGCAGCAGCCGCAGGGCTACCAGCCCGCGCCGTCGTACAGCGGCGGCCCCGCCGGCTACGGCGCGCCGGCCTCCGCCCGGCCCCCGCAGGTGCTCGTCGCCGCGATCCTGGGCTTCGTCGTCGCGCTCTTCGCCCTGCTGGCGGCGCTGGGCCTGTTCGCCCTGTCGACGCTGCTCGGGATCCTGGCCCTGTTCGGGGTCCTGTACCTCGCGCTGGCCGCCGTCAACATCTGGGGCGGCGTCGTGGCGATCATGGGCAACGGGAGCTCGGTGCTGAAGGGAGCCGGGATCGCCACCGCGGTCCTCGCGCTCATCGGTCTGATCCTCGCGCTGACCCAGGGCAGCTTCTCGTTCCTGTCGCTGCTCCTGGTCGCGGCCGGCGTCGCGATCTTCTTCCTGCTCAACCAGCCGGCCTCGCAGCAGTTCTTCGCCTCCCGCGGCAAGAAGTAGACGCGGGCTGAACGAGAAGGGCCCCGCTGCCGAGTCGGCAGCGGGGCCCTGTCACGTTCTGGAACGGGAAGGGTGGTCCTTCTTCAGTTGCGGGCGGCGGTGCCCGTGTAGTCGTCGGACGTCGACACCCAGCTCATCAGGCCGCGCAGCTTGCGGCCGGTCTCCTCGATCGGGTGCGCCTCGGCGGCGGCCCGCTTGGCCTTGAAGTCCGGCGCGCCGGCGTCCTGGTCGGCGATGAAGGCCGCGGCCCACGAGCCGTCCTTGATCGCGGCCAGCACGTCCTGCATCGTCGCCTTGACCCGCTCGTCGATGACCTTCGGGCCGCTGGTGTAGTCGCCGTACTCGGCGGTGTCCGACACCGACCAGCGCTGCTTGGCGATGCCGCCCTCGTACATGAGGTCGACGATCAGCTTCAGCTCGTGCAGGCACTCGAAGTAGGCGATCTCCGGCTGGTAGCCGGCCTCGGTGAGGGTCTCGAAGCCCGCCGTGACCAGCGCCGACATGCCGCCGCAGAGCACGGCCTGCTCGCCGAACAGGTCGGTCTCGGTCTCCTCGGCGAAGGTGGTCTTGATGACGCCCGCGCGGGCGCCGCCGATGGCCTTGGCGTAGGACAGCGCGAGCTGCAGCGCCTGGCCGGTCGCGTCCTGCTCGACGGCGACCAACGCCGGGACGCCCTTGCCGTTCTCGAACTCGCGGCGGACCAGGTGGCCCGGGCCCTTGGGGGCGACCATCGCGACGTCGACGCCGGCCGGGGGCTTGATGTAGCCGAACCGGATGTTGAAGCCGTGCGCGAAGAACAGCGCGTCGCCGTCCTGGAGGTTGGGCTCGACGGCCTCGGCGTACAGCGACCGCTGCACGTGGTCGGGGACGAGGATCATGATCAGGTCGGCCTCGGCGGCCGCCTCGGCCGGCGTGACGACCCGCAGGCCCTCGGCCTCGGCCTTGGCGCGGCTCGTGCTGCCCTCGGGCAGGCCGACGCGGACGTCGACCCCGGAGTCGCGCAGCGACAGCGCGTGGGCGTGACCCTGGCTGCCGTAGCCCAGGACGGCGACGGTGCGCCCCTGGATGATCGACAGGTCGGCGTCGTCGTCGTAGAAGATCTCGGCGGCCATGCGGTGGTGCTCTCCTTCGGTTGTTCGCGGATGAAGCGCGGGGTTATGCGGTGCGGTCGACGGGGCGCAAGGTACCGGCGCCGGACATGGAGCGGGGACCCCGGCCCAGGGCGACGGTGCCGGACTGCGCCATCTCCTTGATCCCCAGCGGGGCGAGGACGGCGAGCAGCGCCTGGAGCTTGTCCGGGGTGCCGGTGGCCTCGAGGGTCACCGTGTCGGTGTTGACGTCGACGACGTGGGCGCGGAACAGCTCGGCGGTCTGCAGCACCTGCGTGCGATCGGCCAGCGGCGCGCGGACCTTCACGAGCAGCAGCTCGCGCTGGACGGCGGCGCCCTCCTCCAGCTCCACGATCTTGATCACCTCGATCAGCTTGTTCAGCTGCTTGGTGATCTGCTCCAGCGGCGCGGACTCCGCGTCGGCGACGATCGTCATGCGGGAGAGGTCGGGGTTCTCCGTGGGCCCGACGGCGAGCGACTCGATGTTGAACCCGCGGCGGCTGAACAGCGCCGAGACGCGGGCCAGGACACCGGCCTTGTTCTCCACCAGGACCGAGAGCGTGTGGCGGGTCATGCTGAGCGGCCCCTTCAGACTTGGTCTTCGCCGAAGACCGGGCGCACGTCGCGCGCGGCCATGATGTCGTCGTTGCTCGCCCCGGCCGCGACCATCGGCCAGACCTGGGCGTCGTGGCCGACGACGAAGTCGATGACCACGGGGGCGTCGTCGATCGCCATCGCCTTCTCGAGCACCGCGTCGACGTCGTCCTTGGTCTCGCAGCGCAGGCCGACGCAGCCCATCGCCTCGGCCAGCAGCGCGAAGTCGGGGATGCGCACCGGCTTGGGCGTGCCGTCCTCGTTGCGGGCGTGCAGCCGGGTGTTGGAGTAACGGCCCTCGTAGAACAGGGTCTGCCACTGCCGGACCATGCCCAGGTTGCCGTTGTTGATGATGGCGACCTTGATCGGGATGCCCTCCATCGCGCAGGTGGCCAGCTCCTGGTTGGTCATCTGGAAGCAGCCGTCGCCGTCGATGGCCCAGACCGTGGTCTCCGGCCGGCCCTGCTTGGCGCCCATGGCGGCGGGGACGGCGTAGCCCATCGTCCCGAGGCCGCCGCTGTTGAGCCACGTGCCGGGCTTCTCGTAGGAGATGAACTGGGCGGCCCACATCTGGTGCTGCCCGACGCCGGCGACGTAGATGGCGTCCGGTCCGGCGATCGCGCCCAGCCGCTCGATGACGTACTGCGGCGAGAGCGAGCCGTCCTCGGGCCAGTCGTAGCCGAGCGGGTACTTCTGCCGCCAGTCGTCCAGCTGCGCCCACCACGGCGCCAGGTCGGCGGTGCGCCCGGCCTCGCGCTCGTGCCGCAGGGCGTCGACCAGCTGGGCGATGGTCTCCTTGGCGTCACCGACGATCGGGACGTCGGCCTTGCGGTTCTTGCCGATCTCGGCGGGGTCGATGTCGGCGTGCACGACCAGCGCACCGGGGGCGAAGGAGCCCAGGTGGCCGGTGACCCGGTCGTCGAAGCGGGCACCGAGGGCGACGATCACGTCGGCCTTCTGCAGCGCGGTCACCGCCGCGACCGTGCCGTGCATGCCGGGCATGCCCAGGTGCTGGGCGTTGCTGTCGGGGAACGCGCCCCGGGCCATCAGGGTGGTGACGACGGGCGCGCCGGTCAGCTCGGCGAGCGCGGCCAGCTCCTCGGTGGCCTGGGCCTTGAGCACGCCACCGCCGACGTAGAGCACCGGACGGCGGGCGCCGGCGATCAGCTGCGCGGCCTCGCGGACCTGTTTGCCGTGCGGGCGGGTCGTCGGCTTGTAGCCGGGCAGGTCCAGCCGCGGCGGCCAGGAGAAGTTCGTCGTCCGCTGGAGGGCGTCCTTGGAGATGTCGACCAGCACCGGGCCGGGCCGCCCGGTGGCCGCCAGGTGGAAGGCCTCCGCGATCGCCTGCGGGATCTCGTCGGGGTCGGTGATCAGGAAGTTGTGCTTCGTGACCGGCATCGTGATGCCGCGGATGTCGGCTTCCTGGAAGGCGTCGGTGCCGATGGCGCCGCTGGGCACCTGGCCGGTGATCGCCACGATCGGCACCGAGTCCATGTGCGCGTCGGCCAGCGGGGTGACCAGGTTGGTCGCGCCCGGGCCGGAGGTCGCCATGCAGACGCCGACCTTGCCGGTGGCCTGCGCGTACCCGGTGGCGGCGTGGCCGGCTCCCTGCTCGTGCCGCACCAGGACGTGCCGCACCGAGGAGTCGAAGAGCGGGTCGTAGGCGGGCAGGATCGCCCCGCCGGGGATGCCGAAGATCACCTCGACGCCGACGGCCTCGAGGGAGCGGACGAGGCTCTGCGCGCCGGTGATGCCGGTGGCCGGCTCGGGGATGCGGGCGGCCGGCCGGGTGGCCGTCTCGACGCCGGCCAGCGAGGCGGCTGCCTCCTGGGTGGCGGACTCGCTAGGGGTGCTCATCGCGGCGTTCTCCTGGGCCGTGCGGGGGCGGGCTGGTGTGTGGCGGCCGGTCGGCGTCCCCGGCCAACAAAAAACCCCTCGTGCCGCAGGCACGGAGGGGTCAGCGCGTCGGTCAGGGAACCGACGCGCTAGGCGACTACGAGGAGGCTGCGGGCAGGACGCACCCGCACACTGTGCGCTCCGCCGGGCGCTGCCGTCAACTGTGCTGTCTCACTCAGTGGACAGCGACGCGCGATTCCGTGAGATCCGGGGAGGCGTCGAGCAGGCCCGTGTCGAAGCCGTCGAGGACGGCCCGCAGCTGCTCCGGCGGCACCGGCCGGCCGAGCAGGTAACCCTGCAGGAACCGGCAGCCCAGGTCGCGCAGGAGGGCGAGCTGCCCCGGCGTCTCCACGCCCTCGGCCACGACGTCGATGCCGAGCGTGCGGCCGAGCTCCACGACGCTGCGCACGATCGCCTCGGTGCGCGGGTCGCCGTCGATGTGGCCGATGAAGTCGCGGTCCATCTTGAGGACGTCGACCGGCAGCCGGGCCAGCCGCGCCAGCGAGGAGTGGCCCTTGCCGAAGTCGTCGAGGGAGATGACGCAGCCGAGCGTGCGCAGCGTCGAGAGGTCGCCCTCGAACCCGTCCTCGGCGCCCATCAGCACCGACTCGGTGATCTCCAGCATGAGCCGCTGCGGCGGGACGCCGGAGGCGGCCAGCGCACGGGCGATGTCGGGCGCGAGGCACCCGGCCTGCAGGTGCCGCACCGACACGTTCACGCCCAGCTTGAGGTCGAAGCCCTCGGCCAGCAGGGGCGCCACGGTCGCGGTCGCCTCGCCGAACACCCAGCGCTCCAGCGGCACGATGAGCCCGTCGGCCTCGGCGAGGGCGATGAACTCGTCCGGCGGCACGAGGCCCAGCTGCGGGTGCTGCCAGCGCACCAGCGCCTCCAGCCCGAGCACGGTGCGCTCGGCGACGCCGATCACCGGCTGGAAGAGCAGCCGCAGCTGCCCCTCCTCGATCGCCGTCGGCAGGTCGCGGGCCAGCCGGGCGCGCCGGCCGGCCGCCTCGTCCGGGGTGTCGGCGTGCAGCCGGACCCGGCTCTTGCCGGCCGCCTTGGCCGCCCGCAGCGCGAGGTCGGCCTGCCGCAGCGTCGTCGTCACCTCGTCGGCCGGGTCGATCTGGGCGACGCCGATGCTGGCCGAGACGTCGAAGACCAGCTCGTCGGCGTGGCCACCGGCGGCCGCGGTCGGGCGCATCTCGCGCAGGTCGGCGACGATCCGCTCACCGAGCGCGGCGGCCTCCTCGATCCCGGCGCGCACCAGGACGGCGAACTCGTCGCCACCGAGCCGGCTGATCAGGTCGCGGTCGCGGACGGTGGCCCGCAGCCGGCCGGCCACCTGCACGAGCAGGTCGTCACCGGCGTCGTGGCCGGCGATGTCGTTGACCGGCTTGAACCCGTCGAGGTCGAGCATGAGGAGGCAGAACTCCTCGCGCGCGGCACGCGCGCGGGCGGCCTCCAGCGCGGCCATGAGGCGGGCGCGGTTGGGCAGGCCGGTCAGGTAGTCGGTGTAGGCCATCCGCTCGAGCTCGAGCTCGGTGCTGCGCCGGTCGGCCACGTCGCGCAGGTGCAGCACGAAGCCGTCGCGGTCGCTGTCCCTGCCGGGCAGCCCGGTGGCGGCCGTCGTCCGGACGGTCTCGAGGCGCCGCCAGCCGCCGTCCTTGGTGCGCAGCCGGAACACCGCCGCAGGGCCGTCGTCGAGGTCCGCGGTGCGGCCGAGGGCGCGCGCCAGCTCGTGGCGGTCCTCTCCGTGCACGAACTCCGCGAACGGCCGGCCCTCCAGGTCGCGCGCCGCCCAGGACGACGACGTCTGCCCGGCGCTGGACACCCAGGTGATGGCGCCGTGGGCGTCGAGCACGATCGTGATGTCGGCAGCGCGGTGCACGAGGGTGCGGAAGAACGCCTCGGTGCGCAGCACGCGGCGGGTGAGCCGGGCCCCGTCGGCGGCCCAGGCGAGGGTGCGCGCGAAGGTCAGCGACAGGAGCACCGCGACCGTGAGCACCTCCGCGGTGGACGGCCGGCGCCCCAGCGCCCACGCGAAGAGCAGCAGGAGCAGGACGGCGAAGCTGAGGCAGTAGCTGACGACGACGCCGGTCAGCGGCACGGTGGCCGCCGGCGCCTCGGAGCGGGCCTGCGGACCGGGGTCGGCGGCCAACGCCAGCGTGGCGGTGGCCAGCACGGCGAGGTAGGCGGTGCTCGTGGCGACGTCGAGCAGCGGCGAGGGGTGCGCCACGGCGACCGAACCGGCCACCATCGCCGTCGCGAGCGCGGCGAAGGTGACGAGAAGCCAGCCGGCCGCGGCCCGGCGGGGCGCGGAGACGCCGCCGAGGGTGACCAGCCCGACCGCGCAGAGGACGGCGCTCACCGTCGGGTAGCCCACGGTGAGCAGGACGTCGCCCGCACCGGCGACCGCCGGGACGAGCATCTGCAGCAGCACCGACAGCGCGGTGAGCGCCACGGCGGCGTCGAGCACGACCTGGACGCGGATCCGGCCACGGGTGGAGCGGACCAGCCGCACGCACAGGAGGACCGCGACCGGGCCGGTCGCGGCCAGGGCGAGGTCCGACGGCCCGGTGGTGTGAGGGTTCACGCCGACCTCGGTGACCGCGCGCACGAACTGCCCGAGCGCGAGCAGGCCGGCGATGCCGGCGAACCCCCGCCAGGTGGCGCCGGCGTCCACGTCCAAAGTGCGGCTGTGCCGGCGCACGAGCGCGCCGACGGCGAGGGTGGCCGCGGCCAGCACGGCCGGGCCCACCCGCGGCGTCCACTCCGGGCGCACCAGCTCCAGGACCGCCAGGACGGCGGCGCCGGCCGCGAGGCCAGAGACCACGCCGGCGCGCGGCCAGGTCGTCGGTCCGCTCACCGCTGGCCGACCAGCCCCGGCCACAGCACGCCGGCCCGCTCGGACAGCAGGGTGGTCAGCTCACCCAGCGGCAGCGGCCGCGAAAGGAGGAAGCCCTGCGCGAAGCCACAGCCGAAGCCGCAGAGCGCGCCCAGCTGCCCGGGGGTCTCCACGCCCTCGGCGACGACGTCGACGCCCAGCGCGCGGCCGATGCCGACGACCGATTCGCAGAGCGCACGGTCCTGCGGGTCGCGGTCGACCCGCGAGAGGAAGGACCTGTCGAGCTTGAGCACGTCGATGGGCAGCTGGGTGAGGGTGGCCAGCGACGAACCGCCCGCGCCGAAGTGGTCGAGGGCCACGTGCACGCCCATGAGCCGGACGCTGCTGACGTCCATGCGCACCCGCTCGGCGTCGGCGAGCACGCTGGCCTCGGGGATCTCGATCACGAGACGCTCCGGCGCCAGGCCGGAGGTCCGCAGCGCCGCCTCGACGTCGACGGCCAGGGTGCCGTCGGCGACGTAGGCGGCCGAGACGTCGACGCCGAGCCGGAGCGGCGCACCGGCCGACGGCAGCGTCTGGACGGCCACCGTGGCCTCCGCCAGCGCCCAGCGCTGCAGGTCGCCGATCAGCCCGGAGCGCTCGGCGATGGGCAGGAACTCGGTCGGCGGCACGTCACCGAACTCGGGGTGCCGCCAGCGCAGGTGCGCCTCCACGCCGACGACCCGCTGCTCCTCGAGGGAGACGATCGGCGTGTACAGCAGCGTGAGCTGGCCGCCGGCCGCCGCGGTGTGCAGGTCGGCGCGCAGCCTGTCGCGGCGGGCCGCGGTCTCGCCGAGGGCGTCGCTGTAGCGGCGGGACGAGCCGGGCCCGGCGGCGCGCGCGGCGCGCACGGCGAGCGCGGCGCGGCCGAACAGCTCGTCCTCGTCCAGGCCGGGCTCCACCACGACGAGCCCGACGCTGGCGGTCAGGTCGACGATGCCCGCCGAGGTGGCGATCGGCTGCTCGACCACCGCGAGGCAGCGGTCGGCCAGCTGGTCGGCCTCGGTGGCGGTGCTGCTGGCGAGCACGCCGAAGGCGCCACCGCCCATGCGGGCGACGACGTCGTCCCCGCGGACCGTGGCCCGCAGCCGGCGGCCGACCTCGGCCACCACGACGGTGACGACCTCGCGGCCGAAGTGCTCGCGGACGTCGGCCAGACCCTCGAGCTCGACGAGCAGCAGGCTGGTGCCGGTGCGCTCGTCGGTCGACTCCTGCTCGCCGAGCGTGCGGCGGGCGGCCCGCATCAGGCCGGCGCTGTTGGGCAGGCCGGTCGAGGGGTCGGTGAAGGCGATGCCGGCCAGCGCCTCCTCGCGCGCCTGGCGCTCGGTGACGTCGCGGCAGTGCAGCACGACCGCGCCGACATCCGGGACGTCGCGCAGGTCGGAGACGCTCGCCTCGAACCAGCGCCACGCGCCGTCGCTGTCGGCCAGCCGCAGCACGAGCAGGGTGGGAGCGGTGGCGGCGTCGGGGGCCGACGGCAGCGCGGCCGCGAGCGCCTCGGCGTCGTCGGGGTGCACGGCGTCGAGGAGGACCTCGCCGGGCAGCCGCGGCGCGGCATCGCCGAGCATGCGGTCCAGCGCGGGCGAGGCCCACATGACGCGCAGGTCGGTGTCGAGGATCAGGACGGCGTCGGCGGCCGAGGCCACGAGCGAGCGGAAGTAGGCCTCGTTGCGGCGCAGCCGGGCACCCATCTGCTGCTCGTCGCGGGCGGTGATCCACCGGTGCACGGCGGTCAGCGCGATGCACACCGTGCCGCCGGCGTAGCTGAACGGGCTGGGCGGGGTGCCGAGCACGGCCGCCGTCCCCACGGCGACGACGGCGACGACCATCGCGACGTGCGGGAGGACCTGCCCCAGCTCGGTGGACCGGCCGCTGCGCGGCCGGGCCGGTCCGGTGGACCGCGGACCCGGGTCGGCGAAGACGGCGAGCCCGAACAGGGTCAGGCCGACGACGACGAGGAATCGGCTGACCTGGCCGGCGCCGGGCGCGGACATCAGCAGCGCCGCGGTGGACAGGCCACGGCCGGCGGTGAGCGACACCGCGCCGACGAGCAGGATCAGCGCCATCCGCTGGCGGTGCGCCTCGACGACGCCGAGCAGGATCAGCGCGGCGGCCATCGTCAGCGAGGTGACGACGACGGCGGCGCCGAGGATCAGCCGCTCGGTGACGTGCAGCGCGGCCCAGTGCGTCTCCGGGCCGATGAGCAGCAGCTGGACCACCACGAGGCAGGCCAGCAGGAACAGCGCGACCTCGACCACCGCGCGGCGGCCGGTCCGCAGCCGCGAGCGGTCGACGAGGGTCAGGACGCCGAGGACCGCCAGGGCGTAGCCGGGCACCGTCGGCACCCAGCGGAGGACGGCGACCCCCAGCGGGTCGGTCGGCTCCGCGAACAGCGCGACGCCCGCGCCGAGCACGGGGAACAGCGGGGTGACGGCCAGCAGCCGCCAGCCGCGCCACCCGGTCGAGCGGGAGCGGCCGCCCAGCCACAGCACGATGCTGCAGACCAGGCCCAGGAGCACGACCGCGACGTACGCGGTCGTCTCGAGCGCAGGGTCGACGACGGCGCCGACGCAGGCAGCACCTGCGACGGCGGCGGTCGCGAGCAGCGCCGACCTCAGCCTTTCCACACGGCGACAGTCGGCATCCTCACGCTGCGTATCGAGGCGCCGGGGATGCCCTGTCACCCGTTCGGGGGGTGCCGTGCGCCGACAAGGCACTCCGTGCCTGCGACACGCGCGGACACGCCGAGCGGGCGTGCACGGAGTGCCTTCTCGGGTCGTCCACAGGAGGCGGCAGCGTCCACAGATGCGGCTGGGGGAGCCGATCCGCACGCGGCGGCCCGCACGGTTGCGGCATGGACGGCATCCCCCTCGGCGCCTCGTACACCTGGAAGGAGGCGCGCGCCCGCGGGGTCACGCGCGGGCAGATCGCCCTCGACGGACTGCCGATCGCGCGCGGCCTGTACGTGAGCCGGGCGTTCGCGCCGACCCTCGCCGTGAGGTGCCGGGCGTGGACGAAGCTGCTCCCTCCCGATGCCACCTTCGGGCTCGAGACGGCGGCCGCGCTCCTCGGCGCTCAGTTGCGCCCGCCGGCGGCTGTGCAGATCGTGCTGCGCCCGAGGCCGGTGCTCCCCCGCCGTGGCGGGCTGCAGGTGCACGTCCGGGATCTCCGGGAGGACGACGTCGTCGTCGAGGACGGGCTGCGGATCACCAGCGGCGCGCAGACGTTCCTCGACCTGGCCGCCCGGCTGCCACCTGCCGAACTGGTCGCCGTGGGCGACGCCCTGATGCGCGCCGGTCACCTCACCGCCGACGAGCTCTCCGCCCGTCTGGCCCGGGCCGACGGGGTGCGGGGCGTCACGAGGGGTCGAGCCTGTGCACCGCTGCTCACGCCCGAGGCGCAGTCACGACCCGAGAGCCTGGTGCGCTACTGGATCCACATCGCCGGACTGCCGCTGCCGACGCCGCAGGTACCGGTGCGCGACCGGTGGGGTCGCGAGATCGTCCACGCCGACCTCGGCTACGAGGAGTGGAAGGTCGCGCTGGAGTACGAGGGCCGCCAGCACGCCGACCCGGAGCAGTTCGGTCGGGACATCGACCGTTACTCGCTCATGGGGGCGGACGGCTGGCTGCTGCTCCGCTACGCCGGACGGCACCTCGCCCGCCCGGCCACGATCGTCGACCGCACCGAACGGGCGCTGCGCAGCCGGGGGTGGCGGCGGTGAGCGGCCGAGAAGGCACTCCGTGCCCGCGACACGCGCGGACACGCCGGCTGGGCGTGCACGGAGTGCCTTCTCGGCACGGGCGTCAGCCGCAGATGGCACCCTGGGCGGCCGAGCCGACGAGCTTGGCGTACTTCGCCAGCACGCCCGTGGTGTACCGCGGCGCCGGCGGGGCCCAGCCCTCGCGGCGGCGGGCCAGCTCGTCGTCGTCCACCAGCAGGTCGAGCGTGCGGCTGGTGAGGTCGAGCCGGATCCGGTCGCCGTCGCGGACGAACGCGATCGGGCCGCCGTCGGTGGCCTCGGGCGCGACGTGGCCGATGCACAGCCCCGTCGTCCCCCCGGAGAAGCGGCCGTCGGTGAGCAGCAGGACGTCCTTGCCCAGACCCGCGCCCTTGATCGCGCCGGTGACGGCGAGCATCTCGCGCATGCCCGGGCCGCCCTTGGGGCCCTCGTACCGGATGACGACGACGTCGCCGGGCTGCAGCGTGCCCTCGGTGACGGCGTCCATCGCACCCTGCTCGCCGTCGAACACCCGCGCGGTGCCCTCGAAGACCTCCTCGTCGAAGCCCGCGGACTTCACCACCGATCCGTCCGGCGACAGCGAGCCGCGCAGGATGGTCAGGCCACCGGTCTTGTGGATCGGGTTGTTCATCGCGTGGATGATCGTGCCGTCGAGGTCCGGCGGGGCGATCTCGGCGAGGTTCTCGGCCATGGTCTTGCCGGTGACGGTGAGCGCGTCGCCGTGCAGCAGGCCGGCGTCGAGGAGGGCCCGCAGCACCACCGGGACGCCGCCGACCCGGTCGACGTCGGTCATCACGAACCGGCCGAACGGCTTGACGTCGGCCAGGTGCGGCGTGCGGTCGCCGATCCGGTTGAAGTCGTCGAGGGTCAGCTCGACCTCGGCCTCGTGGGCCATGGCCATCAGGTGCAGGACGGCGTTGGTCGAGCCGCCGAGCGCCATGACGACGGTGATCGCGTTCTCGAACGCCTGCTTGGTCATGATCTGCCGCGCGGTGATCCCCTTGCGCAGCAGGTTGACCACGGCCTCGCCCGAGGCGACGGCGAACGCGTCGCGCCGGCTGTCGGGGGCCGGCGGCGCGGCGCTGCCGGGCAGGCTCATGCCGAGCGCCTCGGCGACGCTGGCCATGGTGTTGGCGGTGTACATGCCGCCGCAGGAGCCCATGCCCGGGCAGGCGTTCTTCTCGATCTCGGTGAGCTCGTCGCGGGTGATCTTGCCGGCCGCGCAGGCACCGACGCCCTCGAAGACGTCGATCAGCGTCAGGTCGCGGTCGCCGAGCCGGCCGGGCAGCGTCGAGCCCGAGTACAGGAACACGCTGGCCAGGTCGAGGCGGGCGGCGGCCATGAGCATGCCCGGCAGCGACTTGTCGCACCCGGCGAGCAGCACCGAGCCGTCGAGCCGCTCGGCGAACATGACCGTCTCCACCGAGTCGGCGATGACCTCGCGGGACACCAGCGAGGCGCGCATGCCCTCGTGGCCCATCGAGATGCCGTCGGAGACCGAGATCGTGCCGAACTCCAGCGGGTAGCCGCCGGCCGCGTGCACGCCCTCCTTGGCCCGCTTGGCCAGCCGGTCCAGCGAGAGGTTGCAGGGGGTGATCTCGTTCCACGACGACGCGACGCCGATCTGCGGCTTCTCCCAGTCGTCGTCCCCCATGCCGACGGCGCGCAGCATGGCGCGGGCCGGGGCCTTGGTGATCCCGTCGGTCACCTCGCGGCTGCGCGGCTTGAGATCGGCGGTCTCGGTGCTGGTCGGTCGGTCCTCGACGCTGGTCACGGTCGGCGATGCTATTCCTGGGCCGGCGAGGGCCGGTCGCCACATCTGGGACCATGGCTTCCTGTGGCCGTCCCTGCACGCTTGCGGATGAGCCGGACAGCGCTGCTGCCGGTCGTCCTGCTCCTCGTCTGCGTCATCCCGTTCGCCGCTGCCAGCCCGTGGACGCTCGTCATCCTGGTGCTGCCGCTGCTCGCCGCCGCCTACGTGCTGCGGGCGGGCGTCGACGTGACCGACGAGGGCATCACCGTGCGCCAGGTCCTCGCCTCGCGGACCGTGCCCTGGGACGAGCTGGCCGGCATCCGGATCGGCGACCGGCGCCGGCTCTGGCTGGTGACGACGGCCGGGACCGAGATCGCGGTGCCCGTGCTGCGCGTGGGCGACCTCCCCCGGCTCGCCGAGCTCTCCGGCGGACGGATACCGGCGACTCAGTAGTCGCCGACGACGTTCTCCAAGGGTTGCCCTTGGAGAACCCTCCCCAGCTGGTCGATGACGGCGGCCGCGGCGCGCTCGTTGGTGTCCGGCACGGCGCCGGCGACGTGCGGCGTGATCAGCGCACCCGGCGCCGACCAGAGCGGGTGGCCCTCGGGCAGCGGCTCGGGCTCGGTGACGTCGAGCGCCGCCCGCAGCCGCCCGGAGCGCAGCTCGGCCAGCAGCGCGTCGGTGTCGACGACGACCCCCCGCGCGGCGTTGACCAGCAGGGCGCCGTCCTTCATGGCGGCGAGGAACGCGGCGTCGACCATGCCCGTCGTCTCCGGCGTCACCGGGACGATGAGGACGACGACGTCGGCGCCGGGCAGCAGGTCCGGCAGCTCCTCGGTGGAACGGACGCCGTCCCGGGCGGTGCGCGCGACGTAGGTGATGTCCGGGTCGAAGCCGGCCATCATCCGGCCGATCCTGCGGCCGATGTCCCCGGCGCCGACGATCAGCACGCTCGCGCCGACCAGCGACCGCTTCGTGCTCGGCGACCAGCGGCCGGCGTCCTGGGCGCGCACGAAGTCGGGGATGCCGCGCTGCGCGGCGAGCGTGGCGGTCACCGCCCATTCCGCGGTCGACGGCGTGTGCGCGCCGCGGGCGTTGCACAGCACGACGCCCTCGGGCAGGCGGCCGACGAAGCGCTCCGCCCCGGCGCTCATCAGCTGGACCAGCTTCAGCCGGGGCAGCGCGGCGAGGACCTCGTCGGACAGCTGACCGCCACCGCGCGGGACGAGCACCTGCGCCTGGGTCGCGTCGCCGGTGGGCACGCCGTCGGCGGGGTCGTACCGGAACGCGCGCACGCGGGGCGAGAGCGCCTCGGCTGCCTGCGCGAGGGCGGTGGAGGGGACGAGGACGGTCAGGACGTCGTCGGCGCCGACGACGTCGGTCCCGGAGATCGCGGCACGCACGGTCTCCGAAGCTAGACCGGGCCCGGTCCGGCGCCCGCCACGGCCCCCGCAGCGCACGTACTGTGATTCCCGTGAGGCGCACGACGGCGAGCCGGGGGGCGCGGGTGCTCGCCGCGCTCGCCCTCGTCGGCGTGCTGACCGCCTGCGGGAACGACGGCTACACGCCGAGCGGCCCGTGGAAACCCCTCCCCGAGGGCGCGCCACCGGAGGTCTCCCCGCCCACGGACTCGGCGCCGGCCCCCGCGCCGGGACAGCCGGCCGATCCCGGGTCGGGGCAGCAGGCCAGCGACCCGAACGTCGTCGCCACGGACCTGAACGTGCCGACCGGGCTGGTCGTGCTGCCCGACGGGACGGCGATCGTCGGCGAGCGCGAGACCGGCCGACTCGTGCAGGTCTTCCCCGACCGCTCGCCGGCCCGCGAGCTCATGACCGTCCCCGGCATCGACACCGCCGGCGACGGCGGCCTGCTGGGCCTGGCCCTCTCCCCCACCTACGCCGAGGACGGGCTGATCTACGCCTACGTCTCGACGGCCACCGACAACCGCGTCGTCCGCTTCCCCATCGGCGGGACGCCGAACCCGGTGCTCACCGGCATCCCGCGCGGGGAGACGCACAACGGCGGGGGCCTGCTCTTCGCCGACGACGGCACGCTGTTCATCGGCACCGGCGACGCCGGGAATCCCGCCTCGGCGCAGGACCCGTCGTCCATGGCCGGCAAGGTGCTGCACGTCGACGTCTTCGGCCAGCCGGTGAACGGCGTGCTGGTGCACGCCCAGGGGCTGGCGGACGTGACCTCGCTGTGCCTGGGCGGCAACCAGGCCCTGTACGCCACCGACGACTCCGCCTCCGGGGACGACGAGCTGGACGCGATCGCGTTCGGCCGCGACTACGGCTGGCCCACGGCCGCGTCCGGCACGGTCGACCCGGTGGTCACGTTCCCCAGCGCCGTGGGCGGCCCGGGCGGCTGCACCGTCTCCGGGACGACGATCTTCCTCGGCATGCGCGACGGGCAGAAGATCTCGATCGTCACCCTCGACGCGCACGGCGCCGTCGTCGACCAGCCCGAGGAGTTCCTCGCGGGCACCTACGGCCGGCTGCGCAGCGTGGCGCTGGACCAGCAGGGCGGCCTCTGGATCACCACGTCCAACCGCGACGGCCTCGGCACGCCCAAGGACCACGACGACAAGGTCCTGCGGATCGTCCCGCCCACCTCCGGCGGCGACTCGCCCCTGTGACCCGCGGTTTCGCGCGCTCAACCGCGCGCGGTCAAGCGCGCGAAACCACCTTGTTCAGCCGAGGACGCGCTCCTCGAGCATGCGCTTGACGGTGGGCGCGTCGGCCTTGCCCCTGGTGGCCTTCATGACCTGGCCGACCAGGGCGCCGAGGGCCTGCACCTTGCCGGCGCGGACCTTCTCCACGACGTCGGGCGCCCCGGCGATCGCCGCCTCGACCGCGGCGACCAGCTCGTCGGACTCGCCCAGCACGGCCAGCCCGCGGGCCTCGACCACCGCGGCCGGGTCGCCCTCGCCGGCCAGCACGCCGTCGAGCGCCTGCCGCGCCAGCTGGTCGTTGATGGTGCCCGCGGCGACCAACCCGGTCAGCTCGGCGACCTGACGGGGGGTGATCGACAGCTCGGTCAGCTCGACGCCGGCGTCGTTGGCGCGGCGGGCCAGCTCGCCCAGCCACCACTTGCGCGCGTCGGCCGGCGAGGCACCCGCGGCGACGGTCCCGGCGACCAGCTCGACCGCGCCGGCGTTGGCGATCCACGCCATCTCGGTGGCCGAGAGGCCCCACTCCTCCTGCAGCCGGGCGCGGCGGGCCGCCGGCAGCTCCGGCAGCTCGGCGGTCAGCTTCTCCACCCACTCCGGGTCCGGCGCGATCGGCACGAGGTCGGGCTCGGGGAAGTACCGGTAGTCGGTCGCCTCCTCCTTGCTCCGGCCGGGCGACGTCGTCCCGGTGTCCTCGTGGAAGTGCCGGGTCTCCTGCAGCACCCGCCCGCCGTCGTCGAGGACGGCGGCCTGCCGGCGCATCTCGAAGCGGACCGAGCGCTCCACCGAGCGCAGCGAGTTGACGTTCTTCGTCTCGGTCCGGATGCCCCACTCGAGGCTGCCGATCGGCGCCAGCGAGGTGTTCACGTCCGAGCGCAGGTTGCCCTGCTCCATGCGCACCTCGGAGACCCCGAGGGCGAGCAGGATCTCCCGCAGCTCGGTGACGTAGGCGCGGGCGACCTCGGGGGCCTTCGCGCCGGTACCCGGGATCGGCCGGGTCACGATCTCGACCAGCGGGATCCCGGCCCGGTTGTAGTCGATCAGCGAGTGGTCGGCGCCGTGGATCCGCCCGGTGGCGCCCCCGACGTGCAGGTTCTTGCCGGTGTCCTCCTCGAGGTGCACCCGCTCGATCTCGACCCGGTAGGTCTCGCCGTCCACCTCGACGTCCAGGTGCCCGGCGGTGCACAGCGGCTCGTCGTACTGGCTGGTCTGGAAGCCCTTGGGGATGTCCGGGTAGAAGTAGTTCTTCCGCGCGAACCGGCACCAGGTCGCGATCCGGCAGCCCAGCGCCAGGCCGATCCGGATCGTCGCCTCGATCGCCGCCGCGTTGGCCACCGGCAGCGAACCGGGCAGCCCCAGGCAGACCGGGCAGGTCTGGGTGTTGGGCTCGGCGCCGAAGGTGGTCGAGCAGCCGCAGAACATCTTCGAGGCGGTGCCGAGCTCGACGTGCGTCTCGAGGCCGATGACCGGCTCGTAGCGGGTCAGCAGGTCGTCGAAGTCGACGAGCCGTTCGCCGGTCGTCGTCGTCACGGGGTGGTTCCCTTCTTCACGGAACGGCCGGTCACCCAGGCGCCGACGCCGGTGAGCAGACCCAGGACGAGGAAGACGGCGAACACCGCCTTGCCGGTGACGATCCAGAGCACGAGCCCGGCCACGATCACGAACGCGGTCAGCACCCAGGCGGCCTTCATCGGACCGTTCACGAGACGTTCCTCCGATCCGCGAGCTCGTCGAGCAGGCGGTGCCCGCGGGCGGCGTCCTGCGCCGCCTCCAGCGCGGCGGCCACCCGGTAGCAGCGGTCGTCGGCCAGCGCCGGGGCCATGACCTGGAAGCCCACCGGCAGCCCGTCGACCAGCCCGCAGGGCACCGAGATCGCCGGCAGCCCGGCCAGGCTGGCCGGCAGGGTGCACAGGTCGGCGGCGTACATGGCCAGCGGGTCGTCGACGCGGGCGCCGAGCGGCCAGGCGACGGTGGGGCTGGTCGGGCTGACCAGGACGTCGCAGCCCTCGAACGCGTTGCTGAAGTCGCGGCCGATGAGCGTGCGGACCTTCTGCGCCTGCCCGTAGTAGGCCTCGTAGTAGCCGCTGGACAGCGCGTACGTGCCGAGGATGATCCGGCGCTTCACCTCGGCGCCGAAGCCGGCCTCGCGGGTGAGCGCCATGACCGTGTCGAGGTCTCGGGTGCCGTCGTCGCCGACCCGCAGGCCGTACCGGACTCCGTCGAACCGGGCCAGGTTGCTCGACGCCTCGCTCGGCGCGATGAGGTAGTAGGCGGCCAGCCCGAGGTCGAAGGCGGGGCAGGAGACCTCGCGGATCTCCGCGCCCAGTGCGCGCAGCTGCTCGACGCCCTCGGCGAAGCGGGCCAGCACGCCCGGCTCGTAGCCGTCGCGGTGGCCCTCGCCGCCCAGCTCGCGGACGACGCCGACCCGGAGGCCGGCCAGGTCGCCCTCGGCGCCGCGGCGGGCGCACTCGGCCAGCGGCGGCAGCGGGGCGTCGATGCTCGTGGAGTCGCGCGGGTCGTGCCCGCCAATCGCCTCGTGCAGCAGGGCCGCGTCGAGCACCGTGCGGGCCATCGGGCCCGCCTGGTCGAGGCTGGAGGAGAACGCGATCAGCCCGTAGCGGGAGACCGAGCCGTAGGTGGGCTTGTGCCCGACCAGGCCGGTGACGGCGGCCGGCTGGCGGATCGAGCCGCCGGTGTCGGTACCGATCGCCCACGGGGCGAGGAATCCGGCGACCGCCGCCGAGGAGCCACCGGAGGACCCGCCGGGGACCCGCTCGGCGTCCCACGGGTTCTTGGTGGCGCCGTAGGCGGAGTTCTCGGTGGAGGAACCCATCGCGAACTCGTCCATGTTGGTCTTGCCGAGCAGCACGGTGCCGGCGGCCTTGAGCCGGGCGGCGACGGTGGCGTCGTAGGGCGGTAGCCAGCCCTCGAGGATCTTCGAGCCGCTCGTGGTGGGCACGCCCTCGGTGACGACGACGTCCTTGAGCGCGACCGGCACGCCGGCCAGCGGGCCGAGCTCGGTGCCGGCGGCGCGGGCGGCGTCGACCTCGGCGGCCTGCTTCAGCGCGGCCTCGGCGTCGACGTGCAGGTAGGCCGCGACCTCGAGGTCCTCGGCGGCGATCCGGTCGAGGTAGGCCTGGGTCACCTCGACCGAGCTCACCTCGCCGAAGGCCAGCCGGCGGCTCAGCTCGGCGACGTCGGTGCGGACCAGGTCGTTCACCGCGGTCTTCACGCCTCCTCCCCCAAGATCCTCGGTACCCGGAAGCGGTCGTCCTCCGCGGCCGGGGCCTGCGACAGGACGACGTCGCGAGGCAGGCACGGGGTGACGACGTCGGGGCGGAAGACGTTGGTCATCGGCACCGCGTGCGTGGTCGGCGCGACGTCCTCCGCCGCGGCATCCCCGACGCGGGCGACGGCGTCCAGGATCACGTCGAGCTGACCGGCGAAGACGTCGAGCTCCTCGTCGGTCACCGCGAGGCGGGCCAGGCGCGCCAGGTGGGCGACCTCGTCCCGGGAGAGCTTGTTCACAGTGGCGCGAACTCCACTTCAGCGGCGCCGTACGCACCGCGAGACGACCAGGGATGCAACCCGGCCACTCTACGTGGGAGGGGTGCGCTCGACCCCGGGCCGGGGATGCGGGAAACTCTGCGCACCGGCGATCGACGTAGATGGCCCCGCACCCGGCAGCGTCGTCCGTCCCGGAGGAACCGTGTCCTATCTCCTGCGGCTGGTGGTCCCCGACCGCCCCGGCATCCTCGGCGCGGTCGCCACGGCGCTGGGCATCGCGGGGATCGACATCGTGTCGCTCGACGTCCTCGAGCGCGGCGGCGGCGTGGCCGTGGACGACGTCGTCGTCGAGCTGCCCGAGGGCCGGCTGCCCGACACCCTGATCACCGCGGCGCAGAGCGTCGAGGGCGTGCAGGTGGAGTCGCTTCGTCCCTTCGCCGGGCCCCTGGACACCCACCGCGAGCTGGAACTGCTCGACGCGCTGGCCCGCGCGGCGGACGGCACCGCGGAGAAGCTGCTGGCCAGCGAGCTGCCCCGGGTGTTCCACAGCGGCTGGGCGGTGGTGCTGGCCGGGCAGACGCCGGGTGTCGTGCTCTCCGCCTCGGACGCCGCCCCCGCCTTCGAGGGCCTGGCGCTGCCCTGGATGCCGCTGACCGCGCCGCGGCTGCTGCCCAGCGAGGAGCCGTGGCTGCCCGAGCGGTGGCGGGAGATGATGATCGAGATGATGGCCGCCCCGCTCGGCGGCGGGCACGCGGTCGTCATCGGCCGCTCCGGCGGGCCGGCGTTCCGCCGCTCGGAGCTGCTGCGGCTGGCGCACCTCACCGGGATCGCCGGGACGGTCACCCACCTGCCACCCGTGTAAAGACCCATAGCCAGGAACCGGCCCGATGCGGTGTCCTTAGCCCTGTACCCGTATCGATCGGGACGGCGCATGCGACTGGGAGACGTCCTCGACGAGGCCCGACGGCGGACCTTCGTCGGCCGGGACCACGAGCTCACCCGGTTCGGCGAGGCGCTCAGCGGCTCCTCGCCGAGGCGGGTCTTCCTCGTGCACGGCGTCGGCGGGATCGGCAAGTCGACCCTGCTCGGTGAGTTCCGTGCGCGGGCGCTGGCGATGGGCCGGCCGGCCGTGCTGCTCGACGGACGGGAGATGGACCCCTCGCCGGAGGCGGTGCGGGCGGCGCTGGCCCGCGCGGCCGCCGTCCCGGAGCCGCGACTCGCGGAGGTGCCGGGCCTGACCGTGCTGCTGGACCACTACGAGCACCTCGCCCCGGTCGACCCGTGGGTCCGCGGCGAGCTGCTGCCGGAGCTGCCGGCCGACGGGATCGCCGTGCTCGCCGGCCGGGACGCCCCGGCGCCCGGCTGGCGGCGGCTGCCCGGCTGGCGGGAGCTGGGCGCGGTGCTGCGGCTGGACTGCTGGAGCGAGGCCGAGAGCGCGGAGTTCCTCTCCCGGTCCGGGGTGGCGCCGGAGGCCCGCCCGGGCCTGGTCACGCTCTCGCGCGGCCACCCGCTGGCGCTCGCGCTGCTGGCCGACGCGGCCGCCGGCGGCGATCTGCCGCACGAGCTGGCCGACGCCCCGGACCTGGTGTCGGCCCTGCTGGAGGGCGTCGTCCCGTCCGTGCCGGGCGAGGCGTACGCGACCGGCCTGGCCACCTGCACCGTCGCATGGGCGACGACGGAGGACCTGCTCGCCGAGGCGGTCGGCCGGGCCGCGCCGGCGGTGTGGGACTGGCTGGTCCGGCAGCCCTACGTCACCTGCGGGCCGCGCGGCCTGGTGCTGCACGACCTGGCCCGCGACGTCCTCACCGCCGAGCTGGAGCGGCGCTCGCCGGACCGCATGCGGCGGCTGCACCGCCTCGTGCACGACCGCGTGGTGAGCGAGGTCCGCACCGGCACGGGGCCCGATCGGGAGCACGCCGCCCAGCAGCTGCTCTACCTGCACCGGCACAGCCCCGTGACCAGCGCCATCTGGATCGTCCGCAGCCGCGGCTCGGCCGCCGTCCACCCCGGGACCCCGGAGGACATCGCGCAGGTCGTCGCGCTCACCGAGCTGAACAGCGGCCCGGCCGACGCCGACCTCACCCGCCGCTGGCTGGTCGAGCAGCCCGACGCCGTCCAGGTCGTCCGCCAGGGTGGCCGGGTTCTCGCGTTCGCCGTCGGGCTGCTGCTGCCGACCGGCTTCCCGCTGGAACGGCAGGACCCGGTCGTGCAGACCGCATTGGCGCACGTCGAGCGGACCGCCCCCGCCCGGCCCGGTGAGCGGATCCACCTGATGCGGTCCATCGGCGGGGCGGACGGCTCCGAGCGCGACCCGTACGCGGTGCTGGTCTCGTCGGTCATGGCGCTGACGACGTGGCTCACCCAGCCCCTGGCCTGGTCGTTCACCGCGACCACCGACGAGGAGTACTGGGGGCCGTTCTTCGACTACATCGCCCTCGAGCGGCTCATGGAGGTGCCGGTCGGCGGCGCGCGCCACGTGCTGCACGCGATCGACTGGCGGCGCCTCTCGCCCGACCGGTGGATGGACCTGATGAACGACCGGGAGCGGACCGGCGTCACCGGACCGCCTCCGGCCCACCTGCTCCGCCCGGCGCCGCTGGGCCGCGAGGCCTTCGCCGCGGCCGTGCGGGCGGCGCTGCGCGATCTGCACCGCGACGACCGGCTCGCCGCCAGTCCGCTGCTGGGCTCCCGCCTGGCCGACGGGCAGGAAGGCTGCGGCGTCGCCGGGCTGCGCGGCACCCTGCTGCGCGGCGTGGCCGCGGTGGGACGCCGGCCGCGGGGGGCGGGACTGCAGCGGGTGCTCGACCGGACCTTCGTCCGGGCGGCGCCCACCCAGGAGGCCGCGGCGGAGGTGCTCGGGCTGCCGTTCAGCACCTACCGCCGGCACCTGGCGACGGCGCTCGACGAGCTGGTCGAGCTGCTCTGGGCCGTGGAGATCGGCGAGATCGCGCTCCCGGCGACCGATGAGCAGCAACTGAGCACCGACTGA
This sequence comes from Petropleomorpha daqingensis, assembly GCF_013408985.1. NCBI lineage: Bacteria > Bacillati > Actinomycetota > Actinomycetes > Geodermatophilales > Geodermatophilaceae > Petropleomorpha > Petropleomorpha daqingensis. The sequence goes on from NZ_JACBZT010000001.1 coordinate 663,174, forward strand.
CCTGGAGAACGGTCACCTCCGGGCTCCACCCTCCGGCTCACCACGACCCCGGAGGGGAGACGACGATGTCCACGATCACGGTCCTCGGCGCCGGCATGCACGGCCTGACGACGGCGATGCTGCTCGCGCGCGACGGGCACCGCGTGACGGTGCTCGAACGCGACCCGGCCACGCCCCCGCCCGCCGGCCGGGCGTGGGACCACTGGGAGCGGTCCGGGGTCGGCCAGTTCCGCCAGCCCCACTTCATGCTGCCGCGCTGGCGCGAGGAGCTCGAGGACGCGCTGCCGGAGGTGCTCGACGACCTGGTCGCCGCCGGCGGCATGCGCCTGAACCCGATCCTCGCCGCGCCGCAGGAGCGCCGCGGCCCGGCCCGGCCGGGCGACGAGCGGTTCACGACGGTCACCGCCCGCCGCCCCGTGCTCGAGGCGGTGCTGGCCGGGGTGGCCGCGCGAACCCCGGGGGTGTCGATCCGGCGCGGGGTGGCGGCCGACGGCTTCCTCGCCGGGACGCCGACGTCCCCCGGAGTGCCGCACGTCGCCGGCATCCGGACCTCGGACGGCGAACGGATCGCGGCGGACCTCGTCGTCGACTGCCGGGGACGCCGCGCACGGATGCAGGACTGGCTCTGCGCGATCGGCGCCCGGCCGCCCGTCGAGGAGCGCGAGGACGCCGGCTTCGTCTACTACGCCCGGCACTTCCGGTCCGCCGACGGCGGCATGCCGCCCGCGATGGGGCCGTTGCTGCAGCACTACGCCCCGTTCTCGACCATCACGCTGCCGGCCGATCACGGGACCTGGTCGGTCGGGATCATCACCAGCTCGGCCGACCACCCGATGCGGGCGCTGCGCGACCCCGCCGTCTGGCAGGCCGCCCTCGCCCGCTGCCCGCTGATCGCGCACTGGACGGTCGGCCCGGGGATCGAGCCGATCACCGGCGTCGACGTGATGGCCGGCCTCGAGGACCGGCACCGGCGGCTGGTCATCGGCGGGGAGCCCGTCGTCACCGGGCTGGTCACCGTCGGCGACTCCTGGGCCTGCACCAACCCCTCGCTGGGGCGTGGCGCGTCGATCGGCGCGATGCACGCCCGGCTGCTGCAGCAGGTGCTGCGGGAGGTCGACCTCGGCGACGCCGACAAGGTCGTGCGCCGGTTCGACGACGCCACCGCCGCGGTGGTGGAACCCGTCTTCCGGGCCACGCTGGCCTTCGACCGGCACCGGATCGCCGAGCTGGCCGGCGAGCGCACCGGCCGGCCCTACGAGAGCGACGACCCGGCCTGGGCGCTGGCCAAGGCGGTGGCGGCCGCCGCGGCGACCGACCCAGACGGGCTGCGCCTCTACGGCCGGCTGGCACTGCTGCTCGACCCGCCGCAGTCGGTGTTCGCCGACCAGAGCGTCGTCGGGCGGCTGCTGTCGAGGCCCGCGCCGCGGTACCCGTTCCCGGGTCCGACCCGCGCCGACGTGCTCGACGCGATCGCCGCCTGAAGGACCCTGGCGCGGCGGCCACGTGGCGCGCGATCGTTCGTAGCGCCGGGCGCATCCGGCCGCCCGCGCGCGGAGGGAGAACGCCATGAGCGAGAGCACTCCGACGGGGCGCAGCGACGACCCCGACACCGACGTCACGGCACGACCGACGTCGGAGGACGACGACCGGCGGGCCGGCTTCGGCACCTCGATCACCGACCAGGACGCCCTCGACGTCGCGGCGTCGGACGACATCACGCTGCGGCTGAGCGAAGGCCGCTGATCGGCTACTCCGCGGGTTCGGAGCCGTCCCCGATGGTGGCGACCTCGCGGGCGGCGTCCGGGCCCTGCTCGAGCAGGACCCGGAAGCCGTCGTCGTCCAGGATCGGGACCTTGACCTGCACGGCCTTGTCGTACTTGCTGCCCGGGTCGGCCCCGACGACGACGAACCCGGTCTTCTTGCTGACCGAGCCGGTGACCTTGCCGCCGCGCTCCTGGATCGCTGCGGTGGCCTGGTCGCGGCTGTAGTCGCGCAGCGACCCGGTGACGACGACGGTGACGCCGGTGAGCGGGCCCGGTCCGGCGTCCTCCCCCTCGTCGGCCATCCGCACCCCCGCGGACCGCCACTTCTCGACGAGCTCGCGGTGCCAGTCGACGGCGAACCAGTCGCGGATCGCCGTGGCGATGGTCGGACCGACGCCGTCGGCCGCCGCGAGCTCCTCCTCGCTCGCCTCGGCGATCCGGTCCAGCGAGCGGAAGTCGCGCGCCAGCGCCTGCGCCGCGGTCGGGCCGACGTGGCGGATCGACAGCCCGACCAGCACCCGCCACAGCGGGACGTCCTTGCGGGTCTGCAGGTTGGCCAGCAGCTTCTGGCCGTTGGCCGACAGCGTGCCGTCCTTCTTCGTGTAGAAGTCCGACCGCTCGAGCTTCTCGGCGTCGAGGAAGAACAGGTCGCCCTCGTCCTGCAGGAGACCGCTCGCCAGCAGCGAGGTGGCGGCCTCGTAGCCGAGGTTCTCGATGTCGAAGGCGCCGCGCCCGGCGACGTGGAAGACGCGCTCCCGCAGCTGGGCGGGGCAGGAGCGGGAGTTCGGGCAGCGGATGTCGGCGTCGCCCTCCTTCTCCGGCCGCAGCTCGGTGCCGCACTCCGGGCAGTGCGTGGGCATCTCGAACTCGTGCTCGTCGCCGGTGCGCGCCGCGACCACCGGGCCCAGCACCTCGGGGATGACGTCGCCGGCCTTGCGGATGACGACGGTGTCGCCGATGAGCACGCCCTTGCGCTTGACCTCGCTGGCGTTGTGGAGGGTGGCCAGCTGCACCGTCGAGCCGGCCACCTTCACCGGCTCCATGAACGCGAACGGGGTGACCCGCCCGGTGCGGCCGACGTTGACCCGGATGTCGAGGAGCTTGGTCGTGGCCTCCTCCGGCGGGTACTTGAACGCGATCGCCCAGCGGGGCGCCCGCGAGGTCGAACCGAGCCGCCGCTGCAGCGCGATCTGGTCGACCTTGACCACGACGCCGTCGATCTCGTGCGCGACCGAGTGCCGGTTCTCGCGGTAGTTCTCGATGAACGCCCACACGCCCTCGAGGTCGTCGACCACCTGGTAGCGGTCGCTGGTGGGCAGGCCCAGCTCGCGCAGCCGGTCGTAGGCCTGCGACTGCCGCTCGGGCTGCCACCCGTCGTGCGCGCCGATGCCGTGCACGATCAGCCGCAGCGGACGGCTCGCGGTGATCCGCGGGTCCTTCTGCCGCAGCGAGCCGGCGGCGGCGTTGCGCGGGTTGGCGAACGGGGCCTTGCCCTGCTCGACCATCGAGGCGTTGAGGTCGGCGAACGCGGCGACCGGGAAGTAGATCTCCCCGCGCACCTCGAGCCGCTCGGGCAGGTTCTCGCCGCTCAGCTGCTGGGGGATGTCCTGCATCGTGCGGACGTTGGCGGTGACGTCCTCGCCGGTGACGCCGTCGCCGCGGGTGGCCGCACGGACCAGCCGGCCGTTCTCGTACAGCAAGGCGACGGCCAGCCCGTCGATCTTGAGCTCGCACAACCAGCTGACGCCCGAGCCGGCGTCCCGCTCGACGCGGGCGGCCCACGCCTCCAGCTCCTCGCGGCTGAACACGTTGTCCAGGCTCTGCATCCGCTCCAGGTGCTGGACCGGGGCGAACGTCGCGGTGAACCCGCCGTTGACCTTCTGGCTCGGTGAGTCCGGCGTGACCAGCGCCGGGTGGGCGGCCTCGATGCCCTTGAGCTCGCCCATCACCTCGTCGTACTGGCCGTCGCTGACCAGCGGCTCGTCGCGCACGTAGTAGGCGAAGGCGTACCTGTCGAGGAGCTCGGAGAGGTCCCGGTGCCGGGTGCGGGCGTCGTCCGGCACCTGGGTGAGGTCCTCGCGGTCGGCTGCCGCCGCCACCTGCGGCTCGTCGATCTCGGCTTCGCTCGTCACGACCGAACCGTATCCGCCGGGTACGACGGCGAACCGGCATCCACCCACCGGGGCGAACAGGTCACGATGGGCCTCGTGCACGTCGAGCTCGCTCGCGCCCTCGCGCCCGTTCTCCACGACCTCGAGACCACCGGGGGACCGGTTCCCCGGGTGGACGACGAGGACTGGACCGCTCAGGGCCAGGTGGCAAGCGCGATGTTGTGGAGTCCCGACGACGGCGGGACGGGCATCTGGGTGCACCTCGGTGACTCTCGGGCTCTCCAGGTGGCCCACGTCGCCGACCAGGTGCAGGAGTGGGCGGTCGAGGAGCTGTGGGGCAGCCGCCCGACCAACTGGCCGCCGTGCCCGCACCACCCCACGACCCACCCGCTGACAACGGAGGTACGCGACGACGCGGCATGGTGGTGCTGCCCGAAGGACGGGACGGCGGTGGCCGTCGTCGGCACCCTGCGGTGAGCTACTCCGGCAGGAGGTACTTCGCCGCCTCGCGCACGTGCGCCATCGCGGCGCGCGCGTAGGCAGGAGTGGCGCCGGCCAGCCCGCACACGGGGGTGAGCGTGACCGCGGTGTGCAGGTTCTCGGCGGGGAAGCCGAGCTCGCGCCACAGGCTCTGCAGTCGGGAGGCAGTGGCCTTCGGCGTCCCGAGGGGACTGTCGGTGCCCGGGACGACGCCGACCAGCAGGTGCGTGCCGGCCTCGACGGCGGTGCCGATCGCGTCGAGGTCCTGGACGAGGCCGGAGTCGAAGGAGACCGCGGCGGCACCGGCTCCCCGGAACAGGTCGAGCGGCGCCCGGGTGGTGCAGCAGTGGACGACGACGGGGTCGGGCAGCGCGGCCACTGCCGCGCCCAGCTCCTGCTCGACGACGCTCGCCTCGATCGCCGGGAGCCTGCCGTAGCCGCTCGCCGTCGGCAGCGATCCCTGGACGGCGGCCGGCAGCGACGGCTCGTCGAGCTGGACGACGACGCGGGCGCCCGGCACGCGCGCGGCGACCCCAGCAGCGTGCGCGGACAACCCCTCGGCCAGCGACTGCGCGAGGTCGCGGCGGGCACCGGGATCGACCACCGCCCGGTCACCGCGCATGCGCTCGAGCCCGGCGGCCAGCGTGAACGGGCCGGCGGCCTGCACCTTGAACGGGCCGGTGTAACCGTCGGCGAGCTCGGTCAGCGCGTCGAGGTCGCGCTCGAGCAGGTCCTTGGCTCGTCGCAGGTCCAGCCCGCCGCGGGGCACCAGCCGCCAGCCGGCCGGGGTGAGGTCGACCGCGACGTCGACGAGCAGGGCCGCGGTGCGCCCGATCATGTCGGCGCCGGGACCGCGGGCAGGCAGCTCGGGGAGGTGCGGGAACCCCGGCAGCTCCCCCAGCACGAGGCGGACCGCCTCGGCCGGGTCGGTGCCGGGCAGGGACCCGACGCCCGAGGCCGGCCCCCAGGGTGCGGGGACCGGCCTCGGCTGGTCGCTGTGGTCAGGCTGCGCTGGTTCGGACGACGGGACCACGACGGCGACCGTAGTCCAGCCGCCGCCGTGGTCCCGGACCGGTCAGTGGTGGAACAGCCAGGCCAGGATCGCGCTGATCACCTGCGTGACCACCGTCTTGACGTCGGTGGCCACCGGCGCCAGCGTGAAGCCGGTGCTCGCCTTCTCCCCCGAGGCCGCGGTCAGCGTGACCGTGTGCGAGCCCTGGGCCAGGTTGGTCGGCACCCGGAAGGACACCGTGACCGCGCCGGTGGAGTCGGCCTTCGTCGTCCCGACGGTGCGGCCGTCGTCCAGCGTGGCCTTGACCTTCTCGCCGGGGGCGAAGTCCTTGCCGGTGACGGTGACCTGGTCGCCGCGGGTCGGCGTCGCGTTGCTGATCGACGCCGAGGCGATCCGGTCCGACGTCTGGGTGGCGTGGTTCGCCGCCGGCGGGGCGACCGGCGAGTGCGTCTGGAAGTACGACACCGCCGTGTCGACGTCGACCGGACCCGTCACCGGGTTCGCGCCGTGGGTGAAGCCGCTGAAGCCGTCACCACCGGCGACCAGGAACGAGTTCGCCACCACGCGGTACTGCGCGGCCGGGTCGATCGGCGTGCCGTTGAGCGTGATCGACAGCGGGTCGACGCGGTCGCCGTAGGCCCGGCTCGGGTCGAAGTTGTAGGTCAGCCCCTCCGACGTGCCCAGGAACAGCTGCGTGCCGCGCGGCTGGTCGAGGCCGAACTGCTCCTCCAGCACCTGCTTGATGTCCGCGCCGGTCAGCGTGATCGCGTTGACCGTGTTGCCGAACGGCTGGACGTCGAACAGCTGCTTGTAGGTCGTGTCCCCCGGTCCCGGGATGTCGGTGCGCAGACCGCCCGGGTTCATGAACGCGACCACCGGGTGGCCGAACTGGTCCTGCTGCTGCAGCGCCCAGAGCTGCATCTGCGCGACCAGGTCGCCGAGCGGCGACTCCCGGTCCCGCACCGCCGCGCCGGCCGAGTTCTTCGCCCGGTTGATGGCGGCGGTGGTCGAGCCGACGACCTGCTTGCCCGACTCGGCCGAGCGGGCCAGCCAGTAGTTCACGATGTCCTGGACGTGCGTGTCCGTGACATTGCGGAGCACCGGCGTGTTCTGGGCCGAGTAGGTCGCCGTGCGGTCGACGTCGCCGGTGCTCGGGTTCAGCGACAGGCGGATGTCGGTGACCAGGCGGCCGTAGTAGCCGGCCTGCGTGACCAGCCGCGGCTGGCCGCCCGGCACGGGCAGCGTGCAGTTGTACTGCTGGTGCGAGTGCGCGCTGACGATGAGGTCGACCGCCGGGTCGATCCGGTTGTTGATGTCGACGATCGGCCCGGTCAGGTCGGTGCAGTCGTTGGGCTGCGTCACGTCGGCGCCGCCGTTCTGCTGGCCGCCCTCGTGGATCAGCACGCCGATGGCCCGGATGCCCTGGGCCTCGAGCTCGGGCACGTAGGTGTTCACCGCGGTCGCCTCGTCGAGGAAGTCGACGTCGGCGATGCCGTCGGGCGAGACCAGGGTCGGGGTGGTCTTGGTGACGACGCCGATCAGCGCGACCTTCTTGCCACCGGCCACGTCGAACACCTGGTACGGCGGGAGGATCGGCTGCCGGGTCGTCTTGTCGACGACGTTCGCCGCGAGGTACGGGAAGTCCGCGCCGTGGAAGGTCGCGCCCGTGCTGTCGGCCCAGCAGCCGTCGACGCCGGGGGTGACGCCGTCGCAGGCGCCGACCGTGCCGCCGTGGGTCGCCTCGTAGCCGTCGGTCGCGGCCGAGACCCGGCGCAGCCCGTCGGTCCCGCGGTCGAACTCGTGGTTGCCCACCGAGGAGACGTCCAGGCCCATGGCGTTGAGGACCTCGATCGTCGGCTCGTCCTTGAAGACGCTCGACTCGAACGGCGAGGCGCTGATCAGGTCGCCGGCGCCGACGAAGAACGAGTCCGCGCTGCCGTTGTTGGCGGTCGCGAAGGCGCTCTGCAGGTTCTCGACGGTCGCGGCGACGTGCGCCGAGCCGCCGACGGTCTGCGTGACGCCGTTGTCGTCGATCAGGGTGGCGTCGCCCTGGGTGGTCTCGGAGATCCGGCCGTGGAAGTCGTTCATCGCGATCAGCTGGACCGGGATGTCGGGGTCCGCGGCGTTGGCCGCGAGCGGTGTCGCCACCACGGCGGCAGAGGTGGCCACCGCGAGCGCGGCGGCGAGGGAGAGGCGCTTTCGGCGCAAGAGAGTCCTCCACAGGGCATGCGGGAACAGACCACCGGTCAGGCGGCCTCGAGGGCGATGTGGTGAGCCGAGCTCACAAGCTTTGCTCAGGAAGTGGCTCGGGAGGACGCTATCCCGCCGGGTTCCGGAAACCAAGAGTCGGTGACGAAAAGTAGCGGCGAGTTCACGCCGCGGTAAGGACAGCCCCTTGTCCGAGCACCCGGTCACCCCGGTCGCGATCCGGCTGGTAGAGCACCGCGGACTGGCCGGGAGCCACGCCGCGCTGCTGCTCGGCCAGCTCCAGCACCAGCCCGCCGTCGTCGTCCGGACGGACCTCGCAGGCCACGGGGGTCCCGTGCGCGCGCAGCTGCACCTCGGCGCGCATCGGCAGCACGGGCACCGCGCCGGTCCACGTCGGCCGACCGGTGCGGACCTCGCCGACGCCGGCCAGCTCCGCCGTCCCGATCGTCACCGTCCGGCTGACCGGCTCGATGCCGAGCACGTAGCGCGGGCGCGAGTCGCCGACGGCGACGCCGAGCCCCCGGCGCTGGCCGACGGTGAACCCGTAGGTGCCGTCGTGCTCACCGACCGTCGTCCCGGTCGCCGCGTCGACCAGCGGCCCGGGCCGGCTGCCCAGCCGCCGGGCCAGGAACCCGCGGGTGTCGCCGTCCGGGATGAAGCAGATGTCGTGCGAGTCGGGCTTCGCGGCGACGCCGAAGCCGCGCTCGGCGGCGATCGCGCGCACCCGGTCCTTGGTCATGCCGCCGAGCGGGAACACCGCCCCGGCCAGCTGCTCGGCGGTGAGCACGCCGAGGACGTAGGACTGGTCCTTGGCCGCGTCGACCGACCGGCGCAGCTCGCCGTCGGCGAGCCGGGCGTGGTGACCGGTGACGACGGCGTCGAAGCCGAGCGCCCGCGCCCGGTCCAGCACCGCCGAGAACTTGATCTTCTCGTTGCAGCGCAGGCACGGGTTGGGCGTCCGGCCCGCGGCGTACTCGGCCACGAAGTCCTCGACGACGTCCTCGCGGAAGCGCTCGGCGAGGTCCCAGACGTAGAACGGGATGCCCAGCTCGTCGGCGACCCGCCGGGCGTCGTGCGCGTCCTCGACGCTGCAGCACCCCCGGGCGCCGCTGCGCAGGGTCTGCCGGTCCGGGGAGAGCGCGAGGTGGACGCCGGTGACGTCGTGGCCGGCGTCGACGGCGAGCGCGGCGGCGACGGCGGAGTCCACTCCCCCGCTCATCGCGGCGAGGATCCTCATCGGGTCCCCATGCCCGCCCGTCGGGCCCGCTCCACCACCGGCGCGATCACCTCGAGCAGGGCGTCGACGTCGGCGTCGGTCGACGTGTGGCCCAGGCTGAAGCGCAGCGAGCTGCGGGCCCGGTCGGGGTCGGCGCCGACGGCGAGCAGCACGTGGCTGGGGCGGGCGACGCCGGCGCTGCAGGCCGAGCCGGTCGAGCACTCGACGCCTCGGGCGTCGAGCAGCATGAGCAGCGCGTCGCCCTCGGCACCCGGGAAGGACAGGTGGGCGTTGCCGGGCAGCCGGCCGGGCCCGCCTGCCAGGACGTCGTCCAGGGGCGCGCCGTTGAGCTGCGCGTCGGGCACCCGCTCGACGACACCGGCGACCAGCCGGTCGCGCAGCTGGGCCAGCCGGGCCGCCCGCTCCTCGCGCGAGGCGACGGCGGTCGTCGTCGCCACCTGCAGGCCCACGATGGCGGCGACGTCGAGGGTGCCGGACCGGACGTCGCGCTCCTGACCGCCGCCGTGCAGCAGCGGCGTGCACTCGGCGTCGCGGCGCAGCAGCAGCGCGCCCGCGCCCATGGGTCCGCCGAGCTTGTGCCCGGTCATCGTGAGCGCGTCGACCCCGCTGGCGCCGAAGTCCACCGGCACCTGACCGACGGCCTGGACGGCGTCGGTGTGCAGCGGGACGCCGACGGCGTGCGCGACGGCGGCGAGCGCGGCCACGTCGCTGACCGTGCCGATCTCGTTGTTGGCCCACATGACGCTGGCCACGGCGACGTCGGTGCCGTCCCCCAGCGCCTCGGCCAGCGCCTCCGGGGTCACCCGGCCGGTCGGCTCGACCGACAACCAGGTGACGTCGGCGCCGTCGTGCTTGGCCAGCCACTCGACGCTGTCGAGGACGGCGTGGTGCTCGGCCGGGCTGACGACGACCCGCCGGCGCCGCGAGTCGGCGCTGCGGCGCGCCCAGAACAGCCCCTTGACGGCGAGGTTGTCGCTCTCGGTGCCGCCGCCGGTGAACAGCACCTCCGACGGCCGGGCGCCCAGCGCCTCGGCCAGCCGCTCGCGCGACTGCTCGGCCTCGCGGCGGGCCGCCCGGCCGCTGGCGTGCAGCGACGAGGCGTTGCCCACGCGGCCGAGCTGCTCGGTCATCGCGGTCAGCACCTCGGGCAGCACCGGGGTCGTGGCCGCGTGGTCCAGATAGGTCATGACGCACTCAATGTAGTCGCGCCCTCCGCGGCCCCCGGCTGCGGAACCCGGGCACCCGCTCGGCCGGACAACCGCACCCCGACCAGGGCGAGCAGCGTGAACACCGCGATCGAGACGAGGACGGCGGCGGGCAGCGACAGGGCGCCGGCGGTGGCCGCCGCGACCAGCACGCCGGCCAGTCCGATGCACAGCGCCGAGGACGTGACGTCGGCGATCTGCAGCGCGGCGGAGTCGGCTCCGCGGCGGTGCTCCGGCGAGAGGTCGAGCAGCAGCACGCCGAGCGCCGGCATCCCGAGACCCATGCCGAGTCCGGCGATCGCCCACGTGCCGTAGGCCGGCCAACCCCCGAGCGCCGGGACGGCGGCGAGCGCGGTGCCGGCCAGGCCGAGGGCGAGCAGGGCGAAGCCGGCGCGCAGCAGGCGCTCGCGCGCCACCGAGGGGAAGCGGCCCTGCAGGTGCGAGGCCGCCGCCCAGCCGACCGCACCGGCGGTGAGCGGGATGCCGACCGCGGTCGGGCTCAGGCCGTGCACCTCGGTGAGCGTGAGCGGCAGGAGGGCGTCCATGCCGAAGAAGGCACCGGCGAGCAGACCGCGGCAGGCGACCACGGCGGGCAACCCGCGGGCCGCCCGGCCGGTGCCGGCCGGCAGCAGCGGTCGCAGCCCGGCCAGGAGCGCGGCGACGCCGGCGACGGCGATCGCCAGCGCGAGCAGATCGCGGCGCTGGCCGGCGTACTGCAGCCCGGCGATGCCGACCCCGGCGAGCAGCGCCCACCACCGGCGGGCCGCCGACGACTTCAGCCCGCTGCCGGTGGCCGGGAGCGCGCGGACCGCGGGCAGCACCAGCCCGAGGCTGAGGGCGATCAGCGGCAGCAGCCCGAGGAAGACCCAGCGCCAGCTCGCGTGCGTGGTGAGCAGCCCGGCGACCACCGGCCCGACCAGGGCCGGCAGCACCCAGGCCGCGCTGATCGCACCGAACAGCCGCGGCCGCAGCCGGGGCGCGTAGGCCTGCCCGGCGACGACGTAGAGGACGACGGAGATCACCCCGCCGCCGAAGCCCTGCACCGCCCGGCCGGCGACGAAGACGGCCATGTTCCCGGCCAGCCCCGCGACGAGCAGGCCGGCGGCGAACGCGGCCACGCCCCAGGGCAGCGCCACCCGGGCGCCGCGGCGGTCGCCCAGGTCGCCGCCGACGACCATGCCGACCACCTGCGCGACGAGGAAGGCGCTGAACGGCCAGGCGTACCAGGCCAGCCCGTGCAGCTCGGCGACCGCGGTCGGCATCGCCGTCCCGACCGCCATGGCCTCGAAGGCGACGAACGTGACCAGCAGGACCAGACCGGAGGTGGTCAGCCGGTGCGCGCGATCGAGCAGCCGCGCACTTCCGCCGTCCACCTGACCCACCTTCCGCCCAACCACGCCGGCCCGCGAATGCTTTCCGCGAGACGACGCCGGGCGCCGACCCCCGAGGGGATCGACGCCCGGACGGAACGCGCTGGTGGTGCTCAGCCCCTGCGGGCGGTGATCTGCTCGGTGGCGGCGGGGACGACCTGGAACAGGTCGCCGACGACACCGAAGTCGGCCAGCTCGAAGATCGGCGCCTCGGGGTCCTTGTTGACGGCGACGATCGTCTTGCTGGTCTGCATGCCGGCGCGGTGCTGGATGGCGCCGGAGATGCCGACGGCGATGTAGAGGTTCGGCGAGACGGTCTTGCCGGTCTGCCCCACCTGGAAGGTGTGCGGGTAGAAGCCGGAGTCGACCGCGGCCCGGGAGGCACCCACGGCGGCGCCGAGGGAGTCGGCCAGCCCCTCGATCAGGGAGAAGTTCTCGGCGCTGGCCACACCGCGACCGCCGGAGACGACGATCGAGGCCTCGGTCAGCTCCGGCCGGGACGACTTCTGCTCGACGACCCGGTCGGTGACCGTGACCGCCTTGGCGGCGTCGGACAGCGCCACGTCGACGGCCTCCTCGGCCGCCGCACCCGACGCCGGCTCGGGGGTGACCGAATTGCCGCGCAGGGTGTAGATCGGCGTCCCGGTGGTGACCTTCGAGTGCACGATGACCTGCCCGGCGAACGCCACCTGGGTCGCGGTGCCGTCGGCGGCGATCTCGGTGACGTCGGTCAGGAAGCCGGAGTTCGTCTTCACCGCCAGGCGGGCGGCGACCTCCTTGCCCTCCGGCGAGGACGGGATGACGACCGCGGCGGGCGAGACGCGCTCGACCAGCGAGGCGAGCACCTCGGCCTTGGGGGCGACCAGGTAGCCGTCGATGTCGGGCGACTCGGCGACGTAGACCTTGGCCGCGCCGTACTCGGCCAGCGCGTCCTTGGCGCCGGCCGCGGCGCCGGGGGCACCCGCGACGACGGCGGACGGCTCACCCAGCGCGCGGGCGGCGGTCAGCGCCTCCAGCGTCGTCTTGCGGACTCCCTGACCGTCGGGGTTGAGCTCGACGAGGACCAGGACCTCAGCCATGACTATCTCCTTTGTCTCGGATCGGTCCGGGTCAGACGATCTTCTGCTCGGCGAGGAAGCCGACCAGCTTCTCGGCGCCGTCGCCCTCGTCGGTCACCTTGACGCCGGCGCCCTTCGGCGGCCGCGGCGCGAAGTCCACGACCTGCGTGGTGGCGTTGCCCAGGCCCACGGTGCCGGCGTCGACGCCGAGGTCGGCCAGCGACTTGCTCTCCACCGGCTTCTTCTTGGCGGCCATGATCCCCTTGAAGGAGGGGTAGCGCGGCTCGTTGATCGAGTCCCAGGTGGACACGATCGCCGGCAGCGGCGCCTCCAGCGCCCAGTAGCCGGCGTCGGTCTGCCGCTCGACCTTGGCGGTGCCGCCCTCGATCGTCAGCTTGCGCGCGCCCGACAGCTGCGGGATGCCCAGCCGCTCGGACAGCAGCGCCGGCATCACCGACATCTGGGCGTCGGTCGCCTCGGCGCCGCACAGGATCAGGTCGTACTCCAGCTGCCCCAGGGCAGCGGCCAGGACGGCCGAGGTGGCGATCGCGTCCGACCCGTGGATCGCCTCGTCGGAGACGTGCACGGCCTTGTCCGCGCCCATGGACAGCGCCTTGCGGATCGCGTCGGTCGCCGAGTCCGGGCCGACGGTGAGGACGGTGACCTCGCCGCCCTCCCGGTCGCGGACCTGCAGCGCCTCCTCGATGGCGTACTCGTCCATCTCGTTGATCACGTTGTCCGCGGTCGCCCGCGCCACGGTGTTGTCCGACGGGTCCAGCGCACGGGCGCTGCCGGAATCGGGGACCTGCTTGACCAGAACGACGATGTTCATCGCCAGGACTACCTCCGCGATGGCTCAGGATGCGGGCCTGCCGCCCGCCTAGCTCCGATCATGGAGGTTACTGGCCGGTAACGGACCTGCGCTCGGGGACCCGGGTGACGCGGCTCACGCCGGCTCGCTCCACCGGCCGGTCGCGGCGAAGTCCTCGAGGACGGCGGCGTGCGGAGCGAGGTCGAGCCCCTCCGCGGCCAGCCACTCGTCGGAGTAGTAGGTGTGCGCGTACCGCTCGCCGCCGTCGCACAGCAGCGTGACGACGCTGCCGGTGCGCCCCGCCGCGAGCATCTCGGAGACCAGCCGGAAGGCGCCCCAGAGGTTGGTGCCCGTCGACCCGCCGGCCCGCCGCCCGGTGACCCGCTCCAGGTGGCGCATCGCGGCCAGCGAGGCGGCGTCCGGGACGCAGATCATCCGGTCGACGATCGTCGGCACGAACGACGGCTCGACCCTCGGCCGCCCGATGCCCTCGATCCGCGAGGGGCGGCCGGTCGCCACCGACGGGTCGCCGTCCCGCCAGGAGGGGAAGAACGACGAGCCCTCGGGATCGACGACGGCCAGCCGGGTGGGCAGCCGCCGGTAGCGCAGGTAGCGGCCGATGGTGGCGCTCGTGCCACCGGTGCCCGCGCCGACGACGACCCACTCGGGCAGCGGGTGGCGTTCGTGGGCGAGCTGGGAGAACACCGACTCCGCGATGTTGTTGTTGCCCCGCCAGTCCGTGGCCCGCTCGGCGTTGGTGAACTGGTCGAGGTAGTGCCCGCCGGTCTCCGCGGCGATCCGCCGCGCCTCGTCGTAGACCGTCCGCGGATCGGCGACCAGGTGGCACCGGCCGCCGTGGAACTCGATGAGGGCGATCTTCTCGGGGCTGGTGCTCGCCGGCATGACGGCGACGAACGGCAGACCGAGCATCCGGGCGAAGTACGCCTCGCTGACCGCGGTGGAGCCGCTGGAGGCCTCGACCACGGTCCCGCCCTCGGTGATCTGGCCCGAGCACAGGCCGTACAGGAACAGCGAGCGGGCCAGCCGGTGCTTCAGGCTGCCGGTCGGGTGCGTCGACTCGTCCTTGAGGTAGAGGTCGACACCCCACTCCGGGGGCAACGGGTAGACCAGCAGGTGCGTGTCGGCACTGCGCAGCGCGTCGGCCTCGACCACGGCCACGGCCCGGTCCACCCACGCGCGGCCGGTCCGGTCGGAGCGGTCGAGATCGGGCTGCACGGCCCGATGATGCCGCCTGCGCACCCGTCCGGTGGACGGCGTTCCTCCGAACGAGGGCTCTGCGGCCCCATCGTGACCCGCGGTGTTCCGCTGCCGATCTCCACCGCCTACCGTGCGCCAGCGCCGGAACGGGCCGGCCACGAGAGGGGGATCCGGTCATGTTCCGCCGGCGGTTCGGCCCGTTCGAGCTGCTGTCGTTCCTCGGCAGCGGGGACACCGGCGAGGTCTACCGCGCCCGCGACACCCGGTCGGGTCGCCGCGTGGCCCTCAAGCTGTTCTTCCCCGCGCTGAGCCGCGACGCCGAGTACGTGCTCCGGGTGCAGCGCGACGCGACCGCGGTGTCCCGGCTGCGCTCCCCCTTCCTGCTGCCCGTGCGCGAGGTCGGCGAGCTGCACCGGCGGCTCTTCGTGGCGATGCACCTGTTGGAGGGCCGCGACCTGGGCGCTGTCCTCGCGCGGTCGGGCCCCCTGGCCCCGCAACGCGCGGTCGCGATCGTCGGCCGGGTCGCGGCGGCGCTGGACACGGCCGCCGCTGCGGGCCTGCTGCACCTGGGCGTCAAGCCGTCGAACGTGCTGCTGGCTCCGGGCGACGCCGTCCTGCTCTCCGATTTCGGCGTGGCCCGTCCGGTCGGCCGCGGCCGGGCCTCGCTGGTGGCGACCGGGGCGACGGTGCAGACGCTGGAGCACCTGGCCCCCGAGCAGTTCACCGACGGCGTCCTCGACGCGCGCACCGATGTCCACGCCCTCGCCTGCCTGCTGCACGAGACCCTGACCGGCCGGCCGCCGTTCCCCGGCGGCGACCTGCGGGCGCAGCAGGACGCTCACCTGCACCGCCGGCCGCCGCGGGCATCGGTGCTCGTCGACGGCGTCCCGCCGGCGCTCGACGACGTCATCGCCCGCGGCATGGCCCGGTGGCCGCAGGACCGCTTCGCCACGGCCGGTGAGCTGGCCGGCGCCGCCCGTGCCGCGCTGCGCGTCCCGCTGCCGGTCGCCGCGGGGCCCGGCCCCCTGACCGATCGCCCCGCCCGCCCGCCGCGGGGGCGCCCGGAGGTCGTCCCGGTCGACCGGCCGCGGCTGCTCGCCCCGGCGCCCCCGTACCGGTTCTCCGGCAACCGGACCACGTCGGTGGTCGCCCCGCCGCAGGAGGAGCCGGTCGCCCCGCGGCGGCGCCCCCGTGGCCGGCTCGTCGCGGTCGGGGCGGTCGTCGTCCTGGCCGGCACCGGCGTCGCCGTCGCGGTGAGCGCCGGGTCCGACGACGGACCGGCCGCGAGCAGCGGGCACCCGACCGTCGTCGCCACCATGGACGTCGGCGTCTCGCCGTCCGACATCGCGCTGTCCCCCGACGGGCGGACGGCGTACGTCGCCGGCCGCGGCCGCGACCTGTGGGTGCTGGACACCGCGGCCGGCCGGGTCACCGGCACCGTCGACGTCCCCGACGGGCCGGCCTGGTACGTGTCGGTCTCGCCGGACGGCCGCCGGGCCTACGTCAGCGTCAAGGACGACGCCCAGACGGTCAGCCGGGTCGTCGTCCTCGACCCCGCCGCCGGCACCGAGGTCGCCTCGGTGCCGGTGGGCCCCCGCCCGTTCTCCTCCGCCGTCACCCCCGACGGCCGCGAGGTCTGGGTGGCCGGCCACGAGAAGTCGGAGATCGACGTGATCGACGTCGCCCGCGGCGAGGTGACCGCGACGATCCCCGTCGCCGAGAGCCCCCACGCCGTGGCGTTCTCCGCCGACGGCCGCTGGGCCTACGTCGCCAGCCACGAGACCGACACGCTGACCGTGCTCAACACCCGGACCCGCGGCGTCGTGGCCACCCTCCCCGGCGGCGACGCCCCCTACGGGGTCGCCGTCTCCCCCGACGGGGACCGGCTGGCGGTCGCCGACCGCACCGGGGGGACGGTCACCGTCGTCGACACGCTCAGCAACCGCGTGCTCGCCACCGCGCGGGTCGGCGGCCACCCTGAGGACGTCGCCTGGGCACCCGACGGCCGGCACCTCTACACCGCCGACGCCGAGGACGGCACCGTGTCCGTGGTCGACGCGCGCACCTACCGGCGCACGGCCGCGGTGCCGGTGGGCACGTCCCCGAGCAGCATCGCCGTCCGCCCCGACGGCGAGCGGGCCTACGTGACCAACGTGGGTGACGGCACGGTGAGCGTGCTGGACCTGACGACCGGCTGATCCGCTCCGTGTTCGGCTCGCGCACCAGCGCATTTACGTGGCGCCGTCGCCCCCATACCCTCCCTGCCCACCACGGCGGGACGCCCGCGAGGGCCGGACACGGGTGGACGGGGGTCGACGGTCGGATGCTGCCCCGCGCCTTCGGGCCCTACGAGCTCACCTCGCTGCTCGGCGTCGGCGGCATGGGCGAGGTCTACCGGGCCCGCGACCGCAGCCGGGACCGGTGGGTCGCCGTGAAGCTGCTCGCCCCGGTGTTCGCGCAGGACCCCGAGTACATCAACCGGTTCCGCCGCGAGTCGTTCGTCGCCGCGCGGCTGCGCGACCCGCACGTCATCCCGATCCACGACTTCGGCGAGATCGACGGGCAGCTGTTCATCGACATGCGGCTGGTCGACGGCCGGGACATCGGCACGATCCTGGCCGAGGAGGGTCCGCTCGCCCCGGCGCGGGCGGTGGGGCTGCTCGGGCAGATCGCCGAGGCGCTGGACGCGGCGCACGCCGAGCAGCTCGTGCACCGCGACGTGAAGCCGTCGAACCTGCTGGTCACGAAGAACGACTTCGTCTACGTCGTCGACTTCGGGGTGGCCCGGTCGGTCGGCAACGACCGCACCAACCTCACCGTCTCGGGCGCCACCGTCGGCACGCTGGACTACATGGCCCCGGAGCGGTTCACCCAGCAGCCGATCGACGGCCGGGCCGACGTCTACTCGCTGGCCTGCGTGCTCTACGAGTGCCTCACCGCCGAGCGGCCGTTCCGCGGCGGGGACCTGCCCGCGCTGATGTACGCCCACCTGCACCTGGACCCGCCGAAGGCCAGCTCCGTGGTCGCCGACGTCCCGCCGGCGCTGGACGCGGTGATCCGGCGCGGGATGGCCAAGCGGCCGCAGGACCGGTTCGCGACGGCGCCTGAGCTCGCGGCCGCCGCCCACCACGCACTCGTCGCGCCGGTGCGCAGCCTCGCCCCGCCGACCGTCATCCGGGCGCCGGAGACGGTCCGCACCGGGCCTGCCCCCGAGCCCGCGTTCGACCGCACCCCCACGCCGCTCGGGCCTCCCCCTGCGCCCGTCCCGGTCGACGAGGCCGTCCCGTCGCGCCATCGGTGGCGGGTTCCGGTCCTGCTCGCCGCCGCCGTCCTGCTCGTCGTGGGCGTCGGGGTCTTCGCGGCGGTGCGCTGGAGCGGCGCCGGGGCGGCCGACCCGTCCGCCGCCGCGAGCGGCGACCACCCGACCGTGGTCGGCACCGTGCCCGCGGGCGAGACCCCCGGCTACGTCGACGTCACCCCCGACGGGAAGCGGGCCTACGTGGCCAACCGCGACGCCGGAACGGTGACCGTGCTCGACACCGCGAACGACCAGGTCGTCGACACGATCGCGATCGCCGACGGCCCCGCCTGGTACGTCCGGGTCTCCCCCGACGGGCAGCAGGTCTACGTCAGCGTGAAGAACGCCGACCAGACCGCGAACTGGCTGGTCACCCTCGACACCGAGACCGGCCGGCAGGTGGACAAGACCGAGATCGACGCCCGGCCCTTCTCGGCGGCGGTGACCCCGGACGGCCGGTTCGTCTGGGTGGCCAGCCACGCGGCCAGCCGGGTCGACGTCGTCGACACCGCCAGCGACGCGCTCGTCGCGACGATCCCGGTCGCGTCCGATCCCCACGCGGTCGCGCTCTCCCCCGACGGCCGGCGGGCCTACGTGGCCAACCACGAGTCCGACCTGCTGACCGTGCTGGACACGCGCACGCGCAGCGCGATCACCACCGTCGACGCCGGCGACGGCCCGTACGCGGTGGCCGTCTCCCCCGACGGCGACGAGCTCGCGGTCGCCGACTACGAGGGCGGCACGGTCACCGTCGTCGACACGGCCGGCCGGAAGGTGCTGACCAGCGTCCCGGTCGGCGGCAACCCGCAGGACGTCGCCTGGGCCGCCGACGGCAAGCACCTCTACGCGGTCGACAACGCCGACGACAGCGTCTCGGTGATCGACACCGACAGCTTCACGGTCACCGACACCGTGGCGGTCGGGACGTCGCCCACCAGCATCGCCGTCCGCCCGGACGGCGAGCGGGCCTACGTGACGAACTCGAAGTCGGGCACCGTGAGCGTCCTCGACCTCACCGCGGGCTGAGTTCTGGGTCCGGAACCCGCCACCGCGTGCAGCTCCAGGCCGCCGCCCCGGAACCACGCGCTTCGAGAACCGGCGGCACGGCCGGCTGCGCGTGGTGGAGCCCGTCGAACACGGACGTGACTGTGCCGTATCCGTGGGTGGCGGGCGAGAGCCTTTACCGGTCCCCGAGGCGAACGTAGCCTGCGGCGCACCGGGAGCCGGACCGGCCCACCGCGAAGCCGCCTGCGGGCGGCGCGTCGAGGGAGCTCATGCGCATGACGCCGCGACTGTTCGGCCCGTACGAGCTGCAATCCCTGATCGGTGTCGGGGGCATGGGCGAGGTCTGGCGGGCGCGCGACACCCGCCGCGACCGGCTGGTGGCGATCAAGCTGCTGCCGGAGTCGCTGGCGAACGATCGCGAGTTCACCCAGCGCTTCCGACGGGAGTCGGAGGTCGCCGCCCGGCTGCGCGAGCCGCACGTCATCCCGATCCACGACTACGGCGAGATCGACGGCCGGCTGTTCATCGAGATGCGGCTGGTCGACGGGCGCGATCTCGCCGGGCTGCTTCAAGAGGGGCCGTTGCCGCCGGCGCGGGCGGTGGCGTTCGTCGCCCAGATCGCCGACGCACTCGACTCCGCCCATGCTGACGGCCTGGTGCACCGCGACATCAAGCCGTCGAACGTGATCGTCACAGCGAACGACTTCGTCTACGTGGTCGACTTCGGCATCGCCCGCTCGCTCGGGAGCACGCGGACGGCGCTGACGATCACCGGCGCCACGGTCGGCACGTTGGACTACATGGCCCCCGAGCGGTTCACCCACGAGCCGATCGACGGCCGCACCGACGTCTACTCGCTGGCCTGCCTGCTCTGCGAGTGCCTCACCGGCCAGCGCCCCTTCCCCGGCACCGACCTGCCCTCGCTGCTCTACGCCCACCTGTACATGGAGCCGCCGCGGCCGAGCCAGCTCGTCGAGGGCGTGCCGCCCGAGCTGGACGCGGTCGTCGCCGCGGGCATGGCGAAGCGGCGCGAGGACCGCTTCGCCACGCCGGGCGAGCTGGCGATCGCGGCGAAGGCGGCGCTCTCCGCGGCGCCGACCGGACCGGTTCCCACGGCCCCGCCGACGGCGCCGAGCCGCCCGGCCGCCGAGCCGGCACCCGCAGCTCCGTACCCCGGCGAGGTGACTCCGCCGCTCGCGGTCGGGTTGCTCTCGGCCGACGGCTCGCACAGCTCGGTCGACCCGCTGCCTCCCCCGGCGCCGCTGAGCCCGCAGCCGGAGGCGTACCGGTCCGCGCAGCCGCCCGGGGCCTTCCCGCCGGGGGCGTACCCGCCCGGCCAGCCCCCGGGGTCCCCGCCACCGCCGCCGCCGTTCGGTGGGCCCGACCGCGCCGCCGAGCGGCGCCGGCAGCGCTGGCTGGTGCTCGCCGGGGTCCTGGTGATCCTCGCGGTCGCCGGCGCGCTCACGGCACTGCTGTGGAACCGGGACCAGGGGTCCACGGCCTCCGGCGGGTCGGCGACGACCAGCGCGCAGACCGGGGGCAGCGCGAGCGCCGGCGCCAGCGGGAAGCCGGCGACGCCGTCGAGCGCCGCGCCGTCCCAGAGCATCGCCGTCCCGACCGTGGACGGCGACCCGATCCCGGTCGGCCCCTCGCCGGGGTACATGGCGGTCGCACCCAACGGCCGGTTCGCCTACATCGCCAACCGCACCGCGGGCGTCGTCACCGTCTTCGACACCACGCTGAACACCACGACCGCGACGATCCCGATCCAGGCCGCGCCGCCGCAGTTCGTCACGTTCTCGCCGGACGGCTCGGTCGCCTACATCACGGTGACCAACGCCGACTACACGTACAACGCCGTCGTCTTCGTCGACACGAAGACGAACTCGGTCACCGCGACCGTCCCGGTCGGCCTGCGGCCGTTCGCGCCGTCGACCTCGCCCGACGGGAAGCTGCTGTTCGTCCCCCTGCACAACGAGGGGCGGGTCGAGGTGCTCGACACCACGACGGCCAAGGAGGTCGGCTCCTACGTGGTGCCGAAGAACCCGCACTGGATCGCGATCAGCGCCGACGGGCACACCGCCTACACCGCCAACCACGAGTCCGGCGTCGTCACGGTGCTCGACCTGACCCAGGGCGGCAAGGTGGTCACGACGATCCCGGTCGGCACCTCGCCGCACAGCATCCAGATCTCGCCCGACGGCAGCCGGGTGTCGGTGGTCAACTTCGACAGCAACAACGTCTCGGTCATCGACACCGCCACCAACACCGTCGTCGCCACGATCCCGGTCGGCGCGAAGCCGCAGGACCTCACCTACGCGCCCGACGGGCGGCACTTCTACACGGCCAACGTCAACGGCGGCACGGTGTCGGTGATCGACACCGCCACCAACTCCGTCACCGCGACGATCCCGACCGGCACCAGCCCGACCAGCGTCGCGGTGCTGCCCGACGGGACCAAGGCCTACGTGACCGACCTCGACAGCGGCACGGTGCGGGTCCTGCGGACCAGCTCGGACTAGCGACCGGTGAACGTGGCCTTGCCCGGCCCGTTCTCGAGGAACGAGCGCATCCCGATCTTCTGGTCCTCGGTGTCGAACAGCTCGGCGAACAGCCGGCTCTCCAGCGCCAGCCCCTGGGCCAGCGGCAGGTCCAGCCCCTCGTCGATCGCCTGCTTGGCGGCGGCGAGGGCCAGCGGCGGTCCGGCGGCGAACTTCTTCGCCATGGCGACGGCGGTGGAGTAGACCTCGTCGTCCGGGACGACGGCGTCGGCCAGCCCGATCTCGAGCGCCTCCTCGGCGCCGACGTGCCGGCCGGTGAAGACGAGGTCCTTGGCGCGGGCCGGGCCGACCAGCCGGGCGAGGCGCTGGGTGCCGCCGGCGCCCGGGATGACGCCGAGCAGGATCTCGGGCTGGCCGATCTTGGCCCCGGCGCCGAGCACGCGGAAGTCCGCGCAGAGGGCGAGCTCGTAGCCGCCGCCGAGGGCGTAGCCGGTGACCGCGGCGATGACCGGCTTGGGGCAGCGCGCCACCTCGATGAAGGAGTACTGCAGCTCGCGGCCCCAGGCCACCATGCCGGCCCCGTCGAGCTGGCTCATCGCCTTGATGTCGGCGCCTGCGGCGAAGACCCGCTCGCCTCCGTACAGGACGACGGCGCGGACGTCGTCGCGCTTGCCGGCCTCCTGCGCGGCCCGCCGGACCTCCCAGTGCAGCTGCTCGTCGATCGCGTTCATCTTCGGCCGGTCGAGGCGGATCGTGCCCACCCCGTCCTCCACCTGCAGGGTCACGAACTCCGGCTCCGTCATGCCCTGCACCGTATCGCCGGGGTCAGGCCGCGCGTCGGGCGGCGAAGCGGCCATCGGTGCGGGTCAGCGCCAGCGGCACGCCGAAGGTGTCCGACAGGTTCGCCGCGGTCAGGACGTCGTCGGCCGCGCCCTGCGCCACGACCGCGCCCTCGCGCAGCAGAAGGGCGTGCGAGTAGCCGGGCGGGATCTCCTCGACGTGGTGGGTGACCAGCACCTGGGCCGGCGCGAAGTGGTAGTGCGCGAGGTCGGAGAGCCGCGAGACGAGGTCCTCACGGCCGCCGAGGTCGAGCCCGGCGCCGGGCTCGTCGAGCAGCAGCAGCTCGGGGTCGGGCATGAGCGCGCGGGCGATCTGGGCGCGCTTGCGCTCGCCCTCGCTGAGGGTGCCGAACGGCCGGTGGGCGAACTGCTCGACGCCCCACTGCTGCATGAGCATCCCGGCACGGGTCAGGTCGTGGACGTCGTAGCGCTCGCGCCAGCGCCCGACCACGGCGTACCCGGCGGAGACGACGACGTCGCCGGTCTTCTCGGCCGGCGCGATCCGCTGGGCGAGCGCCGCGCTGGTGAGGCCGATCCGCGGGCGCAGCTCGAAGACGTCGACCGCGCCGAGGGTCTCCCCCAGCAGCTCCACCACCCCGCGGGTGGGGTGCATCTGCGCGGCGGCCAGCTGCAGCAGCGTCGTCTTCCCGGCGCCGTTGGGGCCGAGCACCACCCAGCGGTGGTCGGCCTCCACCGTCCAGTCGACACCGCGGAGCAGGAAGGTCTCCCCCCGTACGACGTCGACTCCCTTCATGCGGACGACCGACTCGTACGACCCAGAACTCGACACGTGTCCATCCAACCAACCCGCGTCGCGCTGCCTGCGACGCGCCACGGCTCGGGAGAGGGCAGGATCACAGAGTGGACGCACTCCCCGCGGACGGGCCGACCGGACCGGTCACCTGGCCCGGGTCCCCCAGCCCGCTCGGCGCGCACTGGGACGGGACCGGGACCAACTTCGCGCTGTGGTCGGCCGGCGCCCAGGCCGTGGACCTGTGCCTGTTCGACGCCGACGGGACCGAGCACCGCCACCGGCTGCGGGAGAGCACCCACCAGGTCTGGCACGCCCGGCTGCCGGGGGTCGGCCCCGGGCAGCGCTACGGCTACCGCGTGCACGGCCCCTACGACCCGAGCCAGGGGCTGCGCTACAACCCGGCGAAGCTGCTGCTCGACCCGTACGCGCGGGCGGTCGACGGGCAGCTGACCCTCGACGGGTCGCTGTTCGGCTACCGCGGCGACAGCCCCGACGCGCGCACCCCCGACGACCGCGACTCGGCGCCGCACGTGCCCCGCGGCGTGGTCATCCACGACGACTTCCCGTGGGGCGGCGACCGGCCGCCGGCGACGTCCTGGGCCGACACCGTCATCTACGAGCTGCACGTCAAGGGCGCGACCATGCGCCACCCCGACGTCCCCCCGGCGCTGCGCGGCACCTACGCGGGGCTGGCCCACCCGGCGTTCGTCGAGCACCTGAGCACGCTCGGCGTCTCCGCCGTCGAGCTGCTGCCGGTGCACCACTTCGTCAGCGAGCCGCACCTGCTCAAGCGCGGGCTGACCAACTACTGGGGCTACAACACCCTCGGCTACTTCGCGCCGCACGCCGCCTACAGCTCCGCCGGCAGCGCGGGCGGGCAGGTCACCGAGTTCAAGGCGATGGTCAAGGCGCTGCACGCCGCGGGCATCGAGGTGATCCTCGACGTCGTCTACAACCACACCGCCGAGGGCGACCACAGCGGGCCGACCCTGTCGTTCAAGGGCATCGACAACCGCGCCTACTACCGGCTGCGCGGCGGCGACGGCTCGCGCTACACCGACTACACCGGCTGCGGGAACACCCTCGACGTCCGCCGTCCCGCGGTCCTGGCGCTGCTCATGGACTCGCTGCGGTACTGGGTCACCGAGATGCACGTCGACGGCTTCCGGTTCGACCTCGCCTCGGCGCTGGCCCGGTCGATGCACGACGTCGACCGGCTGTCGGCGTTCTTCGACGTCGTCCACCAGGACCCGGTGGTCAGCCAGGTGAAGCTGATCGCCGAGCCGTGGGACGTCGGCGAGGGCGGCTACCAGGTGGGCAACTTCCCGCCGCCGTGGACCGAGTGGAACGGCAAGTACCGCGACACCGTCCGCGACGTGTGGTCCGGCGCGCAGGTGGGCGTGCGCGACCTCGCCTACCGGCTCACCGGCTCCTCGGACCTGTACCGCTCCGACGGCCGCCGGCCCTTCGCCAGCGTCAACTTCGTCACCGCGCACGACGGCTTCACCCTCGCCGACCTCGTCACCTACCAGAAGAAGCGCAACGAGGCCAACGGCGAGGACAACCGGGACGGGGAGAGCCACAACCGGAACTGGAACTCCGGCGTCGAGGGGCCCACCGACGACCCCGCCGTCCTGGCCCTGCGCGCGCGGCAGGTGCGCAACCACCTGGCCACGCTGCTGCTGTCCACCGGCGTGCCGATGCTCACCGCGGGCGACGAGCTCGGCCGCACGCAGCTGGGCAACAACAACGCCTACTGCCAGGACAACGAGGTCTCCTGGATCGACTGGAAGGACGTCGACGAGGACCTGCTCGCCTTCGTCCAGCGGCTGGTCGCGCTGCGGCGGTCCTCGCCCGTGCTGCGCCAGGAGGCCTTCTTCGAGGGCCACGAGCTGCGGCAGACCGGCGGCACCCGCGACCTGGCCTGGTTCAACCCCGGCGGCGCGCAGCTGACCACCTCGGACTGGTTCGACACCAACCTGCGGACCATCGGGATGTACCTCGACGGGCGGGCGATCCGGCACCGCGACGAGTTCGGCCGGCGGATCGTCGACGAGAGCTACCTCGCGTGGCTGCACGCCGGCGCCGAGAAGGTGACCGTGACGCTGCCCGGACCGCCCTGGGGCGACGGCTACGAGCTGGCGCTGTCCACCGAGTACCCGACCGGCGTCCCGCCGCGGCCGGCCGTCGTCGCCCCCGGGAAGGTCGAGCTGCCCGGCCGCAGCGTCTGGCTCATGCGGGTGCTCCGCCGCCCGTGAGGCGAGCGGTCACCCTCGCCGCGTCGTCGCGACCCGCGCGTCCCACCACGAGGGCGGCGACCACAGCGCGAGGGTGACCCCCGGACACGCGCAAAAGGGCCCCTGCCGGAGATCCGGCAGGGGCCCTTTCCGCGGTTGCTAGTCCTGGGGCTGCTCGAAGGTGATGACGGTCCAGCCGAGGAGCAGCCGGTCGCCGTCGGACAGCGGGTGCGCCACGCCGGGCTCGAGCTGGGTCCACTCGGTGGCCTCGGGACCGGCGACGTGCGTGCCGTTGAGCGAGCCGAGGTCGACGAGCGAGACCTCGCGGCCGGCCCGCTGGATCGCCGCGTGCGCGGAGGACAGCACGTTCTGGGTGTCCGCTATCGGCACCGGCCGGGCCGTGCCGGCGGCGACCAGCTCGTGGTTGTCCGGACGACGGCCGAGCACGAGGTCCTCGTCGATGGTGACGACCATCCCGTCGTCGAACCGCAGCAGCGGCGCCGAGGGGGCGTCGGGCCGCCAGAAGGCGGTCTGCTCCCCCGAGTCGGGCCGGGCCTGGGACGACGACGGCGCCGCGGCCGCCGGGGCCCCGAAACCGGCGTCGGAGGACGCGGCGAAGGACTGCTGCGCCGGCGCGGCGGCGGGCTGCGGGGCCGCGGCCGCCGGAGCCGGCGCGGCCAGGTGCAGCATGGCCCCGGAGCCGGGGACCGTGCCGTCCTGCAGGTCGAACGCGACGCCCGGGGGCATCTGCGGCGCGGCCTGGCCGGGGCCGACGTAGAGGGTCTGGCCCAGCGAGAACCCGGCGGCCAGCGTGCAGCCCCCGTCCACGGAGGAGCCGGAGACCGGCACCCCGTCGACGGCGGGCTGACCCTTGCCGGACCAGAGCGCCACACCGGTGCCGGTGCCCTGGGCGGAGTCGGTCAGCACGATGGCGAAGGAGGCTCCGCCGTTGCCGAGGGTCATCACCTGAGAGGCGACGGCGGCGAGGACCCGGTCCGCGCCGGGGCCGGCCACCCCCAGGCAGGCGTGCAGGGCCGCCACCAGGGCGGGCGAGCCGGGAGCGTCGACCCAGAGGAGGCCGCCACCGCGTCGGGCGACGACCGAGTCTCCGGGGAGGACTTCACAGCGGTCGGGCATGGGCTCCAGCCTAGTGATGCACCACAGAAGTGGGCGGTCGTGCGGCACCGCCACGCCGTCTGCGTGGGGTACCCGTGACCTGAGAGTCTCAAGCGAAGGTTCAGCGAGCGTTCGCCGGGGCGGTTCAGGCCGAGGTCACGACCCCCAGCTCCGCCGGGTTGGCCAGGTGGGCCGACCGCGGCAGGACGCGCACCGTGTAGCCGAACGCGCCCGTGCGCTCGAGCGGGACGGTGGCGGTGAACCAGTGCCGGGAACCGTCGGCCTGCTCGTGGTCCATCGGGATGGTGGTGACCCCGTGCAGGGCGTCGGCGTCGTCGACGCGCCCGTAGGCGGCCTGCACCTCGATGTCGGACGGCGACAGCCCCGGCAGCTCCACCTCCGCGCGCAG
Source organism: Petropleomorpha daqingensis (assembly GCF_013408985.1). NCBI lineage: Bacteria > Bacillati > Actinomycetota > Actinomycetes > Geodermatophilales > Geodermatophilaceae > Petropleomorpha > Petropleomorpha daqingensis. The sequence goes on from NZ_JACBZT010000001.1 coordinate 689,806, forward strand.
GGCCAGGGTCGAGCCGATCTCGGGGGTGTCACCGGCACCGGTCGCCTCGACGTGGGCCACGCGGACGGTGCCCCAGTTCGCCAGCAGGTGCATCCGCCGGGCCGCCTCCTCGCGAGCGGGCGCGTAACCGCCGCCGTCGGCCATCGCGCGCGCCGAGTAGGACGCCGGCACGTAGAGCTGCTGCACGTAGTCGCGGACCATCCGGGAGGCGAGCACCTTCGGCCCGGTCTCGCGCAGCGTGTGCCGGACCATCTCCACCCACCGGGCGGGCACGCCGTCCCGGTCGCGCTCGTAGAACCGCGGCTGCACCTGGGTGCTGATCAGGTCGTAGATGGCGCGCGCCTCGACCTCGTCGCGTCGGTCGGGGTCGGCCACCCCGTCGGCGGTGGGGATGGCCCAGCCGTTCTGGCCGTCGAACCACTCGTCCCACCAGCCGTCGCGGATGGAGAGGTTCAGCCCGCCGTTGAGCGCGGCCTTCATCCCCGAGGTGCCGCACGCCTCCAGGGGCCGCAGCGGGTTGTTCAGCCAGACGTCGCAGCCCCAGTAGAGGTAGCGGGCCATGCCGATGTCGTAGCCGGGCAGGAAGGCGATCCGGTGCCGGATCTCGGGGTCGTCGGCGAACTGCACCATCCGCTGGATGAGCTGCTTGCCGCCGTCGTCGGCCGGGTGGCTCTTGCCTGCGATGACCAGCTGGATCGGCCGCTCGGGGTCCAGCAGCAGGGCCTTCAGCCGCTCGGGGTCCTTCAACATCAGCGTCAGCCGCTTGTAGGACGGCACCCGGCGGGCGAAGCCGATCGTCAGGACGTCGGGGTCGAAGGCGCTGTCGGTCCAGCCGACCTCCGACTCCACGGCACCCCGCGACAGCGCGGTCTCCCGCAGCCGCCGGCGCACCTCGTCGACCAGGCGGCCGCGCAGCAGCCGGCGGGTGTTCCACAGCTCACCGGCGGCGATCGCGTCGACGCCGTCGAAGTGGACCGGCCCCTCGACCTCGGCCGGGTCGCCCTGGCTGGAGCGCTGGGTGCCCAGCTCCACCAGCTCGCGGGCGGTCCAGGTGGCCGCGTGCACCCCGTTGGTGATCGAGGTGATCGGGACGTCGTCCTCGTCGAAGCCGGGCCACAGGTCCCGGAACATGTGCCGGCTGACCTGACCGTGCAGCTCGCTGACGCCGTTGGCCCGCTGGCCGAGGCGCAGCCCCATGTGCGCCATGTTGAACTTCGTCGGGTCCTCTTCCGCGCCCAGCGCGAGCAGCTGGTCCAGCGGGACGCCGAAGCCCGCGAAGTAGCGCTCGATCAGCGCCTTCGGGAACCGGTCGATCCCGGCCGGCACGGGCGTGTGCGTGGTGAACACGGTGCCGCCGCGGACCGCCTGCAGCGCCTCGGGGAACGTCAGCCCGTGCGAGACGGTCAGCTCGCGGATCCGCTCGACGCCCTGGAAGCCGGCGTGGCCCTCGTTGGCGTGGAACACCTCGGGCTGCGGCCGGCCGGTCTGCGAGCAGTAGGCGCGCAGCGCTCGCACGCCGCCGATGCCGAGCAGCATCTCCTGGCGCAGCCGGTGATCCTCGTCACCGCCGTAGAGCCGGTCGGTGACCAGCCGCTCGGCCGGGGCGTTCTCCTCGATGTCGCTGTCGAGCAGCAGCAGGGACACCCGGCCCACCTGCGCCCGCCACACGTGCGCGTGCAGGGTGCGCGCCTCGGGCAGGGGCACCGAGATGACGACCGCGGCGCCGTCCTTGTCGCGCAGCAGCTTCACCGGCAGGCCGTGCGGGTCCAGCGACGGGTAGTGCTCCAGCTGCCAGCCGTCGGCCGACAACCCCTGCTCGAAGTAGCCGGCCCGGTACAGCAGCCCGACGCCGATCAACGGGACGCCGAGGTCGGAGGCGGCCTTGAGGTGGTCGCCGGCGAGGATGCCCAGGCCGCCGGAGTACTGCGGCAGCACCTCGGTGATGCCGAATTCGGCCGAGAAGTACGCGATCGACTGCGGGGCGTCGGCGCCCAGCGACTGGTACCAGAGGTCGGCGGTCATGTACTCCTGCAGGTCGTCGACGACGTCCTGCAGCCGGCGGAGGAACCGGCGGTCCTTGGCCAGCGTGGCCAGCCGCTCCGCCGACACCTCGCCGAGCACCTTGACCGGGTCGCCGCCGCACGTGCGCCACAGCTCGGGGTCCAGCGCCTCGAACAGGTCCCGGGTCTCGGGGTGCCAGGACCACCGCAGGTTCGTCACCAGCTGGGCCAGCGGCTGCAGCGGCGCCGGCAGGGTGGCACGGACGGTGAAGCGTCGGAGAGCTCGCACCCGCCAGAGCCTAACCAGACCGACGTCCCCGTTCAGGGGACACCGGCCCTCCCGCAAGGGCCCGCCCCGAGCTTGCGAGTGGCGGTGGGCAAGGGGGTCCTTCTAGCGTGATCGTGATGACTGGCCGACCTGACCTCCGCCTCGGCATCTCCGATGTCGCCCCCGTCGTGTCGTGCGGGTCGTTCTCGGCCCGTGCCGTGGTCGGTGAACACCTGCCGATCACCGCCACCGTGTTCCGCGAGGGCCACGACGCCGTCGCGGCCGATGTCGTCTGGCGATCCCCTGGCCAAGACGGGACGCCGCAGCTACGGCGCATGGCCCGCTACGGCCAGGAACCCGACCGCTGGCTGACCACGGTCGTCCCCGACCGCGAGGGCCTGTGGACCTTCACCGTCGAGGCGTGGAGCGACCCGCTGGCCACCTGGCACCACGCCGTCGAGGTGAAGATCGCCGCCGGCCAGGGCGCCGGGGAGCTCGCCAACGACCTGGAGGAGGGCGCCCGGCTGCTCGACCGGGTGGCCGCCGACGGTCCCGAGGAGCACCGGGACGCGGTCGCCGCCGCCGCCGCGGCGCTGCGCGACGAGTCCCTCGAGCTCACCACGCGGGTGGCGCCGGCGTTCGCCCCAGCCCTGCAGCAGGTGCTCCACGACCACCCCGTCCGGGAGCTGGTCACCGCCTCGCCCACCTACGAGGTGTGGGTCGACCGGCCGCGGGCGCTCTACGGCTCCTGGTACGAGTTCTTCCCGCGGTCCGAGGGGTCGGTCGTGGGCGGTCAGGCGACGCACGGCACGTTCGCCACCGCGGTCGACCGGCTGCCCGCGATCGCCGACATGGGCTTCGACGTCGTCTACCTGCCGCCGATCCACCCGATCGGCCGGGTCAACCGCAAGGGCCGCAACAACACCCTGACCCCCGAGCCGGACGACGTCGGCTCGCCGTGGGCGATCGGCGCCGAGGAGGGCGGGCACGACGCCGTCCACCCGCAGCTGGGCACCCTCGACGACTTCAAGGGCTTCGTCTGGCGGGCCGGGGAGCTCGGCATGGAGGTCGCGCTCGACCTCGCCCTGCAGGCGGCGCCGGACCACCCCTGGGTCAGGGAGCACCCGGAGTGGTTCACCACCAAGGCCGACGGGTCGATCGCCTACGCGGAGAACCCGCCGAAGAAGTACCAGGACATCTACCCGATCAACTTCGACAACGACCCCGACGGCATCTACGCCGAGGTGCTGCGCGTCGTCCGGCACTGGATCTCCTGCGGGGTGCGGATCTTCCGCGTCGACAACCCGCACACCAAGCCGCTGAACTTCTGGCACTGGCTGATCTGGGAGGTGAAGAAGACCGATCCCGACGTGCTCTTCCTCGCCGAGGCGTTCACCCGGCCGGCGATGATGCACCAGCTGGCCCGGATCGGGTTCACGCAGTCCTACACGTACTTCACCTGGCGCACCGAGCGCTGGGAGCTCGAGGAGTACGGGCGCGAGCTGGCCGCCAACAGCCACTACATGCGGCCGAACTTCTTCGTGAACACCCCGGACATCCTCCACGAGTCGCTGCAGTTCGGCGGTCCGCCGATGTTCAAGATCCGCGCCGTGCTCGCCGCGATGATGAGCCCGACGTGGGGCGTCTACTCCGGGTTCGAGCTGTTCGAGCACGTCGCCGTCCGGCCCGGCAGCGAGGAGTACCTGGACAGCGAGAAGTACCAGCTCCGGCCGCGCGACTGGGCCGGCGCCGAGGCGGCCGGGCGGAGCCTGTCGGGCTACCTGCGGCGGCTCAACGAGGTGCGCCGCCAGCACCCGGCGCTGCAGCAGCTGCGCACGCTGCACTTCCACCCGGTCGACAACCCGAACCTGCTGTGCTTCAGCAAGACCGACCCGGGTTCCTCCGACGCCGTCGTCGTGGTGGTCAACCTCTCCAGCCGCCACACCCAGATCGGGACGACGGCGCTCGACCTGCCGGCCCTGGGCCTGGACTGGCACGAGCGCTTCTCGGTGACCGACGAGCTCACCGGCGCGCACTACGACTGGGGCCAGTTCAACTACGTGGAGCTCGACCCCTACCGCGAGCCGGCGCACGTCTTCTCGATCGCGTTCCCGCGGCCGGTGCAGTTCCCGCCCGCCGTCGGCTGAACCCGGCCGTCCGCTTCCGACCTACCCGACCCTGATCGAGGACGACCTCCTGCGATGACCGTTCCCGTCCCCGACCCGACCGCTGCCGACAACGGCTACGGGCCCTCCATCCTCCCCACCCCGGGCAGCGACCCCGAGTGGTACAAGCGCGCCGTCTTCTACGAGGTGCTCGTCCGCGGCTTCGCCGACAGCAACGCCGACGGCGTGGGTGATCTGCGCGGCATGATCGACAAGCTCGACTACCTCCAGTGGCTCGGCGTCGACTGCCTCTGGTTGCCGCCGTTCTTCGCCTCCCCGCTGCGCGACGGGGGGTACGACGTCAGCGACTACACCGCGGTGCTGCCCGAGTTCGGCGACATCCAGGACTTCAAGGACTTCCTGGCCGCCGCCCACGCCCGCGGCATGCGCGTGATCATCGACTTCGTCATGAACCACACCTCGGACCAGCACCCCTGGTTCCAGGCCAGCCGCAGCGACCCGGAGGGCCCCTACGGCGACTTCTACGTGTGGGCCGACGACGACACCGGCTACCCCGACGCGCGGATCATCTTCGTCGACACCGAGAGCTCCAACTGGACGTTCGACCCGGTGCGCAAGCAGTACTTCTGGCACCGGTTCTTCTCCCACCAGCCCGACCTCAACTTCGAGAACCCCAAGGTGGTCGAGGCGATCCTCGACGCGCTGCGGTTCTGGCTGGACCTCGGGATCGACGGCTTCCGGCTCGACGCCGTGCCCTACCTGTTCGAGGAGGAGGGCACCAACTGCGAGAACCTGCCGCGGACCCACGAGCTGCTCAAGCAGGTGCGCAAGGTGGTCGACGCGGGCTATCCCGACCGCGTGCTGCTCTGCGAGGCCAACCAGTGGCCGGCCGACGTCGTCGAGTACTTCGGCGAGAACGGCGACGAGTGCCAGATGGCCTTCCACTTCCCGGTCATGCCGCGCCTGTTCATGGCCGTGCGCCGGGAGCAGCGCTTCCCGATCTCCGAGATCATGGCCCAGACGCCGGACATCCCGAAGAACTGCCAGTGGGGCGTCTTCCTGCGCAACCACGACGAGCTGACCCTCGAGATGGTCACCGACGAGGAGCGCGACTACATGTGGGGGGAGTACGCCAAGGACCCCCGCATGAAGGCCAACATCGGCATCCGCCGGCGGCTGGCCCCGCTGCTGGACAACGACACCAACACCCTCGAGCTGTTCACCGCCCTGCTGTTCAGCCTGCCCGGCTCGCCGGTCCTCTACTACGGCGACGAGATCGGCATGGGCGACAACATCTGGCTCGGTGACCGCGACGGCGTCCGGACGCCGATGCAGTGGACGCCCGACCGCAACGGCGGGTTCTCCACGGCCGACCCGCAGCGGATGTACCTGCCGCTCAACCAGGACCCGGTGTACGGCTACCAGGTCACCAACGTCGAGTCGCAGCTGCGCAACACCAACTCGATGCTGCAGTGGATCCGGCGGATGATCCTGGTCCGCAAGGAGCACCCGACGTTCGGTCTGGGCAGCTTCACCGAGGTCGGCTCGCGCAACCCGACGGTGCTGTCGTTCGTCCGCGAGTTCGGCGACGACGTCGTCCTGTGCGTGAACAACCTGTCGCGCTTCCCGCAGCCGGTCGAGCTCGACCTGCGCCGCTTCGAGGGCTACACGCCGGTCGAGCTGACCGGGCGGGTGGAGTTCCCGCAGATCGGCGTCCTGCCGTACATGCTCACCCTGGCCGGGCACGGCTTCTACTGGTTCGAGCTGTCCCGTCCGGTCGAGCCGGAGCCCGAGGAGCACGAGGAGCACGGCGACGCGTCGCTGGCCGACTCGCTGGAGGCCGCCGGCGTCGTCGGCACCGACGACACCCCGGGAGGCGCCCGATGACCGTTGCCAGCGATCTGCTCCGCGAGTGGATGCCGCACCAGCGCTGGTTCGGCGGCAAGGGCCGCGAGTGGGCCGACGTCGCCGAGAGCGGCTTCTTCCTCGAGCGCGAGTCCCCCGTGCTGTCGGTGCACCGGGTGCAGGTCGGCTACGTGGACGGCGGCCAGGAGACCTACCTGATCCCGGTGTCCTGGCACGACCACCCGACCGACGAGCTGCAGCACGCCTTCATCGGCGCGGTGACCTTCGAGGGTCGCGAGCTCTACGGCTACGACGCCATGCGCGACCGCGACGCGACCGTGCCGTGGCTGCAGCACCTGGTCGCGGCGTCCACGGTCGGGCCGATGCACTTCCACCCGGCCGGGGTGGCCTACATCCCCGAGGGGCTGCCCGGCGACATCGTCTCCGGCGAGCAGAGCAACACCTCGCTGATCTACGGGGACCAGGCCATCCTCAAGCTCTTCCGGCGGCTCGAGCCCGGGCTCAACCCGGACGTCGAGGTGCACGACGCGCTGCGCCGCGCCGAGAACGAGCACATCGCCCCGCTGCTCGGGTACGTCGAGATCGACGACCCCGACGGCGAGCGGCCGCCGGCCACGGCGGCGATGCTGCAGCGGTTCGTGGCCAACGCGAGCGACGGCTGGCGGCTCGCGACGGCCAGCGTGCGCGACCTGTACGCCGAGGGCGACCTGCACGCCGACGAGGTCGGGGGCGACTTCGCCGCCGACAGCGAGCGGTTGGGCGCGGCGACGGCGTCGGTGCACAAGGACATGGCGGCGGTGCTGCCGACCGAGCCGGCCGACGAGGGCTGGTTCCGCCGGCTGGCCGAGCAGATGAACGCCCGCCTCGACGAGGCGATCCAGGTGGTCCCGCAGCTCACCGAGCACGCGGACGGGATCCGCGCGGTGTACGCCGCGGTGGCCGGCATCCGGGAGCCCGTGGTCCGCCAGCGGGTCCACGGCGACCTGCACCTGGGCCAGGTGCTGCGGACGGCGACCGGCTGGATCCTGCTGGACTTCGAGGGCGAGCCGGCCCGGTCGCTGGAGTCACGCCGCGAGCTGGACAGCCCGCTGCGCGACGTCGCGGGCATGCTGCGCAGCTTCGACTACGCCGCCCGGCACATGCTCGTCGAGCAGCCCGACGACCCGCAGCGCGCATACCGCGCGCAGGAGTGGGCAGAGCGCAACCGGACCGCCTACTGCTCCGGCTACTCCGCCGCGAGCGGGCTGGACCCGTGCGGGGACTCCCCTCTCCTGCGGGCGTTCGAGGCCGACAAGGCGGTCTACGAGTGCGTCTACGAGGCGCGCAATCGGCCGCACTGGCTGATGATCCCGCTGAACTCGTTGTCCCGGATCTCGTCCGGCGACTGACGCACGGCGGACCCAGAGACCACTGCACGCGACGACGACGGCGAGGGCACCATGAGCACCGACGACGCACCCGACCGGACCGGGACCACGCCGGCCAAGAAGACGACGAGCCGGACGACGGCGGCCGCGAAGAAGGCGGCCGCGGCGGCGAAGACCGCGGCCAAGAAGGCAGCCCCGGCGAAGAAGGCCACCGCCGCGAAGACCACGGCAGCCAAGACGACGGCCGCGAAGAAGGCCGCACCGGCGAAGGCCACCGCCACGAAGGCCGCGCCGGCCAAGCGCGCGGCGAAGAAGACGGGCGAGCCCACCGCGACGACCCCGCCCGCCTCGCCCGCCATCGGTGTCGGCGCGCAGGTCAGCGGCGACGACCTGCAGGCGATCGTCGAGGGCTGGTCGCACGACCCGTACGCCGTCCTCGGCACCCACCCGGTGGGCGACGGCAGCTGGGTCGTGCGCACCCTGCGCCCCGACGCGGTGAGCGTCGCGGTGGTCGACCAGGACGGCTCGCGCTACGAGGCCAGCCAGCTGCACGGCGGCGGCATCTACGAGGCGACGCTGCCGCAGCAGCCCGGCGACTACCGCATCCAGGTGACCTACGGCGACGGCTCGGGCGGCACGAACACCTACACCGTCGACGACCCGTACCGCTGGATGCCCACGGTCGGCGAGCTCGACCAGTACCTCATCGGCGAGGGCCGGCACGAGCGGCTCTGGGAGGTGCTCGGCGCGCACGTCCGGCGCTACGACACCCCCGGCGGCCCGGTCGAGGGCGTCTCGTTCGCCGTCTGGGCGCCCAACGCGCGCGGCGTGAAGGTCACCGGCGACTTCGACTACTGGCAGGCCCGCGCCTACCCGATGCGCTCGCTGGGGTCCTCCGGCGTCTGGGAGATCTTCATCCCCGGCGTGCAGGTCGGCAGCCGGTACCGGTACCACATCCTCGGCAAGGACGGGAGCTGGCGGGAGAAGTCCGACCCGCTCGCCTTCCAGACCGAGGTGCCGCCGGCCAACGCCTCCGTCGTCACCGAGTCGCACTACGAGTGGACCGACGACGAGTGGCTCGCCGAGCGCGCCCGCGGCGGCTGGCACGAGCGGCCGATGAGCGTCTACGAGGTGCACGCCGGCTCGTGGCGGCAGGGCCTGGGGTACCGGGAGCTGGCCGACGAGCTGATCGAGTACGTCGTCTCGGCCGGGTTCACCCACATCGAGTTCATGCCGCTGGCCGAGCACCCCTTCGGCGGGTCCTGGGGCTACCAGGTCACCTCGTACTACGCGCCGACCTCGCGCTACGGCAGCCCCGACGACCTGCGCTACCTCATCGACCGGGCGCACCAGGCCGGCATCGGCGTGATCGTCGACTGGGTGCCGGCGCACTTCCCGAAGGACGCCTGGGCACTGGGCCGCTTCGACGGCACCGCGCTGTACGAGCACGCCGACCCGCGCCGCGGCGAACAGCTGGACTGGGGCACCTTCGTCTTCGACTTCGGCCGCACCGAGGTGCGCAACTTCCTGGTCGCCAACGCCCTGTACTGGTGCAAGGAGTTCCACGTCGACGGGCTGCGGGTCGACGCGGTCGCCTCGATGCTCTACCTGGACTACTCACGCTCCGAGTGGCTGCCCAACATCCACGGCGGGCGGGAGAACCTCGAAGCGGTCGCCTTCCTGCAGGAGATGAACGCGACCGTCTACCGCGAGGTCCCCGGCGTGGTCACCATCGCCGAGGAGTCGACGGCGTGGCCCGGCGTCACCCGCCCCACCCACCTCGGCGGCCTGGGCTTCGGCTTCAAGTGGAACATGGGCTGGATGCACGACTCGCTGGCCTACATGGAGAAGCAGCCGGTGCACCGCAGCTACCACCACGGCCAGCTGACGTTCTCGATGATCTACGCCTACTCCGAGAACTACGTGCTGCCGATCAGCCACGACGAGGTCGTCTACGGCAAGGGCTCGCTGCTGCGGAAGATGCCCGGCGACCGCTGGCAGCAGCTGGCCAACCTGCGCGCCTACCTCGGCTACATGTGGGCCCACCCCGGCAAGCAGCTGCTGTTCATGGGCGCGGAGTTCGGCCAGGACGCCGAGTGGGCCGAGAGCCGCTCGCTGGACTGGTGGCACCTCGACGACCCGGCGCACCGCGGCATCCTGCAGCTGGTCACCGACCTGAACACCCGCTACCGGGAGCTCGAGGCGCTCTGGTCGCTCGACGTCGAGCCGAGCGGCTTCCAGTGGATCGACGCGAACGACTCCTCGAACAACGTGCTGTCGTTCCTGCGGTACGGCCGCGCGGGCGAGGGCCTCGAACCGGGTGCCGAGGGCGAGGCGCGCGGCCAGGCGCTGGCGTGCGTCGCGAACTTCGCCGGCGCACCGCACTCCGGCTACCGGATCGGCCTGCCGCGCGGCGGCCGCTGGCGGGAGGTCCTCAACACCGACGCGGAGGGCTACGGCGGCTCCGGCGTCGGCAACTGGGGCGGGGTCGAGGCCGTCGAGGAGCCGTGGCACGGCCAGCCGTTCTCCGCCGTCGTGGAGGCGCCGCCGCTGGGGACGGTCTGGTTCCTGCACGAGGGCTGACCGCTTCGGCGACGGTCGCGGCGCGCCGCCGGGACGATCCGGCACAGGCGCGCACGCAACTCCCCCGCATTCGTCCGGGAGCAGGCATCATGTGCCGCTCCGCGAGATCACCGCCGGCGCGGACCGGCCCCGGACGACGAAGGAACACCGCTCTCATGAGGCATGGCCTGCGCCGCGGGCTCACCGCGGCCGCGGTGGGCTGCGTGCTGCTCACCGGCTGCTCCAGCACCGTCGTCGGCAGCGCGTCCCCGGGCCCGGGCGAGCCGACCGACGTCAGCGCGAACGACTTCCCGATCACGGCGGCCGGCGACGACCAGGAGGACACCAGCGCCCGCAACGCCCTGGTCGACCTCAACACGTTCTGGAGCCAGGCCTACCCGGACGCCTTCGGGGAGCCCTTCCAGCCTCTGCAGGGCGGCTACTTCTCGGTCGACTCGGACAACATCGACGACAGCGCCTACCCGCCGACCGGCATCGGCTGCGCGCGCTCCCCCGACGACCCGTCCGACGTCGCGCTCAACGCGCACTTCGACCCCAACTGCGACGTCATCGCCTACGACACCGTGCTGCTGAAGAAGCTCTCCGACGACTACGGCCGCTCGCTGCCGGCCGTCGTCATGGCCCACGAGTTCGGCCACGCCATCCAGGACCGGTTCGGCTTCGAGGGCCCCTCGATCAACCAGGAGACCCAGGCCGACTGCTTCGCCGGCGCCTGGACCCGGTGGGCGGTCGACGGCCACGCCCAGCACGTGTCGATCCGCGTGCCGGAACTCGACCAGGTCCTGCAGGGGTACGGCCTGCTCGCCGACGCGCCCGGTGACAGCCCGGGCAACTCGCAGGCCCACGGCTCGTTCTTCGACCGGATCGCCGGTTTCTCGGAGGGCTACGAGGACGGCGTGACCGCCTGTCGCGACAGGTTCGGCAGCGACCGCGTCTACACCGAGATCGCCTTCACCGACCGGGACCAGGGCACACAGGGCAACGTCGACTACCCCACCGCCGTGCAGGCCACGGAGGCGACGCTGCCGCCGTTCTGGGACCAGGTGTTCCCCGCCGCGTTCGGCAAGGACTTCCAGGAGCCGACGATCAAGCCGTTCGACGGCACGGCCCCGGACTGCGGCGACATGGCGGGCACCGAGCGCGATCTCGGCTTCTGCGCGTCCGACTCGACCGTCTATTACGACGAGCAGGACCTGGTCCAGCCGGCCTACAAGGAGTTCGGCGACTTCGTGGTGCCGACGGCGATCTCGCTGCCCTACGGGCTCGCCGTCCGCTCCGAGCTGGGGAAGTCGACCGACGACTCCGCCGCGACCAGGTCGGCGGTGTGCCTGACCGGCTGGTACGAGGCCCAGGTCTTCAACGGGGCCTTCGCCGACGGCGACAACGGCTACAGCATCAGCGCCGGGGACATCGACGAGGCCGTCCACTTCCTGCTCGAGTACGGGGTCAAGGACTCGGTCTTCCCGAACACCGACCAGTCCGGCTTCGAGCTGTTCCAGGACTACCGGGCCGGCTTCCAGCAGGGCGGCAGCCCCTGCGACGTCGGCGCCTGATCACCCGGCGAGGCGATCGGCGCAGACGCGCACGCACGGCACAATGTGCCGGCAAGTCCCCTGCGGGACCGCCGGCAGATCCGACGACGAGGGATGCAGAGATCACATGAGGCACGGCCTGCACCGCCCCCTGCTCGCCGCCGCGGTGGGCGGTCTGCTGCTCACCGGCTGCTCGACCGTCGTCGCCGGCGCGGCGTCCCCGGGGGGTGACGTCGTCACCGACGTCAGCTCCCAGGACTTCCCGATCACCGCCGCGGTCGACGACGACCCGGTCGACCAGGCCGCACGCAACTCGCTGACCGACCTCTACGCCTTCTGGGGCGAGGCCTACCCCGCTGCCTTCGGCGAGGACTTCCAGACCCTGCAGGGCGGCATCTACAGCGTCGACCTGGCCAACCTCGACGAGTCGCAGTTCCCCGACGGCGTCGGCTGCGGCTCGGACCCCAGGGAGGTCGAGGGCAGCGGAGCCTTCTTCTGCGCCGGGCGGGGGCTGCCCAACTCCGACTCGGTGACCTACGACAAGAACTTCCTCACCGAGCTGTCCGGCGACTACGGCCGATCCCTGGTGCCGTTCGTCATGGCGCACGAGTTCGGTCACGCGATCCAGTACCGCTTCGGCTTCCGTGGTGAGTCGATCAACCAGGAGACCCAGGCCGACTGCTTCGCCGGCGCGTGGACCCGCTGGGTCGTCGACGGCAACGCCGAGCACGTGGCGATCCGCGTGCCGGAGCTGGACAAGATCATCCGCGGCTACCTGATCACCGCCGACGCCGTCGGCAGCGACCCGAACGAGGAGGGGGCGCACGGCTCCTACTTCGACCGGGTGTCGGCGATCGCCGAGGGCTACGACAACGGCGTCGAGAAGTGCCGCGACGACTTCGGCTCCGACCGGGTGTTCACCGCCGCCGAGTTCACCCAGGAGGACCAGGCCAACCAGGGGAACTCGGAGTACGACGAGACCATCACGCTCACCGAGAACAGCCTGCCGACCTTTTGGTCGGACGTGTTCCCCGCCGCGTTCGGCAAGGACTTCGAGGCCCCGGAGCTCCAGGGCTTCGACGGCACCGCGCCGGACTGCGTCGCCGGCAACCGCGACCTCGGCTACTGCGCCGGCGACAACACGGTGTACTTCGACGAGGAGGAGCTGACCCGCCCGGCGCACGACGACCTCGGCGACTTCTCCACGGCCACCGCGATCTCGCTGCCGTACGCCCTGGCCGCGCGCGACCAGGCGGGGCTGTCCACCGACGACTCCGACGCGATCCGCTCGGCGGTCTGCCTGACCGGCTGGTGGCAGGCGTACGTCTTCAACGGCAACGACGAGCAGGTGCGCCTGCAGCCGGGCGACATCGACGAGGCGGTGTCGTTCCTGCTCACCTACGGCACCAACGACAAGGTGTTCCCCAACACCGCGCTGTCCGGCTTCGAGCTGCTGCGGGCCTACCGCGCCGGCTTCCTGTCCGGCGGCAGCCAGTGCGACGTGGGGATCCCCGGCTAAAAGAGGGCCAGGGAGAGCTGGCGGCGGGCGGCCATCACCCGCGGGTCCTGGTCGCCGACGACCTCGAACAGCCCGACCAGGTGCTGGCGGGCCTGGTCGCGGTCCTCACCGGCGGTCCGGCGGACGACGTCGAGCAGCCGGTCGAAGGCCTCCTCGATCTGACCGGTGCCGAGCAGGAAGTCGGCGGCGCGGGTCTGCGCGGCGACGTCGTCCGGGGCGGCGTCGGCCTCGGCCAGCGCGTCCGGCCCCGCCTCCTCCGCCCGGCGGAACAGCTGCACCTGGCGCAGCGCGAGCGCGGCGTCGGGGTGGTCGGGCTCCTCGGCGAGGATCGCCTGGTAGGCCGCCTCGGCGGCGGCCAGGTCACCGCGCTCGAGCGCGGCCTCCGCGGCGTCCAGGCGCGGGTCCTCCTGCAGGGCCGGCTCGTCCTCGCCGCCGGGCACCCCGCCGCCGGTCGTGGCCCGGACCAGCTCGGTGACGAACTGGCGGGCCTGCTCCTCGGGGATCGCGCCGGTGAACTCGGCGACCAGCTGGCCCTGCCACACGGCCTTGACCGCCGGGATGCCCTGCACCCGCAGCGCCTGCGCCAGCGTCGGGTTGGCGTCGACGTCGATCTTGGCCAGCACCCACGAGCCGCCACCCTCGGTGGCCAGCCGCTCGAGCACCGGTGAGAGCTGCTTGCACGGTCCGCACCACTCGGCCCAGAGGTCCAGCACGACCGGCACCTGGAAGGAGCGGTCGAGCACCTCGGACTGGAAGGTCGCCTCGGTGACGTCGACGACCGCGCTGCCGGGGGCGCCGGCCGGGGCCGAGGCGCTCGGCGGCGGGGCGGCCTGGGCGCGCGCGGCGGCCTCGGAGCGGGCCTTCACGGCGGCGAGGTCGACGGCGCCGGCCAGCGAGGCCGCCATCTGGGCCTGCTGCGCCTGCGCCCGCGGGTCGGGGCGGCCGGGACGGGTGGGCTGCATGGCTCCCATGATCCCACTCCGTGGCCGCCCCTACCGGGGCCTCACCTCGGCCGGTGCCCGCTGAACTCGACCACCTGCTGGAAGGTCGGGCGGTTCTGCCAGTCGATCGGCCGGACACCGACCACCCCGGCGGCCACGTGCCGGATGTCGTCGGTGTGCTTGTCGTAGGTGAGCCGGTCCACCGAGGAGACGCCCTGCGCGGCGAGCACGCCGTCGACGGCACGACCCAGGGAGGCCCGCAGGTCGCTCCGGCACCGGTCGAGCGAGCCACCGCCGCAGTAGTTCCGCGACCAGCCCGCGGGGGCGTCCTGGCCGGTCAGCCCGGCGAGGTCCTCGACCACGTAGCCGTACCAGGCCACGCCGTTCCACGACGAGCCCAGGCCCTGGCGCGGGTGGTCGTCCAGCCGCTGCGGCAGCTGGTCGACCAGGTCGCCGAGGGTGCCGCGCAGCAGGTCCTTCGCCACGCCGTCGCCGCCCGACTCCCACCAGGCGTCGAACAGCGCGATCGCTGCCTGGTCCTCGTAGGAACCGTCCCGGTCCTGGTCGATGCGGTGCGCGCCGCGGTCGAGCCAGCCGCGCAGCAGCGCCGTCGCGTCGGCCAGCGCCGGGTCGTCGCCGATCACGTCGAGCAGGTAGGGCAGCGTGTAGAACGCCCGGGAGTCGACGGTCGCCGCGCCCTGGACGGCGCTCACCAGGCTCGCCGTCGTCACCCCGCCCTGGCCGACCTCGTCGGCGACCCGGTCGGAGATCGCCAGGCTGCGGTGCACCGGGCCGTACCCCCACTGGTCGTCGGCCGCGGCCCACTGCGGCGCGGGCTTGTTGTTCCACGACACCAGGTAGCCCGACGGCGGGTTCACCTGCTGCGGGTGCTCGTCGGCGGAGAGCCAGCCCTGCCAGTCGTAGGCGGCGTCGCCCCAGCGCGGCAGGCTCGGGTCGACGCCGTCCGCGCGGTGCGGCAGCAGGCCGGAGGAGAAGTACGCGATGTCGCGGTCGTCGGCGTAGAACCAGTTGAACGTGTAGTCGATCGCCGAGACGGCGGTGGCGAAGCTCGCGGCGTCCTTGGTGTGGTCGGGGTTGCCCAGCCGCTCGAAGCCGACGACGGAGTCCAGCTCCCGGCCGTAGGTGCTGCGCTGCAGCACGATCGCCACCGGCTCGCCGTGCACCGTCGTCCGCAGCTGGACGATCCCGTGGGCGGTGCGCAGGACCAGGAACCGGTACGTCTGCGGGGCGCCGGGCGCGGCCGCGTTCGGCAGCGCCGTCTCCTCGTGCACGTCGCGGTCCATGGACACGCAGCGGCCGTCGGCGAGGTAGCCCTCGGAGTCGACGGTCGCCGTCCCGCCGTCCGGGTCGCACAGCCGCTCGACGACGGTGTCGACGTTGTCGCTGCCGGCGCTCGTGGCCGACCACGCGTAGTCCGTGCCGCGGCCGAGCTCGACGACCAGGTTGGTCGCCGCGAAGGAGACCCCGCGCGCCCGGATGCCCGGGGCGACGACGGCCTGCTCGGTGAGCAGCTGCGGCGCGTAGTAGCCGGTCTGCGGGCCGAAGACGGCGACCGGGTGACCGTCGGCGGAGTGCGCGGCGGAGACGAGCGCGGCGTTGCTCATGCCGTCGGCCATCGCGCCGAGGTCGATCGGCCCGTTCGGCCCGGCGAGGGTGAACGGCGAGGCGTCCGGGCCCATCCGGCCGTCGAGCGAGCCTTCAGTGGGCAGCGGCACGGAGCCGCCGCCGGCGTCGGAGCCGGTGCCCGGGGCGGTCGGCCCGTCGAGGTCGGGCAGCGCGACGCCCGGCAGCGTCGGGTCGACCGGACCGCCCCCGTACGGCGCCGGGGTGCTCGCCGTCGTCGGGGCGCCCGGGTCGTCGGCGAAGCGCAGGTCGTCGAAGACCTTCCTGCCCTCGTCGTCCCCGAGCTGGGCCTGCAGCTGCTGCAGCCAGCGGGCGTTCGCGAACTCCGCTCCCCCGCCCTTGCCGAAGATGCCGCCGACCAGCGACGCGACCCGGACGACGTCCGCGCGGGTCCACGGCTGCGGCACCTTCTGCAGCGCGGCGTACTCCGCCGGGCAGTGCGGACCGGCGACGACGGCCGGGCAGAGCTGCTGCTGCGCGGCGTTGATGCCCGCGATGAACGCGTCCAGCGAGTCGAGCAGCCGCTGCCCCTCGGCGCCGTAGCGGGAGGCGGTCTCCTCGACCTGCTGCTCGGCCTCCTCGTCGGTGTAGAACGCCGAGCGCAGCTGCTCCTGGTCCATCTCGACGTTCGCCGGGTCGGGGCCGAGGAACTCTGCCGCCCGCGCGGCGCCGGCGTGCCGGAGCACGTCCATCAGGAACATCCGGTCGAGGGTGCCGGACCAGCCCGAGCCCCATGCGGCGTCCTCGCGGGTCGCGCCCTCGATGTACGGCACGCCGTAGGAGTCCCACCGCACGGTGACGCCGTCGTGCGGGTGCGCGACCCGCACCGCCTCGGCGTCGGTGATCGTGAGCGGGGCGTCCTTGTAGTAGTCCGAGAGGTCCGCGCCGGTCAGGCTGCCGAGGTCGGCGTGGTTGAGCGCGTCGTACATCTCCAGCTGGTCGGCGAAGTTCTCCGGCGTCGTCCCGCCCACCTCGGCGCCCACGGCATCGAGGACGTCGATCGAGCCGGACTGGCCCGGCGGCAGGATGTTGCGGACGCCGGGGAAGTCCCCGGGATCGCCCGCCGCGGCGGGCACGGCCGGGGCGATCAGCCCGGCGACGACGAGTGCTCCGGTGACCAGGGCCGGGACGACGCGCACGCGAACCTCCGAGCTGGGGGAGTTTGCCGTACCAACGACGGGCCCCCGCCCGGGTTACGCGCCAGTAACAAGAGCGCTCAGAAGCGCGCGGGCTCCGTGTAGCTGCCCCACTCGGCGCGCAGCGCGTCGCAGATCTCGCCGAGCGTCGCCTCGGCACGGACCGCGTCCAGCATGGCCGGGACCATGTTCTCCTCGGTCCGGCCGACCTCGACCATGCGGGCGACCGCCCGGCGGGCGGCCTCGTCGTCCCGGTTCCGGCGGCGGGCCGCCAGCTCGGCCTTCTGGTCCTTCTCGACCTGGTGGCTGACCCGCAGGATGTCCAGCTTGTCGTGCGCGTCGACCGAGCCGGCCAGGGTGTTGACGCCGACGACCTTCTTGTCGCCCTTCTCCAGGGCGCGCTGGTAGACGAACGCCGCCTCGGCGATCTCGCCGGTGAACCAGCCCTCCTCGATGCCGCGCAGGATGCCCGAGGTCATCGTGCCGTCGGAGCCCATGTCCTTGATGCGGGCGAAGATCTCCTCGGCCTGCCGCTCGATGTCGTCGGTGAGGGCCTCGACGTACCAGGAGCCGCCGAGCGGGTCGGCGACGTTCATGACGCCGGTCTCCTCCATGATCACCTGCTGGGTGCGCAGGGCGATCTGGGCGGCCTTGGCGCTGGGCAGGGCCAGCACCTCGTCGAGGGCGTTGGTGTGCAGCGACTGGGTGCCACCGAGGACGGCGGAGAGGGCCTCGAGCGCCGTCCGGACGATGTTGTTGTCCGGTTGCTGGGCGGTGAGGCTCACCCCGGCGGTCTGGGTGTGGAACCGCAGCTGCTGCGCCTTGTCCGTCTTCGCGCCGTAGACGTCGCGCAGCCAACGGGCCCAGATCCGGCGGGCGGCGCGGAACTTCGCGATCTCCTCGAAGAAGTCGACGTGCGCGTCGAAGAAGAACGACAGGCCGGGTGCGAACTGCTCGATGTCCAGGCCGCGGGACAGGCCCAGCTCCACGTAGGCGAAGCCGTCGGCGAGCGTGTAGGCCAGCTCCTGCGCGGCGGTCGAGCCGGCCTCGCGGATGTGGTAGCCCGAGACCGAGATGGGCTTGTAGGCCGGGATCTTCTCGGCGCAGTACTCCATGAGGTCGCCGATGAGGCGCAGATGCGGCTCGGGGGCGAACAGCCACTCCTTCTGCGCGATGTACTCCTTGAAGATGTCGGTCTGCAGGGTGCCGTTGAGCTTCCCGAGATCGACGCCCTGCCGTTCGGCGGCGACGAGGTACATGCAGAACACCGGGACGGCGGGGCCGCTGATCGTCATCGAGGTGGTCGTGGCGGCGAGGTCGATGTCGTCGAAGAGGACGTCCATGTCGGCGGCCGAGTCGATGGCGACGCCGCAGTGACCGACCTCGCCGAGGCTGCGCGGGTCGTCGGAGTCGCGGCCCATGAGCGTGGGCATGTCGAAGGCGACCGACAGACCGCCGCCGCCCTCCTTGAGGATCATCTTGTAGCGCTCGTTGGTCTGCTGGGCGTTGCCGAAGCCGGCGAACTGCCGGATCGTCCACGCCCGGCCCCGGTAGCCGGTGGCGTGCAGGCCCCGGGTGAAGGGGAACTCACCGGGGTAGCCGATGCGCTCGAAGCCGGGGACGGACGCCTCGTCGGCCGGGCCGTACACCGGGTCGACCTCCACGCCGGAGAGCGTGGTGAAGTCCGCGTCGCGAACCCTGCCCGCCTCCAGGGCCGCGTCGTACCGCTGCTGCCACCGCTGCCGGGCGTCGTCCGTCATGTCCAGATAGTAGGACGTCCGAATAAAATCTGCTAGGACGTCCGAGTATCTGCCGGTTCCGTCTCGGCGACGTCGCCGGCGCCCAGCCGGACCCGGCGGAGGATGTCGAACAGGCTGTCCATCTCGGCGTCGGGCAGGTCGCCGAGGCCGAAGTCGAGCTTGGTCAGCTCCGCGGTCGCCACATCGACGACGGCCCGCCCGCTCTCGGTGATGCCGGCCAGCACGCCGCGACCGTCGGCCGGGTTGGGCGAGCGCTCGACGTAGCCGGCCGCGACCAGCCGGTCGATGGCGTTCGTGACGCTCGTCGGGTGCACCATCAGCCGGCTGCCGATCACCTTGAGCGGCAGCTGCCCCGTGCGGCTGAAGGTGAGCAGCACGAGGACCTCGTACCGGGCGAAGGTCAGCTCGTGCGGCCTGAGCACCTCGTCGAAGCGGGCCAGCAGGATCTGCTGCACGCGGAACACCGACGTCGCCGCCCGCATCGACGCCGCCGGGCCGAAACGCTTCTCCCACGTCTCCCCGGCCCGTTCGATCGGGTCGAACGGCAGCCCCAGCGCACGGACCATGACGGAAACGCTACCGGCCGGTCACTTCCACGGCCGCGCGGTTCACCCGGACAGAGGGGTCGTACGACCAAGGTCCGATGGTGCGCGCGACCGCCGTCCGCCGAGAGTCGCACCAGTTCCCCCGCGGAGACGGGGGCCCGGCCCAGGAGGCTCCCATGAGGATCCGATCCACGCTCGGCACGCTGGCCGTCACGCTGGCGACCGCCGTCCTGTTCGCCTCGCCCGCCATGGCGAAGGGCGGTGGCGGTGGCGGTGGCGGGGGCGGGGGCGGGGGCGGCACCACGGTCGTCGCTGCTCCCTGCGCGACCGTGAACGCGTGGGACCCGGCCGTCGTGACGGTCAACGGTCAGCCCGTCGTCGTCGTGCACGTCGGCGTCTTCAGCAGCTGCCTCGACGAGGGCCGCGGGGCGCAGCCGCCGCTCGCGGTGGCCATGACCGCCACCGACTCCGCCACCGGGGCGTGGCTGTCCGCCGACGTGAAGATGGGCGGCGTCGGACAGAGCACCTTCGACTTCTCCGTCGGCACGCTCACCGCGACCCCGCCGGCGCGGACGATGACCCTCACCGTGACCCGGTCGAACGGTCAGCTGCAGTACAGCAGGTCGATGACGCTCGCCGAGATCTACCAGGCAGCCCAGGCCGCCGCCTGAGATCCGGGCCCTGCTGGTCACCCCCCTAGGCCGAGTGAGCAGTTGTGGTCGGCGACACGCACCGACACGCCCTGCTGGGCGACCACAACTGCTCACTCGGCGGCGGAATCAGCGCACGGGCGGCTTGAGCGGGGGCGCCTCGCGGACGCCGAAGACCTCCCGCAGGGCCACCCGCGCGGCGTTGTCACCGCACGCGCCGTGCACCGCCGGCCCCGGCGGGGTGGCGGCCGAGGCGAGGTAGACCCCGCGCACCGGCGTCTTGTAGGTGTTCCACCGCGGCACGGGGCGGGCGAGCATCTGCCGGAGGGTCGCCTGGCCGTTGGAGATGTCCCCGCCCAGGTAGCTGGGGTTCCACTGCTCCATCTGGACGGCGGTCTTCGTGGCCCGCTCGACGACGGTGTCGCGGAAGCCGGGCGCGAAGCGCTCCACCTGGTTCTCGATCGCCTCGGTCATGTCGGCGTCCGAGCCGTGCGGCACGTGCACGTAGGCCCAGAAGACGTGCCCGCCGTCCGGCGCCCGGGACGGGTCGGCGACCGTGGGCTGCACCGCCAGCACGTACGGCTTGTCGGTGAGCCGGCCCTGGTTCGGCGCCGCCTCCCCGGCGATCGTCTCGTCCAGCGTCCCGGCGACGTGGATCGTGCCGGCCCGGCACACGTCGGGATTGGCCCACGGGACGGGCTCGGACAGAATCCAGTCGATCTTGAAGACGCCGGCGCCGTGGCGGTAGCGGGAGATCCAGCGACGGTAACCCTCGTTCACCCGGTCGCCGGCCATGTCGAGGAAGGCCTCGGGGGTGGTGTCGAGCAGCACCGCCGGCACGCCCTCGAACTCGCGCAGGTCGGTGACCAGGTGCCCGGTCACGACCTCGCCGCCCTGCTCCTCCAGCGCGGTCACCATCGCATCGGCGAGCTGCTGCGACCCGCCCTCGATCAGCGGCCAGCCGACGTGGTGGGCCAGCATCGTCAGCAGCATCCCGAGCGCCGCGGTCAGCGGCTGGGTCAGGTCGAGCATCCCGTGCGCCGCCGCCCCGGCGAGCAGCGCCCGCGCCTCCTCGGTCTGGAAGTGGTGGTGGGCCAGCCAGCGCACGTTCGGCAGCCCGTTGAACCCGAACTTCGTGATCTCGACGGGGCTGCGCAGCGGCAGCCCCCGCAGCGCGCTGGTCAGGAAGAAGTCGACGACGTCGGTGCCGTGCTCGACGAGCGGGCCGAACAGCTTCCGGTAGCTGTCGGCGTCGCGCCCCAGCCCGGCAGCCGTGTCCTCCAGCGAGCGGTGCGACACCGCGGCCCGGCCGCCGTCGAGCGGGTGGGCGTAGTTCAGCTCGGGGAACACCAGCCGCACGCCACGGCTCGCGAGGTCGAACTCCCGGAAGAACGGGGCCGCCGCGGCCATCGGCTGCACCGTCGAGCAGACGTCGTGCAGGTAGCCGGGCCGGATGAGCTCCTCGGTGCGCATGCCGCCGCCGGGGCGCTCCCCCGCGTCGACCACCTGCACCCGCAGCCCCGCGGCGGCGAGCCGCAGCGCCGCGGCCAGGCCGTTCGGCCCGGCTCCCACGACGACGGCGTCCGGCGAACCGTTCACGGGCGCTCCCTTCCCGAGCGAGGCCGCGGACGAACCTCTACAGCTGGCCGACCAGCTCGTCCGCGGCGGAGAACGGATCGGTCTCCCCCGCCACGACCTTCTCGGCCAGCGTGCTCAGCGCCGCGGAGCCGTGCACGTCGCCCAGGCGCTCGCGCAGCGTGGCGACGGCGATCGCCTCGATCTCGCGCGCGGCCCGCTCGGTGCGCCGCCGGTGCCCCTCGCCGGAGCTCTCGAGCCACTCGCGGTGCGCCTCGATCTTCTCCAGCACCTCGTCGATGCCGTTGTCCTTCTCCCGCGCCGCGACGGTCTTCACGATCGGCGGGCGCCAGTGCCCCGGCTCGTCGAAGCGGCCGCCGAGCGACTGCATGTACCGCAGGTCGCGCACGGTCTGCTGCGCGCCGTCCCGGTCGGCCTTGTTGACGACGAACAGATCGGCGACCTCGAGGATCCCGGCCTTGGCCGCCTGGATCCCGTCGCCCATGCCCGGCGCCATGAGGACCAGCGTGGTGTCGGCCAGCGAGGCGATCTCGAGCTCCGACTGGCCCACGCCCACGGTCTCCACCAGGACGACGTCGCAGCCGGCCGCGTCGAGCACGCGCAGCGCCTGCGGCGTCGCCCAGGCCAGGCCGCCGAGGTGCCCGCGGGAGGCCATCGAGCGGATGTAGACGCCGCTGTCGCCGGCGTGGTCCTGCATCCGCACCCGGTCGCCGAGCAGCGCGCCGCCGGAGAACGGGGACGACGGGTCGACCGCCAGCACGCCGACCCGCCTGCCCTGCGCCCGGAACGCCCGTACCAGCGCCGTCGTCGTCGTCGACTTGCCGACACCGGGCGACCCGGTCAGCCCGAGCACCTGCGCCGTCCCGGTGTGCGGGGCGAGCGCGGCCGCGACCTCCCGCAGGGCGGGGCTGGCGTCCTCGACCAGCGAGATCAGCCGCGCGACGGCGCGGGCGTCGCCGTCCCGGGCCCGGCCGACCAGGTCGGGGACGTCGACCGTCCGCCGGCCCCGTCGCCCACGGGGGGCGGCGGGTGCCGGGGTCTGGACCGCGGTCCCTTCCGTCACGCGGAGGCGGGCACGTGCAGGATCAGCGCGTCACCCTGACCGCCGCCCCCGCACAGCGCCGCGGCACCGACGCCGCCACCGCGACGGCGCAGCTCCAGCGCCAGGTGCAGCGCGATCCGCGCGCCGCTCATGCCGACCGGGTGGCCCAGCGCGATCGCGCCGCCGTTGACGTTGACCTTCTCCGGGTCGAGGCCGAGCTCCTTGGTGGAGACGATGCCGACCGCGGCGAATGCCTCGTTGATCTCGACCAGGTCGAGGTCCTTCGGGTCGAGGCCCTCGCGTTCGCAGGCCTTCGCGATCGCGCGCGACGGCTGGGTCTGCAGGGTCGCGTCGGGGCCGGCGACGACGCCGTGCGCGCCGATCTCGGCGAGCGGGGTCAGGCCCAGCTCGGCGGCCTTCTCGGCGCTCATGACCACGACCGCGCACGCGCCGTCGGAGATCTGCGAGGCGGTACCGGCGGTGATCGTGCCGTCCTTGGCGAAGGCCGGCTTCAGCTTCGAGAGGCTCTCGACGGTCGTGTCGGCGCGGATGCCCTCGTCCTCGCGGAACTCGATCGGGTCGCCCTTGCGCTGCGGGATGAGCACCGGGGTGATCTCGTCGTCGAACAGGCCGTTCTTCTGCGCGGCGGCGGCGCGCTGGTGCGAGGCGGCGGCGAAGGCGTCCTGCTCCTCGCGGGTGAGGTCGTAGCTCGCGTTGGCCCGCTCGGTGAGCGCGCCCATGGCGATCTGGTCGAAGGTGTCGGACAGGCCGTCGTGCGCCATCGAGTCGACCAGGGTGGCGTCGCCGTACTTCGTGCCGGTGCGCGAGCTGGGCAGCAGGTGCGGCGCCTGGGTCATCGACTCCATGCCGCCGGCCACGACGATCTCGAACTCGCCGGCCCGGATGAGCTGGTCGGCCAGGGCGATCGCGTCGATGCCCGACAGGCACACCTTGTTCAGCGTGAACGAGGGCACCGACATGGGGATGCCGCCGGCGACCGCGGCCGGGCGGGCGGGGTTCTGGCCGGCGCCGGCCTGGATGACCTGGCCCATGATCACGTAGTCGACCTGGTCGCCGGAGATTCCGGCGCGCTCCAGGGCGGCCTTGATGGCGACGCCGCCGAGGTCGGCGGCGGAGAAGTCCTTCAGCGAGCCGAGCAGCCGGCCCATCGGGGTCCGGGCGCCGCTGACGATGACCGATCGAGCCATGGGGAGGGCCTCCAGTGCGGGGCCGCCGCCGTTGGCGGCCTGAGTGTCGGTGTCGATCGAGGATAGGACGGCGGGTTCCCCGCCACCCACGGAAAGTGCGCCCGCGTGATGCACGCCACCTCGAGCTGCCATGATCGCGACTCGGCGGCATGATCCCGCCATGCCCGACGACGCGCAGACCGGACTCCCCTCGGAGCTGTTCACCACGATCGACCACGTGGGCATCGCCGTCCCCGATCTGGACGAGGCGATCGCCTTCTACGCGAGCACGTTCGGCGTGCACTCGGTGCACGAGGAGACCAACGAGGAGCAGGGCGTCCGCGAGGCGATGCTCGCCGTCGGCGGCGGCGAGACGCGCATCCAGCTGCTCGCCCCGCTGACACCGGAGTCGACGATCGCCAAGTTCATCGGCCGCAGCGGCCCGGGCCTGCAGCAGCTGGCCTTCCGGGTGGACGACGTCGAGGCGGTCAGCGCGACGCTGCGCGAGCGCGGCGTCCGCCTGCTCTACGACGCCCCGAAGCGCGGCACGGCCGACAGCCGCGTCAACTTCGTGCACCCGAAGGACGCCGGCGGCGTGCTCGTCGAGCTCGTCCAACCGGCCGCCACCGGCCACTGAACCGCGGACTCGCGGTACCGGTTACCGACGAGTAACATCCACCGCAACCCACTGACTCCGAGCCGACGAAGACCCGGGAGACGCAGTGAAAGAGATCAGGGACGCGATCCTCGCCGACCAGCTGGACGACGTGGCGGGGCTGCCCGTGCCGGAGTCCTACCGGGCGGTGCTCGTGCGCAAGGACGAGCAGGACATGTTCGAGGGCCTGCCCACCAAGGAGAAGGACCCGCGCAAGTCGCTGCACATCGAGGAGGTGCCGACCCCCGAGCTGGGGCCGGGTGAGGCGATCGTCGCCGTGATGGCCTCCTCGGTGAACTACAACACCGTCTGGACGTCGATCTTCGAGCCGGTGTCGACCTTCGGGTTCCTCGAGCGCTACGGCCGGGTCTCCGACCTGACCAAGCGGCACGACCTGCCCTACCACGTGGTCGGCTCCGACCTGGCCGGCGTGGTGCTCAAGGTCGGCCCGGGCGTGCAGAAGTGGAAGCCCGGCGACGAGGTGGTCGCGCACTGCCTGTCGGTCGAGCTCGAGGACCCCATGGGCCACGACGACACGATGCTCGACCCGCAGCAGCGGATCTGGGGCTTCGAGACCAACTTCGGCGGCCTGGCCGAGCTGGCCCTGGTCAAGAGCAACCAGCTCATGCCCAAGCCCGGCCACCTGTCCTGGGAGGAGGCGGCCGCGCCCGGACTGGTCAACTCCACCGCCTACCGGCAGCTGGTCTCCCACAACGGCGCGCAGATGAAGCAGGGCGACACGGTGCTCATCTGGGGCGCCTCCGGCGGGCTCGGCTCGTACGCGACCCAGATGGCCCTCAACGGCGGCGCGATCCCGGTCTGCGTGGTCTCCAGCCCGGAGAAGGCCGACATCTGCCGGTCGATGGGCGCCGAGCTCATCATCGACCGGAACGAGGAGGACTACCGGTTCTGGAAGGACGAGGACACCCAGGACCCCAAGGAGTGGAACCGCTTCGGCAAGCGGATCCGCGAGCTGACCGGCGGCGACGACATCGACATCGTCTTCGAGCACCCCGGCCGGGAGACCTTCGGCGCCTCGGTCTACGTCGCCCGCAAGGGCGGGGTCATCGTCACCTGCGCCTCGACCAGCGGCTACATGCACCAGTACGACAACCGCTACCTGTGGATGAACCTCAAGCGGATCATCGGCTCCCACTTCGCCAACTACCGCGAGGCGTGGGAGGCCAACCGGCTCATCGACCGCGGCCTGGTCCACCCGACGCTGTCGAAGGTCTACTCCATGGAGGACGTCGGCCAGGCCGCGCTCGACGTCAAGAACAACGCCCACCAGGGCAAGGTGGGTGTCCTCACCCTCGCGCCCGAGGAGGGCCTCGGGATCCGCGACCGCGAGAAGCGGGCACGGTTCGAGACCCAGATCAACCGCTTCCGGGGAATCTGAGCCTGCAGTGACGGCGCGGTTCCTACGAGTCCGCTGGGAACCGCGCCGCCACTGGACCCGACACGCGCGGTACGCGCGCGCGGTCTGAGAGGATGGCGCGCATGAGCGACCCGCACCGCGACATGATGCCGATGCACGAGGCTCAGCACTCGTTCGACGTGGTCCTGCGCGGCTACGACCGCAACCAGGTCGCGGAGACGATCGAGCGCCTCGAGGCCGACTTCCGCATCGCCATCGCCGACCGCGACGCCGCGACGGCCCGCTCCTCCGACCTGGCCAGCCAGCTGTCGGCGATGCACGGCGAGATCGAGTCGCTGCGGCGCAAGGCGGCCACCGCCGCCGCCCCGACCTTCGAGAACATGAGCGAGCGCATCTCGCACATGCTCCGGCTGGCCGAGGAGGAGGCCGCCGACATCCGGCGGATCGCCGAGCAGGACGCCCAGGCCGTGCGCGAGCAGACCGCGGCCGAAGAGCGCGCGATGCACGAGCGGCACGCGGCCGGGCAGGCCGAGGTGGAGCGGATGCTCGCCGAGGCCCGGCAGAACGCCGAGCAGATCGCGACCAAGGCCCAGATCCGCGCCGACGAGCTGGTGCAGAAGGCCCAGGAGCGGGTGGCCCGGCTGGACGCGGAGTCGCAGGCCCGCCGCGCCAAGGCCGAGGAGGACTTCGAGATCGCGCAGCGCGCCAAGCGCGCCGAGGCCGCGCGGCAGGAGGAGGAGCGCGAGCGCGTCTCCACCGCCGCCGCCCGCCAGCGGGTCGCCGAGGCCCAGCAGCACGCCGCGCAGATCGTCGCCGAGGCCGAGGCCAAGGCCGCCGCGATCCGCGACGTCCGCGACGAGCTCACCTCGCGGCTGCTGCAGGCCCGCCAGCTGCTCAGCACGCTGCCCGACCTCTCCGACCGCCCGCAGGCGAGCACCGAGCGCCCCGCGGCGACGCCGAACGAGCGGCCGGCCGAGGAGCGGCGTCCGGAGCCCACCGGCCCGCAGACCAACCAGCTCACCGTCCGGACGGCGGAGGGCGAGTCCGCTGCGGCCCGCCAGCCCATCCGGCACGAGTCGCCGTCCACCGCTCCGCGGACCACCCCCGGCCCGGCCACCACCGTGCAGCCCGCGGTGACCGCCGACCAGGCGGCGGGCTCGACCGAGCGGCGCAGCGAGGCCCCGACCGGTGGGGCCCGCATGCCGACGCCCCCGCGGCCGTCGTCGTCCCCCGCCCCGGCCGGTAGCACCTCGCCCACCCCGGCGCAGGGTCCGTCCACCCAGGTCATCGAGACGCCGACGGGTCAGAACCGGCGCTGAACGAAGCCCGCTGAGACCGGCCCCCGCGACCTCGTCGCGGGGGCCGGTCTCGTATGCGCGGCCAACGCCGGGTAAGACAGAACCCGACGACACGCCGACGCAACCTGCGGGGGGACTGCATGCGGCGACTCCTGACGCTCCTGATCGCCCTGGGGCTGGGCGCTGCGCTCGGCTGGCTCGCGCCGCCTGCCGCGGCCGCCGACACCGGCGTACTGCGCCTGGCCCACCTCTCCCCCGACTCCCCCGCCGTCGACGTGACCGTCGACGGCTCGACGGTCTCCTTCGCCGGGGTCGGCTACGGCGACGTGACCGGCTACCAGCCCCTCCCGGCCGGCACGTACACCGTGGAGGTCCGCGGCGCCGGCGCCGATCCCGCGAGCCGGCCCGTGCTGACGACGACCGTCGACGTGCAGCCGGGCACCGCGCAGACCATCGCAGGGGTCGGGACGTTCGCCGACCTGTCCCTCTCCGTGCTGCACGACGACCTGTCGGCCCCGACGGCCGGTAGGGCACGCGTCCGGGTGCTGGCCGGGGCGTCCGGCGCGCCGACCCTGGACGTCGGTGTCCCCGGCAGCCCACCGCTGGCGTCCAGCCTGCCGTTCGGCGCGGCCGGCGGCTACGTCGACGTCCCGCCCGGCGACGTCCCGGTGCGGCTGTCCCCCACGGGGGGCGACGTCACGACCGTCCCGCTCACGTTCGAGGCCGGCGCGGTGTACAGCCTGCTGGTCCTCGACCAGGACGGCGGCGGGCTGACCGCGGTCGCGGTGCGCGACGCGGCCGGGCCGGCGGCCCCTCCGGTCGGGGGCGTCGAGGCCGGCGTGATCGGCGGGACGGCGCTGCCCTCGCTCGGCCTCCCGGCGGCCGCGGGCCTGCAGCTGGCCGGACGGCTGTCCCCGCCCGCCTCGCCGCTGACCGCGCTGGCCGGCGCGATGGCCGCGTACTCCGGCCGTCCCGTGCCGGGGACCCCCGCCTCCCCGGTCCGGCTCCGGATCCCGGCGATCGGGGTCGATGCCCCGCTGGCGGGACTGCTGCCGGAGCTCGGCGGCGTGCTGGCCGCCCCGGCGGACCCCGAGCAGGCCGGCTGGCTGGCCGCAGGACCCGCACCCGGGGACGTCGGCCCGGCCGTGGTCACCGGCCACGTGAGTTACCGCGGCCCGGCGGTGTTCGCCCGGCTGGCCGAGCTGGCGCCCGGTGACCGGGTGCAGGTGGTGCGGGCGGACGGGACGACGGCTTCGTTCGTCGTCACCGCCGTCGCCGGCTACCCGAAGACGGCGTTCCCGACGGCCACCGTCTACGGCCCCACCTCCGACCCGCAGCTGCGGCTGGTGACCTGCGGGGGCGACCTGGACCCCGCGGCGCACAGCTACGCGGACAACGTCGTCGTCTACGCCGACGCCGGTTAGCGCCGGCGGTCACGGGCTCCCCAGCAGGCGGTGTGCCAGTGCCGGCGCTGGTCGGCGGCCGAGTCGGTGTCCCACGGCTCGAGGTCCGAGTCGCGGGCGTACGCCGGCCACGACACCACGTGCGGTGTGGCCGGGCGGATCTCCTGGTCGCAGCCGGGGCAGCGGTAGGGCTTCGTCGACGCCGAGCCGGTCAGCCGGCGGACCACCCAGTCGCCGTCCGCCGCCTCCTCGACCGTCTCGGCACGGGGAGCCGGCGGTCGACGTCCCGGCGGACCTGCCTTCCTACGCCTTGACGATCGGGGAGGCACCTCAGCGGTTGGCGTAGTCCCGGAAGCCGCGGCCGGTCTTGCGACCGAGGTAGCCGGCGGTGACCAGGTGCTCGAGCAGCGGCGCGGGCGCGAACCCGGGCTCGCGGAACTCGACGTAGAGCTCCCGCTCGATGGCCAGCGAGACGTCGAGACCGACGACGTCGAGCAGCTCGAAGGGACCCATCGGGTAGCCGCAGCCGACCTTCATCGCCGCGTCGATGTCGTCGGCGGTGGCGTAGTGGGCCTCGAGCATCTTCACCGCGTCGTTCAGGTACGGGAACAGCAGCGCGTTGACGATGAACCCGGCCCGGTCGGTGCACGAGACCGCGTGCTTGCCCAGCTGCTCGCACACCGCGTGCGCGGTGGCGGCGACGTCGGGCGCGGTGGCGATCGTGGAGACCACCTCGACCAGCTTCATCACCTGCGCCGGGTTGAAGAAGTGCAGGCCGATGACGTCGTTCGGCCGCTCGCTGGCCTTGGCGCACTCGATGACCGGCAGGCTGGACGTCGTCGTCGCGAGGACCGCGCCGGGCTTGCAGATCTCGCCGAGGTTGGCGAACAGCGCCTGCTTGGTGCCGAGGTGCTCGACGATGGCCTCGATGACCAGGTCGACGTCGGCGAGGTCGTCGAGCGTGTCGGTGCCGGTGATGCGACCGAGGATCTCGTCGCGCGCGGACTCCTCGAGCCGGCCGCGCGAGACCTGCTTGTCCAGCGACTTGGCCAGCGCCGTCTGCACCGCCTCGACCTTGTCCAGGGTCCGGGCGACGAACGTGACCTCGTAGCCGCCCTTGGCGACGACCTCGATGATGCCGGTGGCCATGGTCCCGGAGCCGACGACGCCGACCTTCGACACCGGCCGGGCGCCCTCGGTGGCCCCGCCCGCGGTGGGCGTGAGGGCGTCGTCCACGACCTGGGCGGAGTCCCGCTGGGCGTAGGTGTAGAAGCCGCGGCCGGACTTCCGGCCGAGCAGCCCCGCGGTCATCATCTGCTTGATGATCGGGCTGGGGGCGTGCAACCGGTTGCGCGACTGCTTGTACATCGTGTCGAGGATCTCGTAGGCGGTGTCGATGCCGATGAGGTCCATCAGGGCCAGCGGGCCCATCGGCAGGCCGCAGCCCAGCCGCATGGCGGCGTCGATGTCCTCGCGGCTGGCGTAGCGGTTCTCGTACATCGAGACCGCGTGGTTGAGGTAGCCGAACAGCAGCGCGTTGGCGATGAACCCGGCGCGGTCGCCGATCGTCACGTCGACCTTGCCCAGCCGCTCGGCGAGGGCCTCGACGTCCTCGATGACCGAGGGCTCGGTGACGACGGTCTGCACCACCTCGACCAGCTTCATGACCGGCGCGGGGTTGAAGAAGTGCATCCCGATGACCTTGCTCGGCCGGCCGGTGGCCACCGACAGCTCGGTCACCGACAGGCTGGAGGTGTTGGTCGCCAGGATCGTGTCCGACGGGCAGATCTTGTCCAGCGCGGCGAAGATCTCGGTCTTCAGCTCCATGCGCTCGGGCACGGCCTCGATGACCAGCTCGGCCTGGGCGAGGTCCTCCAGCGACGTGGAGAACCGGATCCGCCCGAAGATCTCGTCGCGCTCGGCCGGGTCGAGCTTGCCGCGGCTGACCGCTCGGTCCGTCGAGTGCTCGAGGTGGCCGCGACCGCGCGCCAGCGCGTCCTCGTTCACCTCGACCGCGGTCACCGACAGCCCCGCGCGCGCGAGCACCTCGGCGATGCCGGCACCCATGGTGCCCAGCCCGACGACGCCGACCTCGGTCAGTTCTCTGGCCACGCTGCCAACTCCTCTGCCGTACGGATCGCTGAAGATCCTCTCACCAGCAGCGCCCCCTCCGCGCGCCGGGCTACTGGCGAGTAACCAAGTTCACGGAGTGCCAGGGGCGCACTTTCCGCGCCGTGGCACTCCGCTAGAACAAGCGCTGGGTGGGGTCGTCGGTGCCCTTGAGGACGGCGTAGTCGACGACCAGGCAGTCGATCCCCCGGTCCTGCGCGAGGACCCGCGCCTGCGGCTTGATCTCCTGAGCGGCGAACACGCCCTTGACCGGGGCCAGCAGCGGGTCCCGGTTGAGCAGCTCCAGGTACCGCGTCAGCTGCTCGACGCCACCCATGAGACGCCTACCCACCGCTTCACCCGTGCGCCTCGTTGTAGTCCTCGAACTCCCAGGAGCCCAACCGACCGATCTTCTCGGCCACGTCGGACCACGTGTCACCCGAGATGCGCCGGAGGCGATCGCGGATGAAAGCCTCCACCCGGTCGCGGTTGATCGACTCCACGAAGAGGAAGTGACGGCCAGAGACGACGCCATCGCGGGCTACCAGTTCGGCCAGCGCGTCAGGCGTGCACACCGTCGCCTGGAACGTTTCCTCGCCCGGCCCATCGGCAGGACCGGCAGCGAAGACTAGGAGAGTCGAGCCGTCGTCGTCGGTATCCGAGCCGCGCTCCAAGTCTGGCCACTCGAAGTAGCGGACCACCGCGAACACGTCAGGACCTCCAGTCGATCGACCCGAGGATCGTGTCAGAACAGCCGCTGGGTCGGGTCGTCCGTCCCCTTGAGGACGGCGTAGTCGACGGTGACGCAGTCGATGCCCCGGTCGGCCGCCAGCACCCGCGCCTGCGGCTTGATCTCCTGCGCCGCGAAGACGCCCTTCACCGGGGCCAGCAACGGGTCGCGATTCAACAGTTCCAAATATCTTGTGAGCTGCTCTACTCCGTCGATCTCGCCGCGCCGCTTGATCTCGACGGCGACCGTCGTCCCGGCGGCGTCGCGGCAGAGCAGGTCGACCGGCCCGATCGCGGTCGGGTACTCGCGGCGCACCAGCGACCAGCCGGCCCCGAAGGTCTCCACGTGCAGCGCCAGCAGCCGCTGCAGCTCCGCCTCGACGCCGTCCTTCTGCAGGCCGGGGTCGACGCCGAGCTCGTGCGCGGAGTCGTGCGCGACCGACTCGATGGTGATGATCAGCTGCTCACCGGCCTTGTTGGTGACCGTCCACGTGCCGGATCCGTCGCTCAGCTCGTCCTTGAGCGTGCAGGGCGGGCTCATCCAGTTCAGCGGCTTGTAGGCGCGGTCGTCGGCGTGGATCGACACCGACCCGTCGGCCTTGACCAGCAGCAACCTGTTGGCCATCGGGAGGTGGGCGGTCAGCCGCCCGATGTAGTCCACCGAGCAGCGGGCGATGACCAGACGCACGGGTCCCGACGCTACCTCGCCGTCTCGCGCACCTCCTGCGGCGTGTCGCGCGGCCGGGTCGCGGCGCGGCTGCCAAGGTCCGGACGTGCGGCTGCCCGGGCCGGATCGCGGTGATCCTCCTGGTGACGGCGACTTTCTTCCTCGTCGCCGACACCAGGAGGACCACCGCCCCCGGTCGGAACCCGGGCCGCGACCGGTTCGTCGTAGATCCGTGATCACCCGGTCCGCGGCCGCGCTCGCCGTCCTGCTCCTGCTGGGCGCCTGTGCCCAGAAGGCGAGCGGCGGAGGCGGCGGCGACACCCCGTCCGCCTACGCGCCGGACCAGCTCGTGCTGCGCGTGGCGTACACCGGCGGCTTCGTGACACCCCAGATGCTGATCTCCCGGCTGCC
Source organism: Petropleomorpha daqingensis (assembly GCF_013408985.1). Classification (NCBI taxonomy): domain Bacteria; kingdom Bacillati; phylum Actinomycetota; class Actinomycetes; order Geodermatophilales; family Geodermatophilaceae; genus Petropleomorpha; species Petropleomorpha daqingensis. The sequence continues at coordinate 722,218 of NZ_JACBZT010000001.1, forward strand.
GCTGGTCAGCGTCTACGGCGATGGCCGGGTGCTCACCGAGGGCCCGACGCCGGCGATCTATCCCGGCCCCGCGCTACCCAACGTGCAGGTCGGCCACATCGAGCAGAGCGACGTGCAGGACCTCGTCGACGCCGCGCTCGACGCCGGCGTGGGCGAGACCGACGATCTGGGCACCCCGCCGATCGCCGACGCGCCGTCCACGCTGATCACCGTCTCCACCGGACTCGAGAGCCTCGAGCGGGAGGTCTACGCGCTGCAGGAGACGCCGGCAGAGGGCACTGGGCTCACCGCCGACCAGGTCGCGGCCCGGGAGAAGCTCTCGGGCCTCGTCGACCGGCTCACCGGCCTCTCCGCCGGTGCGAGCGAGTCGTACACGCCCTCGTCGGTGGCGACCCTGGCCGCGGCCTACACGCCGCCCGACGACCCGCAGCTCGTCCAGCCCGACCAGGCCTGGCCCGGACCTGCGCTCCCGGGAGAGCCGCTGCCCGGCCCCTTCGGGTTCTCCTGCGCCGTCGCCTCCGGCGACCAGGCCGCTGCTGTGCTGGCCGCAGCCGGCACCGCGAACGCGCTGACCCCCTGGGTCGGTTCGGACGGCGCCCGCTGGTCGGTCAGCTTCCGGCCGCTGCTCCCGGACGAGTCGGGCTGCGCCGACCTGGCCTGAGGACGACGCCGGCCCGGCCCCCTTCGCAGGAGGACCGGGCCGGTGCGTTTGGTTCAGACGGTGGCGGGCTCCGGCTCGCGCGCCTCGGCCTCGGCCTCGGCGGGCGCCAGCGTGTCCACCGTGGAGGTGGCGCGGTAGCGCTCGAGGTCGAGCAGGCCCTCGCGCTTGGCCACGATCGTCGGGACGAGCGCCTGCCCGGCGACGTTCACCGCCGTGCGCCCCATGTCGAGGATCGGGTCGATGGCGAGCAGCAGGCCGACGCCGGCCAGCGGCAGGCCCAGCGTGGAGAGCGTGAGCGTCAGCATCACGATCGCGCCGGTGACACCGGCGGTGGCCGCGGAGCCGATGACCGACACCACCACGATGAGCAGGTAGTCGGTGATCGACAGGTGCACGTGGAAGAACTGCGCCACGAAGATCGCCGCCAGCGCCGGGTAGATCGCGGCGCAGCCGTCCATCTTGGTCGTCGCGCCCAGCGGCACGGCGAAGGAGGCGTAGGACCGCGGGACGCCGAGGTTCTGCTCGGTCACGCGCTCGGTCACCGGCAACGTGCCGATCGACGAGCGGGAGACGAAGGCCAGCTGGATGGCCGGCCACGCACCGGCGAAGAAGTTCCGGACGCCCAGGCCGTGGGTGCGCAGCAGGATCGGGTAGACGACGAAGAGCACGAGGGCCAGGCCGATGTAGACCGAGCCGGCGAAGACGCCCAGCGAGCCGAGGGAGTCCCAGCCGTAGGTCGCGACGGCCTTGCCGATCAGGCCCATGGTGCCGATCGGGGCCAGCAGGATCACCCACCACAGCACCTTCTGCACGATGGCCAGCGCCGAGCGGGTGAGCTTGAGGAACGGCTCGGCGGGCTCACCGATCTTCAGCGCGGCGATGCCGATCGCCACGGAGAGGACGAGCAGCTGCAGGACGTTGAACGACAGGCCGATCGACCCGTCGGGGTTCGCGGAGGCCTGCAGGCCGAAGATGTTGCTGGGCACGAGGCCGGTGAGGAAGTCCCACCACGACCCGGTGGTGTCGACCGCCTGGGCCGTCGACGCGTCGACCGTGCTGTGCGCACCCGGCCGGGTCAGCAGGCCGAGGCCGATGCCGATCGAGACGGCGATGAGCGCGGTGATCGCGAACCACAGCAGGGTCTGGCCGGCCAGCCGGGCCGCGTTGGAGACCTGCTTGAGGTTGGCGATGCTGACGATGACCGCGGTGACGATCAGCGGGATCACGATGACCCGCAGCAGCGTCACGAAGATGCTGCCGACCTCGGTCAGGGTGCTGGCCAGCCAGTTGGGCGAGCCGTCGGCGACCGGGCCCATGCTCCGGGCGACGAGCCCGAGGACGACGCCGAGCGCGAGACCGAGGAGGATCTGGACGGAGAAGGGGATCTTGCGGAGTCGAGAGAGCACGAGGTCTTCCTGAAGGGGTGGATCGGACGGCGGGCGCGGCGTCAGCGGCAACAGCAGCCGCTGTGCACGCGCCCGAAGTCGATGACGCGGCGCCGCGTCAGGCCCCACAGGTTGCACACGGCAGGGTCAAAGGAACGACACCGCCCGGTTCTTCCGGGTGTGCGCGACGTCTCAGCCGAAGGTCCACCGGGTCGGGCTGCCGGCGAAGTCCGCGCCGGACAGCGCGAAGACCCGCCCCGGGGTGACCGCGAACGTGCCGTTGACCGCCGGGTCCTGGAAGTCCGGCGTCAGCCCGGCGCCGTACTTGGCGTTGACCGCGTCGACGAAGGCGGCGATGCGGTCCGCCTCGGTCACGACCTCGGCCCGGCCCTCGAGGACGACGGGGTCGCGGGCGTTGTCGGTGGTCAGCGTGCAGCGGGGATCGGCCGCGAGGTTGCGGGCCTTGCGCGAGCGCAGACCGCTGGAGAACCAGAGCCGGCCGTGGTCCCAGATGCCCCAGACCGGCATGATGTGCGGCCGCCCGTCCGGGCTGACCGTCGCGCACCAGTAGTCGTGGGACACGGTCAACCGGCGCTCGGCCTCGGCCCACGGCAGCAGGCCGGTGCCCTCCCCAGCGGGCAGGATGCCGTAGCCCGGCATGACCGGGCGGTCGGCGACCGGCCCCACGGTCACACCGCCAGGTGCGCCAGCGCCTGCAGGAGCAGCGCGCTCTGGCCGTTGGCCAGCTCGGCCAGGACGGTGGCCTCCCGGACCTCGTCGGGCGAGAACCACGAGAACTCCAGCGCGTCCTGCTGGGGCGCGCAGTCCCCCTCGACCGGGACGACGTAGGCCAGTGACACCGCGTGCTGCCGCGGGTCGTGGAAGGACGTCACCCCCGGTGTCGGGAAGTACTCCGCGATCGTGAACGGCTGCGGGGCCGGCGGGATCCTCGGGAGGGCCAGCGGACCCAGGTCCTTCTCCAGGTGCCGGAGCAGGGCCGACCGGACCCGCTCGTGGTAGAGCACCCGCCCCGACACGAGCGCCCGCTTGACCTGCCCGTCCTCGCCGATCCTCAGCAGGAGGCCCACCCCGGTGACGACGCCCTGCTCGTCCACCCGGACCGGTACCGCGTCGACGTAGAGGATGGGCAGCCGCTCACGGGCAGCGTCCATCTCCTCCCGGGACAGCCACGCCGCGCCACTCTGCGTCACCTCGGTCATGGGGACTGTCTAGCGGACGCGGGGCGTCGTGGCCCGTCAGTCCGCCCAAACGGGTGGGCGCTTCTCCAGGAACGACGCCATGCCCTCTCGTGCGCCGGGCAGCTGGCTGGCCGAGGCCATGACCTCGACGGCGATCGCGTATGCGTCCCGCTCCGGCCGGTCGAGCTGCGCGTACATCGTCTGCTTGCCCCACGCCTTGCTCGCCCGCGAGCCCCGGGTGGCGCGGTCCATCAGCTCGCGGACCGCCTTGTCCAGCTCGTCGTCCGGGACGACCCGGTTGACCAGCCCCCACTCCAGCGCCGTCCGGGCGTCGATGACGTCGCCGGTGAGCGCCAGCTCCATCGCGCGCTTGCGGCCGACGTTGCGGGCGATCGCCACCATCGGCGTGTGGCAGAACCAGCCGCCCTTGCCGCCGGGGGCGGCGAACCCCGCCGACGCCGCGGCGACGGCCAGGTCGCAGGAGGCGACCAGCTGGCAGCCCGCCGCGGTCGCGAGCGCGTGCACGCGGGCGAGCACCACCTGCGGGACGTCCTGGATGGTCTGCATGAGCTCGGTGCACAGCGCGAGCAGGCTGCGCACCTCCGTCACAGGCTTGCCCGCGACGTCGCGGAAGTCGTGCCCGGCGCTGAAGACCGGCCCCTCGCCCGCCAGCACGATCCCGGTCGCGTCCGAGCCGCCCGCCTCGGTGAACGCGTCGAGCAGCTGCCGGAGGTGCTCGCGGGAGAGCGCGTTGCGCCGCGGGCCCCGCGTCATGGTGATCCAGATGGTGTCGTCGTCGCGCTCCACCCGCGGGGCGCCGTCCTCGGTCATGAGCCGACTCCACCACCGCGACTGCCGACCCGGCAAGATCGGCCCATGGATCCCGTCCGCTTCGGCCTGGTGGGGTACGGCTTCGGCGGCCGGTACTTCCACGCTCCGCTGCTGTCCGCCGCACCCGAGGTCGACTTCCTGGGCGTGGTGACCACCAACGCCGAGCGCCGCGAACTCGTGGCCCGCGAGCACCCGCAGGTGGCGACGTTCGACTCGCTCGAGGCGCTCGTCGAGGCCGGCGCCGAGGCGGTCGCCATCTCCACACCGGCCGACACGCACAGAGCGCTCACCGACCGCGCGCTCGACCTGGGCCTGGCCGTCGTCTGCGACAAGCCGTTCGCGCTCGACGCGGACGCCGCCCGTGCCTCGGTGGAGCGCGCCGAGCGGCTCGGGCTGCCGCTGGCGCCCTACCAGAACCGGCGCTGGGACTCCGACTTCCTCACCCTGCGCTCACTGGTCGACAGCGGCCGCCTGGGGACGGTGACCCGCTTCGAGTCGCGGTTCGAGCGGTTCTCCCCCGTGCCCGGGCCGCCCGGGGCCGGCGGGGGCACGCTGCGCGACTTCGGCAGCCACCTGGTCGACCAGGCGCTGGTGCTGCTCGGCCCGGTCGCTGCCGTGTACGCCGAGTGGCACGTCAACCCGCAGGGCCTGGACGACGACTTCTTCGTCGCGCTCACCCACGAGAGCGGCGCGCACGCGCACCTGTGGGGCAGCTGGGTCCAGGGCGCGCCGGGCGACCGGTTCCGGGTCGCCGGCACCGAGGGCGCCTACGTCGTCGGCGGCCCCATGGACGGGCAGGAGGGGGCGCTGCTGGACGGCCGGACGCCGGCCACCGAGGGCGCGAACTGGGGCGCCGAGCCGGAGTCCCGGTGGGGCCGGTTCTCCCGCGGCGAGGGCAGCGAGGTCGTGCCCACGGTGAACGGTCGGTGGGACACCTTCTACCCGGCGTTCGCCGCCGCGGTCCGCGGAGTCGGTGCCATGCCGGTGCCGGCGCGCGACGCCATCGCCACCGCGACCGTGCTCGACGCCGCACGCCGCAGCACCAAGGAGGGCACCGTCGTCCGCCTCGGAGGCTGAGAGCGCAGCTTTCCTGCGCTCTCAGCCTCCGCATCAGGCGGGCTCGGGGACCGGTGACTCCAGGCCGTGGGCCTCGCGGATGACCTCGACGACCTCGCTCATGATCGTGGTCAGCCCGAAGTCCTTGGGCGTGAACACCCGGGCCACGCCCTGCTCGCGCAGCCGCCGGGCGTCGCTGTCGGGGATGATCCCGCCGACCACGACCGGGACGTCGTCCAGCCCCGCCTCGCGCAGCCCCTGCAGCACGGCCGGCACGACCTGCAGGTGCGAGCCGGAGAGGACGGAGAGCCCGACGACGTCGACGTCCTCCTCGACCGCCGCCGAGACGATCTGCGACGGCGTGAGCCGGATGCCCTGGTAGACCACCTCGAAGCCGGCGTCCCGCGCCCGGACGGCGATCTGCTCGGCGCCGTTGGAGTGCCCGTCGAGGCCGGGCTTGCCGACCAGGAAGCGCAGCCGGCCGCCGAGCTCCTCCCCCGTCTGCTGCACGCGGGAACGCACCGCCGTCAGCGACTCGTCCGCCTCGCCGCCACCGGACGCGGCCGCCACCCCGGTCGGCGCGCGGTACTCACCGAACACCTCGCGCAGGACCCCGGCCCACTCCCCCGTCGTCACCCCGGCGCGGGCGCACTCGAGGGTCGCCTCCATGAGGTTCTCGGAGGTGCCGGCGACCTCCCGCAGCCGCGCCAGCGCCCGCTCGGCCGGCTCCGGGTCGCGCTCGTCGCGCCACTTCTTCACCGATTCGCAGGCCGCGGCCTCGACCGCCGGGTCGACGGTCTGGATGGCGGTGTCGAGGTCGGCCAGCAGCGGGTTCGGCTCGGTCGACTCGAACTTGTTGACCCCGACGACGACCTCCTCGCCGCCCTCGATCCGCCGGCGCCGCTCGGCGAGGGAGGCGACCAGCTGCCCCTTCATGTAGCCGGACTCGACGGCGGCGACCGCGCCGCCCATCTCGGCGACCCGGCCCATCTCCTCGCGGGCGCCCTCGACCAGCTCGGCGACCTTCTGCTCGACCACCACCGACCCGGTGAACAGGTCCTCGTACTCGAGCAGGTCGGTCTCGTACGCCAGCACCTGCTGCAGCCGCAGCGACCACTGCTGGTCCCACGGCCGGGGCAGGCCGAGCGCCTCGTTCCAGGCCGGCAGCTGCACCGCGCGGGCGCGGGCGTCGCGCGACAGCGTCACCGCGAGCATCTCCAGCACGATCCGCTGGACGTTGTTCTCCGGCTGGGCCTCGGTCAGCCCGAGCGAGTTGACCTGCACGCCGTAGCGGAAGCGGCGGTGCTTGGGGTCCTCGACGCCGTAGCGCTCCTGCGTCAGCTCGTCCCAGAGCTGGGTGAAGGCGCGCATCTTGCACATCTCCTCGACGAAGCGCACCCCGGCGTTGACGAAGAAGGAGATGCGGGCGACGACCTCGCCGAAGCGCTCCTGAGGCACCTGACCGGTGTCGCGGACGGCGTCGAGGACGGCGATCGCCGTCGACAGGGCGTAGGCGATCTCCTGCACCGGCGTCGCGCCGGCCTCCTGCAGGTGGTAGCTGCAGATGTTGATCGGGTTCCACTTCGGCATCGCCGTGACCGTGTAGGCGATCGTGTCGGCGGTCAGCCGCATCGAGGGCCCGGGCGGGAAGACGTAGGTCCCGCGCGACAGGTACTCCTTGATGATGTCGTTCTGCGTCGTCCCGGCGAGCTTGGCGACGTCGTGCCCGTGCTCCTCGGCGACCACCTGGTAGAGCGCGAGCAGCCACATGGCGGTGGCGTTGATCGTCATCGACGTGTTCATCTCGTCGAGCGGGATGCCGTCGAAGAGCCCGCGCATGTCGGCGAGCGAGGTGATCGGGACGCCGACCTTGCCGACCTCACCGGCGGCGAGCTCGGAGTCGGGGTCGTAGCCGGTCTGCGTCGGTAGGTCGAAGGCGACCGACAGCCCGGTCTGGCCCTTCTCCAGGTTGCGCCGGTACAGCGCGTTGGACTCCTTGGGCGAGGAGTGGCCGGCGTAGGTGCGCATCACCCAGGGCCGGTCGCGGTCCTTCGGCGTTGAAGGGAACGGCATGACGGGAGTCTAGGGGCGGTTACCGGCCAGTAGCAGCCCGGAACGGGGGAACGTGGCCGGTGGCACACTCAGCAGGAGGACGCCGACCGAGCAGGAGGTGGCGGGTGCCGATCGAGTCGGGGAGCCTGCACTACGCCGTCGGGCCGATCATCGCGGTCGCCGTCGTCGTCCTGCTCGGCGCCTTCCTGAGGTGGGCCTTCGGCGGCGACAGCCGCCGCCCGCGGCGGCCCGCCCAGCCGGCCGACGACGGGCTGCTCACCAAGATCGCCACGCTGTCGCGGCGGGAGTCGGCGCTGGCGCTGCGCGCGGTGCTCTCGGACGCCGGGATCCGCTCGACGCTGCGCTCGCCGGGCCCGGACCGGACCACGATCCTGGTCTTCCCGGAGGACGCCCCGCGCGCCCGGGAGCTGGCGGCGACGTTCACCCCGCCGGAGAACTAGGCGCCGCCCAGCGCGACTGTCGCACAGTGAGACCTCCTCCACCCGCCGGGCTCCGAGACCCTGGCCGCACGGGTGCGCGCCACGGCGGAAGGAGTCGGCGATGACGTATGCGGCCACGGGCGGGCTCTCGGATCCGGTGTTCCGGCTCGTCTACCGGAGCCACAGCCGCATACCGGGTGAGGACCGGCCGGTCACCCTGGCCGAGATCCTCCGGGGCGCGCGGTCGGCCAACGCCCGGGCCGGGATCACCGGCGCCCTCCTGATCACCGACAACTGGTTCGTGCAGGCGTTGGAGGGCGACGAGTCCACGGTGCGGGCGCTGTACGAGCGCATCCGTCAGGACGCCCGCCACGAGAACGTCACGTTGATCGAGTCCGGCAGCCAGGACGCACGGGTCTTCTCCCAGTGGGCCATGGCGCAGGTCTCGGCGAGCGGTCAGGCCGACATCCCGCTGGAGGCCACGGAGGGCGAGGGCGTGATCCGTCCCGCGGCCGCCACCGAGCCCCTGACGCGCGAGCAGACCGCCGTCCTCAGAGCGATGAGGAACTGCATCGGCGCCGACGTCCTGTAGTCGGAGCTCAGGCGCGCTGCACCCGGTCCACCTGCGCGCCGAGACCGCGCAGCTGCTCGACGAAGTCGGGGTAGCCGCGGTCCACGTGGTGGATCTCCTGCACCTCGGTCACACCGTCGGAGACGAGCCCGGCCAGCACCAGCCCCGCGCCGGCGCGGATGTCGGTGGCCACCACGGGAGCGCTGGAGAGCCGCTCCCGCCCGCGGACGACGGCGTGGTGCCCGTCGATGCGCACGGAGGCACCGAGCCGCACCAGCTCGTTGACGAACATGAACCGGCCCTCGAACACGTTCTCGGTGATGAGCGCGGTACCGGTGGATACCGCGGCCAGCGCGACGGCCATCGGCTGCAGGTCGGTCGGGAACCCCGGGTAGGGCAGCGTGACGACGTCGACCCCGCGCGGTCGCTCGTCCATGGCCACCCGCACGCCGCCGGGGACGGCCTCGACCCGGGCACCGGCGGTGTGCAGCTTCTCCAGGGCCACCGTCATGTGCTCGGCCACGGCGCGCTCGATGACGACGTCGCCGCGGGTCATCACGGCCCCGATCGCCCAGGTGCCGGCGACGATCCGGTCGGGCACGGTCGTGTACTCGACCGGGTCGAGGGCGGAGACGCCCTCGACGATGATCGTCGAGGTGCCGGCGCCGTCGACCTTGGCGCCCATCAGGGCGAGCATCGAGCAGAGGTCGACGATCTCCGGCTCGCGGGCGGCGTTGTCGATGACCGTCGTCCCGTCGGCGAGGACGGCGGCCATGACCAGGTTCTCGGTGGCGCCGACCGACGGGAAGTCCAGCCAGATCGACGTCCCGGTCAGCGTGGGGGCGCTGGCGACGAGGAACCCGTGCTCGCTGGTGATCGTCGCGCCGAGCTTCTCCAGCCCGGAGATGTGCATGTCCAGGCCGCGCGAGCCGATCGCGTCACCGCCCGGCAGCGCGACCCGGGCGCTGCCGCAGCGGGCGACCAGGGGGCCGAGCACGCTGATCGAGGCGCGCATCCGCCGGACCAGGTCGTAGTCGGTCTCGGTCGAGGGCGCCTCGGGCACGTCGATGGTGACCCGGCCGCCCCCGCCGCTGCCCGGGGTGCGCTCGTAGGCGACGCCGCAGCCGAGCCGGCGCAGCACCTCGCTCATGATCGACACGTCGAGGATGTCGGGGACCTCGTCGAGGGTGGTCTGCCCCGGCGCGAGCAGCGCCGCGGCCATGAGCTTCAGGGCGCTGTTCTTCGCACCCGTGACACGGACCCGCCCACGCAGGGGCGTTCCCCCGGTCACCTGGAAGCACTCCACCCGCTCACCCTACGGCCGACCTAGAGTCGGCCCATGACGGTCCGGCTCACGCGCATCTACACGAAGACCGGCGACGCAGGTCAGACGCACCTGGGCGACATGAGCCGGGTGGCGAAGACCGATCCGCGGCTGGTCGCCTACGCCGACGTCGACGAGGCGAACAGCGTGCTCGGCGTCGCGCTGGCGCTGGGTTCCCCGCCGGACGAGATCGCCGAGCTGCTGCGCAGCATCCAGAACGACCTGTTCGACGTCGGCGCCGACCTGTCCACGCCGATCACGCCGGATCCGGAGTTCGCGCCGCTGCGGGTGACCGCCGCCTACACCGAGCGGCTGGAGGCGGCCTGCGACACCTGGAACGCCGACCTGCCGAAGCTGGCGAGCTTCATCCTGCCGGGGGGCACCCCGGCCGCGGCGCTGCTGCACCAGGCCCGGGTGGTCGTGCGGCGGGCCGAGCGCAGCGTGTGGGCGCTGCTGGCAGCCGACGCCGAGCGCACCAACCCGGAGACCGCGCGCTACCTCAACCGGCTCTCGGACCTGCTGTTCATCCTCGGCCGGGTGGCCAACCCCGACGGAGACATCCTCTGGGAGCCCGGCGCCCACAGCGGCGTCCACGCCCAGCGCAAGGCCAAGGGCTCAGCGGACGCCGGGAGCTGATTCCACCCAGGAGAGGAACCCGGTCAGCGTCGAGGGTTCCATCGCCAGGTCCTGCGGCCCGTCGACGGTCTGGCAGGTGAGGACGACGACGTCGGCGGGCAGCGCGAGGTCGTCCCGGCCGGCCTCGCGGCGCCCCTCGACCAGCAGGTCGGCGCGCGGCAGCCGGCGCTGCGGACGGACGGCGAGGGAGAGCGCGCGGTACCAGAGCAGGCTGTCGTCGCCGAACCAGGCGACGCCGACCGACCAGCGCGCCGAGTGCGCCGGGCGCAGCCACATGGTGACCGCGCCCAGGCCGGAGAGCAGGAAGCGCCGGCGCAGCAGGAACGCGACGACGACCGCGACCAGCAGGATCCCGAAGAGCACGATCACGACGACGGTCATGGCGTGGCCGAGCTCATCCGGAGGGCGTGCGGGCTCTGGTCAGGCGTCCTGCCCGGCGGCGCGCAGCCGCCCGATCGCGCGGCGGGCGGCGGCGACCGCCTCGGGGTCGTCGTCCCCCTCGGCCCGGCGCAGCGCCTCGCGGGCCCGCTCGACGTCGATGTCGCCGGAGAACTCGGCCGTCTCGGCGAGGATCGACACCCCGCGCTCGGTGACGGACAGGAAACCGCCGTGCGCGGCGACGACGACGTCCTCACCGGACTCGGTGCGGATCGTGACCACACCGCCCTCGGCGAGCTGACCGAGCAGCGGGGCGTGGCCGGGCAGCACGCCCAGCTCACCCTCGGTGGTCCGGGCGATGACCATGCGGGCCTCGCCCGACCAGAGCCTGCGCTCGACGGCCACCAACTCGACCTGCAGGGTCGCCACGACACTCCTCGGGGTCCACGGTTTTGGCCTACTCTAGCGGCCGCCCTGCAGGGTCCCGCGGCGAGCCTGCGAGTGGTGGGGGGCAGGGTGGTCCTTTCTCAGGCCGAGCGGCGGTAGAGCAGGGTCCAGCGGCCGACGCGCACCCACGGGTAGCGGACGGTGGAGGCCGGTGCCCACTCCTCGACCGCGTAGCGGGCCTCGTCGAGCGACTCCCACGGCGCGTAGGGCGGCCAGCTCCAGCCGTTCCCTCCGTCGCGGGTCGTCGTGTAGTCGGGTTCCACCGTCGTCTCCTACGCGCCGCAGGACTCAGCGCTACCGAAAGAATCCTCGGCACCGCTTGCTGTGGGAAGCAGTGCTGGCGCCAGGATTCACCCGCCCGAGGGACGTGCACTCACCCATTGCGGACGACGACGGCCGGGCCCCCAACGGGGCCCGGCCGAGGTGACGTGCTGGAACGGCCCCCTGCAGGGATCCGCCGCGAGCATGCGAGCGGCGGGGGGCAGGGGGTCCTTCGACTTATGCGCGCTTGAGCTTCTCCGCGTTGCGCTCGAGGTCCTCGAGGCCACCGCACATGAAGAACGCCTGCTCCGGCACGTGGTCGTAGGTGCCCTCGGTGAGCGCCTTGAAGGCCTCGAGGGTCTCCGACAGCGGCACGAAGGAACCCGGCTGCCCGGTGAAGGCCTCGGCCACGAACATGTTCTGCGAGAGGAAGCGCTCGATGCGCCGCGCCCGCTGGACGGTGACCTTGTCCTCCTCGCCGAGCTCGTCGATGCCGAGGATGGCGATGATGTCCTGGAGCTCGACGTAGCGCTGGAGGATCCGCTGGACCTCGCGGGCGATGTCGTAGTGCTCCTGGCCGATGTACTGCGGGTCGAGGATCCGGCTGGAGGAGTCCAGCGGGTCCACGGCCGGGTAGATGCCCTTCTCCGAGATCGGCCGCGAGAGCACGGTCGTCGCGTCGAGGTGGGCGAAGGTGGTGTGCGGCGCCGGGTCGGTGATGTCGTCGGCGGGCACGTAGATGGCCTGCATCGAGGTGATCGAGTGGCCGCGGGTCGAGGTGATCCGCTCCTGCAGCTCGCCCATCTCGTCGGCCAGGGTCGGCTGGTAACCCACGGCCGACGGCATGCGGCCGAGCAGCGTGGAGACCTCCGAGCCGGCCTGGGTGAACCGGAAGATGTTGTCGATGAAGAGCAGCACGTCCTGGTTCTGCTCGTCGCGGAAGTACTCCGCCATCGTCAGCGCCGACAGCGCCACCCGCAGCCGGGTGCCCGGCGGCTCGTCCATCTGGCCGAAGACCAGCGCGGTGGACTCGATGACGCCGGACTCGGTCATCTCCGTGATGAGGTCGTTGCCCTCACGCGTGCGCTCGCCGACGCCGGCGAACACCGACACACCGCCGAACTCCTGGGCGACGCGGCGAATCATCTCCTGGATCAGCACGGTCTTGCCCACGCCGGCACCGCCGAACAGGCCGATCTTCCCGCCGGCCACGTACGGGGTCAGCAGGTCGATGACCTTGATGCCGGTCTCCAGCATCTCGGTGCGGCCCTCGAGCTGGTCGAACCGCGGGGCGTGCCGGTGGATGCCCCAGTGCGGGGCGTCCGCGCCGTAGCCGGGCTCGTCGAGGCACTCGCCGAGGGCGTTGAACACGTGGCCCTTGGTGACGTCACCGACGGGCACCGAGATCGGGCCGCCGGTATCGCTGACCTCGGCGCCGCGGACCAGGCCGTCGGTCGGCTGCATCGAGATGGTGCGCACCACGTTGTCACCCAGGTGCTGGGCGACCTCGAGGGTGAGCGTCTTGCCCAGGTCGGCGAGGGTGACCTCCACCTTCAGGGCGTTGAACAGGTCGGGCATCGCGTCGCGCGGGAACTCGACGTCGACGACGGGGCCGGTGACCCGCACGACCCGGCCGGTGGCGGCCCCGGTCTGCGCGGCGGACGGACGGTCCTCGGTGACGGTCATGTGCAGCTCTCCTGTAAGGGGACGGTCAGTCGTCGGCGCCGGCCGACACGAGCGCGTCGGCACCGCCGACGATCTCGCTGATCTCCTGGGTGATCTCGGCCTGGCGGGCCTGGTTGGCCTGCCGCGAGAGGTTCTTGGCCAGCTCCTCGGCGTTGTCGGAGGCCGACTTCATCGCCCGGCGCCGCGACGCGGACTCCGAGGCGGCCGCCTCGAGCATCGCCGCGTAGATCCGGGTGGTGATGTACTTCGGCAGCAGCGCGTCGAGCAGCGCCTCCGGCGAGGGCTCGAACTCGTACGACGTCGGGACGCCGGAGTCGCCGGTGTGGCCGGCCTCCCGGTCCTCCCGCTCGTAGTCGAACTCCTCGACCTCCTCGACCTCCAGCGGGGCCATCCGCTTGGCGACCGGGACCTGCGAGAGCAGCGAGCGGAACTCGGTGTAGACGATGTGCAGCTCGTCCACGCCGAGCACCTCGTCCGCCCCCGGGCCGCCGTCGACGTCGTCCTCACCGGCGGTGAACGCGTCGATGAGCACGCGCCCGACCTCCTGGGCGTTGACGTAGGCGGGCTGCTCGGAGAAGCCGGTGAACGACTCCTCGAACGGCCGGTCGCGGAAGGAGTAGTACGTCTCGCCCTTCCGGCCGACGACGTAGAGCACCGGCTCCTTGCCCTCCTGCCGCAGCAGCGAGAGCAGCTCCTCGGTGCGGCGCAGGACGTTGACGTTGTACGAGCCGGCGAACCCGCGGTCGGAGGTGATGACGAGCACCGCCGCCCGGCGCGGGTTCTGCCGCTCGGTCAGCAGCGGGTGGTCCAGCGACGCCGACGACGCCAGCGCCGACAGCACCCGCGTGATCTCCCGGGCGTAGGGCTTGGACGCCTCCACCCGGGCCTGGGCGCGCACGATGCGGGCACCGGCGATCAGCTCCTGCGCCGAGAAGATCTTCTTCGTCGACTGCGTGGAGCGGATGCGGCGGCGCAGCGCGCGGAGAGAACCGGCCACGTCAGCCCCGCTTCACCTGGACGGTCTCCTGGCCGCGCTCGGAGGCGTCCATGGCCTCCGCCTCGGGCTCGTTGAGGCTGCCGCCCTCGCCGGTGGTGAACTGGCCGTAGAACTCCTCGACCGCCTTCTCCAGGCCGGCCGTGGCGTCGTCACCGAGCTGCTTGGAGTTGCGGATCTCGTCGTACACGCCCGCGTGGGTGCGGCCGAGGAAGTCGAGGAACTCGCTCTCGAAGCGGCGGACGTCGGGCACCGGCACCTTGTCCAGCTTGCCGGTGGTGCCCAGCCAGATGGAGACGACCTCGCGCTCGACCGGGTACGGCGAGTACTGACCCTGCTTGAGCAGCTCGACCAGGCGCTGGCCGCGGTCCAGGGTGGCGCGGCTGGCGGCGTCCAGGTCGGAGGAGAACGAGGCGAACGCCTCGAGCTCGCGGTACTGCGCCAGGTCCAGGCGCAGGCGGCCGGCGACCGACCGCATGGCCTTGATCTGCGCGGAACCACCGACGCGGGACACCGAGATGCCGACGTTGATGGCCGGGCGGACACCGGAGTTGAACAGACCGGTCTCGAGGAAGATCTGGCCGTCGGTGATCGAGATGACGTTGGTCGGGATGTAGGCCGACACGTCGTTGCCCTTGGTCTCGATCAGCGGCAGGCCGGTCATCGAGCCCGCGCCCAGCTCGTCGGAGAGCTTCGCGCAGCGCTCCAGCAGCCGGGAGTGCAAGTAGAAGACGTCGCCCGGGTAGGCCTCGCGGCCCGGCGGGCGGCGCAGCAGCAGCGAGACGGCGCGGTAGGCCTCGGCCTGCTTGGTCAGGTCGTCGAAGACGATCAGGACGTGCTTGCCCTCGTACATCCAGTGCTGGCCGATGGCCGAGCCGGTGTAGGGGGCGATGTACTTGAAGCCCGCGGCCTCGGAGGCGGGGGCGGCGACGATCGTCGTGTACTCCATCGCGCCGGCCTCCTCGAGGGCGGCGCGGATGCCGGCGATCGTGGAGCCCTTCTGGCCGACGGCGACGTAGATGCAGCGGACCTGCTGCGCCGGGTCGCCGGTGGCCCAGGCCTCCTTCTGGTTGATGATCGTGTCGACGACGATCGCGGTCTTGCCGGTCTGCCGGTCACCGATCACCAGCTGCCGCTGGCCGCGGCCGATCGGGGTCATGGCGTCGATGGCCTTGATCCCGGTCTGCAGCGGCTCCTTGACCGACTGCCGCTGCACCACGGTGGGCGCCTGCAGCTCGAGGGCGCGCCGGCCCGTGGTCTCGACCGGGCCGCCGCCGTCGATCGGGTTGCCCAGCGGGTCGACCACGCGGCCGAGGTAGCCGTCGCCGACCGGGACCGAGAGGACCTCGCCGGTCCGGCGGACCTGCTGGCCCTCCTCGATGCCGGAGAAGTCACCCAGGACGACGACGCCGACCTCGCGGACGTCGAGGTTGAGCGCCAGACCGCGGACGCCGCTCTCGAACTCGAGCAGCTCGTTGGTCATGACCGAGGGCAGACCCTCGACCCGGGCGATGCCGTCGCCGGCCTCGGTGACGGTCCCGACCTCTTCGCGGGAGACGTCCGGGGAGTACTCGGTGACGTAACTCTGGATAGCGCTGCGGATCTCGTCCGCCGAGATGGTCAGCTCGGCCATGGCTCGCGTCCTCTTCCCTGCTGTTTCGGAGTCTGTGGTGTGGGGGCGGTCAGCCGGTCAGCCGGTCAGCCGTCGGCCGGCGGCTTCGAGCCGGTGGACGACGCTGCCGTCGATGACCTCGTCGCCGACGCGGATGATCAGGCCACCCAGCACGTCGGGGTCGACGGTCACCTGCAGGCCGATCGTCCGCCCGTAGAGGCGGGCGAGGATCCCGGTGAGCCGCTGCTCCTGGGCGTCGGTGAGGGCCACCGCCGTCGTCACGAACGCGACCGACCGGCCGCGCCGCGCGGACGCGCTCTCGGAGAGCCGCTCGATCGCGGTCTCCGCGTGTCCCACGTGCGAGGCGGTGAGCACGTTCCGCAGCAGCAGCGCGGACACCGGGCTCACCTTGCCCGCGAGCAGCCGGTCGAGCAGCTCGACCTTGCCCTGCGTGGGGCCCGTGCGGTCGCTGAGGACCCGGGACAGCTCGGGGTCGGCCGCGACGATCCGGCCGAACCGGAACAGCTCGTCCTCGACGCCGTCGAGCTCGCCCTGGGCGTCGGCCGCGTCGAACGCGGCCTCGACACCGAGCGTCTCGGCGGCCTCGACCAGGTCGAGCGGCCGGGACCAGCGCTGCCGGGCCATGGTCTCGACGACGTCGAGCGTCGCGTCGGACACCTTGCCCGAGAGCAGCCGGCGGGCCAGGCCCGCGCGGGCGTCGGCCGTGGCCGCGGGGTCCGAGAGCGCCCGGCGCAGCGACGGCTGCCCGTCGAGCAGCCGCGCCACGGCGAACAGCTCGTCGGCCAGGCCGGTCAGGTCGTCACCGGAAGCCGCGCGCGGCGCGCCGGACAGCCTCTCCCTGGCGCGCTCGAGCAGCCCGGACGCCGGTCGGGTCCGCGCCTCGAGGCGCTCGCGCACCTCGGCGAGCGCGGCCCGGCTGGCGGCGTGCATCAGCGGTCCTGGGCGGCGACGGTGCTGCCGCCGCGGCCGTCGGAGGCGCTCATCGCCTCGAGCTGGTCCAGAAACCGGTCGACGGTGCCCCGCCGGCGCGCGTCGTCGGCGAGGGACTCCCCGACCACCTTGCCGGCGAGCTCGACGGCCAGCGCACCGAGCTGACCACGCAGCTCGTTGACGACGGCCTGCCGGTTGGCGGCCAGCTGCTCCTCGCCGCGGGCGAGGATGCGGCTGGACTCCTCCTGGGCCTGGGCGCGCAGCTCCTCGAGGATCTGCTGCCCCTCGGCCCGGGCGGCGTCGCGGATCTGCGCGGCCTCGGTGCGGGCCTCGGCGAGCTGGGCGCGGTACTGCTCCAGCGCGGCCTTCGCCTCGGCCTGCATCGCCTCGGCGCGCTCGATGCCGCCCTCGATCGCCTCGCGGCGGGCCTTGAAGACCTCCTCGAAGCGCGGCGCGACCAGCTTGAACAGCACCACGAGGACGACCGCGAAGGCGATCAGCCCGATGATGATCTCGCCGAGCGGCGGCAGGAGGGGGTTCTCGTCGGCAGCCAGGATGCTCATCGACTCACAGTCCCTGTCTCGTTCCGTGGATCCGGTACCCGAGGGTACGGATCACTGACCGAACACGAAGGGGACGACGAAGCCGATCAGGGCCAGCGCCTCGGAGAGGGCGAAGCCGAGGAAGGCGTAGGTGCGGGTCAGGCCGGCCGACTCGGGCTGCCGGGCGGTGGCCTGGATGTAGGCCGCCCAGACGATGCCCACACCGATGCCCGGGCCGATGGCGGCGAGACCGTAGCCGACCGAGCCGATGCTGCCGGTCAGTGCTGCGAGAACGTCCATTGCGGGGTGTTCCTCCTGTGTCGTCGCCCGGTGGTCGCCGGGCGGCTGGGGGGTCTTTCCGGGAAATTGCGGGGGTGGTGCGGGCTCAGTGCTCGGCTTCGATGGACCCGTTCAGGTAGGTGCCCATCAGCACGGTGAAGACGTAGGCCTGCAGGAAGATGACCAGCAGTTCGAAGAAGGTCATCACGATCGACATCAGGAACGAGATCCCGCCCCAGACGTACGACAGGCCGCCGACGGTGAAGAGGTAGGTGGCGCCGAGCGAGAACACCAGCAGCAGCATGTGGCCGGCGAACATGTTCGCGAAGAGCCGGACCGCGAGGGTGAACGGCCGCACGATGAAGTTCTGCAGCAGCTCGATCGGCGTCACCAGGATGTACATGAACGGCGGCACGCCGGGCAGGAACAGGATGTCCTTGAAGTAGCGGCCCACACCCTGCTCGCGGATACCGATCCAGATGTACATCACGTAGCAGATGAGGGCGAGGACCAGCGGGAACCCGAACTTGGCCATCGGCGAGATCTGCGCGAACGGGATGATCGACATCAGGTTGTTCGCGAGGATGAAGAAGAACAGCGAGGCCAGGAACGGCGCGAAGGGCAACCCCTTGGGGCCGACCACGTCGCGGGCGATGCCGTCGCGGACCAGCGAGTAGCCGCTCTCGCCGAGGAACTGCAGCTTGCCGGGGACGATCTGAGGCTTGCGGACCGTCGCGACGAGGAAGGCGCAGATCGCCAGGGTCGCGATCCAGAGGATCAGCGTGATCCGGGTGATCTCGAAGTCCACGCCCAGCACCGTGAAGTGCCACAGGGGCTCCGGGTAGAACGCCTCGAGACCGGGCGCTTCGAAGCCCGGGCCGGCGGCGAGCACGTGGCCGAGCGCGAGGGCGCTGGAGGTCACCGTTGTCCCTTCTGCGTCCTGGGCCGGCTCCGTCGTCCGCCCGGGGTGGTGCTGTTCTGCCGCTTCCCCGCTGGCGGGTCCACGGATCCGTACCTGACGACGACCACGTAGATGGCCACCGCCATGCCGAGGAGGATCCCGACCGGGACGAACACCTTGGTGTCCAGCCACCGGTCGAGCAGCCATCCGGCCCCGCCCCACACGGCCATCCCCGAGAGCATCGTCCCGATGATCGACCAGCCCGTGTCGGCACCACTGCCGCCCCGTGCCGGCTGCGCGGGTCGAGGCCGGGGGCCCCCGCGAGGGGGAAGGTCCTCGGCCATCGCGCCCGACACTATCAAGCCACCTGTGAGCGGGTTTTCCCGGCCATCCGGGGAGGACCGCTCAGTCCAGCGTCGAGGGCGGCGGAGGCGGCGGGACGTAGAAGATCTTGCGCGTCCAGACCCACCGCAACTGGACCCCGCTCCACAGCAGCGCGCCGACCACCACGGCCCAGGCCAGCGTGAGCCGGTCGAGCCAGCCGTCCCGCGGCAGGGCACCGAGCAGCGCGAACAGCACGAGCGCCTTCACGAAGAACATGCCGAGCGCGGCCGGCAGCGTGTAGGAGTCGGCGATCCGGCCGGCCCAGGCGACCACCAGGCCGGAGACGCAGAAGAACGCGGTGACGATCGCCGCGCCGACCAGCACCCCGACGGCGTCGGCCCAGCCGAGCACCAGCCCGACGACGAGCGCCGCGACGACGGCGACCGCTCCGGTGACGAGCCCGCCGACCTTGAGGAAGGAGAGGTCCCAGGGGGCCTGCGAGCGGGTCGGCGCGGTCACGGGACCACCTGCCGCACGGTCGGCGGGCGGGGCGTGGGCTGCTCGGGAGCCGCGGCCTGCACCGTGGTGGCGCGCTGGGCCCGCGCGGTCGGGTGGTCCAGCCGGCTGCGCTCCTTCTGCGCGACAAGCTCGGCGGCACGGGCCTCCCGTGCGGCGCGCCGGGCACGCGGGCTGAGGACGACGACGACGCCGACGACGAGCAGCACGCCGATGGCCACGAGCAGCTCCGCGCGGCCGCCGGTGATGGACAGCGCGACGGCGCCGAAGGAGAGCAGCGCGGCCCAGAAGTACATGACCAGCACCGCGCGGCGGTGCGAGTGGCCGATCGAGAGCAGCCGGTGGTGCAGGTGCATCTTGTCCGGCGCGAACGGCGACTTGCCGCGCAGGCTGCGCCGGACGACGGCCATGACCAGGTCGACGAACGGGATGAACAGGATCGCGATGGGCACCAGGAGCGGCAGCGCCAGGGGCAGCAGGCTGGCCGCGGAGTCGAAGGACTGCGGGTCCACTCCCCCGGTCGCGGTCACCGCCGCGGCGGAGAGCATCAGCCCGACCAGCATCGAGCCGGAGTCGCCCATGAAGATGCGCGCCGGGCTGAAGTTGTGCGGCAGGAAGCCCAGGCAGGCGCCGGCCAGCACCGCGGTGATCAGCGCCGGGGCGCTGGCCACGTCGTCGTACCCGACCAGGCCCAGGTTGTAGCTGTAGGCGAAGAAGGCCAGCGCCGCGATCGCCGAGACGCCGGCCGCCAGCCCGTCGAGGCCGTCGATGAAGTTCAGCGCGTTCACCGTCAGCACGGTCAGCAGGATCGTGAGCGGGACGCCGACGTCCGGACCGAGCGACACCGTGCCGATGTCGGCGACCGGCAGGAACACGAACGCCAGCTGGACGCCGAGCAGCACCATGACGCCGGCCGCGGCGATCTGGCCCGTCAGCTTCGTGAGGGCGTCGAGGCCGAACTTGTCGTCCAGGACGCCGAGCAGGCAGATCAGCCCGCCGGCGGCGAGCACGGCGACCGTCTGCGAGTCGTCGAACGTCCGCTGCAGCGCGGGCAGCCGGGTGGCGACCAGGATCGCCGCGGCGACCCCGAGGTACATCGCCACCCCGCCGCCGCGCGGCGTGGGGATCACGTGCACGTCCCGCTCGCGCGGGGCGGCCATCATCCGCCAGCGGATCGCCACCATCCGCACCACCGGTGTGGCCAGGAAGGTGACCAGACCGGCGGTGAGCAGGACGACGGCGTACTCGCGCATGGTGCGCCTCAGACGGCGCGGGCGGGCTCGGGGTAGGCGGGGTGCGCGCCGACCAGCTCGCGCACGGCCGCGGACACCTCGGCGCTGCGGCTGCCGTCGGCGTCGCGGATCGCCGTCCCGATGAGGCTCGCGATCTCCTTCATGTCGGTCTCGGTCATGCCCTGGGTGGTGACCGCCGGGCTGCCGACGCGGATGCCGGAGGCGACCGAGGCCGGCTGCGGGTCGAACGGGATCGCGTTCTTGTTGAGCACGATGCCGGCGGCGCCGCAGCGGGCCTCCGCGTCGGCGCCGGTCACGCCGGTCTCGCGCAGGTCGAGCAGCGCCAGGTGGGTGTCGGTGCCGCCGGCGACCGGCCGCAGCCCCTCGGACGCGAGGCCGTCGGTGAGGGCCTGGGCATTGGCCACGACCTGCCGGGCGTAGGCCTGGTACTCCGGCTGCAGGCACTCCTTGAGGTTGACCGCCTTGGCCGCGACCGCGTGCATGAGCGGGCCGCCCTGCATCATCGGGAACGCGGCCTTGTCCAGGGCCTTGGCGTGCTCGGCCTTGCAGACGAACGCGCCGCCGCGGGGGCCGCGCAGCACCTTGTGCGTCGTGAAGGTGACCACGTCGGCGTAGGGCACCGGGCTCGGGATCGCCTTGCCGGCGACCAGGCCGATGAAGTGCGCGGCGTCGACCATCATGATCGCGCCGACCTCGTCGCAGATCTCGCGGAACACCGCGAAGTCGATCAGCCGCGGGATCGCCGAGCCGCCGCAGATGATCATCTTCGGCCGGTGCTCGCGGGCCAGGTCGCGCACCTGGTCGTAGTCGATGTGCTCGGTCTCCGGGTTGACGCCGTACTGGACGGCGTTGAACCACTTGCCGGAGAAGGAGACCTTCGCGCCGTGGGTCAGGTGCCCGCCGTGCGGCAGCGCCATGGCGAGGAACGTGTCGCCGGGCTGCAGGAACGCGCCGTAGGCGGCCAGGTTGGCGTTCGCGCCGGAGTGCGGCTGCAGGTTGGCGTGCTCGGCGCCGAAGAGCTCCTTGGCCCGCTCGATGCCGATCGACTCGGCGCGGTCGACGACCTCGCAGCCGCCGTAGTAGCGGGCACCGGGGTAGCCCTCGGCGTACTTGTTCGACAGCGTGCTGCCCAGGGCGGCGAGCACCGCGGGGCTGGTGAAGTTCTCACTGGCGATCAGCTGCAGCCCGCTGCGCAGGCGGTCCAGCTCGTCGAGCACGACGCCGGCGATGTCGGGGTCGAAGGAGGCCAGGGCGTCGAAGTCCGGGCCCCAGTAGGGGGTGCTCATCGAGGCGCGCTCCAGGAACGTCGGGGCTGGGCTGTCGCCCAACGGTACTGCCCGCCCCTGGTACGGAGTGCCACGGCGCGGTTTGCGCGCCCGTGGCACTCCGCTCAGTCCTGGAGATCGGGGACGACCTCGCGCAGGCGGTCCACCGGGATCGCGCCGACGCGCAGCACGCGCGGGGTCGGCGCGGTGCAGTCGACGATCGTGCTCGCCGCGGAGCCGGCCCGCGGTCCGCCGTCCAGCACGACGGCCGCGCGGTCGCCGAGCTGCTCGACGGCCTCCTGCGCGGTGGTCGCCGCCGGCCGCCCCGAGCGGTTGGCGCTGGAGACGGCGAGCGGGCCGGTCCGGCGCAGCAGGTCGCGGGCCAGGTCGTCGTCCGGGAGCCGGACGGCGACGGTGCCCTCGGCGTCGCCGAGGTCCCACGCCAGCGACGGCGCGTGCTCGACCACGAGGGTGAGCCCGCCCGGCCAGAACGCCTGGGCGAGGTCGTTGGCGACCGGCGGCAGGTTCAGCACCAGCCCGGCGAGGGTCGAGGCCTCGCCGATGAGCACCGGCACCGGCATGGCGCGGCCGCGGTTCTTGGCGGCCAGCAGTCCCGTGACGGCGGCGGGCGTGAACGCGTCGGCGGCGACCCCGTACACGGTGTCGGTGGGCAGCAGGACCAGCTTGCCCTCGCCGATCGCGGCCGCCGCGGCGTCCAGGCCGGCGGAGCGGGCATCGGGGTCGGAGCAGTCGTAGACGTCGGCCACGTCCTCCGATCCTGCCGCACCTAGGCTGCAAGCCCGTGCGGTGGGCGGCGCTCGTGGGGACGGCGCTGCTGCTGGTGACCGGCTGCGACGGACATCCCGGGGTCGCCGCGCCGCCGTCCGGGACCGGCTTCGACTACCAGCTGGGCGGCGCGTACCGGCCTGCCGACGAGGTGGGCATCGTCGTCCGCGACCGCTCCGCCGCGCCGGATCCGGACCGGTACCCGGTCTGCTACGTCAACGCCTTCCAGACCCAGCCGGGCGAGCACGCCGTCCCCGAGGAGCTGCTGCTGCACGACGCCACAGGCGCCCGGGTCGAGGACCCCGACTGGCCCGGCGAGTTCCTCGTCGACGTGTCGACGGCGGCGAAGCGGACGGCGGTCGTCGGCGTCGTGGGCCGGTGGATCGACGCCTGCGCCGCCGACGGGTACGACGCCGTCGAGCCCGACAACCTCGACAGCTGGACCCGCTCCGACGGCGCCCTCGACGAAGACGACGCCGCCGCCACCGCCCGGCTGCTGATCGCGCGGGCGCACGCCGACGGGCTGGCGATCGCGCAGAAGAACGCCGTCGAGCTGGCCGGGCGCCACCTCGGGTTCGACTTCGCGGTGACCGAGGACTGCGCCGCGTTCGCCGAGTGCGACACGTACGCAGCGGCCTACGACGTCGTCCTGGACGTGGAGTACGGCGGGTGCGCCGAGGTGCCGGACCACGTGACCGCCGTGCACCGCGACCTGGAGCTCACGACTCCTGGATCGCCCGGCCACGCCTTCGAGGCGTGCGCCGGGTGAGACCGGCGTCAGTCGTCGCCGTGCCCGTGCCCGTGCCCCTTGCCGTTCCCGTTGCCGTTCCCGTTGCCGTTCCCGTTGCCGTTCCCGTTCCCGGCGGGCGCCGGGGTGGGGACGACGACCGGCGGCACGGCGTAGGACACCCGGACGGTGGCGCCCGGCGCGAGCGTGCCGGTCGGGTCGACCGCGGTGACCTGACCGGCCGGCACATCGGCCGACTCCACGGGCACCAGCTGGACCTGCAGTCCCGTGCCGACCAGCGCGGCCTGCACGTCGGCGACCTGGCGGCCGACGTACTGGTCCGCCGCGACCGCGATCCCGGCGGGGGTGGTGCTCGACGCGGGGGTCGTGCTGCCCGGGCCGCCGGGAGCTGCCGAACCGCCCGCCAGCGCGGCCACCAGCACGGTGATCCCGATCACGGCGACGGCCAGCACCGCGAGGGCCGGCAGCAGCCACCGTCGCCGGCCGGCCGGCGCGCGCTCGCCGGGAAGGGACGCCGTGGGGGCGGGGGCCGCGGGCAGGACCGCCGTCGGCATCGGTCCGGCCACGCGCTCGGTGGGGGCGCCGGCGATCACCCGGTCGACGGCGTCCCGCAGCGCGGCGCCGTCGGAGAACCGGGCGGCCGGGTCCTTGGCCATCGCACGCTCGACGAGCGCCCGGACCTCGGCCGGCACGTGCGCGGGCAGCGGGGCCGGCTCGTCGCGGGTGTGCATCACCGCGATCTGCACCGGGTTCTCGCCGTCGAACGGCCGCCGGCCGGTCAGGCACTCGTAGGCGACCACGCCGAGCGCGTAGACATCGCTGGCGGGAGTCGACGGCTGCCCCATCGCCTGCTCCGGGGACAGGTAGTGCGCCGTGCCCAGGACCTGCCCGGTCGCCGTGACCGGAGCGCTCGAGGTCGACCGCGCGATCCCGAAGTCGGTGATCTTGACGACGCCGTCGGTGCGGACGAGCAGGTTGGCCGGCTTCACGTCCCGGTGCACCACACCCGCGGCGTGCGCGGCGGCGAGCCCGTCGGCGGTCTGCCGGACGACCTCGAGCGTGCGGGGAACCCCGAGGACGGGTGTGCGCCCGAGGACGGCGGCGAGGGACTCCCCCTCCACCAGCTCCAGGACCAGGTAGGCCAGCGGCACACCGTGCGAGCCCGCGCGCACCTCCCCGTAGTCGAAGACGGCGGCGATGTGCGGGTGGGTCAGCAGGGCCGCGTGCTGGGCCTCCGCCCGGAACCGCGCGAGGAAGGTGGCGTCCGCGGCGACGTCGTCACGCAGCACCTTCACGGCCACCGGCCGGTCGAGGAGCGTGTCGCGACCGCGCCAGACGCGGCCCATGCCGCCACCGGCGACGAGCGAGATCAGCTCGTAGCGGCCGGCGAGCAGTCGCTGCTGCGTGTCCATGCCACCTCCTGAGGTGGATCTGTGCCACGGGGCCGCCCGTGGCAACCGTCGGCTACCCCGTCCGGGTGAGCGGTCAGCACCGCCGGGCGGTGGTGAACCGCGGCCGGCCGGCCAGGTCGGGGTGGTCCTCGACGTCGGCGAAGCCACCGTGCCCGCGCACGAGCGCCGGCAGCGCGGTGCCCTGCTGGTCGGCGTGCTCGATGCCCAGCCACCCGCCGGGATGCAGCAGGCGCTCTGCGGTGCCGAGCAACCCGCGGACGACGTCGAGCCCGTCGGGGCCGCCCCACAGCGCCAGCGGCGGGTCGTGGTCGGCGACCTCGCGGGGCACCCGCGCGCCGTCGGGCACGTAGGGCGGGTTGGAGACGACGAGGTCGACGGTGCCGTCGAGGTCGCGCAGCAGCGCGGGGTCGGTCATGTCGCCGGCGAGCACCTCGACGGTGGTGCCGGCGGCGTTCGTGCGGGTCCACTCGATCGCGACCGGGTCGCGCTCGACGGCGCGGACGCGGGCGCCCGGGTGCTCGTGGGCGATCGACAGCGCGATGGCGCCGGAGCCGCTGCCGAGGTCGACGACGACGGGCCGGTCGAGCCCGTCGAGCCGCTCCAGCGCCCAGCCGACCAGCGCCTCGGTCTCCGGCCGAGGCACGAAGACGCCGGGGCCGACGGCGAGCTCGAGGTGGCGGAACGGCGCGCGCCCGGTGAGGTGCTGCAGCGGCACCCGGTCGGCGCGCTGGTCGAGCAGCGCGGCGAACCGGGCCGCGGCGTCGTCCGGAACGTCGTCGACGGTGAGCAGCCCGGTGCGCGACGTGCTGAGGACGAACGCGAGCAGCAGCTCGGCGTCCACCCGCGATGACTCGACCCCTGCCTCGGCGAGCCGGCGGGCGGCGTCGGCGAGCAGCGTGCGGGGGTTCAGGAGCCGGCCGCCAGGAGCTCGGCGGTGTGCGCGCGGTCCAGCGCGTCGATGACCCCGTCGAGCTCGCCGTCGAGCACCTGGTCGAGGTTGTAGGCCTTGTAGTTGACCCGGTGGTCGGAGATCCGGTTCTCCGGGAAGTTGTAGGTGCGCACCCGCTCGCTGCGGTCGACCGTGCGGACCTGGCTGCGCCGCTGGTCGCTGGCCGCCGCGGCGGCCTCCTCGCGGGCGGCGGCCAGGAGCCGGGAGCGCAGCACGCGCAACGCCGACTCACGGTTCTGCAGCTGGCTCTTCTCGTTCTGCGAGCTGACCACGATCCCGGTGGGCAGGTGGGTGATCCGGACGGCGGAGTCGGTCGTGTTCACGCTCTGCCCGCCGGGGCCGGAGGACCGGAAGACGTCGATGCGCAGGTCGTTGGGGTCGACGGTGACGTCGACCTCCTCCGCCTCGGGCAGCACGAGCACGCCGGCCGCGGAGGTGTGGATCCGCCCCTGCGACTCGGTGACCGGCACCCGCTGCACCCGGTGCACGCCGCCCTCGAACTTCAGCCGCGACCAGATCCCCTCGTCGGTGCGCGACTTGATGGCGACCGCGACGTCCTTGTAGCCGCCGAGCTCGGCGTCGACGGCATCGAGGATCTCGGTCGACCAGCCGCGGCGCTCGGCGTAGCGCAGGTACATGCGCAGCAGGTCACCGGCGAACAGCGCCGACTCCGCGCCGCCCTCCCCCGCCTTGATCTCGAGGATGACGTCCTTGTCGTCGTCGGGGTCCTTGGGCAGCAGCTGCTCGCGGAGCTTCTCGGTGAGCTCGTCGATGCGCTGCTCGAGGCTCGTGGCCTCGGCGGCGAACGACGCGTCCTCGGCGGCGAGCTCGCGGGCCGCGGTGAGGTCGTCGCGGGCGGCGTCCAGGCCGCGCGCGGTCTCCACGATCGGCGCGAGCTGGGCGTAGCGGCGGCCGAGCCGGCGGGCGCGCGACTGGTCGGCGTGCACGGCCGGGTCGGCGAGCTCGGTCTCCAGCGCGGCGTGCTCCGCGAGCAGCCCGGCCAACCGGTCGGTCCCGGCCTCGGTGCTCATTCCAGGTGCCTCTCAGTGCGGTTTCGCGCGCCTAACCGCGCGCGGTTAAGCGCGCGAAACCTCGGTGTGGACGTGGGCGGACACGACGACGGCGCCCGTCCCCTCCCCTCGCGGGGTGGGTACGGGCGCCGTCGGGGTCGCTACTTGTCGGCGCCGGCGCCGGCGGTCCGCTTGCCGAACCGCTTCTCGAAGCGGGCGACGCGGCCACCGGTGTCCAGGATCTTCTGCTTGCCGGTGTAGAAGGGGTGGCACGCCGAGCACACCTCGGCCGTCAGCTGACCGGTCGGGGACGTGCTGCGGGTCGTGAACGTGTTGCCACAGCCGCAGGTCACGGTCGTGACGTTGTAGGCCGGGTGGATGTCGGGCTTCATGTGCCTCTTTGCCTCTTCGATGCGAACGCGTGCGGGTGGAGAGAACGTCGAGGGGCGCGCAACGATTCCACGCCCCTCGACGGGAGCTCGGTCAGCCAGTATCCCTGACCGCGAGCTCAGTCTGCGGTCGGCCCCAGGGTGGTCTTCTGGACCTGCATGAGGAACTCGACGTTCGTGCGGGTCTTCCGCAGCTGGCCGAGCAGCAGTTCCAGCGCCTGCTGCGGCTCGAGCGCGCTGAGCACCCGACGCAGCTTGATGAGGATGGCCAGCTCGTCGGGCGACATGAGGATCTCCTCCTTGCGCGTGCCCGACGCGTTGACGTCCACGGCCGGGAAGACCCGCTTGTCCGCCAGCCGGCGGTCCAGCTTGATCTCCGCGTTCCCGGTGCCCTTGAACTCCTCGAAGATGACCGTGTCCATCGTCGACCCGGTCTCGACCAGCGCCGAGGCGATGATCGTCAGCGAGCCGCCGTTCTCGATGTTGCGGGCCGCGCCGAGGAAGCGCTTGGGCGGGTAGAGCGCCGTGGAGTCGACACCACCGGACAGGATGCGCCCGCTGGCGGGGGCCGCCAGGTTGTAGGCACGGCCCAGCCGGGTGATCGAGTCCAGCAGGACGACGACGTCGTGGCCCATCTCGACCAGGCGCTTGGCCCGCTCGATGGACAGCTCCGCGACCGTCGTGTGGTCCGACGGCGGCCGGTCGAAGGTCGAGGCGATGACCTCGCCCTTCACCGAGCGCTGCATGTCGGTGACCTCCTCGGGCCGCTCGTCGACGAGGACGACCATGAGGTGGCACTCGGGGTTGTTCGTGGTGATCGCGTTGGCGATCGCCTGCAGCACCATCGTCTTGCCGGCCTTGGGCGGCGAGACGATCAGCGCGCGCTGCCCCTTGCCGATCGGCATGACCAGGTCGATGACCCGCGTGGTCAGCTGGTGCGGCTCGGTCTCCAGCCGCAGGCGCTCCTGCGGGTAGAGCGGGGTCAGCTTGTGGAACTCGGGGCGCTGGCGCGCCTGCTCCGGGTCCAGGCCGTTGACCGTGTCGAGCCGGACGAGCGCGTTGTACTTGTCCTTGCGCTCGCCCTCGCGCGGCTGCCGGACGGCGCCGGTGATCGCGTCGCCGCGGCGCAGGCCGTAGCGGCGCACCTGGGACAGCGAGACGTAGACGTCGTTCGGCCCGGTCAGGTAGCCCGAGGTGCGGACGAACGCGTAGTTGTCCAGCACGTCGAGGATGCCGGCGACCGGCAGGAGGACGTCGTCCTCGGTGATGGTCGGCTCGCCCTGCTCGAAGCGGTCGCGCCCGCCACCGCGGCGGTTGCGGTCGCGGTAGCGACGCCCGCGGCGGCCGCGGCCGCCCTCGAAGTCGTCGTCGTCCTCGTCGCGGTCGGTGCGGTTGGCGCCCTCGCGGTTGTCCCCGCGGTTGGCATCCCGGTTGCCGTCGCGGTTGTCCGGCCGGCCGCCGCGCTCGTTGCGGTCGGGACCGCGGTTGCCGTCCCGGTTGTCGCCGCGACCGCCGTCCCGGTTGTCCGAGCGGTTGTCCGGGCGGTTGTCAGCCCGGTTGTCGTTGCGGTTGCCCGGGCGGTCGTTGCCGTCGCGGGTGCGCTGCCGGCCGTCCCCGTCGGTGCGGCTCTCGCCGTCCCGGGGAGCGCGCTGGCGGTCGCGGGTGCGCTGCCGGTCGCCGTCGGTCCGCTCCTCGGTGGGCGCGGAGTTCTCGGCCGGTGCGGAGGACTCGGTCGCCGCAGGCGCGGTCTCGGCCGGCGCGGCGGTCTCACCGGCGCTCGGGGAGCCGGCGGGCCGGCTCGCGCCGCGGCGGCGACGGGTGCTGGGCGCGCTCTCGGGCTCGGCGGTCGCGACGGGACCGCTGTTGGCGCCCCCGGTGACCGGGGCCTCGAGCGGCTCCGCCTGGGCCGGCGTGCCACCGGTGTGCCCGTTGGCGCTGCCCTCGGTGGAGGCGGCCGGCGCCGGCACGGAGCCGTTCGCGGACTCGCCCACCTGGCGGGCGGAGATGGCGGCGACGAGGTCGCCCTTGCGCATCCGGGCGGTGCCCGAGATGCCCAGTTCGGCCGCCAGTTGCTGCAGCTCGGGCAGCAGCATCCCGGTCAGCCCGCTGCCGCGGCGACGGGAACGACCCGCCGTCCCAGAAGCGGCAGGCGCCTCGCTCGAGCCGGCAGCGTCCTGCGCGCCGGTCCCGACGAGGTCGGTGCTTTCACTCACGTACAGGTCCTTCCCTGCGGTGACGCCTGCGCCAAACCAGCGCAGGAGGTGCCCGCTCCCTCTGTCGGTCCGGCCGAGGCGGGACGGCAAAGGGAACGGATCTCATGGGTGCGAGGCGGAAAAGCGGCGACGGAAGATCGTCTGCAACGCCCCGCGCGAGGCACGCCCGAGGAGGGCGGCTACGTCGTGAGCCTAGACGCGACCCACGGACACGACAACACCGGTTCTACCCGGCGTGTTCCTCGTTACCAGGACGATACCTCAGGCTCCGGGAGCGCCCTGGTCCGAGAGTACGTGGGCTCCGGCGGGATCCACGTCCAGCGGCAGCGACCGCCACCCCTCGGGAGTGAGTTCGGTCACCTGCGCGACGGCGTCGCGGCTGGTCAGCACGAGCACGCTCGGGCCGGCCCCGGACACGACGGCGGCGTGCCCGGCCGCCCGGAGGCGGTCGACCAGCGCCAGCGACTCGGGCATCGCGGCACCGCGCTGCCGCTGGTGCAGGCGGTCCTCGGTCGCCTCCAGCAGCAGCGCGGGCTCCCGGGTGAGCGCGTGGACGAGCAGCGCGGACCGGCCGGCGTTGAAGGCGGCGTCGGCGTGCGGCACGGCCTCGGGCAGCAGTCCGCGGGCCACGTGCGTGGAGAGGGTGCTCGCGGGGACGAACACCACCGGGGCGATCTGCTCGGCGACGTCGAGCCGCGCGGCACGCGCACCGCTGCCGGTCAGCCACGACAGGGTGGCGCCCCCGAGCAGGCACGGGGCGACGTTGTCGGGGTGCCCCTCGAGGTCGGTGGTCAGCCGCAGGACGGCGACGAGGTCGACCTCGTCGACGTCGGGGCAGAGCGCCCAGGCGCCGAGGACGCCGGCGACGACAGCTGCAGCGGAGGAGCCCATCCCCCGCCCCTGCGGGATCCCGTTGGTGGCGACCACCCGCAGCCCGGACGGCGACCAGCCGAGCTCCTTGCTCGCCGCCCGGAACGCGCGGACGACGAGGTGGTCCTCGCCCCCCGGCAGCGAGTCGGAGCCCTCGCCGGTGACGGCGACCTCCAGCCCGTCGGACGGGGTGCTGAACTCGACGACGTCGTGGAGCCCGAGCGCCAGCCCGGCGCAGTCGAACGCCGGGCCGAGGTTGGCGCTGGTCGCGGGGACCTGGATCCGGACGGTCACAGGCCGAGCTCGGCGGCCGCCGCGGCGGCGTCGACCGGGATGGTCACCGGAGCCGGCGCTCCCGAGATCGCCCACTCCGGGTCCTTGAGCCCGTTGCCGGTCACCGTGCAGACCACGCGCTGCCCCGGCTCGAGCTCGCCGGCCTCGGCCACCTGCAGCAGCCCGGCCACCGACGCCGCCGAGGCGGGCTCGACGAACACGGCCTCGGTGCGGGCCAGCAGCCGGTACGCGGCGAGGATCGCCCGGTCGGTGACGGCGTCGATCCGCCCGCCGGAGTCGTCGCGGGCGGCCAGCGCCTTGGTCCACGAGGCCGGGTTCCCGATCCGGATGGCGGTGGCGATCGTCGTCGGGTGCTCGACGACGGCGCCGGTGACGATCGGCGCGGCGCCGGCGGCCTGGAAGCCCCACATCCGCGGCGTGCGCGTCGCCGGGGCGGGGGCTCCGTCGTGGCTGTGGCAGTACTCGCGGTAGCCCTGCCAGTAGGCGGTGATGTTGCCGGCGTTGCCGACCGGGAGGCAGTGGATGTCCGGGGCGTCGCCCAGGACGTCGACGATCTCGAACGAGGCGGTCTTCTGCCCCTCGATCCGGTACTGGTTGACGCTGTTGACCAGGCTCACGGGGTAGTCGATCGCCAGCTTGCTGGCCAGCGCGAGGCAGTCGTCGAAGTTGCCCTGGACCTGCAGCAGCTTGGCGCCGTGCACCAGCGCCTGGGCCAGCTTGCCGGTCGCGATCTTGCCCTGCGGGACCAGGACGGCGCAGACCAGCCCGGCGCGGGCGGCGTAGGCGGCGGCGCTGGCGCTGGTGTTGCCGGTCGAGGCGCAGATGACCGCCTGCGCGCCCTCCTCGACGGCCTTGGTGATGGCCATCGTCATCCCGCGGTCCTTGAACGACCCGGTCGGGTTCGCGCCCTCGACCTTCAGGTGGACGTCGCAGCCGGTCCGGCGGGAGAGCTCCGTCGCCGGCACCAGCGGGGTCGCGCCCTCCCGCAGCGTCACGACGGGCGTCGAGTCGCTGACCGGCAGCCGGGACCGGTAGGCCTCGATGAGGCCCGGCCAGAACGGCGAGACCGTCCGGGGAATCGTCACGTCAGCCCCTCCACGCGCAGCACGCTGGTGACCCCGCGCACCGCGGGCATCTCCTGGAGCGCCTCGACCGTGGCCGACAGGGCGGCGTCGGGGGCGCTGTGCGAGACGAGCACGAGGGTGGCGGCGTCGCCGTGCCCGTCCTGGCGGACGGTGGCGATGCTGACGCCGTGCTCGGCGAACTCGTGGGCGACCGCGGCGAGCACACCCGGCTTGTCGGCCACGTCGAGGCTGACGTGGTAGCGGGTGGGCGTCTCGGCGATCGGCCGGGCGGGCAGCCCGGCGTAGGAGGTGACCGCCGGCCCGGCGGCCCCGGCCAGCCGGTTGCGGGCGACCGCGACCAGGTCGCCGAGCACGGCGCTGGCGGTCGGCTCGCCGCCGGCGCCCTGGCCGTAGAACATCAGCTGCCCGGCGGCCTCGGCCTCGACGTAGACGGCGTTGAACGCGCCGTTGACCCCGGCCAGCGGGTGCGACGTGGGGATCATCGCCGGGTGCACGCGCACGGCCACCGAGTCGCCGTCCGCGCCGTCGGGCGAACCGGCCACCCGCTCGCAGATGGCCAGCAGCTTGACCACGCAGCCGATCTCCGCGGCGCGGGAGACGTCGGTGGCGGTCACCGCGGAGATGCCCTCGCGGTAGACGTCGGAGGCCGAGACCGGCGTGTGGAAGGCCAGCGAGGCGAGGATCGCGGCCTTGGACGCGGCGTCGAAGCCGTCGACGTCCGCGGTCGGGTCGGCCTCGGCGTAGCCCAGTTCGGTGGCCTCGGCCAGCGCCTCGGTGAACCCGGCGCCGGTCTCGGCCATGCGGGAGAGGATGTAGTTCGTCGTCCCGTTGACGATGCCGACCACCTTGCGCAGCTGGTCGCCGGCCAGCGACTCGCGCAGCGGGCGCAGCAGCGGGATGGCGCCCGCGACGGCGGCCTCGTAGTAGAGGTCGACGCCGGCCTTGGCCGCCGCGGCGTGCAGCGCGACGCCGTCCTCGGCCAGCAGCGCCTTGTTGGCGCTGACCACGCTCTTGCCCGCCTCGAAGGCGGCGAGCAGCAGCGTGCGGGCCGGCTCGATGCCGCCGATCACCTCGACGACGAGGTCGACGTCGTCCCGGGTGACCAGCGCCTCGGCGTCGGTGGTGAGCAGGTCGGCGGGCACGTCCGGGTGGTGGTCGGGACGGCGGACGGCGACACCGACCACCTCGACGCGGCGGCCGATGCGCGCGGCGAGGTCCTCGGACTGCTCGCTGATCAGGCGCAGGACGGCGCTGCCCACGGTGCCGCAGCCGAGGAGCGCGACGCGCAGCGGCCCGGTCATGCCTGCGCTCCGACGGTCGGCTGGGACGGCGGGACGGCCGGGGCGCTGCCGGCGAGGACCGGGTCGAGGGCGAACACGTCGGACAGTGTCTGACGCCGGACGATCTCCGTGGCGGCGCCGTCCCGCACCGCGACCACCGGCGGCTTGAGCAGGTAGTTGTAGTTGCTCGCCATCGACCAGCAGTAGGCGCCGGTGGCGGCGACCGCGAGCAGGTCTCCGGGCTGCACGTCGGCCGGCAGCCACAGGTCGCGGACCAGCACGTCACCGCTCTCGCAGTGCTTGCCGACCACCCGGCACAGCGCCGGCGGGGCGTCCGACGTCCGGTTGGCCAGCACGCAGGTGTACGCGGCGTCGTAGAGCGCGGTGCGGATGTTGTCGCTCATCCCGCCGTCGACCGAGACGTAGTTGCGCACCAGCGGGGCGCCCGGCGTGCCGCTCGCGCCGAGGCGCACCGGCTTGATCGTGCCGATCTCGTAGAGGGTCACGGTGCCCGGCCCGGCGATGGCCCGGCCCGGCTCGACGGCCAGCCGCGGCACGGGCAGGTCGAACGCGCCGCACTCGGCGGCGACCACGGCGCGCAGCTTGCCGGCCACGTCGTGCGGGGTGACCGGGTCGTCGTCGGAGAGGTAGGCGATGCCGAAGCCGCCGCCCAGGTTGAGTTCTCCGAGGGTCTCCCCCGTCGCCTGGCGGACCTGCGCGAGCAGGCCGACCACCCGGTGCGCGGCCGCCTCGAAGCCGGCGGTGTCGAAGATCTGCGAGCCGATGTGGCTGTGCAGCCCGGCCAGGTGCAGCGCCGGCTCCCGGATCACCCGGACCGCGGCGGCCAGCGCGTCGCCGGTGGCCAGCGAGAAGCCGAACTTCTGGTCCTCGTGCGCGGTGGCGATGAACTCGTGGGTGTGCGCCTCGATGCCGACCGTGGCCCGGATCAGGACGGCGACCGGCGAGCCGCCGGCGGCCACCCGCGCCTCGGCCAGGGGCACCAGCCGGTCGATCTCGTCGAAGGAGTCCAGCACGATCCGGCCGATGCCGGCGTCGACGGCCAGCCGCAGCTCGACCAGCGACTTGTTGTTGCCGTGCAGCGCTATCCGCCCGGCCGGGAAGCCGGCGGCCAGCGCCGCGGTCAGCTCGTTGCCGGAGCAGGCGTCGAGGTGCAGCCCGTCCTCGGCGATCCACCGGGCGACCTGCCCGCAGAGGAAGGCCTTGGACGCGTAGTGGACGTCGGCGCCGGCGAACGCGTCGGCGAAGTCGGCGGCGCGGCCGCGGAAGTCGGCCTCGTCGAGGACGAACAGCGGCGTGCCGTGCTCGCGGGCGAGCTGGGTGACCGGACGGCCGCCGAGGTGCAGCACGCCGTCGACCCGCTCGGCCGACCGCGGCCAGACGTGCGGGTCGACGACGCCGAGGTCGCTCGGCGGCGGGCCGGCCGGGGTCGGCTGCGCCAAGCCGCCATGGAGCGGGCCGGCCGGGTGGGCCCTCACATCCGCTCCGGAGCGGACACGCCGAGCACGCCCAGGCCGTTGCGCAGCACGCCCGCGGTCGCCGCGCACAGCCACAGCCGCGCCGTGTTCAGCGGGGTGGTCTCCTCGTCGCCGCGCGGCAGCACCCGGCAGTTGTCGTAGAAGCGGTGGTAGGTGCCGGCCAGCTCCTCGAGGTAGCGGGCCACCCGGTGCGGCGCCCGCAGCTCGGCCGCCGACGACAGCACGCGCGGGAACTCGCCGATCGCCCGCAGCAGGTCGCCCTCGCGCGGGTGCGCGAGCTGGGCGGGATCGACGTCGGCCGCCTCGCCCAGCGCCAGGCCGAGGTCGGCGGCGTTGCGCAGCACCGAGGAGATCCGGGCGTGGGCGTACTGGACGTAGAAGACCGGGTTGTCGTTGGTCTGCCGGCTCCACAGGTCGAGGTCGAGGTCGATGGTCTGGTCGATCGACGTGCGCGCCAGCGCGTACCGGGCGGCGTCGGCACCGATCGCCTCGACCAGGTCCTCGAGGTTGACGACCGTGCCGGCGCGCTTGCTCATCCGCACCGGCTCGCCGTCGCGCAGCAGGTTGACCAGCTGGCCGATGAGGATCTCGAGGTTGACCTCGGGGTCGTCGCCCATCGCGGCCACCAGCGCCTTGTACCGGCCGACGTAGCCGGTGTGGTCGGCGCCGAGCATGATCACGACCTTGTCGAAGCCGCGCTCCCGCTTGTTCAGGTAGTAGGCGCAGTCGGCGGCGAAGTAGGTCGGCTCGCCGTCGCTCTTGACCAGCACCCGGTCCTTGTCGTCGGCGAAGTCCGTCGTCCGCAGCCAGACGGCGCCGTCCTTCTCGTAGACGTGCCCCTTCTCGCGCAGCCGGGCGACCGCCTTCTCCAGGGCGCCGGTCTCGTGCAGCGTGCGCTCGCTGAAGTACACGTCGAAGACGACGCCGAACTCGGCGAGTGAGGTCTTGATCTCGTCCCACATGAGGTCGACGCCGCGCGAGCGGAAGACCCGCACCTGCTCGTCGTCGTCCCGGTCGAGCAGGTCCGGTTCCTCGGCGACGATCCGGGCCGCGATGTCGTCGATGTAGGCGCCGGCGTACCCGTCCTCGGGGACCGGCTGCTGCTTCGCCGCGGCCTGCAGGCTGCGGGCGAACCGGTCGATCTGCGCCCCGGCGTCGTTGAAGTAGTACTCGCGGGTGACCTCGGCACCGGCCGCGGTGAGCAGCCGGCCGAGGGCGTCGCCCACCGCCGCCCACCGGGTACCGCCGATGTGCACGGGGCCGGTCGGGTTGGCCGAGACGAACTCCAGGTTCAGCCGCTGCCCGGCCAGCTCCTGCGTGGCGCCGTAGCCCTCGCCCGCGGTCACCGCCCGCACGGCGATCTGGCCGAGGGCGTCCTTGGCGAGCACGAGGTTCAGGAAGCCGGGGCCGGCGATGTCGACCCGCTCGATCCCGTCGTGCCCGCGCAGCTCGCCGGCCAGCACCTCCGCCACCTCGCGCGGCGGGCGGCCGGCGGCCTTGGCCAGGCGCAGCGCCACGTTGGTGGCGTAGTCGCCGTGCTCGGGGTTCTTGGGTCGTTCGACGAGGACGTCGTCCGGGACGTCGACGGCGAGCTCGCCACGGTCGACGGCCGCGGCCACGGCGGTCCGGACGACGTCGCGCAGCTGCTCCGGTGTCACCCGTCGAGCGTACTGAGCGCGGCTGGGGCGTCCGTCGCGCCGTCCCCCCCGCCCGGGCCGGTCGCTTCCGCGGCCTTCACAGCTTGCCGACCTAGACTCACGGGCTGGAGGAGGGCGCGCTCGCCCTGCACGGCGCCCGCCCGCGCGCCCCGTACCGAGGAGTGGCCTTGGCCAAGGACCGCAAGCCCGACGACAGCCGCACGTCCCGCGGCAAGTCCTCCGGCGGTGGTGGCAACGCCCGCTCGGGCACGAAGACCGCCTCCCGGCCCGCTGCCCGGCCCACCGGTGCCAAGGGGCGCACCCGGCCGCCGACGCAGGTCGTCACCCAGCAGCGCAAGCCGTGGGGCCTCATCGCCGCCGCCGTCGCCGTCGTGGTGTTCGGGGCGGCCGTGATCACCTACGCCCTCGTCCAGGTGAACAAGTCCCACGAGAACGACGTCACGTCGCTGTCGCAGATCAAGGGCGTCAAGTCCTACGAGTACGCCGCCGGCCAGCAGCACGTGCAGACCAACCAGGACTACGCCGAGTCCCCGCCGGTCGGCGGCCCGCACGACCCGTACTGGGCCGACTGCACCGGCACCGTCTACACCGTCGACATCCGGCACGAGAACGCCGTCCACAGCCTCGAGCACGGCGCCGTCTGGATCACCTACAACCCCGACAAGGTCAGCCAGTCCGACATCGACAAGCTGGCCGCCCTCGTCGACGGGGTGTCCGGCCGGCTGCTGTCGCCCTACGCGGGTCAGGACTCGGCGATCAGCCTCCAGTCCTGGAACCACCAGCTCAAGGTCGGCTCGGCCGACGACAAGCGGATCAAGCAGTTCGCCGACCTGATGACCTTCAACTCCGAGGTGGACAACCACTACCCGGAGATCGGCGCCAGCTGCGAGAACCCGGCGTTCAAGGCCAACCCCGTGGTGACCGGGCAGGACAGCACCGCGGTCGGCTCCAGCGACATGGCGACCACGCCGACGGCCACCAGCGCGCCGTGACCGTGAGCGCCGCCGTGGAGGAGCAGACGCAGGCACCGGCGGTGGCGCCGGGCCGCAGCCCGCTGCGCGTGGTGCTGCTGGCCGTCATCGCCGTCGGGCTGCTGCTCATCGGCGGTGCATCGGCGGTCGTCCTGGGCATCGGGCAGGACGAGACGCCGACCTCGGACTCGGTCGACGCCGGGTTCTCCCGCGACATGTCGGTGCACCACCTGCAGGGCGTGGAGATGGCCAACCTGGCGCTGACGCAGGCCACCGACCCGCAGGTGAGGTCGCTGGCCTTCGACATCTCGGCCACGCAGACCAACCAGGTGGGGCGCATGCAGGGCTGGCTGAGCCTGTGGGGGCTGCCCCTGTCCGGCGGCGAGCAGATGGCCTGGATGGGCGACGCCCACCAGCACACCGCGAACGGGCTCATGCCCGGCATGGCGACCGAGCAGGAGCTCACCGAGCTCCAGTCGCTGCAGGGGACGGCGTTCGACATCCGCTTCCTGCAGCTGATGATCCGCCACCACCAGGGCGGCCGGGCCATGGCCGAGTACGCGGCGCAGCACGCCCAGCTCGAGCCGGTGCGGTCGCTGGCCCGCTCGATCGTGGACACCCAGACCGCCGAGACGACGACGATGGCGGCGATGCTCACCGCGCTGGGCGGCACGCCGCTGCCGCCGCCGTCCTGACGGCCGCCGGTCGCCCCGGTCGGGACGGCTGGTAACTTCTTCCGTGCCCGAGCCCCCGTAGCTCAGGGGATAGAGCACCGCCCTCCGGAGGCGGGTGCGCAGGTTCGAATCCTGCCGGGGGCACCACCAGGTGCTGATCGTCGACCCCCAGTTGGGCTGACCGTTGGACACCGAGCGCGCGGGCACCGGCCCCGCCGGCCCGGCCGGCCACGGCGCCGCTGGCAGCGCCGAGACCCCGCCGGTCTCGTCCTCGTCGTCGGCCACCGTGCCGTGCCTAGTCTGGGGGCGTGCCCGACCCCGCCGAGATCGATGAACGGATCGACCGCGCGAGCGCGCGACCTTTCGGGCGGCGGTTCCACCTGCGCGGGCGCGAGCGGGTCACGGCTGAGCTGCGCGGTCCGCAGACGATGCGGGCTCACGCCGCGGAGATCATCGCCGAGCGGCTGGCGCCGGCCGAGCCCCGCAACGACGGCCGGCAGACCCCCTACCGCAACCACGCGGTCTTCGTGGCCCAGCACGCCACCGCGACCTGCTGCCGCAGCTGCCTGGAGACGTGGCACGGCATCGCCAAGGGGCAACCGCTCGACCACGGCGAGCGGGCCTACGTGGTCGAGGTGATCGGGCGTTGGATCGACCGCGAGCTGGCGACCTCCATCGAAGGTCGGGACTCCGGGAGCTCTACCTCACGCCGATGGTGAAGGTGCCCGCACTGCTGGTCAGAGCAACGGTGAGCACCCCATCACACGAAGGGCCGGTCAGCCGCTGTCGTCGACCGGCACCGGCGCCGGACCCGAGATCTCCCCACGGCCGTGGTACGCGTCCGGCCGGCCGGTCGCCAGCGCCCACAGCGCTGCCCAGTCCAGCCGGGCCCGCGGGGGCCGGATCCCCGGCCGTTCGCGGGGCAGCCTGACCCGCAGCGCGCCGGGACGGACGGTGCACCGGACCGGGGTGGCCAGCCGCACCGTCTCCCCGTCGATGCCCACCGGGATGTCGGCGCCGTCCGCCATCACGACGACCTCCGCCGCCACGGCGCGCCGCAGGCCCTGCCGGTGGGCGGTGTTGAGCAGCCCCACCGCCTGCCGCGCGCTGTCCACGCGGATGGCGATCACGCCGAGCAGCCCGCGATCCAGGCGGGCGCGCCGCCCCATGCCGGCGAGATCGGAGGCCTCGTAGGGGTTGTTGCTCACGAGCAGGGCGTGCGGGTCCTCCACGCGGATCCCGCCGACGTCGGCGGTCAGCCGGGCACCGCGCCGGCGCGTGAGCAGGTCGGGCAGGGCATCGAGCGTCGTGCGGCGCTTGTCGTCCCGGTAGGCCGGGTTGAGCACGATCTCCGCGTAGGCGCCGAAGGAGGCGTTGTTCACGAACGGGCGCCCGTTGATCTCACCGAGGTCGATCCGGGCCTCCACCCCGTCGCGCAGCGCGTCCAGGCAGCGCGCCGGTTCCTCGCGGTCCAGCCCCAGGTCGAGCGCGAAGTGGTTGCGCGTGCCCGCGCTGATCACGAGGAACGGGACGTCGTGCTCGACCGCCACCTGCGCGACCAGTGCCTGGGTGCCGTCACCGCCCGCGACGCCCAGCAGGTCCGCGCCGCGGGCGAGGGCGTCCCGGGCGAGCTGCTGGGGGTCTTTGCCCGTGCCGTCGAGCAGTGCCACCTCGGCGCCCAGCTGTTCCGCGCGCTCCCGCAGCCGGAATCGCTCGACCTTGCCGCCCCCCGACCGCGGGTTCATGACGAGGAACGGGTGCCGCGGCGCGGCGGCGTCGGTGACCGGCAACTGCCATTCCGACCGCTCGGGGCGCAGGGCCGCACGGCCGGTCGCGACGCCGGCGGCCAGCAGCACCAGGGTCAGGACCGCCAGCCAGAGCATGCGGTTCGCGGCGAGCAGCACGATCTCCGCGACCGGTGCGGCCAGGCCGAGGCACAGCGCGATCCACCGGAGGGGCCCCCGCAGCAGCAGGAACCAGAACAGGCCGGCGACGGTCAGGGCCACGGCCGCCCCGGTGAGCAGGACGAAGCCCACCCCGCGGTG
Source organism: Petropleomorpha daqingensis (assembly GCF_013408985.1). Classification (NCBI taxonomy): domain Bacteria; kingdom Bacillati; phylum Actinomycetota; class Actinomycetes; order Geodermatophilales; family Geodermatophilaceae; genus Petropleomorpha; species Petropleomorpha daqingensis. The sequence goes on from NZ_JACBZT010000001.1 coordinate 761,662, forward strand.
GGGGGCGAACACGAACAGGACGACGACCGCCAGGACGACGAGGGCCAGGGCGCCTCGGGCGTACCAGCGGCGAGTCCGCAACGACTCCACGGCGCACCTCCCGGGGCCGGTCGCCGGTCTCCGAGCATGTCCGCCACAGGGCCTCGTGCGATCACCCCGCTCGGACGGTTCCGGAGCCGCGATGCCGTCTACGGTGGCGCGGTGAGCCTGAGCCCGGGGCCGCCGGTCGGGACGCTGCTGTCGGTCAACGTCGGGCAGCCGCGGGACGTGGCGTGGCGCGGGCGGACCGTCTTCACCGGCGTGTTCAAGGACCCGTTTCCCGGCCCGGTCCGCGTCGGCCGGCTCAACATCGTCGGCGACGGCCAGGGCGATCTGGCCGGTCACGGCGGGGAGCAGCGCGCCGTCTTCGTCTACCAGCTCGGCTCGTACCGGTACTGGGAGCGCGAGCTCGGGCGCGCCGACTTCGTGCACGGCCAGTTCGGCGAGAACTTCACCGTCGACGGGCTGGCCGACGACGAGGTCTGCATCGGCGACCGGTACCGGATCGGCACGGCGACGTTCGAGGTGAGCCAGCCGCGGGTGACCTGCTACCGCGTCGGGATCCGGATGGACGACCCGCGGATCCCGGCCCTCCTCGTCTCGCACCGCCGTCCCGGCTTCTACCTTCGCGTGCTCGAGGAGGGCGAGGTGCAGGCGGGGGACCCGATCGTCAAGCTGGCCTCGGGGCCCGAGCAGATGACGGTGGCCGAGGTCGACGGGCTGCTGTACCTCCCGGGGCACGGTCGCCTGGACCTGCTCCGCGCGCTCCGGATCCCCGCCCTCAGCCCGGGGTGGCAGGCCTCGTTCCGGGCGCTGCTGGACCAGGGGCCGGCAGCCGGGAACGCCGGCCTCGCGGTGGCCGGCCCGCCGCCCGCCTGGCCCGGCTTCCGCCCGTTGACGGTCACGGCGATCACGCACGAGAGCGGGACCGTGAGCTCGATCCGGCTCGAGGACCCCGACGGCGCTCCCCTGCCGGCCGCGCGCCCGGGCCAGTACCTCACGGTGCGGGTCCGCCCGGACCAGGCGCAGCGGCCGCTGCTGCGCAACTACTCGATGTGCGGACCGTCGGGGGCGGGCGCCTACCGGATCGGGGTCAAGCGCGAGCCGCTCGGCGCCGTGAGCGGCTACCTGTCCACCCGGCTGGCCGTCGGGGACCGGCTCGACGTCGGGGCTCCCCGCGGCACGTTCCTCCTGGAGGACACGGCCGGACCGGTGCTGCTGGTCAGCGCCGGCATCGGCGTCACCCCGGTTCTCGCCATGCTGCACGCGCTGGCGCAGGAGCGTTCCGAGCGGGAGATCTGGTGGCTGCACGGCGCGCGCAACGGCAGCGAGCACCCGTTCGCCGCCGAGGCCCGGGATCTGCTCGCCGCGCTGCCGAACGCGCGCACGCGGGTGTACTACAGCCGCCCGGGTCCGGACGACGTCCCGGGCCGGGGGTTCGACGTGACCGGCCGCCTCACCGGGTCGGTGCTCGCCGAGCTCGACCCGCCCCGCGACGCCCAGGCGTACGTGTGCGGGCCGGCGCCGTTCATGGACGACGTCAGCGCCGGCCTGGCCAGCCTGGGGATCGAGGCGGCGCACGTGCACACCGAGCCGTTCGGCCCCGCCGCGGGCCTCACGCCGGGCATCGCGGCGGCGGCGGCACGGCCGCCGCACCCACCGGCCGGCCGGCCGGGCGACGGCCCGGCGGTCGCCTTCGCCCGCAGCGACCTCGAGGTCCCGTGGAGCGACGACTACGGCAGTCTGCTCGAGCTCGCCGAGGCGTGCGACGTGCCGGTCCGCTGGTCGTGCCGGACCGGCGTCTGCCAGACCTGCGAGACCACGCTCATCGCCGGCGCCGTCGGCTACCGCCCCGACCCGGTCGAGCCGCCGCCCGACGGCAGCGTGCTCCTGTGCTGCTCGCAGGCCCGGGGCGACGTCGTCCTCGACCTGTGACCGGAAAAATCTCCCGGAGGATGTCGAGAACGCGCGGCCGGCTCCGTCCCCGGGGTGCGAGCGGCCACGATGGGCCGCAACCACCACCGAGGAGACATCGATGGCCAAGTACCTGCTGCTCAAGCACTACCGCGGCGCCCCGGCCGCGGTGAACGACGTGCCGATGGAGAAGTGGGCACCGGAGGAGATCACCGCCCACCTCCGCTACATGGACGACTTCGCGGCCAAGCTCGAGGAGACCGGCGAGTACGTCGGCGGCCAGGCCCTCTCCCCCGAGGGCATGTGGGTCCGGTACGACGGCGAGGGCCGCCCGCCGGTGACCGACGGGCCGTTCGCCGAGACCAAGGACCTCATCGCCGGCTGGATGATCATCGACGTCGACACGCACGAGCGCGCCGTCGAACTGGCCGGGGAGCTGTCGGCCGCCCCGGGCGCGGGCGGGCAGCCGATCCACGAGTGGCTCGAGCTGCGCCCGTTCCTGCCCGAGTCGCCCCTGACCACGGAATGCCCGGACCGCTGAACGAGGTCCTGCTGCGCAGCCTGACGCCGCAGGTCCTCACGGTCCTCGTCCGCCGCGGAGCCGACTTCGCGACGGCCGAGGACGCCGTGCAGGACGCGCTGGTCGAGGCGGTCCGGGTCTGGCCGGCCGACCCGCCGCGCGACCCGAAGGGCTGGTTGGTCACCGTGGCCTGGCGCCGGTTCCTCGACGCGACGCGCTCCGACGCCGCCCGCCGGCGGCGGGAGGTGCGCATCGACGAGGAGCCGGCGCCCGGCCCGGCACCGCAGGCCGACGACACCCTGCAGCTGTACTTCCTGTGCGCCCACCCGTCGCTGACCCCGTCGTCGGCGGTGGCGCTCACGCTGCGGGCGGTCGGCGGGCTGACCACCCGCCAGATCGCCGGGGCCTACCTGGTGCCCGAGGCGACGATGGCGCAGCGCATCAGCCGGGCCAAGCGCACGGTCTCCGGCGTGCGGTTCGACTCCCCCGGCGACGTCGCCACCGTGCTGCGCGTCCTCTACCTGGTCTTCAACGAGGGCTACTCCGGCGACGTCGACCTGGCCGCCGAGGCGATCCGGCTGACCCGGCAGCTCGCCGGGGCGATCGACCACCCCGAGGTGGCCGGGCTGCTCGCGCTGATGCTGCTGCACCACGCGCGGCGCTCCGCCCGGACCGCGCCCGACGGCGGCCTGGTGCCCCTCGCCGAGCAGGACCGCGCCCTCTGGGACACGGGTGCCATCGCCGAGGGCGTCGAGATCCTCCAGCGGGCGCTCGCCCGCGACCGGCTGGGCGAGTTCCAGGCCCAGGCCGCGATCGCGGCGCTGCACGCCGATGCGCCCTCGGCCGAGGAGACCGACTGGGTGCAGATCGTCGAGTGGTACGACGAGCTGGCGCGGCTGACCGACAGCCCCGTCGTCCGGCTCAACCGGGCGGTGTCCGTCGGCGAGGCCGACGGGCCCCGCGCCGGGCTGGCCGCACTCGCGGCGCTGGACGACACGCTCCCCCGGCACACCGCGGTGGCCGCGTACTTCCACGAGCGCGACGGCGACCTGACGACGGCGGCGCGGCTGTACGCCGAGGCCGCGGCCACGGCGCCCAACCGCGCCGAGCGCGACCACCTGACCCGGCAGGCCGCCCGCCTCAACGCCGGTAGGGCCCGCTGACGGGAGGCGGGAGCACCGGCACCGACCGCTCCCAGCGGCGGGTGGTGGACCGGCCCAGGACGATGACCAGCGCCGACTCCGCGACGAAGCCGACCGCCGCCACCGCGCTCCACAGCACGCCGATCGCGTCCGACCGTCAGCCCGTGGCGGCCGGTGGGGCCTGCGTCGGGATCTCGGGGGCGACCGGCTGGGCCGGGCGGGCGAGGTACTCGATGACGGCGAGCACCACGAGCAGGCAGATCGCGATCACCAGCACCGCCACCCCGGTGGGGTGCGCCAGGAACAGGAACACCAGGACGGCGAGCCCCAGCGCGCCGAACCGCAGCAACCGGACGTAGCGCCGGGTCCAGGTGGCCACCGGCCCAGAGGTCGACGGCCCGACCCGGATCCGCGCCATCTGGCGCGTCCACCAGCGCCGCAGCCCGACCGCGGTCGGCGACGGGCCGGCCAGGAACGCGCCGAGTGCGACGACCAGCCCGACGACGGCCACCGTGCGCAGCCCGATCCGCAGGAAGTGCACGATGATGTCGAACGCCGCTCCTGCGGCGCTGGCGCCCCCCGTCGGCACGGCGCCGATCAGGATGCTGCGGGCCACGAACAGGCCGACGGCGAGCACGAGCATGGCGAGGGCGATCCCCAGCCCGGCACCGACGAGGGCCCGCAGCTTCCGCCGGGCCAGGAAGATCCCGGTCGCCAGCAGCAGGAGCATGATCCAGGGCAGCCACGCCGCCGCGGAGTGGAGGACCTTGTAGGCCCCCTGCGCCCGGACGAGCTGGGTGTCGTCGGCGATCGCGATCGTCGGGTGCAGCTCGGGGATCCGCTCGACCAGGGTGAGCCCTCGGTCGGCGAGCCGCTGCTTGGCCAGGTCGATGAACGGGGCGAGGTCGAGGTAGACCTTGCCGCCCCGGACCTGGACGGCGGTGCTGTCCCCGTCCAGCACCCGGATCGCGATGCGCTGCGTCGTCCGCACGGTCTGGTCGAAGGCCGAGGCGAACGCCGAGCTGGTGACCAGGTCGTGCACCCGGTCGCGCACGAACCCCTCCACCGCCGACTGCAGGGTCGGCGTGAGCTGCTTGAGCCGGTCGGTCACGATCGCGGGCAGTCCCGCCGTGGCGAGGGCGTCGACCGCGTCGTCGCCGATCGCCTTGACGTCGATGTTGTCCATGACCGCCGTCGTGACCCGGTCGACGATCCGGTTCTGCACGTCCGGGTCCCGGACCAGCGGGGACACGGTCTCGACGAACCGGTCGGTGTCGGAGATCGTCCGGTTCGTCCAGACCGCGACCAGCGCGACCGGCGCCAGGACGCACCCCAGCACGATCAGGACGATGGCGACCACCGACCGCCACCGGCCCGGGGTGGGCGGCTTCTCGGCGGGCGGTCCCCCGCCGGCCCGGAGAGCTGCGAGCTCGGCCCGCAAGCGCTCGAGTTCGGCCCTCTCGTCGGCATCCAGCAGAGGAACCGTGCTCTGCTCGTCGACCTGCGCCATGGCTGCCTCCCGCGACCGGCGTGCCCGGCCAGCGTTCTCGCCGCGACCCACCCCGAGCCTCACCCGACCGGGGTGAGGCGAGGCCGCGCGCGCGTCCGGAGGGTGGGCGGGACCTCGATGGATCGGAGGTGGCGCGTGGCGAGCACCGGGAGGCCCCGCCCGCAGGTCGACGCGGGACGGCTGTGGGCCGGCGGTCTCGCCACGGCCGTCGTCGCGGCGCTCGTCGCCCTCGTCGGCGTCCTGCTCGTCCAGGGCGCCCTCGACATCCCCATGGTCGCGCCGCCGTTGCTCCCGGTCCCCGGCTCCTTCGCCCTGAGGTACGCGGTCACCGCGGCCGCGCTGGCGCTGCTGGCGACCGCGCTGGCCCATCTGCTCGTCACGACCACGCCGCGCCCGCGGTCCTTCTTCTCCTGGATCGTCGGGCTGGCCACCGCGGTCGGCGTCGTCGTGCCCTTCACCCTCGACGGGACGACGGCCGGCCGCGTGGCCACCGCCGCCCTCGACCTCGTCATCGGCCTGGCGGTGCTGAGCCTGCTGCCTCCGGTGATGACGCGTGCCCTGCGACCTCCGGACCGCGTGCGGTGACCGGGGTCGGGGTCCTCGTCGTCGGGCTGCTCCTCTGCTTCGCCGGGGTGGCGTCCCTGCACCTCGCCGTGCTGGCCTCGGGCTTCGCGCTCGGCTGGCTGGTCGCCGAGTCGCTCGGCGGCTCGGTCGCGGTGACCGCGATCGTCGCGGCCTGCGCCGCGGTGGTGGCGTGGATCCTGTCCACGCTGGTCTTCCGGGCGGCACTGCTGGTCGTGGGCGGGGTCGCCGGAGGCGTCATCGGGGCGAAGTTCTACGGACTGCTCGAGGGCGGCGACGGCAACGTCGTGATCGCGATCGTGTTCGTGCTGGCCGTCGCCGTCCTGACCGGGCTGGCCACGCAGCGCTTCCACGAGACCGCCCTCGTCTGGGTGTGCGCCTTCGGCGGCGCCGGCCTGGCGCTGTCCGGCCTGGCCCGGATCTGGCCCAGCACCCTCGGGTTCCTGCGCACGCCCGACACGACCGCCGAGGCGGTGATCGACGCCGCCGCGTGGATCGCGCTCGGCGCGCTGGGCTGGTCGGTCCAGCGCCGCTGGCTCCGGCGGAAGGCGACCAGCAAGGCCTGAGCCGCGGTTCCGGTCGACGGGCACGGGTAGGAACGGCGGACCCCGTGCCGGACGACGACGAGGACCCAGCGGATGAGCGAACGGATCACCTGGACTCGATGTCCGTCGTGCGGGGGTCCGGCGGCCCTGGGCTGGGTCGGTGACGAACCGGTCGAGTACGACTGCCCGGGCGGGTGCCCGCCCCTGCTCGCCGGTCCCGAGAGGTTCGCCGACGAGCACCTCGACCTGCTGGCGTGGTCGCGGAACCTGTGCCAGCAGTCCCGGTGGTTGCGGGAGCAGGCCCGGTTCGCCTGCGCCCGGTCCAGCGCGACGATCCGGGCGTGCCGCGCCGACCGGCGGGTCCGCGCGTCGACGGTCGATGCGGCTCGGTCGATCTCCGTCGGCGGCGCAGGGCCATCGCCGCGGCTGGGTTAGCGTCCGGTCATGACGACGGAGTCGGGGATCCAGCAGGCCCGGATCGGCGAGGTCGAGCTCGCCTACGAGACGTTCGGCGACCCCGGTGACCCGCCGCTGCTGCTGGTCATGGGGCTGGCCACGCAGATGATCGGGTGGCCCGACGAGTTCTGCGCCGGCCTGGCCGACCGCGGGCTGTTCGTCGTCCGCTTCGACAACCGCGACATCGGGCTGTCCACGCACCTCGACGACCGTGGGGCTCCGGACATCCTGGCGATCCTCGGCGGCGACCGGTCGAACGTCGCCTACCCGCTGTCCGACCTCGCCGACGACACGGCCGGCCTGCTCGACGCGCTGCACCTCGACAGCGCGCACGTGGTCGGCGCCTCGATGGGCGGCATGATCGCCCAGCTCGTCGCGCTCCGGCACCCCGAGCGGGTGCGCAGCCTGACCTCGATCATGTCGACCACCGGCGACCCCGCGGTCGGCAGGCCCGCCGAGGCCGCGATGGGCGTGCTGCTCGCGCCGCCGGCCACCGACCGCGAGTCGGCGATCCAGCGGGCCGTCGACACCTACCGGGTCATCGGCTCCCCCGGCTTCGAGTTCGACGAGCAGGCGCTGCGCGACCGGGCGGCGCTGTCCTACGACCGTCGCTACAACCCGGCCGGCGTCGCCCGGCAGCTCGCCGCGATCCTCACCACGGCCGACCGCACCGCCGATCTGCGCGGGGTCGACGTCCCGACGCTGGTGGTCCACGGCGAGCAGGACAGCCTGGTGGACGTCAGCGGCGGTCGCGCCACCGCGGCCGCCGTCCCCGGCGCCGAGCTGCTGCTGATCGACGGCATGGGGCACGACCTGCCCCGGGCGGTCTGGCCCGAGGTGACCGACCGGCTCGCCGCGCTGGTCGAGCGCGCCGAGAAGGAGCGCTAGCCCCGCCCGGTGACGACGGCGCCGGCCGTCCGCGGCAGCCGCAGCGCCGCCACCAGCGGCCCCAGCAGCAGGACGGCGAGCAGCACGAACGCCACCCGGAAGGCCACGCCGGTGCCCTCGCCGAGCCCGGTGGCCGCGGCGACCGGCTCGCCCAGCCGCACCAGCAGCGCGCCCACCGCGACGCCGAGACCGCCGCCGAGCTCCTGCAGCGTGGACAGCAGCGTGTTGGCCGGCGTCATCCGCTCGGCCGGCACGTCGCCGAAGGCCACGGTGTTGTACGCGGTGAACCCCACCGAGCGGGCCACGCCGCTGGCCAGCAGGAGGACCAGCACGACCGGCAGCGACGTCGTCGGCTGCAGGAACGCCATCCCGACCAGGAACACCGCCCCGGCGAGGATCGAGGCGACCATCACCGGCCGGATGCCGAACCGGCGCAGCAAGGGCGTGGTCGCGGGCTTGATCGCGATGTTGCCGACGAACAGCGCGATCACCACCAGGCCGGCCTGGGCCGCCGTCCAGCCGAAGCCGAGCTGGAAGAACAGCGGCAGCAGGAACGGGATCGCGGTGATCGCCGCCCGGTAGCCGGAGCCGGCGAGCGCGGTCACCCGGTAGGTCGCGATCCGCAGCACCCGCAGGTCCACCAGCGGCCGGTCCGTGCGCAGCAGGTAGCGCACGGCGGCGCCGAGGGCGACAGCGGCGATCGCGAGGCCCAGCACGGCCGGCGCCCAGTGCGGGTGGGTCGAGCCGATGCTCTCCAGCCCCACCACCAGCGCCGCCGTCCCGACGGCGACGAGGGCGAACCCGCGCCAGTCCAACGGCCGGCCCTCCGGCGCCCGCACGTCGGGCACCAGGCGCAGGGCGAGGGCGAACCCGGCGATGCCCAGCGGCACGTTGATCAGGAAGATCCACCGCCACGAGGCGTAGGTGGACAGGATCCCGCCCAGCGCCGGCGCGATGACCGGCGCGACGAGCGCCGGCCAGGTCAGGTAGGCGATGGCCCGGATCAGGTCGGTCTTGGCGGTGGTGCGCAGCACGACGAGCCGGCCCACCGGCACCATCATCGCGCCGCCGACGCCCATGAGGACCCGGGCGGCGACGAGCAGCGCCAGGCTCGGCGCCGCGGCGCAGCCGATCGAGGCGACGGTGAAGACGGCGACGGCGGTGGTGAAGATCCGGCGGGCGCCGTACCGGTCGGCCAGCCATCCGCTGATCGGGATGAGGACGGCGACCGACAGCACGTACGCGGTGATCGCCACGTTCACCGCCACCGCGGGCACGCCGAAGCTCTCGCCGATGTGCGGGGCCGCCGGGGCGATCACCGTGCCGTCCATGATCTCCATGAACATGGCGCCGGCCACAAGGAGGGCCAGTCCCCGGGAGACGGTCCCGATCGGCTCGACGGCCGCCTGCTGCCCGCTCATCCCGCCCTCTCGCCGTCCGCCGACCCCCGCACGGTAACCGTGCGGGGGTCGGGGACGGGTCGTGCCTACCTGAGGGTCACCGCCTCGAGCGCGTCGACGATGCCCTTGCCGAAGAAGCTGTTGAACCCGGTGCCGCCCTGGCAGGTCGCCGTGGCGAAGTCCAGACCCGGGCCCTGCGTGACCGTCTTCGGGGTCGGGCACGGCTGGTTGTTCGCCGACTGCTGCAGGTACTGCTCCACCGTGGTCGGCGACAGGTGCGGCTTGTTCGGGTTGCCCGAGGCGAAGTCGCCGTACTGGCTGATGATCAGCGCCGCGACGCCGGCCGCGTTCGGTGTGGCCATCGAGGTGCCCTGCACGTAGCCGTACGCCGCGCACGGCGGCGTCCCACCCGGGCCAGTGCAGACCTCGAACGGATCCGCCGGTGCCTCGGACCCCGTCGAGGACCAGGCGCCGATCAGGCGCCCCTCGCCGCCGTAGCCCGGAGGAACCTCGCTGCCCGGGACGCCGCTGTAGTCCCGCGTCGACCCGCCGGGTGCCGAGACGTCGACCGCCCCGCTGCCGTAGTTGGAGTAGAACGCCTTCTCGTTGTAGTAGCTCGTGGCCGAGACCCCGACCCAGCCCGGCACCGTGCCGGGGGCCTCCACGAAGTCGCGGAAGAAGGTGCCGTCGGCCAGGTCGTAGCCCTCGTTGCCGAGCGCCCCGACCGGGAGCACGCCGTTCGACCGGGCGAACTGCGTGGCCCGGTTGAGCAGGATCCAGTCCGGGTGGTCGCACTCCTTGTTCGGGTTGTTCACCGCGCCGCACTTGGGGATGTAGCCGCCCAGGCTCGCCGAGACGATGTCGAAGTGCTGCTGGCCGGCGTAGATCAGGGCCAGGTCGGTGTACAGGAACTCCCCGCTGCCGGTGCCGTCGAGGACCTTGCCGGAGACCAGCGTGACGCCCGGGGCCACCCCGGAGATCCCGATCCCGTTGATGGGGGCGCCGACCGCGCTGATCGTCCACGTCCCGTGGCCGTTGAAGTCCTGGATCGTCGGTTCGGAGGGAACGAACGACCGGCTGGCGGCCACGTCGAGGTTGGGCGCGACGTCCGGGTGGGTCTGGTCGGCGCCGGTGTCGATGACGAAGACGCGCACGTCCTTGCGCCCCTGCTGGACGGCGTAGGAGCCGCTCGCGGTGGCGTTCATCCGCATCTTGTCCCACTGCTCCTTGCCCAGGGGGTCGGGCATGGGCTGCGGATCGGGCCCCGCGGGCGAGGCGTTGCCGCCGTTGTTCGAGGGGCCACCGGTCGCGGCGGCGTCGACCGGGTCGACGAGCGAGGTCCGCGCCGACTGCGCGACCGCCTTCACCGAGTTGTTGCGGCCCATGGCGGCGGCGAAGTCGGGGTTGGTGGAGGTGACCCCGATCCCTCCGATCTCCGGCAGCCGCTGGGTCACCGTCCCGCCGGCGGCGCTGACCTGGGCGTCGACGTCGGCGGGCAGACCGTCGGTGCTGGTGAAGGCGATCGTGTAGTCGGTCGCCGGGCCGGCCGCGGCCGCGGGTGCCGCGGCCCCGACCGCCGCCGCCGCGGCGAGCACGAACGCTCCGGCCGGCGCGGCGAGGCGGGTGAGCAGAGTCCTGCGCATGAATCCCCCTTTGTTCCGATCCCGATATGTATCGGAACCTGGACGTGAGGGATATCACAGTCCGTGAAGGAGGGGCAAACGCCGGGTGAAGGCCGCCGTCAGCTGGTGAGCAGGCCGCCCTCGACCGGCAGCGTCGTCCCGGTGACGTACCCGCCCGCGTCGCTGACCAGGAAGACCAGCGCCGCGGCGAGCTCGTCGGGGTCGCCGGCGCGGCCGACCAGCACCCGGGCCAGCTGGCCCTCGATGTAGCCCTCGGGGTACTGCTCGGTCATCTCGGAGGCGAAGAAGCCGGGGGCCAGGGCGTTGACCCGGATGCCCTTGCGGCCCGTCCACTGCTGGGCCAGGTCGCGGGTCAGCCCGATCAGCCCGGCCTTGCTCGCGGCGTAGGCCGCCTGCGGCAGCCCCGCCGTCGTCAGCCCGAGGATGCTCGAGATGTTGACGATGGAGCTCCCCGGCTGCATCACGCGGCCGCAGGCCTGCGCCATCCAGTAGCAGCCGTTCAGGTTGACGTCGATGACCTGGCGGAACTGCTCCGGGGTCTCGCGGGTGGCCGGGACCGCCGTCCCCAGGCCGGCGTTGTTGACCAGGATGTCGACCCTGCCGAACTCGGCCATCGCCGCCTCGACCAGCGCCGTGCAGTCGTCGGGGTCCGACACGTCGGTGCGCACCGTGATCGCCCGGCGGCCGGCGTCCTCCACCAGGCTCTTCGCGTGGGCGAGCCGGTCCTCGCGGCGCGCGGCGAGCACGAGATCGGCACCGGCCTCGGCCAGGGCCTGGGCGAAGTCGACGCCGAGCCCGGAGGAGGCCCCGGTCACGATCGCCACCCGGCCGTCGAGTCGGAAACGATCCAGGATCGTTCGGTCCCTCACGCGGATTCCCCTCTCGTGGTGCGCCGTGACTGGCACCGTAGTCAGATTGGGAATCGGGACTCTCGAGGGGGAGAGATCGATGGGCAATCTGGCACAGAACCTGCTGGACACCGCCGCCCGCGACGGCGACCACGCCGCCGTCCGCATGGACGACGCCGTGCTCACCTACGCCGAGCTCCGCGACGCCGCCCTGCGGGTCGCGGCGTTCCTGCAGGAGTTGGGCGTCGCGCCCGGTGACCGGGTCGGCATGGTGCTGCCCAACGTCCCGTCGTTCCCGGTGCTCTTCTACGGCGTGCAGCTCGCCGGGGCCGCCGTCGTCCCGATGAACCCGCTGCTCAAGGCGCGGGAGGTCGAGTACTACCTGCGCGACTCCGGTGCCCGGCTCGTGCTGGCCGCCGACATGGTCGCCGCGGCGGCGACCGAGGCGGCCGCCACCGTGGGCATCGAGGCGATCCCGGTCGGCGCGGTGCTGCCCACGGAGGCGATGGCCGACCGGCCCGCCGACGGCGCCGTCGAGCGGGCCGACGACGACCTGTCGGTGATCCTCTACACCTCGGGGACCACCGGCCAGCCCAAGGGCGCCGAGCTGACCCACGCCAACCTGCGCAGCAACGCCCGCACCGGCGGCCAGCAGCTGGTCGAGTCGACCCCGGACGACGTGGTCATGGGCTGCCTGCCGCTGTTCCACGTCTTCGGCCTGACCTGCGGCCTCAACGCCTCGGTGCTCGCCGGCGCCTGCCTGACGCTGATCCCCCGCTTCGACGGCACCAAGGCGCTGTCGGTGATCCAGCGCGACCGGGTCACGATCTTCGAGGGCGTGCCGACGATGTTCTCGGCGATGCTGCACGCCCCCGACCCGGGCTCGTTCGACGTGTCCAGCCTGCGGCTGTGCGTCTCGGGCGGCTCGGCGATGCCGGTCGAGGTGCTGCGGGAGTTCGAGGAGGCGTTCGGCTGCACGATCCTCGAGGGCTACGGGCTGTCGGAGACCTCGCCGGTGGCGTCGTTCAACCAGCTGCACGCCGAGCGCAAGCCCGGCTCGATCGGCACCCCGATCCCCGGGGTCGAGATGCGGGTGGTGAACGACGACGGCGTCGACGTCCCGCGCGGGGAGGTCGGCGAGATCGCCATCCGGGGCGAAAACGTGATGAAGGGCTACTGGGGCAAGCCCGAGGAGACGGCCAGGTCGATCCCGGACGGCTGGTTCCGCACCGGCGACCTGGCCCGGCAGGACGACGACGGCTACTTCTTCATCGTCGACCGCAAGAAGGAGATGATCATCCGCGGCGGCTACAACGTCTACCCGCGGGAGATCGAGGAGGCGCTCTACGAGCACGCCGCGGTCGCCGAGGCGGCCTGCATCGGCATCCCGCACCCCGAGCTCGGCGAGGAGGTCGCCGCGGCGGTGGCCCTGAAGCCGGGGGCGTCCGCCGAGCCCGACGAGCTGCGCGAGTGGGTCAAGGCCCGGGTCGCGGCCTACAAGTACCCGCGGCACGTGTGGCTGGTGGAGGCGCTGCCCAAGGGCCCGACCGGCAAGATCCTGCGTCGCGCCGTCGAGGTGCCGCAGGGGGTGGGCGGGTGAGCTCTCCGAGGTGGCGGCAGGCCTACGACGCCGTCGACAAGGCGGTCACGCCGCGGGCCGAGGCGTTCGTGCGCACGGAGACCTTCGCCCAGGGCGCGGCGGTGGTGCAGCGGGCGCAGAAGCTGCTCCGCGACACCGCCCGCGGCGCGACCGCCCGCGCCTGGCACCTGCTCAACCTGCCCGCCGGCAGCGATGTCAGCCGGTTGCGGGCGCAGATCGGCGCGCTCGACCGCGAGGTGCGGCGGCTGACCCTGCAGCTCGAGGCCGAACGCCGCCGCGACGACCGGACCACCGAGGAGGACGCCCGTGCCGACGGTGCCCAGCCCGCAGACGATCCTCGACCGCGTCCGGCGCGACGTCGAGCGCAACGCGCTGCGGGCCCGTAACGGCATCAAGCTGGCAGCCGGGATCGACCGGCCCGGCGTCGGGCAGAGCCCCAAGGACGTCGTCTGGCAGCGCGGCCGCTGCCAGCTGTGGCACTACCGCAACGCCGACGTGCGGTACGCCCCGCCGCTGCTCGTCGTCTTCAGCCTGATCAGCCGCAGCTACATCCTCGACCTCACGCCCGGCAACAGCTTCCTCGAGCAGGTGCTGGCCGCCGGGTTCGACGTCTACATGATCGACTGGGGTGAGCCCGACGAGCGCGATGCGCACAACCGGCTCGAGGACTACGTCGACGACTACATCCCGGCCGCCGTCGACCGCGTCCTCGAGCTGTCGGGCTGCGACGAGGTCAACCTGTTCGGCTACTGCTTCGGCGGCGACCTCGCGCTGCTCTACGCCGCGCACCACCCCGATGCGCCGCTGCGCAGCCTGACCGTGCTGGCCACACCGGTCGACTTCACGCAGATGGGGCCGATGGCCGACCTGTTCCGCGTCGGCGGGCTCGAGGTCGACGAGGTGGTCGGGGAGGACGGCAACGTGCCGCCGTCCGTCGTCGTCCAGGGGTTCAAGACCCTGACCCCCACGGCGGAGGTGACCCGGTACGTGACGCTGTGGGAACGGCTCTGGAACGACGAGTACGTGGCTGCCTACCAGGCGATGACCGGCTGGTCGGACGACCACGTGCCGTTCCCGGGCGCCGCGGCCCGCGAGACCGTCCGGATGCTGGTCCGCGACAACGGGATGGTCACCGACAAGCTGGTGGTCGGCGGCGACCCGGTGCACCTGCGCGACATCACCGCGCCGTTCCTGACGGTGCGGGCCAACCGCGACCACATCGTGCCGCCGGACGCCAGCGCGCCGCTGATCGACCTCGTCGGCTCGGAGGACAAGCACGAGCTGCGGCTCGACGCCGGCCACATGGGCCTGGTGGTCGGACGGACGGCGGCGAGGACGACGGTGCCGACGATCCTCGACTTCCTGCGGCGGCGCAGCGAGGAGGTGGCATGAGCGTCGTCCCGCTCGGGCCGGAGCACTGCGACGCCCTGCTGCGCTTCTTCCGCGACCTGCCCGACGGCGACCGGACGTTCATCAAGGAGGAGGTCACCGACCCGGCGACCGTCCGGGCGTGGACCACCGGCGGCAACCGGTGGGTCGCCGTGGACGGGGACACCGTGCAGGGCTACGTTGCCGTGCTGCGGTTGCCGGGCTGGTCCGACCACGTCGGCGAGGTGCGGCTGGTCGTCGCGCCGGCCGCGCGCGGCAACGGGCTGGGCCGCGTGCTGGCCCGGCACGCCCTCGTGGCCGGCGTCGAGGCGGGGCTGACCAAGCTCGTGGTCGAGGTCGTCGCCGAGCAGGGCGCGGCGCTGGCCCTGTTCAGCGCGATCGGCTTCTCCGGCGAGGCGCTGCTGCGCGACCACATCCGCGACCGCGAGGGCCGGCTGCGCGACCTGATGGTGCTGGCCCACCACGTCGGCGAGACCTGGTCGGGCATGGACACCGTCGGCGTGGCCGACGAGCTCGGAGAGCCGGGCTGACTGCCCGGCCGGCTCGGGTCAAGTCGGAGCCGCGGGCTGCCGACGTTGCCTGAGTGAGTGAACGCGGACGACGGCGGCGGCTCGGCCTGCTGCTGGCCGCGGTCGCGCTGTCGGTGACCGGGTGCGCCGCCGCCACTGACGTCGAGGAGGCCGCCGCCACCCGGACCGCGGCCCCGACGACCTGGTTCCTCGACTCCGGCGGCGTCGTCCCCCCGACCGTGCCGGCACCGACCTCGATCGCGGGCTTCACCCCGGCGATCCCCCGGCCCGGCAGCTTCGAGGTGCCGCACCCGGCCCCGTACGGCACTCCCCCGGTGCTGGTGCCCCGACCCGATGCCTGCGGCGGCTACAGCACGCCGAAGGTGAACAACCCCGGCGCCGTCCCGGGCACCGGCTCGGCGACCCTGACCTGGATGGCCGACGCCCGGGCCGAGGTGACCGGCTACCGCGTGCAGGCGGTGGCGCAGACGCTCGTGACCGGGGCGCAGCCGGCGCCGGTGCAGCAGACCGTCGCACAACCGAGCGGGTGCGTGCAGGTCACGACCACGATGACCGGCCTGACCAGCGGCGAGACCTACGTCTTCTGGCTGGAGGAGGCGATCGTGGACTCGACGACGTCGGTCACCCGGCTCGTGCAGGTCGGCGCGTCCTCCCCGGTCACCATCGGCTGACCCGCCCCAGGCATGGGAAGCCATACCTGCGGATCGAGGGCGGATCCGCAGGTATGGCTTCCCATGCCTCACACCGTCAGGCGGCGACGGGGACCGGCAGCGGGGCCACTGCCACCGGCTCGAGCTCCGGCTCCGTGGACCGCGTGCCGCGCAGGGCCAGCCACGCGGCCAGCCCGCCGATCGCGACCAGCGCGCCGGCCAGCAGCAGCCCCAGCCGGTAGCCGGAGAGGAACGCGTCCAGCGGGACAGCCCCGCCGCGCAGCGCCGCCGACGACCGCGCGGACAGCACCGCGCCGATGACCGTGATCCCGAGCAGCCCGGCCACCTCGCGGCTGGCGTTGAACAGCGCCGAGGCCACGCCCGCCCGCTCGGTGGGCATCGCGCCCAGGACGGCGTCGGTGAGCGGCGTGGTCAGCCCGCCGCCGATGCCGATCACCACGAAGCTCGGCATGAGGGCCCAGTAGGACGCGCCCTCGCCCAGCAGGCTGACCGACGCGATGCCGACCCCCATGAGCGACATCGCCAGGCCGACCAGCCGGCCGGTGCCGACGGCGTGCGCCACCCGCGGGGACACGACGGCGCCGACGACCATGAACAGCGCCATCGGCAGGAACGCCAGGCCGGCCTCGGTCGGCGAGAAGCCCAGCGCGTCCTGCAGGTACAGCGACGTGAAGAAGTAGATGCCGAACAGGCCGAACGCCCAGAGCATCATCGCCACGACGCCGCCGCTGAACACGCGCTCGCGGAACAGCGAGACGCTCACCATCGGGTGGGTCGAGCGCTGCTCGACGAGGACGAAGGCCAACCCGGCCAGCGCCGCGATCGCGAAGCCGCCGAGGACAGAGGCCGACGTCCAGCCGCGCGGAGCGCCCTCGATGAGCGACCAGGTCAGCGCGGTCAGCGCCGTCGTCGCCAGGAGCAGGCCCGGGACGTCGAGCGGACGGCGGACCGGCTCACGGGTCTCGCGGATCGCCCAGAGGCCCAGCAGCAGCGTGGCGATCCCGACCGGCACGTTGATGGTGAAGATCCAGCCCCACGACGCGTGCTGGGCCAGCACACCGCCGATCAGCGGTCCGGCGGCCAGCGCCAGAGCGCCCACCCCGGCCCAGAGCCCGACCGCCCGGGCCCGCTCGCGCGGCTCCGGGTAGGCGGCGCTGATGATCGCCAGGGTGGTCGGCG
Source organism: Petropleomorpha daqingensis (assembly GCF_013408985.1). Taxonomy (NCBI): domain Bacteria; kingdom Bacillati; phylum Actinomycetota; class Actinomycetes; order Geodermatophilales; family Geodermatophilaceae; genus Petropleomorpha; species Petropleomorpha daqingensis. The sequence continues at coordinate 778,518 of NZ_JACBZT010000001.1, forward strand.
TGACCAGCGCGGCGCCGAGGCCCTGCACGGCACGGGCGGCGACCAGCACGCCGAAGGAGTCGGCCAGCCCGGCGGCCAGCGACGCCCCGGTGAAGACGACGAGGCCGATCGTGAACAGCCGGCGCCGTCCGAAGGCGTCGGCGAGGCGTCCACCGGCGAGCAGGAAGCCTGCGAACACGAGGATGTAGCCGCTCACGACCCACTCGAGGTTGGCGGTCGTGAGCTGCAGGTCCCGCTGGATGGCGGGGATCGCCACGTTGACGATGTTGTTGTCGAGGTAGGTCATGAAGGTCGCCAGGGCCACGGCGAGCAGTGCCCACGGGCGGCGGCGGTCGGTGGTCATCGGGTCTCTCCTCTGCGCCGTACATGTACGCCGTATAAGAACGATGTACAGCGGACACCATACGGCGTATAGTTGTCAACCGTGCCGCCCACGAAGTCCGAAACCCGTCCGTCGCTCTCTCGCGACCTGGTCGCCGACCGGGCGCTCGAGATCGCCGATGCCGAGGGGATCGAGGCCGTCACCATCCGCCGCCTCGCCACCGAGCTCGGCGTGACGCCGATGGCCCTGTACTGGCACTTCCGCACCAAGGAGGACCTGCTGGCCGGCCTGGCCGACCGGGTCCTCGACGCGATCGAGGTGCCCGCGCGCACGTCGGACTGGGCGGCCGACATCCGCGCCGCGCTGACCGTGCTGGTCGCGGCGATGCGCCCGCACCCGCAGGTCGCCTACCTCGTCCCGGAGCGGATCATGGCGAACCCGAAGGGGCTCGACCTGACCGAGACGGCGCTGGCCACGCTCAGCGACGCCGGCTTCAGCCAGGAGCACGCGAGCTACCTGGCGATGCAGGCCCTGCGGGCGGCGATCACGATGGTCACCGGCGACCAGGTCGACGACAGCGGGCAGACCGCCGAGGAGCGCGACGCGCACCTGCGCACCAAGAAGGCCGCCCTGGCCTCGCTCGACCCGGCGAAGTACCCCGCCGTCGTCGCGCACGCCGACGCGATGACCCACTGCTCGGACGTCGAGGCCTTCTTCGACTTCGGCATCGACCTCTACGTCGCCGGCGTCCGCGGCCTCGCCGAGCGGGCTCGCTGAGCTCTCAGGCCTCGGCGACCCGGCCGTCGGCGACGACCAGCCGCCGGGTGGTGTGCACCGCCTCGAGCATCCGGCGGTCGTGGGTGACCAGCAGCAACGTGCCCTCGTAGCCGGCCAGCGCCTGCTCCAGCTGCTCGATCGCCGGCAGGTCCAGGTGGTTGGTCGGCTCGTCGAGCACCAGCACGTTGATCCCGCGCGCCTGCAGCAGCGCCAGCGCGGCGCGGGTCCGCTCCCCCGGTGACAGCGTCGCGGCCGGCCGCAGCACGTGCTCGGCGGTCAGGCCGAACTTGGCCAGCAGGGTGCGCACCTCCGAGCTGGGCCAGTCCGGCACCTCGGCGGAGAACGCGTCGAGCAGCTGCTCACCGCCGAGGAAGCGGCCGCGGGCCTGGTCGATCTCGCCGATCCGCACCGAGGGCCCGAGCGTCGCCGTCCCCTCGTCGAGCGCGACCCGGCCGAGCAGCGCGCCCAGCAGGGTGGACTTGCCGGCGCCGTTGGCGCCGGTGATCGCGAGCCGGTCGCCCCAGTCGACCTGCAGGTCGACCGGCCCGAGGGTGAAGCCGCCGCGGCGCACGACCGCCCCGCGCAGGGTGGCGACGACGGCGCCGGCCCGGGGTGCCGCGGCGATCGTCATGCGCAGCTCCCACTCCTTGCGCGGCTCCTCCACCTCCTCGAGCCGCTCGATGCGCTTCTCGGTGATCCGCGCCTTGGCCGCCTGCTTCTCCGAGGTGGCCCGCATGTGCGCGCGGATGTTCTTGTCCGGTTCGCTGCCGGCCTTGCGGACGGCGTTGCGCACGCCCTTGGCCATCCAGTTGCGCTGCATGCGCGCCCGGGCCTCGAGCTCGGACCTCGTCTCCGCGTAGTCCTCGTACTGCTCGCGCGCGTGCCGCCGGGCCACCTCGCGCTCGACCAGGTAGGACTCGTAGCCGCCGTCGTGCACCCGGACCAGCTGCTGGGCGAGGTCGAGCTCCACCACCCGGGTCACGGTGCGGGCGAGGAACTCCCGGTCGTGGCTGACCACGACGATGCCCGACCGCGCCTCGGCGACGAAGCGCTCCAGGCGGGCCAGCCCGTCCAGGTCGAGGTCGTTGGTCGGCTCGTCGAGCAGCAGGACGTCGTAGCGCGAGAGCAGCAGCGCGGCCAGCCCGACCCGCGCCGCCTGACCGCCGGACAGGCCGGTGGTCGGCGCGTCCAGCGCGACGCCGGGTGCCAGCTCGCCGACGACGTCGGCCGCCCGCTCCTCCAGGTCGGCCCCGCCGAGGGCCAGCCACCGCTCGAGCGCCTCGCCATAGGCGTCGTCGGCACCGGGCCGGCCCTCGGTGAGCGCCTCGGTGGCGTGGTCGAGCGCGGCCTGCGCGGCGGCGACACCGGTGCGACGGGCGAGCGCGCCGAACACCGTCTCCGCCGACCGCCGCTCGGCCTCCTGCGGCAGGTGGCCGATGGTCGCGGTCGGCGGGGAGAGCACCACGCTGCCGGACTCGGCGGGCAGCTCGCCGGCGAGGGTGCGCAGCAGCGTGGACTTGCCGGCGCCGTTCACGCCGACCAGGCCCACGACGTCACCGGGGGCGACGACGAGGTCGAGGTCGGAGAACAGCACGCGGGCGCCGTGCCCGGCCGCCAGGCCGCGCGCGACGAGGGTGGCGCTCATGAAGGGGTGCTCCCAGGGTGATCGAGGCGGAGGACGTCGGTCACCGGGTCACAGCACGCCGCCACTGTACCGGCTGCGCGCCGGGCTCACTCCGTCTCCGTGAGGTCAAGCTCCTCGTCGTGCTCCTCGGGCTCGTCGACCTCCCCGGACCGGCGTCGGCGCACCAGCCAGGGCTGCAGGTGGTCGTACCCGCGCACCGAGACCCGGCGCAGCGGTTTGACCCGGTAGGCGTCCAGGCCGCGCAGCCGGTCGGCGAGCTCGCGGTCGACGAGCACGGTCGAGGGACGGGCCACCGAGGTCAGCCGGCTGGCCAGGTTCACCACCGGCGAGTAGACGTCGCCGAGGCGGGTGAGCACCCGCCCGTACGCGGCGCCGACCCGCAGCGGCGGGCGGTCCTCGGCATTCCACTGATCGGGCAGGTCCAGGGCGATCTCGACCGCGTCGACCGCCGACGCCGCGGTGAAGAGCACGCCGTCCCCGACGGTCTTCACCACCCGGCCGGAGTGCAGCGCGATCACCGAGGCGGCGGTGCTCTCGAAGTCCTCGACCATCGCGCCGAGCTCGCGGCCGCCCATGCCGCGGCTGCGGGAGGTGTAGCCGACCAGGTCCGCGAAGCCCACGGCCAGCTCCCGGCGGTCACCGCCGCCGGTCGCGGCCAGCAGCCGGTCGGCGTTGGCGGCGAGGTGCCGCCGCCAGACGTAGTCCTGGATGTCCTGGAGCAGCGGCAGCAGCGCCCGGGCGGCGTCGACGGCCTCCTCGGGCGTCGGGTCGCGACCCTCCTGCGCCGCCGCGCCGGCCAGCACGTCGGCGAGCATGTCGGTCTGCCAGTCGGCCAGCCTGGACAGCGCCTGGCCCATCGCCCGCGCGATCGTCGCCTCGGTCTCCGGGCCGACGAACCCCGAGTCGATCAGCGACCGGAGGGTCGCCAGCGCGGCGACGTCCGCGTCGCTGTACGCGGGGTCGTCGTCCGCCGAGTCGGCGAAGCCCAGCGCCCGCCACAGCCGCTGGGTGCGCTCCAGGGGCAGCCCGGAGAGCTCGGCCACCTGCACGCGGGTGTAGCGGCGGGGCCCGTCGAGCAGCAGCCGCTCCAGGGCGTCGCGGGCCTCCGCGCCCGCCGGTGGCCCCGCGTCGTCCATGGACCGATGGTGCCCTACGTCTCGCGGCCGCCCTACGTCGTGTGGACGACGAGCACGTCGACGCCGGAGCGCCGGGTGGCATCGGCCGGCACCGAGCCGAGCAGCCGTCCCTTGATGCCGTTGAGGCCCTTGTTGCCGACGACGAGCAGGTCGGCGTTCTCCTTCTTGACGACGTCGAGCAGCGCCTCGACCGGCGAGCCCATCACGGCCACCGTCTTCACGTCCTTGGCGCCGGCCTTGGCCGCGCGCTCGCCGGCGGAGCGGACGGTGTCCTCGGCGGGGTGCGAGCCGACGACCTGGTAGGCCTCGTCGCCGAGGGTGTCCTGGGCCTGGGCGAGCTCGCGGTCGTCGGTGTCGCTCGGCAGGTAGGCGCAGGCGACGACGAGGGTCGCGCCGACGGCACCGGCGATCGCTCCGGCACGGGCGACCGCGCGCAGGGAGGACTCGGAGCCGTCGGTGCCGACGACGACCGTGCGGTAAGCGTCACTCACAGCGCGCACTGTATGTGACTCCTGGTACCGCCTGCCTGTCGAACCGGCCCGTTCCGCCCGGTCGGGCGCACGGACCCGTTGATGCGACGACCCGGCGGGACGATGCTGCGGCCATGACCGCCCGAGCCAAGGCGTCGGTCGAAGAGGCACCGCATCCGGCCGCGCGTGTGAGCAACAAGTTCTACGAGCAGGAGCTGACCCGGCTGCAGGTGGAGCTGGTCAAGCAGCAGGAGTACATCCGCGCCAAGGGCCTGCGGGTGGTGCTGGTCTTCGAGGGCCGGGACGCCGCCGGCAAGGGCGGCGCCATCCAGCGGATCACCGAGCAGCTCAACCCCCGGTTCGCGCGCATCGTCGCGCTCGCCGCACCGACGGAGCGCGAGCGCGGCCAGTGGTACTTCCAGCGCTACGTCGCCCACCTGCCCGCCCGCGGCGAGATGGTCCTGTTCGACCGCTCCTGGTACAACCGCGCCGGCGTCGAGCGGGTCATGGGCTTCTGCTCCGACGAGGAGTACTGGGAGTTCCTGCGCTCCTGCCCGGAATTCGAGCGGATGCTGGTGCGCAGCGGCATCCAGCTGATCAAGTACTGGTTCTCGGTCAGCGACACCGAGCAGGAGCGGCGGTTCCAGGCGCGGCTGCACGACCCGACCAAGCGCTGGAAGCTGAGCCCGATGGACCTCGAGGCGCGCAACCGGTGGGTCGACTTCTCCAAGGCCAAGGACGCGATGCTCGCCGCGACCGACATCCCCGAGGCGCCGTGGTGGGTGGTCGAGGCCGAGGTGAAGAAGCGGGCGCGGCTGAACGTGATCCACCACCTGCTCGACCAGGTGCCCTACGAGGACCTCACCCCCAAGCCGCCGAAGCTGCCGCCCCGCCCGCCGATCCGCGACGACTACGTCCGACCGCCCCGGTCCAGCCAGAACTTCGTGCCGGACGTCGTCCCGGGCTGAGCGCGACGCCTGCGGCCCCGGGTTGTGCCGGAATACCGCCCGGGTGCGCTTGGATGGGGCGATCCGCCGTCCCGACGTCCAGGAGTGCGCCATTTCCAGCGGCACAGCGCCCCGCTTCGCCCCCATCCGGGTCGAGGTGAACGGGCTGTCCAAGTCCTTCGGTTCCGTGCGCGCCGTCGACAACCTGTCCTTCACCGTCGAGCCGCGCTCGGTCACCGGCTTCCTCGGCCCCAACGGCGCCGGCAAGACGACCACCCTGCGGATGCTCCTCGGCCTGGAGACCCCGGACACCGGGCGGGCCACGTTCGACGGCAAGACCTACACCCAGCTCGCCGAGCCGGTGCGCACCGTCGGCGCCGTCCTGGAGACCGCCTTCCACCCGGCGCGCAGCGGACGCAACCACCTCCGGGTGTACTGCCGCGCCGCCGGGCTGCCGACCTCGCGCGCCGACGAGGTGCTCGGCCAGGTGGGCCTCGCCGACGCCGGCGACCGCCGCGCCGGGGGCTACTCGCTGGGCATGCGGCAGCGCCTGGCCCTGGCCACCGCCCTGCTCGGCGACCCGTCGGTCCTGGTGCTCGACGAGCCGGCCAACGGCCTCGACCCCGAGGGCATCCAGTGGCTGCGCGGCTTCCTGCAGCACCTGGCGCACGTCGAGGGCCGCACGATCCTGGTCTCCAGCCACCTGCTGGCCGAGATGGAGCAGACGACCGACCGGGTGGTCATCATCGGCGCGGGCAAGCTGGTGCGGGAGGGGTCGATCGCCGAGCTGCGCGCCGGTGCCGACGGTGCCGGGACCGTGCTCGCCCGCAGCCCCGAGGCGCACCGGCTGGCCGAGGTCCTGCGGGCCGACGGGCACCCCGTCCAGAGCGAGGACGGCGACTCGCTGACCGTCACCGGGATCGCCACCGCCGACGTCGGCCGCTACGCCTTCGGCGCGAACATCGAGCTGCACGAGCTGCGCTCGGTCTCCAACGGCCTCGAGGACATCTACTTCCGGCTCACCGCCGGCCAGGAGCAGTACGCCGCGACCGCCCCCGCGGCCGCGACGCCTCAGGAGGAGACCCGATGACCCGGCTCGTCCGCGCCGAGTGGACCAAGCTCTTCACCACCCGCGTCTGGATCGGCCTGCTGCTCGGCGCGTGCGTGCTCGCCGGCGGCTTCTCCGCCCTGTTCACCGGGCTGGCCGGGGTCTCGCAGAACGGCCAGCCGGGCCTGCCCGCCGTCGGCACCTCCGACTACGAGCAGCTGGTCTTCTCCGTCGGCGCGAACGCCAGCGTACTGCTGCTGATCCTCGGCATCATCGGGATGACCCAGGAGTACCGGCACCGGACGGCGACGCCGACCTTCCTCACCACGCCCCGCCGCGGCAACGTCGTCATCGGCAAGCTGCTCGCGTACGCGCTGGTGGCAGTGCCGTTCGCGCTGCTGATCCTGGCCGTGAACGTCCTGGTCGTGGAGATCTACGCCGGCGCCCGCGGAGACGCACCCGCGCTGAACGCCGACAACCTGCAGACCCTCGGCGCGGCCGGGCTGGTGCTGGTGGTCTTCTCGGTCATCGGTGTGGGCGTCGGCGCGCTGCTGCGCAACCAGGTGGGCGCGATCGTGGGCTCGTTGGTCTACCTGTACGTGGTCGAACCGATCGTGTCCTCGATCAGCGCGATCCAACCTGCGTACAAGTGGCTGCCCGGCGGCGCGGTCCAGGCGATCACGTCGGACTTCCAGGCACCCGATCTGCTCGAGCCCTGGCAGGGCGTCCTCCTCCTGCTCGGCTACGGTCTGGTCGCCGCACTCCTGGGTACGTTCCTCGCCGTCCGCCGAGACGTGGTCTGACGGCACCGCTGCACCACCGACCCTCGAACGGGGGCTGCCTGTTCATGACCACCCGCATGACCGTCCAGCGCCTGGTCCGGCTGATCGCTGCCGGGGACGTCGACGAGGTCCGCACCGCGGTCGCGGACAACCCGCGGCTGCTCGCGCGCGCCGTGGAGCGGGAGGGCGAGGGCGGCTGGACGCCGCTGCACGTGGCCGTGGCGGAACGGCAGGAGAAGATCGTCCGGCAGCTGGTCGAGGCCGGTGCCGACCTCTCCGCGACCACCGAGCAGGGCCGCACGCCGCTGCACGTCGCGCTCGAGCAGGCGCCCGACCTGGTCGGGGTGCTCCGCGAGCTCGGCGCGCCGGTGGACGCGGCCAGCGCCGCCTTCCTCGGCGACCTCGACCGGCTCCGCGAGGAACTGGCCCGCGGTGCACACCTCTCCGACCCCGTGACCGGTGTCGACCTGCTGGCCTTCGCCGCGCTCGGGGGTTCGGTGACCACGGCGCGGCTGCTGCTCGAGCACGGCGCGGACCCCGATCGCGGGGCGCTGCACGCCGCGGCGGCCGGCGCCCACGTCGCCCTGGTGCGCACCCTGCTCGACGCCGGCGCCGACGCCGACAAGCGCGATCCCGAGTCCGGCCGCACGCCGCTGCACGCGGCGGTGACAGCGGGCGGGGACGGCGACGCCGCGGAGATCGTGCGGGTGCTCCTCGCCGCCGGTGCCGACGTCAACGCCACGACCAACGACGGCGCCAGCGCGCTCGACATCAGCCGGGTGGCCGCGGCACGGTCCCGCAGCGCCGACGCGGGCCGCGCGACCGGCAACGACGCGCTCGCCGAACTGCTCGTGGCGAACGGCGCAACCGACTGATCGAGGACGGGTGTGACCCACGTCGTACCGGCCTGTTCAGCGGGAAAGCGGCGAAGTCCCCGGCGTAGACTCGCCACCCGGTCCGAAAACGTCCACAGACGAAGAAGGCACTCGACCCCGTGTCAAGCGTGAGCTCATCCAGGCCGTCCTCCTCGAACTCCTCCTCCGTGGCGGGATTCGGCACCAACGAGTGGCTGGTCGAGGAGATGTACCAGCAGTACCTCGCCGACCCGTCCAGCGTGGACCAGGCCTGGCACGAGTTCTTCGCCGACTACCGGCCCGGTAGCCCGGTCTCCTCCGGTCTGGACCGGGAGAAGCCGACCCAGCAGCCCGCGCCGGCGCCGCAGCCCAACGGGGCCCCCGCCGCGCAGCCGGCGCCTGCGACGCCCGCCGCCGACTCCGCCGGCGCGCAGGGTGCGGCCACGCAGTCCGACGCCACCCAGAAGCCGGCCACCCCGGCCGCCCCGCCGCGGGCCACGCCGGTGCCCGAGCGCACCGAGGCCACCGTGGTCGACCGGGCCGCCGACCGCCGCGACCTGCAGCAGCCGGCCGCCCCCGCGGCCCCGACCGCGCCCGCGAAGCCCCAGCCGTCGAAGAGCGAGGCCAACGGCGTCGTCCGCTCGCCGCTGCGGGGCGCGGCGGCCGCCGTCGTCAAGAACATGAACGCCTCGCTGACCGTCCCGACGGCGACCAGCGTGCGCGCGGTGCCGGCCAAGCTGCTGGTCGACAACCGCATCGTGATCAACAACCACCTCGCCCGCTCGCGCGGCGGGAAGGTCTCGTTCACCCACCTGATCGGCTACGCGCTGGTCCGGGCGCTGGACGACTTCCCGAACATGAACAACGCCTTCGCCGAGGTCGACGGCAAGCCGACCCTGGTGCAGCCCGAGCACGTCAACTTCGGCCTGGCGATCGACCTGCCCAAGGCCGACGGCACCCGCTCGCTCGTCGTCGCCAACATCAAGGGCGCCGAGACGATGGACTTCGCCCAGTTCTGGGGTGGTTACGAGGACATCATCCGGCGCGCCCGGGCGAACAAGTTGACGATGGACGACTTCTCCGGCACCACGATCAGCCTGACCAACCCGGGCACGATCGGCACCAACCACTCGGTGCCGCGGCTGACCGCCGGCCAGGGCGCGATCATCGGCGTCGGCGCGATGGAGTACCCCGCCGAGTTCCAGGGGATGAGCCCCGAGGCGCTGGCCGAGATGGCGCTCTCCAAGATCATCACCCTGACGTCGACCTACGACCACCGGATCATCCAGGGCGCGGAGTCCGGTGACTTCCTGCGCCGGATCCACGGGCTGCTGCTCGGCGAGGACGGCTTCTACGACGAGGTCTTCCGCTCGCTGCGCATCCCCTACGAGCCGGTCCGCTGGGTGCCCGACAAGCTGGTCAGCCACGAGGGCCAGATCGACAAGGAAGCCCGGGTCATCGAGGTCATCGAGGCCTACCGGCGCAACGGCCACCTCATGGCCGACACCGACCCGCTGGAGTTCAAGGTCCGCACCCACCCCGACCTCGACATCGTCGAGCACGGGCTGACGCTGTGGGACCTCGACCGGCACTTCCCCGTCGGCGGCTTCGCCGGCGAGCGCACGATGCTGCTGCGCGACATCCTCGGCGTGCTGCGCAACTCCTACTGCCGCACGGTCGGCGTGGAGTACATGCACATCACCGACCCCGAGGAGCGCGAGTGGCTGCAGAAGCGCATCGAGGTCAAGCACGAGCAGCCCGACCGGGACAAGCAGAAGCACATCCTCGGCCGGCTCAACGCCGCTGAGGCCTTCGAGACCTTCCTGCAGACCAAGTACGTCGGGCAGAAGCGGTTCAGCCTCGAGGGCGGCGAGTCGGTCATCCCGATCCTCGACGAGGTACTCATCGCCGGCACCGACTACGACCTCGACGAGGTCGCGATCGGCATGGCGCACCGCGGCCGGCTCAACGTGCTGGCCAACGTGCTCGGCAAGAGCTACCAGAAGATCTTCGGCGAGTTCGAGGGCAACATCGACCCCTCGACGGTCCAGGGGTCCGGCGACGTGAAGTACCACCTCGGCGCCGAGGGCACCTTCAAGAACCCGTTCCGCGACGCCTCGATCGACGTCTCGCTGGCCAGCAACCCGAGCCACCTCGAGACGGTCAACCCGGTGCTCGAGGGCATCGCCCGCGCCAAGCAGGACCTCATCGACAAGGGCGAGCAGGGCTTCACCGTCCTGCCGGTGCTGCTGCACGGCGACTCGGCCTTCGCCGGCCAGGGCGTCGTCGCCGAGACGCTGAACCTCTCGCAGCTGCGCGGCTACCGCACCGGCGGCACGGTGCACGTCGTCATCAACAACCAGGTCGGTTTCACCACCAGCCCGGCCGCGGCGCGCTCGAGCCTCTACTCGACCGACGTCGCGCGGATGATCGGCGCGCCGATCTTCCACGTGAACGGCGACGACCCCGAGGCGTGCGTCCGGGTGGCGCGGCTGGCGGTCGACTACCGGCAGGCGTTCAAGAAGGACGTCGTCATCGACCTGATCTGCTACCGCCGCCGCGGGCACAACGAGGGCGACGACCCGTCGATGACCCAGCCGCTGATGTACGACATCATCGACCGCAAGCGCTCGGTCCGGAAGCTGTACACCGAGGCGCTGGTCGGCCGCGGCGACATCACGCTGCAGGAGGCCGAGGAGGCGCTCAAGGACTACCGCGGGCAGCTGGAGCGCGCCTTCGCCGAGACCCACGACGCGCGCGACGCGGCCAAGCCGGAACCGGTCATGGACCCGCGCACGCCGCAGGAGTCGACGGTCCGGACGGCGATCACGCCCGAAGTCCTCAAGATCATCGGTGACGCGCACGTCTCGCTGCCCGAGGACTTCCACGTCCACCCGAAGCTGCAGCGGCTGCTGGAGCGCCGGGCGGCCATGGCCAGCGAGGGCAACATCGACTGGGCGATGGGCGAGCTGCTGGCCTTCGGCTCGCTGCTCATGCAGGGCGTGCCGGTGCGGCTGGCCGGCCAGGACTCCCGCCGTGGCACGTTCGTGCAGCGCCACTCGGTGCTCATCGACCGGGAGAACGCCCGGGAGTACACGCCGCTGGCGAACCTGGCCGAGGACCAGGCGAAGTTCTTCGTCTACGACTCGCTGCTCTCCGAGTACGCGGCCCTGGGCTTCGAGTACGGCTACTCGGTGGCCAACCCGAAGGCCCTGGTGCTGTGGGAGGCGCAGTTCGGCGACTTCGTCGACGGCGCGCAGATGGTCATCGACGAGTTCATCAGCTCCGGCGAGGCCAAGTGGGGCCAGCGCTCCGGCGTCGCCCTGCTGCTGCCGCACGGCCTCGAGGGCCAGGGCCCCGACCACTCCAGCGGCCGGATCGAGCGATTCCTGCAGCTGTCGGCGGAGAACAACATGACCGTCGCCAACTGCACGACGCCCGCGAACTACTTCCACCTGCTCCGCCGGCAGGCGCTGTCCGACGTGCACCGGCCGCTGGTCGTGTTCACGCCGAAGTCGCTGCTGCGGGCCAAGGTCGCCGTCAGCCAGGTCGCTGACTTCACCGAGGAGAACTTCGCCCCGGTGCTCGCCGACCCCGGTGTCGGTGGCGAGCCGCTCGACCCGAGCGCCGTGCGCCGGGTGCTGCTCTGCAGCGGCAAGGTGGCCTACGACCTCGGCGCGCACCGCGAGGCCGAGGGCATCGCCGACACCGCGATCATCCGGGTCGAGCAGCTCTACCCGCTGCCCGGCGCGCAGATCCGCGAGGCGCTCGACCGGTACCCGAACGCCCAGGACTTCGTCTGGGTGCAGGAGGAGCCGGCCAACATGGGTGCCTGGCAGTTCATGGCCGTCAACCTGCCCGAAGACCTCGGTGGCCGGACGCTGCGCCGGGTCAGCCGCAAGGCCTCGGCCAGCCCGGCGGTCGGCTCGGCCAAGGTGCACGACGCCGAGCAGCGGGAGCTGGTGGCGTCGGCCTTTGGGGACTGACGTGTACTTCACCGATCGCGGGCTGGAGGAGCTGGCCGACCGGCGGGGCGAGGAGCAGGTCTCCCTCGCCTGGCTGGCCGACCAGCTCCAGGCCTTCGTCGACCAGAACCCCGACTTCGAGGTGCCCGTCGAGCGGCTGGCCACGTGGCTGGCCCGCGGGGGCACGGACGACGACACCGACGACTGAACGGTGCGCCTTCCCCGCGGAAGGCCAGGTGAGCGGCACTCTGGGTAGGTGCTCGGTCACTCCCATGCCCTCTCGGGGCTCGCCGCCGGAGCCGCGACGCTGCCCTGGGCTCCCGTGCACGGCGCGGTGGCGCAGGGCGCCTGGGTCGCCGCGGCGGGTGGCTTCGCGATGCTGCCCGACCTCGACCAGCAGAAGACGACGATCTCGCGCATGTGGGGACCGGTCACCGACCTGCCCGCGGCGCTGATCAACAAGATCTCCGGCGGCCACCGCTGGGGCACCCACGACGCGATCCTGGCGCCCGTCGTCTTCGGGTTCCTGGCCATGGCCGCGTCCAGGACGTTCCCGACCAGCCTGCTGGTGCTGGCGATCGCGATCGGCCTGGCGCTGCGGGCGCTGAACTTCGTCATCCCGGGCCGGGTCGAGAACACGATCATCGGCAACCTGGTGATCTCGTGGGGCGGCGCGTGGCTGTTCCTCGACCACAGCCCGCCGCCCATGTGGCTGCCGTGGGCGGTCGCGGTCGGCGTGCTGGCGCACATCGTGGGTGACTTCCTGACCCGCGAGGGCATCCCGCTGCCGCTGATCTGGATCCTGCACCGCTGCCGGTTCGCGCTCATCCACCTGCGCACCGGCGCGACCGTGGAGCGGGTGCTGCTGGCGCCGGCGTTCCTGGTCGCCACGCTGGTGTTCCTGTACCTGAACACGGGGGTCTCCGCGGCGGTCGACCCGGTCGTCGCCCGGATCATCGGCGGCGTCGGCAGCGGCTGAACCGCCGTCCTCTCTCCCCCTCTCTCCCCCTCTCCCCCGCGATCATGAAGTTCGGGGAGGGACACGCCGCCTCACCGCGGTGTGTCCCTCCCCAAACTTCATGATCGTCTCGGGTGGGGCCGGCAGCGGCCAATTCGGTCGCCGTCGGATCGGTTCGCCCGCAGACTCGACGGCGTGGAACGACTGTCCGACAAGCTCCTCAACTGGGCGAGCATCCTCGACGAGCAGGCCCGGCTGCAGGCCGAGCGCACGGCGTCGATGCCGTTCGTCCGCCCGCACGTCGCACTCATGCCCGACGCGCACCTCGGCAAGGGCGCCACGGTCGGCTCGGTGCTGCCGACCGAGGGCGCGATCGTCCCGGCCGCGGTCGGCGTCGACATCGGCTGCGGCATGATCGCGCTGCGCACGCCGTGGTCGGCGGACGAGGTGCGCGGCCGCGGTCCGCTGGCGCCACTGCGCGGGGACATCGAGCGGGCGGTGCCGCTGTCGGCCGGCAAGTACAACAAGCACCTCACCGGGACGGCGAAAGACCGGGTCGCGGCGCTCGAGGAGTACGGCGAGGAGCTCGGCGTCCTCGGGTCGGTGACGTCGACCGCGCCGAACTGGCCGATGCAGTTGGGCAGCCTGGGCTCCGGGAATCACTTCCTCGAGCTGACCGCCGACGAGCAGCAGCGGGTCTGGCTGTTCCTGCACTCGGGCAGCCGCGGTGTCGGCAACAAGATCGCCTCGAAGCACATCGCGATCGCGCAGCAGCGGGGTCTGCCCGACCTGCCCGACCGGGACCTGGCCTGGCTGGACGAGGAGACGCCGGAGTTCGACCGCTACATCGCCGAGCTGCGCTGGGCGCAGCGGTTCGCACTGCTCAACCGCGAGGAGATGATGGATCGACTCGCCGGCTGCCTGGCCGCGCACATGGGCGTCGACGCCACTCCGGCGCTCGAGACGATCAACTGCCACCACAACTTCACCCAGCGGGAGACGCACGACGGCGTCGACCTCTGGGTGTCCCGCAAGGGCGCCATCCAGGCGAAGCAGGGGCAGGCCGGGCTGATCCCCGGGTCGATGGGCACGGCGAGCTACGTGACCAGCGGCCTGGGCAACCCGCTCTCGCTGGAGTCCGCGCCGCACGGCGCCGGCCGGGCGTACTCGCGGACCAAGGCGCGCAAGACCTTCACCCGCGCGCAGCTCGACGAGGCGATGGCCGGCATCGAGTGGCGGCACAGCGACGTCTTCCTCGACGAGATCCCTCAGGCGTACAAGCCCATCGATCGGGTCATGGAGGACGCGAAGGACCTGGTGGAGATCCGGCACACCCTCCGCCAGCTGGTGAACGTCAAGGGCGACTGACCAGGCAGTGATCAGGTGACCTGATCACCGGCTGTCCTCCCGCACCAGCGTTGGTGCGGGAGGACAGCTTTCGATCAGGTCACCTGATCAAACGCTGAGCCCACCAGCGGCTACGGTTCGGCGGGTGACCGCCGTCCCCACCTCGGCCCGGCTGAGCCGGGGCACGCACCTGGGCTACGCGCTGGGCTCCATCGCGACGGCGGCCTTCGGCACGGTGCCCGGCCTGCTGCTGCTCTTCTACCTGACCGACGTCCTCGGGGTCGCCGCCGGCCTGGCGGGGGTCGTGGTGTTCGCACCCAAGGCGTGGGACGTCGTCCTCAACCCGTGGATCGGCAGCCGGTCGGACCGCACCGAGACCCGCTGGGGACCTCGGCGGCCGTGGATGCTGGCCGGCGGGATCGCCCTCCCGCCGCTGTTCGTGCTGGTCTTCGCCGGGCCGGGAGGCTCGGCGGCGGCGATCTGGGTCGCCGTCGCGTTCCTGCTCGCCGCCACCGCCTACGGCTGCTTCCAGGTGCCCTACGTCGCCCAGCCGGCCGAGATCACCGACGACCCCGGCGAGCGCTCCACGCTGATCTCCTGGCGGGTGGCCGCGCTGGCCCTCGGCATCCTCGTCGCCGGTGCCGGCGCCCCGGCGATCGTCGACGCGGCCGGCGGCGGGCGGGTCGGCTACCTGGCGATGGCGGCGTTCGTCGCCGTCCTCCTGGCGGTCGGCATGCTCGGCGCGGTCGCCGGCACGCGCAGGGCGCCCACGCTCACCCGGGTGCGGAGCGAGGGCCGGCTCGGGACGACGCTGCGGCTGGCGTGGCGGTCCCGGCCGTACCGCGTGCTGCTGATCGGCTTCGTCGTCCAGGCGCTGGGCATCGGCGTGATGCTGGCCGGCGTCCCGTACTACTCGACGTACGTGCTCGGCGACGAGAGCGCCGGCACGCTGCTGTTCGCCGCCCTGGTCGCGCCCGCGATCCTGGTCATGCCGCTGTGGCTGCGGGTCAGCCGGAAGCTCGGCAAGCGCGCCGGCCTGCTCATGTCGTCGGTGCTGTTCGGGCTGGGGGCGGCCGCGCTGGCAGTCGGCAAGGACGGCGGCACGGGCGCGGTGCTGCCGCTGGTGGTCCTCGTCGGGATCGGCTACGCCGGCATGCAGATGTTCCCGCTGTCGATGCTGCCCGACGTCATCGCCGCCGACGAGGCCGCGTCCGGGCAGCGCCGCGCGGGCGTCTTCACCGGCGTCTGGACCGCCGCGGAGACCCTCGGCCTCGCCGTCGGCCCGGGGCTGCTCGGCCTGCTGCTCGCCGCGGCCGGCTACGTCTCGAGCACCGGCGACGAGGTGGTCGGGCAGACGTCCACCGCGGTCACCGCCGTCCGGCTGGGCTTCAGCGTGCTGCCGGCGGTGATCGTGCTGGCCGCCGTGCCCGTGTTCGCCCGCTACCGACTGGAGGACGCGTGAATTCCCACGAGGTGCTCGCCGAGCTGACCGCGCTGCAGGCCGGCGACGTGCCCACGCACGGCGGCGCGACCATGGCCTACGTCTACGACTCCGGCCTGGCCGAGCTCGACGACCTCGCCGCGCAGGCACAGGCGGCGTTCCAGTGGACCAACGCCCTCGACCCCACCGCCTTCCCCAGCGTCGCCCGCATCGAGGACGACCTGGTCGGCGCGGCGCTCGAGCTCCTGAACGGCCCGCCGGGCGCGGTCGGCACGCTGACCTCCGGCGGCACCGAGAGCTGCCTGCTGGCGGTGCTGGCCGCCCGCGAGCGGTGGCGCGCAGGAGGCGGGACCGGCACCCCGCGGCTGCTGCTCCCGGTCACCGCGCACGCCGCCTTCCGCAAGGCGGCGCACCTGTTCGGCCTCGAGGTCGTCGACGTCCCGGTCGACCCGGTCACCTGCCGGGCCGTGCCGGACGCGGTGCGCGAGGCCCTCGACGACCGGACGGCGCTGGTCGTGGTCAGCGCGCCGTCCTACCCGCACGGCGTGCTCGACCCGGTCGGCGAGATCGCCGGGCTCGCGACCGCGGCGGGCGTGGCCTGCCACGTCGACGCCTGCATCGGCGGCTGGATCCTGCCCTTCCTCGACGACGTCCCCGAGCCGTTCGACCTCTCCGTGCCCGGCGTGAGCTCGCTGTCGGTCGACCTGCACAAGTACGGCTACGCGCCCAAGGGGGTGTCGGTGCTGCTCACCGCCGAGCCCGAGCTGCGCCAGCACCACTGGTTCGCCACCGCCGGCTGGCCGGGCTACCCGGTGGTCAACCCGACGCTGGCCGGCACCCGCCCGGCCGGCCCGATGGCCGCGGCGTGGGCGGTCCACCGGCTCCTCGGCACCGAGGGCTACCGCCGGCTGGCCCGGGACACCCGGGCGGCGACGACGGCGCTGGCCGAGGGCATCGCGGCTCTCCCGGGGCTGCGGGTGGTGGGTGCGCCGGTCGCCACGCTGGTCGCCGCCGCGCAGGACGGCCCGGACGGCGTCGACGTGCTCAACCTCGCCGACGAGATGACCGCCCGCGGCTGGCTGCTGCAGCCCCAGCCGCCGTTCGACGACCTGCCGGCGACCCTGCACCTCACCGTCACCGGGGCCACCGCCGGACGGGTCGAGGCGCTGCTGGCCGACCTGGCCGACGCCGCTCGGGCCGCCGCCGCGCTGCCCGCGCCGGTCGCCGATGCCGACCTGGTCGCCGCGGCCGCCACCATCGACCCGGCGGCGCTCACCGTCGCCGAGGTCGACGCCCTCCTGGAGATCGCCGGTGTCGGCGGCGGGAAGCTGCCCGAGCGCATGGCGCCGGTGCACGCGCTGGTCGCCGCCCTGCCCCGCCCTGTCGTCGAGCGGCTGCTGTCCGGCGTGCTCGACCTCGTCTACCGCCCCTCGCGGCCATGACCGGCCACGTCTACGTCCCGCGGCTGCTGACCGACCGCGCCATGGCGGCGCTCGAGGAGCTCGAGCACCCGTTGGTCGTCGGCGAGGAGCGGCCGCCCACCCGCGAGGAGCTGCTCCGCGACGTCGCCGGCGCGGTCGCCGTCGTCTGCACGCTCACCGACCGGATCGACGCCGCCGTCCTCGACGCGGCCGGCCCGCAGCTGCGGATCGTGGCCAACGTGGCCGTCGGCTACGACAACATCGACGTGCCGGCGGTGCACGAGCGGGGCGTCGTCGTCACCAACACCCCCGGCGTCCTGGACGACGCCACCGCCGACCTGGCGATGGGGCTCGTCCTCGCCGCGGCGCGGCGCATCCCCGAGGGCGACCGCTTCCTGCGCCGGGCACAGCCGTGGATCTGGGGCCCGCGGATGCTCGTCGGCCTCGACGTCTCGGCCGGTGCGACGCTCGGCATCGTCGGCTACGGGCGGATCGGCCGCGCGGTGGCCCGGCGGGCCCGTGCCTTCGGCATGCGCATGCTCGCCACGCCGAGCCGCTCGCGGGTCTGGGACGCCGACGCCGACGGGGTGACCTTCGTCGAGCTCGACGAGCTGCTCGCCGAGTCCGACGTCGTCACCCTGCACGTGCCGCTCACCGACGGCACCCGGCACCTGATCGGCGACGCCGCGCTGGCCCGGATGAAGCCGACCGCGTTGCTGGTGAACACCGCCCGCGGGCCGGTGGTCGACACCGACGCGCTGGTCCGCGCCCTGCAGGAGGGCCGGATCGGCGGCGCCGCCCTCGACGTCTTCGAGGACGAGCCGGCCGTCGACCCGCGGCTGCTCGAACTCGAGCAGGTCGTGCTGACCCCGCACCTGGGCAGCGCCGCGACGGCGACCCGCGAGGCGATGTGCGGGCTGGCCGTGCGCAACGTCGCCGAGGTGCTCGCCGGGCGTCCGCCGGTCACCCCGGTGTAGCGACCCCCGACTCCCGGGCGCAGGCGGCGACCGCCTCGGCCACGGCGGCGGCCACCCGGCGGTCCAGCGGGCTGGGCACGATGTAGTCCGCCCGCACCTCGTCGCCCACGACGTCGGCGAGCGCGGTCGCCGCGGCGAGCTTCATCTCCTCGGTGATGCTCGTGGCGCCCGCGTCGATCGCGCCGCGGAAGACGCCCGGGAACGCGAGCACGTTGTTGATCTGGTTCGGCAGGTCGCTGCGCCCGGTGGCGACGACGGCGGCGTACGTCGCCGCCATCTCCGGGTCGACCTCGGGGATCGGGTTGGCCAGCGAGAACACGATGCAGTTCTCCGCCATGGTCGCGATCGCCGACTCCGGCACCGAGCCGCCCGACAGGCCGAGGTAGACGTCGGCGCCGGCCAGCGCGTCGACCATCGTGCCCGCGAAACCCGCCTCGTTCGTGTTGTCGACCAGCCACTGCTTGATCGGCGTGAGGTCCTCGCGGCCGGGGTGCAGGATGCCCTTCGAGTCGGCCACCGAGATGTCGCCGATCCCCGCCTCGAGCAGGATCTTCGTGCACGCGACACCGGCGGCGCCGGCGCCGGCGACGACGACCCGCAGGTCGCCGAGCTCCCGCCCGACCACCCTCGCGGCGTTGCGCAGCGCCGCCAGGACGACGATCGCCGTCCCGTGCTGGTCGTCGTGCATGACCGGGATCGACAGGCTCTTGCGCAGCCGGTCCTCGATCTCGAAGCAGCGCGGCGCGCTGATGTCCTCGAGGTTGATCCCTCCGAAGGAGGGCGCGATCGCCTCCACGGCGGCGACGATCTCCTCGGTGTCGGTGGTCGACAGCACGATCGGGACGGCGGACAGGCCGCCGAACTCGCTGAACAGGCAGGCCTTGCCCTCCATGACCGGCAGCGCGGCCGCCGGTCCGATGTCGCCGAGGCCCAGGACGGCGGTGCCGTCGGAGACCACCGCGACCACCCGCGGCGCCCACGTGTAGCGGCGGGCCAGCGGAGGCTCGGCGGCGATCGCGCTGGACACCCGGGCCACGCCGGGCGTGTAGGTCAACGCCAGATCGGCGATCGACTCGATGCCACGGGTCGGGCGTACCTGCAGCTTGCCGCCCTCGTGCACGGCGAACGCCGGGTCGTCGGCGAAGCGCTCGGGAGCGGTCATGCCACCGTCCTGGTCACCCATGGAACGGAAAGCCTAATTCGGGTGATCAGCGGCCGCTGAACCGGCCTTTCGCGCGCCCGCCCCCGGCCGGTTCGCATACGGTTCGGCGCGTGCAGATCCACGAGCTCGCCGTCCGCGACGCCTACTCCGTGGACCTCGTCCCGCACGGGGACGCCCGAGGCCGGTTCACCGAGTGGTACCGCGCCGATGTGCTCGGCGAGGCGCTCGGGTTCCCGCTGTCCCTCGCCCAGGCCAACCACAGCATCTCCAGCCGCGGCGTGCTGCGCGGCGTGCACTTCGCGCTGGTGCCGCCCGGCCAGGCCAAGTACGTCTACTGCCCGACGGGCCGCGTGCTCGACGTGATCGTCGACGTCCGGGTCGGCTCGTCCACGTTCGGCGTGCACGACGCCGTCGTCCTCGACAGCGAGCAGCCCCGCGCGGTCTACATCTCCGAGGGGATCGGGCACGCCTTCCTCGCGCTCGAGGACGGCAGCTCGGTGACCTACCTGGTCTCCAGCCCGTACGCGCCGGGCCGGGAGTTCGGCATCTCGCCGCTGGACCCCGCCCTCGACCTGCCCTGGCCGGCCGACCTGGAGCTGGAGCTCTCGGCCAAGGACGAGGCCGCGCCGACGCTGGAGGAGGCACAGGCCCAGGGCATCCTGCCGACCATGGAGCAGTGCACCGCGCGCTACGCCGAGCTGCGCAGGGCGGCCGCGCAGCGCTGACGCCGGGCAGCTCACCGGGGCTTCGTTGTGACCCTTGACACACTGTTGCCGGAACGCAAAGGTGGCGTCGTCCTGCCGGCGGTCGCCATGCGGACACCCGTCCGCGTGTGGCGGCGCCCTCGAGGAGGCGTGTCGTGGACGACGTGCGCGTTCCCGTCCTGGTGGTCGGCGGCAGCCTGGTCGGGCTGACGACGTCGCTCCTCCTGGCCGCCCAGGGGGTGCCCCACCTGCTGGTGGAACGCCACCGCGGCACGGCCGTGCACCCGCGCGCCGCCTCGTTCCATCAGCGGACGATGGAGATCTTCCGCGGCCTCGGGCTCCAGGAGGCCGTCGAGGAGGCGGCCGCGCGGGAGTTCGTGCAGAACGGCGCGATCGTCTCCGTGCCGAACCTGGCCAGCCCCGAGGTGACCTACTTCTTCCGCCACTTCAACGAGGGCGTCGAGCACCTCAGCCCGACCTCGCGGTTGTTCATCACGCAGATCGGCCTCGAGCCCCTGCTGCGCGACCGGGCCCGGGAGCTGGGCGCCGAGCACCGCTACGGCACCGAGCTGGTGGACGTGCGGCAGGACGACGACGGCGTCACCGCCCTCCTGCGGAACCGGGACGACGGCGCCGAGCAGACCGTGCGCGCCGATCACCTGGTCGCCGCCGACGGCGCGCACAGCCAGGTCCGGGAGCGGGCCGGCATCGAGCTGGCCGGCCGCGGCTCCTTCGCCGAGTGCGTGACCATCTACTTCCGCGCGGACCTGCGGGAGCTGATCGGCGACCGCGCCCTCAGCGTCGTCTACGTCAACTCCCCCGAGCTGCTGGGCTTCTTCCGCTTCTCCTTGGCCGGCGACTCCGGCTTCCTCGCCGTCTTCTCCACCACGGAGGCCGACGGCAGCCGGGACACGCACGTGGCCGAGGACCTCGACCCTGCCCGCTGCACCGCCCTGGTCCGCACCGCCCTCGGCCGGCCGGACATCGACGTCGAGGTGGACAACGTGCAGCGCTGGACCGCCGGCGCGACCCACGCCGCCCGGTTCCGCGACCGCCGGATCTTCCTGGCCGGGGACGCGGCGCACGTCATGCCGCCCACCGGGGGCTTCGGCGGCAACACCGGCGTGGCCGACGCGCACAACCTGGCGTGGAAGCTGGCGCTGGTCACCCGCGGACTCGCCGGCGACGGGCTGCTCGACACCTACGACGCCGAGCGCCGGCCGGTGTGCGACCTGATCGTCGAGCAGGCCTACACCCGCTATGTGCTCCGGGTGGACCCGACGCTGTCCCGCGAGGGCATGGCCCCGCCCATGGACGACGCGTCGATCGAGCTGGGTCCCGTCCACCGCTCGGCCGCCGTCCTCCCCGACGAGCCGGACGACGGCGCCCGGCTGGTGGACCCTCGGCTGCCCGGGGGCCGGCCCGGCACGCGCGCGCCGCACGTGCCGGTCACCGTCGACGGCGCTCCGGGCTCGGTGCTGGACCTGGTCGGACCCGACCTCGTCCTGCTGACCGGCGGCAAGGGCGACCGGTGGACCGAGGCCGCCGCCGCGATTGGGCTGGCCACGAGCACGGTGAGCGCGGCGGGTCCGGTGGTGGACCCCGGCGGCAGGTTCGGCGAGGCGTTCGGCATCGAGGACGACGGCGCGGTCGTGCTGCGGCCCGACGGGATCGTGGCCTGGCGGGCGCGCCGGTGCCCGGACGACCCGGCGGCGGTGCTGGACGGCGTCGTCCGGACGGTGCTGGCGCGGTAGTCCTCAGCTCGGTGGCGGCCCGGGCAACCGGCCCGGCCGGGGCCACAGCCGGGCCACCACCCGGCCGACCGGCACGGCGACCCCGAACGAGCGGCTGTCGTCGGTGACCAGCGGGTTGTCGCCGACCACCCAGCTGCCGCCCGGCTCGTCCCGCACCGCCCGCTTGACCACCAGCAGTTCCGGCCGGGAGGGGAACCGGGCGAGGACGACGGTGCCGGGCGGGACCCGCCGTCCCGGACGCAGCCGGCGCACCAGCAGCCGGTCGCCGTGCCGCAGGGTCGGCGCCATCGACGGGCCCGTGACGTGGGCGAGCACCCAGGTGGAGGGCAGCGGGGCCACCCCGCTCCCGCTGTCGTCCGCGATCACCGCGAGTAGGGTCGCAGACGACCCCGAAATTCCGACATCCGGAGGCACATCCATGCGTTTCACCCGCATGTTCTCCGCCGTCGAGGCCACCGCGCACTGCGACCTCCCCTGCGGCGTCTACGACCCGGCCCAGGCCCGCATCGAGGCGGAGTCGGTCAAGGCCATCCAGGAGAAGTACCAGGGCAACGAGGACCCGGCCTTCCGCACCCGCGCGATCCTGATCAAGGAGCAGCGGGCCGAGCTGGTCAAGCACCACTTGTGGGTGCTGTGGACCGACTACTTCAAGCCCCCGCACTTCGAGAAGTACCCGCAGCTGCACGAGCTGTTCAACAAGGCCACCAAGCAGGCCGGTGCGGCCGGCGGCAAGGGCAGCATGGACCCCGCCGAGGGCCAGAAGCTGCTGGACTACATCGCCGAGATCGACAAGATCTTCTGGGAGACCAAGGCCGCGTCCTGACCTTCCGAACGATCGCTGCCGGGTGGCCCGCACGGGCCGCCCGGCAGCGTCGTCCCGGGACGCCCCCGCCACCGGAACGGGCGCGGCCGACCTAGGGTCCGAGCATGCACGCCTCCGGCGCCCCCTCGTTCGACGTCGGCGCATTCCTCGAACGGGTCGAGGCGGCGGCGCCCATCGAGGCGGTCGAGCAGGTGGCCGATGCCCTCGCCGAGTGGGTCGGCGCGCGCCGGGTGACCTTCCTGATCGCCGACTTCAGCGGCCGCGCCCTCGTCCGGCTGACGTCCACCGGCCCGGCCGTCGAGGGCGCGGCCGTCGAAGGTGCGCGGAGCCGGTCCGAGGAGCACGCCGAGACCGTGCCGCTCGCGGGCAGCCGGTACGAACCGGTGCTGCGCACGCAGCGGATCGACGTCCAGGCGCTGCCCGACGGGGACCGGCTGATCGTCCCGGTCACCGATCGCGGCGACGCGATCGGGGTGATCGAGCTCGACGTCCCGGGCCCGGCGCACCCCGAGGTGGTGGCCGACGTCGCCGCGGCCGCGCACGCGCTGGCCTACGTCGTGATCGCGGCCCGCCGGCACACCGACGTCTTCGAGTGGGGTCAGCGGACGACCACGTTCTCGCTCGCCGCGGAGATCCAGCGCCGCCTGCTGCCGAGCTCCTACACGTGCGAGGCGGGGCAGTTCACGCTCGCCGGCTGGCTGGAGCCGGCGGCCTCCGTCGGCGGGGACACCTTCGACTACACGCTGGACCGCCACTCGCTGCAGATCTCGATCACCGATGCCGTCGGCCACCAGGTCGCCGCCTCGCTGCTCGCCACGCTGTTCGTGGGCGCCCTGCGCAACGGCCGCCGCAAGGGGCTCGAACTCGTCGAGCAGGCCCGGGCGGCCAACGACGCCCTGGCCGCGCACGCCGCACCCGGCCAGTTCGTCACCGGCCAGCTGGCGCGCATCGACCTGCAGACCCGCGAGGCGGTGATCCTGAACGCCGGTCATCCACTCCCCCTCCGGCTGCGAGCCGGGCGCGTGGAGGAGATCCAGCTGGCGGTGCAGCCGCCGTTCGGCGTCGTCCCCGGTCAGACGTTCCTGCTGCAGCGGCTCCCGCTGGAGCCCGGCGACCGGCTGGTGTTCCTCACCGACGGCATGCAGGAGCGCAATGCCGCCTCGCTCGACGTGGCTCAGGCGCTGGTCGACACGGCGCAGCTGCATCCCCGCGAGGTCGTCCACGCGCTGGGCGACGCCGTCCTGCACGCGACCGGCGGCAACCTGCGTGACGACGCGACCATGGTCTGCCTGGACTGGTACGGCGGGCCGCCGCGCCTGCGGTCCAGCGAGTTCGGCTCCGACCCCAGCCTCGCCTCCGCCGAGCGGGAGCCGGGCGGCGCCTGAGCCTCGCCCGCGCGTGCCCCGAGG
This sequence comes from Petropleomorpha daqingensis, assembly GCF_013408985.1. Classification (NCBI taxonomy): domain Bacteria; kingdom Bacillati; phylum Actinomycetota; class Actinomycetes; order Geodermatophilales; family Geodermatophilaceae; genus Petropleomorpha; species Petropleomorpha daqingensis. The sequence continues at coordinate 802,460 of NZ_JACBZT010000001.1, forward strand.
CCCCTCCCGGTACCGTTTGCCCACGATGCGCATCGACCGGGCCGGGTGGCCCTTCATCACCGGACCGCTGGCTCCCGCCGCGGTCCTCGCGGTCGCCGGCGGACGCCGGATCCGCCTGCTGATGTGGCCGTTCGTGCTGCTGTCGGCCTACATGGCGCTGTTCTTCCGCGACCCCGACCGGCGCTGCGACGTCGAGAAGCCCGACCCCGACGAGGTCCTCTCCCCCGCTGACGGCGTCGTGATGGTGGCCGGCGAGCCGCAGGAGGGCGTGGCGCCCGAGGGCGACTGGCAGCAGGTCAGCGTGTTCCTGTCCGTCGTCGACGTGCACGTCAACCGCTCCCCCTACCGCGGTCAGGTCGTCGAGAGCTCCTACCGCGCGGGCAGCTTCCTGGCCGCCTACCGCAAGGAGTCCGCGCACAAGAACGAGCGCAGCGAGCTGTGGCTGCGCGACGGCGAGCGCACCGTGGTGTTCCGGCAGATCGTCGGGGTGCTGGCCCGGCGGATCGTGACCCGCACCGGCGTCGGCCACGAGCTGGCCACCGGCGAGCGCATGGGCCTGATGAAGTTCGGGTCGCGGATGGACGTCTTCGTCCCGCGGGAGTGCACTGTGACGGTGCAGAAGGGCCAGCGCGTGCGCGGCGGCGAGACCGTCATCGCCCGCTGGCCCGGGCGCGGCTGAGCCATGCCGCCCACCCGACGCACCGCGACGGTCGAGTTCGTCCGCCACTCGGCCCGGCGCAGCCGCCGCCGCGCGCTGGCCACGCTGCCCAGCCTGTTCACGCTGGCCAACATGCTGTGCGGGTTCACCGCGATCCTGGTCTCGATCCGCGGGGAGTACACGTTCGCCGCGATCCTGGTCGGCTGCTCGGTGGTCTTCGACATCACCGACGGCGCGGTCGCCCGGCTGGTCGGCGCGGTGACGCCGTTCGGCCTGCAGTTCGACTCGCTCGCCGACCTCGTCTCGTTCGGCATGGCGCCGGCGCTGCTGGCCTTCACCCTGTTCTCGCAAGGTCACGACGCCTTCGACCCGCTCGGGTGGTTGGCCTGCGCGCTGTGGGTGGCCTGCGCGGCGATCCGGCTGGCCCGGTTCAACACCACGATCGACCCCACCGCCGACAAGCGGTACTTCATCGGCATGCCCAGCCCCGGCGCGGCGGGCGTCGTCCTGGCCTCGGTGTTCGCCTTCGGCGACCAGATGCAGGGCCGGGACCGGCTGTGGGTGCTGCTCATCGTCGCCGTCCCGGCGCTGCTCATGGTCAGCCGGATCCGGTTCCGCTCGTTCCGGTCGCTGGTCAGCCCGAAGAGCGGCCGGCCGTACGGGCTGATCGCCGCCGCGATCCTGCTGATCATCGGCTTCGTGTTCATCCCGGTGGTCACCGGCGTCGTGCTCGCCTACGGCTACCTGCTGGCGCCGCTGATCCTGCCGGTCCTGTCCCCGCTGGCCCGGCTCGTCCCGGACCGGGTCAAGGAGGTGCTCACGTGAGCGTGCGTCCTATCCGTCCGGACGACGTCCCGGCGGTGGTCGGGCTGGTGCGCGAGCTGGCCGAGTACGAGAAGGCCCTGCACGAGGCCCGCCTGACCGACGAGCAGCTGCACGCGGCGCTGTTCGGCGAGCACCCCGCTCTGTTCGGGCACGTGGCCGAGGTCGAGGGCACCGTCGTCGGCACGGCACTGTGGTTCCTCAACTTCTCCACCTGGCGCGGCACCCACGGCATCTACCTCGAGGACCTCTACGTGCGCACCGCATTCCGCGGCGGCGGCCTGGGCAAGGAGCTGCTGCGCACGCTCGCCGAGACCTGCGTGCAGCGCGGCTACAACCGGCTGGAGTGGGCGGTGCTCGACTGGAACACGCCCTCCATCGAGTTCTACAAGGCGCAGGGGGCCGTCCCGCTGGACGAGTGGACCGTCTTCCGGCTCACGGACGACGCCCTGCGCGACTTCGCCGGCCGTCGGGATGCCGAGGCCGCCGGACCCGCCTAGCGTCGCGGAGGTGGCCGATCCCGACCTGCCCTCCCTGGTGCGCCGGCGACTGCTCGAGCTGAACATCACCGCAGAGCAGGCCTCCCGGCTCTCGCACTGGGCCGTGGCGCCGGAGACGATCGAGCACCTGGCCGCCGGACGCCGGTCCGGGCTGGTCAGCGACCGGCTCGCCGACGCGCTCGCCCGCGCGCTCGGCGTCCCGGAGAACCGGGTCCGGCGAGCGGCCGGCCTGCCCGAGGTGCCCGATCCCCGGGAGAGCATCGAGACCACACCGCAGCTGCGCCTGATCAAGGGCGGCGGCTCGTCCGGATAGGGTCGGCCGTCGTGACCACCGAGCGCAAGCGGGCCGAGTGCTGGCTCACCGACATGGACGGCGTGCTGGTGCACGAGGGGAACGCGCTGCCCGGCGCCGCGGACTTCCTCGAGCGGCTCGTCTCGAGCGAGCGCCGCTTCCTGGTGCTGACCAACAACTCGATCTTCACGCCCCGCGACCTGTCCGCCCGGCTCGCCCGGTCGGGGCTGCAGGTGCCCGAGGAGTCGATCTGGACCTCGGCGCTGGCGACGGCGGACTTCCTGACCCATCAGATGCCCGGCGGCTCGGCGTACGTGATCGGCGAGGCCGGTCTGACCACGGCGCTCTACGAGGCGGGCTACACGCTCACCGACACCGCGCCCGACTACGTCGTCCTGGGCGAGACCCGCACCTACTCGTTCGAGGCGATCACGCGGGCGATCCGGCTGATCGGCGACGGCGCCCGGTTCATCGCCACCAACCCCGACGTCACCGGGCCCTCGCCGGAGGGCCCGCTGCCGGCCACCGGCTCGGTCGCCGCCATGATCACCAAGGCGACCGGCGCCGAGCCCTACTTCGTCGGCAAGCCCAACCCGATGATGTTCCGCAGCGCCATGAACCGGATCGAGGCGCACTCCGAGACGACGGTCATGGTCGGCGACCGCATGGACACCGACGTCGTCGCCGGCATCGAGGCGGGCCTGGAGACCGTGCTGGTCCTGACCGGCTCGACGCAGGTCGGGGACATCAAGCGGTTCCCGTTCCGGCCGAGCCGCGTGTGCGACTCGATCGCCGACGTCATCGAGATGATCTGAAGAACGCCAGCCGCGCCTCGGGGGTGGCCAGCAGGTACAGCGAGACGGCGACAGGCACCAGCATCGGGATGCCGACCTCGGGGTGCTGGTAGCTGAACGCCGCCGTGAGCCCCAGCGCGCCGAGGATCAGCTGCACGGCCACCACCGGGCCCCGGGACCACGACGCCAGCCGCCACAGGCCGCGCGCGCACGCCGCGAGCAGCACCGCCCCGAGCAGGGCGAACAGGACGAGCCCCCACGCGCTCTTGTCGCTCTGGGCGTCGCCGGTGAGGGTGCGCAGCGTCACGTAGCCGGCGGCCAGGACGAGGGCCACCGCCTCGACCGCCACCACCACCGCGGCCCACCGGACGGTCCGGGGCGTCGCCTCGGCCTGCTCCTTCGGCTGCCTGGGGGGCTGCTCGGCGGCGGCGCCGAGCACCCGGTCGGCCAGGCTCGGCCGACTGCGCCGCGGCGGCGGCCCTGCGTGCTCGTCGTTCACGTCGCGAGGTTACGCGCGTCCCACGCGTCCCCCTGGACCCGGCGCGCTCCCGGTGGCCGAGCGTTCCGGTGGCTAGCCTGGCCGTATGCGCGCTCTCGTGGTGGTCAACCCGGCGGCGACCGCCACGACCCCCAAGGTCCGCGACGTCCTGGTCCGGGCGCTCGCGAGCGAGCTGAAGGTCGACGTGGCCCACACCGAGCACCGCGGCCACGGGCGCGAGCTGGGCCGGCGGGCGGCCGAGGACGGCGTCGACGTCGTCGTCACCCTCGGCGGCGACGGCACGGTCAACGAGGTCGTGAACGGCCTGCTCGAGCACGGGCCCTCGGCGCACGTGCCGACGCTGGCCGTCGTCCCGGGCGGCTCGACCAACGTCTTCTCGCGCGCGCTGGGGCGCTCGCGCGACCCGATCGAGGCGACCGCCGAGATCCTCGACTCGCTGCGGGACGGTCGCACCCGCCGGGTCTCGCTGGGCACCGCGAGCGTCGAGGCCGTGGACGGCTGGACCGAGCCCCGCTGGTTCGTCTTCTCCGCCGGGCTCGGCTTCGACGCCGACGTCATCACCCGTGTCGAGGCCAAGAGGGCGCGGGGACGGCGCTCGACCGGCCTGCTCTACGTCCGCGAGACCACCCGCGAGTTCCTGTTCGGCCGCGAGCGCCGCCGGCCCGCGATGACGGTGTGCCCGGACGGCGAGCCCGCCGTCGACGAGCTCTTCCTCTGCCTGGTCTCCAACGTCAGCCCGTGGACCTACCTGGGCGCACGGTCGATCAACCCGAGCCCGGACGCCTCCTTCGACGCCGGTCTCGACGTCTTCGCCCTGGGGCGGATCGGGTCGCTGCGGATGACGCGGACCTTCCTGCAGACCATCTCGCCCCGGCCGAACACCCGTGGCCGCGGCGTGCACCGCTGGCACGACCTGCCGGAGGCCACGGTGACGGCCACGCGCCCCCTCACCTGGCAGCTGGACGGCGACTCGCTCGGCACCGCGACCGGCCTCCGGGTGCGCAGCGTGCCGGCGGCCCTCCGCGTCGTCTTCTGACGGCCCGCTCGCACTCCGCTCCCAGCCCGTTCACAGGCCGCTGGACTGGGCCTTAGCACAGCACGCCCGGTTGCCGTCAAGGACTTCGCCGGTGTGGTGGACCGGTCGAGTGGCGCGCCTATCACGCGCGTGGTGAGGTTGCTCACGAGGGGGTCGATGACGACCCCGTTTCGCTTGACAGGTGTTCCGCTCGTGAAAACATCGCGGGAGGAAAGCAACCTGCCGGTAACAAAGCAGGAAAGTCGCCGAGCCACGGCGCTGGGCAACCGGTGTCGGCCCGCGGAGCGGACCGAGGCCGGCGACGACACGCACGACTTGACACCGAGGAGTACACCACCATGGACTGGCGCCACCGCGCCCTGTGTCGCGACGAGGACCCCGAGCTGTTCTTCCCCATCGGGACGAGCGGTCCGGCCGTCACGCAGATCGAGCAGGCCAAGTCGGTGTGCCAGCGTTGCCCGGTGGTGCAGTCGTGCCTGGACTGGGCACTGCGGTCCGGTCAGGACTCCGGCGTCTGGGGCGGCCTGTCGGAGGACGAGCGCCGCGCGCTCAAGCGCCGTCAGGCCCGCACCCGGGCGTTCACCGCCTGATCCACTCGACGCACCACCGCGCGGCGCGCCGCGCACCCTGACGCCGCGAGGCCGGTCCCGGAGCTGCTCCGGACCGGCCTCGCGGCGTTCGTCCGGTCTCAGCGGCGCGGACGTCCGGCTCCCGGCAGCGTGAGCACGACCTCGGTGCCGGAGCCGGCCGCGGTCGGCCCCATCTCGAGCTCGCCGCCCAGCTCGCCGGAGATCAGGGTGCGCACGATCTGCAGGCCCAGGCCGTCGCTGGCCGCGAGGTCGAAGTCCGCGGGCAGGCCCATCCCGTCGTCGCGGACGCGGACGACGAGGTCGTCGCCGTCCCGCTCGGCCACCAGCTCGATCGCGCCCGGCTCGCCGTCGGGGAAGGCGTGCTCGGCGGCGTTCTGCAGCAGCTCGGTGATCGCCATGACCAGCGGGGTCGCCGTGGCCGCGGGCAGCTCGCCGAACTCGCCGACGCGGCGGGCCCGGGCGGCCGGCCCGACGACGGTCAGGTCGCCGAGCATGGGCAGCACCCGGTCGAGGACGTCGTCCACCACGACGACGTCCTCCCGGCTGCCGGCCAGGGTGTCGTGGACGACGGCGATCGAGGCGACCCGCCGCACCGACTCCTCCAGCGCCGCCCGCGCGGCCGGCTCGGTCATCCGCCGGGCCTGCAGCCGCAGCAGCGCGGCGACGGTCTGCAGGTTGTTCTTCACGCGGTGGTGGATCTCGCGGATCGTCGCGTCCTTGGTCATCAGGGCGCGGTCCCGGCGGCGGACGTCGGTGACGTCGCGGACCAGCACCAGCGCGCCGGCCGGCCCACCGGGCGCCTGCAGCGGCAGCGCGCGCAGGAACATCGTCGCGGCCGGCCCCTCGACGTCCGTGGGGTCGGGGAACCGGCCGTCGACCGCCGCGGCGATGCCCGCCGCCACCGCCTCGCCCGCCACCCGGTCGGCGGTGGCCGCCCGGGTCATCTCGGCCAGGTCCGCGCCGACCAGGTCGCCGGTCAGCCCCAGCCGGCGGTAGGCCGACAGCGCGTTGGGGCTGGCGTAGGTGGCCCGGCCCTCGGCGTCGATGCGCACCAGGCCGTCGCCGACGCGGGGGCTCATCTCGGCGTCCTGCAGCTTCTGCGGCGGGAACGTGCCGGCCGAGACCATGAGGCAGAGGTCGGCGGCGATGTCGAGGTAGGTCAGCTCCAGCGTCGACGGGGAGCGGGTGACGGCCAGGTTGGTGTCCTTGGCCAGGACGGCGACGACGACGCCGTCGTGCCGGACCGGGATGACCTCCCGGCGGCGCGGGCTGGCGCCCGACCAGTCCGGCTCCCCCTCGGTGACCGGGCGGCCCTCGCGGTAGGCCACGACGAACGGCTCGGCGGCCGTCCCGGAGGCCTCGGCGCCGACCAGGTCGTCGGGCTGGCTGGTGGGCGCGGTCAGCGGACGGACCTGGGCGACGCACCACCACCGGCCGTTCTGCAGGGGCACCCACAGGGTCAGGTCGGCGAAGGCGAGATCGGCCAGCAACTGCCAGTCGGCGACCAGCCTGCGGGCGTGGTCGACCTGCGAGGGGCTGGAGGCCGATCCGCGGTTGAGGCGCTCGGACAGGCTGCTCATGGTTGCCGTCGAGCCTAGGTGCCTAGGCTGCGGGACGTGGTCGAGGCCTCGCCGTATCAGTCCCCGCCCGCCCATCTGCGCGTGGAGCCGGCCACCCCGGCCGATTTCGGGCGCATCGCCGAGCTGACCGCCGGCGTCTACCGCGACGAGGGGCTGGCGCCCGAGGAGTTCCAGCGGGAGCTGCGCGACGTCGCCGGCCGGGCCGCCCGGGCCGAGCTGCTGGTCGCCCGCGACGGCGAGGCGGTCGTCGGCAGCGTCGCGCTGGTGCTGGACGGCGACTTCCGGGAGATCTCGGACTCCGACGACGAGGCGGCCTTCCGGATGCTCGTCGTCGACCGCGGCGTGCGCGGGCGCGGCGTCGGCGAGCTGCTCGTGCGGGACTGCCTCGACCGGGCGCGGGCGGCGGGCAAGCGGCGCATGGTCCTGTCGACCGATCCGAGCATGCGCGCGGCGCACCGGCTCTACGAGCGGCTGGGTTTCACCCGGCTGCCGGAGCGCGACTGGTCACCGCTGCCCGGCGTGAACCTGATGGCCTACTCCCTGGAGCTCTGATCACTCGACCGTCGCGATCAGGTCGCCCTCCTGGAGCACCTCGCCCTCGGTGACGTGCAGCTCCCGGACGGTGCCCGCGCGCTCGGTGAGCACCGGGATCTCCATCTTCATCGACTCGAGGATCACCAGGGTGTCGCCGACCGCGACCTCGGTGCCCGGCTCGACGAGGACCTTCCACACGCTGGAGACCATCTCCGCGTGGATCTCCTCGACCGCCACCCCGCGCCTCCTCGTCCTCGCTGGGAAGGCCATCCAAGCACGCCCGGCTGAGCAGGCGGTTCAGCCTCCGGGGGTGGGCGATCCGTCGGCGAGCCGGTCGAGGACGGCGCAGATCTCCGCGCCGTCGTGGGGCACGCCGACGTCGGGCAGGTCGGCGAGCACCCGCCCGATCGCCCGGGCCGCGGTCGCGGTGTCCTCGGCGCGCGCGCTGACCGTGGACAGCAGAGCGTCGTACCAGCCGTCGAGCCGGTCGCCCGGGCCGTAGCCGCTGACCGCCACGAGGTCGTCGGAGAGGGAGTCCGGCAGCCGGCCGCTGACCCGGCCCGCCGTCCCCGGGGGGAGCGTGGAACGCAGCTGGACGGCGACCGCGGCGCTCTGAGCGGCGGGCTCGGGCTCGGCGGCGCGCGCGGCGCGGGGCGATCCGCTGCGCAGGGCCAGCTCGACGGCGTCCACGCCGTGGGCCCGCTCCAGCACGGCCATGTCCAGGGAGAAGCCGGCGGCGACCTCGGCCAGCTCGCCGCCCGAGGAGATGCCCACGGTGACCAGGCCCCGCCACCCGACGTCCTTGAGCCGGTGCACGGCGGCCGGCAGCTCCTCGGGCTCCGGGGTCCAGGAGACCCGGGCGATGCCCGCGGCCCGGTCGCGGGAGACCGGCGTCAGGAAGCGCAGGCCGTCGTCGGTGACCCAGGCCAGGAAGCCGTGCTCGCTGGCCGGCTCGACGCCGTCCCCACCGAGCCGTTCGAGCACCTCGGCGTCCGGGCCCACCCAGGTGAGCCCCACCGTGGTGACGGCGGCAGCCAGCCGGGCGTTGCCGGCCAGCGCCGGCGGCACGGGCAGGACGGCGCTGGCGCCGCTGCGCCGGGCGGCCTCGACGATCCGGTCCACCGCCAGGTAGGACTCCGCCGCCGGTGCGGGCCCGAGCTCGACGGCGTCGTCGGCCAGCCGCACGTGGCGGGCCTGCCGCTCGGCGGCGGAGTGCACCGCGATCGCCTTGATCCCGAGCCCGGAACAGGCCGCGATCACCCGGCAGGCGGCCGGCCCGCGGCCGGCGACCAGCACGCTCTCGATCCCCAGGTCCATCTCAGTCCCGCTCCCCGTGGTACTCCCCCGTCCGGCACGGCGGCCGGACGTCTCGTGAGAGGCTAGGTAGGTCAGCTTGGCGGGTCCGCCGGTCCTGCGCACACCCGCTCACCCGCAGAAGGAGGCATCGATGTCCAAGCGTGGACGCAAGCGTCGCTCGCGCAAGAAGAGCAACGCCAACCACGGCAAGCGCCCCAACGCCTAACGGGCGCGGGAGCGTCCCCGCGCCCCGCCTCAGGCGGGCGTGGGGCGCTCCCCGGTGGTCTCGGTGACCACCTCGGTCCGCACCTTCTCCACGGTGATCTGCGTGCCGTCCTCCTCGAAGGAGACGGTGGTCAGCTGCAGCTTGATCCGGTCCCGCAGGCCCGGTGGCGGCGCGTCACCCCCGCAGCGGCGGCGGACCAGCGCCTTGAACTCCTGCTCGATCCCGAACTCGCGCAGGCACCCCGAGCAGTCCTCGAGGTGCTCGGCGATCACGGCCCGGCGCTCGTCGTCGGTCTCGTGGTCCAGGAACTCGAACACGTGCGACAGGACGTCGTCGCACGAGGTGATCTCGATCGGCTCCCCGCTGCCGGAACGGCGGTCCTCGCTCATCGCGCCGTCTCCTCCCCGGCCCCGGCGCGGACGAAGCCGCGCTCGCGTGCGTAGTCGGCCAGCAGCTTCTGCAGCCCCCGCCGGCCGCGGTGCAGTCGGGACATCACCGTGCCGATGGGCGTGCCCATGATCTCCGCGATCTCCTTGTAGGCGAAGCCCTCGACGTCGGCGAGGTACACCGCCAGGCGGAAGTCCTCGGGCAGCTGCTGCAGGGCCTCCTTGATGTCGGAGTCCGGCAGGTGGTCCAGCGCCTCGATCTCGGCCGAGCGCAGCCCGCTGGAGCTGTGCTCCTCGGCGGCGTACAGCTGCCAGTCCTGCACCTGGTCGGTGGGGTACTGCTGCGGCTGCCGCTGCCGCTTGCGGTAGCTGTTGATGTAGGTGTTGGTCAGGATCCGGTAGAGCCAGGCCTTGAGGTTGGTGCCCTCGGCGAACTGGTGGAACGCCGAGTAGGCCTTGACGAACGTCTCCTGGACCAGGTCCTCGGCGTCGGCCGGGTTGCGGGTCATCCGCAGCGCGGCCGGGTAGAGCTGGTCGAGGAACGGCAGCGCGTCGCGTTCGAAGCGGGCGTCGAGCTCCGCCCGGGTCTCGCCGACGTGGCTGCGACTGCCGCCCTCACGCGCCTCGGGGACCTCGACCGGCGCGCCCGGAGCGGGAACGCCGGCCTGCTCGTCGGCAGGGCTGTTGCTGGTGGGCTCCTCGGGCACCGACCGTCCTCTCTGCGACCCCCGCTTGCGGGAGACCACATCGGTCGATCCTAGTCGCGGGGCATCGGGACGGCCTGGGGGCCGACCGTGCACGGTCCGCGCGCGGGCGGTGGAGAGGGCGCTGCTCACGGGTCGTGCAACCTCTCCGGTGCGGAGCCGATTCCCGCTCCCGGGTGATCGCTACGCTTCCCCGCCGTGGCAGGGACCCCCGCGGTGGCGGTGCTGGAGAAGGCGAAGGTGGCGCACACGGTGCGCAGCTACGACCCCGACCACCCCGACGCGCACGGGTACGGAGAGGCCGCCGTCGCGGCGCTCGGCGCCGACCCGCGGCAGGTGTTCAAGACGTTGCTGGCCCGGGTGGACGGCGCGCTGACGGTGGCCGTCGTCCCGGTCGCCGGGATGCTCGACCTCAAGGCGCTGGCCGCCGCGGTCGGGGGGCGCAAGGCGGTCATGGCCGAGCCCGCCGACGCCGAGCGGACCACCGGCTACGTCGTCGGCGGGATCAGCCCGCTCGGCCAGCGCAAGGCCCTGCCGACGGTGGTCGACGACTCGGCGCTGCAGTTCGGCACGGTGATGGTCAGCGCCGGCAAGCGCGGCCTGCAGGTGGAGCTGGCACCGGCCGACCTCGTCCGCCTCACCCGCGCGAGGACCGCGCCGATCGGCCGCTGAGGACGCTTCTCCGCGATCATGAAGTCCCGGGAGCAACACGCCGTCGGATGTCGGTGTGCCCCTCCCCGAACTCCATGATCGTCGCCATGAGCGCCCCGGAGGGAGACCGCTGGTTCGCCGTTCACCGGTGCCGAGTACCTCGCCGACCTCGGGCAGGCGTACCAGCTCGCCGATGTTCCGCCCCGCAACGGCTCGGAGGTCTTCTCGCTGATCCGCTACAGCTCGTCAGGGTACGTAAGGCGGTTCTTCGACACGGGCCGCGAGCGGCAGGGCTGACCGCCCTCAGAAGAGAGCGGGCTGGTCGGCCGGGCGGCTCACGCCGTCGTCGCGGGCCTCGAGCTCGGGGCCGTTGTTCTTCACGTTGTTGACCGCGGTGCTGACCGGGCGCAGCTCCAGGGCCTCGACCACCTCCGGCGGGGTGGGCTCGACCAGCGCGTCGACGTCCTCGCGGGCCGGGTCGAGCCAGGCCGCCCACCGGTCGCGCGGCAGCACCAACGGCATGCGCTCGTGGATCTCCTGCAGCGCGCCCACCGCGGGCGCGGTCACCACGGTGCAGGTGTAGAGGCGGTCGTCGCCGCTGCCCCAGACCTCCCACAACCCGGCGAAGGCCAGGATCGAGCCGTCCTCGGGGGTGATGAAGTACGGCTGCTTGGTCGGTGAGTCCAGCCGCTTGGCCCACTCGTACCAGCCGTCGGCCGGCACCAGGCAGCGCCGGGAGCGGGCCGCCTTCTTGAAGGCCGGCTTGTCACCGAGGGACTCGACGCGGGCGTTGAGCATCCGGTTGCCCACCGACGGGTCCTTGGCCCACCCGGGCACCAGCCCCCAGCGGACGGCGCGCAGCTCGCGGTGCGTGCCGCCGGTCGGGGCGCCCTCGGCGTCGCGCTCCTTCTTCTGCCGGACGACGTACACGTCCTTGGTCGGCGCGACGTTGTAGTCGGCCGGCAGCGGCTGCTGGCCCGCGGCCTTGACCGCCTCGAACTCGACGACCAGGTCATCGGGACTGCGACTGGCGGCGTAGCGACCACACATACCGAAACTCTAGGTCGGCGCACCGACAGTCCGCGGCGCGTGAACGGGAGGGACAACCGGGTAGGGCGCTGACGGCACAGACGAGACGACAGGACGAGGATCTTTCGACGTGACCGCGACGCAGAACCCCCCGACCGACCACCCGAAGACCGCCAGCGACGCCGGCGCGCGCCCGTACCGCACGGTCAACCCCTACACCGGCGAGGTCGAGAAGGAGTTCGACTTCCTGCCCACCGACGCCGTCGACGGCGTGGTCGAGAAGGCCCACGCCGCCTTCCTGGAGTGGCGCCGCCGCCCGGTCGAGGAGCGCGCGCAGATCGTCGGCCGTGCCGGCGAGCTGATGCTGGAGCGCAAGGACGAGTTCGCCGCGCTGGTCACCCGCGAGATGGGCAAGCGGATCCAGGAAGCGGCCGGCGAGGTGATGCTGGCCGCCAGCATCCTCGACTACTACGCGAAGAACGGTCCGCGCTTCCTCGAGCCCCGCCGGATCGAGGTGATGCAGGGCGAGGCGGTCGTCGAGAACGAGCCGGTCGGCGTCCTCCTCGCCATCGAGCCGTGGAACTACCCGCTCTACCAGGTCGTCCGCGTCGCCGGGCCGAACCTGGTCCTCGGCAACGCGATCCTGCTCAAGCACGCCGAGCTCAACCCGCAGACCGCGCTGGCGATCGAGAAGTGCTTCCTAGACGCCGGCGTGCCCGAGGGCGTCTACACCAACGTCTTCCTGCGCATCCCGGACGTCGAGCAGGTCATCGCCCACCGGCTGGTGCAGGGCGTGACCCTGACCGGCAGCGAGCGGGCCGGCAGCAGCGTCGCCTCGCTGGCCGGCCGGTACCTGAAGAAGTCGGTGCTCGAGCTCGGCGGCTCCGACCCGTTCATCGTGCTCGACACCGAGGACCTCGGCCGCACGGTCAAGGCCGCCACGATGGGCCGGATGCAGAACAGCGGTCAGGCCTGCATCGCCGCCAAGCGGCTGATCGTCACCGAGGACATCTACGAGCCGTTCGTCGAGGGCCTCAAGCAGGCCTTCTCCACCTTCTCCCCCGGCGACCCGAGCGACCCCTCGACCTCGCTCGCGCCGCTGTCCAGCGAGCAGGCGGCCAAGGACCTGCACGCGCAGATCCAGGACGCCGTCGACAAGGGCGCCACCGTGGTCACCGGCGGCGGCCGACCCGACCACGCCGGCGCGTTCGTCGAGGCGACGATCCTCACCGACGTCACCCCGGAGATGCGGGCGTACTCCGAGGAGCTGTTCGGCCCGGCCGCGGTCGTCTACAAGGTGGCGGACGAGGACGAGGCCATCGAGCTGGCCAACAACAGCGAGTTCGGGCTGGGCGCCGCCGTCTTCTCCAGCGACCTGGACAGGGCACGGTCGGTCGCCGACCGGATCGAGGCCGGCATGGTCTGGGTCAACTCCCCCACCGGGTCCTCCGCCGAACTGCCCTTCGGCGGCGTGAAGCGCTCCGGGTACGGCCGCGAGCTGTCCGAGCTCGGCATGTTCGAGTTCGCCAACCGCAAGCTCACCCGGGTGCTGCCGGCCAAGAAGGCGGCCAAGCCGCAGGCCGGCTGATCACCGGCGGGCAGAATGGCCCCGTGACGGAGATCTGGACGACGCCGCACCGCTCGACGCCGGTCGACGCGGTCGTCCGCCTGCCCGGGTCGAAGTCGATCACCGCCCGAGCGCTGGTCCTGGCCGCGCTCGCCGACGGCCCGAGCCGGATCGTCCGGCCGCTGCGCGCCCGGGACACCGACCTGATGGCGGCCGGGCTGCGGGCGCTCGGCGTCGGCATCGAGGACGACGGCGCCGACTGGCTGGTCACGCCCGGCCGGTTGCGCGGTCCCGCCCAGGTGGACGCCGGCCTGGCCGGGACCGTGCTGCGGTTCCTGCCGCCGGTCGCCGCGCTCGCCCACGGCCCGGTCACCGTGGACGGCGACCCGCGGCTGCGCGAGCGCCCCAACGCGGGCCTGCTCGCCGCCCTGCGCGCTCTGGGCGTCGAGATCGAGGACGGCGGCCGCGGCCGGGCTCCGTTCACCGTGCACGGGACCGGCGCGGTCGTCGGTGGGGCCATCTCGGTCGACGCGAGCGAGACCTCCCAGATCGTGTCCGGGCTGCTGCTGGCGGCGGCCAGGTTCGAGCAGGGCGTCGACCTCGCGCTGGCCGGCGGCCTCCCGTCGATGCCGCACGTCGAGATGACGGTGACGACGCTGCGCGAGCACGGCGTCGACGTCGTCGCCACGCCGCGGGGCTGGCGGGTCTCCCCCGGGCCGATCGCGGCGCTGGAGCGGGTGATCGAGCCCGACCTGTCCAACGCCGCGCCGTTCCTCGCCGCCGCGCTGGTCACCGGTGGCCGGGTGACGGTGCGCGACTGGCCCGAGGTCACCACCCAGCCGGGCGCACAGCTCGACCGGCTGCTCGCCGAGATGGGCGCCACCGTCGAGCGCACGGACGACGGACTGCGGGTCACCGGCGGCGCCGTCGTCCGCCCCCTCGTGGCCGACCTGCACGAGGTGGGCGAGCTGACCCCCGTGCTGGCCGCCGTCTGCGCGCTGGCCGACGGGACCTCGCGGCTGACCGGCATCGGGCACCTGCGCGGGCACGAGACCGACCGGCTGCAGGCGCTCGACGAGGTGCTCAGCGCCGTCGGCGCCCGGGTCGAGCAGCTGCCCGACGGCCTGGTGATCGAGCCGGGCCCGCGGCGCCCGGCGCGGCTGGACTCCTACGCCGACCACCGCATGGTGCACGCCGGCGCCGTCCTGGGGCTGGCCATCGAGGGCGTCGAGGTGTCCGATCCGGGCGCGGTGAGCAAGACGCTGCCCGACTTCGTCGAGCGGTGGAACGGGTTGCTGGTCGGAGTCGAGCACGGGGTAGCCCGCTGAGCCCGCGCAGGCTGGACGCCCGTTCCGACGAGGACGACGTCCGGGTCCGGCCCAACCGCCGCGGCTCCCGCCCCCGCACCCGCACCCGCCCGGCGCACGAGGACGCCTCCCCCGGCCTGGTGATCGCCGTCGACCGCGGCCGGATGACGGTGCGCCTCGAGTCCGGCGTCGAGGTGACCGCCATGCGGGCCCGCGAGCTGGGCCGGCACGGCGTGGTCGTCGGCGACCGGGTCCGCGTGGTCGGCGACGTCTCCGGCCGGCCGGACACGCTGGCCCGCATCGTCGTCATCGAGGACCGGACGACGGTGCTGCGGCGCACCGCCGATGACACCGACCCCACCGAGCGGGTCGTCGTCGCCAATGCCGACCAGCTGGTGATCGTGACCGCGGTGACCGACCCGGAGCCCGCGCTCGGCTTCCTCGACCGGTGCCTGGTCGCCGCCTACGCCGGCGGGCTGGAGCCGCTGCTGTGCTTCACCAAGACCGACCTGGGCAGCCCGCAGGCGCTGCTCGACCGGTACGCCGGGCTCGACCTCGACACCGTCGCGCTCTCCCGTGACCTGCCGCTGGACCCGCTGCTGGAACGGCTGCACCTGCGGATGAGCGTGCTGGTCGGGCAGTCCGGTGTCGGCAAGTCGACCCTGGTCAACCGGCTCGTGCCGGACGCGTTCCGGGCGACCGGCGAGGTCACGAAGGTCGGCAAGGGCCGGCACACGTCGTCCTCGGCCGTCCTGCTCGACCTGCCCGACGGCGGCACGGTGATCGACACCCCGGGCATCCGCTCGTTCGGGCTGGCGCACGTCACCGCCGAGGACGTGCTCGCCGCGTTCGACGACCTCGAGGAGGCCTCGGTCGACTGCCCGCCGGGGTGCGGGCACACCGCCGACGACCCCGACTGCGCCCTGGACGCCTGGGCCGCCGCCGGTCCGCCCGCGCGCGCCGAGCGGCTGGCCAGCTTCCGCCGCCTCATCGACGCCGTCGGCCAGCTCGGCCCGGGCTACTGAGGCATGGGAAGCGATACCTGCGTTTTCCGGCCCAGAACGCAGGTATCGCTTCCCATGCCTCACACGTCGACGTAGCCGCCGGTGCGCCAGTACTCGCCGGCCTCGCGGGACAGCAGCCCCTCGTCGACCAGGTACCGCCGCAGCGCCGCGTGGTCGGCGTGCCACACCGCCAGCAGGGCGTTGACCTCGCGCTCCGGGTAGCGGACGCCGGGCTCGAAGACGCGCACGATGTGCTCGAGCACGATGCGGCGCTTCGACAGCTGCGCCGGGATCGACACCAGCCGCCCACGGCGGACGAAGGCTCGCAGGACGGCGTCCTCGGCCGCGTCGTCGGAGAGCCGCTCCGGCGGTGGCGCCGCCTCGGCGGCCGCCCGGGCGATCGCCCCGAACTGCTCCGTGCGCAGCTCCAGCGCGGCGCCGTCGCGGTGCACGAGGCCGCCGCGGGCCAGCCGGCGCGCGGCGAGAGCGACGTCCTTGGGCGGGAGGTGGGCCATCTCCGCGACGTCCTTGATGGTGCTCGCACCGAGCGCGAGGGCGGCGACGACCTTGAGGCGGGTGGGGTCGGCGAGCAGCCCGACGACGGTCGCGGGGTCCACTCCCCGACCGTATGCGCTGCAATCGCGGGCCGTCCCAGTAGGTTCGGGATCCATGACGTCGGCACGGGGCTTCACCGAGGACATGCGGCTGGCCCACGTGCTGGCCGATCAGGCCGACTCGATCAGCATGGAGCGCTTCAAGGCGCAGGACCTCGTCGTCGACACCAAGCCCGACCTGACCCCGGTGACCGACGCCGACCGGGCCGTCGAGGAGCAGCTGCGGATCACCCTCAGCCGCGCGCGCACCCGTGACGCCGTCGAGGGCGAGGAGTTCGGGACGACGGGTCACGGCTCCCGCCGCTGGGTGCTCGACCCGATCGACGGGACCAAGAACTTCGTCCGCGGCGTGCCGGTCTGGGCCACCCTCATCGCGCTGTTCGACGGCGAGGAGCCGGTGGTCGGCTGCGTCTCCGCGCCCGCGCTGAACCGGCGCTGGTGGGCGGCCAAGGACGTCGGCGCCTGGACCGGCCGCCGGCTGGAGTCGGCCACCCGCTGCCACGTGTCCGGCGTGAACGACCTGGCCGACGCGAGCCTGTCGTACTCCAGCCTCTCCGGCTGGGAGGAGCGGGGGCTGCTCGACGGCTTCCTCGACCTGACCCGCTCGGTCTGGCGCACCCGCGCCTACGGCGACTTCTGGAGCTACGTGCTGCTCGCCGAGGGTGCCGTCGACCTCGCCTGCGAGCCGGAGGTCTCGATCTGGGACCTCGCCGCGCTCGACGTCATCGTGCGGGAGGCCGGCGGGCAGTTCACCGACCTGACCGGCAAGCCCGGCCCGGCCGGCGGCAGCGCGCTGGCCAGCAACGGCGCGCTGCACGCCGCCGCGCTGGCCACGCTGCAGCCCTAGCGCGGACGGGACGAACCGCCTCCGCTGAACCGGCGGCGGAGGTCCTCGATCTTCGCCCGGTTCTTCGGGTCGCTGGCGAACTTCTGCGCCTTGCCGGTCACGTCGCGGATCATCCGCTGGCCCTGGGGGCTCGAGGCGAACTGGCTGATCTTGGCGAACATCGACGACTTCATCGAGTGGTCTCCTTCGGTCCGGAAGGGCCGGGGGTGGCTCCTCGTCAGCTCAACGGTTGCCCGTGCGGGCGGGGTTCCATGCGCGGGACGACGTCCACCCCGATCCCCCGTCCGGCGAGCACCGCCGCGCCGATCGCCGACGCGCTGCGCAGCGGCAGCCACGTCACCGGGCGGCCGAGGACGTCGGCGAGCAGTCGCCGGACCAGCGGCACCCGCCCACCCCCGCCGGTGAGGACGACAGGCCCCTCGACGGGCCCCAGCAGCGCGGCGGCCGCCCCCACGGCGCCGACCACGCCCTCGACCGCGGAACGCGCCAGGTCGGCCCGCGTCGTCCCCGCCCCGAGACCGGACCACTCCCCCCGATCGTCCGGGCCGGCGACCCCGCCGCGCTCACCGGTGAGGAACGGCCGGAACCGCACCCGGCCGGCCACGCCCGACTCCGCGAGACCGAAGAACTCCGCCCACGAGAGGCCGAGCACCCCGCGCACCCACGCCCACGCCGAGCCGCCGTTCTGCAGCGCGGCCATCGCGTACCAGCCGCCCTCGACGTCGGCGTACCGGTGCACGACCGGCTCGGCATCGGCGACCGGCGCGGCACCGGGCCGCAGCACCTGCGCGCCGGTCCCGAGGTTGACCAGGAGCCCGTCGGACACCCCGGAGGCCAGCAGCGCCAGCGGGGTGTCCGCACCACCGACGGCGACCGGCACGTCCCGCCAGGCGCCGACCACCTCGGCGGACGGCCGGACGGCGGGCAGCAGGCCGCGGGGGACGCCGGTGGCTCCGAGGGCGGCCTCCGACCAGTCGTCGGCGACCACGTCCCACAGCAGCGTGGCCGAGGCGTCGCTGCGGTCGGTGACCGGCTCCCCCGGGACCAGCGCCCCGCGCACCGCGTCCTTGGGCAGCACGACCGCGGCGGCAGCCGCCACGGCGGACGGCTCGCGCGCGGCGAGCCAGGCCAGCAGCGGCCCGGTCATCCCGGGGACCAGCGGGTTCGCGAGCGCCGCGCGGTCGGCGCGAGGCAGGTCGCGCCAGCGCTGCACGAGGTCGGCGGCCCGGCAGTCCGGCCACAGCAGCGCCGGCCCGAGTGCCGCGCCCCGCTCGTCGACCAGGACGGCGCCGTGCATCTGCCCGGACAGGCCGAGCGCCTGCACCGGCCCCACGGCCAGCCGGTCCACCGCCCGCTCCAGCGCGGTGAGCCAGGTGCCGACGTCGTTCTGCGCCCACCCGGGCTGCGGGCGCTCCGGCTCGTAGTCCTCCTCCGCCTCGGCGACGACCGCGCCGTCCTCGTCGAGGGCGACCAGCTTCAGCCCGCTGGTGCCGACGTCGGCGCCGAGCAGCACGTCAGCCGGCCGGCTCAGCGGGCATGGGCGAAGCCGCCGCTGCGACCCGCGCGGTCGGCGAGCAGCCCGGCCAGCGTGGAGACGGCGATCTCCGGCGGGGTGCGCGAGCCGATGTCCAGGCCGATCGGCCGGTGCACCCGCGCCACCTCCTCCGGGGGCACGCCGAGCGCCGCGAGCGCGGCCACGTGCGGCCCCTCGTGCCGCGGGTTGCCCATCACCCCGACCCAGCGGACCGGCCGGGCCAGCGCGTCCCGCAGCAGGACGCCGAGCTCGTCGCGGTGGTGGTCGGTGACGACGACGTCCGCGGCCGGGCCGGCGGCGCCGTCGTCCAGCTCGTCGAACCCGCCGACGACGACGTCGGCCGTGGTCTCCGACCGGCGCGCGGCGTCCGGCTCGACCAGCACCGTGCGGAACCCCAGGTCGGCGCCGTAGCGCACCAGGTGGGCCGACACCGGCGAGACGAACACCGCCACCAGCACGCGGTCGGTCGCCTGCTCGGCGGGCGAGCCGTGGGCGACGCCGCAGGTCGGGTCGATCTCGGGCGAACTCATGGGCGCATCTTCGCCGTCAGGAGTCGAGGAAGTCGACCACGGTCGGCACCAGCAACGGGGAGGCGGTGATGTCGTAGTGGGTGCGGCCGGGCAGGACCGCCAGCCGGGACGCCGGGCGCAGCGACCCGTCCCAGTTGGCGTCGCGCAGGCCGCCGCCGATCAGCGCGAAGAACTCCGCGATGTGGGAGGGTGGGACGCTGTCGGCGTCGGCGTAGACCAGCAGCGTCGGCGGCCGCAGGGCGCGGACCTCCTCGGTCCAGTCGTAGGGCTGCCGCAGCAGGTCGCCGGTGCGGTCCATGAGGGCCGGGAAGGCGTCGACGTCGGGCGCCACGGCGGCGTAGGCGGCGTACGCCGGCGAGTGCCGCATCATCTCGAAGCCGCCGCTGCCGACCTGCGCCATGGCCTCCCGCACCTCGGGGAAGAAGCCGTCGCTCTTGTACACGGTGGAGACCAGCACCAGCTTCCGGATGCGGTCGGGGTGCTGGATGGCCGCGCGCAGGCTCGCCACGGCGCCCAGCGAGTAGCCGAACAGGTCCACCTGCTCCAGCCCGAGGTGCTCGATCAGGGCCCCGAGGTCGTCACCGAAGCTCTCCCGCGCGAACGGCCGGTCGATGTCCGCGGTGCGCCCGTGCCCCTGCAGCTCGACGGCGATCACCTGACGGCGTTCGGCCAGCTCCTCGAGCAGCCCACCCCACGTGTCCACCAGGCCGAATCCCCCGTGGACGACGACCAGCGGGGTGCCGCCCTCGCCGTAGCTGCGCCAGTACATCTGCAGGCCGTTCACCGGCGCGTATCCCTCGGTGGTCGTCACGATCGTCGATTCGCTCATACCTCTAGAACGTCGCGGCCACCGGGGACTCATCGGTCCGGCGGTGAGTCCCGTCTGATGGGATGTGTCCGACCCCATCGCGCCGCCCGAGGAGGCTGTCGACGTGCAGTACGCCGAGTCCGTCCTGGACCTGATCGGCGGCACCCCGCTGGTCCGGCTGACCAGCGTGACCCGCGAGCTCGGACCCGATGCCCCGCTGGTGCTGGCCAAGGTCGAGTTCACCAACCCCGGCGGCTCGGTCAAGGACCGCATCGCCGTCCGGATGGTCGACGCCGCCGAGCAGGCCGGCCTGCTGAAGCCGGGCGGCACGATCGTCGAGCCGACCAGCGGCAACACCGGCATCGGGCTGGCCCTGGTCGCCCAGCAGCGCGGGTACCGCTGCATCTTCGTCTGCCCCGACAAGGTCGGCCAGGACAAGATCAACGTGCTCAAGGCCTACGGCGCCGAGGTGGCCGTCTGCCCGACCGCCGTCGACCCGGCCGACCCGCGCTCGTACTACTCGGTGTCCGACCGGCTGGCCCGGGAGACGCCCGGCGGCTGGAAGCCCGACCAGTACTCCAACCCGGCCAACCCCCAGTCGCACTACGAGACGACCGGGCCGGAGATCTGGGCGCAGACCGACGGCCGGATCACCCACTTCGTGACCGGCGCGGGCACCGGCGGCACGATCAGCGGCGTCGGCCGCTACCTCAAGGAGGCGTCCGAAGGCCGGGTGCGGGTGATCGGCGCCGACCCGGAAGGCTCGGTCTACTCCGGCGGCACCGGCCGGCCGTACCTGGTCGAGGGCGTCGGGGAGGACTTCTGGCCGGCGACCTACGACAAGTCGGTCGCCGACGAGATCATCGCGGTGTCCGACGGCGACTCCTTCGCGATGACCCGCCGGCTGGCCCGCGAGGAGGGGCTGCTGGTCGGCGGCTCGTGCGGGATGGCGGTCGTCGCCGCGCTGCGGGTCGCCGAGAAGCTCACCAAGGACGACGTCCTGGTCGTGCTGCTGCCCGACGGCGGCCGCGGCTACCTCGGCAAGATCTTCAACGACCAGTGGATGGCCGACTACGGCTTCCTCGAGGCCGCCGGCGGCGAGACGGTCGGCGAGGTGCTGTCGGCGAAGTCCGGCGCGACGCCGACGCTGGTGCACACGCACCCGAACGAGACCGTCCGCGAGGCGATCGACATCCTGCGCGAGTACGGGGTCAGCCAGATGCCGGTGGTCCGCGCCGAGCCGCCGGTCACCGCCGGTGAGGTGGTCGGCTCGGTCGACGAGAAGGTGCTGCTCGACGCGCTGTTCGCCGGCCGGGCCAGCCTGGCCGACCGGGTGGAGCGGCACATGTCCCCGCCCCTGCCGATCATCGGATCGGGCGAGCCGGTCAGCGCCGCGGTGGCCGAGTTCGGCGAGGCCGACGCCCTCGTCGTCCACGTCGACGGCAAGCCGGCCGGCGTGGTCACCCGCCAGGACGTGCTCGGCCACCTCGCCGGCCTCGCGCCTACGGTGGGCTGATGAGCGGCTTCAACACCCGAGCCATCCACGCCGGGCAGGAGCCCGACCCGGCCACCGGTGCGGTGAACGTGCCGGTCCACCTGTCGACGACGTTCAAGCAGGACGGCGTCGGCGGCCTGCGCGGCGGCTACGAGTACAGCCGCAGCGGCAACCCCACCCGGACGGCGCTCCAGGAGGCGCTGGCCGCGCTGGAGCAGGGCGCCGTCGGGCTGACCTTCGCGTCGGGGCTGGCCGCCGAGGACACCCTGCTGCGCACGGTGTGCCTGCCGGGCTCGCACGTCGTCCTGGCCGGCGACGCGTACGGCGGCACGTTCCGGCTGCTGTCGAAGGTGTTCGCCCGCTGGGGCGTCACGCACACGCCGGTGGACCTCGGCGACCTCGACGCCGTCCGCGCCGCCGTCGTCCCGGAGACCCGGGTGGTCTGGTGCGAGACGCCGACCAACCCGCTGCTCAACATCGCCGACATCGCCGGGCTGGCGTCGGTCGCGCACGACGCCGGCGCGCTGCTGGTCGTCGACAACACGTTCGCCTCGCCGTACCTGCAGCAGCCGCTGACGCTGGGTGCCGACGTCGTCGTCCACTCGACGACGAAGTACCTGGGCGGGCACTCCGACGTGGTCGGCGGCGCGCTGGTGGTGGCCGACGCCGGGCTGGCCGAGGAGCTCGCGTTCCACCAGAACGCGATGGGCGCGGTCAACGGGGCGTTCGACGCGTGGCTGACGCTGCGCGGCGTCAAGACCCTCGGCGTGCGCATGGACCGGCACTGTGCCAACGCGGCGGCCGTGGCCGAGTTCCTGCAGCGGCACGACGCGGTGTCCGCCGTCCTCTACCCGGGGCTGCCCGACCACCCAGGGCACGACCTCGCGGTCAAGCAGATGTCCGGCTTCGGCGGCATGGTCTCCTTCCGGCTCGCCGCCGGTGAGGAGGTCGCCCTGAAGGTGTGCGAGCGGGCGCAGCTGTTCACGCTGGCCGAGTCCCTCGGCGGCGTCGAGTCGCTTATCGAGCACCCGGGCCGGATGACCCATGCGTCGGCGGCCGGGTCGCCACTGGAGGTGCCCGGCGACCTGGTGCGGCTCTCGGTCGGCATCGAGGACGCCGACGACCTGCTCGCCGACCTCGAGCAGGCGCTGGCGTAGCCGCCGCGACCGAGGATGATCAGGGCATGACGACGACCGCCGACGGCCGCGACCTCGCCGCTCTCGAGGCCGAACGCGCCCGGATCCGCGACGCCCACCTCAAGCCGGCCGGCCAGCGGGCGGGGTCGACCGCACGCGGCCTGCACCACACGGCGCTGATCAGCAGCGACGTCGAGCGGACCGTGCGCTTCTACCAGGACGTGCTCGGCTTCCCGCTGACCGAGCTGATCGAGAACCGCGACTACCCCGGGTCGTCGCACTTCTTCTTCGACATCGGCAACGGCAACCTGCTCGCCTTCTTCGACTTCCCGGGCCTCGACGTCGGCCCGTACGCCGAGGTGCTCGGCGGGCTGCACCACATGGCGATCAGCGTCGATCCGGACCGCTGGCAGGAGCTGGTCGGGCGGCTGGAAGAGGCGGGCGTCGCGCACGAGGTGCACAGCGGCGTCTCGGTCTACTTCCGCGACCCCGACGGCGCCCGCATCGAGCTCATCGCCGATCCGCTCGGCGAGATGTACGGCACCAAGGTCCTCTGAAGCGCGTACCGCGGAACCTGAGCCGGGTGAGCGTCTCCTTCGCCGCGTCGTGGCGCGGCGAAGGAGACGGTGGACCGGCTAGGCATCGCCGGCGGGTGCATCGCCGCGTCGCCGGCCGCGGCCCCGCGCGGGGCGACGTCCACCGTCCGGCCGGCGCACCGGGACCATCAGGCCGAACGCGATCACCAGGTAGCCGAACACGGCCGCGATCGGCGCGAACAGCCCGACGACCACCAGGACCACGTACCCGCCGCCGCCAGGGGTGAGCCGCCGGGTGAGCACGCGCGCCTCGTACTCGGACATGTCGTCGGCCACCAACTTGTGATTGACCGCGTAGATCCAGACGACGGCGAGCATCGTCCCCACGGCCAGCAGGGTCAGACCGTAGATCGTGGCGGCCACCCGCTCGGGACCGGACTCGCCGATGTAGCTCGCCAGCAGCTTCGTGGGGAACGGCAGGAACGACACCACCAGGAGCAGCAGCAGGTTGAGCCGCACGAACACCGCGTCGACCTCGTCCAGGTACTCGGTGATCGTCGAGTGCGACAGCCAGGTGGCGCCGATGGTGGCGAAGCTGACCACGTAGGCCAGGTACGACGGCCACTGGGCGAGGAAGGCGTGCAGCAGGTCGTCGCCGGCGTCCTCCGGCACGGAGATCTCCAGGACCAGCAGGGTGATCGCGATGGCGAACACGCCGTCGCTGAACGCCTCCAGCCGGCGGGGGGACAGCCGCCGCCGCTCGCCGCCCTCCCCCGGGTCAGCCGTCACCGTGCAGCACGAGGTCGGCGTAGTCCGGGTGCCGCTCGATCCAGCCGCGGACGAACGGGCACTGCGCGATGATCTTCCCGCCCTTGGCCCGGACGTCGTCCAGCGCCGCCCGCACGAGGGTGCTGCCCAGCCCGGAGCGCCCCTCGTCGGGGTTCACCTCGGTGTGGGTGAAGACCAGGACGTCGCCGCGCCGGTGGTAGGCCGCGATCCCGAGCAGGCGGTCGCCGTCGCGGATCTCGTACCGGTCGTCGTCCGGGGCATCGCTCACGGTGGGCTCCATGCGCCCATCCAACCCGAGCGCCGTCGAACCGATTCCGGTCAGTCCACCAGCCGCAGGGCCCGGGTCGGGCAGGCCTGGACGGCGTTGCGCACGTCGGGCAGGAGGGCGTCGTCCGGCTCCGCGGTCAGGACGACGAGCTCGCCGTCGTCCCCCACCTCGAAGACGTCGGGCGCCATCGCCTCGCAGCCGCCGGTGCTCGCGCAGCGGTCGCGGTCGACCTCGACCCTCACCGGACCCCCGTCAGCCGCGCAGGCAGCCGCTTGAGGCCGTTGACGAAGGAGTTGCGCAGCCGCTCCGGCTCGCCGCAGACCTCCAGGTCGGGCAGCTTGTCGAACAGCGTGCGGAAGGCCACCCCGAGCTCGCGGCGGGCCAGGTGGGCGCCCAGGCAGAAGTGCGGCCCGTGCGCGCCGAAGCCGACGTGCGGGTTGGGGGCGCGGCCCAGGTCGAACACGTGCGGGTCGGCGAAGACCTCGGGATCGCGGTTGGCCGCCCCGTAGAACAGGATCAGCTTGTCGCCGGCCTGCACCGGGCGGCCGTTGACGTCGGTGTCCTGGGTCGCGGTGCGGCGCATCCAGGTGACCGGGCTGACCCAGCGCACGATCTCCTCGACCGCGGTCGGCGTGAGCGAGGGGTCGGCGGCCCAGCGGGCGCGCTGCTCGGGGTGCTCGTGCAGGGCGAGGATGCCCTGGCTGATCGCCGTCCGGGTCGTCTCGTTGCCGGCGACGCAGAGCAGGATGAAGAACGACGCGATCTCCTGGTGGGTCAGCTTCTCGCCGTCGACCTCGGAGTTGACCAGCGCCGTCGTGAGATCGTCGCGCGGGTTCTCGGCGCGCTCGGCGGCCAGCCGGTTCATCAGGTCCGAGAGCATGCCGCCGGCCTCGAGGAACTGCGTGAGGATCTCGTTCTCGTCGGCGATCAGGTCCGGGTCGCCGCCGGACAGGATGATCGTCGACTTCTCCAGGACCATCTGCCGGTCCTCGGCGGGGATGCCCATCATGTCGCAGATGACCCACAGCGGGATCGGCGCGGCGAAGTCGGCGACGACGTCGATGGTGCCGTCGCCCGCCTCGGCCTTGCGGCGCGCCTCGGCCGCGACCTCGTCGGCGATCTGCTGCACGGACTCGACCAGCCGCTCGAGCATGCGGGGCGTGAAGGTCTTGGCGACGATCCGGCGGATCTTGGCGTGCCGGGGGTCGTCCATGCTGATCATCGAGCCGTAGAACTCGTTGAGCTCCGGCGGCATGTCGGGGATCGACACGGCGCCCTGCCCCGAGCAGAACAGCGCCGGCTGGGAGCTGATCGTCTCGACGTCGGCGTGCCGGGTGACCGCGTAGTAGCCGGGACCGGCCGGGATGAGCGGCACCTCCGGCTCGGCGTAGAAGGCGAACGGCCGCTCGCGGCGCAGCGCGTCGAACACGGCGTGCCGCTCGGCCGGCGGGCGTCCCCAGAAGTCGCGGTCGGAGAGGTCGACGGCGTCGAGGTCGATCGCGGCGGCGTCCAGGCTCACGGGGTCCTCCAGCAGAACGGTCAGCGGTGACCGTTCCCACGCTAGGGCCCCGGTGACGGAGGACACAATGCCGACCCGCCTATGAAAACAACGAGGCCCGGTGCGTGGTCGCACCGGGCCTCGTCCGTAGTAGCGGGGACAGGATTCGAACCTGTGACCTCTGGGTTATGAGCCCAGCGAGCTACCGAGCTGCTCCACCCCGCGGCGGTTCCTCCACCGTACACGGCCGCCGCGGACGGGCCGCCGGCGCCCCGGGGACGAGCACCGTGTGACGGCTGGGGGCTGGCGTGACGGAGCAGTCTCGGGCGACGCGCGCCTGCCCGGGCGTGCCCGGTCGGCGACCTACAGTCGCGACCGTGACTGGGGGCGAGGCGACGAGCGCGTTCGCCGGGGAACCCCAACCGGTGGACATCCACCACCGCGGCGTCTGGTACTCCGGCGAGCTGCTGGGTTGGCGGTTCGACGACGACGGCCGGGCCATGGCCCGCGTCCGGTGCGTCGTCGACGGCCTGCGGCACTCGACGTGGAAGGAGCTGGCCGAGCTCCGCCTGCCCGAGCCGGGTGTGATCAACGATCCGGCGCGCGTGCCGGCGCAGGCGAGGAGGCATCCCGCCCAGCCGGTCGGCACGCCGGTCGTGCAGTGGGCGGCGATCGGGCGGCACGAGGCCGCGGCGCCGTCCTGGACCCCCGACCGCCTCCCCCAGCCGCCGTTCGAGGACGACGACACCCGCCCGCACGCGCTGCTGCTCGATCGCGACCTGCCCCGCCGGCCGCCGGTCCCCCGGCCCGCCGTCCGCCCCCGGCAGACCGCACCCGACCGGGCGCACCGCTCCTAGGTGCGGGTCATCCGGTAGGTCTCGACCAGCGTCCACGGGCCGCCGTCGATCGAGCGCTGGTTGGACCAGATCGCCACGTCGGGATCGGTGCGGTCCCAGACCAGGCGGAGCCGGACGGGGCCGTCGCCGAGGGTCTCGTAGACGAGGCGGTCGCCGTCGATCCGGCCGCGCAGCACGTCGGCGTGGCCGTAGTTGTCCGCCAGGGCGGCCCGGTACTCCTGCGCGTCGGCGTCCCAGCCGGTGACCCAGTGCAGCCGCCAGGTGAGCACGTAGGTCCCGTCGTCGAGGAACTGGTCCTGCCGGTAGTCCCCGACGATCCACAACCCGTCGTGCAGGCGGGTGTGGGTGCCGCGCCCGCGCGCGGTCATGGCCGGAGTGCCCGGCCCCATGCCGCCCGCCTCGATGGTGCCGGTCCAGGTCACGTCGGCGTAGAAGCGCGCGAGCTCGGCCATCTCCGGGCCGGCCTCGCGCGGCCGGGGCACCGTCGCGATCAGGGAGCCGCTCATGGGCCCAGGCTTCCCCCGACGCGACCCCGCACGGCAGGGGCGAGCGCCCCGCTGCTGAAAGCAGAAGGACCCCGGCCGATCGGGCCGGGGTCCTTCGTTCGTAGCGGGGGCAGGATTCGAACCTGCGACCTCTGGGTTATGAGCCCAGCGAGCTACCGAGCTGCTCCACCCCGCGTCGGTGAACACGAGGTTACCACGGTTCCGGATGGGGAGAGCCGGGCCCTCCCCATCCGGAGGGACGTCAGCCGGTGGGCGACGCCGACGTGGGTGCCGCGCCGGCCGGCGAGGACGAGGCCGCCGCCGACTTGGCCGCCTGGTACTCCGCGACCGCCTTCTGCAGATCCGACAGCGCCTGCCCCTGGGCCGCGAAGTCGCCGCTGCGCTGCGCGGCCGCGAGCGCGTCCAAGGCCGCGTTGAGATCGCTGACCGCCTTGTCCAGCGCGGGGTTGGACCCCCCGCTGTCGGACGGCGGGCTGGTCGTGGGCGACGGCGACGTGGTCTCCGGCGACGGGGTGGACCCGCCGTCCGAACCGCTGCTGCCGCTGTCGCTGGCCGACTGCCCCGCCCCCGCTCCGAAGACCTGGTCGAGCGCCTCGGCGAGCGTGCTGGCGTAGCCGACCTGCCCGCCGTAGTTGACGAGCACCCGCTGCAGGAGCGGGAACGAGCTCGTGCTGGTGCCCCGGATGTAGAGGGGTTCGACGTAGAGCAGACCGTTGTTGCCGATCGGCAACGTCAGCAGGTTGCCGAACACCGGTTTGCTCCCGGCGCCGTCGAACAGGTTGAGGTCGGCGCTGACCCGCGGATCTGTGCGGAAGGAGTTCTGCACCTGCTGCGGACCGCGGAACGGCGTGTTTCCCGGCAGGGTCAGCACCTCGATCTGGCCGTAGTTGTGCGGATCGCTCGACGCGGAGATGAACGCCGACAGGTTCGACCGGCGGAAGGCGTTGAGCGCGCTGGTCAGCTGGAACGACGCCGTCTCGTCACCCGGCCGCTGGGCGAGGATGTAGTACGGGGGCTGGGGGTCCTGCGTCGGCTCCTGCGTCGGGTCGTCGGGCACCTGCCAGCGGTCGTTCTGGCTGTAGAAGTCGCCCGGGTCGCTGACGTGGTAGCGGGTGAGGATGTCCCGCTGGAGCTTGAACAGGTCCTCCGGGTAGCGCACGTGGCTGACCAGCTCGTCGCTCATGTCCTTCTTGGGCTTGACGATCCCCGGGAAGGCCTTCTCGTAGGTCTTGAGGACCGGGTCCTTCTCGTCCCACGCGTAGAGGGTCACCGTGCCGTCGTAGGCGTCGACGGTGGCCTTGACCGAGTTGCGGACGTAGTTGAACTGCTCGTCGGGCAGCGCGCTCGTGCCCGTCCCGGTCAGCGAGTCCTGCGCCGCCTGGCCGAGCTGCATGCGCTCGGCGTAGGGGTAGGAGTCCGACGTCGTGTAGCCGTCGAGGATCCACGTCACCCGGCCGTCGATCACCGCGGGGTACGGGTCGCCGTCCACCTTGAGGAACGGCGCCGCCTTCTCGACCCGCTCGCGGGGATCGCGGACGTAGAGCACCTTCGAGTCGTCGTTGACCGCGCTGGAGAGCAGGAAGTTGCGCTCCCGGTAGTAGATGGCGAAGGTCAGCCGGCGGAAGAAGCTGCCGATCGCGACGCCACCCTTGCCGTCGTAGGTGTTGTTCACCTGGCCGCCGCTGTCGGACCCGCTCTCGGGGCGGTCGAACTCGCGCGGCGCGGCGTTCTTGGGCGCGCCGACGACCGAGTAGTTGTCGCCCATCAGCTCGCCGTAGTAGATCCGGGCGCCGTTCTCGCTGACGTCGATGTTGCCGGTCGTGGGCAGGTCACCCGTGGTGAAGTTCGGCTCGCCGCCCTCCTGGGCGGCCACGACCTGGTTGGCCGGTGCGGCGACGAAGCCGTTGCCGTGGGTGTAGACGGTGTGCCGGTTGATCCAGTTGTCCTGGTTCTCCGACAGGTTGTTGCTGTCCAGTTCCCGGACGGCGACGACGTAGTCGCGGGTCACCCCGTTGATCGTGTACCGGTCGATGTCCAGCTTCTGCGGGAAGCCGTAGATGTTGCGGATCTGCTGGCGCGCGGTGAACGTGTCGGAGAGGACGTTGGGGTCCAGCAGCCGGGCGTTCGGGATCGTGTTGGTGTCGCTGCGCAGGTCCTGGAGCGCCGCGTTGGGGTCGACGGTGTCGCCGTTCGCGTCCTGCGCGTACTTCACGTAGTCGATGTTGGACAGGCCATAGGCCTCGCGCGTCGCCGCGATCGCCCGCTCGATGTAGGGCGCCTCCTTCTGGTTGGCGCTGGGCTTGACGACGAACTGCTGCACGATCGCCGGGTAGGCCACGCCGATGACCAGGCTGGAGATGAGCAGCAGGACCAGCGCCGCGGCCGGCAGCAGGAAGTTGCGGAAGAAGATGTTCGCGAAGAACGCGATCGCGCAGACGATCGCGACGGCGGTGAGGATCCCCTTGGGCACGAGCAGCGCGTTGACGTCGGTGTAGCTGGCGCCGGTGAAGACGTCGCCGCGGTCGGAGTAGACCAGGCCGTAGCGGTCCAGCCAGTAGGCGACCGCCTTGAGCGCGACGAACAGGCCGAGCAGCACCGAGATCTGCACGCGGGCCGCGCCGGTCAGCTTCTGGCCCGGGGTCTGCAGCCGCAGCCCCCCGAAGATGTAGTGGGTGAGCAGCGAGCCGATCAGCGCGAGCAGCACGATCGCGAAGGCGAAGCCCAGCACCAGCCGCCAGAACGGGTAGTCGAACACGAAGAACGACACGTCGAGACCGAACTGCGCGTCCTTCTTGCCGAAGTCCGTGGAGTTCTTGAAGGTCAGCCAGGTGTCCCAGCTGCCCTGCGCGGTGAACCCGGCGAACAGGCCGAGGATGATCCCGACGATCGAGAGCACCAGCGTGCGCCGCGGCTCGAGCGACTGCCGGTAGCGCTCGAGGTTCTGCTGCTCCAGCGACATCGGCCGGAACGTGGGCCGGAACCGGTAGGCCAGGTAGATCGAGAGCGCGACCAGGCCACCGGTGGCGACGCCGGCGACGGCGAACAGCAGAGCCCTGGTCTGCAGTTCGGTCCAGAAGACCTCGGTGTAGTGCGTCTCGTCGAACCAGAGGTAGTCGACGTAGATGTTGGTGAGCGTCCCGATGGCCGTGAACAGCACGAGCAGGACGGCGATGGCCCCGATGACCAGCTTCGCGCGACGCGAGAGCGTGGGCACCGACACGGGGGGCCGCATGGCCACGAGCGGTCTCCTTCTGGTTCCAGGGCGGCCCGGGTCGTGGCGCACGATCCGGGACGGGGCCTGTGTCTCAGTTCTGAGTCATCTCAGGACAACGCACCGGACCGCGCGGGGTTCCCTCGCCGTCCGGCGGTCGCGCACAGCTTCTCCCACGCGGGCGCGAAGCGGTGCGGCGGCATACCGGAGCGGTCGGCTCAGCAGGTGGCCGGGGTCCGGCCGGCCCGCACGTCGGCGAGCGCGGTGAGGGCGTCGTCCAGGTCGGAGACCTTCGCCAGCGGCAGGTTCGGCTGCGGGGCCTGCAGCGCCTCGGCGCAGTTGTCGGCCGGGACGAGGAACACCTCGGCGCCGATGTCGTGCGCGGCGACCATCTTCAGCTGGATGCCGCCGATCGGGCCGACGGTGCCGTCGGGGTCGATGGTGCCGGTGCCGGCGATCACCTTGCCGTCGGTCAGGTCCTGGTCCCCGACCAGGTCGAGGATGCCGAGGGTCAGCATCAGCCCGGCCGAGGGGCCGCCGACGTCCTGCACCTCGATGTCGACGTCGAACGGCGCGGACGGCGTCTCGCGGACCAGGACGCCGAGCAGCGAGCCCTTGCGGTCGGTGGCCGGCTTGGTGGTGATCGTCGCGGTCCCCGGCTCGCCGAGGCGGGTGTAGGAGACCTGGATCGTCGTCCCGCCGGGGATCGACGTCAGAACCGAGTCGAGGGTGTCGGTGTCGGGCGTGGGCCGGCCGTCGATCGCCTCGATCGCGTCGTCCTCCTGCAGCTGGCCCTTCGACGGCGAGTCGTCGGACAGGCCCTGGACGACGACCTTGTCCGGGTAGCCGAGGTGCCCGAGCGCGGCGCTCTGCGCCGCCTGCTCGGAGGTGAGGAACGCCTGGCGGTTCTGCTGCTGGGTCTCCTGCTCGGTCTGGTCCGGCGGGTACACCGACTCCTCTGGGACGACGCTGACCTCGTCGTCGAACCAGCCGCGGACCGCCTCGACCAGGGAGAGCCCGGCCCGGCTGACCCCGACGGTGGTCAGGTTCAGGTTGCCCTTGACCTCGTTCCGGTCCCGGCCCTTGACGCTGATGATCGGCGTGCCGTGGATGTCGCCGAGCGTGTTGTACGTGGGCCCGGGCACCTCCGCCACGTACGGCACGGGCACGGCCGCACCGAGCAGGCCGAAGAGCACCAGCAGGACGGCACCGACGACCACCACGGCGCTGCGACGAGTCACGTCGCGCGAGGATACGGCGGGATCCTTCGACGAGCGTCCGCTGAGAGCGGACGCGCAGGACCGCCGGGGGAAGATCACGCGTCTACCGTGGGGGTATGAGCGATCTGCCGTTCGGCTTCGGGCTCCCCGACCGCGACGACGAGGGCCAGGACAAGGATCCCGCGCGTCGTGGCCAGCCCGCGGACCCCTTCGGGTTCGGCGCGCTCTTCGGCGGCGCCGGGGCCGGCGCCGGCAACCCGGAGGAACTGCTGGCCAAGATGCCGCTGTTCGCCGAGCTCCAGAAGCTCATGAACTGGTCCGGCGGACCGGTGAACTGGGACCTCGCCCGGCAGGGCGCGATCAGCCAGCTCGCCGCCGGCCACCAGCCGACGTCGGAGGCCGAGCGGGCCGCCGTCGCCGAGGCGCTGCGGCTGGCCGACCTCTGGCTGGACCAGGCCACCGACCTGCCCTCCGGCGTCGACCGGGCGCTGGCCTGGTCGCGGGTGGAGTGGGTCGAGCAGACGCTGCCCGCCTGGAGCGCGCTCATCGACCCGCTGGCCGAGCGGGTGGTCGCTGCGATGACCAGCGCGCTGCCGCAGGAAGCGGCCAGCATGATGGGCCCGATCGCCGGGATGATGGGCCGGATGGGCGGCATGATGTTCGGCGCCCAGGTCGGCCAGGCCCTCGGCAAGCTCGCCGACGAGGTGCTGACCAGCACCGAGGTCGGCCTCCCGCTCGCGCCGTCGGGCGCCGGCGTCCTCGTGCCGCAGAACGTCGAGGAGTTCGCGGCCGGTCTCGACCGCCCGATCGACGAGGTCCGGCTGTTCCTCGCGCTGCGCGAGGCGGCGTCCCAGCGGCTGTTCGCCCACGTGCCGTGGCTGCGCCAGCAGCTCACCGACGCCGTGCACGCCTACGCGCGCGGCATCACCGTCGACCGCGACGCGATCGAGCGCGGCATCGCCGAGGCGATGGGCGGCATGGAGGGCGGGATCGACCCGAGCGACCCGGAGACGCTGCAGCGGCTGCTGCCCGCGCTCGAGCCGGAGGAGACCCCCGAGCAGCAGATGGCGCTGCGCCGGCTGGAGACCCTGCTGGCGCTGGTCGAGGGCTGGGTCGACACCGTCGTCGCGGCGGCCGCCTCGCAGCGACTGCCCGGGTACGCCGCCCTCGCCGAGACGATGCGCCGCCGCCGGGCCTCGGGTGGTCCGGCCGAGCAGACCTTCGCCACCCTCGTCGGGCTGCAGCTGCGGCCGCGCCGGCTGCGCGACGCGGCGACCGTCTGGGCCGCCATGGGCCAGCAGCGCGGGCCCGAGGAGCGCGACCGGCTCTGGTCGCACCCCGACCTGCTGCCCACCTCCGAGGACCTCGACGAGCCGATGGACTTCGTCGCGCGTCAGGGGATGGACGACGAGCTGTCGGCGCTCACCGCCGAGGAGCCGCCGGCGAAGCCGGACGACGAAGACAAGCCGGACGACAAGCCGGACGACGAGGCCGGCCCCTCCCCAGCGTGATGGAACGGCCCCCTGCAGGGGCCCGCCGCGAGCTTGCGAGCGGTGGGGGGCAGGGGGTCCTTCAATCGATGAGGTCGGCGCCGTCGCCCATGTGGCCGGCGGCGTTGGCCAGCTCGACGCCCTCCAGGAACCCGCGGGCGCGCTCGGCCTTCGGGTAGCGGGCAACCGTCGCCCAGAAGCGCTCGTCGTGGCCGGGCTCGAGCAGGTGCACCAGCTCGTGCACGAGGACGTAGTCGACGACGTACTCCGGCATGGTCTGCAGCCGGCTGGACAGGCGGATGCTGCCGTCGGCCGGCGTGCACGAGCCCCAGCGGCGGTGCTGGTTGTCCACCCAGCGGACGCTGGCCGGCTCCGCGGCGCCTTCGAGGTAGGCGGCCGACAGCGCGCGGGCCCGGGCCATCAGCTCGCCGTCGCCGCCGAGGGACCGCTTGCGCCGCTCCTCACGGGTCTGCAGCTTGGCCACCATCTGCGCCACCCACCGCCGCTCCTCCGCCGGGCTGAACGCCGCCGGGATGAGGACGACGGTGCGGCCCAGCTCGCGGTAGGCGGTCACCGTGCGCCGGCGGCGGGCACTGCGCCGGACCTCGACGTCGGCCGGCAGCTCCGCGGGCGTGCCCTTGCCGCCCCGGCCGCGGGCAGCGGGGATCGCCCGGCCGCCCGGTCGGACGACCGGCGGGACGGAGCTGTCGGGAACGTCGGGAGTCGAGCCGGGCACGAAGGCACCGTATCCAGCGACGGCCGGTTGCGCGCGCACGACGACACCCGGTCGGGTGCGGTTCGTCCGACCGGTGGACATCGCGGCGCCCCGACTCGCCCGATGGGCTGGAACCGGCGTCGTTCCACAACCCCGGCGCCAGATGTCCGCGCTGGTGGGAGGGGCGTTCGTCGACCGGCAGCTCCGTTCTCGGCGGGTCGTCGTCCCGAGGTTCCACACAGGGACACGCCGACCCGTCCCCACCCGGTCCACAGGTTTGTCCACAGATCGTGGACAACCCTGGACGGCGGGTCACGGACGCGCGCTGCCCCCGCCGCGACGAGCGGCCCCGTGCGCCCGAGTAGCGTGCCCGCAATGGCGCCCCGGCGCGCCAGTGAGTCGCTGTCGAGACCGAGGAGAGACCGTGGCGGAGAGCTACAACGGCTACTGCGTGAAGTGCAAGGAGAAGCGCGACTTCGATGGCGAGGTCAAGGTCAGCGAGTCCGGTCGCCGGATGGCGCAGGGCACCTGCCCCGTCTGCGGCACCAAGATGAACCGGATCCTCGGCAAGGCCTGATCCGCTCGATCGCCTCGACGGCGGCGCCCGCATCCGCGGGGCGCCGCCGTCGTCGTTTCCGGCCCCTGTGGACGACGGCGACGATCACCGGCCCGTCGCTGCGACGCTGCCTGTCGTGAGCGACCTGGCCCATCCCCTCCTCCCCCGATCCGTCCCGCTGCTGGCCGACGGCACCGGCGCGCTGCAGGTGGGTGGCGTCGACACCGCCGACGGCGTCCGCGTGCTCCCCGGGGACGACGGGGTCCGGAACCTGCTGAGAGGGCTCGACGGCCGGCGCAGCGAACGCGCCGTGGTGGCCGACGCCGCCCGCGAGGGGCTCCCGCCCGCCGCCGTCCGTTCGCTGCTGCACGGGCTGCGCTCGGCCGGGCTGCTGCTCGACGTCGAGCCGGCCGACCTGCTCGCCGCCGATGCCGGGCCGGCCGCCCAGGCGCGCACCGCGGCCGAGCTGCCCGCCGCGGCGGCCGGCGCCGGGACCGGCTGGCGGGGGCGGCGCTCGGCCGCGGTCGTCGTGGAGGGGGCCACCCGCGTCGGGACCCCGCTGGCGGCCGTCCTGGCGGCCAGCGGGATCGGGCGGGTGTCGGTCCGGGACACCGGCCTCACCGCCGCGGCCGACGCGGTGGTCGGTGGGCTGACCGCCGCCGACGAGGGCCGCCCGCGCTCTCTCGCGGCCGCCGACGCGGTCCGCCGGGCAAGCCCGCTGACCGACCTGCGGCCGCTGCCGCACGGTGCCGGGGCCGACGTCGTCGTCCTGGCCCGGCCGTGGGCGGCCTCCGACCCGCTGGTCGCCGGACTGCAGCGGGCCGGCGTCCCGCACCTCGTCGCGACGGTGCGCGGGCAGACCGGCGTCGTGGGCCCGTTCGTCGTCCCGGGGTCGACCAGCTGCCTGCGCTGCGCCGACCTGCACCGGCGCGACGCCGATCCCCGGTGGCCGGGCTTCGCCGCGCAGCTCACGGCCGGCGAGGCGCCGCCGAGCGGCGCCACGGTGACCTGCCTGCTCACCGCGGTGACCGCGGCGGTGCAGGTGCTGGCGTTCCTGGACGGCGCGAGCGCGCCCGCGGCGGTCGGGGCGACGCTGGAGTTCTCCCCGCCCCAGCTGCTGCCCCGCGTGCGCCGGTGGCCGGTCCACCCCGGTTGCGGCTGCGGCGCTCTTTCGGATGACGCACCGGAGGAGTCCGTCGGCGCCCGCGCGGCCGGGCAGGGACAATGACACAGTGAGCGCGCGGGCCGGGCTCACCCATGGCCCCGCGACGCCGCAGAATGCGGCAGACCAGCGCCGGCGAGGAGTGTGTGTGAGCGACGACGGACGGGGGATCCCGAGGGGATCGGTCTCGCGGACCGCTCGCCTGGCGTCCCTTCCGCTGGGCGCCGCGGGTCGCGCCACGCTCGGCATCGGCAAGCGCCTGTCCGGCCGGCCGGCCGACGCGGTGACCGCGGAGCTGCAGCAGCGCACCGCCGAGCAGCTGTTCGCCGTCCTGGGGCAGCTCAAGGGCGGCGCGATGAAGCTGGGCCAGACGCTCTCGGTCTTCGAGGCGGCGGTGCCCGACGAGGTCGCCGCGCCCTACCGCGAGGCCCTGGTCAAGCTGCAGGAAGAGGCACCGCCGATGCCGGTGCGCACCGTGCACGCGGTGCTCGCCCAGCAGCTCGGCGGCAGGTGGCGGGACCGGTTCAAGGACTTCGACGACGCACCGGCGGCCGCCGCGAGCATCGGGCAGGTGCACCGCGCCACCTGGCGCGACGGGCGGGACGTCGCGGTCAAGATCCAGTACCCGGGCGCCGCGACCGCGCTGATGGCCGACCTCAACCAGCTCGCCCGGTTCGCCCGGGTCTTCGCCGCGCTGTTCCCCGGCATGGACGTCAAGCCGCTCATCGCCGAGCTCAAGGCCCGCGTCGTGGAGGAGCTCGACTACGGGCTGGAGGCCGACGCGCAGCGCCAGTTCGCCGCGGCCTACGTCGGCGACGAGCAGATCGTCGTCCCGCGGGTGGTGGCCAGCGCGCCGAAGGTGATCGTCTCGGAGTGGCTGGAGGGCACCCCGCTGTCGCGGGTCATCTCCTCCGGCTCCCGGGAGGAGCGCGACCGGGCCGGCTACCTGCTCGCCGTCCTGCACTTCTCCGGTCCCGAGCGGGCGGGGCTGCTGCACGCCGACCCGCACCCGGGCAACTTCCGGCTCCTCGACGACGGCCGGCTCGGCGTCATCGACTTCGGCGCGACCGCGCGGCTGCCCGACGGGCACCCCGAGCCGATCGGCCGGCTGCTGCGCTGGGCGCTGGCCGGCCGGGCCGACGAGGTGCTCGCCGACCTGCGCGTCGAGGGCTTCGTGCGGACCGGCGTCGAGGTCGACGCCGAGGCGGTGCTGAACTACCTGCGGCCGCTGCTGGAGCCGATCGAGACCGACTCCTTCCACTTCACCCGCGCGTGGATGCAGGAGCAGGCGGCCCGGATCGCCGATCCGCGCAACGAGGCCAGCCGGCTCGGCCGCCAGCTCAACCTGCCGCCGGCGTACCTGCTCATCCACCGCGTGACGATCGGGTCGATCGGGGTGCTCTGCCAGCTCGACTCGGCGGGCGACTTCCGCAGCGTCCTGGCGGAGTGGCTGCCCGGCTTCGTGGAGAAGTAGCGCGGGCCGTCCCTAGGGATCGAGCCGTGCCTCCAGGTCGCGGACGTGGCGGCGGGCGCAGTCGGGGCAGTGCATCGTCAGCTGCTCCTGCTCGGCGGTGCGCGGGGCGTCGCTGCCGACCGGCCGCGGCAGCCGGCTCACCGACCAGCCGGTGACGACGTCGGCGGCGGCGCCGGTGCGACCGCACCCGGCGCAGCTGAGCTCCTCGGGGACCACGTCCCCACCCTGCCAAGCGCGGGCCGCCGCGGGAAGCAGGCGAAGGGGCCGGGTCCTGGACGCACCGGGAGCGTCCAGGGCCCGGCCCCGGAGGATGGCAGAAGTCGCGACTTCTGCCGTTCGGATGCCGTCAGCGGACGGCGGCGCTGGCCCGGGCGGCGCGCCGCGACGCGGATTCCGCGCGGCGGGCCCACCGACGGGCGGCACGTGCCCGACGCGCGCGGGCGTGCGCGTCGGCGTCGGCCCGCAGGTCACTGAGATGACTGCGGACCAGGCTCTGCTCGATGTAGCTCATGATCGTTCCTTCTGTCTCGAGTCCCGCAGCGCCGGACGGCGGACGGGAAAAGTTCTGCGGATCGGTTCGGTCGGTCGCTGGTGCCTCACGCCGCCACCTCCTTGCGCGGACGGCCCCGCGGGCGCTTGCGCGCGATCACGACGCCTCGTTCGAAGATCTCGCCACCCCAGACACCCCACGGCTCGCCGCGGTCGAGCGCGCCGGCCAGGCACGCCGCCTGCACGGGGCAGTCGGTGCAGAAGCTCTTCGCGAGCTCCAGCTGGGCCGGGCTCTCGGCGAACCACAGCTCCGGGTCCTCGACCCGGCACGGCAGCGGCCGGCGGGTCGGGGCCGGGGCCAGCGGAAGCCTCGGTCGTCTCGGGGTGGGGCCACCTGACCGGGGGAGCCCGGTACGGCGGTGGGCCATCGTCTGCTGCACTGCCGCTCTCCTCCTCGTTCTCGTCCTGCGACGGCCGGCGGGGGCCCGCCGACCGTTGGTCGGGGCCGGGAGTCGCGGACATGTAAAAGGCCGCGGATCCCGGATCTCGGGTTCCGCGGCCTCGGAGGAGGACCGGCGAGCGGTTAGCTCTTCGGTCTCCCCGGGGGTTGGATCCCGAGGGGGGTGGTGCCGTCGTTCTGGGTGCTGATCGGGTCGTGCTGCGAAGCCAGCGGGGAAACGAAGCCGAAGCCCGCGACCTCCGCGCGGAGCCGCGCCATGCCGGCAGCGGGCACACGGGTCCCCTGGGCAGTCGCGAGAGGCGCGATCAGGGACGGCAGGGCGGTGGCGCAGGCGTACGGACGCGCGACAACGCTCCCCGTGCCGGGAACCCAGGCGGGAGCGAACGAGATGGTGTTGGTGATCATCAGTGCCCCCTCCTTCCCGGGGTCGGAGCGCAGCCGGTCGGCCGCCTCATGTCTGGACGCTCGCTACGTGCTCGCGAGCGCAGAAAGGACAGTAAGGGGGCGGGTTGTGACGGTCAACGCAATTAACGAAGTGTTCCCCGAAGGGGTCGACGAACCGGCTCCGCACCGTCTCGCCGTCGCCCTCTGCGGTCAGCCGCTCACCGTGGCGAGGACGTCCTCGCCGTAGAGCTCGAGCTTGCGGGCACCGATGCCGGGCAGTCCGGACAGCTCCCGCAGGGACGACGGCCGGCTCTCCGCGATCGCCTGCAGGGTGGCGTCGGTGAAGACGACGTACGCCGGCACCGAGGCCGACTGGGCCGCCTGGCTGCGCCACGCGCGCAGCCGCTCGAACAGCTCCCCCGCCTCGCCCTCGAGGACGACCTTCTGCTTCTTCTCCCGGCGGCGGGCCGGCGGTGCCGTGGGCGCCGACTCCGGTGCCAGGCCGGTGAGGAACCGGCTGCGCGGCCGCGAGCGCCGTCCGCCGGGGTTGCGCGACAGCGACCACGACAGGGTCAGCTGCTCGCGGGCGCGGGTGACCGCGACGTAGAGCAGCCGGCGCTCCTCTTCCACCGCCTCCGGCCGGGACAGCGACTGGGCGATCGGCAGCACGCCGTCGACCAGGCCGACGACGAAGACGACGTCCCACTCCAGGCCCTTGGCCGCGTGCATCGAGGCGAGCGTCACGCCCTGGACGGTGGGGGCGTGCTGGGCGTCGGCCCGCTCGGCGAGGTGGGCGACGAACCCGGCGAGGTCGAGCGACGGGTTCTCGGACACCAGGTCGACGGCGAGGTCGACGAGGGCGGCGAGGGACTGCCAGCGGTCGCGCGCGGCGCCGCCGGGCGGCGGCCGGTGCTCCACCCAGCCCATCGAGGCCAGGACGTCGCGGACCGTGGGCACGAGCATGCCGGGCTCGTTGCCGCCCGCCGCGGCCCCGCGCAGCAGGACGACCGCCTCGCGGACCTCCGGCCGCTCGAAGAACCGCTCGCCGCCCTTGAGCACGTACGGGACGCCGACGTCGGTCAGCGCGTTCTCGTAGACCTCGGACTGCGCGTTGATCCGGAACAGGACGGCGATCTCGGCCGCGGGCAGGCCGGCGTCGATCAGCTCCCGGCACCGGGCCGCGACCGCGGCCGCCTCCGCCGGCTCGTCGGGGTGCTCCCGGAACACCGGCTCGGGTCCCTCGGCGCGCTGGCCGAGCAGTCGCAGCCCCGGCAGCCCCTTGCGCCGCGGCGCCTGGCCGATGAGCTTGTTGGCCAGGCCGACCACCTGCGGGGTCGACCGGTAGTCGCGCTCGAGCTTGACCACCTCGGCGTCGGGATAGCGGTCGGCGAAGCCGAGCAGGTAGTCGGGGTCGGCGCCGGTGAACGAGTAGATGGTCTGGTTCGGGTCGCCGACCACGCACACCTCGGCCCGGCCGCCCAGCCACGCGTCGAGCAGCCGCTGCTGCAGCGGGTTGACGTCCTGGTACTCGTCGACGACGAAGTGCCGGTACTGCGCGCGGACCTGCCGGGCGACGTCCTGGTGCTCCTCGAGCGTGAAGGCGGTGACCAGCAGCAGGTCCTCGAAGTCGAGGACGCCCTCGCGCTGCTTGGCCGACTCGTAGCTCTCGTAGACGCGGGCGACGGCGGCGGCCTCGAACGGCAGCTCGCGGCCGGCGGCCTGCGCGCGGGCCGGGTAGTCCTCCGGCGTGGCCAGCGTGGTCTTGGCCCACTCGATCTCGCTGGCGAGGTCGCGCAGGCTGGTGCGGTCGGTGGACAGCCGCGCACGCGAGGCGGCCGAGGCGACCAGCCGCAGCTTGTTCTCCACCAGCCCGGGCAGCGGCCCGCCCAGCACCCGCGGGGCGAAGTAGCGCAGCTGGCGCAGCGCGGCGGCGTGGAAGGTGCGCGCCTGGACGCCACCGACCCCGAGCGAGGCGAGCCGGCCGCGCAGCTCCCCCGCCGCCCGGGCGGTGAAGGTCACGGCCAGCACCTGCTCGGGCACGTACGCGCCGAGGTGCACGCCGTAGGCGATGCGGTGGGTGATGGTCCGGGTCTTGCCGGTGCCCGCGCCGGCCAGGATGCAGACCGGCCCGCTGACCGCCTGCGCCGCGGTGCGCTGCTCGTCGTCCAGCCCGGCGAGCACCACCTCGGCACCGGTGACGGTGTCCGTGCTCGGACCGATCGGCGGCATCCCCGCTCCCCTCTGCTGACGCTGCCCTCGATCCTCCCAGCCGCCGGGGACATGTCCGGGAAGCATCCCCAGGGAGCCGTTGTTCTTCCCCGTTCGGGTACCTCGTGCACAACCCGAGGTAGACCCGTGACGAACCAATCAGGGAGGATCCCCACCGATGTCTGCCGCCGTGTCCGCCGTGACGATGTACACCACCACCTGGTGCGGTTACTGCGTCCGCCTCAAGAAGCTCATGCAGCGCGAGGGCATCGACTACGCCGAGGTCGACATCGAGGTCGACGAGTCGGCGGCGGACGTCGTCATGGCGGCCAACGGCGGCAACCGGACGGTGCCTACTCTTGTCTTCGCCGACGGCACCGCCCTGACCAACCCGAGCATCGACCAGGTCAAGGCTGCTCTCTCACAGTCATCGAGGTTGAACGGCGCGTGATCCCTGGACCGCGGCCCCCGAAGGGGCAAGATCGCCCCGGAGCGGGCCGCGACCGCGGCCACGCCCATGTCCGGCCGTTGCGGCCGGGCCACACGGTGGAGGGCCCCGGGGTGAACGCGCGGAGCGAGCGGACCGGCGTGGCCGGCTGCCCGGACTCCGTGACCCTTCCGCTGCTCCCCGACTCGCCGCCGGTCGCGCTGGTGCGCACCGCGCGCGGCTGGTCGGTGGTGTGCCCGGCCGGCGGTGAGCCGGTCGAGGGGCTGCTCGAGGGGCTGACCCTCGCCGACGTGATCGCCGACGAGCTCGGGCAGCAGCTCGAGCCCGACCGCACCGCCCGGCGCTCCGCCCGCGGTCCCGCGCCCACCGAGGCGGAGGACCCGCGCGACGCGCGCATCGCCGCGCTCGAGCGCACCGTCGCCCAGCTGGAGCACGCCCTCGCCGCCCGCGTCTCCACCGAGCGGGCCATCGGCGTGCTCGCCGAGCGCGAGGGGTGCAGCCCCCGGGAGGCGTTCGAAGGGCTGCGCCAGCAGGCGCGCTCGTCGGGCCGCCCGGTGGTCGAGCTCGCCCGCGAGGTGCTCGACTCGCTGCCCGACGCCCCGGTCGCGATCGCCCCGGTGCCCGACGCCGAGCCGGCCGCGGCCGGACCCGCGCCGGCACCGCGGCCGCGCGCACCGCTCGCGCGCCGCGCGGAGCACCCGCGTACCCGGTTCGGTGCCGCACCCGGCGCCACCGGGGAAGCTCTCTCCTGAGCGCTCCGCAGCCGCTCAGCCCGGCCGCCCTGGCCGATCGCCTCGCCGCCGCGCTGGCCGACCTCGCGCCCGAGCCCGGTGCCACCGCGCTGCGCGTCGCCGTCGACGGCCCGCCGGCGGCCGCTCCCGAGGTGCTCGCGCAGGCCGTCGCCGCGCTGCTGCCGGCGCGCGGCCGGGCCGCCGTCGTCGTCCCCGCGTCCGGCTTCTACCGGCCGGCGTCCCTGCGGCTGGAGCACGGGCGCACCGACCCCGACGCGCGCTACACCGACTGGCTCGACGCCGGGGCGCTGGCCCGCGAGGTGCTCGACCCGCTCGGCCCCGGCGGCAGCGGCGAGTACCTGCCGGTCCTGTGGGACGTCGACCGCGACCGCGCCGCCCGCGCCGACCGGCAGCCGATGCCCCCGGACGGCGTGCTGCTCGTCGCCGGGGCGCTGCTGCAGGGGCTGGGGCTCGCCTTCGACGTCGTCGTCCACCTGCGGATGAGCCCGGCCGCGCGCCGCCGCCGCACCCCGGACGGCGACGCGTGGGAACTGCCCGCGTTCGACCGCTACGACGCCGAGGTCGACCCGGCGGCGCTGGCCGACGCCGTGGTGCTCGCCGACCACCCGGAGAAGCCTGCGCTGATCGTCGCCGGCCGACTGGCCTAGAGGTCGCCCTCGACCCAGCGGTCGATGATGTACCGGGCGATCGACACCGGCGGCGGCAGCGCCCGCGGCCCCGCGCCGGAGCGGAGCTCGTCGCGGGTGAACCAGCGGGCCTCCTCGATCTCGTCCTCGTCGAGGTGCAGCGTCGCGTCGCCGTCCACCCGGGCGGTGAAGCCGAGCATCAGCGACTGCGGGAACGGCCACGGCTGGCTGGCGACGTAGCGGACGTCGGTGACCCGCAGCCCAACCTCCTCGGCCACCTCGCGGGCGACCGCGCCCTCCGCCGACTCCCCCGGCTCGACGAACCCGGCGAGGATGGAGAACCGCCCCGGCGGCCACACCGCCTGCCGGCCGAGCACGCACCGGTCGCCGCCGTCGTGGACGAGCATGATCACGGCCGGGTCGGTGCGCGGGAAGATCTCGGCGCCGGTCTCCGGGTCGCGCTGCACCCAGCCGGCCTTCTCGATCGTGGTCGCGGCGCCGGACAGCGGGCTGAACCGGTTGCGCTCGTGCCACTCGAGGATGCCGATGGCCTGCGCGAGCAGCCCGGCGTCGAGGTCGCCGAGGTCGGCGCCGATCTCCCGCAGCCCGGTCCAGGTGTCCACGGGCCGGCCGTTCACGGTCAGCGCCCGCTCGCCGCGCTGCGCGGCGTAGGAGACGCCGTCGGACTCGCCGAGGTAGACCGCGCCGAGGGGCAGCTCGGGCTGCTCGTCCCACACCAGCTCCGGGCCGTTCGGGCCCTCGTGCACGGGAACGGCGCGCTTGTCGTCGACGGTGAGCACGCGGACCGACCGGCCCCGGGCGGGGTCGTCGAGGTCGCGCCACCGGTGCCCGCGGTCGTGCCCCGAGCGGGACAGGATCGGGATCGCGCCGGTGGTGGCCCGGCTCGACTCCGGCCAGGCCGACTCGGTGACAGGGGTGACCGACGGCGGCGGGTTGTCGGCCGGTGTGCTGCCCGGGACCGTCATTCCTCCACCTCGCCGGCGGCGACCTCGACCGGCCCGAGCGCGCGCAGCGGCTCGGTGATCACGTCGGCGTCCCCGACGACCACCGCGGTCAGCCCCGAGGGCGCGAGGTAGCGGCGGGCGACGTCCTGCA
This sequence comes from Petropleomorpha daqingensis, assembly GCF_013408985.1. Lineage (NCBI taxonomy): Bacteria > Bacillati > Actinomycetota > Actinomycetes > Geodermatophilales > Geodermatophilaceae > Petropleomorpha > Petropleomorpha daqingensis. The sequence goes on from NZ_JACBZT010000001.1 coordinate 845,664, forward strand.
CCTGCTCGACGGTGACCTCGGCCAGCGCGCGCTGGTGCTCGGCCAGCCAGTCGCTGGGCAGCCCGGCGCCGAGCAGCGCCGACAGCGTGCTGGCCAGCCCCGCGTGCGTGGCCGTCGACAGCGCCATGCTGCCGAGCACGTAGCGACGGGCGGCGTCCAGCTCGGCCTCCGTGACCGGGGTGAGCGCGATCCGCCCCAGCTCGTACTGCGTCTCGAGCAGGGCCGGTGCGGTCACCTCGGTGGCGACGTCGGCCTCCACCAGGAAGGACGACGACGCGACGAGGTGGTCCACCGAGCTGCGCGGGCTGTAGGTGTAGCCGCGGCGCTCGCGGATGTTCTCCACCAGCCGCGAGGAGAAGTAGCCGCCGAAGACCATGTTCGCCAGCCGCACCGCCGGCAGGTCCGGGTCGGTGCGCCCGGGCGCCGGGCCGCCGAGGCGGATGTTCGACTGCACCGCGCCGCGGCGGTCGACGATCTCCAGGGCACCGGGGGCGATCGCCGGCACGTCCGGGGCGGTGACCGCCTCCCCCTCGCGCGACCACTCGGTCAGCGCCGACCCGGCGGCGTCGATCGCGGCCTGCGGATCGAGGTCACCCACGAGCACGAGCGTGCTGCCGGCCGGCACCAGCCGGTCGCGGTGCAGGGTCCGCAGCGCGGTGCTGCGGACCGCCAGGACCAGGTCGGGCGAGGGCAGCTGCAGGGCGTAGGGGTGGGCGCCGTAGCGGCGGGCGGCCAGCGCCGTCCGGGCGATGACGCCGGGCTGCGAGCGGGCGATGGAGATCCGCTCGGCCACCCGGGCGCGCTCCCCCTCGACCTGGTCGTTCGGGTACGCCGCGCTGGTCAGCAGCTCGGCCAGCACGCCGAGCACCGGCGCCAGCCCTTCGGGCAGCAGCGTCGTGGACAGCAGCAGGCGGTCGGGGTCGGCCGACACCGACAGCTCGGCGCCGTGCCCCTGCAGCAGCTGGGCGATCTCGGTCTGGTCGTGCGCGGCCGTGCCGAGCAGCACGGCCCCGGAGAGGACGGCGGTGCGGGCCGTGTGCGTGGCGGCGCTGCGGGCGCTGGTCGCCGCGAACGGCACCCGCAGCCGCAGCTCGACCAGCGGCACCCCGGGCCGGGGGACGACGACCACCCGCAGGCCGCTGGGCAGCACGGTCTCGGTGACCTCCGGGACCGGCTGCGGCCGGGGCTCGCCGAGCGGCGGGATCAGCGACAGGTCGAGGGCGGTGCTCACTTGGCACCCCCGGTCGCGCGCAGCTCGAGGACCGCCGCGGTGTCCGGATCGAGTCCCCGCGCCGCCGCCTGCACCTGCTCGGGGGTGACGGCAGCCAGCCGGGCGGCGAGCTCGCCGGCCAGTTCCGCGCGGCCGTGGATCAGCTCGGCGGCGGCGAAGCCGAGGGTGCGGCCGAGCACCGAGTCGGCCTGGCGCAGCAGCTGGGCCTCGGTGCGGGCCTGCACGCGGGCCAGTTCGTCGGCCGGGACGCCGTCCTGGGCCACCTTGGCGATCTCCTCGTGGACGGCGGCCAGCACCGTGTCCACCCCGACGGCGGCCGGGTGGTGCACCTGGGTGGTGAGCAGCGTGGCGTCGCGGACGTCGAACGGGTCGCCGAACAGCCCGACGTAGCTGCTCTGCGCGATCGCGATCCGGTCGTCGTGGATCAGGCGGCGCTCCAACCGCGAGGCGTCGCCCTCGCTGAGCAGCTCGGAGAGCAGCACGGTGCCCAGGTAGGTGTCGAGGTCACCGACCGGGTCCGGGACCCGCCAGCCGACCGCGACCGCGGGCGCCGGGGCGAGCCGGTCCTCGACCTCGCCGCGACGGGGGCCGGTCGGCGACGGCTCGCCGGTCGGCGGCAGCGGCGGCACCGGCCGGGCCGGCACGGGGCCGAACCAGCGGCGGACCAGCTCCTCGGTCTCGGCCACGTCGAGGTCACCGCCGATGCACAGGACGGCGTTGCCCGGGGCGTAGTACGTGGAGAAGAAGTCCGCGGCGTCGTCGACCGTCGAGGACTCCAGGTCGACGAACGAGCCGTAGCCGTCGTGGGTGTTGGCGAAGCTCTCGAACGCGATCTGCGGCAGCTGCAGCCACGGGAAGGCGCCGTAGGGCCGGTTGAGCACGTTGACCCGGATCTCCTCCTTGACCACGTCGATCTGGTTGCGGAGGTTCTCCTCGGTGATCGCCGGGGCGGCCATCCGGTCGGCCTCGAGGAACAGCGCGCGCTCGAGGGCCTCGGCGGGCAGCGCCTCGAAGTAGTTCGTGTAGTCCTGGTGGGTCGAGCCGTTGAACGTCCCCCCGGCCGCCTGGACCAGCCGCGCGTGCTCCATCTTCGGCACGTGCGCCGAGCCCTGGAACATCATGTGCTCGAAGAGGTGGGCGAAACCGGTGCGGCCCTCGGGCTCGTTGCGCATGCCGACGTCGTAGAAGACGCTGACCGCCACGACCGGCACACTGCGGTCGGGAGCGAGGACGACGCGCAACCCGTTGTCGAGCGAGAAGCGCTCCACCGGGTGCCGCAGAGTCAGTTCGGCCCCAGCTGCTGTCACGGCAGCGACACTAACCGCGCGGTGCGGTGCCCCGCCGTCCCGGTCTCCTGCGGACAGCGTTTGATCAGGTCACCTGATCGAAAGCTGTCCTCCTGCAGCAGCGTTGATGCGGGGGGACAGCATTTGATCAGGGAACCTGATCCACGCTCAGAGCACCTGGACGTTCTCGATGACCTGGTCGATGACGCCGTAGAGCTCGGCGTGCGTGTTCGGGATCGAGATGTAGAGCAGCGCCGGCGCGTGGCGACCGACGTCCACCAGCAGCAGCGCGGCTCGCTCGCCGGTGGAGTCGTAGCCGGCCACGTGCCAGGTCAGGTCGAACTCGTAGAGCCAGGCGGCGTGCCCGTCGACAGTGCGCGCCTCGTCGCGGCGTACCTCGCGCTCGTTCGGCGCCGGGTAGTAGTTGCCGCGGACGCTGTCGCCCACCTGCTCCGTGGTGCTCTGCAGCGTCGACGGTCCGGCCCAGCCGAGTCCGTCGGCGAGCGGACCGGACGTCACCTGCGCGATGAAGACCTCGCCGGAGTCGGGCAGGTGGTCCTGGGTGACGAAGTACTGACCGGCGACGGCGGTCGTCTCGTACTCGCCCCAGAGATTCCACTCCAGCCAGTTCTCCCCCAGCCACGGGTAGGACAGCCCGGAGGTGTTGTCGAAGATCCGCGTCGTCCCCGGGGCGAAGGTCGGGCCGGGCGGCACCGCCGGCGAGGACACCGGCGGGTCGGCGATCCGGGTCGCGCCGTCGTTCGAGCCGTTGACCAGCGCGACCACGAGGACGACGACGAGCGCGACCAGCGACAGCCCGACGACCAGGCCCTTCGGGAACGGCCGCTGCGGCCGCTCCGGGGAGGCCAGCGTGCCCGAGGACGACGTCCCCGTCGACCTCGGCGCCGGCGGCGCGAGCACCGGTGACCGCTGCACGGTGACGCCGGGACCCGCCGGCGTGGTCACGTCCGACCAGCTCACGCCGTTCCACCAGCGCACGTAGCCGGGCGCGCCGTCCGGGTCGGGGTACCAGCCGGGCGCCGGTGTACCGGGCTCGCTCACGCCTGAACTGTAGGTCGTGGTGCGGGCCGGGCAGGAGTCCTTCCCCGCCGATCAGGTCGCGTGGGAGTCCCACCAGCCGGCCAGGGCGCCGAGGCCGTCCTCGCCGCCGCCGCGCTTCTGGACCACCGCGCGGAAGCCCTGGTCGCTGACGGTCCAGGTGACCACCGTGTCGCCCTGGTCGTCGACGTAGCAGGCGAACCGCCCGGCGGGGACGTCGTTGCCGTCGGCGTCCTCGCGCTGCCAGGTGAAGGCGCCCGGCCCGTCGGAGCAGTCGCTGGAGGACTCGATGGACGGCAGCTCGCGGTGCCCGATGTCGGCGTCGAAGGCGGAGTCGGCGGCGGCGCCCCCGGAGTACAGCACGTACCGCGCCTCGGTCGGGCCGTCGTCGGAGGTGGCCGGTCCGCAGCCCAGCGCGGTGAGCGCAGCGCCGGTGCCCTCGGCGCGGGTGCAGTCGCCGACGTCGTCCGGCAGGTACTCGCGCAGCAGCCGCTGCTGGGCGTCGGTGGCGGCCTTCCCCTCGTCGCGGGCCTCCAGCGCCCACAGCGGCCAGCCGGCGACGGCGATCGCCGCCAGCAGCGCGGCGGCGACGGGCAGCCACCAGCGGCGACGACCGGGTGGCGGCGGAACCGGCTGCGCCGGCGGGGCGGGCTGCACGGCGGTCGCCGAACGGGTGGGCACGGTCTCCAGCGCGGCCCTCGCGGCCGCGGCCAGCTCGCCGGCGCTGTCCCAGCGCTGCGCCGGGTCCTTGGCCAGGCCCCGCAGCACGACGTCGTCCATGCCCGGCGGCAGCCCGGGGCGCAGCGCGCCGGGTGGGGGCGGTGGCTGCTGCAGGTGCGCGTACATGAGCCCGGCGGCGTCCGGGGCGAGGAACGGGGTGCGGCCGGTGAGCAGCTCGGTGAGCACGCAGGCCAGCGAGTAGACGTCGCTGCGCCGGTCGTAGAGCCGGCCGTCGAAGCGCTCCGGCGCCATGTAGCCGGCGCTGCCGATCGCCAGGCCGGTGCCGGTCAGCGGGGTGGCCGGGTCCTCGGCGGTCGCGGCGATGCCGAAGTCGACGAGGTACACGAACGTCCCGCCGCGGGCGAGCAGCACGTTGGACGGCTTGACGTCGCGGTGCACCAGGCCGTCGGCGTGCGCGGCGTCGAGCGCGGCGGCGACCTGGGTGACCACCTCGACGGCGAAGGCGGGCGGCTGCGCGCCCTCGCGGGCCAGCCGGGCGGCCAGGCTCTCCCCCTCGACCAGCCGCATGTCGAGGAACAGCCGCCCGTCGATCTCGCCGTAGCGGTGGATCGGGACGACGTGCGGTTCCCGCAGCCGGGCGACCACCCGGGCCTCGCGGCGGAACCGCTCCCGGTACACCTCGTCGGCCGCCCACGGCTCGCCGAGCACCTTGAGCGCGACCTCCCGGTCGTGCTCGTCGTCGTGGGCCTGCCAGACCTGGCCCATGCCGCCCTGGCCGAGCAGCCGCAGCAACCGGTACGCGCCGAAGCGCGGACCGGTCGACCCCTGTTCAGCCCCGGCGGACACCGGCCAGCTCGCGCCACAGGTGGGCGACGGCTTCTGCGCCGCGGTGCAGCATCGACAGCAGCACCCGCTCGTTGGGCGAGTGGATCCGGTCGGTGGGCAGGCCGGCGCCGAGGAAGACCAGCGGCGCGCCGAGCTGCTCGACCAGGTCGGCCTCCGGCCCGCTGCCGCCCTCCTTCAGGAACAGCACGTCGTCCGGGGCGCCGTCCCAGGCCTGGGCGATCGCGGTGAGCAGCGCGGCCATCCACGGCGAGTCCAGGTCGCTGGCGCACGGTGCGACGCCGCCGGGCGGCGCGTGCACCTCGGCCTCGACTCCCTCGGGCAGGTTGGCCTCGACCCATGCCTTGACCTGCTCGGCGACGTCCTCCGGCCGCTGGTCGGCGACCAGCCGGAAGGTGAGCTTGGCGTGCGCCTCGGCCGGGATGATCGTCTTGTGGCCCGGCCCCTGGTAGCCGCCCCAGATGCCGTTGACCTCGCCGGTGGGCCGGGCGCCGAGCCGCTCGAGGGTGCTGAACCCGGCCTCCCCGGCCGCGACCGAGCCCGCCGCCGGGCCGGCCAGCCACTCGGCCTCGTCGAACGGCACGCGGCTCATCAGCTCGCGCTCGCGGTCGGACAGCGGGCGGACCTTGTCGTAGAACCCGGGCAGGGTGACCCGGCCCTTGTCGTCGTGCAGGCTCGCCAGCAGCTCGGCCAGGGCGTGCAGCGGGTTGGGGACGGCGCCGCCGAAGGACCCGGAGTGCAGGTCGACGGCGGGTCCGCGCAGCGTGATCTCGGCGTCGGCGAGGCCGCGCATCGAGGTCACCGCGCTGGGCAGGTGCGGGGCGGCCATGCCGGTGTCGCTGACGACGACGACGTCGCAGTCGAGCCGGTCGCGGCGCTCGCGCAGCAGGTCGGCGAAGTGCGGTGAGCCGGACTCCTCCTCGCCCTCGATGAGCAGCTTGACCGTGACCGCGGGGGTGTCGCGGCCGGTGGCGGCGAGGTGGGCGCGCATGCCGAGCAGGTGCATGGCGACGTTGCCCTTGTCGTCGATGGCGCCGCGGGCGTGCAGCTCGGGGCCGTCGGCGCCCTCGACCACCGTCGGCTCGAAGGGCGGGTGCACCCACAGCTCCAGGGGGTCGACCGGCTGCACGTCGTGGTGGCCGTAGACCAGCGCGACCGGCGCGCCGGGGTCGGCCGAGGGCCACTCGGCGTAGACGGCGGGCGCACCGGGGGTCGGCCAGATCTCGACAGTCGGGAAGCCGATCCGGCGCAGCGCCTCGGCCAGCCACTCGGCGCTGCGGGCCACCTCGGGCGCCAGCGCGGGATCGGCCGAGATCGACGGGATGCGCAGCCAGGCGTCCAGGTCGGCGTGGAGGTCGTCGAGGTGGGACCGGACGTACTCGCGCTCGGGGCTGGTCACGGTCTCCGACCGTAGCCGTGCTCGCGGCGGCAGCTAACGTCCGGGCCATGCCCGCTGAGCTCCTCAAGGTCGATGTCGGTGACCTGACCTTCGACCTCCGCGTCGACGGCCCGGACGACGGACGGCCGGTGCTGCTGCTGCACGGCTTCCCGGAGACGTCGGCGTCCTGGGCGAAGGTGGCGCCGCTGCTGGCCGAGGCGGGCCTGCGCACCTATGCACCGGACCAGCTCGGCTACTCCCCCGGTGCCCGGCCGGCGGAGGTCGACGCGTACGCGCTGACCAACCTGACGCAGGTCACCGCCGACCTGATGACCGCGCTGGAGATCCCGCGCGCCGACGTCGTCGGGCACGACTGGGGCGCGCAGGTCGCGTGGGGGCTGGCCGCGTGGCACTCCGACCGTGTGCGCTCGCTGACCGCGGTGTCGGTGCCGCACCCGGCGGCCTACACCGCCGCCTTCCGCGCCGATCCGGAGCAGAAGGAGCGCTCGGGCTACATCCGGCTGTTCTGGCAGGCCGGCAAGGCCGAGGAGGTGCTGCTCGAGGACGACCTGCGACGGATCCGCCGGATGCTCGGCCCCGAGGAGACCACCGGCGTCCCCGCGGAGGCGGTCGAGGAGTACGTCGCCGTCCTCTCCGCGCCGGGCGCGCTGACCGCGGCGCTGAACTGGTACCGGGCGATGAGCTCGGCGATCCGGGTGGACCCGGTCGAGGTGCCGACGACGTACGTGTGGAGCGACGGCGACGTCGCGATCGGCCGCACCGCCGCCGAGGCCTGCATCGACCACGTGAGCGGCGACTACCGGTTCGTCGAGCTGGCCGGGATCACGCACTGGATCCCTGAGCAGGCGCCGGAGCAGCTGGTGACCGCGATCCTGGACCGCATCGCCTCGACCTGACCCGTCGGCGACCCCAGCGTCGCCCTCGCGATGTGGCTCCGGACCACGCGGTGCAACGCGAGGGTCCCGACGACACCGCGAGGGTCAGTAGTCCTCGGGGTCCGGCGCCGGGGGTTCCTCGTCGTGCGCGGTGCCGGAGACGAGCGCGAGCAGGCCGGCCTCGTCGAGCAGGTCGACCGGCCGCAGCGTCACGTCGGCCGCGACGTGGTGGAAACCGGCGCTGACCCGCTCGACCGGCACGCCGGTGAGCCGCGACCAGCCCAGCCGGTAGGCGGCCAGCTGCACGCCGACGGCGGCCAGCTCGGCCCCGCGCGGCGGCGGCCCGGTCTTCCAGTCGATGACCTCGAACCCGCCGTCGGGGGTCGCGAAGACCGCGTCGATCCGCCCGCGCAGGGTCAACGGCCCCAGCGGCGTCTCGAACGGCACCTCGACCTCGACCGGCTGCCGGTCGGCCCAGACGCTGGCCAGGAACGCGTCCTGCAGCTCGGCCAGGGCGCCGTCCGGGGCGGCGAGCTCGTCGCCGGAGCCGGGCAGCTCGTCGAGGTCGAGCAGCCGCGCCGAGCCGAACCGCTCCTCCAGCCAGGCGTGGAACGCCGTGCCGCGGCGGGCCTGTGGCGCCGGTGCGGCCGGCATCGGGCGGCGCAGCCGGCGGGCCAGCTCACCGGGGTCTCGGCGCAGCGTCACCAGCGCCGAGACCGACAGGTGAGAGGGCAGCGGGACGTCGACGGTCGGGCTGGCGTGCGCCGCCCGCTCGCGCAGCAGCAGGTCGGCGTCGCGGATCCACTGCTCGATCTCGTCGTCCTGCTCGCCGAGGCGCTCGGTGTCCAGCGGGTGCGGCGCGGCCGACCGCACCAGTTCGGCGGCGGCGGTGAGCGCCCGCCGGCGGCCGGCGGAGAGCGGATCGGCCGGCCAGATGCCGACCGGCCACTCCTCCAGCGCGGGGTTGGTCGCGTCGTCGTCCGGCGCCGGGGCCCAGTGCATGACCGTGCCGGCACCGCCCTCGCAGGCCTCGTGCACGGTGTGCAGCAGGGACGACGGCCCGCACACGTTCTTGCCGTCGCGCCACCAGCTGCCCGAGCAGATCAGCAGGTGCCGAGCGCGGGTGACCGCGACGTAGCCCAGCCGGATCTCCTCACCGGTGCCGAAGTCCTTCCACGACTGGACGTAGTCCTCGACCGCGTTCTTCACGTCGGCCTGGTCGCCGGAGCCCGGCGGCGGCAGCACCAGAGCCGGCAGCTCCTCGCGGTCGGTGAGCCGCAGCTCGGCCGGCAGCGCACCGGGGTCCTTGATCCACGAGTCGCTGGTGTCGGTCTTCGCCGGGAACTGGTCGACGGTCATCCCGGGGACGGCGACGACGTCCCACTCGAGGCCCTTCGCCGAATGGCCGGTCAGGAGCTGGACGGCCTCGGGGTTGACGGCGACCTCGCCCGGCTCCAGACCGCGCTCGCGCTCCTCGGCGTCCTTGAGGTAGGCCAGGAACGCCGGCAGCGACGGCAGCTCGGCCAGCTCCACGAACTCGGCGGCGACGGCGTGCAGCGCATCGAGGTGCGCGCGGGCACCGGCCGGGCTGACCTCGGGTGCGCTGGCCAGCTCGGTCTCCAGCCCCAGCGTGCGGGCCACCTCGTCCACCAGGTCGGGCAGCGACTCCCCGATGCGCACGCGCAGGTGCGCCAGCTCACCGGCGAGCCGGCGCATCCGGCGGTACCCGGGCAGCGAGTACGCGTCGGCCGGGCCGAGGTCGTCGAGCGCCTCGACGATGCTGCCGCGCTCCTGCGGGCCGTCGTCGTCGGGCTGCGGGTGCCGGGCACGGACCAGCGCCCGCGCACGGTTGTTCAGCGCGGCCAGGTCGCGCGGGCCGATCCGCCACCGCGCGCCGGTGAGCAGGCGGCCGAGCGCGTCTCCGGCGCTGGGGTCGACCAGCACGGTGAGGGTGGCGACGACGTCGGACACCTCGGGGACGGCGAGCAGCCCGCCCAGGCCGACCACCTCGACCGGAACCCCTCGCTCGCGCAGCGCGGTCGCGATGCCGTGGAACTGCTTGCGCGCCCGGGCCAGGACGGCGATCGTCGGCCGCGCGCCGTCCTCGGCGTGCCAGCAGCCGGCCAGCCGGTCGGCCAGCGCCTGCGTCTCCTCGGCGATGGTGTCGTAGAGGCCGACCTCCACCGCGCCGGCGCCGGCGGTGGGCGCGGCGGTGAGGTCGGGCAGCGGCACCTCGGGCTCGGGCAGCATCGCCGCGACCGCGTTCGCGACGGCGAGGACGGCGCGGTCGTTGCGCCAGCTGGTGGCCAGGGTCAACCGCTCGGCGGTCCGCCCGGGCAACCCCGGGAAGGTGCGCGGGAAGCGCTCGATCGTGCCGGCCGACGCGCCGCGCCAGCCGTAGATCGACTGGCGGGGGTCGCCGACGGCGAGCACCGCGTGCCCGGTGTCGCCGCCGAAGAGCGCCTCGAGCATCCGCAGCTGCCCGACGCTGGTGTCCTGGTACTCGTCGAGCAGCACGACCTTCCAGCGGGCCCGCTCGCGGCGGCTCACCTCCGGGGCGGCGACGGCGACCTTCGCGGCGTAGGCGACCTGGTCGGCGTAGTCGATGGCGCCGGCCGCCCGCTTGCGGGCCTGGAACCCCTCGACGAGCGGCAGCAGCGCGGCCCGCGCGCGCTGCCGGTCGATCACCTGCTGCACCGCGGCGTAGACGCCGCGCTTGCGCCCGGCGTCGGCGTAGCCGCGCACCCGCCGCTCGAACCGCTCGGTCCAGGCGGCGAGCTGGGCCGGCGTGACGTCGTGCTCGCCGAGCTCGGCCGACAGCGCCAGCACGTCCTCGACGGTGGTGAGCAGGCTCAGCGGGACGTCGGTCATGTCGCCGGTCCACGAGCCGACGACGGCCGCGGCCTGCCCCCAGCACATGGCCGGGCCCAGGACGCCGGCGCCGGGCTCGATGCCGATCCGCAGCCCGTGCTCGGCGACCAGCGAGGCGGCGTAGCCGTGGTAGGTCGACACGGTGGGCAGCGCGAGCCCGAGCCGCTCGCGGAGCTCCGCGTCGGTGTCGGGGTGGCGGGCCAGCGCGCCCAGCCGCAACCGCACCCGCTCGTTGAGCTCGCTGGCCGCCTTGCGGGTGAAGGTGAGCCCGAGGATCGCCTCGGGCTCGACGACCCGGTTGGCCACCAGCCAGGCCACGCGGGCGGCCATCGTCTCGGTCTTGCCCGAGCCGGCGCCGGCGACGACGACCAGCGGCCGGTCGGCCGGGGCGGCGACGACCCGCGCCTGCTCGTCCGACGGCGCGTAGGACAGCCCGCAGCGCCGGGCGACCTCGGCCGGGCTCAGCAGCTCGGGTGCGGCGGCCTCGTCCGGCTCCTCCTCGAACAGGTCGTCGAAGGACAGCTGGTCGAGGCTCACCGCTGCGTCACCTGCTGGCCCCGCTCGTGCAGCGGGCAGCTGCGCCGCGACGGGCAGCGGTCGCAGTAGCTGCCGGTGCGCACCTCGAAGCTGCCGGCGCCCATGCCCTCGCCGACGGTGGCGAGCAGCTCACCGGCCCACGTCTCGGTCACCGGGACGTCGGCCGGCAGCGGCTCCTGGGCGGCCTCCTTGGCCTTGCTCCCCGACCCGATGTGCAGCAGCGCGGCCCCACCGGCCTCGCTGCCGTGCTCGCCGAACGCACCCGAGGCGATCGCTGCCTGGTAGGCCGCGAGCTGCCCGTGCTCGGCGAGCTCGTCGGCCGACGGCGTCGACTTGCCGGTCTTGAGGTCGACGACGTAGAGCCGGCCGTCGTCGTCCCGCTCCAGCCGGTCGACCTGGCCGCTGATCCGCGCCCGGCCGACCTGCACGGAGAAGTCGGCCTCGGCGGCCACGAGCTCCCGCGGGTTGCGGGTGTGCCAGGCGACGAACCGGTCGAGCATCTCGTGGGCGGCGTCGCGCTGCCGCTGGTCGGCCCAACCCGGGCCGAGGTCGAGCCGGTCCAGCTCGGTGTCGAGGACGGCGTCGGCCTGCTCGGGCGCCAGCCCCTCGGCGACCGCCTGGGCGACCTGGTGCACCGCGGTGCCGACGGTGCGGTTCGTGTCGGGCGCCGCCTCCGCGCCGACCGCGCCGAGCACCCAGCGCAACGGGCACGTGCGGAAGCCCTCGATCGCCGACGGGCGGACCCGGACCGCCTCTCCCGGGTCGACGAGCGGGGCGTCGTCCGACAGCGGAGCGAGGCCCCACCAGGTCGAGGGGTCGGCCCCGGACACCCCCTCGCCGGCGAGCCGGCTGAGCACGGAGGCGGCAGAGGACCGGCGCGCGGGCGTCTCGTGCTGGTCGGTGACCGTCCGCCGCAGCGCCGCGACCAGCGCGGACAGGGTCAGCGAGCGGGGCAGCTCGGTGTGCGGGCGACCGTCGGCCGGCGGCGGCTCGACGAGGTCGAGGAAACGGGAGGCCGCGGCGCCGGCGTCCGGCCCGTCGACGGCCCCCTCGACCGCGCTGACCACGAGCCGCTTCCGGGCGCGGGTGCACGCCACGTAGAACAGCCGCCGCTCCTCGGCGAGCGCCAGCGTGCGCCGGTCGACCGTCGGGGCGTCGAGGCCGGCGGCCCGCTCCATCAGCTCCTCGGACGCCAGCAGCGTCGTCCGATCGCGGAGGTCGGGCCAGACCCCCTCCTGCACCCCGGCGACGCAGACGAGGTCCCACTCCAGGCCCTTGGACGCGTGCGCGGTGAGCAGCCGGACCGTCTCGGCCTGCAGGGAGCGGGCGGCGCCGGTGTCGCCGGGCAGCTCTTGTGCCGAGATGTGGTCGAGGAAGGCGCGCGCGTCGGCCGAGGGCAGCCGGTCGACGAAGCCGGCGGCGGCGTCGAAGAGGGCGACGACGGCGTCGAGGTCGCGGTCGGCGACGGCGCCCGTGGGGCCGCCCGCGGCGCTGGCCCGGGCCCACTTGCGGTCCAGGCCGCTGCGCTGCCACATCGCCCAGAGCACGTCTTCGACGGTGCCGCCGTCGGCGAGGGCGACCCGGCCCGAGGCGAGGACGCCGGCCACCCGCAGCGCGGGCCGGGCGACGTGCTCGGGCAGCTCGTCGAGCAGCGTGTCGTCGGCCAGCGCGGTGGCCAGCGGGGCGTTCTTCTCGGCCGGGTCGACGCCGCGACCGTTGAGGACGATGCGGACCGCCCGGCGGAGCCGCCGCAGGTCGAGGACGGTCGCGCTGCCCAGCGGCGAGGCGAGCAGCGCCTCGGCGGCGGGCTCGTCGAGGCCGGCGGGCGCAGGGCGGCCGGGCCCGGCGGGCAGCAGCGAGGAGATCGCGGACAGGAACGGCGCCACCGCCGGCTGCGCGGCCAGCGGCAGGTCGTCGGCGGAGACGGCGACCGGCACCCCGGCCTGGGCCAGGGCCCGCCGCAGCGGCGCGAGCGCGACCGCGCTGCGGACCACGACCGCCATCTCCGACCACGGCACGCCCTCGAGCAGGTGCGCGCGGCGCAGCAGGTCGGCGAGGTAGGCGGCCTCGACGGCGGCCGACCCGAACACGTGCACCTCGGCGGCCCCTGGCTCGGTGCGCTCCCCCGCCGCCAGCCGCCGGTGCTCCCACGGCCCGGGCAGCCCCTCGGCGATCCGCCGGCTGATCCGCAGCAGCTCCTCGCCGGAGCGCCGGCAGACACCGAGCGAGACGCGGTCGGCGACGCGGCCGTCGCGGTGCCGGAAGCGCTCGGGGAACTCGCCGATGCCCCGCGGCTCGGACCCCCGGAAGGCGTAGATGGCCTGGTCGGGGTCGCCGACCACGACCAGGTTGCCGCCCCCGCCGGAGAGCAGCTGCAGCAGCTCGACCTGCGCCGGGTCGGTGTCCTGGTACTCGTCGACGAACAGCCAGCGGGCCCGGTCGCGCTCCTGGCGCAGCAGCTCGTCGTCGTCCTCGAGCTCGGCGATCGCGGCGCGCACCAGCTCGGCCTGGTCGTAGCCGGAGGCGTCACCGCGCGCGGCGGTGGCGAAGGCGGTGACGGTCTCGTACTGCTCCTGGAACGCCGCGGCGTGCACCCAGGCCGGGTGACCGAGCTCGCGACCCCAGGCGACCAGCTGCTCGGGCCCGACGCCGCGCTCGGTGGCCCGCAGCAGCAGGTCGCGCAGCTCGGCGCGGAACCCGGCGGTGGCCAGGGCCGGGGCCAGCTCGGCCGGCCAGCGGACGGCGCCCTCCTCCTCGACGTCACCGCGGAGCAGCTCGGCGACGACGGCGTCCTGTTCGGCGGCGGTCAGCAGCCGGGGCGGCGGTTCGCCGCGCAGCATCGCGGCGCGGCGCAGGACGCCGAACGCGTAGGAGTGGAACGTGCGGGCCAGTGGCTCGCGGATGGTGCGGGCGACCCGCGCGGTGACGCGGGTGCGCAGCTCGGCGGCGGCCTTGCGGCTGAAGGTCAGGACGAGGATCTGCTCGGGGTCGACGCCGTCGTCGATCCGCCGGGCGACCGCCTCGACGATCGTCGTGGTCTTGCCGGTGCCCGGTCCGGCGAGGACGAGCAGCGGACCGCCGGGGTGGTCGACGACCGCCTGCTGGGTCGGGTCCAGCACCGGGCGAGCGGCGCGCACCGGCTCGCCGGCGACGAGGCGGTAGACCGGTCCCGCGGTCTCCGTCGCGGTCCCCCGGGCTGCCACGCCTGCGATGGAAGCACGGCGTCCCGACACTTCTGCGCACCCCTGTGACGGGTGGGGCGCGTGTGGCACGGCGGCGTGACCTCGGGAAATGTCACTCCGTTGGTATCTGCTGTAGCCCTCAGCGCCTCTGCAGGACGTCATCAGGGTTTCGCCAGACCGAGCGAGGAACGTGCGTGTCGTCGCTGCACGCACCGACGAACGGAGTTCGAGTGGACATCACCGAGCCGGCATCGGTCGTCGCCGCCCGTCAGCTCGCCCAGGAGGCCGCCGCCGTGACCGCACGCCGCATCCGGCGCAAGGTCCGCGCCCGACCGATCCGGCCCTTGACCCCGGCCCGCTGATCGGTCAGTCGGGCCAGCCGACCCGGCGCAGGTCGACCCGGCCGTCGCGCACCGGCACGCCCTCCCCCGCGAGCAGCTCGAGCTGGCGGACGCGGACCGGCTCGGCCGGCGTGCCGTCCGCGCGCAGCACCCGCCACCACGGGACGGCGCCGCCGCCGGTCGACATCGCCCGCGCCACCCGCCGCGGACCCACGCCGACCAGCCGCCCGATGGCCCCGTAGGTGCTCACCCGGCCGGGCGGGATCCGCTCGACGACGTCGAACACCGCCTCGTCGACGTCGAGCGGGTCCACCGCGCCTACAGCGGCCGGCGGCCGAAGCGCGCGAGGAGCCGCTGCTGCGGCGAGGCCGACGGCGAGGAGTCCAGCGGCGGCTCGTAGTACCCCGGGACACCGTCGTCCGGCAGCGCCTCGCCGATCAGGAGCGAGGCGGTGACCAGCTCGCCGTCGAGCTCGGTGTCGGCGTCGATCGCGCGGGCCAGGTCCCACGAGTGCACGGTGAGGTCGGAGATCAGCTCGAGGATGTACTGCGTCGCCGGGGTCGGGCCGCGCTCCAGGTGCACGGTGCGCTCGAGGGCGTCGTCCTCGGCGAAGGACGAAAGGGCACCGTCGGCGGCCGACTCCCAGCCGACCATCGGGTCGTCGCCCAGCAGGTCGGTGGTGGCGTCGGGGAACCGGCCCTCGGCGTAGGGCTCGCCGGCGACCAGCGGCGGCACCCAGAGCATCTCGGTGACCAGGTGCGCCACCAGGTCGGCCACCGTCCACTCGGGCAGCGCCTCGTCCTCCCACTGCCCGGGCTCGATCGCGTCGACGCGATCGGTGAAGGACGCCTGGGCGCGCTGGAACAGTTCGAGGAGCTCGGTGGGTGCGATCTCGGCCATGGGCCTCAGTAGATCGTGCGAAGGCCCGGCTCGTCTCCCCGGGGGAGTCGAGCCGGGCCTTCGATGACGCTCAGTAAGTGGGCAGCGTCTTGTCGATGCGGGTCGCCCAGGCGGTCACGCCGCCCTGGACGTGGACGGCGTCCCGGAAGCCGGCGTTCTTCACCGCGGCCAGCGCCTCGGCCGAGCGCACACCGGTCTTGCAGTGCAGCACGATCGGCTTGTCGTTGGGCAGCTGCGCGAGCGCCCGGCCGGAGAGGATCTCGTCCTTGGGGATGAGCTTCGCGCCGGGGATGGACACGATCTCGTACTCGTTCGGCTCGCGGACGTCGATCAGCTCGAAGTCCTTGCCGGCGTCCATCATGTCCTTGAGCTCGTCGACGGTGATCGTCGAGCCCGCCGCGGCCAGCTGGGCCTCCTCCGACACGACGCCGCAGAACGCCTCGTAGTCGATGAGCCCGGTGATCGGCTCGGCCTCGGGGTCCTTGCGCACCTTGATCGTGCGGAAGGTCATCTCCAGGGCGTCGTAGACCATCAGCCGGCCGAGCAGCGTCTCGCCGATGCCGGTGATGAGCTTGACCGCCTCGGTGGCCTGGATGGCGCCGATCGTCGCGCACAGGACGCCGAGCACGCCGCCCTCGGCGCAGCTGGGCACCATGCCGGGCGGCGGCGGCACCGGGTAGAGGTCGCGGTAGTTCGGGCCGTGCTCGTTCCAGAAGACCGAGACCTGGCCGTCGAAGCGGTAGATCGAGCCCCACACGTACGGCTTGTCCAGCAGCACGCAGGCGTCGTTGACCAGGTAGCGCGTGGCGAAGTTGTCGGTGCCGTCGACGATCAGGTCGTACTGGCTGAAGATCTCGAGCACGTTGTCGCTGTCCAGCCGCGTCTCGTGCAGCCGGACGTCGATCAGCGGGTTGATCTCCCGGATCGAGTCGCGCGCGCTCTCGGCCTTGGACCGGCCGACGTCGGAGACGCCGTGGATGATCTGGCGCTGCAGGTTCGACTCGTCGACGACGTCAAATTCGACGATCCCGAGCGTGCCGACACCCGCGGCGGCCAGGTACATCAGCACCGGCGAGCCCAGGCCGCCCGCGCCGACGGCGAGCACCTTGGCGTTCTTCAGCCGCTTCTGCCCGTCCATCCCGACGTCCGGGATGATCAGGTGGCGGCTGTACCGGCGGACCTCGTCGATCGACAGATCGGCGGCGGGCTCCACCAGGGGTGGCAAGGACACGGTGGCTCCTCCTGCGGTTCACGTCAGCGGCCCGTGGCCGCCCGTTCGTCCGCACAACAGCCTGACACGCGGGCTTCTTCCCGCCGCTGGGGACCGGGCCTAGCGTGCGGCCATGAGCAGCCCGCTGCAGGTCGGGGCACCGCACCACATCCGGCTCACCGTGACCGACGTCGTCCGGTCGCGGGCGTTCTACGAGGACGTGTTCGGCTTCCAGGTGGCGCTGCCGGGTCCTCCGGACGACGACCCCGACGGGCTGGTCGCCGACGCCCTGCAGGGCGGGGTCGTGCTGATGAACGCGGGCGTGATGATCGGCCTGCGCCCGGTCGACGCGACGAACGCCGACGACCGCTTCGACCCGTTCCGGGTGGGACTGGACCACCTGAGCTTCGGCGTGGCGAGCCGGGACGACCTCGACGCGGCGATGCGGGTGTTCGACGAGCGGGGCATCGATCACGGACCGATCCGGGAGGTGCCGGCGATGGGGCTGGCCTTCCTCGCCGTCTTCGATCCCGACGGCATCGCGGTGGAGCTGACCGCGCAGATCTGAGCCTTCGCCGCGATGCGTCGCGACGCGTCCCCGTTGGAAGCGTTGAACGCCAGAGGCCCGTTTCCTGGCCAGTTCTGGGCCTCAGGTGTTCACCGCTCAGTGCGCGTTGTGCCTTGGCCTCGCCTACCGCCGTCGCCGGGGGATCAACGTGGTCCCCGCTGTGACTATGCCGACCACGACGACGATCCACACGACGGGGCTCGAACCACCTCCGGACGACGGGGAAGGTGCAGCGATGAGGCGGCGGACGTCGATTCCCAACAGCACGTCAGAAGGCTGACCCTTCTCCCGTCTCGCCACCCGTCGGCGTGACCTGATCGGGCGGGCTCAGAGAGTAGGAGGCCTCAGGAAACCTCCGTCTGGCGCATGATGCGCCCGTGCGCAGCCCGGCTCAGAACCCGAACCACGACGGAACCGTCTCGGACGCCGCAGACCGCCCGTCGGGCGTTCGTGCGCTCCTGCTCCTGTCCGGCGCGTTCCTGGCGGTCCAGGCACTGCTGACCGACTACGGCGACGGCAACCCGGCGGCGGCGGTCCTCTGGTTCGCGGTCGGTTGCGTCCTGCTGTGGGTCGTCTTCCGCCGGCGCAGTCGTGCGGCGCGCGGGGTGGTCATCGTGACCGCGCTCGTCGGCGCCGTCGTCTACGGCCTCGCCTCACTCGACGATCCGCACGCCGTCGTGCTGGCGCTGGCCTTCCTCGGCCAGGCGGTGCCGTTGATGACGGGTCCGGTCCGCTGGCACGTGCAGACCCGCGCCTGACAGCCCGTTGCTCAGCCTCGCCGGCTCACCATCTCGGTGATCCAGGCGGGCGCGAAGGGCGACGTGCAGTTCGGCGGCGTCGGGTAGTCCTTGAGCACCTCCAGGCGCTCGCCGATGTCGATCGCCCGGGCGCGGAGCTCGGCGTGCTCGATCCCGATCTGGGCCAGGCAGTGGTTCATCGCCCACTGCAGGCGGTCCGGGGCGTCCTTCATCTCCGCCTCGACGACGTCCAGCAGCCCCGGCAGGTCGAGGCCGTCGGGCTTCTTCGCCACGCGTTCGGTGGTCAGCGCCCAGCCGGCGCTCGCGACCACCGGGTCCGGGTCGGCGAGCCAGGCCTGCCGGAGCTCCTCGGCGTGCGGGTTCTTCTTGACCACGTAGTTCACGAGCCAGTCGTGCACCTTCGGCGTCCGCGCGTCGCGCAGCATCGCGTCCAGCTCGTCTCGCCCGAACGCCTTCGGCCGGCAGATGAGGAGCGCGAGCAGTCGCGCTGCCGTGTCACCGGTCCCCCACAGCTCGCGCGCGAGGTCCTGCTGGGTCTTCAGCCGGGTCGCGATCGCGCGCAGCGTGGTCAGGTTCACGCCGTGGTCGTCGCCGTGCCGGGCGTTGACCTCGCGGATCCTGGGGTCCTCGAGCGCGGCCAGCTCGGCCATGAGCTCGGCCACCGTCGTCCCGGCCACCGCGGTCATCCCGGTCTCCTGTCGGTCGCTACGGGTACGGCCAGGCATTCTTCACGCAGCCGTCCAGACCCAGGGTCTGCTGCTGCATGACGGGGGCCACCTGGCCGTCGCCCGGGCACAGCTGGTGGCCGTGGCCGAGCGCGTGCCCGACCTCGTGGTTGACCACGTAGAGCCGGTAGGTCGCGATGTCCCCCTGGTAGTCGGGGACGGCGGTCTCCCACCGGGCGAGGTTGATGACCGCGCGCTCGCCGTACCGGCAGGACGTGTACCCGCCGGTGCCCACGCCGGGGCAGTACTTCTCCATGTTGCCGGGGCTGACCAGCGTGACCCGGAAGTCGTACCGGTCGGCAGCGGCCTCGGCGACGCCGACCCGCTGGAACGACATCCGCCCGCCGTGGCCCCACGAGCGCGGGTCGCCGAGCGTCGTCTCGACGGCCTCGGCGAACCCGGCGCCGTCCACCCCGATGCCGTCCTCGACCTCGACCACGAACCGCTCCAGCGGGCCGCTGCCGTACACCGGCGAGGTGCCGTCGACGACGCTGACCGACCCCGCACCCTGCTCGACGTAGGTGGTCTCGGCCGGGACGGCGGCGGTCGCCGTCGGGCCGGCGTCACCCGCCGGCGCCGCGGAGACGTGCGTGGGAGTGCTCGCCTGCGGGGTGGGCGTGGCGGCCGTCGACGCCGGCGACGGACCGCCGACGACGATCTCGACGAGGGTCGCGATCGTGGCGATCGTCAGCAGGGGGACGGCGTAGGCACGCCAGCCCCAGCGGCGCACGAATCCGCGCAGGCCGGCCGGCGGTCGTTCCGGGGGGCGGGGATCACGCCGGGACGGCGGCAGCGGCGGGCGGCGGGGGGAAGCGTCCGCCGCGGTCACCCCGGCAGAATCTCACGCTCCGCAGTCGTTCAGCGACAGGCGGACGGGGTGTCTCCGGCCGGGACGGCGTCCGGCTCCTCGACCATCCCGAGCACCGCCCGCGCCGTCGGCTCCGGCGCCTCGAGCATCGCCACGTGACCGACGCCCTCGAGCACCAGCAAGCGGGCGCCGGGCACCGCGGCCGCCAGCCGTGGCGCCAGGCGCGGGTCGACCAGCCGGTCGCGGTCGCCCCAGATCACCAGCGTCGGCGGCGTGAGCCGCTCGGCCATCCGCCAGGCACCGTTGACCTTGAGGTAGGAGGTGATCAGGCCGCGCATGCTGCGCACCAGGGCGCGGTCGGCCCAGGGCTGGGCGGCCCGGTCGCGCATCTCCTCGACCGCCTCGTCGATGCGCTCCTTCGGCACCCGCGCCGGGTCGCCGAAGCAGATGTCCACCATGGCGCGGACGTGCTGCTCCGGGGCGATCCCGGCCATCCGCTTCTCGGCCAGACCGGCGACGCCGGGCAGCAGGAGGAGCAGCAGCATCCGGCTGAACGACGGGGGCACGCGGTAGACCGGCATCGCCGGGGAGATCAGGGTCAGCGAGGCGACCCGGTCGGGACGGCGGGCGGCGACCAGCAGGCTGACCAGCCCGCCCAGGGAGTTGCCGAGCAGGTGGACCGGCCTGCCCTGCGCCTCCCCCGGCTGCGCGGCGATGTGCTCGAGCAGGTCGACGACGGCGCGGGCGTGCCCCCGGATCGTGTAGCGGTGCCCCGCCGGTGGCTCGGAGCGGCCGAAGCCGGGCAGGTCGACCGCCCAGCCGTCGAAGCGCACCCGCAGCAGGGCCGCGAGATCGGTCCAGTTGGTGGAGGCGCCGCCGAGCCCGTGCACGTACAGCGCGCGCTCGCGGGGTGCGCCGTCGTCCGCACCGTCCACGGGACCGCTCCACGGGATCTGCCGGACGAACACCTCGCCGTCGCCGACGGCGACCATCTCACCCGGCCACGGCGCGGGCAGGGTGTCGAGCACGGGCAGGGGCGTCGTGGACGACGACGCGGGGACGACGGGGCCTGGCACGTACTCGACGGTAACTCCGTGCCTCGCGCGGCCGGGGTGACCCGCCGGTAACATCTGCCCCGCCATGCAGAACCCTCGCCAGGCCGCCGCCCCGGTCCGCCGCACCTCGCGCCTACCCCGTAGCGCGCGGCGGATGCAGCTGCTGCAGGCCGCGCAGGACGTCTTCGTCGCCCAGGGCTTCCACGCCGCGGCGATGGACGACATCGCCGACCGCGCCGGCGTCAGCAAGCCGGTGCTCTACCAGCACTTCCCGGGCAAGCGGGAGCTGTACCTGGCGCTGCTCGAGCAGCACGTCGACGAGCTGACCGAGCGGGTCGCTTCCGCGATGGCCGACACCGAGGACAACCGGGCCCGCGTCGACGGCGCCGTCGGCGCCTACTTCGACTTCATCGACGCCGAGGGTGAGGCCTTCCGGCTCGTCTTCGAGTCCGACCTGCGCAACGACGACGACGTCCGCGCCGTGGTCGACCGCGGGACCCGCGCGTGCGTCGAGGCGATCGCCGAGGTCATCGCCGGCGACACCGGTTCCGATCCCGAGCGGGCGCTGCTGCTGGCCTCCGGGCTCACCGGCCTGGCCGAGACCAGCGCGCGGTGGTGGCTGCCGCGCAAGGGCACCGTCTCCCGCGACGAGGCGGTGACGCTGATGTCCTCGCTCGCCTGGCGCGGCATCTCCGGCTTCCCCCGCCTCGAAGATCACTGACGTTCGCTTTCGGCGCAGCTCCGCGGCGGGTCCCCGGCGGGGTCGCTGGGCTAGCGTGAGATCAGCCGCCAACCGGAGGAGGCATCCGCCCCGTGGAAGTCAAGATCGGTGTTCAGCACTCTCCTCGTGAGCTGATCATCGAGAGCCCGAAGACCCCAGACGAGATCGAGGCCGAGGTGTCGGCCGCGATGTCCGGGTCGTCGAAGACCGGCCTGCTCACCCTCGTCGACGACCGGGGCCGCCGCGTCGTCGTCCCGGTCGACCGCATCGCCTACGTCGAGATCGCCCAGCCCGACCAGCGTCGCGTGGGCTTCATCGCCGGGGCCTGAACCACCGCGCCGAAGGGCGTCTCCGCTCCCGCGGAGGCGCCCTTCGTCATGTCACGTCGACGACGGTGCGCCACTGCTCGCGCGGCCCCGCCGTCTCGGCGACCAGTTCCGCGTACAGCTCGGCGATCTCGACGGGCCGGATCGGGCCGTCGTCCCGGACCAGCCCGCGCACCGTCGCCGTCGCGACGTGGATGCCCTCGGGCGCCAACGCCTCCGCGAGCACCGTCACCAGGGCGCGCAGCGCGGCCTTCTGCACGCCGAGGCTGGGCGCGGCCGGGCGTGGGTCGTCGGCGGCCCCGCCCCCGGTGACCAGCACCGTGCCGCTGCCGCGCTCCCGCATGCCGGGCAGCACGGCCTGCACCGCCGTCTGCAGACCGATCACACCGGCGGCGAGGTCGGCGGCCAGCTCCTCCGGCGTCAGGTCCGCAGCCGTCGTCTGCCGGCGGCCGACGGCGTTGTAGAGCAGGACGTCGGCCGGGCCGGCGTGGGCGGTGAAGAGCCCGATCGCCCTCGTCAGGGCGGCGGCGTCGCCGGCGTCGGCCGGTGCCCAGCCCGCTGTGATCCCGTCGGCCTGCAGGCCCTCCCCCAGCTCGGTGAGCCGGTCGGCGTCCCGGGCCACCAGGGCGACGTCGTAGCCGTCGCGGCCGAAGCGGCGCGCGGTCGCCCCGGCGATGCCGGGGCCGGCACCGATCACGATCAGGTGCGGCACGGTGTCGCCTTCCGTCAGGGGTTGAGGCCCAGTCGCTTCATGCGGTCGGTGTGCGCGGCGGTGATCCGCTCGATCAGCCGGCCGATCCCGGCCAGGTCGCCGGTGCCCTGGATGATCAGCTCGGCGAGCTGGTCGTGCTCGCCGATGACCGCCTGCGACTGCGAGATCGCCTCCCCCACCAACCGGCGTCCCCACAGCGCCAGGCGCCCGGCGACGGTCCGGTCGGCCT
This sequence comes from Petropleomorpha daqingensis, assembly GCF_013408985.1. Taxonomy (NCBI): domain Bacteria; kingdom Bacillati; phylum Actinomycetota; class Actinomycetes; order Geodermatophilales; family Geodermatophilaceae; genus Petropleomorpha; species Petropleomorpha daqingensis. The sequence goes on from NZ_JACBZT010000001.1 coordinate 867,981, forward strand.
TGATCGCGGCGCGCACCTCCCGGACGGCGAAGTCGGCGTGCCCGGTGTCGGCGAGGACGTCGAGCACCAGCTCGCGGTCCGGAGACGGCAGGAAGGAGGCGATCTCCCGGTAGAAGTCGGCCGCCAGCCCGTCGCCGACGTAGGCCTTCACCAGGCCCTCCAGCCAGGTGCTGGGTCGGGTGCTCTCGTGGAAGGCGTCCAGCGCGCGGACGAACGGTGTCATCGCCTCGGTCGGGTCGGCGCCGAGCTCCAGCAGCCGCTCGCGCAGCCGCGCGAAGTGGCCCATCTCGGCCACCGCCATCCCGGCCAGCGCGGCCCGGCCCTCCAGCGACGGCGCGAGGCGGGCGTCCTCGGCGAGCCGGTCGAAGGCGGTCAGCTCGGCGTAGGCCAGCGCCCCCAGCAGGTCGACGACGGCACGGGTGTCGACCTCTGACACGCGCTCCCCTTTCGAGTGGGACGGGCCACAGTTCCGCCGCGGCGCGCCGAGGCTAGCCCGTGCCCTGGTTACCATGGGAATCGGCGAGCCGTCTGGTTTGCTACTGCATGTATCTGTGCGCTGACTAACGCTGAGCGACGCCCCACCGGGGCGAGCCACCTGGGCCCCTTCCCGACGCCCGGTCCGCTGGCGGTGTCGGCGCTGGAACTGATCCCGCGACACCGAATCCGGGACAGCGCCGGTCCGGCGGAATCCGCCGCCGAGCCGCCTGCCCCCCAGCCGACCTGAGGCGAGAGAACTGACCGCACCCGAGAACACCGCCGCCACCCCCGACCTGGAGCGCGCCGAGACCGGCGCCCCCGCCCCCGAGGCGATCGAGCAGGACGTCGAGCAGCTCGGCGGCGCACCGGTCGAGGAGACCGCACCGCTGTTCAGCGACTTCGACGTGCACCCCGACGTCGTCGCGGCGCTGGCCGAGGTGGGCATCACCCGCACCTTCGCGATCCAGGAGCTGACGCTCCCGCTGGCGCTGGCCGGCCACGACCTGATCGGCCAGGCCCGCACCGGCACCGGCAAGACCCTCGGCTTCGGCGTCCCGCTGCTGCAGCGGATCGTCCCGCCGGCCGAGGGCGGCGACGGCGTCCCGCAGGCGCTGGTCGTCGTCCCCACCCGTGAGCTGTGCGTCCAGGTCGCCCGCGACCTGGCCACCGCCGGCAGCAAGCGCGGCATCCGCGTGCAGGCCATCTACGGCGGCCGCGCCTACGAGCCGCAGGTCTCCGCGCTCAAGGGCGGCGTCGAGGTCGTCGTCGGCACCCCGGGCCGGCTGCTCGACCTGGCCGAGCAGGGCCACCTGATCCTCGGCAAGGTCCGCGCGCTGGTCCTCGACGAGGCCGACGAGATGCTCGACCTGGGCTTCCTGCCCGACATCGAGCGGATCCTCGGCATGGTCCCGACGCAGCGCCAGACCATGCTCTTCTCGGCCACCATGCCCGGCCCGATCGTGACCCTGTCCCGGTCGTTCATGACCCAGCCGACGCACATCCGCGCCCACGGCAACGACGAGGGCTCGACCGTGCCGCAGACGACGCAGTTCATCTACCGGGCGCACAACCTGGACAAGCCCGAGCTGCTCGCCCGTGTCCTGCAGTCCCGCGACCGCGGTCTGGTCATGGTCTTCTGCCGCACCAAGCGCACCGCGCAGAAGGTCGCCGACGACCTCGTCGAGCGCGGCTTCGCCGCGGCCGCCGTGCACGGCGACCTCGGCCAGGGCGCCCGCGAGCAGGCGCTGCGCGCGTTCCGCAGCGGCAAGGTCGACGTCCTGGTCGCCACCGACGTCGCCGCCCGCGGCATCGACGTCACCGGCGTCAGCCACGTCGTGAACTACCAGTGCCCCGAGGACGAGAAGACCTACGTGCACCGGATCGGCCGCACCGGGCGCGCCGGGCACACCGGCGTCGCGGTGACCCTGGTCGACTGGGACGACATCCCGCGCTGGCAGCTGATCAACAAGGCGCTCGAGCTGGACTTCGAGAACCCGCCGGAGACGTACTCCACCTCGCCGTGGGTGTACACCGACCTCGACGTCCCCGAGACGGCGACCGGTCGCCTGCCCCGCGCGCAGCGGACCCGCGAGGGCCTCGACGCCGAGGTGCTCGAGGACCTCGGCGAGACGGGCAAGAAGAACCGCGGCGGTCAGTCCGGCCAGCGAGGCCCGGCACGCGACGGCGACGAGCCGGAGCGCCCGCGCAAGAGCCGCCCGCGCCGGCGTACCCGGGGTGGCGGCGGTGCCGCTGCCTCCGGCGAGTCGGCCCCGGCCGAGGCGCCCGTGGCCGCCGCCGGTGAGGGCGGTGCCCCGGCCCGTCGCCGCCGGCGTCGGCGTGGCGGTGCCAACCGCGGCGGCGGCTCCGAGTCCGCCGCGTAATTTCTCTCCCGTGGCCACGCTGCGCTGCCCGCCCCTGCGGGTGTGGGTCTGGACGGCGGCCACGCTCGTGCTGGTCGTCGTCGCCACCCTGCTGTGGCGCGGTTCGGACGCCGCGGCGACCTCCCGCTCGACCGCCGCACCGGCCGTCGACCCCACCGGGTCGCCGGCCGGTGCGCTGTCGCAGGCCTGGACGCGCACGGCCGGCGTGCTGCCCGAGCAGGTGGTCGCCGGCGACCGGGTGATCATGGGCGACCGGCACGGGATCACCGCGCTCGACCCGGCGACCGGGGATCCCGTCTGGCACTACACCCGCAGCAACGCCGTGCTGTGCGGGGTGACCGCCACCGAGGGCGTGGCCGTGGCGGTGTTCCGCACCCGGATCCGCTGCGACCAGGCGGTCGCGCTGCACGCCGACACCGGCGGCTACGCGTGGACCCGCAGCGTCGACCTCGACTCCGACGTCACCCTGCGCAGCACCCGGAGCACGGTGCTCGCGGTCTCCCGCGGCAGCGTGGTCGTGATCGACCCGCTCGGGGACAACATCCGCTGGCGTTCCGCCCCGCACGGCTGCAGCATCCTCGACGCGGTGCCCGGCTCGTCGGGCATCGCGGTCCTGCTCCGCTGCCCCGGAACGCAGGCGCTGCGGGTGCGGTTGCTCGACGGCGGCCAGGGCAACGCCGCCTGGACCCAGGACCTGTCGACCAACGACGGCAGCCAGGTCCAGCTCGCCGGGGCGGACGGCGGGGTCGCCGTCGTCGTCGGGGACGAGCTGCAGTTCCTCTCCGCCGCCGACGGGACCGTCACGACGGTGCTCCCGCTGCCGGCCGCCGGGCAGGACGACGCGCGCCCGATGTCCGCGGTCGCCGGACCGCTCGTGCTGACGTGGGCCCGCGGCACGCTGGTCGCCCGCGCGAGCGACCTCGCCGTCCTCTGGCAGGTGCCCGCGCTGGGCCTGCCCACCCCGCAGACCTCGCTGAAGGCCCTGGCGATGTCCTCGCCCCTGCTGGTCCCGGAGGAGGGCGCGTTCGTCGCGCTCAACCCGTCGAACGGCCAGGAGACCGGCCGGTCGTCGGTCGACGGGCCGCCGACCGGCGGGGTGGCCACGCCGATCGGCGACGTCGTCGTCTACCGGCTGCCCGACCGGGTGATCGCGTACAGGTAGGGCCTCCCCTCGCGGCATTCGCGCGCCCGGCGCGGTTACATGGGGGCATGGTCCTGCCCGGTGGCACCTCCGACGCCGTCCCGCTGTCCATCGCACCCAACGACCTGCGCCAGCTCGCCGACCACGACGCGAGCCACCGGACGTTCGACGGCGGTGCCGGGCCGCTGGTCGCGCTGGACACCGGGCCCGCCGACGGCGCGACGGTGCTGCTGGTCGCCGGCTACACCGGTACCAAGGAGGACTTCGCACCGCTGCTGCGCCCGCTCTGCAGCGCCGGCTACCGCGCGGTCGCCCTGGACCAGCGCGGTCAGTTCGAGTCGCCGGGTCCCGACGACCCGGCCGCCTACACCGTCGCCGAGCTGGCCGCCGACCTCATGGCCGTGGGCCGGGTGCTGCGCGCGGAGACGTCGGGGCCGCTGCACCTGCTCGGGCACAGCTTCGGCGGGCTGGTCGGCCGCGCCGCCGTCCTGGCCGAGCCGGCGCTGTTCACCTCGCTGACCCTGCTGGGGTCGGGGCCGTCGAAGCTGGTCGGCCCGCGTGCGGTGCTGCTGGAGTACATGCGCCCGCTGCTGGCCGAGGGCGGCGTGCCCGCGGTGCACGAGGCGATGCAGCAGCTGGCGATGACCGATCCCAAGGCCCAGGCCGTGCCGGCGCCGACGCGGGCGTTCCTCACCCAGCGGTTCCTCGCCAACAGCGCGGCCGGGCTGCTCGGCATGGCCGACGCGATGACCACCGAGCCCGACCGGGTGGCCGAGCTGGCCGCGACCGGCCTCCCGGTGCTGGTCGCGCACGGCGTGGCCGACGACGCGTGGACGCCGGAGGCGCAGGCCGACATGGCGCAGCGGCTGGGCGCCCGGCACGAGGTGATCCCGGGGTCGATCCACTCCCCCGCGATCGAGAACCCGGCGCGCACCCTCGAGGTGCTCCTGGACTTCTGGGGCAGCGTCTCGGCAGCGGGCTCCTCGGTCGCGTCATGACGTTCACCGCCGACGAGGACCGCCTCGGGTTCTTCGGGCCCGAGAGCGTGACCTGGCGGGTGCACACCGACCCGTCGTTCTCCGTCGGTGGACTGCGGGCGCTGCTGCTGCAGGCGCTGCACCCGGTCGCGATGGACGGCGTGGCGCGCAACTCCGCCGCCCGGGAGGACCCGTGGCCGCGGCTGGTGCGCACCGCCGCCTACGTCGACACGCTGACCTTCGGCACCCGGACCGACGCGCTGCGCGCGGTGGGCCGGGTGCGCGGTCTCCACCACCGCCTCGGGGTCGACGACCCGGAGCTGCTGCGGTGGGTGCACTGCTGCGAGGTCGACTCGCTGCTGTCGTGCGCCCGCCGCGCCGGGGTGCCGCTGACCGACGACGACGCCGATCGCTATGTGGCCGAGCAGCGGACGGCGGCGTCGCTCATCGGCGCGGCGGAGGCCCCTGCCACCGTGGCCGCGCTGGGCGCCTACTTCTCCCGGATGCGGCCGGTCCTGGCGGCCACCCCCGCCGCGCGGGACGCCGCCCGGCTGGTGCTCAGGCCCCCGATGCCGACCTGGGTCCGCTTCCTCACGCCCGCGCGCCCGGCCTGGGGCGGCCTGGCCGCGCTCGCCTTCGCGTCGCTGCCCCCGTGGGCGCGGCGGATGTACTCGATGCCGGGGCTGGGGGTCACCGATGCGGCGGCGACCGCCGGCCTGCGGGCCTTCCGCCAGGCGGTGCTGCCGCTGCCGCAGCGGGTGCGCCGATCGCCGATCGTGTGGGCCGGCTACGAGCGGGTGGCCGCGCCGCTCTCGGCCTGATCGAGGCGCTGCCGCGCGGCCTGCTCGATCGCGGCGCGGACCCGGTCGAGGCTCTCCGAGCGCAGCTTCCACTGCTGCCAGTGCAGGACGACGTCGACCGCGCCGTCCGGGTCCAGTTCCACCAGCGCACCGCCCGGCCGCTGCAGGTCGAGGACCATGCCCCAGCCGAAGCCGAGGACGATCGCGGCGAGGAAGTCCGCCGACGCCGGCACGTGGTGCGCGGGCGGGTCGGCGTCCGGGCCGAGCCGGCGGCGCAGGTAGACGTGCTGCAGGTCGTCCTTGCGGTCGAAGACGACGATCGGCGCCCGGCGCAGCGCCTCGCGCGTCGGGCCGTCGGGGAACCAGCGGGCGGCGAAGTCCGGGGCGGCCATCGGGCGGTAGCGCATGCTGCCGAGGCGGGTGACCGAGCAGCCGGGCACCGGATCGGCCTCGGTGGTGATCGCGGCCATGACCGCGCCGGCCCGCAGCAGGGCGCTGGTGTGCTCCTGGTCCTCGCGGTGCAGGTCGAGGGTGTACTCGGCGGCCAGCGGCGCGAGCGCGGGCAGCACCCAGGTGTTCATCGAGTCGGCGTTGACCGCGATCGGCAGGGCCGGTGGACGTTCCGCGGTGCCGCCGCCGAGCTCGCGGGCGGTGTCGGCGGTGAGCAGGTCGATCTGCCGGGCCAGCCGCAGCACCGCCGCGCCGGACTCGGTGACCTGCACCGGCTTGCTGCGCACCAGCAGCACGCGCCCGGTGGCGATCTCCAGCGCCCGGAGCCGCTGGCTGACCGCCGACGGGGTCAGGTGCAAAGCGCGGGCGGCCGCCTCGAGGGTGCCCTCGCGGACGGTGGCGTCGAGCGCCTGCAACTGGGCCAGCTCCATGAAGCGACTCTAACGATCCCATCGAATCCTGAACTGGACTCGTGATTCCGGGCTTCCTACCGTCGAGGACGTGCTTCACACCCCCGCCCTGCTCGCCCTCGTCTCCGGACTCGCCCTCGGTCTCGGTCTGATCGTCGCCATCGGCGCGCAGAACGCGTTCGTGCTGCGCCAGGGCCTGCGGCTGGAGCACGTGACGGTGGTCGTGGCGGTGTGCGCGGTCTCGGACCTGGCGCTCATCGCAGCCGGGGTGCTCGGCGCGGGGTCCGCGCTGTCGGCGGTGCCGTGGCTGATCCCGGCCGTCTGCTTCGGCGGCGCGGCGTTCCTGCTCGGCTACGGGTTCCTGGCCGCGCGGAGGGCGCTGCGCCCCGGATCGTTGGTGCCCGACGCCGCCGGTGCGCGGACCGGGCTGGCGGTCACCGTGGCCACCTGCCTGGCGCTGACCTGGCTCAACCCGCACGTCTACCTCGACACCGTCGTCCTGCTCGGCTCGACGTCGGCGACCTTCGGCGAGCGCCGCTGGGAGTTTGCCGCCGGCGCGGGCGTGGCCAGCCTGCTGTGGTTCGCCGGGCTGGGCTATGGCGCCCGCCTGCTGCGGCCGGTCTTCGCCCGGCCCACCGCGTGGCGGGTGCTCGACGGGGTGATCGCGCTCGTGATGCTCGGGCTCGGCGTCTCGCTGGTGGTGCGCGGATTCACCGGTTGAGCTCGACGACGGCGTCCCCCGGGTCGTCCCGCTCGCGCAGGTGCAGCAGGTAGCTCACCCCGTCGGCCCGGCCGGTCCACACGGGTTCGGCGGGCGCGTGGCGGACGACGAGCCGCAGGCCCTCGGGGCGCCGGGTGCGGGCCAGCAGGACGATCGGGCCGACGTCGTCCCAGTGGACGGCGTCGTTGATCGGGCGGTCGGGGTGGACCACCGGGCCGCCGAAGCCGCAGCCGACGCGCCGACCGTCCGGGTGCTCGAGCTCGACGCCGAAGTACTCCTCGTCGCCGCGCTCCGGCTCGCGGACCGCGGACCAGCGCCACCGGCCCCAGGAGCCCTCCGCGAGCGTCGGCACGGCGGTCAGTCTGCCGCGTCGTCCTCGGCGAGGAAGCTCCACGTCTCGCGGGCCGGGGCGGCGGCCTGACCGGTCGGGCAGCTGGGCCGGAAGTCGCACCAGCTGCACTGCCGGCCCGGGGCGGTGGGAAACGCGACGTCGGGGTCCTCGCCCGCCTCGACGGCCGCGGTCGCGACGCCGATGTCGGCGGCGACGTCCTCGGCCCGGCGCACGTGGTTGGCCAGCGACCGGTCGGTGTGCTCGAAGCTCGCAACCGTGCCGCTGGGCAGGTGGTGCAGCTCGACGCGGGAGCAGGGCCGGCGCAGCGTGCGGCGGACGCCGAGCACGTAGGCGGCGAGCGCGGGTGAGCCGCGGGCGTCGTCGTCGGTGCTGGGTACCCGGCCGGTCTTGTAGTCGACGACGACCAGCTCGTCGCCGCGCCGGTCGATGCGGTCGACCCGGCCGGACAGCGCCAGCCGCTCGGTGGTGCAGCCGACGGTGCGCTCGGTGCCGACCGGCTCGTCGGTCGGGTCGAGGCCGGTGACGTAGTCGGTCAGCCAGGCGGCGGCGCGGGCCCGCCAGCGGGCGGCCTGCTCGTCGTCCCGGAAGCCGACCGGCGACCACACGCCGTAGAGCAGCTGCCGGGCGGCCGCGGTGGTGCGCTTGTCGATCGGCAGCTCGTACCAGGAGCGCAGCGCGGCGTGCACGGCCGCGCCGACGCTGTTGTGCGCCCAGGCCGGACCCTTCGCCGGGGTCGGCCGGTCGACGTAGCTGAAACGGTAGCGCCGCGGGCAGTCGCTGAAGCAGGCCAGCTTGCTCGGCGTCGCCGGGAACAGCCGCTTCGGCATGCCGGGCATCTCCAGCTGCGCGGCACTCACGGCGCCCACGGTAACCGAGCGTCAGTCCCGGAACGGCGCGCTGCCGGTACCGGCGTCGAGAAGCGCCTCGAGCTGCTCGGGGTCGGTGGTGCACGCGCCGATCGGCGTCGTCTTGTTGGTGCCGTGGTAGTCGCTGGAGCCGGTCGTGAGCAGGCCGAGCTCGGTCGCCAGCGCGCGCAGGTGCTCCCGCTCCTCCTCGGTGTGGTCGGGGTGGTCGACCTCCAGGCCGAGCAGCCCGGCGTCGGCCATGGCGCGGATGGCGTCGTCCCCGACCACCCGGCCGCGCTTGGTGGCCAGCCCGTGGGCGAACACCGGCACTCCCCCGGCGGCGCGGACCAGCGCGATCCCCTCGCGGACCTCGGTGTCCCGCTTGGCGACGTAGTGCGGGCTGCGCGGGTGCAGCAGGTCGGCGAAGGCCTCGTCGACCGAGCCGACCACCCCGGCCTGCACCAGCGCGCGGGCGATGTGCGGGCGTCCGACGACTCCGCCCTCGCTGGCCTCGACGATGCGCTCCCAGCTGACCGGGTAGCCGGCGGCGGCGAGCGCGGCGGCGATCTTCTCCCCGCGGCCGAGCCGCTCCTCGCGCAGCCGGGTGCGCTCGCTCATCAGCCCGGGGTGCTCGGGGTCGAAGAGGTAGGCCAGCAGGTGGACGCTGATCGGCCGGTCGTTGTCGGGGAACCAGCGGCAGGACAGCTCCATCCCGGGGACGACGACCATTCCCGGGGGGCGCGCCGCGGCGGCCGCGGCCCAGCCGTCGGTGGTGTCGTGGTCGGTGAGGGCCACGACGTCGAGGCCGGCCTGGTGCGCTGTCGCGAGCAGCGCGGCCGGGGTCTCGGTGCCGTCGGAGACCGAGGAGTGGGTGTGCAGGTCGATCCGCATCGCTCGTAACCCTGCCGTACCGCTGTCAGGGCTCGCGGCGCGGGATCGGTTCGGTGTCCTGCCGGGCGACCGGCCGCGGCGGGCGTGGCTCCTCGTCACCCATCTCGTCACCGCCGTCACCGTTGTCGCCGGGGAAGAGCAGCTCGCTGATCTTGCGGTAGAGGACGTCGGCGCGGGGCAGGAAGGTCACCTCCGACAGCGCCTGGTGCTGGCCGGCGGACTCGATGCGGAAGGTGCCGTAGCCGAGCAGCTGGCCGAACGCGGTCTCCTGCCAGGTGAGGTCGGTGATCCGCCGCCGCGGCAGCAGGGTGACGGTGCGGACGATCACGCCGGAGGTCAGCAGCATGCGGCGCGGGCTGACGATGAAGTGGCGCATGTACCACTCGGCCACGCGCAGCCCGAGGTAGCCGAGGCCGATCACCAGCAGGATCAACCCGGCGGCGCTGGAGAGGTGGTTGCTCGGGTCGAGCAGCAGCAGCCAGAACCCGACGACCAGCAGGGGCAGCGACTTGGCGACCGGCTCGGCCAGCGAGGCCCAGTGCCGGCGGGTGGCGATGATGACGTCCTCGCCGGGCAGCAGGTACTTGGCGACGTCCTTGCGCGCCCGGCGGCCCTCGTAGAGGGTGCGCGGCTCGCCGTCCGCGGACCGCCGCGGCTGGGTCACGTCAGACGAGGGACCCGACGAACGACGCCAGCGAGGACGCCGCGTTGCCGAGGGCCTCGCCCGCGCTCTTGACGAAGTCCGCGGAGCTCTGCGGGAACTTGATCACGTAGAACACGACGAAGGCGACGACGAGCCAGATGATGATCTTCTTCAGGCTCACCACCACCTCCGCGTTCCCGGCGAGGTTCACCGGGGTGGCGAACCGCTTCGTCCCATGGGTAACACAGGTCCCACCCCGGGCCGGGGCGGCGCGCCGACTTACTTGCCCGGCAGCAGGTGTTCGCTCGGTGGGCCGAGCGGCAGGTCGGGGTAGACGCGCTCGCGCAGGTCGAGCAGCTCGAGCTGCTCGGCGAGCAGCCACGCGGCGTTCATAGGCCACATGACCAGCCACAGCCACACGCCGTAGGCCTCACCGACGAAGGCGGCGCGGTCGTCGGTGGTGGGCACGGCCCACAGCGGCGCCCGCTGGCCGGCGGCCTTCACGTCGACGGAGTTCTGGCCGCTGATCACCTCCCCGGGATCGAGGCCGGGCAGCCCGGCGTAGCCGCAGCCGACGCCGGTGCCGGGTTCCTCCGCGACCAGCACCAGCTCGGCGGATCCACCCAGCGGCGCCGGCCCGGCGGTGTCGACGACGATCGCCCGCGCACCCGGCTCGCCGCCCCAGGCCAGGCCGGTGAGGCTCCAGCCGTTGGGCATCGGGTCGGGCACCCAAGCCGGCACGCGTGCGTCGGCGGTCACCGCGGTGATCGCGTCGTGGGCGATGACCAGCGTGTGGTGCAGCGGCGTCACGGCGCCGTGCAGGTGGCACCAGGCCTGCGCGGTGGAACCGGGGCGCACGACCAGTTCCTCACCGCAGCGCGGACACACCGGGGCGACGCTCATCGGGGATCACGGTCCTGGGAGCGGCCGTTCCCGTCAAGCGCAGGACCTTTGCGTAGCGTGCCCAGCGTGCCGGATCACGGGGTCGCCCCCAGCCCGCGGGTGCCGTGCGTGGGCGCCGTGGTGCGGGACGACGCCGGCCGGCTGCTGCTGATCCGCCGCGGGCACGAGCCGAGCCGGGGGCTGTGGTCGCTGCCCGGCGGGCGAGTGGAGCCCGGCGAGACGCTGGAGGCCGCCGTCGTCCGGGAGGTGCGTGAGGAGACCGGGCTCGACGTGCGGGTCGGCGCCCCGGTCGGGTCGGTGCTCATCCCCGCCGGGGCGGTCGACTACGACGTCACCGACTTCGCCTGCACGCCGCTCGACCCGGCCACCCTGCCCACCGCGGGGGACGACGCCGACGACGTCGCCTGGGTCGACGCGACCGCCCTCGACGGGTTGGCCTGCACGCCCCGGCTCGTGGAGACCCTCCGCGAGTGGGGCGTGCTGCCCCTCCCCTGACCTACTGCTTGCGGACCGGCTCGGGGCGACCGGGCTGCTCGCCGCCGCGGGCCTCGCCGTACGAGCGCTTCGGGACCATGACCTTGCGCCGGAAGATGCAGACGACGGTGCCGTCCTGCTTGTAGCCGATCGTCTCGACGTGCACGACCCCGCGGTCGTCCTTGGACTTGGACTCGGTCTTGTCCAGGACGGTCGTCTCGCCGTAGATCGTGTCGCCGTGGAACGTCGGGGCGACGTGCCGCAGCGACTCGATCTCCAGGTTGGCGATCGCCTTGCCCGAGACGTCCGGGACGCTCATGCCGAGCAGCAGCGAGTAGATGTAGTTGCCGACGACGACGTTCTTGCCGAAGTCGGTGGTCTCCTCCGCGTAGTGCGCGTCCAGGTGCAGCGGGTGGTGGTTCATCGTGATGAGGCAGAACAGGTGGTCGTCGTACTCGGTGACGGTCTTGCCGGGCCAGTGCTTGTAGACGGCCCCGACCTCGAACTCCTCGTAGTACCGACCGAACTGCACGATTCCTCCTGGTTCCCAGGTCAACGGGCTGCTGACCTGCCTGATACCACGGTGGTACCACGTCACGCCTCGTCCACGGCCTACTGGTCCGGTCCTCGACGTCCGACACGAGGTGCCCGAGGCGCTCGGCGACCGCCACCACCGACTCATCGGCCGCCAGCAGCACACTCGCACAGTGGTGCTGCAGGTCGCGGCTGGTGGTCCCGCCCCGCCCGGCCGCGCCCCGGGTGATCACCCCATCACAGCCGGTGAGACGACTCGACCCCCCTGACAGCAGCAGGGTCTTTGGTCCGTTCTTGCTGTGCTCGGCCTGGGAGTACGAAAGGCGCCGCGCACGACACCCCCGGGAGGCGACGTTGCCCGAGTCCCCTCGCCTGGCGCGCCCACCCAGCCGCGCACCGCCGGTGACCACCAGCCCGCCCCAACTGCGGGCAGACATGGAACCACGTCCCGGTCATTGCCCGACCAGGACGTGGTCATCGGATCCGCCATCGCCCCGCATGAAGGACCTGGGAACCCGTTTCGGGATCGTAGGTCCTCGCCCATCGGACGACCAGGGCTGCGCTGCGCGCACCGGCCTGTCCTCGGAGGGCCTGACAGCGAACGCGACGGGGCCGGCTGTACGAGGCCGACGTCCAGGATGCGACCCCGCACGGCCGGCCCCGCCCGTCCGCCACCGTCCAGGCATGTAGAGCGCCATCGCCAAGGGAGAGAAAGATGAGCGCATCAGCCGTGAAGAGCAACGGTCGGCGCCCAGCCGGTCGACGAGTCCACCGCTTCCTTCGCGGGAGGCGCACATGGGAGGTGCTGGCGGCCGCCTTCGCCGCCGTGCTCGCCATGGTCGTCGCCATCCCCGCAGCCCACGCCGTCCATGACACAGGTGCGTTCGAGCTGGACGGCGACGCGACCAACGGCGCCACCCCCGGCGACGACTGGGACAACGTCTGCCACCAGGTCCTGGGCAACGACTGCTCCACGACCAGCAACACGACCGGTGCGACCGCGGTCGACTGGGTCGCAGAATCGAACCTGAACGCCTCCATCTTCACCGGCGGCGGGTCGAAGGACCCGCAGGACGTCAGCAGCTGGAACTGGAAGGACGGCGCAGGCGGCCTGCCGGACAAGGACAACCTGCTGCACAGCTTCGCGGCGCGCTACACCACGAGCGCCGGGGACGTGTTGTTCTTCGGGTCCGACCGTCGGGACAACAGCGGCGACGCCCAGCAGGGCTTCTGGTTCTTCCAGAACCGGATCACCCTGACCGGGAGCACGAGCGGCGGCTTCAACGGTGTGCACAAGACCGGTGACGTGCTGGTGGTCAGCGACTTCAGCAACGGCGGCACGACGTCCACGATCACGGTGTACTCGTGGGACCCGTCCTGCACGAAGACGACCGGTAGCACGGTTGGCACCTGCGGTGACGCGAACCTCCGGATCAAGGGGACGTCGACCTCGGCCAACTGCGCGAGCGCGGGCGCCAACGACCAGTTCTGCGGCATCGTCAACCCGACGACGATCACGATGCCGTGGTCGTTCACGGACAAGAGCGGAACCGCGAACAACCAGGCTCTGAACGGGGAGTTCTACGAGGGCGGGGTCAACCTGACGGCCCTCGGCCTGGGCGGAACGTGCTTCGCCTCGGTGAGCGCGGAGACGCGGTCGTCCACGTCCACCACGGCGGTGCTGAAGGACTTCGTCCTCGGCGGGTTCGGCCAGTGCCAGACCACCGTGACCACCACGCCTTCGGCGGCCACCGTCTCGGTCGGCTCCCAGGTCACCGACAGCGCCACCGTCACGGTCAGCGGCGTCAGCACCTGGAGCGGCAGCCTGGCCTTCTCGCTGTGCGGTCCGCTGTCCTCGGCAGCCGGATGCGCCACCGGCGGCACGCCGGTCGGCTCCGCTCTCAACATCAGCAACGCCACCCCGCAACCCATCTCCTCGTCCGCGACGACGGTGACCGCCGTGGGCACCTACTGCTGGCGGGCCGACTTCACGCCCAGCGCCGCGTCGCTGGCGGCCGGGGTCGGGGCCGGCTCCGACGGGTCCACCACCGAGTGCTTCACGGTGACGGGGCCCCCGACGCTGAGCTCGGCGCAGTCGTTCATCCCGAACGACCGTGCCACCGTGACCGCGCCGGCGGGCAGCACGACCGTGACCGGCAGCGTGACGTTCGCGGTGTTCGAGAACAATGGCTGCACCGGGACCGCCATCTACACGCAGACGGTGCCGGTCAGCGGTACCTCACCGCAGACCGTGTCGACGACGAACACCACGGTCTCCACGACGGCGGCGAACGTCTCGTGGCGGCTGAGCTTCACCAGCACCGATCCGACGCAGGACAACGTCCCCGCCACCTGCAACGAGGCGACGACGCTGACGATCGACAACGACCTGTCGACTCCCTGATCGCGCTCATCCACCACTAGGAGGCACAACGAGGGGGCTGGTCGACTGCCCCCTGGCCCATCGTTCGCGGGGGCGCCCGGTCCGTCGGGCGCCCCCGCCGTCGTCGCCCGACCGGGGTTCTCCCGGCCGGGCGGAGGCGCTCACAGCATCGCGCCGATGCGCGCGGCCATGTCCGCCTCGTGCTGCTGGTAGGACGCGGCCACGTTGGTCAGCAGTCCGCCCATGCCGGTGAGCGCGTCGGCCACACCCTGCGCCGACAGCCGCCACTGCTCGTAGAGCTCGCTGAACTTCACGGCCGCCTGGCTGTCGGTCCAGCCGTCGAGCACCGAGGTGTTGATGCTGCTGGACAGGCTGGCCTGCCGGCCGGTGGCGTCGGCGGCCTCGGCCCGGCACTGCCCGGCCATCGACTGCAGGGTCGCGATGTCGACCTTCACGGGTCCTCCTCCGATCCGGGTCCGTCCCGGTCGGTGCGGACGTTAGGTCGCCGCGAGGGCTCGTCCCCCGCGTTGTCCACAGACCCACTGGTTTTCCACAGAACCACCGACGGCGGCCCGCCGAGGTCCCAGCGCGAGTGACCATGCCCGGGTGATCCAGCCGTCCGCGACCCCCGGCCCCGCCCGCTGCTGGACCGTGGTCTCGGTCGACGGCGCCGTCGACGTGGAGGTCCTCGCGGCCGACGACGAGCCGTTGGGACGCGTACTCGCCGTGCTCTCCGACGCGCTGGGGATCGCCGTCCCGGGCCTCTGGTCGGGATCGACCCGCTTGCCCGATGACCTGCCGCTGAGCGCCCCGGCGCTCGCCCACGGGAGCGTGCTCGGTCTCGGCCGCCCGGGGCCGCGGGCCGACCCGGCCGAACGCACCAGCGCCCTCGAACTGCACGTGGTGGGAGGTCCGGAGGCCGGCCGCACCGCGCCGCTGGACCAGGGCCGGCACGTGCTGGGCCGGGGTGCGGAGGCGTCGGTACGGCTCGACGATCCCGACGTCTCGCGTCGGCACGCGCAGGTCACCATCGGTGCGGGGCACATCGCGGTGCACGACCTCGGCTCGACCAACGGCAGCCGGCTGGACGACGAGCCGCTCGGCAGCACTCCCCGCGCGTGGCCGAACGGCGCCGTGCTGCGCATCGGGTCGTCCGCGCTGACCGTCCGCGGCCCGGAGGGGGGCCCGGCGTCGCTCGAGCCGGCGGCCGGCGGTCGGCTGCGGTTGCGACCCCCGGCGCGGATCATCGCCCCACGGCCGGAGGTCGCCGTCGAGTTCCCCCGACCGCCCGCGCCGCCGCCTCGGCGCCGGTTGGCCTGGGTCGCGATCGGGCTGCCCGCCATCGCCGGCGTGCTCATGGCCTGGCTGATGCACGCCCCGCAGTTCCTGTTCTTCGGGCTGCTCAGCCCCGTGGTCGCGCTGGGCACCTGGGGGTCCGAGCGCTGGTGGGGACGGCGCGACGGCCGAGTCAGCACCGCCGCGCACGCCGCGGCGGTGCTCGACGCGGAGGCCCGGCTCGCCGACGCGCTGGCGGCGGACCGGCGCAACGCCCAGGCAGCCTGGCCGGATCTCGCGACGCTGACGACCGCGACCCGCCGCCGCACGTCCCGGATCTGGGAGCGCCGGCGCGCCGATGTCGACGCGCTGCAGATCCGGATCGGCACCGGTCACGGGCTCGGTCGAGTGGTCCGGGTGTCGGCCGAGGGCACCCGTCACCCGGAACCGGTCGAAGACCTGCCCGTCGTCGTCGATCTGCGCAACGACGGCGGCCTGGCGGTCGTCGGCCCGCGCGCCCGGGCCACCGGGGTTCTCGCCGCGGCGGTGGCGCAGGTGGCGGCACTGCACGGCCCCGACGAGGTGCAGCTGGCACTGGTCGCGGGAGCCAACCGCCTGCGCGACTGGGACTGGGTCCGCTGGCTGCCCCACGTGCGGCACACCGACATCGGCGCCGACCGGGCCGCGGCCGACGAGGACCTCCTCCGCTGGATCTCCGCCCAGGTCGCCGGGCGCCGAGCTGCCGGTGCGGCCGACCGGGTGACCCCGCCATGGCTGGTCGTCGTCGTCGACCGCCCGGTCGACGCACGGGTGGCCGCCTTCCTGCGGGACGGCCGGTCGGCCGGGGTCGTCGTCCTCACCTCGGCGGAGACGGCCGACCAGCTGCCCGTGCCGGTCGAAGCCGCCCTGCACCTCGGCGGCGAGACCGGCGACCTCGCGGTCCTGCGGCGGACGTCAGCGCCCGAGCGGACGGGGGTGGTCGTCGACCGGCTGCCACGATCCACGGCCGCGGCGCTGGCTCGCGATCTCGCCCTGCTCGAGCCGGCCGGGACCGCGGCGACGCTCCCCCGGACCGTCCGGCTGCTCGAGCTGCCGCCCGTCGCACTGTCCCTGGACGACGACGAGCGGCTCGCCGGCAGCTGGAGCCGGGCGCGCGACTCGCTGGTCGCCACGGTCGGCCGCACGGCCGACGGGCCGGCCCGCATCGACCTCTGCCGGCAGGGGCCGCACGCCCTCGTGGCCGGCACGACCGGCTCGGGGAAGTCCGAGCTGCTGCAGACCCTGATCGCGTCGCTCGCGCTGACGCACCCACCGGACCGCTGCTCGTTCCTGCTCGTCGACTACAAGGGCGGCGCCGCCTTCGCCGACGCGGTCCACCTGCCGCACACCGTCGGCCTGCTCACCGATCTGGACGGTGCCTCGACGCAGCGGGCGTTGCGCGCGCTCGGGGCCGAGCTCACCCGGCGCGAGGCACTGCTGGCCGCGCACGGCGTCGCGGACCTCACCGCCCTGCCCGACGACATCGAGCTCGCCCGGCTGGTCATCGTCGTGGACGAGTTCGCCACGTTGGCCGAGGAGCACCCGACGTTCGTGCCGGGTCTGGTGGGCATCGCGCAGCGGGGCCGCTCGCTCGGCGTGCACCTGGTCCTCGCGACGCAGCGGCCCGGCGGCGTCGTCTCGCCGGAGATCCGGGCGAACTGCTCGCTGCGGATCTGCCTGCGCACCACCGACGAGGCCGACTCGCGCGACGTGCTCGGGACGAGCCAGGCGGCCTTCCTGCCGGTCGACGTCCCCGGCCGGGCCTTCGTCCGGACGGGCACGACGACGCCGGTGGAGATCCAGGTGGCGCGGGTGTCCACCGCCCCGGGCCGCGCGACGGGCGTGGAGGTCCGGCGGTGGGCGTGGCCGCTGCCCCGGACGCAGCCGGCGGACCGTCCGACCGGCGGCGACGGCGACCTCGCCCGGCTGGCCCGGGCGCTGCGTCGGCACGCCGGGACGAGCCGGATCGGCGCGCCGCACCGCCCGTGGCTGCTGCCGCTGCCCGCCCGCCTGACCACCGACCAGCTCGCCGGCTCCGGTCCCCGGCTGCGCATCGGGCTGGTCGACCGGCCCGACGCGCAGGCGCAGGAGCCGCTCGAGCTCGACCTCACCGAGGGCGGCGGGTGGCTCGCGGTGGGCGGTCCTCGCAGCGGCCGGACGACGCTGCTGCGAACCGTCCTGGCCGAGGCGGTCTCCGCTCGGGGCCCCGACGAGCTGCACGTGCACGCGCTCGACCACGGAGGCGGAACGCTCGCCGCCGAGGCGGCGGGGCTGCCGCACACCGGGACGACGGTCGGTGCGGGCGACGCGCTGCGCAGCGTCCGGCTGGTGACCCGCTTGGCGGAGGAGGTCGCGCTGCGCCGCGGTGGGGGCCGGCCCGAGCCTCGCCCCGAGCTGCTGCTCCTGGTCGACGGCGTGGAATCGGTCAGCACCCAGCTCGACGAGGCTGACCCGGGCGGCGGGTCGGCAACCCTGCTGCGGCTGGTCCGCGACGGCGCGGCCGTGGGGCTCACCTGCGTGCTCACCGCCGACCGAGCGGTGCCGGGCGGCCGGCTGGCGGCCGTCGCCGACCACCGTCTCGTGCTGCCGCTGCCCGACCGCGCCGACTACGCGGTGGCCGGCATCCCGGCCCGCGCCGTTCCCGAGTTCCGACCACCCGGTCGCGCGCTGCTCGGCGAGGCCGCCGTCGAGTGCCAGCTCGCCCTCCCCCGTCCGCTACCGCCCTGGCCGGAACGGTCGGCGACGACCGCGCTGCGCATCGTCGAACTGGCGCCGGACCCGGAGCTGCCGTTGCCGGCCGCCGACGCACGGCCGTGCGGCAGGCTCCCGGAGCTCCCCGTCGGCCCCGGCGGCGACGACGGACACGCCCTCTCCGTCGACCTCCAGCGCACCGGAGGTCTCCTGGTCGTCGGCCCGCCCGGCAGCGGGCGCAGCGACGCGCTCCACGCCTTCGCCCAGCACCTGCGGGCGGCGGGCGTCGACGTGCTCCCCGTGGACGGCCCCGCGGTGGACCTGGCGCGGTGGCAGACCGAGCTCGGCGGCCGCCCCGGGGCGGTGCTGCTGGACGACGTGGGGGCGCTCGCCGATCCGCCGATCCTGTCCGCGCCGTCCGCCGCCGGGACGGGGACGCCGGTCGTCCTGGCCGCCGGCTCGGCAGCCGACGTCGCGCGCCTCTACCAGGGCCCCGTCGCGGCGCTGCGGCGCAACCGGACCGTTCTGCTGCTCACGCCCGCCCCGGGGGATGGCGACCTGCTGGGCATCCGGCTGCCGCGCACGCCGGTGCCCATCCGTCCCGGCTCGGGCTGGCTGGTCAGCGGCGGGCAGGTCCGCCGGGTGCAGGTGGCGCGACGGCGGGTGGCCGCGTAGCCGTGGACGGGTCAGAGCAGGTCGAGCGCGGGACCGATCTCCTGCGTGGCGTACCAGGCCAGCTCGTGCCCCTCGGCCTGGTCGACGACGAACTGGGCGTCGTCGCTGCCGAGATCGGCCTCCAGCACGACGTTGACGGCCGCGCTGACGTCGTCCTCGGCGTCGGAGCCGTCGATGTGCGCGCTGGCGATCTCCCGCAGCCCGATGTCGGTGGTGACCCGGACCGTGCCGCGGTCGTTGTCGGGGTCCTGGGCGGGGTCGTCCTTGATCTCGACCGCGTCATCGGCCACGTCCGCCGCGAGCACGACACGGCGGCGGGCGGCCAGGGGGTCGATGTCCAGCAGCCGCAGGCTCGCGCGGGCCGCGGTCAGGAGCGCCGCGTACTCGAGCTCCTCGGTGTCGGCCTCGGCGTCGCTGACGGCGTAGAACTCGCGCAGCGCCGGCGTCACCGCGAAGGCGGTGCGCGGCCCGGGCAGCCGTCCCTCGTCCACCAGGGTCCGCAGCACGGTCGTCGTCGCGGGCAGGTACACGCGCACCCGGCAGGCTCCCTTCGTCGGTCGTCGGCGACGGTAACGCGCCGGATCCGCGGCGCCGTTCCCGGTGCCGCGGCTGGCTCACCAGGAGGTGCGCACCAGCTCGGCGACCTCCTGCTCGATGAGGTCGGCGAGGACGTCGACGTCGCCGACGCCGTCCCGGTCGGCGTTGAGCCCCACGAACACGCTGCCGTCGTAGCTGGTGATCCCGATCGACAGGCCCTGACCGCGCGCCAGCGGCACGACCGGGAACACCTCCAGCATCCGGGCGCCGGCGGCGTAGAGCGGCACCTGCGGGCCGGGGACGTTGGTGATGACCAGGTTGAACAGCCGCCGGGACAGACCGCGTGCCGCCCGGACCCCGAGCGCGTGCATGGTCGACGGGGCGAAGCCGGTCAACGCGATCAACCGGTCGGCCCCGACCGAGCGCCCTTCCTGCGCCACACCGCGCATCGCGTAGCCCAGCCGCGCCAGCCGGACGCCCGGGTTCGCCTCGCCGACCGGCAGGTCGACGAGGAACGACGCGACCCGTCCGCCGGGCGAGGCGTCGGCGTCCTGCAGGGCCACCGGCACGAGCGCACGGACCGAGGTGGACCCGACCACTGGCTCGCCGCGGGACAGCAGCCACTCGCGCAGGGCGCCGGTGACGACGGTGAGCAGGACGTCGTTGACCGTGCCGCCGTGCACCGTGCGGATCTTCTTGACCTCGTCGAGGTCGGCGCGCGCCACGGCCACCCGGCGCTGCCGGCCGGTCGTCGCGTTCAGCGGGGTGTGCGGGGCCGGGAAGACGGCCGATCGGAGCAGCTCCCGGCCCACCCCGGCCAGCCGGGCGGCGTTGGCCCGGACGTCGGTGACGGCGCTGCGCACGGTGTCGATCACCGCGGACGGACGGCGCAGGTACTCCTCCAGCGCCTGCGCCACCAGCTCCGGCGTGCCCGGCGGGCGCTGGGGAGTCCACGGCTCGGCGGCGGGCGGGGGTGCGTCCGGCGCGACATCGAGCAGCACCTGCCCGATGTCGATCGCGCTGAGCCCGTCGACGAGCGCCGGATGGGTCTTGGTGATCACCGCGACGCGATCACCGCTGAGCCCCTCGACCAGGTAGAGCTCCCACAGCGGGCGCCCACGGTCCAGCGGGCGCGACATCAGCCGCGAGACCAGCTCGAGCAGCTGGGCCTCCGTCCCCGGCCGCGGCAGGGCGGAGCGCCGCACGTGGTAGTCCACGTCGAAGTCCGGGTCGTCGGCCCACACCGGGTTGGCGAGGTGACCGGGCACCTCCAGGACGCGCTGGCGGTAGCGCGGCACGAGCGCCAGCCGTGCCGTCACCAGCGACTCGATCGCCGAGACCCCCTCGCGCGGCGCCTCGAGCAGGAGGACACCCCCGACGTGCATCGGGGTGTCGCGCTCCTCCAGGTAGAGGAACGAGGCGTCCAGTGCGGTCAGCCGCTCGACCATCGCTCTCCTCACGATCGGCGGGCCCACGCTACGGGCCCCCGCTGTGGGCCGACACCCCGAGCGGCCGACCGTGATGCGTTCCTCAGCCCGCCCGGCGCCCCGTCCGGAGTCGCCGTTTCGTGGCCGGTTCGGGCACCCCCGCGACCACCGAGGCGAGCGAGCGCAGGGCGGTGCGCAGCGGGGAGCCGGCCGCCACCTCCGCCAGGGTCCGCCCGGAGGCGAGCGCGGCATCGGTCGCCCGGCGGTCCGCGGGGAGGAAGAACCGCACGTCGCGCCCGGCGAAGCGCTCGAGCGCCTCCGCGATCTCGGCCCGCGCGTCCCCCGGCACCGGTCCGCGGCGCACCTGGTTGATCACCACGACCGGCTCGACGTCGGGCAGCACCTCGCGCAGCTCCCCCAGTGCCCGGACCGTCCGCTGCAGGGCGACCGGATCCGCCCCGCTGACGCAGAGCACCGTGTCGGCTGCTTCCAGCACGGCGAGGGTGGCGCCGTTGCGGCGCGGAGCGGCCGTGTCGAAGGACAGCTCCTCGTCCTCCTCCAGGCAGAACGAGCAGTCGACGACGGTGAGCTCGGCCAGTCGGCGGCCCTCGTCGAGCACCGCGCTCACCGCCCGCGGCCGCAGCTCGGGCCAGCGATCGGCGCGGGCGAGACCGGTGAGCACCCGCAGGTGGGGGCGGACGGTCCAGGCGAGCCGCGCGAGGGCGGCGCCGTCGAGGGTGCCCACCGACGCCTGCCGCGCCGCGCCCGCGAGCCCCGGCGACTCGTCGAGCAGACCCAGGACCTGCGCGACCACGCCGCCGTACACGTCCGCGTCCACCAGCAGCGTCGAGACGCCGAGCCGGGACGCCTCGTCGGCCACCCCGACGGCGACGGTCGTGCGCCCCGGCGCCCCGAGCGGACCCCAGACCGCCACGATCCGTCCGCGCCCGGCAGGCCGGTCCTCGGGCTGCGCCGGCACCCCGAGCAGCGGCAACGCCGTCCGAGGGTCGGCGACACCCAGCGAGCCGGCGGGTGCTCCGGCGACCGCCTCGCGCAGCGCCTGGGCGATGGCCTCCGGCTCGGCGTCGGCGGGCAGCACGTGGGTCACGCCGAGCCGGCGCAGTCGCTCCACCGCACGCTCGTCGCCCGGGTCCACCAGGCCGACCACAGCGACGCCGGCGGCCTCGAGGTGGGCGACGGCGTCCCCGTCGAGCCGACGCAGGTCCGCCGAGAGCAGCGCAGCCTGGCCGGTTCCGGTCGCCGCGGCGGCCAGCAGCTCGGAGACGTCGACGCAGCGGCGCACGACCGCCACCCCGTGGTCGGCCCGGTCGAGCGCACCCACGAGGGCGGACTCCCACGCGGCGCCCGTGACGGCGGTGAAGACCTGCAGCGGCATCAGTCGCCCGAACCCGCGTCGACGGAGTCGTGCACCACCACGACCAGAGGACGCCCGCCGATCGCCGAGAGCACGTCAGTGGCCTCGTCCGCCGCCACCGACACCACGACCTGCACCGTGGTCGTCGGCGTGGACAGCACCCCCTCGCTGCGACCGGAGATCGCCTGCACCGGCGCCGACGTCACGACCGGGGTCACCGAGCCGTCCGCCACCGCGGTCGCCCCCGCCGCCGGGTCCGCGACCGCGTAGACGTCGACCAGCTGCCCGCGCGCGAGGCTCGGCGGCACGTATCCCGCCTGAACGGGAAGGGCCAGCTGCACCAGCTCGCCCGCCTCGGCCAGGGTCGACCGCGGGAGCAGCTCGCCTGCCGAGACCGCGCGTGACAGCGTGCGCCCCTCCGGCTGGGTCCTGGTCGAGAGGTAGGAGGGCGCGGCGTCGTCCAGCCGCACGTCGACGGCCACGAGGTCGTCGGCGGTGAGCACCGTGCCGGCGGCGAGGTCACCCGCGGCCGCCCAGACCGGCACGGTGGCGTCCGCGGCGGAGACCACACGCGCGCCGAGCAGCACCGAGCCGAGCACCAGGAGCAGCCCGAGCACGAGCCGCAGATCGAGCCACTGCGGCGGGCGCACGCGTCGCGGCGTCGGCCCGGGCGGCGCCTCGGCAGGCGTGAGCGGGGGCGGTGCGGTCCGGACGGCGGTCACGGCGCGAGTCCTCCGATTCCGTCCCGGGTTCGGGACCGCAGATCCTTGTCGTCACCCCCGGATGGGAGTGAACGGGTGCAGATCATGCGTCAGAACGAGGGTTGCGTGCATTCGCCGTCCACACGTTCGGGTGTGGACAGTGGTCACATGCCACCGGTGCGGCTGACAGACTGACGACGACGGACGGAGACGCACCGATGCCCACCCCTCGCTTCCTGACCCTCGATGACGTCGCGGAGATCCTCAACGTGTCGTGGTCGCAGGCGTATGCGCTGGTCCGGCGCAAGGAGCTGATCGCCATCCAGATCGGCGGCCGCGGTCAGTGGCGCGTCGAGGTCGACGAGCTCGAGCGCTTCATCCAGCAGAAGTACGCCGAGGCTCGCGCCGGCGCCGTCCCGCCGGAGCCCGCGGCACCGGAGAAGTAGACCCGCCGAGGTCAGCCCAGTCCTGGCGGCGCCGTCCGGATCACGGCGACGCCGTCGAGCGCGGCCGCATGCACGCCGCGCACCGCCCCGGCCCGACGCGGCTCGTCCGGTGCGTGCGCCGCCAGTTCGAGGAAGTCCGCCCCCACCCGGTCGATCGTCCCGGTCAGCACCGCGCCGTCGTCCAGCACGACCTGCACGGGGCTGCGGTCGCGGGCGAGCGCCCGCACGGCCCGGCGCAGGTCGAACCGCCCCCGGACGACGCCCGGCGACTCCGGCGCGGCCGTCTGGCGCCCGAGCCCTGACACGGACAGGACTGCGGCCGTGGCGACCAGCGCCTCGCGGCCGGCCTCCTCCTCGACGAGCAGCCAGTCCGCCCCGACCTCGGTGAGGGTCCCGGCCACCGGGCCGGCACCGCGGCAGCGCAGCACCACCGGGTGGCCGATCGCGCCCTCGAGCCGCTCGGCCAGCCGAACCGCACCCGTCTCCGCGCGCGTCCGCGACGCCGACTCGGCCCGGTCGGCGGCTGCCTCGGCCTCGGCGAACTGAGCACCCAGGTCGGCGAACAACTGCTGCCAGCGCATCCCTCACCTCCGCATCGACAGCCTAGATGCACGTGAACTCTTGCGTTTGGTTGTGTTTGCTTGCTTTAGTCTGCACCAGTCACACGCAGAGGAGGGGACATGTCGACACGGCGACTGGGCGTCACGACGCTCGGGATGGCGCTCGTCGGCGTGGTCCTCGCCCACCTCGGCCCCGACGAGACCGCCCTGCGCGCAGCACTCGCCCATCCGCAGCGCGTCGCGGACACCGCCGGGCCCGACACCGTCGTCCTCGCCTGGGCGGCCGCGCTGGCCTGGGTCGTCTGGGCCTGGGGCGGGCTCGGTCTCGGGCTCACCGCGGCGAGCGCGATCCCCGGCCTGCTCGGGAGCGTGGCCCGCACGCTGCTCCGCGGCCTCCTTCCGGCCGGTGCCCGGCGCGCCGCCGCCGTCGCTCTCGGTCTCGGTCTCGGTCTCGGCCTCACCACCCCGGCTTTCGCGTCGGCGGAGTCGGTCCCGGTCAGCGCGCCCGACTGGCCGGGGGCAGAGCCCGCCGAACCCGCCCCCGACTGGCCCGCCCCCACCGACGGCGACCACGTCGTCGTCCGGGGCGACTGCCTCTGGGACATCGCCGCCGCGCACCTGGGCGCCGCCCCTGACTCCCCACCCACCGCCGCCGGGATCGCCGAGGCCGTCGGCGCGTGGTGGACCGCGAACCGATCGGTCATCGGCCCCGACCCCGACCTGCTCCTCCCCGGGCAGGTCCTGCATCCCCCAGGGCGCGACTGACGCCCACCTCCCGCCGCTCCCCCGGCGTCCTTCCCCTCCTCGACACCGACCAGGGAGCTCGCCATGTCCGCGCCCGCCCAACCCGAACCCGCCGCCCCGCCCGCCGCCGCACGACCGGCGCTGCGCCTGGTGGTCGTGCCCACCCCGCAGCCGCCCCTGGTGGACGAACCGGTGCGCTGGGTGCTGCCAGGGGTCCGGCCACCGCGGCCGCCGCACCGCCCCGGTCCGCGGCCCCGCACGGCGCAGGCGGACCCGCCCGACGACTTCGGGCCGACCTGGTCCACCCGGGCCGACCTGCCCGACGTCCGCGCCGCGGGACGTCGGCTGGTGACGACGGTCCTGGAGGCGTTCGCCGGCCGGCGGCCGTTGATCCAGGTCCAGCCGCTCACCTCGTCCGGCGTCTACACCGCGCTCGCCCGCGGCAGCCGGCCCCCGTGGTGCGCCGACGGGACCGCGCCGCTGGTGATCGGGCCGGTGCGCGTGTGCGAGCCGGTCGACGGCGTCGCCGAGGTCAGTGCGGTCGCCCGCCGTGGCGGACGGGCGCACGCCGTGGCCGCCCGGCTCGAGGGCATCGACGGCCGCTGGCGGTGCACCGCCCTGCAGATCGGCTGACGCCTCAGCGGTCGAACGCCAGTCGGATGCCGTCCGCCGGTCGGCGGCCGGTCCCTCGGCGAGCTCGACGCCGAGGCCGCAGCTGCACGACGGCGACCGAGGCCAGCACCAGCACGCCACCGAGGACCTGCACCGGGGCGAGGAACTCCCCCAGCGTGACGGCGGCGAGCACCGTCGTGACGACCGGCTCGAACGTCGACAGGATCGCGGCGGTCGACGGGCCGGTCCGCCGCAGGCCGGCGAAGAACGCGAGCATCGCCACCACGGTGGAGACGACGGCGATGCACCCCACCCACAACCACCCGGCCGGCCCGAAGCCGAGCTCCACCCCGCCGCCGGCGATCCCCCGGACGGCCAGCGTGAGCGCGGCCCCGGCCATCACCAGGGCGGACAGCAGCACCGGCGGCAGGCGGTGCACCACCGTGTCGGCGACCAGGATGTAGGCGGTGTAGGTGACCGCGGCACCGAACGCGAGCACGACGCCGATCGAGTCGAACCGCACCCCACCGGCGCCCAGCAGGACCAGCAGCGTGCCGCAGGAGGCAACCAGCACCGCGGCCGACCGCGCCGGCGTCAGGCGCTCGCGGCCGAGCAGGGCGGCGGCCAGGGTGACCAGCGCCGGGTAGGTGTAGAGGACCAGCGCCACCAGCGACGCGTCGATCCGCTCCAGCGCCGAGAAGTACAGGGCCGCCTGGGTCGCGTACCCGACCGCGCCCAGCCCGAGCGCCGTCAGCACCAGTCGGAGGGGCGGCCGGGCACCACCCGAGCGCAGGTCCGGTCGCACCAGCAGGACGAACCCGAGCAGCGCCGCCGCCAACGCGAAGCGGAGCAGCAGCAGCGCGCCCGGCTCGACGCCGACGGCGTAGGCGAGCTTGCCGAAGACGGCCATCGCCCCGAAGCAGGCCGCCGAGAGGAGGCAGAGCGCGGCACCCACCCGGCCAGCCTCGGCCACCCATCCGGTCACGTCCAGTGACGATTGGTGGAGTCGACTGGTTAGCTCTCCTACATGGATGCCTTCGACCTCCGACGGCTGCGCATGCTCCGCGAGCTCGACGAGCGGGGAACCCTTGGTGCGGTGGCGGCCGCGCTGGGCTACACCCCCTCCGCGGTCTCCCAGCAGCTCGCCGTCCTGGAGAAGGAGGCCGGCACACGGCTGCTGGAGAAGGCCGGGCGAGGGGTGCGGCTGACCGACGCCGGCCGCCTGCTCGCCGGGCACGCCGGCACCCTGCTGGCGGCCGCGGAGGCGGCACGGGCCGACCTCGCCTCGCTCACCGGCGAGGTCCGGGGCACGGTGCGGGCCGGTGGCCTGCAGTCGGCCACGCGCCGGCTGCTCATCCCCGCGGTCGCCCGCACGCTGGTCGAGCACCCGCAGGTCCGCGTCGAGATCACGGAGCTCGAGCTGGAACAGGCGCTGCCGGAGCTGCGGCTGGGGAGCCTCGACCTGGTCATCAGCGACGAGTACGACGGCCACCCGCGGCCGCGACCGGCCGGGGTGCGGTTCGAGATCCTGCACGAGGAGCGGCTGAAGGTCGTGCTGCCGGCCGCCCACCCGGCCGCCGCGAGCGGCGGACCGGTCGCCGTGGGTGCGCTGCGGGACGACGTCTGGACCGCGTCGGCCGCCGGCACCGGCCACCACGCCCTGGTCCTCGGGGTGTGCCGGTCCCTCGGGGGTTACGAGCCGGACCTCCGGCACCGCTCGAACGACGCCGACGTCCAGCTCGAGCTGGTCCGTGCGGCCGGAGCCGTCGGTCTGCTGCCCGGCCTCACCCTGCCGCCCGGCGATCCGGCGCTCGCCGTCCGCGACGTCGCCGAGGCCGTGGTGAGCCGCCGGCTGATGGTGCTCACCCGCGACTCCCCCACGGCTCCGGCACTCGGCGCGTTCCTGGCCACGGTCCGCGACCGGGCGCGCCTGCTCGAATGAGACCTACCGCGACGCCCCGTGGCAGAACTTGTACTTCTTGCCCGAACCGCAGGGGCACGGCGCGTTGCGCGAGGGCTCCTTGCCGCCGCTGACCGTTGCGGTCTTGGCCGCCTTGGCCGGGCCGCTCTCCTTCGCCGAGGAGTCCAGGCTGGGCGCGGAGTAGCTCAGGTTCTGCTGCGGCCGCGGCGTGTCCAGCCCCTTGACCGCCAGCTGCGGACCGGTGCCCGACGCGGGAGCCGAGGCCACCTCCATCGCCGCGGACGCGGGCTTCGGGGCCCGGCGGGCGGTGCCGGTCGCGCCGTTCCCGCCGGCCGCCTGGGCCGCTGCGGTTCCGGCGGCCTCCGCCGCCTGGGCGCGGGCCAGCACCTTCGCCGTCCCCTCCTGCGCGGCGGCCAGCGCGCGGGCCTCCGCCTCGGCCTGCTTGGCGCGGGTCTCGGCCTCCTGCTCCTCGGCGCTCTTGACCTCGAGGTTGAACAGGAAGCCGACCGACTCCTCCTTGATGCCGTCGAGCATCGCGTTGAACATGTCGAAGCCCTCGCGCTGGTACTCCACGACCGGGTCGCGGTTGGCCATCGCGCGCAGGTGGATGCCGGCCCGCAGGTAGTCCATCTCGTAGAGGTGCTCGCGCCACTTGCGGTCGAGCACCGAGAGCAGCACCCGCCGCTCCAGCTCGCGCATGACCTCGTCGCCGAGCTTGGCCTCGCGCTCGCCGTAGGCGCGGTGCACGTCGCGCAGCAGTTCCTTCTTCAGGTCCTCGGCGGTCAGAGCGGCCTGGTCGCCGTCGGCGACCCGCTCGAGCAGGTCGTGCCGGTCCAGCCCGACCGGGTAGAGCGACTTGAGGCCGGTCCACAGCTGCTCGAGGTCCCACTCCTCGGAGTAGCCGGTCTCGGTCGCGCCGTTGACGTAGGCGATGACGACGTCGTCCACCATCGACTGGATCTGGTCCTGGAGGTCGAGGCCCTCGAGGATCTTGCGCCGCTCGTCGTAGATGACGGTGCGCTGGCGGTTGAGCACCTCGTCGTACTTCAGGACGTCCTTGCGGACCTCGTAGTTCTGCTGCTCGACCTGGGTCTGCGCCGAGCGGATCGCCCGGGTGACCATCTTCGACTCGATCGGCTGGTCGTCGGGCACCCGCAGCGTCGTCATCATCGACTCGAGCATCGGGCCGTTGAACCGGCGCATGAGGTCGTCGCCGAGGGAGAGGTAGAACCGCGACTCCCCCGGGTCGCCCTGCCGGCCGGAGCGGCCGCGCAGCTGGTTGTCGATGCGGCGGCTCTCGTGGCGCTCGGTGCCCAGCACGTAGAGCCCACCGGCCTCGACGACCTGCTCGTGCTCGGCCTTGACCTGCGCCTTGGCCTCCTCGAGCGCCTCGTCCCAGGCGGCCTCGTACTCCTCCGGCGTCTCCGCCGGTGACAGCCCGCGGGCGCGCAGCGTCTCGTCGGCGATGAACTCCGGGTTGCCGCCGAGCTGGATGTCGGTGCCGCGGCCGGCCATGTTGGTCGACACGGTGACCGCGCTCAGCCGCCCGGCCTGGGCGACGATGTGCGCCTCGCGGGCGTGGTTCTTCGCGTTCAGCACCTCGTGCGGGATGCCCGCCTTCACCAGCGCCTTGGACAGCACCTCGGACTTCTCCACGCTCGCCGTCCCGACGAGCACGGGCTGGCCGGCCTCGCTGCGCTCACGGATGTCCTCGACGACGGAGTCGAACTTCGCCTTCTCCGTCTTGTAGATGACGTCGGAGCGGTCCTCGCGGATCATCGGCTTGTTCGTCGGGATCGGGACGACGCCGAGCTTGTAGGTCTGGTGCAGCTCGGCCGCCTCGGTGGAGGCGGTACCGGTCATCCCGGCCAGCTTCTCGTAGAGCCGGAAGTAGTTCTGCAGGGTGATCGTGGCGAGCGTCTGGTTCTCGTCCTTGATCGGCACCTTCTCCTTGGCCTCGATGGCCTGGTGCATGCCCTCGTTGTAGCGCCGGCCGGCCAGCACGCGGCCGGTGAACTCGTCGACGATGAGCACCTCGCCGTTGCTGACGATGTACTGCTGGTCGCGGTGGAACAGCTCCTTGGCCTTGAGCGCGTTGTTCAGGTAGCCGATCAGCGGGGTGTTGACCGCCTCGTAGAGGTTCTCGATGCCGAGCTGGTCCTCGACGAACTCGACGCCCTCCTCGGTGATCGCGACCGTGCGCTTGGACTCCTCCACCTCGTAGTGGGTGTCCTTCTTCAGCAGCGGCGCGATCCGCGCGAACTCCTGGTACCACTTGGCGCTCTGCTCGGCCGGCCCGCTGATGATCAGCGGGGTGCGGGCCTCGTCGATGAGGATGGAGTCGACCTCGTCGACGATCGCGTAGAAGTGCCCGCGCTGGACCAGGTCGGCCTTGCTCCAGGCCATGTTGTCGCGCAGGTAGTCGAAGCCGAACTCGTTGTTCGTGCCGTGCGTGATGTCGCAGGCGTACATCTCGCGGCGCACCGCGGGGGTCTGGCCGGACAGGATCGTGCCGACCTTGAGGCCCAGGAAGTGGTGCACCCGGCCCATCCACTCGGCGTCGCGCTGGGCCAGGTAGTCGTTGGTGGTGACGACGTGCACGCCCTCGCCGGCCAGCGCGTTGAGGTAGGCCGGCAGGACGCCGGTCAGCGTCTTGCCCTCGCCGGTCTTCATCTCGGCGACGTTGCCCAGGTGCAGGGCGGCACCGCCCATGATCTGCACCCGGTAGTGCCGCTGACCCAGCGTGCGGGTGGCGGCCTCCCGGACGACGGCGAACGCCTCCGGCAGCAGCGAGTCGAGGGACTCGCCGTCGGCGTAGCGCTCCTTGAACTCGTCGGTCTTGGCCCGCAGCTCCGCGTCGGTCAGCTCGGCCGTCTCGTCCGCCAGCGACTCGACCGCATCGGCGATCTTGGACAGTCGCCGGAGGATCTTGCCCTCACCGGCACGCAGCAGCTTTGAGAACACCACGACCCCAGGGTAGGCGGCGCATCACCGTCGTCGGCACACCCAACGCGCAACCCCTCCGTACGCTCCCCGCCGTGCCCGTCGACCTGCACCACCTCAGCCCCGGCCTGCTCACCTTCCTCACCGAGCGCCACCTGGCCACCCTCACCACGCTGCGGCCCGACGGCACGCCGCACGTCGTCCCGGTCGGCTTCACCTTCGACCCGGACACCGGCACGGCCCGGGTGATCACGTCGGGCACGTCGGTCAAGGCCCGGCACGTCCGCGGCGGTTCGGCGCGGGTCGCCGTCTGCCAGGTCGACGGACGGCGGTGGACCACCCTCGAGGGGACGGCGGTCGTGCGGGACGACGCCGCCGCCGTCCGGGACGCCGAGGACCGCTACGCGCGGCGGTACCGGCAGCCGCGGGAGAACCCGCTGCGCGTCGTCCTGGAGATCTCGGTCGACCGGATCCTCGGCAACCAGTGAACGAAGCGGAGGCCCAGCGCGCAGGTTTTCTGCGCGCTGGGCCTCCGTTGCCGGATCAGACGGTGGCCGGGGCGGCCTCGGGCGCGTGCTGGTGCGCTGCGCCGTTCTGCGGCACGTCGACCAGGCGGATGAGCCCGTAGTCGTAGGCGTGCCGGCGGTAGACGACGGTGGGCCGACCGGTGTCGGCGCACTGGAACATGAAGAAGTCGTGACCGACGAGCTCCATCTCGTGGAGCGCCTGGTCGACGGTCATGGGTGTGGCGGGATGCTGCTTCTCCCGCACGATGCGCCCGGGCAGGTGCTCGTCGAGGTCGGTCACGTGCGGACCCTCGGCGAGCTGCCGGTCGAGGTCGAGCGACTCGGTGGCGCCGAGGTCGGCGGCGGTGTTGCCGGCCAGCCGGACGCTGTCGGGGGTGCGGCGACCGTGGTGCACGCGGCGGCGGTCGGCCGCCTTGCGCAGCCGGGCGTCGAGCTTGCCCGCGGCCAGGTCGAGTGCGGAGTAGAAGTCGGGTGCGCAGGCCTCGGCGCGGACCACCGGGCCCTTGCCGCGGAGGGTGATCTCCACGCGCTGGCAGTTGTCGGACTGTCGGGGGTTCTTCTCGTGGAAGAGCTCCACGTCGATGCGCAAGATCTTGAGCTTGCCGTCGAAGCGGTCGAGCGGGGTGAGCTTGTCCCAGACGTGCTGTCGGAAATGCTCGGGGACTTCGACATTGCGGCCACGGACCACGATCTCCATGAGACCTCCCGTTGGGCGGGCTGTGATCGGTTTGACGCTAGTCCCTGACCGACGGTCACGACAGTCGATCAGTGGCTACCCGGCGTTCACCGAACGCTCAGGTTCCGCGGAGGTACGCGGGGTCACGCCGGGGCGTCGCCGCGACGACGGCCCCCAGCACCGGTGTGGCGTTCACCGTTCGTGTCCGCGCGAGCACGCCGGCGGCCTCGGTCAGGGTGGCGCCGCTGGTCACCACGTCGTCGACCAGCACGAGCAGCCCGCGGGACGGCGCCGCACCGGCCAGGACGAACGTGCCGGCCAGGTTCGCCCGCCGCTGCGCCGCCGACAGCCCGGCGGAATCGCGCACCCGGCCACGCCGGCGCAGCAGCCGCGCCTCCCCCGCCGCCACTCCCGCGGCGCGCAGCTCGGCGACGGCGCTCCGGGTCAGCTCGCGCACGTGGTCGCGGCCGCGGCTGCGCAGCCCGGCCGCCGACGGCGGCACCGGCACCAGCAGCACCGGCTCGGTGTGCGCCACCCCTGCCACCACCGATGCCGTGGCCAGAGCCAGCGCCGTCCCCAGCGTGCGGCCGAGCTCGGGCCGCCCGCGCTCCTTGAAGGCCAGGACGGCGGCGCGCACCGGCCCCTCGTAGGCACCGGCCGCCACGGTCGGCGGGAAGCCGATCGGGAAGCGCCGGGGCGCGGCCAGGTGCGGCCGGGTGAGCAGCCGGCCGCAGCGCCGGCAGAGGACCGCGCCGGGCACGCCGCAGCCGGCGCACGTGCGCGGCAGCACGAGGTCGGCCAGCGCGGCCCAGGCGGAGTCCACAGCGAGAAGGGTGACGCGGGTGCCCGGACTCCGGGCACCCGGCGGGACGAACTGTGGATCTACATCGGGAAGAACGGCTCGGTGCCCGGCAGCGGCTCCTGGCCGGCGATCAGCGTCACCCACGTGCCGGCGGAGAACTCCCAGATCGAGCCGGCGGCGCTGACCAGCGGCTGCCTGTCCGGTGCCGCGGCCACCGCGGTCGGCTCGTTGGGCAGACCGGCCGTCCCGACGTCCTGCGGGTTCCAGCCGTCGACGCCGACCGTGTACGGCACGGTCCTCGCCTGCCCCGGATCGCGGGCGAGCAGCAGCAGGCTGCTGCTGGTCCGCCACGCGACGTCCACGACCTGCGACAGCGACGGCGCGACCTGCCGCAGGTCGGGCAGCGAGACCCCGCCGTCCGGACTTCGGTTCACCGTGCCGACGTACAGCCGCGGGCCCTCCGGGCCGTCGATGACGACGGCCGCGCGGACGCCGTCCGGCGAGAGCTGCAGCACCGTCGCCCGGCCGAGCCCGCCCAGCGTGGGCGTGGCCACGGCCTGGGCCGGGCCGCCCGCGGGCACGCGCACGATCTCGTCGCCGCCGCGCACCACCCAGGTCTCGTCCCGGGTGGCCGCGACCGTGGGCACGCTGAGCGTGTCCCCGGCGAGCACAGGGGCGAGATCGCCGCCGTAGGCGCCCATGAGCAGCGTCGCGCCGCCCGCGGCGGCCGTCGTCCCGGCCATGGTCGTGAGCTGGCCGTCGGCGTTGGCCGACACCGCCGCGCTGGTCAGGCCGTAGGCGCCAGCGCCCGCCGGACCGGGGACCGGCTTGCCGTCGACGGTGTAGACCGCGCCGTTGAACACGTAGTGCCCGACGGCGTCGACCGCCGCGCCCTCCGGCGAGTACGACGCCCAGGTGTCGACGGTCTGCACCGACGGGATGCCGTCGATCGAGACCGGTTCGCCGTCGATGAGCACCTGGACGCTGCGCGCCCCGAACGGCTGCAGCGTCCAGACGACCTGCGCGCACAGCTCGCTGAGCTCCGGGGACGGGTTCGGCGACAGGCCGGTCAGGTCGACGGTGACGATCTGGGAGGACACCGTGATCGCCCGCCGCAGCTGCGCTCCCTCCAGCGGGTTCTTCACCCCGGCGGCGAGCGCGGCCGAGGCGCCGTCCAGCTCGCGGTTGATCAGGGCGGTCGGCTGCGAGTCGCCGGCGATCAGGTAGCGGGGATCGGGCACGAGCCGCTGGCCGGTGGGGTCGAGGAAGTAGGCGGGCAGCTGGTCGTAGAGCCGGGAGAAGTCGGGCAGCAGCATGACCAGCCCGTCGGGCGGATCGGCGATCCGCCACTCCTTGCCGACCTTCTCGAGGGTGTACTCGCGGCTGTAGTTCTCCTGGTCGGAGAGGCTGAAGATGCCGCGCGGGTCCACGTTGCCCACCCAGTCGGCGCTGACCCGGACCGCGCCGGCCTCCGTGGTCACCGCCGAGTAGCTCGGGCTGATGATCGTGATGCCGGTCTCGTCGGACCACGACTTCGCCGCCTGCGGGGTGAGGTACTCCCGGGCCACGGGGTGCTGACGGGTGGAGCTGGCCGCGGCGTCGATGAACCCGCGGACGACCTCCTCCGGCGTGGCGCCCTTCTCCGGCGACACCGGCTCGATCCCGACCGGCTCGTCGGAGCGGTTCGGGGCCTGCGTGATCACCACGTTCGGAGAGCTGGTCGGCACGGTCGAGCAGCCGACGAGCAGCGTGGCCAGCACCGCCAGCGCCGGGACCAGCCGCCGCCTCACGGCCGCGCCTCCGGTGCCGTCGGGCTCCCCGGCCGGCGCACGATCGTCGGCCGCAGCGGCAGCGGCGAGCTGGTCAGCTCACCGCCCGCGGTCAGCGGCAGGGTGAGCCGGAACTGCGCCCCGGCGCCCTGCTGGCCCCAGACCTGCAGCCAGCCGCCGTGCAGCCGGGCGTCTTCCAGGCTGATGGACAGGCCCAGCCCGCTGCCGCCGACGGTGCGCACCCGCGACGGATCGGCCCGCCAGAACCGGTCGAACACGTGCTGCGCCTCGGCCGGCGAGAGCCCGACGCCGAAGTCGCGCACGGTCACGGCGGCCGCGGTCGGGTTGGAGGCGAGCGTGATCTCCACCGGCTGGCCGGCGCCGTGCTCGATCGCGTTGCCGACGAGGTTGCGCAGGATCCGCTCCACCCGGCGGGCGTCGACGTCGGCGATGATCTCGCCGGCCGGCGCGCGGACCACCAGCCGCGTGTCGTGCATCTCGGCCAGCGGGGTCATCCCGTCGACCACCCGGCCGATCAGCGCGCCGAGGTCGGTGGCCTCGGCCTCCAGGACGGCGGCGCCGGCGTCGTACCGGCTGATCTCCAGCAGGTCGGTCAGCAGCCCCTCGAACCGGTCCAGCTCGGCGCGCAGCAGCTCGGCGGACCGCGACACCTGGGCGGAGAAGTCCCCGCGCGACTCGTACAGGACGTCGGCGGCCATCTGCACCGTGGTCAGCGGGGTGCGCAGCTCGTGGGAGACGTCGGAGGTGAACCGCTGCTGCAGCTGCGAGAGCCCCTCGAGCTGGGTGATCTGCCGCTGCAGGCTGTCGGCCATCGCGTTGAAGCTGGTCGCCAGCCGGGCGAGGTCGTCCTCGCCGCGGACGAGCATGCGCTCCTCGAGCTGGCCCTCGGCCAGCCGCTGCGCGGTGCCGGCGGCCCGCCGCACCGGGTCGACGACCAGCCGGGTGACCAGGACGCCGATGCCGACGACGATGAGCGTCAGGGCGGTGCCGCTGTAGATGACCGTGCTGCGGATCAGCGAGAGGCTCTCGGCTTCCTGGTCCAGCGGGAAGGCGTAGTAGAGCGCGATCCGCTCGGTGCTGCCGGCGTCGCCGGGCACGGCCAGGCCGATGAGCAGCGTCGGCTGCTCCGTGCCGGTCTCGTCGGGCACCATCGCGTACCGGTAGAACTGGCCGCCGGACTCGACCTCCGCGCGCAGGTCGTCGGGCACCGCCGGCCAGACCGAGCCCCGGCTGGTCCCGGTGCGCTCGGTGCCGCCGGTCCCGTAGACCATGACGACGTCGAAGTCGCCGGCCGCACCGGCGCGCGCCTTCAGCTGCTGCACGGTGCGGTTGAGCGTGGAGCGGACGCTGGCCGCGTCACCGGCCGCGATGCCGGCGACCTGCGTCTGCGCGTAGTCGACGCCGGCCTGCGCCTGGCCGATCGCGGCCTGCCGCTTCACCGACAGCAGCTGGTCGCGGATCTGGCTGAACAGCACGATGCTGACGATGATCACGACGGTGCCGGCGACGGCCATCGTGATCGCGCCGATGCGCACCTGCAGCGAGGAGCGCCAGGACCGCACCACGCGCGCCGACAGGCGCCGGACCAGATCGCTCGCGCGCCGACCGGTCTCCGCGGCCGAGCGGGAGGCCTCCCGCCCGATCCGGGGCAGCAGCGGCTCGGGCGGACCCTCGGGCTCGTCGGCCGCCGGCGCGATCGGGGCGATGCGTGGCCGCGCGGGCGCCTCCGGATCGGAGTCCAGCGTGCCGGTGGAGCTCTCGGCCGTCGTCGTCCGGCCGTCGTGCACAGAACTCACTCGATCACGGCGGGCCGGCCTTGTAGCCCACCCCACGCACGGTCAGCACGACCTCCGGCTTCTCCGGGTCGCGCTCGATCTTGGCTCGCAGCCGCTGCACGTGGACGTTAACGAGCCGGGTGTCCGCTGCGTGCCGGTAGCCCCACACCTGCTCGAGGAGCAGCTCGCGGGTGAACACCTGGCGCGGCTTGCGGGCCAGCGCGACCAGCAGGTCGAACTCCAGGGGGGTCAGCTGGATCGGCACGCCGTCGCGGGTGACCTGGTGGGCGGGGACGTCGATCTGCACGTCGCCGATGGCGAGGTTCTCGGCCTGGCCGGTCTCGCCGCGGCGCAGCTGGGCCCGCACGCGGGCGACCAGCTCGACCGGCTTGAACGGCTTGGTGACGTAGTCGTCGGCGCCGGCCTCCAGCCCCTGGACGACGTCGATCGTGTCGCCCTTGGCGGTCAGCATCACGATCGGCACGGTCGACTGCTGGCGGATGTCCTGGCAGATCTGCAGGCCGTTGCGGCCCGGCAGCATCAGGTCCAGCAGGACGATGTCGGGGCGCGTCTGCTGGAAGACGCCGACCGCCCGGTTGCCGTCGGAGACGAAGGCCGGTTCGTAGCCCTCGCGACGGAGGACGATCCCGAGCATCTCGGCCAGGGCAGCGTCGTCGTCGACGACCAGGACACGGCCTCGGCTCGGCCCGTTCTGCGGAGCGGTGGGGGGCACGGCGCCCATTCTGCGCTGTCGAGCGCGAAAGACGACGCCACCCGGCCGGAGACACCCGGCCGGGTGGCGTCATCTACCCCTGAAGGGGCTGATCAGTATCGATAGTGGTCGCTCTTGTAGGGGCCCTCGATCGGGACACCGAGGTAGTCGGCCTGCACCTTGGTCAGCTCGGTGAGCTTCACGCCGAGGGCGTCCAGGTGCAGCCGGGCGACGTGCTCGTCGAGCTTCTTGGGCAGCACGGTCACGCCGGGGGTCCTGCCCTCGTACTGCGCGCGGTTGGTCCACAGCTCGATCTGCGCCAGCGTCTGGTTGGAGAACGAGGCGCTCATCACGAAGCTGGGGTGCCCGGTGGCGTTGCCGAGGTTCAGCAGCCGGCCCTCGGAGAGCACGATGATCGTGTGGCCGTCGGCGAAGCGCCACTCGTCGACCTGCGGCTTGATGTTGGTCTTCTCGATGCCGGGCGTGCGGGCCAGGCCGGCCATGTCGATCTCGTTGTCGAAGTGGCCGATGTTGCCCACGATCGCCTGGTGCTTGGTCCGGGCCAGCTGCTCGGCGGTGATGATGTCCTTGTTGCCGGTGGCCGTGATGATGATGTCGGCCTTGCCGATCACCTCGTCGAGGGTGGTCACCTCGAAGCCGTGCATGGCGGCCTGCAGCGCGTTGATCGGGTCGATCTCGGTGATGATCACCCGGGCGCCCTGGCCGCGCAGCGACTCGGCGCAGCCCTTGCCGACGTCGCCGTAGCCGCAGACGACGGCGACCTTGCCGCCGATCATCACGTCGGTGGCCCGGTTGATGCCGTCGATGAGCGAGTGCCGGCAGCCGTAGAGGTTGTCGAACTTGCTCTTGGTCACCGAGTCGTTGACGTTGATGGCCGGGAACAGCAGCCGGCCGTCGCGGGCGAGCTCGTAGAGCCGCAGCACGCCGGTGGTGGTCTCCTCGGTGACGCCCTTGATGCCCTGCCCGATGCGGGTCCAGCGCTGCGGGTCCTCGGCCAGGCTCTCGCGCAGCGCGGCCAGGATCACGCCGTACTCCTCGGAGTCGGCCTCGGTGGTGTCCGGGACGACGCCGTCGGCCTCGAACCGGGTGCCGAGGTGGACCAGCAGCGTGGCGTCGCCGCCGTCGTCCAGGAGCATGTTCGGGCCGACGACGGTCCCGGACTCGTCGCGGAACTCGAACAGGCGCTGGGTGCACCACCAGTAGTCCTCCAGCGTCTCGCCCTTCCAGGCGAACACCGGGACGCCAGCGGGCCGCTCCGGGGTGCCGTCGCCGACGACGATCGCCGCGGCGGCGTGGTCCTGGGTGGAGAAGATGTTGCAGCTGACCCAGCGCACGTCGGCCCCGAGCGCCTTCAGCGTCTCGATGAGGACGGCGGTCTGGATGGTCATGTGCAGCGAGCCGGCGATGCGGGCGCCGGCCAGCGGCTGCTCCTCGCCGAACTCCTCGCGCAGGGCCATGAGGCCGGGCATCTCGTGCTCGGCGAGGCGGATCTCCTTGCGGCCGAACGCGGCCAGGGAGAGGTCGGCGACCTTGAAGTCACCGTCGGTCAGTACACGTGTGCCAGTGCTGGCGGTCATGTCGCTCCAGGGATCGACCCGGCCCACCGCGGACCGGGTTCGAGGGTTCGCGTCAAGGGAGAGCGAGCATGCCGAGGCTTCGGCGGGGCTCGTGCCGTCCCCGAGGATAACCCGCAGAGGGGGCTGATCAGGAGAGCGCGGTGGTCGCCCGGTAGAGGACGGCGGGGCCCGAGGCGGTGACCGGGGCGCCGGCCGGCACGAAGGCGGCCCGGCCCTGCTCGAGCACGAGCTCGCCGTCGGCCGAGGCCAGGACCGCCCTGCCCTCGAAGCAGAGGACGACCTGCGGCCCCCGGGTGGTGAGCACGCCGGCGCCGTCGTCGAGCTGCACCCGGGTGAGGTCGAAGTCGTCGACCGGCACCGGGTAGCGCAGCCCGCCGGGCCCGAGGACCGGGTGCAGGACCGGGATCCGGCCGTCGGAGAAGTCGAGCACCTCGATGAGCGCGGCCAGGTCGACGTGCTTGGTCGTCAGGCCGCCCCGCAGCACGTTGTCCGAGCTCGCCATGACCTCGATGCCGGCGCCGGACAGGTAGGCGTGCAGGTTGCCGGCGGGCAGGAACACCGCCTCGCCGGGGGCGAGCTTGAGGTGGTTGCACATCAGCGAGATGACGACGCCGGGGTCGGCCGGGTGCGACTGCGCCAGCGTGGCCGCCCACCGGTAGGTGTTGATGAACTCCGGGTCGTGCGCGGCGACGAACTCCGCCGCCCTGGCCGCGACCGCGTCCACGAGCGAGCCGCGCCGCTTCTCCGACAGCGCCAGCAGCTGTGGGATCGCCGCGCGCAGCCCGCCGCGGGCCAGCGCGGCGATCGTCGGCTTGAGCTCCGGGAGCTGCAGCTTGGCCAGGCAGTGCAGCGACTCCTCGACCGGGCGGAACCCGCACAGGGCCTCGAAGGTCGTCAGCGCCAGCAGCAGCTCGGGCTTGTGGTACGGGTCCTTGAACGTGCGGGTGGGGTCGTCCTTCGGGACCCCGGCCGCCTCCTCGGCGGCGAAGCCGGCCTCGGCCTGCTCGGTCGTCGGGTGCGCCTGCAGCGAGAGGTTGCCCTCGGCGGCGAGCACCTTCATGAGGAAGGGCAGGCGCGGGCCGAAGCGCCCGATGACCGCCTCGCCGAGCAGCCGCTGCGGGTCGGCGGCGATCGCGACGTCCAGTCCGCGCCCGTCGGGCAGCCGGCTGGGGTTGTCGGGGTGGGCCCCCATCCAGAGCTCGGCCTGCGGGTGCTCCGAGGGCACCGGCTCACCGAGGAGTTCCGGGATGACGGTGCGGCTACCCCAGGGGTAGTCGCGCACCGTGCTGGTCAGAGGCCACATCAGGGCCGAGACTACTGGCGAGGGCTGCACATCCCTTGCATCGTCACGCTTCTGCTCCGACCCCATCCCCCCATGGGGTCAGACTGCAGCCGCGCGCACGTCGGGAGCGCCCAGACGGGCCGCATCCGCGGTCCGGTCGTCGGGCATCCGCTGCGACTCGCGCTCGGCAGCCACCCGCGCTCGGTAGTGCTCGACCTCGCGCTCGCGCCGCTCGTCGTCCCAGCCGAGGGGGCCGGCCATGAGCCGGGCCACCTCGGGGACGGACTCCACACCCCGGTGCACGGTCTCGATCGACACCCGGGTGCGCCGGGTGAGGACGTCGTCGACGTGCCGGGCGCCCTCGGCCGTCACCGCGTGCACCACCTCGGCGGCGAGGTAGTCCGGAGCGCCTTCCAGCGGGCGGGCGAGCAGCGGGTCCTGCCCGGCGAGGGCGAGGACGTCGCCGATCCGGTCGCCGTGGCGGTGCAGCAGCCGCTCGACGGCGTCCTCGGTCAGCCCGTGGGCCTCCGCCAGGCGCGGGCCGGCGTCGCGGACGTCGGCCCAGCGGTGGGCGCCGACCAGCGGCAGGTGCGCGGTGCGGGAGTCGGGCACGCCGGGCAGCCCGGCGACCGCGGCGTCGACCGCGTCGGAGCCCATGACCCGGTAGGTCGTGTACTTGCCGCCGGCGACCAGCACCAGCCCCGGCACGGGCGTCACGACGGCGTGCTCGCGCGACAGCCGGCTGGTCTGGTCGGCCTCGCCGGCCAGCAGCGGGCGCAGGCCGGCGTACACGCCGACGATGTCGGCCGCCGTCACCGGCGTGGTCAGCACCTGGTTGAGCTGACCGAGCAGGTAGTCGATGTCGGCGCTGCTCGCGGCGGGGTGCGCGCGGTCCAGCCGCCAGGGGGTGTCGGTGGTGCCGACGATCCAGTGGCCGCCCCACGGGATGACGAACAGCACGCTGGTCGGCGTCCGCAGGATGAGCCCGGTCGGCGCGATCTCGTTGCCGGGGATCGCCGAGCGCGGCAGCACGAGGTGCACGCCCTTCGAGGCGCGCACCCGCAGGCTGGGCGCCTCCACCCCGAGCATGGCGCCGACGTCGTCGCTCCAGACCCCGGTCGCGGCGATCACGCTGCGAGCCCGGACGGTGAAGGAGGAGCCGTCGGTCAGGTCGGCCACGCGGACGCCGACCACGGGCGCCTGTGCGCCGCCGCCCTCGCGCAGCAGGCCGGTGACCCGCGCGCTGGACAGCACCCGCGCGCCGTACCCCGCCGCCGTCCGGACGACGGCGAGGGTGTGCCGGGCGTCGTCCACCTGGGCGTCCCAGTAGCGGATCGCGCCGTGGACGGCGTCGCCGCGCAGCGCCGGGAACGCCTCCAGCGTGGCCCGGCGGGACAGGTGCCGGTGGGTCGGGATCCCGCGGTCGGCGGCGAGCGCGGCGCCCAGCACGTCGTAGAGCGCCACCCCGGCGCCGTAGTAGGCGCGCTGCCAGACCGGCGCGGTCAGCGGCAGCAGGAACGGCAGGGGGGTCACCAGGTGCGGCGCGATCGTCTGCACCAGCCGGGCGCGCTCGTGCAGCGCCTCGTGCACCAGCGGGAAGGCGAACTGCTCGAGGTAGCGCAGGCCGCCGTGGATGAGCTTGCTGGAGCGGCTCGACGTCCCGGCGGCCCAGTCGCGGGCCTCGAGCAGCGCGACCGACAGCCCGCGGCTGGCGGCGTCCAGCGCCGCCCCGGCGCCGGTCACCCCGCCCCCGATGACGACGACGTCGACCACCTCGTCGGGCAGGCGGGCGCGATCCGCCCGCCGCCGCTGCGGCGAGAGCTCGGTCCGACTCACGTCCTCGACTGTCCCCCGCACCGGCCGCAGTGTGCTGTGAGGCCGGTCACTCCGGGACGGCAGAGGGCTCTCCGGGCTGCGGCTCGGCGCCGGGCCGGCGGATGTCGGGCTCCAGGTAGATGACCCGGGCCTCGGGGACGGCCGCGCGGATCCGCGCCTCGGCCTCGTCGATCGCGTGCGCGATGCTCACGGCCGTCTCGTCGTGGCGGACGGCGATCTTGGCGCCGACGAGCAGCTCCTCGGGCCCGAGGTGCTGGGTGCGCATGTGGATGACCGACAGCGTGTGGTCGCCGCCTTCCAGCGCGTCCACGATGCTGCGCTGCACGTGCGGTGCGGCCGCCTCGCCGAGCAGCAGGCTCTTGGTCTCCACCCCGAGGATCGCCGCCACGGCGACGAGCAGGAGGCCGATCAGGATCGTGCCCAGCGCGTCGAAGACCGGCTCACCGGTCAGCGCGGAGAGCCCCACACCCAGCAGCGCGAAGAACAGGCCGGTCTCGGCCGCGGTGTCCTCCAGCAGGACGACGGGCAGCTCCGGGGCCCGGGCGTGCCGGATGAACTGCCAGTAGCTCTCCCCCGGCCGCCGGATCTCGTTGGTCTCCTTGAGAGCCGTGCGCAGCGAGAAGCCCTCGAGCACGATCGCGATGACGAGCACGCCGATCGCCCAGATCGGCGATTCCAGCTGCTCGGGGTGCTGCAGCTTGTGCACGCCCTCGTAGATCGCGAACAGGCCACCGACGCTGAACAGCACGATCGCGACGAGGAAGCCGTAGACGAAACGGTCGCGGCCGAAGCCGAACGGGTGCTCGGGCGTGGCCGCGCGCTGGGCGCGCTTGCCGCCGACGAGCAGCAGCACCTGGTTGCCGGAGTCGGCCACCGAGTGGATGCCCTCGGCGAGCATCGAAGAGGCTCCGGTGACGAAGAAGGCGACGAACTTGGCGACTGCGATGCCGAGGTTGGCCAGCAGGGCCGCGATGATCGCCACGGTGCCGCCGCCGTGCCCGCCGCCCCCGCCGTGGGTGTCGGCCGTCGCGGCGGGCGCCGATTCGGTGGTCATCCGTGGTGTGCCCTCTCGGAGTCGAGTGCCAGCGCCAGGTAGACGGCGCTGAAGTCGGCGACGGCCAGCTGGCGGGCCAGTCGCGGGAGCCGGGGGTAGCGCTCGGGCTCGCCGTGCTCGGCCAGCGCGCTGACCGGGACGTTGTGCGCCGTGGCGGTGCGCAGCACCTCGCTCATCGCCTCGGCGGCCGAGCGCGGTTCGCGTTCCGCGGCGTCGGCCGCGCCGGCGTCGGTGTCGCGGATGGTGAGCAGCCGCAGCCGCCGGCCGGTGTCCTCGGCCCGGTCGCGGAAGAAGTCGTCCGCCCCGTCGGAGGCGGTCAGCGGACCGCCGAGGACGGCCTCGGCGGCCACCCGCTGGTCGGGCAGCCGGAAGCTCGCCACGGGCAGCCCGGCGAGCGTGGCCAGCTGGTCGGCGATCCGGGTCGCGGCGGCCCCCGCGAGCGGGCCCTCGGCGGCGATGACCGGCAGCGCGTCGAGCAGCTCGAGCGCCAGCGTCTTCGCCGGGTTCACGAAGGACTCCTGGGCCGGGCCGCACTCACCGGCCACCTCGTCGAGCGCCGCCGCGACGGCCTCGCAGTCGGCGGTCGACTCGGCCAGCAGCCCGAGGTCGACGGCCAGCCGCAGCAGCGGGGTGAGCATCGACCACAGCGTGGTGTGCCGGACCCGCGAGGAGGGCAGGGCGACGTAGGGCGCCCGGGCGCTCGAGCAGGCGGCGTGCAGCGGCGCACCCTCGGCGCCGATGCCCAGCAGGGCCACACCGCGGCGGGCGGCGTCGTAGGCGGGCCCGACGGCGTACCGCCCGGCACCGGTCCGGGTCGCGACGACGGCGATGTCGGTCGGGCCGGTCCACACCGGCAGCACCGGTCCCGGGACGACGTCCACCGTGACCGGGCTGCTCGGTCCCAGAAGCGCGCGCAGCACCGAGGCGGCGACCGCGCCCTCGCGGCGGGCGACGATCACCAGCCCGCGCGGCCGGCCGCCGGCGGTGACCCGTTCCAGGCCGGCCTCCTCGGTCAGCCGCGAGGTCTCGCGCACCTGGGCGCCGGCACCGGCGACCGCGGGGAGCAGTCCGCGGGGATCGCGGGCGCGGAGCAGGTCGAGGTCGTCGAGGACCTCCTCGGCGAGCTCCGGCGACGTCATCTCTGCCGGGCCTCGTCCAGCAGTAGCACGGGGATGCCGTCGCGCACCGGGAACGCGCGCGAGCAGGTCGGGCACACGAGCTCGCCGGCCGGCTCGTCGACCTCCAGCCGGGTGTGGTGGGTGTCGGGGCAGGCGAGGATCTCGAGCAGGACGGGGTCGAGGCCCAGAGGTCCAGTGGTCATGCGCGCACCATCTCCAAGACTCGGTCCCGCAGCTCCGCCATGCGGGCGGCGTCGGGTGCCTCCACGTTGAGCCGCAGCAGCGGCTCGGTGTTGCTGGCCCGCAGGTTGAACCAGGACCCGTCGGGCAGCGTGACGGTGAGCCCGTCGAGCTCGTCGACGGTGACGCCGTCGGTCTCCTCGTAGGCCTTGCGGACGGCGGCCGTGCGCTCCGCGGCGTCGGCCACCGTCGAGTTGATCTCGCCGGAGGCGGCGTAGCGGGAGTACGCCCCGGCCAGCTCCGACAGCGGCCGGGACTGCTCGCCGAGCGCGGCCAGCACGTGCATCGCCGCGAGCATGCCGGTGTCGGCGCGCCAGAAGTCGCGGAAGTAGTAGTGCGCCGAGTGCTCGCCCCCGAAGACGGCGTCGGTGC
Organism: Petropleomorpha daqingensis; assembly: GCF_013408985.1. Classification (NCBI taxonomy): domain Bacteria; kingdom Bacillati; phylum Actinomycetota; class Actinomycetes; order Geodermatophilales; family Geodermatophilaceae; genus Petropleomorpha; species Petropleomorpha daqingensis. The sequence continues at coordinate 911,590 of NZ_JACBZT010000001.1, forward strand.
GGGCCATCTCGGCCTTGATGAAGGAGTGCCCGACCCGCGTGCGGACCGGCTCGCCGCCGTGCTCGCGCACGATCTCCGGCACCGCCCGCGAGGTGATCAGGTTGTGGATGATCGTCGTCCCGCGGCCCTTGGCCAGCTCCCGGACGGCGACCAGCGCGGTGATCGCCGACGGCGGGACCGCCTCGCCGCGCTCGTCGACGACGAAGACGCGGTCGGCGTCGCCGTCGAAGGCCAGCCCGAGGTCGGCCCCGTGCTCGCGGACCGCCGCCTGCAGGTCGACCAGGTTGGCCGGGTCGAGCGGGTTGGCCTCGTGGTTGGGGAAGGAGCCGTCGAGCTCGAAGTACAGCGGGACGACGGTGAGCGGCAGCCCGTCGAGGACGACGGGGACCGTGTGCCCGCCCATGCCGTTGCCGGCGTCGACGACCACCCGGAGCGGGCGGATCGACGAGAGGTCGACCAGCGAGCGGAGGTGGGCGGCGTACTCGGGCAGCAGGTCGCGGGAGGTGACCTCGCCGACCCGTTCGGGCTCGCGGTCGTAGGAGTCGCGCTCGGCCAGCTCGCGGATCTGCACCAGACCGGACTCCTGACCGATCGGCGCCGCGCCGGCCCGGCACAGCTTGATGCCGTTGTACTGGGCGGGGTTGTGGCTGGCGGTGAACATCGCGCCGGGCACGTCGAGGGAGCCGGCGGCGAAGTACAGCAGATCGGTCGAGCCGAGCCCGGCCTCGATCACGTCGACGCCGCGGCTGATCACGCCCTCGGCGAAGGCCCGGGACAGGGGCACCGACGACTCGCGCATGTCGTGCGCGGTGACGATGGTGCTCGCGCCGCTCTCGGCGGAGACGAACTCGGCGAAGGCGGCCCCGAGCGCGCGGGCGACGTCCTCGTCCCACTGGTCGGGCACGACCCCGCGGACGTCGTAGGCCTTGACGATCGAGGAGAGGTCCGGCACAGCCGAAACCCTATAAGGGAGCTGTGGACGCGGCCCTACGGGAGATCGGGCAGGACCCGCAGGTGTCCGCGGCGGGTGCCGGAGCCGTCGTCGGCCGGGTTGCGCGGCGGCTCGGGGCGGGCCGCCTCACGGACGGCGTCGGCGAGGGCCAGCAGGTCGTCGCCGGTCGGGCCGGAGTCCTCGACGTCGATCTCGTGGCGCACGACCTCCCAGCCCCGCGGCACGGTCAGCCGCTGGGCGTGGAACTCGCACAGGTCGTAGCTGTGCGGCTCGGAGAACGTGGCCAACGGACCGACGACAGCGGTCGACTCGGCGTAGACGTAGGTCAAGGTCGCCGCCGCCGGTTGCGCGCAGCCGCTGCGCGAGCAGCGACGTGACTGCCTCACCACCGGTTCCTCACGCTGGGCACAGTAATAGTGCATACGCCGACTTGGCAGCAGGCGCACCGTGAATATCGGGAGAGGTCTCGGGGCGGAGGCACCATCCTGCACGATGACCTCTCGGGTTTCCACCCCCGGTCGCGCCGCGCCCACCGCGCTGAGCAGGACCGCGGCACCCGGGCGGCCGTACGCTCGCACCCGACATGACCCGACCACCCTCCCGATCCCGCCGCGACCGCCACGGGCGCGGGCTGCGGGGACGCCTGGTGCCCGACGGGGTGCCGCTGGCCCGCAGCCGCGCCGAGCGGTTCGACGACCTCGTGCTCGACGCCGTCGAGGACCTCGAGCGGCGCTGGGAGCGGGAGCTGGCGGGCGTGGAGTTCGCGGTCGAGGACGTGCCTTGGGTCGAGCACACCAGCCCCGAGGAGGTCGTGCTGGACGCCGACGTCCTGGACGACGACAGCGTCCCGCTGGCCCGCGTGCTGCCGGCGCACCGGGAGAACGGCCGCGACGTCCCGCCACGGATCATCGTCTACCGCCGGCCGCTGGAGATCCGCGCGCACGACCGCGACGACCTCGCCGACCTGGTGCGCGACGTCGTCGTCGACCAGGTCGCCGTGCTGCTGGGCCGCGATCCGGAGGAGATCGACCCGACCGGCTAGCTCCCGGACGACGGTGGGCAGCGGAGGCACCACCGGGTCCTGCGATGCTGAGCCCGATGGACGTCCAGACGGCGAACGGGCCGGCCCTCCCGCTCGGGATCGCCGTCGCCGTCGGCGTCCTCGCGCTCGCGCTGGCGGTGGCGCTGGTGATCTCGTGGCGCCGTCCGCACAACCCGGCGGCGAGCCCGGCGCAGCCGCCACCTCCGGGCTCCTACCCCGACGACGACCTGCCCTCCTTCCGCGAGCACCCGCCCGGGTTCCCCCAGGCGCGGCCGGTGCCGTCGGGGGTGGCCGCGCGGGCGGTTCCGGCGACGTCCGGTGCCGGGAGCAACCCGGTGCGGATGCTGACCCTCATGGCCCTGCTGGCGCTGCTGCTGGTCGTCGCGGCCGCGACGGTGGCGGCGGTCGCGGCGGCAGCCGACCGCGCCCCGGCGTCCGGGAGCCCGCCGCCCGCGCCGGCCACCGCCACCGGTGCCCTGGCCGCGCGGGGGGCGTTCGGCGGCGTCGTCCTCGAGCGCCACCCGGCCGGGATCACCGTCACCTACCCGACCCTGACCGTGGCCCTGACCGACCCGACGACGGCGCAGGCCCACGTGCAGCTGCCGACCTGGAACTGCATGACCGACCGGCCGCCCGCCGATCCCGCCGCGGCCGGCTGCCGGGCCACCGCGGCCCAGTACGCCGACCTGCCGGCGCCGGCGCTCCGGGCGGCCCGGGTCGGCGACGGCCTGCGACTGCACGGCCGGTTCCCGACCTACGTCCGGCCGCCGAGCGGCGACGCCGTGTACACCGGCCGGGTCTACGACCTGGTCGTCACGCTGCGGCCGGGCCGGCAGCTGCCGGACGGGTGGACGGCGGCCTCCGGCGAGCTGTCCCTCGCCGGCGGGCTCACCGCGTCCCTGGACGGCGACGGGACCGCGCTGCACCCCGGCGGCTGACCCTCACGCAGCGGCCGGCCACGGGGTCCAGGGCAGCCGCGGACGCGGGCCGCCGGTCGCGGTCAGCGAGACCAGGGGCGAGCCCATCGCCCGCCGCAGTCCGCCGTCCGGCGCGGTGCCCCACCACGGCCAGCGGTCGCCGCCCTCGAGCAGCGTGAGCAGCGCCGCGCGCGGCCGCTCGGGAGACCCGACCACCGCGAGCTCGAGCTGGCCGATGGCGGCGTGCACCCGAGCCGCCGTGCGCAGGAAGGTGCGGGCCCGCCGTTCCGGCTCGGCGGCCAGGAGGGCCGGCAGCGCCCTGTCGAGGGCGCGCGGATCGGTCGTCCGGGACACCGGCCCGAGCTCGTCGAGCGCGTCGACCAGCTGCTCGCTGCGGGCGCTGCCGAAGGCGGCGGTCGGCGTCCCGGCGGCGAGTGCCGGGGTGGTGGGGCAGCCCAGCGGCAGGCCGGCGAACCGCAGCGTCCACGGCCGGCGCAGGCCGTCGAGGAGGTCGAGCACACCGGCGGCGAGCTGGGCGGCGGCATCGGGATCGGCGGCGAGCAGCCGGGCCGGCGGCCGACCGGTCGGGGCGAGGGCGGCCGGCGCGCCGCCGAGCAGGGTGGCCTCCACGACGACCCCCCGGGAGCGGAGGTCGAGCAGCGCCAGGCCCACCGGCGCGTCCAGGGGGTGCGGCTCCACCACGACGGCGACCGGCCGGGCCACGGCCGAGGCGGTCAGGACGGCGGTCAGCCACGGCCCGCGGGCCGGGATCGGCGCGCGCAACCGGGCCATGAGCGGGGCCGCCGCGCGGATCTCCCGGACCACCCGTTCGCGACCGCGCACGACCCGGGCTCCCACGCCCTCATACGACCACAGCCGCCGACCGGAACGGTCGGCGGCTGTGGGGAGCCCTCGGGGGGGGTGGCTAGACGGCGCGGCGGCGCAGGCGGCGCCGCTCGCGCTCGGAGAGCCCGCCCCAGATGCCGAAGCGCTCGTCGTTGGCCAGCGCGTACTCCAGGCACTCGGCCTTGACCTCGCAGCCGGTGCAGATCTTCTTGGCCTCGCGCGTCGAGCCGCCCTTCTCGGGGAAGAACGCCTCCGGGTCGGTCTCGGCGCACAGCGCCCGCTCCTGCCACGACTGGGCGTCGGCCTCCAGGCCGATGCCCAGCAGGCCCGCGATCCCCGGGCCGCCGCCCAGAGGGCCGACGACGCCGCGGTCGGAACCCAGGCCGAACCGGTCGGCGGACCGGTCACCCGTGCCCATGTAGTCGCTCAACCACGACACCTCCGCCATGACGATGCGTCCCCTCTCGCTGTCGCCCCACGGCGCGGCCCCCGGGACTCTCCCGGACCGCTGCACGCGATGACACCGCGGGAATTACACGCGTGTCGTTGCAAGGCCGTCAACTTCGCTCGTTGTAAGCGGATCGCCACAGAAACCCCAGGTGTCACGCCTGTTCGTCACTTTCTCGCCAGGGCACCCGACACGCCGGGTGAACAGTCGACAACTGCCATGCGGCACGATGCGTTTCGTGGACTTCGTCGTTCTGGCCGGAGGGGTGGGGGGAGCCCGCTTCCTCCGGGGGTTGCGGGCGGCGGCCCCGGAGGCCGGGATCACGGCGATCGTCAACACCGGCGACGACGTCACGCTGCACGGCCTGCGCATCTGCCCCGATCTCGACAGCGTGGTCTACACGCTCGGCGGCGGCATCGACGAGGAACGCGGCTGGGGCCGGGCGGGTGAGAGCTGGACGGTCAAGGAGGAGCTGACCGGCTACGGCGCTGATCCGGACTGGTTCGGGCTCGGCGACCGCGACCTCGCCACCCACCTGATCCGCACCCGGATGCTCGACGCCGGCTACCCGTTGTCGCAGGTCACCGCGGCACTTGCGGACCGCTGGCAGCCCGGGGTCACGGTGCTGCCGATGAGCGACGAGCGGGTCGAGACGCACGTCGTCGTCACCGACCCCGAGGACGGCCGGCAGCGGGCCCTGCACTTCCAGGAGTGGTGGGTGCGCTACCGGGCGGAGCTGCCACCCCGGTCGTTCGTGCAGGTCGGGGTCGAGTCGGCGCGCCCAGCACCCGGAGTGACCGAGGCCCTCGCCTCCGCGGACGCCGTCCTCCTCGCCCCGAGCAACCCCGTCGTGTCGATCGGCACGATCCTCGGCGTGCCCGGGCTGCGGGACGCGCTGCTGGCCACCCCGGGCCGGATCGTCGGCGTCTCCCCCATCGTCGGCGGCGCCGTCGTCCGCGGGATGGCCGACAAGTGCCTGCCCGTGCTCGGCATCGAGGTCAGCGCGGAGGGGGTCGGGCGGCACTACGGCGCCCGCGCGGACGGCGGACTGCTCGACGCGTGGCTGGTGGCGCCGGAGGACACCGCCGAGATCCCCGGGGTCGACGTCCGCCGGGTGCCGCTGCTCATGTCGAACCCGGACACGACCGCGGCCCTCGCCCGCGCCACCCTGGACGCCGCCGGTGTCCGCTGAACCACCGGCCGGCTACTCGGTCCACCCCGTCCCCGGCCTGCCCGAGTTCTCCCCCGGCGACGACCTGGCCGGGGCGATCGCGGCGGCCGCCCCCTGGCTGGCCGACGGCGACGTCGTCGTCGTCACGAGCAAGGTGGTCTCCAAGGTGGAGGGCCGGCTGGTCCGCGTCGAGCCGGGCGAGGACCGCGAGGCCGCGCGCCAGCGGGCGATCGACGCGGAGTCGGTGCGGGTCGTGGCCCGGCGCGGGCCGCTGCGCATCGTCGAGACCCGGCACGGCTGGGTGGTGGCCGCGGCCGGCATCGACGCCTCCAACGTCCCCGGCGACGCGCTCGTGCTGCTCCCCGAGGACGCCGACGCCTCCGCGAGCGACCTGCGCACGCGGCTGGCCGAGCTGCTCGGCGTGGACGTCGCCGTCGTCGTCAGCGACACCTTCGGGCGCGCCTGGCGGGAGGGGCTCACCGACGTCGCGGTCGGCGCGGCCGGCATCGCCCCCCTCGAGGACTTCCGCGGCGCGGTCGACCGGCACGGCAACACCCTGGAGACGACGCAGGTCGCCGTCGTCGACGAGCTGGCCTCGGCCGCCGACCTGGTCAAGGGCAAGCTCGCGGGGGTCCCGGTCGCGGTGGTCCGCGGGCTGCCCCTGCGGCGGCCGGCCGGCGAGGACCCGGGCACCCGGCCGCTGGTCCGGCTGGGCCCCGGCGACCTCTTCCCGTACGGCAGCCGCGACCTGGTCGCCTCCCGCGCGCCGGCCGAGGACCTGCTGCCGCGCGACGGCGAGCTGGCCGCCGTCGCCGAGGCGTTCCGGGTCGCCAGCGCCGCGCTGCCGGAGTTCCCCGTCGTCCTGCGCTACGGCGGCGAGGAGGACGGCGTGGTCGACGTCCACCTGCCCGACCGGGCGACGGTGACCTCCGCGCTCAACCTCGGGGCGCTGCTCGGCGCCGTGGTCGTGCAACTGCACGCCGACGGCTGGCGCACCCGGTGGGAGCCGGTCGGCACACCCGGCGGCAGCTCGCTCATGGGCCGGCTCTGGCTGGGGACGGCGCCCCCGTGACCGCTCAGCGCCCGGCGAGCAGCCCCATGTCGCCGAGGCACCGCTGCAGCGAGTCCTCCCACGCCGGCAGCGCCGGAAGCCCGGCCGCGGTCCAGCTCGCGGGGTCGAGCACCGAGTAGGCCGGCCGCGGCGCGGGCCGCGGGAACGACGCCGTGTCGACCGGGCGCACCCGCTCGGGATCGGCGCCGACGAGGGCGAAGATCCGCCGGGCGAAGCCGCACCAGGTGGTCGCGCCGCCGTTCGTCGCGTGCAGCACCCCCTGGACCGGCGCGAGGGCGGCCTCGACCAGCCCGGCGGCCAGGTCGCGGGTCCACGTCGGGCTGCCGCTCTGGTCGTCGACCACGGTCAGCTCGGGCCGCTCCTGCTCCAGCCGCAGCATCGTGCGCAGGAAGTTGGTGCCGTGCGCGGCGTACACCCACGCCGTCCGGACGACGACCGCGTCGCCACCCGCGGCCGCGACAGCGCGCTCGCCGGCCAGCTTGGTGCGGCCGTAGGCCGTGCGGGGCGCGGGGTCGTCGTCGACGCCGTACGGGCGGGTCGCCGTCCCGTCGAAGACGTAGTCGGTGGAGACGTGCACGAGCCGGGCAGTGCTTCCCTGATGGCCGGCCAGCTCCTCGGCGATCCAGCCCGGCGCGGCGCCGTTGACGACCAGCGCCTCCGCCTCGTGCTCCTCGGCGGCGTCCACGGCGGTGTAGGCGGCCGCGTTGAGCACCACCGGGCGCCGTCCGGACGCCTCGGCGGCGGCGAGCCAGCCGCGCAGCACCGAGCGCACCCGCGCCTCGTCGGTGAGGTCGAGCTCCGTGCGACCGACCGCGGTGACGGCGTCCTCACCGCGCACGGCCAGGGCCGCCTGCAGGTCGAGCCCGAGCTGACCGCGGGCGCCCGTGACGAGCCAGGCGGTGCCGCTCACCGGGCCGTCGCGGCGGCGGCCTTGAGCGGCTCCCACCAGGCGCGGTTGTCGCGGTACCACTGCACGGTCAGCGCCAGGCCCTCCTCGAAGGGCATCCGCGGCGCGTAGCCGAGCGCGGCCGTCTTCGAGTAGTCGACCGAGTAGCGCAGGTCGTGGCCGCCGCCGCGCGGGTCGACGATGTTCTCGACGGAGCTCCAGTCGCGGCCGGTCGCCTCGAGCAGCTTCTCGGTGAGCTCCTTGTTGGACAGCTCGCGCCCCCCGCCGATGTTGTAGAACTCGCCGGGCGCGCCCTTCTCCACCACCAGCTGGATCCCGCGGCAGTGGTCGTCGACGAACAGCCAGTCGCGGACGTTCGCGCCCTGGCCGTACAGCGGCACCGTCAGCCCGTCGAGCAGGTTGGTGACGAACAGCGGGATGACCTTCTCGGGGAAGTGGTAGGGCCCGTAGTTGTTGCTGCACCGGGTGACCGAGATGTTCAGCCCGTAGGTCTTCGCGTACGCCCGGGCGAGCAGGTCGCCGCCGGCCTTGGCCGCGGAGTACGGCGAGTTGGGCTCCAGCGGGTGGTCCTCGGTCCAGGAGCCCTCGCTGATCGAGCCGTACACCTCGTCGGTGGACACGTGCAGCACGCGCGGGATCTCGTGCCGGACGGCGGCCTCGAACACCTGCTGCGCGCCGAGGACGTTCGTGGTGACGAAGTCGGTGGCCGCCCCGGAGATCGACCGGTCGACGTGCGACTCGGCGGCGAAGTTCACCACGACCTCGTGCCCGGGCAGCGCGGCGTCGAGGTCCTCGCGGGAGCGGATGTCGCCGCGGACGAACCGGTAGCGCGGGTTGTCGGCCACCGGGGCCAGGTTCGCCAGGTTGCCGGCGTAGGTCAGCGCGTCGAAGACGGTGACCTCGGCGTCCTCGAAGCCGGCGTATCCCCCGGTGAGCATCGTCCGCACGTAGTGGGATCCGATGAACCCGGCACCGCCGGTGACGAACACGCGCATGGTCAAACCGTAACCAAGCGTGCGCGCGCCCCCCGGACGACGTGCCCGGCCGCTCATCCCATGGAGGGACGAGACCGGCCCGGCCGCGACGTAGGGTTCCCCCTCGTGCGCGGCATCATCCTCGCGGGCGGCACGGGCAGCCGGCTGTTCCCGATCACCCAGGCGGTCAGCAAGCAGCTGATGCCGGTCTACGACAAGCCGATGGTCTACTACCCGCTGTCGACGCTGATGATGGCCGGCGTCCGCGAGGTGCTGGTCATCACGACCCCCGGCGACAGCGACGCCTTCCGCGCGCTGCTCGGCGACGGCAGCCGGCTGGGGATGCGCATCGAGTACGCCGTGCAGCCGCGCCCCGAGGGGCTGGCGCAGGCGTTCCTCATCGGCGCCGACTTCCTCGGCGACCAGGCGGCGGCGCTCGTGCTGGGCGACAACATCTTCTACGGCGCCGGCCTCGGCACGGCTCTCGGCCGGCTGCCTGAGCCCGACGGCGGGCACGTCTTCGCCTACCACGTCGCCAACCCGCAGGAGTACGGCGTCGTGGAGTTCGACGGCTCCGGCCGGGTGCTCTCCATCGAAGAGAAGCCGGCGAAGCCCAAGAGCTCCTACGCCGTCCCCGGCCTGTACTTCTACGACAACCAGGTCGTCGAGATCGCCCGCGGCATCACGCCGAGCGCGCGCGGCGAGCTGGAGATCACCGCGGTCAACGAGCAGTACCTGAAGCAGGGCGCGCTCACCGTCACCGTGCTGGACCGCGGGACCGCGTGGCTGGACACCGGCACCTTCGCCTCGCTGCGGCAGGCCACCGAGTTCGTCTCGGTGGTCGAGGAGCGGCAGGGGCTCAAGATCGGCTGCATCGAGGAGGTCGCCTGGCGGCAGGGCTGGCTCTCCGACGACGAGCTGCAGGCGATCGCCGAGCCGCTGGCCAAGAGCGGCTACGGCGCCTATCTGCTGGGCCTCCTGGCCGACTGACCGGCCGAGTGAGCAGTTCTCGTCGCCGACACGCGCGGACACGCCGAGAGGGGCGACCGCAACTGCGCACTCGGCGGCGGTGGCGGGATCAGATCCGGCGGTAGTTGGTCGGCGCCACCCGCGGCCCGCGGCGGGGCGGCATGCTCCCGCCGACGTACAGCAGCCGCACGACCCGCTGGCGGTGCCCGCGCCAGGGCTCGAGCAGCTCCATCATCCCGTCGTCGTCGGTCTTGCGGCCGGCCAGCGACCAGCCCACCAGGTTCTTCAGGTGGAAGTCGCCGTAGCTGACCGTGTCCGGGTCGCCGAGGGTGCGCTGCACGACCTCGGCCGCCGTCCACACGCCGATGCCCGGCACCGACATCAGCCGCTTCTGCAGCGCCGCGGAGTCCGCCGCGTGCTCCGGCTCGAGCCGCGAGGCCACGGACGCCACGGCCCGCAGCGCGCGGCGACGGGCGCCGTCCAGGCCGCACTGGTGCCACTGCCAGTCGGTGACGGCCAGGACCCGGTGCGGCGTCGGCACCACCCGCATGCCCTCGGGCGCCGGGCCCGGTGCCGGCTCACCGGCCAGCCGCAGCAGGGCCCGCCAGACGCGGTGCGCCTCGATCACGGTCACCTTCTGCTCCAGGACGGCGGGGACGAGCGCATCCCACGTGCGGCCGGTGCTGCCGAGCCGGAGCCACGGGCTGCGCCGGTGCACCTCCACCAGCAGCGGGTGCCCGGCGGGATCGAACTCCTCGGGCCGGTCGTGCGCGCCCAGCCAGCCCGGTACCCGGGTGCCGGCCCAGACCGCGCCGGGGCCCCATGCGCGCACGCGCACCTCGAGGCCGGCGGGGCCGGCGACCGCGCGCACGTGCACGGTCGCCGGCCCGTCGGGCGTCGACGTCGTCCGCCAGGTCCCGTCCTCGGCGTGCCGCAGGGTCGGGTCGCCGGTCCCCCGCAGGTGCGGCGAGAGGGCGCGGTGCAGGTCCAGCGGCCAGTCCGGCCGCCAGACGGATTCGTACGGAGGGGTGCTCAGGGAAGACTCCGTGCAGGTCGTGAGAGTTATCGGGGTGCCATCCGCAGGGCGCCGTCCATCCGGAAGACCTCGCCGTTGAGGTACCCGTGCTCGACGATGTCGAGCGCCAGCTCGGCGAAGTCCGCGGGCCTGCCGAGCCGCTTGGGGAACGGTATCCCCGCCGACAGGGCCTGCCGCGCCTCCTCGGGCAGCGCGCCCAGCAGCGGGGTGTCGACCAGGCCCGGGGCGATCGTGCACACCCGGATGCCGACCGTGGACAGGTCGCGCGCGGCCGGCAGGGTCATGCCGACCACGCCGCCCTTGGACGCCGAGTAGGCCAGCTGCCCGATCTGGCCGTCGTAGGCGGCGATCGAGGCGGTGTTGACGATCACGCCGCGCTCGCCGTCCTCCAGCGGCTCGGTCTGCGAGATCGCCGAGCCGGCCAGCCGCATCACGTTGAAGGTGCCCACGAGGTTGACCGTGACGACCTTGACGAACGCGTCGAAGTCGTGGGGCTCGCCGCCGCGGCCGACGGTCCGCTGCGCCCAGCCGATGCCGGCGCAGCTGATCGCGATGCGCAGCGGCCGGTCCTTGCCGGTCGCGTCCTCGATCGCCGCCTGCACGGAGGCCGGGTCGGTCACGTCGGTGCGGACGAACGTGGTGTGCCCGCCGAGTGAGTCGGCGAGCGCCTTCCCGCGCTCCTCCTGCAGGTCGAGGATCGTCACGGCCGCGCCCCGCGCGGTGAGTTCGCGGACGGTGGCCTCGCCGAGCCCGGAGGCCCCACCCGAGACGACCGCGGCGACGTCGTAGGTCTTCATGCCCGGCAGGCTAACCACCCCGCTCAGCTGAACCGAGCGCCGTACCGCTCCTCCACGGCGGCGAGCAGCGCCTTGACCCGTTCGGCGTCGGTCACCGGGCAGACCATCGTGACGTCCGCCGTGTGCACCACCACGCTGTCGCGGACGCCGACCAGCGCCACGAGGTGGTCCGGGTCGTCGCTGAGGACGACGTTGCCGGTCGAGTCCAGGGTCACCGTGAGGCCGCGGACGGCGTTGCCGTCGACGTGCTCCAGGGTCGCGGCCAGCGCCGGCCAGGAGCCGACGTCGAGCCACTCCACGTCGAGATCGGCCACGAGCACCCGCCCGGGCTGGGTCGCGGCCGGCTCGAGGACGGCGTAGTCGACGCTGATCTTCGGCAGGGCCGGGAACACCTCGGCGAGGACGGCGTCCCGCTCGGCACCGGGCGGCTCGGCGACCACGCGGGCCAGACCCTCCGCCGTCTCCGGCAGGTGGTCGGCGAGCGCGTCGAGGACCGTGCGCGCGCGCCAGACGAACATCCCGGAGTTCCAGAGGTACTGCCCCGAGGCGAGGTAGCCCTGCGCGGTGGCGAGGTCCGGCTTCTCCCGGAAGGACGCGGCCTCGGCGACCCCCGGTACCTCCGTCGCCGCGCCCCGCTGCACGTAGCCGAAGCCCGTCGCCGGTGCCGTCGGCACGATGCCCAGCGTCACCAGCGCGTCCGGACGCACGGCGAGGGCGTCGAAGGCCGTGCCCAGCGCGGCGGCGAACCGCTCGACCGGCCGGATGACGTGGTCCGCGCTCACCACCGCCAGCTCGGCGTCGGGATCGGCGTCGGCGACCAGCGCTGCGGCCAGACCGACGGCGTTCGCCGTGTCGCGGGCGACCGGTTCGAGCACCAGCCGGCCGGGGGCGAGCTCGGGCAGCGCGGCGCGGATCTGCTCGCCGTACGCGGCGGCGGTGCAGACCCAGATGTTCTCGGTCGGCAGCACCGCCTGCAGCCGCCCGAAGGCCTCGGCGAGCAGGCTGTGAGCGCCGCCCCCGGGGTCGGCGACGACGTCGAGCAGCTGCTTGGGCCGGCGCTGCCGGGACAGCGGCCACAGCCTCGTCCCCGAGCCGCCGGCCATGATCACGGCGTGTCGCATCTCAGCTGCCCCCCTGGGCGCGGCGCCGTCCGGCGCCCAGCTCGACGGCGCGGCGCTGGAACCGCGCGCCGGCCGCCACCCGTCCGCTGACGTAGGACATGAGCATCCGGGCACCGAGTCCGGCCCGCAGCGCCGCCCGCAGCGGGGCGTTCCGCCCGCCCGGGTACTGCCGCGACAGGTAGCGCAGCGCGCTCGTGTGGTGGACCCGGGCCATCCGGTGCGGCTCCCGGCGGGTGGAGTGCCCGCCCTCGTGCACCACGACCGCCGACGGCGCGTACACGTGCAGGTAGCCGCGGCGGCCGAGCCGCTCGGCCAGGTCGACGTCTTCGAAGTACATGAAGTAGCCGGGGTCGAACCCGCCGACCGACCAGAAGGCGGCGAGGTCGACGAGGAAGCAGGAACCGGACAGCCACCCGGCCGGACGCTCGCGGGGCGCCTCCCGCTCCCGTCGGTACCGCGCCGTCCACGGGTTGGCCGGCCACACCCAGCCGAGCGCGGCGTGCCCGATGCCCGTCGACAGCCGCGGCAGGTCCCGCGCCGAGGGGTAGAGCTCGCCCTCCGGCGTGCGGATCGCCGGACCGACGGTGGCCGCGCGCGGCCAGCGGGCGGCCACGGTCAGCAGCTCGTCGACGGCTCCCGGCTCGAACTGGACGTCGGGGTTGGCCACCAGCGCGTAGCCCTCGCTCAGGTCGGCCAGGGCGGCGTTGACCGCGGCGCCGTAGCCGACGTTGCCGCCCGTCCGCAGGAGACGCACGTGCGGGAACTGCTCGACGGCCGCTTCCGGGGCGCCGTCGGTGGAGCCGTTGTCGGCCAGCACCACGTCCAGCGGCCGGGTGGTGGCACGGCCGAGAGTGCGCACGAACCCGTCGAGCGCCGAACCGGGCGAGTACGTGACGGCCACGACCCGCAACGGCACGTCGGCTGGCTCTGTCACGGTCCGCACTCTAGGAGGCCCGGGCGCCCGCCCCGGCAACCCCTACCGGACGACGGGCGCTGCTCGGTCCGCGACACGGCGTCACCGGGACCAGTGGGGTTTGTGAGGATGCGGTGAACGGACGTCACCCGTTTCGTGAGTTTTGATCCACGAAGAGTCAGGGTCTCCTCACCTACCGTCGATGGGTGAACATGCGCCACCGCTTCACCCGCGTCGTTCGGCCTGCGCCGGGGGCTCCCGGCACCGGCGCCCCCCGGTTCGCGTCGGCCGTCGTCGTCAGCACGCTCGCCGTGCTGCTGGCCGCCTGCACCGGCACCGACACGGGCGAGACGGCGGCGACCGGGACGACCTCGGCGCCCGCGTCCAGCAGCGCCGCCGCCGCGGCCGACTCGACGGTCAGCCCGGTCGACACCGACAGCGTGCAGACCGACGCCCCGGTGACGTCGTCCGCGCTGGTGCTCACGTGGGCGGAGTACTCCGACGACGACGGCACCATCGACGCGGCCGCGTTCGTGCAGGGCGTCGTCGAGACCGGCGGCACCTGCCTGCTCACGGCCACGCGGCGCGGCGAGGAGCACACGAGCGACCCCACGCCGGCCGAGCCGGGCCCGAGCACCACCGACTGCGGGCCCCTGAGCATCCAGCTCCCCGGCGGCAGCTCCGGCTCCTGGGACGTGTCGGTCACCTACAGCTCCTCGACCGCCGGCGACCTCACCAGCGAGACCACGAAGGTGCAGGTCCCGTGAGTCGTGCACGACGCGCACCGGACACCGGCGCGCGGGCGGCAGCGCGGTCCGCCCTTGGCCGGGGCCCGGCCACGCTGCTGCTCCTGCTCATCGCCGCGGCGGCCGCGTTCGGCCTGGTCTCGTCGTCGACGCCGTCGGCGCAGGCGGCCGTGGCGTCGGACTTCCGCGCCGGCAACATCATCGCCGACGCCGTCTTCTTCAACTCGAACACGATGAGCGCGGCGAACATCCAGGGGTTCCTGGAGGGCAAGGTGCCCCGCTGCAGCGGGGGGACCTGCCTGCGCGACTACTACCAGGACACCTGGACCCGCACCGCCGACGCCCAGTGCGGGGTCTACCAGGGTGCGGCCGGGGAGCGCGCCTCGACGATCCTCTACAAGGTGGCCCAGGCCTGCGGGGTCAACCCGATGGTCCTGCTGGTGCTCCTGCAGAAGGAGTCGAGCCTGGTCACCTCGACCGCGCCGAGCAGCACCAACTACCGGTCGGCAACGGGCTACGGCTGCCCGGACACCGCACCCTGCGACGCGCAGTACTACGGGTTCTACAACCAGGTCTACAAGGCCGCCTGGCAGTACAAGCGGTACACGAACAACCCGAACAGCTACTCGTACCGGGCCGGCCGGGACAACTACATCCAGTGGAGCCCCACCGCCTCCTGCGGCGGCTCCAACGTCTACATCGACAACAAGGCCACCGCGGCGCTGTACATCTACACGCCGTATCAGCCCAACGCCGCGGCCATGCGCAACCTCTACGGCACCGGCGACGGCTGCTCCGCGTACGGCAACCGCAACTTCTGGCGGATCTTCACCGACTGGTTCGGCAGCACCCAGGTCAGCTACACGGTGAGCGGTCCCATCAGCGACGTCTACTACGCGATGGGCGGCAGCTCGGGTGCCCTCGGTGACGCGCTCGGCTTCCAGTACCCGACCGCCGGCGGCGGGCTGACCCAGGCGTTCCAGAACGGGCGCATCCACTGGTCGCCCGCCACCGGCGCGCACGCGGTCCTCACTCCCCTGGCGGGCGAGTACGACTCCCTGGCCGGCGAATCCGGCCCCCTCGGCTACCCGATCGGCGACCGCTACTCCACGTGGGGCAACGGCTGGACGCAGGCCTTCCAGAACGGCCGCATCCACTACTCACCGACCACCGGCGCCCACGCCGTCCTCGCCCCGATCTCGGCCGCCTACGACGCGCTGCTCGGCGAGTCCGGTGCGCTGGGCTACCCCACCGGTGACCGCTACGCGACGTGGGGCAACGGCTGGACCCAGGGCTTCCAGAACGGCCGCATCCACTACTCCCCCACCACCGGCACCCACGCCGTCCTCGCCCCGATCTCGGCCGCCTATGACGCGCTGCTCGGCGAGTCCGGCGCACTGGGCTACCCCACCGGCGACCGCTACGCCACGGCCGGCAGCGGGTGGACCCAGAGCTTCCAGAACGGCCGCATCCACTGGACGCAGGCCACGGGCGCGCACGCGGTCATCGACAGCATCTCCACGGCGTACGACGCACTCGGCGGCGAGGCCGGCGTGCTGGGCTACCCGACCGGCGACCGCTACCCCACGCCGAACAGCGGGTGGACCCAGGCCTTCCAGAACGGCCGCATCCACTACTCCCCCACCACCGGCGCCCACGCCGTCCTCGCCCCGATCTCGGCCCCCTACGACGCCATGCAGGGTGAGTCCGGCGCGCTGGGCTACCCGACCGGTGAGCAGTACGCGACGCCGTCCGGCGGCACGGCCCAGCACTTCGAGAACGGGGTCATGATCGTCGCTCCCGGCGGCACGGCCACGCTGGTGCTGGACGCGATCGGCCGGTTCTACGCCGGCCTCGGCGGAGCCACGAGCGCCCTCGGTGAGCCGTCGGGCGCGCTGCAGGGCAGCTCCGCGAGCGGTTTCACGCAGAGCTTCCAGAACGGCCGGGTCCTCGACGGCCCGGACACCACGCCGCACGCCGTGCTCGGCCCGATGCTCGTCGCCTACGACGCAGCGGGCGCGCAGGCCGGAGCGCTGGGGTGGCCGACGTCCGAGCAGACCGTCGCCGCGAGCGGCACCGTCTTCCAGCGGTTCGAGAACGGCTACCTCGTCGTCACCGGCGCAGGTGCACGCACGGTGCTCGGGGACCTCGCCGACGGCTGGCAGGGCCTCGGCGCGGCCGACGGTGCCCTCGGCGATCCCACGGGCAACCGCACGGCGATCCCGTCCGGTGGGTGGCAGCAGGCGTTCACCGGCGGCACCCTGCTGACGACTCCCGGCACGGGGACGTCGGCGGTGCTCGGCGACATCGCGACGGCCTACGCCGCCGCCGGCGGGCCGACCGGCCCGCTCGGCGCCCCGGTCGGCTCGCGCTACGCGACGCCGAGCAGCGGGTGGACCCAGGCCTTCCAGAACGGCCGCATCCACTACTCCCCGACCACCGGCGCGCACGCGGTCCTCGCGCCGCTCTCGGCCGCCTACGACGCGCTCATGGGCGAGTCCGGTGTGCTCGGCTACCCGACCGGCGACCGCACGGCGACCGCGGGCAGCGGGTGGGCCCAGACCTTCCAGAACGGTCGGCTGTCCTGGTCGGCCACGACCGGGGCCCGCACCGTGCTGGGCCAGATCGCCACTGCCTACGCCGCCCTGGGCGGGGAGGCCGGGTCGCTCGGCTACCCGACCGGCGACCGCTACCCGACGCCGAACAACGGGTGGACCCAGGCCTTCCAGAACGGCCGCATCCACTACTCGCCGACGACCGGCGCGCACGCGGTCCTCGCGCCGATCTCGGCCGCCTACGACGCGCTCACGGGCGAGTCCGGCGCCCTCGGCTACCCGACCGGGGAGCGCTACGCCACTCCCAACGGAGGATGGACCCAGGCCTTCCAGAAGGGCCGCATCCACTACTCGCCGACCACGGGCGCCCACGCCGTGCTCGCGCCGATCTCCGGCGCCTACGACGCGCTCATGGGCGAGTCCGGCGCACTGGGCTACCCCACCGGGGACCGCTACCCGACGCCGAACAACGGGTGGACCCAGGCCTTCCAGAACGGCCGCATCCACTACTCGCCGACCACGGGCGCCCACGCCGTGCTCGCGCCGATCTCCGGCGCCTACGACGCGCTCATGGGCGAGTCCGGCGCCCTGGGCTACCCCACCGGGGACCGCTACCCGACGCCGAACAACGGGTGGACCCAGGCCTTCCAGAACGGCCGCATCCACTACTCCCCCACCACCGGCGCCTACGCCGTGCTCGCGCCGATCTCGGCCGCCTACGACAGCGTGCGCGGGGAGTCCGGGGTGCTCGGCTACCCGACCGGCTCGGTCGTGACCCGCGCCGACGGCAGCAAGGTCCAGCAGTTCGAGCACGGCACGATCACCTGGACGGCCAGGGGCGGGGCAGTCGTCACCACGCAGTGACGAGTGCCCCGCCGGCAGGGGACGCCGTCGGGTCGCGCAAGCCCGTCGACCGACGACGGCCGTGCGGGCCCGGCTACCGCCGTGAGCAGCAGCCGAGGCTCAGCTGCACGCCGTCACCCCGCGGTCAGGCGGTGCGCCGCCGGAACCGGACGCCGGCCACCACCTCGACCGCGACCGCGAGCAGCAGCACGACGAGAGCCGCCGCGGCGGCCGGGACGATGAGCCGGTCGGCGAGCGGGTCGAAGTACAGGTCGAGGCGGGCGCCGTCGAGGTCGCCGGGCAGCTCGACGCTCAGCAGGGTGCCCCCGACGGAGCCGACGTCGAGCGGCTTGCCGTCGAGCTCGGCGCGGAACCCCGGCCAGGCGGGGATGCGGAACACCAGGCGGCCGCCGCCGGACGGCGTGGAGACGCGCTCCGACTCACCGGGCCGGCCGCTGTAGAAGGCGCCGTCGTCCCCTCCCACGGCCTCTGCCGTGATCCCCGGCGAGGCCCACGTCACCCGGCCGGGAAGTCCGTCGTCGCGGACGAACCGACCGTAGACGCCGGCCAGGCCGTCCTCGGTCCACGTGGACCGGAAGTGCTCGACGACGGCGTCCGGCGCGTACGGGGACAGCAGCACCTCGTCGGAGGACATGGCGTCGATCCACGAGATGTCCAGGCCGGGCACCCGCGCGAGCAACCCGTCCACGCACTCATCGGTGCTGTTCATCTGGCCGAACAGGTCCTGGCACAGCCGCTGGGTCCACCGGTCGTGCCCGACGGCGACGTAGCTGAAGCCGGGCCGCAGGCCGGCGAGGAGGTTGGCGTTGCCCTGCAGCACGCCCCAGTCCCACCCCTGGTCGGGGACGGGCGCGTCCACGTCGCTGAACCCGCCGAAGACCAGCGCGGTCACCGAGGTGTCCCGGGCCGCCGACCGCTCGCGGAAGTCCCCGACCGCGTTGCCCCAGTCCGTCCGCTGGGTCATCTGGCGCGCGGGCAGCCCGGTCAGGGGCAGTCCCTGCTGCTGCTCGCTGCGCGCCTGCGTGGTCCGGGTCGAGCCGACGGGCAGCAGGTCCGCCGCGACCACGACGGCCAGGAGGGCGACGGCGGCGGCCCACCGTGGCCAGCGGGCCCGGGCAGGTCCCCGCCGATGATCCGGCCCGGAGGACCGGGTGATCAGGACGACGACCGCGGCCAGCGTCCCGACCGTTCCCACCGCGGCGAGCGCGTGCCACCCCCACAGCGCCGGAGCGCGGACGACGGCCAGCACCAGCTGCGCGCCGACCAGTCCCAGCGCGGCGATCACCCGGCGCCGGGTCACCAACGGCGCAGCCGTCAGCGCGAGGACCGCGAGCGCGGCGAGGGCCGGGCCGGTCACGGCCAGGTAGCGGAAGGGATACCGGAGCTGGCCGACGTCGGTGGGCATCTGCGTGAGCACGAAGGCGCCGACGAGCAGCACCAGCGCGGTGAGCACGCCCGGGCCGCGCAGCGCGGTCCGCCAGCGGACCAGCACGAGGGAGGGCAGCGCGAACGCCGCGGTCGCGGCGAGCGGGACGACCCAGAGGAAACCGCCGGCCGCCCCGGACACGCTCGGAGTGAGCGTCGAGCCGCCCAGCACGCTGTCGAGCAGGTTGGGGATCAGCGCCCCGACGTTGCCCAGCGGCGTGGGGTCGGTCGCGGTCCTGGTGGAGGCCGCGGCCATCTCCTGCGATCCGACCAGGCCGGGAGCACCGGCGATCAGGCCGGCCGCGCCGGCGGCCAGCCGACCACCCAGCTGCAGCCAGCCCGGGGCCGACGGATCGCCCGCCGTCCGGCGCCGGTGCTGCTCCAGCACGTGCCCAGCGACGAGGAGGCCGGCCGGGATCAGCACGTAGGGGTACCCGGACGCGGTCAGCTGCCAGGCGGCCACCGCGGTGACGACCGCGCCGGGCCACCGACGCAGGACGAGCCCCAGCCACAGCCAGGGCAGCCACGACGTGCCCCACAGCAGCGGCCACCAGGAGCCACCCACCCACAGGACCAGTCCCGTGCTGGCCGCCCCGACGGCAGCCGCCGCGGCCAGGGCCGGCCGCACCCCCAGGACCGAGAGCAGCAGAACGGTCCCCGTGCCGAGCACGAGGACCGCGGCGCCACCGTCGAGCCAGGCTGCGTTGAGCAGCACGTCCTGCCGGCCGACGACCCAGCTGATCAGCCAGTGCACCGGATCCAGGACGCCGTACTGCGGATCGGCGACGAAGTTGCCGCCCGAGCCGAGGTCCGGGTCCAGCAGCGGTGGCCGGCCGTCGACCGCGGTGCGCCCCAGCCAGGAGAACGCCGGGACGTACTGCGCCTGCTCGTCGTCCAGCCAGAAGAACCGCGGGGCGAGCGCGCGCAGCCCGACGAAGAAGACTGCTTGCGCCAGCAGGTACCCCGCCAGGGCCAGCACCGTGTCCCGCGCCGTCCCCCGCCGCCGCGGGGCCGGGGCCGGCGGTGCCGCCTCGGCTTCCTCCCGTTCCCGTGACCCCGTGACCGTCATCCGGCCGGGGTCCGCGAACGCCCGAACCGGGGGACGCCGAACACGGCCGCGGCGAGCGCGGCGACGGCGGCGATCGCGCCGGCGCCCACGGCGAGCAGGCCGAGGGTGGCCCGCGGCCGGTGGTACTCGATGCGGAGGATCCCGTCGCCGTGACCTGCGGGCAGCGCCACCATCAGCGCCGTGCGGTCGACGACCTGCAGGTCGACCGGCTTGCCGTCCAGGGTGGCCTCGTACCCGGGCCACCACGGGATGCGCGCGAACAGCCGGGCGTCGTCGCCGTCCCAGGAGACCCGGTAGGACTCGGACTCCTCGCCGACCGTGACCGCCTCGACGGAGGTCACGGCCGGACTGGTCCACGTGATCCGGCCCGGGGTCGGGTCGATCCGCTCGTACCGCAGGAAGCCGCGGTCGTCGCCGACGCGCTGGTAGGAGCGCTCGTACGCCGCCCTGATCTCGGCCGGGGCCCGTTCGTCGAGCAGGACGACGTCCTTGGACAGGGCTTCGAGCCACGTCAGGTCGGTTCCGGGGACCTGCTCCAGCAACCTCGACACCGGGTCGGGACAGCCGGTCACCTGCCCGACGAAGTCGGCGCACCACCGGTCGGCCCAACCCGCCTGGCCGAGGGAGGTGTAGCCGTAACCGGGGCGGATGCCGGCGAGCAGCGCGGCGTTGCCGACCGCGGCTCCGCGCAGGGCGCCGCGGTCCATGCCGGCGTCGCCCCACCAGATGACCGTCGCGTTCAGGCCGACGCCCTGGCTGGCGGCCTCGAAGTCGCTCGCCAGGGACGGCCAGACGTTCGTGTCGTAGACGCCGCGGGCAGGGAGCCCGGTCGGCTCGGCACCGGCCGCCCGCGCGTCGACCCGCTGGTACCCGATGGCCGTCCCGATGGAGGCGAGCGGCGCGAGCGCGGTGGCGGCCAGCATGAGCACGGCGGTGAGCAGACCAGCCCGCTGCCACCACACCCGTCCCGGCGACCCGGCCTGCTCCCCCGCGGCCGCTGGTCGACGGCTGCGCGACCGCTGGCTCAGCGCCACGACGGCGAGCACGCCCAGGCCGAGCACGATGGCGAGGGCGTGCCACTTCCACAGCACCGGGGTGCGGGACAGGGCGAGGCCGCCCTGCGCCAGCAGCAGGACGGCGGCGAGCAGCAGCCGTCGCAGGGTGAGCACCAGACCGCAGCGGCTGGCCAGGACGGCGACGAGCAGCGGCAGGGTCACCTGCAGGACGACGACGTAGCGGAACGGGTAGCGCAGGTCGAACAGCACCGTCGGCGTCTGCGTCGCGGCGACGGCCACCGCGCAGAGCACCGCCGCCGGGACCACACCGCGCGCCCGCCACAGCGGCAGTCCGTCGGGCCGCGCCTTCCAGCGGATGAGCGCCAGGACCGGCAGGACGAACCAGGCGGTGGCCATGACCGGCGGCGGCAGTTTGTCGCCCCACCAGCCGACGACCGACGGCGACGTCGTGTTGCCGCCGAGCAGGACGTCGAGCAGGTTCGGGATGTAGGTGCCGGCGTTGCCGAAGGGGTCGCCGGTCCCGCCCTCGGAGCGCTGGCTGAAGGGGGTGAGCGCGCTCGCCGTGAGCAGCCCCGAGGACCCCAGGAGGGCACCGCCGGCCGCCGCGACCACCCGGACGACCAGGGCACGCACGTCCTCGGCGGCCCGTGGGCGCAGCAGCCGCATCCCCACGACGGAGACGACCATGATCCCGGTGAACGGCAGCGCGTACGGGTAGCCCGATGTGACCAGCGCGTAGGCGGCGACCACCGCCACGGGGACCGACCACCTGCTGCGGCTGGACAGCCCCCACCACAGCCAGGGCAACCACGCGGTCCCCCACCCGGCGGGCCACCACGACGTGGCGAACCAGAGCATGAAGCCGGAGTTGGCGGCACCCACGGCCGCGGCCGCGGCCCACAGGGGCCGGGCACCGAGGTGGGTGGCCAGCACCGTGGTGCCCAGCCCGAGCACGACGACCACGAGCAGCTTCAGGCCCCAGGCCACGAGGTTCAGGTTGTCCACGTGGGAGACGACCAGCGCGAGCAACCAGTGCAGCGGGTCCAGGACGCCGTACTGCAGGTCGGCCACCCAGGCGCCGGCCGAGCCCTGGTCCGGGTCGATCAGCGGGGGGCCGCCGGAGGTCAGGTGCTCGCCCATCCAGCGCCAGGCCGGGATGTACTGGGCCTGCAGGTCGTCGAAGTAGAAGAACCGCGGCTGCCACCAGTGCACCAGGAGCAGGAAGACCGCCTCGACGCCGGCGAACAGCCCGGCCGCCCGCCACCCGTCGCGCACGACCGACCGCGGACCGGTGGCACCGTCGCCGCCGTCCGGTCCGGTCGCCGCGGCCGCCTCGTGGTCGAGGACGGCGGGGGCACTCACGCCGAGGCCTCCTTGCCGCCCGGCACGAGCTCGGCCAGCGCGTTCTCGATGGCTTCCATCCGGGACCAGGTCACGCTGTCGGCCGGGGGCTCACCGTGGCCGGCGAGCAGCCATCCGGTGCCCGACTCGATGAGCTCCTCCTTGACCAGCCGTTCGATGCACGAGACGTCGGCCACCGAGTCCCCGACGAACCACACGTGGTTGCCGTCCTGCCGGGGCAGCCGGTCGAAGAGCACGCGGAACGGCTCGAGACCGATCTTGTCGGTGGTCGCCTCCTCGGAGACGACGACGTGGTCGACGACCTGGTCGAGCTCGAGGTGCACGAGCTTGCGGAACTGGATCTGCGCCGTCAGGTCGGTGACGATCGCGATCGGGATGTTGTTGTACCGCAGCGAGCTGAGCAGATCCCGGGCGCCCGGGCGCAGCTTGGCGGCCAGCAGGTACTCGCGCCAGTACTCCTGCTCGAGGGCCAGGGCGAGCCCCGGCTGGCTGCGCAGCCCGAGCATCTCGATCGCCTCGTGCCCGTAGAGCAGCCGGCTGTGCGAGCTGCCGGTGGCCCCGAGGCGGGCCTTGACCTTCTTGCGAGCGGCGTCCCACACGTCGAGGAAGGCCCGCTCCTTGACCCCGAGCTCGCGCGTCGCGAAGTGGACGAGCGCGGCCATGCCCGCCTTGTGGCAGGGCTCGTAGGGGTACAGCGTGTCGTCGAGGTCGAAGATCACCAGCGAGGGCAGACGGGGAGTGGTCATCGAAGCGTGGACTCCAGGTTGTTGCGACGACGCTCCAGCATCGCCAGTACGAGGATCAACTGCATGACGCCGCGGCTGCCGCCCAGCCAGACCGGCTCACCCACGAACAGCTCCTCCGGCCGGTCCAGCAGGTGCCGGGCGATGCTGCGCACGTCGCGCTCGGTGAGCGGGGACGGCGACACCGACAGCTCGACCACGCCGGGCTCGTTCAGGTAGTCCAGCCGCGCCGGCACCCCGCCGACGGCGGTGAGCGCGCGGGCGAGCTGCTCGACGAACGCCAGGCCCCGCAGCCGGGCCACGACCCGCAGCGCCAGGGGCGCGTCCAGCGGCTGGTCCTCGGGAGGCAGCGGCCGCTCGGACTCCAGGCGCAGCACGACGTCGGCGAGCGGGCGCTGCGGCAGGATGTAGCGGTCGCGGTCGGGCTCGCGACGGTCGATGGAGGCCTGGACGGCGGCCAGCTGGTGACCGCGCTCGCCGACGTCCCGCTCGATCTTCAGCCGGCGGCGCAGCGACTCGTCCATGTCGGTGAAGACCGTGAGGTCCACCTTCTCCCGCACGTCGCCGCTGGTGAGCGCGTGCAGGCCGCTGACGACGACCAGTTCGCGGTGGGCGATCGGCCGCTGCTTGGTGAACCGGCCTCGGGCGTGGTCGTAGTGGCGGCACCACACCTCCTCACCGGCGAGCAGCCGGAAGGTGTCGCGGGTCAGCCGGGGCAGGTCGTTGGCCGCGGGATCCAGGTGCGTCGTCACGTTCCACAGCGGGGCGTGCCGCTCGTAGAGGTGGTAGTCGTCACCCATCAGGAACGACGTCGCCTGCTCACCGAAGACGTCGGACAGCGAGATGCACAGGGTGTCCTTGCCGGTACCGCTGTCGCCGGCGACCGCCATCGACAGCGGGGCGCGCGACAGGCGGTACACGTCGTACTGCAGCAGGGCGCTGCGCAGCACCATCGCCAGCGCGATCGCGCCGGCGACGACGGCGGCCGTGGCCAGCAGGTCCAGCACCCACGGCGGGATGCCCTCCGGCGAGCGGTCGACGTCGGTGAACCCCGGCCCCGGGACGGGGGCGTCCCAGCGCCACGCCGCCCCGGCGGCGGTGACCGCCTGCGACACGGTGACCGCCACCCAGAAACCGAACACCGCGGCGCGCACCCGCGAGCCGGTGCCTGCGGCGATCAGCGCGAGGAACGGCACCGACCACAGGAACCAGCCCGGCGACGCCGGCGTCAGCAGGGCGACCGCGGCCAGGGCCACCGCGGTGACCGTGAAGACGAGATCGGGATTGGCCCGCCGGAAGCGCCACAGCACGGCGAGCAGCGCGGCGTAGACCACCGGCAGCAGCACGAGGTTGAGGCCGGGGCCGAGGACGACCACGTAGTCGACCGCAGCGCCGAACGTCGGCGTCGCCAGGACCATGTCGCGGTAGCCCTGCGACAGCGCGGGCAGCACGAAGAGCGCGACGCCGGGCACCAGGCCGACCAGGTAGGGGCGGATGCCGGCGCGGTAGCGGGAGTTGCGGAGCAGGAACAGCACCGCGAACGGCACGATGAGCACGGAGCTGGCCTTGATGGCGATCGCCAGCCCGGCGGTGATGCCGGCCAGCGACCACAGCCGGCGGCGGAACGCCAGCACGGACACGAACATCAGCGCCGTCGGGACCAGGTCGAGCTGCCCGTGCACGTACGACGCGTAGATCAGGATCGGCGAGACGGCGGCGAGCACCACCGCGCGGCCCGGGCGGGCGCCGCCGGTGCGCAGCAGCAGCCACACGATCGCCAGGTCGGCGACCAGGATGCCGAGGGCCATGCCGAGCTGCACCGCCCACGGGATGGGCAGCCAGGAGGTCAGCGCGCCGAAGAAGCCGAACCAGACCAGCATCAGCGGGCCGTAGGGGAACGCGTGGTCCGCCCCGCCGTCGGCCTGCCAGTCCGACCACGGCGTGAAGGAGGGGTGGTCGAGGAAGTGCTCCACGAACGGCGCGAACCACGCCCGCTGCACGCCCGGGACCAGCACGATCAGCAGGACGACGCGCAGCAGGATCCCTCCTGCCAGCAGCAGCCGCTGCCGCGGGCCCAGTTCCCTCAGCCCCACAGCGCCGGCCTCTTCGTGCAGACCGCGTCGAGCTCCAGCCCGGCGTCGGCGAGCGCCTTGCGCAGGCCCGCGACCTCCGGCTCGGGGTCGCGGCCCTGCAGCTCAGGACTGACCAGCATGACCTTGAGACCGGCCGAGGCGAGTGCGGCGAGGTCCTCCCGGGGCGGGAGGGCGCCGGTGAACGAGTCCAGCCAGACCCAGCGCGGGCGCGGCTGCGTGGCCAGCGCGGTCCGGACCGACTCGTACTCGGAGACCCGCACCATGCAGCGGTCCTCGCCGCGGCGCAGCGTCTTGATCATGAAGGGGAAGGACTGGTCGAGGTAGGCCCACTCCTCGATGCCCCGGGCAGCCAGAGCGCTCTCCACCCGCTGCTCGAGCCCCTCCTCCTTGACGTTGGCGACGAGGAAGGCGTGCGCATACGCGTCGAGCCACTCCTCGAAGTCGACGCCCTGGTCGAACGGCTCGTGGGTGACGACCAGCCGGTCGCCCTGGGACCGGATGTCCATCTCGATCCCGTACGCGGTCGGGGTCTCGGCCAGCTCGGCCGGCAGGTTGCGCCGGTGGGCCACGAGCAGCGTCACAGCTGCTTCCTCAGGGCCAGGCTGAAGTCGACGGTGCGCCGGATGAACTTCCGCTTCGCGGCCAGGTCGACGTTCCACGACGAGGTGCCGAACCTGCGAGGGGCGAAGACCACCGGCACCCGCCGGATCTCGAAGCCCCGCTCGGCGGCCGTGTACATCGCGAACAGGTCGAGCGCGAAGTCCTTCGGCGCGGTGCCCCACTCCTCGAGCAGGGAGCGGTGGAACATCGTCGGCTGCGCGTTGATGTCGTTGAGGTGCCGGCGCAGCAGCGCGGTCTCGAAGACCGACATGCCGGCGGTGAACACCCGGTCGGCCAGCGGCCGGCCGTAGCGGCGCCCCTTCACGAAGGCGCGCTCCGTGCCCTCCATCGCGGCGACGGCGCGCAGCGCGTCGGCCGGATCGGTCTGCAGGTCGGCGTGCGTCCACCCGACGATCGGGCCGCGGGCCACCGCCAGACCCGACGTGATGCCCCACCCGTAGCCCTCGTTCGGCTCGACGCGGATCGAGCGCACCCGCGGGTCGTCCGGCGCGATCAGCTCGGCCAGCACCTTCGGGGTGTCGTCGGTGCTGCCGTTGTCGACGAGGATCACCTCGCCGTCGCCGGCCTCGGCCGTGAAGCGGGCGCGCAGCACCAGCTCGGGCAGCGACGCGGCCTCGTTGTAGCAGGGGATCACCAGGCTGAACGCCGGGCTGGTCGACTCAGCCACGGGGACCGGCCACCTCCACGGGCTCGGGATCGCGCACCGGCGACCGGAAGACGAAGCGGGCCATGCCCAGGAAGTTCCACGCCGCCGAGGCGCCGGTGGCGAGCACGAAGGCCGTGCCGACGGCCCAGGTGGCCGAGCTGCCCAGGATCGCGAGCACCAGGGCGTTGACGCCCACGTTCAGACCGAGCGCGCAGAGGTACACGACGACGAAGGCCACCAGCGACCAGCGGTGGTGCTGGCCCTTGAAGGTGAAGCGCCAGTTGGCCACGTAGGCGAACAGGGCACCGGCGATGAAGCTCGACGCCTTCGCCCAGCCGTGCGGCACGTCGCCGAGCAGCAGCAGCTGGTAGACGACGGCGTCGATGAGCACGGTCGTGCCGCCGACGAGCAGGAAGCGCAGCAGCGAACCCTTCACGACCCCGCCCCCCGTCGTGCCGTCGTCCCGATCTCGCGTGTCACGTGCAGTCCCCCGCTCATGCCCAGGTCCGCCCGCTGGCCGTCGGCACGAAGTCGCGGAACGTCCGGTCCAGCTCGGCCCGCGCGGTCGGCGGCACCATCGGGTCGGCGGCCAGCGCGTACGGGTGGTGTACCCACTTGTGGAAGCAGCTCTGCCAGTACCGGAAGGTCTCGTACTCGTCCGGCGTCCCGAGGGACACGAAGCTGTCCAGCAGGAGCACGACCACCGGCCGCCCGGCGGCGACGAAGCGCCGCACGAGGCTGTCGAGGTAGTACTCGCCGTTGACGGTCTCGTCGCTGGACAGCAGCTCCTCGATGTCGGCGGCGGCCGTGCGCGCGGACGGGAAGCTGAAGGTGCCGATGATCACGCCGGCCTCGGCCGGGTCCTCCGGTGCCTCCTTGAGCCACGTGCGCTGCACGAGGCCCTCGTCGTCCCAGGTCACCCAGCCGTACTGCTGCGGCCGGCGCCGGGCCAGCCGGTAGCCCGGGGCGATCCAGACGACGAGGCCGTCGTCGCCCGCGGCGCGCAGCGCCCCTGCCAGGGCGCCTGGTGCCGGACGGGGCACGGCGTCGCAGGCGGTGACGGTGACCGGGCGGTCGGGGGCGCTGTCCAGGAGCGGACGCAGACCGGAGAGCGCGGAGTCGGCCTGCCCGCGGGAGAGCCCCGCGAGCTCGACGACGGCGGCACCCTCGCGGACCGCCAGGTCGGCGACCGCGCCGCCGTCCCCGAGGTCGGACCGCGTGACGACGACCGACTCGGCGCCCGGCACCGCGAGCAGCGCGTGCTCGAGCAGCGTGCGCCCGGCGACGTCGAGCAGCGGCTTGGGCCGGTCGTAGCCGAGATCGGCGAAGCGCTTGCCGGCCCCGCTGGCCAGGACGACGCGCGTGGCGTGGGGCTCGGGCTCGGCCGGGCCCCGGAGCCAGTGCGCCAGGGCGTTGGACCACTCCCGGTACTCCTCGAGGTCCTGCGGGGTCCCCCACTGCATGAAGTGCTGCAGCTCGTAGACGCCCACGGTGAGCCCGAGGTCCAGCACGCTCTTGTAGGTGAGGCTCAGGTAGAACTCGCCGTTGAGCAGGTAACCGGCCTTCACCTGGTGCTCGAGGGCGTCGAGGAGGACCTGCCCGCTGACGAACCCGTAGGTCCCCGACGAGGCGAACTCCGAGTGCGGGTCGTCGGTCCAGGGCTGCTTCTCCTGGATGTCGACGACGTACTGCCCCTCGAGCTTGGGGTAGGCGTAGGACGTCGTGTGCAAGGTGTGGGGGTGGAACCCGCGGTAGGCCGGGATCGCCCCACCGGTCACGACGCCGGAGCCGAGGTAGTCGGCGAAGTCGTCGGCGTCCCAGTAGCTGGTGAAGTCGCAGTAGTTCACGACCACCGGCTTGTCCCGGGCGATGTGGTCGGCCGCCTCCAGGACGGCGTGCCCCGGGCCCAGCTTGTGCGCCGCGACCTCGACGACGGTGCCCTGCGGACGCCGCTCCAGCAGCCGCTCGCGCAGCCGCAGCCGAGGATCTGCCAGGTGGTCGGCGTTGCAGATGAACACCACGTCGTCCCAGCCCGGGTACATGTCGATGACGTGGTCGATCACGGTCTCGCCGTCGATCTCGATCAGCGCCTTCGGGCGGTCGTACCCCGCCGCGGTGAACCGCGAGCTGATCCCGGTCATCGGGATCACCAGCTGCGGCTTCACCGCTCCATCCCGCGTCGCCACTTTTCGGCCTCCCAGTCGACCAGAGCGTCGACCTCGTCGTCGTCCAGGTAGCGCACCGGCGCCGCGGGGTCCGCGTGCGTCGCTGCCGCCACGAAACTGAGCGCGATCTCCCGCGCGTCGGCGGAGAGGTCCTCGCGCACGAGCACCGCACCCTCCGAGGTCACGACGGCCGAGCCGCCGGCGTCGGGCGCGTCGGCGAAGGGACGCCGCCCGAGGAACACCGCCTCGTCGGGGGTCAGGACGCCACCGACGAGCATCCGCGTGCCGGCGGCGTCGAGGCTGCCCGCCGGCGCCAGCTCCGTCGGGTCGTCCCCACCCGGCGTCAGCGGAGTGTCGTCGGCCCGCAGCACCGCCTCCGCCTCGTCGATGAGCTCGCGCGTGCGGTCGGCGGTGCCGGCGGCGGTCAGCAGCCCGTGGTTGCCCAGCAGGAAGACCGTCTCGGCGGAGTCGCCGGCCGCCTCCTGCGCGGCGAGGACGGCGCGGGCGAGCGCGATACCTGGCTTGGCGTAGGGCACCCAGGCGACGGGCGCCACCTCGCGCAGCCGGTCGAGGACGGCGGCGGGCTCGCGCTGCGCGGCGGCCGCGACGGCGCCGACCGAGTGCACGTGGAAGACGTAACGGTGCGGGAGGAGGACGTGCAGCGCCGTCTCGATGGACGGCCGGGAGGCCCGCTCGTCGGCCAGTTCGACGACGACGTGCCGGAGATCCTCCATGCGCAGCACATCCTCCCGTGCGCGCGGGCCGTCGACGCCGACGAAGATCGGCCGGTCCAGCGCCTCACCCAGCCGCGTGCCCGACGCCTTGACCCACACTAGGCCGCCGTCCTTGCCGCTGAGATTGCCCCCGGCCCCCTGCACGAGCCGCAGATCGTCGCCGATGGCTGCCGCGTGCCGGTTCAGTTCGTCCAGAACCTCGCTCCCCACGTGTTGGCAAGCTACCCGAACCGAACCGTCACACGCCGTCACGGCGGGGCCGTCGGGGCGGCGCGGCACCCGTGTGGCTCGTGGTACGAGCGGGACGGGTTCGTCTCGGTCGGTCGCCGGTGGGCGGGTGGCCCCGCCGGTACAGTCGGAAGGCGTGACTGAGCCCAGCCCTGACCTCATCGTGGTCGGCTCCGGATTCTTCGGCCTCACCGTCGCCGAGCGGGTCGCCAGCGAGCTGGACAAGCGCGTCCTGGTGCTGGACCGGCGCGACCACATCGGCGGCAACGCCTATTCCGCGCCCGAACCGGAGACCGGCATCGAGGTGCACGTCTACGGGGCGCACCTGTTCCACACCTCGAACGAGCGCGTCTGGCAGTACGTCAACCGGTTCACCGAGTTCACGAACTACCAGCACCGCGTCTTCACCATCTACCAGGACAAGACGTACTCCCTGCCGATCAACCTGGGCACGATCTGCCAGTACTTCGGCAAGAGCTTCTCCCCCTCCGAGGCGCGTGCCCTCGTGCACGAGCAGGCCGGAGAGCTGGACACCGCCGAGGCCGCCAACCTCGAGGAGAAGGCGATCTCGCTGATCGGCCGCCCCCTCTACGAGGCGTTCATCCGCGGGTACACGAAGAAGCAGTGGCAGACCGATCCCACCGAGCTGCCCGCGGCGGTCATCGCCCGGCTGCCCGTGCGGTACACGTTCGACAACCGCTACTTCAACGACACCTACGAGGGCCTGCCGGTCGACGGCTACACCGCGTGGCTGGAGCGGATGGCCGCGCACCCGAACATCGAGGTGCGCCTGTCCACCGACTACTTCGACGTCCGCGACGAGCTGCCCAAGGACGTGCCGACGGTCTTCACCGGCCCGATCGACAAGTACTTCGACTACGAGGCCGGCGAGCTCGGCTGGCGCACCCTGGACTTCGAGACCGAGGTGCTGCCGATCGGTGACTTCCAGGGCACCTCGGTCATGAACTACGCCGACGAGGACGTGCCGTTCACCCGGATCCACGAGTTCCGGCACTTCCACCCCGAGCGCAAGTACCCCGACGACAAGACCGTCGTCGTGCGGGAGTACTCGCGCTTCGCCGAGACCGGCGACGAGCCGTACTACCCGATCAACACCCCCGAGGACCGCGCCAAGCTCGAGCGCTACCGCCAGCTCGCCCAGAAGGAGGCCGAGGAGCGGCGCGTCCTGTTCGGGGGCAGGCTGGGGACCTACAAGTACCTCGACATGCACATGGCGATCGGCTCGGCCCTCTCCATGTTCGACAACCGCATCCGCCCGTTCTTCGACCAGGGCGAGTCGCTCGACGGCCGCCTCGAGGATTGAGCGGGCCCGGCGGCCAGGACCGCCGCCCGAGACGCACCACCGACCCGGAGGAACTGACCGGCACATGACCAACCACAGCCTCGCGACCGACGAGCCGGTCCTTCCCGACGCCGTCGCCGAGCCCAGTGCGGAGGAGCTGGTACCGGGCAAGGCCGTGCAGCTGCTCCAGCGGGTCCTGATGCCGCGGCCGGCCGACCAGCTCAAGGTCCGCAACCTGTACCTGGACGA
Source organism: Petropleomorpha daqingensis (assembly GCF_013408985.1). Taxonomy (NCBI): domain Bacteria; kingdom Bacillati; phylum Actinomycetota; class Actinomycetes; order Geodermatophilales; family Geodermatophilaceae; genus Petropleomorpha; species Petropleomorpha daqingensis. The sequence continues at coordinate 942,574 of NZ_JACBZT010000001.1, forward strand.
GGTGAACTCCGGTCGGGCCAAGGTGCGCGACCGGTTCACCGCCGAGCTCGGCGCCGGCTGGGAGGTCTCGTTCGCGACCTACTTCAACGCCTTCCCCGCCAGCTACTGGCGCCGCTGGAGCGTCCTCGAGAACGTCGTGCTCCGGATGACCCTGTCCGGCGCCTGCCGCGTCGACATCTACCGGTCCAAGGCCGACGGCGAGTCGATGCACGTGACCGGCGCGACCCACGAGGGCGCCGACCGGACGCTGGAGTTCGAGCTCGACCTCGCCCCCTTCGCCGACGGCGGGTGGTACTGGTTCGACATCACCACCGACGAGCCGACCAGCATCCGCGACGCCGGCTGGTACGCTCCCCACGCCCCCGCCGAGGAGCTGAAGCTCGCGGTGGGGATCTGCACCTACAACCGGCCGGTCGACGCCGTCGCCGCGCTCGAGGCCCTGGTCGAGGACAAGACCGTCCGCGACGACCTGCACCTCGTGGTCGTCGCCGACCAGGGCAACAAGCACGTCAAGGACGCCGCGCACTTCCCGGCGGTGGCCGACGCGCTCGGCGACCGGTTGCGCGTGGTCCAGCAGCCCAACCTGGGCGGCAGCGGTGGGTTCGCCCGGACGATCCACGAGTCCTTCACCCGCAGCGAGGCCACGCACGTCGTGCTGCTCGACGACGACATCCAGCTCGAGCCGGACAGCCTGCTGCGGGCTCGGGCCTTCGCCGCCTACGCCAAGGAGCCGATCCTGGTCGGCGGCCAGATGCTGGCGCTGCAGGACCGCTCCGTGCTGCACGCCATGGGCGAGATCGTCGACCGGTCGAACTTCTTCTGGCGCAACGCCCCGAACACCGAGTACTTCCACGACTTCGGCGAGGAGACGCTGCGCGAGTCGCCGGATCTGCACCGGCGCATCGACGTCGACTACAACGGCTGGTGGATGTGCCTCATCCCGCGGCAGGTCTTCGAGACCGTCGGGATGCCGCTGCCGGTGTTCATCAAGTGGGACGACGCCGAGTACGGGCTGCGCGCCTTCGCCGCGGGCTTCCCGACCGTCTCGCTGCCGGGCACCGCGATCTGGCACCTCTCGTGGGGGGACAAGGACGACGCCAGCGACTGGCAGGCGTACTTCCACATCCGCAACCGGCTGATCGCGGCCGCGCTGCACTCCCCGCACAAGCACGGCGGCAGCATGTTCCGCGACATGCTCAAGAACGACCTGCGGTTCCTCATCACGCTGCAGTACTCCACGGTGGAGCTGCACCAGATGGCCTACCGCGACTTCCTCGCCGGTCCGGAGGCGATGTTCGAGCAGATGCCCGCCTCCGTCGTCCGGGCCCGAGAGACCCGCGCCACCCACTCGGACGGACGCGTGCTCTCCTCGGAGGCGGAGCTCCCGCTGCCGTCCATGGCCGCCGCCGAGGCGATCAAGTTCCGGCAGATCCCGGTGAACCCGCTGCAGATCGGCTCGACGCTGGTCAAGGCGATCGCCCACAACGCCTCGCCGGTGGCGCCGGTCAACCGCGAGGTGCCCCAGCTCAACCTCGCCTACCAGGACGCCCGCTGGTTCCTCCTGGCGCGGCTGGACTCGGCGACCGTCGGGACGGCCGACGGCCGCGGGGTCACGTTCCGGCAGCGCGACCCGAAGGCGTTCCGCGCGCTGTTCGCCAACTCCGTGCGCCTGCTCAACCAGATGTCGAAGAACTTCCCGGATCTGCAGCAGCGCTGGCAGGCGGCCGCCGCCGAGCTCACCTCGGTGGACCGCTGGAGCGAGGCCTTCGAGGACTGGGGCTACGAGCGAGTCTGAGCCCCTTCACGACGAAAGAGCCCCCGGGACGGCAGCTGCCGCCCGGGGGCTCTTCGGCGTTCCGGGACCCGGTCAGGCCCGGGTGAACCGCTCGTGCCGGCCGGCGGCCGTGAGCCGCAGCCACTCCCGCCACCCGGCCCGGTCGCGCCGCGTGACGAGGAAGAACCAGCCGAACCGGAGGAACTCCAGCGGCAGCAGCCAGCGCATGCCCGGCTGCGCCATGAGGTATCCCCGGTTGCGATAGGTGAAGAACCGCTTGACCTCGTCGGCGGGGTACTGCGCGGACAGCCGCCCGCCGAGGATGTCCTCGAACTCGGTGGTCCCCTCCGGGTGGACGTAGGCGGCCTGCGGGCAGGTGCCGAACGGCAGACCGGCGCGCAGCAGCCGCCGGTGGATCTCGGTCTCGTCGCCGCGGAAGAACAGCCGGTAGTCGGGTACGCCGACCACGTCCAGCGCGTCGGCCCGGAACAGCGCGCCGTTGAACAGCGAGGCGTACCGGGGCAGCAGGTCCAGACCGGCGAAGTCGCTGCGCCGGCGTCGCCACCGCAGCCCCCGCCGCAGCGGGAAGGCCAGCCGCTCCGGGTCGGCCTTGTCGGTCACCAGCGGCGAGACCTCGGCCAGGCCGTGCGTGCGGGCGGAATCCAGCAGTGTGGCGAGGACGGTGTCGTCGGCCGGGCGGCCGTCGTCGTCGGCGCACCACACCCAGTCCGCGCCGAGGGAGAGCGCGTGCAGCATCCCGAGCGCGAAGCCACCGGCCCCCCCGAGGTTCCGGCGGCTCGGCAGGTAGGTGACCGGCAGCCCGCAGGACCGCACGACCTCCTCCACCGACTGCTCGGGACCGTTGTCCACGACGATGACGTGGTCGACCGGACGGGTCTGCGTCGCGATCGCGGCGAGGCTCTCCGCGAGCAGGTCCCGGCGGTACCGGGTGACGACGACGACGACGATCCGCTCGGCGTCCGCCGGAGCAGCAGCGCTCACGCGGCGTGCCCCTTGTAGGCCCGCAGGACCTCCTCGATCTCGCCCTGGCGCTTCACCTGGCCGTGCTCCATCCAGATGGCGGTGTCGCAGAGCTCGCGCAGGAACTCGTCGGAGTGCGAGGCGAACACCAGCAGGCCGGAGCGCTCCACCAGCTCGGCGAGGCGCTTCTTCGACTTCTCCAGGAAGGCCGCGTCCACCGCGCCGATGCCCTCGTCGAGCAGCAGGATCTCCGGGTCGATGCTGGTGACCACGCCCAGCGCCAGCCGCACGCGCATCCCGGTCGAGTAGGTGCGCAGCGGCATCCGGAGGAAGTCCCCGAGCTCGGTGAACTCGGCGATGTCGTCGACGCGCTCCTCCATCTGCTTGCGGGTCATCCCCAGGAACAGCCCGCGGACGATGATGTTCTCCAGGCCCGAGATCTCGGGGTCCATGCCCACGCCGAGGTCGAAGACCGGCGCGACGCGGCCGCGGATCTGCGCCGTCCCGCGCGTCGGTTCGTAGATGCCCGAGAACAGCCGCAGCAGCGTGGACTTGCCGGCGCCGTTGTGCCCCACGAGCCCGACCCGTGCACCGTGCTCGAGGTGCAGCGTGATGCCGCGCAGGGCCTCGATGATCGGCACCTTGGACTCGCTGGCGATGTTCCCGCCGACCAGGCCCATCATCGTCTTCTTCAGCGAACGGCTCTTCGCGTCGAAGATCGGGAAGTCGACGCACGCGTCGGTCGCGGTGATGCTGACCTCGGGGAGGTCCGGGAGGAGGCTCACGTTCACACCCAATACGAGACTCGGGAACGGTAGCGGCGCAGCACGACCATCGTCAGCGCCCAGCCCACCACCGTGATCACGAGGGCCACGACCCAGAAGCGCAGCTCCTGGGGCTCGCCCAGCATCGGCCGCCGCAGGATCTCGACGAAGTGGAGGAAGGGGTTGAGCTCGGCGAGGCGGGCACGCTCGGCGATCGCCGGGTTGGGGCTGTTGAGCAGGTCCCGGTAGATCCAGACGATCGGCGTCAGGAAGAACGCCAGCTGGACGATCGACTGCGTGATGGGGGTCAGGTCCCGGAACCGGGTGGTCACGACCCCGAGCAGGAGGGCGACCCAGGCGCCGTTGAGGACGAGGACGACGAAGGCCGGGATCGCCGCGAGATCCGACCAGTGCAGGTTCTGGGGGAAGACGATCAGCATGATCGCGTAGACCACCAGGTTGTGCAGGAAGAAGAGGGTCTGCCGCCACACGAGGCGGTAGACGTGCACCGACAGTGGCGCCGGGAGGTGCGTGATGAGCCCGACGTTGGAGATGAAGACCTCGGACCCCTCGCTGATGCAGCCGGCGATGAAGTTCCAGATGATGAAGCCGACCAGGATGTAGGGCAGCTGGATCGACAGGTCGTTGCCGAACAACCCGGCGTAGAGGACACCGAGGGCGATGGCGGTGACCGCCATGGTGATCGAGATCCAGATCGGACCGAGCACCGAGCGCCGGTAGCGCTGACGGATGTCCTGCCAGCCGAGATGGGCCCACAGCTGTCGCTGCGTCCACCCGGTGCGCAGATCGAGGAGCGCCGCACGGTACGTACGACCGCCGAGTTGTGCCGATGCCACGCCCACTCACGCTACCTGGGAGCCGATCCGGCCGATGGTACGAACCATTTCTTCCGCAACCCGTGGGTCACGTGGGGGAAACGAGGGTGGACGGACTCGCCACCGCCCGTCGTAGGCCTTCCCGACCACTGTGACTGATGGGCCGATTGCGCACATCCGGGGCCAGGCGGGCGCGGCCCCGGACGGTGACGGACGGTTCCCCGTGTCGGTTCGCCGGATGGTCCGCGGCCGATGTCAGCATCGTTCTCGCCGGCTGCCCGCCGGTCGCGCCGGAGCGGGGTCGTCACCCGCGACACGTGCCCGGCGAGGACACGCACGAGGGGGACATCCGTGAGCCGAGACCGCTTCGAGCAGGAGGACCACCTCGGTCGTCCGCTCCCCCCGCGGCTCGACCCGCGCGCCGGCCGTCCCGCCCGTTCCCGCCCTGCCGACAACGGTGCCGCCGCCCCGCGGCCGCGCACCCGGCCATGGGCGCACGTGGCGCGGGTCGTCGCCGCCGTGCTCTCGCTCGCGCTGCTGGCCACGAGCGGCTGGGGCTGGTACCTCGGTCAGGTCGCCGACGCCTCGGTGAACCGCACCGACGCGATCCCAACCTCCGGCAACGACGACACGTCGCACACGGGCGCGGACATGAACCTGCTGCTGGTCGGGCAGGACGGCCGCGAGGACCTCACCCCCGCGCAGCTCGCCGAGCTGAACGCCGGCGCCAACGACTCCGGCGGCATGAACACCGACACGATGATCCTGGTGCACGTGCCCGCCGACGGGTCGCGCGCCTCGTTCGTCTCCTTCCCGCGCGACTCCTACGTGCAGATCCCCGGCCACGGCAAGGACCGGCTCAACGCCGCCTACGCCTACGGCTACCAGTCGGCCGGCGCGGACGCCGACGACAGCGCCAAGGAGGCGGCCGGCTCCCAGCTGCTCGTGCAGACCATCAGCCAGCTGACCGGGCTGCAGATCGACCACTACGCGGAGGTCGACCTGCTCGGCTTCTTCAAGCTCGCCACGGTGGTCGGCGGCGTCGAGGTCAACCTGTGCGCCCCGGTCGACGACCGCCAGTACTCCGGCGCGTACTTCCCGGCCGGCGTGCAGACGATCACGGGCGCCGACGCGCTGAAGTTCGTCCGGCAGCGGCACCACATCGGCAACACCAGCACCGACTTCGACCGCATCCGGCGCCAGCAGGTGTTCATCGCCGGCGTCCTGCGCAAGCTCCTCTCGGAGGACGTCCTGCTCGACCTCGGCAAGCAGCGGCAGCTCGTGCAGGCGGCGGCCGAGTCGCTGACGGTCGACCAGTCGCTGAACCTGCTCCAGCTGGCTCAGCAGATGCAGTCGGTGACCGCCGGGAACATCGAGTTCCAGACCGTGCCCAACCTGGGGACCGGCAAGGTGGACGGCAAGGACGTCGTCCGGCTGGCCGACACGAGCACCCTGCACTCGTTCTTCGCCCAGCTGTCCGCCGACCCGGCGCCGCAGACCCAGGACACCACGACCGCCACGCCCGCAGCCCCCGCGACGGTGGCGCCGGGCACGGTGACCGTCGAGGTCTACAACGGCTCCGGCACACCGGGCCTGGCGGGCAAGGCGGCCACCGCGCTGCAGAGCGCCGGGTTCGTCGTCGGCACCACGGGCAACGCCGACTCCAGCAACTACGCCAAGACCGAGATCCGCTACGCCCCCGGCGACGACGCACTGGCCAACACCCTGGCCGCCCGCGTCCCCGGTGCCACCCTCACGCCGCTGGCCACCGCCACGAAGGGCACCGTGCAGCTGGTCATCGGCAAGGACTTCAACGGCGTCGGCCAGGCGGTCGCGCCGAGCGCGCCGGCGGCGCCGACGGAGGGCGAGGAAGCCCGCACCGCCGCGGACACCACCTGCATCAACTAGACGTGCGGGACCCGGCGGACCCACGCTGCGGGAGAGACGAATGTTGCAGTTCAGGACCGGTCCGTCACCCCGTGCGCTCGTTAGACTCCGACACGAGCACGGGCGGGAAACGCCTGTCGGGATGCTTCCCGACCCAGCCGACGGGGTGATCCCGGATCGATCCTCGGGCCGCAGAAGCCGCCTGTGCGGACGGTCCGCGATGCGCCCGTCTCCGGGCGGTGAGCCCGATCCACGAAGCCGATGAGGAGAGCGCGCGAGTGACGGCCACCATGGAGCGCCCGCAGGACGTCGACCGGCCGCGGCCGCCCGCGTCAGGCGATGCACGCCCGGCTCGCTCCCGCGAGGTCCGCGTCGAGATCCAGGCGCTGCGCGCGCTGGCGATGTCGCTGGTCGTCCTGTACCACGTCGTCCCCGACCGGGTCCCCGGTGGCTACGTGGGCGTCGACGTCTTCTTCGTCGTGTCCGGCTTCCTGATCACCAGCCACCTGATGCGCGAGGTGCGGCGCGAGGGACGCATCCACCTGGCGCAGTTCTGGGCCCGCCGGGCCCGCCGGCTCCTGCCCGCTGCGCTGCTCGTGCTGCTGGTGAGCGCGGTGGCCGTCTTCGCGTTCGTCCCGCAGACCAACTGGCAGGGCTTCCTGCGCGAGATCGGCGGATCGGCTCTCTACGTCGAGAACTGGGTCCTCGCCGGCGATGCGGTCAACTACCTCGCCGCCGACAACCTCGCCTCCCCGGCCCAGCACTACTGGTCGCTGTCCACGGAGGAGCAGTTCTACCTCGTCTGGCCGCTGCTGATCCTGGCCGCCGTCTGGCTGGCCGCCCGGCTGCGGACCCGGGTCTCGCTGGTCGCCGGCGCCCTCGGCATCGTGACCGTGGCGTCCTTCGGCTACTCGCTCTGGGCGACCACCTACTCCCCCTCCTCGGCCTACTTCGCCACCCCCGCCCGGGCGTGGGAGTTCGGCCTCGGTGGTCTGCTGGCCCTGCTCGCCGCCTCGCCGCTGGCCGGTCGCGACGGGGTGCGGGCCGTCGTGTCGTGGGCCGGGTTCGGCGCGATCGCGTTCTCGGCCTTGGCCTTCTCGGCCGTGACGCCGTTCCCCGGCACGGCGGCGCTGTGGCCCGTGCTCGGCACGGTGGCGGTCATCTGGGCCGGCTCACCGCGGGGCGACTGGAGCCCGACGAAGGTCGCGGACTTCGGCCCGGTGCGGTTCCTGGGAGACGTCTCCTACTCGGCCTACCTCTGGCACTGGCCGGCGGTGATCATCCTCCCCTACGCCCTGGGCCACGACCTGGGCACGCGGTCGAAGATCGGCGTGCTCGTGTTCACCGTGGTGGCCGCGTGGCTGACCAAGGTGCTCGTCGAGGACCCGGTGCGCACCGGCACCTTCCTCAACCGCCGCCGGGCGAGGGTCACCTTTCTCGCGACGCTGCTGAGCACCGGCCTGGTCGTGGCCACGGCCGCCGGTGGGTGGTTCTACGTCCAGACGCGGATCGACCAGGCGCGGGCCGCGGCGGCCGAGTTCGCCGGGGGCGGGGATCCGTGCTTCGGCGCCGGCGCGATGGACGCCGACAGGGGCTGCGCGAACCCCTTCGCCGTCACCTCGACGGTCGACCCGGCCTTCGCCAAGGACGACCTGTCCAGCGGCATGTTCTGCCTGACCAACGACACCTCCACCGAGCTGGCCCCGTGCCGGCACGACGTGGCGGGATCGACGGGGACCGTCGCACTCATCGGCGACTCGCACGCCGCGTCCTGGTGGGAGGCCGTCCAGGGTCTCGCCGACGACCAGCGGCTCTCGGCGGTGCTCTACGCCCACTCCGGCTGCCCCGCCCTGTCCACGGACTCGTTCACCGGGCCCCGGATGGACCCGGCCCAGCCGGCCGCCTGCGCGGAGTGGAGCCGGGACGTCATCGCCGCCGTGGCCGCCGACCCCTCGGTGACGACGGTCTTCACGACCTACCGCTCCGACATCTACAAGTACGTCACCCCGGACGGCTCGCTGGTGAACCAATGGCCCGCCCCGGTCGTGCAGTCGGCCCTGCAGCCGCTCGTCGACGCGGGCAAGAAGGTCTACGTCATCCGCGCGCTGCCCACCACGAACGGGGTCTCCCCGGACGGCGAGCTGGGTGACCGCGAGGTCCCGGTGCCCGACTGCATCGGCGCGTCGCACACCACCGAGGACCCGTGTGCCGGGCCGCGCAGCGAGCGGGTCACGCCCGACTCGATCGCCGACGGTGTGCAGGGCATGCGCGGCGTGCAGGTCCTCGACCTCACCGACTCCTTCTGCGACCCGCGGCTGTGCCACGCGGTGATCGGTGGCGTGGTCGTCTACTGGGACGGCAGCCACATCACCAAGACGTTCTCGACGTCCCTGGCGCCGTTCCTCACGACGGCGTGGCTGGCGCACGGCGGGGACGGTCCCGGGCGGTGACCCCGGCCGACCTGCTCGACGGCGCGCTCCGCCGCAACGCGGCGGCGCCGCTGGTCACCTCCTACGACGACGCGACGGGTGAGCGGGTCGAGCTGTCGGCGACCACGCTGGCCAACTGGGTGGCCAAGACGGCGAACCTGCTGCAGCAGGAGTTCGACGTCGAGGCCGGCCGCAGCGTGGCCGTCGCCCTGCCGGTGCACTGGCAGACCGCCGCCGTGCTGCTCGCCGTGTGGGCCTGCGGCGCCACGGTTCTCGACAGCCCGGCCGAGGACGACGGCGCGCTCGCCGACGCCGACGTCGTCCTCGTGGCCCAGGACCGGCTGCCCGCGGTCGAGGAGGTCGCCACCGGCGAGGTGCTGGGCCTCTCCCTGCACCCGCTGGGCCTGGGCATGACCGGCTACTCCGGCTCGGCCCGCGACTTCGCGCTGGAGGTGCGCGGCGCCGGCGACCGGTTCGTCCCGTGGTCGCCGCCGGACCCCGCCGCACCCGGCCTGCGGGCCGGCGGGCTCGAGCTGACCCTGGGCGGGCTGACCGCCGCCGCGCAGGAGCTGGCCACCCGGCTCGGGCTGACCGACGGCGACCGCGTCCTCGTCGACGAGGCGAGCGCCGCGGAGGCCGGCCCGGTCGCCTGGCTGCTCGCTCCCCTGGCCGCCGGTGCCTCCCTCGTGCTGTGCCGGCACCCCGACCCCGCGGGGCTGGCCGCCCGCGCGGCCGCGGAACGGGTCACGGCTACGCTCGGACCCGAGATCGACGGCATCCGCGCACTGGGACGGCCCGCCTGAGGGTCGCCTCCGGCGCGCCTTTCGAACGGTGGTTCGTGCATGGACAAGGTGGTCGCCAGCGCCCGGGAGGCAGTGGCCGACATCTCCGACGGCGCCACGCTCGCCGTCGGCGGATTCGGGCTCTGCGGGGTCCCGATCAAGCTCATCGACGCCCTTCTCGAGCAGGGCACGAACGAGCTGACCACGATCTCCAACAACTGCGGCGTCGACGACCAGGCGCTGGGCGTGCTGCTCTACGCCGGCCGGATCCGCAAGACGATCAGCTCCTTCGTCGGCGGTAACAAGGAGCTGGCGCGGCTGTACCTGTCCGGCCAGCTGGAGGTCGAGCTGACCCCGCAGGGCACGCTCGCCGAGCGGCTGCGCGCCGGCGGCGCCGGCATCCCGGCGTTCTACACGCCCACGGGCGTCGGCACGCTGGTGGCCAACGGCGGCATCCCGATCCGCTACGACGCCGACGGCAAGGTCGTCGAGGCCAGCAAGCCCAAGGAGGTCCGCGAGTTCGACGGCCGCCAGTACGTGATGGAGACCGCGCTGACCGCCGACTTCGGCCTGGTCCGCGCCGCCGTCGGCGACCGGCACGGCAACCTGGTCTTCCACGAGTCGGCCCGCAACTTCAACCCGCTGGCCGGCATGGCCGGCGCGGTGACCATCGCCGAGGTGGAGCAGCTGGTCGAGCCCGGCGAGATCCGCCCGGAGGACGTGCACCTGCCCGGGGTGTACGTGCAGAAGGTGGTCGAGGTCGGCACCGAGGGCAAGAAGATCGAGTTCCGCACCACCCGGCCGCGTGCCGAGAAGGAGGCGTCGGCCTGATGGCGCTCACCCGTAATGAGCTGGCCGCCCGCGTGGCCCAGGAACTGGTCGACGGCCAGTACGTGAACCTCGGCATCGGCATGCCCACGCTGGTCCCCAACTACGTCCCGGACGGCGTGCACGTCGTGCTGCACAGCGAGAACGGGATCCTCGGCGTGGGCCCCTACCCGTACGAGGGCGAGGAGGACGCCGACCTGATCAACGCCGGCAAGGAGACCGTGACGATCCTGCCGGGAGCGAGCTTCTTCGACTCGTCGGCCTCCTTCGGCATGATCCGCGGCGGCGCGCTCGACCTCGCCATCCTCGGCGCCATGCAGGTCAACATCCGGGGCGACCTGGCCAACTGGCTGATCCCCGGCAAGATGGTCAACGGCATGGGCGGCGCGATGGACCTCGTCCAGGGCGCCAAGCGGGTGATCGTGATGATGGAGCACGTCGCCCGCGACGGCTCGGCCAAGATCGTCGAGGAGTGCACGCTGCCGCTCACCGGGCCGGCCTGCGTCGACCGGATCATCACCGACCTCGCCGTCGTCGACGTCACCGACGAGGGCCTGGTGCTGCGCGAGATCGCGCCCGGCGTGACCGTCGAGGAGGTCGTCGAGAAGACCGGCGCGAAGCTCACCGTGCCCGACGACGTCCCGACGATGTCGATCCCCGCTGCTGCTGCCGGGTGACCTTCTCGGTCCTCGCGCGCGATCCCGAGACCGGTGAGCTCGGCATCGCCGTGTCCTCGTGCATCCTCGCCGTGGGCCGGGCGGTGCCGAGCGTGCGCCCGGGGGTCGGGGTGGTCGCCGTCCAGGCCCGCAGCCGCCGGGGTCTGGGCACGTCGCTGCTCGCCGGCCTGGCCGATGGCGCCTCCCCCGACGAGCTGGTGAAGCGGGCGGCGCACTCGGCCGAGGACGCCGACCGGCAGATCGCCGTCCTGGACGCCACCGGCCGGGTCGCCGCCGACACCGCGCCGGGCTCCTTCCCCGTCAGCGGGCACGTCCTGGGCGACGGCTGGAGCGTGCAGGGCAACATGCTCGCCTCGACCGACGTCCTCCCGGCGATGGCGCAGGCGTTCGTCGCGGCCGGTGGCGGGCTGCCCGACCGGCTGCTCGCCGCGCTGACCGCCGGGCAGGACGCCGGCGGCGACGTCCGGGGGCGTCAGTCCTCGGCGCTGCTGGTCGTCGGGGCCGACCCGGTCAGCGACGAGGACGACGGCGTGCGCATGGACCTGCGGGTCGACGACTCCGGCGACCCGGTGGCCCAGCTGCGGATGCTGCGCAACCTGCAGCGGGCCTACGACGAGCGCGACTACGACACCCTCGCGCTGTTCGCCCCCGAGGGCGCCCGCGACCTCTACGCCGCCCTCGCGGCTTCCCGCCGGGGCGACCGGGCCGCCGCCCGGACGGCGCTCGAGGCGCTGAGCACCCGGCCGGGCTGGTCGGCGTGGCTGGCGTCGATGGCCGGCGACGCCCGCCTGGCCGGCGTGCAGCGGCTGCTCGGCTAGCGGCGGACGTCGGTCCTCAGTTGATGACGCCGAGGGAGAACACCACGGCCCAGACGACGCCGATGCCGACCAGGAACCGGTCGCGCAGCAGGATGTCCTCCGGCGCGCCGGCGGTGCCGCGGTCGACGTCCACGGCGTAGCGCAGCAGCCCCAGGACGAACGGCGCGATGGAGATCGTCGTCCACGGCACCCCGCTCGCATCGCGCAGCTCGAAGGCCCACAGGCAGTACACCGTGCAGGTGACGCCGGCCGACATGCTCCAGACGAACCTGAGGTAGCTGGCCGAGTAGGAGACCAGGCTCTTGCGGGTGGCGCCGGCCCCCTCGCCCATCGCCAGGATCTCCGCGTACCTCTTGCCGGCGACGATGAACAACGCGCCGAAGGACGCCACGAGCAGGAACCACTGGGACGGCGCGATCCCCGCGGCGGCGCCGCCGGCGACCCCCCGCAGCAGGAAACCCGAAGCCACGACCGCGAGGTCGATGACCGGTTGGTCCTTGAGGAACAGCGAGTAGCACACGGAGATCGCGACGTACGCGCCCAGGACGCCGGCCAGCGCCGGGCGCGTCAGCAGGACCGCCGCGGCCAGGGATCCGGCGAGCAGCACGACCGCCACGGCGACGGCCACGCGCGGCGGCAGCGCCCCCGAGGCGACCGGCCGGAAGCGCTTGCGCGGGTGCTGGCGGTCGGCGTCGGCGTCCCGGACGTCGTTGATCAGGTAGACGCCGCCGGAGACCAGGCAGAACAGGACGAACGCGACCAGGACCGCGAGCAGGACGCGGGGCTGCGCGATCGAGCCAGAGGCGAGCGGCACGGCGAACACGAGCACGTTCTTCGCCCACTGCCGGGGCCGCAGCCCCTGGACGATGCTGCCGACCAGCGTGCCGGGTGCCGAGCTGCGGACGGGAGCGGTCGGCTCACCGGAGACCGGCGCGACGGCGCTCTCGTTGATCGCGAAGTTGCCCTCGAAGCCGGTCCGCGGCACCTCGGTGCCCCGGGCCGTGCGGGGATCATCGCGCCCGACACCCTCCGAGACCATCGGCGACCCCTCCCTCCCGCGCTCCGTCGTCCCTCGTCCCACCTCACCAGGGGTGACCGCCGCAACGCTGCGGAAAACACACCGTACGGCGCGGCCGAGGCGGGCGGGAGCCCCGGACGGGGGATCCGGAGGTCACCGAGAGTGCATCACGGGCCCTGCCAGCCGAGCCGCTCGGTCCGCTCCACGTGCAGGTCGTAGGCGTCGACCGGGTAGGGCAGGCCGAAGCGCTGGACCTGGAACGCCTCGACGCCGGGGGACCCGTCGATGACCCCGGCCAGCTCGGTCATCGACGACGTCCGGGCGATGGGGGCGAACAACCCTCCCCGGCCCAGCGTCCACGTGGCGTCGTGGACGCCGCTGGTCTGCGGGTTGTCCACCCACAGCACCCCGTACCGCGCCGGTTCGGTGATGCCGAAGTGGGTCAGCGGCTGGCGCTGGCAGGGGAAGAGGAACGCGAGCTGCCAGGCCAGCGCGACCGGCGCGCCGGCGGGCAGGTACCGCGTCAGCGGGACCAGCGGCGCCACGGACGGACCGGTGAAGGCCAGCCAGCCGCCGTTCCCGCCCGAGAGGTCCTCCGCGACCAGCCGGACCGACGTGGCACCGTCGGCACGGGCGGCCGCGACGTCCAGGGTGAACGTCCGCCAGATCGGGGCGTCCTCGGTGTCGGTCAGCTCCTGGGTGTGCACGACCGTCGGCTGCCCGGCGCCGGTGCCGGACCCGTACTCGACGGTGAGCCGGTTGCCCTCACCCAGCAGGCCGGCGGCGAGGACGACGAGATCCTGGCCCTCCCCGACGTCGGGCAGCCGGTACCAGGACGTCGTCATCGATCCGGTGCGGTCCTCCCCGTCGGGTCCGACGAGCGACCCCCAGACCTCGGAGCTGGCGGCCTTCCCCACGGGCGTGGGCGGCGGTCCCGGCTGGAACCAGCCGCCGTCGGTGACGAACGCGGAGCCGGGGTCGGGCGGCGGGGCCGGCACCGCCACGTCGAGCGGCCGCGCCGCGTCGAGATCTGTCACCCGCACGGCCCCCGCCGCGTCGCAGCCGTGGGAGAGCGGATCGGTGAGCGCGTCGGCCCACGGCGACCAGGTCGCCACCGTCCGGAGCGTCGCGTAGCCGAAGCCGCCGACCAGGTAGCCCAGCGTGGTTCCCAGGAAGACGGTCACCACCAGAGGGACGGCGACCAGCCACGGCGGCGCGCCCCGCCGCTCGTCCGGCGCCGCGCGACGGCGTCGCCACAGCGCGACCCCCGCGACGACGAGCACCGCGACGACCGCCCAGACGAGGAGGCTTCCGAAGCTGACCGGGCCGACGAACGGCGGCACGCCGGCGTGCGGCATCCCGGGCAGCCAGGTGTAGGCCCACTGGTTCGGCCCCTGGAAGCTCAGCGCGAAGGCCACGACCCCGCTGCCGAGCACGGCCAGCGGCACGGGCCATCCGATCCGCCGCCCGCCGGTCACCTCTCGCACCAGCGCCGGGGCGGACACCAGCACCAGCGTGAGGAACGCCGGCCCCAGCCCGAACATGGCACCGAAGTGGTGGGTCCACTTGCTCGGGGTCAGCCACAGCATGAGGAAGGCCAGCCCCAGAGAGGGACCGGCGAGGCGCAGGGCCGGCGACATGCGCACCCCGCGCATCCGCGCGGCCACCGCGAGCGCGACGAACCAGCCCAGCGCGACCAGCGCGAGCAGCACGGCGGCGCGCTTGGCGTAGGAGCCCATCGGGTTCGGGCTGAGCAGGAACATGTACCGCTGCCACTCGTCGTACCAGTGGTTCTGGCCCGACATGGTCACGAACAGCTCCTGCGCCCGGAGGAACTCGTGCAGCGTCCCGTCGGCGAACGCGGCGGCCACGGGGAAGGCACCGGGCGCCAGCAGCAGCACCGTGCGGGTCAGGACCGTGATCCGGTCGGCACCCTCGCGCACCAGCGGGATCAGACGGGGCAGGGCGACCAGGAGGGGCGCCAGCGCGACGAAGCCGGTGGGGTGGCAGGCGATGGCCAGGCCGGCGGCGCCGAACGCCACCCCGAAGGGGAACAGCCGACCGCCGCGCAGCCCGGCGGCGACGCAGACCAGCACGACCGTGGCCAGGAAGCCGACCACCGCCTCCGGCCGCACGCCCATGCCGTACGGCAGCCACCAGGCGAGGAAGGTCAGGCCCAGCAGGACGAATGCGCCCAGCCGCGGCCACGGCCGGCTCGCCCACGCGGCCGGCAGCGCGCCCGGCCGGGCGAGGAAGCGCCGGAGCAGGACCCACGTGCCCAGTCCGAGGGCGAGCGCCGGCACGCGCAGGACCACCGGGCTGTCGCCCACCACCTGCCACCAGCCGAGCACCCGGTAGAACCAGGTGAAGGGGGTGAACGACTGGTTGAGCAGCTGGTAGTAGTTGCCGACGAAGCCGGTCGCGTCGGAGTTGCGGGCCATCGCGGCGTAGTAGCCGTCGTCGTCCGACAGCGGGGCGATGAACCACCAGAGGGCCATCGTCCCGATCACGGCCACGTCCACGAGGACGACGAGCCGCCGGACCGCTCCCCCGCGGACGGCGCCTTCTTCCGCTGGGGCCTCCTCGGACGGCGCGGGGCGACGGTCCTGGCGACGGTCCTGGCGACGCAGGGCGACCAGCGAGCCGATCGCCGAGAGCAGCAGCACGGCGATCAGGACCTTCTTCGCCGGCGCGGGGGTGCTGTTGAACTGGTCGTCGACGGTCAGCTCGACGCGCAGGTCGTCGGCGGCCGGAAGGCGGTCGGCGCTCGTGACCAGCACGTCGACGTCAGGGAGCACGCCGGTGCCGGCCCGCGGCTGGACCGAGGCCACCCGGACGCCGTCCCGGTCGACGGTCAGGGCACCGGCGTCGGCCCGCAGCGAGTAGCGGCAGTCCCCCGCGGGGACGTCCTCCGCGAGCACGTCGCGGCCACGGTCGAGGATGGACAGCGCTCCGTCGCGGACGGTGACGAGCAGGCCGTCCGATCCGGCCGCCGGGTGGTCAGGGACGATCGTGGACAGCACGACACCGTCAGCCGTCGCGCCGGCCACCCGGGCCGCCGCGCAGCTGAACTCGGCCCGGAGCGAGACCGGCTGCTCGTTGGTCAGCTCGAGCATCGTGGAGACCGGCCGCTGCGGGTCCTGCGGCCAGCTCACCGTCGGTGTGCTCATCGCGACCGGCGCCAACGGCAGCAGCGCCGCGCTCACCAGAGCCACGAGGCCCAGCACCAGGGCGAGGACCGGCCGCCGGCCACGGCCGGCCGGTGCCGGGGACTCCGGGACCTCGGCGTCGGCCGGATCCCGTTCCGCTACGTGCACCCGCGATCCTCCTTCGTCTGCCCCCGCGCTCCCGGCCGCGGGCACCAGACTGCCACTCCGAGGTGGGAGGACAGCCGTCCTCGGCGCCGACCCGGCCGTGCGGCCGCTACCTTGGGTGCATGATCACGCGTCCGGGACGGCGCACGCGCGGCGCGCCGTGGACGTGCTGACCGCCCCCGGGCGCCGGGGGATCGCTGCCTCGCTGAGCTGGGTCGGGGTGGCCGTGGCGCTCGCCGGCGTGCTGACCTTCGGCTACCTCGCCATCGTCACCCGGGCGCTGCCCTCGGTGGACTACGGCTGGTTCGGCGCCTACTGGTCGCTGACGCTGGTCGTGGCCATGGGGGCCTTCCAGCCCGTCGAGGTCGAGCTGGCCCGGCTCACCCACCTGCGGGGCACGACGCGGCCGCTCCCGCCGGGCTCGCTGACCACGCTGGCCGGCGTCATGGGCGGGACGCTGCTGGTCGTGCTGGCCGGCGCGCCGCTGCTGCTGCCGGCGCTCGGCGACGAGCCGGGTCTCTACGCCGCACTGCTCGCGGTCTGCGTCGTCTCCGCGGGGCAGTTCCTGCTCCGGGGACTGCTGCTGGGCCGCGGCGCCTACGGCACCCACGGCTCCGTCCTGCTGCTCGACGCGCTCCTGCGCGTGCTGCTCGCCGCGGCGGTGGCGGCCTGGCTGCCGACGTCGGCGGCGACGTTCGGGTGGACGGTGCCGATCGCGGTCGCCGTGGCGCACCTCCCCCTGCTCGTCGTGCTGCTGCGCCGGTCGGCACCGCGACCCCTCCCGCCGGCCGCGGCGCCGACCTCGCGGGGGGCGGTCGCGCGGGCGGTCGGTGCCCTGGTGGTCGGCAGCCTCTGCGCCCAGGTGCTGCTCAACGCGGCGCCGGTCTTGGTGGCCGGGCTGGCGACACCGGCGGAGCAGACCGACGCCGCCCGGTTCATCGCGAGCTTCGCGCTGGTCCGGCTCCCCCTGTTCGTCGCCGTGCCGCTGCAGAGCGCCCTGATCCCCTCGCTCGCCGAGCTGGACCGCAGGGGCGACGCACCGGCGCTGCGCCGGGTCGCCGGCCGCCTGCTCGGGGGTGGGGTGCTGCTCGCCGTCACCGGAGGACTGCTCGGTCTGGTGGTGGGCCCTGCCCTGGTGTCGTTGTTCTTCGGCAGCCGCTACGCCCTGCCCGCTCCGGACATGGCGGTGCTCGCCACCGGCACCGGGCTGTCCATCGGGCTGCTGGTGGCCAGCCAGGCCCTCGTGGCCGCTGCCCGGCACCGCGACGCGGCGCTGGCCTGGTGCACCGGCCTGGCCGCCGGTGCCGTCGTGTTCGCGATCGTGCCCGATCTCGTGGAGCGCGCGTCCTGGGCGTTCACCACGGGGTGCGCCGTCGCCTTCGCCGTGGCCGCCGTCCTCCTGCTGCGCCGGGCGACCACGGCCGTGCCCGCCCCGGACCCGGCATGAGCCGACGGCTCGACGTCCTGCTCGCGCTGGACTACTACGCCCCCTACGTCAGCGGGCTGACCAACGTGGCCCGCGACGTCGCGGAAGGGCTCGTGGAGCGCGGCCACCGGGTGCGGGTGATCGCCGCCTGGCACGACCGGCGGCTGCCGGAGCGGGAGGTGATCGCGGGGGTGGAGGTCGAGCGCGCCCCCGTGCTCGCCCGGTTCGGCAAGGCCGTGGTCAGCCCGGCCCTCGTGCGGCGGGTGGTCGCCGCCGCACGCGGCGCATCGGTGACCAACCTGCACCTGCCCATGCCCGAGGCCGGCGCGATCGCTCCGTTCGTCCGCTCGCCGCTGGTGGTCACCTACCACTGCGACGTCAGCCCGCCGCCCGGCGCGGTCGGCCGGCTCGAGTCGGCCGGGGTCGACCTGTCCAGCCGGGTGGCCCTGCGCCGGGCCGGGTCCGTCGTGGTCACCAGCGACGACTACGCGCGGGCCAGCCGGGTCTGGCCGGCGATGGCCGGGCGGACGGCGGTGGTCCCGCCGCCCTGCCACGAGCGGCGGCCCGGAGAGCCCCGCTTCCGCGACGGCGCCGGGCTGCACGTCGGCTTCCTCGGCCGGATCGTCGAGGAGAAGGGGCTGCAGCACCTGGTGCGCGGCTTCCAGCTGCTCGACGACCCGGAGGCGCGGCTGGTCATCGGCGGCGACTTCGCCGAGGTGGCCGGCGGGTCGGTGGTCGACCAGGTGCGCCGGGCGGTCGACGGCGACCCGCGGATCCAGCTGCTCGGCTTCCTCTCCGAGGAGCAGATCGCCGACCTCTACGCCTCTATCGACGTGTTCGCGCTGCCGTCGGTGAACGCCTTCGAGGCGTTCGGCATCGTCCAGGTCGAGGCGATGATGGCCGGCGTCCCGGCGCTGGCCAGCGACCTGCCCGGCGTGCGGGTGCCGGTGCGGGAGACCGGGTTCGGCGTCGTCGTCCCGCCTCGCGACCCCGCCGCGATCGCCGACGGGCTGCGCCGCCTGGCGGCGAAGCCACCCGACGCCGAGGCCGGCCGCCGCGCGGCACGGGAGCGCTACGCGGCGCCGACGGTGATCGACGCCTACGAGGAGCTGCTGGTCAGCGCAGCAGCGAGCGGGCGATGACCATCCGCTGCACCTGGTTCGTGCCCTCGTAGATCTGGGTGATCTTGGCGTCGCGCATCATGCGCTCGACCGGGAAGTCCTGCGTGTAGCCGGCGCCACCGAAGAGCTGGACGGCGTCCGTGGTGACCTGCATGGCGACGTCGGAGGCGAAGGCCTTGGCCGAGGCGCTCACGCGGGTGACGTCGGGGCGGCCCTGCTCCCCCGCGGCCGCGGCGACGTAGACCAGGTGCCGGGCGGCCTCGATCTTCATCTCCATGTCGGCGAGCATGAACTGCACGCCCTGGAACGAGCCGATGCTCGTGCCGAACTGCTTGCGGTCCTTGACGTAGGCGACCGCCGCGTCCAGCGCGCCCTGCGCGATGCCGACGGCCTGCGCGCCGATGGTCGGCCGGGTGAAGTCCAGCGTCCGCAGCGCCGTCTTGAAGCCGGTCCCCTCGGCGCCGATGATCCGGTCGGCCGGGATGGTGCAGTCGGTGAAGTAGAGCTCGCAGGTCGGCGAGCCCTTGATGCCCATCTTGCGTTCCTTGGGGCCGACCGCGAAGCCGGGGTCGTCCTTGTGCACCGCGAACGCGGAGATGCCGTTGGCCTTCTTCTCCGGGTCGGTGACGGCCATGACCGTGTACCAGGAGGAGATGCCGGAGTTGGTGATCCAGGCCTTGGTCCCGTTGAGCACCCAGGAGTCGCCGTCCCGGCGGGCGCGGGTCTTCATCGCCGCGGCGTCGGAGCCGGCCTCGCGCTCGGACAGGCCGTAGCTGATCATCGCCTCGCCGGCCGCGATCGGCCGGAGCACTTTCTGCTTCAGCTCCTCGTCGGCGGACAGGATGATCGGCATCGAGCCGAGCTTGTTCACCGCCGGGATGAGCGACGCCGAGCAGTCGACGCGGGCCACCTCCTCGATGACGATGCAGGTCGCGATGGCGTCGGCGCCCTCCCCGCCGTACTGCTCGGGGATGTGGGTGGCGTGGAAGCCGGCCGCGGTCAGCGCCTTCTGCGCCTCGATGGGGTACCGCGAGTTCGCGTCGACGTCCGCGGCGTGCGGCGCGATCTCGCGCTCGGCGAGATCGCGCACCGCCTCCCGGATCGCCTCGTGCTCCTCGGTCAGCGCGTACAGCCCGGCGTTGCTACTCACGGGTACAGAGATTAGTCCCGCTGCGCCTCGTCCGAACCGAGCCGGGTCTGCAGAGCGGCGTCCCGGGCGAGCACCTGCTCGGCGAGGGCGGCCTGGAACCGGGCCACCTCGGAGCGCAACCGGTCGTCGCCGGCGGCGAGGATGCGCACGGCCAGCAGCCCGGCGTTGCGCCCGCCGCCGATGCTGACCGTGGCGACCGGCACCCCGGCGGGCATCTGGACGATCGACAGCAGGCTGTCCAGCCCGTCGAGCCGGTCCAGCGGCCGGGGGACGCCGATCACCGGCAGCGGGGTCGACGCGGCGACCATGCCCGGCAGGTGCGCCGCTCCCCCGGCGCCCGCGATGACCACCCGCAGGCCGCGGTCGGCGGCCGACTCGGCGTACTCGAGCATCCGCCGCGGGGTGCGGTGCGCGGAGACCACGTGCGCCTCCCACGGGACGTCGAACTCGTCGAGCGCCGCGGCGGCCGGCGCCATCATGGGCCAGTCGGAGTCGCTGCCCATCACGATGCCCACGAGAGGGCCCCCGCTCGAGTCGCTCACGCGTGCTCCTCAGTGCTCGTCGTCGGGGAACGCGAAGGCCGGGTCGACCACGCCGTCGGCCAGGTAGCGGGCCGCGGCGACGGCGCGGGCGCGCACCTGCTCCAGGTCGTCGCCGAGCGCGGTGACGTGGCCGAGCTTGCGGCCGGGCCGCTGGCCCTTGCCGTACCAGTGCAGCTTCACGTCGGGCCAGTGCGCCATGAGGTGGTGCACCCGCTCGTCGAGCCCGGGCCCGGACCACTCGTCGGCCGCCGCGGCCCCGCCGAGGACGTTGGCCATGACCACCACCGGTGCGGTCATCGCCGTCGCGCCGAGCGGGTAGTCGAGGACGGCGCGCAGGTGCTGCTCGAACTGGCTGGTCCGCGCGCCCTCGATCGTCCAGTGGCCGGAGTTGTGCGGCCGCATGGCCAGCTCGTTGACCAGCACGCCGTCGGCGGTCTCGAACAGCTCGACGGCGAGCAGACCGACGACGCCGAGCCGCCCGGCGATCCGGATGGCCAGCTCCTGCGCCGCGGTCGCCCGCTCCTCGGACAGCCCCGGCGCCGGGGCGAGCACCTCGTGGCAGACCCCGTCGCGCTGCACCGTCTCGACGACCGGCCAGACGGCGACCTGGCCGAACGGGGAACGGGCCACCTGGACGGCGAGCTCGCGGACCATCGGCACCCGCTCCTCGGCGAGCAGTGTGCCGGTCCGCTCCAGCAGTGCGGCCGCCGCGTCGACGTCGTCCACGACGAAGACGCCCTTGCCGTCGTAGCCGCCGCGCGGTGTCTTGAGCACCACCGGCCACCCGTGCGCGCCGGCGAAGTCGGCGATCCCGACCGCGCTGTCCACCTCGGCCCAGGCCGGCTGCGGCTCGCCGGCCGCGTCCAGCGCCCGCCGGAGCTCCAGCTTGTCCTGCGCGTGCACGAGCGCGGCCGGGCCGGGGGCGACCCGGTGGCCGTCCTCCTCCAGCGCGTGCAGGTGCTCGGTGGGCACGTGCTCGTGGTCGAAGGTGACCACCGTGGCGCCCTCGGCGAGGTCGCGCAGCGCGGCGAGGTCGCGGTGGTCGCCGAGCCGGACGTCGGCCGCGACCAGCGCGGCGGACTCGGTCGGACCGGTCGACAGCACGCGCAGCGACTGGCCCAGGGCGATGGCCGCCTGGTGGGTCATCCGGGCGAGCTGACCCCCGCCGACCATCGCGACGACGGGCAGGGACGTGACCGGATCGACTGGGGCGCCCATGATGCGGCCGAGGCTAGCGGCGGCGGTCGGCTCAGCCACGGGCGGAGTCCAGCACGGCCGTCCGGATCAGCCTGCCGGCCTGCCCGGCGACCTCCGGCGTGGGGTGGATCCCGTCGCCACTGGCACCGGGGACCCAGGAGCCGTCGGAGTCGGCGCGGGTCCACGGATCGACCAGGTGCCAGCCCTGGTCGGCGGCGAGCGCACGCAGCCGGTCGTTGTACTGCTGGCGCTGCTCGGGGACGCGATCGCACGGCGGGATCGTCGAGAGGACGACGTCGTCCACCCCCGTCGTGCGCACGATCGCGAGGAGGTTCTCCCGGCTCACGCTCCAGGGCACGCCCTGCAGCAGGTCGTTGGTGCCACCCAGGACGACGACCGCGTCGGCGTCGGAGCGGGCGACGCCGTCGCGCATCGCCGCCGTCGTCGCGCCCGGCACGGCCCAGCCGCCGCCGAACGCCAGCGGCTCCCCCTCGGCGCCGGGGATCCAGGAGCCGGTGCCGGGGACCTCGGTGCCCTGGATCGCCTGGGTGCCGGCGGTGATGGAGTCACCGACGACGACGAAGGAGATCGTCTTCCGGGCCGTGGTGGGAGCGGCCGGCCCGGCCGCCGTCGCGCTGCTGCACGCCCCGAGCCCGAGGAGCAGCAGCACGGCGGTGAGCAGACGCAGACGCATGCGTCCGATTCTCCCAGCCCGCCGCAGCGGCAACCCGGCGCACACAGGAAGCGTTCCTAGACTCACCGGCATGGACCAGCCGGCCGCGACCCGCCTCGCCCGGACCTGGCGGATGCTGCTCAAGGAGATCTCCGCCTTCGGCGTGGTCGGCGCCGTCTGCTTCGTCCTCGACGTGGGGCTGTTCCAGGTGCTGTACGTGCACGCCGGCGTCGACGCCGTGCTCGCCAAGCTCATCAGCACGCTGGTCTCGACGACGGCCGCCTACTTCGGGCACCGGCACTGGTCCTTCTCGCACCGCGCCCGCACCGGCCTGCGCCGGGAGTACACGCTGTTCGTGGCGATCAACGGCATCACCCTGCTGCTCGGCCTGTTCATCGTCTGGCTGGTGCGCTACCCGCTCGGCCAGGAGAGCGCCCTGGTGCTGCAGCTGGCCAACGTCGGCTCGATCGCGCTCGGCACCGTGCTGCGGTTCCTGTCCTACCGGCGCTGGGTGTTCCTCGACCCGGCGCACCCCTCGGTCGCCCCGAAGCGCGACCCCCGGGTCTCGCTCGACCCCGCAGCCTGACCCGGTCAGCCCGCCAGCCGTGACCCGTGGCGGCCGGCGAGCACCTCGACCCGGGTCGGGATGCGCAGCTTGAGCTCCTCGACGTGGCTGATCACGCCGACCGTGCGGCCACCGCGCCGCAGCTCGTCGAGCACGTTCATCACCGCGTCGAGCGCCTGCGCGTCGAGCGTGCCGAACCCCTCGTCGACGAACAGCGTGTCGATCTGCACGCCGCCGGTCTCGGCGGTGACGACGTCGGCGAGGCCGAGGGCCAGCGCGAGCGAGGCCATGAAGCTCTCGCCGCCGGACAGCGTCTTGGTCGGCCGGCGCTGCGCGGTGTACTCGTCGAGGACGTCGAGGCCGAGCCCCCCGCGCGCCCCGTGGCGGCCCTGCGCGTCGCTGTGCACGAACGTGTAGCGACCGCCGGACATCTCCTGCAGCCGCCGGCTCGCCACGTCGGCCACCTGCTCCAGCCGCGCGGCCAGCACGAACGACTGCAGCCGCATCTTCAGCGTGTTGGCCCCACGGCCGCCGGCCAGGTCGGCGAGCGAGCCGACCTGCTCGGCCCAGCCCCGCCGCTCCTCCAGGGCGACCTCGGCGGCGATCACGTCGCCGGCGAGCGCGGTCAGCGCGCCGGAGCAGCGCACCGCGCGGTCGCGGGCGGCGACCGCCTCGTCGCGCCGGGCGGTGACCTCCGCGCAGCGCTGCTGGAGCGCCGCGACGTCGGGCCGCGGGCCGAGGTCGGCGAGCTCCGGTTCGGCCAGCGTGCGCTCGACGGCGACGCGGGCGTGCTCGTGCTGCTCGATCCGCCGGTCCAGCGCGTCGAGCTCCCCGGCCGCCAGCAGTGCCGCCCGGGCGCTCTCGACGTCGGGGAAGCCCGCCTCGGCACAGCGCCGCTGCGCCGCGCGGGCGGTGGTCTCCGCGTCGGTGCGGGCACGCAGCTCCGCCTCGTCGGATTCCACCACTGCTTCGCAGCGCTCGGCGGTCCCGAGGAGCCGGCGCTCCCGGGTGGGCAGGTCGGCGTCGTCCCCGCGGGCGGCGTCGAGCCGGGCGGTGAGCTCCTCGCCGGCGGCCCGCACGGCCGCGCGCTCGGCAGTGCGCGCCTGCAGCCGCTCCCGGTCGGCGGCCAGGCGGGCCTGCTCGGCGTCGCGCCGCTGCTCCAGCGTGGCGACCCGGGAGCGCAGCTGCTCGGCCGCCCCGGCCGCGGCGACGGTCCGCCGCAGCTCGTCGCGCACCGCGGCGAGCGAGGCGGTCAGCTCGGCGACCGGCACGGACCCCGCCCGCTCGCGCAGCACGGCCAGCTCGCGCTCGGCTTCCTCGACCGCTCGGCCGCCGGCGGTGGCGCGCTCCTCGGCGGCGTCGACGTCCTGCCGGGCCTTCTCCTCGTCGTCGGCGGAGACCACCGCACCGGTGGCGACCGCCGGCCGCGGGTGCTCGCTCGCCCCGCACACGGGGCAGTCGGCGCCGTCGGCCAGGCCGGCGGCCAGCTCGGCGGCCATGCCCTCCAGCCGGCGGGTGCGCAGCTCCACGAGCCGCTCGCGAGCGCCCAGCCAGGCCTCGCGGGCGGCGTCGGCGCGGCGGCGGAGCTCCGGCAACCGCTCCTGGGCCCGCTCGGCGGACCGGGCCGCCGCGAGGGCCGCCTCCGCGGCCTGCGCCGCCGTCTGGAGCCCGGGCAGCCGCACGGCCGCCTCCGCCGCGCGGGCCAGCTCCTCGGCGGCCGCGGCGATCCGGCCGGGCCAGGCCTCGGCCGCGGCGGTGCCGTCGGCGCACCGGCGCTCGAGGTCGGCGATCTCGTCGTCCAGGCGGGACAGCTGCCGGCGCAGGCCGACGGCCCGCTCCGCTTCGGGCAGCAGCACGCGAACCGCGGCCGCGTCGGCGCGCAGGGCGCGGGCGGTGAGCGTGTCGGCCGGCCGGCCGTCGGCGACCCGGTCCCAGGCGGCCCGCGCGTCGGTCAGCTCCGCGGCGGCGGTGGCGGCCGCCGCGGCCGACGTCGCCGCCGCGTCCAGGACGTCGCGGAGGACCTCCGCACGCCGGCCGGAGTCCCGCCGCGCCCGGTGAGGGGCGAGCTCCTCCTCGAGGGCGGTCAGCCGCGCCAGCTCGCGGCGGGCGCGCTCGCGGCGGAGGTGCCGCTCGTCGAGCGCCCGGGCGTCGGACAGCTCGGCGTCGGCGGCGGCCGACGTGGCGACCGCGTCGGCGGCGGCCGCGGTGGCTCCAGCGAGGTCGGCGTCCGCGCGGGCCCGCAGCCGGGTCACC
Source organism: Petropleomorpha daqingensis (assembly GCF_013408985.1). NCBI lineage: Bacteria > Bacillati > Actinomycetota > Actinomycetes > Geodermatophilales > Geodermatophilaceae > Petropleomorpha > Petropleomorpha daqingensis. The sequence continues at coordinate 967,609 of NZ_JACBZT010000001.1, forward strand.
CACGCGCCGACCCGGGCGGCGGGGTCGGCGCCGACCAGCTCGGGCGCGAGCTCCTCCGGGACGGCGACGTCGGCGATCTGCGCGACCCGGGCGAGCAGGGTGCTGATCCGCAGCCGCTCGCCGCGCAGGGCCTCGTCGGCCGCGCGCCGCTCGGCGGCCAGCCAGTCCTCGGCGCGGGCGAACCGGCCGACGTCGAACAGCGTGGCCAGCAGCCGGGCGCGGTCCTCCGGCTCGGCGCGCAGGAAGCGGGCGAAGTCGCCCTGGGGCAGCAGCACGACCTGGCAGAACTGCTCGGCCGACAGGCCGAGCCGGGTGGCGAGGTACTCCGACCCCTCGTCGATGCGCGTGCTCACCGGCTCCCACGTCTGGCCGTGCCAGCGCTGCACGGTCAGCCGCGCCGGCTCGACGGTCAGGCCGGTGCCGCGCTTCTTGGGCCGGGCCTGCTCGGGACGGCGGATCACCCGGATCCGCTCGCCGGCCAGCGTCAGCTCGCAAGTGACCTCGGTGCGCGTGGCGGCGTCGGCGTGGTCGCTGCGCAGCCGCTTGTCGTGGCCGCGGACACCGGGCACCGTGCCGTACAGGGCGAAGACGACCGCGTCGAGCAGCGTCGTCTTGCCGGCGCCGGTCGGGCCCCAGAGCAGGAACAGCCCGTCGCGGGCGACGTCGTCGAGATCGAGGGCGACGGTCCCGGGGAACGGCCCGAACGCGGTGAGGGAGAGCGCGTGCAGCCTCACAGCGCGGCCGCCTCCCGGTCGGCGGCGCCCAGGGCACGGGCGAGCAGCGTCCGCTCCCCCGCCGTCGCGTCGACGCCGCGGACGTGCCGGACGAACTCCTCGGTGATCTCCAGGTCGCTGCGGTCGCGCAGCCGCTCGCGGTAGCTGCGGCCGTCGGCGGCGCCGGCCGAGCCGGTCCACTCCAGGTGCACGCAGTGCGGGAAACGGGTCTGCAGCCGCCGCATCGGGTCCTGCGGTCGCGCCGGGTCGGTGAGCCGGGCGGAGACGAAGTGCTGCTCGGCCGCCGCGTGCGCCGGGTCCTCCAGCAGCTCGGCGAGGGTGCCGGTGAGCACGGTCAGCGGCCGGGGCGTCGGCAGCGGCACCGGCCGGACGTCGGCCAGCCCGTGCGCGTCGAGGTCGACCAGCCACGCCTGCTTGGCCTGGCCGGCCTCGCCGAAGGAGTAGGCCAGGGGCGAGCCGCTGTAGCGCAGCCGCGGGCTGAGCGACTGCGGCCGGTGCAGGTGCCCGAGGGCGACGTAGTCGACGCCGTCGAACGCCGCGGCGGGCACGAGGTCGACGCCGCCGACGCAGATGTCGCGCTCGCTGTCGCTGGGCTCGCCGCCGCCGACGAAGGCGTGCGCCAGCACCACCGACCGCACCCCGGGCCGCAGGAACAGGTCGGCGCGCACCCGGTCCATGGCCTCGCCGCACACCCCGGCGTGGCTGCGCACGCCGGGCACGCCGAGCTCGAAGCGGGCCACCTCGGGCTCGAGGAACGGCAGGCCGTAGATCGCCACCTCGCCGTGCTCGTCGGTCAGCAGCAACGGCTCGTCGAGCCGGGGGACGGCGGCCCGCACGTGCAGCCCGGCGACGGCGAGCAGCCCCGAGAAGGTGCCCAGCCGGCGGGCGGAGTCGTGGTTGCCGGGCGTCAGGACGACGGTGGCGCCGGCCCCGAGCAGGCGGGCCACCACGCGGTCGAGCACCGCCTGCGCGTCGGCCGAGGGCACCGCGCGGTCGTAGACGTCGCCGGCGACCAGCACGACGTCGACCGACTCGGCCGTCACGACGTCGGCGAGCCCGCCGAGCACGGCCTCCTGCTCGGCGAGCAGGTCGGCGCCGTGCAGGGACCTCCCGATGTGCCAGTCGGAGGTGTGCAGGAGCCGCATGGGCGGACCGTAGGTCGCCGGGCCGACAGAACGCGTCCGGCACGCCGTGACGGAACGGTCCGGTACCTCACTGGGTGGCCCCATCCGGCACGCCCGGCACGGGTGACACAGCGACCCCGCCGCTCCTAGAGTCCGGGCCAGTCCACCGAGGAGGCGAACGTGCCGCTCGCTCCCGGGGACACGGTGGCCGGCTACACGGTGGTCCGCGAGCTCGGCACCGGCGGGATGGGCGCGGTCTACCTCGTCCGCCATCCCCGGCTGCCGCGGCTGGACGCCCTGAAGCTCCTGCGCCGCGAGCTCAACGACGACCCCGGGTACACCCAGCGGTTCCTCCAGGAGGCCGATGTCGTCGCGCGGCTCGCGCACCGCAACATCGTCTCGGTGCTCGACCGCGGCGAGGACGACGGTCAGCTGTGGCTGACCATGCAGTACGTCGAGGGCACCGACGCCGAGACCGCGCTCGCCGCGGCCGGTGGCCGGTTCGCCCCCGACCGGGCGGTGCACGTCGTCGCGGAGGTCGCGTCGGCGCTGGACGCCGCCCACCGCCAGCACCTGGTGCACCGCGACGTGAAGCCGGCGAACATCCTGCTGCGCGCCGGGGACGAGGGCGAGCGGGAGCAGGTGTTCCTCACCGACTTCGGGATCGCCAAGCCGCTGGACGGCGGCCAGGGACTGACCCGCACCGGCATGGTGCTGGCCACCTTCGACTACGCCTCACCCGAGCAGATCGAGTCCCGCACGCTGGACGGACGCTCGGACCAGTACTCCCTCGGCTGCGTGTTGTTCAGGCTGCTCACCGGCCGCGTCCCCTACCCCGGTCAGTCGCTGGTCGCCGCCGTCCAGGGTCACCTGGTCATGCCGCCGCCGCGGCCGACCGACCTGGTCCCCGACCTCCCGGCCGGGCTGGACGGCGTCGTCGCGCGGGCCATGGCCAAGCACCCCGAGGCGCGGTTCTCCTCCTGCCGCGAGCTCGCCGCCGCGGCGGCAGCCGCGCTGGCTCCCGGCCGGGTGCCGCCGGTGCTTGTGCGGCCGACCGAGCCGGAGACCGTCGTCGAGCTGGCCGGTCCCCCGCTCCCCCCGCCGCCGACCCACCCGGAGCTGCGCCCGACGTCGCCCACGCCGCCCCCGCAGCCCGGGCGCGCCCCGCCGCCGGTCTACGCGGCCCCCACCCCGCCACCCACCGCGCCGCCCTCCGTCCCGGCACCGCGGTCCCCCGTCACCGCACCACCGGTGACCGCCCCGGCCCGCCGTGGGCCGGGACGGTGGCTCTGGCTCGCCGCCGCGGTCGCCGTCCTCGTCGCCGGCGGGGCGACGTGGTGGTTCCTCGGCCGGGACGACGGCAGCGCGGGCGACTCGAGCGGCAGCTCCAGCGCCTCCAGGACGGCCGGGTCGCCGGCCCAGGCGGCGCTCGACGCCCTGCCGCGCGCCGATCCGCTGGCGACCGGCGTCCTCGTGGTCCCCCGCACGGTCGGCGGGCAGGTCGACCTGCACCTGGTGGACTCCGCGACCGGGGAGGAGATCGGCACGCACTCCGCCCCCGGTGACGACGTCGGGCCGGTCCTCTCCCCCGACCGGCGGTCCGTCGTCTTCTCCCGGGTGCTCGACGGCCGCACCGAGCTGCGGGTGATCGCCTCCGACGGCAGCGGCGACAGCCCGCTGTTCGCCTCCCCGCCGGCGAACTGCGCCTCCCCCGGGCGACCGGCGTGGAACCCGAAGGACCCCACGCAGCTCGCCCTGGTCTGCCACGGCGCGGGGACCGGCGGCGCGGACCGGCTCGTCCTGGTCGGCCTCGACGGGTCGGTGATCCGTGAGCTGGACGCCGGGCACGCTTACGTCGACGACCTCACCTTCTCCCCCGACGGCACCCGGCTGGCCTACTGGGCCAACGACCGGTCCGGCGTGGACGGCGGCAACATCGTCAGCCTCCCGGTCGACGGGTCCGGCGCCACGGCGCAGCTGACGACCGCCGGCGGTGACGCCGACCCGATCTGGTCACCCGACGGCATCTCCGTCGCCTTCCGGCGGGACGACGGCCACGGCGGGCGGCGGATCTTCGTGATGGCCGCCGACGGCAGCGGCCAGAAGCCGCTCACCTCGGCCGGGTACTTCGACCAGGACCCCACCTGGTCCCCCGACGGCTCGCAGCTGGCCTTCAAGAGCAACCGCGGCGGGAGCGGCGACTCGATCTGGATCATGGCCGCGGGCGGGGGCCAGCCGCGGCAGCTTCCCCTCGACGACAGCGCCGGCGACCAGGCCCCGGCGTGGGGAGCCCGCTAGAACTGACGGGTGGCGTGCCAGCCGTCGCCGTCGCCCTCGCCGCGGATGTAGCCGGCGTTCTCCTGCGCCCGGCGGTCGGCGTCCTCCTCGATCATGTGGTTGAGCAGCTGCTGGACGCCGTCGCTGTCGGGGATCGCCTTGAGCACGGTCGCGCCGCTCTCGCCCGCCGACTCGATGGTGAGCGTGCCGGAGTTGATGATCCGGTCCCACAGCGACTGCCGGTAGGAGACGTCGGTGATCCGGGACAGCCCGATGTCGCGGCCGTGGCGGGCGAGGATGCCTTGCCGGAACAGCAGGCGGTGCGTGGTGATCACGTAGTGCGTCGTCCGCCAGCGCAGCAGGGGGACGACGACCAGCGCCACGGCGAGGACCACGGCGACGACGACCAGCACGAGGCGCCAGGTGCCCTGGCTGCTCCCGTCGGGGATCACGGCCGCGCCGAACGAGGCGGCGCCGACGATGAGCAGGAACCACACGATCGGCCAGAAGACGGTCAGCCAGTGCGGGTGCAGGTGGCGGACCACCTCTTCGTCGTCCGCGAGGAGCTTGTCGGGGTAGGGCACGGAGCCAGGATGACGCAGCCGACGCCCGCCGGCGGCCATTCCGGTCGCGGGGACGTCACACCTTTCTCACGTGTTGCACGTCCCCCGAGGCGAGCTCGACCGTGCCGGTCTGCGTCGCCACCACCAGCCGGCCGTCCCAGTCGACCGCCTGCGCGACGCCCTCCAGCGTCGTCCCGTCGGGCAGCGTGACGGCGACCGTCGTCCCGACGGTGGACGACCAGGCCAGGTAGTCGGCGGCCAGACCCGAGGCGACCGGGTCACCGAGCGCCTCGACCCAGGCGCGGTAGCGCCGCTCGACCGCGCGCAGGAACGCCAGCAGCAGCGGGCCGCGGTCGACCGGCGAACCGGTGACCACCGACAGCGAGGTGCCGGTGTCGGGCAGCTCGGCGGCGTCGGTGTTCACGTTCAGGCCCGTGCCGACGACGACCGCTCCTCCGGATGCCTCGGCGAGGATGCCGGCCAGCTTGCGACCGTCGAGCGCGAGCAGGTCGTTGGGCCACTTCACCGAGGTGCGCACCCCCGTGGCCTCGCCCACGGACTCGGCCAGCGCGACCCCGGTGAGCAGCGGCAGCCAGCCGCGGCGCGCGGCCGGGACGTCCGGGCGGACCAGGAAGGAGACGGTCAGCCCGGCTCGTGGCGGCGAGGTCCAGGTGCGGTCCAGCCGGCCGCGGCCGGCCTCCTGGTACTCGGCGACGAGCACCGTGCCCTCGTCCGCGCCGCCCGTCGCGCGGGCGAGCAGCTCGGCGTTCGTGGAGCCGGTGCTCTGGACCACCTCGAGGGTGCGCCACAGCCCGCCGTCGCGGGTCAGCGCGGCGGCCAGGGCCCGCGCGTCGAGCGCCGGTCGCTCCAGATCCGACCAGCGGGAGGGAGTGGTCTCGGGCACTCCCTTACGCTACGGCCCGTGAGCGCGGGCGATCTCCAGAGCGCGGGTGAACACGTCCCCGACGACATCGACATCCACACGACGGCCGGCAAGCTGGCCGACTTCGAGCGCCGCGTGCAGGAGGCGACGCACGCGGGCTCCGAGCGCGCCGTCGAGAAGCAGCACGCCGCGGGGAAGATGACCGCGCGGGAGCGGATCGAGGCGCTGGTGGACCCGGGCTCGTTCACCGAGTTCGACGAGTTCGCCCGCCACCGGTCCACGAACTTCGGCATGGAGTCCCGCCGGCCCTTCGGCGACGGCGTCGTGACCGGCTGGGGCACCGTCGACGGCCGCCCCGTGGCGATCTTCTCCCAGGACGTCACCGTGTTCGGCGGCAGCCTCGGCGAGGTCTACGGCGAGAAGATCGTCAAGGTCCTCGACTTCGCCATGACCAACGGCTGCCCGGTCGTCGGCATCAACGAGGGCGGCGGCGCGCGCATCCAGGAGGGCGTGGTCTCCCTCGGCCTGTACGGCGAGATCTTCCGCCGCAACGTGCACGCCTCCGGCGTCATCCCGCAGATCTCGCTGATCATGGGCGCGAACGCCGGCGGGCACGTGTACTCCCCCGCGCTCACCGACTTCGTCGTCATGGTCGACAAGACCAGCCAGATGTTCATCACCGGCCCCGACGTGGTGAAGACGGTGACCGGCGAGGACGTCACGCTCGAGGAGCTCGGGGGCGCCCGCACGCACAACACGAAGTCCGGCGTCGCGCACTACCTGGCCGAGGACGAGGCCGACGCGCTGGACTACGTCAAGGCGCTGCTGTCCTACCTGCCGAGCAACAACCTCGACCCGCTGCCGGCCATCGAGGTGGCCCCGGCGGAGATCGCGCTCCCTGAGGCCCTGACCGACCTCGACCTCGAGCTCGACACGTTCATCCCCGACTCGGCCAACAGCCCCTACGACATGCACACCGTCATCGACCACGTGCTCGACGACGGCGAGTTCCTCGAGGTGCAGCCGCTGTTCGCGCCGAACATCCTGGTCGGCTTCGGCCGGGTCGAGGGCCGGCCGGTCGGCGTCGTGGCCAACCAGCCGACGCAGTTCGCCGGGACGCTGGACATCGACGCCAGCGAGAAGGCCGCCCGCTTCGTGCGCACCTGCGACGCGTTCAACATCCCCGTGCTCACCTTCGTCGACGTGCCCGGCTTCCTGCCGGGGACGTCGCAGGAGTGGGAGGGGATCATCCGCCGCGGCGCGAAGCTCATCTACGCCTACGCCGAGGCCACCGTCCCCAAGGTCACCGTGATCACCCGCAAGGCCTACGGCGGTGCCTACGACGTCATGGGCTCCAAGCACCTCGGCGCCGACGTGAACCTGGCGTGGCCGACCTCGCAGATCGCCGTCGTCGGCGCGCAGGGCGCGGTCGGGATCCTCTACCGCAAGGAGCTCGCCGCGGCCGACGACCCCGATGCCCGCCGGGCCGAGCTGATCGCCGACTACGAGGACACCCTCGCCAACCCCTACATCGCCGCCGACCGCGGCTTCGTCGACGCGGTGATCATGCCGTCGGAGACCCGGGTGCAGGTGACCAAGGCCTTGCGGGTGCTGGCCAACAAGCGCCAGTCGCTGCCCCCGAAGAAGCACGGGAACATCCCGCTGTGACCGGTGAGGAGCAGCAGCCGCCGTTGTTGCGCATCGTCTCGGGTTCCCCCTCCGACGAGGAGCTCGCCGCGCTGACCGTCGTCGTCGCCGCGCTGTCGCAGCGGCGCGCGCGTCGGCGGCCGACGCCGGTCGGGACCTGGGCGTCGTTCGCCGACGGCCACCGCGGTCCGCTGCAGCCCGGCCCGGGCGGCTGGCGTGCCTCCGGGAGATTCGCATGACCGAACCGCGCCGGGTCGTCCTCGGCAGCGCCTCACCGGCCCGCCTGAGCCTGCTCCGGCAGGCCGGGCTGGCGCCGGAGGTGGTCATCAGCAACGTCGACGAGTCGCAGGTCGACGCGCCGCGGGTGGCCGAGAAGGTGGCCCTGCTGGCCGCGGCCAAGGCCAAGGCGGTCGCCGAGCAGCAGGCCGATGCCCTGGTCATCGGTGCCGACTCGCTGCTGGAGTTCCGCGGCGAGGCGTTCGGCAAGCCGGCCGACGTCCGGGACGCCCGCGACCGCTGGCAGCGCATGGCCGGGCACAGCGGCGTCCTGCACACCGGGCAGGCGCTGTTCGACGTCCGGGACGCCGCAGTCGTCAGCCGGGACGTCGCCGTCGTCTCCACGGTGGTCCACTTCGCCGCGCTGACCACGCAGGAACTGGAGGCCTACCTGGCCACCGGTGAGCCCCTGGCCGTCGCCGGCGCGTTCACCCTCGACGGGCTGGGGGCGCCGTTCGTCCGGCGGGTGGAGGGCGACCCGGCGGCGGTGGTCGGGCTGTCGCTGTCGACGCTGCGCACCCAGCTGGCCAAGCGCGGCCTGGCGCTCACCGATCTCTGGCGGCGCTGACCGGTCCCCGGCGGAGGTCCAGGACGACGGCGCCGGCGAGCGGGGGGATCCGCTCCAGCCAGCGCTCGGCGCGCCCCAGCGCGGCGGGGAGCCGGGGAACCCCGCTCGGGAGGGCGAACATCGTCCTGCGGCCGGCCGGCGTCCAGCCGCCCCGGCGGGACCGCCGGAGGAAGTCCCGCACGGGAAACGTGCGCTCCCCCGGCGTGAGCGCGTGGTAGAGCCACACGTACGGGTGCCAGCGGTTGGGTTCCATCAGGCACCAGCGCGCGCCGTCCGCGGTCGCCCGCCGCGCGCCGGCGACCACCCGGTCCACGTCGGTGACGTGGTGCAGGGCGTCCACCGAGATGACCAGGCCGAACGACCGCGGCGGCACGAGCCGGTCCAGCTCCTCGCCCGTCCCGGTCGCGAACGCCACGTTCGTCAGCCCCTCGTGCCCGGCCAGCCGCCTGGCGTAGTCCGTGTACCCCGGCAGCGGGTCGATCCCGACGAACCGGCGGTCCGGGTGGGCGGCGGCCAGCGCGCGCAGCAGGGTCCCCGTGCCGCAGCCGATCTCCAGCACGTCACCGGCGCACGCGGCGACCACCCCGGCGAAGTGATCGAGCCGCCGCCGGGCCATGTGGCCGGTCGCCCGGAGTGCGTCGTAGTCCTCCGGACGGTCGTCGAAGGCAGCGTTGAGCGGCTCGTCGTCCGCGGGACGCGGTGACTGGCACGCCATGGAGCGGCAACCTAGGGCTTCGGCGGCCGCCTGTGGAGAACTCCGGTTGTCACTAGGGTCGTGACGTGGACATCCGCGAACTGCGCGACGCCTGGAACACCCTCGGTGCCGATGACCCCATGTGGGCGGTGCTCACGCAGCCCGAGCGCCGAGGGCGCAAGTGGACACCCGAGGAGTTCTTCGCCGAGGGCCGGCGCGAGATCGACGAGGTGCTCGCCTCGATCGCTCCGTTGGGTCTTCCCGCCGGGCACGGCTCGGCGCTCGACTTCGGCTGCGGCGTCGGGCGGCTGACCCAGGCCCTCGCCGAGCACTTCGACGACGTCGTCGGGATCGACATCGCCGCCTCGATGCTGGAGAACGCGCGGCGGTTCAACGACCGGCCCAACGTGCGCTTCGTGCTCAACGAGGAGCCGCACCTCGCCGTCATCCCCGACACGAGCATCGACTTCGTCTACACCACGATCGTCCTCCAGCACATGGCACCGGAGCTGGCGCTGGGCTACCTGGAGGAGTTCGCCCGCATCCTGCGGCCCGGCGGCGTGGCCGTGTTCACGCTGCCGACCGGGCCGTCCCGCACCCTGGTCGGCCGGCTGTACCGGGTGGTGCCGGCACCCCTGGTGCACCTGCTGAAGAAGCGCCTCTGGGGAGCGGTCATCGACATGCACGGCGTCCCCATGGAGACGCTGCTCCCGACGCTCACCTCGGCCGGGCTCCGGGTGGAGCGGATCGAGCCCGACACCAGTCCCGGTCCGAATTGGCGCGGGTTCCGCTACGTCGTCGCCAAGCGGTAGTTGCGCACGCCACCACCACCCTCCCCTCCCGGAGCGGTGCGGTCCCGGCCCGCTGGTTACAGTCCGACCGGCCCACTGTTCGAGGGAGACACGGTGCAGAAGGTTCTGATCGCCAACCGCGGCGAGATCGCGGTGCGGGTGGCGCGGGCGTGCAAGGACGCAGGCCTGACCAGCGTCGCCGTCTACGCCGAGCCCGACCGCGACGCGATGCACGTCCGCGAGGCCGACGAGGCCTTCGCCCTGGGCGGGACGACGCCGGGTGACTCCTACCTGGTGATCGACAAGATCATCGACGTGGCGAAGCAGTCCGGCGCGGACGCCGTGCACCCCGGGTACGGCTTCCTGTCGGAGAACGCCGAGTTCGCGCAGGCGGTCCTCGACGCCGGGCTGACCTGGATCGGCCCCTCGCCCGACGCGATCATCGCGCTCGGCGACAAGGTGCAGGCCCGGCACATCGCCACCAAGGTCGGCGCTCCCCTGGTGCCCGGCACCAAGGACCCGGTGAAGGACGCCGACGAGGTGGTGGCCTTCGCCGAGGAGCACGGCATGCCGATCGCCATCAAGGCGGCCTTCGGCGGCGGTGGCCGCGGGCTCAAGGTGGTCCGCGACATGAAGGAGATCCCCGAGCAGTTCGACTCGGCGGTGCGCGAGGCGGTCTCCGCCTTCGGCCGCGGCGAGTGCTTCGTGGAGAAGTTCCTCGACAAGCCGCGGCACGTCGAGGCGCAGGTCCTCGCCGACACCCACGGCAACGTGATCGTCGTCGGCACCCGCGACTGCTCGCTGCAGCGGCGCAACCAGAAGCTGGTCGAGGAGGCGCCCGCGCCGTTCCTCACCGACGAACAGCGGCAGCGCATCCACGAGTCGGCCAAGGCCATCTGCAAGGAGGCCGGCTACCACGGCGCCGGCACCGTCGAGTACCTGGTCGGCAACGACGGGTCGATCTCGTTCCTCGAGGTCAACACCCGGCTGCAGGTGGAGCACCCGGTCAGCGAGGAGACCTCCGGCATCGACCTGGTGCGCCAGCAGTTCCGGATCGCCGAGGGACTCGAGCTGGAGATCACCGAGGACCCCACGCCCCGCGGGCACGCCATCGAGTTCCGGATCAACGCCGAGGACGCCGGGCGCAACTTCATGCCGGCGCCCGGGCCGGTGACCCGGCTGGAGATCCCGCAGGGTCCGGGCGTGCGCTGGGACTCCGGCGTCGCGCAGGGCGGAGAGGTGGCCGGCGCGTTCGACTCCATGCTGGCCAAGCTGATCGTGTACGGAGCCAGCCGCACCGAAGCGCTCGAGCGCTCCCGCCGCGCGCTGGACGAGCTGGTCGTCGAGGGCATGCCCACGGTGATCCCGTTCCACCGCGCCGTCGTCCGCGACGAAGCGTTCACCAGCGAGCCGTTCACCGTGCACACCCGCTGGATCGAGACCGAGTGGGACAACCAGGTCCAGCCCTACGACGCCGCCCCCGCCGAGCAGGAGGAGGAGACGCCGCGGCAGACCGTGGTCGTCGAGGTCGGCGGCCGCCGGCTCGAGGTCTCGCTGCCGGCCGGCCTCGCCGCGGGCGGCGGCGGTGCTCCGGCGGGGGCGGCGGCCAAGCCGCGCAAGCGCGGCAGCGGGCACGGCGGCTCGAGTGCGTCCGGCGACTCCCTGACCTCGCCGATGCAGGGCACGATCGTCAAGGTCGCGGTCGCCGACGGCGACACCGTCTCCGCCGGCGACCTGATCGTCGTCCTCGAGGCGATGAAGATGGAGCAGCCGATCAACGCGCACAAGGACGGCACGGTGACCGGGCTGTCCGCCGAGGTGGGCGCGACCGTCACCAGCGGCGCGGTCATCTGCACCATCGCCGACGCCGAGTAGCCGCTAGCCGCCCTCGGCGAAGAGGACGTCGAGCACGTAGGAGAGGACGGCGCTCGCCCCCTCGGCGCTGCGCTGGCCGGAGAGCACGCTCGAGGTGAGCCCGTTGGTCAGCGCCAGCAGGGCGGCGACCTCGGTGCGGGCATCCCGGGCCGGGTCGGCCTCCCCGTCGTCCTGCGCCCTGCGCAGCCGGGCCGTCAGCCAGTCCTCCAGCGCGTTCGGGTAGGCCATGCCACCGGCCGCGTCGTGGGCGAAGGCAGGTTCGGTCAGGCCGGTGGCGTAGTAGGCGGTCCAGGCCAGCTGGTCGAGCCGGCTCGGCTCGTCCGAGGGCAGGATCGCCCCGAGGACCACCTCGAAGACCCGGCGGTTCGTCAGGTTCCCGCCCGCCTCGGCCGCACGGGCCTTGACCCGCCGGTCCAGCCGGGCGGCCAGCTCGGCCAGACCCGACTCGAGCAGCGTCTTCTTGTCGGTGAAGTAGTACTGCACCAGCCGCAGGGAGACGCCCGCCTCGGCGGCGACCTCGCGCATCGTCACCGCCCGCAGGCCGCGGGTGCCGGCGATCCGCAGCAGGGCGTCGGTGAGCTGCCGACGGCGCTCGTCGTGGTCGACACGCCTGGGCACCTCGGGTCGTCACTTCCCTCCGCTGCAGCTGACCAGCACCGCGCCGGCGATCAGAGCCAGCACCGGCAGGTACCCCCACTTGCGCGTCCACGCACCGGTGCCGCTGTGGTGGACGACGTACCCGACGATCCCGCCGATGCCCAGGGCCAGCACCAGCGTCTGGACGGCGAACCTCATGGCCGGCCCGTGAAGCTCAGTACCCGGTCGATCACGTCGTGCTCGGCCTCCAGGACCAGCGCGTGGCCGGCGTCCGGGAAGCGCTCGACCCGCCAGTCGGGCACGACCGCGGGCAGCCGGTCCGCGGCTGCGCCGAGCGGGCTGCGACCACCCACGAGGGCCTGCACGGGCACCCGGACCGCCCGCAGCTCGTCGTCGGGAAGCAGCCTGGCCCGCGTGTGCGGGCGGCGGTAGCCCAGCGAGGCACGCAGCAGCGCGATGAGCCGGTCATCGGCGAGCGTGGGGTTGCGCAGGCGCCGGGCGGCTCGCCGGCGCAGCGGCCCGGGCAGCAGCGCGGCCAGGCCACCGCCGATCAACCAGACCCAGAACCGCCAGCCGAGCGGTCCGAGCCCGGCGGCGTCGACGAGGGTGATCGCGGCGACCCGCCCGGGGTGGCGGATCTCGTGCTCGAGGGCGAGGTAGCCGCCCCAGGAGACCCCGACCAGGTGAGCCCGCTCGGCGCCGAGCCCGGCGAGCAGCTCCTCGAGCCATGCGGCGGCGTCCTCCGGGCCGCGCACGGGCGCGGTCTGCAGGGAGTGACCGGGTTCGCCGAGCGGGTCGACGGCGATCACCGGGCGGTCTGCGAAGCGGTCCATCCACCGCGACCAGGCCAGGGCGTTGCCGCCGGCCCCGGTGAGCAGCACGAAGGGGTCCGTGCCGTCGGGTCCGCAGCGGTAGACCCGCACCGTGCCGAAGGCCGTCGGGACGCCCTCGGCGCGGACCGGCACGTCCGGCCAGGAGCTCTCCAACGCCGCGTCGTACGCCGCGAGGAACTTCTCGCGTGCCGCGTCACTGCGGAACCCCGGGATGCGCACCGATCCGGCCACACCGACCCCTCCTCGCGTTGTGATACAGATGTACCACAACGCGACGACGGATCAGAAGTAAGTGATCGCGAGGGACGTCCCGGTGACCGCGATCCGGCCGTGCTGGAAGTTCTGCGACACGGTGCTGCCGTAGCTCGTCTGACCGGTGACCGGGTAGCCGAGGCGCCCACCCTCACCGCCGCGCGCGTCGTACGCCCGGGAGATCGCCCCGGTGACGGCGTAGGCGTTCGTCGTGGGCGACCAGTGGATCCGCCCGTTCTGGAACGCCTGCGTGAACCCGCCGTTCGCCGTCGGGTACCGCTCGGTGACGGGGTAGCCGAGCACCCCTGACTCCCCCCGCAGCCGGTCGTACTCCCGGCTGATGTCGCCGTACACGGCGTGCGCACCCGTCGCCGGCGACCAGTGGATCCGGCCGGCCTGGAAGGCCTGCGTCCAGCCGCCGCCGGGCGTGGGGTAGCGGTCCCCCACCGGATAACCCAGCACGCCGGACTCACCCCACAGCGGGTCGTAGGCGCGCCCGATGTCGGACAGCACGGCGTGCGCGCCCGTCGTCTGCGACCAGTGGATCCGGCCGTTCTGGAACGCCTGCGTGAACCCGCCGTTCGCCGTCGGGTAGCGGTCCCCCACCGGATAACCCAGTGCCCCGGACTCACCCCACAGCGGGTCGTACGCGCGCCCGATGTCGGACAGCACGGCGTGCGCGCCCGTCGTCTGCGACCAGTGGATCCGACCGTTCTGGAACGCCTGCGTGAACCCGCCGTTCGCCGTCGGGTAGCGGTCCCCCACCGGATAACCCAGCGCGCCCGACTCCCCCCACAGCCCGTCGTAGACCGGGGACATCGGCCCGAAGACCGCGTGCGCGCCGGTGCCCGGCGAGAAGTGGATGCGGCCGAACTGGAAGGCCTGGGTGAGTCCGCTGCCGGGGGTGTTGTAGGCCTCGCCGACCGGGTAGCCGAGGACTCCCGATTCCCCCCACAGGGGGTCGTAGGCCTGGGAGATGGCCCCGTAGACCGCGTGCGCGCCGGTCGTCGGCGACCAGTGGACGCGCCCGTACTGGAAGGGCTGGGTGTAGCCGCCGTTGGCCGTGCCGTAGCGAGGCCCGACGGGGTAGCCGAGCGGCCCGAGCGCCTCGCCCATCGCCGTGTACTCCGCCGCGATCGGGTTCAGCACGACCTGGGCACGGGTCCTCAGCGACCAGAAGATGAAGCCGTTCTGGTACGTGCGCACGCAGCCGGAAGGATAGAGCCCCCCGCACGTCTCGCCCGCGATGGTCTGCGTCCCGAGCGGGCCGGACGCCCCGCCGCTGGCGGTGTAGGCCGCGGCCAGCGGCGAGTCGACCGAGATCTGCAGCGTCGCCCCGGACGAGGTCGCGCTCTGCACCGTCACCGAGAACGCGCCGTCGTCGACCGGCACCGCGGTGTTGACCGGGAGCGCGACGGCCACGTCGGCGTCCCAGCCCGCCCGGGGGCTCGGCGTGCCGTCCAGCAGCAGCGAGGTGTCCGATCCGGTACTGGCGCGGCGGAGCAGGACCCCCGAATCCAGGGTGGTCGAGCTGATCCAGCCGTCCTGCCCCGACGAGGGACGGTCCTCGAGCCAGTACACGGTGCCGTCGGGTCCCTGCATGCTCAGGGCCCGCGTCCCCGTGGTCCCGGACAGCGGCGAGAGCGTGTAGCTACCGCTGGACGACACCGCTGCCTGTCCGGTGCCGAGCACCCCGAGGCGGGCTGCCTGGGCGGCGTTGAGCGAACCGAGCTGGTCCCAGGAGTAGCCCATCACGTCGTACAGGTCGTCGTAGGCGTTGGTACGGCAGCTGCCCACCTCGACCGTGCTGTCGCACTGCACCGAGGAGGAGTGCCCGAGGCTGAAGTTGTGGCCGAGCTCGTGGGCGATCACCGACGGCGTCGTGTCGCGGACGTAGGCGTAGCCGCCGTAGTTCCGGCTCGGCGAGACCTGCGCCAGCCCGTAGGCGCAGCTGGGCATCTGGGCCGGGTAGCCCGGGACGTAGAGCAGCAGGTGCTTGCCCGCTCCGGGGGTCCAGGACAGCTGCCGGCGCACGTCCTCCCACAGGTCGTACGGGCTGTTGCAGGACACCGACGAGGTGAGCCAGCCCGGCGCGCCCGCGGTGGCGTGGATCTTGATGGCGCCGCCGGTCTGCGATTCCCAGAAATCGGCCACCGCGCCGTTCACGGTGCCGACCAGCGCGTTCACGTCGGTGCCGTCGGCGGCCAGCCCGGCCGGGGTGACCAGGGCGACCGTGACCTCGTCGGTGTAGGGCGCGCTGGCCGGGGCGACCGGTGGCGCCTCGGCCGGGGCGACCACGTCGGAGGCGACCACGTCCTGGGCCGGCTCGAGCCCGTCCTCCCGGGTCGCAGCGTCGCGCACCTCGCCACCGAGGGTGACCTGCACGGTCGCTCCGAGCGGCAGCTGCGCGACGTCGGCCGTGGGCACCCGGACGCTGTCGCCGCTGTCGGTCGCGATCCAGCTCAGCGGACCCTCGGCGGCGTGGGCGGCCGCGTCGTCGGCGTCCTCGTGCTCGGGCCACGCCTGGACGAGCTCGCCCACCACGGTGTCCCCTGCGGCCGGCGCGTCCTCCGCGAGCGCCGCCGGTGCCACGGCGAGGACGGCGGCGACGACGGTGCCCGCCACGACGGCGGACCGGACCAGGTGCACGGTAGGACTCCAGAGGTCGGTTCTCTGCCTTCTCCATCGGCGGATCCGTGCCGCGAGTGGACCGGAACCACCTGATCAGGCGAGAGTCAGCGGCGGACCCGCCGGCGCAGGCGGGCGGCCGCGGTTGCCAGCAGCAGCGCGCCGGCGAGCGCGAGCGCGGCGGTGGCGACCAACCGGACCGATCCGGATTCCGCCGGGTGCACGGCGGCGGCCTCGTCGAGGTCCTGGGCGGCGGCGACGTGGGGCACCGTCGGGGCGGCGGGAGCGGTTGCCACGGGGGGTGCCGGCGTGCTCGAGGCGACCGGCGCCGGCGCCGCCGTGGGAGCCGCGCTGCCCGGCAGGACCGCTGGGCGGCTGGCTTGCGCCGGCGCGGCACCGGGTGTCCCGGCTCCGGGGACGATCGTCACGGTCGCGCCGGCGCCCGTGCCGGCCTGCACGGTGACGGTGAACGCGCCGCCGTCCACGGGGACCGGCACGCCCAGGGGCAGCGCGTCCTGCAGGTCGCCCTCCCAGCCGGAGGCGGCGCTCGGCGTCCCGTCCAGGAGCAGCGAGGTGTCCGGGAAGCCGCCGGCGCGGTGCAGCAGCACGCCGGCGTCGAGGGCGAAGCGGTTGGCCGCCGTGCCCAGCCAGGCGTCCTGCCCGGTCGGGGCGCGGTACTCCAACCAGTAGACCGAGCCGTCGGCCGCGGTCAGCTTCACCGCGCGGGTGCCGGTGGCACCGGCCAGCGGGGAGAGCGCGACGGTCAGCGCCGGGTCCCCGACGGCGACGTCGGCCCGCGCGGACGACGGGAGGACGCCGAGCCGGTCGGCCTGCGCGGCGGTCAGCGTGCCGAGCTGGGACCACGAGGCGCCCATGACGTCGTAGTAGTCGCGGTAGGCGGCGGTGCGGCAGGTGCCGCTGTCCAGCGCGCGGTCGCACTGCAGGCCCGAGGAGTGGCCGAGGCCGAAGTTGTGGCCCAGCTCGTGCGCGATCACCGAGGGCAGGGTGTCGCGGACGTAGAGGGAGCCGCCCGAGGACGGCGACGAGCCGACCTGGCCGAGCGCGTAGGAGCAGCCGGGCAGGTCGGCCGGCGTGCTGCTCAGGTAGACGACGAGGTGCCGGCCGGGGCCGGGGACGAAGCCGACGTCGGTGGCGACCTCGGCCCACAGCGCGTTGGGGTCGGCGCAGCCGGCCTCGGTGGTGATCCAGTCGTGCGCGGCGGTGACGCCGAGCCGCACGGCGCCGCCGGTCTGGGTCGACCAGAACGTCGCGACCGGGCCGTTCACCGCGTCGACCACCTGGGCGAGCGTCGCGCCGTCCTGCTGCCCGCCGGCGGGCACGACCATCGCCACGGTCACCTGGTTGGTGAGGGTCCCGCGGGGCGGCGCGGTCGTGGCGGGGTCGGCCAGGACGTCGGTGGAGAGGACGTCCTGGGCCGGCTCGTAGCCGTCGCCGGCCGCGGCGTCGTCCACCTGGCCGCCGACCGCCACGGACACCGTCGACCCGGCCGGCACGTCGGCGACGTCCTCGGTGGGGATCCGCACCGACTCGCCGGCCGCCGTCCGGACCCAGCTCAGCGGGGCGTCCGGCCCGTCGTGCCCGGGGTGGGCCTGCTCGGGGTAGGCCTGCACCAGCTGGCCGACGACCGTGGCCGGCTCGTCCGCCGCGGCGGGCAGGGCCGGCAGCAGCACGCCGGCGCACACCGCGAGGGGCAGCAGCAGACGGCGGGCACGGCGACCGGAGGAAGCAGACATCCCCCAGGGCATCGGCGGTGTCGGCCGCCGACGGCACCGAGTTGAGCCGAATCGTCGACTCGTTCGTCACAGTGATCTCTCGATCACCGAACGTCACGCCAGGTCGTCGGCCCCCATGAGCCGCCGGCCGGCCTCGGTGATCGACCCGGACAGCGAGGGGTAGATCGCGAACGTGTGCGCCATGTCGGCGACCGTGAGGCCCTTGGTCACCGCGAGCGCGATCGGCAGGATCAGCTCGGAGGCGCCGGGTGCCACGACCACGCCGCCGACGATCACACCGGTCGAGCGCCGGGCGTAGAGCTTGACGAAGCCGTCGCGCAGGTCGCTCATCTTGGCGCGGGCGTTGGTGGCCAGCGGCAGCCGGACGACGTCGACGTCCGGGTTCTCGGGCAGCGACTTCTCCTGCACCCCGACGGTGGCGATCTCCGGGTGGGTGAAGACGTTGGCGGCGACGGTCTTGAGCTTGATCGGCGTCACGGCCTCGCCCAGCACGTGCCACATGGCGATCCGCCCCTGCATCGCGGCCACGGAGGCGAGCTGGAAGATGCCCGTGACGTCGCCGGCGGCGTAGATGCCCGGGACGCTGGTCCGCGAGACGCGGTCGACGACGATGTGCCCGGATGCGGTCAGCTCGACGCCGCACTCCTCCAGGTTCAGCCCGGCGGTGTTGGGCACGGTGCCGACGGTCATCAGCACGTGCGAGCCGTCGACGGTGCGGCCGTCGGTCAGCTCGACCGCGACCCCCTTCTCGGTGCGCGTGGCGCCCGCGGCCCGGCCGCGCTCCAGGCGGCCACCGCGCGACTGGAACACCTGCTCGAGCACCTCGGCGGCATCGGAGTCCTCCCCCGGCAGCACGCGGTCGCGGGAGGAGACCAGGGTGACCGGGACACCGGCCTCGAGGTAGCCGGAGGCGAACTCCGCGCCGGTGACGCCGGAGCCGACGACGACGAGGTGCTCGGGCATCTCCTCGAGGTCGTACACGTCGCGCCAGTCGAGGATCCGCTCGTGGTCGGGCTCGGCGCCGGGCAGCACGCGCGGGTCGGCGCCGGTGGCGATGAGGACGGCGTCGCTCTCCAGCTCCTCGAGCACCGTGCCGTCGTCGTCCAGGATCTCCACGCGGTGCGCAGCGAGGCCCCGGATGTCGTCGGAGAGCCGCCCGCGGCCCTTCACCATGCGCACGCCCTCGGCCTCGAGGCGGGCGTGGATGTCGGCCGACTGGGCCATCGCGAGGTTCTTCACGCGGTGGTTGACGGTGGCGAGGTCCAGCCCGACGGCGTCGGGCTCGGTGCCCATGAGCCCGAGGACGGCGGAGTCGCGGACCGCCGTCATGGCGCCCGCGGCGGCGATGAGCGTCTTGGACGGGACGCAGTCGGTGAGCACGCTGGCGCCGCCGAGGCCGTCCTTCTCGATGACGGTGACCTGCGCACCGAGCTGGGCGGCCACGAGCGCGGCCTCGTAGCCGGCCGGTCCGCCGCCGATGATCACGATGCGGGTCATGGGTGCTTCCCCCGGGATTGTCGAGCGGATGTCGCCCGGCCATTGTCCCCGCTGCTTCCCCCGAACGCCGGGAGGCCCCGGTTAGGCTGCGCGGCGATGGGCCTCTACGCCGCCTACGGGTCGAACATGGACCCCGAGCAGATGCTGCGCCGCTGCCCCGCCTCGCCCCACGCCGGCACCGGCTGGATCCGCGGCTGGCGGCTGACCTTCGGTGCCGAGGAGTACGGCTGGGAGGGTGCGCTCGCGACTCTCGTGCCCTCCGACATGGACCGTGCGGACGACGCGGCCGGCGTCTTCGTGGCCCTGTACGACCTGACCGAGGCCGACGAGGCCGCGCTCGACGCCTGGGAGGGCGCCGACCACGGCCTCTACCGCAAGCTCCACCTCCGGGTGCACACCCTCGAGGGCGACGTCGTGGCGTTCGCCTACGTGGTCGACGGCTTCGAGGGCGGCCTGCCCTCGGCCCGGCACCTGGGCGCGATCGCCGACGCCGCCGAGGCCGCCGGTGCGCCGACCGACTACGTCGTCGGCCTGCGTTCCCGCGAGTGCCGCTCCACCTTCTGAGGGCCGGGGCACTTCCTCGCGATCATGAACTTCGGGAAGGGACACGCCGTCCCGACACGGCGTGGCGCTTCCGGAACTTCATGATCGCCAGCGGCGGGGCGGTAGGCCGAGGGCGCGGGCGGTGACCGCCAGCATCGCGCGGTGCTGCCGGTAGACGTCGTCCTTGGTGAAATGCAGCAGCGTCCACCTGTTCTCGGTGAGCCAGTTGTGCCGGCGCCGGTCGTCCCGGAGCTGCTGCGGGGTCATGTGCGCCTGCTGCCCGTCGAACTCGGCTCCCACGCGCTCCTCGCGCCAGCCGATGTCGAGCCACCGGGCCCGGCCGCCCTCGGGCACCTTGATCTGCAGGTCCGGCGGCGGGAACCGGGCGACCAGGAAGCGCCACCGCATCCTGGACTCCATCGGCGAGTCGATCCGCGGGTCGGCGTGGGGCACCAGCTCCCTCAGTCGGACGACCTGTCGTAGCCCGGTCTGCCGCGCCGCCGCCGCGGTCAGGTCGTCCCGGGTGCAGAACGCCGAGCGGAGTGCGGCGTCCAGCGTGGCCAGGCCGTCGATCGGCGGGGTCAGCCGGACGACGTCGCACGCCGTCCGCGCGGGGGGAGTGCACCAGACGCCGTCGACCAGTACGGCATCGTTCGTGCCCAGGCTCGACGGGTGCACCTGGATGCCGGGACGTCGACGGTTGACCAGCTCCGGTGGGCCCAGGAAGTGCAGCAGGTCGCTGCCGATGACGTCGAATTCCCACAACCGCGCCGCGGTCGAGTGGCACGCGACCAGGTCTGCACCAACGGCGAGCGAGGCGGCGCGAACCTGGACGGCGAAGGAATCAGGGATCTCTCCGTCCACGAGCACTCCCCGCCACGGGGACCGGCGCCACCGCCCGGTCCGGACCAGCCGTCGAACCTCGGCGTCGGAGCAGCTGTCGAGGGCCTGGGCGACCGTGAACACGCCACCCTGGCGGGCGATGGTGCGGTAGAACGCGAAATCCACGCCGAAAGCGTCGAGGCGCAACCGACCCGCGGGTCCGGCCGGAGCACATCTGTGGACAGCAGCCCTCGCTGTGGATCCGTCGTGATCATGAAGTTCGGGAAGAGACACGCCGTCGCGGAACGGCGTGCCCCTTCCCGGACTTCATGATCGCCGGGAAAGCTCCCTCAGGCGTCCGTCGGCGGGGGCGGGTCGGCGAGGAACGCGTCGAGGATCTGCTGGGCGGCCAGGGCAGGGGTGAGCTCCCCGGCGAGCACTGCCTTCTCCAGGTCCGGCGCCAGAGACGTCACCCCGGAGTGCGCGCGCAGCCGGTGCTCCAGCGAGGAGCGCACCAGCTGCCAGGTCCAGCGCACCTGCTGGGTCCGCCGGTTCTCCTCGAACGCGCCCGACGCCCTGGCCCGCTCCTGGTGCTCGACCAGCTTCGCCCAGACCTCGTCCAGCCCCGCGCCGGTCAGCCCGGAGCAGGTCAGCACCGGCACGTCCCAGGAACCGCCCCGCCCGCGCAGCAGCCGGATCGCCTGCGACAGCTCGCGGGCGGCCGAGCGCGCATCGGTCTCCCCCGGACCGTCGGCCTTGTTCACCGCGATGACGTCGGCGATCTCGAGGATCCCCCGCTTGATCCCCTGCAGCTGGTCGCCGGTGCGGGCCAGCGTCAGGAACAGGAAGGAGTCGACCATCTCCGCGACGGCGATCTCCGACTGCCCGACACCGACGGTCTCCACCAGGACGACGTCGTAGCCCGCTGCCTCGACGACGACCATCGACTCGCGCGTGGCCTGCGCGACGCCGCCGAGGGTGCCCGAGGTCGGCGACGGCCGGATGAACGCCGCGGGGTCCACCGCGAGCCGCTGCATCCGCGTCTTGTCGCCGAGGATCGACCCGCCCGACCGCGCCGACGACGGGTCCACCGCGAGCACCGCGACCTTCGAGCCGGCCCCGGTCAGCGTCACCCCGAGCGAGTCGATGAACGTCGACTTGCCCACGCCGGGCACGCCGCTGATCCCGACCCGCCGCGCTCCCCCGGCGTGCGGCAGCAGCTCGACGAGCAGCTCCTGCGCCGCCTCCCGGTGGTCCGCGCGGCGCGACTCGACCAGCGTGATCGCCCGCGACATCGACCGCCGGTCGCCGGCCAGCACTCCCTCCGCGAGGGCCGCGACGTCAGTGGCCACGCCGCTCAGTGACCGAGGCGGGACGACAGCGTGCGCAGCAGCTCCTGCGCCGCCTCGGCGATGACCGTCCCCGGCTGGTAGACCGCCGCGGCGCCCATCTCCTTCAGCGTCGGGACGTCGTCGGGCGGGATCACGCCGCCGACGACGATGAGGACGTCGTCCGCGCCGAGCTCGGCCAGCGCGTCACGCAGCGCCGGCACCAGCGTGAGGTGACCGGCGGCCAGCGAGTTGACCCCGACGACGTGCACGTCGGCCTCGACCGCCTGCCGAGCGACCTCCTCCGGCGTCTGGAACAGCGGGCCCACGTCGACGTCGAAGCCGAGGTCGGCGAACGCCGTGGCGATCACCTTCTGGCCGCGGTCGTGGCCGTCCTGACCCATCTTGGCCACGAGGATCCGCGGTCTGCGGCCCTCCGCCTCCTCGAACTCCGCTGCCAGCCGCCGCGCCGCGTCGACCGGCTGGCTCGTCCCTGCCTCGTCCCGGTACACACCGGAGATGGTGCGCACCTGGGCGGCGTGCCGGCCATACACCTCCTCCAGCGCGTCGGAGATCTCCCCGACCGTGGCGTGGGCGCGGGCGGCGTCGACGGCGAGCTTGAGCAGGTTGGAGTCCGGCGACGAGTCGCGTCGGCCCTCCGCGGCGGCCCGCGCCGCGTCGGTCAGCCGCCGCAGCGCCTCCTCGACGGCAGCGGCGTCACGGGAGGACCGCAGCTCCTCCAGCTTCGCCTTCTGCTCGGCGAGCACCTGCGCGTTGTCCACCCGCAGCACCTCGACCGCCTCGTCGGCGTCCACCCGGTACTTGTTCACCCCGATGACCGGCTGCCGGCCGGAGTCGATCCGGGCCTGGGTGCGGGCCGCGGCCTCCTCGATGCGCAGCTTCGGGATCCCGTCGTCGATCGCCTGCGCCATGCCGCCGTGCTCGTCGACCTCCTGGATGTGCGCCCACGCGGCGCGGGCCAGGTCGTAGGTCAGCTTCTCCACGTACGCCGAGCCGCCCCACGGGTCGATGACCCGCGTCGTCCCCGACTCCTGCTGCAGCAGCAGCTGGGTGTTGCGGGCGATCCGCGCGGAGAAGTCGGTCGGCAGCGCGAGCGCCTCGTCGAGGGCGTTGGTGTGCAGCGACTGGGTGTGCCCCTGGGTCGCGGCCATCGCCTCCAGGCAGGTGCGGACGACGTTGTTGTAGACGTCCTGCGCGGTCAGCGACCAGCCCGACGTCTGCGAGTGGGTGCGCAGCGACATCGACTTCGGGTTCTGCGCGCCGGCCTCCTTCATGAGCTTCGCCCACAGCAGCCGGGCCGCCCGGAGCTTCGCGACCTCCATGAAGAAGTTCATCCCGATGGCCCAGAAGAACGACAGGCGCGGGGCGAACGCGTCGACGTCCAGCCCGGCGGCCTTGCCCGCCTTCACGTACTCCACGCCGTCGGCCAGCGTGTACGCCAGCTCCAGGTCGGCCGTCGCCCCGGCCTCCTGGATGTGGTAGCCGGAGATCGAGATCGAGTTGAACCGCGGCATCTGCTGCGAGGTGAACGCGAAGATGTCGCTGACGATCTGCATCGACGGCTTCGGCGGGTAGATGTAGGTGTTGCGGACCATGAACTCCTTGAGGATGTCGTTCTGGATGGTCCCGGCCAGCTTCTCGGGCGCGACCCCCTGCTCCTCGGCGGCGAGGATGTAGAGCGCCATCACCGGCAGCACCGCGCCGTTCATGGTCATCGAGACCGTCATCCGGTCCAGCGGGATGCCGTCGAACAGCTGCCGCATGTCCAGGATCGAGTCGATCGCCACCCCGGCCATCCCGACGTCGCCGACGACCCGCGGGTGGTCGGAGTCGTAACCGCGGTGGGTGGGAAGGTCGAACGCGATCGACAGGCCCTTCTGGCCAGCGGCCAGGTTGCGCCGGTAGAACGCGTTGGACTCCGCGGCCGTGGAGAAGCCCGCGTACTGGCGGATCGTCCACGGCTGGGTCGTGTACATGGTCGGGTACGGCCCGCGCAGGTACGGCGCGATGCCCGGGTAGGTCCCGAGGAAGTCCAGCCCGTCGAGGTCGGCCGGGGTGAACAGCGGGGGGACGGCGATGCCCTCCGGCGTCTCCCAGGTCGCCTCCTCGACGCCGCGGCCGACGCGCTCCTTGAACGCCTTGGCCCAGTCGTCGGCGGTCGCGGACGACGACGGCCGGCCGAGCTCCAGGTGCCCGAAGTCGGGGATCGCGCTCATCGCTGCACTCCCAGCTGCTCGAAGACCGTGTGCAAGGTGTCGAGGGCGTCGCATCCGGCGTACACGTATCCGTCGACCCCGTCCACCGCCAGATCAGGCTTCCCGGCCAGCCAGACCGACGTCGCGCCGGCGTCCCTCAGCTCCTTCGCCAGGCCAGCGGCCGATTCCGCGTAGTCCTTGTCGGTGCCGCAGATGCAGGCGACCGTCGTCCCGGCCTCGGCGAGGCCCGACGCCCCGTCGCCGGCCGGTGTCGCGATGCCGCCGGCCTGGAAGAGGTTGCCCGCGAACGAGGCGCGGGCGGTGTGCCGGGCGACCGGGCCGATCGTGGCGAGGTAGACCGCCGGCCGGGCCCCCGCCGCGTCGGCGGCGTCGCGCAGGGCCTCGAACTCCTGGGCGGCGCGCACCCGGGGCAGCCCGCCCGTCGGCCGCGGGTCGGCGGCCGGCTCGCGCTCGGGCAGCTTCTCGTCGAGGTTGGGGAACTCGCTGACGCCGGTGATCGCGTCGGCACGCTTCGCCAGCCGCTTCGACCGCGCCTCCCACGCCTCCCGGATCCGGACGGCGACCAGTCCCGAATCGAGGGCGGCCGCCAGCCCGCCCGCTCGCTCGATCTCGGTGAACCACGACCAGGCGGCCTGCGCGAGGTCCTCGGTGAGCGACTCGACGTACCAGGAGCCGCCCGCCGGGTCGAGGACGCGGGCCAGCGACCCCTCCTCGACCAGCAGGTTCTGCGTGTTGCGCGCGATCCGGCGGGAGAAGCTGTCGGGCAGTCCCAGGGCGGCGTCGAACGGCTGCACGGTGACGGCGTCGGCGCCGCCCACGCCCGCGGCGAAGCAGGCGACCGTCGTCCGCAGCATGTTCACCCAGGGATCGCGCTTCGTCGTCATCACCGACGAGGTGACCGCGTGCTGGCGCTGGGCCCGGACCTCGGGTGCGGCGCCGGACTCCTCCCCCACCCGGTCCCACAGCCGGCGGGCGGCGCGCAGCGCGGCGATCGTCGTGAACTGGTCGGCGGTGGCGGCGTAGCGGAACTCCAGCGCGGCGAACGCCTCGTCGACCGACAGCCCGCCGTCGGTGAGCGCCCGCAGGTACGCGACGCCGGCCGCCAGCGAGCAGCCGAGCTCCTCCACCGCGGACGCCCCTGCGTCCGCGAACACGGTGGCGTCGACGGTGACCGTCCGCAGGCCGAGCGGCGCGGCGCGGCGGGCGAGGTCGGCCAGCCCGGAGAGGTCCTGCGGCTCCCCCGACGCGGCCTGCTCGCCGAGCGGATCGAGCCCCAGCGAGCCGCCCGGGGCCAGGTCGGTGCGGCCCTCGACGAGGGAGAGGTATGCCTCCGCCGCCGGGAGCCCGCCCTGGACCGAGACCGGCGCGAGATCGAGGTAGACGCCGTCCAGGACGTCGGGCAGCGCGTCGACCGGCACCGCGCCGTCGCCGAGCACGAGCCACAGCGAGGTGGCGCCGTTCTCGAGGTCGGCGGCGATCGCGCCCTTGGTGGTGGCGACGTCGGGGTGGGCGTGCCGCTGCCGGATGTCCCACCCGGCGGGGACGTCGGAGCTCGCCGCACCGGCCCGCGCACCACGGACGAACGGCGCCAGCCCGGGGACGCCGACCGCCCCGGGCAGGTCGCCGGCGTCCTCGGCGGTGTAGAGCGGGGCGACCGTCACGCCGGTGGCGACCGGACGGCGCAGCGCGTCCTCGACCGGGTCGGGGACCTCCTCGCGCCCCGCCTTGCGCAGCACGCCGACGACCAGCTCGCGCCACTCGTCGCGGCCGGCGTCCGGGAACTCGCCGGCCAGCCGGAGCTCGTCGGGGACCTCGTGCTCGGCCGGCACATCCGCATCCGCCGGGTGCGCCGCCTGCCCGTCCGGAGAACTCATCGTTGAATTCCCGCCTCTCGAAGACACGTCAGGAGAAGTGTCGCCAGATCTCGCAGTGTTGACCCGAGATCCTCGTCACGTGCGCGCGGGGTGAGCATCGGCGGTCAGCGCGTGCAGCACCGTGTGGGCGAGCAACCGCACGCCGATGCCGATCGCGCGCTCGTCGACGTCGAACATGCCGCGGTGCAGGTCCAGCGGCGGGCCGCCGCCGTGGGTGCCCAGCCGGGCCAGGGCGATCGGCAGGACGTCGGCGAACCAGCCGAAGTCCTCCCCGCCCATGCTCTGCGGCGAGAGCACCACGTTCTCGGTGCCGACCGTCTCCAGCGCCGCCGAGCGCAGCAGCGCCACCGAGCGCGGGTCGTTGACCACCGGCGGCACCCCGCGCACGTAGTCGACGTCCACCTGCGCGCCCGTGGTCGCGGCGACCCGCTCGACCAGCGCGCGGATCAGGTCCTCGGCGTCCTTCCACGCATCCCGGTCGAGCACCCGGACGGTGCCGCGCAGGTGCCCGCGCTGCGGGATCGCGTTGGCCGCGATGCCGGCGTTGACCGCGCCCCACACCAGCGACATCCCCGCCCGGGGGTCGACCTGCCGGGACAGCAGCGCCGGCACCTCGGTGATCACCCGGCCGAGGGCGTCGACCAGGTCGACGGTCAGCTGCGGACGGGCCGTGTGCCCGCCCGGCCCCATGAGCGAGACGTCCATCCGGTCGCAGGCGGCGGTGATCGCGCCGGCCCGCAGGCCCACCTTGCCGGCCGGCACCGACGGGTCGCAGTGCAGCGCGAACGCCCGCGAGGCCCCGTCGAGCACGCCGGCCGCGACGACCTCGGTGGCGCCGCCGGGGAGCGTCTCCTCGGCCGGCTGGAAGACGCAGCGCACCCGGCCGGGCAGCCCGCCGAGCTCGGAGAAGGCCAGCGCCACGCCCAGGACGACGGTCGTGTGCACGTCGTGCCCGCACGCGTGGGCGAGGCCCTCCTTGGTGGAGGCGTAGGGCACGTCCTTGAGGTCGTTGATCGGCAGGGCGTCGATGTCGGCCCGCAGGACGACGACCGGCTCTCCCGACCCGACCTCGACCACGAGGCCGGTGCCGGTCGGCAGCCGCCGCGGGTTCAGCCCGTGCAGCCGCTGCTCGAGGAAGGACGTCGTCTCGAACTCGGCGAACGCCAGCTCGGGGTGCGCGTGCAGGTGCCGGCGGGTGGAGATCAGCTGCGCCGAGTGGTCCCGCACCCAGTCGTCGACGAGCGCGCCCAGCTTCTCGACCGCTGCATCCATCAAGCCATCCCGGAGGGCCGCGGCGCGGGCAGCCCGTCTCGCAGCTCGGTCAGCAGGCTGTCGACCACGGCGGTCAGGTCGCCGTCGTGCGCCGCGGCCACCGCCCGCTGCCGCTGGTAGGACGCGCCGACGGCGAGCACCCGCTCGACGTCGGCCAGCTCGGCCGCACAGCCGAGCCGGCGGGCGGTCGGCGTCAGGTCCTCGACCAGGTCGAGGATCGCCTGCCGCACCGGCCGGACGGTGCCCTTCTCGTCCACCACGATGTCGGCGTCCAGGCCGTAGCGCGCGGCCCGCCACTTGTTCTCCCGGAGCACCCAGCTCGCCGGCACCGGCAGGGTGTAACCGCGGTCCAGCTCCCGGTCGAACTGCTCGACCAGGCACTGCGACAGCGCCGCGACCGCGCCGATCTCGTCGAGGGTGGGCAGGCCGTCGCAGATCCGCAGCTCGACGGTGCCGAAGTTGGGGTGCGGGCGGATGTCCCACCACACCTCGCGGACGCTCTCGATCGCGTGCGTCGAGATCAGCGTCTGCATGTAGTCCTCGAACTCGTGCCAGCCCGACAGCTGGTAGGGCAGCCCGGCGGTGGGCATACTCTCGAAGACCTTGCTGCGGGCCGAGGCCAGGCCGGTGTCGGCGCCCTTCCAGAACGGGGAGGACGCCGACAGCGCGAGGAAGTGCGGCACGTACTGGGTCAGCGCGTTGACGATCGGGATCGCCTTCTCCGGCGCCCGGACCCCGACGTGCACGTGGACGCCGAAGATCTGCAGCCGGCGGGCCAGCCACTGCATCCGCTCGACCAGCTCGAGGTAGCGCTCCTTGGGTGAGATCTGCTGCGACTGCCAGTCGGTGAACGGGTGGGTGCCCGCACACATCAGGCCGAGCCCGCGCCGGTCGGCGGCGGCCACCACCTCGGCCAGCGTGCCGGCCAGGTCGGCCTTGGCCTCGCCCACCGTGGTGCAGATGCCGGTGATGATCTCGATCGTCGACTGCAGCAGCTCGTGCTTGGCCTTGGGGTGCTCGTCGGCGTCGGCCGGGCGGATCTCCTCGAGGATCTCGATGGCCCCCGAGGTCAGCTCACGGGTCTGCCGGTCGACGAGCTGCAATTCCCACTCGACGCCCAGGCTCGCGCGCTCCGAGGAGGCGAAGGGGATCTCCACCTGCGGAATTGTAGGGACGATCAAGGTCGGCCACCCCCCGAACGACCGCTGCGTTAGCGTCCCCGGCGTGACTGCGCCCGAAACCGCTGATCCCACCGCCGCCGCCGCATCCGCCGCCGAGGCCCTCACCGCGGCCCTGGGCGGGGGTCATGACGTCGCCGTCGTGATGGGTTCCGGCTGGGCGCCGGCCGCCGACGCGTTCGGCGAGCCGGTGGCCTCCGTCGCCATCGACGAGCTGCCCGGCTTCGCCGCGCCGACCGCCGTCGGGCACGGCGGCTCGGTGCGCTCGGTGCGGGTCGGCGACCGCAAGGTGCTGCTCTTCCTGGGTCGCACCCACCTGTACGAGGGCCGCGGGGTGCAGGCGGTCGCGCACGCCGTCCGGACGGCGGCCGCCGCCGGGGTGAAGACGGTCATCCTCACCAACGCGGCCGGTGGCCTCGACCCGGAACACCGGGTCGGGCAGGCGGTGCTGATCAGCGACCACCTCAACCTGACGGCGACCTCCCCGCTGGTCGGCGCGAACTTCGTCGACTGCACCGACCTCTACTCCACCCGCCTGCGCGCATTGGCCCGCGAGCTCGACCCGGAGCTGACCGAGGGCGTGTACGCCGCGCTCCCGGGCCCCCACTACGAGACCCCGGCCGAGATCCGCATGCTGCGCGGCCTCGGCGCGGACCTGGTGGGCATGTCCACGGCGCTCGAGGCGATCGCCGCCAAGGCGGCCGGCCTGGAGGTGCTGGGTCTGTCGCTGGTCTCCAACGCCGCGGCAGGGATCACCGGGGAGCCGCTCGACGCCGACGAGGTGATCGCCGCCGGCAGGGCGGCCGCGAGCCGCCTGGGTGAGCTCCTCGTGCGGGTCATCGGGCAGCTGCCGTGAGCGGTCCCGTGCTGGTCACCGGCGCGGCGGGGCGGATCGGCACGGTGCTGCGCGGCGGGCTGCCCGAGCGCGGCTGGGCGGTGCGCTGCCTCGACGTCGTCCCGATCGTGGACACGCGGCCCGGCGAGGAGCAGGTCGTCGCCGACGCCGCCGACCTGGCCGCGATGGTGGACGCCGCCGCCGGCGCCTCCGCCGTGGTGCACCTGGCCGGGCACTCCGGCGAGTCGACCTGGCCGGTGATCAGCCGCAGCCACATCGAGAGCACGTACTGCGCGCTCGAGGCAGCGCGGCGGGCCGGCATCGACCGCGTGGTGCTGGCCAGCAGCAACCACGCCACCGGCTTCACGCCGCGACCGGCGTCCGGGCTGCTGCGCGAGGCCGACGCCCCGCCGCGACCGGACACCTACTACGGCGCGGCCAAGGTGGCGATGGAAGCGCTGGCCTCGCTGTACGCCGACCGGTACGGCATGGACGTCGTGTGCCTGCGGATCGGCAGCGCGTTCCCCGAGCCCACGGCCCTGCGGCACCTCTCCACCTGGCTCTCCCCCGCCGACTCCGTCGCGCTGGTCGACGCCGCGCTGACCGCGCCGGCGCCCGGGTTCGCCGTCGTGTGGGGCGTCTCTGCCAACACCCGCAACTGGTGGGACCTCTCCGCCGCGCGCGCCCTCGGCTACGAGCCCCAGGACGACGCCGAGGTCTACGCCGAGGCGCTGATCGAGGCGTACGGCGAGCCGGACCTCGCCGACCCGGTGCACGCGCGGGTCGGCGGGGACTACGTGCTGCCGTCGTTCGACGCCCAGGAGGACTCATGAGCGAGCTGCTCGACATCGCCCGTTCCTGGGCGGACGACGACCCGCACGACGGCGACCGGGCCGAGATCGAGGCGCTGATCGAGGCGGAGAACGTCGAGGAGCTGTCCCGGCGGTTCTCCGGCCCGCTGACCTTCGGGACGGCGGGGCTGCGGGGTCCGCTGCGCGCCGGCCCGGCCGGCATGAACGCCGCGGTGGTGACCCGCGCCGCCGCGGGGCTGGGCGCCTACCTCGCCGAGGAGGGGCACGCCGGCGGCGGGGTCGTCGTCGGCTTCGACGCCCGGCGCCGGTCCGACGAGTTCGCGCGGATCACGGCGGAGGTGCTCTCCGGGGCGGGGTTCGCCGTGCAGGTGATGCCCCGGCCGCTGCCGACGCCGGTGCTGGCGTTCGCCGTCCGCCACCTGGGCTGCGTGGCCGGCGTGATGGTGACCGCCAGCCACAACCCGCCCGACGACAACGGGTACAAGGTCTACCTCGGCGACGGCCGGCAGCTGGTGCCTCCGGCCGACAAGCAGATCGAGGCGGCGATCGCCGCCGTCGGCCGCGCCCGCGAGGTGCCGCTGTCCGACGACTGGCTCACCCTCGACGACGACATCGAGGCCGACTACGTGGCCGCGGTGGTCCGGGCCGTGGACCCGAGCACCGTGCCGGCGATCGTGCGCGAGGGGCTGACCGTCGCCTACACCGCGATGCACGGCGTCGGCGCCGACACCACCCGCGCGGTGTTCGCCGCCGCGGGGCTGGCGCCGCCGGTGAGCGTGGGCCAGCAGGACCGGCCCGACCCGGCCTTCTCCACCGTCGCGTTCCCGAACCCCGAGGAGCCGGGCGCGACCGACCTGCTCAAGGCGCTGGCCGAGTCCATCCGCGCCGACGTCGCGATCGCCGAGGACCCGGACGCCGACCGGTGCGCGGTGGTCTGCGACGGGCGGCAGCTGACCGGCGACGAGGTCGGCGCGCTGCTGGCCGACTGGCTGCTGCGCCGCGGCGTGCGCGGGACGTACGCGTCCTCGCTGGTCAGCGGCTCGCTGCTGCACGCGCTCGCCGAGGCGCACGGGGTGCCGTCGGAGGAGACCCCGACCGGGTTCAAGTGGATCATGCGGGCCGGCTCGGACGCCGCGCCGCTGGTGTTCGGCTACGAGGAGGCGCTGGGCTACTCGGTGGCGCCGTCGGTGGTCAACGACAAGGACGGCATCTCCGCCGCCCTGGCCGTCGCGCTGATGGCCGCCGAGCTCCGGGTGACCGGCCGCTCGCTGCTCGACCGCCTCGACGAGCTGGCACGCGAGCACGGGCTGTTCGCCAACGGCCAGCTGTCGGTGCGGGTGGAGGACCTGTCGCTGATCGGCCAGGCCATGGCGCGGCTGCGGGCGAACCCGCCGGCCACGCTGCTCGGCCGGCCGGTGGTGGCGACCGACCTGCTCACCGAGCTGCCGCCGGTCGACGCGGTGCGGCTGCTCGGCGACGGGGTCCGGGTGATCGTGCGGCCCAGCGGCACCGAGCCGAAGCTCAAGGCCTACCTGGAGAGCGTCGTCCCGGTGCACGACGACGCCGGGATCATCGCCGCCCGCGGCCGCGGCGAGGACGAGCTCGACGAGCTGCGGGCGGAGATGTCCGCGGCGCTGGGCCTCTAGACCGAGGTCGGCGCCTTCCACGACGGCGTCCGCGCCGGAGGGAGAACCGCGCCCTGCGGGTAGCCGTAGTTGTTCGGGCCGAGGTCGCCGGCGAGGAAGCCCGCGGTGATCAGCAGGACGATCGGCCCGGCGATCGGCAGGAGCATGAACCACAGCCAGTGGGCGGAGTGGCCGCGGTCGTGCAGCCGGGTGACCAGCGCGCTGATCGACGGAGCGAGCAGGGCCAGCGACGTGATCACCGCGATCGGCCCGGCGCTGTACATCGCCGAGTAGCTGCTCGAGTAGTAGTCGTACGAGTAGTACGAGCTCGAGTGGGTGCTGACGAACGACAGCCCGAGGCTGACGTCGAGCACCGTCGCGAGGACGTAGGCCCCCGTCAGGGGCAGCGCGTAGTGCAGCCAGTAGGTCGTGCGGCCGATGCGTCCGCGCCGCACGTACCAGTTCCCGTCCATCTCTCTCTCCTGCTGTCCGGCCCCCGGCGGGGCTCGATGCCGTCGCAGACGAGAGTGGCGGCGGGTCCTTGAGCAGTACTTGCGCGGCGTCAGGACCCGGCTTGCGCGGTCAGTCCAAGGTTCCGCAAGCCCGTAGGGTGCTGAGCACGAGCGCCTCGGTGACGCGGACGACCTCGTCGATCTCGACCGCCTCGTCGGGCCCGTGCGCCAGGCGGACGTCACCGGGGCCGTAGTGCAGCGTCGGGACGCCTTCGGCGGCGTAGAGCCGCAGGTCGCTGCCGTACGGGGCGCCGCGCTCGCGCAGCGCCGGGCCGCCGGTGACGTCGGTGTGCGCCGCCTGCACCAGGTCGCGCAGCGGGTCCCCGGCAGGCAGGTGGCCCCCGGCGAACTGGCCGCCCGACCAGCGCACCACCGGCGGGTGGTCGCGCAGGAACGGGTCCTGCGCGGCGACCTCGGCGATCCGCTGCTCCAGCTCGCGCCGGGCCTCGGCCGGGTCCTCCTCGATGCGCAAGCCCAGCCGCCCGTCGGCGACCAGCAGGTCCGGCACGCTGCTCGACCAGTCCCCCGCCCGCAGCCGGCCGATGACCAGCGGGTAGGGCACGGGGTACTCGCGCATCAGCGGCTCGACGACCGCGTTGCGCTCGGCCTGCAGCGCCGCGAGCGCCCAGTGCAGGGAGAGGTAGGCGTCGATCGCGCTCGCGCCGGCGTACGGCGTGCTCGCGTGCGTGGCCTTGCCCTGCACCTCGAGGGTGAAGGTCAGCGCGCCGGCGGCCGCGGTGATCAGCGTCCCGCTGGTCGGCTCGGTGATGATGCAGGCCTTGCCGGTGTGGCCGCGGGCCAGCGTGCCGAAGGCGCCGAGGCCGCCGTCCTCCTCGCCGATCACGAGGTGCAGGGCGACGCCGTCCCGGAGCCGGACGCCGGACGTCGCGATCGCGGTCATCGCGGCGAGGTTGGCGACGACGCCGGCCTTCATGTCGCAGGCCCCGCGCCCGTGCACGCGGCCGTCGGTGACGGTCGGTCCGAACGGGTCCGACCGCCACTGCGCCCGGTCGCCGGCGGGGACGACGTCGACGTGCCCCTGCAGGACCAGCGCCGGGATGTCGCTCTCCCCGGGCCGCGTGCCGACCAGCCCCCATGCTTCGCCGCGCTCGACCTCGACGCCGGGGAAACCGGGCGCGGCGGCCAGGGCGGGCAGGTCCATGGACCAGAGGTCGACGTCCATCCCGAGGCCGTCCAGCCGCGTGGCCAGCACCCGCTGGATGTCGGCCTCGGCGTCGGCGCCGCCGACGCTCGGGATGGCGAGCAGGGCGGTCAGTTCGGCCACGATCACGGCGGGATCGACGGCGGCGAGGGCTGCTTCCTCGGCGCGGGAGAGGATCGGCACGGCCCGCGAGCGTAGGGCTTCCTCGAGTCGTCGTGGTGGCACGCGATCACGTCCGCCACGGTGACCTCACCCGGTGACAGACTCCCGTCCGGACACGTCCTCCTCCCGCCGAAGGAGCCACCGATGGGCAACCCCATCCCGGTCGTCGACCTGACCCCGTGGCGGGAGGGCACCGCCGCCGGACGGGCCGCGGTCGCCGCCGAGATCGACCGCGCGCTGGTCGACATCGGCTTCCTGCTGATCACCGGGCACGGCGTGCCGGCCGACCTGCCGGACCGCATCCGCGCCGCGGCGCAGGCGGTGTTCGACCTGCCGGAGGAGGTCAAGGCCGGCTACCGCGGCGGCGTGGGTGAGACGTCGTGGCAGCCGCGGGGCTGGATCCCGCCCGGGGTCGAGGCCAACGGGCTGTCGGAGGGGACGCCGACGCCGCCGGACCTGAAGGAGAGCTACGTCGTCGGCAGCAGCGAGCCGACCGGGGACGCCGCGGTGGACGTGGAGTGGTACCAGCCCAACGTCTGGCCCGACGAGGTCCCGCAGTTCGAGGCCCTGGTGACGGAGTACCTGGGGTACATGCACGGACTGGCCGACGACCTGCTCCGGCTGACCGGGGTCGCGCTGTGCCTGCCGGAAGAGCACTTCCTCGCCGCCGCCCGGCACCCCACCTGGTCGTTCTACGCGAACTGGTACCCGTCGCTCGCGCACCTCGGTCCGGTGGCCGACGGCGCCCTGCGGATCGGTCCGCACACCGACTTCGGCTCGTTCACGATCCTAGACCGGCAGCCGTCGGCCTCCGGGCTGCAGGTCTGGAGCCAGGACCAGGGCTGGGTGGACGCGCCCTACGTGCCCGGCTCGTTCACGATCAACATCGGCGACATGCTGGCCCGCTGGACCGGCGACCGCTGGATGTCCAACCGGCACCGCGTGCTGCCGCCGAGCGCCGAGACGCCCGACGAGCAGATCATGTCGCTCGTCTACTTCCACGAGGCCGATCCGACGGCGCTGCTGGAGAGCGTCCCGCCGCCGGTCGGCCGGGTCGTGCACCCGGCGGTCGTCGCCGGGAACTACCTGCGCGACAAGCTCGCCGCGATCGCCGTCTGAGGTCAGACGGTCTCGACGCAGCCGACCTCGAGGGCCCGCTGGGCGGCCGCCAGGACGGCGACCACCTCGCGGCCGAACCCGACGTCGCACGGGTGCGTGCCGCCGGTGGTGGCCGCCTGGGTCAGCTCGGTGACCGCGACCTGGTGCGCCGCGCGGGCGGCCGGGCCGGCCTCGGGCAGCAGCGTGATGCGGCCGGCGTCGCCGTGCACGAAGAACTCGACGCCGCTGCTCATCGGCGCGACCGTGTGCGACAGGCTGACCGTGCTGGCCGCGCCGGACTCGTGGGTGAGGATCAGGTGCACCGTGTCGCCGAAGCCGGCGCCGGTCTGCACGCGCGTGACCGGCCCCAGCGCGGGGATGAACAGCGACAGCGCGTGCGGGCCGATGTCCCAGAGCGCACCCTGCTCCTTGCGCCAGGTGGAGTCCTTGAACGGGCTGTCGGGCTGGTAGTTGTTGCCCAGCCAGCTGCCCGCGCCACCGGCGAGCTTGGTCCGCGCGGCCTGGGCCAGCCAGGTCGCCGTCGCCTGCTGGAAGCGGAAGGTGAAGAAGACGACGGAGGCGACGCCGTTGTCCCGGACGGCGGACACCAGCCGGTCGGCGTCCTCGACGGTCAGCGCGATCGGCTTCTCCAGCAGCAGGTGCTTGCCCGCCTCCGCGGCCCGGATGGCCAGCGGCACCTGGACGTCGGGCGGCAGTGAGAAGGAGACGGCATCCACCTCTGCCAGCAGCGCGTCGACGTCGTCGTAGCCCTGGACGTCGAACTGAGCGCCGAGCGCCTTGGCCTTGGCGAGGTTGCGACCCCACACGCCGACCAGTTCGGCGTCCTCGTGCTCGGCGATGCTGGCCGCGTGGATCTCCCGGGCCCAGAAGCCCGTGCCGAGGACGCCGAAGCGCATCAGACCGCGCCGAACTGGCGGTCGCCGGCGTCGCCGAGGCCGGGGACGATGTAGGCCTTGTCGTTGAGGCCCTGGTCGACGCTGGCGGTGAAGATCCGCAGCGGCAGGCCGCTCTCCTCGAGCCGCTTGAGGCCTTCGGGCGCGGCCAGCGCGCAGAGCACCGTGATCGACGTGGTGCCGCGGTCGGTGAGCAGCGTGCAGCAGTTCACCAGCGAGCCGCCCGTGGCCAGCATCGGGTCGAGCACGAACACCTCGCGGCCGACCAGGGACTCCGGCAGCGAGGCCATGTAGGCCTTCGGCTGGAAGGTCTCCTCGTCGCGGGCGAGGCCGACGAAGCCCATCTGCGATTCCGGCAGCATCCGGTGGGCGGTGTCGGCCATGCCGAGGCCCGCGCGCAGGACCGGGACGATGAGCGGCGGTGCCGCGAGGGAGTAGCCCGTCGTCCCGGTGACCGGGGTGTTGATCGGCTCCTCGGCGAGCTGCAGCTCGCGGGTGGCCTCGTACACCAGCATCTGGGTGAGGTCGCGCAACGCCGCCCGGAAGTTGGCGTTGTCGGTCCGCTCGTCCCGCATCCGGGACAGGCGGGCACGGGCGAGCGGGTGGTCCACGACGGTCAGCTGCACGCGCGCCACCGTATCGGCCTGCGGTGACACGCCCTACCCCGCGCTGGCCAGAGCCTCGTCGGTGGGCGCTGGTCGGACGGTGAGGATCTCGGTGCCGTCGGGTCGGTAGGTGTGCCATCGCCCGGCGGTATCTCGTTCGATCGTGAAGCCGTGGTGGACCTGGGTGTGGTGCCGTTCGCAGAGCAGGCCGGAGTTGGCGAGGCTGGTTTCGCCGCCTTGGGCCCAGTGGATGAGGTGGTGGACCTCGGACCACCAGTGCGGCGCGTTGCAGGCGGCGAATACGCATGTCTGATCACGGACGATGACGGCTTTTCGCAGTGCTGGGGTGACCAGACGGTGGGTGCGGCCGAGGTCGAGCGGCTCGCCGTTCATGCCGAGGACGATGCGGGTGATGTCCGCGTCGCAGGCCAGCCAGCGGGCGCGGGCGGCGGAGATGATCGCGCCGAAGCCGGCCCTGGCCGCGCCCTTGCCGGTGGTGGGGTCGAGCAGGTCCTCGAGGTCCACGTTCACCGCGATGTGCGGCCTGACGGTGCGCAGCATGGGCAGCGTGCCGCAGCCGAGGTGGAGGTCGGCGAGCTGCACCCACGCGTCGGCCTGCCGCTGACCGACGGTGCGCTCGTCGCCGGCGGGGCGGTCGGTCTGGTTGATCGACTCCAGCGCCGTGGTCACCTTCTCGGCACCGGCGGGATCGAGGTGGAACCGGCCGGTGATCGACCCGTCGGCGTGCCGGGTGAAGGTCAACGTCCGCTGCTCGGTGGGATCGGGTTCCGGCCCGTCGGTGTCGAGCATCTCGAGGAAGGTGTGCACGGCCTTCTTCAGGTCCTCGTGCGGCGCGACGGCGGCCAGGCGGGTCAGGACACGGGCGGTCTCGGCCAGGTCAACGCCTTGGGCGGCGGCCAGCGCGACCGGCCGCGGCGCGATGATCTTCGCGATCTCCGACACGTGATCAGCGGTGAGGTTCCCGACCGCGTGCGCCGTGGCGACCGCGGGCAGTTGCTCGAGCGCCCGGCCGTTGCGCACCACCTGCGATGCCGCAGCTGTCGACAGCCGGCCGTGCCCCCGCAGCCATGAGGCGGCGGTCGCCTGCCCGTCGGCGGCGAATCCCTGTTTGCTGTCTGCTACCCGGACGGTGCGCGCCAGCTCGGCGTCGATCCGGTTGCGCTCGGCGACCAGGGCACGCGTGCGGTCGAGCAGCTCAGGGCC
The DNA here is from genome assembly GCF_013408985.1 of Petropleomorpha daqingensis. Taxonomy (NCBI): domain Bacteria; kingdom Bacillati; phylum Actinomycetota; class Actinomycetes; order Geodermatophilales; family Geodermatophilaceae; genus Petropleomorpha; species Petropleomorpha daqingensis. The sequence continues at coordinate 1,004,805 of NZ_JACBZT010000001.1, forward strand.
GCTCAGCGCGTGGAGGTCGTCGGAGGACATGACCGCAACGCTAGCGACGCACCAGCCTCGACGCCGTGACGAATCCCCAGGTCACAGCCCTGTCCACAACTCGTTGCCGGACCTTGACACCGACGGGTGAGCGCCGTCGAGAACGGGTCGACGGGCAGGGGAGAATGGTGCCCATGACCCACGTGCTCGAGCCCGACGCGCCGTCGGTGTACGCGCGGCCCATCACCGGGCCGCTGCCGCCGTACGACGACGTCACCCGGTCCGACTCGGCGTTCCGCGCCTTCCTCCACGGCCTGCCGGGCGTCGACCAGGTCGGCGCGGAGGCCCGCGCGGCCCAGCTGGGCACCCGCTCGATCAAGACCACCGCCAAGGCGTGGGCGATCGACACCGCCATCTCGATGGTCGACCTGACCACGCTGGAGGGCGCCGACACCCCCGGCAAGGTGCGCAGCCTCGCCGCGAAGGCCCGCCGTCCCGACCCGACCGACCTCACCGCGCCCAGCGTCGCCGCCGTCTGCGTCTACGGCGACCTGGCCGGCATCGCGAAGGAAGCCCTCGAGGGCACCGGCATCCACGTCGCCGCCGTCGCCACCGCCTTCCCCAGCGGCCGGGCCAGCCGCGCGGTCAAGCTCGCCGATGTCAAGGACGCCGTGGCCAACGGCGCCGACGAGATCGACATGGTCATCGACCGCGGCGCGTTCCTCGCGGGCCACTACCTCGACGTCTACGAGGAGATCGTCGCGGTCAAGGAGGCCTGCGGCGGCGCCCACCTCAAGGTGATCCTCGAGACCGGCGAGCTGGTCACGCTGGACAACGTCCGCCGCGCGAGCTGGCTGGCCATGCTCGCCGGCGGCGACTTCATCAAGACCTCCACCGGCAAGATCAACCCCGCGGCCACCCTCCCGGTCTGCCTGGTCATGCTCGAGGCGGTGCGCGACTTCCGCGCCGCCACCGGCCGGCAGATCGGCGTCAAGCCCGCCGGCGGCATCCGGACGACGAAGGATGCGATCAAGCACCTCGTCCTCGTCAACGAGACCGCCGGCGCCGACTGGCTGACCCCTGACTGGTTCCGCTTCGGCGCCTCCAGCCTGCTCAACGACCTGCTCCTGCAGCGGCAGAAGCTCCGCACCGGCCACTACTCCGGCCCCGACTACGTGAGCGTCGACTGATGACCAGCGTGTTCGAGTACGCCCCCGCCCCCGAGTCGCGCAGCATCGTCGACGTCGCGCCGTCCTACGGCCTGTTCATCGACGGCGAGTTCGTCGACGGCACCGGGACGCCGTTCAAGACGGTGAACCCGGCGACCGAGGAGGTCCTCTCCGAGATCGCCAGCGGCAGCGAGGCCGACGTCGACCGCGCGGTCAAGGCGGCGCGCAAGGCGTTCACCCGCGTCTGGGGTCCCATGCGCCCGGCCGACCGAGGCAAGTACCTGTTCCGGATCGCCCGGATCCTGCAGGAGCGCGCCCGCGAGTTCGCCGTCCTGGAGTCGCTGGACAACGGCAAGCCGATCAAGGAGAGCCGGGACGTCGACGTCCCCCTGGCCGCGGCGCACTTCTTCTACCACGCGGGCTGGGCCGACAAGCTCGACTGGGCCGGCCTCGGCCCGGCACCGCAGCCGCTGGGCGTGGCCGGGCAGGTCATCCCCTGGAACTTCCCGCTGCTCATGCTGGCGTGGAAGGTCGCGCCGGCGCTGGCCACCGGCAACACCGTCGTCCTCAAGCCGGCCGAGACCACCCCGCTGACCGCACTGCTGTTCGCGGAGGTCTGCCGCCAGGCCGACCTCCCTCCCGGCGTGGTCAACATCGTCACCGGCGCCGGCGACACCGGCCGCGCGGTCGTCGAGCACGGGGACGTCGACAAGGTCGCGTTCACCGGCTCGACCGAGGTCGGCCGCTCGATCGCGCGCGCGGTCGCCGGCACCCGCAAGAAGCTGACCCTCGAGCTCGGCGGCAAAGCGGCGAACATCGTCTTCGACGACGCCGCGATCGACCAGGCGGTCGAGGGGATCGTGCAGGGGATCTTCTTCAACCAGGGGCACGTCTGCTGCGCGGGCTCCCGGCTGCTGGTGCAGGAGTCGATCCACGACGAGGTCATCGCAAGCCTGCAGCGGCGGATCGGCACGCTGCGCGTCGGCAACCCGCTGGACAAGAACACCGACATCGGCGCGATCAACTCCGCCGAGCAGCTGGCCCGCATCCGCGAGCTGTCGGAGATCGGCGAGGCAGAGGGCGCGCACAAGTGGCAGCCGGCCTGCGAGCTGCCCGAGCGCGGCTACTGGTTCCCCCCGACGGTGTTCACCGACGTCTCCCCCGCCCACCGGATCGCCCGCGACGAGATCTTCGGGCCGGTCCTGTCCGTCCTCACCTTCCGCACGCCGGACGAGGCGGTCGCCAAGGCGAACAACACCACCTACGGGCTCTCGGCCGGGATCTGGACGGAGAAGGGCTCGCGGATCCTCAAGATCGCCGACCAGCTGCGCGCCGGCGTGGTCTGGGCCAACACGTTCAACAAGTTCGACCCGACGTCGCCCTTCGGCGGCTACAAGCAGTCCGGCTACGGCCGCGAGGGCGGCCGCCACGGGCTCGCCGGCTACCTGAAGGGGGCTTCCGCGTGACCGCCGAGCGTCTCGCCGTCCGCAAGACCTACAAGCTCTACGTCAACGGCGCGTTCCCGCGCTCGGAGTCCGGCCGCAGCTACGAGGTCACCGACGCCAAGGGCGGCTTCCTCGCCAACGCCGCGTGGGCCTCGCGCAAGGACGCCCGGGACGCCGTCGTCGCCGCCCGCGCCGCCTTCGGCAAGTGGTCCGGCGCCACCGCGTACAACCGCGGCCAGGTGCTCTACCGCGTCGCCGAGGTGATGGAGGGCCGGCACGAGCAGTTCTGCGCCGAGGTCGCGGCCGGCGAGGGGCTCTCGTCGTCCAAGGCCCGGGCCGCCGTCGACGCCGCGATCGACCGGTGGGTCTGGTACGCGGGCTGGACCGACAAGCTCGCCGCCGTCCTGGGCGGTGCCAACCCGGTCGCCGGGCCGTACTTCGACTTCAGCCTGCCCGAGCCGAGCGGCGTGATCGCGGTGCTGGCACCGCAGCAGTCGAGCCTGCTCGGCCTGGTCAGCACGCTCGCGCCGGTGCTGGCGGGCGGCAACACCGCCGTCGTCGTCAGCTCCAAGGAGCGGCCGCTGCCCGCCGTCACCCTCGGCGAGGTGCTCGAGACCAGCGACGTCCCGGCCGGGGTGGTCAACATCCTGACCGGTGACGCCGCCGAGATCGGCCCGTGGCTGGCCGAGCACGCCGACGTCGACGGGATCGACCTGACCGGCGCACCGGCCGGGCGCGCGATGGAGTTCGAGCGCGAGGCCGCGGGCACGATCAAGCGCGTGCTCCGTGCCCCCGCCACCGAGCCGGACTGGACCGCCGACCCCGGCCTGTCGCGCATGACCGCCTTCCTCGAGACGAAGACGGTGTGGCATCCCATGGGTGTCTGAACAACCCGGGGGCGCACACCCAGGCGGAACCGGCAGGATGGGCCCGTGGCCAGACCGAGCATCGTCCCGATCGCCCTCACCGTCGACGACCGCACCGGGTACACCCTTTGGGCTCCGCCGTGGGAGGAGGACGGCGAGGAGTGGCAGGCCTTCCTCGGCACCACCGAGGACGACACCGCCAAGGTGCACCTCTTCCCCACGCCGGCGGCGCTGGCGGCGTTCTGCCGCTCGCACACCGACCACGACCTGGCCGACCACCCGGTCTGGCCGGTCGTCGTCGGCCTGGGCGCCGCGGACCTGACGCCGGACGACGACCACCGCTACGACCTCGACGGCGTCTACGACATCGCCGCGGAGAACCCCGACCGCTGGGCGGTCGAGGAGCTCGCCGCGACCATCGACATCGTCGGCCGGCTCGCCGAGTGCCTCGACACCAGCGAGGACGACGACGAGGACGACGACGAGGAGGAGTCGGAGGGCCAGTTCGAGGCCGTCGCCGACCTGGTCGGACGGCCCGAGGTCGGCTCGCTGGGGCTCGGCGTCGAGGCCTTCGTCGGCCGCTCCGGCGAGGACGCGTGGGTCGGCGTCGGCGGCGCGCTCGACGAGCTGTGGGAGGACGTCGTCGAGGAGCTCTCCGAGCACCTGGACTGGACCGGCGGCGGCACGGTCACCGTCGAGGACTACCCCGCCGCCGACGAGGCCGAGGAGGCCGACGAGCCGGAGGACGCCGAGGAGGTCGCCGAGGCCCAGGAGGCGGAGGCCGTCGACGAGGCCGACCACGAGGCCGCGGCCGCCCCCGCGTCCGGCGTGCGGACCATCGGCGGCGGCAGCCGGATCACCGCCTCGCCGGCCGCGGTCGCCGCCGCGCAGGAGTTCTGGGAGGCGGTCGGCATCCTGCCGGTCGAGGTCGTCGTCCCGGGGGCGGCGGGCGTGACGCTGCGCTGCTACGTCGAGGACGTCGCCCGCTTCCTCGGCTCGAACGGCGAGATCTGGGTGTTCGACACGCCCACGGACCTGGCGAAGTTCCTCTCCACCAACACCGAGGACCACGACCTCGCCGAGATCGCCTCGTGGCCCGAGGTCGCCGACAGCGACACCCTGCCGCTGCCCTCCGAGCAGGACCGCTACGACCTGACCGAGCTGTCCGAGGTGCTCACCGAGGTCGCCGACGGCGCCTCCGGGCTGCTCTCCTCGCAGGCGTTGGCGCAGCCGGTCGAGGGGATCCGCGACATCGCCGAGTACGCCGGCCTCAAGCGGGTCGACGAGCTGCTGTCGCCGCCGTCCTCGCTGGGGCGGGCGATCGCGCTGAGCGAGCGCGAGCCCGAGGCGCAGCTGCGCCCGGAGGACGCCGCGGCGATCAAGAGCGACTGGGACGACGTCGTCACCGCCGTCACCGGCGCCCTCGTCTGGCGCGACTGAGAAACGACAGAAGGCGCGATTCCTGCCGGGCAGGAATCGCGCCTTCTGCGGTTGATCGGGCCTAGCGGGAGGTGCGCTCCGCGGGGCGCCGGCCCTGGCCGCGGTAGCGGCTGGGACCGCGCTCGCCGTCACGCGGCGAGCGCTCCCCGTAGGACCGCTCCCCGTAGGACCGCTCGCCGTACGAGCGACGCGGCCGGTCGCCCTGGCGGGGACGACGCGGACCACCGCTGCGCGGCTTGTGCTCGCGCGCCGGGCGCTCCACCGGCTCCACCGGCACGCCGGAGGCGACCAGCTCGGCGATCGGGGCGTCGCCCGGACGGATCCGGTCGACGCGCGGGTCGACCTTCGCCTGCCGGAAGCGCCGCTTGGCCTGGCCGACCTGGTCGGGCAGCAGCAGCGAGACGACCACGCCGCTGGCCCCGGCGCGGGCGGTGCGGCCCGAGCGGTGCTGGTAGGTCTTCGCGTCCGCCGGCGGGTCGTAGTGCAGCACCAGCGAGACGTCGTCGACGTGGATGCCGCGGGCGGCGACGTCGGTGGCGACGAGCACCGGCGAGCGGGCGTCGGTGAACTCCTCCAGCGCACGGCGGCGGGCGCCCTGCGGCATGCCGCCGTGGATCGCCTCGGCCTTGATGCCGACGGCCTTGAGGTTCTCCGTGAGCCGGTCCACACCGAGCTGGGTGCGGGCGAACACGATCGTGCGGCCCGGGCGGGCGGCCAGCTCCTGCGCGACGGCGAGCTTGTCGCGGAAGGCGAGGCTGTAGGCCAGGTGCTCCGCGGGCGGGGCGGAGTCGGCGGCCGACTTCACCTCGTGCCGCGCCGGGTCCTTGAGGTACCGGCGGACGAGCGTGTCGACCTCGCCGTCCAGCGTGGCCGAGAACAGCAGCCGCTGGGCGGAGGGGTCGGTGGCGTCGAGCAGCTCGGTGACGTCGGGCAGGAAGCCCAGGTCGGCCATGAAGTCGGCCTCGTCGAGGACGCTGACGACGACCTGCGACAGGTCGGCCTCGCCCTGGCCCATCAGGTCGAGCAGCCGGCCCGGGGTGGCGATGACGACGTCGACGCCGCGGCGCAGCTGCTGGACCTGGCGGTGCATCGGGGCGCCGCCGTAGACGGTGCTGACGAACAGGCCGAGCGCCTGGCCCAGGGGCGCCAGGTTGTCGGCGACCTGCTGGGCGAGCTCGCGGGTCGGCACGAGCACGAGGCCGCGCGGGGCGCGGGGACCACGCTGCACGTCCTCGGCGAGACGGGTCAGCAGCGGCAGGCCGAACGCGAGCGTCTTGCCCGAGCCGGTGGCCGCCTTGCCGAGCACGTCGCGGCCGGCGAGCGCGTCGGGCAGCGCCGAGGCCTGGATGGCGAACGGCGAGCGGATACCCCGGCGCTCCAGCGCCGTGACCAGCGTCTGCGGCAGGCCGAGCTGGGCGAAGGTCGGGGTGGTGGGGTCTTCAGAAGTGGTGTTCGGGACGTCGACGACGTCGACAGGGTCGATCAGGGACATGCGGTGGTGGGACTCCGATACGCACTCGGGCGCGTCCCGTGGCGATAGGCGGCCGCCGGTTCCGGCGTCCTCACTGGCGATCCCGGACGTCATCGACGACGTCGGATCTGCACGGATGCGCTCATGCCCGGACGGACCGTCCGGGAGGATGGCCGGCGAGTGCCGGCACACCTACCGTAGCAGCGCAGGTCGGTTCGGCATTCCGACCGTGATCAGGCTCGCAGCGCCGCGTAGCCCGGACGGACGACGTCGTCGCGCAGCCGCGCCTTCTCCGCGTCGTCGGCGAAGGCGGCCGCCAGCGCCCGCTCGGTCACCCTGGCGACGTCGTCCCAGCCCCAGCCGAACGTCGTCACCACGTCGGTGAACTCGCTGGTGACCGACACGCCGCTCATCAGCCGGTTGTCGGTGTTGAGCGTGACCGCGAAGCCGAGCCGGTGCAGCCGGTCGACCGGGTGCGCGGCCAGCGACGGGTAGGCGCCGGTCTGCACGTTGGACGACGGCGCCACCTCCAGCGGCACCTGCTCCTCGCGCACCCGCACGGCGACCGGGCCCAGCGCACCGTCCTCGAGCACCTCGTCGGCGATCCGCACGCCGTGCCCGAGCCGCTCGGCCCGCGCGCCGTCCAGCGCCGCCCGGATCGACTCGACCCCGGCCGCCTCGCCGGCGTGGATCGTCCGGTGCGCGCCCGCGCGGTCGAGCAGCGCGATTGCCGACGGGATGCGGTCGGGCGGGAACCCGTCCTCGGGGCCGGCCAGGTCGAAGCCGACGACACCGGCGTCGCGGTAGCGGACGACGAGCCCGGCGACCTCGTCCCACCGGTCGTTCTGCCGCATGGCGCACAGCAGCGTGCCCACGGTGATCGGCGTCCCGCCGGTGGTGGCCTCCTTCATGCCTGCCGCGTAGCCGTCGAGCATGGCCTCGACCGCCTCCTCGATCGGCATGCTGCCCGCGACCAGCTCGGGTGCCATGCGCACCTCGGCGTACACGACGCCGTCGGCCGCCAGGTCGAGGGCGCACTCGCGGGCGACGCGCTGCACCGCCTCGGGCCGCTGCATCACGCCGACGGTGTGCGCGAACGTCTCCAGGTAGCGCACCAGCGAGCCGGAGTCGGCCGCCTGCCGGAACCAGACCCCGAGCGCGGCGGCATCGCCTGCCGGCAGGTCGCGGTAGCCCACCTCGTCGGCCAGCTCGAGCACGGTCTGCGGGCGCAGCCCGCCGTCCAGGTGGTCGTGGAGGAGCACCTTGGGGGCGCGGCGGAGGGTCTCGGCGGACAGTGGTGCAGGCACGCCGGGAAAGCTACCCAGCGAGCGGGCGCGCGGGAGCGCTCAGGGGCAGAGTGCGCGTGTCACCGCCGTCGCCAGCCAGGCCGCGTAGCGCTCTCGCGACCACCCGCGGCGCAGCACCAGCCGTTCGTACGTGTCGATGGCCAGGTAGTTCCAGAGGACGTCGCGGACCTCGTCGAGGTCGATCCCCGGCCGCAGCTGACCGGTGTCGAGCAGGTGCCGGCCGAGCGCGGTCATCCCGGCGAGCCCCTCCTCCTCGAGCGCCTCCCAGACCGGCTGCAGCGAGCCGTCCACGTGGCGGCCGTCGCGGATGAGGGCATGCACATCGGCGGAGCGGGCCTGGCGCTCAGCCAGGCCGTGGACGAACAGCCCGATCTTCCGCCGCACGTCGGGCTCGTCGTGCACCGCCGCCGCGGCCGGCCGCTCGGCGACCGGCACCGGCTCGTCGTCTCCGGCCACCGCCAGGTCGAAGACCGCCTTCGCCAGCGCCGCCTTGGTCCCGAAGCCCTTGTAGACGCTCTCGGCCGAGACCCCCGCCTGCTGGGCGACGGCCGCGACGGTGGTCGCCCGGAACCCGTGGCGCTCGAACAGGTCCCGCGCCGCGAGCACCACCGCGAGCCGCCGCGCCCGGGCCTGCGCCTGCCGGCCGGACGCGTCGTAGGACCTCTTGACGTCGGTCACCCGGAGCTCCATTCTTTGGTTACAGTCCCACTGTAACCAAATGAGGTGGCCATGACCGCCCACACCCCCTCCGCAGTCTCGACCGACCCGGTCGCCGTCGCCGTGCGCAGCATCCACGCCATGGCCGACGGAGACCGAGCCGCCTTCACCCCGCTGTACCGGCCCGACGCCGTCGACCACGAGAACCCGGTCCAGCCGCCGTCCTCGCGGGTCCCCGGCGCCGACGGCTTCTACGCCACCGCGCTGTGGCTGCGCGGTGCCTTCGCGGAGCTGCGCTACGACATCCACCACGCGCTCGCCGACGGCGACCTGGTTGCGGTCAGCGCGACCATGAACGGCCGGCACACCGCACCGATCGCGTTCCACACCGACGACGGCTCGGTGGACAGCGTCTTCCCGCCGACCGGGCGGACGTTCGCCATGACCCAGTCCCACTGGTTCCGCATGCAGGACGGCCGGATCGTCGAGCACTGGGCGAACCGGGACGACCTCGGGACGGCCCGGCAGCTGGGCTGGATCCCGCCGTCGCCGGCCTACCTGTTCCGGATGGCCCGGGCGAAGCGCCGCGCGCTGCGGGCTACCGGGCCTCGCGGTCCTGCCAGCGGAAGGTGAGGACGCACAGCACGAGTCCCCCCACGCACCAGATCGCCAGCACGAGCGCGACCCTGCCGAGCTCCCACGACCCGGCCGGCTCCTGCGCGGCGAAGGAGTCGGGCAGGAACACCGAGCGCAGCCCCTGGGTCATCCACTTCAGCGGGAAGAACGAGGCGATCGTCTGCAGCCAGCCCGGCACCTGCGTGAACTGGAAGAAGACGCCGGAGATGAACTGCAGCACCAGCGCGATCGGGGTGATCGTGGCCGACGCCGAGCGGCCGTTCTTCGCCAGGCTGGAGACGGCGATGCCGAAGATCGTGCACGCCGCGGAGCCCAGCAGCGTGACCCAGACGAAGGTGACCCAGTCGCTGCCGGTGGGCAGCGGGACCTTGTAGAAGACCGTGCCGATCAACAGCAGCAGCACCACGATGAGCACCGTCACCGCCAGCACCTGCACGACCTTGCCGACGAAGTAGGCGCTCTTCGGCATCGGCGTGCCGGCCAGCCCCTTCAGGGTCCCGTCGGAGCGCTCGGTGGCGATGCTGATCGCCATGTTCTGCAGCCCGGCGCCGAGGATGCCGGCGCCGATGATCCCGGCCATGAAGTACTGCACGAACCCGACGCCCTGGCCGAGGTTGTAGTTCAGCACCGCGCCGAACACGAGCAGCAGGATCACCGGGAAGGCGAGGGTGAAGACGACGGACTCCCGCTGCCGGAAGAACTCCTTGAGCTCCACCCCGGCGCGCACCCGCCAGACGGCCGGCACCGGCGGCAGCGACCGCTCCAGGGTCGTCACGAGGGCTCTCCGATCATCGTCAGGTAGACGTCCTCCAACGTCGGCCGGTTGACCGCGAGGTCCGGCACCTCGCCGGAGAACCGGCCGGCCAGCTCCCGCACGAACGCCGTCGGGGTCGCCGTCGCCTCGCTGCGCCGGACGCCGTCCTCGGTCCAGTGCACGATCGCGGGTGCCGACGCCCGCCCACCCAGCTCGGCCGGGACGGCGACCTCCACGAGCCGCCCGCGGGCGATCACGCCCACCCGGTCGGCCAGCGCCTCGGCCTCGTCGAGGTAGTGCGTGGTGAGCAGCATCGTGGTGCCCAGGTCGCGCAGCGAGCGGATCAGCGACCAGAACTGCCGCCGGGCCTCGGGGTCGAAGCCGGTGGTCGGCTCGTCGAGGAAGAGCAGCGTCGGCCGGCCCACGATGCCCAGGGCCACGTCGAGCCGGCGCCGCTGGCCGCCGGACAGCGACCGGCCGCGCGACTTCGCCTTCTCGGTGAGCCCGACCAGCTCGAGCACCTCGTCGGGGTCGCGCGGGTCGGCGAAGTAGGAGGCCTGGGCGCGCAGCAGCTCGCGGCAGGTCAGCGCGCTGTCGCCGGCGCCGGACTGCAGCACGATGCCCAGCTGCGCCTTCCACGCCCGGCCGCCGTCGGCCGGGTCCTCGCCCAGCACGCGGACCTCGCCGCCGTCGCGGGGGCGGTAGCCCTCGCAGATCTCCACCGTCGTCGTCTTGCCCGCGCCGTTGGGCCCGAGCAGGGCGAAGATCTCACCGCGCCGGATGTCGAGGTCCAGCCCGTCGACCGCGGTGAACTCGCCGTAGCGCTTGACCAGCCCGCGGATCGAGATCGCCGCGTCCGGGTCCGGCGCGCCGGCGTCCGCGCCGAGCACCGGAGCCGAGGAGGAACGTGTCACAGGCGCTGAGTGTGCTCCTGTGACCTATGTCCCCTGGATGCGGTCGATCAGCAGCGGCAGCGGCGCGTCGTCGGTGTCGACGCCGATCGCCCCCCCGAGCGCCGCCAGCGCCCGCTCGATGCGCGCCGGGTCGTCGGTGTGCAGCTCGAGCAGCGGCTGCCCGGCGGTGACCTGCTCGCCGACCCCCGCCGTCCAGGTGACGCCGGCAGCCGCGGACACCGGGTCCTCCTTGCGGGCCCGGCCGGCGCCCAGCCGCCAGGCGGCGACGCCGAGCGCGAAGGCGTCCAGCTTCGTCAGCGTGCCGGTCGCCGGGGCGTTGACCACGTGCTTCTCGGCCGGCTGCGGCAGCGGCGCGTCCGGGTCGCCGCCCTGCGCGGCGATCATCCGCCGCCACACGTCCATGGCCCGGCCGTCGCGCAGCGCCTCGGCGGGGTCGACGTCGGTCCGCCCGGCCCCGGCGAGCATCTCCCGGGCCAGCGCCAGGGTGAGCTCGACGACGTCGTCCGGACCGCCGCCGGCCAGCACCTCGACCGACTCGGCCACCTCGACCGCGTTGCCGGCGGCGCGGCCCAGCGGCCGGTCCATCGCCGTCACCAGGGCCACGGTGCGCACCCCGGCCGCCTCGCCCAGCCCGACCATCGTGCGGGCGAGCTCGCGCGAGAGGTCGGGCTCCTTCATGAACGCCCCCGAGCCGGTCTTCACGTCCAGGACCAGCGCGTCGGCGCCCTCGGCGATCTTCTTGCTCATGATCGAGCTGGCGATCAGCGGGATCGACTCGACGGTCGCGGTGACGTCGCGCAGCGCGTAGAGCTTCTTGTCCGCCGGGGCCAGGTCGTTGCCGGCGGCGCAGATCACCGCGCCCACCTCGCGCAGCTGCGCCAGGTAGGCCTCCTCGTGGACGTCGGCCCGCCAGCCGGGGATCGACTCGAGCTTGTCCAGCGTGCCGCCGGTGTGCCCGAGCCCGCGGCCGGACAGCTGCGGCACGGCCACCCCGCAGGCGGCCACGAGCGGGGCCAGCGGCAGGGTGATCTTGTCGCCGACGCCGCCGGTGGAGTGCTTGTCGGCGGTCGGCCGGCCGAGCGAGGAGAGGTCCTTGCGCTCGCCGGAGTCGATCATCGCCTGCGTCCAGACGGCGAGCTCCTCGGGCGAAAGGCCGCGGAAGAACACGGCCATGAGCAGCGCGCTCATCTGCTCGTCCGGCACCGCCCCCGAGGTGTAGGCGCCGATGATCCAGCGGATCTGCTCCGCTGAGAGCGTCGCGCCGTCGCGCTTGGCCCGGAGGACGTCGATCGCGTCGAAGCTCATGACTTCTCGATCACCCCGGCCGCGACCAGGTCGTCGGGACCGAACGCGTCGGGCAGCACCTCGCGCATCGGCACGATCCCGAGCGAGACCGTCTCGATGAGCATGTCCGCGCCGCCGTGCTCCCAGAGCAGCTGCCGGCAGCGGCCGCACGGCATGAGCGGCTGCCCGTCCCCGCCCACGCACGCGACCGCGACCAGCCGGCCGCCGCCGGTACGGGCCAGGTCGCTGACCATCCCGCACTCGGCGCACAGGCCAAGGCCGTACGAGGCGTTCTCGACGTTGCAGCCGGTGACGACGCGGCCGTCGTCCACCAGCCCGGCGACGCCAACGGGGAACTTCGAGTAGGGCGCGTAGGCGTGCGTCATCGCCTCGCGGGCTGCCGCCCGGAGCGCGTCCCAGTCGGGGGCAACCACCTAGTGCTCTCCTCGTCGGTAGACCAGGCCGTCGGCCTTGGGCGGCCGCAGTCGTTGCGACGCCAGCGACAGCACCAGCAGCGTCGTCACGTGCGGGGTGAACGACACGATGCCCGGGGGCAGGACGTCGACGGTGAACCACAGCCACAGCGCCAGACCACCGAACACCGCGGCCAGGCCGCCCTGCACGAACTTGCGCTTGGTCGCCTGCCATCCGGCGATGGCGAACAGGATCACCGCGACCAGCAGGAACAGCGCGACCACCGCCGAGCGACTGCGCAGCTGCAGGCCGTCGGAGAAGCCGAACAGCCCGGCGCCGAGGGCCAGCCCGCCGGGCCGCCAGTTGCCGAAGATCAGCGCGGCCAGACCGATGTAGCCGCGGCCGTTGGTCTGGTTCTCGCGGTAGATGCCGGCGATGAACACCAGGACGACGCCACCGAGGCCGGCGAGCGCGCCCGAGATGAGGACGCCGATGTACTTGTAGCGGTACACCGCCACGCCCAGGCTGTCGGCCGCGGTCGGGTTCTCACCGCAGGAGCGCAGCCGCAGCCCGAACGACGTCCGCCACAGCAGCAGGTACGTGGCCGGGATCAGCAGCACCGCGACGATGGTCAGCAGGCTGATCTGGTTGGTCACGCCGCGGGCCACGCCGGCGACGTCGCTGATCAGGAACCAGTGCTTGCTCTCCAGGTTCCCGAGCAGATCGGGGCCCGACGAGAGCACCGGCAGGCTGACCGTCGGCGGCCGGCCTTCCAGCGCCGGCGACTGGGTGACGCCACCGCCGCGCGGGTTGTCGGTGTAGAGGAGCTCGGAGAGGAACCGGGCCAGACCGGCGGCGAGGATGTTGATCGCGACACCGGACACGACGTGGTCGACCCCGAAGGTCACGGTGACCACCGCGTGCAGCAGGCCGCCGAGCATGCCGAACAGGACACCGCCGACGATCGCCGCGCCCCAGCCCCACTGGTAGCCGGCCCAGCCGGCGCCCCAGGTGCCGAGGATCATCATGCCCTCGAGGCCGATGTTGACCACGCCGGAGCGCTCGGAGTACAGGCCGCCGAGACCGGCCAGGCCGATCGGGACGGCGAGCAGCAGCGCGGCCGCCATCGTCGAGGACGACGTCAGCGCCTCCTGGCCGCTGATGGCCCGGACGGCGGACAGCACGACGATGCCGAGGACGATCAGCCACGTGATCCGGCGGGCCCGCCCGCCGCCGAGGAACAGCTCGGCGACCGGTCCGCGGCTGCGGGGCGCCCCGCTGGTGGCGGGAGGAGTCGTCACGGTGCTCATGCCTCGGCCCCCTGCGGCTCGTCGGTGCTGGTCTCGCGGGCGAGCGGCGTGCTGCCGTCGCCGGTCGCCGGCGCGGCCGGCTGGGCCCCGCCGCGCTGCGCGGTGCGCCGGGCCAGCCGTCGGGCGAGCTCGTTGGCGACGACGACGGCCAGCACGATCGTGCCCTGGATGATCGTGACCACCGAGGACGGGAGGCCGGCGATCTGCAGTGGCACCAGCGAGCGGTCGAGGAAGGCGAACAGCAGCGCCGCGAACGCGATGCCGACCGGGTTGTTGCGGCCGAGCAGCGCGACGGCGATGCCGAGGAAGCCCAGCCCGGCGGTGAAGTCCGTCGTGTACTGGTGCGTGTTGCCCAGCAGGTCCGGCAGCCCGATCAGGCCGGCCACGGCGCCCGAGAGCAGCATCGTCTTGAGCACCATGCTGCGGGCGTTGACCCCGCTCGCGCTCGCCGCCGACGGCGAGAGCCCGCTCGCCTTGAGGTCGAAGCCGAACCGGGTGCGACCCAGGAGGATCGCCACCCCGACGCCGACCAGGATCGCGATGATCAGGAAGCCGTAGAGCTGCCGCGGCGGGTTGGCCAGCCCGAGGACGTCGAAGATCTTGTTGAGCGAGGGCATCCAGCCCGACTCGGGGATCTCCTTGGTGCTGATGATCGAGGCGCCCGGCGCGCTCCCCAGGAACGGCCCGGTGAGCAGGTAGGACGCCAGTCCCAGGGCGACGAAGTTCAGCATGATCGAGCTGATGACCTCGCTCACCCCACGGGTGATCTTGAGGACGGCGACGATGGCCGCCCAGGCGCTGGAGACGATCATCGCGACGACGATGATCAGCAGGACGTGCAGCGGCCCCGGCAGCGCCACCGCCGCGCCGACGGCGGCCGCGACGATCGTGCCGAGCCGGTACTGGCCCTCGACGCCGATGTTGAACAGCCCCATCCGGAACGCGATGGCCACGGCCAGACCGGACAGGAACAGCGGGATCGCGCGGTTGAGGACGACGACGATCTGGGTGACCTGCTGGGTCGGGGTCTCGCCGAAGTTCAGCATCACCGTGAAGACCTGGAACGGGTTGACCCCCAGCACGGCCATCACGACCGAGGTGATGACGAGCGCGACGACGACGGCGAGGACCGGCGCGAACAGCGTCGACCCGATCCTGCGGAGGACGCTCATGCCGCACCTGCCGCGGCGGTCGTGGCCCCGGTCATGTACCCGCCGAGCTCCTCGGGGGTGACCGATCCGGGGTCGAGGGTGGCGACCAGCCGGCCGCGCAGCATGACCTGCAGCGTGTCGGACAGGCCGATGAGCTCGTCGAGGTCCGCGGAGATCAGCAGGATGCCCATGCCTCTGGCACGGGCCTCCTTGAGCAGGTTCCAGATCGCCGCCTGCGCGCCGACGTCCACGCCTCGGGTCGGGTGGGCGGCGATGAGCAGCCGCGGTTCGGAGCTCATCTCGCGGCCGACGATCAGCTTCTGCTGGTTGCCGCCCGAGAGCGCCGCGGCCATGGTGTCGGGGCCGGGCCCCCGGACGTCGTACTCCTGCATGATCCGGGCGGTGTCGGCGCGCGCCGCCTTGCGGTCGATGAAGACGCCGCGCGCCGCCGGCGGGCGTGTCTGGTGGCCGAGGACCCGGTTCTCCCAGAGCGTGGCCTCGAGCAGCATCCCCTGCCGGTGCCGGTCCTCCGGGATGAAGCCGAGCCCACCCTCGCGACGGGCGCGGGTGCCCCACGCGGTGATGTCGGTCAGTCCGCCGTCCTGCGCCAGCAGCACCGTGCCGGTGGACAGCGCCCGCAGCCCCATGATCGCGTCGACGAGCTCGGCCTGGCCGTTGCCCTCGACGCCGGCGATGCCCACGACCTCGCCCTCGCGCACCGTGAGGTCGACCCTGTCGACGACCGCGCGCCCGTCGGCGTTGAGGGTGGTCACGTCGCGCAGCTCGAGCACCGGCGTCTCGCGGACCGTCGACGTCCTGGTCTCCGGGGAGGGCAGCTCGCTGCCGACCATCATCTCGGCCAGCTGCTTGGTGGTCGTCGTCTTCGGGTCGGCCTCGCCGACGGTGGTCCCGCGGCGGATGACGGTGATGGAGTCGGCGACCTTGCGGACCTCGTCGAGCTTGTGCGAGATGAAGATGACCGTGAGCCCCTCCCGCTTGAGCTCGGCGAGGTTGCCGAACAGCTCGTCGACCTCCTGCGGCACGAGCACCGCGGTCGGCTCGTCGAGGATCAGGATGCGGGCGTCGCGGTAGAGGACCTTGGCGATCTCGACCCGCTGGCGGTCACCGACGCCGAGGTCCTCGAGCAGCGTGTCGGGCTGCAGGCCCAGGTTGTAGCGGTCGGAGATCTCGGTGATCCGGCGTCTGGCCTCGGCCCGGTCGAGCCCCACGCCGCGGTTCGGCTCGCTGCCCAGGATCACGTTCTCCAGGACCGTGAAGTTGTCGGCCAGCATGAAGTGCTGGTGCACCATGCCGATGCCGGCCGCAATGGCGTCGGACGGGTTCTTGAAGCTCACCGTCCGGCCGTCGACCAGGATCTCGCCCTCGTCGGGGCGGTGCTCGCCGTAGAGCGTCTTCATCAGCGTCGACTTGCCGGCGCCGTTCTCGCCGACGATGGCGTGCACCTCGCCGCGGCGGACCCGCAGGTCGATGTCGCGGTTGGCGACCACGCCGGGGAAGCGCTTGGTGATGCCCCGCAGCTCGACGGCGTAGGGCTCACCCTGCGGGGCGTCTGTCGTGGCCATCTGCCCTCTCCTCGTTCCTCACCCGCCGGTGCGGGACCCACTCTGCCGCACGCGCCGCACGTGAACGGAGGCTGGGAGCGCAGGAATGCTGCGCTCCCAGCCTCCGTCAGGCGACCGGGGAGGTCACGGAGTGGTCGGCACCGTGATCTCGCCGGACTTGATCTTGTCGGCGTACTCCTTGATCTGCGCCTGGATGTCGTCGATGAAGCCACCGGAGGTGGCCAGGCCGACGCCGTCCGTCTTCAGGTCGTTGACGATGTCCGACCCGCCCTTGATCTTGCCGTCGACGAAGTCGTTGATGTACGCGTCCACGGCGTTGTCGACCCGCTTGAGCACCGAGGTCATGATCACCGGCTGCAGCGTCGGGTCGCCGACCGTCTGGTACTGGTCGGAGTCGACGCCGATCGCACGGGCGTTGGAGGCCTTGGCCGCCTGGAAGACGCCGATGCCGGAGCCGCCGGCCGCCGCGTAGACGATGTCGGCACCCTTGTCGTACATGCCCTGGGCGACGATCTGGCCCTTGGCCGGGTCGTTGAAGCCGGAGAAGTCACCGGCGGGCGAGATGTACTCGACGTCGACGGTGATGTCGGGCTTGGCGGCCTTGGCACCGGCCACGTAACCGGCCTCGAAGGCCTGGATCAGCGGGGTCTGGACGCCGCCGACGAAGCCGATGTGGTTGGTCGTGGTCTTCAGCGCCGCGGCCACGCCACCGAGGAACGAGCCCTCGTTGGCGGCGAACTGCAGGCCGGTGATGTTGCTGGCACCGAGCGGCTTGCCGTCGGCGTCCAGGGCGCTGGAGTCGACGATCGCGAACTGCGTGTCCGGGTACTGCTTGGCCACGTCGCCGATGACGTCGCCGTAGGCGAAGCCGACGGCGATGACCGGGTTGTAGCCCTGGTCGGCGAGCTGGGTCAGCAGGTCGGCCCGGTTGGAGGCGTCGGAGTTCGGCGAGAGCTCGGTGTACTTGCCGCCGTTGTCCTTGGTCGCCTTCTCGACGCCGGCGAAGGCGGAGTCGTTGAACGACTTGTCGCCGCGGCCACCGGTGTCGTAGGCGATGCCGACCTTCAGGTCGCCGCCGCTGCTGCCGCTGCTCCCGCTGCCGCTGCTGTTGTTCTTCTCGTCACTGGCACAGGCGGCCAGGGCCATGCTGCCGGCCAGCAGCAGCACGGCTGCCTTCGTCATCCGCGCTCGGCGCAAGACGATCTCCTCTCTGGGAGGGCGCGCGCCGCCGTCGGGCGGAGCGTGCCCCGAACATCGGGGTCCCGCGCCACCGCCGGACCGGTTGCGACCAGCCCGGGGCGACACGTCGGAGGGGAACGCTAGCCGCGTGCAGGGGTCTGCCAGAAGGCTCGCGCAGGAGCGTGACCCGATCGTTAAGCGTTGAGGATTTTCGGCTCCGACCTGGCGCGCAACGCAGATCCTTGCGCGCGCGTTAGCGTGCGGGAGTGTTCCGCCCCGCGCCGACCGCTTGGATGCGCGCCGGCGTCCTCGCGGTGGTCACGACGGCGGCCCTCCTCCTGGCGGCCGCGCCGTCGGCCCTCGCGGCACCGAGCGCGACGCCGTCCCCGCGGCCGACGGCGGACCTCGCGGCGCCGACGCCCACCTCTCCCCCGGCCGGCCCGCCGCCGGAGGGCTCCGCGCCCGACGGCACCACGGTGGGCGGCGACGAGCTGGACACCCGCGGGCTCGTGGTCGCCGACGGGGCGCCGCCGCTGCCCGCCGGCGTGGGGGCCGCCGGCTGGCTGGTCGCCGACGCGGGCACCGGCGCGGTGCTCGGCGCCCGCGACCCGCACGGTCGCTACTACCCGGCCAGCACGCTCAAGACGCTGCTGCTGCTCACCCTGGCGCCGCGGCTGTCGCCGGACACCGTCGTCGTCGGCACGACCGAGGACGAGAACATCGAGGGCAGCCGGGTCGGCATCGTCAACGGCGGCTCGTACCCGGTCGCCCTGCTGTACCGGGCGCTGATGCTGCAGTCGGGCAACGACGCGGCCAACGCCCTCGCGCGGACCAACGGCGGGGTGCCGCAGACCGTGGCGGAGATGCAGCAGACCGCCGACCGGCTCGGCGCGTTCGACACCGTCGTCGGCACGCCCTCGGGGCTGGACGTGGCCGGGCAGTCGTCGTCCCCGTACGACCTGGCGCTGATCTTCCGGCAGCTCACCACCGACCCCACGACGGCGGCGGTGCTGATGACGTCGACCGCCGACATGCCCGCGGTCGGCGACAAGCCCGGCTACCAGATCCAGAACCAGGACCCGCTGCTCGGCAGCTACCCGGGCAACCTCGGCGCGAAGAGCGGGTTCACCGACGCCGCCCGGCACACCTTCGTCACCGAGGCCGAGCGGGACGGCCGGCGGATCGTGGTCAGCCTCATGCAGACCGAGCGGCGGCCGGTGCACGAGGCGCAGCAGGCCGCGCTGCTGCTCGACTGGGGGTTCTCCGTGCCGGCCGGCACGAGGGGGGTCGGCCGGCTGGTCGATCCGGGGGAGGTGCCGTCGACGACGGCCGCGCCGTCCCCCGCGACGACGTCCCGCGCGGCGGCCGCCGCCGCTCCGGCACCGACGAGGGCGGCGCCGGCGCACCTCGCGCCGGGCTGGCTCGCCGCGGGCGCCGGGGTGCTGGCGGTCGCCGTCCTCGGCGTCGTCCTCACGCTGCGTCGGCGGGCTCGGTCCGCGAAGCCTCCTGGCTAGCCGCCTCGATCGCCGTCGACGACGCCGTCCAGGCCGCGGTGTAGAAGCTGAACCGGGCGACCAGGTTGATCCACACGAGGATGCCGACGGCGCCGCCGAACGCCGCGGACGTGACGCTCCGGCTGATCAGCGCCAGGTACACCCCGCCGAACACCTTCAGCACCTCGATCCCGGCCGCCCCGAACAGCGCCCCCGGCAGCAGCAGCCGGAAGGGGTGGTTCACCGAGGGCACGAAGCGCAGCAGCCACAGGAAGATCAGCGTGTCGCCGGCGAGGGCCAGCCCGATGGCGAGGACCTGGGTGAGCACGCCGACACCCGTGGCGTCGTCCAGGCCGAGGAAGCTCAGCACGCGCGTCGTGGCCTGGGTGACCAGGACGGTCAGGCTCAGGCTGAGCAGGCCTGCGACGAAGAGCGCGAACAGCGCGACGACGTCCTGCAGGTTGTCTCGGAGGAACTCGGGGTCGTCGACCCGGCCCTTCCAGATGCGCTCCATGCCGATCCGCAGCTGGTCCATGAGCCGCAGCCCGGCGTAGAGGAAGCCGACGAGCCCGATGATCCCGACCACGCCGGCCGAGGAGATGGCGTTCTGCACCTGCTCGACCAGCCAGTCACCGGTCTTGCCGGGCACCGCCTCGCGGATCGCGTCGTACAGCTCCTGCTGGAGCAGCGAGTTGCCGGAGAGCACGAGCCCGGCGATCGACCCCACCAGGAGCAGTAGCGGGAACAGGCTGAGGAACCCGAAGTAGGTGACCCCCGCGGCCATGAGGTCGCCCTGCCGGCGGCGGTAGCGGCCACCGGCGCGGGCCAGGTGGTCGACGAAGGGCCACCGCGCGCGCAGCCGGGCCTTGAGGGCCTCGAACGCGGCCGGGATCCCCGAGAGCCGCGCCCACAGGGACCGGCGGCGCTCGGGCGGGGTGGTCACCCGGCAGAGTCTGCGGCCTGCGTGGTCCCGGCGCTGCCTACCTCAATGCGGCGGGCCGGTGAGCGCGTACTCGCGGGCCACGGCCCAGGTGCCGTCGGCGGTCTGCTCGAACTCGGTGAAGGCCTCGACGCGGAACTCCGCCGAGAGATCGGCCAGGCCGCTGTAGGCCAGCTCGAGCATGTCCGGCGCGACGTCGTGCGCGACGGTCACGTGCGGGTGGTACGGGAAGGACAGCGTGCGCGCGAGCGGGCCGCTGCGGACGTCGGTGGCGATCAGCTCGCAGTTGCCGATCCCCCGCGCGACGGCGACGAACACCACGTCGGACACCGGGCGGAAGGTGCCGGTGCCGGACAGGTGCATGTCGAACGGCGGGTGGCAGCGGGCGACCTGGGCCAGGTGGGCGCTGATCGTCAGCCGGTCGGCGACGGGCACCTCCGTCGGCGGCAGCAGCGTCACGTGCGGCGGGACGACGCCGGCCTGCGGATCGCCCACCTTGGCCCGCCAGTCGACGAGCAGCTGGGCCCACGGCTCGGGGACGGGGACGACAATGCCGAGCACCGTGGTCTGCGCCGACGGCTTGCGGCTGCGGGGTACGAAGGTGTCGTCGTTCACGAGCGGCTCCCGGGCGCCAGGAAGCCGACCCGGTCGTAGACCTCGGCCACCGTGCGCGAGGCCACCTCGCGGGCGCGGGCGGCGCCGGCGGCGAGCACCCGCTCCAGCTCGGCGGGGTCGTCGAGCAGCTCCTGGGTGCGCTGGCGGATCGGCGCCAGCGACTCGGTGACCACCTCGGCGACCTCCTTCTTGAGGTCGCCGTAGCCGCTGTCGGCGAAGTGCGCCTCGAGGTCGGCGATCGACTGCCCGGACAGGGCGCTGTGGATGGCGAGCAGGTTGCTGACGCCGGCCTTGTTCTCCGGGTCGAAGACGACCTCGCGGCCGGTGTCGGTGACCGCCGAGCGGATCTTCTTCGCCGTCACCGCCGGCTCGTCGAGCAGGAAGATGCAGCCGGCTGGGGGCAGGCTCTTGCTCATCTTCTTGTCCGGGGACTGCAGGTCGAGGATCTTCGCCGCGCCCTGCGGGATGCGCGCGGTCGGCACGGTGAACGTCTGCCCGAAGCGGCCGTTGAACCGGACCGCGAGGTCACGGGTGAGCTCGAGGTGCTGGCGCTGGTCCTCGCCGACCGGCACCTCGTCGGCCTGGTAGACGAGGATGTCGGCGGCCTGCAGCACGGGGTAGGTGAACAGCCCGACCGACGCCGTGCCGGTGCCCTCGCGCTGGCTCTTGTCCTTGAACTGCGTCATCCGGCTGGCCTCGCCGAACCCGGTCAGGCACTCCAGCACCCACGACAGCTGCACGTGCTCCGGGACGTGGCTCTGCACGAACAGCGCGCTGCGGCCGGGGTCGACCCCGATGGCCAGCAGCTGGGCGGCGGAGACGAGGGTGTTGCGGCGCAGCGTCGCCGGGTCCTGGGGCAGCGTGATCGCGTGCAGGTCGACGACGCAGTAGAACGCCTCGGCCGACTCCTGCAGGCTCACCCACTGCCGCAGCGCACCCAGGTAGTTGCCGAGGTGGAAGGAGTCCGCCGTCGGCTGGATGCCGGACAGGACGCGGGGAAGAGGCACGGAATCCATCAAACCAGCCCCTCCGGCGCTGTCCGTCCGGACTCCCCCGACCGTGTCGTGCCGGATCCCATACCGGTGAGCCTCAGGCCACCCGTGCGCCGGAACGCACGTCGTCGAGGGCGGTGAGGAAGACGTCGTCCTCCTCCGGCGTGCCGACGGTGACCCGGATGCCCTCCCCGGCGAACGGGCGGGTGATGACCGCGCGGGCCTCCAGCGCGCCGGCCAGCTCGGCGGTCTGCTCCCCCACGGGCAGCCAGACGAAGTTGGCCTGGCTGTCGGCGACGTCGAGGTCGCGCTCCCGCAGCGCGGCGGTGAGCCGCTCGCGCTCGGCGGTGACGGCGGCGCACCGGCGGCGCACCTCGTCCTCGCTGGCGAGGGCCGCGACCGCGGCGGCCTGGGCCAGCATGGACACGCTGAACGGCACGTGCGTCTTGCGGACGGCGTCGGCGACAGCCGGGTCCTCGGCGATCAGGTAGCCGACGCGCAGCCCGGCCAGCCCCCACGCCTTCGAGAAGGTGCGCAGCACCGCGACGTTCGGGCGGCCGCGCATCAGCTCGAGGCCGTCGGGGACGTCGGGGTCGGTGACGAACTCGCGGTAGGCCTCGTCGAGGACGACGAGGGTCTGCGCCGGGACGGCGTCGAGGAACCGGACGAGCTCGGGGCGGCGGACCGCCGTCCCGGTGGGGTTGTTCGGGTTGCAGACGAAGACCAGCCGGGTCGTGTCGTCGACCGCCGCGGCCAGCGCCTCGAGGTCGTGGGTGTCGGCGGGGCCGCCCGGGCGCCCGGGCACCAGCGGCACCTGGATGCTGCGCGCGCCGGCGACCTGCGCCAGCAGCGGGTACATCTCGAACGACCGCCAGGCGAAGGCGATGCTCGTGCCGGGGTCGTTGTAGGACTGCGCCAGCTGCTGGCAGAGCATGACCGCGCCGCAGCCGGTCACCACCTGGGCCGGGTCGACGTCGTAGCGCTCGGCCAGCGCCCGGGTGAGGACGACGGCGCCGTTGTCGGGGTAGCGGTTGGTCTCCGCCGCGGCGGTGGCCAGCGCCTGGACGACGGCCGGCAGCGGCGGGAAGGCCACCTCGTTGCTGGCCAGCTTGACGGCGCGCTCGACGCCGATCTCGCGAGCGACGTCGGCGGGATTGCGGCCCGGTTTGTACGCAGGCAGCGCCTGCACGGCGGGGCGTGCGCTGACCACGACCGTCGTCCTCCCTAGGGTTGGCGCATGCGCGTTCTCGTCGCCGGTGGCGCCGGCTACATCGGCAGCGTAGTCACGGCCGCTCTGCTCCAGGGTGGCCACGAGGTCACGGTGCTCGACGACCTCTCGACCGGGCACGCCGACGCCGTCGCGTCGGGAGCCCGCTTCGTGCAGGCGTCCCTGCACGACTCGGGCCCGGTGCTGGCCGAGGTCCGGCCGGAGGCGGTGCTGCACTTCGCGGCCAAGAGCCTGGTCGGCGCCTCGCAGCAGACGCCGGAGGAGTACTGGCACGTCAACGTCGGCGGCTCGCTCGCGCTGCTCGAGGCGATGCGCGCGGCCGACTGCCGGCGGATCGTCTTCTCCTCCACCGCCGCCACCTACGGCGAGCCGGAGCAGGTGCCGATCCGCGAGGACGCCCCGACCCGGCCCACCAACACCTACGGCGCGACGAAGCTGGCCGTCGACGCGATGCTGACCTCCTACGCGGTCGCGCACGACTTCGCCGCGGTGAGCCTGCGCTACTTCAACGTGGCCGGTGCCGCGTACGGCCTCGGGGAGCGGCACACCACCGAGACCCACCTCATCCCGATCGCGCTGCAGGTCGCCGCCGGCAAGCGCGAGCACCTGACCGTCTACGGCGAGGACTACCCGACGCCCGACGGCACCTGCATCCGCGACTACATCCACGTCGAGGACCTCTCCGACGCGCACCTGCTGGCGCTGCCCGCCCCGGCGGCCGGCGAGCACCGCATCTACAACCTCGGCAACGGCACCGGCTTCTCGGTGCAGGAGGTGGTCGACGCCGTCCGCCAGGTCACGGGGCACCCGATCCCGGTCGAGGTCGGTCCGCGCCGGGCCGGCGACCCGGCGCAGCTGGTGGCCTCCAGCGACCGGATCCGCGGCGACCTGGGATGGGCGCCGAAGCACACCGACCTGGCCGGCATCGTCGGCGACGCCTGGTCGCTGATCAGCTAGGCGGTCGCCCCGGTCTCGACCTCGGCGCCGTCCTCGGTCTGCGGGGGTGGGCTGACCGCGAGCCGGGCGATCCGCCGGCCGTCGAGCTCGAGGA
This sequence comes from Petropleomorpha daqingensis, assembly GCF_013408985.1. Classification (NCBI taxonomy): domain Bacteria; kingdom Bacillati; phylum Actinomycetota; class Actinomycetes; order Geodermatophilales; family Geodermatophilaceae; genus Petropleomorpha; species Petropleomorpha daqingensis. The sequence continues at coordinate 1,028,683 of NZ_JACBZT010000001.1, forward strand.
CGGTGAGCGTGCGGCCCTCGACCTCGACGGTGTCGCCGATCTCGGGCAGCCGGCCCAGCTCGGCGAGGACGTAGCCGGCCACCGTCTCGTAGGGCCCCTCCGGCAGGCGCAGGCCGGTGACCTCGGTGAAGTCGTCGAGGTTGAGCAGCCCGTCGACCTCGCGGGGGCCGTCGGGGGCCGCGCCGTCCTCGGGGGTGACGTCGGCGTCGTACTCGTCGTAGATCTCCCCGATGACCTCCTCGATGAGGTCCTCGAGGGTGACGATGCCGTCGGTGCCGCCGTACTCGTCGACGACGATCGCCAGGTGCTGGTTCTCCCGGCGCATCTCCGACAGCGCGGTGAGCACGCCGGCGGTGCCGGGCAGCTGCTTCACCTCGCGGGCCAGGTCGCCGACCGTCGCCGCCCGCCCGGCCGGGTGGTTGGGCAGGAAGAGGTCGCGCACGTGCACGAAGCCGACGACGTCGTCCTCGTCGCGGCCGGCGACGGGGAACCGGGAGAAGGTGGAGTCGCCGACCAGCTTGGCCGCGCGGCTGGCGGTCATGCTCCCGTCGAGGAAGGTCACCTCGGTGCGGGGGGTCATCACCTCGCGGACCTCGCGGTCGCCGGCGCGGAAGACCTCGTCGATGAGCTTGCGCTCGTCGCTGGTGAGCGACTCGTGCGCGGCGACGAGGTCGCGCAGCTCCTCCTGGCTGATCGCCTCGCCGGCGACCTTCGGGTCGCCGCCGAAGAGCCGCACGAGGGCGTTGGTGGACTTCGAGAGCACCCAGACGATCGGCCGGGTGAGGGAGGCCAGGCCGTTGAGCGGGCGGGCGACCAGCATCGCGAGACCCTCGGCCCGCTGCAGGGCCAGCCGCTTCGGGGTCAGCTCGCCGAGGACGAGCGACAGGTAGCTGACCGCCACCGTCACGATGATGAACGCCAGGGGGCCGGCCAGGCCGGGGCTGACGCCCCAGCTCACCAGCGCCTCGGAGAACGGCTCGTTGAGCGTCTCGGCACCGAACGCCGACGCCGACAGGGTGGCCAGGGTGACGCCGATCTGCACGGTGGCGAGGAACCGGTTGGGGTCGGCGAGCAGCTTGCCCAGCGCTTCCCCGCGCCGGCCCTGCTCCGAGAGGGCCCGGACCTGTGACTCGCGCAGCGAGATCAGCGCCAGCTCTGTCCCGGAGAAGAAACCTCCGATCAGGACGAAGACGACGACCATCAGGATGTTGAGCCAGACGTCGCTCACCGGCGGCGTGCTCCTCGGGGTCGGGTGCTGCGGACGCGTTCCATGCTGCCCGCCCGGAGGGCCGATGCCCACCGAGGCACCCGGTATGCCCCCATTCGGGCCGGTCAGCGACGAATTCTCGAACTGACGTTCCGTAGTGCCTCGGATACGTTTAGTCTCGACGCGGTAACGAATCGTGATCTAGCACCCCGCGAGGTCTTCCCGGTGCACCAAACCCCCAGCGGGCCCTCCCTCCTCGGCCGTGTCCGGGACGCGCTCTACGGGCTCCGGCTCCCCCGCCCGTCGCTGATCGTCCCGGTCGTGCTCGTCTGCGGCGTCCTGGCCGCCATCGCGCTGGTCCTGCCGTCCTACGCGCCGGCGGTCACGGGAACGCGCGGCGCGCTCGGCCTCGAGTCGACCAACGCCGCCTCGGCCGCCGCGCTCGGTTCGAGCCCCTCGACGCGGACCAGCCGGAGTGCGCGCGCTGCTGCCGCGGCGCCATCGGCCACGGCCGCGCAGTCGTCCACGCCTGCCGCGCCCGCGCCCGCGCCGGTGGTGGAGACGCCGGCGCCCGAGACGACGACTCCCTCGCCCGAGGAGACGTCGTCCGCACCTGCGCCCGCACCCGCGCCGGCCCCGGCGCCGGCGCCCGCTGCGGAGCCCGCACCGGACACCAGCGTCGCGACTGCCCCCGCGGCCGGTTCGGCCGACGCGAGCGCCGAGGGGCAGATCCTGGCGCTGGTGAACCAGCAGCGCGCGGCCGCGGGCTGCGGCGCGGTCGCCGCCGACAGCGGGCTCGCCTCGCTCGCGCGGGCGTTCAGCGCGGACATGCGCGACCGCGGCTTCTTCTCGCACACCGACCCCGACGGCCTCTCACCGTTCGACCGCGGCAAGCGGGCGGGCGTGACGGTGCTCGGCGAGAACATCGCCTACGGCCAGCCCGATGCGGCCTCGGTCATGACCGCGTGGATGAACAGCCCCGGGCACCGCGCGAACATCCTGAACTGCTCGTACACGAAGCTCGGCGTCGGCGTGGCCTACGGCCCCGGCGGCCCCTGGTGGACCCAGGACTTCGCCTGAGAAGTCTTCCCTGCGGCCCCCGGGGCAGGCTTCGCCGCACCACCGTCTCTGGAGCCGCGCCACAGCGCGGCTCCAGAGACGCTCAACCGGCTGAGCCTCACGACAGCGGCCCCCCGCCCGAAGGCGAGGGGCCGCTGTCGCTCGATGCCGAAGGCGTTACGCCATGGCCTTCTGGAGGTTGGCGTCGATCGCGGCCAGGAAGTCCTGGGTGTTCAGGAAGGCCTGGTCCTTGCTGATGAGCAGCGCGAGGTCCTTGGTCATCTGACCGCTCTCGACGGTCTCGATGCAGACCCGCTCGAGGGTCTCGGCGAACTGCGTGACCTCGGGGGTGCCGTCGAGCTTGCCGCGGTGGGCCAGGCCCCGGGTCCAGGCGAAGATCGATGCGATCGGGTTGGTCGACGTCTCCTTGCCCTGCTGGTGCTGGCGGTAGTGCCGGGTCACCGTGCCGTGCGCGGCCTCGGCCTCGACGGTGCGGCCGTCGGGGCTCATGAGCACCGAGGTCATCAGGCCCAGCGAGCCGAAGCCCTGGGCGACGGTGTCGGACTGGACGTCGCCGTCGTAGTTCTTGCACGCCCAGACGTAACCGCCCTCCCACTTGAGGGACGCGGCGACCATGTCGTCGATGAGCCGGTGCTCGTAGGTGATCCCGGCGGCCTCGAACTTGTCCTTGAACTCGGCGTCGAAGATCTCCTGGAACAGGTCCTTGAACCGGCCGTCGTAGGCCTTGAGGATCGTGTTCTTCGTCGACAGGTACAGCGGGTAGCCGCGCTGCAGCGAGTAGTTCATCGAGGCCCGGGCGAAGTCGCGGATCGACTCGTCCAGGTTGTACATGCCGAGCACCACACCGGAGCCCGGCGACTGGAAGACCTCGTGCTCGATCGGCTCGCTGCCGTCCTTCGGGGTGAAGGTCAGCGTCAGCGTGCCCTCGCCCGGGAAGCGGAAGTCGGTGGCCCGGTACTGGTCACCGAAGGCGTGACGGCCGACGACGATCGGCTTGGTCCAGCCCGGCACCAGCCGCGGCACGTTGGACATGATGATCGGCTCGCGGAAGATGACGCCGCCGAGGATGTTGCGGATGGTCCCGTTCGGGGAGCGCCACATCTTCTTCAGGCCGAACTCCTCGACCCGCGCCTCGTCCGGCGTGATCGTGGCGCACTTGACGCCGACGCCGTGCTTCTTGATGGCGTTGGCGGCGTCGATGGTGATCTGGTCGTCGGTCTCGTCGCGCTTCTCGATGCCCAGGTCGTAGTACTCGAGGTTGACGTCGAGGTACGGGAGGATCAGCTGGTCCTTGATGAACTGCCAGATGATCCGGGTCATCTCGTCGCCGTCGAGTTCGACGACGGTGCCCTCGACCTTGATCTTGCTCACGTTGTGACTTTCCCTCTCTGCAGCTCTGACCGTTGGGGTCAGAGGTCGGCTACGTCGGCCTGCTTGGCCCGCACCGCCTCGGCGGCCTCGCGCAGGCCGGCCAGCTCGCTCTCGGTCAGCTCGCCCTCAACCACGCGGCGCACGCCCTCGCGACCGATCTCGGCCTCGACGCCCAGGTACACCCCGGAGATCCCGTACTCGCCGTCCACCCAGGCGCAGACCGGCATGACCCTGCCTGCGTCCTCCATGACCGCGCGCGCCATCCGGGCCGCGGCGGCCGAGGGTGCGTAGTAGGCCGAGCCGGTCTTGAGCAGCGCCACGACCTCGGCCCCGCCGTTGCGAGTGCGGTCGACGAGGTGCTCGATCCGGTCGGCGGGCAGGACGTCGGCGAGCGGCTTGCCGTCGACGGTGCAGCGCGAGGGCACCGGCACCATCGTGTCGCCGTGCGAGCCGAGGGTCAGCGTCTGCACCGAACCCACCGGGACGCCGAGCTCCTCGGCGACGTTGTTGGTGAACCGCGCGGTGTCGAGCATGCCCGCCTGGCCCATCACCCGGTTCTTCGGGAAGCCGGTGGCCAGCTGCGCCAGCGCGGTCATCTCGTCGAGCGGGTTGGACACGACGATGATCACCGCGTCGGGCGAGGTGCGGGCGATGTTCTCCGCGACGTCCCGGACGATCTTGGCGTTGGTCTCGATGAGGTCCATCCGGCTCATGCCGGGCTTGCGGGGCAGGCCCGCGGTGATGACGACGACGTCGGAGTTCTCGGTGCCCTCGTAGGACCCGCCACCGACGCCGACGACCTTCGTCTCGAAGCCCTCGACCGGCCGCGACTGGTTCATGTCCAGGGCGATGCCCTCGGGCTTGCCCTCGATGATGTCGGTGAGGACGACGGTCTCGAAGATGTCGTACTCGGCGAGCCGCAGAGCGGTGGTCGACCCGTAGAAGCCGGCGCCGACGACCGTGACCTTGCCCGTCCTGGACTTGTCAGCCATGGCCGTCAACCTATCGCCGCGCGGCGGCGCACGCCCGGTCGGGTCTAGGCAGCGGGGATGGCCAGGGCGATGACCGCCAGCGCGAGACCTGTCCCGGCGAGCAGGACGACGTCCACCCACCGGCTCCGGACGGCGAGGAAGCCCACCCGCCGCACCGGCAGCAGCAACCGCAGGACGGCGCCGCCCACGAGCGCCACCCCGACGACGACCAGCCCCTTGCGCCAGTGCTCGAAGGTGACCATCAGCAGCCCGACGCCGACCGCGACCAGCACCGCGAGCAGCGGCAGCTGGCGGATCAGGCCGGCGAGGAAGGGCCGGCGGACGTAGAGCGGCGGCCGGGTCATCGTCGTCACGCGGTCAGCACGTCGACCGCCGCCGCCTGCTCGGCCGCCGTCACGACGTTGACCAGCAGTTCCGCCCGGGTCATCGGACCGACCCCGCCCGGGTTGGGGGCGACGAACCCGGCGACGTCGAGCACGTCGAGGGCGACGTCCCCGGCGATCCTGCCGTCCACCCGGCTGACGCCGACGTCCAGGACGGCGGCCCCCGGCTTGACCATCTCCCCGGTGATCAGACCCGGGACCCCGGCGGCCGCGACCACGATGTCCGCGCGTCGCACGTGCGCGGCCAGGTCGCGGGTGCCCGTGTGGCACAGGGTCACCGTCGCGTTCTCCGAGCGGCGGGTGAGCAGCAGGCCGAGCGGGCGGCCGACGGTGATGCCGCGGCCGATGACGACGACCTCGGCGCCGGCGATCGGCACGTCGTAGCGGCGCAGCAGCTCGACGATGCCCACCGGCGTGCACGGCAGCGCGCCGGGGACGTTGAGCACCAGCCGGCCGAGGCTGACCGGGTGCAGCCCGTCGGCGTCCTTGGCCGGGTCCATCGCCTCCAGGACGGCGTACTCGTCGACCTGGTCGGGCAGCGGGAGCTGGACGATGTAGCCGGTGCACGCCGGGTCGGCGTTGAGCTCCTCGACCACGGCCAGGACGTCGGCCTGCGTCGCCGCGGCGGGCAGTTCGCGCTGGATGCTGGCGATGCCGACCTGGGCGCAGTCCTTGTGCTTCGCGTCGACGTACCAGCGGCTGCCGGGGTCGTCACCCACCAGCAGCGTGCCGAGACCCGGCTGGTGGCCGGCGGCGGTCAGCGCCGCGACGCGCTCGGTGAGCTCGGTGCGGATCGCCGCCGCGGTCGCCTTGCCGTCGAGGATGGTCGCGGGCACACCCGACAGTGTGCCCGATGCGGCAGAGACCTCCGGGGAAGCGCTCCCGGCCCTACGCTCAGCAGTCAGGCGGCATCCGTAGCCGTAGGGAACACCGCCTGCTGACCGCGGAGGAGCGACATGAGCGAGCGCGAACAGACCCCCTTCCCGTACGGGAGCCGGTCCGCGCAGGAGGACCCGAGCCCCCGACCTGCCGACGAGGCGTGGCGGGAGCAGACCACCCCGGGGATCAGCCCGGTGACGGGTGGGTCGTCCGCGGTGGGCTCCGGGGCGCACGGCTACGTCGGGCCGGGTGAGAACTACTACACGACCCCGCAGTACTCGACGACGCCGGTGCGGATCCGCCGCGCCGACGCCCTGGCCGCCCTGCTGCTGATCCTGGCCGGCATCGCGGCCGGCGTGAGCCTGCTGCTCAGCTGGCTGCCGCGCGACGACGCCAAGGGCCTGGACATCCTGAAGCTCGGCTTCACGACGATCCGCGACCAGGGCTGGGGCGAGTTCTTCAGCTCCGGCATGTGGCAGCCGCTCGCGGTCATGCTCGGTGGCGGCGTGCTGTTCGTCCTCGGCCTGCTGATGCTCGTGCCGGCCCGCTCGCACCGCTTCCTCGGGCTGCTGGCGCTGCTGGTCAGCTTCGCGGCGGCGGCGGGTGTGCTCGTCCCCCTGGCCGACAAGAACTGGAGGCTCGGCGACTTCCGCGTCGGGTTCTACTTCGCGATCGCCGTCGCCGTCCTGGGCATCCTCGGCTCCCTGAAGGCCCTGCTCACCGGACCCAAGGTCGGGACGACGACCGCCGGCACGACGTCCTAATCGGAAACCAGCGCGCCGTGGGCGCGGGCGAACTGCACGGACTGCACGAGGTCCAACCGGGCCCCGTGCACGTCCAGCCCGCGCCAGTCCACCGCGTCCATGGAGGCGCCGCGCAGGTCGCTGCCGCGGAGCTTCGCGCCATGCATCCGGGCGTGGTCGAGGTCGGCGCCGGTGAGGTCGCACTCACGCAGGTCGGCGTCGGTCAGGTCGGCCTCGCGGAAGCGCTGACCGGACAGGTCGAGCCCGGACAGGTCCGCGCCGCGCAGCGAGCTCCAGCTCCAGTCGGAGTCGATCGACGTCATCGGCCGCAGCTCCGCGCCGGGGAACTGCGAGCCGGTCAGCTTGCAGCCCTCCCAGCGGACGTCGAACAGCTTCGCCCGGTCGAACCGGCAGGAGAGGAACGCCGTCCCGAAATGCCGTGAACCGCCCAGCCTCGAGCCGCTGACCACGCAGTTCTCGAACACGCAGCGGCGGGTGACCAGCTCCGACAGCGAGGCGTCGTCGAACCGGCAGTCGCGAAAGGTCACCCCGGACAGCTCCACCGCGTCCCACTCGACGCGGGCGAAGTCCTCCCCCTCGACGACCGCGCCGTCCTCGGGCGGCCGCATCAGTGGGCGAAGTGGCGGGTACCCGTCAGGTACATCGGCACGCCGGCCGCGGCCGCCGCCTCGATGACCTCCGCGTCGCGCACCGAGCCGCCCGGCTGGACGACGGCCCGCACACCGGCGTCGAGCAGCACCTGCAGCCCGTCGGCGAACGGGAAGAACGCGTCGGAGGCGGCCACCGCGCCGGCGGCCCGGTCCCCCGCCCGCGCCACCGCGAGCCGCGCGGAGTCGACCCGGTTGACCTGGCCCATGCCGACCCCGACGGTCGCCTTGTCGTGCGCGAGCAGGATCGCGTTGCTCTTCACCGCGCGCACGCTGCGCCAGGCGAAGACGAGGTTGTCCAGCTCCGCGGCGTCCAGGGGCTCGCCGGCGACCAGCGTCCACGTGGTCGGGTCGTCGCCGGGGGCGTCCACCCGGTCGACGGCCTGCAGCAGCAGCCCGCCGCCGACCGGCCGCAGCTCGACCGCGGGCGCGGCGACCGTGGGCAGCCGCAGCAGCCGGATGTTCTTCTTGCCCTGCAGCACCGCCAACGCGTCCGCGGTGAACGACGGCGCGACGACCACCTCGGTGAACACCTCGGCGATCTGCTCGGCCATGGTCAGGTCGACCTCGCGGTTGGTGGCGATCACCCCGCCGAACGCCGACACCGGGTCGCAGGCGTGCGCCTTGCGGTGGGCCGAGGCGACGTCGGCGCCGACGGCGATCCCGCAGGGGTTGGCGTGCTTGATGATCGCCACGCACGGGTCGTTGTGGTCGTGGGCGGCCCGCCAGGCGGCGTCGGTGTCGATGTAGTTGTTGTAGGACATCGCCTTGCCGTGCAACTGCTCGGCGTGCGCCAGTCCCGGCGTCAGGCCGCGGTAGAGCGCGGCCCGCTGGTGCGGGTTCTCGCCGTAGCGCAGGACGTCGGCCCGCTCCCAGCTCGCGCCGACCCAGGTGGGGAAGCCGGTCTCGTCGTCCGGCGCCAGCACGCTGCCCATCCACGAGGCGACGGCGATGTCGTAGCTCGCGGTGTGCCGGAACGCCGCCGCGGCCAGCCGCTGCCGCTCGGCCAGGGTGAACCCGCCGGCCTGCACGGCGGCGAGGACGTCGCCGTACCGGGCCGGGTCGACGACCACGGCGACCGACGGGTGGTTCTTCGCCGCGGCCCGCACCATCGCCGGGCCGCCGATGTCGATCTGCTCGACGCACTCGTCGGGCGCCGCGCCCGAGGCGACGGTCTCGGTGAACGGGTAGAGGTTGACCACGACGAGGTCGAACGGCGCGATGCCGAGCTCCTCGAGCTGCTTGCTGTGCTCGGCCTTGCGCCGGTCGGCCAGGATCCCGGCGTGCACCGCCGGGTGCAGGGTCTTCACCCGGCCGTCGAGGCACTCGGGGAAGCCGGTCACCTTCTCCACCGGTGTGACCGGGACGCCGGCGTCGGCGATCCGCCGGGCGGTCGCGCCGGTGCTGACCAGCTCGACGCCGGCCGCGGCCAGCCCGCGGGCCAGCTCCTCGACGCCGGTCTTGTCGTAGACGCCCAGCAGGGCCCGCCGGATGGGGGTTCGGTCACTCATGAGAGAACCTTTCGTCCTTCCCTGACGGTGGGAGCCAGCTGCGCCACCGTGTCCACCAGGAGCTGACGCTCCACGATCTTGATCCGCTCGTGCAGGCTCGCCTCGTCGTCCCCGGCCTCGACCGGCACCTCGCGCTGGGCGAGCACCGGGCCGGTGTCCACCCCGGCGTCGACCAGGTGCACCGTCGAGCCGGTGACCCTCGCGCCGGCGGCCAGCGCGTCGCGCACCGCGTGCGCGCCTGGGAAGGCCGGCAGCAGCGCGGGATGGGTGTTGATCAGGCGGCCGCCGAACGCGTCCAGGACGGCAGGGCCGACGATCTTCATGAACCCGGCGGAGACGACGAGATCGGGTTCGTGCGCGGCGATCGCGGCGGCCAGCGCGCGGTCCCAGGCGGCCCGATCCGGGTGCTCGCCGACCGCGCAGACGAAGGTGGGCAGGCCGCGGCGGCGGGCGTGGTCGAGGCCGGCCGCGTCCCGGTCGGCGCCGACCGCGACCACCTGCGCCGGGTACGCGGGGTCGGCCGCGGCGTCCAGGAGCGCGGCGCAGAGCGAGCCGGTGCCCGACAGGAGGACGACGACCCGCGCCCGCGGGGTCGGCTCGGGTGCGGGCACGAGACCGACCCTATCCAGGCTCAGCCGAGCGACCGCCAGCGGCTGACGGTGGCCGCCAACGCGGCCGCGATGCCCGCCTGAGCGCCCACGGCCAGGCCGGTCGCCAGCGCGGGGGCGCCGACCTCGGCCAGCGCGCCGTCGCCCAGCACGCCGCCGGCCAGCCAGACGACGACGGCCGAGGCCGCGCCGAGCAGAACACCGGCGACCACGCCCCACAGGCCGGCGACGATCGAGCCGCCGTCGTCGTCCCCCATCCGGCGGCCGAGCACCACGCCGGTGACCAGGCCGCCGAGCGCCGGGATGACCTGGGAGGCGAACGCGAGCAGGGGCACCGCCTGGGTGTCGGGCAGCGCGGCGAGCAGCGGCAGCGCCGGGACGGCGCCCAGGGACACCCCGTGCACCGAGACGGCGGTGCCGGCGCCGACGACGAAGCCGGGGCCGGCGGCCAGGCCGAGCACGGCGGCCGCGGCGTTCGGGAGCAGCAGCAGGCCGAGCCCGAGGAGCCCCAGCGCGCCGGCCCCGGCCCCGCCGAGAGACCCGGACACCGCGGCGTAGCCGGAGGCGTCGTCGGCGAGGGCCACGGCCACGACCGCGGTGCACAGCGCCAGCAGGGCCAGCAGACCCGCCAGGACGGCGCGCAGCAGCGGGCGGACCGCGCCGGGCAACCGGTCGAGCACCGAGTCGAGGGCCCCCGACTCCCTCAGCACGCCCGAGCCGCCGGCGACCAGCGCGAGGACGGCCGCACCCGCCAGCGTCCGACCGAGGGCCACGCCCGCGCCGTCGTCGTCCAGGACCAGGGCGAGCACACCGGTGAGCAGCACGTGCCCGGCGACCAGCGCGGCCGTGGCGCCGCCGACGGCGCGCGGCGAGGTGGCGTTACCCGCGTGGACGGCGAACCGCCCGGCCCGGGACAGACCCCAGGCGATGGCGGCGGTGAGCAGGAGGGGCGCGAGCTGGAGCGGGCCGGACGGCAGCCGCAGCTCGGCGCCGTTCGCCAGCAGCCACAGCCGGCCGGCGAGCGCGATCGAGCCCCCGACGGAGAGCCCCCCGCCGGGGTCCAGGGTAGAGACGACGACGACGGCGATGGACAGGCCGACGAGCCCGACAAGGGTCACGGCGAGGACGGCGGCCGCGGCCCAGACGGCGCCCGCGCGGGCACCGCCGGGCCCGTGCGCGGTCAGCCGCTCGAGGAGGGACGCCCGCGGGGCCGCAGCGGCCCGCGGGGCGGCGGCCCGCGTCGAGGAGGACGGCATGGGCTCCACTGTCGCAAGGTCCGGCCCGGTTCATCGGGCGCACGCGCCGGGCGGCCCCCGAACGCACGAAGCGCCGGCGGCCCGGACAGGGCCACCGGCGCGTCGTCGGTGCGGTGCGGCTCAGACTCCCGTCGAGGAGCTCTCCGGGCCGTGCTCGGGGCGCGGCTGCTCACCGGACGCCGTCGAGCCGCCGGGCTGGCCGTACGGCGGGGGCGGCGGCGCGCCCGGGCCCGTCGCGGCAGGCCCGCTCGGCGGCGGACCGCTGGGCGCGGCCGGCGACGGCGTCGTCCCGGGACCGGTGTGCGAACCACCCGGCGCGCCCGGACCCGTGGGGGCCGGCGGCGGGTAGGACGGCGACGCGTACGGCTGCTGCGGCGGCGGACCGGCCGGAGCGGGCGGCTGCTGGCCGTAGGGCTGCCCGGGCTGCCCGGGCTGGCCCTGCGGGCGCGGAGCGTTGAACTGCTGGGTGAGGTCCGGCGCCTGCTGGTTGGCCCACTGCGCGGCGCCGGCCAGCTGGCCCGGCAGCGCCGGCTTGTTCTTCAGCTCGGGGAGCAGCGAGAGGAACGCGAACAGCGCGATGGCCAGGGACACGATCAAGCCGAGCAGCGCGAAGATGAAGAACCCGCCGCCCAGCGACTGGATCCACGCGATCAGCGTCAGGACGAACCCGAGACCGGCCAGGCCGACGGTGATCCAGCCGCGCGGGAAGCCGAGCTTGAGCTCGTAGAACGCCGGGAGCAGCGCCCAGATCGTCGCCAGCAGGAACAGGACGAAGCTGAACGTGACCAGCCCGCTGCCGAAGCCGCTGAGCGTGTCGTTGAAGAACGTCGCCTCGTTCGGGATGCCGAAGACGTAGTCGCTGTAGTCGAACCACGGGAACAGCGCGAGGATCAGGTAGACCAGCGTGCCGGCACCGATGACGTAGGTCGCCATCGTGAGCTTCTTGGCGTCGAACGAGAACCCGCCGCCCGTGCTCGCGGGCTGGCCGTAGGGGTTGAAGCCGGGCTGCTGCCCGTACCCCGGAGCGCCGTAGGGCGGCTGCCCCGGCGGCTGCTGGCCGTAGGGAGGCTGGCCGGGCTGCTGCCCGTAGGGCGGCTGCTGCGGCGGCTGGCCGTAGGGCGGCTGCGGCGGCTGCGGCTGCTGCGGCGGCTGGCCGTACGGGGGCTGGGGCGGCTGCTGGCCCTGACCGGGCTGCCCCGGCTGCGGCGGCGGGAAGCCGGGCTGCTGCCCGTATCCGGGCTGCCCACCCGGCGGCGGCCCGTACCCGCCCGGCGGCTGCGGGGGCTGGCTGGAGGTCATGGCGCGCTTCTCCTCAGTAGGAACGGCGTTGCGGAGCGCATGGTGTCTGCCCAGGTCGCTGCGCGCAACCGTGGCACGCCCGTCATCCTCCGTCCGTGACCGAACCGGGTGGAGAACGCCGCTGCCCGGTTCCCCCGAAAGGGCACCGGGCAGCGGACACGGCTCAGGCGCCGACGATCTCCCGCATGAGGCGGGCGGTCTCCGACGGGGTCTTGCCGACCCGGACGCCGGCAGCCTCGAGGGCCTCCTTCTTGGCCTGGGCGGTGCCGGAGGAACCGGAGACGATCGCGCCGGCGTGGCCCATCGTCTTGCCCTCGGGGGCGGTGAACCCGGCGACGTAGCCGACGACCGGCTTGGTCACGTTGGCCTTGATGAAGTCGGCCGCCCGCTCCTCGGCGTCGCCGCCGATCTCGCCGATCATCACGATCGCCTCGGTCTCCGGGTCGTCCTGGAAGGCCTGCAGGCAGTCGATGTGCGTGGTGCCGATGACCGGGTCGCCGCCGATGCCGACGCAGGTGGAGAAGCCGATGTCGCGGAGCTCGTACATCATCTGGTAGGTCAGCGTGCCGGACTTGCTGACCAGGCCGATCGCGCCCTGCTTGGTGATGTTGGCCGGGATGATGCCGGCGTTGGACCGCCCGGGGCTGATCAGGCCGGGGCAGTTCGGGCCGATGATCCGGGTCGAGCCACCCTGCGCGTGCGCCCAGAAGTAGGTCGAGTCGTGCACCGGGATGCCCTCGGTGATCACGACGGCCAGGCCGATCTGCGCGTCGACGGCCTCGATGACCGCGCCCTTCGCGCCGGCCGGCGGCACGAAGATGACGCTGACGTCGGCGCCGGTCTCCTTCATCGCCTCGGCGACGTTGCCGAACACCGGCACGGTGGCGCCGTCGAACTCGACGTTCTCGCCGGCCTTCTTCGGGTTCACACCGCCGACGATCGCGGTCCCGGAGGCGAGCATGCGCTGGGTGTGCTTGCGCCCCTCCGAGCCGGTCATGCCCTGGACGATGACCTTGCTGTTCTCGTTGAGGAAGATCGACATCTCTGTATGGGTCCTGTTCGGGGAGGGGCGGTCAGGCGGCGAGCTCGGCGGCGCGGCGCGCGGCGCCGTCCATGGTGTCCACGACGGTGACCAGCGGGTGGTTGGCCTCGGCGAGGATCCGCCGGCCCTCCTCCACGTTGTTGCCGTCGAGCCGGACGACCAGCGGCTTGGTCGCCTCGTCCCCGAGGATCTGCAGCGCCTGGACGATGCCGTTCGCGACGGCGTCGCAGGCGGTGATCCCGCCGAACACGTTGACGAAGACGCTCTTGACGGCCGGGTCGGACAGGATGATCTCCAGCCCGTTGGCCATCACCTCGGCCGAGGCGCCACCGCCGATGTCGAGGAAGTTGGCCGGGCGGACCCCGCCGAACTCCTCGCCGGCGTAGGCGACGACGTCGAGGGTGCTCATGACCAGGCCGGCACCGTTGCCGATGATGCCGACCTCGCCCTCGAGCTTGACGTAGTTGAGGTGCTTCTCCTTGGCGCGGGCCTCGAGCGGGTCGGCGGCCGCGGTGTCCTCGAGGCCGACCCGGTTGTCGTGCCGGAAGGAGGCGTTGTCGTCGAGGGTCACCTTGGCGTCCAGCGCCAGGACGGTGCCGTCGGGAGCCTTGGCGAGCGGGTTGACCTCGACGAGGGTGGCGTCCTCCTGCTGGAAGACCTCCCACAGCCGCTGCGCGATGGCGATGACCTGGTCGCGGACCTCGGCCGGGAAGTTCCCGGCGTCGACGATCTCGGCGGCCTTGGCCTCGTCGACGCCCTGGACGGCGTCGACCGGGATGCGGGCCAGCGCCTCGGGCCGCTCGACGGCGAGCTGCTCGATCTCCATGCCGCCCTCCTTCGACGCCATGGCGAGGAAGGTGCGGTTGGCGCGGTCGAGCAGGTAGGAGAAGTAGTACTCCTCGGCGATGTCGCTGGCCTGGGCGACCATCACGCGGTGGGTGATGTGGCCCTTGATGTCCAGCCCGAGGATGTCCTGGGCGCGCGCCTTGGCGTCCTCGGGGTTGTCGGCGAGCTTGACGCCGCCGGCCTTGCCTCGCCCGCCGACCTTCACCTGCGCCTTGACCACGACGGGCTGGCCGATGTCGCGCGCGATCGCCTCGGCCTGCTCGGGCGTCTCGGCGACGCCCCCGGGGAGCACGGGCACGCCGTGCGAGGCCAACAGATCACGGGCCTGGTACTCGAAGAGATCCACGAACAGGCACCGTAACGCGCGGGAAACGGGGCCGCTCCACCGGCAAGGGTGAGGTGCGGAGGCTCACACCCGGACGCCGTAGCTACTCGCGCGTAACCCCCTGGCCGGACGCGCGTTAGGGAGATATGCGCCGAGCGGCAACCGTCCTGACCACGTGCACACTGCTCGCCGCCGGGACGGCGGTGCTGGCCCCGGCGGCGTCCGCGGCCACCGACATCGTCCCGCGCGACCTGACGATCACGGTGACCCACGTGGGTCCCGAGGACCGCACCTGCCAGATCGACGCGGACCTGTACGTGCCCGCGGGCGTCACCGCCGCGCACCCCGGCCCGGCGCTGCTGGCGACCAACGGGTTCGGTGGCACCAAGGCCGACCAGGCCGATCTCGCGCAGGGCTTCGGCGAGCGCGGGTACGTGACGCTGTCCTACACCGGGCTCGGGTTCGTCGACGGCGACACCTGCCCGATCACGCTCGACGACCGCGAGCACGACGGCGCGGCCGCCAGCCAGCTGCTGCGCTTCCTCGGCGGCGACCCGTCGATCACCGCGGTCGACGACGCCACGGGCCAGCCGGTGCACGTCGACCAGGTCATCCGGCAGGACGCGACGACCGGCACCCCGTACGACCCGGCGGTCGGCATGGTCGGCGGCTCCTACGGCGGGCAGATCCAGTTCGCCACCGCGGCCTACGAGCACGAGGCCGGCACCGACCGGCTCGACGCGATCGTGCCGATGATCACCTGGAACGACCTGGCCTACTCCCTCGACCCCGAGAACAGCGGCCTGCCCGGCGGCACCGCGCGCAGCGGCTCGGTGAGCTACGGCGGCAGCGGCGTCTTCAAGTACCAGTGGTCGCTGCTGTTCACCACGCTCGGCGTGGTCAACGGCGTCGAGGACCTGCAGGCGCTGTCGGACCCGGCGAAGTTCCAGACGTTCGTGAACGACAACTGCGGGAACTTCGACCCGCCGGTGTGCCAGGCGCTGCTGGAGATCGGCACGCAGGGCTACGCCAGCCAGGCCTCGATCGACTACCTGCGTTCCAACTCCGTGGCCAGCTACATCTCCGACGTCCGGGTGCCCACGTTCCTGGCCCAGGGCCAGGCGGACACCCTGTTCAACCTGCAGGAGTCGGTGGCGACCTACACGACGCTGAAGCAGCAGGGCACCCCGGTCGCGCTGCAGTGGCAGTCATGGGGGCACAGCGGCTCGACGCCGGTGCCCGGCGAGCTCGACGAGCGCCACCCGGCGTCGTCCTACCAGGGCCGGCTGGCCATCCAGTGGTTCGACCACTACCTGCTCGGCAAGGGCCCCGCCCCGAAGCTGAACTTCTCCTACTTCCGCGACTGGGTCTACGCGGCCACCGGCGACGCGGCCAAGGCCTACGCGACCGCACCGTGCTACCCCGTCGGCTCGCAGCGGACGCTGTACCTGTCCGGCGGCGGTCCCGGCGACGGCACCCTCGTCGACCGCCAGGCCGCGGTCGTGCCCGGCACCAGCGCCTACTCGAGCGTCGCGCCGGTCGGGCCGAACTACACCGAGACATCGGCGCTCGACCAGTCCCAGCCGGTCACCGACCCGCCCGGGACGGCGATCCGCTTCGCCACCGCGCCGCTGACGAAGCCCCTCGACGTGGTCGGCTCCGGGCAGCTGACGGTGCAGCTGGACTCCCCCGCGGCGCTGACCCAGTCCGCCGGGCCGGCCGGGCAGCTCGTCGTCTTCGCCAAGCTCTACGACATCGGCCCGGACGGCGCGATCGAGCTGCCGCACCGGGTGATCTCGCCGGCCCGGATCACCGACGTGACCCAGCCGGTGACGATCGAGCTGCCGGGCATCGTGCACCGGTTCCTGCCCGGGCACCGGCTGGCCGTCGTCCTGGCCGGCGGCGACCTGGCCTACCGCGGGTCGACGGCGCCGCAGCCGGTCACGCTGACCACCGGCGCCGGGCACGTGCAGCAGCTGACCCTGCCGGTGACCTCGTGACGTGCCGGTTGGAGCTGCTGCGCTCAGGCTCCTGCCGGGGCCCCGACGTGCTCGCGGACCCAGTCGACGATCTCGGTGGTGGTCGCGCCGGGCGTGAAGACCCGGGCCACCCCCATCCGTTCGAGCTCGGGTATGTCCTCGTCCGGGATGATCCCGCCGCCGAACACCACGACGTCGTCGACGCCTCGTTCGCGCAGCAGCTCGGAGAGCCGCTCGAACAGCGTCATGTGCGCCCCGGAGAGCACGGATAGGCCGACGGCGTCGGCGTCCTCCTGGACGACCGTCTCGACGATCTGCTCGGGCGTCTGGTGCAGGCCGGTGTAGACGACCTCCATGCCGGCGTCCCGGAGCGCCCGGGCCACGACCTTGGCACCGCGGTCGTGCCCGTCGAGGCCGGGCTTGGCGACCACCACCCGGATGCGTTCCTCCGCCATGGGGGGACTGTAGCGGCGCTCAGCCGCGCTCGGACGACGGCGTCCGGCGCAGCCGCCAGGCGAGGACGGTCAGCAGCACGTAGCCGAGCCCGGCGACCAGCAGCCCGGCGCCGGGCACCGTCCACTCCAGCTCGGAGGAGGAGAGGGCGTCGCGCACGCCGGTCAGGCCGGCGTCGAGGACGGCGACGGCGAGGGCCAGCAGGGCGCCGACGGTCGCCAGCCGCGGCCGCAGCGACGGCGCCACGACGGAGCACAGGACGATCGCGCCGGCGAGCAGCAGCCCGCCCAGCAGCGCCAGGCCCGGCCGCTCGAGCAGCGCCTGCGGGCCCTCCGACGTCACCACCGTCTGCATGTGGGTGGAGGGGTCGGTGACGATCCGGTCGGGCACGTCGGCGGCGGGCAGGGTCAGGCAGAGCACCGTCCCGACGCCGAGCAGGACCCCGGCGCCGGCGAGCGCGGAGCGCACGGGGTCGAGCGTGCCGCCGTCCTCCATGACCGTGCGGCCCCACGCGAAGGCGGCGAGCAGACCGGCCAGCACGAAGACGGCGAGCGAGGCGACGCCGAGCACCCAGCCGGCGCCGATCTCGACGCTGCTGGTCAGGACCTTCTCCCCGGCGAGCACCTCGACGGCGGGCCGCGACGTCGAGCTGCTGCCGCGGTACAGCTCGATGAGCAGCGGACCGACCGACAGCGCGGCCGCCGTCCCGGCGTAGGCGAGGCCGAACTTCGGCACCGCACCGCGGGCGAGCACGACGCCGACCGCCGCGGAGACGACCGGGACCAGCAGCGCGACCAGCACGCTGCCGGCGTTGCGCGCCGGGGACACCACCGTGCCGCCCACGACGAGGTAGGTCGGGAAGAGCGCCACGACCGCCAGGACGGCGGCCAGGACCAGCAGCCCGCCGGCCAGCCGGGCGGGAACCGGCACGGTGCCGACGACGACCTCGTCGACCGGCGCGGTCGGCGCGCTGCGCCGGGCCGAGCCGGTGCGGCGGGCGGACGGGCGACTCGGCACGCGGTCGGCCGCCGAGGGAGCGCGGTCGCGGGCGGGTCCACTGCGGGTGGGCACGGATTCCCCTTCGGCCGGGATGGTCACGAACAGGCGTCATTCCGCCGATGAGCAGCTCTGCCCGTGTGACGACGAACACACACAGGCATTACCGTCACGTGAACGGAGCACACAGGGAGTGCTCCGCCACCGGCGGGAAGGCCGTCCCGGAACGCACCGGTGGGAGCAGACGGAGGTAGTGGGATGCAACCGAGGAGCGATCCGGACTCCGGTCCAGAGTCGCACATCGGCGGCGTTCCCTCGGGATCGCCACGAGGCGGCCTGCGCTCTCTGTGCTCCCCCGCCGCGCTGACCGGCGGGCTCACCGAGCTGGCCTGGGTCGGCGCGCACGTGCTGCTCTACCCGTTCGGCACGCGCAGCGAGCAGCTGCGTCCGGACGTCCGGTTCCGGCCCGGGGCGCAGTCCCCCGCCGTCCGGGCGCTGTTCGCCGACGACCCGCTGGCCTCGCGCACCCCGGTGCTGCTGGTCCACGGCCTGGTCGACAACAGCTCGGCCTTCGCGGTGATGCGCCGCAGCCTGCGCCGGCGCGGTTTCGGCTCGGTGTGCTCCTGGAACTACAGCCCGCTGCTCGGCGACGTCGCCGAGGCCGCCCACGACCTCGCCGACCGCGTCGAGCAGATCTGCCAGGACACCGGGCACGAGCGGATCCACGTGGTCGGGCACAGCCTCGGCGGGCTGATCTCGCGCTACTTCGTGCAGCGGCTGGGCGGTGACCGGCGGGTCGACTCGCTGGTGACCCTCGGCACGCCGCACCAGGGCTCGCGGTGGGCCAACGTCGTCCCGGCGCCGCTGATCCGGCAGCTGCGGCCCGGTTCGCCGCTGTACCAGGAGCTCGCGGAGCCTGCGCCCGGCTGCACCACCCGGATCACCGCCGTCTACAGCGACATCGACCAGATGGTGCTGCCCACGAGCTCCGGCCGGTGCGACCACCCCGACCTGGGGGCGCGCAACGTGCTCGTGCGGGGCGTCGGGCACATGTCCCTGCCGATCCACCGCGGTGTCCTGGACGAGGTCGCGGCGACGCTCGCGGGCCTGCGACGGACCGTGTCCACGGTCGCGTCGCTGACCGCCGCGGTCGCCTGAGTCCCACCCGTCACATCCGGAACGGGCCCGGCACGACACGTGCCGCGAGGTGCTTTGTCGACTCCTGACGCATCGTTACGGTCCGGTCACGGTCCCGGCAGCAGTCGTGGCCGTCGCTCCACCGGAAGGTGCACCTGTGTCCCGCTCCCTGGTCCTTCCCCGGCCTGGGATCCTCCCCGCGACGGACGTCTCCCTCGGAAGCGCCCGTCCCGCGGACGACGCCGGCGAGACGACGCACACCCGCCGCCTCCCGCAGCCCCCCGGCAAGCGCGCCCCGCTGTGGCTGGCCGCGCTGATCCTCGGTGCCCTCGTCGCCGGCCTGCCCGGCCTGCTCGGCAGCGGTCCCACCGACGTCGTGGCGTCCGCGGCCGACTACGGGCTCGGGACGGCGTCCGACGTCGGTCTGACCGGCGGGATGGACGACGCCGTGGCCCGCGCCAGCATCACCGAGGCCGAGGCGCAGGCACGGCTCAACGAGCTCGCCGCCTCCCGCGCGGCCCGCGAGCCGAAGACCGTGCTGCCGGTCACCGACTTCCGGCTGACCACCTGCTACTGCATGCGCTGGGGCACCATGCACTGGGGCATCGACATGGCCGCCCCGCTCGGCACGCCCATCTACGCGGCGACCGACGGTGTCGTGCTGAAGGCCGGCCCCGCGTCCGGGTTCGGCAACGCGATCTACATCCAGAACGCCGACGGCGACGTCGAGATCTACGGCCACATGAAGTACTACAACGTGAAGGCCGGGGACGTCGTCCACGCCGGCGACCAGATCGCCAAGGTGGGCAACCAGGGGCAGTCGACCGGCCCGCACCTGCACTTCGAGCTGCACCGCGGCGGGATGACCGGCAAGCCGTTCAACCCGGCTCCCTGGTTCGCCGACCGCGGCATCAGCGTCGGCTGAGGAGCGCTCGGCGCTGGTCTTGCGGTTTTCCTGCTGCTTTCGCGGTCCTGCAGGACCGCAAGAGCTGCAGAAAGACCGCGAGAGTCGCGGGCAGGGCCTGCGTGACGCCTAGAGCTTGACGAGGGGGGCGTAGCGCAGGACGAGGCGCTTGGTGCCGCCGGAGCCGAAGTCGACGGTCGCCTGGGCCTTGTCGCCGACGCCGTTGACCTCGACCACGGTGCCCATCCCGAACGCGTCGTGGCTGACCCGGTCGCCCACCTCGACGGCGATGATCGGCCGGTTGCCCGCGCCGCCGCGCAGCCCGCCGGTCGAGAGCCCGGTCGCGGCGACCCGCTGCTGCGCCGACGAGTACGACGTCGAGATCGGCGCGGCGTCCTTGCGCTCCCAGTGCACCGTGTCGGCCGGCAGCTCGTCGAGGAATCGGGACGGCGGGTTGTAGGCCGGCTGCCCCCAGCTCGTGCGCACCTGCGCCCGCGAGAGGAACAGCCGCTGCTGCGCCCGCGTGATGCCGACGTAGGCCAGCCGCCGCTCCTCCTCGAGCTCCTTGGGGTCGCCGAGGGCCCGCAGGTGCGGGAAGACGCCGTCCTCGAGACCGGTCAGGAACACGACCGGGAACTCCAGCCCCTTGGCGGTGTGCAGGGTCATCAGGGTGACGACGCCGGCGTCGTCACCCGCGACCGGGACCTGGTCGGCGTCGGCCACGAGCGAGACCTGCTCGAGGAAGTCGGTGACCGAGCCCCCGGGGCTGGCCGCCTCGAACTCGGCGGCGACCGAGACGAGCTCGTTGAGGTTGTCGACACGGCCCTCGTCCTGCGGATCGGTCGAGGCCGACAGCTCGGCGAGGTAGCCGGTGCGGTCGAGGATGCTCTCCAGCAGCGCGGCCGGCCCGGAGCCGGTCTCCACCAGCTGCTCGAACTCCTCCAGCAGCGCGACGAACTCCTGGATCGCCTTGAGCGAGCGCGGGGCGAGCGTGTGGATCTCCGAGCAGCGGCGCAGCGCGGTCGCGAACGCGATCCGCTCGCGGTCGGCGAACTGCTCGATGCAGGCCTCGGCCCGGTCGCCGATCCCGCGCTTCGGGGTGTTGATCACCCGCCGGAGGCTGACGACGTCCGCCGGGTTGGCGACCACCTTCAGGTACGCCAGCGCGTCGCGGACCTCCTTGCGCTCGTAGAAGCGCACGCCGCCGACCACCTTGTAGGGCATCCCGACCCGGATGAACACCTCCTCGAAGACGCGGGAGGCGTTGTTGGTCCGGTAGAAGACGGCGATGTCCTTGGGTGCTGCCGTGCCCTCGTCGACCAGCGCGTCGATCTGCTCGGCGACCCACGCGGCCTCGTCGTGCTCGTTGTCGGCGACGTAGCCCTCGATGAGCTCGCCGTCGCCGGCATCGGTCCACAGGTTCTTGGGACGGCGACCGGTGTTCTTCGCGATGACGGTGTTGGCCGCCCGCAGGATCCGCTGGGTGGAGCGGTAGTTCTGCTCCAGCAGGATCGTCGTGGCCTCGGGGTAGTCGCGCTCGAACTCGTCGATGTTGCGGATCGTCGCGCCGCGGAAGGCGTAGATGGACTGGTCGGCGTCGCCGACGACGCACAGCTCGGCCGGCGGCACCGGGCCACCGGGCGGGCCGACCAGCTCGCGGACCAGCACGTACTGCGCGTGGTTGGTGTCCTGGTACTCGTCGACGAGCACGTGCCGGAAGCGGCGGCGGTAGTGCTCGGCGACGTCCGGGAAGGCCTGCAGCAGGTGCGTGGTCGTCATGATCAGGTCGTCGAAGTCCAGCGCGTGCGCCTGGCGCAGCCGCTGCTGGTAGAGCTTGTAGGCCTCGGCCAGCACCTTCTCCGGCGCCGTCGACGGGACGTAGCTCTCCTCGTCGATGAGCTCGTTCTTCAGGTTGGACACCTGGGCGGCGAGGCTGCGGCCGGGGTAGCGCTTGGCGTCGAGGTCGAGGTCGCGGGCGACCATCGTCATCAGCCGCACCGAGTCGCCCTGGTCGTAGATCGTGAACGACGACTTCAGGCCGAGCTTCGACGCCTCGGCGCGCAGGATCCGCACGCACATCGAGTGGAACGTCGACACCCACATCGCGCGGGCGCGCGGACCGACGAGGTTGGCCACGCGCTCCTTCATCTCGCCGGCGGCCTTGTTGGTGAAGGTGATCGCGAGGATCTCGCCGGGCTGCACGTGCCGCGCACCGAGCAGGTAGGCGATGCGGTGGGTGAGCACGCGCGTCTTGCCCGACCCGGCGCCGGCCACGATGAGCAGCGGCCCGCCCTCGTGGACGACGGCGTCGCGCTGCGGGCCGTTCAGGCCGGCGAGCATGCGGTCGAGATCGCGACCCACCGAGCCCGGCGCGGTGCGCTGGAGGGTGGCGGTACCGGGGAGGGCTGACTGGGCGCTGCTCATGACCACATCACTGTAAGCCGGACGGGTGACGGCTCCCGGTC
The DNA here is from genome assembly GCF_013408985.1 of Petropleomorpha daqingensis. Lineage (NCBI taxonomy): Bacteria > Bacillati > Actinomycetota > Actinomycetes > Geodermatophilales > Geodermatophilaceae > Petropleomorpha > Petropleomorpha daqingensis. The sequence continues at coordinate 1,050,827 of NZ_JACBZT010000001.1, forward strand.
CTCGTGTGACGTCTGTGAACGGTCAGCTCGCGCTGTGGAGATCGGCCAGCAGCTCCCGCAGGCGCGCCGCCCGGTCGGCCATCGAGCCGACCGCCGAGCGGACGCCGGTCACCGAGTCCGACGTCGTCTGGGCCGCCCCCGCGAGACCCCCGGTCGCCTGGGAGATCCCGGCCGCGGTGGCGCTCTGCTCCTCGACCGCCGCGGCGATGGTCGTCTGCTGCTCCTCGAGCTCGGTGATCCGGGCGACGATGTCGGCGATCGCCTCGACCGCGGCCCGGCTGCCGGCCTGGATCGTCTCGATCATCCGGTTGATGTTCGCCGACGCCTCGGCCGTGCCGCTGGCCAGCTCCTTGACCTCGTTGGCGACGACGGCGAAGCCCTTGCCGGCCTCCCCGGCGCGCGCGGCCTCGATCGTGGCGTTGAGCGCCAGGAGGTTCGTCTGCTCGGCGATCGAGATGATCAGCTTCGAGATGCTGCCGATCTCGGCGCTGTAGGCGGAGAGCTTCTCGACGCTGTCGGTCGCCGCCCGCGCCGACGTCACGGCGTTCGCGGTGCTGGTCACCGCCGCCGAGGTGTTCCGGCTGATGTCGTCGATGCTGGCCGTGAGCTGGACGGCGCCGGCGGAGACGGTCCCGGCCTGCGCGGAGCAGCCCTCCGCCGCACCGGCCAGGGTGTCCCCGACGGCGGCGAGCGCGGCGCCGTCGTCGGCGAGCCCGTCGGCCAGCTCCCCCGTCGCCGTGGCGAGCGCGGCGCGGGCGGTGTCGTTGCGCCAGTGGACGACGTAGCCGCCCGGGATCCGGCCGATGCCCAGCTGGGCCACCATCCGCTGGTCGCCCTCGACGACGATCGTCTCGTGCACCGGGAACTGCGTGCGCTCCCGGATCACGCGGCGCAGGGTCCCGCGCAGCTGGTCCAGGCCGCGCTCCCCCAGCATCGCGACGGCGTCGGCCAGCGTCGTCCCGGCGGCCGCGTTGCGGTGGACGATCTCGCCGCGCTCGTCGGTGACGAACAGCGTCACCGGAGCGGCGTCGAGGACCGCCCGGAGCGTGCTCGGGTCGGTGACCAGCGGGGATCCCTCGAGCCGGGAGTGCGGGCGGAGGAAGGAGGGCACGTTCGGGGCTCCTGTGCGACGAGGCCGCGGCGGGTCCTGCGGCCGTTCTCCCATCGGCCTGGGCCGTCCGCTCCTCCAGCGGAGCCGCCGACGTCACATCCTGGCGGCGCGTCCGGCGGCTGTGGCACACTGCTGCCGTGCTGCACACCAGCTCCGTGTTTTTTTACGGTCACCGGGATCCGGTGTCCGTCACTGCTGGCTGAGCGACCACAGCAACCGACGCCCCGGGCCCGAAGAGCCCGGGGCGTTTCTCGTTCCGGGGTCAGACGGCCGAACCGCCCCGGAGGAACCGTTCCGATGAGCACCACCACCGCACCTGATGCCACGGCCCGCATCGGCGAGCTGCGCACCGAGATCGACGCCTGCGACGCCGAGATCATCGAGCTCGTGCAGCGCCGGCTCGCCATCTCCCGCGAGATCGGGCAGCTGCGCGCCGCCGCCGGCGGCACACGCCTCTCCCTCGCCCGCGAGCAGCAGGTCCTGGCGAGGTTCCAGGCCGCGCTCGGGACGGACGGCGCCGCGCTCGGCCTGATGCTGCTGCGCCAGGGGCGCGGCCGCCTCTAGGAGGTCAGCACACCCCGCGGCTCGCGGGCTCCCGCCTGGAGCGGCAGACCGGGCGTGAAGCGGACCACCCGGTCCTTGCCCGCGCGCTTCGCCGCGTACATCGCCGTGTCGGCGCGCACGAGCACCGCGTCCGCCCGGGCCGACGGGTCCTCCGGGCCGAGCACGCACACCCCGGCGCTGGCCCGCACCGGCACCGGAGTCCCGGCGAGGACGACCGGCGTGCGCAGTGCGTCGAGCGCGCGGGTGATGGCGGCCTCGACGTCGTCCGCCGGGTCGAGGAGGACGGCGAACTCGTCCCCGCCCAGCCGGGCGACCGTGTCGGCGGTCCGCAGGGCACCGCGCAACCGGACCGCCACCTCCACCAGCAGCGCGTCGCCGGCGGCGTGGCCGAGGGTGTCGTTGACGACCTTGAAGTCGTCGAGGTCGAGGAAGACCAGCGCGACCGGCCGCGGCTCCCGGCGGTGGACGGCGAGCGCGTGCTCGAGGCGGTCGAGGAACAGCGCGCGGTTGGCCAGCCCGGTCAGGCCGTCGTGGAACGCCTGGTGCCGGAGCAGCGCCTCCCGCTGGACCAGCTCGCGGTTGAGCCGCACGTTCTCGCGCAGGGTGACGTACTGGCGCACCAGGATCAGCCCGATGACGACCACCGAGAGCGACACCGCGACGATGCCGAGCTGCCCGCCGGTGAGCGCGTAGACGAAGGTGGCGACCAGCGCGACGGCGACCGGCAGGTAGGGCAGCAGGTCGGCGCGCAGTTCCGCCGTCGCCTCTCGTTCCGGTGTCTCCGGCACCGCGGTCGGCGTGCGGGCCAGCCCGGCCAGTGCGAGCAGGAGGAAGCCGGCGACCCAGCCGAGGTCGAGCGAGCCGCCGCGGTAGGACATGGTCGCCTGCAGGTAGGCGAAGGCGCTGTCGGAGACGCTCAGCGCGACCAGGCCGGCGCAGACCAGCACCAGCGGCAGGCGGGGGTTGCGGGTCCGGGCGGCGGTCAGCACGGCCAGGACGATGAGGACGACGTCCAGCACCGGGTAGGCGAGGAAGAGCACCCACGTCAGCGGCTCGTCCGGCGTGGTCCGGTCGGCGATCGCGCCGAGCGCGGTCTCCCAGCTCACCAGCCCGACTGCCGCCGAGGTCATGACGGCGTCGGAGGTGCGCCGCCAACGGCCGCGCGCCCCGCCGTCGCTCGGGTAGAGCAGCAGCCCCACCGCGGCGAGCACCGGGAACGCGAGGTAGCCGATGTCGGCGACCGAGGGGAACGGGATGCCCGCGCCGCTGATCTCCTGCTGCGCCCACCAGGCCTGGCCGGCCGCCCAGCACCCGCAGCCGACGGCGAGCACCGTCCACGCGGCGAGCAACCGCCCGGTGGACCGGCGCGCCCGCAGCCCGAGGGTGACGGCGGCGACGGCCGGCGCGACGAACTGCGCCACGTTGGTGACCACCCGCGAGTACAGGTCGCCGGGCAGGGTCAGCGAGGCGATCAGGCAGCCGAGGACGAACAGCCCCGCCGTGCCCGCCGCGACCGGGGGGAGCGCCGCGGCGGCCCCCGATCGCACTCTCCGGTCGACCACGGGGTGTGCCGAAACAGCCACGGTGGGACAGCATGGCGAATCAGCCCCCTCGCCGACCAGGGGTTTCGACGTCCGTTCTCGGGTCGGAACGACGGTGTTCCGGCCCGGGGGGATCCATCCGGAGGAGGAGACGGGGTCCTCCGGACGATGCACTGCGGCCGACCGCGATTCGACTCCTGGAACGACGACGTCCGGTACCGCGCGGGCCAGCCTGGACGGCATGAGCGCATCGCCGCAGGAACCGGGGCCCGACGTCCCGCCGCCGCCCGGCCCTGACCCCGCTGGGACCTCCACCCGACCGCTGCCGCTGCGCCGGTTCCTCAAGCGGCTGCCGGCACTGCCCCTGGACTGATGTCACATCCGGCGCGGCTGCCCCGTCTTTCTGTGCGTCAACCGATGCAGAGAGGACGACGACCATGGCCCGCATCCCGCTCGACCCGCCCCGCAGCCTCGTCTACCGGCTCACCGAGTGGTACTCGCGCCGCAAGTGGGGCGTCGTCGCCGACCCGGCGGCGGCGATGGGGCACAACCCGAAGGTCCTGCTGACCAACGCCCGCTTCGAGATGTCGCTCGACAAGTGGCACCGGCTCGACCCCACCCTCAGGCACCTGGCCGAGATGGCCGCGTCGGTGGCGATCGGCTGCTCCTGGTGCGTCGACTTCGGCTACTGGACCGCCGTGAGCCGGGGCACCGACGAGGCCAAGATCAGGGACGTGCCCCGGTGGCGGGACAGCGACGTCTACACCGACCTCGAGCGGCGGGTCCTGGAGTACACCGAGGCGGCCACCGCCACCCCGCCGACGGTCACCGACGAGATGGTCGAGGGCCTGCGCCGGGATCTGGACGACGCCGCCCTGGTCGAGCTGACCATGATGATCGCCGTGGAGAACCAGCGCTCGCGCTTCAACAGCGCTCTGGGCCTGCACAGCCAGGGCTTCAAGGACCGCTGCGAGATCCCGGCCGCGCGGGTCGCCCCGCTCCGGTCCACCGCGTCATGACCTCCGGCGCCGGCGACGAGCTGCTCGCCGTCTTCGACCGGCACCGGCGGCTGCTGTTCGGGGTGGCCTACCAGATGCTGGGCAGCGTCGCCGACGCCGAAGACACCGTGCAGGACGCGTGGCTGCGCTGGTCGGCGGCCGACCGCGGCGAGGTCGCCGACCCGCGCGCGTTCCTCGTCCGGATCGTCTCCCGCCTGGCGCTGGACCGGCTGCGGTCGGCGCGGGCGCAGCGGGAGACCTACGTCGGCCCGTGGCTGCCCGAGCCCCTGCTGACCGACCCGGTGCCGGGCAGCAGGCCACCGGACCCGGCGGAGTCGGTCGAGCTCGGCGAGGACGTCTCGCTGGCGGTGCTCGTCGTCCTGGAGACGCTGTCGCCGGTGGAGCGGGCGGTCTTCGTGCTGCGCGAGGTGTTCGGCATGGCGTGGTCGGAGGTGGCCGCAGTCCTCGACCGGTCCGAGGCCGCCGTCCGGCAGCTCGGGCACCGGGCGCGCGAGCACGTGCAGGCCCGCCGTCCGCGCTTCGACACCGACCGGCGCGAGACGCAGGAGGTGACCGAGCGCTTCCTCGCGGCGGCGGTCAGCGGGGACGTCGAGAGCCTGCTCGCGGCGATGTCGCCGGGCGTCGTCCTCGTCTCCGACGGCGGCGGCAAGGTCAAGGCGGCGCGGCGGCCGATCTTCGGCGCGGACAAGGTGGCCCGCTTCCTGGCCGCGATCGGACCGGTGGGCGCGGGGCTCGGGCTGCAGGTCGGCCTGGCCGAGGTCAACGGGGCACCGGCGGTCGTGGCGTGGAACGACGAGGGGCCGTACATGGCGCTGCAGCTGGTGCTGGTCGACGGCCTGGTCGAGCAGGTGTTCTACATGGGCAACCCGGACAAGCTGGCCGGGATCGCCGCGGCGGCCGGGCACATAAGCTCCGGCGGGTGACCAATCCGTTCGCCCGACCGACTCAGCCCGCCGAGCACGTGGAGCGCGCGCTCTGCGTGCTCGCCCACCCCGACGACGTCGACTTCGGCAGCGCCGGCACGGTGGCGACCTGGACGGCGGCCGGCACCGAGGTCACCTACTGCATCGTCACCGACGGCGACGCCGGGGGCTTCGACGAGACGCCCCGGCACGAGATGGGCCCGCTGCGCCAGGCCGAGCAGCGGGCCGCCGCGGCCGTCGTCGGCGTCGAGGACGTGCGGTTCCTCGGCTATCCGGACGGGCGGCTGGAGCTCTCGCTCGACCTGCGTCGCGACATCAGCCGGGTGATCCGCCAGGTGCGGCCGCAGCGGGTGCTGACCAGCTCGCCGGAGCGGTTCTGGGACCGGATCGGCGCCAGCCACCCCGACCACATGACGGTCGGTGAGTCGACGCTGCGCGCGGTCTACCCCGACGCCCGCAACCCGTTCGCCTGGCCCGAGCTGCTGGCCGACGAGGGCCTGGAGGCGTGGACGGTGGCGGAGGTGTGGCTGGGCGCCAGCCCGCGCGCCGACCACGCCGTCGACGTCACCGCCGTCGCCGACCGGAAGATCGAGGCCCTGAGCTGCCACAAGTCGCAGGTGGGCCACATGCCCGACCTCGACGGGTTCGTCCGCGGCTGGATGAGCCAGACGGCCCAGCGCTTCGGCCTGGCGGAGGGGCGGCTGGCCGAGGCCTTCCACGTCGTCCACACGGCATGAGCGCCTGGGACGAGCTCGTCGCCGGGGCCGAGGGCGGGCCGGTGAGCCGCGGCAGCATGTTCGGCTCGCAGGGCCTGCGCACGGGCGCGAAGTTCTTCGCGATCTGGTGGCACGAGCAGCTCGTGCTGAAGCTCCCGCCGACCCGGCAGGACGAGCTGGTCGGCGCCGGGCAGGCCGTGCCGTTCGAGCCGATGGACGGCCGCCGGATGAACGGCTGGGTGGTCGTGGACGAGAGCGTCGACCGGCCCCCGCTGGTCGAGGAGGCCCGCGCCTTTGTGGAGTCACAGACGCGCTAGTTCGACCACCGCCTCGACCAGTTGCGGCCCGTCGAGCAGCACCGGGTCGTTGTGGTCGGCGCCGGTCACGGCCAGCAGGCGGTGGAGGTCCGCGGCCGCGGAGGCCACGGCCCGGCTCTGGTCGGGCGGGACGATCGTGTCCGCCGTCCCGAAGACCACCGTCGTCGGCACCCGGACCCGCGCGATCTGCTCCTCCACCGGGTAGCGGTCGCGCAGCAGCAGCCGGACCGGCAGGAACGGGTAGTGCACGCTGCCGACGGCGGCCAGGTCGGTGAACGGCGAGCGCAGCACCAGCCCGGCGGGCGGGTGCTCGGTCGCCAGTTCCGTGACGACGGCGCAGCCCAGGCTCTCGCCGTAGTAGAGCAGCCGCGCCGCCGGCACCTGCTCCAGCAGGAACGCCCGGGCGGCCCGGACGTCGAGCGCCAGCCCCTCCTCGCTGGGGCTGCCGGGGTTCCCGCCGTAGCCGCGGTAGTCGAACAGCAGGACCGAGAGCCCGCGCTCCTGCAGCGCCTCGGCGAGCGGTGCCCGCAGTCCGCGGTTGCCGCCGTTGCCGTCGGCGACCAGCACGGCCGGCGCGGCGTCGTCGCCTGGGAAGAACCACCCCCCGAGCCGCAGGCCGTCGTCGGTGGTCAGCGTGACGTCGCGGGCCCCGGCCGGCGCCGGGCCGGGCGTGCCCTCCGGCAGGTAGACCAGCCGCCGCTGGAACGTCCACAGCAGCCCGGTCACGGCCACGACCACCAGGAGGACGAGGAGCAGCGCACGCCTCACAGCAACCGGTTGGTCGCCGCCCAGCGGGTGAGCTCGTTGCGGTTGGACAACTGCAGCTTGCGCAGCACGTTCGAGGCGTGGGACTCCACGGTCTTCACCGAGATGAACAGCCGCGAGCCGATCTCCCGGTAGGTGTAGCCGCGGGCGAGCAGCTGCATGACCTCGCGCTCGCGGGCGGACAGCAGGTCCAGGCCCGGGTCGGTCGCGGGGTCCTCGGCCGGTGCCGGGGCGGGCCCGGCGGCGGAGAACGCGTCCAGCACGAAGCCGGCCAGCCGGGGGCTGAAGACGACGTCGCCGTCGGCCACCCGGCGGACGGCGGCCTGCAGGTCCGGCCCGGAGATCGTCTTCGTGACGTAGCCGCGGGCGCCGGCGCGGATGACCGCGATGACGTCCTCGGCCGCGTCGGACACCGACAGCGCCAGCCAGCGCACCGACGGCAGCTCGGCCCGCAGCGTCTCGAGCACCGCCCGGCCGCCGCCCCCGGGCAGGTGCACGTCGAGCAGCACGACGTCCGGCACCGTCGTCCGGATGCGCTCGACCGCCTCCGGCACGTCGGCGGCCTCCCCCACGACGGTCACCTCGTCCCCGAGCTCGGCGCGCACGCCGGCCCGGACCATCGCGTGGTCGTCGACGACGAACACGCGCACCGGCTCGCTCACGCGCTGGTCTCCCTCGGCAGCACCAGTTCCACTTCCGTCCCCTCCCCCGGCGCCGACCGGATCGTCGCCGTCCCGCCCAGCCGGGCGAGCCGGCCGCTCACCGAGTCGCGCAGCCCGCGGCGGTCGTCGGGCACGGTCTCGGGGTCGAAGCCCTTGCCGCGGTCGCGGACGAACACCGACACCTTGTCCGGCGTCACCTCGGTGTAGAGGTCCGCCGTCGTCACCCCGGCGTGCTTGGCGACGTTGACCATGGCCTCGCGGGTGGCCGCGCCCAGGGCGGTGAGCGCGTCGTCGAGCGGGGCGTCGCCGACCACCACCGGGTCGACGGTGACCGCGTGGTCGGCCTCGACCTCGGCGACCATCTGCGCGACCAGGCCGGCCCACGTGCCGCCGCTGGCGACCTGCGGCTCGTACAGCCACGTGCGCAGCTCGCGCTCCTGGGAGCGGGCCAGCCGGCCGACCGCCTGCGCGTCGTCGGCGTTGCGCTGGATCAGCGCGAGGGTCTGCAGCACCGAGTCGTGCAGGTGCGCGGCCACCGCGGCGCGCTCCTCGGAGCGGATGCGCGCGGCCCGCTCGGCCTCGCGCGAGTCGAGCAGCCGCCGCCACAGCGGCGCGGTGGCCAGCACGATGCCGACCAGGATCACCAGGGTGGCGGCGAACCCGTTGCGGGCGTTGGCCAGCTGACCGGTGGTGGCCAGCAGCAGGATGACGCCGCCCCCGGCCAGCGCGATGCCGCCGGCCAGCACCCAGCGCACCCCGGGCAGCGACAGCGCCCGGTCGGTGTCGAGCTGGCGCCAGATGACCGCGAGCCCCGCGGCGACCAGCACCAGCGGCAGGACGACGTTGCCGTTGCTGAACGACAGCACCTGCCCGAACAGGATGAGCGCGACCAGGCCCAGCCCGCCGAGCGCGAGCATCTGCCGCGTGCTGCGCGGTCCACCGGGCGCGAGGCTGACCACCGGCTCGGCGCCGGGCTCGGCCACCGGCATGGTCAGCCACAGCAGCCCGTAGAGGACGACGCCGACGCCGAGCGCGGAGAGCACCACGAAGGCGGCGCGGACGACGAGCGGGTCCTGGCGCAGGTGCGCGGCCGTGCCCGCGGCCACGCCGGCCAGCAGGCGCCCTTCACGCGGGCGCGCCAGCGGCGGGCGGGGCTGCGGGGCGGGCGTCGCCCCGGAAGCCGGGGACCCCGCGACAGGGATCTGCACGTTTCCGATCGTCGCACCGCCGGGCCCCGGTGGAACACCGGTGATCACCCGGGTCGGGGAGCTCCCCGAGGACCAGGGTCGGATGGGGGCGTTCCCCGATGGATCCGGGCGGCCGGAGTGCCGACCCTGTGGGCATGACATCCGCACCGCCCCCCGCAGAACCGACGGTGGACCCGTCCTGGGAGCCGCCGACCCCGCCGCCCGGCCCGCCCGTGCGGACCCAGCTGCGCCGCAGCAGCACCGACAGGATGATCGGCGGCGTCTGCGGCGGCCTGGCCGACTACAGCGGGATCGACCCGCTGCTCTGGCGCATCGGCTTCGTCGCCCTGGCGTTCGCCGGCGGCTCCGGCGTCCTGGTCTACCTGCTGCTGTGGCTGCTCATGCCGCACGCCGACCGCGCACCCGTCGAGCGCCGCGCGCCGCTGGACCGCATGGCCGAGCGCCGGGCCGCCGCCGGGCCGCGCTCGCCGATCCCCGGCATCACCCTCGCCGGCCTGCTCATCGTGATCGGCATCCTGGTGCTGATCACCCGGTATTCGACCTGGGACGTCGGCCCCCGCGGCTTCTTCGGTGCCGCGCTGCTGGTCGTCGGCCTGGGGCTGGTGGCCGCCGCGTTCTCCGGCGGACGACGGGCCCGCGGCGGGCTGATCGCGCTCGGGATCATCCTGTCGTTCGGGCTGATCGCGTCGGCGTCCGGGCCGTGGCACTTCGGCGGGGGCGTCGGCGACCGCACCTACCGGCCGGCCACCGCCCAGATGGTCCGCCCGGTGTACGAGCTCGGCGCTGGCGACCTGACCGTCGACCTCAGCAACGTGAACGTCTCCGACCTCGGTGCGCCCATCCGGACGAAGGTCGACCACGGCGTCGGCGACCTCACCGTGGTCGTGCCCGACTCGGCCGACGTCCAGATCAACGTCGACCAGGGCATCGGGAACCTCGACGTGTTCGACTCCGGCGCCACGGACGGCTTCTTCGCGGGCACCGGTTCGGCGGCCTGGACCGACGACGGCCACCCCGAGTTCATCATCACGATCGATTCCGGTGCCGGTGACGTGGAGGTGTCCCGTGCCTGACTACAGCGAGTTCCCGACCACCCCGACCGCGTGGCAGGAGCGGGCCTGGCAGGAGATCGCGCCCCTCCCGGCGGAGGACCCGCCGGTCCAGCCGCGGCCCCGGATCGACCTGGTCGCGCTCGTGCCCGGCGTCGCCTTCATCACGATCGCGATCCTGGTGCTCACCGGGGTGGACGTGCCGATGACGATCTTCCGCGACGGCGGCGTCCTCTGGGCCCTGCTGATCATCGCCGGCGTCGGCCTGCTGCTGCGCGAGGTGCGGCGAGGCCGCAGACGCTGACCACACGGTGCGGAGGTCGAGAGGGCCCGGGGAGCAACCGCTCCCCGGGCCCTCTCTCTCTGCCACGCTGCCGCCGTGACCCGGGTGCTGCTCGTCGCGCTGCTGGCCCTCGCCGGCTGCGGCGGGGGCGCGGCCGCCGGGCCCGACGTGCTCGGCGAGTGGGTGCTCGTGTCCGGCGTACCCCAGCCCAGCGGGGTTCCCGCGACCCTGGTGGTGGAGGACGCGCAGCTGCGCGGGATCTCCTTCTGCAACCACTACGCCGGCAGCTACACCCTCGACGGCGACGTCCTGGCCGTCAGCGGGCTCGGCGGGTCCGACATGGGCTGCGAGCCCGCCGTCATGGCCGCCGAGACCGCCTTCCTGACCGCCCTCGGCAGGGCCGACCGCGTGACGCGGGACGGCGCGGACCTGGTCCTGAGCGGGCCGGAGGGGTCCCTGCGGTTCGCCCGGCAGGCGCCGGTCCCCGACCGCGAGCTCGCCGGGACGACGTGGACCCTCGACACGCTGGTGGACGGCGAGGTCGCCTTGTCGGTGCTGGGCTCACCGACGCTGGAGCTGGCGCCGGACGGGACGGCGACCGGGTCGACCGGCTGCCGCGGGTTCGTCGGCACGTGGTCGGTCGCCGGCGACGTCCTGACGCTCGACGTGACCCGCGACGACATCGGCTGCCCCGCCGACCTGGGCCGCCAGGATGAGCACGTGCTCGCCGTCCTGGACGCGGCGCCGACCTCAGCCATCGACGGCGACCGGCTGACCCTCACCGCCCCCGACGCGCGCGAGCTGGTGTATCGAGCGGAGTGACCAGGACGCGGAATCCGCGCCCTGGCACTCCGCCTACTCCCATTCGATGGTGCCCGGGGGCTTGCTGGTCACGTCGAGGACGACGCGGTTGACCTCGGCGACCTCGTTGGTGATCCGCGTGGAGATCTTCGCCAGCAGGTCGTAGGGCAGGCGGGTCCAGTCGGCGGTCATCGCGTCCTCGCTGGAGACCGGCCGCAGCACGATCGGGTGCCCGTAGGTGCGCCCGTCGCCCTGGACGCCGACCGACCGGACGTCGGCCAGCAGCACCACGGGGCACTGCCAGATCTCGCGGTCCAGCCCGGCGGCGGTCAGCTCGGCCCGGACGATCGCGTCGGCCTTGCGCAGGACGTCGAGCCGCTCCTGGGTGACCTCGCCGACGATCCGGATGCCGAGCCCCGGTCCCGGGAACGGCTGGCGCCAGACCATCGACTCGGGCAGCCCGAGCTGGATGCCGACCTCGCGGACCTCGTCCTTGAACAGCGTCCGCAGCGGCTCGACCAGGGTGAAGGTGAGGTCCTCGGGCAGGCCGCCGACGTTGTGGTGGCTCTTGATGTTCGCCGTCCCCGTGCCGCCGCCGGACTCGACGACGTCGGGGTAGAGCGTGCCCTGCACCAGGAAGTCGACCGTGTCGCCGTGCGCCTTCGCGTCGCCGACGACGTCGAGCGCCGCCTGCTCGAAGACCCGGATGAACTCCCGGCCGATGATCTTGCGCTTCTCCTCGGGGTCGCTGACCCCGGCCAGCGCGCCCAGGAACTGCTCTCGCGCGTCGACCACCCGGAGGTCGACGCCGGTCACGGCGACGAAGTCCCGCTCGATCTGCTCGGTCTCGCCCTCGCGCATCAGGCCGTGGTCGACGTAGACGCAGGTGAGCCGGTCGCCGATCGCCCGCTGCACGAGAGCCGCGGCGACCGCGGAGTCGACCCCGCCGGACAGCGCGCACAGCGCCCGCCCGTCGCCGATCTGCTCCTGTATCCGGGAGACCTGCTCCTCGACGACGTTGGCCATCGTCCACGTGGGCTCCAGGCCGGCGATGTCGAACAGGAAGTGCTCGAGCACCGACTGCCCGTGCGAGGTGTGCCGCACCTCGGGGTGGAACTGGACACCGGCCAACCGCCGGTCGACGTCCTCGAACGCGGCGACGGGCGCACCGGCGGACGTGGCCGTCACGGTGAACCCGGGCGGGGCCTCGGCGACGGCGTCGCCGTGGCTCATCCACACCGACTGCTGCACCGGCAGGTCGCCGAACAGCGCACCGCCGGTGGTGACGGTCAGCGGCGTCCCGCCGTACTCGCGGTCGCCGGTGCGGGCGACCGTGCCGCCGAGGGAGGCCGCCATGGCCTGGAAGCCGTAGCAGATGCCGAAGGCGGGGACGCCGGACTCGAACAGCGTCGCGTCGACCTGCGGCGCACCGGGCGCGTAGACGCTCGACGGGCCGCCGGAGAGCACGATCGCGGCCGGCTTGCGGGCCACGATCTCCTCGGCGGGCGTCGTCGACGGGACGATCTCGGAGTAGACGCCGGCCTCGCGGATCCGCCGCGCGATCAGCTGGGCGTACTGCGCGCCGAAGTCGACGACCAGGACGGTCGGGAAGTCCATGCTCATGACGCGGAACTCAGCCCCCGATGACGAGGTCGACGCGCTGGAACTCCTTGAGGTCGCGGTAGCCGGTCTTGGCCATGGTCCGGCGCAACGCGCCGAACAGGTTGGTCCGGCCGTCGGCCTGCTCGGCCGGGCCGAGCAGCACCTGCTGCAGCGACCCCGCGGGCGGCAGCGGCGCCGAGGCCCCGCCGCGCGGCAGCCGCGGGTGCGCGGCCACCGAGTCCCACCAGACCCCGCCGGCGGGCACCTCGCGGGCGATCCGCAGCGGCTCGCCGAGCTGGACGGCGTCCGCGCCGCAGGCCAGCGCCCGGGCGATGGAGCCGCTGGTCTCGATCCGGCCGTTGGCGATCACGTGCACGTACCGGCCACCGGTCTCGTCGAGGTAGTCGCGGCGGGCGGCCGCGGCGTCGGCGATCGCGCTGGCCAGCGGCACCCGGATGCCCATGATCAGGTCGGTGGTGGAGAAGCTGTCGGCACCCACGCCGACGATCACGCCGGCCGCGCCGGTGCGCATCAGGTGCAGCGCGGTGCGGTAGTCCGCGGCCCCGCCGACGATCACCGGGACGTCGAGGTCGGCGATGAACTCCTTGAGGTTGAGCGCGTCGCCCTGCGTGGTGACGTGCTCGGCGGAGACGACGGTGCCCTGGATGACCAGCAGGTCGACCCCGGCGGACAGCGCCGCGGGCGCCAGCTGCTCGGTGTGCTGGGGCGAGACGCGCACCGCCGTCGTCGCGCCGGCGTCGCGCAGCTCCTTGATGCGGGCGCTGATGAGCTCGGTCTTGACCGGCTCGCAGTACACCTCCTGCAGCAGCGCCGTCGGCGGGCCCTCGGACCCGGCGGCGTCCCGCAGCTTGCGGTAGACGGGGGTCGGGTCCTCGTAGCGGGTCCACAGCCCCTCGGCGTTGAGGACGCCGAGGCCGCCGGCCTTGTCCACGGCGAGCGCCGTCTCGGGGCTGACGACGGCGTCCGACGGGCTGGTGATCAGCGGGATGTCGAACCGGAAGGCGTCGATCTGCCACGCGGTGGAGACGTCGTCGACGTCCCGGGTGCGCCGCGACGGGACGATCGACACCTCGTCGAGGTCGTAGCCGCGGCGAGCGAAGCGGTTGAGGCCGATCTCGGCGGTCTCGCGCACGGGCATGCTCATCGCCCCCGGTAGTTCGGCGCTTCGACGGTCATCTGGATGTCGTGCGGGTGGCTCTCGGTCAGGCCGGCCGAGGTGATGCGGGTCAGCTGGCCGTGCTGCTGCAGGTAGTCGATCGTCGGCGCCCCGGCGTAGCCCATGGAGGCGCGCAGGCCGCCGACGAGCTGGTGGGCGACCCCGGCCAGGGGGCCGCGGTAGGGCACCTGGCCCTCGATGCCCTCGGGGACGAGCTTGTCGTCGGAGAGCACGTCGTCTGCGAAGTACCGGTCGCGGCTGTAGGACTGGTTGCCGCGCTTCTGCATCGCGCCGAGCGAGCCCATGCCGCGGTAGCTCTTGTACTGCTTGCCGTTGACGAAGATCAGCTCGCCGGGGGCCTCCTCGACGCCGGCGAACAGCCCGCCGATCATCACCGTGTCGGCGCCGGCGACCAGGGCCTTGGCGATGTCGCCGGAGTACTGCAGGCCGCCGTCGGCGATCACGGGAACACCGGCCGCCTTGGCCGCCAGCGCCGCCTCGTACACGGCGGTGATCTGGGGGACGCCGACGCCGGCCACGACGCGGGTGGTGCAGATCGAGCCGGGACCGACGCCGACCTTGACCGCGTCCACGCCGGCGTCGATCAGCGCCTGGGCGCCGGACCGGGTGGCCACGTTGCCGCCGACGACGTCGATGCCGTGCTCGCCGCCGAACTCCTGCTTCACCCGCGCGACCATGTCGAGGACGGCGCGCTGGTGGCCGTGGGCGGTGTCGACGATGACCACGTCGACACCGGCGTCGACCAGCAGGCCGGCGCGCTTGTAGGCGTCCTCGCCGACGCCCACCGCGGCGGCGACGACCAGCCGGCCGTCGGCGTCCTTGGTGGCGTTGGGGAACTGGTCGCGCTTGACGAAGTCCTTGACCGTGATCAGCCCGCGCAGCCGGCCGGCCTCGTCGACGATCGGCAGCTTCTCGATCTTGTGCTTCGACAGCAGCTGCAGCGCGGTGTCCGCGTCGACGCCCACGGGTGCGGTGACCAGCGGCATCGGCGTCATGACGTCGCGGACGAGGCGGTTCTGGTCGGTCTCGAAGCGCATGTCCCGGTTGGTGACGATGCCCACGAGGCGGCCCTCGGCGTCGACGACAGGTGCGCCGGAGATCCGGTAACGCGCCGAGAGCGCGTCGACCTCGGCGAGGGTGTTGTCCGGCGAGCAGGTGACCGGGTTGGTCACCATGCCGGCCTCGGAGCGCTTGACCAGGTCGACCTGGCCGGCCTGCTCCTCGGCGGCGAGGTTGCGGTGCAGGACGCCGACGCCGCCGACGCGGGCCATGGCGATCGCCATCCGGGCCTCGGTCACGGTGTCCATGGCGCTGGAGACCAGCGGGACGGCCAGCCGGATCCGGCGGGTCATCCGGGTGCTGGTGTCGACCTCCGCCGGGACGACGTCCGACGCGCCCGGGATGAGCAGGACGTCGTCGTAGGTCAGGCCGAGCGGAGCGAACTTCGCGGGCAGCTCGGGAACACGGTCGTCGGGCTGCATCGTCGGCGGCCACCCCTCCAGGTATCGGGTCCCCGTGCCGGAAGCCGCCCCTGGCCGGGCGCGGGAGGGACCACCCCTGATCGTAGGCGGCGGTGTGGAGGGGGCGGTCTTTCCCCTGTTCGCCCACTACCGTGGGAGCCGTGAGTACGTGGGACGACGCAACCGGGCCCGACTTCGGGCCCGCCGACCGACCGGGTCCGCCGCCGCTGACCATGGAGGAGCGCGCCGGCGTCCTCGACGACCTCGCCGAGCTGGAGGTGTTCCGCACGCTGCTGGAGCCGACCGGCATCAAGGGCATCGTGGTCGACTGCCCCGACTGCGACGAGGAGCACCACGTCGACTGGGCGCTGATGCAGGCCAACCTGCGCCAGCTGCTCGATGAGGGGCAGACCGGCCGGCACGAGCCACCGTTCGACCCGAACCCCGACGACTACGTCAGCTGGGACTACGCCAGCGGGTACGCCGACGGCATCGCCGCTGCCGCGGAGCACGAGGCCGACACCGAGCCCCGCGGCCGCCACGCCCGCGACGACTGATCAAGGACCCCGCTGCCCCCCACCCCTCGCACGCTCGGGGCGGGCCCCTGCAGCGGGGCCGTTCCAGCGGGTCCTGTTACTGCATCATGCCGCGGCGGAAGCCCGTCGCGACGGCCTCGGCGCGGTCCTTGGCGCCGAGCTTGCGGAACAGCCGCCGGGCGTGGGTCTTGATGGTGTCCTCGGACAGGTAGAGCTCACGGCCGATCTGGGCGTTGCTCTTGCCCTGGCTCATGCCGGTGAGCACCTGCATCTCGCGCATCGAGAGCGTGACCGGGGCCAGCTCGCGGACCGTCGAGCGCACCGTGGTCGGCTGCGAGCCGGCCAGCGGGGCCGCGCCGCCCCACGACGGCGCCGGGGCGCCGATGGAGGACAGCTCGCGGGGCGGCGCCGGGGCCGGGATGCGGCCGTCGGCGCGCAGGCCGACGCGGGACAGGCCGAGGCCCATCTCGATCGGCAGGGCGTCCCAGCGGAGGTAGCCGCGGGCGCCCAGCGCGACGGCGGCGCGGACCGTCTCGGCGTCGTCGGGCGCGCCGAGGACGAGCACCGGCAGGTTCGGGTAGGAGCGCAGGGCCTGGGTGGCCACGGTCAGCCCCGAGTCGACGGCGCGCTGCGTGCCGACCAGCAGCACGTCGGGCGTACGCGTGGCGAGCCGCTGCAGCAGCGACTGGGCGTCGCCGACGACCTCGACCCGGCCCACGAAGGGCAGGGCGACCAGCCGCGAGGCGATGTCGTCGCGCACCCGGCGCCGCTCGTCGTACACCCAGACGGTCGTGGCACCCTGGCCCGGACCGCGCATCCGATCGTCGATCACGCCTAGCTCCTCGTTCCCCCGGACGGGTTGCCGGCCGGTCTGGCCGACCGGGCAGCGCCCGGCCGGGTGTCGCTCGGACGGGGAGCCGCGAAGCCCTCCGTCGATCGCTGTCGAGGCGTGCCGCGCCGGGTTCCCCCACCCGGTCGTCGGCACGACCCGAAATCACCTTGATCGACGGTTGCTGTCGGCAACAGCGGCCATCACTCCCGGGGGTGAGGTCGCGCGTTCGGGGAAACGGAGCGAAAATGCGCGCCCCGGGCGTGTTTGACGTCCCGGGACCCCGGGCACCGGGCCCCTTGCAGCCGGACTCCCCCTCCCGGCTCGCGAGACCGAGCCCAGGAGGACGACATGGCTGACATCCGCCGACTCCCGACGCCCGTTGCCGAGGTGTGGGACTGGCAGTTGCACGGCGCCTGCCGCGGCGAGAGCACGTCGCTCTTCTTCCACCCGGACGGCGAACGGGGTCCCGCACGGGCCCGGCGCCAGAACGCGGCCAAGGCCGTGTGCGCCCGCTGCCCGGTCATCGAAGCCTGCCTGAAGCACGCTCTCTCGGTGCGCGAGCCTTACGGGGTCTGGGGCGGCATGAGCGAGGAGGAGCGGGCCCGGCTGATCGCCGCGGAGCCCGCCGCCGTCGCCGCGGGGGTCTAGTTCTCGGTACGTGCGAGAGGGCCGGGTCCGGACGAACTGTCCGGACCCGGCCCTCTTGTGTTGTCAGGCCGTCCTGGTGGCCCCGCTGCAGGGTCCCGCCGCGAGCCTGCGAGCGGCGGGGGGCAGCGGGGTCCTTACCCAGGTCACCTGATCAAACGCTGACGTCAGTGCGAGTGGCCGTGGCCGTGCGAGTGGCCGTGGGTGTGGTGGCCGGCCCCGTGGTCGTGCTCCTCCTCCGGCGCCTCGACGACGGCCGAGTCGGTGGTGAGCACCATCGCCGCGATCGAGGTGGCGTTGGCCAGCGCGGCCTTGGTCACCTTGACCGGGTCGATGACGCCCTGCTCGGCCAGGTCGCCGTACTCGCCGGTGGCGGCGTTGAAGCCCTGCCCCTCGCCGAGCTCGCGGACCTTGCTGACCACGACCGCACCCTCGTAGCCGGCGTTGCTCGCGATCCGGGACAGCGGGGCGTCCAGGGCCAGGCGGACGGCGCGCGCACCAGTCGCCTCGTCACCGGAGAGGTCCAGCCCGTCGATCGCCGCGGCGGCGTGCACCAGCGCGGAGCCACCACCGGGGACGACGCCCTCCTCGACCGCGGCCTTGGTCGCGGCGATGGCGTCCTCGATCCGGTGCTTCTTCTCCTTCATCTCGACCTCGGTGGCCGCACCGACGCGGATGACGCCGATGCCGCCGGCCAGCTTGGCCAGCCGCTCCTGCAGCTTCTCGCGGTCCCAGTCGGAGTCGGTGTTCTCGATCTCGCGGCGGATCTGCGCCACGCGGTCGGCGATGGCGTCCTTGGCGCCGCCGCCGTCCACGATCGTGGTGGTGTCCTTGGAGACGGTCACCCGGCGCGCGGTGCCGAGCACCTCGAGACCGACCGAGTCGAGCTTGAGGCCGACGTCCTCGCTGACCACCTGGCCGCCGGTGACGACGGCGAGGTCCTGCATGAACGCCTTGCGGCGGTCGCCGAAGTACGGCGACTTCACCGCGACGGCGCGGATCGTCTTGCGGATCGAGTTGACGACGAGCGTGGACAGCGCCTCGCCCTCGACGTCCTCGGCGACGATCAGCAGCGGCGAGTTGCCGCGGCCGAGCACCTTCTCCAGCAGCGGCAGCAGGTCGGCCAGCGCGCCGATCTTGCCGCTGACCAGCAGGACGAGCGCGTCCTCGAGGACGGCCTCCTGCGCCTCGGCGTCGGTGACGAAGTACGGCGACAGGTAGCCCTTGTCGAACTGCACGCCCTCGGTCACCTCGAGGTCGGTGTCCATGGTGGTGGACTCCTCGACGGTGATGACGCCGTCCTTGCCCACCTTGTCCATGGCCTCGGCGATCAGGTCGCCGACCTCGGCGTCCTGCGCGGAGACGGTCGCGACGCCGGCGATCGCCGAGCGGTCGTCGACCGGGATGGCGACCTTGTCCAGCACGCCGTGGACGGCGTCGACGGCGGCGCGCATGCCGCGGCCGAGCGCGATCGGGTTGGCGCCGGCGGCCACGTTGCGCAGCCCCTCGTGCACCAGGGCCTGCGCCAGCACCGTCGCGGTGGTGGTGCCATCACCGGCCACGTCGTTGGTCTTGGTGGCGACGTTCTTCGCCAGCTGGGCGCCGAGGTTCTCGTACGGGTCGTCGAGCTCGACCTCGCGGGCGATCGTGACGCCGTCGTTGGTGATGGTCGGGGCACCGAACTTCTTGTCGAGGACGACGTTGCGCCCCCGCGGGCCGAGGGTCACCTTGACCGCGTCGGCCAGCTTGTCGACGCCGCGCTCGAGCGAGCGGCGGGCGTCCTCGTTGAACTTGATGATCTTGGCCATGCCAGACCTCTCGAATGCGTTCGTCTAGGGGTGGAACGAGCGACCGCCCCGGGACCCGGGATGTCGGGCCGCCGGGGCGGTCGGTGTGCTCAGCTGGAGGAGTTCTACTTCTCCACGACGGCGAGCAGGTCGCGGGCCGAGAGGACCAGGTAGTCCTCGCCGCCGTAGCGCACCTCGGTGCCGCCGTACTTCGAGTAGATGACCACGTCACCGACGGAGACGTCGAGCGGGACCCGGTTGCCGTTGTCGTCGATGCGGCCGGGGCCCACGGCGATGACCGTGCCCTCCTGCGGCTTCTCCTTGGCGGTGTCCGGGATGACCAGACCGGAGGCGGTGGTGGTCTCGGCCTCGTTGGCCTGGACCACGACGCGGTCCTCCAGCGGCTTGATGCTGACCTTGGTAGCGGTCGTCACGTCGTGACGCCCCCTTCGCAGATAGCAGGGCTGGTGGATGGTGCTGACGCTGTGGCACGGGAACCGGCGCCCGCCGTCGCGGGGGTCGAGCACCTCGCCCGTGTCGGTTGGCACTCTACCCACGAGAGTGCCAGCCTCTCAACCGGGTCCCCCGACCCGGGGAGGTTCTCGTGAGCGAGGCTGTGCGCGTGCCCGACGACGACCCCGCGCTGTCGAACCTCCGCCTGCTGCGCACGGCCGAGGGGACGGCAGCGGTGCAGCGTGCGGCCGGGCTGTTCGCCGAGGGCGTCGACCTGCTGACCGGGCTGTCCCGGCTGCGCGAGGAGCTCGGCCCGGAGCTCGCCGGGCCGGCCTGGGAGCTGGCCCGGCTGCGGGCCCGCGCGCGGCCGGTCTTCGGCGCCGACGCCGACCTGCTGTTCCTCACCGCGGAGACCCTCGAGCAGGCCGGGCGGCCCGAGCTCGCCGACCGGCGCGCGGCCCGGCTGCTGGCCGACGGCGGCGGCCCGGTGGCCGACCTGGGCTGCGGCGCGGGCACCGACACCGTCGCCCTGGCCCGCCGCGGCGCGTCCGTGGTGGCGATCGACCGCGATCCGGTCGCGCGCGAGCTGACCACCGCCAACGCCGCGGCGCTCGGGGTGGGTTCGCGGGTGCGGGTGGTCGGCGGGGACGTCGTGGACGTCGTCGACCGCGCGGAGAACGGCTGGGTCGCGAGCTGCGCGGCCGCGGTGCTGGACCCGGCCCGCCGCGCCGACGGCCGCCGGCAGCTGGATCCCGACCGCTGGTCACCGCCCTGGTCGACGGTCGCCCGGCTCCTGGAACGGGTCCCCCGCGCGCTGGTCAAGGTGGCGCCCGGCCTCGACCACGAGCGGGTGCCGGACGGCGTGGAGGCGGAGTGGGTCTCCGTGGGCGGCTCGATCGTCGAGGCGCTGCTGTGGGGCACCGGCGTCTCCACCACCTGGCGCCGGACCACGCTGCTGCACGACGGCGGGTTCCTGGAGCTGACCGCCGAGCCGGACCCGGGTACGGCGCCGGCTGGGCCGGTGCGCGGCTGGCTGCACGAGCCGGACCCCGCGGTGATCCGCTCCGGCCTCGTCGCGCTGGTCGCCGCCGACCTGGAGGCGACGCTGGTCGACCCGACGATCGCCTACCTGACCTCCGACGCCACCGCCGGGTCGCCGTGGGTGCGCTCGTTCCGGGTGGACGAGGTCCTGCCGTTCAACCTCAAGAAGCTGCGCGCGCTGCTGCGCACCCGCGGGGTCGGTCGGGTGACCGTGAAGAAGCGCGGCTCGGCGATCGAGCCGGAGTCTCTGGCCCGCCAGCTGCGCGGTCCGGGCCCGGAGTCGGCGGTCGTCGTCGTCACCCGGGTGGCCGGGGCCCCCACGGCGCTGGTCTGCGACGTCAGCGGAGGCTGAGAGCGCAGGTTTCCTGCGCGCTCAGCCTCCGTTCAGCGCGAGACGACGCCGATCGGCAGCGAGCTGTCGGCGCCGAGGTCCGGCTCGGACGGCGTCACGCCCGCCTCGACCAGCCGCGAGCCGAGCGCGGCGACCATCGCGCCGTTGTCCGTGCACAGCCGGGGGCTCGGCACGCGCAGGACGATCCCGGCCGCGGTGCAGCGCTCCTCGGCCAGCGCCCGCAGCCGCGAGTTCGCCGCCACGCCGCCGCCGAGCACGAGGTGGTCGACGCCGGTGTCCCGGCACGCCCGCACCGCCTTCGCGGTCAGCACGTCGGCCACGGCCTCCTGGAACGACGCGGCGACGTCGGCCACCGGCACCGGCTCGCCCGCCCGCTGCCGCGCCTCGATCCAGCGGGCGACCGCCGTCTTCAGGCCGGAGAACGAGAAGTCGTACGGGGCGTCGCGCGGGCCGGTCAGGCCGCGCGGGAAGTCGATGGCGGTCGCGTCGCCCTCGCGGGCCGCCTTGTCGATCGGCGGGCCGCCCGGGAACGGCAGGCCGAGCACGCGGGCGACCTTGTCGAAGGCCTCCCCCGCCGCGTCGTCGATCGTCCGGCCCAGCGACTCCACGTCGCGGGCCAGGTCGGGCACCAGCAGCAGCGAGCTGTGCCCGCCGGAGACCAGCAGCGCGATCGACGGTTCGGCCAGCCGCCCGTGCTGCAGCTCGTCGACCGCCACGTGCGCGGCCAGGTGGTTGACCCCGTAGAGCGGCTTGTCCAGCGCCAGCGCGTAGGCCTTGGCGGCGGCGACGCCGACCAGCAGCGCCCCGGTCAGGCCCGGGCCCGAGGTCACCGCGATCGCGTCGACGTCGTCCGGCGTGACCCCGGCGTCGGCCAGCGCGCGGTGCACCGTGGGGACCATCGCCTCCAGATGCGCCCGCGAGGCGATCTCGGGGACGACGCCGCCGAAGCGCTCGTGCTCCCCCACCGACGTGGCCAGCGCGTCGGCGAGCAGCGTCTGCCCGCGCACCAGCCCGACGCCGGTCTCGTCGCACGACGTCTCGAACCCGAGCACCAGAGGCTCGCTCACAGCTTCTCCCTCTTCATCACCACGGCGTCGGTCCCGCTGGGCTGGTAGTAGCCGCGCCGCCGGCCGATCTCGGCGAACCCGCGCCGCCGGTACAGACCCTGCGCGAGCTCGTTGTCGGCCCGCACCTCGAGCAGGACGACGGGCACGCGCCGCCGGTCGGCCTCCTCGAGCAGCGTGTCGAGCAGCCGCGCCCCGATGCCCTCGCCCTGGCGCTTGCCCGCCACCCCGATGGTCGCGATGTGCGCCTCCTCGGGATAGGCGATCAGCCCGGCGTAGCCGACGACGCGTGGCCTCCCGTCCGGGGACTCGTCCTCGGCCACCAGGTACCAGCGGGTGTCGGTGCGGGCCAGCTCGTCGCGGTACATCGCCGCGGTCCACGTGTCGGGCGCGAAGAGCTCCTCCTCGAGCTCGAGGACCGCGGTCAGGTCGGCCAGCCGCATCGGTCGCAGGCCCACCGTCACGGTTGGGACACCGTCTTGATCGACGCCGGCGGCGTCGCGTCGGGACGGCGCAGGTACAGCGGGGTGAGGGGGCCGGCGGACGACGGATCGGCCAGCTGCGCCGCCGCAGCCTGCAGCAGCCCCGCCGTCGTCACCCGGGCGTCCACGACCTCGGCCCCGAGCCGCTCGGCGAACCGCTCGTCGCCCACGAACGGCCCGCGGGCGGACAGCTCCTCGGGCCGCTCCACACCCGGGCCGTCGACGCGGACGCCCGCGGCGTCGTAGGCGGCCCAGTAGACCTCCTTGCGCCGCGCGTCGGTGACCACGGTGCGCCCACCGTCGCCGATCGCGTCGAGCGAGCAGACGCCGACCGCGGGCAGCCGGCGGGCATCGGCGAGCGTGGCCGCGGTGACGACGCCGACCCGCAGCCCGGTGAACGGGCCCGGGCCCAGCCCCACGACGACCGCATCGAGGTCGCCCATCGCCGTCCCGGCGTCGCCCAGCACCGCACGGATGGCCGGGGTGAGCAGCTCGGCGTGCTTGTTGCCGGAGGGAACGGCCTGCTCGGCGAGCACCTCGACCGTGCCGTCGGCCCAGCGGGCGACCCCGGCGACGAGCGTCGGGGTGGCGGTGTCGAGAGCGAGGACCAGCACGACCGGCCAGGTTACCGACGTGCCGCCGGCCCCCTACGCGGAACCGTTGCCGCCGGGCGTGATCAGGCCGGTCTCGTAGGCGATCACAACGGCCTGGGCCCGGTCGCGCAGCCGCAGCTTGGCCAGGATCCGGGCGACGTGGGTCTTCACGGTCGCCTCGCTGAGCTGCAGCCGCGCGGCGAGCTCGGCGTTGCTGAGCCCCCCGGCCAGGAGCTCGAGGACCTCCAGCTCGCGCGGCGTGAGCGAGGACAGGTCGCGGTGCAGCGTCGCGACCCGCTCGTCGCGCGCGGCAAAACGCTCGACGAGCCGCCGGGTGATCGCCGGCGCGAGCAGCGCGTCGCCGGAGCGCACCAGGCGGACCGCGGCGACCAGCTGCTCCGGCGTGACGTCCTTGAGCAGGAAGCCGCTCGCCCCGGCGCGGAGCGCCGCGTACACGTACCGGTCGAGGTCGAACGTCGTCAGGATGAGCACCTTGGGCGCGCCCGGGTCGCCGGGGTCGGCCAGGATCCGCCGGGTCGCCTCCAGTCCGTCGACCTCGGGCATCCGGATGTCCATGAGGACGACGTCGGGCCGGGTCCGGCGGACCGCGTCGACGGCCGCGGCGCCGTCGGCCACGGAGGCCACGACCTCGATCCCGTCGGCGGCCAGGATCATCCCGAACCCGCTGCGCACCAGCGCCTGGTCGTCGGCGACGACCACCCGCAGGGGCTCGGTCACGACCCGGCCACCGGCAGGACGGCGCGGACGCGGTAGCCGCCGGTGAGCCGAGGCCCTGCCTCGAGCGTTCCCCCGAGCACCGCGAGTCGCTCCCGCAGGCCGATCAGCCCGCGGCCGTTCCCGGGACCGACCCCGAGGGCGGGCGCCCCGCCGGTGTCGGCGACCTCGACCAGGACGGCGTCGGGCGCGTGCTCGACGGTGATCCGCACGCGCGCTCCCGCGGCGTGCCGCACGGCGTTGGTCAGCCCCTCCTGGACCACCCGGTACGCGGCCAGGTCGACGCCCGCCGGGATCGGGGCCGGCGTGCCGGTGACGGTCAGCTCGACCGGCACCCCGGTGCCGCGGACGCGGCTGACCAGCGCCGGCAGCTGCCCGAGGCCCGGTTGCGGGGCGAGCCGGTCGTCGTCCGGCTCGTCACCGGCCGTGGTCAGCAGGTCCATGACGTGCCGGAGCTCCGCCAGGGCCGCGCGACCGCCGGCCTCCACGGCCAGCAGCGCCTCGCGGGCCTGACCCGGCTCCGCGTCCATCACCTTCCGGGCGGCGCCGGCCTGGATCACCATCACGCTGACGTTGTGGGTGACCACGTCGTGCAGTTCCCGGGCGATCCGGGCCCGTTCGTCCTCGACGGCGATCCGGGTCGCCGTCTGCTGCTGCGCCTCGAGCCGGCCGACCCGCTGCTTCCACGTGTGGATGGAGTTGGCCCCGAGGCCGATCGCGAGGATCAGCAGGAACGGGACGTACCCGGCCGTGACGTCCGGGACGTTGTCGTCGTGCAGCACCGCGATCAGCGCGGCCCCGATCGCCACGCTCCCCACCGCCAGCAGCCGGTAGGGGCTGTACATCGCGGCGCTGTACGCGGCGACCAGGCAGGCGGCGAAGGTGAACAGCTTCGTGTCGTCGTCGACCACCCGGACGTGGAACAGCAGCGACGCGGAGAGGACCAGCCAGAACGCGGCGAGCGGGTAGCGCCGGCGCACCGCCAGGGGCAGCCCGCAGAGCACCGCGAGCACCAGCTCCCAGGGGTGGACGACGATGGGCGGCAGGACGAACGGATCGCCGCCAGGCCCGGGCACGAGGAGATCGCCCTCGGGCGGTAGCGGCGCCATCGGGTCGATCAGCTGGGGACCGCGGACCCGGACCAGGCAGCGCACGAGGAGCGCGGCCGCGAAGAAGGCGCCGAGGAACACGTCGGCGGTCCAGGCCCACCGGGACAGCGGGACCGGACCCGTGCCGCGCAGCAGTGCCGCCCGGGCGGCGTGCACCCGGTCCGCGATCACCGCTCCCGTCACCGGGTCAGTGTGGCAAGCAGTCGTCGTCCCGGACATCACCCGCGCGACCCACCCGCCTGCACCGTCGGCCTACATCCCAGGGATGACGGGCTGGTCGGTCCGCCCGTCGCGGTAGCCGATCCCGCTCTCGCGGCCGACGCGCTCCGCGGCGGCCCGCTCCTAGCGTCGGCGCGCACTCGACCGAGCCGACCCGAGGAGCAGCCGTGAGCGCACCGATCATCGACCTCCGCGAGGTGAGCAAGACCTACGACGGCGCCCGGCCGTCGCTCGACGCGCTCTCGCTGAGCATCGAGCCCGGGGAGGCGGTCGCCGTCCTCGGGCCCTCGGGCAGCGGGAAGTCGACCCTGCTGAACCTGATCGCCGGGCTGGACCGGCCCACCACGGGCACGGTCACCGTCGACGGCGAGCGGGTGGACCGCCTCGGCGAGGCGGCCTCGGCGCGGTTCCGCCGGGCCCGCGTCGGCATGGTCTTCCAGTTCTTCAACCTGCTGGAGGACCTCACCGTCACCGACAACGTGCTGCTCCCGGCACAGCTGGCCGGGGTGCCGCGGAGGCAGGCCGCCGCCCGGGCGGCCGAGCTGCTGACCGCCCTCGGCATCGAGCGGCACGCCCGCGCCCACCCCGGACGGCTCTCGGGCGGCGAGCGCCAGCGCGTCGCGATCGCCCGCGCGCTGGTGAACCGACCGGCGCTGCTGCTGGCCGACGAACCGACCGGCGCCCTGGACACGGCGTCGGGGCGTGACGTGCAGGCCCTGCTGACCGACCTCAACCGGGAGGGTCAGACGATCGTGCTGGTCACCCACGACGTCGCGCTCGCCGAGGCCTGCGCGACCCGCACCGTCGAGCTGCTCGACGGCCGGGTCACCCGCGACGTCCTGCGCGGCCTGGCGGCGACGCGATGAGCGCGCTGGGGCGGGTCGTCCGCGCCGGCGTCGGCCGGCGGCGCGTGCAGACCCTGGTCACGGTCGTGACGACGCTGATCTCGGTGACCGCCGCGATCCTGGCCGCCGGGTTGCTGGTCGCCTCCTCCTCGCCGTTCGACTCCGCCTTCGCCCGCCGGCACGGGGCGCACCTGGCCGCGCAGTTCGACGCGACGGCGGTGTCCGCGGAGCAGCTGCGGGCCACGGACCAGGTGGCCGGCGTGACCGCGGTGGCCGGCCCCTTCCCCACCGCGACGGTGGACGCCCGCGCCGGCGAGGGCTCGGCCCACGTGCCGGCCGGCCTGGACCTGGGACCGATGACGCTGGTCGGGCGCGCCGACCCCGACGGGGCGGTCGACGAGCTCACGCTCGTGGCGGGGGCGTGGCCCACCGAGGCCGGTCAGGTGGTCATCAGCGCGGAGGCCCCGTTCCCGGCCGACGTGGGCGACACCGTCGTGCTGCCCGACCTGCCGGGGAGCCCGACCCTGGAGGTGGTCGGGGTCGCCCGGTCGGTGACGGGGACCGCCGACGCGTGGGCCACACCGGAGCAGGTCGCCGCGCTGTCCGGCGCCCGGTCCGGCTACCAGGTGCTGTACCGCTTCGCCCGCGCCGCGACCGCCGCCCAGCTCGACGCGGACCGGAGCCGGATCGCCGCGGCCGTGCCAACCGGGGCGCTGACCGGGTCGCGGTCCTACCTCGCCGTCCGGCAGCTCGCCGTGGCGAACACCGCGGCGTTCGTGCCGTTCCTCGTCGCCTTCGGGATCCTGGGACTGCTCCTGTCGGTCCTCATCGTGGGCGTCGTGGTCGGCGGATCGGTCGGCGCGGCCACCCGGCGGATCGGCGTCCTCAAGTCCCTCGGTTTCACCCCCGCGCAGGTGGCCCGCGCCTACACCGCCCAGGCCCTGGTGCCCGCAGCCGTCGGCATCGTCCTCGGCGTCGTCCTGGGCAACCTGCTCGCGGTCCCGGTGCTGCACGGCGCCGACACGATCGCCGGCGCTCCGGTGGTCGCCATCCCGGCCTGGATCGACGTGGCCGTCGCGGCCGGTGCCCTCGTGGCCGTGGCCGGCGTGGCGCTCGTGCCCGCGCTGCGGGCCGGCCGGCTGCGCACCGTCGAGGCGATCGCCGCCGGCCGCACCACGGGTGGCGGGCACGTGCGCGGCGGGTTCACCGCCCGGTGGCCGCTCCCCCGCATGATCACCCTGGGCCTCGCCGTCCCGATCGCCCGGCCGGGTCGTGCCGTGGCGACCGCCCTGGCCGTCGTCCTGGGCGCCGCGGCCGTCACCTTCGCCGTCGGGCTGACCCGCAGCCTGGACGCCGTCCAGGCAGGTCGCGATCCCGACTCCTCCGGGGCGGTCGTGGTGACCGGCGCCGGCGGACCGGCGGGATCGATCGCCGTGCCCGCCCCCGGCCAGGGCACCCCCGTCGCGTTCGACGCGGCTGCCGTGGAGAAGGCGATCGCGGCGCACCCCGGCACCCGCCGCTCCTACGGGACCGCGGAGCAGCGCCTGCAGGTCTCCGGCATCGCGGGGACGACGACCGTGCTCGCCTACTCCGGCGACTCGTCCTGGGCGACGCACCAGATGATCGCCGGCCGCTGGCTCGACGGGCCCGGGGAGGCCGTCGTCCCCACCCGGCTGCTCACCGCGGCGGGGGCCGACGTCGGGGACACCCTCACGCTCACCGACGAGCAGGGCCGCAGCACCACGGTGCGCATCGTGGGCGAGGTCTTCGAGCTCAGCCACGACGGCATGGACCTGTTCACCGAGGCGTCCACGTTCACCGCCCTGGGCCTGGACGGTTCACCCGGCCGGTTCACCGTCGACCTCGACCCGGGCACCGACGTCGAGACGTACGTGAACTCGCTGCAGGACGTCGTGGACCCGCTCGGCGCCGGGGCCATGAGCAACCCGGCCGGCGGATCGGACGTCCTGGCCGCGATGACCACCCTGGTCGCGACGTTCACCGTGCTGCTGGTCGTGGTGGCCGCGCTGGGGGTGTTCAACGTCGTCCTGCTCGACACCCGCGAACGGGCCCACGACCTCGGCGTGCTCAAGGCGCTGGGCATGACGCCCCGGCAGACCGTCGGGATGGTGCTCACCACGGTGACCGCGATCGGGCTGCTGGCCGGCGTCGTCGGCGTCCCGGCCGGGCTGGCGCTGCACCACTGGGTGGTCCCGCGCATGGGCGCCGTCGCCGACACGAGCCTGCCCACCGAGGACATCGCGGTCTACACCGCGCCGCTCCTGGCCCTGCTGGTCCTGGGCGGGCTGGTCCTCGCGGTGGCCGGTGCGCTGGCGCCGGCGAGCTGGGCGGCCGGGAACCGGGCGCAGGTCGCCCTGCGCACGGAGTGACGCTCAGCCGAGGCGGCGCTCCCAGTCGCGCCCGTGGGGCACGAGGACGGCGGTCCGCACGTCGTCGTCCTCGCGCTCCAGCCGCACCTCCAGGTGCTCCTCGGCGAGCTGCTCGACCAGCCCCTGGCCCCACTCCACCACGGTCACCGACTCGTCGGTCGAGGCGTCGAGGTCGAGGTCATCGACGTCGGCGACGCTGCCCAGCCGGTAGGCGTCGACGTGCACCAGCGGCAGCCGGCCGCCGGTGTGCACGCGGGCGATGACGAAGGTCGGGGAGGTCACCGGCTCACGGACGCCGAGCCCCAGCCCGATGCCCTGGGTGAGCGCGGTCTTGCCGGCGCCGAGCGGGCCGACGAGGACCACGAGGTCGCCGGCCTGCAGCAGCTCGGCGAGCTCCACGCCCAGGGCGCGGGTGTCCTCGGGGGTGGGCAGGGTGTGCTCGAGCTTCACGGCAGGCTCCGGGCGACGGCGGTGAGGTCTTCCAGCAGGCCGGCACGGGGGGCGCCGTTGGGGCCGAACCGGATCGCGGCGGACGGGTGGTAGGTGGCCCACACCGGACGGCCGTCCACCTCGTGCGGCGCCCCGCGGACGGCCGACAGCACGGTGCGCGGCCCGAGGAACCACTTGGCGGCCGAGAGCCCCAGGGCCACGACGACCGGCGGGTCGAGCAGGTCCAGCTGCCGTCGCAGCCAGCCGCTGCACCGCGCGACCTCGGAGGACTTCGGCGTCCGGTTGCCCGGCGGCCGGCACTTCACCACGTTGAGCACGGCTCCCTGGGCCCGGTCCAGGCCGACCTCCGCCAGCAGCAGGTTCAGCAGCTCCCCGGACTTCCCGACGAACGGGCGGCCGGTCGCGTCCTCCTGCGCTCCGGGCGCCTCCCCCACCAGCACGAACCGCGGCCGCCCGGTCGCCGGGACGTCACCGACGACGACGTGCCGCCGGGCGGCGGCCAGCTCCGGGCAGGCGCGGCAGGGTCGTGCCGCGGCGGCCAGCGTCTCCCAGTCGGACGCCGACGCGGCGGTGCGCGCGACCTCCTCGGCGGCCGCGTCGAGGCGCGGCGGACGGGGTGCGGCCACGCCAGCACCCTAGGTGCTCACTCGAAGCGGGCGGTCTCCGGATCGGTGATCCGCCGCAGCACGGGCAGCGTCGAGGCCAGCACCGCCAGCGCGATCAGCAGCCCCGCCGCGACCACCACGTAGTAGACGGCGTCCGGCGGGTGCAGCGTGTAGCCCAGCTGGGAGCGCAGGAACAGCCCGGCGGCGAGGAACCCGATCCCGGTGGCCGTCGCCGCACCGACCAGCAGCGGGACGGCGCTCTCCAGGACGACCACGCGCCGCAGGGTGCGCAGCCGCGCACCGGTCAGCCGGAGCAGCGCGAACGGCCGCCGCCGGTCGTTGAGCCCGGCGACGACGCTCACCGCGAGGGTGCAGCCGGCGATCGGCAGGCTGGCCAGGACGACGACCTCGGCCAGCTGCCGGAACTGCTCGTTCTGCCGGGCGCGGCCCGCGTTCGACTCGGCGACCGTCTCGGGCGCGAAGCCCGGTCGGGGGTCCGGCAGCCCGGTCTCGAGCACGGTGCGGGCCCGCTCGATCGCCGCGGCCGAACCGTCGGTGACCACGGCGACGGACAGCACGGGCAACGCAGCCAGCTCGGCGGCGTCGAGATCGGTCTCCGGCCAGGCGTTCGGCGCGAAGCGGGAGCCGGCGACGCCGGGTTCGATCCGCACCGCGGTGGCGCCGGCCGGGCAGTTGCCGAGGGCTGGGACCCCGGCGAGGTCGGCGCACGTGACGCCGCCCGAGGGCAGCTGCTCGGTGAACGACACGGCGCGGATCGGCACCACGGCGCGCACTCCCGGGATCGCCTGCAGGTCGGCGAGGACCTGGTCCGGCACGTCGGCGACGGGAGCGGACGGCACGCGGCCGGAGAAGTCGACGAGGTCGTCGAGCAGGGTCGCCCGGCCCGCCGCGGTCTCGCTCGGCGCGGCCTCGTAGGCGTTGATCGTGGTGATGATGCCGACCGAGACGCTGCCGACGAACAGCGCGAGGACCAGCCCGCTGATCGCCCGGAACCCGGCCCGCGGGTCGTCGCCGAGGCGGCGCCCGGCCAGCAGGGCGGCCGGCCGGTCGGCCCGGCGGGCCATCACCCGGGAGCCGAGAAGCGTCAGCCACGGACCGGCGACGACCAGCCCGGCCATCACGATCAGGATGCCCGCGGTGAAGGCGTAGATCTGGCCCTGCGTGGTCGCCGGGCGGCCGACGACCACGAACCAGGTCAGCTCGGCGAGGGCGGCCAGCAGCGGCAGCAGGCGCCAGGCGCGCGGCGGCGGCGGGGTGACCCGGCGGGAGACCCCGAGCGGGGAGACGGTGACGCGGCGCAGCGCGAGCCGGGCGACCACCGCCGCGGCCACCGGGACCCCCAGCGCGACGAGCAGCACGTCGGTCGCGTCCAGGGCCAGGTCGCTCACGAAGAACGGGGCGCCGGTGAACGGGATCGGCGCGATCACCGGCCGCAGCGCGACGAACAGCCCGAAGCCGGCGGCCACGCCGAGCACCGCGGCGACCGTCGACTCGACCGTGGCGATCGCCGCCACCTGCCGTGGAGTGGCTCCGACCAGGCGCAGCGCGGCGAACCGCTGCTCGCGGCGGGCGGCCGACAGGCGGGTCGCCGTCCCGATGAAGATCAGCACCGGGAACAGCAGGGCGGCGGCCACCACCGAGAGCACCAGCGCGATGCCGTTGGCGTCGATGCCGATGGCGAAGCAGGGGCCGTTGCACTCGTCCGGCGTCGTGGTGCTGATGCCCGGCACCTTCGTGACGCCGGGCTCCTGCGACAGCTCCGCGGCCGAGTGCCCGATCACGACCAGCAGCGTGTCGGGCGCCGGCAACCCGGCCGGGCCGATCGTGCCGGCCGGCCGGCCGGGATAGCGGTCGCCGAGCTGGTCGGCAGCGGTCGCGCGCAGCAGGTCGGCCATCGCCGGGGAGGCGTAGTACTCGCCCGGTGCGGGCAGCCGTGACAGGCCGGGCGGGACGTCGGAGCGCGGCCCGGTGGCCGCGACGTCGACCCGCCCGATCTGCTCGCCGTGGAACGAGTCGGCGGTCAGCCGCCACCACAGCGGGTCGCCGCCGGTCGAGGGCGTCGCGCCCGCCGCGCCGGTCTCCAGCCAGCCGAAGCGGTCGTTCTGCGCGTTGACCGCGTGGATGCCGGCCAGCGTGGTCAGCAGGAGGGCGACGCCGAGGGTGACGGCGACCGCGACCATCACCAGCCGGGTCGCGGCCTCGCGGCCGCCGGCGAGGGTCAGCCGCAGCCCGAAGCGGATCACGGCCGGCCGGCCGCGGGTGTCAGCGAGGTGACCAGACCGTCGCGGACGATGACCTCGCGGTCGGCGTACGCGGCGACCCGTGCCTCGTGGGTGACCAGGACGACGGTCGTGCCGCGCTCGCGGGCCGAGCCGACCAGCAGGTCCATGACCTGCTCGCCGGTCAGCGAGTCCAGCGCCCCGGTCGGCTCGTCGGCGAAGAGCACCTCGGGCTCGGCGACCAGGCCCCGGGCCAGGGCCACGCGCTGCGCCTGCCCGCCGGAGAGCTCGCCGGAACGGCGCTGCTCGAGGCCGGCGAGGTCGAGCCGGTCGAACCAGCCGCGGGCGCGGGTCAGCGCCTCCCGGCGGCGCACGCCGCCGAGCAGCAGCGGGAGCGCGACGTTCTCCTCGGCGGTCAGCTCGGGCACCAGCTGCCCGAACTGGAAGACGAAGCCGAACCGGTCGCGGCGCAGCGCGCTGCGCTCGGCCTCGGGCAGGTCGTCGATCCGCCGTCCGCCGACGAGGACCTCCCCGCCGTCCGGCACGAGGATCCCGGCCAGGCAGTGCAGCAGCGTGGACTTGCCGGAACCGCTCGGCCCCATCACGGCGAGGATCTCCCCGGGCGCGACGGTCACCGTCGCGCCGCGCAGCGCCGGGGTGCTGCCGAAGGAGAACCGGACGTCGCGGGCCTCGACCGCGGCGGTCACGACCGGACCTCCGTGCGGAGGGCGTCGAGGCGGGCGGCGGTCAGGTCGATCCAGCGCAGGTCGGCCTCGAGGTGGAACAGGCCGTGGTCGGCGAGCAGCGCGTCGACCATGCCGCCGCTGCGCTTGACCTCGGTGAGCTCGCGCATCCGCTGCAGGTGCGCCCCCCGCTGCGCGTCGAGGTAGGCCTGCGCGTCCCGCTCCAGCATCAGCGCGAGGACGACCTTGGCGAACAGCACCGTCTGCAGGTGCGGCTCGGCCTCGACCGGCTCGCGCAGCCACGCCTCGAACTCGGTGGCGCCGTCCTCGGTGATGACGTAGCGCTTCCGGTCCGGCCCCGCGCCCTGCTCGGTCTCGCCGACGACGACCTTGCCGTCACGGGCCAGCCGGCCGAGGGTCGAGTAGAGCTGACCGAACGGCAAGGGCCTGCCCCGGCCGAAGAAGGCGTCGTAGTCGCGCTTGAGGTCGTAGCCGTGCCGCGGTTCGCGCTCCAGCAGCCCGAGCAGGGTGAGGGGTACGCTCATGGCGGCACTATACCCTCGGTGTATACCTCGCGTACATACCTCGCCGGAAGGGCGCAGTCGGCGTCGAGGGCACGATCAGTGGACGGGGACGCCGGCCTCGGCGGCGGCCTTGCGCAGCAGGCGGCTCAGCGCCGCGGTGACCTCGTCGTGCTTCTCCAGCAGCACCATGTGCCCGGCGTCTGGGACGACGACGAACTCCGCGGCCGCCAGCCGCTCCACGATGAGCTCGCTGTGCTCCTTGGGGATCATCCGGTCCTCCTCGCCGGTGAGCACCAGCACGGGGATGCGGCGAAGGGGCTCCAGCGACCCGGTCTCGTCGAGGCCGGCCAGCGCTGGGTAGAACTCGGCGATCACGTCGACCGGGGTGCCCGCGATCATCGAGTCGACGTAGCGGCCCAGCCGCGGGTCGACGTCGGTCGAGGCGAACGACAGCCGCCAGGTCACCATCGAGACCAGGTCGGCGGCCCACCGCCGGGTGTTCTCGGCGAGGGCCGGACGACGGCGCATGGTCCACGCGGCCACCGGGAACACCGCCGCCCGCACGCGGGTGAGCAGCTCGGGCAGGCCGAAGTTCAGGTCGGCGAGGTTGCCGCTGGAGGTCGACAGCAGCGCGGCCGCCACCACGCGGTCTCCGAACAGCTCCGGGTGCAGCGCGGCCAGGCCCATGACCGTCATGCCGCCCATCGAGTGGCCGACGAGCACGACCGGCCCGCGCGGGGCGCGGTGCGCGATCACGGTCGCGAGGTCCTCGGCCAGCTGCTCGATGGTGGCGTGCTCGGCCGGGCCGCGGGCCGAGGAGCCGTGGCCGCGCTGGTCGTAGAAGACCAGCCGGGCGGTCGGCCGGGAGCCGTTGGCGGTGGCCAGTTCGGCCCCGAGCGCCTGCCGCTGGAACGTCCACGAGGCCATCGACAGCGTGTAGCCGTGCACGAAGACGACGGTCAGCGGCGCGTCGGTCGGGCCGACCTCCTCCACCGAGAGCAGCACGCCGTCGTCGGCCACGACCAGCGCCGTGCGGTCGGCGCGGCGCGCGGCCTGGCCGAGCGGGTCGTCCTCGCGGAGCTCCGCGCGGCTCTCGTCGACGTCCGGTGGAGGGGGGCCCAGCCGCCGGCGGGCGGCAACCCGGCTGACCGCGACGCCGACCGCGGTGCCGGCGGCGGCCAGGCCGACGACGGCACCGGCGATGCCGGCGGCCTGCCCCTTGGAGACGTGGTGCTTCTTCGCGTTCTGCGCCATCAGAGCGCCCCGGCCGAGCCGACGTAGCGCCGGGTGAACCGGCCGCCGATCCGGGTGACCAGCTCGTAGTGGATGGTGTCGACGGCGTCGGCCCAGTCCTGCGCGGTCGGCTCGCCGTCGCGGCCGGTCCCCCACAGGACGACGCGGTCGCCGGGGCGGATCGGGTCGTCGCCGACGTCCAGCACGAACTGGTCCATGCACACGCGGCCGGCGATCCGCCGGTGCGCCCCGGCCGCGAGCACCGGCGCGCGGTTGCCCGCGGCACGCGGCACCCCGTCGGCGTAACCGACCGGCACCAGCGCGAGCGTCGTCTCGGTGGTCGGCGAGTAGGTGTGGCCGTAGGAGACGCCGACGCCGGGCGGGACGCGCTTGGTCAGCGCGACCCGCGCCTCCACGGTCATCGCCGGCGTGAGCCCGTGGTCGGCGGCGTTGCCGCCGAGCGGGTCGAGCCCGTAGATCGCGACGCCGGGCCGGACCATGTCGTACCAGGTCTCGGGCAGCGCGACGGTGGCGGCGGAGTTGGCCAGGTGCCGCCGGGCGTCGGTCAGGCCGGCCGCTCGGGCGATGCCGACGGCCTCCTCGAAGACGGCGACCTGCCGGCCGATGGTCGGGTGCAGCGGCGCGTCGGCGTAGGCCATGTGGCTCCACAGGCCGACCACCTCGACCTCGCCGTCGGCCTGCGCGCGGGCCGCCGCGGCGACCAGGCCCGGCCACTCGGCCATGGTGGCGCCCTCGCGGGACAGGCCGGTGTCGACGAACAGGTGCAGGCGGGCGGTCCGGCCGGTCGAGCGGACGGCGGCGAG
Organism: Petropleomorpha daqingensis; assembly: GCF_013408985.1. NCBI lineage: Bacteria > Bacillati > Actinomycetota > Actinomycetes > Geodermatophilales > Geodermatophilaceae > Petropleomorpha > Petropleomorpha daqingensis. The sequence goes on from NZ_JACBZT010000001.1 coordinate 1,085,688, forward strand.
CAGCTCGTCGAGGCTCCACTCGGCGTTGACCGACACCTCGACGTCGGCGGACAGCGCCCCGGCGAAGTCCTCCCCCGGCCCGCTGATCCAGGCCAGCAGGGGCGCGCCGACCCCGCCGGCGCGCAGCGCGAGGGCCTCCTCGATCACCGCGACGCCGAGCATGTCGGCTCCGCCGGCGAGTGCGGCGCGGGCGGCGGGGAGCAGGCCGTGGCCGTAGCCGTCGGCCTTGACCACCGCCATCAGCGGACGGCCGACCTTCTCCCGCAGCACCGCGGTGTTGGCCGCGATGGCGTCGAGATCGACGACCACCTCGGCGCGGCTGCGTCCTTCGTTCACACGACAGAGTCTCCCAGCCCGCGCGCCGGAACCCCGCGCACCCGGGAGATCGCGTCGGGCAGGCGGCGGACGAGGTCGCCGGAGATCAGCGGTCCCCGCTCGGCGGCGAGCTGGCCGGTCCGGCCGTGCAGGTGGGCGCCGGCGGCGGCCGCCTCCGCGGCGGGCAGGTCGGTGGCCAGCAGCGCGCCGATGATCCCCGACAGGACGTCTCCGGTGCCCGCGGTGGCCAGCCAGGGGGTGCCGGTCGCGTTGACGAACGCGGCGCCGTCCGGGTCGGCGACGACGGTCGCGTCCCCCTTGAGCAGGACGACGGCGCCGAGGTCTGCCGCGAGCCGCCGGGCCGCGCCGATCCGGTCCTCGCCGACGTCGGACCCGAACCTGGCGAACTCCCGGTCGTGCGGGGTGAGCACGGTCGGCGCACTGCGCCGCCGGATCAGGTCCGGCTGCTCCGCGGCCATCGTCAGGCCGTCGGCGTCCACCAGCACCGGCAGGTCGGTGGCGAGCACCTCGGAGAGCACGCTGCGGGCGTCGTCGTCGGTGCCCATGCCGGGGCCGGCCACCCACGCCTGCACCCGGCCGGCGTCGGAGGGGCGGCCTTCGGTCACGATCGCTTCGGGCCACGCGGCGCGGACCCCGTCGGCCGCCGTCCCGGCGTAGCGGACCAGGCCCGGCCGGGTGCGCAGGGCGGCGCCGGTGCACAGCACGCCGGCGCCGGGGTAGGTGGCCGAGCCGGCGACGATCCCGATCACGCCCTGGGAGTACTTGTCGTCGTCCGACGACGGCGGGCGCAGCCGTGCGGCGACGTCGGCGTCGGTGAGCTGGTGCACCGACGCACGTGGCAGGTCGAGGCCGATGTCGACGAGGTGCACCGTGCCGGCGCAGCCGCGCCCGGCGCCGACGACGAGACCCGGCTTGACCGCCCCGAAGGTGACGGTGTGCTGCGCGGGGAAGGCGTTCCCCTCGACGACGCCCGTGTCGGCGTCGACGCCGCTGGGGAGGTCGACGGCGATCATCAGCCCCGGACCGCTCGCGGCCCGCTGGACCAGCGCAGCGGCGGCCGGGCGCAGGCCGCCGGACCCGCCGATGCCCACGATGCCGTCGAGCACCAGGTCGGCCCGGTCGAGGGAGTCGCCGTCCGTGGTCACGCGGCCCCCGGCCCGCCGGAGCGCGGCCAGCCCGGCCGGGTGCGCCTTGTCCGGCGACAGGAGGACGGCGGTGACCCGGGCGCCCCGGGCGGCCAGCGCGGCGCCGGCGAACAGCGCGTCGCCGCCGTTGTTGCCGGCGCCGACGAGCGCGGTGACCCGCACGCCGTAGGAGCGGTCGAGCAGCCTCAGGCAGACGGTCGCCAGACCGGTGGCCGCCCGATGCATGAGCGTCCCCTCGGGGGTGGCGGCGAGCAGCGGCTCCTCGGCGGCGCGGACCTCCGCGACCGTGTGCAGGCCGATCACTCGTCGGACCCGTGCGCCAGTCCCTCGGCGACGACCACCGCGGAGGCGATGCCGCCGTCGTGGCTCATCGAGAGGAACCAGGAGGTGACGCCGAGCTGCGCGGCCCGGCCGGCGACCGTGCCGCGGACCTCCAGGTGCGGGCGGCCGTGCTCGCCGACCATCACCTCGGCGTCGTGCCAGTGCAGGTCACCGGGCGCACCGAGCGCCTTGGCGACCGCCTCCTTGGCCGCGAACCGGGCCGCGAGGGACTCCCCCGTGCGCAGCGACCCGGACGGGGTGTGCTGCTCGGCGTCCGTGAACAGCCGGTCCCGCAGTCCGGGCGTGCGGATCAATGAGTCCGCGAAGCGCTGCACGGGCACGACGTCGATGCCCACCCCGATGATCACGGCCTCATCCTGCCGTGCCCCCGTGGTGAGCGCCTGGAACGGCTCCTTCGCAGGGTCCCGCCGCGAGCCTGCGAGCGGTGGGGGGCGAAGGGGTCCTTCTACTCGACGGTGACGGACTTGGCGAGGTTGCGGGGCTGGTCGACGTCCAGGCCGCGGGTGTCGGCGATCTCGCAGGCGAGGACCTGCAGCGGCACCGTCGTCACGACCGGGGCGAGCAGCGTCGGCGTCCGCGGCACGCGGATGACGTGGTCGGCGTACGCGACGACGTCCTCGTCACCCTCCTCGGCGATCACGATGGTCCGGGCACCCCGGGCGCGGACCTCCTGGATGTTGGACACGACCTTGCCGTGCAGCAGCTCGCGCGCCCGCGGCGGGACGACGACGATCACGGGAGTGCCCTCCTCGATGACCGCGATCGGGCCGTGCTTCAACTCGCCGGCGGCGAAGCCCTCGGCGTGGATGTAGGCCAGCTCCTTGAGCTTGAGCGCACCCTCGAGCGCGACCGGGAAGCTGACGTGGCGCCCGAGGAACAGCATCCGGTCGGCGTCGGCGAGCGAGCGGCCCAGCTCGCGCACCGGCTCCATCTGCTCGAGCACGGTGGCGACCTTCTCCGGCAGCGTGCGCAGGTCGGCCACGATCGAGCTGATCTCGTCCTCGTACTTGATGCCCCGCACCTGGGCGAGGAAGAGCCCGACCAGGTAGCAGGCGACCAGCTGGGTGAGGAAGCCCTTGGTCGAGGCGACCGCGACCTCCGGGCCGGCGTGGGTGTAGAGGACGGCGTCGGACTCCCGCGGGATGGTCGAGCCGTTGGCGTTGCAGATCGCCAGCACGCGGGCCGACTGCTCCTTCGCGTGGCGCAGCGCCATGAGGGTGTCCATCGTCTCGCCGGACTGGCTGATCACGACGACCAGCGTCGAGCGGTCCAGCACCGGGTCCCGGTAGCGGAACTCGCTGGCGACCTCGACCTCGACCGGCAGTCGGGTCCAGTGCTCGATGGCGTACTTGGCGATCAGGCCGGCGTGGTACGCGGTGCCGCACGCGACGACGAAGACCTTGTCCACGACGCGCAGATCGTCATCGGAGAGCCGCACCTCGTCGAGCACCAGCTCGCCGTATCGGCCGAGCCGGCCGAGCAGGGTGTCGGCGATGGCCTGCGGCTGCTCGGCGATCTCCTTGAGCATGAACCAGGGGTAGCCGCCCTTCTCGGCGGCGGCGGCGTCCCAGTCGACCCGGAAGGCCTTGGGCTCGGCCGGTGCGCCGGCGAAGTCGGTCACCGTGACCCCGCGCCGGCGGTCGATCTCGACGACCTGGTCCTGGCCCAGCTCGAGGGCGTCGCGGGTGTGCGCGATGAACGCGGCGACGTCGGAGCCGAGGAAGTACTCGCCATCGCCGACGCCGACCACCAGGGGGCTGTTGCGGCGGGCGCCGACCAGCGTGTCGGACTCGTCGGCGTGCGCGGCGACGAGGGTGAACGCACCCTCCAGCCGGCGGCAGACCGCGCGCATCGCCTCGGCCAGCCGGCCGGGGCCCTCCGGGGCCTCCGCGTAGGCGGCGGCGAGCAGGTGCGCGGTCACCTCGGTGTCGGTCTCGGAGGCGAACTCGATGCCCTGGGCCTCGCACTCGGCGCGCAGCGAGGCGAAGTTCTCGATGATCCCGTTGTGGATCACCGCGACCTTGCCGTCGGCGGACAGGTGCGGGTGCGCGTTGCGGTCGGTCGGGCCGCCGTGCGTGGCCCACCGGGTGTGCCCGATGCCGAGCGTGGCCGGCGGGAGCGGGTGCTCGCCGAGCACCTTCTCCAGGTTGGCCAGCTTGCCGGCCTTCTTCGCGACGGCCAGTTCGCCGGCGTCGGTCCGGAGGGCGACGCCCGCCGAGTCGTAGCCGCGGTACTCCAGCCGCCGCAGCCCCTCGAGGACGACGTCAAGGACGTCCTGCGAACCGACGTATCCCACGATGCCGCACATTGGTCCGAGGGTACTTGCGGGAGGCGGACCGCACGGTCAACGCCCGGGCACGAGGGCGCCGGCGGGGCGCGCAGGAGTGCTCAGGCGCACGTGGCGACGACGAGGGCCAGCCGGTCGGCGACCGCGTCGGCCTGGTCCTGCGTCGGTGCCTCGACCATCACCCGCACCAGCTGCTCGGTGCCGGACGGGCGCAGCAGCACCCGGCCGTCGTCCCCGAGCTCCTCCTCGGCGGCGTTGACCGCGTCGGCGACCTTGTCGCTCTCGACCACGGCCAGCCGGTCGCGCACCGGGACGTTGATCAGCACCTGGGGAAGCTTCTGCACGATCGAGACCAGCTCGGCCAGCGACGCGTCGGTGGCCCGCATGCGCGCCATCAGCGCGAGCGCGGTGAGCATCCCGTCGCCGGTGGTGGCGTGATCGAGGAAGACCAGGTGGCCGCTCTGCTCGCCGCCGAGGGAGAGGTCGCCGGCCCGCAGCGCCTCCAGCACGTAGCGGTCGCCGACAGCGGTGGTCTGCACCGCGATGCCGGCGTCGCGCATCGTGTGGTGGAAGCCGAGGTTGCTCATCACCGTGGCGACGACGGTGTCCTGCTTGAGCTGACCGCGCTCGTGCAGGCCGAGGGCGCAGACGGCGAGGATCGCGTCGCCGTCGACGACGTCGCCGTCGGCGGTGACCGCGAGGCAGCGGTCGGCGTCGCCGTCGTGCGCGATGCCCAGGTCGGCGCCACGGGCGCGGACGGCCTCGATCAGCGGCCCGAGGTGGGTGGAGCCGACGCCGTCGTTGATGTTCCAGCCGTCAGGCGAGCAGCCGATGTCGTGCACGGTCGCGCCCGCACGGCGGTAGAGCTCCGGAGCGAGCAGGGCGGCTGCGCCGTGGGCGCCGTCGACGACGACCTCGAGGCCGGTCAGCGGCTGCTCGAGGGTCGACTGCAGGTGGGCCAGGTAGTCCTCGGCCGCCTCGGGCAGGTCGCGGACGCGGCCGATCTCGCCGCCGGTGGGGCGGTGCGGATCACCCAGGCCGCTGGTGACGGCGCGCTCGATCGCGGCCTCGTCCTTGTCCGGCAGCTTGTGCCCGCCGCGGCTGAACAGCTTGATGCCGTTGTCGGGCATCGGGTTGTGGCTGGCCGAGATCATCACGCCGAGATCGGCGTCGGTCCGGCCGGTCAGGTAGGCCAGCGCGGGGGTGGGCAGCACCCCGGCGCGCAGCACATCGGCGCCGGCGCTGGTCAGCCCGGCGACGACGGCGGCCTCGAGCATCTCCCCGCTGGCGCGGGGGTCACGGCCGACGACCGCGACGGGACGAGACGTCCCGTCGCGGTCGGCGAGCACGCCGGCGGCAGCACGCGCCACCGAGAGCGCCAGTTCCGGGGTGAGCTCGGCGTTCGCCAGGCCCCGGACCCCGTCGGTCCCGAAGAGGCGACCCACGAAGGGTCAGCGCTTCGAGTACTGCGGCGCCTTGCGCGCCTTCTTCAGGCCGTACTTCTTGCGCTCCTTGACCCGGGCGTCGCGGGTGAGGAAGCCGGCCTTCTTGAGGGCCGGACGGTCCTCGGCCTCGACCTCGATGAGGGCGCGGGCGATCGCCAGGCGCAGCGCGCCGGCCTGGCCGGTCACGCCACCGCCCTTGAGGAGGCCGACGACGTCGTACTGCTCGGCCTTCTCCAGGGTGACGAACGGCTCACGGATGAGCTGCTGGTGCACCTTGTTCGGGAAGTACTCCTCGAGGGTGCGGCCGTTGAGCTTGAACTGGCCGGTGCCGGGCAGCAGCCGCACGCGGACCACGGCCTCCTTGCGCCGGCCGACGGTCTGGACGGGACGCCCCTCGGCGTCGGTCACGGACAGGGCGCTGGTCACTGGGCCACCTGCTTGATCTCGTAGGTCTGCGGCTGCTGCGCGGCGTGCGGGTGCTCCGGCCCGGCGTACACCTTCAGCTTCTTGAGCATCTGACGGCCGAGGCTGTTGTGCGGCAGCATCCCCTTGACGGCGCGCTCGATGACGCGGTCGGGGTGGGTGCGCAGCTGGTCGCCGACGTTGATGGTCTTCAGACCACCCGGGTAGCCGGAGTGCCGGTAGGCCTCCTTGTTCTCCCGCTTGCTGCCGGTCAGGGCGACCTTGCCGGCGTTGACGATGACGACGAAGTCGCCGGTGTCCACGTGCGGGGCGTACTGGGGCTTGTGCTTGCCGCGCAGCAGCTGCGCGGTCTGGCTGGCCAGTCGACCGAGCACCACATCGGTGGCGTCGATGACGTGCCAGGCCCGGCTGACCTCGCCGGGCTTGGGGGTGTACGTGCGCACGGCGCTCGTGTCCTCCGTCGTCGTCGGGAAGGCTGGTGGGATCGCCTCTCCGAGCACGGGAGACGTCGCAGCACGCGCGGGCACCAGCCCACCCGCGCGCCAGCCGACCACGATACCAGCCGGGCGATCACGCCCTTCCGGAGCAGCTACTCGACCTCGGTGAGCTTGCCCGTGGCGACGTCGTAGACGGTCCCGCGGACGTCGCGCGAGAGCAGGTAGGGGCTCTCCTTGATCAGCCGGATCGACTCGCGGACGTCGGCCTCGGCGTCCTTGAACGCGCGCAGGGCCCAGGCCGGGCGGCGGCCGGTCGCCTCCTCGACGAGGTCGGCGAAGGCGTTGTCGTCGGTCGCCTGCAGGCCGCACTGCGTGTGGTGGACCAGCAGGATCTCGCGGGTGCCCAGCACGTGCTGGGAGACGGTCAGCGACCGGACGACGTCCTCGGTGATCACCCCGCCGGCGTTGCGGATGACGTGCGCATCGCCCACCTCGAGGCCGAGCATCTGGAACAGCGGCATCCGCGAGTCCATGCAGGACACGATCGCCACCTTGCGGGCCGGGCGGACGTCCTTCGACCCCGGGAACCGCTGCGCCCACTCCTCGTTGGCCGCCAGCATCCGGTCGATCTCGGACATGCCCCACCTCCGTCGCTCGCCTGGCCGCACCCTAACCAGGCGGCTCCGGCCCTCCCGACTTACCCCCTGACGGACGGTTCCCGCAGGATGAGACCGTGCGCACGGTCGAGGAACACCAGGCGGTGGTCGCCGCCCTGCTCGAGCAGCTACCCGAGGAGCAGGTCGAGCTGACCGCCGCGCACGGGCGCGTGCTCGCCCGCGACGTGCGCGCGGCAGTGGCGCTGCCCGGCTTCGACAACTCCGCGATGGACGGCTACGCCGCCCGCTGGGACGAGCTCGCGGAGCTGCCCGCCCGCCTGCCGGTCGCCGACGACATCCCCGCGGGGCGCACCGACGTCCGGCCGCTGGAGCCCGGGACCGTGCAGCGGATCATGACCGGCGCCCCGCTGCCGGCCGGCGCGGACGTCGTCGTCCCGGTCGAGCTGACCGACCGTGCGACCGACGTCGTGACGATCCACGAGACGCCGGACAAGGGCACGCACGTGCGCACCGCCGGTGAGGACATCGCGGAGGGGTCCGTCGCGCTGGCGGCGGGCACCCCGCTGGGCGCCTCCCAGCTGGGGCTGGCCGCAGCGGTCGGGGTCACGACGCTGCCGGTGCGCCGGCGGCCACGGGTGCTGGTCCTGTCCACCGGCAGCGAGCTGGTCGAGCCCGGGCAGCCGCTGCGGCCGGGGCAGATCTACGAGTCCAACTCGATGCTGCTGGTCGCCGCCGTCGAGGACGCCGGCGGCGAGGCCCGGCGGCTGCACTTCGTGCCCGACGACGTCGAGGCGTTCCTGACCACGTTGCGCGCGGAGCTCGACTCGGCCGACCTGCTGCTCACCAGCGGCGGGGTCAGCGCGGGCGCCTACGAGGTGGTCAAGGACGCGCTGTCCGGCCTGGGCACGGTGGAGTTCGTCAAGGTCGGCATGCAGCCGGGTGGGCCGCAGGGCGCCGGCACGGTGGACGGGGTCCCGATCGTCACGCTGCCGGGCAACCCGGTGAGCTCGTTCGTCTCGTTCGAGGTGTTCGTCCGGCCGGCGCTGCGCCGCGCCCTGGGGCACGCGAACCCCGACCGGCTGCGCGCGCCGGCCCGGCTGACCGCGTCGCTGACCTCCCCCGCCGGCAAGCGGCAGTTCCTGCGCGGCCGCTACGACGGCGGTCTGGTCTCCCAGGTCGGCGGGCCGGGCTCGCACCTGGTCGCCCACCTCGCCCGCGCCAACTGCCTGGTCGTGGTCCCCGAGGACGTCACCGAGCTGCCGGAGGGCGCGGAGGTCGACGTCGTCCTGATCGAAGGAGCCCTGCAGTGAGCAACCCGCGCTTGACCCACGTGGACGAGTCCGGCGCGGCCCGGATGGTCGACGTCTCGGAGAAGGCGGTCACCACCCGGGTGGCGACGGCGGCCGGCCGGGTGCTGGTCAGCCCCGAGGTGATCGCCCTGCTGCGCGGCGAGGGCGTGCCGAAGGGCGACGCGGTGGCCGTGGCTCGCATCGCCGGGATCGCCGGGGCCAAGCGGACGCCGGACCTGGTGCCGCTGTGCCACCCGATCGCGCTGCACGGGGTCACCGTCGACCTGGAGGTCACCGACGACGCCGTCGAGATCACCGCGACCGCCCGCACCGCGGACCGGACCGGGGTGGAGATGGAGGCGCTGACCTCCGTGGCCGTCGCCGGGCTGACGATGATCGACATGGTCAAGGCGGTCGATCCGCGGGCGTCGCTCACCGACGTCCGGCTGCTGGCGAAGAGCGGCGGCAAGAGCGGGGACTGGGTCCGATGAGCTCCGAGCTGCCGCCGGGGGCCCGGGCCGTGGTCGTCACCGCGTCCAACCGGGCGTCGGCGGGCGTCTACGAGGACCGCAGCGGGCAGGCGCTCGCGGCCGGGCTGCGGGAGCTCGGGTTCGCGGTGGACGGTCCGCACGTGCGCCCGGACGACGTCGACCTGCTCGCCGAGGTGCTGCGGGAGGCGGTGGCGAGCGGGGCGGACGTCGTCCTGACCACCGGCGGGACCGGGCTGTCCCCCACCGACGTCACCCCTGAGGCCACGCGCGAGGTGCTCGAGCGGGAGGCGCCCGGGATCGCCGAGGCCGTCCGCCGCTACGGCGCGGCCACGGTGCCGACCTCGGTGCTGTCCCGCGGTATCGCCGGCACCGCCGGGCGCACGCTGATCGTCAACCTGCCCGGCTCGACCGGCGGCGTGAAGGACGGCCTCGCCGTCCTCGGCCCGCTGCTCCCCCACGTCGTCAGCCAGCTGCGCGGCGGCGACCACCAGGCCTGAGCGGAGTGGATCTGTGCGCGTCACCGGCACGGATCCACTCCGCTACCCCAGCACGATCCGCTCGGGACAGCTGTAGACGTTGCAGCCGTCGCCGCGGAGGAAGCCGACCAGCGTGATGCCCAGCTCGCGGGCCAGCTCGACGGCCAGGGACGACGGCGCGGACACCGCCGCGAGCACCGGGATGCCGGCCATCGCCGCCTTCTGCGTCAGCTCGAAGCTCGACCGGCCGCTGACCATGAGCACGTGCCCGGCCAGTGGCAGCCGGCCGGCGCGCACCGCGTCGCCGACGACCTTGTCGACGGCGTTGTGCCGGCCGACGTCCTCGCGCAGGGCGACCAGCGAGCCGTCTGCTGTGAACAGCCCGGCCGCGTGCAGGCCACCGGTCTTGTCGAACACCTGCTGGGCCGCGCGCAGCCGGTCGGGCAGCGCGAGCAGCACCTCCAGCGGCAGCCGCAGCGGATCGGCGGCGATGTCGAACGCGGTCTTCGTGCGCAGGGCGTCGATGCTCGCCTTGCCGCAGACCCCGCACGAGCTCGACGTGTAGAAGTTCCGGTCGAGTGCGGTGTCCGGCGCCTCCACACCGGGGGCGAGGTCGACATCGACGACGTTGTAGGTGTTGCGGCCGTCGTCGTCCACCGAGTTGCAGTACCGCAGACCGGCGACGTCGTCCGCGGAGCGGATGACCGCCTCGGTGGCCAGGAAGCCGTGCACGAGGTCGAAGTCGTCGCCCGGCGTGCGCATGGTGACGGCGAGCGGTGCGCCGCCGAGCCGGATCTCCAGCGGCTCCTCGGCCGCGACGGTGTCCGGCCGGGTGCTGTGCGCCGCCCCCCGGATGCGCAGCACCGGCGTCCGGCTCGTGACTCGTCCCACGAGGACGAACGGTACCCACGGAACAGGCCTTACCGTGCAGGTCATGGACGAGCCCGTTCCGCTGCCGCCGTACGCGGCCGTGGTGCTGGCGGGCGGTCGCGCGGCGCGGCTGGGGGGGCAGGCCAAGCCCCAGCTGGACGTCGGCGGCCGCCCGATGCTCGCCACCGTGCTCGCGGCCGTGGCCGACGCGCAGCGACGGGTCGTCGTCGGTCCGCCCCAGGGCGTACCGGACGGCGTCGTGGTCGTCCGGGAGGATCCGCCGCGGGGCGGCCCGGTGGCCGCGCTCAAGGCCGGTCTCGCCGAGGTGCCGACCGACGTCGTCGCCGTCCTGGCCGGCGACCTGCCGTTCCTCACCGCCGATCTGGTGCGGGCGCTGCGCGAGCGGCTCACCGGGGACGGGGTCCTCGTCGTCGACGACACCGGGCAGGACCAGCTGCTGCTCGGCATGTGGCGGACGGCGGTGCTGCGCGCGGCCGTCGCCGACGTGAGCGGGCCGACGTCGATGCGCAAGGTGCTCAGCCCGCTCGCGGTGCGCCGCTACCGGCCGCTCGTCGAGCCCGGGATGCCCCCACCGTGGACCGACTGCGACACGCCCGCCGAGCTCGCCCGGGCCCGCCAGGCGGCCGAACGGCTGCGCAGGTCCGGCGTTCGGGAGTAGAACGGCGGCATGCGCGTCGTCGTCGCCGGGGCTCACGGGCAGGTCGCCCGCCGCCTCGGCCGCCTCCTGTCCGGCCGCGGCGACACCGTCGTCGGCATCGTCCGCAACCCCGACCACCGGGCCGACCTCGAGGACGACGGCGTGCAGCCGGCCGTGCTCGACCTCGAGCACGCCTCGGTCGACGAGGTCGCCGAGGTGGTGAACGGAGCCGACGCGGTGGTCTTCGCCGCCGGCGCCGGCCCCGGCAGCGGCGAGGCACGCAAGCACACCGTCGACCACGGTGCCGCGGTGCTGCTCGCCGACGCGGCGGAGAAGGCCGGGGTGCGGCCGTACCTGCTCGTCTCGTCGATGGGCGTGGAGCAGGCCCGCCACGGGACGCCGCACGGCATGGACCCGGTGTTCGCCGTCTACCTGCAGGCCAAGCTGCGCGCGGAGGACCAGATCCTCCCCCGGCCGGCCCTCGACACCACGATCGTGCGGCCCGGCCGGCTGACCGACGAGGCGGGCACGGGGCGGGTCACCCTGGCGCACGGCGTGGACTACGGCGAGATCCCCCGGGACGACGTCGCGGCCGTGCTCGCCGAGATCCTGCGCGCCGGCGCGAGCAACGACGTCGTCGAACTGGTCGGCGGCGACACCCCCATCGCGGAGGCCGTCGCCGCGCTGCCCTAGGAGTCGCGCAGCCCGACGGCGTCGTGGTCCCAGAAGGTCTGCCGGTACACGAGCGTGCCCGTCATCCAAGGCTCGTGAGCGCGCAGCAGGCGCACCTGGAACGCGACGTCGGGGATCCGCAGCGACGGCCTGCGGAAGCCGAGCTCGCCGGCGGCGACGAACCCGCGCCGCCGGTAGTAGGCCGGGTCCCCCTCCAGGAAGACCGCGGGCACGCCGAGGTCGTCGAGCTCGGCGACGCCGTGCTCGATCAGCGCGGCGCCCACGCCTCGACGCTGGTGATCGGGGTGGACGGCGATGGGGCTGAGCACCTGGACCTCGACCAGCCGCGGCGGTGCGTCCAGCAGGCTGCGGGTGAACAGCACGTGCCCGACGACCTCGTCGTCCTCGCAGGCGACCAGCGAGAGCCCCTGCTCGGTGGCCAGGCTGCGGCGCAGGTCGACCAGCAGCGGAGCGACCACGTCCTCGCCGTGCCGGCCGAAGGCGCGTCGGTGGATGTCGGCCACCCGGTCGTGGTCGGCCGGCTGCTCGGGTCGGATCAGCACGGCGCGCACCGTAGGCAGGCGGTGTCGGCGCGGTCCATCGGGTTTCCGCGCTCAGCTGCGCCGGGCGCGGGTCACCTCGGCGCGGGCCGCGAGCATGTCGGCCGGCGGGTAGTCGACGCGGACCAGCGTGAGCCCGGCGGCGGGGGCGACGGTCACGTCGTCGGCCCGCTCGGTCCGGCTCAGCAGCTCCGCCGGCCACGCGGCCGGACGGCGCCCCTCGCCCACCGCCAGCAGGGCGCCGACGAGGCTGCGCACCATCGAGTGGCAGAAGGCGTCGGCCGAGGCTGCGATCGTGACCAGGTCGCCGTCGCGGGCCACGTCGAGGGCCAGCAGCGTGCGGATGGTGGTCGCGCCCTCGCGGCGGCGGCAGTAGGCCGCGAAGTCGTGGCGGCCGAGCAGGGTCGCGGCGGCCGCCGTCATCGCCCCGGCGTCGAGGGAGCGGGGCCAGGCGACGGTGTCGGCCCGGCGCAGCGGTGACGGGCCGCCGGGGGCGTCGGTGAGCCGGTAGACGTAGTGCCGCGCGAGCGCCCCGAAGCGGGCGTCGAAGTCGGGGTGCGCCTCGGTGACCGAGGGGACGGCGATGTCGGCGGCGAGGACGCCGCGCAGCCGGCGCACCAGTTTCTCGCGGTGCTGCTCCCAGACGGCCCGGGGAAGGTCCAGCGAGGCGACCTGGCCCGTGGCGTGCACGCCGGCGTCGGTCCGCCCGGCGACGGTCAGCGCGACCGGCACGCGCAGGACGGTGGCCAGCGCGGCCTCGAGCTCGGCCTGCACGGTGCGGCGTCCGGGCTGCTTGGCCCAGCCGGACAGCGCCGTCCCGTCGTACTGCACGTCCAGGCGGACGCGAACGAGCCCGCCCCCGGGGTCGGGGACGGGCTCGTCGAGGTCGTGCTGCGTCAAGCAGGGACCGGTGATCAGAGGATCACTTGGGGTCGGGGGCGGACTCGCCCCCCGGGGCGTCCGCGCCCGCGGTGGCCGCGTCGCCGAGCTCGGCGGCCTCCACCTCGGCGGCGGCGGCAGCGGCGACCTCGGGCGAGACGTTGTCGCTGTCGACGACCGCAGCGTTCTCGCGCTCGGGCTCCGGCGTCACGTCACCGTCGTCCTGGCGCTCGTCGTCGGGCAGGAAGACGTCGTCGACGACCTCCTCCGCGCTCTCCTCGGCCGTGGTGTCCTCGGCCGTGGTGTCCTCGGCCTCGGCGGTCTCCACGGCGTCCGCGGTGACCTCACCGGCGGCCGACGCCGCACCCTTGCGCGGGGCGAACCGGGTGCCGCGGGCGCGCTCGGCCTCACCGACGGCCTGCTGGCCCACGGTCAGCGCCTCGACCAGCTCGATGACCGCCATGGGGGCGTTGTCGCCCTTGCGGTTGCCCACCTTGGTGATGCGCGTGTAGCCGCCGGCGCGGTTCTCGTAGCGCGGGCCGATCTCGGCGAACAGGGTGTGCACGACGTCCTTGTCGCGGATGACGGTCATCACCTGACGCCGGGCGTGCAGGTCACCGCGCTTGGCGAAGGTGACCAGCTTCTCGGCGAACGGACGCAGCCGCTTCGCCTTCGCCTCGGTGGTGGTGATCCGCCCGTGCTCGAACAGCGACGTGGCCAAGTTGGCCAGCATCAGCCGCTCGTGCGAGGGAGACCCGCCGAGACGGGGGCCCTTGGTGGGGGTGGGCATGTCGGTCCTTCCTCAGGCAACCGGGCGAGCGGGCCGGGTGCGGTGCGTGTACTGCCGAAAGTCGCTGTTCAGTGTGGCGGGCCGGGAGGCCCGGCCGGACGGCGGGGGTGCCGCCGTCCGCCCGGCGCAGCTCAGAGCTGCTCGGTCTCCTGGTAGGACCCGTCGTCGTACGCCTGGCCGTAGTCCGTGCCGTAGTCGGCGGTGCCGTGGTAGGCGTCGGTCTCGTAGCCCTCGTCGTAGCTCTCGACCGAGCTCGGGATGAACCCGGGCGGGCTGTCCTTGAGCGCGAGACCCATGGCCGCCAGCTTCATCTTGACCTCGTCGATCGACTTGGCCCCGAAGTTGCGGATGTCGAGCAGGTCGGCCTCCGAGCGGGTGACGAGCTCACCGACGGTGTGCACGCCCTCGCGCTTGAGGCAGTTGTAGGACCGGACGGTGAGGTCCATGTCCTCGATCGGCATCGAGAAGTTCGCGATGTCCGCGGCCTCGGCCGGGCTCGGGCCGACCTCGATGCCCTCGGCGTCGACGTTCAGCTCGCGCAGCAAGCCGAACAGCTCGACCAGGGTCGAGCCGGCGCTGGCGATCGCGTCGCGGGGAGCGATCGACGGCTTGGTCTCGACGTCGACGACCAGGCGGTCGAAGTCGGTGCGCTGCTCGACACGGGTGGCCTCGACGGCGTAGGTGACCTTGAGGACCGGCGAGTAGATGGAGTCGACGGGGATCCGGCCGATCTCCTGACCGGGCTGCTTGTTCTGCGGCGCCGGCACGTAGCCGCGGCCCCGCTCGACGACCAGCTCGATCTCCAGGCGGCCCTTGCCGTTCAGGGTCGCGATGTGCAGCTCGGGGTTATGCACCTCGACGCCCGCGGGCGGCGCGATGTCGGCCGCGGTGACCTCGCCGGGGCCCTGCTTGCGCAGGTACATGGTCACCGGCTCGTCGGAGTCGGAGCTGACGACCAGGCCCTTGAGGTTGAGGATGATCTCGGTGACGTCCTCCTTGACACCCGGCACGGTGGTGAACTCGTGCAGGGTCCCCTCGATCCGGATGCTGGTGACAGCCGCACCGGGGATCGAGGACAGGAGCGTGCGCCGCAGGGAGTTGCCGAGGGTGTATCCGAAGCCGGGCTCGAGCGGCTCGATGACGAACCGGGAGCGCTGCTCGGTGAGGGTCTCCTCGGTCAGCGTCGGACGCTGGGCGATGAGCATTGTCGATGTTCTCCTTCAGGTCCTCCGGCGACCGCCATATGACGCCGTGAGGGGGTGGTGCTGGCGTCGGCGGGCATCTGTCCGCCCGCCGACGCCGGTGGTGCAGCGAGCTCTTACTTGGAGTAGAGCTCGACGATCAGCTGCTCCTGGACCGGGGTGTCGATGACCTGCCGGGCCGGGATGCTGTGGACCAAGACGCGCAGCTGGCTGCTGATGACCTCCAGCCACGCCGGCACCGGACGCTCGCCGGCGCGGGCCTGGGCGATCTGGAAGGGCACCATCGCCTTCGACTTCTCGGCGACCTCGATGATGTCGTTCTCGCTCACGCGGTACGACGGGATGTCGACCTTGCGGCCGTTGACCCGGATGTGCCCGTGGCGGACCAGCTGGCGGGCCATGTCGCGGGACTCGGCGAAGCCGGCCCGGTACACGACGTTGTCCAGCCGCGACTCCAGGATCTGGAGCAGGACCTCACCGGTCTTGCCGGTCTTGCGGTTGGCCTCTTCGTAGTAGCCGCGGAACTGCTTCTCCAGCACGCCGTAGATGCGGCGGGCCTTCTGCTTCTCGCGCAGCTGCAGCAGGTACTCGCTGTCCTTGCTGCGACCCCGGCCGTGCTCGCCCGGCGGGTAGGGCCGGATCTCGATCGGGCACTTCGGGGACTCGCACTTGCTGCCCTTGAGGAACAGCTTCATCTTCTCGCGCCTGCACAGGCGGCAGTCGGCTCCGGCGTAACGGGCCACGGTTTCTCTACCTCTTCTGTCTCGTCAGTGGCCGGTCAGACCCGGCGACGCTTCTTCGGGCGGCAGCCGTTG
Source organism: Petropleomorpha daqingensis (assembly GCF_013408985.1). Taxonomy (NCBI): domain Bacteria; kingdom Bacillati; phylum Actinomycetota; class Actinomycetes; order Geodermatophilales; family Geodermatophilaceae; genus Petropleomorpha; species Petropleomorpha daqingensis. The sequence goes on from NZ_JACBZT010000001.1 coordinate 1,101,422, forward strand.
TGCGGCTGCGGGGTGACGTCCTGGATCTGCCCCACCTCGAGGCCGGTGGCCTGGAGCGAGCGGATCGCGGTCTCCCGGCCCGAACCCGGGCCCTTCACGAAGACGTCGACCTTGCGCATGCCGTGCTCCTGCGCCTTGCGGGCCGCGTTCTCGGCGGCCATCTGCGCGGCGAACGGCGTCGACTTGCGCGAGCCCTTGAACCCGACGTGGCCGGCGGAGGCCCAGCTGATCACGTTCCCGTTCGGGTCGGTGATCGACACGATCGTGTTGTTGAACGTGCTCTTGATGTGCGCAGCGCCGTGGGCGACGTTCTTCTTCTCCTTGCGGCGGACCTTCTTGGCGCCGGCCGCAGCGCGAGCCCTGGGAGGCATGAGTCTTTCCGGTTCCTAACTGACGTATGGCCTGGGAACACACGCGCAGCTCGTCGCTCCCGCCCTCACGGGTCGCTGCGACGAGCTGCTGCGCGGCTACTTCTTGCCGGCCTTCTTCTTGCCGGCGATGGTCTTGCGCGGGCCCTTGCTCGAGCGCGCGTTGGTGCGGGTGCGCTGACCGTGGACGGGCAGGCCACGACGGTGGCGCAGCCCCTGGTAGCAGCCGATCTCCACCTTGCGGCGGATGTCGGCGGCCACCTCACGGCGCAGGTCACCCTCGACGCGGAAGTGCTCGTCGATGTAGTCACGCAGCTTCAGCAGGTCCTCGTCGCCGAGGTCCTTGACGCGCAGGTCCGGGCTGACGCCCGTCGCGGCCAGGGTCTCCTTGGCGTGGGCCTTGCCGATGCCGTAGATGTAGGTGAGCGCGATCTCCATCCGCTTCTCGCGGGGCAGGTCGACGCCGGCCAGTCGTGCCATGTCTAAGAGTTCTCCCTCAGCCCTGGCGCTGCTTGTGCCGGGCGTTGTCGCAGATGACCATGACCCGGCCGTGCCGGCGGATCACCTTGCACTTGTCGCAGATCTTCTTCACCGACGGCTGGACCTTCACCGGTGCCGCCCCTCATTCCTTCTGATCAGGCCACGTGCGCGGGCTGCGGTGTGCAGTCCGCGTGGGTGGTCACTTGTAGCGGTAGACGATGCGACCGCGGGTCAGGTCGTACGGAGACAGCTCCACGACCACGCGGTCCTCGGGCAGGATGCGGATGTAGTGCTGCCGCATCTTGCCGCTGATGTGGGCGAGCACCCGGTGCCCGTTCTGCAGCTCGACCCGGAACATCGCGTTGGGCAGCGGCTCGACGACGCGACCCTCGACCTCGATGGCCCCGTCCTTCTTCGCCATGCCCGACACGGCCTCCTGACTCGATGTGCGCCCACGCCGGAACCCGGTGCGAACGCTCGGTGGTTTGCAGAACTGGTGGTGCTGACGTCCTCGCGAGGGCGCCCTGCGTCACGCGGCCACAGCACGACAACAGAGCGGCGCGAACGCCATCGGCCACTGTACCCCGCCGTTCCGCCCGTCTCCAACCCGGGCCGGGCGTGACGGGCGACGCACAGGCGTGTCAGCCGTGGACGCGGATCCCGAAGGGCGCCAGTCCCGCGACGCCGCCGTCCTCGGCCGTGAGGACCCACGGGCCCTCGGGGGTGATGGCCACCGTGTGCTCGAAGTGCGCGGCGCGCGAACCGTCCTTGGTGACGACGGTCCAGCCGTCCTCGAGCTCGGCGGTGGCCGGGTCGCCGACGGTGACCATCGGCTCGATCGCCAGGACCAGGCCCGGCACCAGCTTCGGACCACGGCCGGCGCGGCCGTAGTTGAGCACGTGCGGGTCCTGGTGCATCTCCGTGCCGATCCCGTGACCGCCGTAGTGGTCGACGATGCCGTACGGGTGCGCCTCGGCGGTGATGACCTCCTCGACCGCGTGGCTGATGTCGGTCAGCCGGCCGCCGGCGATCGCCTTGGCCAGCCCGGCCCACATCGACCGTTCCGTCACGTCGAGCAACGCGGCGTCCTCGGCCGACGGCGCCCCGACGGTCACGGTGACCGCGGAGTCGCTGTGCCAGCCGGAGAGGATCGCACCGCAGTCGATGGAGATGTTGTCGCCCTCGGCCAGCGTGCGGTCACGGCTGGGGATGCCGTGCACGATCTCGTCGTTGACCGAGGCGCAGATCGTGCCGGTGAAGCCGTGGTAGCCGAGGAAGTTCGGGATCCCGCCGTGCGAACGGATGTAGTCCTCCGCGACGGCGTCGAGCTCACCGGTGCTGACACCGGGGCGGACCGCGGCCTTCACGGCCTTGATCGCCCCGGCCGTCACCAGGCCCGAGGCCCGCATGAGCTCGATCTCCTGCGGGGTCTTGATCTGGATCATGCGTCCACTCCACTTCGCCAGCAGCGGGATGCGGGCGAGGATCCCGGTACCCCCTGCGGCACGCACAGCCTCGCGCTGCCTAGTCGTCGCTCGGCTGCGCACCGTCCGGCCGGCCGAGAGCGGCCAGGGCGCGGGCGGTGACCTCCTCGACCTCGCCGATCGCGTCGATCCGCGAGAGCAGCCCTTCCGACTCGTAGAACCCCGACAGCGGCGCGGTCTGTTCCCGGTAGACCTGCAGGCGGTGCCGGACGGTCTCGGGCTTGTCGTCGTCGCGCTGCACCCACTCGCCGTCGACGAGCATGCGGCGCCCGGACAGGCGGCGGACCAGCTCGTCCTCGTCGACGACGAGCTCGAGCACCCGGTCGAGGGACTGCCCGAGGTCGGCCAGCGAGGTGCGCAGCTGCTCGGCCTGCGGGATGGTCCGCGGGAAGCCGTCCAGGAGGAACCCTGCCTTGGCGTCGGGCTCGGCCAGGCGGTCGCTGACCATGGCGACGGTGATCTCGTCGGGCACCAGGTCACCGGCGTCCATGTAGACCTTGGCCTGCTTGCCCAGCTCGGTCTGGCCGCTGACGTTGGCGCGGAAGATGTCGCCGGTCGAGATCGCCGGGACGGCGAGCTCCCCCGCGATGATCTCGGCCTGGGTCCCCTTGCCGGCCCCCGGAGGGCCCAGCAGCACCACGCGCACTACTTCAGGAACCCTTCGTAGTTGCGCTGGTTGAGCTGCGTCTCGATCTGCTTCACCGTCTCCAACCCCACTCCGACCATGATCAGCACCGCGGTCCCGCCGAACGGGAAGTTCTGGTTCTGCCCCTGCTGCGTGATCGACAGGAACAGGTTCGGCAAGACTGCCACGAGGCCCAGGTAGATCGAGCCGGGGAGGGTGATCCGCGAGAGGACGTACTGCAGGTACTCGGCGGTGGGCCGGCCGGGACGGATGCCGGGGATGAAGCCGCCGTAGCGCTTCATGTCGTCGGCCCGCTCCTCCGGGTTGAACGTGATCGACACGTAGAAGTACGTGAAGAACACGATCAGGCCGAAGTACAGCAGGATGTGGACGACGCTGCTCTGGTCGATGACGTACTGCTCGAAGAACCGCCGGATCGGCCCGGTGTCGTTGCCCTGCAGCTGCGTGATCAGCTGCGGCAGGTACAGCAGCGACGAGGCGAAGATGACCGGGATGACGCCGGCCTGGTTCACCTTCAGCGGCAGGTAGGTCGAGGTCCCGCCGTACATGCGTCTACCGACCATGCGCTTGGCGTACTGCACGGGGATGCGGCGCTGCGCCTGTTCGACGTAGACCACCGATCCGATGACCAGCAGGGCCAGCAGGCAGATCAGGACGAAGACCAGGACGCCACGGCTGGTGAGGATCGAGCCGCCCTCGGCCGGGATGCGGGCCGCGATCGAGGTGAAGATCAGCACGGACATGCCGTTGCCGATCCCCTTCTCGGTGAGCAGCTCACCGAGCCACATGATCACCGCGGTGCCGGCGGTCAGCGAGACCACCAGGACCACCGTCGTCCAGACCGAGTCGGACGGGATGATGTCCTGGTTGCAGTTCGGGAAGAGCTGGCCGCTGCGGGCCAGGGCGATGATCCCGGTGCTCTGCAGGATCGCCAGGGCGATGGTCAGGTAGCGGGTGTACTGGGTCAGCTTCTGCTGGCCCGACTGCCCTTCCTTCTTCAGCTGCTCGAAGCGCGGGATCACCACGACCAGCAGCTGGATGATGATGCTGGCGGTGATGTACGGCATGATGCCGAGCGCGAACACCGACAGGCGCAGCAGCGCACCGCCGGAGAACAGGTTCACCAGCGAGTACACGTCCCGCTGGGCGCCGGCGTTGGCCTGGTCGAGGCAGGTGTTGATCGCCTGCACCGACACACCCGGGCCGGGAACGCTCGCTCCCAGGCGGTAGATGGCGATCATCGCCAGGGAGAACAACAGCTTGCGCCGGAGATCTGGCGTCCGGAACGCCGCGGCGAACGCCTGCAGCACGTGCCCTCCCCTGCTCGGTCGGATCGAGGTTAGCAATCGACCCGCCATCCGTACGGGAGGGCGGGCAGCCGACGACCCCCGGGGCCTCACGGGCCCCGGGGGTCATCGTCGCGTCAGATGCGGGTGGTGCTGCCCCCGGCCGCGCTGATCTTCTCGGCCGCGGACGACGAGAACGCGTGCGCGTGCACGTGCACCTCGATGCCGCCCAGGTCGCCGGTGCCCAGCACCTTGACCGGCTGGCCGCGGCGGACCGCGCCGGCCTCGGCCAGGCTGTCGGGGTTGATCGAACCGCCCTTGGGGAACAGCGCGGCGATCCGGTCGAGGTTGACGACCTGGAAGACGACCTTGTTCGGGTTCTTGAAGCCGGACAGCTTGGGCAGGCGCATGTGCAGCGGCGTCTGGCCGCCCTCGAAGCGGGCGGAGACGTTGCCGCGGGCGCCGGAGCCCTTGGTGCCGCGACCGGCGGTCTTGCCCTTGGAGCCCTCACCGCGACCCACGCGGGTCTTCGGGGTGTGGGCGCCCTTGGCAGGACGCAGGTGGTGGACCTTGAGAGTCATTGTCGAGTCCTAGCTCAGATCTCTTCGACGGTGACCAGGTGCGGCACCGTCGCGACCATCCCGCGGATCTCGGGACGGTCCTCCTGCACGACCGAGTCGTTGATCCGCTTCAGGCCCAGGGACCGCAGCGTCTGCCGCTGGTTGGGCTTGGTGCCGATCGCCGACCGGATCTGGGTAACCTTGATCTGCGCCATGTCAGACCCCCTGACCCGCACGGGCCCGCAGCATGGCGGCCGGGGCGACGTCCTCGAGCGGCAGACCGCGGCGGGCCGCGATCTCCTCGGGGCGGACGAGGTCCTTCAGCGCCTGCATGGTCGCGTGCACGATGTTGATCGGGTTCGAGGAGCCCAGGCTCTTGGAGAGCACATCGTGGATGCCCGCGCACTCCAGGACGGCGCGCACCGGGCCACCGGCGATGACACCGGTACCGGGGCTGGCCGGCTTCAGCAGGACGACGCCGGCAGCGGCCTCACCCTGCACCGGGTGCGGGATCGTGCTGGCGATCCGGGGCACGCGGTAGAAGTGCTTCTTGGCCTCCTCGACACCCTTGGCGATCGCCGCGGGCACCTCCTTGGCCTTGCCGTAGCCGACACCCACGGTGCCGTCACCGTCGCCGACGACGACCAGCGCGGTGAAGCTGAAGCGCCGGCCACCCTTGACGACCTTCGACACGCGGTTGATGGCGACCACGCGCTCGATGTAGTTGCTCTTCTCGGCGGGCGCGCCTCCCTGGCCCCGCCCGCCGTCACGACGGTCGCGGCGGTCGTTACCGCCGCCGGCGCCGCCGCCGCGTCGCTGTGGTCCTGGCATCAGACGTCCCTCTCGATCAGTTCAGTAGTCATCAGAAGTCGAGCCCACCCTCGCGGGCACCGTCGGCCAGCGCGGCGATCCGCCCGGCGTACCGGTTGCCGCCGCGGTCGAACACGACGGCGGTGATCCCGGCGGCCTTGGCCCGCTCGGCGATCTGCGCCCCGACCTGGCGGGCGAGGGCCGACTTGTCGCCGTCGGCGTCCCGCAGGCCCATGGTCGACGCGCTGACCAGCGTGCGGCCGACGGTGTCGTCCACGACCTGCACGTGGATGTGCCGCGACGTGCGGTTGACCACGAGACGGGGCCGCTCCGCCGTGCCGTTGACCCGCTTGCGCAGCCGGGTGTGCCGACGCAGCCGCGAGACGCGGCGCGCGGTGCTGATGTCGGTGCCGACGGGCTTGTGCACCCGCGCGGACTTCTCTGCCTGAGCCATCACTTACCCGTCTTCCCGACCTTGCGCTTCACGACCTCGCCCTGGTACCGCACGCCCTTGCCCTTGTACGGGTCGGGCTTGCGGAGCTTGCGGATCTTGGCCGCGACCTCGCCCACCTGCTGCTTGTCGATGCCCTCGACGCGGAAGCGGGTGGGGGCCTCGACCGCGAAGGTGATCCCCTCAGGGGCCTTCACCGGCACCGGGTGGCTGAAGCCCAGCGCGAACTCCAGGTCCGAACCACGGGCCTGGACGCGGTAACCGACGCCGACGATCTCCAGGGTCTTGCTGTAGCCCTGGGTGACGCCGGTGATCATGTTGGCGATCAGCGTCCGCGACAGCCCGTGCAGGGCGCGGCTCTGCCGCTCGTCGTCGGGCCGCTGCACCTGCAGGGTGCCGTCGTCGGCGCGCTCGACCGTGATGGGCGCGGCGACGGTGTGCGACAGCGTCCCCTTCGGGCCCTTCACGTTGACCGTCGAACCGTCGATGGTGACGTCGACGCCGCTGGGCACCGGAATCGGGAGTCGTCCGATCCGTGACATCTTCGCTCGCTCCTCTTACCAGACGTAGGCGAGGACTTCCCCGCCCACGCCTTTCTTGGTCGCCTGCTTGTCGGTCAGCAGCCCCTGCGAGGTGGAGATGATCGCCACCCCGAGACCGCCGAGCACCTTGGGCAGGGAGTTCGACTTGGCGTAGACCCGCAGGCCCGGCTTGGAGACCCGGCGGACGCCGGCGATGCTCCGCTCGCGGTTCGGGCCGTACTTCAGGTCGACGACGAGCTCCTTGCGGACAGCGCCGTCCTTCTCGACCTCGGCGACGCGCCAGCCGGCGATGTAGCCCTCCTGCTGGAGGATCTCGGCGATGTGCGTCTTGAGCTTCGACGACGGCATGGTCGCCGAGTCGTGGTAGGCCGAGTTCGCGTTGCGGATCCGCGTCAGGAAGTCCGCGATCGGGTCGGTCATCGTCATGTCAGGTGGTGCCTCTCTCGCCGCGGTTCCTCATGCGCTGGGTCCTCGGAGACTTGGCGCGTGGGCCTCTCGGCGATCAGTGGTGCGGGATGGGGGGTGCTTACCAGCTCGACTTGCTCACGCCGGGCAGCTCGCCGGCGTGGGCCATCTCCCGCAGGCAGATCCGGCACAGGCCGAACTTGCGGAAGACCGCGTGCGGGCGACCGCAGCGCTGGCAGCGGGTGTAGCCGCGGACCGCGAACTTCGGCTTGCGGGCCGCCTTGTTGATCAGAGCCTTCTTGGCCATCTCGTCTCCTGCCCCGGCTCAGCGGGTCGTGTTCACGACGGTCTGCCCGGCGAAGGGGAACCCGAGCCGGCGGAGCAGCTCGCGACCCTCCTCGTCGGTCGTGGCGGTGGTGACCAGCGTGATGTCCATGCCACGCGGCCGGTCGATCTTGTCGACGTCGATCTCGCGGAACATCGACTGCTCGGTCAGCCCGAACGTGTAGTTGCCGTGGCCGTCGAACTGCTTGGCGTTCAGGCCACGGAAGTCGCGGATGCGGGGCAGCGCGAGCGCCAGCAGGCGGTCGAGGAACTCCCACATGCGGTCACCGCGGAGGGTGACCTTGGCGCCGATCGGCATGCCCTCGCGCAGCTTGAACTGCGCGATGGACTTGCGGGCGCGGACGACGGCCGGCTTCTGGCCGGTGATGGCGGTCAGGTCGCGGACGGCGCCGTCCATCAGCTTCGCGTCGCGGGTGGCCTCGCCGACGCCCATGTTGACGACGATCTTGGTCAGCCGCGGGATCTGCATGACGTTGGCGTAGCCGAAGTCGGACTGCAGGGCCGGCGCGATCTCCTCGCGGTAGTGGCCGAGCAGCCGGGGCAGCTCACGGGTGGGTGCGCTCATGGTTCTCAGAGGTCCTTACCGGTGCGCCGCGAGACCCGGATCGTGCGGCCTTCCTCGTCCTTGCGGTAACCGACCCGGGTCGGCTTGTCCTCGGAGTCGATCACCATCACGTTGCTCACGTGGATGGGCGCCTCCTGCGTGACGATCCCGCCCTGCTGCGCGCCCCGCTGGCTGGTGCTGATCCGGGTGTGCTTCTTGACCCGGCCCACACCCTCGACGAGCACCTTCTGCGTCTGCGGGTAGGCGGCGATGACCCGCCCCTTGGCGCCCTTGTCCTTGCCGGACAGCACCAGGACGGTGTCGCCCTTCTTCACCTTCATCGACGGCGCCTTCGCGCGACTGGTCGCCGACTTCTGCTTCTGGGTCGCCATGGTCACAACACCTCCGGGGCGAGCGAGATGATCCGCATGAACCGCTTGTCGCGGAGCTCTCGGCCGACGGGGCCGAAGATGCGCGTGCCGCGCGGGTCGCCGCTGTCGCGGATGATGACCGCGGCGTTCTCGTCGAAGCGGATGTAGGAACCGTCGGGACGACGGCGCTCCTTCACCGTGCGGACGACGACGGCCTTGACCACGTCACCCCGCTTGACCCCGGCACCGGGCAGCGCGTCCTTCACGGTGGCGACGATGACGTCGCCGATGCCCGCGTAGCGTCGCCCGGAACCGCCGAGCACCCGGATGCAGAGGATCTCCTTTGCTCCGGTGTTGTCGGCGACTCGCAGTCGCGACTCCTGCTGGATCACGTCCCTACTCCTATGTCTTCGATCGTGCTCAGATGGGTGCCGCCGCCTGACGGCGCGGCTCCCGACTCACGCGAGGACGGCCACGGGCTGCATGCCCGGGCCGTCCGGTCCGTGGAAGGTCGACCCTCGTGGGGGCCGACCGACCACGGTACCCGCTCGTTACTTGGCCTTCTCCAGGACCTCGACCAGCCGCCACCGCTTGGTGGCCGACAGCGGCCGGGTCTCCATGATCTGCACGCGGTCGCCGACGCCCGCGACGTTGTTCTCGTCGTGCGCCTTCAGCTTGCTCGTGCGCCGGATGACCTTGCCGTAGAGGCCGTGCTTCACGCGGTCCTCGACCTCGACGACGATGGTCTTCTCCATCTTGTCGCTGACCACGAGGCCCTCGCGGACCTTGCGGTAGCCACGGCCGGCCAGGCCGGGACCCGTGGCGGTGGCGCTGTTGGCCTCGGTCATGCCACACCCTCGTTCGGGGCGACCGACAGACCCAGCTCGCGCTCGCGCATGATCGTGTAGATCCTGGCGATGTCGCGGCGGACGGTCTGCAGCCGCCGGTTGTTGTCCAGCTGGCCGGTGGCCACCTGGAAACGCAGGTTGAACAGCTCTTCCTTGTGCTCGCGCAGACGCGCGGCGAGCTCGTCAGCCGAGAGCTCGCGCAGCTCCGGAGCAGTCAGACCGGCAGCCATCACACCTCTCCTTCACGCGTGATGAAGCGGCACTTCATGGGCAGCTTGTGGATCGCACGCCGCATGGCCTCGCGGGCCACCGGCTCGGCGACACCCGACAGCTCGAACATGACGCGGCCGGGCTTGACGTTGGCGACCCACCACTCGGGCGAACCCTTGCCGGAACCCATGCGGGTCTCGGCCGGCTTCTTGGTGAGCGGCCGGTCCGGGTAGACCGTGATCCACACCTTGCCGCCACGGCGGATGTGCCGGGTCATGGCGATACGGGCGGACTCGATCTGCCGGTTGGTCACGTACGCCGGCTCGAGGGCCTGGATGGCGTACTCGCCGAAGTTGATCGAGGTACCGCCCTTGGCGGCACCCGACCGGCTCGGGTGGTGCTGCTTGCGGTGCTTGACCCGCCGAGGGATCAGCATGATCAGGCCTCCGTGGTTTCCGTGGTCTCGGCGGCGGCCTCCGCGGTCTCGACACCCTGCGTGCCGGCGGCCTCGGCCACCGACTCGGCGAGCGGCGCCTCGACGGCGGGCCCGGTCGCCGGGGTCTCGACGACCGGCTCGGCCGGCGCCTCGGCGGCCGCGCGGCCGGCCTCGGTCCCGCCGGCGGTGGTGCCGGTGGAGCCCGAGCGGCGCGGACGCTGCTGGCGCTCGCGGCGCTGCTGCCGGGCGGCGAGGGCCTCGAGGGCCTCGCGCTCGGCACGGGAGCCGCTCACGTCGCCCTTGTAGATCCAGACCTTGACACCGATGCGACCGAAGGTGGTCCGGGCCTCGTACAGGCCGTAGTCGATGTTCGCGCGCAGCGTGTGCAGCGGCACACGACCCTCGCGGTAGAACTCCGACCGGCTCATCTCCGTGCCGCCGAGGCGGCCGGAGCACTGCACCCGGATGCCCTTGACCTGCGGGCTGCGCTGCGCGGACTGCATCGCCTTGCGCATGGCACGGCGGAAGCTGACGCGGCTGGAGAGCTGCTCGGCGACCGCCTGGGCGACCAGCTGGGCGTCGGCCTCGGGGTTCTTCACCTCGAGGATGTTCAGCTGCACCTGCTTGCCGGTGAGCTTCTCCAGCTCGCCGCGGATGCGGTCGGCCTCCGCGCCGCGACGGCCGATGACGATGCCCGGCCGGGCGGTGTGGATGTCGACGCGGACGCGGTCACGGGTGCGCTCGATCTCCACCTTGGAGATGCCGGCCCGCTCCATGCCCTTGCTCATGAGCTTGCGGATGGCCACGTCTTCCTTGACGTAGTCCTTGTACAGCTTGTCGGCGTACCACCGGGACTTGTAGTCCGTGGTGATGCCGAGCCGGAACCCGTGCGGGTTGACCTTCTGACCCACTAGCGGGTCCCTCCTCGGTTGCTCCTACGAGCGGTCTGCTGGGTGGCCGGGCCGGACTGGCCCGTCTCCCGCCGCGCCTTGCGCGACTTGGAGGCCAGCTCCTGGCTGACGGTCACCTCGCTCACCTCGACGGTGATGTGGCTGGTCCGCTTGTTGATGCGGTACGCGCGCCCCTGGGCACGCGGGCGGATCCGCTTCATCGTGGGGCCCTCGTCGACGTACGCCGCGCTGATCACCAGCGCCTCGGGGTCGAGGCGCAGGTTGTGCTCGGCGTTGGCCACCGCGCTGGCGACGACCTTGGCGACCGGCTCGCTGGCCGACTGCGGCGCGAAGCGCAGCAGGGCCAGGGCCTCGTCGGCGGGCAGGTAGCGGATGAGGTCCACCACCCGGCGGGCCTTCATCGGGGTCACGCGGACGAACCGGGCAGTCGCCCGGGCGGCCGGTGCCTCCTGTCCCAACTGGGAAGTCATGGTGATCTCTCTCTACCTCAGCCGCGCCGCGACCGGCGGTCGTCCTTGACGTGCCCACGGAACGTGCGGGTGGGCGCGAACTCGCCGAGCTTGTGCCCGACCATCGCCTCGGTCACGAAGACCGGGACGTGCTTGCGGCCGTCGTGCACGGCGATCGTGTGCCCGAGCATGTCGGGGATGATCGTCGAGCGCCGCGACCAGGTGCGGATGACGGTCTTGGTGCCCTTTTCGTTCTGGACGTCCACCTTCTTGAGCAGGTGGTCGTCGACGAACGGGCCCTTCTTCAGGCTGCGTGGCATATCTGTCGGACTCCTCTACCCGCTCAGCGCTTCTTGCCGGTGCGCCGGCGGCGCACGATCAGGGCGTCGGAGGCCTTGCGCTTGCGCGTGCGGCCCTCGGGCTTGCCCTTGGGGTTGACCGGGTGACGACCACCGGAGGTCTTCCCCTCACCACCGCCGTGCGGGTGGTCCACCGGGTTCATGGCCACACCGCGGACGGTCGGGCGCTTGCCCTTCCACCGCATCCGGCCGGCCTTGCCCCAGTTGATGTTCGACTGCTCGGCGTTGCCCACCTCGCCGACGGTGGCGCGGCAGCGCACGTCGACGTTGCGGATCTCGCCCGACGGCATGCGCAGCTGCGCCAGCCGGCCCTCGCGGGCGACGAGCTGGACGCTGGTCCCGGCCGAACGGGCGATCTTCGCCCCGCCGCCCGGTCGCAGCTCGATGGCATGAACAACGGTGCCGACCGGGATGTTCCGCAGCGGCAGGTTGTTGCCCGGCTTGATGTCGGCCGAGGGGCCGCACTCGACGGTGTCGCCCTGCTGGAGCCGCGCCGGCGCCAGGATGTAGCGCTTCTCGCCGTCGGCGAAGTGCAGCAGCGCGATCCGCGAGGTGCGGTTCGGGTCGTACTCGATGTGCGCGACCTTGGCCGGCACGCCGTCCTTGTCGGCCCGGCGGAAGTCGATCACCCGGTAGGCGCGCTTGTGCCCGCCGCCCTGGTGCCGCGCGGTCACCTTGCCGTGGACGTTGCGCCCACCGCGGCCGTGCAGCGGCCGGACCAGCGACTTCTCCGGGTGGTCACGGGTGACCTCGGCGAAGTCGGCGACGCTGGAGCCACGGCGGCCCGGCGTCGTCGGCTTGTACTTGCGGATAGCCATCTGACTATGTCCCTTGTCTTATCGTCGCCCGCCGCCGTCAGGCGCCGGGACCGCCGAAGATCTCGATGCGGTCGCCGGGGGCGAGCGACACGATGGCGCGCTTGGTGTCCTTGCGCTTGCCCATCCGGGTGCCCCGGCTGCGCTTGCGCTTGCCCTGGCGGTTGATCGTGTTGACGCCGAGCACCTTCACGTTGAAGACCTGCTCGACAGCGATCTTGATCTGCGTCTTGTTGGCCTCGGGCAGGACGACGAACGTGTACTGGTTCTCGTCCAGCAGCCCGTAGCTCTTCTCCGAGATGACCGGGGCGAGCAGGACGTCCCGGGGGTCGCGGACGGTCATGCCTTCTCCTCGGTGTCGTCGGACGGCGCGGTCGCGTCGGCGCCGGCGTTGGCGACCTCGGCCTGCTCGGCCGGGGCCTTGGCGGCCTCGTCGGCGGTGGCCGGGGCGGCGTCGTCGGCCGTGGCGGCCGCCTTCTTCGCCGGAGCCTTCTTCGCCGGGGCCTTCTTGGCGGCCGGGGCCGCCTCGGCCGGCGTCTCGGCCACGTCGAGGTCGGTGGTGCCCTCGCCCTCGATCGACGGGATCGCGCCCGGGATGTGCGGGGTGGTGAGGTCGGGCTTGTCGACCGCCGCGGTCTGCCGGCCACCGACGAACTCGGCCAGCGCGTCCTCGGTGAAGATCACGTCGTCGGCGTTGAGCACGTCGTAGGTGTTCAGCTGACCGGCCTCGAGCAGGTGCACGCGCGGCTCGTTGCGCAGGCTCACCCAGTTGAGGGCGTCGTCGTGGCCGAGCACGACCAGCACCTTCTTGGCCTGGGTCACCGCGTCGAGCGTGGCCAGGGCCGCCTTGGTCTTCGGGCTGTCGCCGTCGACGAAGGTGGTGACCACGTGCACGCGGTCCTCGCGCGCCCGGTCGGAGAGGGCACCGCGCAGGGCGGCGGCCTTCATCTTCTTGGGCGTCCGCTGCGAGTAGTCGCGCGGCTGCGGGCCGTGGACCGTGCCACCGCCGGTGAACTGCGGCGCGCGGGTCGAGCCCTGGCGGGCACGACCGGTGCCCTTCTGCCGGTACGGCTTGGCGCCACCGCCGCTGACCTTGCCGCGGGTCTTGGTGGCGTGCGTGCCCTGGCGGGCGGCGGCCAGCTGGGCCACGACCACCTGGTGCATGAGCGACACGTTCGCCGACGCGTCGAACAGCGCGCCGGGCAGCGTCACGGAGCCGGAGGTCTCCCCCGCCGGCGTCCGGACGTCGACCTGGCGGTCGGTCCGGGCCGCGTTGGCCTCTGAGTTGATGGCCGTCGTCACTTCTCACTCCCCACGGGGCCGCCCTTGACGGCCGAACGGACGAGCACGAGGCCGCCCTTCGGACCCGGGATGGCGCCCTTGATCAGCAGCAGACCGCGCTCGGTGTCGACCTTGTGCAGGACGAGCGAGAGCGTCGTGGTCTTCACCGCGCCCATGCGGCCGGCCATCTTCAGGCCCTTGAAGACGCGCGCCGGCGTCGAGGCCCCACCGATCGAACCCGGCGACCGGTGCTTGCGCTGGGTGCCGTGCGCGGCGCCGAGGCCCTTGAAGCCGTGCCGCTTCATGACGCCGGCGGTGCCCTTGCCCTTGCTGGTGCCGATCACGTCGACCTTGGTCACGCCGTCGAACACCTCGGCGGTCAGCTCCTGGCCGACCTCGTAGGTGGAGGCGTCCTCGGTGCGCAGCTCGACCAGGTGCCGCCGGGGCGTCACGCCCGCCTTGGCGAAGTGCCCGCCCTCGGGCCTGTTCACCTTGCGCGGGTCGATCTCGCCGAACCCGAGCTGGACAGCCGAGTAGCCGTCGACGTCGGGCGTGCGCACCTGGGTGACCACGCACGGTCCGGCCTTGACGACGGTCACCGGCACGATGCGGTTGTTCTCGTCGAAGACCTGGGTCATGCCCAGCTTCTCTCCGAGGAGGCCGCGGAATGTGCTCGCCATGTCTGCTGAAAACCCTTACTGGATGTTGACGTCGACCGAGGCCGGCAGGTCGATGCGCATGAGCGCGTCGACCGTCTTCGGGGTCGGGTCGAGGATGTCGATGAGGCGCTTGTGCGTGCGCATCTCGAAGTGCTCGCGCGAGTCCTTGTACTTGTGCGGCGAGCGGATGACGCAGTACACGTTCTTCTCCGTCGGCAGCGGCACCGGGCCGACGACGCGCGCACCGGTCTTGGTCACCGTGTCGACGATGCGCCGCGCCGAGGCGTCGATCGCCTCGTGGTCGTAGGCCTTCAGCCGGATGCGGATCTTCTGTCCCGCCATCGCTGTTCTTCGCTCCTGCCGATCGGGTGTTTCAGGTCTGGGTGGGTCGGTTGCGACCCGGGAGACGGGCGGCGACCGGTGGGCCGCCGCCCGTCTGCGGGGACTTACTTGAGGATCTTGGTGACGCGGCCGGCGCCGACGGTGCGGCCACCCTCACGGATGGCGAACCGCAGGCCCTCCTCCATGGCGATCGGCTGGATCAGCTCGACCGTCATCTCGGTGTTGTCGCCGGGCATGACCATCTCGGTGCCGGCGGGCAGGGTCACGACGCCCGTCACGTCCGTCGTCCGGAAGTAGAACTGCGGACGGTAGTTGTTGAAGAACGGCGTGTGCCGGCCACCCTCGTCCTTCGAGAGGATGTAGACCGAACCCTCGAAGTTCGTGTGCGGGGTGATCGAACCCGGCTTCACCACGACCTGGCCGCGCTCGACGTCCTCGCGCTTGATGCCGCGGAGCAGGAGGCCGACGTTGTCACCGGCCTGGCCCTGGTCGAGCAGCTTGCGGAACATCTCGACACCGGTGACGGTGGTCTTGGTCGAGGTCGGGCGGATGCCGACGATCTCGACCTCCTCCGACACCTTGACGATGCCGCGCTCGACGCGACCGGTCACGACGGTGCCACGACCGGTGATCGTGAAGACGTCCTCGACGGGCATGAGGAACGGCTTGTCGATCTCGCGCTCGGGCTCGGGGATCGCCGTGTCGACGGCGTTCATGAGCTCCATGAGCTTGTCGCCCCACTCCTTGTCGCCCTCGAGGGCCTTCAGAGCGGACACGCGGACCACGGGGACGTCGTCGCCCGGGAACTCGTACTCGGAGAGCAGCTCGCGGACCTCGAGCTCGACGAGCTCCAGGATCTCCTCGTCGTCGACCATGTCGGCCTTGTTGAGCGCGACGACGATGTAGGGGACGCCGACCTGGCGGGCCAGGAGGACGTGCTCCTTCGTCTGCGGCATCGGGCCGTCGGTCGCCGCGACCACCAGGATCGCGCCGTCCATCTGCGCCGCACCGGTGATCATGTTCTTGATGTAGTCGGCGTGACCGGGGCAGTCGACGTGCGCGTAGTGCCGGTTCTCGGTCTGGTACTCGACGTGCGCGATCGAGATCGTGATCCCGCGGGCCTTCTCCTCGGGCGCCTTGTCGATCTGGTC
Organism: Petropleomorpha daqingensis; assembly: GCF_013408985.1. NCBI lineage: Bacteria > Bacillati > Actinomycetota > Actinomycetes > Geodermatophilales > Geodermatophilaceae > Petropleomorpha > Petropleomorpha daqingensis. The sequence goes on from NZ_JACBZT010000001.1 coordinate 1,117,175, forward strand.
GAAGGCCGACGCCTCGTTGAGGTCCGGGTACTTGTCGTGCAGGACCTTGGTGATCGCCGCGGTGAGCGTCGTCTTGCCGTGGTCGATGTGCCCGATCGTGCCGATGTTGACGTGCGGCTTGGTCCGCTCGAACTTGGCCTTGGCCACTGGATTCCTCTCCTCGTGGTGACGCAGGTAGTGCGTGCTCTAGGGGTGGGCTGTGCTCGGGTGACAGCGGGCGGGCTGCCCGCCGTCCGCGTTACTCGCCGGTGGCCTTGGCGATGATCTCCTTGGCCACGTTCTGCGGAACCTCGGCGTACGAGTCGAACACCATGGTGTAGCTCGCCCGCCCCTGGGTGCGGCTGCGCAGGTCGCCCACGTAGCCGAACATCTCCGAGAGCGGGACAAGGGCCCGGACGACGCGGGCGCCGGAGCGCTCCTCCATCGCCTGGATGATCCCGCGCCGGGAGTTCAGGTCGCCGATGACGTCACCCATGTAGTCCTCGGGCGTGACGACCTCGACGGCCATGAGCGGCTCGAGCAGGGCCGGGTCGGCCTTGCGCGCGGCCTCCTTGAAGACCATCGAGCCGGCGATCTTGAAGGCCATCTCCGAGGAGTCGACCTCGTGGTACTGGCCGTCGACCAGGGTCGCCTTGACGCCCACGACCGGGTAGCCGGCGAGGATGCCGTACTGCATGGCGTCCTGGATGCCGTGGTCGACCGAGGGGATGTACTCCTTCGGCACGCGACCACCGGTGACGGCGTTCTCGAACTCGTAGGTCGCCGAGTCGGCGCTGATGGGCAGCGGCTCCAGGCTGACCTGGACCTTGGCGAACTGGCCGGACCCACCCGTCTGCTTCTTGTGGGTGTAGTCGTACTTCTCGACCGCGCGACGGATGGTCTCGCGGTAGGCCACCTGGGGCTTGCCCACGTTGGCCTCGACGTTGAACTCCCGCCGCATGCGGTCGACCAGGATCTCCAGGTGCAGCTCGCCCATGCCGGAGATGACCGTCTGACCGGTCTCCTCGTCGAGGCGGACCTGGAAGGTCGGGTCCTCCTCGGCCAGCTTCTGGATGGCCGTGCCGAGCTTCTCCTGGTCGCTCTTGGTCTTCGGCTCGATCGCGACCGAGATGACCGGGGCCGGGAAGGTCATCGACTCCAGGATCACCGGCTTCTGCGGGTCGGACAGGGTGTCCCCGGTCGTCGTCTGCTTCAGGCCGTTGACCGCCACGATCTGACCGGCGCCCACGCCCGCGCGCTCTTCGCGCTTGTTGGCGTGCATCTGGTAGATCTTGCCGACCCGCTCCTTGCGGTCCTTCGTGCTGTTGAGCACGGGCGAACCCGCGTCCAGCCGGCCCGAGTACACGCGGATGTAGGTCAGCTTGCCGAGGTGCTGGTCGGTCTGGATCTTGAAGGCCAGCGCGGAGAACGGCTCGTTCTCGTCGGCGTGCCGGACGACCTCGGTCTCACCGTCGAGCGCGGTGCCGACGATCGACTCGATGTCCAGCGGGCTGGGCAGGTAGTCGACGACCGCGTCGAGCAGGGGCTGCACGCCCTTGTTCTTGAACGCGGTGCCGGTGAGAACCGGGTTGATCTGACCGGCGATCGTCGCCTTGCGCAGGGCGGCCTTGATCTGCTCGACGGTGAGCTCCTCGCCGCCGAGGTAGGCCTCCATGACCGCGTCGTCGGTCTCGGCGACGGCCTCGAGCAGCTTCTCGCGGTACTCGGCGGCCTGGTCGGCGAGCTCGGCCGGGATCTCCTCGATGGAGTAGTCCTCGCCCATCTGCGTCTCGCCGCGCCAGGTCAGCGCACGCATGCCGACCAGGTCGACGACGCCGATGAAGTCGGCCTCGGCACCGATGGGCAGCTGCAGCACGACGGGGTTGGCGCCGAGCCGCTCGACCATCATGTCCACGCAGCGGAAGAAGTCCGCGCCGGTGCGGTCGAGCTTGTTGACGAAGCACATGCGCGGGACGCCGTACTTCTCCGCCTGCCGCCAGACCTGCTCGGTCTGCGGCTCCACGCCGGCGACGCCGTCGTAGACCGCCACGGCACCGTCGAGCACCCGCAGGGACCGCTCCACCTCGACGGTGAAGTCGACGTGCCCGGGGGTGTCGATGATGTTGATGTCGTGGCCGTTCCACGTGCACTTCGTCGCGGCCGACGTGATGGTGATGCCGCGCTCCTGCTCCTGCTCCATCCAGTCCATCGTGGCGGCGCCGTCGTGGACCTCACCGATCTTGTAGTTGATACCGGTGTAGAAGAGGATGCGCTCGGTCGTCGTGGTCTTGCCGGCGTCGATGTGCGCCATGATCCCGATGTTGCGGGTCTTGGCGAGCTGGGCCTGGGTGTCGGCCATGTCCTTACTCCTCTTGCTGTCAGTCCACGTGCGGGTTGTCCGTGCGCGGGTGCCGGGGTTCGCCCGGCTCTCCCGCTCGCAGCGGGCGCCGCTGGACCTGCGTCACCAGCGGTAGTGCGCGAAGGCCTTGTTCGACTCGGCCATCTTGTGGGTGTCCTCGCGGCGCTTGACCGCGGCACCCAGACCGTTGCTCGCGTCGAGCAGCTCGTTCATCAGACGCTCGGTCATCGTCTTCTCCCGGCGGGCGCGGCTGTACTGGATCAGCCAGCGCAGGCCCAGGGTGGTGCTGCGCGAGGCGCGCACCTCGACCGGCACCTGGTAGGTCGCACCACCGACGCGGCGGCTGCGGACCTCGAGAGCCGGCTTGACGTTGTCCAGCGCGCGCTTGAGCGTGACGACCGGGTCGGTGTCGGTCTTCGCCCGGGCGCCCTCGAGGGCGCCGTAGACGATCGCCTCGGCGACCGAGCGCTTGCCGTCGACCAGGACCTTGTTGATCAGCTGGGTGACCAGCGGCGACTGGTAGACCGGGTCGGCGACGAGCGGACGACGGGGAGCGGGTCCCTTGCGGGGCATGTCAGCTCTTCTCCTTCTTCGCGCCGTACCGGCTGCGAGCCTGCTTGCGGTTGCGGACGCCCTGGGTGTCCAGCGAGCCGCGGATGATCTTGTAGCGCACGCCCGGGAGGTCCTTCACACGACCGCCGCGCACGAGCACCATCGAGTGCTCCTGCAGGTTGTGGCCGACACCGGGGATGTAGGCGGTGACCTCGATGCCGCTCGTGAGGCGGACGCGAGCGACCTTGCGCAGCGCCGAGTTCGGCTTCTTCGGCGTCGTCGTGTAGACGCGGGTGCACACCCCGCGGCGCTGAGGGGAACCCTTCAACGCCGGGGTCTTGGTCTTCTCGACCTTGTCCTCGCGGCCCTTGCGGACCAGCTGGTTGATCGTGGGCATGGGTGGCCTGGATCTCCTACCTGCGCTGGGTCGTGCTCTGAAGTCTGTTGCTGTGCTGTCGTGCTCGGTGGTGCCGGCCCTGCTCGGGCCTTCCGGCCCAGGTCGCCAGCCACCGTCCGGCCCACGCGGTCGGGCGTGTCGCCCTCCCCCGGGACCGGCCGCTGTCGACGGACCGGACTCGGTCGCCCCTCGCGACTCGGCGCCACGCCCCCCGGCCTCGACCGGGAGGACCCCGGTGTCCTTCCGGACACCCAGGCGCACCGCGAACGGGAGCAGGCCCAGGGCACCCTGGGCACGGCTGACCACGATACCCGCGGCGAAGTGGCCGGTGCAAACCGGGTCCCCATGTCGATCGGGACACATGTCCGCACCCGCCGGAGCGGGGCTTCCACCGGGGCCAACACGGGACCCTCGGGGCTTCTTCCAGGGGGCTGTTCGCCCTCCGGCCGGCGCCGACAGTACCTCGTCCCTCTCCGTCACATCGGGAATCCGGCGGCGCCGGTCGGCGCCTGTCGCGCGCCCCGATACGGTCGCGGCGGGGCGGCGCCAGCGAGGGCGCCGACGACCGACAGGAGTGCGACGTGCGCATCGGCATCCAGGCCAGCTACAGCGGGGGCTTCCAGCAGACCGCCAAGGAGATCCGCGACCTCGAGGCCGCCGGTCTCGACGTGGCGCTCGTGTCCGAGGTCTACACCTTCGACGCGGTCAGCCAACTCGGCTACCTGGCCGCGGTGACCGAGCGGGTCGACCTGATGAGCGCGATCTTCCCCATCTACAGCCGCACGCCGGCACTCACCGCGATGACCGCCGCCGGGCTGGACTTCGTCTCCGACGGCCGGTTCATCCTCGGTCTGGGCGCCTCCGGGCCGCAGGTGATCGAGGGCTGGCACGGTCTACCCTACGACGCCCCGCTGCAGCGCACCCGCGAGGTGGTCGAGATCTGCCGGCAGGTGTGGCGCCGGGAGCGGCTGGAGCACCACGGCAAGAAGTACGAGATCCCGCTGCCCGCCGACCAGGGCACCGGCCTGGGCAAGCCGCTCAAGCTGATCAACACACCGGTCCGCGAGCGGGTGCCGGTCATGCTGGCCGCGCTGGGCCCGAAGAACGTCGAGCTCGCCGCGGAGATCGCCGAGCTGTGGCAGCCCATCTGGTTCCAGCCCGAGAAGTCCGGCGAGGTCTGGGGCGAGTCGCTGGCGGCGGGCAGGGCCAAGCGCGATCCCGCGCTCGGAGAGCTGCAGATCGTCGTCGGCGTCCCGGTGGCCATCGGGGACGACGTCGACGCGCTCCACGACTTCGTGCGCCCGCACCTGGCGCTCTACGTCGGCGGCATGGGCGCGCGCGGGAAGAACTTCTACAACGACCTCGCCGTCCGCTACGGCTACGAGGCCGAGGCCAAAGAGGTCCAGGACCTCTACCTGTCCGGCAAGAAGGACGAGGCCGCCGCGGCCCTGCCCGAGGAGCTGGTCCGGTCGGTGTCGCTCATCGGTCCCGAGGGCTACGTCGCCGAGCGGGTGGCCGCGTTCGCCGAGGCCGGCGTGACGACGCTGGCCCTGCAGCCCCTCGACGGCAGTCCCGAGGGCCGGCTGCGGACGGTGGAGACCATGCGCCGACTGGCGGGCTGACGTGGACGGCCCGACGATCGCCGTCCGGGGTTCCTGGACGGCGGAGGTGCCACCGGAGCTGGCCCGGGTGCACGTCTCGGTCGGCGCGCGCTCCGCGGACCGATCGCAGGCGCTGGGGTACCTGACCAGCCGGCTGAGCGAGGCCCGGGCGCTGCTGGGCGGCTACGGGGACGCGGTGGAGTCGGTGGACACCGGCCCGTTGTGGGTGCGCCCCCAGTTCAAGGACGGCGGCCGGCCGCGGGAGCGGGTGTCGGGCTACCTGGCCGGTGCGCTGGTCACCGCCACGGTCGTGGACTTCGCCGTCCTGGGTGATCTCGTGCTGCGCCTGGCCGACCGGGAGCTGGTGAGCCTGCAGGGGCCGTTCTGGGAGCTGCGGCCGGACAGCGACGCCCACCGGAGGGCGCGCACGGAGGCCGTCCGCGACGCGCGCCGTCGCGCCGAGGAGTACGCGGCGGCCGCGGGGTGCCGGCTCACCGGCCTGGTGGAGGTCGCCGACCTGGGCCTGTCCGCGCACGAGGGGATCATCGCGGCGCCGGCGGCGGCGATGTTCAGCCGCGCCGCGCGCGACAGCGTCGCCGACGATGTCTCCTTCGACGTCGAGCCGGTGCCGCAGACGGTGTCGGCGACCGTCGAGGCGCGCTTCACCTGCAGCCAGCCCGAGTTCTGAGCCGAACGCGCGGAAGGGCCCGCAGGCGCGATGCCTGCGGGCCCTTCTGCACTACGCGGGGATCAGCCGCGCCAGTCGTACTCCTCCAGGCGCACGGCCTCGCCGCTGCCCTGGCCGAAGACGTCCGGGCTGTAGTACTGCCCGTCGTCGTAGCCGGCCATGGTGTAGACGGCGGCGCGGGCCTCCTCGGTCGGCTCGACCGTGATGTTCCGGTAGCGGCTGATGCCCGTACCCGCCGGGATCAGCTTGCCGATGATCACGTTCTCCTTGAGCCCGAGCAGGCTGTCGCTCTTGCCCTGGATCGCGGCGTCGGTGAGCACCTTCGTCGTCTCCTGGAAGGAGGCCGCCGACAGCCACGACTCGGTCGCGAGCGAGGCCTTGGTGATGCCCATGAGCACCGGACGGGCCGAGGCCGGCTCGCCGCCCTCGGCGACGACACGGCGGTTCTCGGTCTCGAACAGCGTCCGCTCGACCAGCGCACCCGGCAGGAACTCCGTGGCGCCCGAGTCGATGATGGTCACCCGCTTGAGCATCTGCCGGATGATCACCTCGATGTGCTTGTCGTGGATCGACACGCCCTGGCTGCGGTAGACCTCCTGGACCTCGCGGACCAGGTGCAGCTGCACCTCGCGCGGGCCCATGATCCGCAGCACCTCGTGCGGGTCCACCGCACCCTCGGTGAGCTGCTCGCCGACCTCGACGTGCGCGCCGTCCTCGACCCGCAGCCGCGAGCGACGCGACAGCTTGTCGTAGACGACCTCGTCGGAGCCGTCGTCCGGGGTGATGGTCAGCTTGCGGAACTGCTCGCCGTCCTCGATCCGGACCGAGCCGGCCAGCTCGGCGATGGGCGCCTTGCCCTTCGGGACGCGGGCCTCGAAGAGCTCCACCACACGCGGCAGGCCGTGGGTGATGTCCTCACCCGCGACACCACCGGTGTGGAAGGTGCGCATCGTCAGCTGGGTGCCGGGCTCACCGATCGACTGGGCGGCGATGATGCCGACCGCCTCGCCGACGTCCACGAGCTTGCCGGTCGCGAGCGAACGGCCGTAGCAGGTGGCGCAGGTGCCGAGCAGCGACTCGCAGGTCAGCACGCAGCGGACCTTGACCTCGGCCACCTGGGCGTCGACCAGCTGCGCGATGAGCACGTCACCCAGGTCCTCGCCGGCCTGCGCGAGCACCGTGCCGTCCTCGGCCACCACGTCGGCGGCCAGGGCGCGGGCGTAGACGCTCGTCGCCACGTGCGGGTCACGCACGACGGTCCCGTCGACGACGGTGCCGATCGGCATGATCACGCCGCGCTCGGTGCCGCAGTCCTCCTCGCGGATGATGACGTCCTGCGAGACGTCGACCAGCCGGCGGGTGAGGTACCCGGAGTCGGCGGTCCGGAGCGCCGTGTCGGCCAGACCCTTGCGGGCACCGTGCGTGGAGATGAAGTACTCCAGCACGGACAGACCCTCCCGGAAGTTGGCCTTGATCGGCCGCGGGATGATCTCGCCCTTGGGGTTGGCGACCAGACCACGCATACCGGCGATCTGGCTGATCTGCATCATGTTGCCTCGGGCACCCGAGTTGACCATGACCCAGACCGGGTTGGTGGTCGGGAAGTTGTCCACCATCGCCTGGCTGACCTCGGCCCGCGCGCGGGTCCAGATCTCGATGAGCTCCCCACGACGCTCGGCGTCGGTGATGACGCCGCGCTCGTACTGGCGCTCGATCTTGCGCGCCTCCTCCTCGTGCCGGTCGAGGATCTCCTGCTTGGCCGGCGGGGTGACGACGTCGTCGATGGCGATCGTGACGCCCGCGCGGGTGGCCCAGTGGAAACCGGCCGCCTTGAGGGCGTCGAGGGTCGCCGCCACGTGCACCTTGGGGTAGCGCTCGGCGAGGTCGTTGACGATCGCCCCGAGCTCCTTCTTCGGCACCTGGTAGTTGACGAAGCGGTAGTCCTCGGGCAGGGCCTCGTTGAACAGCACCCGGCCGAGGCTGGTCAGCACGCGCGCCGGACCGCCCGGGGTCCAGTCCTCGGGCTGCTCCCACGGCTCGTTCGGGCCGTTGTCGACGCCGAAGACCTCGTCGAGGCGGATCGACACCCGGTCCTGGAGCCCGAGCACGCCCTTGTCGTAGGCCATGATCGCTTCCGCGGTCGAGGCGTACGAGTGCGGCTGGCCACCGTCGGTCTCCACGTCGCTGGCCACCAGGGTGGTCAGGTGGTAGAGCCCCAGCACCATGTCCTGGGTCGGCGCGGTGATCGGGCGACCGTCGGCCGGGCTCAGGATGTTGTTGCTCGACAGCATGAGGATGCGGGCCTCGGCCTGCGCCTCCGCCGACAGCGGCAGGTGGACGGCCATCTGGTCACCGTCGAAGTCCGCGTTGAAGGCGGTGCAGACGAGCGGGTGGATCTGGATGGCCTTGCCCTCGACCAGCTGCGGCTCGAAGGCCTGGATGCCGAGGCGGTGCAGCGTCGGCGCACGGTTGAGCAGCACCGGGTGCTCGGTGATGACCTCTTCCAGCACGTCCCAGACGACCGGACGGGCGCGCTCGACCATCCGCTTGGCGGACTTGATGTTCTGCGCGTGGTTGAGGTCGACCAGCCGCTTCATCACGAACGGCTTGAACAGCTCCAGCGCCATCTGCTTGGGCAGACCGCACTGGTGCAGCTTCAGCTGCGGGCCGACGACGATGACCGAACGGCCGGAGTAGTCGACGCGCTTGCCGAGCAGGTTCTGCCGGAACCGGCCCTGCTTGCCCTTGAGCAGGTCGGACAGCGACTTCAGCGGGCGGTTGCCCGGGCCGGTGACCGGCCGGCCGCGACGGCCGTTGTCGAACAGCGCGTCCACGGACTCCTGGAGCATCCGCTTCTCGTTGTTCACGATGATCTCGGGCGCGCCGAGGTCGAGCAGCCGCTTGAGCCGGTTGTTCCGGTTGATCACCCGGCGGTACAGGTCGTTCATGTCGCTGGTCGCGAAGCGGCCACCGTCGAGCTGCACCATCGGGCGCAGGTCCGGCGGGATGACCGGGACGCAGTCCAGCACCATGCCCATGGGCGAGTTGCGGGTCTGCTGGAACGCCGCGACGACCTTGAGCCGCTTGAGGGCCCGCAGCTTGCGCTGGCCCTTGCCGGTGCGGATCGTCTCGCGCAGCGAGGCGGCCTCGGCGTCGAGGTCGAAGCCGGAGAGCAGCTTCTGCAGCGCCGCGGCACCCATGCCGCCCTCGAAGTACTCACCGAAGCGGTCGCGCAGCTCGCGGTAGAGGCCCTCGTCGGCGATGAGCTGCTTGACCTCGAGCTTGCGGAAGGTGTCCATCACCTCTTCGAGGCGGTCGATCTCCCGCTGCGCCCGGTCGCGGATCTGGCGCATCTCGCGCTCGCCGCCCTCGCGCACCTTGCGGCGCACGTCGGACTTGGCACCCTCGGCCTCGAGCTCGGCCAGGTCGGCCTCGAGCTTCTGCTGGCGGGCCTCGACGTCGGCGTCGCGACGGGACTCGAGGTTGTGCTTCTCCGCGCTGATCTCGGCCTCGACGGTCGGCAGGTCGCGGTGGCGCGCCTCGTCGTCGACGGAGGTGATCATGTACGCGGCGAAGTAGATGATCTTCTCGAGGTCCTTGGGCGCCAGGTCGAGCAGGTAGCCCAGGCGCGAGGGGACGCCCTTGAAGAACCAGATGTGGGTGACCGGCGCGGCCAGCTCGATGTGGCCCATCCGCTCACGACGCACCTTGGCGCGAGTGACCTCGACGCCGCAGCGCTCGCAGATGATGCCCTTGAAGCGGACCCGCTTGTACTTGCCGCAGTAGCACTCCCAGTCCCGGGTGGGACCGAAGATCTTCTCGCAGAAGAGGCCGTCCTTCTCGGGACGGAGAGTGCGGTAGTTGATGGTCTCGGGCTTCTTCACCTCACCGTGCGACCACTGGCGGATGTCCTCGCCGGTGGCCAGCCCGATGCGGAGCTCGTCGAAGAAGTTGACGTCGAGCACTGAGTGGACCCCTTTCCCGGGGCTAGTTCTCTTCTGTGACCAAGTGGGGTGGCCGGCCGGCCCTGACGCTCAGAGCCGGCCGGCGGGGACGATCAGACGTCCTCGACGCTCGAAGGCTCGCGGCGGGACAGGTCGATGCCCAGCTCCTCCGCGGCCCGGAAGACCTCGTCGTCGGTGTCGCGCAGCTCGATCGCCTGCCCGTCGCCGGAGAGCACCTCGACGTTGAGGCACAGCGACTGCAGCTCCTTGAGCAACACCTTGAACGACTCGGGAATGCCCGGCTCGGGGATGTTCTCGCCCTTGACGATCGCCTCGTAGACCTTGACGCGGCCGAGGATGTCGTCGGACTTGATGGTCAGCAGCTCCTGCAGCGCGTAGGCCGCGCCGTAGGCCTGCATCGCCCAGCACTCCATCTCACCGAAGCGCTGGCCACCGAACTGCGCCTTACCACCCAGCGGCTGCTGCGTGATCATCGAGTACGGGCCGGTCGAGCGGGCGTGGATCTTGTCGTCGACCAGGTGCAGCAGCTTCAGGATGTAGACGTAGCCCACCGAGATCGGCTCCGGGAACGGCTCACCGGACCGGCCGTCGAACAGCCGGGCCTTGCCGGTCGGGGCGACCATGCGGTCGCCGTCCCGGTTCGGGATCGTCGAGCCCAGGAGGCCGACGATCTCGTCCTCCTTGGCGCCGTCGAACACCGGCGTCGCGGTCCGGGTGCCGGGGGCCGCCGAGAGCGCGCCCTCGGGCAGCTTGGCCGCCCACTCCGGCGAACCCTCGACCTGCCAGCCCTGCTTGGCGACCCACCCGAGGTGGGTCTCCAGGACCTGACCGACGTTCATGCGGCCGGGCACGCCGAGCGGGTTCAGGACGATGTCGACCGGGGTGCCGTCCTCGAGGAACGGCATGTCCTCCTGCGGCAGGATCTTCGAGATGACGCCCTTGTTGCCGTGGCGGCCGGCGAGCTTGTCGCCGTCGGAGATCTTGCGCATCTGGGCGACGTAGACCCGGATCAGCTCGTTGACGCCAGCGGGCAGCTCGTCGCCGTCCTCGCGCGAGAACACGCGGACGCCGATGACCTTGCCGGACTCACCGTGCTTGACCTTCAGCGACGTGTCGCGGACCTCGCGGGCCTTCTCACCGAAGATCGCCCGGAGCAGCCGCTCCTCGGGGGTCAGCTCGGTCTCGCCCTTCGGCGTGACCTTGCCGACGAGGATGTCGCCGGGGACGACCTCGGCACCGATGCGGATGATGCCGCGCTCGTCGAGGTCGGCGAGGACCTCCTCGGAGACGTTCGGGATGTCCCGGGTGATCTCCTCGGCACCGAGCTTGGTGTCGCGGGCGTCGACCTCGAACTCCTCGATGTGGATCGAGGACAGGACGTCGTCCTGCACGAGGCGCTGCGACAGGATGATCGCGTCCTCGTAGTTGTGGCCCTCCCACGGCATGAAGGCGACGAGCAGGTTCTTGCCCAGCGCCATCTCGCCCTGGTCGGTGCACGGCCCGTCGGCGATGACCTGGCCGACCTCGACCCGCTGGCCCTCCTCGACGACCGGGGACTGGTTGATCGAGGTGCCTTGGTTCGAGCGGCGGAACTTCAGCAGGCGGTAGGTCTGCCGGGTGCCGTCGTCGGCCATGACGGTGACGTAGTCGGCGGTGGAGTCCTCGACCACACCGGCCTTCTCGGCCACCACGACGTCGCCGGCGTCGACCGCGGCACGCAGCTCCATGCCGGTGCCCACCAGCGGGGCCTCCGAGCGGAGCAGCGGCACGGCCTGGCGCTGCATGTTCGCGCCCATGAGCGCGCGGTTGGCGTCGTCGTGCTCGAGGAACGGGATCATCGCCGTCGCGACCGAGGTCATCTGGCGCGGCGAGACGTCCATGTAGTCGACGTTCTCGGGAGCCAGGTAGTCGACCTCACCGCCCTTGGTGCGGACCAGGACGCGGTCCTCGGCGAACCGGCCCTGGGCGTCCAGCGGCGAGTTGGCCTGGGCGACGACGAAGCGGTCCTCCTCGTCGGCGGTCAGGTAGTCGATGTGGTCGGAGACGACACCGTTCTCGACCTTGCGGTACGGCGTCTCGATGAAGCCGAACGCGTTGACGCGGCCGAAGGAGGACAGCGAGCCGATCAGGCCGATGTTCGGGCCTTCCGGCGTCTCGATCGGGCACATCCGGCCGTAGTGGCTCGGGTGCACGTCGCGGACCTCCATGCCGGCCCGCTCACGCGACAGACCGCCCGGACCCAGCGCCGACAGGCGGCGCTTGTGGGTCAGACCCGCGAGGGGGTTGGTCTGGTCCATGAACTGGGACAGCTGGCTGGTGCCGAAGAACTCCTTGATGGAGGCGACGACCGGCCGGATGTTGATCAGGGTCTGCGGCGTGATCGCCTCGACGTCCTGGGTGGTCATCCGCTCGCGGACGACGCGCTCCATGCGGGACAGGCCGACCCGGATCTGGTTCTGGATCAGCTCGCCGACCGTGCGCAGGCGACGGTTGCCGAAGTGGTCGATGTCGTCGACGCCGTGGTCCGGCTCGCCGGCGTGCAGCCGGACGACGTACTCGATGGTGGCGACGATGTCGTCCTCGGTCAGCGTCAGGGTGCTCTGCGGCACCTCGACACCGAGCTTCTTGTTCACCTTGTAGCGGCCGACCTTCGCCAGGTCGTAGCGCTTCGGGTTGAAGAAGAGGTTCTCCAGCAGCGCCTGGGCGCTCTCCCGCGTCGGCGGCTCGCCCGGCCGCAGCTTGCGGTAGATGTCCAGCAGCGCCTCGTCCTGGCCGGCGATGTGGTCCTTCTCCAGGGTCGCGAGGACCGTGGGCGACCACTGGAAGTGCTCGCGGATGCGGTCCTCGGTCCAGCCGAGGGCCTTGAGCAGCACGGTGACCGGCTGGCGGCGCTTGCGGTCGATGCGGACGCCGACGGTGTCGCGCTTGTCGACGTCGAACTCCAGCCACGCACCGCGGCTGGGGATCACCTTGGCGCTGAAGACGTCTTTGTCCGACGTCTTGTCCAGGGTCTTGTCGAAGTAGACGCCCGGGCTGCGGACGAGCTGCGACACGACGACGCGCTCGGTCCCGTTGATGACGAAGGTGCCCTTCTTCGTCATGATCGGGAAGTCGCCCATGAACACCGTCTGGCTCTTGATCTCGCCGGTGGTGTTGTTCATGAACTCGGCGGTGACGAACAGCGGCGCCGCGTAGGTCATGTCCTTGTCCTTGCACTCCTCGAGGGACGCCTTGACGTCCTCGAAGCGCGGGTTGGAGAAGGACAGCGACATCGAGCCGCTGAAGTCCTCGATCGGCGAGATCTCCTCGAGGATCTCGGCCAGACCGCCGACGGCGGCCTGCTGCTCCTCCGGCGAGAGGGTGGCCCGCCACGACTCGTTGCCGACGAGCCAGTCGAAGGAAGCGGTCTGCAGCGCCAGCAGATCCGGAACCTCGAGAGGCTCGTTGATCTTGGCGAAGGAGACGCGGAGCGGAGCGCCGGGGATCTTCTGCTGATCCGCCTCGCCGGTGCGGGTACCGGACTGAGGGCTGGCCGGGGTGGTGCGGGTGGTGCCGGACTCGGTGGTGCTGGCGGAAATGCTGGTGGGGCGAGAGCCTGCCAAGATGCGTCCTTCCAAGGACCTCACGACGTGCGGGCGGTGGGTGCTGGTTCGTCCTGGGTCGTCGTCGGTAATGGCGAGGCTGTCCGCTACTCCTGCCCAGTGGTCGACCCGGGTGACCCGGGGAATCCCGGGCACCCCTGGTGACCCGTCTCGGCGGGCAGGCAGTCAGGGGGCAGCGCAACAGGAGACCCTACCCCTGTACGCGCGCGCTGTCCACGTCGGGGGGGCTGTGCGACCAGCGCCACACCCGGGACGACGAGCGCTCCGGCGGACAGGGGCTCCACGGGGCCGTGCGTGGCAGCCATGATGCCAGGCTCAGCGCCGCTTGGACACTGCCACGCCGCTACCGGCTAGTACTTTGGCCGCCTTCCGGGTCCCGCCCCGAGCCTGCGAGGGGTGGGGAGAAGGGGTCCTTACCTTCAGGCTCCGGTCAGGACGGTCACCTCGTCGATCTTCCAGTCACCGTCGACGCGGATGACGTGCACCCGCATGACCTGCCGGCAGGACTGCGCACCGTCGGGGGTGACCGAGCACGAGGAGCCCTGCGGCGCGGCCTGGCTGCCGCTGTTGACCGACTTGACCACGTAGTTGCCGAAGACGACGAGGGTCGCGGCGTCCTGCGCGTCGTTGATCTGCTGCAGCCCGATGTCGAGCACGTCCAGGTGGGTGGTGGCCGAGACCTGCACCGCGCTGTCGACGATCCCGCCCTGCTTCGAGTCCTTCTGGTACTGGTCGCGCAGGTCGCCGGTGAGCACGTCGACCTTGCGCTGCAGGCTGCCCTTCGGGTCCTTGTAGTCGAAGGCGTAGAGCGCCTGCGCCGCCGACCGGGTGGCGGAGAACACCGCGGCGTTGACCGTCGGCGGGTGCAGCCGCTGCCAGAGCAGGAAGCCGCCCGCGCCGGCGACGAGCACGCAGAGCACGGCGAGCGTGATCACCAGCCCGGAGCCGCGCCGGCGGGCCGGTGCCTCCTGGACGGCGACGGCGCGCGTCGAACGCCGGGCGGACGACGTCGCGGCTGCCCTGCCGGACGGCTTCGCGGCGGCCGCCTTCGCCCCCGCCTTCGCCGCCGTCGTCGTCGACGTCTTCTTCGGGGTCGCCACCACCTCACCGGTGGAGCGGGCAGCGGCCGGGCGGGCCGGGCGCGCGCCGGTGCGCGGCTGGGGGACGGTGCGGGTCGTGGGGTCGGCGTCGTCGCGGTCGCGCCGGCTGCCGGCCACCCGCGGGCGTGGGCTGGGGCGGGCCGCGGCGCCCGGCCGGGGCCGGGGGGTCGGGCGGGGCCGTTCGTCGGGTGTCTCGGGCATGCCGCTCACCCCTGACCCTGGATACCGGAGAGCAGCCAGCGGTCGCCGACCTTGGTCAGGTTCGCCTCGACCTGGTACTGCAGCACCTGCGCCTGCGAGACCTGGTTGTTCTTCTGGGTGGACTGGATGAACAGCACCACCGTTCCGTGCTCGTCGTCGGCCTTGGTCACCGCCGCCCCGATGACCTCGGTGCTCACCACGGCCTGCGCGTTGGTGACGTCGGCCCGCGTCTTGTTCAGCTGGGCGACGACCTCCTTCTGCAGGTCGCCGGTGGTGATGCGCTTCGCCTGGGCGATGTCGTCGTCGAGGGTCAGGTAGTCGAACGAGGTCAGGTCGACGATCTCCGACCGGGCGGCCTGCAGGACGGCGACGTAGTCACCGGTGTGCACCGACGAGGTCTTGGGCCGGGTGAACCACAGCCACGCCCCGCCGGCGAGCAGCAGGACCAGCAGGACCGCGAGCCCCGTCGTCAGGGCACCGGCGCCCCGGCGCCTGCGGTCGGTGTCGTCCTCGTCGTCGGCGGGCTCGAGCTCCTCGGCGTCCTCCTCGTCGGCGGCCGCCGCGCGCCGGCGGCGCAGGCCGCGCCGCCCCTTCGCCGGCTCGGCGACCTCGTCGTCCTGGTCCTGGAGAGCCGTCTCCTCGGCCTTCTCGGTCGGCTCGTCGGCCTGCGACCGCGCCTCCTCGGCGGCGGGCTCGTCGCCCGACCGCTCCTCGGCGTCGGTCACGAGGACGGTGTCGTCCTCGGCCAGCGCGCGTTCGCGCGCTTCGCTGGTCACCCGAGACATCCTCTCGATCGTCCGTTCCTTGCGCTTCTCGACATCGCGGCGATCACCCGATCGAGCTCGCGACGGGGTTGGCCGACAGCAGGCCGCTCAGCAGCTGGTTGACGGCGTCGGTCAGCGGGGACAGCGGGTTCGCGCTCCCGGTCACCCCACCGGTCGGGCCGGGCGAGCCGACGCCCCCGCTGCCGCCGATGTTCTGGGAACCGCGGATGTCCGAGCCCGACTCGTCGATGCCGTCGCCCGGGTTCGGGTCGACCCCGTTGATCACCTGGCACTGGATCCCGCTGGTGTCCGTGCTGGCGACCGCGTCGGGGCTCGGCGTCTGGCCGGTGGAGATGTAGCCGCTGGTGCAGGCCCGCGGGTCGCCGTTGTTGAGCACGAAGCCGAAGTGGGCCCGCAGCACCCCGCCGTCGTTGCGCAGCACGCTGAACCCGCCGGAGACGACGTCGGGGTAGGTCACCAGCAGCTGCTCGACCCCGTCGAGCCGCGGGATGGTGACCTTGTTCAGGATGTCGAGGTTGCGGACCAGCGAGCCGAGCCCCGGGCCGGCGTTGTTCACGAGGTCCTGCAGCGCGGCCGCGGCGTCGGGGGCGTTGACCACGAGCTCGCGCAGGTCGGGGTCCATCTGCACGAGCGTGTCGGTGACCAGCCGCAGGTTCTGCGCCCAGTCCTGGATCGCCGAGCGGCTGGCCACCTGGGTGTTCAGCACGGTCTCGCCGTCGGTGATCAGCTGCAGCGTCTGCGGCAGCGACTGCTCCGCGCGGGTCAGCAGCAGGTCGCCGTTGTCGATCAGCCGGGTCAGGTCGTCACCGGAGCCGGCGAACGCCTTGCCGAGCTCGTCGACGACGGTGCGCAGGTCGTCGGTGTTCAGCGACCCGACCAGCTGGTCGACGTCGAGCAGCAGCTGCTCGACCGGGATCGGGATCGACGTGCGGCTCTGCGGGATCACCGAGCCGTCCTTGAGGAACGGCCCCTTGTCGCTGTCCGGACGCAGGTCGACGTACTGCTCCCCCACCGCGCTGCGGTTGGCGACGACCGCCTTGGCCGCCGCCGGGATCGGCTTGGCGTCCGGGTTGATGGTCAGCACCACCCGGACGCCGTCGTCGGTGAGCTTCATGTCCGAGACCCGGCCGACCGCGACGCCGCGGTAGGTGACCTCGGCGTTGACGAAGATGCCGCCGGAGTCCTTGAAGTCGGCCGCGACGTCGTAACCGGTGCCGAGCAGCACGCGGTCCAGGCCGACGTACTTGAACCCGAGATAGGCCATGCCGACGACGGCGAGCATCGCGAACGCGATCAGCTTCAGCTTCGTCTTGCGCGTGATCACTGCGAGCCCCCCGAGATGATCGGGAGCCCGGGCAGGCCCGCGGTGCCGCCGGTGACGCCGGCGATGGCTCCCGTGACGCCGTCCAGGCCCGGCAGCGGGACGAGGGTCGTCGTCGTGGTGGTCGTGGTGCTCTGCTGGTTGCCCGGCGGCGTGCCGGCCTGGCCGCACTGGGTGCCGACCACGTCCTGCGGCGCGATCTTCAGCGCGCCGGTCACCGGGTCGACGACGTAGCGGCAGAGGATCTCGCGCAGGTCCAGGTTCAGCGTGGCGGTCATGTTGGTGAACAGGCCGTAGCCACCGGTCCGGGAGTCGGGCCGGTAGTTGAGGGCGGTCAGCGAGCTGGCCGGGAACGGGTAGGTCAGCAGCAGGTCCAGCGACCCGGTCAGGTCCGAGCCGGCCGCGGCGAGCTGGCTGATGATCGGCTGGAGCAGCTGCAGGTCGGCCACGGTGTTCTGCCCGGCCTGGTTGATGATCCGGGTGCCGACCTGGCCGAGCCGGTCGAGGCTCTGCAGCATCGAGACCAGCATGTCCTCCTGCTGGTTGAGGACGTCGAGCCCGGGCCCGATGGTGTCCAGCGCGTTCTCGATCGTGCCGGTGCGCTGGGCCAGGGTCGCGGCGAGGGCGTTCACGCTGTCCAGCGCCCGGTTGATCTCCTCCTTCTGCTGGTCCAGGCCGCCGATGAAGGTGTCGAGCTGGTCGAGGGTGTTCTTCAGCTCGCTCTCCCGGCCCTGCATGGCCACGCCGAGCTCGCGGTTGATCGTCTGCAGCTTCTCCAGCCCGCCGCCGTTGAGCACCAGCGACATCGCGCCGAGCAGCTCCTCGACCTCGACGTTGCGGCCGGTGCGGTCCAGCGGGATGAGCGCGCCGTCCTCGAGGCGGCCCTGCGGTGCCTCACCGGTGGGCTTGGCGAGCTCGACGTACTTCTCGCCGAGCAGCGAGGACTGCTGGATCGCCGCGGTCGCGTTGGCCGGCAGGTCGACCCCACCGTTGACGGTGACGGTCACGACCGCCGTCCAGTCGTCCTTGAGCTTGATGCCGGTGACCCGGCCGACCGGGACGTCGGCCACCCGGACGC
Source organism: Petropleomorpha daqingensis (assembly GCF_013408985.1). Lineage (NCBI taxonomy): Bacteria > Bacillati > Actinomycetota > Actinomycetes > Geodermatophilales > Geodermatophilaceae > Petropleomorpha > Petropleomorpha daqingensis. The sequence goes on from NZ_JACBZT010000001.1 coordinate 1,134,803, forward strand.
CGGACTGCGGCACCAGGTCGAGGACGTCGGCGAACTGGATCTGCACCGTGTACGGGTCGTCGCCGACGTCCGCGCCGCCGGGCAGGTTGAACGAGTACGCGCCGCGGAAGCCGCAGCCGGACAGCAGGACCAGGCCCGCCCCGAGGGCGCCCAGGCGTCGTCCCAGGCCGGTCACTGCGAACCACCTCCCACCACGGGCAGACCGGGCAACTGGCTGCCGCCGCCGGTGCCGCCCCCCGAGCCGAAGATCGCCGTGAGCAGCTCCTGCAGGTCGGGGACGCCGTTGCCGTTGAGGTCGTCGAGCTGGTTGTCGGCGTTGGCGTCGCCGGACAGCAGCCGGGCGCAGATCTGCCCGACCGGCGGCAGCGCCAGCAGCTGGGTGAGGTCGTTGACGTTGAACCCGGCCGGGAACGTGAGCCGGCCGGTCTGCGCGAGCACCTGGCAGACGATCACGTCGGCGTTGGTCGACCCCAGCGAGTTGTCGCGGGTGTCCAGCGTCCCGGTGTCGGGGTTGTACGCGTGCGAGAGGTTGCCCAGGGCCGCGGGCGCGACGTCGAGCACCTCGGCCAGCGCCTGCCGCTGCTGGACCAGGGTGAGGGTCACGTCGGCGAGCTTGTCCACGTTGCTGGTCAGCAGCGCGGTGTTGTCCTGGACGAACGTCGCGACGTCGGCGAGGGCCTGGTTGAGCAGGGAGACCGCCTGCTGCAGGTCCTGGCGCTCGCCGGCGAGCTGCTCGGCCACCGCGGCCATGTTGTCGTTGAACTGGCGGACCTGCGTGTCGACCGTGGCCAGCGCGGTGGTGAACCGCTGCAGGTTGTCCAGCGAGTCGAACAGGTCGTCGCGGTTCTCGGCCAGGGTCTGCACGGCCTGCGAGAAGCCGGTCAGCGTCTGGTTGAGCAGCTCGCCGTTGCCGTCGAGGTTGGCCGCGCCGGTGCCGATCAGGTCCGACAGCGCGCCGTTCCTGTTGGCGCCGGTCGGGCCGAGGGCCGAGGAGAGGTCGTCGAGCGCGCCGTAGACCTGGTCGAGCTCCACCGGGACGGCGGTGCGCTTGAGCGACAGCGTCGCGCCGTCCTTCATCTTCGCGCCGCCGTCGTAGACCGGGGCGAACTGCACGTAGCGGTCGGAGACCAGCGACGGGGCGAGCACGACGGCGTTGGCGTCGGCCGGGATCGCGTAGGTGTCGTCGATCTCCATGTCCACCCGGACCCGGTCGCCCATCGGCTCGACGTCGGTGATCGTGCCGACCGGGATGCCGAGGATGCGCACGTCGGAGCCCTTGTAGAGGCCGACGGTCTGGGTGAAGTACGCCGTCACCCGGTACGCGCCGACCGGCCGCAGCACGGTCCAGCCGATCGCGATGAGCAGGATCGCGGCGGCGCCGATCGCCACCCCCCGCTGCAGGGTCCCCGTCATCAGTTGCCACCCCCCGAGCTGCAGCCGACGGGCAGGGGCGTCTGCGACGCACCGCCGCAGAGCGCGGAGCCGAGCACGCCGGGGATGAGGTTCTCGACGAAGCTGTCGAACCAGCGCCCGTTGCCCAGGGTGTTGGTGAAGACGCGGACGAACGGCGCCAGCTTGTTCACCGTCTCCCCCAGCGCCGAGCGGTTGCGCTCGAGGATGTCGGTCACCGCGCCGAGCTGCTGCAGCGCCGGGGTGAGCGCCTCGCGGTTGTCGGCGACCAGGCCGGAGAGCTGGGTGGACAGCTTCTGGGTGTTGGTCAGGATCGAGTCGATCAGCTGCCGGCGCTTCTGCACCTCCTGCAGCAGGGTGTTCGAGTCGACGATCAGCTGGGTGAACTCCCCGTTGCGGTCGGACAGCACCTGCGTCACCTGGCGGGTGGCCGCCATCAGGGTCTTCAGCTGCTGGTCGCGCGAGGCGATCGTCTCCGAGAGGCGGGACAGCCCCTGCAGCGACGTGCGCACGTCGTCGGGGGTGTTGCTGAAGGTCTGCGAGAGCACCTCGAACGAGTTCGCCAGCTGCGTGGTGTCGATCTGGTCGATGGTGGTCGACAGGTCGGCGAAGGCCTCGACGACGTCGTAGGGCGACGCCGTGCGGCTGAGCGGGATCGGGCTGTCCGGGTCGAGCTCGCCCTGACCGCGCGGCACCAGCGCCAGGTACTTGGCGCCGAGCACCGTCTCGATCTTGATGGCCGCCTCGGACTGGTCGCCGACGAAGGCGTCCTTCACCCGGAACTCGACCATCACCGCGCCGTGCTCGAGGGAGAGGCTCTCGACCTTGCCGACCTTGACGCCGGCCACGCGCACCGGGTCGTCGGGCTGCAGGCCGGCGGCCTCGGAGAACTGCGCCTTGTAGACGGTGCCGCCGCCGATCAGCGGAAGCGACTGGGCGTTGAACGCCAGCAGCACGAGCGCGGCGATCACCGCCAGGCTGATCGCGCCGATGACGACCGGGTTGCGGTCGCGGAAGGGCTTGGAGTGCCGGGCCATCAGCTGCACCCCGCCTCTCCGTTGTTGAGCCCGCCGGCCGGGACGGTGATCCCGTTGGTCGTGGTCGGGTCGGTGCCCGGGAGGACGATGAAGCCCGAGGCCCCGCACAGGAAGAAGTTGAACCAGCTGCCGTTGATCGCCGTCCGGGTGATCAGGTCGAGCTTGGTCGGCGCGAGCTGGAGGAACTGCTGGAGCTGGTCGCCGCCGGCGGCCACGTTGCCGGCCAGGACCTGCAGCTGCTGGATGTCGGCCTGCAGCGGCGGCCGCGCCTGCTCGAGCAGGCCGGCGGTGGTGTCGGCCAGGGTGTCGACGGTCTGCAGCGAGTTGAAGATGGCGTCCTTGTCGGCCGCCAGCCCGCTGACGAACTGCTGCAGGCTGATGATCAGGTCGTTGAGCTGCTGGTCGCGGGCGGCGACGGTGCCGAGCACCTTCGTCAGGTTGTCGATGACGCTGCCGATCACCTGGTCCTTGTCGGCGAGGGACGACGACAGCGAGGCCACGTGCGACAGCAGGCTCTCGACGGTGCCGCCCTCGCCCTGGAAGACCTGGATGACCTCGAAGGACAGGCGGTTCACGTCGGCCGGCGACAGGGCCTGGAACAGCGGCTGGAACCCGCCGAAGAGCACGGTGAGGTCCAGCGCGGGGTGGGTCTGCTTGAGCGGGATGACCGCGTTCGCCTGCAGCGTGCGCCCGGCCGAGCCCTGCCCCTCGGTCAGCGAGATGTAGCGCTGGCCGACCAGGTTGCGGTAGCGGATCGTGGCCTGCACCGCCTCGGGCAGCGGGACGTCCTTCTCCACCTCGAGCTCGACGACGGCGACGGGCTTCTCCTTGGCGGGGGACAGCTCGATGCCGGTGACCTGACCGACGCGCACGCCGGCGATCCGCACCTCGTCGCCCTTCACGAGCCCGGCCACGTCGGTGAACTGGGCCCGGTAGGTCACCTGCTCGCCGTAACCGGCGTTGGTGATCGTCGAGACCAGCACGTAGCTGGCCAGGATCGTGACCAGCGCGAAGACGGCCAGCTTGGTCAGCGGCCCGGCGAGGCTCCTCACGGGATCACCACCTGGGTGCCCCGCAGGAACGGCGCCATCGTCGAGGCGGCGAGGTCCGAGACGTCGCCGGGGTCGGTCCCGGTCTGGTAGCCGAGGATGCTCTTCACGAAGTCCAGTTCCGCCGTCGATCCGGCCAGCGAGAAGTTCGCCGACTGCCCGGCGCTGCCGGTGGGGCTCGCGTTGGGGTTGCCGGCCCCCGCCGGCACGTCGTTCGGCCCGCTGCCGCCGATGCAGTGCGGGTTGCCCGACACCGGGTTGTCCGTCGAGTCGACGCCGTCGGCGGGCGGGGTCGGGCAGTAGTACTCGCCGTGCTGCGCGGCGGCGATGATCGCGTCGATGTTGGTCAGCCCGCGGCAGTCCGGCCCGGACTTGTCGAGGTAGGCGGGCTGGTCCCCGGGCTGGTAGGGGTTGCGCGGCGGCAGCGACACCGAGATGTTGAGGTTCAGCGCCGGGTCGCCGTCGGCACCGAAGGCCTCGCTGATCATCGGCTCGAAGCGGGTCAGCCCGTTGAGCAGGCAGGGGTACTCGGGCGAGTACTTGGCGAAGACGCCGAGCACCGGCCGCGAGGTCTCGGCCAGCGAGATCAGGCTCGACTCGTTCTGCTCGAGGAACTGCGCGCCGGTGGTCGCCGAGCTGCCGACCACGGTGAACGTCCGCTTCAGCTGCTCGGCCTGGTCGACGATCGTGGAGTTGGTGATCGACAGGTTGTCCAGGACGGCGAGCAGGTCGTCGGCCGCGGAGTTGTAGGTGTCGCTGACATCGGCCAGGCCGGAGATGTCGGCCTGCAGCTGCGGGAGCACCGTGTTGATCTGGCCGACGTAGGTGCCGGTGCTGACCAGGTTCTCCCCCAGCCGGTCGCCGCGGCCGCGCAGCGCGTCGGCGACCGCGCCGAGGGTGTAGGAGAGGTCCTGCGGCGGCACGGCCTGCAGCAGCGGCAGCAGGTCGTCGATGACCTTCTGCAGCTCGATGGCGTCCTTGGTGCGGTCCTGGCCGATGACCGCGCCGTCGGCGAGCGGCTTGGTGGACGGGTCCTGCGGCGGGACCAGGCTGACGAACCGCTCGCCGAACAGCGTCTTGGGCAGCAGCCGGGCGGTGACGTTGTCCGGGATCTCCGGCAGGTACTGCGGGTTGATCGCCAGGGTGATCGTGGCGCCGTCCAGGTCCGCCTTCACGTCGCGCACCTCGCCGACGATGACGCCGCGGACCTTGACGTCGGAGGCCTCCTGCAGCTGGTTGCCCGCGGTGTCGGTCTTCAGCGTCACCGTCGCCACGTCGGCGAAGGCCTTGTTGTAGAAGGCGACCGACAGCCCGAGCAGGGCCGCCAGGACGACGAGGAACGCCACCCCCTGCAGCCGCCGTCGGACGGTCCGCCCCCGCTTCGAGCTCATCGCCGGCTCACCCCGCGATCCGGACGGTCGTCGTGGAACCCCAGATGGCCAGGGACAGGAACAGGTCGATGATGTTCACCGCGACGATCGAGAACCGCACCGCGCGGCCCACGGCCAGGCCGACGCCGGCGGGGCCGCCGCTGGCCCGGTAGCCGTAGTAGCAGTGGGTCAGGATGATCACGACGGAGAAGATCAGCACTTTGACGAACGACCACAGCACGTCCTGCGGCGGCAGGAACAGGTTGAAGTAGTGGTCGTAGGTGCCCGCGGACTGGCCGTACGCCTGGGTGGCGATGGTCCGGGTGGCGAAGTAGCTGGTGAGCAGGCCCAGCACGTAGAGCGGGATGACGGCGATGAAGCCCGCGACGATGCGCGTGGTCACGAGGAACGGCAGCGACGGCACGCCCATGACCTCGAGCGCGTCGATCTCCTCGTTGATCCGCATCGCGCCGATCTGCGCGGTGAAGCCGCAGCCGACCGTCGCCGACAGCGCCAGGCCGGCCACCAGCGGCGCGATCTCGCGCGTGTTGAAGTAGGCGGAGAGGAACCCGGTGAACGCCGAGGTGCCCAGCTGGTCGAGCGCGGCGTAGCCCTGCAGGCCGACCTCGGTACCGGTGAAGAAGGACAGGAAGGCGATGACGCCGACCGTGCCGCCGATGACGGCCAGCGCCCCGGTGCCGAAGGTGACCTCGGCCAGCAGCCGCATCGTCTCCTTCTTGTAGCGGCGCAGCGTCCGCGGCGTCCAGGCCAGGGCGCGGCCGTAGAAGCTGAGCTGGTCGCCGAGGTCGTCGAGGACCTCCAGCGGCTTGCGGCCGACCCGGCGGATGCGCCGGATGCCGAGGCGGATGCGGTCCGCCGGCGAGAGCAGGGTGGCCATCACTGCCCCTTCGGCGGGACGAGCTGGAAGTAGATCGCGGTGATCACGAAGTTCACCGCGAACAGCAGCAGGAACGTGATGACGACGGACTGGTTGACCGCGTCGCCGACGCCCTTGGGACCGCCGCCGGCGCGCAGGCCCTTGTAGGCCGCGACGATCGCCGCGATCGCCCCGAAGATCAGCGCCTTGATCTCACCGGTCCAGAAGTCGGCCACCTGGGCCAGCGCGCTGAACGAGGCGAGGTAGGCGCCCGGGGTGCCGCCCTGCAGGATCACGTTGAAGAAGTAGCCGCCGGCGACGCCGACCACGCTGACCAGGCCGTTGAGCAGGGTGGCCACGATCATGCAGCCGAGCACCCGGGGGACGACGAGGCGCTGGATCGGGCTGATCCCCAGCACCTCCATCGCGTCGATCTCGTCGCGGATCTTGCGGGCGCCGAGGTCGGCGCAGATCGCCGAGCCGCCGGCGCCGGCGATGAGCAGCGCGGTCACGATCGGGCTGGCCTCGCGCAGCACCGCCAGCACCGAGGCCGAGCCGGTGAACGACTGGGCGCCGAGCTGCCGGGTCAGCGAGCCCAGCTGCAGCGCGATGACCGCGCCGAACGGGATCGCGACCAGCGCGGTCGGCAGGATCGTCACGCTGGCGATGAACCAGGTCTGCTGCACGAACTCGCGCAGCTGGAACGGCCGGCGCGGCAGCGCCCGGAGGGTGTCGAGCGCGAAGGCGAACAGGTTGCCGGCGGCGGCCAGCGGCCGGGTCGGCGAGAGCTTGCCGTCGAACAGGCCCGGGGCCTTGGGCTTGCCGGTGGCCGTCATTCGTTCCCCCGCGACCCGCCGGCCCACCAGGGGTTGCTGGCCCCGGCACCGGCGGGCTCGCCGACGGGCTCGGTGCGAGGTGCGGCGTCGGGCTCGGGCGCCCAGTGCCGGCCGCCGGCGTCCTCGGTGGGCCGGAAGGTGCCGGAGTCGACGTGGGCCAGGAGGTCCTCGGGGAGCGACGCGCGGATCGCCTCGGCGGTGTCCTCGTCGAACTCGTGCAGCATCCGGGCGACCCGCTCCTGGCGGCGGCGCTGAGCCTTGCGCTCGGGCAGGCCCTCGGTCGGCTCGAGCTGCGGCGGGACGGCGTCCCCACCGCTGGCGCCCTTCGGACCGACGCCGTTGTGCGAGTCGCCGCCACGCGCCTCGAGCGCGGCCATCTCGGCCTCGACCTGGGCGACGTCCTTCTCCTCGCTCATGCCGATCGGGCCCTCGCGGCGGCCGTTGAGGAACTGCCGGACCACGGGCTCCTGGCTGGTGAGCAGCTGCTCGCGCGGGCCGAACATGACCAGGTTGCGGCGGAACAGCAGGCCCAGGTTGTCCGGCACGGTCCGGGCGGTGCCGATGTCGTGCGTGACGATCAGGAACGTCGCGTCGATCTGCGCGTTGAGGTCGACGATCAGCTGGTTGAGGTAGGCGACGCGGACCGGGTCGAGGCCGGAGTCCGGCTCGTCGAACAGGATGATCTCCGGGTCGAGCACGAGGGCGCGGGCCAGGCCGGCCCGCTTGCGCATACCGCCGGAGATCTCGCCGGGGAGCTTGCCCTCGGCACCCTGGAGACCGACCATCTCCATCTTCTCCAGCACGATGCTGCGGATCTCCGACTCGCCCTTCTTCGTGTGCTCGCGCAGCGGGAAGGCGATGTTGTCGAAGAGGTTCATCGAGCCGAACAGGGCGCCGTCCTGGAACAGGACGCCGAACAGCTTCCGGATCTCGTAGAGGTCGTGCTCGCCGGCCCGCACGATGTCGGTGCCCTCGATGGTGATCGACCCCTGCTCGGGCTTGAGCAGCCCGACGAGCGACTTCAGGAAGACCGACTTCCCGGTGCCGGAGGGACCCAGCAGCACCGAGATCTCCCCCGGCGGCAGGGTGAGCGTGACGTCGCTCCAGATGTTCTGGCTGCCGAACGACTTCGTCAGCCCCTGGACCTCCACCGCGACGCCCACGAACGACCTCCCGTGCTCCGGCAGCGGTGCCGGTGACCCGGCCCACCATGATCGGTGAGCGATCGGCAGTCTGCGGCCTGGGCTGCGACTTCGCATCCGGACGGCCGAGCCCCGTATTGCTCACTACTCGTCAGTAACGACGGAACCGCGAACAGGTTACGTGTGTCACCTGGAAACGGTGACGCCGGTCTCGTGCCGGAGAAGGCCGCAGGGGCCGCCCTCCGGTGGAGGACGGCCCCTGCGGGACGTGCGGTGGTTCTACGGCCCTGCTGTAGGGTCCCGCGCCGAGCTTGCGAGGCGTGGGGGGGCAGCGGGGTCCTTTACTTGACGGTCACCGTGGCGCCGGCGCCCTCGAGGGCGGCCTTGGCCTTGTCGGCGGCGTCCTTGGCGACCTTCTCCAGGACCGGCTTCGGCGCGTTGTCGACCAGGTCCTTGGCCTCCTTGAGGCCGAGCGAGGTCAGGCCGCGCACCTCCTTGATGACCTGGATCTTCTTGTCGCCGGCGCTCTCGAGGATGACGTCGAACTCGTCCTGCTCGGCAGCGGCCTCCTCGCCACCGCCACCGCCGCCACCGGCGGGGGCAGCGGCCGCGACGGCGACCGGGGCAGCGGCGGTGACCTCGAAGGTCTCCTCGAACTGCTTCACGAAGTCGGACAGCTCGAGCAGCGTCATCTCCTTGAACGCGTCGAGCAGGTCCGCGGTGGACAGCTTGGCCATGGTTCTCTCCTTCTGGGTCAGTCGGTGCTGGCCGCGTCGTCGGCGGCAGCGGAGTCGGTGTCGGGGGTGGAGTCAGCAGCGGCGTCGGCGACGGGAGCCTCGTCCGCGGCGGCCGTGTCACCCGAAGGTGCGGCCTCCGCGGGCTTCTTCTCCTGCAGCGCGGCAGCCAGCCGGGCGACCTGCGCGAGCGGGGCCTGGAACAGACCCGCGGCCTTGGACAGGTTGCCCTTCATCGCGCCGGCCAGCTTGGCCAGCAGGACCTCGCGCGGCTCGACGTCGGCCAGGCGGGTGATCTCGGCGGGGGACACCGTCCGCCCGTCGACCACACCACCCTTGACCACGAGCAGCGGGTTGGCCCGGGCGAAGTCCCGGATCGCCTTGGCGGCGTTGACCGGCTCGCCCTCGATGAAGGCGATGGCGGTCGGGCCGTTGAGCAGCGGGGACAGGTCGGAGTAGCCGACCTCCTCCGCCGCCCGCTTCGTCAGGGTGTTCTTGACGACGGCGTAGCTGCTGCCCTCACCGAGGGAGCGGCGCAGCTGGGTCAGCTGGGCCACGGTCAGCCCGCGGTACTCGGTGAGCACGGCCGCGCTGGACTTCTGGAACCGCTCGGTGATCTCGTCGATCACGGCGGCCTTGGCCTGCGTGGGCATGGGCCTCCTCTCGTCGGTCGGGCGACCACCGGAGGAGGCGCGACGACGGAGAGCGAGGCCTGGAGACGAGAAACGCCCCGGCGCAGGCGCACGGGGCGAGAGGCGGGACGCGCGAGCGCCCACCGATCGGACCGTCCTCCTGCGCGGGCCGCCCGGAACTCCGGGACCTTCGATCACACGAGGACGTGCGACGACCAGCGGTCTTGGGGGGAACGTCGACAAGGGTACACGCCCGAGACGACGAGCCATCGGCCGCCCGGCTCAGGAGTGCACGCTGCACGCGTGGCCCTCACCCGGCTCGAGGAGGAAACGTCGCGCCGGTCGTGCGGCGAGTGCTCGCCGGACCGCTGCCCACAGCACGTCGTCCCGCCCCCACACGGGATCGATGACGTCGACGCACCACAGCCGGGCGAGCTGGGCCGCCAGTTGGCCCGACCCCGTCCCGAACACCGACACCGGATCGTCGAACGCGCCCGCCCAGGTGCCCTCGTGCGCACCGTCGCGGGTCACGCACACCCGAGCGCCGTCCAGCACCCCCGGCGGGAGGGCGAGCACCAGGAGGTCGGTGCCGAGACAGCCCGCGGCCAGGGCGTCGACGACGGCCTCGGTGGCGTATCCGTGCACCCACGCCCGCTGGAGCCAGCCCTCATCGTCCTCCCCCGGCTGCGAGTTGTGCGTCAGGAGGCCGGCACGGTTGATCTCGGCCAGGACGTCGACCAGGTGCTCGGTCTCGCCCGCCACCGTGGCGCCCAGGTAGTGCGGATGGGCGCGCAACCGGCCTTCGATGAACCGGGCGGTCAGTTCCCGGAGCCGGGAGACGGAACCGGCCTGCTGCCAGGCCGGGAGACAGGCCGGGCAGGTGTCGTCGCTGTCGTGCAGGTGCGCGGGCATGCGACGAGCGTGCGGTGCTCGACGGATCGCCGGCGTCGTCCACAGGGCCGGTCTGTGGACGGAACGCGAGAGGGCCCCGCCGCGCAGCGCGCGACGGGGCCCGGCCCCCTGCAAGGTCCCGCCACGAGCTTGCGACTGGAGGGGGGCAGGGGGTGTTTTTCAGGCGGTGGGCTCGTCCACCGTGAGGTTGCGGGTGCGGTTCGGGTCGACCGGGATGCCCGGGCCCATCGTCGTGGAGATGGTGACCTTCTTGAGGTACCGACCCTTCGCCGCGGCCGGCTTGGCCCGCAGCACCTCGTCGAGGGCGGCGGCGTAGTTCTCGACCAGCTTGGTGTCGTCGAACGACGTCTTGCCGATCACGAGGTGCAGGTTGGCCTGCTTGTCGACGCGGAAGTTGATCTTCCCGCCCTTGATGTCGTTGACGGCCTTGGTGACGTCGGGGGTCACGGTGCCGGTCTTCGGGTTCGGCATCAGGCCGCGGGGACCGAGGATGCGCGCGATGCGGCCGACCTTGGCCATCTGGTCGGGGGTCGCGATCGCGGCGTCGAAGTCCAGGAAGCCGCCCTGGATGCGCTCGATCAGGTCGTCCGAGCCGACGACGTCGGCGCCGGCGGCCTCGGCCTCGGCGGCCTTGTCACCGGTCGCGAAGACGATGACGCGCGCGGTCTTGCCGGTGCCGTGGGGCAGGTTGACCGTGCCGCGGACCATCTGGTCGGCCTTGCGGGGGTCGACCCCGAGCCGCATGGCCACCTCGACGGTCGCGTCGTAGCTGGTCGGCGACGTCTCCTTGGCCAGGTTCGCCGCCTGCAGCGGGGAGTACAGGTTCTCGCGGTCGACCTTGGCCGCGGCCTGCTGGTACTTCTTGCCGTGCTTCGCCATGGGGGTGTTCCTCTCCCCCGGCTCGTCGAGCCGGGAGCTCACGTGGTTGACGGGCCTGGCGTGGCCCTCCCACTGTTCTGGGTGCTTCAGCCCTGGACGGTGATGCCCATCGACCGGGCGGTGCCGGCGATGATCTTCTCGGCCTGGTCCAGGTCGGTGGCGTTGAGGTCGGCCATCTTGGTCTGCGCGATCTCGCGGACCTGGTCACGGGTGACCGTGGCGACCTTGGTCTTGTGCGGCTCGCCCGAGCCCTTCTCCACACCGGCGGCCTTGAGCAGCATGCGCGCGGCCGGCGGGGTCTTGGTGACGAAGGTGAACGAGCGGTCCTCGTAGACCGAGATCTCGACCGGGATGACGTTGCCGCGCTGCGACTCGGTCGCGGCGTTGTACGCCTTGCAGAACTCCATGATGTTGACGCCGTGCTGGCCGAGCGCCGGACCGACGGGCGGCGCGGGGGTGGCCGCACCGGCGTTGATCTGGAGCTTGATGACCGCGGTCAACCGCTTCCTGGGGGGCATGACTTCCTTCTGTGTGTATCGCTCGAGCGTCGTTGGGCGCTGAGGGCCAGATCAGATTTTCGCGACCTGGGTGAACGAGAGCTCGACCGGCGTCTCCCGGCCGAAGATCGAGACGAGCACCTGCAGCTTCTGCTGCTCGGCGTTGATCTCGTTGATCGTCGCGGGCAGGGTCGCGAACGGCCCGTCCATGACGGTGACCGACTCGCCGACCTCGAAGTCGACGACGGCCGTGGTGGTGCCGGTCGCGGCGGCGCCGCCGCCGGCCGCCGCGGCCTCCGGCGTCTTGGCCGCCTGGGGGGCCACCGTCGGGGCGAGGATCTTGACGACCTCGTCGACGGTCAGCGGCGAGGGCTTCGAGGTGGCACCCACGAAACCGGTGACGCCGGGGGTGTTGCGCACGGCGCCCCACGACTCGTCGTTGAGCTCCATGCGGACCAGCAGGTAGCCGGGCAGCACCTTGCGGTTGACCTGCGCGCGCTTGCCGTTCTTGATCTCGGTGACCTCTTCGGTGGGCACCTCGATCTGGTAGATGTAGTCCTCCACGTCCAAGGACTGGATCCGCGCCTCGAGGTTGGTCTTCACCTTGTTCTCGTAGCCGGCGTAGGAGTGCACGACGTACCAGTCGCCGGGCAGGATCCGCAGCTTCTTGCGCATCGCCTCGGCCGGGTCGGCGGTCTCGTCGTCCTCGTCGAGGGCGTCGTCGGACGACGGCGCGGGCGCGGTCAGCGGGTCGGTGACGAGGCTGTCGGGGTCGCCGCTCTCGACCTCCGGGGTCGCGTCGGCCACCTCCGTGGCGGTGTCGAGGTCCGCGGTGTCGCTGGAGCTCTCCGCCGTGCCGGGCTCGCCGGCGTCGGTGTCGACGTCCACGGATCCGCGCACGTCGAACCGCGCGTCGTCGAGGTCGGTGCTCTCGACGGCGCTGTCGGTGTCGAAGGGCTCGCGGGGATCGGTCACGAAGTTCTCTTCCTCGTCTTCTCGGGCGTGTGGTCGGGTGCTCAGCCGAAGACGGCGAGCACTCCCTTGGCGAACAGGATGTCCAGGCCGGCCACCAGCGCGACGATGAACGCCACGAACACGATGACGACCGTGGTGTAGGTGATCAGCTCGCGCCGGCCCGGCCAGATGACCTTGCGCAGCTCGGCGACCACCTCGCGCAGGAACCGGCGGAGGCTGCGCCGCTGGCGCTGCTCACCGGCCTTCGCCTTCTCCGCAGCCGCGCGGGAGCGCGTGCCCGTCCCGGTGCGGGTGGCCGGTCGCGACGGGGTGCGCTCGCGGGCCGCGCGGCGGGACCGCGGGGTCGCCTCGTCGTCGTCCTCGTCCTCGTCGTCCTCACCGGCGGCGGTGATGCGGCCACGGCGACGGCGGGCCGACACGACCTTGTCCTCGTCGTCCTCGGCCTCGGCGGCCACCTCGGCCTCGGCGGCCTCCAGTTCGGCCGCGTCGTCCACGCCCGGGGCCTCCGCGTCGAGCTCTTCGTCGGTCAGCTCGGCGTCGGAGACGTCGTCGCGTTCCCGCTTCTCGTCGCTCACTGCGCCTCGCTCGCCTCGTGGTGGTGGCCGCTCCGGCGGAGAGACCGTCTGTCGCTGTCGTGCATGGCAGGGGTGACAGGACTTGAACCTGCAGCCTGCGGTTTTGGAGACCGCTGCTCTGCCAATTGAGCTACACCCCTATGAGGACCCCGGCCCCGCCACGGCACGCCAGGCCCGCGGGAGTGGTTCCGGGGCACGCCGGTGGCGGGGTCAACTGCCCCAGGACAGCCAGTGTACGGGACCGCGTCACCGGACAGCCAACGTCCGCCGCGTGCCGATACTCGCGGGCGCGGCGGCCCCGGTCTTTGACACCATGAACGCATGACCGCTGTCTCCTCGTCGGAGCCCGCCCTGTCCGAGCTGCCGCCCGCGCAGCGCCGCATCTCGCGCCGCATCGCGGCGATCACCGAGTCGGCGACCCTCGCCGTCGATGCGAAGGCGAAGGCGCTCAAGGCCGCCGGCAAGCCGGTCATCGGGTTCGGCGCCGGCGAGCCGGACTTCCCGACGCCGGACTACATCGTCGAGGCCGCCGTCGCCGCCTGCCGCCAGCCGGCCATGCACCGCTACACCCCCGCCGGCGGGCTGCCGGCGCTCAAGGACGCGATCGTCGCCAAGACCGCCCGCGACTCCGGCCTGGCGATCACCCCGGCCAACGTGCTCGTGACCAACGGCGGCAAGCAGGCCGTCTACGAGGCGTTCGCCACCATGCTCGACCCCGGCGACGAGGTGCTGCTGCCCGCGCCGTTCTGGACCACCTACCCGGAGGCGATCCGGCTGGCCGGTGGCGTGCCGGTGCCGGTGGTCGCCGACGAGCAGAGCGGCTACCTGGTCTCGGCCGCGCAGCTGGAGGCGGCGCGCACCCCGCGGACCAAGGTGCTGCTGTTCTGCTCGCCGTCCAACCCGACCGGCGCGGTGTACCCGGCCGAGGCGGTCGAGGAGATCGGCCGCTGGGCGCTGGACAACGGGCTGTGGGTGCTCACCGACGAGATCTACGAGCACCTGACCTACGGCGGGGTGAGCGCGCCGTCGCTGCCGGTCGTCGTCCCCGAGCTGGCCGACCGCACCGTCGTCGTCAACGGGGTCGCCAAGACCTACGCGATGACCGGCTGGCGGGTGGGTTGGGTGATCGGCCCCACGGACGTCGTCAAGGCCGCCACCAACCTGCAGTCGCACGCGACCAGCAACGTCGCGAACGTCTCCCAGGCCGCCGCGGTCGCGGCGCTGACCGGCGACCTCTCGGCCGTGGCCGTCATGCGGGAGGCCTTCGACCGGCGGCGGCGGACCATCGTGTCGATGCTGCGGGAGATCCCGGGCGTGGCCTGCCCCGAGCCGCAGGGCGCGTTCTACGTCTACCCGTCGGTGAAGGGCCTGCTCGGCCGCGACATCGGCGGCCGCACGGCGCAGGACACCGTCGAGCTCGCCGAGATCATCCTCGAGCAGGCCGAGGTCGCCGTCGTCCCCGGCGAGGCGTTCGGCACGCCGGGGTACCTGCGGCTGTCCTACGCGCTGGGCGACGACGACCTGGCCGAGGGGGTGGGCCGGCTGCAGCGGCTGCTCGGCTCGGCCGGCTGACCCCTACCGGGTCTTGCGCAGCGCTCCGGCGTCCACGAGGACGTCGACCGCCGCGGGTAAGCGCGAGAACGCGGCCGCGACGTCGGACGGGGTCGCGATCGTCCAGGCGTTGGCGTCGATGTAGCAGCGCATCGCCTGGTCGAACGCGTCGGCCCCGGCGGCGTCGCGGGCGGCCAGCAACGCCGCGCCGCCCTTGCCGTACACGATGCCGAAGTAGTCTCCGTCATCGGCGAACTGGTCGATGGACGCACCCACGTCCCCGGGCAGCCGCAGCGCGCGCTGGACGTAGCCCGGCTGGGGCGCGAAGTCGACCGACTCGGCGTAAGTGGCGAACGCCTCGTCCAGCCACGGGTCGCGGAACTGGTCGTCACCGACCATGCCGTAGAACCACATGTGCGCGACCTCGTGGACCAGCACGTCCTGGTCCGCCGCGGCCAGCTGGATGTTGCTGGGGTACTCGATGCCACCGCCGTAGTCCGGCAGCAGCGGCACGGTCAGCGTCCGGTACGGGAACGCGCCGAACCGGGCCTCGAGGTCGGCGATCGCCTGCACGGTCCAGTCGGCCAGCCGGTCGAGCGGGAGGTCGCCGCCGGGCAGGACGCCGACGGTCACCCGCACGCCGTCTGGCGTGGTGCGCTCCTCGGTGGTGAACTCGCCCACGACCACGCTGACGTCGCGAGCCACCGGCTCGGTGGAGGTCCACGTGCGCCGGCCGTCCGCGGCGGCCGACGGCGGCTGCTGGTCGCCGGTCATGAGCACGGTGAGGTCCTCGGGCACCGAGACGCTGATCGTGGTGTCGGCGACCGTGCTGCTGGCGGTCTCACCGAGCAGGGGGACGAACGGGTCCTCGTCCCAGCCGAGGCCGGGCTCCCAGGCCAGCAGCGGGGCGCCGCTCCCCCACCAGGCCAGGCCGTCGTCGGTGCCGAACCGGTCGAAGGTGCCCTCGCCGAGGGTGAGCGTGAAGTCCAGCGCCACCGTCGTCGACTCCCCCGCGGCCAGCTCGCCGTCCAGCCGGACCTCGTACAGGCCACCCGGGTCGGCGGCCTCGGCCGGGAGGTAGCCGGCCCGGTCGACGTCGTCCCCGTGGATCTCGTCGACGACCAGGCGGTTGCCCGCCTCGGCCGACCCGGGTCCGTTGGGCACCAGCCGGAAGACCAGCCGGTCGGTGGGCCGGTCCGGGGTGAAGGTGACGGTCTCGGTGCCGGTCACGCTCGCCCGGTCGTCGGCCAGCCGGAACTCGTAGTCGATGACCGGTCGGTGCGGGTCGGGCTCCGCGCGCTGCGCGGGGCAGACGAACCCCTGCGGCGCGGGGGCGGACGACGACGCCGCGGCCGGCGAGGAGCCGTCCAGGACGGACGTGAACGAGGTGCAGCCGGTCAGCGCCAGCAGGGCGGCCGCGGCCGCCGCTGCCCGCACCCGGCTCACGGCAGGGCGACGACGGCGCGGGCGAGGGAGAGCACCTTCTCGCCGGCGCTGGTGACGGTCAGGTCGACCCGGACCCGCCCGTCCTCGAGGACCGCGCCGACCTTGCCGCGCACGGTGACCTCGGCGCCGGCGTCGTCGTCCGGGACGACGACCGGCCGGCCGAACCGGACCTGGTACTCGGTCAGGGCGGCGGCGTCGCCGGTCCAGGCGGTGACCGCGCGCCCGGCGAGCGCCATGGTGAACATGCCGTGGGCGATGACGTTCGGCAGGCCGACCGACGTCGCCACGCGCTCGTTCCAGTGGATCGGGTTGAAGTCGCCCGAGGCCCCGGCGTAGCGGACCAGGTCGGCGCGGGTGACCCGGAACGTCTGCTCGGGCAGCTCGGTGCCCACCTCGACGGTCACGATTCCCCCCGCGCGACGAGCATCGAGGTGGCGGTGCACACCGGCTCGCCATCCTCGGTGGCCAGGTCGACCCGCGTGGTGAGCAGATCATTTCCGCCCACGTGCCTGACGGTTTCGATCGTCGTCCGTGCCACGAGCCGGTCACCGGCCCGGATCGGGCGGTGGTGGGTGAAGCGCTGCTCGCCGTGGACGACGCGGCTGTAGTCGATGGCGACCTCGGGGTCGTCGAGCACGCTGGTGGCGGCGTCGAGGCTGACCACGATGGCGAACGTCGGTGGCGCGATCACGTCGGGGTGGCCGGCGGCGCGGGCGGCCTCGGCGTCCCGGTAGACGGGGTCCGGATCACCGATCGCGGCGGCGAACTCGGCGATCTTGGCCCGGCCGACCTCGTAGACGGCAGAGGGCGGGTAGCTGCGCCCGACCAGTCCTGGGTCCAGCGCCATGCTCCCGCCCTCTCCGCTACGGCCGCTGGGTCAGCGGGTGTCTGCGGTGCCAGAGATCCGCGTCAGCGGGTCTCGCGGTGCAAGGTGTGCTTGCGGTCCTTGGGGCAGTACTTCATCAGCTCGAGCCGGTCGGGGTCGTTGCGCCGGTTCTTGCGGGTGATGTAGTTGCGGTTCTTGCACTCCTGGCAGGCCAGGGTGATCTTCGGACGGATGTCGGTGGCTGCCACGGTGCGCTCCTAGCCTTGCCGGTCGGACCGGCGAGCGGTCCGCGTGCCGACGGGATTGCCGACACGACGACGGACCCCCGAGGGGGTCCGTGAGTAGCGGTGACCGGATTTGAACCGGTGACACAGCGATTATGAGCCGCTTGCTCTGCCTGGCTGAGCTACACCGCCGTGAGTGCTGTCCAGAGCCCCTTTACGGAATCGAACCGTAGACCTTCTCCTTACCATGGAGACGCTCTGCCGACTGAGCTAAAGGGGCGTGCCGACTGGGCGAGGAGAACTGTACCCGACGCCTCTCGGCCGCTGTTCGAGGACCCGCTGTGATCCCCGTCAGGTCCGGACGAACAGGCGGCGGTGCGTGGCGCCCGGCGCCGCGGAGCGGACCCCGGTGCGCGCCAGCAGCCAGCTCTCCAGCCGCTCGTCGGGCAGCGGCCGGCTGACCAGGAAGCCCTGGAGCTTGTCGCAGCCCATCTCGGCCAGCAGGTTGCGGGTCAGCTCGTCCTCGACGCCCTCGGCGACGACCCGCAGGCCCAGGTTGTGCGCCAGCTCGATGATCGACCGGGCGATGAACGACTCGCCCTGGCTGGTCGACATGCCCAGCACGAAGGACTTGTCGATCTTGACCTCGTCGATCGGCAGCTGGCGCAGCTGGGACAGCGACGAGTAGCCGGTGCCGAAGTCGTCCATGGACAGCCGCAGCCCCAGGGCGTGCAGGTCGGCGAGGACGGAGCTGTTGCGCACCGTGTCGTCGATGACGCTGCCCTCGGTGAGCTCGAGGGTGAGCAGCTCCCCCGGCACGCCGTGGCGGCGCAGCGCTCGGCGCACCCGCTCGACCAGGTCGGGCTCGGTGAGGCAGCGGGCGGAGAGGTTGACCGCCACCGACAGCGCGATGTCCTGGTCCAGCCAGCGCCGGCAGCGGGCCAGCGCGAGGTCCAGGACGTGGTCGGTCAGCGGCCCGATCCGGCCGATCTGCTCGGCCAGGTGGATGAAGTCGTCCGGCGGGATGGCGCCGTAGCGGGGGTGCGCCCAGCGGACCAGCGTCTCCACCGACACGATGTCCGAGCTCCGGGCGTCGATGATCGGCTGGAAGACGACGGAGATGTGCCCGTCGGCCATGGCCTGCTCGAGCTCGGTGCCCAGCTGCAGCCGGCGCAGGCTCTGCTGGTCCAGCACCGGGTGGTAGCTGGCCACGCCGCTGGAGCCGGACGCGGCCAGCAGGGCGACGTCGGCGCGCTGCATGAGCGTGCCGGCGTCGGCGCCGTGCACCGGTGCGGCGGCCACGCCGATCGACAGCGTGACCTCCAGGTCCAGCCCGGCCACCCGGGCGCGGGTGGAGGCCGCCTCGCGCAGCCGGCGGGCGGCGCGCTCGGTGGCGGCCAGCGACAGCCCGGGCAGCAGGACGGCGAACTGCTCGCCCTCCATGCGGGCGAGCATGGCCTGCGGCGGGGCGTGCTCGCGGAGCAGCCCGGCGGTCACGAGCAGCAGCTCGTCGCTGGCCGCGTGGCCGAGGGTGTCGGTGACCTCGGTGTAGTTGTCCAGCGCGGCGAGGATGAGCCCCACCCGTGCGGCCACGGGGTCGGCGGCGAGGAGGCCGTCGATCTCCGAGGCCAGCCGCTGGCGGTTGGGCAGGCCGGTCAGCCGGTCGTGGTCGGCGTCGTAGCGGATCTGGGTGAGCAGCTGCTGCTGCCGGATCGCGGCGTTGACGTGCGTGAGCACGCTCTCCAGCGCGGCCCGGTCACCCTCGGCGAAGGTGACGACGTCGCTGCGGCGGTCGCAGACCTCGAGATAGCCCGGCTCCCCGGCGGCGGTGACGATCGCCGCGCCGATCAGGTCCGAGGCGCCACGGCGTCCCAGCGCGGACACCTCGACGTCGTCGGAGCGGGCCAGCGAGGCGTGCACCGGCCCCTCGGCCGCCGCGTCGACGGCGCGCCGGCGGAAGACGTCGTCCGGGTCACCGGGGCCGTCGTACCAGACGGCGCCGTCCTCGGCGGCGACGACCAGGCGGGGTTCCTCGTCGAGGTAGGGCGGCAGCCAGAGGGCGACCTTCTCCGCGTTGAGCAGGTCGCGGACGGCGAAGACCAGCTGGCGGGCGCCGTCCTCGTCGGCGGGGATCTGCTCGACCCGCCGGGCGAAGTCGTAGACCCGTTCCAGGGTGTCGCCCTCGCGCGTCACCTGCCCGAAGCGCCGGTAGAGCAGGCCCAGGACGCCGACGAGCGGCACGATCAGCAGCCAGGCCCACAGCGTCTGGCTGAGCAGCAGGACGGCGGCCAGCCCGACGACGACGCACATCGGCGCGACGACCACGATCGGGACCAGCAGCGTCGACCACAGCGTCCGGCCGGGGTAGCCCTGGGTCAGCGAGATGGCGACGGCGATGAGCAGACCGCCGACGACGTCGGCGCCCATCGCCGCGAGCAGGTAGGACAGCCACGTCAGCGGCGACGTGATCGGTCCGTCGTAGAGCAGTTCCAGGATCGCGACGGCGACGGCGATCTCGATGACCGCGTTCGCCAGGTTGAAGCCGTACTTGACCGCCGGGTAGCGCTGGATGGTCAGCACGCCGGCGAGCGC
The DNA here is from genome assembly GCF_013408985.1 of Petropleomorpha daqingensis. Classification (NCBI taxonomy): domain Bacteria; kingdom Bacillati; phylum Actinomycetota; class Actinomycetes; order Geodermatophilales; family Geodermatophilaceae; genus Petropleomorpha; species Petropleomorpha daqingensis. Next base: position 1,154,367 of record NZ_JACBZT010000001.1, read on the forward strand.
GACCAGTCGCGCCACGACGCTCCACGCGCCACCGATCTCGTGCAGCGCCACGACGAGGGCGAGTTCGTTCGCCGACCAGGAGAAGGTCTGCGCGCGGAACTCGAAGTGCAACGGGACCGATTCGGTCACCACGAAGACGAGGCAGACACCGATGAGCGGCAGCACCGCGACGGGGCGCCGGTCGGCGGCCAGCACGTAGACGAACGCCGGCACCGCCAGGGCGCAGGCGAGGAGGGTGGCCGTCCACGGATTGCGCGTCGCCTGGGCGCGCGCGGGCGCCCGCAACTCCGATTCGGCCAAAGGAGAACCCGCTTCTGGGGGAGGGGAAGAGGTGGCGCCGAGGCTAACAGCGCGAGGGCCCGCTGCCACGGTTCTAGCAACTCGGAGGGGGCAGGCGGTCGTCGACCGCCTGCCCCCTCCGAATTCCGTCAGGAAACCGCGAGCGTCAGCTCCAGCGGCCCCCACGGCTCCAACGACCGCCGCGGCTCCAACGTCCACCGCGCTGCTGCTTCGTGCTCATGACGCCTCCTCAGGCATGACTGACTGCTGTGGTGCGGCAGTCACCACGCGCGGGGGCAGAGCGTCGTTCGGTACGGACCGCGCCGGGAACATTGCTTCCCGTCACTCCTTGGGACAAGCATCGAGGATCACGATGGTGTGACTCCCTGTCGTGCCGTCACTTTGTGTGACCAAACTCAGACGAGACGTCACCGTTTCGGGGGTATATGGGGCTGGTGTGACGGCGCGCGTCGGCGGGTCCGTCGCCCCGTTTTCGAGCTTTCGACGCCTGTACGTGCGAAAAGACAGCGGTGTCATCCGCGAGACGGTTGGGAAGGGCCCGAGGGCTCTGTCCGGCGTGTCGCCGCCGTCAGTCGTGACCGGGCACGTGGTCGAGCTGAGTGCGCTTGAGGTCGACCGGGTCGTCCGGCACTGACTCGTCAGGCGGGGCCGGCGGCTCGGGGTGCCCGAGCAACTGCGCGGTCCGGTCGAAGGCGGCCCGAGCCTGCCGGGCCAGCAGCTCCTCTGTCGCGGGGTCGGCGCCAGGGGCGAGCGGCGCTACGGCGGCAGCTGCGTCCTCGCGGTCGAAGACCAACCCGTTGTCAGGAGCCAGCGCCCAACTGCCGTCCGCGTTCACCAGCGAGGCCCCGCCCTGGACGAGCGCCTCGACGAGGCTTGCGGGCCCGGACGTGCCGGGGAACAGTCCAGCGATCTTGCTGAACGCGAAGACGGGGAACCGCAGGGACACGTCGTAGCTGAACTGGCGGTCGACTGCGTCGGACATCGCGAGGTACCCGTCGATCGCGTGGTCCAGCCGCTGGGCGTACTCCCGGGTGGCCACGAACGCACTGCGGATGGCCACCGCCCTGGCAGGCGTCGTGGGATCCGTCCCCGCCAGGTCCAGCGGCTCAGCCCCTGTCACCTGGTCGATGGCCGATTGCACGATTGCCGCGGTGGCGACGTCGAGGGTCAGGTATCCGAGTCCCCGGAGGGCAGCGTCTTCGGTCGGGGACAGTTGCTGCCCCGCTCCGGCTGCGGCGAGAGCGTCAGTGACGACGCCAGGGTGGGCGGCGACCGCGTCCCCGAGGGCCGGGGACAGCTCCGCGGCCGTCGTCCGGTCGACGGTCCAGGCGACATCGACGTCGGTCGGGGACAGGCCGGTCCCCAGCGCCTGGAGGCCGGACCGGACCGCGGCCTCGCCGGCCGGACCAGCGGCCGCGGCATCCCGCACGAGTGTGGCGAAGGCCGCGCCGTCGTCGTCCCACGAGCGGGCGAGCAAGGCGTCCCATGCCTCCCGACCGCCGAGGAGAACCGCGGCTGCGTCCCGGTCGCCTGCCGCCGCCAGCCGGTCGACGACGACCGTCACCGGATCTCTCCCCCACCTGCGCAGCCGGTCGGTGGCTGTGACGCCCTGCTGGCGTTCACGGCCCAGCATCTGCACGCCCCAGGCAGCGGCCGTCTCGTTCCGCACTCCTCCCGCGGTCGCCGGCACGGCGGCGAGCAGAGCAGTGAGGCCGAAGACGACCTCGTCGGCTGTCCCATCGGTCGACGCGGGGTCGATGTAGCGCGCGTCGAGGACGTCCCGGAGCGGGCCGTTCGCCGCACCGAGGGAACTGGCGGCGCCGAAGGCGGTGGCCAGCCACTGGGCCACGATCCCTGACGGCTCGGTCGCCTGCCCCAGGTGCACCAGCAGCCAGCGGACCCCGTCCTCGTCCAGGTCGGCCAGCAGCGCTCCGGCATACGTAGCGGCGCCGGCGAACGGCAGACCCTCGCGGGCGATCGCATCGATGTCGTCAGCGGTCACAGGACCGTCCAGAGCCCGTGCCGCTGCCCACGCACGCGCGATCAGCTCGCCGTCGCCCCAGCCGGGCAGGAGCACCGCGACGTTCGCCAGCACCGCGGCCTCCTGCCCCGGCGCGCCGGTGCCGCCGAGGCCGGTGGTGGCGCCGTCGAGCACCTGCGCGGTGGCCGTGGCGTCGTCGAGCACGTCGGCGACGGCCGCGGCGTGCGCCCGGCGCCGATCGGTCTCGGCCTCCTCCAGCTCCCGGATGACCGGCTGCGCGAGCGCGGGGTCGGACTGCCCGACCCGTGTCCACGCGACGGCGAAGTCCTCGGCCTGGTCGCGGCGCAGCGCGGCGATCCGCGTCCGGGCGTCGTCGAGCACCTGGGCGTGCAGCCGCAGGCGCTGCTCCGCCGCGGTCAGCGTCTCGTGCAGGCGCCGCACCAGGTCCGACACCGTGACCACCTGCTCGGCGGCCGCGGTGGCGTCCGCGCCGAGCCAGCCGGGCGCCGAGGTCGCCGGACCGGCCAGGTGCGCGTCGAGGACGCCCATGCCGAACGCGGCACCGGTCACCACCGAGACGAGGTCGGCCAGCGCCGACGGGTCCCCGGGCGGCGGGTCGAGCGGGACGGGTGCCGGCAGGTTCACCGGGGCACCGCCTCGCCCCGCGGCGCCAGCAGCGACCCGTCCAGCCCCGACCACGAGTCGGCGGTGGCGGCGATCGTCCCGCCCAGCCAGCGCAGCTCCCCCGCCACGGCGCAGCCGGCCACCCGGTGCGCCTCGAGGAACGCGCCGGCGGCCGCGGCGAGCGGCCCCTCGGCATCGCGCACCCCGGCCAGCCGTGCAGCGACGTCGTCAGCCTCGTCGCCCTGAGCGCGCAGGGCATCGGCGAGCGCGTAGAGCTGCTCGGGCGGGACCTCGATCGTCATGGGCCGGAGTGTGACCGGAAAGGGAATCCCGCTCCGGCGTCGTCCACAGGGCGAACCCGCCGTTCACCGGGACGGGTGGTCTCCCGTCCACATCGTCCACAGGTGCTGTCCACAACCTGGGGACGACGCCGGCGACCCTCTACGCTCCCCCGCGTGCGAGCGGACGGAGGTGTCTCGGAACGGGACGGCGAGCGCGGCTCGACGCTCCCCTTCGTCCTCGTCTGCTGGCTCGTCGCCGCCCTGATGGTCTTCGGCGCGATCGCCGCGTCCGACGCCTTCCTCGAGCAGCAGGAGGTGCAGTCGATCTGCGACGGCGCCGCGCTGGCCGCGGCCGACCGCGCGGACGAGGAGGTCGTCTACACCGCGGGCGTGGGCGCGCACCTGCCGCTGAGCCGGACGACGGCGCAGGCCGCGGTCGCCGACCAGCTGGCCGGTGGCCGCGCGGCCCTCGACGCGTGGTCGGTGGACACCGACGGGGTCGAGGTGACCGTCCGCTGCACCAGGTACGCCGACATCGCCTTCGGCTGGCTGTTCCTCGGCGGCGAGCCGCTGGAGCGCACCGCCGTGGCCAGCGCCCGCGCGCCGACGATCCCCTGAGAAGGGCGACGACCCCCGACCGGAACCGGTCGGGGGCCGTCGTACCGAGGCGTGGCGGGTGAAGGATTCGAACCTTCGTAGGCTGAGCCGACGGATTTACAGTCCGCTCCCTTTGGCCACTCGGGCAACCCGCCGTGCGGTGGTACCGGAGCAGCGTACAAGAGCGGTGGACCGCTCCCCCGAGGTGCCAGGGGGCGCGTCCCCAGAGCGGAGGAGACAGAGGCCATGGCCGACTCGTCGTTCGACATCGTGAGCAAGGTCGACCACCAGGAGGTCGACAACGCCCTGAACCAGGCCGGCAAGGAGCTCTCCCAGCGCTTCGACTTCCGCGGCACCAACGCCAGCATCGCCTGGGCCGGCGAGGACGGGGTCACCCTGCAGGCCGACACCGAGGAGCGGGTCACCGCCGCGCTCGAGGTCTTCAAGGAGAAGCTGATCAAGCGCGGCATCTCGCTGAAGTCGCTGGACGCCGGCGAGCCGCAGTCCTCCGGCAAGAGCTACAAGATCGCCGCGACGATCAAGCAGGGCATCGCCTCGGACAAGGCGAAGCAGATCGCCAAGATCATCCGCGACGAGGGCCCGAAGGGCGTGCAGGCGCAGATCCAGGGTGACCAGCTGCGGGTCAGCGGCAAGAAGCGCGACGACCTGCAGGCGGTGCAGCAGCTGCTGCGCGGCAAGGACCTCGACGTCGCCCTGCAGTTCGACAACTACCGGTAGGGGTGCGAGGTGGTGCCGTCCCCGCCACCAACAGTGGGGACGGCACCACGGCCGTACTCCCCACTGCTAAAAAGCTCGGCCGGTCCCGAGGGTCGTCCGCGTTCGAGTGGTGCACAAGATTGCGGATCCAGAAAGGTCCTCGGTCAGGCGGCGGCCAGCGTGTAGCGCGTCCCGGCGCTGCTCGGCACGAAGGCGTCGGGCAGCGCCGCGGCCAGCGCGTGCTGGGCCCGCCAGCCCGAGCAGTGCCCCGGGACGACGAGATCGGGCGCGAGCTCGGTGAACGCCGCGACCGTCGGCGCGATGATCGGCTCGAACGCCGGGCCGGACAGGTGCAGGCCGCCGAGCAGCGCGGACAGCCGGTCGACCCCGGTGAGCCGCATCGCGTGCCGCGCGATGTTCACCGCGCCGGCATGACCGCACCCGGTCAGGACGACGAGTCCCCGCCCGCGCACGTGCACCACCAGCGCCTGGTCGTCGAGCACCAGCGGGTCGTGCTGCCACGTGGCGCCGTCCCACGCCTGGTGCGGGGGCGGCATGCCTCGCTCGAAGTCCGTCGTCCGGTCCACCTCTCCGGTGACGAGCACGCAGCCGTCGACCAGCAGCGAGGGCTGCCGGCGTTCCACCACGGCGAAGCCCTCGGCCTCCAGCGCCCGGCGGGAGAGCGTCGGCAGCTCGACGGGGTCGGCGCCGGGCACCGCCAGCCGCCGCCGGGTCCAGACCAGCGGGTGCAGCGTCATCGGCAGGCCGCCCCGGCGCCCGGCGAGCGCGGCGAGGCCGCCGGTGTGGTCCCAGTGCCCGTGGCTGAGGACGACGCCCTGCACGTCGCCGAGGTCGACGCCCAGCCGGTCGGCGTTGTCGACCATGCCGTCGGGCGAGACGCCGGTGTCGAACAGCAGCGTGGTGCTCGTCGTCCCGCGGCGGACGGTGACCAGCGCCGAGAAGCCGTGCTCGGCGCGCAGCCCCGCGACCGTGGCGCCGTCCTCGAACTGGGGGGCGCTCACGAGGCCGGTGGACATCGGCACCCGGGCGACCCCGTCGCGCCCGGTGAGCAGGGCGTCGAAGAGGTTGTCGACGAGGGTGGTGATCACCACCTCGTCGACCGGCTCCAGGGCGATCGGGTCGACCGCCGGGCCGGGCGCGGCGCGCGGAGCCGTCGTCCCGACCGGTTCGTCGCCGCTGCACATGCGCCAGAACCTAGTGGTCGGCTCCCTCGTAGCGGCCCGCCCCGAGCGTGCGAGGGGTGGGGGGCGAGGGGGCCCTCACCCCATGTCCCTGGCCATCGCCTCGAGCCTCGCGATGCGCTGCTCCATCGGCGGGTGGGTGGAGAACAGGGTGGCCAGGCCCTGCGCCCGGAACGGGTTGGCGATCATCAGGTGGCTCTGGGTGACCAGCCGGTCGTCCTGCGGCAGCGGCAGCGCCTGGGCGCCGCGCTCGATCTTGCGCAGCGCACTGGCGAGGGCCAGCGGGTCGTGGCTGAGGCCGGCACCCGAGGCGTCGGCCTGGTACTCGCGGCTGCGGCTCACGGCGAGCTGCACGACCGCGGCCGCGATCGGGCCGAGCACGATCAGCAGCAGGCTGCCGAGCGCGTTGCCGCCGTCCCGGTCGTCGGACCGGCCACCGAACAGCGAGGCGAACATCGCCAGGTGCGCCGCGTAGGTGATGATCGTGGCCATCGCCCCGGCGACGCAGCTGATCAGGATGTCGCGGTTGTAGACGTGCGAGAGCTCGTGGGCCAGAACGGCGCGCAGCTCGCGCCGGTCGAGCAGCTCGAGGATGCCCTGCGTGCAGCAGACGGCGGCGTTGCGCGGGTTGCGGCCGGTGGCGAAGGCGTTGGGCTGCGGCGCCGGGCTGACGTACAGCCGGGGCATCGGCTGCCGGGCCTCGGTGGCCAGCTCGCGGACGATCGAGTAGATCTGCGGTGCCTGGGTCTCGGTGACCGGGAAGGCGCGCATCGCGCGCAGCGCCAGCTTGTCGGAGTTGAAGTAGGCGAAACCGTTGACCGCCAGCGCGATGACGAGTGCGATGAAGAGGCCGCGCGGACCGCCGACGAGAGCACCCACGGCGAGGATGAGCGCACCCATGAGCCCCAGCAGCAGGGCGGTCTTGAATCCGTTGTTCCAGCGCTGCACGCCCGGACCAACGCGACCGTCGGGACCGCCGTTCCCGGGCGGCAGCGGCTCCTCCCCCGGACGAGGGGAGCCCTGGCGAGGCACCCGTTCGGGCGCACCTGCGTCCGAAGTCACGATCGGGGTGTCCGGCCACACGTCCACGCGTGGACACGCGCACGTAACCTCGCCAGGTGGAGGTTGGTGACAGATGACGAGCACGAGCACGCCCGACGGTTCCGCGACGGCGAACGGCTCGGCCCCCGGGGGCCTGGTCAAGAGCGTCGTCACCCTCGACCGGGTCGTCATCCGGCTGGCCGGCGACTCCGGTGACGGCATGCAGCTGACCGGCAACCGGTTCACCAGCGAGACGGCGTCCTTCGGCAACGACCTGTCGACGCTGCCGAACTTCCCGGCCGAGATCCGCGCACCGACGGGGACTCTGCCCGGCGTCAGCTCCTTCCAGCTGCACTTCGCCGACCACGACATCATGACGCCCGGCGACGCGCCGGACGTGCTGGTCGCGATGAACCCGGCCGCGCTCAAGGCCAACCTGGCCGACCTCCCCGGCGGCGGCCTGCTCATCGTCGACGCCGACGAGTTCACCCCGCGCAACCTCGCCAAGGTCGGCTACGCGGCCAACCCGCTGGAGGACGGCTCCCTCGAGGGCTGGCAGGTCGTCAGCGTGCCGCTGACCAGCCTCACCCTCGACGCGCTGGCCGACTCAGGCCTGGGCAAGAAGGAGGCGGAGCGCTCGAAGAACATGTTCACGCTCGGCCTGCTCAGCTGGATGTACCACCGGCCGACCGAGGGCACGATCCGCTTCCTCGAGCGGCAGTTCCGCCGCAAGCCCGAGATCGCCGCGGCCAACATCGCCGCGTTCCGCGCCGGCTACAACTACGGCGAGACGACGGAGGCCTTCGCGGTCTCCTACGAGGTCAAGCCCGCGCCGATGAGCCCGGGGACCTACCGCAACATCTCCGGCAACCAGGCGCTGGCCTACGGGATCGTGGCGGCCGGGCAGCGCTCGGGCCTGCCGGTGTTCCTCGGCGCCTACCCGATCACGCCGGCGTCGGACATCCTCCACGAGCTGTCCAAGCACAAGAACTTCGGCGTGCGCACCTTCCAGGCCGAGGACGAGATCGCCGGCGTCTCCGCCGCGATCGGCGCCTCGTTCGGCGGGGCGCTGGGCGTGACGACGACGTCCGGCCCGGGCATCTCGCTGAAGTCCGAGGCGATCGGCCTGGCCGTCATGCTCGAGCTGCCGCTGATCGTCGTCGACGTCCAGCGCGGTGGCCCCTCGACCGGGCTGCCGACCAAGACCGAGCAGTCGGACCTGCTGCAGGCGATGTTCGGCCGCAACGGCGAGGCCCCGCTGCCGGTGGTCGCGCCCCGCTCCCCCGGCGACTGCTTCGACGCCGCGCTGGAGGCCGCGCGGATCGCGCTGACCTACCGCACCCCGGTGATCCTGCTGTCCGACGGCTACCTCGCCAACGGCGCCGAGCCGTGGGCGGTGCCGGACGTCGCCGGCCTGCCCGAGCTGCGGGTCGACTTCGCCACCGAGCCCAACGGTGCCGAGGGCGAGTTCCTCCCCTACCTGCGCGACCCCGAGACCCTGGCCCGCGCCTGGGCCGTCCCGGGCACGGCCGGCCTGCAGCACCGGCTCGGCGGGCTGGAGAAGGCCGACCGCACCGGCAACATCTCCTACGACCCGGACAACCACGACTTCATGGTCCGGACCCGCCAGGCCAAGGTCGACGGCATCGCCGCCTCCCTGCCGCCCACCGAGGTCGAGGACCCGGCCGGCGACGCGAAGGTGGCGGTGATCGGCTGGGGCTCGACGTACGGCCCGATCGGCGCGGCCTGCCGGCAGGTGCGCAACTCCGGCCGCTCGATCGCGCAGATCCACCTGCGCCACCTCAACCCGATGCCGGCCGACCTCGGCAAGATCCTCGCCCAGTACGACCGCGTGGTCTGCCCCGAGATGAACCTCGGGCAGCTCGCGCTGCTGCTGCGCGCCAAGTACCTCGTCGACGTCCAGAGCCACACGCAGGTGCGCGGGCTGCCCTTCCGCGCCGCCGAGCTGGCCTCGGTCCTGCAGGACGTCATCGACAGCACCGGAGGCATCCAGTGACCACGACGCCGACCCACGTGCACGACCTCGGCATGCCCGGCTCGGACCCGATCGCCGCCGCGACCGGCGGCGACAAGCAGACCGAGCTCAAGGCCAAGGACTTCAAGACCGACCAAGAGGTCCGCTGGTGCCCCGGGTGCGGTGACTACGTCATCCTCAACGCGGTCCAGAGCTTCCTGCCCTCGCTCGGGATCGCCCGCGAGGACATGGTCATCGTCTCGGGCATCGGCTGCTCCTCGCGCTTCCCGTACTACATGAACACCTACGGGATGCACTCGATCCACGGCCGGGCGCCGGCGATCGCGACCGGGCTGGCCGCCTCCCGGCCGGACCTGTCGGTCTGGGTGGTCACCGGCGACGGCGACGCGCTGTCCATCGGCGGCAACCACCTGATCCACGCGCTGCGCCGCAACGTGAACCTGACGATCCTGCTGTTCAACAACCGGATCTACGGGCTGACCAAGGGCCAGTACTCGCCCACCAGCGAGGTCGGCAAGATCACGAAGTCGACGCCGATGGGCTCGATCGACGCCCCGTTCAACCCCGTGTCGCTGGCGATCGGCGCCGACGCCACGTTCGTCGGCCGCGCGATGGACTCCGACCGCAAGGGCCTGACCGAGGTGCTCCGCCAGGCCGCGGAGCACCAGGGCACCGCGCTGGTGGAGATCTACCAGAACTGCAACATCTTCAACGACGGCGCCTTCGAGCTGCTCAAGGACCCGACGACCGGCCTGCAGTGGACCATCCCCCTGGTGGACGGCGAGCCGCTCGTGTTCGGCCCGGACGGCGCCTCGTGCGTGGTCCGCGACGAGGTCGGCGGCCTGCGCATCGCTGAGACCAACCAGGTCGACCCGGCGCAGATCGTCGTCCACGACGCCACCCGCGAAGACCCGTCGTACGCCTTCGCGCTGTCCCGGCTGTCCTCGCAGGACCTGCGCTACACGCCGATGGGCGTGTTCCGGAAGGTCTCGCGGCCGACCTACGACCGGATGATGGCTGACCAGCTGGACGAGGCCCGGACGCAGGAGCCCGGCGACCTCGCCGCCCTGCTCGCCGGCAACGACACCTGGACCGTGACAACGTCATCCTCCGGATGACACCGCGGCCACGTGCCGTCCCCCGACTGCGCTCAGCTCTTCGGGGTCACCCGTAGCAGCTGGTCGTCCTCGCCGTTGTCGGTGGTGACGTAGAGGTCGCCGTCGGTGCCGAGCTGCACGGTGCGGATCCGCCCGTGCGTACCCTCGAGCTCGGGCAGCCGGAACTGCTCGAGCAGGTGACCGTCGTCGGCGAGCCGCAGCGCGAGGACCCCCTGGTCCTTGAGCACGCCGAGCAGCATCAGGCCGTCGTAGCCGCCCCACTGGTCGCCGTCGAGGAACGTGCCGCCGCAGGTGGCGATCGTGGACTCCCCGGAGGACCACACGGCCGCGACCGAGTCCGGCAGGTCGAGGTCGGTCATCGGGACGCTCTCGTCGTAGCCGCCGTCGGCGCCGTCCGGGTCGTAGCCGTAGTTGGCGGCCTTCTCGACGAGGTTGACCTCGTCGTCGCGCGAGGTGCCCTGCTCGACGTTGTAGACCTGGTCGGTCCCCGGTCGCAGCGCCAGCCCCTGCACGTTGCGGTGGCCGTAGTTCCAGATGTAGGCCGACGGCCCGGGGCCGGGGAACGGGTTGCCGACGGCGGGCTGCCCGGTGCCGGCGTCGATCCGCAGCACCTTGCCGGCCAGGGTGTCGCGGTCCTGCGGGTTGCTGCCCACCGCGTTGTCGCCGGTGCCGACCAGCAGGGAGCCGTCCGTGGCGAAGCGGAGCCGGCACCCGCCGTGCCGGCCCGACCCGGAGTTGACCGGGATCCCGCCCAGCAGCGGGTCGGCGATGCGGGTGGCCGAGCGCCAGGCGGTGTCGACGGTCCAGGCGATCACCGCGATGTCGGGCGTCTCCTCGGCCTGCCGCCCCTGGCAGGTGTAGAAGCGGCGGTTGTGGTCGAAGTCGGGGTCGAGCACCAGCCCCATCAGCCCGGTCTCGCCGCGGGCGAACAGGTCGTCGAAGTCGGCGTCGAGCGGCCGCACGGTGCCGTCGGGCAGGACGGCGGTCAGGCCGCCGGCGCGCTCGTCGAGCAGCAGCGTGCCGTCCGGGGCCTGGGCCACGTCCCAGGGGTGGTCCAGGCCGTCGGCGACCACGGCGACGTCGAGCGCCGGCGCGTCCGACGGCGGCGACGTCGGGGCGGGCAGGTCGCTGGGCGCACCCTCACCGGAGGCTTCCGCGGTGCAGCCCGCGACCAGCACCGCAGCCGCGACCAGGCCGAACAGGGAGCGCACGCCCCCAGCATGCGCGGAATTCAGCTGGTACGGGTCACGACGTAGTCACAGAGTGCCGAGAGCGCGTCGCGGACGTCGCCCTCCGGGACGCCGTCGAGACGGCGGCGGGCGCGGTCGGCGTACTCGCGCAGCACCTCGGTGGCCCGGGCCAGCGCGTCCGAGGCCCGCAGCAGGGCGAGCGCCTCGGCGTGCTCGTCGGCCTCGGTGATCGGCCCGGCGACGAGCGCGCGCAGCCGCTCCTCGGCCGGGTCGTCGCCGGCGAGGGCGAACAGCACCGGCAGGGTCGCCACGCCCTCCCTCAGGTCGGTGCCGGGCGACTTCCCGGAGGTGCCGTCGGCGCTGACGATGTCGAGCAGGTCGTCGGAGAGCTGGAACGCCACCCCGACCTCCTCGCCGAAGGCGGTCAGCGCCTCGACCAGCGGCTGCCCGACCCCGGCGAAGGAGGCGCCGAACCGGGCGCTGGTGGCCACCAGCGAGCCGGTCTTGTCGGCCAGCACCTCGAGGTAGTGCGCGATCGGGTCCTCGCCCGCCTGCGGGCCCACCGTCTCGCGCAGCTGGCCGGTCACCAACCGCTCGTAGGTGCGGGCCTGGATCCGGACGGCGTCCGGCCCCAGATCGGCGAGCAGGTCGGAGGCGCGGGCGAACAGCAGGTCGCCGGTGAGGATCGCGATGCTGTTGCCCCAGCGGCTGTTGGCGCTCGGGGCGCCGCGGCGGACGGCGGCCTCGTCCATGACGTCGTCGTGGTACAGCGTCGCCAGGTGGGTCAGCTCGCAGACGACCGCGGCGCGCACCACCTCCGGCGCCGTGGCGTCGCCGAGCTGAGCGGCGAGCAGCGCGAGCATCGGCCGGAACCGCTTGCCCCCGGCGGACATGAGGTGCCCGGCGGCCTCGTGCACGAAAGGGTGCTCGCTGCCGACGGCCGCGCCGAGCGCCGCCTCGACCCGGACCAGGCCCTCGGACAGCGAGCTGCCCAGGGGTCCCTCGGGCAGCCAGGAACCGATCGTCGAGGCCGGTGTGGAGATCCGGTGTCTCCCCTCGGTGGCGGTGCCGCCGTCGAGGGCGGTGTCGGCTCCGGTCATCAACCGACGAATCTAGCCGCCTGATCGGCCAGGTCGAGCACGGACCCGGGCAGGATCCCCAGGACGAGTGTCGCCGTGACCGTGATGGCCAGGACGATCGTCGTCCCCAGGCCGGGCACGCCGACCGTCGGACCGTCCGCCGCCAGCGGCGAGAAGTACATGAGCACGATCACGCGCAGGTAGAAGAACGCGGCCACCGCGCTGGCGAGCACGGCCACCACGACCAGCGGCCAGGCACCGGCCTGGATGGCCGACCGGAACACCGCGAACTTGCCGGTGAAGCCGCTGGTGAGCGGGATCCCGGCGAGCGCGAGCAGGAACAGGCTCATCACGGCGGCGGTCAGCGGCGAGCGCTGGGCCAGGCCGGCCCACTGCGACAGGTGCGAGGCCTCGCCGTCGCCGTCCCGGACGAGGGTGAGGACGGCGAACGCGCCCAGCGTCGTCACGCCGTAGGTGAGCAGGTAGAACATCGTCGAGGAGAGCCCGGACCCGTTGGCACCGGAGCCCAGCCCGAGCACGCCGGTGAGGATGAACCCGGCGTGCGCGATCGAGGAGTAGGCCAGCATCCGCTTGAGGTCGGTCTGGGTGAGGCCGAGGACGGCGCCGACGACCATCGAGACGATCGCGATGCCGTAGATGATCGGCCGCCAGGTCCACTCGCTGGTGCCGAAGGCGACGTAGAGCAGCCGCAGGATCGCGCCGAAGGCGGCGACCTTGGTGCAGGCGGCCATGAACGCGGTCACCGGCGTCGGCGCGCCCTGGTAGACGTCCGGCGTCCAGGTGTGGAACGGCGCGACGCTGGCCTTGAACATCAGGCCCACGACGAGCAGCGCGAGACCGAGGACCAGCAGGATGCCGGTGTCGTCGGTGGCCGCGGCGCGGATCGTCGACAGCCGCACGCTGCCGGTCGCGCCGTAGACCAGTGCGAGGCCGTAGAGGAAGAACCCGGAGGCGAAGGCGCCGAGCAGGAAGTACTTGACCGACGCCTCCTGCGACAGCAGCCGCCGGCGGCGGGCCAGGCCGCACATGAGGTACAGCGGCAGGCTGAGCACCTCGAGCGCCACGAACATCATCAGCAGGTCGTTCGCGGTGACGAACAGCATCATGCCGCCGAGCGCGAAGGTCGCCAACGGGTAGACCTCGGTCTGCACCCGGGTGCTGGTGAGCAGCTCGCGGTCGCGGGGGCTGCCGGCCGGGACCGCGGCCATCGCCACGAACGCCGACCGGGCCGGGTCGAGCGCCCGCTCGGCGAACAGCAGGATCGACAGCGCCCCGAACGCGGTCAGCATCGCCTGCAGGAACAGCCCGGCGCTGTCGATGGCGAGCGCGTCGCCGGCGGTGACCTTGTTGGTGCCGGACAGCCACAGGGTGGCGGCCAGCCCGCCGAGGGTGCCGACGAGCGCGACGCTCACCTGGATCGCGTGCCGCTGCTCGCGCGGGGCGAACGCCTCGACCAGGACGCCGACGGCGGCGGCGCCGAAGACGAAGATCAGCGGCGCGAGGGCCGCCACCGAGATGGACGGCGCGGTGATGTCCGGCATCAGTTGTTTCCCTGCTCGGAGGTCGGTCGGGCATCGGTGGTGTGCGGGGTGATCCCGTCCTGGCCGCCGACGTCGCTGATCGTGGCGCTCACCGCGGGGCGGATGAGGTCGATCAGCGGCTGCGGGTAGACGCCGAGGAAGATGATCAGCGCGAGCAGCGGCGCGACGACGACGAGCTCGCGGCGGTCGAGGTCGGCGATCTTCAGCCGGGCCGCCGCCGGCGCCGGAGCGGTCAGCGTGGCCGTCCCGCCGTGTCCGTCGTGGGCGCCGGAACCGGCGGACAGCGGCTCGGTGGGCACCGCGGGGTCGGTCTGCAGCAGCACGCCGCGCGCCGGCCCGTGCATCGTCCGTTGGTACAGGAGCAGCACGTAGATCGCGGCCAGGATGATGCCGACCGTCGCGAGGATCGTGTACACCGGCCGCACCGGGTAGGCGCCGATCAGCGTCAGGAACTCGGCGACGAAGCTGTTGGTGCCCGGCAGCGACAGCGTGGCCAGGCCCGCGATCAGGAAGGTGCCGGCCAGCAGCGGGGCGAACCGGGCCACGCCGCCGTAGTCGCCGACCTGCCGCGAGCCACCGCGCGAGATGAGCATCCCGACCACGATGAACAGCAGCGCGATCGTGATGCCGTGCATGACCATGTACAGCACCGCGCCGGTGGCCGCCTCGGTGGTGAAGGCGAAGATGCCCAGCGCGATGAAGCCGAAGTGCGAGACCGACGTGTAGGCGACCAGGCGCTTCATGTCGCTCTGCCCCATCGCCAGCAGCGCCGCGTAGAGCACCCCGGCCACGGCGAGGCCGAGGATCCAGGGGGCGAACTCGCGGGAGGCCTCGGGGAACAGCGGGAGGCAGTACCGGAGGAAGCCGAAGGTGCCGACCTTGTCCAGGACGCCGACGAGCAGCACCGCGCCGCCGATCGGGGCCTCGGCACCGGCGTCGGGCAGCCAGGTGTGCAGCGGCACCAGCGGCGCCTTGATCGCGAAGGCGAGGAAGAAGCCGAGGAACAGCAGCCGCTGCACGCCCGCGTCGATCGAGATCTGGTTGAGCTGGGCGAAGGAGAACGTGCCGTGGCCCAGCGCGTCGGTGCTCACCACGTACAGCCCGATCACCGCGGCGAGCATGACCAGCCCGCCGACCAGGCTGTAGACGAAGAACTTCATCGCGGCGTACTGCCGGCGGGGGCCGCCGAAACTCCCGATCATGAAGTACATCGGGATGAGCATGACTTCGAAGAAGACGTAGAAGAGGAAGACGTCGGTGGCGGCGAAGACGCCGATCATGGCCGACTCGAGCAGCAGCAGCCAGGTGAAGAACGTCCGCATCGAGCGCCGGCCGGTGGGCTTGTCGCGCCACGAGGCGCCGACCACGATCGGCACCAGGACGGCGATCAGCAGCAGCATGACCAGCGCGATGCCGTCGACGCCGAGGGCGAAGTCCACGCCGAACACGGGGATCCACGAGACCGAGGTGGTCAGCTGGAAGCGCGGCCCGTCGGGGTCGAAGGCGACGGTGGCCAGGATCGTGAGCAGCAGGACGACGAGGCTGGTGCCCAGCGCGATCTGCTTGGCCGTCTCGTCGCTGCCTTTCGGCAGCAGCGCGACGCCGACCGCGGCCACGGCCGGCAGCGCCACCATGACGACGAGCCAGGGGAAATCACTCATTGCTCGCCTCCGCAAGCTTCGGCTCGTCAGCCACGGTGCGTGCCCTTCCGGTGATCAGGGAGACGGTCATCCGGCGGTCACCGCCAGCAGGGCGCCCGCGACGATGACGGCGCCGCCGAGCATGCCGAGCGCGTAGCTGCGCACGAACCCGGTCTGCAGCCGGCCCAGCCGGGACGACGAGCCGCCCATCGTGGCGGCCAGGCCGTTCACCGCGCCGTCCACGCCGCGGTTGTCGAAGAAGACCAGCGCCCGGGTCAGCCACTGGCCGGGGCGCATGAACAGCGACTCGTTGATCGCGTCGGCGTAGAGGCCGGTGCGCGCGGCCCGGACGAGCGGCGTGACCCGCGCCGGGGCGACCACCGGCACCTCCCGCCGGCCGACGAACAGCCAGGCCAGCAGGACGCCCAGGACGGCGACCACGGTGATGCCGATGCCGAAGGCCAGCGGCGCGATGACGTGCTCGCCCTCCTGCTCCGACCCGAACACCGGCTGCATCCAGTCCGACAGCGGGAAGGCCTGCACGAGCAGGAACCCGGCGGCCACCGACCCGACGGCCAGCACGATCATCGGCCAGAGCATCACCTGCGGGGACTCGTGCGGGTGCACGCCATCCTCCCACCGCGGCCGGCCGAAGAAGGTCATGAGCATCAGCCGGGTCATGTAGAAGGCGGTGAGCCCGGCCCCGAGGACGGCGACGCCGCCGAGGATCCACCCCCACACGTCGCCGCGGTCGATGGTGGCCTCGATGATCGCGTCCTTGGTCCAGTAGCCCGAGAACGGGATGAGGCCGATCAGCGCGACGTAGCCGAGGGCGAAGGTCCAGAAGGTGACCGGCATCCGCTTCCACAGCCCGCCGAAGCGGCGCATGTTCACCTCGTCGTTCATGCCGTGCATGACCGATCCGGCGCCGAGGAACAGCCCGGCCTTGAAGAAGCCGTGCGCGTAGAGGTGCGCCAGGGCCGCGACGTAGCCGACCGGCCCGAGGCCCGCCGCGAGGAACATGTAGCCGATCTGGCTGACCGTCGAGTAGGCCAGCACCTTCTTGATGTCGTCGTAGGCGCAGCCGGCGATCGCGCCGATCAGCAGGGTGATCGCGCCGACCGCGAGGACGACGGTGCGCGCCGTCGGCGACTGGTCGTAGATCGGCGCCGACCGGCAGATCAGGTAGACCCCCGCGGTGACCATGGTCGCGGCGTGGATGAGCGCCGAGACCGGGGTCGGGCCCTCCATGGCGTCGGGCAGCCACGCCTGCAGCGGGAACTGGCCGGACTTGCCGCACGCGCCGAGCAGGAGCAGCAGGCCCAGGGCGGTCGCGATGCCGCCGGCCAGCAGGTCCGCCGAGCCGAGCACGCCGGCGAACGACGTCGTCCCGAACTGGGCGAACATGATGAAGATCGCCAGCGCCAGCCCGACGTCGCCGACGCGGTTCATGATGAACGCCTTCTTGGCGGCGGTGGCCGCGGCCGGGCGGGTGTACCAGAACGCGATGAGCAGGTAGGACGCCAGACCGACGCCCTCCCAGCCGACGTAGAGGGCCAGGTAGCTGTTGCCCAGGACCAGCAGCAGCATCGCCGCGACGAACAGGTTCAGGTAGGCGAAGAACCGCCGGCGGCCGGGGTCGTGCGCCATGTAGCCGATCGAGTAGATGTGGATCAGCGCGCCCACACCGGTGATCAGCAGGCAGAACGCCATTGACAGCGGGTCGAGCAGCAGGCCGAGCTTGATGTCGAGCGTGCCGGCCGAGATGAAGGTGAACAGGTCCACCCCCACCGTGCGGCCGTCGGTGCCGGCCAGCTGGAACACGCTCACCAGGGCGATGACGAAGGCGACGACGACGGTCGCGGTGCCGAGCAGGTGGCCCCAGCGGTCGGTGCGCCGGCCGCCGAGCAGCAGCACCGCGGCGCCGGCGAGCGGCAGCGCGATGAGCACCCAGGAGGCGGACAGCAGCCCGGTGGCGGGCACGGCATTCATCGAGGGGTCCCGTCCGCTCAGTACTTGAGGAGGTTGGCGTCGTCGACCGAGGCGGAGCGCCGGGTCCGGTAGATCGACATGATGATCGCGAGCCCGACGACGACCTCGGCGGCGGCGACGACCATCACGAAGAAGGCGATGATCTGGCCGTCGATGGTCCCGGTGGCGCGGGCGAAGGTGACCAGCGTCAGGTTGACCGAGTTGAGCATCAGCTCGACGCACATGAAGACGACGATCGCGTTGCGGCGGACCAGCACGCCGACCGCGCCGACGGTGAACAGGATCGCCGCGAGCACCAGGTAGTGCGAGAGCGTCATCGCTGGTTCTCCCCCTCGTCGAGGTTGCCGCCGCCGTATCCGCCGGGCACGGCGCTGGGGGTGCCCTCGAGCGTGCCGAGCGCGTCGTCCGGGCTGCCGAGCTCGCGGCGGCCGCCGGGTCGCGGCAGCTGGTCGATGTCCTGCGGGTCGATGCCGGTGGCGAAGCTCTCCTCGGCGTAGCGGCCGTCGGGCAGCAGCGCCGGCGCGGCGACCGAGTTGCCGCGGGCGAACACCCCGGGCCCGTTGTGCGTGCCGGGCCGGTCGGTGAGGAAGCGTGCCTTCGACAGCTCCTTCTGCGAGCGCCGTGTACCGGGCTCGCGCTCGGCGTGCGCGAGCACCATCGCCCCGACGGCGGCGGTGATCAGCAGCGCGCTGGTCACCTCGAAGGCCAGCAGGTAGCGGGTGAACAGCAGCGCGGCGATCGCCTCGATGTTGTTGACGTCGCCGCCCTGGACGGCGTCGAGCCCGGTGGCCGGGGTGTCGCGGGTGGCCTCGGCGATGCCCGCGCCGACCAGGCCGGCGAAGCCGATGCCGAGCACGGTGGCCGCCACCCGCTGGCCGCGCAGCGTCTCGATGACCGAGTCGGAGGAGTCGCGGCCGACCAGCATGAGCACGAACAGGAAAAGGATCATGATCGCGCCGGTGTAGACGATGATCTGCACCGCGCCGAGGAACGGCGCCTCCTGCACGACGTAGAAGACGCCCAGGCAGAGCATCGTCACGACGAGGAACAGCGCCGAGTGGACGGCGTTGCGGCTGAACACCATGCCGAGGGCGCCGATCAGCGCGAGCGGGCCGAGGATCCAGAAGGTGACGGCCTCGCCGTTGCCCAGCTGGACCGAGGTGTCGGCGGCGGCGGCGAGGACGCTCATACCTTCTCCCCCACGACCGGTTCGGCCGGGTTGGCCGGGTTCGGCGTCCGCACGTAGTAGTCCTTCTCGTCGTCCCCGAGCCGCATGGGGTGCGGCGGGGCCTCCATGCCGGGCAGCAGCGGCGCCATGAGCTGCTCCTTGGTGTAGATCAGGTCGCGCCGGTTGTCGTCGGCCAGCTCGAAGTCGTTGCTCATCGTCAGCGAGCGGGTCGGGCAGGCCTCGATGCACAGCCCGCAGAAGATGCAGCGCAGGTAGTTGATCTGGTAGACGCGCCCGTAGCGCTCACCGGGCGAGTAGCGCTCGTCCTCGGTGTTGTCCCCGCCCTCGACGTAGATGGCGTCGGCCGGGCAGGCCCACGCGCACAGCTCGCAGCCGACGCACTTCTCCAGCCCGTCGGGGTGCCGGTTGAGCACGTGCCGCCCGTGGTAGCGCGGCTTGGTCACCTTGGGCTCGAACGGGTACTCCTCCGTCGTCACCTTCTTGAACATCTGCGCGAAGGTGAGGCCGAAGCCCTGCCCGGGCGCGGGCAGCACGCTGCGCCGCGGGGGCTTGGCGTCCCTGCCGGGACGGGCGACCTCGCCGCCGCTCCGGCGCGCCGGGGTGGTGTCAGTCATCGTCGTTCTCCCCCGCAGCGGTGGTGGTCGTGGTGCCGCGTCGCCCGGTGCCGACGACAGAGCCGGGTGTGGCCCCGACCGGCTCGCGGCTGCGCAGCCGCGGCGAGGGCGGGACGACGAGGTCCATCGGCGGGACGGGGAAGCCGCCCTCGGCCCGGCTCGGCCCGCTCGCGCGGCGCCGCGGCCCGGTCGGCGGGAGCACCTGCGGCTCGGCCTCGGGCTCGGTGACGTGCACCGACCCGGCCGCCGCGGCGGCGGCCATCTTGCGGGCGCCGGCGTTGCTGGTCCGGCCGGCGAGCAGCAGCGCGACCAGGACGACGATCGCCACCGGCAGGCCGACGTACAGGGCCACCTCGCCGGTCTGCAGGTTCCCCTCGCGGGAGATCGTGCGGATCGCGGCGACGACCACGATCCAGACCAGCGCCGTCGGCACGAGCACCTTCCAGCCGAAGCGCATGAACTGGTCGTAGCGCAGCCGGGGCAGCGTCCCGCGCAGCCAGATGAACACGAACAGCGCGACGACGACCTTGAGGAAGAACCAGAGCATCGGCCACCAGCCGGTGTTGGCGCCGTCCCAGATCGAGATCGGCCACGGGGCCCGCCAGCCACCGAGGAACAGCGTCGCGGCCAGCGCCGAGACGGTGACCATGTTGATGTACTCGGCGAGGAAGAACAGCGCGAACTTCAGCGACGAGTACTCGGTGTGGAAGCCGCCGACCAGTTCGCTCTCGGCCTCGGGGAGGTCGAACGGGGCCCGGTTGGTCTCCCCGACGACGGCGATGCAGTAGATGACGAACGAGACCGGCAGCAGGATCACGTACCAGCTCGGGCCGGTCACGTGCGCGCCGAAGAAGTTCAGCTCGGTGCCGTCGGCCTGGGCGGCGACGATCTCCGAGGTGGAGATGGAGCCGGCGTAGAGGAACACCGCGACGATGGACAGGCCCATCGCGATCTCGTAGCTGACCATCTGCGCGGCGCTGCGCAGCCCGCCGAGCAGCGGGTAGGTCGAACCGGACGACCAGCCCGACAGCACGATGCCGTAGACGCCCATCGCCGAGCAGGCCAGGACGATGAGGACGCCGATCGGGGCGTCGGTGAGCTGCAGCGGCGTCCAGTGCCCGAACAGGCTCACCTCCGGCCCGAGCGGGACGACGGAGAAGGCGAGGAAGGCCGGGACGGCGGAGATCACCGGGGCTAGGAAGTAGACCGGCTTGTCGGCCAGCGCCGGCATGATGTCTTCCTTGAACGCCAGCTTCAGCCCGTCTGCCAGGCTCTGCAGGTAGCCGCGGGGGCCGACCCGGTTGGGGCCGATCCGCTGCTGCATGCGCGCGACGACCTTGCGCTCGAAGACGATGGCGAACAGCGTCATCACCACGAGGACCACGAAGATCCCGACGACCTTGATGAGCACGATCCACCAGACGTCGTGCCCGAAGTCGGCGAGCGTCGGCTGGTTCCGGCTGGCGAGGACGTTCACGCGGCACCTCCTGCGCTCACGGTCACGACGCCGCCGGGCCCGGTGCCCAGCTGCGAGCGGACCTCGCTGCCGGGCGAGCGCATCGGCAGCCAGACGACCTGGTCGGGCATCTCGGTGATGAGGACCGGCAGGCTGATCGCGCCGGCCGGGCCGGTGACGGTCAGCCGGTCGCCGTCGGCCAGGCCGAGCCGGCGGGCGGCGTCCTTGCCGAGGCGGGCCACCGGGGGACGCGCGGTGCCGGCCAGCGCCGGCTCGTCGCGCTGCAGCGTGCCGAGGTCGAGCAGCTGCCGCCAGGAGGCGAGCACCGCCTGGTCCTCGGCCAGCTCCGGCCCGGCGGGCGCGGCCAGCCTCGGCGCGGCGGCCTCGCCGCGGGCGACGCCCAGCGCGGTGAGCTCGGCGCGGGCGAACAGCGGGTCGACCAGGCGCAGGTCCACGTCCAGCTCGTCGGCCAGGCCCTGCAGCACGCGGGCGTCGGGCAGCGCGCCGGTGCCGTGCAGCGTGGCGTCGAAGGTCCGCGGGCGGCCCTCCCAGTCGAGGTACGTGCCCGCCTTCTCCGGCGCAGCCGCGACCGGCAGGACGACGTCGGCGAACTCGGTCACGCGGCTGGGGAACATCTCGAGGCTGACCACGAACTGCGCCGAGAGCAGCGCCTCCTCGACCAGCGCCGGGTCGGGCAGGTCGAGGGGGTCGACCCCACCGACCACCAGGCCGGAGAGCTCCGCGTCGCGGACGGCGGTGAGGATGCCGGTGACGTCGCGGCCGGGCCGGGCCGGCAACTCGGCCGGGTCGACGCCCCAGCGGGCGGCGACGTCGGCGCGGGCCACCGGGTCGGCGACGCTGCGGCCACCGGGGAGCAGGGTCGGCAGTGCGCCGGCCTCGACCGCGCCGCGCTCGCCGGCCCGCCGCGGCACCCAGCCGACGCGGGCGCCGGTCGCGCGGGCGAGGGCGGCGACGGCGGAGAAACCGCCGGGGATCTCGGCCAGCCGCTCGCCCACCAGCACGATCGCACCCGGCCGGCGCAGCGCATCGACCGCCGCGCCGCCCCAGGAGCCGTCGGCCAGGGCGGCCAGCGAGCGGGCCTCCTGGCCGGGCAGCGTGGCGAGCACGGTGGCCTGCAGCTTCTCGGCGGCGCGGGTGGCGAACGGCGCGAGGTCGAAGACGGCGAGGGTGCCCTTGCGCACGGCCTTGCGCAGCCGCAGGAAGACGATCGGCGACTCCTCCTCGGGCTCGAAGGCCACGAGCAGCACGGTCGGGGCCGCCGCCAGGTCGTCGTAGGTCACCGCACCGGTCGCCGGACCGGTGCCGGCGACCTCGGCCTCGAGGAAGGCCAGCTCCTCGGCCGAGTGCGCCCGGGCGCGGGCGTCGACGTCGTTGGTGTGCAGCGCGAGGCGGGCGAACTTCGCGTAGGCGTAGGCGTCCTCGAGGGTCAGCCGGCCGCCGGGCAGCACGCCGACCCCGCCGTCCTCGCGTGCCTGCCGCAGGCCCTCGGCGGCCGCGGCCCACGCCTCGGGCCAGGACGCCGGCTCGAGGACGCCGTCCCGGCGGACCAGCGGGGTCATGAGCCGCTCGTTCGAGGTGGCGTAGCGGAACGCGTAGCGCCCCTTGTCGCAGTTCCACTCCTCGTTGACCGCGGGGTCCTCGCCGGCCAGTCGCCGCTGGACCGTGCCGCGGCGGTAGTCGGTGCGCTGGGCGCACCCGGAGGCGCAGTGCTCGCAGACGCTCGGCTCGCTGCGCAGGTCGAACGGGCGGGCGCGGAAGCGGTAGGCGGAGCTGGTGAGCGCGCCGACCGGGCAGATCTGCGTGGTGTTGCCGGAGAAGTAGGACTCGAAGGGCTCGTCCTCGTAGATCGCGACCTGCTGCAGCGCCCCGCGGTCGAACAGCTCGATGAACGGGTCACCGGCGACCTGCTGGGAGAAGCGGGTGCAGCGGGCGCACAGCACGCACCGCTCGCGGTCGAGCAGCACCTGCGAGGAGATCGGCAGCGGCTTCGGGTAGGTGCGCTTGACGTCGATGAACCGGCTCTCGGTACGGCCGTTGCTCATCGCCTGGTTCTGCAGCGGGCACTCGCCGCCCTTGTCGCAGACCGGGCAGTCCAGCGGGTGGTTGATCAGCAGCAGCTCCATGGTGCCCTGCTGCGCCTTGTCGGCGACCTCGCTGGACAGCTGCGTCTTGATCGCCATGCCCTCGCTGACCGGCATGGTGCAGGAGGCGACCGGCTTGCGCTGGCCCTCGACCTCGACCAGGCACTGGCGGCAGGCACCGACGGGCTCGAGCAGCGGGTGGTCGCAGAACCGCGGGATCTGCACGCCGATCATCTCGGCGGCCCGGATGATCAGCGTCCCCTTGGGGACGGCGACCTCGAAGCCGTCGATCGTGCAGTGCACCGCGTCCGGCGGGGTGTGCGCTCCAGGGGCGCCGGGCGGCGACGCCGGAGCAGGGACCGGGGACGTCGGCGTGGTCATGAGGCGGCTCCGACGGGCTCGAGGCGGAGCGAGCGGCCCAGCCGGGCCTGCTCCTCCGGCGGCAGCAGGGCGACGTAGTCGTCCTTGAAGTACTTCAGCGAGCTGGCGATGCAGCTGGTCGCGCCGTCACCCAGGGCGCAGAACGCGCGGCCCAGGATGTTGTCGCAGGTGTCGATGAGCAGGTCGAGGTCGGCCGCCGTCCCCTGGCCGTGCACCAGCCGCTCGAGGATCTGGACCAGCCAGTACGTGCCCTCGCGGCACGGGGTGCACTTGCCGCAGCTCTCGTGCGCGTAGAACTCGGTGAACCGCAGCGTCGCCTCGACGATCGAGTCGGTCTCGTCGAAGACCATGAGCGCCGTGGTGCCCAGCATCGAGCCGGCCGCGGCGACCGAGTCGAAGTCCAGCGGTACGTCGAGGTGCTCGGCGGTGAAGTACGGCGTCGAGGAGCCGCCCGGCGTCCAGAACTTCAGCTCGTGCCCCGGGCGAACGCCACCGGCCATCTCCAGCAGCTCGCGCATCGTCGTCCCCATGGGGGCCTCGTACTGGCCGGGACGGACGACGCGACCGGACAGCGAGTAGATCTTCGGGCCGGGCGACTTCTCCGGGCCGAACTCCTTGAACCAGTCGGAGCCGCCGCGGATCACGAACGGCACGCTGGCCAGCGTCTCGACGTTGTTGATCACCGTCGGCGCCCCGTAGAGCCCGGCCACGGCCGGGAACGGCGGCTTGAGCCGCGGCTGACCGCGGTAGCCCTCGAGCGAGTCGAGCAGCGCGGTCTCCTCGCCGCAGATGTACGCGCCGGCGCCGGCGTGCACGACGAGGTCGAGGTCGAAGCCGGAGCCCAGGACGTCGCGGCCGAGGTAGCCGGCGTCGTAGGCCTCGCGGACGGCGGCGACCAGGCGGCGGTGGGCGTGCACCGCCTCGCCGCGCACGTAGATGGCGGCGAAGTGCGAGCGGATGGCGTACGCCGCGATGATCACGCCCTCGATGAGCGAGTGCGGGTCGGCCATCATCAGCGGCAGGTCCTTGCAGGTGCCCGGCTCGCCCTCGTCGGCGTTGACGACGAGGTACTTGGGCATCGCCGCCGGCCCGGTGGGGGTCTCCCCCGGCTTCGGCTGCGGGATGAAGCTCCACTTCATGCCGGTCGGGAAGCCGGCGCCGCCGCGGCCGCGCAGGCCGGAGTCCTTGACCATGGTGACGATCTCGTCCGGGGTCATGGTCAGCGCCTTGCGCAGACCGACGTAGCCGTCGAGGTCCTCGTACGTGGCCAGCCGCCACGACTTGTCGGCGTCCCAGCGCGAGGTGAGCACGGGTGTCAGGGGCATGAGGTCAGCCCTTCTTCCGGGGGCCCTGGCCGGAGGTGCCCGGCTCGCTGCCTGCGGGGGTCTCGGTGCCGTCGTCCTTGTCGGCCAGCGCTCGGCCGGCCGGCTCGGGGGCGTCGGGGTGCGCCTGGGCGGCGCCGGAGCGCTCGGCGGGGGTGCCGGCCGCCGCCTGCGCGGTGTCGGCCGCCTTCTGCTCCGTCGTCTGGCCGGGCCCGGCGGGACGGACGGCGCCGAAGGGTCCGACCGGCTCGGTCGGCTTGTCCGCGCCCGGCAGGAACGGCGCCGACTCGCCGCGCTGGGCGGCCAGCCGGAGCCCGACCAGCGTCGGGCCGAGCTCGTCGTCCGCGTCGACCGCGGCGTCGGCCGCGGCCGCGTCGGCGTGCTGCGAGAAGCCGGCCAGCTGGCGGGAGATGCCGCGGAAGTCCGTGAGCGGCGCCCCCCGGGTGGGGCTCGGCTTCTCACCGCGGCGCAGCGCGGCCACCAGCTCGCGGGCGCTCTCGACGTCCTGCTGGTCGTAGAACTCGTAGTCGACGGTGACCACGGGCGCGTAGTCGCAGGCTGCGAGGCACTCGGCGTGCTCGAGGGTGATCGAGCCGTCGGCGGCGGTCTCGTCGTGGTGCACGCCTAGGTCGTCGGCCAGCGCGTCGAAGATCCGCTGGCCCCCGAGGACGGCGCACAGCGTGTTGGTGCAGACGCTGACCAGGTGCCGGCCGGTCGGGCGGCGCTTGTACATCGTGTAGAAGGTCGCGACCGCGCCGACCTCGGCCATGGTGAGGCCGAGCTGGTCGGCGCAGAACCGCACGCCCTCCGGGGTGACGTAGCCCTGGTAGCTCTGCACCAGGTGCAGCATCGGCAGCAGCGCCGAGCGGGGCTGCGGGTAGCGGGCGATGATCTCGCGCGCCTCCGCGACCGCGCGGGCCGGGATGGGGTCGAGGTCGGCGGGAGCCGGGTCGACCGGGCTCGAGTCGAGCCCGGTGACCGCCGTCCCCTCGGCCGATCCTGGCAGTGCACTCATCAGCGATCCACTCCACCCATGACGGGGTCGATCGAGGCGATCGCGGCGATGACGTCGGCGATCATGCCGCCCTCGCTCATCGCGGCCGTCGCCTGCAGGTTGACGAAGCTGGGTTCGCGCACGTGCACGCGCCACGGGCGGGTGCTGCCGTCGCTGACCACGTGGTAGCCGAGCTCGCCGCGGGGCGACTCGATCGGCACGTAGACCTGGCCGGCCGGCACGCGGAAACCCTCGGTGACCAGCTTGAAGTGGTGGATCAGGGCCTCCATCGACTGGCCCATGATGTGCCGGACGTGGTCGAGGGAGTTGCCCATGCCGTCGGCGCCCAGGGACAGCTGCGCGGGCCAGGCGATCTTCTTGTCCTCGACCATGACCGGGCCGGGCTCGAGCCGGTCGACGGCCTGCTCGATGATCCGCAGCGACTCGCTGATCTCCGCGACCCGGACCAGGTAGCGGCCCCAGGCGTCGGCGGTGTCGGCGGTCGGGACGTCGAAGTCGTAGGTCTCGTAGCCGAGGTAGGGCTCGACCTTGCGCAGGTCCCAGGGCAGGCCGGCGGCCCGCAGGATGGGGCCGGTCATGCCGAGCGCGACGCAGCCGGTGACGTCGAGATAACCGACGTCCTTGAGCCGGCGCTGCCAGATCGGCTGGCCGGTGAGCAACTTGTGCAGGCCGGCCACGCGCGCCGGGAAGATCCGCAGGAACTCGCGGATGTGCTCGACGGCGCCCTCGGGCAGGTCCTGGGCCAGTCCGCCGGGGCGGATGTAGGCGTGGTTCATCCGCAGCCCGGTGATCTCCTCGAGCAGGTCGAGGACGATCTCCCGCTCGCGGAAGCCGTTGGTCATGCCGGTGAGGGCGCCGAGCTCCATGCCGCCGGTGGCCAGGGCCACCAGGTGCGAGGCGATCCGGTTGAGCTCCATCACGAGCACGCGGATGGTCTGCGCCCGCTGCGGCGCCTCGATGCCGAGCAGCTTCTCGACCGCCAGGCAGTAGCCGGCCTCGTTGAACAGCGGGGACAGGTAGTCCATCCGCGTCACGAAGGTCGTGCCCTGCGTCCAGGTGCGGTACTCGGTGTTCTTCTCGATGCCGGTGTGCAGGTAGCCGATGACCACCCGCGCCTTGGTGACGGTCTCGCCCTCGAGGTCGAGGACGAGCCGGAGGACACCGTGCGTCGACGGGTGCTGCGGGCCGAGGTTGACGACGAGCCGCTCGGCCTCGATCGGGTCGGCCCCGAGGGTGCTGTCCCAGTCGCCGCCGGTGACGGTGTAGACGCGGCCCTCGGTGGTCTCGTACGAGCCGGCGTACGGGTCGGACGTGGTGGTCATGGCTGGACCTTCTTCACCGGTAGGCGCGCCGCGTGTCCGGCGGCGGGATCGTGGCGCCCTTGTACTCGACCGGGACGCCGCCGAGCGGGTAGTCCTTGCGCTGGGGGTGCCCGTCCCAGTCGTCGGGCATGAGGATCCGGGTGAGCGACGGGTGGCCGTCGAAGACGACGCCGAACATGTCGAACGTCTCGCGCTCCTGCCAGTCGGCCGTCGGGTAGATGCCGGTCACCGAGGGGACGTGCGGGTCCTCGGCGGTGACGGCGACCTCGAGCCGGATCCGGCGGCGGTAGGTCATCGACGTCAGGTGGTAGACGACGTGCAGCCGCGGGCGGTCCGGCGTCGCCACCGGGCCGCCGCTGTCGAGGTAGTCGACGCCGGAGACGCTGGAGAGCAGCTCGAAGCGCAGCGCCTCGTCGTCCCGGAGCGCCTGCGCCAGCGTGAGCAGGTGCTCGCGGACGACGAAGTAGGTGATCTCGCCGCGGTCGACGAGCACGCGCAGCACCGCCGCGTCGTAGGTGGCCTGGCCGACGGCCTCGATCAGCGCGTCGGTGACCTCGTCGAAGTAGCCGCCGTAGGGCCGGTCGGTGGAGTGCAGCGCGACCGCGCCGCCGGGCTCGACGCGGACCAGGCCGCCGAAGCCGGAGGTGTCGCCGCTGCCGCTGACACCGAAGGCGCCCTTGCGGAAGCCGCCGCTCGGCGCGTTGGCGCCCTCTGCCGCGTCGTCGCGCCCGCTGCGGTCGCCCGGACCCGTCATCGCCATGCCTTTCCGAGCCCGGTCGGGCGCTCCTCGGGCAGCAGGACGGCGTTGCCGTTGCGCTGCTCGATGAGGAACTGGCCGGTGCGGCCCTCGGCCGCCGCCTCCTCGTACGCCTTGCGCAGCTTCTTGTCGGCGCGCACGGTCGAGGGCATCTCGACCAGGAGGTCCTGGGCGGTGCCCTCCTCCTGCTCCCGCGCCAGCTGCCGCGCCCGCTTGGGGCCGAGCGGCTCGTTCATGATCTTGTGGTGCAGCTTGAGGATCGCGTCGGTGAGCATCTCCGGCCGCGGCGGGCAGCCGGGCAGGTACATGTCCACCGGCACGATGTGGTCGACACCCTGCACGACCGCGTAGTTGTTGAACATGCCGCCGGAGCTGGCGCACACGCCCATGGCCAGCACCCAGCGGGGCTCGGGCATCTGGTCGTAGATCTGCCGCAGGACCGGCGCCATCTTCTGGCTCACCCGGCCGGCGACGATCATCAGGTCGGCCTGCCGCGGCGAGGCGCGGAAGACCTCCATGCCGAAGCGGGCCAGGTCGTAGCGGCCGGCGCCGGTGGCCATCATCTCGATGGCGCAGCAGGCCAGGCCGAACGTGGCCGGCCACAGCGACGACTTGCGCGTCCAGTTGACCAGCTTCTCGACGGTCGTCAGCAGGACGCCGCCGGGGATCTTTTCCTCGAGACCCATCGGATGCCCCTTGTCAGTCCCAGTCGAGGCCGCCGCGACGCCAGACGTAGGCGTAGGCGATGAAGACGGTGGCGATGAACAGAACCATCTCGACCAGTCCGAACACCCCGAGGGCGTCGTTGGTGACCGCCCAGGGGTAGAGGAAGACGATCTCGATGTCGAAGACGATGAAGAGCATCGCCGTCAGGTAATAGCGGATCGGGAACCGGCCGCCACCCAGCGGCTGGTCGACCGGCTCGATCCCGCACTCGTACGCCTCGAGCTTCGCCCGGTTGTACCGGCGCGGCCCGACGAACGGGGCGACGGTGACCGAGAAGAGCGCGAACGCCGCGCCCAGGGCGAACAGCCCGAGGATCGGGACGTAGAGGGAGAGCATCAGCGGCACCCTACGGTGAGGACGATCACGTTTCGCACAACGGACCTGGTTGCACGCTGCGTGTCGACATGTATCCGGTGTGTGAGTTCGGCCACGGTCATACCGCCGGGGCCAGTCGGTGCAGGACGGCGAGCGCGCGGTCGACCCCGTCGCCGCGGCGGCCGTCGCTGAGGTTGCCCATGAGCCGTAGCGCACCGCGGACGAGAGCCGGCCGCTTGAGCCCGTGGGTGGTGGCGAAGCGGACCAGGTCGGGCCGGGCCAGCAGGGCGAGGAACACGGTGCCGAGGCGGTGGTGCGCGCCGTACTCCTCGCGCAGCCGCTCGGGGTAGCGCCGCAGCACCTCCTCGCGCGCCGGTCCGACGGGGCGGGCCAGGGCGGCGACCGCGGTCTCGGCGGCGGTCCGCCCGGTCTCCATCGCGTAGCTGATGCCCTCGCCGTTGAACGGGTTGACCGTGCCCGCGGCGTCGCCGGCCAGCAGCAGGCCGCGGGTGTAGGCCGGCCCTCGGTTGAGCGCCATGGGCAGCCCCGCGCCGCGCACCGGGGTGACCGCGTGCTGCTCGTCGAGCTGCCACTCCGGCGGCAGGGTGGTCAGCCACCGGCGGAAGACCTCGCGGTGGTCGCCGTCGGAGCGGCGGGTGTCGAGCAGGCCGAAGCCGACGTTCGCCGTCCCGTCACCCATGCCGAACGACCAGCCGTAGCCGGGCATGGAGTCGGCGTCGGGGCCGTCGGCGGACAGGTCGAAGGAGATGTCGAGGTAGTCGTCGTGGGTCCGCGGCGTCGCGATGTAGCGGCGGACGGCGACGCCCAGCGGCCGGTCGGTCCGGCGGACCAGGCCGAGCGACTTGGCCAGCCGGCCGGAGAGCCCCTCGGCGGAGATCACCAGCGGCGCCCGCCACTCGGCCGACTCCTTGCCGGGGCCGGCCTGCGCCCGCACGCCGGCGACCCGCCCGGCGTCGTCCAGGAGGGGCTCGGTGACGGTGACCTCGTGGTGCACCCGCGCCCCGGCCGCGGCGGCGTGCCGGGCGAGCATCGCGTCGAGGTCGCGGCGCTGGCAGACCAGGCTGTAGCCCGGCCAGTTGCCCAGCGTCGGCCAGTCGACCTCGACGACCTGACCACCGCCGAACACCCGTAGCCCCTTGTGCCGGACCCAGCCCGCGGCCGGTGAGGTGTCGATGCCCATCTCGTCGAGCTGCTTGACCCCGCGCGGGGTCAGCCCGTCGCCGCAGACCTTCTCCCGCGGGAACAGCGCCTTCTCGAGGACGACGACGTCGAGTCCCGCGGTGGCCAGCGTCCAGGCCGCGGCCGACCCGGCCGGACCGGCTCCCACGACGACGACGTCGGCGCGCTCGGGCGCGGCCGTCTGTCGTCCGGTCGTCGGCACGGTGCGGTCCCCCTGGGTCTCGGGCGAGCTTGTGAAATGGTTCACAAAGTCCGTCGTCCGAGTCTAGGCCGACAACGTGACGAAGCGAACACTGCCCCCGGGAACTCGTCGCTCAGTTCCCGCCTGACGCACCGGTCGCCAGGGCCTCCCGGACCTCGTCGTCGCTGGTCGCACCGAAGTCGCCGTAGCCCTGCCCCACCGCGGAGAACGACGCCGGCGTCCAGAGGCAGACCACGTCGTCGACCGAGGCGGCCAGCTCGGCGCAGGTGTGCGGCGACCCGACCGGGACGGCGACGAGCACGCGGGCGGGGTGCGACCGGCGGACCGCGGCCACCGCCGCGCGCATCGTGGCCCCCGTGGCCAGGCCGTCGTCCACCACCACGACGGTCCGGCCGGCCAGCGGGACCGGCGGCCGGATCCCCCGGTAGGCCTGCTCGCGGCGGCGCAGCTCGGTGAGCTCGCGCTGCCGGACCTCCTCGAAGGCCGCCGGGGCGACGTGCGCCCGCGCGAGGACCTGATCGGTGCGCACCGCCTCGACCGCGTCCCCGGCGGCGGCGATGGCGCCCATGGCCAGCTCGGGCTGCCAGGGCAGGCCGAGCTTGCGGACCGCGACGAGGTCCAGGGCGGCGCCCAGGGCGGCGGCGACCTCCGCGGCGACGACCACGCCCCCGCGCGGCAGGCCGAGGACGACGACGTCGGCGGCCTCGCCCAGCCGCCCGGCGAGCGCGGCGCCGAGCGCGCGGCCGGCGTCGCGTCGGTCGGCGAACGGCGGGTGCCCGCTCATCGCCCGCGCCGCGGCTCAGACGGGCTGCGGCCCGGACGGCGGCGGCGCGATCGGGTCGGCCGGGTCGGGCACCGGGGAGGGTGCGGGGGCCGGCGGCGGCAACGGGTCGATCGGCGTCGGCGGCTGCGGCCCGCCCGGAGGCTCGGGTGGCGGCAAGGTCATGCGGAGACGCTAGCCCCGGCGGTAGCCCCGGTGCAGCGCGACGATGCCGCCGGTCAGGTTCCGCCAGCCGACGTCGGACCAGCCGGCACCCTGCAGCCGGGCCGCGAGCGCCGGCTGGTCGGGCCAGGCGCGGATCGACTCGGCCAGGTAGACGTAGGCCTCCGGGTTGCTGCTCACCGCGCGGGCGATGCGCGGCAGGGCCTGCATCAGGTACTCGGTGTAGACGGTCCGGAACGGCGACCAGGTCGGGCTGGAGAACTCGCAGACCACGAGCGTGCCGCCGGGGCGGGTGACCCGCCGGAACTCGCGCAGCGCGGCGTCGGGATCGGCGACGTTGCGCAGGCCGAAGGAGATGACGACGCCGTCGACGCTCTCGTCGGCCAGCGGCAGCCGCATCGCGTCGCCGGCCACCTTGGGCACCGGGCGGGAGGCCCCGGCGCGGAGCATCCCCTGCGAGAAGTCGAGGGCGATCGCGGTCGCGCCGGTGCCGGCGAGCTCCACCGTCGAGACCGCCGTTCCGGCGGCGACGTCGAGGATCACCTGCCCCGGGCGCGGGTCGAGCGCCTCGCGGGTGGCGCGCCGCCAGCCGGCGTCGAGGCCGCCGGAGAGCACCGTGTTGGTGAGGTCGTAGCGGCGGGCGACCCGGTCGAACATCGCGGCGACCTCGGCCGGCTGCTTGTCCAGCCCCGCCCGCACACCACTGGTGTGCGCGGTCTCTCCACGATCTCCCACGGCACGGACGCTACCCGTGCTCCTACGCTGGGCCCGTGACTGCGGCTGCCGTGACCTCGCCGGATGCCGCCGCGCGCACGCTCGTCTCCCGGAAGGTCGACGACGCGCACGACCTGCTCGCCCACCTGCCCGCCGAGGGCGCGCTGTCCTGGGTGCGCCGCGGCGAGGGTCTGGTCGGCTGGGGCGAGGCCGCCCGGCTGGAGGTCACCGGTCCCGGCGCCCTCGCCGACGCCGCGGCCTGGTGGTCGGCCTACACCGGCGAGCTGACCGTCGAGGACCACGTCGGCGTGCCCGGCTCGGGTCCGGTGCTGTTCGCCAGCATCGCCTTCGACCCGGTGGCCGGGACGTCGGTGTTCGTCGTCCCCGAGGTCGTCGTCGGGCGCCGGGACGGCGTCACGTGGGTGACCAGCGCCGGCTCGCGGCGGCTGCCCTCCCCCCGGCCGGTGCCGGACGGCGGCGCGGGCCGGCTGCGCTACGCCGACGGCGAGCTCGACCCGGTGCGCTGGTGCGCCGCCGTGGCGGCCGCCGTCGAGCGGATCACCGCCGGTGACCTGGCCAAGGTCGTGCTCGCCCGCGACCTGATCGTGGCGGCCGACGAGCCCCTCGACCCGCGGCGGTTGCTGCGGCGCCTCGCCGACCGCTTCCCGGACTGCTGGACCTTCGCCGTCGACGGGCTGCTCGGCGCGACGCCGGAGCTGCTGCTGCGGCGCACCGGCCGCGAGCTCTCGGCCCGGGTGCTCGCCGGCACGGCCCCGCGCGGCGCGGGCGCCGAGGACGAGCGGCTGGCCGCGGCGCTGCTCGGGTCGGCCAAGGACCGCGCCGAGCACGCGCTGGCCGTCGACTCCCTGGTCGGCGCGCTGGCCCCGTACTGCAGCTCGCTCAGCGCTCCCGAGGAGCCGGAGCTCCTGACCCTGGCCAACGTCCGGCACCTGGCCACCGACGTGACCGGCACCCAGCGGCGCACCGGACCGCGCAGCCGGGCCGGGCTGCTGGAGCTGATCGGTGCCGTGCATCCCACCGCCGCGGTCGGCGGCACGCCGACCGCGGCGGCGGTCGCGCTGATCGGCGAGCTGGAGGGCATGGACCGCGGCCGCTACGCCGGTCCGGTGGGCTGGGTCGACGCCCGCGGGGACGGCGAGTTCGGGCTCGCGCTGCGCTGCGCCGAGATCTCCCCCGCCGACCCGTGCACCGCGCGGCTGTTCGCCGGCTGCGGCATCGTCGCCGGCTCCGACCCGGCCGCCGAGCTGGCCGAGACCCAGGTGAAGTTCGCCGCCTTCCAGGCCGCCCTCGAGGGCTGACCGGCGGAAATGCCGCGACGGGACGGCCCCGGGCAGGCACAGTGCCCGGGTGACCCGCCGTCCCGCCGTGATCCTCGGCGACCGCTCGCTGCCGCCCGGCTACGCCCACCCGCACGCCTCCGAGGAGGCGCGGCGGATCGCCGAGGCCGGCACGGGTCTGCGCGCGCAGGTCGGCTCCGGGGTGCACGGCACGTCGATCAGCGGCCAGGACGACCGCGACGAGATGGGCGTGTGCCTGGAGCCGGCCGCGTTCGTCACCGGTCTGGCACAGGTGCCGGCCGGCGCCGGCTCGCACGCCACCGTCCGGTTCCAGCAGTACCACCGGCACACCGCCTGGGACCGGCCCGGCGGGCTGGCCAACCGCTCGGGTGCGGGTGATCTGGACGTCGTCGTCTACTCGGCGCGCAAGTGGGCCCGGCTGGCCTGCGAGGGCAACCCGTCGATCCTGCTGCTGCTCTTCGTCCCGGACGACGAGGTCGTGTTCCGCGACGCGTGCGGCGCCGAGCTCGTGGCGCACGCCGACCGGTTCGTCTCGCAGCGGGCCGGCGGGCGGTTCCTGGGCTACCTGCAGGCGCAGCGGGCGGCGATGACCGGGGAGGTCGGCGCGAAGACCAACCGGCCGGAACTGGTCGCCGCGCACGGGTACGACTCGAAGTTCGCGATGCACGCGCTGCGGTTGGGCCTGCAGGGCATCGAGCTGCTCAGCACCGGGCAGATCACCCTGCCCATCCCGGAGCCGGATCGGACGTACCTGCGGTCGGTCCGCCGCGGCGAGATAGCGCTGCCCGAGGTGCTGGCCGCGATCGCCGACGTCGAGGCGAGGCTGACGGCGCTCCAGACCGGCAGCGCCGTCCCGCCCGAGCCCGACCGGGCGTGGGTGGACGACTGGCTGCACCGCTCGTACCTGGCGTACTGGGCGGCGCTCGGCGGCTAGCGGAGGGCGTCGACGGCGGCGTCGCGGAGCTCGCGCGCGAGCCGCGCCTCCTCGCGCTGGTCGGTGCGGACGACGACCACCCGCGGGCCGCCGAGCGCCAGGGCGGCGCGCAGCTCGTCGGGCGTCGACACCGCCGTCGCGGGCCAGCCCATCGCCTCGGCCACCGCGACCAGGTCGCGGCCGTGCGGGGTGCCGAACACCCGCCGGTAGTCGGTCGCGTGCCGGTCCTCGCCGGGCTCCAGCTGGGCGAAGATCCCGCCGCCGTCGTCGTCCCGGACGACGACCGTGAGGTCCGGCCGCGACTCCCCCTCACCGACGAGCAGCCCGGTCGCGTCGTGCAGGAACGTCAGATCGCCGAGCAGGGCGAACGCGCGGCCGCCGTGCACGGCGGCCGCGCCGATCGCGGTGGAGATCGTGCCGTCGATGCCGGCGACGCCGCGGTTGGCCAGCACCGTGACGTCGCCGCGGGGCACGGCCAGCCGGTCGACGTCGCGGACCGGCGTCGACGAGCCGAGCACGAGCAGCGATCCGGCCGGCAGCGCGGCCACGAGGTCGCGGGCGAGCCGGGCGGCGCTCAGCGCCGGGGCGGCGTCGAGGACGGCGTCGACGGCCGCACCGACCCGGTCGGCCGCGACGGCCCACTCGCGGGCCCA
Organism: Petropleomorpha daqingensis; assembly: GCF_013408985.1. NCBI lineage: Bacteria > Bacillati > Actinomycetota > Actinomycetes > Geodermatophilales > Geodermatophilaceae > Petropleomorpha > Petropleomorpha daqingensis. The sequence continues at coordinate 1,188,851 of NZ_JACBZT010000001.1, forward strand.
CCCGCCGTCGATGTGCGGGCCGCCCTCCCCCGGGCCGGCGGAGAAGTTGACACCGACGGTCGTCGCGCTGCGGGCCGCGTCGGCCCAGCGGGCGGTCCCGGACGTCACCTCGACCTCGACCCGCGGGTCGGCCAGCAGCGCCGACACCGGCCGGGAGAGCGTCGGCCGGCCGAGCACGACGACGCGGTCGGGCAGGTGCTCGTCGAGCCACTCGCGCGCACCGAGCAACAGCACGCCGCCGCGCAGCGCACCGGATATCCAGGCGCCGCTGCTCGGCTCGGCGACGACCGGCCAGAACCGCTCGACGTTCTCCGCGGCGATCCGGCCCCACGAGGCGGGGCCGTCGCCGGCCACGAGCAGCGTCCGCGGCGACCAGGTGACGTCCGTGGTCGTCCGGCCCGCGCGGGGGCGCACGCCGGTCCACGCCGCGCCGCCGTCGCGACCGGCCCAGGGGCCGGTGAGCTCGCCGGGCTCGTCGTCGGGCAGGAGCGGCTCGCGCAGCGGCAGGTTCAGGTGCACCGGCCCCGGGTCGGCGGACAGCTCGCCGCGGGCCACGAGCAGCGCCCGGGAGACCACCGAGCGCCAGTACCGGTTCTGCGCCTGCTCGCGGCCGGCCTCGGGGACGCCGACGTCGGCGGCCCAGCGCACCGCGCCGCCGTAGAGCGCGGTCTGCTCGATCGTCTGGTTGGCGCCGGTCGCGCGCAGCTCCGGCGGCCGGTCGGCGGTCAGCGCGACCAGCGGCACCCCGCTCGCGTCGGCCTCGAGCACGGCGGCGTGCAGGTGGGCGGTCGCCGTCCCGGACGTGGTCAGCACGGGCACCGGGCGGCCGGAGGCCTTGGCCAGCCCGAGGGCGAGGAAGGCCGCCGTCCGCTCGTCGATGCGCACGTGCAACCGCAGCCGGCCGGTCCGCTCCGCGGCGGCCAGGGCCAGCGCAACGGGTGCCGAGCGCGAGCCGGGCGCCAGGACGGCGTCGGTGACCCCGCCGCGGACCAGCTCGTCGACCAGGACGCGGGCGAAGGCGGTGGCCGGGTTCACGCCTGCACCGCCGCGAGCCGCGCCCGCCACCGCGCCTCGGTCTCCGGGTCGGCGGCCACCTGGGGCAGCCGGTCCGGCTCGGGACGGACGACGGGCAGCGCACCGTCCACCGGGAGCAGCGGCGTGCTCGTGACGTCGTCGGTGAACAGCGCCACGGTGGCCAGCCCGCAGGCGAACGGCAGCTCGGGCAGCGCCGCGGCCAGCGCGACACCGGCGGCGATGCCGACCGACGACTCCAGGGCGCTCGACACCACGCAGGGCAGGCCGTGCGCCTCGGCGACGCGCAGCGCCGCGCGCACCCCGCCCAGCGGTTGCACCTTGAGGACGACGACGTCGCAGACCTCGCGCAGGTCGACCGCGAGCGGGTCGGCCGCCCGCCGCACCACTTCGTCGGCGGCGATCCGGACGTCGATCCGCCGGCGCAGCACCAGCAGGTCGTCGAGCGACGCGCAGGGCTGCTCGACGTACTCCAGCCCCACCCGGTCGAGGTGCTTGATCCGCTCGACGGCGGTGTCGACGTCCCAGGCCGCGTTGGCGTCGACCCGGATCGCACCGTCGGGACCGAGCGCGTCGCGGACGGCCTCCACCCGCGCGAGGTCGTCGTCCTCGCTCTGACCGGGCTCGGCGACCTTGACCTTGGCGGTGCGGCAGCCGGAGGCGGTGACGATCGCGCGCGCCCGCTCGGCGTCGACGGCGGGCACGGTCACGTTGACCGGCACGCGGTCGCGGACCGGCGCCGGCCAGCCCTCCGTGGCCGCCTCGTGCGCGGCGGCCCACCAGCGGCGGCTCTCGGCGACGTCGTAGTCCCAGAACGGCGAGAACTCGCCCCAGCCGGCCGGTCCCCGCACGAGCACGCCGTCGCGGACGTCGATGCCGCGGAAACGGGTGCGCATCGGCACGGACCACACCTGCGCCGACATCACGCGGAACAGCCTACTTTCGGCAGCGACGTAGGCTTGCCTGTCGTGGCCAGGCACCTCACCCTCGTGCCCGCGCCCGGCCGCTCCGAGGACGCCGTCCTGTCCGATGTGGAGCCCGCCGTGCGCGCCTGCCTGGCCGGTACGGCGCCGCTCGCCGTCCTGCCCGCGGGTGCGCCGGCCGCTGTCGAGGCCGCCCACGCCGTCCTCCGCCCCGACGAGCCGCTCGAGGACGGCGCCGACCTCGTCGTCGTGACCTCGGGCTCGACCGGCACCGGCCGGGGCGTGCTGCTGCCGGCCTCCGCGCTCACCGCCTCCGCCACCGCCACCCACGACCGGCTCGGCGGCCCCGGGTCCTGGCTGCTCGCGCTGCCCGCCTCGGCGATCGCCGGTCTGCAGGTGCTCTGCCGCGGGGTGGTCGCCGGTCACCGTCCGACCGTGCTGGGCGAGGACGAGCGGCTGGCCGACGCGGTCGAGCGCATGCCGGCCGGGCGGCGGTACACCGCGCTCGTGCCGACCCAGCTGCGCCGCTACCTCGACGCCGAGCCGGTGGCGCTATCCGCGTTCGACGCGGTCCTGGTCGGCGGCGCGGCGACCGACCCGGCGCTGCTCGACCGGGCGCGCGACGCGGGGGTCGCGGTGGCCACGACCTACGGCATGACCGAGACCGCCGGGGGCTGCGTCTACGACGGGGTGCCGCTGGACGGCGTCCGCGTGCGGGTGGCCGACGGCGTCGAGATCGCCGGGCCGACGCTCGCCCTCGGCTACCGGCTCGACCCCGAGGGGACGGCCGTGGCGTTCGCCGACGGCTGGTTCCGCACCCGCGACGCCGGCTCGATCGACCACGAGGGCCGGCTGACCGTGCACGGCCGGCTGGACGACGTCCTCATCAGCGGCGGGGTGAACGTGGCGCCCCAGGCCGTGGAGGCGGCGCTGCGCGAGCACGCCGACGTGGCCGACGCGGTCGTCTTCGGCCGGCCCGACGAGGAGTGGGGGCAGCGCGTCGTGGCCGCCGTCGTCCCGGCGCCCGGCGCGCAGCCGGCGCTGGCGGACCTGCGGCCGTGGGTGACCGACCGGCTGGGAGCCCCTGCCGCACCGAAGGAGCTGCACCTGATCGCCGCCGTCCCGACCCTGCACACGGGCAAGCCCGACCGCCGCGGTGTCGCGGAGGGATTGCGCTGATGGCCACGCCCGCGCAGTGGGTGGCCGGCGCCCGGGTGCGCACGCTGCCGGCCGCCGTCGCCCCGGTGTTCGTCGGCACCGGCGTCGCCGCGGGGCTCGACGGGTTCCGGCTCGTACCGGCGCTGCTGGCGCTGGTCGTCGCGCTGGCCCTGCAGATCGCGGTGAACTACGCCAACGACTACTCCGACGGCATCCGCGGCACCGACGCCGACCGCGTCGGGCCGATGCGGCTGGTGGGCTCGGGGGCGGCGACGCCGCGGCAGGTGCTCACGGCCACGGTGCTCGCGTTCGCCGTCGCCGCCGTCGCCGGGCTCGTGCTCGCCGCGATGTCGAGCTGGTGGCTGCTCGCCGTGGGGGCCGCCTGCATCGTCGCGGCGTGGACCTACACCGGCGGCCCGATCCCCTACGGCTACCGGGCGCTCGGCGAGATCTTCGTCTTCGTCTTCTTCGGTCTGGTCGCCGTCGTGGGGACGACGTTCGTCCAGACGCAGTCGGTGGAGCGGCTGGCGTTCGCCTGCGCCGTCCCGGTCGGGCTGCTCATCGTGGCGATCCTGGTGGCCAACAACCTGCGGGACATCCCGGGCGACGCCGCCGTCGGCAAGCGCACGCTCGCCGTCGTCCTGGGCGACCGCGCCACCCGTGTGGGTTACATCGCACTCCTCGTCGGGGCATTCATTGCGATCATGGGGATCGGACTGGTGCGGCCCTGGGCGCTGCTCGGGCTCGTCGCGGCGCCGCTCGCCGTACCACCCGGTCGCATCGTCCTGGGCGGCGGCCGGGGCCCCGAGCTCATCGCCGTGCTGCAGGGGACCGGGCTGCTGACCCTGCTCACAGGGGTGATGCTCGGTATCGGAACAGCCCTCAGCGGCTGACTTTCGGGCGGAAGATCTTCCCGCTGCCCGTCGCTGCACGGACGTAGGACGGCAGCGGGGAGGGAGACCCACGGTGGCAACCACGGAGGAACTGCTCAACGCGGTCGACGAGGTCGTGTCCGACGGAGTGCGGCGCGGACTGCTGCACAACGTCGTCGAGGACACCGCCCTGGACGGTCGGCACGTCACGATCGACGGCCGCCGCATGGTGAACTTCGGCTCCTGCTCCTACCTCGGGCTGGAGATGCACCCCGCGCTCAAGGCCGGCGTGCACGACGCGGTCGACCGCTTCGGCACCCAGTTCTCCTCGTCCCGCGTCTACGCCGCTGCGCCCCTCTACCGCGAGGTCGAGGAGACGCTGTCCCGGCTGTTCGGGCGCGGCGCCATCGTCACCCCCTCGACGTCCATGGGGCACATCGCCACGATGCCGACGCTGATCGGCGACCGCGACGTCCTGGTCATGGACCACCAGGTCCACCACTCCGTGCAGACGGCGGCGAAGCTGGTCCAGTCCGGCGGCGCGCGCGTCGAGCTCATCCCGCACGGCGACCTGAGGACGCTCGAGAAGCGGCTGGAGAGCTACAAGCGCACGCACCGGCGGGTCTGGTTCGCCGCCGACGGGCTGTACTCCATGTACGCCGACCTGCTGCCCACCGAGGAGCTCGACGAGCTCGCCGCGCGGCACGACAACCTGTGGCTCTACATCGACGACGCGCACGCCGTCTCGTGGACCGGCCGGCACGGCCGCGGCCACGCGCTGGAGCACCTCGCCCCCGCGACGCTCGCCCGGACCGTCGTCGCCGCGTCGCTGAACAAGTCCTTCGCCGCCTCGGGCGGTGCGATGACCTTCCCCGACGAGGAGACCCGCGGCCGGGTGCTCCGGGTCGGCGCCCCGCTGATCTTCTCCGGGCCGGTGCAGCCGCCGATGCTGGGCGCGATCCTCGCCTCCGCGCGGCTGCATATGACGCCCGAGATCGCCGAGCGCCAGGATCTGCTGCTCGACCGGATCCGGCTGTTCAACAAGCTGGCCGCCGAGGCGGAGCTGCCGGTGGTCTCGGAGTCCGAGACGCCGATCCGCTGCGTCGGCGCCGGGGTGTCCTCGGTCGCCTACCGGCTGGTGGAGCGGCTGCGCTCGGCCGGGTACCACGTCAACACCGCCTCGTTCCCCGCCGTCCCGGCCAAGCGCAGCGGTGCGCGCATCACGATCACGGCGCACCACACCGAGGACGACGTCGCTGGCCTGGTGAGCGCGCTCGCCGAGCACCTGCCGGCCGCGATCACCGACGAGGGCGCCTCGGTGGCCGACCTGCACCGCGCGTTCCACCGGCAGCTGCGCGGCCGCCAGGTGCTCGGTGCCGAGGAGGCGCCGTCGAAGCCGCGCCGGCCGGCCCTGCGGCTGGAGCACCACCGCTCGATCGCGACGATCGACGCCGGCGAGTGGGACCGGCTGCTCGGCACCCGCGGCACGTTCACCGCCGCGGCGCTGCGCACCTTCGAGTCGGTGTTCGACCAGGGCGGCACCGGAGCCGCCGGCCAGACCGAGGACGCCTGGGACTTCCACTACTGGATCGTCCGCGACCGCTCGGGCGTGCCCGTCGCCGCCACGTTCTTCACCACCGCGCTGTGGAAGGACGACATGCTCTCCTCGGCGGCGGTCAGCCGCGAGGTGGAGCGCCGCCGCACCGAGACGGCGGACAGCTACCTGCTGACGTCGTCCACGCTCGGGATGGGGTCGCTGCTCACCGAGGGCGACCACCTCTACCTCGACCGCTCGCGCGACTGGCGCGGGGCGCTGCGGATGATCCTGTCCGCGGCCCGGCACGAGGAGGACCTCGCCGGTGCCGGCGCGATCGTCCTGCGGGACCTGCCCGACGGGGACGACGAGATGCACGCGTTCCTGCTCGGCGAGGGGCTGATGCGCCTCCCGCTCTGGAACACCTGGGTGCGGCACGTCGGCTTCACCGACGACGAGGAGTTCCTGGCCGGGCTCACCCGCAAGCACCGGTACCACCAGCGGACCCGCGTCCTGGCCTGGGAGCCGCGGTACCAGGTGGACGTGCTGCCCGGCGGCAGTCGTGAGGCGCTCGCCCTGGACGACGCGACCCGCGACCGGCTGTACGAGCTGTACCGCAACGTGCACGCGCGCTCGTTCGAGCTCAACGTCTTCCCGCTGCCGCGCCGGGTCATCGATTCCGCGCTCGAGTCCCCGGCGTGGGAGATCGTGCTCCTGTCCCTGCCCGAGGTGTCGTCGTCGCCCGTGGCCTTCGCGGTGCAGCACGTCGTGCCCGGCGAGGACGGGCACGTCGCGCCGTTGTTCGTCGGGCTGGACTACGAGTACGTGCCGACCCACCACAGCTACCAGCAGCTGCTCTTCCAGTCGGTGCGCAGCGCCCTGCGGCACGGCGCCCCGCGGATCCTGTACGGCATGAGCGCCGACCTGCACAAGGCGCGCTTCGGGGCGACGTCGGAGAAGCGGTGGGCCTACGTCCAGCCGACGGAGACCTTCAACGCCGACGTGCTGGCCCGGGTCGCGGAGAGCGTCGGCGTGAGCTGAGCGGCGGGGCTGTCAACCCCGGACGGCAACCTGTGGACAGGGCTCTGACCTGGGGATTCGCCCCGGCGTCGAGACCGGTGCGTCGCTAGCGTTGCGGTCATGTCCTCCGACCACCTCCACGCGCTGAGCGGCCCTGAGCTGCTCGACCGCACGCGTGATCTCGTCGAGGCGGTCAACCGGGCGCAGGCCGAGCTGGCGCGCACCGTCCGCGTCGCGGACTCCAAGCGGGCGTTCGCCGGCGACGGGCAGAAGACGGCGCAGTCGTGGCTGCGCGGGCACGGCCGGCTGTCGAAGGCCGCGGCCTCGCAGGTGGTGCGCAACGGCCGCGCGCTCGAGCAGCTCCCGGACGTGGAGGAGGCCCACGCCGCCGGGCGCCTGACCGCCGATCAGGTCGAGGTGATCGCGCAGATCACCGCGCCGAAGTACGCCCGGCTGATCACCGCCCAGGGCGGCAGCGTCGCGGCGGTCGGGCAGGTGCTCGGCCGGTTCGCCGTCGACCGGCCGCACGCGGACCTGACCGAGCTGGTGCACCAGGTGCTGCAACGCCTCGATCAGGACGGCCCGGAACCCGATCCCACCGAGGAGCGGTTCCTGACCCTCGTCACGCACGCCGACGGCAGCGTCACCGGCCGCTTCCACCTCGATCCGCTCGGCGCGCAGAAGGTCCAGGCCGCGCTGGAGGCCCACCGGCAGGCCGACCGGCCCGCCGGTGACCAGCGCACCCTCGCCCAGCAGCAGGCCGACGCGCTGGTCCAGTGGGCCGACAACACCCTGGCCGCCGGCACCGCCCCCCTGCTGCGCCGCACCCGCCCGCAGGTCGCGGTGAAGATCGGCTCGGAGGACCTCGCCGACCCGGGCACCGGCAGAGGCGCCGCGACCCTCGGCTTCGGCGGCGTCGTCTCCGCCGCGAAAGCCCGGCAGGTCGCCTGCGACGCCGAACTGCGCCGCTACCTCATCGCCCCCGACGGCGAACTCTTGGATCTGGGCCGCAGTCAACGTCTGGCCACCCCGGCTCTACGAAAAGCCGTCGAACTACGCGACGAGGCCTGCGTCTTCGCCGGCTGCGACGGACCGGCCTGGTGGTGCGACGTCCATCATGTGGTGCATTGGCTCTTCGGCGGCGAAACCAGCCTGGACAACTCCGCGCTGCTCTGCGAACGCCACCACACCCAGGTCCACCACGGCTTCACGATCCAGCGAGATCCCGCCGGGCGATGGCACACCTACCGACCCGACGGCACCGAGATCCTCACCATCCGACCCGAGCCCACCGATGCCGAAGAGCTCAGCCGAGCGGGCTGAAACGCGTCAGTCGTCGGTCTCGTCGCCGGACAGCCGCGCCCGGAGGTCTTCCTTGGCCGTCCGGCGGGCGACGCTGCGCGCCGCGAGCGCCTCGGTGAGCCGATCGCGCACCGGCCGCAGGACGAGGTAGCTCACCGGCATCGACAGCAGCACGCCGAACAGCAGCCCGGCGTAGCTGGCGAGGCCCGCCCACCACAGCACGAGCACGAGCACGACCGCGATCGCGATCCGGTCGAACGTGTAGAAGAGCAGCCAGGGCAGCACCTTCGGCGGGCTGGCCGGCCGGCCGTCGGGACCGCCCGGTGCCGGGACGCTTCCCGAGGCGGTCGACTCGGCGGGGGTGGGGGTGGTCTCAGCCATCACGGCCCTCCCACTTGGTGGACAGGACGACCGTCGTCCGGGTGCGGGCAACGCCCCGGATCCGGTTCAACGCACTGATGGTGGCCTCCAGAGCCGGGATGTCGGAAACCCGCACCTTGAGCACGTAGCCCTCGCTGCCGGCCACGCGCCAGCAGTCCTCGATGCCGGGCGTGGCCCGCAGTGCCTCCTCGACGCCGGTGTCGTCGACCGAGTCGCTCTCGATCACACCGACGAGAGCCGTCACGTGCAGGCCCACCGCGGCCGGGTCGATGACCGCCCGGTAGCCGGAGATCACCCCGGCCGCCTCGAGCTTGCCGACCCGCTCGTGCACGGCCGGGGAGGACAGCCCCACCTGCCGGGCGAGCTCGGCGTAGCTGGCCCGGCCGTTCGCGCGCAGCAGGTCGATGAGCTGGCGGTCCACGGCGTCGATGACGGTCTCCGTCCTGCGGGTGCGGACGACGGCGGTTCGCCGTCCGTTTCCGAGTATTCCTGCGGACGTACATTGGAGGCGGACGAGGGGGTGTTGTGCCGATGGCGGCGTTCCTGGTGGTGCTCCTGGTGGCGGTCGGGGTGGTCGTGCTCCTCATGCGCGCCGCGGCCGCCTCGGGTGGCAGCGGAGGCGTCTCCTCGCCGCGACCGCCACGGGTGCGCCCGCAGCGCCCGCGCCGTCCGGTCGCTCCCGACGACGATCCCGACTTCCTGCGCGAGCTCGGCCGCCGCAGCAAGGGCGAGGGCCCGACCGTCTGATCAAGCGGCGGGCGTCGTCCCGAGCAGCCAACCGAGGCCGCCTTGTGCGGGCTCCTCGCCCTCGGCGGACAGGTCACCCGGCCAGCCGAGACCGTGGCCCTTGTTCGGCGGCGCGGGCCAGCCGACCTCGCCGGACTGCTGCGCCTGCTCCTCGACCGTCCGGTGCGACGCGGTCGCAGTCCCCCGGCGGGCCATCCCCTCCGCGACGAGAGGGTGCACGGACGATCCGTCCGTGGCCGTGTGCCTACCCATGGCGGGCATGGAAGCACGCGGGGGCAACATCCGTCACTTGCCGACGCCCGCGTAGCTGTGCAGCCCGGTCGACACCAGGTTCACGTACAGCAGGTTGAAGATCATCACCGCGAGCCCGACGACGTTCACCCATGCCGCCGGCCGCCCGCGCCAGCCCGCCGTCGTCCGGGCGTGCAGGTACCCGGCGTAGACGACCCAGGCGATGAACGCCCAGGTCTCCTTGGGGTCCCAGCCCCAGAACCGACCCCAGGCGCTCTCCGCCCAGATCGCGCCGGCGATCACGGCGAAGGTCCAGATCGGGAAGCCGAAGACGGCGGTGCGGTGCGCGACGCGGTCGAGGGCCGCGGCGGCGGGGAGCCGCTCCACGATCTGCATGCCCGAGCCGCCGGCCGGCGCGCCCGCGGCCACCTTGGCCTCGTACCGCGTCCGCAGCAGGTACAGCACGCTCGCGATCCCGCTGACGAAGAAGATGCCGAAGCCGAGGATCGCCGTGGTCACGTGGATGGCCAGCCAGTACGAGCGCAGCGCCGCCACGAGCGGCTTGGCGTCGGTGTAGAGCTTCAGGCCGATGAGCACCAGGGCCAGCACGGCCGGCCCCATGACGAAGGCGCCGATGTGCCGCAGCGCGGGGGCCCGCACGGCCAGGACGGTGAACGCGGCCACCGCGACGAGCACTACCGCGGTGGCGAACTCGTACATGTTGCCCCAGGGCAGGCGGTCCACGGCCAGCCCGCGGGTGACGAGGATCCCCACGTGGGTGACCAGCCCGGCGACGGTCAGCCCCATCGCGATCAGGCCCCAGCGCCGTCCCCGAACGGGTTCGGCCGCGGGCTCGGTCGCCGGGGCGGCCGGTTCGACCGGAGCGCCCGCGCCGACGAGCTCACGGGTGCGCGCGGGACGGCGACCGAACGCCAGCTGCGCGCAGAACGCGACGACGCCCAGCGAGTACAGGGCGACGGTGATCGAGAACAGCGTGTTCGACAGCTGGGCCAGCTCGACAGCGGTCACGTGCGCGAAGCCTCCGGTCCGGGTGCAGGAGCGCGGGCGTCCAGCGCCGCCCGCAGGTCGCCGGTCAGCGCGGCGAACCGCGGACCGGAATCGCCGCTGCCCCGCGTGAGGGAGGCCAGCGACAGAACGGTACCGCCGCCGTCCGGGGCCCCGGTCACCCGGGCGAAGAACCGTTCCCGGCGCACGAGCAGCATCCCGAGCAGCCCGGCGAGCATCGCCAGCGCCGAGACCAGCACCCACACCTGCCCCGGGTCGTGCGAGAACTGCAGCGCCGCGAACTCCTTGTAGCCGCTGAAGGTGATCGTCGTCCCGTCGTCGAGGGTGAGCGACTGCCCCTCGGCCAGGTTCGCCGCGCCGACCCGGTTGAGGGCGCCGCGGTCGATCTGGGTGCTGTCGAGCGAGTAGACCGACTGCGGCAGCCCGGAGTCCAGGCCGAGGTAGCCGCGGTAGGCGACGATCGCCACCTGCGGTGCCAGCGGCCGCGGGTCGACCGAGGTCAGGACGCCGCCCTGCACGACACCGGTCGGCGCGAAGAACCCCTCCAGCGCCAGCTGGTCGCTCTGCCCCGGCAGGTCCGGCAGCTTGAGCGCGCCCTGGCTGGACATCGTCGTGGTGTCCGACGGCAGGAAGGGCACCGAGATGTCCTTGAACGAGGTCCCGTCCGGCAGCGTGACGGTGAACGTCGGGCTGAACCCGTGCCCGGTCACGTACACCCGGTCGCCGTCGACCCGCAGCGGGTGGTTGACCCCGATCGTGGTCTCGCGGCCGGACTCGCCGGGGGCGCCGTAGGTGATCTTCGCCGTGTACGACGACGCGGTGAGGTCCTCCTCGTACTGCGCGCGGAAGTCCTCGAGGTTGATGCACAGCGGCGTGAGGTCGCTGCCCTCGACGAGCGGACCGGCCGAGTAGTTGTCGTACTGCTGGAACGAGTTGCAGAAGCCCTGCCCCTCGGTGACCAGGATGCTGCCCTCGTAGCCCCACAGCTTGCCGCCGGCCAGCGCCAGCAGCAGCGCCACCAGCGACAGGTGGAAGACGAGGTTGCCGGTCTCCTTGAGCAGGCCCTTCTCGGCCGAGAGCTCGGGACCGGAGCTGCCGTCGCGGCGCACCACCCGGAACCGGCGGACCCGCAGCTCCTCCTCCACGACGTCCAGCGCCTCGGTGCCGGGGAGCGGGGTCGGCACGCTCGTGGAGTCCGGCAGCCGCAGCAGGTGCCGGGGCGCGGCCGGCGGCGCGGCCCGCAGCGCGCGCAGGTGCTCCAGGCCGCGCGGCAGCACGCAGCCGATCAGCGAGATGAACAGCAGCAGGTACACCGCGGCGAACCACGGCGAGCTGAAGACGTCGAACAGGTACAGCTTGTCCAGGATCGGCGCGAGCGTCGGGTGGTCGGTGAAGTACCCGTTGACCTGGTTCTGCGACAGCGAGCGCTGCGGCAGCAGCGAGCCGGGGATCGCCGCGACCGCCAGCAGGAACAGCAGGATGATCGCCGTCCGCATGGCGGTCAGCCGGCGCCACCAGCGCAGCAGGGTGCCGGTCACCCGGCGGTGCACCGGCGGCGGGGACGGCGGGACGGGCGTCGTCCGGGGCGGGTCGAGAACGCTCACAGCGCCGACTCCCCGAATCCGCTGCTGGCCAGCCCCGACCGCAGCCACTGCATGAGATCTGTCCAGAGCCCCGTGACCAGCAGGATGCCGACGACGACCAGGACGGCGCCGCCGATCCGGGTCACCGTGCGCGCGTGCCGGCGCAGGAAGGACGTCGCGCCCATCGCCCAGCGCGCACCGAGGGCGACGAGCACGAACGGGATGCCCAGGCCGAGGCAGTAGGCGACCCCGAGGACCGCCCCGCGGCCCGCGGTGGCCTCGGCGTAGGCGAGCGAGTTGACCGCGGCCAGCGTCGGCCCGAGGCACGGCGTCCAGCCCAGCCCGAAGACGATGCCGAGCAGCGGCGCCCCGGCCAGCCCGGCGACGGGCCGCGCCGAGATCCGGGCGGTGCGCTGCAGGAACGGCAGCCAGCCGAGGAACGCCAGGCCCATCACGATCGTGACGACGCCGAACACCCGGTTGAGCACGTCGGAGTACTCGAGCAGCAGCCGGCCGAGACCGCCGAAGGCCGCCCCGAACGCGACGAAGACCAGCGTGAAGCCGAGCACGAACAGCAGGGCGCCGGCGAGCATCCGGCCCCGGGGGGAGCGCTCGTCGGTCTCGGTGCGCACCGCGGTCGCCGTCCCCCCACCACTGCCGGCGGCGACCGGCGAAGCGGTACGGGCGCCCGTGCCGACCAGGCCGGTGACGTAGGAGAGGTAGCCGGGCACGAGCGGCAGCACGCACGGCGAGGCGAAGCTGATCAGCCCGACGAGGGCCGCGATCCCGGCGGCCACGAGCAGGGGGCCGTCGGTGACCAGGCGGCTGAAGGTCTCGCCCACCTCAGCCCTCCTCGACGACGCGGTCGAGGACGGTCTGCAGGTCCTCCGGCTTCACCGCGGCGGTGTACACCGCGGCCACCCGTCCGTCGCGGTCCAGCACGATGGTGGACGGGATCGCGTTGGCCGGGTAGTCCCGGAACGCCAGCGCCACCTCGCCGCGCGGGTCGTAGAGCGACGGGTAGGTGATGTCCTTGCTCTGCAGGAAGGCGTCGGCCAGCTGCTCGTCGTCCTTGACGTTGACGCCGAGGAACTGCACGCCGTCGCCCTTGACCGCGGCGTAGACCTGCTGGAACTCCGGCGTCTCCACCCGGCAGGGCGGGCACCAGGAGCCCCAGAAGTTGATCACGGACACGTCGCCGGACAGCGAGGACGAGGAGAACTCCGTGCCGTCGAGCAGCCGGCCGCCGAACTCCGGCGCGCTCTGGCGGTCCTTCACCGGGATGACCTCGCCGGCGGGGGTGCCGGCGACGAACCGGAACTCGCCGCCGTTGTTGACGTCGACGGCGTCCTTGCCGGTGCAGCCCGCGACCAGCAGGGCCGCTCCGACGAGCGCGAGCACCAGGCGCCGATTCATCCGCCGGATTCCACGACGAGAACGGCTCGCGCCGGCGGCCTGCGGGTTGAAGGTGGCACCGCTCATGCCCCGGGCACCGCGTCGGGGTCGGTGGCTCCCGCCGGCTCGGCGTAGGAGAGCCCGGTGAACCGGTCGCCCACGTAGGTCAGCGACGTGACGCTGGCCAGGCCGCACTGCCGGCGGCGCGGGTCGTGCACGTACCGGCGGCCCTCGAGGTGCAACCGCACCGTCCAGATGGGCAGCTGGTGGCTGACCAGGACCGTCGCGTGCCCGCGGGAGGCGTCCCGGGCGGCCTCGACCGCCCGGATCATGCGGGCGGCGATCTCGACGTAGGGCTCGCCCCACGACGGCTGCAGCGGGTTGCGCAGCTTCCACCAGTTGGCCGGGCGGCGGAACACGCCCGCTCCCCCGGCCACCCGCATGCCCTCGAACGCGTTGCCCGCCTCGATCAGCCGCTCGTCGAGCTCCACCGGCAGGCCGAGCTCGGCGGCGATCGGCGCGGCGGTCTGCTGGGCCCGCTCCAGCGGGCTGGAGACCAGGCGGACGACGTCCTTGCCCGCGAACCAGGCGGCGGCCTTCTTCGCCATCATCTCCCCGGCGTCGGAGAGCCGGAAGCCCGGGAGACGGCCGTAGAGGATGCCGTCGGGGTTGAACACCTCGCCGTGCCGCAGCAGGTGGACGACGGTGGTCTCCTCGCTCACGGGGTGGCCTCGGCGTCGTCGGGCGCGGCGTGCACGGGGCCGGGGCGGGCTGCAGCGGCGGCGCGGGCAGCCGCGGGCAGCGCGGCGAGCACGCGGTCGAGCGCCTCGCCCTCCAGCTGCGCGTTGACGAACCAGGCCTCGAAGGCCGACGGCGGCAGGTAGACGCCGCGGGCGAGCATCTCGTGGAAGAACGCGGTGTAGCGGCCGACGTCCTGGCTCTTGGCGTCGTCGTAGTCGCGGACCTGCCGCTCGTCGGGCACGAAGAAGACGCTGAACATGTTGCCGGCCTGCTGCACCCGGTGCGGCACCCCGGCGGCGAACAGCGCGGCGCTCGCCGCACCGCGCAGCGTTGCGGACACCTTGTCGCAGCGGGCGTAGACCTCGTCGGTGCAGTGCCGCAGCGTGGTCAGCCCGGCGGCGACCGCGACCGGGTTCCCCGACAGGGTGCCTGCCTGGTAGACCGGCCCGACCGGCGCCAGCTGGTCCATCAGCTCGGCGCGACCGCCGAACGCCGCGGCCGGCAGCCCGCCGCCCATGACCTTGCCGAAGGTGAACAGGTCGGCGGCCACGGGGTCGAGGCCGTACCAGCCGGACCGGGACACCCGGAAGCCGGTCATCACCTCGTCGAGCACCAGCAGCGCCCCGTGCGCGGCGGTGATCCGGCGCAGCGCGGCGTTGAACCCGTCCAGCGGCGGGACGACGCCCATGTTGCCGGCGGCGGCCTCCGCGATGACGCACGCGATGTCGGCGCCGCGCTCGGCGAAGACCTGCTCGACCGCGGCGACGTCGTTGTAGGGCAGGACGACGGTGTCGGCGGCGGCGCCGGTGGTGACACCCGGGGTGTCGGGCAGCCCGAGCGTGGCGACGCCGGAGCCGGCCGAGGCGAGCAGCGCGTCGACGTGACCGTGGTAGTGCCCGGCGAACTTCACGACCAGCCGGCGCCCGGTCGCGCCGCGTGCCAGCCGGATCGCCGACAGCACCGCCTCGGTGCCGGAGTTGACCAGCCGGACCTTCTGCACCGGCGGCATCCGGCGGGCGATCTCCTCGGCCAGGTCCAGCTCGCCCTCGGTGGGCGCGCCGAACGACAGCCCGGCCGCGGCGGCGGTGGACACCGCCTGGACGACGGCCGGGTGGGCGTGGCCGAGCAGCATCGGCCCCCAGGAGCTGACCAGGTCGACGTAGCGGCGGCCGTCGGCGTCGACGAGGTAGGGCCCGGACGCCGACACCATGAAGCGCGGGGTCCCCCCGACCGCGCGGAAGGCGCGGACCGGGCTGTTCACCCCGCCCGGGGTGATCTCCTGGCCCCGGGCGAACAGGTCGGCAGAGACCGGGGCCTCGTAGGCGTAGCGGGCGGCGTCCGACGAGGTCACTGATCCAGTGTCCCCTGCGAACCTGAGGACCCGTCGAAGGGATGGCCGTTCGACGGAGGAGTGACGACCGCGAGGATCGCGGTGGTCAGCGCGGCGGGGTCGCGGGTCGGCACGAGGACGGTCCGGCCGTCGGTGAGCCTCAGCGGCAGCCCGGTGCGGCCCTTCGGGACCGACCAGCCGCCGCCGAGCACCGGAGCCCCGGCGTCCACGCCCGCCTCGCCCTCCCGGACGGCGCGCAGGTGGGCGGCGTCGACGTCGGCGAGCGCGACCCGCTCGCGGCCGACCGACAGCGCGGCGTCCGGGCCGTCGGCGTCCACGCGCACCGTCCACATCCGGCGGGCGGACAGCGCGCCCACGCCCACGACGCCGAGCACCGCGACGACGCAGAGCACCCACACCCAGGCGGGCACGTCGGCGCCGGGCAGCGCGAGGTCGAGCCCGATCAGCACCACGAGGAACGCGGCGACCAGCCAGAACGGCCGCCACGACCCGCCGGGTTCGATGTAGGGCGTCACCGCAGCCAGCGGGCTGCTTCCACCGCCCAGTACGTGAGCACCGTTCCGGCGCCCGCGCGGCGGATCGCGGTGAGCGTCTCGAGGATCGCCCGCTGCCGGTCGACCCAGCCGTTGGCCGCGGCCGCCTCGAGCATCGCGTACTCGCCGCTGACCTGGTACGCGCTCACCGGCACGTCCACGGCGTCGGCCACCGCGCGCACGATGTCCAGGTACGGCAGCGCCGGCTTGACCATGACGGCGTCGGCACCCTCGGCGAGGTCCTGGCGCACCTCGCGCAGCGCCTCGTGGGCGTTCGGCGGGTCCATCTGGTAGGTCGACCGGTCGCCGAACTGCGGCGCGCCCTCGGCGGCCTCCCGGAACGGGCCGTAGAAGCCGCTGGCGTACTTGGCGGCGTAGGCCAGGATCGGCGTCTCGGTGAACCCGGAGCCGTCGAGCGCGCGGCGGATCGCCGCGACCTGGCCGTCCATCATCCCGCTGGGCGCGATGACGTGGGCCCCGGCCTGGGCCTGGGCGATCGCGACGGCGGCGTAGCGGTCCAGCGTCGGGTCGTTGTCGACGATCCCGGCCGGCGTGACGACCCCGCAGTGCCCGTGGTCGGTGTACTCGCACAGGCACAGGTCGGCCATGAGCACCAGCTCGTCGCCGAGGTCGTCCCTGAGCTGCTGCAGCGCCACGTTGACGATGCCGTCGGCGGCGTCGGCCTGCGAGCCGACCGGGTCCTTCTCCGACGGGATGCCGAACAGGATCAGCCCCCCGATGCCGGCCTCGGCCGCCTCGTGCGCGGCCTTGCGCAGCGAGTCCAGCGTGTGCTGGACGACGCCCGGCATCGAGCTGATCGGCACCGGCTCGTCGATGCCCTGCTTGACGAACACCGGGAGCACGAAGTCCGCCGGGGCGAGCCGGGTCTGCGCGGTGAGCCGCCGCAGCGCGGGCGTCGACCGCAGCCGACGCCCGCGCGCGAAACCGGGCGACGTCACTTGGCGCCGCCTTCCTCCTCGGCCCGGCGCGCGGCCGCGAACTCCGCGAGCGCGTCGACCAGCGGCGCGACGGCGGCGGTCTCCGGCTGGACGTCGACCCGCAGGCCGAACTCCTGCGCGGTGGCCGCGGTGGCGGGGCCGATCACCGCGACGACGGTCTTGGCGTGCGGCTTGCCGGCGATGCCGACCAGGTTGCGCACCGTGCTCGACGAGGTGAAGCACACCGCGTCGAAGCCGCCGCCCTTGATCGCCTCGCGCACCGGCGCGGGCGGCGGGGCCGCCCGGACGGTCCGGTAGGCGGTGACGTCGTCGACCTCCCAGCCGCGCTCGACCAGGCCGGCGGCCAGGGTCTCGGTGGCGATGTCGGCGCGCGGCAGCAGCACCCGGTTGATCGGGTCGAACACGTCGTCGTAGGGCGGGAAGTCGGCGAGCAGGCCTTCGCTGGACTGCTGCCCGGCGGGCACCAGCTCCGGCGCGATGCCGAACGCCCGGACGGCGTCCGCGGTGGACTCGCCCACGCAGGCGACCTTGACGCCGGCGAACGCGCGGGCGTCGAGGCCGAGCTCGGTGAACTTCTCGCGCACGGCCTTCACCGCGTTCACCGAGGTGAACACGATCCAGCCGTAGCGGCCGGTGACCAGGCCCTTGATCGCGCGGTCCATCTGCGCGGGGCTGCGCGGCGGCTCGACGGCGATGGTCGGCACCTCGACCGGCACCGCGCCGTAGGCGCGCAGCCGCTCGCTCATCTCGCCGGCCTGGTCCTTGGTCCGCGGCACCAGCACCCGCCAGCCGAACAGCGGCCGGCTCTCCCACCAGGAGAGCTTGGCCCGCTTGTCGACGGCGGCACCGATCGTGGCGACGACGGCACCGGAGAGCGCCTCGAGGCCGGCGGTCTTCTCGGCGACCGCGGCGAGCTTGCTCACGACGCTCTTCTGGCCCGTGCCGGATCCACCGGCGGTGACCACGACCGGCGTCGCGCCGGTCAGGCCGCCCTCGACGAGCCGG
This sequence comes from Petropleomorpha daqingensis, assembly GCF_013408985.1. NCBI lineage: Bacteria > Bacillati > Actinomycetota > Actinomycetes > Geodermatophilales > Geodermatophilaceae > Petropleomorpha > Petropleomorpha daqingensis. The sequence continues at coordinate 1,206,644 of NZ_JACBZT010000001.1, forward strand.
ATCGCGGCCTCGGGCAGCTCCTCGACGGCGGGGGCCGAGAGCACCAGCGGGCTGCCGGTGGCGGCGGCCGCCGCGGCCAGCGGGACGAGGTCGACCCCGGCGCGCAGGTCGGCGGAGAGCGCCGTCCCGCCGAGGGCGACGCCGGCGAACGCCGGCACCGCGGTGCCGGTCGCGACGCCGGGGACGACGTCGAACGGCACGGAGGTGCGGCCCACGGCCAGCAGCTCCTTGACCGCGGCCTCGGAGGTGAACGGGTCGCCGGCGACGAGGCGGACGACGACGGCGCCGCCCTTCGCCGCGGCCACGGCGGCCTTGGCCACCTCGGCGGGGTCGCCGGAGACGGGCGTCAGCTCGGCGGCCGGCACGGTCTCGCGGACGACGTCCTGGACGGCGATCGAGACGTCGGGGTCGACGAGGACGACGCCGGCCGTGGCGAGCGCCTCGCTCGCCCGGGCGGTCAGCATCCCGGGGTCGCCCGGGCCTGCGCCGACGAAGACGACCTTGCCGGCCGGCGCGCCGGCGGTCTTGCGGGTCATCGGGTGCTCCTGCTTCCTGGCCCCTGGGAGAGGGCGTGTTCGGGGATCTGGGGGGCCGCCATCAGCTCGGCGGCACCGCGGTCGAGCAGCTCGGCGGCGAGCGCGCGGCCCAGGGCCGCCGCCTCGCCGAGCGGGCCGGTGACCGAGCCGCGGACGGCGTCGCTGCCGTCCAGGGCGGTCACCGAAGCGCGGAGGTACAGCTCGGGGCCGTCCTCGCCGTCGGCCACCTCCGCGTAGGCGGCGACCGGCGCGCTGCAGCCGGCCTCCAGTGCGGCGAGGGTGCTCCGCTCGGCGACCACGCAGGCACGGGTGCCGGCGTGCTCGAGCGGGGCGAGCAGCTCACGGGTGCGGGCGTCGTCCTCGCGGCACTCGACGGCGAGCGCTCCCTGGGCGGGGGCGGGCAGCACCTGCAGCGGGTCGAGCGTCTCGGTGATCGCGTCGGTGCGCCCCAGCCGGGCCAGCCCGGCCCGGGCGAGGACGACCGCGTCCAGGTCACCCGGGACGACCCGCGCCATGCGGGTGTCGACGTTGCCCCGGATCGGGACGACGTCGAGGCCGAGGCCGAGCGCGCGGATCTGGGCCACCCGGCGCGGGGCGCCGGTGCCGACCGTGGAGCCCGGCGGCAGCTCGCCGAGGGTGAGCCCGTCGCGGGCCACCAGCGCGTCGCGCGGGTCCTCGCGCACCGGCACGGCGGCCAGGACGAGGCCCGGCTCCGGCGCGGTGGGCAGGTCCTTGTAGCTGTGCACGGCGAGGTCGACCCGGCCGTCGTGCAGCGCCTGGCGGATCGCCGTGACGAAGACCCCGGTGCCGCCGAGCTGCGCGATCGCCGCCGTGGAGACGTCGCCCTCGGTGACGATGTGCACCAGCTCGACCGGGACGCCGGTGGCGGCGGTGATCGCGTCGGCGACCCACTGCGACTGGGTCAGCGCCAGCCGGCTGCGACGGGTGCCCAGACGGAGAGCGGGCGTGCTCACGGCAGACCACCCCCCGGGCGGAGGTCCTCGGGATCGACGGTGACCGCCTCGGCGAGCGTGGCGTGCTCGCCCTCGACGTCGGCGTCGATGCCCAGGCCGAACAGCGCCCGCAGCGCGTCGGCGTAGTCGGTGCCGCCCGGTGCGCTGGCCAGCTCCTTGACCCGGACCGTCGGCTCGTGCAGCAGCTTGTCGACGACGCGGCCGACCGTGCGGGCGACCTCCGCGCGGGAACGGGCGTCGAGGTCGGGCAGCCGGCCGGACAGCCGCAGCAGCTCGGCGTCGACCACCTCGGCGGCCTGGTTGCGCAGCGCGGAGATCGCCGGGGCGACCGCGGCGGCGTGCTGCTCGGCGCGCAGCTGCGACAGCTCGGTCTCGATCAGGCCGCGCGCGGCGCGGACGTCGTCGGCGGCCACCGAGCCCGCGATCGGGGCCTCGGCCGACTGCCGCTCGCCCTGCAGCAGCGCGAGGTCGACGACGTGCACGCCGGGCAGGCCCGCGACGCCGGCCTCGACGTCGCGCGGCAGGGCCAGGTCGACGACGACGAGCTGCCGGTCTCCGCGTCCGGTCATGGCGGCCGCGACGGTGTCGGTGCCGACGACGATCCCGCTCGCGCCGGTGCAGGTGACCAGCACGTCGGCGGCGGCGATCTCGGCGGTCAGGTCGGCCAGCTCGGCCGCGCGCCCGCCGACGGCCTCGGCCAGCCGGGCGGCGTGCTCGGGCGTGCGGCTGCTCACCGTCACCTGCACGCCGCGGCGGGCCAGGGTGGTGGCAGCCAGAGCGCCCATCGAGCCGGCGCCGACGACCAGCGCCGGGCGGCCGGCCAGACCACCGAGGCGGGCGTCGGCGCGGTCCAGCGCGGCGGCGACCAGCGAGGCGCCGGCCCGGTCGATGCCGGTCTCGGCGTGCACCCGCTTGCCCACCCGCAGCGCCCGCTGGGCGATCGGGTGCAGGGCGCGGCCGACCGTGCCCTCCTCCTGGGCGAGCGCGTAGGCCGCGCGCAGCTGGCCGAGCACCTGGGTCTCGCCGACGACCATCGAGTCCAGGCCCGCGGCGACGGTGAACAGGTGCGCGACCGCCTGGTCCTCGTAGTGCACGGTGACGTACGGCGAGAGCTCCTCGACCGTGCCGCCGGCCTGGCGCGCCAGGATGCGGCTGACGTCGACGACGCCGCCGTGGAACTTCTCGACCTCGGCGAACACCTCGACCCGGTTGCAGGTCGCCAGCACGATCGCCTCGCTCACGTGGTCGCTGTCGACCAGCTCGTGCAGCACCTTGGCCATGTCGTCGGCCCCCATGGCGAACTGCTCGAGCAGCGAGACCGGGGCGGTCTGGTGGCTCACACCCACCGCGAGCAGGCTCATGCCATACCGCCCACGACCGCCTCGGGCAGCGTGCGCTGGGAGCCCAGGAAGGCCAGCACCTGCAGCTCCACGGACAGGTCGACCTGACGCACGTCGACCCCCGGCGGGGCGGTGAGCGTGACGGGCGCGAAGTTCAAGATGCTCCTCACCCCGGCCGCGGCGAGCCGGTCGCAGACGGACTGCGCCACCTCGGCCGGTGTCGTGATGACGCCGATGGACGCCTGCGTCTCGGCGACGACGTCCTCCAGCTCCTCGACCGGACGGACGACCGAACCACCGACCTGCTGCCCCACCCGGCTCGGTGCGGCGTCGAACAGGCCCACGAACTCGAAGCCACGGGTGCCGAAGCCGGCGTAGTCGGCCAGCGCCGCGCCGAGGTTGCCGATGCCCACCAGCACGCACGCCCGTGACCGTTCGACGCCCAGTACCCGCGCGATGCGGTCCCGAAGAGTGCGGACCTCGTACCCGACGCCGCGCACCCCGCACGGGCCGAGGTGGGAGAGGTCCTTGCGCAGGCCGGCCGGGTTCACGCCCGCAGCGGAGGCCAGCTCACCCGAGGAGACGGTGCTCCGCCCGCCGTCGACCAGCCCGGTGAGGACCCGGAGGTACACGGCGAGCCGGGCGACGGTGGCCTCCGGGATCGTCCGGGGCCGGGGGTTCGTCACGGGCCTGCCACTCCACAGCGGTCGCTTCCGGCGACGCACCTGCCGCCTGCGACGATCGGGGAAACCGGGCGGTCTGCCGCCCGGCGTCCGCCACGGTAACCGCTTGTGAACGTGGGAACAAAGTCGCACAGGGCCTCAGACCCCGCTGACCGGCCACATACGGGTGGCACTGTGTCGAGAACCACCCTGTCACACGCCTGGTGAGGTGATGGAACGGCCCCGGTCCAGAGGCTCGCCCCGAGCGTGCGAGGGGTGAGGGGGAGCGGGGTCCTTACCCCAGGTCCCGTCGCAGCCGTGGGACGTCCACCGCGAAGTAGGAGTGCTCGCGGCCGTCGAGCAGGACGACGGGCACCCGGTCGCCGAACTCGGCCTGCGTCTCGGGGTCGGCGTCGACGTCGATCGACTCCGGCGGCTCGAGACCGGCCTCGGCGGCGAGCTGCGCGAGCGTGGCGGCGGCCTCCTCGCAGAGGTGGCAGCCCTCGCGAGTCATCAGCTGCAGTCGTGGGGTCACTGCTCCACCAGCTCCGCGTCGGTGAGGCCGAGCTCGCGCAGCCGAGCCCGGCTGACCTTGCCGGTCAGCGAGTGCGGCAGCGCAGGCAGGAAGTGGACCGAGGTCGGCACCTTGTAGCGGGCGAGCGAGCCGGCGGCGTGCGCGATGAGCTCGTCCGCGGTCACCGTCTGCCCCTGCTCCAGGACGACGACCGCCCGGACCGCCGACCCCGTGCGCGCGTCGGGCACGCCGATCACCGCGCTCTCGGCGACCGCCGGATGGCCGTCCAGCACCCGCTCGACCTCGGCGGGGTAGACGTTGAAGCCGCTGACCAGCACCAGGTCGCTGCGCCGGTCGACCAGGTGCAGGTCGCCGTCCTCGTCCCGGTAGCCGAGATCGCCGGTGGCCAGCCACCCGTCGGCGTCCGGGCCGTCGGTGCCGTCGGGCCAGTAGCCGGCGAACAGGTTCGGCCCCCGGACGACGATCTCCCCGGGGCCCTCCTCGCCGCCGTCGTCGTCCTCGTCCGGCTCGGCGTCGCCGGGGGTCTCCGCCGAGTCCCGCAGCTCGATCTCGACGCCGGGGATCGGCCCGCCGATGCAGTTCGGCTTGGGCCGGCCGGTGGCCAGGGTGCTGGCGACCACCGGGCTGGCCTCCGTGAGCCCGTAGCCCTCCCAGACCGTGACGGCGGCGCGCTCGCGCATCGCCGTCCACACCTCCTCCGGCAGCGGGGCCGCACCCGACGACGCGATCCGCACCGCCGCGAACGCCCGCCGCAACCCGGCGTCGCTGCCGTCGGCGTCGGCCGCGGCCAGCCAGGCCTGGTACATCGGGGGCGCTCCGGGGACGGCGGTGACCTGCTCGCGCTCCATCAGCTCCAGCGCCGCCCGCGGGTCGAAGCTCTCCTGCAGCACGACGCAGGCGCCGGTGGCGGCCGCCAGGCCGAACCCGGAGTTGAGGCCGTAGACGTGGAACAGCGGCAGGACGAGCAGCACCCGGTCGTCGGCGCGCACCGGCGGCGGGGTCATCGCCAGACACTGCTCCTGGTTGGCCCGGAGCGCCGCGTGGGGCAGCATCGCGCCGCGCGGCCGGCCGGTGGTGCCGCTGGTGTAGGCGAGGAAGGCCAGCCCGTCCGGGTCCTCGGCGTCCTCGGGCGGCGGACCGCCGGCCTCCGGCGGCCCGGGGCAGACCGGCACCCCGGCCACCTCCGACCGCTCCTGGCGGACGACGAGCAGCGACGCCCCCGAGTCGCCGAGGACGTGCTCGAGCTCAGGGTCGGTGTAGGCCGTGTTGACCGGGACGACGACCAGCCCCGCGCGCAGGGCGCCGAGAGCGGCCCGCAACCAGTCGATCCCGTTCGGCAGCTGCACCGCCACCCGCTCCCCCGGCGCCAGACCGCGCGCGGCGTACCCGGCCGCCACCCGGTCGACGGCGGCGTCGAGCTCCCCCCAGCTGAGCCGCCGATCGCCGGCGACCACCGCCGGGGCGTCGGGGCGCTGCCGCGCGGCGGCCCGCACCAGCGCGGTCAGGGTGGTGCCGTCGGACACGGGCCTCTCCTGTCGTTGGAGCTGCTCTGAAGCTGCGATCGCCACCCGGCCGGGGTACGGGAGGAAGCGAATCCGGCGGGGTGGCGTGGACGGACTGCAGCGATGTTGTCACCATGGGGCTTGCCCCGCAGCATGCGCGCCGGTCGACCGAGCCCGACGCGACGGAGGGAGCCGTAGGTCGGCTCGGCGGGCCGACGAGGAGGTCGATCCGCCCGCATGCCGTCCCCCCGCCCGCTCGACGCCGCGCGGCAGGCCACCGCCGCGCCGGCGGAGTCGAACGGGCGGCCGACCCCCTATCCGCGGCCCTCGCCCGCGGCACGCCCCTCGCCGCGACCGCGGCCCACCCCGTTCCCGCGCGCGGCCACCGAGACGGTGCCGGCGCCGCGGCCGGAGCCCTCCCCCGACCCCCCGCTCGAGCCGAACGTCGTCGTCGACCCGGCTCTCGACGAGGAGCTGACCGCCGACGAGTTCGCGGCCCTCGCCGATGCCGGAGAGCCGCCCGAGAGCGACGGGGTCGACGTCTGGGGGCTGGTCCGTGCCGCCCAGGCCGGCGACGCCGAGGCGTTCGGCCGGCTCTACGACCACTACGTGACGATGATCTTCCGGTACGTCTACCACCGGGTCGGCGACCGGGCGATGGCCGAGGACGTCACCAGCGAGACGTTCGTCCGGGCGCTGCGGCGGATCGACTCGCTGTCGTTCCAGGGCCGCGACGTCGGCGCCTGGCTGGTCACGATCGCCCGCAACATCATCCGCGACCACGTGAAGAGCAGCCGGTACCGGCTGGAGGTCACGACGGCGGACATGCGCGACGCCGACCGGGCCACCGACGGCCCCGAGGACGCCGTCGTCCAGCACCTCACCAACGAGCAGCTGCTGATCTGCGTGCAGCAGCTCAACGCCGAGCAGCAGGAGTGCATCGTGCTGCGCTTCCTGCACGGGCTCTCGGTCGCCGAGACCGCCGCGATCATGGGGAAGAAGGACGGCGCGATCAAGGCGCTGCAGCACCGCGCCGTCCGGCGACTCGCGGCCCTGTTGCCGGAGGGGCTGCTGTGACAGAACTGCAGCCGGGTCGCGTAACCCCCCGGACCCCTTCGTCGTTGGGCACGCTGGACGACGCCCACCCCTCCGGAGGACCCCTGTGAACGCTCACACCGGCAGCCACGCGGCACCGCGCCGCGGCGCCGCCGTGCGCGCTCGCGAGGAGGCCCTCGTCGGCCGGCTCGGCGAGCTCGGCACGGCTCTGGACGGCGAGCCCGACGCCGCTTTCCGCGCGGCGACCCGGGCCCGGCTCGTGGCGATGGCCGCCGTCCGGACTCCGGAACCGGTGGGCAAGGCCCGCGCCCGGCGCTTTCTGGGCGCGAGCGCGGTCGAGACCGCCACCGCGCGCTGGCGCGGCAGGTTCACCGCCGGGCTGGCCGGTGCCGCCGTCGCGGTGACCGCGCTTGCCGGTCTGGTCGCCGTCTCGACCGGCGCGCAGCCCGGCGACCCGCTGTACGGGCTCAAGCGCGGCACGGAGCAGACCCAGCTCGCGCTGGCCAGCGACTCCTCGCGCGGGCAGACGCTGCTCGACTTCGCCAGCACCCGGCTGCACGAGCTCGACCACCTGCTCTCGGAGGGGACGACGGCGCTGCCGGCGGCCGGTGGCAGCGGGAGCGACGGCGACGTCCTGGCCGCGGACGCGTCGCCGGAGCTGGTGATCCAGACCCTGCGGACGATGGACGCGCAGACCACCGAGGGCGCGTCGTGGCTGACGACCCGGGCGGTGCAGACCGGCTCGGCGTCCCCGCTGGACTTCCTGGCGCAGTGGTCCGCGCAGCAGTCGGCCGACCTGTCCGCGCTCGTGCCGAAGGTGCCGGCAGGTGCGCGCGACGCGATGGGCAACTCGCTCGCCCTGATCTCCGAGGTCCGGGCCCGCGACACCGCGCTGCAGGGCGCCCTGGCCTGCCCGGGCGGCCCGGCGACGGCCGGCACCGACCAGTACGGGCCGCTGCCGGCGGACTGCGGGGTCCAGACCCCGCCGTCGGCTGCGGGCGGCAGCACGCCGGAGCCGGGCACCGTGCCCGGCGAGGGGCAGACCGCGACCGACCTGCCGACCAGCGCCATCCCGGCCGCGCCCACCGGGGACACCGGGTCGAGCGGCAGCACCGGGGCGCCCGGTGGCTCGACCGCCGGCACGACGGTGCCGACGGTGCCCCGCACGACGGTCCCGTCCGCGCCCGCCCCCAGCCTGCCGACGCTGCCCCTGCCGTCGGTGTCGGTCTCGCTCCCGGGCGGCTCGGCGGGCGGCTCGAGCGGCTCCGCGTCGACGCCGACCAGCGGTTCGACGTCCAGCACGAGCCCGCCGCTGGTCAGCATCTGCCTCGGCCCCATCGCCGTCGGCAGCTGCTGAGCCCTGCGGCGGGGCGGCTTCCCCGCGCCCGTTAGGGTCGAGAGCGGTTTCGCCGTTCTCCCGGGGGAGGTGCTCGTGCCGCGTTGGCCGTCCCGCGGGCGCCCGGTCGCCCCGGTCGACCCCGAGACCCGCGCGCACGTCGCCGGTGAGGCGTCGGCCGCCGCCGCCGAGGTCAGCGGCCCGCCGGCGGTCGAGGCCGACCCGACCGCGGCCGCGTTCTTCGACGTCGACAACACGATGATGATGGGCGCGTCGCTGTTCTGGTTCGCCCGTGGGCTGGCCGCCCGCAAGTACTTCACCAGCCGCGACCTGGCGCGGTTCGTGTGGCAGCAGGCGAAGTTCCGCATCGCCGGCAACGAGAGCGCCGAGGACATGCACTCGATCCGGGAGAGCGCGCTGGGCTTCGTGTCCGGCCGCCCGGTCGACGAGATCGCGCAGGCCGGCGAGGAGATCTACGACGAGCTGATGGCCGACCGGATCTGGGGCGGCACGCGGCAGCTCGCGCAGCAGCACCTCGATGCCGGGCAGCGCGTGTGGCTGGTCACCGCCACCCCGGTCGAGCTGGCCACGATCATCGCCCGCCGGCTCGGCCTGACCGGGGCGCTCGGGACCGTCGCCGAGATCAAGGGCGGCCGCTTCACCGGCCGGCTGGTCGGCGAGCTCATGCACGGCGAGGCCAAGGCGGAGGCGGTGCGGGCGCTGGCCGAGCGGGAGGGCCTGGACCTCTCCCGCTGCACGGCCTACAGCGACTCGGCCAACGACCTGCCGATGCTCACGCTGTGCGGCAACGCCGTGGCGGTGAACCCGGACACCGAGCTGCGCGCGGTCGCCCGCTCGCGCGGCTGGACGGTGCGCGACTTCCGGACCGGGCGCAAGGCGGCGAAGATCGGCGTCCCGACGGTGGCCGCCGCCGTGGTATCCGGCGGGATCGTCGGCGGGACCATCGCCGTGCGCCGGCGGCGCAAGGTCGTGACGGTGCCCGTCGTGGACAAGCGGGTGCGCCTGCCCTGGCGGTGACTACCGCCAGACGCTCTTGCGCTGCAGCAGGAGCTGGTAGATCGAGTGCTGGATGGTCTCCCGCACCTGGTCGGTGAGGTTGAACACCAGCATCGGGTCCTCCGCCGCGCCGGGACCGTAGGACGCGGTCTCGATCGGCGCGCCGAAGGCGATCAGCCACTTCGACGGCAGCGGCAGCAGGCCCAGCGGGCCGAGCAGCGGGAACGTCGGCGTCACCGGGAAATACGGCAGGCCGAGCAGCCGCGCCGCGGTCTTGGCGTTGCCGATCATCGGGTAGATCTCCTCGGCCCCGACGATGGCGCACGGGATGATCGGCACGCCGGTGCGCAGCGCCGCGGTGACGAAACCGCCGCGGCCGAAGCGCTGCAGCGTGTACCGCTCGCGGAACGGCTTGCCGATGCCCTTGAAGCCCTCGGGGAAGACGCCGACCAGCTCGCCCCCGGTGAGCAACCGCTCGGCGTCCTCGTTGCTCGCCAGCGTGGTGCCCATCTTGCGCGACATGCTGCCGATGAACGGCAGCTCGAAGACCAGGTCGGCGCCCAGCAGCCGCAGCCGCCGGTGCGCCGGGTGCTCGTCGTGCAGCGCGACGGTGGTCATCAGCGCGTCGACGGGCAGCGTGCCCGAGTGGTTGGCCACCACCAGCGCGCCGCCCTCGGCCGGCACGTGCTCGAGCCCCTGGGTCTCGACGCGGAAGTACTTGCTGAACAGCGGCCGCAGGATCGGCAGCAGCAGGTGGTCGGTGAGGTCGGGGTCGAAGCCGAACTCGTCGGTCTCGTAGTCGCCGGTCACCCGCCGGTGCAGGAACTCGACACCGCCGGCGATCTGCTCCTCCCAGCTCGGGGAGGACGGCGCGGCGACCGGGCGCGGCTCGTCGTCCTCCGGCCGCAGCGGGATCACGCGGGCCTCAGGCATCGCGCACCGCCCGCAATCCCGGGGCCGGCGGCGCGGGGCGCAGCCGCTCCCCGACGGCGGCGGCACCGTCGCCGACCCGGTCGACGACGCCGAGCAGCCGGTCGGTGACGGCGCTGATGACGTCCGGCGGGATCACCGGGTCGACCGTGCGCGCGTAGTCGGCCAGCGCGGCCGCGGTGCTGTAGCGCGGCGTGTAGCCGAACTCCTCACGCAGGACCGTCGTGTCGACCACGCGGCCGAAGTTGAGGAAGCGCATCTGCTCCGGGGAGTAGTCGACGAACCCGAACCGCCGGGAGAACCGGCCCACCGAGCCGAGCGCCGGCGAGGGGATCGGCACGTGGACGCGGCCGAGCCGGCGGATGCACTGGGAGAGCAGCAGCGTGCCCTCACCGCCGACGTTGACCGTGCCGGTGAACTGGCCGGTGGTCGCGCGGACGAGGACGGCGAGTGCGTCGTCCTCGTGCAGCAGCTGCACCCGGGCGTCGTAGCCGAGCGCCGTGGGCACGACCGGCATGCGGAAGAACCCGGTGAGCAGCGAGTCGATGCTCGGCCCGATGAAGTTCGTGAACCGCAGCATCGCCACGTCGACGTCGGGACGGCGACGTGCGAACGACCGCACGTAGCCCTCGATGTCGACGCTGTCGCGGGCGAACCCACCGGACGGCACGCGCCTGGCCTGCATCTTCTCGGTGAAGACGGCGGGATCGCGGGAGGAGGCCCCGTAGACCGCGCTGGTCGACTTGAGCACGAAGCGGCGCACCGACGCCGCCCGCTGGCAGGCGGCCAGGAGCTGCATCGTCCCGATGACGTTGAGCTCTTTCATCGGCCCCCGCCCACCGGCACCGGCGGGCGTGGAGCTGATGTTCATGTGCACGACCGTGTCGACGGACGCGTTCGCGATGACCTTGCCGATCAGCGGGTTGCGGATGTCGGCGCGCACGAACTCGGTGCGGCCGAGACGTCGCAGCATCTCGGCGGACGGCGGGACGGTGTCCACGCCGATGACCCGTTCGATCGACGGGTCGGTGGCGAGCTCGGCCGCGAGGGCACCCCCCAGCCACCGGCTCACGCCGGTGACGAGGACCACCGCGGGCGGCACGTGCGGGCGCCCTACTTCTTGTTGCGTCGCTGGACGCGGGTCTTCTTCAGCAGCTTGCGGTGCTTCTTCTTCGCCATCCGCTTGCGCCGCTTCTTGATGACCGAACCCATGTCCTGCACTCCCGACGTCGTGGTCGCGCGGGCGAACCGGAAGAACCGGGACCCGCGCCGTGGTGATTCAGCTCGTGCGCGACGACACCGGCGCCTGCCGGGTCCTCGCTGGCCGCCCGAGCTTACCGGCCGTCCCGCGGCGACGCTGCCGCGGGACGAGCCCGGTTCACGACGAAGGGGGAAGGCCTCGTCCCCCGTGAGCTCCGTCCCTCTGAAGGGAAGGGAGCGGAGCGGCCCTGCTGCAGGGTCCCGCCGCGAGCTTGCGAGTGGCGGGGGCAGCGGGGTCCTTGCTCAGGCGATGTCGGTGTAGGCGTCGCGCAGGTAGTCCTGGACGGCCCGCTCCGGGACGCGGAAGGAGCGGCCGACGCGGACGGCGGAGAGCTCGCCGGCGTGGACGAGGCGGTACACGGTCATCTTCGAGACCCGCATCATGGCGGCGACCTCGGCGACGGTCAGGAAGGTGACGGCGGCGCGCTGCTGCGGGACGACCGGGCGGCCGACGGGCATCGCGGCCGGGTGCGCGGCCGGCACGGGGCGGGCGACGGTGGCGGCCATGGGGCGACCGATCGGCCGCGGGCCCGGCACGCCCTGGCGGGCGGCGAACTGAGCGGCGGAAGCAGCGTGGTGGCGCTGGGGCATGGTCATTGTCTCTGTCTCCGGACCTAGCGCGTGTCGTCGAGCCGGCTTCCCCACCGACTACGCGGCACGCACGCGCTGACACAGAGAGTAGGGGGACAACCGTGACAGAAGCGAGACAAGAAACGGACATGAGGAACGGTTGGTCCTCGGCAGATTTCTACCTATGTCGTCGTGTCGACACGATGCAGGGCGTGTCGCAGCGACCCGAGGTGCCGATGTGACGGTCCGTTGATCAAGATCTGCCCGCGCGGTCGTCGCTCAGCGACCCGCCGGCCCCTCACCGCTCTCTCGTCCCAACTCCACCGAGCGGGCGTGGGCGGCCTCGATGGCGGCGATGAGGGCAGCCCGGACACCGTGCCGCTCGAGCTCGCGGATCGCGGCGATCGTCGTCCCGCCGGGGCTGGTGACCGCCTCGCGCAGCTGCACCGGGTGCTCCCCCGAGTCGCGCAGCATCACGGCGGCGCCCAGGGCGGTCTGCACGATGAGGTCCGCGGCGAGGGCCCGGGGCAGGCCCAGCAGGATCCCGGCGTCGATCATCGCCTCGACCAGGTAGAAGAAGTAGGCCGGACCGCTGCCGGACAGCGCGGTGACGGCGTCCAGCTGCGCCTCCGGCACCCGGCGCACGCGGCCGACCGAGGCGAGCAGCGCTTCGGCGTCGTCCAGGTGCGACTCCGCCGCGTGCGCGCCCGCGGCCAGCACGCTCATGCCCTCGTCGACCAGCGCCGGGGTGTTGGGCATGACCCGCACCACCGGCGTCCCGGCGGGCAGGGCGGCCTCGATCGTCGTGGTGGGCACGCCGGCGGCGACCGAGACGACGAGGTGCCGGGCGGGGTCGACGTGCGCGGCCAGCCCGGTCAGCAGCGTGCCGATGTCCTGCGGCTTGACCGCGATGAGCAGGGTGCGGGCACGCTCGGCCCCCTCGGCGAGGTCGACCGCCGGGACGCCGTGCCGCTCCTGCAGCTGCGCGGCGCGCTCGGGGCTGCGCTCGCAGACCACGAGGCCCTCCCGCCCGCCGCGCCGGATCAGGCCGGAGAGCAGCGCCTCCCCGATCTTCCCGCCGCCGATGATGGCCAGGCCGCCGGTCATGCCCGGCCACCCAGGCGCCGCGCCACGACCCCGAGCGCGCCGGCCCCCGAAGGCACGGCGACCCGCACCCGGTGGCCGGCGGCCACCAGCCGCTGCTGTTCGTCGGTCCGGACTCCGTAGGGCATGACGTGCTCCCAGCTCTCCGGCGCGCGGTCGTGCCAGGCCGCACGCTCGCCGGTGATCGCGATCAGACGGGGGTCGGTGGTGGCGATGCCGGGCCGTCCCGGCGCCGCCATGAGGACGTTGAGGCAGCGCACGAAGGCCAGCCGGCCGGCGCTGCCGCCGCCGTCTGCCAGCCGCACGCCGCCCGCGGCCAGAGCCCGGCAGCGTCGCTCGGCGTCCGGCTCGCGGGTGGAGACGACCACGGTCGCCCCGGGCAGCTCGCCGACGCCCTCCCCCGCGCCGGCGAGGACGACGCCGACACCGGCGTCGGCGGCCACGGCGGCCAGCGAACGGGTCCGCGCGGCACCGAGCCGACCGACGGCCAGGACGACGTCGCAGCCGGCGGCCCACCCGGCGGCGGTCAGCCGGCCGAGCAGCGCGGTGAGCTCGGCCTCGTCGCCGTCGGGATCGGCGGCGGCGTGCTCGAGGGAGACGCGGCGGCCGGTGGCGATCAGCTCGCCGGCGACCCGGAGGGCGTCGTCCACCCTCGGACCGGCGACGAACCGGGCCGGGAGCGAGCGCACCAGCAGGCGGTGCACCTCGGGCCGGGTTCGCACGCGCACGAGTGAGAACCGTAGTGGTCAGGGCGTGTGTGCCGGTTCGGGGGCCGGGGTAGCGGCGCCCGCATGGCAGGAGAACTGGACGGGAAGAAGGTGGCCGTCCTCGCGACCGACGGCGTCGAGCAGGTCGAGCTCGACAGGCCGTGGCAGGCGCTCGAGGAGGCCGGTGCGGAACCGGAGCTGGTGTCGTTCGAGCCGGGCACCATCCAGGCGTTCGAGCACATCGACAAGGGCGACACCAGGAAGGTGGACCTCACCCTAGGCGACGCCGACCCCGACGACTACGCGGCGCTGGTGCTGCCGGGCGGGGTGATCAACGGCGACTTCGTGCGCGCCGACGCCGACGCGGTGGCGTTCGTCAAGGCGTTCTTCGACGCCGGCAAGCCGGTGGCGGCGATCTGCCACGCGCCGTGGGTGCTCGCCGAGGCCGACGTCCTCAAGGGGCGGCGGATGACGTCGTGGCCGTCGCTGCAGACCGATCTGCGCAACGCCGGCGCGGACTGGGTCGACGAGGAGCTGGTCGTCGACGGCACCCTGATCACCAGCCGCAAGCCCGACGACCTCGACGCGTTCTGCGCCGCGATCGTCGAGGAGTTCGCGGCCGCCGACACCGCTGACGACGACGAGGAGGACGACGCCTAACCCGCGGCGAGGAGGCCGGCGGCGGGCGCCACGGTGAGCAGCACCCCGGCGAACACGAGGACCGCGAGGAGCTTCGGTCCCACGGGGTCGCGGTGCATCTTGTGCCGGTAGGCGCCCACGCCGGCCACCAGCCCGGTCACCGCGAGCGGGGAGACCAGCACCGCGAGGTGCGGCAGCATCTCCCAGATCACGGTGAACAGGAAGTAGATGCCGACGCCGGCGGCCAGGGCGATGACGAGCTCCCCGGCGAAGCGCAGCCAGGCGAGCGCGCTCTCCTTGGGCGTGCTGTCCAGGTCTTCGGCCTCGACGTCGTCGGTGACGATCGGGATGGGCCCGGTGACCGGGTTGTCGTCGAGCGGCCTGGCGGGCGCGGGAACCCGGCGCCGCTCCTCGGCCGCGGCCGGCGCGGCCCGGCGGTCGCCCGCGGGGCGTTCGGGGCGCGCCTCGACGGGACGCGACTCGAGCGGGCGGTCGACCGGCGCAGCCTCACCGAGGTGCTCGGCGGCCAGTCGCCGTCCCTCGGGCCGCCGTCGGTCGTCGAGCCGTCGGTCGGCCTGCCGCCGATCGGCGACGCGGCGGTCCTCGGCGACGGGGACGTCGGCCCTGCGGCGATCGGCAGCGCGCCGGTCGTCGGGACGACGCTCGGTCGCCCGCCGGTCGGCCGCCCGGCGCTCGTCGGGTCGCCGTTCGGTCCGCCGGTCCTCGGGACGGCGTTCGGTCCGCCGGTCGTCGGGGCGCCGCTCGTCGGGACGCCGTTCGTCGGGACGTCGCTCGCGCACGGCGGACGTCTCGGCTCCCGGGACCTCGGGCTTGCCCGACGGGCGCATGTTCGGGATCGCCGCGGTCGAGGGGTCCGCGGCCCGCTGGGCCGGCGGCTCGGCGATGCGCAGGTCGCTCGCCCGCCGTCCGTAGGGCCGGCCGCCCACCCGGCCGGTGTCGCCGGGGTCCTCCTGACCCCGCTGCCGGATGCCGGTGTCGTCCGGGTCGTCGCGCCGCCGGCGTCCCCGCGTCGGGGACTCGATGCCGGCCTCCCGCAGGATCTCCGCGAGCGAACGGCCACCGGTCTCGGGATCCCGCCGTGGTTCGGCCATCACGCCCCTTCCAACAAGTCGAGTCGACGCAGGATGACACCTTCCCGCAACGCCCACGGGCAGATCCGCACGGACGGTACGTCGAGTGCGCGCATCGCGGCCTGCGCCACGACCGCACCCGCGGGGATCTGGTGCGCACGGTCCGGCGACACGCCGGGGAGCTCGGCCAGCGCGCCGGACTCGATCCGCGACACGAAGCCCACCAGCTGACCCAGTCCGGTGGTGCTCAGCCGCCGATCGACCCGCAGGCCCGCCGAGTACGGCGCGGCGCCGGTGAGCCGGGCCAGCGTGCGGAACGTCTTGCTGGTGGCGGCGACCAGGTCGGGCGGCCCGGCCGAGCGCAGCTTGCGCGCCGCCGGCTCCAGCAGCCGCTCGGCGTGCTCGTCCAGGGCTCGCAGCGCCTTGAGGTCGGGCCGGCCGCCGGTGAGCGCATCGGGCAGGAACCGCCGGGTCATGCGGCCGGCGCCCAGCGGCAGGGAGAGCGCGACCTCGGGCTCCTCGTCGATGCCGGCGGCCAGTTCCAGAGAGCCGCCGCCGATGTCGAGCACCAGCAGCCGGCCGGCGCTCCACCCGAACCACCGGCGGACGGCGAAGAAGGTCAGCCGGGCCTCGTCCTCGCCGGAGAGCACCTGCAGGTCGACGCCGGTCTGCTCGCGGACCCGCTCGAGCACCTCCAGGCCGTTGTCGGCCTCCCGGATCGCCGAGGTGACCAGGGCCAGGAAGTCCTCGCAGCCCTGCTTCTCGGCCTGGTCGACGGCCTTCTGCACGGCGCGGACCAGCGCCTTCTCCCCCGCCTTCGACAGCTTGTCGTCCTTGCCGATCTCCTCCGCCAGGCGCAGCAGGGTGCGGTCGTCGTGCATGGGGGTCGGGTGCGCGCCCCGGTGCGCGTCGACCACGAGCAGGTGCACCGTGTTCGACCCGACGTCGAGAACCCCCAGCCGCATGGCCCCCAGTCTGCCCGTCGGCCGGCTCCTAGGCTGGCCTGGTGCAGGACGTGCCGCCCGAGGTCCCCCTCGACTTCGCCCGCGAGTGGATCACCTTCCCCGATCCCGACGACCCGGATCACCTGATCCGCGCCGACCTCACCTGGCTGACCTCGGCGTGGACGTGCATCTTCGGCCGCGGCTGCGCCGGGGTGGTCGAGGGGCGGCCGGACGACGGCTGCTGCAGCCACGGCGCGTTCTTCACCGAGGAGGACGACCTGCTGCGGGTCACCGCGGCCGTGGCCGATCTCACCGACGACGACTGGCAGCTGGCCCCCGTCGGGCGCGGCGCCTGGACCGAGCAGGACAGTGCCGAGGACGGGGTGGCCCCCGACGACGGGGTCCGCTCGCTGCGCACCCGCGTCGTCGACGGTGCCTGCGTCTTCCTCAACCGGCCGGGCTTCCCCGGCGGCACCGGCTGCGCGCTGCACCGGATGGCCCTGCGCACCGGGCTGCACCCGCTGACCACCAAGCCCGACGTCTGCTGGCAGCTGCCGGTGCGGCGGGAGCAGGAGCACGTGGAGCGCCCCGACGGCACCAAGGTCCTGATGACGACGATCGGCGAGTTCGACCGCCGTGGCTGGGGTCCGGGCGGGCACGACCTGCACTGGTGGTGCACGGGCTCGCCGGCCGCGCACGTCTCGCCGGAACCGCTGGTGGCGACCTACGAGGCCGAGCTCGTCGCGCTGATCGGCGGCCCGGCCTACGCCGAGCTACGCCGGCTGGCCGAGGCCCGCCTCGACGCGGGTCTCGTCGCGCCGCACCCGGCCAGCCCCGAGCCGGTGCTTGTCCAGCTGCACCGGCGCCGTCCCGGCAGCTGACGCGGCGCGGAACGTCTGCCGGTAGGCCCTCGGGGAGACCCCGCGGCGGCGGGCGAACTGCTCGCGCAGGCCGGCCGCCGTCCCGAAGCCGACCAGGCGGGCGATCTCCTCCACCGGGGCGTCGCTGTTCTCTAGCAGCTCCTCGGCCGCGGCCAGCCGCTGGCCCAGCAGCCAGGAGTGCGGGGTCGTGCCGGTGGTCGCCTTGAACCGCCGGGCGAAGCTGCGCGGGCTCATCAGCGCCCGCCGGGCGAGCAGCTCGACGCTGATGTCCTCGGCGAGGTGCGCGGTCGCCCAGTCCAGGACCGCGCCGAGCAGGTCGTCCTGGCAGGCCGGCACGGGTGCGTCGATGAACTGCGCCTGGCCGCCGTCGCGGTGCGGGGGCACGACCATCTCGCGGGCGAGCTGGTTGGCCGCGGCGGCACCCCACTCGCGGCGCACCAGGTGCAGCAGGGTGTCCACGCCGGCCGCCGTCCCGGCGCCGGTGATGATCGAGCCGTTGTCGACGTAGAGGACGGCCGGGTCGACGTCCAGCTCGGGGAACCGGGCGGCCAGCTCGCCGGCCCACTTCCAGTGGGTGGTCACGCGCTGCCCGTCCAGCAGCCCGGCGGTGGCCAGCACGAAGACGCCGGTGCAGTGGCTGACGATCGTGGCGCCGCGCGCGTGCGCCCGCCGCAGGGCGGTCAGCAGGGCGTCCGACGGCAGGACGTCGAAGACCTCCCACGCCGTGATGAGCACGATGTCGGAGCGCTCGAGCCGGTCGAACCCGTGGTCGGCGACGATGCCGAGGCCGGTGTCGGTGCGGACGACGCCCGGCACCTCCGCGACCAGCCCGAAGTCGAACCGCGGCAGGCCCATGTGCCGGCGGTCGTAGCCGAACACCTCGTGGCACACGCCCAGCCCGAAGCTGCCGATGAGCCCGTCGGCGCAGACGACGCTGACCACCAGAGGACGGTTCGATGCGGCCATGCGCAGAGTGTGGCAGAAATACCGCGTTTGTGGTCAGTCCTGCCACTCGTGCGGGCGGGGGCGCGGGAGGACTCTTCTCCCATGTTCCTCATCCGATGCCCGATCACCGGGACCGACGAGCTGGTCGCCGAGAGCTCCATCGTCGCGGTGACGAACCACCCCACCCACATCGCCATGACCATCCGCTGCCCGCAGGGCCACCAGCACGTGTACCGGACCGGTCGCCGCTGGGACTCCGCTCGCCGCGCGGAGGAGCTCGTCGGCGCCTAGGCTCGAACACATGAGCGAATCGCAGGCGCAGACCGACCCCACCGCCGAGAAGGACCCGTCGGACTGGGTGACCGGCGACGAGCCGGCCACCGGGCCGCAGAAGAGCTACCTGCAGACGCTGGCGCGCGAGGCCGGCACGGAGGTCCCCGACGACCTCACCAAGGCCGACGCGTCGCGGAAGATCGACGAGCTGCAGGAGGAGACCGGCCGCGGCTCGTGACGTGATGGAACGGCCACCCTTCAGGGTCCCGCGCCGAGCCTGCGAGGTGTGGGGGGAAGGGTGGTCCTTACTCAGGCCTCGAGCTTGTAGCCCAGACCTCGCACGGTCAGCAGGAACTGCGGGTTGGCCGGGTCCGGCTCGATCTTGGCGCGCAGCCGCTTGACGTGGACGTCGAGGGTCTTGGTGTCCCCCACGTAGTCCGAGCCCCAGACCCGGTCGATGAGCTGCATGCGGGTCAGCACCCGACCGGCGTTGCGCAGCAGCAGTTCGAGCAGGTCGAACTCCTTGAGCGGCAGGGCGACCGCCTCGCCGTCCACGACGACGACGTGCCGCTCGACGTCCATCCGCACCGGCCCGGCCTCGAGCACGGGCTCGGCGGGGACGTCGCCGTTCTCGCCCCGCCGGCGCAGGACGGCGCGGATCCGGGCGACCAGCTCGCGCGCCGAGTACGGCTTGGTCACGTAGTCGTCGGCGCCGAGCTCCAGGCCCACGACCTTGTCGATCTCGCTGTCCTTGGCGGTCAGCATGATGATCGGCACGGCGCTGCGGCTGCGCAGCTGCCGGCAGACCTCGGTGCCCGACAGGCCGGGCAGCATCAGGTCCAGCAGCACGATGTCCGCGCCGCCCCGGTCGAACTCGGCGAGGGCATCCGGCCCGGTCGCCGCGACGGCGGTGTCGAACCCCTCGCGCTTGAGCATGTACGACAGCGCGTCGGAGAAGGACTCCTCGTCCTCGACCACCAGCACCCGCGTCATGTCCGTCCCTTCTCGACGGCGCGCTCCGGCGCCGCGTTCTCGATCTCGATGGCGGTGTCGGGGTCGGGGACACCGCCGGCGGCCAGGGGGATCCGGAGGGTGAACGTCGAGCCGACGCCCTCCTCGCTCCAGACCGTCACCGATCCGCCGTGGTTGCTGGCCACGTGCTTGACGATGGCCAGGCCCAGCCCGGTGCCGCCGGTACGGCTGGCCCGTGACTGGTCGACCCGGTAGAAGCGCTCGAAGATCCGCGAGCGGTCCGCCCGCGGGATGCCGATGCCGCTGTCGGTGACCGCGATCTCGGCGAACCCGGAGCGGGCTCGCGCGGCGACCGCGATCTTGGTCTCCTCGGGGCTGTAGGCGACCGCGTTGGCCAGCAGGTTGGTCACCGCGGTGGCCAGCTGCGCCTCCACCCCGCGGACGACCAGGCCGTGCTCGCCGCCGGTGGCGATGACCATCTGCTTCGCGCTCGCCGCCGTCCGGGTGCGGTCCACCGCCTCGGCGATGACCGTGTCGACCTGGACCGGCTCGAGCTCCGGCAGCGGTTCGCCGCCCTGCAGGCGGGACAGGTCGATCAGCTCGCGGACCAGCCGGCCCAGCCGCTCGGTCTCCCGACCGGCCCGGGTGGCGAAGCGGCGCACCGTCTCCGGGTCGTCGGCGGCGTCCTCGAGCGCCTCGGCCAGCAGCGCCAGCGCACCGACCGGCGTCTTCAGCTCGTGCCCGACGTTGGCGACGAAGTCGCGGCGCACCGCCTCACCGCGGCGGACCTCGGTGACGTCCTGCAGCACCAGGGCGACCGGGCCCGGCGGCGGAGCCGCGCCGCTGTCCAGCCGCACGCCGTGGACGCCGACCAGCCGCGGTCCGCCACCGACGAGACCGCCGGGCAGCCGGACGTCGCGCCGGCGGCTGCCGCCCGTGCGCACCTCCAGCGCGAGCTGCAGGAGCTCGGGGACCAGCAGGCGGGTGTCGCGGACGATGCCCAGGGCGCGCGCCGCGGGGTTGGCGAGCACGATGACGTCGTCGGCGTCGAGCAGGACGACGGCGGGGTCCATGAGATCCACCAGGCGGCGAGCCAGCGCAGGCTCCGTCCGCTCGAACGGAGCAGGGGCCGGGAGGACCTCCCGGGCCGCGCGCAGGCGCGTCAGCAGCACCGCCGTCGCGCCACCGGCGCCGACGGCGAGGCCGACGAGCAGCGCCACCAGCGGACTCACGGTTGCGATGCTAGGTGGCGAACAGACCGGAAAAGCAGCCATTCGCCGGGTACGTCACCCGCCCCGGCGAGGAGTTCACCGCCATGTGGCCCCCCGTTCACCTCTCGGTACTCGGGGCACCGTGCAGCACTCCTACCCTGCAGGAGACGCGTGAGAATCGGCCGGTCGACCGGCCCGAGAGGGGTTGGGAACCAGTGCGCCAGCAGTACCACGAGGAACTCGCCGACATCAACAACTGCCTGGTCGAGATGGCCAACACGGTCGGGTCGGCGATGAGCAAGGCCACCACCGCCCTGCTGGACGCCGACGTCGCGCTGGCCGACCTGGTCATCGCCGGGGACGAACAGGTCGACGCCGCCCGGGAGAGCCTCGAGCAGCGCTGCTTCATGCTGCTGGCCCAGCAGCAGCCGGTCGCCACCGACCTGCGCACGATCACCGCGGCGACGCGCATCGTCGCCGACCTCGAGCGGATGGGCGACCTCGCCGTCCACGTGGCCAAGGTGGCGCGGATGCGCTTCCCCGACCACGCGGTGCCGCTGGAGGTCCGGCCGATCTTCCTCGAGGCCGGGCACGTGGCCGAGCGCCTCGTCGCCCAGACGGCCACGGTCATCGCCAAGCTCGACGTCGAGGCCGCCGGCCGGCTGGAGGCCGACGACGACCTCATGGACCAGCTGCACCGCCAGCTGTTCCGCGAGCTGCTCTCCAAGGACTGGCCGCACGGCATCGAGGCCGCGATCGACGTGACCCTGCTCGGCCGCTACTACGAGCGGTTCGCCGACCACGCCGTCAGCGTCGCCCGCCGGGTCGTCTACCTGGTCACCGGCGAGCGCGAGATGCAGAACATGTCCTAGGGCGCTACTTCTTGCCCTGGTTCTTCACGGCCTCGATCGCCTCGGCCGCGGCCTCCGGGTCGAGGTACTCACCGCCCGGCTTGAGGGGCGTGAGGTCGTCGTCCAGGTCGTAGCGCAGCGGGACGCCGGTCGGGATGTTCAGCCCGACCACCTCCTGGTCGCCCATGCCGTCGAGGTGCTTGACCAGCGCGCGCAGGCTGTTGCCGTGCGCGGCGACCAGCACGGTCCGGTCGGCGCGCAGGTCGGGGACGATCGCGTCGTACCAGTACGGCAGCATCCGGACGACGACGTCGGCGAGGCACTCGGTCGCCGGGCGCACCTCCGGCGGCAGCACCGCGTAGCGCGGGTCGGCGTCCTGGCTGAACTCGCTGCCGGCCTCGATCGGCGGCGGCGGGGTGTCGTAGGAGCGGCGCCAGACCATGAACTGCTCCTCGCCGTACTCGGCGAGGGTGGCCGCCTTGTCCTTGCCCTGCAGCGCGCCGTAGTGCCGCTCGTTGAGCCGCCAGGAGCGCTGCACCGGGATCCACTGCCGGTCGGCCGCGGCCAGCGCCAGCTCGGCGGTGGTGATGGCCCGCTTGAGCACCGACGTGTGCAGCACGTCGGGCAGCAGGGCGTGCTCGGCCAGCAGCTCACCGCCGCGGGTCGCCTCGGCCCGTCCCTTGTCCGACAGCGGGACGTCGACCCACCCGGTGAACAGGTTGGCCTTGTTCCACTCGCTCTCGCCGTGTCGCAGCAGCACCAGCGTTCCGGTCACGACCGCCATCCTGCCCGACGGCCCGGCGGGAAGCTCAGGCGGTGAGCTGCGGCCAGACGAGCCAGAGCTCGTAGAGCGCCGGCGGGGCCAGGCCGAGCAGCAGCCAGAAGCTGCGCACCCGCCGTGCCGCGCCCCAGCGCAGGGCGCCGACCAGCGCGACGCTGCACGCCACCGCGACGGTCAGCCAGAGCACCGTGGCCGCGACGTCGATGTCCACCTCGAGCTGGGCGAAACCGAGCTTGACCGCGCAGAACAGCAGGGGATAGGCGAAGGCGGAGGCGGCGACGACACCGATCAGCAACCGTCCGAAGCGCTGCTGCGCGGGGGTGCTGCCTTGCATCACGCACCACGCTATCCGTTTCCGGCCTGGAACGGCACGGGAACGGGCAGGATCTGCCCCGTGCGAGCGGCGCAGCGCTGGGCGGAGGAGCTCGCGGCCTGGGCGATCGACCCCGCGATCCTGGCCGCCGCCCCGGAGTCGCCCTACGGCTTCCCGCCGGGCCTGTTCGGCAGCCGCCGCGGCTCGGTCGTGACGCACGAGGCGGTCCGCGGTGGCCGGCCCGGCTCGGTGCTCGACGTCGGCTGCGGCGGAGGCGCGGCCAGCATCCCGGTGGGCGCGGCCGAGCTGCTCGCGGTGGACGAGTCGGCGGACATGCTCGACCGCTACCGGGCCGCGGCGGCCCCCACGCCGGTGCGGACCTGGTGCGGCCGGTGGCCCGACGTGGCCGGCGAGGTCCCGGCGGCCGACGTCGTCGTCGCGGCGAACGTCGTCTACAACGTGCCGGACCTGCCCGGCTTCCTGACCGCGCTGACCGGGCACGCCCGCTGCCGGGTGGTGGTCGAGCTGACCGACGCCCACCCGTGGACCGCGCTGGCGCCGCTGTGGCGGCACTTCCACGGCCAGGGCCGGCCGGACGGACCGACGTCGGTGCTGTTCGGCGAGGTCCTGGCCGACCTGGGCATCGCGGCGGGCTCGTCGACCTGGGAGCGCCTCGACCTGTTCCGGGGCGGGGACCCCGCCGAGGTGCTCGCGTTCACCCGCCGGCGGCTGTGCCTGCCGGCCGACCGGGATCCGGAGATCGCCGCGGAGTTGGCCCGGCTGGACGACGCGCCCCCGCCGACCGCGACCACCTTCTGGTGGGACGTGGGCTAGGCGTTCTGACGCGCGAGGTCGGGCACGCTCCGTCGTCCCGGCAGCCAGGTGAGGACGACGACCACCGCCACGAGCGCGCACGACGCGGTGTACAGGGCGGTGGTGTGCATCGCCGAGACGAACGCCTCCTTCGCCGCGTCGACCACCCCGGCGGCGGCCCGGGCGGCGTCGGCGTCCGCACCCGCCGCGATGCGGCGCACCGTCTCGAGCGTGGCCACGATCGACTCCGACGACTGCTCCCGGACGGCGGCCGGCAGGCCGTCGAGGGTGTCGGCCAGGTCGGCCCGGTAGGCGGCGGTGAGGATCGAACCCAGGATGGCCACGCCCAGCGCGCCGCCGACCTGGCGCACGGAGTTGTTCACCGCGGCCCCCGCACCGGCCTTCTCGCGCGGGACGACGGACATGATCGACTCGGTGGCCGGCGGGAAGATCGCCCCCATGCCCAGGCCCTGAGCGCTGAACACCACGACCAGCAGCCACAGCGGGGACGCGACGTCGAACAGCTGGATCCCGGCGAACGACGCCCCGACCAGCAGGAAACCGGCCGTGACCACCAGCTTGGCGCCGTACTGCTGGGCCAGCACCGAGCTGCGCAGGCCCATGACCGCCATGCCGGCGGCGACCGGGATGAGAGCCGCGCCGCTCTGCAGCGCGGTGTAGCCGCGGACGCCCTGCAGGTAGTAGACGAGGTAGAACGTCGCGCCCTGCAGCGCGAAGAAGTTGAGTCCCAGGGCGGCCGCGGCCGCGGAGAACGCCGGGTTGCGGAACAGCGAGACGTCCAGCGCCGGGTGGGTGGAACGGCGCTGCAGCCAGACGAACACCGCCAGCAGCACCGCCCCGCCGACCAGCGGCACCAGCACCGTCGGATCGGTCCAGCCCACCCCGGAGCCGCCGCGGATGATGCCGTAGACCAGCCCGGCGAGGGCGACGATCGACAGCAGCACGCCCGGGACGTCCAGCCGGCGCGGGAAGGGGTCGCGCGACTCCGGGACGACGAGGAGCACCGCGACCACACCCAGGACGCAGATCCCGACCCCGATGAGGAACACCGCCCCCCACCAGAAGTGGGCGAGGACCGCCCCTCCGGCCAGCGGCCCGGCAGCGACCCCGACGCCGTTGGCACTGGCCCAGATGCCGATCGCGCGGGCCCGCTCCCCCGGCGGGAAGACGTTGGTGATCACCGCCAGCGTGGTGGGCTGCACGGCGGCCCCACCGATGCCCATGACCGAGCGCCACGCGATCAGCTCGACCGCGCTGCCGCTGAACGCGGCGAACAGCGACGCGACCGCGAACAGGGTCAGCCCGATGAGCAGGACCTTCTTGCGGCCGATCCGGTCGCCGATGACGCCCCACGAGAACAGCAGGCCGGCGAACACGAGGATGTAGGCGTCGATCACCCACTGCAGCTCGCCCTGCGTGGCGTCGAGCTCGCGCTGCAGGGTGGGCAGCGCGACGTTGAGGATCGTGTTGCCGGTGATCACGACCAGCATGCAGACCGTCATGGTGGCCAGCACCCACCACCGACGGGCGTAGCCCGGCGGTACGTCGCCGGCCGCGGTCACTCCCCGCCGTCTCCCTGCGGTCGCCGGGAGTCCGGATCGGCGAAGGCGGCTGGGTCTGCAAAGGCAGCAAACGCCTCGAGGTTGCGCAGCGACTCCCCCCGCTTGACCCGCCAGGCCCACTCGCGGCGGATCGAGGTGCCGAAGCCGATCTCCAGCATCGTGTTGAAGGAGTCGTCGGCGTAGCTGAGCACCGCGCCGAGGATCCGGTCGATCTCCTCGGGCGTCACCGCGGCGTGCGGCAGCCGGCCGGTCAGGTAGATGTCACCGACGCTGTCGATGGAGAACGCGACCCCGTACATGCGGGCGTTGTGCTGCAGCAGGAAGGTCCACAGCTGCTCGCGGTTCTCGTCGGGCTGGCGGCAGACGAACGCCTCGACCCGCAGCGCGTGCTCGCCGACGATCAGCCCGCACACGGTCTTCAGCTTCTTGGTGCCGGGCAGGTCGACCAGCCACCGGCCGGGCGCGGGGTGCTCGTGCTCGAGCTCGCTGTCGCGCAGCGTCTCGCCGATGACCGCGTCGAGGTCGTCGACGACGCTCACTGGGCCACCTGGGCGCCGGGGAAGGCACGCAGCGGTGTGCGCGCCCGGACGGGCGCGAGCCGCGCGGCCTCGCGGGCAACGGCGAGCTCGCCGGCCGCCGCGGTGTAGGCCTCGATCAGCGTGTCGGCGGTGCGGTCCCAAGAGAACTGGCCGGCGTGCCGGCGGGCGCCGGCGGCCAGGAAGGTCCGGCTGGCCAGCACCCGGCGGATCGCCGCGGCGTAGTCGGCCGGGTCGCGGCCCTCGACGAGCACGCCGGAGACGCCGTCGTGCACCGCCGTCATCAGGCCGCCCACCGCCGAGGCGACCACCGGCGTCCCGCAGGCCTGCGCCTCGAGGGCGACCAGCCCGAACGACTCGTTGTGGCTGGGGACGACGGCGACGTCGGCCGCCCGGAAGTGCAGCGGCAGCCGGTGCGGCGGCTGCGGCGGCACGAAGCGGACGAGGTCGGCGATGCCCAGGGCGGCGGCCAGCTCCTCGAGCTGGCGCGGCGCGTCCAGGCCGGAGCCGCTGGGCGCCCCGATGACGTGCACCTCGAGCCGCTCGCGCAGGGCGGGGTCGTCGGCGAGCATCCGCGCGGCGGCGGCCAGGAGCAGGTCCGGTGCCTTGAGCGGCTGGATGCGCCCGACGAACATCAGGACGACGGCGTCCGGCCGGATGCCGAGCGCCCGGCGGGCGGCCATCCGGTCGCCGGGCGAGAACCGGTCGAGGTCGACGCCGGGCGGGACGACGAGGGTCCGCCGCGGGTCGGCGCCGTAGTGGTGGTGGAGCTGGCGCGCCTCCTCCTCGGTGTTGGCGATCAGCCGGTCGGCCTCGACGACGACCTGCTCCTCACCGATGACGCGGGCGCGCGGCTCGGGCCGGTCTCCAGCGGCCAGCGCGGCGTTCTTCACCTTGGCGAGGGTGTGCGCGGTGTGGACCAGCGGGACGCTCCACCGGTCCTTGGCCAGCCAGCCGACCTGGCCGGAGAGCCAGTAGTGGGAGTGGACGAGGTCGTAGTGCCCGGGCTCGTGCTGGGCCTCCTCGCGCAGCACCGCGGCGGTGAACGCGCACAGCTGCGCGGGCAGCTCCTCCTTGCCGAGGTCCTCGAACGGCCCGGCGGGCACGTGCCGGACGGTGACCCCCGGGCTCATCTCGACCACCGGTGGCAGGTCGCTGGAGGTGGCCCGGGTGAAGACGTCGACGGCGATGCCGCGCTCGGCCAGCCGCCGGGAGGTCTCGACGATGTAGACGTTCATGCCGCCCGCGTCGCCGGCACCGGGTTGGTCGAGGGGGCTGGTGTGCACGGACAGGGTGGCCACCCGCCGGGGCGTGGTCGACCGGCGGAAACGGCGAGCGGGCACGTGAGACCTCCCGCCCGTGGTGGTGTTCGACGTCGTGAGCGAGGGCCGAACTGCCCCCTGCCGACTCTCCATCCTGCAACAGCGTCAGGATGAGCACATGTCCGGTCCCTCGAACCTTCAACCATCCGTGTACCGGGAACTTCCCAGCACCGGCCGCGTCGCGGTCGTCACGGGCGCGTCGAGCGGGATCGGCGCCGCCACGGCGACCCGCTTGGCGGCCGAGGGGTTCTCCGTCGTCCTGGGCGCGCGGCGGCTGGACCGCCTCACCGAGCTGGCCGAGCGGATCGGCGGGCGGGCGCTGCCGCTCGACGTCACCGACGACGGGTCGGTGGCCGCCTTCTGCGCGCAGCTGGACCGGGTCGACGTCCTGGTCAACAACGCCGGCGGCTCGTGGGACATGGACCCGGTGGCCGACGCCGACCTCGACGCGTGGCAGCAGGCCTACGACGTCAACGTGCTCGGCACCGTGCGGATGACCAAGGCGCTGCTGCCCGCGCTGCGCGCCTCAGGCGCCGGCGACGTCGTCTTCGTCGGCTCGACCGCCGGGCTGATCAGCTACGAGGGCGGCGCCTCGTACACGGCCGCCAAGCACGCGATCCACACGCTGGCCGAGACGCTGCGGCTGGAGATCGTCGGCGAGCCGGTGCGGGTGATCGAGATCGCACCCGGGATGGTGCGCACCGACGAGTTCTCCCGCAACCGGCTCGGCTCGCAGGACAGGGCCGACAACGTCTACCGCGGGGTGCGCGAGCCGCTCGTGGCCGAGGACGTCGCCGACTGCATCGCGTGGACGGTCACCCGCCCGCACCACGTGAACATCGACCTCATGGTGGTGCGGCCGATCGCCCAGGCCGCCCAGCACAAGGTGGCCCGCGACAGCTGATAGCCGTTGACCCCGTTCCTGCGGAAGCGTCCTGACGACGTTTCCGCGGTGGACGGGAGGTTGTCGTGGGCTTGCTGCACGAGGCGCTGCCGGCGTCGACGCTGGTGGTGGCCATCGATCCGGGGAAGGTCAGCAATCGGGTCTGGTTGAGCACCGGTGAAGTCGGCCAGGTGGTGCCGCCGCTGTCGCTGCCGGTGTTGCGTCCGGGGCTGGAGCAGCTGCACCGACTGGTCGTGGACCACGTCGGCCCCTCGGGTCCGGTGTTCGCCATCGAGGCCTCCGGCGGGCTGCATCAGGCCTGGCTGCGCGAGCTCAACCAGCGGTTTCCCGGATCGGTCCGGCTCTTCGCGCCCTCGGAGACCACCGCCGCCCGAGCACAACTGGGATCGCGGCGATTCAAGACCGATGACCGGGACTGCGCGGCGCTGACCTACCTGGCCCGCCAAGGACAGGGCCGGCCGGTGCCCGACCAGGAACAGGACGCGCTCACCGCGGCTGTTCGCCACCGCCGCGGCCTGATCGGCGAGCACAAGGTGGCCCAGCAGCGGCTGCACGATCAACTGCATGCCCTCTGCCCCGGACTGGCCGCACCCGACGGGCATGGCCGGGCGCTGCCGGCCGACAGCGTGATCGGGCAGGCGGTGCTGGACTGCGCCGCGGCCTTCGCCGGCCGACCGCCCTCGATCCGTTCGCTGCGCGCTCGAGCCCGGGGGCGCGTGCTCACCAGCGAAGCGGAGTTCTGGGTCGGGCGGTGGCGGGCCTGCCTGCCACCGCCGCCCGACGCCTCGGCACGAGCAGCGCGGTTGAGCCGGAGCGTGGCCCGCTGGCGGGCGATCGCTGCCGACATCGCCGCGGTCGACGCGGAGATCACCGCTCTGCTGGCCGAAAGCGCCGGGCAGATCCTCACCACGCTGCCCGGTGTGGCCACCAGTCGTGCAGCAGCCTTCGCCGCGTTCAGCCTGCCGATTGCCCGGTTCCCCACCGCGGAGCATCTCTACTCGGCCACCGGCCTGGCCCCGGGCAGCTACCGGTCGGCGACGATCAACCGGCGCACCCCGATCTCCCGTCAGGGGCTGCCCGAACACCGCGATGCGCTGATGAACCTCGCCTGGGGCCTGTCCCAGCACTGCGGGCCGTTCATCGACCGCGCCCACGAGCTGCGCGCCCGCGGCCTGCGCCCGATCCCGGTCCGCATCGCCCTGGCCCGCCACGCCTGCCGACTGGCCTACACCCTGCTCCAGACCCAACAACCCTTCGACGAACAGCGCTACCGTCGAGCCCGGCACCAGAGCGAGCGGTGACGGCTGTGACAGCTATGCCGCACGACGGCGCAACCTAGCTTGCCGCCCGCTCGCCCTGGGGCCGCCCACGGCGCACAAGAAAGCCTGCCGCTCGACGGCGTCTGATCAGCCTGCCGACCAGGCCCCACCGCCGGACCGATCACCGCGCTGCGCTCCCAGGCCGGACGCCCCCCGCACCCGGCCGGATGACACCTGCCCGCCCGACGGTCTTGACCTCAAGGGCGAAAGCTAGGGCCGGACGGCGGTCGGCTCCCGCTCCAGGTGGACGCCGAAGCGCCGCTCGACCTCGGCGACGACCCGGTCGGCGAAGGCCAGCAGCTCGGTCGCGGTCGCGCCGTCCTCGGTGGTCAGCGCGAGGCTGTGCCGCGACGACGTCCCGACGTGGCCGTCGCGCGTGCCGCGGCCGAAGCCGGCGTGCTGGACCAGCCAGGCGGCGCTGAGCTTGACCAGCCCGTCGCCGGCCGGCCAGCTCGGGCAGCCCTCGACGGCCCGCGCAGCCGGGACGATCGGGTTGGTGAAGAAGGAGCCCGCGCTGCGGCTGTCCGGGTCGGCGGGGTCCAGCACCATGCCCTTGCCGCGGCGCAGCCCGATCACGGCGTCGCGGACGTCGGCGAGCGGCGCGCGCTCCCCCAGCTCCACGCCGAGCGTGCGGGCCAGCTCGGCGTACCCGACGGGGGCGGACAGCTCGCCCGGGTGCAGCGCGAAGGTCACCGAGAGGACGACGAACCGCGAGGGATCCCGCTTGAGCCGGCTGTCGCGGTAGCCGAAGCCGCACTCCGCCGGCGTCAGGCTGCGGCGGTCCTTCTCCACGCGGTCCCAGACCTCGACGGCGGTGATCGTCTGCGCGACCTCCTGGCCGTACGCGCCGACGTTCTGCACCGGCGTCGCACCGGTCGAGCCCGGGATGCCCGAGAGCGCCTCCAGTCCGGCCAGCCCGTCGGCGACGGTGTGCGCGACCACGCCGTCCCAGTCCTCGCCGGCAGCGACGACGAGGACGGCGCCGTCCCGCTGGATGCCCCGCGTGCGGACCAGGACGACGTCCCCCGGCCAGCCCTCGTCGGGCGCCACGACGTTCGAGCCGCCGCCCAGGACCAGCAAGGGCCGCCCGGCCTCGTCGGCGTCGCGGACGGCCTGCACGAGCTCGTCGGCGTCGGCGACCTCCACGAGCCGGTCGATGGGGCCGCCCACCGCGAGGGTGGTGAGCTCGGCGAGCCGGGCGTCGTGTCGGACCTGCACGACCCCACGCTAACCGCGACTAGGCTCCCGTCAGGTGAGCGGCGACCACAAGCAGCGCGCCTCGCTGCCGCCGATCCGCAAGAAGGCGCCGCGCCTGGCCGCCGGGCGAGCTCGGGCGCTCGGGCTGCCGACCCGCGGCACCACCAACGCCAACCGGCTGCGCCGGGTCGACCGCTGGCTGCTCGCCACGCAGGTCCCCCGGCTGCGCGACGCGGCCCGGCCCCTGGTGGTCGACCTCGGCTACGGCGCCTCCGCCGTCACGACGCTCGAGCTGGCCGAGCGGCTCGCGGCCGAGGTGGACGGGCTCGAGGTGGTCGGGCTGGAGATCGACCCCGAGCGCGTGGCTGCGGTCGCGGCCGACCGCGATCCGCCGCGCGTGGACTTCCGGCTCGGCGGCTTCGAGCTGGCCGGGCTGCAGCCGGTGCTGGTCCGCGCGTTCAACGTGCTGCGCCAGTACGACGAGCCGTCCGCCGCGCAGGCGTGGGACACCATGCGCGACGCGCTCGGTCCGGGCGGGCTGATCGTCGAGGGCACCTGCGACGAGTACGGACGGCGCGGCGCCTGGGTCGCCCTCGACGCGGACGGCCCGCTCACGCTCACGCTGTCGGCACGCGTCGCCGACCTGGCCCAGCCCTCCGACCTCGCCGAGCGGCTGCCCAAGGCGCTGATCCACCACAACGTGCCCGGGCAGCCGGTGCACGACTTCCTGCGCGCGTTCGACGCGGCGTGGGCCGCCTCGGCGTCGGTGTCCGCGTTCGGACCCCGGCAGCGGTGGACCGCCGCGGTCGAGACGATGGCCGAGCAGGGCTGGCCGTTCGTCGGGGCGACCCGCCGCTGGCGGCAGGGCGAGGTGACCGTGCGCTGGTCCGCGGTCGCGCCGGTTCCGGCAGCATGACCGGCGTGACCGCCCTCGCCGGAGAGTCCCTCCGCCTGCGCTGCATCGAGGCCGTGGTCGAGGAGGGCGAGCGGTTCGGGATCCTCGCCGCCGAGCTGGCCGACGCGGGCCGGCTCGACGTCGTCGTCCCGTGGGTGCCGGCGTGGACGGCGCGCGACCTGGTGGGACACCTCGGCACCGTGCACCGCTGGGCCACCGACATCGTGTGCGCCGGGCACGCCGACTCGCCGCCCGGTGAGCAGGAGCCTCCGGACGACGGCCTGCTCGACTGGTACGCCGCCGGCCACACCGCGCTGGTCCGCGCCCTGCGGACGACGCCGCCGGACTCCCCCGCGTGGCACATGAGCCCCGCCGCGCCGAAGGTGGCCGCCTCGTGGGCGCGCCGGCAGGCGCACGAGCTGGCGGTGCACCGGATGGACCTCGAGGCCACCGCGGGGGTGGCGCACGCGCCGCTCGACCCGGTCCTGGCCGACGACGGCGTGGACGAGCTGCTGTCGATCGTCGTCCCCCGCTGGGCGCACAGGGAGCCGCTGGCCGACGCCGACGCGGTGGTGGCGGTGACCAGCACCGGTAGCGGCCGGCAGTGGGAGGTGCGGGTCGACCGGGGTGTGGTGACGATCGGACCGGTGCCGTCCGGCGCTGCCGACGCCACGCTCACCGGCGACGGGACGCAGCTGCTGCGGCACCTGTGGGGCCGCCCGGCCGGGGTGCAGGTGGACGGCGACGCCACCGCCGAGGCCCTGCTGCGCGGTCGCTGACCGCGGTGGCGCGACGCCGGGAGGAGCTCCTCCCCCCTGGACCCACGCCCGTGCAGGGCGGCACCGCCGAGCTGCTCGGTGACGCCGACCGCGACGGCTCGTGGATGCTGCTGGTCAACAGCACGCCGCAGTCGCACGTCGACCTCGACGACCCGACGCACCTGGAGTTCGAGTACGTGCGCCGGATGGGCCACGTGCTCGACCTCGCGGCGGCCGAGGGTGTCCCGCTCGACGTCGTCCACCTCGGCGGCGGGGCGCTGACCCTGCCGCGGTACGTCGCGCTCACCCGGCCGGGCTCGCGGCAGCGGGTCGCCGAGATCGACGAGCCGCTGACCGAGCTGGTGCGGGCCCACCTGCCGCTGCCGCGGAACGCGCGGATCCGGGTCCGTGCGGCCGACGCGCGGGAGGCGGTCGCGTCGATGCACCCGGCGAGCGCGGACGTCGTGGTCAGCGATGTGTTCGCCGGAGCGCGCACCCCGGCGCACCTGACGACCGTCGAGTACGCCCGGGAGATCCGCCGCGTGCTGCGGCCGGGCGGCGTGCTGGCGGCCAACGTCGCCGACGGGCCGCCGCTGGCGTTCGCCCGCGCGCAGGCGGCGACCCTGCGCGCGGTGTTCCGGGAGGTCTGCCTGATCGCCGAGCCGGGGACGTTCCGCGGCCGGCGGTTCGGCAACCTGGTCGCGGTGGCGTCGGACGCGCCGCTGCCGGTCGCCGCGCTGGTCCGCCGCTGCGCCGGCGACCCGATGCCCTCGCGGGTGGTCGAGGGCGACGAGCTGGACCGGTTCGTCGGCAGCGCGCGGCCGATCCCGGACGCCGCGGCGCAGCCCTCTCCCGAGCCGCCGCCCGAGGTCTTCAGCCGCTGAGCGCCTGCTCGAAGGCGGCCAGCACCTCGGGCGAGAACAGCACGAAGCGCACCTCGACGACGTGCTCGGGCTCGACCGAGCAGACGCCGGCCACCGCCTGGCGGGCGGCGTCATCGACCGGCCAGCCGTAGATGCCGGCGGAGACCGCGGGGAAGGCGACCGTGCGGGCGCCGAGCCCG
Organism: Petropleomorpha daqingensis; assembly: GCF_013408985.1. Classification (NCBI taxonomy): domain Bacteria; kingdom Bacillati; phylum Actinomycetota; class Actinomycetes; order Geodermatophilales; family Geodermatophilaceae; genus Petropleomorpha; species Petropleomorpha daqingensis. The sequence goes on from NZ_JACBZT010000001.1 coordinate 1,239,464, forward strand.
TCGGCCACCCGCAGGCTGCTGGCGTAGCAGGAGCGCAGGACGGCGCTGCGGTCCTCGGACGCCGACCAGATCGGACCCGCGGTGTGCACCACCCAGCGGGCCGGCAGGCGTCCGGCGGTGGTCGCGACGGCGTCGCCGCGGGGCAGCCTGCCGCCGGGCAGCCGTTCCTTGACCGCACGGCACTCGGCGAGGATCTCGGGACCGCCGCGGCGGTGGATCGCGCCGTCGACCCCGCCTCCGCCGAGCAGGCCGGGGTTGGCCGCGTTCACGACGACGTCGACGTCCGCCTCGGTGAGATCGCCGAGAACCGCCCGCAGCTGCACGGCCCGACCGTAAGGTCACCGGGCATGACGCCGCCCGTCTCCCGCCGGCTGACCCGCGACACCCGCAACAAGGTGCTCGGCGGCGTCTGCTCCGGCATCGCCCGCCTCATCGGGGTGTCCCCCACCGCGGTGCGCTGGGCGTTCGTGATCTCCTGCGTGCTCCCGGGCCCGCAGTTCATCGCCTACCTGGTGCTCTGGATCGTCATCCCGCCGGACACGCGGGCCTGACGGCTACCAGCTGTTGCCGCGGCGCAGTCCCCGCACGGCCGGCCGGACGTCGACCAGGTAGACGATCGCGGCGACGATCCCGGGCAGCCAGAGGAACCCGGCGAACGGCACCCCGAACAGGGCGAACGGCGTCATCGAGAACTCGACCAGCGCGGCCAGCCCGGTGATGCCCGCCCACGCGGGCTTGGTGAGCTTCCCGGCGGCCACGAACGACGTCGACGGGCGGAACAGCGCGTCGACGAACGCCCAGCCCGCCAGCACGAACATCGCCGTGTAGAGGGCGGTCATGAACAGCCATTCGAAGCCCACGCGGGCAGGGTACTCGCGCGGGCCGGTCCGCCAGGGGCTCCAGCGGACAGCACAGGGCCCCGGAGCGCTGTGCGCAGCTCCGGGGCCCTGATCCTTTCGTTCCCGCGTCAGGCCTTCTTGGCCGGGACGGCGGTCGGGTCGGCCGGCTTGGCGGTCCGGGCGCGGCTGGTGCGCGGCTTGCTCACCGACGCACTGGCCTTCGCCGGGGAACTCTTCCGGGCGGCCGTCGTGCTCTTGCGCGGCGCGCGCTTGGCCGGGGTCTCGGCGGCGGCGTCGACGGTCTCCTTGGTGCTCTCGGCGGCCTCGGCGGTCTTGCTCTCGGCCTTGTCGGCGACCTTGGTGGCCTTGGCAGCGGTCTTCTGCGCGACCGAGGTCACCTCGTTGGAGGCGTCCTTGACGGCCTTGGCGCCGTCCTCGATGGCCTCCTCGACCGTGCCCTCGACGGTGTCGACGGCGTTCTCGGCGCGACGGACGACCCGGCGGAAGCCGGGCTGCTGGCGCAGCTCCTCGACGACGTGGGCACCGCGCTCGGCGAGCGCCTCGACGGTGGCGAACGCCTGGGTGCGGGCGGTCTCGACCAGGCCGGTCACCGTGGTGCGGACGGCCTCGGGACGGACCGACGCGCGGAACTGCTCGGCGGCGGCGCGGGCCTGACCGGCGGCCTCGGTGGCCCGGGTGCGGGCCTCCTTGACGCCCAGGTCGGCCTGGACCTTGGCCTCGCCCGGCAGCGCCTCGGCGCGGTTGCGGAGCTGGTCGACGACGAGCTTGGCGCGCTGGACGGCCAGGTCGCCGGCGCCGATCGTGGCCAGGACGGGGGTCTTGGCGAAGTGGACGGCGGTCTCGCCGTACTGCTTCACGGTCTGGGTGGCAGTCATGCCGACTCCTTCGTGGTTGGGGGAACGTTCGCGGTGCGGGAAGAGTCAGGGGTGCGGGCGGCGTGCTCGCGGACGTAGGTCTCGTACAGCTCGAGCAGCACCGCCTTGTGCCGCTCCGAGAGAGCGGGGTCCGAGCGGATGGCCGCCACCGTGTCCGGTGTGCCGGACCGCCGGTCGAGGATCCCGGCCTGCTCGTAGAGCGACTCGGCCGAGATCTTCAGCCCCTTGGCGATCGCGGCGAGGATCTCCGCGGACGGCTTGCGGAGGCCCCTCTCCACCTGGGACAGGTACGGGTTGCTGACCCCGGCGGTGCGGGCCAGCTCGCGCAGCGACACGCTGGCGGCGTTGCGCTGCTCCCGGATGAACTCACCCACAGCCGACGCGGACGGCGCCGCGCCGACGGTCTCCGCAACGGAACCAGCGACCCGGTCCACCTTCTCGCGGACCGTCGTCACCTGCTCCCGCACGAACTCCGTGGGCTTCTGCACGTGACCTACGTTAGGCGACGGTGCTAGCTCTTGCAAGCGGAGGAGCTAGCACCCGACCGTGAGGCTCCTCACAGGCAAAAGTCCAGTTCAGGCGTTTACGGACGCCGCCGACCGGATCTCACCGACCACACCGTCGCCGCCGGAGACCGGGGTCAGCAACCAGGGAGCAAGCAGGTCGTCGCGCACGCCGAGCCGGCGCAGTCCCGCGGCGAGCACCGGGGTGCGGCCCCGCTCGCTGCCGTCGTCGAGCTTGAGCGCGACCGCCCCGCGACCGGGCACCGCCGCGACGTGCACGCCGTCCGCACCGCCCTTGACCAGCAGACCGGGGACGGCCTGCATCAGCTCGGTGTCCTCGCGGCCGGTGCCGGCGACCAGCCAGGGGTGGGCGCGCATGGCGTCGGCGACCGACCGCTCCTGGCTGCCTTCGGGCGCCTGGACCAGCGACAGCACCCCGCGGGCCAGCCCGCTCAGGGGCAGCGCGTGCTGGGGCGCACCGCACCCGTCGACGACGACGGCCGCCACCGGGTGCTCGGCCGTCTCGGCCAGCCGCGCCTCGATCGCCTGTTGCAGCGGGTGCCCCCGCTCGAGGTAGCCCTCGACCGGCCAGCCGGCGGCCACGCAGGCCGAGACCATCGCCGCGTGCTTGCCCGAGCAGTTCATCGCCAGCCGCTCGGGCGCCCGGCCCTCGGCCAGCCAGCGGGCGCGGGTGGGCTCGTGCATCGGCAGCGCCGGTGGGCAGCCGAGGTGCTCGGGCTCGAGCCCGACGGCGGCGAGCATCCCGGCGACGAGCTCGCGGTGGCCGTCCTCGCCGTTGTGCGACGCGGCGCCGATGGCCAGCTCCTCGGTCGACCGCGGCGCCCAGCCGGAGGCGAGCATCGCGGTCGCCTGCACCGGCTTGTTCGACGAGCGGGGCAGGATCGGCTGGTCGATCGCGCCGGCGGCGAAGAGCACGTCGCCGTCGGCATCGAGGACGACGAGCGCCCCCCGGTGCACCGACTCCAGGAACCCGGAGCGCCACACCTCCACCAGGACGGGGTTGTCAGGCCAGAAGTTCATCGGCCTTCGTCGGCCAGCAGCGCGGCGACGTCGGCCTCGCCCTCGCGGTAGCGGCGCCCCAGCTCACCGGCGAGGGCGTCCATCACGTTCTGCACGCCGCGGCGACGCTCGGAGAGCCCCTTCTCGGCCTCGGCGAGCGCCCGGGCGGCCTTCTCGAGCTTGGCGTCGGACAGCTCCTGGATCGAGGAGAGGTCGACGTCGGTCAGCCCGTTGACCCAGGACTCGAACTCCTCGGGGGACGACGGCTGCACGGTCTGGTGCCGGCCCAGGCCGTGGGCGGGGCCCCGGCCCTTCTCGGCGAGGATCTCCGGCAGCAGGTCCATCAGCGAGCGCCCGTCGTTGTCGGCGCGGCGCTGCAGCTCGCGCCGGACGATGTCGAGCCGCCCCTGCAGCAGCCGCCGCGTGTAGGAGAGGTTGACCTCCTCCTGCTCGGCCTGCCGGCGCAGCCGGCGCACCTCGGCCATCGGCAGGGTCTCCGCGCCATCGAGGAACGACGGGTCGAGCAGCGCGTCGACGGCGGCGCCGCCCGCGGCGGTCGGCTTCCTGGGACTCACGGTGCGGCCTCCACGGTCGTGCGGTTGTCGATGCCGAGGAACGCCCGGGCCTCGGCGGTGGTCAGCGGCGGGCGCTGGGCGATGCGGGCCAGCCCGGCCGCCCGTGCCACCAACTGTGCGTTGTCCCGGACCGGTTCGCCGGGAGCGTAGGTGAGCGTGTCCTCCATACCCACCCGCAGGTGGCCGCCGGCCGACAGCGCGGCGAGCATCACCGGCAGCGAGGTACGCCCGACGCCGGTAGCGGCAAAGGTCGATCCCTGAGGAAGCAGCGGCAGGCAGGCGGCGAGCGCCTGCGTCGTCCCGGGCATGCCGCCGGGGACGCCCATGACCAGGTCGACGTGCACGCGACCGCCGTGCGGCGCCCCGTGCTTGTCGAGCAGCCGCTGCAGCGTGGCCAGCTGGCCGAGGTCGAAGACCTCGTACTCGGGCACGATCCCCCGCTGCTGCATCTGCGTGTGCAGCTCGACGATCAGGTCCCACGGGTTGGAGAAGACGTCGCGGCCGAAGTTGACCGTGCCCAGGGTGAGCGAGGCGGCGTCCGGCTCGACGTCGAGGACGGCCAGCCGCTGGTCGAACGGGTCGGTGACCGCGCCGCCGCTGGAGATCTGCACGACCAGGTCGGTCGCCTCGCGCACCGCCTGGACGACCTCCCGGCAGCGGCCGAGGTCCAGCGTCGGGCGGGTGTCCTCCCCGCGGACGTGCAGGTGGATCACCGCGGCGCCGATCGCCTGGCAGTCGCGCGCGGTGGCCACGACCTCGTCGACGGTCACCGGCAGCGCCGGGACGTCGGCCTTCGCCGACTCCGCGCCGGTGGGCGCGAGGGTGATGAGGGTGCCCGGGGTCACGCCCGCATGTTCGCAGACCGGACGGCGCGCACGCGCTCCCGGGCGGCGGCGACCTCGGCGTCGACCTCGGCCGGGGCGTCGTCCGGGTCGATCGCGGCGGTGGCCCCGCCGACGGTCAGCGCGGCGTCGGGCGCGACGGACTGCTTGACCAGCGCGAGGGCGACGACCCCCAGCTCGTGGTGCCGGACGACGGTGCCGACCCGGCCGACGTCCCGGGTGCCGGCCTGCACCGGGGTGCCGGGCGTGGGCAGCTCCTCGCTGACGCCGTCCAGGTGCAGCAGCACCAGCCGCCGCGGCGGGCGGCCGAGGTTGTGCACGCGGGCGACGGTCTCCTGACCGCGGTAGCAGCCCTTCTCGAGGTGGACGGCGGTGCGCAGCCACTCCAGCTCGTTGGGGATCGTGCGGTGGTCGGTGTCGACGCCGAACCGCGGCCGGCGGCCCTCCACCCGCAGCGCCTCGTAGGCGTCGAGGCCGGCCAGGGTCGCGCCGGCGGCGAGCAGCCGGTCGGCGACCTCGGCCACCGAGGCCCGGGGGACGAGGAGGTCGATCACCGGGGCGCCGTCGCCGATCGGCGGCATGCGGCGCACGAAACCGCCGCCGTCCAGCGGGGTGACCGCGTCCGGGACCGGGAGACCAGCGGCGTCGAGGACGGCGTCCGCCCGCGGCCCGACGAGGGACAGCACGGCCCACTGGTCGGTGGCCAGGGCCGGCTCGACGCGGAGCATGAACACCATCCGCTGCAGGAAGGTGAGCAGCTCGGCGCCGGTGCCGGGCTCGACGTCGGCCCAGGTGGTGCCGTCGAGGTCGGCGAGCACGAGGTGGTGCTCGACGTGCCCGTTCGGGGAGAGGACCAGCGCCTGGGTGCCGGTGCGGTCGGCCAGCCGTTCCAGGTGCTGGCTGGTCAGGCTGTGCAGCCAGGTCAGCCGGTCGGCACCGGGGATCGCGAGGACGTCGCGGTCGCTGCGGTCGACCAGGCCGGCGCCCTCGGCGAGCTGCCGCTGCTCGCGCAGGGGGTCGCCGTAGTGGGCGGCGACGGCACCGTTCTCGACGGCGACGGCGCCCGGGCGTCCCAGGAGGGGGTTCATGCGTTCTCCGATCCAGCTCTCTCGCGGCAGTTGCGGCACGTCCCCGAGAGCGCGACGTGCCCCACGTCCACGGTGAAACCCAGTTCGGCGGCCAGACGTTCCGCGGCGCTGTCGAGCAGGTCGGGGTCGGCCGAGTCGATCGTGCCGCAGGAGGCGCACACCACGTGCAGGTGCGGGTGCTCGGCGGCCGCGTGGTACACCGGCGCACCCTTGCCGAGGTGGGTGTGCCAGACCAGGCCGAGGCGCTCGAGCACCTCGAGGTTGCGGTAGACGGTGGAGGTGTCCGGCGGGGTGCCGGCCGGCCCGGCCTGCTCGCGCAGCCAGGCGACGATCGCCTCCGGCGTGGCGTGGCGCAGCGCGTCGACCGCGGCGAGCACCTGGCGGCGCGGTGCGGTCAGCCGCAGCCCCTGGGCGTGCAGCCGCTCGGCCAGGGGCGCGGACCCGTCGCCCGGGCCGCCCCGGTGCGCGTGTTCGTGCGCCACGTGGCGAGCGTAGGCCGCCCGTGGGGCAGGCTGGGCACGTGGCGGACGACCTGAGAGTGGCGCTGTGGCGCAACGGCGAGGTGCAGCTGGCGGCGGCCGACGAGCCGGTGGTGACCGCCTTCGACCAGGGCCTGGCCCGCGGGGACGGCGTCTTCGAGTCGGTCGACGTCATCGGCGGTGGCACGCCGTACCTCGACGCGCACCTGGCCCGGCTCGCCCGCTCGGCCGCGCTGCTGGAGCTCGCCGACCCCGGGGCGGCGGTCTGGCGCGCGCTGGTCGACGCGCTGGTGGAGAAGTGGCCGGACGACGTCGAGGGCGCCTGCCGGCTCTACCTGACCCGGGGGTTGGGTGAGGGGGTGCCGCCGACGGTGCTCGCGGTGCTGTCCCCGGTGTCGGCTGAGGTGCTGCGCCAGCGTGCGGAGGGCATCGCCGTCGTCAGCCTGCAGCTCGGCGTCCCGGCCGATCTGCGCGCCCACGCGCCGTGGCTGCTGGGCGGGGCGAAGACGCTCTCCTACGCGGTGAACATGGCCGCTCTGCGGCACGCGCACGCGCAAGGTGCCGACGACGTCGTCTTCACCTCGCTGGAGGGCGGGCTGCTGGAGGGGCCGACGTCGACCGTCGTCTGGGCGGCCGGCGGCGCGCTGCGCACGCCGCCGCTGGAGACCGGGATCCTCGCCGGGACGACGATGGGCCGGCTGTTCGCCCGCGCGGCCGACGCGGGGTGGCCGACCGAGGTCGTGCCCGGCACGGTCGCCGACCTGCACGCCGCGGACGCGGTGTGGCTGGTGTCCGGCGTCCGCGGGGCGGCGACGGTGCACACCCTGGACGGCGTCCGGCGCGGCGACGCAGGCCTCTCGGCGCGGGTGCGGGAGCTGCTCGACCGGTAGCCTGGTCATCAGGTGCGCCGGGAAGTCTGGTCGGCAGGTCCGACCCGACCCCTGATCCTGGAGCCGCCGTCCATGCCTGGTCCCGTCCGCCTGTTCGCCCGCGGGTCGTGGGCCGAGACCCGCCGGATCGCCGACATCCTCAGCAAGGAGACGGTCGGCGGCGTCCTGCTGCTGGCCGGCACCGTGCTCGCGCTCGCCTGGGCGAACTCGCCCTGGTCGGCGTCCTACGAGGCGCTGCGGGACACCGAGGTCGGCCCGGCCGCGCTGCACCTGCACCTGACCCTCGGCGAGTGGGCGGCCGACGGGCTGCTCGCGATCTTCTTCTTCGTCGCCGGGCTCGAGCTCAAGCGCGAGTTCGTCGCCGGCGACCTGCGCGATCCGCGGCGGGCGGCGCTGCCGGTGGCGGCCGCGGTCGGCGGCATGGCCGTCCCCGCGGTGATCTACACGCTGGTCAACCTCGGCGGCGGTGGCCTGCGGGGCTGGGCGATCCCGACCGCGACCGACATCGCGTTCGCGCTCGCCGTCCTGGCCGTGATCAGCACGCACCTGCCCAGCGGGCTGCGCACCTTCCTGCTCACCCTCGCCGTCGTCGACGACCTGCTGGCCATCACGATCATCGCGATCTTCTACACCTCGGAACTGCACCTGCCCTGGCTGCTGCTGGCGCTGCTGCCTCTGGCCGCGTTCGGGGTGCTGGTGCAGAGGCGGGTCCGGTCGTGGTGGCTGCTGCTGCCGCTCGCCGCGCTCACGTGGGGGCTGGTGCACGCCTCGGGCGTGCACGCGACGGTGGCCGGGGTGCTGCTCGCGTTCACCGTGCCGGTCGTCCGGTCAGAGGCGGCGGGCGGTCCGGACGCCGGACCGGGGCTGGCCGAGCACTTCGAGCACCGCTTCCGCCCGCTCTCGGCCGGGATCGCCGTCCCGGTCTTCGCCTTCTTCGCCGCCGGCGTGACCATCGGCGGCCTGTCCGGGCTGGTCGACTCGCTGCAGGACCGGGTAGCGCTCGGCGTGGTCGTCGGGCTGGTGGTCGGAAAGACGATCGGGATCAGCGGGGCGACCTGGCTGGTCTCCCGCTTCACGCGGGCCCGGCTGGACGAGGAGCTGGGCTGGCCCGATGTGGTCGGCCTGGCACTGCTCGGGGGGATCGGCTTCACCGTCTCGCTGCTCATCGGCGAGCTGGCGTTCGGCGCGGGATCGGTCCGCGACGAGCACGCCAAGGTGGGCGTTCTGGTCGGCACGGTGGCGGCGGCGTTGCTGGCCGCGGTCCTGCTCCGGCTGCGCAACCGCCGCTACCGCCGGCTGGCGGCCCTCGAGCAGGTCGACGCGGACGGCGACGGCGTTCCGGACGTGTTCGGACCGGATTTCGCCGACGGCTGATTTATGCCGTTGCCGCCGCCCGGACCGGCGTCGTACCGTCGAGGTACACGAGAGAGGAGGTGGTCCGTACTTTGCATGCTTATCGGACTCGTGAGGTGGCTGTCCGCTAGCCGCCGTCCAGATGGGCCGCCCGTTCGGAGACTTTTTCGAACGACGGCATGATCGCCCGTCCGTCGTACGGCGGCGAGCGAGAACCGGACAGTCACCCGACCCCCGGGCTGCCGACATTTGTCCAGTCGGCCCGCGAGCCGCTCCCCTGCACCGCAGGGTCCAGCGCCGCGGAGCAGCCCGGGGGTTGTCCGTTCTTCCGGGTAGTTTTCCGGGGTGAACGTGGCCGGCTGTCCCGTCGAGACCGACCTCTCCGCCGCCGGCTGGATCGCCGCCGCCCTCGCCCCGCCCGAGCCTCCGACGCTCGCCTCCCTCGTGCCGCCGGTCTTCGAGGCCTACGGCCGGGTGCTGCACCCGGCCATCCGCTACGACGGGGACGACGACGTCGAGGTGCCGTGGTCCGCGGTGGCCGCGCTCAACGACCGGACCGCGCACCGGCAGATGCAGTGGCCGGCGATCACCGGCTCCTGGGACTTCGTGGGCGAGGACGACCAACCGGAGCTCTGGAACGACTCCCCCGCCGAGGGGCACCTGCTCGCCCCGGTCGCCGCGCGGCTGGCCGCCGTCCTCGCCGCGCACACCGCCGATCCCGGCGACTGCTGGTTCGGGGCCTGGACCGACGACGCCGACAGCACCGCCCTCCACCTCGGTCGACGGGCGTTCCGGCTGGTCCGCGGTCCGGTCGCGCTGGCCGCGGCGAACTTCGCGGCCGAGCCCGCGGAGCAGGGCCCGAGCCTGTGGTTCCCCGCCGACCGGGCGTGGTGCGTGGTCACCGACATCGACCTGATGAGCACCTACGTCGGCGGCAGCGCCGCAGCGGTGCGCGCCGTCCTCGACGACGACGGCCTCGACGCGTGGCCGGCCGAGCCCGGCGACGCGGTGACGCCGGACAGCGACCGGGTCAACCCGCCGCCGGACTAGGGGTCCCGGCGTCGTCCCAGTCGGTGCCCAGGACGGCGTGCGGGGCGGGTTCGGTCAGGACGTCGTAGCGGTGCAGCGCCAGGGCGCGCGTGTAGCGGCGGGCGATGTCCGGCATCGCCGACTCCCCTGGCTCCGGGCTCACGCCGAAGACCGTCCCGGGGTAGTCCAGCGGACCCATCAGCGCCCGGATGCGGTCCCGGTCGCCCGGGGGCACGAGCTCCACGGGATCCCCGCCGGCGAACCAGCCCATCGGCACGACCACGCCCACGGGCACGCGGGTGTTCACGTGGACGACGGCGCCGACCTCGACGTCGGCGCCGCGCTCCAGGTGCGCACCGTTGTAGAGCATCGCCCCGGTCGCGATCCGGGCGTCGCCGTCGACGGTGCAGCCCGTCAGGTGCGCGTGCGGACCGACGAGGACGTTGTCGCCGAGGCGCGTCGGGTGCCGGGGCACGCCGCGGACGACCGCGTTCTCCATGACGATGCAGTTCGCGCCGATCACGACAGGGCCGCCCTCGGCGGTCAGGACGGCCCCGTAGAGGACCCGGCTGTGCGGCCCGATCGTGACGTCGCCGGAGACGACGGCGGTCGGCGCGACGTACACGGACTCGTCGACCGTCGGGCGGCCGTTGCGGTGGACGACGAACATCGCCCCTCGGCCGGGTGGGTGCAGGTAGGGCTCCGGAACGACCATGGCCGGCCTTCCCTCTGCTCGAGAAGCTGAGCCTTCGGCGAGGCCGCGACAGTACCGCCGACCGAGCCGACGGCGTAGGTGCTGGACCGTGGCCGGCCTCCCCGGCATCCTCTGCCGGTGCGTCTGCTGACCGTCCGCCTCGTCGCCTTCCTCTGGGCGCTGACCTGGTGGATCTTCCCGGGATTCGGCCTGATCGACCTCTCCGTCACCTGGGACCCGGGCTGGCCGGTCGTCCTGGAGGCCAGCTGGGGCGTGTTCATGACGGTGCTGGTCGGGGGCTCGTTCCTGGTCGTCGCCGTCCGCCCGCGCCGGACCGCCCCGGCGCTGCTGACCCTCGGGATCGCGCTCGCCGCGCTGCTGGTCTGCGCCGCCGCCGGTCTGGAGCCGCAGGTGCTCGGCTACGCCGGCGTCCTGGCTGTCCAGACGGCGGTGCTGCTGGCCCTGCTCCGGCCGTGGCGGGAACCGCTGCGCCCGGTGCTCGGCCGGCCGTCGCTCCCGCTGCTCGTCGCGGCGGTGGCGGGCGCGGTGCCCTGGCTGGTGCACGCGGGCGCGGTGTTCGCGGACAACCGGCGCGACGCCGGGGAGAGCATCGGCGACCGCACCAACGGGGTCGACCACTACGCCGTGCAAGGTGCGCTGGCCCTCGCGCTGATCGCCCTGCCGTCGCTGGCCGCCGTCTGGCCGCGGGGACGGCGGCACCTCGGCGTCTCGGCCGGGCTCTCGGCCGCCTACCTCGGGCTGGTCTCGGTCGCCTTCCCCGACACCTGGGCGGGCTTCTCCCCCACGTGGTCGGTGCTCTGCCTCGCCTGGGGGTTCGCCGTCGCCGTCCTGGCGCTCGTGCCGCCGCGGCTACAGCTGGGCGAGCTCCGTGGCGAGGTCGTCGAGGCCGAGCGAGCCCTGTGACAGCGCCGCCATGTGCCAGGCCTTGAGGTCGAAGTCGGCGCCACGGTTCTTGCGGGCCGCCTCCCGGCCGGCCAGCCACGCCCGCTCGCCGAGCTTGTAGCTGATCGCCTGCCCGGGGATGCCGAGGTAGCGCACCAGCTCGCTGTCGAGGAACTCCGGGTCGCGGCCGCAGTTCTCGCCGAAGAAGGCGCGGGCCAGCTCCGGCGTCCACGGCTTCCCGCGGTGCTCGGCGACGGCGCCCTCGGCGTCGTCCGGGATCGGCAGCCCGAGGTGCATGCCGATGTCGACCACCACGCGGACCGCGCGCATCTGCTGCGCGTCCAGGTAGCCCAGCCGCGCGCCGGAGTCGCTCAGGAAGCCGAGCTCGTCCATGAGCCGCTCGGCGTAGAGCGCCCAGCCCTCTGCGTTCGCGCCGACCGAGCCCAGCGAGGTCTGGTAGGTGGAGAGGTCCTTGGCCACGTAGACCCACTGCGCGAGCTGCAGGTGGTGACCGGGGACGCCCTCGTGGTACCAGGTCGAGACGAGGTCCCACATCGGGAACCGCTCGCGGCCGAGGGTCGGCAGCCAGGTGCGGCCGGGCCGGGCGAAGTCCAGCGACGGGCGGGTGTAGTACGGCGCGGCGGCGCTGCCCGGGGGCGCGATCATCGCCTCCACCCGGCGGACCGGCTCGGCGAGGTCGAAGTGGGTGCCGTCGAGGGCGTCCATCGCCTCCTCCATCATCGCCTGCAGCCGCTCGCGGATCGTCTCCACGCCGTCCACGGCCTCGCCGTTGACGTCCAGCCAGCGCATGGCCTCCATCGGCGTCGCGCCGGGCACCGCCTTGTCGGCCTCGATGCGCTGCTCGGCCAGGATCCGCTGGTGCTCCGACCAGCCCCAGGCGTAGGCCTCCTCGAGCCGGCCACCGGCGGCGAGATCGGCGCCGTTCCAGCGGCGGACGGCGACGGCGTAGCGGTCGCGGCCGACGGCGTCCGGCGTGCCGGCGGTGCGCGGGAGGTAGGTGTCGCGCAGGTAGTCGCGGATGCCGGCGACCGCCTCGTCGGCGTCGCGGGCCGCGGACTCCAGCTTCCCCCGCAACGACTCGGGACCGGCCTGCACGAACGTCGCGAAGTAGGGGCCGGCCAGCCACTCGCCGAGCTGCCCGACGACGGTCTCCACCTGCCGGGGCGCGACGAACAGCCCGCGGCGCGAGCCCTCCTCGAGCGACGCCCGGTAGCCGTCGTAGGCCTCCGGCACCCGCGCCAGCCGCCGGCCGAGCACCGACCAGTCCTGCTCGCTCTGCGCCGGCATCAGCGAGAACACCTGGCGGACGGCGTGCACCGGGCTGAACAGGTTGGACAGGTTGCGGTAGCCCTCCCCGGCCTCGTGGCCGGCGAGATCGGTCTCCAGCCGCTCGCGGAGCAGGCGGGCGCAGCGCCGCTCGACGGCGTCGTCCTCGAGCGCGGGGTTCTCGACGAGCACGCGGTCGAGCTCGGCGAGGGTGCCGCGGACCAGGTCGGCCTCGGCCTCGATGCCCTCCGGGGAGAGGTCGGGCAGCCGGTCGTCGCCGGGGCGGTTGCCCAGCCCGGTGGCCACGATCGGGTCCAGGTCGGAGATCTTCTCGACGAAGGCGTCGGCGACTTCGCGGGGCGTGGTGCTCATCGGATCCGTTCGAGTCGGGCGGACATGGTCGGACGCAGCTGGCGGTCGGGCCCTGCGCGGTCGATGGCGTACATCAGCGCGCCTTCGACGATGCCGTAGAGCCGGACGGCGTGCACCACGTCGGGCGCCTCCGGGGTACGGGCGAGCACGTCGGTGGCCAGCTCCCAGCTGGTCGTCGTCCTGGCCCGGCCGGCGTAGATCTCCACCCAGCCGTCCGGGCTGGCGACCAGCAGCTCGACGTCGTCCGTGCCGCGGGGCCGCAGGAAGCCCGACTCCCGCGCATCGGGGCCGACGATCTGGCCGTCGTCGGTCAGCCGCCACGACCGCGCCTCGTAGGCGAGGAAACCCCGGCCGTCGTGGGCGAAGCGGATCCACTGGCCGAAGCGGTGGTCGCCGTCGGGGCCGGCGGCCTGCCCCTCGCCGTGCCACTCGCCCAGGAGCGGCAGGACGGCGAGCAGCTCGTCGGAGACCTCCGGCCCGCTGCGGACGTCGGCGGTGTCGGGCAGCGGCAGCTCGGTCGGCTCGCTCACCGGCGGACACCCTTCGGCCGCCGGCCGACGCGGTAGGCGCCGTACGCGCAGGCCAGCGCCACGAGGGTGGCCAGGGTGACCAGGACCCAGGCAGAGACCATGGCGTCCACCGTAGGACGGCGGGGTCGTGCCTCGTCAGGCGGCTGCCGAGCGGGCCGTCGCCACCGACGCGGCGACGACGTCGGCCCAGGGGGTGGCGGTCAGCCCGAAGGTGTCGGTGGTCCCCGTCGCGTCGATCACGTAGGGCTGGTCGAACTGGTGCCGGACGTCGACGACCTCGCGCAGAAACGGCACCCCCAGGCCGGCCGCCCGCAGCACCCACCACGGCATGCCGCTGACCTTCGGCGCCGGCTTGCCCAGCGCGGCCGCGAGGTCGGTGAGGGCCTCGCGCTGCGAGCGGATCGCGCTCGGCACGTGCCAGGCCCGGCCCCAGGCGCGTTCATCGGTGGCCAGCACCGCCAGCGTCGCGGCCACGTCGGGCAGGTAGGACCAGCCGCGGGGGACGTCGGGGTCGCCGACCACCCACGCCCGCCGGCCCTTCTCCAGCGCCGGCAGCTGCCGCATGAGGTGCGAGTGGTCGGCCGGCACCTGGGGTCCGACGAAGTCGGCGGCGCGCGCCTCGGTCACCCGGACGCGGCCGGCCTCGTGCGCGGCGAGCGCGTCGGCCCACATCCGCGCGCGGACGCGGCCCTTGGTGTCGGTGGCGGCCAGGGGCGAGTCCGGCGTCATCGGGCCGGTGGGGCGGCCGTAGCCGTACAGGTTGCCCATGGTCACGAGGACGGCGCCGGTCCGCTCGGCCGCACCGAGCAGCGCCGCCGCGACCGGCGGCCAGTCGGTGGCCCAGCGGTGGTAGGCGGGGTTGACCGCGTTGTAGAGCGCGGCGGCGCCCTGCGCGGCGGCGGCGAGCGCACCGGCGTCCGTGGCGTCCACCTGGCGGTGCTCGATGCCGTCGGCGGACCGGCCGCCGCTGCGGGACAGCACCCGCACCTCGTGGCCGTGCGTGGTCAGCAGCTCCGCCGTCGTCATCCCGACCGGGCCCTTGCCGACGATCACGTGCAGTGCCATGACGTTCTCCTTTGTGAGCGCTGCTCTCGAATGCGGCCACTGTTCACCTCTTCATGTCGACCTGTCAAGAGCAGTGCTCTCACTTGCGTTCACTGTTCTCGTACCGCACCATGGCGACGTGCCCACCGCCCGTGAACGCGTCCGCGCGGAGCTGACCGCGGAGATCACCGAGGCCGCCCGCCGCCAGCTGGCCGAGGTCGGCGCTGCCGCCCTCTCGCTGCGCGCTGTCGCGCGGGAGCTGGGGATGGCGTCGTCCGCGCTCTACCGGTACTTCCCGAGCCGCGACGACCTGCTGACCAGGCTGATCATCGACGGCTACGACGCGCTGGGGGAGGCGGCGGAGAAGGCCGACGACCCCGCAGCGCCGCCGCTCGAGCGCTGGCTGGCGATCTGCCGGGCAGTGCGCCACTGGGCCCGCGAGCACCCGCACGAGTACGCGCTGCTCTACGGCTCGCCGGTGCCCGGCTACCAGGCGCCGAAGGACACCGTCCCGGCCGCGTCACGGGTGGGGGTGCGGCTGGGCATGGTGCTCGGCGACGCCGCCCGCGCCGGGCAGCTCCCCCCGCCGGCGCGAGTCGAGCGGGACCCGCGACTGGTGAGCGACGACGCCGTCGCCGTCCTCGGCGGGGACCACCCCGACCTCGACGACGCCGTCCGGGTCCGGGCGCTGCTGGCGTGGAGCGCGATCTACGGGACCATCAGCTTCGAGCTGTTCGGGCACTTCGTCGGGTCCGTGGAGGACGGCGACCGCTACTTCGACCTCACCATGACCGAGCTCGCCGGGCTCATCGGGCTCCGTGCCGTTCACCGGTAGCCACCCGGCGGCGGTGCTGCCGTTCCTGCGCACACCGCTGCCGGCTTCGGCGCTCGTGATCGGCAGCATGGCCCCGGACCTGCCGTTCTACCTGCCGCTCCCCCAGTGGTACCCGACCCACACCTGGCTCGCCGGCGTCACGACCGACCTGCTCCTCGGTCTGCTCGCCTGGGCGCTGTGGCACGGGTTGCTCGCCGAGCCGGCATCGGCGACGGCGCCGGCGGCGCTGCGCGGCCGTCTCGCCGGAGGCGTCGCACCGGGCCTGGCCGTGCGGATCGCCTCGGTGCGGCAGGTCGTGCTGCTCGTCGTCGCCCTGGTGCTCGGAACGGCGACCCACCTGGCCTGGGACGCGTTCACGCACGCCCGCCGCTGGGGCGCCGAACACCTCTCCGTGCTCGCGGAGAGCTGGGGACCGCTGCCGGGCTACCGCTGGCTGCAGTACGCCAGCAGCGTGGTGGGGCTCGCGGTTCTGCTCGTCTGGTTCGTCCGGTGGTGGCGGCGCACGCCCGCCGTCCCGACCCGGGCGGAGCCGGCGGCCCGGTGGGTGTGGCCGCTGCTCGCCGTCCTGGCCGTGGGTGCGGGCACCGTCGCCGGCCTCGCCGCCGGCAGCCTGGACGACGCCGTCTTCCCCGCCGCGCAGTGGGCCGGCGGCACGGTGCTGCTGATCGCCGTCCTGCTCGCGATCGGGTGGCACCTCACCCGGCGCCGGTCGTCCTCCCTCACCGCGCGTGTTCCTGGCTCACGTCAGGACATGAGCTAGGAAGCGTTCGGATCAGGTGACCTGATCGTGGCCCACCGCCGCGGGTCAGGACCTGAGCAGGCGGAAGGCGTGGGTCCAGGTGCCGGTGCGCGCGCCGTAGGCGACCCAGGCCATGCACATCGCCTCGAGCCAGCGGCTGGCCTCGATGCCGCCGAGGTCGGCGACGTCCCAGCCGGTCTCCTCCAGCAGCGAGGTCACCAGGGCTTTGGCGTCGACGTCGTCCCCCGCCAGGAACATCGTCGGCGGGCCGCCGGGTAGGTCGGGGTCGACCATCAGCGCGTTGCCCACCGTGTTGTAGGCCTTGACCACACGTGCACCCGGCACCGCGCGCTGGATCTGCTCGCCGAGCGAGTCGGTCGTCCCGACGAACAGCCCCATCCCGCCCTCGGAGGGCTCCAGCGGGTTGGTCGCGTCGACGAGCACCTTGCCCTCGAGCTCGGCGGCGACCGACCGGACCAGGTCGACCGCGACGTGGCCGTTCACCGCGATGACGACCAGGTCGGCGCCGCGCACCACCTCCGCGGGCGGGGCGGAGGGCACGCCCTCGACCTGCGCCTGCCGGGTGCCGATGCGCACGCCGTGCCCGTGCCGGGCGTAACCGGCGGCGAGCGCCCGGCCGACGACGCCGCTGCCGAGGATCCCGATCTCCATGCCGGTCAGCTCACTCCGGGCACCGGGTCAGGACAAGACCCCTGGAGACGCGACGAGCGGAGTGCCACGGGCGCGATCTCCGCGCCGTGGCACTCCGCTCGTCAGTCGTTCAGTCGAGGACGACGGTCGTCTCGTTGAGGCCGACGTCGGCGGAGAGGCTGCGCTCACCCTTGCCGACGGGGGCCAGCGAGCGGACCTTCCACGCGCCCGGCGCGGCGAAGAACCGGAACTGGCCCTCCGGCGAGGTCACCACCTCGGCGGTGAACTCGTCGGTCGCGTCGAGCAGCCGGACGTAGGCGCCGGCCACCGGGGCTCCGTCGTGCCAGACCTGGCCCTGGATCACCGTCTGGGTGTCCAGGTCGATGCCGGCCAGGCCACCGCCCTGCTTCGGGGCTCCGCACATGCTCAGGCCCCCTTCTCGATCGGGACGCCGACGAGGGAGCCGTACTCGGTCCACGAGCCGTCGTAGTTCTTCACGTTCGGCTCGCCGAGCAGCTCGCGCAGCACGAACCAGGTGTGGCTCGAGCGCTCGCCGATCCGGCAGTAGGCGATGGTGTCCTTGCTGGTGTCCAGGCCCGCGTCGGCGTAGAGCTGGCGCAGCTCGTCGTCGCTCTTGAAGGTGCCGTCCTCGTTGGCCGCCTTGCTCCACGGCACGTTCACCGCGGTCGGGATGTGGCCGGGACGCTGCGCGCCCTCCTGCGGCAGGTGCGCCGGGGCGACCAGCTTGCCGGCGAACTCGTCGGGCGAGCGGACGTCGACCAGGTTCTTCTGGCCGATCGCGGCGACGACCTCGTCGCGGAAGGCGCGGATGGAGGTGTCGGGGTCCTTGGCCTGGTACTGCGTGGCCGGACGGCTGACCGCGTCCTCGGAGAGCGGACGGCTGTCCAGCTCCCACTTCTTGCGGCCGCCGTCGATCAGCAGCACCTTCTCGTGGCCGTAGAGCTTGAAGTACCAGTAGGCGTAGGCGGCGAACCAGTTGTTGTTGCCGCCGTACAGCACGACGGTGTCGTCGTTGCTGATGCCCTTCTCGGAGAGCAGCTTCTCGAACTGCTCCTTGCTGACGAAGTCGCGGCGCAGCGGGTCCTGGAGGTCGGCCTTCCAGTCCAGCTTCACCGCGCCCTCGATGTGGCCCTTGTCGTAGGCGCTGGTGTCCTCGTCGACCTCGACGAAGACCAGGCCGGCTTCACCGAGGTGCTCCTGGGCCCAGTCGGCGGTGACGAGCACGTCGTTGCGGCTCATGGGACGTTCCTTTCCTGAGTGAGTCGGTCAGGCAGCGGTGCTGGCGCGGGGGGACGCCACCCGCCGGATGAGCAGGTACATCTCGCAGCCCAGGCAGAAGCCCGTGGCCGCGTTGAGCAGGGCCGCCACCAGAGCGAAGCCGGTGGCGATCGCGCCGAGCAGCGGCGCGGAGAGCAGGTAGCCGACGGTGCCGACCACGGCGAAGACGAACCCGACGAACTGGGCGAACCGGGGCGGCGCCTCGGGCTCCCGCTCGCGGGCCGGACCCAGCCGCGGCGCGACCAGGACCCGGAACAGCACCCCGTAGGGCGCGTACCGCAGGCCGGCGAACGCACCCACGGCGAAGACGACGGCCTGGGCGGCGAGCAGCCACCCGCTGCCGGTGAGCAGGACGACGGCCAGGACGACGGTGGTGACCCACGCGGAGAACCGGGGGCCCCGCACGTCGACCTCACGCGACGGTGCAGTCATGGGGACAGACCTTCGGACGGCGGACAAGGGCACGTCTGGCCGGTCGGGAACCGACCTCAGGAGGTCGGACACAGGCAGCTGCCGACGCGGCACAGGTCCACTGTGCGGCGCGAGGTCAGCAGGATGCCCACGAGGCGAGGGTAACGGATCACGTCGGCGTCCCTGCATGCGCGTTCACGAGGGCGGTCAGCTCGTCCGGACGCGGGGCGCCGCTGCTGCGGCCGATCAGGCTCCCGTCGCGACCGAGGTAGAACAGCGTGGGCGTCCGGCGGACGTCCAGCTCGCGGACGGCGTCGAGCTGCGACTCGGCGTCGATCTCGACGTGCGCCAGGCCCGGCCGGCTGCTCTGCAGCTGCTGCAGCCGGGCGCGGGTGGCCCGGCACGGGGCGCAGAACGCCGTGGAGAACTGCACGACGGTCAGGTCGGCGTCCTGCGGCCGGACGCCGAGCCGCGCCAGCACCGCCAGCGGACCGGCCACGTCGTCCCTCCCGTCCACCGGCGCGCGGAGCGCACCGTCGCGCGTGCGCAGCCACCGGGCCGCGCACGCGGTCAGCACCAGCGCCCCGGCCAGCACGGCCACCCCGATCGGACTCATCTCCGGGCGCAACCGGCGGCCGGTCCGGCGGTATTCCCGATCGAGTCGATCGGATTCAGCCGCGCAGGACGGTGTCCTTCGCGGCGACCGTGATGTGGACGCCGTCGTCCGCGGGCTGCACCGAGGTCAGCTGCAGCCCGAACGGCAGCGCGGGGATCGTGTACCGGAGGTCGAGCAGGTCGCTGACCTTGCCGACCAGGAACCCGGGGACGTCGACGCCGGCGCCCGACGCCTTCTGCACGTCGACGACCAGGTCGTCGCCGTCGAGGGTGACCGTGCCCGCGGCGGTCAGCGGCAGGGTGTAGCCGGCGAGCTGGACGGTCTTGGTGATCCGCAGGCCGTCGCCCTCGCGGCGCAGCGTGGTGTCCCCGCCGAGCTGCGCGGCCAGCAGCTGGTAGGACAGCGTCGCCGTCCCGTCGATGCGGTCGACCGGGACCTCCTCCACCGAGCCGGACAGCACGCTCGACAGCGGCACGTGCACCCCGTGCAGCCGGACGTCGGCGCTGGTGCCCGCCGGCTGGTCCAGGTCCTTCGCGGACAGCGCGATCCGCACGTCCTCGTAGTCGCCCGCGAACGCCTGGGTGAGGAAGGGGAAGCCGGCGATGTCCACCGACGGCGTACCGGCCAGGTGGCCCTTGCTCGCCAGTTGCTCGGCGACCTTGTCCTCGGCGAACCCGACCGCGACCCGGTCGGCGACGACCGCCAGGCCCACCAGGACGACGAGAGTGATCAGCAGCCCCTTCACCCGGGCCAGTCTCCCGTCGGATGCCTCAGAGCGCCGTCTGCAACGCCAGGGCCACCGGCGCGCAGGCGGCGATCGGGAGCAGGGCCTGCACCAGCGACAGCCCGGCCGCGCGTGCCCGGCCGGTCGGCTCGGTCTCGACGGCGACGTAGCTGGCCGCCACCGCGACCAGCGCCGCGACCGCGCCGAGCACCCCGCCGAAGATCACCACGGGGATCGCCCCGCCCACACCGCCCACCCCGCGGCGGAGCACCGCCACCGCCGCCCCCGCGGCCACCGCGAGGACCAGGCCGAGCAGCCCGCGGGGCACGTCCAGCGCGAGCGCCGGCCGCGGCAGCACCAGGTCGACCACGTGCCCGACCAGCAGCGCTGCCCCCACCACCAGCAGGGCCGTGGTGTCCAGCCCGGTGGTCGAGGTCGAGCGCCCGACCAGCAGCCACACGGCCAGCGCCGAGACGGCGGTGACCAGCAGCACGCCGACCGACAGCGTCGCGACCACGTCCTGCCGGTGCCGGCGCAGCATCTGCTCCAGGACGACGACGAGGAAGGCCGGCCCCAGGACGGCGAGCAGCCCGCCGAGGTGCGGGCGGGCCGGCAGCTCCAGCGCGGCGAGCGCACCGGCCGAGGCCGCGATGCCGACGACCGCCGTCCCGAGCCCGGCGCCGGTGGCCAGCACGACGCCGGCCACGACCGCCAGTTGCACGAGCAGGACGGAGCCCACCCGACCGGCGTCACCGCCGTACCGGGCACCCCCGATGAGCGCCGCCACGGCGAGGACGACCAGGCCGGCCGCGGGGAGGTGGTGCCCCCAGCGCGAGACCTCGACCCCCGTCTCCTCGTCCTCTGCGGCGTACGTCACGGGTTGATCGTGGCAGACGCCCAGCGCCCGATCCGCTCGACGAGCGGGGCGGTGACCGCGCTTTCTGCGTGCCCGAGGCCCGGGACGGCCCAGGCGGTCGCCGCCGGGCCCGCTGCCTGCACCAGCGTGCGGAAGTGCTCGATCGGGAAGTACTCGTCGCGGTCGCCGTGCACGAGCAGCAGCGGTGTGGGCGCGATGCGGTGGACCACCTGCAGCGGCGACAGCGGCAGGGTCCGCCACGGCTCGTCCAGCCGCAGCCGCACGACCCGGGAGCCGAGCACCCGGCCCGCCGTCGTCTCGAGCAGCCAGTGCACCCGCCGCATCGGCCGGGTGTCGCGCACGTACCAGCGGCTCACCGCGCTCACGCAGACCACGGCGTCGGGACGGTGCTGCCCCAGCGCGGCCTGGCGCAGCGCCACCCCGCCGCCCATCGACAGGCCCAGGGTCACGACGGCATCGGCGCCGTCGGCCCGGGCGGCGGCCACGGCCGCGTCGACGTCGGCGACCTCCGGGTCCCCGCCGACCGACGAGGCACCGCCCGAGCGGCCGTGCCCGCGGAAGTCGAGGGCGCGCACCGCACCGAACCGCCGCAGCCAGCCGACCAGGCGGAGGAACGGCGGATAGGCGACGGTGTTGGTGAACCCGTGGGCCACGACGAAGGTGATGGGCCGGTCGCCGGCGGGGACCGTCGCGGTCGACGCGGCGGCGATCCCGGACAGCGCGACCGCGTCGGACGTGACGACCCGCAGGTCACGGTGGTCACTCTGTGGTGGGTGCGCTAACAGCACGTCGGCTATCCTGCGTTCTCCCGCTCGACAGCGCCGTCGGGGCCTCCCACCCGAGGAGACAGCATGCGACTCGTGCTCATGACCGCGGCGCGCCAGGCGACGACCGAGGTGCTGCCCGCCCTGGGGCTGCTCGCCCACCAGGTGCACGTGGTCGCCCCGGACCTCTCCAGCCTGCTCGACGGCCCCTTCGACGGCACGTCCGGCGACGTCGTCCTGGTCGACGCCCGGCACGACCTCATCCATGCCCGCACCCTCTGCGGGCTGCTGTCCTCCACGGGCGTGGCCGGTGCGCTGGTCGCCGTCCTCTCCGAGGGCGGGCTGGTCGCGCTGTCGGCCGACTGGGGTGTCGACGACGTCCTGCTCGACACCGCCGGACCGGCCGAGGTCGACGCCCGGCTGAAGTGGGCTACCGGCCGCCGGCTGGCCGCGGCCACCCCGGTCGACGGCCCCGACGGCGGCGTGACCAAGGCCGGCGAGCTGGTCATCGACGAGCACAGCTACTCGGCCAAGCTGCGCGGCCGCCCGCTCGACCTCACCTACAAGGAGTTCGAGCTGCTGAAGTACCTGGCCCAGCACCCGGGCCGGGTGTTCTCCCGGGCGCAGCTGCTCCAGGAGATCTGGGGCTACGACTACTTCGGCGGCACCCGCACCGTCGACGTCCACGTGCGCCGGCTGCGGGCCAAGCTCGGCACGGAGCACGAGGCGCTGATCGGCACGGTCCGCAACGTCGGCTACAAGCTCGACCAGCAGGTCGCCGACGCCGCGGCGGCCGCCGCCAAGGTCGAGGCCGAGTCGGCGCCGGCCCCGCTGGCCTGAGGCAGCCCTGACCTCCACACCGCAGCTCCGCGACCTGGACCGGCTCCCCCCGGACGACGTCGCCGAGGTCCTCGCCCTGCTCACCGCCGCGAGCGCCGCCGACGGCGTGCGGCCGGTCTCGGAGGAGACCCAGCTGCGCCTGCAGCACGGTGGCCCGCCCGGCGGCCGCGACGTCCTCGCCGAGGGCCGGGACGGCGCCCTGCTCGGCTACGCCCGCGTCGAGACCGACGGCGAGGCCGCGGCCGAGCTGGTCGTGGCCCCCGCGGCCCGCGGCACCGGGGTGGGCACCGCTCTCCTGGCGCACGTGGAGCAGGTGGCCGGCGACCGGCCGCTGTCGGTGTGGGCCCACGGCGACCTGCCCGCCGCGACCGCCCTGGCGCAGCGCCGCGGCTACCGGCGCGCCCGCGTGCTGCTGCAGATGCGTCGCGACCTGGCCGGCGTCGACCCCGAGCCGCACCCGGCGCTGCCCGAGGACGTGCAGGTGCTGCCGTTCCGCCCCGGCCGGGACGAGCAGGCGTGGCTGCGGGTCAACGCCCGCGCCTTCGCGTGGCACCCCGAGCAGGGCCGCTGGACGCCGGACGACCTGGCGGTGCGCGAGGCCGAGCCCTGGTTCGACCCGGCGGGTTTCCTGCTCGCCTGGCGCGGTGACCCGGACGACGGCGGCACGCTGCTCGGCTTCCACTGGACGAAGGTCCACCCGCCCGGGGACGCCGGCGAGGACGCCGTCGGCGAGATCTACGTCCTCGCGGTAGACCCCGACGCGCAGGGGCTGCGGCTGGGGCGGGCGCTCACCGATCTGGGCCTGGCGCACCTGCGCGGGCGGGGGCTGGGTGAGGTGCTCCTCTACACCGAGGAGGACAACGTCGCCGCCGTCGCGCTGTACGAGCGCACCGGCTTCCGGCGGTTCTCCGTCGACGTCTCGTGGCGACGGGACAGCTCCCGCTCGTAGCCGACACGCACCGGTTCACCTGCCCTTTGTGAGGTGGTTCTCACCCGGTCGGAAAACGCTCGACGGCCGTTCATCCACCGTTCACCGATCGCCCGTGGAGCGGCCACTTCGGCTCCCTAACTTCCTCGACGTTGGTCCAGTGCGCCCGGCAGAGACGTCCGGGCCATGTCGAGAGGCATCGAGTTGAAGCTCAGCACCAAGACGCGCGCCCTCCCTGTGGCGATGGCGCTCGCCGGCTCTCTCGCGCTCGCCGCGTGCGGCGCGTCGAACGAGTCGAACAGCGGCAGCGGGAGCAGCGACGCCAGCGGCAGTGCCGAGCAGCTGAGCGGCACCCTCAACGGCGCGGGCTCCAGCGCCCAGCAGGCGGCCATGCAGGGCTGGACCGCCGGCTTCAGCAAGTCCCAGCCCGACGTCACGGTCAACTACGACCCGGTCGGCTCCGGCGGTGGCCGTGAGCAGTTCCTCTCCGGCGGCGTCGACTTCGCCGGCTCGGACGCCTACCTCAGCGACGACGAGGTGACGAAGGCCAAGGACCGCTGCGGCGGCGGCGACGTCTTCGAGCTGCCGAACTACATCTCGGCGATCGCCGTCGTCTACAACCTGCCCGGCGTCAGCGACCTGAACCTGTCGCCCGACACCGTCGGCAAGATCTTCTCCGGCGCGATCACCACCTGGGACGACCCGGCGATCAAGGCCGACAACCCGAACGCGCAGCTGCCCAGCACGGCCATCACCCCGGTGCACCGCGGTGACAAGTCGGGCACCACGAAGAACTTCACCGACTACCTGGCCAAGGCGGCCCCGAACTCGTGGACCGGCGGCGCCGTCGACGAGTGGCCGACCCAGGGTGGCGAGGCGGCCAACGGCACCTCCGGCGTGATCAGCGCCGTGCAGGCCGGTGAGGGCGCGATCGGCTACGCCGACGAGAGCCAGGCCGGCTCCCTCGGGGTCGCCAAGATCAAGGTCGGCAGCGACTTCGTGAAGCCATCCGCCGAGGGCGCGGCCGCGGTCGTCGAGGGTTCGCAGGTCAAGTCGGGCCGCGGCCAGTACGACTTCGCCTACGACATCAACCGCACGCCGACCGACCCGAGCCAGTACCCGCTGGTGCTGGTCAGCTACCACATCGGCTGCATCCAGTACGACGACGCCGCCAAGGCCAAGCTGGTCCAGGCGTTCGAGAGCTACGTGATCAGCGAGGACGGCCAGAAGGCCGCGGCCGACCAGGCCGGCTCCTCGCCGATCTCGGACACCCTGCGCGAGCAGAGCCAGAAGGCGGTCGACGCGATCGCCGGCAAGTGATCCCGACCTGCTGACCGGTGGCCCGGGGCGTCCTGCGAGACGCCCCGGGCCATCGGGCCGCCCGGTACGGGGCGGCCCGCCCCACGAACCGAACCGTCCCGAGCCCGCGGAGCAGGAGTGACGACAACCTCGCAAGCCCCCGACCGGCGCACCGTGCGCCGGATGGGTGACCGGCTCTTCTCCGGCAGCGCCACCGGAGCCGGGATCCTGATCCTCGTCGTCCTCGCCGGGGTCGCGACCTTCCTGGTCGCCCAGTCGGTGCCGGCGCTGACCGCCGATGCCGCCGACCTGCCGGGCGGGAAGAGCATCGTGGCCTACGTCTGGCCGCTGCTGTTCGGCACGCTGCTCGCCGCGATCATCGCGCTGCTCGTCGCGACCCCGCTCGCGGTCGGCATCGCCCTGTTCATCACGTACTACGCGCCGCGCCGGCTGGCCCAGGGCCTCGGGTACGTCGTCGACCTGCTCGCCGCGATCCCGAGCATCGTCTTCGGGTTCTGGGGCATCTCGTGGTTCGCCCCGCGGCTGGTGCCCCTCTACGACTGGCTGGCCGAGCACGCGAGCTGGATACCGCTGTTCTCCGGCCCGGCCTCGCCCACCGGCCGCACGATGCTCACCGCCGGGCTCGTCCTCGCGGTCATGATCCTGCCGATCATCAGCGCGATCTCCCGCGAGGTCTTCAGCCAGGCGCCGGCCCTGCACCGCGAGGCCGCGCTCGCCCTCGGGGCGACCCGCTGGGAGATGATCCGCATGGCGGTGCTGCCCTACGGCCGCTCCGGCGTCATCGGCGGCGCGATGCTCGGCCTGGGCCGGGCGCTGGGCGAGACGCTCGCCGTCGCCATCGTGCTCTCGGTGTCGCCCGGCGTGGTCAGCTTCAACCTGATCAGCAGCACCAACCCCTCGACGATCGCGGCGAACATCGCGCTGAACTTCCCCGACTCGAGCGGCCTGGCGGTCAACGCCCTCATCGCGAGCGGCCTGGCGCTGTTCGTCATCACCTTCGCGGTCAACTTCTTCGCCCGGTCGATCGTCAACCGCCGGGCCGAGTTCTCGGAGTAACCGATGAGCACCCCTACCCGGGCCCCCGAGACGAGCCCCGCCCTCCCCGAACTCGAGCCGACGCGCGTCGGGCGGCCGCTGTCGCGCTGGTTCACCCCCGCGGTCTTCGGCGCGCTGCTCGTCGTCGGCGTCGTGCTCCAGCTCGTCGCGGGCCTGAACACCGTCCTGGTCGTGCTGTCCGTCGCGATCGTCGGCACGCTGGTCGTCGTCGCCGCCTCGCGCGCGGTCGAGGGCCGCCGCAAGGCGACCGACCGGTTCGTGACCTGCCTGGTCTACGGCGCCTTCCTCCTCGCGATGGTGCCGCTGGTCAGCCTCGTCTACGAGGTGATCAGCAAGGGTCTGGCCCGCCTGGACGGCGAGTTCTTCAACTCCTCGATGGTCGGGATCGTCGGCCCCGGCGGCGGCGCCTACCACGCCATCCTCGGCACGCTGATCATCACGGGCATCACCGCGGTGATGTCGGTCCCGGTCGGCCTGCTGACCGCGATCTACCTGGTCGAGTACGGCCGCGGCCCGCTGGCGCGCTGGATCACCTTCCTGGTCGACGTCATGACCGGCATCCCGTCGATCGTGTCCGGCCTGTTCGCCTACGCGCTGTTCGTGATCTTCTTCGGCCCCGGGGTCCGCATGGGCTTCGCCGGCGCGGTCGCGCTGTCGGTGCTGATGATCCCGGTGATCGTCCGGTCCTCGGAGGAGGTCCTCAAGCTCGTGCCCAACGAGCTGCGGGAGGCCTCCTACGCGCTCGGGGTGCCGAAGTGGCGGACCGTCGTCAAGGTCGTCCTGCCGACCGCGCTGGCCGGCCTCGGCACCGCGGTCACGCTGGCGATCGCGCGCGTGATCGGTGAGACCGCGCCGCTGCTGGTCACCGTCGGCATCACCAACGCGACCAACCTCGACCCGTTCGACGGCCGGATGGCCACGCTGCCGGTCTACGCCTACTACCAGCTCACCCAGCCCGGCGTGCCGCCCGAGTACGGCATCAACCGGGCCTGGACGGCGGCGATGGTGCTCATCGTCATCGTGCTGGTGCTGAACCTCATCGCCCGGCTGATCAGCCGGATCTTCTCCCCCAAGACCGGTCGCTGACCGACCCGCCACCCAGCTAACGGAGGACGCAGTGGCCAAGCGCATCGACGTCTCGGACCTGAACATCTTCTACGGCAGCTTCCGCGCCGTTCAGGACGTCACCGTCTCCATCGAGCCGCGCGCGGTCACCGCGCTGATCGGCCCCTCGGGCTGCGGGAAGTCGACCTTCCTGCGCTCGCTCAACCGCATGCACGAGGTCATCCCGGGCGCGCACGTCGAGGGCAAGGTCGTGATGGACGGCCAGGACCTCTACGCCGCGGACACCGACCCGGTCGACGTCCGGCGGCAGATCGGCATGGTCTTCCAGCGGCCGAACCCGTTCCCGACGATGTCGATCTACGACAACGTCATCGCCGGGGTGCGGCTGAACGCCAAGAAGATGAAGAAGGCCGAGCTCGACGCGCTGGTGGAGAAGTCGCTGCGGGGCGCCAACCTGTGGGACGAGGTCAAGGACCGGCTCGGCCGTCCGGGAGCCGGGCTCTCCGGAGGTCAGCAGCAGCGGCTGTGCATCGCCCGCGCGATCGCCGTCGAGCCCGACGTCCTGCTCATGGACGAGCCCTGCTCGGCGCTGGACCCGATCTCCACGCTGGCGATCGAGGACCTCATGAGCGAGCTCAAGGAGCGCTTCACCATCGTCATCGTCACGCACAACATGCAGCAGGCGGCGCGGGTGAGCGAGTACACGGGCTTCTTCAACCTCAACGGCGTCGGGCAGCCGGGCCGGCTGATCGAGTTCAACCCGACCGAGAAGATCTTCAGCAACCCCGACCAGAAGGCGACCGAGGACTACATCTCCGGCCGCTTCGGATGAGCGTTGATCAGGTGACCTGATCACTCGCTGTCCTCCCGCACGAGCGTTGCTGCGGGAGGACAGTCATCGATCAGGTCACCTGATCACTGCTGCGCGGAGGTCAGGTGCAGGGCGGGGCGGTGGGCGTCGGCGAGGCGGACGCGGAGGCGGTGGTGTCCGGCGCCGGCGCCTCGCTCGCCGCGGGCGCGCCGATCGTCACCGGCACCACGCTCGAGAAGCCCGGGCCGAGCACCAGCTGGACGGCGTCGCCGATCGAGTCGCTGGGCTGCAGCACGGCGCCCGGGACGGCGGCGGCGACGGTGCGCGCCTGCTCGGCCACGTTCGGGCCGAAGCGCACCAGGGTCTGGCTGACCGCGCCCGGCTCGTTGCCGACGGCGCCGACGGCGAAGCCCTGGGCGCGCATCTGGTCGGCCACCTGCCCGGCCAGCCCGGTGGTCCCGGTGCCGTTGAGGACGTCGACGGTGATCGTGCTCGGCGCCGCGGTGAGCGGCTCGGTGCCCGCGGCGGACGCGGGGGCCTGCGCCTCGGCGGACGCGCTGGGCTCCGCGGCCGAGGACGCGGCGGCGTCCCCGCCGGTCTGCTCCGCGGCCGACGGGTCGGCCGCGGCCAGCACCTCCGGCGGCAGCTGCGTGCGGTCGATCACCGCGTCGAACAGCGACCGGGTGCCGCTCTGGTCGAGCAGCACGTAGGCCTGGTCGGTGCCGGCGGGCACGTAGCCGACCTGGGACACCGGCAGCCCCGCGCGCTGCACCGCGCCCTCCGGGAGGCTGCCGAGGGCGCCGGCCAGGCCGCGCAGGTCGCCCAGCGTCGTCTGCTCGTCGACGGTGAGGGCGCCGGCGGCGCGGTGCAGGAAGGTGGTCAGCTCGACGGTGTTGAGCAGCGTGCCGGTCGACATCGCGCCGCGGAGCGTCGCGGTGAGCAGCAGCTGCGCCCGCTCGGCCACCGCGGCCCCGGTGACGTCGGAGCCGGCGTCCCCGGGCTTCAGGTAACCGGTGGCCGCGGGGCCGGACAGCTCGTTCGAGCCCGCCGGCAGGGGCGTGGCCGCCGCCGCGATCGCCGGCGAGTCGGGCACGCACATCGAGACCCCACCCAGCGCGTCGACCATGCCCGGCAGCCGGTCGAGGTTGACCGCGAGGTAGTGGTCGATGCGCAGGCCGGAGACCTGCTGGACCGCCCGCACCATGCACTGCGGGCCGCCGTCGAGCAGCGAGGACGCGAACGCCTCGGTCCTCGGCGCGCGCAGCGAGCCGTCGGCAGCGTGGCACTCGGGGGTGTCGACGAACGCGGTCGGCGGGACGCTGACCAGCACGGCGTGCTCCTGGTCGCCGGAGACCGAGGCGATCAGGGTCGCCACCGAGGCCGGCCCCTTCTGCCCCGGGACGTCGGTGCCGACGATCAGGTAGGTCTGGGTGTCGGCCTGCAACTGCGGGGCGAGCACCTCGGGCCCGTCGGTGGCCAGCGCGTCGACCCGGCCGATGCTGCGGTCGACGTAGAAGTACAGGCCCAGGTGGTACAGCGCGACCAGGCCGACGACGACGACCAGGGCCATGATCACGCGGGTGAACCGGCGGCGTCCCGCGGTCGCGGTGGCCGAGCGCTTCGCGCGGTGGGCGAAGCCGGCGACCGGCCGCTCGCGCGGCTCCTTCGGCGGGCGGCGGCCCGGCAGCGGGGGCAGCGGCGTGACCGGGCGGGAGGGCCGGACGCCGGGCTCGACGTCCGGGGGCGGGAAGGTCGGTACGCGCCCCGACGGGGTGTTCGGCAGGGGCGGCACCGGACGCGAGGGCATCGGCGGCACGGGCCGGGACGGCCGCGCCCCGGCGTCGGGTACCGGCGGCAGGCCCGCGCGGCGACCGGACGGCGGCGGGGTGGTCGACGACGGCGGCGTGGACGGCGGCGGCTGGGGCGGGCTGCCGCCGGGCACCGGCGGCAGCCCACCGCGCGTGCCGGACGGCGGGGCGTCGGGCGCCCTCAGCCTCGGGGACTCGCCCCGCGCCGGCTCGCGCCGGCCGGTCTCGTGCGGACCCGGTTCGCCCCGGCGGGCCGCGCGGCGCCGGCCGGTCGCCGGACCGCCCTGCCGGGCCAGCAGCTGCTCCACCGTGAGCGGCTGGGCGCCGGGCTGGTCGGCGCGGGCTCGGGACCTGCCGGGGACGCGACGGTCGTCGCCGTCGTCCCGATTCGGCTGTTCCCCCACCGCTGTCTTTCTTCCGTCGTGGCTGTGTGCGCTGCCTGCCCGGACCACACCGGCGCAGGCGCCAGCGCCCGCGCATCCGTGCGGCGGTTTCCCCACGATACGGGCAGACCATGCCCCGGTCGGGTCAACTCGCCTGTACGAAGAGGCGCCGTGCGCCTACCGGACGTAGCGTCTGGCGGGTGAAACTGCCCTCCCTCCCAGGTCCGGGCGATGTCCTCTCCGCGGTGGAGGGGGTGCGCGAGGGGATCAGCGACGCGCTGGCCCTCGTGCCCCGGCTCGGCGTGGTCGTGGGCCGGGTCGAGGAGCTCGTCGGGCGCGTCTCGACCCTCGTGGACCGTGCCGGCACCGTGCTCGACCGCGCCGACGCGGCGCTCACCGGGCTCGAGGCCACCCGCACCCGGGCCGAGGGGATCGTCGACCGCGTCACCGGGACGCAGGAGAAGGCGGACGAGGCGATCGCGCGGGTCGGCGCGACCCAGCAGAAGGCCGACGAGGCGATCACCGCCGTCGAGCGGACGACGACCCGCGCCGGGGAGACGCTGACGCGGGCCGGCGGGCTGGTGGACCGCATGGAGCCGCTGGTCGGCGAGTACACCGAGCCGCTGCGCCGGCTGGCCCCGTCGATCGGGCGCCTGGCCGAGACGCTGGACCCCGACGAGGTCGAGGCCATGGTCCAGCTGATCGACCGGCTGCCGGACATCGTGCAGCGGCTGGACGAAAACGTCCTGCCGGCGCTGGCGAACATGGACAACGTCGGCGACGACGTGCACGACCTGCTCGACACGATGCAGGACCTCCGCCAGGTGGTGAAGGGCTTCCCCGGCTCCCGGCTGTTCCGTCGCCGGGGCGCGGAGGAGATCGCGCAGGAGGACGGGACGGAGACCGCCGGGGCCTGAGACCCCGGCGGCGCCCCGTCGCTCACGTCTCGGTCGGGTACCCCAGGGCCCGGACGACGTCGCCCACGCGCTCGAAGGTCTGCCCCGCCGGGAGCCGCTGCAGCTCGGCCACCACGGCGTCCGGCGCCCGGTGGTCGCGCGCGGCCTCGACCAGGCCCGCACCGTCGCTGGGGTAGTCGGCGCGGTCCAGCCAGCGGGCGATCTCCGCGCGGGCGGTGACCGCGTCGGCGTCCATGCCGACGGGAGTGCCGCCGGTCAGCGTGCCCTCCGGGTCGGCGTCCACGTCGGGATCGCCCTCCGCGCTGGGCTCGACCTCACGCCACTCCTCGGCGCGGGTCTGCCGCTCGGCCTTGAGCATCCCCTGCATCTCGTGCTCGAGCTCCTCGTCCACCCGCGGGTTGTGCTTGGTGCTGCGGCCGGATGCGAACTCGCTGCTCTCGGTCACCGATGCCTCCTGTGCTGCTCTGCGTTGTCCAGTCCTACCGGTCACTTCCGGTGCAGGGCGCCGGGCTTGTGCACCGCCGTCCTGCCGCTCGCGTCGCTCTCCACCTCGTACTGCGGCTCGTCCGCGCTCGCGCGCACCGTCCGCCCGGATGCCTCGGTGTCCTCCGTGATCTCCCGCCGGACGGTGCCCTCCACGGTGCTGCCGTGGCTGTTCCACGTGACGTGGTCACCCTTCTCCAGGTCGCGGGCCATGGCTGCTCCTCTGCTCGGGTCACGGGGTCGTCCTGCCCCTGCCCCCCAGCGCCGTCGGGCACACATCACCCGAACGGAACGCGGTCTCACCCCTGAGGGCCATGGCAACCGCCCTCTGGTGACGTAGCGTGGTCGCCGACGCGGGGGCGTCACCCATCGGCGCTGGTCGGCACGCCGGAGCCGACTACCGAGGGTGAGAACGCTTCCCGTCCTCGATCGCCGGCCCGGTCGACCCCATTCCCCCGGGGTCGGCCGGGCCGGCCCGCTTCTACGCTGGCTGCCCGTGGATGCGCTCGCTGCCCGCCCCGTCGACGTCCTCACCGTCGCCTCGGTGACCGACGTGACCCCGACGGTGCGCCGGGTGCTGCTGCGCGGGACGCCGGAGGCGGCCGCCGCGGCCGGGCCCACGGTGCACCTGCTCGTCCCGCGCGTCGGCGACACCGACCCGCAGTGGCCGGCGATCGCCCGGGACGGCCGGATCGTGTGGCCGCAGGGCAGCCACGGCGTGAGCCTGCGCAGCTACACGGCCCGTCGCCAGGACCCGCAGGCGGGCACCGTGGAGATCGACTTCGTGCTGCACGGCACCGGCCCGGCGGCCGCCTGGGCCGCCGCCGCGGAGGAGGGCGCCCCGCTGGCGTTCGCCGGTAGTGCTCCGCTGGGGGAGCGACCGGCGGGCACCGTCCTGCTGGCCGGCGACGAGACGGCGCTGCCGGCGATCTCGCGCCTGCTCGCCGCGGCGCCGCCGTCCACCCGGGGGCTGGCCCTGGTGGAGGTGGCCGGCCCGGAGGAGGAGCAACCGCTGCCGGCGCCGGACGGCGTGGAGGTGCGCTGGCTGCACCGCGGCGGGACCCCGCCGGGCGAGAGCACGCTGCTCGCCGACGCGGTGGCCGCGCTCGACCGCCCGGAGGGCGAGGACCTGTTCGCCTGGGTGGCCGCCGAGTCGGCCGCCGTCCGGACCGTGCGCGCGGACCTGCGCGGCCGGTGGGGGCTGGGCCGGGCGCAGCACCACGCGATCGGCTACTGGCGTCGCGGCCGGGCGATGTCCCCCTCCGGTTAGGAGTTTCCCAGGCAGTTCACAGGTACCGTCCAGAGCGGCCGAAGCCGTTGTCAGGAGGCTCCCAGTCATGACGACGGCATCTGCACGCCCTGCAGGAGGAGCTGTGACCGCCAGCCAGCCCAACGGTCGCCCCGCTCCCGAGGCGCGTCTGCTCGTGGTGGACGACGAGCCGAACATCCGCGAACTGCTGTCGGCGAGCCTGCGCTACGCCGGCTTCGAGGTGGCGACCGCCGCGGACGGGCAGCAGGCGCTGGCCCTCGCCGCGTCCTTCCGGCCGGACCTGCTGGTGCTCGACGTGATGATGCCCGGCCTCGACGGGTTCGGCGTCGTCCGCCGGCTCCGGCAGAGCGGCCGGCACACGCCCGTCCTGTTCCTGACCGCGCGCGACGCCGCGGAGGACAAGGTGTCGGGCCTGACCCTCGGCGGCGACGACTACGTCACCAAGCCGTTCAGCCTCGACGAGGTGCTGGCGCGGATCCGGGCGGTGCTGCGCCGCAGCAGCGGGCCGCAGCGGGCGACCGAGGCCCCGCGGCTCACCTTCGCCGACATCGAGCTCGACGAGGAGTCCCACGAGGTGATCAAGGCCGGCCACGTGGTCAGCCTCTCCCCCACCGAGTTCAAGCTGCTGCGCTACCTGATGGCCAACGCCGGGCGGGTGCTGTCCAAGGCGCAGATCCTGGACCACGTGTGGAACTACGACTTCAACGGCGAGGCGAACGTCGTCGAGTCCTACATCTCCTACCTGCGCCGCAAGATCGACACGACCGAGCCGCGGCTGCTGCACACCATCCGCGGCGTGGGCTACACGCTGCGGCTCCCGCGTGGTTCCTGAGCGAGCAGGGGACGTGACCATCGCGACGAACACCGGCCTCGTCCCACCGACGGACGCCGCGACCACCAGCGAGGGACTCGTGGAGAGCGATCCCGACGTCGAGGAACCGCGCCCGCCCCGCACCGGCCGGGTGCCGCGGGTCCCGCTGCGCATCACCCTGGTCGCGCTCATGGCGCTGCTGGTCGCGGTCGGCCTCGGCGCGACCGGCATCACCGCGACCTCGCTGCTGCGCAACTACCTGACCGAGCAGCAGGACGGCGCCCTGACCTACGAGCTGCACAGCGCCCAGCAGCGCCCGGACATCTTCCAGGCCTGCCTGCAGGGTCTGAGCCAGCGCGCACCCAACGGCACCTACTACGCCTGCCTCCCCCCGAACAGCGATTCCCTCGTGGTCGTGCTCGGCCCTCCGGACGAGGGCGACCTGCCCGAGGTCACGGCGCCGACCGCGGAGGACCTCGCCGAGAGCGACGTGACCACCGTGCCGTCGGCCGACGGCGGCTCCGCCTGGCGGTTGATCGGCGGCAGCCTGCCCGGCGGGTGGACCGTGGTCATCGGCTCGGACATCTCCCGCGACCAGGCGGCGATCGAACGCCTGGTGACCATCGAGGTGGTCGTCGGGCTCATCGTGCTGGTGGTGCTCGTCGCGGCCGGCTACGGGCTAGTCCGCAACAGCCTGCGGCCGCTCACCGAGGTGGAGCACACCGCGCGGGCGATCGCCGCCGGCGACCTCTCCCAGCGCGTGCCGGAGGCCTCCCAGCGCACCGAGGTCGGCCGGCTGTCGACCGCGCTCAACGGGATGCTCGCCCGCATCGAGAGCTCGTTCCGGGCGCAGGAGGCCTCCGAGGCCCAGGCCCGCGCGTCGGAGGACCGCATGCGCCGGTTCGTCGCCGACGCCAGCCACGAGCTGCGCACCCCGCTCACCTCGATCCGCGGCTTCGCCGAGCTGTACCGGCAGGGCGCCGTCCGCAGTCCCGAGGAGACCCGCCGGCTCATGCAGCGGATCGAGTCCGAGGGCGCCCGCATGGGCCTGCTCGTCGAGGACCTGCTGCAGCTCGCCCGCCTGGACCAGCAGCGGCCGCTGACCATCGTGCCGGTCGACCTCGCCGAGATCGCCGGCGACGCCGTGCACGACGCGCGCGCCGTCCAGCCGGACCGGCCGATCAGCCTGCACCTCGACGAGTCGCTCAGCGACGTCCCCGTCGTCCTCGGCGACGAGGCGCGGCTGCGCCAGGTGATGAGCAACCTGGTCACCAACGCGCTCACCCACACCCCGGGGACGGCGCGGGTCACCGTCACCGTCGCCGAGGACGCCGACCCCGACGTGCTGGTCGTCCGGGTCGCCGACGAGGGCCCGGGCATGGCCACGGCCGACGCCGAGAGGGTGTTCGAGCGGTTCTACCGGGCCGACACGTCGCGGACACGGGAGGCCGGCGGCACGGGCCTGGGGCTGGCGATCGTCGCCTCGCTGGTCGCCGCGCACGGCGGGACGGTCGACCTGGAGACCGCTCCGGGCGAGGGCGCCGTCTTCAGCGTCCGGCTGCGCCGGTCGGGGCCGGAGGAGTAGCCCCCGGACGGCGGTGGCTACCGTCCGGACGTGGCACTCGACAGGTCGCTGCTGGCCGCCGTCACCGAGCTGGGCTCCGCCCTGCGCGAACTCGTCGACGCCTCGGTGCGGACGACGGTCGGCGCGGACGAGCTGGCGGTCGCCGCGGCGGAGGCGCGCCGGATCACCGGCCGGCTGGCCGCCGCCCAGCGCCCGCCGACCCAGCTGCCGGCCCTCGACGACCCCATCGCGTTCCGGCGCGTCTTCAGCCCCGTGACCGGGGTCGGCAGCGCGATCGCACCGCCCCTGCACATCCGCCAGGAGGAGGGTGGGGTCGTCGCGCTCACCACGCTCGGGCTGGCCTACGAGGGGCCGCCCGGGTTCCTGCACGGCGGCATGAGCGGCCTGCTCATGGACCAGTTGCTCGGCAGCGCGGCCATCGCCGCCGGGCTGTGGGGGATGACCGCGCGGCTCGAGCTGGACTACCGCGGGCCCGTGCCGCTGGAGACGCCGCTGGTCCTGCGGGCCCGGGTGGAGGAGGAGGCCGGGCGCAAGACGGTGGTGAGCGGCTCGATCGCGCTGGCGGCCGATCCGGACAGCGCGCTGGTGGAGGCCCGCGGGGTCTTCGTCACACCGCGCCCGGACAAGGTCGAGAGCTACTTCTCGGCCATCACCGACGCCGCGGGCCGGCACTCCCCGCCCGGGCGCCCCACGGACGCCACCGCGCTCGACCCGGAGCGGAACGGGTCGTGAGCGACGTCGGGACCGCCCGGACCGCCGCGGCGGCGGCCGCCCGCGTGCTGCTCCGGCTGCGCTCCGACGGCGGGCTCGGCGGGCGCGCCCTCGGCGACCGCGGGGACGCCGAAGCGCAGGCGGCGATCGTGGCGGTGCTCGCGGAGCGCTGCCCGGACGACGTCGTCTTCAGCGAGGAGGCGACCGACGACCCGCAGCGGCTGTCGGCCGACCGGGTGTGGATCGTCGACCCCCTCGACGGCACCCGTGAGTACGGGGAGGGCCGGTCCGACTGGGCGGTGCACGTGGCGCTGTGGTCGGCCGGTGCGCTGACCGCGGCGGCGGTGGCGCTGCCCGGGGTGGACGCCGTCCTGACCACCGACCCGCCGCCTGCCGTGCCATCGGCCGGCGGCGGGCCGCCGCGGATCGCGGTGAGCCGCACCCGGCCCCCGGTGCACGCCGACCGGGTGGCGCGGGCCCTGGGTGGCGAGCTCGTCCCGCTCGGGTCGGCCGGTTACAAGGTGAGCGCGGTGGTGCGCGGCGAAGTGGACGCCTACGTGCACGCCGGCGGCATGTACCAGTGGGACTCCGCCGCGCCGGTCGCCGTCGCCCTCGCCGCGGGCCTGGTCGCCCTCCGGCTGGACGGCTCCCCGCTGCGCTACAACGAGCCCGATCCCTCGCTGCCCGACCTGCTGGTCTGCCGTCCGGAGCTGAAGGAGACCATCCTCACGGCCCTCCGGGCCGGGTGATCGGGGACACTGGGACCGGGAATCCGCATCGAATCGGTGCGGTTGCAGTCCTTTCGAGCCCCCGCTGTCGACCTCCGGAGCCCGTGCGCGTGACCACACCTGACTACCGGCTGACCCAGCTGGAGACGCTCGAGGCGGAGTCGATCCACGTCATCCGCGAGGTCGCCGCCGAGCTGGAGCGGCCGGTGCTGCTGTTCTCCGGCGGCAAGGACTCGATCGTGATGCTGGAGCTGGCGCGCAAGGCGTTCGCGCCGGCCCGCATCCCGTTCCCGGTGATGCACGTCGACACCGGCCTCAACTTCCCCGACGTCCTGGAGTTCCGCGACAAGCGGGTCGCCGAGCTGGGCGTGCAGCTGATCGTCGCCTCGGTGCCCGAGGCTATGGCCGCCGGGCTGGTCAAGGAGGAGCCGAACGGCTCGCGGAACCGGATCCAGACGCCGGTGCTGCTCGACGCGGTCGAGCAGCACGGCTTCACGGCGCTGTTCGGCGGCGCGCGACGCGACGAGGACAAGGCCCGGGCCAAGGAACGGGTGTTCAGCTTCCGCGACGAGTTCGGCCAGTGGGACCCGAAGAACCAGCGGCCCGAGTTGTGGGACCTCTACAACGGCCGGATCCACCTCGGCGAGTCGATCCGCGTCTTCCCGCTGTCCAACTGGACCGAGCTCGACGTCTGGCAGTACATCGCCCGGGACGAGATCGCGATCCCGCCGCTGTACCTGGCCGAGGAGCGCGAGGTCGTGGAGCGGCAGGGGATGCTCTACGCGGTCAACGAGTTCATCCGCCCGCGCGAGGGCGAGCAGCCCTTCCGCGAGACCGTCCGCTACCGCACGGTCGGCGACGCCAACCTGACCGCCGCGGTCCGCTCCCGGGCCCGGACCGTCGAGGAGGTCATCGCGGAGATCGCGGTGACCCGCATGACCGAGCGCGGCGCCACCCGCGGCGACGACAAGGTCAGCGACGCCGCCATGGAGGACCGGAAGAAGGAGGGGTACTTCTGATGAGCGCCCCCATCGACGTGCACTCGGCGGCCGCCGAGCAGGCCCACGACATCGCCGTCGCCCGCAAGGACATCCTGCGCATCGCCACCGCCGGCTCGGTCGACGACGGCAAGAGCACGCTGATCGGCCGGCTGCTGTTCGACAGCAAGGCCGTGTTCGAGGACCAGTACGAGGCGGTCGAGCGGGCCTCGGCCGGCGGCGACTACGTCAACCTGGCGCTGCTCACCGACGGGCTGCGGGCCGAGCGCGAGCAGGGCATCACCATCGACGTCGCCTACCGGTACTTCGCCACCCCTCGGCGCACGTTCATCCTCGCCGACACCCCCGGGCACGTGCAGTACACGCGGAACATGGTCACCGGCGCCTCGACCGCCGACCTCGCGATCGTGCTGGTCGACGCGCGCAAGGGGCTGGTCGAGCAGAGCCGCCGGCACGCCTTCCTCGCCTCGCTGCTGCGGGTGCCGCACCTCGTCGTCGCGGTCAACAAGATGGACCTCGTCGACTGGTCGGAGGAGGTCTACGAGCGCATCCGCGACGAGTTCACCGCGTTCACCACGAAGCTGTCGATCCCCGACCTCACCGTCGTCCCGATCTCGGCGCTGCACGGCGACAACGTCGTCCTGCGCTCGGCGAACACCCCCTGGTACGAGGGGCCGTCGCTGCTGCACCACCTCGAGCACGTGCACGTGGCCAGCGACCGGAACCTGGTCGACACCCGGTTCCCGGTGCAGTACGTGATCCGGCCGCAGTCCGACGCCCACCACGACTACCGCGGCTACGCGGGGACGGTCGCCAGCGGCGTGCTGCGGGCCGGTGACGAGGTGCTGGTGCTGCCCAGCGGCCTGACGACGACGATCGCCGGCATCGACGGCCCCCGCGGACCGGTCGAGGAGGCGTTCGCGCCGATGTCGGTGACCGTGCGGCTGGCCGACGACCTCGACGTCTCCCGCGGTGACCTGATCTGCCGCCCCGGCAACGTCCCGCAGGCGACGCAGGACCTCGACGCGCTGGTCTGCTGGATGACCGATGAGCCACTGCGCCCCCGCCAGCGGCTGGTGGTCAAGCACACCACCCGCACGGTGCGGGCCATGGTCAAGGAGCTGACCTACCGGCTCGACGTGAA
This sequence comes from Petropleomorpha daqingensis, assembly GCF_013408985.1. NCBI lineage: Bacteria > Bacillati > Actinomycetota > Actinomycetes > Geodermatophilales > Geodermatophilaceae > Petropleomorpha > Petropleomorpha daqingensis. The sequence goes on from NZ_JACBZT010000001.1 coordinate 1,277,582, forward strand.
CACGCTGCACCGCGACCTCGAGGCCGGCGAGCTCGGGCTCAACGACATCGGCCGGGTCCGGCTGCGCACCACGCAGCCGCTGTTCACCGACGACTACAACCGCAACCGCGTGACCGGCCGGTTCATCCTGGTCGACGAGAGCACGAACGCCACCGTCGGCGCCGGCATGCTCCCGCCCCACCGCTGAGTAAGGACCCCCTGCCCCCCACCGCTCGCACGCTCGCGGCGGGCCCCTGCAGGGGGCCGGGGGTCCTCTTCAGCCGCGGCTGGCAGTTTCCAGGGCGCGGCGGGTGAGGAGTCGGGCGAGGTGGCGGCGGTACTCGGCGTCGGCGTGCATGTCCGACGACGGCTCGAGGCCCTGGTCGGCCAGCGCGGCCGCCTCCTCGATCGACGCCCCGTTCGCCAGCGCCTCCTCGGTCGCGGTCGCCCGCACCACCGAGCCGGCCATGTTGGCCAGCGCCACCCGGCCCTGCACGGCGGCCGCCGCGACGATCGGCCAGTCGTTCTCCCGCCGGGTGAACTTCTCGTAGCCCCAGCCCGCGGTGCCGGTGCGCGGCACCCGCAGCTCGACGACGAGCTCGTCGGGCTCCAGCGCGGTCTCGAAGAACCCGAGCCAGAACTCGGTCACCGGGATCGAGCGCCGGCCACCGGGCCCCTGGACGACGACCGAGCCGTCGAGCGCCAGCAGCGCCGTCGGCAGGTCCGACGCCGGGTCGCTGTGCGCGACCGTGCCGCCCAGCGTGCCCTTGTGCCGGACCTGCGGGTCGCCGACGCGGGAGGCCACGTGCGGCAGCAGCGGCACCTCGGCGCGGGCGACGTCGGAGCGCTCCAGCTCGAAGTGCCGGGTGCCGGCGCCGATCGCCACCTCGTCGCCGTCGACGCGGACGTAGGAGAACTCCGGGATCCGGCTGATGTCGACCAGGACGGCGGGCACGGCCAGCCGCAGCTTCATCAGCGGCAGCAGCGAGTGGCCGCCGGCCAGCAGCTTGGCGTCGTCCCCGTGCTCGGTCAGCGCGGCGATGGCCTCGTCGACCGACCCGGCCCGCACGTACTCGAACGGAGCGGGGATCATGCCGGCACCTGCCCGGCGGAGGGACCGGCCTGGGCCGCGGTGCGGACCGCGCGCACGATGTTGTGGTAGCCGGTGCAGCGGCAGAGGTTGCCCTCGAGCCCCTCCCGGACCTCGCGGTCGCTGGGGTCGGGGTTGTCGGAGAGGACGCCGATCGCCGCCATCACCATGCCCGGCGTGCAGAACCCGCACTGCAGGCCGTGCTCGGAGCGGAACGCCGCCTGCATCGGGTGCAGCTCGCCGTCCGGACCGGCCAGCCCCTCGAGCGTGGTGACCGTCGCGCCGTCGGCCGACGCCGCGAGCACCGTGCACGACTTCACCGACAGCCCGTCGACGATCACCGTGCAGGCGCCGCAGGACGTGGTGTCGCAGCCGATGTTGGTGGCCTTGAGACCGCACGTCTCGCGCAGGTAGTGGGCGAGCAGCAGGCGGGGCTCGACGTCGTCCGTCCGCTGCTGCCCGTTGACCGTGATCGTGACCTGCATCAGTTCGCGCCTCCCTGCTGGGCGTGCTGGATCGCCCGCCACACCCGCATGGGCGTGCAGGGCATGTCGATGTGCCGGACGCCGAGGTGGGACACGGCGTCGACGACGGCGTTGTGGACGGCGGGCGTCGACCCGATCGTGCCGGCCTCCCCGATCCCCTTGGCCCCGAGCGGGTTCACCGGGGTCGGCGTGACCATGTCGACCAGCTCGAAGCTGGGCAGCTCGGTCGCCGAGACGAACGGGTAGTCGGCCAGCGTCGAGGTCTGCGGGTTCCCGTCGGCGTCGTAGAGGACCTCCTCGAGCAACGCCTGCGCGACGCCCTGCGCGTAGCCGCCGTGCCGCTGCCCCTCGGCGAGCAGCGGGTTGACGATCGTGCCGGCGTCGTCCACGGCGACCAGCCGCACGAGCTCGGCCTTGCCGGACTCGACGTCGACCTCGACGACCGCGAGGTGCGCCCCGAACGGGAACGTCGGGCCGGCCGCCTCGAAGCGGGTGTTCACCAGCAGCGGCTCCTTCTCCGCGAGCTGGGCGAACGTGACGCCGGTGCCCGGCGTGCCGCGCACCGAGATGCCCGCCGACGCCAGGTCCACCTCGAGGTCGTTCGGATCGGCCTCCAGGACCTCCGCGGCGCGCTGCTTGGCGAGGTCCACCAGCTCGATCGCGGCCTTGTGCACCGCGGCCCCGCCCTGCTGCAGCGAGCGCGAGCCCATCGTGCCGCCGCCGCGCGGGATCCGGTCGGTGTCGCCGTGGATCACGGTGATCTTCTCGACCGGGATGCCGAGCTGCTCGCTGGCCAGCATGGCCCAGGTGGTGGCGTGCCCCTGGCCGTGCGGCGAGGTGCCGGTCAGCACGGTCGCCGTCCCGTCGGGGTGCACCTCCAGGGAGGCCGACTCGGCCGCCCCGAATCCGGTGTCGGCCCCGGTGATCTCGACGTAGACCGACATCCCGAGACCCAGCTGGCGGTCGTCGCCGCGCTCGCGCCGGCGGGCCTGCTCGGCGCGCAGCTCGTCGTAGCCGGCGGCCTGCAGCACCCGGTCGAGCGCCGCGGTGTAGTCGCCGGTGTCGTACGTGGCACCGCTCTTCGTGGTGTACGGCTCGTCGAACTTCGGGATCAGGTTCTTGCGGCGCACCTCGGCGGGGTCCATGCCGATCTCGGCGGCGAAGGCGTCGAGGGCGCGCTCGACGGCCGCGGTGGCCTCCGGGCGCCCGGCGCCGCGGTAGGCGCCGATCGAGGTGGTGTTGGTCGCGAGCGCCCGCGCGTAGGAGTGCACCTTGGGGAACGCGTAGACCGCCGAGGTCATCAGCATCGTCAGCGTGGGCAGGACGAGCCCGACCCGCGGGTAGGCGCCGGCGTCCTGGTCGATCTGCAGGCTGTAGGCCTCCACGGTGCCGTCGCGGCGGCCGCCGATGGTCACCACCTGGTCCTGCGCGCGGCCCTGCAGCATCCCGACCAGGTTCTCCGAGCGGCTCTCCGACCAGCGCACCGGACGGCCCGCCTGCTTGGCCAGCCAGGCGACGAACGCGTACTCGGGGTCGGCGCCGATCTTCGCCCCGAACCCGCCGCCCACGTCGGGGGTGATCAGCCGCACCTGCGCCGGGTCGAGCCCCAGCCAGCCGGCGATCTCGCCCTTGGCCTGCTGCGCGCCCTGGTTGGTGCACCAGATCGTCACGCGCCCGTCCTCGCCCCAGGCGGCGGCGGTCGCGCGGGTCTCCAGCGGCACGGCCGCGACCCGCTGGTTGACGATCGGCTGGGTCACGACGACCTCGCAGCCGTCGAAGAAGTTCGCCGGCGCCGGTTCCCCGAAGGTGGCCATGACGTTCGTGCCGGCCTCGGGGAACAGCAGCACCTTGTCGGTCGCCGCGTCCGCGGTGGTGACGACGGCCGGCAGCGGGTCGATGTCGACGGCGACCAGCTCGGCGGCGTCCTCGCCCTGGTAGCGCTCCTCGGTGAGGACGACGGCGACGAGATCGCCGACGAAGCGCACCGTGTCGCGGGCGAGCCACGGCCGCTGCATGGCCGGCGGCACCATCGGCAGCCCGGCCGGGAGCGGATCGAGGTCGATGTCCTCGGCGGTGTAGACGGCGACGACGCCGGGCGCCTCGCGGGCGGCCGAGGCGTCGACGGACAGCAGGCGGCCGTGGGCCACCTGGGATCGGACGAAGGTGGCGTGCAGCGCGCCGGCGAGCCGGTCGTCGACCAGGTCGTCGGTGTACGTCGCGCCGCGCGTGAGGAACAACGGGTCCTCCGTGCGGACCACGCGCGTGCCCATGATGCTCATGCGGCCCCCTCAGCTGGGATGGAGTCCCCCGCAGCTTGTCAGAGGGTGTGAGCGCGCTCACGCGGGGGTTCCCCGGCGGGTCTCCGGGGCTTCGCGGCGTGTGGTGGAGTGGTGCGCGATGAACGACGTCCGGACGGCGGCGAGCCCGGCCACGCGGACACGCGCGGCGACCGTCGCCGTCCTCGTGGCCATCGTCGCCGTGGCGCTCAACCAGCGCCCGGCGGTCGTCGCCGTCGCCCCCGTGCTGCGCGACCTGCGCGCCGACACCGGCCTGTCCGCCGCCCTCGCCGGGCTGCTCACCACCGTCCCCGTGCTCTGCTTCGGCGCGTTCGCACCGTTCGCCCCGCGGCTGGCCCGCCGGATCGGCCTGGAGACGGCGGTGGCGCTGTCGCTGGTGCTGCTGGCCGCCGGCATCGCGCTGCGGCTGTTCCCGCCGGTGGTCCTGCTCTACGCGGGCAGCTTCGTCGCCGGGGCGGCGATCGCGATCGCCAACGTGCTGCTGCCGGCCTACGTCAAGCGCGAGTTCCTCCGCCCCGGCCCGGTGATGGGGCTCTACTCGGCGTCGCTCAACGTCGGCGCGGCCGCCGGCGCCGCGCTCACCGTGCCCGTGGCCACCGCGCTGGGTCTGTCCTGGCGCGGCGGGCTCGGGATGTGGCTGGTGCTGGCGCTCGTCGCGCTGGTGGTCTGGCTGGTCGTCGCCGGCACCGGCAAGGAGCACCGCACGGGTCCCGGCCTGGTCGCGGGCGGTTCGTGGAGCCTGCTCCGGCAGCCGCTCGCCCGGCAGGTGACCGCGTACCTGGGGCTGCAGAGCGTGCAGTTCTACGCCGTCGCCGCGTGGCTGCCGACGCTGCTGGCCGACGCGGGGGTGCCGGTCAGCGAGGGCGGCCTGCTGCTCGGCCTGGCCAACGTGGTCGGGGCCGGCGGCGCGCTGCTGCTGCCCGCGCTGGCCGGCCGGATGCGCACCCAGCGGCCGCTGGTGCTCGTCGTCCTGGCCTTCTACGCGATCGGCCTCGGCGGGCTGCTGCTCGCGCCCGGCACGGCGACCGTGCTCTGGGTGCTCGCCTTCGGGATCGCCCAGGGGTCGGGCTTCGCGCTGGCGCTCACCCTCATCGTGCTGCGCAGCCCGACGCCGCTGACCTCGGCCCGGCTGGGCGGGGTGGCGCAGTGCCTGGGCTACCTGCTCGCCGCCGCAGGCCCGTTCGTGCTCGGCTGGCTGCACGACCTGACCGGCGGCTGGCAGTGGCCGCTCGCCCTGCTGCTGGTGCTGCTGCTGCCGATGATCTGGGCCGGCTGGGGCGCCGCCCGCGACGCCGTCGTCGACCCGGGCGAGCCCGCCGTGCCCGTCTAGCGAAGGCGGACCGGCAGGACCTCGAAGCCGCGCAGCGTCTGCAGGTCGCGGCGCACCGGGCGCCCGTCGACCCGCAGGCCCGGGAACCGCTCGCTGAGCGCCTGCAACCCGACGACGCCCTCGAGCCGCGCCAGGCCGGCGCCCAGGCAGTAGTGGATACCGCCGGAGAAGGCGAGGTGGTCGCGGGCGTTCGCGCGGGTCACGTCGAAGCGCGCGGGGTCGGCGAACACCTCGGGGTCGCGGTTGGCCGCGCCGAGCAGCAGGGTCACCCGGCCGCCGGCCCGGAACCGCTGCCCGGCCACCTCGACGTCGGTGCGCACGTTGCGCCCGGTGATCTGCACCGGGCTGTCGTGGCGCAGCACCTCCTCGACCGCGTTCGCCCACCCCTCGGGCGCGGCCCGGAGGGCGTTCCACTGGTCGCGGTGCGCGTCGAGCAGGACGACGGCGTTGCCGAGCAGGTTCACCGTCGTCTCGAAGCCCGCCCCGAGCAGCAGCATCACCGTGGCGTGCAGCTCCCGCTCGGTCAGCGCCTCCTCGCCGGGCAGCCCCACCAGCCGGCTGACCAGGTCGTCGCCCGGGTCGCGGCGCAGCCGGTCGAAGTGCCCGCGCAGGAAGGCGTGCATCGCCCGCAGCGCCTTCTCGGCCGCGACGTAGCGGCGCAACGGCAGGCCGGGGTCCAGCGTCGCGGCCGCGGCCGAGCCCCAGCGCAGGAAGTCCTCCCGCCGGTCGGTCGGCACGCCCAGGAGCTCGGCGATCACGAGCACCGGCAGCTGCTCGGCGTAGCCCTCGACGAGGTCGACCGGGCCGTCGGCGCGGCGCTCGAGCGCGTCGAGCAGCTCGTCGGCGGTGCGGCGGATCATCGGCTCGAACGCCGCGATGGCCCGCGGGGTGAACGCCCGGCTCACCAGCCGCCGGTAGCGGGTGTGGTCCGGCGGGTCGACCACGAGCATGGACGGCGGCTCGGCGACGCCGGTCGCGTCCAGCTCGTCGCCGTACTCCAGGGCCCAGCGGATCGCCCGCGGCGCGGCGGAGCGGTCCCAGCCGACCCCGAACGCCTCCGACCGCAGCACCTCGCCCGCCACGGCGTGGGACGTGGTCACCGGCCCGAGGCTGCCCGGCGCGAGCGGCCCGATCGCCCGCAGCTGCTCGTAGAGCTCGTACGGCTGCTCGCGCTGGGCGGGGTCCCGCAGCAGCCGCCCGGTCAGGTCACCGCGCCGCGCGGCCCGCGACAGGTAGGCGGCCGGCAGGCCGTGCCGGACGCCCCAGCGGACGAGCGTCCGGTGCGAGGTGCGGCTCGGGCGGGCGACGGCAGCGGGCTCGGCCGGCCGGGTTCCGGTGGAGGTCACCCCGGCAGTCTGGCAGGCACGACGACGGCGCCGTCCCTGGTCGGGGACGGCGCCGTCGCGAGGCTCCTACTCGGTGGGGGCCGGCGCGTCGCCGGGGTCGCCGTTCCAGTCCTTGCCGGCCTTGTCGGCGTTCTCGGGCAGGTCGCTCGCGGTCTGGTCGGCGACCCGCTGCGCCATCTCCTCGTCGGACAGGCCCTCTCCCGCCGCGTGGGTGCCGCTGCTGGGTTCGCTCATCGCGCAGTCTCCTTCGGTCCGGCGCACTCGGTCCCCACCTGCCTCCCCGGTCGGGAGGGGTGGCAAACCACGCTCAGACCGGGGGCGCGAGCTCGAACCAGACCCGCTTGCCGCCGTCGTGCTCGTCGCAGCCCCAGCGCTCGGCGATGGCCTGCACCAGGCGCAGCCCGCGGCCGCGGGGGCGCTCGGCGTTCAGCTCGCGGACGACGGGCAGCACCGACGAGCCGTCGACCACCGCGACGCGCAGCCAGCCGTCGGCCAGCTCCAGCTCGAGGGTGAACGAGGCCTCCCCGCCCACGTGGTCGACCACGTTGGTCACCAGCTCGGTGACCAGCAGCGCGGCGTCGTCGCGGTCGTGCGGCGCCCGCCAGACGCGCAGCAGGTCGACCGTGACGTGCCGAGCCAGAGGAGCGCTGTGAGGAACCGGCGGCAGGTCGAGGCTGGCGGCGAAGCTGGACACGCGGAGTTCCGATCTGAGGCTGCGGGGACGTCGAGCGACCTCCACCGCGATGTGGTGATCCGGGCGCCGCCCGTTGCGCGCCATCCACTCGCGGGCAACTATGCACGCCGGTGCGATCCTGTGCAATACCTGTTGCACGCAATGGCCGTTCAATCCTGTAGTGTGCAATCTAACTCCTGGAAGGGGGCGCCGTGACCGAGCTCCCCAGCGCGACCGATGCCGCGACGAAGGCGCTCGAAGAGCTCGTCGCCGCCATCGACGAGTGCGTCGAGCAGTTGCAGCACAGCCGCGCGCGGGCGGAGCAGCTGCTGGCGTCCCGGGCCGACGGCGTCTCGTGGCTGGACATCGTGACCGCCGAGAGCCGCCCGCTGGTGGTGGAGTCGGTCAGCGCCGTCCTGTCCACGCTCGCCCGGACCGGCAGCGCCTTCCGCCGCGAGCAGGCCCACGCCCTGCAGAGCGAGCGCGTGAGCATCAACCGGATCGCCGCCCTGTTCGGGGTCACCCGGCAGCGCATCTCCGCCCTGCTCCGCGAGCGCGCCGACGACGAGGCCGCAGGCTGACCGGCTAGGCCACCAGGGCGTCGATCGCCTTGTAGATCCGCTGCTCCGAGATGGGCCGGGGCGTGCCGATGCCCTGCGCGAACAGCCCCACGCGCAGCTCCTCGATCATCCAGCGGACCCGGCCCACCGGGTCGTCGGGCGCCCCTGTCGCGGGGACCTGCCGGCGCAGCTGCTCGTACTCCGCCGTGACCGCGGCGACGGTGTCCGTCCACAGCGCGTCCCGGGCGGCGTTGGCCGGCAGCTTCTCCAGCCGGTACGCCATGGCCCGCAGGTAGCGGACCAGGTCGGGCAGCCGGCGCAGTCCCGCGTCGGCGACGAAGCCACGGTGCAGCAGGCCGCCCATCTGGCGGCGCAGGTCGGCGATCGCGGCCTCGGGCACCCGCCGTCCCGGCGCCTGCCCGATCGCGACGGCCACCTCGCGCGCCTGGGTGAGGACCGCCTCCACCCGGCGCACCCCCTCGGTGGTCAGCGGCGCCAGCTCGGCGCGCGCCCGCCCGACCAGCGCCGCGAACGCGGCCTCGTCGTGCGGCGGGCCTCCGGCGGCGGCGATCAGCTCACCGGCGGCGGCGTCGACGACGTCGTCCACCAGCGCGGGGATCTCGCCGTCCGGGTTGAACTGCAGGGCGAGCCGCGTCGTCGGCGACAGCCCCCTGACCACCTGGCGGGCCGGCGAGCCGGCGGCGAGCACCAGCAGCCGGCGCGCGCCGGACCACATCAGCCGGCTCGCCTCGGCCTCGGTCGCCACGACCCGGACGCCGACGGTCGACCCCTCGTCGACCAGCGCGGGGTAGGCGGTCACCACGTGGGCGCCGCGGCGCACCTCGACCGTGCGCGGCAGGGTGCCGACGTCCCACGACGTCAGGCCCGTGCGCTCCAGGTCGGACGCCGCCCGCGCGAGCGAGGCCCGCGCCTGCGGCGCGACCTGGGCCTTGAGCGCCGCGAGGTCCTTGCCGGTGGCCAGCGGGCGGGCGGCGTCGTCCAGCACCCGGAACGTCGCGCGCAGGTGGTCGGGCACCTGGTCGGGCTGCCAGGCGTCCGGCGGGACGACGACCGCCGCGGCACGGCGCAGCTCCCGCTCGAGCGCGGGCAGCAGCGGCTCGCCCGGGTCGATGTGCGGCAGGACCTCGCGGACCCGGTCGGGGATCGGCACGAGCGCCCGGCGCACCTGCTTGGGCAGCGTGCGCAGCAGCGCGGTGACCAGCTCCTCCCGCATGCCCGGCACGGTGAAGGCCAGCGACTCCCCGGACGTCCGGTCGGCGACGGCGTCGAGCACCCCGAGCGGGACGTCGACGGTGACGCCGTCGGTCGTGGTCCCCGGCGCGAACGCGTAGGAGAGCGGGAGGGAGAGCCCCTGCGTGAGCTCCACGGCGTCCGGGAAGTCCTCCACCCGCACCTGCCCGGCCGCGGCGGCGTTGGTGAGCATCTCCGGGGTGAGGGTGAGCAGGTCGGGGGTCTGCCGGCGGGCGGTCTTCCACCACTTGTCGAAGTGCCGGGCGGAGACGATGCCGGCCGGGATCCGGGCGTCGTAGAGCTCGAAGAGGGTCTCGTCGTCGACGGCGATGTCGCGGCGCCGGGCCCGCTCCTCCAGCTCGCCGACCCGCTCGATCGCCCGCTGGTTCTCGGCCCAGAACCGGTGGTGCGTCGTCCACTCGCCCTGCACGAGCGCGTGCCGGATGAACAGCTCGCGGGACAGGACCGGGTCGATCGCGCCGTACTGCACGCGCCGGCCCACGACCAGCGGGATGCCGTACAGCGTCACCCGCTCGCCGGCGACGACGGAGCCCCGCTTGGCGTCCCACCGCGGTTCGGCGTACTGCCGCGTGACCAGGTGCGCGGCCACCTTCTCGACGTCGTCGGGATCGACGCGGGCCACCGTGCGGGCGAACAATCGGCTGGTCTCGACGATCTCGGCGGCCACGACCCAGCGCGGCGGCTTCTTCGCCAGCGGTGTGCCGGGAGCGATGACGAAGCGGGTGCCGCGCGCGCCCAGGTACTCGCGGCTGGGCCGCCCGGGCTTCCCGTCGCGGCTCTTGGTGGGCTCCGCCTGCAGTCCCACGTGCGAGAGCAGCCCCGCGAGCAGGGCCGTGGTGATGCCCCGCTCGTCCGGCTCCGTCGCCAGGTCGCCCAGGTTCATCCCCAGCCGCCGGGCGGTGCCGCGCAGCTGGCCGTGCAGGTCCTGCCACTCGCGGATGCGCAGGTAGTGCAGGAACTCCCGCTTGACCGACCGGCGGAACTGGTTGCCGGAGAGGGCGTCCTGCTGCTCGGCGAGGTAGCGCCACAGGTTGAGCAGGGCGAGGAAGTCCGAGTGCTCGTCGGCGAAGCGGGCGTGCGCCTGGTCGGCCGCCTGCTGGTGCTCGGCCGGGCGCTCGCGCGGGTCCTGGATGGTCAGCCCGGCGGCGATGACCAGGACCTCCTCCAGCACGCCGCGGCGGTCGGCCTCGACCACCATCCGCGCGATCCGCGGGTCGAGCGGCAGCGCGGCCAGGGCGCGCCCTGCATCGGTGAGCCGGCGGTCGGCGTCGAGCGCGCCGAGCTCCTCGAGCAGCGCCAGCCCGTCGGCGACCGCGCGGCGGTCCGGCGGGTCGACGAAGGGGAACTCCCCGACGTCCCCGAGGTCGAGGGCGGCCATCTGCAGCAGCACCGAGGCGAGGTTGGTGCGCAGGATCTCGGGATCGGTGAACTCCGGCCGGGCGAGGAAGTCCTCCTCGGTGTAGAGCCGGATCGCGATGCCGTCCGCCGTGCGGCCGCAGCGCCCCGCCCGCTGCCGGGCCGAGGCCTGGCTGATCGGCTCGATCGGCAGCCGCTGCACCTTCGTCCGATGGCTGTACCGCGAGATGCGCGCGGTGCCGGGATCGACGACGTAGCGGATGCCCGGCACGGTCAGCGACGTCTCGGCGACGTTCGTGGCCAGCACGATCCGGCGGCCGGTGTGCGGCGCGAAGACCTTGTGCTGGTCGGCCGCCGACAGCCGGGAGTACAGCGGGACGATCTCGGTGTCGGCGAGCCCGCGTTCCCCCAGCGCGTCCTGGGTGTCGCGGATCTCCCGCTCGCCGGCGAGGAACACCAGGATGTCGCCCGGCCCCTCGGCGGTCAGCTCGTCGACGGCGTCGAGGATCGCGCCGACCTGGTCGCGATCCGGGTCCGCCTCCGGGTCGTCGGGATCGACGACCGGGCGGTAGCGCACCTCGACCGGGTAGGTGCGGCCGCTGACCTCGACGATCGGCGCGTCGCCGAAGTGCCGGGCCACCCGCTCGACGTCGATGGTCGCCGAGGTGATGACCAGCTTGAGGTCGGGACGGCGGGGCAGCAGCTGGGCCAGGTAGCCCAGCAGGAAGTCGATGTTGAGGCTCCGCTCGTGCGCCTCGTCGAGGATGATCGTGTCGTACTGGCGCAGCAGCCGGTCGCGGGCGATCTCGGCGAGCAGGACGCCGTCGGTCATGAGCTTGACCACCGTCGTGTCGCTGACGTGGTCGGTGAACCGCACCTTGAAGCCGACGGCCTCACCCAGCGGGCTGCCCAGCTCCTCGGCGATCCGCTCGGCGACGCTGCGGGCGGCGATCCGCCGCGGCTGGGTGTGGCCGATGCGCCCGCGCAGGCCGCGGCCCAGCTCGAGGGCGATCTTGGGCAGCTGGGTGGTCTTGCCCGATCCGGTCTCCCCCGCGACGACGACGACCTGGGCGTCGCGCAGGGCGGCGGCGATGTCGTCGCGGCGGGCGCTGACCGGCAGCTCGGGCGGGTACGTGATCGTCGGGACGGCGGCGCGGCGGCGGGCGATGCGCTCCTCGGCGGTGGCGACGTCCGCGGCGATCCGCTCCCGCTGCCTGGAGCGTGCCTCGGGATCGCGGACGCGGCGCAGACCCTCGAGCCGACGGCCCAGCCGGTGGGCGTCCTCGAGGGTGAGCCCGTCGAGCCGGGCGCGGAGGGCGTCGGGCGGCGCGCTCACGGCGGCGGGCTCCTTTCTGTCAGCAGGGTCGGGTAGTGATCACCGGGACGGGTACCCGTGCCCAGGATCCCACCGCGCGTTCCCGCGCGGCCGTCGTCCGCGTCACATGTTCTTGTTCCATGCAACTTATTGTGTGCAGCTCACAACATGTTGTACCGTGCATACGTTTTGTCCCCGTTCCCCTCCGGAGCACCGGTGACCACCACCTCCACGCCTGCGTCGACCGACGCCGAGCAGCGGCGGGAGCACCTGCAGGCGCTCTCCGACCAGCTGCCGCGTTTCGGCCGGCTCGTGCACGCGCTCAAGGCGCAGCAGGCGACCGAGGGCCGTGACCGGGCCGCGCTGGTGCTGCTCTTCCCGCTGGTCCGTCTCGGTCCGCTGCGGCAGGGCGCGCTGGCCGAACTGGTGCACGCCGACCCCTCGACCGTCAGCCGGCACGTCACCTCGCTGGTCGAACGCGGTCTGGTGACGCGCGTCGCCGACGAGACCGACGGGCGGGCCAGCCGGCTGGTCGTCACCGACGCCGGGCACGCCGAGCTGGAGCAGCTGCGGCGCGAGCGCCACGCGCTCTTGGAACGGGTGACCGGCGGCTGGAGCGAGGCCGAGCTGGCCACGTTCACCACGCTCTTCAGCCGCCTGATCGACGACCTCACCGCCGGTCTCCCCGGCTACCCCTGCGGTCCGGGCAACGACGCCCCTGCCGTCCCGACCGACCTGCCCGTCTCGAGAGAGAAGCGATGAGCCAGACCTCCACCACCCGCCGGGACGCCCGGGCGGCGGCCGCTGCGCCGGACGAGAGCGGTGTCTTCACCCACCGCCAGATCCTCACCATCCTCGGCGGCCTGATCCTCGGCATGTTCCTCGCCGCGCTGGACCAGACCGTCGTCTCGACCGCGATCCGGACGATCGCCGACGACCTGCACGGCTACGACCTGCAGGCCTGGGCGACCACGGCGTTCCTCATCACCTCGACGATCGCCACCCCGCTCTACGGCAAGCTGTCGGACCTCTACGGGCGCCGGCCGTTCTACCTGTTCGCGATCGGCACGTTCGTCATCGGGTCGATGCTCTGCGGCCTGGCCACCTCCATGTACCAGCTGGCCGCGTTCCGCGCCTTCCAGGGCATCGGCGCCGGTGGCCTCATGTCGCTGGCGCTGGCGATCATCGGCGACATCGTGCCGCCGCGCGAGCGCTCCCGGTACCAGGGCTACTTCATGGCCGTCTTCGGCACCTCGAGCGTGCTGGGTCCGGTCATCGGCGGCTTCTTCGCCGGCCAGGCCTCGCTGCTGGGCATCACCGGCTGGCGCTGGATCTTCTACATCAACGTGCCGCTCGGCATCGCCGCGTTCCTCGTCGTCATGCGCGTGCTGCACCTGCCGCACACCCGGCGCGACCACCGGATCGACTGGCCGGGCGCGATCGCGCTGATCGTCTGCCTGGTGCCGCTGCTGATCGTCGCCGAGCAGGGCCGCAGCTGGGGCTGGGGTTCGGGCCGGTCGGTGCTCTGCTACGTCATCGGCGCCATCGGCCTCGTGCTGTTCATCCTGGCCGAGCGCGCCTACAAGGACGACGCCCTGCTGCCGCTGCGGCTGTTCAAGAACCGCAGCTTCTCCGTCGGTGCCGTCGGCAGCATCGTGCTCGGTGCCGGCATGTTCGGCGGCATCCTGCTCCTGCCGCAGTACCTGCAGGTCGTCCACGGCTCGAGCCCGACCGTCGCCGGTCTGCAGATGATCCCGCTGGTCGCCGGCATCATGACCGGCGCGATGAGCTCCGGTATCGCGATCTCCAAGACCGGCCGGTACAAGGCGTTCCCGCTGATCGGCATCGTCCTGATCGTCGCCGCGCTCGTGTCGATGGCCTTCGTGATCGACGCGCACACCTCGGTGTGGACCCTCGTGCCGTTCATGATCCTTCTGGGCCTGGGCCTCGGCTTCAACTTCCAGCCGGTGATCCTCGCGGTCCAGAACGCGGTCAACCCGCGGGAGATGGGTGTCGCGACCTCGTCGGTGACCTTCTTCCGGCAGATGGGCGGCACGATCGGCGTCGCCGCCTTCCTGTCGCTGCTGTTCACCCGCCTGGGCAGCGAGATCCCCGACCAGATCCGGCAGGCCGTCGCGGCCAATCCCGCGGCCGGCCAGCAGGCCGCGCAGCTGCAGCAGGCCGGCGCCGACAGCGTGCTGGCCGACACCAGCGGCATCCACCGCTTCCCGCTGCTGGTCGAGCCGTTCAACATCGGGTTCTCGAACGCGATCTCCACCGTGTTCCTGGTGGCCGCGGCCGTCGTGGCGGTCGGCTTCTTCGTCCTGTGGTTCCTGCCGGAGGTGCCGCTGCGCAACCTGTCGGGCATCCAGGCCCAGCAGGAGGCCGCAGCCGGTGCGGCCGCGGCCGACGCCGTCCCGCCGGCCGTCGAGCGGACGCGCGAGGAGGAGACGGCCAACGCCGTCGGGGCCGCGGCACCGACGTCCACACCGCCGCCCGCCGGAAAGCCCAAGGACCCCCAGGGCTGACACCGGCCACGTCATCAGAGGGCCCCTTCCCGCTCCGGCGGGGAGGGGCCCTCGGCCTACTGTGGGTCGGTGCGCTCGTCGACCGTCCTGTCCCGCCGCGACCTCGACTTCCTGCTCCACGAGTGGCTGCAGGTGGAGACCCTGATCAAGCGGCCCCGCTACGCCGAGCACTCGCGCGAGACCTTCGACGCGGTGCTGGACCTGGCCGAGGAGATCGCCACCGAGCACTTCGCGCCGCACAACCGAACGGCCGACGAGAACGAGCCGCGGATGGTCGACGGCAAGGTCGTGCTCATCCCCGAGGTCGCCGCCGCGCTGAAGGTGTTCACCGAGGCCGGGCTCATGGCCGGGGAGTTCGACGAGGCCTACGGCGGCATGCAGCTGCCGCACACCGTCGGGCAGGCGGTGTTCGCCTGGTTCAAGGCCGCCAACGTCGGGACGTCGTCCTACCCGTTCCTCACCATGGCCAACGCGCGGCTGCTGCTCACCCACGGCTCCGAGGAGCAGAAGCGGACCTACGTCGGGCCGATGGTCGAGGGCCGCTGGTTCGGCACGATGGCGCTCTCGGAGCCGCAGGCCGGCTCGTCGCTGGCCGACATCACCACGCGCGCCGAGCCCCAGGACGACGGCACCTACCGGCTGACCGGCAACAAGATGTGGATCTCGGCCGGCGACCACGAGCTGACCGAGAACATCGTCCACCTCGTGCTGGCCAAGATCCCCGGCGGTCCGGCCGGGGTGAAGGGCATCTCGCTGTTCGTCGTCCCCAAGTTCCTGGTGGACGACGACGGCTCGCTCGGCGAGCGCAACGACGTCGTCCTGGCCGGGCTGAACCACAAGATGGGCTACCGCGGGACGACGAACACCCTGCTGAACTTCGGCGAGGGCGTGCACACCCCGGGCGGGCGGGCCGGCGCGGTCGGCTACCTGGTCGGCGAGCCGCACCGCGGGCTGACCTACATGTTCCACATGATGAACGAGGCCCGGATCGGCGTCGGCATGGGCGCGACGGTGCTCGGCTACACCGGCTTCCTGCACGCCCTGGAGTACGCCAAGACCCGCACGCAGGGCCGGCCCGCCGCGGCGAAGGACCCCGCGGCTGCACCGGTGCGGATCATCGAGCACCCCGACGTGCGCCGGATGCTGCTGGCCGCGAAGTCCTACGCCGAAGGCGGGCTGGCGCTCGGCCTCTACTGCGCCCGGCTGGTCGACGAGGAGCAGACCGCCGAAGACGCCGCCGACCGCGCCCGCGCGCACCTGCTGCTGGACACGCTCACCCCGATCGCCAAGGCATGGCCGTCGCAGTGGGGGCCGGTCGCCGACGACCTGGCGATCCAGGTGCACGGCGGCTACGGCTACACCCGCGACTACCCGGTCGAGCAGTTCTACCGGGACAACCGGCTCAACCCGATCCACGAGGGCACCAACGGGATCCAGGCGCTCGACCTGCTCGGCCGCAAGGTCGTCGCGCAGGGCGGCGAGGGGCTGCGGCTGCTGGTCGAGGCGATCCGGGCGACGACCGCGCGGGCGGCCGGGACCGGCTGGTCGGACTTCGCCGCCGACCTCGACGCCGCCGTCGAGCGGCTGGCCGCGGTCACCGCGACGCTCTGGGGCACCGGTGACGCCGAGCTGGCGCTGGCGAACGCGAGCGCCTACCTGGAGGCGGCCGGGCACCTCGTCGTCGCCTGGCTGTGGCTGGAGCAGGCGCTGGCGACCGGCACCGCCACCAGCGACTTCCACGAGGGCAAGCGCGTCGCGGCGCGGTACTTCCACCGCTGGGAGCTGCCGAAGGTGCACGTCCAGTTCGACCTGCTGGAGTCGCTGGACCGCACAGTCCTCGACACCGCCGAGAGCTGGCTCTGAAGGCCCCGCTTCAGGGGCCCGCCGCGAGCTTGCGAGTGGTGGGGGGAAGTGGGGTCCTTACCTACGCGGTGATCGCGGGCGCCGGGTCGGCGGCGGTGTTGTCCTCGAAGACGGTGGGTCGCTGCTCGCGCTCGTAGCGCGCGGTCGAGCGGGTGCCCAGCGCGATCACCAAGGCGGTCAGCACCAGGAACCCGACAAGGCTCACGGCCGGCCACAGGACCATCGGTTGTCTCCCCCAACTCGGTGTGCGTGCCACCCGGGCTGACCTGAGCGGCACGTTCTCGTGGAGAGCTTCTTCCCCGGAACGGTGCCGTTCCAATCGTCGGAAACGGGAATCCCCCGTCCGGGTGTGACGACAGTCATCCGCGCGTGCCCGCATCCTCCGTCGTCCACCCTCCGTGACGGAGGACCTCGTCCCGGCGCGTCGTGACTCGCCCGGGCGACGCGACCGGAATGGAACCGGATCGGCTGGGGCACAACCGAACCAACCGCCCTGATCCGGAGGACCCCTCTCATGGCCCGAGCAACCGGCTCCAGCCGGACCGAGACGGAGACCCGCTTCTCCGACAACCGCGCCGGTGACCCGGCCCCGCAGGACGACGTCGTCAGCGGTACGCGCGCCGACTTCGCGCCCACCGGCGCGGACGCGCGACCCACCTTCTTCGCCACGCTCAAGCGGACGGCGAAGGAGTTCAGCGAGGACAACATGACCGACTGGGCCGCCTCGCTCACGTACTACGGGGTGCTGGCGCTCTTCCCGGCGCTGCTGGCGATCATGTCGATCATCGGGCTGATCGCCGATCCGAAGACGCTCACCGATGCCCTGACCACGGTGATCCCCGGAGCGGCCCAGGGGACGATCGGCAAGGTCGTCGACCAGGTCGCCGGCCACGCAGGCACCGCCGGCTTCGGCCTGGTGCTGGGGATCGTCGGCGCGATCTGGTCGGCCTCGGGCTACGTCGGCGCCTTCACCCGCGCGGCCAACGTCGTCTACGAGACGCCGGAAGGCCGCAAGATCTGGAAGCTGAAGCCGCTGCAGCTGCTGGTCACGCTCGTCGGCGTGGTCATGGCGGCGATCATCCTCGCCGCGGTCGTGCTCAGCGGGCCGGTCGTGAAGGCCCTCGGCAACGCGATCGGGCTCGGCAGCACGGCGACCACGGTGTGGGACATCGCCAAGTGGCCGGTGATCGTCGTCCTCGTCGCCCTGATGATCGCGATCCTGTACTACGCGACCCCCAACGTCCGCCTCCGCGGGTTCAAGTGGGTCAGCCCCGGCGCCGGCGCCGCGCTGCTGATCTGGGCGGCCGCCTCGGCGCTGTTCGCGTTCTACGTCGCCAACTTCGGCAGCTACAACAAGACCTACGGCGCGCTGGCCGGCGTGATCATCTTCCTGGTCTGGTTCTGGCTGACCAACGTGGCGCTGCTGTTCGGCATCGAGCTGGACTCGGAGATCGAGCGCAGCCGCGAGCTGAAGGAGGGCGTGCCGCGGGCGGACAAGGAGATCCAGCTCGACGCCCGCGCGACGCCCAAGGACAAGCAGACGACGTAGCGCGATGGACACACGTCAGTGGCCCTCTCACCGCGCGTGAGAGGGCCACTGACGTGTGATGATCTCCAGGCGCAGCCGGGAAGGACTCCCATGGACACCATCAGCGCCTCCGATTTCTACGACCTGGCCGGGCTTCTCCCCGACGAGGACCGCGAGCTGCTGCGGCGGGTCCGGACCTTCATGGACGAGAAGGTCGAGCCGGTCATCAACGAGTGGTGGACGCGCGGCAAGTTCCCGCAGCCGCTCATCCCCGAGCTGGCCGAGCTCGGCATCGCCGGCAACCCGTACCGCGGCTACGGCTGCCCGGGCCGGTCCTTCCTCACCGACGGCATGGTGGCGATGGAGCTCTCGCGCGGCGATCCGTCGATCGCGACGTTCTTCGGCGTCCACGGCGGCCTGGCGATGGGCACGATCTACCTCTGCGGCTCCGAGGAGCAGAAGCAGCGCTGGCTGCCGCCGATGGCCCGGATGGAGCTGATCGGCGCGTTCGGGCTGACCGAGCCGCAGTCCGGCTCCGACGTCGCCCGCGGCCTGCGGACCACCTGCCGCCGGGACGGCGACAGCTGGGTGATCGACGGGCACAAGAAGTGGATCGGCAACGCCAGCTTCGCCGACCTGGTCGTCATCTGGGCCCGCGACGAGGAGACCGACCGGGTGCTCGGCTTCGTCGTCGAGAAGGACACCCCCGGCTTCTCCACGGTCGACCTCGAGGACAAGATCGCCCTGCGGGCGGTGCAGAACGCGCTGATCACCCTGGACGGCGTGCACGTGCCGGAGGAGAACCGGCTGCAGGAGGCGAACAGCTTCCGCGACACCGCCAACGTGCTGCGGATGACCCGCGCGAGCGTCGCGTGGTCGGCGGTGGGCTGCTCGCGCGGCGCCTACGAGCACGCGCTGGCCTACGCCGGCGAACGCACCCAGTTCGGGCGGCCGATCGCGGAGTTCCAGCTGGTCCAGGACCTGCTGGTGCGCATGCTGGGCAACATCACCGCCTCCGCGGCGATGTGCACGCGGGTCTCGCAGCTGCAGGACGAGGGCCGCCTCGCCGACGAGCAGGCGTCGCTGGCCAAGGCCTTCTGCACGATGCGGATGCGCGAGACCGTCGGCTGGGCGCGGGAGCTGATGGGCGGCAACGGGATCCTGCTGGAGAACCACGTGGGCCGGTACGTCGCCGACGCCGAGGCGATCTACTCCTACGAGGGCACCCGCGAGGTGAACAGCCTCATCGTCGGCCGCGCGATCACCGGTAGAGGCGCCATCGTTTAAGGACCCCGTTCTCCCCACCCTTCGCACGCTCAGGGTGGGACCCGGAACGGGGCCGAGAGCACGCCGGACGACTCACGTCGGCTGCCTCACTGGCGTTCCCACCACTGCTTGGCGGCTTCCTGCGGGGTGAGGTCGTCGATGTCGACGGCACGGTTGAGCGCCACCACCTCCTGGGCGGTCAGCCGCGCGCTGGTCTCGTCCAGGGCCCTGCGCAGCCGGTCGCCCCACCGGTCCAGGACGGCGGTGCGGACCAGCGGGACGACGTTCTCGTGCGGCTGGAGCCCCAGATCGTCGATGAGCAGGATGATCGGCGCGGAGAACCGGCGGGCGTCGGTGGTCTCCAGCAGCCCGACGTCGATGTCGCCGACCTGCAGCGCC
This sequence comes from Petropleomorpha daqingensis, assembly GCF_013408985.1. NCBI lineage: Bacteria > Bacillati > Actinomycetota > Actinomycetes > Geodermatophilales > Geodermatophilaceae > Petropleomorpha > Petropleomorpha daqingensis. The sequence continues at coordinate 1,296,869 of NZ_JACBZT010000001.1, forward strand.
TCCACGGTCGCCTCGCGCGAGGGCATGCTGCGCACCTCCTTGAACCGGATGCCGTAGACCTCCTCCAGCCCGGGCAGGCACAGCGGCCGGTCGGGGCACTCGGGTGGGCCGCCGAAGACCAGGTCGGGGGCGAGCGGGGCCAGCTCCGAGAGCCGGCCGACGTGGTGCTCGCCGGCGAAGGTGCTCGACACCGCGAAGCCGTTCTGGTCCTCGGCCGGTGCCGGGTCCAGCACCGTGACCCCCCGCGGGCCGAGCGCCTGCTCCAGCTCGGTCCGCACCTCCTCGGGCGGCCGGCCGCGGACCTCCTGCCGCAGCGCGAACTGGGTGACGGTGCCCAGGTAGTCGATGACGACGTCGACCACGCCCTGCTCGAGCGCCGGCTCCACGACCTCCCGGGTCGCGCCGGCCCGGTCGACGGTCACCGGCAGGCCGGTCCGGCGCACCGCCTCGGCGTAGACCTCGACCAGGACCTGGTTCTCGGAGAAGTCGTAGGCGACGAACCGGATCGTCCCGTCGGACGGCGGCGCGGCCCGCTGGGGCGTGCCGCCGGTGCAGCCGACGACCCCCGCGAGGACGGCCGCGACCACCGCGCAGGACGCCCGGCGAGCACGCACGGCTCCTCCCCTCGCCGCGGGAAGGGGGCAAGGGTAGGCGCGAAAGGGGTGTCGGCGGCACCCGTCCGGGAGGACCATTCCTCGGCATGGCGACGCTGCCGCCGGCAGCGACCGCGGCGGGGACGGTCGCGCGGCCCGCACCTCCCGCGCTGCGCCGCGTCCGCCGCCGGCGCCGTCCCTCCGGTGAGCCCCCGCCGCTGCCGCGTCACCTGGCGAAGTCCGGCAAGTGGTGGCTGGTCGCCTCCGGCGTCGTCGTCCTGGCCTGGATCGCCGTCTGGGCCACCGGCAGCGTCTCGGTGTTCGACCTCGCCGACACCCGGGTGCTGCAGGCGTTCGAGAGCATCCGGTCCCCCGCGCTGACCCGCGTGGCCACCGTCACCGGGGTGCTCGCCACCCCCGCCGCGCTGCAGGTCATCTGGCTGGCCAACCTCGTGGCCCTGATCGTCATCCGGCGGTGGCGGCACCTGTTCGTGTGGCTGGGGACCGGGCTGCTGGTCGTCGTCCTCGCCTCGGGCATGGCCCTGGCGCTGCAACGTCCGCGGCCGTTCGAGGTCGAGATCCTCGGCAGGTGGGCCGGGTTCTCCATGCCCTCCCTGCCCATGACGGTCCTGGCGGCCTTCCTGGTCAGCACCGTGTACGCGCTCGTGCCCGCCGGCCGGCACCGGACCGAGGGCAAGTGGATCGTCCTCGGGCTGCTCGTGGTCACCGCGGTGTCGCGGCTCTACACCGCCCAGGACCACCCCACCGACATCGCCGCGGCGGTCATCCTCGGCGTCGCACTGCCGCTGGCCGCGTTCCGGCTGCTGACCCCGAACGACGTGTACCCGGTGCGCTACCGGCGGGGCCGGGCCGCCCACCTCGACGTGACGGGGCCGCGTGGTGACGCCATCGTCCGGGCGCTGCAGGACCAGCTGGGCCTGCTGGCCACCTCGGTGACGCCCTTCGGCCTCTCGGGCTCCGGGGGCTCGACGCCGCTGAAGATCACGGTGAAGTCCGAGGACGGCGAGAGCACCGTGTTCGGCAAGCTGTACGCGGCGACGCACGTGCGGTCCGACCGCTGGTACAAGCTCGGCCGCACGCTGCTCTACGGCCGGCTGGAGGACGAGCAGCCGTACCACAGCGTCCGCCGGCTGGTGCAGTACGAGGACTACGTCCTGCGACTGCTCGACGACGCCGGGCTGCCGGTCGGCCGCCCCCTCGGCATCGTCGAGATCACCCCCGAGCGGGAGTACCTGCTCGTCAACGAGTTCGTCCTCGGCTCCACCGAGATCGGGGACGCGGAGATCGACGAGGGGATCATCGACCAGGGGCTGGCCATCGTCCGCCGGATGTGGGAGGTCGGTGTCGCCCACCGCGACATCAAGCCGGCCAACCTGCTGGTCCGCGACGGCCAGCTGGTGGTCATCGACACCGCCTTCGCCGAGGTCCGGCCCAGCCCGTGGCGGCAGGCGGTGGACCTCGCGAACATGATGCTGGTCCTGGGCCTGCGCACCGACGCCCGGCGCGTGTACGACCGGGCGGTCCGGCAGTTCACCGACGAGGAGATCGCCGAGGCCTTCGCCGCCACCCGCGGCCTGACGATGCCGACCCAGCTGCGCCGGATGCTGCGCCAGCAGGGCCGCGACCTGCACGCGGAGTTCCTCGCGCTGCTGCCCTACCGGCTCCCGCCGGTGCGCATCCAGCGGTGGAGCTGGCGCCGGGTGGGCCTGACCGTGGCCACGCTGCTCGTCCTGCTGCTCGCCGTCCTGATCGCCGTGCCGCTGCTGACGGGGTCACCGCTGTGAGGCGCGGGGTCGTCGGCGCCGTGCTGGTCGCGCTCGCCGTGGCCGGGTGCTCCAGCGACGGCCCCAACTCCGCGATCACCAACGCGCCGCTGTGCGAGACCGGGCACGACCGCGAGGCCGCCAACGCCGTGATCCTCATGGCGCAGTCCGTGCCCTCGGCGACCTGGGTGCCGTGCATCCGCGCCGCACTGCCGCTGGGGTGGGACTTCCACCACCTGGAGGCGAGCAACGGCGAGGCCCGGTTCTGGCTGGACTCCGACCGCGACGGCACCCGGGCGGTCGAGGTCCGCCTCACCGAGTCCTGCACGACCGCCGGCGCCACCGAGATCCCCAGCGACCGCGAGGACATGCGCCGGCTGGAGCTCGTCGAGCGGATCAGCCCCGGCTACGTCGGCCGGCGCTACTACGTGTTCGACGGCGGCTGCCTGACCGTGCTGTTCTCGCTGGCCGGCGACAGCCCCGGCGAGGCGCTCGCGCTGGCCTCCCAGGTCGTCGGGGTGGTCGCCCGCGCCGACCTGCAGCAGCAGGTGCACGACGAGAGCGGCGGCCGGCTGGAGCTGGACCCGTGACCGCCGTCGAGACCCCTGCGCGGCCCGCCCGCAAGCCGCTGTGGCGGCGGCTGATCGGCCCGCTGTTCTCGCTGGTCCTGGTCGCGGCAGTCTACTTCTGGTTCCTGCCGCAGTTCACCAGCCTGTCCGACGTCTGGGCCGCGATCCGGGCGATGAGCCCGGTGGAGATCGGCGTCCTGGTGCTCGCGGCGATCTGGAACCTGGCGACCTACCAGTTCGTCATGGTCTCGACCATGCCCGGGCTGACCCTGCGGCAGGCGACGGTCTCCACCGAGACGACGACCGCGGTCTCGAACACCCTGGTCGGCGGGGCCGCGATCGCGGTCGGCCTCACCTACACGATGAACTCCTCGTGGGGGTTCTCGCGCAACCGCACGTCGGTGATGCTGCTGGTGTCCGGGCTCTGGAACAACTTCGCCAAGCTCGGGCTGCCGGTGCTGGCGCTCGCGCTGCTGGCCTTCCAGACGCGCCCCGAGCCGGGGCGGCTGCTCGCCGGCCTGCTCGGGCTGGCGGGGCTGGTCGCCGGCGCGCTCGCCCTGTGGCTGCTGCTGCGCAGCCGGGAGAGCGCGGCGAAGCTGGGCCGCGGCATGGCCCGCGTGGTGAACGTGCTGCTGCGCCCCCTGCACCGGCCGCCCGTCGAGGGCTGGGACCGCGCGACGACGAAGTTCCGCGACCGCACCGTGCTGCTGCTGCGCGCCCGCTGGCACTGGATCAGCCTCGCCACCCTGGTCAGCCACCTGTCGCTGTTCCTCGTGCTGCTGCTCGCGCTGCGGTTCTGCGGGGTCGGCGCCGACCAGGTCGGCTGGGTCGAGGCGCTGGTGGTGTTCGCCTTCTCGCGGCTGCTGACCGCGATCCCGTTCACGCCGGGCGGTCTGGGGATCATCGAGCTCGCGATGATCACCGGGCTGTCCGCCGCGGGCGGCGACCGCCCGGCGGTCGCGGCCGGCGTGCTGGTCTTCCGCGTGCTCACCTACGTGCTGCCCATCCCGCTGGGCGTGCTCACGTACGTCTTCTGGCAGCGCAACAAGTCGTGGCGGCGGCCGCCGAACGGTGCGCCGCGCACCCCGCTGGTGCCGGAGTCGGCGTGACGACGACGGCGCCGCCGCGACCGCGGTCGGTCGTCCGCGGCCCGCGGGACGTCGTCCTGCTCCTCGCCGGCGTCCTCGTACTGGTGCTCGTCTCCGTCCCGGTCTACGGCGGCCGGGTGACCGGCGCGGAGGCCGCCGTCTTCCGGGTGGTCGACGCCGTGCCGTTGCCGATCGCCGCGGTCTGGCCGGTCATGCAGCTGGGCAACTTCCTCGTGGTGCCGGTCGCCGCGCTCGTCGCCGCGGCGTTCCGGCGGTGGCGGCTCGCGGCCGAGCTGCTGCTCGCCGGGGCCGGGGTCTACGTCCTCGCCAAGGTGGTGAAGGGCATCGTCGTCCGGGGCCGGCCGGACGCCCTGCTCGACGACGTCGTCGTCCGCGGCGCCCCGGCGCTGGGCCGGGGCTTCGTCTCCGGGCACGCGGCGGTCGTGACCGCGCTGCTGGTCGTGGCGTGGCCGTGGCTGCCGCGTCCCGGCCGGGTGGTCTGCGCCGTGCTCGCCGTCCTCGTCTGCCTCGCCCGCGTCCAGGTGGCCGCGCACCTGCCGCTGGACGTCGTCGGGGGCGCCGCGCTCGGCCTGGCCGTCGCCGGGGCGGTGCGCCTGCTGCTCGGCCGCCCGGCACCGGCTGTGGTTGAGTGACGGAGGCCACACTGCACCAGGGGGACGGAGACCCGCGATGACCCAGGTCGCGCCCGAGAAGAGCGGCAGTCGGACCTCACCGAAGGCGGAGAACGGCAGAGCGGCGGGCACCACCGACGCGACGACGACCGAGGGCCGCGAGCGGCCGGCGACCTCACCGGCGGCCCCGTCGTCCGAGCCCACGCCGGAGGCCGCCGAGGCGGTCATGGGGCTGGACATGGTGCTGGTGGACGGCGCCCGCGGACCCCTCCGCCGCTTCGTGCCACCCGCCCGGACGACGCTGGCCTTCGCAAAGGGCCTGGTCGCCAAGCCCGACGTGGTCGGCAAGCGGGCCCGCTACCTGGTGCGCGAGCTGGGCCGGATCGGCGTGGGCCGCTCGGAGGTCGAGCCGAACCGCAAGGACAAGCGCTTCGCCGACCCCGCCTGGACCGGCAACCCGCTGCTGCACCGGCTGATGCAGGCGCACATCGCGACCGCGCAGACCGCCGCCAAGCTGGTGGACGACGCCGACCTCGGCTGGCAGGACGACGAGCGCATCCGCTTCACGCTGACGAACGTGGTCGACGCCCTGGCGCCGAGCAACACACCGATCAACCCGCTGCTGTGGAAGGCGGTCATCGACACCGGCGGCAAGAGCGCCGTGCGGGGGGTCCGGCGGGCGGTCCGCGACCTGGTCTCGCCGCCGCGGGTGCCCTCGATGGTCGAGCCCGACGCGTTCACCGTGGGCGAGGACCTCGCCGTCACGCCCGGCGCCGTCGTCTTCCGCAGCGAGGTCTTCGAGCTGATCCAGTACCGGCCGACGACGCCGCAGGTCCGCGCCGTGCCGCTGCTGATGGTGCCGCCGACGATCAACAAGTTCTACATCGCCGACCTCGCGCCGGGCCGCAGCATCGTCGAGCACTACGTGAGCAGCGGCCAGCAGGTCTTCATGATCTCGTGGCGCAACCCCGACGAGCGGCACGCCGACTGGGGGCTTTCCACCTACGGCCGCGCCGTCCTCGACGCGCTGGACGCCGTCGAGCAGGCCACCGGCAGCCGGCAGGCGTCGCTGCAGGCCTTCTGCTCCGGCGGCATCATCACCGCGATGACGCTGGCCCACCTGGCCGCGCAGGGCCGGCTCGACCGGATCGCCGCGGCCAGCTTCGCCGTCACCGTCCTCGACTGGGCCCGGGCCGGCACCGTCGGCGCGCTGATGGACCCGGAGGCGGTCCGCGAGGCGACGGAGCGGTCGCGGAAGAAGGGCTACCTGGACGGCGGCTCGCTGGCGGAGGTGTTCGCCTGGCTGCGGCCCAACGACCTGGTGTGGAGCTACTGGGTCAACAACTATCTGCAGGGAAAGCCGCCCGCGGCGTTCGACATCCTGTACTGGAACGCCGATACCACTCGCATGAGTGCAGCGCTGCACCGCGACTTCATCGACCTGGCGCTCGCCAACGCCCTGACCGAACCCGGTGCCGCCACCATGCTCGGCACCCCGGTCGACCTCTCCACCGTCGACGTCGACACCTACGTCACCGCCGGCATCGCCGACCACCTCTGCCCGTGGCAGTCCTGCTACCGGACCACTCAGCTGCTCGGCGGCGAGAGCCGGTTCATCCTGTCCACGAACGGGCACATCGCCTCGCTGGTGAACCCGCCGACCAACCCGAAGTCCACGTTCCAGGTGGCCCCCTCCACGCCGGCGAGCCCCGACGAGTGGCTGGCGCAGGCGGAGACGACCAAGGGCTCGTGGTGGCCGGACTACATGGCCTGGCTCGGCGAGCGCTCGGGGGAGGAGATCCCCGCACCGGAGACCCTCGGCGGCGACCTCGAGGTGCTCGGCGACGCACCGGGGACGTATGTCTTCGACGAGTAGCCGCCCCCGCCGGCCGCGGGAGACCGTCCAGCGGGTCACCGCGGGCGGCCGCATCCTGCGCGTCTCGGTCCGCGAGGGCAGCGACCCCGGCACCCCGCCGCTGCTCCTGCTCAACGGCATCGGCGCCAGCCTGGAGGTGCTGCAGCCGTTCGTCGACGCGCTGCACCCGCGGCGCACGGTGATCCGCTTCGACGTCCCGGGCGTGGGCGGCTCGCCGCGGCCGGTGGTGCCCTACGTGCTGGCCACCTTCTCGCCGGTGGTCGCGCGGATGCTCGACCAGCTCGGCCACCACGACGAGGTCGACGTCCTGGGCTTCTCCTGGGGCGGCGGGCTGGCCCAGCACTTCGCCGTCCAGCACCGGCGGCGGGTCCGCAGGCTCGTGCTGGCCGCGACCGGCACGGGCTCGCTCATGGTGCCCGCGCACCCGCGGGTGCTGGCCCGGATGCTGACCCCGCGCCGGCACCGCGATCCCGAGTACGCGAGGTCGATCGCCGGGGACATCTACGGCGGGACGATGCGCACCCATCCGGAGCGGGCGGCCCGGGCGCTGCACGCGCAGACCCGGCTGGGCCCCAAGCGCGGCTACTACTACCAGCTCGCCGCCGCGGCGGGGTGGAGCAGCCTGCCGTTCCTCCGGCTGATCCGCACCCCCACGCTCATCGTGGCCGGCGACGACGACCCGATCATCCCGGCCGTCAACGCCCACGTGATGGCCCGGTTCATCCCCGACGCCGAGCTGCACCTCTATCGCGGCGGCCACCTCGCGCTGGTCACCGAGGCACCGTCCCTGGCCCCCGTCGTGGAGCGCTTCCTCGACTCGTGAGCTGAACGGCCGGTGAACACCCCGTTCCCGAGATGCGGGGACGGGCCGGGTCCGCCACGGTGCTGCCGTGAGCATGACCCGCCGTCAGGTGCTGGTCGCCGGCGGGGCGACCGCACTGGGCAGCGTCGCGGTCGCGGCGTCGGCCCGCCCGGCCGACGCCGCGCCGTCCCCGCTGCCGGCGCCCGACCGCAGCGGCATCGACCACGTCGTCGTCGTGATGATGGAGAACCGCTCCTTCGACCACTTCCTCGGCTGGGTACCGGGCGCCGACGGCCGGCAGGCCGGACAGCGCTACGTCGACCGCTACGGGGTGGCGCACCAGACGTGGCACCTGACCGACTTCCAGGGCTGCACCTCCGCCGACCCCGACCACTCCTACGAGGGCGGCCGGATCGAGTACAACCGCGGGAAGTGCGACGGCTGGCTGCGCGCCGGGGAGAACGACCCGTTCGCCATCGGCTACTACACCGGCGCCGACCTCGACTTCCACCGGCAGGCCGCCCGCGACTGGACGGTCTGCGACCGCTACTTCGCCGCCACGATGGCCGAGACCTACCCGAACCGCTTCTACCAGCACGCCGCCCGCACCGACCGGATCCACAACTCCACCGATCTGTCCACGCTGCCGACCATCTGGGACCGGCTGGCCGCGGCGGGCCTGCGCGGCACGTACTACTTCTCCGACATCCCGTTCACCGCGCTGTGGGGCCCGAAGTACCTCGGCATCTCGCGGCCGTACGCGCAGTTCCTCGCCGACTGCGCCGCCGGGACGCTGCCCGAGGTCGCCTTCGTCGACCCGCGGTTCGAGGACGAGCCGTCGGGGACGTCGGGCGACGACCACCCGCACGCCGACATCCGGTCCGGCCAGGCCTTCCTCGCCGAGGTCTACGACGCGGTCGTCTCGAGCCCGGCCTGGGGCCGCACGCTGCTGGTGATCAACTACGACGAGTGGGGCGGCTTCTTCGACCACGTCCCGCCCGCCGAGGCGCCCGACGCCGACCGCGCCAACGCGCTGCGCGGGTTCCGGGTGCCGGCCTTGGTGATCTCCCCCCGGGCCCGACGCGGGGCGGTCGCGCACGAGGTCTACGACCACACGTCGGTGCTGCGGACCATCGAGTGGCGGTGGGGCCTGCCGCCCCTGACCCCGCGCGACCGCACCGCACGCAACCTGGCCGAGGTCCTCGACTTCCGCTCCCCGCCGCGGCTGACCGCGCCGCGGTACACCACCCGGCCGGTGCCGCCCGGGGCGCCCTGCCAGGTGGCGCAGCAGGAGTCGTCGGAGGAGTGGGAGCCGTTGCGCCGGCTGGCCCTCGCGGAAGGGTTCCCGCTGCCATGAGCCGACGTCGTCCCTGGTGGCTGCTGCTGGCCGTCGTCGTCCTCGCCGTCCCCGGGCTGGTGGGGTCGGCGCAGGCGCGGCCCGGCAACGCCTCGCCGTACCTGCCGCCGGCCCGGCACGTGTTCGTGATCAACCTGGAGAACAAGGGCTTCGACGAGACGTGGGGCTCCGGCTCGGCAGCGCCGTACCTCGCGCAGACGCTGCGTGCCCAGGGCGTCCTGCTCACGCAGTACTTCGGGACGGCGCACAACTCGCTGCCCAACTACCTGGCGCAGATCTCCGGGCAGGCGCCGAACCCGCAGACGCAGGGCGACTGCCAGGTCTACAGCAGCTTCGTGGAGCTCGGCACCGTGGCGCCGGGCCAGGCGGTCGGTCAGGGCTGCGTGTACCCCGCCGACGTCCCCACCCTGCCCGGGCAGCTGGTCGCCGCCGGGCTGTCGTGGAAGGGGTACATGGAGGACATGGGGACGCCCTGCCGGCACCCCGCCCTCGAGACCCCGGACGACACGCAGAAGGCGGAGGTCGGCGACCAGTACGCGGCCCGGCACAACCCGTTCGTCTACTTCCGCGCGATCACCGACTCCCCCGACTGCGCCGCCCGGGACGTCGACCTGTCCGCGCTGCGCGGTGACCTCGGCTCGATCGCCACGACGCCGAACCTCGCCTACATCACGCCGAACCTGTGCTCGGACGGGCACGACGCGCCGTGCGTCGACGGGCGGCCCGGCGGCCTGGCGAGCGCGGACGCGTGGCTCCGGCTGTGGGTGCCGCGGATCCTGGCCTCCCCCGCGTTCCGGCGCGACGGCGTCCTGGTGATCACCTTCGACGAGTCCGACGGCCCGGAGTCCGACTCCGCCGCCTGCTGCGGCGAGGGGCCGGCACCCAACACGCCGCTGCCCGGCATCACCGGGCTCGGCGGCGGCCGGGTCGGCGCGCTGGTGATCTCGCCGTTCGTGCGGCCGGGCACCTGGTCCACCACGCCGTACAACCACTACAGCCTGCTGGCGTCGGTCGAGGAGTTGTTCGGGCTGCCGAAGCTCGGCTACGCAGGCACCGTCAACCGGTTCGGGCTCGACGTCTACACGGCCGGGGTCTGAGCGACGACGACGGTGGCACCGTCGTCGTCGCTGCGCGCCTGCGCGGCGAACCCGGCGGCGGTGAGCACCTGCACGGCGGCCGCCGCCTGCTCCTCGCCGGTCTCGGTGAGCAGCACGCCGCCGGGAGCGAGCCAGTCGCCGGCCTGCGCGGCCACGCGGCGCAGCACGTCGAGCCCGTCGGTTCCGCCGTCGAGGGCGATCGCCGCCTCGTGCAGCCGCGCCTCCGGCGGCATCAGCGCGATCTCGCCGGTCGGCACGTACGGCACGTTGACCAGCAGGACGTCGACCCGCCCGCGCAGCCCGGCGGGCAGCGGGACGAACAGGTCCCCCTCGAACACCCGGCCGCCCACCGGCTCGAGGTTGCGGCGGGCGCAGCGGACGGCGGCCGGGTCGAGGTCGGCGGCCACCAGCTCGATCCCGGGCCGTTCCGCGGCCAGGGCCGCGCCCAGCGCGCCGGAGCCGCAGCAGAGGTCGAGGACGACGGCACCCGGCCCCGTGCGCTCCGCCGCGAGGTCGACGAGGAACTCGGTGCGCCGCCTCGGCACGAAGACGCCGGGGTCGACGGCGACGCGCAGGCCTCGGAACGCGGCCCAGCCGAGGACGTGCTCCAGGGGCTCGCCGGCGACGCGGCGGGCCGTGAGCGCCTCGAGCTCCACCGGGTCGGCCGCCTGCTCCCGCAGCAGGGCGGCCTCGTCCTCGGCGAACACGCAGCCGGCCGCGCGCAGCCGCTCGACCAGGTCCACTAGGTGAGCACGAGCCAGGTGCGCCCGTCGATCAGCTCCCGGACGGCGTCGAGGTGCCCGGCGTGGGTCGCCGTCTCGGTGATCACCGCGAGGACCAGGCGGCGGACGTCGCGCACCGGCAGACCCGGGAACAGTTCCTCGGGCCACCAGGCCGGGCCGTCCTCGATCGCGTGCTCCTCGATCAGGGCGTCGGAGCGGGCGGCCTCGTCGCGGTAGAGGTCGAGCACGTCGGCGGCGCGCATCCCCTCGGGCACCTGCCAGCCGCCGTCCTCCTCGAACAGCCTGACCTGCTCACCGGCGAGGACGGCGCGGAACCAGAACCGCTCGACGTCGACGGCCAGGTGGTGCACCAGGCCCAGGCACGACCAGCCGGTCGGCAGCACCGCCCGGCGCAGGTCCTCCTCGCCGAGCCCCTCCAGCGCGCCGAGCACGTGCTCGCGCTGCCCGCGCAGAAAAGCGAGCAGCGCGCCCTTCTCGTCGATCGGTTTCGGTGTCGGCACCGGTCCTCCACTCCAGGAAGTCGTTGACGAGCCTAAAGACCTGGAAAGGTGCGAGAAGTGATCGCTGCGCTGGACGGCCTGGGGGCCATCACCCTGTTCACCGAGGACCTGGCCCGGACGGCGGCCTTCTACCGCGACGTCTTCGGCCTGCCGCTGCTGTTCGAGGACGACGCCTCCGCCGCGTTCCGCTTCGGCGGCACGGTGATCAACGTGCTGCGGGCCGACGCGGCGCACGAGCTGATCGAGCCGGCGCCGGTGGGCGGTACGGATGCCGGTCGGCGGATGCAGCTCACCGTCTGGGTCGCCGACACCGACGCCGTCTGCGCCCAGTTGGCCGAGCACGGCGTCGCGCTGCTGAACGGCCCGGTGGACCGGCCGTGGGAGCAGCGGACCGCCACGTTCACCGACCCGGGCGGGCACGTCTGGGAGGTCGCGCAGACCCTGTCGCCCGCGAGCTGACGACACGCCGGGGGCGGAACCGGCACGCCAGCGCCCCCGTTGGCCCGGTACGGGGAGAACGTCAGTGCTCGGAGGGAGTGTGTGCCCGTGCCCGTCCCGATCCCGCCCGCCACCGTCGTCCCCGAAGAACTGCTGTCGGTGACCAGCTCACCGGCCGACGAGCGCGGCCGCGTCGTCGTGGCGGTGCGGGGCGAGGTCGACGCGTACACCGCCCCGCTGCTGGAGGCCTGCCTGGACGGGCAGGTGGCGCGGCGCAGGGTGCGCACGGTGGTCGTGGACCTCGAGGAGGTCACCTACCTCGGGGCGGCCGGGATCGCCGTCCTGGTGCGGGTGCGCCGCCGGTGCCTGTCCCGCGGCACGCGGCTGGTAGTCCGCACGGGCGGGCAGCGGCGCGCGCAGCTGCCCCTGGAGCTGGCCGGGCTGGCGCAGCTCGTCGTCCCCGACGAGGACGGCGCGCGGCGGCCGGCCCGACGGGCTCCGGTGGGCGGCCCCCGCCGGTCACCGGGACGCGGCTGACTCCCCCGAGCGGGTGAGGCCGGTTCTTCAGCAACCCGGCCTGTCATCCGATTCCCTTCGCGGGGCGGCACGCGAGCCGCCCACCCGAGAGGGAAGAGGAGCGCGCGGTGGCCGGTGGCCCCGAACGACCCGAGGACGCCCCGGGGACGCCGACCGGCGCCGCCCGGCCCTCGTGGCGCGCCCTCGTCAAGCGCTGGGCCGCCGTGGTGCTGGCCTTCAACATCGCGCTGGGCATGGGGTTCAGCGTCGTCGCGCTGCGCCACCAGGCCGATGCGCGCTCCCGCGCCGACGCGCTCCTGGCCGAGCTCGACGCCGCTGCCGCCACGCAGGACGCGCTGCTGTGGCGCGGCCTGGCCGACGCGGGCCCGGACGCCGGCCTCGCCGCCGCCGCGGCCACGGTCGACGACGCCACCGCGGCGGTCGCCGCCGCGAGCGACGGCACTCCCGAGGACGCGCGGGTGACCGCCGCCGTCACCGCCTACCAGCGGGCCGCCGAGACGGTGCGCACCACGTTGACCAGCGGGGACCCCGACGCCGCCCGTACCGCGGCCGTCGCCGACCTCCTGCCCGCCGCGCGGGCCCTGAACGAGGCCGTGGACCACGCCGCGGCCCGCCACCGCGCCGCCAACGCCTCCGCCGGGCGGGTCGCCGACTTCGAGACCCTGTTCATGATGGTGTTCGCCGCTGTCGTGGCCGGCCTGCTGTTCCGCCGGTTCGAGGCCGCGCGCCGCTCCGGCGAGCTCGGCGTGGCCCAGGCGAAGGCGCGCAGCGAGGCCCGCTTCCGCGCGCTGGTGCACAACTCCTCCGACGTCCTGTCGCTGACCGATGCCGACCTCGGCATCGCCTACCAGACGCCGTCGGTCGCCCGGCTGCTCGGCTGGGCCCCCGACGAGCTGACCGGCACGCGGCTGGTCGACCTGGTGCACCCCGACGACCGGCTGGCGCTGCTGGCCGCCCACGACGACGCGGTGTCCGGGGAGCGCGAGGACCCGACCTCCGACGTGCGGATGCGTCACCGCGACGGCAGCTGGCGGCACGTGCACAGCATCCACACCAACCTGCTCGCCGACCCGGACGTGCGCTCCGTCGTCGTCACCACGCGCGATGTGACCGCCCAGAAGCGGCTCGAGGCGCAGCTGCAGCACAACGCCTTCCACGACGCGCTCACCGGGCTGGCCAACCGGGCCCTGTTCACCGACCGGCTGGAGCACGCCCTGGCCCGCACCGACCGCGGCGAGACGCCGGTCGCGGTGCTGTTCGTCGACCTCGACGACTTCAAGGCGGTCAACGACGGCGCCGGCCACGGCGCCGGCGACGCCCTGCTCACCGCCGTCGCCGACCGGCTGCGCCGCGTGCTGCGGCCCGGCGACACGGTCGCGCGTCTGGGCGGTGACGAGTTCGCCGTCCTGCTGGAGGACGCCGGCGCCGACCGCGCGGAGACGACGGCCGAGCGGCTGCTGGCCGTCCTGGCCGAGCCCTTCCCCGCCGTCGGGTCCGACGTGCGGATCAGCGCCTCGGTCGGCATCGCGGTCGGCGCCGCCGGGCTGCACGACTCCGACGAGCTGCTCCGGCACGCCGACGTCGCCATGTACGCGGCCAAGGAGGCGGGCAAGGGCCGCTCCGCCGTCTTCGCCCCCGACATGGACTCGGCGATCATCGGCCAGCTGCAGATGAAGGCCGAGCTGGCCCGCGCGGTCGAGCGGGGCGAGTTCACCGTGCACTACCAGCCCACCGTGGAGCTGGCCAGCGGCCGGCTGGCCGGGGTCGAGGCCCTCGTCCGCTGGCAGCACCCCGAGCGCGGCCTGGTGCCGCCGCTGGACTTCATCCCGCTCGCCGAGAGCACCGGGCTCATCGTCCCGATCGGCCGCTTCGTGCTGCGCGAGGCCTGCCGGCAGATGCGTGCGTGGCACGACGCCTTCCCGAGCGAGCCGCCGATGACGGTCAGCGTCAACCTCTCTGCCCGCGAGCTGGACGAGCCCGGCCTGGTCGCCTCCGTCCGGGACGCTCTGGAGGAATCGGGGCTGGACCCGGCACACCTGGTCCTGGAGATCACCGAGAGCCTGCTGCTCGTGGACCTGCCGGCGACGATGCGCGCGCTGCTCGAGCTGCGGGCACTCGGCGTCCGGCTGGCGGTCGACGACTTCGGCACCGGCTACTCGTCGCTGTCCTACCTGGAGGACCTCCCGGTCGACATCCTCAAGATCGACAAGTCCTTCGTGGACCGGATCGGGAAGACCGGTCCGGACGACGGACCGGCCCAGCCGGTGATGGTGTCGGCCATCAGCAAGCTCGGGCACGCCCTGCACCTGCAGCTGGTCGCCGAGGGCATCGAGCAGGAGGAGCAGGTCAGCACGCTGCAGGAACTCGCGTGCCAGTACGGGCAGGGCTACTTCTTCGCCCGGCCGCTGCCCTCCGACGCGCTGACCGAGCTGCTCGCCGAACGGGCCGGGCAGTTCGCGCGGCCGTTCGTCTGAAGTCCGGCTCCCCCCGGCCGATATCCGTACATCGAGACGGACGCACCGTCCCAGTCCAGGGAGACCAGCATGTCGGCACAGTCGATCACCGCCCGCCCCGGTCTGCGCGACTGGACGCCGGCCCAGCGGTTCGCCCTGGTGTTCGGGCTGGTCTACCTCGCGGTCGGCGTGGCCGGCTTCGCGGTGACCGGCTTCTCCGACTTCGCGGGGATGCACCACGACAAGCTGCTGGTGTTCAGCGTGAACCCGGCGCACAACGTCATCCACCTGGCGATGGGCCTCGCCTGGCTGGCCGCCGCCCCGCACCACCGCCCGGCCAAGGCGGTGAACCTCGTCCTCGGCGTGGTGCTCGGCCTGGTGACCGTGCTCGGGGCCTTCGACGGCATGGGCATCCTGGGCATGTCCGGCCTCGCCGACCCGGACAACTTCCTGCACCTGGCGACGGCCACGCTCTCCCTCTACTTCGGCTCGCTGGCCGCCGGCACCCCGGCCGAGCGCGAGCCCGCCGCGGCGCACTGAGCCACCGGTCCCGGGCCCGGTAGCTCGTACTCCGCGGGTCAGCAGCCGCAGTCGCAGGTCTCGTCGCGGCAGTCGGGGTCGCAGCAGTCGGTCACGTTCGCTCACCTCCCTCCGCGGGCGGGCACCAGGTGCCGGGGGACGGCGGTGGGCAGTTCGCGGCCGGGAGGGCCTCGGCCATCGCCGCCATCTCCGCGCGCAGGGCGAGCAGCCGGCCGATCTCGGCGTCGACCTCGCCCAGCCGGCGGCGCAGCAGGTCGCCGGCCGGCTCGCACGGGCACGTGCCGGTGTCGCGGATCTCCAGCAGCGTGCGGATGTCGGCCAGCCTCAGGCCGAGGCGCTGGGCGCCCCGGATGAACCGCAGGCGGTCGACCGCGCCGTCGTCGTAGCTGCGGTAGCCCGCTGACGTGCGCCGCGGCGGCTTCAGCAGGCCCGACCGCTCGTAGTAGCGCACGGTGTCGGACCGCACGCCGACGGCCGCGGCGAGCTCGGCCACCGTGCGGCCGTGCAGCGGCGGAGCTGTCATGGCCGGGACGCTAGGCCTTGGACCGCGGTCCAAGGTCAAGCCCGTCGGAGCAGGGCACGAGCGCTGTCGGGGCAGGCGCCGCGGAGCTCGGCCGAGGCCGCCAGCGCCTCGGGCAGCTCGTCGCGCGCGACCGGACGGAAGCCGAACCGCGGAAACCAGCCGTCGGCGGTCTCGGTCAGCAACGCCACCGGGGCCCGTTCCGCGTCGACCCGGTCCAGAGCCGCTGCGGTGAGCGCGGCTCCGATCCCCCACCCGCGGTGCTGGGCAGTCACGGCCGCCGAGCGCAGCAGGAACACCGTTCCCGCGCCGTCGACGTACCGCTCGAGCGCGACCGTCCCGACGACGGCGTCGTCGGACTCCGCGACCAGCAGGACGGCGACGGCGTCGAGACCGTCGAGGGGCAGAGCGGCGTCGGCGATCAGCCGGCGGACCGAGGCCAGGTCGCCCTGGGTCGCCGGTCGAATCGTCACACCCGGATCGGCGCCGCCGGTCATGCCGTCGCGCAGCACGACGTCGCGGCGACCTGACCGCCGCGCGGTCGGGAGAGCGCGGCTGCCGCTCGACGGGCGGTACGGGCCCACGCGCTCGGCCGGCAGCAGCGGGCGAGCCCGGCGAGCCGCGCGCGCTCGGCCCGCCGCTGCAGGCCGGTGCTGCGCTCGTCGACGATCACCAGGTCCGTGTACAGCGAGCTCACGGCCGAGCTCCGGCCTCGGACGAGGTGGAGCAGCACGCCGGGCCGGAGTCCTGGGCTCCGAAGAAGGTCTTGCTGTCGGCGAGGACCGTGTAGACCTCCCAGCGCTCGCCGCTCGGGGTCCCCTCCACCCAGAACTTGTCCTGCTTCGCGTAGCAGCACGTGGTGCCGCGCTCGTCGACCGACGCGAGGCCGTGCGCGGCCAGCCGGGTCTGCTCGGCGTCGACGTCGTCCGTGGAGCCGACCTCGATGCCGAGGTGGTTGAGGGTGCCGCCCTGGCCGGGGTTCTCCAGCAGCACGAGCTTCAGCGGCGGGTCGGCGATCGCGAAGTTCGCGTAGCCGGGGCGGGTCTTGGCCGGCTCGGTGCCGAAGAGCGTGGCGTAGAACGCGGTCGCGGCCTCGACGTCGTCGACGTTGAGCGCGAGCTGGATGCGGGACACGGTGGACCTCCTTCTCCGCAGTGATCCATCGATCACTGTCGATACGAGAGGTTGCACCAACGTATCGATGTCTGTCAATATCTATCTGTGCGCGAGCTACCCCTCCTCGAACAGCCGGACGTCCAGGTCTGCTGCGCTCCCCTCGCGAGCGAGGTCCTGTCCGAGCCCGACGCGCAGACGCTGGCCCGTCAGTTCGCGGCGCTCGCCGACCCCGTGCGGCTGCGCCTGGTCTCGCTGCTCGCCACCGCCGAGGACGGCGCCGTCTGCGCGTGCGACCTCGTGGCGCCGGTCGGCAAGAGCCAACCGACGGTGTCGCACCACCTCAAGGTGCTGGTGGACGCCGGCCTGGCCACGAGCGAACGGCGCGGGCGCAACATCTGGTACGGCGTCGTGCCGGCCGCCCTGGAGGCCTTGCGCGGCGCGCTCGCCACCCGCTGAGGGGATTCACCCGGAGTTCGCTTGACCGGGCGGATCCGCCTCGGGTCTCATCACTGCGTGCTGACATCAGTGTCGACTGATGAGTTGGTCCGCGTGCTGGCCGACCCGATGCGAGCCCGGATCGTCGAGCTGCTCGCGGACGAGGAGCTGTGCACCTGCCATCTCGTCGAGCTGACCGGTGCCCGGCAGACGAACGTGAGCAACCACCTCCGTGTGCTGCGCCACGCCGGGCTCGTGCAGACCGAGCCGGTCGGGCGCTACACCTACTACCGGCTCCGCCCGGAGGCCCTCGCCGCGGTAGCGGCGCACTACCGCGACCTGGCCGAGCGCGGGACCCGGCCGGAGCGGGGACGACGGCCGTGCGGCTGACGCTCCTCGCGCGGCAGGCGCTGGCCGAGTTCCTCGGCTCGGCCGGGCTGGTCGCCGTCGTCATCGGCTCGGGTATCGCCGCGCAGCAGCTCTCCCCCACCGACACCGGGCTGCAGCTGCTGGAGAACGCCCTGGTCACCGGCGCCGGCCTGGTCGCCCTGATCCTCGCGTTCGGGCCCGTCTCCGGCGGCCACTTCAACCCGGTGGTGACCCTGGCCGGCCGCGCCTTCGGTGGCGTGTCGACCCGCCAGGTGGCCGCCTACCTGCCCGCCCAGCTCGCCGGTGGCGTCGTCGGTGCGATCGCGGCCAACCTGATGTTCAGCCTGCCCGCGATCAGCATCTCCGGGCACGAGCGCTCCGGCGGCGGGTTGTGGCTCTCGGAGGTCCTCGCCACGTTCGGGCTGGTCGTGCTGGTCTTCGGGCTGACCCGCGCCGGTCGCGGCGGCGTGGCCCCGTTCGCCGTCGGCGCCTACATCGCCGCCGCCTACTGGTGGTCGAGCTCCACGAGCTTCGCCAACCCGATGGTCGCCGTCGCCCGCACCCTGTCGGACACCTTCGCCGGCATCGCGCCGTCCTCCGTCGCCGTCTTCGTCGTCATGCAGCTGATCGGAGCGGCGCTCGGCGTCGGTGCCGTCGCCCTGCTGTACCCGCACGCCGTCCCCGTCGAGGAGTCGCGATGAGCCGACCGAGCGTCCTGTTCGCCTGCGTCCACAACTCCGGCCGGTCGGTCGCCGCGCAGGCGCTGGCCCGGCACTACGCCGACGGACGCGTCGACGTCCGGTCCGCGGGCTCCGAGCCGGGCGCGGGCGTCAACCCGGTCGTCGCCCAGGTGCTCGCCGAGCGCGGGCTGGCGGTGGACGACCACGTGCCCACGCTGCTCGACCGCGACCTGGTCGAGGGCAGCGACGTCGTCGTCACCATGGGGTGCGGCGAGACCTGCCCGGTCTTCCCCGGCAAGCGGTACGAGGACTGGCCGGTCGAGGACCCTGCCGGTCAGGACCTCGAGACGGTGCGGCGGATCGTCGACGACGTCGACGCCCGGGTGCGTCGGCTGCTCGCCGACCTCGGGTAGCTCAGGCGGCCCGGCGGACGACGTTGCCGGAGCCGAAGGGGACGCCGTCGACCGCGAACCCGCGAGCCACGAGCACGTCACCCAGGGCGCGGTTCATCACCTGCTGGACGACGAAGTCCGCGCTCGCGCCGTGCACCTGGTCGACGCTCATCCGGTCGTGCTGGCGCCAGGTGACGACGATGCCGCTCAGGCTGGGCTCCGGGGTCAGGCAGGCCCCGCCGAGCTCGCGGCCCTCGCCGGACGCGTCGTGCATCGGCAGCCCGGCCTCGGCCAGGGCCGCGGTGACCTCGACGACCAGGGAGGTCAGCGGGTCGTCGTCCGTGATCACGGTGTCCCAGTCGTCGGGCAGCCGGTCGAGCTGCTCGGCGAGGTGCTCCAGCCAGGACCACTCCTGCGGCGAGGGACGGCGGTTCAGCCCACCGTCGGCGCGGCGGTACCCGAAGACGGGCTGCGCGCCGGGCTCGCACTCGCCGGCCGCCCAGACGGCGTCCGCACGATCGGCGAACGGGCCGGCGACGATCCGACCAGGCCCCTCGTCACCGTCGACGACCAGCCACCAGCCCTGGCAGTTGACGCTGCCGAGGAGCACATCGCCGCTGGACAGACCACCACTCACGTGGCACGCACCTCTTCCGTGAAAAGCACCGTCGCCGGGGAAGTGCGACGGCACCGCCGCGCCGTCCTTGGCGCGCGGTAGGAGAGAAGTTAGAGGTCGGCAGGTCCGGCGGAGGCCCGTCGCGACAGGCGCCGTGGTGCGCGTTCCCGAATCGTTGCGGAGCTGCCGATAGGGGGTGATGACCTGTCTTCTGCGCCGGTCACATGTCGACAAGTTCCGCCCGTGTCGAGCGTGCGGACGCTCCGGAAGTGGTCGATGACCCCGGAGCGGCCGTGTGTCGCCGTCACTGGCCCAGGCGGCCGTCGATCCGCTCGCGCAGCAGGTCGGCGTGGCCCATGTGCCGGGCGTACTCCTCGATCATCCCGACCAGCGCCTCGCGCAACGACATCGGCCCGCCACCGCTGCCGTGCTCGTTCGCGGCGTCGTCGGCGGTGAGGTCGAGGTCCGGCGACCCGGCCACGAACCGGACGGCGAAGTCGACCTCCGCGCGCCAGGTCGCCCACGCCTCCGCGACGACCTCCGGATCGGCGACGGCACCGTCGAAGTCACCGTCCCGGTCGGTCTCGGTGCAGTACAGCCGGGGCGCGTCCTGCCCCGCCAGCAGCCGCCGGAACGTCGCCCGCTCCACCTCGGCAAGGTGCCGCACCAGCCCGAGCAGCGACAGCGTCGAGGGCTCGACGGCGCGCCGCGCCAGGGCGTCGGCGTCGAGGCCGGCGCACTTGAGCTCCAGCGTGAGCCGCTGCCGGCGCAGCGCCTCGGCCAGCGTGGTGCGCTCGTCGCCCAGCCGCGGGCCGTGCTCGCGCGGGTCGTCGTCCGAGGGTCTGCCGTACGCGGTGAACATGTCGGCGCGCCGGGTCGAGGCCATGACGGCATCGTCGGCGCCCCGCGGACCGGCGCACAAAGGGATATCGACGCGCGCCGCGATCAGCGGTGTACTCCCCCCATGACGACGCCCGAGGTCGGCACCGAGCTGGTCAACCCCGTCGCCGGCACGAAGACGGTCTTCGTCGCGACGGCGACCTCGACGGACGGCGAGCACGTCGAGGTCGAGGCGACCTACCCGCCGAACAGCACGCGCCCGGCGCGCCACGTGCACCCGTCGCAGACCGAGCACTTCGCGGTGCTCGCCGGCAGCCTGGAGGTCCGGCGCGGCGGCGAGGCGTTCACCGCCGGCGTCGGGGAGGAGTTCAGCGTCGAGCCCGGCGTCGCCCACCAGATGTGGGCCGGCGACGACGGCGCGGTCTTCCGGTGGCGGACGTCGCCGGCGCTGCGGACCGGCGAGCTGTACTGCTCGATGTGGGAGTGCGCCCGCGACAACGACTGGGCCCCGAGCGGGCTGCAGATGCTCGAGGCGGTCAGCGCGTTCGGCGACGAGTTCCGCCTCGCCTGATCGCACCGCCGTCCCCGCCCGTGCCCGGGAGGTGAGCCGGTGAGGCCGAGCAGCCGGGCACGCCCGTGGGTCCTCGCCGGGCTCGTGCTGGCGCTGGCCGCCGTCGTCGCCGTCGTGGTCGCCGCGCTCGTCGTGCCCGACGACCGGCCGGACGCCGTCCCGCAGCCGAGCGCCACGGCGTCGACGGGCGCCGCGATCCCGAGGTCCGAGCTGGCCGGGCAGTGGTCCGGCGAGGGGACGCTGACCGACTGCGCCGGATTCGACGAGGGCTGTCCCCGCACGCTGACGCTGACCCTCATGATCAGCTGCCCGCAGGACCCCTGCACCGTGACCCCCGTCGAGCGGGGCGAGGGCCACCCGCCCCTGCGGTTCCAGGACGGCCGCTACCGGGCCGCCGGACCCGTCCGGGCCGACGTCGGGCCCACCTGCACGGGGAACCCGACGAGCGGGCTGTGGCACCTCGACCTGGCCGAGCAGGACGGCCGGCTGGTGGGCCGGTACTCGGAGTCCACGGTGCAGAGCTTCGACTGCGGCGCCACGTCGGTGGCGTGGGACGTCACCTTCGCCCGGACGTGACGGCTCGGGACCTACCGGGCGGGCTGCCACTCCGCGCGCCGCAGCAGTCGCAACCCGTTGAGGGCGACCAGGATCGTGGACCCCTCGTGCCCGGCGACGCCGAGGGGGAGCGGGAGGTCGCCGATCAGGTCCCAGGCGACGAGCACACCGATCACGGTCGCGGCGAGCACGAGGTTCTGGACGACGAGCCGCCGCGCCCGGCGGGACAACCGGACGGCCGCCGGGATGGCACCCAGGTCGTCGCGGACGACGACCACATCGGCGCTGGACAGCGCGAGGTCGGAGCCGATGCCGCCCATCGCGATCCCGACGTCCGCGGTGGCGAGCGCGGGTGCGTCGTTGACGCCGTCGCCGGCGAGGAGCACCCGGTGACCGGCGTCCTGCAGCTCGCGGACAGCCTCGACCTTGTCCTCCGGCAGCTGGTCGGCCCGCAGGTCCCGGATCCCGGCCCGCCCGGCGAGCGCCAGCGCGGCGCGCCGGTGGTCACCGGTGAGCAGGACCGGCTCGCTGCCGGTGCACTCCCGCAGGGCGGCGACGGCAGCGGCGCTCTCCGGACGGAGCCGGTCGGCGACGGCGAGCACCCCGACCGGGCGCTCGTCGAGGCTGACCACGACGGCGGTGTTCCCGTTCGCCTGTTCGCCGTCGACGATCGCGGCAATCCCGGGGCACCCGGTCGCAGCACCCGACACCGGAGAACCGACCCGGACCGTCCAGCCCGCCACGGTGGCCGTGACCCCGGTGCCGACCCGGGCGCGGAAGCCGGACGCGGGCAGCAGCTCGAGGCCGCGCTCGCGAGCCGCGGTGACGACCGCCCGGCCGATGGGGTGCTCGCTGGGCGCCTCGGCCGCGGCGGCGAGAGCGAGCAGGTCCTCCTCGGTGCACGGGCCGCCGGTCAGCGGCCGGACGGCGACCACCTCGGGTGCGCCGGTGGTCAGCGTGCCGGTCTTGTCCAGCGCGACGGCGGTGACCGTGCCGAGCCGTTCCATGACGACGGCGGACTTGACCAGGACGCCGTGGCGGCCGGCGTTGGCGATCGCCGACAGGAGCGGAGGCATGGTCGCGAGGACCACCGCGCACGGGGAGGCGACGATCATGAACGTCATCGCGCGCAGGAGGGCGCCGCGCAGGTCGTCGCCCAGGAGCAGCGGCACGGCGAAGACGGCGAGCGTGGCGACGACGACGCCGATGGAGTAGCGCTGCTCGACCTTCTCCACGAACAGCTGGGTCCGCGCCTTGGTCGCCGAGGCCTCCTCGACCATGGCCGCGATGCGGGCGATGACGCTGCCGGTGGCCGGCCGGCGCACCTCGACGGTGAGCGCGCCGGTGCCGTTGCCCGTGCCGGCGAACACGTCGTCGCCGGGCCGCTTGTCCACCGGCAGCGGCTCGCCGGTGATCGACGCCTGGTCGACCTCCGAGGCGCCGTCCACGACCACGCCGTCGGCCGGTAGCCACTCCCCCGGGCGGACCAGCACGCGGTCCCCCACCTCCAGGTCGAGCACCGGGACCGAGCGTGCTGCCCCGCCCGACGCGAGGAGCGTCGCCTGCTCGGGTGCGAGATCGGTCAGTCCCCGGACGGCGTCCTCGGTTCGCCGGGTGGCCACGGCCTCGAGCGCGCCCGAGGTGGCGAAGATGACGACGAGGAGGGCGCCGTCGAAGACCTGACCGATCGCCGCCGCGCCGATCGCCGCCACGATCATCAGCAGGTCGACGTCCAGCGACCGCTCGCGCAGCGCCTGCACCCCCGCCCACGCCGGCTCCCACCCGCCGACGGCGTAGCAGGCCAGGTACAGCGCCCACCACACCGGCGCGGGAGCGGCGACCAGCTGGGCTGCGCCGCCGAGCACGAACAGCACCAGCGCGGCGCCCGCCCACCGGACCTCGGACAGGGACCAGATCCTCGAACGGGAGCCGGAGTCCGGCGCAGCCGTCCTGGTCGCCGGAGCGGAGGTCGCCGAGGTCGTCACCCGACCGACAGTACCTGCGCAGGTGCGAAGGTACTGAGATGGTCGACCGCGCGGATATGCTGCGCCCGTGCACGGCGGGATCGATGGCTTCGAGATGCCGGCCCCCGACGACGTCCGGCGGGCCGCCGACGCGCTGCGCATGCTCGCCGACCCCACCCGGCTGAACATCCTGTGGGCGCTCATGCAGGGCGAGACGTCCGTCGCCTGCCTCGCCGAGCTGGCCGGCACGACCCCGACCGCGGTCAGCCAGCACCTCTCCAAGCTGCGGCTGGCCGGGCTGGTCACCAACCGGCGCGAGGGGACGTTCATCTTCTACGCCCTGGCCGACCACCACATCGGCGAACTCGTCCGCCAGGCCCTCTCGCACGCCGACCACCAGGCTGGCCGGACCGCCTCGCACCCGGCGGCGTCCTAGCTCACGACGAGGGAGTCGCCCTGGACGACGACGGACTTCGGCGCGAGCGGCCGGGTGGCAGGGCCCCGCACGACCGAACCGTCGGTGATCTTGTACCGGCTGCCGTGGCACGGGCAGTTGATCGTGCCTCCGCTGACGGCGTCGACGAGGCAGCCCTGGTGGGTGCAGACCGCGCTGAACGCCTTGAACTCCCCGTCGGCGGGTTCGGTCACCACCACCTGCTGGTCGGGGAAGATCTTTCCGCCGCCGACGGGGATGTCGTCCGTCTTGGCCAGCGGCGCGCCACCGTTCCCGTCGCCACCGGAGGGCGCGCTCGTCCGGGCTGTCGGCGTGCCATAGGTGCTGCACGCGGTGGTTCCCAGGACGAGCGCACCGGTCCCCGCCACGAATGCTCGTCGACCGACCTCGTGATGGGCCATGCGGCTGCGCTCCGTCAGAACGTGAACCCGGACGTGGTGAAGAACCAGAACGAGGAGGTCAGCCAGAGACCGACCAGGCCGCAGAACAGCGCGCCCCCGGCCACCGGCAGAACCCATCCCGGCAGGTCCTTGTAGGTGAGCAGGAGCATCTTCGCGGTGAAGGCGCCGAAGAAGAAGCAACCGAGCAGCGCGTGGATCAGCACGCGTGGCTCGTAGGTCTGGAAGCCGAGGGCGTACAGGCAGTGCACCACCACCGGGACGACGCACAGCACCGCCAGCCTGCCGGACCAGCGGTGCAGCGTGCCCGCCCAGGTCGGGCCGGGGATGCGCCCGTAGATCATCATCGCCGAGATCAGCTGGACGACGCCGAGCAGCACGGCGAGGGTCGTGAGCCAGCTCTTGACGGACTGGGTGCTGGAGAAGCCGCCGATGTCGATCGAGTAACCGGCGGCCTGGTGCAGTCCTCCGTACACGCCCAGGGCGACCGCGACCAGCGAGCCGATCGCCACCGCCAGCAGGATCCGCCGCAGGGTGCGCGTCGTCGTCGGCGTCCGGACGTCGGCCATCGCGGCCCCCTCTCAGCCCTCGCCCGAGTCGCCGGCCACCCGCTCGACCGGTACCTGGTTGCCGTCGACGACCACCGTCGTGGCCTGCGGGTCGAACGCGGGGGCCGGTTCGACCGAACCACCGCGGTTGCGCAGGCCCACGGTGCTGCCGTCGGGTTGGACGATCCAGCCGATCTTGTCCAGCAGGCCGCCGTTGGTGGCGTTCGCGCGGTACAGGCCCGCGGGCGCATCGACGGGCGCGGCGGCGAACCCCACGGAGAGCGGACCCACGGTCAGCGTTCCGGCAAGTTGGCCGTTCGCGAGCGCTCCCGTCAGAGTCGCACCGCCGTTGCCCTGCAGCGCCAGCTCGCCGTTGGCGGCCGAGCCCCGCAACCACGCCTCGAGCGTCGTGCCGTCGCACACGTAGGCCAGTGCCTGGTCGTCCTTGACCGCGACGGCGACCGACGCCTCGCCTCCGGCCGTGTGGCCCGCGTAGACGACCTGCGCGGGGAACGGCGTGGCGGCCGGGGTCGTGGTGGGCGCGGAGGTCGTCGTCGCGGGCGGCGAGGAGGTGGGTGCGCTGGTGGTGGTGCCCGACGACACCGCTGCCTGACCGGCCGGCTCCGGCTGCCGGGTGTAGTTGACCGCGAGCAGGACGAGCGCCAGTCCGAACACGGCGAGCAGGGTGACGAGGGGTCCTCGGTTCACCATGGCGCCCTCCCGGTGGCGCGGACAGCCGGGATTGTGCTCCCTCTCGCCGGGATCGAGGGCCGCTTCAGCCCGGGCCCGTGGGATGGATGAGGTCGTAGGCGCCGGAGACCTTCTTGGGGACCACCATGCGCCACGCGTCGACGACGAGCTCACGGGCTTCGGTCGGGTCCAGTGCGGCCAGGTCGGCGTGGACCCAGTGGAAGCGCAGATCCGACGCGGACGGCATCTGGAACTTCTGCGGTTCGCTCCGGACCAACGTCTCCCGCTCCTCCTTGGGGAACGCGAAGCCCATCACGGTCTCGTCCAGGGAGAACGCCACGTAGACGATCTGCTTGACGCGGAACTTCAGCCTGCCGCGCACGTACACCGGGTACGAGCGCTCCAGCTCGCTGCCCAGCGACCGGACGTCCTCGATCACCGCCATGCCAGATCTCCTCCTGCGGCGCGCACGCAGGATCGACTGCGCCGGCCGGCTGGAGTCATCGCTGGTCGCGTTCCCCGGCCGACGGTGGCGCGCCATCCGCCGATCCGGCCGACGGGTGATGGTGGGCGGTGGACCTCGCTGCCGCGTCAAGCGACTGCGAGCACGACCCGACCTTCGGGCGCCTGCGCCGGACCTTTGACGGCGTGGGAGAGGGAGCCAAAGCCAGCGGTGGTCACCAGCGCGGTCAGCTCGTCCACCGTCTCGTAGAGCTGATGCCCAGCCGGTGGAAACCGCTTCTGCGCCATCGCAGGCATGTTCTGCTTCAGCTGATAGCCCAGCGCCAGGAGGCCCCCGGCTCGCAGATAGCCGCGAATGCGTGCCATCTCAGCGACCGGATCCCGCCAGAAGTAGACGACATGATTGGCCATCACCAGGTCAGCAGGTTCACTGGCGCGCAACTCCGAGGTACCGCCCTCGAGCAGGGTCAACCGGCCGGTTGCAACCGCGGACTGATTCCGCTTCCTCGATTGGGCCAGCATGACCGACGACAGGTCGACGCCCCAGACGTGCGCCTCGTCGAACTGCGCGAGCAGTTCATGGAGGCCAATCCCTGGTCCCGGGCCGAGCTCGGCCACGCGTCGGACCGCACCGTCCTGACGGTCTTTCGCCTGCTGCACGACCCATCTGCTGAGTTCCGCGTTTCCTCTGGCCATGCCACGACCGACGACGGCGCCGAGCAACCCTCGGGGATGGCCGAACTGTTGCGCGAGACCCATCGGCGCATCATGTCGGTCCATCGGCAGCGGTGGAAGGTAGCCGCGTGCTGAAGGCTCGGCGCGGGGCCCGGGGCGCGGAACTCCGCCATCCAGTGACGGCCCACTCTGGGCCACCCACAAGTGAACAACGAAGGACGAGGTCAGCGTGGTGGGCCCCGTGGGGATCGAACCCACAACCCGCGGATTAAAAGTCCGCTGCTCTGCCAATTGAGCTAGAGGCCCCTACCGACGGCGAGGCTACCGCCCGGCGGCGCGCCGACGCCGTGGTCGTCGGAGTTGTCCCTGGCAGCCGGTTACATGCAGGACATGGCATCGGGGCGGTCGTTGGGACGGCCGTTCGCCTGGCTCTGGGCGGCCTACGCGGTCAGCGCGTACGGCTCGGGCGTCGGGCTC
Organism: Petropleomorpha daqingensis; assembly: GCF_013408985.1. Classification (NCBI taxonomy): domain Bacteria; kingdom Bacillati; phylum Actinomycetota; class Actinomycetes; order Geodermatophilales; family Geodermatophilaceae; genus Petropleomorpha; species Petropleomorpha daqingensis. The sequence continues at coordinate 1,323,640 of NZ_JACBZT010000001.1, forward strand.
GGCGCGTTCTCGCTGATCGCCGTCCTGGTGCTGCACGCCGGTCCGGTCGAGGTGTCCGCCCTGGCCGCGGCCGGGCTCGCGGTCGGCGCCCTGGTGGCGGTGCCGCTGGGCCCGTGGGTCGAGTTCCACCGCAAGCGGCCCGTGATGATCGCGATGGACCTCGTCCGGTTCGCCGCGCTGGCCAGCGTCCCCGCGGCGTTCGCGCTCGGCCGGCTCGGCTTCGCGCAGCTCCTCGTCGTCGCCGTCGTCGTGGCCGCCGCCAAGATCGCCTTCAACGCCGCCAGCGGCGCGCACCTGAAGGCGCTGGTCCGGCCGGAGGACCTGCTGGTCGCCAACAGCCGGTTCGAGGCGACGACCTGGACCGCGACCGTGCTCGGGCCGCCCCTCGGCGGGGCCGCGATCGGCCTGTTCGGGCCGGTGACGACGATCCTGGCCGACGCGGTGAGCTACCTGCTCTCGGCCCTGGGCATCCGCGCGATCGGACGCACCGAGCCGGCCCCGCCGGTGCGCGCTGCGGCGTCCCGCCTGCGGGCCGGCGACCTGCTCGACGGCTGGCGGCACATCCTGGGCCACCCGCGACTGCGCCCGCTGTTCCTCAACACGCTGCTGGTCAACGGCTGGATCATGGCGGGCGAGCCGCTGATCGCCGTCCTGATGCTCGGCCGGCTCGGCTTCCCGCCCTGGCAGTACGGCCTCGCGTTCGCCGTCCCCTGCCTCGGCGGGCTCGTCGGCTCGCGGCTCGCCCGCCGGCTCGTCGGACGCTTCGGCCGGCAGCGCGTGCTGACCGTCGCGGGCACCCTCCGCGCGTGCTGGCCGCTCGGCCTCGCGTTCGTCCAGCCGGGCACGGCCGGGCTGGTCCTGGTCATCGCGGTCGAGTTCGGCCTGATCACCTGCTGCGCGATCTTCAACCCGGTGCTCGCCACCTACCGGCTCGAGCAGACGCCGACCGACCGGATCGCGCGGACCCTGTCCGCCTGGTCGGTCAGCAGCAGCGCCGCCATCGCGGTGCTCACCGCGCTGTGGGGGCTGCTGGCCGGGCTGACCGGACCCCGCACCGCGCTCGTCGTCGCCGGCCTCCTGCTGTGGACGACGCCCCTGCTCCTACGCCGGACCACGGCCCGGACACGACCCGGGAACGAGGCGAGGATGATCGTCAGCAGCACGCCGTAGCCACGTCCACGTCGGAGGCACACAGTGCCGGTCCAGCAGCCACGAAGCCGGGACGACGCAGCCCAGCAGCGCGATGACGCCGCCTACGAGCGCGACGAGGCGGCCCAGCGCCGGGACGAGGCCGCCGACCGACGGGTGGCCGACGCCACGCAGCGGGCAGCGGCGGCGACGCAGCGGGCCGCCGCGGGCGCGCAGCGGGACGAGGAACACGCGGCGTGGGCGACCCGGGTCGCGGGCCGACCCGTCGACCGGTCGGTCGAGGAGACGACGGAGCAAGCAGCCGTCGACGAGGAGATGCGCACCTCCTACGAGGAGCAGGCCGAGAGCGACCGCCGTCTGGAGGCCGCCGACCGCAAGGCCCGCGCGGCCGATCGCGCCGCCGACGCCGCCGACCGCGACGCCGCGGAACACGACCGGGAGGCCGCCGGGCAGGACCGCCGCGCCGCCCAGCGGGACCGCAGTTCCGCCGCGGCCGATCGCCAGCAGTCGGCGGTCGAACGCGCCCAGCGGGGCTGAGACCGCCGCCACGCCCCGTCACCGGATCGGAAGAGTCCACCCGTTCAGGGGATGCCGCGGACGTGCGGTGATTACGTAGCGTCATCACGACTCGGGCACAGCCCGTGCACAGACCCCGGCCCGGCCCCCGTTCCCCCCGGGAGGCCGGGCCGGCCCTGTTCCGCGGTCAGCCGCAGACGCGCTGCACCATCGCCGCGAGCGCGTCCTTGTCCCCCTGGTCGAGCGGCAGGTCCAGCGCCACCTCGTCGCCGTCGTCCAGCGTCACCCCGAGCACGAACACGTACGGCTTCTTCGTCTCGGCCAGCGCGTGCGCGTCGCAGGTCGCCGGGGTGAACGAGATCGCCGACGACGCGCTCCCCGCTCCGGAGGCCAGCCGCAGCGGCAGGTCGGCGACCGTCGGGGCGAGCACCACGCTGCGTCCCAGCCGCGTCACCGTCACCGCCTGCGACCCGCTCTGCCGGGTCAGCGTCAGCGTGCCGGTGCTGCCCTTGCCGTCGTCGTGCAGGTCGCCGACCTCGATGTCGGCCACGGCGAGCACCGCCTCGGCGGCACAGGTCTGCTCGTGGATCAGGTCGAGGACGTCGGCCGACAGCGGCACCCGCACCTGCTCCGTCGTCCCGTCGGGCCGGAGGACGGTCAGCAGCGCGGCCGCGGGCTGTGCCGCGGTGTCGCAGACCGCGGCGCCGAACGGGGTGGGCAGGTCGATGACCTGCCCCGGCTGGTAGCTCGCCGTCTCGGCACGGGGCGGGAGGGGGGCGAAACCCGGTGAGTCCAGGGCGACCGAGGTGACGGTGAACGGCGCGTCGCCGGTATCGGTCACCCGGGTCTGCACCTGGCCGCCGAGCGCCTCGTCGGTGCGCAGCCGCACGGCCTCGGCCTCGATGCCCGGCACCGGCGGCACCGCCGGCCCGGTCGACAGGGTCGCCGTCGTCGGGGCGGCCGAGGACGACGAGGACGACGGCGTGGACGACGACCCGCAGGCGGCCGTCAGCGCCGCCACCAGCACGATCGCCGCCCGCCTCATGGCGGCGCAGCCTAGGCCGCGACGGTCACGGTCCGGCTACTGGTGGCGCGAGGACAGCCGGGCGAGCACGTGCCCGGCCTGCATCCGCACCTCGAGCTTCTCCTGGGGGACGGCTGCCGGGCCGCGCCGCGGCTCACCGTCGTCGAGGTCGAACGCCGACCCGTGCCAGGGGCAGACCAGGCAGTCCGCGCCCCGGACCTGCTCGATCGTGCCCTCCTGCAGCGGCCCGGACAGGTGCGCGCAGGCCCCGACGAAGACGTCGACCCGCACCCCCCGGCGGACGACGGCCAGCGGCACGTCGGCGCTGCCGCCGGTGCCGGTGCGCAGCGCGGGCCGCCCCTCCGGGAGGTCGTCGAGCGGGCCGAGGTCCATCCAGTCGTGCTGCAGGGCCCGGGCCGCCGTCGCGGCGTGCGAGGCACCCGAGGACTGCGCGTAGGACATGTGGCCACCGATCGACGCCGAGGCCGTCGCCAGTCCCAGACCGGCGTACGACAGCACCCGGCCCAGCCCGCCGCGCCCCTTCCCCCTGGCAACCAGGGATCCGACATAAAGACCGAGGGCCGTGACGTTGAGCACAGCGTGCAACGCGCCCACCCGGCGCACCCCGGGCTCCTGCTCCGACCAGTCGGCCGCGCCGGCCAGCGCGGCCGGCACGGAGGCCAGGACGCCGGTGCCGATCATCGCGGTGGCCGCCGGCCGCAGCGGCGGGACGGCGTCGAGCACCCCCGCCGACAGCCAGCTGCCCACCGGCACCTGGACGAGCACCGGGTGCAGCGGGTGGCCCAGCCACGTGCCGTGCAGGAAGTCCTTGACCGCCGGCGGCCGCAGCGCCGCCAGGACCCCTCGGCGCACCGGCTCGATGGCCTTGTCGAACGTCGGCACGTCGGCGATCCGGTCGAGGAATCCCATCAGGCTCATGCCCCGCCCCCTACCCCTGGCGACGTGCGCCGACGCCACCGCTCAGTGGCGGCCCACAGAACCGTCATACCTGTACGTGAGGCTTCCCACATCGGCTCCGGGAATCGTCCCCCGTGGCCGATGGATATACGTAGTTGCTGAAGTCAACTACACGATGCACCTGGAGTGACCCGAGATGACGTGCGCACTGCTCCGCCGCCCCGAGGCGGCCGACGTGCCGACGTCCGAGCAGGTCCGGTCCTCGGGAAGCCGGCTGGCCGAGCGGCTGCGGGCCGACGACGCGGGCGCCCAGTTCACCCGCTTCGTGCTGGTGGGCGGCGTCTCGAGCCTGCTGTACGCGCTGCTCTACGTCCTGCTCGACGGGTTCGGCGACCAGCCCGCGAACGTGGCCGGCGCGGTGGCCTCCAGCATGCTGGCCAACGAGCTGCACCGGCGGCTGACCTTCCACGCCGGCGAGCGGGTCAGCTGGTTCGCCGCCCAGTGGGAGGGCGGCGGCCTGGCCCTCGTCGGCATGGTGGCCACGGCGCTGGCCCTGGGGTGGTTCGACTCCTTCGCCGGCGACGACGGCTCGCTGGCCGACCTCGCGGTCGTGGCGGTGGTGACCGGTGCGATCGGGTTGATCCGGTTCGCCGCGCTGCGCTGGGTCTTCGGCGCGCGCACCCCCGACCACGCCTGAGCTCCGCTCGCCCGGGGTCGCCGGCCCCTACCCTCCGGCCATGACGTCGACGACCCGCCCCGTGCGCCTCGCCGGAACCGTCCTCGCCGGCGGGCTGCTGCTGGCCCCGCTGGCCGCCTGCAACGTCACGTCCGACAGCGTCTCGTGCTCGGGCACGTCGTGCTCGGTCACGCTCTCCGGCGACGGCGCCAAGGCCGACGTCCTGAACACCACGCTCGCCTTCGGCGGGGTGAGCAACGGCCGGGCGACGTTGCGCGTCGGCGGCAACGAGGTCTCCTGCGCGCAGGGCGAGAGCGTGGACGCCGGGCCGCTGACGCTGGAGTGCACCGAGGTCACGGACAACTCGGTGAAGCTCACGGCCTCCCTCGGTTAGGCGTCGCGGACCTCCAGCACGACCCGGGTCGGGTTGCTGAGCGCGTAGACGCGGAAGGGGGTCCGCCCCGTCGTCCCCACGAACGCCGTCGTCGTGCCCTCGAAGGTGGTGTCGAAGACCACCTCGGTGACCGTCGTCGTACCCGCACCCGGCAGAGGGTTCGGTCCGGCGTACTGCGCGACGCCGGTGTCGGCGGGCAGGCCGACGCCCGTGATCGCCACCTGGAGCGCCGCCGAGCCCCCGACCTCCACCGGCTCGCCGCTGGCCTGCGAGGTGGGCGCGTCGACGTAGCGCACGTCCCAGCCGGGCGTCCCGCTGCCGCCGACCTCGAACACCACGCGGTCGAAGCCGTTCTGCCGGCCGGTGCGGATGTCGCTCACGGTCACCTGCGCGCCGGGCGACGCCTGGGCGGTGTCCGGGTCGGTGTTCGCAGGGAACGGCGGCGCGTCGGAGCTGCCGCTGCCGTCTCCCCCGTCTGTCCCATCCGACGAGGACGACGAGGACGACGACGAGGTCGTGGACGTGCCCGACGCGCTGCCCGAGCCGCCGTCGTCGGAAGAACTGCAGCCGGCCACGAGGACTGCGGCGAGCAGGACGGCGGTCAGCGGGAGGGCACGGCTCACGGGGCACATCGTGGCAATCCCGCGCGCCCGACGGCAGGGGCCGGAGAACCGGACGGAGAGGGCCGTATGTCCCGTGTCCGCGGGGTGGTGTCGGGAACGCCGCGGAGGCCATGTATCGTTCTCGCTGCCCCCGGCGAACACGAGCCCCCATCGTCTAGCGGTCCAGGACGCCGCCCTTTCAAGGCGGTAGCACGGGTTCGAACCCCGTTGGGGGCACAGCACGACCAGCAAGGCCCTGTAGCGCAGTTGGTTAGCGCGCCGCCCTGTCACGGCGGAGGTCGCGGGTTCGAGTCCCGTCAGGGTCGCTCTCCGGTGTTCCGCACCGGTCGGGGCAGGTAGCTCAGTCGGTACGAGCGCTCGCCTGAAAAGCGAGAGGTCGGCGGTTCGACCCCGCCCCTGCCCACCCTCTTCTTCCGCCGGTCCGAGGGACCGCCGCGCCGAGAGCTCAGCAGAGCTCGAGGCGGGCCATGTGCCGCCACAGCTCCTTGTCGTCGTCGGACAGGGCCGCCCAGTCGGTGTAGCTGTTGGCCGCGTGCAACTCGCGCGCCTTCTTCTCCACTCGGTCGTCGCTGAGCATCCGTGCCCGCGTCTTGTAGACCGACAGGTGGTGGATGACCGGGTTGGCGCTGCCCTTCTCCTCCTCGGAGACCTGCAGCAGACCGTTGCTGGTCTGCACCACGTTGGCGCTGTTGTCGAGCATGTGGCCCCCCTCGCCGTCGACGAAAAGCCTCACGGAACGTCATCGACCAGTTTCCCCCCGTATCGCGCGGACGGCTCCCCGACTCCCCCATCCGGATGACAGCGCCTACAAGAACGCCACAGGCCGGTCATGGACGGCTCCGACGCCCCGGCGCGACGCTCGCTGGCATGACCCCCACCGCATCGCAGCCCGACCCGTTCGACGAGCGCCGGCGCGGGCGCCGCCGCGTGCGCGCGGTCACCGCCTCGCTCGCCGCCGCAGCGGCCCTCGGCACCGGCGCGGTGGCTCTCGGCCTGGCCGACCAGGGCAGCACGTCCGCCGCCGCAGCGGTGTCCGGCACCGGCTCGTCGAGCACGTCCGACGACGGCTCGATCAGCACCGCGACGCAGGCGCCGACCGCCTCGTCGGACACCGGCTCCGCACACGCCTCCAGCGGCGGCTCCTGACGGGCGGAATGGCAGGGAACGTCGGGACGACTCTCAGACAATCCACAGGAACCGGTCCCACAGTGGGCCCCATGACGCAAACCGTTCCCACCGGCGCCCCGGGGCGTGCCCCGCTCACCCGGCCCGACGGCAGCCCGCTGCGGGTGCTGGCGGTCGACGACGAGTTCTCGATCACCGAGCTGCTGTCGATGGCGCTGCGGTACGAGGGCTGGGACGTGCGGACCGCGTCCAACGGGATCGAGGCGGTGCGGGTGGCCCGGGAGTTCCGGCCCGACGCGGTGATCCTCGACGTCATGCTGCCCGACATGGAGGGGCTCGACGTGCTGCGCCGGCTGCGCGCCGACTCGCCCCTGCTGCCGGTCATCTTCCTGACCGCGCGCGACGGCGTGGCCGACCGCATCGCCGGGCTCACCGCCGGCGGCGACGACTACGTGACCAAGCCGTTCAGCCTCGAGGAGGTCGCCGCCCGGCTGCGCGGCCTGCTGCGGCGGACCAACCGCGCCGTGGCCGACGACGGTCTGCTGGTCGTCGGCGACCTCACCCTCGACGAGGCCAGCCACGAGGTGACCCGCGGCGGCGACGAGATCCGGCTGACCGCGACCGAGTTCGAGCTGCTGCGCTACCTGATGCGCAACCCCCGCCGCGTGCTGTCCAAGGCCCAGATCCTCGACCGGGTGTGGCAGTACGACTTCGGCGGCCAGGGCAACGTCGTCGAGCTGTACATCTCCTACCTGCGGCGCAAGATCGACCGTGGCCGCGAGCCGATGATCCACACGCTGCGCGGCGCCGGGTACATGATCAAGCCGGCCAGCAGTTGACCCGTGGAGGCACCGTGTGGCGGAAGCGCCCGCAACGACTGTCGTTGCGGGCGCGTCTGCTGTGGACCTTCCTCGTACCGCTCGGCGTCGTCCTCGTGCTGGTCGGTGTCGTGTCCACCGCGGCCCTCCGGCACGAGCTGATCAGCCAGGTCGACTCCCAGCTGACCTCGGCGCTGGCCCGCAGCTCCTCGGCGGTGGGCGGCTACGACCACGACGACGAGGGACCGCCGCCCTCCGGTGACAACGACCCGCTGGCCGTGCGCGGGCAGGGAGCCGGCACGCTGGTCGTGCGCACCGTCGCCGACGGCCGGGCCCAGGGGGCCGTGCTCACCGAGGGCGGCGGGTACCACTACCTGAGCGACGCCCAGTGCCTCGTCGTCGCGCACGTGCCGACCGACGGGGAGGCGCACACCGTCGACCTGGGCGAGGACCTCGGCCACTACCGCGTCGTGGCCAGCCACGGGCCGGACGGCGGCGTCGTGATCACCGGCCTGCCGCTGGGCCGCTCCTTCGACGCGGTCTCCAACCTCGTCACCGTCGAGGTGATCGCCGGGCTGGCCGGGCTGCTGGCCGCGGCCGTCGCCGGGGTCCTCGTCATCCGGCGGACCCTTCGCCCGCTCGAGCACGTCGCCGCGACCGCCACGCGCGTCACCGAGCTGCCGCTGGCCAGCGGTGAGGTCACGCTGGCCGAGCGGGTGCCCGAGACCGACACCGACCCCCGCACCGAGGTCGGCCGCGTCGGGACGGCGCTCAACCGGCTGCTCGACCACGTCGAGGAGTCGCTGCACGCCCGGCAGGCCTCCGAGACGCAGGTGCGCCAGTTCGTCGCCGACGCCAGCCACGAGCTGCGCACGCCGCTGGCGTCGATCCGCGGGTACGCCGAGTTCTTCCACCGCCAGCAGACCGACGGCCGCCCGCCGACCGACGAGGACGTCGCGCACATGCTGCGCCGGGTCGAGGCCGAGTCGCTGCGCATGTCCGCGCTGGTCGACGACCTGCTGCTGCTCGCCCGGCTGGACGCCGGGCGCGACCTCGAGCTCGGCGAGGTGGACCTGACCGTGCTCGTGGTCGACGCGGTGAGCGACGCCCGGGTCGCCGGCCCGGGCCACCACTGGGCGGCCGACGTCCCGCCGGTCGCCGTCCTGCTGTCCGGCGACGCCGCGCGGCTGCACCAGGTGGTCGCCAACCTGCTCGCCAACGTCCGCACGCACACCCCGGAGGGGACGACGGCGACCGCTCGCCTGACCGTGGAAGGCGGCACCGCCGTCCTGCAGGTGATCGACGACGGGCCGGGCATCCCGCTGCAGCAGCAGAAGCAGGTGTTCGAGCGGTTCGCCCGCGGTGACGCCTCGCGCTCCCGCGCGGCGGGCAGCACGGGTCTGGGCCTGGCGATCGTGGCCGCCGTCGTCGCGGCGCACGACGGCACGGTGGCCGTGCACAGCCGGCCGGGTCGGACCGAGTTCACCGTGCGGCTGCCCGGCGCGGTGTTCGGCCGGCCCGAGGCCGAGTCCGTCGACACCGACGACGCGCCGCTCCCCTGAGGCTCACAGCGACCGCATAGGTCCGGCACGGCGCCCCGGCAGCCTTCCCGGGCACCGTTCTCGGTGAGATCCCGAGGAGGTACCCGTGACCCAGGACCCCTTCGCCGAGCGGCGCAACGGCCGGCGGCGCGTCCGCCTGGTCACCGCCTGCGTGGCCGGAGGCGCCGTGGTGGGGACGGGCGCGACCGCGCTCGCGTTGTTCTCGGCCGACCAGGCCAGCGCCCAGCAGACGACCACCCCCGTCCAGCAGAACACCGACGACGGCGCCACCACCGGCGACGACGACGGCGGTGGCAGCGTGGCGCCGTCCGACCCGCAAAACGGCGTGCAGCCGCCGGCCGCGCCCCCGGCCCGCTCGTTCGGCGGCTCCGGGCACGCCTCGAGCGGTGGGTCGTGAGCACCGTGGCCACCGCCGACTGGGAGGCCTGGAGCTGCCGGGTCCGCCTGGCGGTCACCGACCCCGCCGCGCTGGACGAGGCGCGCGCCGTCCTGACCGGCCACCTGGCCGACGTCGACCTGGCCTGCAGCCGGTTCCGCCCGGACTCCGAGCTCACCGCGCTGGACGACGCGGCCGGCAGCTGGACCGACGTCAGCCCGCTGCTCGCCGAACTGCTCGCCACCGCGCTGCGCGCGGCGCGGCTCACCGACGGCGACGTCGACCCGACGGTCGGCGCCGCGCTCGCCGGGCTCGGCTACGACCGCGACGTCCGGCTGCTCCGCCCGGTGGACGGCGTCGTCGTCGCTGTCCCGGCCCCGGGCTGGAACTCGGTCGAGCTCGACCGGACGGCCGGTCGCGTGCGGGTGCCGGACGGCGTCCGGCTCGACCTGGGTGCCACCGCGAAGGCCTGGACCGCCGACACGGCGGCCGCGGTCATCGCCCGCCGCACCGGTGCCGGGTGCCTGGTCTCCCTCGGCGGTGACATCGCCGTCGCGGGGAGCGCGCCGGCCGGCGGCTGGCGGATCCGGGTGGAGGACGTGACGGGCGACCCCGACGCACCGCCGTCCGGGCCGAGCACCACGGTGACGATCGCCGACGGCGGCCTGGCCACCTCCTCGACCCGCGCCCGCCGCTGGCGCCGCGGCGGCACCGAGCTGCACCACCTGCTCGACCCGCGCACCGGACTGCCGGCGGCGCCCGCCTGGCGCACCGTCTCGGTGGCCGCGGGCAGCTGCGTCGACGCGAACACCGTGAGCACCGCCGCGATCGTGCGCGGGCACGCCGTCTGGCCGTGGTTGCACCGGATCGGGGTGCCGGTCCGGCTGGTCACCGTCGACGGGCAGGTCGTCACCAGCGGGGGCTGGCCCCAGGAGCAGGCGGCATGACCTCGATCGCGTTCTGGTACCTGATCCGGGCCACCGGACTCGTCTCGCTGGTCCTGATGACCGCGACGATCGTGCTCGGGGTCGTGGTGCAGCGGCAGCGCCGGCTGCCCGGACTGCCCCGCTTCGGCGCGGTGGCCCTGCATCGCAGCGTCTCGCTGATCTCCGCGCTGCTGCTCGTCGTGCACGTGGTCACCGCGGTCGTCGACTCGTACGTGAGCATCCCGGTGGTCGCCGCCGTCGTGCCGTTCACGTCGGGCTGGCGGCCGGCCGGCATCGGGCTGGGCGCGCTCGCGGTCGAGCTGATGGCCGTGGTCATCGCGAGCAGCCTGCTCCGCGGCCGGATCCCGTTCCGGCTGTGGCGGGCCGTGCACTGGACCTCGTACCTGCTCTGGCCGCTCGCCTTCGTGCACGGCCTGATGACCGGCACCGACCTCGGCTCCGGATGGCCGCTCGTCCTCGCGCTCGGCTGCGCCGCCGTCGTCGGCGGCACCTCCGCCGTCGCCTGGGTCGGGCGCACCTCCCCCGCGGTCGAGCGGGCACCGGCCGCGCTGGCCAGCAGCTCCGCCGCCCTCCGTCGCGGCGCCCGCGTCGCCGTCTTCCGGAACCGGTGAGCGGATGACCACCGTGCTCTCGACCCACGGCCTCTTCGACGCCCCGGGCCCCGGCCTGCCCGAGCACCGGGCGACCTTCGGCCCGCTGCCCGGGGCCGACCCGGTGGAGCTGGCGGCGGCCGCCGAGCTGACCGGCCGCGGGGGTGCCGGCTTCCCGACCGCGGTCAAGCTGCGCTCGGTGGCCGACGCCGCGGTCGCGACCCGCCGCTCCCCCGTGCTCGTCGGCAACGGCGCCGAGGGCGAGCCGGCCGCGGCCAAGGACGCCGTCCTGCTGTCCCGGGCCCCGCACCTCGTGCTGGACGGGCTGTCGCTGGTGGCCCGAGGACTCGGGGCCACCGACGTCGTCCTGGCCGCGCCGGAGCACCTCCTCCCCGGGCTGGCCGCCCGGCTGGCCGAGCGACCCGACGGCGCGGCGGTGCGACTGCACCCCGCCGCCGCGGAGTTCCTCTCCGGCGAGGAGTCCGCCCTCGTCGCCGACATCGACGGTGACCCGCCGCTGCCCCGGTCGAAGCTGGTGCCCGTCCGCGAGCGCGGCGTCGACGGCCGGCCCACGCTCGTGCAGAACGTGGAGACCCTGGCCCGGCTGGCGCTGATGGCCAGGGGCGATCGGGAGACCTCCGGGAGGACGCTGGTCACGCGGCGGTTCCAGCGCAACCGCACGCCCTGGACCGACGTGCTGGAGATCCCGCTGGGAGCGCCGCTCGGCGACGTCCTGCCCCTGGACAGCCACGTGCGCGCCGTGCTGGTCGGCGGCTACCACGGCACGTGGCTGCCGGCCGCCGTCGCGCGGGGCCTGCCCCTCGACCGGGCCGGGCTCGAACCGGTGGGCGCCGCGCTGGGCGCCGGCGTGCTGGCCGCCCTGCCCGCCGACCGCTGCGGGCTGAGGGAGACCGCCCGCGTCGTCGGCTATCTGGCCGCCTCCTCGGCCGGCCAGTGCGGCCCGTGCCTGAACGGCCTGCCCCGCATCGCCGCCGCCCTGGCCGTGCTCGCCCGCGCCGCCACCCCACCGCCCCAGCTGCTCACCGACATCTGGCGCTGGTGCGGCCTGCTGCCCGACCGCGGCGCGTGCCGGCACCCCGACGGCACCGTGCGCCTGGTGGCGAGCGCGCTCGGCGTATTCGCCCCCGAGGTGCGGCTGCACGCCTCCGGCCGGTGCAGCGCGACGACGACCCGGCCCTTCCTCCCCGTGCCGGGAGCCGTGCGGTGACCCGTCTCGCAGTGGACCCCATCGCCTGCACCGGTCACGGGCTGTGCGCGGAGCTGCTGCCCGAGGCGATCGCGCTCGACGAGTGGGGCTATCCGCTGCTCGCCGACGGCGAGCTGCCGCGCGAGCTGCTGCGCCGGGCCCGCTCGGTGGCGGCCACGTGCCCGACCCGGGCGCTGCGGCTGGTTCAGACGGCGGCGCGGTCGGCCGCGACCGACGCGTAGACCTGCGCGTGCACGAACCGGACCGCGGCCCGCTGCTCGTCGCGCCAGGTGCGGTCGGCCGGGCGCGGCATGGACCGGGCCAGGGCGGCGGACACGGCGCCGGTGAGCGAGACCGCGTCGAAGCCGCGCGCCTCGTCGTTCAGGTAGGGGACGACGTCGGACCACTGGTCGGAGAACCAGCCGCAGCTGGGCGCCACCACCCGCGTGCCGACGTCGCGGCAGACCTCGAGATCGCGGGAGTGGGTGCCGCAGCGCTCGGCCAGGACGGCGACGTGCAGCTGCTGCAGCTCCGCGGCCCAGGCGGCGTCGCCGGCACCGGGCACGACCAGCTCCAGCGCGCCGGAGCGGGCCAGCGCGGTGATGCCGGGCACGGTGTCGTCCGGGTCGCCGGGCATCCCGAGCAGCACCCGGAGCCGGCCGCCGCCGTCCAGCGCGCCGGACAGCGCGGCACGCACCAGGGCCGCGGGGTCGGGCACCGCCGGGGAGGTGCAGCGCAGCACCAGGCCGACCAGCCCGCGCTCGCTGCCGACGTCCGCGTCCGGGAGGGCGACCGACGGGTGCGCCACGACGATCGCCGTCCGCCCGTACCGCTCGGCGATCTCGTCGGCGGCGCCCGGCGTGAGGGTCAGCACCACCTCGGCCGTCGCGGCGAGCGCGGCCAGGTGCGCGTCGTGGAGGGTGCGGGTGCGCTGCGCCGGCTCGCGCAGCTGGTGCACGGTGAGCACCAGCGGGATGCCCAGCCGGCGGACCGTCTCGGTCCAGCACTCCAGCGCGGCGACCGGCAGGTGGCCGTACCCGCCGTGCACGTGCAGGACGTCGATCTCGCCCGCGTGCGCGGTCAGGTAGGCGGCGTCCAGCCACGGGCTCGGCTCGGTGTCCGGGCCGACCGCGACCACGCCCGCAGGCCGCACGGCCTCGACGTAGGCATCGGCGTGCGGGACGGCGGCCACCCGGATCGGCGGCGCCGGCTCGGCGGACCCTGCGACGGACACGTGCGGACACTCCTCCTGCGGTCGAGCGCTGCTCCGCAGGAGGCGGTGCCGGTCGACGGTTCGGCGTCGGCACGGGGGTTACGAGCCGATCTGGTTCGGCCTACCCCTCGGTCTGCGCACCGAACCCCGAGGGGACTCCTTCGGGTGACGGATCACAGCCGCTCAGGTGGTCGCGTGCGCCCGCAGGTCGGCGAGGTGCGCGTGCACGAGGGTGACCACCAGCGCGCCCTCCCCCACCGCCGAGGCCACCCGCTTGACCGAGCCGCCGCGGACGTCGCCGGCGGCGAACACGCCCGGCGTGCTGGTCTCGAGCATCGCGGGGGCGCGGTCCAGGGGCCAGGCCGGCGCAGGGGGGTCCTCGGCGTCGATCAGGTCGTGCCCGGTGAGCAGGAAGCCCCAGCGGTCCTGGGCCAGGGTGCCGGCCACCCAGCCGGTGCGCGGCTCGCTGCCGATGAGCACGAACAGCACGCCGTCCTCGACGGTCTCCTCGCCGGTGTCCAGGTGCCGGACGACCACCTTCTCGAGGAAGTCACCGCCGCTGCCGCCGACCACCTGCGTGCGGCCGCGGACGTCGATGGTGGGCAGCGCGTCGAGCTCGCGGATGAGGTAGTCCGACATGGTCTCGGAGAGGTCGGCCCGCCGGATGAGCACCGTGACCCGGTCGGCGTAGCGGGACAGGTAGACCGCGGCCTGACCGGCGGAGTTGCCCCCGCCCACCACGAACACGTGCCGGCCGCGCATGGCCGGCGCCTCGGCGATCGCCGCGCCGTAGAACACCCCGCGACCGGTCAGCTCCTCCAGCTCCGGGACACCCAGCCGCCGCCAGCTCGCGCCCGTCGCGACGACGACGCTGCGGGTGAGCACCGTGTTGCCGTCGCTGAGCGCCACCCGGTGCAGCTCCCCCTCGGTGGTCAGGCCGGTCGCCGACCGCATGAAGTGGAAGGTGGCGCCGAACTGCCAGGCCTGCTGGTAAGCGTGGAAGGCCAGGTTGTTGCCGCTGATCCCGTTCGGGAAGCCGGCGTAGTTGCGGATCATCGAGCTGGTGCCGGCCTGCCCGCCGACCGCCTCGGGCTCCAGCACCAGGGTGGACAGGCCCTCGGACGCGGCGTACACCGCAGCACCGAGCCCGGCCGGCCCCGCACCGACGACCACGACGTCCCAGGTGAGTTCCGGGTCCAGCGGCGTGAGCAGCCCGAACGCATTGGCGATGTCGAGGTCGCTCGGGTTCTGCAGCACCGGCCGCCCCGGACGGAACCGCAGCACGACCACCGGCAGCCGCGGCGACTCCAGCGCGAGGTCGGCCAGCATCGCCCGCCCCGCAGCGGAGTCGACGTCGTGGAAGCCGATCGGGATCTTGTTGCGGGTGAAGGTGTCCCGCAGGTGCTGGGCCCGCTCGGACCAGCGGTCGCCGATGATCCGCACCGCCTCGAAGCCGCCGCCCTGGCGGTTCGTCCACTCCTCGAGCATCTCGCTGACCTGCAGGTGGAACTCCTCGTCCCCTTCCTGCTCCGGCGCGGCGACGTGCCGGTCGAGCTGGCCGAGGGTGATCCCCTCGAAGACCGCACCCGCCGTCTCGAAGGCACCCCAGCGGTAGGCGGCGACCGCGAGGGAGCCCTGGCAGCCGACGTGCAGCTCGCGCAGCCGGTCCAGCCCGTCGGGGTCGGCCTCGCCCAGGACGCCGAACAGCACGGCCACCGGCAGGTTCCCGGCCTCGGCCAGCCCGGTGTGGACCTCCTCGGCGTCGGCCCCGACGACGACGGCGTAGTCGCGGTCGTAGCGGCGGTGCAGTTCCCGGGCCATCCGTTCGCGGATCGCGTCGTCCCGGGTCAGGACGACGAGCGCGGCCCGCTGACCGCCGCTCACCGGCGGAACCGCCGCGGCGCCGGGGCCAGCCACCAGCCGGCCGCTCCGGTGAGGACGACGGCGACGGTCATCAGCGCGAAGGTGATGGTCGGCGGGTCGTCCCAGTCCATCGTCGAGCGGAACCGGATCTCCGCACCGATGACCATGAGCCCGAAGACGGTGTAGGCGATCGCGGCGGTGCGCAGCCGGCGCAGGTCGCCGGAGAACGCGGCGAGCGCGGTGGCCAGACCGAACGCGAGCAGCCAGGCGGCGACCACCCGGGCGGTCAGCGGGGTGAGCGTCCACGGCCAGAGCCGTTCCGACGTCGCCGGGACGACGTAGAGCGCCGCGCCGGTGAGGCTCAGGACGAGCGACTCGGCGGCCAGGGCCAGCCGCAGCCACACCGGCACCGGGTGCCGCGGTGGCGGGTCGATCCCGCGCGAGCGTTCCTGCGGCAGGATCAGCGCCAGCATCAGCACCGGCACGACGATGTAGACGCCGAGCCAGAACCAGGCCGCCGCCTTGGCGAGGAACCCGCTGTCGGCGAACTCGTCCATGAAGTGGAAGCGGTCGATGTGGATCAGCGTCGCGATCGTCGTCAGCACGACGAACACCAGGATCGTCAGGACGGCGACGCGGCTGTGCGCCCACACCGGGTCGCGCAGGGACAGCACCACCAGGACGAACCCGGCGGCGTACCCCGCGCCGAGGAACGCCGCGGTCAGCGGCGGCTGGATGGTCCAGGCGAAGACGTCCTGCGTCCGCTCGGCCAGGACGTACAGCGCGCCGACGGCGAGGGCCGTCAGGACGCTGAAGACCACGAGCAGCGCGCGCATGCTGGGCAGCACTCGGCGGATGCGGTGCGACCGGACGCGGGTGGGGGTGGCGGTGTGCACGTCAGCTCCCGCTCGTCGGACCCCCGTGCGACTTGTCGAGCGGGTCCAGGGAACCACCGTCCCGGGGCGCTGCCAACGGGTTTTGTAGTCACTCCATTCTTCTAGACTGCCCTTCCTCCGGCCGTGCCCCGCGACCGGCGGCCCGGGTGGGAGGTGCGCGGGTGGCCGCTCCTGCGACCGAGGGGGTCGGAGCGCCGGCGGACACCCTGATCAGCACCCCGGACCGGCGGCTGCGCGTGTTCATCTCCTCGACGATGGAGGAGCTCGCCGCCGAGCGCCGCGCCGTCCGCGACGCCATCACCCGGCTGCGGCTGACCCCCGTGCTGTTCGAGCTCGGCGCGCGCCCGCACCCGCCGCGCGACCTCTACCGGGCGTACCTGACGCAGAGCGACGTCTTCGTCGGCGTCTACGGGGAGCGCTACGGCTGGGTCGCGCCGACGATGGACATCTCCGGCCTGGAGGACGAGTTCAACCTGTCGGCCGGCATGCCGCGGCTGATGTACGTCCGCCGCGACGCCCCGGGCCGCGAGCCGCGCCTGTCCGCGCTCATCGAGCGGATCTGGAGCGAGGGCGGGGTCTCGACCACGCCCTACCGCGATCCCGAGCACCTCGCCGAGCTGGTGTCCGACGACCTCGCCGTCCTGCTCACCGAACGGTTCGCCGCGCCCGTGCGGCACCCGCCCGGGCTCGCGGCCGGATGGCTGCCCACCCCGCCGGCACCGCTGGTCGACCGCCGCGACGAGCTCGCGATGGTGACCGGCCTGCTGCGCGACCAGACGGTCCGGATGGTCACGCTCACCGGCCCGGGCGGCATGGGCAAGACCCGGCTGGCGCTGGCCGCAGCCGAGGCGATGGTGCCCGACCGGGACGGCGTGTGGTGGGTCGACCTGGCGCCGGTCCGCGACCCGGAGCAGGTGCCCGCCACCGTCTCCGGCGTGCTCGGCGTGACCCCGGAGGGGCGGCGGCCGCTGCTGGAGCTCGTCGGCGACCGGTTGTCCGGGCGGCGGGCGCTGCTGGTGCTCGACAACGTCGAGCAGGTGCTCGGCGCGGCGCCGGACCTCGCGGCCCTGCTCACCCGTTGCCCCGGCACCCAGCTGCTGGTCACCAGCCGCACCCTGCTCGGCCTGCGTGGCGAGCAGGACGTGCCGCTGGAGCCGCTGGCGATGCCGTCGCCCGGCGAGCGCGCCGTCGACCGCGTGCTCTCCAGCCCCGCCGTGCAGCTGTTCGAGGCCCGCGCCCGGCGCGCCGATCCGGGCTTCGACGTCACCGACGCCACGGCCGGGGCGGTCGCCGAGGTGGTGCGGCGCCTCGACGGGCTGCCGCTGGCGATCGAGCTCGCCGCCGCCCGGGTCCGCACGCTGCCGCCCACGATGCTGCTGCGCCGGCTGGACCGGGCGCTGGACCTCACCGGCTCGGACGTCGACGCCCCGGACCGGCAACGAACCCTGCGCGCGACCGTGGCCTGGAGCTACGACCTGCTCGGCGAGCCCGAGCGCGCGCTGCTGGCCCGCCTGTCGGTGTGCGCCGACGGCTGCGCCCTCGACACCGCCGAGGCGGTCGGGTCGGTGGACGGCGACGTCGACGTCCTGGAGTCGCTGTCGGTCCTGGTCGGTCACAGCCTGGTCACCTCCCGCGCCGGCGGCGAGGGCGAGCCGCGGTTCCGCATGCTCGAGCTGGTCCGCGCCTTCGCCGCGGAGCGGCTGCGCGAGCGCGGCGAGGAGGACGCGACCCGGGAGCGGCTGGCCGAGCACCTGGCCACGATCAGCGCGCTGGCCGGGGCCGGGCTGTCCGGTCCGGAGCACCGGTTCTGGCGGGTGCGGCTGGACGCCGAGACCGTCGATCTGCAGGTCGCGTTGCACTGGGCGATCGCGCACGACGAGGCGGAGCTCGCCGTCCGGATCGCCGCGCCGCTGGCCCGCTGGTGGTGGGCCCGCGGGCTGCTCGCGCCGATGGCGGAGTCGGCGGAGCGCACCGCCGCGCTGCCGTCGGCCGCCGCGCTGCCGCCGGACCTGGCCGGGCTGCTGCGCTGGGCCCGCGGTGCCACCCGGGTCGCCCACGGCTCGATCGAGGAGGCCGCCCCGTTCATCGCGGAGGTGGTCGCCGACGCCCGCGCCCGGGACGACGCCTGGCTGCTCGGGCACGGCCTCGTGATGCTCGGCATGACCCGGCCACCGGAGGACCCCGAGCAGCCGGCGCTGCTCGCCGAGGCGGTCGACGCGCTGCGGCGCAGCGGCGACGACTGGTCGGTCGCCTACGCGCTCGTGCCGCTGGGCAACGTGGCGCTGCTGTCCGGCGACCTGCCGAAGGCCGCGCGCACCCACGAGGAGGCGCTGGGCCTGGCCCGGGGCATCGGCGACGAGCACCTCATGGCAACGCTGCTCGACCAGCTCGGTCTCGACGCGCTGCTGGCCGACGACCTGACCGGCGCGCAGGAAAGGCTGGTCGAGTCGGCCGGGCTGCACCGGGAGATCCGCGACCAGGAGGGGCTCGCGTACTGCCTCGACCTGCTCGCGGCGCTCGCCCTGGGCCGCCGTGACGCCCGCACCGCGGCCCGGCTGATCGGCGCCGCCGATGCCGCCCGCGCCGAGCTGGGGGTGGTCATCTGGCCGCTGCTGCAGCCGCTCGCCGACCAGCTCGACGCCACCGTGCGCCGGGTCCTGGGCGAGGACGACGACCGGCGCGAGCGGTCCGCCGGCGCCGCCGCCGGCCCGTGGACGACGCTGGAGCAAGGCCTCGCCGCGGTCACGGGCCGGCTGGAGACCTCGTCGTCGTGAGCTGCCCTCCTAGGCGAAGTCCTCGGGCGAGAAGTCGCGCCGCTCGACCAGCACCAGCCAGTTGCCCGAGTTGTCGCGCATGACCGCCTCGACGCCGTACGGGCGGTCGGAGGGCTCCTGCAGGAACTGCACACCCTTGGCGGAGAGCTCCTCGAACGTCTTCCGGCAGTCGTCGACGTGCAGGCCGAGCCCGCCCGAGGTGCCCTTCTCCAGCTGCCGGCGGGTGAACGCGGCCGCCTCCTCGTCGAGCGGCGGTCCGGGGGTCATGAGGGTGATCTCCAGCTCCGGCTGGCTGGGGTGGCCGACGGTGACCCAGCGGAAGCCCTCGCCCATCGTGATGTCGGTGCGCGGGGTGAAGCCGAGGACGTCGACGTAGAAGTCGCGGGCGACGTCCTGGTCGAGGCAGTACAGCGTGATGAGCGAGACGTTCGTGATCATGCGCCGACGGTAGGGCCGCGAGCCGGACGCAGGCTTCTCTCAGATTGCTCGATCCGCCGCACCGCCAACTGCGCCACTTCGGCGTCAGGCCGGGCCGGTCTCGGTCGGGTCGAGGACGCCGCGCATGAACAGGAAGCAGCCGGGGACGTGCGCGCCGCCGCGCGCGGCCCACCGGTCGCGGTAGGCGGTCGGGCTCTCCCCCACCATCTGCCGGAACCGCGAGGAGAACGAGCCGAGGCTGGCGAAACCCACGGCGGTGCAGATCTCGGTGACCGTGAGGTTGGCGTGCCGCAGCAGATCCTGGGCCCGCTCGATCCGGCGGCGGGTCAGGTACCGGATCGGCGTCTCGCCGTAGGTCGCCTCGAAGCAGCGGACGAAGTGGTACTTCGAGACGCCGGCGACCGCGGCCAGGCGGTCGAGGTCGAGCGGTTCGGCATAGCGGCGGTCGACGTGGTCACGGGCCCGGCGCAGGTGACGCAGCAGGTCCCCGCCCGCCGTCACGACGCGGCGCGGCCGCGGCGCGCGGCGGCGTACGCGCGTGCCCGGAACCGCGCCAGCGGGCCGTCGGGCACGAGACCGTGCGGCGGGTTGCCGACGGCGTCGAAGCGGACACCGGGATCGACCGGCTCCCGCGCCGCACCGAGAACCAGCCGGCCGAACGGCCGCCACGGGCCCTGGCCGCGGGCGGCCGCCATGGTGAACCGGCGGGCGCTGCCGTCGTCGGGCAGCGCCGCCAGCCGCAGGGTCCCGGCGTCGGACCGGTAGCCCATGATCGACGTGTACGCCGTGGCGGCGTCCCGACGTGGCACCGGCACGAACCGCACCACGGGCCCGATCGGCGTGGCCCACAGCAGCAGGTCCACCGGGCCGTCGGGGATCCGCACCGCGAGGCCGAACACGTCGGGCAGCGGCGCCGGCAGCCCGGCGCTGCGGGAGATCCGGACGACGACGTCGTCCCGCGCCGGCTCGTCGAGCCACGGCACCCCGAACGGCGCGTGGCCGGTGCCGCGCTCGAGGACGCCGTCGACCAGCACGCCGGCCATTGTGTCCGCGCTCAGGCGGTCGCGGGAACCGCGCCGCGGCGGCCCGCGCCGGCGAGCGTGGCCGCCAGCCCGACGACGCCGTAGACCGCGAGGACGAGCACCGCCCAGCCCGCGCCGGCCCCGGCGAAGTAGACGATGCCGCGCACCGCACCGGTGGCCGCGCCCGGCGGCAGCCACGGGCCGATCGCCGCCCAGAACGGGGGCAGCAATGGTGCCGGGTAGGCACCGCCGGCGCTCGGGTTGCCGAGGACGACGAAGAGCAGGATCGCCAGCCCGATGCCGATCAGCCCGGTCCACACCTGCAGGGCCATCGTGATCGCGCCGACGGCGAAGACGACGAGCGCGCCGAAACCCGCGAGGGCCCAGAAGTGCCCGGAGAACACGCCCAGCACCGGACCGGTGAGCACCGCCCCGCCGATGCCGGAGACCAGCGCGTAGACGGCCAGCGCGCCCAGGCGGACGGCGGTTCGCGCCCGGGTCCGCGGCACCGAGCCGTTGCTGACGCCGATGATCGCCGCGACCAGGTAGCCGCCGACGACCCAGCCGACGGCAAGGTAGAACGCCGAGAGCCCGCGCGCGTCCCCGCTCGCGGCCGGGATCGCGTCCTCGGGAACCAGCGTCCGCTGCTGCGCCGCGTCGACTTGCGTGAACAGCGACGTCAGCGCCGAGCTGACCGCGCCGCCCTCCGCGCCGGCGACCAGCAGCGTGTCCTGCGTGCCCGTGCCGAGCAGCAGGACGCCGTCCACCTCGCGGTCGGCGAGCTGGGCACGGGCGGCGCTCTCGTCGGCCGCGACCCGTGCGTCGAGCGGGTCGCCGTCCAGGGCGTCCAGCTGCCGGGCCACCTGCTGCGCGGTGCCGGCCGGCGCACCGGCGGGCGCGACGACGGCCACCGGGATCTCCCGCGGCGTCGGCGCGTGGAAAGCGCCCACGTAGCTGAGCACGAAACCGAGCTGGAGCAGGAGCACGCCGACCACGAGGAGCGCCGAACGCCGGGTCACGCCCGGGAGCAGCTCGCGCCGCGGCGCCTCCTGGCGCCCGGTGCGCGGCGTCGTGGTCTCGTCCGCGGCCGTGGTGCTCGCCATCGTCGTCCCCCTCGATACTGACTGGTATCCGATACCGACCAGTATGCTCCTGGCCGTGACCGGCACAACCCCGCCGAAGGTGACCTCGCGCACGCCCCGCCCGCGTCGCCCGGAGGTCCGCACCCGGATCCTCGACGCCGCAGCGACCGTGGTCGCCGAGCGCGGCCTGGCCGCCGCGACGCTCGACCAGGTCGCCGCGGCAGCCGGTTTCACGAAGGGCGCCGTCTACTCGAACTTCGCCAGCAAGGACGAGCTCTTCCTGGCCCTGCTCGAGGCGCAGGTGGCCGCCCGGGTCGCCGACGTCGAGCAGACCCTCGCCGCGGCCCGCACCGTGCCCGAGGCGCTGGCCGCCGTCAGCGCCGACCTCGCCCGCCCGGACCCCCGGACTCAGCTGCTGGCCGTGGAGTTCTGGCAGCGCGCCGTCCGCGACCCGTCGGTGGCGGCGGCGTTCGCCGAGTCGCGGCGGCGGCTGCGCGCCCAGGTGGTGGCCGCGGCGGCCGCCTTCCTCGCCGGCCTGCCGGAGGACCCGGGCTGGACCGCCGAGGCGCTCGCACTCGTCGTGATCGCCCTGGCGCACGGGCTGGCCTTCGAGGAGCTCGCCGATCCCGGCTCGGTACCGCCCGGCCTGGCGGCCCGCGTGCTCGGCGCCCTGGTCGGCTCGGCGACGGATCCTGCCGAGACCGACTCGTGACTTGAGACTGTCAACCGTCGAATTCTGCGCAATCGAGCGGGTCGGGTTCGGAGACATCTGCCCAGGTCAGCCCGGTGACACGGAACAGTCCGGTCATTACGTTGAGTACATGCTCTCGACGCTTCTGGTCATCGGTGGGGTGCTCGTCGGACTCATCGTGCTGTTGGCCGTCATCGTCGCGCTGAGCGCCCGCCCGTCCACGACCGGCGGCAACACCACGCAGCAGTACCCCTCCTGGGTCGCCGACGCCGGCCGCCCGCACCCCGACGCGTGGTCGCCGCTGTCCACCACGAGCACCGAGATCCGCGCGATCCGGTGAGCTGAGCTCCGGCGTCCCGGCGGCTGCGAGGAGCGCGCCGCCGGGACAGACCGGCCTCGTCACGCCCCGAACCGATCGCACGGCGCAGGACTCCCTTCCGGGAGGACCCGCGCTCGGCCATGATCACAGCCACGGGGGCTCCGGGACCGTCCGGAACCGGAAGTGACGACCTGCGCCGGGGCCCGGTGTCACGGGCAGCCCCGGGGGGAAGCGGGGTCCGCGGTGTCCGACCGGCGCCACCCCCGGCTGCGGGCCTTCCTGCTGCTGTTCGTCGCCGTCCCCCTCGCCGGCGTGCTCATCGCGGCGATGGTCAGCCCGTGGGTCGTCGGCTCGGGGTTGGTCGCCCGCTCGTCGGCGAACCTGCTCACCCCGCTGCCGTCGGCTCTCGGCGACTCGGTGCTGACCGGCAACACCGTCGTCCTGGCCGCGGACGGCTCGCTGCTGACGTACTTCTACCGGCAGAACCGGACCCCCGTGTCGTCGGACCGGATCGCGCCGGTGGTGAAGCAGGCCCTGGTCGACATCGAGGACGCGCGGTTCTACGAGCACCACGGCATCGACCTGGAGGGCACCGCGCGGGCGCTGGTCTCCAACCTGCTCGCCGGGGGCGTGCGGGAGGGCGGCTCGACGATCACCCAGCAGCTGGTCAAGCAGACCCTGCTGCAGGCGGCGGAGACGGCCGAGGACCGGCAGGCCGCGACCGAGCAGAGCGTCGGCCGCAAGCTCCGGGAGGCGCGGCTGGCCCTGGCGATGGAGGAGCGGTACACGAAGGACGAGATCCTCACCCGCTACCTCAACCTCGTCTACTTCGGCGAGGGCGCCTACGGGGTCGAGGCCGCCGCCCGGCGCTACTTCGGCGTCGCCGCCGCCGACCTCGACGTGCTCCAGGCTGCCACGCTGGCCGGGCTGGTGCAGACGCCGACCGCCGACAACCCGATCACCGACCCGGTCCGCGCGACCGTGCGGCGCAACCAGGTGCTCGAGCGCATGCACGCGCAGGGCCACCTGTCCGACGCCGACCTGGCCAGCCTGACCGCCCAGCCGATGACGACCGCGCCGACCCCGCCCCCGCCGAACGGCTGCGTCGGCGCCGTCCTCGGCGGGTTCTTCTGCGACTTCCTGCAGAAGCACCTGACCCAGGCGCTGGGCATCTCCCAGCAGGTGCTGCAGACCGGCGGGCTGACCATCCGGACGACGCTGCGGCCGGACATCCAGACCTCCGGGGACGCCGCCGTCGTCAAGACCCAGCCGATGGGCGCGCCGCTGGCCGCGATCTTCACCTCGGTGGAGCCCGGCACCGGGCACGTGCTGGCGATGAGCGTCAACCGGCGCTTCGGCTACGACGTGACCGACCCGGCGCAGGAGTCGGTCAACCTCAACGTCGCGGCCAGCCAGGGCGCCGGGTCGACCTACAAGGTGTTCGTGGCCGCCTCCGCGCTCGAGCGGGGCATCCCGCCGTGGAACACGATCACGACCAGCGACCCGTACACCTCGCGCGTCTACAAGGACGGCTTGGCGCCCTACACCGTGCAGAACGCCGGCCGGTACCCGCCGACGCTGACGATGGTGGAGGCGCTGATCCGGTCGTCGAACACCTACTTCGTCGCGCTGGAGGACCAGCTGGGCAGCGTCGAGGGGCCGGTGCGGATGGCCCAGCGGATGGGGCTGTTCTCCCTCGATCCGGTCGCCGACCAGGTGGTCGCGGAGAACCGCGGCTCGTTCACCCTCGGCGCCGAGGCCACCAGCCCGCTCGCGCTGGCCAGCGCCTACTCGACGATGGCGGCGAGCGGAACGCAGTGCGACCCGACGCCGGTGACCGAGATCCTCGACGCCACGGGGAAGCGGCTGCAGGTGGACGGGCGCTCGGTCGACGTCGGCGACCACTGCACGCCCGGGGCGATGCCGCCGGCGGTGGCCACGACGCTCAACCAGATCCTGACCGGCGACGTCGGCCTGCCGATCGGCACCGGCACGCGCGCCCGGATCCCGGGCCACCAGATCGCCGGCAAGACGGGCACCAGCCAGAACCGCTACTCGATCGCCTTCATCGGCTACACGCCGCACCTCACGGCGAGCGTCATGGTGCTCAACCCCAAGCACAACCAGGACGTCGGCACCTACGGCGGCGGGTACGCCGCGCAGATCTGGCACGACGCGATGGCGCCGATCATCTCGGCCGGCCCCGACGACCCCTTCCCGCCCGCGGGCCTGGAGCTCGCGCCGCCGGCACCGCCGCCGGTGGTCTCCTCCCCGGGCCCGCCGCAGTTCGGGCCGTTCCCGCCGTTCGGACGGCAGCGTCCCGGCCGCTGAGCTCAGCCGAGCACCAGCTCGGCGGCGCGCTCGCCGAGCATCACCGCGGTCGCGGCCGGCCCGCGGGAGGGCGTCCACGGCAGCACCGAGGTGTCGACGACGCGCAGCCCCTCGACGCCGCGCACCCGCAGGCGCTGGTCGACCACCGCACCGGCGTCGCCGTCGGGCCCCATCCGGGCGCTGCCGGCCAGGTGCACGGCGGTGCCGATCGAGCGCCGCAGCCAGTCGTCCAGCGCGCCGTCGTCGGTCAGGACGTCGTCCGGCGGACCGCCGCGGCGGGCGACCAGCGGTGCCAACGGTGCAGACCGCAGCAGCTCGACGGCCAGCCGGACGCCCTCCCGCAGCCGGCGGCGGTCGGCCTCCTCGGTGAGGTAGCGCTGCTCGATCCGCGGCAGCGCGGTGGGGTGGGCGGGGTCCAGGACCAGCCGGCCGCGGCTCTCCTCCGCCTGCAGCGCGACCCGCAGCACCAGGTCGTCGCCCGTGCCGACCGGTGGGAACGGCGTCAGCCACGGCTGCAGCTCGAGGTCGCCGGTGTTCAGCGCGCTGTGCAGGGGGCCGCCGTCGGCGGGCAGCGGCCGGGACGGCGTCCAGGGCAGGTAGACGTCGGGGTGGTCGCTGACGTCGGTGCCGACCCCGGGCAGGTCGACGACGACGGGGAGACCGGCGGCGCGGAGCAGGGCCGCCGGCCCGATGCCGGAGAGCAGCAGCAGGTGCGGTGAGCCGACGGCGCCCGCGGCGAGCACCACCTCGTCGGCCCGGACGACGCCGTCGTCGGTCGCCACGCCCACCGCCCGGCCGCGCTCGACGAGCACCCGCCGCACCTGCACGCCGCTGCGCACGGTCAGTCCCGGCTGCGGTCGCAGGTACGCGGTCGCGGCGTCGACCCGCAGGCCGCCCGCCACGTTCATGGGGATCGGCCCCCAGCCGGGCTCGCCGCCGGCGTTCTTGTCCGGCTCGGCGGGGAAGCCGAGCGCGTCGACGGCGGCGGCGAACGCGTCGACGACCGCCGAGCCCTGCGCCGGCCGCTGCACCGGCACCGGCCCGCCCGTGCCGTGACCGGGGCGGCCGCCGACATCGCGGTCGTCCTCCAGCCGCCGGAACGCGGGCAGCACCGCCTCGTACGACCAGAGGTCGTTGCCGGCCGCGGCCCAGCCGGCGCAGTCGGCCGGCGTCGCGCGGACGAAGTAGCCGCCGTTGATCGCGCTGGACCCGCCGAGGACCCGGCCGCGCGGCACCCGCACCGACCGCCCCTCGGGCAGCACCGCCGTCACGTCCCAGGTCGCGGGGGAGCCCGGGACGGGCGCCATCGACCCGGCGTCGCGCAGATCAGCCGGCACGTCGCCGCCGGCCTCGAGCAGCAGCACCCGGCGGCCGGCCTCGGCGAGGCGGGCGGCGAGCGGGCAGCCGGCCGAGCCCGCGCCGACGACCACGACCTCGGCGTCAGCCATCGAGGCCCAGCACGGCCGGCAGGTCGAGCCGGCGCACCTTGCCGGTGGAGGTGCGGGGCAGCTCCTCGACCGGGCGCAGCTCCTTGGGCCGCTTGGCGGCGGCCAGCCGCTCGCGAGCCCAGTCCCCCAGCTCCGCGGAGACCACGGAGCCCACGTAGGCGGCGACCACCCGCTGGCCCCAGCGCTCGTCGGGGACGCCGAAGACCGCGCTCTCCACCACGCCGGGGTGCGCGTCGAGCACCGCCTCCACCTCGGCGGGGTAGACGTTCACCCCGCCGGAGATGACGAGGTCCTCCCGGCGGCCGTCGAGCCAGACGAATCCGTCGTCGTCCACCCGGCCCAGGTCGCCGACGGTGATCCGGTCGCCGCGCCAGGCCGCCGCCGTCTTCTCCGGCGCCCGCCAGTACTCGAAACGCGCCCACCGCGGCACGGCGCACCACAGCTGGCCGCGCTCGTCGGCGGACATCTCCCTGCCCGGGCGCGCCCGGCCGACCGAGCCGGGCCGGGCCAGCCACTCGGCGGCCGGGCAGACGGTGAACTGCGCCTCGGTGGAGCCGTAGAACTCGACCACCGAGTCGGCCGGCAGCGCGTCGAGCACCGCGCGCTTGAGCGGTTCGGGGCAGGGCGCCCCGGCGTGCGCGAGCAGCCGGAACGACGACCAGTCGATCCCGCGGCCCAGCAGCCGCTGCAGGTGGGTGGGGACGGCGAAGGCGGTGGTCGGCCGGTGCGCCGCGATCGCCGCCGCGGCCCGGTCGGCGTCGAACGGCCCGGGCAGGACGACGTCGCCGCCGGCCAGCAGCGTGTGCGTGGCGAAGCGCAGCGGCGCGGAGTGGTGCAGCGGGGAGAGCACCAGGTGCCGGTCGCCCGGCTCGAAGCCCCAGAGCTCCAGCTCCTCACCGGCCAGGGCGCGGGCGTCGTCCTCGCCCAGGACGCCGGACCAGACGCCCTTGCGCCGGCCGGTCGTGCCCGAGGTGTAGTGCATCGGCCGGGCCAGCGGCACGTCGGCGAGGTCGGCCTCGGCGTCGCCCGCGAGCAGCCGCTCCGGGTCCCCGCCGAGGTCGAGGGCCGGGTCGGCGTCCTCGACGAGGTCGGCCCGCTCGCCGGGCGGCAGGCCCGGGTCGAGGACGACGGGCACGACCCCGGTGCGCAGCGCGCCGAGCACCACGGCCAGCAGCGCGGGCGACCCGGCCGCGCTCAGCAGGACGCGGTCGCCGGTCCGCAGGCCGCCGGCGGCCAGTGCCGCGGCGGCCCGGCGCTGGTCGCGCAGGCTGTCGGCGGCGCGGACGACGGTCATGCCCGGCGGACCGCCGCGCCGTCGTCCTCGACCCGGCCCTCGGCGACCAGCTTCGCCAGCGTCGCGCGGGTCGACTGGGACGCGGCTGGCCACACCTCGCGGGGATAGGCCGCGTAGATCGTCGCCACCAGCTCGTCGACGGTGCCGGAGCCGTCGCCGAGAGCGGCGAGGATCTGCTCCTCGCGGTAGGCCCGGTGCGCGAGGTAGAACTCGAGCACGGCGGCCGGGTCCTCGGTCAGCTCGGGACCGTGGCCGCAGTAGAGGGCGCTCGGGCCGAGGTCGTGCACGCGGCGCAGCGACTCCAGGTACGCGACGACGTCCCCCTCGGGGTGGGTGACCACCGAGGTGCCGCGCCCGAGGACGTGGTCGCCGACCAGGACGGCGCCGGACTCCAGCCGGAAGGCCAGGTGGTCACCGGTGTGCCCCGGCGTCGGGACGACGTCCACCGCCGTGCCGGCCAGCGCCAGCCGCTCCCCCGGCTCCAGCAGGCGGCCGCGGGCCCCGGCGACGTCGGAACGGGCGGCGGCCACCTGCGCGTCGAAGTGCGCGCCCCACGGCTGCGCCGCCTCGGCGTGGTCGCCGTGGTGGTGGGTGACCAGGACGGCGACGCAGCGGGCCTCGCGCGCCGCGAGGGCCGCCTCGACCGCCGCGAGGTGCGCCGCGTCGTCCGGACCGGGATCGACGAGCACGGCCTGCCCGCTGCCCGGCGCGCCGACCACGTAGGTGTTGGTGCCGTCGAGGGTCATGCCCGACGGGTTGGGCGCCAGGACCCGCGTGACCAGCGGCTCCAGCTCGGCGGTGCGCGGCATGCGACCGAAGCCGGGCAGGTCCCAGGTGGCGCGCGGGTCAGGTGGTGCTTCCACGCCAGGGAACCTAGCGACGAGGGAAGGAACGGGAAGGACCGGGGAAGACCCGGCCGCTAGCCTGCCTCGCATGCGCCGAACCCTGACCCTGTGCCGGACCGCGCTGGCCGGAGCGGCCGTCGCCGTCCTGCTGACCGCCTGCGGCGGCGGCAACAGCAACGACTCCGCCTCGACCAGCTCCTCGAAGGCCACCACCAGCTCCTCGTCCAGCAGCGCGGCTGCCGCGGACACCGAGTTCTGCCAGCAGGCCGCGACCCTCGACCAGGACCTCGGTGGCCTCACCAACTCGACCGACCCCTCGCAGCTCGCGCCGGCCCTGCAGGCGATCTCCCAGCGGCTGCACCAGCTGACCCCGCCGGCCGAGATCGAGACGGACTGGAACTCCCTGGTCGGCGCGATCGACCAGCTCGCCCAGGCCGCCGCGCAGACCGACTTCACCAACCAGGAGCAGGCGACCGCGTTCGCGCAGACGGCCGCCCAGCTGGAGACGCAGCTCGGGTCGGCGGCCACCAACGTCGAGAACTACCTGTCCAACCAGTGCGGGATCGCCGAGACCGAATCGGCCTCGCCGACCAGCTGAGCGATCCGGACGACGCACCGCGGCCCGCCTCCTCCCCCGAGGGGCGGGCCGCGGTCGCGCTAGCAGCCGTTGAGCGCGACCCCGCGGGCGCGCATCCACGGCCCCGGGTTCACCGCCCCGCTGTACATCTCCCCGTCGGGATGCACCTCGAAGTGCAGGTGCGGCCCGGTCGACTGGCCGCGGTTGCCCACCTCGGCGATCTGCTCCCCCGCTCGGACCCGCTCGCCGGCCTGCACGAAGTAGCGGTTCACGTGGCCGTAGACGGTCACCGCGCCGTCGTCCCCGAGGATGTACACGGCCAACCCGAAGCCGGTCGCCGTCCCGGCCCGTTTCACCACCCCGCTGGTGGCCGCGTAGATCGGTGTCCCGATGGGCGCCGCGATGTCCTGCCCGAGGTGCTGGACCCCCCACCGGGCGCCGAAGCAGCTGGAGGTCCGGCCGGCGGCGGGCAGCACGTAGCCGTGGTCGCTGGGCACCTGGTTCGCCGCGGCTGACGACGCGGCCCGCTGCGCCGCGGCGGCGGCCGCCTCCTCCGCCTGCTTCTGCGCCAGCCACTGGTCGTAGGCGTTGCGGGCGCCCTGCAGCTCGAGCAGGTGGATCTGCGCGTCCTGCAACTGCTGCTCGTACTGGGCCTTCTGCGCGCTCACCTCTGCGTAGGCGGACTGCTGCGCGGCGAGCTGGGCATCGGCCGTCCGCTTGGCCTGCTGCGCCTGCTCCTCGG
Source organism: Petropleomorpha daqingensis (assembly GCF_013408985.1). Classification (NCBI taxonomy): domain Bacteria; kingdom Bacillati; phylum Actinomycetota; class Actinomycetes; order Geodermatophilales; family Geodermatophilaceae; genus Petropleomorpha; species Petropleomorpha daqingensis. The sequence continues at coordinate 1,353,100 of NZ_JACBZT010000001.1, forward strand.
CGGCCTGCTGCTGGTCGCGGGCGGCGCGCGCGGCGGCGTCGGCGTTCGCCTGCTCGACGCGCGCGGCCTCGAGCTGCCCCAGGACGTCGACCTGGTTGTCGGCGACCCAGTCGATCATCGCCGCGCGCTGGACCAGCTCCCCCGGTCCCTTCGAGTCCAGCAGGGCGGCGGCACTGCTCAGCGTGTGCCCGTTGATGTAGCTCGTGCGGGAGAACTCGGCGATCCGGCCCTCCGCGGCGTCGACGTTCGCCTGCGCGGTCTGCAGGTCGGCGGCGGCCTGGTCGGCCTGCGCCTGGGCCTGCGCGAGCGCGTCGACGGCCGCGTCGTAGGCGGCACCGGCGGCCTCGGCCTGCACCGAGTACTTCTCCAGGTCGCTCTCGGCCTGGGCGACCAGCGCGGCGATGCGGCCGACCTCGGCAGCAGCGGCCTGCTGGGTCACGGCGGCGTCGTTGAGCTGCGTGTCGGTCGGGTTCGGTGGGGGCGCGGGCACCGCCCACGCGGTGACGGCGGTGCCGATCACCACCACTCCGGTCACGACGCCGACGAGGGCGGTCCGGAGCGCGGTGAGGCGCTTCTGCATGGCGAGCTCCCTGGGGAAGAGGTTGAGCTCGACAACCGTGCCGCGGGAAGGACGGGTCACGTGTGCACCACGCGGCGCGTGGGACACGGTGTTGCGAAAGTGTCACGCTGCGTGTCGACAGGTAACGATTCGTTGCTCCGGTGTTCCCGTCCGCGCGGAAACCCGCAGGTCAGACGGGTGGGCGCTGCAGCTCGTGGGTGAGCTGGTCGAGCTCGGCCCCGCCGGCCATGAGCCGCGTGACCTCCTCCTGCGTGATCTCGCCCTTGGCGAAGTCGCCGAGGCTGCGGCCGCGGCCGAGCAGGAGGAACCGGTCGCCCACCGGGAAGGCGTGGTGCGGGTTGTGGGTGATGAAGACGACGCCGACCCCGCGGTCGCGCGCCTGCGCGATGTAGCGCAGGACGACGCCGGCCTGCCGCACGCCGAGGGCCGAGGTCGGCTCGTCGAGGATGAGCACCCGCGCGCCGAAGTGCACGGCACGGGCGATCGCCACCGACTGCCGCTCGCCGCCGGAGAGCGTGCCGACCGGCTGGTCGGGATCGCGGATGTCGATGCCCATGTCGCCGAGCGCCTGCGTGGTGACCCGGCGGGCCTGCGCCGAGTCGAACCGGCGCAGCGGTCCCCAGCCCTTCGTGAGCTCCCGGCCGAGGAAGAAGTTCCGCCACACGGCCATGAGCGGGATCATCGCGAGGTCCTGGTAGACGGTCGCGATGCCGGCGTCGAGGGCCTCCCGGGGCGCCGCCCACTCCACGGGCGACCCGTCGAGCAGCAGCTCGCCGCGGTCGGGCCGGTGCACGCCGGAGAGGATCTTGATCAGCGTCGACTTGCCGGCGCCGTTGTCGCCGAGCACGCAGGTGACCTCGCCGGCCCGCACGCTGGTGCTGATGCCGTCGAGGGCGATGACGTTGCCGAACGTCTTGCCGACGTCCCGGAGCTCCAGGAGCGGGGTGGTCATCGCCGGGCCGCCTCGGCGTAGCGGCGCACCAGCCGGTTGGCCAAGACGGCGAGCAGCAGCATCGCCCCGAGGAAGAAGTAGAACCAGTCGGAGTTCCAGCCCAGGTACACGATGCCCAGTTGCGCCATGCCGAAGATCAGCGCGCCGAGCGACGCCCCGATCGCCGAGCCGAAGCCGCCGGTGAGCAGGCAGCCGCCGATCACCGCCGCCACGATGTAGATGAGCTCGTTGCCGATCCCGGCGTTCGCCTGCACCGACGTCAGCCGCACGGCGAGCGTCGTCCCCACGAACCAGGCGGCTCCGGCCGTCGTCATGAACAGCGTGATCGTCGTGCGCCGGGCCGGGACGCCGACGTTGCGCGCGGCGACCTCGTCGCCGCCGGTGGCGAACACCCAGTTGCCGAACCGGGTCTTCAGCAGCACCCAGGTGGCCAGCACGGTGAACAGCACCCACCAGAGGATCGCGATGCGGAACGGCGAGCCGACGAACGTCACCGTCGAGGCGAACACCGCCTTGGCCGATTCGTAGCCCGGGGCGCTGCCGATGCCGCTGGCGGTGACCGTGCCGGTGAAGTACTTGGTCAGCCCCAGGTTCAGGCCCTGGAGCATGAGGAACGTGCCCAGCGTGATGATGAAGCTGGGCAGCCCGGTGCGGGTGACCAGCCAGCCGTTGAGGAAGCCGATGGCCAGCGCCAGCACCAGCGCGACGCCGATCGCCAGCCAGATGTTGGCGCCGAACTCGGTGGAGACGATGCCGACGGTCAGCGCCGTCGTCCCGGTCATCACGCCGGCGGACAGGTCGAAGTGGCCGCCGATCATCAGCAGGGCGACCGCCACGGCCATGATGCCGAGCGTCGAGGCCGGGTCCAGCCAGTTGGCGACGCCGCGGACCGACCGGAACACCGGCGACTGCACGGCGAAGAACGTGAAGATCAGCACGGCGCCGACCAGCGCGCCCAGTTCGGGCTTGACCAGCAGACGCCGGAGCGGGCCGACCGCGGTGAGCCGCTCGTCGGCCCGCGCGGGCGTCGCCGTCTCCGTGGTCAGCGGGTGCCCTTCTGCGCCAGGTCGGCGATCTGGTCGACGTTGTCCTTGTCGACGATGCCGGGCCCGGTGAGCACCGGCTGGCCGCCGCCGACGGTGTTCAGGTTCTCCTTGTACAGCTTCAGCATCACGATCGGCAGGTAGCCCTGCTCGTACTGCTGCTGGTCGACGGCGAACTCGATCGAGCCGTCCTGGATGCCCTTGATCACGTCCTGGTTGAGGTCGAACGTGGCGACCTTCGCCTTCGACCCGGCGTCGCCGACCGCGGCCACCGCCACCGCCGCGACGGCGGAGTTGAGGGTCAGGACGGCGTCGATGCTCGGGTCGCTCTGCAGCTGCGAGGTGATCGTCGACTGCGCGGCCTGCAGGTCGTTGATGTCCACCTGCAGCGGGACGACGTCGGTGCCGAGGCCCTGCGAGGCGCCGTCGCAGCGCTGCTCGAGGCCGATGTTGCCGGCCTCGTGCATCACGCAGAGCACCTTCTGGGCGCCGTCGGACTTCAGCCGCTGGCCCGCGCCCTGACCCGCGATCGCCTCGTCCTGCCCGACGTGGCCGATCGCGCCGAACTCCGCGGAGCGGTCGCCGCCGGAGTTGATCGTGACCACCGGGATGCCGGCCTTGACGGCGGCCTTGATCGAGTCCTCCAGGGCGTCGGGGTTGGCCATCGAGACGACGATGCCGTCGACCTTCTGGTTCACCGCCGCGTCGATGAGCTGCGACTGCTTCTGCGGGTCGCCGTCGCTCTGGTAGTCCACGGTGACGCCGAGGTCCTTGCCGGCCTGCTCGGCGCCGTTCTGGACGACGTCCCAGAACGCGTCGCCGGCCGAGCCGTGGGTGATGACCGAGAAGCTGAGGTCGCTCGAGCCGCCGTCGTTCCCGTTGTCGCTGCCCCCGTTCGCCGAGCAGGCGGCGAGCACCAGCGGTGCGGCCAGGGCGAGCGCCAGCAGACGCTTGGGTGCAGCCATCGTGCGTACCTCCGAAGTTCGCGGAAACGGACTCGAAACGCCGCATTTCCGCGAAGGATCATGCCTGGCCCGGTGCTCTGACGCGGGATGGACCCACCCGAATGGTCGAACTCGACGAAGGCCACACCGGGGCGGGGTCCTAGGCTCGATCCGTGGACGTGCTGAATCAGGGTCACGAGCAGGTCGTCTTCTGCAGCGATCCGGAGTCGGGTCTGCGGGCGATCATCGCGGTGTACTCCACCGCGCTCGGTCCGGCGCTCGGCGGCACCCGGTTCTTCCCCTACCCGAGCGAGGAGGCCGCGCTCGCCGACGTCCTCGCGCTGTCGAAGGCGATGGCCTACAAGAACAGCCTGGCCGGGCTCGACCTCGGCGGCGGCAAGGCCGTGATCATCGGCGATCCGCGCACCGACAAGACCGAGGCGCTGCTGCGCGCCTACGGCCGGTTCGTCGAGGCTCTCGGCGGGCGCTACCTCACGGCGTGCGACGTCGGCACCTACAACGCCGACCTCGACGTCGTCGCCCGCGAGACGCGCTACGCGCACGGCCGCTCGGAGGCCTACGGCGGCTGCGGCGACTCCTCGGTGCTGACCGCGTTCGGCGTCTACCAGGGCATGCGCGCGGCCGCCGAGCACGTGTGGGGCGCGCCGACGCTGGCCGGCCGGACGGTCGCGATCGCGGGCGCGGGCAAGGTCGGCTCGCACCTGGTGACGCACCTGGTCGAGGACGGCGCCGACGTCCTGCTCACCGACGTCGACCAGGCCGCGCTCGACCGCGTGCAGGCCCGGTACCCGCAGGTGAAGACGGTGCCCGACACCGCGACGCTCGTGCGCACCGCGCACGACGTCTACGCGCCCTGCGCGCTCGGCGGGGCGCTGGACGCCGAGACCGTCGACGTGCTGCCCGCCCGGATCGTGTGCGGCGGCGCGAACAACCAGCTGGCCACCCCCGACATCGCCGACCGGCTGGTCGAGCGCGGGATCCTCTACGGCCCCGACTACCTGGTCAACGCCGGCGGCGTGATCCAGGTCGAGGACGAGCGCCACGGGTTCTCGTTCGCCCGTGCCCAGAGCAAGGCCACCGGCATCTACGACGTCGCCCTGCGGGTGTTCCGCACGGCCGACGAGCAAGGCGTCTCCCCCGCTGTCGCGGCCGACCGGCTCGCCGAGGAGCGGATGCGCTCGGTCGGCCGCCTGGCCACGATCCGCCTGCCTCGGTGACCGTGGGGGTGACGTTCCTCCCCGCGAGGGGGAGGACCCGTGCTCGTCCTTGTTCCGTGTCGTAAGCTCGCTGGGGACACAGTCACTCAGTCGGGGTCGCCACGCGGGCCGTTCCAGCCGCTGGCTGGACTCCCGTACTCCGTAATGAGGGGGTCGAGCCGATGGGGCGCGGCCGAGCGAAGGCCAAGCAGACGCGCGTGGCCCGTGAGCTCAAGTACAGCTCACCGAACACCGATCTCTCCGCGCTGCAGCGGGAGCTCGCTGGTTCACCGTCGACGTACCCGGCGCACCGGGCGACGACGGACGACGATGACGACGACGAGTACGCCGATCGCTGGGCGAGCGAGGACGACGAGGACGACGACTGGGCGGCCAGTCGCTGAGCTTCGGCGACTGAGCCGTACCTGATCCACCACGGCACCGCGCCACCCCTCGGGGTGCGCGGTGTCGTCGTGCGCTTACCGGTAGGTGCCCACCAGGTGGGTCGGCTCCGTGGACCGCTGCACCGTGCCCGCCACCCAGGCCGGGACGCCGCGGGCGGTCAGCGTCGCCACCGCGCGGTCGGCGACGTCGGCGGCGACCGCGGCGACCATGCCGACGCCGCAGTTGAACGCGCGCTCGGACTCCTCGCGCGGGACGCCGTGCTCCTCGAGCAGCCGCACGGCGGGCGGCAGCGCCCACGTACCGCGGTCGAGCACCGCGGCGAGTCCCTCGGGGACGACGCGCGCGGTGTTGCCGGCCAGCCCGCCACCGGTGATGTGCGCATAGGCGTGCACGCCCTCGACGCCGAGCTCCTCGACCAGCGCCAGGCAGTCGCGCGCGTAGATGCGGGTCGGCTCGAGCAGCACGTCGCCGAGCGGGCGGTCCAGACCGTGCGTCGCGGCGAGGTCCAGGCCCGCAGCGGCGACGACCTTGCGCACCAGCGAGTAGCCGTTGGAGTGGAAGCCGGACGACGCCATCGCGACGACGACGTCCCCCTCGCGCACCCGCTCGGGGCCGAGGACGGCGTCGGCCTCGACCACGCCCACCGCGGTCGCGGCGAGGTCGTACTCGTCGTCGTCCATGAGGTCGCCGTGCTCGGCGGTCTCGCCGCCGACGAGCGCCGCACCCGCCTGGGTGCAGCCGGTCGCGATGCCGGTGACGATCGCCGCGATCTTCTCCGGGACGACCCGCCCGCAGGCGACGTAGTCCTGGAGGAACAGCGGCTCGGCGCCGCAGGCGACGAGGTCGTCGACGACCATGGCGACCAGGTCGATCCCGACGGTGTCGTGCCGGTCGAGCTGGCGGGCGAGGGCGATCTTCGTGCCCACGCCGTCGGTGGAGGAGGCCAGGAGCGGACGACGGTACTTCTGCGTGTCCAGGGCGAACAGGCCGGCGAACCCACCGAGCCCGCCGACCACCTCGGGCCGGTTGGTCTTCTCGACCGCGGCGCGCATCAGCGTCACCGCCCGCTCGCCGGCGTCGATGTCGACGCCCGCCGCCGCGTACGTGAAATCCGAGCTCATGGGCGCGAGAGCGCGTCCTCGGCGCCGCCCGGCACCGTGGCGCTGCCCGCCTGCTGACCGGTCCAGCCGGTCACCGCCGCCCGCCGCTCGATGCCCTCGAGCACGTGCTTGCCCAGCACGTCGGACTCGCCGAGCGGGATCGGGTACTGCCCGGTGAAGCAGGCGGTGCACAGCCGGTTGACCGGCTGCTCGGTGGCCGCGATGAGCCCCTGCTCGGAGACGTAGCCGAGGGAGTCGGCGTTGATCGAGGCCCGGACGCCGTCGACGTCGAGGCCGTTGGCGATCAGCTCGGCGCGGCTGGCGAAGTCGATGCCGTAGAAGCAGGGCCACTTCACCGGCGGCGAGGAGATGCGCACGTGCACCTCGACCGCACCGGCCTCGCGCAGCATGCGGATCAGCGCCCGCTGCGTGTTGCCGCGCACGATCGAGTCGTCGACGACGACCAGCCGCTTGCCGCGGATGACGTCGCGCAGCGGGTTGAGCTTCAGCCGGATGCCCAGCTGCCGGATCGTCTGGCTCGGCTGGATGAACGTGCGCCCGACGTAGGAGTTCTTGACCAGGCCCAGGCCGTAGGGGATGCCGCTGGCCTCCGCGTAACCGACGGCGGCCGGCGTCCCCGACTCCGGCACCGGGATGACCAGGTCGGCGTCGGCCGGCTGCTCCTTGGCCAGCCGGCGGCCGATCTCGACGCGCGCGGCGTGCACGCTGCGGCCGCTGATCGTGGTGTCCGGCCGGGCCAGGTAGACGTACTCGAAGACGCAGCCCTTGGGCTCGGCGGGAGCGAAGTGCTGGCTGCGCAGGCCGTTCTCGTCGATCGCGATCAGCTCGCCGGGCTCCACCTCGCGGACGATGGAGGCGCCGACGATGTCGAGGGCGGCGGTCTCGCTGGCGACCACCCAGCCGCGCTCGAGCCGGCCGAGGACCAGTGGCCGCACGCCCTGCGGGTCGCGGGCGGCGTAGAGGGTGTCCTCGTCCATGAAGGTGAGGCTGAAGGCTCCGCGCAGCTGCGGCAGCACCTGCATGGCCGCCTCCTCGACCGAGAGGTCGGGGTGGGCCGCGATCAGCGAGGTGACCAGGTCGGAGTCGGTGCTCGCGCTGAACGCCCCCGGCACTCCGGCGTCAGCGGCCTTGCTCGCCAGCTCGGCGGTGTTGACCAGGTTGCCGTTGTGGCACAGCGCCAGGCCGGTGCCGGCCTCCGTCGTCCGGAAGGTCGGCTGCGCGTTCTCCCAGGTGGAGGCGCCGGTGGTCGAGTACCGGGTGTGGCCGACGGCGAGGTGGCCGCGCAGGCTGCCCAGCGTCGGCTCGTCGAACACCTGGCTGACCAGCCCGAGGTCCTTGTAGACGACGACCGACGAGCCGTCGGAGACGGCGATGCCTGCTGCCTCCTGACCGCGGTGCTGGAGGGCGTACAGACCGAAATAGGTCAGCTTCGCGACCTCCTCACCCGGCGCCCAGACACCGAAGACGCCACAGGCGTCCTGGGGTCCGGGAGACGAGGGGTCGAGGTCGTGCGTCAGCCGTCCATCACCGCGAGGCACAACTGCGAGGGTACCGGCGCCCCCGACAGCTCCCGGGTCCCGTGTGGGAACCGTGACCTGTGGGGGAACCGCGCCGCCGCCGTGCGCGTTGATCGCGGTCATCTGGTGGGAGGAGAAGCCGATGGCCACCGACCGGCCCGAACCGGGCGATTTCCTCGAACTGGCGCAGCGCATGCTCCGCGAGTTGTTCGGCGAGCTGCGGGGCGATCCGCCGGGCGGCGACGAGGAGCCGTGGGCGGAGGCGACCCGGCGCCCGCTGGAGTCCGGCACGCGGGAGCGTCACCGCGAGCCCAGCGCCCAGGAGCAGCGGGAGAACCTCACGTTCGCGCTCGCCACGCGTGCCGTCGAGGCGCTCGAGGACATCGCGCTCAACCTCGCGGCGGTCCGTCAGCGGCTGGAGCGCCAGGACGAGAAGCAGGAGCGGCGCCCGGACGGGTGATCTGGGACGCTGCGCGCCATGGTGCTGAGCGTCGAGCCGGTGGACGAGTCGCTGTTCGACGACGTCCAGACCGTCCTCGGAACCAGAGGTCAGGCGGCTCGCTGCCAGTGCCAGGGCTACCGGATGGGCTGGCACGCGCGGCACACCGACGACGTGGCCGGACGCCGAGAGCTGCTCCGCGACCAGGTGATCGAGGGGCACGGGCTCGTGGCGCACCTCGACGGCGAGCCGGTCGGGTGGTGCTCGGTGGCACCGCGCCGCGACTACACCTACCTGCGCCAGACGACGTGGAAGGGCCGGACCGAGGACAAGGACGACCCGGGCGTCTGGGCGGTCACCTGCTTCGTGACCCGCGCCGGTCATCGCCATCAGGGCGTGAGCCGGGCCCTCGCCGCCGGCACCATCGACCTGGCACGCGACCGCGGCGCCACGGCGCTCGAGGCCTATCCGATGAAGCCCGCGCCGGGCAAGGAGGTCCCCTGGGGCGAGATGTCCGTCGGGGCGCTCAGCGCGTTCCTGGCCGCCGGGTTCGAGATCGTGCACGTACCGTCGCTGCGCCGGGCGATCGTCCGCTACGAGTTCTGAGGCCGCTGCGCAAGCGCCCCGGCGGGTCTGTGGACAGGCTTCTGACCTGGGGATTCGCCGTGTGGGAAGTCGGCGGATCCGGTATTCTTCGCACATGTGTTCGGACGACGAGCTCCACGCGCTGAGCGGCCCCGCGCTGCTCGATCGCACGCGTGACCTGGTCGCCGAGCGCAACCGGATCGACGCCGACCTCGCCCGCACCGTGCGGGTCGCCGACAGCAAGCAGGCGTTCGCCGGCGACGGCATGAAGAGCGCGAAGTCGTGGCTGAAGGGCCACTGCCGGCTCGCACCCGGCGCGGCAGCGCAGGTGGTGCGCAACGGCCGCGCGCTCGAGCTGCTGCCCGCGGTCGCCGCCGCCCACGCGGCCGGTGCGATCACCGCCGAGCAGGTGACCGAGATCGGCAAGATCGTCGCCCCCAAGGCGGTCGCGCTGGCCGCCGCCCAGGGCGTGGACCTCGCCGAGACCGCACGCATCCTGACTCGCCTGGCCGCCACCGCGCCGCACGAGGACCTGACGAAGGCCGTGCACACCTTCCTGGCGATGCTCGACACCGACGGACCCGAACCCGATCCCACCGAGCAGCGCACGCTCACGTTCACCCGGCACGCCGACGGGTCGATCACCGGCCGGTTCCACCTCGACCCTGCCGGCGCCGAGAAGGTCCAGGCCGCACTCGAGGCCCACCGGCAGACCGACCGGCCCGCCGGGGACGAGCGCACCCTCGGCCAGCATCACGCCGACGCGTGGGTGCAGTGGGCCGACAACACACTGGCCGCCGGCACCGCGCCGCTGCTGCGGCGGAGCAAGCCCCAGGTCGCGGTGAACGTCGACCTGCAGGACCTGCTCGACCCCGCCACCGGTCAGGGCGTCGCCGCGACGGGCTTCGGCGCGGTCATCTCCGCCGCCCGCGCCCGGTGGCTGGCCTGCGACGCCGACATCACCCGGATCGTGCTGGGCCCGCACGGTGAGCCGCTCGACCTCGGCCGCACCCACCGCCTGGTGACCCCGGCGTTGCGGAGAGCCGTCATCGCCCGCGACCGGACGTGCGTCTTCGCCGGGTGCGGTGCACCGCACTGGTGGTCGGAGGTCCACCACCTCATCCACTGGACACAGGGCGGCGAGACCAGCCTGGCCAACTCCGGGTTGCTGTGCGAACGCCACCACACCCAGGTCCACCACGGCTTCCGCGTCGAGCGAGATACCGCGGGGCGATGGCACACCTACCGACCCGACGGCACCGAGATCCTCACGGTCCGAACCGCACCGGCCGGCGACGGAGAACTCGTCAGCGCGAGCTGACGGGCCTCACTGCACGTTGCCGGTCTCCGCGGAGATCCGCGTGTCGTCGCCGTGCCCGGTGTGCACGACGGTGTCGCCGGGCAGGGTCAGCAGCTTCGACCGGATCGAGTCCAGGATCGTGGGCTTGTCGCTGAAGCTCCGGCCGGTCGCGCCCGGGCCGCCGTGGAAGAGGGTGTCCCCCGTGAACACGGCGCCGAGGTCCGGCGCGTGCAGGCAGGTGCTGCCCGGCGAGTGACCCGGCGTGGACAGCGCCATGAGGGTCACCCCGGCGACGCGGAACGTCGTCCCCTCGCCGAGCTCCTCGTCCGGGTCGACCCCGTCGTGGGTCATGTCCCACAGCATCCGGTCGGCGGGGTTGAACCAGATCGGCGCGCCGGTCGCCCCGCGCAGGGCCGGCGCCGCCGTGATGTGGTCGTTGTGCCCGTGGGTCAGCACGATCGCGGTCACCCGGCGGCCGCCGATCGCCGCCACGATCGGCGCCGCGTCGTGCGGGGCGTCGATCACGAGCACCTCGTCGTCGTCCCCGACCAGCCAGACGTTGTTGTCGACGTCGAAGTCCTGCCCGTCGAGGCTGAAGACCCCGGAGACGACGACCTTCTCGATCCGGGGAGTCATCAGAAGACGACCACCGACCGCAGCACCTCGCCGCGGTGCATCTTCTCGAACGCCTCCTCGACGTCCTTGAGCGCGATCGTCTCGGAGACGAACTCGTCGAGCGGGAAGCGGCCCTGCAGGTACAGGTCGATGAGCATCGGGAAGTCGCGGCTGGGCAGGCAGTCGCCGTACCAGGAGGACTTGATCGCCCCACCCCGACCGAAGATCTCGATCGCCGGGAGCTCGACCTTCATGTCCGGCGTCGGGACGCCGACCATCACCACCCGGCCGGCCAGGTCGCGGGCGTAGAAGGCCTGCTCGAAGACCTTGGGGTGGCCGACCGCGTCGATCGCGACATCGGCGCCGAACCCGCCGGTGAGCGCCTTGACCGCCTCGACCGCGTCCTCGTTCGTCGAGTTGACCGTGTGGGTGGCGCCGAGCTTCCGGGCCCACTCCAGCTTCCGGTCGTCGATGTCGACGGCGACGATCGTCGTCGCGCCCGCGAGCTTGGCGCCCGCGATGGCCGCGTCACCCACGCCGCCGCAACCGAAGACGGCGACGCTCTCGCCACGCTTGACCGCGCCGGTGTTGATCGCCGCGCCGACGCCGGCCATCACACCGCAGCCCAGCAGCCCCGCGGCGGTCGGCGGCGCGGCCGGGTCGACCTTCGTGCACTGGCCCGAGTGCACCAGGGTCTTCTCCACGAACGCGCCGATCCCGAGGGCCGGGGACAGGACGGTGCCGTCCAGCAGCGTCATCTTCTGCGCGGCGTTGTGGGTGTTGAAGCAGTACTGCGGCTCGCCCTTGAGACAGGCCCGGCACTGCCCGCACACCGCGCGCCAGTTGAGGATCACGTAGTCGCCGACCGCCACGTTGGTGACGCCCTCGCCGACCGCCGAGACGACGCCCGCGGCCTCGTGCCCGAGCAGGAACGGGAAGTCGTCGTTGATCCCACCCTCGCGGTAGTGCAGGTCGGTGTGGCAGACCCCGCAGGCCTGGACGTCGACGACGGCCTCACCCGGACCCGGGTCGGGCACCACGATCGTCTCGATGCTGACCGGCTGACCCTTCGCGCGGGCGACGACGCCCCGAACCTCGTACGGCATGGCCCGAGCCTAGAGCGGGCCGTCCCGACGTCACGGGGCCGTCTCGTTCAACGAGCAAGGATCCGGAAGCGGACGTACCGTTTCCCCGCTTCCAGGCATCTCTCAGGCCGGACACAGGCGTCCGGTCGCCGCCGAGCGGAGGTCCTTTCGTGGCAGTGCCCGGATTTCTCGCACGTGAGCGCATCATCGCCAAACCCGGCTTCAACCGCTGGCTCATCCCACCGGCCGCCCTGGCCGTCCACCTGTGCATCGGCCAGGCGTACGCCACCAGCGTCTACAAGACGGCGCTGGTCCAGCACTTCGACACCAGTCTGACCGCGATCGGGATCATCTTCTCGATCGCCATCGTCATGCTCGGGCTCTCCGCCGCGGTCTTCGGCACGTGGGTAGACCGCAACGGGCCCCGCGCGGCGATGTTCGTCGCGGCGATCTGCTGGTCGGTCGGCTTCCTGGTCGGCTCGCTCGGCATCGCCACCGGGCAGCTGTGGCTGCTCTACCTCGGCTACGGCGTCATCGGCGGGATCGGGCTGGGCATCGGCTACATCTCGCCGGTCAGCACGCTGATCAAGTGGTTCCCCGACCGGCCGGGGCTGGCCACCGGCCTGGCGATCATGGGCTTCGGCGGTGGTGCGCTCATCGCCTCGCCGCTGTCCAAGCAGCTCATGGACTGGTACGACCCCGACTACACCGGCGCCGCCGACCAGGTGCCCGCCGGCTCCGCGGTCGCGCTGCTGTTCCTGACCCTGGGCCTGATCTACCTGGTCTACATGATGTTCGGCGCGTTCATCATCCGGGTGCCCGCCGACGACTGGAAGCCCGCCGGCTGGGACCCCTCGTCGGTCAAGCAGAAGTCCCTGGTCACCACCGAGAGCGTCTCGGCCGGCAACGCGATCAAGACGCCGCAGTTCTGGCTGCTGTGGGTCGTGCTGTTCTGCAACGTCACGGCCGGCATCGGGATCCTCGAGCAGGCCAGCCCGATGATCCAGGACTTCTTCCGCGACGGCACCACCTCGACCGTGGCCGCGGCGGCCGCCGCCGGGTTCGTCGGGCTGCTCTCCCTGTTCAACATGGGCGGCCGGTTCGCCTGGTCGACGACGTCGGACTACATCGGCCGCAAGCCGATGTACATGATCTACCTCGGCGTCGGCCTGGTGCTCTACGTCCTGCTGGCCACCGTGGGCAGCAGCGCGACCTGGTTGTTCGTCCTGCTCGCCGCGCTGATCATCTCGTTCTACGGCGGCGGCTTCGCGACGGTCCCGGCCTACCTGCGTGACCTGTTCGGCACGTTCCAGGTCGGCGCCATCCACGGCCGGTTGCTCACCGCCTGGTCGGCAGCGGGGATCGCCGGTCCGCTGATCGTCAACGGCGTCCTGGACACGCAGGGCACCCCGGGTGAGCTGGTCGCCGGCGACTACCGGCCGGCGCTTTTCATCATGGTCGGCCTGCTGGCCATCGGCTTCATCGCCAACCTGCTGATCCGCCCGGTGGCGGCGAAGTGGCACGAGCCCCGGCGCGACGCCGTCGCCGCCCAGACCCACGAACGGAGCGCCGCCCGATGACCACGCCCAACCCGGAGCAGACGCACACCCCGGTCGCGATGATCGTGCTGGCCTGGGCCCTGGTCGGCATCCCGCTGCTCTACGGCCTGATCCAGACCATCCGGGCCGCGAGCACGCTGTTCACCGGATAGGCCGCAGGGGGAGGTGAGCGCTCAGGTCGGCGCGGTTGCCGCTGGCGCTCACCTTCCCGCCGGCCACGGCGTCGTCCCAGGTGAGGGCGCCGGTGGCCAGTCGCAGCCAGGTCGCCGCGTCGGTCTCGACCACGTTCGGCGGGGTCCCGCGCGTGTGCCGGGGTCCGGGCACCAGCTGGACGGCGACGTGCGGCGGCACGCGCAGCTCCACCGAGCGCCCCGGCACCTGCTGGGCCAGCCAGCGGGCCGTCGTCTTCACCGCGGCACCGACGACGGCGCGCGCCGGCTGCTCGTCCTCCCCGGCCAGCCACGCCCGCACCGGCGCGACGGCGGCGACCAGCTCCTCGGCGGGGATCGGCTGCGAGGCCGCCATCAGCTCGCCTGGACGGTCGCTTCCGGGGTCCCGAACAGTGCCGGGAGCGTCGCCGCCCAGACCGCCCGCAGCTCGGCCAGCGGCAGCTCGGCTCCGCCGTCGACGGCCAGCGAGTCGCCGCCCGTCGTCCCGAGCTCGGTGACCGGCACGCCGGCCCAGTCGGCCGTCGCCTTCACCGCACCCGGCTCGGTCGTGGTGACGACGACGCGGCCGGTGGACTCGCTGAACAGCGCGACGAACGGATCGCCACCCAGGCTCAGCCGCGCACCCACGCCGTAACGCAGGGCCGACTCGGCCAGCGCCTGCGCCAGGCCCCCGTCGGACAGGTCGTGCGCGGAGCTCAGCTGCCCCTCGCGGGACAGGGCGCCGAGCAGGTCGGCCAGCCTCCGCTCCGCCTCGAGGTCGAGCGCGGGCGGCCGGCCGCCCAGGTGGCCGTGCACGACCGAGGCCCACGCCGAGCCGCCGAGCTCCGGCTTCGTCGCGCCCAGCAGGAGCACGGTCTCGCCGGGCTTGCGCCAACCGGACGGCACCCGCTGCCGGACGTCGTCGTGCACGCCGAGCACGCCGATCACCGGCGTCGGGTTGATCGCGACATCGCCGGTCTGGTTGTAGAGGCTCACGTTGCCGCCGGTCACCGGCAGGCCGAGCACCCGGCAGGCGTCGGCCAGGCCGCGCACCGCCTCGGCGAACTGCCACATGACCTCGGGCTCCTCCGGGGAGCCGAAGTTCAGGCAGTTGGTGACCGCGAGCGGGCGCGCCCCGCTCACCGCGACGTTGCGGTAGGCCTCGGCCAGGTTCAGCTGCGCCCCGGCGTACGGGTCGAGCCGGGAGAACCGGGCGTTGCCGTCGAGGGCCAGCGCGATGCCGCGGTGGCTCTCCTCGTCGATCCGCACGACACCGGCGTCCTCGGGCTGGGCGAGCACCGTGTTGCCGCGGACGTAGCGGTCGTACTGCTCGGTGACCCAGGTCTTGTCGGCGCCGTCCGGGCTGGCCAGCACCGCCAGCCAGTGCGCCTGCAGCTCCGCCGGGGTCGACGGCCGCGGCAGCCGCCCGGCGTCGTCGGCCTGCAGGTCGTCGAGGTCCTGCGGGCGGGTCATCGGCCGGTCGTAGACCGGGCCCTCGTGGGCGACGGTGCGTGGCGGGACGTCGACGATCCGCTCGCCGTGCCAGTCGACGGTGAGCCGGTCGCCGTCGGTCACCTCACCGATGACCGTGGCCAGCACGTCCCACTTCGCGCAGACGGCGAGGAACTGCTCGACCTTGGCCGGCTCGACGATCGCGCACATGCGCTCCTGCGACTCGCTCATCAGGATCTCGGCCGGGGTGAGCGTGGAGTCGCGCAGCGGGACGGTGTCGAGGTCGACGTGCATGCCGCCGGTGCCGGCGCTGGCCAGCTCCGACGTCGCGCAGGACAGCCCGGCGCCGCCGAGGTCCTGGATGCCGGTGACGAGGTCGGCGGCGAAGATCTCCAGGCACGCCTCGATGAGCAGCTTCTCGGTGAACGGGTCGCCGACCTGCACGCTGGGCCGCTTGGCCGGGCCCTCGGCGTCGAAGGTCTCGCTCGCGAGCACGGACACCCCGCCGATGCCGTCGCCGCCGGTGCGCGCCCCGAACAGGATCACCTTGTTGCCGACGCCCTCGGCCTTGGCCAGCCGGACGTCCTCGTGCTTCATCACGCCGACGCACAGCGCGTTGACCAGCGGGTTGCCGGCGTAGCAGTCGTCGAAGAGCAGCTCGCCGCCGATGTTGGGCAGGCCCAGGCAGTTGCCGTAGCCGCCGACGCCGGCGACCACGCCGGGCAGCACGCGCGCGGTGTCGGGGGCGTCGGCGCGACCGAAGCGCAGCGAGTCCATGACGGCGACCGGGCGGGCGCCCATCGTGAGGATGTCGCGCACGATGCCGCCGACGCCGGTCGCGGCGCCCTGGTAGGGCTCGACGTAGCTCGGGTGGTTGTGCGACTCGACCTTGAAGGTGACCGCGTAGCCGTCGCCGACGTCGACCACCCCGGCGTTCTCGCCGATGCCGACGAGGAGGGCCTCGCTGCGCGGCAGGTCGCCGAAGCGGCGCAGGTGCACCTTCGAGGACTTGTAGGAGCAGTGCTCGCTCCACATGACGCTGTACATCGCGAGCTCGGCGGTGGTCGGCCGGCGGCCCAGGATGTCGCGGATGCGCAGGTACTCGTCGGACTTCAGCCCGAGCTCGGCCCAGGGCTGCTCGTCGTCCGGCGACTTCGCGGCGAGCTCGACGGTGTCGATCATGCGGTGACGACCGCCTTCAGCACGGAGGTGAAGAACCCGAGCCCGTCGGTCGAGGGCCCGGTGAGGTCCTCGATCGCGTGCTCGGGGTGCGGCATGAGCCCGACGACGCGGCCGTTCTCGCTGGTCACCCCGGCGATGTCGCGGAGGCTGCCGTTGGGGTTGCCGTCGACGTAGCGGAAGACGACGCGGTTCTCCGCTTCGAGCCGGTCGAGGTCGGCCGGGGCGGCGACGTAGCGGCCCTCGCCGTTCTTGACCGGGATCACGATCCGCTGGCCCTGCGCGTAGTCACCGGTCCACGACGTGTCGTCGCGCTCGACGCGGAGCACCTGGTCGCGGTTGCGGAAGTGCAGGTGGCTGTTGCGGGTCAGCGCGCCGGGCAGCAGCCCCGCCTCGCAGAGCACCTGGAAGCCGTTGCAGATGCCGAGCACCGGCAGCCCCTGCCGCGCCCTGGTGACGACGTCCTGCATCAACGGCGCGCGGGCGGCGATCGCGCCGGCCCGCAGGTAGTCGCCGTAGGAGAAGCCGCCGGGCAGGACGACGGCGTCGACGTCCTTCAGGTCGTGGTCGGCGTGCCAGAGGGCGACGGGTTCACCGCCGGCCAGGCGCACCGCACGCGCGGCGTCGACGTCGTCCAGAGAGCCCGGGAAGGTGATGACCCCGATGCGCACAAGCAGGTCCTTCAGTCGGTCGGGAGGTGCAGCTCGACGTCCTCGATGACGGGGTTGGCCAGCAGGGTCTCGGCGATCTGCTTCAGCTCCGCCTCGTCGGGCGTGCCCTCGACGTCGAGGACGAAGTGCTTGCCCTGGCGCACGCTGCGCACGCCGTCGTGGCCGAGCCGGCCGAGTGCGCCGAGCACCGCCTGACCCTGGGGGTCGGAGATCTCCGGCTTCAGGACGACGTCGACGACCACCCGCGGCACGCCGACGAGACTACCTGGCGTCCTCGAGGGCCCCGAGATCTCACCGGGGTCAGCAGGTGATGGACGCGCTGGAGAGCGACTCGGCGGTCCAGCCGTAGGACGTGGTGGTGGTGACGGTGAAGACCGTGGACGCGCCGGTCAGCTTGTCGACCGTGGTCCTCAGGGCGGTGCTACCGGTCCCGGTCGTGCCCACCATGGTCACCTGACCGTCGCTGCGGTAGGCGGTGACGGCATACCCGTTGATCCGCGCGGAGGGGCTGGGCTGCCAGGAGATCGTGACGTCGATCCAGCGGGCGTTCGAGCAGGAGTTCTTCACGGCGGTGACACCGGTCGGGGCCGTGATCGCATTGGTGGTGATCGAGGTGCTGCCGCCCACCGATTCGGAGAACGACGCCTCGGCCGCGAGGCCGCCGGCCAGGACCGTGCTGACCGCCAGCACGAGCACCAGGACGGCGCGGCGGGCGGTGGACACGGTGGCCACTCTGGTGGCCGACGCGCGAGGTCCCCGCACGGGCGGCGCAAGGGATCCGCAAGAACCTCCTACGCGAAGGACCGGCCGGTCAGCTGCTCGTAGGCCGTGACGTAGCGCTCGCGGGTCGCGGCGACGACGTCGTCCGGGAGCTCCGGCGGGGTCGAGGTGCGGTCCCAGCCCGACTCGTTCGTCAGCCAGTCGCGGACGTACTGCTTGTCGTACGAGGGCTGCGCCGCACCGGGCGACCAGGAGGAGGCCGGCCAGAAGCGGGAGGAGTCGGGCGTCAGCACCTCGTCGGCGAGCACGAGCTCGTCGCCGTCCAGACCGAACTCGAACTTCGTGTCGGCCAGGACGATCCCGGCCGCCTCGGCGATCTCGGCCCCCCGCGAGTACAGCGCCAGCGTGAGCTCGCGCAGCTCCTCCGCGCGGCCGGCGCCCACGGCGGACACGACGGCGGCGAAGTCGATCGCCTCGTCGTGCTCCCCCACCTCCGCCTTGGTCGACGGCGTGAACACCGGTGCCGGCAGCCGTGAGCCCTCGACCAGCCCGGCCGGCAGCGCGACGTCGCGGATCGAGCCGGTCCGCGCGTACTCCTTGGTGCCCGAGCCGGACAGGTAGCCGCGGGCCACGCACTCGACCGGCAGCATCTCCAGCCGCCGCACCAGCATCGCCCGGCCGGCCACGTCGTCGGGCACGTCCGTCGCCGAGATCAGGTGGTGCGAGGCGCCGAAGGACTCCAGCACCGGCGTGAGCTGCTCGAACCACCACACCGACAGCTGGGTCAGCACCCGCCCCTTGTCGGGGATCGGGGTCGGCAGGACGTGGTCGTAGGCGGAGATGCGGTCGGAGGCCACGAGCAGCAGGCGGTCGGGGGCGGCCGGGGTGGAGGCGTCGTAGATCTCGCGCACCTTGCCCCGCGCGAGGAGGGGCAGCTCGACGCTCACCGCAGGGCCGCGACGCGCTCGAACAGCGGGCCGAGGTTCTGCACGTACCGCTCCGGCCGGCAGATCTCGTCCAGCCGCGCCTCGTCGAGCTCGACGCCGTCCGCCTTGGCGCGCGAGCGCAGCGTGGCGCGGAACGGCGTCCCGGTGTTCCACGTCTCCATCGCCGCCGACTGCACCAGCGCGTAGGCCTCCTCGCGGGACAGCCCGCCCTCGACCAGCTCCAGCAGCACCGACGAGGTGTAGATCAGGCCGCCGGTCGACTCCAGGTTGACCCGCATCCGGTCGGCGTCGACGACCAGGTTCTCCACCAGACCGGTGGTCAGGTGCAGCAGGTAGTCGGTGGTGATCGCCGCGTCGGGCAGGAACACGCGCTCGGTCGAGGAGTGCGAGATGTCCCGCTCGTGCCACAGCGGGATGCCCTCCATCACCGGCACGATCGCCGCCCGGACGACCCGCGCCAGCCCGGCGATGCGCTCGGAGCGGATGGGGTTCTTCTTGTGCGGCATCGCGCTGGAGCCCTTCTGGCCCGAGCCGAACGCCTCCGACAGCTCCCGCACCTCGGTCCGCTGCCCGTGCCGCACCTCGAGCGCGACCGTCTCGCAGACGGTGGCGATGATGGCCAGCGCGGACACCCACTCGCTGATCGAGTCGCGCAGCACCACCTGGGTGGACGCGTCGGCCGGCCGCAGGTCCAGGGCGCGCGCCACCTCGACCTCGACCGACGGGTCGATCAGCGAGTACGTGCCGACCGCACCGGAGATCGCGACGACGCCGACGCGGTCGCGGGCGGCCCGCAGCCGGTCCCGCGAGCGGGCCATCGCGAACGCGATGTCGGCGACCCGGTGGCCCCAGACGTCGGGCTCGGCGTGCACGCCGTGCGTGCGCCCCACCTTGATGGTGTTCCGGTGCGCCAGCGCGTGGTCGCGCAGGGCGGCGACCAGCCGGTCGGCCTTGGCCAGCAGCAGGTCGGTCGCCTCGGTGAGCTGGACCGCGAGCGCGGTGTCGAGCAGGTCGGACGACGTCATCCCGTGGTGCACGTACGCGGCGGCCGACCGGGGCTCGGTGTTGTCGGCCCACGCGGTGAGGAAGGCGATGACGTCGTGCTGCGTCGTCTCCTCGATCTCGGCCACCCGCTCCGGGGTCGGCGGCGGCGCGTTGCGCACCGGCTCGACGACGTCCGCGGGCACCCGGCCGGCGGCGGCGTGCGCCTCCAGGACGAGGGTCTCCACCCGGCACCAGAGCTCGTACTTGTGCTCGTCGCTCCAGACCCGTCCCATCTCCGGACGGGTGTACCTGTCGATCATTCGGGTACCGCCTCGGGCCGCTCAGCTCGTCGCACCACGTCAACAGTCTTCCGCAGGGCTACCGTGATCGTTGACGGCCCCTACAGCCAGCCGGAGGTACCGAATGCTGCGCCGGGCCAAACCGCTGGTCGAGAGGGCGAGGGAGCGCATCCGCGCCGCCGCCGAGCACGATCCGCACGCCTGGCCCGAGCGCCACGACGACGGGGCCGTCCTCGTCCACGACGAGGACGGGACCGAGCCCCACGCCGGACCTCCCGAGGCGACGGACGACGACCTGGACGCCGAGGGGGCGACCCAGCCGCCCCTGGGCAGCCCCGAGCCGGGCGCGCCCGACCTCGACGGCCCCCTCGCGCCGGGTGGGGTGAGCGGTCCGCCCCGCAACGGCGGCCGGCCGCACCGGCCCGGCGAGCGCACCAGCCGCCTGCTGCCCGGCCGGTCGGCGGCCTCCCCCGACGGCGGCGCCGTCCCGACCGGGCTGCGCACCGCGGCCGCCTGGTCGTGGCGGCTCATCGTCGTGGTGGTCGGGGTGTACGTGCTGCTGCGCGCGCTGGCGACCATCGCCGTCGTCGTCGTCCCGGTGATCGTGGCCCTGCTGCTGGCCGCGCTGCTCCAGCCCGGCGCCGCCGGGCTGGTCAAGCGCCGGTGGCCGCGCTCGCTGGCCGCGCTGGCGATGCTCCTCGTCGGGCTCGCCGTCGTCGCCGGGATCATCACGCTGGTGGTCGAGCGGTTCACCGCCGGCTTCTCCGACCTGGCCGCGCAGGTCAGCCAGGGCATCGGCCAGGTGCAGGACTTCATCGTCCGCACGTTCCCGGTCACCAAGAACCAGCTGGAGAACGCCGTCTCGCAGCTGCAGGACACCCTCGTCGCCAACAAGGGCGAGCTCGCCACCGGGGCCCTGACCACCGCGGCGACGGTGGGCGAGGTGGTCACCGGCTTCCTGCTCTCGCTGCTGACCCTGTTCTTCTTCCTCAAGGACGGCCGCTCGATCTGGCTGTGGCTGGTCGGCCTGTTTCCCAAGGACTCGCGCGCCTACCTCGACGAGGCCGCCCGCCGGGCCTGGCGCACGCTGATCTCCTACGTGCGCGCGACGGTCGTCGTCGCCCTGGTCGACGCGATCGGCATCGGCATCGGCCTGGCGATCCTGCGGGTACCGCTGGTGATCCCGCTGGCCGCACTGGTGTTCCTCGGCGCGTTCATCCCGATCCTCGGCTCGTTCCTCGCCGGCTCGGTCGCCGTGCTGGTCGCACTCGTGTCCCGGGGCCCGATCATCGCGCTGCTCACGCTGGGGGTCGTGCTGCTGGTCATGCAGCTGGAGGGGCACGTGCTGCAGCCGCTGCTGCTCGGCCGCGCGGTGCGGGTGCACCCGCTGGCGGTGGTGCTGTCGATCGCCGCCGGCCTGCTCATCGGCGGCATCTTCGGTGCGCTGATCGCCGTCCCGACGGTGGCGTGCGCGAACGTCGCCGGCACGTACCTGTCCCGCCGGCTCGAAGGACCACGACCACCCGAGCCGCGCCCCGAGCGCGCGAAACCGGTGGTCAGCGCGACATAGCGCCCTCGACCGCGGCCAGCGCGATGTCGGTGCGCCAGTGCGCTCCGGCCAGCCGGACGCCGGCCACCCGCTCGTAGGCGCGCTGCCGGGCCGCCGCCAGGTCGGGACCGACCGCGGTGACGGCGAGCACCCGTCCGCCCGCCGAGACCACGCCGCCGTCGGCCGCGGGCGCCGTGCCGGCGTGCAGCACGCCCTCGCCGTCGGCACCGCTGATCCGGTCGCTGGTGCGCGGCCGCTCGGGGTAGCCCTCGGCGGCGACGACGACGGTCACCGCGGCGCCGTCCCGCCAGCGCAGCGGCGGGTGCTCGGCGAGCCGGCCGGTCGCGGCCGCGTGCAGCAGCCCGCCCAGCGGCGTCTCCAGCAGCGGCAGCACGACCTGGGTCTCGGGGTCGCCGAAGCGGGCGTTGAACTCGACCACGCGCACGCCGCGGGAGGTGAGCGCGAGGCCGGCGTAGAGCAGCCCCGAGAACGGCTCGCCGCGGCGGCGCATCTCGTCGACGGTCGGCTGCAGGACGGTGGCCAGGACCTCGTCGACCAGCCCGGACGGCGCCCACGGCAGCGGGGCGTAGGCGCCCATGCCGCCGGTGTTCGGGCCGCCGTCGCCGTCGTCGCGGCGCTTGAAGTCCTGCGCGGGCAGCAGCGGGAGCACCGTCGTCCCGTCGGTGACGGCGAACAGCGAGACCTCGGGGCCGTCGAGGTACTCCTCGATCAGCACCGAGTGCCCGGCGTCGAGCACGGCCCGGCCGTGGGCCAGCGCGGCGTCCCGGTCGGGGGTCACCAGCACGCCCTTGCCGGCGGCCAGCCCGTCGTCCTTGACCACGTACGGCATGCCCGCGGAGACGACGGCGACCTCGTCCAGCGCGGTCGCCAGCTCGGCGACGCCCCCGACCGGCCACGCGCGCGCCGTCGGGACGCCGGCCGCGGCCATCACGTGCTTGGCGAAGGACTTGCTGCCCTCCAGCTGCGCGGCCTGGGCCGACGGCCCGAAGCAGGCGATACCGGCCTCCCGGACGGCGTCGGCGGCACCGGCGACCAGCGGCACCTCGGGCCCGACGACGACGAGGTCCGCTCCCCACTCGCGGGCGACGGCGGCCACCGCGACCGGATCGGCCACGTCCACCGGCAGCGGCTCGGCGATCGCACGGGTGCCGGCGTTGCCGGGCGCGCAGGCCAGCGCCTCGACGTCCGGGTCGGAGGACAGAGCGACGCACAGGGCGTGCTCCCGGGCGCCGGAGCCGATCACGAGCACGCGCACGGGAGGAACCTACCGAGCAGGTCGCGGGGGCGACGGGGTGGGCGGACGACTAGCGCACCCGGTTGGGCTGGTCGCGGATCGCACGGAAGAACGCCCGGGTCCTGGCCCGCTCCTCGGCCCGGGCGCGGGCGTCGACCCGCAGCAGCTGCCGGTGCGCCTCCCGCTGCAGCTTGCGCCAGGCCAGCAGCCGCCCGGGGTCGAGCGTGCCGTCGTCGATCGCGGCGGCCACCGCGCAGCCGGGCTCGGTGCGGTGCTCGCAGTCGCGGAACCTGCACTGCGCCGCGAGCCCGACGATGTCGGCGTAGGCGGTGTCGACCCCGTCGAGGTCGTCGTAGAGCGCCAGCTCGCGCATCCCCGGGGTGTCGACGAGCAGGCCGCCGCCGGGCAGCAGGTGCAGCTCGCGCGCGGTGGTGGTGTGCCGGCCGCGGCCGTCGCTCTCGCGAACCTGCCGGGTCGGCGCCACCGCCCGGCCGGCGAGGGCGTTCGCCAGGCTGGACTTCCCGACGCCGGAGGGGCCGACCATCGCCGCCGTTCGGCCGGGGCCGAGCACGGCGTGCACGGCGTCCAACCCCTCCCCGGTGACCGAGCTGACCGCGAGCACCTCGACGCCGAGCGCGTCCTCGGCGACCTCGGCCACGGCGGAGGCGACGTCGTCGCACAGGTCGGCCTTGGTCAGGACGACGACCGGCGTCGCGCCGCTGCTCCAGGCGACGGCCAGGTAGCGCTCGACGCGGCGCAGCCGGGTCTCCCCGGCGAGCGCGTCGACGACGAGCACCGCGTCGAGGTTGGCGGCGACCACCTGCGCCGTCGACGTCCGCCCGGAGACCGTGCGGGTGAACGCCGACCGGCGCGGCAGGACGGCGACGGCGAGCTCCCCGCGCAGCGCCACCCAGTCCCCGACCGCCGGGGACTCGACCCCCGCCTCGTCGTGGAGAGCCGCCGCGGGGTGCACCCGGCGCTCGCCGTCGGCGGTGAGCACCGTCAGCCGGCCGCGGTCGACCCGCGCGACGCGGGCTGCCTCGGTGCCGGCCGGCAGCTGCGCCTCGCGGTCCGGCGTCCAGCCGAGCGATGAGAGAAAGATCACGGAAAGGACTCTGCCCTGCAGGTCATGACGTTGTCGTCCGAATTAGGACGGGAAAACACCGCCCGCAATTCGCCGTCCATTCAGGTTGGTCAGGTGTTCTGACAGTCATGTCCGCGCCCGCGGTTCCGAGTACGAGCTCGGGAACAGGTCTCCCCCGCGCCCTCGTCGTCGGTCACCGGGGCGCCTGCGCGTACCGCCCGGAGCACACGCTCGCCAGCTTCGAGCTCGCGCTCGACCTCGGCGCCGATCTCGTCGAGCCCGACGTCGTCGTCAGCCGTGACGGCGCCCTCGTCGTGCGGCACGAGAACGAGCTGTCCCGGTCGACCGACGTCGCCGAGCGCCCCGAGTTCGCCGAGCGCCGCACCACCCGCCGGGTGGGCCGCGTCGAGCGCACCGGGTGGTTCACCGAGGACTTCGACCTCGACGAGCTGCGCACGCTGCGCGCCGTGGAGCGGATGCCGGCCCTGCGACCGCTGAACACCGCCTACGACGGGCAGTTCGGGATCCTGACCCTGGCCGACGTCGTGGCCCTGGTCCGCGACCGCTCGACCGCCGACCGCCAGGTGCGCGTGCTGGCCGAGCTGAAGAAGCCGACCTGGGCCGCCGAGCACGGCCTGCCGATGACCGACCTGGTCGCCGCCGAGCTGCGCCGGCTCGACGCCGCCGGCGCCGAGGGCCCGGTCGTGCTGCAGTCGTTCGACGCACCGGCGCTGCGCCGCCTCCGGGAGGACCTCGGCGACGACGGCCCGCAGATGCTGCAGCTGGTCGACGACGTCCCCGACGACGACGTCCTGGTCTCCCCCGCCGGCCTGCGCGAGATCTCCACGTACGCCCAGGGGATCGCCCCCAGCCGGCACCGCATCCTGCGGCGCGACGCCGACCAGACGCTCGTGGGCATCTCCGGGCTGGTGCACGAGGCGCACCGCGCGGGTCTCTCGGTGCTGCCGTGGACGCTGCGCGCCGAGAACGCCTACCTGCCCCGCCACCTGCGCCGCGGCACCGACCCGGCGGCGCTCGGGGACGGCGAGGGCGAGGCGCGCCTGCTGCTGGCCCTCGGCGTCGACGGCGTGATCACCGACCAGCCCGACATCGCGCTCCGCGCCCGAGAAGAGCTCGTCGCCGCCTGATGCGGAGGCTGAGCGCGCAGGAAACCTGCGCGCTCAGCCTCCGCTTCAGTCGAGCAGGTCGTGGACGACGACGTTCTCGTCGCGGCCGGGGCCGACGCCGATCACGCTGATCCGCGCCCCGGACAGCTCCTCGAGACGCCGCACGTAGGCCTGCGCGTTGGCGGGCAGCTCCTCGAAGCTCCGGCAGTGCCGGATGTCCTCGAACCAGCCCGGTAGCTCCTCGTACACCGGGGTGGCGTGGTGGAACTCGGTCTGCGTCATCGGCATCTCGTCGTGCCGGACGCCGTCGACGTCGTAGGCCACGCAGATCGGCACCGTCGGCAGCCCGGAGAGCACGTCGAGCTTGGTGAGGAAGAAGTCGGTGATCCCGTTGACCCGGCTGGCGTAGCGGGCCACGACCGAGTCGAACCAGCCGCAGCGCCGGTCGCGGCCGGTCGTGACGCCGACCTCACCACCCTGCTTGCGCAGGTACTCGCCGTTGGCGTCGAACAGCTCGGTCGGGAACGGGCCGGACCCGACGCGGGTCGTGTACGCCTTGAGGATCCCGACCACGCGCTGGATGCGCGTGGGACCGATGCCCGAGCCCACGGCCGCGCCGCCGGCGGTCGGGTTGGACGACGTCACGAACGGATACGTGCCGTGGTCGACGTCGAGCAGCGTCCCCTGCGAGCCCTCCAGCAGCACCCACTCGCCGGCGTCGAGCGCCCGCCCGAGCATCAGCCGGGTGTCGACGATGCGCTCCTTGAGCGCCTCGGCGAAGCCGGTGTACTCCTCCACGACCTCGTCGAGGTCGATGGCGCGGCGGTTGTAGACCTTGACCAGCACCTGGTTCTTCTCGCGCAGCACCGCCTCGAGCTTCTGCCGGAGGATGCCGAGGTCGAGCAGGTCGGCGGCGCGGATGCCGACGCGGGCGACCTTGTCCCCGTACGCCGGCCCGATCCCGCGGCCGGTCGTGCCGATCTTGGCCTTGCCGAGGAACCGCTCGGTGACCCGGTCCAGCGCCCGGTGGTGCGGCATGATCAGGTGCGCGTCGGCCGAGATGACCAGCCGCGAGGTGTCGACCCCGCGCTCCTCCAGGCCGGCGAGCTCGCCGATGAGGACCTCCGGGTCGACGACCACCCCGTTGCCGATCACCGGGGTGCAGCCCGGCGTCAGGATCCCGGAGGGGATGAGGTGCAGCGCGTAGCGCTCACCGTCGGGGGTGATCACGGTGTGCCCGGCGTTGTTGCCGCCCTGGTAGCGGACGACGTAGGGCACCCGGCCCCCGAGCAGGTCGGTGGCCTTCCCCTTGCCCTCGTCGCCCCACTGGGCACCGATCAGCACGACTGCCGGCATCGGCTCCTGTCATCTCCTCGCGCGAGCTTCCCGGCCGGTCCCGGCTGGCAGGTGGCAGGGTAGCCGCATGCCCCGCGTCGAGCTCGACCTGCGCGGTCTGGCGCCCGGGACAGCACCCGAGAAGGACGACGTCGCGGGGGTCGTCGACGCGGGATCGGTGCTGGTCCGCGGTCCGGTCCCCGCGCTCGCCGGCGTCCTCACGGCCCTGCTCAAGGCCGGCCGGACCGCCGACGTCCCGGTCGCCTGGGAACCCGCCGACGACACCGCCTCCGGGGCGCTCGCCCGCGCCCTGGAGATCGGCACGGGCAAGCAGCGATCGCTGAGCCTGGTGCGCGACGACCACGGCGGGGTGCTGCTGCACCACGGCCGGCTGGAGCCGTGGAGCGAGGATCCCCGCCGCGGGCTGGGCCGCCGGCTGGGGCTGCAGGCCTACCACGACGACATGAAGGTGGCCGACGGCCCGATCACCCGGATCGACGTGCGCCCCGAGTGGACGGCGGTGGACACGATCGGCGTCTCGGTGATGACCATCCCGCTGCGGCCGGTCCGCCGGACGAAGGGCCGCGGGCTGCAGGTGGCCAGCGATCCCGCACGGATCACCCGCGACGGCGTGCCGTTCCCGCGCGCGGTGACCCGCTGGACGTGGTTCGCCGACGACCTCGTCCGCTGGTGCCTCACCCCCTGACGCGCCCCTCGCCGCCGGGCACAGCGGGTTCGTGGACACTGGAGCCCTCCCGAGACTTCAGCATGGAGGTCCCGCTGCCCTCTCCCCCGACCTGCTCACCACGCCGGTGACGGCCGACCACCTGCCCGCGTTCGGCCCCGCCCGCGCGACCGTCCCGCCCGGCCGGCGACTGCTCGCCCGCGCGCTGGCCCGCCCCAGCCTCGCCGCCCTCGTCGGCCTCGTCGTCGTGCTGGTGTTCTTCGGCGTGCAGGCACCCGGGCTGCTCAGCGCCGGGGGACTGGCCAGCATCCTCGACATCGCCGCGCTCATCGGGATCGGCGCCGTGCCCGTGGCGCTGCTGCTCATCGCCGGGCAGTTCGACCTCTCGGTCGGCGTCGTGGCGGTGGCCAGCTCGCTGGTCACCGCGCTGCTCGTCGGGGAGGCCGGGTGGGGCATCTGGCCGGCGCTGGCCGTCTCGCTGCTCTGCGCGCTGGTGGTGGGTGTGTTCAACGGCCTGCTGGTCGTGTCCACGGGGCTGCCCAGCTTCCTCGTGACCCTGGCGACCTTCCTCGTGCTGGAGGGCACCACGCTCGCCGGCACGCACCTCGTGGCGGGGTCGGCGCGGATCGAGGGCCTCGACGCGGCGAGCGGCTGGGACTCCGCCGTCGCCGTCTTCGGCTCGACGGTGCAGCTGGGCGCCGGGCGGTTCCGGGTCTCGGTGCTGTGGTGGGTCGCGGTGACCGCGCTCGCCGTCTGGGTGCTGTGGCGGACGCGGTTCGGCAACGCGATCTTCGCCACCGGCGGCGCCCGCCGCGCCGCCCGGGAGCTCGGCGTCCCGGTGGGGTGGACGACGGTGACGCTGTTCTGCGCCACCGCGACGGCCGGCTGGCTGCTCGGCACGCTGGGTCTGGTCCGGCTGGCCGGCGTCCAAGTCGCGCCGGGGCTGGGCAGCGAGATCGAGTTCATCGTCGTGGCCGTGATCGGCGGCTGCCTGCTCACCGGCGGCTACGGGTCGGCGATCGGCGCCGCGATCGGGGCACTGCTCTACGCCGTGGTGCGCCAGGGCATCGCGCTGGCCGGCTGGGACCAGCGCTGGTTCCAGGCCTTCCTCGGCGTCCTGCTGCTGGTCGCCCTGCTGGCCAGCGGCGTCGTCCGGCGGCGGCTCAAGGCGGTGCCCAGGTCGTGACCGATCCCCCGGTGGTCGAGCTGCAGTCGCTGACCGTCCGCTACGGCAACGTGCCGGCGCTGGCGCGGCTGAGCCTGGCGCTGCGCGCCGGCGAGATCACCTGCGTCATGGGGGAGAACGGCTCGGGCAAGTCGACGCTGGTCGCCGTCCTGTCGGGCCTGCGGCGGCACGACGAGGGCCGGCTGCTCGTGGCCGGCCGGCCGGTCCGCTTCCGGTCACCGCGCCAGGCGCGCGCGGCCGGCATCGCCACGGTGTGGCAGGACCTCGCGGTGGCGCCGCTGCTGTCGGTCTGGCGCAACTTCTTCCTGGGCGCCGAGCCGACCCGGGGCGTGGGGCCGCTGCGCCGGCTGGACCTCGACGAGGCCCGCGCGACCACGGTGCGGGCCATGGCGCGGGTCGGCGTCACCGGTCTGGACCCCGACCAGCCGGCCAGCGCGCTGCAGGCCGGCGAGCGGCAGAGCCTCGCGGTCGCCCGGGCGATGCACTTCGGCGCCCGGGCGCTGGTCATCGACGAACCGACGGCACCGATGACCGTCGCGCAGAACACCCTGGTGCTGCAGTCGGTGGTGACCGCCCGCGCGCAGGGCATGGCCGTGGTCTTCGTGACCCACAACCCGCGCTACGCGCACCTCGTGGGCGACCGCTTCCTGCTGCTGGCCCGCGGCCAGGTGGCGGGCAGCCTCACCCGGGACGACGTCGACGCCGACGACCTGACCCGGCTGATGGCCGGCGGCGAGGAGCTGAGCTCGCTCACCGCGGCACTGACCGCCCTCCACCCGGAGCTGGGCCAACGGTGACTACGTGAAGATGCTGACCCCGCCCGGGCCGACGAGCAGGCCGACGACGATGAGGACGATGCCCCACAGCAGCTGACCTCGGATGATCGCGAAGATCCCCGCGATGACGAGGATGACCGCGATGATCCACAGAAGGGTGACCATGCTCGCTCCCTGGTGAGGTGTGCCCGGTGCCCCCGCTCCTGACGACGGGCTACTTTCCCAGGAAAGCGCTGGTCAAACCTTTGCGGACCCTGTCAGGGCGCCAGCGACGGGTCGCAGTCGCGCAGCAACTGGGTGCAGCGCTCCTGCTCGTCGGTCTCCTCGATGGCCTCCGCCGCCCGCGCCAGCACCGTGACGCAGCGCAGGAACCCCCGGTTGGGCGCGTGCGACCACGGCACCGGGCCGTAGCCCTTCCAGCCGTTGCGGCGCAGCGCGTCGAGGCCGCGGTGGTAGCCGGTGCGGGCGTAGGCGTAGGCCTGGATGACGTCGCCCAGCTGCCGCTCGGGGTGGTCGATCGCGGCCTCGGCCAGCGCCGCCCAGGCCGCGCTGGAGGTCGGGTGGTGCGCCGCGACCTCGGCCGCCGGGATGCCCTGGGCGAGCTCCCGGTCGGCCTCCTCGTTGGCCGGCAGCAGCGTGGCCGGCGGCTCGCCGAGCAGGTTGCCGTGCGAGTGGGTCATCAGGCCCCCTGCGACTGGCCGGCCGACAGCAGGTCCTCGCATGCCTCGACCACGCGCGCGGCCATGCCGGTCTCGGCGGCCTTGAGGTAGCTGCGGGGGTCGTAGGCCTTCTTGTTGCCGACCTCGCCGTCGATCTTCAGCACGCCGTCGTAGTTGCTGAACATGTGCCCGGCGACCGGGCGGGTGAAGGCGTACTGGGTGTCGGTGTCGACGTTCATCTTCACCACGCCGTAGGACAGCGCCTCGCGGATCTCCGACTGCGCCGAGCCCGAGCCGCCGTGGAAGACGAAGTTGAACGGCTTGGCGCCGTCCCCCAGACCGAACTCCTGGGCGACGACCTCCTGACCGGTCTTGAGCACCTCCGGGCGCAGCTTGACGTTGCCCGGCTTGTAGACGCCGTGCACGTTGCCGAAGGTCGCGGCCAGGAGGTAGATGCCCCGCTCGCCGAGGCCCAGCGACTTGGCGGTGGCCACGAAGTCGCCGGGGGCGGTGTAGAGCTTCTCGTTGATCTCGTGCGCGACGCCGTCCTCCTCGCCGCCGACGACGCCGATCTCGAGCTCCAGCACGATCTTGGCGGCCGCGCACTTGTCGATCAGCTCCTCGGCGATCTGCAGGTTCTCCTGCAGGTCGATCGCCGAGCCGTCCCACATGTGCGACTGGAACAGCGGCTCCTGGCCGGCGTCGACCCGGTCCTTGGACAGCGCGATGAGCGGCCGGACGTAGCCGTCGAGCTTGTCCTTGGGGCAGTGGTCGGTGTGCAGCGCGACGTTGACCGGGTACTTCTCGGCCACGACGTGCGCGAACTCGGCCAGCGCGACCGCGCCGGTGACCATGTCCTTCACCTTGGTGCCCGAGGCGAACTCGGCCCCGCCGGTGGAGAACTGGATGATCCCGTCGCTGCCGGCGTCGGCGAACCCGCGCAGGGCGGCGTTCACCGTCTCCGACGAGGTGCAGTTGATCGCCGGGTAGGCGAACCCGCCCTCCTTCGCGCGGCGGATCATGTCGGCGTAGACCTCAGGGGTCGCGATGGGCATCCGGGGCACTCCTCGCTCGGCGGAATCCGGGAACTCGCGGTCAGTATCCCGCGCGGGGTGAGCGCCGTGGCACTCCCCTGATCAGCTCTCGACCTTCAGCCCCAGCGCGGTCACCAGGACGACGGCCTGCGCGATGTCGACGGTCGCCCCGCGCAGCGTCACGTCGCCCGGGTCGAGCGTGGACAGGTCGCTGCCGCGGAGGTCCGCGCCGGAGAGGTCGGCCTGGTGCAGTTCCGCGCCGGAGAGGTCGGCGTCGCGGAGCACCGCCTCGGCGCAGCGGGCGCCGGCCAGGTCGGCCTCGCGCAGGCGCACGCCCCGGAACCTGACCTTCGACAGGTCCGCCCCGGCCAGGCCGACGAACGACCAGTCCCCGCCGGTGACGGTCAGCAGCCCGAAGGAGCACCGCTCGAACCGGCTGCCGACCAGCTTGCAGTTGTCGAACGCGGCCTCGAAGAACGAGCAGCCGGTGAACGTGCAGTTGAGGAAGGCGGCCTCGGTGTGCCGGGAGCCGTTGAACCGGCAGTCGTGGAACGTGCAGTCGGTGAAGACGGCGCCCTCGTCGGTGGTCTCGGACAGGTCGACCCCGCTGAACGCCGTCCCGGTGTACTCGCGGCCGGAGAGGTCCTCCCCGTACCAGTCGGCGCCCCGGACGTCGTCCGTCACGCGCGGCCGACCAGGGCGTCGGCGACGGCCAGGTCGCCGACGTGCGCCCGGCGCAGCACCTTGCCCGGGTTGAGCAGGCCCTGCGGGTCCAGCGCGTCCTTGATCGCGCGGTGCACCGACAGCGAGACCGGGCCGACCTCGCGCTCCAGCCAGTCGACCTTGATCGAGCCGATGCCGTGCTCGCCGGTGACCGTGCCGCCCAGCGAGAGGCCGAGCTCGAGGATGTCGTCGAAGGCGCCGAACGCACGCGTCCGCTGGTCGGGATCGGTGGGGTCGAAGCAGATGGTCGGGTGCATGTTGCCGTCGCCGGCGTGCCCGACCACGCCGATCGTCAGCTCGCGCGCAGCGGAGATGGCATCGCACCCGTCGAGGAAGGCGGCGATCCGCGAGCGGGGGACGGCGACGTCGTCGATGAGCGTGCTGCCCAGCTGCTCCAACGCCGGTAGGGCCATCCGCCGGGCGGCCAGCAGGAGGTCGCCCTCCGCGGGGTCGTCGGTGGTGTGCACCAGGTCGGCGCCGGCCGCGCGGCACAGCTCGGCGAGCGCCTCGATCTCGCGGACGGCCGCCTCCCCGCCGGCGTCGGACTGCGCCACCAGCAGCGCGTGCGCATCGCGGTCGAGGTCGGCGTGCAGCAGGTCGTCGACCACGCAGATGCAGGTGTTGTCCATGACCTCGAGCAGGCTGGGCACGAGGCCACCGGTGACCACGTTCTCGACGACCTGGCCGGTCTGCGCAGTGGTGGCGAACGTGGCGACCAGGGTGACCGGCGGCTGCGGGGCCGGGCGCAGCGCGAGCGTCGCCTCGGTGATGATCCCGAGCGTGCCCTCCGAGCCGACGAACAGCCGGGCCAGGTCGTAGCCGGCCACGCCCTTGACCGTGCGGCGTCCGGTCCGCAGCACCCGCCCGTCGGCGAGCACGACCTCCAGGCCGAGCACGTAGTCGGTGGTGACGCCGTACTTGACGCAGCACAGCCCGCCGGAGTTCTGCGAGAGGTTGCCGCCGATGGTGCACCAGTCGTAGCTGGAGGGGTCCGGCGGGTAGAACAGCCCGGCACCGGCGACGGCGTCGCGCAACGCCTTGTTCACCACGCCGGGCTGGACGACGGCCAGCCGGTCGGCGGGGGAGACCTCGAGGACGGCGTCCATGCGGGTCATCACCAGCGTGATCGCGCCGTCGACGGCGTTGCTCGCCCCGGCCAGGCCCGACCCCGCGCCACGCGGGACCACCGGCACCCCGTGCCGGGAGGCGATCTGCATCACCGCCACCACGTCGGCGGTGGAGCGGGCGAACACGACCGTGGCCGGCGTGCCGGCCTCGGCCAGCATCGCCTGGTCCCGGGCGTAGGACGCGGTCACGTCCGGATCGGTGAGGACGTTCTGCTCGCCCAGCGCCGCCGACAACTCGGCGGCCCACGTCGACGTCGTCGTGGTCACAGCCATACCGTACGACTCAGGACGGGCGATTCGTCTCAGGCCATGGACAGGATCGGTCCGTACCGTGGGTCCTCGTGGGCTCTTTCCTCGATCCGCAGCACCTGATCACCACCTTCGGGCTGATCGGCCTGCTCGCGATCATCTTCGCCGAGTGCGGGCTGCTGATCGGCTTCTTCCTGCCCGGTGACTCGCTGCTGTTCGTGGCGGGCCTGGTGGCCGCCGGCGGCCTGGCCAACGTGTCGTTCGTGCCGCTGTGGGTGCTGCTGGCCCTCGTCCCGGTGTTCGCCATCGCGGGCAACCTGGTCGGCTACTGGATCGGCTTCCGCGCCGGGCCGGCGATCTTCAACAAGCCGGACTCGCGGCTGTTCAAGGCCGAGTACGTGGAGAAGGCCCACGGCTTCTTCGACAAGTACGGCGCTCGCACGATCGTGCTGGCCCGGTTCGTGCCCATCGTGCGCACGTTCGCCACGGTCATGGCCGGCGCCTCGAAGATGAACTTCCGCGTCTACGCCTTCTACTCGGTGATCGGCGGCATCCTGTGGGGCGCCGGCGTCGTGGCCCTCGGCTACTGGCTGGGCCAGGTCGAGTGGATCAAGAACAACATCGAGCTGCTCGCGATCGGGATCGTCGTGGTCTCCGTCGTCCCGATCGCGATCGAGCTGCTCCGTGGCCGGCGCCGCGCCGCCCGCGCGCAGACGACCGCCGACCGCGCCTAGCTCAGGCCCAGATCGGCCAGCTCGTAGGCGGCCCGGTACTCGAAGCCGGCCTGCTCGACGGCGGCCCGCCCGCCGCGGTCGACGATCACGGCCACGCCGATGACCTCGGCGCCGGCCTCCTGGAGCGCCTCGGCGGCGGTCAGCGGGCTGCCGCCGGTGGTCGAGACGTCCTCGACGACCAGGACGGCGCGGCCCTCGACGTCCGGGCCCTCGATCCGCCGCTGCAAGCCGTGCGCCTTGCCCGCCTTGCGGACGACGCAGGCATCGAGGAAGCCCTCCCCGTCGGCGGCGGCGTGCAGCATCGCCGTGGCGACGGGGTCGGCCCCGAGGGTCAGCCCACCGACGACGTCGTAGCGCAGGTCACGGGTGAGCTGCCGCATCACGCGGCCGACCAGCGGCGCGCCCTCGTGGTGCAGGGTCAGCCGGCGCATGTCGATGTACCAGTCGGCCTCGCGCCCGGAGGACAGCGTCACCTTCCCGTGCACCACTGCCAGCTCGACGATCAGCTCGAGCAGGCGGTCACGGTCGGGTGCGAAGGGGGCCATGGCTCCCGACCCTACTGAGCCCGCTCAGCTCTGCGGCTTGAGCACCTGGTCGATGACGTAGACCGTCGCGTTGGCCGTCGGCACGTTGCCGCAGATGACCGTCGCCGGCTGCCCGGTCACGGTCTGGTCGCCGGAGATCGTGAAGTTCTCCCCCGAGCCCTCGATCGTCACCGTGTCGTTGTTCAGCGTCGTCTGCTGGCCGGCGAGCTGGTCGGGCGCGAGCCGGCCCTGGATGACGTGGTGGGTCAGGATCGAGGTCAGCTGGGGGACGTCGGCCAGGACGGCGTTGAGCGTGTCGGCCGGCACCGCCTGGAACGCCGCGTCCGCGGGTGCGAGAACGGTGATGTCCTGCTGGCTGTTGAGCGAGTCGACGAGGTTGGCGGTGGTGACCGCCCGGACCAGCGTCGTCAGCACGGGGTTGCTCGCGGCCGCGGTCGCGACCGGCGCGGTGGCCATGCCCGCGAAGCTCTCGGCGGGGATCTGCGCGCACCCCGCGCCGAACGGCTGGTCCGAGGCCGCGCTGGTCGAGGAGGCGGAGCCGTCGGCCGCCGAGCTGGTGCTCGATCCGGAGGCGCTGCTCGAGCCGTTGTCCGAGGTGCAGGCGGTCAGCGCCGCGGCGACCGCCACCGGCAGGACGGCGCGGGGGATGCGCTTCACGGTCGGGTGTGCTCCTTGTCGGGTCCGGGCGATCAGCTGACCAGCACCTGCAGCGAGTGCCAGCCGCTGGCGCCGTCGGGATAGGGGTCGACGCGGTCCTGGGTCTGCAGCTGCCCGGTGCCGTCGGTGGCCCGGACGGTGATCCGGTGCATGCCGCGCTGCAGGTCCACCGGCAGCATCCACTGCCGCCAGATGTCGGCCTCGGACTCCGGGGAGAGCTGGGCCTCCTGCCACTCCCCGCCGTCCACCTGCACCTCGACCTTGGAGATGCCGCGGCCCTGGGCCCACGCGACGCCGGCGACCGCGCGGCGCCCGGCCTTGACCGGCCGAAGCGCGGCCGGGGTGTCGATCCGCGCCGCCGTCTTGATCGGGCCCTGGGGGGCCCAGCCGCGCTGGACCCAGTAGGCGTCGAAGGCGTCGAAGGTGCTCGCCTCGATCTGGGTCAGCCACTTGCAGGCGGAGACGTAGCCGTAGAGACCGGGGACGACCATCCGCACCGGGAAGCCGTGCTCCACCGGCAGCGGCTCGCCGTTCATGCCGAAGGCCAGCATGGCGTCGGGGGTCTCGAGCGCCGCCCGGGTGGGCGTGCCGATGGTCATGCCGTCCGACGAGCGGCAGATCAGCTGCGAGGAGCCCGACCGGACGCCGTTCTCGCGCAGGAAGGCGCCCAGCGGCACGCCGAGCCAGCGGGCGGTGCCGGCGAGGTTGCCACCCACCTCGTTGGACACGCAGGTGAGGGTGACGTCGCGCTCGATGAGGTCGCCGCGGTTGAACAGGTCGTCGAGCGTGTAGGTGTGCGGGGCGTCGAACATGCCGGTCAGCGACAGCCGGTACTGCGCCGGCCGCAACTGCGGCACCGTGATCGCGGTGTCGACGCGGTAGAAGTCGCGGTTGGGGGTGAACAGCGGGGTCAGGCCGTCGACCTGCGTGGAGAGGTCGGCGCCCTGCGGCAGCCGGGGCGCCGGGGACGACGGCGTGGGCAGCCGGATCTCCCCGCGGGCGTCGGCGACGTCGAAGCGCCGGCGCAGCAGCTGCCCACCGCCCGCGGTCACCGCGGCGACGCCGAGCGCCACCCCGCCGAGCACGAAGAACCGGCGGCGGTCGAGCCCCGCGCCCTTGCGGTCGGTCGAGGTGAGGACGCCGCGCAGCCGCTCCATCACGGCCTCGTCGTCGGTGGGCTCGGCCGGGGCGGCGGCCGGGGTGAGGGGCCGGAGCAGGGCGAGCAGCGTGACGGCCGCCGCGACCGCCCCGACGACCGAGGGCAGGGCGTCCCAGGCGCTTCCGGCCGGCCGGGTCAGCGCCGCGACGACCCCGACCGCCCCGAAGAGCACGACCCCCAGGACCCCGAGCCGCCGCGAGCGCAGCCCGACGAGGCCGACCAGCAGCGAGTACAGCGCGAGCAGGATCAGCGTGCCGATGACCAGGGCGTTCTTGTCGTTCTGGCCGAACGTCCGGATGGCGAAGCTCTTCACCGGCTCCGGCGTCATGGTGATGACGGCGTCGCCGACGGCGACCACCGGACCGGCCGCCGGGCGGATGAAGCCCGAGACGAGCTGGCCCACGCCGAGGCCGACCGCGGCCGCGAGCAGCCCGGCGAGCGCCGCGAGCAGCCGCCGCTGCCACCGCCGGGTCGGGCCGGCCGGAGCCGGGACCCCGGCCGGCGCCGCCGGGGTCTGCTCGGTGGTGGTCACGTCGGAGATTCGCGCGTCACGCGCATTCGGATGCTCAGTGGGTCTGCCCCGTGTCCCGCAGCCACCGCCGGTAGCGGTACCACTCGTTGGACGGCGCCAGGGCCAGCAGGATCACCCCGCCCAGGACCAGCAGGAACTGGATGATGCTCAGCGCCTCGAGGAAGCCCGATGAGGTCGCGCCGCCGCCGAAGACGGTGAACAGCCCGCTGATGATCCCGAAGCCGCCGATCACCCAGAGCACGATCCGCGCCCAGTTGCGGCCGTTCCAGGCGAACCAGACGAACATGGCCTCCAGGCCGAGGATCACCAGACCGACGATCGAACCGACCAGGATCACGGCGCGGACGGTGTCGTGCGTGAGGGTGTCGGGGACGGTCTGCCCCTGGGCCCGGGCCGCCGCCAGCGCCTGGTTGATGAGGTCGTCGAGCTGCGTGAAGGTGACGATCGCGCCGATGACGCCCAGGATGAGGTTCGCCATGAACGCGCCGATCCCCGCGCGGACGGTGACCGGCCGGTCGACCGGCCGCGGCGCGGCGCCACCCCACTGCGCGGCGCCGGGAGCCGGCGGATAGGACGGCGGCGCGGCCGGAGGAGCCGCGGGGTACGCCGGCGGGGCGGCCGGGTACGACGGCGGCTGCTGCGACGGGGGCTCATTCCAGCCCTGACCGCCGTCCTGCCCCTGCTGGCCGGGCCCCGTCGGCTCCTGCTCGGAGCCACCCTGCCCTGAAGTCATGTCCACTCCCCTGGTCCGTTCCTAGCCCGGGATCATGGTGGACCCGCGCGGCCGTGGGCCACACCGCCCCCTGCGTGTCGGCGGGGGCAGACGCGACGAGGCCGCCGGATCCTCGTCAGGATCCGGCGGCCCCGGTGGGTGCTCAGGCGCGGCGGACGGTCAGGCCCGGCTCGCCGGTGAAGTCCTCCGCGGCGTCGACGAGCACCTCGTCGCCGTCCCGGATCTCACCGGCCAGCAGCGCCTTCGCCAGCTGGTCACCGATCGCCGACTGCACCAGCCGGCGCAGCGGGCGGGCGCCGTAGACGGGGTCGAACCCGTTGAGCGCGAGCCACTCGCGGGCGGCGTCGGTGACCGTGAGGGTCAGCCGGCGGGCGGCCAGGCGACGGCCCAGGACGCCGATCTGGATGTCGACGATCCCGGCCAGCTCGTCGCTGCCCAGCGCGGAGAACACCACGACGTCGTCGAGCCGGTTGAGGAACTCCGGCTTGAAGTGCGACCGGACGACCTCGAGCACCGCCTGCCGGCGCTTGTCCTCCGGCACCGACTGGTCGGCGATCAGCTGCGAGCCCAGGTTCGACGTCAGGATCAGGATGGTGTTGCGGAAGTCCACCGTCCGCCCCTGACCGTCGGTGAGCCGGCCGTCGTCGAGCACCTGGAGCAGCACGTCGAACACGTCCGGGTGCGCCTTCTCGACCTCGTCGAGCAGGACGACGGTGTACGGACGGCGCCGCACCGCCTCGGTGAGCTGGCCGCCGGCCTCGTAGCCGACGTAACCCGGAGGGGCGCCGACCAGCCGGGCCACCGAGTGCTTCTCGGAGTACTCGCTCATGTCGATGCGGACCATCGCCCGCTCGTCGTCGAACAGGAACTCCGCCAGCGCCTTGGCCAGCTCGGTCTTGCCGACACCGGTCGGGCCGAGGAACAGGAACGAGCCGGTGGGCCGGTCGGGGTCGGCGACACCGGAGCGCGCCCGGCGCACGGCATCGGAGACGGCGCGGACGGCGTCGGGCTGGCCGACGACCCGCTTGCCGAGCTCCTCCTCCATCCGCAGCAGCTTCTGCGTCTCGCCCTCGAGCAGCCGGCCGGCCGGGATGCCGGTCCAGGCCTGCACGACGTCGGCGATGTCGTCCGGGCCGACCTCCTCCTTGAGCATGGAGGCCTGCTCAGCGGCCGACTCCGCCTCGGTGAGCGCCTTCTCCAGCTGCGGCAGGCGGCCGTAGCGGAGCTCGGCCACGTGGGCGAGGTCGCCGTCGCGCTCGGCCCGCTCGGCCTCGGAGCGGATCCGCTCCAGCTCCTCCTTGATCTGCTGGATGCGGGTGATCGCGCTCTTGTCCTGCTGCCAGCGGGCGGTCAGCTCGTCGAGCTGCTGGCGCCGGTCGGCGAGGTCGCTGCGGAGGGCGGCCAGCCGCTCGAGGGAGGACGGGTCGTCCTCCTTGGCCAGCGCCATCTCCTCGATCTCCATCCGGCGGACGGCGCGCTCGATCTCGTCGACCTCGACCGGGCGGCTGTCGATCTCCATGCGCAGCCGGCTGGCGGCCTCGTCGACCAGGTCGATCGCCTTGTCGGGCAGGAACCGCGCGGTCACGTAGCGGTCGGAGAGCGTCGCGGCGGCGACGATCGCGGCGTCGGTGATCCGGACGCCGTGGTGCACCTCGTAGCGCTCCTTGAGCCCGCGCAGGATGCCGATGGTGTCCTCGACGCTCGGCTCGCCCACGAAGACCTGCTGGAAGCGGCGCTCCAGGGCCGGGTCCTTCTCGATCCGCTCGCGGTACTCGTCGAGCGTGGTCGCGCCGACCATCCGCAGCTCACCGCGGGCCAGCATCGGCTTGATCATGTTGCCGGCGTCCATCGCGGAGTCACCGGCCGCACCGGCACCGACGATCGTGTGCAGCTCGTCGATGAAGGTGATGACCTGCCCCTCGGCCTCGGTGATCTCCTGGAGCACGGCCTTGAGCCGCTCCTCGAACTCACCGCGGTACTTGGCCCCGGCGACCATCGCGCCGAGGTCGAGCGCCATCAGCCGCTTGCCCTTGAGGCTCTCCGGCACGTCGCCGGCGACGATCCGCTGGGCCAGGCCCTCGACGATCGCCGTCTTGCCGACGCCGGGCTCGCCGATGAGCACCGGGTTGTTCTTGGTGCGGCGCGACAGCACCTGCACCACGCGGCGGATCTCGGTGTCGCGGCCGATGACCGGGTCGATCTTGCCCTCGCGGGCGCGCTCGGTCAGGTCGACGGCGTACTTCTCCAGCGCCTGGAAGGTGCTCTCCGGGTCGGGGCTGGTGACCTTGCGGGTGCCGCGCACGGTGCGGAAGGCGGCGAGGAGCCCGTCGCGGGTGGCCCCCGAGCTCTTCAGCACCGTGCCGGCCTCGCCCTCGGAGTCGGCCAGGCCGACCAGGAGGTGCTCGGTGGAGACGTACTCGTCGCCCAGCGCGCCGGCCTGCTCCGAGGCCAGGTTCAGCACGCGGAGCAGTTCGCGGGACGGCGATGGCGCCGGCACGGTCGCGCCGGTGACGCTGGGCAGGCGCTTGAGCGCCGCCTCGGTCTTGGCGCGGACGTCGGCCGGCTCGGCCCCGACGGCCTTGAGCAGCGGGGCGGCGATGCCGTCGGACTGCTCCAGCAGCGCCGACAGCAGGTGCAGGGGCTGCAGGTCTGCCTGGCCGCGCTCGACGGCGAGCCGCTGGGCGGCGGTGACGGCCTCCTGCGAACGGGTGGTGAGCTTGCTCTGTGCCATGGCCTCTGGCTGTGTCCTCTCCAGGACGGCGGGACTGTCACGCTTTCCAACGACGGCAAGGTTGAGTCTGTTCCACTCAAGTCTAGGTCTCTGGCATGCGAGGTGATAACGCACCACGGACCGGGCCGTACCATCGGCGGCATGAACCGGCTGCCGGCCCCGAGCGTGGTCCTCGACGACCAGCTGTGCTTCGCGCTCTACGCCGCCTCCCGTGCGGTGACCGCCCGCTACCGGCCGATGCTCGACGAGCTGGGACTCACCTATCCGCAGTACCTGGTCATGATGCTGCTCTGGGAAGAGGACAACCAGACCGTCGGCCAGCTCGGCACGAAGCTGGCCCTCGACAGCGGCACGCTCTCGCCGCTGCTCAAGCGGCTCACCGCGGCGGGCCTGGTCACCCGGCACCGGCGGATCGAGGACGAGCGCTCGGTGAGCATCTCGCTCACCGACGAGGGCCGGGCGCTGCACGATCGCGCGCTGCCCATCTCCGAGACGATGATCGGGGCGATCGGCTTCGACACCGCCGAGTTCGACGACCTGAAGCAGCGGCTGCGGCTGCTGGTCGACCGGGTCAACGGCGGCGAAGCGGTCTGCTGACCCGACGTCACTAGGAGGCACCCATGCCTACCCGCACCGCTCGCACCGCCTGGAACGGCACGCTGCAGGAGGGATCCGGCCAGGTCGAGCTGACCAGCTCGAAGGTCGGCACGTTCGAGGTGAACTTCCCGAAGCGTGCCGCCGACGAGGCCGGCGGCACGACCAGCCCCGAAGAGCTCATCGCCGCCGCGCACTCCGCCTGCTTCGCGATGTCGCTGTCCAACGAGATCGGCAAGGCCGGTGGCACCCCGCAGGCGCTCGACGTCAGCGCCGAGGTCACCCTCGGCCAGAACGACACCGGCTTGTCCATCACCCGCATCGCGCTGACCGTGCGCGCCGAGGTCGAGGGCATGGACGCCGACGCCTTCCAGCAGGCGGCCCGGACGGCCAAGGACGGCTGCCCGGTGAGCAAGGCGCTGGCCGCCGTCCCCATCACCC
This sequence comes from Petropleomorpha daqingensis, assembly GCF_013408985.1. Taxonomy (NCBI): domain Bacteria; kingdom Bacillati; phylum Actinomycetota; class Actinomycetes; order Geodermatophilales; family Geodermatophilaceae; genus Petropleomorpha; species Petropleomorpha daqingensis. The sequence goes on from NZ_JACBZT010000001.1 coordinate 1,393,778, forward strand.
TCGACGCGGCCCTCGAGAGCTGACCGAACAGCAGAAAGCGCGACTCCTGCCGGGCAGGAGTCGCGCTTTCTGCTGTGTCAGGCGCGGGTCGGGGCGACCTCGGCGACCTCGGCCTCCAGGGCGGCCAGCTCGGCGTCGACGTCGTCGGCCGGCGTGCGCTCGGTCTGCAGCCGCTGCTCGCCGCTCTGGGTGCGCAGCGCCACCTCGCGGATGAAGACGACCGCGACGACGGCGACCACCGCGACCAGCGACGAGATCAGGAAGATCCGGCCGGTGGCGTCGCCGTAGGAGACCTGGATCAGCGCCCGCAGCGCCGGGGGCGCCTCGTTGAAGTCGGCCAGCCCCACGCTGCCCGAGCCGGACGACGCCGCGGCGGCGTACGGGGTGCCGGCCAGGCCCTCCCGGATCAGCTCGGTGACGTGGCTGGACAGCACCGCGCCGAGCACCGAGACGCCGATCGTGCCGCCCAGGCTCCGGAAGAAGGCGACCGCCGAGCTCGCCGCCCCCAGGTCGGCCGCCGCGACGGTGTTCTGCACGGCGAGCACCAGGTTCTGCATGGTCATGCCGATGCCGACGCCCAGGATGAACAGGAAGACGCCCAGCAGCACCATCGGGGTGCGGTGGTCGAGCGCCGAGAGCAGCGCGAAGCCGCCGACGACCAGGATCGACCCGGACAGCAGGTACCGCTTCCACCGCCCGTAGCGCGAGATGAGGATGCCGGAGATCGTCGAGGAGACCAGCATCCCGCCGACCATCGGGACGGTCAGCAGACCGGCCGCCGTGGGCGAGTAGCCGCGGGAGATCTGCAGGTACTGCCCGAGGAAGACCGACGAGCCGAACATCGCGACACCGACCGCGACGCTGGCGATCACGGCGAGGGTCGTCGTCCGTTCGCGGAACAGCCGCAGCGGGACGATCGGCTCGGCCGCGCGCGTCTCGGTGATCACGAAGGCGATCAGGGCGAGCACGCTGCCGCCGACGAACCAGAGGGTCTCGGCCGAGACCCAGCCGAAGCTGCTGCCGGCCAGGGTGACCCAGATGAGCAGGCCGGTGACACCGGCGGTGAGGAAGGAGGCGCCGAGGTAGTCGATGGAGACCTTCCGCTTGGTGACCGGCAGGTGCAGCGTGCGCTGCAGCAGGACCAGGGCGATCGCGGCGAACGGGACGCCGACGTAGAAGCACCAGCGCCAGCCGAGCCAGCTGGTGTCGACCAGCAGGCCACCGATCAGCGGGCCGCCGACCGTGGCCACGGCCATGGTGCTGCCGAGGAAGCCGGAGTACCGGCCGCGCTCGCGGGGGCTGATCATCGCGGCCATCGCGATCTGGACGAGGGCCTGCAACCCGCCGAGGCCGAGCCCCTGCAGGACGCGGAACATGATCAGGCCGTTCGGCGAGTGCGCCTGGCCGGCGAGCATCGAGCCGACGATGAAGACGACGATCGCCAGCTGCAGCAGCAGCTTCTTGCTGAACAGGTCGGCGAACTTGCCCCAGATCGGGGTCGAGACGGTCGAGGCCAGCAGCGTGGCGGCGACCACCCACGTGTACTGGCTTTGAGTGCCGTGCAGGTCGGTGATGATGGTGGGAAGGGCGTTCGAGACGACGGTCGAGGACAGGAACGCCACGAACATCGCCAGCATCATCCCGGAGAGTGCCTCCAGGATCTGGCGGTGCGTCATGCGCCCCTGCTGCTCGACGGGCGCCTCCGCGGCCACGGTGGTGCTCAAGTGTTCTCCAGTTTCTTCGGTGGGTTCGTGCGTGCGGTGTCGCAGGTCAGCCGGCGGCGCTCACGGGCGTCGCCTCGAGGTCGGCGAGGAGCCGGTCGAGCAGCTCGCCGAGCCGCTCGGCGTCCTGCTCGTCCCAGTCGGCGAGGGCGGCGGCGGCCCAGTGCGCGCGCTCGGCGCGGGTCGCGGCCAGCGCCGCCGAACCGGCCGCGGTGAGGGAGAAGAGGCTGGCGCGCCCGTCGCTGGGGTCGGGGCGGCGCGCGACGTAACCGGCCCGCTCCAGGGCCGCGACCTGGCGGCTCGCCACGGACACGTCGACGCCGGCGCGGGCGGCGAGGGCGCTGCAGCGCTGCTCGCCGTCGCGCTCGAGCGGCAGGAGGAGGGTCCACCCGAAGGACGGCAGGTCGCCGTAGATCTGCGCGGCCGCCCGGGCGCTGATGTGCCGGCCGGCACGGACCAACCGCGACAGGGTCGAGGTGATCCGGACACAGGTCTCGGGGGTCACGGGCATGGCGGGCGTCCTCGGGGGAGATGTTTGCTCTGGGCAACCATACGCTTTTGTTGTCCTAAGCAACCAGATCTCGGCCCGGTGTGTTCCCCCACAGATGTGACGCCGCAGACGACGACGCCCGGACCGCGGGTGCGGTCCGGGCGTCGGGGTGGTGTGCCTCCGGTCAGGGTTGGGGCTGTACCTGCCCTTGTGTCTGTCGTTGCGCCTCGCGGGCCTCGCCGAGCCGGTTGAGCCGGCCGAGCAGTTCGCCCAGCGTCGCGACGTCGCTGGCCGGCCAGTCGGAGAGGTCCTCCTCCCAGCGGGCGCGGCGGGCCTCGCGGATGCGGGCCAGCCGGGCGGCGCCCTCGGCGGACGGCGTCAGCACCTGCGCGCGACCGTCCTCGGGGTCGGCTGCGCGATCGATGAGACCCAGCGCGGCGAGGCTGGCGACCTGCCGGCTCACCGTGCTCTTGTCCAGCCCCAGCCGGCCGACGAGGTCACTGGCCCGCAGAGGACCGGCGTCCTGGAGCAGCGCGAGCAGCCCGTAGGAGGCGCCGTCCAGCTCGGGGTGCAGCTCACCGGCCAGCCGGGTCTGGATCGCGCGGGAGCGGCGCAGCAGCAGCCCGATCTCTCGTTCCAGCCGGACGTAGGCCTCGTGCGACTCGGTGCTCACCGCTCACTCCTCGGACGCCAGACCACGAGCGCCGACGTCGACGGCCGCAGCGGGACGAGGTCGCCGCCGTAGCCGTAGCCGGCCGCGAGGGCGGACTCGGCCGCCATCCGGCGCTGCTCGGCGATCTCGAGGTCCTCGAGCAGTTCGTGCACGCGGGCCTGCAGCGCCTCCACCCGCGACTCGAGGTCGATGATCCGCTTGATCCCGGCGAGGTTGACGCCGTCCTCCTGCGAGAGCCGCTGCACCTCGCGGAGCAGGGCGACGTCCCGCGGGCTGTACCGGCGGCCGCCGCCGGGCGTGCGCCCGGGGCGGACCAGGCCGAGCCGGTCGTACTGGCGCAGCGTCTGCGCGTGCATCCCCGCGAGCTCGGCGGCCACCGAGATCACGAAGACGGGGGCGTCGTCGGCCACCGCTCGGGTGGCGTCGGGCACCTCGGACGGGGAGCTCACCGGGCACCTCCGTTCTTGACCGCGGCGGTGATCTGCGGTCGCGGGTCCTCGTCGAGTTCGGCGGCCAGCGACTCGAGCGCGGTGCGCTGTGCCGAGGTCAGTGTGGCCGGAACTGCCACCTCGACGGTGACCAGGAGGTCACCATGACGCCCCTTCGAGGGAACGCCGCGGCCGCGGACCCGCAGCGTCCGGCCGCTCGTGGTGCCGGCCGGCACCTTGAGCGAGACGCTGCCGTCGAGGGTCGGCACGGTGAGCGTGGTGCCCAGCGCCGCCTCGGGGAAGCTGACCGGCACGGTCAGGGTCAGGTCGTTGCCCTTGCGCCCGAACAGCTGGTGGTCGGTCACGTGGACGACGACGAACAGGTCGCCCGCCGGGCCGCCGCGGCGACCCGGTGCGCCCTTGCCGGCCAGCCGGATGCGCTGGCCGTCCTTGACCCCGGCCGGGATCCGGACGGTGATGGTGCGCGTCTGGTTGGTGATCCCGCTGCCGGCGCAGGTGGGGCACGGGTCGTCGATCACCTGGCCGGTGCCGCGGCAGTTGCGGCACGGCTCGGAGAACGCGAACGCGCCCTGGCTGCGGCTGGTCACCCCGGCGCCCTGGCACACCGGGCAGGTGTGCGCGGACGTGCCGGGCCTGGCGCCGGTGCCCGAGCAGGTCGGGCAGGCGCCCGGGCTCTGCATGCGCAGCGGCACGGTCACCCCGAGGACGGCCTCCTCGAAGGAGAGCGTCGCCTCGGTCTCGACGTCCTGCCCCCGGGCGGGACCGGACGCCGCCTGGCTGCGGGCGCGGGCGCTGCCCGCTCCCCCACCGCCGCCGCCGAACAGCCCGCCGAACAGGTCGCCGAGGCCGCCGGCCCGCCCGCCACCCGCGCCGGTCTGGCCGAGCAGGTCGCCCAGGTCGAAGGTGCTGGTGCCACCTCCGCCGGGGAACCCGCCCCCGCCGCCGAAGCCGCCGGGGAAACCCCCGGTCCGGCCGCCGGCCCCGAAGAGCCGGCGCGCCTCGTCGTACTCCGACCGGCGCTTCTCGTCGGAGAGCACGTCGTAGGCCTCGGAGACCTCCTTGAAGCGCTCCTCGGCCTCGGCGTTGTTCGGGTTCTTGTCCGGGTGCAGGTCGCGGGCGAGCTTGCGGTAAGCCTTCTTGATCGCCGCGGCGTCGGCGTCCTTCGGGACGCCCAGCTCGGCGTAGTAGTCCTTCTCGATGAAGTCCCGGGTGCTCATCGGACGCCCCCTCTCTGGTTACTCGGATGCAGGAGCGTCCGCCTCGCCGGTCGGCGCGGCTGGTCCTGCAGGGTCGGTCACGGCGACCATCGCCGTCCGCAGGACGCGGTCGCCGCGCCGGTAGCCCTGGCGCAGCACGGTGGTCACCATCGGGTAGTCGACCTCGGGCGAGGTGTCGTGCATGACGGCCTCGTGCAGCGACGGGTCGAACGGGTCGCCGTTCGTGCCGAACGCCGCCGCGCCGAGGCCCTCCAGCAGGCCGAGCACGCGGTCGGCGACGACCTTGAACGCGCCGGTCAGGTCGCCGTGGTCGCGGGCCCGCTCGATGTCGTCGACGATCGGGAACAGCTGGGCGGCGAAGCGCTCGGCTGCCTGGTCGGCCACCAGCGACCGGTCGCGGTCGACGCGGCGCCGGTAGTTGGCGTACTCCGCGCTGACCCGCTGGAGGTCCTCGGTGCGCTCGGCCAGCTGCCTGGCGAGGTCGCCGTCGCCGGTCCCCGTGGGGGCCTGGGTGGTCTGCTGCTCGGTCATCTGCTCCCCTCGTTCGCCCGGCGGGGCGCCGGCCGGCTGCTCGCCGGCCGGCGCCCGCACCTCGCCGCTGGTCGGGTCGATGCGCCGCTTGTCACGGATGACGACGCGGGGCTCTTCGCCTCCCTGCGGTCCGGTCATCGGCGATCGGTGTCCTCGTCGTCCACGATCTCGGCGTCGACGACGTCGTCGTCACTGCTCGTCGTGGTACCCGACGTGCTGTCGGCACCGGGGGTTCCCGCGTCGGGACCCGGGGCGCTCGCCTCGGCCTGCTGGGCGTAGAGCGCCCCGCCGACCTCCTGCGAGACCCGCGCGACCTTCTCCTGCGCGGCCTTGATGGCGTCGATGTCCGAGCCACCGAGGGCCGAGCGCAGCTCGGTCAGCGCCTCGCCGAGCTCCTCCTTCTTGTCGGCGGGGATCTTCTCGCCGTTCTCCGCGAGGAACTTCTCGGTCTGGTACTGCAGCGACTCGGCCAGGTTGCGGGTCTCCGCCTCCTCGCGCCGCTTGCGGTCCTCCTCGGCGTGGGCCTCGGCGTCCTTCATCATCCGCTCGATGTCGTCCTTGGGCAGGGCCGAGCCGCCGGTGATGGTCATCGACTGCTCCTTGCCCGTCCCGAGGTCCTTGGCGGTGACGTGCACGATGCCGTTGGCGTCGATGTCGAAGGCGACCTCGATCTGCGGGACGCCGCGCGGCGCCGGCGGCAGACCGGTCAGCTCGAACATGCCGAGCTTCTTGTTGTAGGCCGCCATCTCGCGCTCGCCCTGGAACACCTGGATCTGCACGGACGGCTGGTTGTCGTCGGCCGTCGTGAAGATCTCCGACCGCTTGGTCGGGATCGTGGTGTTGCGCTCGATGAGCTTGGTCATGATCCCGCCCTTGGTCTCGATGCCGAGGGACAGCGGGGTGACGTCGAGCAGCAGGACGTCCTTGACCTCGCCCTTGAGGACGCCGGCCTGCAGCGCGGCGCCGACGGCGACGACCTCGTCGGGGTTGACGCCCTTGTTGGGCTCCTTGCCCCCGGTCAGCTCGCGCACCAGGTCGGTGACGGCGGGCATGCGGGTCGAGCCGCCCACGAGGACGACGTGGTCGATCTGGCCGACGGAGATGCCGGCGTCGCGGATGACCTGGTTGAACGGCGCACGGGTGCGCTCGAGCAGGTCCTGGGTCAGCCGCTGGAACTCGGCGCGCGTGATGGTCACGTCGAGGTGCAGCGGACCCTCGGCGCCGGCGGTGATGTAGGGCAGGTTGACGTTGGTCGACTGCGCGCCGGACAGCTCGATCTTGGCCTTCTCCGCGGACTCGCGCAGGCGCTGCATGGCCAGCTTGTCCTTGGACAGGTCAATGCCGTTGGCGGCGTTGAACGTCTTCACCAGGTGGGTGACGATCCGCTCGTCCCAGTCGTCGCCACCGAGGTGGTTGTCACCGGCGGTGGCCTTGACCTCGATGACGCCCTCGCCGATCTCCAGCAGGGAGACGTCGAAGGTGCCGCCGCCGAGGTCGAAGACGAGGATCGTCTGCTCGGTCTCGCCCTTGTCCAGGCCGTAGGCCAGCGCGGCCGCGGTGGGCTCGTTGACGATGCGCAGGACGTTGAGGCCCGCGATCTCACCGGCCTCCTTGGTGGCCTGGCGCTGGGCGTCCTCGAAGTAGGCGGGGACGGTGATGACGGCGTCGGTGACGGTCTCGCCCAGGTAGGTCTCGGCGTCCCGCTTCAGCTTCTGCAGGATGCGGGCGGAGATCTCCTGCGGGGTGTACCGCTTGCCGTCGATCTCGGGGGTCTTCCAGTCGGTGCCCATGTGCCGCTTGACGCTGCGGATGGTGCGGTCGACGTTGGTGACCGCCTGGTTCTTGGCCGACTGGCCGACGAGGACCTCGCCGTTCTTGGCGAAGGCCACGACCGAGGGAGTGGTGCGCGATCCCTCGGAGTTCGCGATGACCGTCGGCTCTCCGCCTTCGAGGACGGTGACGACGGAGTTGGTGGTGCCGAGGTCGATACCGACCGCTCGAGCCATGGAGCTGGCCTCACTTTCCGTGTACGGGGTGGTGCTGTGCAGGTCCGGTAGCCGGCGTCCGCGATCTTGCGTCGGGTCCGCTCAACTTTCCTGCCCAGCCTAACGGCACCCCCGCGCCCCGTGTTCCCCACCCCGCCATGAATTTCTCCGAGGGGTCTCCGTCACCCTCGCGGTGTCGTCGCCACCCGCGCGGTACGGCGCGAGGGCGGCGACGACGGGACGAGGGTCGCTGCCCGTCCACACCCGCCCCGCGAGTCCACAGATGACCGGAGACCGGCTCTCGTGCCGCGGTCGGCCCGCAGCCTGACCGGATGCACCCCTCGTTGCGAGCACTGGCCGATCGGCAATTGGGCGCCTTCTCCGCGGTGGACGCCCAGCGCGCCGGCTACGGGCATCCTGAGATCCGCCACCTCCTCTCGTCCGGCCGATGGGTGCGGCTGCGCCGCGGCATCTACGTGACGGCCGACGACCTGACGACGGCGTCGGCCACCCCGGCTCAGCGGCACCGCCTCGACTGCATGGCGGCACTCCTGGCACTTCGTCGGCCGTCCGCCGTCGTCAGCCACACCTCGGCTGCCCGGCTGTGGGGCCTCCCCGTTCACCGCGACGCCCCGCGCGTGGTCCGGCTGACGGACGCGGGGCAGTGGCGCAAGGGGAACGGTTTCGTCGTCGTCCCGGCGCCGCTCGGGCCGGACGAGCGCTGCCGATCGGGCCCCGTCCCGATCACGTCGGCCGCCCGGACGTTGACCGACTGCGCCAGGGAGTGGCCGCTCGACGACGCCGTGATCGCGATGGACGCCGCACTGCTCGCCGAGCGGACCACGTCCAGGGAGCTGCGCTCCGCCGCGAGCGCGGCCACCGGATGGCCCGGCGCGCGCCGGGCGGCGCGCGCAGCCCAGCTCGCCGACGGCCGGGCCGAGTCCCCGCTGGAGACCCGCGGCCGACTGCGCATCGCCGGCTCCGGCTTCGACGTCCCGGCACTGCAGGTCGAGATCCACGCCGGCGCCGGCATGCTCGGCGTCGTCGATGCCTGGTTCGACGAGGCGGCGGTCGCGGTCGAGTTCGACGGGCAGGTGAAGTACACGGCGCCCTGGCGCGGACGCACCCCGGAACGGGTGCTCTGGGACGAGAAGCTGCGCGAGGACGAGATGCGGGCACTCGGCATCCGCTTCCTGCGGGTGGTCGATGCCGATCTCCGCCGTTGGCCGGTGATCGAGGAGCGGCTGCGCCGACTGCTCGCGGAACCGGGGCCGACGCAGCGCCTGTTCCGCGCCGTTCCTCGCCTGCGCGGCGTCCAGCGAGCGGCCTGAGCGCGTCGGCCTCAGGCTGTGGTCGTGACCCTCGCGGCACAGCGCGAGGGTCACGACGACGCCGCGAGGGCGACCCGCCGACGGCGGCGAGAGCGTGCTCGGGAGGCCCGCCAAGTTACCGGCGAGTAGCGTCACCGGCGGCCAGCTATCGTGCGGCTGGGGGCGGACAGGGGAGTCCGCCCCGCATTCGCGGGGGAGTAGGGAGAACCATGACCGGCCCGCTGCAGGTCGTCCTCGGGACGATCAGCGTCGTCTTCCTGATCGTGGCGGTCGTGCTCGCCACGCGCGCCGTGCGGGCGATGATCAGGATCATCCGGACCGGCCAGCCGGACGGCTCGCGCAGGGGCCCGTTCGCCGAGCGGATCAAGGCCATGCTCATCGAGAGCCTCGGCCACACGCGGATGCTCAAGTGGTCGACGATCGGCGTCGCGCACTGGTTCGTCTTCGTCGGCTTCTACGGCCTGTTCCTCACGCTGGTCCAGGCGTTCGGCGAGATCTGGAACCCCGGCTACGAGCTGCCGATCCTCGGCAACTTCTTCCTGTGGAACTGGTTCGTCGACCTCATCGGCGCGCTGACCGTGGTCGGCATCCTCTACCTGATCTACCGCCGCCAGAAGGACCGCCGGGGCGGGCGCAGCAGCCGCTTCGCCGGCTCCAACGAGGGCCGCGGCTACTTCGTCGAGGCCGTCGTCCTCATCATCGGCATCTGCATCCTGAGCATCCGGGCCGCGGCGATCGCCAGCGGGCTGGACGAGAACCCGGCCTGGTACCACCCGATCTCCAGCGGGCTGTCCCACCTCTTCCCGAGCAACCCCGACCTGGTCAGCGTCATCGCCTTCGTCAAGGTGGTCGTCTCGCTGATCTGGCTCGTGGTCATCGCCCGGATCCTCAACATGGGCGTCGCCTGGCACCGGTTCAGCGCGTTCTTCAACATCTACTTCAAGCGCGACCCGCGCAACGACGCCCCGGCGCTGGGCCCGCTGCAGCCGATGATGAGCAACGGCGAGCCGATCGACTTCGAGGATCCCGGCGAGGACGACGTCTTCGGCCGCGGCAAGATCGAGGACTTCACCTGGAAGGGGATGCTCGACTTCACCACCTGCACCGAGTGCGGGCGGTGCCAGAGCCAGTGCCCGGCCTGGAACACGGGCAAGCCGCTCAGCCCGAAGATGGTGATCATGGACCTCCGCGATCACCTCTACGCGAAGGCCCCGTACCTGACCGGCGTGAAGAAGGCGTCCGACGACGCCCCCGACTTCTCCGAGTACTCGGTCCTCGAGCCCAGCGACGAGCAGGTCTGGACCTCCGGCTACGCCCGGATCCCCGGCACCAACGACGCCCAGTTCCACCGCCCGCTGGTCGGCACCTTCGAGGAGGGCGGGGTCATCGACCCCGACGTCCTGTGGAGCTGCACCAACTGCGGCGCCTGCGTCGAGCAGTGCCCGGTCGACATCGAGCACATCGACCACATCGACGACATGCGCCGCTACCAGGTGCTCATCGAGTCCAGCTTCCCGTCCGAGGCCGGCGTGATGCTGCGCAACCTCGAGAACCGCGGCAACCCGTGGGGCGTGCAGGCCAGCGTCCGCAACGACTGGATGAAGGAGCTCGACTTCGAGGTCACCGTCGCCGACGGCCCGCTGGACTACGACATCGAGTACCTGTTCTGGGTCGGGTGCGCCGGTGCGATCGACGACCGCGCCAAGCGGACGACGAAGGCGGTCGCCGAGCTGCTGCACATCGCCGGCGTGGAGTTCGCCGTCCTCGGTGACGGCGAGACCTGCTCGGGTGACCCGGCCCGCCGCATGGGCAACGAGTTCGTCTTCCAGATGCTCGCCCAGGAGAACGTCGAGACCCTCAACGGCGTCTTCGAGGGCCGCGTCCCGGGCATGCGCAAGATCGTCACGACCTGCCCGCACTGCTTCAACGCGCTGGGCCGCGAGTACCCGCAGGTCGGCGGCGAGTACGAGGTCGTGCACCACACGCAGCTGCTCAACCAGCTGGTGGAGGAGGGCCGGCTCGTGCCGGTCACGCCGGTCGACCGCAAGGTCACCTACCACGACCCGTGCTTCCTCGGCCGGCACAACAAGGTCTACACGCCGCCGCGGGAGATCCTCGGCGCCGTGGAGGGCCTGTCCACCCAGGAGATGCACCGCTGCAAGGACCGCGGCTTCTGCTGCGGCGCCGGCGGGGCGCGCATGTGGATGGAGGAGAAGATCGGCAAGCGGATCAACGCCGAGCGCACCGAGGAGGCGCTCGCGCTGGATCCCGACGTCATCTCCACCGCCTGCCCGTTCTGCATCACGATGCTGTCCGACGCGCTGAACACCAAGAAGCAGGACGGCGAGGCCGGCGAGCACGTCGAGGTGCTCGACGTCAGCCAGATCCTGCTGCGCTCGATGGCGAAGGTCGGCGCGCCGGGCACCGAGGAGGGCGCCGAGCCGGGCGACGCGGCCGACGACGTCGCCGGCACGCAGTCGGCCGGGACGGCGCACGGCGGCCCGCAGGCCTGAGCCGCGGGCACAATGAGCGCATGACCCGCCCGGACGCCGCCGCGCGATGAGCTTCATCTTCGGCGGCGTCCGTGGCCGGACGGACCCGGAACTGGAGGCGGCCAACCGCCGTCACCGCCTCCGGATGGCCCGGGACATCAACGACGTCCGGACGCTCAACGACCCCGACGCCGGCGTCCCCCGCCGCAAGCGCGGCCGGCACTGGCTGCTGCTCGCGATCGTCGCGGCGGTGCTCGGCGTGCTCGCCTTCGTGGGCGGCCGCGGGGAGGACGTGCCGATCACCGCCAGCTGCGCGACGCCGGACATCGCGGTGGCCTCCAGCCAGGTCGAGGCAGGCCAGCCCCTGCAGTACAAGCTCACCGGCCCGGACGACGTCCGCTACGTCGTCACCGTGGACGGCGACCCGGTCCAGGGCGACGCCGGCGGCACGGTGAGCTACACCCAGACGCCCGCGGGACCGGCGCTCGAGCTGCAGCAGTGCGTCTCGCCGACCCTGGTGGTCGCGGCGCCTGCCGGCGACGGGCAGCACGAGCTCGCGCTCCTGCAGCTCGCCGACGACGGCACCGCGCGGCAGGTCGCCGCCGTCACGCTGACGGTGAGCGGCACCCGGTAGAAAGCCTGGGTGCTCCTGCATCTGCGCGTCACCGTTCCGCCGGACCGCACCGACGCCGTCCGCGAGGTCTTCGCGCGATCCCCCGGGACGGCGCACGTCGCCGTCCTCCCCGGGGCGTGCCAGCACCCGATCGGTGACCTGGTCCTCGCCGACGTCGCCCGCGAGTCCGCCGACGCGATCGTCGCCGCGCTGCGCGAGCTGGAGGTCGACCGGGACGGCGGCATCAGCATGGAGTCCGTCGACGCGGCGGTCTCCCGTGCCGCGGAGGAGGCCGAGGCGGCCGCACCCGGCGACGGCTCGGACGCCGTGGTCTGGGAGCAGGTGGTCCGCACGACCGCCGCGGACTCGACCCTCTCGATCTCGTTCCTGGCCTTCCTGACCATCGCCACGATGCTGGCCGCCATCGCGATCATCAACGACTCGGCGATCCTCACGGTCGGCGCGATGGTGCTCGGCCCCGAGTTCGGCCCGCTCGCGGCCCTGGCCGTCGCGATCGTGCACGGCCGGCGCGCCGTCGGGCGGGCGGCGGCGATCACGCTCGTGGTCGGCTTCGTCGTCGCGATCGCGCTCACCGCCCTGGCCGCGCTGGTGGGCCGGGCGCTCGACTGGTTCGGGCCCGAGGCGCTGACCGGCGACCGGCCGCAGACCGGCTTCATCACCGCGCCGGACCGCTGGTCGCTGGTGGTGGCGGTGCTGGCCGGGATCGCCGGCGTCCTCTCCCTGACCAGCGCCAAGAGCGGCGCGCTGGTCGGCGTCTTCATCTCGGTGACGACGGTGCCGGCCGCCGGCGCGATCTCGCTGGGCCTGGCCCTCGGGGAGCCCTCCGAGATCGGCGAGGCCGCGACGCAGCTGGGCATCAACCTGGCCGGCATCCTCGTCGCCGCGCTCGCCACGCTGCTCGTGCAGAAGACGCTGTGGCGGCAGGTGCCGCGCTCCGTGCCGAATCTCGCACGGGTGGTCCGCGGGCAGGGCTGATCCCCGGAGGACAATCGGTTCAGTGAGCGCTCAAGCACCGTCCCCCGCCGACCAGCCCCGCAAGCTGCTGCTGGTCGGGGTCGCCATCGTCCTCACCGCGCTCAACCTGCGGACGGCGGTGACCAGCGTCGGGCCGGTGCTGGAGGAGCTGCAGGCCGGGCTCGGGCTCTCGAGCGGCCAGGCGGGCCTGGTCACCACCATGCCGGTCATCTGCTTCGCGCTGATCGGCTTCGCCGCCACGCCGCTGACGGCCCGGTTCCGCGACGGGCACGTCCTGGCCGGCGCGCTGCTGGCGATGGCCGTCGGGCTCGTCGGACGGGCGCTGGCCGGCTCCTTCTGGCTGTTCCTGGTCGGCACCGCGGTGGCGATGGTGGGCGGCGCGCTGGGCAACGTGATGCTGCCGTCGCTGGTCAAGAAGTGGTTCCCGCGGCGCACCGGCCTGCTGGTCGGCGCCTACAGCGCCGCGCTGAGCCTGGGCGGCGCGGTCGCGGCCGCGTCGGCGGCACCCATCGAGGCCGCAGTGGGCGGGGACGACGGCTGGCGGTGGGCGCTCGGCGTGTGGGCGGTCCTCGCCCTGGTCTCGGCGCTGCCCTGGCTCGGCGTCCCGGCGTTCTCGACCGCGCAGCCCGGCACCCGGCCCGGCGTGAGGCTGCGCACCTACGCCCGCAGCTCGCTCGCGATCGCGCTGGCGGTGTTCTTCGGCCTGCAGTCGCTCGAGGCGTACGTCGTCATCGGCTGGTCGGCGCAGTACCTGCGCGACTCCGGCCTGTCGGCGGCCACCGCCGGCCTGCTGCTGGCGATCAACTCGTTCGGCGTCATCCCGCTCAACGCCGTCATCGCGCCGCTGACCGTGCGGCCGCGCGCACAGCGCCCGCTGCTGGTCGCGTTCGTCGTCTGCTACGTCGCCGGCTGGCTGGGCCTGTGGTTCGCGCCGACCACCGTGCCGTGGCTGTGGATGGTGCTCCTGGCCGTGGGGATGGGCAGCTTCCCGATGGTGCTGGCCCTGATCGGCATGCGGGCCCGCACGCCCGAGACGACGGCGGGGCTGTCCACCGTGGCCCAGGGCTGGGGCTACCTGCTCGCGGCGGCCGGGCCGCTGCTGGTCGGCGTCCTGCACGGGGCGACCGGCGGCTACGACGCGATGTTCGTCCTCGTGCTGGCCGGCGTGGCCGGCCTCGCGGTCAGCGGCTGGCTGATCACCCGCGACCGGTTCGTGGACGACGAGCTGCACCTCACCGCGCCCGCCCACCGGGACGCGGAGGACCTCATCGAGGTGGCCGGCGCCGACGCCCCGGTCGCGGTGCACCTCAAGGAGTCGGACGACGTGTCTCCGCGCGGGTGAAGTTGCGGAACGACCGGGACGGCGTGGGCCCGCGCTGGTCCTGGTAGCGGGAGCCGTAGATCGGCGACCCGTAGGGGTGCGTGGCCGGCGTGGTGAGCCGGAACAGGCACAGCTGGCCGATCTTCATGCCCGGCCAGAGCGTGATCGGCAGGTTCGCCACGTTCGACAGCTCGAGCGTGATGTGCCCGGAGAACCCGGGGTCGACGAAGCCCGCCGTCGAATGGGTGAGCAGCCCGAGCCGGCCCAGCGAGCTCTTGCCCTCCAGCCTCGCTGCGAGGTCGTCGGGGATGCTCACGACCTCGAGCGTGGACCCCAGCACGAACTCGCCCGGGTGCAGCACGAACGGCTCGTCGCCCTCCGGCTCGACCGGCGTGGTCAGGTCGTCCTGCTGCAGCGCCGGGTCGATGTGGGTGTAGCGGGCGTTGTTGAACACCCGGAAGAAGCGGTCCAGCCGGACGTCGATGCTCGACGGCTGCACCATCGCCTCGTCGTAGGGATCGATGCCGAGCCGGCCCTCGGCGATCGCGGCGGTGATGTCGCGGTCGGACAGCAGCATGGCGCGGAGTCTGTCACGAGCCCACCGGAGCCCTTCCCGGCCGTCTCACCTGAAGGGGCGAATCGGCACGTCAGGTCCTCAACCAGGGGCTTGCGGCTGCCGTTGCGACCTCGTTGACGTGCGGACGGCGCGCGTCCGGGAGGGAGCTCGATGTTCGGCACGCGCGGCAAGGCCGTCGTCCTCGTGGCGGCGGCGGTGGCGGGGTACGCCGGAGCCGCGGCGTTCTCGGCCCTGGCGCTGCCGTCGGTCGAGATCGCCTCGGACTACGGCCCGGGCGACGGCCTGACCCGCTACGTCGTCACGGCCTCCGCCGACGCGGTGACCGGCCTCGATGGGCTGCCCGGCGTCGTCAACTCCCAGCGGCTCTCCGACGGCCGCACGCTGGTCGCCACCGACGGGCTCACCCCCGCGGAGCTGCAGCGCGTCCCCGGCGTCTCGGCCGTCGAGGTGTCGCCGTCCGTGCCGGTCATGGCCTCCGTGACGGACCCGTACTGGCCGAACTACGGCTGGAACCTCGACAACACCGGCACGAACGCCTACTCGCAGACCGCCGTCGCCGACGCCGACACCGACGCGCCCGACGCGTGGCCGACCAGCACCGGCTCCCCCGTGGTCGTCGCCGTCGTCGACACCGGCTACTACACCGCCCACCCCGACCTGCAGGGCGCGCTGTGGACCAACCCCGACTGCGCCACCGACGCCGACGGCGGCGGGCGGGTCGGCGACTGCCACGGCTGGAACTTCACCACCGACTCCCCCGACGTCGACAACGGCAGCTACGGCACCCACGGGACCAGCGTCGCGGGCGTGATCGCCGCGCGGGCGGGCAACGGTGAGGGCTCGGCCGGCGTCGCGCCGGGCGTGCAGATCATGCCGCTGGTCGTCGGCAGCGGGGAGAGCGTCGACGTCTACCTGGGCGCCGAGGCGATCCGCTACGCCGCCGACCACGGCGCGTCGGTGATCAACGCCTCGTGGGGCGGCGCGTTCAGCGGCCCGGCGCTCGACACGCTGAAGTCGGCGGTCGCCTACGCGGCCGCCAAGGGCGTGCTGGTCGTCGCGGCCGCCGGCAACGACTCGGCCAACCGCGACACCTCGATCGTCTACCCGGCGAGCCTGACCGACCCGAACCTGATCACCGTGGGCGCCGCCACCGCCGGCGACACGGTGAGCGACTTCAGCGCCTACGGCGCGTCCTCGGTCGACCTGTTCGCGCCGGGCACGCTGGTCTTCACCACCTGGAACGACGGCGGCTACCGCCTGGTCTCGGGCACCTCGATCGCCGCGCCGCAGGTCGCCGCGGCGCTGGCGCTCTACCGCGCGGTCGACCCCTCGGCGACCACCGCGCAGCTGCGCGACCGGCTGCTGGCCGACGTCGACCCGGTGCCGGCGTTCGTCGGCAAGTCGGTGACCGGCGGGCGCCTGTCCCTGACCCACCTCGGCGACAGCAACGACGCCGTGAGGTACGCCTTCACGTCCATGACGTCGCCCGCCGGCACGGTGTCGCCGCACGTGGCCGCCACCGACCCGGACGCCGGGGTCGGCGCCTACTCAGTCGAGCTCGGCATCGGCATGGAGTACGGCCGCGAGGTCATGGCGCTCTCCGGCGCCGTCGTCACCCTCGGCGGCACGTCCGCCACCACGGACGACGACGGCCTGGTCCACTTCGACCTCGGCTCGCTGTCCGGTCTGGACGGCGTCGACATCGCGCCCTCGGTCGACCTGGAGGACGGCCGGTACGTGCTGACCGCGCAGGTCTACCGCGACGGCTCACCGCTGGGCCGGGCGCACGCCGCCCCGCTGCTGGTCGGCTCGTCGGTCGTCACCCCGGGCGGGACGACGGGCGGCTCGGGCTCGGGCGGCTCTGCGCCGGGCGGCTCGACGGGCGACTCGACCGGTTCCTCCGGTGACTCCGCCTCCGGCGGCTCCCCGACCGGCGACTCGACCACGGGTGGCGCGGATCCGGGCTCGGCGGGCTCGGGCTCAGGCTCTGGCCCGGCCGGGTCCGGCGGCTCCGGCGGCTCCACGGGTGACCCGGGCGCGGGTCCGGCGCCCGGCAGCTCCGGCGGCAGCACGCCCGGGGACAGCCCGTCCGGCAGCGGGTCGGTGCCCGAGGAGCCGACCGGTTCCGCCCCGGATGCCACCGGCGGCTCGACGCCTCCGGCCGGCGGCGGGTCCCCCATCGGCTCGGGCACGGGCAGCTCGGGGTCCGGCAGCTCCGGCTCCGGCCCGGGGTCGGCCGGATCCGGCGACGGCGGTTCGGCGGCTCCGGGCGCCGGGCCGGTGCCCGAGGAGGGCGGCACGGTCGAGTTCCCCGCCGTCGGCAGCTTCCGGATCACCTCGCTGAGCCCCGCGCGGGTCAGCACCGACGGCGGCACGCTGGTGATCATCGTCGGTGAGGCGCTGCCCAGCGGCGCCAGGGTCCTGGTGGGCACGTCGGCGTCCGCGACGGTGACCCGGTCCAGCGCCACCGAGGTGGTGTTCCGGGCACCGGCCCGCGTCGCCGGGACCTACACGGTGACGGTCTTCGCGCCGGACGGCCGCAGCACCGCGCTCGACAGCGCGCTCGAGTACGTCGACGCCACCGCCTCCGGCGGCGCGGGATCGGGCGGCAGCGGTTCGGCCGGGTCCGGTGGGTCCGGCGGCGCCGGCGGCTCCGACGGCACGGCGCCCGGCGGATCGGGCACCGGTGGATCCGACGCCGGCGGCGCCGGTGGGTCCGGCGGCAGCGGCTCGGCCGGTTCCGGCGGGTCGGGCGGCTCGGGCGGCACGACCGATCCGGTGGTCCGGCGCGGCCCGCACGGCGAGCGCCTGGTGCAGTCGGCCCACTTCGCGGGGCTGTCGTCCATCTGGTCGCTGGACTGCTCGGCCGCCTGCGCCGGCGTCGCGATCTAGGCACGGTGGCCGGGCGGCTGCCGTCGCCCGGCCACCACCAGGTAGTCTCAGCGGCACCCGCGGGTGTAGTTCAATGGCAGAACATCAGCTTCCCAAGCTGACAGTGGGGGTTCGATTCCCCTCACCCGCTCCACACGCCACGCTCGTGGCCATGCCCTCACCAGCGGACCCCGGCGCCGGTCTCCTCGACGGTCTGGCCGCACGGTTGCTGGCCGCCTCGCCCTACCGGTTCACCGTCGCGGACGGCCCGGACGACCGCTCGACGGCGTACCGGATCCGTGCGACCGCGAGCATCGAGGCCGGCTGGGCGGCACCGGACGCGTTCCCGGACGGGATGGAACGCGACGGGTTCGACGCCGCCGCCGTCCACGTCCTGGGCTGGGACGGCGCCGACCCGGTCTGCACCGGGCGCCTGGTCCTGCCGCCCGGTCCGCTGCCGACCGAGGTGGCGACCGGGCTGGTCGTGGAGCCGCAGGGGCGGGTCGTCGACGTGGGCCGGATGGCGGTGCTGCGCTCCCACCAGACGTTCGGCCACGGGGTCTTCCTCGTCCTGCTGTGCCGGCTCTACCGCGAGGCGCGGGCGGCCGGCTTCGAGTTCGCCTGCGGCATGATGGCGCCCCCTGCCCGCTCGCTGGTCGACCGGCTCGGCCTGCGGCTGGAGCAGCTGGGGCCCGAGCGGGTGCACCACGGCCAGCTCCGGGCGCCGGTGCGCTTCGTCCTCGCGTCGAACGTCGCGCCGCTCGTGGACCGGTGGGGCGGCGCGGATCACGGCGGCCGGGATCAGGGCGGCGGCCCCAGCACCAGGCAGGCGTTGACGCCGCCGAACCCGAAGGAGTTCGACAGCCCGTAGCCGGCGTCGACCGGGCGGGGGCGGCCGAGGACGACGTCCAGGTCGAGCTCGGGGTCGACCCGCCGGGTGCCGGCCACCGGCGGGACGATCCGCGAGCGCACCGCGCGCAGCGTCATGATCGCCTCGACGGCGCCTGAACCGCCGATCATGTGCCCCGTCGTCCCCTTCACCGCCGTCACGGGCGGCGAACCTCCCGGGAACAGGGCCGAGAGCGCGATCGCCTCGGCCCGGTCCCCCGCCGGCGTGCTCGTGCCGTGCGCGTTCACGTGCTGCACGTCCGCGGGGCCCAGTCCGGCGTCGGCGAGCGCCAGCCGCATGCAGCGCAGCGCGCCGGCGCCCTCCGGATCCGGTGCGACGAGGTGGTGCGCGTCCGCGCAGGAGCCGTAGCCGGCGACCGTGCCGAGCACCTCCCCGGCGTCCGGGGCGTCGGACAGCCGCCGGAGGACGACGAAGCCGGCTCCCTCGGCGAGCAGGAAGCCGTCCCGGTCCGCGTCGAAGGGCCGCGAGGCGAGCTCCGGGTCGGTGACCGTGCGGGTCATCGCGTCGAGCCGCAGGAACGAGCAGACGACGCTGTAGGTCAGCAGTGCATCGACCCCGCCGGCCAGCACCAGGTCCGCGGCCCCGCGGCGGAGCAGCGCGGCGCCTTCGCCGATGGCGTCGGCCCCGGAGGCGCACGCCGTGGACAGGGTCAGCACCGGCCCGCGGAATCCGAACTGCAGGGAGAGGAGCGCGGCCGGGCTGCTGGGCATGACGACGGGGATGGTCAGCGGGTTCAGCCGGCGCAGGCCGTTCGCCAGCAGCTCCTCGTGCTGCTGCTCGTGGTACCCGTTGGCACCGAGCCCGACGCCGCAGACGACGGCGCAGCGTTCCGGGGGAGGCAGCGGGCCGGCCAGCCCGCTGAGCGCGTCGTGGGCGGCCGCGACGGCGAGATGGTGGCAGCGGTCGAACCGTCGGACCTGCACGGGCGGGAGGTAGCCGCCGGGGTCCAGGCCGGTCACGCGCGCGACCACGACCCGGACCTCCGGCGGCAGGCGGGGATCGTCGTACGGCTCGGCGAACGACCGCGCGTCGCACAGCGAGGCCCAGAGCTCGTCGGCGGTCAGCCCGCCCGGCGCCTTGACCCCGGCGCCGACGACGACCACGGGGTCGGGGGAGGTCATCGGCGGCTACTCGACCGACCAGTTGCCGGCGACCTCCAGCTGGGCGTTGAGCGTCACCGGGTCGACCAGCTGACCGATGCCCGTGGCCAGCATGCGCAGCCGCTGCCCCCCGATGCCGAAGCGCTGACCCGCCAGGCCCCCGTGCAGCACGCCGGCCTGGGTCTGCGTCATGTCGCCGGTGAGCGTCGGCAGTCCCTGCGCGGCCGCGAAGACGGTCAGCACGTCCTGGAGGGCCAGGTCGAACCGGGCGACGCGCGTGCCCTGGGAGAAGGACGCGGGACGGTCGAATCGCGCGCCACCGTGCGGCCGCTGGTACACCGACAGCTCGCCGCCGATGTCCAGCGCGTGCACGGACTGGTCGAGGACGCGCCGCACCAGCGAGCCGTCGGCCGTCACCGTGAACAGCGCGTTCCCGATCGTGGTGCCCGGTCCTTCGAACAGGTCGGAGAGCTGCGCGCCGGCCAGGGCGGTCAGGATCCCGAGGGCCGCGAAGTCCTGCCCCGTCGAGCCCGATTGCGTGATGCGGCCGCGGAACTCCACCGCCGTCGCCCCCTGCGGGGCGCGGGCGACCCCCGACCCGGTCGCCTCGGCAACCCCTGGTGCGCCCGCGACGGTCGCGGCGACTCCTCCGGCGATGGCCAGTCCCGCGCCGGTGAGCACGCCGCGGCGGGTGGGGCGGTAGGGCTCGGAGCCTGTCATCTCGGTACCCCTCTGACGAGTGTCGAGCGGTGGACGGGTGCGGGAGGTCAGCGCTTGACGCGTGCTCGGCGACGGAGCACGAGCCGGTAGTTGGTCAGGGTGCCGTCGCGGAACTGCCACTCCGAGGCGGCGAGGTAGCGGCGGAACCGCCGGACCGTCGCGGGATCGGTCGCCCGCGCGGCTGCCTCGTCCGCGGCCCGGAGCCGCAGCTGCCAGTGCCGGAACGTCCTGGCGAAGTCCCCGGCGTCCGACCGCAGCAGCTCGACCTCGAACCACGGCTCGAAGCCGAGCACGAGCTCGCTCAGGTGCGGGCAGATCGATTCGGGGAAGAGCTCGAGGACGCAGTCGCCGAGCGGGCCCCGGCCCTTCGCCGCGGCGGTGTCCGGGGCGTCGTCGTGCGCGATGGTCTCGAGGCCGAGGCGCGCCCCGTCGGCCGTCCAGTCGAAGCAGCGCGCGAAGAAGGACCGGTAGGTGGCGATCCGCTCCGGCCCCGTCGTCCCGTCGCGGGCGAAGTGCTCGAAGGCACCGAAGGAGGTGATCGCGTCGTACGGCCGGTCCGGCGCGTGCTCGGCCCAGCTCTCCAGCCGGACGTCGCGTCCCGGCAGCGGCCGGGCGCGCGCCCAGCGGTGCTGGGCCTCGCTGACCGTGAGCCCCACCGCCGTCCCGGCACCGTGGTGCTGCAGGAGTCGGGACAGCGTGCCGCCCCAGCCGCAGCCGACGTCCAGCACGCGGCTGCCCGGGCCGGCGCGGATGCGCTCGGCGAAGAAGTCGTTCTTGCGGTCGAGGGCCGCCTCCAGGTCCGGCGGGTCCCCCGCCTTCCACAGGCCCGAGGTGTACATCATCGTGGGACCGAGCCACGTGGCGTAGAAGTCGTCGGAGAGGTCGTAGTGGGCCCGGACCGCGGCCGCCGAGGCGCCGGGTCCCGTCGCGGACGGCCGACCAGCGGTCGCGAGGTCGCTCGGCCGCACCCGCACCGCCCACCTCTTCGGCTCCGGCCGCTTGGTGAGGACCACCCGGTACAGCGCGTGCTCGCGCAGCCGGAAGCAGACCTCCCCCGCCGCCAGGTACCGGTCGAACCGCCGGGCCACCTCCGGGCCCACCAGCCGCTCGGCCTCGTCCCGGCGACGGCGGTAGGCCAGCGCCCAGGCGCGGAAGGTGCGCACGTAGTCGGCGGTGGCGTCGCAGAACCGGGTCAGCCGGAAGTCGGTCTCCCAGCCCAGCACCATCTCCGCGAGCGACGCGGGCATCGACTCCGGGAAGACCTCGCGACCGATCAGATCGCCGACCGCGGTCCGGCCCAGCCGGCTCGTCTGCTCGCCGACGCCGTCCAGGCAGATCAGCTGCAGCCCCACGCGGCCGCCCGGGCGCAGCCAGGAGGCGGCAGCCGCGAAGAACTCGCGGTAGACGTCGACCTTCGTGTCGGAGTCGCAGGTGTCCGAGGCGAAGTGCTCGGTCGACTCGATCGCCGTGAGGACGTCGTACGGACGGGCCGGACGGTGGTCCGCCCAGCTCTGCAGCAGGTAGGAGGTCCCGGGCACGTCCCGCGCGGCTGCGGACCGGACCTGGTTCGCGCTCAGCGTCAGGCCCACCCCCGACCGGGTGCCGTGCCGGGAGCGCATCCGGTCCAGCAGGGCTCCCCAGCCGCATCCCACGTCGAGGACGTCCGCCCCGTCCACCTGCAACCACTCGGCGAACCAGTCGATCTTGCGGTGCTGGGCGGAGGCCAGGCTGTCGTGCTGCCCGTCCGGCAGCCACAGCGCGCAGGAGTAGACCAGCTCCTCCCCGAGCCAGCACCGGAAGAAGTCGTCCGAGAGGTCGTAGTGATGCGCGATCGCCGCGGCGGACGTGCCCGCCCGCCGGACGTCCGCCGTGGTCGTCATCCGGGGGACCGGGCCAGCTCGTCCTGCAGCAGCGCCACGACGTCGCCCACGGTGCGGGAGACGGTCAGCCGCCGCAGGCCGTCGACGGGCAGCTCCCTGCCCAGGCGGATCTCGAGGTCGGTGAGCACCTCCGCCGCGGCGAGGGAGTCGAAGCCGAGCGAGTCGAGGGTCGCCTCGTCCGTGATGGACTCCGCGGGCACGTCGCAGATCCGGCTGATCGAAGTCCGCAGCTCCGCCGCCACGTCCATCTCGCCTCACCGCCGACGCACCCGGGGGAAGAGATCGGCGGGATCTTCCAGCCTCGCCGGGAGCCCGGTCAATGGAACCGACCGCGCCTCGGGTGGCTCAGCGCGCGGTCGGCATCCCGGCGGCGGGCACGGGCAGGATCGCCACGCGGTCCAGCAGCGGGCCGATCTCGTCGCTCGGCATCGGCCGGGCGAAGTGGAAGCCCTGCGCGATGTCGCAGCCGAGGTCCTGCAGCGCGGCCACGTGCTCGGCACCCTCGACGCCCTCCGCCACCACGGTCAGGCCCAGGTTGTGGCCCAGGTCGATCGCGGTGCGCACCAGGACGGCGTCCTGCTGGGTGTCGGTCATGCCCATGACGAACGAGCGGTCGATCTTCAGCTCGTCGACCGGCAGCTGCCGCAGGTAGGCCATCGAGCTGTAGCCGGTGCCGAAGTCGTCGATCGACAGGTGCACGCCCAGGTCGTGCAGCCGCTGGAGCACGTCCAGGCAGCGTGCGGCGTCGCCCATGACGGCGCTCTCGGTGACCTCCAGGCGCAGCAGGCGGGCCGGCACGCCGTGCTGGGCCAGCAGGGTGGCGACCAGCTCGGGGAGGTCGTCGTCCATGAGGCAGCGCGTGGAGAGGTTGACCGCCACGGGCACGGGGTGGCCCGTGTCCAGCCAGCGGCGCATCTGGGTCAGCGCCAGGCCGAGCACGCGCTCGGTCAGCCGCAGGATGATGCCGGTGCCCTCGGCGACCGGGATGAACTCGGCCGGCGGGACCATGCCGCGCTCGGGGTGCCGCCAGCGCAGCAGCGCCTCCAGCCCCTCGATGTGCCGGCCGTCGAGGGTGAACTTCGGCTGGTAGTGCAGGAGCAGCTCGCCGTCGGTGTCCAGCGCACGGCGCAGGTCACCGAGCACGTTGAGCCGGGACGGCGCGGTCACGTGCTCCGTGGGCTCGAAGACGACGGCGCCGGCCTTGACCTCCTTCGCCACGTACATGGCGATGTCGGCGTTGCGCAGCAGCTCCTCGGCGTCCGCCCCGTGCATCGGCGAGACCGCGATGCCGACGCTGACCTCGACGTCCAGCGCGACCCCGTCGACGTCGAAGCGGTGGTGCAGCGCCTCCCGCAGCCGCTCGGCCACGATCCGCGCCTCGGCGACGCCGTCGACGGCCGGCAGCAGGACGGCGAACTCGTCGCCGCCGAGCCGGGCGACGACGTCCTGCTCCCGCAGGATCGAGCGCAGCCGGGGGCCGACCTGGCGCAGCAGCGCGTCGCCGTAGCTGTGGCCGAGGCTGTCGTTGATCTCCTTGAACCGGTCCAGGTCGATGAGCAGCACCGCGACCAGGTCGCCGGTGGTGGCCGACGTCGCGAGCGCGTGCTCCATCCGGTCGCGCAGCTGCACGCGGTTGGCCAGCCCGGTGAGCGAGTCGTGGGTCGCCTGGTGCCGGTTGCTCTCGACCGAGGACCGCAGGTCCTCGTTCTGCCGGCGCATCCGTCGGGCCACGCCGGCCATGAAGCGGAACATCACCGCCCAGAAGACCGCGAGGCTGATCGCCAGCGTGATGACCAGCGTCCGGACGCCGTCGGCGATCTCCGCGGCCACCGGCGCGTAGGGCAGGTAGAGCTCCATGACGCCCTCGGGCGCATCGGCGTCGGAGAACTGCATCGGCACGTAGACCTCGAGCAGCCGCCGCCGGCCGTCGTCCCGGCCCGAGTCGTCGGCCGAGGACGCGAAGCCCGAGACGACGTGGCCGCGCAGCGCCTCCGGGAGCTCGTCGGAGCTCGAGTGCGTGCCGATCAGGTCGTGGTCGTCGGAGTACACGATCGTGCCGGCCAGGTTCATGATGTTCAGCCGCACCGGGTCGAGGTCGCTGACCGCGGAGGAGCGGTGCTGCAGCTCGCTCTGCGCGGACCGCACGGCCGCCTCGACGGTCGCCAGCCGGGTCGGGTCGAAGCCGTTGGCCAGGTCGGCGCGGGAGAGCTGGGACTGCACGCCCAGGCGCAGCGTCACCGTGGCCGTCCACTCGGCCTGCTCACGGGCGCGCTGCGCGATCGCGTGGCTGAGCACCTGGGACACGACGAGACCCACCGCGACCGTCAGCACGGCGCTGATCACCGCGAAGCGGGCGAGCAGCCCGCTGCCGCGGATACGGCGGATCCTCTCCATGCCGGGTCGATCGGGTGGTGCACGCTCTTTCTGAAGCGCGACCGGGGCCGATGCCCCCTTCGGGGGAGATGGCGGCGGCGGGGCCGGGACCGTCACGAAGGGTGAGGACGCGCCACTGAAAGGGTCCAATCCGTTCCGGTGACAGGGACCTCCGCCCCTGCTGGGCCCTTGGTCCCTGTCACCTGCGCATTCGCGCCGCGACGATCATGGGCATGAGCGAGGACGGTCCGCTCCCGGCCGACCACACACCGACACCCTCCGCATCCGACGCCGCCCCGACCCAGGCCCCCCGCGGTGCCGTCGAGCCGCTGCGGCTGCGCCCGCTCGTCCCCCGCCGCCCCGCTCCCCACCTGCTCGTGGAGGTCGACGGTTCGGCGGCCGGTTCCGGCGCGCTGGTCTGGGCGCTGCGCGAGGCCGCGCGCCGCGAGGGCACCGTGGTCGCCATCGCCGTCCTCGACGACCCGGACGACGTCCCGCTCGGTGCGCGACCCACCCTCCGCGACGCCAACGCCCTGCTCGAGCGGGTGGAGGCCCAGGTGCTGCGCGCCATCGCCGAGACCGGCGTGCACGGCCGGACCCGCACCTGCGTCCTCGACCGCGCCGTGTTCGAGGCGCTGTCGGCCGCCTCCCACGGGGCCGACCTCGTCGTCGTCGGCCCCGAGGGCAAGACGCTGCTGCGCCCCGCCGTCCCCCGTCCACCCGGTCGCCGCCTGGCCCGAGGCGCCTGACCCGCTTCCCGATACCGCCTGGGACTCCTACCGTCGGGCCGTGACCCCGCCCGACGTCCCGGAACCCCGCCCCGGGTCGGACGCCCCGGTGCTGCCGGCCGCCGTCGTCACCACCGCGACGTCCGGGCACCTCGAGACGACGCTGCACGAGGTCGTGCGCGCCGCGGTCGACCAGGTGGGCGCTGTGTTCGGCGCGCTCGGCGTGCTCAGCGACGGCGGCCGCCGGCTCGACCGGCTGGTCGTCGTCGGCGCCGACGCGGCCGAGGCCGCACGGATCTCGGCCCTGGCGGACCGGCAGACCGTGCACCAGTTCGTGTCCGCGCCGGCCGTGCTGCGCTGGGACCAGATGGACATCGACCCCGAGCGGTTCGGCTTCCCGCCGGGGCACCCGGCACGCGGGCCGTTCCTCGCCGTCCCCGTCCGGGTCGGCGGGGCGCTGTTCGGCAACCTGTACCTGACCCAGAAGGACGCCGCGCAGCCGTTCACCTCGGCCGACGTGGAGGTGGTCCAGGCGCTGGCCGGCGTGGCCGGGCTCGCCATCGGCAACGCGCGAGCGGCCGAGCAGGCGGAGCGGGGCCGCCGGCAGTTCCAGGCCGGGACCGAGATCGTCACCAGCCTGCTCTCGGGCGCCGGCGAGGAGGACGTGATGCGGGCCATGGCCGACCGCGTCCTCGAACTCGCCGAGGCCGATCTCGCCGGGGTGCTGTGCCCGACCGACGACGACGGCGTCCTGGTCGTCGCCGCCGCGGCGGGCGAGGACGCGGCCGACATCGAGGGCGTCCGCATCCCGCTGGAGGCCACGCACGTGGGCAACGTCCACCGCTCGCGCCGCCCGACGGTGATCGACGACGTCGGCGCCGACCCGGTGCTCGGCCGGCACGCCGAGGTGGCGGTGGAGATCACCCGCCACCTCGGGCCCGGGCTGATGATCCCGTTCGAGCAGCCCCCGACGAAGGGCATGGTCGTGGCGATGCGCCGCCGCGGCCGGGAGCCGTTCGAGGTGGGCCCGCACCACCCGCTGGTCGCCTTCGTCACCAGGACGGCGCTGGCCCTGGAGCTCGCCCGCAGCCAGGCCCGGGAGCGGCGGCTGCAACGGCAGGCCGACCGCGACCGCATCGCCCGCGACCTGCACGACCACGTCGTCCAGCGGATCTTCGCCACCGTGCTCTCGCTGGACCGGCTCAGCCGCTCGCTCGAGGCCGGCCAGCCCAGCATCGCCTCCCGGCTCGGCCGCACCATCGACGAGCTCGAGGCGACCATCGCCGAGATCCGGTCGGCGATCTTCGAGCTGCACGAGGACGACGTCACCGCCCCCTCGGTGCGCGGCCGGCTCTCCGACGTCGTCCGGATGGTGACCGAGGGCTCCCCGCTGCGCCGCGACCTGCGGCTGCGCGGCGCGCTCGACGACCTGCCGCGCGAGATCGTGCCCGATCTCGTGGCCGTGGTGCGCGAGCTGGTGAGCAACGTGGTGCGGCACGCGGCCGCGAAGCGGGTGACCGTGTCGGTCGACGTGGACGACGAGGTGCGGGTGACCGTGACCGACGACGGCACCGGGCTGCCCGAGGTGCACGCCCGCAGCGGCCTGGCCAACCTGGCCGACCGGGCCGAGCGCCGCGGCGGCCGGCTGGTGGTCTCCTCGGGCCCGGACGGCACGGAGGTGCGCTGGACGGTGCCCCGCCCGCGCCGCTGACGCGACGGGTCAGCCCGGCGGCCGGTCGCGGAGCTCCGTGGCGAGGATCGCCGCCTGGGTCCGCCGCTCCAGCCCCAGCTTGGCCAGCAGGTGGCTGGTGTAGTTCTTGACCGTCTTCTCGGCCAGGCCCATCCGCCCGCCGATCTGCCGGTTGGTCAGCCCCTCGCCGATGAGCCGCAGGACGGTGCGCTCCTGGTCGGTGAGCTGGGCCAGCCGGTTGTCCCCGTTGACCGGCCGGCGGCCGGCCGAGGGGCGCGGGCCGGCCTCGGGGTCGAAGAGCGTGCCGCCCGCCGCGACGGTGCGCACGGCCGAGACCAGCGCCGGACCGCGGACCTGCTTGAGCACGTACCCGGAGGCTCCGGCCCGGACCGCGGCGGCCACGGCGTCGGGATCGGCGTAGCTGGTCAGCACCAGGGTCCGCACGCCCGGCACCCGGGCGCGCAGCTGCCGGCAGACCTCCGCGCCGTTGCCGTCGGGCAGCCGCATGTCCACGACGACGACGTCCGGGCGGACGGCGGGCACCCTGGCCATCGCCTCCGCCACCGAGCCGGCCTCGCCGGCGACGGTGATCCCGGGGTCCTCCTCGAGCACCTCTGCCACACCGCGCCGGACGATCTCGTGATCGTCGACGAGGAAGACCCGCACCGGGGTCGCGCTCCGTTGCACGTGCCCCGCCCCCCTCCGGCCGAGACGGGAACTTCAGGGTTGAAGCGTAGGGCGAGAGCCGGGCGAATGGGGCCTTTCGACCCGCCTCAGGCGGGGAGAAGCAGCGCGGCGTAGAGCGTGAGGCCGGGCCCGAACGCCATCGCGACGACCGGGCCGTCGACGTCTGCCAGCTCGTCGAGCACGAGCAGCACCGTGGCCGAGGAGCAGTTGCCGTGCTCGGCGAGCACCTGCCGCGAGGCGGCCATGTCGCTCTCGGCGAGGCCGAGCTGGTCGCGGACCACGTCGAGGATGCGGGGGCCGCCGGGGTGCACCGCCCAGCCGGCGACGTCCTCGACCCGCAGGCCCGCCCCGGTGAGCAGCTCGTCGACCACGCCGCCGACGTGCCGGGCGAGGACGTCGGGCACCCGCGGCGACAGGCCCATCCGGAAACCGAGATCGGTGACGTCCCAGGTCATGTGGTCGGCGGTGGACGGGTCGGTGCGCGCCACGACGCCGGCCAGCCGGCGGCCGCGGCCGGCGCCGGGCTCGAGGACCACGGCAGCGGCGGCGTCGGAGAACAGCGCGTGCGCGACCACCTGGTCCAGCGCGGTCCGCGCCGGCTGGACGTGCAGGCTGGTCAGCTCGCAGCAGAGCAGGACGGCGGGCCGGCCGCGGGCGGCCACGTAGTCCCCCGCGGCAGACAGCCCCGGGATCGCGGCGTAGCAGCCCATGTGCCCGACGAGCAGCCGCTCCAGCCCGGCCGGCATGCCGAGGTCGCTGGCCAGCCGGATGTCCAGCCCGGGGGTGGCGTAGCCGGTGCAGGTGGCGACGGCGAACAACCCGACGTCCCCGGGCGCGAGACCGGCCGCGTCGAGCGCACCGGCGACGGCCTGCTTGCCCAGGGGCAGCGCTTCCTCGATGTATCGGGCCATCCGCGCGCCGGTCCCCCAGCCGGTGAGGTCCTCGTCGGCCGGGTTGGCGACCGCGTGCCGGGTGCGCACGCCGGAGCCGGTGAAGATCCGGCGGGCGGCCCGGACGCCGGCGTAGTGCTGGGCGAAGAAGCCCTCCCAGACCGCGTCCTGGTCGAACGTGGCCGGCAGTGCCGAGCCGGCGCCGGTCAGCACCGCCGCGGTCACCCCTGGCCTCCGGTCATGCCCCGACGGTACGTGCGGTTTCCCGGCGCCGCCTCAGCCCGTTTGCGTCCGTAACCTGCGAAGACGACGGCGGTCGACCGGATGGGGCGGAACCGGACGCCCTCCCGGCGCCCGAGCCGCCACGCGATCGCGTCCCGGAACGACGGCCGCAGGCCCACGAGCCTCAGCTCCAGACCCAGCTCGTCGGCCGCCGCGAGCAGACGCGATCGATCGACGAAGAGGGCGGGGTCGTGCAGCCCCGGGGGCGGGCCGCCGGGCACGTGCTCGAGCAGCCGCACCATCACGAACCGGCTGAGCGCGGTGTCGGCCAGGGCGTCGAGTACGAGGGTGCCGCCCGGGCGCAGCAGGCGGGCGCACTCGGCCAGGACGGCGACGTCGTCGTCCACGTGCTCGAGCACCTCACCGGCGACGACGACGTCGGCGCACCCGTCGGCCAGCGGGACCTCGAGCACCGAGCCGCGGACCGGCAGGACGCCGTGCCCGCGCGCGAGCTCGAGACCCGGGAGCCCGATGTCGACGCCGACGTGCCGGTAGCCGAGCCGTGCGACGTGCGGCGCCATCAGGCCGCCCCCGCAGGCCAGGTCGACCAGCAGCGCGCCGGGACCGGGCGCCGGCGGGATGTGCTCGGCCCGCGACGCGGCCAGCCAGTGCAGCGCGGCGAACATGCCGGAGGGCCGCCACCACTGGTCGGCCAGCTCGTCGTACTGGGCCGGGTCGTTCCGGCGGAGCGGGGTCACGCCCCCTTCAACGGATCGTGGCCCCAGTTCATCAACGAGTACCGCCACTTCGACGTCTCGACGTCCTCCTTGCCCGGCTCCTGGGCGAGGTGGCCCTGAACGTACCCGTGGACCTTCCGCATGTGCGCCAGGTCGACTCGCCCGAGCCGTCCTTCTGCCCGACGGCCGTCGGCGTCGTTCTGCGCCATGAGGACTCCCGGGTGTCGACGGCGGCCCTCGGCGGGTACCTCTGCGGCGTGGGTGGGAAACCGCTGGCCCACACGGGGGTGGGTCGCTACGACGCCGCGGCCGCGCAGCAGACGGCGCGCAGCCGCGGCGAGTCGGTGCAGCAGGTGCTCGACCGGAACCTCGCCGAGCTGCTGCAGGAGGTGCGGGTCGCGATCACCGGCGTGCAGGTCCTGTTCGCCTTCCTGCTCGCGCTGGCCTTCACCCAGCGCTTCCGCGAGCTGGACGCGTTCAAGCTGACGGTGTACACCGTCGCGGTCCTGGCCACCGCGCTGGCCACGCTGGTGCTCATCGCCCCGGTCTCCTTCCACCGGCTGGTGTTCCGGCGGCGGCAGAAGGCCGCCCTGGTCGCCGTCGCCGACCGGTTGCTGCTCATCGGGCTGGGGCTGCTCGTCGTCGCCATCACCAGCTCGGTCCTGCTCATCCTGGACGTCGCGCTCGGTCTGTGGCAGGGCCTGGTCGGCGGCGGGTTCATCGCCCTCGCCGGACTGCTCACCTGGTACGTGCTGCCGGTGTGGGTCCGCCGGGAGGGGCTGGGCGTGGCCCCCGATCCGGACGAGGACGACGACCAGCAAGGATGACCGGGCCCGTACCGGAGGCTGACGTGCGAGGAAACCTCGCCCGTGAGCCTCCGCTCCCGAGCCCGGAGGTCCCCGCGTGTCCGTCACCGTCGTCGGCAGCCTGAACGAGGACGTGCTCGTGCGCGTCGGCCGCCTGCCCGGCCGCGGCGAGACGGTGATCGGCGAGGGGACAACGCTGGCGCCGGGCGGCAAGGGCGCCAACCAGGCTGCCGCCGCGGGCCGGCTCGCCCCCGGCGTGCACATGATCGGGCGGGTGGGCGACGACCCGGCGGGCGACCGGCAGCTGGCCGCGCTCGCCGATTCGCGGGTCAACGTCAGCCGGGTGCACCGCACGCCCGGCGTGCCGACCGGCAGCGCCACGATCCCGGTCGAGCAGGGCAGCGGGGAGAACCTGATCGTCGTCGTCCCGGGGGCGAACGCCGAGCTCACCCCGGACGACGCCGTCGCCGACCCGGTCCGCCGCGCCGACGTCGTGCTGCTGCAGCTCGAGGTGCCCCTGGCGACCGTGCGCGCCGCCGCGGAGGCAGCCGGCGGCACCGTCGTCCTCACCCCGGCACCGCCCCGGCCGCTGCCGGCCGAGCTGCTCGAGCGGGTCGACGTCCTGGTCCCCAACGAGCACGAGCTCGCCGCGCTGGCCGGTGCCGGGCCGGGCGAGCGGGAGCCGGCCGAGCTGGTGCGGCTGGCGCGGGCGGTGACCGCCTCGGCCGTCGTCGTCACCCTGGGCTCCCGCGGCGCGCTCCTGGTGCCGGACGGCGACGGTCCGGCGCTGCTGCAGCCGCCCCTGCCGGTGACCCCGGTCGACACCACCGGCGCCGGGGACTGCTTCTGCGGCGCGCTCGCCGCCGCGCTCGCCGCCGGCACGCCGCTGGCCGGGGCGGTCCGCTACGCGGTCGCCGCGGCCGCGCTGTCGACGACCGGGCCGGGTGCCCGCGGTGCGCTGCCCGACGACGACGCCGTCCGCGCGGCCCTGGCCCGTGTCCCGGAGGCGGTCCCCGTCGGCTGAATCGTGGCTGTTTCACGTGGGACAAGGGGGGCAGGAGAGCGCGCATGAGCGAGCCCGGACGCACCCCGCACAGCAGCGAGCCGGCCGAGGGCGACGAGGCCCCTGGCCGTCAGGTCGACTCCCGCACCCCGCACCCGCAGCAGCCGGCCGAGGGCCCCGACGACGAGGGCGCCGACCAGCCGGACAGCGACTGAGTCACGCCTGGCCGGCGGCCTCCCGCTCCTTCGCCCGCAGCTCGCGGCGCAGGATCTTGCCGCTGGCCGCCTTGGGCACCGCGTCGATGAACTCCACGCGGCGGACCCGCTTGTAGGGCGCCGTGTGCTCGGCGACGTAGGCCAGGACGTCGTCCTCGGTCGCGGCGCTGCCCGGCGCGCGGACGACGAACGCCTTGGGCACCTCGTCGCCCCTCTCGTCGTAGACACCGATGACCGCGGCGTCGGCGACGTCCGGGCTGCCCAGGAGCACGGCCTCCAGCTCGGCGGGGGCGACCTGGTAGCCCTTGTACTTGATCAGCTCCTTGACCCGGTCGACGACGAACCACCAGCCGTCGTCGTCGACCGTGCCGATGTCGCCGGTGTGCAGCCACCCGTCGGCGTCGATCAGGGTGTCGGTCTCCTCGGGCCGGCCGAAGTAGCCCTTCATCCGCTGCGGGCCGCGGATCCAGATCTCGCCCTCCTCGCCCGGGCCGGCGTCCTCGCCGGTCTCGACCGACACCAGCCGGGCCTCGGTGGAGGGGAACAGCTTGCCGACGGTCCCGGGAGGCGCCGAGCGGGCGGTGCCGTCGGGGACGAGGTGCGTGCCGGGGGAGA
The DNA here is from genome assembly GCF_013408985.1 of Petropleomorpha daqingensis. Classification (NCBI taxonomy): domain Bacteria; kingdom Bacillati; phylum Actinomycetota; class Actinomycetes; order Geodermatophilales; family Geodermatophilaceae; genus Petropleomorpha; species Petropleomorpha daqingensis. The sequence goes on from NZ_JACBZT010000001.1 coordinate 1,425,621, forward strand.
GCTCGGTCATGCCGTAGGCCTGGCCGATCTCGACGCCCAGCCGGTCGGCGCAGACCTGCGCGAGCTCGGCGTCCAGCGGCGCGGCGGCGGACAGGATGAAGCTGAGCGCGGAGAAGTCGCGCCCGTCGACGGCCGGGTGCTTGGCCAGGGCCAGCACGACCGGCGGCGCGACGTAGGCCCGCGTGATCCGGTGCTGCTCGAGGACGTCGAGGAACTGCAGCAGGTCGAAGCGCGGCAGGACGACGACCGTGGCGCCCTTGCGCAGCGCGACGTTCATCAGCACGGTCATGCCGTAGATGTGGAAGAACGGCAGGACGGCGACGATCCGGTCCTCCGGCCCCATCGTGTGCAGCACGTCGATCTGCGCCAGGTTCACCCCGATGCTGGCGTGGGTGAGCATCACGCCCTTAGGCAGCGCAGTCGTGCCGGAGGAGTAGGGGAGGACGGCGACGTCCTCGGCCGGGTCGACCGCGACGTCGGGGGCCGGGCCGTCGGCGGCGAGCAGGTCCTGCACGCTCGGGTGCCCCTCGACCCGGTCGCAGGTCCAGACCGGCCGCTCGCCGGCGGCCTCCAGCGCGACCGGCAGCAGCGCGCCGACCGTGACGACCAGCGTGGCGCCGGAGTCGGCGAGCTGGCCGGCCATGTCCTTGGCGGTGGCCAGGGCGGACAGCGTCGTCACCGTGGCCCCGGCGCGGCTGGCGGCGTAGAAGACCACCGGGTAGAGCACGGTGTTCGGGCTGTGCAGCGCGACGACGTCGCCGGGCTTGACGCCGATCCCGGCGAACCCGGCCGCCATGCGCTCGACCATGTGCGCCAGCTGCGCGTAGCTGATCGTCTGGCCGGTGATGCCGTCGACCAGTGCCGGGGCGTCCCCGCGGGCGGCGGCGTCGGCGAGCACGAACTGCCAGATCGGCGTCGTCGGCGTCTCGACCGCCGGGTACTCACTGCTGTAGATGCGCGGCTCGGCCACGTCGTCCTCCGGGTCTTCTGTGGTTTCGCGCGCTTAACCGCGCGCGGTTAAGCGCGCGAAACCACCTAGTAGGAGCGGGGGAGTTGCAGGTCGTGCTGGGCCACGAAGCTGAGGATCATCTCGCGGCTGACCGGCGCGATCCGGCTGACGCGGGACATCGCCAGGAGCGCGGCGACGCCGTACTCCTGGGACAGGCCGTTGCCGCCGTGGGTCTGGATCGCCTGGTCGACGGTGCGCGCCGCGGCCTCGGCGGCGGCGTACTTCGCGCTGTTCGCGGCGCTGCCGGCCTCCCGGCCGGTGTCGATCAGCCACGCAGCCTTCTGCGTCATCAGCCGGGCCAGCTCGATCTCCACCTGGCAGGCGGCCAGCGGGTGCGCCAGGCCCTGGTGCGCGCCGATCGGCGTCCCCCACACCTCCCGCTCGCGGGCGTAGGCGGTCGCCTTGCGCATCGCCAGCCGCGCGACGCCGAGGGAGTAGGCCGCGGCCATCACACGCTCGGGGTTCAGGCCGGCGAACAGCTGCGCGATGCCCTGGTCGGGGTGGCCGACCAGCGCGTCGGCGGGCAGCCGGACGTCGTCCAGGAACAGCGAGAACTGCCGCTCCGGGCTCACGATCTCCATCGGGATCGGGTGCGCGGTCAGCCCGGGGGCACCGGTCGGGACGACGAACAGCGCCGGCCGCAGCGTCCCGGGCGGCCCGTCGGCGAGCCGCCCGACCACGAGCAGCGCGTCGGCCTGGTCGACGCCGCTGATCCACACCTTGCGGCCGGACAGCACCCACTCCTCGCCGTCCCGGCGGGCGATGGTGCTGATCTCGTGGGAGTTCGAGCCGGCATCGGGCTCGGTGATGGCGAAGGCCATCGTCACCGAGCCGTCGGCGATCCCCGGCAGCCAGCGGTCCTTCTGCTCCGGCGTGCCGTAGCGGGTGATCACGGTGCCGCAGATCGCCGGCGACACGACCATCATCAGCAGCGGGCAACCGGCGGCGCCGAGCTCCTCCAGCACGATCGAGAGCTCCAGCAGCCCGCGGCCTCCCCCGCCGTGCTCCTCGGGGATGTTCACGCCGAGGAACCCGGCCTTGCCGACCTCCGACCACAGCGCGTCGGTGCGCCCGCCCGAGCGCGCCTGCGCGAGGAAGTACTCCTGCCCGTAGCGGGAGCCGAGGTCGGCGACGGCCGCCCGCAGCGCTCGCAGCTCGTCGCCCTCGTCGAAGTCCAGCGTCACGGGGCGAGCCCACCACGGCTGCGGCTCCGGCCACAACCGCCTGCTCGACGGACGGACCGGTCCCCCGCGCTGGTCAGCGCGGCATCCGTCCGGCAGGCTCGCCAACCGTGCTCCTCGACGCCGCGCTGCTGTCCACCGGGATGGATGACGTCCCCGCCACCGCCCGGGAGCTGGAGGCCCGCGGGTACGCCGGCATCTGGGCCTCGGAGGTGAACCACGACCCGTTCCTGCAGCTGCACTCGGCCGGGCTGGCCACGGAGCGGGTGACGATCGGCACCGCGATCGCGGTCGCCTTCGCCCGCTCCCCGATGACGCTGGCCCTGACCGCCCACGACCTGCAGCGCTACACGAGGGGGCGGTTCGTCCTCGGGCTCGGCACCCAGATCAAGGCGCACGTCGAGCGGCGGTTCTCGATGCCGTGGGGCAAGCCGGTCGCGCAGATGCGCGAGTACATCGGCGCGCTGCGCGCGATCTGGGGCTCGTGGCAGGACGGCGAGCCGCTGCGCTTCCAGGGCGAGTACTACCGGCACACGCTGATGACGCCGATGTTCTCGCCGCCCGCGCACGAGTGGGGCGCACCGCCCGTGCACCTCGCGGCCGTGGGCCCGGCGATGACGCGGCTGGTCGGCGAGGTGGCCGACGGCCTGCTGGTGCACGGCTTCACCACCGCCCGCTACCTCCGCGAGCGCACGCTGCCGGCCCTGGACGAGGGGCTGGCCGTGTCCGGTCGCGAGCGCGCCGACGTGACCGTGAACCTCCCCGGCCTGGTCGTCACCGGGCGCACCGACGACGAGCTGGCCGAGGCGGCGCAGGCGGTCGAGGCCACGATCGCCTTCTACGGCAGCACCCCGGCCTACCGCCCCGTGCTGGAGCTGCACGGCTGGGAGGCCCTGGGCGAGGAGTTGCACCAGCTGTCGGTGAGCCGTCGCGAGGACAAGTGGACGGCGATGCGCGACCTGGTCGGCGACGACGTCCTGGCCGAGTTCGCGGTCATCGGAGCGCCGGAGGAGCTCGGCGGACTGATCTGCGCCCGGTTCGGCGACCTGGTCGACCGGTTCAGCGTCTACGCCTCCTACCCCTCCTCGCTGGACCTCTGGGACCCGCTGGTCGCCGACCTCGCCTGAACCCCCTCGCGCCGCCGCCCCTGCCTCCGGCATACTGGAAGTGAGAATCATTCCCATCTAGGGAGGGGACGTGGGCCGCGCCCGAGGGGTCGTCGCCGTCCTGGCCGTGCTGGCCGGGCTGGTGCTGACCGCCTGCACCGCCGCGAGCGGCGCCGGCAGCCGCCCGGTGACGACGTCGGGCGATGCGGCGCGCTGCCCGGGTGACCTGGTCGACGTGGTCGTCTCGGTGAGCCAGTGGAGCGACCTGGCCCGCACGCTGGGCGGTGACTGCACGACCGTGACCACGGTGCTCGCGTCCTCCGCCGTCGACCCGCACGACTACGAGCCCAAGCCGGCCGACATCGCCGCGTTCGAGAAGGCCGACCTCGTCGTCCTCAACGGCGCGGGGTACGACACCTGGGCCGCCGACGCCGTCCGCAACCTCGACCCACGGCCGGCCGTCGTCACCGCCGCCCAGGTCGCCGGCTGGCGCACCGGCGACAACCCGCACCTCTGGTACGACCCGGACCTGGTGCCGCGGATGGCCGCGCGCGTCACCGCCGAGCTCACGACGCTCGCCCCGCACGACGCCGACGTCTTCACGGCCCGGGCCACCGCCGAGGAACGGGACCGGCAGCCCTGGACCGACGAGCTCGCCGCACTGCGGACGGCGGCCGCCGGGAAGACGTACGCGGCCACCGAGACCGTCTTCGACCCGACCGCCCGAGCCATCGGGCTGCGCGACGTCACGCCCGAGGGCTACCGCTCCGCGGTGAGCAACGAGGGCGACCCGGCGCCCGGCGACATCGCCGCGTTCGAGAAGGCGCTGCGCACCGGCGAGGTCGACGTCCTCGTCGTGAACACCCAGACCGAGGGCGAGCTGCCCGACCAGCTGCGCGCCACCGCCGAGCACGCCGGTGTGCCTGTGGTCGAGGTGACGGAATCGCCGCCGCACCCGGGCGGTTCGTTCGTCGCGTGGCAACTCGCACAGCTCCGGAGGCTCTCGACCGCGCTGGAGACCTCGTGAACGCCCTCGAGCTGGAAGGCGTCCGGGTCGTCCGCGGCGGCCGGACCGTCTGGTCGGAGGGCGACCTGAGCGTCCCCGCCGGCGCCGTCGTCGGCGTCATCGGCCCCAACGGCGCGGGCAAGACGACGCTGTTCCAGGTGCTGCTGGGCCTGCTGCCGGTCGCCGAGGGGCAGGTGCGCGTGCTCGGCGGCCCACCGCGCCGGGGCAACCGGCGGATCGGCTACGTGCCCCAGAACTACACCGCCGCGATCGGCGAGGCGGTCCGCGCCCGCGACCTGGTCACCCTCGGCCTCAACGGCGGCCGGTTCGGCCTGCGCCCGACCAGCGCCGGCGAGCGCGCCCGGGTCGACGCCGCCCTCGAGCGGGTCGGCGCGGCCGGCTACGCCGACCGGCGCATGTCGGAGCTCTCCGGCGGCCAGCAGCAGCGCGTGGCCATCGCCCAGGCGATCGTGGACGACGCCGAGCTGCTGCTGCTCGACGAGCCGCTGGCCAACCTCGACCTGCGCAACCAGCACGAGATCGTGCGGCTGCTCGGCGACCTGCAGCGCGAGCGCGGCGCCACCGTCCTGGTCGTGGCGCACGACCTGAACCCGCTGCTCCCCGTGCTCACCGACGCCGTCTACCTGCTCGACGGCCACCCGCACCACGCCTCGATCGGCGACGTCGTCCAGGAGGACCTGCTGACCCACCTCTACGGGACGCCGGTGGGCGTCGTCCGCACCCCGCAGGGCGACCTGTTCACCCGGGCCGCGTGGAGCGACCCCGACCCCGCGGGTAGCGAGCGATGAGCGGGTTCCTCGCCGACATCGGCTTCCAGTCCGACTGGCTGGACATCCTCGGGACGACGTTCATGCGCCACGCGTTGATCGGCGGCTCCCTGGTCGCCGTCGCCGCCGGGCTGCTGGGCTACTTCGTCATCACCCGCCAGAACGCCTTCGCCGCGCACGCGCTGGCGCACATCGGCTTCCCGGGCGCGACCGGCGCGATCCTGATCGGCGCCCCGGTCACGCTCGGGCTCGCGGTCTTCTGCATCGGCGGCGGACTGCTCATCGGCCTGTTCGGCAAGCGCGTGGCCGAGCGGGAGATCGCCACCGGCACGATCCTGGCGCTGGCCACGGGGCTGGGCGTGCTGTTCGCCTCGCTGGCCGGCGCGAACGCCAGCGCGACGACGTCGGTGCTGTTCGGCAACCTGCTGGCCATCTCCGCCGACCAGCTCGTCGTCTTCGGCCTGTTCACCCTCGCCGTCGTGCTGGTCCTGGCGCTGATCGCGCGGCCGCTGCTGTTCGCCTCCGTCGACCCGGCCGTCGCCGAGGCGCGCGGCGTGCCGGTGCGCGCGCTCGGGCTGGCGTTCGTCGTCCTGCTCGCGCTGACGATCACGATGGCGGTGCAGGTCGTCGGCACGCTGCTGCTGTTCGCCCTCGTGGTGACGCCGGCCGCCACGGCGCTGCGGCTGACCGCCCGTCCGGTCGCGGTCGCGGGCATCGCCGTGGCCATCGCCCTCGGCTCGGTCTGGCTCGGACTGGTGCTCTCGGCGATGGTCAACCTGCCGCCGAGCTTCTTCGTCGTTGCGGTCGCGGTCGCCGTCTGGCTCGTGGTGCTGGCGCTGACCGGCCGGCGTCGCGAGGTCCGCCAGCGCACGCCGGCCGACGTCGACAGCCACCACCACGCGGCGGCCCCGGTCGTCGGAGCGTGACCGATCTCTCGCCGGGTGCGACGCGGATCACCGGTTCGGGTCTGTTTCCTCCGGCGAGGGCGAGGGCAGGCTGGAAGGCATGGAGGAGAACACCCGCGAGATCCGAGTAGCCGACGACGCCGCGGCGGTGCGGACCGACGAGTCCCGCGAGCAGGAGACGTCCGTCGTCCTGACCGCCCGCCTGCTGGCCAACCCGCGCCGCATCCGCGTCAACTGAGGGCGTCGCCGGGGATCGCCCTGCTGCGGTGTGACTGCGAGTAACCACAGCGACCACATCGATCCCCGGCGCCTCGCACAACTCCCCCACCCCTGGTTACACAGAGCTACATGGCTCGGCGTGCCGCGAACTCTTCCGTCACGTTCTCGGGCAGCATGCGTGCCGTGACCGCCGCCCTGAAACTCGCCGCCGCCGACGACGCCTCGGCCCCGGTTCGCCGCAGCCGCGCCGAGCGGCAGGCGATCGTCCTCGACACCGCTGAGCGCCTCTTCGCGACCCGCAGCTCGCGCAGCGTCGGCATGGACGAGCTCGTCCGCGAGACGGGTCTGGGCAAGATGACGGTCTACCGGCTGTTCAAGAGCAAGGACGAGCTGGTCGGCGCGTACCTGGCCCGCAAGGCCGCGACGGTCCTCGCCTTCATCGACGCCGAACTGGCCCGCTGCGACGGCGACCCGCGGGCCGCGCTGCTCGCCGTCGTCGACCACGTCGAGCGCGAGGTCACCCGCCCCGGCTTCCGCGGCTGCCCGTTCACCAACGTCAGCAGCGAGTACGACGACCCGCAGCACCCGGCCCGCAGCGCCGCCGCCGACTACAAGTTCGAGCTGCACGCGCGGCTGGAGCGGCAGGCCGACGAGCTGCTGCCCGGCCGGGGCGACGACCTGGCCGCGCAGATCCACCTGATCATCGACGGCATGTACCTCTCCGGCGGCCTGCTCGGCCCCGACGGCCCGGCCTCGCACGGTCGTGCGCTCGCCGAGAAGCTCATCGCCCACGCCGACGCGCTCGCGGTCACCGCGCGCGTCTGACGCCTCCTGTCCGCAGGATGAGCGGGTGAGCACCGATCGCACCCGCCCTGACCTGGACGACACGACCGTCGAGGCGCTCGGCAAGCTGTCCGAGGCCCTCGAGGTCGTCGAGCACGCCCGGGGCCTGCTGTACGGCTTCCACCGGCTGACCGGCACCGCCGACCTCGCCGTGCAGGAGGCGGTCGAGCTGTTCCGCAAGGGCGGGCACGCGGAACTGGCCGACGACCTCGAGCGCGACCTCGTGGGGCGCAACGTGATCGCCGACCGCTGGACGTTCCAGATCATCGAGGACTACGACGCCGGCTACTGGACGACGTTCCGCGCCTTCGACGAGCGCGCCCGCACCGAGCTCTCCGACGGGGACCGGCACGTGTTCGAGGCACGGATGAAGCAGCGCGAGCGCACGTCCGGCCACCCGCGGCACGAGGCCGGCCCGGCGCTGGACGACTGACCGCTCGGCCCGGCCGGGCCCGGCCACGATCAGCTCAGCTGATCCCCCGGTTCCTGGCTCACCGTGGGACGTGAGCCAGGAACCCTTGCCGTGAGCCAGGACGACGGAACCGACGCCCGACGGTGACGAGTCGGTCTCGGTCAGGGCGGATCGGGCCCTGCGGACGGCGACGGCGCAGGACACTGGCGGGGTGACCGCACCCGAGCCGCCCGTCGTCCCGACCGGGATCCCCGGTCCCGCCGGTCCGCCGCCGGGAACGCCGCTGACGCCGACCACCCCGCAGCCCGCCCCGACGCGGTCCCGCGGCCGCACCGCCGGTCGCACGCTCGCCCTCGCGCTGCTGCTGTTCGTGACCGTCCTGCTGGTGCTGTTCGTCGTCTTCAACACCCAGACCGTCGAGGTCAGCCTGGTCTTCGGGAACGTCGAGGCGCCGCTGGTGCTGGCGCTGGTGATCGCGGCCGCGCTCGGCGGCCTGCTCGTGTGGCTGGCCGGCCTGACCCGGCGCGCCCGCCGCAACCGCAAGTCCTGACCCGCGCGGTGTGGTCGCCCCCCGCGTCCTGCACCGCGAGGGTCGCGACCACACCCCGAGGGGCGTGTCGGACGGCGGTGCGCTTGCCGTTGCTACTCGTCGGTAATAACGTTTGTTACTGGCGAGTAAGGGATCGCCGTCACACGTACCGAGCCACGGGAGCCACCGGCATGGGTCACTACACCGCGAACCTGCGGGACCTCGAGTTCAACCTGTTCGAGTTCCTCGACACCAAGGACCGGTTCGGCACCGGCCCGTTCGAGCAGATGGACGCCGAGACGGCGCGCGGCGTGCTCGCGGAGATCCGCAAGCTGGCCGAGGGGCCGATCGCCGAGTCCTTCGCCGACGCCGACCGCAACCCGCCGGTCTTCGACCCCGCCACCCACTCGGTCACGCTGCCCGAGTCGTTCAAGAAGTCGGTGCGCGCCCTCGAGGACGGCGAGTGGTACCGCCTCGACCTGCCCGAGGAGCTCGGCGGCTTCGGCGCCCCGCAGACGTTCTCGTGGGCCACCTTCGAGATGATCCTGGGCGCCAACCCCGCCGTCTTCATGTACGGCGCCTGGGCCGCCTTCGCCGGGGTCCTGCACGAGCTGGGCACGCCCGACCAGAAGCGGCTCGCCGAGCTCATGGTCGAGCACAAGTGGGGCGCCACGATGGTGCTCACCGAGCCCGACGCCGGCTCCGACGTCGGCGCCGGCCGGACCAAGGCGGTGCAGCAGGACGACGGCTCCTGGCACATCACCGGCGTGAAGCGGTTCATCACCTCCGCCGAGCACGACCTCTCGGACAACATCGTCCACCTCGTGCTGGCCCGCCCCGAGGGCGCGAAGGCCGGCACGAAGGGCCTGTCGCTGTTCGTCGTCCCCAAGGTCCACGTCGACCTCGAGACCGGTGAGCTCGGCGAGCGCAACGGCGTCTACGTGACCAACGTCGAGAAGAAGGTGGGCCTCAAGGTCTCCACGACCTGCGAGCTCACCTTCGGCGACGGCCCCGTGCCCGCGAAGGGCTGGCTGGTCGGCGACGTGCACGACGGCATCGCGCAGATGTTCAAGGTGATCGAGCACGCCCGGATGTTCGTGGGCGCCAAGGCGATCGCCACCCTCTCGGCCGGCTACCAGCAGGCGCTGGCCTTCGCCAAGGAGCGGGTGCAGGGCGCCGACCTGACCGCGACGTCGAAGGACGCCCCGCGGGTGACCATCACCCACCACCCCGACGTGCGCCGCTCGCTCATGCTGCAGAAGTCCTACGCCGAGGGCATGCGCGCGCTCTACCTGTACGCCGCGACGTTCCGCGACCAGGTGATCCAGGCCGAGGCCGAGGGCTCCGCCGACAGCGAGGAGGCCGTGCTCGCGGCCAAGGTCAACGACCTGCTGCTGCCGATCGTGAAGGGCTTCGGCTCCGAGCGGGCCACCCAGCTGCTCACCGCCGAGTCGCTGCAGACCCTCGGCGGGTCGGGCTACCTGCAGGACTACCCGATCGAGCAGTACATCCGCGATTCCAAGATCGACACCCTCTACGAGGGCACGACCGCGATCCAGGGCCAGGACTTCTTCTTCCGCAAGATCGTCAAGGACGGCGGCGTCGCGCTGACCTGGCTGGCCTCGCAGATCCAGGCGACGATCGACGCCGAGGTCGGCAACGGCCGGCTCAAGGAGGAGCGGGCGCTGCTGCAGACGGCGCTCTCCGACGTCCAGGGCATGCTCACCGCGATGTTCGGCCAGCTGACGGCCGCCCAGGAGGACATGAGCAGCCTCTACAAGGTCGCGCAGAACACCTCGCGGCTGCTGCTGGCCGCCGGCGATCTGATCACCGCGTGGCTGCTGATCCGCCAGTCCGAGGTCGCGCTGTCCGCGCTCGGCGGGGAGGTCTCGGAGAGGGACCGGTTCTTCTACGAGGGCAAGCTCGCCGCCACCCGCTTCTTCTGCACCCAGGTGCTGCCGAAGCTCTCCGCCGAGCGGGTCATCGTGGAGAACACCGACAACGCGCTCATGGAGCTCGACGAGTCCGCCTTCTGAGGCGTCGTTTCCGGGCCGGTGGGCGGGGCATGGTTGCGACCGTGACCGAGTCCCAGCCCACCGGCTACAACGAGAACGAGACCACCGACGCCAACTCGCCGGCGAACCTGGTCGACGGCACACCCGGCAACGAGGCGAGCGACCGCGGCGAGAAGGACACCACCCTCACCACGGACGACGACGCCCAGGAGGACGACGCCGTCGCGCGGCCGGGCAACTCCGCCGACTGATGACCGGCGACTTCCTGTCCGGACGGCGGGCCCTGGTCACCGGCGGGGGCTCGGGCATCGGCCGGGCGGCGGCGATCCGGCTGGCCGAAGCGGGCGCGCACGTGCTGGTCGTCGACCGGGACGCCGACGCGGCCGCCGCCGTGGCCGGCAAGGTCGACGGCACCGCGGTGACCGCCGACCTCTCCGATCTGGACGGGATCGACCGGCTGGACCTGGACGTCGACGTCCTGGTGAACAACGCCGGCCTGCAGCACGTGGCGCCGATCCACGAGTTCCCGCCCGACCGGTTCTCCTACATCCTCCGGCTGATGCTCGAAGCGCCGTTCCGCCTGGCCCGCGGGGCGCTGCCGCACATGTACGGGCGCGGGTGGGGCCGGATCGTGAACATCAGCTCCATCCACGGGCTGGTCGCCTCACCGTTCAAGGGCGCGTACGTCACGGCCAAGCACGGCCTGGAGGGGCTGTCGAAGACGATCGCGCTGGAGGGCGCGGAGCACGGGGTGACGTCGAACTGCATCGCCCCTGCCTACGTCCGCACTCCTCTGGTCGAGGGCCAGATCGCCGACCAGGCGCGCGCGAACGGCATCTCCGAGGACGACGTCGTCGCGCAGATCATGCTGGCCCCCGCAGCCGTCAAGCGGCTGCTCGAGCCCGAGGAGGTCGCCGAGATGGTGGCGTGGCTCTGCTCGCCCGTCGCCACCTCGGTCACCGGCGCCACCTTCCCGATGGACGGCGGCTGGACCGCGCGATGATGGACCGGTGCGCGCGGAGATCTGGCAGGAGAGGGCCCGTGCGCACGCCGACCGCGCCGACGCGCTGACCGCCGGGCACCGCGCCCGCAAGGCCGCCGGCGAACGGCACGCCATCGAGGACTTCCTCTTCGAGTACTACAACACCCGCCCGTCGCTGCTGCGCCGCTGGCACCCCGGCCCGGGCGTCGTCCTCGAGCCGGGGTCGGCCCCGGCCCCGCACGCCGGCTGGCGCTGGTACCGGACGGACGCCGACGGCGCGGTGACCCTGGACCTCGCGACGTTCCTGGCCGACCGCGGCGACACCGTGCGCTTCGTGCACCGACTGCTGACCGCGACCGCCTCCCGGTCGCTGTTCACCGGCTGCTTCGGGCTGCACGAGTGGGCCATGGTCTACCGCCAGCAGGAGCACCGGCACCCGCTGCCGCTGCGCCTGGGGCAGGCCGGCACGGACGCCGTCGTCGAGGCGCACCCGATCCGGTGCAGCCACTTCGACGCCTTCCGGTTCTTCACCCCGGCCGCCGTCGGGCGCAACCGGCTGCAGCCCACCCGCGCGACGCAGGTCGACCTGGAGCAGCCCGGCTGCCTGCACGCCTCGATGGACGTGCACAAGTGGGCCGGCAAGCTGGGACCGGCGGTCCCGGGCGAGCTGGCGCTGGACTGCTTCGAGCTGGCCCGCGACGTCCGGCTGCTCGACATGCAGGCCGCGCCGTACGACCTGTCGTCCTACGGGCAGCCGGCTGTCGCGATCGAGACGCCGGAGGGCAAGGCCGAGTACGTCCGCCGGCAGCGGGACCTCGCCGCGCGGGCCGGAGAGCTGCGCGCCCGGCTGATCGCGGTGTGCGAGGAACTGCTTCCCGTTCGCCACCGTGTTGCCGCGGTGTCAGATCCCCGCCGTACCGTCGGGGCGTGACCTCCCTGCGCACCGATCGCTGGCTGCACCTCGACGGAACGGCGAACACCCGTGACCTGGGCGGGCTGCCCACCACCGACGGCGGCCGGACGGTGCCCGGGAGGATCCTGCGCAGCGACAACCTGCAGACGCTCTCCGAGGCGGACGTGCACCGGCTGGTCGACGAGCTGGGGCTGCGCGACGTCATCGACCTGCGCACCACCGCCGAGGTCCTCCTCGAGGGCCGCGGCCCGCTGCGCGACGTCGAGGCGGTGACCCACCGGCACTTCAGCCTGATCCCCGAGCGCGGCCACCACACCGACGTGTTCGCCGTCGAGGAGGAGGAGATCCCCGAACTCCCGGGCGGCTGGCAGGAGGCCGTCCTGCCGCGGCAGGTGGCCGAGGGCGACGAGCACGAGCCGCCGGCGGTCCGGTCCTACCTCGGCTACCTGAACGACCGCAGCGACGCGGTGGTCGACGCGCTGCGCGCCCTGGCGCACGGCGGTCCCGGCGCGGCGATCGTGCACTGCGCCGCCGGCAAGGACCGCACCGGCGTCGTCTGCGCGCTGAGCCTGGCCGTCGCCGGCGTCCCGCACGAGGAGATCGTCGCCGACTACGCGCTGACCGCCGAGGTCATCGAGGGCGTCGTCGCGCGGCTGGCGGCCTCCCCCACCTACGCCGAGGACATGGAGAGCCGCGACGTGGCGACCCACACCCCCCGGGCGGAGACGATGGACCGCGTGCTGACCCTCCTCGACGAGCGCCACGGTGGCCCTCTCGGCTGGCTGGAGGCGCACGGGTTCGGCGCAGCGGACCAGGCGGCGCTGCGTTCCCGACTGCGGAACTAACGCGCGGGGGCTTCCCGGTCGCGGTGCTTGTCGGCGTACATCGCCGCGTCGGCCCGGCGCAGCAGCAGTTCCGGGCCGCCGTCCCCGTTCGCGTGGACGGCCACGCCCACGCTGGTGCCGATCCGCACCTCGCGTCCCTCGAGCCGGAACGGCTCGTCGAAGCAGGCCAGCACGCGCCGGGCGAGGGAGTGCGCGCCCTCCGGTGAGGAGAGCCCGCGCAGGACGACGGCGAACTCGTCACCGCTGAGCCGGCCGACCGTGTCGCCGGGGCGCACCGCGGAGAGCAGCCGGGCGGCGACCTGGCGGAGCAGCTCGTCCCCGGCGGCGTGCCCGAGGGAGTCGTTGACCGCCTTGAACCTGTCCAGGTCGCAGAACAGGACGGCGATCTGCTCCTCGGCCTCGGGGCGCTCCAGCGCCGCGGTGAGGCGCTCCAGGAACAGCACCCGGTTGGGCAGGCCGGTGAGCGCGTCGTGCGCGGCCTGGTGGCGCACCGTCTCCAGCAGCCGCGCCTTCTGCAGCGCGGTCGAGGCCTGGTCGCCGACACCGCGCAGCCGCACGAGGACGTCGCCGTCCAGGACGCTCGGCGCCTCGCCCTGCCGCCAGCCCGCGGCGGCGACCCCGAGGAACGAGGTGCCGGCGAGGAGCGGGACGGCTACGGCGTCGGTGCTGCCGAGCCCCTCGAGCAGCCCCCGCAGGGCCGGGCTGCTCGTGGCGTCGCGCAGGACGCGCGGCTCGCGGTCGGTGAGCATGCCGACCAGCTCCGGGGTGTCCTCGGCGGCCAGGTCGGTGCGGGCGGCGAACGCGGCGGCCCCGGCGTCCAGCCCTTCGGAGGCCCGGGTGCGCAGCCGGCCGGAGGCCGGGTCCCACAGCATGATCGTGGCTCGGCTGCAGCCGACGACCCGGGGCAGCGCCCTGGCCACGACGTCGCAGACGGCGTCGGCGTCGGGCGCGGCCGCGAGCTCGTGCGCCAGCGCGAGCAGCGCGCCGGCCCGGTCGGCCTCCAGCCGGGCGTCCTCGAGGGCCATCAGCAGGTCGAGCGCCGCGGCGGCGTGGCCGGCGTAGGCGGCGAGCATCGAGCGCTCGTCGCCGATGGCGCCGTGGCCCTCCGGGTAGACCGCGGCCAGCCGGCCGTGCCGGCGGCGCGCGGATGCGACGTCGACGACCACCGCGTGCGGGCCCAGGTCGCCGGTGGCCAGCAGGGTGCGCGCGGTGCCGGTGATCGCGTCGTCGGGCAGGCCGGCGCTGTGCACCAGCGGCGCACCGCCGGCGGGCGGCGTCACGGCCAGCACGTACGCCGGGGCCAGCACCGCCTGCGCGGCGCGGGCGACGATCGTGTGCAGGATCGCGTCGAGGTCGTCGCTGGCCACCAGGTCGGAGGCTGCCGACTGCAGGGTGCGCAGCTGGCCGCGCAGGGCGACCAGCTCGGCCTCCGCGGACGCCTCGGCCGAGCGGCGGCGGCGCCGGCCCAGCCGGGAGCGGCTCTCCCAGGTCAGGTGGTAGATGCAGGCCGGGTGGCCGTCCGACTCGCACTCGTCGTGCCGCACCTCTGCCCGGGGGAGCCCGAAGACGACCGGCACCATGCCGATGAGGCCCCGCGCGTAGTCGCAGTCCAGCCGCGAGTGCCGGTAGCCGTCGTGCAGCCGGTAGTGGATGGTCGCGTGCGTGGCACCGGCCTCGAGGACCGTCATCGTCGAGGTCGTGGAGAACTTCGCCACCGCCCGCGGCAGCTGCCGGTAGACCTGCCGCGGCGACCCGATCGCGCGGACGATCAGCACGAGCGCGGGGCTCAGGCCGTTGGACAGGGCCTCGCTGCCCACCCGCCACATGGTCTCCGGGTCGCCGAGGACCTCGGTCGCGGCGGTGAACAGGCGGACCCGGGTGTCGTAGCCGACCCAGTGGTCCGGCCGGCCGAGCTCCTCGGCGGTGAAGGGGACGGCGGCCCGGCGGAGCGTCTCCGCCACCGCCGCGTCGCCGCCGTGCTCGCGGACGTAGGCGAGCACCAGCGCCGTCGTCGCCCCGGAGGTCTCCCGGGGCTCGGGCACGGTGGTCGTCACGTGGGATCTCATCGGCACGAACGGCCTGATCGTTGAGCCCCGGCAACCCGTTCGGGGGAGCTGCTGAGGCGCAGCTCACGCTTGCCGGTCGCTCGGGGTGGGAGTAGAACCGCGTTATACCCCCCGGGGGTATCTACACAGGAGGTTCCGATGCACACCCACGACGGTTCGGCGACCCGCTCCGGAGCGAGCTGGCGGATGGCCGCCCAGGCGACGCTGCACTGCCTGACCGGCTGCGCGATCGGCGAGGTCCTCGGCATGGTGATCGGCACCGCGGCCGGCCTGTCGAACGGGACCACCGTGGCCCTGTCGATCGCGCTGGCCTTCGTCTTCGGCTACGCGCTGACCATGCGCGGCGTCCTGCGCGGCGGCCTGCCGTTCGCCCAGGCGCTCAAGGTCGCCCTGGCGGCGGACACCGTCTCGATCGCCGTCATGGAGGTCGTGGACAACGCCGTGGTGCTGGCCGTCCCCGGGGCGATGGCCGCCGGCCTCACGTCGGTCCTGTTCTGGGGCTCGCTGGCCGGTTCGCTGGCGGTCGCCTTCGTCGTCACCACGCCGGTGAACCGCTGGCTGATCGCTCGCGGCAAGGGCCACGCGGTGGTCCCCGGCCACCACTGAACGCGACACGGCCCCCGGCTCCGAAAGGAGCCGGGGGCCGTGGAACTGCCGAGGCGCGCCGTCGTGGACGGCGCCGCTCTCAGCGCGGGAGGTTGCGGAACTGCGCGCTGTTGGCCAGCGTCAGCAGCTCCTCCCGCATCGCGGGGCTGTAGTTCTGGGCGAGGGCGCGGTCGATCGCCCGCCGCGTCCGCGCCACGAGGCGACGCTCACGCCAGCTGGACCTCACGCTGCTCATCTCTCTGTGCTCCTTCTGGAAGTTCTCCCGTTGTGACACCCACTCTAATGCAGGCGTACTAGAGGATATTCCGAAGAAACCTAGGTGAGACTGAAGAATCGCCGTGGATACGTCACCCCTTCGGGTGAGTTCCCTCACCCGCCCAAGAGCTCCCGGACGGCGGAGCGCCCCTCCTGGGGGTCGGCGGCGGCCAGCGCGGCGGCCGCCGCGGCCCGGCAGGTGGCCAGATCGACGGTGCCCAGCCGGGCCCCGACCGCCGGCAGGCGGCTACGAGTCGTCGTCCTGACTGAAGCTCGGCGCCCGGGGGATGACCTGAGACGCGATCCTGCCCTCGAAGACGACGAAAGCTTCAAGCTCGAAATACCTGGCCCACAACTGCCACGCGTAGGACCATCTGCGGTCACCCGCAGTAGCGAACGTGACTGGTAACCCACAGGCCTGGGCTTCCTCGGCGGTGAAGACGGCTGCGTGACTGTCTGGGGCGTCCTTCAGAGGACCAACCAGGTTACGGAACAGCTCGTCCACCTGCGCCGCATCACGCCCCGAGCAGGCCGCAAGGGCGGTTCGCATCTGCCTCTCGGTGTCGTTGAGCGCTGACTTAGCGGTCTGGACATCAAGAAGGTCGTAGCCCCGGAGCATGTGCTCGACCAGCGAACTTGCTGCGGCCTCACCTCGCACATACTCCAGGGCCGAGTCCCAGGCGGCGATGATGTTCTTGGCACTGATCAAGGAGCCGTCTGCTGCCTGGAACTGGGGATCGACCGGCCCGAGGTCACTTGTGGGGCCGAGGAGCAGTTGGTGCGCCCCCAAGCAGATGAGGGTGGCCGCGCTCTTGGCTTGGTCCGGCACGATGACTGTCAGCTCACGGCACCGGGCCTGGGCGGAGCGGAGCAGCCTCAAGGCCACGTCCGCGCTGCCCCCAGGACTATCAAGTAACAGGTGCAGGTCTTCGTCCGGGTTGGCATCGTGAACCAACTCTTCGAAGTAGGTGGGGAAGGCGTCGGTGAAGGGCCCGATAACCACGATGAGCCGACAGTCGAAGGCTGCCTCGTACTCCCGAATCAGACGCTGCCGCTCGTATCGACCGGCATGTTGCGCCCCGTAGAGAGGGGTAAGGGGCGACCCGTCGGACCGAAGGGGAGCGATGCCTTCATCAGGCGCCCCAGACATAGGCTAGCCCCGACGCTTGCTGAACGACGTCCCTGAGAAAGTTCCTCGCACCAACGGCTGCCCCGTGGCCGCACGCTTGGCGAGCCGTGACTGACTGATCTCGGTGGTCAATCCACGACGCTCTCGGCTGCCCCGAGTCATCTTGCGGTCGCTAACGGTAACTGTCCCCCGTGCCCGCTTGGGACTCACGTCCACATCCGCGGAGTCCTCGAGATGCCCCTCGATGACTTGCCTATCCGGCATTGATCGCGCTCCCCGTACGTCGATTGCGCAAGGACAAGATCCGTAGAGCTGAGCAGGACTGTTCTCGGCAGTACCCACGACGTCAAGTCGCTCATGCACGGAGCATGTTCCCGGGGTACGACAGGACCCCGCAGACTCTCCGGTCGTTACCTACCGTGATGTCCCGTCCGCTTCACTGCGGCTCTGTTGTTGTCTCCTGCCACCCGCGCAACCACGTCACCCGGCACGCCGAGCTCAGCCATCGAGCGCAATAGCGGCGCCGGCATGGTCCCGCTCCAGATACGCGGGGCCGTCCGCACCGACGCGCCGCCGTGAGCAGCCTTCGTCGGCCCGTTCACAGCCTCGTCCGCACGTCTCACGCGGATCACCTCCTAGTTGGGGAGATACCCAGCACTACGTAGCTGGCGTATGACTCCAACGCCGGCGGCGGCCAGGAAACTCCTGATCTCATCTTGCCACAGCTGATCAAAGCTGCCCGCGGGGCCATCTAGGGCCAGGCAGCCGACGACCTTGGCAGGGTTCTTCGTGTCGTCGACAAGCGGAGTCGCTACGACGGCCCCGTACTTGCCACGTAAAGCTCGGAAGTCTGCGAAGGACAGCCCGAGACGCACACCCTCAGGCGCCGCCAACCACTCAGCCTCTGTCGCGTTCATGAACGGTCCGTGACTCTGTGCGACATCATCGCCGAAGTCCGCCCCGTCCTGGACGCACCGTCCAATGATCCCTTTACCAACCGTCCACTTGATCTTGCTTGCGGCCGGCGAGAAGGACGGCCGCTCACGGAGCAGGCGATCCAGCACATCCGTGCGCCACATGCGGTGTCTCACCAGCCAGACGCTGATACCGAGCTTCCGGAGGTCCAGGTTGGCCTTGACGCTAAGTTCGAGAAGCGCTGGCCGAACGATGTAGGCGGCGCTCTGCTCAGCTGCTTGGCGACGGTCTCCCCGGTACTGCCCGAACGCCGACGTACCCGCCGTACCCACAGCAACCACCCCAGTGGCCGCTGCAGCTGCCACGACCGCTGTAGGCGTGAGCGTGACGACATGGGCACCGTTCAGTGCCAGGAGCGTGCTGCCGCCGGCAGCAACGACAGCTCCAGCGACCTTGGTGATCAACCGGGGGCCGCGCTTCACAAACTCTCCCCGTCTGCCGTCCACGTACACAACGCCGGACGGACGGTACCGGAACAATGAGGTCTGTCCAGGGGAGAGAAGCAAGGGCGCGATAGTCGGCCAGACTTTCGTATCGCTTGCAGGCGCCAGCTTATCCAGCGTCGAGCAGCTCCCGGACGGCGGAGCGCGCCTCCTGGGGGTCGGCGGCGGCCAGCGCGGCGGCCGCCGCGGCCCGGCAGGTGGCCAGATCGACGGTGCCCAGCCGGGCCCCGACGGCCGGCACGGCGGAGGCCGCGCAGGACAGCGAGGTGATCCCCAGCCCCACCAGCACGATCGCCAGCAGCGGATCGGCGGCCGCCTCGCCGCAGACCCCGACCGGCTTGCCCTTGCGCTGCCCCGCCTCGGCCGTGATGCGGACGAGCTCGAGCAGCGCCGGCTGCCACGGATCGGTGAGGTCGGCCAGGTCGGCGGAGAGCCGGTCGGCGGCGAGGGTGTACTGCGACAGGTCGTTGGTGCCGATCGACAGGAAGTCGACGTGGTCGAGCAGCCGGCCGGCCAGCAGCGCCGCCGACGGCACCTCGATCATCACGCCGGGCACCAGGCCGCGGCCGCGCACCCGGGCGGCGAAGTCCGCCGCCTCGGCCTCGGTGGCGACCATCGGCGCCATCACCCAGGGGGTCGACGCCGTCTCGCGTGCCGCCTGCGCGACCGCGTCGAGCTGGCGTTCCAGGATGCCGTCGTCCTGGCGGGCGATGCGCAGCCCGCGGACGCCGAGGGCGGGGTTCGCCTCGTCGGGCAGGGTGGCGAAGGCCAGGGGCTTGTCCGAACCGGCGTCGAGCGTGCGCAGCACGACCTTACGGCCGGCGAAGGCCTCGAAGACCTCGGCGTAGCCCTTCGCCTGCTCCTCGACCGACGGCTCGTCGGCGTGCCCGAGGAAGGCCAGCTCGGTGCGCAGCAGCCCGACTCCCTCGGCATGCGCGGCCACCGCGGCGCGGGCGCCGGCGCCGTCCTGGACGTTGGCGAGCACCTGCACGGCGTGGCCGTCGCGGGTGGTCGCCGGGCCCTCGTAGCCGGCCAGCGCCTCGGCGGCGATCCGCGCCGCCGCCACGCGGCCGCGCGCCTCGTCCGGATCGGGGTCGACGGTGACGGTGCCCTGCTCGCCGTCGAGCAGCACGGTCACGCCCGCGGGGACGTCGTCGAGCCCGCCCACCGCGACGACGCAGGGCAGCCCGAGCTGGCGGGCGATGATCGCGGTGTGGCTGGTCGTGCCGCCCAGCCGCGTGGCCAGCCCCACGACGCGTGCCGGGTCGAGCCCGGCCGTGTCGGCCGGGGCGAGGTCGTCGGCCAGCAGGATCGAGGGCTCGTCCGGCACCGGGACGCCGGGCTCGCCCTGGCCGGTCAGCTCGGCGACGATCCGGTCGCGGACGTCGCGGACGTCGGTGGCCCGCTCGGCCATGACACCACCGAGCGAGGTGAACAGGTCGACGAACTGCTGCGCGGCCTGCAGGGTGGCCACCTCGGCCGCCGCCCCGCCGTCGATGCGCTGCTCGACGGCCGACAGCAGACCGCGGTCGCGCGCCAGGCCGGCGGTCGCGGTCAGCACCTCGGCGCTGACACCGGTCGCGGCGCCGGCGCGGTGCTCCAGGCGCTCGGCGACCTTCTCCGCCGCGGCGGTGAAGCGCGCCTTCTCCATGGCCCGGCGCTCCTCGGGGACCGCGGGCTGGTCCTCCGACGGCAGGCGGACGGCGCCGGAGGGGCGGATGACCGGGCCGAGGGCGACACCGGGCACGACGGGGGTGCCGGTGAGGACGGCGGTGGTGCCGGAAGCGGTGGTGGACATGTTCGCTCCGAGGGCTGGGCGGCGGGAGGGCGGCCGGCGGACTCCGTCGTCCGTCGGTGACCAGAGTCACGAACAGGTCTTGACTTGTCAACCCAATCGGGCATAGAACAACACCATCACAACGCGAAAACCACACAATCGGACAGCCGGTGTGGTGCCGCCCACGGAGGAGGTGAGGGCCGTGTACCCCGAGGAACGCCAGCACGCGATCGCCACGCTGGTCGCCGAGCGCGGCCGGGTGCAAGTCGCGGCGGTCGCCGAGGAGTTCGGCGTGACCACGGAGACCGTCCGCCGCGACCTCGCCCTGCTCGAGCGGGCGGGCACGCTGCGCCGGGTGCACGGCGGCGCCGTCCCCGCCGGCGCGCTCGCCCTCGTCGAGCCCGGCCTCGGCGAGCGGCACGGCACCCGCACGGAGCAGAAGCGCAAGATCGCCGCCGCGGCCCTGGACCTGCTGCCCGGTACCGACGGCAGCCTGATCCTCGACGGCGGCAGCACCACCGCGGCGCTGGCCGACGTCCTGCCCGTCGACCGGCGGTTGTACGTCGCGACCAACTCCGTGCCCATCGCCACCCGGCTGTCGGTTCCCACCGGCGTCACCCTCCACGTGCTCGGCGGCCGGGTCCGCGGCATCACGCAGACCGCCGTCGGCGACTCGACGGTCCGCGCGCTGGCCGACCTGCGGGTCGACGTCGTCTTCCTGGGCACCAACGGGATCAGCGTCGCGCACGGCTTCTCCACGCCCGACGAGGCGGAGGCGGCGACCAAGCGGGCGATGGTGCGCGCGGCGCAGCGGTCGGTCGTGCTCGCCGACTCCAGCAAGCTCGGCCGGGAGCACCTGGTCCGGTTCGCCGCCCTGGAGGACGTCGACGTGCTGGTCACCGACGCCGAGGCCGACCCGGCCGACGTCAGCGAGCTGGAGCAGGCGGGCATCGAGGTGGTGGTGGCGTGACCGGCCGCGTCGTGACCCTGACCGCGAACCCCAGCCTCGACCGCACGCTCGCCCTCCCCGGGCCGGTCGACCGGGGCGGCGTCGTCCGCCTCGGCGCCAGCTCGACCGAGCCCGGAGGCAAGGGCGTCAACGTCTCGCGCGCGCTCGCCGCAGCCGGCGCCGACGTCGTCTCGGTGCTGCCCGCCGCGGACGACGACCCGATCGTCACCGAGCTGCGCCACCGCGGCCTCCCGCTGGCCACGGTGCCGGTGACCGCGCCGGTGCGCACCAACTACACCCTCGCCGAGCCCGACGGGACGACGACCAAGCTCAACGAGCCCGGTGTCGCCCTCGACGACGCCACCCGCGCCGCGCTCGAGGCCACCCTGCACGAGCACGCCACCGGCGCCCGCTGGGTGGTGCTCTCCGGCTCGCTGCCGCCCGGCACGCCGGTCGACTGGTACGCGACGCTGGTCCGCTCGCTGCGCGGCACCGGCGCGCGGATCGCCGTCGACACCTCCGAGGCGCCGCTGCTGGCCCTGCTCGCCGCGGGCCCCGACGCCGCGCCCGACCTGGCCAAGCCCAACGCCGAGGAGCTGGCCCAGCTGGCCGGCGTCGCCGAGGCCGAGGTGCTCGCCGACCCGGACGCCGCGCTGGCCGCCGTCCGCACGCTGCACGAGCGCGGGGTCGCCGAGGTGCTGCTGACCCTCGGCGCCGACGGTGCGGTGCTCTCCACGGCCGAGGGCGTGTGGTCGGCGCAGCCGCCGCGGATCACCGTCCGCAGCACCGTCGGCGCCGGCGACTGCAGCCTCGCCGGCTACCTGCTCGCTGACCTGGACGGGCAGCCGCCCGCCGAGCGGCTGCGCGCCGCGGTCGCCTACGGGGCGGCCAGCGCGTCGCTCCCCGGATCCGCCGTTCCCACCCCGGCCCAGGTGGACGGTCCAGCAGTTCGGGTCACCGCCGGGATCGCCGGCGCCAGCACCGCCGCCCACCCCGTCCCGGCCGCCGGCCGGGACGCCCGTTGAGCCAGGGGGAACCTCCTCATGCCCGAACTGATCACCCGCGACCTGGTGGCGCTCGACGCCGACCTCGGTCCCGACAAGGACGCCGTCGTGCGCCGGCTGGCCGCTCTGGTCGCCGATGCCGGTCGCGCCACCAGCGCCGACGCGCTGCACGCCGACGCCATGGCCCGCGAGGCGCAGGCCGCCACCGGGCTGCCCGGCGGGATCGCCATCCCGCACTGCCGCTCGGAGGCCGTCACCCAGGCCTCGCTCGGCTTCGCCCGGCTCTCCCCCGCCGTCGACTTCGGCGCGCCGGACGGCCCGGCCTCGCTGGTCTTCCTCATCGCCGCCCCCGCGCACGGCGACGCCGACCACCTGACGCTGCTCACCGCCCTGGCCCGGGCGCTGGTCCGGCCGGAGTTCGTCGAGTCGCTGCGCGCCGCCGGCACCGCCGACGAGATCGTCGCGCTGGTGCAGGAGGTCGTCGCGCCCGAGCCGGCTCCGGTCGCCGCTCCCCCGGCCGCGCCGGCCGCCGCGCCTGCTCCCGAGGCGGCGACGCGCAGCCTCGTCGTCGTCAGCGCCTGCCCGACCGGCATCGCGCACACCTACATGGCCGCCGACAAGCTCTCCGCCGCCGCGAAGGCGGCGGGGGTCGACGTCCACGTCGAGACGCAGGGCTCCTCGGGGGCTACCCCGCTCGACCCGGCGGTGATCCGCGCGGCCGACGCGGTGATCTTCGCCGTCGACGTCGGCGTGCGGGACCAGGACCGGTTCGCCGGCAAGCCGGTCATCCAGTCCGGCACCAAGCGGGCGATCAACGAGCCAGACAAGATGGTCGCCGAGGCCCTCGCCGCCGCCGACGACCCGAACGCCCGCCGGGTGCCGGGCTCGGGTGCCGCCGCGGCCGCCCCGTCGTCGGGCGCCGGCAAGCCGAGCACCGGTGCGGAGATCCGCCGCTGGCTGCTCACCGGCGTCAGCTACATGATCCCGTTCATCGCGGCGGGTGGCCTGCTCATCGCACTGGGCTTTCTGCTGGCCGGCTACCCCGTCGCGCTCACCGACCCCGCCTCCAAGGCCGGGAACTCCTACGCCAAGGAGTGGGTGCTCAACAACGCGCTGTGGGATCTGCCCACCAGCAACGTCGCCGACCTGCACGGCGGGCTCGCCGGCTACCTCGGCGCGATGTGCTTCTTCATCGGCTCGCTGGCCTTCTCGCTGTTCGTCCCGGCACTGGCCGGCTACATCGCGTACGCGATCGCCGACCGGCCCGGACTCGCCCCCGGGTTCATCACGGGCCTGGTCGCCGTCACGGTCAACGCGGGCTTCCTCGGCGGCCTGGTCGGCGGCGTGATCGCCGGCTTCGCGGCCCTCTGGGTCTCCCGGATCAAGGTCGGCCGCGTGCTCCGCGGGCTGATGCCGGTCGTGATCATCCCGCTGTTCGCCACGCTGATCGCCAGCGGCCTCATGGTGCTCTTCCTCGGCCGCCCGCTCGCCGCCGCCATCAGCGGCCTGACGAACTGGCTCAACGGCCTGTCCGGTGCCTCCGCGGTGCTGCTCGGCATCCTGCTCGGCCTGATGATGGCCTTCGACATGGGCGGCCCGGTCAACAAGGCCGCCTACGCCTTCGCCACCGCGGGCCTGGCCAGCTGGATCTCCAACCCGACCACCAACACCGGTCCGCTGGTGATCATGGCCACGGTCATGGGTGCCGGCATGGTGCCGCCGATCGCGCTGTCGCTGGCCACCTTCGCCCGTCCCAAGGTGTTCACCCCGGCCGAGCGCGAGCAGGGCAAGGCCTCCTGGCTGCTGGGCCTGGTGTTCATCACGGAGGGCGCGATCCCGTTCGCCGCGGCCGACCCGATCCGCGTGATCCCCTCGATCATGCTCGGCTCGGCGACGACCGGGGCGATCATCGCGGCCAGCGGGGTCGAGGCGAAGGCCCCGCACGGCGGCGTCGTCGTGTTCTTCGCGATCACCGGGTTCTTCGTGTGGCTGCTCGCCATCGCGATCGGGTCCGTCGTGGGCGCCGCCGCCGTGATCGTCGCCAAGAACATCGGGCGCACGAAGGCGGCGGAGGTCCCCGAGGACGCCGTCGACCTCGAGCACGCGCACAGCCCGGTGCACGCCGCGCCCCCGTCCCCGCAGACGGCGACGGCCTGACAGGCCGCGTCGTCCCCGTTACCGTCCCGACCACACCGTTCGCGAACGAGGAAGAGGCATCGATGCCCAGTCAGACCGTCACCGTCGGGTCCCGCGTCGGCCTGCACGCCCGGCCTGCCGCCCTGATCGCCGAGGCCGTCGGCAAGGCCGGCGTCCCCGTCACCCTGGCCACGCCCGGTGGCAACGCCATCGACGCCGGCTCACCGCTGATGATCATGACCCTCGGCGCGAAGCAGGGCGCCGAGGTCATCGTGAGCAGCGACGACCCGGCCGTGCTGGAGCAGATCGCCGGCATGGTCCAGCAGGACCTCGACGCCGAATAGCCGGACAACAGCCGACGCCCCGCCCCCTGAGCGCAGGGGGCGGGGCGTCGGTCGTGCGGTGGCTCAGCCCTCGCGCGGGACCTCGCCGCGCCAGGCCCCGGTCTCGGTGCCGCGGCTCTCGATGAACTCCTTGAACCGCTGGGCGTCGGCCTTGACCTGACGGTCGTCGAAGCCGAGCGCGGCGCCCGCCTTCTCCACCAGGCCCTCGGGCTCCCAGTCGATCTGGATCATCACGCGGGTCTTGGCGTCGTCGAGCTTGTGGAACGTGACGACACCGGCGTGCTTGGCCTCACCGCCGGTCGAGGTCCACGCCACCCGCTCGTCGGGGTTCTGCTCGGTGATCTCGGTGTCGAACTCCCGCTTGACGCCGTCGATGTTCGTCACCCAGTGGGTGTGCCGCGCGTCGGTCTGCGTGATCCGCTCGACGCCGCCCATGAACTCGGGGAACGACTCGAACTGCGTCCACTGGTCGTAGGCGACGCGGATCGGGACGTCGACGTCGATGGCTTCCTGCACGCTGGCCACGGGGGATCCTCCTCGGGCTTCGGGGTCATTCGGTCGTGCACGACCTACCCAGCCGGCGCGCCCCTATGCAGCGGAAACGTCAGGACGAAGTCCGAACCGCCCGTCAGGGCGAGCCGCCCGCCGTGCCGCTCGGCGATGTCGCGGGCGATGGCCAGCCCGAGCCCGGCGCCGCCGTCGTCGACCGCGCGGGCCTCGTCGAGCCGCGTGAACCGCTCGAACACCAGCTCGCGGGCGGCCTCCGGGATCCCGGGGCCGTCGTCGGCCACGGTGAGGACGGCGGCGTCGTCCGCCTCGGCCAGCGTGACGGTCACCCGCGTCCGCGCGTGCCGGACGGCGTTGTCGAGGAGGTTCGCCACCGCCCGCTCGAGCTCGACCGGGTCGCCGGCGACCTGGACCGGGACGACGCGGCTGCAGTCGACCAACGGCCGGCCGCGGGCCTGCTCCGCCACGACCTCGTCGAGGTCCACCGGGCCCGCCGCACGCAGGCCGCCGGCCCCCGCGTCGCTGCGGGCGAGCAGCAGCAGGTCGTCGACCAGCCGTTGCATCCGCTCGGTCTCCGCCAGCACCGAGGCGGAGGTGACCGCGGCATCCGCCGTCCCGGGGTGGGCGCGGTCCACCTCCAGCTGGGTGCGGATGCGGGCCAGCGGCGTCCGCAGCTCGTGCGCCGCGTCGGCGACGAACCGCCGCTGCCGCTCGGCCCCGTCGGAGAGCCGGTCGAGCATCGCGTTCATCGTGCGGGCCAGCCGGGCGATCTCGTCGTCCGTGGCCGGCTCGGGCACGCGCCGGTCAAGCCGCTGGGCGGAGATGCGGTCCACCTCGGCGCGCATGCGGTCGACCGGGCGCAGCACCCGGCCGGCGAGCAGCCAGACCAGCCCGGCCAGGACGGCGGTCGTTCCCGGGACGGCGAGCAGCAGCCCGTCCCGCAGCGCGCGGACGCTGTCCTCGACGTCCTCCAGGCTGCCGGTGACGACCACCGTGCGGCCGTCCACGGGCCGGGAGGCGACGCGCGCGGGCGCCCCGGCCGGCGTCGTCCCGTCCCTGACGGAGGGCGTGCCGGTCCCGTCCCCGGACACCACCTGGACGGTGACGTCCTCGGACGCGATCCCGTCGGCCGGCTGGCCGGTCTGGACCTGGAGGGCGACCGCGGCGGCCCGGTCGAGCAGCGTCTCGTCCAGCTGGTCGGTCAGGGTGGCGCGCTGCGCGAGGCCGAGCGCGATCCCCGCGATCGTCAGCACGGCGAGCACCGCCGCGGCGGCCACGGCGGTCACCCGCAGCCGCAGGCTCACGGCCCGAACCGGTAGCCCGCCCCGCGGAGCGTGTCGATCCGCGGGCCGCCCTGCCCCAGCTTGCGGCGCAGCCGGGCCACGTAGACCTCGACCACGTTGGGATCGCCCTCGAACGCGTCGTCCCACACCCCGGCGAGCAGGTCCTGCTTGGAGAGGACCCGCCCGGGCCGCCGGACCAGGTAGGTGAGCAGGTCGAACTCGCGCGCGGTGAGGGGCAGCTCGGCGCCGGCCAGCTCCGCGCGGCGGGCCGGGAGGTCGAGCCGCAGCCGTCCGACCTCGAGCGGCGGCGGATCGCCGAGCGCGGCGCGGCGCAGCAGGGCGTGCAGCCGGGCGACCAGCACCGCGAAGGAGAACGGCTTGCGCAGGTAGTCGTCGGCGCCGGTGTCGAGCCCCTCGGCCTCGTCGAGGTCGCCGTCCTTGGCGGTGAGCATGAGGATCGGCGTCCGGACGCCGTCGCGCCGCAGCTGCGCGCAGACCCGGTAGCCGTTGAGGCCCGGTAGCAGGAGGTCCAGCACGATCAGGTCGTGGCCGCCCTCGCGCCCGCGCCACAGCCCCTCCCGGCCGTCGGCGGCGACCTCCACCGTGAACCCCTCAGCGGTCAGCCCCCGGCGCAGCGCCGTGGTGAGGACGGCGTCGTCGTCGACCAGCAGCAGCTTCATGCGTCCTCCACGCGCAGGGTCGCACCCCGGACCTGACGCGGAGCTGAACCGGTCAGCTCCCCGTCAACCGCCCCGCGCACGATCGTGATCGCAGATCGCCGGCGCGAGGAGGGGTTCCGATGCGGGTCCGACCGGCGCTCGTCGTCCTGGCCGTCGTGGGGCTGGCCGGGTGCGGATCGGCTCGGGCCGCATTGCCCCGCGGGGGCGAGCCGGTGCACCTCGACCCGGCGACGTTCACGGCCGACGTCGACAACAGGTACTGGCCGCTGCGCCCGGGGACGCGGTGGGTCTACGAGTCGGTCGACGCGGACGGGACGGCGCAGCACGTGGAGGTCACCGTCCTCGACGAGACCTACCGGGTGGCCGCCGGGATCACGGCTCGCGTGGTCCACGACGTGGTCACCCAGGACGGCGCGGTCGCCGAGGACACCCGCGACTACTACGCGCAGGACGCCGACGGGAACGTCTGGTACATGGGCGAGCAGACCACGGAGTACCCGCCGGGTGAGCCGCAGTCCACGGAGGGCTCGTGGGAGGCCGGGGTCGACGGCGCCCAGCCCGGCATCGCCGTCCCGGCCGACCCCCGGCCGGGGCTGGCCTACCGCCAGGAGTACCGGAAGGGCGAGGCCGAGGACCGGGCCGTGGTGCTCTCCACCGACGAGAAGGTGCAGACCCCGACCGGGACGTACACCGGCGCGCTGCTCACGCGGGAGACCACGCCGCTCGAGCCCGACGTCGCGGAGCTGAAGTTCTACGTGCCCGGCGTGGGGCAGGTGCTCAGCCTGCAGACCTCGGGCGGCAGCGAGCGGGAGGCGCTGACCGCGGTCAGCGGCTGAGCGCGGCGGCCAGGCTGCCGCGGACCGGCCGGCCGTCGAGCAGCAGCATCTGGGCCAGGTGGTAGGCGTCGGGCTGGCCGACCCAGGTGCCGGTGCCGACCTCGCCGGTCGGGGTGAGCTCGTGGTGCCAGTTGCCGGTGGCCGGGTCGGCGAAGCGTTCCTCGCCGTGCGCCCGCCAGCGCTCGGCCAGCCGCCGGTAGCGGTCCTGCCCGGTGACCTCCGCCAGCGCGGCCGCGGCGGCCACCGCCTCGCAGAGCACCCAGTGCATCCGGGCGACGACGACCGGCCGGTCGTCCCAGTCCAGCGTGTACGGGAAGCCGTCGTGCGCGTCGGCGGCCCAGCCGCGTCGTGCCGCCGCCTCGAACAGCCCGATGGCGTCGTCGAGGAGCCAGGTGGGCGGGTCGTCGAGCGCCGCGCGCAGGTGCAGCGCCAGCCGCGACCACTCGAACTGGTGGCCCACGGTGACGCCGTACGGCCGGAAGGGGTCGGCCGGGCGGTCGCGGTTGTACTCGGGCAGGGGCACCCAGTCGGTCGAGTAGTGCTCGGGCAGCCGCCAGTCGCGCTCGCGGGCCCAGCCGTGGACCACGCGCTCCGTCGTCCGGAGGGCGTGCGCGCGCAGCTCGGTCGCCGCGCCGACGGCGTCGTCGGCGACGGCGTCCAGCGCATCCGCGGCGGCGAGCACCGCCTCGACCCCGTGCATGTTCGCGTTGACGCCGCGGTAGTCCGACAGCGTCGTCCAGGCGGCGTCCCACTCCTCGACGGCCATCCCGGCGTCGTCGTCCCAGAACCGGCCGAGCCAGGTGCCGAGCGCCTCGGCGAGCAGCGGCCGGCCGCCCTCGATCCCGGCGGTGGTGGCGGTCGCGCCGGCGAGGACGGCGAAGGCGTGCACGTACGCGGCCTTGGTGGGGTCGGCCGTGCTCGCGGACCAGCCGCCGTGCTCCTCGTCGTGCAGCGGGCCCTCGGTCAGGGCGAGGACGCCGTGCCGCGCCAGCTCCGCCGCACCCGGCCGGCCCAGCAGGTGGGCCAGGCCGAAGACGTGCGTCATCCGCGCGACGATCCAGGTCTCCTGCCCGCGGGCCGGGTCGACCGAGCCGTCGTCCAGCAGGTAGCCGAAGCCGCCCTCGGGCAGCCGCGAGCGGGCCGCGAAGTCGAGCAGCCGGTCCAGCTCGGTCACGTCTGGCTCCTCCCGTGATCATGGCGTCGCGACCCCGATCCTGACCGAATCGGTGGTCGCGACGCCATGATCGCCGGTCAGAAGGCCAGCGCGGTCCCCGGATCGTGCAGCAGGGCGCCGACGTCGGCGAGGAACCGGCTGCCGAGCTCGCCGTCGATGATCCGGTGGTCGAACGACAGCCCGAGCTGGGTCACCTGCCGTACGGCGAGCTTGCCCTTGTGCACCCACGGCATCTCGCGGATCGCGCCGAAGGCCAGGATCGCCGACTCGCCGGGGTTGAGGATCGGCGTGCCGGTGTCGACGCCGAAGACGCCGACGTTGGTGATCGTGATCGTGCCGCCGGTCATGTCCGCGGGCGAGGTCTTGCCGGCGCGCGCGGTCTCGGTCAGCTCGGCCAGGGCCCCGGCCAGCTCGGCCAGCGACAGCCGGTCGGCGTCCTTGATGTTGGGGACGACGAGCCCGCGCGGGGTGGCCGCGGCGATGCCGAGGTTGACCTGCCCGTGGACGACGATCTCCTGCGCCGCCTCGTCCCACGAGCTGTTGACCATGGGGTGCCGCTTCGCCGCCAGGAGCAGCGCCTTGGCCACGAACAGCAGCGGGCTGATCTTGAGCCCGGCGAGCTCGGGGCGGGCCGCCAGCCGGGTGCGCAGCTTCATCATCCGCGTGACGTCGACGGTCAGGAACTCCGTGACGTGCGGCGCGGTGAACGCGCTGGCCACCATCGCCGCCGCGGTGTGCTTGCGCACCCCCTTGATCGGGATCCGCTGCTCCCCCGCGGTTTCGCGCGCATAACCACCCGCGGTTTCGCGTGCATGACCGCGCTCGGGGGCCTCGACGGGGGTGGACAGGGCGGCGTCGACGTCGGCGCGGGTGATGACGCCGTCCTCGCCGCTGCCGCGCACGAGGGTCAGGTCGACCCCTCGGTCCTTGGCGTACTTGCGCACCGGCGGCTTGGCCAGCGGGCGCAGCCGGCCATGCCCGTGCTCGGCCGGCCGGGCCGGCGCGGCCTCCTCGACGGCGACGTGCGCCTCGACCGCGCGGCCGATCTCCAGCCCGCCGTGCCGGACCGGCTTCACGGTCGCATCGGGGGCGGTGGCCAGCAGCGGCGGGTGATCCGGCCCGGAGCCGTAGTCGGCCTCGGGCAGGACGGCGGTGGCGCGGGCGGATGACCCTCCCGATGACACAGCGCCGGTGCGCCGCGGCCGCCGCTTGGCCTCGGTGTTCCTCGGGCCGTAGCCGACCAGCACCGACGTGCGCCCACCCGGGGCCGGACCGCCGATCAGCCCGGCGGCGGGCTCGGCCTCGGCCGAGGACGAAGCCGGGGCCGAGGCCGGGGCGGCCGGCGCGACGGGGGCGGGAGCTGCGTCGCCGCCGGTGTCGATCGTGATGATCGGCGTGCCGACGTCGACCGTCGTCCCGGGCTCGAACTTCAGCTCGGCGACCGTGCCGGCGTACGGCGAGGGCAGCTCGACGGCCGCCTTCGCCGTCTCCACCTCGCACAGCGGCTGGTTGATCGTGACCGTGTCGCCGACGGCGACCAGCCACTGCAGGATCTCGCCCTCGGTCAGCCCCTCGCCGACGTCGGGCAGCCGGAATTCACGCAGCGCCATGCTCAGAACCCCAGGGCGCGGTCGACGGCGTCGAGCACGCGGTCGAGGTCGGGGAGGTACTCCTCCTCGAGCTTCGACGGCGGGTAGGGCGTGTCGTAGCCGCCGACCCGCAGGACCGGCGCCTCCAGGGAGTAGAAGCACTGCTCGGTGATCCGCGCGGCGATCTCCGACCCGAGCCCGAGCGTCACCGGCGCCTCGTGGACGACGACGCAGCGACCGGTGCGCCGCACCGACTCGAACACCGGGTCGAGGTCCAGCGGCGAGAGGGTGCGCAGGTCGACGACCTCGAGCGAGCGGCCCTCCTCGGCCGCGGCCTCGGCGGCCTGCAGCGCCGTCTTGACCATCGGGCCGTAGGCCAGCACGGTGAGGTCGTCCCCGCCGCGGACGACGCGCGAGGCGAACAGCGGCTCGGGGGTCGCGTCGGTGTCGACCGGCGCCTTCTCCCAGTACCGCCGCTTGGGCTCGAGGAAGACGATCGGGTCGGGGTGGGCGATGGCCTGCTGGATGCCCCAGTAGGCGTCGACCGGGTTGGAGACGGCGACCACCTTGAGGCCGGCCGTGTGCGCGAAGTACGCCTCGGGGCTCTCGCTGTGGTGCTCGACCGCGCCGATGCCGCCACCGAACGGGATCCGGATGACGATCGGCATCGCCAGCTTGCCCCGCGAGCGGGCGTGGATCTTGGCGACCTGGGTGACGATCTGGTTGTAGGCCGGGAAGACGAAGCCGTCGAACTGGATCTCGCAGACCGGCCGGTAGCCGCGCATGGCCAGGCCGACCGCGGTGCCGAGGATGCCGGCCTCGGCCAGCGGGGTGTCGACCACGCGGTCGTCCCCGAAGTCCTTCTGCAAGCCGTCGGTGATGCGGAAGACACCGCCGAGCTTGCCGATGTCCTCGCCCATGAGCACGACCTTGGCGTCGTCCTCCATGGCCCGGCGCAGGCCGAGGTTGAGCGCCTTGCCGATGGTGAGCGTCTCGGTGCTCATCAGAAGACGTCCTCTCCGGGGCCGGGGGTGACCTCGTCGGGCCGGTCGTGCCCGCCGTCGGCGAACGAGGCGTGGTACTCGGCGAACTCCGCGCGCTGGGCGGCCAGCTCCGGGGTCTGCTCGGCGTACACGTGGTCGAACATCGAGGTGCCCGGCGGATCGACCATCTCGACGGTGCCCGTGCGGATCCGGGCGGCGAGCTCGTCGGCCTCTGCCTCGACGGAGTCGAAGAAGTCGTGGTCGGCGATGCCGGTGCGGGAGAGGTAGGCCTTGAGCCGGGCGATCGGGTCGCGCAGCTTCCACTCCTCCAGCTCGCTGGCCAGCCGGTAGCGGGTCGGGTCGTCGGAGGTGGTGTGCGCGCCCATGCGGTAGGTGAACGCCTCGATGAAGGTGGGGCCCTGGCCCTCGCGGGCGGCGGCGAGCGCCGCCTTCGTCACGGCCAGGACGGCGAGGACGTCGTTGCCGTCGACCCGGACGCCGGGGAAGCCGAAGCCGGCGGCCCGCTGGAACAGCGGCACGCGGGACTGGCGCTCGATCGGCACGCTGATCGCGTACTGGTTGTTCTGGCAGAAGAAGACGACCGGGGCGGAGAAGGTCGCCGCCCAGATCAGCGACTCGTTGACCTCGCCCTGGCTGGTGGCCCCGTCGCCGAGGAAGGCCAGGACGGCGCTGTCCGCGCTGTCGCGCTGCACGCCCATGGCGTAGCCGGTCGCGTGCAGGCACTGCGCGCCGATGACCACGGTGTAGAGGTTGAAGCCGGTGGCCACCGGGTCCCAGCCGCCGTTGTCCACGCCGCGGAACAGGCTGATCACGTCGAGCGGGTCGACACCCCGGACCCAGGCGACGCCGTGCTCGCGGTAGGTCGGGAAGGCCATGTCGGTGGCGGCGAGGGCGCGGCCGGCGCCGACCTGCGCCGCCTCCTGGCCCAGCAGCGACGCCCAGATGCCGAGCTCGCCCTGGCGCTGCAGCGCGGTGGCCTCGACGTCCCAGCGGCGGACCAGGGTCAGGTCGCGGTAGAGCGAGCGCAGCTCGTCCTCGGAGATGTCGATCGAGTACTCGGGATGCTCGACCCGCTCGCCCTCCGGTGTCAGCAGCTGCACCAGCTCCGGCTGCTGGGGCAGATGGGGCGCCTCCGCCCCGGGTACCGGGTCGACCACTTCGGTCGCATGGTGCAGCGCAGTCACAAGCGAACTCCCTCGCCGTCTGCCGTGGGGCCGGGGTCTCCGGCGGCCTCGGTGCTGGACGTCACGTGGCACCGGGGTGTGGTGCCACTCACACATGGTGACACGACAACCCCGTGCGTGGACAACACCACCTACGGGCGATCTGCGCAAGGTCGTCACAGGAAATTGCGCACGATGCCTATTAGTAGGACGTCCACGCATGTCAGACTGAGCAGCGTGCCCGACGTCGACGCCACCGACGCCCGGTTGCTGCTGGCCCTGAACGAGGACCCGCGCGCCAGCGTCATGGCGCTCTCCCAGCGGCTGGGGCTGGCCCGCAACACGGTGCAGGCCCGGCTGGCCCGGCTCGAGCAGAGCGGCGTCCTGGCCCCCTTCGAGCGGCGCGTGCGCCCCGAGGCCCTCGGCTACCGGTTGCGCGCCTACGTCACCGTGCAGGTGGTGCAGCGCAGCCTGGCCGAGGTGAGCGACGCCCTCGCGCACATCCCCGAGGTGCTCGAGGTGATCGGGCTGTCCGGGGTCGTCGACCTGCTGGTCGAGGTCGCGGCCCGGGACGCCGACGACCTGTGGCGGATCACCGAGCAGGTGCTCGCCATCCCGGGCGTGCAGCGCACCGACACGGCGCTGGCGCTGCGCCGGTTCGTCGACCACCGCATCGCGCCGCTGCTGGAGCGCTCGGCCGGAGTCGACGGGGCCGCGACGGGCTAGTTCCGGCTCGGCCGGCGGATGCGGACCGGCCCGCGGGCGGTCGCGACGTCGACCACCGCGCCCCGCTGGGTGACCTCCACGTCCCCCGCGGCGGCCAGCCGCCCGGCGGCCTCGCGCGCGGCGGGCATCAGCCGGCGCCAGTCCTCGGGATCCACCGCGCGGGCCGCGTCGGAAGGGCAGTCGAAGGACCCCGTCCTCCTCACCCCTCGCACGCTCGGGGCGAGCCTCGGGACGGGGCCGCTCCATCACGTCACCTGCCTGCGTGCCGGGCGTGCGGGCCGCCAGGCGGGGGTAGCCCCGGGCGCATGGCGACGATCGGCCCGCTCGGCTGGACCCTGCGCGGCGCGGCGGCCGGCGCCGCGGCGACCACCGCGCTGAACGCGGTCACCTACCTCGACATGGCCGTCCGCGGGCGCGGGGTCAGCTCCACGCCGGAGCGCACGGTGGAGAAGCTGGCCGAGAAGGCGCACGTGGCGATCCCGGGCGACGCGGAGCACCGGCACAACCGCGTGCAGGGCCTCGGGCCGCTGACCGGGCTGGTGGCCGGGGTCGGCGTCGGTGTGGTGGCGGGGCTGGCGCGGGCGGCGGGCTTCCGGTCGGGCACGCTGCTGACGACGGCCGGCGTGCTGGTCGCGGCGAACGGGCCGATGACGGTGCTCGGCATCACCGATCCGCGGACCTGGTCGGCGACGGACTGGCTCAGCGACGTCGTCCCGCACCTGGTCTACGGGCTGGTCCTGACGACGACGATGGACGCCTTCCCGCGCCGCTGAGCAGACTGGCGCGGTGCAGGAGATCACCAGCGAGGCGGAGCTGCGCGAGCTGCTCGGTCATCCGCTGCCCCGCGTGGCCACCAAGGAGCGCCCGGCGCTCGACGAGTTCGACCGGCAGTTCCTCGCCGCCGCACCCATCTGCCTGGTCGCCACCAGCGACGCGGACGGGCGCTGCGACGTCTCGCCGAAGGGGGACCCGCCGGGCTTCACCGTCGTCCTGGACGAGCGGACGATCGCGCTGCCCGAGCGGGCCGGCAACCGCCGGGCCGACGGCTACCGGAACATCCTGACCAACCCGCACGTCGGCCTGGTGTACCTGCTCCCCGGCCGGGGCGACACGCTGCGCATCAACGGCCGCGCCCGGCTGGTGCGCGACGAGGCGCTGCTCGACCGCATGGTGGAGCAGGGTCACCGCCCGATCCTCGCGCTCGTCGTGGACGTGGAGGAGGTCTTCTTCCACTGCGCGAAGGCGTTCCTGCGCTCGCGGCTGTGGGAGCCGGAGACCTGGGCGCCCGACGCGGTCCCGTCACGGGCGCGCATCGCCCAGCGGCAGGAGCGCGCCGGCGAGTCGCTGCCCGACCTCGAGCGCTACTACGGCGAGGCCTACACCGCCGGCCTCTACCCGTCGTCCTGACCCAGGCATGGGAAGCGATACGTGCGTTTCGGGCGCCAGAACGCATGTATGGCTTCCCATGCCTGGGGGTCCGCAGGCCTAGCGCCAGCCGGACTCGTCGACGCCGCCGGGCACGGGCGCGGCCGGGTCGTACGGCGACCGCGTGAAGATGAACGTGCCCAGGTCGAGGTGGTCGTCGGCGATCCGCAGGGTCTCGCCCGCGTAGTAGCCGTCGAGGCCCAGCCAGGTGCCGTCCGGACGACGGGTGAACCGGCTGGCCCGGCCGCCGCGGCCGGGCAGCGGGCCGAGGTGCAGCAGCCCACCCGGCACCGCGCGCAGCAGGTGCGGCGCCGGCCCCCAGAACCAGACGCCGAGCACGTCCAGGTCGACCGGCGGCGGCGACGGCACCCAGGCCTCCACGATCCGCGGCTCCGAGGCCCGCAGATCGGCCAGCATCCCCGGGATCACCGTGTCGAGACCGGCCGTCGTGTTGGCCAGCGAGACACCGCCGGTCTGCTCGTCGCGGTCGACGAAGACCCCGGCCAGGAACCCGGGCATCGAGCCGCCGTGGCCGATCAGCGTCCGGTCGTCGACCCGCAGCACCTGCAGGCCCAGCCCGTACGCCGACCAGCCTGGTGCCGAGGAGTCCACGCCGGCCGGCTCGGCCATCTCCGCCAGCGTCGCCGCGGACAGGACGTCACCGGTGTCGCCGAGCAGGAACACCGCGAACCGGGCGAGATCGGTCAGGGGCGCCCAGAGCTGGCCGGCCGCGGCCATGATCCCGGCGTGGTGCTCGGGCTCGGGCAGGACGACGTCGGCCCACGGGTGCACCGCGATGCCGGCGGCCGCGGGCGGCACCGGGCGCGGCGTCGTCCGGGCCATGCCGAGCGGGGCCAGCACCTCGCGGTCGACGACGTCGTCCCACGACGCCCCGCGCACCCGCGCGACGAGCTCGCCGAGCAGGCCGAAGCCGAGGTTGGAGTAGTGGAACCGGCGGGCGGCGCCCAGGACGACGTCGTCCTCCTCGAGCTGCAGATCGGCGAGCGTGCCGCCGGGCGTGCGCTCCCACCAGTCGCCCGGGGACTCGGCCGACGCGCCGGCCAGGTGCGCGAGCAGCTGGCCCAGGGTGCGGTCGCCCAGCGGGGTGCCGGGCAGGTGCTTCTCCAGCGGGTCGTCGAGCCGGAGGCGGCCCTCGTCGCGCAGCCGCATCACGACGATCGCGGTCACGGTCTTGCTGATCGAACCCAGGCGGTACTGAACGTCGGTGTGCGGCTCGGGCACCGCACCACGCCCCGCGGACCAGGCCAGCCCCCCGTCGCGGACCACGCCGGCGACCAGGCTCGGCGCCCGCCCGTCGCGCTGGGCGCGCGCGAGGCGGGCGAGGAGCCGGCGGGCGGTGGTCGGCAGCACGGGTTCGGCCATGACAGGGGACCGTACTGAGCGGCCTCAGCCGCCGCCGTCCAGGTACGCCGTCCCGCGCGGCGAGAGCTCGTAGCCGACCTCGAGGCTGTGCGTGAGGCCGAGCTCCTTGAGCTTGCGGACGTCCCGCTTGAACGCCAGGGTGTCCCGCCCCAGCCCGGCGGCGAGGTCGGGCGCCCGCACGCCGGGACGCTCGGCGATCAGCCGCAGCACCTCGCGCGTCCAGGGCACGTCCCGGGCGGTGTCCAGCCGGCCCAGGCGGTGGTCGATCTCCGCGCGGTCGGCGGCGGAGAGCGCTGCCTCGGCGCGCAGGGCCACCCGCGGATCGGGACCGGCCCACCGGACCTGCATCCGGTACAGCGCGGGCCCGGGACGGCGGTCGAGCAGGCGGTGCAGCCGCGCGAGGGATGCCACGCCGGCCGCGCGGGCGTCGTCCTCGGTCAGCGAGCCTGGATCGACCTCCGCGACGGAGACGATCTCGACCACCCCGGCCCCGGTGCGCTGCCGGCTCCCGGGTCGCATCCGCGGCCGGTCCCAGCGGCGGAAGGCGAGCGTGACCGTGCCGTCGGCGATGCCCTGCGCGGTGGCCCGGTCGATGAGCACCGGAGCATGCTGGCAGGGTCGGCTCCCGTGAAGGGGCTGGCCCGCCGCGAGTTCTGCCTCGTGCTGCTGCGTCGGATGGCCGATCTGCGCCCGGATCTGGTCGCCGAGGCGCTGCCGCGGCTGCGCGCGACGAAGGGCCAGGCGAACGCGGCGCACACCCGCTGGCAGGCGCTGCAGCACTCACGGCGCGCCCCGCGCGGGCTGGCGCTGCGGACCGCCGTCCTCGGGCCGCCCGACGAGATCGAGGACCGCCGCTTCGGCGATCTCGACCTCGAGGTGCACCGCTGGCCGCTGCCGCTGTGGCCGCAGCTCTACTGGGAGGTGCTCACCGCCCCGGGCGGCGAGGTGCTCCAGGAGCACCTGGTGCGCGCACCGTGGTCGATCGTGCCGCCGGCGGCGGGCCGCCGGCTGCGGGTCTGGGAGCACGTGCTGGACGACGTCGTCGACCTGCCCGGCGCGGTCAGCGTCGACCCCGGCGTCGCCACGCGCTGGGAGGTGCACCTCGCCGACGGCACGCGCACGGAGTTCGTCTGGGGACTGCTGCAGCGCGTCAGCCTGCCGCCGGGACGATGACCGGCCGGGACAGCGTCGCCCCCAGCAGGGCGGCGACGGCCAGGACGACGGCGAGCACCGGGTGCCCGAGCAGGACGAGCGCCAGCACGGCCGCGCCGTGCACCACGACCTTGGTGACGACGGCGAGCGCCGGGACGTGGACGACCGACCGCGGGGCGGCGAACAGGCCCCAGAGGACGGCGGCGACCAGCGGGAACCCGATCGCGGCGAGCACGCGCAGCGCCGTCGGGGCGGGCAGCGCCCACCCGGCGACGGCCAGCGCGGCCAGGGACGCGAGCTCGGCGGCGAACGCGACGGTCGCCCACAGCCAGGACCGGATCTGCATCGTGTCGATCGCCCTTCGTGAGCGCTGATCTGTTTCGAGAGCAGTGTTCACGCAAAGAACCTCGCCGTCAAGCCCCCGACAACGCACGAGCCCCGGCCGCGCGAACGCGGCCGGGGCTCGGAACGGGTGCGGGAGCGGTCAGCCCGCGATGCGGCGCATGGCGGTGATCCCGCCGACGGCGTCGATGCTGGCCACCTTGACCACGTCGCCGGACGTCGGCGCGTGCACCATCTGGCCGTTGCCGATGTAGATGCCCACGTGGCTGACCGGGCTGTAGAAGAAGATCAGGTCGCCGGGCCGCAGGTCGCTGCGCGAGACCGCCTGGCCCATGCGCGACTGCTGCAAGCTGGAGTGCGGCAGGCTGATCCCCGCGGCCTTGTAGGCGTACAGCACCAGGCCGGAGCAGTCGAAGGAGCTGGGGCCGGCCGCCGCCCACACGTACGGCTTGCCACGCTGGGCCATGGCCGTGTCGACGGCGGTCTGCGCCGCGGCGCTGTCGGCCACGATCGGCCCGGTCGGCGCCGGCTCGGAGCGGTCGTCGCGGCTGGCGCGGTCGCTGCCGTGCGTGCTGGCGAGCTGGACGGCGGCCTGCTGCTCGGCGGCCGAGAGGCGGCTGAAGTCGGCCTGGTACTTGTTCACCTGGGCCTGCAGGTCGGCCTGCTGGGCGGCCACCTTGTCGTACCTGGACTGCGCATCGGCGGCGGACTTCGCGGCCACGGTCTGCGCCTGGGCGGCGGCCTGGCTGGCGGCGGCGACCTGGTCGAGGATCGCGTTCTGGTGGTCGGCGACCATCTGCAGCGTCGACATCTTGTCCACGAACTCGTCGGCGCTGTCGCTGGTCATCATCGCCGAGAAGCCGTTGGTGGTGCCGCCGGTGAAGGCGCTGCGGGCGATCCCGCGGACCTGCGCCTGCGCGGTGGCCAGGTCGGCCTGGGCCTTGGCGACCGCGTCGGCGGCGGCCTTTGCCGCGGCCTGCTGGGTCTCCAGCTCGGACCGCGCGGTGTTGAACTGCTCGGTCACGACCTCGAGGTCGTGGGCCCGGGCGGCCATCAGCTCGGCGGCCTCCTTCGCGGTCGCCGGCGCGTCCGGAGCGGCGGAGGCCACCTGCGGGACGAAGGCGATGCCGGCCGAGACGGCGATCGCACCGGTGAGCACGAGGACCGTCCGGCGGACGGTGCGGAGGGGGCGCAGCGGGAGGTTCGGGCGCGGGAAGGACGTCCGAGCGGTCGCCATGGTGCGGGCGCTCTCCAATCGGGGGCGGTGGCCGAGGGCTTGCCAGTCGGGCTGTCGGACAGTCACGCACCGCCCCGACGGACATACAGACCGTAAGGGCGTTACCCCGGCGTGACAATCACCTGCTTGTAATTTGTGCAGACCTTCACA
This sequence comes from Petropleomorpha daqingensis, assembly GCF_013408985.1. Taxonomy (NCBI): domain Bacteria; kingdom Bacillati; phylum Actinomycetota; class Actinomycetes; order Geodermatophilales; family Geodermatophilaceae; genus Petropleomorpha; species Petropleomorpha daqingensis. The sequence goes on from NZ_JACBZT010000001.1 coordinate 1,464,709, forward strand.
ACAGGTTGCACTTCACTCGGGACTCAGAGTGACGATTGGGGGCGGACCGCTCCGTCCCACCCCGTGTGAACGTGAACATGGCGACCTGCGGAAACGGCCCGCCGACCCCCGGTTACGGTGCGCACGTGGCAGTTCCCCGGTACGACGCGGTCGTTGTCGGAGGTGGACACAACGGCCTCACGGCCGCCGCCTACCTCGCCCGCGCCGGTCGCTCCGTCCTCCTGCTGGAGCGGCTCGCGGAGCTGGGCGGCGCGGCGGTCAGCCGCCAGGTCTTCGACGGCGTCGACGTCCGGCTCTCGGCCTACTCGTACCTGGTCAGCCTGCTGCCCGACCGCGTCGTCGCCGACCTGGGCCTGCGGCTGCGCCTCGCCGACCGGTCGGTCGCCTCCTACACCGCCGTCGAGCGGAACGGCCGCTCGCAGGGCCTGCTCGTGGAGCGGGACGAGGGCCCGGCGACGGCGGCCTCCTTCCGGTCGCTCACCGGGTCCGACGACGAGCTCGCCGGCTGGCAGCGCTTCTACGCACGGCTGGCGACGCTGGCCGAGGACCTCGCCCCGACGCTCACCGAGCCGCTGCTGGCCCCCGACGAGCTCGCCGCCCGGCTGCGCGACCCCGCGCTGTGGCACGACCTGCGGGAGCGCCCGCTCGCCGACGTGGTCGCCGACCACCTGTCCGACGACGTCGTCCGCGGGGTGGCGCTCACCGACGGGCTGATCGGCACGTTCGCCGACCTGCACGACGCGGGCAGCCCCGCCGGGCGCTGCTTCCTGTACCACCTGATCGGCAACGGCACCGGGCTCTGGCGGGTACCGGTCGGCGGGATGGGCGCGGTCTCGGCCGCGCTGGCCGACGCCGCCCGCGGCGCCGGTGCCGAGCTGGTCACCCGGGCGACGGTGACGGCGCTGGAGGCCCGCCGGGACGGCGTCACGGTGCACTGGACGGACGACGACGGCGCGACCCGTGCCGCCGACGCCGGGCACGCCGTGGTGGGCGCGGCACCGACGGTGCTGGCCGAGCTGCTGGGCACCGATCCCGGTCCGTGGCCCAGCGGATCGCAGCTGAAGGTCAACATGGTGCTGGCGCGGCTGCCGCGGCTGCGGTCGGGCGCCGACCCGGCGACCGCGTTCGCCGGCACCTTCCACGTCGACGAGGCCGCCGCGCAGCTCGACGCGGCGTACGCGCAGGCCGCCGCCGGACGGCTGCCGGACGTGATCCCGTTCGAGGTCTACTGCCACTCCCTCACCGACCCGTCGATCCTCGGGCCGTCGGCGCGGGCGGCCGGGCTGCACACCCTGACCCTGTTCGGGCTGCACACGCCCGCCGAGCTCTACCGCGCCGACAACGAGGGCACCCGGGCCGAGGCGGTCCGGCGGGTGGTCGCCCAGCTCGACGCCCACCTGGACGAGCCGCTGCTGGACTGCCTGGCGCGGGACGCGCAGGGGCAGCCGTGCCTGCAGGCCGCCTCACCGGTCGACGTCGAGGCCTCGCTGGCCATGCCGGGCGGGCACATCTTCCACGGGGACCTGTCCTGGCCGGAGGCGCGCACCGCCGACGAGGTCGGCACCTGGGGCGTGGCCACGGCGCACCCGCGCGTCGTGTCGGCGTCGTCCGGGGGAACCGTGCGCGGCGGCGCGGTCAGCGGGCTCGGCGGCTACGCCGCCGCCCGCCACCTGCTCACCCCGCGCTGACCTCGGCCGGGGTCAGCCGTTGCCGGGACGGCCGCCACCCGGGAAACCGGGGAAACCCGGGACGACGCCGCCCGGTGGGTTCCCGTTGCCGTTCCCGTTGCCCCCGTTCCCGCCGGGGGTGCTGCCGTTGGAGGTGGGGGGCGGCTGCTGCTGGGGTGGCGGCGGCTGCTGCTGGGGTGGCGGGGTCTGCTCCGGCGGCGGCTCGACGTAGTTCTTGCCGTTGCTGATCCGGATGGTCACGACCTGCCCGGGGACGGCGCGGTTGCTCGGGCTGAGGCCGACGAGCTCGCCCTCCTTCTTGTCGCTGTCGACCCTGGCCGTGGCGTACTGGAACCCGGCGCTGGTCAGCGCCGCCTTGCAGGCGCTCACGCTCGTGCACCGCGGCAGCGGCTTGGTGTTGCCGTTGGCCACGACCGGGTCCTCGGGCGGGAACACGCCGCTGCCCCGGGCGTCGAGGATCGGCGCCATCGCGTCGTGCCAGATGGTGGCGGGTTTGTTACCGCCGAAGCCACCGACGTTCTGCCTCTCCCGGGGGTTGAGCACCATCACGCTGGCCGTGATCTCCGGCGTGGAGCCCACGAACGCGGCCGAGAAGTTCTCCTGCGAGGTACCGGTCTTGCCGGCGATCTGGTGACCCGGCACGTACGCCCGGCGCGCGGTCTGACCGGGATTGCCCGGCTCGACGTCCTTGCGCAGCATCTGGGTCAGCGTGTTCGCGATCCCGGGTGCGATCGCCTCCGGCGTGCACCTGTCGTGCACGAGCGGCTGGCCGTCGTCCCCGAGGACGTCCTTGCCGTTGCGGTCGATCAGCCGGGTCACCGGGACGACGTCGCACTGGGTGCCGCTGCCGAACACGGTGGCGTACGCGGAGGCGAGGCCCAGCGGGCTGGTGGCCTCCGCGCCGAGGGTGAACGAGCCGCGGTTGTCGTCGATGATCTGCTGCGGCAGGGCGGGGTCGCTGAACTGGAACAGGCCCATCTTCTCGGCCATGTGCACCGGGTCGGCGACGCTGCCGAGCGCGTCCTCCAGGCCGACGAAGTAGGTGTTCGACGACTGGTAGAGCGCCGTCGTCATGTCCAGCGTGGCGGCGTAGTGCCCGGCGTTGCTCACCGTGTAGGGCTTGCCGCCGTCCTTGTAGACGCGCGAGGTGTACGGATCGCCGGTCGTCAGCGTGTAGTGGCTGCCGAACCCGCGGGCGAGGGCGGCGGCGGCGGTGAACACCTTGTAGGTGGAGCCCGAGCCCTTGCTGGAGGCCTCGAAGAGGTTGAACGACTCCTGCGTCGGGTCGTTCCGGTCGTAGCCGAAGACCCGGTTGACGCTGAGCGCGAGCAGGTGCCCGGTCTTGGGTTCCACGGCCGAGAACATGCCGGCCAGCGAGTTGCCCAGCGGCAGGGTCGCCAGGACGGCGGCATCGCCCGAGCGCTGCAGGTCCGCATCCAGCGTCGTCTGGATCGTGTAGCCGTTGTGCTCGAGGTCCTGCTGGCTGATCCCGAGCGTCTGGATCAGGTACTTCTGCACGGTGTCGCAGACGTACGCGCCGACGGTGGCCTGCACGCAGCCGCGGGGCGGGGGCGGCGCGGGGTTCAGGCCCAGCGGCGTCGCCGCCGTCTCGGTGGCCTGGTGCTGGGTGATGTAGTGCTGGTCGGCCATCCGCGAGAGGACCTCGTTGCGCCGCGCCGTGGCCTTGTCGGGCTCGGTGAACGGGTCGAAGTGGGTCGGGCTCTGCACGAGGCCGGCCAGCAGGGCGGCCTGCGGGAGGGTGAGCGCCGTGGCGTCGATGCCGAAGAACGCGCGTGCTGCGGGCTGGATGCCGTAGGCGTTCTGCCCGAAGTACACGATGTTCAGGTAGCGGGTGAGGATCTCGTCCTTGCTGTACTTGTCCTCCAGCGCGAGCGCCAGCTGCGCCTCGCGGAGCTTGCGGCCGACCGTCTGCTCGACGGCGGCGTCGCGCTCCTCGGGGGTCGTGGCCGTCTGCAGCAGGGTCTGCTTGACCAGCTGCTGGGTGAGCGTCGACCCACCCTCCTCCACGCCGCCGTTGACGATGTTGGTCAGCAGGGCGCGCACGGTGCCCTGGACGTCGAGGCCGTGGTGCTCGTAGAAGCGGGCGTCCTCGATCGCCACCATGGCCTGCTTCATGACCTGGGCGATCTGGTCGCCGGCGACCGGTGCGCGGTTCTGCTCGTAGAACTGCGTCATGACCTCGCCGTTCGCGGCGAGCATGACCGAGTTGGGCGCCGGCGGCTCGTCGGTCAGCTCGACGGGGGGCGCGCCGAGCAGGCCGGTGGACCTCTGGGCGCCCAGCGCGGGGCCGCCGATCCAGGGGAAGAGCAGACCGGCCAGGAGGACTCCGGCGACGACGATCGTCGACAGCAGCTTGAGCAGCGTGCTGACCGCCTTGGGCCGATCCATCGCCCCCTCCCCTTCGGACTGGGCCCACACCTCAACAGGAAACGGGCCGGTCCACAACCACCCCCGCTGCGACGTCCCCTGTTCAGGCGGCCAGTTCAGCCGGGAGATCGTCCCGGTGCAGCACGACCAGGGTGCTCACCGCCCGCGTCAGCACGACGTAGAGGCGGTGCAGGCCCCGGGGTTCGGCCGCCACGATCGCCGCGGGGTCCACCACGACGACGGCGTCGAACTCCAGACCCTTGACCAGTGTGGCGGGTACCACGGCGACGCGCGCTGCCGCCTCGCCGTCGTCCCGGAGCAGCGCGGCCGGCAGCCCGGCGTCCCCGAGCAGCCGGACCACCTCGTCGGCCTCGCCGTCCGCGGCGACCACCCCGATCGACCCCTCGCCGGCCACCAGCTCACCCACCACCTCCTGCAGCGGGCCTGCCAGCGTGCCCACCGGGCGGACGGTGAGCGAGCCGGGCTCGTGGCGCAGCGCGGTGGCGGGCGGCAGGTCCGGGGCGATCGCCGGGAGCAGCCGGTTGGCGAAGTCGAGCACCTCGCCCGGCACCCGGTAGCCCTGGGTGAGCGGGCGGACGACGGTGTCGGGCCGGCCCAGCCCGTCGAGCGTGCGGGCCCACGTGCCCGACGACCAGGGGCTCGTGGCCTGGGCCAGGTCGCCGAGCACGGTGAGCGAGCCGGCGGCCAGGCGGCGGGCGATGGCGCGGCACTGCATCGGCGAGAGGTCCTGCGCCTCGTCGACGACGACGTGGCCGTAGCCGGGGGTGCGCTCCAGCAGGCCGGCGGCCTCGTCGACGAGCACGGCGTCGGCCTCGGTCCAGGGGAAGGCCCGCACCGACCGGGCCGGCCGGTGCAGGGCGGCCTGCTCGTCGTCGTCCAGGAGGCCGCGGGCCGCGCGGGCCAGCCGGCCGGGCTCGGTGAACAGCGCGAACACCAGCGCGTCGGCGTCCCAGGCCGGCCACACCTCGTCGCAGAACGCGCGGACCTCGGGGCTGCGGGCGGCGCGGCGGGTCTCGGCGTCGGTGGGGCTGCCGCCGGCCAGCTCCTTCTGCCGGCGGGCGTCCTCGGCGAGGCTCTGCGCCAGCCGCTCGCGGCCCGCGGCGTAGTGCAGGGTCTGCAGGTCGTCGGTCAGCTGCCCGCGGCGGCGCAGGTCGTCGACGTAACGCTTGAGCCGCTCGACCGGGATGCGGTACTTGCGCCCGGCGAGCGGCACCTGGATGGAGTCCGTCGGCTTGACCAGGCCGCCCCACAGCGCCCGGCGCAGCACCTCGGCCATGCGGGCGTCGCCCTTGAGGACGGCGAGCTCCGCGGGATCGGTGGCGCGGACCGGCACCCGGGCGGTCAGGTCGCGCACCGTCGTCTGCTCGACGTCGACCTCGCCGAGGGTGGGCAGCACCTGCTCGATGTAGCGCAGGAACGCGCGGTTGGGCCCGACCACCAGGACGCCGGTGCGGGCCAGCTGGCCGCCGTGCGTGTAGAGCAGGTAAGCGGCGCGGTGCAGGCCGACAGCGGTCTTGCCGGTGCCGGGGGCGCCCTGCACGCAGATCGACTCGGTGAGCGGCGCGCGGACGATTTCGTCCTGGTCGGGCTGGATGGTGGCGACGATGTCGCGCATCGGGCCGCTGCGGGGGCGCTCGATCTCCTCGAGCAGGAGCGAAAGGACCTCGCTGCCCCCCACCGCTCGCGAGCTCGCGGCGGGCCCCTGCAGCGAGGCCGCCTGCTGGTCGCCCTCGCCGAGCAGCTCGTCCTCGTAGCTGGTCAGCTCGCCGCCGGCGAAGCCGAACCGCCGCCGGCGGACCAGGCCCTGGGGATCGGCGGCGCTGGCCTGGTAGAACGGCCGGCTCATCGGGGCCCGCCAGTCGATGACGACGGGGTCGCCGCCGGCGTCGCGCACGTGCCGGCGGCCGATGTGGAAGGTCTCGGCGCCGCTGTCGGTGCGCCCGAAGAACGGGGGGACGCCGGGATCGGCGGCGAGGTGCCGCAGCCGTTCGGCCCGGGCGGCGCCGAGGCGCTCGGATGCCCAGGCGTCGACGCCGGCATCGGTGACGGCGTGCGCGGCGGCACGCATCTCGGTCAGGCAGTCGGCCGCGCGTGCCAGGTGCGCGCGCTCGGCGGTGAGGACGGGATCAGCCTCGACGGACACGGTCGCAGGACGTTACGCCCCCTCGCGGCGGGAGACGACGCGTTTCCGCCGGAATCACCGCTCCCCCGGTTCGACGATGTGGACGGCGACGGCGCGGAACTGCTGCGGGGTCGCGAGCAGCGCCGCCTTGGTCGGCTCGCCCACCTCGAGCGCGGTCTCCTTCCGCAGCGCCGCCAGCGGGGCCAGCCGCGGATCGGCCAGGACGGCGTCGACCAGCCCCCGGTCGCCGCCGGTGAACAGCGCCTCGACCGGGTGCGGCAGCAGCACGCGGGCGGCGGTGTCGGCGGCGGCGTCCACCACCGCGTCGGTCTGGTTGGCGCGGCGGCGGGCGAAGCGCTGCTGCGACCAGCCCCCGGCCGCCGTCCGGCCCTGCACCAGCCGGGTGTCCACCTTCGAGGCGACCAGCTCGGTGCCGGTGAAGACGCCGACCGCCCAGCGACCGCGCCGGACGAGCAGCACCGCGGCCCGGCGGGGCTGCCGCGCGTCCGCGGTGAACCCGCTCAGCAGCGCCGCCGCCGGTGTCCAGGAGAACGGCGCCCGCAGCACCACGGTGGTCGTGTCGGCGCAGGTGATCCGGACGGCGCCGTCGTCCAGCGCGACCTCGGTGAACGCACCGTGCCGGTCGGCGACGCCGTCCAGCCACCGCCCCAGCCGCTCCGGTGCGACGCCGAGCGTGCGGCCTCCGCCGGCGGCGGGACGGGGTCGGCTCACCCGCCGAGCATCGCAGGGCGGTGCCGGGACGGCGTCAGGGCGCGAAGTTCACGCCCAGGTGCTCCTCCCCCGCCGTCCGGCCGGTGCGGGCGGCGATCGCGTCGGGCAGCGGCTGGGCGATCGCCGTCTCCACCGCCGCGACCGCCGTCGCCAGCCGGAAGTCGGCGTCGACGACCGGGTCCCCGGTGAACTCGCCGCCGTTCGGCTCTCCCCCGGTGGCGGCGCGGAACGCGTCCAGCGAGGCGTAGGTCAGCGTGGTGCTGGTCCCGGTCGGCCAGGTGACGGTGCTCGCCGGGCTGGTCGCCGTGGCGCGGGAGTAGACGTCGCCGTCGGCGGTGATCCCGATCTGGGCCGGGGTCCGCCGCAGGGTGGTGTCCTGCACGCAGAGGAGGCACGTCGCCGTCGTCGCGCCGCCGATCAGGTTGTCGCCCATCGACACCGGCCCGAGCAGCCAGGTGACCGTCGGGTCGGGCAGCGGCTGGCGCGGGTCGTGGCCGGCGGTCGAGGTGTTGCTGGCCCGCCGCGAGTCCTGCACCAGCCAGATCGGTCGGCTCGCGTTGTCCAGCACCGTGTTGTTCCAGACGGTCAGGTCCGAGGCGTTGTTCAGCCGCATGCCGGCCGTGCCGTTGCCGGCCACCAGGTTGTCGACCAGGAAGCCCTTCGCGGAGATCTCGTAGGTCAGCCCGTCGCCGGTGTTGCGGAGGATGTCGTTGGCGACGGCGGCGCCGTCGTAGACCGACTCGTCGAACCACAGCCCCGGGCCCTCGTTGTCGGCGATCAGGCTGTTGACCACCGTGACGCCACGGGCGCTGCAGATCTTGATCCCGCCGGCCACGGGCGCCGGGTTGAAGTGCTCCGTGTTGTTGTGCACCGCCTCCAGCCCGTCGACCACGAGCCCGTCCGAGTAGGAGGACTCCACGCCCATCAGGCCGCTGCGCTCGACGGTGACGTGCCGCAGGGTGTTGCGCTCGCCGAGGCGCACGCCGCCGACGTAGATGCCCTGGGTGGCGTTGTCGCGGACGACGACGTTCTCGATCGTCACGTCGGGCGCGAGGGAGCGCAGCGCCCCCTTCTCCGGCACCGGCGTCGCGTAGCGCTCGATGCCGATCCCCCGGATCACGCTGCCGGAGCCACGGATGGTGAGCCCGCTGGTCAGGATGCTGGCCCGCACCTCGTGCCCGGTCGGGTCGCTGCCCAGGTAGAGCTTGTCGGTGGAGTCGCTGACGTAGAACGTCCCCGGGACGACGGCGGAGCGCGAGGCCACCTGCCGCTGGGCCACGCCGTCGACGAACACCATCTCCGGGTACGGCGCCAGCGGGTAGGCGGGGTTCACCCACCGCCACGTCCCCGTGCCGTCCGGGGCGCCCTTCGTGTAGGTCGGGCTGTGGTCGAACGAGTACGTCCAGCCGTCCGAGCGCCACGCGGCGCCGTCCGTCGCCCAGTTCGTCAGGACCTTGCTGCCGTCGAGCCAGACCTCCTCGTCCGGATAGGACTGCACGGTCAGCTGCTTGCCGGTCGGGATCGTGACGTTCTCGGTGTAGCTGCCCGCCCGCAGCACGACCGTCGCCCCGGACGGCGCGGTCGCGATCGCCTTCGCCAGCGTGCGCCACGGCGCGTCGAGCGTGCCGGCCGCGGTGTCGTCGCCGGTGGGGGAGACGTAGCGCGCGTCGGCCGGGGCCGCGTACTCGGTGGTGCCGAGCGGAGCGGCACCGGCGGTGACGCTGGGCCGCCCGTCCGGGTTCGCCGGGGGGACCGGCGGCGGGGGCGGCGGCGGGGGAGGGGGCGGCGGTGGGGGAGGGGGCGGCGGTGGGACGACGACGGGGTCGGCGAGCGTGCCGGCCAGGTCGTCGAAGCGGACGGTGAGCGCGACCGAGCTGCGGGACAGGTAGCTGTCGAGCGCCAGCCCGCCGGCCGCCTGGTAGCCCGACGCGCTGTCGGTCGCGGTCGCCGCCCAGCCGGACGGCTCGCTGCTCCCGGCCTGCCAGACCTTCGCGCGCAGCGTCGTCGGCGCGGTGCCCGAGGTCTGCACCCGCACCCGGACCTGCGACCCGGCGGTGCCCTTGACGCCGGAGACGGTCGCCTCCTTGACGATCACCGTCTCGGCCCAGCTCGTGCTCAGCCGGGACAGCGTCAGCGAGACGGCGCCGGTGGGCAGGAAGCGCACCTTGGCCGCGTACTGGCCGGTGCTCGTCCGGCGCGGGCTGACGGAGATGAAGGCGCCGGTGCCGGTCGGCGTCTTCGACAGCGACACGGTGACCACGACGTCGTTGTTCACGCCCGTCGCCGGTTGGGTCGCGCGCTGCGTGGCGCCGTCGGTGGTGAGCGAGACCGTGCCCACGCCCCCGGAGACGGCGAACCGGGAGGCCGTGCCCACCGACCACGGCGTGCCGGAGGTCGCCGTCCCCCACCCGCCGGAGACCGTGCGGCTGAAGCTGTCGGAGACCGTCCCGGCCGCCAGCGCGGGGGCCGCGCTCACCACGCCGGCGACGAGCAGCAGACCGAGGACGGCGACCGCACCACGCACCCGGACGTCGGAGGGACGTGTGCGGGTGGACGCGGACATGGCGCCTCGCTCCGGACCTGGGGGGATGGGCTCCTGGGTGGTGCGTGGGGCAGATGTGCGCCGCGCACCCTAGGGCAGGAGGACCCTCCTTGTCAGCGGGTCGGCAGCCCCGCGGCCTGCCAGGCGACGAACCCGCCGACCACGTCGGTCGCCTGCGTGAGCCCGAGGGAACGCAGCGCATCGGCCGCGAGGCTCGACGTGTAGCCCTCGGAGCACAGGACGATGACCTCGACGTCGTACCCGGTGGCCTGGGGCAGCCGGGCGGCCGACGCCGGGTCGAAGCGCCACTCGAGGACGTTGCGCTCGACGATCAGCGACCCGGGCACCTCGCCCTCGAGGGCCCGCTGCGCGGCCGGGCGGATGTCGACCAGCAGCGCACCGCGGGCCACCCGGGCCGCGGCCTGCGCGGGGGAGAGGCGCACCAGGCGGCTGCGCGCCTCGGCGAGCAGCTCGTCGATCGAGCGGGCACCGGTCGGGCGGTCCAGCGAGAGGGTCACCAGTCCACCCCCGCCCGCTCGCGGCCGGTGCGGATCAGGCCGTCGTCGTCCACCCGGTAGGTGTGCATGACGGTCAGCCGGGGCGCGTAGACGTGCACGCTGACCGCCGGCTCGGCGTGCCGGTTGGTCACCTGGTGCACGTAGTGCGGGCCGAAGAACCGCACCCGCCCGGTCTCCAGGTCGTGCTCGGTCTCGCGCGGGCGGCCGGGGCCCCCGGCGGCGATGACGCGCTCGGTGAGCGTGCCGCGGGCGACGGCGAACGCGCCGGCGGACGAGCCGTGGTCGTGCAGCGGCGTCCCCTGGCCGGGCAGCCAGGTCAGCAGCCAGATCTGCGCGTCGGCGAGCTCGGCGTGCAGGGACGGGTCGAGGTAGGGCCGGACGTCGCCCGGCTCGAGCAGCGCCGTCCACCGCGACTCCTCGCGGAAGCCGATGCGCGGCTCCCAGAGATCGGTGCGGACGGCGAGGGCGACGGCGAGCGCGGCGGAGCCGGTCGGGCGGGTGGCGGCCGCGGCCACCAGCGGCGCGAGACGGGGATCGGACAGGACGGCAGGGGACAGCTCGGCGAGAGACATGCGGGGAGGAAGTCCTTGGGAGAAGGGCCGCGCGGGCGGCCAGGGGGTCGTGAGGAGGAGGCGCTCAGCGACCCGGACACAGCGCGCTGGCCGTCCGCAGCAGGTCCACGTCGGACCGGCGGTGCAGGAGGAGCGTGCGCATCACGCCCACGACTCAACCAGGCGCGGCGCTCAATGTCTACTTGATTGGTGCGCTTTGGGCGTGTCCGGCGGCGGTCAGGCGGCGAGGGCCGGCTGGGCCGCGTGCTCGGCGGGCACGTGCAGCAGCTTCTGGAACGCCCCGACGCAGATCGCCGCGACCCCGGCCGAGACGGTCGCGACGAGGAAGGCGGCGTTCGCGCCGGCCACGTCGACGATCTTGCCGGCCACCGAGGCGCCCAGCGCCACGCCGAGGCCGAGCGCCGTCCCGATCCAGGTGAACGCCTCGGTCACCGCCGCCCGCGGCACCAGCAGCTCGGCCAACGTGAACGAGCTGATCAGCGACGGCGAGACCGCCACACCGGTGATCACGACGAACGGGATCATCAGCCAGATGTCGCCGATGAGGGTCAGCGGCACGGTCAGCAGGGTGAGCAGGGTCAGGACGCCGAGCAGGCGGTGGCGCAGCGGCTGCCGCCAGTGCACGGTCCCCCAGCCGATGCCGCTGGCCATCGAGCCGACCGCGAGGCCGGCGATGAGCACGCCCGACAGCGACATCGCGCCGACCTCGTCGGCGAAGGCGACCAGGGCGATCTCCAGCGTGCCGAGGATCGCGCCCACCGCGGCGCCGACGACGAAGAGCACCCGCAGGCCCGGGGTCCGGATGGCCGAGGGGCCGGACCGGCTCTCGTGGCCGCCCGCCGGGGGTTCGGTCCGGCGCTGGGCGGCGAACAGCAGCGCGCCGATGGTGGCCAGGGCGAACGCGGTGACCACGCCGGAGGTCGCGTGCCCGGTGGTGGACAGGAAGGTGACCAGGACCGGGCCGACGATGAAGACGAACTCGTCGACCACCGACTCCATGGCCAGCGCGGTCGGCAGCCGGTGGCTGCCGCGCAGCAGGTGGGTCCAGCGGACGCGGATCATCGAGGAGACCGGAGGGATGCACGCCCCGGCGACGCCGGCGGCGAAGAAGACGATCCAGCGCGGCCAGTCGCCCTTCACCGCGGCGAGGAACAGCGCGCCGGAGGCGACGAAGACGGCGACCACCGGCAGCAGCACCCGCCGCTGCCCGAAGGTGTCGGCCAGCCGGCCGATGACCGGCCCGGCCAGCGCGGTGGTGATGGCGCCGGCCGCGGCGACCGCTCCCCCGAAGCCGTAGGAGCCGGTCTCGTCGGCCACCAGCAGCACCGACCCGAGCCCGACCATCGACAGCGGCAGCCGGCCGATGAACGCGGCCAGCACCATGGGCAGCGCATGCGGCGTGCGCAGGACCTTCAGATAGGGGTTGGCCACGAGCGGGGAAGTCTCCGTCACAGGGGGGTCAGCGCCGCCACGCTAACCGACGGACGCCCCCGGTGGCGCGTCGGACGTGCTCCTCCGCAGATCAGCGGCCCGCCAGTGATCAGGTTCCCTGATCGAACGCTGTCCTCCCGCAGCAGCGTTGGTGCGGGAGGACAGCGTTCGATCAGGTCAGCTGATCACCGCTGAGGAGGGTCAGGACAGGCGGTGCTTCAGGATCTCGAGCTCGTCCCAGAGGGTGCTCGGGAGCTTGTCCCCGAACTTCTCGAACCACTCGGTGATCTGCGGGATCTCCTGGCGCCACTCGTCCTTGTCGACGGCGAGCGCCTGCTCGACCTGCTCGGCGGTCATGTCCAGGCCGCTGACGTCGAGGGAGTCCGGGGTCGGGACGTGCCCCACGGCGGTCTCCTCGGCGGCGGCGGTGCCCTCGAGGCGCTCGATGACCCACTTGAGCACGCGGCTGTTCTCGCCGAAGCCGGGCCACAGGAAGCCGCCGTCGGCGTCCCGCCGGAACCAGTTCACGTAGAAGATCCGCGGCAGCTTCGCCGCGTCGTGCTGCTTGCCGGTCTCGACCCAGTGGCCGAAGTAGTCGCCGGCGTTGTAGCCGATGAACGGCAGCATCGCGAACGGGTCGCGGCGGACGACGCCGACCGCGCCGGTCGCCGCCGCCGTCGTCTCCGAGGACAGCGTCGCGCCCATGAACACGCCGTGGTTCCAGTCCCGGGCCTCGGTGACCAGCGGGATCGTCGTCTTCCGGCGGCCGCCGAAGAGGATCGCCGAGATCGGCACGCCCTTCGGGTCGTCGTACTCCGGCGCGAGGATCGGGCACTGGCTGATCGGCGTGCAGAAGCGGCTGTTCGGGTGGCTGGAGGGCTCGGCGGAGTCCGGCGTCCAGTCCTGGTGCTTCCAGCTGGTCAGGTGGGCCGGCGGCTCTTCCGTCATGCCCTCCCACCAGACGTCGCCGTCGTCGGTGAGGGCGACGTTGGTGAACACCGAGTTGCCCTGGTCGATGGTGCGCATGGCGTTCGGGTTGGTGTCCCAGCCGGTGCCGGGGGCGACGCCGAACAGGCCGTACTCGGGGTTGACCGCGTACAGGCGGCCGTCCTCGCCGAACCGCATCCAGGCGATGTCGTCGCCGAGGGTCTCGACCTTCCAGCCGGGGATGGTCGGCTCGAGCATCGCCAGGTTGGTCTTGCCGCAGGCGCTCGGGAAGGCGGCCGCGATGTAGTAGGTCTTCTGCTGCGGGCTGGTCAGCTTGAGGATCAGCATGTGCTCGGCGAGCCAGCCCTCGTCGCGGGCCATGACCGAGGCGATCCGCAGCGAGTAGCACTTCTTGCCCAGCAGTGCGTTGCCGCCGTAGCCCGAGCCGTACGACCAGATCATCCGCTCCTCGGGGAACTGGACGATGTACTTGGTCTGGCTGCAGGGCCACGGGACGTCGTCCTGGCCCGGCTCGAGCGGGGCACCGACGGAGTGCATGGCGGGGACGAAGTCGGCCGACTCCCCCATGGCCTCGAGGACGTGCGATCCGATGCGGGCCATGACCCGCATGGAGACGACGACGTACTCGGAGTCGGTGAGCTCGACGCCGAACATCGGGCTCTCGGCCTCGACCGGGCCCATGCAGAACGGGATGACGTACATCGTCCGGCCGCGCATGCACCCGCGGTACAGCTCGGTCATGACCGACTTCATCTCGGCCGGTTCCATCCAGTTGTTGGTCGGACCGGCGTCGGCCTCGTCGACCGAGCAGATGAACGTGCGGTCCTCGACGCGGGCGACGTCGCTCGGGTCGGAGGCGCACCAGAAGGAGTTCGGCTTCTTCTCCAGGCGGGTGAAGGTGCCGGCGTCCACGAGCTTCTGGGTGAGCCGCTCCCACTCCTCGTCACTGCCGTCGACCCACACCACCTGGTCGGGCGTCGTCAGCTCGACCATCTCCTGGACCCACGCCAGCAGGCGCGGGTGCCGCGTCGGTGCAGCTGTCGGGGCGGTGTCGAGCCCGGGGGTGGCCACAGAAGTCACGGCATCTCCATCCATGCGGGAAAGCTGCTGGTTTGCGGAGACGACCTAGACGTCTGAGTCTCCGGATCCGGTGAGGTTACCGAGGGCGCGCCGTCCTGTAACCGTGAGAAACATTACGTATAGGACGTCTCGGAGACCGGCCGGAAGGCTCTGCCACGCTGGGGCGTTCACTGCACTCCGTGACGCCCCCCGCCCTGTCCCAGCCCCTGACCCTCCGCGACCGGACGCTGCCCAACCGGCTCGTGGTCGCCCCCATGTGCCAGTACTCGGTCAGCGACGGGCTGGTCGGCGACTACCACCTCGTGCACCTCGGCCGGTTCGCGCTCGGCGGCTTCGGGCTGGTGATCGTCGAGGCGACCGCGGTCACCGCGGACGGGCGGATCAGCCACGGCGACGTCGGGCTCTGGTCCGCTGCCCACGTGCCCGGGCTGGCCCGGATCGCCGACTTCCTGCACGGGCAGGGCGCGCTGGCCGGCGTCCAGCTGGCGCACGCCGGCGCCAAGGCGAGCAGCCGCCGCCCCTGGGAGGGCGGCGGGCCGGTGACGCCGGAGAACGCGAACCCGGGCGAGGATCCGTGGCCGACGGTCTCGGCCAGCGCCGTGGCCGCGGTGCCCGACGGTCCGCTGCCGCACGCGCTGACCGTCGCCGAGCTCGACGACGTGCGCGAGGCGTTCGTGGCCGCCACCCGGCGGGCGGTCGAGGCGGGCTTCGACGTCGTCGAGATCCACGCCGCGCACGGCTACCTGCTGCACCAGTTCCTCTCGCCGATGTCCAACCACCGGGACGACGAGTACGGCGGCTCGCCCGAGGCGCGGATGCGCTTCCCGCTCGAGGTGGTCTCGGCGGTTCGGGAGGCCTGGCCGGACGACCGGCCGCTGTTCGTGCGGGTCTCGGCGGTGGACGGCTCCCGTCAGGGCATCACGATCGAGGACACCGTGGCCTTCTGCCGCGAGCTCGAGGCAGTCGGTGTCGACGTCGTCGACGTGTCCGGCGGCGGGGTCGGCGGCGGCTGGGAGCACCCGATCGGCTACGGCTACCAGGTGCCCTACGCGGAGCGGATCCGCTCGGAGGCGGGGATCGCGACGATGGCGGTGGGGCTGCTGGTGGACGCCGCGCAGGCCGAGGCGGTCGTCGCTGCGGAGCGGGCAGACCTGGTCGCGTTCGCCCGCGAGGCGCAGGACGACCCGAACTTCGCGGTGCACGCGCTGCGCTCGTTGGACGGCGGCTCGTTCGACGCGTACCCGGTGCAGGCAGGGCCGCGGCTGGCCGGGCGCGCGCGGCTGCTGAACCGGCTCGGCCCGTGGACCGGGCCGGATCCGGTCCAAGTGGAGGCTCCCAGGTCGTAACCTGCGCGGCCATGTCGCCGCGCCGGCTGCTCGTCGTCCTGTCCGCTGCCCAGCTGGCCGTCGGCCTGCTCGGCCAGGTCGTCGCGCTGCGCCGCCGGACCCCGTACGACTTGCCGTTCCTCAGCGGACGTCCCGAGCACGTGGGGCGCGACTCGCTCTGGATGGGGACGGCGTACAGCGCGCCGGCGCCCATGCTCGTGGCGCAGGCGGCGGCGATCCGGTCGCTCGCGCAGGGTCCGGACGACGGCGCCCGTCGCGCCCTGGGGGCGCTCGGGGCGCTGATGGTGCCGGGCTACCTCATGGAGCGGGCCGACCGGCGGCGGCTACGGCCTTCCGGCTGGGACGCCGTCGAGACGCCGATCGCCGTCGCCGGGCTGGGCCTGGCCGCGGCGATGGCCGTGCTCGGGCATCAGGAGCGGTCCGGGGCGTAGACCGGGCCGAGCTGCGCGACGAACTCGTCCCACTCGGGCGGCCGGGGGCCTCCGGTGAGCTCGGCGTCGAGCCCGTCGAGGTACCAGTGCCAGCCGGTCGCGATGTCGCCCAGGCCGTCCACGCCGGGGAGCACCTGCGTGAACACGAGGACGGTGCGGCCTTCCTCCTCGGTCAGGTCCAGCTCGACCCGCCAGGAGAGCGGTTCCGGCCACTGCAGGACGAGCCTGCGCGGGGGCTCGCACTCGACGATCGTCATCGGCATGCCCTCGTCGCCGGCCTCGTGGGTCATCGAGAAGGTGCCGGTGCCGCCCGAGCCGCGCTCGCCCGCGTAGGTGCCGATCCAGTGGACGGTCCGCTCGTTGTCGGTGAGCGCCGACCAGACGTCGTCGATCGGGTCGGGCCAGGAGCGGCGGAAGACCAGCCGCCGTCCGCCGTCGGGCTCGGGGGTGACGACGCCGCGGCGGTCGTCGGGGCTGTCGGTCATGCGGGTTCTCCGATCCGGCGGGCCCGCCGACCGCGGGCGAGCTCGGTGTCGAGGGCGTCCAGCCGCTGCGCCCAGAGGTCGCGGTAAGGCTCCAGCCAGGCGTCGAGCTCGCGCAGCGGGGCCGGGTCGAGGGCGTAGAGCCGCCGTCGTCCCTCGGTGCGGGACCGGACCAGGCCCGCCTCGCGCAGCACGCGCAGGTGGCGGCTGATCGCCGGCCGGCTCACCGGGAACCGGTCGGCGAGGTCACCGGCGGCGATCTCGCCGGCGGCCAGGAGCTCGAGGAGCTCCCGCCGCGTGGGGTCGGCGATCGCGGCCAGGGCGTTCACGCGGAGATGTGTAACACATCGGTTACGCGTCGGACCAGGGGTTGGCCGCTCCGGGACCGGGGCATGCGAGCGGCATGACCGTCACCGACCCCGACGTCCCGGATCCGCTGAACGACCCGCGCACGACGCAGGCCGACCCCGGCGCCGTCGCGCAGGGCGAGGACCTCGCCTCGACCGAGGACGACGCCACGGCGACCGGCGAGGACGAGCTGCAGGCCGGTCGGACGCCCGCCGACGACGCCGGGGGTGGCGACGTCACCGGTGGCGGCGTCGAGTAGCCGACGAGACCGTCCCTCCGCGATGAGTTGTCGGGTCGCCGGTCGTCTCCGCTAGGACGGGCCGTCGACCCGACGGCTGTCCGGAGCGAGGAGGGACGCGATGGAGACCATCAACCTGGGCGCACGGGACGGGCTGCCCCCGGTGGACTGGGCGACCGTCGTCGAGAAGCTCGACGCGCGGTCGGCGCCGGCACCGGACGCGCCGAACTCCCGCACCACGTGGCTGACCACCCTCAACGAGGACGGCAGCCCGCACGTGACGGCGGTCGGCGCGCTCTGGCTGGACGGCGCGTTCTGGTTCCAGACGGGCGCCACGACCCGGAAGGGGCGCAACGTCGCACGCGATCCCCGCTGCTCGGTCGCCGTGTCGGTGCGGGACGCGGACATCGTCGTCGAGGGGGACGCCGCACGGGTGACCGAGCCCGGCGCCCTGGCGCGCATCGCCCGGGCGTGGGCGGACGGCGGCTGGCCGGCGGAGCCGGACGCGAGCGGGACCGGCATCACCGCCCCGTTCAACGCACCGTCGCAGGGGCCGCCGCCGTGGCTCGTGTACCGGATCGAGCCGCGCTCCGCGACGGCGGTCGTGTCGGCGGAACCGGGCGGTCTGAGCCGCTTCCGGTTCTGAGACCTACACGGCGCAGTTGTCGCCCTCGCAGCCGTCGGCGTCCGGCACGGTGATCAGCGGGTGGGCGTCGGCCCAGGCGCGCTCGAGGAGCTGCAGCAGCAGGTCGGCCGGCTGGGCGCCGGCGGCGCCGTACTTCCGGTCGACGACGAAGAACGGGACGCCGGTCGCGCCGAGTGCCTGCGCGGTCGCGGCGTCCTCGCGGACGGCGGGCAGGTAGCGGCGGTCGGCGAGCACCTCGCGGACCTCGGCCTCGTCGAGACCGATCTCGACGGCGAGCGGCACGAGGTCGTCGACGGAGAAGACCGTGCGGCCCTCCTCGAAGTGGGCGTGGAGCAACCGCTCCTTCATCTCGCCGCCCTTGCCCTTCTCGGTGGCCAGGTGGAGCAGCTCGTGCGCGAGCAGGGTGTTGCCGCTGATCCCGTTGGCCAGGTCGTACCGCAGCCCCTCGCCCGCGGCCATCTCCTCGACGCGGCCCTGCATCTGGCGCATCTCGTCGACGGAGCGGCCGTACTTCTCGGCCAGCGCCGGCAGCGTGGGGAACGTCGTCCCCTCGGGGATGGTCGGGTCGAGCTGGAAGGAGCGCCAGACGACCTCGACCTGGTCGCGGTGGGGGAACTTCTCCAGCGCGGTCTCCAGGCGACGCTTGCCGATGTAGCACCAGGGACACACGACGTCGGACCACACCTCGATCTGCATGGTCGGATGAACGTTCAACGATCCGGGATCATTCCGGGCGGTGAGCCTGGACCTGCGCGTTGCCGTCCCCCGCCGTCGGGTCGAGGAACACGTAGCGCACGCCGTCGTGCCGGGCGACCAGCCGCCGCTCGGCCTCGTCCGCCGTCTGCTCGATGTCGTCGGCGGTGGCGTCGTCGGCGAAGTCCACCTTGGCGGCCACGACGAGCTGACCGGGGCCGATCACCGACGTGATGAGGAAGGGCACCTCCGCCACGTGCGGCAGGGCGTTGATCTCCTGGCGCAGCTCCTCCTCGATCCGCGGCGACGCCGACTGCCCGATCAGCAGCGAGACGTTGGCCCGGGCCAGCGAGATGGCCACCAGGAGCAGCAGGACGCCGATGGTGATGGCTGCGATGCCGTCCCACATCGGGTTGCCGGTCATGTGCTCGAGGAACAGGCCGATCGCGGCGAACACGAGCCCGATCAGCGCCGCGGTGTCCTCGAAGGTCACCGCCTTGACGGTGGTGTCGGTGGTCGCCCGCAGGTACCGGCCCGGTGTGACCTGCCACTTGCGCGCGGCGCCGCGGACCTGGCGCACCGCCTTGAGCCACGACGTCCCCTCGAGGACGAAGGAGACCGCGAGCACGATGTAGGAGACCAGCGGCGAGCCCTGCTCCTCGCCGTTGACGATGGTCGTCACGCCCTGCCAGATCGAGAAGCCGGCGCCGAGGGCGAAGGTCGCCAGCGAGGCGAGGAACGCCCAGAAGTAGGTCTCCCGGCCGTAGCCGAAGGGGTGCTTGTCGTCGGCCGGCCGGTTGCCGCGCTTGAGGGCGACGAACAGCAGGATCTCGGTGATCGTGTCGGCGACCGAGTGGGCGGCCTCCGACAGCATCGCCGAGGAGTGGCTGATCATGCCGCCGATGAACTTGGCGACGGCGATGCCGAAGTTGGCCAGCCCCGCTACGACGACGGTGCCGGTGCTCTCCCCGCCCGTGTCGTGCTCGGGGCTGCCGACGTCACCCTGCGCCGCGGGAACGGGCGGTCCGGGCGTCGACGCCGAGTCGTCGGCGGTCACCTTGGCCATGGGCCGTCGGTGCCCCCTCCGGGCGCCCCTGAACCTCGGGCTACCGCACGCCCACGAGGTCCACGACGAAGACGAGCGTGGCGCCCGGCTTGATGACGCCACCCGCGCCGCGGTCGCCGTAGGCCTTGTGCGCCGGGATCGTCAGCCGGCGGCGGCCGCCGACCTTCATGCCGGTGATGCCCTCGTCCCAGCCCTGGATGACCATGCCGACGCCGAGCCGGAACTCCAAGGGATCGCCGCGGTCCCAGGATGCGTCGAACGTCTCGCCGCCGTCGTGCGTGACGCCGACGTAGTGCGCGCTCACCAGGCTGCCGGGCGTGGCCTCCGGGCCGTCGCCCACGACGATGTCCTCGATCACCAGGTCGTCCGGCGCAGGACCGCTGGGCGGATCGACGTCCGGTCGGGTCAGCTCGGCCACGGTGCTCCTTCCCGCACCGGGGCGGTCCCGGCGCCGTCGTCCCATCCAAGCAGGACCGACGGCGCCGGGCTCTCCGACCTCAGACGCAGTCGAGCACGGGCTCGACCAGCACAGCTGGTTCCTCGACCGGCTCGGGCTCCTGCTCGCGCGCCGGGACGTCGAGCGGGTGCGCGAGCTCGTCGGCCGGCAGCCGCGCCGCGAGGATCGCGACTAGCCCGAGCACCGGCGGCGCGAGCCCGGCCACGAGGAACGTCGCCGTCAGGCCGAGGACCTGGCTGACCGTGCCGGCCAGCGCCATCGACAGCGGCATGAAGCTCAGCGAGACGAAGAAGTCGAGGCTGGACACCCGCCCGAGCAGCGCCGGCGGCACCCGCCGCTGCAGCAGCGTGCCCCAGATGACCATGCCCGCCTCGAACATGGCGCCCATGACGGCACCGGCGACGACCATGACGACCAGGGAGGCGCCGAAGCCGAACACCACGATCGGCACGCACCCGAGCGCCCACAGCAGGTTCATCACCGTCAGGTAGCGGCGGGGCAGCCGCCGCGAGGCCACGACCAGGGAGCCGACCGCACCGCCCAGCCCGAACGCCGCCAGCACGTAGCCGTGCTGCGTCGGGCCGCCGCCGGACTCCCGGACGGCGAAGGGCACCAGCACCTCGAGCGGCCCCATGAACGCCAGCAGCATGAACGCCGCGAACAGCAGCGTCGCCAGCAGCCACGGTGTCCGGGCCATGTACCCGAAGCCCTCGCGGACGTCGGTGAGCAGCCCCGGGCGCGGCGCCCCCTCCTCGAGCGGCGCGCGCCGGGCCGGGGTGGCCGGGAGCGCCGCCAGGCACGCCGCGGCGAGCAGCGAGACGACCGCGGTCGCGGCCAGGGCGGCGCCGGGGGAGAGGGCCGCGACGAGCAGCCCGGCCGCCGCGGGGCCGGCCGCGTTCTGCAGCATCGGGCGGACCATGCCCTCGAGGCCGTTGACGGCGAGCAGGTCGCCCTCCGGCACCAGGGCCGGCACCTGCGCCGAGTAGGCCGGGTAGTAGAGGCCGGTGGCGATCCCGCCGACCAGCGCCACCGCGGCCAGCTCGCCGAGCGTGACGACGCCGGTCAGCGACAGCGCGGCGACCACCCCGACCGAGCCGGCCTGGACCAGCGAGACGGCCAGCAGGATGTGCCGCTGCGGCAGCCGGTCGGCCAGCGCGCCGCCGAGCAGCGTGCTGGCCAGCATGCCGCCGGCGGACAGGCCGCTGACCAGCGACAGCGCCGCCGGGCCCCCACCGAGGGCCACGACCTGCCAGACCACGGCGATCGCCCACAGCCCCGCGCTCAGCAGCGACAGCGCCATCGAGACGGCGAGCAGCCGGTAGGCGGAGTGCCGCAGCGGCGCCAACGCGCGCGGCAGGCGGGCCATGGTCGGATCCCTTCGGGTCGGGCGGAGAGGAACAGGGTCTCCGACAGGTACGACAGAACGCAGCCGAATATGTGAGCGGTGCCGCTACCGTGCGCCGGGTGATCGACCACCTCGCCCTGCAGGTCGCCGACGTCGACGCGGCCTCCGGCTTCTACGTCCGCGTGTTCGCCCCGCTCGGCGTCACGGAGGCGATGCGGTTCGACAGCCCGGATGGTCCCGTGGCCGGGCTGTCCGGCCCCGACGGCATGCCGCGGCTGTGGCTCGGCGGCCTCGTCGACGACGGGCACCGCCCGGTGCACCTGGCGCTGACCGCGCCGTCCCGCGCGGCGGTCGACGAGGTGTTCGCGCTGGCCAAGGACGCCGGCGCGGAGATCCTGCACGAGCCGCGGATCTGGCCCGAGTACCACCCGGGTTACTACGGCGTCTTCCTCCGCGACCCGGACGGCAACAACGTCGAGGCCGTGCACCACACCTGGTGAGCGGAGTGCCACGGGCGCGTTGTCCGCGCCGTGGCACTCCGCATCAGGACAGGGGGCTGCGGGGGAGCAGGCGGTCGCTGATGATCCGCTTCTGGATCTCGCTGGTGCCCTCGAAGATCGTGGTCAGCCGGGCGTCGCGCCAGTGCCGCTCCACCTGCCGCTCGGTGGTGTAGCCGTTGCCGCCGTGCAGCTGCATGGCCTGGTTGGTCACCCGCACCGACATCTCGGTCGCCTCGAGCTTGACCATGGACGCCTCCTTCGCGCACGGGAGGCCGAGGTCGAGCAGGTGCGCGACCTGCCGGTAGAAGGCGCGTGACTGCTCCACCTGCGCGGCCATGTCGGCGATCGCGAACCGCAGCGCCTGGAAGTCGCCGATCGGCCGGCCGAACTGCTCGCGCTCCTGCAGGTACAGGATCGAGTCCTCCAGCGCGGCCCGGGCCAGACCGACGGCGCGGGCGGCGGTGTGCACGCGGGCGGTGTTGAGGAACTTCTGCGCCTCGGCGAAGCCCGCCTGCTTGGCCGCCTCGCCCTCCTCGTCGCTGTCCTCCCGCGCCGCCCGGGCCTCGTCGATCACGTTGTCCTCGGGAATCCGGACCTCGTCGAAGGTCAGGTCCCAGGTGAGGAAGCCGTGGTAGCCGACCTTGTCGATCGGGTAGCCGGTCAGGCCCTCGGGGAACTCGCCGCGCTCCTTCTCCAGCAGCAGGTTGACCAGGCCCGCAGAGCGCGACTCCCCCGGTTCCGGGTCGCGCTCGCGCACCAGCACCTGGATGAAGTCGGCGGCCTTGGCGTTGCCGCACCAGCGCTTGCGCCCGCTCACCACCCACTCGTCGCCGTCGCGGACGGCGCGGGTCGAGACTCCCGCGAGATCGGAGCCGGCGTCCGGCTCGGACAGCGCGATCGCGCCGATCCACTCCCCCCGAGCGCTGCGGCCGAGGAGCTCGGCGCGACGGTCGGCGTCGGGGACCGCCGTCCCCAGGCCCTGGGAGCGCGCCAGGATGCTGGCCGTCGACATCCAGGCGCGGGCGAGCTCCTCGGACACCATGCAGTACTCGAAGACGCCGAGCCCCAGCCCGCCCTGCTCGGCGGGCACGGTGATGCCGAAGTAGCCCAGCTCGGCGAGCCGGGCGAGCAGGGACGCCGGGATCTCGCCCTTCTGCGGATCGAGCTCGTTCGCGACCGGCAGCACCTCGTCCATCGCGAAGCGCCGCGCCTGCTCCTGCAGCTTCTCCCGCTCGGGCGTGTGCCACGGCGGCAGCAGCACGGGCGGCTGCGGGTCCCAGGTCTCGTCGGTCGAGCTCATCTGCACGGTCCTCCTCGATGAAGACGCGATCACTCTGGCGGTGCCCGGTTCCCCGCGCACGCCGGGCTCAGTCGGAAAGGTGATCGACGCCATGGGCGAACACGTTCTTCACAGATCTATCAACAGTCTGTGAAAATAGGCCCGTGGCCGTGGCGCAGCGTCTGGACGTGACGCTCCGGCTCGTCCGCAACGCGGGGACGGCGAAGCTCGACGACCTGGCCTCCCGGCTGGGCGTCAGCGAGATGACCGTGCGGCGCGATCTCGACGAACTGCAGCGCCGCGGGCTGGTCACCCGGATCCGCGGCGGCGCCACCGCCGTCGACGTCCCGGAGAACGGGTTCGCCGCGCGGGCCGGCTGGCAGGCCGGGCTCAAGGACCGGATCGGCCGCGCGGCCGCCGCCCTGGTCGAGCCGGGCTCGACCGTCCTGCTCGACGCCGGGACGACGACCGTGCACGTCGCCCGGGCCCTGCTCGACCGGGCGCCGCTGACGATCGCCACGCTGAGCCTGCCGGTGGCCGAGGCGCTGGCCGACCAGCCCGGCATCCGGCTGCTCGTGCTCGGCGGCGAGGTGCGCCCCGGCGAGCGCAGCCTGGCCGGGCCGGTGACCGCGGCCGTGCTGGCGACGCTGTCCTTCGACGTCTTCGTGATGTCGATCGGCGGGATCACCGCGGCCGGCTGGTCGGAGTTCACGCTCGAGGACGCCGCCGTGAAGCAGGCCGGGCTGCGGCAGGCGGCGCGCTCGTTCGTCGTCGCCGACGCCTCGAAGCTCGGCGTCCGGGCCTTCGCCCGGGTGGCCGGGCTCGGCGCGGTGGAGCGGCTGGTCACCGACGCCAGCGCCCGCGACCCCCAACTGACCCCGGCGGCCCAGGACACCCTCGCCGCCCTGGAGAACGCCGACGTGGAGGTCACCACCGCATGAGCCAGCTGATCCTGGTCGCCGGGCCGTATCGCAGCGGCACCGGCGACGACCCGGACAGGATCGCCGCCAACCACCGGCGCATCCAGCAGGCCTGCCTGGAGCTCTTCCGTGCCGGGCACCTGGCGGTCAACGGTGAGGACGTCGCCCTCCCGCTGGCCGACCTCGCGGGCTCGACGCGGGTCGGCGACACCGCGTTCGACGAGGTCTTCCACCCGGTGGGCCGGCGGCTGGTCGCCCGGGTCGACGCGGTGCTGCGGCTACCCGGCGCCTCGGCCGGCTCCGACGAGATGGTCGAGCTGGCACGGGCCCGGGGGATCCCGGTCTACACCGACGTCGCCGAGGTCCCGGCGGCATGAGCACCCCGGGCGTCGACGTCCCCGATGCTCGCGGCCGGACCGGGCTGGACCGGGTCGGCCGCGACCTGACCGGCAACCCGGACGTCGTCGTCACCGACGTCGAGCTGCTGGCCGCCGGCTGGCACGTGCTGCGCCGGACGACCTTCGAGCAGCGCCACCGCGACGGCCGCTGGAGCACCGAGCAGCGGGAGACCTACGACCGCGGCAACGGGGCGACGATCCTGCTGTACGACCGCGGCCGCGCGACCGTGCTGCTCACCCGCCAGTTCCGCTTCCCGGTGTACGTCAACGGCCACCCGGACGGCATGCTCGTGGAGACCGCCGCCGGCCTGCTGGACGACGACGACCCGGAGACGGCGATCCGCCGGGAGGCCGCCGAGGAGCTCGGCGTGCAGGTCGGGCCGGTCGAGCTGGTCTTCGCGCCGTGGACCAGCCCGGGGTCGGTGACCGAGCGGCTGTACTGCTACGCCGCGCCCTGCACGCCGGCCGACCGCACCGGCGACGGCGGCGGGCTCGCGGAGGAGGGCGAGGACATCGAGGTCGTCGAGCTGCCCTTCGCGAAGGCCCTGGCCATGGTCGGCACGGGCGAGATCGCCGATGCCAAGACCATGCTCCTGCTGCAGTGGGCGGCGCTGTCCGGACCGTTCGCTCAGACCGGCTGCAGCGCGTAGTCGGGCAGCTCGATGTCGCCGGCCTTGTCGAACTGCGCGGCGATGAGCTGCTTGAACGGCCGGCGCAGCATCAGCCGCATGCTCGCCTGCCGCAGCCGGATGTCGAGCGCGCGGGTGGGCGCGAAGGCGTTGACCCCGCCCGGCGGCAGCTTCTGCGCGGTGGTGACGTAGGACCGCAGCACCTCCTCGTAGCGGCGCAGCGCGGTGGGCAGGTCGCCGGCGGCCAGCTCGCCGGCCAGCACGTAGGCGCCGACCAGGGCCAGGCTCGTGCCGAGCCCGGTCAGCGGGGTCGGGCTCCACGCGGCGTCGCCGACCAGGACGACGCGGCCGCGCGACCACGCCTCCAGCTGCACCTGCGCGTGGGAGTCGAACCCGAAGTCGGCCGCCTCGCGCATCGCGGCGACCAGCTGCGGCACCGCCCAGCCCCCACCGGCGAACCGCTCGGCGACCAGCTCTTTCTGCGCGGCGACGTCGTACCTGTCGTGGTCGAGCGGCTCGGACCGGAACGTCAGCCCGGCCTTGAGCTCGCCGGGCAGCCGGCCGGGGCGGACGGCGGCGACGCGGCCGCCGGGCAGGTTGTGCATGAGGAACCAGCCGTCGACGTCGAGATCCGCGGGCGCGGTGAACCAGCAGCCGTAGAGGCCCAGCGGCCGGGTGCAGCCGGCCTCCGGCCCGAAGGCCAGCGCACGGACGACGGAGTGGCTGCCGTCGGCGCCGACGACCAGGTCGAACCGCCGCGGCGGCGCGTGCTCGAAGGTGACCGTGACCCCGTCGCCGTCCTCGTCCAGGCCGGTGATGCTGTCGCCGAAGAGGTACTCGGTGGTCGCGGCCGTGGCGCGGTGCAGCACGTCGGCGAGGTCGCCGCGGAGCACCTCGATCTCCGAGACGATGCCCTCGCCGCCGAACGCGTCGACCGGCATCCGGGCCGCGATCGAGCCGTCGGCCCGCACCCAGGCGATGCCCTTCTGCTGGAGGGAGACCGCGCGGATCTCGCTGAGCAGTCCCATGCGCTCGGCGACGGTGCGGGCCGCGCCGCGGAGGTCGACCGCCTGTCCGCCGGGGCGGGGCGCCGGGGCGCGCTCCACCACGGTCACCGCGATGCCGCGGCGGGTCAGCCAGGAGGCGAGTGCGGGGCCGGCGATACCGGCGCCGGAGATCAGTACGCTGCGAGTCGTCATGCCGGTCAGCGTATGGTGTACGCATCGCACTACCAAGAGAGTGCTGGCAGATTCCGCGCTAGTGCACTAGGGCACTCCGACCGGCGGTGCACTAGTGCAGAGGAGGATCGATGAGCCAGGACGGCGCACCGGCGTCCGCCCGGGTCGCCGCGGAGCTGCGCCGGCGGATCACCGCGGGCGAGCTGGCTCCCGGCGCTCGCGTGCCCTCGACGCGGGCGATCGTGCAGCGGTACGGGGTGGCGATGGCCACCGCGACCAAGGTGCTGACGACGCTGCAGCACGAGGGGCTGATCCGGACCGTCCCGGGTGTGGGCAGCGTCGTGGCCGGTGCGCCGGTGGAGCGTCCGGCGCGGCGGCGCAGCAGCTCCCCGGAGGGGGCGCTCGGCGTCGCCGCGATCGTCGCTGCCGGGACCGTCGTCGCGGACGCCGAGGGCCTCGCCGCGCTCTCGATGCGCCGGGTCGCCGCCGAGCTGGACGCGGCCCCGATGTCGCTGTACCGGCACGTGCGGGACAAGGACGAGCTGCTCCTGCAGATGATGGACGCCGCGATCTCCGAGGTGGCGCTGCCCGAGCCCCCGGCCGACTGGCGGGAGGGTCTGGAGATCGCCGCCCGCGCGTTGTGGACCGGCTTCCGCCGGCACCCGTGGCTGCCCGCCGCGCTGTCGTTGACCCGCCCGCAGCTGCTCCCGGGCGCGCTGGAGTACAGCGAGTGGGTGCTCGGCGTCCTGACCCGGGCCGGCTGGGACCCGCTGACCACGTTCACCACGCACCTGACCGTGTTCACGTTCGTCCGCGGGCTGGCGATGAACCTCGAGCTGGAGTCCGAGGCCGAGGCGGCCAGCGGGCTCACGGACGACGAGTGGATGAGCGGTCAGGAGCAGGCGCTAGCGGCCCTCGTCGCCGACGGTCGGCACCCGAACTTCACGCACGTGCTCAGCGGCATGGACTTCGACATGGACCTCGACGCCCTGTTCGAGTTCGGCCTGCAGCGCCTCCTCGCCGGGATCGCGGCTACCGGCTGACCCCGCGGCGGCGGGCCAGGTCGAGGAAGTGGTCGACCAGGGAGGCGTCGTCCACGGCGCCCCGGTTGACCGCCTTGGCCGGGTCCACGCCCTGGAACAGCCGCTTGAGCGGCACCTCCAGCCGCTTGCCGGTGCGGGTGTGCGGCACTCCGGGGACGGCGATCACCTCGTCGGGCACGTGCCGCGGGCTCGCCGTCGTCCGGATCGCCTGCGTGATCTCCGCGACCAGCGCGTCGGTGAGCTCCTCCCCCGGGGCGAGCTGCACGAACAGCGGCATCCAGTAGCCGCCGTCGGGCTGCTCCACCCCGAGGACGACGCAGTCGACCACCGCAGGGATCGTCTCGACGGCGGCGTAGATGTCCGCCGTCCCCATGCGCACGCCGCCGCGGTTGAGCGTGGAGTCCGAGCGGCCGGTGATCAGGCAGGTGCCGCGGTCGGTGATCTCCAGCCAGTCGCCGTGCCGCCAGACGCCGGGCCACGGGTCGAAGTACGACTCCAGGTACCGCTGGTCCCCCGGGTCGCGCCAGAACGACAGGGGCATCGACGGCATCGGCCCGGTGATCACCAGCTCGCCCAGCTCGCCGACGACGGGCCGCCCGTCCTCGTCCCACGCCGCCGCCGCGACGCCCAGCATCGGCCGCTGCAGCTCGCCGGCGGTCACCGGCAGCAGCGAGGTGGCGCCGATGAAGCCGGTGGCGACGTCGGTGCCGCCCGACAGCGAGCCGAGGAAGACATCCGGCTTCACCGCGTCGTACACCCAGCGGAAGGACGCCGCCGGCAACGGCGACCCGGTGACCCCGATCGAGCGCACGGTCGACAGGTCGTGCGTCTCCCCCGGCCGCACGCCCGCCTTCTCGGCGGCCATCAGGTACCCGGGGCTGGTGCCCAGGTAGGTGATCCCGGTGCGCTCGGCGAGGGCGAACTGCGCACCGGCCGACGGGTACGCCGGGGCGCCGTCGTAGACCACCACGGTCGCGCCGGACAGCAGCGCCGAGGTCGAGATGTTCCACATGATCCAGGCGGTCGAGCTGTACCAGAACAGCCGGTCGCCGCGGCCGACGTCCATGTGCAGGGCCGCCTGCTTGACCTGCTCGAGCACCACGCCGCCGTGCCCGTGCACGATCCCCTTGGGCAGCCCGGTCGTGCCCGACGAGTAGACGATCCACAGCGGGTGGTCGAAGGGCAGCTGCTCGAACACCGGCTCGGTCGGTTCGGCGATCGCGTCGGCCCAGGGGAGCGCGCCGTCGGGGACCTCGTCGGGGTGCAGCCTGGGGACGGCGATCGTCGTCCGGACGGTGGGCAGGTTCTCGCGCAGCTGCGCAACCACGTCGCGCCGGTCGTGGGCCTTGCCGTTGAAGCGGTAGCCGTCGACGGCGACCAGGACGACGGGTTCGATCTGGGCGAACCGGTCGAGGACGGCGCGGGTGCCGAAGTCCGGCGCGCAGGAGGCCCACACCGCGCCGATCGACGCCGCGCCGAGGAACGCCACGACCGCCTCGGGCACGTTCGGCAGGTAGCCGGCCACCCGGTCGCCGGGCCGGACGCCCAGCCGGCGCAGCGTCGCGGCGAACGCGCCGACCTGCCCGCGCAGCTGCGACCACGAAACCTCGACCGGCTCGGTGTCCTCGGCGACGACGACCAGCGCGGGGTGCTCGTCGTCCCAGCCCAGGGCGCGCTCGGCGTAGTTCAGCGTCGTCCCGGGGAACCACTCGGCGCCGGGCATCCGGCGCTGCCCGAGCACGCGGTCGTCGGGAACGCCCGGCAGCACACCGGTCCACGCGGCGACGTCGGCCCAGAACTGCTCGAGGTGCTCGGTCGACCAGCGCCAGAGCGCGTCGTAGTCGGGCGGGTCGCCGAAATCTAGGCCACGCCGCTCGCGCACCCACCGGGCGAACGCGGCGACACGGGTCGCGCGGGCCGACTCGGGCGTCGGTGTCCAGAGCACCTCGGGCGCATCGTTCACGTCCGCACGATGCCATCATGTGCACCCACCGCGTCACGCGAGGAGAGCCGTCCGTGTCCGAGCAGCGCAACGTGCTGGGCGGCGAGCTGGAGCCCTGCGGCACCGACCCGCTCACCGGTTTCTACCGCGACGGGCTGTGCGCCAGCGGGCCGGAGGACGTCGGCAGCCACACGGTCTGCACCGTCGTCTCGGCGGAGTTCCTGGAGATGCAGCGGGAGCTCGGCAACGACCTGACCACCCCGCGGCCGGAGTTCGCCTTCCCGGGGCTGCGGCCGGGCGACCGCTGGTGCGTCGTCGCCGTGCGGTGGCTGCAGGCCTACCAGGCAGGGGTCGCGGCGGGCGTCGTCCTGGCGGCGACCAACGTCCGCGCCCTGGAGGTGGTGCCGCTGGAGGCGCTGCGCCAGCACGCCGTCGACGTCCCGGACGACGTCAGCGGCCTGGAATGAACCTGCGTGCCCGCGCGCTGGCGCGGGCATGAGCGATCTCCTCGACGCGCCCGTGACGACGCTGCAGGGCGAGCAGACCACCTTCGGCGCACTCACCGGCGGCAGGCCGGCGCTGGTGGTCAACGTGGCCAGCCGCTGCGGGCTCACCCCGCAGTACTCGCAGCTGGAGGCGCTGCAGGAGGAGTACGGGCCGCGCGGGTTCACCGTCGTCGGTTTCCCGTGCAACCAGTTCATGGGCCAGGAGCCGGGCACCGCCGAGGAGATCGAGGCGTTCTGCTCGACCACCTACGGCGTCACCTTCCCGCTCACCGAGAAGACCGAGGTCAACGGCGCAGCGGCGCACCCGGTCTACCAGCGGCTCACCGAGACCCCGGACGCC
This sequence comes from Petropleomorpha daqingensis, assembly GCF_013408985.1. Lineage (NCBI taxonomy): Bacteria > Bacillati > Actinomycetota > Actinomycetes > Geodermatophilales > Geodermatophilaceae > Petropleomorpha > Petropleomorpha daqingensis. The sequence goes on from NZ_JACBZT010000001.1 coordinate 1,494,538, forward strand.
GGCGGGGAGGCCGGCGACGTGCAGTGGAACTTCGAGAAGTTCCTGGTCGACGGCGACGGCTCGGTGGTCGCGCGGTTCCGCCCGCGCACCCAGCCCGACGCCCCCGAGGTCCGGACGGCGATCGAGGCCCTCCTCCCCTGATGCGGAGTGCCACGGCGCGGAACCCGCGTCCGTGGCACTCCGCATCAGCCCCCGTACGGCTCGGCGACCTCGACCGGCGGCAGCAGCGGCTCGATCGCCGCGGCGGTCGCCAGCAGGTCCGGCTCGTGGAACCGGCGGGTGACCAGCTGGATCCCGTTCGGCAGCGCCAGCCCGGGCAGGCCGAACAGGTTCACCCACATCACGCAGCGCATCCGCTGGAACAGCGCGGCCGACGCCTCGACGCCGATGTGGTCGTCGAAGTCCAGCGGCGGCGTCGGCATGCCCACGACCGGCGCCACGACCAGCGGGTACTCCTCGAGGAACCGCACCAGCCGGTCCTGCAGCGCGCGCCGCTCGAGCCAGGCCGCGCCGTAGCGGCGGACGTCCGGACCGAGGTCGAACAGCCCGAACATCTCGTCGATGTGCACCCGCCCGCTCGCGAGCACCTGGGAGCCGACCTCCGGCAGCGTCACGTTGAGCAGGTCGGTGCCGATGATCTCCGCCCACACCTCCGGCGCCCGCCGCAGATCGGGGAAGACGGCCTCGACGACGTCGTGGCCCGCCTCCTGCAGGGCGACCACCGTGGCGTCCAGCCGCCGCTCGATCTCCGGCTCCAGCACCGCCCCGGTCTCGGTGCGCAGCACCGCCACCGGGAGCGGGTGCTCGCTGCGCACCAGCGGGGCCGGCACCGACACCGGGTCGTACGGGTGCGCGCCGGCGATCACCTGAAGGACGGCGGCGAGGTCGGCCACCGACCGGCCGAAGGGGCCGAACGTGCCCATCGCGTCGACCGTCGTGCTCGACGGGAACGCCGGGATGACCGGCACGTTCGGCACGACGCCGGCGCTGGTCCGCAGCCCGTAGACGCCGCAGAAGCTCGCCGGCACCCGGATCGATCCCCCGAGGTCCTGACCGAGGGCCACGGTCGCCAGCCCGGCCGCCACGTTCGCCGCGTCGCCGCCGGAGCTGCCGCCGGTCGACCGCGTGAGGTCGCGCGGGTTGCGGGAGGCACCGTACAGGCCGCTGATCGTGTTCCAGCGGATGCAGAGGTCCGGCACGTTGCCGTGCCCGATCACCAGGGCGCCGGCGTCCCGGAGCCGCGTGACGACGACGTCGTCGCCGTCGGCGATCCGGCCGGCGTGCACCGGCAGGCCGTCGGTCCGGCGCAGTCCCCGGACGGCGAAGCTGTCCTTGATCGACATCGGCACGCCGTCGAGCGGACCGGCGAGCGCGCGCCCGTGCTGCGCGTCGGCCTTGCCCGCCTCCGCCAGCGCCTCCTCGGCCCGCACCTCGGCGAACGAGTTTGTCAGCGGGTTGACCCGCTGGATGCGGTCCAGGTGCGCGGCCACGATCTCCGCCCGGCTGGTCGCGCCGCCGGCGATCGCCGCCTGCAGCTCGGCGATGCTCGCCGTCCAGGGTTCGCCCACGGTGTCCCAGTCTGGGACCGGCCGCTCGGCAGGACGCCCAACCGGGAACGGCGACGGACTATCGTTCCCGCTTCGGCGCCGTACGAGGGAGCCGCCGTGGTGCGCAGCGACGCAGAGGAGAACGTCCAGCGGTTGCTGCGGGCTGCGCGGGACGCGGTGGGGGAGGAGGGCGCCGGCGTCGGCGTCCGGTCGATCGCCGAGCGCGCCGGCGTGGGCGTGACCACGCTCTACCGGCACTTCGCCGACAAGGCGGCGCTGATCGACGGTGTCGCCGTGCACCGCTGGTCGACCATGCGGTCGCTCGCGGAGCGCCCGGTGCCGCCGGGCGGAACGCTGGCCCGGATCGTGCTGCTCCTCGACACCTTCACCCGGATGGTCTCGGCCGACGACCGGCTCATCGCCGGGGCGGGGTGGCAGGTCGGCCGGTCGCCCACGGCGGTCCTCGTGCCGGCCAAGGCGGGCTACGACGCGGCGCTGGCCGCGCTGTGGGCACGCGGTCAGGCCGAGGGCACCGTGCACCGGCGAGCCGATCCGCGCGACGCCATGGAGCTGGCCGGCTGCGTGCGCGACACCTCCCGGCGGCCGGCCCAGCTGCGGCTGCTGGTCGTCGGCCTGTGCGCCCGGCCCGAGGGCGGCGAGGCTCTGGTCGAGCAGATGCTGCGCCTGCCGGATCCCGCCTATCTGTGAGCGCGCGACGGGGTCGTTGCTCAGCGCGCCGTCCGGCTACGATCTACGTACCGAAAAGCGCGTCTGACGACTGGATCCGTACATGACCACCACCGAGCAGGACGTCACTAGCGGCGGTTCCCCCTTCGGCCGGGACGCCACGGACAACTTGTGGCTGCACTTCTCGCGGATGAGCGCCTACGCCGACGCTCCCCCGCCGGTGATCGTGCGCGGCGAAGGAGCCCGGATCTACGACGACCGCGGCAAGAGCTACCTCGACGGGCTCGCCGGGCTGTTCGTCGTCCAGGCCGGGCACGGGCGCAAGGTGCTCGCCGAGGCGGCGGCCACGCAGGCCGAGCAGCTCGCCTTCTTCCCGATCTGGTCCTACGCGCACCCCGCGGCGATCGAGCTGTCCCACCGGCTCGCGGCCGCGGCGCCCGGCGACCTCAACCGGGTCTTCTTCACCACCGGCGGCGGCGAGGCGGTCGAGACCGCGTGGAAGGCCGCCAAGCAGTACTTCAAGCTCGTCGGCAAGCCGATGAAGACCAAGGTCATCAGCCGGGCCGTCGCCTACCACGGGACGACGCAGGGCGCGCTGTCGATCACCGGCCTGCCGGCCCTCAAGGACGTCTTCGAGCCCCTGGTCCCGGGCGCGTTCCGGGTGCCGAACACGAACATCTACCGGGCGCCGGTCTTCGGCGACGACCCGAAGGCGTTCGGCCGCTGGGCCGCCGACCAGATCGAGCAGCAGATCCTCTTCGAGGGCCCCGACACCGTCGCCGCCGTCTTCCTCGAACCCGTGCAGAACGCCGGCGGCTGCTTCCCGCCGCCGCCCGGGTACTTCGAGCGGGTCCGCGAGATCTGCGACCGCTACGACGTCCTGCTGGTCAGCGACGAGGTCATCTGCGCCTTCGGCCGGCTGGGGACGACGTTCGCCTGCGAGAAGTTCGGCTACGTGCCGGACATGATCACCTGCGCGAAGGGGATGACCTCCGGCTACTCCCCGATCGGCGCGATGATCGCCTCCGACCGCGTGATGGAGCCCTTCCTGCAGGGGACGGCGAGCTTCCCGCACGGCTACACGTTCGGCGGTCACCCGGTCAGCTCCGCCGTGGCGCTGGCCAACCTCGACCTGATGGAGGCCGAGGGCCTCAACGGGCACGTGCTGGAGACCGAGGGCGCGTTCCGGGCGACGCTGGAGAAGCTGCTGGACCTGCCGATCGTCGGCGACGTCCGCGGCGACGGGTTCTTCTACGGGATCGAGCTGGTCAAGGACAAGGCGACGAAGGAGACCTTCGACGACGCCGAGTCCGAGCGGCTGCTGCGCGGATTCCTCTCCACGGCGCTGTTCGACGCCGGCCTGTACTGCCGCGCCGACGACCGCGGCGACCCCGTCGTCCAGCTCGCCCCGCCGCTGATCTGCGGCCAGGCCGAGTTCGACGAGATGGAGCAGATCCTCCGCAGCGTCCTGACGGAAGCCTGGTCCCGCCTCTGACATGCGGTTTCGCGCGCTTAACCGCGTGCGGTTAAGCGCGCGAAACCACGTCGGTCAGGGTTCGTAGGGCTCGCGGCCGGGCGGGAGGTTGCTGCGGTCGGGGGCGATCACCGTCTCCTCGTGGGAGTCGGGCAGCCGCAGCGTCGGCCCCTCCTCCGGGACCTCGAGCAGCAGGTCCGGCGTGCCCTCCCGCAGCGTCTCGCCCTTGAAGAACGCCGGGGCGATCCGCCCGTAGACCAGCATCAGGATCGCGCCCAGCACGAGGGTGCCGATGCCGATGACGAACACGCCGCCGACGCCGAAGAGCACCGTGTAGCCGTAGTCGGGGTCGGCGTACTGGATGCAGGCCTCGATGAAGACGCCGAGCAGCAGGAGGCCACCGAGCAGCGGGATCACGAGGCGCATGAGCACGTCGCGCGGCGTCTTCAGGTCGTGCCGGAACTCCCAGGCGCACGCGAAACCGGTCAGCCCGTAGTAGAAGGCGATCATGATCCCGACGGCGAGGATCGAGTCCTGCAGGACGTTCTGGCTGACCAGCGTCAGGCCGACGTAGAAGATGATCGACAGGGCGCCCATCCACACCGTGGACACCGACGGGCTGAGGTACTTCGGGTGGATCCGGGCGAACATCTTCGGGATGGCCCGGTAGGCGCCCATCGACAGCGACGTCCGGGCGGTCGGCAGGATCGTCGTCTGGGTCGAGGCGGCCGACGACGTGAGCACCGAGATGATCAGCAGCGACTCGAAGACGTGACCCATCGCGCTGCTGCCGAACACCGACGAGCCCATCGCGTTGAAGACGTCGTCGGCGTTGTCCTCGTTGCCCAGGCCGATGCCCGAGGTCCCGACGCCGGCGTAGGCGACGGTCGCTACGGAGACGATGGCGTAGGTGCCCAGCAGCAGGAGCGTGGAGATGATCCCGGCGCGGCCCGGCGTCTTCTCGGGGTTGTCGCTCTCCTCGTTGATGGTGACCGCCGTGTCCCAGCCCCAGTAGATGAAGATCGCCAGCAGCACGGCCTCGGTGACCGACGACCAGTCCAGCCCGGACGGCCAGAACCAGGACCACGACGGGTGCAGCGACCCCTCCGGCGCGGTGCCGTTGTACACGTGCACGAGCGCGAAGACGGCGAAGGCGACCAGCGTGACCAGCTCGACGCTGAGCAGCACGTACTGCACGCGCTTGGAGACCTCGAGGCCGATGTAGCAGACCCAGGTCATGACGGCGATCCAGACGACGCCGGCGAACGTCGTCCAGAAGGTGCTCGCGGCCAGGCTGTCCAGGCCGAACAGCAGGAACCCGTAGGAGCCGGCGATCTGGGCCAGGTTGGCCATCACGATGATGTCCGCGGCGATGATCCCCCAGCCGCCCATCCAGCCGGTCCGCGGGCCGAACGCGCGGGCGGCCCAGGTGAACGTCGTCCCGCAGTCCGGCTCGCGCTTGTTGAGCTCGGCGTAGGCGACCGCGATGAAGTACATCGGGATGAAGGCCAGCAGCATCATCGAGGGCGCCTTGACGCCGACGGCGATGACGACGAAGCCCAGCGTCGCGGCGAGGCTGTAGGCCGGTGCGGTCGACGCCGTCCCGATGACGATCGACGACAGCAGGCCCACGGTCCCGCGCTTGAGGCCCTTGTCGACCGCCCTTCCGTCCGCCCGAGGCTGCCCGCCCGGGGGCGGTGCGGCGGTGTCCACGCTCGTCGGCTCAGCGCTCATGCGACGGTTATCGCAGCAGAACCCTCCGTGCACAAGGGTTCGCGTGTCACAAGTAGGGATGCACCACGGATGTCGTTGAGCTGAGAGGGTTGCCGGATGCGGATCCTGCTGGTCGGTGCGGGGGGAGTGGGGGGAGCGATCACGGGCATCGCGGCCCGTCGACCGTTCTTCGAGGCGATGGTGGTCGCCGACTACGACGTCGTCCGGGCCGAGAAGGCCGTGGCCGCCGTGGGCGACCCCCGGTTCGTCGCCGCGCGGGTGGACGCCGCGGACGAGGCCGCCGTCCGGGCGCTGCTCGCCGAGCACCGCTGCGACGTCCTGCTCAACGCGACCGACCCCCGCTTCGTGATGCCGCTGTTCCGGGCCGCCCTGGCCGCGGGCGCGACGTACCTGGACATGGCGATGTCGCTGTCGCGCCCCCACCCCGAGCAGCCGTACGAGCTGACCGGGGTGAAGCTCGGTGACGAGCAGTTCGAGCTCGCCGGCGAGTGGGAGGAGCGCGGCCAGCTGGCGCTGGTCGGCATCGGCGTCGAGCCCGGGCTCTCCGACGTCTTCGCCCGCTACGCCGCCGACCACCTGTTCTCCTCCATCGAGGAGCTCGGCGTGCGGGACGGGGCGGACCTGTCCGTCCGCGGCTACGACTTCGCCCCGTCGTTCAGCATCTGGACGACGATCGAGGAGTGCCTCAACCCGCCGGTGGTGTGGGAGGCCGACCGCGGCTGGTTCACCACGGCGCCGTTCAGCGAGCCGGAGGTCTTCGACTTCCCCGAGGGGATCGGCCCGGTCGAGTGCGTGAACGTGGAGCACGAGGAGGTCCTCCTCATGCCGCGGTGGGTGCAGGCCCGCCGGGTCACGTTCAAGTACGGCCTCGGGGAGGAGTTCATCGGCGTCCTGAAGACGCTGCACAAGCTGGGCCTGGACCGGACGACGCCGGTGCGCGTCGGTGGGGTGGAGGTGTCACCCCGGGACGTCGTCGCCGCCTGCCTGCCGGATCCGGCCGGGCTGGGCGAGCTGATGAGCGGCAAGACCTGCGCCGGGCTGTGGGTGCGGGGGACCGGGAAGGACGGGGGGCCGCGGGAGGTCTACCTGTACCACGTGGTCGACAACGCCTGGTCGATGAGCGAGTACGGCGCCCAGGCCGTCGTCTGGCAGACGGCGATCAACCCGGTGGTCGCGCTCGAGCTGCTGGCGACCGGGGTCTGGCAGGGGAGCGGCGTGCTCGGGCCGGAGGCGTTCGACGCGGTGCCGTTCCTCGACCTGCTCGGCGCCTACGGCTCACCGTGGGGCATGCGCGAGGGTGGGTGAGCCCCTCCGCAATCACCTGCCGTAGACGAAGAACATCCAATAGAACAATGCGACGCAGGTCAGCACGATCCATGTGATCCCGATGCCGTAGAGCAACGCGGTGTGCCGGCTGATCCGCTCAAGAGTCGCAGTCTGCCGCTCCATGAGCTCTGTCTGCCGCGTCAGCTGCTCGTGCTGCTCGTGCAGCCAGTCGAGGTTCTCCTCGCGCCAGCGGCGCTCGTCGGCATAGCCGGCCATACCCGTCTCCTCTCGTCGGCGGCGGCACGCTACATCCAGGAATGGCGGGGTAGGGGCAGGGTTCACTCCCTGGAAGGACTGCCCGCGTGACCCTGCCCGACGGTCTGATCGACCTGCTCCGCCGCCCCAGCCCCTGCTTCCTCGCGACCCTGATGCCCGACGGGTCGCCGCAGATGACGCAGACGTGGGTCGACACCGACGGCACCCACGTGCTGGTCAACACCGTCGACAGGCACCAGAAGGTGCGCAACATGCGGCGCGACCCGCGGGTAGCGGTCAACGTCACCGACCCCGACGACCCGAGCCGGTACTTCGAGGTGCGCGGCCGGGTGGTCGACGTGACCGAGGACGGCGCCCGCGAGCACATCGACGAGCTGTCGCACCGCTACATGGGCCGGCCGTACCCGTGGTTCGGCGGTCGCGACCAGGTGCGCCTGCTCGTCAGGATCGCCCCGGAGAAGGTGACGTCGCCGTTCGGCTGAGCCGGGTGAGGATCCGCGGGCCGTCGTCGGTGACCGCGACGGTGTGCTCGACGTGCGCCGCGCGGCTGCCGTCACCGGTGCGGATGCTCCAGCCGTCGTCGTCGATCCAGCACCGGTCGTCGCCGCCGGCCATGAACCACGGCTCGATGGCGATGACCAGGCCGGCCCTGAGCCTCAGGCCGCGGCCGGCGCGGCCCTCGTTGGGCACGGACGGCTCCTCGTGCATGCGCCGGCCGACACCGTGGCCGCCGTGCGTGGTGTTGATGCCGCAGCCGGCGCTCCTGCCGACGGCGCCGATCGCGGCGGAGACGTCGCCGAGCCGTCCGCCCGGGACCGCGGCGGCGATGCCCGCTTCGAGCGCGCGTTCGGCGGTGGCGATCAGGGCGCCGTCCTCGTCGCGCCCGGCCCCGATGGTCAGCGAGATCGCCGCATCACCGACCCAGCCGTCGACACTGGCGCCGGCGTCGATGCTGAGCAGGTCGCCCTCGGCCAGCCGCCGTCCGGTCGGGATGCCGTGCAGTGCGACGTCGTCGACCGAGGTGCAGATGACGCCGGGGTAGGGCGGCATGCCCGGGTGCGGCTGGTAGTGCAGGAACGGCGCTCCCGCGCCGGCGTCGGCCAGGACGCTGCGGGCGATCTCGTCGAGCTCGCGCAGCCGGACGCCGGGGACCGCGGCGGCCCGGGTGGCCGCGAGCATCCGTGCCACCACCTCGCCGGCGGCCTGCATGGCGTCGATCTCGCCGGGCGTGCGCAGCTCGAGCACGGCGTCCTCCTTCGCGTCGGCTCCGGTATTTCTATCCCGGTATTAGTATCACGCGCATGGTGCGACCGCCGCTGACGCCCGCCGAGCGCGAACGCGGGCGCCGGCTCGGCGCGCTGATCCGCGCCGCGCGCGGCGACCGCTCCCCCGCCGAGATCTCCGCGCTCTCCGGCGTCAGCCTCGAGGCGCTGCGCAAGATCGAGACCGGCCGGGTGCCGACGCCGGCGTTCTTCACCGTGGCCGCGCTGGCCCGCGCGCTCGACGTCCCCCTGGAGCGCTTCGCCGCGCTCGACGAGCCGGCCGAGGACACCCTGGCGTCCTAGTGCTCAGCCCGTCCGGCGGGGCAGCGCACTAGGACCGTCGGGAAGCTGCGGTCTCGGTGGCGAAGGCCTCGTCGAGGACGTCGAGCGCCTCGCTGAGCAGGTCCTGGCCGATCACCAGCGGCGGCAGGAAGCGCAGCACGTTGCCCCAGGTCCCCGCCGTGAGGACGAGGACACCGCGGGCATGGCAGGCACGCGCGACCGCCCCGGTCAGCGCGGCGTCCGGCTCGAGCGTCCCGGGCTTCACCAGCTCCACAGCCAGCATCGCGCCCCGACCCCGCACGTCACCGATCTCCGGGTGTCGCTCCTGCAGAGAACGCAGCCGGGGCAGCATCGTCGCCTCGATCGCCCGAGCGGCGGCGGACAGGTCCAGCTCCCGCATCGTCCGGATCGTCCCCAGCGCCGCCGCGCACGCCACCGGGTTGCCGCCGTACGTGCCGCCGAGCCCGCCGGCGTGCACGGCGTCCATCAGCTCGGCGCGACCGGTCACGCCGGCCAGCGGCAGGCCGCCCGCGATGCCCTTCGCCGTCGTCACCAGGTCGGGGACGAGACCCTCGTGCTCGCCGGCGAACCAGCTCCCCGTGCGGCAGAAGCCGGTCTGCACCTCGTCGGCCACGAACAACGCGCCCGACGCCGCGCACCACTGGGCCAGCGCGGGCAGGAAGCCCAGCGCCGGGACGACGAAGCCGCCCTCCCCCTGGATCGGCTCGACCAGCACCGCGGCCACGTTCGCCGCCCCGATCTGGCTCTCGACGACGCCCAGCGCCCGCCGGGCTGCCTCGGCGCCGTCCAGGCCGTCGCGGAAGGGATAGGACATCGGCACCCGGTAGACCTCGGGCGCGAACGGCCCGAAGCCCCACTTGTAGGGCATCGCCTTGGCCGTCAGCGCCATCGTGAGGTTGGTCCGGCCGTGGTAGGCGTGGTCGAAGACGACGACGGCGGAGCGGCCGGTCGCCACGCGGGCCACCTTGACGGCGTTCTCCACCGCCTCGGCCCCGGAGTTGAACAGCGCCGAGCGCTTCTCGTGGCCGCCCGGGGTGAGCCGGTTGAGCTCCTCGCAGACGGCGACGTACCCCTCGTACGGCGCGACCATGAAGCAGGTGTGCGTGAACGCGGCGACCTGCTCGCTCACCGCCTCGACCACCGCGGGCGCGGCGTTGCCCACGCTGACCACGGCGATGCCCGAGCCCATGTCGATCAGCGAGTTGCCGTCGACGTCGACCAGCACTCCCCCGCCCGCCTTCTCGACGAAGACCGGCAGCGTGCCGCCCACGGCCGACGACACCGCCGCCGTCCGGCGGGCCATGAGCTCCCGCGAGCGCGGCCCGGGCAGCTCGGTGACCAGCCGCCGCTCCTGGGGAAGGGTGCCGGAAGGGGTGAGCACCTCGGTCATCGCGACCTCCGGGTACGACTGTTTCCGCGCGAGACGGACTGCCCAGCGACTGTATCCGTTGACAAGCAGGACAGACCCCGGTGGAGTTCTCGGCGTGACCGAGAAGCTGGAGCTGCGCAACTTCGTCGGCGGCGAGCACGTCGACGCCACCGACGGCCGACGGTCCGACCTGGTCGACCCGGCCAGCGGCGAGGTGTTCGCCACCGCGCCGGTCTCCTCCGCCGAGGACGTCGACCGCGCCTACCGGGCGGCGGCGACGGCGTTCGAGTCGTGGGGCGACACGACGCCGTCGGAACGGCAGAAGGCGCTGCTGAAGCTGGCCGACCTGGTCGAGGAGCACGCCGACGAGCTGGTCCGGCTCGAGAGCCGCAACACCGGCAAGCCCCTCGGCCTGACGGCGAGCGAGGAGATCCCGCCGATGGTCGACCAGATCCGCTTCTTCGCCGGTGCCGCCCGCACGCTGGAGGGCAAGGCGGCCGGGGAGTACATGGCCGGTCACACCTCCTGGGTCCGCCGCGAGCCGATCGGCGTCGTCGGCCAGGTCACGCCGTGGAACTACCCGATGATGATGGCGGTCTGGAAGATCGGCCCGGCGCTGGCGGCCGGCAACACCGTCGTCCTCAAGCCGTCCGACACCACCCCGCTGACCACGCTGCGGCTGGCCGAGCTGGCCGCCGAGGTGCTCCCGCCGGGCGTGCTCAACGTGATCTGCGGCGACCGCGACACCGGCCGCGCGCTGGTGTCGCACGAGATCCCCCAGCTGGTGGCCATCACCGGCTCGGTGCGGGCCGGCATGCAGGTCGCCGAGGCGGCGTCCCACGACGTCAAGCGGGTGCACCTGGAGCTCGGCGGCAAGGCGCCGGTGGTGGTGTTCGACGACGCCGACCTCGAGGCCGCCGCCGAGGCGATCGCCGTGGCCGGCTACTTCAACGCCGGGCAGGACTGCACCGCGGCCACCCGCGTGCTGGCCGCGCCGCGCATCCACGACGACTTCGTCGCGGCGCTCACCGAGCAGGCCAAGGGCACGACCACGACCTATGACAAGGGGGCCGGCGACGAGGACGCGCTCGTCCCGCCGGTCAACAACGCCAACCAGCTGGCCCACGTCACCGGCTTCCTCGACCGCGCCCCGGACCACGCGCAGATCACCGCCGGCGGGCACCGGCAGGGCGACCGCGGCTTCTTCGTCGAGCCGACCGTCGTCGTCGGGCTGCGGCAGGACGACGAGATGGTCCAGCGCGAGGTGTTCGGCCCGGTGATCACCGTGCAGCGCTTCACCGACGAGGACGAGGCCGTGCGCTGGGCCAACGGCGTCGAGTACGGCCTGGCCTCCAGCGTCTGGACCAAGGACTTCGGCCGGGCGATGCGGATGAGCAAGCGGCTGGACTTCGGCTGCGTGTGGATCAACACGCACATCCCGCTGGTCGCCGAGATGCCGCACGGCGGCTTCAAGCACTCCGGTTACGGCAAGGACCTGTCGATGTACGGGTTCGAGGACTACACCCGCATCAAGCACGTCATGGCGAACATCGAATCCTGAGCGCAGTCTGGGCGGGGTGCTGCGCCTGCCGCTCTCCGGTCCCCTCCTGGCCGGCGTCCGCGCCTCCTTCCGCTCCCGCGTCTCCGGGGAGCCCTCCGGCGTCCCGGCCTGGGTGCGGTCGATCGCCGAGGTCGGGGAGGGCCCGGGCTGGTTCGAGCCGGACGGCGTCGTCTGGCGGGTGCACGGCGACCTGTCCACGCTCGTCGGCGGGGTGACCGCGCTGCTCGGCCAGGCCGCGCACCCGCGGGCGCTGGCCGGCGTCGAGCAGCACTCCGACTACCGCTCCGACCCGTGGCAGCGGCTGGCCGGCACCGCTCGCTGGCTGGTCGTGACGACGTTCGGCTCGGCAGAGCTGGCCGAGCGCGAGGCGGCGCGGGTGCGGGCGATGCACCGCCGGGTGCAGGGCAGCGACGCGCGGGGACGGGCGTACTCCGCGGGTGACCCTGCGCTGCTGCGCTGGGTGCACCTGGCCTTCACCGACGCCTTCCTCGCCGCGCAGGAGGCCGTCGGCCGCGACATGCGCCGGTTCGGTCGGACGTGGCCCGATCGGTACGTCGGCGACTGGGCCCGCAGCGCCGAGGCCCTGGGCGCCACGGACCTGCCGCGGACGCGGGCCGAGCTGACCGAGGCGCTGGCCGAGTGCGTGCCCTCGCTGGAACCGGTGCCGGCCGAGCTGCGCGCGTTCCTCTCCGCCCCGCCCGGGCTGGGACCGGCCGAGCGGGTGTTCTACGCGGGGCTGTCCGCCGCCGCGGAGCTGCTCGTGTCGCCGTCCGCGGCCCCGTTCGCCGGCGTACCCGGGCGCGCGATGCGGGGCCTCGCCGAGCACGGGCAGCTCGTCGTCACCCGCGCCCAGCTGCAGGCCCTGCAGCTGGTGCTGGGACCGCGCAGCCCCTCGGAGGAGGCGGCGCGCTGGCGCCTCGGCCTCGGTCCTGCGCCGTCCTGGGCGCCCTAGGTCAGCTCGCCCAGCAGGGCGGCGCGGATCGCCGGCCGGGTCCCGAAGACCTGCAGGAACAGCGCCTCGCGGGCCAGCCGCGCCACCGGGGATCCGGCGGCGATGGCCGCGCTGCCGGTGGCGACGACGAGCGCGGTGGTGGCCCGGGCGGCCAGTGCCGAGGCGGCGGCGCGGGCGGCCGGCAGCTCGGCCGGGTTCGCCGTGTCCAGCCGGGTCCGGACGGCGTCGAGCTCGGCGGTCAGCGAGCCGTCCAGCGGCGACGGCGCCAGCCGCGCGCACCGGGCGACCACGCCCAGGGCCAGGGAGCCGTTGGGCCGCAGCCCCGCGGCGTCCCCGGCCTGCCAGTCCGCGAGCGGCACCGTCGCCACCAGCCGGTCCGCGGGCAGCGCCAGGCCGCGCAGGTGCAGCTGCACGGTGCTGCTCGCGGTCACGGCGACCAGCTCCTGCGGCACGGCGGTCAGCGCCGGGCTCTCGACCGCGTCGGTCCAGAACAGGTGGACGACGTCGTCGGCGTCGCGGGCGGCCAGCAGGACGACGTCGACCAGGCCCCAGCCGGTGACCCACGGGACGTCGCCGTCCACCAGGAAGCCGTCCGGCGCGGCCCGCACGACCACGGTAGAGGGCCCGGGGCGGGTGGCCGCCTGCAGCGCCACCCCGGCCCGCAGCCGGCCGGCGCACAGGTCGGCGAGGTGCGCCCCCCGGAGCTCCGAGCGGGCGACCGCCGCCACGACCCCGAGGTGCTGCAGCCAGACGAACGCCGTCGAGAGATCGCCCGCGGCGACCTCCTCGATCACGCGGGCGACCGTCGGCGGGTCGGCCTCCAGTCCCCCGACGTCCGCCGGACCGGTCAGCCCGTACAGGCCGGCGCTCGCGAGCGCGTCGAGCAGGCGGCGCGGCACCAGGCCGGCGGCCTCGATCTCCTCAGCTGCCGGCCAGAGCACCTCGTCGGCGAGCGCCCGGGCGCGGTCGAGGACCCTGCTCACACGTCGGCGGCGACCGGCGGCTCGGGGCGGCGGGTGCCCCAGGCGTAGGTCTGCTTGCGCAGCCCCAGGTAGACGAACGTCTCGGTGGACTCCACGCCGTCGACGTCGCGGATCCGGCTGATCGTGTCCAGCAGGCGGTCGTCGTCCTCGCAGACCACCTCGACGAGCACGTCCAGCGAGCCCGCGGTGACCACCACGTAGTCGACCTCGTCGAAGGCGGCCAGCGCGTCGGCCACCTTGCGGGTGTCGCCGCGGGTGCGGATGCCGACCATCGCCTGGCGGGCGAAGCCGACCTGCATCGGGTCGGTGACGCCGACGATCTGGATGATGCCGGCGTCGAGCAGCCGCTGGACGCGCTGGCGCACGGCGGCCTCCGACAGCCCCACGGCGGTCGCGATCCGCGCGTAGGGACGCCGGCCGTCCTCCTGGAGCTGCTCGATGATCGCCCTCGACACGTCGTCGAGGACGATCCCGGTCCGGACCGTCACGCGGGCAGGGTAACCGGCAGGTCGGGCAGCGCGGCCGGTGTGCTCCGCCGCGCCGTCTGGGCCAGCACGATCCCGCCCAGGACGACGACGCCGCCGAGCACCTGCCAGCCGGTGAGCACCTGCCCGAGCCAGGTCCAGGCGATGACCGACGCGAAGACCGGCTCGATCGTGGCCACCAGCCCGGCGGTGGTCGGCGTGAGGTGCCGCAGCGCGGCCAGCGACAGCCAGAACGGCACCATCGCCCCGAGGACGACGATCCAGACGACCAGCACCCACAGGGGCACGGTCAACCCGCCGAGCTCGACCGGCACCCGCTCGGCGAGCACGCCCGGGTCGAACCGCCACCAGGGCGCGGCGACCGCCCAGAACACCGCCGCGGCCACGAAGCTCCAGCAGGTGAGCGCGACCGGGTCGCGGCCGGCCGCGCCGCGCTCGCCCATCAGGTAGTAGGTGGCCAGGCAGGCCGCAGCGGTGAGCGCCGCGGCGACGCCGAGCGGGTCGAGGGACCCGCCGCCCTGCCAGACCTGCGCCACGAACACCAGCCCGGACAGCGAGAGCAGCAGCGCCGCCCACAGCCGGCGACGGACCCGCTCCTTGCGCACCAGCCGGACGTAGAGCGCGATGAGCACCGGCGCGGTCATCTCGAACACCAGCGCGATGCCGACCGGCAGCCGGCCGATCGCCACGTAGTACAGGTACTGGGTCAGCGCGACGCCGACGATCCCGAACACGGCGAGGAACGGCACGTCGCGGAGCGCCAGCCGCAACCGGCCCGGCGCGGTGACCGCGAGCACGGCCAGCAGCCCGATCGCCGCGCCGGTGCAGCGCAGCGCGGTCAGCCGGGTCGGCTCGATACCCGCCTGCAGGGCGAGGGTCGAGACGGTGCCGTTGACCGAGAAGAACGCGGCGGCGAGGACGGTGAGCCCGTAGCCGACTGCGGGACGGGCGACCGGGGGCACCCCGTCACCGTAGTCCCCAAAGAGCTTTTCGACACCTACTCAGAAGAGGGCGAGCTCCTGTGTCGGGCCGGGACCGGCCGGCCCGTCGCCGTCGGGGAAGACCCGGTGCAGCCCGGTCGCCTCGAAGACCCGCCACACCGACGGCTGCGCGCCGCGCAGCCGCAGGTCGATGCCGCGCTGCTGGCACCAGCGACGCAGCCCGAGCAGCGCCGAGAGCCCGGCCGAGGCGATGGAGGTCACGCCGGCCAGGTCGAGCTCGAGGACGGCGCAGCCGGCCAGCGAGCGCCCGGCGACGAAGGCCTCGAGGTGCGGGGCGGTCAGCGCGTCGATCTCCCCGCTGACCAGCACGACCACGCGGGCGGCCGCCGATTCGGCCTCGAGCGTGATCGAGGGCGTCTCGGGCACCGGGTGGGAGACCCACCACGGTCGCCGGTTGCGCGGCGAGCGCGCCAGCCGGCGCGAGACGTCCCACTCGTGCGACAGGACCATGGGCGCTCCCCCAACCTCGTCCGCCCGGACATGGTCACGGTACGGAACGGGGAGTACCGGGTAAAGAGTTTGATCTTGATTTAAGGGTCTCAACTCTGGTATCGGGCCAGACGTCTCCGAGCTACCGTTCCCGACCGTGCCCGGTCCCGACGACATGATGAGCGCGGTCAGCGAGTCCCTGGCCGAGCGCACCGGCCGCACGCTGGAGCAGTGGGTCGGGCTGGTGCAGGGCTCCGGGGTCGACCCGCTCGACCAGAACGCCGTCCGCCGCTGGCTCAAGGACGTGCACGGCGTGAAGCAGAACAGCCAGTGGACGATCGCCGACGCCGCCGCCCGCGCCGCGGGCTGGGAGCGGCCCACGGTCGAGCAGTACATCGACGGGCAGTACGCCGGGAAGAAGGCCGGCCTGCGCCCGGTGTTCGACGCCGTCCGGGCCGTCGCCGAGGCGCTCGGGGACGACGTCGTCCTCGAGGGGCGCGGCACGTACACGCCGTTCGTCCGCACGCGGCAGTTCGCCGCGGCGGCACCGGCCACGGCGGCGCGGCTGGACCTCGGGCTGCGGTTCGTCGACCCGCCGGCGAGCGACCGGCTGCAGCCGGCCGGCGCACCCGGTCAGGCCACGCACAAGGTCGCGCTCGCCTCGGTCGCAGAGGTGGACGACGAGCTCCGCCGTCTCCTGCGCGCTGCGTACGAGCAGAACGGGTGAGCCACACTCGGGGGCATGGCTCCGCAGGCGTGGGGACCGCCGCCTGATCGCCGGTCGTGGTCGGGACGGCGCAAGAAGCTGCTGCTCGGGCTCGGGATCGCCGTCGTCCTGACCGGGGTGGGAGCATTCACGCTGCCCGACGAGTTCGGTGTGCTGTCCGGCTTCGCCGCCGCCGTGTGCGGGTTGCTGCTGGTCGCCGCGACGGTGGTGTTCATCGCCATCCCCGGTCCGGACACCCTGGGCCGGCTGCTGCGGATGCCGCCGCTGGCCGGGTCGGTGCTGGTGGTCGCCGTCCTGCTGGCGCTGTCCGACGCGGGGGAGTCGCTGCGCTGGGTGTGGATCCTCGCCTCGGTCGCCGCCGCGGCGTGGACGGCGTTCGCGGTCTGGGGGAGCCGCCGGTCGGGCGGCTGACCGGCACCGGCGAGACTGCGGGCATGGACGTTCCCGGCGAGCTCTACCTGCCCACCGGCGACGGCTTCGTCGCCACCGCGCTGACCATCGGCCCCTGGGACGCCGGCTTCCAGCACGCCGGGCCGCCGGCGGCGCTGCTGCTGCGCGAGGCGGAGCGGGCCAGCGGGATCGAGGCCGGCCAGACCGTGCGGCTGGCCTACGACATCTTCGCGCCGGTGCCGGTCGGGCCGGTGCGGGTGCGGGCGTCCGTCGTCCGGCCGGGCCGGCGCATCGAGCTGGTCGAGGCGGTGCTCGACACCGGGGACGAGCGCCCGCTCATGCGGCTGTCCGCCTGGCGGATGCGCGTCCGCGACGACGCCCCTGGCGGGGAGGTCGTCGTCCCGGTCGCCATCCCCGGGCCGTACGACAGCCGGGCGGAGGTCGCCGGGTTCTTCACGCAGGACGTCGCCTACCACCGGGCGCTGGACTGGCGCTTCGCGCACGGCAGCTTCAACGCCCCCGGCCCGGCCGCGGCGTGGACCCGCCCCGCCTGCGACCTGGTGCAGGGCGAGGAGATCACCCCGCTGCAGCACCTGCTGGTGATGACCGACGCGGCCAGCGGCATCTCCACCGAGCTGGACTGGACCACCTCGACGTTCGCCAACGTCGACCTCTGCATCGCCCTGCACCGCCCACCGGCCGGCGACTGGCTGGGCATGGACGCCCGGACGACGCTCGGCGGCACCGGGGCCGCCCAGTGCTTCGCCGACCTCTACGACGTCTCGGGCCGGATCGGCCGCTCCACCCAGTCGCTGTTCGTGGAGCCGCGCTGACCCCGGGTTGGCGGCGGCACCCCGCATTCGGAAGGGTGGGCGGGCGATGGCTGCTTCCACCGACGTGTTCGCGATCGCGCCGCTGACCGACATCCGGGACTGGGTGACCGGCCGCGGGCTGGTGGTCGTCCTGATCATCCTCGGGTCGGTCCTGCTGGCCCGCTTCGTGCAGTGGGTCGGCGCCAAGATCACCGACCAGATCGACTCCCGCGCGAGCGGCGGGGACGCGATCGTGCGCTCCGAGGCGGCCAAGCACCGGCACTCGCTCACCCAGGTGCTCACCTGGGTCGCGGTCGTGCTGATCTACTCGATCGCGGTCTTCCTCGTGCTGCAGACGCTCGGCGTGCCGGTCACCGGCCTGGTCGCGCCGGCGACCGTGCTCGGCGTCGGTCTCGGCTTCGGCGCTCAGCGGATCGTCGGCGACATCCTCGCCGGGTTCTTCATCATCACCGAGCGGCAGTACGGGTTCGGCGACGTCGTGGCGATCGCCGTCGTCGGGGCGGGGGAGCCGGCCACCGGCACGGTGGAGGACGTCACGCTGCGGATCACCCGCCTGCGCTCGGCCAACGGCGAGGTCGTGACCGTCCCGAACGGGCAGATCGTCAAGGTCGTCAACCTCTCCCGCGACTGGGCGCGGGCGGTCGTCGACGTCCCGGTGCCGACCAGCAGCGACGTCAACCGGGTCAACGAGATCCTCCGCGAGGTGGGCGACGAGGCCTTCCGCGACCCGGCCCTGCGCAAGCTGCTGCTCGACCCGCCCAGCGTCATGGGGGTGGAGAGCCTCGACCTCGACCAGGTCAGCGTGCGGGTGGTCGCCCGGACGCTGCCCGGCAAGCAGTTCGAGGTCGGCCGCGACCTGCGTGCGCGGATCGTGCTCGCGTTCCGTCGGCAGGGGATGACGCTGCCGCCCCAGTCGGACGACGACGCCGCGCCCACCGAGGTGCTGCGATGACCACGCCGCACGAGGAGCAGCCGCAGACCGAGGCGCTGGCGACGCCGAAGGTCACCACCGCTCCCCCGCGCGCCCGCTGGCGGTTCGCCAACGTCCCCTCGCGGTTGGGCCGCGCCCGCACCTCCACCGTGGTGCTCGCCGTCCTGTTCGTCGCCGTCTTCGTGCTGTGGGTGTACGTCCGCCCCCCAGCCGTGGCCTCCCCGGCCGGGACGACCGGCGACGTCAACGGACCGGTCGCCCCGGCGACCTCGTCCTCGGTGCCGACGACGACGTCCGAGGCACCGACGCCGACCCCGAGCGGGTCCACGACGCCCCCGCGCGAGACGACGACCGAGCCGAGCACCCCGACCGACCAGACGACCGGCGGCGCGACCACCACGGCGCCGGAGTCGTCGACCCCGGGCCGGTCCTCGACCGGCGTCAGCGTCCCCTCGGCCACGGTTCCCGCGCCGACCAGCTGAGGTCAGCCGAAGGCCGTGACGACGGTGATGCCGGGCTCGGCGCCCATCCCCGCCAGCGCGGCACCGGCGTCGTCGAGGCCGATCTCGCGGGTGACCAGCTCCTGCGGCCGCAGACGGCCGTCGGCGACCAGGCCGAGCAGCTCGGGGTAGGCGTGCGCGGCCATGCCGTGGCTGCCCAGCAGCGCCAGCTCCAGCGCGATCACCCGCTCCATCGGCACCTCGGGGCGGCCCTGCGCGGGCGGCAGCAGGCCGACCTGCACGTGCCGGCCCCGCGGCCGGAGGCTGCGCACGGAGTTCGTGCAGGTGAGCGCCGCGCCGAGGGTGTCGAGCGAGACGTGCGCGCCGCCGCCGGTCAGGTCGGCCACGGCGGCCGGGACGTCGTCGTCCCCGTGGACCGTGGCCGCCGCCCCGAACCGCCGGGCCAGCTCCAGCGCGCCGGCCGCGACGTCGACCGCGACCACCCGGGCACCGGCGGCGACCGCGATCTGCACCGCCGAGAGCCCGACGCCGCCGCAGCCGTGCACGGCGACCCACTCGCCCGGCCGCACGCCGGCGACCTGCACCACCGCCCGGAACGCCGTGGCATAGCGGCAGCCGAGGGTGGCCGCGGTGCTCATCGACAGCTCGTCGGGCAGCGCGACCAGGTTGACGTCGGCGGCGTCGAGCGCGACGAACTGCGCGAGCGATCCCCAGTGCGTGAAGCCGGGCTGGGTCTGGTTCGGGCAGACCTGGTGCTCGCCGGCCGCGCACTGGGCGCAGCGGCCGCAGGCGTTGACGAACGGCACGGTCACCCGGTCTCCGACCCGCCAGCGCCGCACGCCGTGGCCCACCGCGGCCACGGTCCCGGCCAGCTCGTGGCCCGGCACGTGCGGGAGGACGACGTCCGGGTCGTGGCCTTGCCAGCCGTGCCAGTCGCTGCGGCAGATCCCGCTCGCGGCCACCTCGACGACGACGCCGTCGGTCGCCGGGTCGGGAGCGGGCAGGTCGCGGACGCTCAGCGGTCCACCGAAGGCCTCGAAGATCAACGCACGCACGGGGTATAGCTTCCGATGCCTATGAGCAGCTACGACGTCGAGGCCGTCCGAGCGGCCTTTCCGGCGCTGAAGGCCGGCACCGCGCACTTCGACGGGCCCGGCGGCACGCAGGTTCCCGAGGCGGTCGCCCGGGCCGTCGCCGAGACGCTGACCTCGCCGATCGCGAACCGCGGGCGCACCACCCAGGCGGAGCGCAACGCCGACGACGTCGTCCTGGCCGCGCGGACCGCCATGGCCGACCTGCTGCACGCCGACCCCGGCGGCATCGTCTTCGGTCGCAGCGCCACCGCGCTGACCATGGACCTCGCCCGCACCCTGGCCGCCGGCTGGGGCCCCGGCGACGAGGTCGTGGTGACCCGGCTCGACCACGACGCCAACGTGCGGCCGTGGGTGCTCGCCGCCGAGGCGGCCGGCGCGACCGTGCGCTGGCTGCCGTTCGACCCGGCCACCGGCGAGCTGGACGACGTCGCCACCGTGCTCACCGACCGGACGACGCTGGTCGCGGTCACCGGGGCGAGCAACCTGATCGGCACCCGCCCGCCGCTGCCGGAGATCGCCGCAGCGGTGCACGACGCCGGCGCGCTCCTCGCCGTCGACGGCGTCCACCTGACCGCGCACGTCGCCGTCGACGTCGCCGCGTTCGGCGCGGACTTCTACACCTGCTCGCCGTACAAGTTCCTCGGCCCGCACTGCGGCGTGCTGGCTGCGGCGCCGTCGCTGCTCGAGCGGCTGCACCCGGCGAAGCTGCTGCCCTCGACCGGCGCCGTCCCGGAGCGGTTCGAGCTGGGCACGCTGCCCTACGAGCTCATGGCCGGGACGACGGCGGCCGTCGACTTCCTCGCCGACCTCGTGCCCGGCGACGCGGCGGACCGTCGCGACCGCCTGGTCGCCTCGCTCACCGCGCTCGAGGAGCACGAGGACGCGCTGCTGGAGCGGCTGCAGGCCGGGATCGCCGAGCTGCCCGGCGTCACGGTCTGGTCGCGGGCGGCCCGGCGCACGCCGACGGTGCTGCTCACCTTCGACGGCCGCGACGCCGCCGACGCGTACCGGTTCCTCGCCGAGCGGGGCGTCAACGCGCCCGCCGGCAACTTCTACGCGATCGAGGCCAGCCGGTGGCTCGGTCTCGGCGACGCCGGCGGCCTGCGGGCGGGGCTCGCGCCTTACACCGACGCCGACGACGTCGACCGGCTGGTCACCGGCCTGGCCGACTTCCTGCGCTGAGCGGTCAGCTCATGTCGTCGCCGGGCACCATGCCGGCCGGGGGCAGCTTGTGCCGCACCACCGGCCGCACCCGGCGGGCGGTGGGCAGCCGCTCGACGTAGCTGGCCGCGTTGCCCTTGATGTGCGCGAGGTCGTCGTCGTTCGTCTGGCGCAGCACCTTGGCCGGGACGCCGCCCACCAACGACCCCGGCGGCACCTGCGTGCCAGGGGTGACGACGGCGCCCGCGGCGACGATCGAGCCGGTGCCGATCCGGGCGCCGTTCATCACGACGCTGCCCATGCCGACGAGGACGTCGTCCTCGACGTGGGCGCCGTGCAGGACGACGTTGTGGCCGACGGTGACCCCGCGGCCGAGCACGAGCGGGAAGCCGGGGTCGGAGTGCAGCGTGCAGCCGTCCTGCACGTTCGACCCCTCCCCGATCTCGATGACCTCGTGGTCGGCCCGGGCGACCGCGCCGTACCAGATGCTGGACTGAGGCCCCATCGTCACCGCGCCGACGACCACGGCCGTCGGCGCCACGAACGCCTCGTCGTCGATCTTCGGCGCGCCGAAGTCGAGTTCCGCGATGTAGTTCTCCGCCACAGGCCCACCGTGGCAGAGGTGGGCTGGTCGCGCGAGAGGATGGGGCCATGCCTCGTCCGCTCCCGAAGCTGGCCACCTCCGTCGTCGGCAGCCTCCCGCAGCCCGACTGGCTGATCGACCGCGACCGATTGGCCCACCAGTTCCCGCCCCGGGTGCGCGCCGCGGAGCTGTGGCGGGTGCCGCCGGAGCTCCTCGACGAGGCCCAGGACGACGCCACGCTGGTGGCGATCCGGTCGCAGGAGGAGGCCGGCCTGGACATCGTCACCGACGGTGAGATCCGCCGGGAGTCCTACTCCAACCACTTCGCCACCGCGCTCGACGGCATCGACCTCGACAACCCCGGCAGCGTGCTCAACCGGTCGGGCAAGCCGATCCCCGTGCCGCGGGTGGTCGGGGACATCCGCCGGCCGGCGCCGATCCAGGCCGAGGAGGTGCGCTTCCTGCGCGCGGCCACCGACCGGATCGTCAAGATCACCGTGCCGGGGCCGTTCACCATGGCGCAGCAGGCGCAGGACGACCACTACGGCGACGACCGCGCGCTGGCGCTGGCCTACGCCGACGTCGTCCGGCAGGAGATCGCCGACCTGTTCGCGGCCGGCGCCGACATCGTGCAGATCGACGAGCCGTGGCTGCAGGCCCGCCCGGAGGTGGCCCGGAAGTACGGCGCGGAGGCCGTGTCGCGCGCCCTGGAGGGAGCGGCCGGGACGGTGCACGTGCACCTGTGCTTCGGCTACGCCGCGATGGTCTCCGAGCGGCCCGAGGGCTACTCGTTCCTGCCCGAGCTGGCCGACACCCCGGCCGACGCGATCTCGGTGGAGACCGCGCAGTCGCACCTGGACCCCGCCACGCTGCGTCCGCTGCGCGGCAAGGGCATCGCCCTCGGCGTCCTCGACCTGTCCACGCCGGAGGTGGAGACGCCCGAGGTGATCGCCGACCGTGTCCGCCGGGCCCTGGACGACGTCGACGTCGACAAGCTCATCCTGTCCAGCGACTGCGGCCTGAAGTACCTGCCTCGCGCGTCGGCCGCCGGGAAGATGCGCTCCCTGGCTCAGGCCGCGGAGATCGTGCGCGGCGAGCTGTAGACGCGGGTCGCCGTCCGGACGAGATCGGCGACCGCGCGGGACCGGCTCTGCGGCGGCCAGGCGATCACCGTCGTGACGGCCGGCGCGTCGACCACGGGCACGGCCGCGATCTCGTCGCGCAGGTGCCGCCGGACCGACTCCGGCAGCACCGCCGACGTGCGACCCAGCCCGATCAGCTGCAGCAGCTGGGCGTGATCGCGGACCTGCGGACCGGGGCCCTCGGGGTAGGTGCCGTCCCGGCGCGGCCAGCGGGCGGCCGGCAGCCCGGGCAGCTCCTCGAGGTCGGCCAGCCGCACCGACGGCCGGCCGGTGAGCGGGTGGCCGGCCGGCAGGAGCACGACCTGGCCCTCCGTGCCGAGCTCTTCGACGTCCAGCCCCGCCGTGGCGTCGAACGGCCGGTGCAGCAGGCCGACGTCGGCCCGCCCGTCGCGCAGGAACCGCTCCTGCTCGCCGGGGCCGCACAGGAGGACCTCGACGGGGACCGCGCCGGGCTCGGCCGCGTAGGCGTCGAGCAGCCTCGCCAGCAGCTCGGCGGACGCGGCAGCCTTGGTGACCAGGACGACGCCCGGGGCGCCCCCCGCGGCACGGCGGGTGCGCCGCTCGGCGGCGTCGACCGCGTCCAGCGCGGCACGGGCCTCGCGGAGCAGCACGGCCCCGGCCGTCGTCAGGGTGACCCCGCGGCTCGTGCGTTCCAGCAGCGCCGCTCCGAGCCGCCGTTCGAGCTGGGCGATGGCCCGTGACAGCGGGGGTTGCGCCATGCCCAGCCGCTGTGCCGCCCGGCCGAAGTGCAGCTCCTCGGCGACCGCCACGAAGTACCGCAGCTCCCGCGTCTCCACCCCGGCGACGGTACGCGGCCCATACCCGTGAGGTATCGGTCGCGACCCGATCGGTGTTGGCCGCCGCCGGGCGTCCGGCGCAGGCTGGATCGCATGAGCGGACAGACGATCGCGCTGGTCACCGGCGCGAACAAGGGCATCGGGTACGAGATCGCGGCCGGACTCGGCGCGCTGGGCTGGCGGGTCGGTGTCGGCGCCCGGGACGAGCGGCGCCGCGAGACGGCGGTAGAGAAGCTGCGTGCCGGCGGGGCCGACGCGTTCGGCGTCCCCCTGGACGTCACCGACGACGCGAGCGTGGCCGCCGCTGCCGCGCTCCTCGAGGAGGGCGGCGGCCTCGACGTGCTGGTCAACAACGCCGCCATCACCGGAGGTCTGCCGCAGAACCCGACCGCTGTCTCCCGGAGCAGCTCCGGACGGTCGTCGAGACCAACGTGATCGGCGCGCTCCGGGTCACGAACGCGGTGCTCCCGATGCTGCGGCGCTCGGCGGCGCCGCGGATCGTGATGATGTCCAGCGGGGTCGGCTCGCTGACCCGGCAGACCACCCCGGGCGCTGACACCGGCCCCATCTCCGGGGCGTACTCGCCGTCGAAGACGTTCCTCAACGCTCTCGTGGTCCAGTACGCCAAGGAGCTCGCGGGCACGAACGTCCTGATCAACGCCGCCTGCCCGGGCTACGTCGCGACCGACCTCAACGGGTTCCGCGGGGTCCGCACGCCCGAGCAGGGCGCGGCCGTCGCGATCCGGCTGGCGACGCTGCCCGACGACGGCCCGACCGGCGGGTTCTTCGAGGACGCCGGCGTCGTGCCGTGGTGAGCTAGATCGCGATGTCGTCGATGACGGCGGGGATCTGGTAGGGCAGCTCGCGAGCGAGGAAGCCGAGCCGGCCGATGGTGGCGGCCAGCCGCTCGCCGGCGCGGCCGTGCAGGTGCGAGCCCCAGACCGCGGCCTGCGCCGGCTCGGCGCCGCGGGCCAGCAGCCCGGCCACGATCCCGGCGCGGACGTCGCCGGAGCCGGAGACACCCAGCCCGGCCCCACCGCTGTCGTCGCGCCACAGCCGGCCGTCGGGTGCGGCGATCCACGCCGTCGCGCCGCCCAGCCCGACGGCAGCCTTCGCCCGCCCGGCCAGCTCGAGGGTCGCCGCGGACGGGTCGTCCTCCACCTCGTCCTGTTCCACGTGCAACGCGATCGCCAGCTCGGTCGGGTTCGGGGTGAGGACGACGCGGGCGTCCAGGTGGCGCAGGCAGTCGACGTCGGCGGTGACGCTGGCCAGCCCGAGCGCGTCGAGGGCGACCGGGCCCCGCAGGTGCGGCAGCAGCCGGTCGCCGAAGCCCTGGGTCTCCTCGACGTCCTGCATGCCGGGACCGATCAGGACGGCGTCGGCCGCCTCGGCCAGCTCGCGGACGACGTCGGCGGCCTCGGCGAGGATCGCCCCGCTGTCGCTCTGCGGCAGCGCCTGCACCAGCGCCTCGGGCAGGGCCGTGGCGGCGAACGGGGCCACCGACTCCGCCGTCGCCACCTGGAGCTTGCCGGCGCCGGCGCGCAGCGCCGCCTCGGCGGCGAGCAGGACCGCGCCGAGCGTCTGGCTGCTGCCGCCGATCACGAGGATCGAGCCGCGCGCCTCCTTGCCGCCGGTCGGCTCGGGCAGGGCCCACCCCCGCAGCAGCGGCGGGGTGACCAGCGCGGGCTCAGGTCTGCTCGGCGGCATGCGGCTCCTTCGTGACGTCCTCGTCCTCGGCGGCGAGGTGGTCGACGGCGTTGAACTGCACGAGCCGCAGCTCGCCGTCCTCGGTCTCGTAGCGGGTGAGCGAGGTGTTGGCGACCCGCTCGGCGCCGTCGATCTCCAGCAGCTCCTGCTCGGTCAGCTCCTCCAGCACGTACCGGAAGACCATGATCACCGCCTGGTGTGCGACGAGCAGCAGCCGCTCGCCGTCGTGCCGCAGCGCCTCGGTGGCCAGGATGCTGCGGATCCGCAGCGCGACATCGGCCCAGCTCTCGCCGCCCGGCGGCCGGTAGTAGAACTTGCCGAGCAGGTCCCGCCGCTCGGCCTCCTGCGGGTACTCCTCGCGGATCCCGGCGCCGGTCATCCCGTCGAACGCGCCGAAGTCCCGCTCGCGCAGCCGCTCGTCGATCCGCACCCGCAACCCGAGCGGCTCGGCGGCCAGCTGCGCCGTCGTCAGCGCTCGGGTGAACGGCGAGCTGAGCACCGCCGTCGGGCGCTCCTCCTCGGGCAGGTCGGCCATCCATCGGCCGAGCGCCTGGGCCTGGGAGCAGCCGGTCTCCGACAGCGGTACGTCGGGGTCGCGGACGTCGAGCTTCAGCCGACCGGCGCCCTGCACGTGCGCCTCGGCGTCGGCCACGTTGCCGATGCTCTCGCCGTGCCGCACCAGCCACACGGCCGCCGGTCCCGGAACCCGCTGTCCGCCCACGCCAGGCCGTTAGCCGACTGTCGGTGCCGTGAAACAGGATGGGCCCCGTGACTGCCCCGACCGACCTGCCCGTTCACCGGTTCGCCGACCAGGCGGCGTTCGAGGCCTGGCTGGAGGCCGAGCACGAGCGCGCGCCCGGCATCTACGTCGTCATCGCCAAGAAGGGCGCGCCCGAGCCGACGCTCAAGCAGGCCGAGATGGTCGAGTCGCTGCTCTGCTTCGGCTGGATCGACGGGCGCGCCAACAAGCTCGACGACCACCACTTCACCGTGCGGGTCACGCCACGACGGGCGAAGAGCGTGTGGTCGAAGAAGAACGTCGACTGGGTGGGTCGGCTGGTCGAGGCCGGCCGGATGCGCCCGGCGGGCATGGCCGCGGTCGAGGCGGCCAAGGCCGACGGCCGGTGGGACCGCGCCTACGCCGGACCGGCGTCCATCACCGTTCCCGACGACCTCACCGCGGCGCTGGCCGAGCACCCCGGCGCCACGGAGTTCTTCGAGAAGCTCGACAGCACCAACCGCTACGCCGTCCTGTGGCGGGTGCACACCGCGGCCAGCCCGCAGACGCGCGCGAAACGGATCGCCACGCTGGCGCAGATGCTGGCCGAGGGCCGCACCATCCACTGAGGAAGCCGTGGATCAGGTGACCTGATCCACGCTGCGCGGGGGCGCTCAGCCGCCGGTGATGATGCGCCGGGCGCCGGCGTAGCCGTTCATGTCCACGGTGGTGACGGCGACGGGCTGCCCGTAGGTCCGGGCGTGCACCATCATCCCGTTGCCGATGTAGAGGCCCACGTGGCTGACCGGCGAGTAGAAGTAGACGAGGTCGCCGGGCTGCAGCTCCGAGCGGGAGACGGCGACGCCGAGCCGGGACTGCGCGGAGCTGGAGTGCGGCAGCGAGACACCGGCCGCAGCGTAGGCGAACATCGTCAGACCCGAGCAGTCGAAGCCGTTGGGGCCCGAGGCACCGAAGACGTAGGGCTTGCCCACCTGCGCCAGGGCGGTGCGGATCGCCGTCGCGATGACCTCGTTGGCGACGCCGGAGACGATGACGTCGGCGTTCGGCGCGGACAGCGACGGGCCGCCCAGCGCGGTGGAGACCTGCGCCTGCTCGGCCGCGCTCAGCCGCTTGAAGTCGGCCTCGTACTGGTCGGCCTGCTGCTGCAGCTGCTGCTGCTGCGCCTGCAGCTGGGCGAGCGAGGACTGGGCCTGCGCCGCGGCCTGGTCGGCGGCCGCCTGCGCGGCGGCGGCCTGGGCCTGGGCGGCGGCGACCGCGGAGATCACGCCCTGCACGTGGGAGGCGATCATGTCCAGCGTCGTCATCTGGTCGACGAGGTCGGCGGCGGACTCGCTGGTGAGGAACGCCGCGAGCCGCGACTGGGTGGAGCCGCTGATGCCGCTCTTCGCGATCGCCTGCAGCTGCGGCCCGTAGGCGTCGACGGCGGCCTTCGCGGCCGCGGCCTGGGCGGCGGCGTCGGTGGCGGCCTGCTGCTGCTGGGCGACGATGGCCTCGGCCTGGTGGACCTGCTCGTCGAGCTGCGAGAGCTGGGCGCCGGTCTGCTCGACGAGGGTCTTCGCGTCGGCGGCGCTGCTGGGCGCCGCGGCGGCGGGGGTGAGCGTGCCGGCGAGGGAGGCCGAGAGCGCCGCCGTCAGCACGAGAACCGCTCGCCTCCAACGGCGGGTCGTCGTCCGAGTGCGCTGCACCGTCGAGCCTCCATCCGGGTGGTCGCGCCGCGTCCGGGGAAGGGACGACGTTCTCCGCGCGCCACAACGGACGGTAGGGATCCGATGTCGACAAGTACTGGTAGGCGCGCTGGTCAAGTCCTCGGCTCAACCTCCTGCGTCCCAGTGGTCGCCCCGGCGCGCACCTGCCCCAGCTGTCACACCCCGGACGTGCGCAGGGCCCGCGACGGCGATCCGTCGCGGGCCCTGCGGAAGCGCTGTGGGCTGTGTCAGCCGGCCAGGGGCTCGGCGGCGTCCAGGCGGGAGAGCGTCTCGAAGTCGCGCAGCACACCGGCGAGCTCGTCGGCGGTCCACGGCTCGCAGCAGTCGCAGCCGTCCTCGCGGAAGCTCACCAGGCCGAGCGTGCCGCCCGCCTGGTCCTCGGCGATGGCGAGGTGACCGGCGACGGGGTGCCGGTGGCAGGTGCACGCGGACGCGCAGAGGCCCAGACCCCAACCGGAGATGACCACCGTGCGGCCGTCGTCCCGGATCTTGCCGATCTGGAAGACCGACGGCTTACGACTCCGGCTCATGGGAGCCTCCCCCCTCGACGGTCCCGGCTCGTCGGAACCGGGTGTGCGGTGTTCCTCTGCACCGCAGCGTCACCATCGGCGCGTCACACCCTGTACTTGAGCGGGTGCGTTCAGTGCAGTGGACGCAGCGTAACAACGCAAATACACCCGATGGGAGTACCCGCGGGCACATGTTGAGGCGGGCGGCGTGTTCTCCGCGCGCCCATTGGCACCATGTGCCAATCGGGGAGGTCGCCCGCCGTCAGCTCGCGGGGCTGACGCTGCTCATGTTGAAGTCCGGCACCCGCAGCGGGGCCATCGCCGTCCGGGTGAACCAGTCGTTCCACTCCCTCGGAAGGGTGCGCTCGGTGCGTCCGGCCTGCGTGACGCGGGCCAGCAGGTCGATCGGCGACTCGTTGAACCGGAAGTTGTTCACCGCCCCGGTGACCTCCCCGCCCTCGACGAGGAAGACCCCGTCTCGGGTCAGCCCGGTCAGCAGCAGGGTCTGCGGGTCGACCTCCCGGATGTACCAGAGGGTGGTCAGCAGCAGCCCCCGCTCGGTGCCGGCGACCATGTCGTCCAGCGTCGCGGTGGCGGTGGGGTCCTCGAGGATCAGGTTGTCGACGGCGCCGACGGCCGGCGCCGTCGTCTTCAGGGCCCAGGCGCGCGGTCGGATCAGGTTGGCCAGGACGCCGTCGCGGATCCAGTCGACCGCCGGGGTCGGCATGCCGTTGTCGAACACCGACGCCGACCCGGACGACGCGCCGACCACCTGGAACGGCGCGGTCTCCAGCCCCGGCGCCGCCGGGTCGCTGCGCAGGGTCAGCGGCAGGGCGGCCAGCCGCTCGCCGATCCGGTTGCCCCCGCCGGCCTTGGCGTAGACGCTGCGCCCCTCGTCGGCGTCCCGGGCGGTCATCGTCCAGTAGGCGTAGATGAACAGGTCGCTGACGGCCGACGGCGGCAGCACCGTCTCGTAGCGGCCGGCCGGCAGGTCGATGCGGCGCTGCGACCAGGCCAGCTTCTGCTGCACCTGCGCGGCGAGGTCGGCCACCGAGACGTCGGCGAAGGTCCGGGTGCCCATGCCGGCCCACACCGACCGGCTGAAGTCGCGACTCTTGCCGTTGAGCTCCACCCGCCCGGTCGGCTGGTCGGTGCGCAGCCGCAGGCCGGTGGAGGTGCCGAGGTAGGTGGTCGCCATCTGGTGCTCGGCGAAGCCGAAGAGCAGCTCGTCGCGGTCCTGCGCGCCGCGGAACGCCTCCCCCAGCGCGGGCGCGAAGTCGCGAAAGACGCCGATCGAGGTCTGCGCGGCCTCCGCGTCCCAGTCCCCCGCCCCCGGCGGCGCCTCGCTGATCAGCGGGACGGCGTCCTCGGCCGGCCCGGCGTCGCGGGCGGCACGCTCGCTGGCCGCCACCAGCTCGGCGATGTCGGGCATGCCGGTGCGGGCGACCGTGCCGGTGGCCAT
This sequence comes from Petropleomorpha daqingensis, assembly GCF_013408985.1. NCBI lineage: Bacteria > Bacillati > Actinomycetota > Actinomycetes > Geodermatophilales > Geodermatophilaceae > Petropleomorpha > Petropleomorpha daqingensis. The sequence continues at coordinate 1,524,109 of NZ_JACBZT010000001.1, forward strand.
GCCGGCGCCGCCGTCGACGAACGAGACGACCACGACCTGGCGCGAGCGCATCGAGCCGTTGGTGGTCAGGCTGTTGCCCGCCCAGCGGAGGTTGGCCTCCGAGCTCTCGACGACGAAGGCGACCTGCCCGTCGGCGGTCGAGGCGGCGAGCGCCTTCTCGACGACGTCCTGCGGGCTCAGCGTGCTCATCGGCCGCCCTCCTGCACCGTGTTGAGGATGTTGACCTGGTCGAAGCGGGCCGCGGGGCAGCCGTGGCTGACCGGCGCCGTCTGCCCGGGCTGGGCCTTGCCGCAGTTCATCGCGCCGCCCAGCACGTAGGTCTGCGGGCCACCGACCACCGACATCGCGCCCCAGAAGTCCGTCGTCGTCGCCTGGTAGGCCACGTCGCGCAGCTGGCCGGCCAGCCGCCCGTTCTCGATCCGGTAGAACCGCTGGCCGGTGAACTGGAAGTTGTAGCGCTGCATGTCGATCGACCAGCTCTTGTCGCCGACGACGAAGATCCCGCGCTCGACGCCGGCGATGATCTCCTCGGTCGACGGCCCGCCCGGGGCCGGCTGGAGCGAGACGTTGGGCATCCGCTGCACCGGCACGTGACCGGGGGAGTCGGCGAAGGCGCAGCCGTTGGACCGGGGCAGGCCGCGCAGCCGCGCCATGTTCCGGTCGACCTGGTACCCGACGAGGACGCCGTCCTCGATCAGGTCCCACTGCTGGCCGGCGACGCCCTCGTCGTCCCAGCCGACCGTGGACAGGCCGTGCGGCGCGGTGCGGTCGCCGGTGACGTTCATCAGCGGCGAGCCGTACTGCAGCGTGCCGAGCTTGTCGACGGTGGCGAAGCTGGTGCCCGCGTAGGCGGCCTCGTAGCCGAGCGCCCGGTCGAGCTCGGTGGCGTGGCCGATCGACTCGTGGATGGTGAGGAACAGGTTCGACGGGTCGATGACCAGGTCGTAGCGGCCGGGCTCGACCGACGGCGCCTTGGTCTTCTCCATCATCAGCTCGGGGATCTCGGCCAGCTCGCCGCGCCAGTCCCAGCCGGTGCCGGTGAGGTACTCCCAGCCGCGGCCGACCGGCGGCGCCAGCGTGCGCATGCTCTCGAACGCGCCGGTGCTGCGGTCGACGGTCAGCGCGGTGAACTCGGGGTGGATGCGCACGCGCTGCTGCCGGGTGCGGGTGCCGGCGGTGTCGGCGTAGTACTTCTGCTCCTTGACGTGCATGCAGCCCGACTGCACGTGCTCGACGCCGTCGGCGGCCAGCAGCTGCTCGGACAGCTCGGTGAGCAGGCCGGTCTTCTCCGCGTCGGCGACCTCGAACGGGTCGACGGCGTAGTCCGACACCCACTCGCCGTCGTAGGTCGGTTCGGGGGCGAGCTCGACCCGGTCGGTGTTGATCGACGCCGACACCTGGGCGACGGCGACCGCCTCCTCGGCCAGCCGCACGGCCTCGGCGGCGGTGAGGACGACGCCGGCCGCGAAGCCCCACGTCCCCTCGTGGACCACCCGGACGGACAGGCCGAGGTCCTCGCCGTCGGCCAGCGACTCCAGGCGGGCGTCGCGCAGGCTGATCGTCTGCGTGCGGATCCGCTCCACCCGGATGTCGGCGTGCTCGCAGCCGAGGTCGACCGCGCGGGTCAGCGCGGCGTCGGTGAGCGCGGACAGCGGCAGCGCCAGGAAGGACTCGTCGACGGTTCGGCCGGGCATCCCCCTTGTTTACCAGCCGGGACCCTCAGTCCAGGAAGGTCCACAGCCGGGCTATCCGGCCGTCCAGGACGAGGACGACGTCGAGCCCGCTGCCCACCGGTTCCTGGCCTTCGACGCCGAGCCGCCAGGCCCGCATGCCGAGGTCCCCGACCTCGCGCGGTGGGCCGGCCGGGGTGAACGCGGCCGCCCCGATCCGCTCCCGCAGCGCGGTGACGGCGGCGCCCAGCGCCTCCCGTCCGACGACGGTGGCGTGCGGATCGGTGAAGATGACCTCGACGGTGAAGATCTCCTCGATCACCGCCGCCCGCCGGTCGGGATCCGGTTCGTCGAAGACGCCCTGGACCATGCGTTCGAGCAGCTCGGCGGCGGTTCGCACGCCGTCAGGGTAGGGGGCCGCCGCAGCGGGTAGCCGTTTCTGCGTGCCCGCCGACGACGTCACGATGACCTTCGGCGGCAACGCCACGATGCTGCTGCGGATCGGCCCGTTCACGCTGCTCACCGATCCGAACTTCCTGCACCGCGGGCAGCGCGCCTACCTGGGCAAGGGGCTGTGGGCCAAGCGGCTCACCGAGCCGGCGCTGCAGCCCACCCAGCTGCCCGCGCTCGACGGCATCGTGCTCTCGCACCTGCACGCCGACCACTGGGACCGCATCGCCACCCGATCGCTGCCGAAGTCGACACCGGTGCTGACCACGCCGGCCGCTGCGCAGGCCCTGACCCGCCGTGGCTTCAGCGCGACCGCCGACCTGCGGCCGTGGGAGTCGCACGAGTTCAGCCGCGACGGCCGGACGCTGCGCATCACCTCGGCACCCGGCGTCCACGGCCCCGGCCCGATGGCGAAGCTGCTGCCGCCGGTGATGGGCAGCGTGCTCGAGCTGGTCGAGGGCGGCACGGTGAGCTGGCGCGGCTACATCAGCGGCGACACGATCTTCCGGCCCTTCCTCGGCGAGGTGCTGGAGCGCTTCGGCCGGCTGGACGTCGTCGTCCCCCATCTCGGCGGGACCAAGGCGCTCGGCGTCACGGTGACCATGGACGGGAGGCAGGGCGCCGACCTGGTCGAGCTGCTCAAGCCGCCGGTCACCGTGCCGGTGCACTTCGACGACTACTCCCGCTTCAGGAGCCCGCTCGGCGAGTTCGTGGCCGAGGTGGCGAAGCGGAAGCTGCCGGGGGAGATCCGCACGGTGCACCGCGGGGAGCGGATCAGCCTCCGATGACCGCGGACTTCCGAGCCGACGGGGTGCGGGTGCTGATCACGGGTGGGACCAGCGGGCTGGGTGCGGCCATGGCCCGGGCCCTGCTCGAGGCCGGCGCCACCGTCGCCATCACCGGCCGTGATGCCGGCCGGGCGACCTCGGCGGCCACGGAGCTCGGGTGCGCGGGCATCGGCATGGACGTCCGGGACGAGGACGACGTCGCGCGCGGGGTAGACCGGGCCGACGAGCTGCTCGGCGGCCTCGACGTCCTGGTGAACAACGCCGGGATCGGCATGCGCACGGTCAACCCGCGCTTCCTCACCGACCCGCAGCCGTTCTGGGTCGTGTCGCCCGAGGGCTTCCGGGATCTGGTGGCGACGAACCTCACCGGCTACTTCCTCGTCGCCCGCGCCGTGGTCCCCCGGTTCCTGGCGGCCGGCGCCGGGCGGGTGGTCAACGTCTCGATGAACCACTCGACGATGAACCGGCGCGGCTTCGTGCCGTACGGACCCGCGCGGGCGGGCGCCGAGGCGCTGGCCCGGATCATGGCCGCCGACCTGACCGGCTCCGGCGTCACCGCGAACATCCTGCTGCCGGGCGGGGCGACGGCGACCGGGATGATCCCCGACGACTTCCCGCCGGAGCACCGCGCGGGCCTGCTCGCCCCGGCGGTGATGGGTCCGCCGATCCGGTTCCTGTGCTCGCCGGAGGGCGCCGGAGTGCACGACGAGCGGATCGTGGCCACCGAGTTCGACGCCTGGCTGTCGGCCCGCTTCGGAGGCTGACGAGCGAGGTTTCCTCCGCTCTCAGCCTCCGTGTGCGAGGCGCGCCGCGCGCTCGGCGACGTCGGCCCGCAGCGCCTCGGCGTCGACGGTCGTGCAGACGCCGTCGCGGACCACCTGCCGGCCGGCCACCCAGGTGTCGCGGACCAGCGGCGTGATGCCCGACCACACGAGGTGGGTGAGCAGGTCCTCCTTGTCGCCGACCGGCTCGAAGCGCAGGTCGCGGGTGTCGACGTGCACGAGGTCGGCCTGCCGCCCGCGGGTGAGCCGGCCCAGGTCGGGGCGGCCGATCGCGTCGGCCGCCGCACCGGTGGCCAGCCAGAACGCCTCGGCCGCGGTGAGCGCGGTGGGGTCGGCCTCCCGCAGCCGGGCCAGCTGGGCGGCCAGCCGCGCGTCGGCGAGCAGGTCGAGCCCGTCGTTGGACGCCGGACCGTCGGTGCCCAGCCCCACCCGGATGCCGCGGTCGAGCATCTCGCGCAGCCGCATCACGCCGCTGGCCAGCTTCGCGTTCGAGGCCGGGCAGTGCGCGACGGCGACGTCGTACTCCTGCCACAGCTCGAGGTCGGCGTCGTCCATGTGCACGCAGTGCGCCGCCAGCACCCGCCCGCCGAGGACGTCGTGCGCGGCCAGGAGCGTCGGCACCGACAGCCCGTGCCGCGCCAGCAGCTCGTCGCCCTCGGTCGCGGTCTCGGCGACGTGCAGGTGCAGCAGCAGGTTGTGCTCCCGGGCGGCCGCGGCGGCGGACGTGAGGATCGACAGCGGCAGCGTGTAGGCCGCGTGCGGGCCGAGCCCGTACTCGACGGTGCCGCCGGTCGGGGTGCCCGCGGCGAGCTCGACGGAGTGCTGCAGCTGCTCCTCCAGCGGCGGCATGCCCGGCAGCGGGATCAGCGGCGTCGCGATCACCGCCCGGGCGCCGGTCGCGGTGACGGCGGCGGCGATCCGCTCGGGCGAGAAGTACATCTCCACGCTGGTGGTGACGCCGTTCCGGAGCATCTCGGCCGACGCCGCCGTCATCGCGACCTCGACGTCGTCCCCGGTGAGGCGGGCCTCCCGCGGCCAGATGACCTCACCCAGCCACCGGTCCAGCGGCAGCCCCTCCGCCTGCCCCCGGAACAGCACCATCGGCGCGTGCGAGTGGGTGTTGACCAGGCCCGGGAGCAGCACGCCGGGCAGGTCGACGGTCTCGGCGTCGGGGGCCGGGGCGGCGTCGGCGGCCGGCCCGACCCAGCGGATCTCGCCGTCGTCGACGTCCAGCACGGCATCGGGGACGACGGTGCCGGCCCGGTCACCGACGACGACGGCACGGGCGGTGAAGCGCTGCATGGCGGAACGTTATAAGGACCCCCTGCCCCCCAACGCTCGCACGCTCGCGCCGGGGCCCTGCAGGGGGCCGCACAGGAACTTCCCTCTCGGTGCCGCCCGTTGGCCGGACGTGCCGACGGCTGCTGCCGCCGACCCGGGCGGGCTCACGGGAACAGTGCTGGACGCGATGGAGGCCCTCGGCGCCGTCGGCGTCGGGCTGGCGATCCTGGTCGAGACGGTGGTGCCGCCCATCCCCAGCGAGGTGGTGCTCCCGCTGTCGGGCTACCTCGCGCAGACCGGCCGGATGTCGCTGGTCGCGGCGTTCCTCGCCGCCACCGCCGGCTCCCTGCTCGGCGCGGCGCTGCTCTACCAGCTCGGCGCCTGGCTCGGGCCGTCCCGCAGCCGGCGGATGCTCGCCCGGCTGCCGCTGGTGGACGCCGCCGACGTCGACCGCACGTTCGCCTGGTTCGAGCGGCACGGCCGCTCGGCGGTGCTGCTCGGCCGGCTGGTCCCCGTCGTGCGCAGCTTCGTCTCGGTGCCGGCCGGCGTGGTCCGCATGCGCATGCCCCAGTTCCTGGCGTACACGCTGATCGGGAGCGCGGTGTGGAACGGCGCCCTGATCGGCGCGGGCGCGGCGCTGGGGACGCAGCACGAGCTGGTGGAGCGGTGGGTCGGCGTCCTCGACGTGGTCCTGGTGGTGGGCGTCGTCCTGGTGGTCGGGCTGGGGGTCGGTAGGCGGCTGCGGCGGCGTTCCAGCAGGCTGGAGGGGTGACCGCCGCCCGGCTCCGGCCTTCCGTCGTCGCCTTCGACGTCAACGAGACGCTGCTCGACCTCGCGCCGGTGCGCGCCGCGCTGATCGAGGCCGGCGAGCCCGATCACCTGCTGCCCGCCGTCTTCACCCGGACCCTGCTGACCGGGTTCGCCGCCGCGACCGTCGGCGGCTGGTGCCGGTTCCGCGACGCGTTCGACACCGCCCTCGCCCAGACCACCGACCTGTCGCCGGTCGACCGGGCCCGGGTGGCCGACGCGTTCGGCGAGCTGGCCCCGCACCCGGACGTCGAGCCGGCGCTGCGGGCGCTGACCGAGGCCGGCGTGCGGGTGGTGACCCTCTCGCACGGCTCGCCAGGCGTGGCCGAGGCGGCGCTGGAGCGCGGGGGAATCGCGCCCCTCGTCGAGCGGACGCTGTCGAGCGAGGCCATCCGCGCCTGGAAGCCGAACCGCGAGGTCTACCTGTGGGCGGCCGGCGTCTGCGACGTGCCGCCGGACCGCTGCGCGCTGGTCGCCGCGCACGGCTGGGACGTGCAGGGTGCGCAGCGGGCCGGGCTCACCGGCGCCTGGTTCTCCCGCAGCGAGCGGGTCTACCCCGAGGTGTTCGACCCGCCGCACGTCACCGCCGCCGACCTGGCCGGGGCGGTGGGCGCGCTGCTGGCGCTGCCGGACGCGTGAACGTCGAGACCCCGCTGGGCCCGGCGCGGGTGCTGCTCCGCGATCCGGCCGGTCCGCCGCGGGGGACGCTCGTGCTCGGGCACGGCGCGGGCGGCGGCATCGCCGCACCCGACCTGGACGCCGTGTCCGAGGCCGCCTGCGGCGCGGGCTGGCGGGTTGCCGGGGTCGAGCAGCCGTGGCGGGTGGCGGGCAAGCGGATCGCGCCCGCTCCGCCGCGACTCGATCTCGCCTGGACGGCGGTGCTGGACCACCTGCGGTCCCTCGATGCGCTCGCCGGCCCGCTGGTGCTCGGCGGTCGCAGCGCGGGGGCGCGGGTGGCCTGCCGGACGGCGACGGCCCAGGGGGCGGCGGGTGTGCTCGCGCTGGCGTTCCCGCTGCACCCGCCGGGACGGCCGGAGAAGTCCCGCGCCGGCGAGCTCGCGCTGGTCGAGGTCCCGCTGCTGGTGGTGCAGGGCGAGACCGACGCGTTCGGCGGACCGGCCGAGGTCGCCGCGGCCGCCCCGCACGCGCAGGTGGCCGGTGTCGGGGGGGACCACGCGCTGAAGAAGGACACCGCCGCCGTGGCGGCCGCCGTCGTCCCCTGGCTGCGCGCTCTACCGCGATAGAGCGCGGAGTTCGGCGAGGGAGTCGCGGAGGACGACGGCGAGGTCGGGGCCGGCCTCACCCGCCGCCCAGCGCTCGAAGGCGACCCGGAAGACGGCGACACCGGTCTCCGCGGTGAGGCCGGCGGCGGGCTCGGCCACCCCGCGGTGGCGCAACGCCTCTCTCAGCGCGGCGGAGAGGCGGGCCAGCTTGATGAGCTCGCGCTCCTGCAGCGCCGGGTGGGCGGCGACGACCTCCTGCCGCCGGCGCGGGAACTCCGGCGGCATCTCGGCGAACTGCCCGGCGGCCGCGTCGAGCGCCGCAGCCAGCAGGTCGAGCGGGCTCTCGGACGGCGGGGCTGCCTCGACCGCGGCCACCATGTGCTCCTGCAACGCCTGACCGCCGTCGAAGAGCACCTCGCGCTTGTCGGCGAAGTGCCGGAAGAACGTCCGCTCGGTGACCCCCGCGCGCTCGGCGATCTGCGCCACCGTCGTCTGCTCGTAGCCGCGCTCGCGGTAGAGCTCCATCGCCGCCTGCGCGAGCCGGCCACGCGCGTCGGGCTCCCAGCGGCTCATGCCGCCGATCGTAGGTGATGACAGGGACTGACATGTCGGACTAGGCTCATGTCAGTCACTGACATCAAGGAGATCACCATGCGCGTGTTCGTCACCGGCGCCTCCGGCTGGATCGGCTCGGCCGTCGTCCCAGAACTGCTCGGCGCGGGGCACACCGTCGTCGGGCTCGCCCGCTCCGACGCCTCCGCCGGGAAGCTCGAGGCGGCCGGCGCCGAGGTGCTGCGCGGCACGCTCGACGACCTCGACGTCCTGCGGAGGGGCGCCGAGGCCGCGGACGGCGTCGTCCACCTGGCCTTCATCCACGACTTCTCCGACTACCAGCGCTCCGTGGGGACCGACCTGCGGGCGGTCGAGACGCTCGGCGCCGCCCTGGAGGGCTCGGGCCGGCCGTTCGTGAACACCGCCGGGCTGGCCGGGATGTCGTTCGGGCGGCCGGCGACCGAGCGGGACACCATCGTCGCCGACTCCCCGCGGGCGGCCTCCGAACGCACCGCGCTCGCCGTCGCCGAGCGCGGCGTGCGCTCCTCGGTGGTGCGGCTGGCCCCGTCGGTGCACGGCGAGGGCGACTCCGGCTTCATTGCCGCTCTCGCCGGTATCGCGCGGACGAAGGGTGTCTCGGGCTACATCGGGGACGGCGCCAACCGCTGGCCGGCCGTGCACCGGCTCGACGCCGCCCGGCTCTTCCGGCTGGCGCTGGAGCAGGCGCCGGCCGGGTCGGTGCTGCACGGCGCCGGCGACGAGGGCATCCCGATCCGCGAGATCGCCGAGGTGATCGGCCGCAAGCTCGATCTGCCCGTGGTGTCGATCCCGGCGGAGCAGGCGGCCGAGCACTTCGGCTGGCTGGGCGCGTTCCTCGCCGCCGACATCCCGGCGTCGAGCGCGCTCACGCAGGAGCTGCTCGGCTGGCAGCCGAGCGGCCCCGGCCTCCTCGCCGACCTCGAGTCCGGCTACTACACCCGCTGATCCCGCGCTTTATCGCGATAAAGCACGCGTGCTTTATCGCGATAAAGCGCAGAGAGCTCAGTCGCGGCGGCGGCGGGCGACCAGGAAGATCAGCAGCAGGAGCAGGCCGAGGCCGGCGGCGGGCTTGGCGTAGCGGGCCACCGCCGCACCTCCGGCGACCTCGAGCAGGTCGATCGGCTCGGGCTCGGACACCGGCCGCGGCCGGCTCGGGACGGCGGTCGGCGCGGTCGCCGGGGCGGCCGGCGTGCTCGGGGCGGCCGCAGCCGGGGTCGCCGGAGCCGCCTTCTTGGCCGGCGCGGCCTTCTCCGGGGTCTCGCTCTTCGCCGGCACGGTGCTGTTCGCGGTCACCCGGTCGGTGGTCGAGGCGGCGGCCTTCTTCGTCGCCGCGGCGGCCTTCTTGGCCGGGCCCTCCGGCGCGGCCTGCTCGGCCGCGGCGGCGACCTCCTCCACCGCGCCGCCGGCCGTCGCCGCCGCCTTCGCGGGGGCCGACGGTTCGGGCGCCGACTCCCCGGCGCCGAGCTGCGCGGCGAGCTTGTCGGCGAACTGGCCGAGCAGCTTGTTGCCGACGTCGGTCATCACGCCGCGGCCGAACTGGGCCGGCCGCCCGGTGATGTTCAGGTCGGTGAGGACGTCGACCCGCGTGGCGTCGCCCTCCGGCTTGAGCTGGGCGGTGACGACGGCGGCCGCCGTGCCGTTGCCGCGCTGGTCCTTGCCGCGGGCGTCGATGACCGCCTTGTGCGCCGCCTCGTCCTTCTCCACGAACGACGCCTTGCCCTGGTAGGTCAGGTTGATCGGGCCGAGCTTGACCTTCACCCGGCCGGTGAAGTCGTCGCCGGTGACCGAGTCGAGAGCCGCGCCGGGCATGCAGGGGGCGATGCGCTCGATGTCGAGCAGCACCCGCCACGCCTCGTCGATCGGCACGGGCACGGTGAACGAGTTCTCGAGCTGCACGCGAACCTCCTGCGACAGAGTTGCGGCTCGGCCGGTCCGCCCGGGTAGGGCGGGCCGGCCGAGACGGAACGGTACGGACCGGTGCGATACGACCGGGGCGGCTAGCCGGACGTTACAACCCGGCGGCCGCGCTGACCGCCCGGCGAGTCAGCACCCGCGCGAGGTGCTCCCGGTAGTCGGCCTGGCCGTTGAGATCGCTGACCGGTTCGGTGCCCTCCGCCGCGTGGTCCGCGGCGGACGCGATCGCCTCCGCGCTGGCGTCGGCGCCGGCCAGTGCCTGCTCGGCGGCCGTCGCCCGCAGCGGGGTCGGGCCCATGTTGGTCAGCCCGATCCGCGCCTCGGCGATGTGCCCGTTCTCCCGGCGCACCGCAGCGGCGACCGCGACGATCGACCAGGCCTGCGCGACCCGGTTGAACTTCTCGTAGTGCATGCCCCACTCGCCCGAGAGCTTCGGGATGCGCACCTCGACCAGCAGCTCGCCGTCCTCGAGGGCGGTGGTGAGGTAGTCGACGAAGAAGTCCCGCGCCGGCACCGTGCGCCGCCCGTTCGGGCCGGCGACCACGAACTCCGCGTCCAGCGCCAGCGCGACCGCCGGCAGGTCACCGGCCGGGTCGGCGTGGGCCAGCGCCCCGCCGAACGTGCCCCGGTGGCGCACCTGCCGGTCGGCCACCGTCTCGGTCGCCTCGGCGATCAGCGGCGCGTGCTGCTTGACCAGCGGGTCCTCGAGGACGGCGGCGTGCGTCGTCATCGCGCCGATCACGATCGCGTCGCCGTCGTCCCGGACGCCGCGCAGCTCCTGCACCCGCCCGAGGTCGACCACCGTCGACGGAGCGGCCAGGCGCAGCCGCATGACCGGGATCAGGGACTGCCCGCCGGCGAGGATCTTGACGTCCTCCCCGCCGGCGGCGATCGCCTGCAGCGCCTCGTCCACCGACGACGGGCGCGCGTAGTCGAATGCTGCAGGAATCATCGGTCGCCTCCCAGCGACGACTCCGGCGTCGAGACGCCGGCGGTGGTCTCGGTCTGCGCGCCGCCGTAGGCGTTGGTGCCGGCGGTGGCGCGGCCGCCGCCGTCCCCGCCCTCGTGGATCGCCCGCCACACGCGTTCGGGGGTGAGCGGCATCAGGATGTCGGAGACCCCCAGGTGCCGGACGGCGTCCAGGGCGGCGTTGACGACGGCGGGTGTGCTGGCGATGCAGCCCGCCTCACCCACGCCCTTGGCCCCGATCGGGTTGCCGGGTGCCTCGTGCACGGTGTTGCCCGTGTCGAAGTGCGGCAGGTCGGCGGCCGAGGGCACCAGGTAGTCGACGAAGGTGCCGGTGGTGAGGTTGCCGTCGGCGTCGTACACGGCCTCCTCGTAGAGGGCCTGCGCGATGCCCTGGGCGAGCCCGCCGTGCACCTGGCCCTCGACGATCAGCGGGTTGACGATCTTCCCGACGTCGTCGACGCAGGCGTACTTGCGGATCTTCACCAGCCCGGTCTCGGTGTCGACCTCCATGGCGCAGATGTGCGTGCCGTGGGGGAAGGAGAAGTTGACCGGGTCGAAGGTCGCGTCGGCGTCGATCGACGGCTCCACGCCCTCCGGGAAGTTGTGCGCCGCGAAGGTGGCCAGCGCGATCTCCTGGATCGACAGCGCCGTCCCCGGGGTGCCGCGGACGGCGAACTTCCCGTCGCTGAACTCGAGGTCGTCCTCGTTGGCCTCGAGGAGGTGGGCGGCGACCTTGCGGGCCTTGGCGACCACCTTCTGCGCCGCGTTCACCACCGCGGCGCCGCCGACCACCAGCGACCGGGACCCGTAGGTGTCCAGGCCGCGGGGGGAGACCGACGTGTCGCCGTGCAGCACCTCGATGTCCTCGAACGGGACGCCGAGCTCGTCGGCGACCAGCTGGCTCCAGGCCGTCTCGTGCCCCTGCCCGTGGGCGCTGGAGCCGGTGACGACCTCGACCTTGCCGGTGGGCAGCATCCGGATCGACGCCTGCTCCCAGCCGCCGGCGCCGTAGGACAGCGAGCCGAGCACCCGGGACGGCGCCAGGCCGCACATCTCGGTGAAGGTGGAGAAGCCGATGCCGAGCTGGACCGGGTCGTTCGACTCACGGCGACGGCGCTGCTCCTCGCGGAGCTCGTCGTACCCGATGAGCTCGAGCGCCTCCCGCGTGGCCTGCTCGTAGTCGCCGCTGTCGTACTCGAGGCCCGCGATCGTGGTGAACGGGAACTCCTCGGCCTTGATCCAGTTCTTGCGCCGCAGCTCCAGCGGGTCCATGCCGAGCTCGAGGGCGAGCTCGTCCATGATCCGCTCGATCGCGAAGGTCGCCTCGGGACGGCCGGCGCCGCGGTAGGCGTCGGTCGGCGTCTTGTTGGTGAAGACGCCCTGGCAGTCGAACCGGTAGGACGGGAACTTGTAGATCGCCGGGTACATGAACGCGCCGAGGATCGGCACGCCCGGGCTGACCAGCCGCAGGTAGGCGCCCATGTCCGAGAGGATGTGGACCTTCAGGCCCTTGACGTTGCCCTCGCGGTCGGAGGCGATGTCGATGTACTGGATCTGGTCGCGGCCGTGGTGGGCGCTCATCAGCGACTCGCTGCGGGTCTCGGTCCACTTGACCGGCTTGCCGAGCCGCTTGGCCACCAGGAGCGTGATGATCTCTTCCGGGGTGATCTGCAGCTTGCCGCCGAACCCGCCGCCCACGTCGGGGGCGATGACCCGGATCTTGTGCTCGGGGGTGCCGGTGACCATCGCCAGCATCAGCCGCAGGATGTGCGGGATCTGGGTCGAGGACCACATCGTGTAGTTGTCGCCCTGGGGCTGGACGACGGTGGCCCGCGGCTCCATGAACGCCGGGATCAGCCGCTGCTGCACGAACCGCCGGCTGACCACGACCTCGGCGTCGGCGAAGGCCTGGTCGGTGTCCTGGCCGGTGCCGGCCGCGCCGGACTCGAAGACGAACCGGAAGCTCTCGTTCGAGCTCAGGTGGTCGTGGCAGAGGTCGGCGCCCTGCTCGGCGAGCGCCTTCTCCATGTCCAGGACGACGGGCAGCCGGTCGTAGTCGACGTCGACGAGCTCGACGGCGTCCTGGGCGGCGGCCTTGCTGCGGGCGACGATGACGGCGACCGCCTCGCCGACGTGGTTGACCTCCTCGACGGCGAGCGACGGGTGGCCGGGGTTGACCATGTCCGGCGTCACCGGCCAGGCGCAGGGGATCGAGCCCTGCTCCTCGGCGAAGTCGCGACCGCTGAAGACGGCGATGACCCCGGGCGCCGAGCGGGCGGCCTCGAGGTCGACGTTGCCGATCTTGGCGTGGGCGACGGGGCTGCGCACGATCGCCAGGTGCAGCATCCCCGGCAGCACCAGGTTGTCGGTCCACTGCGTCCGGCCGGTGATCAGCCGGGCGTCCTCCTTGCGCCGGCGGGCCTTGCCGACCTCGCGGGCCGGGGTCTCGACCGGGCGTTCCTCGGTGACGGTCATGCCTGCGCTCCCGCGGGCTCGGCGGCCTCGGTGGCGCCGCTCATCTCGCGTCCGGCCTGCTGCACGGCGCGGACGATGTTCTGGTAGCCGGTGCAGCGGCAGAGGTTGCCCTCGATGCCCTCGCGGACCTCGTCCTCGCTGGGGTTCGGGTTGTCCTTGAGCAGGTCGATCGAGGCCATGATCATCCCGGGCGTGCAGAAGCCGCACTGGAGACCGTGCAGCTCGTGGAAGGCCTTCTGCACCGGGTGCAGGGAACCGTTCTCCGCGATCCCCTCGATGGTCGTGATCTCGCTGCCGTCGGCCTGCACGGCGAGGACCGTGCAGCTCTTCACCGCCTCGCCGTCCAGGTGGACGGTGCAGGCGCCGCAGTTGCTCGTGTCGCAGCCGACGACGGTGCCGACCTTGCCGAGCTGCTCTCTCAGGTAGTGGACCAGGAGGGTCCGCGGTTCGACGTCGTCGGTGTAGTTCGCGCCGTCGACCCGCACGGAAATCTGAGTCACGAATCCTCCGCTTCGATCGCAGGTTCGTGTGGCCGCCGTCACGCCGCGGCCACGCGAGCGGAGTCTTACGCGCCGTCCCTGACTTAGGCCACGCTTACCTGAGCGGGCCTGCGGAGCCGCTCCGCGCCAGCGGAGGTTTGGGGCGTCAGGTTCCGCAGATGCGGAGGCGAGCAGCGGACGACGCTCCGGATCGCGGCGAGCTGCAACGTTGCAGGGTCGTTGCAGGGCAGCGGTAGCCGCGCGACCGGATGGACAGCTGAACCACGGCGCGGCTGCCCTCCGGTCACGCGGCTGACCATCCCCTCCGGCTCAGGGGTAGCTGATCACGTCGACCGGGACGTCCGGATTGGCCTTGGAAGCCGAGCCGCCGGTGTCGTTGACGACGTGCTCGATGGTCCCGTTGCCGTTGGTGGGGTCGAGGAAGACGGTGACCAGGTCGCGCATCTGCACCCCCGGGGTCACCGGCACCTCGAAGGAGTGCGCCTCGTGGATGTCCAGGCCCTGGTTCATGAAGATGTAGCTGCCCATCCCCCAGCCCTGGTGGGTGCGCACCTGGTCGCCCACCTTGTAGGCCGCCCAGCCGGGGATCCCGTCGTGCTGCCACGCGGCCTGGCTCGGCGGGTCGTAGGGCAGCTCGTTCTGGAAGAAGACGGTGCGACCGCGCTCGCCGTTCCAGATCACCTCGTACTTCTGGTAGTGCTCGACGAACAGGCCGGTGGCCGTGACGTCGTCGCCGTTGACCACGAGACCGGTGTCGGCGGTGTTCTGGGTCCAGCCCACGCCGTTGCCGTGGTCGGCCCGCCACGCCCAGATGTCGTCGAGGACGACGTGGTCGCTGTTGACCTCGAGGCTGACCGTGGCCTTGCCCAGGTGCGGGCCGCCGATGCGGAAGAAGACGTCCTGCAACGCGGTCGGGTTCGCCGGGTCGGCGACGTGCGGGCCGCCCTTGTCCTGACCGGAGCCCACCTGCATCAGGACCCGGGAGTTGACCGGGCCGGCGTCGATCGTCAGACCGGCGATGTCGACGCCCTGCACGTCGGCGACCGACAGTGCCGTGGCGCCGTTCTGGGCGGTGAGGGTGGCCAGGCCCAGGCCGAGGACGACGGTGTCGGCCCGCTTCACCGCGATCGTGCGGTCGACGTCGTAGACGCCCGGCGTGAGCAGCAGGTTCTTGCCCTGGGCGAGCGCCGAGTTGATCTTCGCGAGGGAGGAGTTCGGCGTCGCGACGAAGAAGTCGCCGATCGGGATCGATCGGCCCGGGGTGTGGCCGGCAGCCCAGGTGGTACCGACCGAGTTCTGCTGCGCGGACGGCACGAAGACGTTCCAGCGACCGCTCGCGTCGACGTAGAGGTACGGCTTCTCCCGGGAGACCGGCGTCGTGGCCAGCGTCGTGTACTGGTTGGGACCGACCCCGAAGTCCTGCGGCGGGGCGTTGAGGTCGCCGGAGAACACCTGGTTCCACACGCCGTTGGACCAGCCCGCGCCGAGATCGCTGTTGCGCACGTAGAACTGCTGCTGCGACCCGTTGAGCGCGCCGCCCTGGAGGCGGGAGTCGGCCACGAAGCCCCCGCTGGCGAAGTTCGGGTTCTCGCAGTAGGGCATGAAGGTCGTGTATTCCTCGACGTGGACCCGGCGCATCGGCGCCGCCTGCGAGACCGCCCACATCTCGTTCCCGGTGTGGCAGCCGTCGGCGGTGGGGACGACGTGGATCGTCAGGTTGGAGACCGAACGCCAGAAGGTGTTCAGCGCACCGCTGCCGTTCTGGCCGGTGGCGGTCACCCCACCGTTGATGGTGACCGCGCCCGGGTCCTGGCCGAGACCGGCGACCTCGGTGTAGTAGCCGACCCGGACGTCGAGCGGCGTGGCCTCCGACCCGTAGGTCCCCGGCAGGAAGAGCAGCGCGTCCCGCTCGGTGCCGAACTGGTTGTCGACCTGCCGCGCGTACACGGCGTCGACGGCCGCCTGGATCTCCGCGACCGGCATGCTCGGGTCGAACACGTGCACGTTGGGGCCGAGATCGGGCACCCCCGGTGGCGCGGGGGGAGCCGCACCGGCCGTGCCCGCCGGCACGACCGCCACCGCCAGGACGAGGGCGGTCCCGACGAGGACCGATCGAACGGTGCCGCGTGCCCCCTGGATGCGCATGGAGATGTCGCCCTGCCCCTCTGGTCCGTACCGGCGGGATGTGATCCGCGGCACAACCTAGGGGCGCGCACTAACGGAAAGCAACCGGGCAGTTTCGCAAGGCGAGCCCGACCGGTCAGCGAAGGGCGACGAGCTCCTCGCGCTGCCGGACGGCGGCCTCCTGGTGCCACCGGCGGCGGAGGACCGCGGACACCGCCAGCGGCACGAGCCCGGCGGCGGCGAGACCGGCGCCGACCACGCTCGGCGCGCGGTAGCCGAGGCCCGCGGCGATGACCAGGCCGCCGAGCCAGGCGCCGAGCGCGTTCGCCAGGTTCAGCGCCGAGTGGTTGAGCGCGGCGCCCAGCATCTGCGCCTCGCCGGCGGTCTCCATGAGCCGCAGCTGCAGGCAGATCGCCAGGCAGGAGGCCGCGACCGAGACGAGGAAGACGCCGACGAACAGCGCCGGCTTCCACGGCGAGGTCAGCGCGACCAGGGCGAGCAGCACCCCGAGGACGACGATGCTGCCGACCAGCGAGCGGAAGAGCGCCAGGTCGGCCAGCCGGCCGCCGAGCGCCGTCCCGACGAGACCGCCCACGCCGTAGGCGAGCAGCACCCACGGGACCGTGCCGCGGGCGAAGCCGGCGACGTCGGTCGCGACCGGCGCGATGTAGCTGTACAGGGCGAACATGCCGCCGAACCCGACGATCCCGACCAGCAGCGTGAGCAGCACCTGCGGACGGCGCAGCGCGTCGAGCTCCCCGCGGACGGTCGCGTCGGCGTTGCCGGGGGAGTGCGGCACGACGGCGAGGACGGCGGCCATCGTCAGCGCCGCCAGGACGACGACCAGCCAATACGCCGCGCGCCAGCCGACCTGCTGACCGAGCCAGGTGGCCAGCGGGACGCCGGCGACCATCGCGACCGACAGGCCGAGCAGCACCGAGCTGACCGCGCGGCCGCGCAGCCGTGGCGACACGAGGGAGGCGGCGACCAGCGAGGCGACGCCGAAGAACGCGCCGTGCGGCAGGCCGCTGACGAATCGGGCGAGGGAGAGCGTGGCGAAGCCGGGGGCGAGCGCGCTGGCCGCGTTGCCGACGAGGAAGGCGGCCATGAGCGCGACGAGCAGCGCGCGGCGCGGCAGCCGGGCCGACAGCGCGGCGATGATCGGGGCGCCGACGACGACACCGAGCGCGTAGAAGCTGACGATGTGCCCGGCCTCGGGGATGCTCACGCCGACGCCGTCGGCGATGTCGGGCAGCACGCCCATCGTCACGAACTCGGTGGTGCCGATCGCGAAGCCGCCGACCGCCAGCGCGGCGATCGCCACGACGGCCCGGGGGTCGACTCGGGAAGGGGCGGACGTCGGCTCGGAACTCACGTAGTACTGCCAAGGCGCCGTCCGGCGAGCCGCATTCCCAGGTGGGACGGATGTGACCGGGGCGTCAGCGGGGGCGGACGCCCCGGCGCAGGCGCATCAGGCTGGCGGCGGCCTCGGCCCGCCGCGGCGAGCTCGGCGGCAGCAGCTCGAGGCAGGCCTGCCAGACGGCGACGTCGTCGCGTGCCTCGGGCAGCGCGCTGTACTTCATCAGCAGCTCCGGACGACGGCTGCGCAGCACGTGGTGCCGCAGCAGCGCGGCCACCCGCTCGCGGGCAGCGACGACGCCGGGCGCCCGGGACGACGGCAGCACCCCGCCGGCGTAGCGCTCCAGCGCGGCACCGACGGCGCCCCGGCTCAGGGCTCGACGGACGCGGTCGAGGTCGGTGTCCAGCGGCCCGAGCAGCCGGTACGGGCGCGAGCCCACCAGCGACGAGCCGACCAGCCGGCGCAGCCGCGACAGCTCGGCGCGCACGGTGACCGCCGCCGTCCCACCCGCGTGGCACTCGGCGGCGAGCTGCTCGGCCGACCGGCCCTCTCCCGCCGCGGCCGCCTCGGCGAGCAGGAGCAGCAGCTCCGAGTGCCGCAGCGACAGCTCCTGGACGCCGGTGGGCAGGGTCAGCCGCGCCCGCTCGCGGCCGAGCACGTCGAGCTGGGGGACGGTGCGCAGCACGGGCGGCGGCGGGTGGAAGGTCTGCCCCGCGTGCGCGCGCCGCTGCAGCAGCAGCTCGGACTCGACGGCGGCCACGGTGGCGCGGACGAGGGTGAGCACGTGCGGGCTGGCCACGTGGTCGCCGCCGGTGACGTCGATCGCGCCGAGCAGCACCCCGCTGACCGGGTCGTGCACCGGCGCGGCCGAGCACGACCACGGCTGCACCGGCCGGCGGAAGTGCTCGCTGCCGTAGATCTGGACGGCGTGGTCGACCGCGAGCGCCGTCCCGGGGGCGTTGGTGCCCGCGACCTCCTCGGCCCAGCGGGAACCCTCGACGAAGTTCATCCCCGCGGCGCGGGAGCGCAGCCGGTGGTCGCCCTCGACCCAGAGCATGCGCCCCGTCGCGTCGGTGACCGCGACGATCATCTGATCGGCCTCGGCGTCCTCGACCAGCAGCCGCCGGATCACCGGCATGACCGGGGCGAGCGGGTGCGCCGCGCGGTAGGCGAGCAGGTCGCCGTCGAGCAGGTCGACCGGTGGGGCCGTGCCGTCGGGATCGACGCCGCTGCCGAGACAGCGCCGCCAGGAGTCCCAGACGACGGTGCGGACGTCGCCGCGCGCCGGCCCGGGGCCCGAGGTCACGAGCGTCTCGTGGGCAGCGCGCAGCCGCTTGGTCAGCCCCGGGCTGGGGCGGCCCTCGGGGAGCGCCAGCCAGGGGTTCACCGTCGTCATCGTTCCGCCACGCTGCGAGAACTCATCGCGCTCATCGTGACCGCTGCGACGCGTTTGCACCAGCTCTCCGGTTGTGGACAACCGGCCTGGTCAGGGGAGCATGGCCCCGTGCCAACGAGCCGACGACCGGTCACCGTCATCACCGGAGCGGGTCGCGGCATCGGCGCCGCGACGGCGCGGCACCTCGCCGGGACCGGCCACGACGTCGTGCTCGGCTACCGGCGGGACCGCGCGGCGGCCGAGTCGGTCGCGGCGCAGGCCGCGGGGCACGGCGCGCGGGCCGTCGCCGTCCGGGCGGACGTGACCGACGAGGACGACGTCGACCGGCTGTTCGACGCCGCCGCCGAGCTCGGCCCGGTGACCGGCGTGGTCGCCAACGCCGGCGCGACCCTGCACGTCGGGGACCTCGCGGACACCTCCGTCGAGGTCATCCGGCGGGTGCTCGACGTCAACCTGCTCGGCGTCCTGCTGTGCTGCCGCCGGGCCGCCCGGACGATGTCCACCCGCCGTGGCGGCTCCGGCGGGGCGATCGTCACCGTGTCGTCGGCCGCCGCGACGCTGGGCTCCGCCCACGAGTACGTGCACTACGCCGCGGCGAAGGCGGGGGTCGACGCCCTCACGATCGGGCTGGCCAAGGAGCTGGCCGGCGACGGCATCCGGGTCAACGCCGTCGCGCCGGGCACGGTGCGCACGGAGATCCACGCCGCCGCCGGCGACCCCGGACGCCCCGAGCGCGTCGCGGCCCGCATCCCGCTCGGCCGGCCGGGGGAGGTCGACGAGATCGCCCCCGCCATCGGGTGGCTGCTCGACCCGCGCGCCTCCTACATCAGCGGCGCGGTGCTGCGCGTCGCCGGCGGGCTCTAGAACCTCGGGGGGACGGCGGGCAGCAGAGCACGGGCGTCGCGGGCCCGCAGCGCACCGGCCCACAGTCCGGCGCCGTAGGCGAGGTCCTCGAGCCGGCGGGCGGCGGCGAAGCGCAGCGGTCCGACCTCGGCACGGTGCGGCCACCACGCGAGCCCCGCGTCGGCGACCGCGGCCGCGAGCACCACCCGGCGGGCGCGGCGGGAGACCACCGCGGCGATCAGCGCGAGCGGCCAGTGGTGCCGGGTGAGGGAGCGGGCCAGCGTCGTCCCGGCGGTGGCGGTGCCGCGCAGCACCAGGCCGGCCGCGAACCCGGCGGGCACCCGGTCGCCGGGCCGGCGCAGCCGGTGGGCCAGCCGGGCCGACGCCACGGCCAGCACCCCGGCGGCGGGCAGCACGCCGCGGCGGCCGGCGAGCAGCAGCCCCCACACCGCGGCCGACCACGGCGAGATCACCACCGGCGCGACCGCGGAGCCGTGCCGGCCGGCGAGCAGCGCGGCCCCCGTGCCGTAGAACGCGCGCCGCCGCAGCCAGGCCCTCGGCGCGGCGGGGTGCTCGTGCGCGACCAGCGCCGCCGGCTCGTAGCGCACCCGCCAGCCGGCCGCGGCCAGCCGCCAGACCAGGTCGACGTCCTCGGCGACCGGCATGGACTCGTCGAACCCGTCGCCCAGCGCAGCCCGCCGGGCCAGCAGCGCGGCGCTGGGCACGTACGAGACGGCGGACAGGGGACGGACGGCGGCCGGCCGGTCGCCCATGTCCAGCGCGCTGACCGCGTGCTCGTACGGGGTCAGCCAGGTCGGCCGGGCGGCCGGCAGCCCGACGATCCGCGGGGCGACGAGCGCCAGCCGCGGGTCGTCGAGGTGCGGGCTCAGCGCCGCCAGCCAGCCGGGTCGTGGCACGCAGTCGGAGTCGAGGAAGGCCACGGTCGCGGTCGTCGCGGCCCGCAACCCGGTGTTGCGGGCGGCCGCGGGGCCACGCGCGCTCGCGTGCCGGAGCACCGTGGCGCCGTCCGCGACCACGGGTTCGACGGAGCCGTCGTCCACCACGATCACCGGCACCTGCGCGGTCGCCGGCTCGGCCCGGAGCGCCGCCAGCAGCCGGGCCAGCTCGGGCGCGCGGTCGCGGACCGGGATCACGACCGTGACGTCGTCCGGACGGCGTGGCACCACCGCGGGAACCGCCAGGCCGGCGTCGAGCAGCCGGGCGGCCAGCTCGGCGGTGGTCGCGTCGCGGACGGTCAGCCGGTCGGCGAGCAGCGCCCGCGCGCGGGCCGAGAGCCGCATCAGCCGCAGGGGCGAGCCGCCGAGCAGCGTCGCGCCGTCGTCCCGCCGCTGCACCGCGGGATCCAGCCGGACGGCGAACCCGTCGGGCAGCCGGCCCGACGGCGGCGGACCGACGGTCAACCCGCGAGGACCTCGGCCGTGGTGGTCAGCCGGACGATCGGCTCGTAGAGCGACATGAGCCGCAGCGCGCGGTCGTGGTCGTCGTCGGTGGACCCGGCGCAGGCGTCGGTGACCACCCGGACCGGCAGCCCGGCGTCGGCGGCGGGCAGGACCGTCGAGATCACGCAGCAGTCGGTGGCGACGCCGGTGACGGTGAGCGGGCCGTCGCCGACGATCTCGGCGAGGTCGGGGCCCCACTTGCCGAACGTGGTCGCGGTCAGCACCTTCGCCGAGCCCGGGTCGTCGACCAGCTCGTAGAGCGGCGCGTCCGGCGGCTGCAGGGCGAAGGGGTAGGTGTCGTAGTACTGGCGCCAGGCACCCACCGGCTCGGCGGGTGCGACGAACCGGGTGACGACGACGCGGCCGTCGAAGGCCTCGACCAGCCGCTGGATGCGCGGCCGCACCTCCTCGAACCGCGGCGTGGTCCAGGGGGAGCCGGCGTCCCCGAACACCCGCTGCATGTCGACGACGACCAGCCAGCCCGGCGGGGTCACGCGGCCTCCTGCGCCCGGACGGCGGAACGGCGCAGCAGCAGCATGCCCAGCAGGCCGACCAGGAACGCGGCGAGCACGCCGAGGTTGGCGAAGGCCCAGGCGCCGTCCTTGCCGCCCAGCCCGAACGGACCGAGCAGGTACCCCTGCCAGCTCAGCCAGCCGGCGTAGGTGTTGGTGACCAGGCCCCAGCCCAGGAAGGTGCCGACGGCGAGCAGCACCAGCGGAACTGCCTGCACGCTGCCGTAACGGCCGCGCGCGTCGAACAGGTCGCGCTCGGCGTAGTCGCGCCGGCGCATCGCCAGGTCGCCGAGGAAGATGCCGCACCAGGCCGCGATCGGGACGCCCAGGGTGATGAGGAAGCCCTGGAACGGTCCGATGAAGCTGTCGGCGAAGAAGACCACCGCGATCGTGCCGAGCACCATGAGCGTGCCGTCGATCGAGGCGGCCACGGGGCGCGGCACGCGCAGGCCGGCGGCCAGCAGGGACAGGCCGGACGAGTAGATGTCCAGCAGCGCGCCGCCGATCAGCCCGAGCAGGACGACGACGATGAACGGCACGAGGAACCAGGTGGGCAGCAGAGTGCCCAGGGCGCCGATCGGGTCCAGGCCGATGTTCGCGGAGAGCTCGGGGTCCGAGCCGGCGAGCAGGCCACCGGCGATGAGCAGGATCACCGGGGCGAGCGCGCCGCCGAACGTCGTCCACCCGACGACGCCGCGGGAGGACGCGGAGCGCGGCAGGTAGCGGGAGTAGTCGGCGGCCGCGTTGACCCAGCCGAAGCCGTAGCCGGTCATCGCCAGGACCAGCGCGCCGACGAAGGCGGCGAGCGTGCCGCTGGGCAGCGACGACACCGTCGACCAGTCCACGTGGTCGGCGACCAGCACGATGTAGACGACGGTGAGGATGCCGGTCACCCAGGTGATGACGGTCTGCATCCGCATGATGGCGTCGAAGCCGAGGACGCCGCCGCCGACCACCAGCGCGGCGACGACGAGCAGGGCGACGACCTTGGTGACCGTGCCGCCGCTCCAGCCGAGCTGGTCGAACAGCTGCGCGGTGGCCAGCGTCGCGAGGGAGACCAGCGCCGTCTCCCAGCCCACGGTGAGGACCCACGACAGGATCGACGGGACCCGGTTGCCGTTGACGCCGAAGGCGGCGCGGCTGAGCACGAGGGTGGGCGCCGAGCCGCGCTTGCCGGCGATCGCGACCAGCCCGCAGAGCAGGAACGAGACGACGATGCCGATGATCCCGGCGATCATCGCCTGCCAGAACGAGATGCCGAAGCCGAGCAGGAAGGAGCCGTAGGCCAGGCCGAAGACGCTGACGTTCGAGCCGAACCACGGCCAGAACAGCTGCGCCGGCCGGCCCTTGCGCTCCTCCTCGGCGATGACGTTGATGCCGTTGGTCTCGACGGCGACCCGCGGGGTC
Organism: Petropleomorpha daqingensis; assembly: GCF_013408985.1. Lineage (NCBI taxonomy): Bacteria > Bacillati > Actinomycetota > Actinomycetes > Geodermatophilales > Geodermatophilaceae > Petropleomorpha > Petropleomorpha daqingensis. The sequence continues at coordinate 1,546,661 of NZ_JACBZT010000001.1, forward strand.
GCGGCCTCGGAGACCACATCGCGGGTCGGCTGCTGCGTCATGACGCGGAACCCTAACGACGCGCTTTACCGCGACAAAGCGCGAGGGCGCAGGCGGCCGGTCGCGTCGACGTCCCAGCCGGCGACGGCGGCGAGCAGGCCCTCGACCAGCGCGCCGAGCAGTTCCTTGCCCTCCTCGGCGGAGGCGCCGGCCGGGTCGCCGAGGACGCCGGTCGGGCTGACCGGACGCACCCCCTCGCGGCGCAGCCGGGGCATGAGCTCCCCGATCGGCCGGGTCTCCCCCGCGACCGCTTGATCCCCCAGGACTCCCTCTGGTTCCACGTGCAACATGAGCGAGGTCTCGGTGCGCCCGGCGTGCGCGTCGCCGCCCGGGACGCCGCAGGGGAACCAGGCGACGTCGCGGCCCTCCCGGCGCAGGACGCCGCCCGCCGCCGCCAGGGCTTCGTGGTTGCCGCCGTGCCCGTTGACCAGCAGCACGCGCGACGCCCAGCGGCAGGCCGACCGGCCGTACTCGACGAGCAGCCCGGTGAGCGCCTCGGTGCCGAGCGAGATCGTGCCCGGGAAGCCCTCGTGCTCGCCGCTCGCGCCGTAGGCGAGGGCCGGCGCGAGCAGGGCGTCGTCCAGCTCGCCGACCGCGGCCTCGGCCACCGCGCACGCGACGACCGTGTCGGTGGCGAGGGGCAGGTGGTGGCCGTGCTGCTCGACCGACCCCAGCGGGACGACGAGCAGCGGCCGGTGGGTCAGGTCGGGCCACACCGCACCGGCCAGCGATCTCATCACCGCAGCTTAGGAACCCCGGGTCGCGGGCAGGGAGGGCGCATGACGACGGAAGAGACGACGAAGGTCGCGGACCTGCTGAAGGACGAGCGGACCGGCCTGTTCACCACGATCGCGCCCGACGGCACGCTGATCAGCCGGCCGATGGCGATGCAGGAGGTCGAGTTCGACGGCGACCTGTGGTTCTTCGCGGAGCGGAACTCGCGCAAGGTCGCGCACATCACGGCGAACCCGCAGGTCAACGTCTCGACGTCGGGGAGCTCGAGCTGGGTGTCGCTGACCGGGCATGCCGTCGTCATCGACGACCTGGACAAGAAGCGCACGCTCTGGAACACGGTCGTCGAGGCGTGGTTCCCCGACGGACCGGAGGACCCGGACGTCGTCCTGCTGCGGGTCGACGCCGCGTCGGCGGAGTACTGGGACTCCCCCGGCGGCCGGCTGGCCAGCGTGATCAGCTTCGCCAAGGCCAAGCTGACCGGGCAGCCCTACGACGGCGGCGAGAACGAGCGCGTCGACCTCTGATCCGTGCCGGCCGCGCGACGTCCCCCCGCAGCAATGACTGGCCTCCCTCACCAGCGTTGCTGCGGGAGGACAGCGTTCGATCAGGTCACCTGATCAGACGCGGGGCACGCCGGCGAGCGGGGACTCGTCGCAGATCTTGGCCGGGATGGTCGGCATGCCCAGCAACGTCGGCTGGCCGCGGACCGGGCCGGAGTGCGAGTGGTCGAGGTGGCTCTTCGGCGTGGCCGTCGAGCCGTCGCGGGCGGCCAGCGCCGTCTCGCCGAAGCCCTGCACGCACTCCGGGTCCGGACCGTCCAGCGGCAGGCCGGTGAAGAACTTCGCCGCCATGCAGCCGCCGCGGCACGCGTCGAAGTGCCCGCACTTCGTGCACGCGCCGCCGGTCTGCGGGCTGCGCAACTCGGCGAACAGCTCCGACTGCTGCCACACGGCCTGGAAACCGCCCGGGGAGCGCACGTTGCCCGCCAGGAACTGCTCGTGGATGGCGAACGGGCAGGCGTACACGTCGCCGACCGGGTCGATCAGGCAGACCACCCGCCCCGCACCGCACAGGTTCAGCCCCGGCAGCGCCTGCCCGTAGGCGGAGAGGTGGAAGAAGGAGTCCCCGGTCAGCACGTCGTCGCCGTTGGCCAGCAGCCACTCGTAGAGCTCGCGCTGCTGGGCCTGGGTCGGGTGCAGCTGGTCCCACACGTCGGCGCCGCGGCCGGACGGGCGCAGGCGGGTGATGCGCAGCTGGGCGCCGTACCGGTCGGTGAGGGCCTTGAAGTCGTCGAGCTGGGCGACGTTCTCCCGGGTGACGACGACGGAGACCTTGAAGTCCTTCATCCCGGCCTCGGCCAGGTTCTCCAGGGCGCGCACCGCGGTGGCGAACGAGCCGGCGCCGCGGACCCGGTCGTTGACCTCGGCGGTCGCGCCGTCCAGGGAGATCTGCACGTCCACGTAGTCGGTAGCCGCCAGCTGGGCGGCGCGCGAGCGGCTCAGCTTGACGCCGTTGGTGGAGAACTTGACCCCGACCTGGTGGTCGATCGCGTAGTCGAGCAGGTGCCAGAAGTCCGGCCGCACGGTCGGCTCGCCGCCGCCGACGTTGACGTAGAAGACCTGCATCCGCTGCAGCTCGTCGATCACCGCCTCGGCCTCGGCGGTGGTCAGCTCGCGGGGGTCCCGCCGTCCCGACGACGACAGGCAGTGCACGCACGCCAGGTTGCAGGCGTAGGTGAGCTCCCAGGTCAGGCAGATCGGCGCGTCCAGCCCGTACTCGAACTGGTCGATCAGCCGCCCAACTTGCGATCGGGCCGGCAGGACGGCGGTCACACGGACTCCCGGGGTTCGATCATCTCCGAGCGGGCCAGGTCGGCCAGCGCCTTCACGTACGCCGGGCGCTGCGCCTCGGCCACCCCGCAGGCGGCCAGGGTCGCCGTCGCCGACGGGTGGTCGGCCAGCGACTCGACCACGGTCACCAGTTGCTGCGACTTGAGGAACGACAGCTTGCGGTTGCGGAAGGAGTAGACCAGCGCGCCGAACGGTTCCGGCCGCAGGGCGACCGAGGCTGACCGGCGCCAGGCCAGGCCCGGGTCGAACTCGTCCACGGCAGGGATCAGTAGACGCCGCACATGCCGTCGATCGAGACCTCCTCGACCAGCGACTCCTCCACCAGCGCCTCCTCGGCGGCGGGGGCCTCGACCTCGGTCTCGACGTCGGCCTCGACGTCAGGAACGGTCGTCGTCTCGGGCATGCGGGCCTCCGGAGCAGGTGCGGTGGGGACGTCGCGGACGCTAGTGGCACCGGGTGCCACGGGCAACCGCCGGGGGCCGCGATGGCGCACAATGCGCGGCGTGACCGAGACGGGGTCGGACGCCCGCGCGGACACCCGTGCCCGGATCGAGCACGCGGCGCTCGAGCTCTTCTGCCTCAAGGGCTTCGAGCACGTCACGATCGACGACGTCGCCGCTGCCGCCGGGATCAGCCGCCGGACGTTCTTCCGCTACTTCGCCACCAAGGCCGACGCCGTGTGGGGCGACTTCGGCGCGCACGTCGCGCGCCTGGAGCGGCTGCTCGCCGGTGAGGACGACGGCCGCCCGGTGCTCGAGCGCGTGTGCGCGGCCTACGTCGAGGTCAACGACTACGCGCAGGCCGACCTGCCGGTGCTGCGCGAGCGGATGCGGCTGATCCTCGGCGAGCCGGCGCTGCTGGCCCACTCCGAGCTGCGCTACGCCGAGATCGACCGCGCGGTGGCCGAGCACGTGGCCCGGCGGACCGGCGCCCGCCCCGACGACCTGCTCCCCCGCCTGGTCGCCACCACCACCCGGGCCGCCGCGACGACCGCGTTCGAGGTCTGGCTCGCCGACGGGCGGACGCGGCTGACCGACGACCTGCACGCCGCCTTCGCGGAGCTGGCCGGCGCCTTCCCGGCCCTCAGGACCCCCGGCCCTTGACGGGGCCGTGGCACTGAGTGCCACGATGACCGCGATGGCGAATCCCTGGTTCGAGACGGTGGCCGAGGCACAGCGGCGGGCCAAGCGGCGGCTGCCCAAGGGCGTGTACGGGGCGTTGGTCGCCGGCGCGGAGAAGGGGCTGACGGCCGCGGACAACATCGCCGCGTTCGACGAGGTCGGCTTCGCCCCGCACACCGCCGACCTGGCCAACGCCAAGCGCATGGCCACCACGGTGATGGGCCAGGAGGTCTCGCTGCCGGTGCTGATCAGCCCCACCGGCGTGCAGGCGGTGCACCCGGACGGCGAGGTCGCCGTGGCCCGCGCCGCGGCCGCCCGCGGCACCGCGATGGGGCTGTCCTCCATGGCGAGCAAGCCGATGGAGGAGGTCATCGCGGCCAACTCGAAGACGTTCTTCCAGCTCTACTGGGTCGGCGACCGCGACGTCATGGCGGCCAAGGTCGACCGGGCCCGTCGCGCCGGCGCGGCAGGGATCATCGCCACGCTGGACTGGTCGTTCTCCTACGGCCGCGACTGGGGCAGCCCGTTCATCCCGGAGAAGATCAACCTCGAGGCGGTCCGGCGGTACGCCCCGCAGGTCGCGCTCAAGCCGCGCTGGCTGTGGGACTTCGCCAAGACCAAGAAGCTGCCCGACCTCACCGTGCCGAACATGGTGCCGACCCCGGGCGACCCGGCACCGACCTTCTTCGGCGCCTACGGGATGTGGATGCAGTCCCCGATGCCGACCTGGGAGGACGTCGCCTGGCTGCGCGCCCAGTGGCCGGATGCGCCGTTCATGCTCAAGGGCGTCATGCGGGTCGACGACGCGCAGCGTGCCGTCGACGCCGGGGTCACCGCGATCTCGGTGTCCAACCACGGCGGCAACAACCTCGACGGCACCCCGGCCTCGATCCGCGCGCTGCCGGCGGTGGCCGAGGCGGTCGGGGACCAGGTCGAGGTTCTCCTGGACGGCGGCATCCGCCGCGGCGCCGACGTCGCCAAGGCGCTGGCGCTGGGGGCGAAGGCCGTGATGATCGGCCGGGCCTACCTGTGGGGGCTGGCCGCGAACGGGCAGGCCGGCGTGGAGAACGTGCTCGACCTGCTGCGCGACGGCCTCGGCGCCGCGATGGTCGGCCTGGGCCGGGAGTCGATCGACCAGTTCTGCCGGGCCGACGTCGTGCTGCCGCCGGGCTTCGAGCGGCGCCTCGGCGACGACAGGCCGGACGCCCCGGTGGACGTCCGGCCGGTCTGAGCGGTCCTCTCAGTCGTCGGACCCGTGGCGGTGGCCACCGTGGTCGTCACCGGCGTCGTGGTTCGCGGGGTCGTCCGCGCCGTGGCCTCCGCTGAGGCCGCCGTGGTCGTCGCCGATGTCGTGCGTGGCCGGGTCGTCCACCCCGTGGTCGTCGCCCACGTCGTGGCCGACCGGGTCGTCGGCGCCGTGGCGTCCGCCGGCGGTCGGGGCGGCCGGCACGGCGACCGGAGCCGGGGCAGCCGCCGGGGCGGGAGCGGGCACGGCCGACGGGGTCACCGCCGGGACGTCGTCCGCCCCCTGACCGGCGGAGCCGTGGTCGTCGCCGACGTCGTGGGTGACCGGGTCGTCGGCGCCGTGGCGGAGCTCGACCGTGGACGACGACGCGGGGGAGACGTCGTCCGAGCCCGACGACGACGGCCCGCTCGCGGAGGCGACGGCGGCCAGGCCGATGAGGCCGGCGCTGAGCGTGGCGGTGGCTGCGGCGAGAACTGTCTTCTTCATGGCGGGAAGCCTCGGACCGACCACCCCAAGGCGACGCTAAGGAACTTCAAAGTTCAGGCAGATCTGACGGCGGCCACGATGCGATCGGGGCGCAGCAGCACCGAGCGCCCGCCCAGCCAGTTCACCAGCTCTGGTGAGCGCACCTCCCCCGGCCCCGACCCGACCCGGACGACGCGCACCGGGTCGGCCAGCGGCGGCGACAGCGGCAGGCCGCCCGCGGTGAGCAGCGCCCAGTCCGGGCCGAGGACGTCGTCGAGCCGGCACCGTCGTCCGTCGACCTCCACCTCGGGCTGGGGGACCAGCGACCCGGCACCCCGCGTGAGGACCAGCGGCCCGCGGCGCAGCGCGGGCGTGCGGCTCCCCCGCGCCAGCGCGGCCGCCACCGGGACCCGGCGGTAGCCGGCCAGGACCACCCGGCGGACGACGTCAGCCGCCCGCCCACCGCCGGTCATCAGCCCGCCGAGCCGCAGCGCGACCCCGATCAGCGCCCGCGCGTGCGGCTCGCGCTCGGCGCCGTAGGTGTCCAGCAGCCCGGCGTCCACCCGCCCGGCGAGCACCGACTCCAGCTTCCATGCGAGCTGGTGGACGTCGCGCAGCCCGAGCCCCAGCCCCTGCCCGATGAACGGCGGGGTCAGGTGCGCCGCGTCGCCGGCGAGCAGCACCCGCCCGACCCGCCACCGATCGGCGACGGCCGCCCGGTACTCGTACGCGGCTGCCCGCTCCACCTCGACGTCGGTGGCGTTCCAGCGCGCCAGCAGACCGGGCAGGTCGACCGACGACGCCGTCTCCCCCGCGTGCAGCCGGAACTCCCAGCGGTACCGGTCGCGGGGAAGAGGCATGAACGTGGCCGCCCGTGCCGGGTCGCTGACCTGGTGGACCCCCGGCCAGACAGCAGGCGCCGAGGGCCAGCGGGCGTCCACGACCAGCCAGCGGTCGGGCCGGCCGAGGTCGCGCATGCGGACGCCGAGCAGCTCCCGCACCGTGCTGCCCGCGCCGTCGCAGCCCAGGACGTACGCGGCGAAGACGGACCGCTCCGTCCCGCCGTCCACGGTGAGCGTCACCCCGTCGTCGTCCTGCTCGAGACCGGTCACCGTGCAGCCCGGGCGCAGCTCGACGCCGGGGGTCCGCGCCACCGCCGCCCGCAGCACGGCCTCGAGGTCGGGCTGGCGGAACAGGATCCCCGGCGGCCAGCCGTGCACGCCGTCCTCGGCCCGGCGGGGGAACTCGGCGAGCGTGCGCAGCTGCCGATCGACCAGCCGCATCCCGGCGATCGGCCGGCTGCCGGCGACCACCTCGTCGGCGACGCCGGCGTCCTGCAGCACCCGGAGCACCTCGTCGTCCAGGTGCACGGCGCGCGGCAGCGGATACGGCTCGGGGTAGCGCTCCAGCACGAGAACGGGCACGTCGCGGCGGGCGAGCAGCAGCGCGGCGGTCAGCCCGACCGGGCCCGCGCCCACCACGACCACCCGCTGCACCGGCCCAGTCTGACGTGCTACGGACGACGGTCGCGGCGCAAACGTAGCGATGAACGTTGCACGACTCTTCCCCCGATGTGACGGGGGCCATAACGTGCGGGGCAGCCTGCGCGCTCGCGCATGCCCAGACACGGGCCCTCGACGAGGGCGACGAGGAGGTTCCCTGTGCCCGTAGAGACCCGCGGCGCGATCATCCGCGAAGCTCCCGGCAAGTTCGAGGTCGTCGACCTCGTCTCCGACGACCCCCGCCCGGGCGAGATCCAGGTCAAGCTGGCCGCGTCCGGCATGTGCCACTCCGACGACCACCTGGCGACCGGTGACATCCCGGTCGCGCACTACCCGATGGCCGGCGGCCACGAGGGTGCCGGCGTCGTCACCGCCGTCGGCCCGAACACCAAGGGCTACAAGGAGGGCGACCACGTCGTCTTCTCCTTCCTGCCCGCCTGCGGCAAGTGCCGCTGGTGCGCCAACGGCATGTCCTACCTGTGCGACCTCGGTGCCGGGCTGCTCGTCGGCGCCCGCTTCGACGACCTGGAGAGCTTCCGCTTCACCACGTCGGACGGGACGCCGGTCGGCCAGATGTGCGGCCTCGGCACCTTCGCCGGCGTGACCACCGTCAACGCCGAGTCCGCCGTCGTCATCCCGAAGGACATCCCGCTCGAGGTCGCCTGCCTGACCGGCTGCGGCGTCGGCACCGGCTGGGGCTCCTCGGTCCAGGCCGCGAAGGTCTCCCCCGGCGAGACCGCGATCATCATGGGCGTCGGCGGCATCGGCATCAACGCCGTCCAGGGCGCCGCCTACGCCGGCGCCAGCCACGTCATCGCCGTCGACCCGGTCCCGTTCAAGCGGGAGAAGGCGATGGAGCTCGGCGCCACCGAGGCGTTCGAGAGCATCGAGGAGGCAGCCGAGTTCGCCCGCAGCGTCACCAACGGCCAGGGCGCGGACAAGGCGATCGTCACCATCGGCGTCACCAAGGGCGAGCACGTGGCCCAGGCGTTCTCCTCGATCCGCAAGGCGGGCACCGTCGTCGTCACCGGCCTGGGCAACATCACCGAGGTGGGCCTGCCGATCTCCATCGGCGAGCTGACGCTGTTCGCCAAGGAGATCAAGGGCGCGCTGTTCGGCGACTCGAACCCGCACGCCGACATCCTGCGGATGCTGCGGCTCTACCAGGAGGGCAACCTCAAGCTCGACGAGCTGGTGACCAAGAAGTACAAGCTCGACGAGATCAACCAGGGCTACGAGGACATGCACGCGGGCAAGAACATCCGCGGCGTGATCATCTACGACGACTGAGCCCATCGCAGAAGTCGCGATTCCTGCCCGGCAGGAATCGCGACTTCTGCCGTCAGGAGGTCCTGTGGGGAGCACGACCGCGTCGCGGCTGGACGTCGGAGGCATGGTCCGGATCGCCCGCGAGCGGGTCGTCGCCCGGCTGCGCGAGGCCGAGGTGGTCGCCGCCGCGCTCTCGGCCGGCCGCAACGTCGTCCTTGAGGGACCCCCGGGCACCGGAAAGACGACGCTGCTGCGCTCGCTGGCCGACGGCGCGGGCGTCCCGCTCGTGCTCGTCGAGGGCAACGCCGAGCTGACGCCGACCCGGCTGGTCGGCCACCACGACGCCTCCCGCGTGCTGTCCGAGGACTACCGGCCGGAGAACTTCGTGCCCGGCCCGCTCACCCGGGCGATGACCGAGGGCGCGCTGCTCTACGTCGAGGAGTTCAACCGGGTGCCCGAGGAGACGATGAACGTCCTGCTCGGGGTGCTCTCGGAGCGCGAGATGCACGTGCCCCGCTACGGCCGGGTCGCCGCGCGGCCGACGTTCCGGCTGGTCGCGGCGATGAACCCGTTCGACGCCGTCGGCACCGCGCGGGTCACCCCCGCCCTCTACGACCGCTCCTGCCGGGTCGCCATGGGCTACCAGGACGAGCACGCCGAGCTGGACATCGTCGCGGCGGTCACCGAGGGCCCGGCCGAGCTGGTCACGCAGGCCGTGCGCGCCGTGCGGATCACCCGCGACTCCCCCGAGCTGCGCATCGGCGCCTCGGTCCGCGGCGCCATCGACACCGTGCTCATCGCCCTCGAGCTCGCCGTCGTCCGCGGCACCGGCACGGACGGCGACACCGGCCTGGACGCCGCGCTGGCCGCGCTCACCGGCAAGGTCACCCTCGCCGACGGCGTCACGCGCCCGGTCGAGGACGTCGTCGCCGACATCTGGCGCCGGGCCGGTGAGGAGCCGGGAAAAGCCTGACGCCGGGGGACGACGCGCCGCCGTCCCCCGGGGAGGCGGGCAGCGCACCGCCCAGCGGCCGCCCGCGCGTGGTGGAGGACCCCGCCGAGGTCGAGCAGCTGCTGCGCGACTCGGCCGCCCGCCGCGCCAGCCGCGACCAGCTCTCCCGCAGCAACCCCGACTTCGACGCGGTCTCCCCCGAGGCCGGCCAGCTCGACGCCGCCGCCGTCGCCGAGCTCGCCGCCCGCGACCCGGACGCCGCCCTGCGCGTGCTCGCCGACGCCGCCAGGGCCTTCGACCCCGCGCTGCGCGCCGCGGCCCGGGCGCTGGCCGCCCGGCTCCCGCTCGGCAACCCGCGGACCGGCGTCGCCGACCGCCCCGGGGTGTCGCGGATGGTCACCCGCCGCGATCCCACCGGCTCCGACGTCGACCTCGACGCCACGCTCGCCGCCCGCGGCGCGGAACCGCACTGGCGCGCCGCCCACCTGCACACCCGCGGCTGGCGCTCCACCGGCCGGGCCATGCTGCTGCTGGTCGACGCCTCCGGCTCGGTCGCCGGCGACGAGCTGGCGGCCGCCGTCCTGACCGCCTCGGCGCTGGTGCAGCGGCTGCGGCCGGGTGACGAGCTGGGCGTGGTCGCGTTCTGGTCGAAGGCCGTCGTCCTGCGGCCGCTGTCGGCCGATCCGCGGGTGGACGTCGTCGTCGACCGGCTCTGCGACCTGCGCGGTGGCGGCACCACCGACCTCGAGCTGGCGCTGCGCACGGCCGCGGCGCAGGTGGCCCGCTCCCGCGCCGCCGACCGGCAGGTGCTGCTGCTCTCCGACGGCCTGGCCACCGAGAGCCCCGATCCGGTCGACGCCGCCTCCTCGCTGGCCCGCGTCCCGGCCCGCCTCCACGTCCTCGCGCTGTCGGCCGACGAGGAGGCGATGACCTCCTGCGCCGCGCTGGCCTCGGCCGGGGGCGGTCGGGTCGCCCCGCTGCACCGACCGTCGCAGGCGCCGGCCGCCGTCCGGGACCTGCTGGGTTAGCGACCGCCCCCGATCTTGCGGCTGCGCTGGTCGACGCCGAGCTCGCCGTAGGGGTAGTCCGGGGGTGCCGGGTCGCTGGCGGCGTCCAGCCGGGCGGTCTCCTCGTCGCTGAGGTGCAGGTCCGCGGCGCCGAGGTTGTCCTCGAGCTGCTCGAGCGTGCGCGCCCCGAGGATCACCGAGGTGACCGCCGGCCGGTCGACCAGCCAGGCCAGCGCGACCTGCGGCATCGAGCAGCCGCGCGCCTCGGCGACCCCGCGGACCGCGTCGACGACGTCCCAGGTGCGCTCGACCGTGCTGCGCCGCCCGTAGGCCTCCATCCCGCGGTTCGGGTCGTCCCCGAGCCGGGTGGCGCCGGTCGGCTCCTCGTCGCGCCGGTACTTGCCGGTGAGCCAGCCGCCGCCCAGCGGCGACCAGGGCAGCAGCCCCAGGCCGTTGGCCTGCGCGGCCGGCACGATCTCCCACTCGATCTCGCGGACCAGCAGGTTGTACTGCGGCTGCAGGGTCACCGGCACCGACCAGCCCCGGTGCTCGGCGACGTCGACGGCGCGCTGCAGCTGCCAGCCGGTGAAGTTGGACAGCCCGACGTAGTGGATCTTGCCCGCGCCGACGGCGTCGTCGAGGAAGCGCAGCGTCTCGTCGATCGGCGTCCACGGGTCGTGCGCGTGGACCTGGTACAGGTCGACGGTGTCGACGCCGAGGCGCCGCAGCGAGCCCTCGAGCGCGTCGGCGAGGTGCCGGCGGGACAGCCCCACCCCGTTGGGCCCCTCGCCCATGGGGAAGCGCCCCTTGGTGGCCAGGACGACGCGCTCCCGGACGCCGGACGGCTGCTTGGCCAGCCAGCGGCCGATGATCTCCTCGCTGGCACCGGCGGTGTAGACGTCGGCGGTGTCGACGAGCGTGCCGCCGACCTCGAGGAACCGGTCGAGCTGGGCGTGCGAGCCCTCCTCGTCGGTCTCGTTGCCGAACGTCATCGTGCCGAGGGTCAGGGTCGAGACGGCGCAGCCGCTGCGCCCGAGGGTCCGGTACTCCACGTCGTCCAGCCTTCCCCGTCCGCGTCAGGCGTGCAGCTCGGAGAGGGCGGGCGCCTCGGTGCCGAGGGGCCGGCCGGGCTCGCCGGTCCGCACCAGGCGCACACCGAGCACGATGCACCACGCGGTCCAGACCACGTACCCGGCGAAGTTGGCCGCGTCGGCGCCCGGGACGCCCAGCGGCACGAGGAGCCCGACGAGCACGAGCGGCACCGAGCCCAGCCCGAGCACGACCTGCAGCCGCGACAGCCGGAAGCGCTCGCGCAGCGCCAGCACGACCGCGACGGTGAACACCGCGGTCAGCAGGTAGCCGCCGGACTCGCCCACGACCTGGCCGAGCACGGTGCCCAGCGTCTCGAACCGGTCGCCCGCCGCCGCCCGCGCGGCCACCGAGGCCGACGGGTCGGTGGCGGTCGCCGCGAGACCGGGCACCAGCAGCGGCCACCGCAGCAACCCGACGACCTGGACCAGCGCGGCCCCGACGCCGGCCGCGAGGACGACCCGCCGCCACCGGCCCGCGCCCAACCGCGAGAGCCCGAGCGCGACCGGAGCCAGCAGGGCGGCGGCCGCCGCGAGGACGACGAACAGCGCCGGGACCAGCGGGGCCTGCTCGGCGAACCGCGCCAGCGCCTCCTGGGCGGGCAGCTGCAGCACGTCGGGGTAGCCGAACACCGAGCTCAGCCCGACGAAGGCGGCGTTGGCGAGGACGGCGGCGCCGATCAACAGCGTGCCGGTGGTCCGAGGGGTGGGGAGGGTCACGGCCGACTCATCTCTGTACGGTGTACAAGATTGGATGGCGGTAGTTTGTACGCCGTACAGAGATGTCGTCAAGGGAGTTCCGTGACCGAATCCGTTCCGCCGCGTTCGCGCCCGGGTCCGCGTCGCGGCCTCACCGAGCGGGCCATCCTCGACGCGGCCCTCCGGCTCGTGGACGCCGGCGGCGCGGAGGCGCTCTCGGTGCGCAGCGTGGCCGCCGAGATGGGTGTCGCGCCCAACGCGCTCTACACGTACTTCCGCACCAAGGCCGACCTGGTCGCCGCGCTGGGCGACGACCTCCTCGGCCGCCTCGATCTGGACGCGGCGCTCGGCGACGCCGATTGGCGCTCGGCCGTCGTCCGGCTGGCCGCGGACCTGCGCGCCACGCTGCTCGCGCACCCCGGCGTCGTCCCGCTGCTCCTGCACGCCGGGTTCGCCGGCCCGCGGGCACTGGTCGCCGGGGAGGTCCTCCTGGAGCTGCTGTCCCGCGGCGGACTCCCCGCCGACGACACCGCCCGGGCGTCCTACCTGCTGCAGACCTACGTGCTCGGAACGGTGGCCCTGGACGCGGCCGAGCTACCGCCCGGGGCCGCCCGGCCCGACGATGCCGCGCGGACCGCCGAGCGCCGCCGGGCGCTGGGCGGCGCCGATCCCGCGCTGCTGCCGCGGACCGCGGCGGCCGCCGACGTGGTGGCCGCCTACAACGGCGATGCGCAGTTCCGCTGGGGCCTGGACCGGCTGCTGGACGGGCTGTGACCGGTCAGCCGCGCAGCTCGGGGAAGTCGGTGTCGGTGTACTCGCCGTCGCTGCCCTGCGGGGCCAGCTGCTCCTCGCGCTCGCGCAGCTCGACCCGGCGGATCTTGCCGCTGATCGTCTTGGGCAGCTCCCAGAACTCGATCTTGCGGACCCGCAGGAACGGGGCCAGGTTCTCGCGCGCGTGCTTGAGGATCGAGAACGCCGTCTCCCGCGTGGGCTCGTACCCGGGCGCCAGCGCGATGTAGGCCTTGGGGATCGCCGCGCGCACCGGGTCGGGGACCGGGACGACGGCCGCCTCGGTGACCGCCGGGTGCTCGATGAGCACGCTCTCCAGCTCGAACGGGCTGATCTTGTAGTCGCTGGCCTTGAAGACGTCGTCGGTGCGCCCGATGTAGGTGATGTAGCCCTCGGCGTCGCGGTTCGCGACGTCGCCCGTGTGGTACCAGCCGCCGGCCATCGCCTCGTCGTTGCGCTCGGGGTCGCCCTGGTAGCCGGTCATGAGGGTGAGCGGGGACGCCGACAGGTCGAGGCAGATCTCCCCCTCGTCGGCGAGCTGCCCGGTCACGGGGTCGACCAGGACGACGGGGACGCCGGGCAGCGGCCGGCCCATCGAGCCGGGCTTGACGACGCTGCCGGCGGTGTTGCCCACCGACGCCGTCGTCTCGGTCTGGCCGTAGCCGTCGCGCAGGGTGAGCCCCCACTGGGCCCTGACCTGCTCGATCACCTCGGGGTTGAGCGGCTCGCCGGCGGCGACGGCCTCGCGGATCGTGCCCGGGCCGCCCGAGAGGTCGGCCTTGATGAGCATCCGCCAGACCGTGGGCGGCGCGCAGAAGGTGGTGACGCCGTCCTCGCGGATCCGGCCGAGCAGGGCTGCGGGATCGAAGCGCGTGTAGTTGTAGAGGTAGATCGTCGCCTCGGCGATCCACGGCGCGAAGAAGCAGCTCCACGCGTGCTTGGCCCAGCCGGGCGAGCTGATGTTCAGGTGCACGTCGCCGGGCCGGACGCCCAGCCAGTACATCGTCGACAGGTGCCCGACCGGGTAGCTGACCTGGGTGTGCTCGACCAGCTTGGGCCGGCTCGTCGTCCCGCTGGTGAAGTAGAGCAGCAGCGGGTCGCCGGGCAGCGTGCCCGGATGCGCGGTCGGGGCGTCGTCGGCGGTCTCCGAGTCGGAGTACGCCAGCCACCCCGACGGTGCCTCCCCCACGGCGATCCGGGTGTAGTCGCCGGGGACGCCGTCGAACTTGCCCGCGTCCCCGGCGTTGACGATCACGTGCTTCGCGCCGCCGCGCTCGATGCGGTCGGTCAGGTCGGCCGGCCCGAGCGCCGTCGTCGTCGGCATGATCACCGCGCCCAGCTTGATCACGGCGAGCATCAGCTCCCACAGCTCGACCTGGTTGCCGAGCATGAGGACGACGTGGTCGCCCGTGCCGACGCCGTGCGACCGCAGCCAGGCCGCCACCTGGTCGGAGCGGCGGACCATCGTGTCGAAGCTGTAGCGGGCCGAGCGGCCGTCCTCCTCGACGATGTGGAGGGCGGTGCCGCCGTTGCCGCGGGCGTAGGCGTCGAACCAGTCGATCGCCCAGTTGAACGGCCCGTCGAACTCCGGCCAGCGGAACTCGGCGACGGCCTTGGCGTGGTCGCCGTGCAGGGCCAGCAGCTGGTCGCGGGCGGCGCGGTAGACGTCGGTCGCAGACATGCTGTCGTCCCTACTACCCGGCGGCTCCGAAGGCCAGCTCCGGGCAGCGTCGGTGCAACGTCAGCGGCGGGTCGGCTGGAGTCGGTGGACCTCGCCGGCCCGGGTCGCGTCGAGCGGGACGGCGGAGCGCAGGACGGCGGGGCCGAGCCGCAGGACGCCGTCCGTCAGCGCCGCGCACCGGATGCCGGCCCGGCCACGCAACCCGCGGTGGAACCCCGGGCCGAGCGCGACGTCCAGCCAGGCGCACGGGTTGGCCGGCCGGCCGCCGCGGAGCTGCACCTCCCCCTGGCCGCAGTCCAGCGAGAACTCCTCGCCGCGCAGCGCCTCCACCTCCGCCCCGCGCAGGACGACGTTGCGGCGGGCGAGCAGCGGGTCCGGGACCGGCAGCCCCAGCTCGGCGGCGAGCGACTCGATCCCCTCGACGCCCAGCACCGTGACCTGGGCGTCGCGGTGCGCGGGCCGGCCGGAGTAGCGGTCCCCGACGATGCCGACCCCGCCGCGCACGGTCAGCTCGGTGCGGCGGTCGTCGTCCTGGGGCGGGACGAGGTTCCCCGGGCGGCCGTCGTAGCGGTGCTCCGGCGAGGCGAGCAGCCCGACGATCTCGACGTCGTACCGGTACCGCATCCAGCCCTCTTCCCTGTGTCGGATCCGTCGCACGACGTCCCGGAATCGGAACGCGACAACCGGTCCACGGTCACACGAGATCTCTAGCGTGGGAGCGGTGAGGCTCTCCAGGCTGTTCCTGCCGGCTCTGGCGCTGGTCGCCGTCGCCGGTTGCTCCTTCCAGGGCTCGGTCACCGACGCCGGCAGCGGCTCGAGCTCGTCCTCCAGCAGGACGACGACGAGCAGCAGCGCTGCGACGTCGTCCTCGGCCGCGCCGGTGACCAGCGGCTCGTCGGCCGGCGGCTCCTCGTCCGGCGGCTCGTCCAGCGGGTCGCCTGCCGGGTCGACGACCTCCGGCAGCGGGACCACCGGCCGCTGCCACACCGCCGACCTGGCCGGCAGCCTGCAGCCGGGCAGCCCCGGCGCCGGGCAGCGCTACGCCACGGTGGTGCTGCGCAACACCAGCGGCCGCTCCTGCACGATCAAGGGGTACGGCGGGATCGGTCTGGTGAACGCCTCCGGCGCGGCGCTGCCCACCCACCAGAACCGCGTCTCCCCCTCGCCCACCACGGTGACGCTGAGGCCCGGCGGCTCGGCGAGCTCGCAGCTGCACTGGGCCGCCGTCCCGGGCACCGGCGACTCGACCAGCGGGGACTGCCAGCCCACGCCCGGCGCGCTGCAGGTCATCCCGCCCGACGAGACCGCGCCGCTCTCCATCCCGTGGACGCAGGGCCCGGTCTGCGAGGCCGGCACCATCGACCAGCAGCCCTACGCCGCCGGGTAGCTGTGCCGAAACCGGCACACGCGGTGTCGAACCCTGGACATCAACGGCATCACGGCGCCACACCGCCTTCCTAGCGTCGAGCTCACCACGACTCGAGGGAGGCAACGATGAACCTGCGAACCAGACTGCGGGCGATCGGGCTGGTCGGCGCCGCGGTGCTGGGCCTCGGCCTGATCACCGCGGCAGCCGCACCGGCCGGGGCCAGCAGCACCACGCCGGAGTGCAGCACCGCCGAGCTGAGCGCGAAGCTGCTGCCCGGTTCCCCGGGCGCCGGCCAGCGGTACGCCACCGTCGTCCTCACCAACGCCGGCGGACGCACCTGCTCGGTGACCGGCTACGGCGGGCTGGCCCTGCTCGGCGCGCCCGGCCAGGGCGTGCCCACCGACCTGCGCCGGGTCTCCTCCCCGGCCCCGCACACCGTGACCCTCGCCCCCGGCGCCTCCGCCCGCTCGCTGCTGCACTGGGCGGCGATCCCGGCCGCCGACGAGAACGGCGCGGCCTGCGAGCCGACGGCGACCGGCGTCGTCGTCACGCCTCCGGACCAGACGTCGGCGCTGCTGCGGTCGTGGTCGTTCGGCCCGGTCTGCCAGCACGGGCTGATCCAGCAGAACGCCTACGTCGCGGGCTCCGCGGCGTTCTGAGCTCAGCCCTCGCCGGCCCCGGCGGGGAGCCGGACGCGGACCACCGTGCCGCGGCCCACCCGGCTCTCCGCCGTCGCCGTGCCCCCGTGGCGCTCCACCACGGTGCGGACCAGCGCCAGCCCCAGCCCGCTGCCCGGGACCGTGCGCGCGCGGGGGCTGCGGTACAGCTCCTCCCAGATGTGGGCCTCGTCGGCGGGCTCGATCCCGGAGCCGGTGTCGGCGACCTCGACGACGACGTCGCCGCCGGCCTCCCGGGCCCGCACCTCGACCCGGCCGCCGGCCGGCGTGAACTTGACCGCGTTGTCCAGCAGGTTGCCGACCACGAGCGACAGCAGCTCGGCGTCGCCGGACACCTTGGGCAGCGGCCAGGGCGCGCGCGGCAGGTCGAGGCTGATCTCCAGCCCGTCGGCGCCGGGCTGCTCGCGGGCGACGTCCACCGCCTCCTCGAGCAGCGCGGTGACGTCGACCGGACGGCGGTCCAGCGACCCGCTCTCGACGTCGGCGATCTTGCGCAGGTCGGCCGTGAGGCGGGACAGGCGCAGGACCTGCTCCTCGATGCTGCGGACCGCAGCGGCCCGGTCGGCGTCCGGCCCGGCGGCCGCGACGTTCGCCACCGCGGCGCGCATGGCGGTCAGCGGGTTCTTCAGCTCGTGGTCGAGGCGGGAGAGCAGCAGCCTTCTATCCCGGGCATAGGCGTCGGCCTGCTCCCGCAGCTCCCGCCGGGCGTGTGCGTCGCGGCGGCCGGCGATCGCGAGCCCGGCACAGGCCAGCAGGCTGAGGACGGCGCCGATGGCGAGCAGCCAGTCGCCGCGGTACGCGCTGGCGCTGACCAGCAGCCGGTCGTTCGCGTACGCGCCGGCACGGGCCGCCACCCAGAGCCCCATGCCGACGGCGAGGGGGAGCAGGGCGAGGAGCCACCGGGTGAGGCGCACGGCTCAGACGCTCTCGACCCGGGCGGAGAAGCGGTAGCCGAGGCCCGGCACCGTGGTGATCAGCTCCGGTGAGCCGGAATCGTGCTCCAGCGCCCGCCGCAGCTCGGCGATGCGGGTGTCCACCGAGCGGGTGCTGCTCTGGTACGACCACCCCCAGACCGCCTCGAGCAGCCGCTCGCGCGTGAGCACCTCGTCGGGATGGCTCATCAGGTAGCCGAGCAGCACCGTGGCCCGCGGGGTCAGCGCCACCTCGCGGTCGGCCTTGAACACCCGCTGGGACGCCCGGTCCAGGACGACGTCGCCGCTGCGCAGCCGCTGGGCACCGCGCAGCGAAGGGTCGTTGCGCCCGCCGCGGCGCAGCACCGCGCGGATGCGGGCGACCAGCTCGTACGGGTCGAACGGCTTGTTGAGGTAGTCGTCCGCGCCCTCCTCCAGGGCCATCGTCCGCTCGCCGGACTCGCCGACCTGGGTGAGCAGGATGATCGGCACCTGCCGCCGCTCGTGCCGGACCCGGCGCAGCACCTCGCGGCCGTCCATGCCGGGCAGCAGGACGTCGAGCACCACGAGATCGGGGCTGACCGCCGGCAGCCGGGCGAGCGCCTCCTCGCCGGTGGCGGCGACGACGACCGAGAACCCGGCGCGCTTGAGGAACGGTGCGAGGTTGTCGGTGATCGCCGCCTCGTCGTCCACCAGGAGGATCGTCGTCACGGGCAGATTCTGGCGACGCCCTGCTCAGCGGTCTACGAGCCCGTACTCCTGGGCCTCCTCGGTCGACAGCAGCCGCCCGGTGCGCATGTCGGCCGCGATCTGCTCGACGTCCCGCCCGGTCGCCGCGGCCAGCCTCTCCTGCAGCCGGCGCAGCTGCCGGGCGTGCTCGGCGGCGAGCGCCTCGACGTCCCGGCCGAGCCCGCGGCGCGGGCTGCGCGGCTCGGTCAGGTGCACGACGGCGTGCGCGCCGGCCGTCCGCCGGTCGGCGACGGCCAGGACGGCGACCGCCGCCCCGGTCAGCGTGCCGAGGACGGTGGCGTGGACGGGCGCCCCCATGAGGTCGAGGGCGTCGACGAGGGTGAGTGCCCCGTCGAGGTCGGCGCTCACGCCGGACAGGCGCAGCTGGACGGGCTCGTCGCCGGACGAGTCGAGCAGCGCCAGCTCGGCGACCGCGCGGTTGACGTCGTCCGCGTCGAGCGCGCCGGACAGCGCGACCACCCGCTGCTCGAGCAGCCGCTCGGCCAGCCAGTTGTCGGCGCCCACGACGACGGACACCGACGGCCCCGATGGCACTCCGGGCCGCGGTTCGACCCGCCACGGCGAGGGCGGCGGGTACTGCGGCGGCTGGGGCGGGAACGGGGGCGGCGGCGGTCCCGGGGGAACGGGCGGCCAGGTGGCTCGGGTCATGGCGACTCCTCGCTGGTGCGGACCTGCCAGTCGACGGTGCGGCCGAGAGCGGCCGCGTAGCGCTCCACCGTGGACAGCCGGGCGTCCAGCTCGCCGCTCTCGAGGCGGGCGACGGCCGACTGCGACGTCCCCATGCGCGCGGCGATCTCGGTCTGGCTGAGCTCGCTCTCGCGGCGGAGCCGGGCCAGCTCCTCGATCAGCTCGCGGCGGCGCTCCCCTGGGCCATCCAGACCCGGGAAGCGACTGCGACGCGACGGAGCCATACCGGAAACGGTATACCTCATCCGGTATGGCCGCCACGGTTTCGCGCGCTTGACCGCGCGCGGTTAAGCGCGCGAAACCACGGGGGTCAGCGCTCGGCGGTGGCGTGGATGGGGCCCTCGATGCCGGACAGCCGCTCGCCGGACCCGCCCCACCGGCCGGCGATGATCTCCGCGGCGATCGAGACGGCCGTCTCCTCCGGCGTCCGGGCGCCCAGGTCGAGGCCGATCGGCGAGGACAGCCGGGCGATCTCCTCCTTCGACAGGCCCGCCTCCTGCAGCCGCGCCAGCCGCTCCTCGTGCGTGCGCCGCGACCCCATCGCGCCGACGTAGGCGACCGGCAGCCGCAGCGCGACCTCCAGCAGCGGGACGTCGAACTTCGGGTCGTGGGTGAGCACGCAGAGGACGGTGCGCTCGTCGATCCGGCCGGCGTCGACCTCGCCCTGCAGGTAGCGGTGCGGCCACTCGACGATCACCTCGTCGGCGTCCGGGAAGCGCTTGGGCGTCGCGAACACCGGGCGGGCGTCGCAGACGGTCACCCGGTAGCCGAGGAACGAGCCGACCCGTGCCACCGCGGCGGCGAAGTCGATCGCGCCGAAGACCACCATCCGCGCCGGCGGCGCGAAGGAGTTCACGAACAGCTCGAGGTCGTCACCGCGGCGCTCGCCGTCGTGGCCGAAGTGCAGCATCCCGGTGCGGCCGGCGGCGAGCATGCCGCGGGCGTCGGCGGCCACGGCGTCGTCCATGCGCTGCAGGCCGAACGAGCCCGACGTGCGGTCGGGCCAGAGCACCATCCGCCGTCCCAGCCGGTCGTCGGGACCCTTCACGCAGGTGACGACGGCGACCGGCTCGTGCCGGTCGACGGAGTCCTTGATCTCCCCCAGCTCGGGGAACGACTCGCGGGAGACCGACTCGACGAAAACGTCGAGGATCCCGCCGCAGGTCAGCCCGACGGCGAAGGCGTCGTCGTCGCTCACGCCGTAGCGCTGCAGCGTCGCCTCGCCGGTCTCGACGGCGTCCTTGGCCTCCTCGTAGACCGCGCCCTCGACGCAGCCACCGGAGACGCTGCCCACCGCTGTCCCGTCGGGGCCGACCAGCATCGAGGCGCCGGCCGGGCGCGGCGCCGAACGCCACGTGGCGACGACGGTGCCCATCCCCACGGTCTGTCCCGCCTGCCACCAGCCGACCAGGTCGTCGAGCACGTCACGCATTCCGACTCCTCATCTCGGAGTGCCACGGCGCGGAAAACGCGCCCGTGGCACTCCACAACGTCCTACGCACGCTCGATCACTCCCGTCAGCTCCTCGAACGCCGCGAGGCTGTGCCCCGAGACGAAGTGGTCGACCGAGGGCAGGGCGGCCTGCATCCCGCCGGTGAGCGGCTCGTAGCCCTCCCGGCCCTTGTGCGGGTTGACCCAGACGACCGCGTGCGCGAGCCGCCGCAGCCGGGCCATCTGCTCACCGAGCAGCTCCGTGCCGCCCCGCTCCCAGCCGTCGCTGCAGACGACGACCACCGCGCCGCGGGCCATGCCGCGCTGACCCCACCGGTCCAGGAACGCCTTGAGCACCTCGCCCAGGCGCGTGCCACCGGACCAGTCCGGGATCGCCGAGCCGCTGGCGGCCAGCGCCTTGTCGGGGTCGCGCAGCCGCATCTCGCGGGTGACCCGGGTCAGCCGGGTGCCGATCGTGAACACCTCGGTGGACGACGGCCGGGCGCGCACCGCCGCGTGCGCGAAGCGCAGCAGCGCGTCGGCGTACGGGCTCATCGACCCGGAGACGTCGACCAGCAGGACGACGCGGCGCGGGCGCGGCGCGGCCCGGCGGTGCAGCAGGCGGGTGACCTCACCGCCGTCGCGGAGCGCGCGGCGGACGGTGCGGGCAGGGTGGACCGAGCCGACCGGGCTGGGACGACGACGCCGCGCCGGGCGCATCGGCGAGGCCGGCTGGAGCAGGGCGAACAGCCGCCGCAGGTGCTCGCGCTCGGCGACGGTCAGCTCGGAGACGTCGCGGTGGCGGAGGACCTCCGCGGCGCTGGCCTGCACGGCGAGCTCCTGGGCGTCGGAGGACTGGTCGCCCTCGCCCGAGCCCTCGGTCAGGGGGGCCATCGCCGAGACGATCTGCTGCTCCGGTGGCGCGGTGCGGGTCGGCCGCGGCCGCTCGCCGGCGAAGTAGGCCGTGAACGCGGCGTCGTAGCGGTCGAGGTCGTCGGGGCCGGAGCACAGCGTCAGCCGGCCGGCCCAGTAGACGTCCCGGGCGTCCAGGACGTCGAGCGAGCCGACGGCGGCCAGCATCGCCTCGACGCGGTCCGGGGAGGCGGCCACACCCGCCGCGCGCAGCGTGCGCGCGAAGCCCAGCACGGTGTCGACGACATCGCGCGCCACGACGTCAGCCGCCACCGAAGAGCGCCCCCCGCACCTGCATCTGCACGCGCTCGGTGTCCTCGCGGTACTTCAGCACCGCGCCGAGCGTGCGGGCGGCGACGTCGGGGTCGAGGTCGCGGGCGCCGAGCGTGTGCAGCGCGGTCGCCCAGTCCATCGCCTCGGCGATCCCCGGCGGCTTGAGCAGGTCCAGCGTGCGCAGCTTCGCCGTCGCCCGCGCGACCTCGCGAGCCAGCTGCTCGGTGACCTCGGGCAGCCGCCGGCGCAGGATCGCCACCTCGCGGTCGAAGTCCGGGTGCTGCAGCCAGTGGTAGAGGCAGCGGCGCTTGAGGGCGTCGTGCACCTCACGGGTCCGGTTGGACGTGAGGATCACCAGCGGCGGGGTGACCGCCCGGACCGTGCCGAGCTCGGGGATCGAGATGGTGAAGTCCGACAGCACCTCGAGCAGGAACGCCTCGAACTCGTCGTCGGCGCGGTCGACCTCGTCGACCAGCAGCACGGACGGCGAGTCCTCCAGGGCCTGCAGCAGCGGCCGGGCCAGCAGGAACCGGCGGTCGTACAGGGAGGCCTCGAGCGCGTCCGGGTTGTCGTTGACGTGCGCCGCCTCGGCCGCGCGCAGGTGCAGCAGCTGCCGGCCGAAGTCCCAGTCGTAGAGCGCCTGGCTGGCCTCCAGACCCTCGTAGCACTGCAGCCGGTAGATCGGCCGGCCGGTGACCTCGGCCAGCGCGTGCGCCAGCGCGGTCTTGCCGACGCCGGCCTCGCCCTCGAGGAACAGCGGGCGGTGCATGACCAGCGCCAGGTAGGCCGCGGTGGCCAGCCCCTCGTCGGGCAGGTAGCCGGTCGCTTCCAGCGCCGCGGCGAGCTTCTCCGGGCTGGACAGGTCCGAGGGCAGGTCCTGCACCGGCGGGGTGGGGTCGGTCACGCCACCGAGCATCCCACTGCACGTGGAAACGGTGGCCGGCCGAGTCTGGTCCTCGGCCGGCCACCGTCGTCGGTGGGCCTGCGGGGTCAGCGACCGCGGTCGCGATCCGCGGCGCCGTCCACCTCGATCTGCTCCTTGCGGAGGTCGGCGGACACCGTCTCGGTGTCGGTCACCGTCTCCTTGTCCAGGCGTACCCGCTCGACCGGGACGGCCTCCTTCTCCACCACGGGCCGCTCGGCGCGGAGCGTGACCTCGTGCTCCTCCTCGCTGATCGCCGGGCCGTCCATCGCGGCGCCGACGTTGGCGTCGGTGATCGGCTCGCGCTCGACGCGGATCTCCTCGCGGGCGACCGGGACGGTCTCGGTGGCGTTCTCGGTGACGACGTACTTGCGCAGCCGCGCCCGGCCGATCTCCTCCGAGCGGGTGCCGACCTCGAGCCGCTCCTCCGAACGCGTCATGGCGTGGTCCGTGGTCGGACCCGAGGTGTCGTGGCCGACCGTGCCAGCGGCGTCCGTGCGCGCCGTCTGCATACCCGCAGTGTCGGTGCCTGCGTAGCCATCGCTGACGTTGCCGTAGTAGCGGTAGAGCTCCTGCTCCTCCTCGGGCGAGAGGTGGCCGTCGGCGTCGATCTTCGGTGCGTCCTTCACCCGGTCCTTGCTCACCGGTACCCGCACGCCGTCGTCGGTGAGGTCGGCGTCCCGGATCGGGACGAAGGACTCCTTGGTGCCGAACAGGCCGGTCCGCACCGTCACCCACTCCGGCCGGCCGCTCTCGTCGTCGAGGTACACCTCGGAGGCGGAGCCGATCTTCTCGCCGGAGGCGTCGTAGACGTCCTTGCCGATCACGCGGTCGATGGTCTCGGTGCCGATCATGGTGGGCTCCCGTCTTGGCTCGTTCGATCTGGTCGCCGACAGGGGTGACCGTGGCAGAGGACGCGAAACGAATTCGTCCCTTGAGGACGGCACGCCCGGGGGTGTCGCGGCGCCGCAGGTTTCCGCCGTCGGGCGCGGTGACGCCGCAGGTGGGACGCGCCATACGGTCGCGCGCCACTCGATTGACACCACGTCGTCCCGGGTTGAGGAACTCGAGCGGGCGGATGCTCCCCGGGCGTGTCACGGCGCGTCTGCGCCCGTGGCGGACAGGTTCTGCTCAGCATGGTCGGGTGCCTCCCCGTTCGCCGTACGACAACCTGGTCCACCCCCGCACCGTGAAGAAGCAGGTGCCGCAGATCGCCGCTGAGCGAGACCTCGTCGTCGAGGACCCCAGCAGCGGCTTCGTCGGCGCCGTCGTCCGGTGCGAGAAGGACGTCGTCCACCTCGAGGACCGCAACGGCCGCGTCCGCGCCTACCCGCTCGGCCCCGGCTTCTGGGTCGACGGCCGCCCGGTCGTGCTGGTGCGGCCGCGGATCGAGGCGCCGAAGGGGCCGGCGCGCAGCGCCTCCGGCTCCACCTACGTGGCCGGGGCCAAGGCGCGGGTCGCCCGCGAGGGGCGGATCTACGTCGAGGGCAAGCACGACGCCGAGCTCGTGGAGAAGGTCTGGGGCCACGACCTGCGCATCGAGGGCGTCGTCGTCGAGCCGCTGCACGGCGTCGACGACCTGCCCGCGATCGTGCGCGACTTCCGGCCCGGCCAGGGACGGCGGCTCGGCGTCCTCGTCGACCACCTCGTCCGCGGGTCCAAGGAGTCCCGCATCGCCGAGCAGGTGACCGGCCAGCACGCGCTCGTCGTCGGCCACCCGTTCATCGACATCTGGCAGGCGGTCAAGCCGTCGGTGGTCGGCATCCGCGAGTGGCCGACCGTGCCGAAGGGCGAGTCCTGGAAGGAGGGCGTCTGCCGCCGGCTCGGCTGGGAGGACGACACCGGCTACGTCTGGGCGCAGCGCATCCTCGCCCGGGTGAAGACCTGGACCGACCTCGAGCCGGCGCTCATCGGCCGGGTCGAGGAGCTCATCGATTTCGTGACCACCGACTGACGGAGGCTGAGGAGCGAGGAAACCTCGCTCCTCAGCCTCCGCACGGGCTCACTTCGGGATGTAGTTGAACGAGTCCGGGTCGGGGCCGGTGCGCTCGCCGCGGTCCAGCCCGGTCAGCGTGGCCATGTCGCCCTCGGCGAGCTCGAAGTCGAACAGCGCGAAGTTCTCCTCCATCCGCGCCCGGTTCACCGACTTCGGGAACACGACGTCGCCGCGCTGGACGTGCCAGCGCAGCACGACCTGCGCCGGCGTGCGCCCCACGTTCTCCGCGATCGCGACGATGGCCGGGTCGTCGAGCACCTTGCCCTGCGCGATCGGCGACCAGGCCTCGGTGACGATCTGGTGCTCGGCGTCGAAGGCGCGCAGGTCGTCCTGCGCCAGGTAGGGGTGGATCTCGATCTGGTTCGCGGCCGGCCGGACCTCGGTCTCGTCGAACAGCCGGTTCAGGTGGTGCTGCTTGAAGTTGGAGACGCCGATCGCGCGGCACTTCCCGCCGGCGTAGATCTCCTCCATCGCCTTCCACGTCTCGACGTAGTCGACGTCGATGCCCGGCAGCGGCCAGTGCACGAGGAACAGGTCGAGGTAGTCGAAGCCGAGGGCCTCGAGCGTGCCGTCGAACGCCGTGAGCGCGGCCTCGCGGGCGTGGAAGCCGTTGTTCAGCTTGGAGGTCACGAAGACCTCCTCGCGGGGGACGCCGGAGCGGCGGATGGCCTCGCCGACCTCCTTCTCGTTGCCGTACATCTCGGCGGTGTCGATGTGCCGGTAGCCGACCTCGAGCGCGGCGACGGTGGCCTCGACGGTGTCGGCGGGCTTGATCTGGAAGACGCCGAATCCCAGCTGGGGGATCTCGACGCCGTTGTTGAGCGCGATGGTGGGCACGGATGCCACGAGAAGTTCCTTTCGTCCGGTGCCGGTCGGCTACCCGTCGACCGCGCGCTCAACCGGTCGCTCAGATCACGGTGCGGGCGGCCCACAGGTCCGGGAAGACGACGCGGGCGGCGCTGCGCTCCAACCAGGCCAGCCCGGCCGAGCCACCGGTGCCGGGCTTGGCGCCCATCGAGCGGCGCACCGCGGTGACGTGCCGCTGCCGCCAGGTGGTGAACTCCTCGGCGACGTCGGTCAGCGCCTCGCCCAGCACGAACAGCTCGTCGCCCGGCCGCGGGTCGCGGTAGATCTCCGCCCACAGCTCGGTGACGGCGGGGTGCGCGTCGTGCGTCTCGGTTCGGTCGCGGGTCAGGACGTCGTCCGGCACCGCCAGCCCGCGTCGCGCCAGGTAGGCAAGGACGTCGTCCTCCAGGGACGGCGCGGCCAGCGCCCTCTCCAGGTCGGCGTGCACGGCCGGCAGGCCCTTGTGCGGCCGGACGACGGACTCCGCCTTGAGCCCGAGCAGGAACTCCACGTGCCGGTACTCGTAGGACTGGAAGCCCGAGGCCTCGCCCAGCTGGTCGCGGAAGCCGTTGAACTCGCTCGGCGTGAGCCACAGCAGCGAACCCCACGAGGCGTTGAGCGAGCGCAGGTGGTGCACCGAGCGCTGAATCGCCGCGATCGCGCCGTCCAGGTCGTCGACCCGCAGCCGTCGCTGGGCGAGCTCCCACTCGCGGCGCAGCAGGATGAACCAGAGCTCCATGACCTGGGTGACGACGAGGAACGACGGCTCGGCGGGGTGGTCGGTGACCGTCCGCACCAGAGCCTGGAGCTGCCGGACGCCGACGTACTGCTCGTACGGCGTCGCCTCGGCGAACTCGACGATCGGCTCCGCCGGGCCCTCGTCGGGATGCGCTGCCGCGCCGTGCAGTCGCCGGGTGCTCACCGGGCCAGCATCACCCAGCGCCGGAAGCGGCGGGAAGAGGCTCGGCGGGATGGTCCACCGATCGGGCCCGCAGCAGCAACGGCGCACCGACCAGGGCCAGCACGCCGGCCACGCCCGCGGCCAGCGCCGGGACGGCGAAGGCGCTCTCCGCACCCCAGGCGTCCACCGCGGCCCCGGCCAGCGCGGACCCCGCGGTCACCCCGAGCGTGAGCCCGGTCGTCGTCCAGGAGAGCGCCTCGGTCAGCGCCGACCGCGGCACCCGCGCCTCGACCAGCGACGTGCCGGAGACGAGCGCGGGCGCGATGGACAGCCCGGCGACGAACGCGACGGGGACGAGGACGGCGAGCGAGCCCACGACCAGCACCAGCTGGACGGCGATCCCGAAGAGCACGGCGCACCCGAGGAACCGCGCGGCCAGCGACCCGGGCAGCCGGGCCAGGCCGTACACGAGCCCGGCGACCAGGCTGCCGAACGCGAAGGCGGCGAGCGCGACGCCGGCCATCGCCGCCCTGCCCGCCTCCTGGGCGAACCCGACGACGACGACGTCCATGGCGCCGAAGACCGTGCCCATGGCGACGTAGACGATGACCACGACGAGCACGGTCGGGCTGAGCAGCGCCCGGCGCCGGGACGGCCCGCTGGGGTCGGCCGCGTGGATCGGCGGCTCGGTGGCGCGCAGCCCGGCGAACCAGAAGCCGCCGATCACGCCGATGGCCAGCCCGGCGAGGTAGCCGGCCGGTGGGGAGATCAGCGTGGCCAGCAGCGTGACGAGCGGGGGACCGACGACGAAGACCACCTCGTCGACCACGGCCTCGTACGCGAAGGCGGTCTGCCGGCCGGCGCCGTCGAGCGCGTTCGCCCACCGGGCGCGGACCAGCGCCCCGATGTTCGGCGAGGTGGCGCCGGTCAGCGCGGCCAGGGCGAACCACAGCCAGTGCGGGCCGCCGACGATCACGGCGACCGCGAACGCCGCGCCGAAGAGCAGGTAGGCGCTCACCTGCACGCGCAGCACCGAGCTCTGCCCCCGCCGGTCGGTGAGCCGCGCCCACTGGGGGCTGACCACCGAGAAGGACAGGGCGAGCGCCCCGGACAGCGCGCCGGCCAGGCCGTAGCTGCCGGTCTCGCCGGCCACCAGCAGGACGGTGCCCAGGCCGATCATCGGGATCGGCAGCCGGGCCAGCCAGCCGACCAGCGAGAAGGCCAGGGCGCCCGGGACGGCGAACAGCGAGGCGTAGGGACGAAAGACGGTGCGGGCGGACACGGCTGTTCTCGCGCTTCCTGGCCACAAGCGAGTGCGGGGTTTGCCCCGCCGGTCTCTCGGGTGGCGACATCGACGGTAGCAACGCCGGACGACGATCCGCCGCTGGTTTTCGGCGACGACCGGGGAGCCTCCGGGTGCAACGTCGGTGCAGCGTCTCGATCCGCGGACGCGGCGGGATCGGCACGGTGTCTCCGCGGATGCGGTCGGGCCGGGTGAGCTGTTCCTGAGCCCCGCGACGCCGTCGGCACCCGCGATTACATTCGGGCTCGTGAGCGCCTCGTCCCTGCCCGACCCCTGGGTGCGTCCTGCCGACGCGGTCCCGGGCACGGGCGGCCTGGTCGACCGGCACGGCCGGGTGGCCACCGACCTGCGCGTCTCCCTGACCGACCGCTGCAACCTGCGCTGCACCTACTGCATGCCGCCCGAGGGCCTGGCCTGGCTGCCGAAGCAGGAGATCCTCACCGACGAGGAGATCAACCGGCTCATCCGGATCGGCGTCGAGCAGCTGGGCATCCGCGAGGTGCGCTTCACCGGCGGCGAGCCGCTGCTGCGTCCCGGCCTGGTGGGCCTGGTGGCGGCGGCGTCGTCGCTCGACCCGCGGCCCGAGATCAGCCTCACGACGAACGCGATCGGCCTGGCCCGCACCGCGTCCGCGCTGGCCGAGGCCGGGCTGGACCGGATCAACGTCAGCCTCGACACGCTCGACCCGGCGCGGTTCAAGCAGCTGGCCTACCGCGACCGGCTGCACGACGTGCTCGACGGGCTCGCCGCCGCGCAGGCCGCAGGGCTCACCCCGGTCAAGGTCAACGCGGTGCTGCTGCACGGCATCAACGACTCCGACGCGGTCCCGCTGCTCGACTTCTGCCTGGAGCACGGCTACCAGCTGCGGTTCATCGAGCAGATGCCGCTCGACGCCCACCACGCCTGGACCCGCGGCCGCATGGTCACCGCCGAGGACATCCTCGAGCAGCTCTCGGCCGCGCACACGCTGACGCCGGACTCCGAGGAGCGCGGGTCGGCCCCGGCCGAGCGCTGGCTGGTCGACGGCGGACCGGC
Organism: Petropleomorpha daqingensis; assembly: GCF_013408985.1. NCBI lineage: Bacteria > Bacillati > Actinomycetota > Actinomycetes > Geodermatophilales > Geodermatophilaceae > Petropleomorpha > Petropleomorpha daqingensis. The sequence goes on from NZ_JACBZT010000001.1 coordinate 1,575,117, forward strand.
GACGGTCGGCGTCATCGCCTCGGTCACCCGGTCGTTCTGCGGCGCCTGCGACCGCACCCGGCTCACCGCCGACGGGCAGATCCGCAACTGCCTGTTCGCCCGCGAGGAGTCCGATCTGCGCACGGCCATGCGCGACGGTGCGACCGACGAGGAGCTGGCCGACCGCTGGCGGATCGCCACCCTCGGAAAGCTGCCCGGCCACGGCATCGACGACCCGAGCTTCCTGCAGCCCAGCCGCCCCATGTCGGCCATCGGCGGCTGAGCGGGTGACCGTCACCGTTCGCTACTTCGCCGGCGCGCGGGCGGCCGCCGGCGTCGACACCGAGAACCGCGACGCCGCGACGCTCGACGAGCTGGTCGGGCAGATCGTCGGCGACCACGGCGAGAAGCTGGAGCGGGTGCTGACCGCCTGCTCGTTCCTCGTCGACGGCACGACGACGCGCGACCGCTCGCTGTCCCTCGCACCGGGGACCGTCGTCGACGTCCTCCCTCCCTTCGCGGGAGGATGACCCCATGAGCGTCTGGGGCAGGGCCAAGGCCAAGTGGGACGAGCTGCTCGGACGCGCCGAGGAGCTCTACGGGGAGTCGCACGGGGACGCCGCCGCCGAGCTGCACGGCGAGGCCGTCCGCCTCGAGGGCGAGGTCGAGGAAGAGCGCGAAGAGGCCGAGGAGGCCGCCGAGGACTCCGCGCAGCGGCACGACGACGACGGCCTCGCCGGCGCCCGCTGACGTCCGCGTGCGTGCCGAACAGGTCACCGACCCGGTCGCCTACCACGGAGAAGGCCCCGTCTGGTCGTCCCGCTGGGGCGGCCTGCGCTGGGTCGACATGCTCGCCGGCGACGTCCTCGCGCTCGCCGACGACGGTGCGATCACCCGCACGCACGTCGGCGACGTCGCGGCGGCGCTGCGGCCGCGGCGGGACGGCGGCGCGGTCATCGGCGTCGAGCGCGGGTTCGCCCTCCAGGACGCCGACGGGTCCCTGACCACGTTGCCGCCGGTCTGGTCGGACCCGGGCGTGCGCATGAACGAGGGCGGCTGCGACCCCGACGGCCGGTTCTGGTGCGGCTCGATGGCCTACGACCAGCGTCCCGGCGGCGGCAGCCTCTACCGGCTCGACCCCGACGGCACGGTGGCGGTCGCCTTCGGCGGGGCGACCATCTCCAACGGCCTCGAGTGGAGCCCCGACGGGTCGCTGGCCTACTACAACGACACCCCGACCCACCAGATCGCCGTCTTCGACTACGCGCGCGAGAGCGGGCTGACCGGCCGGCGCACGTTCGTGCAGCTCGCCGACGACGAGAACCCCGACGGGCTCACGGTGGACGCCGAAGGCGGGGTGTGGATCGCGCTGTACGGCGCCGGCGCCGTCCACCGGTACACCCCCGACGGCCGGCTGGACGGCGTGGTCGAGGTCGCCGCGGAGAAGGTCACCGCCTGCACGTTCGGCGGCTCGCGGCTCGACCGGCTCTACATCACGACCTCGCGCGAGGACCTCCCGCCGGACGCCGATCCGCTGGCCGGCTCCCTCTTCGCGGTCGACCCCGGCGTCGCCGGCCGACCCGTGCGGGAGTTCGCCGGCTGAACCTGCTCGGAACGTGCCGTTTCCAGCGTCCAGGGGGACCATGAACGGCATGGCCCCTCTGGGGACCCCCGAGACGAGGGGGATCGCCGATGTGGCCCCGTGGCCCGACTGGGCCGCGGCGGCCGATGGTTCCCTCGCGTTCCTGCACGAGCAGCTGGGCTGGGACCTCTGGGCCGTGACCCGGATCGAGGGGGACGTGCAGGTCGTCCTGCACGCGTTCCCGCACGGCGCCGTCCCGCCGGGCGCGGCGCTGACCTGGGACGAGAGCTTCTGCAAGCAGATGGTCGAGGGTGCCGGTCCGCGCGTGGCGACGGTGACCGCCGCGATCCCCGCCTACGCGCGGTGCGCGACGGGGCTGGCGGCGGACGTGGCGGCCTACCTCGGCGTTCCGCTGGTCGGCCGGGACGGCGAGCTGTTCGGCACGCTCTGCGCGCTCGCCTACCGGGCGCAGCCGCTGAGCGCCGCCCGCGGCCTGGCCACCGTCGAGTTCGTCGCCCGGACGCTCAGCACGCTGCTCGCCGGCACCGCGGCGCACGTCTGACCGCCCAGCCGGATCCTGGGTGCGCCGCGGTCGCTGATCGCGAGGTGACCACCGCGTAGCGGTCCGGCGCACCGGGCCCGCCGCTCGCGCGCCGTGCGACGGGGTCCCGTCCAGGTCACGCTGGCGACGGCGTTGCAGCGTCGCGTCGTCGACCGGCCCCGGTGCCGTGGCCGCCCCTACCGGCCCGATCGATCCCGCGGAGAACCAGCGATGACCCGATCCGATGTCCCCTCCAGCGTCCGCGTCGAGGACGACGGCAAGCTCCTCGCCGAGGCCGACGTCTGCCCTGACGCCGAGCCCGGCGTGGTGCGCTCCGCCCTGCACGTCGAGGCGGGCCACCTGCCGCCGGGAACGCGTACCCGGCTCGTGGACGCCGTGCTGGAGCACCCCGCCGTCGAGGGCGCCGAGAAGCTGGTGGCGAGCATGCCGATCAGCGACAGCGAGATGCTCGGGCGGCTGCGTGAGCGCACCGACGAACTCGGCACGCGGGCGGCCGGAGCCACCAAGATCGTCGAGGCGCGCATCGAGAAGCCCTGATCAGGGGCAGGCGACCCACTCCTCCTCGCCGTCGGTGAAGACCTGCCGCTTCCAGATCGGCAGCCGCTTCTTCACCTCGTCGACGAGCTCGGCGCAGGCGGTGAACGCCTCGCCGCGGTGCGACGCGCTGACCGCGCAGGCCAGCGCCACGTCGCCGATGCCCAGCATGCCGACCCGGTGCGAGACGGCGACGGCGTGCAGGCCCGGCCGGGCGGCGAACTCAGCGGCGATCTCGGTGATCACGTCGGAGGCCGTGGGGTGGCCGACGTACTCGAGCTCGGTCACCGACCGCCCGCCGTCGTGGTCGCGGACGACGCCGGCGAAGGAGACGACGGCGCCGGCGGCCTTGTCGGCGACGGCGTCCTCGTGCTCGGCCACCGACAAGGGCTCGTCGACGACGCGGGCGATCTGCGGGCTCACGTCCTGGAAGGTACCCGTGGCTAGGACGCCGGCGGGACGTCGAGATCCGTGGGATCGGCCAGCCCCGAGCAGTCGACCTCGGTGACCTCGTGTGCGGCGAGGTACCGGCGGGCGCCCTCGTCGCCGGTCGCCGTCTCGATCACCCCGGCCCAGTGGTCGCGGCCGATCAGCACGGGGTGCCCGCGGACGCCGTCGTAGGTGGCGACGGCGAGCGCGTCCGGGGTGCCGTACCCGGCCATCCGCTCCAGCGCCGCCGGGGTCATGCCGGGCATGTCGACCAGCGTGATCAGCGCGGCGTCGATCCGCAGCGGCAACCCGCGCAGGCCCTCCAGACCGGTGCGCAGCGAGGAGGCCATGCCGGTCTCCCAGTCCTCGTTCGCCACCACGACCGCGTTGCCGAGCTGCGCCTGCCGCCACACGTCGACGGCCCGGGCGCCGAGGACGACGAGCACCGTGTCGCAGACGGCCTGCGCCGTCCCGACCGCCCGTTCCACGAGCAGGCTGCCGTCGTACTCGACGAGGGCCTTGGGCATGCCGTAGCGGCGCCCTCCTCCGGCGGCGAGGACGACGGCGGCGACGGTCACGGCCTCCACTCTCTCAGCGCTCGTAGACGGCGATCTCGGAGGCCTTCACCGTGGCCCAGACCGGCGAGCCAGGCGCGAGCTGCAGCTCGGCGAACGCGGTCGCGGTGACGTCGGCGACCAGGGACACCTCCCCCTCGAGGTCGCAGCGGACGGTCGCCCCGTACGGGGTCGCGCCGACCAGGTGCACCGGCCAGACGTTGCGCGGGCTGCCCTCGGGGCGGCTGAGGTACAGCGCGACCGATTCCGGCCGGACGGCGACGAAGACCGGCCCGTCGGCCTCCTCGGCGACGGCCACCACGCCGCCGTCGTCCAGGCGCACCGTCGTCCCCTCCGCCGTGCCGGGCAGCAGCGAGAGCCCGACCAGCCGGGCGACGTAGTCGGTCCGCGGCCGGCGGGCCACCTCCGCGGGCGTCCCCTCCTGCACGACGCGGCCGTCCTCGACGACGACGACCCGGTCGGCCAGCGCCATCGCGTCGACCGGGTCGTGGCTGACCAGCACCGTGCTGCCGGCGAACGCGGCCAGGTGCCGGCGCAGCTCGGCGCGCACGGTGAGGCGGGTGCGGGCGTCCAGCGCGGACAGCGGCTCGTCGAGCAGCAGCACCGCCGGGTCGGTGGCCAGCGCGCGGGCCAGGGCCGCCCGCTGCGCCTGGCCGCCGGAGAGCTGGCCGGGCTTGCTGGTGGCGAGGTCGCCCAGGCCCACGCGGGCCAGCCAGTCGGCGGCGCGGCGGCGGGCCTCGGCGTGCCGCATCCCCCGCGTGCGCAGCCCGAAGGCGACGTTCTCCAGCGCGGACAGGTGCGGGAACAGCAGGTAGTCCTGGAAGACCATGCCCACCCGGCGGCGGTGCGGCGGGACGTGGACGCCGTCGTCGTCCCACACGTCGCCGTCCACGGTGACCCGGCCGGTGTCCGGGGCGAGCAGCCCGGCGAGCACCCGCAGGAGGGTGGACTTGCCGGCGCCGTTGGGACCGAGGACGGCGAGGACCTCGCCGTCGGCGACGGCCAGGTCGAGGTCGACCGTGAGCTGTCCGCGGCGCACGGTCATGGTGACCGCCAGGCTCATGCCGCGGCGGCCCGTCCCAGCCAGCGCTCGCGAAGGAGCAAGAGCGTGGCCACGGACACGACCAACAGGATGAGGGACAGCACGATCGCCGCCTCGGGGTCGCTCTGCAGCGCGAGGTAGACCGACAGCGGCATCGTCTGCGTCGTCCCGGGGAAGTTGCCCGCGAAGGTGATGGTCGCGCCGAACTCGCCGAGCGCGCGGGCCCAGCAGAGGACGGCGCCGGCGGCGACGCCGGGGGAGACCAGCGGCAGCGTGACGCGGCGGAACGTCGTCCACCGGTCGGCGCCGAGGGTGGCGGCGGCGTCCTCGAAGCGGGCGTCGGCCGCGCGCAGCGCTCCCTCGACGCTGATCACGAGGAACGGCATCGCGACGAACGTCTCGGCGATGACGACGGCCAGCGTGGTGAACGGGATGGTGAAACCGGTCCACTCGTACAGCAGCCGGCCGAGGATGCCCTGCCGGCCGAGCACGAGGAACAGCGCGACGCCGCCGACCACCGGCGGCAGCACGAGGGGGACCGTGACCAGCGCGCGGAGCACCGACCGCCCGCGCATGCGGGTGCGGGCCAGCACCCAGGCGATGGGCACGCCGAGCACCATCGCGACCGCCGTGGCCAGCGTCGCGGTGACCAACGAGAGCCGCAGCGCCTCACCGACACCGGGCTCGGTGAGCCGCGCGCCGAGGTCGGACCAGGGCGCGCGGATCAGCAGGCCGAGCAGCGGCAGGACCAGGAACAGCGTGCCGATCGCGGCGGGGACGAGCAGGGGGAGCGGGACCCCGCCCTCGCGGGGACGGCTCACGGGTTGCGGAAGCCGGCGTCGGTGAGCGCCTTCTGCCCCTCGTCGGAGGTCACCAGGTCGACGAACGCCTTCGCCGCGTCGGGGTTGGGTGCCGCCTCGAGCACGCAGATCGGGTACTCGTTGACCGCCTGGTCGGCCTCGGGGAACTCGATGCCCTCGACCTGGTCGCCGGCCGCCTCGACGTCGGTGGCGTAGACCAGGGCGGCGTCGACCTCACCGAGCTGCACCTTGTTCAGCGCGGCCTTGACGTCGGTCTCCTCGGTGTCGGGCCGGGCGTTGATCCCGGCCGCCTGGAAGACCGTCTGCGCCGCGGCGCCGCACGGCACGGTCGGCGCGCAGACCGCCAGGGTCAGGTCGGCGTTCTCGAAGTCCTTCAGCCCGGTCACGTGGCCGGGGTTGCCCTTGGGGACGGCGATCTCCAGCACGTTCTCGGCGAAGATCTTCGGGTCGGCGCCCTGCAGCCCGGCGTCGGTGACGACCTTCATCTGCTTCTCGTTGGCGCTGGCGAAGACGTCGGCGGGGGCGCCCTGCGTGATCTGGGTGGCCAGGGCGTCGCTGCCGGCGAAGTTGAACTTCACGTCCAGCTCCGGGTTCTCCTTCATCAGCTGGTCGCCCAGATCGGTGAAGACGTCGGTGAGCGACGCGGCGGCGAAGACCGTGAGCGTGCCGGTGAGGTCGCCGCCGGAGGACTCCGCCGCCGAGGAGCGTCCCGAGGTCGAGGCGGCGTCGTTCGACGAGCCGCCGCAGGCGGTCAGGGCAAGCAGCGCCGCCGCGGGCAGCGCGAGCAGGGCACGCGTCCTCATCCGTCCTCCGTCTCCGCAAGTGCGGAGTGACAACACCAGACGGAACCGTACTTGCGCAAGAGTGACGGGCCGCAGGGCCGCTGTTACGGGATGTCGACGCTGACCTGGGTCGCCTTGACCGTGGCCACGGCCCGGACACCGACCTCGAGCCCGAGCTCGTCGGCGGCCTCGCGGGACATCAGCGAGACCACGCGGAACGGGCCGGCCTGGATCTCGACCTGCGCCATGACGGTGTCGCGAACCACCCGCGTGACGATGCCGGTCAGCCGGTTGCGGGCCGACGAGGACCGGGTGGTGCCGGGGTCGGGCGCCTCGTGCAGCTGCGTGGCCACCCGGGCGAGGTCCGAGCCGTCGACCACCGCCGGGCCACCGCCGTTGCGCCGAGCCGGCAGGCGGCCGCTGTCGATCCAGCGGCGCACCGTGTCGTCGCTGACGCCGAGCAGCTCGGCGGCCTCGGCGATGCGGTAGGTGGCGGCCACGCGCCAGACCCTAGACGGCGTTGTGGACGACGCCCCGCCGTCCACAGGCGCTCCGGCTCCTCGTCGGCACCGCTGGGCACCATGGCGCCATGACGCACGACCCGTGGCTCGCCGATCTCCTGCTCGACCGCACCGGCATGCTCTCCGACGCCGACATCGCGCAGGAGCTCGCGGCGACGCTGGCCGCGCGCGATCCGTCCCTGGCCGGCCACGGGATCGCGACGCAGGCGCTGCTGGACGCTCTCGACCAGAGCTGGGAACGCGGCTGGCAGCCGGCCGACGTCGTGCACAACGCCCGGCGGGCGCTCACGGCCGGGGCCGTGCCGCTGGCCGTCGCGCTGATCGGCGAGCACGCCCGGCGCAGCGACGCCGTGCTGCGCGCGCCCGACGCCTGGGTCGACCAGCTGCGCGAGCTGGGCGCGCTGGAGCCCGGGGACCCTGCCGTGGTGCACACCTGGCACCGGTCCGAGCGCCGGTCGGCGGCCGAGGCGTGGCGGATCGTGCTGCAGCTCGTCGGAGCGCTGCGCGGGGCGTTCCGGATCGAGACGCTGGTGCCACCGCCGTCGCAATGGGGTCCGCCGCGGTCGCGTCCGGCCGGGGAGCAGACGGCGGGCGACGAGCGCGTGCTGCGGCGGATCCGCGGGCTGCTGGCGAAGGCCGAGTCGACGGAGTTCCCGGAGGAGGCCGAGGCGCTGACCGCCAAGGCGCAGGAGCTGATGACCCGGTACGCGGTCGACGCCGCCCTGCTCGACACCGGGGCCTCGCCGTCCGACGGCGTCGGGACCCGGCGGGTGCACGTCGCCGACCCCTACGTGCGCGCCAAGATGCAACTCCTCGCCGCCGTCGCCGAGGCCAACGACGTCCGGCTGGTCTGGTACGCGAGCCTCGGGATCGCCAACCTCGTCGGCCTGCCGGCCGACGTGGCCGCCGTCGAGCTGCTGTTCACCTCGCTCCTGCTGCAGGTCGCGCAGGCGATGTCCGCGGCCGAGCGGGCGCAGGGACGGCGGTCTGCGTCCCGGTCGTTCCGGCGGTCCTTCCTGCTCGGCTACGCGCACCGGATCGGTGAGCGGCTGCAGACGGCGCGGCAGCGGGCCACCGCCGCGGCGGCCGCCGAGCACGGTGTCGATCTGCTGCCTGTGCTGCGGTCGCGGCGCGAGGCGGTGGGGAAGGCGACGGCCGAGCTCTTCCCGCGCGTGCGCAGCAGCCGGAGCAGGGCGTCGGTGGATGCCGGTGGCTGGTTCGCGGGCCGGGAGGCGGCCGAGCGCGCCGACGTGGGCCACCGCCGGTCCTCGCTGCGCTGACGTTCCCGCGGGAACGCCGCAACGCGCTGACCTGCACTCTTGTCGGCAGGCAGCGGTAGCGTTCGAACATGAGTTCGAGTGACAGAGATGTTCCGATCGAGGAGCTGGCGGCGGCGATCACGGCCGGTGCCGTTCGGCTGGCCGCGGCCACGGCGTCCTGGCTCCGGCTGGTCGCGGAGTTCGACGAGCGCGGCGGCTGGCAGGGCGTCGGCATCCGTTCGTGCGCCGAATGGCTGGCCTGGCAGTGCGGTCTCGGTCCCGGCGCGGCACGGGAGCACGTGCGCGTGGCCCGGGCGCTGCGCTCGCTGCGGGCGATCGACGCCGCGTTCGCGACCGGCCGGCTGTCCTACTCGAAGGTGCGGGCATTGACGCGTATCGCAGAACCCGGTTGCGAGGCCGCCCTCCTGGAGCTCGCACTCTCGGCGACCGCATCGCAGACCGAGCGGTTCTGCCGGACGTGGCGGCGCGTCGACGACGAGACGGCCGACCAACGGCGGCCCGAAGAGCGGCTGCTCTTCGAGTACACGACCGACGACGAGGGCTTCTTCACCCTGAGGGTGCGCGGTCCCGTCGACCAGGGCGCACCGATGATGGCCGCGATCGAGTCCCTCGCCGAGCGCGACGCCCGCCGCGAGCGCGCCCAGAACAAGAAGGCCGCCGCTGGGCACGAGCAGGTGCGCAGGGACGGCGGCGCGGTCGATCCGGACCTGGCCGAGCGATGCGCCGAGGACGCCGCCGTCGGATTGGCGCGCGAGCGCACGACCGCCCGCCGGATCACTGCGCTCACCGCACTCGCCGAGGCCCGCGCAGCGATGGACCGCCGCCCCGGCGACCCGCCTCGGCGCGAGGTCGTGGTCCACGTCGACGCCGACGTCCTGGCCGACGACACCGCCGCCGGCCGCGCGCACTACGAGGGCGGATCCGCGGTCACCGGCGCCCAGGCCCGGCGGCTGATGTGCGAGGCCAGCGTCGTCGCCATGCTCGAGAAGGGCCGAGAACCGCTCGCCGTCGGCCGGCGGCGCCGCCTCGCCACGAAGGCCCAGCGACGGGCTCTCCTGCGCCGCGACGGTGGCTGCGCCCGTCCTGGCTGTCCCGAGACGCGGCTGGAACGGTTGCACGCCCACCACCTGCGCCACTGGCTCTTCGGCGGACGCACCGACCTGGCCAACCTGGTCCTGCTGTGCGACAACGACCACGGTCTGGTCCACGACCAGGACCTCGTGATGAGCCGCCAGGACGGCCGACTCGTGGTCCTGGACGACGACGGTCGGCATGTCTGGGGCACCGCCGACGCGGCGTTCGCCGAAGGGCTCGCCGGGCTCGGAACCGACCCGGCGTCGCATCCCGCCTTCGTCGGCGTCCAGCCGTTCGACCAGGTCAGCGGGCGGCGCCCGGCTCCCCGCCGCCCTGCCCGTCCGTGCCGTCCTGCCGGTCGCCGCGACTCGGTCCGACCGGCGTCCCAGCGTCGGCGCATCGACCGCGTGCTCTTCCCCCACGGTGCACCGGACGACCTGCCCGACACGCTGCAGGAGCGCTACGACCGGATGGATCTCCGGTACGCCGTCAGCGTCCTCATGACCAATCGCGATCTCGCCCGGCGCCTCGCCGCCGAGACCGGGACCCCCGTCGACGACGTTCCCGCGGGAACGTCGGGTGCCGGACGGGGATGATGCCCGGGTGCCTCGGCTGCTGGTCGTCCACCACACGCCCTCGCCCGCTCTGCAGACCGTGCTGGAGGCGGTCAAGGAGGGAGCCGCGATGGTGGAGGAGGCGGAGCTCGTCCTGCGCCCGGCGCTGTCCGCCGGGGCTGCCGACCTGCTGGAGTGCGACGGCGTCCTGCTCGGGACGCCGGCCAACATCGGCTACATGTCGGGTGCGCTCAAGCACTTCTTCGACACCGTCTACTACCCCTGCCTCGATGCGACGGTCGGCCTGCCCTACGGCGTCTACGTGCACGGCAACGACGACACCGCCGGTGCGCTGAGGGCCATCGACACGATCACCGGGGGACTGAGGTGGAAGCAGGTGGCCGCCCCGCTCAGCCTGATCGGCACGCCTGGCAAGGACGAGCTCGAGGCGGTGCGGGAGCTGGCGGCCACGGTCGCCGTCAGCCTGTGACCCCTGGCGCGGTTTGCCCCGGATGACGCTCGGGCAGCCTGAGCCGGTGCCACCACGCCGCAGCGACGCCACCACGATCCGGAAGATCACCCACGACGTCCTCGGCTTCGACGACTTCCGCCCCGGCCAGGAGCGCGCGATGCGGGCAGTGGTCGGTGGGCGGGACACCCTCGCCGTCCTTCCCTCGGGCGCCGGGAAGTCGGCGATCTACCAGGTCGCCGGGCACCTGCTCGACGGTCCGGTCGTCGTCGTCTCCCCGCTCATCGCCCTGCAGCGCGACCAGGTCGACCGGCTGGAGGAGCTGCAGCCGGGCGCGGCCCACCACCTGAACTCCAGCATGTCCGCCGGCGACCAGCGGAAGGTCCTCGAGGGCCTGGCGGACGGAACGGTCCTCTACGTCTTCCTCGCCCCCGAGCAGCTGACCAAGCCCGAGGTCGTCGACGCCATCCGCGATGCCGGACCGGCGCTGTTCGTCGTCGACGAGGCCCACTGCGTGAGCGCCTGGGGCCACGACTTCCGCCCCGACTACCTGCGCCTCGGCGGCGTGATCGAGCAGCTCGGTCACCCGACCGTCCTCGCCCTCACCGCCACCGCAGCCCCTCCGGTCCGCGCCGAGATCGTCGAACGCCTCGAGATGCGCGACGCCGAGGTCGTGGTCGCCGGCTTCGACCGCCCGGAGATCCGCCTCGAGGTCGACGCGCAGCCCGATGCGCACGGCAAGCGGGAGGCGGTCCTCGACCGCGTGCTCCAGCTCGTGGGCGACGGGCAGAAACCCGGCATCGTCTACAGCGCCACCCGCAAGGGCACCGAGGACCTCGCCGAGGCGCTGACCGAGCGCGGTCTGCGTGCCACGGCCTACCACGCCGGGGTGCGCGCCGCCGAGCGCGACGAGCGGCAGGAGGCCTTCATGGCCGACGAGCTCGACGTCGTCGTCGCCACCACCGCCTTCGGCATGGGCATCGACAAGCCCGACGTCCGGTTCGTCGTCCACGCCGAGCCGGCCGACTCGATCGACAGCTACTACCAGGAGATCGGCCGGGCCGGCCGCGACGGGCAGCCGGCGCTCGCCGTCCTGGTCTACCGGCAGGAGGACCTCGGGCTGCGTCGCTTCTTCGCCGCCGGCATCCCCGCCGAGCAGGAGCTGCAGCAGGTCGCCGGTCTGGTGCAGGCGGCCCAGGCAGCGGGCATCGAGGACGGCGTCGACGTCAAGGACCTGCGCGAGGAGACCGGCCGGGGCGCCACCCCGCTCGCCCGCGACCTCAACCTGCTCGAGCAGGTGTCCGCCGTCGTCCTCGACGAGGAGGGCGCCGCGCACCCCGCGGAGGGCGCCCCGAAGCCGTCCGAGGCCGCAGCGGCCGCCCGCGAGCTGGCCGAGCACCACGAGCGGGTCGACCAGAGCCGTGTCGAGATGATGCGCGGCTACGCCGAGACCACCGAGTGCCGGCGCCAGTTCCTCCTCGGCTACTTCGGCGAACAGCTCGACCAGCCGTGCGGCAACTGCGACAACGACACCCGCGCGGCCGAGAACGGGCAGCCGCAGCCGGCCGCCCCACCCGTGGACACCCCCTTCCCGGTCGAGACGCCGGTCGAGCACGCCGAGTGGGGTCCCGGCGTGGTCATGCGGGTCGAGGACGACCGCCTCGTCGTCCTCTTCGACGAGGTCGGCTACAAGACGCTCGCGCTCGCCGCGGTGCTCGAGCACGGCCTGCTGAAGCCGCGGCCCGCCTGAGCCGAGCCGCCGGTCACGCCCTGCAGAGAGGAACCACCCCGTGAAGGTCCTGGGCATCAACGCCATCTACCACGACCCGGCGGCCGCGCTCGTGGTCGACGGCAGGGTCGTGGCCGCGGCGGAGGAGGAGCGCTTCAGCCGGCGCAAGCACGGCAAGCGCCCGCTGCCGTGGAGCGCGTGGGAGCTGCCCGAGCTCTCCGCGGCGTGGTGCCTGAAGGAGGCCGGCATCCGGCCCGAGGAGCTCGACGCCGTCGCCTACTCCTTCGACCCCGCGCTCATGGGGACGCCGGAGGACTCCGGGCTGTTCGACGACGGCGACACGATGCGCAAGAAGTACGCCGAGATGGCCCCGGACTTCCTCGCCCACGCCCTGCCCGGTCTCGACCCGGCCCAGGTCCGCTTCGTGAAGCACCACGTCGCGCACGCGGCGTCGGCCGGGCTGGCCGCGCCGCAGCGCGACAACGCCGTCCTCGTCCTCGACGGGCGCGGCGAGGCGCACAGCCACCTGTCCGGCCGCTACGTCGACGGGCAGCTGGAGATCCTCGCCGGCCAGGCGCTCCCCCACTCGCTCGGCCTGATGTACGAGGAGCTCACCGAGCACCTCGGCTTCCTGCGCAGCTCCGACGAGTTCAAGGTCATGGCGATGGCGAGCTACGGCAAGCCGCGGTTCCTGGGCGAGGTCTCCGAGCTCATCCGCGCGACCGGCGACGGCGGCTTCGTCACCGAGACGATCGACTTCTCCGACTTCGCCCCCCGTCTCGGCAAGGACGAGCGCTGGACCGAGGACCACGCCGACCTGGCTGCCAGCGTCCAGACGCGGCTGGAGGAGGTGCTGGTCGAGCTGGCCCGCTGGCTGCACGCGCAGACCGGTGACCGGGTGCTCACCATGGCCGGCGGGACGGCGCTCAACTGCGTGGCCAACACGCGGATCCTCGCCGAGACCCCGTTCGAGGAGGTCTGGGTGCAGCCGGCCGCCGGGGACGCCGGGACGGCGCTCGGCGGCGCCCTGCACGTGGCCCACGAGCTGGGCGAACGCACCGAGCCGATGCCCGGGGCCGCGCTCGGCCGCGGCTGGACCGACGAGCAGATCGAGACCTGGCTGCAGACCGCCGCGATCGACTACGAGCGGCCGGACGACGTCGCCGAGGCCGTGGCGGAGGTCCTCGCCGACAACGGCATCGTCGCGTGGTTCCAGGGCCGCAGCGAGTACGGCCCCCGGGCGCTCGGCCACCGGTCGCTGCTCGCCCACCCCGGCTTCGAGGCCAACCTCGAGCGGATGAACGACGTCAAGGGCCGCGAGCAGTTCCGCCCGGTCGCGCCGATGGTGCTGCTGGAGCGGGCGCCCGAGATCTTCAGCCGCGGCCCGATCCCCTCGCCGTACATGCTCTTCGTGCACGACGTCGCGCCGGAGTGGAAGGACCGGATCCCCACCGTCACCCACGTGGACGGCACGGCGCGGATCCAGACCATCGACCCCGAGACCGAGCCCCTCGTGCACCGCATGATCGCGGCGTTCGAGCGGCGCACCGGGCTGCCGGTCGTGGTCAACACCAGCCTGAACACCGCGGGGCGCCCGATGGTCGACGACCCCCGCGACGCCCTCGAGTGCTTCGGCTCGGCGCCGGTCGACCTGCTGGCCATCGGCCCGTTCGTCGTCCGCCGTCCGAAGCCCACGTCGCGCTGACACACCCGACCCGGTACTGAACCGCAGGCCAGAGGGCTGCCGAACATCGGTTGTGCGCTACACGGACGGGTGAGATCCGTTTCCACGCAACACATCTGCGGGTAGCGCACGGCCGGACCGCCGAGTCGTGGCGGAGGACTGATCTTCTGGAGGACACGAGATGACCGCTTCGGCGGACAACACCAGCACCGGGGCCAGGCCCTGGCCGCAGATCCTCGCGCTCGTCTTCGGCGCGGTGTACCTGCTGGTCGGGATCGTCGGCTTCTTCGTCACCGGCTTCGACAACTTCGCCGACAACAGCCAGCACGAGATGCTGCTGTTCTTCATGATCAACCCGCTGCACAACGTCGTGCACATCGTGATCGGCCTCGCCGGCCTGCTCCTCGCGCGCACCCTGACCGGTGCCCGCACCTACGGCTGGCTGCTCGCGGTGGGCTACGCCGCGGCCTTCGTCTACGGCCTGATCGCCGTCGGCGAGAGCTGGGACTTCCTGAACATCAACGCCGCCGACAACGTGCTGCACATCCTCACCGCGGTCGTCGGCCTGGTCATCGCGCTCGCCCCCGTGCGCACCGCGACGGCCGCTCGCACCGCCTGATCCACCCGCACGACCGGTCCGGCCGGTTCCGCAACGAAAACGTGCGCGGAACCGGCCGGATCCATGTGTGAAACCGTCGATCCTGGGAAAGCGGCGCGGCACGGGTGACCCGGCAGGGAGGGACGACGCCCGTCCGGACCCCGAGGGGGCGGCCATGGACGACGATCCCGTCCTCCGCGCGCTGGCGGAGGCGCTGGAGCGGGACGACCCGCAGCTGGCTGCGCTGCTGCGCGCCGGGCCTACCCAGCACGTGCGCCGCGTCCTCGCCGCACCGGCGCGGCCGGCCGCTCCTCCTGGGGATCGTCCCCGCTACCGCCGCCGGCCGCCCGGCTGGGTGCTCTGGCTGGGGTGCGCGCTGGCCGCCGGGCTCGTCGTCCTCGCCAGCATCCCGCTCGGCCTGGCCGCCTTCGGCGTGCTCGGCATCGTGCTGCTCATGCTCTCGCCGCTGGTCGCCTGCCTCTGGTGCGCCACCATCGACGAGATGCGCCCACCGGAGCGGCCGGCCGGATCCTGACCCCGCTGCGCCGGGCATCGGCGGGGCGTTTACGTTGCGGTCATGGACTTCGCCCTGTCGGCACGCGCCGAGGACGTCTGCGGCCGCATGTGGGACTTCATGCGCGAGAGCGTCTTCCCCGCCGAACCGGTCTACGACGAGTGGCGGGCCGCCCGCGGCCACGACAACCACGAGCACCCGCCGGTCCTCGAGGAGCTGAAGGCCGACGCGCGCAAGCGCGGGCTGTGGAACCTGTTCCACCACGAGCTCGGCGGGATGTCCAACCTCGAGTACGCCTCGGTCGCCGAGATCATGGGCTGGTCGCCGACCCTCGCGCCCGAGGCCACCAACTGCGGGGCGCCGGACACCGGCAACATGGAGACGCTCATGCTGTTCGGCACGCCCGAGCAGAAGGAGCGCTGGCTGGAGCCGCTGCTCGAGGGCGAGATCCGCTCCGGCTTCGCCATGACCGAGCCCGACGTCGCCTCCTCCGACGCCCGCAACATCCAGACCTCGATCGTCCGGGACGGCGACGAGTACGTGATCAACGGGCGCAAGTGGTGGACGACGGGCGCCGCCGACGAGCGCTGCCAGATCTTCATCGTCATGGGCAAGACCGACCCCGACGGCCCGGCCCACCGCCAGCAGTCGATGGTGCTGGTCCCCCGCGACACCCCCGGTCTCGAGATCGTCCGGCACCTGCCGGTGTTCGGCTACCAGGACCAGCACGGGCACAGCGAGCTGCGCTTCACCGACGTCCGCGTCCCCGTCTCGAACATCCTCGCCGGCGAGGGCGACGGCTTCATGATCGCCCAGGCCCGGCTCGGCCCCGGCCGCATCCACCACTGCATGCGCGCCATCGGCATGGCCGAGCGGGCGCTCGCGCTCATGGTGGAGCGGTCGAAGGCGCGTGTCGCCTTCGGCCGTCCGCTCGCCGAGCAGGGCACCGTCCGCGAGCAGATCGCCCTGTCCCGCATCGAGATCGACCAGGCCCGCCTGCTCACGCTGAAGACCGCCGACCTCATCGACAAGTACGGCGCCAAGGGCGCCCGCACCGAGATCGCCGCGATCAAGGTGGCCGCGCCGAAGGTGTGCCTCGACGTCATCGACCGCGCGATCCAGATCCACGGCGGGGCCGGGGTCAGCGACGACACCCGGCTGGCGCGGATGTGGGCCAGCGCCCGCACGCTGCGGATCGTGGACGGTCCCGACGCCGTCCACATCCGGTCGGTGGCCCGCGAGGAGCTGAACCGGGAGCGCCCCTACTCCAGCTGAAACCGGCGCAGCGATCCGCCCCTCGGGGCCCCGACGTGCGGGATCATCCCGGGCGGACGGGAGCGGAGGGATGACGTCGTGCTGAACCCTGGCGCCGTCTTCGCCGGCTACCGCATCGAGGGGCTGATCGGCGAGGGCGGCATGGGCGCGGTCTACCTCGCCCGGCACCCGAGGCTGCCGCGGTACGACGCGCTCAAGGTGCTGCACCCCCGGCTGACCACCGAGTCCTCCTACGCCAGCCGCTTCGAGCGCGAGGCCGACGCCGCCGCCCAGCTCTCCCACCCCTCGGTCGTCGCCGTCTACGACCGGGGCATGGAGGGCGACCAGCTGTGGATCAGCATGCAGTACGTCCGCGGCACCGACGCCGCGGCGGAGCTGCGCATGCACGGGCCCATGTCGCTGCGGCGGGCGGTCGCCGTCGTCAGCGCCGTGGCCGACGCGCTCGACCACGCGCACGCGCACGGCCTGGTGCACCGCGACGTCAAGCCGGACAACATCCTGCTCACCCCGACCGACACCGGCGGCGAGCGGGCGATGCTCACCGACTTCGGCATCGCCTCGGTGACCGGCCACACCGCGCTGACCAGCACCGGCTCGTTCGTCGCCACGATGGCCTACGCCCCGATCGAGCAGCTGGAGGGCCGCGGGGTCGACGCCCGCACCGACGTCTACGCCCTCGGCGCCGTCCTGTTCGAGCTGCTCACCGGCGTGCGCCCGTTCGCCGACCTCGGCATCGAGGCGGTCTACGCGGCGAAGATCCGCGGCGAGGTCCCCGACCTGGCGCCCCTGCGGCCCGATCTCCCGGACGCCGTCGGCGCCGTCGTCCGCCGGGCCATGGCCGGTCAGCCGCAGGCGCGCTACGCCACCTGCGGCGAGCTGGCCGAGGCGCTGCGGCTGGCGGCCGCACCTCCGGCTCCACCGCCGCCTCCCCCGACGGCGCCCCAGCCGCAGCAGCAACCGGCTCCGGACGGCGCCACCCGCGTCGCCCCGCCCGTCGGACCGCAGCCGTCGGTGCCGGTCCCGCCGCCGTCGTGGCAGACCGGCCCGGTCCCGCCGCCCCGCCGCCGGTCCCGCACCGGGCTGATCGTCGGGGCGCTGCTGCTCGTGCTGGTCGTGGCCGGCGGCATCGTCACGTTCGTGCTGCTCGGCGGCGGACCGGGCACCCCGGCGGCGCTGAAGGCCACCACCGCCGACGGCGAGGTGCACCTCCGGTGGGACGCGGTGCGCGGGGCCGACCGCTACGAGATCACCCGCGACGGCACGCGGCTGACCGACACCGACGCGACCCGCTACACCGACGCCTCGGTGGAGGGCGGCGTCCGCTACCGCTACCAGGTCACCGCGGTCACCGGCTCCGGCGACCGGTCGGAGCCGGCGTCGTTCGCGCCGATCACCGCCGCGATCGGCGCACCGCGGATCTCCCGGCCCGCCGTCGACGGGCTGGCGGTCACGCTGACCTGGACCGCCGTGCCCGGCGCCGAGCACTACGAGGTCGCCCGGGAGGGGACCGCGCTCGACCGGGTCAGCGGCACCACGTACACCGACCGGCAGGCGCCGGTCGGCCGCGTCCGCTACCAGGTGAAGGCCGTGGACGAGGACGGCGAGGGCGGCTCGTCGTCGGCCAGCGCGGTTGCCGACGTCGAGCCGTGGGCAGGTATCCAGCCCGTGGCGTCGGCACTCCCGTCGCTGGTCCCGGCAGCCCCCGACCAGAACCTCGACACGCCGGTCGGCACGCACAGCTGCGTGGTCGGCGACGTCAGCGGGACCCAGGCGGTGGAAGGGATCGACTGCACCTTCGACAACGGGATCAAGGCCTTCATCAACCGGTTCCCGGACGCGGCGACGCTGGCCGACGTCGTCCAGTTCTACAACTACGGGAACGGGCAGGTGATCACGACGTGGTCCTGCGACCAGAAGACGCAGGGCAACTTCACCCAGTGGACCAACCCCAGCGACGGGACGCCGTTCGAGCTGCTCACGTTCGTCGACAAGGACCTCGCGTTGTTCAACGTGTACGTGACCTGGTCGGCCGACCACACGGTCGACGACCTGTACAACACGTTCTTCCTCTCGGGCATCACGTGCTCGTGACGCCCGGCTGACGACATGGACGGCGGCGGCGCTCCCGAACCCACGACCCGGCGGCGGTCCCGCGGTCCCGGTGGCGTGCTGGCCGCCGCCGTGGCGCTCGTGCTCGTCTTCGTCGCCGTCCGGCTGACCTCGTCGCCCGCCCCCGTGCAGGAGCACGACCGGACCGACCCGAGCCCCCCGGTGCGGACCCATCCGGTCGAGTTCTTCGACATCGCGACCCGCGGCACGCTCGCCGACGACGCGGCCTGGGTGTCGGGTGTCGCGTCGATCCCCGCCGTCTCCGGGTTGCCGGCCGAGCGGCACGTGACGCTCGCGACCGACGCGCCCGAGGAGCGGATCGCCTTCGTCCTCGGCCGCGACAGCGACCAGACGGTGGCAGCCTGGCTCGTCGGGCCCTCCGGGGCGCCCCCCGAGCAGATGACCCTCGCGACCGCGCCGTTCGCGGTCAGCGGCTGGGACCCGGTCGCGCTGTGGGACGTGCCGCCCGCGCAGTGGACGGGAGGCCTACTGGTCGTCGTCGGGCACCCGGGCGACCAGATCTCCTTCCTGCTGGGGCGCGCGGTCACCGCCGGTGGCGAGGTGGAGCGCGTCGCCAACCGGCTGCCGGTCACCGACGGCATCTCCGTCGCGCCCGTCGGCCCGCCGCCGGCCCCCTCGGGCACCCTCGTGCTGGTCGACGCCGACTCCATCGGCGGCTGGCGGACCTCCCCGGTGCTCAGCGACCGGGCCCGGGCGATCGCCGAGGCGCCGGTGCAGCCCGCCGATCCGCGGCAGCTGCGGGGCTCGGTCGACGAGGGCCGGCTGCAGTCGCTGCTGCGCGACATGGTCGCCGCCTACGGCATCCCGGCGTCGATGATCTCGCCGGTGCTGCTCGCGACCGGACCGATCGGGGACGGCGGCGACCAGGCGGTCCTCGTCGGGGCCACGCTGCCGACCGGTGCGACCGTGGCCTGGCTCGGGGTGGCCGGGAGCGGCCAGGGCGATCCGCTGATCCGCGTGGTCCGCACGGTCCCCGCGGCGTCGGGCACGGCCCTGCTGGACAGGGTGATCGCCGTCCCGGCGGGCTGGGCGGTGTCGCGGCTCCCGCTACCCCCGGGAAACGGGCCGCCCGGCTGGCTGGTGGTCAGCGGTCCCCGGAACGGGACGACGGCCGAGGCGCTCGCCGCGAACGGCAACACCCTGGGGAGCTTCCCCCTGATCGCCGGCGCCGGCGTGGGCGCGGTGGCGCCCGGCACGGTCGGGATCCGCGTCCTCGACGCCAGCGGCGTCGACCTCGGCGACGGGCCGCTCGCCGAACTGCCGGGCTGAGCTCAGCGCAGGGACGGAGCCTCGGGCGCGGCAACGCTGGCGCGCCCGAGGACGGCGACCTCTCCCACGTCGTCGGGGGAGAGGGGTGCCATGGCTCCACCATGCCAGTCGTCTCAGACGTCTTCTACGCAGGCAGGACGTGATCCCGGTCACTCCCGGGGCAGCACGGGCTCCTGCCCGGGCGCCCAGGCCCAGGTGAAGCCCACGGTCACGCCCTCTGCGGAGTCCACGAAGCGGTGCGCCGCGTGCTCGGCGTCGAGGGTGACCACCTCGGCGGCCCGCACCGTCGCGTCCGGGCCGAAGCCGTCCCAGACCGCCCACTCCAGCCGGGCCGGCAACCGCAGCGGGGAGAACTCCACGCGCATGTCGAGCCGCTCGACGCGCTGCCGCATGCCGCGGCGCAGCTGCGGCGGCGGCACCGAGCGCCAGTCGAAGAGGGTCTCGTACTCCATCGCGGCCGTCTCCCCCACCGCCAGCGTGCGCGGCAGCACGAGGTCGACTGCCGTGAGCCCGTGGGCGTCGGGCCGGGGAGCACCCGCGCGGCAGCCCCGGACCGCCCGCACCCGGGCCTCCCGGCTGTCGAACCGGTAGGTGTAGGTGGCCAGTCCCGGTCGCAGCGCGCGCAGGACGTGCACGGTGCGATGGCGCGCCGGCAGCCCGTCCGCGCCGACCACGTGCCACTCGTGCAGCGACACCGTGCGGTGCGCCGGCCCCGCCCCCGTCACCCGTTGCCTCCCCGTCGAAGCGACCGGTACCGAAACGCCGCTCCCACCTGCGCGGATCCGGAACGGGTGAGAACCTACCGGGGAGCGACGGAAGGAGCACGGTGGAGGCTCGGGGTCGTTCGGAACCGCACCGGATCGCCGTCGTCGCGGACGATTCCGCTGCCCGGGAGAACCTCCGCGCCGCCGTCGACCGGGTGCCCGGCACCCAGGTGGTGGCCTGGTCGGAGCGGGTGGGCCACCTGTTCGCGCTCGGCTCCCGGCTCGACGTGGTCGTCTGCACGGCGACGCCGGAGCGCGACGACGCCGTCCGGCTGCGCCAGCGGGGCACCGCGGTGGTCGTCGCCGGCCCCGGGACCGATCCGGCCGAGGTGCTCCGGGCGGAGCTGGAGCGGAGCCCGGCAGGTGGGGGTGTCCGCCGTCCCCGGCTGGCGCCGCGGCAGCGCGAGGTCCTCGTCGCCTACGTCGCCGGCAGCGACCTGCTGCCGACCGTCGCACGCGAGCTGGGCATGGACCGGGAGACGCTGAAGACCCACCTGCGCCGGATCCGGCTCAAGTACGCCGAGGTGGGCCGGCCGGCCCCGACCCGCCGCGACCTGTACGTGCGGGCGGTGGAGGACGGCCTGGTCCCGCCGCCGGCCGAGGACGGGCACCACCACTCGGGTGGGCGCGCCGGGCCCTGATCGGGTGCACACTGCCGCCGTGAGCAGGACGTTCCCGGTGGTGCTCGCGCTGTTCCTGGCCGCGCTGGGCGTGGTGGTGCTGCCTGCTGCCCCCGCGGCCGCCTGCGACTGCGTGTCCGACGACGCTGCCGGGTTCTTCGCACGGGCCGACGTCGTCTTCACCGGCACGCTCGTCTCGCGAGAGGTGAGCCATCCGAACGCGCCGGT
Source organism: Petropleomorpha daqingensis (assembly GCF_013408985.1). Classification (NCBI taxonomy): domain Bacteria; kingdom Bacillati; phylum Actinomycetota; class Actinomycetes; order Geodermatophilales; family Geodermatophilaceae; genus Petropleomorpha; species Petropleomorpha daqingensis. The sequence goes on from NZ_JACBZT010000001.1 coordinate 1,596,132, forward strand.
CTTCAGCAGCGCCGACCCGGCGCTGCACGTCTTCGCCGTCGACTCGGTGTTCAAGGGCTCAGCCGCGGAGCACCAGGGCGTCGTCTCGGCGGACAGCGGCGCGACCTGCGGACTGGAGCTCTCCGGGACCGGGCCGTTCGTCGTCTTCGCCAACTCCGACGCGGCGCTGCCGGCGGGGGAGTACGCGGCGTCCCTGTGCGGCGGCAGCGGCCCGCTCACCGCAGCGCTGGAGGCCGACCTCCGGGAGCTCGGGCCGGCCGCGGGGCCGTCGGCGGAGCCCCGTCCGGGCGCGGCCGGGGTGGCACCCGTCGACGGACCCGGGCCGTGGCCGTGGCTGGCCGGCGGCGCCGTCGTCCTGGTGGCAGGTGCCCTGGTCCGGCGGCGGCGACGCCGGCGGGTCTTGTCAGGCAAGTAGATACTTGCCTATTGTTCCGTCGTGGGCGACGTGTTCAAGGCGCTCGCCGACCCGACCCGACGCGCCATCCTCGACGAGCTGCAGGAGCGGAACGGCCAGACGCTGTTCGAGCTGATCGCCCGCCTGATCTCCAAGCACGGGCTGAGCTCGACCCGGCAGGCGGTGTCCCAGCACCTGGAGGTGCTCGAGGCGGCGGGGCTGGTCCGGTCGCGCCGCGAGGGTCGGTACAAGTTCCACGACCTGGACACCTCGCCGCTCAAGGCCATCGTCGAGCGGTGGCACATCGAGTGAGGAGAACTGCCGTGCGGATCAACCTGACCAGCGTGCTGGTCGACGACCAGGACAGGGCGTTGCGCTTCTACACCGAGGTGCTGGGCTTCGTGAAGAAGACCGAGGTGCCGCTGGGGGAGCACCGGTGGCTCACCGTCGTCTCGCCCGAGGCGCCGGACGGCGTCGAGCTGGTCCTCGAGCCCGACGAGCACCCCGCCGCCAAGCCGTTCAAGGCGGCGCTGGTGGCCGACGGGATCCCCTACACCTCGTTCGCGGTGGCCGACGTGCACGCCGAGTTCGACCGGCTCAAGGGGCTCGGGGTCACGTTCACCCAGGAGCCCACGCAGATGGGACCGGTGACGACGGCGGTCTTCGACGACACCTGCGGCAACCTCATCCAGATCGCCGCGATGTAGGACAGACAGCCGCGTCAGCCGTCCGGCGGCTCTCGGCCCCCTCTCGGGTCCCACCCCGAGCCTGCGAGGGGTGGGGAGGAGGGGGTCCTTACACGAAGAGGGGCGTGGCCTCCTGGCGGGCGGCGAGCGCGGCCATGTCGTCGTCCGAGGGGCGCTGCTGGAAGCGCTCGGCGGCGTCGAGCAGCAGCGGGAGGATCTCGACGTCCCCGGTGGTGAGCAGGAACGCCTGCGGCCGCCCGAGCACCCAGTGCACGGCGAGGTCGATGTCGGCCTGCTCGCGCAGCGGCTCGTACCAGGTCGACGCGGTGGCCTTGCGACCGTCCCAGCGGCGCCGGGCGAGGCTCTTGATCGTCTGCAGCGCCACGTCCCGCTCGGCGCAGACGGCGGCGAGGGCCTCGAACCGGTCGGCGTAGCGCTCGTCCTGCATCTGCACCCAGTTGTAGGGGCAGAGCACCGAGTCGAAGGCGAAGCGCTCGAGGCTGCGCCGGTGCATCTCGGGCACCGACAGGCCGTGGCCGGTGACGCCGATGAAGCGGACCAGCCCCTCCTCGCGCGCCTCGAGCGCGGCCTCCAGGGCACCGCCGCCGCTCAGGGCCTGGTCCCACTCGATGACGTCGACCAGGTTGTGCAGCTGGATCGAGTCGACGCGGTCGACGCCGAGGCGGTCCAGCGAGCGGTGGATCGACTCCCGCGCCTCCCGGTAGGTGCGCTTCTCGGTCTTGGTGGCGAGGAAGAACGTGTCCGGGTGCCGCTTGAGCCAGGGCGCCACGCGCAGCTCGGCGTCGCCGTAGCTGGCCGCGACGTCGATGTGGTTGATCCCGTGCTCCAGCAGGACGTCGAGCGCCCGGTCGGCGTCCCCCTTCGACCCCCTGGCCAGTGCCGCCGCCCCGAAGATGACCCGGCTGGACTCGTGCCCGGTCGCGCCGAACGGCGCCCGCTCGATCATGCGCCGACCCTAGGCCCGGGAACCCCCGAGCCGCGCCTCGGCGGCGTCCCACCCGGGACCGCTGCCCGGCGTCGGGCGGTACGTGCGCACCTCCTGCGTCGCGCACAGCAACGACCGAAGCTCGGCCAGTCCGCCGGCGAGCACCCCGGCGGCCCGGGCCTGCACCAGCGCGTTGCCCAGTGCGGCTGCCTCGACCGGCCCGGCGAGCACGGGGACACCGCAGGCGTCGGCGGTCAGCTGGCAGAGCAGGGCGTTGCGCGCTCCCCCGCCGACCAGGTGCACGACCTCGACCTCGCGGCCGGAGAGCTCCGCGGCGCGGCGGACGGTGCGCCGGTAGGCCAGCGCGAGGCTGTCGAGGATGCACCGGACCGTCGCGGGCACGCTCTGCGGCGGGACCTGCCCGGTCTCCGCGCAGACCTGCGCGATCCGGGCCGGCATGTCACCCGGCGGCAGGAAGCGGGGGTCGTCGGCGTCGACCAGCGCCGTGAACACCGGCACCTGCGCCGCAGCGGCGAGCAGATCGGGCAGGTCGGCGGTGAGCCCGGATGAAGCCCAGGTGCGCTGCGACTCCTGGAGCAGCCACAGGCCCATGACGTTGTGCAGGTAGCGGACCGTTCCGTCCACGCCCAGTTCGTTGGTGAACCCGGCCCGCCGGCTCTGCTCGGTCAGCACCGGCTCGTCCAGCTCGACGCCGACCAGCGACCAGGTGCCGCAGGAGATGTAGGCGAACCGGTCGGTGGACGCGGGCACGCCCACGACCGCCGAGGCGGTGTCGTGCGAGGCGACCGCGGTGACGGGGACTGGCCCGGCCAGGCCGGTCTCCGCCAGCACCTCAGCGGTGAGCTCGCCGATCCGCTCTCCCGGCCCGCGCAGCGGCGGGAAGAGGCCGCGCGGCAGGCCGAGCTCGTCGACGAGCTCCCACGCCCACTGCCGGCTGGTCGCGTCGAGCAGCCCGGTGGTCGAGGCGTTGGTGAGCTCCGCGCCGACCGCACCGGTCAGCCAGTAGCCGAGCAGGTCGGGGATCAGCAGGAGCGTGCGCGCGGCCTCCAGCTGGGCCGTCCCCCGTGCGGCGGCCAGCTGGAAGATCGTGTTGAACGGCAGGTGCTGCAGTCCGGTGGTCCGGTACAGCTCGTCCGGCGGGACGACGGCGTGCACCGCCGGTACCGCCGTCTCGTGCCGGGCGTCGCGGTAGTGCACCGGGTTGCCGAGCAGCACGCCGTCGGCGTCGAGCCGGCCGGTGTCCACCCCCCAGCTGTCGATGCCCACCCCGGCGAGCCGGCCGGCGTCCCGGCCCGCGGCGCGCAGCCCCTCGAGGATGCCGCCGTGCAGGGCCAGGACGTCCCAGTGCAGCGTGCCGCCGACGCGGACCGGCCGGTTGGGGAACCGGTGCACCTCGTGCAGGTCGAGGCGGTCCGGGCCGACCCGCGCGGCCATGACCCGGCCGCTGGAGGCGCCCAGGTCGACGGCCGCGAAGGTCGTGCCGGTCACCGCAGGAACGCCGCCGCGACGCCGGAGTCCACCGGGATGTGCAGACCCGTCGTCCGGGTGAGCTCCCCGCCGGTGAGGGCGAGGACGGCGTCGGCCACGTGCTCGGGCAGCACCTCGCGCTTGAGCAGGGTGCGCTGGGCGTAGTACTGGCCGAGCTCCTCCTCGGGGACGCCGTAGACCGCGGCGCGCTGGGCGCCCCAGCCGCCGGCGAAGATCCCCGACCCGCGGACGACGCCGTCGGGGTTGATGCCGTTGACCCGGATCTGGTGCTCGCCGAGCTCGGCGGCCAGCAGCCGCACCTGGTGCGCCTGGTCGGCCTTGGTCGAGGAGTACGCGATGTTGCTCGTCCCGGCGAAGACGGAGTTCTTGCTGGAGATGTAGACGATGTCGCCGCCGAGACCCTGCTCGATCATGATCCGGGCCGCCTCGCGGGAGACCAGGAAGCTGCCCTTGGCCATGACGTCGTGCTGCAGGTCCCAGTCGGCCTCCGTCGTCTCCAGCAGGGGCTTGGAGATCGACAGGCCGGCGTTGTTGACCACCAGGTCGACGCCGCCGAAGGCGAGCACCGCCTCGCGGAAGGCCGCGGCCACCGCCTCGGCGTCGCTCACGTCGGCCGCCACGCCGACGGCGACGTCGGTGCCACCGATCTCGGCGGCGGCGTCCCGGGCCTTGTGCAGGTCGAGGTCGGCGACGACGACGCAGGCGCCCTCGCGGGCCAGCCGCTGCGCGATGGCCTTGCCGATCCCGCTCGCCGCGCCGGTGACCAGGGCGACGCGGGTGGCCAGCGGCTTCGGCTTCGGCATCCGCTGGAGCTTGGCCTCCTCGAGCGCCCAGTACTCGATGCGGAACTTCTCGGCCTCGTCGATCGGCGCGTAGGTGCTGACCGCCTCGGCGCCGCGCATGACGTTGATGGCGTTGACGTAGAACTCGCCGGCCACACGGGCGGTCTGCTTGTCCTTGCCGAAGCTGAACATGCCGACCCCGGGCACCAGGACGATCGCCGGGTCCGCACCGCGCATCGCGGGGGAGTCCGGGGTGGCGTGCCGCTCGTAGTAGGCGGCGTACTCGGCGCGGTACTCCTCGTGCAGAGCGTGCAGCCGGGCCACGGCCTCGTCGAGCGGCGCCGTGGGCGGCAGGTCGAGGACCAGCGGGCGCACCTTCGTGCGCAGGAAGTGGTCGGGGCAGGACGTGCCCAGCGCCGCCAGCCGCGGGTGCTCGCTCGCGGCCAGGAACTCCAGGACGACGTCGGCGTCGGTGAAGTGGCCGACCTGCGGCTTGTCGGTGCCGGCCAGCCCGCGGATCACCGGCGCCAGGGCGGCCGCGCGGATCCGGCGCTCGGCCGGCGCCAGCGGCTCGAACCCGGGCAGCGGGGCGCCGAAGGGTTCGGCCTTCCCGCGCTCGGCGAGGAACCGCTCCGCCGTCCGGATGATCTCGAGGCTGTTGGCCTCGCACTCCTCGCTGGTCTGCCCCCACGCGGTGATGCCGTGGCCGCCCAGGATGCAGCCGATCGCCTGCGGGTTCTTCTCGGCGATCGCGGCGATGTCCAGGCCCAGCTGGAAGCCGGGACGGCGCCACGGCACCCAGACGACGCGTTCGCCGAAGCACTCGCGGGTGAGCTGCTCGCCGTCCTCGGCCGTGGCCAGGGCGATGCCGGAGTCGGGGTGCAGGTGGTCGACGTGCGGCGCGGTCACCAGGCCGTGCATCGCGGTGTCGATCGACGGGGCGGCGCCGCCGCGGCCGTGCAGGCAGTAGTCGAACGCGGCGACCATCTCGTCCTCGCGCTCGACGCCGGGGTAGACGTCGACGAGGGAGCGCAGCCGGTCCAGCCGCAGGACGGCCAGGCCGCTCTCCGTCAGCGTGCCGAGGTCGCCGCCGGAGCCCTTGACCCAGACCAGCTCGACCGGCGTGCCGGTGACCGGGTCGGTCTCGGTGCCCTTGGCGGAGGTGTTGCCGCCGGCGTAGTTGGTGTTGCGCGGGTCGGCGCCGAGCCGGTTGGACCGGCCGATCAGCTCACTGACCACGGGGTTCGTCACGGGAGCAGTTCCTTCGATCGTCGAGAAAGGTGGTTTCGCGCGCTTGACCGCGCGCGGTTAAGCGCGCGAAACCGCGGGATCAGGCGCCCCAGCCGGCCTGCTGGCCGCCGACGCGCTCGCGGGCGATGCGCTCCTGGTAGCCGGAGCGGGCGTAGGCGGCGTACGGGTCGGGCTCGAGGCCCTTCGACTCGCGCAGCTCGGCCAGCAACGGCCGGACGTCGGTGTTGTAGGCGTCCATCAGGACGCCGTTCGCGGCCAGCACGTCACCGGACCGCTGGGCCTCGCGCAGCGCTTCGCGGTCGACCAGCAGCGCCTTCGCGGTCGCCTCCTGGACGTTCTGCACCGAGCGGATCTGGCCGGGGATCTTCGGCTCGATGTTGTGGCACTGGTCGAGCATGAAGTTGACGCCGGAGTCCGGGCGCAGCGCGTCGGCGGCCACGATCTCGTTCATGATCCGGAACAGCTGGAACGGGTCCGCGGACCCGACGATGAGGTCGTCGTCGGCGTAGTTGCGGGAGTTGAAGTCGAAGGCGCCCAGCCGGCCGGCCCGCAGCAGCTGCATGACGATGAACTCGATGTTCGTCCCGGGCGCGTGGTGGCCGGTGTCGAGCACGACCTGCGCCCGCTCGCCGAGCGCGAGGCAGTGCAGCAGCGAGGTGCCCCAGTCGGGGATGTCCATCGCGTAGAAGTACGGCTCGAAGAACTTGTACTCGATGAGCAGCCGGTGCTCGGGGTCCAGCAGCGCGTAGATCTGCTGCAGCGAGTCGGCGAGCCGGTCCTGGCGGGCGCGCAGGTCGTCCTGGCCCGGGTAGTTGGTGCCGTCGGGCAGCCAGAGCTTGAGGGCGGTCGACCCGGTCTGCCGCATGACCTCCACGCACTGCGCGTGGTGGGCGATCGCCTTGGCGCGCACCCGCTGGTCGGGGTGGGTCAGCGAGCCGAGCCGGTAGTCGTCGTCCTGGAACAGGTTGGAGTTGATCCCGCCGATCTGCACGCCCAGGTCAGCCGCGTGCGCGGCGAGCTTGCCGTAGTCCTCGACGAGGTCCCACGGGATGTGCAGCGAGACCCGCGGCGCGACCCCCGTGTAGCGGTGCACCTGGGCGGCGTCCTCGAGCTTCTCGAACGGATCGCGCGCCACACCGGGCTGGCCGAACACCTTGAAGCGGGTGCCGGAGTTGCCGAACGCCCAGGAGGGCAGCTCGATCGTCTGCGCGGCCAGGGCCTCGAGGGCGCGGGCACGGAGGTCGGTCACGGGTCTCTCCGATCGGAGCGAGCAAGTGCTGTGAAACGTTTCAGGAAATGATGGCGCAGACCCTAAGGAACCTGCTAGGAATGTGTCAACCACTGCGCCACGATCCTCTCGGGAACGGCGTCCGCTTCCGTCGTTGAGACGGTTCACCAGGAGGTCCGCTGACCGCCAGCATCCGCGACGTCGCCCTGCGGGCCGGGGTGTCGGTCGGCACCGTGAGCAACGTCCTCAACCGGCCCGAGGTGGTCAGCCCGCCCACCCGCGAGCGCGTGCTCGCCGCGATCGACGCGTTGGGCTTCGTGCGCAACGAGTCGGCCCGTCACCTGCGCGCGGGCTCCAGCCGCACGGTCGGCCTCGTCGTCCTCGACATCGCCAACCCGTTCTTCACCGACGTCGCCCGCGGGGTCGAGGACGTCCTCAACGAGCAGGGCCTGGCGCTGATCCTGTGCAACGCCGACGACCGCCCCGAGAAGGAGGCGGCCTACCTGGCGGTGCTGGCCGAGCAGCGGGTGCAGGGCGTGATCATCACGCCCACCGCCCAGCTGTCCCCGCACCTCGACGCGATCCGGCAGCGCGGCGTCCCCGTCGTCCTGCTCGACCGCCGGGCACCCGGTCCCGACCAGTGCTCGGTCGCCGTCGACGACGTCGTCGGCGGTCAGCTGGCCGCCGAGCACCTGCTGGAGCGCGGGCACGAGCGGATCGCGTTCATCGGCGGCCCGTCCGGGCTGCCGCAGGTGCAGGAACGGCACGCCGGCGTGGAGCGCGCCGTCCGCCGGCGGTTCGGGTCCGACGAGCCGCTGACCGTGTTCTCCCCGGAGACGCTCACCGTGCTCGGCGGTCGCGAGGCCGGCGCGCAGATCGTCGGGATGTCCGAGTCGCGGCGGCCGACGGCGGCGGTCTGCGCCAACGACCTGATCGCGCTGGGCCTGCTGCAGGAGATGGTCCGGCACGGGGTGCGGGTCCCGGACGACTTCGCGATCGTGGGCTACGACGACATCGACTTCGCCGGCGCGGCCGCCGTTCCGCTCACCTCGGTGCGCAAGCCGCGCCAGGAGCTCGGCCGCCGGGCCGCCGAGCTGCTGATCGAGGAGGCCAACGCGCACGCGACGCACCTGCACCAGCAACTGGTCTACGAGCCGACGCTCGTCGTCCGGGAGTCCAGCATGGTCCGCCGCTCCGCGGCGGCCCGGAGAGGGAGCGCATGAAGGTCGCGCTGTTCGCCACCTGCCTGGTGGACACCGTCGCACCGCAGGTGGCCCGCGCGACGGCGGTGCTGCTCGAGCGGCTGGGGCACGAGGTCGTCGTCCCGCCCGGCCAGGCGTGCTGCGGTCAGATGCACGTCAACACCGGCTACCGCCGCGAGGCGGTGCCGATCGTGGCCAACCACGTGCGCGCCTTCGCCGGTGCGGAGGCGGTCGTGGCGCCGTCCGGCTCGTGCGTCGCGTCCATCCACCACCAGCAGGCCGACGTGCTGCGCCGGGGCGGCGAGACCGCCCTGGCCGACGAGGCCGCCGCGCTCGCCGAGCGGACCTACGAGCTCTCCCAGTTCCTCGTCGACGTCCTCGGGGTGACCGACGTCGGCGCCTACTACCCGCACCGCGTGACCTACCACCCGACCTGCCACTCGCTGCGGATGCTCCACGTCGGCGACCGACCGGTGCGGCTGCTGCGGGCGGTCCGCGGCCTGGAGCTGGTCGAGCTGCCCGGCGCCGAGCAGTGCTGCGGCTTCGGCGGCACGTTCGCGGTCAAGAACGCCGACACCTCGACGGCGATGCTCACCGACAAGATGGCGAACATCCTCGGCACGCACGCCGAGGTCTGCACCGCCGGCGACGCGTCGTGCCTGATGCACATCGGCGGCGGGCTGTCGCGGCTGCGCTCGGGCACGCGCACCGTGCACCTCGCCGAGATCCTCGCCTCGACCGAAGAGGCGGTCTCCCCGCACCAGGCGACCCGGCCGGCGGTGCCGGCGTGACCGTCTTCCTCGGCCTGCCCACCGCACCCCGTGGGGTCGGCAACCTCCGCGGCGACCAGCCGTTCCCCGACGCCGCCCGCACCGCGCTGCGCGACGGGCAGCTGCGGGCCAACCTCGGCCACGCGACGAGCACGATCCGCGCGAAGCGGGCGGCCGTGGTCGGCGAGGTGCCCGACTGGGCGCAGCTGCGGGCAGCCGGCGCGGCGCTCAAGCGCGCGACCATGGCCCGGCTCGACGAGCACCTGCTCGCCCTCGAGGAGCAGGTCACCGCGCGCGGCGGCACCGTGCACTGGGCGCGCGACGCGAACGAGGCCAACGAGATCGTCACCCGCCTGGTCCGGGCCACCGGCAGCGACGAGGTGGTCAAGGTCAAGTCGATGGCCACCCAGGAGATCGGCCTCAACGAGGCGCTCGAGGCCGCCGGCATCGCCGCGCACGAGACCGACCTCGCCGAGCTGATCGTGCAGCTCGGGCACGACAAGCCCTCGCACATCCTGGTGCCGGCGATCCACAAGAACCGCGCGGAGATCCGCGAGATCTTCCTGCGCGAGATGCCGGCCGTGGACCCCGAGCTGACCGACGAGCCGCGGCAGCTGGCCATGGCCGCCCGCGCGCACCTGCGGGAGCGGTTCCTGCGGGCGAGGGTCGCGATCAGCGGGGCGAACTTCGCCGTGGCCAAGACCGGCACCCTCGCCGTCGTCGAGAGCGAGGGCAACGGGCGGATGTGCCTGACCCTGCCGGAGACGCTGATCACGGTCATGGGCATCGAGAAGCTCGTGCCCACCTGGCGCGACCTCGAGGTCTTCCTCCAACTGCTGCCGCGGAGCTCCACCGGCGAGCGGATGAACCCGTACACGTCGCTCTGGGCGGGGGTCACCCCCGGCGACGGGCCGCAGGAGTTCCACCTGGTCCTGCTGGACAACGGGCGGACGGCGACCCTCGCCGACGAGATCGGCCGCGAGGCGCTGCACTGCATCCGATGCTCGGCCTGCCTCAACGTCTGCCCGGTCTACGAGCGCACCGGCGGGCACGCGTACGGCTCGGTCTACCCGGGGCCGATCGGGGCGGTGCTCTCGCCGCAGCTGACCGGGGTGGAGGACAACGCCTCCCTGCCGTACGCGTCGTCGCTGTGCGGGGCCTGCTACGAGGTCTGCCCGGTGGCCATCGACATCCCGTCGATCCTCGTGCACCTGCGCGCCGAGCACGTCGAGGCCCAGGAGCGGACGACGGTCGAGGCCCTCGGCTTCCGCTGGCTGGCCAAGGCGATGTCGAACCCGCGGCTGTGGCACGCGGCGCAGAAGGCGGCCGGGCTGGGCCGGTTCCTCGCCCGCGGCAAGCCGACGATGCCCGCGGCGCTGCCGCCCCCGGCGTCGAAGTGGACGCGCACCCGCGATCTGCCCACCCCGCCGAAGGAGACCTTCACCCAGGCCTGGCTGCGGGAGCACGGCGGATGAGCGCCCGCGACGAGGTGCTGGCCCGGATCCGGACGGCGCTGGGCGACCGTCCGGCGGTGGCCGAGCTCGCCCGCGACTACCGGGTCCGCGACGACCGCCCGGCCGACGTCCTGCGCGAGGTGCTCGCCGACCGGCTCGAGGACTACCGGGCGCAGGTGCTGCGCTGCGCGCCGGACCGGATCGCCGAGGCGGTCAGCGCGGCGCTGGACGCCGGGCTGGGGGCCGGCTGGCGGCCGGCCGACGTCGTCGTTACCCCCGGTCTGCCGGGCCCCTGGCGTCCCGATGGGGTGACCGAGGACGACGGCCGCCCCGCGGTCGAGCTGGCCGGCTTCGCCGCCGCGGTCACCGGCGTCGCGGTCGCGATCGCCGAGACCGGCACGCTGGTGCTCGACGGCGCCGCCGAGAGCGGCCGGCGCGCGGTCTCCCTGCTGCCCGACTGCCTGGTCTGCGTGGTGACCTCCGACCAGGTCGTCGGGGGAGTGCCCGAGGGGCTCGCGCGGCTCGACCCGGTGCGACCGCTGACGATGATCAGCGGTCCGTCGGCCACCAGCGACATCGAGCTCTCGCGGGTCGAGGGCGTGCACGGCCCCCGGACCCTCGTGGTGGTGCTGGCCGCCTAGCGGTGGCGGGTGGGCGGCTTGCCCTGGGCGAGCGCCTGCTGCGCCTGCTGCGGGTTGTAGGCGCACGCGTCGCCGACGTCGGTGACCGGCGAGCCCGACGGCGGCGGCGTCTCCCCGGCGGACCCCGAGGTGACCGGGGCCGTCGTCCCCGTGGTCGGCGCCGCGCTGCTGCTGGACGCGGGGGCGTCGGACGACAGCGCGGACTGCACGATCTGGCGCATCTGGTCGTAGTCCGGGTACGCCGGGTCGATCAGCGTGTTGTCGAAGACGACGCTGTGCACCTCGGCGTCCTTGACCTGGAACCCGAGGTCGACGAAGTCCGACAGCGCCGACTGCGGGATGTCGGTGCTGACCATGTCCTGCGTGGTCTCGGCGATCTGCTGGTACTTGCGCAGCACCGTCACCGGGTCGGCGGCCTGGACGATGGCGCCGATCGTGCAGCGCTGCCGCGCCATGCGGTCGTAGTCGGTGAGGCCGAACCGGCCGCGGGCGAACTGCAGCGCGTGGAAGCCGTCGAGGTGCTGGTGCGGCCCGGGGGCGATGTAGTCGTCGGGCAGCTGCCCGGTGCCCGGGTCACCGTTGATCGGCACCCAGTAGTTGACGTTGACCGTGACGCCGCCGAGCGCGTCGACCAGCCGGCTGAAGCCCTCGAGGTTGACCAGCACGAAGTAGTCGATGTGCAGCCCGAGCGCCTGACCGACGCCGAGCTTGAGCCAGTCGGCGCCCTCGTCGTCGGTGGGGCCGAGGATGCCGGGGTGCTGCGCCGGGCCGTTGCGGTAGACGGCGTTGAGCAGTCCCTCGCTCTCGCTGCCGGCCTCGAAGCCGTTCGGGTAGAACTGCGCCATCGGGCTGCTCGGCGGGAAGGGCAGGTTCTCCAGGTTGCGGGGCAGGCTGAACAGCGTCGTGTCGCCGTTGTGGGTGTCGATGCTGGCCACGATCACCGTGTCGGTGCGCAGGCCGTCGCGGCCCGGACCGGAGTCACCGCCGAGCAGCAGCACGTTCACCCGGTCCTTGCCGGCGAACGGGTTGGGCTTGTCGTCGACGGTGGCCGACTGGTGGTCGGCGAAGACCCCGTTGATCAGGCCGCGCTGCGCGTCGGCCAGCCGCACCACCCAGTAGGCGGGCACGGCCACCGCGACCGCGAGCAGGACGACGAGCACCGTGCCGACGACGTGCTGCAGCGCGCGGGTCCCCCGGGGGGCGAGCATCGTGTAGCCCGCGGCGATCACCGCGATCCAGAGCAGCGCGATCAAGGCCACGCCGCCGATCACCCAGAGCAACGAACTCGTGCTCACCGCGAGCTGGACGGCGGCGTGCCGGCCGATCGTCGCGAGGTACAGGGCACCGCCGACCACCAGCAGGAACACCACCAGGGTCAGCGCGCCGAGCTTGCGCCGTCCGGCGGCGAAGAAGCCGGTCCCGGGGACGACGGCGCCGAGAACCGTGAGGCCGAGGGCCCCACCGAAGCTGTGGGCGGTCCGGCGCGAGCGGCGCGGCGGCCGGCGCGCACCACCGGATCCGGCGTCCGGCGGCGCCTCGAGGTCAGCGCTCACGCGTTGTGCCCAGGCCTCTGCCGCTCGGTCATCCGGCCATGATCGCACCCCGAGCTGAACACAGCCTGTGATCGGGCCCCCGCGACAGGAAGGTCCACCCGCTGGTGGGTGAGCTGGGTCGCATCGGGGCACCAACCCTTGATGTCACCCGTTGGCTACGGGAGCGTAGGTTACGCAGTCGTAGGTCGAGCCGGAGGTCGTCCATGTCCAGCACGCCCGCCCAGAGCGCCGTCCTCGTCGAACTCGAGCCGGTGGTCGCAGAGAACCTCGACCGGCACCTGTCGCTGGCCAAGGAGTGGCACCCGCACGACTACATCCCCTGGTCGCAGGGGCGCGACTTCGCGTTCCTGGGCGGGGAGGACTGGGCGCCGGAGCACTCGCGGCTCGACGAGACCGCCAAGGCCGCGATGATCACCAACCTGCTCACCGAGGACAACCTGCCCAGCTACCACCGCGAGATCGCCACCCGCTTCGGCCGGGACGGCGCGTGGGGCACGTGGATCGGCCGGTGGACGGCGGAGGAGAACCGGCACGGCGTCGCCCTGCGCGACTACCTCGTGGTCACCCGCGGCGTGGACCCCGTGGAGCTGGAGCGGGCCCGGATGGACTACATGACCATCGGCTACGACTCCGGGGACAAGACGCCGCTCGAGGCGATCGCCTACGTCTCGTTCCAGGAGCTGGCGACCCGCGTCTCGCACCGCAACACCGGCCGGGCCACCGGCGACCCGATCGCCGACCGGCTGCTGGCCCGCATCGCGACCGACGAGAACCTGCACATGGTCTTCTACCGGAACATGATGGCGGCCGCGTTCGACATCGACCCGGACCTGGCCATGCAGGCGGTGACCAAGGAGGTCGTCGGCTTCGAGATGCCCGGCGCCACCATGGCGAACTTCCGGCGCAACTCGATGCTGATCGCCAAGGCCGGCATCTACGACCTGCGGCTGCACCACGACGAGGTGGTCAGCCCCGTGCTGCGCGCCTGGAAGGTGTTCGACCGCACGGACCTGGGCCCGGCGGGGGAGAAGGCGCGCGAGGAGCTGGCCGTGTTCCTCGAGGGCCTCGACGCGCAGGCGACCCGGTTCGTGGAGAGCCGCGAGCGCGCCCGGGCCAGGGCCGCGGCCAAGGACTGACCATCAGCTCGTGAGCACCTGGCCGCGGTGTCATCCGGAGGATGACAGATCACAGAGGACGACGGCCTCGATCTCGACGGCGATGTCGAAGGGCAGCGCCGCCTGGCCCACCGCCGAGCGGGCGCCCCGGCCCTGGTCGCCGAACACCTCGACCAGCAGGTCGGAGCAGCCGTTGATGACACCCGGCGTGTCGGTGAAGCCGGGCGCCACGTTGACCATGCCGAAGAGCTTGACCACCTGACGCACGCGGCCGAGGTCGCCGAGTTCGGACTGGAGAACGGCGAGCAGCTGCAGCCCGGTCAGCCGGGCCGCCTCCCGCCCCTCGGCGAGGCTCAGCCCGCCGTCCCCCACCTTGCCGGTGACCATGCTCCCGTCGGGCCGCGCCGGCCCCGCGCCGGAGAGGAACAGCAGGTCGCCGGCCCGCATGACCGGGACGTAGTTGCCGCCCGGGGCGACCGGTTCCGGCAGCTCGATGCCGAGCTCCTTCAGGCGGGTGTCGACGTCCATGGGGTCCAGCCTGGCCGCCCGAGGACTGTCGGGGAAGGCACATAGGTTGGTCGCGTGCGACTGGCCACCTGGAACGTGAACTCCATCCGCAGCCGGGTCGACCGGGTGGCCGCCTGGTTGCAGCGCCGCGACATCGACGTCCTGGCGCTGCAGGAGACCAAGTGCCGCGACGACCAGTTCCCCGAAGAGCGGTTCACCGAGCTCGGGTACCAGGTGGCGCACGTGGGCTACTCGCAGTGGAACGGCGTGGCGATCGTGTCGCGGGTCGGCCTGGACGACGTCGAGATCGGCTTCCCCGGCCAGCCGTGCTGGGGCGAGGACCCCGACACCGAGGCCCGGGCGCTCGGCGCGACCTGCGGAGGCGTCCGGGTCTGGAGCCTCTACGTGCCGAACGGGCGCACGCTGACCGACCCGCACTACCAGTACAAGCTGCAGTGGCTCGCCGCGTTGAAGGAGACGGCGGCCGGCTGGCTGGCCGCCGATCCGGACGCTCCGGTGGCGCTGGTCGGCGACTGGAACATCGCGCCGGAGAACGACGACGTCTGGGACATGGCCGTGTTCGCGCACTCCACGCACGTCTCACCGCCGGAGCGGGCAGCGTTCCGGGCGATCGTCGACGCGGGGTACGCCGACGTCGTCCGGCCGCTCGCGCCCGGCCCGGGCGTGTACACGTACTGGGACTACACGCAGCTGCGCTTCCCGCGCCGCGAGGGCATGCGGATCGACTTCGTCCTCGGCTCCCCGGCCCTCGCCGGTCGGGTGACCGGCGCGCTCATCGACCGCGAGGAGCGCAAGGGCAAGGGCGCCAGCGACCACGCACCGGTGGCCGTGCAGCTCGCGGACTGAGGCGGGGCCCGCCGACCTCAGACGGGCGGGAAGTGCTGGGTCCGGCTCGGGGGGCCGTCCTCGCCCCAGCGCAGCCAGCCGGACAACCCGGTCCGGGCAGGGCGCTCGTGCGGGGTGCGTGGCTTGTGCTGCCCGCTCTTCGGGGGGTGCAGACCGTCCTCGGTGCGGGAGTGCTCGAGGTAGTGCTGGATGGGCGCGACGTCGGCGATGCGTCCGCGGGCCGCGACGTCGTGGCGGGCCTCGCGCTCGCACGCGAGCTTCTCCTCCAGCGACATCTCGGCCGGCAGGCCATTCTCGGGCCGCTCCGACAACGCTGACATGGCGTCCTCTCCCTTCGCAGGGATGCGCGGTGATCTGCCGCACCCTCGATGGTGCTCCGGTGGCTCGCGACGTGCCAGGACTTCGGTCCTCTTGGCAGGGACTTCGCAGGAACGCCTCAGGCGAGCTCTCCGGGCGACGTAACGTGGCGCCTCGTGCTGGTCCTGCTCCCCCCGTCCGAGACGAAGTCGCCGGGCGGGTCCGGCTCCCCGCTCGACCTCGACTCGCTGTCCTCTCCCGCCCTGTCGCCGGTGCGTGCGCAGCTGGTCGAGGCGCTGGTGGCGCTCTCCGACGACCCGCCGTCGGCCCGGGCCGCGCTCGGGCTCTCCGCGCAGCAGGACGGCGAGATCGCGCGCAACGCGGCGCTGCTGAGCGCGCCCACCGCGCCCGCGCTGGAGCGCTACACCGGCGTCCTCTACGACGCGCTCGACGTCCGGTCGCTGACGAAGGCAGGGCGGGCCCGGGCGGCATCTCGACTGGCGGTGGGCTCGGCGCTGTTCGGGCTGGTGCGCGACGGCGACCGGATCCCGGCCTACCGGCTCTCGGCGGGCTCGCAGCTGCCGGGGCTGCCGACGCTGCGCACGCTGTGGAAGCCGGCGCTGTCGGCGGTGCTGGCGGACATCGACGACCTGGTGGTCGACCTGCGCAGCGGCTCGTACGCCGCGCTGGCGCCGGTGCCCGGGGCGGTGACGGTCACCGTGCTCAGCGAGCGGTCCGACGGCAGCCGCGCCGTCGTCAGCCACTTCAACAAGGCGCACAAGGGGCGGCTGGCGCGGTTCCTCGCGACCACCACGGCCGAGCCCACGGACGTCGGCCGGCTGCGGGCGCTGCTGCGGCGCAACGGCTTTCCGGTGGAGGCCGACGGCTCGGCGCTGACGCTCGTCGTCCCGGCCGACCAGGTGGTCACCACCCGCGCTCAGCGTGGGAACCTCGCAGGGTGAGTCACGACCTCTGCTTCACCCCGGCGACGGAGCTGGCGGCGCTGATCCGCGGCCGGACGGTGTCGGCGCGCGAGGTTCTCGACGCGCACCTGGATCGCATCGAGCGGGTCAACCCCGCGCTGAACGCGATCGTGACCCTCGACGTCGAGGGCGCGCGGGCGGCGGCCGACGCCGCCGACGCGGCGCTCGCGGCGGGGGAGCCGGTCGGCCCGCTGCACGGGCTGCCCGTGGCGCACAAGGACACCCACGCGACCGGGGGCCTGCGGACGACGTGGGGCTCGCCGCTGTTCTCGAACACCGTGCCCGCCCGCGACGAGCTCGTGGTCGCGCGGCTCGGTCGAGCGGGCGCGGTGCGGGTCGGGAAGACGAACGTGCCGGAGTTCGCGGCGGGATCGCACACGTTCAACCCGGTCTTCGGCGTGACGCACAACCCGTACCGGCACGGGCTCTCGGCCGGCGGGTCCAGCGGGGGAGCGGCGGCCGCGCTGGCCGCCGGGCTCGTGCCGGTGGCCGAGGGCTCGGACATGGGCGGTTCGCTGCGCAACCCGGCGGCGTTCTGCAACGTCGTGGGCCTGCGGCCGACACCGGGCCGGGTGCCGTCGTGGCCGGCGCCGCTGGGCTGGTCGACGCTGTCGGTGCAGGGGCCGATGGGGCGCACGGTCGCCGACGTCGCGCTGCAGCTGTCGGTGATCGCGGGGCCGGATCTGCGGGTGCCGATCTCGCTGGAGACGCCGGGCGCCGTCTTCGCCGAGCCGCTGCCCACGTCGCTGGACGGGCTGCGGGTCGCGTGGACGCCGGACCTCGGCGGGCGGGTGAGGGTCGACCCGGCGGTGACCGAGGTGCTCATGGCGCAGCTGGGGGTGTTCCGCGACCTCGGGGCGCGGGTCGACGAGGACTGCCCCGATCTGACCGACGCCGACGAGGTGTTCGGGACGCTGCGGGCGTGGCTGTTCGAGCAGGCGCACCTGGAGAAGTCGCGGCGGACCCCGGAGCTGGTCAAGGAGAGCATCCGCTGGAACGCCGAGATGGGCGCGAAGCTCACCGGCGCCGACGTCGCCCGCGCCGAGGTGGCGCACACGAAGCTGTACGAGCGGATGGTGGCGTTCTTCGAGCGGTACGACGTCCTGCTGGCGCCGACGACGCAGGTGCTGCCGTTCCCGGTCGAGATGGAGTACCCGACCGAGATCGGGGGAGTGCCGCAGGAGAACTACCTGGAGTGGATGCGCTCCTGCACGCTGTTCTCCCCGACCGGCTGCCCGGCGCTCTCGGTGCCGGGCGGGTTCACGCCGGACGGGCTGCCGGTCGGTCTGCAGATCGTCGGGCCGCCGCGCGCCGACCGGCGGGTGCTGGAGGTCGGGCACGCCTTCGAGCAGGCGACCCGCTTCGGCGACCGTCGTCCGCCCCTCTGAGGCCTTCTACGACTCTCTAGCTCTGGGGCTAGACCTCCCGAGACGGACCTAGCGGCGGCCGACCCTCGCGGTGTGGTCGGGAACCGCGCGGCATGACGCGAGGGCGGCGACGACACCGCGAGGGTGAAGCCGCCGCCCCCGTCAGCGGTGGCGGAGGCCGCGCAGGGTCCGGACGGCGACCAGCAGCTCGGCGAGCTCCTGGCGGTCCCCGGTCGCGATGTCGGTGAGCTGGCCGGCGGCCCGGCGCTGCGCGATGTCCCACGCCGACGCCCACGCCTCGACCAGGGCCCCCGCGTCGGCCTTGTCCTTGGACCGCAGCCCCAGGACGTCGGCGGTCAGCGCGGCCTGCTCGGCGGCCAGGTCGTCGCGCAGCGAGGCCCGGGCCATCGAGTTCCACCGGCGGTCACGGGGCAGGGCGATGATCTGCTCGCGCAGCGGCACGAGGCCCAGCCGGTCGGCCAGCCGCTGCATGACCTGCCCGGCCAGCGCGATCGGGGCGCCGGTCTCCTCGGCCACGATCGCCAGGTCCAGCGCCGAGGGCAGCAGGGGAGCGGCGGCGACCTCGGTGGCCAGCGACCCCGGGACGCCGGTCGACTCCAGCCGCGCGGCCCGGTCGGCGTAGGCCTGCGCCTCCCCGCCGAGCAGCCAGGACGGCAGCCCGGCCCGCACCTCGGCCACCGCGGGGGTGAACCGGCCGACCACGTCGGCGAGCGGGGCGGGGTGCTCGCTGGTCAGCGCGGGCAGCCGCAGCAGCCACCGGGTCGCCCGCTCGGCCAGCCGCGTCGCCTCGGTGCGCAGCTCGACCTGGGCGGTCGCCGGCACCTGGTTGTCCAGCGGCCGGACGGCGTTCCACAGCCGGTCGACCTCGAAGACGGCGAGCGCCACGGCGTGCGCGCGGGTCACCGCGGCCAGCGGCACCCCGGTCTCCTCGGACAGGCGGAACAGCCCGGTGACCCCGGCGATGTTCACCGCCCGGTTGATCAGCGCGGTCGCCACGATCTCCCGCCGCAGCGGGTGCGCGGAGATCGCGTCGGGGAAGCGGTCCCGCAACGCCGCCGGGAAGTAGCAGACGAGCAGGTCCTCCAGCGACGGGTCGTCGGGCAGCGTCGAGTGCAGGACGGCGTCGTCGGTCTCGAGCTTGGCGTAGGCGAGCAGCACCGACAGCTCCGGGCTGGTCAGCGCCTGCCCGTCCCTCCGCCGCTCGGCCAGCCCGCGCTCGTCGGGCAGCGCCTCGACGCTGCGCACCAGCCGGCCGCTGCGCTCCAGGTGCCGGATGAACCGCTCGTGCGCGTCGAGCAGCGACCGGGCCGAGGTGGTCTCGGTCGCCAGGGCCGCGTTCTGCGCGTGGTTGTCGGTGAGGACGGCGGCCGCCACCTCGTCGGTCATCGTCCCGAGCAGCTTCGCCCGGGCAGCGGCGGACAGCAAACCGGCGTCGACCGGCCGGTTCAGCGCGATCTTGATGTTCACCTCGTGGTCGGAGGTGTCCACGCCGGCGGAGTTGTCGATCGCGTCGGTGTTGACCCGCCCGCCGGCCAGCGCGAACTCCACGCGGCCGCGCTGGGTCAGCCCCAGGTTGCCGCCCTCGCCGACCACGCGGACCCGCAGCTGCTCGCCGTCCACCCGGACCGCGTCGTTGGCCTTGTCCCCCACCTCGAGATCGCTCTCGTCGCGCGCCTTGACGTAGGTGCCGATCCCACCGTTGAACAGCAGGTCGGCCGGCGCGAGCAGGATCGCCCGGATCAGCTCGGTCGGCGCCAGCGCCTCGACGTCGTCGGCCAGCCCGAGCGCCACCCGCGTCTGCGGCGAGACCGGCACCGACTTCGCCGTCCGCGGCCAGACCCCGCCGCCCTCGCTGATCAGCGACGCGTCGTAGTCGGCCCACGACGAGCGCGGCAGGTCGAACAGCCGGCGGCGCTCGACGAACGACCTCGCCGCGTCGGGGGAGGGGTCGACGAACACGTGCCGGTGGTCGAACGCCCCGACCAGCCGGATGTGCTCCGACAGCAGCATCCCGTTGCCGAAGACGTCGCCGGACATGTCGCCGATGCCGACGACGGTGAAGTCCTCCGCCTGCACGTCGACACCGAGCTCGCGGAAGTGCCGGGTCACCGACTCCCACGCGCCGCGGGCGGTGATGCCCATGGCCTTGTGGTCGTAGCCGACCGACCCGCCGGAGGCGAACGCGTCGCCGAGCCAGAAGCCGCTGTCGAGCGCCACCTGGTTGGCGATGTCGGAGAAGGTCGCCGTCCCCTTGTCGGCGGCGACGACGAGGTAGGTGTCGTCGCCGTCGTGCCGGACGACGCGCTCGGGCGGCACGACCTTGCCGTCGACCAGGTTGTCGGTGAGCGCCAGCAGCGCCCCGATGAACAGCTTGTAGCAGGCGATGCCCTCTGCCTGGACGGCGTCGCGGCCGGCTCCGTCCGGCGGCGGCTGCTTGACCACGAAGCCGCCCTTGGCGCCGGTCGGCACGATGACGGTGTTCTTCACCATCTGCGCCTTGACCAGGCCCAGCACCTCGGTGCGCAGGTCCTCCCGGCGGTCCGACCAGCGCAGCCCGCCGCGCGCCACCGCGCCGAAGCGCAGGTGGATGCCCATGACCCGCGGGGAGCTGACCCAGACCTCGCGCTTGGGCCGCGGCTCGGGCAGGTCGGGCACCGAGGCGGGGTCGAGCTTGAGCGCCAGCGGGCCACCGGCGTAGTACGTCGTCCGCTGGGTGGCGCGGACCGCGGCCAGCAGCGCGGACAGCAGCCGGTCGGCGTCCAGCGACTCGACCGCGCCGATCGCGGTGTGCAGCGACTCGACCAGGTCCTTCTGCCGGGCCTCGCGCCCGGCGTCCCGGCCGGGGGAGAAGCGGGTCTCGAACAGCGCCACGAGCCGGCCCACGATCTCCGGGTGCGCGGCCAGCGTCGCCTCGACGTAGTCCTGCCCGAACGGCAGCCCGGTCTGCCGCAGCCACTGCACGTACGCGCGGACGACGGTCACCTGCCGCCAGTTCAGCCCGGCCAGCAGCACCAGCGCGCCCAGGCCGTCGTCCTCGGCGTCCCCGCGCCAGACCGCACCCATGGCCTCGGTGAACCGCTCGGGCAGCGAGCGCAGCAGCGGCAGGTCCTCGACCGTGGTGGTCAGCCCGAAGTCGTAGATCCAGGCCAGCGGCGCGCCGATCCGGTCGATCTCGTACGGCCGCTCGTCGACCACGTCGACGCCCATGTGCTGCAGCACCGGTAGGACGTCGGAGAGCAGCAGCCGCTGGCCGACGCGGTAGATGGTCAGCCGGCGCTCCGACGGGGCGGCGTCCGGAGGAGTCCACAGCCGCAGCGCCATCCCGCCGGCGTCCAGGCCCTCGAGCTGCTCGAGGTCGGCGACGGCGCGGGTGGCCGGGAAGTCCTCCTGGTAGGCGGCCGGGAACGCGTCGGCGACCCGGGCCAGCAGCCGCTCGGCCTCGGCCGGCGGGTGCACCGCGTGCAGCGCCGCGGCCAGCTCGTCGGTCCAGCTGAGCGCCACGGCGGCCAGCTCGGCCTGCAGCGCCTCGCCGTCGACCTTGGGCCCCTTCGGCGATCCGCGCCGGCCCACCGGCAGGCGGACGACGAAGTGCACCCGGGCCAGCACCGACTCGGTCGACCAGGCGGTGTACTCGATCGCGGTGCCGCCGAGCCGCTCGAGCAGCAGCTGCTGCATGCGGGTGCGGACCTCGGTGGTGTACCGGTCCCGCGGCAGGTAGACCAGCGCCGACCAGAACCGGCCGGCCGGGTCGCGGCGCAGGAACAGCCGCGTCTGCCGGCGCTCCTGTAGGTGCAGCACGGCCATGGCGACCGGCAACAGCTCATCGGTCCCGATCTGCAGCAGCTCGTCGCGCGGGTAGGTCTCCAGGACGTCGAGCAGCGCCTTGCCGGTGTGGCTGTCGGCCGGCACGCCGGAGCGGGCGATCACCTCGGCGACGCGGCGGCGCACGAGCGGGACGTCGAGCACGCTCGTGGTGTAGGCGGCGGTGGGGAACAGCCCGACCAGCCGGTGCTGCTTGACGCCCGCCTCGGCCGGCAGCCGCACACCGACCAGGTCCAGCCAGGCGCGCCGGTGCACCGTGGAGCGGGCGTCGGCCTTGGTCACCACGAGCAGCGAGTGGCCCGGCGTCCGCGTCGCCTCGGGGGTGCCCAGGACGGCGGCGGTCATGTCGGTGTCGCTGCGGAGCACGCCGAGCCCGGTGCCGGGGACGGCGCGCGAGGCGGTCTTGCCCCGCGAGGGCACCAGCTCGACGTCGCGCGCGCCGAGGAAGACGAAGTTGCCGTCGGCCAGCCAGCGCAGCAGCGCGGCGGCCTCGGCGGGGTCGTCGGCCGGGTCGTCGGAGGTCGGCTGCTCGGCGCTGTCGGCCAGCTTCTCCAGCCGGTCGGCCAGCTCCAGGGCCCGGGTGCGCATCCGCGCGGCGTCCTCGTCGACCGCGCGCACGTCGGCGAGCACCGAGCGCAGGCCGACGACGAGGTCGTGGGCCGCCTCGTCGTCCAAGGGCCCGTCGAGGACGACGGCCATC
The DNA here is from genome assembly GCF_013408985.1 of Petropleomorpha daqingensis. Lineage (NCBI taxonomy): Bacteria > Bacillati > Actinomycetota > Actinomycetes > Geodermatophilales > Geodermatophilaceae > Petropleomorpha > Petropleomorpha daqingensis. Next base: position 1,618,227 of record NZ_JACBZT010000001.1, read on the forward strand.
CACGACTCGGGCAGGGCGTCGTCACCGCACCCGTCCGGGGAGGGGCTGTCGCAGAACGCCCGGATCCGGCCGGTCACGTCCCGCCGCACCACGACCACCGGGTGGACGACGTGCTGCAGGGAGATGCCCTGCCGGACGACCTCGGCGGTGACCGAGTCGACCAGGAACGGCATGTCGTCGGTGACGATGCGGACGATCCCGCGCCCGTCGTCCAGCCGCTGCACGTCGACGGTCGCCGCGCCCTGCGGCCGGACCTCGGCGAGCCTCAGGTGCCCGAGCGCCAGGCCGGCGAGCTCGGCCGGATCGTGCCCGATGACCTCGGCGGCCGGTTCGCTCCAGTAGTAGCGCTGCAGCAGCGCGGGGACGTCGGAGGGGCCGCAGCCGGCGGGCAAGCGGGTGCGCTCCCCGACGGCGGTCTCGGCGGCGCGGTCGAGCAGCTCACGCTTCTCGGTGCGCTCGGCCTCCAGTGCGGCGAGCTCGGTCGGAGCCGCCGGGGGTGGGGGGACCTCGTCGTCCCCCGCTGCGCGTCCCGGGGTCTCCGGGACGACGCCGGTCGTCGTGGCCATGAAAACCCACGCTATCCCTGACCGTGGCGCCCGTCACGGCGACGCGGCGGGGGAAGGGTCAGCGCTCGAGGACCTGGTCGGCGACCCAGCCGACGACGGCGAGGATGAGCCCGCCGAGGACCGCGGTGAGGAATCCGTCGACCGACAGCCGGTCGGTGAGCGCGGCCGTGAGGCCGAGCAGCGCGGCGTTGATGACCAGCAGGAACAGCCCGAGGGTGAGCACGACGAACGGCAGCGACAGCAGCCGCAGGATCGGCCCGACGATGGCGTTGACGACGCCGAAGATCAGCCCGATCCAGAGGTAGGTGCCGAACTCGCCCAGGACCCCGTTCGGGTTCGGATCGACCGAGAGCCCCTTCGGGATGTGGAAGTAGGCCATCCCGTAGAAGGCCGCGGCCAGGATGACCACCTTCACCACGAACTTGATCACGGCGGTCACGCTAGCGGGACGACCACGCAGGACACAGCATCTGACGACGTCTACGCCTCTCTAGCGTCGTCGCGAGAGAGGCGTAGACCCACCTCGATGCGTCGTGCGCCGCGACCAGGAGGAGGATGAGGGGCGGCCGAGACGTGGCCGCCACCGGTCCGGGGGAGGCGAGTCCGCTGACCGATCGGCTCGTGGTGGTGGGAGCGTCCGCCGGCGGCCTGGAGGCCCTGCAGCAGCTCGTCGCGGGGCTGCCGGCGGATCTGCCGGCCGCGGTGCTGGTCGCCGTCCACCTCCAGCCGAGCTCCGACAGCGCCCTCCCGAAGGTGCTCGCCCGTGCCGGGGCCCTCCCGGCTGCCCATCCGCGCACCGGCGAGGCGCTGCGACCGGGCAGCATCGTCGTCGCCCCGCCGGACCAGCACCTCCTGGTCCACGACTCGAAGGTGCGGCTGTCCCGTGGGCCGCGGGAGAACCGGCAGCGGCCGGCGATCGACGCCCTGTTCCGCAGCGCGGCTGCGGCGTACGGGCCGGGGGTCGTCGCGGTGGTCCTCTCCGGCGCGCTGGACGACGGAGCGGTGGGCGCCGCGGCGGTCGCGGCCCAGGACGGCGTCGTCCTGGTCCAGGATCCCGACGAGGCCCGGGTGACCGGGATGCCGCGGGCCGCGCTCGCCGCCGTGCGGCGGGCGCGGGCGCTCCCGGCAGCAGCGCTGGGCCCCGCCGTGGCCGACCTCGTGCGCCGTCCGGTGGCGGAGCGCGGGGGAGTCGGTGCGCAGCAGGAAGGAAGAGTGGTCATGGAGCAACCGCCCACCGCGACGAGCGAGCTCGGCACCCCCGCGGCGCTCGGCTGCCCCGAGTGCCAGGGCGGGATGTTCGAGTCGGCACCGGACGGCGCAGTCATCTACACCTGCCACGTCGGGCACGCCTGGTCGGCGCAGACCCTGCTGGACGCGGAGCGGCAGAGCGTGGAGGGCGCGATCTACAACGCCGCGTCCAAACTGCTGGAGATGGCCGCGGTGCACCGGCGGCTGGCTCAGCACGCCGAGCGCGGCGACGGCGACCCAGGGGAGCACCTCCGGGCAGCCGAGGCGGCCGAGGAGCGCTCGCGGCGGATCCAGGAGCTCGCCACCGAGGATCCCGGCCCGGACTGACGACACGCTCGGGCGTTCTACGGATGTCTACGGCGCTCGCTAGACGGCCCCATACGGTGCTCGACGTGGACCCCGTACGGAACCCCTACGCCCCGGGCGCGGGACAGCGCCCGCCCGAGCTCGCCGGCCGGGACACCGAGCTGTCGGCGTTCGACGTCGTGCTGCAGCGGATCGCCCACGGGCGGCCGGAACGCTCCCTGGTGCTCACCGGGCTGCGCGGGGTCGGCAAGACCGTGCTGCTCAACCAGCTGCGCTCGGCGGCGATCGGCAGCGGGTGGGGGACCGGCAAGATCGAGGCGCGGCCGGACCAGTCGCTGCGCCGGCCGGTCTCCTCCGCGCTGCACATGGCGCTGCGTGAGCTGCGGCACCCCGACCAGGAGTCGATGGACGCCGTCCTGGGGGTGGTGAAGGCGTTCGCGCTGCGGCAGGAGCCGGACGCCAAGATGCGCGACCGCTGGCAGCCGGGCATCGACGTGCCGCCGGCGATGGGCCGCGCCGACTCCGGGGACATGGAGATCGACCTGGTCGAGCTGCTCAGCGACGCGGCGGGGCTGGCCGCCGACGTGGGCAAGGGCATCGCGCTGTTCATCGACGAGATGCAGGACGTGCAGCCCGACGACGTCTCGGCGATCTGCGCGGCCTGCCACGAGCTGTCCCAGCAGGGCGCGCCGCTGATCGTCGTGGGCGCGGGCCTGCCGCACCTGCCGGCGGTGCTGTCGGCGTCGAAGAGCTACTCCGAGCGGCTGTTCCGCTACCTGCGCATCGACCGGCTCGACCGGCCGGCCGCCGACCTGGCGCTGATCGCGCCGGCCGAGCGGGAGGAGGTGACCTTCGAGCCGGCCGCGCTCGACGCCCTGTACGCCGCCGCCGACGGCTACCCGTACTTCGTGCAGGCCTACGGCAAGGTCACCTGGGACGTCGCGGCCGCCTCACCGATCACCGCGGACGACGTCGCGATGGCCGCGCCGGTGGCCGAGACGGAGCTGGCGGTCGGCTTCTTCGGCTCCCGCTACGACCGCGCGACCCCGGCCGAGCGCGAGTACATGCACGCGATGGCGGAGCTCGGCGGACCGCAGGGGAGCGCCGTCGCGACGTCGGAGGTCGCCGTCTCGCTGGGCCGCAAGCCGGCGTCGCTGTCCCCCGCGCGCGACTCGCTGATCAAGAAGGGCCTCGTCTACTCCGCCGAGCGCGGCCAGATCGCGTTCACCGTCCCCCACTTCGGCCGCTACCTCCTCTCCCACCCGGACTGAACCGCGGTTTCGCGCGCCTAACCGCGCGCGGTTAGGTGCGCGAAACCGCCCCGGACCAGACTGGGCCGGTGCGGGATGCCGAGCAGACGATGGTTCCGGTCACGGGCGGCGAGCTGTCGGTCCTGCACTGGCGAGCGGACTCCCCCGGCGCGCCGCTGGTCGTGCTCCTGCACGGCATCACGTCGAACGCGCTGGTGTGGGCGCGGATCGCCGGCGAGCTGGCCGGGGAGTTCGAGGTGGTGGCCCCGGACCTGCGCGGTCGGGCCGGCTCGGCCGGGCTCCCGGGTCCGTACGGCCTGGCCGCGCACGCCGACGACGTCGCCACCCTGCTCGGCCGCTTCGGCGACGCCGTCGTCGTCGGGCACTCGATGGGCGCCTTCGTCGCCACGCTGGCCGCGTCCGCGGCGACGCGCTACCGGGTTCGGGGGCTCGTGCTCGTCGACGGCGGGCTGCCCTTCCCCCGCCAACCGGGTGAGGACGTCGACGCGATGCTCACCGCCCTGCTCGGGAGCACGCTGGACCGGCTGGCGACGACGTTCCCCGATCTCGCCGCCGTCCGGGCGTTCTGGGCCGGGCACCCGACCGTCGGCCCGTGGGTGGACGTCCCCTCGGTGGCCGCCTTCCTGGCGCGCGACCTGACCGGTGACCCACCGGCGCTGCGCAGCGCCGTGGTCCCCGCGGCGGTGCGCGCCGACGGGGCCGACCTGCTCGCCGAGGAGCGGGTGCTCCAGGTGGCCCGCGAGCTGCCGGTGCCGGCCACGCTGCTCTGGGCGCCCCGGGGGATGAGCGACCAGCCGCCCGGGCTCTACGACGAGCCGCGCCTGGCCGGGTTCGGCGCCGAGCAGGCGGGGATCACCGGGCGCAGCGTGCCCGACACCAACCACGACTCGATCGTGTGGGCGCCGCAGGGCGTGGCGGCGATCGCCGGGGCCGTGCGGGCGACGGTGGCGTGACCGGATCGTGAACGACGGCGCACCGGGCCTCCTTGGCAGTGCCGGTGACCGCGGCCACAATCACGGTGTCCGCCCTTCCGCCGCGCGGCAGGGCGCGCTCCAACAGCGGGGCCGCGACGGGGGCCCGACGTTGGGGGGTCGAGGTGACCGAGCAGCCACCTCCGGCCGAGCGACCCCGGCGCGTCCCGCTCCGCGTGGTCGTCGACGCCGGCGGTGAGCTCGACCCCGACGACCTCGCCGGCGTGCTCGAGGCGATGCCGGCGGCGTTCTTCCTCCTCGACCGGCAATGGCGCTTCCGCTACGTGAACGCGGAGATGGACCGGCTGCTGCACCTGCCCCGCGAGGAGCTGCTCGGCCGCTCGATCTGGGACGTCTACCCGCGCATGGTCGGCAGCCGGTTCGAGGCCGCGTACCGCGACGCGGTGGCGTCCGGGCAGTCGATCACGTTCGAGGCGCAGTACTCCGGAGAGCTGCCCGGCTGGTACGAGGTGCGCGCGTGGCCCCGACCCGACGGCCTGGCGGTGTACTTCTTCGACATCACCGCCCGGCACACCGCCGAGGAGACGGCGCGCCGGGCCACCGCCCGGCTGGACCTGCTGTCTCGGGTCAACGCGGAGCTCTCCGGCGCCCTCGACAGCGTCTCGGCGCTCGGCCGGCTGGCCCGCATCGTCGTCCCGACGCTGACCGACGCGTGCATCGTCACGGTGGTCGACCGCGACGGCCGCGCCCGGGACGTCGGCTCCTGGCACGCCGACCCGGGCAAGCGCGGGCTGCTGGCCCGCTACGCCGACATCCGCCTGGAGACGCTGCCGCCGACCTCGCCGGTCGCGCTCGCGCTCACCGCGGGCACGCCGGTCACCGAGCCGGTGGCCGACGTCCTGGCGCTCATGCGCCCTGGCCCGGCGCGCGATCTGCTCGAGCAGCTCGGGCCCGAGCGGGCCGCCGTCCTCCCGCTGCCCGCGGCCGACCGCACCGTCGGCGTCCTCACGCTCTACCACGACGCCGGGCGGGTGGTCGGGCCCCAGGACGTCGAGACCGCCCGGGAGGTCGCCGCCCAGGCCGGCCGGGCCGTCGACCGGGTGCACCGGCAGAGCCAGCAGGCCAAGCTCGCCGAGGCGCTGCAGCGCAGCCTGCTGACCGAGCCTCCGGGCATCCCGCACGCGGAGGTCGTCGTCCGGTACGTCCCGGCCGCGGAGGCCGCGCGGGTGGGCGGTGACTGGTACGACGCCTTCCTGCAGCAGGACGGGACGCCGGTGCTCGTGATCGGCGACGTCGTCGGCCACGACACCGCCGCGGCGGCGATGATGGGCCAGCTGCGCGGGCTGCTGCGCGGTGTCGCCCACCACAGCGGCGACGGGCCGGCCGCGGTCCTGCGCGGGCTGGACGAGGCGATCGCCTCGATGCACACCGGCGCGCTCGCCACGGCCGCCGTCGCGCGGTTCGAGGGTCTCGCGGGGGACGACGGCGTCCTGATGCGCTGGGCGAACGCCGGCCACCCGCCACCGTTCCTGCTCACGCCCGACCGGCAGGTGGCGGTGCTCGGCGGGCGGTTCGGGGACCTCATGCTCGGCGTCGACCCCACCGCGGACCGCGTCGAGTCGACGCTCGACGTCGTCCCGGGCAGCGTCGTCCTGCTCTACACCGACGGGCTCATCGAGCGGCGCGGCAGCACCCTGGACGACGGGCTCGACCGGCTGCGCGGGTGCCTGGAAGAGCTGGCCGGCCGGCCGCTGGGCGAGCTCTGCGACCAGGTGCTCGACCGCATGCTGCAGGGCACTCCGGAGGACGACGTCGCGCTCGTCGCGCTGCTGGTCAGGCCGGACCCGCAACCCCGCTGAACGTGAGATTTCCCTCTGTCCGAGATCCGGGGTTCGGCAGGAGCGGAACTGGGCACCCTATCCGACGTCCGAGACGGCGGACGACACGCGGAGGAGGCATGGCAGTCATGACCTGGCCATTACGGCCGTTGCCGGATGGTCGCGGGGAGGTCTGGCGGTGGCACCTCGACGGGATAGCGGAACTCCCGTCGGCCCGCTCCGTCTTGCGGAGCAGGCTGGACGACGTCGGATTTCCCCCGGAGCAGGACGATCCCGCTGCTGAGCAGCTCATCCTCGCCTTCGACGAGCTCGCCTCCAACGCGCTGCGCCACGGAGAGTCCCCGGTGGTGGCGACGGTCGTCGCCGGCAGCGGTGGCTGGCTGCTCGACGTGAGCGACCGCGCGGCCGGCGTCATGCCGGCCCCAGCGGTCGACCGCGACCCGGCGCAGGGGGGCCTGGGGCTGCACCTGGTGGCCCGGCTCTCGGTGGCGCACGGGTGGTACGTCGACGGCAGCTGCAAGCACGTGTGGGCCTGCCTGCCGAGCGAGCAGAAGGATCGCAGCCCAGCGCTGGTCTGAGAACGCGACGACCCCCGCTGCCCGAGGGCAACGGGGGTCGCGTGTCGCTGCGAGGGGAGGCCCGGAGGGTCTCCCGAGCAGCGACGGGTGGGGCTCAACGCGGCAGGGGTACGTCTCGTGGCCGCGGTGTCGGCCGGTAGGCCGACGATGTCACGGCAGCACGAGCGAGAGCCCGCCCTTGCCGTAGCCGGGGACCTCGATGGCGAGGTCGATCCGGTTGAAGTTGGCCAGCATGCCGGCCACGTCACCGGGCAGGTCCTCGCCCGGCGCGTAGAGCTTGTGCAGCTTCGAGTGCGGGGCACCGGGGACGTTCAACATCGCGGAGAGCACGTTGACGACCTCGTGCAGCGCCTCGACCAGCAGGCTGGTGAGCTCGCCGTCCTCCTCGACCGCGTCCTGGCAGCCGCCGGGGGGCAGCAGGGCCAGGGCGCCGGCCGTGTAGGCGGAGGCCGCGAGGTCCATCACGCACAGGGCGTTGATGGCCATGCCGGGGTCGACGTAGACCGCGACCGACACCGGGCTCTTCTCGGTCGGGGTGACCGGCGGACCCGGGTTGACCGCGACCGGCTTGCCGACCAGGCCCGAGAGCATGTCCTTGACGTCCTTGGCGGCGGGCAGCACGACCGTGGTCATGCGATCACCCCGTCCAGGTGCTCCTTGAACGTGTCCTCGTTGAACGGCTTGGCGATGAGGAAGATGGCACCGGCGTTGGCCGCCTTCTCCCGCATCTCGGGCGAGCCCTCCGAGGTGACGAAGCCGAACGGCACGTCCGAGCCCGAGGAGCGCAGCGCCTGCAGGCACTCGATGCCGGTCATGTTGGGCATGTTCCAGTCGGACAGGACCAGGTCCGGCTTCTCCGAGCCGACCTTGGCCAGCGCGTCGGCGCCGTCCTCGGCCTCGACGATCTCGTGGTCGTCGTAACCGGCCTGGCGGAGCGTGCGGATGACGATCTGCCGCATCACGCGGCTGTCGTCAGCGACGAGGATCTTCACAGGGACACCTACTTCCGTGATGCGGGGGATCAGTGATGGGCCACCGGCAGGGGCGGGAGTGCACCCTGCACGGAGATCGAGACCGGCTGGCCACGCCACAGGACGTCGATGCGGACGACGTCGGCGGGGTTCCGGACGGCCGGCGGGTTGCCGACCTCGGGGAGGCTGAGCGCGGAGGGGCCGGGGAGAGCGGCCTTGACGTTGCCGCCGACCACGTTGGCGATCTCGCCGAACGCGTCCGCGACGTCCTCGTGCTCGAGCAGGTCGGGGGCGTAGTCGCCGAGCAGCGCGCGGGTGAGCTCGGCGGCCGTCTGGGCGCCGGTGGTGAGCACCACGCTGCCGGTCCACGGGCCGACGACGTCGACCCAGCTGGACAGCGGGTCGGCCGGCAGGTCACCGGGCAGCGGGACGAGCACCTCGTCCTCGCCGACCAGGGCGATCCACGCCTCCTCGGCGATGGCCTGGACGGTGGCCTCGTCGATCAGCGCGGAGATGACCGGTCGGGTGTCGCCGGCGCGACGGCGCTCCCCCGTGTCGGACCCGGTCGTCGGGAAGGCGGTCACAGCAGGGCCTCCTCGGGCAGCAGGCCGAGCAGCGCCAGCTTGTCGCGGATCGCGTCGGCCGTGAACGGCTTGATCACGTACTCGTGGGCACCGGCCGCCAGAGCGCGCACGATCTGCGTGTGCTCGCTCTCGGAGGTGACCATCATGATCGTCACGCTCCGCAGGGCGGGGTTGGCGCGGACGGCGGAGACGAACTGCAGCCCGTCCATCACCGGCATGTTCCAGTCCACGGTGCACAGGTCGGGGATCCAGCCCTCGTCGAGGACGTCGAGCCCCTCCCGGCCGTGGCCGGCGTCGCGGACCTCGTACCCGAGGCCCTCCAGGATCTGCGAGACGATCCGGCGCATGGCGCGGGAGTCGTCGATCACCAGAGCACGCACTTCTCAGGCCCCCTTCAGCGGGCGGTAGGCGGAGCTGCGGCCGATGACGACCCGCTCCCATGAGTCGTCGACGCCGAGAGTCGTCTCCGCGGCGCCCAGGAACAGCCACCCGTCGGGGCGCATGACCGCACGCACCCGCCGGAGGATCGCCTGCTTGGTGCTCAGGTCGAAGTAGATGAGGACGTTGCGCAGGTAGACCACGTCGAACGGGCCCATCGGCGGCAACGCCGGCGCGGCGAGGTTGCACTCGCTGGCGGTCACCATGCGCTTGAGCGCCGGAGCGACCTCCCACTCGTTGCCCGCGCGGGTGAAGTGGCGCACCAGCATCGGCGCCGGCAGGCCGCGGTTGACCTCGAGCTGGGTGAACCGCCCGGCCCGGGTCCGCTCGACCATCTCGCGGGAGAGGTCCGTGGCGGTGATGGCGACCCGCGTCGCCGCGCTCGGCAGCGCGTCCTCGAGCAGCATCGCGATCGTGTACGGCTCCTGGCCGCTCGAGCACGCCGCCGACCAGATCTTCAGCGGCTCGTTCGGCCCGCGGGCCGCGACCAGCGACGGCAGCACGGTCGAGGTCAGGGCGGTGAACGGGTCGCCGTCCCGGAACCAGGACGTCTCGTTCGTGGTCAGCGCCTCGACGATCCGCCGGGTGGAGTCGGGGTCGGGCCGGCTGCGGACGGCGTCGACGAGCTTGCCGACGTCGGCCAGGCCCATGGACCGGGCGATCGGCAGCAGCCGCGCCTCGACCAGGTACTCCTTGCCCGGCTGGAGAACGATCGCGCTCTCCCGGTGCACGAGCTGGCGCACCCAGTCGAAGTTGGTGGTGGCGAGGGTCATCGGAGTCCTCCAGCGGTGGCAGGAACGGCGGTGACGGGTGCAACGCCGGACAGGTGACGGTGGATCGCCTCGGCGACGCGATCGAGGGGGAGGACCTCGTCGGCGAGGCCGGCCTGGGTGACGGCGCCCGGCATGCCCCAGACGACCGAGGTCTGCTGGTCCTGGACCAGCACGGTGCCGCCCGCCTCGCGGATGGCACCGGCGCCGTTGCGGCCGTCGGAGCCCATGCCGGTGAGCACGAGACCGAGCACGGCGCCGTCGTAGGCGGCGACGGCCGAGCGGAACAGCGGGTCCACCGCGGGGCGGCAGAAGTTCTCCGGCGGGTCCTGGGTCAGGGCGGTCTGCAGTCCCCGGGCGGTCCGGCGGACGACGAGGTGCCGGTCGCCGGGGGCGAGGTGCACGGTGCCCGGCTGCAGCGGGGTCCCGTCGACCGCCTCCACCACGCGCAGCGCGCAGAGCCGGTCGAGACGCTGGGCGAACTGGCGGGTGAAGACCGGCGGCATGTGCTGCACGAGCAGGATCGGCACGGGCAGGGACGCCGGCAGGGCCGGCAGCACCCGGGCGAGCGCCTCGGGGCCGCCGGTCGAGGAGCCGATCACGAGGACGGCGGGCTTGCGGGCCGGCGCCGTCCGCGGGGCCGGGGCGCGGGGCGGGAGGGCGGCCGGCGCGGGCGCGCGGTGCCCGGCGGGGGTGGCCGGGCGACCGGTCAGCGCCTTGATCTTCGGGATGAGCTGCTGGCGCACGCTCTCCATGGACTGGGCGACGCTGCCGACGTTGGCCGGCTTGGTCACGTAGTCGTTCGCGCCCGCCGACAGCGCGTCGAGGGTGGCCGAGGCGCCGCGCTCGGTCAGCGTGCTGAACATGATGATCGGCACGCGGCTGCGCCCGGATCCGCCCTGACCGGCGCGGATCGCCCGGACCGCCTCGATGCCGTTCATCTCCGGCATCTCGATGTCCATCGTGACGAGGTCGGGCTTGAGCTGCTCGAGCTTGCTGACCGCGACCTTGCCGTTCACGGCGGTCCCGACGACCTCGATGGCCGGGTCCTCGGACAGCACGTCGGTGACGATCTTCCGGACGACGACCGAGTCGTCGACCACCATCACCTTGATCCGGTCCACGCGTGTTCCTCCTGCTTTCTGCCGGGCGCCCGCCCAGCAGGCTGTCGATACGTCATCGGCATTTCCGGCCCGCTCTTGAGCGGGTTGCCGAGATTGCTGTCCGGTCCCGTCCGGAAAGGACGGAAATGATCAATAGCGGAACGAACCGACCAGCACGTTCAGCTCCAGCGCCATTCGGGCGAGCTGCTCGTCGACGCCGGCGATCGGTTCGGGCCGCAGCCGCCGATGGCGACCGCGGGGCGCGGCCCGGCCTCCCGGCCGAGGTGCCGGACGGCGCCCGTGCCGGTGCGCGCTGCTGCGCCGGCCGACCGGCCGGACGCGGTGCCGGGACCGCCGGGTCGCGGCCGGCTCGCTCGTCGCGAGCAGCACCAGCGGGCTCGTCTGCTTCGAGACGCTCGTGCTCAGCTCGGGGGTCGCACCGGGCGCCGCAGCCGTGCCGGCGGCAACGGCACCGGTCGTCCCGTGGTCGCGAGGCGGCTGCCCCGGCCCGACGACTCCGACGGCGAGCAGCAGAGCGCACACCGCGACGAACGCGAGGAGAAGTGCGCGGCGTGCAAGAGCCATGGTGGTGTGTCCATCCGGTCCTGAGCCCTCTCGCCACGGCTGCGAACGGTGGGGCTACTGGTTCGTGTGGGACCAGAGTGAACTGGACGGAGGAGCTCCCGGGCGGCGCGAAACGCCGCGCCCGGCACAATTTTTTTCGCCGTGTCGCGCCATTCTTTGAATTGTCGGAATGTCGACACGGAAACGGCGTCGACCGAATTGTCGACTTGGCGGCCGCGGTCGGCCGCCGACCCTCAGGAGGCGGGGCGGACGCGCAGCCAGGGGGCGCGCAGGACCTCGAGCGACGCCTCGTCCAGCAGGTCGGCCATCACGACCGCCTGCACGCAGCCGGCCACGGCGTTCCAGACGCCGTGCGCACCGTCGCGGGCGTCGAAGCCGCCGTCGAGGAACGCCCGGACGGCGTGCAGCTGCGCGGCGGCGAGCGTGCGCGTGCGCCCGGAGACGTGCGCGGCCCAGCAGGCGTCGTGCATCGCCGAGGCCCACGGCCGGTGCTCGGCGCGGCCGTCGTCCGTGGCCGCCCGCCAGCGACCGCGACCGGCGCCGTCCTGGGCGGCGATCGAGGAGAGGAGCTCGGCGAGCTCGTCGGTGGTGGCGCCGAGGTCGGGCAGCCCGCCCCACGCGACCGCGGCGCGGTGGTAGGCGGCGGTGAGCTCGCGGTGCACCAGCGGGGGCAGCACCTCGGCCGCCCAGAAGCCGATGGCGGCGTCGGCGAGGACGTCGGCGGCCTCGGCCCGGACGTCCTCGTCCACGAGTGCCGCCTGGCCGTGCTCGGGGCCCAGCACGTCCTCGCGCAGCAGCCGCTCGAGGGTGGGGGCGTTGCCGATCATCCCGCGCTCGAGCTGGGTGACCAGGACGGCGGTGCGGTCCTCGCCGTTCGCGGCCGCGGCGCGCTCGGGGACCCCGCTGACGTGCGGGACCCCGGAGGCCAGCTCGCGGGCCCGGCGGGAGCGGACGGCCAGCACGCCGCGCTGCTCCGCCGTCGCCTCCCGGCCGGGGTGGGCGGCGGCGAGCCGGTCGAGGGTGGTCGTGTCCGCGTTCAGGCCGGTGAGCAGCACCTCGGCGACGGCACGACCGGCGGGCAGGCGCACCAGGTCGAATCCGAGCGTCGCGGCACTGACCAGCGAATAGGGCACGACGACGCCTCCTGCGCTCCCGGGAAGTGGGTTCGCACAGCTTGACGGCAGTCGGCCGGAAACGCCACGCGGCCGTCACCCGATAGCCGGAGATCCGGTGGGGAACGGCCGCGTGTCCGGCTGCTTCTGGTAAGGAGCCGGTCACTCAAGGTTATGCAGAGACGGCCTTCTGGACGTCCAGCGCCAGCAGCAGCTGACCGGACAGCTTGTAAGCGCCCCGGATCAGCTCGCGGGCCTTGCCGTCCAAGGTGTCCGGCGGCGTCTCGAAGTCGGTGGCGTCGACGTCCACCACGTCGGCGATCGAGTCGACCAGCAGGCTGACGGCCTCGCCGTGCAGCCGGACGACGATGACGACGGCGTCGGTGCCCTCGGGCCGGGGCTTGCGGCCCAGCCGCTCGCGCAGCTCGATCGCGGTCACGACCTGGCCACGCAGGTTGATCAGGCCGGCCACGGCGGTCGGCGCGAGCGGCACCCGGGTGAGCTTCTGGCTGCGCAGCACCTCCTGCACGTGCTCGACCTCGACGCCGTACAGGTCGCCGTCCAGCCAGAAGGTGGCCAGCTGGCCGCCGGTGGCGGGGGCCTTCAGATCGGCGGTTGCGGACACGGGTCAGACCTCCAGCAGGGGAGCCGCGACGGCGTCGGTCGTCGGCAGGGCGTTGAGGGGGACGTCGTAGAAGGCCGGGTCGGCGGCCAGGATCGCGGCCCGGACGTCGAGCAGCTCGGTCACCTTGTCGCCGAGGACGGCGGAGCCGAGCAGGCCCATGTCGTCGATGTCGCTGCGCACGGCCGTCTCGCCGTCCACGATGTCGAGGATCTCCTCCACGACGATGGCCACGCTGCGGCCGTGGTCGGAGTAGACGATGACCTCGAGCACCTCGCGGTCGGTCTCGCCGTAGGCGCCCAGGTGCCGGTCGAGCCGGACCATGGGCAGGATCGCGCCGCGGTACTGCACGACCTCGCGGTTGCCGACCCGCTCGACGGCCTCGGTGCGCACCTGCTCGAGGCGGGTGACCGTGTCGAGCGGGATCGCCACGCGGCGACCGCCACCGATCGCGGCCAGCAGCATCCGCTGGCGGTCGCGGTCGCTGGAGGCGAGGGCAGCCGCGGCGGCCTCCCGCGACTCCTGGCGCTCGGTGGTCTCGGTGCGCAGCGCGCGCCGGGAGAGCGCCTGGACGTCGAGGATCAGCGCGATCGCGCCGTCGCCGAGCACCGTGGCGCCGGAGTACAGCCCGATCGACTTCAGCTGGCCGCCGAGCGCCTTGACCACGATCTCCTCGGTGTTGAGGACGCGGTCGACGACCAGGCCGAAACGCCGGCCCTCCGAACGCAGCACGGCGATGACGAGGTGCCCGTCGTGCCGGTCGCTGGGCAGGTCGAGGACGTCGGTGAGCCGGACCAGCGGGAGCAGCTCGCCGCGCAGGCGGTAGACCGGCGCGCCGCCGACCTCCTCGACCGCGGTCGCGGCCTTCTCGGCGTCGAGGGCCACCAGCTCCTGGAGGCTGATCTGCGGGATGGCGTAGCGGTCACCGGAGCACTCGACGGTCAGCGCCGGGACGATCGCCAGCGTCAGCGGGATCCGCAGCCGCATGACCGTGCCCTCGCCGGGCTGCGACTCGACCTCGATGGTGCCGCCGATGGACTCGATGTTGGTCTTGACCACGTCCATGCCGACACCGCGGCCGGAGACGTTGGTGACCGCCGCGGCCGTGGAGAAGCCGGGCAGGAAGATCAGCTGCAGGAGGTCCTGCGGGCCCATCCGGTTGAGCGCGTCGGCGGAGATGAGGCCGCGCTCGACGGCCTTGGCGCCGATCTTGGCCGAGTCGATGCCGGCGCCGTCGTCGGCGACCTCCACGACGACCTGCCCGCTCTCGTGCCGGGCGCGGAGGGTGAGCACGCCCTCGGCGGGCTTGCCCTTGGCCTTGCGGACGTCGGAGGCCTCGATGCCGTGGTCGACGGAGTTGCGGACCAGGTGGGTCAGCGGGTCCTTGACCGCCTCGAGGAGGGTCTTGTCGAGCTCGGTGTCCCGGCCCTCCATCTCCAGGCGGATGGTCTTCTTCAGCTGCAGGCCGAGGTCGCGGACGACGCGCGGCAGCTTCGACCAGATGTGGTCGATCGGCTGCATGCGCGTCTTCATGACGCCCTCCTGCAGCTCGCTGGCGATGAGGTTGAGCCGCTGGGAGGCGCGCAGCAGATCGGTGTCGTTCGTCCGGCCGACGTACTGGACGATCTGGTTGCGGGTGAGGACCAGCTCACCGACGAGCAGCATCAGCTCGTCGAGCAGGTCGACGTCCACGCGGATGGTGCTGTCGGCGACGCCGCGGCGGGCCTCCTGCTGGGGGTGCTCCTCGTCGTCGGCGGCCGGGCGCGGCTGGGGCACGGTGGCCTCGGGCAGCGGCGTCTCGACGGCCGGCGCGAGCGGGGACCCGGTCACAGGGACCTCCGGCGCGACGTCCTCGACGTCGGCGATCGGCGCGGCGGCCGGCGCCTTCGTCGCCGCGGCGCGGGCGGGCGCGGCCTTCTTGGCGGGCGCGGCCTTCCTCGCGGGGGCGGCCTTCGCGGCCGGGGCCTTGGCGGCCGTGCTCTTCGCGGCGGTCTTGCGGACGCGGGTCGCGGCCGGCTTCGCGGCGGGCTCGGCGGCCGGCGCCTCGGCGGCAGCGCCGTCCTCCATCGCGCCGGTGATGGCCGCGACGACGGCGGACACGTCGACCGTCCCCTCGCCACCGGTGGACTCGATCGAGGTGAGCAGCGAGCGCACGGTGTCGACCATCTGCAGCAGCACGCTGGTGCGCGTGGGCGTCAGGGCGAGCTCGCCGTCCCGCAGCCGGGAGAGCATGTTCTCGCCGACGTGGGTGACCTCTTCGAGCCGGTTGAACGCCAGGAAGCCGCTCGTGCCCTTGATCGTGTGGATCGTGCGGAAGATGCTGGACAGCCGCTCGCGCGAGTTCGGCTCCTGCTCCAGGGCGACGAGGTCCGTGTCCAGCTGGTCGAGGTTCTCATGACTCTCGACCAAGAACTCCTCGACGATGTCGTCCAGACCGTCCACTGTTGCTCTCTTCTCTCATGCCGCCGGCAGGCGGGCAGCGTGCTCCGGGTCTGTTATCGGCGGAGTCGGCGGCGACGTGACGCGAACCGCCGGGCTTTCCGGCCGGGCGGGTCTCGCCCGCCCGGCCGGGCCGTCAGTAGGTGAAGGTCGCGACCGTCGTCCGCAGGTCGGCGGCCATGCGGGACAGCTCGTCGACGGCGGTGCGCGTCTGGGTGAGCGCCTGCGTGGTCGACTCGGCCGCGGTGGAGACGCCGGTGATGTTGCCGGCGATCTCCGTGGTGCCCCCGGCCGCCTCGGTGACCGACCGCGACATCTCGTTCGTGGTGGCCGTCTGCTCCTCGACCGCCGAGGCGATCGTGGTCTGGCGGTCGGAGATCTGGGCGACGATGGCGCTGATCTCCTCGATCGCCGTCACCGCGGCGCCGGTGTCGGCCTGAATGGCCTCGACGCGGCGGGCGATGTCCTCGGTGGCCTTGGCCGTCTCCTGCGCCAGCTCCTTGACCTCGTTGGCCACGACGGCGAAGCCCTTCCCGGCCTCCCCGGCCCGCGCGGCCTCGATCGTCGCGTTCAGCGCCAGCAGGTTCGTCTGCTCCGCGATGCTCGTGATCACCTTCACCACGTTGCCGATCTCGGCCGAGGAGTCCCCGAGCTTCGCCACCGTCGCGGTCGTGGTCTCGGCGGCGCTGACCGCGCGGGCCGCCACCTCCGACGCCTCGGCCGCGTTCGACGCGATCTCCCGGATCGAGGCGCCCATCTGCTCGGCACCCGCGGCCACGGTCTGCACGTTCCGGCTGACCTCCTCCGCTGCAGCCGACACGACGCCGGACTGCGCGCTGGTCTCCTCCGCCGACGCGGAGATCTGCGCGGACGACGCCGACAGCTCCTCGGAGGAGGCGGCGACGGCGTCGGCCGAGCCGGCGACCGAGGCCATCAGGCCGCGCAGGTTGGCGATGGCCGTGTCGAGCGCCGCACCCATCCGGCCGAGCTCGTCCCGGGTGGTCAGGCCGGCGGTGCGGGTCAGGTCGCCGTCGGCGAGGGCCTCGGCGACGTCATGGACCCGCCCGACGCCTCGCGCCAGGGCCCGGGCGACGAGGAAGCCGATCAGCAGGCCGAGCGCGGCGCCGACGACCAGGACGACGATCACCAGCGTCCGCTGCGAGACGAAGTCCTCGTGGGCCTGCGTGGCGGCGGCCTGGGCGGACGTGTCCTCGCCGGCGGCCAGCTTGCCGAGCAGGTCCTCCACCTGCTGGGCGATCGGGCTGACCTGCGCCTTGTTGACGGCGTAGAAGCCGGCGTAGTCGTTGGCCACGCCGAGGGGACCCAGGACGGTCGTGGCCTTGTCCACGTACTCGTCGAACGCCGTGACGGCCTGGTCCAGCAGCGCCCGCTGCGCCGCGGTCGGCCCGGCGGCGAGATAGGCGTCGGCCGCGTCGTGGAAGGCGGCCTTCGCGTCGGCGATGCCGTCGAGGACCTTCGCCGCGTCGGCCGGGTCGGGCGTGATGACGACGTCCCGGATGTCCTTCCGGACCGTGTAGACGCTGACGATCATCTCGTCGGCCGCCTTGGTACCGGCGAGGTTGCCGGAGTACAGCTCCTGCGTCCGGCCGGCGGCGGTGCTCAGGGCGGACAGCCCCAGGACGCCGATGGCCACGGCGACGACCACCGCGACGGCGACCGCCGTCAGGACCTTGGTGCGGACACCTCGGTCGCCCCAGAGGGCGGAACGGGCCGACCGGCCGGTCTCGTGCTGAGTCATGCTCTGTCTCCTGTGGGGGATGCGTGATGAGGGCGCGCGCCACCCGCGGTCCCCGTTGACCGCGGTCGGCGTCGGGTGATCAGTAGGTGAAGCTGCCGACGGTGGTGCGCAGCTCGGCGGCCATGCGGGAGAGGTCGTCGACGGCCACGCGCGTCTGGGTCAGCGCCTGGGTCGTCGACTCGGCCGCACCGGAGACCCCGGTGATGTTGCGGGCGATCTCGGTGGTGCCCCCGGCGGCCTCGGTGACCGAGCGGGACATCTCCTGGGTCGTGGCGGTCTGCTCCTCCACCGCGCTGGCGATGGTGGTCTGCCGGTCGGCGATCTGCCCGACGATGGTCGAGATCTCCTCGATGGCCGAGACGGCAGCACCGGTGTCGCCCTGGATCGCCTGCACCCGGCGGGCGATGTCCTCCGTCGCCTTGGCCGTCTCCTGGGCCAGCTCCTTGACTTCGTTCGCGACGACGGCGAAGCCCTTGCCGGCCTCGCCGGCGCGGGCCGCCTCGATCGTGGCGTTGAGCGCCAGCAGGTTCGTCTGCTCGGCGATCGAGGTGATCACCTTGACGACGGCGCCGATCTCGGCGGACGACTCACCGAGCTTGTTGACGGTGGCCGTCGTGGTCTCCGCAGCGGTCACCGCGCGGGAGGCGACCTCGGAGGCCTCGGCGGCGTTGGCGGCGATCTCCCGGATGCTCGCGCCCATCTGCTCGGCACCGGCCGCCACGGTCTGCACGCTCTGCGAGACCTCCTCGGCCGCCGACGACACCACGCCGGACTGGGTCGAGGTCTCCTCCGCCGAGGCCGCGATCTGCGCCGACGACGCCGACAGCTCCTCCGACGACGCCGCCACGGCGTCCGCCGAGGTCGCCAGGGTGGCGACCAGGCCGCGCAGGTTGCCGACGGCGGTGTCCAGGGCCTGCCCCATCCGGCCCAGCTCGTCGCGGTCGGTGACCCCGCTGACCTTTGTCAGGTCGCCGCTCGCCAGCGCCTCGGCGACGGTCTGCACGCGGCGGCTGGTCCGGGCCAGCTTGGCGGCGACGAGCCAGCCCAACCCGAGGGACAGCAGCACGCCGGCCACCATCACCGAGATCGAGATCGCCCGCTGCGTCGTGTAGTCGGCCTCGATGGCGGCCGCCGCCTGGGCGGCCGCCTTCTCCTCGCTGTCGCGCAGCTCGTCGATGTCGGCGGTGAGGGTCTTCAGGATCGGCGCGCCCTGGGCATCGTTGGTCGCGATCCAGCCGTCGACGTCGCCGGACCGGGCCAGCGGCGCCAGGACGTTCTTCTGGAAGGCCACGTACTGGTCCATCGCGTCGACGACCTCGTCGACGCAGTCCTTCTGCGCCGTGGTCATCTCACCCGCGGTGTACGTGGCGACCGCGGCGTCGAACTCCGTCCGGAGCCCGTCGACGTCGGCCAGGTTGGCCTCGACGTCCTGCAGGTCCGAGGCGAGCACGGTGTCGCGGGTGTTGACCCGCATGTCGCTGAGCAGCGTGTCCATCTCCGTCGCCGAGACCGCACCGATGAGGTTGCTCTCGTAGAGGGCCTGCGCGGAGACGGCGGCGTCGTCGAGCGAGACGAGTCCCATGAAGCCGATCACGCCGGCGACGGCCGCCGAGACGGTGACGGTGGCGAGCACCTTGGTCTTGACCGACCGGTCGCCCCAGAGGGCTCGCGACGGCCTCGCTGTTCCGGTCCCGGCGTCGATCATCGATTCGGACAAGGCGCTTCTCCTCGGACGGCCGCCGCGGCGGATCTGGTGTTTCTCGCGGACGGACCGTCATTGGCACGAAGCGAGTGACCGGGCCGGATGTAGTCACCCCAACCCCGTGTGCGCAGCGAGGTTAAGCGTCGTTCCAGGGATTGTTGACAAAGTTGAGCGGCGCGTCGCGGCACGCAATTCGGCGGTGCACGAGAAATGTCGGCGACCGCCTTTCCCGAGTCGACGGGTCGACAATTCTCCGCCGCGACCGGACGACCCTCACCAGGTGAAGCGGCTCACCGCGGTGCGCAGGTCCGCCGACATCCGGGAGAGCTCGTCCACCGCGGCGCGGGTGTGGGTGAGCGCCTGCGTCGTGGAGTCGGCCGCGGTGGAGACGCTCTGGATGTTGGCGGCGATCTGACCGGTACCGCCGGCCGCCTCCTGCACCGAGCGGGACATCTCCGTCGTCGTCGCGGTCTGCTCCTCGACCGCCGAGGCGATCGTGGTCTGCCGGTCGCTGATCTGGCTCACGATCGCGCTGATCTCCTCGATCGCCGTGACGGCAGCGCCGGTGTCGGCCTGGATCGCCTGCACGCGCCGGGCGATGTCCTCCGTGGCCCGCGCCGTCTCCTGCGCGAGTTCCTTGACCTCGTTGGCCACCACCGCGAAGCCCTTCCCGGCCTCCCCGGCCCGGGCCGCCTCGATGGTCGCGTTCAGGGCCAGCAGGTTCGTCTGCTCGGCGATGCCCGTGATCACCTTGATCACGTTGCCGATCTCCGCGGACGACTCGCCCAGCTTCGCGACGGTCGCCGTCGTCGTCTGCGCGGCGACCACCGCCCGGCCGGCGACCTCGGAGGCCTCCGCGGCGTTCGACGCGATCTCGCGGATCGACGCGCCCATCTGCTCCGCGCCCGCCGCCACGGTCTGCACGCTGAGGCTGACCTCCTCCGCGGCGGAGGCCACGACACCGGACTGCGCCGAGGTCTCCTGCGCCGACGAGGAGATCTGCGCCGAGGACGCCGACAGCTCCCCCGACGACGCGGCCACCGCATCGGCCGAGGAGCTCACCGCGGCCAGCACCTCGCGCAGGCTGCCCTGCGCGGACTGCAGCGCCCGGGCCATGCGCCCGATCTCGTCGCCCTGGCGCACCTCCACGTCCGCCGTGAGGTCGCCCGCGGCCAGCCGCTCCAGCACGCCGGACACGGCGCGGACCGGACGGACGATCATGCGGCCGATGAGGACGGCGAGGCCGGCGGCCACGACGGCACCGACGCCGAGCGCCAGGAGCATCCACGTCCGGCTGGTCGACGTCGACGACGCCGCCGCGGCCGCCGACGGCGCCACCTGAGCCTGCACCTGCTCGAACATGTGGTCCAGCGGCTCGGCATAGGCGTCGTCGGCGTCGGCCAGGGCACCTTCGACGACGCTCTCGGCGGTCGCGGTGTCGCCCTGCTGGACCGCCGGCACCAGTTGCTGGTCGCGGACGGTGCGCCAGTCGTCGAGGCGGGCCGAGAACTCGTCCAGATCGCGGACCGCGGCGGTGTCGTCGGCCAGCACCGCGGCGGCGCGCACGGCGGCGAGGTCGTCGTCCATCTCGGCGTCGGTGTCCTGTGTGTCGGCGAGCGCCTGCTGCAGCTCGTCGGGCTCGTTGGCCTCGACGACGGACTGGATGTTGACCCGCATGTCGCCTTCCATGTCCCGCAGCTCGGCGCCGTGCTGGAGGACGACGGCGATCCGCGAGAGGGCGACCGTGCGGTCCTCCACGGACCCCAGCCCCCGCACGCCGACGACCGTGACGACGGCCGTGGCGAGCAGTGCGACGCCGACGGCGACGGTCACCTTGACGGCCACGGACAGATCGCGGAAGCGCCGCGACGACGAACCGACGGTCATCTTCGATCTCCAGGACAGCGAGCCGGAACAACAGGTGGCGCGCAACGTAGGGCCCGTACCTGAGAGCCGGCACATTTTCCGGGAGTGTCGGGCAGCGTTTCGAAGAAAGCTCGGTCGGCGTCGCAGAATTGTCGACTTGGCTCCAGAAATGCATTCGGGGCCGTGCGGACGACGTGTCCGCACGGCCCCGAATTCCGGGACCGCCTCCGTCAGTAGGTGAAGCGGCCCACCGTGGTGCGCAGGTCGGCGGCCATCCGGGAGAGCCCGTCGACGGCGGTGCGTGTCTGACCGAGCGCCTGGGTGGTCGATTCCGCGGCCGTCGAGACGCCGGTGATGTTGCTGGCGATCTGGCCGGTGCCCCCGGCCGCTTCCTGGACCGAGCGGGACATCTCGGTGGTGGTGGCGGTCTGCTCCTCCACGGCGCTGGCGATGGTGGTCTGCCGGTCGGAGATCTGGCCGACGATGGCGCTGATCTCCTCGATCGCCGTCACCGCGGCGCCGGTGTCGGCCTGGATCGCCTCCACGCGGCGGGCGATGTCCTCGGTCGCCTTCGCCGTCTCCTGCGCCAACTCCTTGACCTCGTTGGCCACCACGGCGAAGCCCTTGCCCGCCTCGCCGGCGCGCGCCGCCTCGATCGTGGCGTTCAGCGCCAGCAGGTTGGTCTGCTCGGCGATGCTCGTGATCACCTTGATCACGTTGCCGATCTCGGCCGAGGACTCGCCCAGCTTGGCGACCGTCGCGGTGGTGGTCTCGGCGGCGGTCACCGCGCGGGACGCGACCTCGGAGGCTTCCGCGGCGTTGGAGGCGATCTCCCGGATCGAGGCGCCCATCTGCTCGGCACCCGCGGCGACGGTCTGCACGTTGCGGGAGACCTCCTCGGCGGCCGAGGCCACGACGCCGGACTGCGCCGAGGTCTCCTCGGCGGAGGCGGAGATCTGCGCGGAGGAGGCCGACAGCTCCTCGGACGAGGCGGCGACCGCGTCGGCCGAGGCGACGATCTCGCCCACGGTGGCGGCCATGGTGCCGGCGGCGGTGTTCAGCGCGGTGGCCATGCGGCCCAGCTCGTCGTCCGACCGGACCTCCAGCCGGACGGTGAGGTCGCCGTCGGCCACCCGCTCGAGACCGGTCTGCACCTCGCGGATGCCGGAGGCGATCCGGCGGGAGACGAAGAACGCCACCATCAGGCCCAGCACGACGGCGGCCGAGGTCACCGAGAGGCTGACCACAGTCGCGACTGACTTCGCGTGGTCGGCGTCGGCGCGGGTCGCGGCGACGCGGGCGTCCACCGACTTCTCCAGCTGCGTCATCGCCTGGTCGAGGACGTAGAAGACGTCCCACTTGTCGCCGGTGGAGACCGCGTCGCCCTCGTCGAGCCGGCCCTGCGCCCACAGCGCGAAGATCTGGTCGTTGAAGGCGCTCATCTTCTGCCAGTTCTCCTGGATCGTGTCGAGGCTCGTGCGGCCCTTCGCGTCCAGCTGGCTGCGATCGATGCCGAAGAGCTTCTCGAAGCCCTTCGCACCGTCGGTGTAGTTCTTCACGTTGTCGCCGTTCGGGTCGGCGGCAGCGGCCCCGCCGTCCACCCGGGCTCGCCAGGCGGTGATGTTCTGCCAGTTGGCCGCCCACAGCAGCTGGTAGCGCGCGGCCTCGACCTCGCGCTGCACCCCGACGGCAGCGGTGGCCTGGTCGTTCAGCCGGTCGATCTCGTTGCGGCTGATCGTGCTGGTGACGGTGACGGCCAGCAGGCCGATGAGCAGGACGGCGGCGAGGCCGAAGATGCGGGCGCGGACCCCTTGGTCGCGCCACCAGGAGCGGCGGGCGCCGTCCGGGCGAGTGGTGTTCATGATGGGCGGAAGTCCTGTCTGGGTCGTTCGGGAGGGCGTGACCACACTCGCAAGAATTTCTCTTAGAACTGAGAGGTTCCTCTCGTGTCGGGAAATTCGATCGGCCACTTCCTCGGCGGTGTCGATTTGTCCACGCATTCGCCGGGAGAGTGCCGGGAAATGCACGGAGGGCCCGCACGGACGAATGTCCGTGCGGGCCCTCCGAGCAATGGACCTGAGCGGGATCAGTAGCTGAAGCGCCCCACGGTGGTGCGCAGCTCCGCGGCCATCCGCGAGAGCTCGTCCACAGCACTGCGCGTCTGCGTCAGCGCCTGGGTGGTGGAGTCGGCAGCGGTGGAGA
Source organism: Petropleomorpha daqingensis (assembly GCF_013408985.1). NCBI lineage: Bacteria > Bacillati > Actinomycetota > Actinomycetes > Geodermatophilales > Geodermatophilaceae > Petropleomorpha > Petropleomorpha daqingensis. Next base: position 1,641,119 of record NZ_JACBZT010000001.1, read on the forward strand.
CGCTGGTGATGTTCTCCGCGATCTGGCCGGTGCCCCCGGCTGCCTCCTGCACCGAGCGGGACATCTCGGTCGTGGTCGCCGTCTGCTCCTCCACGGCGCTGGCGATGGTGGTCTGCCGGTCGGAGATCTGGCCGACGATGGCGCTGATCTCCTCGATCGCCGTCACCGCCGCGCCCGTGTCGTGCTGGATGGCCTCGACGCGGCGGGCGATGTCCTCGGTCGCCTTCGCCGTCTCCTGCGCCAGCTCCTTCACCTCGTTGGCCACGACGGCGAAGCCCTTGCCGGCCTCCCCGGCGCGCGCCGCCTCGATCGTCGCGTTGAGCGCCAGCAGGTTGGTCTGCTCGGCGATGCTCGTGATCACCTTGATCACGTTGCCGATCTCCGCGGACGACTCGCCCAGCTTGGCGACCGTGGCGGTGGTGGTCTCGGCGGCGGTCACCGCGCGGGACGCGACCTCCGACGCCTCGGCCGCGTTGGAGGCGATCTCGCGGATCGAGGCGCCCATCTGCTCGGCACCGGCGGCGACGGTCTGCACGTTGCGGGAGACCTCCTCGGCGGCCGAGGCCACGACGCCGGACTGCGCCGAGGTCTCCTGCGCCGACGACGAGATCTGCGCGGACGACGCCGACAGCTCCTCGGACGACGCGGCCACCGCGTCCGCGGACGCCACGACTGCCGCCATCACCTGGCGCAGGCTGTCCTGCGCGGCATCGATCGCGTCGGCCATCCGGCCGACCTCGTCGCGCTGGTCCACGGCCGCGCGCTGGGTCAGGTCACCGTCGGCCAGCCGCTCGGCGGACTGCCGCACGCGGTCCAGCGCCCGGGTGATGCCCCGCGCCACGAGGATCCCGAAGACCAGGGCCAGCAGTGCGCCGACGATCATCACGACCAGCAGCGCGGTCCGCGTGGAGGTGTAGTCGTCGTGGGCGGCCGCGGCCTGCTGCGCGGCGGTGGTGCCCTCCAGGTCCGAGAGGCCCTGCAGCTCCTCGACGATCTTCTGGCTGAGCGGGCCGACCTTGTTGGTGCGCAGGTCGATGAACTCGGGGCTCTGGGCCTTGCCGGCGGCGCCGAGGGCGTCGAGCTGCTTGCCCAGCTCGATGTACTGGGCGATGTCGGCCATGGCCGTCTTCACCGCGGCGCGGACCTGGGCGGTGGGCTCGGTCGTCGCCAGGAGCTGGTCGGCCGCGTCGTTGAGGGCGCTGCGCGCCTCGTCCCGCGCGGTCAGGTAGTTCTGCTTGGCCGTGGGATCGGTGCTGTAGGTGGAGCTCGTCGAGTTGAACCGGCTGCTCAGGAACTGGAACCGGATCTCCTGGGCCAGCTGCGACCCGAGGACGTTCTGCTGGTGCATCTCGGCCGTCCGGTCGGCCGCGGTGGAGAGGGCGCGCAGGCCGAGGACGCCGGTCACGAGCGTGACGACGACGGCGAGGCCCACGGCGATGGTCACCTTGGCGGCGACGGAGAGGTCGCGGAATCGCCGCGACCGGGAATGGACACGCATCTTCGGGTCTCCTGGAGAGGACGGAACAGAGTGCTCCGCTCCGTCTCCGGCCGTGAGGGCGGCCTTGTCGGAGCACGGGCGTAGCGGCCAGGAAGTTAGGTCGTCAAAGCATCTCCGGGGAGCACTTCCCGGGCGTGTCGGGATGACCCGTGGAGAAAGGTCGGCGACCGCCACGGATGTGTCGACATGGCAATTCCGAGAAATGCAGAGGGGCCGTGCGGACGACGTCGTCCGCACGGCCCCTCTGAACTGCTGTCAGTACGTGAAGCGACCCACCGTGGTGCGCAGCTCCGAGGACATCCGCGACAGCTCGTCCACGGCGCTGCGGGTCTGCGTCAGCGCCTGCGTGGTGTCGCCGGCCGCGGTCGAGACGCTGGTGATGTTCTCCGCGATCTGACCGGACCCGCTCGCCGCCTCCTGCACCGACCGCGACATCTCCTGCGTCGTGGCCGTCTGCTCCTCCACCGCCGAGGCGATGGTCGCCTGCCGGTCGGAGATCTGGGCCACGATCTCCGAGATCTCCTCGATCGCGGTCACCGCGGCGCCCGTGTCGGCCTGGATGGCCTCGACGCGGCGGGCGATGTCCTCGGTCGCCTTCGCCGTCTCCTGCGCCAGCTCCTTGACCTCGTTCGCGACCACCGCGAAGCCCTTGCCTGCCTCCCCGGCCCGCGCCGCCTCGATCGTGGCGTTGAGCGCCAGCAGGTTCGTCTGCTCCGCGATGCTCGTGATCACCTTCACCACGTTGCCGATCTCGGTCGAGGACTCGCCCAGCTTGGCCACCGTGGCGGTGGTCGCCGCCGCGGCGGCGACGGCCTTGTTGGCGACCTGGCTGGCCTCCGCGGCGTTCGTGGCGATCTCACGGATGGAGGCACCCATCTGCTCGGCACCGGCGGCCACGGTCTCCACGCTGCGGGAGACCTCCTCGGCGGCGGCCGACACGACCCCGGACTGGGCCGCGGTCTCCTCGGCCGACGACGCGATCTGGGTCGACGAGGCGGAGAGCTCCTCGGCGCTGCTGGCGACGGCGCCGGCGGACCCGGCGACGACCCCCATGACCTCGCGCAGGTTGGCCTGCGCGGTGTCGAGAGCCGCGGCCATCACGCCGATCTCGTCCGTGCTGCGGATGTGCGTGTCGACGGTGAGGTCGCCGCGGGCCAGCGCCTCGAGCGAGGCCTTCACCCGCCGGACCGGCAGGGTCACCGACCGGAGCGTCACGAGGCTGATGAGCAGGATCACGGCGAGCCCGGCGGCGGCGGACGCGAGCGTGATCAGCCGGGTGCGGGCGATGGTGTCGTCGAGGGTCTTCTGCGCCTCGTCGGACTGCGCGGCGAGTGCGTCCTTGGCGGCGCCGACGGCGCCGTCGGACAGGTCGTTGGCCTTCTGGATGTCCTCCCACTGCGCCCGCGTCCCGACCTGGTCGCTGATACCCGTCTCGATGAACTGGGTGATCGCGTCGGTGTACTGCCCGAAGGTCGAGGCCAGGTCGGCCACCGCCGCCGCGCTCTTGCCGGTCAGCTTGATGGTGGCCAGCTCGTCGAGCAGGTCCGTCCCGGTCTGGATGTCACCGGTCAGCTCGTCCATCTCGGCGGCCGGGTCGGGACGGACCAGGGTCTTGTACCCGTCGACCTTCAGCTCGCTGGCCCGGGTGTCGAGCTGGAGCACGACCTCCTGCGCGTGGTTCAGGTCGGCCAGCTGCCGGTTGGCGGTGCCGATGTCGGCGTTGCCGATCAGGACGGCGGCCAGCAGGAAGCCGAAGGCGAGCACGACGACGGCGATGAGGGCGCCGAACTTCTGGGCGAGAGGCCGGTTGGCGAACCAGCCCGGCGGCCGACCCGCCTTCCTCGGCAATGCGGTGGTGCTCATGGGTCACTCCTGGGAACCGGAACGGCAGAGGGCGGGGTGGTGCGCACCGGAGATGTTGCTCCCCGCAAACCCATTTTTGGGTTGAATCTCTCCAGTTTCCCGAATTGTGTCCCGGCGACCGGGTCAGCTCTTCACCACTGCCGTTTTGTCGACATTCCGGAATGGTCGGTCAGCGACCGACGAGCCCGGCCAGCTCCTCCAGGAGGACGACGACGGCGGCGGGGTCGGCGACGCGGTGGGCCGCGGCCGTCTCGCCGTCCCCCACCTTGATCCCGAGGTCACCCGGCTCGAGGGCGCGGAAGCCGTCCTCGTCGGTGACGTCGTCCCCCAGGTAGATCGCCGCGGCGACACCCAGCTCGGTGCGCAGCCGGCGCAGGGCGCTGCCCTTGTCGGCGTCGGTGACGGCCAGCTCGAGCACGTTCTTGCCGGGCTTGTGCGTCAGGGACGGATCGGCCGTCGTCGCCACCCGCTCCAGCAGCGCCGCGCCCACCTGGGCGTCCGGGACCTGCCGGACGTGGACGGCGACGCTCGCCGGCTTGACCTCCAGCCGCGCCCCGGCGACCTCGGCGACGACCGGGGCGAGGGCGCGGGCGAGGGCGTCGCGGCGGTCGGCGAGCTCGCCGGTCAGCGGGCCGTCGAACTCGGCGCCGTGACTGCCCACCCAGCGGTACGGGCCGATCAGCCCGCTGGTGCGCTGGAGGTCGGCGACACCGCGGCCGCTGACCAGCGCGACGATCACGCCGTCCGCGGCGGCCAGCCGGCCCAGCGCCTCGGCCACCCCGCGCGCGGGGACGGCGGCCGACGGGTCGTCGACCAGCTCGGCGAGCACGCCGTCGTAGTCGCTGGCCACGAGCAGCGGCCGGCGGGCGGCCACCTCGGCGAGCGCGGCGGAGAGGTCCGGCGTCACGCGGAGGTCCCGGCGCGCCCCTCGGCCTGGGCGCGCAGCGCGTCGAAGAACGAGCTCGCCCAGTGCTCGAGGTCGTTCTTGGCCAGGTAGCGGCGCATCGCGCGCATGCGCTTGGCGCCGTCGGCCGGCTCCTGCCGCAGCGCGCGGACCAGCTGGGCCTTGACCCCGGCGATGTCGTGCGGGTTGACCAGGTAGGCCTGCTTGAGCTCGGCCGCCGCGCCGGCGAACTCCGAGAGCACCAGCGCGCCGCCGAGATCGCCGCGGGCGGCGACGTACTCCTTGGCCACCAGGTTCATGCCGTCGCGGTATGGGGTGACCAGCATGACGTCGGCGGCGCGGTAGAGCGCGGCGAGCTCCTCGCGGGGCATCGACTGGTTGAAGTAGTGCACCGCCGGCCCCGCGATCGAGCCGTAGACGCCGTTGATGTGCCCGACCTGCTGCTCGATCGTCTCGCGCATGTGCACGTAGTGCTCGACCCGTTCGCGGCTCGGCGTGGCCACCTGCACGAGGACCGTCTCCGGCGCGCTGACCACGCCGTCCTCCAGCAGCTCCTGGAAGGCGTTGAGCCGGACGCCGATCCCCTTGGTGTAGTCGAGCCGGTCGACGCCCAGAACCATCTTGTCCGGGCTGCCGAGCTCGGTGCGGATCTCCTTGGCCCGGGCGATCACCTCCTCGGAGGAGGCGAGCCGGTCGAACGAGGCCACGTCGATGGAGATGGGGAAGGCCTTCGCCGCGACCGTGCGCTTCTCGTACTCGATGACGTTGCCGCGGGTGTTCAGGTCGTGGAGCCGGCGGGCCAGCTGGACGAAGTTCGCGGCGGCGGCCGGGCGCTGGAAGCCCACCAGGTCGGCCCCGAGCAGGCCCTCGATGACCGCCTGGCGCCAGGGCAGCTGGGTGAACAGCTCGTACGGCGGGAAGGGGATGTGCAGGAAGAAGCCGATGGTCAGGTCGGGCCGCAGCTGGCGCAGCAGCGCGGGGACCAGCTGCAGCTGGTAGTCGTGCACCCAGACGATCGCGTCCTGCGCGGCGACCTCGGCCGCCCGCGCGGCGAACCGCTTGTTGACCTGCACGTAGATGTCCCACCAGCGCCGGTGGTACTCCGGCTTCTCCACCACGTCGTGGTAGAGCGGCCACAGCGAGGCGTTGGACATGCCCTCGTAGTAGCCGTCGACCTCCTCCTCGGAGAGCGGCACGGGCATGAGGTGCATGCCGCCGGACTCGAAGGGCTCGGGCGCCTCTCCGGCCGAGCCGGACCAGCCGACCCAGGCACCCCCGCGGCCGGCCACGAAGGGCTCCAGCGCGGTCACCAGGCCGCCGGGGCTGCGCTGCCAGCGCGTCGTCCCGTCCGGATCGGTCACCTGGTCGACCGGCAGCCGGTTGGCGACGACGACGACCGGACTGTCCGCCGGCACGTGTCCTCCCCTTGCCGTTCCCCCGCTGCTCGTCATCCCGGTCGACCCTATCGACCGCTCGGCCGGGCGGCACCCGGGGTCAGGCGAGCGCGCTGCCGACCGTCCAGCCGAGCGCGACGGCGCCGAAGCCCGCGACCAGCGGGACCACGACGTTCGCCACGGCGAGGAACCGCGCCCGGGTCTCCAGCAGCCGCAGCGTTTCGTAACTGAACGTGCTGTACGTGGACAGGGCGCCGCAGAAACCGGTGCCGAGCGCCAGCGCGAACGCGGGGGAGACGGCGTCCGCCCCGCCGGTGAGCCCGCCGAGCAGGAAGGAGGCGACGACGTTGACCGCGAGCGTGCCCCACGGGAAGACGCTGTCGTGCCGGGTCTGCACCCAGCGGTCGGTGAGGTAGCGGGCGGGCGCGCCGACCGCGGCGCCCAGCGCCACCCACAGCCAGGTCACGCGTCGCTCCGCCCGGCGTGGTGGACCACCTCGACGTCCTCGACGGTGACCAGCCCCTCACCGACCAGCTCCACCACCTGGGGGAGGAACGCCTCGATCCGGTCGGCGGTGTCGACGATCACGACCGACACGGGGAGGTCCTCGGACAGGCTGAGCAGCCGGCTGGTGTGGATCTGCCGGGAGGCGCCGAAGCCCTCGATGCCGCGGAACACCGACGCGCCGGCCAGGCCGGCCGTGTGCGCGCGGTGCACGAGCTCGCCGTACAGCGGGCGGTGCCCGACGACGTCGCTCTCGCCCACGACCACCGTCAGCCGCCGGGCGGGCCCGGAGAGGGTCCGGGTCATCGCCGGTCCCGCCGCCGTCGCCCGCCGACCGCGCGGGCGACCACGACCCCGAGGGCGGCGGCGAGCAGGGCGCACACCGCGGACCCGACGAGGTAGAGCAGCGCCAGGCCCGGTCGGTCGGCGCGCATGAGCTCGGGCACCTCGACCATGGCCGTGGAGAACGTGGTGAACCCGCCGAGCACGCCCACGCCCAGGAACGGCCGCAGCAGCCGGTGCGGCGAGGTGAGCAGCTCGGTCAGCAGGACCATGAGCGCGCCCAGGAGGAACGAGCCGACGACGTTGATGCCGAACGTGGTGACCGGCCACGCCCCGTCGCCGGCGGGGAACGCCCGCTCGAGGGCGAACCGGGCCTCGGTGCCGGCCACCCCGCCGAGCGCGATGACCGCGAGCACCGCCGGGTCCAGCGCGCGCGTGCGCCGCTGCGCCGGCACGTGCAGGTCGACGTCCGGGTCCACCGCCACGGCCGGACGATAACCCCGTCAGCCGCGCGTCTCGGGGAACAGCAGGTCGACGAACCGCGCCGCGGTCGGCTGCGGCTCGTGGTTGGCCAGGCCCGGGCGCTCGTTGGCCTCGATGAAGACGTGGTCGGGGCCGTCGACGTCGGGGACGAGGAAGTCGATCCCGGTCACCGGGATCCCGATCGCCCGGCTGGCACGGACGGCGGCCTCCGCGAGCTGCGGGTGCAGCCGGTCGGTGACGTCGTCGATCGTGCCGCCGGTGTGCAGGTTCGCCGTCCGCCTCACCCGGATCTGCTCGCCCGACGACGGGACGTCGTCCAGCGCGAAGCCGGCGTCCTCGACCACCTCGGCCGTGATGTCGTCGACCGGGATCGTCGACTCCCCGCCGGTGGCCCGCGCGCGCCGACGGCTGGTCCGCTCGATCAGCTCGCGCACGCTGGACCGGCCGTCGCCGATCACCTCGGCCGGACGGCGGACCGCGGCGGCGACCACGCGGTGGTCGATGACGACGACCCGCAGGTCGTCACCGTCCACCAGCTCCTCCACCAGCACGTCGGGGCAGAACTGCGCCGCGGTCGCCACGGCCCGCTCCAGTCCCTCCCGGTCGCGCACGCCGACGGTGATCCCCCGGCCCTGCTCGCCGCGGGCCGGCTTCACGACCACCTCGCCGACCTCGTCGAGCAGCGCGCTCGCCGCGTCGAGCTCGCCCTCGGCGGCGGTGGCGCCCCGGGGCACCCGCACGCCGGCCCGCTCCATGAGCCGGCGGGTCACGCGCTTGTCGTCGCAGCGGCTCATGGCCACCGCGGAGGTGAACTCCGAGAGGGACTCGATGGTCAGCACGCTGCGGCCGCCCAGCGACAGCCGCAGCTCGCCGGACTCGGCGTCGGTGACCTCCACGCGGATCCCGCGGCGCAGCGCCTCGTCGGCGATGATCCGGGCGTAGGGGTTGAGGTCGTCGAGCTGGGCCGGCTGCGCGGCGAACAGCGGCGAGTTGATCGGGTTCTTCCGCTTCACGCACACGGCGTTGACCTGGCCGAACCCGAGCTTGCGGTACAGCGCGATCGCCGCGTCGTTGGTGTGCAGGACCGACAGGTCGAGGTAGGCGCGGCCGCGGGCGGCGTACCGCTCGGCCAGCACCCGGACCAGCCCCTCGCCGGTGCCGGTGGGCGCGTCCTGGGCGTCGACGGCGAGGCACCACAGGCTGGTGCCGCCCTCCGGATCGCCGAAGGCCAGCTCGTGGTCCACCCCCGTGACCGTGCCGATGATCTCGCCGGTGCGGCGGTCCTCGGCCACGAGATAGGTGAAGGCGCGGGTGCGGTGGTTGGCCCACATGGTCACCGCATCGGCCAGCACCATGCCGTTGTGCGCGTAGATGTCGTTGATCCGGTTCATCTCCGCGGCGGAGGTCACCGTGCGCACGAAGACCCCGCGGATCACGTCCGGCCGCGGCCGGTAGCGGTGCAGGTCGAGCCGCAGCGTCAGCGACGGGTCGAGGAACAGCTCGTCGGGGGCCAGCCCGATCAGCACCTGCGGATCGCGCGGGTAGATGCAGATGTCCCGGCGCCCGGACTCCTCGGCGCGCAGCGCGTCGAGGACGCCGCGCAGGTCGGCGAAGGTGTGGCCGAAGACCAGCCGGCCCCACCCGAGGTCCAGGACGACGTCGGACTCCATGCCGCGCCGCTGGTGGGCGGACGGGCGCTTCTCCGAGCGGCTGGTGAGCGTCGGGGGCGGGCTGCCGCGGCGGCGCGCGCCGGCCACGCGTGGTTCGGCTCCCATCGGTTCAGACCCCGTGGGTCTGCAGCCACAGCTCCAGCAGGCCCAGCTGCCACAGCTTGTTGCCCTTGAGCGGGGTCAGCTCCCCGTTCGGGTCGGCCAGCAGGGCGTCGACGTACTCGGGGCGGAACAGCCCGCGCTCGCGCGCCGCCTGCCCGCACAGCGCGTCGCGGACCATGTCGAGCACCTTGCCCTCGAGGTGGGTGATCGCCGGGACCGGGAAGTAGCCCTTCGGCCGGTCGATCACCTCCGCCGGGATGATCCGGCGGCCGATCGCCTTGAGCACGCCCTTGCCGCCGTCGGCGAGCTTGAGCTCCGGCGGGCAGGCCGCGGCCAGCTCGACCAGGTCGTGGTCGAGGAACGGCACGCGGGCCTCCAGCCCCCACGCCATGGACATGTTGTCCACGCGCTTGACCGGGTCGTCGACGAGCATCACCTCGCTGTCCAGGCGCAGCGCGGCGTCCACCGCCGTCCCGGCGCCGTCGGCGAGCATGTGCCGGCGCACGAACGCCAGCGACGGGTCGCCGTCGGCCCGGTACCGGTCGGTGACCAGCCGGGCCATGTCGTCGTCGTCCCGGTCGAAGAAGCGCTCGGCGTAGGCCGCGACGCCCTGCTCGGGCGAGAGCCCGGCCAGCGGCGGGTACCAGTGGTAGCCGGCGAACACCTCGTCGGCGCCCTGCCCGGACTGGACCACCTTGATCGACTGGCTCACCCGCTCGCTGAGCAGGTCGAAGGCGACGACGTCGTGGCTGACCATGGGCTCGCTCATGGCGCCGATGGCGTGGTCGAGCGCGCCGGCGAGCTCGTCGGAGGAGACCCGGATGCGGTGGTGGTCGGTGCCGAAGTGCTCGGCGATGACGTCGGAGTAGCGGAACTCGTCGCCCGCTCGCCCGGCCACCGCCTCGAAGCCGATGCTGAACGTGGCCAGCCCGGTCTGCCCCTCCTGCGCGAGCAGGCCGACGATGAGGCTCGAGTCGAGGCCACCGGAGAGCAGCACGCCGACCGGGATGTCGGCGACCAGCCGGCGCCGGACGGCGACCCGCAGCGCCTCCTCGATCGCGTCCTCCCAGTCGCAGGCCGACCAGCCCTCGTGCTCGGGACGGCGCTCGTACCGCGGCTGCCAGTAGCGGTGCTCGCGGCTGGTGCCGTCGGCCTCGATCACCCGGACGGTGGCGGGCGGGAGCTTGCGGACGCCGGCCAGGATCGTGTGCGGCGCGGGGACGACGGCGTGCCAGGTCAGGTAGTGGTGCAGGGCGACGGGGTCGATCGAGGTGTCGACGTCGCCGCCGCGGAGCAGCGCCGGCAGCGAGGAGGCGAAGCGCAACCGGTCCGGCGTCTCGGCCAGGTAGAGCGGCTTGATGCCCAGCCGGTCGCGGGCCATGACCACCCGGCCGGTGTCGCGCTCGTGGATCACCACGGCGAACATGCCGTGCAGGTGGTCGACGACGTCGGTGCCCCAGTGGTGGTAGCCCTTGATCAGGACCTCGGTGTCGCTGGTGGAGAAGAACCGGTAGCCGTGGCCCTCCAGCTCGGCGCGCAGCTCCTGGTAGTCGTAGATGCAGCCGTTGAAGACGGCGGTCAGGCCGAGCTCGTTGTCGACCATCGGCTGGGCCCCGTGCGGGGAGAGGTCGATCACCGACAGCCGCCGGTGGCCGAGGGCGACCCGGCCGGAGCTCCAGGCGCCCTGCCCGTCCGGCCCGCGGGGCACGAGCGCGCAGACCATGCGGTCCACGGCCGCGGTATCGGCCAGGGAGCCGTCGAAGGTGATCTCGCCGGAGAGGCCGCACATGCGTTCTGATCTAACCGGCTTCCGCGCCGGCATGCCTCCGGACGACCGAGATCACATCGGGCGGTCCAGCGCGGCGAGGGCCTTGGCCGCGTGCCGGCCGAACCGGAACTCGCTGCGGACCACCTCGGTCACCCGCCCGTTCGCGCCGACGACCACGGTGTGCCGCCTCACCGGAGCGGCGGCGATCGAGCGGCTCACCCCGTAGGCGGCGCAGACCGCGCCGTCGGCGTCCGAGAGCAGCGGGAAGTCGAACCCTTCCTGCTCGGCGAACGCGCGTTGCCGCTCGACGCTGTCCCGGCTGATCCCGATGGGCTGGGCGCCGAGGGAGGTGAAGTCGGCCGTGCGGTCCCGGACGCCGCACATCTCCTTGGTGCAGCCGCCGCTGCCGGCCAGCGGGTAGAAGAAGATCGCCACCGGCCCGTTGCGCAGGAGATCCGAGAGGCTGCGCGGGATGCCGAACTGGTCGGGGAGCTCGAAGTCGGGGGCCACGTCGTCCGGCTGCATGGCGGGCATTCGCAGCCGCCCGACCAGCCGGTTCACCTGTTCCACGTGGAACGCCGGTGATCAGGTTCCCTGATCGAAGGCTGTCCTCCCGCAGCAGCGTTGGTGCAGGAGGACAGCCGTTGATCAGGTCACCTGATCACCGCTCGGTGCCGGCGTCAGCCGCGGAGGCGGTCGACGGCGGCGACGACGTCGACCAGGCCGGTGCCCTTGTCGAACGAGGTCGAGTAGCCGCCGACCGACCGGTAGGCCGCCCCGTTCGAGTACTGGTACGCGCTGCCCTTCAGCGCCGCCTCGATCTCCGCGGCGGTCGCGGACGGGTCGGCCTGGAAGAGCTGCGCCACGATGCCGGCGATGTGCGGGGCCGCCATCGAGGTGCCGCTGATCGTGTTGAACGTGCCGATGTCCAGCGGCCCGGGCCCGTTCTGCGGTGCCAGCCCGGTGGAGCAGATCGGCAGGTACACCCGGCAGGAGCTGGTGATGTTCTCGCCCGGGGCGGAGATGTCCGGCCAGGTCGACGGGTCGGCCGAGTCGCCGCGCGAGGAGTAGTCGCTCACCGTGCCGTCGCGGGTGCCGGTGTCCTGGTCGAAGTAGGAGGCGACCGAGATGATGCCGCCGGTCGGGTCCTGGCCGGGCGGGTTGGTCAGGGACGACGAGCCGTCGCCCCCGTCGTTGCCGGCGGCCCAGACGGTGACGACGCCCTCGGCCGCCAGCGCGTCCTGCAGCTTGACGGTGGCCGAGTTCGGGTCGAACGCGCCGCCGCCGGTGGGGCCGTAGGAGTTGTTGGTGACCTTGATCGGCGGGCAGGTGCTCGCCGGGACGCCGGCGCCGCAGGGCGCGTCGTGGTGCTCGAGGACCCAGTTGAGCGCGGAGTCGGCGCCCACGATCAGCAGCACCGCGCCGGTGGAGATGTCCACGAGGCTCGCGCCGGGCGCGGCACCCTGCAGCTGCGTCCCGTCGGTCAGCGTGGTCGGCCGCCCCGCGACGATGCCGTTGACGTGCGTGCCGTGACCGCCGCCGGAGATCGTGTCGGTGTCGAGGGAGTTCGGCACCTGGACCACGCAGTCGCTGCTGGTGTTGGACTCGTCGAGGCAGACGCTCTTGTAGCTGGCGACGACGGCGCTGGTGCCGTCGCTGTTCTGCAGGAACGGGTGGGTCGGGTCGACGCCGGAGTCGATGACCGCCACCGAGACCCCGCTGCCGTCCAGCGGCTGCCCGTTCGCGCCGGTGAGCGTGCTGACCGCCTCCGCGCCGCGGGTGGCGGTGTTGGAGGTCTGGTCGAAGAACTCGATCGGGCTGTTGCCCTCGAGGTAGGTCACGCCCGGCTGGCTGCGGGCGGCCTGGACCTGGCTGCCGGTGCCCGAGGCGACGACGACGCCGATCTTCTCGAACTCGGTGATCGACCGCATGCCCGTCGCCTGCACGGCCGAGCGGGCGGCGGCGATGTCCGTGCCGTGCACGAGCACGGTGGTCGGCGTCGCGGCGGCCAGCGTGGACAGCTGGTGGGACAGGAAGGCCTGGACGGGCGCCAGGGACGGGGTGGCGGGGGCGGCCTGTGCGGGGGAGACGGCGAAGACGGCGGCGACGACGGCCGCCACGCTCCCCACTCCCAGCGCTCGGCGGGACCGGCTCAAAGACGCTCCTCGGGTCAGGTGCGAAACACGGCTCTGTGTGGCCTGTCTGAACGAGCGACCGCCGCAGGGGTTACCGGTTGGTAGGAGAAACTGGACGGGTGCCAACGCCGGGCGAGGAACGGATCGGGGTCATCGGGGCCGGCATCGTGGGGCTGGCGGTCGCGCGACGGCTCGCGCAGCTGCGGCCGGACGCGCAGATCACGGTGGTGGACAAGGAGTCCGACGTCGCCGTCCACCAGACCGGCCACAACAGCGGCGTCGTCCACGCCGGGATCTACTACGCGCCCGGCTCGCTCAAGGCGCGGCTGTGCACCCGCGGCCGCGGCCTGCTGCGCGAGTTCTGCGACGAGCACGGCATCGCCTACGACGAGTGCGGCAAGCTCGTCGTGGCGCGGAACGACGACGAGCTGCCGAAGCTGCGCGAGATCGAGCGCCGGGCGGCCGAGAACGGCGTCCCCGGCGTGCGGTGGCTCTCCGGTGCCGAGCTGACCGAGATCGAGCCGGCGGCGGTGGGCGCGGCGGCGCTGCACTCGCCGCACACCGCGATCGTCGACTACCGGGCGGTCGCGCGGGCCATGGCCGAGGCGCTGGCGGCGACGGGGCACGAGGTCCGGCTGGGCTTCGAGGTCACCGGGCTGCGCCGCGAGCTGGGCGGCGAGGTGGTGGTGTGCTCCGCCGACGAGGCGTTCGCCGTCGACCGGCTGGTCGTCTGCGCCGGGCTGCAGACCGACCGCGTCGCGCGGCTGGCCGGGGACGAGAAGGGCCCGGCGATCGTGCCCTTCCGCGGCGAGTACTACCGGCTGGTGCCCGAGCGCGAGCACCTGGTCCGCGGGCTGATCTACCCGGTGCCCGATCCGCGCTACCCGTTCCTGGGCGTGCACTTCACGCGGCGGATCGGCGGCGGCGTGGACGTCGGGCCGAACGCCGTCCTGGCGCTGGCCCGGGAGGGCTACACCTGGGGCCGCGTGCGGCCGGGTGAGCTCGCCGCGACGGTCGGCTGGCCCGGCATGCGGCCGCTCGCCCGGCGGCACTGGCGGATGGGGCTGAAGGAGCTCCGCGGCTCGCTGTCGAAGAAGGCGTTCATGGCCGCGGCCCAGGAGTACGTCCCGGAGGTCACCGCGGACGACGTGGTGAAGGCGCCGGCCGGCGTGCGCGCGCAGGCGGTCGACCGGGACGGCACGCTGGTCGACGACTTCCGGATCCACCAGGTCGGGCCGGTGGTCACGGTCCGGAACGCGCCGTCCCCGGCCGCGACGTCGGCGCTGGCCATCGGCGAGCACATCGCCGATCGGGTGCTCGCCGGGGTCTGACGACGGTCGGGGAGGATGGCGGCATGCCCGCCGATCTCCCGACGCGCCCGTGACGACGCTCGCCGTCCTGGTCACGGTGGCCGCGGGGCTGCTGGCCGTCGTCGGGGTGGTCTCCACGGCGGCCGGGCGGCGGACCGGTCAGCTGCACCTCGCCGCTGCCGCGCTGCTGGAGGTGCTGCTGCTGGTCCAGGCGGTCGTCGCCGTCGCCGGGCTGATCGGCGGCCACCACCCGAAGGAGACCGCCGCCTTCCTCGGCTACCTGGTCGGCCTGGTCCTCGTCCCGGTCGCGGGCGTGCTGTGGGCGCGCAGCGAGCCCACCCGCTGGGCCGGCACGGTGCTGGTCGTGGCCGCGGTCGTCGTCGCCATCATGGACTGGCGGCTCATCCAGCTCTGGAACGTCACCGGTGCCTGAGCAGCCGGCGGACACCGCGGCCGGCCCCGGCCGGGTGCTGGTCGGGCTGTATGGCCTGTTCGCCCTCGCCGCCGGGGCTCGCGCCGCCGTGCAGCTGGCCACGAACTTCGCCGAGGCCCCGGTCGCCTACCTGCTGTCGGCGCTCGCCGCGGTGATCTACGTGGTGGCCACGATCGGGCTGGTCCGCGGCGGTCCGGGCGGACGGCGGACCGCGATGATCGCCTGCACCGTGGAGCTGGTGGGCGTGCTCGTCGTCGGCACGCTGTCGCTGACCGACCGGGCCGCCTTCCCCGACGCCACCGTCTGGTCGGTGTACGGCAAGGGCTACGGGTTCGTCCCGCTCGTGCTGCCGGTGCTGGGCCTGCTGTGGTTGCGGCACCAGGCCGAGCTCGCCGCGGACGACGACGAGCCCGCCGCCTAGAAGTCCCCTCCGCCGTCGAAGTCGCCGCCGCCGTCGAAGCCACCGCCGTCGTCGTAGCCGCCGTCGGCGTAACCCTCGTCGTAGCCGGCCGCGTAGGCCTCCTCGTCGCCGCCGCCGAACAGGCCGCCGTCGCCCAGCCCGGTGTCGAACAGCGCGTCGGCGACCGCGGTGCCGATCACCAGCCCGCCGATCGTGCCCAGCAGGCTGCCGCCCACGATGCTGCCGAAGCCCGGCCCGCCGTACCCGCCGCCGTACCCGCCGCCGTAGCCGGGGCCGGAGCCGCCGAACGCGCGCTCGAGAGTGCCGGGTCGGCGCACCTCGGCCCGCGTCGCCGCACGCGCGAGGCTGCGCGGGTCGTCGGCCTGCGGGTTCTCCCCCGCGGCCGACAGCTGCTCGAGCACCTGCCGCCGCTGGTCCGGCGTGAGCTGGGCGAAGGCCTCGGCGTGCGCCTGCTCGATCTGGTCCGGCGGGGCGGTGCGCAGCAGGTAGCGGTAGCGCTCGATCGCCTGCTCGTCCGGCGTCCGGGCCCGCTGGCGGGACGGCTGGTCGTCGTAGCGGGCGTACCGGTCGTCGTACCGGTCGTCGTAGCGGTCGTACCGGTCGCGCCGGTTGAAGAGCCGGTCGAGCAGTCCCATGGTCGTTGCCTCCCCCACTCAGCCTGTCCTCCTGGCACGAGCGACGCGACTGCGCCGTTCCCGCTCGGGGAAAGCCGCAGGCCCGGGAGGGCATCCCGGCCGTGGTGCGCGTCGCGAGCGCCCGGTTAGATTGGTTGTGTGCCGCCCAATCGCGACCGCGACCCCGCAGTGCCGGGGATCGTCGCCGAAGCGAGCGCGGTGGTCTCCGAGCACGCCCGCGACGCGGGTGCCCCGACGGCGCTGCCCGGCGTCCTGGCCGACGTGCCGGTCGCCGTCCTGGTCATCGACCAGAAGGCCAGCTCGGTCATCTACGCCAACGTGGCCGCCGTCGAGCTGGCCGGCAACGTCTCGCTGCCCGTCGACGTCGACACCTGGGGCGCCTCGGCGGGGCTCACCGACCTCACCGGGGAGCCCCTGGCCCGGACGGCCAGTCCGCTCTCCCTGGTCGCGCAGGGCCAGCCGGTCACCGGCGAGGCGGTCCGCCTCCTGCCCGGCACCAGCTCCGAGCCGGTCCGCGCCCGGCAGGACGACGGCCTGTCCGACCAGCTGCTGTGGGTCACCGGCTTCCCGCTGTCCCAGGTCGGCAGCGAGCAGCAGCTGGCCCTGGTGGTCTTCCTGCAGCTCGACGTGGCGGACAACGTCGAGGACCCCGATGCCTACCTGCAGGCGCTGCGCGAGCGGGCCGTGCTCGCCACGGACATCACCTTCACCATCACCGACCCGCGCCAGCCGGACAACCCGCTGGTGTGGGTCAACCCGTCGTTCACCCGGGTGACCGGGTACGAGTACGACGACGCCGTCGGCCGCAACTGCCGGTTCCTGCAGGGGCCGGCGACCGACCCGGACGCGGTGGACGGCATCCGGGCGGCCCTCGCCGAGCAGCGCACGGTCACCACCACGCTGCTCAACTACCGCAAGGACGGCACCGCCTTCTGGAACCAGCTGTCGATCAGCCCCGTCTTCGACGGGGAGGGCGAGCTGGTCAGCTTCGTCGGCGTGCAGACCGACGTCACCGAGCGGGTGCGTGTCGAGCACGAACGGGCCGCGGCGTTCGCGGCCGAGCAGTCGGCCCGGCAGGAGGCGGAGCTCGCCCGCGCGATCGCCGAGCAGGCCCGCGCCGACGCCGAGCGGGCGCAGGAGAGCGCCGAGCAAGCCCAGAACCGGCTGGCGCTGATGTCCGAGGCGAGCAGCGCGCTGCTGGGCACGCTCGACATGCCCACGCTGCTCGGCCGGCTCGCCGACATCTGCGTCCCGGGCCTGGCCGACTGGGTCGTGCTCACCCTGGTCGACGCCTACGGCGAGGTCCGCGACGCCGTCGGCCGGCACAAGGACGGGTTCGAGACCGAGCTCGCCGCGTTCGCCGCGACCCACGCCCTGCACCTGCCCGCGGCCTCACCGAGCCGCCGCAGCCTGGCGACGTCCCAGCCGGTGCTGGTGGACCTCACGCCCGAGAACCGCGCGGAGATCTTCGTCTCCCCGACGGCGCGGGAGGTCGTCGAGCGGCTCGGCGGGGCATCGGTGCTGACCGTGCCGATGTCGGCGCGGCGACGCACCCTCGGCGCGATGGCGCTGGTCCGGACGTCGGCGGAGCGCCCCTTCGGCCAGGACGACGTCGACCTGGTCCACGACCTGGCCCGCCGCGCGGCGCTGGCCATGGACAACGTGCGGCTCTACCAGCAGGAGCACACGGTCGCCGACACGCTGCAGCGCTCCCTGCTGCCGGTGCTGCCCGAGATCCCCGGCATCCGCGCCGCGGCGCACTACATCAGCGCGTCCACCGCCGCCGACGTCGGCGGGGACTTCTACGACCTGCTGGAGCTGCCCGACGGCTCCATCGGCATGGTCATCGGCGACGTCGTCGGGCACGACGTCGCCGCGGCCGCCGCGATGGGTCACCTGCGCGGGCTCATCCGCGCCTGCGTGTGGGAGGCCGAGGACGACGACCCGTCCGCGGTGCTGGCCCGCGTCGACCGGCTCGTGCAGGGCCTGCACGTGGCGCCGATGGCGACGCTGGTCTACGCCCGCGCGGTCCCCCCGAGGGACCCGGGCGGTCCGTGGCGGCTGCAGGTCGCCAACGCCGGTCACCCGCCGCTGCTCGTCCGGTACGCCGACGGCACGGTCGAGCTCTGCGACGACGTCACCGGGTTGCTGGTCGGCGTCGACAGCGACACCGTGCGGCCGACGGTGACCGCCGAGATCCCGGCCGGCACGACGCTGCTGGCCTACACCGACGGGCTGATCGAGCGTCCCGGCACGGACCTGGACGAGGGGATCGCGGAGCTGCGTGCGCGGCTGGCCTCGGCCCCGCCGGACGCCGATCCGGACCTGCTGTGCGACGTCGCGGTGAGCGGCAGCCTCGACGGGCGGGACGACGTGGCGCTGCTGGCCGTCCGCTTCGAGTGAGCGTCAGCCGTCGGCGCGGGTGACGTCGAGCAGCCCGTAGTTGCCGCGGTGGAACAGCAGCGGCCGACGGGTGGGATCGGCACCGAGGTCGAGCACCCGGGCGACGACGATCGTGTGGTCGCCGCCCTCGTACTCGGCCCACAGCTCGCCGTCGATCCAGGCCACGACGCCCTCGAGCACCGGTGAGCCGTGCCGGCTGCGGGTCCAGGCGACGCCGGTGAACTTGTCGCCACCGGAGCGCGCGAACTTCTGCGACACCGCCGTCTGGTCCTCGGCCAGCACGTTCACGCAGAACCGACGGATCTCGCGCAGTCGCGGCCACGTGGTCGAGGTGCGCGACGGCGCGAAGGCGACCAGCGGGGGATCGAGCGACAGCGAGCTGAACGACTGGCAGGTGAAGCCCAGCGGCCCGTCCGCGGTGTCGGCGGTGACGACGGTGACCCCGGAGGCGAAGTGGCCGAGCACGTCGCGCATCACGCGCGGATCGACCGCTCCGGGGTCCTGTTCGGCAGCCGTCACACGGACCAGCCTGTCATCGGTCGGCGCCCGCCGCCGTCCGTGGCACCGACCGGCCGCCGGCCCGGTACAGCGAGCTGGGCAGCTCGTGCCCGACCGCCTGCTCGGTGACCTTCGCGGCGGCGAGGACGGCGTCGAGGTCGAGGCCGGTG
Source organism: Petropleomorpha daqingensis (assembly GCF_013408985.1). NCBI lineage: Bacteria > Bacillati > Actinomycetota > Actinomycetes > Geodermatophilales > Geodermatophilaceae > Petropleomorpha > Petropleomorpha daqingensis. Next base: position 1,659,592 of record NZ_JACBZT010000001.1, read on the forward strand.
CGGACGCCGGACTCCTCCAGCATGTAGACCAGCTCCTCGGTGGCGATGTTGCCGCTCGCCCCGGGCGCGAAGGGGCAGCCGCCGAGGCCGCCGACGGACGAGTCGAGCTGGGTCACCCCGGCCTGGACGGCGGCCAGCGCGTTGGCCTGGCCGGTGCCGCGGGTGTCGTGGAAGTGCACGCCCACGGCGATGCCCGGGCAGGCGCGGCGGACCGCGTCGAGCAGCTGCACGACCCGCAGCGGCGTCGTCGTCCCGATGGTGTCGCCGAGGCACAGCTGGTCGGCGCCCGCCGTGACCGCGGCACGGGCGACGTCGACGGTGCGGGTGATCGGCGTCCGCCCGTCGAACGGGCAGTCCCACGCGGTGGCGATGATGACCTCGAGCGAGCCGCCGGCGCCGTGCGCCAGGGCGGCGATCTCGCCGACTGCGCCGACGGCCTCCGCGGTGCTGCGCCCGGCGTTGGCCCGGCTGTGCCCGTCGGAGGCCGAGACCACGTACTCGAGGTTCGACACGCCGGAGTCGACCGCGCGCGACGCGCCGCGGGGGTTGGCCACCAGCGCCGACCAGTGCACGTCGCCCCAGCGGGACAGCTCGGCGGCGACCTGGTCGGCGTCGGCCAGCGCCGGCACCGCCTTCGGCGAGACGAACGAGGTGGCCTCGATCCGGCGGACCCCCGTCGCGACCAGCGCTTCCAGCATCTCCAGCTTGGCGCCGAGCGGGACCGGCGCCTCCAGCTGCAGCCCGTCGCGCATGCCGACCTCGCGGATGTCGACCTCGGCGGGCAGCACCAGGTCGAAGTCGTTCACAGCGCCCTCCAGTCTCATCCCACGTGTCCCCTTCGCATCCTGCACCCCAACTGCGGCATCAACTGCACGGGTACGGGGGACACTGGTTATCCACAGGATGACCTGCGCGGGGAGGAGAGGGGGTGCCGGCATGACCGAGCTGGTGGACGCGCGCCCACCGGTGGACCGGGGCAGCGCCTTCGCCAACGCTCCGATGGGCGTGGCGCTGTGCACCCCCGACGGCGTCGTCACCGACGCGAACGCCGCCCTCGCCACCCTGCTCGGCCTCGCGCCCGCCGACCTGCTGGGCCGGGCGCTGTTCGACCTCATCCACCCCGAGGACGTCGAGGGCGCCCGGGAGGCCTACGCGGTCCTCGGCCGGCACCCCGGCCGGCCGATGCGGCACGAGTGCCGGTTCCTGCGGGAGGACGCCACCGCCGTCCCGGTGCAGATCGCGACGGCGTGGGTCGCCGCGACCCCGGACGGCGGCCCGGCGCACCTGGTGATGATCGTCGAGGACATCACCGACCGGAAGGCGCTGGAGGCAGCGCTGGTGCACCGGTCGCTGCACGACCCGCTGACCGGGCTGCCCAACCGCATCCTGTTCCACGACCGGCTGCGGCACGCGCTGGACCGCGGGCACCGCGAGCGCACGCCGACCTGCGTGCTGATCATCGACCTGGACGGGTTCAAGGCGGTCAACGACGAGCACGGCCACCCGATGGGCGACGCCGTCCTGGTCGCCTTCGCCGGCCGGCTCACCTCGGTGCTGCGGGCCAGCGACACCGCCGCCCGGCTGGGCGGCGACGAGTTCGCCATCGTCTGCGAGAACACCGAGCGCCCCGAGGCCGAGGTGCTGGCCGACCGGGTGCGGACGACGGTCACCGACCCCCTGGTGATCGGCGACCTGTCGATGACCATCGGGATGAGCATCGGCATCGGCTCGGCCCCCGGCGGCGGGGACCCCGACGAGTTCTACGAGCGCGTCGTGCGCGAGGCCGACGACGCGATGTACGCCGACAAGGCCGACCGCCGCCGCTGACCACCGGCAGAAGTCGCGACTTCTGCCATCAGCCGCCCAGTGCCGCCGTCACCACGGCTTTCGCCTCCTCCTGCACCTGCGCGAGGTGGTCGGGGCCCCGGAAGGACTCGGCGTAGACCTTGTAGACGTCCTCGGTGCCGGAGGGCCTCGCCGCGAACCAGGCGTTCTCGGTGACGACCTTGAGGCCGCCGATCGCCGCGTCGTTGCCCGGTGCGCGGGTGAGCTTGGCGGTGATCGGCTCGCCGGCCAGCTCGGTGGCGGTGACCGCCTCGGGGGAGAGCTTGCCGAGCGCCGCCTTCTGCTCGCGGGTGGCCGGCGCGTCGATGCGGGCGTAGGCGGACTCCCCGTACCGCGCGGTGAGCTCGGCGTGCAGCTCCGACGGCGAGCGGCCGGTGACGGCCTGGATCTCGCCGGCCAGCAGCGCGAGCAGGACGCCGTCCTTGTCCGTCGTCCACACGCTGCCGTCGCGGCGCAGGAAGGAGGCCCCTGCCGACTCCTCGCCGCCGAACCCGACCGACCCGTCGAGCAGCCCGGGCACGAACCACTTGAAGCCGACGGGCACCTCGACCAGCCGGCGGCCCATGCCGGCGACCACGCGGTCGATCAGCGAGCTGGACACCAGCGTCTTGCCGACCGCGGTGCCCTCGCCCCAGCCGGGCCGGTGCGCGAACAGGTAGGAGATCGCGACCGCGAGGAAGTGGTTGGGGTTCATCAGCCCCGCGTCGGGGGTGACGATGCCGTGCCGGTCGGCGTCGGCGTCGTTGCCGGTGGCGATCTGGTACTGCTCGCGCTTGTCGATGAGCGAGGCCATGGCGTAGGGCGAGGAGCAGTCCATCCGGATCTTGCCGTCCCAGTCGAGGGTCATGAACCGCCAGGTGGGGTCGACCAGCTCGTTGACGACGGTGAGGTCGAGGCGGTGCCGCTCGGCGATGGCGCCCCAGTAGTCGACGCTGGCCCCGCCCAGGGGGTCGGCGCCGATGCGGACGCCGGCGTCGCGGACCGCGTCGAGATCGAGCACGTCCGGCAGGTCGTCGACGTAGTCGCCGAGGAACTCGTGCGCCCGGGCGGCGGCCCGGGCGCGGGCGAACGGCACGCGGCGGACCTCCTTGAGCCCGCTGCGCAGCAGCTCGTTGGCGCGGTCGGCGATCGTCGTCGTCGCGTCGGTGTCGGCCGGCCCGCCGCTGGGCGGGTTGTACTTGAACCCGCCGTCGCGGGGCGGGTTGTGCGACGGGGTGACCACGATGCCGTCGGCCAGGCCCGAGGTCCTGCCGCGGTTGGCGGTCAGGATGGCGTGGCTGACCGCTGGCGTGGGGGTGTACCGGTCGGCGGCGTCGACCAGCACCGTCACGTCGTTGGCGGCCAGCACCTCCAGCGCGCTGGTCCAGGCCGGCTCGGAAAGACCGTGGGTGTCCCGGCCGAGGAACAGCGGCCCGTCATAGCCCTGCGCGGCCCGGTACTCGCAGATGGCCTGCGTGGTGGCGAGGATGTGCGCCTCGTTGAACGCGGCGTCGAAGCTCGAACCGCGGTGACCGCTGGTGCCGAACACGACCTGCTGCGCGGGATCGGCGGGGTCGGGCTCCAGCGCGTAGTAGGCGGTGACCAGCGCGGCGACGTCGACGAGGTCGCTGGGCCGGGCGGGCTGTCCGGCGCGGGGGTCGGTCATGGGCCGATCTTCGCGCCGGCACCCGGTCCTCGGCGACCCGGGTCGTCGCGACCGGTCGGTCTGTCGGGGCCGCGCCGTAGCCTGTCCGGGTGCTCGGCGGCTGGGAGGATCTGGTCACCGACCCAGCACTGGCCGACGCGGTCGGCACCGAGGTCCTCGACCGCGCCCGCCCGTACGTGACCCGCAGCGTGCTCGGTGTCCGGGTCGCGGACGACGCCCGCCGGGTGTCCGCGCTGGTGCAGGGCAACGGGCCGATGCCGTACCGGACCACCGTCGTCCGGGCCGAGGGCAGCCGCACCGGCTGGGTCGGGGCCTGCACCTGCCCGGTCGGCGAGGACTGCAAGCACGCCGTCGCGATCCTGCTGGCCCTGCGGGGGCGGCTGCCCGGCGCGGCCGACCGCGCGGACCGGCGGCGCTCGCGCACGTGGGAGGAGGAGCTCGCGGACCTGGTCGCCGCCGCCGAGCCGCCGGAGCGGTCGACCGTGCCGCTGGGGCTGCAGTTCGAGCTGATCGATCCGGAGCCCGGTCGGGGACGCGGCTCGATCGGCGCGCCGGGATCGCGGCAGCGCCTGGTGCGGCTGCGGCCGGTCACCCCGGGCAAGCGGGGCCAGTGGGTGCGCACCGGTGTCTCGTGGCGGCAGCTCCAGTACGACAACCTGCGCGCCGGCTGGGACCCGGCGCACCTGGCGGCGCTGCGGGCGCTGCACGCCACCCACCAGGCCGCGCGCAACCAGTACTACTCCTACGCCCCGGTCGACGTGTACCTGCACGAGTTCGGCTCGGGGCTGTGGCGGCTGCTCGCCGAGGCCGTCGCGGACGGGGTGCCGCTGGTGACGGCGGACCGCCCGCCGCGGCCCGTCGTCCTCTCCGCCGAGCCCGCCACCGTCGCCGTCGACCTGCGGGACGCCGGCGACCGCACCGAGCTGGCCGCCGTCCTGCAGGTCGACGGCCGCCCGGTCGATCCCGCCGCGCTGTCGTTCCTCGGGGTGCCCCCGCACGGGGTGACCGTGGACGGGCGGCCGGAAGACGGCCCCGGCCTCGTGCTGGCCCGGCTCGACCGGCCGGCGCCGCCCGCTCTGGCCGGCCTGGTGGCCCGCGGGGGCTCGATCGCCATCCCGGCGGGTGACCGGGAGCGGTTCCTGCAGGAGTGGTACCCGGGGCTGCGGCGCACGGTGCCGGTCATCTCCGCCGACGGCTCGGTCGAGCTGCCGGAGACCCCGCGACCCCGGCTGGCGGTCACCGCCCGCTACCCCGGTGACGGCAGCGTCTGCGTGCGCTGGTCGGTGGGCTACGGCGAGCGGACGTTCGACCTCGAGGAGCCCGGCGCACCCGGCTCGGGCCGGGACCTCGCCGCCGAGCAGGCGCTGGTCGAGGCGCTCCCGGGCCCGGTCGCGGGGCTGCCCGAGCTGTGGACGCCGCAGCGCCGGCTGGCCGAGCGCGCCGAGCTGAGCGGCGTGGAGGCGCTGGAGTTCACCACGGAGGTGCTGCCGGCGCTGCGCGCCGACCCGGACGTCGAGGTGACGGTGGAGGGCACCCCGCCGGACTACCGGCAGAGCACCGCGGCGCCGCAGATCAGCTTCGCCGCCCGCGACACCGGCGAGTCCGACTGGTTCGACCTCGGGGTCACGGTGACCGTCGACGGCCAGCCGGTGCCGTTCGCGACCCTGTTCCAGGCGCTCGCGACCGGGCGCACCCGGCTGGCGCTGGTCTCGGGCACCTGGTTCTCGCTGGCGCGGCCGGAGTTCGAGCAGCTGCGGCTGCTCATCGAGGAGGCCCGGGAGCTGCGCGACGTGCCCGGGGACGGCGTGCAGGTGAGCCGGTACGCGGTCGGGCTGTGGGAGCAGCTGCTCGGGCTCGGGGTGGTGGAGGAGCAGAGCGAGCGCTGGACCCGCGAGGTCCGCGGGCTGCTCGACCTGGAAGCCGCCGAGCCGCCGCCGGTGCCCGCCGGGCTGGACGCGCAGCTGCGCCCCTACCAGCGGGAGGGCTACGGCTGGCTCGCCTTCCTCTGGGAGCACCGGCTGGGCGGGGTGCTGGCCGACGACATGGGCCTGGGCAAGACGCTGCAGACCCTCGCCCTGCTGTGCCGCGCGCACGAGGCCGGGGAGCTGGACGGCGCCCCGGCGCTGGTGGTCGCGCCGACCAGCGTGCTGCACACCTGGGTGCGGGAGGCCGCCCGCTTCGCCCCGGGGCTGCGGGTTGTCGCGGTGACCGAGACCGAGCGCAAGAGGGGGACCTCGCTGCGGCGGGAGGTGGCCGGCGCGCACCTCGTCGTCACCTCGTACGCGCTGTTCCGGATCGACGAGGAGTCCTGGGCCGAGCTGCCCTGGTCGGGCCTGGTCCTCGACGAGGCGCAGTTCGTGAAGAACCACCGGGCGCGGACCTACCGCTGCGCCCGCCTGCTGCCGGCCCCGGTCAAGCTCGCGCTCACCGGCACCCCGCTCGAGAACAGCGTGATGGACCTGTGGGCGCTCATGTCGATCGTCGCGCCGGGGCTGTTCCCCGACCCGCAGCGGTTCAGCGACACCTACCGCATCCCCGTCGAGCGCGAGGGGGACGCGGAACGGCTGGCCCAGCTGCGCCGGCGGATCCGGCCGCTGGTGCTGCGGCGCACCAAGGAGGTGGTCGCCGCCGACCTGCCGCCCAAGACCGAGCAGGTGCTCGAGGTGGTGCTCGAACCGCGGCACGAGAAGCTGTACCAGACCCACCTGCAGCGGGAACGGACCAAGGTGCTCGGCCTGGTCGAGGACATGTCGAAGAACCGGATGACGATCTTCCGGTCGCTGACGCTGCTGCGGCAGCTGAGCCTCGACCCGGCGCTGGTCGAACCGGAGTACGCCGACGTGCGCTCCAGCAAGGCCGAGGTCTTCCTGGAGAACCTGCGCGAGGTGGTCGCCGAAGGGCACCGGGTGCTGGTGTTCAGCCAGTTCACCCGCTTCCTGCGCACGATCCGCGACCGGCTGACCGCCGAGGGGATCGAGTGGGTCTACCTGGACGGCCACACCCGCGACCGGGACGCCCGGATCGAGCAGTGGCGCACCGGCACCGCTCCGGTGTTCCTGATCAGCCTCAAGGCCGGCGGCTTCGGGCTGACGCTCACCGAGGCCGACTACGTCTTCGTGCTCGACCCGTGGTGGAACCCGGCCACCGAGGCGCAGGCGGTCGACCGTGCGCACCGGATCGGCCAGGACAAGCCCGTGGTCGTCTACCGGATGGTGGCGGTGGGCACCATCGAGGAGAAGGTGATGGAGCTCAAGGCCCGCAAGCAGGCGCTGTTCTCCCGCGTCGTGGACGACGGGGCACTGGCCTCCGGCGCGCTCACGGCCGACGACGTCCGAGGGCTCTTCGCGTAACGACGTCCGGTGCCGCACCCCGACCGGGCCCGGATTCACGTGGAACCCTGGCGCAGATCCCGGGCGCCGGCCGGACACGGCAGCGGGTCGGTATGCAGCCGTGCCGGTGAGCCTGTGGACGACGGTTCCTGGACGCGGCTCGGCCAGGGTTCGATGAGGGGGTGACCCGGATCCGCCTGGCCGAGTGGCTTGCTGGCCTCGACGAGGCGGAACTGGCCGCCGTCCTGGGGCGGCGTCCTGATGCCGTCCTCGGACGACCTCCCGCGACACTGGGCGAACTGGCGCTCGCCCTCGACCGCCCGAACACGCTGGTAGCGGCGCTGCGGGGTCTGACGACTCCGGCCCGGCAGGTCCTCGAGGCGCTGCTCGCCCTCGGGGAGCGACGGACCCGGTCGGCCCTCGTGGCGCTGCTGGACGGTCCGCCCGGGCCCGAGCACGAGCGGGACGTTGACGCCGTCCTCGGGGAGCTGCGCGCGGGCGCGCTCGCCTGGCCGGGAGAGGGCGACCACATCGAGGTCGCACCGGGGCTCGCGGCAGTCCTCCCCTCGCCGCTCGGCCTCGGCCCGCCGGCCCGGGTCGCCTGGTCCGAGCAGAACGTGACAGCGGTGGAGATGGCGCTGCGGGCGCTCGGCGGCCGACCGCGTGGGAACAAGGCGGAGAAGGTCGAGGCGCTCCTCGCCGTCCTGGCCGATCCCGACCGGGTCCGGGCACTGGTGCGACTCGCCCCGCCATCGGTGGCCGAGGGGTTGCGCACGATGGCGTGCACCGGGACGGACGAGGACGATCGCTACTACTTCGGGGAGTTTCGTCGGCACCGCGAAGCCGAGCAGTGGGCCGTCGCGCACGGCCTGCTCGCGGGCTCGACCTGGGGCTACACAGCGCCTATGCCCGCGGAGGTCGCCCTGGCCCTGCGCGGCGGGGACTACCGGGCGCCGTTCAGTCCCCGGCCGCCCGTGATCCGAACGCATCCTGTCGCACCAGAGGCGGTCGAGTCGGCGTCCGCGGCCGCGATCGGCGCCTTCCTGTCCCATGCGCTGGCGCTGCTGGACAGACTGACCCGGGTCCCCGTCCCGCTCCTGGCCGGCGGCGGTGTCGGCGTGCGCGAGCTCGGCCGGCTCGCCAAGGCGCTCGGCGTCGAGGACACCGAGATCCGGCTCCTGCTGGCCCTGTCCGCCGCCTGCCGCCTGCTGATGCCCGGCACGGAAGGTCTGGGGGTCGGCGACCGCTTCGACGAGTGGCGGCGGGAGGAGCCGGCCGCGCAGGCCGCTCAGTTGATCACCTCCTGGTGGGCGTTCCCGTCGGCGCCTACCCGTTCCCGGGACGCCGACGGCAGGACCCTCCCCGCGCTCCGAGGACAAGATCCGTGCGCCGGCTGCCATGCGGCTCGGGTGGTTCTCCTGCACTCCGCGAGCGGATTGCCAGCCGGTCAGGCGGCAGACCTCGCCGATCTCGCGGCCAGCGCCCGCTGGCACCGGCCGCTGATCCACGTGCTGACGCAGGACGCCGACGCACCCCTGACGACGACGTGGCGAGAAGCTGAACTCCTCGGCGTGGCCGCTGCCGGCGCCCTGAGTCCCCTGGGCGCGGCACTCCTGACCGACGACGAGAACGCCCTGGTCGAGCACCTGACCCGGCTGCTCCCGGCGACGAGCGACACCGCCCGCTTCGGATCCGATCTCACCGCGCTCGTCTCGGGCACGCCCTCCGTCCGCGCCTCGACGCTGCTGGACAGCTGCGCGGACCGGGAGAGCAGCGGTGGGGCGGTCATCTGGCGGTTCAGCCCGACGAGCATCAGACGCGCCATGGACGAGGGCACGACGGCCGACCGTCTTCTCCATGAGCTGGCCGACCTCGCCGAACGGGAGCTGCCTCAGGCGTTGACCTACCTGGTCCACGACGTCGCCCGGCGGCACGGCAGGCTCAGGCTCCACGCCGCGACGTCGCTGATCCAGAGCGACGACGAGGCGCTGCTGGCCGAGGTCGCTGTGGACAAGCGACTGGCGAAGCTCGGCCTGACGCTCCTCGCTCCCACGGTGCTCGCTTGCACAGTGCCCCTTGACGTTGCGCTGGCCAGGCTGCGCGAGGTCGGCTACTTCCCGGTCGCTGAAGGCGTGCCGGCTCCGCCGTCGCCGCGAGGAACCGCTGCCGCCCGCGGCCAACGGACGCCCGCGCCGCGCACGGTCCGCCCGTCGCCGGAGAGGGCGGACGAGGGCGTCCTGGCGAGTCGGCTGCTGGCCACGCCGTCCATCGCCGTCCCCGAGCCGACGACCTGGCCGCTCCGTGAGCTCCGAGCACTCGCGCCGGACCTGCCGCTCGGCCAGCTGGCATTGCTGTCGACCGCGCTCGAGGTAGGCGGCCGCGTGGCCATCACATACCGCGCGGCCAGCGGCGCGGTGACCCACCGGGTGATCAGCGACCCGGAACTCATCGGAGCGGTCGTCGAAGCGTGGTGCGAGCTGAGACAGGACGAACGAGTGTTCAGCGTCTCGGGGATGCTGTCCATCGCACCCGCGCCGTGATCACGCCTGAAATCTCGCAGAATGTTCTGTCGATAGGCCCTCTGAGCTGCGGTTTCTGTCACACCCCGCCCCTACTCTCGATCTCGAGCACGGACCAGTTCCGAGCGGAGGGGAGGGGCGCCGTGGGTGAGCTGCGCTCTGCCCTCGACGGACTGGCGGAGGTCGACTTCGCGGAGCTCTCCGACATAGCACTGCTCGAACTGGTGGCCGAATGGGCAACCTCCGTGAACCGGATGACGGCGGCGCTGACGTCGGCGGTCCGCGCCGCCGACCGCCGAGAAGCCCACAAGGCCGACGGTGCCGTGTCGATGAAGGCCTGGTTGCGCGGCTCCTGCCACCTGGCGCCGAGCGAGGCCACCGCGATCGTGTCGACCGGCCGGCGGCTGGAGCAGTTGGACGCGACCGCGGAGGCGTTCGCGTCGGGAGCGATCACCGCGACGCATGCACGCGTGATCACCCGGGCCATCACACCTGCCCGCGTCGCCAAGGCGGCCGAGGCCGGGATCGCGCTGGCCGAGACCGACGAGATCCTCGCTGCGCTGGCACGCGAGACGACGCCGAACGAGACCGCGCAGGGGGTCGCCCGCTGGGTCGCCGGGGTGGATCCTGACGGCGCGCTCGATGACGCCGCCGACGTCCGCCGACGGTTCTCGATGGCCAAGGGCCTGGGCGGGCGTATCCATCTCCGCGGTGAGCTCGATCCGGTGGGCGGCGAGTACCTGCACACGGCGCTGGCCGCGCTCATGAACGGCGACCGCCCGGTCGGAGACCAACGCGGTCACGCCGAGCGGCAGGCGGACGCGCTCGTCGCCCTGGCCCGCGGTGCCCTGGACGGCGGCGATCTCCCGGACGTCCGGGGCGAGAGCCCGCACGTCCGGGTCACCATCGACTGGCAGTCCCTGAGCGCAGCGCGTGGCGCCGTCGGGGTGGTGGGCGGGGAGCTGGGCTGGGCCGGTCCGATCACTCCCGAGACCGCCCGCCGTCTCGCCTGCGACGCCAAGGTAGCTCGGATCATCACCGGCCCGAACGGCCTGCCGCTCGACGTCGGCCGCGAGCAGCGCACCGCGACCGCGGCGATCCGCCGGGCCATCGTCCTGCGCGACGGGGAGTGCGTCTTCGCCGGATGCGATGCCCCGCCGGAGTGGTGCGATGTCCACCACGTCGTCCACTGGGCCTTCGGCGGCGCCACGAGCTGCGACAACGGGGCACTGCTCTGCGAACGGCATCACACCTCGTGTCACGAGGGCGGGTTCAGCGTCCGGCGCGATCGCGAAACCGGCCGATGGCGCACCTTCCGCCCCGACGGCACGGAGATCCTCAGCCGCGCGGGTCCTTGAGGGTGTCAGCCGGCCGGTTGCTCCACGTGGTCGAGGAACCGGCGGAGGGTCTCGGTGAAGATCTCCGGCTGCTCGGAGTGCACCCAGTGACCGGCGTTCTTGATCCGCACGAGCCGGGTCGTCGGGAACAGCGCGTCCATGTGCACGCGGTCCTCGGGCAGCACGTAGTGCGAGTCCGCGCCGGCGATCCAGAGCGCCGGCCCGTCGTAGTGGGCGCCCGGCGGAGGAGGGGGAAAGCCGCGCAGCCGCTCGAGGTCGCGCTCCAGCAGGTCGAGGTTGAGCCGCCACCGCCAACCTCCGCCGGAGCCGAGCCCCTCCCGCACCAGGCTCTGCAGCAGGAAGCCGCGCACCATCCGGCTCGGGACGGCGGCCTGCAGGGCCTCGTCGGCGTCCTCGCGCCGCTCCAGCGTCGAGAGGTCGAGCGCCTTCATCGCCGCGATGTAGTCGGCGAACGGCGAGGCCTCCTCGTCCGGGTCGTCGGTGCGGCCGCCGGAGACCGGGTACTCGACCGGCGCGATGTCGACCACGACCAGGGCCCGCAGCAGCTCCGGCCGGCGCAGCGCCAGCGTCATCGCGACCTTGCCGCCCATCGAGTGGCCGACCACCGTCGCCGGTTCGCCGTAGGACTCAAGCTCGGCCGCGACCAGCTCGGCCATGTCCTCGTAGTCGACCGTGTCGGTCCACGGGGAGTGGCCGTGGTTGGGCAGGTCGAGCAGCGTGACCCGGTGCCGGTCGGCCAGCGCCTTGGCGATCGTCGTCCAGTTCTTGCCCTGCCCGAACAGGCCGTGCACGAAGACGACGCGCGGGCCGTCCGTACCGACGGTGCGCGCGGCCAGCCGTTCGTCCTGGCCGACGTCCTCGCTCATGCCCCGATCTCAGCAGACCAGCCGCAGCGTCCGCGCGGCCGCACCGATCTCGACGCGCTGCCCCCAGGTCAGCGACAGCCGGTCGGACTCCAGGCCGTCGCCGAAGGCGACCAGGCCGTCGGACTCGATCTCCACGGTCAGCGCCTGCCCGGGAACCAGCAGGCCCTCCGTGTGCGCGGTGCCGGTGGCGGGGGAGGGCCACGCCTCGCGGACGAACCACGCCAGGCCGCCGTCGTCGGGCGCCGGGAGCCGCAGCGAGCTGCGCCGCTCCTGCCAGGCCGACCGGCACCACCCCGTCGCTCCCGTGCCCGTCCCGACGAGCAGCCCGGACGACGCCTGGCGCTCGACCTCGCCCTCCGGTGTGGTCAGCCGCCACTGCGCGGTCTGGTGGCTCGGCGACCCGAGGTAGACCTCGTTGAGCGCGGTGAGCTCCTGGCCGTCGTCCGCCCGGGCGGTCACCATCGTGAGCGCCCGCGTCCGCAGGCCGCCCGTGAGCAGCCGGCGCACGTCGGCCGGGCGGTGCCGGACGAGCACGCCGGGATTGCGGCCCGGCTCGGGGTCGACGCCGAGCACCGGCTGCCCGTCCAGGTACTTCGCCACGTTGGCCACCAGACCGTCCTGCCCCACGACGAGGACGACGTCCTCCGGCGCGAACAGGAAGCGCGGCAGGTCCGCCCGCTCCACCCGGCCCTGCCGCCAGTCCACCGGCACGGCCCGCAGCGCCTCGGTGATCGCGTCGCGCACCGCGGCGTCCCGGGCCTCGACCTCGGCGATGTCGCGACCGCGGGTGCCGAGGAAGAACGCTGCCGCGGCGCGGGTGCCGTGCCGTGCGATCAGCTCGGTGAGCTCGGTCGCCCGGTGCACGAGCACCACGCGCGGAGCCATGGTCACCGGGCGCGCCCGAGCTTCGCCAGCACGGGCGCCAGCAGGTCCGGCGTCAGGACGACGCTGTCGATGTGCGGGAGGTTGCGGGCCAGCTCCTCGAGCGCCCGGCTCACGAGCACCTCCGGGCGGGCGTCGGCGTAGGCGGCCAGCTCCGCGGCCCGCGCGTCGGCTGCCGCGGCGCCGATCAGCCGCTCGGTCTCGGCCTGCACCTGCGCGGCCTGCCGGTCGCGGCGCGCCTGCGACTCGGCCGCGATCTCGGCGGCGGCGGCCGCCTCCTCCGCCTCCCGGCGGCCGTTGACGCCCCGCTGGCCGATCAGCTCCTCCGTGCGCCGGGCGAGCTCCACCTGGTTGGCCAGCTCGTTCTCGCTGATCGCCCGCTCGCGCTCGACGGCCAGCGCCCGCCGCTCGTAGGTGGCCCGGTCGGCCTCCTGCTGCACCTGCTCGCGGGTCGGCGTCTGCAGCGCCCGCTCGACGTCGGACTCGGGCCGGATGGCGACCACCCGCACGCCGATCACAGCGATGCCGGTCTCGGCCAGCCGCAGGTCGCCGGCCAGGCCGGCCTCGACGGCGGACCGGACCGCGGGGACGCCGCCGACCAGGGCCTCCGCCAGCCGGGTGCCGGCGAGCAGGTCCAGCGCGTGCTGCTGCGCGGTCTCGGTGAGCAGCCCGGCCACCTGGACCAGCGGGGTGCCCCGCCAGGTGCCGCGATCGGGGTCGAGGGAGAAGTCGATCCGCGCCGCGGCGAGCGCCGGGTCGGCCATGCGGAAGGTGAGCGTCGCCTGGACGGTGACGTCCTGGAAGTCGGCCGTCCGCGCGTGGAACAGCAGCGGCAGCTCGCGGTCGTCGACCGGCACCTCGGAGAGCACCGCCGACAGCGGGCGGAACCAGAAGCCGGCGCCGGTCCCCGCGTGCCGCACGTCGCCCTTGCGGACGTGCTGCACGTAGGCGGTCGCCGAACCACGGAGGTGGCGGATGAGGGGATAGCGGGCGATGTCGGCCACGGGGTCCTCCTGCAGGTCGACGTTGTTGTCGTCAGACTGACGTTAAGCAGGAGGAGTAGTTGTCGTCAACCTGACGAGATAACGTTCCCCCCATGGAGTACGACGCGTCGTCCTTCCCGGCCGTGGCGGTCACGGTCGACCTGGTCGTGCTGACGGTCCGGGGAGATGCGCTGTGCGCGCTGGTCGTGCGGCGGGGAGAGGAGCCCTTCGCCGGCCGCGAGGCGCTGCCCGGCGGATTCGTCCGGCCCGACGAGGACCTGCCCGAGGCCGCCGCCCGCGAGCTCGCCGAGGAGACGGGGCTGCGGCCCGGGCACCTGGAACAGCTGGGGTCCTACGGCGCACCCGGACGGGATCCGCGGATGCGGGTGGTCACCGTGGCCCACCTCGCGCTGGTCCCCGACCAGCCCGCCCCGACCGCCGGCACGGACGCCGCCGCGGCCCGCTGGGCGCCGGTGCACGAGCTGACCGGGCTGGCCTTCGACCACGATCGCGTGCTCGCCGACGGGGTGGAGCGGGCCCGGGCCAAGCTGGAGTACACGCCGCTGGCCGCCGCCTTCTGCCCGCCGGAGTTCACCGTCGCCGAGCTGCGCCGCGTGTACGAGGTGGTCTGGGGCCGGCCGCTGGACCCGCGGAACTTCCACCGCAAGGTCACCGGCGCCGCGGGGTTCCTCGAGCCGACCGGGACGACGACGACCCGGGACGGCGGGCGCCCCGCGCAGCTGTACCGCCGCGGACCGGCGACGCTGCTGCACCCGCCGCTGCTGCGCGCGGAGGGGTGAACCGCCGACACCCGGTGCGCAGATCCCCGGAACCGTCGGCGGTGCCGCGCACACTGCGGACTTCGCCTGTCGAAAGGACCGCACGCTCATGCCGGGACGGCGCCGCCGCAGCAGCTCGACCACCCGCACGCGCTCGACGTCGTCGACGTCCTCGCGGACGGCGTCGTCGCGCACCCCGTCCAAGCGCGCGACGACGAAGAAGCCCGCGGCGAAGAAGCCCGCGCCGGAGCTGCCCACCCCCGGCCCCGGCGAGCGCGTCTGGGTGCTGGCCGTGCCGTTCCGGGCGCCCGCTCCCGGCGCGCAGTGGCGGCCCGACCTGCAGGCGCACATCTGGGTCGGCGCAGACCTGCCCGGGGAGCTCGCGGCCTACGAGTCGGCGCCGTACACCTTCGAGCGCTTCCTCGAGGACGAGCTGAACGCCGAACCGCGCCCGGTGCCGGCCGGGCGGCCGCTGACACCGCGCGAGGAGCAGTGGGCCGGGGCCGACGCGATCGTGGCGCACGCCGAGGCCGGGGGCCGGGTGTTCCTGCTCGGCGACGACCCGGGCGTGGGCAAGACCGGCACCGCGATCCTCGCCGCGCGCGAGATCGCCGAGCAGCGGGGCGGCAACCGGGTCCTCGTCGTCGCCGACCGGCCCGCGGCGATCACCATCCCGCACTGGACCCGCTCGATCGCCGGGTTCGGCGACGGCGGCCTGCGCTGGTGCGTGACCACCTGGGACCGGCTGGCCAAGGTGAGCAAACTGGGCTTCGACGTCGTCATCGGCGACGAGGCGCACATGGTCCGGCACACGACCACCCAGCGCTGGAAGCACTGGAAGGCCGTCTCCGGCGCCGGCCGGGTCAAGGACGCCCCGTTCGTCCTGGCCGCGACGGCGACCCCGGCGCACACGCCGCTGGAGCTGCCGTACCTGGCGCCGCAGTTCGCCCAGCACCACGACGAGCCGCTGCGCGCGTGGTCGGACCTGCCGGCGCGGCTGTCGGCGCTCGGCTTCGCCGTCGAGAAGGGCCGCTACGGCTGGCAGTGGACCGAGGACCCCGACGCCCGCCGCGCCGACCTGTCCCGCCTGCAGGGGTGGCTGACCGACGCGCAGCCGCCCGCGACGCTGCACCGCCCCGCGCCGTGGGGGCCGGTGAGCGTCACCGGCACCCCGGTCGCGCTCACCCCGGCCGAGCGGGCCTCCTACGAGTCCGGGTGGCAGGAGTTCCGCGCCGAGATGCAGCTGGCCCGCAAGGGCCGGCAGACCGCCCGCGGCCGCGCGGCGCTGCTGCGCTTCCGGCAGAAGGCAGGGCTGATCCGCGTGCAGGCCACGGTCGACTGGGTCAAGGCGCAGGTCGAGGCCGAGCGCCAGGTGGCGGTGTCGGTCGAGTTCGTCGAGACGGCCGCCGACCCGATCCGCGAGGCGCTGCTGGACGCCGGCATCGCCGTCGCCGGCATCTACGGCCGCGACCGGTTCGACGTCGAGGCCGAGCGGCTGCGCTTCCAGAGCGGCAAGGCGCCGGTCTGCGTGTTCACCGTGACCGCCTCGATCAGCCTGCACGCCGGCGAGCTGCTGCCCGACGGGTCGACCGCCTCCGACGCCCCCCGGGTGGGCCTGTTCCACCAGCCGCGGTTCTCCGGCATCCAGGCCCGGCAGGTCACCGGCCGCACCCACCGCGACGGCAAGACCTCGCCGTGGCGGGTGGCCTACGCCGAGGACACCGTCGAGGAGCAGGTGGCCCGCGTGATGGTGGAGCGGCTGGCCGTCAGCGGCTCCACCGCGGGCGCCGACACGTCGTCGCTGCAGGAGATCGCCGAGCTCCTCGACGCCGACTGGCTGCCCGCGGCCGCGCTCACCGACGCCTGACAGGGGACCGCGCGGTTCCGACCTCACCGCGCGGCGGCACGGACCTACTATCCGTGCACCCTTCGAGAGGAGCCGTCCGTGGCCGATTCTGCGGACACCGCCGACCTGCTGTCCCACGTCGACCTGTTCACGGGCCTGTCGGGGCGCCAGCTCAAGCGACTCGCCGACCGGTCCAAGGAGGTCCGGCACGACGCGGGGCACGAGGTGACCACCGAGGGCGCCCTCGGTCTGGGGTTCCACCTGATCCTCGACGGCGAGGCGACCGTGAGCCAGGGCGGGACGACGCTGCGCACGCTCGGTCCGGGCGACTACTTCGGCGAGATCAGCATGATCGACGGCCGGCGCCGCTCCGCCACGGTCACCGCCGAGACGCCGTTGCGGGCCGCCTACGTCTCGCACGCCACGTTCGAGGAGCTGCTCGACCAGGACCCGGGCTTCGCCCGCGGCCTGCTCAAGGTGCTCTGCGCCCGGCTGCGCGAGGCCGAGAGCCGCACCTGAGCAGCAGCATGTGAGAAGAGCCCCAGCGTGACCTGCCCGTCGTGCGGCTCCACCCCGCCGCCGCTGGCCCGGTTCTGCCCGGAGTGCGGCGCGGCGGTGCTGCGCCGCTGCCTGTCCTGCGGCGCGGCCCTCGGCGCCGGCCACCGGTTCTGCGCCTCGTGCGGGGCCCGGGCCGAGGACGGACCGGAGCAGGAGCCGCAGCCGGCGCAGAGCGAACGGCGCGTGAGCTCGGTGCTGTTCGGCGACCTCGTCGGCTTCACCGCCCTGTCGGAGAGCCGCGACCCGGAAGAGGTCCGGGAGCTGCTCAGCGGCTATTTCGACCGCTGCCGCGACGTCGTCGCCCGGTACGGCGGCACCATCGAGAAGTTCATCGGCGACGCCGTCATGGCGGTGTGGGGCGTGCCGGTCGCGCACGAGGACGACGCCGAGCGGGCCGTGCGCGCCGGTCTGGACCTCGTCGAGGTGGTGACGGCGTTCGGCGAGCGCGCCGCCGTCCCCGACCTGTCCATGCGCGTCGGCGTGGTCACCAGCGAGGTGGCGGTGACCCTGGGCGCCACCCAGCAGGGCATGGTCGCCGGCGACGCGGTCAACACCGCCGCCCGCGTGCAGGCCAAGGCCGAGCCCGGCGAGGTGTGGGTCGACGAGCAGACGCGGGCGCTGACCGCCGCGGCGATCGGCTACGAGCCCGCCGGCAGCCACGCGCTCAAGGGCAAGACCGAGCCGGTCGTGCTGCACCGCGCGACGGCGGTGATGGGCGGCGTCGGCGGCGAGGGGCGCGAGCTCGGCGTGGAGGCGCCGCTGGTCGGCCGTCGCCGCGAGCTCGGCCTGCTCAAGGACCTGTACCAGGCCGCGAGCGAGGACGGTCGCGGCCGGCTGCTCGTCGTCACGGGCGCGCCCGGCGTGGGCAAGACCCGGCTGGGCTGGGAGCTGCAGAAGTACACCGACGGCTTGTCCGCCGTGGTCTGGTGGCACTGGGGGCGCTGCCCGGCGTACGGCGACGGGATCGCCTACAGCGCGCTGTCGGCGGCGCTGCGCCGGCGGATCGGCGTGGACGAGACCACAGAGCAGGCCCCGGTCCAGCGGGAGCGGCTGCGGCGGCACCTCGCCGAGATCGTGCCGGACGCCGCCGAGCGCGACTGGCTCGAACCCCGCCTCTCGGTGCTGCTCGGCGGGGAGGACGGCTTCGGCCGGGAGGACCTCTTCACCGCGTGGCTGACCTGGTTCGAGCGGATCAGCCGCGGCGGGGACCCCGTCGTCTGGGTCATCGACGACGCCCACCACGCCGACGACGGGCTGCTGGACTTCGTCGAGCACCTGGTCGGTGCGGCCCGCTTCCCGCTGCTGCTGGTCCTGCTCGCGCGCGAGGAGCTGCTCGAGCGCCGGCCGCGCCTGGCCGCCTCCCGCCGCGGCACGGTGATCGGGCTGGAGGGGCTGCGCCCCGAGACCATGGCGCAGCTGCTCGACGCGCTCGTCGTGGACCTCCCGCCCCGGGTGCGCGACCAGCTCGTCGAGGTGGCCGAGGGCGTGCCGCTGTACGCCGTGGAGACCGTGCGCGCCCTGCTCGACCGCGGCATGGTCGTCGACGACGGGTCGCACCGCCGGCTCGCGCCCGGCGTCGACGCGGCGCGGCTGGTCGAGGTGGGCGCACCGACCTCGCTGCAGATGCTCATCGCCAGCCGGCTCGACGCGCTGCCCGCCGATCAGCGCGAGCTGCTGCAGCACGCCTCGGTGCTGGGCAACTCCTTCACCCTGGGCGGCCTCGCCGCGGTGTCCGGGCGCTCGCCCCGCCAGGTCGCCGACACCGCCGAGGCGTTGGCCGGGCGCGACCTGATCGCCCGGGTCGCCGACCGGTTCTCGCCGGACTTCGGCCGCTACGCGTTCGTGCAGGCGCTGGTCCGGCAGGTCGCGTACCGGACGCAGTCGAAGCAGGCCCGGCTGATCCGGCACCTGGCCGCCGCCGACTACCTGAAGACCCAGGCCGAGACCTCCGGCGAGCTGGTCGCCGTCGTCGCCCAGCACCTCGGCGACGCCCGCGAGCTGATGGCGGCCGGCGATCCGCGCGCGGCCGCCCTGACCGACGACCTGGTCGAGTGGCTGGTGCGCAGCGGGCAGCGCGCGGCCTCGCTGGGGGTGCCCGGGGAGGCGTCGTCCTTCTACGTCCAGGCGCTGGCGCACGCGCCCGACGGCCCGGCCCGCGCACGGCTGACCGTGCTGGCGGCGCAGGCCGCCCTGGACGCCGGCCACTGGGACCAGGCGAGCGCGCTGTCCTCCGGGCTGCACGAGAGCGACCCCGTGGACCTGCGCGCGCAGGCGGCGACCATCCGGGCCACCACGCACCGGCTGCACGGCAGGCCGGCCGACGGACAGCGCGAGCTGGCGCCGTTCCTCGAGCGCACGGGCGAGCTGTCCGCCGCGACCGCGTCGGGGCTGCTGCGGATCGCCGCCCGCGCCGACGGGGAGCTGGGGGACGTCGTCCACGGGCGACCGCTGGCCGAGGAGGGCCTGCGGCGGGCCGAGGAGACGGGCGACCCGGTCCTCATCGGCTGGGCGCTCAACGACCTGGCGGTCCTGATCTTCTTCACCGACCTGCAGCGGGTCGGCGTCGCGATCCTCGACGGCGCCATCGCCTACTGCTCCGAGCACCGCGCCACCGGCCCGCTGGTCGCCGTCCTGTTCAACCGGGCGATCGCGAGTTTCACGAGGGATGTCCGCGAGGCCCTGCGCTTCTACGAGCGGGCGCTGGAGCTCTCCCGGCAGGCGGCCGACGCCTGGAGCGCGTGGCTGACCACCGCGTCGCTGAGCGTCGCCCGGATCATCACGGGGCGCTGGGACGACGACGCGAACGACGAGACCGCCTGGCTCTACGAGGCGGTGACCGCCGAGAACGCGTTCTTCGGGGCCCTGCACGACGCCCTGGGCGCGCTGCGCGCCCTGCTGCGCGGCGAGCCGCCGACCGAGGACCTGTTCCCGGTCGACGAGGCGCTGCTGGACGCCGCGGGTCCGGACACCGTGCAGGAGGTCGCGCTCATGCGCCTGGTCCGCGGGCGGATCACCGGCCGGCTCCCCGAGACGGCGCTGCGCCTGGCCGAGCAGACCGTGTCCGAGCGCGAGCAGTACGGCAGCACGGTCGAGTGGTTCCCGTTCCTCTGGTCCACGGCGGTGGACTGGCTCATCGAGGCCGGCACCCCCGAGGACCTCGCGGCCGCCCGGCAGGCGGTGGAGATCGTCGCCGCGGGTCCCGGCCGGCGGCCGCCGGCGGTCGAGGCCGAGCTGCTCCGCCTGCGGGCGACCCTGGCCCTGGCCGATTCGGCCACGGCCGACCTCGAGGCGGTGGAGCGGGACCTGCGCCAGGCGATCCCCGCGCTCGAGGCCTACGGGGCCGAGCCCGACCGGGCCCGCGCGCAGGCGCTGCTCGGCCGGCTGCTCCGCGAGCACGGCCGGGCCGACGAGGGCCTGCTCGCCGAGGCCGGGGAGACGTTCGCCCGGATCGCCTGACCTCAGGCCGCGGCGCGGCCCCGGCGGATCGCGGCGCCGTGCAGGAACCCGGCGATGCCGAGGATCACCAGCCCGTCGAGGGCGTGCAGCCCGCCCCAGAACGCGCCGCTGCCGCCGGCGTCGGCGAGCAGGCTCTGCGCGCCGCCGGTCAGCAGCACGAGGACCAGCGCCAGGACGACGTCCCGCCGTCCCGCCCGGCTGACCAGGGCCAGCACGAAGACGACCAAGGCGATGCCCGCCATGGTGAAGCCGAGGACCCGGTGGGCCTGGAAGTCGTGCCCCCAGACGCCGAAGCCGGCCAGGAAGATCTGCACCGCCCCCGCGAGCAGGAACAGCGCGAGCACCACCCGGTAGACGGGCAGCAGCGGGCTGCGCTGCCGAGAGGCGGTGGGGGCAGGCGAGTCGGTCATGCGCCGATCCTGCCCTGCGCTCAGCGTCCGGCGGTGTACTGGCCCGCGATCTCGTCGGCGGTCAGCGGCCGGTCGACGACCACCGCGTGGGCGACCGAACCGGCGAAGTAGCTGCTCGTCGGCACGTTCGGCCAGCTGCCGAGGCTGTCGTAGCCGACCCGCCAGTAGCCGGTGGAGTTCTCCGCCGCCGTGGTCGACGTGTTGGTGCCGATCAGCGTGCCGTCGACGTAGAACGCCATCCCGGTGCCGGGGGAGAAGGTGCCGGTGGCCAGGTGCCACCTGCCGTCGTTGTAGGTGGTCGAGCTGGTGACGGTGTAGTAGCCGCCGTTGTAGACGCCGAAGGCCAGCAGGCCGCCGTTGGTCATGTAGATGTGCCGGTCGAACTGGTTGGACTGGGCGCCGTTGACACCCGAGCCGAAGCCGATGAGCTTGCCGCCCCGGGTGGTCGTGGTCGCGAACCAGATCTGCACCGTGAAGTTCTGCGGCGCGACGACCTGGCGCGTGGTCCACAGGTAGCCGGAGGACCCGTCCAGGCGGATCGCCGAGTCCCCGCCGGCGCCGCAGGCGGGGCCGGGGACGCCGTAGGTGATGCCGGCGGCGGAGAAGGTGCCGTTGCCGGAGGAGCCCGCCGAGCCGCCGTTGGTCGCGGTCGGGCCGGTGGTCTCCTGCAGGCCGTAGTACTGCACCGCGCCGGCACCGGTCGTCCCGGCCGCGGTGGCGCAGGTCCAGGGGCCGACGCCGTACTGGTTGGCCACCTCCGTCGCGCTCAGCACGGTGGTGAAGACGGCGGCGTGCGCCAGCGTGCCGGCGAAGAAGCGGCTCGTGGGCGTGCTGGGCCAGTTGTCGATGTTGTCGTAGCCGACCCGCCAGTAGCCGGTGTTGGTCTCCGCGACCTTGGAGTTGGCGTCCCGGCCCACCTGGACCCCGTCGACGTAGAGGGTCATGCCGACGGTGCCGGAGAACGTCGCCGTCGCCAGGTGCCACTTGCCGTCGTTGTACGAGGCGGCGCTGGTGATCTCGTGCGTCGCCCCGCCGTCGTAGACGCCGAAGGCGAGCGTGCCGGCGTTGGTCATGACGATGTGCCGGTCGTAGTTGCTGGACAGCCCGCCGCTCGCACCGTTGCCGAACCCGATCAGCAGGCCGCCGGAGGTGGTGGTCGTGCTGAACCAGATCTGCTCGGAGAAGGTCTGCGGGCTGGTGTACGAGCGGGCGGTCCACATCTGGCCGCTGGCGCCGTCCAGGCGGACGGCGCTGGTCCCGCCGGTGCCGCAGCGCGGCCCGGCGACGCCGTAGGTGACGCCGGTGCTGCTGTAGGTGCCGTTGGCGGCGCTGCCCAGCGAGCCGCCGTTGGTGGCCGTCGTGCCCGACGTCTCCTGCAGGCCGTAGTACTGGACGGCACCGGCCGTCGAGGCGGCGTTCGCGCAGGTCCAGTAGGAGCTCGCGGTCCAGTTGTTGGCGGTGGTCCCGGTGGTGGCGCTGAAGACGGCGCGGGCGTCGGCGGTGCCGGGGAGCCCGACGAGCAGGACGGCGGCGGCCCCCAGGGCGACCGGCCGGGCCCTGCGCCACCGGGGACGGCGCGGCTCGTCGTCCGCACCGCGGTGGGCGACGGACAGCGCGAGGAGGGCGACCAGGCCGGCGCCGGCGAGCGCGAGCGGGACGGTGCGGCCCTCGCGGGCCCAGAGGGCGGGCAGGCCGAGGCCGGGCAGCCGCAGGGTGCCGACGCCGTGCACGGCGCCCGGCGCGACGAGGGAGGTGTCGGCGCTCGGGGCCGCGTCACCGCGCAACCGCAGGCCGCCGGACCCGACCGCGACGATGCGGTGCATCCGGAGGCTGCCGGGCACGTCGGGGTCGTCGACGAGGACGACGTCGCCCGGCTCCAGGTCCGCGGCGGCGACCGGGCGGACGACGACGACGTCGCCGGGCTGCAGCGTGGGCGCCATCGAACCGGACATCACAACGCTGGACTGCCAGCCGGAGACGAGCGGGAGCACCACCGAGAGGGCGACGAGCAGCGCGACGGCGCCCAGCAGGAGGCGGGCGAGCGAGCTGACGACGAGCGCGGGCCAGCCCGCGCGCCAGGAGCCGGTCACGTGTTCTGCGCCTCCCAGGTGAAGGCGACGGCGGCGGTGCCGCCCTGCGCGCTGACCGGCGCGGAGGCGGAGAGGCCGTAGGTGATCTGGTAGCTCGTGGTCTCCCCGGACGTGCTGCCGGCGGTGGTCCACGAGCCGACGCCGGCGGAGTAGCTGGTCGGGAAGGCGGCCAGCGTGCCGCGGTAGACCGTGGAACTCGGCACGAAGCCGACGCAGCTGCCGGCAGAGCCGCCGGTGCCGGCGGAGACGACCACGGTCAGGTAGGTCGACAGCGACCTCGTCGTCGTCTTCCCGGCGCCGTACAGGCGGATCAGGGACGGCGCGCTGCCGGTCGAGGTGACGGTGATGCAGCGGGTCTGGGTGGCGCCGGGTCGCAGGCCGGACGCCGAGAACATCGCGGCACCGGCGTCGTCGTCGGCGATCGCGACGGTGCCGGTGCTCCAGGTGAGCGTGTAGGCGGGCGTGGTCTCGGTGAAGGCCGCGTAGGCCGACTGCCAGACCAGCCCGGCGGTGACCGCCAGCGCGCCGATCCCGGAGACGGCCAGGCCCATCCGGCGCGCGCGCCGGCCGGGCCGGGGGACGCGGGGGAGGAGCCTGGCCATCGGATTCTCCGGTGATGGGGTGGATCGGACCTTCCAGAAGTCGTCACCCGTGCGGAGGAACTTGAGCGCCGGGGATCATCTTCATGGCGCGGCCCTCACGGCCGCGGGTCGAGGAGGTGCGGGACGTGCGGCGGGAGGCGAGCGTCCTGCACCTGGATCTGGATGCCTTCTTCGCCGCCGTGGAGCAGCGGGACAAACCCTCGCTGCGGGGCCGGCCGGTGGTCGTGGGCGGCGTCGGTGGGCGTGGAGTCGTGGCGACGGCGTCGTACGAGGCGCGCGCGTACGGGGCCCGCTCGGCGATGTCGACGGCGGAGGCCCGCCGCCGCTGCCCGGCGGGGACGGCGTTCCTCGGCGGCCGGTTCAGTGCCTACCGGCGGACGTCGGAGGTCGTCATGGAGCTGCTGCGCGGGCTGTCGCCGCTGGTCGAGCAGGTCTCGATCGACGAGGCGTACGTCGACCTCGCGGCGGGCGAAGGGCACGACCTGTCCGTCGACGGCGTCACCGCCCTGGCGCGGGGGCTCAAGGAGCGGATCGCGGCCGCGACCGGCGGGGTGACCGGCTCGGTCGGCATCGGCTCGTCGAAACTCATGGCCAAGCTGGGGTCGGACATGGACAAGCCGGACGGGCTGGTCGTCGTCCCGCCCGGGACCGAGCTGGACGTGCTGCACCCGCTGCCGGTGACCCGGCTGGGCGGCGTCGGGCCGGCGACGGCGGAGCGGCTGCACGCGGTCGGCGTCCGGACGGTGGGCGACCTGGCCGCCAAGTCGCTGCCGGACCTGGTCGCGCTGGTCGGCAAGGCGCACGGGGCGGGGCTCTACGCGCTGGCGCGGGCGGAGGACGACCGGGCCGTCGTCCCGGACCGCGAGGCGAAGTCGGTGTCGCACGAGGAGACCTTCGAGCGGGACCTGACCGATCTCGCCGTCCTCGGCCGGGAGATCGACGGGATGGCCGCGCGGGTGGGCGAACGGCTGCGGAAGGGCGCGATCTCGGGCCGGACGGTGACGCTGAAGCTGCGGCGCTACGACTTCACGACGCTGACCCGGTCGCTGACCCTGCCGCAGCCGACCGACGACGCGTGCACGATCGCCGCGATCGCCCGGCGGCTGCTGGCCGAGGCCGGCGCCGGCGGCGGGCTTCGCCTGCTCGGTGTCGGGGTTTCGGGATTGTCGGTGTACGCGCAGGGGGACCTGTTCGCCGAGGACGCCGAACCGGTCCTCGAGGCGGAGGACGAGCTGCCCGCGGCGGTCGACGAGCCGCTGCCGCCCCCAGAGCGCCGGTGGTGGCCCGGGCAGGACGTCCAGCACGGCGACCTGGGCGCCGGCTGGGTGTGGGGCCGCGGGCTGGGGCGGGTGACCGTGCGGTTCGAGGGGCCGCTGACCCCGCCCGGGCCGGTGCGGACGCTCGCCGCCGACGACCCGGCGCTGCAGGCCGCGGATCCGCCGGACTGGCGGGTGAGGACGATGGAGGAGACGGGATGACCGAACCGAGCACCTGGACGCGGATCACGCGGGAGGACCCCGGGCACTCGGCGGCGTACGTGCAGCGCTTCCGCGACATGGCGGCCGCCGGCAAGGACCTGGGCGGCGAGGCGCGGCTCATCGACGCCCTGGTGCCCCGGGGCGCGCGGATCCTGGACGCCGGCTGCGGGCCGGGCCGGGTGGGCGCGTTCCTGCACGAGGCCGGGCACGAGGTGGTCGGGGTGGACGTCGACCCGGTGCTCATCGAGGCCGCGGAGGCCGACCACCCGGGGCCGACCTGGCTGGTCGGCGACCTCGCGGAGCTGGACCTGCCCGCTCGGGGCATCCCGGCGGGGTTCGACGCGATCGTCTGCGCCGGCAACGTGATGACGTTCCTCGCGCCGTCGACCCGGCGGGAGGTGCTGCGCCGGCTGCTCGCCCACGTCGCGCCCGCGGGCCGCGCGGCGATCGGGTTCGGGGGTGGTCGGGGCTACGACCACGCGGAGTTCCTCGTCGACGCCGAGGCGGCCGGCTGGGCCCCGGACGTGCTGCTGTCGACGTGGGACCTGCGGCCTTTCCCGGGCGAATCGGGCTTCCTCGTGGCGGTGTTGCGGCCCGCCTGACGTTTCACGTGGCACACGGGTGGCGCGGGTCCGGACGGTCCGGGACCGGACTCCGCGCCACCCGGTCTAAGGGCGGCGGTGCCAGGCGCGCCGGCGGGCCACCGAGGTCGTGAGGAGCCGGAGGTCCTCCGGTGCGGGGAGTCGCACCCACGCGTGGGTGCCGATGCGTTCGCGGCAGCCGCTCTCGCGCGTCTCGTCGTGCATGGGGAGCACGATGGCGGAGGGGTCTGACAATCCGCTGAACGGCAGATGTCGGTCCGCCGTGGATCAGCGGGGCCGGACGAGCAGGTAGGCGTGCGGCTCGACGCGGGCGTTCCTGTCGTCGACCGTGCCGTCGCCGTCCTCGACCCGGCCCTCGAACGGCAGCTGGACGTCGGCGGGGACGTCGCCGACGTTGAGGACGACCTCGAGCGTCTCGTCCCCGGCGGTGAGGGCGAAGGCGAGGACGTCGTTGGTGAGCAGGTCGGGCTCGCCGATCGTGGCGCCGGCCAGCCAGGGGTTGCGCCGGCGGACGCCGATCAGCCGGCGGTGCAGCTCCTCGGTGGCCGCCGCCTCGCCTTCCGGGCGCTCGGGCTGTGCGGCGAAGGCGGGGCGGACGGCGTCGTCCCCTCCCTCCCTGTCCTCCTTGACGCCGCGCAGCGCCCACTCGTCGCCGTAGTAGACGGTGGGGACGCCCGGCAGCGTGCACAGCAGCGCGACCGCGAGCCGGATGTGCCGGGGGTCGGTGAGCCGGCTGGCCAGGCGGGTGACGTCGTGGTTGCCGACGAAGGTCTGGGGGAGGAAGGCGCGGGCGAACTCGCCGTGCCGCTGCACGGCGTGGGCCAGCTCGAACAGGTTGCGGTCGTTGAGGGAGCTCCAGACGGCCTTCCACAGCTCGTACTGGGTGACCGAGTCGACTGCGGAGCGCCGGACGAAGTCGGCGTAGTCGCCGTGGATGACCTCACCCACCACCCAGAGGTCGGGGTGCCGCTCGCGGACCCGTGGCAGGACCTCGCGCCAGAACTCGGGCGGGACGGCGTAGGCGGCGTCGAGCCGCCAGGCATCGACGCCGCGGTCGCACCACGTCGTCAGGACCTCGACGACGTGGTCCACGACCTCGGGGTTGCCGTGGTCGAGGGTGACCAGGCCACCGTGGCCCTCGAAGGTGCGGTAGCCGAAGCCGTCGGGGCCGTCCCCATCCACGTGGAACCAGGCGGCCGAGGGGTGCTGCGGGCCGTGCTCGAGGAGGTCGCGGAATCTCGCGTGGCCGCGGCCCACGTGGTTGAAGACGCCGTCGAGCAGGATCTTGACCCCGCTGTCGTGGCAGGCGGCGATGACGTGCCGGAGGTCGTCCTCGGTGCCGAGCCGGCGGTCGACGCGGAAGTGGTCGACGGTGTCGTAGCCGTGGGTGCCCGACTCGAAGACCGGCCCGAGGGCGAGGCCGTTGCAGCCGAGTTCGAGCAGGTGGGGGAGCCACGCCTCGAGCTGCCGCAGCCGGGGTCTGCCGGGCTCGCCGTCCGGGAGGGCGGTGCGCTCGGCGCCGACGAAGCCGAGGGGGTACACCTGCCACCAGATGGCGTGCCGGATCCAGTCGCTCACCTGGGGCCCATGCCCGCTACGGTCCGCGCCATGCCGTCGGAGAAGGAGGACCTGGCGGAGCTGGGTCGATACGCGTTCTCGCGGTTGCGGGATCGGCTGAGCGGACTTCCGGACGACGAGTTCACGTGGGAGCCCGCGCCCGGGGTGGCGACGATCGCCTGGCGGCTGGGGCACATCGCCGACCTGCTCGCGGAGGAGCGCAACGCCACGTGGCTCGGGGTGCCGGGCCCGGTGGGGCCGGGGCCGGCGGCGGACGCCGCCGGTGCGCTGCTCGCGCTGGATGCCGCGTTCGCGGTGTGGACGACGGTGCTGTCGGCCGTGCCGGAATCGTCACTGGCGGAGCCGATCGGGCCGGTCGGCGGCCCTCATGCCGACTCGACCCGCCGCGCATTCGTGCTGCACGTGCTCGACGAGCTGATCCACCACGGCGCCGAGGTGGCACTGGTGCGGGATCTCTGGGAGGCGAAACGTGGAACATCGTGACGCGCTGGAGGCCGTGAGCGCGGCGCTGGCCGATCCTCATCGGACCCTCGACGTGCTGCTCGCCGCGGCGGACGAGGACGAGGCGCGGCAGCGGGTTGCCGAGGCATTCGAGGTCAGCCCCGAGCAGGCGCAGGTGGTGCTGGACATGCAGTTCCGCCTGCTGACCGCGACCCGACGGGCGGCGCTCGCCGACGAACTGCGGCGCGAGAGAACGCCGCTCGGAACCCCGATGCACCTGCGGGCGGGGTTGGACGACTCGGGTCGGCGGGCCACGGTGGTCGTCGACGGCGTCGAGATCTCCGGTCGAGGCCGGACGGCGGCGAGGGCGGTGGAGGACCTGGCGCGGCGCGTGCTGGAGGACGTGGCCCGACCGCAGCACCGGCCGGTCATCGTGCAGGTGGAGGGCGTCGACGGCGTGGAGCGGTTCGTGGCGACGCACGACCAGATCCGCTCGTACGCCCGCGACGAGACGCCGGACGAGTACTTCTGGAACTCCTAGGTCGCGGCGTCCCAGCGGCGGGGCTCCGTCGAGGTGACCCGGCCGCTCCGGAGCTCGGGGAAGTGCGCTCCCACGCCGGTCGTGCGGGGATCGGCGAGGGCCTGCCAGAGACGCTCACGGGTCCGTTCGGCGAGGGCGGGGTCGACGTCGCCCATCGAGTGCCAGGTGGGCTGCTCGAGCTGCACCGGGCAGGTGATCGCGTCACCGAGGAGCAGGAAGCGCTCCGGGCCGCCGTCGAGGGCGACGGAGAGGTGCCCGGGTGTGTGGCCCGGCGTCATGATGGCGTCCACTCCGCGGGCCACGGTCGTGTCCTGGTCGAGCAGCTTCAGCTGGGCGGAGCCGCGGAGGCCGCGTTCGATGTGCGGCGCCATCTCACCGGGGCCGTCGACGAAGTGGTGCCAGTCGCCGGCACCGAACCAGATCGTCGCGGCGGGGAAGACCGGTACGGCCTGCTCGTCGAACAGCCAGCCCACGTGGTCGGCGTGCAGGTGCGTGCAGACGACGTCGGTGATCTCCTCGCGGTCGACCCCGGCGGCGCGCAGGCCGGTCAGCAGCTGCCCGCCGACGAGGTACATGTCCTCGGGGAGCTGCTGCAGTTGTGGCCCGAGGCCGGCATCGACCAGGATCGTCCGGCCGCCGGCGCGGACCAGGAAGCTGCCGATCGGCAGCCACGCCGCACCGGCGCGGTCGAAGACGTCGGATCGTGCGTGGGACACCGCATCGGGGCCGAAGTAGCGCGGTCGGGCGATGAACGTCCCGTCGGTCAGGGCGGTGACCTGCAGCTCTCCGACGCGCACGGGGTCACTCTGCCAAGCCTCGGCGCGCGCCGTCCTGCGGGTCCGGAACGACGAACGGACCCTCCGCCGGGGCGGAGGGGGCGTTCAGGGCCGGGTCAGTTGGCCATGTCCACGAAGCGGCTGTAGTGGCCCTGGAATGCGACCGTGACATTTGCCGTCGGACCATTACGGTGCTTCACCAGCATGATGTCCGCTTCTCCGGCGCGAGGGGATTCCTTTTCGTACATGTCCTCGCGGTGGATCATCATGACCATATCCGCATCTTGTTCGATCGAACCCGATTCGCGAAGGTCAGAAAGCATTGGCTTTTTGTCTTGCCGCTGCTCAGAGCCACGGTTGAGCTGGCTCATCGCGATGACCGGAACCTCGAGTTCCTTCGCCAGAAGCTTCAGTGCCCGGGAGAATTCTGACACTTCCTGCTGACGACTTTCAACCCTTTTCCCGGAGGTCATCAGCTGCAGGTAGTCGATGACGACGAGCTTGAGGTCGTTGCGCTGCTTGAGCCGCCGGGCCTTGGCGCGGATCTCCATCATCGTCATGTTCGGCGAGTCGTCGATGTAGAGCGGTGCGTCGGCCACCTCGCCCATGCGGCGGGCCAGCTTCGACCAGTCCTCGTCGGACAGCGTGCCGGCGCGCATGTGGTGCAGCGGCACCTTCGCCTCGGCCGAGAGCAGACGCATGGTGATCTCGTGCTTGCTCATCTCCAGCGAGAAGATGCAGGTCGCCTGGTGGTTCTTGATCGCCGCCGAGCGCGCGATGTCCAGCCCGAGCGTCGAGTTGTGCGTCGGGATGAAGCTGCGCCCCGCCAGGAAGAGGTGGTCCCCCGCGTCGACCTGGATGCACCGCACCGGCACGCTCGCGATCCGGCGGACGTCCGTGATGAAGCGGGTTCCGCGCGCGGTGAACGTTCGCGCACCCCGCTCCTTGTGCAGGATCTGCTTCCGAACGAGCTTGAAGACCTGGTCGTCCGTGCTGAACGTCAGCGTGTAGGCGGTCGATGAGTCCTCGCTGCGGCCGCGGACCCGCTTGGTGGTCATCCGCACTCGGTGACCAAGGCTCGCGATGAGTTCACGAGTGTCCTCGGCCAGTCGTCGGCTGGTCACGGCGAACTGGACGGCGCCTCCGGGGGTGACCGTGCCGTCGGTGTCGAGCAGACCGGCCAACAGTGCCCGTCGCTGAGCTTCGGATGCACGGAGGTACTGGATCGGGATGTGCTTGTTGTTCAGCACGCCGACCTTGCGGAGAAGCGCCTTGACGGTTCCGTGGTCGTCCCGACAGGCCTGGCACTGGAGGAGACCAGCTGACGGTCCACCACAGTCCGGGCAGGTCGCCCGGCGCCCCACTCCGCCGCTGGCGCGCAGAGCACCGCCACAGGTCTTGCCGCACGTCTGCACTTGCGAGGTCTTCGGCGCGAAGAGACGCCCGCACATCGGGCAGGCGCGCTCGATGATGGCGGCCGGCTCGGGCAGCCGCATCGCGTAGCGGCGGTCGACGTTCGTCTGGTCGACAACGAGGCCCTCGGCCTCGATGTAGGCCGCGATCTCCGGATCCGCGCTGGTGTACTGCGCTGCAGCGGACGTGCCGTCGCCGAGCCAGACGCCCAGGGCGTAGGGCGGGAGCAGCAGGTCGGTCGCAGGCAGGTCCAACGGCGCGGCATTCGTCACCGAGTGATTGAGCCGTGCGTCCTTGGTGGCGCAGCGGACCGTCCGGGCGATCTCTTCAGTGGTCCGCACCTCCGCGAACGTCCTCTGGCTGCGGTAGCCGTTGTAGCCGGCAGCGGCGGCCTGGGCGGACTTACGGCTGGCACGGGTCTCGGTGAGCCACTGGTGCTGGGCATCGGCGACGATCACCGAGCCGTCGGAGAAGTGGACCTCGTAGCAGGGACGGTCGACCATCACCCCGGTGGCGGCCACGACAGTCGTCGGCCGGCCGTCGGAACCGAGGACCCGGGCGCCGACGCGGATCTCGCCCATCGTGGTCCAGCCGTCGGGCGTCGCGATCGGGGTGTCGAGCGCCAGCGCCTTGCCCACGCCCGGACGAGCGGCGATGACGATCATCTGGCCGGCCTGCAGGCCGTTGGTCAGCTCGTCGAGGTCGCGGATGCCGGTGGGCACACCGCGGCTGACGCCGCCGCGGGAGGCGATGGCGTCGAGCTCGTCCATCGTCGGCTGCAGGATGTCCTCGAGGCGCGAGTAGTCCTCGGACATCCGCTTCTCGGTGACGTCGTAGATCTCCTGCTGGGCGCGGTCGACGATGTCGTCGACGTCCCCGCGCCCGCCGGCGGCGCCGTACCCGAGCTGCACCACGCGGGTCCCCGCCTCGACCAGCCGGCGCAGCACCGCCTGCTCGGCGACGATCGCCGCGTAGTAGCCGGCGTTGGCCGCCGTCGGGGTCGACTGGATCAGCGTGTGCAGGTACACCGCGCCGCCCATCTTGGACAGCTGGTCGGTGCGGTTGAGCTCCGCGGACACGGTGATGGCGTCGGCCGGCTCACCGCGGCCGTAGAGGTCGAGGATGCAGTCGAAGATGACCTGGTGGGCCGGGCGGTAGAAGTCGTTGCCGTGCAGGACCTCGACCACGTCGGCGATCGCGTCCTTGCTCAGCAGCATGCCGCCGAGCACCGACTGCTCGGCCGCGACGTCCTGCGGCGGCTGCCGGTCGTACTCGGGCGCCGACGGGGTCGGCCTGCTGAACTCGTCGGCGATCGCCACGCCGGACCCCTCCATCCACTCACCTGCGCACCCGCGAACAGACCCCCGTCGCTGACGGGGGTCTGGTGGGGGAAGCACCAGGACGCGACACGCAAAGACTCGAACGTGTGTTCGGGTCGTGTCTACCGCCGGGCACCGACAACTTCGCGCGCTCCGGCAGCAGCGAGAGAGGACGTTAGGAAGCGCGGACGGACCAGTCCAACACCGGTGGGGACGTCGTTCTGCACAACTTGTGGACAAGTCGGTGGACGGACGCATGTCGACATGTGGAGAAGTGCGGGGACACCTGCCGGACATCTCCCGTCATCGGGCCTGTCACCTGCACGAACGCCGCTCACGGCCTGTGGACCGGAGAAAGTCCCAAAATCGTCCGCGCGTCGTCCCCCGGCGTGTCGCGGCGACTGCCCGTCGCTGCTCATCCGTCCCACCGTCCACAGCCCCTGAGGGGCCTCCGGACGAGACGCTCCAGACCCGCCAGGCGGCCGGTCAGGGGGTCCAGCATGGTCGGCACCCCGGCCGGCGGGGCCGGACGTGAGCGGAGGGAGCCGCGATGACCCTGACCCGAACGCCTATCAACCCCTGGCCCTGGTCGCTGGCCTTCGGCTTCAACCAGGGCGAGCTGGTGGAGGGCGCCGGCCGCGTGCTCGTGCTCTCCGGGCAGGCCGCCGCGGCGGCCGACGGTTCCCCGCAGCACATCGGGGACATGGCCGCTCAGGCCTCGCTCGCCGTCGACAACATCGAGACGGTGCTGCGCGAGGCCGGCATGACGCTGGCGAACGTCGTCCGCATCAACGTCTTCACCACCGACGTCGACGCGATGCTGGGCGCCTGGGAGGCCATGACGAAGCGCTTCGAGGCCGCGGGCGGCTCGCTGACGAGCACGCTGGTCGGCGTCACCCGCCTCGCCTTCCCCGAGCTGATGGTGGAGATCGAGGCCACCGCCGTCGGTGCGGCGGCCGCTACCGGGCCGTGAACGCCGCGAGGGGCGCCGGACCGGAGTCCGACGCCCCTCGCGGGCGGTGGGCCCCGTCCAGAGGCTCACCCCGAGCGTGCGAGGGGTGAGGGGGACGGGGTGTTTTATTACGCGGCGACGACGTCGATGACCAGCTGGGTCGTGACCTCGGGGTGCACCCGCACGGTGACGGTGTGCTGGCCCGTGGTCTTGATGCTGCTGGGCAGGTCGATCCGGCGCCGGTCCAGCTCCGGGCCACCGGCGGCGGTGACGGCCGCGGCGACGTCGGCGGTGGTGACCCGGCCGAACAGGCGGCCGCCGTCACCGGCGCGGGCTGGCACCCGGACGGTCAGGCCGGAGAGGCTGCCGGCCAGGGCCTGCGCCTCGTCGAGCGAGCGGACCTCACGAGCGGCCCGCGCCCGGCGCAGCGAGTCGACCTGCTTCTCGGCACCGCGCGTGGCCTTGATGGCCAGCCCGCGGGGCAGGAGGTAGTTGCGGCCGTAGCCGCCCTTGACCTCGACGGTGTCGCCGGAGGACCCGAGACCGGTGACCTCCTGCGTCAGGATCAGCTTCATGGTGGTCATGGTCAGCGCGCCGTGGAGGTGTAGGGCAGCAGGGCCATCTCACGGCTGTTCTTCACGGCCGTGGCGACGTCCCGCTGGTGCTGGCTGCAATTGCCGCTGACGCGGCGGGCACGGATCTTGCCGCGGTCGGAGATGAACTTCCGCAGCAGGGCCGTGTCCTTGTAGTCGATGTAGGTCGCCTTGTCCTTGCAGAACTGGCAGACCTTCTTCTTGGGCTTGCGAACGGGTGGCTTGGGCACCGGAGTTCTCCAGAAAAGTCGAAAAGGGGTTCAGGAAGGATCAGAAGGGAGGCTCGTCGGACGGCCCGGCGGGCGTCGACCACGGGTCGCTGGCACCGCCACCGCCGCCGCTGAAGCCACCACCGCCGCCGCCACCGCTGAAGCCGCCGCCGCCCTCACCGCGCGAGGCGCGGGTGACCTTGGCCGTGGCGTACCGGAGCGAGGGGCCGATCTCGTCGACCTCCAGCTCGATGACGGTGCGCTTCTCGCCTTCCTTCGTGTCGAAGGAGCGCTGCTTGAGCCGGCCGCTCACGATGACCCGCGAGCCGCGGGTCAGCGACTCGGCCACGTTCTCGGCCACCTGCCGCCACACGTTGCAGCGGAGGAACAGCGCCTCGCCGTCCTTCCACTCCTGGGACTGGCGGTCGAAGGTGCGCGGCGTCGAGGCCACGGTGAAGTTGGCGACGGCGGCGCCCGAGGGCGTGAAGCGCAGCTCCGGGTCGGCGGTCAGGTTGCCGACGACGGTGATGACGGTCTCGCCGGCCATGGTCAGTGGACCTCGGGCCGCATCAGCTTCGTGCGCAGCACCGACTCGTTCAGGTTGAGCTGCCGGTCGAGCTCGGCCACGGCCGCGGGCTCGGCATCGATGTCGATGACGGCGTAGATGCCCTCGATCTGCTTCTTGATCTCGTAGGCGAGCCGGCGACGGCCCCAGATGTCCACCTTGCCGATGGTGCCGTTGGCCTTGGTGATGACGGTCAGGAACCGGTCGAGCGACGGAGCGATCGTCCGCTCCTCGAGCTCGGGGTCGAGGATGACCATCAGTTCGTAGTGACGCACGGAGAACCCCACCTCCTCTGGTCTGGGCGGCTGCAGTCGGTCTGCAGCAGGAGGGTCGTACACGCGTCGCGCGCCCCGGCGGTGCCGGAACGCGCAGCGACAAGGCTACCAGCGCCGCAGAAGGCCCCGCCCGCCGTCCACAGGGAGGGCCGCGTTCCACGTGGAACGCGGCCGCCGTCACCCGTGAGGGGACGACGGCCGCGTGACGAGCGAACGGGTCGTTCAGCGACCGCGGTGCACCTGCTGCGCGGCGCGGTGGGCCTGGTGCGTGCGGACCAGAGCCGCGGTGACGGCGGCCAGCGCGACCACGGCCGCGAGCGCCGGCACGGGCAGCGCCGGGGCCGACGCCGCACCCGGGGCGGCCGCGGCGGCGTCGGCTTCCTCGAGGTCCGAGCCGTTCAGACCGGCCAGCTGGCCGAACACCGGCACCGATGCGCCGTCGTACTGCCCGGCCACCCCGCCGGCCCCACCGGCGGCAGAGGAGGAACCGCTCGGCGTGCCGCTGCCCGGGGCGGAGAACCGCGAGGGGTCGAACGCGGCGGCAGCGGCGGTGTCCACCGGTGCCATCTGCGGCGCGCCCGCACCCGTGTCGTAGGTGTACTGGGTGCCGGGCACGCTCTGCGCCGTCGTGCCGGTCGTGGTCGTCGTCGTGATCGTCTGCGTGCCGGGCACGCCCCCGCTCGCCTGCGGGATCGTCGTGCCGCCGAGCGCGGGCACCTGGACGGTCACCTGCGGGACCTGCGGCAGGTTCACGCTCGGCAGGTTCGGCAGCGGGAGCAGGGTGTTGACGATGAACGGCGTCGGGACGCCGATCGCCACCGTCGTCTGCTGGCCGTTGTAGTTGACGACCTGGTTCTGCGGCATGGCCGCGATCGCCTGGCCGGTCACCGAGTTGAGCACGGTGCCGACGATCGAGCTGTCAGGGACGGTGACCCGGTAGGTGTAGGTGATCGTGCAGCCGACGCAGGACGACGGGAACGTCTCGGCCCACGACTCGCCCTTCTTCAGCGGGTGCGCGCCGGAGGGCAGACCGAGCGCGACGTCGGTGTGGACGGTGGCGGTGACCAGCGAGGGGATCAGCCCGCCGCCGCCGACCTGCACCGTCTTGTCCTCGATGAGGTTGACGAAGGTGACCTTGCCGCCGGCGTCGACCGACACCAGCGGCGGTGTCAGGTCCTTGATCTCGACCTTGGCGGTGGGGTCAGCGCTGGCGCTCGGTGCGAGCAGCACCGAGCCGACGAGGATCGCCAGCCAGCCCAGCACGATCGCCGCGAGGCCGCGGCGCGCGCTGCGCGTGATCCGACCGGTTGCCATCTGCTCCGTACCTCCGCGTCCACCGGCGCCGCTCCTGGCGCCTGTTACCAGCGAGTAACCCCCGTCACGCTGCAAGAACGATGATGTGTGTGCGGAGTTACGGCTAAACCTGAAGTTGCGGCCGAACTAGGGTCGGTCACCGTGGCCACTCACCCGATCGGCGTACACATCGGCCCAGGACTCACCGACGAGAACGAGCTGGTCGACGGCGGTCCGCTCGCCCGCGCGGCGGAGATGGACGCCGACGGCGTGCAGATCTTCCTGACCGATCCGCAGAGCTACGCGACGCCGAAGCCCCGTCCGGACGCCGAGGCGCTCAAGGCCAGCGACGTCCTGGTCGTCGTCCACGCGCCGTACATGCTCAACGTGGCGACGACGAACAACCGGATCCGCATCCCGAGCCGCAAGCTCCTGGCCGCGCACGCGCAGGCCTCCGCGGCCGTCGGCGCCTTCGGGATGGTCGTGCACGGCGGCCACGTGCTGGCCAAGGACGACCCCGCGGTCGGCGTCGACAACTGGCGCAAGACGTTCAGCCGTCAGGCCGACGACGGCGGCTTCCCCCTGCCGATCTTCCTGGAGAACACCGCCGGCGGGGGCAACGCGATGACCCGCGACCTCGACGCCCTCGGCCGGCTGTGGGAGGCGATCGGCGAGTTCGGCGCCGGCTTCGTGCTCGACACCTGCCACGCCTGGGCCGCCGGCTGGGACCTCGAGACCGCCGTGGACGACGTCCGGGCGATCACCGGCCGGGTCGACCTCGTGCACCTCAACAACAGCCGCGACCCGCAGGGCTCCAGCCGCGACCGGCACGCCCCGCTCGAGGACGGCGAGATCCCGACCGAGCTACTCGTCGGCGTCGCGCGCTCCGCCGGCTGCCCCGTCGTCCTGGAGACCCCGGGGGACAGCGCCGCGCACGCCGGGGAGATCGCGGCCCTCCGCGAGGCGCTCGCCGGCTGACCGCCGACGCAGCACGAACCGGTCAGGGGCGTGGTCGAGCACGCCGCCCGCCGGGTCGTCGACGCCGGGCCACGAGCGCCGGACGACGTCCTCGTCCGGGCGCAGGATGTCGCGCACCACCAGCGCCATCAGGGTGACGACGGCGACGTCCCGGATGCCGACGGCGAGGAAGAACCACTCGACCTCGATGCCCTTGTTCTGCGTGCCCAGGTACCAGAGCAGCCGGGGCACCCACAGCAGCACCTCGGTCGCCTGCCAGAGCAGCAGCGAGCGCCACTTCGGCCGGGCCAGCACCGCCAGCGGGAGCAGCCACAGCGAGTACTGCGGGCTCCACACCTTGTTCAGCAGCAGGAAGCCGGCCACGACCAGGAAGGCCAGCTGCGCCACCCGCGGGCGCGTCGGAGCGGCGAGCGTCAGCCAGGCGATGCCGAGGACGAACAGCAGCAGGACGACGGCGATGACGATGTTGAGCACCGTCGGCGTCTGCCCCTCCGCCAGCGGCCCGTCGAACAGCCGCTGGCCGGTGGCCGCCAGGAGCAGGTTCCAGATGGTGTCCGGATCTGCCGGCCGGCTGCCGTTGAGGGCGAAGAAGCGCGCCCAGTTCGCCGGGGCGAGGACGGCGATCGGTCCGTTGACGACCAGCCACGTGACTCCGGCGGCGATCACCGCGCGCAGCCAGGGGCGCAACCGTCCGGCGCGCAGGCAGAGCAGGAAGAGCACCCCCAGCAGCAGGACCGGGTAGAGCTTCGCGGCGACGCCCAGGCCGATCAGGACGCCGGCCAGCGCGGGGCGGGACCGCGCCCACGCCCACAGCCCGAGAGTGGACAGCGCGACGGCGAACAGGTCCCAGTTGGTGAACGCGTGCACGAACAGCAGCGGTGACAGCGCGACCATCGCCGCGTCCCACGGCCGCCGTCCGGACAGGCCGAGCACCGCGCGCGTGATCAGGAACGCGCAGGCCGAGAGCAGCAGGCAGGTGACGACGTAGTAGCTCTCCACCGCCGGCACCTGCGGCAGCAGCCCGAAGGAGCGGGCCAGCTCGTCGTAGCCGCCCGAGATGCCTGCCGCGAGCGCCATGAAGCCGCCGGTGAGCACCGGGTACTCGACCGGTGAGTCCAGGTAGGGCACCTGTCCGCTGCCCAGACCGCGCAGGCTGAACAGCGGGACGCTGTCGGAGTAGCAGAAGTGCGTGTACTGGACGAAGCCCGCCCAGTTGCCGCTGGCGCAGGGCACCTGCTTGATCCAGGCCGCGGCCAGCACGAGCGTGGTGAACAGCAGGCAGATCCGCAGCGGCGTCCAGAACAGCGCCCGCCCCGTGACGGCGTAGCGCCCCCACGGTCCGCCGACGGCCTCGCTGGCCTGCACGGCGACGGGGTCGACCCAGGTGGGGACGACGCGGTCGGGCCACTCGGGATCCGGCCGGGCCGCAGACGCCACGGACCCCTCCGGCCGGGGGCCGGAGGGGTCCGTGGGGGGATCGTCCGTGTGCGCTGGGGTCACTCCCCCAGTCTGCCGCGCCGGGTCAGCCGTTCGGCGCACCCTGCCCGGGCGGGGAGCCCTGGGTGCGGGTGCCGCCCTGGCCGCCGCCTCCCGGTCCCGGCAGGGGGAGCCCCCCGGCCGGCGGCGGCGAGCTGGTGGACGACGACGACGACGTGCTGGTGGACGTCTCGGAGGGGTCGGTCTCCGTCGGCTCGGTCGACTGCGTCGGTGCGGACTGCTGCGTCGGCGCCGGCGCGTCCGAGGTCGGCGCGGCGGACTGCGACGGGTCGGGCACACCGTGCCCGGTGTCGCCGGAGATGAGCGCCTTGCTCGGCAGCGGTTCCTTCGGCGTGCCCTTGAGCACGGTGTTCATGAACTCCTGCCAGATGGCACCCGGCAGGCCCGAGCCGTAGATCGGCTTGCCCTGGGCGTTGACGATGGCGTCCTGCTGGTCGCTGCCCATCCACACCGCGGTGGAGATCGAGGGGGTGTACCCGACCATGTAGGCATCCGTGTCGTCGACGGTGCTGCCCTGCTTGCCCTGCGTACCGGTCTTGCTGGCCACCTGGCGGCCGCCGGCCAGCGAGCGGTGGGAGTAGTCGGCCACGCCCTCGAGGGCGAAGCTGACGTCGTTGGCGACGTCGGACGGGACGGCCTGGGTGCCGGCGTCGCCGCCGTTCTGCAGCAGGACGGCGCCGGTGTTGTCGGCGACCTTCGCGACGAAGAACGGCGCGTGGTGGATGCCGCCGTTGGCGAACGTGGCGAAGCCGACCGCCTGGTCGACGGCGCGGACCTCGTACTCACCGATGCCGATCGACGAGCCGGTGACCCCGCTCTCGGGCGAGGCCAGCGTCTTCTTGCCGTCGAGCAGGCCGCCCTGCCACGTCTCCGGCAGGCCCGTGGCCTTGAGCGCGGTGTCGCGCACGTTGTCCGGCCCCACCTCGTAGGCCAGGCCGTAGAACGTGGTGTTCAGCGACCGGGTGATGGCCTCCTTGAGCGTGCAGGCGGGGCACGAGGCGTTCCCGGAGTTCCGCACCGGCGCCGTCCGGTCGGGGAAGGTCTGGGGCGAGCTGCCGTTCCGGCGCGCGTCGACGCTGATGCCCTGCTCCAGGGCGGTCGCCAGCACGTAGGGCTTCATCGACGAACCCGGCTGGCGCTGGGCCTGCGCGTAGTCGTTGCCCGTGCCCGACGGTCCGCCGTAGTAGGCCTTGACCGCGCCCGTCCTCGGGTCGACGGCGACCAGCGCCTGCCGCAGGTTCTGCGGTTCCCCGCCCATCACGTCGTTGACCGCGGTGACGGCGGCGTTCTGCATGCCCGGGTCGACGGTCGTGGTGATCCGCAGGCCACCGGCGCGGATCTGCTGCTCGGTGTAGCCCTTGCTCTCCAGCTCCTGGATGGCCTGCGTGACGATCAGGCCCTCGGGGCCCTTCGGCATGCCGAGCCCGCTCGCCGCCTTCGGGTTCACCGGCGGGTAGGTCGATGCCTGCCGGTCCGTCGAGGACAGCCAGCCCTCGGAGACCATCGCGTCGAGCACCTTGCCCCAGCGGTCCTGCGCGTCCTCGGGGTGGGACTCGGGGTCGTAGTACGAGGGGTTGCGGATCAGGACGGCGAGGACGGCGCCCTGCTGCGGGGTGAGCTGCGCGGCCTGGACGCCGAAGTACGTCTCCGCCGCGGCCTCGATGCCGTACGCACCGCGGCCGAAGTAGATGGTGTTGAGGTAGTTCTGGAGGATCTCGTCCTTGGAGTAGTTGTTGTCCAGCTTGATCGCCAGGAACAGCTCCTGGAACTTGCGGCTGAACGACTGCTCCTGCGTCAGGAAGGCGTTCTTGACGTACTGCTGGGTGATCGTCGACCCGCCCTGGGTCGAGCCGCCGGTGACGTTGTTCCAGGCGGCCCGCAGGATGCCGGTGAACGAGATGCCCGGGTCGGAGTAGTAGCTGCGGTTCTCCGCGGCGAGGATCGCGTAGCGGGCCGGCTTCGCCACCTGGTCGAGCGTGACGTTGGTGCGGTTCTCGTCGCCGAGCTTGGCCATCACGGTGGTGCCGTCGGAGTAGTACACGACGGTCGTCTGGGCGTTGACCACCGAGTCGGGGTCCGGGACGTCAGTACTGGCGTACACCACGCCGATGAAGACGCCGAGGAGCACGAACAGGCCCAGGATGCTCGCCAGCGCGATCTTCAGGCGACGACGACGGCGCTGCTTCTTGGTGCGCGCCGGCTTGCCCTTGCGGCCCCCGGGGCGGCCGGCGCCTGCGGGACGGCCGCCGGGGGGACGGCCGCCGGGCGGCCGACCGCCGCCGCTACCCCCGCTGCCGCCGCTGCCGGAACCGCCGGAACCGGCGCGAGAAGCGGTCGTGCGACCACGACCACCCCCGCCGGACGAGCGGCGGGGCGGCGGGGGAGTGCCACGACCGCTGCCGCTGCGCCCCGAGGCGCCGCCTCCCCCTCCGGTGCTCCGGGTGCGCGCCGGCGGCGGCCGGCGGACCGAGCCTGATCGCGGCGCGACCGGGGAGGTCTCGTCGTGGGAAGGCACGAATACGGCCCCTCTCGGACAGTCGTGTGCAGGGCACCGGGCAGGTCCCGGTCGCCAGGGTGGCGTCTTCAGCTGTCAATCACGGGGACAACGCGCGAGGACACTGCGCGTCACGGAACGCCTGTGACGGAAGGGTCCGACGTGACCGGTCTGTTCCCGGACAGGCTGTGACCGGCACTACTCCGTGGCGGCCCGACGCCTCTTGCGCCCACCCGGGGCCGGCTCGGCACCGAGCACGTACGAGCAGTCCAGGTGGTTCCAGCCGCAGCTGCGGCAGACCTCGACCGTGTAGACGGAGAACTCGTCCTGCATGGCGTCCATGCGGGCCAGCTCCACCTCGGTCTTGGCCTGTCCGGCGATGTGGCCGAGGTTCTCACCGTAGACGTAGTTGACCAGGGTGAGCCGTTCCTTGCGGCACACCGGGCACGACTCGTCGGTCGCCTGGCCGTGGTACTTCGCCGCCCGGGACAGGTACGGACTGGCGTCGCAGACCTCGTACAACCCGGTGCGCCCGGAGTAGACGTCGGCCAGGACCGCTCGCCTCTGCAGCGAGTAGTCGACGACGGATCGGCGCACGGCGTCAATGTACGCAAAGGGGCCCTCCGGCGGCGGGTCGGCGACGTCGGCGGGCGGCGTCCGTTTCCGGCCCGTTGTGTCCGTGTTCACCTGCCGATGTATCGTCTCGATACATCGACGGGACGACGGACGGAGGGCGACGACCGTGCTCGAGTTCGCCATCCTCGGCCTGCTGCAGCAGTCCCCGATGCACGGCTACGAGCTGCGCAAAGAGCTCGCCCAGCTGCTCGGCGGGCTCCGGAGCATCTCGTTCGGCTCGCTCTACCCCGCGCTGAAGCGGCTGCACGCGGCCGGCTACATCACCACCGCCGACCCCGAACCCAAGGCCCTGCTGCCGGCCGACGCCCCGCCGCTGACCGGGCGCCGCGGCAAGGTGGTCTACACGATCACCGCCGAGGGCAAGGAGCGCTTCCACGAGCTGGTGAGCGAGACCGGCCCCGAGGCCTACGACGACAGCGGTCTGTTCGGCGTCCGGCTGGCCTTCTTCCGGCACACCGCCGCCGACGCCCGGCTGCGCATCCTCGAGGGCCGCCGGCGCACCGTCGAGCGGCAGCGCGAGGGGCTGCGCGCCTCGCTGGCCCGCACCCGGGAGCGGGTCGACCGCTACACCCTCGAGCTCCAGCAGCACGGCCTCGACTCGGTCGACCGCGAGGTCCGCTGGCTCTCCGAGCTCATCGACCACGAGCGCCGCACGGCGCAGTCCCCCGATCCCTCCGCGGACACCTCCGCGGATCCGCCGTCCGAACCGCTCTAGACCCCCACACGCCAGGGCCGCACCGGTCCGAAGAGAAGGAGCATCCATGGGAAGCGTCAAGGTCGCCATCGTCGGCGTCGGCAACTGCGCCGCGTCGCTCGTGCAGGGCGTCCACTACTACCGGGACGCCGACGAGACGACGTCCGTGCCCGGGCTGATGCACGTCCGCTTCGGCGAGTACCACGTCTCCGACGTGGAGTTCGTCGCCGCGTTCGACGTCGACGCGAAGAAGGTCGGCCAGGACCTCTCCGCGGCGATCGTGGCCAGCGAGAACAACACCATCTCGATCTGCGACGTCCCGCCGCTGGGCGTGACCGTGCAGCGCGGCCACACCTTCGACGGCCTCGGCAAGTACTACCGCGAGACGATCGAGGAGTCCGACGAGCAGCCGGTCGACGTCGTCGCTGCGATCCGCGAGTCCGGCGCCGACGTGCTGGTCTGCTACCTGCCGGTCGGCTCGCAGCAGGCGACCGAGTTCTACGCCCAGTGCGCCCTGGACGCCGGCGTCGCGTTCGTCAACGCGCTGCCGGTGTTCATCGCCGGCACCAAGGAGTGGGCGGACAAGTTCACCGCCGCCGGGCTGCCGATCGTCGGCGACGACATCAAGAGCCAGGTCGGCGCCACCATCACCCACCGCGTCCTGGCCAAGCTGTTCGAGGACCGCGGCGTGCGGCTGGACCGCACGATGCAGCTCAACGTCGGCGGCAACATGGACTTCAAGAACATGCTCGAGAGGGAACGGCTGGAGTCCAAGAAGATCTCCAAGACCCAGTCGGTCACCTCGCAGGTCGACCGCGACATGGGCGTCGGCAACGTGCACATCGGCCCGTCGGACCACGTGCCGTGGCTGTCGGACCGCAAGTGGGCCTACGTCCGTCTCGAGGGCCGCGCGTTCGGCGACGTCCCGCTGAACCTGGAGTACAAGCTCGAGGTCTGGGACTCCCCGAACTCGGCCGGGATCATCATCGACGCCATCCGTGCGGCGAAGATCGCCAAGGACCGGGGCATCGGCGGCCCGCTGCTGTCGGCGTCGTCGTACTTCATGAAGAGCCCGCCGGTGCAGTACTCCGACAGCGAGGCGCACGACGCGGTGGAGAAGTTCATCCGCGGCGAGGTCGAGCGCTAAAAGGACCTCCTCGCCCCCCAGCCCTCGCACGCTCGGGCCGGGTCCCTGCGAGCAGGCCGCTCCAGAACGTCACCTGGGCCCGCTCCCTTCGGGGGGCGGGCCCGGTGCGGTTCCAGGCCTCTCCTAGGAACCGTGCCTACCCTGGCGGCCATGCCGTCCCGCCCCCGTTCGCTCCTGCTCGCCCTGGGGCTGCTGCTCGCACTGCTCGCCGGCTGCTCCGACAGCTCCGCCGCCGAGCGCAATCCCGGTGACAAGATCACCCGGGACGAGGCCGACGTCCTCGCCGAGCTGCTGCACCAGAACTTCGAGCACGGCGGCGCCGACTTCGTCGAGTCCGCTCCCTACGGCGAGGGCGCGGTGCTGACGCTCACCGGCCAGGTCGACTTCGTCCGCTCGATCGGGCACGCCCAGGCGGTCACCAAGTACCAGGACGGGCGCCCCGACGACACGCGTGAGGTCTTCTTCACGCCGGACAACATCTGGTTCGGCGACGTCCCCGGGCTCTCTGAGGCCCTCGCCGCCCACGGGCTGCCCGACGCGGCCTACATGGAGCGCCCGATGGCGGGCTCGACGGCGGAGGGGACGTCGTCCCTGGTCGACGTCCTCACCCAGCTGGTGCTGAACCTCTCCGCTCGCGGCGGCGACGACCCGCGCGCGTTCATGAACGGCTCGTACACCTGGCAGGGCCAGCGGTCGATCAACGGCGAGCTGGCGGCGGTGTACGCGCTCAGCGGCGGCAAGACGGTCGCGGTGTCGACCAAGGACAAGCTGCTGCTGCAGTACGTGACGCCGCTGCCCGACCAGGACTTCCAGGTGACGATCACGCTGTCCGAGCACGGCGAGCGGACGATCGCGCTGCCGACGCCGGACCAGACGGTGAATGCGGCCGACCAGCCGGAGATCGCGTCCCAGGTCGGGGTCTAGCGGCGCGGGGAAACCGCCCCTGGACAGCAGGAAGGGGCGGCCTCTTCCCCAGACCGCC
Source organism: Petropleomorpha daqingensis (assembly GCF_013408985.1). Lineage (NCBI taxonomy): Bacteria > Bacillati > Actinomycetota > Actinomycetes > Geodermatophilales > Geodermatophilaceae > Petropleomorpha > Petropleomorpha daqingensis. Next base: position 1,703,223 of record NZ_JACBZT010000001.1, read on the forward strand.
CCTTCCCGGGCTACTTCCTACCAGAACTTTGCGTCGTGCGCGCTCCGACGCGCGGAAATTTTCAGTTCGCGGAGGGGTCGGCCGGCGCGGTGGACAGCACAGCCAACCGGCCGGTCTGGCGTCCCATGACCGCGCGCCACAGCCGCGGGCCGGCCATCTGGCTGAGCACGTCGCCCGGCAGGCCGGGCACGCAGGCCCATGCGCCCTCGGCGAACTCGGTCGCCAACTGGCCCGGCGACCAGCCCGCGTACCCGGCGAAGACGCGCAGCCCGGTGAGCTGGGCGTCGAGGTCGGCCGGGTCGCTGTCGAGGTCGACGAGGTAGACGTCACCGGCGACGCGGCGCAGGCCGCTGCCCTCGTCGGCGACGACGGCCGGTGAGGTGGCCAGGCACAGCGCGGTGTCGGTCTCGCACGGGCCGCCCACGTGGAACACGCCTGGCTCGACCGCGAGCTCGCACCAGCCGGGCAGCACGTCGCGGATCTCCACCTGGCTGGGCCGGCCCAGGACGACGCCGAGCGTGCCGCTGTCGGTGTGGTCGAGGACGTAGACCACGGTGCCGGCGAAGGTCGGGTCCGACAGCGCGGGCATGGCGACGACCAGCGCGCCGGGACGCACGTCCTCGATCCCGCCGATGCACAGCGGAGGGACGGCGTCGGCGCGTCGGCGACCGGTCGCGGGCCGCGTGGGCGGGCCGGACTCGGGATCGGGCGACGAGGGCACCGGAGTCATCGACCCCAGTGTGCCCCACACCCGACGCGGAGGGAGGTCAAGGCTGCGCCGTCAAGAGCAGGAGGACAGTTGTCTGTGCGGAAAAGTCCTGGACACCGGCTGCAGGCGGCTCGGCGGTGACCCGGATGCATCCGTCCGGACCCGTAGGGTGACCGGATGCAGGAGCAGGCGCCCACGACCGTGCGCCACCTGCTCCTGCGGAGCGACTTCCGCCGACTGCTCGGCACCCGCTTGCTCTCCCAGTTCGGGGACGGCGTCTTCCAGGCCGCGCTCGCCGGCACGGTGCTGTTCAACCCGCAGCGCGCCGCGAACCCCGTGGACGTCGCCGCCGGGTTCGCCGTCCTGCTGCTGCCCTACTCGCTGGTGGGTCCGTTCGCCGGGGTGTGGCTGGACCGCTGGAGCCGGCGCCAGGTGCTGCTCCGGGCGAACCTGCTGCGCGCGGTGCTCGTGCTGGGCGTGGCCGCCCTGGTGCTGGCCGGCGTCGGCGGGATCCCGTTCTACATCGCGGGGCTGCTCGTCTTCTCGGTGAACCGGTTCGTGCTCGCCGCGCTGTCAGCGGGGCTGCCGCACACGGTGGACGAGCCGTCGCTGGTCTCGGCCAACGCGCTGTCGACGACGTCCGGCGCGGTGGCGACCGTCGTCGGGGGTGTGGCGGCGCTGGGCGTGCTGCAGCTGCTCGGGGCGGGCAACGGCGGCTACGCGCTGGTGGGGGCGTCGTCGGCGGTGCCGTACGTGGCCGCGGCCGCCGTCGTCGCCGGGTTCGCCCGCCCGTACCTCGGCCCGGACCACATGGCCCGCTCCGCGCGGCTGTCGGCCCGCGAGGTCGCCGTCGGGATGCTGGCCGGGGCGCGGCACGCGTGGTCGCACAAGCCGGCGGCCGCTGCGCTGATCGCGATCAGCCTGCACCGGCTGTTCTACGGCTTCCTGACGCTGATGACGCTGCTGCTCTACCGGAACACCTTCACGACGGAGAGCTCGCTGTTCCCGGGCGGGCTGGTCGGGCTGGGCGAGGTGGTCGGCGCGGGGGCGATCGGCACGCTGCTGGCGGCCGCGGTGACGCCCTGGGCGGTGCGGCACATCGGCAAGCCCCGGTGGATCACCGCGGTGCTCGCCGGCGGCGGCCTGGCCCAGCTCGCCCTCGGCCTGCCGTTCCTGCCGATGACCATCGTCGCCGCGGGGCTGGCCCTGGGCTTCGTGGCGCAGGCGGTGAAGATCTGCGTGGACACCACGCTGCAGGAGGTGGTCGACGACGACTACCGCGGCCGCGTGTTCTCCGTCTACGACACGCTGTTCAACGTCACCTACGTCGTGGCGCTGCTGATCGGCGCGTTCGTGCTGCCGGCGTCCGGCATCTCCTACCTCATGCTCGTCGCCGTCGGCGTCGGCTACGCCCTCACCGCCGCCCTCTACTGGCGCATCAGCTGAGGATTTGCGGTTGCGGAGGCTGAGAGGCGAGGTTTCCTGCGCTCTCAGCCTCCACTCAGGCGACGAGGGGCAAGAGCTCCAGTCCACACGCCAAGGGATGCGCCCGGAGCCGCCTGACCGGGAAGCGGAAGAGCCGCACCCCTACGCCTTGGATGGCGTTCTGCCTGCCCACATCCGAACTCCAGTCGTTCGCCGAGAGGTGGAACATCGCCCCGTCGGCCTCTGCCGCGACCTTCGCCCTGCGCCAGTACGCATCCACGAAGTACGTCCCCGTCGGGGTGTCGATCGCGGCGCCCCATTCCGGCTCGGGGACCTTCGCGAGCAGCACGGCACGGCGCAGATCGGCCTCGCCGACCGAGCGCATGCCTCGGCGGGCGTCGCCGATGGCCAGCCGAAGCCACGATGTCAGCCGCCTGCCCAGCAGTGCAGCCTCCATCTCGAGGTCGGTCACCGTGCAGAGGTCCCGTTGCAGCACATCGGCGACGACGTGGTCGACGTCGCGTTGGCGCCGAGCAGTGATCGCGACGTCGACCGCGGCCCTGGCGGGTGGGCAGACCGGGAGCGGACCCACCGCGAAGCCGTCCGCAACCGGTCGTCGGCTCTGATGGACGACGACGAATCCGCGCGACCGCAGATGGTGCCCCTGGGGCACCGTGACCTCGACGAGGCCCCCCTCTTCCGGCGGCTCGTAGTCACCGAGAACGCCGGCGGCTCGCCGTCGGTGCGTCAACTCTTCCACCCGGGCGCCCCATGCCAGCAGAGCGCTGCGGTGGCTGAGGGAGGCGCCGCTGCCGGCGAAGTAGAGGGCCGAGTGCCACCGCTCCTGACGGGTGAGCGGTCCGGAGTGACTGACGAAGACGCCCGGCAGCGGCTCCTGCCAGCGACCCGAGGCCACAGCATTCCGCAGCCGATAGGGAGTCACGCCTGCGGCGGAGAGGACCGAGCGAGGAGCCACCTGTTGGCCGTTGATGCGGATGGGAGCCAGATGCACCCGCGGAGAGTGCGCGACTCAGCGCCCGCCCCGCTCTCCCCGTCCACAGCGGAGGCTGAGAAGCGAGGTTTTCTGCACTCTCAGCCTCCGTTGCGGGAGGACCACCAGGTGCGGAGTTCGGCCTCGGCCTCGTCGGGCGGCAGCGGCCCGCGCTCGAGGCGCAGCTCCTTGAGGAAGCGCCACGCCTCCCCGACCTCCCGGCCGGGTGGGATGCCCAAGATCTCCATGATCGCGTTGCCGTCGAGGTCCGGGCGGACCCTGTTCAGGTCCTCCTGCGCCGCGAGCTCGGCGATGCGGGTCTCGAGCGAGTCGTAGGTCGCCGCCAGCGCCGCGGCCCGCTTCTTGTTCCGCGTCGTGCAGTCCGAGCGCACCAGCTTGTGCAGCCGGGGCAGCAGGTCGCCGGCGTCGGTGGCGTACCGGCGGACGGCGGAGTCGGTCCACTCGCCGCGGCCGTATCCGTGGAACCGCAGGTGGAGGTACGTCAGCTTCGCCACCGCGTCGATGACGTCGTTCGGGTAGCGCAGCTCCTTGAGGCGCTTCTTCACCAGCTTGGCGCCGACCACCTCGTGGTGGTGGAAGGAGACCCGCCCGCCGGGCTCGTGCCGCCGCGTCGCCGGCTTCCCGATGTCGTGCAGCAGCGCGGCCAGGCGCAGCACCAGGTCCGGCGACTCGGCCGACGGGTCCGCCTTCTCCAGCGCGATCGCCCGGTCCAGCACCGTCAGCGAGTGGGCGTAGACGTCCTTGTGCTGGTGGTGCTCGTCGATCTCCATGCGCAGCGCCGACAGCTCCGGCAGGACGACGTCGGCCAGCCCGGTCGACACGAACAGCTCCAGCGCGGCGCGCGGAGAGTCCTGCAGCAGGGTCTTCGACAGCTCGACCTGCACCCGCTCGGGGGTGATCCGGCCGAGCTCCGGGGCCAAGTCACGCATCGCGGCCACGACCTCGTCGGTCGGCGTGAGCTGCAGCTGCGCGACGAAGCGGACGGCGCGCAGCATCCGCAGCGGGTCGTCGAGGAAGGACTCGGTGGCCGAGCCGGGTGTGCGCAGCTGCCCCTTGAGCAGGTCGCCGAGCCCGCCGAACGGGTCGGTGACCCGCCGGTCCGGGCCGAGCGAGACCGCCATCGCGTTCACGGTGAAGTCCCGGCGGGCCAGGTCGTCCTCGAGCGAGGTCCCCCACGCCACCTCCGGGTTGCGCGACTCGCGGTCGTACCGGTCGGCGCGGAACGTGGTGATCTCCACCCGGACGCCGTGCACGTCGGCGCCCACCGTGCCGAAGGCGATCCCGGTGTTCCACGTGGAACCCGCCCAGCCGCGCAGGAGCTCGAGCGTCTGCTCCGGCCGGGCGTCGGTGGTCACGTCGAGATCGCCCGGCACGCGGGGCGCGCCGGAGCCGGCGGCGAGCAGTGCATCACGTACCGAGCCGCCGACGAGGTGCGCCTCGAAGCCGGCCGCGCTGAAGCGTTCGCCCAGCTCGGTCAGCACGGGGGACAGGTCGACCAGCTCGCGCACGGTCTCCTGCACGGCGGGCGGCACGGACCCGTGGGGGGGACGACTCGGGGGCTCTGCGGACACGACGAGCCAGGGTAGTGCCGAGTCGCGCGCTACCCTCCTCGCATGGCTGGGACGGGCGGACGCGGGCGCCCCGGCCGCCGGCTGCGCCGGGTCGACGAGACCTCCGCCGGGGGCCTGGTGGTCGCCGACGACGGGGTCAACGAGCCCCGCGCCGCCCTCATCGGCCGCACCGACCGCCGCGGCCGCCTCCTCTGGTCGCTGCCCAAGGGGCACATCGAGGAGGGCGAGACCCCGGAGGACACGGCCGTCCGCGAGGTGGCGGAGGAGACCGGGATCATCGGCGAGGTCGTGGCCCCGCTCGGGATCATCGACTTCTGGTTCGTCGCCGAGGGCCGCCGGGTGCACAAGACGGTGCACCACTTCCTGCTCCGCGCGATCGGTGGCGCACTCTCCGATGCCGACATCGAGGTGACCGAGGTCGCCTGGGTCCCCCTCTCGGAGCTCTCCTCCCGGCTGGCCTACGCCGACGAGCGAGCACTGGTCGAGCGGGCACCCGCCCTGCTGGCCGACAGCGCGTGAGCTCGTCGGCTGCCGGCAGCGCTCCCGCCGACGGCCGCCGCCGGCCGGGACTCCGCAGCGTGCTGGCGTCCGCAGCTGTCTGCCTCGCGGCACTCGGCGGCAGCGTCGTCGGCGCACCGCACGCGCAGGCGGCCCCGGACGACGACACCCGTCACGACCGCCCGATCAGCATCGAGGTGAGCCGGCTCGAGCCGCGCAGCGTCGTCCCGGGCGCCGTGATCACCGTCAGCGGCGTGCTCACCAACACCGGCGACCAGACGGTGACCGACCTCGGCGTGCGGCTGCAGCGCGGCGAGGTGCTGACCACGCGCGCGGAGCTGGCGGCCGCCGACACCGCCGCCGACCCGGACACCACCGTCGTCCCGCCCTTCCAGGACTACGACGGCAGCATCGGCCCCGGCAGGTCGATGCAGTTCACCTACACGATCCCGACCGCCAGCCTCCAGCTCACCCAGGACGGCGTCTACCCGGTCCTGCTCAACGTCAACGGCACCACGGGCGGCGGCGACCGCCAGCGCCTCGGCGAGCTGTCCACCTACCTCGTCCAGCAGCCGGCCCTCCCCACGGGGCGGACGACGGTCGCCTGGCTGTGGCCGCTGGTCGAGCGCAGCCACCGCGACGCCTCCGGGGACTTCGTCGACGACGGCCTGGCCGGGTCGGTTCGCTCCGGCGGCCGGCTGGACCGCGCGCTGTCGGTCGTCGAGGAGCTCCCCCGCACCACCCCGGTCGGTGGGGGCAACCCGACGCCGAGCGTGCCGGTGACCCTGGCCGTCGACCCGGCCCTCGTCGAGGAGCTGGAGACCATGGCCGCCGGCCCGTACGCCGTCGCCGGCAAGGAGGACGCCGGGAAGGGGACGGACGACGCCGCGGCGTTCCTCCAGCGGCTACGGGCGGTCGCCGCCGTCCACCCGGTCGTCGCCCTGCCCTACGGCGACGTCGACGCCGACTCCCTGCAGACCGCGGGCCTCGGCGCGGTGCTCACCCGGAGCCTGCCGGAGGCGGGCACCGCGTCGGCCGGTGGCGAGGGCCAGGGGGCGGGGGCGCGGATCCTCGCCGACGCGCTCGGCGTCGAGCCCGGCACCGACGTCGCCTGGGTCGCCGACGGCGCCGTCCACCCGGAGACCCTCGCCGCGCTGCAGAACGGCGGAGCGAAGCAGGTCGTCCTCGACGCCGGCGCGCTCAGCGAGGGCACCCGGGCCGTCGGCCTGCGGGGCAGCAGTGCCGCCGCCCGCACCAGCGTCGCGCTGAGCAGCGGCCCGATGGACGCGCTGGTCGCCGACCCCACCCTGGGCGCGCTGGGCGGCTCGACCGAGAAGACCGCCGGAGGGGTGCGCATCGCCGAGCAGCGCTACCTCGCCGAGCTGTCGGTGCTCGCGCTGCAGGCCCCCGCCGACCCGGCGCAGGCGCCGTCGGTCCTCATCGCCCCGCCGCGCGAGGTCGGGGCCGACCCGGACGGCGTCCGCCAGATGATGTCCGACACCGCCGAACTGCCGTGGCTGCGCGCCGCCTCGGTCGAGGACCTCACCACCGGGCCGTCGAGCGACGCCGGGACGCTGGTCGCCGCCGGGACGACGGCCCTGGACGGGAGCGGTCTGGCCGACGTCGCCGCCGCGGTCGCCTCCCGCGACGACCTCGCCGGCGCCGTCGTCGGGGACGCCGACAGCGCGCTGGCCCCCGAGGACGCCGCGCTCTCCCGTGCCACGTCCGTGGCCTGGCGCACCGACCCGGCCGGTTTCCGCGACGCCGCCCAGGACGTGCGGACGACGATCGGCGAGCAGCGCGACCGGGTCACCCTGCTGGCACCCGCCGACGGCACCTACAGCCTCGCCTCCAGCGACGCCCCGCTCGTGCTGACCGTCCGCAACGACCTGCCGTTCACCGTCCGCGTGCTGCTGCAGCTGCGCACCCGCGGCAACGTGGGCCTGTCCATCGACGACATCGGCCCGCAGGAGCTGGCCCCGGGGGAGCGGACGGTGCTGCAGGTCCCCACGCACGTCCGCCAGTCCGGCCGGTTCGCGGTGACCGCGTCGCTGACCACGCCGAGCGGCGGCCCGCTGGGGGACCGCGTGACGTTCCAGGTCAAGAGCACCGCGTACGGCTCGATCTCCCTGATCATCACGATCGGTGCGGCCGTGCTGCTCGGGCTGCTGTTCCTCCGCCGGCTGATCCGGTTCCTGATGCGCCGCCGGCGCGGCGGGCCGCCGTCCGACGGCGGGCCGGAGCCCGCGCCCGAGGGCGCGGCCGTGCCGGTTCCGCCCACCAGGAGCCCGGTGTGAGCGCCGAGCAGCAGCCGGTCGAGGAGGCACCGGTGCGCGACGAGGACGGCGGCCGCCCGCTGCCACCCGTCCCGCCGGCCGCGCCGCGCGCGACGCCACGGGGCCCGGCTCCCCTGCCGCCACCGCCGTACAAGGAGGCACCGCCGCCGTCGGTCCCGTCGGCCGGGGCGCTGGGCGGGAGCCCGCCGCCGCCCGTCCCGGGTCCGGCGACGCCGGTGCTGCCGCCGCCTCCGTACCCGCCGGCGCAGCAGGCCCAGCCGGCTCCTCGCCGGCTGCCCACGCCGCCCGTCCCGCCGCCCCCGCCGCCGGCCGCCCGGCGGCGGTTCGTGCCGCACCCGGACGACGAGTTCACCCAGCTCATCCCGGTCCTGCCGCCGGTGCCGCGCGTCGCCGCCGAGGCCGCGGCGCTCGAGGAGCGGGAGGGTGCGCCCGGTGCCAGCCGCGGCATCCTCCGCGCCGCGGGGACCATGGCCGTGGCCACGCTGGTCTCCCGCGTGACCGGCCTGCTGCGGACGATGGTGCTCGTCGCGGCGCTGGGCGTGACGCTGGTCAACGACGCCTACAACACCGCCAACACGCTGCCCAACATCGTGTACGAGCTGCTGCTCGGGGGCGTGCTCACCTCGGTCGTCGTCCCTCTGCTGGTGCACGCCCAGGAACGCGACCGCGACGGCGGGGCCGGCTACGCGCAACGGCTGGCGACCCTCGCCATCGCGGGGCTGTCCGTCATCACCGTGGTCGCGGTGATCGCCGCCCCGGCCCTGACCTGGCTGTACGGCATCCGCGGCGAGCAGGTCGACCTGGCCAACTGGCTGGCCCGGCTGCTGCTGATCGAGATCGTCTTCTACGGCATCGGTGCGCTGGCGACGGCGATCCTCAACTCCCGCGACGTGTTCGGGCCGCCGGCGTGGGCGCCGGTGCTCAACAACGTCGTCGTCATCGCGACCGGCCTGCTGTTCATCGCGGCGAGCGGACCGGGCGACCTGACCCCGCTCACCATCACCTCGGGCCAGGTGTGGCTGCTCGGCATCGGCACCACGCTGGGCATCGCCGTGCAGGCCCTGGTGCTGCTGCCGCTGCTGCCGAAGGCCGGCGTCCCGCTGCGCCCGCGCTGGGGGCTGAAGAACACCGGTCTGCGCGAGGCGGGCACCCTCGGCCTCTGGGTGATCGGCTACGTCGCGGTCAGCCAGGTCGGCGTCGTCGTCGCGACCAACGTGGCCAACGCCGCCGGTCGCCACGGCGGCCTCGGATCGGCCGCGTTCGCCACGGCGAGCCTGCTGTTCCAGATGCCCTACGGGATCATCGGCGTCGCCCTGCTGACGGCGCTGCTGCCGCGGATGAGCCGGGCGGCCTCCCGCCACGACGTCCCCGGCGTCGTCTCCGACCTCGCGCTGGGCACCCGCCTGTCGGCGCTCGGCCTGCTGCCGGTGACCGCGGGGCTGATCGTCCTCGGCCCGCCGCTGGCCGCCGTCGTCTTCGCCCGCGGCAACACCACGGTCGAGGAGGCGCGCGGGATCGGCGAGGCCCTCGCGATCGGTGCGTTCGGGCTGCTGCCGATGGCGATCACGCTGCTGCAGCTGCGCGTCTTCTACGCGATGAAGGACGCCCGCACGCCCACGCTCATCCAGGTCGGCATGGTCGCCGTCCGGGTGCCGCTGCTCCTGCTGGTGCCGGTCGTGGTCGGGCCCGAGCACGTCGTGGCCGGGCTCATGTTCGTCACCAGCGTCACGTACGTGGCCGGGTGGGTGCTGGGGGACGTCGCCCTGCGGCGGGTCCTCGGCGCCGTCCGGACCCGGGAGACCCTCGCCCCGGTGCTGCGGATCGCCGGCGTGTCGGCGGCCGCCGGCCTGCTGGGCTGGGCGGTCGTCGCCCTGCTCGGTCACGTTTTGGGTACATCGGTGGCAGGCTCGCTCGGAACTCTCCTGGTCGGTACCGTGGTCATCGGCGTCGCGGTTGCTGCAGGCTTCGTGGTCGCCCGTGTCCCCGAGGTCCGGGAGCCGCTCGAAGCGGTCCGGGCGCGGTTCGGCCGCGGGCGGTCGTGAACCGGGCCGGAGAAGGAGAAGGAGGTCGTCCGCTTCCATGACCTCCACGGTCACCGGCCTGCCCGACCGCTATCGACCCCTGGACCAGGTGGGCGGCGACGAGCCGACGCCCACCGGCGTCATCCGCTCCTGGCGGGCGAAGGACCGCGTGCTCAACCGCGACGTGGCGATCCGGGTGCACACCCCCGGCGGCCCTGCGGCGCACGCCTGGATCGCCCGCGCGCTGACCGCCGGTGGCCTGGCCACCCCGGCGCTGGCGATGGTCTACGACGCCGCCGAGGGCAGCGAGGACGTCGACGCCCCCGGGAGCGCGGCCTACGTCGTCAACGAGTGGATCGACGGCGAGACCCTCGCCGACCGGCTGCAGCGCGGACCTCTGCCCGAGCGCGAGGCGCGCACCGTCATCCGCCGGCTGGCCGAGGGCGTCGCCGAGGCGCACCGCGTCGGCCTCGCCGTCGGCGGCCTCACCCCGGAGCACGTCGTCCTCCGGCCGAACGGCCTGGTGGGCCTGCGGGCGGTGCCGGCGGCCACGGGCACCGTGCAGGGCGACATCACCGCGCTCGGCGGGCTGCTCGAGGCGTGCCTGGGCGGCGCGCAGGCCGTCGAGGCGGCCGGCCGCGGCCCCCGTCGCGGCGTCGGCGTGCCCCCGGACCTGGCCGCGCTGGTCCGCCGCGCCCGCTCCACCGAGCCCGGCCAGGGCCTGTCCAGCGTGGCGGCCATGGTCTCGCTGCTCAACGAGCGGCCGCGCACGTCCCCCTCGTCGTCGCTGTCGTCCTCCGACCGCGGTGAGTCGGAGAACTGGCTGCGCCGCCTGCGCACCCAGCAGGACGCCGGCGCGCCCGCCACGGAGCAGGCCGACCTGCCCGCCGCTCCGGCCGCCGCTCCGATCGCTTCGGAGCCGCCCGCCCCGACCGTGAGCGTCGACGCGCCGGTCCGGCTCGACCCGCACACCTTCCCGCCGGTGCCGCTCCCGGTCCGGCCGGTGCCGCAGACCGGGCCCGCCTACGTCGCGGCCGAGCCGTGGACGTCGACCTCCGACGACCTGGACGCCGTCCTCCACGACGAGGGCTGGAGCGACGCCGGGTACCGCTCGCAGCCCTACACCGACACCGGGAGCACCGACCTCGCCGAGACCGAGGAGCCGGGCGCCCGCCGCCGGGTCGCGTTCATCGGCGTCTCGGTCCTCGCGCTGGCCGTGGTGATCGCCCTGGCCTGGTGGATCGGCACGAACGTGCTCACCGTGGCCGACTCGGTCGACGAGCGCCAGGGCAGCACGCCCCCGGCGGGTTCCTCGTCGTCCGCGCAGAGCTCCAGCGCATCGGCGCAGCCCGGCGCGCCGATCGCCATCGTCAGCGCCGACGTGTACGACCCGCAGGGCGACGGCGAGCCGGAGAACGACCGCGAGGTCCCGCTCAGCTACGACAACGACCCGTCGACCTCGTGGTCGACGCTGGAGTACCGGGGCTCGCCGGCGTTCGGCAACCTCAAGGACGGCGTCGGCATCCTGTACGACCTCGGCAGCGACCAGAACATCGCCGGCGTGACGCTCACCACCACCACGCCGGGCATCGCGGTCGACGTCCGCACCGGCGAGGACCCGAAGGGCGATCTGGACAGCTACGCGGTCGGGGCCAGCGGCAAGGTCGACGGCACCACCGACCTGACCTTCGACAAGCCCGCCAAGGCGCGGTTCGTCCTGGTCTGGGTCACCGGGCTGGTGCCGAGCGAGGGCGGCTTCCAGGGCAACCTGGCCGAGGTCGTCGTCCACGCCGCGCGCTGAGCGCCCGAGCGGGAATGCCACCCCTACCATCGGGGTTGTGCCGCCCGTGACGAACTCCTCGCCGACTCCCGGCCCTGCGGTCGAGACCGACCCTGCCAACCCCGGCATCCCGCCGGCCGAGCAGGACGGCGTCCGCGACCTGATCATCATCGGGTCCGGGCCGGCCGGCTACACCGCTGCGATCTACGCCGCCCGGGCCAACCTGCACCCGCTGGTCTTCGAGGGCTCGCAGTTCGGCGGCGCGCTGATGACCACCACCGAGGTGGAGAACTTCCCCGGCTTCCCCGAGGGCATCCAGGGTCCCCAGCTGATGGACGACCTGCGCAACCAGGCCGAGCGCTTCGGCGCCGAGCTGGAGCCGCGCGACGTCAGCGAGGTCGACCTCACCGCGACGCCGAAGGTCGTCAAGGTCGGCGACGAGGTGCACCTCGCGCACGCCGTCATCGTCGCCACCGGCTCCAAGTACCGGTACCTCGGCCTGGACAACGAGCAGCGGCTGCTCGGCCGCGGCGTGTCCGCGTGCGCCACCTGCGACGGCTTCTTCTTCCGCGACCAGGACATCATCGTCGTGGGCGGCGGCGACTCCGCGATGGAGGAGGCCACCTTCCTCACCCGCTTCGCGAAGAGCGTCACCGTCGTCCACCGCCGCAGCGAGCTGCGCGCCTCGAAGATCATGCAGAAGCGCGCCCAGGACAACGAGAAGATCCGCTGGCAGCTCGGCAAGCAGGTCACCGACGTCCTCGGCGGCGACACCGTCTCCGGTGTCCGGCTGACCGACGTCGAGAGCGGCAGCACCGAGGAGCTTCCCGTCTCCGGGGTGTTCGTGGCGATCGGCCACGACCCGCGCAGCGAGCTCTTCGCCGGCCAGCTGAAGCTCGACGACGCCGGCTACATCCAGGTGGAGCACCCGACGACGCGCACCAACATCGACGGCGTCTTCGCCGCCGGGGACGTCGTCGACCACATCTACCGCCAGGCCATCACCTCGGCGGGCACCGGCGCCGCCGCGGCCATCGACGCCGAGCGCTGGCTGGCCGAGACCTTCGACGAGCGCTGACGCGGGCATAGAACCCCCGCAGCGCCCGTTCTCCTACCGACACCTCCGAGCAACCCTTCAGGGAGTACGACCATGGCAGGCAACACCAAGACGGTGACCGACGCGACCTTCGCGACCGACGTCCTCGGCAGCGACAAGCCGGTGCTGGTGGACTTCTGGGCGGAGTGGTGCGGCCCCTGCAAGATGGTCGCCCCCGTCCTCGAGGAGATCGCGGCCGAGCACGCGGACAAGCTGACGATCGCCAAGCTGAACATCGACGAGAACCCGCAGATCGCCCGTGACTACCAGGTCATGTCGATCCCGACGATGACCGTGTTCCAGGGCGGCAAGCCGGTGAAGAGCATCATCGGCGCCAAGCCGAAGGGCGCGATCCTCTCCGACCTGGCCGACTACATCGGCTGAGCGTCCTCGTCGCTCTCGCACGCAGCGTGACCCAGAGCCCGTCCGACCACCCGGTCGGACGGGCTCTGCCACGTCCGGGGCACCCCGACTGGGCCGCGTCGGCTGCGGCGGGCGACAATCAGGACACGATGAGCGACAGTCGCATGCAGCCCCTCGGCACCGGGGACCGTGGCCCAGCGGTCGCCGACGTGCAGGCCGCGCTGCGCAGCCTCGAGCTGCTGCCGGCGGGCCCGGATCACGAGGAGGCCGCGGAGGCGGCCGTCTACGACGAGGCCACCGCGCTCGCCGTGCGGCACTTCCAGCAGGTCCGCGGGTTGTCGGTCGACGGCCGGGTGGGCGAGGAGACCTACCGCGCCCTCTCCGAGGCGCGCTGGTCGCTGGGTGACCGGCTGCTGCGCTACGACCCCGAGCGCCCCACCCGCGGCGACGACGTCACCAACCTGCAGGACCGCCTGCACGAGCTCGGCTACGACGCCGGACCGGTCGACGGCGTCTTCGGCCCGGAGACCGAGACCGGCCTGCGCACCTTCCAGCGCGACTACGGGCTCACCGCCGACGGCACCTGCGGGCCGGCCACCCTGCGCGCGCTGCGCCAGCTGGGCCGCAAGGTGGTCGGCGGCCGCCCGCAGCTGCTGCGGCAGAGCGCCTCCTTCGTCGAGAGCGGCCCGCACCTGCTGGCCCGGCGCATCGTCATCGACCCCGGGCACGGCGGCACGGAGACCGGGTTCACCTTCGGTGAGACCACCGAGGCCGACCTCGTCTTCGACATCGCCTCGCGGATCGAGGGCCGGCTGGCCGCAGCGGGTGCCACGGTCTACCTGACCCGCGGGCGGCACCAGAACCCGACGGCGGATGAGCGGACCGCGTTCGCCAACCAGGCCCGCGCCGACCTGTTCCTCTCCCTGCACGTCGACGCCCACCCCTCCGAGCACGCCCGCGGGGTGGCCAGCTACTACTACGGCACCGGCTCGGGCGCCTCGTCCACGGGCGGCGAGCAGTTCGCCAACCTGGTCCGCCGCGAGGTGCTCGCCCGCACCGGCATGCTCGACCTGGGCTCGCACCCCAAGACGTGGGACCTGCTGCGGATGACCCGGATGCCTGCCGTCCGGATCGACCTGGGCTACCTCTCCCACCCGGTCGACCGGCTGCTGCTGCTGGACGCCCGGCTGCGCAGCACCATCGCCCACGGCGTCCTCGCCGCCGTCCAGCGGCTCTACCTGGCGCCCGAGGCGGACCCGCCGACCGGCACCTTCGTGCTCCCCGCGACCGGCTCGGGGGTGTGACGGAAGGGCGATCGGGCAGATCCCCGCTCGCCCCGTCCGCCGTGTCGTGGAAAACCGCTGGGGCGCCCTCCCTACACTCGTGAGGGTGGCTGTCTCCCCCGGGGGCCCGACCCCCCAAGGTCCCGGTGCGCATGCGCACGTGACGCCGCGGCATCCGCGGCTGGACCCGCTGGCGGACCGCTACGCAGCACGCACCCACGGCATGAAGACCTCGGAGATCCGCGCGCTGTTCTCCGTGGTCAGCCGGCCCGAGGTGGTCTCCCTGGCCGGGGGCATGCCCGCCGTCACCGCCCTGCCGCTGGACGCGGTCGGCTCGATGATCGGCGACCTCGTCTCCGGCATGGGCGCGCAGACCCTGCAGTACGGCTCCGGGCAGGGCGACCCCCGCCTGCGCGAGCGGATCTGCGACGTCATGGCGCTGGAGGGCATCACCGACGCCAACCCCAGCGAGGTCGTCGTCACCGTCGGCTCCCAGCAGGGGCTGGACCTGGTCACCCGCGTCTTCTGCGACCCGGGCGACGTGATCCTCGCCGAGGGCCCGTCCTACGTCGGGGCGCTCGGCGTCTTCCAGGCCGCCGAGGCCCGGGTGCGGCACGTCCCCATGGACGACGACGGCCTGATCCCCGAGGCGCTGGAGCAGGCACTGCTGGAGTGCCGCGCCAACGGCGACCGGGTGAAGTTCCTCTACACCGTGCCGAACTACCACAACCCGGCCGGCGTCACCCTGTCCGAGCCGCGCCGGCGGGCGATCATCGACCTCGCCGACCGGTACGACCTGCTGATCATCGAGGACAACCCCTACGGCCTGCTCGGCTTCGACCACGAGCCGCTGCCGGCGCTGCGGGCCCGCGACAGCCGGCGGGTCATCTACCTCGGCTCGTTCTCCAAGACCTTCTCCCCGGGCCTGCGGGTGGGCTGGGTGCTCGCGCCGCTCGCCGTCCGCGAGAAGCTGGTGCTGGCCACCGAGGCCCAGGTGCTCTGCCCGCCGTCGCTGACCCAGTACGCGGTCGCCCGCTACCTGGACACCCAGCCGTGGCGCGAGCAGATCAAGCTGTTCACCGAGCTCTACCGCGAGCGCCGCGACGCCACCCTGGAGTCGCTGGACGCGCTCATGCCGGCCGGGACCACCTGGACCCGTCCGGACGGCGGCTTCTACGTCTGGCTGAAGCTGCCGCACGGTCTGGACTCGAAGCTCATGCAGCCGCGCGCGGTCAACGCGCACGTCGCCTACGTGCCCGGCATCGGCTTCTACGCCGACGGGAACGGCCGCGAGTACATGCGGCTGTCGTACTGCTACCCCGAGCCGGACCAGATCCGCGAGGGCGTGCGCCGGCTGGCCCGCGTCATCGAGGCGGAGCTGGACCTGCACCGCACCTTCGACAAGGTGGACACGGGGCAGTTCCGCGCCGTTGAGCACGGTGGGTCGGGTGGGGGACAGCCCTTCGGACCCCAGGTGCCCGACGTCGAGCCGTTCGTCGGCCCCGCCAACAGCGACCGATTCGAGGACCGCCGGTGACCGAGCCCGCAGCAGCACCCGTCGAGGCAGCAGGGGAGCGACCGCACGCGCTGCGGGCCGTCGTCCTGGCCGGTGGGCTGACCTTCGAACGGGAGGTCAGCCTCTCCTCGGGCACCCAGGTGGTCGAGGAGCTGACCCGGCACGGCCTGGAGGCCGAGCTGCGCGACGCCGACGCCGAGCTGCTGCCGGGCCTGGCCGCCGCCCCCGCCGACGCGGTGTTCATCGCGCTGCACGGCGCGACCGGCGAGGACGGGTCGCTGCGCGCGGTGCTCGACCTGGCCGGGGTTCCGTACGTGGGGTCGCCGGCGGCGGCCTGCCGGCTGGCGTGGGACAAGCCCGCGGCCAAGTCGGTCGTGCGGGGCGCCGGAGCGGCGACGCCGGACTGGGTGGCCCTGCCGCACAGCACCTTCCGCGAGCTGGGCGCCGGCGCCGTGCTCGACCTGATCGTGGCCCGGCTCGGGCTGCCGCTGATGGTCAAGCCCGCCTCCGGCGGCTCCTCGCTGGGCGTGCAGAAGGTCAGCCGGGTCGAGGACCTGCCCGCGGCGATGGTCAGCTGCTTCGCCTACGGCGACACCGTGATGGTCGAGCGCTACGTCGAGGGCGTGGAGCTGGCGCTGTCGGTGGTCGACCTGGGGGAGGGGCCCGAGGCGCTGCCGGCGGTCGAGATCGTCCCGGAGTCCGGCGTCTTCGACTACACCGCGCGGTACACGCCGGGCCTCACCGAGTACCACACCCCGGCCCGGGTGCCCGAGGACGTCGCCGTCCGGGCGGCCGCGCTCGCCGTGCTGGTGCACGAGGAGCTCGGGCTCACCGACCTGTCGCGGACCGACGCGATCGTCTCGCCGGACGGCGAGGTCCACTTCCTCGAGGTGAACGTCTCCCCGGGGCTGACCGAGACGTCGATGTTCCCGATGGCCGTCGAGGCCGCGGGCTACGACCTCGGCGAGGTCCTGGGCAAGCTGCTCGCCCGAAGGGCCGGCTCAGCCCGCTGAATTACGTCCGTGACGTTTTGCCGGACCGATCCTCGGGCGCCGCTCAGGAGTCGGTCCGGCGCCCGGTGATGTCCGGAGCCATGAGGCCGACGATGCGCTGCAGGTCGTCGACCGAGCCGAACTCGACGACGATGCGGCCCTTGGCCCGGCCGATCTGCACCTGCACCTTGGTCTCGAAGACGTCGGACAGCCGCTGCCCGAGGTCCTCGACCCCGGGCGCGCTGATCCGCCGGGTGCGGCGCTTGGCGGTCGGCTCCTCGGCGGCGGCGATCGCCACCGCCTCCTCGGTGGCCCGCACCGACATGCCCTCGGCCACGATGCGGGTGGCCAGCGCGTCCATCGCCTCGTTGGACGGCAGCCCGAGCAGGGCGCGGGCGTGCCCGGCCGACAGCACGCCGGCCGCGACCCGGGTCTGCACCTTCACCGGCAGCTTCATCAGCCGGATCGTGTTGGTCACCTGGGAGCGGCTGCGGCCGATCCGGCTGGCCAGCTCCTCGTGGGTGGCGCCGAACTCCTCGAGCAGCTGCTGGTAGGCCGCGGCCTCCTCCAGCGGGTTGAGCTGCACCCGGTGGATGTTCTCCAGCAGCGCGTCGCGCAGCAGGGCGTCGTCCGTGGTGTCCCGGACGATCGCCGGGACGCTCTCCAGGTTCGCCGCCTTGGCCGCCCGCAGCCGGCGCTCGCCCATGATGAGCTCGTAGCCGCCTTCGGGCCGCTCCCGGACGACGATCGGCTGCAGCAGGCCGAACTCCCGCACGGAGTGGGTGAGCTCGTCGAGCGCCTCGTCGTCGAAGACCTGCCGCGGCTGCTTCGGGTTGGGGACGACGTCGTCGACGGCCACCTCGCGCAGCTGCGCGCCCGGGACACCGACGGTCTCCTCGGCGACCGGCACCGGCCGCACGGGGCTGACCGGAGCACCGGCCGGAGCCGCGGCCCCGGCCGGTGCGGCGTCCGGGACGACGGTCGGCCGCTCGACGGCCGGCTCCTCCGGCGCCGGGGGAGGCGCGGTGGGGATCAGGGCCGCCAGGCCGCGGCCGAGTCCGCCACGCTTGGTCATCGGTTCTCCGTCGAGGAATCGGTGGATGCGCTGAGATCGCCGTACGACGGCGGGGCGACGCCGGCCGGCGCCTTGCCCGGTTCGAGCGGCGGGAGGGCGGCACCGCGCTCGGCGAGCTCGCGAGCCGCCTCCACGTAACTGGTGGAGCCGCGCGATCCCGGGTCGTAGGTCAGCACCGACTGGCCGTAGCCGGGCGCCTCGGACACCCGCACGTTGCGGGGGATGACCGCGTGCAGCACCAGGTCGCCGAAGTGGTTGCGGACCTCCTCGGCCACCTGGTCGGCGAGCTTGGTCCGGCCGTCGTACATCGTCAGCAGGATGGTCCGGACGGCGATGCCCGGGTTCAGGTGCGCGCGGACCAGATCGATGTTGTTGAGCAGCTGCCCGAGACCCTCCAGCGCGTAGTACTCGCACTGGATGGGGATGAGCACCTCGTCGCCGGCCACGAGGGCGTTGAGGGTGAGCAGACCCAGGGACGGCGGGCAGTCGATGAGCACGTACTGCGGCCGCCGCTCCTCCGGCAGGGAGTGCACGTAGGCCTCGATGGCGCGGCGCAGCCGGTACTCGCGGGCGACCACGGAGACCAGCTCGATCTCGGCGCCGGCCAGGTCGATGGTGGCCGGGACGCAGGTGAGCAGCGGGCTCGCCGTCGTCGCGTGGGTGACCGCCGACAGGGGGCTGTCCCCGACCAGGGTGTCGTAGACCGACGGCGTCCCGACGGTGTGCTCGACCCCGAGCGCCGTGCTCGTGTTCCCCTGCGGGTCGAGGTCGATCACCAGCGTCCGCAGGCCGTAGAGCGCGAGCGCGACCCCCAGGTTCACCGCGGACGTGGTCTTGCCGACGCCGCCCTTCTGGTTGGCGATCGTGATCACGCGCAGCCGCGACGGCGCGGGGAACGGGTCCTGGTCGGCGGCGTGCAGGACGCGGGTGGCGCGCAGGGCCTCCATTGCGATGGGACTGTCGAAGTCCCCCGGTGCGCCCTGGTCAGCGGCGGCCAGACTGCTCCGCAACCGCTCGCCCGGGTCGGTCATCGCGGTCCTTCCCCCTCGTTTCCCGCAACCCGTTTCACGTGGAACGGGTCGGGCACTTCTCATCGGTTCCACGTGGAACAGCGGACGGTGTCGCCGTCAGCGTTCCGCGCGGGTCATCACCACCACGGTAGTGGCAGCCTCTCCGAGCGCGGCGCCGACAGCCCGTGCACGGATCTCGCGCATGCCTGCCGCCTCGAGTTCGGGCACGAGCGCCGGCAGTTCCGCCACGGCCCGCGCGCCGACGAGGGCGACCAGTTGGGCCCCCGGGCGGAGCAGTCCGCGGCACCAGGCGACGAGCCGGGGGAGCGCGGCCACCGCCCGGGCGGTGACGACGTCCACCTGGCCCACCGCGGCGCCCACCGAGCGGTCCTCGGCCCGGCCGCGGACCACGCGCCAGGGCGCGCCGAGCTCGGCGACGGCCTCCTCGAGGAACTCCACGCGCCGGGCCATCGGCTCGACGAGGGATAGAGAGATGTCGGGACGGGCCAACCCGAGGGGGATGCCGGGCAGGCCGGCCCCGCTGCCCACGTCGACCACGCGGGCGCCGTCGGGGACGGCCTCGGCCACCGCCGCGCTGTTGAGCACGTGCCGCTCCCACAGCCGGGAGACCTCGCGCGGCCCGATCAGGCCCCGGGTGACGCCGTCCGAGGCGAGGCGGGCGACGTAGCGCTCCGCCTGCGGGAGGGCGTCGCCGAAGACGGCGCGGGCGACGTCCGGCGCAGGCGGAACGGATTCGTCCGGAAGCCTCACGCCTCGGGGAGGATGACCACGCGACGGTTGGGCTCCTCGCCCTCCGACTCGCTGCGCACGCCGCTCACCGCGGCGATGACGTCGTGCACGACCTTGCGCTCGAACGGGTTCATCGGCGTGAGGCGCTCGGGCTGGCGGCTCTGCGCCACCCGGCGTGCCGCCTCACCGGCGAGCGAGGAGAGGTCCGCCCGCCGCTTGGCCCGGAAGCCGCCGACGTCGAGCATCAGCCGGCTGCGCACTCCGGTGGACTGGGCCACCGCGAGCCGGGTCAGCTCCTGCAGGGCCTCGAGGACCTGGCCCTCCTGGCCGATGAGGTCGTCGAGCTGGCCGCCGACGATCGCCACCGAGGCCCGGTCGCCCTCGACGTCCAGGTCGATGTCGCCGTCGACGTCGAGGATGTCGAGCAGCCGCTCGAGGTAGTCCCCGGCGACGTCGCCCTCACGGACCAGCAGGTCGTCGGAGCCGCCGTCCCGGTCGGTGCCCCGGCCGGTGTCGTCGCCCGCGTCGTCTTCGCTGTCGTTCTCGTCGTCGCTCACGTCGTCGACGAGCGCGTCGTCGCTGTCGTCGTCGGTGTCCGGCAGGTCCGGGGCGGCCTCGGGCTCAACGGTCGCGGGCTGCTGCGGAGCGCTCACGGGAATCCTCCTCGTCGGTGCGGGTGGTCGATGGCCGGTCGGCGCCGGCAGGGGCGTCCCGGGACGGACGCGGGGCGCCGGTCAGCGGCGCTTGCGTTTGGGCTTGCCCGGTGGGCGTGCACCCGGTGCCGGCGCGGTCGAGCCGTTCGGCGACGCGCCGTTGCCCTGGGTGCGGTCGGACTCGGTGGGCGCCACCGGGGAGGTGGCGCCGTCCGAACCGGTGGTGGGCTCGGCATCCGCAGCGGGAGCCGCGGTCGGGAGCACCGGGCGGCCGCCCTTGCCGCGCACCGGCTTCGCGCCGGGCTTGGGGGCGAGCGCCTTGGGGTCGATGGCCGCCTTCTCGGCGGCGGCGGCGGCCAGCGCGGCCGGCGATCCGGGCGGCGGGGGCAGCTTCTTGAGGATGTAGAACTGCTGGCCCAGGGTCCACAGGTTGTTGGTGAACCAGTAGAGCAGGACGCCGATCGGGAACAGCGAGCCCGAGACGAGCAGGCCCAGCGGCATGCCGTAGAGCATCAGCTTCTGCACCATGGCGGCCTGGCCCTCGACCGGGCCCGATCGCTTCATGATCTGCCGCTGCGTGTAGTAGCTGGTCAGGACCATGACGATGATCAGGACGATGCAGACCGTCGTGATGCCGGCCTGCGTGACGCCCGGGATGGCGAGGATCGAGCTCTTCTTCGGCTCCTGCATCGTCAGCGACGCCGAGATCGGCGCGACGCCGAACAGCTTGGCCGTGGCGGCCTGCTGGGTCAGCTCGTAGGACCAGCCGTACAGACCCGCGGCGCCCGGCTTGAGCCGGCGCAGCACGTGGAACAGCGAGATGAAGACCGGGATCTGCGGCAGGATCGGCAGGCAGCCGGCCAGCGGGTTGACGCCGCGCTCCTTCTGCAGCGCCATGACCGCCTGGCTGAAGCCCTGCCGGTCGCTGCCGTACTGCTTGCGCAGCTTCTGGATCTCCGGCTGGATCTCCTGCATCGCCCGCTGCGACTTCACCTGGCGGATGAACAGGCGGAACAGCAGCAGCCGGATCGTGACGACCAGGAACATGATCGACAGGGCCCAGGTGATGCCGCCGGCCGGATCCAGGAACGTGGAGAACAGGGCGTGCCACTGCTCCAGCACCCAGGAGATGGCGGTGTACAGCCAGTCAAGCAACGGCGGACTCCTCCGACGGGGCCCGGCGGGCCGGCGGGGTGGCGAGATCGGACGCCGCTGTGGACGACGTGTGGCCCGCCCCAGCGGTTCCTGACCCGGGAACGAGGTCGACCCCGCCGGGGTGCCAGGGGGCGCACTTGGCCAGCCGGCGCAGCGCCAGCCAGCTGCCGCGCGCGGCGCCGTGCAGCTCGATCGCCTCGAGCGCGTAGGCGCTGCAGGACGGGTAGAACCGGCACCGCGGCGGGAAGGCAGGGCTGATCGCCCGCTGGTAGAAGCGGACGACGGCCAGCAGGGCGGTCCTCACCGGACCTGCTCCCCGAGGACGCGGTCGAGCCCGGAGGCCAGATCCCGGCGCAGCCGCTCGGAGGTCGCCTCGGCCGCCTCGGGGCGGGCACGGACGACGAGGTCGGCGGTCGGGGGCAGGCGGTGCAGCTCGCCGAGGACGACGGCACGCAGCCGCCGGGTCACCCGGTGGCGGACCACGGAGTTGCCCACGGTGCGGCCGACGACGAAGCCCGCGCGCGGACCGGCGGCGGCTACCCCACCGGGAGCGGCGGGGCGCTGGGGAAGGTAGTGGAGCACCATGGTCGACCGCCCGACGCGTCGCCCCGACCGGACGACCGCGGTGAACTCCGGACGCCGGCGCAGGCGGGCCTGCGCGGGCAACACCTCAGGCGGAGAGCTTCTCGCGACCCTTGCGCCGGCGACCGGCGATGATCGCCCGACCGGCGCGGGTGCGCATCCGCAGCCGGAAGCCGTGGGTCTTGGACCGGCGACGGTTGTTCGGCTGGAACGTGCGCTTGCTCACGAGGTACTCCTACTGCAACGACATCGGCGGGGGCGTGCCCGCCGGCCGACGGGCACGCTCGGGGGAGACCCCCGGAAGCTGGTTTCCCCACGACGGCGACCGGTGGGCAGGGCAGACCCTGCGCCGAACCGCGGCGCCATCGCAGACTCCGACCAGCATAGCCGAGGATCGACCGCTGCCGGGCACCGCCCGGGGAGCCGACGTTCCAGGCTGCACGACGCCCTCGCCAACCGCACCCAGGCACGCCGTGGCGACAGCGGCGTGAACTCGCGCCGACGCGCCGAAGAACGTCCGGCGATCGTTGCCGGGCTGTGGATGAGGCTGTTAGCGTCGCCGTCGCTCCGCGTCGGGTCGTAGCGGCCCGGCACCGGGGCGGACCCGTCGGTCCGACCGGCGTGGCCGTTCCCCCGTCCGTTGCCACACAGGGCCCTGACCAGCGCCGATATCGTCCTCCAGGACCGCGACCGCGGTCCCCGGTGGACGACGGGCGTCGATCGTGCACACCCTGTGGACAGCGATGTGGACCCCGTGTGTTCGGGTATCCACAGGCCGGGCGCAGGCGGACGCGCACCGCGGGGGACGACCGGGCTCGGCCCGGAGAACACGGGCAATGGGGAGGACGACGGGCATGACCGATGCCACGCTGGACCTGGCGACGGTCTGGGACCAGATCCGCGAGCGATTGGCCACGAGCCTGTCCCCTCAGCAGAACGCGATGCTCAACCTGACCCGGCCGCTGGGCCTGGTCGAGGACACCGCCGTGCTGGCCGCGCCGAACGAGTTCACCCAGACCGTGCTGGAGTCCCGGATGCGCCGGGTGCTCTCGGAGGCCCTGTCCGAGCAGTTCGGCCGCGACATCCGCGTCGCCGTCCAGCTGGAGGACGCGCCGGCCGACCAGCTTTCCACCGCGCACGAGCCGCCCGTCCGCCGGCCGTGGTCACCGCCCGAGCCCAGCCGGGACGAGGACGACGAGGACCGCGCGCGGGCCGACGACGGCCGCAGCGCCTTCGGGGTGCGCACCGACGCCCTGCCGGTCTGGGAGCGCGAGCCGGCCACGGGGTCGGACGACGTCCCCGGCCGGCCGACCCCCGACCGAGGCGCACCCGAGGACTGGAGCCCGGCCGCCTGGGCGCCGGAGACGCCGGCCGCACCCGAGGCGGGCGCCGGCGACGACACCGGGCCGACGGCCGACGTCCTGCCGTTCGACCTGGACCTGCCCGCTCCCGAGGGGCGGCGCGGGAGCACCGACGCCGGCCCGCGGACGCGCCGGCAGGCGGCGGCCACCCCGGCCGACCCGGGCCTGAACCCCAAGTACGTCTTCGACAGTTTCGTCATCGGCAACTCGAACCGGTTCGCCCATGCCGCGGCCGTCGCCGTCGCCGAGGCCCCGGCGCGCGCCTACAACCCGCTGTTCATCTACGGGGAGTCCGGGCTGGGCAAGACCCACCTGCTGCACGCGATCGGGCACTACGCGGCGCGGATGTTCCCCAACGTCAAGGTGCGCTACGTCAGCACCGAGGAGTTCACCAACGAGTTCATCAACCTGGTGCACTCCGGCCGCGCGGAGGACTTCCGCCGCCGCTACCGCGACATCGACTTCCTGCTCATCGACGACATCCAGTTCCTGGAGCGCGCCGAGCGGACGCAGGAGGAGTTCTTCCACACGTTCAACACGCTGCACAACGCCAGCAAGCAGATCGTCATCACCTCCGACCGGCCGCCGAAGAAGCTGACGACGCTGGAGGACCGGCTCCGGACGCGGTTCGAGTGGGGCCTGATCACCGACGTCCAGGCGCCGGACCTCGAGACCCGCATCGCGATCCTGCGCAAGAAGGCGTGGGGCGAGCGGCTGCAGGTCCCCGACCCGGTGCTGGAGTTCATCGCCAGCAAGGTGCAGACCAACATCCGCGAGCTCGAGGGCGCGCTGATCCGGGTGACCGCCTTCGCCAGCCTGAACAAGCAGCAGGTCGACCTGCCGCTGGCCGAGCTGGTGCTCAAGGACCTGATCAGCGACGAGCAGGGTCCCCAGATCACCGCGGCGATCATCATGGCGGCCACGGCGGAGTACTTCTCCGTGACGATGGAGGAGCTGCAGGGCACCAACCGCAGCCGCACGCTGGTCAACGCCCGGCAGATCGCGATGTACCTCTGCCGCGAGCTGACCGAGCTGTCGCTGCCGCGGATCGGCGCCTCCTTCGGCGGCAAGGACCACACCACGGTCATGCACGCGGTCAAGAAGATCACCAACCTGATGAGCGAGCGCCGCGCGACGTACACGCAGGTCACCGAGCTGACGGCCCGCATCAAGAGCCGCGCCCGCAACTGACCCGCCGACCGCGGCCGGCACGGTCGCCAGGTCGACTTCTCCACAGCTGTGGGGAACCGTGTGCATGGCGTAACCCCACGTCCCGCGCGGTCGACGGGCGATCGGGCGGCTCCGGTCGGTCGACTCGTCGAGAAGTTGTCCCCAGGGATGTGCACAGGTTGGGGAATCCGCGTGCGGACCGGCTCACGTCGGGTCACCGACGCGCACTGTTCACCTCTCCGTCGTCCCGAGGGGCTTGCGGTCGAGCCCGGGACCGTACTTGCAGTGCGATGTAATTCGGGCCGCTGACCTGCGCTTTTGCAAAAGCCCTGGTGGTACGTCGCGGAACGGACCGGGCGGCCTGCGGACGGGCTGGGGACGCACAGGGGGCAGACAGGGGACAGATCGTGGACGACGACGCCGACGTGTGCACGGCCGTCGAGATGTCCACGTGTCGACAACAGGACGACGCCGGCCACCCACAACGAGCCAACATGTCGATTCCCGCGCTGACCTGCGCGGTCGGGGGTTCTCCCCAGCTTCCACACCAGTGATGACGAGGATGAAGGAGATATCTCGAGGTTTTCTCGAACCCCAGTCTGGGTGGGGATCCCGCTCGAGGAGGGGCCAGATCGGGACCCCAACGGGTTGAAGAAGAGCCGCGGTTTCCCCCTGGACGACCGCACCAGGCACGATGAGCAACGAGAGAGCACGGGAGCGTCCCGGACTCGGGGACGGCACACCGCCGTCGACGGGCACGGGCTGAGCTGAAGTGGGTCGAGAGATGAAGTTCCGCGTGGCACGCGAGGTGCTCGCCGACGCCGTCGCCTGGACGGCGCGCAGCCTTCCGCCGCGTCCCTCCGTACCGGTGCTCGCCGGCATCCTGCTGGAGGTCGACGGGAACCAGCTCTCGGTCTCGGGCTTCGACTACGAGGTGTCCGCCCGGGCCGAGGTCGACGTGCACGCCACCGAGGGCGGCCGCGCGCTGGTCCCCGGCCGGCTGCTGGCCGAGATCACCCGGGCCCTGCCGCCGCACCCGGTCGAGATCACCGCCGAGGGTCCGCGGCTGGCGATCGCCTGCAGCAACGCGCGGTTCAGCCTGCCGACGCTGCCGGTGGAGGACTACCCGTCGCTGCCGGCCATGCCGTCGTCCGCGGGTGTCGTCGACAGCGACGTCTTCGCCGAGGCGGTCGGCCAGGTCGCCGTCGCCGCCGGCCGCGACGACACCCTCCCGATGCTCACCGGCGTGCGGCTGGAGATCGAGGACGACCTGATCACCCTCGCCGCCACCGACCGCTACCGGCTGGCCGTGCGCGAGTTCGCCTGGCGGCCGGAGACCCCCGGCGTCTCGGCGGCGGTGCTGGTGCCCGCGCGCACGCTCGCCGACGCGGCCAAGACGCTGACCAGCGGGCCGGAGATCGTCGTATCGCTGTCCTCGGGCGGCTCGGGCGAGGGAATCCTGGGCCTGTCCGGCAAGGACCGGCAGACCACCACCCGGCTGCTGGACGCCGAGTTCGTGAAGTACCGCGCGATCATGCCGAGCGAGTCCGCGGCGCACGCCGTCCTGCCCGTCGGCCTGTTCACCGACGCCGCCAAGCGCGTCGCCCTCGTGGCCGAGCGCGGCACGCCGCTGCGCTGCGAGTTCACCCCGGGGCAGGTGACGCTGCGCGCCGGCGGCACCGACGACGAGGGCCAGGCCGAGGAGCGCTGCGACGTCGAGTTCGACGGCGAGCCGCTGACCATCGGCTTCAACCCGACGTTCCTGCTCGACGGGCTGGCCGCCGTCCACACGCCGCGGGCGCGGATGGACTTCACCAGCCCGCTCAAGCCCGCCGTCCTCTCCGGGGTCGACGAGCCGGCGACCGACGACGAGGGGGACGCCCCGGCGCGGCCGGCCGAGCGCAGCGGCAGCTACCGCTACCTGATCATGCCGGTCCGGCTGCCAGGCTGAGGTGTCAGCGCGGTGCCTCCCGGGCACGGCGCACTCGGACTTCAGAGATCGCTCGAGAGGGGACGTCACCGTGCAGCTGGGGCTGGTCGGGCTGGGCAAGATGGGCGGCAACATGGCCGAGCGGATCCGCCGCGCCGGTCACGAGGTGGTCGGCTTCGACAGGTCCTCGCCGAAACGGGACGTCGACAGCCTGGAGAAGCTGGTCCAGGCGCTGGACGCCCCCCGCGTCGTCTGGGTGATGGTGCCCTCCGGCGACCCGACCCGGTCGGTGGTCCGTGAGCTCGGCGGCCTGCTCAGCGCGGGCGACATCGTCGTCGACGGCGGCAACTCCAAGTGGACCGACGACCAGCTGCACGCCCAGGAGCTCGGTGCGAAGGGCATCGGCTACCTGGACTGCGGGGTCTCCGGCGGGGTGTGGGGCCTGCAGAACGGCTACGCGCTCATGGTCGGCGGCGACAAGGACCACGTGGCGACGGTCCAGCCGATCTTCGACGCGCTCAAGCCGCCGGCGCAGACCGACGAGTCGGGCCAGGAGCTGCCCGCCGCGGGCTTCGTGCACGCCGGCAAGGCGGGCGCCGGCCACTTCTCGAAGATGATCCACAACGGCATCGAGTACGCGATGATGCAGGCCTACGGCGAGGGCTACGAGCTGCTCGAGGCCACCGACCTGGTGGACGACGTCCCCGGCGTCATCGCCTCGTGGACGCAGGGCACCGTCATCCGCTCCTGGCTGCTCGACCTGCTGGTCCGGGCGCTGGACGAGGACCCGCAGCTGGACCGGATCCGCGGCTACGCCGAGGACTCCGGCGAGGGCCGGTGGACGGTCGAGGCGGCGATCGAGCACGCCGTCCCGATGCCGGCGATCGCGGCGTCGCTGTTCGCCCGCTTCGTCTCGCGCCAGGACGACTCCCCGACCATGAAGGCGGTCGCCGCCCTGCGCAACCAGTTCGGCGGGCACGCCGTCCGCGCGGTCGCGGCGCAGGAGGCCGAGCGCCCCGCATGACGTCGACGGTCACCAGCTGAGGTGTACGTCCGGCACCTGCAGCTCGGCTCGTTCCGCAACTGGGAGCGGGTGGACCTGGCGCTGCTCCCCGGTCCCACGGTGTTCGTCGGCCGCAACGGCGAGGGCAAGACCAACCTCGTCGAGGCGGTCGGCTACCTGGCCACCCTGAGCAGCCACCGCGTGTCCTCCGACAGTCCGCTGGTCCGCCACGGCGACGGGCAGGCGGTGGTCCGCGCGGCCGTCCGCCGGGGCGACCGGGAGCTGCTGGTCGAGATCGAGGTCAACCCGGGCCGGGCCAACCGGGTGCGGGTCAACCGGGCACCGCTGCAGCGGCCGCGCGAGCTGATCGGCGTGGTGAAGAGCGTGCTGTTCGCCCCCGAGGACCTCGCCCTGGTCCGCGGCGACCCCACCGAGCGCCGCCGGTTCCTCGACGAGCTGCTGGTCAGCCGCACGCCGCGGCTGGCCGGCGTCCGCAGCGACTACGACCGCGTGCTCAAGCAGCGCAACGCGCTGCTCAAGACGGCGCGGCTGGCCCGCGGTGACGCGCTGGCCACCCTCGACGTCTGGAACGGCCACCTCGTCGACCTCGGCAGCCAGCTGCTGGCCGCGCGGCTGCGGCTGATCGCCGACCTCGCCCCGCACATGGCCCGGGCCTACGCCGACGTGGCCGGGCCGGACGCCGCGAGCGCGGCGCTCGGCTACACCAGCACGGTGCCGCTGGCCGGCGACGGCGCCCCGCTGACCGAGGGGACGACGCTGCCCACGGCCGACGAGCTGGCCGCCGCGCTGCGCGCCCGCATCGAGGAGCGGCGCCGCGAGGAGGTCGACCGCGGGATGACGCTGGTCGGCCCGCACCGCGACGACCTGGTGATCCACCTCGGGCCGGCCCCGGCGAAGGGCTTCGCCAGCCACGGCGAGTCCTGGTCGCTCGCGCTGTCGCTGAAGCTGGCCACCTTCGCGCTGTTCCGGGCCGACGGCCAGGAGCCGGTCCTCGTGCTCGACGACGTCTTCGCCACCCTGGACGCCGACCGGCGGGCCGCGTTGGCCGGGGTGGCCCGCACGGCCGAGCAGACGCTGATCACCGCCGCCGTCCTGGAGGACGTGCCGGCGGAGCTGCGCCGGCACGTGGTGCGGGTGGCCGACGGCGCGGCGGTGCCGCTCGACGACGCCGGCGACGAGGACCATGCGGAGCTGATGGAGGTGCCCGGTGACCGATGAGCGGCCGGCGCGGCCGAGCGACATCGCCCGCGCCGCCCTGGAGGCGGCCCGGGCGGCCTCGGCCGCGCGTCCCCAGCCCACGCGCCGCCGGATCGCCGGCCCCCGCCGCGCCTGGACCGGCCCGCGGGCGAGCGAGGACGACCCCCAGCCGCTCGGCCGGCTGGTGGACTCGCTGGTCAGCGCGCAGGACTGGTCGGAGCACACCAAGGTCGGCACGGTCTTCGGCCGGTGGTCGACGCTGGTCGGTGCGGACATCGCCGCCCACTGCGAGCCGCAGACCCTCACCGACGGCGAGCTGCTCGTCGTCGCGGAGTCCACGGCCTGGGCGACGCAGCTGCGGCTGCTCGCCCCCACGATCCTGAGCAAGCTGCGCGCCTCGGTCGGCGGGGACGTCGTGACGAAGTTGCGCGTTGTCGGACCGACGGCGCCCTCGTGGAAGAAGGGCCCGCGCTCCGTGCGCGGCCGAGGGCCGCGCGACACCTACGGATGAGGGCGATCCAGCCATGAGGCAGGCATGAGCACCGACCGGAACGACGCCGGGGACGGCCGTGACGAGGGCGCCGGCTGGCGCGAGCCGTCGCACCTGGGCGGCGGGCAGGACCGCTCCGGCGAGCCGGACCGCTCGGCCCCGTGGGAGCCGCCGGGCTGGTCGCTGCCGCCGGCCGAGCGCGGCCCGGCGCAGGAGGAGTACCAGGGCCCGCCGCCCACCGCCGAGCCCCCCGCCGCCGACCGGGCGGGCGGGTGGCTGGGCTCGTGGGGCGGCCCGGCCGAGGAGCCGCTGGTCGTGGGCGAGTCCAGCGCGCAGGACTGGGCGATCAGGCACGGCTGGACGCTGTCCGACGGCACCGGTCCGCAGGACGCCGTCCTGCAGGAGCTGATCGACACCGCGCCGGCGCGGCGGATCGGCAAGGAGCACCGCGCGACCGGCGTCGTCCGCGGCCGGGCCGGCTCGATCGAGCTGGTGGCCTTCGACGTCACCTACGTGTCGGGGCGGGTCCGCCAGGTCGAGTACGCGGTGACCGCGGCGCCGGTGCTGATCCCGCTGCCGCGGATGCGGCTGTCGCCGGCGCGGCTGTGGAAGCACCGCACCGGAGGCCTGCTGCAGCTGCCCAGCGGGGACGCCGAGTTCGACACCCGGTGGGTGCTGCTCACCGAGCAGGACACCCCGGAGCTTCGCCGGCTGGTCGCCGACCCGGCGGTGCGCGGGCTGCTGCTCGCCGGCGACGACCGCGACGAGTTCTGGACCGCGGGTGGTCACCTCGCCGCGATCCGCGCCCTGCCGCACCGCGGCTCGCTGATCGAGCACCACGCCCGGCTGCTGGGTGCGTGCCTGGGGGCCCTCGCCGGCGTGTAGCCGGGTCGCCGTCCGGGGCGTGTTCCACGTGGAACGGGCAAGCCGTCCAGCCGCCCCGAGGACGGCGTGTCACCCGCCCGGGCAGGACCGGGGGTGGCGGACGAGTCGAAAGTGGCGCAGATCCGCCCTGAGGGCGTGGACGGCGGCATTCCTGTCGTAGCCCCGGGTAGACTCGACGGCAGAAACCGCCAGCAACCGGCTCAGCGCCGTTCTGCGCCTTCGTGCCCTCCGTCGTCGTCGGGGTCGAGGTGCGCCGGTTGCGCGAGAGGAAGGCCCCACGTGGTCGCTCGACCCAAGCCAGAGAACACGTACTCCGGCAGCTCCATCACCGTGCTCGAGGGGCTCGAGGCGGTGCGCAAGCGCCCCGGTATGTACATCGGCTCCACCGGCGAGCGCGGCCTGCACCACATGGTGTGGGAGGTCGTCGACAACGCCGTCGACGAGGCGCTGGCCGGCTACTGCGA
Source organism: Petropleomorpha daqingensis (assembly GCF_013408985.1). Classification (NCBI taxonomy): domain Bacteria; kingdom Bacillati; phylum Actinomycetota; class Actinomycetes; order Geodermatophilales; family Geodermatophilaceae; genus Petropleomorpha; species Petropleomorpha daqingensis. Next base: position 1,733,532 of record NZ_JACBZT010000001.1, read on the forward strand.
CACGGTCCAGGTGACCCTGCTCGCCGACGGCGGTGTCCGGGTCGAGGACAACGGTCGTGGCATGCCGGTGGACATGCACCCGGTCGAGAAGCGCCCGACCGTCGAGGTGATCATGACCGTCCTGCACGCGGGCGGGAAGTTCGACGGCAAGAGCTACGGCGTCTCCGGCGGTCTGCACGGCGTCGGCGTCACCGTCGTCAACGCGCTGTCGACGCGGCTCGACGTCCGCGTCTGGCGCGACGGCAAGGAGTGGCACCAGGTCTACAACGAGGCCAAGCCCGGTCCGCTGGAAGAGGTCGGCCCGACCAAGAAGCGCGGCACCGCGGTCACCTTCTGGGCCGACGGCGGCATCTTCGAGACGACGACCTACTCGTTCGACACGATCAACCGCCGCCTGCAGGAGATGGCCTTCCTCAACAAGGGCCTGAAGATCGTCCTGCGCGACGAGCGCCCGGGTCAGGGCAAGGCCGAGACCGGTCTGGCCGACGAGATCTCCGTCGCCGAGGAGGCGCCGGCGCCCGGCGCCGAGGCCGCCGCGTTCGAGGCCACCGAGATCACCTACAAGTACGACGGCGGTCTGGTCGACTACGTCGCCCACATCAACGCGAAGAAGACCCCGATCCACAAGTCGGTGATCAGCTTCGCCGCCGAGGGCACCGGCAAGAACGACATGCGCATGTCGGTCGACGTCGCCATGCAGTGGTCCGAGGCGTACTCCGAGTCGGTCTACACGTTCGCCAACGTCATCAACACCCACGAGGGCGGCACCCACGAAGAGGGCTTCCGCGCCGCGCTGACCTCGATCGTCAACAAGTACGCGGTCGACAAGAAGCTGCTCAAGGAGAAGGACGAGAAGCTCACCGGCGAGGACATCCGCGAGGGTCTGGCCGCCGTCGTCTCGGTCAAGCTCGGCGACCCGCAGTTCGAGGGCCAGACGAAGACCAAGCTCGGCAACACCGAGGTCAAGGGCTTCGTGCAGCGGGTCTGCAACGACCAGATCACCCACTGGTTCGAGGCCAACCCGACCGAGGCCAAGACGATCATCGTCAAGGCGAGCTCGGCCGCCCGTGCCCGCCGCGCGGCGCAGGACGCCCGCAAGCTGGCGCGCAAGAACGTCCTCAACAACAACTCGCTGCCGGGCAAGCTGGCCGACTGCCGCTCGACCGACCCGCGCAACTCCGAGGTCTACATCGTCGAGGGTGACTCGGCCGGCGGCTCGGCCAAGTCCGGCCGCGACTCGATGTTCCAGGCGATCCTGCCGATCCGCGGCAAGATCATCAACGTCGAGAAGGCGCGCATCGACCGGGTGCTCAAGAACACCGAGGTCCAGTCGATGATCACGGCGTTCGGCACCGGCATCCACGACGAGTTCGACCTGTCGAAGCTCCGGTACCACAAGATCGTGCTGATGGCCGACGCCGACGTCGACGGCCAGCACATCCGCACGCTGCTGCTGACCCTGCTGTTCCGCTTCATGCGGCCGCTGGTCGAGGCGGGCCACGTGTACCTGGCCAACCCGCCGCTGTACAAGATCAAGTGGGGCGGCAAGGTCGGCGACGAGTACGTGTACTCCGACAAGGAGCGCGACGCCGTCCTCAAGGCCGGCGCCGAGGCCGGGCGCAAGCTGCCCAAGGACGACGCGATCCAGCGGTACAAGGGCCTGGGCGAGATGGACGCCAAGGAGCTGTGGGAGACCACGATGAACCCCGAGTCGCGGATCCTCTCGCAGGTGACGCTGGAGGACGCGGCCGCCGCCGACGAGATCTTCAGCGTGCTCATGGGCGAGGACGTCGAGGCCCGGCGGTCCTTCATCACGCGCAACGCCAAGGACGTCCGCTTCCTCGACGTCTGACGTGAACGGAGTGCCACGGCGCGGAAAGCGCGCCCCTGGCACTCCGTTCATGCCGTCTGACCAGCGACTTTATCCACCTCTGTGTATGTGACTGTGGAGATCTGAACCGTGACGGAGACCCCCTCCCGCGACCGCATCGAGCCGGTCGACCTCCAGCAGGAGATGCAGCGCAGCTACATCGACTACGCGATGAGCGTGATCGTCGGCCGCGCCCTCCCGGAGGTCCGCGACGGGCTCAAGCCCGTGCACCGGCGCGTGCTGTACGCGATGTACGACCAGGGCTTCCGCCCCGACCGCGCGACGGTGAAGTGCGCCCGCGTCGTCGGCGAGGTCATGGGTAACTACCACCCGCACGGCGACTCGGCGATCTACGACGCCCTCGTGCGGCTGGCCCAGCCGTGGTCGATGCGCTACCCGCTCATCGACGGCCAGGGGAACTTCGGCTCCCCGGGCAACGACCCGGCCGCGGCGATGCGGTACACCGAGGCGCGGCTGACCCCGCTGGCCATGGAGATGCTGGCCGGCATCGACGAGGAGACCGTCGACTTCCAGCCGAACTACGACGGCAAGAACCAGGAGCCCCTGGTCCTGCCCGCCCGCATCCCCAACCTGCTGATCAACGGCTCGGCCGGCATCGCGGTCGGCATGGCGACCAACATGCCCCCGCACAACCTGCGCGAGGTCGCCGACGCCGTCTTCTGGATGCTCGACCACCCCGACGCCGAGGCCGAAGAGGCGCTCACCGCGTGCATGGCCCGCATCCAGGGCCCCGACTTCCCGACCTACGGCCTGATCGTCGGCCGCGACGGCATCGAGGACGCGTACCGCACCGGCCGCGGCTCGGTGAAGATGCGCGCCGTCGTCACCGTCGAGGAGGACTCCCGCGGCCGCGTGCAGCTCGTCGTCACCGAGCTGCCGTACCAGGTCAACCCGGACAACCTGGCCGAGGCGATCGCCGACTCCGTCCGCGACGGCCGGCTGCAGGGCATCAGCGAGATCGCCGACGAGTCAAGCGACCGCGTCGGCCGCCGGCTGGTCATCACGCTGCGCCGCGACGCCGTCGCCAAGGTCGTGCTGAACAACCTCTACAAGCACACCCAGCTGCAGACGACGTTCGGCTGCAACATGCTCTCGATCGTCGACGGCGTCCCCCGGACCCTCCGGCTCGACGAGCTGGTCCGGCACTGGGTCAACCACCAGATCGACGTCATCGTCCGGCGCACCCGCTACCGGCTGCGCAAGGCCGAGGAGCGCGCGCACATCCTGCGCGGTCTGGCCAAGGCGCTGGACATGCTCGACGAGGTCATCGCCCTCATCCGGCGCAGCGAGTCGGCCGACGCCTCGCGGTCCGGCCTGATGGAGCTGCTGGACATCGACGAGATCCAGGCCACCGCGATCCTGGACATGCAGCTGCGCCGCCTGGCCGCCCTCGAGCGGCAGCGGATCTACGACGAGCTGGCCGAGCTCGAGGCGCGCATCGCCGACCTTCAGGCGATCCTCGCCTCGCCCGAGCGGCAGCGGCAGATCGTCCGCGACGAGCTCAAGGAGATCGTCGACAAGTACGGCGACGACCGCCGCACCAAGTTCGTGCCGAACGAGGGCGACGTCTCCATCGAGGACCTCATCGCGGAGGAGGAGGTCGTCGTCACCATCACCCGCACCGGCTACGCCAAGCGGACGAAGAGCGACCTCTACCGGTCGCAGCGCCGCGGCGGCAAGGGCGTGATGGGGGCCCAGCTCAAGCAGGACGACATCGTCGACCACTTCTTCGTGGGCTCCACCCACGACTGGATCCTGTTCTTCACGAACAAGGGTCGGGTCTACCGGGCGAAGGCCTACGAGCTGCCGGAGGCCAACCGGACCGCGCGCGGTCAGCACGTGGCCAACATCCTGGCGTTCCAGCCCGACGAGCGGATCGCCCAGGTCATGCAGATCAAGGACTACGAGGTCGCCCCGTACCTGGTCCTGGCCACGGCGAACGGTCAGGTCAAGAAGACCCGGCTGACCGACTTCGACTCCCCGCGCAGCGGCGGCGTCATCGCGATCAACCTGCGCGACGGCGACGAGCTGGTCGGCGCGGCGCTGATCAACCCCGAGCAGGACCTGCTGCTGGTGACCAAGAAGGCGATGTCGATCCGGTTCAAGGCCGACGACACCGCGCTGCGGCCGATGGGCCGGGCCACCGAGGGCGTCCGTGGCATCTCGCTGGTCGGCGACGACGCCCTGCTGTCGATGATGGTCGTCGAGGAGGGCGTCGACGTCCTGGTCGCGACCGAGCGCGGCTTCGCCAAGCGGACCGGTATCGAGAACTACCCGGCGCAGGGCCGTGGCGGCAAGGGCGTGCTGACCGCCGACCCGAAGGCCCGCAAGGGCAACCTGGTCGGCGCGCTGGCGGTCACGCTCGGCGACGAGCTCTACGCGATCACGTCGGGTGGCGGCGTCATCCGCACCCCGGTCAACGGCGTCCGGCACAACAAGGACCGTGCCACCATGGGTGTCAAGCTCATGAACTTGCCGGAGGACGTGAGCATCGTGGCGATCGCCCGTACGACGGACAATGACGAGGCCACAGCCTAGGGTGATCCCCGATGACAGGCGCGTGCCCGGCCTCGCGACGTAACCTGCGACGGACGGACCGGGGCCTGTCGAGTCACGGAGCTGGACCGCTCCAGGGTGGCGGGAGAACCGTCACCCTGGGCGGTCGGGCAGCGAGCGGACGGCGCGAGCCGCCGGGGATTGGGAGATCGGGATGAGCGACCGGCAGAGCTCGGTGCGCACGCAGGACACCGCTGCCGGGGAACCGGCGCCGGGATCCGTCTCGACCACGCAGGCGATCCCGGGCACCGGAGGTCTGCGGGCGCAGGGCGGCGGTCTGCCGACCGGCACCGCCGGCACGCCGACCGGCTCCGCGCCGGCCGCGAAGAAGGCACAGGGTCGCGGGCGTGGCGGCAAGGCCGCCGGTCGCGGTCCGCGCCGGGCCCGCCTGCAGCTGCGGCACATCGACATCTGGTCGGCGTTCAAGATCTCGCTGGTGCTGTCGATCGCGCTGTTCTTCATCTGGATGGTTGCGGTCGGGATCCTCTACGGCGTCCTGTCCGCGCTCGGCGTCTTCGACACCCTCAACGACCTGTTCGGCCAGCTGGGCAGCGCCTCCGGTTCGGGCGGCGGCAAGGACGTCATCACCCCCGGCATCGTGTTCGGCGGTGCGGCGGTCATCGGCGCGATCAACGTCATCCTCATGACGGCGCTGTGCACCGTCGGCACGTTCATCTACAACCTCTGCTCCGACCTGGTCGGCGGCCTGGAGCTCACCCTCTCCGAGCGGGACTGAGGGGGGCTCCAGGGCCGAGAACGAACCCAGGTAAGCTGTTCGAGGTTCACGGGCCTGTAGCTCAGACGGTTAGAGCGCATCCCTGATAAGGATGAGGCCGGAGGTTCAAGTCCTCCCAGGCCCACCCGTGTGCCGGCGCCCCCGGTGCCGAGACGCACGCGCGTCCCGCGGCGCGACGTGCTGCGAGGAGGTTCGACGCGTGCTGAAGAAGCTGGCATTCGCGGCGGTCATCGCCGGAGCCATCACCGCCATCCGCAAGCGCTCCGCAGGCAAGGCCGAGGCCGACCTGTGGCACGAGGCCACCAGCGGCCCGGGCGCGGTCAGCACTCCGACCGCCCGCTGAGCTCCCTCCCCGCTCGCCGGGGACAGCTCACGGGGACGTAGCTCAATTGGCAGAGCACCGCCTTTGCAAGGCGGGGGTTAGGGGTTCGATTCCCCTCGTCTCCACTCCTCGACGTCATCCGTCGGCTCGCTGAACCTCCCCGTGCGGGCGACCGCGGGCGCAGGATGGTTCCCGTGCGGATCGTCGGCCCGGGAGCGCGCGTGGTGGTCGCGGTCCTGCTCGCCCTGCTCGTGACCGGCTGCTCCGACGCGGCCCGGTCCGCGGCCCCGACCACGCCGGCCACCACGTCGGCGACCGCGACGACGGTCGACCCGTCGGTGGCAGCCGAGCAGTACGCGAGCCCCACACCGCCGTCCTCGGCCACGATGATCTGCAGCGACGAGATCCGCAGCCAGGTCACGGGTGCCCTCGACCTGGACAGCACACCGACCCCGCAGTCCGCCTGGGCCGACCACGTCTACACGTGCACCTACGCCGTCCCGATGGGCACGCTCGTGCTGGCGGTGACCGTCGCGCCGTCGGTCGACGCCGCGGGCGCAGAGCTCGACGCTCTCCGCACCCAGGTCGGCGCCACCGCCCCGGAGCAGGGCTTCGGCGCGCGGGCCTACAGCGCGCCGGGCGGCGTCCTGGTCGCGGTCAAGGACAACCTGGTGCTCACCGTCGACGCCACCGCCCTCCCCGACGACCTGGGGGCGGGCCACCAGCGGCGGATCGACGTCGTCCGGCTGCTCGCCGCCGGCGTGTTCGCCTGCTGGACGGGAGAGAGCTGATCGACGGCCGTTTCCCGTGGAACAACCGTCGAGTGGGAGAGTGGACGTCGTGACCGAATCGACTGCTCCGGCGCGCAGCGCCGTCCTGCACACGAACCACGGCGACATCCGGGTGAACCTGTTCCCCGACCACGCCCCCAAGACGGTGGCCAACTTCGCCGACCTGGCCGAGGGGCGTCGCGAGTGGACGCACCCCGAGTCGCGGCAGAAGACCACCGACCGGCTCTACGACGGCACGATCTTCCACCGGATCATCGACGGCTTCATGATCCAGGGCGGTGACCCGCTGGGTCAGGGCTACGGCGGCCCCGGCTACCAGTTCAAGGACGAGTTCCACCCCGAGCTGCAGTTCGACCGCCCGTACCTGCTGGCCATGGCCAACGCCGGCCCCGGCACCAACGGCTCCCAGTTCTTCATCACCGTGGGCAAGACGCCGCACCTGAACATGCGGCACACGATCTTCGGTGAGGTCGCCGACGAGGAGAGCCGCGACGTCGTCGACCGCATCTCGAAGGTCGCCACCGGCCGCAACGACCGCCCGGTCGAGGACGTCGTGCTCCAGTCGGTGGAGGTGCAGCGCAGCTGAGCGAGTCCCAGCCGGCCCCGCCGACCACCACCTGCTACCGGCACCCGGAGCGCCCGACCGGCATCGTCTGCACGCGGTGCGGCCGGCCGATCTGCCCCGAGTGCATGGTCCCGGCCTCGGTCGGGTTCCAGTGCCCGGAGTGCGTCCGGGCCGGGCAGGCGGGTGCCCGCGCGCCGAAGAGCGGCGGGCTGCGGGCGGCGGGCCGGCGATGGGGGCCGGTGACCCTCGTCCTCATCGGGATCAACGTCGCCGTGTACGTCGCGACGGCGATTTCCGCGGCGACGGTCGGCAGCAACCCGCTCACCCGCAACTACGTCTCCCCGCTGGGCGCCGCGCTCGTCCAGTTCCCGCCGGCGGTCGACGCGGGCGAGTGGTGGCGGATGATCACCGCGGCCTTCCTGCACCTCGGCCCGTTCCACCTGGCGCTGAACATGCTGGCGCTGCTGGTGTTCGGGTCCGAGCTGGAGCGCGCGCTGGGCCGCTGGCGCTACCTGGCGGTGTACGGGGTGTCCATCCTCGGCGGCGCGGCCGCGGTCCAGCTCTTCACGGTCTCCGCGGTGGCCGGTGCCTCCACGGCGATCTGGGGGCTCATGGGCGCCTTCGGCGTGCTCATGCTCGCCCAGCGGCAGGACCTGCGCGGCATCGTCACGCTGGTGGCGCTCAACGTCGTCATCAGCGTGGTCATCCCGGGCATCTCGCTCGTCGGTCACATCGGTGGGTTCGTGGCCGGTGCGCTCGCCATGGCCGTGCTCGTCCTGACCAAGCGCACGAGGTCGCTGCAGATCGCCGGTACGGCGGTCCTCGCCGTCGCACTCGTCGTGGTCGCCCTGACCGTCCCGACGGTCGTCGTCCTTTAGGCCGCCAGGCCCCGGAGCACCCGGGCGACCTCCTCGGGATCGGCGCCGAGGTCGCGGCGGCCGAGCAGGACGAGGACGCCGTCGTCGTCCGGGCCGGTGGCGGTGTCCAGCTCGAGCGTGCGGCCCCGCACGCCCCACCGCCTGGTGGCCCGCACCTGCACCCGCAGCCCGTGCCACGGCAGGTGCCGGCGCCCGGCCAGCGTGCGGACGACGACGCCGTCGGCACCGGCGGACAGCCTCGGCCGCAGCAGCGCGTCCCGGGCCGCGAGCCCGAGGACCAGCAGGGCGGCCGCACCGACGAGCAGCCGGCCCGCCGAGTCGACCAGGACGACGGCGAGCGCCAGACCGAGCCCGATGACGGCGAGGGCGGCCGTCTCGGCCGGCCGCGGTGACCACTGCACGTCCCCAGGCTCCCAGGGCGCCCGCCCCGGGACGACGCCCGTCCACCAGGTGCAGCTACCGGTGCCTGCCTTACCCCTGGGGACGGCCGGCGAATCCGCAGGTCACCGCGTCGCTGGGGAGTACAAGTCGACTTCTCCACAGCTGGGTACACAGCTGGGGACAGACTCACATCGGTGTAGTTACGACGATGGCGAGGTCGTCACATCCGTCCCTTCTGCGGCGTCTGCGCAGGTCAGCGGTGTGACGACCCCGTCCCTCTCTCCACACGCGGTGGACAACCCTGGGGGTAGGGCGCCATGTCGACCTGTGGACGAAGCGCCCGGCTGTGCACAGCATCCACAACCCCGGGGACGACGAAGGCCCCCGTCCCCGGTGGGGGACGAGGGCCTTCGGAGACCGAGCGGCGCGGTCAGCGCCAGCGCATCGACATGACCAGCCCGACGACCATCGCGCCGAAGCCGATCGCGAAGTTCCAGGCGCCGAGGGACACCATGAGCGGGATCTTGTCGCCGGCCACGTAGTACACGACGATCCACACCAGGCCGATGAGCATGAGCGCGACCATGAGGATCGCGTACCAGCGCGGGCTGGGCTGGACCGCCTTGGCCCGCGAGCCGCGCGCCAGCACGTCGCTCGGCGGCGTGTAGACCGACTTCTTGCGCACCTTGGACTTGGGCACGTGCGAACTCCCTCCGGGGGCCGGTTCGTCGTCCCCGGCCACTGCTGCCCTCCAGCCTAAGCTGGAAGTGGACGGCGGTGGCGGACCACCGTGCCGTAGCCACCCGACGTGCCGTCCCCGTCCAGTGTCCCGAGGAGGTGTCGTGGCCCGCATCCCCAGGCTCCGTCGTCCCTCGGGATGGGCCGCGCTCGTCCCTGTCGTCGCCCTTGCCGCCGGGCTGCTGTTCGCCACGTCGGGGCGCACCGCCCAGGGCACCGACCTGCGCGCCGGCGACGTCACCGAGCTGTCCGGCCTCATCTCCCAGCGGCAGGGGGCCATCGCCCGCCAGGAGCAGCAGTTCGCCGACCTGCAGCAGCAGATCCAGCAGCTCACCGACCAGGCCGCCTCCCGCAACTCCGGCGTCGCCCAGGCGAAGCAGGAGGGCGACTCGGGAGCGGTCTCGGCCGGGCTGGTCGCGCTGACCGGGCCCGGCGTGGAGATCACCCTCGACGACGCCCCCACGCGGCCCGACGGCACCCTGCCGGCCAACGCCCGTCCCGACGACCTGGTGATCCACCAGAGCGACGTCCAGGCGGTCGTCAACGCCGTCTGGGCCTCCGGGGCCGACGGCGTGGCGATCATGGACCAGCGGCTCGACGCGACCAGCGCCGTCCGGTGCGTGGGCAACGTGCTGCTGCTGCAGGGCCGGACGTACTCCCCGCCGTTCGTCATCACCGCGATCGGCGACGTCGACGCCGTCAAGGCGCAGCTGGCCGCCTCGCCGCAGGTGGACCTGCTCCAGCAGGCCGTGGACGCCTTCGGGCTGACCTTCTCCGTGAAGGCGAAGTCGCAGGTGACCCTGCCGAAGTTCACCGGTTCGCTGGACCTGCAGTACGCCGAGGCGCACTAGCCGTGTACACCTGAGGCGTGCCTGACAACCGGCCCGTCCTCGTCGTCGACAACTTCGACAGCTTCGTCTACAACCTCGTCCAGTACCTGGGCCAGCTGGGCGTGCGCTGCATCGTGCGCCGCAACGACGCCGTCACCGTGGACGAGCTGCCCGAGCTCGACGTCGCCGGGGTGCTGCTCTCCCCCGGCCCCGGCACGCCGGCCGGCGCCGGCGTGACCGTGCCCATGGTCCGCGCCGCGGCCGAGGCCGGGACGCCGGTCTTCGGCGTCTGCCTGGGCCACCAGGCGATCGCGGAGGCCTTCGGCGCCGAGGTGGTGCGCGCGCCGGAGCTGCTGCACGGCAAGACGAGCGAGGTCGTGCACGACGGCGTCGGCGTCCTGGCCGGGCTGCCCTCGCCGTTCACCGCCACCCGGTACCACTCCCTCGCGGTCGACCCGGCCACCGTGCCCGACGAGCTCGAGGTCACCGGGCACACGCCGTCGGGCATCGTCATGGCGCTGCGGCACCGGGAGCTGCCCATCGAGGGTGTGCAGTTCCACCCCGAGTCGGTGCTCACCGAGGGCGGGCACCGGATGCTGGCCACCTGGCTGGCCGCCTGCGGCCTCGCGCCGGACGAGGCGACCGTGGCGGCCGCCGAGGCCGGGATGCGCCGCCTGCTGCCCGCCTGAGGGCCGGACGCGACGAGGGCCCCTTCCCGGTGTGGGAAGGGGCCCTCGTCGCGTCTCTGGGCGGGCCCTAGGCGGGTCCGACGACCAGGAGGGTGATCTGGTCGTCCTTGCCCGCCTGGGTGCCGGGCTGCGGGTCCGAGCCGACGACGGTGCCGGGGGCCTCGCCGTTGGGGGGCTCGGTCTGCAGCGACGTGACGTTCGTGAAGCCCGCCTGCTGCAGGATCGCCCGTGCCTGGGGCTCGGTCTTGCCGACGATGGACGGCGGGATCGTGATCTTCGTCGGCGCGGAGGCCACCGAGAGGGTGATCGCGGTGTCCGCGGTCGCCTGGGTGTTCTGCCCCGGGTCGACAGCCGTGACCGTGCCGGCCGGCTGCGAGGCGTCCTCGACCTGCTTGACCGTCACGTTGGTGAACCCGGCGTCCTTGAGCGCCTTCTGGGCCGCGTCCTGCTGCTGGCCCACCACCGCGGGGATCGGCGCGTCGCCGTCCGAGACCGACAGGGTGATGGCGGCGTCGAGGGCGGCCTGGCTGCCCTGAGCCGGGTCGATCGCGACGACCTGGCCCTCGGGCTTGAGGCTGTCCACCTGCTCGGTGTTGATGTTCCCCGTGAAACCGGCGCCGGTGAGGTTGTCCTTGGCGTCCTGGACGTCCAGGCCGATGACGGCGGGGATGGCCTGGGTGTTCGGGCCGGCGCCGACGGCCACGTCGACCTTGGCGCCCTTGTCGGCCTTGGCGCCGCCGGCCGGGTTGGTGGAGAGCACCAGGCCCTTCTGCTGGTCGGTGCTGGGCTGGGGCGTCACGGCGCCGACGGTGAGCCCGGCGGCCTCGATCTGGGTGCGGGCGTCGGCCACCGCGACGTTGACCACGTTGGGCACGGTCACCTGGGTGGCGCTCGGCGGGGTGTTGTCGTCCTTGTTGTTGAGCAGGACGAACGCGGTGATCGCGCCCCCGACGAGCAGCACGGCGAGCACGGTGACCAGGGCGATGATCCGGTTCCGGCGCTTGCGGCGCGCGGCCTCGTCGTCCTCGTCGCCCCAGTCGTCGTCGTCCCGGCCGTAGCCGTAGCCGGCGGGCGCGGCGGCGAGCAGCGTCGTCTTCTCGTTCTCGCCCATGACCGGCGTCGCCTCGACCCGCTGCCCGGCCAGGGCCCGGAGCAGGTCGTTGCGCATGTCCGCGGCCGACTGGTACCGGTTGGCCGGGTTCTTGCTCATGGCCTTGAGCAGGATCGCGTCGAGCTCCGGCGGCACCGCAGGGTTGATCGACGACGGCAGCTTCGGGTCCTCGCGGACGTGCTGGTAGGCGACGGCCACGGGGGAGTCGCCGGTGAACGGCGGGGTGCCGGTGACCAGCTCGTAGAGCAGGCAGCCCACCGAGTAGACGTCGGAGCGGGCGTCGACGCCCTCGCCGCGGGCCTGCTCGGGGGAGAGGTACTGCGCCGTGCCGATCACGGCCGCGGTGGAGGTCATCGTCGCGGCGGAGTCGGAGACGGCGCGGGCGATGCCGAAGTCCATCACCTTGACGGTGCCCTGGGGCGTGATCATCACGTTCCCGGGCTTCACGTCGCGGTGCACGATGCCGTTGCGGTGGCTGAAGTCCAGGGCGCCGCAGATGTCGGCGGCCAGCTCCATCGCCCGGTCGGGGTCGAGGACCCCCTCGCGGCGCAGGACGTCGCGCAGCGTCTCGCCCTCGACGTACTCCATGACGATGTAGGGCGTCGCGCCCAGCGCGGTGCGGTCCTCACCGGTGTCGTAGACCGCGACGATCGACGGGTGGTTGAGCGAGGCGGCGGCCTGCGCCTCGCGGCGGAAGCGCACCTGGAAGGAGGGATCGCGGGCGAGGTCCTGACGGAGCACCTTCACGGCGACCTCGCGGCCCAGGCGGAGATCGCGGCCGCGGTGCACCTCCGCCATGCCACCGCGGCCGAGCACCCCGCCGATCTCGTAGCGCTCGCCGAGCACCTGCGGGCTGGTCATCAAGGGTCCTCTCGGGTGGTGCCGTGCACGCCCCGCGGGGCGCCCGGCCGAGGCCGGAGGGGGCCGTCGGGCAGCCTAACGGCACGAGCCGCCGGATCCGGGGAATCCGGCAGGGCGTCGGTCACCCCGTCCCACCCGCCGCACCCGCCGCGTCACCACCCGGATCGACCGGCGGGCTGTCCGGTGGCACCGACGAACCCGGCGCCGTGTCCGTCGAGGGCGAGGTGGACGTCGAGGTCGACGTGGTGGTCGTGGACGTCGACGTCGAGGTGGTCGAGGACGACGAGCTCGAGGTGGACGACGGCGGCTCGGTGGTCCGGTGCGGCTGCGTCGTCTGCGCGGAGCCGTCGTCCGGCGTGAAGCCCTCGGAGGCGACGAACAGCGTGACGGACGAGCCGACCGGGACGGTGGTGTTCGCCGGGTCGGAGCCGGCGACGGAGTTCGGGTCGAGCCCCCGGCCGAGCGCCTCGAGCTGCGCGTCGGTCGCCTCGGCCCGGGTGACCTTCAGCCCGGCGCCCTCCAGCTGCGCCCGCACCGTGTCGAAGTCCTCGCCGATGAAGCCGTTGGTGTCGATGGCGACCGTGCCGGCCGGCGTCGTCCCCGTTGCCGACGAGCTGGTCGTGCTGCCGCCGTTGCCGCCGGAGTCGTTGCCGTTGCTGCTGAGCAGCAGCCACCCGCCGCCGCCGAGCAGGAGCACCACCGCGACGATGGCGGCCACCCAGATCCAGCGCCGGCTGGGCTTCTGCGGCTCGTCGTCCCAGGCGTAGGGCTCGTCGTCCTCCGGCCGCTGGAGCGGTGGCATCGGGCGGGGCGCGGTGCTGGGGCCCCCGGCGACCGCGGCGGCCGCGCCGGTCGCGCTCACCCGGGTGGCGCCCTCGGGGACGGCGATCACCTCGGTGGTCGCGCCGGTCGCCGGCACGGCGCCGCCGGGGGAGACCCCGGACGCGGCCACGGCCCGGATCGCCGCGGCGAACTCCGCGCCGTCGGCGAAGCGCTGCGCCGGGTCCTTGGCCAGGGCCCGCTCGATCAGCTCCCGCACCGCCCGCGGGACCTCGGCGGGCAGCGGCGGCGGCGGGCGGTTGATGTGCGCCAGCGCGATCGCGACCTGCGAGGTGCCGTCGAACGGCCGGCCGCCGGTCAGGCACTCGTAGGCGACGACGCCCAGGGAGTACACGTCGGAGGCGGCGGTGACCTCGAAGCCCTGCGCCTGCTCCGGGGAGAGGTACTGCGCGGTGCCGACGACCATGCCGGTGCGCGTCAGCGGCGCGGCGTCTCGGGCCTGGGCGATGCCGAAGTCGGTCAGCTTGACCACGCCGTCGGGGCGGACCATCAGGTTGCCCGGCTTGATGTCGCGGTGGACGACCCCGGCCCGGTGCGCGGCGGACAGGCCCTCGGCGGACTGGCCGAGCACGTGCAGGGTCCAGTCGACGGGGAGCCGGCCCTCCTCGTGCAGGATCGTCACCAGCGGCTGCCCGTCGACGAACTCCATGACGAGGAAGGCCAGGTTCGTGCCGGTGCGCTCGTCGACGGTCTCGCCGTAGTCGTAGACCGAGGCGATGTTCGGGTGGGTCAGCGCCGCGGTGTGCCGGGCCTCGTTGCGGAACCGGGCCAGGAAGTTCGGGTCGCCGGTGAACTCGCTGCGCAGCACCTTGGCCGCGACCGTGCGGTCGAGGACCCGGTCGCGCGCCTGCCAGACCTCGCCCATGCCGCCGACGGCGATGGGGGCGGTGATCTCGTAGCGCCCGGCGAGCAGGGTGCCCAGCGACAGCGCCATCAGCCCCCCTGTTCCCCGAGGTAGGCAGACATCACCTGCTGGGCGATCGGCGCGGAGATGTCGCCTCCGGTGCCGGTGCCCTCGGTGCCGCTCTGCCCACCGTTCTTGATGAAGACGGCGATGGCGATCTGGCGATCGCCCTCCCCGGCATACCCAACGAACCAGGTGTGCGGATTCTGCCCGTCGCCGACCTCTGCGGTACCCGTCTTGCCCCCGACAGTGACACCGGGGATGCGGGCTTTCCGGCCGGTGCCGTGCTCGACGACGCTCACCATCATCTGCTGGAGCTCACCGGCGACCTGCTGGGAGACCGGCTTGTTCTTGACCTCGGGGTCGGTCTGGTCGATGACCGTGAGGTCCGGGGCGCGGACCTGGTCGACCAGGTAGGGCTGCATGAGCGTGCCGTTGTTGGCCACCGCCGCGGCGATCATCGCGCCCTGCATCGCGGTGATCTGCACGTCCTGCTGGCCGATGGAGCTGATCCCGAGCTGGGCGTCGTTCTCGATCTCGCCGATGGTGCTGCCGACGACGGGCAGCGGCATGTCGAAGCCCTCGTCGTCGATGCCGAACGCCTCGGCCATGCTGCGCACCTTGTCCTCGCCGAGGTCGATGCCGAGCTGGGCGAACGCGGTGTTGCAGGAGATGGTGAAGGCGTCGATCAGCGACTGGTCGGCGCCGCCGTTGCAGGACTCGCCGTTGTAGTTCTCCAGCGTGGTGCGGGTACCGGGCAGCGTCAGCAGGTCCGGCGCCGGGATCGTCGTCTCGGGGGTGTAGCCGTTGCTCAGCGCGGCCGCCGAGATGATCGTCTTGAACACCGAGCCGGGGGAGTAGCGCTGGTTGATCGCCTGGTTCGAGCGCGGGTCGGGGTTGGCCTGGCCGAGCTGGTTGCCGTAGGCGCGGATCGCCGCGGGGTCGTGGCTGGACAGCTGGTTCGGGTCGTACGTGGGGGTGCTGGCCAGGCCGAGGATGGCCCCCGTCTTCGGGTCGAGGGCCACGACCGCGCCGGTCACCCCGTCGAGGGCGTCCATCGCCGTCTGCTGCACGGTCGGGTCGAGGGTGAGGACCAGGTCGCCGCCGGAGGGGTCGCGGCCGGTGAACAGGTCGGCCAGCCGCCGCGCGAACAGCCGCGGGTCGTTGCCGGCGAGGACGTCGTTCTCGTACCGCTCGAGCGCCCAGGTGTTGTAGACCAGCGAGTAGTAGCCGGTGACCGGCGCGTAGACGGGCCCGTTCGAGTACTGGCGCAGGTAGGCCAGCCGGTCGTCGGTGCGCGTGGACTTGGCGATCTCCGTGCCGCCCTGGACGACGATCGACCCGCGCTCCCGGCTGTACTCCTCGATGAGCACGCGGGTGTTGCTCGGGTCGGTACGCAGCTTGTCGGCGCGCACCACCTGGATGATGTTGACGTTGATGATCAGCAGGGTGAACAGGACCAGCACGCTGATGGAGACCCGGCGCAGCGGTGCGTTCACGTGCTGACCACCTCGGTGGGCGCCTCACCCAGCCGCGGCGGCTGCGGGGCCGGCGGTGCCGCCGGCCGCCGGGCGGCGTCGCTGATCCGCACGAGCAGGGCCACCAGGGCGAAGTTGGCCACCAGCGAGGAACCGCCGTAGGCCAGGAACGGCGTGGTCAGGCCGGTCAGCGGCAGCAGCCCGGTGACGCCACCGAGGACGACGAACACCTGCCAGGCGATCGCGAAGGACAGGCCCGCCGCCAGCAGCTTGCCGAAGGCGTCCCGGACGATCAGCGAGGTGCGCAGCCCGCGCTCGACGAGGATCAGGTAGACGATGATCACGGCGACCAGGCCGAACAGGCCCAGCTCCTCGCCGATCGCAGAGGCGATGAAGTCGCTCTTGGCCACCGGCACCTGGTCGGGGCGGCCCCCGCCGAGCCCGGCGCCGAACAGCCCGCCGGTGCCCAGGCCGAACAGCGACTGGACCAGCTGGTAGCCGTCGGTGCTCTTGTACTTGAACGGGTCGAGCCAGACGTCGACGCGCTGCTGCACGTGGCCGAACACCTGGTAGGCCAGGAACGCGCCGGCGGCGAACAGCAGCAGGCCGATGACCAGCCAGCTCGCCCGCTCGGTGGCGATGTAGAGCATCACCACGAAGATGCCGAACAGCAGCAGCGAGCTGCCCAGGTCGCGCTCGAAGACGAGCACGAGGATCGACAGCCCCCAGATGACCAGCACCGGACCGAGGTCGCGGCCGCGGGGGAGCTCCAGGCCCACCACCCGGCGGCTGGCCAGCGCCAGCACGTCGCGCTTGTCGACCAGGTAGGCGGCGAAGAAGATGACCAGGCAGATCTTGGCGAACTCACCGGGCTGGATGGAGAAGCCGCCGACCAGGATCCACAGCTTGGCGCCGTTGATCTGGGAGAACCGCGCCGGGAGGATCGCCGGGATGGCCAGCAGCACCAGCCCGGCCAGCACGAGGATGTAGGCGTAGCGGGCCAGCACGCGGTGGTCGCGGATCACCACGAGGACGGCGACGAACAGGGCCACGCCGATCGTCGCCCAGATCAGCTGGGTGGGCGCGCTCTCCGACCCCCTGCCGTTCTGGGCGTCGGCCAGGTCCAGCCGGTGGATCACCGACAGCCCCAGCCCGACGAGCAGGGCCACGGCGGGCAGCAGCAGCGGGTCGGCGTAGGGCGCCCACTTGCGGATCGCGAGGTGGGCCGCCGTCCACAGCGCGGTGATCCAGATGCCGAACTCGGCCAGCTCGGGGCGCAGCGACCCGGTGACGGTCAGGTCGACGATGCACTGCGCGGCCAGCGTGATGACCAGCGCGAAGGCAAGCAGGGCCAGTTCCGTACCGCGGCGCTTGGGCGCCGGGCCGGTCGCCGTCCCTCGCGGGTCGGTTCCCGGGCCAGCCATCAGTTCTCCTCCCGGCAGTTCACTCCCGGTTCGGCGGACGAGGTCCGGGTGGTCGAGGAGGCGGTCGCCGTGCTGCCCGTCGGCACCGGGAAGCCCGACGCCGACGTGTCGGAGGGCAGCGTGTCCGAGGGCAGCGTGCCGGAGGGCAGGCCGACCGTCGGGCTCGCCGTCGTCGGCGACGCCGGCTCCTCCTTGCCGGTCGTCCGGCAGAGGGGCAGCCGGTGCGCGCGCAGGGTGGCGAGGATGCGCGCGGCGTCGTCCGCGTCGTTGGCCTCGATGCCGTCGCGGACCCGGCTGCGGTAGTCGGGGGTCAGGTCGCTCACGGCCAGGTCGGTGCTCGAGTCGACCCGGTACAGGTCGACGCCGAACGGCGAGGTGTGCAGCCCGCGGAAGACGGCGACGTTCTCGTCCTGGCCGGAGCCCTCGACACCGACGAACCAGTGCTGCAGCGCCCACGCGTAGGTGCCGACCCCGGCGCCGATCAGGACGACGACGAGGCCGAGCGCGATCAACGCCCAGCGCATCCGGCGCCGGCGGCGCGGCGGCGGGCTGACCGAGCTGGGCATCGCCGGCGGCGGGGGTGGCGGCGGATCGGCCAGCGCCGCGCGGCCCGCGGCGGACCGGTTGTCGACCTGCCGCTGGCCCACGTTGTCGCCGGCGGCGCCGTCGACGACGGGTTCCATGAGCGCCGGGTGGCCGCCCTCCACCTCGATGACGTCGGCGACGATCACCGTGATGTTGTCCGGGCCGCCGCTGCGCAGGGCGAGCTCGATGAGCCGGTCGGCGGTCGACTGCGGATCGGGGTCCTTGAGGGCGTCGGCGAGGGTCTCCTCGCTCACCACGCCGGACAGGCCGTCGGAGCAGAGCAGGTAGCGGTCGCCGGCGCGCGCCTCGCGCATGGAGAGGTCCGGCTCGACGTCCTGGCCGTTGAGGGCGCGCAGCAGCAGCGAGCGCTGCGGGTGGCTGTTCGCCTCCTCCTGGGTGATCCGGCCGTCGTCGATGAGCGTCTGCACGAACGTGTCGTCGTGCGTGATCTGCGACATCTCGCCGTCGCGCAGCAGGTAGGCGCGGGAGTCGCCGACGTGGCACAGCGCCAGCCGGCCGCCGGCGAAGAGGATCGCGGTGAGCGTCGTCCCCATGCCCTCGAGCTGGGGCGCCTCGCGGATCACCTCGCGCAGGTGCTCGCTGCCCTCGAACACCGCGGCGCGCATCGACTGGAGCATGTCGCCGGACGGGGCGTCGTCGTCCAGGTGCTCCAGCGCGGCGATGACCACCTTGCTGGCGACGTCGCCGGCCGCGTGCCCGCCCATGCCGTCGGCGACCGCGAGCAACCGGGGCCCGGCGTAGACCGAGTCCTGGTTGTTGCCGCGGATCAGCCCGCGGTCGGAGCGCGCGGCGTAGCGCAGGACCAGGGTCATGTCCGCAGTTCCAGCGCCGTCTGGCCGATCCGGATCGGCTGGCCCGGCTGGACCAGCAGCGGGCCCTGCACGCGCTGCTGGTCCAGGTAGGTGCCGTTGGTGGAGCCGAGGTCCTCGACGTACCACTGGCCGCCGCGGTTGGTGAGCCGGGCGTGCCGCGAGCTGGCGAAGTCGTCGGTGAGCACGAGGGTCGAGTCGTCGGCGCGGCCGATGAGGATCGGCTGCTCGCCGAGCGTGATCTTGGTGCCGGACAGCGGCCCGGCGGTGACCACGAGCGTGCGCGGGCCGCGCTGACCCTTCTTCTTGGGCTGCTGGGCCGCCCGCGGGGGCACCGAGGAGACCCGGCCGGCCCGGCCGCCGAACAGGTCGGCCCGGACCACGCGGAAGGCCGCGAAGATGAACAGCCAGAGCAGCAGCAGGAAGCCGAACCGGAAGATCTGCAGCACGATCTCGGCGGTCATGCGGCGATCCCCTCGGGGTCCGCTCCGGCCGCTGCCGAGCGCCGGAGCGCCTTCACGCGCCGTCCTGCCGGTAGACCAGCACCGAGTGACCGATGCGGATCACGTCGCCGTCCGCGAGGGGCTGGCGGGTGATCCTCCGCCCGTTGACGAGCGTGCCGTTGGTCGAGCCGAGGTCCTCGCAGATCGCCGTGCCGCTGTCGAGGACGACGTCGACGTGCTTGCGGCTGACGCCGGTGTCGGGCAGCCGGATGTCGGCCTCGGTGCCGCGGCCGATGACGTTGCGGCCGGAGGAGAGGACGTGCCTGGTGCCCGGGCCGTCGACGACGAGCACGTGCTGGATCCGCGTGCCGGCCCGGCCGGAGACCGACGGCGACTGCCGGCCGGTGTCGGTGGCCACCCGGCCGCGGATCGGCGGCAGCGGCGGGAGAGCCGGGTGCGCGACGCTGGGGAAGCCGTTCACCGGGGGCACCGGCGCCTCGCGCGAGGGCGGCCGGGACGGGTCGGCGACGTGCGAGCTCACCTCGAACACGCCGGTCGGGAGGTCGTCGTCCTGCTCCAGGGTCACCTGGACGTCGCCGAAGGTCTGGTAGCCCTCGCCGGAGATGTGCTCGCTGACCATGTCGGCGAGCTCGGCCGCGAGCTGGTCGGACCACTCGGCGAGGTTGTCGTAGTCGACCTGGCCGAGGCGGACGACGTAGACGTTGGGCGCGAGCACCCGGCCCTCGCCCAGGACGTTGCGCTGCTCGTCGGCCTCGCGCTGCAGGGCCTTGGCGATCTCGGCCGGGTGGACCTTGCCCTTGAAGATGCGAGCGAAGGCCAGACCGACCATGCCCTCGAGTCGTCGCTCGAAGCGCTGCAGCACACCCACAGTCGCTCCCTTGCGCTCGCCGCCGACGGTCTGAGTCGTGATCCCCTCTTGGATCGTAGCCGTGCGTACCACCACGGACCGGCCAGGAAGGCGCGACGCCCCGGTGGGCGTCGTCCAACCAGGCCCTTCGCGGGTCCGCGATCCGGGGCTGCTAGTGTTTTCCCTCGCCAGGGCAAGTGGCGGAATGGCAGACGCGCACGGTTCAGGTCCGTGTGTCCGAAAGGACGTGGGGGTTCAACTCCCCCCTTGCCCACTCAGGACGAGTGCTCGACCAGTCGGTCGGGCCGCACGCCCTCGTAGGTGCGGATCGGCACCGAGAGGGTCACCGCGCCGGCGTCGCGGAACTCGAACGTCACCGGGACGCTGAAGCCGCTGCGCAAGGTCTCGCGCAGCTGGGTCAGCTCCAGGTGCGCCCCGGTGACCTCCCGCAGCACGGCCACCCCACCGGCGGGCACGGCCACGTCGAGCCGCTCCTCCGCCGCGCCGTCGCCGTCCCGGAACACGACCTTCTCGGCCACGGCGGTCTCGGCGCCGGTGAGCACGTCGTCGTCCTGACCGTCGTTCGCCACCGTCAGCAGGAGCGCGGCGGTGTCCCCGGCGAGGTGCGTGCTGCCGCGCGGACCGGGCGAGGCGATGGAGACGCTGAGCAGCCGCAGGTCGCCCACCCGCCCGTCCACGCTGTCCAGCCCGATCCGGGCGCGCTCGAGGTCGGTCGTGCCCGACTGGACGCCGCAGCCGGCGGTCAGGACGACGGTGAGCAGGACAGCTGCTCCGATGCGGTGCATGCCGACCCCCGGTCAGATCGCGATGAAACCGGTCGCGAGGCCGACCACGCCGGTGATCCCGCCGCCGACGATCACGGCGCAGAGCACGACCTCGGTCGGCGTGAACAGCCGTCGGCCGCGCTCGCTGCGCGCCTTGACGTACAGCAGCGTGGCGGGGGCCAGGAGCACCGTCGCCAGCAGCAGGAACTCCAGGCCGGCGGCGTCGAAGAGGAACAGCGTGTAGGCGGTGGCGATCCCCGCGAAGACCGCCTCCTTGCGCCGGGTCCTGCGGTCCACGTCCTCGTAGGCCTCGCCGGTCAGGCAGAGCTTCAGCGCGTACGCGGCGGCGAGGAAGTACGGGATCAGCGCGAGGCTGGTCGACAGGTCGAGCATGAAGTTCAGCGCGTCGGTCAGCACGAGGGTCGCGCCCAGCAGCGCCTGGATCGCCAGCGAGGTCACGACGAGCGCGGTGATCGGCGTCTTCTGGTCGTTCTCCCTGCCGAGGAAGGCGGGGAAGTCCTCGTTGCGGGCCGGGATGTACATCACCTCGGCAGCCATCAGCGTCCAGGCCAGGTAGGCGCCGAGGACCGAGACGATGACGGCGATGCTGATGAACCAGCGGCCCCAGTCGCCGACGACGGACTCGAAGACGCCGATCATGGACGGCTGGCGGGTGGTGGCGAGCTCCGGCTGCGGCAGCACCGAGTAGCTCGACAGCGTCACCAGGGCGAAGACCGCCAGCACGCTGAGGAACCCGAGCACGGTCGCCCGGCCGACGTCCTCGCGGCGCTTGGCGTAGCGGGAGTAGACGCTCGCCCCCTCGATGCCGATGAAGACGAACGTCGTGATGAGCATGGTGTTGCGCACCTGCTCGTTCAGGTTGCCGAGGTCGCCGTAGCCGGTGGCGATCCAGTTGTCGGAGAAGACGCCGGCGTCGAAGGCGAAGAACAGCACGACGATGAAGACCAGGATCGGCAGGATCTTGAAGACCGTGACGATCCGGTTGATGACGGCGGCGTCCCGGACCCCGCGCGCGATCAGGTAGTGGAAGAACCAGACGCCGGCGGTGCCGAGCGCGACGGCGAGGACCGTGTCGCCGTCGCCGAACGCGGGGAAGAACGCGCCGATGGTCGCGCTGATGAACACCCAGTAGAAGGTGTTGCCGGCGACCGCGCTGGCCCAGAAGCCGATCGCGGAGTTGAAGCCGACGTAGTCGCCGAAGCCGGCCTTGGCGTAGATGAAGACCCCGGAGTCCAGGTCCGGCTTGCGGATGGCCAGGGTCTGGAACACGAAGGCGAGCATCAGCATCCCGGTGCCCGCGACCGCCCACGCGATCAGCGACCCGAGGATGCCGGTGGCCACGCCGAAGCGGGCGGGCAGCGAGAAGACCCCCGCGCCGACCATGCTGCCGACCACCAGCCCGGTCAGCGTGGGCAGGCTCATCGTCCCCGGCGTCGTGACCGGGGCCTCGGCCGCCAGCTCGCTGACCCGCGGGGGCGGGACCGTGTCGACCATCGTGACCTCCTCCCGTCCGGTCAGGGGGCCAGCAGCCGGGCCTGGTAGGTGGCGAACTCCTCGTCGGTGAGCAGGCCGACCTGGCGGAGCTCTGCCAGCTTGGTCAGCTGGACCTCCACGCTCGCCGCCGCGGTCACCGCGGGCGGTCCCTGCGGAGGCGCCGCAGGCACCGGCGCCGCGGTGCCCAGCAGGCTCGGTCCGCTGCGCCCCCGGCCCTGCGCGGACCTCATGCCGACGCCCCTGCCAGCGGGGCCCGGTGCAGCGCGGGGTCCACCCGTTCGGTCGGCACCCGGTCGTAGGCCGACAGGACGCCGCCGGCCCGGCGCACCGAGTCGGCGAACGCCGCGGCCCACCGGTTCTCCCAGACCAGCACGAGCGTGGTCGTGCCGGGCGCCAGGCTGGCCGCGATGGCGATCAGGTCGTCGTCGCTGAGCAGCTCGAGGACGTCGCCGTCGAGGTCGTCGAAGGCCTGCACGCCCTCGGTCTCCAGCTCCGACTCCGTCATCACGCCGTCGGCGTCCTTGTGCAGCACGGCCGCGTCCAGCAGGCGGACGGTGCCGGGATCGACCAGTTCCTTGAGCGGCGGTACCACCCGGGCGTCGAGGGAGCTGCCGGGGAAGGTGAGCGCCACCCACTCCACCGGGCCGACGGGCTGTTCCACGAGGCCTTCTCCTCTCAGAAGTCGACGGGGTCGCGGATGATCGGGCAGGTCATGCAGTGGCCGCCACCCCGGCCCCGCCCGAGCTCGGCGCCCACGATGGGCAGCACCTCGACCCCGGCCCGGCGCAGCACGTCGTTGGTCTGGGTGTTGCGGTCGTAGGCGAAGACGACGCCCGGCGCGACGGCGACGACGTTGTTGCCGGAGTCCCACTGCTGCCGCTCGTTGGCGTAGGCGTCGCCGCCGGTGCCGAGCACGCGCAACTGCGGAAGGCCCAGGGCCTCGGCGACGACGTCCGGGAACCGCCGGTCCTTCTCGTCGGTGACCTCCACCGGCTCCTTGTCGCCCGGCCGCAGGCTGAAGGTGTGCAGCCCGTCGACGATCTCGAAGTAGGCGGTGGCGAGGTCGCGGTCGGCGAAGGTGAACACGGTGTCCAGGTGCATCGCCGCGCGCAGCTTCGGCATGCCGGCGACGATCACCCTGCTCGCCCCGCCCGCGGCGAACAGGGCCGCGGCGACCTGGGTGATGGCCTGCCGCGACGTCCGCTCGCTCATGCCGATGAGCACCACGCCGTTGCCGATCGGCATGACGTCGCCGCCCTCGAGCGTGGCCAGGCCCCAGTCCTGCTCCGGGTCGCCCCACCACACGGTGGAGCCGACGAAGTCCGGGTGGAAGGAGTAGAGCGCCTTCATCAGCAGCGTCTCGTCGTGGCGGGCCGGCCAGAACAGCGGGTTGAGCGTGAGGCCGCCGTAGAGCCAGCAGGTGGTGTCCCGCGTGTAGAGCGTGTTGGGCAGCGGTGGCATCAGGTACTCGCGCACGCCCGTGGACTCGCGGGCCAGCGCGAGGTAGTCCGGCCGGAAGTCGTCGGGCAGGTCCGTGGTGGCCAGGCCGCCGACGAGGAACTCGGCGAGCCGCCGGTCCTCCAGGCCCTGCAGGAACTCGCGGGTCGCGTCGACCAGGCCGATCCCCACCTCGTTGGCGGTGATCTTGCGGTCCAGCAGCCAGTCCCTCGCCTCGGGGATCGCCATGGTCTCGGCGAGCAGGTCGTGCAGCTCGACCACCTCGATCTCGCGCTCGCGCATCACCTGGACGAACTCGGCGTGGTCGCGGCGGGCGTTGTCCACCCACAGCACGTCGTCGAAGAGCAGGTCGTCGCAGTTGCGCGGGGTCAGCCGCTCGTGGGCCAGTCCCGGCGCGCAGACCAGCACCTTGCGCAGGACGCCGACCTCCGAGTGCACGCCGTATGCCGCGGACGTGCGGGGCGGGATCGCCGTGGGCGGGGCGACGGTCGTGGTCGTCATCGGCGCACCTCCCGAGAAAGGGAGGGACCACGACAGCAGCACGGGAACCGGGCAGTCCTCATCCGCCGAGGGTGATCGGCGGGGGTTCGAACCGGCCGGGGGACCGCCGATGAGAGAGGCATGCGCTCTCGGGTCGTCACCGCTCTCGTCGTCACCGCCGCCGGGCTGACCGTCTCGGCCGCACTCCGCCGCATCCGCGGCCGCCGGGCCGGTGCGCCCGCGGTCTCGGCACCGGCCGTCCAGGCCCCGGTCGTGCCGGTCGTCGAGCGCGACGCCGTCATCCTGCCGTTCCCCCGCCCGGCCGTCGCGCCGCAGCCCGCGCAGCCGGCCGCGCCGGCCCGCTGCGGCGACAGCGGTGGCCGCACCAAGGCCGGCGCGCCGTGCGCCGCCCGGGCGACCGCCGGTGGCCGCTGCCACCACCACCGGCTGGCCGCCTGATCCCACGGCCTCCGGGGTTCCCCGGGGGTCGTCCGCGGTCGAGAATGCGGCGGTGCCGCTGCTCGAACGCGCTGCCTTCCTCGCGTCGCTCGCGCAGCACGCCGCGGAGGCGCGCGCGGGCGACGGCCGGCTGGTGCTGGTCTCCGGCGAGGCCGGGGTCGGCAAGACCGCGCTGGTCGAGCAGCTCGAGGCCGAGCTGCCCGACGCGGAGTGGGCCTGGAGCGCCTGCGACGGCCTGTTCACACCGCGCCCGCTCGGGCCGCTGTTCGATCTCGCCGAGCGCCTGGGCGGGGAGCTGCGCGCGGCCGCGGCCGGCGGTGCGGACCGCGACGCGCTCTTCGCGACCCTGCTGCGGCAGCTGAGCGCCGCCGCCGGTCACCTGCGGGTGGTCGTCGTCGAGGACGTGCACTGGGCCGACGAGGCCACGCTCGATCTGCTGCGATACGTCGGGCGCCGGTTGCGCGGCCTGCCCGTGCTGCTGGTCGCCACGTTCCGGGACGACGGGCTGGCTCCCGACCACCCGCTCCGGGTCGTGCTGGGGTTCCTCGCCACCCAGCGGACGACGCGCCGCCTGGCCCTGCCGCCGCTGTCCGAGGCCGCCGTCGACTCCCTCGCCGCCGCCTCGCCGGTCGCACCCGACGAGCTGTTCCGGCTCACCGGGGGCAACCCCTTCTTCGTCACCGAGGTGCTCGCGGCCGGCGGCGGGGCGCTGCCGGTGTCGGCGCGGGAGGCCGTGCTCGCCCGGGTCGCCCGCCTGGACGCCGGCGCCCGGCGGCTGGTCGAGTACGCGGCCCTGGCCGGTGCGCGGATCGACCCGCCGCTGCTGGAGCGCCTGGTGCCCGACGCGGCGGCCGGGCTGGAGGCCGGCCTGGCCGGCGGCGTCCTCACCGCGGACGAGGCCGGGCTGCGGTTCCGGCACGAGATCTCCCGCCTCGCGGTGGCCGACGCCGTCCCGGCGCACCGGCGCGGCCGGATGCACGCCGACCTGCTCGAGGCGCTGCACGAGATCGGCTCGGAGGACGACGCCCGGCTCGCCCACCACGCCGAGGGTGCGGGCAACGCCATCGCCGTCGTCGTCCACGCCCCGCGGGCCGCGCGGAAGGCCGCCGCGCTGGCCTCCCACCGCGAGGCGGTCGCGCAGTACGAGCGGGCGCTGCGCTTCGCCACCCACCTGGACCCGGCCGCGCAGGCGGCGCTGTGGGACGGGCTGGGCTACGAGACCTCGCTGGTCGACCGCTGGGCCGACTCGGCCGCCGCCCGGCAGGCGGCCCTGCCGCTCTGGCGGTGGGTGGGCGACCGGACGCGCGAGGGCGACAGCCTGCGGGCGCTGTCCCGCGCGCTCTACCGGCTCTGCCGCGGCGCGGAGGCGGAGGAGGCCGCGCAGGAGGCGCTGGTCGTGCTGTCGGCGCAGTCGCCGGCGGGGCCGGAGCTGGCCTGGGCGCACGCCAACCTGGCCGTCCAGCAGATGCTGCACCGGCGGCTGGACTCCTCGATCGTGCTCGCCCGGCAGGGGCAGCAGCTGGCCGAGCGGCTGGGCGACGCGACGATCCTCAGCGACGCGCTCAACTCCGAGGCCTGCGCGACGGCGTTCTCCCGGCGGGAGTGGCGCCCGACCATGCTCCGCGCGCTGGAGGTCGCCGTCGAGGCGGACCGCGAGGAGCAGGCCGGCCGGGCGTACGCCAACCTGCACGGGTTGTCCTGCGCCGAGCGGCGCTACGGGGACGCCGACCGCTGGTTCACCGAGGGCGTGGCCTACTGCGACGACCACGACGTCGCCACGTTCGGCACGTGCCTGCGCGGCGAGCGGACCAACTGGCTGGACCAGCGGGGACGCTGGGACGAGGCGGTCGCGCTGTCGACGGCGCTGCTGGCCGACCCGGTGATCTCACCGGTCAACCGGATCAACCCGCTGATCAGCCTGGGCCGGATCCGCGCGCGGCGCGGCGAGGCCGAGGCGGCGGCCGACCTCGACGAGGCCGCGCGGCTGGCCGACGGCACGGGGGAGCCGGACTGGATCGCCCAGGCCCGGCTCGCCCGCGCGGAGGCGGCCTGGCTGACCGACCAGCCGCAGGCGGCGGCGGACGAGCTGGCCCGCGTGGCGGAGGTGGCCGACCGCTGCGACCCCTGGGTCCGCGGGGCGGTCGCGGTCTGGCGTTCCCGCCTTGGCCGGGCGGGGGAGCCGGCCGCCGGGCTGCCCGAGCCGCGCGCCCTCGAGCTGGCCGGCGATCCGCAGGGCGCCGCCGCGGCCTGGCGCGCGGTGGGCTGCCCGTACGAGGCGGGCCTGGCGCTTGCCGGGTCCGACGACGAGGCGGCGCTGCGCGAGGCGCTCGCCGTCTTCGACGAGCTGGGGGCGCTGGTGCCGGCCCGGCGGACGCGGCGGCTGATGCGCCGGCGCGGGCTCACCGGCGTCCCGGTCGGCCCGCGGGCGGCGACCCGCCAGCACCGGCTGGGGCTGACCCGCCGCGAGCAGGAGGTCCTGGCCCTCGTCGCGGCCGGGCTGCCCAACGGCGACATCTCCCGGCGGCTGTTCATCTCCCAGCGGACGGTCGACCACCACGTCTCCGCGCTGCTGACCAAGATGGGCGTCGCCTCGCGCACCGCCGCGGCCCGGGAGGCCGAGCGGCTGGGGCTGCTCGACGCCTGAAACCTGGGCACCGGCGCGCGCGAATCTGGGCACCGCTCGCCGATCCGGGCTCCTGCCCATCGTTCCTAGCGTCGGTCGCGTCCCTTTCCGACGCGAGAGATCGAGGGTCCGACATGAGCCTCCGGTGGTTCATCGCAGCAGGCGCCGCGCTGCTCGTCCTGGCCGGCGTCCTGGTGGCTCTGGTCGTCTCCGGTCCGTCGTCGGCGTCCGAGCCGGCCCCGGCCCCGCACACGACGACGATCGAGAACCACTGCACCGGGATCAGCCGCGACAAGCCCTGCTGATGCGTCGACCTTCCCCAACCCGAGGAGCAGTCCCCATGCCGTTGTTCATGGACGTCCACCGCATCGACGGCGGAGCCACCCTGGACGCCGTCGCCCAGGCCCACCAGGCCGACCTGGAGGTGCAGGGCGGGCACGACGTGTCCTACCTGCGCTACTGGGTCGACGAGCCGGCGGGCACGATCTTCTGCCTGGTCGAGGCCCCGTCCGCCGAGGCGGCGGCCACCGTGCACCGCGAGGCGCACGGCCTCGTCGCCGACGAGATCCACGAGGTCCGGGAAGGGGCGTGAGATGTCGTCGTCCGTGCGCCTGCCCCGTCCGTTCCGCTCGCCCCCGCAGCGGGCGCTCGTCGCGGCCGCGTTCGTGCTGCTCACCGCGGCCGTCGTCGTCCTGACCCTGCTGCTGGTGCGGACGCCGTCGGCGGCCGCGCCCCCGCCCGTGCCCACCCACTCGCTGCAGATGGTGTCCGACGAGTGCTACGAGGCGGGTCCGGCCACTCCCTGCTGAGGGCCCACCGGGTCCGCGCCGTCAGACGCGGTTGTGCGGGCGGTGGTGGCGGCGGGACCGTCCGCCACCGCCGCCCAGCGTCTGGGCCAGCAGCACCGCGCCCCACGGGCCGATCACCCAGATCGGCCAGAAGTAGAGGAACGCCCCGGCCGACAGGCAGGTGATCAGCCAGATCGCGGTGACGATGATCGCCGTGCTCAGCCAGCTGCCCCACACCGCCCGGCGCCAGGGGGCGGCCGTCCACGAGCCGCCCCAGGGCGCAGGACCGCACGGACCCGCGGCAGCGGGCCGCGGAGCCGGCCGGTAGGTCGGGCGCTCCGACGGGAGGTCGCGGGTGAGCTCGGACAGCTCGCCGTAGGTCTTCGCCGAGTAGGCCCGCGCCACGCGCTCCTCGTACTCGGCCACGCTCAGCCGGCCCGCGGTCATGTGCTCGCCGAGTCGACTGGCCACGGCCTCGCGGTCGGTGTCGGCAGCGCGCATCTGGGGGTCGGGCATGGTCACCGCTCTCCTGGTCCGGGGAGCTCCAGTCTTCGTCGCCGCAGGCCCGAGCGGCACTGACGAACGTCATCACTTCCGCCGTGAGATCTCACTCGCGACGCGTCTCGCGGAGCCCCGCGCCCGGCCGCCACGACGTGATGACCAGCGCGTCCTTGGCCTCGCTGAGCGCGGTGAGCACCACCTGCTCGAGCTCGATGCGGAACAGCTCGAACGACGGCTCGCCCTCCGGGACCTCCGTCCCGCCGTCGAACCGGGCGAGCTCGGACCGGTCGGTGACCTCCACCGCCCGGCCGGCGAGCTTCGCGTCGGCGGCGAACGTGTCGGGGTCGTCGCTGCCGCTGTGCAGGGCCATGCGCGGGTCGCGGCGCAGGTCGGCGAACTTCACCGACCCGGTCATCCCGGCCAGCCACAGCTCGCCGTCGGCGAAGCGGGTCTCGATGCCGCTGACCCGGGGTGCGCCGTCCGTGCGCAGGGTCGCGAGGATCTTGTGCACGTGCGCGTCGAACGCCGCCTTCACGCGCGCGGCGAAGTCGGGTTCTTCCTTCTCGAGCTGGGAGAACGACGCCATGCGCGCGATCGTGCACCCGAACGCCGACGGTTCGGGCCCTCCGGCGAGTGAGCAGTTGCGGTCGTCCCGGACGGCGGGTCGGCGCGTGTCGCCGTCCGCAACTGCTCACTCGACCGCGTCAGGCCCTCGCCGGCACGGCCTTCCTGGTGCCGGCTTCCTTGGCGAGGTGGCGGCCGATGACCATCCGCTGGATCTGGTTGGTGCCCTCGAAGATCTGGAAGACCTTCGCCTCGCGCATGTAGCGCTCGGTGGGGTGGTCGCGGGTGTAGCCGGCGCCGCCGAGCACCTGGACGGCGTCGGTGGTCACCTTCATCGCCGCGTCGGTGGCGACCAGCTTGGCGATCGAGGCCTGCCGCGAGTACGGCTGGCCGGCGTCGCGGCGCCGGGCCGCGGCCAGGTAGGTGGCCCGCGCCGACTCGACGGCCGCCGCCATGTCGGCCAGCAGGAACTGCAGGCCCTGGTGCTCGGCGATGGGTCGCCCGAAGGCCTCCCGGTCGACGGCGTACTCGACGGCGACGTCGAGGGCCGCCTGGGCCAGGCCGACGGCGACCGCGCTCACCCCGAGCCGGCCGGAGTCCAGCGCCGAGAGGGCGATGTTCAGCCCGCGGCCCGGCTCACCGACCAGCCGGTCGCCCCGGATCGGGACGTCGTCCAGCCGGATCGCCGCGGTGTGCGAGGCGGTCAGCCCCATCTTCTCCTCGGGCTTGGCCGGCTCGAAGCCGGTCATGTCCGGGGTGAGGTGGAAGCAGGAGATGCCCTCGGGGGTGCGCAGGAACGTCGAGTAGAAGTCGGCCTGCCCGCCGTGCGTCACCCAGGCCTTCTCGCCCCGGGCGATCCAGCCGCCGTCGGTGGGGGTCGCCGAGGCGCGCATCGCGGCAGGGTCGGAGCCGGCGTGCGCCTCCGACAGGCAGTAGGCCCCCAGCAGCTCGCCGCCGACCATCGCCGGCAGCAGGTCGCGGCGCTGCTCGTCGGTGCCGAAGTACGCGATCGGCGAGCAGGCGAGCGTGTGCACGCTGATGCCGAGCGCGATGCTGGCCCAGCGCATGGCCAGCTCCTCGAGCACCTGCAGGTAGACGGCGTAGGGCTGGCCGCCCCCGCCGGCCTCCTCCGCGAAGGGCAGGCCGAGCAGGCCGGCCTCGCCGAGGGTGCGGAACACCTCGCGCGGGAAGCGTTCCTCCCGCTCGTACTGCGCCGCCCGGGGCGCGAGCTCGGCGTCGGCCAGCTCGCGGGTGAGCGCGATCAGGTCGCGCGCCTCGTCCGTCGGTAGTTCTCGCTCGACCTGCACGATGCCCCTCGCTCCCCGAAAACAGTACTGAGGACGATACCGCAGTACTGTCTTTAGTCCAGCCGTCATGCTGGTGTCGAGGAGGTGCCATGACCACGACCGTCGTGCCGTCCGACGAGGCCGGCATGACCCGCCGCCAGGCGCAGCTGCTCGACCAGCTCGAGGCGCTGTTCCTCGCCGAGGGTTTCGCCCGGTTCACCCTCGAGGACATCGCCCTCCGCCTGCACTGCTCGAAGAGCACCCTCTACACGCTGGCCGGCAGCAAGGAGCAGCTCGCGCTGCGGGTGGTCCGGCACTTCTTCCGGCAGGCCACCGAGGCGGTCGAGGCGGAGACCGCGCGGGAGACCGACCCGGCGCTGCGGGTGACCGCCTACCTCGCAGCGGTCGCCCGCGCGCTCGTCCCGGCGACCCCGGCGTTCCACCGTGACCTCGACGCATTCCCGCCCGGCCGCGCGGTCTACGAGCAGAACACCGCCGCGGCCGCCGATCGGGTCCGCCAGCTGATCGACGAGGGCGTCGCCGCCGGTCACTTCCGCGCGGTGCACCCGGCGCTCATCGCCGACACGGTGACCACGCTGATGTTCCGCATCGGTCGCGGCGAGACCGCCCGTGCGACCGGCCTGGACGACGCCGCGGCCTACCGCGAGCTCGCCGCGCTCCTGCTGCACGGGATCAGCCTGTGACGCCGGAGGCCGTGGCCTGGGACGACGCCGACGTCCAGCGGCTCACCACCGACCAGCAGGCCGAGGTCCGGGCGCGCTACGACGGCAAGAACGAGCCGGGCACGCCGCCGTCCGCCTCCGACGTGAGCGTCGTCCTGCTGGTCCGGGACGAGGACGGGACGGCGCTCGGCTGCGGCGCCCTGCGCGCGCTCGGGGACGGCGTCGCCGAGGTCAAGCGGATGTACGTCGTCCCCTCCGCGCGCGGCCGGGGCGTCTCCAAGGCGGTGCTGCGCGGCCTGGAGGACGCCGCCCGCCGCAACGGGTGGACGACGCTGCGCCTGGAGACCGGGCCGCGCCAGCCCGAGGCGATCGGCCTCTACACCCGCGCCGGCTACCGGCCGATCGAGGCGTTCGGCGCCTACCGCGGCGACCCGGCGGCCACCGATTCGCTGTTCTTCGAGCGGGTCCTCGACCAGTAGCGTCGGCGCGCATGTCGACCGGTCGGTTGGAGGCGTTCAGCGACGCCGTCATCGCCATCGCGATCACCGTGATGGTCCTCGAGCTGCCCAGACCGGAGGGCGTGACCTGGTCGGCGCTGCACGACGACCTGCCGGTGCTGCTCGCCTACGTGCTCAGCTTCGCCTACCTGGGCATCTACTGGAACAACCACCACCACATGCTCCAGGCGACCGACCGGGTGACCGGCGGCATCCTCTGGGCCAACCTGCACCTGCTGTTCTGGCTGTCGCTGATCCCGTTCACCACGTCCTGGCTGGGGGAGAACCACCTGGCCGCGGTGCCGGCGGCCGCGTACGGGATCGTCCTGCTGGCCGCCGCGCTGGCGTACTACCTGCTGCAGACGCTCATCGTCCGCGACCAGGGGGAGGGGTCCCTCGTCCGGACGGCGGTCGGCCGGGACCTGAAGGGCAAGCTCTCGCCGGTCCTGTACCTGGTGGGCATCGGGCTCTCGTACGTCTCGGCCACGCTGGGCGTCCTCGTGTACGCTGCCGCGGCCCTGATCTGGCTCGTGCCCGACCGGCGGATCGAGCGCACCGTGCAGCACCGGGCGGACGGCGACCGAGCCGTGTCGTAGGGATCGGGCAGACTGCGCGTCCCGAGACGCAGGAGGTCGGCATGCCGCAGGTGGAGGTCCCGTTCGAGGTCACCGGCTGGGAGCCGGCGCCGCTGGAGCTCGGCGAGCCGGGGGCCGTGACCTTCGGCCGGGTCGGGCTGCGCAAGACGTTCTCCGGACCCCTGACCGGCACCAGCGTGGTGTCCATGACCAGCGCAGCCGTCGGGGAGGCACCGGTCGGGTACGTCGCCGTCGAGCTGGTCACCGGCACGCTCGAGGGCCGCACCGGTTCGTTCGTCCTCCAGCACACCGGCGTCGTCGACGACGGCGCCCCGCCGCCGAGCGGCGTCGTCCTGCCCGGCACGGGGACCGGTGAGCTCGAAGGCCTCCGCGGCACGATGACCATCGCGCACGGCGAGTCGGGGGCGGTGCTGACCCTCGACTACGACCTGCCCTGATCTGTGGTGAGGTGAGCCCCGTGTCGATCTCCCCTCGGACCTCCCCCGAGTGGCCGGTCACCGAGCCGGCCGAGGCCCGCATGCTCTGCGGCGACGACGTGCGCCTCGACGTCGACCTGCGCGGCGGCGGCCTGCGCCGGCTCGTCGTCGGCGGCTGGCACGTGCTCGACGGCTACCCGTCCGGCACGATCCCGCACGGCCGCCGCGGCCACCTGCTGCTGCCCTGGCCCAACCGGCTGCGCGACGGCCGGTGGGAGTGGGACGGCGAGCAGCACCAGCTGGAGATCTCCTCGCCCGAGCGGCCGGTGGCCATCCACGGCCTGGTGTCGTGGCAGCCGTGGACGATCCTCGAGCGCACCGAGGGGGTGCTGTCGGTGGGCACGGTCGTCGAGCCGCGCCCGGGCTACCCGTTCCGCCTGGTCGCCGCGCTCGACTACGCCCTGTCGGCCGACCGGCTCGACGTCACGCTGCGGGTGGGCAACGCCGGGCACTCGCCCGCGCCGTTCG
This sequence comes from Petropleomorpha daqingensis, assembly GCF_013408985.1. Lineage (NCBI taxonomy): Bacteria > Bacillati > Actinomycetota > Actinomycetes > Geodermatophilales > Geodermatophilaceae > Petropleomorpha > Petropleomorpha daqingensis. Next base: position 1,766,432 of record NZ_JACBZT010000001.1, read on the forward strand.
GCGCCGGCATGCACCCGTACCTGTCCGTCGGCGCCACCGAGGACGGCGGTCTGGCCGAGGCAGAGCTGACCCTGCCCGCCCGCACGCTGATGGTCGTGGGCGAGGACGGTCTGCCCACCGGCGAGACGCGGGACTTCGACGGCGCCGTCGGCCGGATCGGCGAGCGCCGCTTCGACGACCCGCTCACCGACCTGGTCCGGGACGACGACGGCTGGGCGCACGTCGAGCTGCGCGGCTCCGCCGGAGCGCTGCGGCTCTCGGTCGACCGGAACTGGCCGTGGCTGCAGGCCTACAGCGGCGACACGCTGCCCGCCGGCGAGCGCCGTCGCAGCCTCGCGGTCGAGCCGATGACCTGCCCGCCGAACGCCCTGGCCGACAAGGTGGACCTCGTCGTCCTCGAGCCCGGCCGGCAGTGGCAGGGCAGCTGGTCGCTGGCCTGGACGCCGGCCGGCTGACGTGCGCGTCACCGAGCTCTGGCGCTACCCGGTCAAATCCCTGCAGGGGGAACGGCTCCGGACGGCGGAGCTCGGGCCGCTCGGCGTCGCCGGCGACCGGCAGTGGGCGCTGTTCGACCTCGAGACCGGCTTCGGCCTGACCGCCCGCCGGGTGCCCGACCTGCTGTTCGCCGCGGCGCGCATCCGGGACGGCGCGGTCGAGGTCGTCCTGCCCGACGGCACGGCCACCACCGACGACGCCGTCCTGTCGGACTGGGCGGGCCGGCGGATCGCGCTGCGCCCGGCCACCGACGCCGCGCCGCGGTACGAGAACCTCGACGACGCCTTCGACGAGTCGAGCCCGTGGCACGCCTGGGAGGGCGCGAGCGGGGCGTTGCACGACAACCCCGACTTCCGGGTGACGCTGGTGTCCACCGGCACGCTGGGCACGTGGGACCGCCGGCGGTTCCGGGCCAACGTCGTCCTGGACGGCGAGGGGGAGGACGCGCTGGCGGGTACCCGGCAGCAGCTGGGCACCGCGGTCCTCGACCTGGTCGAACCGGTGCCGCGCTGCGTGATGGTCACCCGCCCGCAGCCCGGCGGGATCGGCCGCGACAACGGCGTCCTGAAGACCATCCACCGCGAGCGGGACGGCCTGCTCGCCGTCGGCGCCGGCGTGCTGCGGCCGGGCACGGTGGCGGTCGGCGACGAGCTGCAGCCGGTGGTGGACTGATGCGCACGGTCTCGCTGCGCCCGGGGGAGGAGAGCATCCGGCTCGGGCAGCTGCTCAAGCTGGTCGACGCCGTCCCGACCGGTGCCCAGGTCAAGGACGTGCTGCTGACAGGCGCCGTGCGGGTGAACGGCGAGCCCGAGGAGCGCCGCGGGCGGCAGCTGCGCGGCGGCGACGTGGTGTCGATCGAGGGGATGGAGGACGTCCGGATCGACCTCGGCTGACCGGTGGACGGCGCCGGGGTCTGGCGCTTGTATGAGGAGATTCCGACGCCGCTGTCGAGGGGGATCTCCATGACCACGTACGACGACCGACCCTGGCTGGCCCTCTACACCTCCGACCAGACCCCTGACGTCGCCGTGGAGTTCGACGACGCCCTCGCGATGGTCCGCGCCACGTTCGCCGCCCGGCCGGACGACGCGGCGATCAAGTACTTCGACGGCGTCCTCACGTGGCGCCAGCTCGACGAGCAGTCCACCGCGCTGGCCGCGGGGCTGCGGGAGCACGGGTTCGAGCGCGGTGACCGCTTGGCGGTCTACCTGCAGAACGTCCCGCAGTTCGTGATCGCCATGGTCGCCACCTGGAAGGCCGGCGGGATCATGGTCTCGATCAACCCGATGAACCGGGAGCGGGAACTCGCCTACCAGCTCGAGGACTCCGGCGCGAAGGTGCTGCTCTGCCTCGAGTCGCTGTACGACTCGGTCGCGCGCAAGGTCGTCCCCGACACCGACGTCACCCTGGTGCTGACCACCTCGGAGCTCGAGTACCAGAACCGGCACGACTCGCGGCTGTTCGGGTCGGTCTCCCGGCAGCGCTCCGACGGCACCACGGACCTGGTCGAGCTGATCGAGGCACACCTCGGCGAGTCGGTGCCCGACGTCTCCTACGGGGTGGACGACGTCGCGTTCCTGACCTACACGTCCGGGACGACGGGCGTGCCCAAGGGCGCGATGAACACCCACGGCAACGTCTGCTTCACCGCGCAGGTCTACCGGGACTACGCCGGCGTCGGCAGGGACGGCTCGGTGCTCGGCGTCGCACCGCTGTTCCACATCACCGGCCTGATCGGGCACATCGGCGTCTGCCTGCTGTCGGGCTCCTCGCTCGTGCTGGCCTACCGCTTCGAGCCGCAGGTCGTGCTCGACGCGATCCGCGAGCACCGGCCGACGTTCACCATCGGCGCGATCACCGTGTTCATCGCGCTGATGAACGCTCCGGGCTTCGCCCGGGAGGACTTCGAGTCGTTCGAGTGGATCTACTCGGGCGGCGCGGCGATCGCGCCGTCCGTCGCCGAGGCGTTCGAGAAGGCGACCGGCCTGCCCATCCACAACGCCTACGGCCTTACCGAGACGACCTCGCCGATGACGCTCACCCCCCGCGGCGTCGCCTCGCCGGTCGACCAGACCTCGGGCGCCTTCTCCGTCGGCTGCCCGGTCAACAACACCGTCGTCCGGATCCTCGGCGAGGACGGCGAGCCGGTGCCGCTGGGCGAGGTCGGCGAGATCTGCGCGAAGGGGCCGCAGGTCGTGCTCGGCTACTGGGGCAAGGAGAAGGAGACCGAGGAGGCGCTGCCGGGTCGCGAGCTGCGCTCCGGCGACGTCGGGTTCATGAGCCCCGAGGGCTGGATCTTCATCGTCGACCGCAAGAAGGACATGATCAACGCGGCCGGCTACAAGGTGTGGCCCCGGGAGGTGGAGGACGTCCTCTACGGGCACCCGGCGGTGCGCGAGGCCGCGGTCGTGGGCGTTCCCGACGAGTACCGCGGGGAGACGGTGAAGGCGTTCGTGTCGCTCAAGCCGGGAAGCCAGGCCACGCCCGAGGAGCTCATCGCGTTCTGCAAGGAGCGGATGGCGGCCTACAAGTACCCGCGCTCGATCGAGCTGGTCGGCGAGCTGCCGAAGACGGTGACGGGCAAGATCCTGCGGAGGGAGCTGCGCGAGCCCGCCGGCAGCTGAGGTTCCACGTGGAACGGCAGCCGGTGATCAGGTTCCCTGATCACCGGCTGTCCTACCTCACCAGCATTGGTGCGGGAGGACAGCGTTTGATCAGGTGACCTGATCCACGCCAGGACGACAGGAGGACGACACCGATGGAGCGTCCTCCGCGGCATCCGTTGCGCGTGCCGAGCTGGCCGCGGCCGGCGCCGTCCCCACCGGACTTCGCGGCGATCCGGGCCGAGCTCGGCGTGCCGGAGGACTTCCCCGCGGATGCGCTGGCGGAGGCGGAGGCAGCCGCGGCGCGCCCGCCGCTGCCCGAGCTGGACGCCACCGACGTCGAGCTGGTCACCCTCGATCCGCCGGGCAGCCGCGACCTCGACCAGGCGGTGCACCTCGCCGAGCGCAACGGCGGCTTCCGGGTCACCTACGCGATCGCCGACGTCGGCGGCTTCGTGCGGCTCGGCGGGGCGCTGGACGCCGAGGCCCGCCGCCGCGGCCAGACCGTCTACAGCCCCGACCGGCGCGTGCCGCTGCACCCGACCGTGCTCAGCGAGGGCGCGGCCAGCCTGCTGCCCGGCCAGGTCACGCCCGCCGTCGTCTGGACCCTCGACCTGGACGGCGACGGCGAGCTGACCACCTCCGACGTCCGCCGGGCGCGGGTGCGCAGCCGCGCGCAGCTGGACTACCCGGGCGTGCAGGCGCAGGCCGACGCCGGCACGCTGCCCGGCGCCCTGGCCCTGCTGCCGCGGATCGGCCGGCTGCTGCTGGAACGGGCCGCCGACCGCGGCGCCATCGAGCTGGGCACCCCCGAGCAGGAGGTGCAGCCCACGCCGGACGGCGGCTGGACCCTTGTCTTCCGCGGCGACCTGCCCGTCGAGACGTGGAACGCGCAGATCTCGCTGCTCACCGGCCGGTGCGCGGCCGGGCTGATGCTCGACGGCGGGGTCGGCATCCTGCGCACGCTCCCGCCGGCCCGCCCCCAGGACGTCGAACGGCTGCGGCTGCTGGCGCCGGCGCTCGGCGTCGACTGGCCGGCCGGTGCGAGCCCCGGCTCGGTGATCAGCGGCCTGGACGCCGGCGACCCCCGGCACGCGGCGTTCCTCGAGGAGGCGGCGACGCTGCTGCGCGGCTCGGGCTACACCGCCTTCGACGGTGCGCCCCCCGCGCAGCCGCTGCACAGCGGGGTCGCCGCCCCGTACGCGCACGTCACCGCGCCGCTGCGCCGGCTGGTCGACCGGTTCGGCACCGAGGTCTGCCTGGCGCTGGCCACCGGCCGCGGTCCGGGCGACGAGCTGCGCGCGGCCCTGCCCCTGCTCCCCGAGCTCATGGCGACCTCCGACCGTCGCACGCACGAGGTGGAGCGCGCGGTCGTCGACGCCACGGAGGCGTGGCTCCTGCACGGCCGCGAGGGCGACCGCTTCCCGGCGGTCGCGCTCGACGAGGGCACCGTGGTCCTGGACGAGCTGGCCGTGCGCGCCCGCTGCGCCGGCCCCCTGACGCCGGGCACCCGGGTGGAGGTCCGGCTGGTCGAGGCCGACGTGGCGAGCCGTAGCGTGCGCTTCGAGGTGGTGACATGACCCGCGTGCCCTACCTGTCGGCCCGGCTGCAGGGCTTCGGGACGACGATCTTCGCCGAGATGAGCGCCCTGGCCGTGGCCACCGGCGCGGTCAACCTCGGCCAGGGCTTCCCCGACTACCCCGGCCCCGACGAGGTGCTCGACGTCGCCCGCGCCGCGATCGGCACCGGGCACGACCAGTACCCGCCCGGCCCGGGCATCCCCGAGCTGCGGCTGGCGATCGCCGACCACGTGCAGCACTTCCGCGGCCTCGGCTACGACCCCGACACCGAGGTGCTGGTCACCGCCGGGGCCACCGAGGCGCTGGCCGCCGCGCTGATCGCGCTGCTCGAGCCCGGCGACGAGGTCGTGCTCTTCGAGCCGATGTACGACAGCTACGCCGCGGGCGTGGCCATGGCCGGCGGCGTGCTGCGGCCGGTGCCGCTGCGCCCACCGGCCGGGGACGACGGACCGTGGAGCTTCGACCCCGACGAGGTGCGGGCCGCCGTCACGCCGCGGACGAAGCTGCTGCTGCTCAACACCCCGCACAACCCCACCGGCAAGGTGTTCACCGCCGAGGAGCTGGGCCAGCTGGCCGCCCTGGCCATGGAGCACGAGCTGCTGGTGCTCACCGACGAGGTCTACGAGCACCTGGTCTTCTCCGGGGCCGAGCACCGCTCGATCGCCACCCTGCCGGGCATGCGCGAGCGCACGATCGTCGTCAGCAGCGCCGGCAAGACGTTCAACACCACCGGCTGGAAGATCGGCTGGATCTGCGCGCCGGCCGAGCTGGTGACCGCCGTCCGCACGGCCAAGCAGTTCCTCACCTACGTCAGCGGTGGGCCGTTCCAGCCCGCGATCGCCGCCGGGCTGCGGCTGCCCGACGAGTACTTCACCGGGATCGCCCGCGACCTCGAGTACCGGCGCGACGTCCTGGTCCAGGGCCTGCGCGAGGCGGGGCTGCCGGTGATCAGCCCGGAGGCCACGTACTTCGCGACGGTCGACGTCCGCCCCGTGCAGCCGGACGGCGACGGGCTGGCGTTCTGCCGCTCGCTGCCGGAGCGGGCCGGTGTCGTCGGCGTCCCGACTGTGGTGTTCTACGACCCGGCGCACGCGCACCTGGGCCGGCACCTGGTCCGGTTCGCGTTCTGCAAGCGCGACGAGGTGCTCGGCGTTGCGGTGAAGCGGTTGAGGGAGATGGCATGAGGATCGCGGCGGTGCAGCACGACATCGTGTGGGAGGACCGCGACGCCAACTTCGCGCGGCTCGCCCCGTGGATCGCCGGCGCGGCGGGCGCCGGTGCCGAGCTTGTGCTGCTCACCGAGACGTTCTCGACGGGCTTCTCGATGACGCCGGGCATCGGCGAGCCCGAGGGCGGCCCGTCCGCGCAGTTCCTGCAGGCGCAGGCCGCCGAGCACGGCGTCTGGGTGGGCGGCACCTGTCCCGAGATCGCCGCGGACGGCGAGCTGCCCTACAACTCCTTCGTCCTGGCCGGGCCGGACGGGACGACGCACCGCTACCGCAAGCTGCACCCGTTCACCCACGCCGGCGAGCACGAGCGGTTCCGGGCGGGGGAGAAGCCGACCAGCGTGGAGATCGGGGGCCTGCGGATCACGCCGTTCATCTGCTACGACCTGCGCTTCGCGAACGTGTTCTGGGACGCCGCGCCGGCCACCGACGTCTACCTGGTGCCGGCGAACTGGCCCAGCCCGCGCCGGCACCACTGGCAGACGCTGCTGCAGGCCCGCGCGATCGAGAACCAGGCGTACGTGGTCGGCGTGAACCGGGTCGGCGCCGACGGCAACGGTCTCGAGCACCTCGGCGACAGCCGGATCGTCAGCCCGATGGGCGAGCTGCTGGCCACGGCGGCCGGCGTCGAGACGATGCTGCTCGCGGACGTCGACGCGGCTGAGGTCGCCGCGACCCGCGAGAAGTTCGCCTTCATGCCCGACCGCAGGCCCTAGCGGAGTGCCACGGCGCGGAAAGCGCGCCCGTGGCACTCCGCTCAGTCGTCGTCGACGGGGCCGGAGAGGCGGACCTCCTCGGCGTCCAGCTGGTTCTGCATGCGCACCAGCACCAGGTCGTCGATGCGGCGGTCGTGGCGCAGTTGGGCGAGCGCCCGGCGCTTGTCCGCGAGCAGCGCCACCCGCAGCCGGCGTGCGGCCTTGAGCGCGGCCAGGGAATCGCGGTCGCGATCCTCGGCCTCGCCGTCCAGCACCGCGTACTTCAGCTCCAGCTCGCGCAGGTGCTCCTCGTAGTCGGCGTGCACCTGCTTCCAGACGTCGTCGGGCACGCCGAGCTCGGCGGCGCGGTCCTCCATCGCATCCATGGCCGCCCGGGTCGCCTCGCGCTGGGCCAGCCGCTGCTCCTCGGTCTCGCGGCTGTCCTCCGGCAGGTGCGCCCAGCGGACGACGGCCGGCAGCGTGAGGCCCTGCACGACCAGCGTGAACACGATGACGCCGAAGGTCACCAGCAGCACGAGGTCGCGGCCCTCCAGCGGCCCGCCGCCGTCCATGGTGGCGGGGATGGCGAGCGCCGCGGCCAGCGAGACCGCGCCGCGGAAGCCCGCCCACGCCAGCGGCTGGCGCTGGCGAAAGCCCACCCGGCGCAGGCGCTGCGCCGGTCGGCGGTCGATCGCCCGGATCAGGTACGGCGTCGAGTTCGACCACACCAGCCGGGTGCCGACGACGACGAGCGAGACCAGCAGCGCGATCGCCGAGCCCGCCAGCAGCTCCGACGCGCTGCGGCCGGCCACCACGGCGTGCAGCTCCAGGCCGATGAGCACGAACAGCGCCCCGTTGAGCACGTAGCTGGTCAGGGTCCAGAAGGCGCGGGACTGGACGCGCGTGCGGGCCGGGATCAGCGTCGGCGGGATCTGGGTGAGCGCCAGCCCGGCCGTGACGACGGCGACCACCCCGGAGGCGCCCAGCAGCTCGGCGGGGAGGTAGGCGACGAACGGGGTGAGCAGCCCGACCAGGTTCTCCAGCCGGACGTCGTGCAGCCGCCGGCGCACGAGCACGGCCAGGCTGGCGACGGCCAGGCCCGCGGCGATGCCCCCGACGTAGGACCACGCCAGCCGCCACGCGATCCCGCCCGCGCCGATCTCCAGGGTGCCGACGGCGATCCCCACCGCGACGCCGTAGACGGCCAGCGCGGTGCCGTCGTTGATCAGGCTCTCCGCGCGCAGCAGCGTGGCCTGGCGCCGGGGCAGCCGGCCGGCGACGGCGGCGACCGCGGTCGCGTCGGTGGGCGCGAGGACGGCGCCCAGCACCCAGGCCATCGGCCAGGACAGGCCCAGCGCGTGCCCGACCAGCGCGACGGTCGTCGCCGTGACCAGCACGAGGACGACCGACGACAGGAAGATCACGCGGACGTTCGCCCGCGCTTCGCGCAGCGACGTGTTCAGCGACTCCCAGTACAGGAGGGCCGGCAGGAAGAGGAACAGCACCACCTCGGGCGGCATCTCGACGTCGCCGAGGCCCGGCACGAAGCCGACGGCGACGCCGAGCAGCAGCTGGACGAGGGGCGCCGGCAGCCTCAGCCACGGGGCCAGGACGCCGCCGAGCAGCACCAGCACCCCGATGACGACGACGATCTCCAGGCCTCGCACAGAACAATCCTGCCGCGCGGGGGGCCCGGAGCGGAGCCCCCTCCGGAACCTCGGCTCAGTAGGAGAACGTCACCGCGGGGTCGTCGCCGATCCACTGCCACATGGGCACGGTGCCGCCGAGCTCGGCGCCCTCGATGAGCATGCCCTTGTCGAGCTTCCTCGAGTCGAAGCAGATCGGGCAGACCAGGAACGTCCCGCCGGCCTTGCCGTACCGCTCGAGCAGGGAGGGCAGCGGCGGGCAGCCCTCGCACGCCGTGCCGGTCGCGACCCCTTCCGTGGCCAGCCGGACGGCCTCCTTGGTCAGGAACATCAGCGTCTGCCGTCCCTGCTCGGCGGCCCCGACCGCGACGAGGAACGCGATCATGACCTTCTCCGGGTCCTCCATGCCCGTGGTCAGGCTGATGACCGACTTGTTCGCCATGGCTCCACCTCCGGCTAGTTAGCACGACCGTTCGTGCTATGGCAGAGGAAAGTACGAACGGTCGTGCTAACTTGTCAAGGTGAGTGCCGCTCCCTCGGAGGACGTCCTCCTCGAGCCGCTGCCGCGGGCGCGCAAGACGCGCTCCGACGGCCAGCGCACGCGCGCGGCGATCCTGCGCGAGGCCGTCTCCCTCGCTACCGTCGACGGGCTGGAGGGGCTGTCCATCGGCAACCTCGCCGACGCCCTGAAGATGAGCAAGAGCGGCCTCTACGCCCACTTCGGCTCGAAGCAGGAACTGCAGCTGGCCACCGTCGACGAGGCGGGGCGCATCTTCCAGCTGGAGGTCATCGGCCCCGCCCTGGCCGCGCCCACGCCTGTGGCCCGGCTGGTCGCCGTCTGCGACGCCTTCTTCGACCACTTGGAGCGCCGCACGTTCCCCGGCGGCTGCTTCTTCGCGGGGGCGGCGCTGGAGATGGGCACCCGCCCCGGCCCGGTGAAGGACCGGGTGGCCGCCTTCCAGTCGCGGTTCCACCAGCTGCTGCAGCAGGTCGCGGCCGCGGCGGTGCAGCAGGGCGACCTGCCCGACGACGAGGACCCGGTGGCCCTCGCCTTCGAGCTGAACGGGATCATCCTGGCCGCCGACACCAACTTCGTGCTGCACGACGACCCGGGGGCCCTCGAGATCGCCCGGAAGGTGGTCCGCCGGAGGCTCGGCGTCAGCGCGTAGCCGCCTCCTGGTGGGTCGCGCCGTTGGACCGCTGCCGGGCGCTGGCCATCTCCGGCATGGGACCGCCGGCGGCGAGCCGGTAGGCCTCGGCCAGCTCCAGGAGGAGATGGGCCTTCTCCGGCGCCCGCAGGGCCGACTTCATGTTCGTCTCGGCCTGGTCCTTGATCGCCGTGAACAGGGCTTCCTGCGCTTCTCGCTTCGCCTCGTGTGCCAACGGACGCTCCCTCATCCTGGGTCGGCCCGGCGCCGATGTCCCCCCGAGGCTGACCGACCAGACCCTCGGGTTAGCCGAGGATCGCGAGCGCAAAACGCCGGTCCGTGCGGCAGGGTGCCGGACGGTGATCAGGTGACCTGATCAAACGCTGTCCGACCGCACCAACGCTGGTGCAGGAGGACAGCCGGTGATCAGGTCACCTGATCAACGCCTGCCCTGTCAGCGGGCGCGCAGCTCGCGCCGGGCGATGACCATCTCGTGCACCTCGTCCGGGCCGTCGGCGATCTGCAGCAGCCGCGCCTGCGCGTAGAGCGACGCCAGGGGGGTGTCCTGGCTGACCCCCATGCCGCCGTGCGCCTGGATCGCCCGGTCGACCACGTACTTGGTCACCTCGGGGGTGGCGACCTTGATCGCGGCGACCTCGGTGCGCGCGCCCTGGTTGCCGACGGTGTCGATCAGCCACGCCGTCTTGAGCACCAGCAGCCGGGCCTGCTCGATCCGGATGCGGGACTGGGCGATCCAGTGCTGGACGACGCCCTGCTCGGCGACCGGCTTGCCGAAGGCGACCCGCTGCTTGACCCGGTCGACCATGAGGTCCACCGCCCGCTCCGCCATGCCCAGCAGCCGCATGCAGTGGTGGATCCGGCCGGGCCCCAGCCGCGCCTGGGCGAGCGCGAAGCCGGAGCCGGGCTCGCCGAGCAGGTTGGACGCCGGCACCCGGACGTCGTCGTAGTGGATCACCGCGTGCCCGCCGTGCGCGGCGTCGGAGTAGCCGAACACGCTGGTCGAGCGCTCGATCGTGACGCCGGGGGTGTCCATCGGCACGAGGATCATCGACTGCCGGCGGTGCGGCTCGGCGTCCGGATCGGTGACGCCCATGACGATCGCGATCCGGCAGTTGGGGTTCATCGCACCCGAGGACCACCACTTGCGCCCCTGGATGACGTACTCGTCGCCGTCCCGGCGGATCTCGGTGCGGATGTTCGTGGCGTCGGACGATGCGACCGCGGGCTCGGTCATCGAGAAGACCGACCGGATCTCCCCGGCGAGCAGCGGTTCGAGCCACTCCGCGCGCTGCTGCTCGGTGCCGAACAGCGACAGCAGCTCCATGTTGCCGGTGTCCGGCGCCGCGGAGTTCACCGCCTCGGGGGCCAGCGCGGGGCTGCGCCCGGTGAGCTCGGCCAGCGGGGCGTACTGCAGGTTGGTCAGCCCGGCGCCGTAGCCGTGCCGCTCGTGGTGCTCCTTGGGCAGGAAGAGGTTCCACAGCCCCCGCGAGCGCGCCTCGGCCTGGAGCTCCTCGATGATCGGCGGGCGCGCCCAGCCCGACTCCTGCACCTGCTCGTCGAACGCCGCTTCCGCGGGGTAGATCCGCTCGTCCAGAAAGGCCTGGAGCTGCTCGGCGAGCTCGGTGGTCCGGGGATCAGGGGCGAAGTCCACCCCGGCACGCTAGCGAGCGGGGCCCTGCTGGTCGACGGCGATCTGCTCGCGCTGCACCTGGCGGGTCACCGTCTCCTGGCCCGCCACGACCTCGGTGCGCAGGCGCACCCGCTCGGTGGGCACGACCTCCACGCCCACCACCGGCCGCTCGGTGTGCAGCACGATCTCGTCGGGCAGCTCCCCACCGGCCCCGGTCGGGACCAGCGACTCCCCGGGCTCGTCGGGCGCGTCCAGCGGCACCTCCTCGACGCGGATCTCCTCGCGCCGGATCGGGACGGTGAGCTGCACCTCCTCGGTGACGACGTACTTCACGACCCGGACCCGGGTGGCGGCGACCTGCTCGGTGCCGACCCGCAGCTGCTCCTCGGAGCGGACCATCCCCCCGTCCGTGGCCTGGTCGGGGGCCGCGTGCCGGCCGCTGTGCTCCTCCTCGTCCGGCCCGGCGCCGGCGGGGGTGAGGCCCGTGGCGTCCGCCGTCCACGCCGGCTCGCCGGTGCCGGCCGGCTCGAGGCCGTAGTGACGGCGCAGCTGCGCCTCGTCGTCCGGGCCCAGGTGGCCGCCGTCGCCGACCTCGGGAGCCGATCGGACCGCGTCCTTGGTCACCGGCAGGACCAGCCGGCCCTCGGACAGCGAGGCGCTCTGCACGGGCACCAGCGACGTGCGGGTGCCGAACAGGCCCGTCGTCACGGCGACCCACGTGGGTGTGCCGGTGCGGTCGTCGGCGAAGAAGTGCTCGACGGTGCCGAGCTTGCCGCCCTCGGCGTCGTAGGCGGTGCCGCCGACTGCGGCGGACACCTCGCGCTCGGTCAACATGGGTGGGCTCCCCTCGACTGTGGTGCCGGGAGTGCCCCGTCGGGTCGACCGGCGAACATCGGAGGCGCATCCGCCCTGGTGGGGTGGCATCGTTCCGGTTGTCCCCCGCAGCGAGGAGGCGCGCCATGCCCGCGGTCCACGTGGAGGTCGAGCGCAAGTTCGACGTGCCCACGGATTTCGTCCTGCCCGACCTGGCCGGCGTGGACGGGGTGGCCGGCGTGGACGCCCCCGAGGAGCGGCAGCTGGAGGCGGTCTACCACGACACCCCCGATCTGCGGCTGGCCCGCGCCCGCGTGACGATGCGCCGGCGCACTGGCGGCCCGGACGCCGGCTGGCACGTCAAGCTGCCCGAGACGGCCGGCGCCCGCCGGGAGCTGCACTCCCCGCTGGGCCGGGCCGGGCGGACGCCGCCCAAGACCGTGCAGGAGCCGGTGACGGGGATCGTGCGCGGCGCGCCGGTCGGGCCGGTCGCCTCGCTGCAGACCCGCCGGCTGGTCACCCTGCTGCGTGCCGACGACGGCCGGGTGCTCGCCGAGGTCGCCGACGACACGGTCACCGGCACCGCGTTCGCCGCCACCCCGGACGAGCCGGCCACCGTGCAGGTGTGGCGCGAGCTCGAGGTGGAGCTGGTGGACGGCGACGAGGCGGTGCTGGCCGCGGTCGCCGAGCGCCTGGTGGCGGCCGGTGCCTCACCCTCGCCGTCGCCGTCCAAGCTCGCCCGCGTGCTGACCGACCGGCTGGCGGCGGTCGACGGCGGGCCGGCGCTGCCGAAACCGACGAAGAAGACCCCCGCGGGACAGGTGGTCCTGGCCGCGCTGGCCACCCAGGTGCAGGCGCTGCAGGACGCCGACCTGCTGGTCCGCACCGACCAGGCCGACGGCGTGCACGACCTGCGCGTCGCCTGCCGCCGGCTGCGCAGCATCCTCGCCGCCTACCGCCCGGTGGTCGACCGGGCACGCACCGACCCGCTGCGCGACGAGCTGAAGTGGGTCGGCACGGAGCTCTCGGGCGCCCGCGACGGGCAGGTCGCCCTCGCGCACCTGCGCGAGCTGGCCGCGGCCCAGCCGGACGAGCTGCTGGTCGGGCCGGTGATCGCCCGCCTGCAGCAGGCCGAGATCAAGGACGCCGAGGCCGGCCGGCGTGCGGCCGCCCGCACGCTCGCCGGCGCGCGGTACCGGCAGCTGCTCGACGACCTGCACGCGCTGCTCGACGACCCCCCGTACGGCGACCGCGCGGGGGACCCGGCCCGCCCCGTGCTCGCCGACGCCGTCCGGCGCGCCGGCAAGCGGCTGCGCAGGCGGATCGCGGCCGCGCAGGACGAGTCGGCGAGCGGCTCCCTGCACGAGGTGCGCAAGGCGGCCAAGCGGGTGCGCTACACCGCCGAGGTGGCCGCCCCCGTGCTCGGCAGCCGCGCCGACGCCCTGGTGGACCGCATGAAGACCGTGCAGGACCTGCTGGGAGAGCGGCAGGACACCGTCGTCACCCGCGACTGGTGCCGCCGGCTCGGCATGGCCGCCTCGGCCGCGGGCGAGAACGGCTGGACCTTCGGCCGGCTGCACGCGCTGGAGGAGGCGCGCGCCACCGCGGCGGAGGCGGGGTTCTGGGAGCTGGAACCGACGCTGTCCAAGGCCGTCCGCAAGGCCGGGAAGAAATGAGGAGCCGGCCCTGACCCTCGTCCGCCTGCTCGGGTTCGGCACCGTCGTCCTGCTCGCCGTCGTCCTGCTGCACACCTACCTGTGGTGGCGGCTGGTGCGCGGCACCACCCGGCCGGGCCGGGCCCGCCGGTGGCTGACGCTCACGACCGTCGTGCTGGCGGTCCTGCTGCCGCTGGCCGTGACGCTGGGCCGAGGCCTGCCGAACCCGGTCGCCGCGCCGCTGGACTGGATCGCCTACAGCTGGCTCGGGGTGGCGTTCTACGCCTTCCTGACCCTCGTGGTGCTGGAGCCCGTGCGGTGGGCGCTGCGGCGCTGGACCCGGCGGCCGCTCGCCGACGGGCCCGGCGCCGCCGTCGTCGAGGAGGCCGTGGTCGATCCGGCCCGCCGGCTCTTCCTCGGTCGGAGCCTGGCCGCGACGGCCGGCGTCGTCGCGCTCGCCACCGCCGGCACCGGTGCCTACCTGGCCAACTCACCGCCGCGGGTGCGGCGGGTGCCGATCACGCTGCCCCGGCTGGACCCGGCGCTGGACGGCCTGCGGATCGTCACCTTCTCCGACGCCCACCTGTCGGCCACCTACGGCGGACGGCGCTTCGAGCGGGTGGTCGAGCTGGTCAACCAGCAGCGGCCGGACGTCGTCGCGATCGTCGGCGACCTGGTCGACGGCGAGGTGGCCCAGCTGCGCGGTGAGGTGGCGCCGCTGGCCGACCTGGTGAGCGAGCAGGGCGTCTACTTCGTCACCGGCAACCACGAGTACTTCGTCGACACCCGCGCGTGGCTCCGGCACCTGCCGACCCTGGGCATCGACGTGCTGCACAACGAGCGGGTCGCGATCCGCCGGGGGAGCGCGTCGTTCGACCTGGCCGGCATCGACGACCGGACGGCGGCCTCCTCCGGGATCCCCGGGCAGGGCGCGGACCTCGACGCGGCGCTGGACGGCCGCGACGACAGCCGGCCGGTCGTGCTGCTGGCCCACCAGCCGGTGCAGGTGGAGCAGGCCGCAGCCGCCGGGGTGGACCTGCAGCTGTCCGGGCACACGCACGGCGGGCAGCTGTGGCCGTTCGACCACGTCGTCCGGCTCGACCAGCCGGCGGTCGAGGGCTGGTCGAGACAGGGGCCGACGCAGCTGTACGTCACGCCCGGGGTGGGGTTCTGGGGGCCGCCGATGCGAGTCGGCGCCACCCCCGAGGTCACCGTGATCGAGTTGAAGGCTCCTTAGAGTTCGCGGAGGGCGTTGAGCACGTCCTCGGCGACCTCCTCGAGGGACAGCGTCCCGCCCGCCTCGGCCCACCGCAGGATGATCTGGGTGTAGGCCGACAGGCTGGCGGTGACGACGACGTCCATCGCGACCGGCGAGCTACCCGGCTCCGCGTCGGCCTTGAGGGCGTCGGAGACCAGGCCGGCGGTGGCCCGCTCGAACGTGGCGGCCTGGTTGCGCAGGCCCGGGGTGGCCACGACGATCCGCCAGCGCTGCAGCAGCTGCTCGCGCTCCTCGGGGCCGTAGTGGTTGATCCAGGCCATGATCCCGCTGCGGATGCGCTCGGCCAGCGGCACGTCCGTCGGCTGCGCGGAGAGGATCGTGTCGATCTCCTCCTGCGCCGGCATCTGCATCACGATGTGCTCTTTGTTCTCGAAGTGCGCGTAGAACGTCGGCACCGAGACCTTGGCCTCGCGGGCGATGTCGCCGACGCTCACACGGTCGAACCCGCGCTCGGCGAACAGGCGCATGCCTGTGTCGTAGATGCGCTGGTGCGTCTCCTCGCGCTTCTGGGCGCGCCAGTCCGGCGTTCCGCTCACGCGCAGATCGTGCTCCGTCGCGCACGGTCCTGACCAGGCACCTCTCCACGCATCACTTCTTGCGGGGGCGCTCGTTGCCCCCGTACCGCTGCCGGAAGCGTTCCACGCGACCCGCGGTGTCCAGCACGCGCTGGTTGCCGGTCCAGAACGGGTGCGAGGCGGCGGAGATGTCGACGACCACCAGGGGGTAGGTACGCCCGTCGGTCCACTCGACCGTCTGGTCGCTGTTCATGGTCGACCGGGTCTTGTAGGTCGCTCCGCTCGCGGCGTCGCGGAAGACGACCTCGCGGTACTCGGGGTGGATGCCCTTGCGCATGCGCTCACGCTACGGCTCAGCCGGTGAACGCGCCGGTCTCGGCCATGCGCCGTGGCGGAACGGTCTTCAGCTTCGCCACGGCGCGGGCCAGCGGCACCAGCTCGATCTCCGTCCCGCGCAGCGCCACCATCTGCCCGTGGGCGCCCTCGTGCGCGGCGATCGTCGCGTGCAGACCGAACCGGGTGGCCAGCACGCGGTCGAACGACGTCGGCGTCCCGCCGCGCTGCACGTGGCCGAGCACGGTGGTGCGCACCTCCTTGCCGGTGCGCCGCTCCAGCTCCTCACCCAGCTGCTGGGCGACCCCGGTGAACCGGCGGTGGCCGAACTCGTCCAGCCCGCCGTCCCGCAGCGGCATGCTGCCCGGCCTGGGGTGGGCACCCTCGGCGACGACGCCGATCACGTGGGTGTCCCCGCGGTCGAAGCGGCCCTCGACGATCTTCGCCACCTCGGCGACGTCGAACGGCTCCTCGGGCACCAGGGTCAGGTGGGCGCCCGCGGCCAGGCCGGCGTGCAGCGCGATCCAGCCGGCGTGCCGGCCCATCACCTCGACCAGCAGCACCCGCTGGTGCGACTCGGCGGTCGTGTGCAGCCGGTCGATCATCTCGGTGGCGATGCTGACCGCGGTGTCGAAGCCGAAGGTCAGGTCGGTGCCGTCGATGTCGTTGTCGATGGTCTTGGGGACGCCGACCACCGGGACGCCGGCCTGCGAGAGCAGGTGCGCGGCGGTGAGCGTGCCCTCCCCGCCGATCGGGACGAGGACGTCGACCCCGTGCGCGGCGAGCACGCCCTTCATCTGCGCGATCCCGGCGTTGAGCGTCTCGGGTGCCACCCGCGCCGAACCGAGCGTCGTCCCGCCGCGGGTGAGCAGGCCGTCGACGGCCGCGACGTCCAGCGGCGTCGTCCGGTCCTCGAGCAGCCCGCGCCAGCCGTCGCGGAAGCCGAGCACCTCGCTGCCGTAGTGGGTGGTCGCCGCGCGCACGACCGAGCGGATGACGGCGTTGAGGCCGGGGCAGTCGCCGCCGCCGGTCAGGATCCCGAGTCGCACGGGGGTCCTCTCCTTGGGGAACCGTGGGCGAGACGACAGTACGTCATGACGTCTAGACGTCTCGACCTCTTCCGCGTTAAACTCCCGCGCTGCCGGACGTCCGAGACGACATGACGACCAGACGTCTTTCCTTCCAGTACCTTTGAACCGTGACGACCACGCCCGCGGGACCGAAGTACCTCTCGGTCCGGGAACACCTGCGGCGGCGCGTCTCGGCCCTGCCCGAGCACACCCTGCTGCCCCCCGAGCCGCAGCTGTGCGCCGAGTACGGGGTCAGCCGGATCACCCTGCGCCGCGCGGTCGACGGCCTGGTCGCCGACGGCCACCTGGTGCGCGAGCAGGGCCGCGGCACGTACGTCACCCGCCCGGCCATCCGGCACGAGTACCGCGAGAGCTTCGTGCACCGGATCGCCGGCTTCACCTCGGTCATGACCGAGCAGGGCGCCCAGGTCGGCACGACGGTGCTGACCCAGCGCGTCGTGCCGGCGCCGTCGTCCGTGGCCGGCGAGCTCGCCCTCGCGGTCGCCGACGACGTCGTCGAGCTGGTGCGGCTGCGCAGCGTCGACGGCGCGCCCAACCACGTCGCGCACAGCTTCCTGCCCGCCGCGGTCTACCCGAAGGCGGCCGAGGCCGACCTCTCCCAGGGCTCGCTGTACGAGTACCTGCGCCGCGAGTACGCCGCCGACCTGGCCCACGCCCGGATCGTGGTCGACGTCGGCATGGCCGCTCCCGACGAGGCCGAGCTGCTCGACGTGGTCGCCGGCTCCCCGCTCCTGGTGGTCCGCACGACCGTGCACGACAGCGGGGGCCACCCCCTGGTGCACAGCTTCTCCCGCCTGCGACCGGACGTGAGCCAGGTCGAGTTCGAGGTCTCCGTCGGCGGCAAGTGAAAGATGGCCTCATGACGACGGCGAGCGGTAGCCGCGAGGTCCCCTTCCCGCGCGCGCGGGTGTGGCAGGCGCTCGCCGTCCTCTCCCCGTACTGCGCGGTCTGCGACGTCTCCTACGTGGTCTCCGGCTCGCCGACGGCGGGCACCGGGACGACGTTCGTGTGCGTCCCGGGCCGGCTGGAAGGCGGCCGGGCGCCCGACGCGGGCGCTCCGCAGGGCGAGATCGTCGACTGGGTGCCCAAGAAGGTCGTCGCGACGCGACTGGAGCTCACGCCGGAGACCTGGACGACGCGGATCGAGCTGGCCGACGCCGGCCCCGGGGCGACCCGGGTGACGATCACCCTGACGCACGAGGCGAAGCGCGGCAGCCGGGTGGTGCAGCGCATCCAGCAGGGGGCGATGCGGCGGCTGGTGCAGCGCACCGTCGACGCCGAGCTCGACAAGCTGCCCGCGCACGTCGACCAGGTGGCCGAGACCGCCTGAGCGCCGTCCCCGGTTCGGGGGAACCGTGCATCGGGCCCGGTCGTCAGGGTAGGTGCGGCGCAACTGCACCGGCGCCGTGCAGCCGGCTGACCGCCGGCACGCGCCGGTCCGACCCGGAGGAGACGGACATGATCGGCTTTCTCGTCGCAGGACTCGTCATCGGCGCCCTGGCGCGGCTCATCATGCCGGGCAAGCAGAACCTGTCGATCCTGGCCACGCTCGGCCTGGGCCTCGTCGGCTCGCTGATCGGCGGCACGATCGCCTGGATGCTCGGCACCGGCAGCATCTGGGAGCTCAACGTGCTGGGCTTCATCCTGGCCGTGGTCGCCAGCGTGCTGCTCGTCGGCACCGCGGAGGCGATCACCGGCGGCTCCCGCCGCCGGGCGATCAGGTAACTCGGACCCCCGGGGGACTCACAGGTCGACCGAGTCCCCCGGGGACAGCCGGCTGTAGGGGGTGGGGGTGCCCGGGCCCCGCTCGCCGAGCAGCCCGGTGAGCACGCCGAGCCCGCTGTCGTTGAGCAGGCCGTCGTGCAGCGCGTACGCCTGGTCGGCGCGCACCTCGCGCACGTAGTCGATCACCTCTGCCGCCTTCGACCAGGGGGCGTGGATCGGCAGCAGGAGCGTGGCCACCGGCTCGTCGGGCACGGTGAACGCGTCGCCCGGGTGGAAGACCTGGCCCTCGACCAGGAACCCGACGTTGGCGATCCGCGGGATCTCCGGGTGGATCTGCGCGTGCAGCTCGCCGTGCACGTGCACCTCGAAGCCGGCCGCGGTCACCGCGTCTCCCGCGCCGACCACGTGCACCCGCGACCCGGCGCCGTCCAGCAGCTCGGCGACCGACCGGTTGGTCCACACCTCCAGCGCCGGGTCGGCCTCCAGCGCCGCCTTCAGCTGGTCGGGCACGACGTGGTCGAAGTGCTCGTGGGTCACCAGGACGGCGCTCGCGCCCTGCAGCACCGACGGATCGGTGAAGGCCCCGGGATCGATGACGAGCCGGCGGTCCCCGTCGCTGAGGACGACGCAGGCGTGCCCGTGCTTGGTGAGCTCCATGACCGCATCCTGCACCGGACGGGCTCGGGATGTGCAGGGGCGTCCGTCTCCCCCTTCGGGGGGAGGGGACCCGGGGGGACCGTAACCAGCGGACGGCGACCTGCCGACCGTTCGGGACATGACGACCCCGACCGTCGCCCCGGCGCCCGCCACCGTCTACGCCGCCGCGCGCAGCCGCGCCCACGGCCCCACCACCGCCCTGTGGCACGCGGTCGAGGTGCACCGGCCGACCCCCGAGGTCGACGGCGCCTGCGAGCTGACCCTCTGCGGCTCGCTCGCCCGCATCATGACCGACGTGGAGTGGCCGACCGTCGCCCGTGACGTCTGCCCCGCCTGCGTCACCCTCGCCCGCTGACGCGGCGCCCCTGAACGCCCTGTCGCCGGGTGGGGGGACACGCCCCGGCGGCAGGCGCACGCCTCCTCCGGCCGCGGCCCGCCGTCAGCTGCCGAGCGCGAGTTCGGCTCTCAGCCGGGCGAGCAGGTCCGACCGGTTGCTCGCCCCGAGCCGCTGCCGGATGCGGGCCACGTGGTGCTCCACCGTCTTCGCCGAGATGAACAGCTTCCCGCCCACCTCGCGGTAGGTCTGCCCGGCCACCAGCAGCTCGGCCACCTCCCGCTCCCGCGAGCTGAGCTGGCAGCCGCGGATCGGCTCCGGGGCGGCCTCGGCCGTGGCGCTCCGGGGCGCCGGCGCCGCCTCGTCGTCCTCGGCCAGCGACCGCGCGCACGACAGCAGCGCCGTCCGGTCCCGCGGATCGGCGGCCCGCGCCGCCGCCTGCCCGGCGAGCCGGGAGCCGTCCCAGGCCAGTCCCACCGCGCCCAGCCCCTCGGCGGCGGCCACCACCGCCATCGCGTCGATGTCGTCGTTGAGCACGTGCAGCCACGAGCGGCCGGCGGCGGCCAGCGCGGCGGCGAACCGGTTGGTGCGCGCCGCGGCCACCAGCGCCGTGGCGTGCGGGCCGAGCGCGGCCGGATCGCCGCTGAGGATCGCCGCCTGCACGCCGCTCCAGTGCAGCGACGTGGCCCACAGCGGCGCGCCGCCGAGCCGACCCAGCAGCTCGGTCGTCGCGGCCCGGTGCGGAGCCAGGACGCCGCCGGTGCCCAGCCGCGCGCCGGCGACCACCAGCTCACCGAGCGGCAGCAGGCTGAACAGGTCGATGGGGTGGCGCAGGACCGCCTCGCGGGCGTGGTCCCAGGCGCGGGCGAGGCCCGGCAGGTCGCTGTTGCGGCGGGCCAGCCCGACCTCGAGCGCCCGCAGGAAGAGCTCGTCGCGCGGCTCCAGCGGCGAGCCGGCCGCCTCCGTCGCGTGCGCCCGGGCGGCGTGCAGCCGGCCCCGCAGCATCGAGGCCCAGGCGAGCAGCAGCAGGTGCCGGGGGTGGGCCGGACGGCCGCCGAGCTCGTGCGCCAGCGCCCGCCGCAGCACCGACTCCGCGATGCCGAGCTCGCCGTTGTGCAGCGCGACCAGCCCGGCCAGCGCCGCCGGGGTGTCGGCGAGCAGCACGCCGCTGCCGAGCGGCTCGAGCAGCTGCGTCGCCTGGGACAGCAGCGACAGCGCCCGCGGGACGTCGTCCGACCCGGCCGTGCCGAGCGAGGCGAGCACGCCCTGGGCGGTGAGCACCTGCCCGGCCGCGACCAGGCTCGGGGCCGCCCAGTTGCCCTCGGCCGGGGCCAGGACCGCCTCCGCCTCGGCGCGTGCGCCGGCGGCCGTCAGCACGAGCGCCAGGGCGCCGGTGGCGTCACCTCCGGCCTGCCGGAGCAGGTCGGCGCTGCGCCCGAGCAGCCCTCGGCCTGCCAGGACGGCACCGGCCACCCGCGCCGCGCGGTCGTGGTCGGGGACCGTGGCGTCCTGCAGCGCCGCGTCGGCCAGCGACAGGGCGGCGTCGAACTCGCCGAGCAGCGCCGCGGCCTCGGCCCGGCGGGCGGTGAGCGCCGGCTGCCCGGTGGCCGCCGCCTCGGCGAGCAGCTCGCCGGCCAGCCGCGGGTCCGCGGTCAGCGCGAGGCCGCCCTGCTCGGCCAGGAGGGCGCCGGCGCGGGGGTTGCGGTCCCCCTCGCGGGCGATCGCCCGGGCCAGCTCGAGCGGTCGTTCGCCCCTGTCCAGCAGCAGGTTGAACAGCCGGCGCCGCAGGCCGCGCACGCCCTCGCGCGGTGCGGCGGCGAGCAGGATCCGGCGGACCAGGGGCACGACCTCGCCGGAGGCCAGCAGGAAGCCGGTGGCCCGCGCGCAGGCGACCAGGTCGCCGGCCTGCGCGACGGGGACCTCGAGCGCGTCGGCCAGCAGGTCGGGGTCGAGCGGGGCGCCGACGGCCAGCGCGCAGAGCACCGCGCGGCCGGCGTCGTCGAGGGCGGCCAGGTCGGTGCGCACCCGGCCGGAGACCTCCGGGGGGATCTCGAGCCGCACCGGTTGCGCCGCGGTGAGGCGGGCGGCCGGCCGGGCGGCGGCGCGCAGCAGCGGCAGGGCGAGGGCCGGCACGCCGCCGGTCTCGCGCAGCACGGCCTCGACCACCTGCGGCGCGGCGGGCACGCCGAGCGCGCGCAGCGACCATCGCTGCAGGGCGGACCGCGACAGGTTGCCCAGGACGGCGGAGTCCCCGACCGCGGTGACCGCCATCAGCTCGGGCGGTCGCGGCCACGGCCGGTAGGCCAGCGCCACCCGGACGGCGGGGTCGCCCGCCAGCTGCCGGACGCGGGTCAGCGACGGCGCGTCCAGCCGGTGCGCGTCGTCCACGAGGACGGCGATCGGTCGGCCCGTCGCGTCGGCAAGGGGGACCCGGCGCAGGTCGAGCACCGGCACCCCGGCGTCCGCCCACAGGCCGCCGAGCTCGGCCAGCAGCGCGGTCTTGCCCGTGCCGCCCGGCCCGCGGACCGAGACCACGGTCCCGCCGCTCTCGGGGCCGCCCACGTCGTCGAGCAGCCGTTCGGCGGTGGCCTGCAGGTCCGGGTCGGCCTCGGTCGGCGCGGAATCCAGCGCCCAGCCGTCGAGGAGGCTCACGGCGTGGCCGGTGCGGTGTCGGCCGGCGGCGTGTCAGCGGGCGGCGGTGGCGGCGGGTCGCTCGTCACCGGTGGCGGGTCGCTGGTCACGGGCGGCGGGTCGCTGGTCACGGGCGGCGGGTCGCTGGTCACCGGTGGCGGGTCGCTGGTCACCGGTGGCGGGTCGCTGGTCACGGGGGCGGGATCGGTCACCGGGGCCGCCGCCGTCGTGCCCGGGTCGGTCGTCGCGACCGTGGTGTCGACCGGGGCGGCCGCGGCCGACGCGGCTGCCGGAGATGACGCCGCAGCGGCGGCCGCCCTCGAGGCGGTCGAGCCGCCGGTGCCGGCCTTGCTGCTGCTGCGGGGGCTCGCGGCCCGGGTCGAGTGCCCGGCGGAGCGGGACGTCCCGTGGGCGGCGGCGGTCGTGCCGGCCGGTCCGGTGGCCGCGGCCGGGGAGTCCGGGCCGGTCGTGCCGGCCGCCGGTGACGAGTCGGCCGCGCTGGCGGCGCCCCCGCCGTGGGAGGCCAGCACCCCGGAGTCGAGGGCCGCGAGCAGCGTGACCGGGGTGGCCAGGATGGCGACGAACAGGGCCGCGACCAGGGCGACCCGGCTGAGCGCCGCCGGCCCGGTCGGGCGCCGGCGGCGCCGTCCGGCCAGTTCGTCGTCCTCGTAGGGCTCGTCGTCCTCGGGGACGTCGTCCTCGACGAATGCGTCGCCGGGTTCCTCGTCGGCGACGACCGCGAGCTCGACGGTCGGCACCGCGGGCGCCTCGATCAGGTCGAGCGCGAGCTCGGCGGCACCGCAGGCGGCGGCCTGCTCCGGTTCGTCGGTCATCAGGACGGGTAGGCCGAGGTCGGCCGACAGCGCCTCGGCCACGGCGGGCAGGCGCGCGCCACCGCCGGCGAGCACGATCCCGTCCAGCTCGGAAGGCTCCAGCCCGGCACCGGTCACGGCGGCGCGCAGGGCGCCGACCGACTCGGTGACCGCGTCGGCGAGCAGCTCGTCGAGGTCCTCGCGGACCAGGCGGATCGGCCGGGTCTGCCCGTCGATCTCGACGCGGACGTCGGTCTGTG
The DNA here is from genome assembly GCF_013408985.1 of Petropleomorpha daqingensis. NCBI lineage: Bacteria > Bacillati > Actinomycetota > Actinomycetes > Geodermatophilales > Geodermatophilaceae > Petropleomorpha > Petropleomorpha daqingensis. The sequence goes on from NZ_JACBZT010000001.1 coordinate 1,789,581, forward strand.
TACTCAGCGCCTCCTTGGCGGCCACGCACGCGGTCCGGAGCGCCGTCGGGGTGGTGGGCAGGAAGCTGCGGACGTGCTCGACGACGGCGTCGTCGACGTCCCGGCCGCCCCAGGGCAGCGGCGCCGGCGGGGGCGCGACGTGCGCGAGGTCGCCGTCGGCGTCGGCCCGGACGACGGCGGTGTCGAGCGTGCTCGCGCCGAGGTCGTACACCGCGACCGTCGCGACGGCGGGCACGGTGCCGGTCGCGCGGCCGTGGCGGGTGACGGCGACCGCGCTGGAGACCAGCGTCGCGGTGCCGTGCAGCGCCTCGTCGAGAGCCTGCCGGCGGTGCTCGCTCCAGGACGGCGGCACGGTGACGACGGTGGCCGCCGCGGGCCCGCGCTGCTCGGCGACCCGCTCGACGACCTCGGCGATCACGGCCGCGACCGCGTCGGCGGCCGGGCGCGGCCGCCCGTCCACGTAGAGCGGGACCGGATCGCCGACCCGGTCGAGCAGGGCGCCGGTGCACCCGGTGTCCGGAAGAGGTGGCAGACGCAGCGGCTCGGCGCAGCGCTCGTCGCCCGGAGAGCACGCGGCGACCGTGATGGTCGCGTCCCCCAAGTCGATCCCGAGTCCGTATCCGTCTGCGCTCATCCGTCCCCCTGGTCTGCTCCGACCCGGACGCCCCTAGCGCGAGGACGTCGCGGGCGGACGCTAACGGTCCGCAACCGGGTGGCGGGCCGATGACGGCCCCCCGGGGGGCAAGAGGGGGGCGACACCCCGAATCCCCTAACGCTGTGTGCGGGGGATCCCCCCGGTACGGGGTCGTCTCGTCGCGGGCTGCCACCCGATGCCCGGGCTCGCCCCGGCACCGAAGACTCCCGACCAGCAGCCGGACACCAGCGGACGGCGCGACTCAGGGATCAGGTGACGATGTCCAACATCACGAGCACGCTGCTCGACTTCATCCTCTCGCTGCTGAAGGACCCCCAGCAGGCGCAGGCGTTCAACGAGCACCCGGAGCAGGCGCTCCACGACGCCGGCCTCAGCGACGTGTGCGGCGCCGACGTCCAGGCGATCATGCCGATGCTGTCGGACTACGCACCGGCCGGTGTCTCCCCGTACCACGCCCACAGCAGCGGCTACTCGCCCAGCTACTCGAAGCACAACCAGGGCCGGGACAACTACCAGCACGGTCCCGAGCACGACGGCGGCTACCAGGCCATCGAGCACATCAAGTACGTGCAGCAGAACTACAGCTACTCGCACACGCAGGTCCTCGACTTCTCGCACAGCGTGTGGGGCGACCAGTACAACGTGTGGGCCGAGGACTCGGCCGTCGCGATCAACGGTGGCGTCGCGGCCGGCGACGACATCAAGGACTCCGAGGTCAAGGCCGTGAACAACACCGGCGACGGCTCGGCCGTCGGCTTCGGCAACACGGTCCAGAACTCGGACTCGTTCAACCACATCGCGAACAGCGGGGACGGCGCGACGGTCGGCGTCGGGAACACGTCGGACTACGAGGGCGCCTTCAACCACAACAGCGGCGACGGCGCTGCTGTGGGCTACGAGAACACGACCGACGACTCGGGCAACAGCGCTGACAACGGCGGCAACTCGGGCGAGGGCGGCACGGTCGACAACTCGGTCCACGACTCGAACAACTCCGCCGACCACGGGGGCGTCTCGGGCGAGAACAGCAGCGCGGACAACTCGCACGTCGACGTCGGCCCGATCGACGTCGGTGGCGTCGCCATCGCCGGCCAGAACGCGGTCGCCGGTGAGGACAACACCAACGTGAACGACTCCAACGGTGTGGTCGCGGCCGGCGACGACATCAACCACTCGCTGGACGACAACTTCTCGCCGTCGGACAACTTCTCGCACAACGACACCGACATCCTGTCGCACAACTTCAACGGCAACGAGGTCGAGCAGGGCCACGGGCCGATGGGCCCGCCCGAGATGCACATGGCGCCCTGATCCGCACAGCCGCACCGGCCCAGTCCGGCTCCGATCTCGGGGGATCGGGGCCGGACTGCTGTGCGCGGTGGGTCGGAGCTGATGGGATGCGGACGGGCTCTCGTCCGCTCGTGGGGGAGGAAGCGTGAGCACACCGATCGGCCTGCTGGAGCGGGCGCAGACCCTGGCCGCCCGGTGCGAGCGGCCGGAGCTGGAGCGCCGGCTGGGCGCGACCCGCGAGCGGCTGGCCCGTTCCGCCGTCCGGGTCGTCGTCGCCGGGCAGGCCGGCAAGGGCAAGAGCGCGCTGGTGAACGTCCTGGTGGGGGCACCGGTGTGCGGTGTCGCGGGGGACACCGTGCCCATCGGCCCGGCCGGCGTCTCCACGCCGGTGCCCACGCTGGTGCGCGGCGGCCCGGCACCCACGGCGGCGCTGGTCCTCGCCCGTCCCGGGCAGCCCGGCGAGCTAGAGCGGTCCGCCGTCCCGGTGGAGACGCTGGCCACGCAGCTGGTCCGGATCGCCGACGACGCGGCCGGCCGGCTGGTGCGGGCCGAGGTGGAGCTGCCTCGGCAGTGGCTGGCCGGCGGCCTCGAGGTCGTCGACACGCCGGGCGTCGGCGGTGTCCGGGTGACAGCGACCCTGGGCACCGTCGACCTGCTGCCGACGGCGGCCGCCGTCCTCGTCGTCACCGACGCCTCGCAGGAGTTCACCGCCCCCGAGCTGGCCTTCGTGCGCCAGGCGGTCGCGCTCTGCGAGCACGTCGTCGTCGTGGAGGCGAAGACCGACCTCTACCCGTCCTGGCGCCAGATCGCCGAGCTGGACCGCGGCCACCTCGCGCGGGCCGGTCTCGACGTGCCCGTCTTCTGCGTCTCCACCGTGCTGGAGGTCGCCGCGCTCGCCGCCCGCGACGCCGAGCTGCACGCCGAGTCCGGCATCGGCCCGCTGCGCGAGCACCTGCGCGAGGAGGTGGTCGAGCGCGCCGCGGAGCGGCGGGAGCGGGCCCTCGTGCACGACGTCGCCTCGGTCACCGAGCAGCTGAAGCTGGCCGTCAAGGCCGAGCTGGCGGCGATGGAGGACCCCGCGTCGGTCGCCGACATCGCCCAGCGGGCGGAGGCGGCCTCCGCCCGCATCCAGGAGCTGGGCCGCAACAGCGCGCGGTGGCAGCAGATGCTCAACGACGGGGTCACCGACCTCATGGGCGACATCGACTACGACCTGCGCGACCGGACCCGGGTCATCGCACGCGAGGCCGAGGAGACGATCGAGGCCAACGACCCCGGGCAGATCTGGGACGAGATCGCCGACTGGCTCGAGGTGCGGGTCGCCGGGGCGATGACCGACAGCTTCGTGTGGGCCGCCCAGCGCTCGGAGTGGCTCGCCGCGCAGGTGGTGGAGCAGTTCGCCGAGGAGCGCGCCGCCGTCGTCCCCGAGCTGGCGGTCGGCACCCCGGACGAGGTGCTCGACGACATGGTCGAGGTCGCCGACCTCGACCGCGGGAACATGCGGGTCCGCGAGCGGCTGATCGTGGGGATGCGCGGGTCCTACAGCGGCGTGCTCATGACCGGGCTGGTCACCAGCCTGGCGGGCATGCCCCTGCTCAACCCGGTGTCGCTCATCGCGGGCGTCGTCCTGGGCCGCAAGGCGTACAAGGACGACGCCGAGAACCGCAAGCAGCGGCGGCAGAACGAGGCGAACAACATCGTGCGGCGGCACCTCGACGAGGTCGTGTTCCAGGCGGGCAAGGTGCTCAAGGACCGGCTGCGCACCGTCCAGCGGACGCTGCGCGACCTGATCTCCGAGACCGTGACGGAGCTGTCCGCCACGCTGGCCGAGGCGAACCGCGCGGCGCAGCTGGCGATGCGCACCGTCGCCGCCGAGCGGGAGAACAGGCTCCGCGAGCTGAGGATCCGGCTCGACCTGCTCGACCGGCTCGGCACCGACGTGCGCCGCCTGCCCGGCGCGGCGGTCGCCCGGTGACCGCGCCGGGGCCGGGGATCGGCGAACTCCTCGACGACGCGATCGGGTTGTACGCCGACGTGCCCGCGGCGGCGGCCCGGTTGCGCGCGCAGCGGGACCGGCTGGACGAGCCGCTGCGGGTCGGGCTGGTCGGGCGGGTCAAGGCCGGCAAGTCCACGCTGCTCAACGCCCTGGTCGGCGAGCGGCTGGCGCCCACCGACGCCGGCGAGTGCACCCGGGTGGTCACCTGGTACCGCAACGGGCCCATCCCCCGGGTGGTGCTGCACCCGGTCAGCGGGCCGCCGCGGGTGCTCCCGGTCCGCCGGTCCGACGGCGCCCTGCGGCTCGACCTCGGCGGCACGCCGGTGGCCGACGTCGACCGGCTGGCGGTCGACTGGCCGACCACGGCGCTGGCCCCGATGACCCTGGTCGACACCCCGGGGGTCGCCTCGCTGACCGAGTCGGCCGGGGCGCGCACCAAGGCGTTCGTCGCCACCGACGAGGTCCCGGCGCCCGACGCGCTGGTCTACCTGACCCGGCAGCTGCAGCCCGAGGACCTCGGTGTCCTGAACGCCTTCCGGGCCGCCACCGGCGGCGCTGCCCTGGCGACGACGACCCTGGTGGTGCTCTCCCGGGCCGACGAGGCGGCGGCGGGGCGGCTGGACGCGCTCATCGCCGCCGACGACCTGGCCCACCGCACCGCCGAGGACCCGGCGCTGCGCGCGCTGGGCGCCGGCGTGCTGCCGGTCTCGGGGCTGCTCGGGCTGGCCGGCCGTACGCTGCGGCACCGCGACTTCGTGGCGCTGGCCACGCTCGCCGACGCCGACCGTGCCGATGCCGAGCGCATGCTGGTCAGCGCCGACCGGTTCGCCCGCCCGGAGGCGCCGGTCCCGATCTCGGCGGCCATCCGCGTCGCGCTGCTGGAGCGGCTGGGGCTCTTCGGCGTCCGGCTGGCGGTGGCCCTGGTCCGCGGGGGCGCCCGCTCGGCCGACGCGCTCGCCGACGAGCTGGTGACCCGCAGCGGACTGGCCGAGCTGCAGCGGCTGCTCGCCGTCCGCTTCGTGCACCGCGCGGCCAGCGTCCGGGCGGGCACCGCGCTGGCCACCGTCGAGCAGGTGCTGCGGGCCACCCCGGTACCGGGCGACCAGCGGCTGTGGGCGTCCCTGGAGCGGGTGCGGCTGGCCCGCCACGACGTCCGCGAGCTGGCGCTGCTCGGCCGGCTCGCCGCCGTCGACGTCCCGCTGCCGGCCGCGCTGCGCCCGGTGGCCGAGCGGATGCTCGGCGGCGCCGGTCCCGCGGCCGCCGACCGGCTGGGCCTGCCGCCCGACACCCCGGACGACGAGCTGCGTGCCGCCGCGCTGGTGGAGCTGGACCGCTGGCGGACGCTGGCCGCCGATCCGGAGGCCACGCGCGCCACGGTGGACGCGTGCGCCGTCCTCGGCCGGGCGACCGAGGGCCTGCTCGCCGCGCTGGACGGCGTCCTGACGCCGGTCGGGTCAGTGGCGGCGCAGCCAGGCGCGTGAGGCGCGCACCGGCAGCAGCACCAGGCCGGCGAGCACGCACGCGCCGAAGACGAGGAACGACCAGCGGTCGAGGTCCGTGGCGCCGCCGGCGACCAGGTTCTGGTCGAGGACCGCGGCCGCGAGCGCGAGCACGCCGGCCACCGGCAGCACCCAGAGAGCGGCCCGGCGGCGGCGGTTGAGCAGCACCGTGCCGATCAGCACGCCGAGCAGGACCACCCCGGTGAAGACCGCCGCGGCGGCGATGGTCACGGTGACGCTGTCGTGCAGCACCGCCGCCGTCCGCTTCGGAGCAGCCGCGCGGGCGGAGAGGTAGAGCTCGTCGCGCAGGCCGGTGGAGTCGATCGCCGACGTGGCCACCGCGACCACCCCGGCCCCGACCGCGAACGTCCACAGGACGGCCCCGGCGCGGACCGGCCACGGGGTGCGCGGCGTGGCGCTGCGCAGACCCGGCAGCGGCAGATCGCTGGTGACACGCGGTCGAGGGGGAGGTGCCGACGGCGCAGCGGTGCGCGGACGCGGGGGCATCGGGGCTCCAGTCGACCTCGTCGGCGTCGTCGCGGTCGAGGGGCGGTCCTGGGCAAGGGTCACGGACGCCTCCCTTCCTGCCGGGGAGACTCGCACCGCCTCCGGCCGGGAAGCGAGCCGGCCACGTCCGGTACGCGGAGTACCGGCGGGTACCCAGCAGGTCGGCACCGCGCGCCACGGGCGCGGTTGCGGTCAGTGACCGGTGAACCGGGCCGGGCGCTTCTCCAGGAAGGCCTCGACCGCCTCGCGGTGGTCGGCGGTCTGCCCCAGCTCGGTCTGCAGCCGCGCCTCGAGCGCCAGGGTCTCCTCCAGGGAGGCGGTGGCCGCGGTCGCGAGCACGGTCTTCACCGCGCGGTAGGCGGCGGTCGGGCCGGCGGCGAGCCGGGTGGCCAACGCCTGGGCCTCGGGCAGCACCTGCTCGGCCTCGACGACGCGGTGCACCAGGCCCCACTGCGCCGCGGTCTCGGCGAGGAACGGCTCGGGCAGCAGGAGCAGCTCGGTGGCGCGCGAGACGCCGACCGCGTGCACCAGCCGGGCGGCCAGCGCCGAGTCGCTGGACAGCCCGATGCCGGTGAACGCGGTGGTGAACTTCGCCCCGGCGGCGGCGATCCGCAGGTCGCCGGCGAGCGCGATGCCCAGCCCCGCGCCGGCGGCGGCGCCGTTGACGGCGACCACGACCGGCACCCGCAGGCCGGCCAGCGCCAGCATCAGCGGGTTGTACTCGTCCTCCACCACCGACAGCGAGGTGGCGGCGTTGCCCCGCAGCGACTCGACGTGCTCGGCGAGGTCCTGGCCGACGCAGAACGCCCGGCCGGTCCCGGTGAGGACGACGGCCCGCACCGATTCGTCGCCGGCGATCTCGGTGACCGCGGCGAGCAGGTCGCCGCGCAGCGCGTGCGAGAGCCCCGGCCGCTGCATGGTGATCGTGGCGACGCCGGCAGCGTCCTCCCGGGTCACGGTGTCGGACATCGTCGTCGTCCCGCCTTCCTTCTGGGCTGCTCGGGTCAGGCATGGGAAGCCTTACATGCGTTTTCGCGGTGAGAACACAGGTATCGCTTCCCATGCCTGGGAGCCCGGGCGGGTCAGGTCACTTGATGGCGAGGGGGTTGACCGGGGAGCCGGACGCCTCGTGCACCTTCAGCGGGGCGGCCGCGTAGAGGAACGTGTACTGCCCGTCCTCGGCGCAGCTCGCGGCCAGCTTCTCCAGATCGGCGATCTCGGTGAGGGTGACCCCGAGGTTGCGCATGAGCGCGCAGTGCAGCGGCAGCGCCACGCCGCTCTCGGGGTCGGTGGTGACCTCGTTGGCGATGGTGTCGGTGACCAGGTTCGGGATCTCCATCTCCTGGAACCAGCGCACCAGCTCGGGGCTGTAGGTCAGACCGGGCTCGTTGAAGCCCTCGTAGAACGCCGGGCCCTGGTCGAAGAACAGCTGCAGGAAGTTGGTCCGGATGACCAGGACGTCGCGCTTCTCGATCTGCACGCCCTGCGCCTCCGCGCACGCGATCAGGTCCTCGTGGGTGAACGTCTCGCCCTTGTCCAGGGTCGGCTTCCCGCGGAAGCGCGCCATGTCGAGCAGGATCCCGCGGCCGACCACGCCGCGCTGGGCGATCGGCTCGACGCTGGCCTTCTTCAGGCCGCCGACCGTCGTCCGGGCGTCGTAGCCGTTCCAGATCTTGCCGCCGTACCAGACGTGCCCCAGGGCGTCGTACTGCGTGGAGCCCTGCAGGAAGGCGTTGATCTTGTCGTCGGCGTAGTGCAGGCCGCCGGGGAACGCCGGGGCGTCGGCGCCGTCCCAGCTCGACTCGTCGAGGATCTGCGTCCGCTCGGCGGGCGAGCGCCCCGGCCAGACCGGGTCGCCCTTCGGGTCGCCGATCAACCGCTGCAGCGCGAAGACCTCGCCCTTCTTCACGTGCCGCACACCGCGCAGGACCTCCTCCGCGGTCAGGTAGTTGAGCGCCCCTACCTCGTCGTCGTCCCCCCACTTCCCCCAGTTGGTCGGGGCGTCGGCCAGGACCTCGGTCATGTCGGGGGCGGTGGTCTGGGTCATGAGGGATCTCCCGTCGACTCGGCAGTGAGAAGACGAGCCGAGCGCACTCCCCACCCGGCCCGGTGGCCCCACCGTCACAGCGGGTGGGGAGTGCGTCAAGTCGTCGCCCCGGGGCCCGGACGACGGCGTGCGCGGGGGCCTGGACGGCGGTCCAGGAAGCGTGAGTAAGGTAAGCCTTCCCTCAGGCCATCCGACCTGGGCGATGTCGACAGAGAGTGGTCGTGCGATGGGTCAGGCGTTCCTCGCCAGCTACCTCATCGGGCTCCGCGAAGGCCTGGAGATGGTCCTCGTGGTCAGCATCCTGGTCGCGTACCTGGTGAAGACGGGACGCCGCAAGCAGCTCCTGCCGGTCTGGCTGGGCGTGCTCGCCGCGGTGATCGTGAGCCTCACCTTCGGCTGGGTCCTGACCTACGTCTCCTCGACCGTCCTCTACGGCCCGCAGCACGAGCTGTTCGACGCGATCACCTCGACGATCGCCGTCGCCCTGGTCACCTGGATGATCTTCTGGATGCGCCGCACCGCGCGCCGCCTGTCCGGCGAGCTGCGCGGCCGCCTCGACGGCGCGATCGGGATGGGCGTCGGCGCCGTCGTCGGCATCGCCTTCCTCGCCATCGTGCGCGAGGGCCTGGAGACGACGCTGCTGTTCTTCGCCTCGGCGCAGGGCGCGACCACCGCCGCCCCGCTGGTCGGCATCGGCGCCGGGCTGCTCACCGCCGTCGGCATCGGCGTGCTGCTGTACGTCGGCGCGATCAAGATCAACCTGTCGAAGTTCTTCACCGTCAGCGGCGTCCTGCTCATCTTCGTCGCCGCCGGGATCTTCAAGTACGCGATCCACGACTTCCAGGAGGCCGGCGTCCTGCCCGGCCTGAACCACCTCGCCTACGACGCCAGCGGCTGGCTGGACCCGGCCAGCTGGTACGGCGCGGTCGTCTCCGGCCTGTTCAACATCACCCCGCAGCCGTCGGTGCTCGAGTCGATCGCCTACGTCGTCTACCTGGTGCCCGTGCTGACCATCTTCCTGTGGCCGTCCCGGAAGAAGACCGCCACGGCCGCCCCCGCGGCGCCCGCGACCGCGGCCCCCAACGTCGTCGCCGACGTGGCGCCGGCCGTCCCCGCTCCCACGGAGAAGCCCTCGCATGCGCGTGCGTGACCGCCGGATCCTCCTGCTCACCGCCGGCACCGTCGCCGCCCTGAGCACCGCCGCCTGCAGCAGCTCCGGCGGATCAGGAGGGTCGCAGAAGGCGCAGGACACGATCGCCGTCTCCGCGACCGACACCACCTGCGACGTCAAGGCCGACACCCTGAAGGCCGGCACCCACGAGTTCACGATCACGAACAACGGCTCCAAGGTGACCGAGTTCTACGTCTACGCCGAGGGCGACCGGATCATGGGCGAGGTCGAGAACATCGCCCCGGGCGTCGCCCGCCGGCTGCTCGTCGAACTGCCGGCCGGCGACTACCAGGCCGCCTGCAAGCCGGGCATGGTCGGCGACGGCATCCGGCACGACCTGACGGTCACCGGCAGGAGCACCCAGCTCTCGGACGACGAGGAGCTCTCCGCCGCCGTCGACAGCTACGCGCAGTACGTGCAGACGCAGGTGAGCGCGCTGCAGGAGAAGGCCCAGGAGTTCGCCGACGCGATCAAGGCCGGCGACATCCCGAAGGCCCAGGCGCTCTACCCGGTCGCCCGCTCCTACTACGAGCGCATCGAGCCGGTGGCCGAGAGCTTCGGCGACCTCGACCCGAAGATCGACGCCCGCGAGAACGACGTCGAGCCCGGGGACACGTGGACCGGCTTCCACGTGCTCGAGCGCGACCTGTGGCAGACCGGCGACGTCTCGCAGTCCGGCCCCGTCGCCGACCAGCTGGTCAGCGACATCGACGACCTCGCCACCCGGGCCGAGGACCTCGAGCTCCAGCCGCTGGACCTGGCCAACGGAGCGCTCGGCCTGCTCGACGAGATCGCCACCGGGAAGATCACCGGCGAGGAGGACCGCTACTCGCACACGGACCTGTACGACTTCGCGGCGAACCTCGAGGGGTCGCAGCAGGCGGTGCAGTCGCTGCGGCCGGTCATCGCCGACCGGGACCCGGAGCTGGCGACCGCTCTCGACGAGCAGTTCAAGGCCACCGCGGCCGAGCTGGAGAAGTACCACACCGGCGACACCTGGACGACGTACACGGACCTCACGCAGGACCAGCTGCGCGCGCTGTCCGACGCGCTCAACGCCCTGGCCGCGCAGGTCAGCCAGGTGCCCGCGGTGATCGCGCAGTAGGAGCCCCATGAGCGAGCAGGACACGGCGACCGACCGGCCGGCGCGGGGGATCTCCCGGCGCCGGCTGTTCGGCCTGGCGGGGATCGGCGCGGCCGGGGTGGCCGTCGGCGGCGTGGCCGGCGGGGCCATCGCCCGGGCCACCGACGACCCGGCGACGGCGACCGCGTCGGCGGCGTCCGACGCCATCGCCTTCACCGGCGCCCACCAGGCGGGCATCACCACCCCGCAGCAGGACCGGCTGCACTTCGTCGCCTTCGACGTCATCACCGACGACCGCGACGTCCTGGTGGAGCTCCTGAAGAACTGGACGGCGGCCGCCCGCCGGATGACCGCCGGGCAGGACGCCGGCCCGACCGGTGCGCTCCCCGACAACGCCTACGTCCCGCCGGACGACACCGGTGAGGCGATCGGCCTGCCCGCCGCCGGGCTCACCCTGACCGTCGGCTTCGGCCCCACGCTGTTCACCGCCGCCGACGGCCGCGACCGCTTCGGCCTCGCCGACCGCCGGCCGGCGCCGCTGCAGGACCTCCCGCCGTTCCAGGGCGACGAGCTCGACCCCGCGATCAGCGGCGGTGACCTCTGCGTCCAGGCCTGCGCCAACGACCCGCAGGTGGCGGTGCACGCCGTCCGCAACCTGGCCCGCATCGGCCAGGGCGTGGTGAGCGTCCGCTGGTCGCAGCTCGGCTTCGGCCGGACGTCGTCGACGTCCACCGGCCAGGCCACCCCGCGCAACCTGTTCGGGATGAAGGACGGCACGGACAACCTCAAGGCCGAGAACGCGAAGGCCCTGGACGACTTCGTCTGGGTCGCCGACGGCGACGGCCCCGACTGGCTGACCGGCGGCTCGTACGTGGTCACCCGCCGGATCCGGATGGAGATCGAGGCCTGGGACCGCCAGCCGCTGCGCGAGCAGGAGCAGGTGATCGGCCGGACCAAGGGCACCGGCGCGCCGCTGGGCCAGAAGGCGGAGTTCGACCCGGTCGACTTCAGGAAGCAGCAGGGCGGCCGGTTCGCGATCCCCCAGGACTCGCACGTCTTCCTGGCCCACCCGACGAACTCCGGGACGGCGATCCTCCGCCGCGGCTACAGCTTCGTCGACGGCTCCGACGGGTTGGGGCGGCTGGACGCCGGGCTGTTCTTCATCGCCTACCAGCGCAACCCGGAGACCGGGTTCGTCCAGGTGCAGAAGAAGCTGCGCGGCGACCGGATGAACGAGTACATCCAGCACACCTCGTCGGCCGTGTTCGCCTGCCCGCCCGGCGTCCGGGACGGCGAGGACTGGTGGGGGCGCGCGCTGTTCACCGCGTGAGCGGCATCGGTGTGGCAACAGTCGCGCTGGGGACCGGTCCTTCCCGGCGCGCACCCGGCTATCGTTTCGTGGGGCATGTGTGATCCGTGCGCTCTCCGGGAAACGTGTTACTCGGCAGAGGCGCCCGCGACGCGGGCCCTGGGCAGCAATGTGGCGGCCCGCAGACAGCTGGGCCGGACACGCGAGGAGTGACCCACGGTGGTCGAACCGGGACGTCGGTGCCTCGGTGACCGCTATGAGCTGCAGCAGCTGATCGCCGCCGGCGGCATGGGCCAGGTGTGGCGGGGGCACGACGTGCTGCTCGGTCGCCCGGTCGCGGTCAAGGTGCTGCGCAGCGAGTACACCGGCGATCCGACCTTCCTCGCCCGGTTCCGTGCCGAGGCCCAGCACGCCGCGTCGCTCTCGCACCCCAACATCGCCGCCGTCTACGACTACGGCGAGACCATCGCCGAGGACGGCAGCGGCGAGACCCTGGCCTACCTGGTCATGGAGCTGGTCGAGGGCGAGCCGCTGTCGGCGGTGCTGCGCCGCGAGGCGCCCCTCGACGTCGCCGCCACCCTGTCGGTGCTGCGGCAGACCGGCTACGCGCTGCGCGAGGCGCACCGGGTGGGCATGGTCCACCGCGACGTCAAGCCCGGGAACATCCTCGTCCAGGCCGACGGCAGCGTGAAGATCACCGACTTCGGCATCGCGTGGTCGGCCGGCAGCGTGCCGCTCACCCGGACCGGCCAGGTCATCGGCACCGCGCAGTACCTCTCGCCCGAGCAGGCCGAGGGCAAGCACGCCACCCCGGCCAGCGACGTCTACGCGCTGGGCCTGGTCGGCTACGAGTGCCTGACCGGGCACGCCGCCTTCGCGGGCGAGAACCCGGTGACGATCGCGCTCAAGCAGATCCGCGAGCAGCCCGAACCGCTCTCCGCCGAGCTCCCGCCCGGCGTGCGGACCCTGATCATGGTGGCGCTCGACAAGGACCCCGAGGGCCGCTATCCCGACGGCGGGGCGTTCGTCGACGCCGTGGAGGACACCATCGCCGGCCGCGCGCCGACGACGGTGGAGGTCGACCGGCCGGCCGCGGCGATCCCGGCCCGGCCCGAGCCCACCGACCCGCCGACGCAGGTGACCGCCGCCGCCCCGGCGGCCGGGCACTCCATCCGTCCGCCGGCGCGCCGCCGCCGCTCGCTGGCCCTGGTCGCGCTGGCCCTGCTCGTGCTCCTCGCCGGTGGGGGCGCCGCGTTCCTCTACCTGCAGCGGGCGGGTGACGACGGCGGCACGGCCGCGGCCGCGGCCACCAAGAAGTTCGAGAACGGCCAGATCGTGCTGGTCGCCGCCGACTACGTGGGCCACCCGGTGGACGACGTCATCGACCAGCTCAGCGGCCGCGGCCTCCAGGTGCAGCTCAAGCCGGTCGAGGACCCGGCCGTCGCGCCCGGCACCGTCACCGACGTCAGCCCGGCCGGGACGCCGCTGAAGTCCGGCGACACCGTCGTCGTCACCTACGTGCGCGCGCCGGGCGACACCTCGGTGCCGCGCGGGCACTCCCAGACCGCCGCCGTGGTCGGCACCCAGGCGACCTCCGAGCCGACGGCCACCGACTCCTCGTCGGTGCCCGCGCAGCAGACCGGGTCGAACGGCCCCACGGCCGGTGGCTCGACGCCGTCCGACGGGTCGTCGTCGTCCGACAGCACGAGCACCTCGACCTCCACCGAGACGACGACGAGCACGGAGACCAGCACCTCCACCTCCACCTCGACGTCCACCAGCACGAGCACCTCGCCGTCGACAGACACCGACGCCGGCGTCCAGGGCTGACCTCCGGCTGTCGCCCGATCGTGGCGGCAGGTGTGCCGAGCGCCCCCGAGGGGCATGGGGAGCCGGGCGTCGTCAGGGGAGGTTGTGTTGGTCGCACCGGGCGGGCCGCCGATCGGCGGCCGCTACGAGCTCGGCCCGTTGCTGGCCACCGGCGGCATGGGGCAGGTGTGGAGCGGGCGCGACCTGCTGCTCGGCCGGCCGGTCGCGATCAAGGTGCAGCGCAGCGAGTACACCGGCGACCCGACCTTCCTGGCGCGCTTCCGCGCCGAGGCCCAGCACGCGGCGCTGCTGGCGCACCGCAACATCGCCGCCGTCTTCGACTACGGCGAGGTCTCGGCCGAGGAGTGCGGCGAGCACCTCGCCTACCTCGTGATGGAACTGGTGGACGGCGAGCCGCTGTCCGCCGTCCTGGCCCGCGAGCAGCGCCTGGACGTCGAGCGCACCCTCGACGTCCTGCACCAGATCGCGGCCGGGCTCGCCGCCGCGCACGCCGCGGGCGTGGTGCACCGCGACGTGAAGCCCGGCAACGTGCTGGTCGGCCGCGACGGCGTGCTGCGCGTGACCGACTTCGGCGTCGCCTGGTCGGCCTCCGACGTCCCGCTCACCCAGACCGGCCAGGTCGTCGGCACCGCCCAGTACCTCTCGCCGGAGCAGGCCGAGGGCGGCCGCGGGGGCCCGGCCAGCGACGTGTACGCGCTCGGCCTGATCGGCTACGAGTGCCTGGCCGGGCGCCGCGCCTACGACGGCGGGACGCCGGTGCAGATCGCGCTGCGGCGGCTCCAGGAGAATCCCGCGCCGCTGCCGCCCGGCCTCCCCGAGGACGTGCGGACGCTGATCGGCCGGGCGCTGTGCCGGGAGCCCGCCGAGCGCTTCCCCGACGGCGCGGCGTTCCGCGACGCGGTCGACGACGTCCGTGCCGGGCGGTCCCTGCCCCCGCTCGAGCCGACCACCCTGCCCCTGCCGCCGCGGCGTTCCGTGCGCCGGGTGCTCACCCCGGTCGCCGCGCTGGCCATCGGCGCCGTCCTGGGTGTCGGCGCGCTGCAGCTCGTCGCCGTCCCGACGACCACGCCTCCCGTCGCCGCGCAGGCGGCGCCGGCGACGGGGGTGACGCTGCGGTCGGCGGACTACGTGGGCCGTCCGGTCGACGAGGTCGAGGCCGCGCTGGTCGACCTGGGCCTGCAGGTGGTGCGCAGCGCGCAGACCACCGGGTCCGCGGCGCCGGGGACGGTGCTCGGCGTCGGCCCGGTCGGCCTGGTGTCGCCCGGCCAGCTGATCACCGTCACCTACGCGGTCGCCCCGGACCCGGCCCCGTCCTCGGAGGCGCCGTCGTCCTCGTCCGTCACGACGGTCGAGGCCGCGGTGGGGAGCGCGGCGGCCGCCCCCGCCCCGGCTCCCGCCTCTGCCGGCGGCGTGGTCGAGGCGGTCACCGGCCCCGGCAACCATCCCGCGGGGCCGGGCGGCGGGCCCGCGAACGGGCCCGGCAAGCCCGACGACAAGCCCAAACCGCCCAAACCGCCGGAGCCGGCGGGGCCCGGCAAGGGGAAGGGCAAGTAGCGCAGCTCAGCCCTTGCGGCCGGGGGCCAGCCAGAGCGAGACGCCGAGGCAGCCCAGCGCGGCGGTGAGCAGGAAGCCGCGGTCGGTCCCGCCCACCGGCAGGACGACGAGCACCCAGAAGACGGCGAGGCCGCACAGCCCGGCGGCCGAGATCCGCCACGAGCGGTCGCTGCCCGCCCGTGCGCCGCGGGCCACCGAGGCGAGCACGCCGACCAGCGCGGCGACGGTCGCGAACGCCGACCACAGCGGCACCGTGTGCCAGAACGAGGCACCGTGGCCGGGGCCCCGCAGCAGGCCGACCTCGAGCAGCGCCACCGCGGCGACGCCGAGGCCCAGACCGATCAACCCGCCGGGTCGCCGCCGAGGGCGCCGGGTGGCCGAGACGACGGTGCGGTCGGCCGGTGGCGGCCCGGGCACGCGCTCGACGGGCTCGGTCTGGTGGGACTGCTGGGGCGCGGCCGGTGCCGGCGGCGGGGGGAGCGGCGCGGCGATCGGGGTGGCGTCGTCCTCGACGGTCGGTGTGGTCACGGCGTGCTCCTCGGGGTCGACGGCGGGTTCACGGTGACGAACCCGTCCGTTCCCGGACGCTAGGGCGGCGCGTCGGCACCCTCCGGCAGCCCGGACGGGCGGGTCGAGTGCGTCGCTGCGGTCCGCAGCCGACCGGTCGCCGCCCGGTTAGGGTCGCCGGGTGGCAATCCGCGCCGGCGTCGTCGTCACCGGGACCGAGGTCCTCACCGGCCGGGTAGCCGACCGCAACGGGCCGTGGTTGGCCGAGAAGCTGCGCGAGCTCGGGGTCGACATCGGCCACGTCGTCGTCGTGGGCGACCGGCCCGACGACCTGGAGAGCGCCCTCGACTTCCTGGCCGGCACCGGCGTGGCGCTGGTGATCACCTCCGGCGGGCTCGGGCCGACCGCCGACGACCTCACCGAGCAGATCGTCGGCGACTGGCAGGGCCGCCCGTCGGCCGTCGACCCGGCGCTGGAGCAGCGGATCGGCACGATCGTCGAGCGGCTGATGGCGCGCCGCGGCTGGCGTGCCGATCCCGAGGCCACTGCGGCGGGGGTGCGCAAGCAGGCGCTGGTCCCGGCGGGTGCGACGGTGCTGGAGCCGGTGGGGACGGCGCCGGGGCTCGTCGTCCCGCCGGCCGACGGGCGCACCGGGCCGACCGTGCTCGTGCTGCCCGGCCCGCCGGCGGAGCTGCAGGGGATGTGGGCGGCCGCCGTGGCCACCGAGCCGGTCCAGCGGGCGCTGGCCGGCCGGGCGGAGCTGCGCCAGGAGACGCTGCGGCTGTGGGGGACGCTGGAATCCCAGCTCGCCGCAACCCTCCGCGACCACGACGCGGAGCTCGGCGGGCTGGAGATCACCACGTGCCTGCGGGACGGCGAGCTGGAGATCGTCACCCGCTACGCCCCTCCTGAGCAGGCCGCCTACGAGCGCCTGACCGCGGCCGTCGAGGCCGACTTCGGCGACACCCTGTTCTCCCGCGGCCCCACGCTCGACGACCTGGTCGCGGACGCCTTCGCCGACCGCGGGCTGACCGTGGCGACGGCCGAGTCGTGCACCGGTGGCCTGCTCGCCGCGCGGCTCACCGAGCGTCCCGGCTCGTCGGCGTGGGTGCTCGGCGGCGTCACCGCCTACGCGAACTCGGCCAAGGAGGAGCTGCTCGACGTGCCGGCCGAGGTGCTGGCCGCGCACGGCGCGGTGAGCCCCGAGGTCGCCGCCGCCCTGGCCGAGGGCGCGCGGGCGCGGTTCGGCGCGGACGTCGGCGTGGGGATCACCGGCATCGCCGGGCCCGACGGCGGGACGGCGGACAAGCCGGTCGGCACCGTGCACCTGTGCGTGGCCGGTCCGGACGGCCGGCAGGCGAAGTCGCTGCGGCTGCCGGGGTCGCGGTCCGCGGTCCGGGCACGGTCGGTCGTCATGGCGATGCACCTGCTGCGGGTGCTGCTGCTCGGCGGGCCGCCGGCCTAGTCGAAAGCCGACCCCCGAGCGGATGTCCCCGAACCCGACAAAACCGGCCGGTCCTGTTCTGGGTGAACCCGACAGAGATCCACCAAATGGCTGCCGATCGGGTTGGGCACCATCATTCGTGCCTACCGTCGGGCCATGCCGGAGCCCGGAGCAGCGCTCGACCAGCGGGAACGCTCCCGCCGGTCGTGGGTGCGCCGCGGGCTCCTGGTGCTCGGCTTCCTGGCGGGTGGGTTCTTCCTGCTGCTGCTGACGAGCGGGACCGCTCAGGCCAGTGAGCACGCCCCGGACGGGAATCCGTTGGGCCGCGCGGTGTCGGCCGTCGCGGACACCGCAGCGCCGGCCGTGCACGCGGTCACGGCGCCGGTCCACGAGGCCGCCACCCCCGTCCTGGCCCCGGTGGCCGAGACGGCCGCGCCCGTGGTGGCGCCGGTCGCTCCCGCCTTCGCTCCGGTGACCGAGGCCGTGGCTCCGGTGACCGAGGCCGTGGCTCCGGTGACGAAGGCCGTGGCTCCGGTGACCGAGGCCGTGGCTCCGGTGACGAAGGCCGTGGCTCCGGTGGCCGAGGCCGTGGCTCCGGTGACGGAGGCCGTGGCTCCGGTGACGGAGGCCGTGGCTCCGGTGACGGAGGCCGTGGCTCCGGTGGCCGAGGCCGTGGCTCCGGTGGCGGTCCCGATCGCCGACGCGATCGTCCCGGCCCCGGTGCCGGCTCTGGTCGCCGCCGAGCAGCCCGCTCCGAGCGCGCCGGTGGCCGCCCCGGCCCCGAGCGCCGTCGGAACCACCCCGGCCGCCGTCGGAACCACCCCGGAGGCCGCCGTGACCGAGAGCCCCGCCGTCCCCACCCCCGCGCCGGTCGCCCCGGTCGCCCCGGCCACGCCGGCCGCGCCGTGCTCGTCCTCCGCCGGCGGCCAGCCGACGTCCTCCCCGCTCGCCACCGTCGACGCGCTGCTGGAGCAGCCGTTGCTGGCGGGCGTCGCCTCGAGCGCGCCGATCGCGACGCTCGAGCACGGCTCGTTCCCCGAGCCGTCGTTCTCGCCCGACTGAGGGGTCCCGAGCGGACGAGCCGTCGTCCGCGCTCCCGCTCCACGACCGCGCCGAACCGCGCGGCCACCTACTCGGGACAAGGACCCATCCAGATGAACCGCACCATCCGCAACGGCCTCGCCGTGGCGACGATGTCCGGCGGCCTGTGGCTGCTCGGCCACGCCGTCGCCAGCGCCAGCGAGGTCCCGCAGAACCCCGTGTCGGACTCGATCAGCTCGCTGGCCTCGGCGGGCAGCGGCGACGCCACCCAGGACGTCGGATCGGACCAGTCGGCCACCAGCGGCGACAGCACCACCACCGGTGGCGACGCGAACTCCAGCAGCACCAACACCGCCGGGGACGCGAGCCAGTCCAACACCGGCACGACCGGGGACAACAACTCGACCACGGTCTGCGTGGCCCTGGAGTGCCGGACCGGCGACTCCACGACGGGGTCGAACTCCCAGTCCAACGGCTCGGCACAGGGCGGAGACGTCGAGGGCAGCGGCAACGCCACCTCCGGCGACACCTCCGGCGGGGACTCCACCGCCACCTCTTCCGGAAACGAGGCCGACCCGTGGAACGGTTCCGGCGCGGCGGGCTCCGGCTCGTCGTCCGACCGGAACGGCTCTGCGTCCAGTGAGGCCTCGTCCGGCGATCCCGACCAGAGCACGTCGTCGGACCAGTCGGCCACCAGTGGCGACAGCACCACCACCGGCGGCGACGCCGACTCCAGCAGCTCGAACACCGCTGGGGACGCCGACCAGTCGAACACCGGCACCACCGGCGACAACGGCTCCATGACGTACTGCGTGGCCCTGGAGTGCCGGACCGGGGACTCCTCGACCGGCTCCAACCACCAGTGGAACGGCTCTGCGGAGGGTGGCGACGTCGAGCACAGCGGCAACGCCTCCTCCGGGGACACCTGGGGCGGGGACTCCACCGCCACCTCGGCCGACAACGAGGCCGACCCGTGGAACGGCTCGGGTTGGGCTTGGTCGACGGCGCAGGAGAACTCCCGCGGCGACTGGTGGGGCCGCAACAGCGGCTGGTCCGAGAGCAGCGCGAACTCCGGTGACGCCACGCAGGACGCTACGTCCGACCAGTCGGCGACCAGCGGCGACAGCACCACCACCGGCGGGGACGCGACGTCCAGCAGCACCAACACCGCTGGCGACGCCGACCAGTCGAACACCGGCACGACGGGGAACAACGACTCCTCGACCCGGGCCGGCAACGGCGCCGGTGCGCAGGAGAAGGGCAACGGCTGGGAGCACGGTAGGGGCGGCGACGTCTGGACCGGGGACTCCTCGACCGGGTCGAACCACCAGTGGAACGGCTCCGCGGAGGGTGGCGACGTCGAGCACAGCGGCAACGCCACCTCCGGCGACACCTGGGGCGGGGACTCCACCGCCACCTCTGCCGGCAACGAGGCCAACCCCGTCAACGGCTCCGGCCCGGCCGGCGCCTGGTCCTCCTCCCGCAGCGGTCACCACTCCAGCCACGGCCACGGCCACGGCGACTGGGAGGGCCAGCCGTGGATGAGCCGCGGCTCGGACGACCGTTCGGGCAGCTCGGCGGACAGCACCGCCGGCTCGGGCGACGCCGACCAGACGGCGACGTCGGACCAGTCGGCCACCAGCGGCGACAGCACCACGACCGGCGGCGACGCCGATTCGTCGAGCACCAACACCGCCGGTGACGCCGACCAGTCCAACACCGGCACGACCGGCGACAACAACTCCTCCACCCGGGCCGGCAACGGACATGACCAGGAGAAGTCCTACGGCCGGCACGGTGCGGACGGCGACGTCCGGACCGGCGACAGCACCACCGGCTCCAACCGCCAGTCCAACGGCTGGGCCGAGGGTGGCGACGTCGAGCACAGCGGCAACGCCACCTCCGGCGACACCTGGGGCGGCGACTCCACCGCCACCTCTGCTGGCAACGAGGCCGACCCGGTGAACGGATCGGGTCCGGCGTTCGCCGGCGCGCACGCGTCGCACTGACGCACCCGCACCCAGACCCGCCCGGGCGTCCTCGGACGTCCGGGCGGGTATGCGTGCGCCCGGCGGAAAATCGACCGGCAGAATCCGGTTCTCCGCGTTTCCCGAGGCGCTGTTCTGCCTACCGAGGTGGCATGCCCCAGCCCGCGGGTGCCGGAGATCAGCGGGGATTCCACCGCTGGTTCGTCCTGCGCCGCGCGCTGCTCCTCCTGCTGTTCACGGCGGGTGGGCTGCTCGTCCTGGCCGCGATCGCGAGCGCCGCAAGGGCATCGGCCGACCCGGTGCCGGCCGTGCCCGGGCACGTGGTCGAGGCGGCGACCGACGTCGCGGCCGGTCACGCTGCTGCCGTGCTGCCTGCTCAGGCCGCGGCGCCCGCGCACGCCGCGAACGCGGCCGCCCCACCGGTGGCTCAGGACGTCGCCGCGCCCGTCGCCCAGGTCACCGACGTGTCACCCGCGGTCACCGAAGCAGCGGCGGTCGCCGCTCCTGTCGCTGCCGCGCCCGTGCAGACCGCGGTCCAGGACGTCGTGGCTCCGGTGGTGCAGCCGGTGGCGCAGGCGGTGGCCCAGCCGGTGGCGCAGGCGGTGGTCCAGCCGGTGGCGCAGGCCGTGGTGGAGCCGGTGGCGCAGGCCGTGGTGGAGCCGGTGGCGCAGGCCGTCGCGCCGGTGGCGCAGGCCGTGGTGGAGCCGGTGGCGCAGGCCGTGGTCCAGCCGGTGGCGCAGGCCGTGGTCCAGCCGGTGGCTCAGGCCGTCGCGCCGGTGGCGGACGCCGTGGTCACGCCCGTGGCGCAGGCCGTGGTCCAGCCGGTGGCTCAGGTGGTCGCGCCGGTCACGCAGGCCGTGGTCCAGCCGGTGACGCAGGCCGTCGCGCCCGTCGTGGACGCCGTGGTCACCCCGATCGCCGAACCCGTCGCCGAAGCCCTGCAGCCGATCACCGCCCCGGTAACGGCTGCCGTCGCACCCGTGGTCGACCCGGTGCAGACCGCCGTCACCGCACCGCGGCTCGATCCGGTCGCCCTCCCCGCCCAGGCCGCGGCACCCACGACGAGCGCGCCGATCCCGGCGGCCGCTCCGCCGGTCACCGGCGCCCTGGCCGCACCGCAGCCGTCGATCACCCCCCGGGCGTCCGTCTCCGGCCCGACCAGCACCGGCCCGACCAGCACCGTCGCGCCCGCCGCCGCCGTGCCTCCGGCGCCCGGCCCGCTTCCGCTGCCTGGCCCGGCGGACGACGTCCCGGGCTCGATGCCGCCACCTTCGTCCGCAGGAAGCGGCTCCGGTACGCCGCTGCTGCCCGCCACGCTGACCGCCACCGCGCGGTCCTCCTCCGCCGTGCCCGCCGTCTCGACGGCACCGGCACGTGCGCTCTCGGCCGGCTCGGAGACCGAGCCCGCCGTCTCGCCCGACTGAGGTCCCTCCCCCGGCCGTGCCCTGCCCTGCGCCCGAACGGCGCCGGGCGGCGACGGCCGCATCCCCGCACTCCCACCGCGCGCAGCCGCGCGCGGTGGGCCCCGGGGGAGGGGCCGCACCCGTTCGCGCCCTGATCACCCCCGGGACCGGCGGCGGCTGCCCGACCTGTCACGGGGCGGGTCGGGCAGCCCCCGCCGGGGCGGCCGCTCCGTGTCCGCCCGGGTTTCACGGGGCCGGACGGGCACGAGCGGCGGCCACATCGCACAGCACCCGCCGACCGGGCTACCGGTCGGTAACCTTCCTCCATGAGCGCGACCCACGAGGTCACCAACCAGGTCCCGCCGCTGGTCGGCCACGACCCCATCGCCGGCGACGCCGTGCTGGCCGAGGCCTGCCGCCGGCACGCGGACGACGCGGCGCTCGGCTCGCTCTCCGAGCTGGGCCGGCTGGCCGGCAGCGAGCAGGCCCAGGAGTGGGGCCGGCTGGCGAACGAGAACCCGCCGAGGCTGCGCACCCACGACCGCTACGGCCACCGCGTCGACGAGGTCGAGTTCCACCCCGCCTGGCACGAGCTCATGCGGACCGCGGTCGAGCACGGCCTGGCCGGCGCGCCGTGGGCCGATGGCGGCCCGTCGGCCCACGTGCGCCGCGCGGTCGGCTATCTCGGCTGGACCCAGGTCGAGATGGGGCACGGCTGCCCGGTCACCATGACCTACGCCGTCGTCCCGGCCCTGCGCCGCGACGCCGACCTCGCCGCCCGCTACGAGCCCGGGCTCACCGCGCGCGCCTACCGCTTCGGACTGACCGACCCCGCGGAAAAGCCCGGCCTGATCGCCGGCATGGGCATGACCGAGAAGCAGGGCGGCTCCGACGTCCGGGCCAACACGACGCGCGCGGTCCGGCAGCCCGACGGCAGCTATGCGCTCACCGGCCACAAGTGGTTCACCTCGGCGCCGATGAGCGACCTGTTCCTGGTCCTCGCCCAGCTCGACGAGGGGGTCTCCTGCTTCCTCGTCCCGCGGGTGCTGCCCGACGGCAGCCGCAACGTGTTCCACGTGCAACGTCTCAAGGACAAGCTGGGCGACAGGTCCAACGCCTCCAGCGAGGTGGAGTTCGACGGGACGACGGGCTGGCTGGTCGGCGAGCCCGGCCGGGGCGTGCCGACGATCATCGAGATGGTCAACATGACCCGGCTCGACTGCGTGCTGGGGTCGGCCTCCACGGTGCGGGCCGCGCTGACCCAGGCGATCCACCACGCCGACCACCGGCGTGCGTTCGGCGCGCGGCTGGTCGACCAGCCCCTCATGCAGAACGTGCTGGCCGACCTCGCGATCGAGAGCGAGGCGGCCACCGCGCTGGCGATCCGGCTCGCGGCAGCGGTCGACGGCGGCGAGCAGGCCTTCCTGCGCCTGGCCGGCGCCGCGGCCAAGTTCTGGGTCTGCAAGCGCACCCCCTCCGTCGTCGCCGAGGCCCTGGAGGTGCTCGGCGGCAACGGCTACGTCGAGGAGTCCGGCCTGCCGCGGCTGTACCGGCAGGCGCCGCTCAACTCGATCTGGGAGGGCTCGGGCAACGTGATCGCCCTCGACGTCCTCCGGGCGATGGGACGGCAGTCGGACTCCCTCGCCGCCGTCGTCGCGGAGATCGACCTGGCCCGCGGCGCCGATGCCCGCTTCGACGACGCGGTCAAGCGGCTCTCGGCGGAGCTCGGCGACCCCGACGACCTCCCGCTGCGGGCCCGCCGGGTGGCCGGCCTGCTGGCGCTGTGCCTGCAGGGGTCGCTGCTGCTGCGGTTCGCGCCGTCCGCCGTCGCGGATGCGTTCTGCGCCACACGCCTGGGCGGCGACTGGGGCGCTGTCCTGGGCACTCTCCCCGCGGGGACGCCGACACGCCAGATCGTCGACAGGGGACGGATCACACCGTTGTGATCTGCCCCCGTCGGGCCACTACTCTCGGGGGTGCGCCGGTTCCGTAGTGTCCGGTGACATCCAGGTCGGCCGGTGCCGCGGTGCTCCGCGGCAGTGGTGCGACGCGCCGCGGGGGACAGGGAAGCGGACAGCGTGGATTCTCAGGACGTCGACCGGACGACGGTCCCGCACGATCCGCTGCACGCCATCCCCGATGCGGTCTTCCAGCTCGACCGGCAGTGGCGGTTCACCTACGTCAACCCGGCCGGTGAGCGGCTGCTCGCCGCCACGGCCGACGAGCTGCTCGGCCACACCATCGACGACTGCCGGCCCGACATCAGCGGCACGCTGCTGGCCGATCAGCTGGTCACCGTCGTGGGCGACGGCCAGCCGCGGGCCTTCGAGTACGTGCACGAGGCCTCCCAGCGCTGGTACGAGATCCGGGCCAACCCCGGCGAGTTCGGCGTCACGGTGTTCGTCCGCGACATCGACGACCGCAGGCGCGACGACCAGCTGCGCCGGGCGCGGACCAGCCAGCTCACCGCGATCCTCGAGTCGCTGCCGGCCGCGACCGTCCTGGTCGGGGAGGACGGCCGGATCCTCACCGCCAACGCGGCGTGGATCCGCAACGGGGAGCTGCTCCGCGAGGCCGGGATCGAGCCCGGAGGCGTCGGCGACGACTACCTGGACAGCATGGCCAAGGGCGTCGACCCCGAGGACCACGCGATCCTGGCGGCCGGCCTCGAGGAGCTGATCCACGGCCCGGAGGACGTGCCGCCGTTCGACCACGAATACTGCGCCCCGCTCGGGCCGACGTCGGCCTGGTTCCGGATGCAGGCCTCCCGGGTGGTCGCCTCGCGCGACGTCGTCATCAGCCACACCGACGTCACCGAGAAGGTGGTGGGGGAGCGGGCGCTGGCCTGGCAGGCCAGTCACGACGAGCTGACCGGCCTGGCCAACCGCTCCCGGATGCTCGAGCTCATCGGCGAGGCGCTCACCGACCCCGAGACCAGGACGACGGCGCTGCTGCACCTCGACCTGGACGGCTTCAAGACCGTCAACGACTCCCTCGGCCACCAGGTCGGCGACGCGCTGCTGCGGCAGGTGGCCTACCGGCTGGTCGAGCAGGTCCGTCCCGGGGACGCCGTGGGGCGGCTGGCCGGCGACCAGTTCCTCGTGCTGGCCCGTGACGTCGACTCCAACGAGGCCGCCGCGCTGGCCTTCCGGCTGCAGACCTCCTTCGCCGCGCCGTTCCCCGCCGAGGGCCTGTCGGTGCCGCTGTCGGCGAGCATCGGGGTCGCCGTGGCCGCCCACGGCAGCGAGGACGCCCACGGCCTGCTCAGCGACGCCGACTCGGCGATGTACGCGGCCAAGGCAGCCGGCCGCGACCGCGTCCACCTGTTCTCCGCCGGGCTCCGGGACGCGGCGCGCTGGCGGCTGGAGGTGGCGACCCGGCTCCGCGACGGCGCTCTGGACGAGCTCGTCGTCCACTACCAGCCGATCGTCCGGCTGGACACCGGCGCCGTGGAGGGTGTGGAGGCGCTGGTCCGCTGGCAGCACCCGGAGCGCGGGCTGCTCCCGCCGGACAACTTCCTGTCCGTGGCGGAGGAGACCGGCCAGCTCATCCCCATGACCCGCTGGCTGCTGCGGGAGACCTGCCGCAACGCCGCGCAGTGGGCGCACATGGGGCTGCCGCTGCGGATCGCGGTGAACATCAGCGCGCGGCACTTCGCCACCGAGACCCTGGTCCGCGACGTGCGGACGGCGCTGCGGGAGTCCGAGCTGCAGCCCGAGCAGCTGACCCTGGAGCTCACCGAGACCAGCCTGGCCGAGGACCCGGCCCGCGCCGAGGAGCAGCTGTCGGTGCTGCGCTCGTTCGGCGTCCGGGTGGCCATCGACGACTTCGGCACCGGCTGGTCCTCCCTCGCCCAGCTGCTGGCGCTGCCCATCGGCACGCTGAAGATCGACCGCTCGCTGCTCACGGCCGCCGAGCGGGTCTCCGGCCCCGACGCCGGCGACGTCCTCGCCGCGATCGTGGCGCTCACCCGGACCCTCGGCATCCGCTCGGTCGCCGAGGGCGTGGAGACGGCGGAGCACCTGCGGCTGGTCCGGCAGGCCGGCTGCGACCTCGCGCAGGGCTGGCTGCTCGGCCAGCCGATGTCGGCCGACCAGCTCCCGTCGTGGGTGCGCGCGGTGCAGGAGGCCGGCGGGGACCGCTGCGCGCTGGCCCTGGAGGGCACCCGGCGTTGACCGACCGGCTCCGCCGCCGAGTGCGCCGGGCCAGCGCGCCGGCCGGGCCGCCGCGGGCCGTCGACCTCGCGGCGGCCGACCTCCCGGACGCCGTCGTCCCCGCGGCCGGGCAGACTGCGGAGGTGACCGAGAGCCCCGCGCTGGACCTGCTGATCTGGGACGCGCCGAACATCGACATGACCCTGTCGACGGTGATCGGCGCCCGGCCGACCGCCGAGACGCGGCCGCGGTTCGACGCGATCGCGGCGTGGTTCGTCGAGGGGGCAGGGGAGGCCGACGCCGCCGAGGTCGAGGCGTGCGTGTTCGCCAACATCCCGCCCGTGGTGGGCACGCTGCAGCGCTGGGTGGAGGCGCTGCGCAGCTTCGGCTTCGCCGTCTTCGCCCGGCCGAAGAACCAGCCGGACGACGACATCGACCAGGCGATGCTCGACCACATCGCGGTGCGGGCGCACAGCCACCGGCTGCGCCGGCTGGTCGTGTTCTCCGGCGACGGGCGCAACTTCGCCGAGCCGCTGGAGGAGCTCGCCCGCGCGGGCACCCACGTCACCGTGGTCGCCTTCAGCGAGGTGGCCGGCTACGCGATCAGCTCCGACCTGCTGGAGTTCATCGACATCGAGGACGTGCCCGGCGCGTTCGCGGCACCGCTGGACCGGGTCCGGCTGGACAACCTGCCGCCCGACGGGGCGTGGCTGCGGCCGACCCGGAGCCTGCGGGAGTTCGTCAGCGGCTTCACCGCCCGCCGCAGCGGGTGAGTCAGCGGGCGGGCGTCGGTGTCGCCGGCGCACCGACGCTGTTGCGGGTGATCTTCGCGCGGTAGAGCTGGGCGTCGGCGCACGACACCAGCTCGAGCGGGTAGGCGCGCTCGCCCGAGGCCACGCAGACGCCGAGGGAGACGGTGAGCTCGCCGGACGCGAAGCCGGGCGGTTCCAGCTCGAGGACGCCGGTGCGCAGCGACTCGGCGAGCTCGACCGCGCGGGACAGGTCGGCCCTGGGCATGAGCACCGCCAGCTCGTCGCCGCCGAGGCGGGCGACCAGGTCGCCGTCCTGGACGCGGGCCTTCAGCAGCCGGGCGATCCGGCGCAGCGCCTCGTCGCCACCGGCGTGCCCGTGGCGGTCGTTGACGGCCTTGAAGTGGTCCACGTCGAGCAGGACGAGGCCGACCGACGCGCCGCGTGCCCGGGCCTCCGCGCAGGCCCCGCCGAGCTCGGCGTCCCACCGGCGGCGGTTGGCCAGGCCGGTGAGCGTGTCCTCCTGGCTGAGCTTCTCCAGGCGGGAGAGCAGCGTGCGGGTGCGCTCCTGCTCGCGTTCCAGGCGGATCCGGGTGAGCAGCTCGCGCCGGTGCAGCGCGTCCCGGCGCACGTGGGCGACGGTCGCGATGAGCGAGGCGGTGGCGAGGAAGACGACCGTCGGCACCAGGTCGGACAGGGGCATCGGCTCGGCCGCGGTGAGCAGGCCGACGGCCAGGGCCAGCCAGCTGAAGGCGACGAGCGCGGCCGTCCAGCGCGGCCGCGCGACCAGGACGCAGCCGCTGGCGTAGACGGCCAGGGTGCAGCCCTGCAGGTAGTAGGGGGTGCCCTCGGCGCGGGTCACCATCCAGGCGACCTGACCCTGGACGACGACGAAGACCAGGCAGGTGAGCCATTCCGGCCGTTCGCGGCCGAGGCGCGTGCGCCACAGCAGCAGCGTGGCCAGGGCGATCGGGATGTCGCACAGCAGCCGGACGGCGAGGGAGGAGCCGGCCTGCGCGGGCAGCACCAGCCGGTCGATCACGGCCCACGCCGGGACGACGAGCAGGGCGACCCAGCACATGAGCAGGCCGGAGGCGCGCGC
Organism: Petropleomorpha daqingensis; assembly: GCF_013408985.1. Lineage (NCBI taxonomy): Bacteria > Bacillati > Actinomycetota > Actinomycetes > Geodermatophilales > Geodermatophilaceae > Petropleomorpha > Petropleomorpha daqingensis. The sequence continues at coordinate 1,816,911 of NZ_JACBZT010000001.1, forward strand.
CCGCTCCCGCAGCTCGGCCCGCAGCTCCGGGGCGGCGGCCATCAGCTCGGCCAGCGTGGCGCGGTCGGGCAGCTCGTCGTCGCAGCGCGACCCCGCGGCGTCGCGGGCGATGACGTGATCGAGCACACACTCTCATCGGCAGCGCCGGATCCGGTCCTGAGCCGGGTCCCCGCGCCTACCCCCGGCGAGTGATCAGCGGTCGGTGCGGAGCATCTCCAGGGCCTTGTCGATCCGCCGGGCGCGGGTCTCGGGGGTCTTGGCGTCCTCGACGGCGAGCACGTGCCGCTGCTTGTGGCTGTAGGGCAGCGCCTCGAACGCAGCACGGGCCGCGTCGTCGCCGGCCAGGGCGGCGCGCAGGTCGTCGGGGACGGCGACCTCGCGCGGGGCGTCGTCCAGCTCGACGTCGACGTCCACCTCGTCGCCTGCGGCCACCCCGGCCGCGGCGCGGTTCTCCGCGCTCAACGGCAGCAGGTACACCCCGCCCCGGGAGCCGATCGAGCTGCGGTAGGTGTGGCCGTCGACGGTCACCCGGACCGGCGGCTTCTTGCCGGCACCGAGGGCCTCGACGACCTCCGGCGGCACCGGCATGCCCGTCGCCGTGCGCCCGTGCAGCTCGACCGTCGTCCGGAACCTCATGGGCCGGATTCAACAGGTTCGCAGGTCAGGCGGGAAGAGCCGCCTCCGCGGCGGACCGCGGCGCGGGCACCGCGACCGCGGTGTCCAGCTGTCCGGGCAGCTGTGCCTCGGCCGGCTGCGGTCGGGCGAACAGGAACCCCTGGGCGTGCGAGCACTGCAGGGACTGCAGCACGCTGCGCTGGGCGGCGTCCTCCACGCCCTCGGCCACGACGTCGAGCTGCAGGCTGCGCGCCAGCTCGATGATCGAGGAGACCAGGGTGCGGGAGGCGCCGTCCTGGGCCAGGTCGATGACGAAACTGCGGTCGATCTTGATGGTGTCGGCGGGCAGCCGGCGCAGGTAGGACAGGCTCGAGTAGCCGGTGCCGAAGTCGTCGATGGCGATCCGGACGCCGAGCGTGCGCAGCGTGCGCAGCCGGTCGACGACCCGGTCGACGTCCTGCACCATGACGCTCTCGGTCACCTCGAGCGTGAGCTGCACGGGCGGCAGACCGGTCTCGTCGAGAACGGCGGCGACGGTGGCGACGACGTCGTCGTCGGCGAGCTGACGCGGCGAGAGGTTGACCGCCATGCCGATGGGCCGGCCGGCGGCGGCGCTCCAGGCCACGGCCTGGCGGGCGGCCTCGCGCAGCACCCACGCGCCGATCGGCACGATCAGACCGGTGTCCTCGGCGAGCGGGATGAACTCGACCGGCGGCACGAGCCCGCGCTCCGGGTGGCGCCAGCGCAGCAGTGCCTCGTAGCTGGTCACCTCGCCGGTGCTCATGGAGATCACCGGCTGGTAGTGGACCACCAGCTGCTGCTCGGCCAGCGCGGCCGACAGCCCCTCGAGCAGGTCGGCCTTGCCGCGCGCCTCCTGGGCCATGCCGTCGGCGTAGACGGCCAGCCGCTGCTTGCCCTGGGCCTTGGCCAGGTACATCGCGAGGTCGGCGTTGCGCAGCAGGGTCTCGGCGGAGCGCTCGGCGGTGGTCGTGTCGGCGATGCCGATGCTGGCCGAGACGACCAGCGTGCGGCCGTCGACGCTCACCGGGTCGGCGAGGGAGGCCAGCACCCGGGTGGCCACCGTGCGTGCCGTCCGCGGGCCGCCGGCGACGACGACGGCGAACTCGTCGCCGCCCAGCCGCGCCACGGTGTCCTCCGGACGCACGCAGCCGGCGATCCGGCCGGCGACGGCGACCAGCAGCCGGTCGCCGGTGGAGTGCCCGCGGGTGTCGTTGATGTCCTTGAAGTCGTCGACGTCGAGCACGAGCACGCTCACGACGCCGCGCCGGTGCTGCAGCAGCCGGGAGGTCTCCTCGACCAGCAGCGTGCGGTTGGCCAGCCCGGTCAGCGCGTCGCGCAGCCCCTGCTGCTCGTTGAGCCGCCAGGCGGCGAGGTTGGCCAGGCTGGCGGCGAGCACGAAACCGCCGTGGATGCCGGCCCAGACCCACGGCGCGGACTGCGCCGCCGCGGTGCCGAACACCTCGTGCGGATGCAGCGTGCCCATGATCCCGTGGTGGGCGATGGTCAGCAGGAGCGCGACGCCGAAGGGCACCCAGTCCTGGTAGAGCGAGACCAGCCCGACGACGACGAAGAACGAGAAGTGCGCCTCGGTGACGCCGGCCATGAGGTGGACCAGCAGGACGCAGCCGCCCAGCAGGCTCACCGTGGTCGCGCCCGCCCGCACCGACCGGCGGAACTCGGCGGGCAGCGCGAACGGCAGGGGCAGCAGGATCGCGAGCGTGCTGGTGAGCGAGCCGAGCAGGGCGTGACCGGTCAGCACCGAGAGGATCCCCAGCCCGACCGCCTGGATCGCGGCGATGCGCACGAGGACGGTGTGCCGCCGGCGCCACACGGGCTCGGGCAGCAGTCGTCCCTCGGGCAGCAGCGCGGCGATCCGCGAGGGCAGGAGGGCGAGCACGACGGTCCTATCGACCGCTCCGGAGAGTTCCTTGACCGTTCCAGGACAAGTCCCCCACCCGGGTGAGACGGGTCCGTGGCGGCGCGCCGGGGAGGGGACGGCGGACGGGACGGGGCAACGACGACTACGGTTCGTCACCGCGGGGTCCGGTGCGGGCGTGCCCGTCACCCCTCAGGAGTGCAGATCGGAGAGAAACCCATGACCGGCGAACCTGGCGTCGACCACCCGGAGGAGCAGAGCGAGGCTGAGGTCACGCTCACCGCCCGCGGGATCTCCGTCAGCACCCGCGTGGAATTCGTCGGTGACGGCGTGATCTCCGTCCGTCCCTCCGTGGGGGAGTACGTGGAGCAGGTCGTGGCGAGCGCCGGCGACAAGGTCGAGGTGTTCTGGAAGTCCGGGGACGAGACCCGGGCGGTGCCGGCCGAGGTGCTGACAGCCGACGCCGGGGCGGTGCCCCGCTGGCGGCTGCAGATCACCGGACCGTCGGAGATCAGCCAGCGCCGCCAGGCGGTCCGCGGCCGCGTGTCCGTGCCGCTGGAGATCGGCTACGGCAGCACCGAGCTGATCGGCGAGACCGTCGACCTCAGCGAGAACGGCATGCGCGCCGCGGCGGACGGGCTCGGCATCCCGCCCGAGCCCGGCTCGGCGCTCGACCTGCTGGTCCAGCTGGAGGACGGCCCGCTCAAGGTGAAGGGCGAGGTCGTGCGGTTCGCCGCGCGCGGCTCCCGCTGGCTGCTCTCGATCCGGTTCCGCGACGTGCAGGAGAAGGACGGCGACCGGATCCGCCGGCGCGTGTTCCAGGCCCTGCGCGAGGAGCGCGCGCGGCAGGCCGACTGACCGATCGGTCAGTCGCCCCAGCGGATCTCCGGGGAGCGCGGTTCGGGCAGCTGCTCGTGCAGCGCCTCCAGCTCCTCGCGTCCCGACGGCAGCCGCGCCCACACGTGCTTGCGACCGGGCCGGCCCTCCCAGCCGTACTGCAGCGACAGCTGCGCCACCAGGTGCAGCCCCATGCCGCCGAGCGCGGGATCGCGGTCGACGGCCGGGATCGGCGGGCGGTCCGGGGCCTCGTCGCTGAGGTCGAGCAGCCAGCCACCGGTGCCGGCCACCACCAGCGCGCGCACGTCGCCGCCGCCGTGCCGCAGGGCGTTGGACGCCAGCTCCTCGAACACCAGCAGCAGCCCGTCGCGGGCGTCCTCGGTCGACGACGAGCTCACCGACGGGTGCGCGATGCGGGCGCGCAGGTCCGACCGCACGCGCGAGACCAGCGACATCGAGGACAGCTGCCAGTGCCACACGTCGCCGGGCACCGACGGCACCGGCGCGCACGGCCACGTGACCACGCCCGCTGACGGGTTGTCGGGGTCGCGACCGGGCTCCTGGGCCATCGCCTCCCCTTCGCGTCTGCTCCGCAGGCGAGCCGGCGCAGTCCGGCCGGCCGACACCATCCTGACCGAAAGGATCCCACCGTGCAGAGGTGGCCCGGATTCTCCCGGCCGGTTGGCAGACTGTTCGTTCGTGGACGACCTCCTGCGCGCTCTCAGCCGCATCGTGTTCGCCGACCGGACGCTGGAAGAGGTGCTCGGGGAGATCACCGACATCGCCCGCCGCAACATCCCCGGGACCGAGGCCACGTCGATCACGCTGATCCGCGCCGACAGGTCGTTCACCGCGGCGTACTCGGGCGAGATGGCGCTGGCCGCCGACGAGCTGCAGTACGAGGAGGGCTACGGGCCGTGCATGGACGCGGCCCGCGGCGGCGTCGTCCTGCGCGTCGACGACATGCGCACCGAGCAGCGCTGGCCGCAGTACGTCCCCCGGGTCGTGGAGCAGGGCGTGCGCAGCTCGCTCTCGATCCCGCTCCCCTACCAGGGGGAGAGCATCGGCGCGCTGAACAACTACGCCACCGTGCCCGAGGCCTTCTCGTCGCCGGAGTCCCTGGAAGCGGCCTCGGAGGTGGCCGAGGTCGTGGCCGTCGCCGTCGTCAACCTGGCCGCGCACGCCCAACTGGGGGAGCAGGCCCGCAACATGCGCCTGGCGATGGACTCGCGGGCGATCATCGAGCAGGCCAAGGGCGTGCTCATGGCGCAGCGGCACATCGATGCCGACGCCGCCTTCGACGTCCTGCGCGAGGCCTCGCAGCGCTACAACCGCAAGCTGCGCGACATCGCCGCCGGCATCGTGGAATCCACGCAGGACCGCCAGCGCTAGCCGGCCGCGCTAGCCGGCCGCCAGGTCGGCCAGCTGCCGCAGCGAGCGGCCGATCGCGTCGCGCTGGGCGTCCAGCCGGTGCGATTCGCTCTCGGGCAGCTCCACCCGGACGTCGATGTCGGTGCCGCCGGTCCGCTCCGCCAGCTGCCAGCAGACGTCGATGTCGGAGACCAGGCAGGAGATGGTGACCCGCCCGGCCTCGCGGTCGGTGCGCAGCAGCTGCGGCATCGGGAAGTCGGGATAGCCGGTCGGCCACAGGACGTAGGAGCCGGGGGAGTCGGTCCGCACCGTCTCCACGCCCACCCACCACTCGGGGAAGCGGGTGGGGTCGAACAGCAGCTTCCAGACCTCCTCGACAGCGGCGTCGGCGTGGCCGGTCAGTGCGAAGGCGGGCACGGTTCCTCCTCGGGGACGGCGGCCAGCTCGGCCTCCACCCGGGCGAGCTCCCAGGCAGGGTCGACCAGCCCGACCACGGGCAGCCGGCCCAGGTCGACGAGGCTGGCCATCAGCTCCCGGCCGGGCTCGGGGCGGCCCAGCCGGCGCCACGCCGCGACCGACTCGGCGAGCCGGCGTCGCGCCTCGCGGAGATCCCCGGCGGCGAGCGCGACCAGGCCCTGCGCCCGCGCCATCCGGGGGACCAGCGCCCAGGGCTGGTCGCCGGGCCCGATCGGTTCCAGCGCGGCCGCACGGATCTCCGCCGCGGCCTCACCGGGCCGGCCGTCGCGGGCCAGGGCCTCGGCGCGGGCCAGCCGGCTGGCCGGCCGGCTGAACCGGGCCTGCCCGGCGAGCGCCGCGTCGAGCAGCTCGGCGGCCTCGGTCCACGCGCCGGTCGCCAGGGCGACCAGGCCGGCGTCGTAGCGGGCCAGGCCCAGGACCTCGTCGGAGTCGAGGCGTTCGGCGAGGGCCAGCTGCGCCCGGGCGCAGGCCAGCGCCTCGGCCGGCCGGCCGGTGCGCGAGAGCAGGTGGGCGCGGCCGGCCAGGCAGGGGACCGCGAGCACCGGGACGTCGCGGGTGAGCGCGACGGCGTGGTCGGCTACCCGCAGCGCGGCGGCCAGGTCGCCGGCGGCGGCGAGCGCGCAGGCGGCGGTCAGCAGGCCGGCGTACGCCTGGTCGGGGCGGGCGGCGCCCTCGAGGGCTGCGGCGCCGAGCTCCGCCTGGGCCTCCACCTCGGCGTAGCGGCCGGTGCGGATGAGCCACAGCAGCCGGGCGCTGTGCCGGTCGATGTCGAGGGTGGCGTCGCCCCCTGCGGCTCTCAGCAGCCCGGGCACCAGATCGGGGTCGCCGGCGGCGGCCGTGAGCTGCGCCAGTCCGGCGAGCGCCTCGGCCCGCAGCGCGGGCGCGTTCCCCGGGCCGAGCAGCTCCAGGGCACGGGTGTAGGCGGCCAGCCCGGCCGAGGGGTGGCAGAGCACCGACCGCATGACGGCACCGCGCCGGCACCACGCCGCCGCTCGTCCCGCGGGCGGCACGAGCGCGATCGCCGCCTCCCACTCGTGCTCGTAGTCCTCGCGCCGGCCGCGCCAGGCCTGCACCTCGGCCAGCTCCAGCCGCGGATCCGGGTCCTCAGGGGCGCAGTGGGCCGCCTCCGCCCAGAAGTCGGCCGCCTCGTCCAGCGTGCCGAGCTCGCGGGCGTGCCGGGCGGCGTCCCGCCACCGGGGGCCGGCCAGGTCGTCGCGTCCGGCGCGCTGCAGGTGCCCGGCCACCTCCGCCGCCACGCGGGCGCGGGCGTCGCCGGCCGCGGCCTCGACCGCCACCGCCAGCTGCACCGACCGGCGGCCCGGCTCGCGCACCAGGTCGCAGCGGGCCGCCTCGGCCAGCAGCGCGTGCCGGTAGCGCAGGCCGTCGTCCCCGGCGGACAGCAGCCCGGTGTCCTCGGCCGCCGCGAGGTCGTCCGGTCCGGCGACCGCGAGCGCGTCGACCTCCGCGGGGGACAGGGCCCGGCCGGCGACGGCGAGCAGCTCCAGCAGGTCGCGGGCCGGACGCGGGACCGGTCCGGCGGCGGCCCGGACGGCGGCGCGCAGCGTGAGCGGGAGCCCGCGGTCCCCGCCGGCCAGCAGGCGGGCCCGCTCGACCGCGAGCAGCGGACTGCCCTCGGCGCTGGCGACGACGCGGTCGACGTCGTCCTGCCCCAGCGGAGCGACGCTGCGCACCACGGCGGCGATCTCCTCGGGCGCCAGCGCGTCGAGCACCAGCTCGGCGACCGGGACACCGCGGCGGGCGACGTCCGCGACCAGCGCGTCGGCGTCGGACCGGGCCGGGCGGTCGCGCCGCGTGAGCAGCAGCAGGACCGGCAGCGTGGCCACCCGGCGGGCGACGTGGGCGCACAGCGCGAGGCTGGCGCGGTCGGCGCCGTGCAGGTCCTCGGCGATCAGCAGCACCGGGGCGCCTCCGGCCGCCCACTCCACCAGCCGCAGGACGGCGTCGAAGACCCGCAGCCGTTCGAGCTCGGGCGAGGCGACCGGTGGTGGCAGGCCCGGGCCCCGCCCGAGCAGCACGGCCAGGTCGGACGCCAGCCGGCCGAGTTCGGGCGGCCACCCGGCGGAGGGCGGCGGGGCCGGCACCTGCCGGGCGAGGGCGAGCGCGATCTCCGCCCACAGCCCCAGCGGCGCGGGCTCGCCGACGTCGACGGCCGCGCCGCCCGCGACCCGGCCGCCGGCGCCGCTCACCCGGTCGGCGAGCTCGGCGGTCAGCCGGGTCTTGCCGATCCCGGCCTCACCGGTGAGGACGACGACCCCGCCGCGGCCGTCGCGTGCCCGCGACCACGCCGCCGTGAGCGCGCTCAGCTCGGCCGACCGGCCGAACAGCGGTGCCCGTCGGGCGGCCGTGGCCGGGGCGCTGCGTCCCGGACCGCGCAGCTCGGCCAGCGCGGCGCGCAGCGCGGGTCCCGGTGCCACGCCGAACTCCTCGCGGAGCCGCGTGGCGAACTCCCGGCCGGCCGCCAGCGCGCCGGCACGGTCCCCCGCCGCAGCCAGCCGGCGGACCAGCGCCGCGTGCGCCGGCTCCTCGAAGGGGGTCAGCCGGCAGCGGGTGCGCGACCAGCGGGCGGCGTCCTCCTCGCGTCCCGCCGACTCGGCGGCCGCCGCGGCCCGGTCCAGCACCGCGACCTGCCAGCGGCGGTGCTCGGCGCGCTCCTCGGCCGCCCAGTCGTCGCCGAACGACGGCAGCAGCTCGCCGCTGCAGCCGGCCGCCGCGCCGGCCGGGTCGTCCGCCGCGGTGTCGCGCAGCTCCGCCAGGTCCACCCGGACTCCGTCCGGGGCCAGGCCCACCCGAGACCGGGAGGCGGACAGCGCGTCCGGCCCCAGTGCCTGGCGCAGCGCCCAGACCGCCGTCCGCAGGTTCGCCCGGGCCGCGGAGGTGGTGGCCTCCGGCCAGAACCGGGCGGCCACGGCGTCCCGGTCGTGCGGGCCGGGGTGCAGGGCGAGGAAGGCGAGCAGGCGCGCGGGCGTGACCGGCAGGACCACGGCCCCACCGTCGCGCTCGACGGCGAACGTGCCCAGCAGCTGCACCTGCAGCACGGGCGCATCGTAGGGCCGTTCCGGCGTCAGGGCGGTCGCAAGATCGTCGGGCGGAACCTTCTGGGACCCCCTAGCGTCTGACTCCTAGGTGGCCGGGTCTTCCCGGTGCGTTCCCCGGTCGCCCGTGGGCCCGAGCGGGCCCCCACGCTGAGTTCCCCGGCGTGCTGCTGCGCGCCGAGGAGCCCCGTGACCGAGACCCTTCCCCGCCGGACCCGCAGCGACTACGCGGACCTCTCCGCCCGCATCAAGGCCGCGGGCCTGATGGAGCGGCGGACGCCCTACTACGTGCTCAAGTTCGCCCTCACGCTCGGCCTGTTCGCCGGCGGGTGGGTGGGCTTCGTGTTCCTCGGCGCCAGCTGGTGGCAGCTGCTCGTCGCGGCCTTCCTCGGGGTGATGAGCACCCAGGTGGCCATGCTCGGCCACGATGCCGGGCACAAGCAGGTGACCCGCACGCGCGCCAGCAGCTACCTGATCGGGATCACGCTGGGCAACCTGCTGACCGGGCTGAGCTTCGGGTGGTGGATCGACAAGCACAACCGGCACCACGCGCACCCGAACCACGAGGAGCTCGACCCGGACGTCGCGCCCGCCGGGCCGCTGGTGTTCATGCCGGGGCAGGCCGACGACGGGCGGCGGGGCCTGCTGCGCTGGCTGACCCGGCACCAGGCGGTCGTGTTCTTCCCGATCCTGCTGCTCGAGGGCCTGAACCTGCACGTCGGCAGCTTCGAGGCGCTGCGCAACGGCACGGTCAAGACGAAGTGGCGCGAGGGCCTGCTGCTCGCCGTCCACGTGGTCGCCTTCGTCGGAGCACCGTTCCTCGTCCTCACGTGGGGCCAGGCGCTGCTGTTCCTCGCCGTCCACCAGGCGGTCTTCGGCTTCTACATGGGCTGCTCGTTCGCGCCCAACCACAAGGGCATGCCGCCGCTCACCGACGAGGAGGAGAAGGACTACCTCCGCCGCCAGGTGCTCACCTCGCGCAACGTGCGGGGCGGTTTCGTGACCGACTGGACGCTCGGCGGCCTCAACTACCAGATCGAGCACCACCTGTTCCCGAGCATGCCGCGGCCCAACCTGCGCCTGGCCAAGCCGGTCGTGGAGCGGTTCTGCGCCGAGCGCGGCGTCCGGTACGCCGAGACGAGCCTGGTCGACTCCTACCGCCAGGTCCTCCGCCACCTGGACGTGATCGGTCAGCCCACCCCGGCCTAGAGGGCACGCACCGAGGTGGTCGACTGCGGTCTTGCGGTGTTGTGGAGGCTTTCGCGGTCGTACAGCACCGCAAGACCACGCGGAACACCGCAAGAGCGGAGTCGGCGGGGCCGTCAGCCCACCCCGGCCTAGACGAGCGAGCGGGAGAGCCACTCCAGCCGCTCGACCAGGAACTCCACGGCGGCCGCGCTGTCGACGCTCTCGGCGACCTCGACCGCGTTCGGCGCGGTCGACACGGCCCGCCGGTCGACCACCGTCTGTCCCCGCGCCGCGCCGAGCGTCGTGTCGACGACGACGGACCGGCGCACGGTGCCCAGCGTCCCGGGCACGATCGCCTCGGTGAGCGCGAGCGCGTCGTGCACGACCACCCCGGGCGTGCCGTAGGAGCTGCGCGCGTGGTCGAGGTACTGCTGCAGGATCGACGCCGCGGTCGCGCCGACCGGGCCGGACGCGGCGAACCGCGCGATGCCCGCCTCGGTGAGCACCGTGGGCACGGTGACGTCGAGGCCCACGAGGGTCGTCGGCAGCCCGGCGGTGAGCACCGCCTGCGCGGCCTCGGGGTCGGCCCAGACGTTGAACTCCGCCGCCGCGGTGACGTTGCCGCCCAGCGCCGCCGAGCCGCCCATGACCACGAGCCGGCCGATCCGCTCGGCGGCCTCGGGGAAGACGCCGAGCAGCAGGGCCAGGTTGGTCAGCGGTCCGATGCTGGCCACGGTGACCGGCTCGGACGAGGAGAGCAGCAGGTCGGCCAGGGCCACCACCGCCGGTCGCGGGTCCAGCGCGGCCGGGGACGGCGGCAGCTGCACCCCGCCCAGGCCCGCGGCCCCGTGCACGTGCCCGGCGCGCTCGGCCTGCGGGTGCACCAGCGAGGATCGGGCGCCGGCCGCGACCGGGATGTCCGCCCGCCCGCCGAGGTGCAGCACGCGCAGCGCGTTCTCCGTCGTCTGCGCCAGCTCCACGTTGCCGTGCACGGTGGTGACCAGCTTCAGGTCCACCTCCGGGCTGGCGATCGCCAACAGCAGCGCGAGGGCGTCGTCGATGCCCGGGTCGGTGTCGATCACGAGCGGGATGCGGGCCACCCGCCCATCCCAGCAGACGACGCTCAGCGCTCCTCGACCGTGCCGCTGCCCTCGATGTCGGTCTCCACGCTGGCCCCGCCGCCGTGGGTGATCGTGCCGCTGCCCTCGATGACCGCCTTGAGCGTGCCGGTGACCTGCACGTCGGCGGTGCCGCTGCCCGAGAGGGTCACCTCGGCGTCGGTGGAGTCGAGGTCCTTGGCCGCGTAGTCGCCGGAGCCGTCGATCTCCACGGTCTGCCGGTCGGCCCGGCCGGCGAGGGTGATCGCGCCCGACCCGGACAGGTCGACGGTGAGCGTGTCGACGTCGAGCCCCTCGGCGCGCACCTCCCCGGAGCCGGACAGGTCGATCCCGCTGAGCGCGCTCGGCGACGCGGCGCTGATGCTGCCGGAGCCGGACAGCTCCACGGCGTGCGCGGCGGGGAGGACCAGGTCGTAGCGGACCTCGCCGAGGTTGCCGACGGTGCCCGTCGTCCCGAGCACCAGCCGGTCGCCGTGCACCTCGCTGGTGAGGTGCCGCAGGACGTCGCGCCCGGCGGTGACCCGCAGCGACGGCGTCGAGCCGGTGGTCAGCGCGAGGTCTCCGCTGGTGGACAGCTCCACCTCCGACACGGCCGGGATGTCGCGGTCCTGCGAGCGCGTGGGACCCGGGTCGCCGGCGAAGGAGGACAGACCACACCCGGCGAGGAGGACGGCGAGAAGGGGCAGCAGCGTCCTGCGCATGGGGGGATGGTCCTCCGCTTCGGGCCGCCGGAGAGGATCTGAGGCATGCCGCACGTCCTCCTCGCCAGCTGCGACCAGGCCCGCGGGCTCGACGACGACGAGCCGCTGCTGCTCGCCGCGCTCGCCGATGCCGGCGTGACGGCAGCAGCAGCGGACTGGGCCGATCCGAACGTGGACTGGGCCGCCGCGCAGGCCGTCGTCGTCCGCTCGACCTGGGACTACGCGCCGCGACGGGACGAGTTCCTCGCCTGGGCGCGACGGGTGGAGGCGGTCACGTCGCTGCACAACCCGGCCGCGGTGCTCGCGTGGAACACCGACAAGCGCTATCTCGCCGAGCTCGCGGCGGCGGGTCTGCAGGTCGTCCCGACCGCGTGGGCGGCCGAGCAGGCCGAGCTCCCGGCCGCGCTCGGGGCGTGGGACGGCGACGTCGTCGTCAAGCCGGCGGTCTCGGCCGGCGCCCGCGACACCGCCCGGTTCGCCCCGGCCGAGCGGGTGGCGGCCGGCGCGCTCGCGGCGCGGATCCTCGACAGCGGCCGCGCGGTCATGGTCCAGCCCTACCTGACCCTGCTCGACGGCGAGGGCGAGACCGGCCTGGTCTACCTCGACGGCGCGTACAGCCACGCCTTCGGCAAGGGCGCGCTGCTCGCGGGGGAGCCCCTGGGCCCGGGGCTGTTCGCCACGGAGACGATCACAGCCCGGACGGCGACGCCGGCCCAGCGGGAGGTCGGCGACGCCGTGCTGGCCGGCGTCTGCGAGCGGGCGGGCGCCGTGCCGCTCTACGCCCGCGTCGACCTCGTGCCGGGCGAGGACGGCGCGCCACGCGTGCTCGAGGTGGAGCTGACCGAGCCGAGCCTGAACCTGCCGGTCGCGCCCGGCGCGGCGCAGCGGCTGGCCGCCGCGATCACCGCCCGCCTCTAGCTCGCGGCTCTTGCGGTGTTCCGCAAGCTTGTGCGGTGCTGCACGACCGCGGAAGCACGAGGAACCCCGCAAGAGTGGGCAATCCGCCGTGAGCCGGGACGGCCGACACGCCGCGCGTGTCGGCGTCCCATTTCGGTGACAGCGGTTCCGGAATGGTCTTTTCGAGCGTGGCGAACGGCCTCTTGTCGACAAAGCTCTCGTCCGGAGAACGGGTCACCACCAGGCATTCCGGGCCGGGGCAACGGTTCGGTCACGGGGATTCCAGGAGTGTCGGGAATGTGCCGAGAAAGCGCGCCCCGCCGCCTACTTTTCTCCTTGTCCGCAGCACCTTCCCCCCTGGCAGCGGACAGGACGTCGAAAGGAGGACGGCATGAGCAGCGCAGCGATCTCTCCGGCCGCGTCGCCGCTCCTGCCGTCCTCCTCAGGCGATACGGACCGTTCCCTGGCCGAGCTGCTCGACGTCCTCGACCGCGCCGACGCGATGCTGCCCCGGCAGCCGCGCCGCCCGGTCGCCTCTCGCTCCCGGCGCGGGGTCGCGCTGCGGCCCGTCCCGCCGCTGCGCTCGTCCTCCGTCCCGGTGCCCGCAGCGGCGCCGGCCGAGGTCGTCCTCCCCCTCGTCTCCCCGGCGCCCAGCGGGCTGCGCGGCCTGGTTCGCCGCGCCGCGCTCTGGGGTGCCGGCCCGGACGGCGAGAACCTGGCCTGGCGCACCGCCGTCCCCGTTCCCCCCAGCCGGCCGGGGCGCCTGCGCGCGCTGACCCGCCGGCTGGCCCTCTGGGGTGCCGGTCCGGACGGTGCCCACCTCGCCTCGTGGTCGCCCACCCGCCCGCACACCGCTCGCGTCATCTCGCTCGTCCCCGAGGTGATCTCCACCGAGCGGGTCGACGGTCCCGTCGTCCTCAAGGCGATGCCCAGCACCCCCGTGACGCCGGCTTCGTATCCCGGCGCGCCCCCGCAGGAGACCGCACCTACCGTGGCTGGGTGTTCACCACCCGACCGGAGCTCGCCGGAACGTTCGGCATGGTTGCCTCGACCCACTGGCTGGCCACCGCCGCCGGCATGGCCACGCTCGAGGCCGGCGGCAACGCGTTCGATGCCGCCGTCGCCACCGGGCTGGCCCTCCAGGTCGTCGAGCCCCACCTCAACGGACCCGGTGGCGAGGTTCCCGTCCTCTTCGCCAGAGGGGATACGGGGCAGCCCGTCACCGTCCTGGCCGGCCAGGGGGTCGCCCCCGCCGACGCGACGATCGCCGCCTTCCGGGACCTCGCCCTCGACCTGGTTCCCGGGACCGGCCTCCTCGCCGCGACGGTCCCCGGCGCCCTCGGCGCCTGGCTGACCCTGCTGCGCGACCACGGCACCCTGCCGCTGGACGCCGTCCTCCGCTTCGCCATCGAGTACGCCGAGACCGGCCACCCCCTGCACCCGCGGGTGGTCGCGACCGTCGGCTCGGTCTCCGAGCACTTCCGCACCCATTGGCCGACCTCGGCCGCCACCTGGCTCACCTCCGACGGAGCACCACCCGTCGCCGGCAGTCTGTTCCGCAATCCGGTTCTGGCCTCGACCTACCGCCGGCTGCTCGACGCAGCGCGCGGTCCCACACGGGAGGCCCAGATCGATGCGGCGCTGGCCGCCTGGTACACGGGATTCGTCGCCGAGGCGATCGACAGGTTCTGCCGGTACCCGGTGATGGACGACTCCGGTCGTCAGCACCCCGGGTTTCTGACCGGGCACGACCTGGCGACGTGGACACCGAGGTACGAGCAGCCGGTCACTCTGGACTGGCGGGGGTGGACGCTCGCGAAGGCCGGGCCGTGGTCCCAGGGACCGGCTCTGCTCCAGGCGCTGGCGATGCTGGACGGTGTGCTGCCGGCGGGCCCCGCGGGAAGCAACGCCTCCGTCTCCGAAGACGCGGACACCGCCGAGGTGGTGCATGCGAGCGTCGAGGCGACGAAGCTGGCGATGGCCGACCGCGAGGCCTGGTACGGGGACGTGGAGAACGTGCCGGTGGGCGAGCTGCTCTCGCCCACCTACGCCGCCGAGAGGCGGGCGCTCATCGGTAGGACCGCGAGCCGCGACCTGCGGCCCGGCTCACCGGGGGAGCGCCCGCCCCGGCTGCCCGAGTTCGTCACCAGCCTCTCCGCCGCTGAGCGGCCCGCCACCCGTGAACTCGCCGGGATCGGCGAACCCACCGTCGACACCCGGGGCACGACCCGGGGCGACACCTGCCACGTCGACGTCGTCGACCGCTGGGGCAACCTCGTCTCCGCCACCCCGTCCGGCGGCTGGCTGCAGAGCTCCCCGGTCATCCCCGAGCTCGGCTTCGCCCTCGGCACCCGGGCGCAGATGTTCTGGCTCGAGCCCGGGCTGCCCAACTCCCTCGCCCCGGGCAAGCGGCCCCGCACCACTCTCACGCCCTCGCTCGCCCTGCGCGGCGGCGTCCCGACCCTGGCCTTCGGCTCGCCGGGAGGCGACCAGCAGGAGCAGTGGCAGCTGTGCTTCTGGCTCCGGCACGTCCACCAGGGCCTCGACCTGCAGGCCGCGATCGATGCTCCCGCCTGGCACACCACCGGCTTCCCGTCGTCGTTCTACCCGCGGGAGACCGTCCCCGGCGAGATGGTGGTCGAGTCCCGCCTGGGGGACGACGTGATCGCGGAGCTGCGCCGCCGTGGGCACGACGTCACCGTCGCCGGGCCATGGACCCTGGGCCGGCTCTCGGCGGTCAGCCGTGATCCGGACACCGGGATCCTCCGGGCTGCGGCCAATCCACGGGGCATGCAGGGGTACGCCGCCGGCCGGTGACCATTCGTGTTCGTTCGGACACAACCGTTGTGCACGACCGGACGTCCGTGAGACAAAGGAGGGCGACGTCGGCGATCCCCGCGTCCGTGCTGATGGTCGAAGAAGCGGCCGTCGCCCTCCGTGGTGGAAGAAGGAACCGGCGTGAGCTCGCCAGACGGCCGTGCGGCCGCCGTGCGCCGACTGGAGGAAACCGCCGTCGGCTCCCCGGCGCTGCGGCGGCTGGCCGAGCTCGTCGTCCGGCTGCTCGGTGCCTCGGCCGCGCGCATCTCCCTGCTCGGTGACGCCGAGACCGTGGTGAGCGGCGCGGGGCTGGCACCGGGGCTGGTCGGCGCCCAGACCCCGGCCGGGGCGTCCCTGGCCGCGCTCGCCGCCACCGGCGACGGCCCCCTCGTCGTCGGTGACGCCGCGCAGGATCCCCGGACGGCGGCGCTGCCGCTGGTCGTCGAGGGTCGGGTCGGTGCGTGCCTCGGGCTGCCGCTCGCCGGGTTCGACGGCAGCGCGGTCGGGGCTCTGGTGGTGACCGACCGCCACGCCCGCACGTGGACGGACGGCGACGTCGCCCTCGCCCGCCAGATGGCCGACTCGGTGGCGACGGAGCTGGAGCTGTCCGCCCTGGCGCGGGAGTTCGAGGCGCACCGGCTGCGGTTCGAGCTGGCCATCGACGCCGCCGAGATCGGCAGCTTCGACTGGGACCTGGTCTCGGGTCGGCTGATCTGGGACGACCGGCTCGTCGAGCTGTTCGGCTACGACCGGGAGACCTTCGCCGAGACGATCGAGGCGTTCAACGCCCGCCTGCACCCCGACGACCTGCCGCGGGTCAGCGAGGCGCTGCGCACGGCCATCGACGTCTGCGGTGCCTACGACGCCGAGTACCGCATCGTGCTGCCGAGCGGCGAGAACCGCTGGATCCGTGCGCGCGGCAAGGCGGTCGCCGACGACAGGGGGACGGCGATCCGGCTGCTCGGTGCGGCCTACGACACCACCGAGCAGCGGGACGCCGACGCCCGCGTCGCCCGCGTGCTCGAGACGATGACCGCGGCGTTCTTCTCCCTCGACCGCGACTTCCGCTTCTCCTACGTCAACGCCGAGGCCGAGCGGCTGCTGGCCGCGACCCGCGAGGAGCTGATCGGCGGCTCGATCTGGGAGCTGTTCCCCGACGCCGTCGACAGCGACTTCGAGCTGCACTACCGCGGGGCGATGACCGACGGCCGCACCCGCGTGTTCGAGGCGTACTACCCGGCGCCGCTCGACGCCTGGTACGAGGTCCGGGCGTGGCCCGGCCCCGACGGCCTGTCGGTCTACTTCCACGACATCACCGAGCGGCGGCTGGCCGAGGAGCGCGCCCAGCGCAGCGCGGCCCGGCTGGCGCTGATCGCCGACGTCACCTCCATCCTGTCCCGCACGATGGGGCCGGGAGAGGCCGAGGACGCCGCGCTGCAGCAGGTCGCGCAGGCCGTCGTCCCGCTCCTGGGCGACTGGGTGGTGGCCAGCCTGGTCGACGAGGAGGGGCGCATCCGGGACGTCGGGAGCTGGCACGTCGACCCCGCGCTGCGCGAGCCGGCCGAGCGGTACGCCGCCCTCCGGCTGTCCTCCCTGGACTCGTCGGCCCCTTTCCCCACCGCGCTGCGGACCGGGCGGGCCCTCGAGGTCGACGACCTGCGCCCGGCCGTCGCGCATGTGCTGCACGGCCCGGTCGGCGAGCTGTTCGAGCTGCTCGCGCCCCGGTCGGCCGTCGTCTTCCCGCTGCGCGCGCGGGGCCGCACCCTCGGCGCACTGAGCGTCTACCGCGGGCACGACCGGCCGCCGATGGACGGCCAGGAGGTCTCCACCGCGCGGGAGGTCGCCGACCGCACGGCCCTCGCCCTGGACAACTCGCGGCTGTACGAGCAGCACCGGCGGCTGTCGGAGACGCTGCAGCGCAGCATGCTCACCGCGCCGCCGGAGCCCGACCACGCCGAGATCGTGGTGCGCTACCACCCCGCGATCCAGGCCGCCGAGATCGGCGGTGACTGGTACGACGCCTTCCTGCAGCCCAGCGGCGCCGCGGTGCTGGTGATCGGCGACGTCGTCGGCCACGACACCGAGGCCGCCGCCGTCATGGGCCAGTTGCGGGGGCTGCTGCGCGGCATCGCCTACCGGGACGGCGTCGGGCCGGCCGCCGTCCTCACCGAGCTCGACCGCGCCATCCACGGCCTGCAGATGCACGCCCTGGCCACCGCGGCGATCGCGCGGGTCGAGCAGACCCCGGAGGAACGGGCGGCAGGGCTCACCCGGCTGCGGTGGTCGAACGCCGGGCACCCGCCGCCCTTGCTGCTGCACCCCGACGGCAGCATCGACGTGCTCGACCGGGATCGGCCGGAGCTGATGCTCGGGGTGGACCCGACCGCCGAGCGCACCGAAACGGTCGTCACCGTGCGGCGTGGGAGCACCCTGCTGCTCTACACCGACGGGCTGGTCGAGGGTCGCGGGCTGCTGCTCGACGAGGGCATCGCCCGCCTGCGGGACGCGGTGGCCGAGCTGGCCGACCGCCCGCTCGCCGAGCTCTGCGACGCGGTCATCGAGCGGCTGCGCCCCGACGTCCTCCAGGACGACGTCGCCCTCGTCGCGATCCGGCTGCACCCGCAGGACCGTCCCCGGCCGCCCGAGGCGGGGCCGCGGATCGTCCCGCCGGACGTCCCAGCGGAGCCCTGAGTCAGCCGCGCGGCAGGAGCGCCCAGACGACCTTGACGTCGGAGCGCCGGTACCAGCCGTGCGCGGTGGCCAGCTCGGCGATCAGGTAGAGCCCGAGGCCACCCTCGCTGGGGTCGCGGCCCACAGCCGGGGTGGGAGGGGACGACGTCGCGGCATCGGTGACCTCGATGAGGTAGGACTCGGGGGTCAGCCGCACCCCCGCGCGCACGGCCCCGCCGCCGTGCCGCAGCGCGTTGCTGGCCATCTCGTCCAGGGCCAGCACCAGCTGGTCGCGCAGGTCTTCGCCCGTGGGGTCGGCGCGCAGCGCGGTCGAGGCGGCGTGCCGGCGGACCTCGGCGCGCACGTGCGGCAGCTGGGCGACGTCGCTGAGCTCCCACGACTGCCCGTCCCCGGCGGCGGGAGGGGTCGCCGAAGGCCAGACCGACCCCGTCCCCCTGCCCGTCACGCGTCGCCCCTTGCACCCGAGGCCGCCCTGGGAGTTGAGCGACCGAACACCTCCGTATGGGTTCTGCGAGCCCTCGCCAAACCTGCTGGGATGCGTGTCACCCCGGTCGGGTGAGCGAGGGCGGCCTCACCGGGCCATCTCGGCGAGCTTGCCCACGGTGTTCCAGTTGCGGTTGGTGCCGGCCACGCCGAGGAGCCGGTCCCACGACCACTTCCCCATGGGGCTCTTCGACATCCCGTCGGGCATCCAGAGGTAGAGCTCCCGGCCGCGGACCGAGTACTGCCCGCCCTCGGCCGGTGGCAGCTCGCGGATCCTCGCCTTCGCCGGTGGCTCGGGCAGGAACGTGACCGAGTAGCGGGAGGGATCGGTGGCGACCTTCCCGAACGGGTCGGCCGCCAGCACCGCGGCCAGTTCCTCGCCGGTGCGGACGACGACCGGCACGTCGAGGCCGAACTCCTCCTCGATGGCCTTGGCCAGGTCGAGGGCCAGCTCCTCCTCCGGGAGATCGCTGTCGAGGACCAGGTTGCCGCTGGCGATCAACGTGCGGACCTCGCCGTAGCCGCGGTCGGCGAGCGCCTTGCGCAGCTCGGGCATGGGGATGCGCCGATTCGGCCCCAGGTTGATGCCGCGCAGCAGCCCGACGTAGCGCACGACCGGCACGCTATCCGCCGACGAACACCGGGTTCCACTCGCCGGTCGCCATGCTCAGTGTCACCGCGACGGCGCAGACGACGACCGTGACGGCCACGAAGACGGCGTCGCGGCGGTGCAGCGCGGACCCGCGCGCGTTGCTTCGGGGGATGCCCGCGTCGAATCCGCGGGCGTCCATCGCCGTGGCCAGTCGCGACCCGCGGCGCACCGCCCCCACCAGCAGGGTGAAGCCGGCGCCGGCGAGCAGCCGGGCGGCGGCGAGCGGGTTGCGCCCCGCCTCCACCCCGCGGGTCCGGCGGGCGAGGCGGATCGCCTCGAACTCGGTGACCAGCAGCGGCGCCAGGCGGAGGGCGGCCAGGGCGCCGTAGGCGAACCGGGTGGACACCCGCCAGTGGATGGTGAGGGCGTCGGCCATCCGGACCGGGTCGGTCGCGGAGACGAGCAGCACTCCGGGGAGGGCCAGGCCGACCACACGCAGGGCCAGGCCGATGCCGGTCACCGGCGAGGGGTCGGTCGACAGGAGCACGTTGACCGCCGCGACCGCGCCGGCGCCGAGCAGCAGCGGCCAGGTGCGGCGCAGCAGCACGCCGGGCGCGGTGAGCCCGGCGGCGGGGAGCAGGCAGAGCTCGGCGGCGACGACCACGGCGGGCGTCACCACGTCGAGGCTGGTGACCAGGACGACGGTCACCACCGCCATCGCCGTCAGCAGGGCCACCGGGTTGATCCGGGAGAGCGGCACGTCCGGGGCCGGGCCCAGCGCCAGGGAGGTCACAGCCGGATCCGGTCGTCGGCCAGGACGTCGACCAGGTCGGCGTCGTGCGTGACGACGGCGACCGCGCAGCCGGCCGCCCGCTGCTCGGCGAGCAGGGTGACCAGCTCCCGCCAGGTGGCGGCGTCCTGGCCGAACGTCGGCTCGTCGAGCACCAGCACCCGCGGTGAGGTGGCCAGGGCCGTCGCCACCGACAGCCGGCGCTGCTGGCCGCCGGAGAGCGTGTACGGGTTGGCCTCGGCGAACACGGTCAGCCCCAGCCGTTCGAGCAGGGCGTCGGCGGTGGCCCGGGCGGCGGCCGCGTGCTCGCCGGAGCGCAACGGACCCAGGGCGAGCTCGTCGCGCAGCCGGCCGGTGAGGAACTGCTGCTCCGGCTGCTGGAAGACCGTGCCGATCCGGGAGACCAGCTCGCCGGCCTGCCAGCGGTGCGGCTCCCGTCGTCCGCGCCGGACCCCCTCTGCCAGCTCCTCGGCGGCGAGCACGCGGCCCGACGTCGGCGCGCGCAGCCCCGCGAGCAGCAGTGCGAGGGTGGACTTGCCGGTGCCGTTCGGGCCGGTGATCGCCAGCGCCCGCCCGCTCCGGAGCTCCGCGTCGGTCGGTCGCAGGGCGGGGGTCGCCGCGCCGCGGTAGGTGAACCCGACGCCGTCCGCGGTGAGCAGGACCGGTCCGTCCGGCGCTGCGGGCAGGCGGAGACCCGCGGTCCGGGGGACCGGCCGCCAGCCGGGTCCGTGCTCGACCAGGCCCCCGTCGACGAGTTCGACGACGCGGTCGACCAGCGGCAGCCACGGGCCGG
The DNA here is from genome assembly GCF_013408985.1 of Petropleomorpha daqingensis. Taxonomy (NCBI): domain Bacteria; kingdom Bacillati; phylum Actinomycetota; class Actinomycetes; order Geodermatophilales; family Geodermatophilaceae; genus Petropleomorpha; species Petropleomorpha daqingensis. The sequence continues at coordinate 1,837,231 of NZ_JACBZT010000001.1, forward strand.
CGTCGTGGTCGACGACGAGCACCGTGGTCGCGCGGTCGGCCGTGGCCCGGGCGACCGCGTCGCGCACGAGGGCGGCGCCGGGGCCGTCGAGCTGCGCGGTCGGCTCGTCGAGCAGCAGCAGGCCGGGGCGGCGGGCCAGCGCGCCGGCGAGCACCAGCCGCTGCTTCTCGCCGCCGGAGAGCGCCGCGGTCGGCCGGTCCCGTCCGTAGCGGAAGCCGACGGCGGTCAGGGCCTCGTCCACCCGCGGCCAGATCTGCTCGCGCGGCAGGCCGGCGTTCTCCAGCCCGAAGGCGACGTCGTCCCCGGCCCGGGTCATGACCAGCTGGCTGTCCGGGTCCTGCATCAGCAGGCCGAGCCGGTCGCGGGCGGCGCGCGGCGGTGCGCCGTCGACGGTGAGCTCGCCGGCGATCTCGGTGCCCTCGGCCTCGAGGATCCCGGCGACCGCGGCGAGCAGCGTCGACTTCCCCGACCCGGAGGCGCCGGTGAGCAGCACCCGCTCACCGGGCTCGACGACGAGGTCGACGCCGGTCAGCGCCCACGCGCGCCGCGACGGGTGCCGGACGCCGAGCCCCTGCGCTACCAACCTGGCCGGTGCTGGTGCTCTGCCCATCACCGTGGGCAGAGCACCAGCAGTCCGGGAACCCCTCACCGGAACCGCGGCTCAGACGCGGCGGCGGCCCGCGGCGAACGCGCTCAGCGCTCCGGTGCGGGCCAGCGCGCGGACCAGCAGCAGCCCGACGATCCCGGCCAGCACCACGCTGGAGAGCACCGTGAACAGCGTGTACGGCGCGGTGAACGACCAGAACGGGTAGTCCGCCGACACCGGGTAGTAGAGCGAGAGGTCCATGATCGACGTGGAGAGGCCGGCCGTGATCCCGGCCAGCACCGCCGTCCCCCAGCCGAACGAGCGGTAGCGGGTCAGCAGGAAGCCGACCTCGCCGCCCAAGCCCTGGACCAGGCCGTAGATGACGATGATCCCGCCGTACGGCGAGCCCAGGACGATGCTCACGGTCGCGGCGAGCGTGGAGGCGAAGGTGGCGGCGCCGGGCTTGCGCACCAGCAGGCCGGCCACCACGCCGGGCATCAGGTAGACGCCGTTCAGCAGGCCGGAGACCGGTGGCACGGCGAGTGCCGCCAGCAGGTTCCAGGCCCAGAAGACGACACCGAAGGCGACGCCCAGGACGGCGGTGACGACGATGTCGACGGTGCGCCAGCGCAACCGGTGCGCGGGCTCGGTCTCGGCTGCGGACGGACGGACGGCCTGCTCGGCCATGGATTCCTCCAGACTCCCTGCGCCGGCATGACCCGGATCAGGTTCGAGGGTCTGCGGTGTCCCGCACTCTCAGCGCCGAAGCGCTCCCCTGTCGGATGTGTTCTGTTGTGCGGCCGAGCGTAGACCCCTATCCGCGCAATCTCGCCAGCAGTGCCTCGCCGTCCGGGACCCCCAGCCCCGTGCAGGCGTCCCAGCCGGGCCGCGCGGTGTAGGCGCCGTTGCTCCCGCTGGTGATGTCCCGGAACCCAGGCGCCGGCCGGCCGGCGGTCACGCCGCCGTACAGCACGGGCGGCAGGAAGCCGGGGGAGCGGCCCAGCGCCTCGGCGAGCCGGCAGACCAGCGCCGACCACAGCGGCGCGACCGCGCTGGTGCCGCCGTAGACCACGTCGGTGCCGTCGACCCGCACCTGGTAGCCGGTGGACGGATCGGCGTCACCGGCCACGTCGGGCACCCCGCGTCCGGGCCGGCCGGTGTCCGCGTCGCCGGGCACCCCCGCCGCGGCCTGCCAGGAGGGGACGGCGAACACGTCGCTCACCCCGCCGCCGGTGCCGCCCTGGCCGACCCCGTGGAACCAGACGACCTCGCTGTGCACCGTGCCGCTGGTCGCGTCGGCCTGCAGGGTGGTGCCGCCGCAGGCCAGCGCGTGGGGGCTGGCGGCGGGGAAGTCGACGTGCGCGCCGGCGTCGGTGGCGTTGTCCCGACTGCCGTCGTCGCCGGCGGCCACGCAGACGGTGACGCCCAGCGCCGCGGCGTCGGCGAGCGCCTCGTCCATCGCCGTCCGGGCCTGACCGGTCCACTCGTCCTCGGACTGGCCCCAGCTGATGCTGACCACCGTCGGGGTCGGGCGGGCGTGCACCGCGTCGCTGAGCGCGTCGAGGAACCCGCGGTCGGTGTTCGGCGCGAAGTAGACGACCAGATCGGCACCGGGGGCGAGCCCGCCGGCGACCTCGATGTCCAGGAGGACCTCGCCGTCGGCACCGTTCGGATCGCCCTCCGGGGCGTTGGCGCCGCCGTCGACCCCGACGGCGGTGACCGTGGGCGGGTCGGCCAGCCCGATCTGCGCCCAGTAGGCGTCGAGGTCGGCCTGCCGGTAGCCGCCACCGAGCTCGAGGATCGCGAGCATCTGCCCGCTGCCGTCGGTGCCGGCCGGGAACCGGTAGACCCGGCCGAGGTCGAGCGGGGTGAACGACGTGGTCGGTCCGGCGGCTGGCCGGAAGCGGACCCGCGCCTGCGGCCGGTCGTCGAGGCCCAGCACCGCGATCACGACGCCGGCCAGGGACGGCGGCAGCACCAGCTCACCCGTGCGCTGCCGGTGCGGCACCGGCCGGCCGGTGACCGGGTCGGGGGACTGGACCTGGCTCAGCGACGTCCCGAAGACGCGCTCCAGCATGGCGACGTCGCCGCGGGCCTGGATCCGCCGCGAGGGGACGTCGACGGCGAGGACCTCCAGCCCCTCGGACTCCAGCGCCTGCACGGCCGTGGCCACGTCGTCCGGAGCGGCGCCGAGGGCCGGCAGCGGCTGCCCCCGGCGCAGCACGACGGTGATGTCGACCGGGGCCGCGGGATCGGGGACGCCGGTCGCCCGGACGCCGCGTGCCGCGTACCGGTCGCTGCCGGGGAGGGGAGGCCGCTCGCTGCTGGTCATGGCCCCAGCCTGCGCCCGCCCACCGACATTCCGGAACCGGGCGGGTCCGCGGCCCGCGCCACCATCTCCTCGATCGGCCGGGCGTGCGCGCCGCGCCAGTAGACCCGCGCGCAGGCGGCGCAGCGGGAGAACTCGTCGTAGCTGCGCCGCGTCCCCGGCTCGAGCAGGTCGGCGACGGACGCCTTGGGGACGGCGACCAGCTCGCCACCGCACGCCGTGCAGCGGGTCAGCGGCGAGAGCGCGGGGGCGAACCGGTCGAGGACGTCGGCCAGCTGCTGCTCCGCCCCGGCCCCGCGCACCAGCGCCCCCGCCTTCAGCGCGCGGCGCATGAGCAGGCCGCGGTCCTGGGTGAGCAGCACCCGGTCCTCCGCCGCGGCCTGCGCGACCGCCGCGGCGTCGTCCGCGGCCGGGTCGTAGGCGGCGTCGAGGCCGAGCAGCCGCAGCCGGCGGGCCAGCGAGCCCAGGCCGACATCCACGAGGAAGCCGCCGTCCGGGACGGGCTGCGGCCGGGCGACGGGGGAGACGTCGAGGACCGCGCCGGGCGCCGTCCTGGCCGTCAGCGACGTCGGCGCGCCGTCCAGCGTCAGCACGCCCACCTCGGTCGGCGGGACGCCGGCCGCCCGGACGACGTGGCCGACCGTCGCGTCCGGGTCGAACCGCAGCCGCCGCTCCCGCACCGCCCGGTCGCGCAGCGGCAGCAGGAACGCCAGCGACGGGTCGACCCGGACGACGACATCCACGTGCCGCCGGTACCCAGAAAGATACTTGAGCTCTCAAGCAAACAGGCGCACACTGGGAGCGAGAAATCCGATCGGAGGACCGTCATGCCCGTCCAGCGCCTCAACCACGCCGTGCTCTACGTCCGCGACGTGGAGAAGAGCCTCGCCTTCTACCGCGACGTGCTCGGCTTCCGCGTGAAGGTGGAGATCCCCGGCCGGGCCGTGTTCCTGCAGGCGGAGGGCTCGACCAACGACCACGACCTCGGCCTGTTCGCCATCGGTGCGCAGGCCGCCCCGTCGGAGGCCGGTCGCCGCACCGTCGGCCTGTACCACCTGGCCTGGGAGGTCGACACGCTCGCCGAGCTGGCCCGCGTGCGCGACGCGCTCCTGCAGGCCGGTGCCCTGGTCGGCGCCTCCGACCACGCCACGACCAAGGCGCTCTACGCCCAGGACCCCGACGGCCTCGAGTTCGAGGTCTCGTGGCTGCTGCCGGCCGACCTGATCACCGACGAGGTGCGGGCGCAGGCCATGGCGATCAAGCCCCTGGACCTCGACCGCGAGATCGAGCGCTACGGCGCGCAGACCCGCGGCGGCATCGGCGTCTCCTTCCCCGCCCTGGCCTGACCCGGGCAGAAGTCGCGACTTCTGCCGCTCAGCCGGCCAGCACCTGGGGCGAGGTCTCCTTGAGCTTGGCCTCGGCCCACTTCGAGATCCGCAGCGTCTGCGGGTGGCAGCGCTCGGCGAGGTCCAGCAGCTGCTCGTTCTTGGCCCCCTGCGCGCCCTGGGCGAGCAGCTCCCAGTCCAGTGCCGTGCCCCCGGCCTCGCGGTAGAGGTGCCGGAGGTCGGCGAGCAGCAGCAGCCCGAGGGCGGACATCCGGCCGGTCAGCTCCGAGGTCTTCTGCTGCAGCTTCTCGAGAAGGCCTGTGGTCTGCCGCGCCTCGGCGTCCAGCTCGAGCCCGAACTCCCGGCCGGTCCCGGCCAGCCGGGCCACGTGCTGCCGGCACCACGTCGCCATGTCGCGGGTGACGTGGAAGACCTCGTGGTCGGTCGTGTGCCGGTCGGACATCGAGAGCAGGACCGCGTAGAGCTCGTTCTCCGAGCGGTGCAGCTCCTCGATCGCCATGTCGAGCTTCACGCCTGACCTCCCGCGCGGAGCAGTTCGCCGGCCCGGGCGTCCGGGCCACCGGTCGTGGGCGGCGGCGAGCCGACCGCGGGAGCGGACGCCGTGGTGGTGGGCGCCGGTGCCGGGACGCCGTCGGCGGCGGCGATCCGGCGCACCGCCGCGGCCGCGGTCTTGAAGATGGGCTGCTTGGACACCGCGTCCCAGTCGGTGCGCGTTAGCTCGTTGGCGGCCCGGTCGCACCCGTCGTCGGTGTCCCAGTAGCCGTAGTGGAACGGCAGGAACAGCACCCCGGGCCGGATGCCGCTGATCCGCACCCGTGCCTCGACCCGGCCGCGCGGGGTGGTGACCTCCAGCAGGTCTCCCTCGCCGAGGTCGCGGTCGGCGGCGTCGCCGGCCGACATCTCCACCCAGACCTCGGGCGCCGCCGCGTCGAGCTGGGGCGCCCGGCGGGTCTTCGTGCGGGTGTGGAAGTGGTAGAGCGTGCGGCCGGTGATGAGCTGGAACGGGTACTCCTCGCTCGGCAGCTCGTGCGGCGGGAGGTACTCCGCGGCCCGGAGGATCGCCCTGCCCTCGGGGTTGAGCGCCCGGTACTCGACCTCGGTCACGGGCGCGCCGGTGACCATGTCCCGGCCGTACTCCTCGCAGTAGTCCGGCTGCGCCCAGAACCGCCCGTCGGCGTAGAGCCGCTCGGTGCCGTCGGGGTGCTCGTCGTCGCACGGCCACTGGATCCCGCTGCCGCCGCGCAGCCTGTCGTAGGTGATCCCGGTGTAGTCACACGGCCGTCCCCGGCTGCACTCCTTCCAGCCCTCGAAGGCGCCCTCCGGGTCGGACCACCTCACCAGCGGGTCGCCGTCCTTGTCCTGCAGCCCGAGCCGGCGCGCGAAGTCGAGGAATATGTCGAGGTCCGGCCGCGCCTGGCCGGGCGGGTCGACCGCCTTCTCCGACAGGTGCACGGTGCGGTCGGCGTTGGTGAAGGTCCCCGTCTTCTCGCCCCAGGTCGCCGCGGGCAGGACGACGTCGGCGAACCGCGTGGTCTCCGTCGGGAAGATGTCCTGGACGACGACGAAGAGCCGCTCCTGGGCCAGGATCGACCGGATCCGGTGCAGCTCGGGCAGCGACACCGCGGGGTTGGTCCCGATGATCCACAGGAAGCGGATCGAGCCCTCCTCGGCGTAGCGGAGGATCTGCATCGCGTGGGTCGGCGGCGCGTAGTGCGGGATCTGGATCTGCTCGAGGTTCCAGATCCGGGCCAGCTCGGCGACGTGCTCCGGGTTGTCCCAGTTGCGGAAGCCCGGCAGGTCGCCGTCCGCCCCGCACTCGCGGGTGTTCTCGGCGCTCGGCTGGCCGTTCATCTGCAGCACGCCGCACCCGGGCCTGCCGAGCATGCCGCGCAGGATGTGGATGTTGTTCACCTGGACGGCGGCCGCCGTGGCCTGGTGCGACTGGTAGAAGCCCTGCAGCACCGTGGACAGCAGCCGCTCCGCGGTGCCGATCAGCCGGGCCGCCTCGCGGATCTGCCCGACCGGGACGTCGCAGACCTCGGCCGCGACCTCCGGCGGGTACTGCTCCACCTGCCCCTTCAGCTCCTCGAACCCGACCGCGTGCGCCGACACGTAGGCCTCGTCGTGCCAGCCGTTGCGCAGGATCTCGTGCAGCAGGGCGTTCATCAGCACGACGTTGGTGCCCGGCCGCGGCGCCAGGTGGACCGTCGCGTGGCGGGCCACCGGCGTCTCGCGGGGGTCGACGCAGATCAGCGTCGGCGGGTTCGGGCCGGCCAGCCGGTCGAGCATCCGGGTCCACAGCACGGCCTGGGTCTCGGCCACGTTGTGCCCGTAGAGCGCGATGACGTCGGCGACGTCCACGTCGGCATAGGAGCCCGGCTGCCCGTCGGAGGCGAACGACTCCTTGAGCGCCGCGGCCGCGGTCGCCGTGCACAGCCGCGTGTTGCCGTCGACGTGATTGGTGCCGATGCCGCCGTGGGCGATCAGCCCCAGCGTGTAGTAGTCCTCGATGAACAGCTGGCCGGTCGTGTAGAAGCCGATCGCGCTGGCGCCCTGCTCGTCGAGCAGTTCGCGGACCGTGCCGACGACGGCGTCCATCGCGGTGTCCCAGTCGGTCTCGACGAGCTCGCCGTCCCGCCGGATCAGCGGACGGGTGAGCCGGTCGGCGGAGTTGTTCGCCTGCCAGCCGAAGAGGTCCTTGGGATCGAGCCGGCCGCGGTTGACCCGGTCGACCTCGCGGCCCCGCACGCCGACGATCCGGCCGTCCTTGACGGCGATGTCCAGGGCGTCGCCGTTGGAGTGCAGGATCGACGCCGACTGGGCCCACCTGTCGACGTCGTCCTCGGTCAGGCCGTCGGCCAGGAAGCTGTCCACCCGGGCCGGCCACTCCTCGCCGCTGCCGTAGGGCGTCCGGCTGCCCCAGGGATCGGCGATCCGGTCGACTTTGCGCACGGAAGCCCTCCTCGGCCAACTGTTGGCGTCCACCAAGAAGTGTCGCTCCGTGCTGACCGGCCCGCACGGCAGGATGCCGGCATGGAGCCCTTCGAGCTGACGGTCGGAGCCGTGCTGCTGCGGCCGTGGCGGGAGGAGGACGCCGACGCCACCTGGGCGGCTCTGCGCGATCCGGAGATCCTGCTGTGGAACAGCTCGGGCTCGGCGTCGAGGGAAGCGGTCGTCCGGTTCCTACGCACGCGGGCCGACTGGAGCGGCGGCGACCACGCCTCGTGGGCCGTCGTGGACCGGGCGACTGGCGAGCTGCTGGGGTCGGTGTCGCTGCACTCGATCGACCCCGACCAGGAGGACGCCGAGATCGGCTACTGGACCGTGCCGGCCGCCCGGGGCCGGGGTGTGGCGCCGACCGTGGTCGACGCCGTCTGCCGCTGGGCGTTCGACACCCTGCCCATCGACCGGATCGAGCTCTGCCACGCCGTCGAGAACCCCGCGTCGGGCCGGGTCGCGGAGAAGGCCGGGTTCACCCTGGAGGGCCGGCTGCGGCGCTCCTACCGGTACGGCGACGGGGTCAAGCACGACGAGCTGCTGTGGGCGCGCCTCTCCGACGACCCACCTCCGGTGGTTTCGCGCGCTTAACCGCCCGCGGTTAAGCGCGCGAAACCCCTCCGGAGCTCAGCACCCGCAGCTGACCGCGACCGGGGAGGTCAGCGGGTCGGCGTCGGCCCGCCGGACGCCCTGCGCGGTCTCGACGGGCAGCCCCTCGCGCGCCCAGTACTCGAAGCCGCCGATCATCTCCCGCACCCGGTAACCGAGCTGCGCCAGCGCCAGCGCCGCGCGGGTGGCGCCGTTGCAGCCCGGTCCCCAGCAGTAGGTCACCACCGGGACGGCGGGGTCGAGCTCCGCGGCCGCCCGCGCCGGGATCTCCCGGCCCGGCAGGTGCACCGCGCCCGGCACGTGGCCCTGCGCCCAGGACTCGGCGCTGCGGCTGTCGAGCAGCACGAACGTGCCGCTGTCGAGCGCCGCGGCGACGTCGCTGACGTCGGTCTCCACCGCCAGGCGGTGCGCGAAGTGGGCGGCGGCGTCGGCCGGGGCGGCCCAGGTGTCGAACATGCCGCCACTGTGCGGCCGCGGTCGCCGTCCCACGAGGCCGCACGCTGCCAACGACCGCACCGAACCGGCCGCTTTCGGCGCCGAGAGCGGAAAGGGGTTGACGGGAGCGGCTCTGACATCTGAAATGTCAGTCGTGACCGCACTCGAGCCCGTCGGCCGGGTGCTGCTGCGCGACCAGGCCACCGACCGGATCCGCGAGGCGATCGTCGCCGGCGAGCTCGCCCCGGGCTCGGTGATCAAGGACGCCGCGCTCGCCGATCAGCTCGGCCTGTCGGTCGCCCCGGTCCGCGTGGCGCTGGCCCGGCTCGCCGACGAGGGCCTGGTCGAGGCCAAGCCGCAGAGCCACACGCGGGTGACCCCGCTCGTCGTCCGCCAGGTGCGCGACGCCGCCGTCGTCGTGCGGGCCATGCACGAGCTGGCCGCCCGCGAGGCGGCCGGGCGGGTGACCGACGACGACGTCGCCGCGATGCGCGCGGCCAACGACCGGTTCGCCGCGGCGGTCGCGGCCGGGGACGTCGACGCCGCCCTCCGCGCGGACGACGACCTGCACGGCGTGCTGCTCGCGCGGTGCGGCAACGCCGCGGTCACCGCCACCGTCGACCGCTTCACGCCGACCATCCGCCGCCTCGAGCGGCTGCACTTCGGGGCCGCCGACGCGCACCCGTCGGTCGAGCTGCACGAGCGCCTGATCGCCGCCTGCGCGCACCGCCACGTCGACGCCGCCGTGGCCACCACCACCGAGATCTGGACGGCGCTGCTGTCCGAACTGGAGGACGACCCCCGATGAGCCTCGCCGACTTCCCCCGCTATCCCCTGCTGTTCGGCCCCTCCCCGGTGCACCGGCTCGACCGGCTGACCGGGCACCTCGGCGGCGCGGCCGTCTGGGCCAAGCGCGAGGACGTGAACTCCGGCATCGCGTTCGGCGGCAACAAGACCCGCAAGCTGGAGTACCTGGTCGCCGACGCCCTCGCCCAGGGCTGCGACACCCTCGTCTCGATCGGCGGTGTGCAGAGCAACCACACCCGCCAGGTCGCCGCCGTCGCCGCCCGGGTCGGCATGCAGTGCGTGCTCGTGCAGGAGAGCTGGGTCGACTGGCCCGACGCCGTCTACGACAAGGTCGGCAACATCCTGATCAGCCGGCTGGCCGGTGCCGACGTGCGGCTGGTCAAGGCCGGGTTCGGCATCGGGTTCAAGGAGAGCTGGGAGGCCGCGCTCGCCGAGATCGAGGCGCGTGGGGGCAAGCCCTACGCCATCCCGGCCGGGGCGTCGGACCACCCGCTGGGCGGCCTGGGCTTCGCCGGCTGGGCGCACGAGGTCGCCGCGCAGGAGGCCGAGCTCGGCGTCTTCTTCGACACCGTCGTCGTCTGCTCGGTGACCGGCTCGACCCAGGCCGGGATGATCGCCGGGTTCGCGCAGCTGGAGGAGGACGGCGTCCGTCCCCGGCGGGTGCTCGGCATCGACGCCTCCGCCAAGCCGGCCGAGACCCGCGACCAGGTGCTGCGGATCGCCCAGCGCACCGCCAAGGCCATCGGCGTGCAGCGGGAGATCACCGCCGACGACGTGGAGCTCGACGAGCGTTTCCACGCCGGCGTCTACGGCATCCCCGACCGGACGACGATCCGGGCGATGGAGACCGCCGCGCGCACCGAGGGCATGGTCACCGACCCGGTCTACGAGGGGAAGTCGATGGCCGCGGTGATCGACCTGGTCGGCCGCGGGGAGATCGCCCCGTCGTCCACCGTGCTGTACGCCCACCTCGGCGGCCAGCCCGCGCTCAACGGCTACAGCGCCCTCTTCAGCTGAGCCTTTCGGAGGCTGACGAGCGAGGAAACCTCGCTCGTCAGCCTCCGAAGGGGTGGCGGGCCAGGCCGAGCTGGCTGACCCCGATCGCCCCGGCGCGGAAGCCGGCCTCGCAGTAGGCCAGGTAGAACTCCCACATCCGGCGGAACGTCTCGTCGAACGCGCCCTCGAGCCGGCTCCAGTTGGCCACGAACCGCTCCCGCCACAGCCCGAGCGTGCGCGCGTAGTGCGGGCCGAGATCGCGGCTCTCCACGATCGAGAGCTTGGTGCGCGCCAGGTTCTCCTCGATCGCCCGCACCGACGGGATGATCCCGCCCGGGAACACGTACTTGTGGATCCAGGTGTAGGCCTGCCGGCTGGCCATCATCCGGTCGTGGGGCATGGTGATCGACTGCAGCCCCACCCGGCCACCGGGCGTGAGGTGGGTGTCCAGCGCGGAGAAGTACGTGGGCCAGTACTTCTCGCCGACCGCCTCGATCATCTCCACCGAGACGATCGCGTCGAACTGGCCGGTGACATCGCGGTAGTCCTGCAGCCGGACGTCGACGAGGTCGGCCACGCCGGCCGCGGCGGCCCGTTCCTGCGCCAGCGTCCGCTGCTCCGACGAGAGCGTCAGGGTCGTCACGTGCGCGCCGCGCTCGGCGGCCGCGCGGATCGACAGCGCGCCCCAGCCGGAGCCGATCTCCAGCACCCGCATCCCGGAGCGCACCCGGGCCAGGTCGAGGATCCCGTCGATCTTGCGCAGCTGGGCGGACTTCAGGTCGTCGCCGGGCTCGAACCAGGCCGACGAGTAGGTCATCGTCTCGTCGAGGAACTCCTCGAACAGCTCGTTCGACAGGTCGTAGTGCCGGGAGATGTTGCTCCGGCTGTTCTGCTTGGAGTTCTCCTCGTGCGCCGGCTGGGTCCGCTCGACGAGGTAGCGGAACTTCTGCAGCGCCGGGTGCACGAGCTTGGTCAGCCGCGCGGCGAACGCCGAGAGCAGGTCGGCGAGGTCTGTGCCGGCGCCCGTCGTCCAGTCGCCGGTCATGTACGCCTCGCCGAAGCCGATCTTGACGTCGGCCCCGAGGCGGGCGAAGAAGGCCGACGGCCGGACCAGGTGCATCACCGGTGCGTCCTTGCCGCCCGCGCCGAGCACCCGCCCGTCGGGCAGGACGACGCGGATCGGCAGCGACGCGACGGCGGAGCGGAACACGGTCTCGGCGACCCGGGCGCGCAGGGGTGCGCGCGGCGGCGTGGCCAGCCCCGGCCAGTGCGCCTCGTCGGGGCGCGGCACGGGGTATCCGGGACGGTCGGTCCGGTCGGCCTGCACGGTGGTCATGGCTTCTCCTCCCGCACGAACCGACGGCGCTGTCGATCAAGCTGTCGATCACGACTGTTGCGGATCGTGCGCGGGAACGCGGCACCGAGCAACAGACTCGCCGGTGCACCGCTGCTCTCGCACCCGATCGGGTGTGGATCTGCCCCGGATCGCGGTCGTCCGAAACCGTTCACTCGTCGGCCAGCCGGACGATCATCTTCCCGGTGTTGCCGCCACGCAGGAGGTCGAGGAAGGCCGGCACCGCCTGATCCAGCCCCTCGCGCACGGTCTCGCGGACGACGAGCTCCCCCGAGCGCAGCCAACCGGCGACGGTCTCGGCGAACTGCGGCCGCAGATCGGTGTGGTCGCCGACCAGGAAACCCTCCACCTTCAGCCGCTTGGACACCATCAGCCCACCGAAGTTGCGCGGCCCCGGCGGCGGCTCGATGGCGTTGTACTGCGAGATCGCCCCGCAGATCGCCACCCGGCCGTGCACGTGCAGCGCGCCCATCGCGGCCTCCAGGTGCTCGCCGCCGACGTTGTCGAAGAAGACGTCGAGGCCCCCGGGTGCCGCCGTCGCCAGCAGGTCGGCGACCCGGCCGTCGTGGTAGTCGAACGCGGCGTCGAAGCCCAGCTCGCCGGTCAGCCACTGCACCTTCGCCGGGCTGCCGGCGCTGCCGACCACCCGCGAGGCGCCGCGCAGCCGGGCGAACTGCCCGACCAGGCTGCCCACCGCGCCGGCGGCGCCGGAGACGAAGACCGCGTCGCCCTCGCGGAATCCGGCGACGCGGAACAGCCCGGCCCAGGCGGTCAGCCCGGGCATGCCCAGCACACCGAGGTGGTAGCTCGGGGGCACGCCGGCGTCGGGCAGCACGAAGACGTGCGCGGCATCGAGGACGGCGACGTCCCGCCAGCCGGCGTTGGTGAGCACCAGCGCGCCCTCGGGGACCTCGGCCGAGCGCGACGCGACCACCCGGCCGACCGTTCCACCCTGCATGGTCTCGCCGATCTCCCATGGCGCGGCGTACGAGGGACCCAGCCGCATCCGCCCGCGCATGTAGGGGTCGACCGACATGGCCAGCATGCGGACGACGACCTGCCCCTCGGCGGGTTCGGGCCGCTCGAGCTCCACCAGCCGGAAGTCGCCAGGGGTGGGCTCGCCGTGCGGCCGGGCGGCGAGCTGCCACTCACGCGTGGTGATCACGCCCTGATCCTGCACCTCGGCCTCCCCGGGGGCGCATAGCCTCGTGTGCCGAGAGGGGTGGTGGGGGCACGTGGAGATCCTGAGGACGCCGGACGAGCGGTTCGCCGCGCTGCCGGACTTCCCTTACGAGCCGGGCTACGTCACCTTCGACGACGACGAGGGCGCCACCCTGCGGGTCGCGTTCGTCGACGTCGGGCCCGGGGACGGCGACGTCGTCCTGCTGCTGCACGGTGAGCCGTCCTGGTCGTTCCTGTACCGCCGGATGATCCCGGTGCTGGTCGACGCCGGCCTGCGCGTGGTCGCGCCGGACCTGGTCGGCTTCGGCCGCTCCGACAAGCCGGTCGACCCGGCCGCGTACTCCTACGCCCGGCACGTCGAGTGGATGCGCCGGGCGCTGTTCGACGGGCTCGGGCTGCGCGACGTCACCCTCGTCGGTCAGGACTGGGGCGGGCTGATCGGGCTGCGGCTGGTGTCCGAGCACCCGGACCGGTTCGCCCGGGTGGTCGCGGCCAACACCGGGCTGCCGACCGGCGACACCCCGATGAGCGATGCCTTCCTCGCCTGGCAGCGGTTCGCGACGACCGCGCCCGAGTTCGACGTGGGCCGCGTCGTGCAGAACGGGACGACGAGCCAACTCCCGCCCGAGGTGGTCGCGGCCTACGACGCCCCGTTCCCCGACGACCGTTACAAGGCCGGCGCCCGGTCCTTCCCGGCGCTCGTGCCCACCGCGCCCGACGACCCCGCCGCGGCGGCCAACCGTGCCGCCTGGGAGGTGCTGGCCCGGTTCGACCGGCCCTTCCTGACCGCGTTCTCCGACGGCGACCCGATCACCGCCGGCGGCGACCGGGTCTTCCAGAAGGTGGTCCCGGGCGCACAGGGCCGGCCGCACACCACGCTGCCCGGCGGTGGGCACTTCCTCCAGGAGGACGTCGGTCCGGAGCTGGCCCGCGTGGTCGCGGCGTTCATCGCGAGCACGTGAGCGATCTGTTCGCCCGGCTCGAGCGCGTCCCGGACGTCGAGGCGCCCGACCTCGTCGCCGTCGACGCCACCGACCGGCTGCTGCTCGACCAGGCCGCACCGCTGCTCGCCGGGGCGGGGCCGGGGGAGGTCGCGGTCGTCGACGACTCGTACGGGGCGCTCACCCTCGGCGCGGTCGCGCTGCACGGCGTTCCCGACGTCCGGGTCAGCCAGGACCTCCTCGTCGCCGAGCGAGCGCTCGCCCGCAACGCCGAGCGCACGGGACTGGTCGGCAGCTACCGGTCGCTCCCGCTCGCCCCGGAGCTCGCCGACGGGGCCCGCGTCGTCCTGGTCAAGGCGCCGAAGGGCCTGGAGGCCCTGCGCGAGATCGCCGAGGTGGTCGCGGCGGCCGCGGTTCCCGACGTCACCGTCCTGGTCGGCGGCCGGGTCAAGCACATGATCCACGCGATGAACGACGTGCTGCGCGACTCGTTCGCCGAGGTGTCGGCGACGCTGGCCCGGCAGAAGTCCCGGGTGCTCGTCGCGAGGGGGCCGCGGGCGGCGTCGTCGTCCTTCCCCCGCTGCCAGGAGCACCCCGACCTCGGCCTGACCGTGTGCGCGCACGGCGCCGCGTTCGCCGGCCCGAAGATCGACCTCGGAACCCGGGCGCTGCTGCGCTCGCTTCCGCGGATGAACCCGCAGGCGGTCACCGCGCTCGACCTCGGCTGCGGCACCGGCGTGCTCGCCGCCGTCCTCGCCACCGCCCGGCCCGAGCTGCACGTCCTCGCGACCGACCAGTCCGCGGCCGCGGTCGCCTCGGCGCGGGCGACGGCGGAGCGGAGCGGCCTCGCCGAGCGCATCACGGTTCGCCGGGACGACGCCGCGGCGCAGGTCCCCGACGGCAGCGTCGACCTCGTCGTCTGCAACCCGCCGTTCCACGTGGGAGCCGCTGTCGTCAGCGGAGCCGCCGACCGGCTGTTCGCCGCCGCCGGCCGGGTGCTGCGACCCGGCGGTGAGCTGTGGACGGTGTTCAACTCGCCGTTGCCGCACCCGGCGGCGCTGCGCCGGCTGGTCGGCCCGACCCGCGTGGTCGACCGGGACCGGAGGTTCAGCGTTGCCGTGTCGACCTGCAGGGATTGAAGGACTTAAGTCCTACAACTTTCGAGTGTAGTGGTTCCAAAGTCGTGCCGAATATCGCGGCACGGTGGATTTCCCACCGGTGCATCCGGCTCAGTGGAGACCCTCGTGTCGCGCTTCTGGAACGACCGCCCTCTCGGCGTCAAGCTCGCGGCTCTCGTCGCAGCAGGGGCGATCGCCCTCGCCGTCTTCGCCCTCATCACCGTGCAGGCGCTGCGGGCCACCGGGGAGCGGGCCGACAGCCTGCTGGAGGCCAACAACGCGACCGGGCTGGCGCTCGAGGCCGACATGATGCACGACGCCGTCCGGGCCGACGTGCTCCAGGCGCTGCTGTCCGGCGGCGTGGGCAGCCAGTACGACAGCGCCGTCACCGATCTGCAGGACCACAGCGACAACTTCCAGAACATCCTCGACGAGATCTCCGCCGCCCACGTGAGCGACGACGTCGACGGCGCCGTCGCGGCGGTGCGCCCCGACGTGGAGGCCTACCTCAGCGCGGCCAAGCAGGAGATCGCGCTCGTCGCGACCAACCCGGTGGGGGCGAACGCGTCCTACCCGCAGTTCGGCAAGCAGTTCTCCGCTCTGGAGGAGTCGCTGCCCTCCGTGGGCAAGGCGATCGAGGCCCACGCGAAGGAAGCCGTCGCGCAGACGACCGACGAGCGCGGGACCGCGATCACCGAGGCGGTGCTCGTCGCCGCCGGCGGTGTCCTGCTGCTCGCCGTCCTCGGCTGGATCATCACGCGCTCGGTCGTGGGCCCGCTGCGCCGCGTCGGCGCCGTCGTCACCGCCCTGGCCGAGGGCGACCTGCGCGGCACCACCGGCATCACGAGCAAGGACGAGGTCGGCCGCATGGCCACCGCCCTCGAGGAGTCGATGGCGAACATGCGCACCGTGGTCGCCGCGATCGGCGACAGCTCCACCACGCTGGCCTCGGCCACCGAGGAGCTCTCGGCCAGCGCTCAGAACATGGCCCGGCTGGCCGACGAGTCCTCCACGCAGAGCGGGGTCGTCGCCGACGCCGCCGTCCAGGTCTCGAGCAACGTGCAGACCGTCGCGGCGGGCTCCGAGCAGATGGGCGCCTCGATCCGCGAGATCGCGCAGAACGCCTCCGAGGTCGCCCGGGTCGCCGGCCAGGCCGTCACCGTCGCCGACACCACCACCGCCACCGTCGCCAAGCTCGGGGAGTCCTCCCTGGAGATCGCCAGCGTGGTCAAGGTGATCACGAGCATCGCCGAGCAGACCAACCTCCTCGCGCTCAACGCCACCATCGAGGCCGCCCGCGCCGGCGAGGCCGGCAAGGGCTTCGCGGTCGTGGCCAACGAGGTCAAGGAGCTGGCCCAGGAGACGGCCAAGGCCACCGAGGACATCGCGAAGCGGGTGGAGGCCATCCAGGCCGACACCGAGGGCGCCGTCCGGGCGATCAGCGAGATCTCCTCGATCATCAGCGTGATCAACGACTCGCAGAGCACCATCGCCGCCGCGGTCGAGGAGCAGACGGCGACGACGACGGAGATGAACCGCAACGTCGCCGAGGCCGCTCAGTCGGCCGACCAGATCGCCGAGAACATCGGCGCCGTGGCCGCCGCCACCGGCCAGACCACCTCGGCGATGGCCGACGCGCAGACAGCGATCGAGGAGGTGGCGCAGATGGCCACCACGCTGCACTCCTCGGTCTCCCGCTTCCGGTATTGAGGGCTACCGGAAGAACGGCGCCGGCGGCGGAGGGTCTCCCGCCGCCGGCGCCTCTCTACGTCGCGCGCGACACCACGGGCGCTTGCGCGGACCACGGGAAGTCGATCCACCGGTCGGTCCGCCGCCACACGTAGTCGCAGCGCACCAGCGACCGCGGCTTCTCGTAGATGACCGCCGTCCGCACCTCGGCCACGTAGCCGGCGCAGAAGTCGCGGACCAGCTCGAGGGTCTTGCCGGTGTCGGCGACGTCGTCGGCGACCAGGACGTTCGCCCCGGTCAGTGTAAGGACCCCGTCCTCCCCGACCTTCGCAAGCTCAGGCCGGGACCCGGGACGGGGCCACCAGAGGTCGCACGAAGGAAAGGGCCCCGCTGCCCCCCACCGCTCGCAAGCTCGCGGCGGGCTCTCCCGGGGCTCGCTCACGTCCGGATCGTGGCAGGGCCGCCGAACCCCCTGGGCAGGCGGGCCGGGGACCGGCAGGCTGGCGGCATGGCTGTGCGGATCCTGAGGACGGCGAGGCGGCTGCTGCCGTGGCTGGCCGGGTGGCTGGCCTTCCAGGGGGTCGTGGCCGTGGCCGGTCGCGTGCTGGCCGCGCGGTTCGACGAGGGTGACGACAGCTCGACGGAGATCCGCCGCGTGTTCACGATGGGCGGCCTGCAGCTCACGCCCACGAACCCGGAGGTCTCCCGGATCGAGATGGACCTCGGCATGGCCGGCGGCGAGATCGACCTGACCGGGCTCAAGGAGACCAACGGCATCGACCTCACCGTGCGCGCGGTCATGGGCGGGGTGGCCGTGAAGGTGCCCCCGGACTGGCGGGTGTGGTCGCAGTTCCGCGGCGTGGGCGGCATCGGCACCGACGGCGGGCTGACCCGCTGCCACGACGAGCACAACGCCGACCTGCGGGTGCGCGCCCTCGCCGTGTTCGGCGGGATCGGCGTCGAGGCCGGCTAGCAGAACCCCGGGTTGCCGAGCCAGGCGACCTCGGCCGGCGGGACGTCGTCGCGCTCGACCACGGCCTCGATCAGGCCGTAGGGGCGGTCGTCGGCGTGGTAGACGACGTCGGGGTTGTCCAGGCCGTACGCCGAGAGGTCCTGCAGGAAGTGGTGCTTGTTCGGCATCGACAGCCGCACCTCGGCGACCTCGGTGAACCGCTCCAGCACCGCCTCGCCCATGGCGTAGAGGGTCTGCTGCAGTGCGAGGGAGTGGGTGGCGGCGAACGCCTCCAGCAGGGCGCCGCGGACGCCGGCGAAGCAGTCGGCGAAGTCCAGGTCGGTGCGGGGGTACCGCCAGCGCGCGGTCACCGCCGTGGCGAGGATGCGGTCGCGGGTCTCGGCCAGGGTCGTGTACCGGTCGCGGGGGAAGCCCCAGAACTCCGACCCGGTGGTCTTGAGGACGACGAGGTCGGTCAGCCCGGCCAGCACGTGCTCGGAGTCGCCGTCCACGGTGACCACCGCCGTCCGGACCTCGCCCCCGCTGCGCCGGAAGGCGTGGTCGTGCGGCGTCCCGCCGACGGAGATGCGGTCCCAGCCGAAGGACTCCACGGCGACCCGCGCGCCGGTGATCCACGGGTAGGAGCCGGCGAAGTGCCGGGCCAGCCGCAGCCCG
This sequence comes from Petropleomorpha daqingensis, assembly GCF_013408985.1. Lineage (NCBI taxonomy): Bacteria > Bacillati > Actinomycetota > Actinomycetes > Geodermatophilales > Geodermatophilaceae > Petropleomorpha > Petropleomorpha daqingensis. Next base: position 1,855,247 of record NZ_JACBZT010000001.1, read on the forward strand.
AACTCCTCGGGCTGGCCGACGCCGTCGCGGGCGAAGGCGAACACGGTGTTCTTCTGCGCGTCGGTGGTGAGCACGTGCGCGTTGTCGCCGGCCGTGTGCGCGGCCGCGAAGTCGCCGCGCAGGCTGCTGCTCACGTTCAGGTCGACGAGGGTGTGCCGCGGGCTGCTGCGGTCGACCGCGACCACCCGCACCTCGGCCTTGCCGTACTGGTTGCGTCCGAGACGGATGCCCATGCTCAGCTCCCGCGGTAGGTGGAGTAGGCGAACGGGGACAGCAGCAGCGGCACGTGGTGGTGCTCGTCCGGGTCGAGGACGGCGAAGGTGATGCTCACGACCGGGAAGAACGTCTCGCGGTGCTGCGTGGCGAACCAGGGGCCGGTCGCGAACACCAGCCGGTGCTGCCCGGTGCCGGTCGCGCCCTCCGCCAGCCGGCAGCGGCCGTCGGCGTCGGTGCGCCCCTCGGCGAGCACGTCCTCGCCCTCGTAGAGCCGGACGACCATGCCTGCGGCGGGCCGGCCCGTGCCGTTGTCCAGCACGTGCGTGGAGATGCTCACGACACCAGTCCCCTCACCCGCAGGCCCGTGATCTGGGCCAGCTGCTCGATCACCTCGGCCCGCTCGGCCGCCTCGTCGTTGCCCAGCCGCCGGCGCAGATCGGCCAGCATCTCCTCGGGCGAGCGGCCGGCGGCCCGGATCAGGAACACGTGGTCGAACCGCTGCTCGTAGGCGCGGTTGCCCTCGAGCAGCGCGGTCCGCACGTCGTCGTCCGCACCGCTCATCGAGCTCTGCTCGCGCCGCGACGCCTGCGCCTCCGCCGAGGTGCCCTCCACCCGGTCGCCGATCCGCGGGTGCGCGGCCAGCGCGGTGGCCACCTCGTCCCACGGCAGCGCCCGGGCCACCTCCTCGGCGCGGGCCACCAGGGCGTCGGCGGTCGGGTAGGGCCGGCCGGCGAGCACGGCCGCGGCGAAGGACGGCGCCGCGTTGCACGCGCGCAGCGCCTCGGCCGCCTGCTCGGCGGGCTGCTCGTTGAGGTCGTCGAGGGCGGCCACGGTGAGAGGATGCCAGGCCAGACGGTCGGCAGCCCGAGACGAGGAGTGCCTGCGATGGTGGACGTGCGCGTGGTCGGACCGGACGTCGAGCGCTCCGGTGAGGTGCTGACCCCGGAGGCGCTGGAGTTCGTCGCCGATCTGCAGACCCGCTTCGGCGCGCACCGCGACGCCCTGCTCGCCGCCCGCGCGACCCGGCGGGCGGAGATCGCCGCCGAGGGGCGGATCGGCTTCCGGCCGGAGACGGCGGAGATCCGGGACGGCGACTGGCGGGTTCCCCCGCCCCCGCCCGGCCTGGTGGACCGCCGGGTGGAGATCACCGGCCCGACCGAGCCGAAGATGGCCGTCAACGCGCTGAACTGCGGCGCGAACGTGTGGCTGGCCGACCTCGAGGACGCCAACACCCCGCACTGGCGCAACGTGGTGGGCGGGCAGGTCGTGCTGCGCGACGCCGTCCGGCGGCAGCTCGAGTTCACCGCCCCCGACGGCCGCGAGTACCGCATCCGCGAGGACGCCGTCCTGCCCACGATCGTGCCCCGCCCCCGCGGCTGGCACCTGCCCGAGCGGCACCTGCTGGTCGACGGGGAGCCCGCGGTGGGCGCCCTGGTCGACGCCGGGCTGTACCTGTTCCACAACGCCGCCGAGCAGCTCGCGCGCGGCAGCGGGCCGTACTTCTACCTGCCGAAGATGGAGGGCCACCTCGAGGCGGCGCTGTGGACGCTGGTGTTCGACCACGCCGAGCAGGTGCTGGACCTGCCCGAGGGCTCGATCCGGGCGACCATGCTCATCGAGACGATCCCGGCCGCCTTCGAGATGGAGGAGATGCTGCACGCGCTGGGCAGCCACGCCGCCGGACTCAACGCCGGCCGCTGGGACTACCTGTTCAGCGTGATCAAGGTCTTCCGCGCGGCGGGGCCGCAGTACGTGTTCCCCGACCGGGGCGCGGTCACCATGACCGCCCCGATGATGCGGGCCTACACCGACCAGCTGGTCGCCGTCTGCCACCGGCGCGGGGCGATGGCGATCGGCGGCATGGCGGCGTTCATCCCGAGCCGCCGCGACGCCGAGGTGAACGAGCGGGCGCTGGCCAAGGTCCGCGACGACAAGACCCGCGAGGCCGGCGACGGGTTCGACGGCTCCTGGGTCGCCCACCCCGACCTGGTCGGCGTGTGCAAGGAGGTCTTCGACGACGTCCTCGGCGAGCGCCCCAACCAGCTCGACCGGCAGCGCCCGGAAGTCGCGGTGACCGCCGAGCAGCTGCTCGACGTCGCCGGGGTGCCGGGGGAGCGCACCATGGCCGGGCTGCGGGCCAACGTCGAGGTCGCGCTGCGATACCTCGCGGCCTGGCTGGGCGGCAACGGCGCGGTCGGCATCCACAACCTCATGGAGGACGCCGCCACCGCCGAGATCAGCCGCTCGCAGGTGTGGCAGTGGGTGCGCAACGAGGTCGTGCTCGAGGGCGGCGAGCTGGTCACCGAGGAGCTCGTGCGGTCCGTCGTCGCCGAGGAGGTCGCCGGGATCGGCGAGCTGCCGCACCTGGACGACGCCCGGCGGCTGTTCGAGCAGGTCGCGCTCGCCGACGACTTCCCGGACTTCCTGACCCTCCCGGCCTACGAGCTCATCAGCTAGATGGGCCTCGACGAGAGCGTCTACGCCGAGCTCGACCGCCGGCTGGCGCCGGTGGATGCCGCCCGGCTGGCCGCCTACCCCGGCGATCGGCCCGGCCGGCAGCCGGTGCACACCTGCTACGTGCCCGCCGACGCCGTCGTCCCCGGGATCGCGGAGCAGTGGGGGCAGGCGGCGCTGGCCGCCCTCGACGAGCACGGCCTGCCCGACCTGGGCCTCGACCCGGCGCTGGTCGCCGAGGTGCTGCCGCGGGTGCGCGCCAAGCTCGCCACCGAGCCGGTGGAGGACCTGCGGGTCGACGCCGAGGACGGCTACCGCGGCACCCCGGACAGGGAGGACGACGACGTCGCGGCCGCCGCCCGGGCGCTGGTGACCGGGGCGCCGCCGTCCGTCGGCATCCGGGCGAAGTCCCTGGAGGGGCCGACCCGACGCCGCGGCGTCCGCACCCTCGACGTCTTCCTCTCCGCTTTCGGCGCCGAAATCGGGAGCCGGGCGACCGTCACGCTGCCCAAGGTGACCGACGTCGAGCAGGTGCGCGCCTTCCTGCCCGTCCTCGACGCCCTCGAGGACGACCACGGCGTGCCGCTGGACCTCGAGCTGCAGGTGGAGACGCCGCAGGCGGTCCTCGGCCCGGACGGCACGGCGACGCTGGCGCGGATGGTCCACGCCGCCGGCCCCCGGCTGACCGGCCTGCACTACGGCACGTACGACTACAGCGCGGCCCTCGGCATCGCCGCGGCGCACCAGTCCTCCGACCACCCCGCCGCCGACTTCGCCAAGCAGGTGGTGCAGGTGGCGGTCGCGGGCACCGGCGCCCGGGCCGTCGACGGCTCGACGAACGTGCTGCCGGTCGGCGGCCGCGAGCAGGTGCACGCCGCGTGGCGGCTGCACGCCGGGCTCGTCCGGCGGGCGCTGGAGCGCGGCTTCTACCAGGGCTGGGACCTGCACCCGGCCCAGCTGGTCACCCGGTACGTCGCCACGTACGCCTTCTTCCGCGCGGCGCTGCCGGCGGCCGCGGCCCGGCTCGCGGCCTACCTCGACCGGGCCGACGCGGGGGTCCTCGACGAGCCCGCGACCGCCCGCGCCCTGGCCGGGGTGGTGCTGCGCGGGCTGGACTGCGGAGCCCTGGACGAGACCCAGGTCACCACCTCGACGGGCGTCCCCGTCGTCGAGGTCGTTAAGCTGTCCGGCCGGTGGCCCCGGGGGAGCTGACAGACGCCGCCGATCGTTCGGTCGTGCCGCTCGAGGCGGCGCCGGCCCGTGACGAGAGGGACCCGATGAGCACAGCACCGCACGCGGCCGGGACGACGCTGCGGACGGAGGCCGATCTCGAGTTCGACCGCCAGGTCGACGCCCTCGTCCAGGCCGGGCTGCCCGCCTGGCGGGACCTGGCGGACGAGTGCTTCCGGGCCTGGCTCGAGCCGCTGCGCGACCTGCTGCCGACCCTGCCGGACAGCCCCGGCATCCCGTTCGTCGTCGTGGTGCCCGACGCGCCGGTGCACGACCTCCTCGGCACGGCGCAGATGGTCGGCGGCTCCGGGTTCACCACGATGGCCGACGACGACCTGGACCGGTTCCGGCCGCTGCCGGAGCTCGACGTCCCGGCGACCCCGTACCTGCTGCTCGACGTCGACACCGGCCCCGACACCCTCGGTCTGCCGCCGACGCAGGCCGCCGAGAAGATCGCCGCCTCCGGCCGCACTCCGCTGACGGTCGCGGAGGGGCTCGCCGTCCTGGTCGGCGACCCGGGCGTGCTGCGCTCCCGCAACTGCTTCTCGCTGCTCGGGTCGCGCGCGGGCGACAAGCGGGTGCCCGCGCTCTGGGTCAGCGCGCGGCGGCCCCGGTTGGGCTGGTGCTACCAGGGCGCGCCGCACTCGTGGCTCGGCAGCGCCTCGTGCGCCGGCCGGTTGGCCGCTCCGAGCCCGGTGGGGTGACAGCGGACACCCGGCCCGCGTTCAAGATTGCGCGCCGAGTGTCCGACAATGACAGTGAACGCGGCGCAGCGGCGGCCCGATGGCCGCCCAGGAACCCTCGAGGGGCCAGTTGAACGGTACGACCGGGGAGCATCCCCCTGTGCCCGTTCCCGCGTCCGGGTCCGCTCTCGATCCTGTTCTGGAGGGTGCGGGCGGCTTCCGCCACGGCGCTGCCGTGTTCGGTTCCGACGCCGAGCTGGTGGACGTGGCGCTGAGCTACCTCGAGGAGGGGCTGCGCACCGGTGATCTGACCGTGCTCAGCTGCACGCAGGAGACCGAGGAGCTGCTCCGTCGCGAACTCGGGGCGGGCGCCCGCGGGCTCGAGTCCGACCCCGGTCTCATCCCGCAGGACACCCGGCCGCCGGACGTGTTCACGCACCTGCGGCAGTACGCCCACCGGGCCACGCAGGGCGGGACCAGCCGGCTGCGCGTGCTCGCCGAGGTGCCCGCTGCCCGGGACCCGCTCCAGGTGCGCGAGGTGATCCGCGTCGAGGCGGCGGTCAACTCCGTCATGGCCGACCTGCCCGTGACCAACCTCTGCGTCTACGACAGCCGCCGCCTGTCTCCCGACCTCGTCGCCAGCGCACGCGACACCCACCCGGTGCTCGCCACCGGCGCGACCTGGGCCGCCAACGAGGCGTACAGCGACCCGGCGAGCTACATCCGCGCGCTCCCGTCGCCCCGCCCGTCGGAGGAGAGCCTGGCCCCGATCGTCGTGGTCGACGACGCGCCGTCCCTGCCCGACCTGCGGCACCGACTCATCGGCGCGCTGCCCGCCCTCGTCCGGGACGAGGTGCAGCTCGAGGACCTCCGTCTCGGCATCAGCGAGGTGGCGGCCAACGCCTTCCGGCACGGAAAGCGACCGGTCTCCGGCCGGCTGTGGAGCGTCGGGCGCGAGGTGATCTGCACGATCACCGACAGCGGGACGACCTTCGACAACCCGCTCGCCGGCTTCATCCCCGCGCACGGCTTCGACCTCGGCCGCGGCGGCATGGGCCTCTGGCTGGCCCGCAAGCTCTTCGACCACGTCGACCTGTTCCCGGGGCCGACCGGGTTCACGGTGCGCCTGTCCACCACGCTGCGCTGACCCGTGCGGGCGCGTGTGCTTGACGCGCCAGATCCCTCACTGCTGAGCTACTGAGTGTGATCGTGGTGACGGCGGCCGGTGGCCCTACGGGAACGGCCGTCGTCCGGGCCCTGCGCGAGCGCGGCGAGGCGGTGCGCGCCGTGGTGGCCGGCCGCAAGCCGCGCCCGGAGCTCGAGGAGCTCGGGGCGGAGGTGGTGCTGGGCGAGCTGACCCAGCCCCAGCCGTGGCGCGACCTGCTCGCCGGAATGGACGCGCTCTACCTGATCTGGCCGAACTTCCACCCCGACGAGGGCGACGGTGCGCGCGCGATCTTCGCCGAGGCGCGCCGGGCCGGCCTGCCGCGGCTGGTCTACCACTCGGTGCTGCGCCCGCAGGCCCGGGTCATGCCGCACCACGCCGCCAAGGACCGCGCGGAAGAGGCACTGGACGTCAGCGGCGTCCCCTGGCGCGTGCTGCAGCCGTGCGCCTACGCGGACAACTTCGACGACGCGCTCGCCGAGGCGCAGCGGACGGGGGTGCTGCAGAGCCGGTGGGGGCTGCGGCAGGGCCAGTCGCTGGTCGACCTGCGCGACGTCGCCGAGGCCGCGGCGGTGCTGCTCACGGAGGACGGTCTCGACCGCGGGACGTTCGAGGCGGTGGGCCCCGAGCCCCTGACCGCTCCCCGGCTGGCCGAGCTGATGGCCGATCGGCTCGGGCGGGAGGTGCGCGCCGAGGACCTCGTCCCGCACGGCGACGCCCCGACCTCCTACGCCGGCCGGTGCCTGCGCTCGATGTTCGACCACTACCGCGCGCACGGCTTCGCAGGCAGCCCGCGCGTGCTCACCGACCTGCTGGGCCGCGCGCCCAGGACCTTCGCCGAGCGCCTGGCCGATGTGGAGGTAGCCGCGTGACGATCGCGAGCGAGGTGCGCGACGCCGTCGACCTGATCCTCGACCAGTGGGCGCGCGAGCGGCCCGACCTGGACTGCTCGCCGATGGGCATCATCGGCCGGATCACCCAGCTGCAGCGCGAGGTGCACCTGGCGCAGCGGGCCACGTTCGCCCGGCACGGCCTGGACGCGCCGGCGTTCGACGTCCTGGCCGCGCTGCGCCGGGCGGGGGCGCCGTACCAGCTCACCCCGACCGCGCTGATGCGCACCGCGCTGGTCACCTCCGGCGCGATCACCCAGCGGCTGGACCGGCTGGAGGAGAAGGGCCTCATCACCCGGGAGCGCAGCGAGGCCGACGGGCGCGCCGTCGTCGTCACCCTCACCGATGCCGGCCGGGCCGCCCTGGACGCCGCGCTGCCCGACCACCTGGAGACCGAGCGGGCGCTGCTCGCCGGGCTGTCCGAGGACGACCGGGAGCAGCTGGCCGACCTGCTCCGCCGCTTCCTCGTGTCTCTCGGCCGCCTCCCCCAGGAGCCTTAAGCGCGCTTTATCGCGATAAAGCGCGCTGTGGGCCGGTTCACAGCGCGGCGGTAAACCCGACCTTTCCGGTGGAGAAAGTGTCGGTTACTGTGCCCGCGTGCACCTGCTGCTGCTCGTGGCCTGCCGCCACCTCGACCACGGTCGGTTGAGCAGCACCCTCTGTCCGGGCGCCTGACCGCTCGCCACCCCCTTTCCTGGCGCGCGGCCGCCCGCTGACGCGTGCCCTCGCCCGCTGTCCTCCGCGCGCCCGCGTGCCCTCTGCCCATCCAGAGGAGCTCCCCGCATGTCCCGCACGACCTTCCGCCGCGCACTCGCGGTGCTGGCCGCCGTCCCGCTGGCGATCGGCCTGGCCGCCTGCGGCGGCAGCAGCGCCGCCGACGACAGCGCCTCAGGCGGCGCCCCCTCCGAGCTGCGCCTCGGCTACTTCGCCAACGTCACGCACGCCGCCGCGCTGATCGGCGTCCAGCAGGGCTACTTCGCCGACGAGCTCGGGAAGACGAAGCTGTCGACCCAGGTGTTCAACGCCGGCCCCGACGAGGTCGAGGCGCTGTTCGCCGGCGGCCTGGACGCCGCCTACATCGGCCCGAGCCCGACGATCAACGCCTACGGGCAGAGCGACGGCGACGCGATCCGGATCATCTCCGGCGCGGCGTCCGGCGGCGCGCAGCTCGTCGTCCGCGACGGCATCAACTCCCCCGAGGACCTCAAGGGCACGACGCTGGCCAGCCCCCAGCTGGGCAACACCCAGGACGTCGCCCTGCGCACCTGGCTGACGAAGCAGGGCCTGGAGAACAGCGTGGACGGCGGCGGCGACGTCACCATCACCCCGACCGCGAACGCCGACGTGCCCAACCTCTTCGACTCCGGCGAGCTCGACGGCGCCTGGGTGCCCGAGCCGACCGCCTCCCTGCTCGTCCTCGAGCACAAGGGCCACGTGCTGGTCGACGAGAAGGACCTCTGGCCGCAGGGCCAGTTCGTCACGACGCAGCTGATCGTGCGCACCGAGTTCCTCGAGCAGTACCCGGACACGGTCGCGGCGCTGCTGCGCGCGCACGTCAAGGCGGTCCAGTTCGCGCAGAGCGACCCGGACGGCGCGAAGAAGGCGGTCAACGCCGCGCTCGACGCCGCTGGCGGCAAGTCGCTCAAGGACCCGGTGCTGGACCGGGCGTGGAGCGAGCTGACGGTCACCTACGACCCGATCGCCTCGGCGCTGGAGACCTCGGCGAAGAACGCGGTCGCTGCCGGGACGACGGAGAAGCAGGTCGACCTCAAGGGGATCTACGACCTGCGGCCGCTCAACGAGATCTTGAAGAAGCAGAACCTCGAGCCGGTGTCGGCCGGCGGGCTGGGGGAGGAATGACAGTGCGCACGCAGGACGTGCTGACCGCCGGGGTGGGGGCCGCGACCGCGGCCGCCGCTCCGGCGGCGGTGCGTGTGGAGGGCGTCTCGCAGGTCTTCGGCCGCGGCGCGCCGCCGGTGCTCGACGGAGTCGACCTGACGGTGGCGCCAGGGGAGTTCGTCTGCCTGCTCGGCGCCTCGGGCTGCGGCAAGTCCACGCTGCTCAACCTGATCGCCGGGCTGCTGGAGCCGACCGCGGGCCGGATCGAGGTCTCCGCGGAGCGGCCGGCCCTGATGTTCCAGGAGGCCGCGCTGCTGCCGTGGCTGACCGCCGCGCGCAACGTGGAGCTGGCGCTGCAGGCCCGCGGGGTCGGCCGTTCCGAGCGGCGGGCCGAGGCCGAGCGGCTGCTCGCGGTGGTCAACCTGGGCGGGCACGGCGGCAAGCGGGTGCACGAGCTCTCCGGTGGCATGCGCCAGCGGGTGGCCCTCGCCCGGGCGCTGGCCCAGGACAGCGCCGTCCTGCTCATGGACGAGCCGTTCGCGGCGCTGGACGCCATCACCCGCGACGTGCTGCACCAGGAGCTCACCCGCGTCTGGGCCGAGCGGCAGCTGTCGGTGGTGTTCGTGACGCACAACGTCCGCGAGGCGGTGCGGCTCGGTCAGCGGGTCGTGCTCATGGGCTCGCGCCCCGGCCGCATCGTGCGGGAGTGGGAGATCGACATCTCGCACCCGCGCACCATCGAGTCGCCGGCGGTCAGCGCGCTCGCCGCGGAGATCACCACCGAGCTGCACCGGGAGATCAGCCGCCATGGCCATTGACCTGCGGACGCCCAACGTCGCCGAGGACCGTTCGGTCGTCGCCGGGCTCGACGAGCTGGAGACCCCGGTCGCCGCTCCCGCCGGACCCTCGCTCGGCCGCAGGTTCGTCCGGTCGGTGCTGCCGCCGGTGGTCTTCCTCGCCGTCCTGGTCGGCGTGTGGCAGCTGGTCTACGTGCTGAAGCTGAAGCCGTCGTACGCGCTGCCCGGGCCGGCCGACGTGGCCGATACCTTCTGGCACACCGTGCAGGACGGCCGTGCGACCGAGGCCATCTGGACCAGCCTGTCGCGCGGCGCCTTCGGGTTCGCGCTGTCGCTGGTGATCGGCACGCTGCTGGGCCTGGCGATGTGGAGCAGCCGGTGGCTGCGGGCGGCGATCGGGCCGATCGTCAGCGGGCTGCAGAGCCTGCCGTCGGTGGCGTGGGTGCCGGCCGCGATCATCTGGTTCCAGCTCACCGACGCCGCGATCTACACCGTCGTCCTGCTGGGCGCCGTGCCCTCGATCGCCAACGGGCTGCTCACCGGGATGAAGCAGGTGCCGCCGCTGTTCGACCGGGTGGGCCGGGTGCTGGGCCTGTCCGCGATCGGCCGGGTGCGGTACGTGCTGCTGCCGGCCGCGCTGCCCGGCTACCTGGGCGGGCTGCGCCAGGGCTGGGCGTTCGCCTGGCGCTCGCTCATGGCGGCCGAGCTGATCACCTACTCGCCGCGGCTCGGGCAGGGGCTGGGCCAGCTGCTCAACATCGGCCGCGAGCTGTCGCAGATGTCGCTGGTGATCACGTCGATCGTGCTGATCCTCGTGGTCGGCGTGGCCATCGAGCTGCTGGTCTTCGCGCCGCTGGAGCGCGGCGTCCTCGCCCGCCGCGGCCTCACGACCAGTCGCTGACCGCGGTTTCGCGCGCTTAACCGCGCGCGGTTAAGCGCGCGAAACCACCTAGGGGAGCCCCGGGACGTCGTCGGGGTGCAGGTCGGCGCGGACCCGGACGAAGCGCATCGGGTGGCGGAAGACGCCGGCCTGCAGCGCGGCGTCCGCGCTGACCTCGACGACGACCGCCGGCTCCACCTTGGTGAGCGGCACCGACAGCCGGCCGCCGCCGAAGCGGCCGGTGCCGATCCGGTCCGGCCAGGGGTGGTCCGGCCCGGCCGGGGTGAGGACGGCGGCCAGCTCCTGCGCCTGCCGCGGCGAGAGCGGGCTGGACCGTCCCACGACGACCAGCTCGCCGTCGCGCAGCAGCCCGGCGACGAGCTGGCTGGGCCGCTCGATCGGCCCGATGACGCCGCCGGCGATGACCTCCGTCGTCTCCCAGGACTTGACCTTCAGCCACTCCCGCCGGCCCGGCGCGTACCGGCCGGACGCGCCCTTGACGACCAGCCCCTCGACGCCGGCCGGGCGGAAGTCGCGGAACCAGGCCCTGGCCTCCTCCACGTCGGCGGTCAGGGGGGAGAGCTGCAGCGGGGGAGCCCACCGGGCGGCCAGCTCCTCGAGCGCGGAGCGCCGGGCCCGCAGCGTGCGGCGGCGCAGGTCGGTGCCACCCGCGGCGAGCAGGTCGAACGCGACGTAGGACGCCGGAGCGGCGGCCACGAGGGCGCCGATCCGGCCGGGCGAGGCGCCCATGCGCTGCTGCAGCAGGCCGAAGTCCAGCCGCGAGCCGTTCCACACGACGACCTCCCCGTCGACCACGGACCCGGCCGGCACCTGCGCCACCGCCGCGGCGGCGATGTCGGGGAAGCGGTCGGTCAGGTCGCGGCCCTGCTTCGACCACAGCCGCGTGGACGACGCCGAGCGGACGATCACCAACCGGTAGCCGTCCCACTTGGGTTCGTACCGGCAGCCGCCGGGCAGCGCGCTCGGCGGCGGGATGTCGCGCACCGGCTTGGCGAGCTCCACCGCCACGGGTCCCGCGAGGTCGGGCGGGAGGTCCGGCAACCCCGGGACGAACGACGGCACCGACGGATCATGCACGCGGAGTGAGGGCCGACGTGCCTGGCAGGAAGACCGTGTCACCCGGACGTGGCACGTCCCTACGCTGCGCGAACGCGCTCGGGAACGGCAGGAGTCGCGACTTCTGACAACCTGGACCGGTCGATCGTTGCGAGGACGTGATTCCAGGATGGTGACGGTGGGTAGCGGGGAATTCGTGAGCACGGCTCAAAGTTGAGACGTCAACGAAAGCCCGTCTTCCCGAGGGAGCATCGTGTCTCGTCCCGTCCTGCAGATCATCTCCGCCAGCACCCGCGCCGGCCGCAAGGGCATCGCCGTCGCCCGCTGGTTCCAGCGCTTCGCCGAGCAGCACGGCGGCTTCGACGTCGAGCTGGTCGACCTGGCGGAGGTCGGGCTCCCCGTCTTCGACGAGCCGAACCACCCGCGGCTGCGGCAGTACGTGCACCAGTCGACCAAGGACTGGAGCGCCACGGTCTCGCGCGCCGACGCCTTCGTGTTCGTCACCCCCGAGTACAACCACTCCTTCCCGGCGTCGCTGAAGAACGCGCTGGACCACCTCTCGGCCGAGTGGGCGGACAAGCCGGCCGGGCTGGTCAGCTACGGCGGCGTCTCGGCCGGCCTGCGCGCGGCGACGGCGATCAAGCCGGTGCTCGCCGCGCTGCGCATGCTGCCGGTCGTCGAGGCGGTCTCCATCCCGTTCTTCGCCCAGTTCCTCACCGAGGACGACGAGTTCGCGCCCAACACCGAGCTCGAGGCCGGTGCCAAGGCGATGCTCGACGAGCTGGCCCGGGTCACCCCGGCGCTGCGCTCGCTCCGCGACGCCGCCTAGCCCGGTTCGCCGGGCCGGACCAGCCCGCATTCGTAGCCGAGGACGACGGCCTGCACGCGGTCCCGCAGGTCGAGCTTGGCCAGCACGTGGGCCACGTGCGTCTTCACGGTGGTCTCCGAGAGCACCAGCTCGGCCGCGATCTCGGCGTTGGACCGGCCGCGGGCCAGCGCGGTGAACACCTCCAGCTCCCGCGGCGTCAGCCTGCCCAGCGCCGGCGGCAGGCCGGCGCCGGGCGGCGGCCGGCGGACCCAGTCCTCGATCAGCCGCGCGGTCAGGGCGGGGTCGAGCAGCGCCGAGCCCTCGGCCACCGTGCGGACGGCGTGCAGCAGCTGGGCGCGCGGCGAGTCCTTGAGCAGGAAGCCGCTCGCCCCGGCCCGCAGCGCCCGGTAGAGGTACTCGTCCTGACCGAAGGTGGTCAGCACCAGCACCCGGGACGACGAGCCCGCGGACAGCAGCCGTTCGGTCGCCTGCAGCCCGTCCATGCCCGGCATCCGGATGTCCATGAGGACGACGTCCGGCCGGTGCTCGGCGGCCGCTCGTAGCGCCGCCTGGCCGTCGCCGGCCTCGGCCACGACCTCGAGGTCGGGCTGGGCGTCGAGGATCATCCGCAGCCCCTCGCGGACCATGGCCTGGTCGTCGGCCACCAGCACGCGGATCACGGCGCCTCCACCGGCAGGACGGCGAGCACCCGGAAGCCGCCGTCGGGACCCGGGCCGGTGGTCAGCGTGCCGCCGTACAGCGCCGCCCGCTCCCGCATGCCGATGAGCCCGTGGCCGGTGCGCGTGCCGCTGGGGCCGCGGCCGTCGTCGGTGACCTCGATCCGCAGCGCCCCGGGTTCCTGGCTCAGGTGGACCCACGCCGTCGTCGCGCCCGCGTGCCGGCGGACGTTGGTGAGGGCCTCCTGCACGATCCGGTACGCGGCCAGCTGCACGCCGAGCGGCAGTTCCACCGGGTCGCCGTCCTCGGTGACCGCCACCTGCAGACCGCCGGCCGCCGCCTCGTCGACCAGCTCGGGCAGCCGCGCCAGCGACGGCTGCGGGGTGGTGGCCGCCGGCGCCCGCAGCACGCCCAGCAGCCGGCGCATCTCGCCCAGCGACTGCCGCCCGGTCTCCTGCACCCGGCGGATCGGCTCCACGGCCCGCGCCGGGTCGCCTTCCAGCACCTCCTCGGCCGCCTCGGCCTGCACGACCATGAGGCTCAGCCCGTGCGCGACGACGTCGTGCAGCTCGCGGGCGATCCGCTCCCGCTCCTGGGCCGCGGCCAGCTCGGCCTCGCGCGCCACCTCGCCCTCCAGCGCGGCGGCGCGGTCCTCGACGGCGGCCAGGCGCAGCGCCCGCTGCCGGACGAGCGCGCCCAGCCCGCCGGCCACGCCGAAGTAGACCAGCGGGTAGACGGCGTCGAACGGCGCGACCGGCGCGGTGCGGGCCTGCAGCAGCGCGGTGCCGACGACCGTCGCCGCGACGACGGCGAACCCGGCGATCATCGCCGGTGGCCGCGACAGCCGGGCCAGCGTGTACACGCAGACCAGGACCGCGAGGAAGCTGGCGAAGGTGGCCGGCGCCGACTCGCCGGCCAGCACCTGCCCGAGGATCGCCAGGCTGATGGCGACGGTGACCAGCAGCGGCGAGCGGCGCCGCGCGCCGAGCGGCAGCACGCCGGCCAGCGCCAGCACGGTGACCAGCGCGGGGTTCCCCGCCGGACGGTCGGCGACCAGCTGCACCACGGTGAGGACGGCGAGCACCCCCGGGACGGCGACGTCGAGCCACGGCCCCACCACCGCCGCTCGCGCCGTGCTCGTCACGGGACGCAGAGTGCCTGGCCCACCTCGCGAGCACCACCTGCTGGGGGACCGGTTCCCTCCTCCGGGAGGAGGAGGCGGTTCGCGCCCGCGGCCGATGCGGGGCGCCGTGCCGCTCCGGCAGCGTCCTGGGCCCGACCTCCACCGACAGGAGCCTCCGATGAACCCCTCGTTCCTGCGTCCGCTCGGCCTCGCCGTCGCGCCGCTCACCGTCGTCTCGCTCGGCCTCGCGGTCGTGGCCGGGACCACCGCCTCCGGCGCGGCCGTCGAGGCCTCGCCGTTCGCCATCGCGTCGTCGGCACTCCTGCTGCTCGCGCTGCTCGGCATCGCGGCCACGGGGCTCGCCGCCGTGGCCGCCGGCCGGACCCTCGTCGCTCCCGGGCTCGCCGTCCTCGGGGCCGTGCTCGTGGCCGGCGGGGGGTGGGCGTCGCTGTTCGTGCTGCCGGACCTGGCCGACCGGGCGCCGCGGCTGCTCTCCTCCGGACAGCTGAGCGGGGTGACGGTCGGCTACGTGGCCTCCTACGCGATCCTCGCGATCGGCTGGCTGGCGACCGGGATCGTGCTGGCGCGGGCGCGCGTCGTCCCGGTCTGGCTGGGCGTGCTGCTCGCGGTCGGCGGCGCCGCGACGATGGTGCCGGCGCCGGAGCCCCTGCGGCTGCTGATCCTGAGCGTGGGCGTCTCGCTCGCCGCACACCGGCTGGCTGCACCGGCCCGGACGGCGGTGACCGCCTGACCGACGTCAACCTCCGGATGGATGCGGATCAGCCGTGCGGCCGACGCGGAGCCGTCCCCTCGCACAGCAGGCTCGCCGCAACCACACAAGGAGGCAGTCATGCGCGGCACCATCCTCGGCGGCGCGGTCCTGGGCATCGTCGTCCTGACCGCGGCCCCCGCTCTGGCCTGTTCGTCGCTGACGCCCCGCGCCTGCGCGGCCGCCGGCGGCACCTTCGCCCACCAGCGGTCGGTGAGCACCTGCACCGTCACGACGACCGCACGGCAGACGACGGCGCCCTTCTCGACGCTGAACACGCGCAGCGAGGCCGGGCTCACCGCCGAGTACGACGGGCAGGCGCAGGACGTGTACGACGTGGCGACCACGACGACCCGCAGCCAGCGCGGCCGGGGGCCGATCACCACGACGACCAGCACGACCACCACGCTCGTCGGGCGGCAGTGGCTCAGCTGCCACGTCACCGAGACGTTCGAGGGAGTCGTCTCCTCGGCCGGCACCGTGGATCCCGACGTGTGCGCGCACCCGGAGAACTACCCGCTGACGGGCCTCATCGTCTGAGTGGGGGTATCAACGAAGGCGATGACCGAGCGCAAGCCCCCGGGCATGTCCTTCGAGACCTGGGTCGATCAGCAGATCACCCAGGCCCAGGCCCGTGGCGCGTTCGAGGGCCTCACCCTCGCCGGGCGGCCGCTGCCCCGTCGCGACCGCGAGCAGACCAGCTACGAGTGGGCGCTGGAGTGGGCGCGGCGGGAGAACGGCGGCCCCGACGGCATGCTGCCGCCCGGCCTGGCGCTGCGGAAGGAGCGCGACGGGCTGCCCGAGGTGGTCGCGCGCCTGCCCTCGGAGGGCGCCGTCCGGGGCGTGGTCGACGAGTTCAACGAGCGCGTGGCCGCGCACTGGCGCCGTCCGGCCGACCGGGCCGACGCCGTCCCGGGCATGGCCGACCTCGACGTCCTGCTCGAGCACTGGCGGGCGACCCGCCCGCCGGCCGAGCCCGAGCCCGAGCCCGCGATCATGGCGCCGGAACCCCGTCGGAGGCGCCGGCGGTGGTTCCGGCGCCGTGATCGCGGCTGATCAGAGGACGTCGAACTCGTTGAAGGCCGCGCCGCCGGAGAGCTGGGCGTAGCCGGGACCGCGGTCGAAGAACGGCTCGTCGCCGGTCCGCTCGGCCTGCCGCGACGCCCGCAGCGCCTCGGTCGCCTCGTGGTCGGCCTCGCCGGACTCCGTCACCACGACGCCGTAGTCGGCACGCGCGCCGGCCACCGAGACCTTGCGCCACGCGATGTCGCGCAGCACCTCCTCGACCGGCCGGTCCAGCGGGTCGCCCCAGCCGCCACCGCCGGTCGTCCTGATCCGGACGACGGTGCCGGCCGTCAGCGGCTCGGCGTCGGCGAGCGCGTCCACCTCGTGCTCGTCCGGCCCGCCCGGGTCGACGGTGATCTGGAACGGCCGCCCGGCCTTGCCGCCCTTCACGCCCCAGCAGGCGAGGATCGAGCGGTCGGCGATCGACATGAAGTGCGCGTCGCGCAGCACCCGGATGTGCTTCTCGTAGCCGCAGCCGCCGCGGTAGCGCCCCGGCCCGCCGGAGTCCATGGCCAGGCCCAGCCGCTCGACGCGCAGGGGGAAACGGCCCTCGGTGAACTCGGTCGGCAGGTTCCGCGAGTCCGGGACCACGTGGATGGTGTCCTCGCCGTCGGCGTAGTACCGCCCGCCCGAGCCGCCACCGAGCACCTCGCGCATGAGGTACGGCTGCCCCTCCAGGTCGGTGCCGTAGACGCCGGTGTAGCGGATCGTCTCCTGGTCGGCCGGCATCCGTCCGCCGGTGGCCTTGGCCAGCACGCCGGCGAGCACGCCGAGCAGCCGCAGGATCACGAACGTCCGGGCGTTGGTCGGCGCCGGGAAGATCGGCGTCAGCAGCGTCCCCTTCTCCGGGAAGCGCATCTCGATCAGCGGGACGACGCCCTCGTTGACGTCGAGCTGCGCCATCCGCTCCGGCGACTCGGCCAGGTTGCGCAGGATCGGCGCCAGCCACTTCTTGAGGAAGTTGCCGTCGGCGTAGTCGCCGCAGTGGTTGATCGGCCCCTTGGCCTGCGGGCCGGTGCCGGTGAAGTCGATCACGAGCGGCACCGAAGCAGAGGAGTCCATGGTCAGCGTGATCCGCTGCCGGTGCAGCTGCGGCTCCTCGACGCCGTCGTGCTCGGCGTAGTCCTCCCACACGTAGGTGCCGTCGGGGATCTGCGACAGGATCTCCCGCCGGTAGACCTCGGTGGAGTTGGCCAGGATCGCGTCGAAGCAGGCCTCGACCGCCTCGACCCCGTACCGGTCGAACAGCTCGCCCAGCCGCCGCGCGCCGGCCAGGCAGGCCGAGCACTCGGCGTCGAGGTCGGCGGCCAGCGAGTCGGGCATCCGCGAGTTGCGGGTCATGATCTTCAGCGCGCTCTCGTTGGGCACGCCGCGGTCCCACAGCTTGATCGGGGGGACCATCAGGCCCTCCTCGTACACCGACGTCGCCGCCGACGGCATGGAGCCGGGCACCGCGCCGCCGATGTCGTCGTGGTGGCCGAACGCCTGGATGAAGGCGACGACCCGCTCGGCCCCGTCCACGTGCGCGAAGACCGGCACGGTCACGCACAGGTCCGGCAGGTGGCCGATCCCGCCCTCGGAGAGGTAGACGTCGTTGTGGAAGAAGACGTCGCCGACGTTCATCGTGTCGATCGGGTAGTCCCGGACGACGGGGTGCACCAGCGCCGAGTACGAGCGGCCGGTGAGCTTGCGCAGCTGCCGGTCGTGGATGCCGGCCCGGAAGTCGTGGGCGTCGCGGATCATCGGCGAGCGCGAGGTGCGCCCGATCGACGTCTCGACCTCCTTCTCGATCGCGGCCAGCGTGCCGGCCACGATCTCGATGAGGACCGGGTCGGCCTCGACCTTGCCGTCGGTGAGGCTCATCGACCGTCCTCCTTGGTCAGCAGCAGGTTGCCGTAGGCGTCGACGGTGGCGCGGAAGCCCTGGTGCACGGGCACGGTCGAGCCGAACTCCTCGATGATCGCCGGGCCGTGGACGACGTCGTCCCGCCTCAGATCGGGCCGGTTGTAGGTCGGCGTGTCCACCCAGTCGTCGAAGAACACCCGCCGGGAGCCCGTGACGGCCCGGTCCGTCCCGCCGTCGCCCGGCTCGAGTTCGACCATGTCCGGACGGCGGATCGGCCCGATCCCGCTCACCCGGAGGTTCACCCACTCGACCGCCTGGCGCGGGTCGTCGGCGAAGTCGTAGCCGTAGAGCTGCCGGTGCGCGGCGTGGAAGGCCTGCGCCACGGCCTCGGCGGCGGCGTTGTCGAGCAGGCCGTCGGCGACCGGCACCCGCACCTCGAAGGCCTGCCCGACGTAGCGCAGGTCGGCGGTGCGCTGCATCCGCTGCTCATCGCGGCCGAAGCCCTCGCCGTCCAGCGCCGTCCGGGCCTGCGCCTCCAGATCGGCGTAGACCGCCTTGACCCGCTCGAGGTCGAGGTCGGCGTGCCGGGAGACGACGGTCTGCACGTAGTCGTTGCGGACGTCGACGGTGAGCAGCCCGAACGCGCTGACGTTGCCCGGGTTCGGCGGCACCAGGGTGCGGGGCAGGCCCAGGATGTCCATCAGCCGGCAGGCCAGCAGCGAGCCCGACCCGCCGAACGTGGTCAGCGTGAAGTCGCGGACGTCGAGGCCGCGGGCGACGGTGACCTGGCGCAGCGCGTTGGCCTGGTTCCACGCGGAGATCTCGAGGATGCCGGTCGCCGTCCGCTCCAGGGACAGGTCCAGCTTGCCGCCGAGCGCCTCCAGCCCGTCGCGGGCGGCCTCGACCGACAGCGGGATCTCCCCGCCCAGCAGGTGCGGGGGGATCCGGCCGAGGACGACGTGCGCGTCGGTCACGGTCGGCTGGTCGCCACCGTTCGGGTAGCACATCGGGCCGGGGTCGGCACCGGCCGACTTCGGCCCGACCTTGAGCGTGCCCTCGGGGGAGAGCCAGGCGATCGAGCCGCCGCCCGCGCCGACGGTGACGACGTCGATCATCGGGATCTTCGACGGGTAGTCGCCCACCGAGCCCTCGGTGGTCAGCGTCGGCTCGCCGTCGATGACCACGGTGACGTCGGTCGAGGTGCCGCCGCCGTCGCAGGTGAGCACCCGGTCGAACCCGGCCGTGCCGGCGATCAGCGCCGCGCCCAGGGCGCCCGCGGCCGGGCCGGACAGCATCGTGGTGATCGGCTGGTGCACGACCTCGCCGGCCGACAGCACGCCGCCGTTGCTCTTCATCACGTAGAACGGCACGCCCGGCGCGATCTCGTCGAGCCGGGTGCGGATGTTGGTGACGTACGCGGCGACCTTGGGCTTCACCGCGGCGTCGACCAGCGTGGTCACCGAGCGCTCGTACTCGCGGTACTCGCGCAGCACCTCGCTGGACAGCGAGACGACGGCCCCGGGGTACTCGGCCTCGATCACCTCGAGCATCGCCCGCTCGTGCGCGTCGTTCGCGTACGAGTGCAGGAAGCAGACGCCGATGGTGCGGATGCCGGCGTCCTCGAAGAAGCGGACGGCGGCGACGGCGTCGTCCCGGTCGAACGGGCGGACCTCCTCGCCGCGGAAGTCGAGCCGGCCGCGGACGGTGCGCACCAGGTCGGCGGGAACGATGCGCGGCGGCTTGACCCAGAAGTAGCTGTTGCCGTAGCCGTCGGGCACCGACTGCCGGGCGATCTCCAGCACCGACTCGTAGCCCTCGGTGGTGATGAACCCGATCCGGTCGAGCTTGCCCTCGAGCAGCTGGTTGGTCGCCACCGTCGTCCCGTGGCTGACCGCGGTGACCGCCTCGCCGTCCAGCCCGAGCTGCCCGAGCACCTTGCGGACGCCGTTGAGGAAGCCCTCGGCCGGGTCGACCGGCGTGGACGGCGTCTTGGTGGTGCTGGTCTGCCCGGTCTCCTCGTCCACCGCGACGACGTCGGTGAACGTCCCGCCCGTGTCGATGCCGATGCGGACCCGGCGGGGCGGCGCGCTCATGCCGGGTACCTTAGCGGTGAGATACCGGTCGCGGAAGCGTCCTCGTTGACGCCGGGTGCCCGCGGTGCTGCGATGCCCCGGTGCTCACCGCCTCGCGGTGTTCCGCCTCCCTGATCGCCGCCGCGCTGGTCCTCGCCGGCTGCACGGCCGATGGCGGGGGAGGCGATCCGCCGTCCGCGGCGACGACCTCTGCCACTGTGCGGTCGACGGCTCCCGAGGGCTTCCCGGTGTTCGCTGCCGAGGACATCCAGGAGGCGCGGCTGCGCCTGCCGGGAGGCCCGGACTGGCTGGCGGTCGCCGAGGACGGCGTCTGGGTGAAGCGTGACGACGGCACGCTCGACCGCATCGATCCCGACACCGGCAAGTCGGCGCTCAGCGTGGAGCTCGGCGGTGGCCTGTGCCAAGGGGTCGGCGCGGGTCTGGGGGCCGTCTGGGCGTGCCGGGACACCGACGTCGTCCGCGTCGATCCCGCCAGCGGCGAGGTGACCGCGGTGTTCCCGCTGAACAAGACGGCGAGCCAGGGGCATCTGGTCACCGCCTCCGGGCGACTGTGGGTGCTGGCCGGTGACGGAAGCACGCTGCGCGGCCTCGACCCGGCGACCGGGGCGGTCGTCACCACGATCGCTCTCGGGGCCCGAGGGACCGACGTGGGCGCGGGACCGGCCGGTCTGTGGGTGGCCAGCCAGCCCGACGGGCAGGTGCTCCGGGTCGATCCGGACGCCGGCACCGTGGCGGTCCGGGCGACGGGCCTCGACCGGCCGCTCGCGGTCGCCGTCACCGACCAGGTGTGGGCCGGGGGCGCCGATGCGACGGTGCGCCTGGATCCGAGCACCGGGGCCGTGCAGGTCACGACCGCCGTCGGCATCGGTCTCGACGGCAGCATCGCCGCGGCCGGGGACGGCGTCTTCCTGCGCAACGGGGAGCGGTTCCTCGTCCGGCTGGACGCCGCGACCGGTGCGCCCGTGTCCGGCGTCTCGGCAGACGTCGAGAGCGCCGGCGATGTGGTGGTGGCGTTCGGCTCGGTCTGGACGACGGCCTACGACGACGCCACCATGTTCCGACTGCCTGCGAGCTGACCGCAGAGGGGGACATCCCATGCCCGTGCCGTTCACCACCGACGCGACCTTCGCCGACGACGTCCTGGCCAGCCCGACGCCGGTGCTGGTCGACTTCACCGCCCCCTGGTGCCAGCCCTGCAAGATGATGGCGCCGGTCATCGAGAACCTCGCCGTCGAGCAGGCCGCGCGGATGACGGTGATCGCCCTCGACGTCGACGAGAACCCGGTCACCACCGACCGGTACCACGTCATGGGCATGCCCACGCTCGGCTTGTTCATCGGCGGCGAGCTGGTCACCACCGTCGTCGGCGGCCGGCCCGGCTACGCGGTGATGCAGGCCCTCGAGCCGTATCTGCCCTCGGCCGTCAGCTGACTCCTCCTCCGACCCGCCGCAGGCGCCCCTTGCATCCACACTGGGTCCAGGGTCTAGACTCAGGACCGTGAACGACGGTGTGGCGCAGGTGCTGTCCCTCGTCGGCGAGCGGTGGGCGCTGCTCGTCGTCCGCGAGGTCGCCCTCGGGCTGCGCCGGTTCAACGAGCTCGAGGCCGCGACCGGCGCGCCGCGCACCGTCCTGTCCGACCGGCTGCGGCGGCTGACCGCCGCCGGGGTCCTGGCCCCGCGCCCCTACCGGATCCCCGGCAGCCGCGAGCGCACCGAGTACGTCCTCACCGACGCCGGAGCCGACCTGCTCCCGCTGCTGGCCGCCGTGTCCGACTGGGGCGAGCGGCACCTCGGCGCGGGCGCGGCGCAGGACGTCGTCTACCGGCACGGCGGCTGCGGCGGCCGGGTGACCGCCCGTCTCGTCTGCGAGTGCGGCGAGGAGACCAGCCCGCACGACCGGTTGATCGCCCAGGTCAACCGCTGATCCCCGAGGAGAGCGTCATGTCCCTGCCCACCACCACCGACGCCGCGTTCGCCCGCGACGTCCTCGCCGCCGAGACCCCCGTGCTCGTCGACTTCACCGCCGACTGGTGCCCGCCGTGCACGATGATCAAGCCGGTGCTCGAGCGGATCGCGACCGAGGAGGCCGGCCGGCTGCGCGTCGTCACCCTCGACGTCGACGAGAACCCCGAGGTCACCCGCCGCTACGGCGTCCTCGGCATGCCGACGCTCGGTCTGTTCATCGGTGGCGAGCTGGTCACGACGCTGGTCGGGGCTCGGCCGCAGGCCGCCGTCCTCAAGGCGCTCGAGCCCTACCTGCCGGTCTCCGCTCGCTGAGATTGCGAAGGCCCGGGACGCCGACGAGGGTCCGGGGCATGGACATCACCGAAGTCATCCTCGAGCAGCACCACGAGCAGCGGCGGATGTTCGCCGTCCTGGACGAGATGCCCCGCGGCGACACCGCCGCGCTGGGTGCCGTCTGGGCGAGGCTCGAGGTGCTGCTCGAGGTGCACGCCGAGGCGGAGGAGAAGTTCTTCTACCCGCGGCTGCTCAAGCTGGGGAAGGGCAATCCGGACGGCGACGTCGACGAGGAGGTCGAGGACGCCATCAAGGACCACAACGACATCCGCGACGCGGTGAGGAAGACGCACGACCACGAGGTCGACACCGACGAGTGGTGGACCGCCGTGTGGGACGCGCGCAAGGCCAACGACGACCACATGGGCGAGGAGGAGCGGGAGGACCTGCTCGACTTCCGCCACCACGCCGACCTGCAGACCCGGCACGACATCGCGGTGCAGTTCCTCACCTACGAGGCGCAGCACTACGCCGGCATCCCGATCCGCGACAAGGACCCGGAGCAGTACGTCGAGGAGAACTCCTGACCCCGTGTCACGCTTCCGGCCCCTGCTCCGTCTCATGGGGGAGGACTGAGACGGAGGAGGACGGGCGATGCGGATCGCGGTGGCCGGGGGGACCGGCCTGGTCGGGGGCCTGCTGGTCGAGGAGCTGAGGGCCGCGGGACATGACCCGGTGGTGCTGGCGCGCTCGACGGGCGTCGACATCACCACCGGGGCGGGGCTGGACGCGGCGCTCGAGGGCGCCGGGGCCGTCGTCGACGTCAGCAACGTGACGACGACGCGACGCGGCCCGGCCGAGGCGTTCTTCGCCGCCGGCACTCGTCACCTGCTCGAGGCGGGCCGGCGCGCCGGGGTCGGCCACCACGTCGTCCTGTCGATCGTCGGGGTCGACCGGGTCGACACGGGCTACTACGCGGCCAAGCGCGCGCAGGAGCGGGCGGTCCTGGACGGCGACGTGCCCGCGACGGTGCTGCGGGCGACCCAGTTCCACGAGTTCGCCGACCAGCTGCTGGCGCGCATCCCGGGGCCGGTCGCCGTCCTCCCGCGCATGCGCGTGCAGCCGGTCGCGGCGCGCGAGGTCGCGGCGGCGCTGGCCGCGCTGGTCGACGGGCCGCCCGCCGGACCGGCCCCGGACCTGGCCGGTCCCGAGGTGCACGAGCTCGTCGACCTCGCCCGGCGGGTGCTGGCGGCACGGGGGTCGCGGCGGCCGGTGCTCCCGGTCCGGCTACCCGGGCAGGCCGGCCGGCAGATGGCCGAGGGGGCGCTCCTGCCCACCGAGCCGGGGCCGCGCGGCCGGGAGACCTTCGACGAGTGGCTGGCCGCCCTCGCCCCTGCGCGAGACGCTCGGTGAGAACGGTCGTCCGGGCGGCGCTGGCGCTGCTCGCGCTGTCCGCCGCCGTCGTGGGGTTCTGGGCGCTGTTCGCGCCGTCGTCCTTCTACTCGTCGTTCCCCGGCCTGGGGTACACGTGGGTCTCCGAGGCCGGGCCGTACGACGAGCACCTGGTCCGCGACGTCGGCGCGCTCTACCTGGCCCTGCTGGTGGTGACCGTTCTCGCGCTGCTGCGGCCGGCCGCCGTGCGGCCGTGGGTGGCCGGCGTGGCGTGGCTGGTGTTCGGCGTCCCGCACCTCGTGTTCCACGCCGCGCACGCCGGTCCCGGCGACGCGGTGGAGGTCACCGCGCTGGCGCTGAGCGTGCTGCTCGCCGTCCTCGCCTGCCTCCCGGCGGGTCGAGCCCGCTCCATGCCTTGACGGGCATATGCCTGCAGAGGCATGCTCGTCGACGTGCACGAGGCGACGTGGGCGGCGCTGGCCGATCCGAAGCGGCGGGCGGTCCTGGGCCTGCTCCGGGAGCGACCCCGCGCGGTCGGTGAGCTGGTCGGGGCGCTGCGGCTGACCCAGCCCGCGACCTCCAAGCACCTGCGGGTGCTGCGGGAGGCCGGGCTGGTGCGGGTGATCCCGGAGGCGCAGCGGCGGATCTACGCGCTCGACCCGGCCCCGCTGGCCGAGCTCGACGCCTGGCTGGACCCGTACCGGGCGCTGTGGAACGACCGCCTCGACGCACTCGGCAGGCATCTGGACGAGACGGAGGAACGGTCATGACGGACCTGGGCACCTACGTGGAGCTCGACGGCCGGCCCGCGGTGCGCTTCGAGCGGACCTTCCCGCACCCGGTCGAGCGCGTCTGGCGGGCGGTCACCGAGCCGGGGGAGCTGGTGCGCTGGTTCCCCTCGGCGGTGCAGCTGGAGCCGCGGGTCGGCGGGGCGGTGACGTTCTCGGGCGATCCGTACATGGAGGGCTCGACGGGGCGGGTGCTCGCCTACGAGCCGCCGTCCCGGCTGGCGTTCACCTGGGGGGACGACGAGCTGCACCTCGCGCTGGAGCCGGCCGACGGCGGGTGCCGGCTGAGGCTGGTGAACGTGCTGTCGGACCGCTCGACCGCCGCCCGCAACGGCAGCGGCTGGTACGTGTGCCTGGCCGAGCTGGTCAAGGTGCTCGACGGCGTCCCCTCGCGCGGCCCGCACAGCAAGGACACCGTGCCGTGGGAGCCGACCTACCAGGCGCACGTCGACGCCGGCCTGCCCTCCGGCGCCCCGATCCCCGACCCCGTCGAGCGGTGACCGACCCAGGCATGGGAAGCGATACGTGCGTTTTCGGGCGCGAGACGCACGTATCGCTTCCCATGCCTGAGGGGGCTCAGCCTTGGGCCTGGCGGGCGACGTGCTCCCACTCGCGCCAGGTGGCCAGCCGGGACTCGTAGTCGCGGGTGGCGATGCCCAGCGGCGCGGTGCCGAAGAAGACCCGCAGCGGCGGGTTCTCCGCGTCCACGATCGCCAGGACGGCGGACGCCGACGCCTCCGGGTCGCCGGGCGAGGCGACACGGGCCTTGCGCTCCTCGGCGGCCTTCTCCCGGTACTCGTCGTAGGCCGGGTTCGGCGCCGCGAGCTTGGCCGAGGCGCCGCCCCAGTCGGTGGAGAAACCGCCCGGCTCGATGATCGTGACCTTGATGCCGAAGTCGGCGACCTCCTGGGCCAGCGCCTGGCTGATGCCCTCGAGCGCCCACTTCGAGCCGTTGTAGATGCCGATGTTCGGGAACGCGCTGATCCCGCCGATCGACGAGACCTGCAGGATGTGCCCCGAGCCCTGCGCCCGGAGGTACGGCAGCGCGGCCTGGGTGATCCACAGCGCGCCGAACACGTTGGTCTCGAACTGCGCGCGTGCCTCCTCCTCGGAGATCTCCTCGATCATCCCGAACTGCCCGTAGCCGGCGTTGTTGACGACGACGTCGAGCCGGCCGAAGCGCTCGTGCGCCTGCGCGACGGCGGCGAGATCGGCCTCGCGGTCGGTCACGTCGAGCCGGATGGGCAGGATCTTGTCGCCGAAACGCTCGACCAGGTCGTCGAGGGTGCTGGTGTCGCGGGCGGTCGCGGCGACGGTGTCGCCCCGCTCGAGCGCCGCGATGGCCCACTCGCGGCCGAAGCCGCGGGATGCGCCGGTGATGAACCACGTCTTGGACATGCTCCGGCCAGCGCACGAGGGGCGAGGTCTGTTCCCCCGGAGGTCAGACGGCGACGGCGGCCACCGGGGCCAGGGCCTCCGCCGGACCCGGGCGGCCGAAGTGCCAGCCCTGGCCGTGGTCGACGCCGAGCGCCAGCAGGGTCGCGGCCTCCGCGGCGGTCTCCACGCCCTCGGCCACGACCTGGACGTCGCAGCCGTGGCCGAACTCGACCAGCGAATGCACCAGCGTGGACAGCACCGGGTCGCTGTCGACGCCGGAGACGATGCTGCGGTCGAGCTTCATCACGTCGGGCGCGGTCACCACGATGTGCCGCAGCGAGCTAAAGCCGGCACCGACGTCGTCGATGGCCAGCCGCAGGCCAGCGGCGCGGAACGGCGCCAGGACGGCGGCCAGCGCGGCGTAGTCCTCGACCGGGTCGTGCTCGGAGAGCTCCAGCAGCACGCGGTGCAGGGGCAGCCGCGCGAGCAGGTCGGCGCACGCGGGCAGCTGCAGCGTGCTGGGGGAGACGTTCATGGCGACGTAGCCGCCGACGCGGTCCAGGTGCTCGGCGGCGCGCTCCAGGGCGAGCAGCTCGAGCTGGTGCCCGGTGCCGATGCTGTGCGCCTCGGCGAAGCAGACGTCCGGCGGCTTGCCCCAGTCGGCCGGGAAGCGGCTGAGCGCCTCCGCGCCCACCCGGTCGCCGGTGGCCAGGTCGACGACGGGCTGCAGGACGACGAGCGGCCCGCCCGCCTCGACCACCGGGGCGAGTCGCTCGGCGATCTCGGCCCGCCGGTGCTGCTCGTGCACCTCGGGTTCGAGGATCACCGACGCCGCCGAGGCGAGCACCTCGATCAGCGCCTGGTCCCGCGTGGTCAGCTCGGGATCCGAGGTGAAGCCGAAGGCGCAGAAGGTGCCGTACAGCTCGCCGTCGGCGAACCGCACGGGGGCGGAGACGTAGCTGCGGATCCGCGGGATGCGCGCCGCCGGCAGCACCATCGCCTCCGGGTGCATGCGCACGTCGGGGATGACAGCGGGCAGCCGGCCGTCGAGGATCGCCTGGCAGAACGTCGTCTCCTGCGGCTGGGTCAGCCCGTCGCGGAAGACCAGCGGCACCGAGGACTCCATGACCTCGAGGTGCTGCGTGGTGCCGTCGAGCCGGCTCAGGAACGCGACGGACATCTTCAGCGACCGCCGCGCCGTCCGCAGCAGATCGGCGATCTGCTGCTCGGCGTCGGTGCGCTGCCTGCCCATGCCGGGGTCATCGACAGATCGCGACGACCTCTGGAGCCTTTTCACGCTGTCGTGTCGATGAGTGCCGGCCCCGTTCGACGTCTCAGTGCACAGACACCCGAGAACGCCAGGAGGAAGCCATGCCCCGCCCGCTCGTCGTCCAGACGTTCGTGACCCTCGACGGGGTCATGCAGGCCCCCGGCGGCCCGGAGGAGGACGCCTCCGGCGGCTTCGCCTACGGCGGTTGGTCGCACCCCTTCTTCTCCGACGACTCCGGCCAGCAGGTCGTCGACTGGTTCGCCGGCGCGCAGGACTTCCTGCTCGGCCGGACCACCTACGAGATCTTCGCCGGCTTCTGGCCGCAGGTCCCCGCCGACGCCGGCAACCCGATCGCCGACGCGCTCAACACCAAGCCCAAGCACGTCGCCTCGCGGACCCTGGACAAGGTCGACTGGGACGGCGCGCGGCTGATCGAGGGCGACGTCGCCGAGGCGGTCCGCGCGCTCACGGCCGAGGACGGCGGCGAGCTCCAGGTGCACGGCAGTGCCGGGCTGATCCAGACGCTGCTGGCCGAGGACCTGGTCGACGAGCTGCGGGTGATGGTCAGCCCCGTCACGCTCGGCTCCGGCAAGCGGCTCTTCGGCGACGGGACCATCCCGCGCTCGTGGCGGGTGACCTCGTCGCGGGCGACCTCCACCGGCGTGCTGATCACGACCTACCAGCGCGTCGGCGAGCTGAAGACCGGCGAGTTCACCCTCGACGAGGAGCTCCACCGCTAGTCGGCGTCGGCCTGCCACAGGTCGGGGCCGAACACCTCGTACTGGATGTCCGCGGGCGAGACGCCGCGGTCGAGCAGCACGCCGCGGATCCCGCGCATGAACGGCAGCGGCCCGCAGAGGTAGTACTGCGCGTCGTCGGGCAGCTGCACGTCGTCGAGGTTCATGATCCCGCCGTGCCGGCTGTCGACCGCCAGCTCGCCGTCCGGGCCGTGCTCGTACCAGACGTGCAGCGAGGCGTTCGGCAGCTTCCGGACGTCGTCGAGCACCTGCTGCCGCAGCGGGAACGCGGCCTCGTGCAGATCGGCGTGCAGCACGGTGATCGGCAGGTGGGAGCCGGCCACGGCCAGGTGCGAGAGCATCCCGGCCATCGGCGTGACCCCGATGCCGGCGCTGGCGAAGACCACGGGGCGACCGGAGTCGTCGAGGACGACGTCGCCGTAGGGCACCGACAGGGTCAGCCGGTCGCCGACGCCCACGGTGTCGAACAGCAGGTGGGACACCTCGCCGTCCGGCGTGCCGTCGCCGGTGACCCGCTTGACCGCGAACGAGCGGTGCTCGCCGTCGTCGGCGCGGGTGAGGCTGTACTGGCGCGGCTGGTGCACGCCGTCGGGCATCAGGACCTTGACCGTGACGTACTGGCCGGGCAGCGACGTCTTGACGATCCGGTCGTCGACCCGGCGGACGGTGAAGGTGACGACGTCGTCGGTCTCCTGGCGCTTCTCGGCGACCTCCCAGTCGCGCCAGACCGTCTCCGGGCGGACGCCGCGGGCGCTGTACAGACCGCGTTCCTGGTTGATCAGCGCGCGGGCCATCAGCCAGTACACCTCGTCCCACGCGGCGACGACCTCCGGCGTGACCGCGTCGCCGAGGACGTCGGCGATCGCCCAGAACAGGTTGTCGCGCACGACCTGGTACTGCGGGGGGCTGATGCCGAGGGAGGCGTGCTTGTGCGCGATCCGCTGCAGCAGGTGCTCCGGCAGGTGGTCGGGGTGCTCGACCAGCGCGGTGGCGAACAGCGCGACCGAGCCGGCCAGGGCACGCTGCTGGGTGCCCTCGGCCTGGTTGCCGCGGTTGAAGATGCCGTCGAGCAGTTCGGGGTGCTCCCCGAACAGGTGCTGGTAGAAGCGCTCGGCGATCTTGCCGATGTTCTCCCCGACCACGGGCAAGGTCGCCTCGATGACCGGGCGTGACTTCTCGGTGAGCATGCGTCTCCCCTCGGGTTGGTAGCCCCCGTGGTGTTGCGCCCCTGCCCCGTTCCGCGACCACGTACGCATCCGATACCGGATCGGCCGTTTCATGATCATTGTCAGGGGCCGCCCATGGTGGTCGAATCCGGACCTACGCGACAGAGGGGTCGCGTCCACCCCCGGGAGGGCCCATGGCCGAGGTCCACGGCACCTGCGACGACCGGTTCTCGCGAGTGCGCGACGCGCTCGCGGAGCAGCTCGACGGCGAGGAGCTCGGCGCGTCGATCGCCGTCGACGTCGACGGCGAGACCGTCGTGGACCTGTGGGGCGGCTACCGCGACGAGGCCCGGACGACGCCGTGGACGCAGGACACGATCGTCAACGTCTGGTCGACGACCAAGACGATCACCAACCTCGCGGTGCTCACCCTGGTCGAGAAGGGGCAGCTGGACGTGCACGCGCCGGTCGCCGAGTACTGGCCGGAGTTCCACGCCAACGGCAAGGACGACGTCCGCGTCCGCCACCTCATGTCGCACACCTCCGGCGTGGCCGGCTGGGACCCGCCCTTCACCGTCGAGGACATGTACGACTGGGACAGCGCCGTGGCCCGCCTGGCCGCGCAGGCGCCGTGGTGGGAGCCCGGCACGGCGTCGGGCTACCACGCGCAGAACCAGGGCCACCTGCTCGGCGAGGTGCTGCGCCGGGTCGACGGCCGGCCGCTCAAGCAGTACGTGGCCGAGGAGCTGGCCGGGCCGCTCGGCGCGGACTTCCAGATCGGCGCGCGCCCGGAGGACGAGGGCCGGATCGCGCCCGTCGTCCCGCCGCCGCCGCTGCCGATCGACCTGGCCACCCTCGACCCGGCCAGCCCGGTCTTCCGCTGCTTCACCGGCCCGGTCGCCGACGCCGCCAAGGCCAACACCCCGGAATGGCGGGCCGCCGACATGGGCGCGCTCAACGGGCACAGCAACGCGCGCGGTGTCCTCGACGTCATGCGGGTGGTCTCGCTCGGCGGCGAGGCCGGCGGCGTCCGGTTGCTGTCGGACAAGACCCTCGACCTGGTCTTCGACGTCCAGTCCGACGGCATCGACCTGGTGCTCGGCGTGCCGTTCCGGTTCGGCATCGGCTTCGGGCTCTCGCCGTCGGGCGCCGTGCCGTACCTCCCCGAGGGGCGGGTCTGCTACTGGGGCGGCTGGGGCGGCTCGATGATCGTCATGGACCTCGACCGCCGGGTGACGACGAGCTACATGATGAACCGGATGGCGCCGGGCATCGTCGGCTCGCCCCGGGCGGAGGCCTACCTGGACGCGGTGTACGCGGCCCTGTGATCTCCAGGACCGGCATCTCCTGCGCCACCGGCGGCTCGGGAGACGACCTGCTGCTGCTCCTGCACGGGCTCGGGGCGACCGGCGCCGTGTGGGAGCGGCTGCTCCCGCTCGTCCACGGCCGCTGGGTCGCGCCCGATCTCCGGGGCCACGGCCGCTCGCTCGCCGCACCTCCCTACGGCTACGCGGTGCACGCCGCCGACATGGCCGAGCTCGTCACGGAGCTCGGCGCGGGCAGGGTGACGGTGCTCGCCCACTCCTTCGGCGGGGTCGTCGGGGCCCTGCTGGGCAGCGGTGAGTTCGGGGTCGACGTCGACCGGGTCGTCGCCGTCGGGACCAAGCTCGAGTGGACAGGGGAGGAGGAGTCCGGGGCCCGCGCGCTCGCCGACCGGCCCGGGAAGGTGTTCGCCACCAGGGACGAGGCGGCAGCCCGGCACCTGGCCCTCGCGGGCCTGCGCGGTCTGGCGTCACCCGGCGACGAGGTGGCCCTGGCGGGCGTGCGCGAGGTCGAGGGCGGCTGGACCGTCGCCCTGGACAACCGGGTGTTCTCCGCCGTCGGGCCGTCGGTGACCGGCATCCTGCGGCGGTGCCTCGCCCCGCTGCACCTGGCGGCTGGCGACGGCGACGCCATGGTGTCCCTGCCGGCGATGCAGCGGATCGACCCCACGGCGCGGCTGATCCCCGGGGCGGGGCACAACGCCCACTGGGAGAGCCCGGCCGCCGTGTGGTCCTTGATGGGTTAGCTCTCCAGCAGCCCGGCCTCGTGGGCGAGGATCGCGGCCTGCGTGCGGTTGGCCAGGTCGAGCTTGGTGAGCAGGCGGGAGACGTAGGTCTTCACCGTCGCCTCGCTGACGTACAGCGTGCGGGCCAGCTCGGCGTTGGACTCGCCGCTGCCCAGGAGCACGAGCACCTCGCGCTCGCGGTCGGACAGGTCGGCGATCCGCCGCTGCGCCTCGGCCCTGCGCGGGGCGGCGCGGCGGTCGACGTAGGAGTCGATGAGCGCCGCGGTGACCTTGGGGGAGAGCGTCGCCGTCCCGTCGGCGACGGCCCGCACCGCGGCGGCGATCCCCCGGGGCGGGGTGTCCTTGAGCAGGAAGCCGGCGGCGCCCGCGGCCAGGGCCGCGTACACGTACTCGTCGACGTGGAAGGTGGTCAGGACGGCGACCTGCGGCGGGTCCGGCAGCGCGAGGATCTGCTGGGTGGCGGTCAGCCCGTCCATGCCGGGCATGCGGATGTCGGTGAGGACGACGTCCGGCCGCAGCTCGCGGGCCGCCTTCACCCCGGCCGCGCCGTCCCCGGCCTCGCCGACGACCTCGAAGTCCCCGGCCGCCTCGAGCACGGTGCGCAGCCCGAAGCGCACCAGCTCCTCGTCGTCCACCAAGAGCACCCGGATCACGTCGGCAGCACCGCCTCGACGGCGAACCCGCCGTCCAACCGGGGTTCGGCGGTCAGGGTCCCGCCCAGCGTGCGCACCCGCTCACCCAACCCCACCAGGCCGAAGCCGCCGCTGGGGGGCGTGCGCAGCGGCCCGGCGGACGGGCCGTTGACCACCCGGATCTCCAGCGCCGTCGCCGGCCGGTCGACGACCACGGTGACCGGCGCACCGGGGGCGTGCTTGCCGGCGTTGGTCAGCGCCTCCTGCACGATCCGGTAGGCGGCCCGGCCGACGACGTCGTCGATCGGGGCGTCGGCGCAGCCGCTGAGCTCGACGTGCATCCCGGCCTCCCGGGACTGCTCGACCAGCCGCGGCAGGTCCGACAACCCGGGCTGCGGGCCGAGCGGCGCCGCGTCGTCCACCTCGCCGGCGCGCAGCACGCCGACCATCTGCCGCAGCTCGTCGAGCGCCTGCCGTCCGGCGGTCTGCACCTGGTCGGCCAGCTGCTCGACGCGGTCGCGGTCGCCGGCGGCCATCTCGATCGCACCGGCCTGCAGCACCATGAGGCTCACCCGGTGCCCGACGGCGTCGTGCATCTCGCGGGCGATGCGGGTCCGCTCGGTGAGGACGGCGTCGCGCGCCAGCAGCTCCCGCTCGGCCTCGGCCCGCTCGGCGCGGTCCCGCAGCGCGGCGAGCAGCAGGGCGCGGGTGCGCTGCCAGATGCCCAGCGCGCCGGGCAGCACGATGGCCAGCAGGATTCCGCCGAGCCCGCTCACGGCCCCGTCCACCGTCCCGATGGACCACGGCTGGGCCACCGCCACCGCGCCGACCACGCCGGCGGCGATCCGCAGCGGCCAGCGGCCGACGTAGCGGCCGACGGCGTAGGCGGTGAGCAGCAGCCCGGCGGTCAGGGCCGTGGACGCCGCGGCCAGGACGGCGCTGAGCACGAACGGCACCAGCGGCGCCCGGCGGCGGAAGAGGAAGAGCGCGAGCGCCTGCAGCACGCCGAGCGCGATCAGGACGGCGTCGGGCAGCAGCAGGTCGGCGTCGGGGGTGAGGACGCCGACGGCGATGGTGCTCGTGCCGAGCAGGGCGACGACGCCGTCGAACCAGATCGAGCGCGTGCGGAAGCCCGGGAACAGGCGCGCCCGGATCTCCATGCGTCGGAGCGTATTTCGCGCACGAGCGCCCGCGGGTCGCCCGCAGGTGGATCACCGACGTCAACTTTCGGATGACGAGGTTCCGCCGTCCGTCGACGTCGCTTCCAGTCGTCCGGCCGACGCGGGGACCCGGGCCTCCTCGGCAGATTCGTCGTCGACACCAGGACGACCCGGAGAGGGACCCGAGATGATCAAGGTCAGCGGACTCACCAAGCAGTACGGCAACCGGACCGTCGTCGACGACGTGTCCTTCGCCCTGGAGCCGGGCACGGTGACCGGTTTCCTCGGCCCGAACGGCGCCGGCAAGACGACGACGATGCGGGTGATGACCGGGCTGGTGCCGGCGACGTCCGGGACCGCGACCGTCGACGGCCGGCCCTACGCGGAGCTCCCGAACCCGGGCGCCGTCGTCGGCACCCTGATCGACGCCTCCGCGGTGCACCCCGGCCGGTCCGGGCGGACGCACCTGCGGTTGATGGCCGACACGATCGGCGTCCCGTCGTCCCGGGTCGACGAGGCGCTCGAGCTGGTCGGGCTCGCCGACGCGGCCCGGCGCCGGGTCGGCGGCTACTCCCTCGGCATGCGGCAGCGGCTCGGCATCGCCGGCGCGCTGCTGCCCGACCCGCCGGTGCTGATCTTCGACGAGCCGGCCAACGGCCTGGACCCCGAGGGCATCCGGTGGATGCGCGACCTGCTCCGCGGGCACGCGGCGCGCGGCGGCACGGTGTTGCTGTCGTCGCACCTGCTCGGCGAGGTCGAGCACACCGTCGACCGGCTGCTGGTCATCGGCTCCGGCCGGATCGTCGCCGACGGCCCGGTCGCCGAGCTGCTCGGCTCCGAGGGGACGTCGGTGCGGGCCGCCGACGTCGCCGGCCTGGCCCGCGCGCTCGAGGGCGCGAGGTTCCACGTGCAACACGGCGCGGACGGCGCGCTGGTCGTCGAGGGTGCCGAGCCCTCCGCCGTCGGGGCCGTCGCGGCCGCCGCCGGGATCGCGCTGACCGACCTGCGGCCGCTGCAGCGCGGCCTGGAGGACCTCTTCTTCCAGCTCACGGCGGTGGCGTCATGAGCTCACCCGCCGACCACCCACCCTTCGCCACCTCCGAGGAGACCGACATGACCGCCACTGCCACCCCGACCACGATCGTCCCCGTCCGCCCCGTCGTGCGCCGGACCGGCCCGTCACTGCCGTCGCTGGTCGGCATCGAGATCCGCAAGTCGCTGTCCACCCGCTCCGGCAAGGCGCTGGCCGCCGCGGCGATCGTGCTGGCGCCCGCCGCGACCGCCGTCGTCGCCGGCGCGAGCACGGAGCCGCTGCCGTCGGTCGACGGGCCGATCGCGGTCATGGGGCTGCTCACCGGCTACCTGCTCATCGCGCTGGGCGTGCTGTGCACCGCAGGGGAGTGGAGCCACCGCACCGTGCAGACGACGTACCTGCTCGTGCCGCACCGCGGCCGGGTGCTGGCGTCCAAGGCCACGGCGATGGCGCTGACGGGGGCGGTGCTCGGTGCGATCTCGACCGCGCTGACCGCCGGCGTGCTGGCCGTGATGGTCGGCGACAGCACCTCGTGGGACGGCGCCGGGCGGGCGATGACCGCCGCCGTGGTGGCCTGCGTCGCCTTCGCGGTGACCGGCGCCGGCGCCGGCGCGGCCTTCGCCAACACCCCGGCGGCGCTGACCTCGCTGTACCTGGTGCTGCTGGGTGTGATCCCGCTGCTGTCGGGCTTCAAGCCCGAGATCGCCGAGAAGATCGACCCGGCGAACGCGGTGCTGAACCTGGGTCAGGGCCAGTCGCAGACGCAGTCGGCCGTCATCCTGGCCGCCTGGGTCGTGATCCCCGCCGTCGCCGGCTGGATCCTCACCCACCGCCGCGCCGTGCAGTAGAAGGACCCCCTGCCCCCCACCCCTCGCACGCTCGGGGCGGGCCCCTGCAGGGGAGCCGTTCCAGCACCTCACCCGGCAGAGGCCCCCTCGATCTCGTCGAGGGGGCCTCTGGCGTGTGCTCAGGAAGCGAACACCCCAGCGAGGTGGGCGCGCAGCGCGCTCTCGGTCACCGGGCGGGTGCGGAACCCGACGTGCCCGTCGGGCCGCACGACGTACGCTGCCGAGCCGGTCTCCCCGCCCAGCCCGTAGGCCGCGGCGAACGCCCCGTGGCAGTCGCGCAGCACCGGCAGGTCGACCAGCGGCGGCACCTTCGCCGCGGCGCAGGCGATCAGGTACGGGTGCACCTGCCCGCCGGTCGCCTCCCGGATCGAGGAGGCCAGCGCCTCCATCTCCATGATCTGCGACTTCGGCGTGGTCGCGTCGGCGGTGAGCAGCAGCGTCGTGTGCGTGCCGTGCGTCAGGTCGAACAGCCGCACGTCGTGCTGCACGCCGAAGCGCCGCAGGCCGAGGACGTCCGGTGCCCGGTAGCCGGGCGCGGGCCCGCCGCTGAACCCGTCGAGACCGGTGACCTCGCCGACGAGCGGGCTGCCGGCGTAGTTCATGGTCATCTGCATCTCGAGCAGGAACTGCGCCTTCTCGTCCTCCATGTCCATCTCGTCGGTGAACGCGATGGCCACGGCCCGGTCGACGATCGCCTTGCCCGCCGGCCGCCGCTCCGCCTCGTAGCTGTCCAGCAGCGACGGCGACGCGGCGCCGCGCACGGCGAGCGCCAGCTTCCAGGACAGGTTCCAGGCGTCCTGGATGCCGGTGTTCATGCCCTGCCCGCCCGCCGGCGGGTGGAGGTGCGCGGCGTCCCCGGCCACGAACACCCGGCCGACGCGGTAGCGGTCGACGATGCCGTGCTTGATCCGGAAGATCGACGCCCACCGCAGGTTGCTCGCCGTCGTCCCGGCCGGCCCCAGGTCGTCGATCACGGCCTGGAGGTCCTCCAGGCCCGGCGGGTCGTACTCCTTCCAGAACCCCGGCGGGACGACGCCGCTGCCGATCGTCTTCTGGAGCCGCTCCGGCGCCAGCGTCGCGATCCGGTACCGGTTGCGCCCCTTGAGCGGGACGCACACCAGCATGCCGGTGAAGTCCCCGCCCTCCTCGATCCGCACCCACCGGAGCAGGTGCCCGGGCGGCATGTCCCAGTCGACGTCGACGTCCCCGAGCATGAACAGCTGGGGGAACATCGACAGCCCGCCCTCGAACGTCAGGCCGAGGCCGGCCCGCACCGCGCTCGAGGCACCGTCCGCCCCGACGAGGTACTGCGCCCGCGCCGTCCCCGCGGTGCCGCCGGGGTACTCGAGCTGCGCGGTCACCCCGTCGTCGTCCTGCTGGAACCCGCGCAGCTCCACGCCGCGCTCGACCTCGATCCCCAGCGAGGCCAGGTGCGCACCCAGCAGCCGCTCGGTCTCGTACTGCGGCAGCCCCAGGTGGGCGTAGGGCAGCTCGTCCAGGCCGGACCAGTCCACCTGGTGGGTCTGCGTGCCGTTGACGAACACGGTCTGGCCGTGCAACCACGTCCCGGCGTCCATCGCCTCGGTGACGATGCCCATGTCCTCCCAGATCTCCATCGTCCGGCAGTGGATGCCGATCGCCTTGTCCGCCTGGGTCGACGGCTCCGGGCGCTTGTCGATCACCCGCACCGCGATCCCGCGGCGGGCCAGCTCGATCGCCGCGGTCAGCCCGGTCGGGCCGGCGCCGACGACCAGCACCTCGCTCGCCTTCGCCGTCCGCACCACGCCGTTCGGCGACGGCGTGGGGGGCGCCTGGACGACCGGCTGCGGTCGCGGCTCGGGCACCCGCACCGGCTCGGGCTCCACGACGGCGGGGGCAGCGGGGGCAGCGGGGACGGCGGCCGGTTCCGCGTTCACCCGGGCCACCCCGGCCTCCGGCGGCCGGAACCGGATCTCGAAGACCTTGCGGTCGAAGAACACCGACAGCCAGCGGATGATCGGGCCCGTCTGGTCGGCGTGCGACGGGTCGTCCACCCAGTTGCGGAAGTCCTGCTCGGTCTCCCACTCGGCGAAGATGTGGTAGAGGTCCGTGCCCGCCTCGTGCAGCAGTTCCTCGCGGATCAGCCCGGGCGTCCCCCGCAGCCGGTCGGTCACCACCGCGTAGGCGCGCTCGAACGCCTCGCCCTCACCCTCGCCGACGCGCGTGGCGATGTCGATGCGCACGTGCGAGGCCTGCTCGCCGCCCGTCACCCCGTAGAGCAGGTCGAACGTGCTGCGGTCGGCGTCCTCCCGCAGGTCGCGCAGCGCCTCGGTCAGCATCTCCCGCGCGCTGGACCGGCCGAACGCGTCGACCGCGGCGCGGTCGGCCCAGTCGGCGGCGATGAGGAAGGTCCGCGGGTCGTCGCCGTCGCGCAGCAGTTCCTGCTTGAGGTTGCCGGGGACGGCGGCGATCTGCGCGGCCGCCTCCCGCCAGGCGTCCTCGAACCGGTCCTCGCAGCCCTCCCGCACGCGCATCCGCAGCAACGTGCGGACCGCCCCGCCGTGCACGGTTCCGGGCCGCTCCTCGAGCATGGTCATGACATCCCCCCTGCGTAGCGCCGCAGCACGATGCTGCTGTTGAAGCCGCCGAACCCCCGGGCGACGACCACCACCGTCGACACGTCCTGCACGCGCGGATGGCGCACGAGGTCCACGCCCGGGGCGTCGACCGGGTCGTCGAGGAACGCGATGCCGGGCACGATCCCGTCCCGCATCGCCAGCAGGGCGGTGGCCACGTTCAGCGCCGAGCCGCCGGCCATCAGCCGCCCGGTCCAGGACGACGGAGCGGTCACCGGCACCGGCGTCGTCCGGTCGCCGAACACCGCGGCGAACGCCTGCAGCTCGAGCGCGTCGAGCTCGGGCGTGCCGGCGGCGTCGGCCACCACCAGGTCGACGTCGTCCGGGCCGACCCCGGCGTCGGCCAGCGACAGCCGGATCGCCCGCGCGTACTGCGTCGCGTCCGGCGCCGGGTCCTCGGAGTGGTAGGCGTCGTGGGTGGCGCCGTAGCCGGCGACCTCGCCGTACACCTTCTCCGCGCCCCGTGCCCGCGCGGCCGAGGGCTCCTCGACCAGCAGGATCGCGCCGCCCTCGCCGATCACGTGCCCGTCGGCCCGGCGGTCGAACGGCCGGTAGGCCTCCTCGGGGCGGGTCGCCGTCGACAGCCGGCCGCTGGTCGCCTGGCAGAGCAGGGCGTACGGGCAGATGCCGGCCTCGGTGCCCCCCACGAGCACCGCCGGGGTGCCCCGGCGGGCGACGCGGCGGGCCCAGCCGATGCTGTCCAGCCCGCCGGCGCCCTCCGAGACGACGACGCCGCTGGGTCCCTTGTAGCCGTCGCGGATCGAGATCTGGCCGGTGCTGGCGGCGTAGAACCAGGCGATCGACTGGTACGCGCCGACCGACTTGGGCCCCTTCGCCCACAGCCCCTGGATCTCGTGCTGGCTGAACTCGTTGCCCCCCGAGCCCGAGGCCAGGAACACCGAGGTGGCGTAGGCGTCCTCCGGGGCCTGGTAGCCGGCGTCGGCCGCGGCCAGCGTCGCCGCGGCCAGCGACGTCCACGTCCACCGGTCGGTCTGCACCATCAGCTGGGTCGAGACGTGCTCGCCGGGGTCGAAGTCGCGGATCTGGGCGGCCAGCGTCACCCCGTACCGCTCCGCGTCGAAGCCGGTGATCGGCCCGATCGCCGGTCGCTCGTCGAGCAGCGCGGCCCAGTGCGCCTCGGCTCCGATCCCCGTGGGGGCGACGACGCCGAGCCCGGTGACCAGCAGCCCGCTCACGGCATCCGCCGCGTGGGGTGGGCCAGCACGATCGCCGACTGGAACCCGCCGAACCCGCTGCCCACCGAGATCGCGACGTCGACCTTCTGCTCGCGCGCCACGTTGGGCACGTAGTCGAGGTCGCACTCGGGGTCGGGCACCTCGTAGTTCGCCGTCGGGGGGACGAGGCCGCGCTGCACGGCCAGCGCCGTGGCGGCGACCTCGATCGACCCGATCGCTCCGAGCGAGTGCCCGATCATCGACTTGATCGAGCTCATCGTCACCCGGCGCGCGGTGTCCCCGAGGCTGCGCTTGACCGCGGCGGTCTCGTGCCGGTCGTTCTGCTTCGTCCCCGAGCCGTGCGCGTTGACGTAGCCGACCTCGTCGGGGTCGACCCGGCCCTGCCCCAGCGCCAGCCGGATCGCCTCGGCCATCTCGGTGCCGTCCGGCTTGAGCCCGGTCATGTGGAAGGCGTTGCAGCGGTTGGCGTAGCCGCTGACCTCGCAGTAGATCTCCGCGTCCCGGGCGCGGGCGTGCTCGAGCTCCTCCAGCACCAGGATCGCCGCGCCCTCGCCCATGACGAACCCGTCGCGGCGCGCGTCGAAGGGCTTGGAGGCGTGTTCCGGATCGGCGTTGTTGGCGGTGGTCGCCCGGATCGTGTCGAAGCAGGCCATCGAGATCGGCGAGATCGGGGCGTCGCTGGCCCCTGCGATCACCACGTCGGCGTCGCCGTCCTCGATCAGCTGGCTGCCGTACCCGATGGCGTCGATGCCGGAGGTGCAGCCGGTCGAGACCACCGTCGCCGGGCCGTGCGCGCCGAACCGGATCGCCAGCTCGGTCGCCCCGCAGCTGGGCACCAGCGCCTGGTGCAGGAAGTTCGTCGCGTAGCGCGGGTCGACCAGCCAGTGCGTGCCGGAGTCGCTGACCTGCACGTACTCGTTCTCCAGCCGCATCGTCGCGCCGACCGCGGTGCCCAGCGTGATGGCCACCCGGTCGGGGTCGGGGGCGTCGGCCGCCCCGCCGGCCCCGAACGTCAGCCCGCTGTCGGCGACCGCCTCGTCGGCGGCGATCATCGCCATCTGCACGAAGCGGTCGTTGCGGAACACCTCGTTCGCGGTCAGCCCGAGCGCGCGCGGGTCGAAGTCCACCTCCGCGGCGACCTGCGAGCGGAAGCGGGCCGGGTCGAAGAACGTGATCCGGCGCGTCGCCGTCCGGCCGGCCGTGATCATGTCCCAGAAGCCCTCCCGGCCGATCGAGCCGGGAGCGAGCACGCCGATCCCGGTGACGACGACCCGGCGCCCCTCCGCGCTCACCGAGCGCCGTTCGGGCCCGGCGCGGGCTCGGTGTCCACGTGGCCGAGCTCCGGCCGCGGGGCCAGCGGGCCGCACATGAACACGAAGAACGCCGTCGTCGGGCCGTCGTTGACGATGCGGTGCCGCACCCCGATCGGGATGTGCACCGCCGCCTCGGCCGGCAGCCGGCGCTCCTCGCCGTCCAGCCGCACCGACACCTCGCCGGAGACGCAGTAGAGGTACTCCTCCGAGTAGGGGTGCCAGTGCTCGGTCACGACCTCGCCCGGCTCGAGGGTCAGCGTGCCCATGAACCCGGCCGTGGCGCCCACGCTCGTGGGCGACAGCAGGACGCGGATGTCCCCGCCGCGGCGGCGGTTGGGCGCGGTGTCGGCCCGGTGCACCGTCGGGCCGGAGCGGACCGCCGGCGCGGCGTGCTGGATCGTCGTCATGTCTCTCCTCGGGTGGGGACCGGGCTCGCCAGGGCGGGTTCGGGCAGGTCGACGGGGAAGGGGAGGTGCGGCCCGGAGACGAGCGCCACCGGCAGGGTCGGGTGGACCTGCCGGATCAGCGGGCCCAGCACCGGGACGCTGCCGATCTCGAGAACGGCGGTGGCGCCGCTGTCGACCAGCGCCTGCGAGGTCGCCTGCCACTGCACGGGCGAGGTGAGGTGCGCCTGCAGGCAGGTGGCCAGCCGTTCGGGGTCCCGCGTCGGCGTCGGATCGGCGTTGGGCAGCACCGCGACGTCGGGCTCGGACCAGTCCAGCCGCGCCAGGGCGGTGGACAGGTGCGGGACGACGGGCGCCACGAGCGGGCCGTGGCACGCGGCGCGGCCGGGCAGGCGCACCATGTCCAGCCCCGCGACGGCCACCGCGCGCCGGGCGCGGGTCAGCTCCTCGCGGGTGCCGGCGAGCACGATCTGCCGGGGGCCGTCGATGCAGGCGATGGTGAGCGTGCCGGAGCTGCCGGACTCGGCGACCAGCATCCGGGCGACGCTCTCGGCGCCGGCGCCGATCACCGCCGCCATCCCGGCGAAGGACGGCCGAGGCGACAGGTTCAGCAGGTCGGCGCGCCAGTGGACCAGCTCGACCACCTGGTCCAGCCGGAGCGCGCCCGCCGCGACCAGCGCGCCGTACTCACCGACTCCGTGCCCGGCCAGGACGTGCGGGCGCAGCCCGAGCGCGGCGAGGCTGCGGACGGCGGCCACCCCCGTCACCACCACCTCGAGGTCGGCAGCAACGGGATCGGCCATGGCGAGCGGGTCGCACCACCAGTCGGCCAGGTCCCGGCCGATGACCTCGGACGCCTCGGCCAGGACGGCGGCCGCCGGCTCGTCGAACCGCCACGGCCCGGCCAGCCCGGCGATCGCGCCGCTCTCGCCGGGCAGGACGACGGCGACGGCCTCGGAGCGACCCGGCCCGGTCACGTCCCCGGCTCCTTGACGCGGGCCGCCGCCTCGACCTTGTCGCGGATGACGGCCATCTGGACCTTGCTGTTGGCGTCGATCCGCCGCGTCATGCCGGCGGTGTCGATCGGCGCCTCGGGCCGCATGTGGAAGTCCTGCACCCAGCGCATCCGGGTGCCGGTGCCTTCCGGCGTGTAGGTCCAGCGGATGTTCATGAACTCGAAGGGGCCGGGCTCCACCCGGCGGGCCACGACCTCGTGCGCGGCCTCGTCGAGGGTGCGCTCGGACACCCAGCTCCAGACCCGGCCGCTCTCGTCGGGGTGCATCTTCAGCCGGAACCGGTAGGTCGGGCCGGTCTGCGCGAGGATCTCCACCTCGGCGTACTCGGTGAACAGGTCCGGCCACGCCTCGAGGTCGTTGGTCATCCGCCAGACGTGGTCGATGCCGGCGTCGATGAGGATCGAGTTGTCGGTGTGGCCGACCGTTTCCTGCTGCTCGACGGTGCTCATGTCAGGCCATCCCCGCCGGGGCGGAGCCGGACACGGTGGCGACGATCTCGCCGAACGTGTACCGGTCGGGGCTGTCGTCGGGCATCTCGACGCCGTAGCGGTCGTGCAGCTCGGTCTGCATCGACAGGAACGCCAGGGAGTCCAGCCCGATGTCGGCGAACCGGGCGTCGGGGTCCGTGGTGTGTGCCGACGGCGGCAGACCCGCCTTCTCGGTGAGCACGGCCATCAGGTCGGACAGGGTGAACGTGGGGTCGGGCATGGCGGGGTTCCCTCCTGGGTGCCTGCGGGTGGGGTCCGGCCGCTCGTCGGCCGGGAGCGGGACCAGTTGCAGCACGCCGCGACCGATGGCGGGCAGCTCGGGCACGGGTTCGTCGAGCAGCGCCCCGGCCCGGGCGACCAGCTCGGGCAGGGCGCGGTCCAGGAACTGGATGTCGTGCCGGTCGGCCAGCACGTCGGGGTGGCGCAGCAGCGCGCGGTGCAGGGCCACGGTGGTGCGCACGCCGGGGCCCTCGACCCGCAGCTCCGCCAGGGCGCGGTCCATCCGGCGGATCGCCTGGTCGCGGTCGGGGGCCCAGACGACGAGCTTGCCCAGCAGCGAGTCGTAGTGCGGGCTGACCGTGTCGCCCTGCCGGTAACCGGTGTCGAACCGCGTCCAGGGACCGTCGGGCACGTGCAGCACGTCCAGCCGGCCCGGTGCGGGGGCGAAGCCGCGCGTGGGGTCCTCGGCGTTGATCCGGCACTCGATGGCCGCCCCGCGAGGGACGACGTCGTCCTGCCGGATCGACAGCCGGCGCCCTCCGGCGGCGAGGATCTGCTCCCGGACCAGGTCGATGCCCGTGAGCAGCTCGGTCACGGGGTGCTCCACCTGGATGCGCGCGTTCATCTCCATGAAGTAGGCGCGTCCGGACGCGTCGACGAGGAACTCCATGGTTCCCACGCCCGTGTAGCCCACCGACAGCGCG
The DNA here is from genome assembly GCF_013408985.1 of Petropleomorpha daqingensis. NCBI lineage: Bacteria > Bacillati > Actinomycetota > Actinomycetes > Geodermatophilales > Geodermatophilaceae > Petropleomorpha > Petropleomorpha daqingensis. Next base: position 1,897,544 of record NZ_JACBZT010000001.1, read on the forward strand.
CCGTGCACGGCCAGGGCGCCGAGCCCCGCCCGCTGGGCCGGGAGCAGGTGGGCGGCGGGGCCCTCCTCGAGCAGCTTCTGGTGCCGCCGTTGCAGCGAGCAGTCCCGCTCGCCCAGGTAGATGCCCTGACCGTGCGCGTCGCAGAGGATCTGCACCTCGACGTGCCGCGCGGAGGGGAGGAAGCGTTCCATGTAGACCGTCGCGTCGCCGAAGATCGCGCGCGCGGTGGCACGGGTGCTGGTGAACGCCTCCGCCAGCTCCGAGGGGGCGCGGACCACGGTCATGCCCCGGCCGCCGCCTCCGGCCGCCGCCTTGATGATCAGCGGATAGCCGATCGAGTCGGCGACGGTCCGCGCCTCGCTCACGGTCGGCACCGGCTCGACGACACCGGGCAGCAGCGGCAGCCCGGCCTCGGCCATGAGCCGGCGCGCGGTCGCCTTGTTGCCCATGACGTGCATGACCTCGGCCGGCGGCCCGACGAAGGTCAGCCCCTCGGTCTCGCAGATCTCGGCGAAGTCGGGGTCCTCGGAGAGGAACCCGTACCCGGGGTGGACGGCGTCGGCGCCGGTGCGCAGTGCCGCCTCGATGATGTTGGGCACGTGCAGGTAGCTGGACCGGGGGGCCGGCGCCCCGATGTGCACCGACTCGTCGGCCAGGTCGAGCAGGGCCGAGTTCCGGTCGCAGGTCGAGTACACGGCCACGACCTCGATGCCCAGCTCCCGGCAGGCCCGCGCGACCCGGACGGCGATTTCGCCGCGATTGGCGATGAGCAGCCGGCTGATCACGGGGTCATCTCCCGCGGCCGCAGCAGCATGAGGACCTGGTCGTACTCCACGGACTCGCCGTTCTCGACGAGGACCTCGACGACCGTGCCGGCCGTGTCGGCCACGATCGGGTTGAGGAGCTTCATCGCCTCGACGATCCCGAGGGGCTGCCCGGCCTCGACGTCGGTGCCCGGGCTCACGAAGGGATCCGCCCCGGGCGAGGCCGCGGAGTAGAACGTCCCCACCAGCGGGGCCCGCACGGCCGTCGTGTCCTCTCGTCCCTCCGCCGCGCTCGCCGTCGGCACCGGCGCCGGGCCGACGGTCGACGGGACGCCGGTGTCGGTCCCCGGTGCCCACTCCACCTCCACGGCCCGGTCGCCGTCTCGCACCGTGAGCCGGCGCAGCGTTCCCGGCAGCGCCCGCGCCAGCTCCACGACCTCGTCGTGGAGCTGTTGCCCGTTGTCGGACGCCGAGGGGCGGGCGCTGCGCGGGGGGAGCTCGGTCGGTTGCACGGTCAGCTCCTCTGCAGCGAGGTCGGGCCCGACGCGTGGAACAGGGCGCCGTCGCCGCCGATCCGGGCCAGCCGACGAGCGCGGGCCTCCAGCAGGGCGTCGACGTCGAGAGCGGACAGCTCGGCGAGGTCGGCCAGCAGGGCCTCGCGCAGCGCGTCCGCCGCGGCAGCGGGGTCGGTGTGCGCGCCGCCCGGCGGCTCGGGGACGACGGCGGTCGCGATGCCGGTCGCCTGCAGGTGGGTGGCGCCCAGCCGCATGGCGCGCGCGGCGGCCGGGGCGGCCGTGGCCGTGCGCCACAGGATCGCTGCGCACCCCTCCGGGCTGATCACCGAGAGGTAGGCGTTCTCCAGCACGAGCAGCCGATCGGACGTGCACAGGGCCAGCGCGCCGCCGCTGCCGCCCTCGCCGGTGACGACCGCGATGACCGGCACGCGCAGCCGGCTGCTGCGCATGATGATCTCCGCGATCGCGTGGGACTGGCCGCGCTCCTCGGCTTCCGGCCCGGGGTGGGCGCCGGGTGTGTCGACGAGGGTGATCACCGGCAGGCCGTAGGTCTCGGCGTGACCGAGCAGCCGCATCGCCTTGCGATAGCCCTCCGGGTGCGGCATCCCGAAGTTGCGGGCCACCCGCTCGCCGACGGTGTGGCCCTTCTCCTGCCCGAGCACCACGACGGAGCGCCCGCCGATCGAGGCCACCCCACCGACGAGCGCCGGGTCGTCGGCGAAGGCCCGGTCGCCGTGCAGCTCGACGAAGTCGTCGAAGACCGTGCGCAGGTAGTCCACGGCGGTCGGGCGCTCGGTCATGCGCGCCATCCGCACGACCTCCCACGGGTCCAGCCGTGTCGGGGGCACCGGCCGCCGGACCGTGGGCGGCGGCTCGACGTCCGGGCGGGGAGCGTGCAGCGCGATCAGGCGGGCCAGCAGCGGCCGGATCTCCGCGCGCGTCTCCACGCGGTCCACCAGCCCGTGGCCGAGGAGGAACTCCGCCGTCTGGAATCCGGCGGGCAGCGTCGTGCGGATCGTCTCCTGGACGACCCGCGGCCCGGCGAACCCGACGTGCGCACCGCGCTCGCCGACCAGGATCGAGCCCAGCGTGGCGAAGGACGCCGACACCCCGCCGTACGTGGGGTCGGTGAGCACGCACACGGTGAGCAGCCCCGCCTCGCGGAGCCGGGCGAACGACTCGCTGACCCGCGCCATCTGGAACAGCGAGAACACGCCCTCCTGCATCCGGGCGCCACCGCTGGCGCACACGGTGACGAGCGGGAGCCCGAGGTCCAGCGCGAGCCCGGCCGCGCCGCTGACCCGGCCGCCCACCTCGAGACCCATGCTGCCGCCGAGGAAGCCGAAGTCCATGACGGCGAGGACCACGTCGGCGCCGCCGATGCGCGCCGTGCCCACGACCACCGCCTCGCTCTCGCCGGAGCGCTGCGCGGCCTCGCGGAGGCGCTCGGGATAGCGGCGCAGATCGGTGAAGTCCAACGGGTCCCGGGGGGCCGGCGCGAAGGTGGTCTCGCTGAAGCTCCCCGGGTCGACCAGCAGCTCGATCCGGGCCCGCGCGCCGAGCTGCAGGTGGTGGTCGCACTCCGGGCAGACGGAGAGGTTGCGCTCGAGCCGCTTGCGGTAGAGCAGCCAGCCGCAGCCCGGGCAGCTCACCCAGCCCGCCGGGGCGGACGAGGCGACGGCGCCGTTGTGCACCGCCCGCGTCATCGTGCGGGTCATCGCCGCCCCCCGGCCTGCGGTCGCGCGACTCCCTCCGGCGCGGCCGTCCAGTGGTAGAACCGCTGCGCCATCGCGTCCCGCGGGGACTGCCAGTTGGGGTCGTACGCGGTGATGTAGGGCCGCAGCTCCTCGCTGATGCGCCGGAAGTCCGGCAGCGACTGGGCGATCTTCATCGCCTCGGGCCCGGGCCGGTCGAACTCGATCAGGTGCACGTACAGCTCGTGGAACCGAAACAGCGACCGGGAGCGCACGCCGATCTCGTGGGGCATCGACGTCTGGTCGTAGCTCCCGAAGATCGCCGCGACCTCGTGCTCGTCGGCCGGGGCCATCCTCGCGATGATCACGGTCTGGTCCACATGGGCCTCCAGCGTCCGCACCGGCACGACGCGCCGGTCGAGGTGAGAACGCTAGGAGCGAGCCCTACGCTGGGGAATCGGCCGCGCGTCGGGTTCCCGGTCGCACCCGGAGGCGCGAGGACGTGGTCGGAGGACCCGCCGTGGGGTGCGACCCCCCACCACCCCCAGAGTCGGAAGACCCGCTGCGGAGGGGGCGTGCCCCCCCTACCCCCGCCGGGTGGTCCCCCTCTGCGGGCGACCGCCACCCCTACTCGGGTATGAACCCGACGCGATCATCCGGCCGCGTGTCGTCGGATCTGGCGGCCGCACACAGGGTTCGCTTAGCTTCCGAGGTCCGAGCCGCACCCCTCGAGGGTGCTGCGTCCGGGAGCAGACCGGAGAGTGAACGCCGATGAGCATCGGAGCGGAGCGGACGGGATCGGCCGGGCTCGAACCACGCGTGCGGGTGCTCATCTGCGACGAGCACGAGGTGCTGCGGCACGGTCTGCGCACGGTCCTCGGCCGGGAGCCCGACCTCCTCCTGGTCGCCGAGGCGGGGGACGGCGACACGGCCCTGGAGCTCGCCCGGACGCAGCGCCCCGACGTGACGATGCTCGGCCTCCGGCGCGGTGAGGTCGTCGAGGACCTGGTGCGGGCGCTGAGCGAGATCGGGACGAGGGTGGTCCTGCTCGGCGAGGCCGGGGCCGGCAGCGACCTGCTCGACGCACTGCGCGCCGGCGCTCAGGGCTACGTGCAGACGACGGCGTCACCCGAGCGGTTGGTCGAGGGCGTGCGGGCGGTGGCGCAGGGAGAGACCGTGCTGGACGCGGCGGTCACCGGCGAGCTGCTGCACCGCCTCGACGGCACGACGGCTCAAGGGGCAACCGATGAACTGCCGCTCACCGAGCGGCAGCAGGCGGTCTCACGCCTGGTCGCCGAGGGGTTGACCAACGCCGAGATCGCCGAGCGGTTGCAGTTGTCCCGGGCGACGGTCAAGGGCCACATCACGGTCGCCCTGCGCCGGCTCGGGCTGCGGGACCGGACCCAGTTGGCCATCCACGTGCACCGCACCCTGCGGCACATGGAGGGAACGGAGGAGGACTCGCTGAGTAGTTGAGCCAGGACGCGTCGTGGTGCCGCGTCGCGACGCGTCGGACCACCGCGGTGATCCCTGTGGCCGCGCTGTCCGTGATCAGTTCAGCAGCTGTCGATGTCGTTATCGTGTGGATGGTCCTACTGGCACTCTCTCGTATCGGAACACCGCAGACTGCGGTTGCGTCGGCTCTGTCCCTGCCGCTCGAACCGGATCGAGATCGCGATGAGCACACAGCACACGTCAACGGGGGACTTCCAGGACCGTGTCCGCCGATGGGGCGACGCGGCCGCCGTGCCCCTGCCCCGCCTGGCCGGGACGGCGCTGCGCCCCTCCGCGACCCGGCCGCCGGCCCGCCTCGTGCGCATCGCGCTGTGCGAGGACCAGGAGGTCTTCCGCCTCGGCCTCCGGGTCGTGCTGGAGGCGCAGCCGGACATGGCCGTCATCGACGAGACCATGCACCTGCGTGCGGCCCTGGACGGCGTGGAGGAGGTCGACCCCGAGGTCCTCGTCGTCCGGCAGGGGCTGGTGGGCGGGGAGAGCCTGCCGGTGCTGCGCGACCTGTGCCGGCGCAGAACGGCCGTCCTGGTGCTCGCCGAGAGCGGGGAGCAGGCCGAGGCCGAGCTCGTCGAGGTGCTGCAGGCCGGGGTGAAGGGCTATCTGCCGCGCCGGTCGGGCGCGCAGCGCCTGGTGGAGGCGGTGCGTGCCCTCGCCCGGCACGAGGTCGCGCTCGACCCGGGGGCGACGCGGGAGCTGGTGCGCTACCTCACGGGTCCCGCGGGCCGCGCCGCGTCCCCGAGAGGTGCGCTGGACCTGCTCACCGATCGGCAGCGCGAGGTCGCCCAGCTGGTCTCGCAGGGGCTGTCCAACGACGAGATCGCGACCCGGTTGTTCCTGAGCCTGGCGACCGTCAAGAGCCACCTCACGATGTCGATGCGCCGGCTCGGGGTGCGCACCCGTACGCAGCTGGCCATCCTCGTGGCGCGGGAGCCGTCGTCGGTCGCCTGAGCCGCCGCCGAGCGGGGCTCGGACGACCGCCGAGCGGGCTCAGACGACGTCGCGGCGGGTGAGGAGCAGCCCCATCAGGGCCGTGGCCGCGACGAGGAAGAGCCCGAGCACGGCCGCGGCCTGAGGACCGCTCACGATGGCGGCCACCCCCGGGGTGTGCACGGTGGTGCCGGCCGCGGCGAGCGCGGCGACGAGCGAGCCGGCGTTGGCGCCGGGCAGGACGGCCTGCGCGGAGTCGAAGAAGCTGAGCAGCGGCGCCGCGACGTTGATGATCAGGTTCTCGATCGCCAGCACGAAGACCAGCCCCAGGGCGATCGGCAGGGCGGTGCTGCGCAGCAGCGTGCCCAGCAGCATCCCCAGCACGCCCCACGTGCTGGCGATGAGCAGGCCCCCGCCGACGCCGAGGGCGAGCGCGCCGGCCGACGGCCAGTCCGCCGGCGCGTCCTCGGCGTGGGCGATGAGCCCGCTGGCGCCGGCGGTCAGCAGGAAGGCGACCGCGACGGTGCCGGCGAGCACGATCTCCAGCGCCAGCAGCTGCCCGGCGAGCAGACGCAGCCGGCGCGGGTTCTGGGCGAGGACGGTCTTGAGCGTCCCCCAGCCGTACTCACTGCCGGTGAGCAGGGCGCCGAGGGTCATCAGCAGCGCCCCGCCGAAGAGCGGCAAGCCGGAGATGGTGTTCTCGACCAGCCGCGACGGCAGCGTCTCCCCGAGCACCGCCGACGCCGGTAGCCCGTCGAACGACGAGCCGCGCCGGTAGGCGGTGTAGGGGATCACCAGCGCGAAGACGATCTGGAGGGTGGGCCACAGGCCCAGCAGCACCCAGGTCGCCGGCCGCCGGGCCAGCACGAGCAGCTCGACCGCCACGACGCGGCGGAGCCCTCCGGACGGTCGGGGCAGCACGTCGGTCACCGGGGGCCTCCCGCGTCGTCGCCGGTCATCTCGAGGAAGACCTCCTCGAGGGTGCGCGCGCTCTGCCGCAGGCCCGTGACCTCCACGTCCGCGTGGACCAGCGCGCGGTTGATCTCCGCGGCAGCGCTCGACGGGGCCTGCACGTGCAGGACGTCCCCGACGATCGAGACCCGGTCGGCCCCCACCAGACCGGCGGCGACCAGGGCGGCCTCGCCGAGCGGCGCGGCCTGGATCTCCAGCCGGCCGAGGCCCCGCAGCTCCTCGACGGTGCTCTCGACGACCAGCCGGCCCTCCGCGATGATCGCGACCCGGTCGCACGACTGCTCCACCTCGCCGAGCAGGTGGCTGGACAGCACGACGGTCCGGCCGTCGGTGGCCAGCCGGCGCAGCAGCGCCCGCATGTCGGTGATGCCGGCGGGGTCGAGCCCGTTGGTCGGCTCGTCGAGCACCACGACCTCCGGGTCGGTGAGCAGCGCGGCGGCGACACCCAGCCGCTGCTTCATGCCGAGCGAGTACGTGCGATAGCGGTCGTCGGCGCGGTCCTCGAGGTCGGTGATCGAGAGGACGGCGGCGATCCGGGCGGCCGACGCCCCCGTGTGCCCGGCGAGCACCCGCAGGTTGTCCCGCCCGGACAGGTACGGGTAGAAGCCCGGCCCCTCCACCAGCGCACCGACGGCCACGCCCGGGGACCCGGCCGGCATCCCGAGGACGGACGCCGTGCCGGCGGTCGGGCGGACCAGCCCCAGCAGCATCCGCAGCGTCGTCGTCTTCCCGGCGCCGTTCGGGCCGAGGACGCCGAACACCTCTCCGCGGCGCACCTCGAGGGAGAGCCGGTCCACGACGGTCCGCTTGCCGTAGCGCTTGGTCAACCCGGCCATGACCACCGCCGGTCCGGCGACGCGCCGGCCGGACGTCACCGCGTGGGGAGCGGTGCCCGTTTGTTGCTGCATGCGGCGCACTGTGGCCCCGATCGGGGGCGGTGTCGACGGTCCGGGGATCCCGTACCGGCCGATCGGGCCGAAAGTATGAGACCCACCGGAGGGGGTCGTGGGCCTGCGGTCCCGCCGCTGCGCGCATCCACCCTGCCCCGGGGAGGAGCGACCACACCTGGGATGGGGCCCGCCATACCCGGGTCGGACCGATTTTCCCTACTCACGGTCGCTCGACGCCGCACTGCCCCGACGGCCATGGTTCTCACCGCACTGACAGGCCGTCCATAGGCGGATCCCCTCCGCCTCGCAGGCGTCCGCGATCGCACGGTGCATCGACCCATCGAATCGAGGCCACCATGACCGATTCCCCCACGAGGCGGTCGAGGTCCCGTGCCAGGACGGCACGGCGGCTGACCCTCCTCTCCGCGTTCCTCCTGCTGCTCACCATGCTGCCGGCCGGCGTCGCGTCGGCCACCGGCCGGACCTGGACCGTCTACCCCAACCAGTCGATCCAGGACGCCGTCAACCGGGCGAGCAGCGGTGACGTGATCCGCCTCGTCGCCGGCGAGTACAAGAACCAGGCCGTCTGCGTCAACGGCAAGGGCCTGACCATCGTCGGGGCGGGGGCGGACAAGACCCTCATCTCGTGGCCGGACTGGACCAAACCCGACGTCGTCAACGCCAACGGCAGCGTCACCCCCGGCGACCAGGTCGACGCGCCGGCCGGCGGCAACGCCTGCTGGTCGGAGTGGGCCTCCCACGACCCGGAGAGCGTCAAACAGGGCACCCTCCAGCACCAGCTGGCCGACGACGTGTCCGGTCTGTTCTTCCTCAACCCGAACGGTCCGGTCACCGTGACCGGCCTGTCGACGCTCAACCACACCGCCAACGGCATCGTCGTCGAGGGTGGCAAGAAGGGCGTGGTCGTCTACCAGACCAAGGGCAAGGGCCACGACCGGTACGGCATCCTGGCGAGCAACTCGAGCAACATCGTGATCAAGTACAACGTCGAGACCGCCGTGACCCGGGTCCCCTCGTCGAACACGAGCGGCAACAGCGGCACGGCGGGCGTCTCGGTCTCCGACTCGGCGAACGCCAACGCCCTGGTCCAGGGGAACCGCACGAACGGCTGGAACATCGGCGTCTTCATCCGTGAGTCGCGGACCGGCGCGGTGGTCGGCAACGACATCACCAACAGCTGCGTCGGCATCAACCTGTTCGACGACACCAACACCGAGGTGCCGCCGAACCAGGCCTCGACGATCAACGCCGGCAACTTCGCGGTGCTGAGCAACAACGTGCACGACAACCACCGGTTCTGCCTGGCCGGCATCGGCCAGGTGGCCGCGCGGCTGAAGGTCTCCGGGACCGGCATCGCGGTGGTCAACATGGACACGGTGCTGCTCAAGTACAACACGGTGATCAACAACGGTCCGGCCGACCCGGTCCAGCTGCTGGACTTCCCGGCCGCCGGGATCCTGCTGCTCTCGCTGCCGGCCTTCAACACCACCACCCCCAACGCGGCCATCCCGGTCGAGAAGGTCGCCGTGGTGAGCAACAAGGTCACCGGCAACACCACCGCCGTCGACCCGGACGGTCCGGGACCGCAGCCGGCCTTCCGCGCCCCGCTGGACATCGAGGTCGGCTTCCCGCCGGGGACGGTGCTCGCCGACCCCACCAACCCCAACAACCCACCGATCCCGATCCCGCCCATCGGTAGCGGCATCCTCTTCCAGGGCAACACCTGCGGGTACCAGCTCGTGGGCCTGGGCGCCGGCAACGTCAAGATCGACTGCGGAGCTCACTGATCCCCGCTGACCGAGGCCCCCTCGACGCGAGTCGAGGGGGCCCCGGCCCCGTGTTCAGCTGTTGGGCCGGGTGGGCAGCAGGCCCTCCTGGTGGTCCAGCTCGCGTTCCAGCACCCGGAGGGCCGAGTCGGGCAGCCGGCCGACGTCCCGCCAGCGCAGCAGCGTGTCCCGCTCGGCGTCGATGACCGCCCGGTGCACGCGCACCGCCGCCTCGTACTGCGGGTTGTAGGGGATGTCGATCTCGGCGTTCTCCAGGACGTCCAGCCGCTGCCGGTACCGCGCCAGGCGCGCCTCCAGCTGGGCGCGCAGCGCCGCGATCGCCTTGTCGTCGACGTCGTCGTGGTCCTCCAGCTCCATCTCGGAGAGCCGGTCGAGACCGGACTGCACCGCGGCGGAGCGGGCCTGGTTGCGGATCCGGGCCTGATCCGCGGCGTTGGCGCGCAGCCCCAGCGCGCGGACGAGCGGCCCGAAGGTGATGCCCTGGCCGACCAGGGTCACCAGGACCACGAGGAAGGCGCAGAACAGGAGCAGGTTGCGGTCGGGGAACGGCTCGCCGCTCTCGGTGACCCGCGGGAGCGTGAAGATCGCGGCCAGGGTGATGACGCCGCGGGTGCCGGCCCAGCTGAGCGCGGTGAGCTCCTTACCGGTCAGCCGCTGGTCGACGTGCGCCGCGCGCTCCTCGGCGGGGTCGTCGTCCGTGGCCTGCTCGACGTCGTCCCCACCGCCGAGCCGCATGTGCAGCGAGCGGGGCAGCAGCTGGGTCAGCACCAGCCAGAGCGGGCGCAGGACCAGGACGACGCCGACGGTGATCGCCGACGCGATGACGATCGTCGAGGTCTCGTACTGGTGCAGCCCCTCCACGACCCGCGGCAGCTGCTGGCCGATGAGCAGGAAGACCAGCCCCTCGAGCAGGAAGTCGACCAGCCGCCAGACGGCGCCGACCTGCATCCGGTAGTCGCCGGAGACGCTGCGGGAGCTGTCGTGCCCGATGAGCAGGCCGGCGATGACGACGGCCAGGACACCGGAGACGTGGAGCTCCTCGCCGATGAGGTAGGCGAGGAACGGGGTGGCCAGCGAGACGGCGTTGAGCGTCATCGTGTCGCGCCGCAGCCGCCGGACGAACCGCACGGCGTAGGCCACGGCTAGGCCGACGACGACCCCGCCGACGGCGGAGAGCACGAACCGCCCCAGCGCCCACGGCGTCGAGTAGCCGTGCCCGGTGGCCGCCGAGACGGCGACGGTCAGCACGGTCAGCGCCGTCGCGTCGTTGAGCAGGCCCTCGCCCTCGATCAGCGTGAGCACGCGCGGCGGCAGGCCGACGCGGCGCCCGACGGAGAGGGCGGCCACCGGGTCGGGTGGGGCGACGGCGGCCCCGAGCGCGATGCCGGCGGCCAGCGTCGCGCCCGTCACCCACAGCTGGAAGCCCACCCCGATGAGCAGCGCGGTGGCGAGGACGAGCAGCACCGAGAGGCTGATGACCGTGCGCAGGTGCTGGCGGATCGCGAGCAGCGACGAGTCCAGGGCCGCGCTGTAGAGCAGCGGCGGGATGACCAGCGTCAGGATGATGTGCGGGTCGAGGACGACGTTCGGGCCGGGCAGCAGCGCGTAGGCGATCCCGGCGACCGTCATCAGGGCGGCCGCGGGCAGCCCCGTCTTCTCGGCCACCCAGCGCAGGACGACGACCACCGCCACCGCAGCGAGCACGAACAGCAGCGTCGACTCCACATCCACGTGTCCATCCTCCCTGGCGCTGCGTCAGGTCTCCCGGGCGGCGCCGAGAGCGCGCCGTGATGCGCACCGCAGTCGGTCGCGTTCCGGAATCTGGTCGGCTCGCGCACCCTTGCCTCGGACATGGATCTGTTCTCGCCCGTGACCATCGGCGACCTCGAGCTCGCCAACCGCGTCGTGATGGCGCCGCTGACCCGGATGCGGGCCGGCGCCTCCGGCGTCCCGAACGACCTGCTCGTCGAGCACTACCGGCAGCGCGCGGGCGTCGGGCTCGTCATCACCGAGGGGACCTACCCCAACCACGAGTCGCAGGCCTTCGTCGGCCAGCCCGGCATCGTCACCGACGAGCAGGTGGCCGGCTGGCGCCGCGTCGCCGACGCCGTGCACGCCCGCGGCGGCCGCATCGTGATGCAGGTGATGCAAGGCGGCCGGGTCACCCATCCCGACACCAACGGCGGACGACGCGTCGTCGCTCCTTCTGCGCTGGCGATCGACGGCCAGACGCACACGCCGAAGGGCAAGCAGCCCTACCCGGTGCCGCACGCGCTGTCCGTCGACGAGGCGCGGGCGACGCTGCAGGACGTCGTCGCCGCCTCGCGGCGCGCGGTCGAGGCCGGGCTGGACGGCGTGGAGATCCACGGCGCCAACGGCTACCTGCTGCACGAGTTCCTCTCGCCGGCGTCCAACCAGCGCGACGACCTCTACGGCGGTTCGCCGGAGAACCGGGCGCGCTTCGTGATCGAGGTCGTCACGGCGGTGGCCGCGGAGATCGGCGCCGGTCGCGTGGGCCTGCGGATCTCGCCCGAGCACAACATCCAGGACGCGCTGGAGACCGACCGGGACGACGTCCGCGCGACCTACGGGGCCCTGGTCGACGCGCTGCGGCCGCTGGACCTGGCGTACCTGTCGGTGCTGCACAGGGAGCCCGCCGGTGAGCTGGTGCAGGAACTGCGGCAGCGCTTCGGCGGCCCGCTGATCGCCAACAGCGGCTTCGGCACGGTCACCACGCGCGCCGAGGCGGTGGCGCTGATCGAGGCCGCGCACGCCGACGCCGTCGCCGTCGGCCGCGCCGTCATCGCCAACCCCGACCTGGTCGAGCGCTGGCAGGGCGAGCACCCGGAGAACGAGCCGAACGCGGCGCTCTTCTACGCCCCCGGCGCCGAGGGCTACACCGACTACCCGGCGCTGCGCGCCGGCTGATCCGAACTCCGCGCCCAACGCTCACAGTCGGTCCCGTGCAGGATGAGCCGTCCGCTGTCCCGGCCGGGAGTCAGGAGGCGCTGTGGTCGACCTGGTGCGGGCCACCGCCGTCGAGCGCGCCGTTGACCGTCCTGGCGACGACGTCGTCCCGTCGGCGGACGTGGTGATGGACCGCGCGTTCACCGTTCCGGCGCCACCGGCGGAGGTGTGGCCCTGGTTGGCGCAGCTGGGCAAGGGACGAGCCGGCTGGTACCTCCCGCGCAGCGTGGAGCGGCTCGTCCCGCCTCGTCGGCGGGCAAGCCGCTCCGTGGACCCGCGGTGGCAGGACCTGGCGGTCGGCGACGTGATCCCCGACTACGGCGGACCGCACGAGACGTTCGCGGTGACCGCGATCGAGCCGCCCCGGTCGCTGGTCTACCGCTCGCGGCGCGGACGCACGGACGTGTCCTGGTCGATCAGCCTCGCTGCCGAAGCCGGCGGGTGCACGCGCGTCCACCTGCGCCTACGGCTCGCGCCCGTCCGCCATCGATGGCTCGCCGAGATCGGCGGCGGCTTGCTCGACCTGCTGACGATCGCAGGTATGGCCGCCGGACTGCGGGAACGGCTCAGGGACGACGGCAGGTGACGCAACTGTGCGCGGAGTCGCCGTTCGGAGGGGATCGAAGGGCGACTCCGCGCACAACGATCACCGTCGTCCGGTCCAGACCTCCCGCTCGGCGCCGTCCGGGTCGTCGACGACGGTGAGCTGCTCGTCGATCAGCGCCGTCGTCCGTGCGCCCGTGTCGTACTGCGGCCAGCCGGGGTCGCCGTCCGCGACGAACCGGACCCACGCGGCATGGGCGGTGTCGGCCACGGCCTGGGGCGGAGACGTGCCGATCAGCGGGTGCGCCGTGACGTCGTCCAGCGTGTCGAAGACGAAGGGGACCTCGGTCGCGTGGCAGGCGCCGAGGCGACCCTCGAAGCTCGGCGACCAGTAGTCGAACCGGTACATCCACGTCGGGCCGGCGTGCGCCTCGGCGACGCGGATCGCGGGGATCCGGAAGAACCAGTCGGAGACGACGGCGGCCATCACGTCGCCGTGGCCGGCGTCGGCACGGTTGGCCCGGTAGGTCGCCACCGCCTCGTCGGACGCGCCGTACCCCGTGGCGGCGGCGGTCAGGACGGCCTCGTCGATGAAGTCGATGGCCCCGTTCGGGACGACGAACAGCCGCGCCTCGTCGTTGTTCGAGCCCACCAGCAGCGCCACGTCGGAGCTCGCACCCCCGGCGAGCGCGTCCAGCGGGTGCTCCGGGAGCGTGTCGCCGTCGACCACCGGGGCGAACGGCAGCAGGCTCAGCGCGAGGCTGCCCCACTTGGCGGGGTCGGGCGCCGTCTGCACCTCCTCGACCAGCGCCGACGCCGCTGCGACCACCTGGTCCACGGGCAGAGCCGTGATGGCCTCCCGGGTCGGTTCCACGCCCAGCGCCTCCGCGAAGAACCGGGAGACGGTGAGCGCGACGTCCGGTGCCAGCGTGTGCGCCGCCGCGCCGCTCTCCAGGACGGCCTGCCGGAACAGCCCCCGGGCGCCGGGCATCGCCAGCAGGGTCGTGATGCTCATGGAGCCGGCGGACTCCCCGGCGACCGTGACGCGGTCCGGATCGCCGCCGAACGCGGCGATGTTGCGCTGCACCCACTGCAGGGCGGCGATCTGGTCGAGCAGCCCGACGTTGGCGACGCCGTCCCCGAGGTAGAGGAAGCCCTCGGCGCCCAGCCGGTAGTTGATCGTCACGCAGACGACCCCGTCGCGGGCGAACGAGCTGCCCCGGTACGCGGCCACGGAACCGGAGCCGTTCATGAACGACCCGCCGTGGATCCAGACCAGGACGGGGAGCCCGGTGGCCTGCGGATCCGGCGTCCAGACGTTCAGGTTCAGCACGTCCTCGCCCGGGATCGTGATCTCGGGGAACAGCGGCGCGTACTGCGGCGGGTAGTCGCCCTTCGGGGCGGTCGGCCCGTACGCGGTGGCATCCCGCTCGCCGTCCCACGGCTCCGCCGGCTGCGGCGGTTGCATCCGGTTCGGCCCGAAGGGCGGGGCGGCGTAGGGGATCCCCAGGAACGCGGGCACGCCGTGGTCGATCGTGCCGACCAGCCGACCTCCCTCGACCTGCACGGTGGGACGTACCTGCGTCGCCTCGCTCATGGCTGCTCCGATGCCTCGCCGCTGGGCCCCGTGGTGCCCGAAGCGTGTCGAGGCTGATCGGAGGTGTCAATCAGTCCCCCGGGCGGCTACCGGGGGGAGGGCCGTCGTCGCTGCCTGTGAGGTCTGATCCGCAGGTCGCGGTCGTCCTGCGCCCCAGGTCGCACCGGGATGCACGACCCAGGTATGAGATCCCGGTTTTCCCTGGAGTGTCATCGGACCCTTCCGTCACACCGACCACATCGTTGCGGGGCGCCCCGGTTCTGCGAGATCTCCCACCGGCCGGGCGGACCGGGCGTCGGCAGTTCCACGAGCGCACGCCGCAATGGGAGGACGGATGGACCACACCAGCACACGGAGATCCCCGCGCACGTCGAGGGCGGCGCGAGGCCTGACGGTCACCGCGTCGGCCGTTCTGCTCCTCGCTGCCCTGCCGGCGGGGGTCGCCGCTGCGGGCGGCGGGCACACCTGGGTGGTCCACCCCGGTGAGTCGATCCAGGCCGCCGTCGACCAGGCGGCGTCCGGCGACACGATCAAGATCGAGGCGGGCACCTACCAGGAGGCCGTCTGCGTCGACCACAAGGGCCTGACCATCGAGGGTGCGGGCCGGGACGCCACGAAGATCGTCTGGCCGGACTGGACGACGCCGGCCGACCTCCCCGACGTCGCGTCGACGCCCTGCTGGGAGGCCCAGAACAGCGTCGACCCCGAGAGCGACCCGAACACGCTCAAGGACGACGTCTCCGGGATCTTCTTCCTCGACCCCGACGAACCGGTCCGGGTGACGTTCCTGTCGACCTGGAACCACCCGGCCAGCGGGATCGCCGCGTGGGGGGCCGATGGCTTCCGGGTCTACAAGACCAAGGGCCACGGGCACGACCGCTACGGCATCCTGGCGGCCGACTCGACCCATACCCGCATCATCCGCAACATCGAGGAGGGGGTCGACCGGGGCACCGCGGACCAGCCCAACAGCGGCACCGCCGGCATCGGGATCACCGATTCGGCCGAGGCCTACGCCGACGTCGTCACCAACGACGTCGAGGGCTACAACGTCGGCGTCTTCGTCCGCGAGGCCCGCACCGGCATCATCCGGCACAACTACATCGCCGGGAACTGCGTCGGCATGCTGATCTTCGACGACGCCGCCACCGAGGTGCCCGACGCCACTCGCAACGTCCGGGCCGGCGACTGGACGGTCCGGGCCAACGAGTCCACCGCGAACGACCGCTTCTGCCTGGCCGGCGTCGGCGAGGTGCAGGCGGCCCTGCGGGTCTCGGGCACCGGCATGGCGGTGGTCAACGCCGACTACGTGAGCATCTACGACAACAAGATCCACGACAACGTGCCGGCCGTGGACCCGTCGACGCTGCAGTTCCCGGCCGCGGGCCTGGCGCTGCTGACTCTGCCCCCGTTCAACAATCCCCAGAACGTCGACCCCGGACCCGTCGAGAACGTGGAGGTGCTGAGCAACAACATCCTCGGCAACACCCCGGTCGACATCCTGCGCGGCTGGCCGCCGCCGCTGGACCAGCAGTTCCCACCGGTCGGGAAGGGCATCTCGATCCGCGGCAACAACTGCGAGACCAGCATCCCGGCGTCCGTCTGCGGCTGACGGGCCGGCGTGCCGGAGGCCCTCCGCCTGCACAGGAGGGCCTCCGGTGCGTCCGCTACCTCCGGCGGCCCAGGAGCCAGCCGATCGCGACACCGAAGACCGTGAGCAGCGCGCCGACGCCAGCACCCAGCAGAAACGTCTGCACGTCGCTGCCACCGGCCGGAGCAGCAGCGGCCCGGCCGGTGAAGACCTGGGGAGCCTCGGCAGCAGAAGGCTCGGCGACGGCCTCCGAAGCGGTCGGCCGGGCCGACGGCGCCGACCGGATCGGTACGACGGCGCCGGTCAGCTCGGCGTCGATCGCCTTGAAGAACTGCCCGGCCATCCGCTTGGCCACGCCGGTCATCATCCGCTGCCCCACGCCGGCCACCGGGCCGCCGACCACGGCGTCCGCCGAGTAGGTCAGCGTCGTGGAGTCCCCATCGGGAGCCAGGGTGATCGTCACCGTCGCCCGCACCTGCCCCGGCGCACCCGCGCCCGAGGCGTGCATGACGTAGGACGTCGGCCGGTCCTGGTTGGTCAGCCGGACCTCGCCGGCGTAGGTGCCGCGGATCGCGCCGACCCCGACCGAGACGTTCATCTTGTACTCGTCCGCGCCGGTCTTCTCGAGCGATTCGCAGCCCGGGATCGTCCGCGCCAGCACCGCCGGGTCGGTGATCACCGACCAGACCCGCTCGGGGTCCGCGTGCAGCACCGCAGAGCCGTCGAGGTTCACGCCAGAACTCCCGTCCCCCGAGCAGTCCGCTCGGCATCTTCGTCGCGCATCAGGTCGTACAGCTCGGTCGGCGAGATCGGCATCGAGGCGATCCGCCGTCCCGTCGCGTCCTCGATCGCCGAGGCGATCGCCGCCGTCCCGGGGATGACCCCGGCCTCGCCGGCGCCCTTCAGCCCCAGCGGGTTGAGAGGGGACGGCGTCTGCTGGTGGTCGATCCGCACGTCGGGCACCTCGGAGGCGTACGGCATCAGGAAGTCCATGAACGAGGCGTTCTGCAGCTGCCCGTCGCGGTCGTAGGCCATCCGCTCGTACAGCGCGCCGCCGACGCCCTGCGCGACGCCGCCGTGCACCTGCCCCTCGACGATCATCGGGTTCACGATGTTGCCGCAGTCGTGGACGACGGCGTAGTCCACGACGTCGATCTCCCACGTCGCCGGGTCGATCTCCACCACCGCGGCGTGCGCGCCCGAGGCGAAGGTCGAGCGGATCGGCGAGTAGTAGTCGCGGTGCTCCAGCCCGGGGGCATCTCCCTCGGCCACGGGCGGCTTGTCGTCGGACGACGTCGTCGCGAACTGCGTCGCCTGCTTGGCGGCCTCGTCGAACGCGTACCGCAGCGGGTTGGACAGCACGGCGACGGTGCGCAGCGGGATCGACGCCCCCGGCGTCCCGCGGACCTGGACGACGCCGTCGGCGATCTCCAGGTCCTCCGGGTTGGCCTCCAGGACGTCGGCCGCGATCCGGATGGCCTTGTCCCGCACGCCCCGGGCCGCCAGCGCGATGGCGTTGCCGCTCATCACCGCGGCCCTCGAGGCGAACGTGCCCACGGCGTAGCCGAACCGCCGCGTGTCCCCCGTCGTCACCTCGACGTCCTCGATCGGCACCCCCAGCTCGGTGGCGACGATCTGGGCGAACACCGTCTCGTGGCCCTGCCCCTGCGAGGTCAGCCCCGTCGACACGAGCACCTTGCCGCTGCCGAGGACCTGCACGTGCCCGCCCTCGTAGGGGCCGGGCCCGGTCCCCTCCACGTAGAGCGCCATGCCGATGCCCAGCAACTTCCCCCGCTCGGCGGCATCGCGCCGACGGGCCTCCATCGAATCCCAGCCGACCAGCGCGGTCAGCTTGGACAGCAGCCCCGGGTAGTCGCCCGAGTCGTAGATGACCGGCCGGCCGTCCTGGAACGTCAGGTGGTGGTCGTAGGGGAACTGGTCGGGCTGGATCAGGTTGCGCTCGCGCACGACGGCCCGGTCCAGCCCGAGGGCGTCCGCGATGCGGTCCATCGTCCGTTCCATCGCGTAGCAGCCCTGCGGCCGCCCGGCACCGCGGTACGGCGTCACGATGACGGTGTTGGTGTAGACGCTCTCGACCTTCACCCGGTAGGTCGGGATCGCGTACGGCCCGACCAGCTGGGTCGCGGTGACGATCGGCACGATGATCCCGTAGGGCGTGTACGCGCCGTTGTCGTGCCAGATGTGCACGTCGAGCGCCGTCACGCGGCCCTCGTCGTCGTAGCCGACGGTGATCTCCTGCCGCTGCTGGCGCTCGTGGGCGCTGGAGATGAAGTGCTCGCGGCGGTCCTCCGCCCACTTCACCTCCTGGCCGAGCGCGATCGCGGCCATCGGCACCAGCAGCTCCTCCGGCCACGGGTGCACGATCTTCACGCCGAAGCCGCCGCCGACGTCCGGCGCGATGACCTCGACCTTGTCCAGCGACAGCTCGAGCTTGGCCGCGATCGCCGCGCGCACCGACGTCGCCGCCTGGGTGCTGGAGTAGACCCGCAGCGAGCGGTCGTCAGCGTCCCACCGGGCGTGCACGCCCTTGCCCTCCATCGGCGTGCAGGCGCTGCGCTCGATGTACTGGGTGAAGGACAGCGTGTTCACGGAGCCGGCCAGCGCCGCCTCGACGTCGCCGGTCTCCTGGTGGTGGACGGCGGCGACGTTGTCCGGCACGTCCTCGTGGACGACGGCCTTCGCCTCGCGAGCGCCGTCCACCCCGACGACGACCGGGAGCTCCTCGTACGTGACGACGATCTTCTCGGCGGCGTCCTCGGCGAGGTACCGGTCGGTGGCGACCACCATCGCGACCGGCTCGCCGACGTGGTTGACCACGCCGTTGGCCAGCGGGTAGCCGGTGCGCGGCGCGTGCAGCTGCGGATGGGGGATGAGCACCGGCAGCGGCTCGGCCATCGGGCCGGTGAGGTCCTCGTAGGTGTAGATCGCGACCAGGCCCTCGACGTCCAGCGCCTCGTCGACGTCGATGCCGATCACCCGGGCGTGCGCGTGCGGGCTGCGCACGAAGGCCGCGGCCAGCGCGCCGGAGCCGATGTCGTCGAGGTAGCGGCCCTTGCCGGTGATCAGCCGGGCGTCCTCGCGGCGGCGGACCGGCTCACCGAACAGCCTGGTGGTCATCGGTCGCCGTCCTGCATGGTGGCGGCGGCGTGCCGGACGGCCTTCTTGATGTTGGCGTATCCGGTGCACCGGCAGAGGTTGCCGCCGACGATCTCGTCGACCTCCTCCTCGGTGATCTCCGCCGACCGGTCGCGGTCCTCGAGCCCGGCCTTGATCGTCATCAGGAAGCCCGGCGTGCAGAACCCGCACTGCAGGGCGTGGCACTCGCGGAACGCCTCCTGCACCGGGTGCAGCTTCTGCCCGCCCTGCCCGTCGTCGGTCGCGAGCCCCTCGACGGTCTGGATCTCGGAGCCGGCGGCCTGGACGGCGAGCATCAGGCAGGAGCGCATCGGCCGGCCGTCGACCAGCACCGTGCAGGCGCCGCAGACGCCGTGCTCGCAGCCGACGTGCGTGCCGGTCAGCCCGAGGTCGTGGCGCAGCGCGTCGGACAGCAGCCGGCGCACCGGCACGGTCACCTCGTGCGGCACGCCGTTCACGGTCAGGACGACGTCCCGCTCCACGTCCACGGTCACGCGCGTCCCCCTGCCTCGGCGGCCGCTGCGGCCAGCGTTCGTTCGGTGAGCACCCCGACGAGCAGGCGCCGGTAGTCGGCGCTGGCGTGGATGTCGGTGTCGGGCTCGACCAGGCTCTGCGCCAGCGCGGCGGCCTTGCCCCAGTCGGCGGAGTCGACCGGCGACCCGACGACGGCCTCGGTGAGGTCGTGCACCTCGGGCACCAGGCCGACGGAGATGTAGGAGGCGCGGACGGCGGACACGCGCCGGTCGGCGTCCAGGGTGACGACGACGCCGGCGCCGCAGACCGCGTAGTCGCCCTTGCGGCGGGCCACCTCGGCGAACGCGGTGCCCGAGCGCGCCGGCAGCGCCGGGAAGAAGGCGGAGGTGACGACGGCGGGGCCGTGCACCGAGGTCTCGAGCGGGCCGACGAACAGGTCGGACCACGAGATCGTCTCGACGCCGGAGGGCGTGGCCACGGTGACCGAGCCGTCGGTCAGGGCGAGGACGGAGGTCATCTCGCCGGAGGGGTCGGCGTGCGCGATGGAGCCGACCGTCGTCCCGCGGTTGCGGATCGCGGGGTGGGCGACGTTCGCCGTCGCCCGGGCCAGCAGCGGCTGGACCCGGGCGGCGGCGTCGTCGTGGAGCAGGGCGTTGTGCCGGACGAGCGCACCGACCCGCACGCCGTCCCCGGTGGCCTCGACGGTGTCGAGACCGGGCACCTTGTTGATGTCGACCAGGGTCGTCGGTGCCGCCAGCCGCATCAACAGCAGCGGCAGCAGCGACTGACCACCGGCCAGCACCTTGGCGCCCTCACCCTCGTCGGCGAGGACCGCGAGGGCCTCGTCGAGGGTGCCGGGGTCGGCGTAGCGGAACGGTGCCGGTTTCACTGGTGGAGCGTGCCCTATCGGTTGTTGTGCGGGGTACCCGGACGGCCGACCTGGTCGACCGACGACGGGTCGGGCGACTCGTAGTCGGCACCGGTCTCGCTGACCTCGTGGACGCCGAACTCGCCGACCGCCGGACCGGTGCCGCCGTAGTAGCCGGCCTCGCTGCGCAGCGCGGTCCGCATCTCCTCCGGGGCCAGGACACGGGCGACGTGCCAGCCGACGACCGCCACGATCGTGCCGAGCGCGATGCCCGACAGCGAGAAGGTGTCGCTGAACACCAGGGCGACGCCACCGATCCCGATGATGATCCCGGCCGCCAGCGGCACCAGGTTGATCGGGTTGGCGAAGTCGACCCGGTTCTCCTTCCAGATCTTCGCGCCGAGCAGGCCGATCATCCCGTAGAGGATCACCGTGATCCCGCCGAGGACGCCGCCCGGGGTCGCCGCGACGAGCGCGCCGAACTTCGGGCACAGACCCAGCAGGATCGCCACGATCGCGGCCACGTAGTAGGCAGCCGTGGAGTACACGCGGGTGGCGGCCATGACGCCGATGTTCTCGGCGTACGTGGTGGTCGGCGAGCCGCCGACCGAGCTGGCGACCACGGTGCCCACACCGTCGGCGAGGATCGCCCGACCCAGCATCGGGTCGAGGTCGCGCTTGGTCATCTCGCTGACCGCCTTGACGTGCCCGGCGTTCTCCGCGATCAGGGCGATGACGGCCGGCAGCACGAGCAGGGCGAAGTTGAACGAGAAGTGCGGCGCGGTCAGGGGCGGGAAGCCGATCCAGTCGGCCTTGCCCACGCCGCTGAAGTCGGTGCGGAAGTGGTCGATCTGCTCGCCGTTGCTGCTGCCGGTGATCGAGTGGATCTGGCCGAACGCCTTGTCGAAGATCCACGACACGAGGTAGCCGAAGACCAGCCCGAGCAGGATCGAGATGCGGGCCCAGAACCCGCGCAGCACCAGCGAGCAGACGATGACGAAAGCCATGGTCAGCAGCGCCACCCACTGGTCCTGCGGCCAGTAGATGCCGGCCACGACCGGCGCGAGGTTGAAACCGATCAGCATGACCACGGCGCCGGTGACGGCCGGGGGCAGGACACGGTGCACGACCCCGGCGCCCGCGAAGTGGATGATCAGACCGACGATCGCCAGGACGGCGCCGGCGATCAGGATCGAGCCGACGACGTCGGAGCTGTCGCCGCCCTGGGCGCGGATGGCCGCGACGCCGCCGACGAACGAGGCGCTGGTGCCGAGGTAGCTGGGGATCTTCCCGGCGACGATGAGCAGGAAGATGATCGTCGCGATCCCGCTCATCATGATCGCCAGGTTCGGGTTCAGGCCCATGACGATCGGGAAGACGAAGGTCGCGCCGAACATGGCGACCACGTGCTGGGCACCGATGCCGATGGTGCGAGGCCACGTCAGCCGTTCGTCCGGCGCGACGGCCTCACCGATCGGCGGGGTCTTGCCGTCCCCGTAGAGCTTCCAACTGAACGCCATGAGTGCCTCCTCGACACGCATTCCGACTCGATCCGGTGTCGGTCAACAGGCGTTGCCGGACCGGGCGGCGTCACTGTGTCACCACGCACAGTCCCGGCGGAAGTACCTCAGTGCTAAATCGTTATTGCACGTTCGGGCGATACTTCACCGCTGAGAAACCTACGACTACGGTCGTGGTCGTGGCAGCTCCACCGACCGGCGTCCGCTCCGTCGTCCTCCGCTCCGGCGTCTACGCCGACTCCGTGAAGCTCATGCAGGTCAGCCGGGACGTCGGCGCGACCGAGGGCGTCACCGGCGTCCTGGTCGCGATGGCCACGCCGCTGAACCTCGAGATCGCCGAGAACATGGGCCTGGCCCCCGACGAGGAGGCCTCGCCGGAGCAGTTGCTCATCGCGATCCGGGCCACGGACGACGCCGCCCTGGCCGCCGCGACCGCCGCCGTCGACGCCGCGCTGGCCGCCCGGGAGCGGTCCTCCGCGACCGCCGCGACCATCCCGCTGCGCACGATCGGCGCCGGCCTGGACGAGCTGCCGGTCGACACCGAGGCGCTGGCGATCATCAGCGTGCCCGGGCAGTACGCCGTCGCCGAGGCCGCCGACGCGATCGCCGCCGGACGCAGCGTCCTGGTCTTCTCCGACGGCGTCCCGGTCGAGCACGAGGTGCTGCTCAAGCGCGCCGCGCACGACGCCGGCGTGCTGGTCATGGGCCCCGACTGCGGCACCGCGATCGTCTCCGGCGTCGCGCTGGGCTTCGCCAACGTCGTCCGGCCCGGTCCCGTCGGGCTGGTCGCGGCCAGCGGCACCGGCGCGCAGCAGGTGTCCTGCCTGCTCGACGCGGCCGGCGTCGGCGTCTCGCACGTGCTCGGTGTCGGCGGCCGTGACCTCAAGGCCGAGGTCGGCGGGCTGGCCACGCTCGACGCCCTGGCCGCCCTCGACGCCGACCCCGCCACCGAGCGGGTGCTGCTGGTCTCCAAGCCGCCGGCGCCCGCCGTCGCCGAGGCCGTGCGCGCGGCCGCCGACGGGCTGAGCGTGCCGGTCCGCGACGCGGTGCTCTCGGCCGACGCGCCCGACCTCACCGCCGCCGTCGAGGGGCTGCTGGCCGACATGGGCCGCGAGGTGCCGGCCTGGCCGTCGCGCCCGGGGCCGGACGAGAAGGCCGTGCCGGGCGCCGTCCTCAAGGGGTTCTTCTCCGGCGGCACGCTGGCCGACGAGGCGATGCTGCTGGCCTCGCCGGCGCTCGGCGAGATCCGCTCGAACATCCCGCTGCGCCCGGAGCTCGACCTCGGGACGGACCTGGCCGCCCCGGGTCACGTCGTCGTCGACTTCGGGGACGACGCGCTGACCGTCGGCCGCGCGCACCCGATGATCGACCCCACGCTGCGGCTCGAGGCGATCAGCAACCTGGCCGCCCGGCGCGAGCCGGCGGTGCTGCTGCTCGACGTCGTCCTCGGGTACGGCGCCGACCCCGACCCGGCGCACTCGCTGGTCCCGGCGCTGACCGCGGCCCGCCGCCACGTACCGCTGCCCGTCGTCGTCGCGCTGATCGGGACCGAGGGCGATCCGCAGGGCTGGAGCCGCCAGGCCGACGCGCTGGCCGCCGCCGGTGCCGCGGTCTTCGCCTCGAACGCGCAGGCCACCCGCTACGCCCTCGACCTGCTGGGAGGCGCCCGATGAGCCTGCAGGAGCTGCTGGCCACCCCACCGGCGATCGTGGCGGCCGGCGTCGACGTCTTCTCCGACGCGCTGCGCGCGCAGGGCGCCGAGGTGCACGACGTCGACTGGCGCCCGCCGGCGTTCGGCGACCCGGCCGACCTGGCCGCGCTCGCCCTCGACGCCCGCCGCGCCGCCGCCAACCGCACCGCCGTGGAGCGGGTGCTCGCCGCCGGCTCCCAGCTGGTCGACGTCCAGCCCGCGCGGGCCGTGCTCGACCTGCCCGACCGCATGCTGCTGCACGCCGGCCCGCCGATCGAGTGGGCCGACGCCTCCGGGCCGATGCGCGGCGCGCTGATCGGCGCCTGCCTGTTCGAGGGCTGGGCCGACACCGCCGAGGAGGCCGAGCGCATCCTCGCCGCCGGCGAGATCGCCCTCGACCCCTGCCACCACCACTCGGCCGTCGGCCCGATGGCCGGCGTGACCAGCCCGTCGATGTGGATGTGGTGCCTGCAGGACCCGGTCGGCGGCGGCCGTGCCTTCTGCAACCTCAACGAGGGCCTGGGCAAGGTGCTGCGCTACGGCGCGTACGGGCCCGAGGTGATCGAGCGGCTGCACTGGATGGCCGACGTGCTCGGCCCGGTGCTCGCCGCCGCGGTGCGCACCCCGCTGGAGGCCGGCGTCGACCCGATCGACGTCAAGGCGATTCTCGCCCAGATGCTGCAGATGGGCGACGAGGGGCACAACCGCAACCGGGCCGGCTCCGCGATCACCCTGCGCGAGCTCGCGCCGGCGCTGGCCGAGGTCGACGCCCCGGCGAAGGCCATCTCCGCGGTGCTGCGCTTCATCGGCGGCAACGAGCACTTCTTCCTCAACCTCGGCATGCCGACGGCGAAGCTCGCGATGGACGCCGCCCGCGGCGTGCCCGGCTCGACGATGGTCACCGTCATGGCCCGCAACGGCACCGAGTTCGGCATCCAGACCGCCGGGACCGGCGACCGCTGGTTCACCGGACCCGCGCAGACGCCGGTCGGGCTGTTCCTCGGTGACTACGGTCCGGACGACGCCAACCCCGACATCGGCGACTCCGCGATCACCGAGACCTACGGCGTCGGTGGCTTCTCGATGGCCGCCGCCCCGGCGATCGTCCGGTTCGTCGGCGGCACGGTGCCCGACGCGCTGGCCACGACCGAGCGCATGTACCAGGTGACCCTGGCCGAGAACCCGGCGATGGCGATCCCGATCCTCGGCTTCCGCGGCTCGCCCACGGGCATCGACGTGCTCAAGGTGGCGCGCACCGGCTGGCTGCCGCAGATCAACACGGGCATGGCCGGCGCGGTCGCCGGCACCGGTCAGGTGGGCGCCGGGCTGGTGCAGCCGCCGCAGGAGTGCTTCGAGAAGGCGCTGGCCGCGCTGGCCGAGGAGACCCGCGCCGCCTGAGCAGCGCCGAGAAGGCACTTCGTGCACGCGACACGGCGGGACACGCCGTCCGGGCGTGCACGAAGTGCCTTCTCGGGCCCTGCTCCCGCTGATCAGGCATTCTCCCGGCGTGAACACCGTCGGGGGCACCGGTCCGGTCCTGGTCATCGTGGTCGTCGCCGTCCTGCTCGTGCTCGTGGGCGCGGCCGTGGCGGCGTGGCTGACCGGTCGTCGACGCCGTTGAGGACGTGCGCGGTTACGCGCGCCTGAACACCGCCGAGAAGGCACTTCGTGCACGCGACACGGCGGGACTCGCCGTCCGGGCGTGCACGAAGTGCCTTCTCGGGCCGGCGGCGAGCTCAGGCGCTCGATCGAGGCGCGGACGTCGTCCTCCAGCTCGCCGAACGCCTCGGAGTGCCAGTGCGGGCGCACGCCGGTGTCCTGCTCGATCGAGTCGCGGAAGTCCTCGTCGGAGAAGGTCAGCATCCCGCAGTCGGTGTGGTGGACGAGGATGATCTCGGTCGTCCCGAGCAGCCGCTGGCTGATCGCGAGCGAGCGGATCTCGTCGTCGGTGACCACGCCGCCGGCGTTGCGGATGACGTGCGCCTCGCCCTCGTGGAGGCCGAGCACGCGGTAGACGTCGAGGCGGGCGTCCATGCAGGCCAGGACGGCGACGTGCTTGGCCGGCGGCAGGGGGAGCGGGCCGGTGAAGGACTCGGCGTAGCGGGCGTTGTTCTCGAGCAGTTCGTCGGTGACGGACACGGGGGAGCTCCTGATCTGATCGGCTTGGTAGGGATTCATCCCTCGCGGCCGCACCCCGCGCGGTGCGTCTGCCGGCAGGCCGATCAGGGACGACGGGATCGGCCGGGCGATCCGGCAGCGCGCGACGGCGCGGCCGGACGACACAGCCCGTCGAACGCGTTCAGCCGGCGGCTCGGCCAGAAGGCCTCCAGCCCGGCGACGCGGACGCGCCCAACCTGCTCCGCCGATACGTGAAGATGCAACCAGATCTTTTCCCCGAAGTACTTTGCAAACACTCCTTTGCAAACTAACCTTGCGCCATGCCGCACCGCCGCAAGGAACTCGACGCCGCCTCGCTGAAGGCGCTCGCCCACCCGCTGCGGGTGCAGATCATGCGGCAGCTCGACCTGCGCGAGCACATGAGCGTGACCAGCCTGGCCCAGGAGCTCGGGGAGACGACCGGCGCGGTCAGCTACCACCTGCGCCAGCTCGCCCGGCACGGCCTGGTCGAGGAGGTCGACGCTCCCGAGGAGCCGGGGGACCGGCCGGCCGTCGGCCGCCGCCGGCGGATGTGGCGCATGGCCGTCGACGAGATCCACATCAGCGGCAACGCCTTCCTGACCGACCCGGACACGAAGGAGGCCGCCGGCTTCCTGCTGCGCGAGTTCGAGTCCGCCCGGAGCCGCCGTCTCGCGCACTGGTTCGCCACCTCGACCACGTGGCCGGAGGAGTGGCAGAACGCCTCCAGCGACATGGACGGCACGCTCACGCTCGATCCGGCGCAGACGCGGGCGCTGGCCGACGAGCTCAAGGCCGTGATCGACCGCTACCGCGAGCTGCCGCCCGGCGCGGGCGCGCGGCACGTCGACGTCCAGTACGCCGTCTACCCCACCGCCGAGGAGGAGCTCTCGTGAGCAGACTGGGCCCGCGCTTCTGGCGGCTGTACGCCAGCAGCGCCACGTCGAACCTGGCCGACGGGATCGGCCGGACGGCGCTGCCGCTGCTGGCGGCCTCGTACACCCGCGACCCGGTGCTGGTCTCGGGGCTGGCCAGCTTCGCGTTCCTGCCGTGGCTGCTGTTCGCGCTGGTCAGCGGCGCGGTGGTGGACCGCGTCGACCGCCGGTACGCGATGTCGGCGGCCAACGCCGTCCGGGCGCTGTCCTTGGGGGTGCTCGCCGTCCTGGTGATGACCGGTGAGGGCTCGGTGCTCGCGCTCTACGTCGTCGCCTTCCTGCTCGGGACGGCGGAGACGATCTACGACAGCGCGACTCGTGCCCTGCTGCCGCAGGTGATCGAGCGGCGCCACATGGACAAGGCGAACAGCCTGCTCACCGCGGAGGAGTCGCTCGGTCAGCAGTTCATCGGGTCGCCGCTGGGCTCGGCGCTGTTCGCGCTCGCCGTCGCGCTGCCGATCGCGCTGAACTCCATCGGGTTCGCCGTCGCCGCGCTGCTGATCCTCACCGTGCGCGGGGTCCAGCGGCCGCAGCGCACCGGCGGGCCGACGACGGTCCGGGCCGACGTCGCCGAGGGCGTGCGCTGGCTGTGGAACCACCGGCTGCTGCGCGGCTTCACGCTGGTCTCCGCGGCGACCTGCCTGACCAACAGCATGATCAACGGCGTCCTGGTGCTGTATGTGCTGGAGGTCCTGCATCTGCAGTCGAGCCGGTTCGGCTTCTTCGTGCTCTCCGCCGGCGTCGGCGCGCTGCTGGGCGGCCTCGCCACGCCGCTCGTCGGCAAGCTGCTCGGCCGGGTGCGCGCCCTGACCCTGGGCGCGGCCGTGAGCGCGGCCGCCATCGGGCTCATGGGCTTCGTCGACAACGGCTGGGTGGCCGCGGCGCTGTCGGCCGTCATGGCCGCCGGGGTGATGGTCTGGAACGTGCTCACCATGTCGCTGCGCCAGCTGCTCATCCCCGAGCACATGTTCGGCCGCGTGCAGGGCGCCTACCGCACCCTCGTCTGGGGCGCGATCCCGCTGGGCGCTCTCGCCGGCGGTGTGGTGGCCGACCTCCTCGGCGTCTCGGCGGTGTTCCTGGTCTCGGGAGCCGTGCTGCTGGTGCTCGCCGGCGTGCTGTGGCTGCTGCTGCGGGCGCACGCGGCCGAGTTGACCGACGAGGCCCTCGCCGGGGAGGACGCCGACGAGGCCGTCGCCGTCCCCGCCTGAGCCGGACCCCGACCGTCGAGCCGCGCCACCACGCGGCTCGACGGTCGTCCGGACCTCAGCTCGACAGGCGCATCGCCCGCTCGATGAGGTGCCGGCTGGGGTAGCGGTCCTGGCGGATCTTGTCCATCAGGATCTCGGCGTAGTCCTCCCGCCGCCACGGCGTGAGGATCCGCTCGATGTCGTCGAGCATCGCCGAGGACGGGTAGTGGTCGTTCTCGACCTTCTCGAGCAGGACGTCGAGCACCTGCTCGCGGACGGTGAGGATGCGTTCGGCCTCGCGTTCAGGGGCCAGGACGTCGTCCTCGTCGGGCAGCGTCATCGGCTAGCGCCTCCTCATCGGGCTCGTGCCGGCTCGCGGCGGCGGGACCGCTGCCGCGGCCTCGGTCGCTCCTCGGGCTCGTCCTCGTCCTGGTCGGCCTCGTCGTGGACGAAGTTGCGCTCCTCCTCGGGCTCCTCCTCGTCGTCGGACTCGTCCTCGGCGCGGTCGACCCGGCCGTTGCCGGCCTGGCGGGCGGCCGGCTCCTCGTCCTCGCCTTCCTCCTCCTCGTCCTCCTCCGGCTCCTCGTCCTCGCCCTCGGACTCGTCCTCGCCCTCGTCCTCGTACTGGTCCTCGTCCTCGCCCTCGTACTGGTCCTCGTCCTCGCGCTGCTCGTCCTGCTCGACCTCTTCCGGCGTGCGGACGACCTCGCCGTCACGGATCTCCCCACGCCAGCTGCCGGTGGCCTCACCGCGCATCATGAGGAAGCGGCGGAAGTTCTTGAGGTCCAGCCGCGCGCGCCGGCCCTGGGCTCGCCAGATGTTGCCGGTCTTCTCGAACAGGCCCTGCGGGTAGTACTCCATGACCAGCAGGATCTGGGTCAGGTCGTCGGCCAGCGGGTGGAACGTGACCAGGCCCTTGACCGTCCCCTTGGCGCCGTCCGTCGTCCAGGCGATCTTCCGGTCGGGGATCTGCTCGGTGACCGTCCCCTTGAGGTTCCGCCGGGACTTGAAGACCTTCACCCGCCAGTTGCTGCCGACGTCGTCGGTCTGGTCGACCGACTCCACGCCCTTCATGAAGCTGGCGAACTCCTGGAACTGCGTCCACTGGTCGTACGCCACGTCGACGGGGACACCGACGTTGATGTCCTCGATGATGCTCATGAACTTCTTGTTGCCGCTGCCGCCGCTCTTCTTGCGGCCGAGCGCCCCGCTGACCTTGTCCTTGATCCCGGCACCGACGCCGCCGAGCGCGGCCTTGACCGGGTTCTCGCCCTGGGTGACCCGCTTGGCCACCTCGCCGACCGCGGTGGCCTTGAACCCGCCGTTCTCGGCCGTGCCGTTGAGCGAGTCGGTCGCGCCGGTCACCTTCTCGCCGACCTTCTTGGCCAGGTCACCCCCGCGGGCCTTGGCGTAGTCCTTGGCCGCGTCACCCAGCCCCTTGACGGCCGGGCTGTTGGCCAGGGTGGACAGCAGGCCACCGCCGCCGCCCTCGTCTCGCTGCTCGCCTCGGCTGCTGGTCATCATCGGGCTCCTTCCTTGCGGGGCCGACGGGCCGAACGGCTCTGCGGCGCCGCGCGTCCGCTCCGGGACTGGCCGGACTCACGTCCGCCGCTCCGGGCAGGGGCGGGCTCGCGCTTGCGGGGCTTGGGCCGGCTCTCCTCCCGTCCCCTGTCCTGCTCCTCCCGGCCTCCGCGGCCGCGAGAACGCGCCGGCTGGGGCTCGGGCTCCTCTTCTTCCTCGTCCTCGTCGCTCTCGCCCTCGTCGGCCTCGGCGGTGTCGGCCTCCTCGTCCTCGTCCTCCTCGGGCTCCTCCTCGTCCTCCTCCTCGTCCTCGTCCTCGTAGTCGGCGTCGTAGTCCTCGTCGTAGTCCTCGTCCTCGTCCTCGTCCTCGTCCTCGAGGTCGTCCTCGGCCTGGTCCTCGTCGGCCTGGTCCTCGTCGGCCTCCGGCTCCTCCTGGGCCCGAGCGCGACCGCGGGAGCGGCGACGGCGCCCGCCGGTGTCCTCCTGCTCCTGGCTCTCGTCACCGGCCTCGTCCTGCGCCGGCTCCTCCGCCTCGGCCTGGTCCTTGCGCTTGCCCCTGCGCCGGCCGAGCAGCCCGGTCGCCTTCTCCGCGGTGTCGCCGGCCTCCTCGCCCGCCTGGCCGACGCCGGCGGAGATCGCCTGGGTCCGCTTCTCCAGCGCCGAGGTCAGCGCGGCCATCTGGCCCTCGATCGTCGCGCTGGCGGCCTTGCGGCCGGCCTCGAGCGCCGGTCCGCGGAGCTGCGCGATCAGCTCCTTGCCCTGGTCGGAGTTGGCCAGGTTGAGCAGGCCGTCGCGGACCAGCTGCTTGGGATCCATCTTCATGCCGGCCGCCCACATGGCCAGCCCGATCGCGGCGCGACCCTTCTTCATGCGACCCAGCACGTAGGCGGCCAGTGCGACGCCACCCAGCTTCAGCACGCCCGGGTTGACGTTCGACAAGTTCGACAAGGGGCTCTCGGTCATTCCACTCCTCCTCTGGAGCTCTGCTATCTGTCGTCCCCGTGTCGTCGGCCCCCGTTCCGACGGCAAGTCCTTCCGGCTCACCACCCCCAACGCGAGCGCGGGGCGGGCTGCTCGCCCGCCGGCAGGTCGTCGAGGAAGCTGTAGACCGGCAGCGGCCCGACGTACTCGACGTCGGCCACTCCCTCCGCGGCCGTCCGGAGCCGGGCGACGGCGGCGTCGGCGTCGGCCAGGCGGTCGCGGCGGACCAGGTACGCGGTCCGCCGGGTCTGCTCGTCGGCGGCCAGGACGGCGGAGCGCTCGGCGATCGACGCCAGCTCGGCGGTCCACTCCGCCGTCCGCACGGCCTCCTCGTCGGCGACCAGCTCGGCCACCGCCTCGCCCAGCGCCATCCGCTCCGGCAGCCCCGCGCCGGGCGCCCGGCTGCGCGCGGCCATGTGCTCGATCTCCGGGTTGCCGCGCGCGATCCCGGCGACCACGGCGTCGGTGTCGAACGCCAGGTCCAGCCGCAGCTCCACGAACTCCGCCACCGCGGCCAGCTGCTGCTCCAGCCGGTCGGCGGCCGGGGCGAGCACCTCCTCGCGGACGGCGTCGTCGTCGGGCGCCGTCGTCCCCAGGGGGAGCGGCAGCACCGGGACGTCGGCGGCCAGCGCCACGAGCAGGTCCAGGTGGGCGACGGCGTCGTCGGCGGTGAGCCCGCTCTCGGGCGCCTCGGAGACGGCGGCGGCCAGGCCGGCGGCGGCGACCGCGCGCGGGTGCACCGACCCGCCGACCCGCTCGAGGACGGCGCGGTCGTGCTCGCGGAGCAGTCCGTGGACGAGCAGCACCATCAGCTCCGCGACCTCGCCCGACGCGACGCCGGGACGCCGCGGTCCTCGCGCCGACGGCCGTTCTCGCGGCCGCCGTCGTCCTCGTCGTCCTCGTCGTCGTCCCCGCGGCCGGTGAGCGACTGCATGACGTCCTTGGCCTTCTCGCCGGCGCCGGACAGCGCGCCGCGGGTCTTGCGCTTCGCGCCACCCTCCTGCATCTGCTCGATCAGGCCCGGCAGGCCGGTCGCCTCCTGCGACGGCTGCAGGTCGAGCCGGTTCACCGCCTCGGCGAAGCGCAGGTAGGTGTCGACGCTGGCGATGACGATGCGGGCGTCGATGGTCAGCAGTTCGATGCCGACCAGGGCGACGCGGACGTAGGCGTCGATGACGATGCCCTTGTCGAGGACGACGTCGAGCACGTCGGCCAGGCTGCTCGGTCGGGGTGCGCGGTTGACGCCGGCCATGGTCATGGGGTCCTCCTCGTGGGGGCGGCGAGACGGTCGAGTCCCGCCAGGTCCAGGGGCAGGTACACGTCGTTCGGGACGACGCCGAAGTGCTCGATGAGCTCGTCGAAGGTGGCCTCCAGCTGCAGGAGGGCCTGGCCGAGGCGTTCGATCTGCTCGTCGCTGAGGTCGCCGACCTCGACCCGGCGCAGCGCCTGGCGCTCGACCACCTGGCGGACGACCTCGAGCAGGGTGACGACCAGCCGGCCGAGCCCGCGGCCGACGTCCTCACCGCTGCCGGCGAGCCGGCGCGGGGCGCTCACGGCCGCACCTCGTCGTGCGGCTGGATGGCCGTGAGCAGCAGCCGCAGGTCCAGCCGCACCAGGTCGATGCCGGCCAGGCAGACGATCACGTCGCCGCTGACGTAGGCGCCGCGGTGCACGACGCGGTCGAGCAGCTCCACCAGGCTCGTGCCGGAGGAGTCGCCGCCGAGGATGCCGGGCTGCTCACGCATCGCCGGGCTCCAGCGCGGCGAAGGAGTACGGCGGCCACGGCCCGCTGACCTCGACCTCCAGGCCGTCGGGGTCGAGCTTCTCGCGCAGCTCGGCCGCGGCGGCGAGGAACGCCGACTCGCGCTCCGGCGGGACGAGGAAGGCCAGGTCCAGCAGCAGCGACGAGCCGGGGGAGCCGCCACGGCGCAGCGACTCGCGCACGTGCGGCCGCAGCGCCTCCTCGAGCAGCTCGGCGGCGCCGGCCGCGGAGCGCTCGTCGTCCTCGCGTGCGCGCAGCGCCTGCCGGCGGCGGGCCAGGTACTCGGTGCCGCTCACGCCGGTGCGGTCCACCGGTCGCGGGCCGAGGACCGCCGGCTCGTCGAGCCGGCGGACCAGCTTCACGCCCCACTCGCGGTTGTCGCCGATGCGCCGCAGCTGGGCCCGGGCGGAGCCCGCGTGCTCCTCGAGCAGGCGGCGGGCGGCGGTCTCGTCGGGGACGACGGTGCCGAACCGCAGCGGCAGCACCGGGCCGGAGGCGGCCGCGGCCCGGACGACGGCGTCGTGGCCGCGCGCGAGGGTGGCCAGCCGCCCGGTCTCCGACAGGTCGTCCTCGTCGATCCGCAGCTCGTCGGGGAGCACGTGGCTGACCAGCAGGGCGAGGTCGCCGGCGGCCACCCGGTCGATCCGTCCGCCGTCGGTCAGCGCCTGCACCTCCTCCGGCAGCGGCAGACCGGCCGGGGTGATCCCGTAGGCGTAGAGGGCCTCGCCGTCCGTCTCGTCCTGTGCCGGAGCGGGCGCCGGCGCCGGCGGGGCACCGGCCAGCGCCTGGGCGACGATCGCGTCGGTGAGCAGGTCGGCCAGCCGGGCGACGGCCTGCTCGCGGGCGCGCTCCAGCGCCGCGGCGAGCACCTCGGGGACGGCCGCGCGGGCGAGGCGGTCCAGCTCCTCGCTCATCGGTGGCCGTCCTGGTCGAGTGCGCGCGGTGCGGCCTCGCCGTCCAGCCCGGCGCGGCGGACCACCTCCTCGAGCTGGGCCACGCGGTCCCGCAGCGCCTGGGTCTCGTCGTCGTCCTGCTCGACGGCCGGCCGGCCGGAGAAGAACGGGTCGTGGGACCACCAGTCCAGGCCCATCTCGCGCGCGGTCTCGGCCGACGAGATGAACAGCCGCAGCTTCAGGGTGAGCAGCTCGATGTCGAGGATGTTGACGACGACGTCGCCGGCGATGACCACGCCCTTGTCCAGGACGCGCTCGAGGACGTCGGCCAGCGAGTCGGGCTGCCGGCCCAGCGCCCCCGACCCGATACCGCCCGTGCGGCGCAGCGACGGCTCGCTCATGACGCGTCCACCGAGCCGCGGGTGAACCGGCGCAGCCGCTCGTACCCGGTCAGCTCACCGTCGCCGTCGATGTCCACCCGGTAGGTGGCCATGACGCTGGTCGTCGTCGGGATCCTCTCCAGCTCGACGACGTCGACGAGCACCGACCAGCCGTCGTCCTCGCGGCGCACGCCGGTGGTCGCGACGGGCTCGAGCTGCGTGAGCCCCGCGAACTGCTCCAGCGCGCCGCGGACGACGCGTACTAATCCCCCGTTGCCCCCGTGCTGTCGAGCTCCGTTCTCGGACATGGGACAACCCACTCGGTCGGCTTCCGGTCGAGACCATCGGCTTCCCTGTGACCTGGGCCACGAAACTCTGCGCAGGTCGGCACGGCGTGTCGCGCTAGGTTCGGACCGATCCGGCGAGAGGACGGTGCCCGTGCCCGCGACGATGCGAGCCCAGCGTTTCTACAAGGCGACCCGCGAGTGGGCGGTCGAGGACGTCCCGATCCCCGAACCAGGTCCCGGCGAGGTGCTGATCAAGGTCGAGTACTGCGGCATCTGCCACTCCGACCTGAGCCTGATCGACGGCGTCTTCGGCGGCCCGAACGTGCCCGACGTGATCACCCAGGGGCACGAGGCATCGGGCACGATCGCGAAGCTCGGCCCGGGCGTGATCGGCTGGGCCGAGGGCGACCGCGTGATCCCGGCTGCCGGCCGGCCGTGCGGGGTCTGCGACTTCTGCGTGCGCGGGCGCTTCGGCGACTGCGCGAACCTGCAGCTGATGGCGTTCGCCTACGACGGCGCCTGGGCGGAGTACACGCTGGCGCAGGCGTTCGGCCTGACCCGCGTGCCGGACAACGTGCCCATGGACCAGGCGGCGATCCTGGCCGACGCCGTCTCCACCCCGTTCGGCGCCGTCGTGCACACCGGGCAGGTGCGCATCGGCGAGGCCGTGGGCGTCTGGGGGATCGGCGGGGTCGGCACGCACATCGTGCAGCTGGCCCGGCTGGTCGGGGCCAACCCGATCCTCGCCTTCGACATCGACGACGAGATCCGCGATCGCGCCCTGGCCCTCGGCGCCGATGCCGCGTTCGACTCCCGCGACCCGGACCTGCAGCAGAAGGTCGCCGCGGCCACGCACGGCCGGTTGCTCGACGTCGCGTTCGACGCCGTCGGCCTGAAGACGACGTTCGAGCAGGGCCTCGAGATGCTGCGCCCCGGTGGCCGGCTGGTCGGCGTCGGCATGAGCGGCCAGGAGCCGACGCTCGGGCCGACGATGGTGTTCAACCTGCTGCGCAAGCAGGCGCTCGGGCACCTCGGCTACAAGCCCGAGGACATCGAGACCCTCGCCCAGCTGGTCTCCGCCGGGCGGCTGGACCTGTCCCGCTCGATCAGCGACGTCGTCTCGCTCGAGGACGTGGGCGAGGGCATCCGCCGGCTGCACGAGCGCGACGGCAACCCCATCCGGATCCTCGTCCAGCCCTGAGACGCACGACGCCCCTCCCGCTTTCGGCGCCGAAAGCGGGAGGGGCGCTCGTCGCCCTTACGCCTTGATGATCGCGGCGACGGGACCGCCGCCGGACGGGCCCTGGTGCACCGCCGCCACCGACACGAACACCGCCGGGTCGCCGGTCACCGAGGCGGCGACGCCCCCGACGGTGGCCTTGATCTGCCGGTGCCAGAAGACGTCGGAGTCGTCGAGCATGGCGTTGCGCCGGCCGCGGACGTAGCCGGTCGGGTCGGCCTCGCACTTGAGGAAGACGTTGACCAGCCGGTCGCCGAGGTCGCTGACGTGCGGCCGCTCGGGCAGGTCGAGCCCGGCCTGGCGGATGGCGTCCCAGATGCCGTCCTGGTCCAGGGCGTCCTTCATGACCGAGTGGCCGATGCGGTAGCTGCCGCCGTGGCCGCGGGCGTTGCCGACGACGACGATCTGCGCCCGGTCCAGCTCCACGCCCGACGAGCAGGACGCCACCGAGGAGTACAGCGACAGGTCGCGCATGACCTGCTTCTGCTCGGGCATCTCGATCTCGCCGAGCGCCACCGCGATGCCGAGCGCCGTGGTGGCGTTGGAGAGGTCCATCGAGCCGTGCGGCTCGTCGTAGTAGGTGTCCTTGCCGCGCGAGTGCGCCTCGCGGATCGTCTCGATCGTCAGCAGCGGCGTCTTGGTCTGCACGTAGTGGACGTCGGCCGGGTCGGTGATGCCGGCCTCGGCCATCGCGCGGCGCACGCCCTCGGCGACCTTCTCCACCATGGAGATGCGGCCGATGTCCTCGGGCAGCAGGACGTCGCTCATCGCGTAGCCGACGGTCAGCCGCGGCTCGTCGGTCTTCTCGACGGCGTCCTCGGGCAGCGTCGCGAAGATCGTGGCGTGCGGGCTGATGACGCCGTCGGTGCCGCCCGACCACACGATCGGGATCTGGGCGACCTCCTCCTTCGACCGGCTGCCCTTCTCCATCAGCACCTCGCGGAAGGCGCGGTCGGCGATGATCCGGGTGTAGTCGTTGACGCCGCCGTTGCCCTCCGTCTTGCCGATGACGGCGATGACCCGGTCGGCCTCCATGACGCCGTCGTCGATCAGCTTGGCGAGCTCGGAGGCGTCGCTGACGTTGTGCAGCGGGACCTTGCGGACCTCGATCGGTGCGGGCACTGGATGTCTCGCTTTCTCTTCGAGTGGTGCGGCCTTCCTGCAGGGACCCGGCGCGAGCGTGCGAGCGGTGGGGGGCAGGAAGGTCCTTCTGCTCTCAACGGGCGGTCAGAACGGTGCCGGCGTCGTCTGCGGCGACGGCGTCGGCGATGTGCTCGAGGGACGTGATCACGGAGCGCGTGCCTCCGCTGTCGACGAAGCGCAGCGCAGCCTCGACCTTGGGGCCCATGCTGCCGCGCGCGAACTGGCCGGCCGCGGCGTGCTCGCGCAGCTCGGTGGCGGTGACCCGGCCGAGGGGGCGCTGGGTGGGCGTGCCGAAGTCGACCATGACGTTGGGGACGTCGGTGGCGATGACCAGGGTGTCCGCGCCGAGCTCGTGCGCCAGGATCGCCGCGGTCAGGTCCTTGTCGATGACCGCCTCGACGCCGCGCAGCGCCTGCCCGTCCCGGCCGTCGTCCACCACCGGGATGCCCCCGCCACCGGCGCAGACGACGACGAACCCGGCCCCTGCCAGGGCGGCGATGGCCGGGTAGTCGACCACCGAGCGCGGCTCCGGCGAGGCCACGACCCGCCGCCAGCCCT
Source organism: Petropleomorpha daqingensis (assembly GCF_013408985.1). Taxonomy (NCBI): domain Bacteria; kingdom Bacillati; phylum Actinomycetota; class Actinomycetes; order Geodermatophilales; family Geodermatophilaceae; genus Petropleomorpha; species Petropleomorpha daqingensis. The sequence goes on from NZ_JACBZT010000001.1 coordinate 1,934,054, forward strand.
TCTCGCCGCGGTCCTCCCAGCGCTGGCCGAGCGCGATGAACCGCTCCGCCTCCTCGCGGGACACGAAGCGGCCGACCGGCTTCGACGGGTCCGTGAAGCCGGGGTCGTCGGCGTCGACGAGGGTGCGGGTGACCAGCCCGGCGGTGCGCTGGGGCAGGCCGCGGGTCTGCAGCGCCGCGTCGAGCTCGTCGGCGAGGGTGAAGGCGATGGTCGCCTGGGTCTGCGCCACGTTCCAGTCCAGCGGGACCGGGGGGACGACGTGCGCGGCCATCTCGTTCTTGACCAGCAGGTTGCCGACCTGCGGGCCGTTGCCGTGGGTGAGCACCACCTCGGCGCCGGCCGCGACGACGTCGGCGATGTGCTGGGCCGCCACCGCGATGGCGTCGCGCTGCGCGCCGGGGGCGGCCGAGCCGTCGGGGCCGGTCATGGCGTTGCCGCCGAGGGCGATGACGACTCGGCGAGCGCCCGGGGTGGTCACCCGAGGGAGCCTAGCGAGATTTCTCTTAGCGGTGAAGTAGTTCAGCCCGGAAGATCACACCGGTTCGGTGGGCGGTCCCGTTCCGTCGTCCAGCGCCTTCTGGGTCCAGGCGACGTCGTGCCAGCGGTCGTGCTTCCAGCCGATGCCGCGGTAGACGCCGATCGGCTCGAACCCCAGTGCGCGGTGCAGGCCCTCGCTCGCGGGGTTGGGCAGCGTCATGCCGGCGACCGCCGTCCGGAACCCGCGGGCGACGAGCCGCTCGAACAGGGCCTCGTAGAGCGCCCGGCCGGTGCCGCCGCGTCGTCGTCCCGGCTCGAGGTAGACGCTGACCTCGCAGGCCCACCGGTAGGCGGCCCGTTCCTTGTACGGCCCCGCGTAGGCGTACCCGACGACGCGGCCGCCGTCCTCGGCGACCAGCCACGCGTGGTTCTTCTGCGCCTTCGCGATCCGCTCCGCCATCTGGTCCGGCGTCGGCGGCTCGGACTCGAAGGTGATCGCGGTGTCGCGGACGTAGGGCGCGTAGATCGCGGCGCAGGCGGCGCCGTCCTCCGGCGTCGCCTCGCGGATCGTCGTCACCGGCGCCAGAAGTCGAACCGGTCGCGGCCCGGACGGAAGCCGGCCGCCTCGACGACGTCCACGGCGAGGTCGAACCGCTGGCCGACCGCCTTGGGCTGGTGGGCGTCGCTGCCGAAGCTGACCGCCTCGCCGCCCTCCTCGCGGAACCAGCGCACCAGGTCCGCCGAGGCGAGCGGGCTGCTGGTGTTCACCTCGAGCGCCCGACCGGTGCCGGCCAGCGCCCGGAACACGGCCCGGTACTCCTCCTCGAAGTCCTTCTCGACGAACCGGTCCGTCCCGCCCGGCCAGTAGCGCCGCGGGAAGTCGACGTGCGCCAGCACCTGGAAGACGTCGCTGGACTCGATCATGTCCACGACCTCGGCCAGGTAGCGGCGCATCGTCCCGTCCGCGTCGGACCACAGCAGCCGGGTGACGCCGACCAGGTGGCCGTTCAGCTCCAGCGAGTGCAGCGAGCCGAGGATCCGGTCGACCGGCGACCGCTCGAGGTGCCGGCCGAGGCTCGCCGCGAACAGGTGCGGCTCGCCCGCCTCGATGCCCGACCAGATCCGCAGCTCGGGGAAGCGCTCGCGGCACTCGGCGATGTCGGCGAAGTAGCCCTCGACGTCGATCGGCAGCTGCTGACCGGGGTGGCGGCCGCGCATCCCGGACGTCGTCGCGCGGTCCTCGGCGTGCCAGACGGTGAAGTCGAGGTGCTCGGTGAAGGCGATGGCCGGCAGCCCCTCGGCGACGGCCTGGGTGCAGGCGGCGATCATCGAGGCCGAGTCGGCGGTGTCCCACGACCACTCGGTGTGCACGTGGTTGTCCGGCGGTCGCATCGGCCCGATTCTGCGCCTCTTCCACAGGTCGTGGGCAGGTGGCCCTCCCTGTCTCTCCTGATGCCTACTGTCGGTCCTCGTGAGTGCTGCGCCTGCCGGACTGACCACCTCCGTGAGCGAGGAGGCACTCGCCGTCCTGCGCGAGCTGACCGGGCGTCCCGACGCCGTCTTCCGGGAGGGGCAGGACGTCGCCGTCGCGGCCCTGGTCGAGCAGGGGCAGCGCGCCCTGGTCGTGCAGCGCACCGGCTGGGGGAAGTCGGCGGTGTACTTCGTCTCCACGGCGCTGCTGCGCCGTCGCGGCACCGGGCCGACGCTGCTGGTGTCGCCGCTGCTCGCGCTCATGCGCGACCAGGTGGCCGCCGCGTCCCGCGCCGGCATCCGGGCGGTGGAGATCTCCAGCGCCAACGCCACCGAGTGGGACGACGTCGCCGCCCGGCTCGCCGCCGACGAGGTCGACGTCCTGCTCGTCTCGCCGGAACGGCTGACCAACCCGCGGTTCCGCGAGGAGCAGCTGCCCGACCTGGTGCGCCGCTGCGGGCTGCTCGTGGTCGACGAGGCGCACTGCGTCTCCGACTGGGGGCACGACTTCCGGCCGGACTACCGGCGCATCCGGGACCTGCTCGGCACCCTGCCGGAGGGGACGCCGGTGCTGGCGACGACGGCGACGGCCAACGAGCGCGTGGTCGCCGACGTCGCCGAGCAGCTGGGCGCCGGCGGCGTCTCGGTCACCACCGTCCGCGGCCCGCTCGCCCGCGACTCGCTGCGCCTGGGCGTGCTGCGGCTGCCCACCGACCGGGCGCGGTTGGCCTGGTTGGCCGCGCACCTCGGCGACCTGCCGGGCAGCGGCATCGTCTACACGCTCACCGTGGCCGCGGCCGAGGAGACCGCCTCCCTGCTGCGCGACGCCGGCTACGACGTGCGCGCCTACACCGGCCGGCTCGACGACGCCGACCGCCGCGAGGCCGAGGAGGCGCTCCGGTCGAACTCGGTCAAGGCGCTGGTCGCGACCTCGGCTCTGGGGATGGGCTTCGACAAGCCGGACCTCGGCTTCGTCGTCCACCTCGGGGCGCCGTCGTCCCCGGTCTCCTACTACCAGCAGGTCGGCCGCGCCGGTCGCGCCGTGGAGTCGGCCGACGTCCTGCTGCTGCCCGGCCCCGAGGACCTCGCGATCTGGCAGTGGTTCGCCACGTCGTCCATGCCGCGGGAGGACCACGCGGCTGCCGTCCTGTCGGCGATGGCCGACGGCAAGGCCTGGTCGGTCGCCCGGCTGGAGACCGTCGCCGACGTCCGGCGCTCGCGTCTGGAGCTGCTGCTCAAGGTGCTCGCCGTCGACGGGGCGGTGGAGCGGGTGCAGGGCGGCTGGCGCTCCACCGGGCAGCCCTGGGTCTACGACGCCGACCGCTACGCCCGCGTGCACCGCACCCGCGAGGCCGAGCAGCGGGCGATGATCGCCTACGCCCGGCCGGTCGACGAGGCCCAGTGCCGCATGGCGTTCCTGCAGGAGGCGCTGGACGACCCGACCGCGGCGCCGTGCGGACGCTGCGACGTCTGCGCCGGCCCCTGGTACCCCGTCGACGTCCCGGCCGGCGCCGCCGAGGCCGCCGCCGCCGTGCTCGACCGCCCCGGCGTCGAGCTCGCCCCTCGGGCGCAGTGGCCCACCGGCGCCGATCGGCTGGGCGTCGAGGTGCGCGGCAAGATCTCGCCCGACGAGCAGCTGGAGCCCGGCCGGGCCGTCGCCCGGCTGACCGACCTCGGCTGGGGTCAGCGGTTGCGGACCCTGCTCGGGGACGACGGCGTCGGCGGGGTGGTCGACCTCGAGGCGCCCGGCATCGAGGAGGACCCGGACGCCGCCTTCGACGTCCCGTTGCGTCACACGCTGACCGACCAGCCGCCGGACGACGAGCTGCTGGCCGCGTGCGCCCGCGTGCTCAAGGCGTGGGACTGGGCGGAGCGCCCCGGAGCCGTGGTCGCGATGCCGTCGCGGCGCCGGCCGCAGCTGATCCGCGGCGTAGCCGAGGGTCTGGCGCGGATGGGCCGCCTCCCTTTCCTGGGGTCGCTGTCGTTGGAGCACGGCGGCCCGACCGGACAGCCCGGCGGGAACAGCGCCTTCCGGCTGGCCGGCGTCTGGGGGCGGATCGTCGTCGGCCCTGAGCTGGCCGAGGCGCTGCGCTCGATCGGCCCGGCGCCCGTGCTGCTCGTCGACGACCTGGCCGACTCGCGCTGGACGATGACGGTCGCCGGTCGCGAGCTGCGCCGGGCGGGGGCCGGTGCGGTGCTGCCGTTCGCCCTCGCGCTGACCGCCTGAGTCCACAGGTTTTCGCACACATGTGCGAAAACTCCGATAGCGTGCCCGCATGACGCTCGCGCACCAGCCCTCGATGTGGGACCTCGCCGAGGAGGCCGCGCTCACCCCGCTGGCCGGCTCGGTCGTCCGGCACCGGCTGAGCCGGGGAGCGTGGGTCGACCACCTGCCCGGCTGGGTCACCGGGTCTGACGAGGTGCTGGAGGTCCTCCTCGGGGACATCGGCTGGCGGGCGGACCGGCGGCAGATGTACGAGCGGGAGGTCGCCGTCCCGCGCCTGCTGCGCTGGTACGGCGGGCACGAGCAGCTGCCGCACCCATTGCTGACCGAGGCGCGGGAGGCGCTCAACCGCCACTACGGCGCCGAGCTCGGCGAGCGCTTCGTCTCCGCCGGCATGTGCCTGTACCGCGACGGCCGGGACAGCGTGGCCTGGCACGGTGACCGCATCGGCCGCGGCCGCTCGGCGGACACGATGGTCGCCATCGTGTCCTTCGGCTCGCCCCGACCGCTGATGCTCCGGCCCGCCGGGGGAGGCGGCGAGAGCCTGCGCTTCCCGCTGGGCCACGGAGACCTGGTGGTCATGGGGGGCTCGTGCCAGCGCACGTGGGAGCACTGCATCCCGAAGACGGCGAAGCCCGTCGGACCCCGGGTGAGCGTGCAGTTCCGGCCGGCCGGCGTCGCCTGAACCGTCGCGTGGCGGGGGTCTCAGGACCCCCCGCTGCAGAGCCTCTCCGGAGTCGTGTACCTTCGTTCTTGTTGCGCCGCCGAGGCCCCCACGGGGCCGCGGAGAACCCACCGGGTAAACACCCCCGCGAGCGGCGCACAGTGGGAAAAGTCGCCAGTGACGAAAGCCCGAAAGGGCCGAGTTGGTGCGCGTCCGCTCCTTGAGAACTCAACAGCGTGCCGAAAGTCAGTGCCAAGTAACAAACCCCCGATGCCGGGTCGTCTTTTGGATGGCCCGGTGGGGATTCCTTTGGTTGATTGACATCAAGAGTGCTAGCTCTTGGTTCTCAGCCGCGATCAAATCATCTACGGAGAGTTTGATCCTGGCTCAGGACGAACGCTGGCGGCGTGCTTAACACATGCAAGTCGAACGAGGCCCTCCTTCGGGGGGTGTCCTAGTGGCGAACGGGTGAGTAACACGTGGGCAACCTGCCCCCGGCTCTGGGATAACTCCAAGAAATTGGGGCTAATACCGGATATGTCCGCTGACCGCATGGTCTGGTGGTGGAAAGGGTTTCCGGCTGGGGATGGGCCCGCGGCCTATCAGCTTGTTGGTGGGGTAGTGGCCTACCAAGGCGACGACGGGTAGCCGGCCTGAGAGGGTGACCGGCCACACTGGGACTGAGACACGGCCCAGACTCCTACGGGAGGCAGCAGTGGGGAATATTGCGCAATGGGCGAAAGCCTGACGCAGCGACGCCGCGTGGGGGATGACGGCCTTCGGGTTGTAAACCTCTTTCAGCAGGGACGAAGCGCAAGTGACGGTACCTGCAGAAGAAGCACCGGCCAACTACGTGCCAGCAGCCGCGGTAATACGTAGGGTGCAAGCGTTGTCCGGAATTATTGGGCGTAAAGAGCTCGTAGGCGGTTCGTCGCGTCGGCTGTGAAATCCCGAGGCTCAACCTCGGGTCTGCAGTCGATACGGGCGGACTGGAGTTCGGCAGGGGAGACTGGAATTCCTGGTGTAGCGGTGAAATGCGCAGATATCAGGAGGAACACCGGTGGCGAAGGCGGGTCTCTGGGCCGATACTGACGCTGAGGAGCGAAAGCGTGGGGAGCGAACAGGATTAGATACCCTGGTAGTCCACGCCGTAAACGTTGGGCGCTAGGTGTGGGGGCCATTCCACGGTCTCCGTGCCGCAGCTAACGCATTAAGCGCCCCGCCTGGGGAGTACGGCCGCAAGGCTAAAACTCAAAGGAATTGACGGGGGCCCGCACAAGCGGCGGAGCATGTTGCTTAATTCGATGCAACGCGAAGAACCTTACCTAGGCTTGACATGCACGGAAATCTCGCAGAGATGCGGGGTGCCTTTGGCGTCGTGCACAGGTGGTGCATGGTTGTCGTCAGCTCGTGTCGTGAGATGTTGGGTTAAGTCCCGCAACGAGCGCAACCCTCGTTCCATGTTGCCAGCACGTAATGGTGGGGACTCATGGGAGACTGCCGGGGTCAACTCGGAGGAAGGTGGGGATGACGTCAAATCATCATGCCCCTTATGTCTAGGGCTGCAAACATGCTACAATGGCCGGTACAAAGGGCTGCGATACCGTGAGGTGGAGCGAATCCCAAAAAGCCGGTCTCAGTTCGGATTGGGGTCTGCAACTCGACCCCATGAAGTTGGAGTCGCTAGTAATCGCAGATCAGCAACGCTGCGGTGAATACGTTCCCGGGCCTTGTACACACCGCCCGTCACGTCACGAAAGTCGGTAACGCCCGAAGCCGGTGGCCCAACCCCTTGTGGGAGGGAGCCGTCGAAGGCGGGATCGGCGATTGGGACGAAGTCGTAACAAGGTAGCCGTACCGGAAGGTGCGGCTGGATCACCTCCTTTCTAAGGAGCAGCTGGCCGGCCGCCCGCACGGGTGCCGGTCCAGGGCCATGCCAGAACGAAGACGGTGGATCACTCCGATCCGCCGCGGGTTGTCTGGGTGGTGCTCGAGGGTGGAACGCTGACCAGTTCGGCCGGTGCCTCATCGACGGCGCCGCTAGTACTGCATGTCTTCGGGCGTGCGTGGAACGCGGCGCGGGGTGGGGGCCGGGCGTAGGCACGCTGTTGGGTCCTGAGGGAGCGGACTGTTTCCCTTGACGCAGGACCATCCCTGGTCTCACACCGCCGGCCCCTTGTGGGGGGTCCGGGTCTGGTGGGGCCGGCGGGGGGTGGTGGCTGTTTGTTGGTTGAGAACTGCACAGTGGACGCGAGCATCTTTGACCGGCCGCATCGTCTTTTTTTCAAAAGAGGGTGTCGGCTGGTTTTTGTCGAGTTGTTTGTTGTGTGTTGGTTAAGTTGTTAAGGGCACACGGTGGATGCCTGGGCATCAGGAGCCGATGAAGGACGTGGGAGGCTGCGATAAGCCTCGGGGAGCTGCCAACCGAGCGTTGATCCGAGGGTGTCCGAATGGGGGAACCCCGCACCAGTCATGTGGTGTGACCCGCGCCTGAACACATAGGGCGTGTGGAGGGAACGTGGGGAAGTGAAACATCTCAGTACCCACAGGAAGAGAAAACAACCGTGATTCCGTGAGTAGTGGCGAGCGAAAGCGGATCTTAGGCTAAACCGGTCGCATGTGATACCCGGCAGGGGTTGTGTGGTCGGGGTTGTGGGAGCATCCAGTTCGGTCTGCCGGCCGGGCGGGGAGTGAGAAAGACTCGTGGTTAGTGGAAGGCCTCTGGAAGGGGTCGCCGCAGAGGGTGAGAGCCCCGTACACGAAAACCCGAGTCCTCCCGGATGTTTTCCCGAGTAGCACCGAGCCCGTGAAATTCGGTGTGAATCTGGCGGGACCACCCGCTAAGCCTGAATACTCCCTGATGACCGATAGCGGACGAGTACCGTGAGGGAAAGGTGAAAAGTACCCCGGGAGGGGAGTGAAATAGTACCTGAAACCGTGTGCCTACAAGCCGTGAGAGCCTTAGCCGGGTGTACCTGGCGGGGTGATTGCGTGCCTTTTGAAGAATGAGCCTGCGAGTTAGCGGTACGTGGCGAGGTTAACCCGTGGGGGGTAGCCGTAGCGAAAGCGAGTCCGAACAGGGCGAGGATAGTCGCGTGCTCTAGACCCGAAGCCGAGTGATCTACCCATGGCCAGGTTGAAGCGCGGGTAAGACCGCGTGGAGGACCGAACCCACCAGGGTTGAAAACCTGGGGGATGAGCTGTGGGTAGGGGTGAAAGGCCAATCAAACTCGGTGATAGCTGGTTCTCCCCGAAATGCATTTAGGTGCAGCGTCGCGTGTTTCTTGCCGGAGGTAGAGCACTGGATGGCTGATGGGCCCTACCAGGTTACTGACGTCAACCAAACTCCGAATGCCGGTAAGTGAGAGCGCGGCAGTGAGACTGCGGGCGATAAGGTTCGTAGTCGAGAGGGAAACAGCCCAGATCATCGGCTAAGGCCCCTAAGCGTGTGCTAAGTGGAAAAGGATGTGGGATCGCAGAGACAACCAGGAGGTTGGCTTAGAAGCAGCCACCCTTGAAAGAGTGCGTAATAGCTCACTGGTCAAGTGGTTCCGCGCCGACAATGTAGCGGGGCTCAAGCACACCGCCGAAGCCGTGACACTCACACATGAAGCCCGCCGCCGGCACAAGCCGGCGGCCAGGTGTGTGGGTGGGTAGGGGAGCGTCGTGTGGTGGGTGAAGCGGCGGAGGGATCCAGCCGTGGACGCCACGCGAGTGAGAATGCAGGCATGAGTAGCGAAAGGGGAGTGAGAAACTCCCCCGCCGGATGACCAAGGGTTCCTGGGCCAGGCTAATCCGCCCAGGGTGAGTCGGGACCTAAGGCGAGGCCGACAGGCGTAGTCGATGGACAACGGGTTGATATTCCCGTACCCGCGAAGGAGCGCCCATGCCGGACCCAGCGATGCTAACCGCCCGAACCGGTCGCGGCTTTCGAGCCAAGATCGGGGAGCGCGGGACCCGGACTGGTAGTAGGCAAGCGATGGGGTGACGCAGGAAGGTAGTCCTCCCGGTGAGTGGTAGTACCGGTGCAAGGGTGTGGCCCGTCCGATAGGCAAATCCGTCGGACATTGTGGGTGAGGCCTGACGCATAGCCGAATGAGGCGAATGGGATGATCCTATGCTGCCGAGAAAAGCCTCTAGCGAGTTCCGAGCGGCCCGTACCCCAAACCAACTCAGGTGGTCAGGTAGAGAATACCGAGGCGATCGAGCGAACTGTGGTTAAGGAACTCGGCAAAATGCCCCCGTAACTTCGGGAGAAGGGGGACCCTCTGCTGTGAACCGCCGCGCGCGGGGTAGCGGTGGGGGGTCGCAGAGACCAGTGAGAAGCGACTGTTTACTAAAAACACAGGTCCGTGCGAAGTCGTAAGACGATGTATACGGACTGACGCCTGCCCGGTGCTGGAACGTTAAGGGGACGGGTTAGTGCACCTCGTGTGTGCGAAGCTCAGAACTCAAGCGCCAGTAAACGGCGGTGGTAACTATAACCATCCTAAGGTAGCGAAATTCCTTGTCGGGTAAGTTCCGACCTGCACGAATGGCGTAACGACTTCTCAGCTGTCTCAACCACAGGCTCGGCGAAATTGCACTACGAGTAAAGATGCTCGTTACGCGCGGCAGGACGGAAAGACCCCGGGACCTTCACTACAGCTTGATATTGGTGTTCGGTTCGGCTTGTGTAGGATAGGTGGGAGACTGTGAAGCGGGCACGCCAGTGTCCGTGGAGTCGCCGTTGAAATACCACTCTGGTCGAATTGGATGTCTAACCTCGGTCCGTGATCCGGATCAGGGACAGTGTCAGGTGGGTAGTTTAACTGGGGCGGTTGCCTCCCAAAATGTAACGGAGGCGCCCAAAGGTTCCCTCAGCCTGGTTGGCAATCAGGTGTCGAGTGCAAGTGCACAAGGGAGCTTGACTGCGAGACCGACGGGTCGAGCAGGAGCGAAAGCTGGGACTAGTGACCCGGCACCGGCATGTGGAAGCGGTGTCGCTCAACGGATAAAAGGTACCCCGGGGATAACAGGCTGATCTTCCCCAAGAGTCCATATCGACGGGATGGTTTGGCACCTCGATGTCGGCTCGTCGCATCCTGGGGCTGGAGTAGGTCCCAAGGGTTGGGCTGTTCGCCCATTAAAGCGGTACGCGAGCTGGGTTTAGAACGTCGTGAGACAGTTCGGTCCCTATCCGCCGCGCGCGTAAGAGACTTGCGAAGAGCTGTCCCTAGTACGAGAGGACCGGGACGGACGAACCTCTGGTGTGCCAGTTGTACCGCCAGGTGCACTGCTGGTTGGCTACGTTCGGCAGGGATAACCGCTGAAAGCATCTAAGCGGGAAGCTCGCTTCAAGATGAGGTCTCTCACCCACTCGATGGGGTAAGGCCCCCGCCCAGACCAGCGGGTTGATAGGCCGGAGGTGGAAGCACCGCAAGGTGTGCAGCTGACCGGTACTAACAGGCCGAGGACTTACCACACACACATTCTTCTCGATCGTGTCTCGCGTCCACTGTGCGGTTCTGAACCCACAAACCCACACCCGGTAACGGGTCTGCGGTGTGTGACAGGTTCACAGCGTTACGGCGGCCATGGCGAGAGGGAAACGCCCGGTCACATTCCGAACCCGGAAGCTAAGCCTCTCAGCGCCGATGGTACTGCCCTGGAGACGGGGTGGGAGAGTAGGACGCCGCCGGACATACCTCACCGAAAGGGCCCCAGCCACCAGGCTGGGGCCCTTTCGCATACCCACCCCCCGCGCTTTATCGCGCGAAACCACCCGCGGTTAAGCGCGCGAAACCACCCGCGGTTGAGCGCGCGAAACCGCAGCTGTCAGGGGACGGTGCGGCGCAGGCCGGTCCAGGTCAGGCCGGCGAAGACCACCGCCAGGGCTGCCGGCAGAGCGACGGCGAGAGTCACCACCGAACGGTCGGCGAACCATCCCCCGACCTGCGTCCACGCACCCAGTGCCGTGACGAGCACGACGAGGCCGCCGATCACGACCAGGCTGCCGAGGATCAGGCCCCACGTCCCCGCGGTGCCCCAGCGCTTGTGCACCACGCCGATGCCCGCGCCGCAGGCGATGAACGCGAGCATGGGTGCGCCGGAGACGAGCACCTGCAGCGCGAAGTTGTCGACGTCGAGTCCCGCCGGCGCCCAGAAGTGCAGGCCCACACCCCAGCCGTCGGTGGCGCCCTCGATGGCGACCAGGACGGCCAGGATCACGCCGTACAGCACGGCCTGGACGACTCCCATGAGCGCCGTGCCCAGGTAGAAGGTGCGCCGGCTCAGGCTCAGGCCCATCGCGAAGGGCAGCATCTGCGTCACGGCCTGGACGTAGACGATGGCGACCGTGATGTAGAGGCTCACGACCCCACCGGTGAAGCCGCCGTCGTTCGCCTGGTGCTGCAGGTCGGCGAAGAACCAGATCGCCCAGTTGATGGCGAAGCTGATCCCGACGACCAGCCACGCGATGCCGAGCGCCACCATCGGGTGGATCAGGTGCAGCCGTGCGGCCGCGACGACGCGGTTCATCGTGCGATCTCCTCGAGGTCGGTCCGGGCGTCGGCGTGGGTCGCGGCGTTGCGCCGGCTCATCGACACCACGAGTTGCTGGAGCGGGGTGGCCTCCCAGGTCAGGCCCTCGGCGCCCGGGTCGTCGTCGTGCGTCAGCCGGACGACGGCGCGGGCCGAGCCGGCCAGCGACTCCCGGTGCAGGACGTCGTGCCGGGCACCGAAGGCGTCGACCCGCTCGCGCGCACCGGACACCGTGACCGCGCTCGCGCGCAGCGTCTCGGCGTCGTCGTCGAGCACGATCCGGCCGTGGTCGATGAGCAGCACGTGCTCGAGCAGGTCGGCGATCTCCTCGATGAGGTGCGTCGAGAGCAGGATCGTCCGCGGGTGCTCGGCGTAGTCGGCCAGCAGCCGGTCGTAGAACAGCTGCCGGGCGACGGCGTCCAGGCCGAGGTACGGCTCGTCGAAGAGCGTCAGCGGGGCCCGCGAGGCGAGCCCGATGATGATGCCCACCGCGGAGTTCATGCCGCGGGAGAGCTTCTTGATCGTCCGCCTCTCCGGCAGGTCGAAGTCGCGCAGCAGGGAGTGGGCCAGGTCGTCGTCCCAGTGCGGGAAGAGCATGGCCGCGGCAGCCAGGGCGTCCCGCACCCGGAAGTGGTCGGGGTAGCGCTGGCCCTCCTTGATGAAGGCCAGCTGCGACAGGACGGCGTCGTTCTCGAAGGGCCGGTCGCCGAACACCTCCACGCGGCCGCCGGTGGGCACCCGGTGCCCGGTGAGCAGCTGCATCAGCGTCGTCTTGCCCGCGCCGTTGCGGCCGAGCAGACCGGTGATGGTGTCCTGCTCGAGGACGGCGCTGACGTCGTCCAGGGCGACCTGGTCGCGGAAGCGCATGGTGACGCCCTCGAGCCGGGCGACGGCGGTCACTGCTCGCCGCCCTTCTCGGTCAGCATCGCGCGGACCTCGGTCACGGAGATGCCGAGCTTGCCGGCCTCCGCGAGCAGCGGCACCACGAACTGGTCGGCGAACTCGCTGCGCCGCCGCTTCAGCAGCTGATCACGCGCGCCGGTGGCGACGAACATCCCTACTCCTCGTCTCTTGTAGAGCACGCCGTCGGCCACCAGTTGGTTGAGCCCCTTGGCCGCGGTCGCGGGGTTGATGCGGTGGAAGGCAGCCAGCTCGTTGGAGGACGGCGCCTGGCTCTCCTCGGGCAGGGAGCCGTCGACGATGGAGTCCTCGAGCTGGGTCGCGATCTGCCGGAAGATCGGCCCGCCGTCCTCGTTCACGCCGCCTCGGCGCGCACGAGAAGAGCCCGGCGGTTCGCGGGTTCATTACTCATGTAACGAACCGTAGAACCACCGGGCTCCGTACCGCAAGCCCCTGAGGGGGTCAGCTCTCGGTCGCGCCCTCGCTGCCGGGCGCCGACTCACCGGACCCCGCCTCGCCGGCGAGGATCAGGTAGAGGGACCGGCGGGCGTCGGCGAGCACCGTGGCCGCAGCGGCCAGCTGCTGCGGATCGCCGACCCGGGCCAGCTGCCCGGCGGCGCCCATGAGCTCGCCGATCGCGCCGCGCAGGTCGACGCGGTCGCCGTCACCGGCGAAGGCCGCGAACGGGTCGACGTCCCCCAGGCTCTCGACGTGGGCTCGGCCGGCCTCGGTCAGCGTGACGAGCTTGCGCCCGCCCTCGGTGCTGACCTGGACCAGTCCCTCGTCCTCGAGCTGGGCGATCGTCGGGTAGACCGCACCCGGCGAGAGCCGCCAGCCGCCGCTGGTGCGGTCGGCGACCGCCTGCATGAGCTGGTAGCCGTGCATTGGCTCCTCGGCGAGGAGCTTCAGGATCGCGGTGCGGACGTCGCCGCGGCCGGCGCGGCCGTGCCGCCCGCGGCGGTGACCGCGTCGGGCCTCGCGGAGCCGCTCCCGAGGGTCGGCACCGAAGTCCGGATCGAAACCGGGCCGCGGGGGCATCGGCGGGCCGGGCGGGACCGGGGGCATCCCCGGGCCGCCGAAGCCTCCGCCGGGCGGGAAGTGGCGACGACCGCGCGGACCGTCCGCCCAGTCGTGGCCGGGGTGCCGGCGCCCCTCGGGGGCCGGCGCGTCGAAGTCGAAGTCGCGGCGGCTGTGCCGCGACCACGGGGTTGTGGGCCTCATGGCACACCTCCTGGTTGGTGTTGGGTCGTCCATATCGACGACGCAGTCACGATATATCGCGTTGTGTCGGAATGCAAGGGCCTTGCATCGGCAACCGGGGCGTTACACGGTGCGGCTAGCGTCCGTCGTCCCCGATGGCCGGAGGTCGTCCCCGTGCACCTGTCCCCCCACGAGCAGGAACGGCTGCTGCTGTCCTACGCCGCGGAGCTGGCCCGCCGCCGTCAGGCACGTGGGTTGAAGCTGAACCTCCCGGAGGCGACCGCCCTGATCACCGACCACGTCCTGGAAGGTGCCCGGGACGGCGTCCTCGTCGCCGAGCTGATGCAGTCCGGCCGCACGGTCCTCACCAGGGACGACGTCATGGACGGCGTCCCCGAGCTGCTCGAGGAGGTGCAGGTGGAGGCGACCTTCCCGGACGGGACGAAGCTGGTGACCGTCCACCACCCCATCCCGTGATCCCCGGCGAGGTGATCCCGGTCGACGGGACGATCGAGACGCGGGAGGGCGCCCCGCGCATCGAGCTCGAGGTGACCAACGCCGGCGACCGGCCGGTGCAGGTCGGCTCGCACTTCCACTTCGCGCAGACCAACCGCGCGCTGCAGTTCGACCGGGCGACCGCGCGCGGTCATCGGCTGGACATCGCCGCCGGCACCGCCGTCCGCTTCGAGCCGGGGATCACCAGGACCGTGACGCTCGTGCCGCTCGGCGGCGCCCGCGTCGTCCCGGGCCTGACCCCCGAAGGCGGGCTGGGCTGATGGTGCGGCTCTCCCGCGAGCGGTACGCGCAGCTCTACGGCCCCACCGCCGGCGACCGGGTCCGGCTGGCCGACACCGATCTGCTGATCGAGGTCGAGGAGGACCGCTGCGGCGGTCCCGGCCGGGCCGGCGACGAGGCGGTGTTCGGCGGGGGCAAGGTGATCCGCGAGTCGATGGGGCAGGGCCGGGCGACCCGCGCGCAGGGCGCCCCGGACCTGGTCATCACGGGCGCCGTCGTCCTCGACCACTGGGGGATCGTCAAGGCCGACGTCGGCATCCGCGACGGCCGGATCGTCGCGCTGGGCAAGGCCGGCAACCCCGACACCATGGACGGCGTCCACCCCGAGCTGGTGATCGGACCGGGCACCGAGGTGCTGGCCGGCAACGGGAAGATCCTCACGGCCGGCGGCATCGACTGCCACGTGCACTTCATCTGCCCGCAGATCGTCCCGACGGCGCTCGGCTCAGGGGTCACCACGCTGATCGGCGGCGGCACCGGGCCGGCCGAGGGCTCCAAGGCCACCACGATCACGCCCGGCGACTGGTACCTGGCCCGGATGCTCGAGGCGATGGACCCCTGGCCGGTCAACGTGGCGCTGCTCGGCAAGGGCAACACGGTCTCGCTCGACGCGCTGGAGGAGCAGCTGCGGGCCGGCGCGAGCGGGTTCAAGCTGCACGAGGACTGGGGCTCCACGCCCGCCGCGATCGATGCCGCGCTCACCGTGGCCGGGCGCCACGGCGTCCCGGTCGCCCTGCACTCGGACACGCTCAACGAGGCAGGCTTCGTCGAGGACACCCTGGCCGCGATCGCCGGCCGGTCGATCCACGCGTACCACACCGAGGGTGCCGGCGGCGGTCACGCTCCGGACATCATCACCGTCGCCGGGCACCCCAACGTGCTGCCCTCGAGCACCAACCCGACGCGGCCGCACACGGTGAACACCCTCGACGAGCACCTCGACATGCTCATGGTCTGCCACCACCTGGACTCGAGCGTGCCGGAGGACCTCGCGTTCGCCGAGAGCCGGATCCGGCCGACCACGATCGCCGCCGAGGACCTGCTGCACGACCTCGGCGCCATCTCGATGATCGGCTCCGACGCCCAGGCGATGGGCCGGGTCGGCGAGGTCGTCCTGCGGACCTGGCAGACCGCGCACGTGATGAAGCGCAAGCGGGGGTCGCTGGAGGGGGACGGCGCCGCGGACAACCGGCGCGCCCGCCGGTACGTCGCCAAGTACACGATCTGCCCCGCGGTGGCGCACGGCATCGACGGGGAGGTCGGCTCGGTGGAGCCGGGCAAGCTCGCCGACCTGGTGCTCTGGGATCCCAAGCTGTTCGGCGTCCGGCCGCACGTCGTCCTCAAGGGCGGGATGATCGCCTGGGCGCAGATGGGCGACGCCAACGCCTCGATCCCCACCCCGCAGCCGCAGCTCCCGCGGCCGATGTTCGGTGCGTACGGGCGGGTTCCGGCGCGCACCTCGCTGCACTTCGTGGCGCCGGCCGCACTGGAGGCGGGCCTGGCCGACCGGCTGGGTGTCGAGCGGCGGCTGGCCGCCGTCACCGACACCACGCGCCTGGGCAAGGCGGACCTGCCCGAGAACACGGCGCTGCCGGAGATCCGGGTCGACCCGGACACGTTCACGGTGCGCGTGGACGGCGAGGTGTGGGAGCCCGAGCCGGTCCGCGAGCTGCCCATGGCCCAGCGCTACTTCCTGTTCTGATGACCGCCGCCCTGCTGACCCTGGCCGACTCGCGGTTGCCCGCGGGCGGGCACACGCACTCCGGGGGCGTCGAGCAGGCGATCGCGGCGGGCGTGGTGCGCGACCCGGGAACGCTCGCGGCGTTCCTGCGCCGCCGGCTGCACACGGCCGGCGCGGTCGCGGCCGGGCTGGCGGCGGCTGCGTGCGGCGCCGACTGCGGCGAATTGGCGGGGCTGGACGCCGAGGCCGACGCCCGGACGCCGTCTCCGGCGCTGCGGGCGGCGTCCCGTGCCCAGGGGCGCGGGCTGGTCCGGGTCGGGTGGCGGGCGTGGCCGTCGCCGTCCTGGGACGACCTTCCCGACCGGCCGCACCACCCGCTCGCGCTCGGCGTCGCCGCGCACGCCGGGGGACTCACGCCCCGGGATGCCGCAGCGGCTGCGGCCTACCTCTCGGTCAGCGGCCCGGCGACCGCCGCCCAGCGGCTGCTCGCCATGGACCCGCTCACCGTCGCCGCGCTCACTGCCCGCCTCGCTCCCGAGATCGACGAGGTCTCCGCCGTGGACGGGCTCCCGGCGGCCGCCGACCCCCTGCTCGACCTCCTCGCCGAGGTCCACGCCGCCCGGAAAGATCGGTTCTTTGCCTCCTAGGTTCCGTGACAGCGCCGAGGCGGGGTTCAGCCACCCAGCTGCCGCTTGCCTCACCTTGGCGGTGAGGCGCCGGCGGACCTATGGCCGGCCTGCGGGTAGCCCGTTGATCGCCCCACCGTTTCCACACCCGACTGGCCGTGGACGGCTTGGGGTCGGGATGGACGCCGAGGCGCCTTTGAGAGCGCATCTACCCGGTTGTGATCACCACGTGTCGGGCCTGACCTCGCCGCGGAAGAGGGTGCCCGTTCCTGACCGACATAGTCGGTCGTGCTTCCATCGCGCTGGTGGGGAACGGGCCGCTCCCGCGGTCGCCCGCGGAGGCGGGCAGTGAGGCCGTGCGCGAGCGCGCGGCGACCGATCGCGACGGCGGCACCTTCGTGCCGGGTCACGATGACTGAGGAGTCGGAGAAGACCCGCTGCCACGCCGCGCCACCGACGCGGGAGGTGTACGCCGGATCGACGGCGATGACCGCGAGATTCCTCCGCTCGGCCATGCGGGGTAGCCGGTCGCGGACTTGTGCAGTGGGGAACTCGGTGAGCAACCGACGAAAGGTCCGGTTTCGACCGTGGGCTTCCCTCGACTTCTCAGCCGTGCCGAATCCGAGATCTTCTACTGCAACGGCCGATGCCCCTGTGCTGACGGCGTACTCGAGGACGCGGCCGAGCGCTTCGCGTAGTCGGCCATCGCGAGCGGCTGTAGACAGCCCCCTGAGTTCTAGTGGAATGCGTCGAGGACGGCCCATGGGGTTGCCGGCGCGGTCGAGTCGCCAGCACGCGAAGTGGTCGACGTTGAAGTCCACCCCGACGACGCCTTGCTCCCGAGTCTGTTGGAGGGTCCTCGGAGGCCCGGAGGGCCGCTGCCACGACGCCCGGAGAGTGACAGTCGGCCTCCCGCGCTTCGTGACCCCGAATGCTAGGTCGAGGCGGGTGCTCAGCCGCGTGGTGATGCGATCGGCCAGCTCCTCGGCGCAGAAACGGAATGCGACCGGCTGGGAGAGGCGTACTCGTGTGCTCACCCCGAAGCGCTGCGCCACCGGGCGGGGGACGGAGATCGTCAGCCACAGCCGGCCGGTCTCGTCGCGAGTGAGTGTCATGCAGGGATTTCCGCCCGGCTTTCCCGCATTACCGATCGCGCCGAACCAGGCGCGCTGCTTCTGCCAACGGAATCGCCATGAGGCCGTGTCCAGGCCGGCCTCGGCTAGGTGGTGGCGGCGCTTCTGCAGCTGGGCGGACCCGAGAACGACCGTGTACTGCCGCTCTGTCAAGCGACGCTCGACTCTCTTGAGGCGACCGCGGAGGACGTCGAGCCGGCGGCACTTCATCACACGCTCGTGCTCGGTCGAATATCCGTCCCTGCAGACGTCGCAGCCGCGCTTCCGTCTGCAACCACAACCGCTGCGCGACGGGGCCGCGATTCGGCTCTCGAGGCGGTTGATGGCGGCTCGAAGCATGGAACGTTGGTTCCACAGTGCTTCCTTGGCGGCCCTAACCGCAGCGTCGTTGTCTGCGCAGGCGGTCTCTGCGAACCGTGCCACCACGCCGAAATCGCGGATCAGAGACTTGGACCGCTCATTGGCAGCCATTCCCGCTAGGGCGGATTTCAGATCAGCGACACGCATGCGGGTCAGGTGCTCGCCAATTGCTTCTAGCAGTAGACGTTCGCCTTCGGTGAGTCGGAGCCGTGTGCTCGCCGAACATCCGCGTGACGGCGCAACGACATGCGTCGGCTTACGCGGTCGACGAGGCATGCTCCGACTCTTCACTGCAGGTACGACAAATCCCACGCTGTATGAATGCGATTGGAATCAGATGCCTCCTGATCACAACCTGCAGGACTACGTCGACGCTCCGCGAGAGCACCGGCACCGGGAGGGCGGGACGGGTGCACTGCGGGTCGGACTCGGCGGTCCGGTCGGCTCCGGCAAGACGGCGCTGGCCGCGGCGCTGTGCCGCACGCTCGGCGGCGAGTACGACCTCGCCGTCGTCACCAACGACATCTACACGACCGAGGACGCCGACTTCCTGCGCCGCAACGCCGTCCTCCCCGACGACCGGATCGAGGCGGTGCAGACCGGCTGCTGCCCGCACACCGCGATCCGCGACGACATCACCGCCAACCTCGACGCCGTCGAGCTCCTCGAGGCCCGCCACCCGGGGCTCGAGCTCGTGCTGGTCGAGTCCGGCGGGGACAACCTGACCGCCAGCTTCAGCTACGGCCTGGTCGACGTGCAGATCTTCGTGATCGACGTCGCCGGCGGGGACAAGGTGCCGCGCAAGGGCGGCCCGGGGGTCACCGCGAGCGACCTGCTCGTGGTCAACAAGACCGACCTCGCCCCGCTGGTCGGCGCCGACCTCGACGTCATGCGCCGCGACTCCGCGCAGGTGCGGCAGGGCAGGCCGACCTTCCTGATCAGCCTCCGGGAGGACCCGGCGGCTCCCCAGGTGGCCGAGTGGGTGCGCGCGCAGGTCCGGGCGCACGGGTGAGGACGACGGTCGAGGTCGTCGCGCGCTGCGTCGCGGGACGCACCGTCCTGCCGGTGGTGCGGGCGAGCGGTCAGCTCGCCGTCCGCCGGACCGGCCCGACCACGGTGCACCTGGTCGCCACCGCGTTCGGGCCGCTCGGCGGGGACGACGCCGCGATCCGGCTGGTCGTCGAGGAAGGCGCGGTGCTCCACGTGCGCTCCGTGGCCGCGGCGGTCGCGCTGCCGGCCCGCGGGCAGGGGGCGCCGTCGTCCGCAGGCGTGCACGCGACGGTGACCGGCGTGCTCGACCTGCGCCCGGAGCCGACCGTGGTCGCGGCCCGCGCGCACCACCGGGCCGAGCTGCGCGCCGAACTGGCCGAGGGTGCCGTGCTCACGGCGACCGAGCAGGTGCTGCTCGGCCGGACCGGCGAGGAGCCCGGTCGCTGGACCGGCACCACCCGGGTCGAGCGGGCCGGCGTCCCGCTGCTGCACACCACCGTCGACCTGGGCACCGGCAGCCCGTCGTGGTTGCCGCCGGTGACCCCGCGGGCGTATGTCTCGACCGTGCACCTCGGGGAGCAGGCCGGCGTCAGGACCGGCCGGGACGTCGTCCGGCTGCCGCTGCCCGGCGGCTGGGTGACCACGGCGTGGGGCGACGAGCTGCACCGGGTGGCGGTCGCGTGAGCCTCGCCGTCCGCGCCCGCCGGGTCGTGCTGCCCGAGGGCGAGCGCGCCGCGACCGTGCACACGCAGGACGGCCGGATCACCGCCGTCACCGGCTTTGACGACGCGCCGGACGACGTCGTCACCCTCGCCGACGACGAGGTGCTGCTGCCCGGGCTGGTCGACAGCCACGTGCACGTCAACGAGCCCGGCCGCACCGAGTGGGAGGGCTTCGAGACCGCGACGCGGGCGGCCGCCGCCGGCGGCGTCACCACGATCGTGGACATGCCGCTGAACTCGATCCCGCCGACGGTGAACGTCAAGGCGCTGCAGGTGAAGCGCCAGGCGGCCGAGGGCACGGTGGCCGTCGACGTCGCGTTCTGGGGCGGCGCGGTGCCGGGCAACGCGAGCCAGCTGCCACGGCTGCTCGCGGCCGGGGCGGTGGGGGTGAAGTGCTTCCTGCTCGACTCCGGGGTGCCGGAGTTCCCGCCGCTGGACGACGACGGGCTGCGCGCCGCGCTGACGGCGCTGGCGGACGTCGACGGCCTGCTCATCGCGCACTGCGAGGACGACGACGTCATCGCGCACGCGCCGCCGCCGGCCGGGGCCAGCTACGCGCGCTTCCTCGGCTCGCGCCCCGGGACGGCGGAGGAGACCGCGATCGGCCGGCTGATCGCGGCCGCCCGCGACACCGGCGCGCGGGTGCACGTCGTCCACCTCGCCGACGCCGACTCGCTGCCGATGCTGCGCGCCGCGCGGGCCGAGGGCGTGCGGATCACCGTCGAGACCTGCCCGCACTACCTGACCTTCGCCGCCGAGGAGGTGCCCGACGGCGCGACGTCGTTCAAGTGCTGCCCGCCGATCCGCGAGGCCGCGCACCGCGAGGCGCTCTGGGCGGCGCTCGTCGACGGCGACATCGACCTGGTGGTCAGCGACCACTCGCCGTGCACGCCGGAGCTCAAGCGGCTGGACGTGGGCGACTTCGGGCTGGCCTGGGGCGGGATCGCCTCGCTGCAGGTGGCGCTCCCCGTCGTGTGGAGCGGCGCCCGGCACCGCGGGCTGGCGCTCGAGCACGTCGCCCGGTGGATGGCGGCCGGCCCCGCCGCGCTCGCGGGGCTGCCGGCCAAGGGGGCGATCGCCGTGGGCAAGGACGCCGACCTGGTCGCCTTCGCGCCCGACGAGCGGTGGACGGTCACCGAGCTGCTGCACCGCAACCCGGTCACGCCGTACGCGGGGCGGGAGCTCACCGGACGGGTGCGGCGCACCTGGCTGCGGGGCCAGGTGGCCGACGGCGCCCCGATCGGGCGGCTGCTCGACCGGGGCACCGCCTGACGGCTACTGACCTTCCTTGCCCGCGTGCTCCTCGTCGTAGGCCTTGGGGTCCTCCTGCGACCCGCCGGCCGGATCCGGGTTCCCGAGCGCCGTCTCGGCGGGCAGCTCCTCGACGTGCTCGCGGGCGCGCTCGCGCAGGTCGTCGTCGTTCGGTGAGCTCATGCGTTCCTCCTGTGGTCGTGGGTCGGCCTCGCCCTACCCCGTGCTGCCAGACTGACCCCCGATGACCGACTTCCGGAAGCTCCCCGACCTGGCTTCTCGCGCCGTGGGCGGTGCGGTGGTGGCCGCGAGCGACGAGTTCTTCGCCGCCAAGGAGAACCTCGTGGCCGCCGCGGAGCCCGCGCCGCGTGACGACTTCGGGCACAAGGGCAAGGAGTACGACGGCTGGGAGACCCGCCGGCGCCGCTCGCCGGGGCACGACTGGGCGATCGTGCGGCTCGGCCTGCCCGGGATCGTGGCCGGCGTCGTCGTCGACACGGCGTTCTTCACCGGCAACTACCCGCCGCGGGCCGTCGTCGAGGGCGCTGCGGTCGAAGGGCACCCCACCGTCGGCGAGCTCGAGAAAGCCGACTGGCAGCCGTTGCTGCCGCTGTCCGACCTCGCCGGCGACACCGCGAACGCCTTCGCCGTCGACAGCGACCGCCGGATCACGCACGTGCGCCTGGCCATCCACCCGGACGGCGGCGTGGCCCGGCTGCGGGTGCACGGCACGGCGCTCCCGGATCCCCGGCTGCTCGACGCCGGCCCGTTTGACCTGGCGGCGCTGGAGAACGGTGCCCTGGTCACCGGCGTGAGCGACGAGTTCTACGGCCGGCCGACCCAGCTGATCGCGCCCGGCCTGGCCCGCTCGATGGGCGAGGGCTGGGAGACGCGGCGGCGCCGGGGCGACGGCAACGACTGGGTCGAGGTCGCGCTGGCCTGCGAGGGCGTCGTCACGCTCGCCGAGCTGGACACGACGTGGTTCATCGGCAACGCGCCCGGCACCGCCTCGGTGACCGGCCTGACCGCCGAGGGTGAGGTGACCCTGCTGCCGCGGACCCGGCTGCAGCCCGACACCCGGCACCGGTTCGTGCTGCCCTCGGCGCCGGGGGTCTCCCGCGTGCGGCTCGACGTCTTCCCCGACGGCGGCATGGCCCGGCTGCGGCTGTGGGGCCGGCCGACCGCGGCCGGCCGCGCCGCGCTGGGCCGCCGGTGGTTCGAGGCGCTGCCCGACGTCCAGGCGCTGGAGGTGCTCGGCTCGATCGGCGTGCCCCCGTCGGACGCGGGCAGGCTGGTCGGCGCCCGGCCGGTGACCGGCGCGGTGCCGGAAGCCGTAGCGAGGCTGCTCGACGGTCCGGCAACCTACGGGGCGTGATCCGCCGCGTCCTCGTGGTCCTGCCGGTGCTCGTCCTGGCCGCGGGGTGCGGTGCCGGCACGGTCGCCAAGGGCGACGTCGCCGCTGCGGTGGCCCACCAGGTGGAGTCCCAGGTCGGGTCCCGTCCGAAGGTCACCTGCCCCGACGACCTCCAGGCGAAGGTCGGTGCGACGACCCGGTGCACGCTGACCCTCGAGGGCGTCGACGGGACGTACGGGGTGACCGCGAAGGTGACGAAGGTCGACGGCGACCAGGCGAGCTTCGACATCCAGGTGGACGCGCAGCCGCAGGGCTGAGCGCCGGCACCGGCAGGATGGCGGCCATGGAGAGCCGATCCGCCGACCTGCTCGTCACCGACGCCGACCTCGTGGCCACCGTCGACGACGCCCGCCGCGAGATCTCCGGCGGCTGGGTCGCCATCACCGACGGTCTGGTCAGCGGTCTCGGCTCGTCGGCCGATCCGCGGCCGGACGCCGTCCGGACGATCGACGCGCGCGGCTGCCTGGTGACGCCCGGGCTGGTCAACACCCACCACCACCTGTACCAGAACCTGACCCGCGCGTTCGCGCCCGCGCTGACCGGTGGGCTGTTCGACTGGCTGGTCACGCTCTACCCGCTGTGGGCGCGGCTGGACGAGGAGGCCGCCCACGTGTCGGCCTACGTCGGGCTGACCGAGCTGGCGCTGGGCGGCTGCACGACCTCGACCGACCACCTCTACGTGCACCCTGCCGGCGCGGGGGATCTGATCACCGCCGAGATCGCCGCGGCCCGGGAGCTGGGCATGCGCTTCCATCCGACGCGCGGCTCGATGTCGCTGTCGGTCAAGGACGGCGGGCTGCCGCCGGACTCCGTCGTCCAGGACGACGAGGAGATCCTCGCCGAGTCGAAGCGGCTGGTGGAGGCGCACCACGACCGCTCGCCGGCGGCGATGACGCGGATCGCGCTGGCGCCCTGTTCGCCGTTCAGCGTCTCGACCTCGCTGATGGCCCGGACGGCGGAGCTCGCGGAGTCCCTCGACGTCCGGCTGCACACGCACCTGTCCGAGACGCAGGACGAGGACGCCTTCTGCCTCGAGCGCTTCGGCCGCCGGCCGGTCGAGTACTTGGCCGACGTCGGCTGGATGAGCGACCGGGCCTGGCTGGCGCACACGGTGTGGCCGTCCCCTGCCGAGGTGGCGCGGCTCGGCGCGGCGGGGGTGGGGGCGGCGCACTGCCCGTCGTCCAACATGATCCTGGGCAGTGGGCTGGCCCCGATCGCCGAGCTCCGGGCCGCCGGGGCGCCGGTCGGGCTGGGCGTGGACGGGTCGGCCTCGGCGGACTCGGCGTCGCTGTGGCTGGAGGCCCGGACGGCGATGCTGCAGGGCAAGCTGCGGCTCGGCGCTGGGGCCTTCTCGGCCCGCGACGCGCTGGAGATCGCCACGCGGGGCGGCGCGGCGGTGCTCGGGCGGTCCGGGGAGATCGGCGAGCTGTCGGTCGGCGCGTGCGGGGACCTCGCCGTGTGGGCGCTCGACGGGGTCCGGTTCGCCGGGGCGCTGTCGGACCCCGTCGAGGCGTGGCTGCGCTGCGGGCCGGTGTCCGCACGGCACACCGTCGTCGCCGGACGGTTCGTGGTCGAGGACGGCGTCCCGGTGCACCCCTGCCTGGAGGAGCAGCTCGCCGTACACCGTCGCGTCTCCGCCGCGATGCAGGCCGCCGGCTGACACCCGTCGCTGACCGGGACTTTGTCGGCAAGACGGCACGCCCCGGCAGGTGATCCGCCTCGCCGATCACGTCCTCGGCACGATCTGGCGCGGGGCGGTTGCGCGGGGTTTTCGGACCGTAGAGTCCGCTTCTCGTGAGCACCCGTCCGCGCCAGGAGAAGCCGATGTCCGATCCCTCGCCCGTCGGCCTCCCGTCCCGACGTCCCGGGCGCGGCCGGCGCAGGCTGATCGGGGCGGTTGCCGTGCTCGTGGTGGTCCTCGGCGCGGTCGTCCCGGGCGTCGCGCTCGCCGCCGGGTTCACCAAGGCCGACGGCGGGCACGTCATCGTCGTCCGCAACGGCGGGCCGTTCGACGACAACAGCATCCGGCAGGTCATCCAGCCGAACTCGGGTCTCACCGCCACGGGGCTGTTCTCGAAGTCGCACCCGTACCCCTCGACCCAGCGGAACTTCAAGGTCAGCGGGGCGAAGAACGCCGACTCCAACGAGGTCATCAACGTCCCCACCAAGGACGGCGTCCTGGTCGGGGTCGAGGGCACCTTCTACTTCGACGTGAACTACGCCGACGAGAAGGTGATGCGCGACTTCGACGACAAGTACGGGACGCGCACCTACCCCGATACGGACGGCTCGGCGACCTACGCCTGGGACGGCGACGACGGCTGGAGCGCCTTCCTCGAGTTCACGCTCGGCAACCTGGTGCAGAACGTGCTGCGCCAGGAGATCGGCAACGTGGAGTGCGCGGACCTGGTGGCCTCCTGCTCGCTGGCCGCCAACTCCAGCGCCCAGGCCGCGGCGATCGACCCCAACGCCAACGGCAACCTGACCATCAACCAGGTGCAGGACGCGGTCAACAAGGCGTTCACCAGCGACGTGGACACCGTGCTGGGCGTGCCGATCCTGGTGCACCCGCGGTTCGTGCTGAGCAAGGTCGACCTGCCGCAGAACGTCCAGGAGGCGATCAACCAGGCGCAGGCCGCCTTCGCCGGGGTGACCGAGTCGCAGGCCGCGCTGCAGCGGGCGCAGGTCGACGCGCAGGCCGACGCCGCCCGGCAGAGCGGCTACGACGCCTGCCCCACCTGTGCGCAGATCGACATCCTCAAGTCGCTGCCGTCGGGGCTGACCACCTACGCGCCAGGAGCCGGCTTCGCCGTCACCGGCAACCCGTGAGGTTTCGCGCGCTTGACCGCGCGCGGTCAAGCGCGCGAAACCACATCAGAGGGCGGCGGCGAGGGCCTCGAGGTCCTCGATCGTGGCGTCGAGGTGCGGCGAGATCCGCAGCACCGGGCCGGTCATCTCCCCGGGCGCGCGCTCCGGCCCGATCGCCGTCGTGACGATGCCGTGCTCGCTCAGCAGCCGCGTGCGGGTGGCGACGACGTCGGCGCCCTCCGGTGGCCGCAGCGTGGTGATCGCGGTCGGCTCGTCCACCGGTTCGACCACCGACCAGCCGGCCACGCCGTCGGTGAGCTGCCGCGTGGCGCGGCCGACCGCGGCCAGCCGGGCGCGGACCAGGTGCGGCCCCGCGGCCAGGTGCTCGCCGACCGCCACGACCAGCCCGACCCGGCCGGCGACGTGCGCCTCCCCGGACTCGAAGGCCCGCAGCGGCGGCACGCCCTCCGGCTCGGGCAGCACCGGGGTGAGCTGCGCGGCCAGGCGCGGTCGCACGCAGAGGACGCCGACCCCGCGCGGGCCGGCCAGCCACTTGCGGGACGGGAAGTAGACCGCGTCCGCGCCGACGTCGACGTCCGCGTGGCCCAGCGACTGCGCCGCGTCGATGACGAGGGGCACGCCGGACTCACGGCAGAGGAACGCCACCTCCGCGGCCGGCTGCAGCACGCCGCGGTGGCTGCCCACGTGCGTGAGGTGCACGAAGGCCGGCGGGTCGTCGTCCAGCAGCCGTTCGAGGGCGTCGAGGTCGACCCGGCCGAGGCCGTCGGCCGGCATCGGCTCCGGCTGGAGGCCGAAGGCCCGCAGCTGGGCGACGTTCGGCGCGTACTCGCCGGGCAGGCACAGCACCCGGCTGCCGGCCGGCAGCCGCCATCCGGTCAGCAGCGCGGCGAGGGCGGCCTGCGCCGACTCCACGAACGCGACGTCGGCCGCGGCCATGCCGACCAGCCCGCCGAGCACCGAGCGGCCCTGCTGCAGCAGGTCGTCGGCCGCGGCCTCGGCGACGTAGCCGCCCAGCTCCGCCTCGTGCCGGGCGTGGTGGGCGACGGCATCCAGCGTGCGCGAGCTCTGCCGGCTGCACGCCGCGCTGTCCAGGTGCCGTCCGGCGGGACGGGGGCGGACGGCACGCCAGGACGATCCGACGTCCTCGTGGGGAAGGAGAGGCACCCCCCGAACGCTAGGCGACGCCGCCCGGCGTCCTCGACGACCACGCCACGAGCCCCGCCCACGCGGCGAACAGCCAGCGGGGACGGCGGCCCCGCGGCGGCGGCGCCGGCGCGGGCGGCTCCGGGGCGGGCAGCAGCGGGGAGGCGACGATCTCCGGACGCGGTCGGGCGGTGACACCGGTCCGCGCGGCGATCGCGTCCCAGACCGACGGCGGCGGGGGAACGGGCTCAGGCGTGCGCGGCGGCACCGTCCACCTCCAACCGGGTCCTCAGGCGCTCCAGTGTGCGCCTGATGTGCGATTTCACCGTCCCCAGCGGCAGTCCGGTGCGGGCGGCGATCTGGGCGTGGGTGAGATCGGCGTAGAACGCCAGTTCCAGGATGCCGCGCTGCGGCTGCCCGAGGCGGTCCAGCTCGTCGCGCAGCAGCACCCGGTCGGCGACGGCGCCGTCCAGCGGCGCGGGCGGCGGCAGGGCGTCGGCCGCGGCCGCCTGGAGCAGCCGCCGCTGGCGGTCCAGCCGCGCCCACGTGTCGGCGATCTTGTGCCGGCAGATGCCGTGCAGCCAGGCCGGCAGCGGCCCGCGCGCGGACGAGTAGCCGGCGCGGCCGGTCCACGCCGCGACGAAGGTCTGCTGGGTGACGTCCTCGGCGTCCGGCCCGGGACCGAAGGCGCGCACCGCCAGCCCGTGCACCTGGCCCGCCCACCGCTCGTACGCCCAGGCCAGCGCCTGCTCGTCACCGGCGGCGAACCGCCGGGCCACCTCGTCGTCGTCCGGCTCGAAGGCCATGGGTTGCACGCTACCGAGTGGCGGGCGATCCAGCGCGCCGGAGCCGCGTCGCTGCTTTCCCGGCGGCGGGGGATCGGGAAGGGTGAGCGGGTGCCCTCCCGTCGCCGCTGGCTCGTGGCCGTCGGCGCCGTCGTCCTGCTCCTGCTGGCCGGCGGCGCGGTCGCGCTCGTGGTCGGCCTGGGACCGACCGGCACGCACAGCCAGGCCGCCGACCCCCCGCCGCCGACGACGGCCGATCCGACCACGGCCGATCCGACCACGGCCGATCCGACCACGGCCGCGCCGACCACCACCGCGCTGCCCTCGCCGACCGGGCCGCCGCCGTTCGACCGCACGCAGAACTCGATCGACGAGGCGAACAGCATCTGGGTGGTGGTGGACAAGCTCCGGCCGCTGAACCCGATCGACTACGCCCCGGCCGACCTGGTCGACGTCGGCAACGGGCACCAGATGCGGGCCGAGGCCGCCGCGGCCCTGCACCAGATGTTCGCCGACGCCGCCGCGCAGGGCCTGCGGCTGGACGTGGACAGCGCCTACCGCTCCTACGTCTACCAGCAGAACACCTTCGCCTCCGGCGTCGCCCGGCTCGGCGAGGCGCAGGCGCTGCGCGGCATCGCGAAGCCCGGGTACAGCGAGCACCAGACCGGGCTCGCGGCCGACATCGGGGGCGGCGGCTGCGAGATCGACCCGTGCTTCGCGACGACGCCCCAGGGGCAGTGGGTGGCGCAGAACGCCTACCGCTACGGCTTCGTGATCCGGTACCCGGACGGCGCTGAGGGCGTGACCGGGTACCGGTACGAGCCGTGGCACGTCCGCTACGTCGGCGTGGCGCTGGCCACCGAGATGCGCACCGAGGGCGTGCCCACGCTCGAGCAGTTCTTCGCCCTGCCGGCGGCGCCCAGCTACGCGGGCTGAGCCAGCGACAGGCCGAAGTCGCCGGCCGGGTCGGTCCACCAGTGCGTCATCGCCAGCCCCGCCGCGGCCAGCTCGCGCTCGACCCCGGCCTTCCGGAACTTGGCCGAGATCTCGGTGCGCATCTCCTCGCCCGCGGCGAACGGCACCCCCAGGTCGAGCGCCGCCACGTTGACCTGCTGGTCGCGGGCCGACCGCAGCCGCATCTCGATCCACTCGTGCTCGGCGTCCCAGAGCGCGACGTGGTCGAACGACTCGGGGTCGAAGTCGGCCTTGAGCTCGCGGTTGAGCACCAGCAGCACGTTGCGGTTGAACTCGGCCGTCACACCCTCGGCGTCGTCGTAGGCGCGGACCAGCCGGCCCGGGTCCTTGACCAGGTCGGTGCCGAGCAGGAACGAGTCGCCGGGCTGCAGCGTGGCCGCGAGGTCGGCGAGGAACGCGGCCCGCTCGGCCGGGGCGAGGTTGCCGATGGTCGAGCCGAGGAAGGCCACCATCCGCCGGCCGTCGGTCGGCAGCTCGCCGAGGTGCCGGGTGAAGTCACCGACGACGCCGTCCACCTCCAGCCCCGGGTACTCCTCGGTCAGCGCGGCGCCGGCCAGCCGCAGCACCGAGGGATCGACGTCGAAGGGCACGAACCGCCGCAGCGTGCCGGCCTCGCGCAGCGCGGTGAGCAGCAGGCGGGTCTTCTCCGACGTCCCGCTGCCGAGCTCGACGAGGACGTCGGCACCGGCCGCGGCCGCGATCTCCCCGGCCCGGGCGTCCAGGATCGAGCGCTCGGTGCGGGTCGGGTAGTACTCGGGCAGCCGGGTGATCCGGTCGAACAGCTCGCTGCCGCGCTCGTCGTAGAACCACCGCGGCGGCAGCTCCTTGGGCGTGGCGGTCAGGCCGGCGAGGGCGTCGGCCCGCAGGGCCTCGGCCGCGTCGTCGGGGCCGAGGTGGTAGGTCAGCTGCACGCGATCTCCTCCGTCGAGACGCCGTCGGGGGTGACGACGACGAGCTGCCGGTCCGGCACGTCGGTCCACGCGGGGTCGTCGTCCCACGGTTCACTGGCCAGCGCGACGCCGTCCTCGGTGGCGAGGACGGACAGGGTGTCGCCCCACGTGGTGGCCAGCAGCCGGCTGCCGTCGGTGACCAGCAGGTTCAGCCGCGCGGCGGGGTCGAGCGCGGCGACCTCCCGGACGACGTCGGCCAGTCGCTCCGGCCCCCGCTCGAACACCAGCGCGGCCAGCAGGGCGCTGTCGACCGTGGACTCCGCGGCGCGCACGGCCGGCAGCACCGCCCGGTCGACCCGGCCGTTGTGCGAGAGCAGCCACCGGCCGTCGGTGAACGGGGCGGCTGCGCTCTCCTCGATCGGCATGCCGACCGTCGCCGAGCGGACGGCGGCCAGCACGCAGCCGCTCTCGACCACCGGCGCCAGCGAGGCGAACGAGGCCTCGCCCCACAGCGGCCGGGCCGAGCGCCAGCGCGCCGGCTCGGCGCGACCCGGCACGTAGAACCCGACGCCCCAGCCGTCGGCGTTGACCGTGCCGTAGCGCTGCCGGCGCGGCGCGTAGGACTGCACCAGCAGGGACGACGGCGGCTCCAGCACGAGCGAGGCGAGGGTGCGCGGCCGGCCGAGCCAGGCGAGGTGACGGCACACGGTCAGGCGTCCCAGGCCAGGCGGAGACCGCTGAAGATCTGCCGGCGGATCGGGTGGTCCCAGTTGCGGAAGCTGGGCCGCACGATCGAGGCCCCGACCGCCCACGAGCCGCCGCGCAGGACCCGGTAGTCGCCGTTGAAGAACGGTGCGGAGTAGGTGGCGTAGAGCATCGGCCGGAAGCCGGGCCACGGCCGGAACGGCGACGACGTCCACTCCCACACGTCGCCGATCAGCTGCTCGACGCCGTACGCGGACGCACCGGCCGGATAGGCGCCGACCGCGGCCGGGCGCAGGGCGTGCCCGCCGAGGTTGGCCAGGGCGGCCGTCGGCTCGGCCGATCCCCACGGGAAGCGACGGCGCCGTCCGGCGACCGGGTCCCACGCCGCGGCCTTCTCCCACTCGACCTCGGTGGGCAGCCGCGCGCCGGCCCAGGCCGCGTACGCCTCGGCCTCGAAGAACGTCACGTGCTGCACCGGCTCGTCGGCCGGCAGCTCCTCGACGACGCCGAAGCGGGTGCGCGTGCCGTCGGGGTCCCAGAACTGCGGCCGGTCGAGCCCGGCCGACACCCGGTGCGCCCAGCCCCGCTCGGTCCACCAGGCCTGCGTCGCGTAGCCGCCGTCGGCGACGAACCGGGCGTACTCGGCGTTGGTGACCGGCACCCGGCCGATGCGGAACGACGGGACGTCGACGACGTGCGCCGGGCGCTCGTTGTCCAGCGAGAACGGCTCGTCGGCGGCGTCGACGCCGAGCACGAACTCCCCGCCGGGCACCAGCACCGACGTGCCGGCGACCCCGGGCCGGCCGGCGGGCAGCGGCGTCCCGGTGCCGAGCAGCGGCGGGCCCGACCGCAGCTGCAGCGCCTGCAGCATCGTCTCGTCGTGCTGCTGCTCGTGGCTGACCACCATGGCGAAGTCGAACGGGTCGTCGGTGTCGCCCAGGTGCTCCAGCCGGTCGAGCACCCGGCCGCGCACCTCGCCGCAGAACGCGCGGGCCTCGACCGGCGGCAGCAGCGGCAGCCGTTCGCGGACGGCGCGGGGATGGGTGAACGCGTCGTAGAGCGCCTCCACCGACGCCGGCAGCAGGCCCTGCCGGCGGCCGTCGCCGCCGCGGAGCAGCCAGAGGTCCTCCTGCTGGCCGATGTGCGCGAGGTCCCAGACCAGCGGGCTCATGAGCGCGTCGAACTGGCGCACCAGCTCGGGCTCGTCGTGGTCGGTCAGGTGCAGCGTGCGCGCTCGGGCGGTCGTGAGCTGGGCCGCCAGCTCGTCGGCGAGGGTCATCGGACGGCCTCCGATTGCTCGGTCGCGGACAGCAGGGCGGCGTAGGGGCCGCCCCGGTCGGCCGCGGTGAGGACGGCGCCGCCCGGGCTGCGGCCGTCCGCGACCAGCTCGGCCAGCGCCGTCACCTCCGGGCGCAGGACGGCCGGGACGGCGTCGACGGCGGCGGCCAGGCACCCGGCGGCGGCGCGGCGCAGCGCGGGATCGGCCAGCCCGTCGCGGGCGGCGCGGGTCCAGGCCCCGGCCACCGGTGCGCTGGCCTCGGCGGCGCGATCAGCCGCGACCGGGTCGTCGAGCAGGGTGGCGGTGACCGCGGCCAGCGCGGGCCACCACGGTTCGGGCGCGGCGTCGAGATAGCGGATCTCGAGGAAGCCCCGCGGCCGCACCGGCGGGAAGAGCGTGGTCAGGTGGTAGTCGAGGTCGGCGCGGGTCGGCCGGCGGCCGAGGTCGGCCTCGCCGGTCAGCCAGTCGGCGAAGGCGGCGCGGGAGCGCACGGGGACGGCGCCGCCGTCGTCGTCCCGGACGAGCATGACCGGCGCGGACAGCGCGTACGCCGCCCACTCGCCGGCCGGGTCGGCCCCGCCGAGCAGCGGCCCGCAGCGGGCCTGGTCGAGGTCGCCCCAGATCCGCTGCCGGGACGACCGCCAGCCGGTCGACCGTCCGGACAGCAGCGGCGAGCAGGCCGAGACCGCGATGAGCACCGGGCCGAGCTGGTGGGCGAGGGCGACGCGGGCCGGCCAGCCCTCCGGCGGGCCGGCGTCCAGGTTGACCTGCAGCGACGCGGTCGACGTCATCATCGCCAGCCCGGCGGCGCGGCAGCCGACGGCGGTGAAGTGCTCCTCCATCGCCGCGTACCGCGCGCCGGGGTGCACCCGGGTCGGTGGCCGCAGCGGATCGGTGCCGAGCAGCGCCAGCCCGAGCCCGTCGTCCGCCAGCGCGTCGGCGAGGACCCGGCGGTCGGCGCGCAGCGCCGCGACCGCGGCCGCGACCCCGGTCAGCGGCGGCCCGGAGAGCTCGACCTGACCGCCGGGCTCGAGGGTGACCCGGCTGCTCCCGGGCAGCGGACCCAGCCCGTCGAGGACGGCGCGGATCCGCGGCCAGGTCACCCGGCGACCGGGACCGGCGAGGTCGACGAGGTGCCCTTCCAGCTCGAGGCCGACCGTGCCGATCGGGCCGGGGCGCAGGGCGGTGGCGGTGACGGCGTCGACGGCCTCGTCGAGCGCGGAGCGCAGCGGGAAGACAGAGGTGCTCGGAACGGGGGCCACGGGGCCCCACCCCCTCCAGGTCCGGACCGGTCAGACGTCGACCGCGGGTCGGTGCGGGGGCGGCCCTTGCGTGGAGCCGTCCTCGGCTAGCCATCCTCCACCGCCCTGGGATCAGATCAACCCCTACCGACGGAAACGATGGCTGAACAGCGTTCGCGAGAGGATGCCGACGTGGATGCATCGGCCGACCGTGACCGCGACGCTGCGGGCCGTGCGCGCAACGCCCGTCCGCGGGACGCGCTCGGCCGGCCGCTGCCCTACGGCGCGGCCGGCGAGGAGCGCGCGCCGGAGGGCGTCGTCCGGACCCCGGAGAACGCGCTGGCCGAGGCGCAGGCGCTGCTGGACGCCGGCCGGCCGTTCCACGCGCACGAGGTGCTCGAGGACGCGTGGAAGAGCGCGCCCGAGGAGGAGCGGCAGCTGTGGCGCGGCCTGGCGCAGGTCGCCGTCGGGCTCACCCACGCCGCGCGGGGCAACGCCACCGGCGCGGCCGCGCTGATCCAGCGGGGGACGGCGAACCTCGCCCCCTACGCGGCCGACCCGCCGCACGGCGTCGCCGTCGACGACCTCGTGCGCTGGGCGGCGGACGGCAGCACCGGACCGCTCCCGCGGTTGACCGGCTGATCAGCCGGCGGTGGCCCGCGCCCAGACGTGGTCGATCATCGCCAGCGCCGACTCCGGCCGCGACGCGTAGATCGCGTGCCCGGCACCGGGCACCCGGGCGAAACTGCCGCCCGCACCGACGTGCGCGAGATCCACCATGGTGAGCTCGAGCTGCGCGATCAGCTGCCCGCACCGCGGTTCGGCCTGCAGCGACGGCGGCAGCTCGCCGCAGGCCTCGTCGAACACCACCGCATAGGGCAGCTCGGCCGGGAGCGGATCGGTGAGCAGGCTCTCGTCGGCGGTGGTGTCGACGCCCTCCGCGTTGCCGCCCGTGAAGGAGGGCAGCTCGTAGGCGGCCACCTCCTCCTCGGTCTCGACGGTGCGGGCCCGCGCCAGCCAGGTCTGGAACGGCGGGCTCGGGTTCATCGCGACGAATCCGGCGAGCAGGTCGGGCCGGGTCTGGCTCTCCCGCATGACCAGCTCGCCGCCGAACGACTGCCCCACGAGGAAGAACGGCGCCGCGGCGCCCTGCTCGGCCACCTGGTCCAGCAGCGCGAGGGCGTCGGAGACGACCTCGGCGACCGGTCGGGGGGAGCTCTCGGGCGGGTCGCTGTTCCCCGTGCCGGCCCGGTCGTAGGTGCAGACGACGGTCCGCGGCGCGAGGTGGTCCTCCACGACCTGCAGCTCGTCCCGCGGGGCGCCCATGCCCACCTCGAGCAGGACGGTGGGTTCGCCCGAGTTCAGCCCGGTGCAGCGCCCGGCGATCTCCCGGCCGTCGACCTCCGCGACCACGTCCATGCTCCCGGTCCGGCCGGCGGGCCAGATCGTCGCCAGCGCGCTGGATGCGGCGGCCTCCTCTGTGGGCAGACCCAGGTCGCAGCCGGCCAGCACCACCGCCAGCAGCGCCGGGCCGGCGAGGACGACGGGTGTGCGGCCTGGGCGGGACATCGCGGCCTCCGACGAGTGGCTTCGTGCGGTGCGCCGCACTGTCCCGCGTGTCCTCCGGCCGGGCCCAGGGTCGTGCGTCCTGTTCGGGGGCGACCGTCCCAGCGGTGGGGGACGCGGTCGGGTTGGCCTCCTAAGTGACGCGGAGCACACTGCGCACATGACGTCCCCGGCCACCGCCCCCGGCGCCGAGCGGACCCGCGAGCTGTGGTCGGCCGGCGACTACCAGCGCGTCGGCGTCCGGCTGGTGCCCGCCAGCGAGCAGCTCGTCGCCGACCTGCAGGTCCGCCCCGGGGAACGGTTGCTCGACATCGGCGGCGGCACCGGCAACACCGCGCTGGCCGCGGCCCGCCGCGACGCCGACGTCGTCTGCACCGACATCGTCCCCGAGATGCTCGACTACGCCCGACAGCGGGCCGAGCTGGAGGGCCTGTCGTTCGCGACCGAGATCGCCGACGCGCAGGCGCTGCCCTACGACGACGGCAGCTTCGACGTCGTCACCTCGACGATCGGCGTGGTCTTCGCCGCCGACGCCGAGAAGGCCGCCGCGGA
Organism: Petropleomorpha daqingensis; assembly: GCF_013408985.1. Classification (NCBI taxonomy): domain Bacteria; kingdom Bacillati; phylum Actinomycetota; class Actinomycetes; order Geodermatophilales; family Geodermatophilaceae; genus Petropleomorpha; species Petropleomorpha daqingensis. Next base: position 1,968,447 of record NZ_JACBZT010000001.1, read on the forward strand.
GATCGTGCGGGTGCTGCGCCCGGGAGGCCGGTTCGGGCTCACCGCCTGGGTGCCCGAAGCACCCGGCGGCAAGCTCCTGCAGCTGGTCCGCCAGCACGATCCCCGCGACCACCCGGGCGACCCGCTGCGCTGGGGCACCCGCGACGGCGTCGAGCAGCTCTTCGCCCGCCGTGGCGTGACGCTGCGCTACGCCGAGCGGGCGACCGACTTCACCGCACCGTCACCGGAGGTGCAGTGGGAGCGCTACGTCGACTGGTACGCCCCGGTGCGGGTGGCGTGGGAGCGGCTCGACGAGGGCGGCCGGCAGGCCTTCCACGACGAGTTCGTCGCGATGTGGGGCAGCTACAGCCGCGGGCACCCCGGGATCCTCGTGCCGAACACCTACCTGCAGGTCATCGGCACGAAGAGTTAGCCCGCCACCGTCCCGCCCTTCGCGCCCCTGGCCAGCGGGAAGAACCGCAGGAAGACGGTTGCGCTGACCAGCATGACCGCCCCGTAGACGAGACCGGTCTCGGTGGCGAACCAGTTCGTCCGCCCGGTGTCGGCGGTCAGCGGCTCGAGGACGTGGTACATCACCGCGTTGCCGACCGCGTGGGCCAGCACGCCCGGCCACAGCCCCCAGCGCAGCTGCATGCTGGCCAGGACCGCGCCGTAGGCCGTCGTCCCGACCGTGAACCACAGCAGCGCCCACCACGTCGCGACGCCGGTCGGCGTCCCACCGAGCAGCAGGATCAGCGGCCAGTGGAACGCCGACCAGACCAGGCCGCTGGTCAGGACGACGGTGCGCGGTCCGGCGACCTCGGCGAGCCGGGTCACCAGCAGGCCGCGCCAGCCGACGTCCTCACCGATCGCGAGCAGCACGTAGGGCAGCGCCAGCACGGTCAGCCCGAGCGGGACCATGACGTCGAGGCCCGCCGTCCGGAAGCCGCCGGCGCCGGTGACCCAGACGATCGCGCCGGCCGCCAGCGTCGTCCCCAGCGACCAGGCCCAGGCGGTGCCGAGGCTGCGCCACGACGTACGGCGGAAACCCCAGCCGTTGCGTCGCAGCGTGCCCGTGGTGACCAGCCGCGCGACGACCGCGGCGAGGAGCGGGATCAGCGCCTGGCCGTAGAGCGCGGCCTGGGCGCCGGGCGGCGCGCTGTCGACGTGGCGGACGTCGGCGTGCTGGGTGAGGGCGATCGTGGTGGTCGTCGCGCTGAGCGCGACGACGACGCCGAGGAAGACGCCGATCTCGGTCCAGGGGGAGGAGCGGCGGGTCTGCGCCGGCGCGGGTGCCGGCATCACGGATGTGGTCATGGTCGGAACCGTGGGCCAGGCTGCTTGCCGGTGACTTACCGCTCACTTCCGGGCCGCACCCGCCCCGCGCGGCATCGGGCGGCGACCGGGGTGGGACCATGAGGGACGCCATGAGCACCGACACCTCTGCGAACGTCACCGCCCTGGGTGAGCCCGCGACGCCGCCGCGCGGCCCGGTCACCTCGGCGTCCTACTCGATCACCGTGCGGCTCACCGCCGACGGCGACCCGGCCAGCATCGGCCGCATCGCCACCGCCGTGGGGTCCGCCGGCGGCGCGGTCACCGCCATCGACGTAGTAGACAGCCGCCCCGACGGGCTCACCGTCGACGTGACGTGCTCGGCCGCCGACGCCGCCCACTCCGAGGAGATGGTGCAGGCGCTGCGGGACCTGCCCGGGGTCAAGGTCCGCAAGGTCAGCGACCGGACCTTCCTGCTGCACCTCGGGGGCAAGCTGGAGATCGCCTCCCGGGTGCCGCTGAAGACCCGCGACGACCTGTCGATGGCCTACACGCCGGGCGTCGCCCGGGTCTGCATGGCGCTGGCCGAGCACCCGGAGGACGTGCGCCGGCTGACCATCAAGGGCAACACCGTCGCCGTCGTCACCGACGGCTCGGCCGTGCTGGGCCTGGGCAACATCGGCCCGGGCGCCGCGATGCCGGTGATGGAGGGCAAGGCCGCGCTGTTCAAGCGGTTCGCCGACATCGACGCCTGGCCGATCTGCCTGGACACCCAGGACGTCGACGAGATCGTGCGCACCGTGGAGCTGATCGCCCCCGGCTTCGGCGGCATCAACCTCGAGGACATCGCCGCTCCGCGCTGCTTCGAGATCGAGGCGCGGCTCCGCGAGAAGCTCGACATCCCCGTCTTCCACGACGACCAGCACGGCACCGCGATCGTGGCGCTGGCCGCCCTGCGCAACGCGCTGCGGGTGGTCGACAAGGAGCTCGGCGAGGTCAAGGTCGTCGTCGCCGGCGGCGGCGCGGCCGGGACGGCGATCGTCTCGCTGCTGCTGGAGGCCGGCGTCGGCTCGGTGCTCGTCTGGGACCGGGAGGGCATCCTCTCGCCGGACGACGAGCGGCTCTCCGGCGCCAAGCTGGAGCTGGCCCGCCGCACCAACCCGGCGGGCGAGCGCGGCGAGCTGCCGCAGGCGCTGACCGGCGCCGACGTCTTCATCGGGGTCAGCGCGGGCAACATCCTGCCGGTCGAGGCGCTGGCGAACATGAACGAGCGCGCCGTCGTCTTCCCGATGGCCAACCCGACGCCGGAGGTCGACCCGGTGCGGGCGCGGCAGTACGCCGCCGTCGTCGCCTCGGGCCGCTCGGACCTGCCGAACCAGATCAACAACGTGCTGGCCTTCCCCGGCGTCTTCCGCGGTCTGCTCGACGCGCGGGCGACGGAGATCAGCACCGGGATGCTGCTCGCGGCGGCCGACGCGCTGGCCGCCGTCGTCCGCGACGACCAGCTCAACGCCAACTACATCATCCCGAGCGTGTTCGACCCGGCCGCGACCGAGGCGGTCGCGCACGCCGTCGCCGACCAGGCCCGGCACGAGCCCGGCGCCACCGCCGAGGTCACCGACCGCACCAGCTTCTGAGGTGGTTTCGCGCGCTTAACCGCGCGCGGTTAAGCGCGCGAAACCACCCGTCGGGGGACGGCGGGGCCGCGCTGCGGCGTGGATCATGGGCGGGTGCCCGAGTTGCCCGAGGTGGAGGCGCTGACGGCGTTCCTCCAGGAGAACGCCGTCGGCCACGTCGTCACGCGGGTCGACCTGGCCGCCGTCCAGGCGATCAAGACCTTCGACCCGCCGCTGTCCGCACTCGGCGGACTGGAGATCACCGGTGTCAGCCGGCACGGCAAGTTCCTCGACCTCGACGTCTCCGGCCTGCACCTGGTTGTGCACCTGGCGCGCGCCGGCTGGCTGCACTGGCGCACCGGCCTACCGCCCGCCCCGCCCAAGCCGGGCAGAGGCCCGCTCGCGCTGCGCGTCCACCTGGACGACGGCAACGGCTTCGACCTCACCGAGCAGGGCACCCGCAAGAGCCTCGCCGTCTACCTGGTGCACGACCCCGCCCAGGTGCCCGGCGTCGCACGGCTCGGCCCCGACGCGCTGCAGGTGTCCTTCGAGGACTTCGCGCTGCTGCTCACGAGCCGGTCGGGCCAGCTCAAGGGCGCGCTGACCGACCAGACGCTGCTCGCCGGCATCGGCAACGCCTACTCCGACGAGATCCTGCACACCGCGCGGCTCTCGCCGTTCAAGATGGCCGACAAGCTCAACGAGGACGAGCTGATCCGCCTCTACGACGCGATGCGCGCCGAGCTCACCGAGGCCCTCGGCCGCCAGCTCGGCCAGAAGGCGGCCACGATGAAGGGCGAGAAGCGCTCCGGGCTGCAGGTGCACAACCGCACCGGCCTGCCCTGCCCGGTCTGCGGCGACACCGTCCGCGAGGTCAGCTTCGCCGACACCTCGCTGCAGTACTGCCCGACGTGCCAGACCGGCGGCAAGCCGCTGGCCGACCGGCGCCTCTCGAAGCTGCTCCGCTAGTGCTGGTCACGTTCGACCTGTTCAGCGCGCTGATCGACTCGCGCAGCGGGGGCAGCGCCGCGTTCGGCCAGATCGCCGCCGCCCACGGCTGGGACGCCGACCCCGCGGACCTCTACGACCGCTGGGACGCGGCGAACAAGGCCTCCCAGCGCGACGAGACCGAGTGGGTGCCGTTCACCGAGCACAGCCGACGGGCGCTGGCCGCCGTCTACACCGGTCTCGGCCTGGACGGCGACGCGGACGCCGACACCGCCGTCCTGCTCGGCTCGGTCGGCAACTGGCCGCTGTGGCCGGACGTCGAGGCCGGCCTGCCGCTGGTCGCCGAGCGGTGGCAGGTCGGCGTGCTGTCCAACGTCGACGACGTCGTCTTCGCCCGCACGCGGGTCGCGCCACTCGTCGACGACGCCGCCGTGCTCACCTCCGAGCGGCTCAAGGCCTACAAGCCCGGCCGCGCGATCTACGAGCGCGCTCGGGAGCGGGCCGGGGGCGCGCTGACCCACGTCGCCACCTCCGCGCGCGACGTCCGAGGCGCCCTCGAGGCCGGGCTGGACGTCGTCCGGCTGCGGCGACCCGGCCACGACCTGGACCCGGCCGGACCCGTGCCCGGACGGGAGATCGGGGACGTCGCCGACCTGCGCAAGGTGCTGGCCCTGCCTTGAGTTGCGGACGGCACGGTTCGTAACCATCGCGATACCTCAGCGAGCCGCGAAAGCCCTACCGTTGCCGCGCGCACTTCGCGCCACGGGAGATGGAGTTCCGCATGGCTACCAGCACACCCGAGTACCGCGCCCCTGAGTCCGAGACCGTCGTCGCCGAGGTGCGCCCCGGCGAGTACGGCACCAAGGTCATCGCGGTCGAACCCGGCGGTGCGGAGTTCGCGCCGCTGAACGAGCGCCACGGCAAGCCGGTGCACCTGCTCTGGACGTGGCTGTCGCCCAACCTCGAGTTCGCCACCGTGTTCCTCGGCGTGCTGGCCACCGGGATCATCGGGCTGACCTTCTGGCAGGCGTTCTTCGCGATCCTGCTCGGCACCGGCCTCGGCTCGTTCACCCACGGGGTGCTCTCCGGCCGCGGTCCGCGCTACGGCGTGCCGCAGATGGTGCTCTCCCGCATCGCCTTCGGCTGGTTCGGCAACGTCCTGCCGGCCGGCCTGAACGCGATCATCGCGGGCATCGGCTGGTTCGCGGTCAACAGCGTGAGCGGGGCCTTGGCCCTGAACGCGCTGACCACGCTGCCGAAGTGGCTCTGCCTGCTCGTCGTGGTCGCCTTCCAGGTCGTGATCGCGTTCTACGGGCACAACCTCGTACAGACCTTCGAGCGCTATGCGGCGCCCGTACTCGCGGTCATCTTCGCGATCGCCTGCATCATGACCTTCACCAAGGCCGACTTCGGCTCGACGGCGCACGCGTCCGGCGCCGGCATCGGCGGCTTCCTGGTCATCGTCGGCGCCACCTTCGGCTACGCGGCGGGCTGGAACCCCTACGCGGCGGACTACACCCGCTACCTGCCCGCCGACTCCTCGCCGGTGAAGACCGGTCTGTCGGCCGGTCTCGGCGTCTTCCTCTCCTGCTTCGTCCTGGAGGTGGCCGGCGCCGCCTCGGTCAGCATCGCGTTCGGTGGCAACCCGACCGAGGACTTCACGTCCTACCTCGGCACGTTCATGGGCGACCTGACCCTGCTGGCCATCGCGCTCGGCGCGGTCGCGGCCAACGCGATCAACATCTACTCGGGCGCCCTGTCGTTCACCGCGCTGGGCTTCCGCATCCCGCTGAAGACGGCGCGCGCGGTGACCGCGCTGGTGTTCGGCGTGCTGGGGCTGATCGTGGCCTTCCTGGGCCTCAACGACATCTCCAAGTACGAGAACTTCCTGCTCGTCATCAGCTACTGGATCGGCCCGTGGCTGGGCGTCTACCTCGTCGACTGGTACCTGCGCCGCGGGCACCGGGTCGACGGCTTCCTGTTCGACCGCAAGCACACGCCCTACGCCGGCTGGGTGTCGATGCTGGTCGGGATGGCGCTCTCGATCTGGCTGTTCGCCGACCAGTCGCTCTACACCGGCCTCGTCCCGTCGACGTGGCCGTCGTTCGGCGACATCGCCTTCTTCGTCGGCTTCCTCATCGCCGGCGCGCTCTACGCGGTCATCCACTCGATCGAGCGCAGCAAGGAGCCGCAGGAGGCGGTGCTCGTCACGCCGAAGGCCTGATCGCGCGCTGCCGCCCCTGGGTATCGGCCCCGCTGCAGGGTCCCGCCGCGAGCTTGCGAGCGGTGGGGGGCAGCGGGGTCCTTACTCAGTGCAGGAACTCCTCCTCCCACGGCCGGTCGCGAAGCGACATGCGCTCGTGCAACTCGGCCTGGACGGCGAAGAAGTCGCGCAACGCTCTCCACACGGACATGCCTCCAGCGTGCCGCTGACCGTGTGGGCGGGCGAGTGACAGGAATGACCGCGACCGCACCGTTCCTGCCAACCGCTGCGCTGGGAAGCGCTTCCACCCGAAAACCTGGCGGCGGTCGTCGGCCCCTCGTGGTACGACGGCCCCGTGCCGGCCGACGCACACCCCGCGGTGACCCTCGAGCACGTCGCGCGTGCCGCGGGTGTCTCCCGGGCGACCGCATCCCGCGCGCTCACCGGTGGTGGGCCGGTGTCGACGGAAACGCAGCGACAGGTACGGGCAGCGGCCCGCGCGCTGGGCTACGTCGCCGATCCCGTGGCCCGGGCCCTGGTCAGCGGGCGGGGGGCCCGGGTGGTCGTCGCCGTGGTCAGCGACTGCACCGACGTCTCCTGCTGGTACCTGGCCCGGGTGGTCACCGCCGGCGCCCAGGTGCTCACGCCCGAGGGGCTCGGCATCGGCGTCGTCCCGGTGCCGCGGCAGCGCCCGGCCGGCGTGCTCGACGCGCTCGCCCGTGACCGCACCATCGGCGGGCTCGTGCTGCTCAACACCACGCGGGAGGTGCTGGCCGAGCTGCCGCGCGGGCTGGTCGGCCGCACCGTGTCCATCGGGGTCGGGAGCGCGACCGTGCCGGCCGTCGACGTGGACGGCGCCGCGGCGGCCCGCCGGCGGGTCGAGCACCTGGTCCGCTCCGGCCGGCGGCGGATCGCGATGATCACCGGGCCGTCGTGGCTGCCCTGCACGCACCGGCCGGTGGCCGCCTACCGGGCGGCGGTGCAAGCAGCCGGGCTCCCGGTCCGCGTGGTGCCCGGCGGGTTCTGCGCGGCCGACGGTGCCGCGGGCGCCGCGACGCTGCTGGCGCGCTGGCCGGACATCGACGCGATCGTGGCCAGCTGCGACGAGGTGGCCTTCGGCGCGCTGTCGACCCTGCGCCGCTCCGGCCGCAGGGTGCCCGGTGACGTGGCGGTCGCGGGCTTCGACGACGTCCCGGCCGCGGAGCTCACCGACCTGACGACGACGACCCACCCGGTGGCCGACATCGCCACCGCGGCGGTGCGGACCGTCCTCGACGGGGTGCGCGACGAGCAGCGGTTCTTCCCGTCGGAGCTCGTCGTCCGGGCCAGCGCCTAGCGGTCCGCGGTCTCCGGGGAGTGGTGCTCGGCGTCGGACTGCGAGCCGACCGACGTCCACCAGTCCTTGAGGTCCGGCGGGTCGAGGACGTCGACCCGCCCGCCCGGCTTCGGCACGACCAGCTGCACGCCCGACCGCTCCGCCGCGACGAGCGCCCGCTGCACCGGCTCGGCCCAGCGGTGGAACGCCAGGTTGAACGTGGCCCAGTGGATCGGCAGCATCACCCGGCCGCCGAGGTCGCCGTGCGCGCGGACCGCCTCCTCGGGGTCCATGTGGATCGCGTGCCAGGCCTCGTTGTAGGCGCCGACCGGCAGGATCGTGAGGTCGAACGGGCCCAGCCGCGCGCCGATCTCGGCGAAGGCCGGGGTGTAACCGGTGTCGCCGCCGAAGAAGACCCGGTGCCGCGGGCCGGCGATCGCCCACGACGCCCACAGCGTGGTGTCGCGGGCGAAGAACCGGCCGGAGAAGTGCCGGGCCTCGGTGCAGGTGAGGGTGAGCTCGCCGACGGTCGTGCTGCCGTTCCAGTCCAGCTCGACGATCCGATCCTCGGGCACCTCCCAGGTGCGCAGGTGCACCCCGATGCCGAGCGGGACGACGAAGACCGCGCCGGAGCGCCGCAGCAGCCACTGGACGGTCGGCAGGTCGAGGTGGTCGTAGTGGTCGTGCGAGATGACGACGACGTCGACCGGCGGCAGCGCCTCGAGCGGCACCGGGTTCGGGTGCAGCCGCGTGGGCCCGAGGGTCGGGGACGGCGACACCCGCTCGCCCCAGACCGGGTCGAACAGCACCCGCTGCCCGTCGATCTCCAGCAGCGCGCTGGCGTGCCCGAACCACGTGACCGCCAGCTCGCCGGCCTGCACCGGGAACTCGTCGCGGGTCAGCGGCACCTCGGCGCCGGGGTGCCCGTTGTGCCGCTGCTCGTGCCACTGCCGCAGCAGCCCGTCGCGCGCGTTGGCCGGCTTGAGCGCCGGCGTCGGCAGCGTGTTGTGGAACTTGCCGTCGTAGTAGTGCTCGGACGCGGTCACGGTCGGGCGCAGCTGGCGCTGGCTGGCGCCGAGGGCGTTCGGCAGGCCCCACGCGGCCCGGACGACCCAGCTGACGGGCCAGGCGAGGACGGCGGCGGCGACGGCGGTGCGGCGAAGTGCAGGGGAGACCACGAGGTCCAGCATCCCAGCCCGAGCGGCAAAGGCGGTCATCTGAGGAAGGTGACTTCCTCCTCGTCAGGGGTGGTTCGATGTCGGGGCGCTGCCAGCCCACCGCGTCGCCGACCGTCACCCGGAAGGATCCAGCCGTGCCCGAGGCCCCCCTCCCCACCCTTCCGCCCGGCCTGTCCGACGAGGAGCAGGACCGCTTCTTCCTGGGTCTCGCGGTCGAGCAGGCGCGGATCGGCTGGGAGGAGGGTGGGGTCCCGATCGGCGCGGCGCTGGTCCACGACGGCCGCGTCCTCGCGGTCGGCCGCAACCGACGGGTGCAGATGGGCAGCTCGATCCGGCACGGGGAGACCGACTGCATCGAGCGGGCGGGCCGGCAGCCGGCCTCGGTGTACCGGCACAGCGTCCTCTACACCACGCTGTCGCCCTGCTACATGTGCGCCGGGACGGCCCTGCTCTACGACGTGCCGCGCATCGTCATCGGGGAGAACCGCAGCTTCCAGGCCTCCGAGGACCTGCTCCGCTCGCACGGGGTGCAGGTCGACGTCCTCGACGATCCGGAATGCATCGAGCTCATGCGGCGGATGATCGCCGAGCGGCCCGCGCTGTGGAACGAGGACATCGGCGAGGAGTGAGCGCGACGCTCGTGCCCTGCCCACGGGGCGTGGGCAGGGCACGAGCGTCCCGGGGGCAGGGGGTCAGACGGCGGCGATCGCCGCCACCGGCGCGGTGCGCGCCGCCCGGCGGGCCGGCAGCACCGAGGCCAGCAGCCCGGCCAGCGTGGCGACGGCGACGATCGCGGCCACCTGCAGCCACGGCACCGCCAGGACCACCTCGCCCAGCCCGCCGAGCACCGACGCCGCGCCGATCAGGCCGTAGGCGCCCCCGAGGACGACGCCGAGCACCGCGGCCACGCCGGCGACCAGCACCGCCTCCCAGGCGAGCAGCCCGCGCAGCTGCCCGCGGGTGAGCCCGAGCGCCCGCAGCAGCCCGTTCTCCTGCCGCCGCTCCACCACCGACAGCGCCAGGGTGTTGCCGACGCCGATCAGCGCGATGACCACCGCGATCCCCAGCAGCCCGGTGACCACGAGCAGCAGCGTGTCGAGCACCGAGTCGATCGCGGCGCGCTCGCTGACCAGCCCGGCCACCATCGCGGTGGGCGCGGCGGTGCCGACGAGGTCGGTGACCGCGTCGACGGTCGCGGCCTGGTCGTCGTCGCTGCGGTCGGCCAGGCGCAGCCAGAGCTCGCCGATCGTCGTCCGCGGGGTCAGGCGGTGCAGGTCGGCGGCGGTGAGCAGCGGGTCGTCGACGTCGTTGCTGCCGACGACGACCACGGTGGCGTCGAGGCTGCCGTCGTCCGTGCTGAGCCGCACCTGGTCGCCGGCGTGCACCGACCAGCTGTCGGCCAGCCACTCGGGCAGCACCACTTGGCCGTCCTTCGGCAGCACCAGCTGGGTGGTCGAGCGCAGCACCGGCGCGGCGGCCGCCGGGTCGACGCCCTCCACCTGCCACTCCGAGCCGTCCGGGCCGGTGACCTGCGCGGCGGCCAGGGCGGTGCCGCTCGCGATGCCGTCCACCGCCGTGAGGTCGCCGAGCAGGCCGGCCGGCAGCGGCTCACCGGCGCGCACCAGCACGTCGGTCGGGTAGGCGGCGGCCAGGCCTGCGGTTGCGGTGGCCCGGGTCGACGCCGCGCCGACGACCATCGCCGAGGTCAGCGTCACGCCGATGAGCAGCGCGGTCGCCGTCGCCGCGGTCCGCCGGGGGTTGCGGGTGGCGTTGCCGGCCGCCAGCCTGGCCGGCACCCCGCCGAGCCGGCCGGCCAGCCGACCGGCGGCCGCGACCACCGGAGGGATGCTGCGCTGGGCGAGCAGCACGATCCCGAGGAAGCTGGCGACGCCACCGGGCAGCGCGACGAGCACGCTGTGCACGAGGACGCCGACCGCGAGCAGGCCCGCGCCGGGCAGCAGCAGGGCCAGGCCGAGCAGCAGCCGGAGCAGCCCCGGCCGGGACCGCAGCGGCGCGGCGTCCACCGGGCGCAGCGCGGCCAGCGGTGCCACGCGGGTGGCGGCGCGGGCCGGCGCCAGCGCGGCGAGCAGGGTCACCAGGGTGCCCACGGCCAGCCCGGTGAGGACGGCGTAGAGCGGCACGCTCACCCCGGCCAGCGGGATCGGCGAGTCGGTGCCCGTCAGCGCCGAGACGAGCGCGGCCAGGCCGATCCCGGCCGCGACCCCGAGCGCCGAGGAGACGAGCCCGGTGGCCAGCGCCTCGCCGAGCACGCTGCGCCGGACCTGCCGGGCGGTGGCGCCGACGCAGCGCAGCAGCGCGAGCTCCCGCGTCCGCTGCGCCAGCAGGACGGCGAAGGTGTTGGCGATGACGAGCCCCGCGACGACGACCGCCACGGTGCCGAACACGAGCAGGACGGCGGCCAGCGCGGTGGAGTTGCCGGTCAGCCCCGCGGCGGCGTGCGCGGCCTCCTCGGCGCCGGTGCGCACGGTGACCTGCTGCCCGGCCAGCGCGGCGGCGACGTCGTCGGCCACCTGCCGGTCGGAGTAGCCCGGCGCCGCGGCGATCCGCAGCTCGTCGGGCGTCGAGGCCCCCCACTCCTGCGCCTGCTGCGGCACCACCGCGCCCCGGGCGTAGAGCCCTGCGGTCGGGTCGCCGCCGAGGTCGAGGATGCCGGTGACCGTGGCCTCGCTCGTGGCTGCGTTGCCCTCGCCGTCGTAGGCGGTGATGGTGAGGACGTCGCCGACCGAGGCGCGGGCGCGGTCGCTGACCGCGATCTCACCGGGCCGGTCGGGCAGCGTGCCGGACGACAGGTGCTGCCAGCGCAGGGCGGGGTCGTCGGCGACCGTGTCGACCAGCAGGTACTGCGCGCCGGAACGGCCCGGGACGGCGGCCTGCACCTGCGTGGCCCAGGTCGGGGCGACGGCGCCGACCGAGTCGAGCCCGGTCAGCGCGGAGGGGTCGAAGGCGGACCCGTTGTCGGCCTTCACGACCGCGGCGGTGTCGACGTACTGGGCGCCGACCGCCTCGTAGATGGTGTCGCGGGAGGTCTCGTTCAGCACGAGGGTGGCGACCACGAAGCCGGTCGCGATGACGACGGCCAGGGTGGAGGCGACCAGCCGGGCGGCGTGGGTGCGCAGCTGGGCGAGGAGAACGCGTCGCACGGCGGCTCAGGCCCCCAGTCCGCGCAGCGCGTCGAGTACCGACTCGGCGGTGGGCGCGATCAGCTCGCCGGCCAGCGCGCCGTCGGCCAGCAGCACGACCCGGTCGGCGTAGGCGGCGGCGGTCGGGTCGTGGGTGACCATGACGACCGTCTGGCCGGTCTCCTTGACGCTGGAGCGCAGCAGGCCGAGCACCTCGGCGCCGGCGCGGGAGTCGAGGTTGCCGGTCGGCTCGTCGGCGAAGACGACGTCGGGCCGGGGCAGCAGGGCGCGGGCGATGGCCACCCGCTGCTGCTGGCCTCCGGAGAGCTCGTGCGGCCGGTGCCCGAGCCGCTCGCGCAGGCCGAGCCGGGCGATGACGGCGTCCAGCCACGCGCGGTCGGGCCGCTGCCCGGCCAGCTGCATCGGCAGGGTGATGTTCTCCAGCGCGTCGAGCACCGGCAGCAGGTTGAACGACTGGAAGACGAAGCCGACCCGCTGCCGGCGCAGGGTGGTCAGCTGGTCGTCGCGCAGGCTGGTCAGCTCGGTGTCGCTCAGCCAGACCTGGCCGGCGCTGGCGGTGTCCAGCCCCGCGAGGCAGTGCATGAGCGTCGACTTCCCGGAGCCCGACGGGCCCATGATCGCGGTGAACTCGCCGCGGGCGAAGGCGACGTCGACGCCGCGCAGGGCGTGCACGGCGGTCTCGCCGCTGCCGTAGACCTTGCGCAGGCCGCTCGCGCGGACGGCGGCCATCGACTGCGACGCCGGCGGCTCGCCGGGCACTGTCATGACGGGGACGGACACGGTTCCTCCAGGTCAGGTGATCGGTTGCCGATCACGCTGCCGGTCGGCGTCGTCCTCCCGCGTCGGAGCCGAGACCGATCTTGCCCTCATCCCCCAGTCGGACCCGCGCGTGCTTTATCGCGATAAAGCACGCGCGGTTAATCGCGATAAAGCGCGGGGGAAAGGCTTAGGCGTTGCGGAGGAGGTCGGCGGGCTGCACGAGGCCCGTCCGGTAGGCCAGGACGACGGCCTGCACGCGGTCGCGGGAACCGGTCTTGGCCAGCACCCGCCCGACGTGCGTCTTCACCGTCGCCTCGCTGACCACGAAGTGCTCGGCGATCTCGGTGTTGGTCGCCCCGTACGCCATCTGCACGAGCACCTCGCGCTCCCGCGGCGTCAGCTCGCCGAGCTCGTCGGCGGCCGGCACCGGCGCCGTCCGGCGCAGCATCGGTGCCACGTGCTGCAGCAGCCGCCGGGTGGACGACGCCGCGATCACCGAGTCGCCGGCGTGCACCGTTCGGATCGCCGAGAGCATCTCCTCCGGTGGGGCGTCCTTGAGCAGGAACCCGCTGGCCCCGGCGCCGATCGCGGCCACCACGTACTCGTCGAGGTCGAAGGTGGTCAGGACGACGACCCGCGGCGGCTCGGGCAGCGCGGTGACCTGCCGGGTCGCCTCGATGCCGTCGGTGCCGGGCATCCGCACGTCCATCAGCACGACGTCGGCGGCCACCGAGCCCAGCAGGGCGACCGCCGCGGCGCCGTCCCCCGCCTCGCCGACCACCGTGAGGTCCGGCTGCGACTCGATGACCATCCGGAACCCGGCCCGCACCATCTGCTGGTCGTCGACCAGCACCACCCGGATCATCGGGCCGCGGTCCGGTAGGGCAGCGCCGCGTGCACGCCGAAACCGCCGCCGTGCCGCGGGCCCGCGGTCAGCCGGCCGCCGTGCAGCGCCGCCCGCTCGACCATCCCGCGCAGCCCCTGGCCCTGGCCGTCCGACAGCACGGCCGCCGCCCCCCGGCCGTCGTCGAGCACCGACAGCTCCAGCGCGTCGTCCCGCCACTGCAGTCGCACCCACGCCCGGCCGGCCGGCCCGGCGTGCTTGAGCACGTTGGTCAGCGACTCCTGCACGATCCGGTAGGCGGCCAGCTGCGGCCCGGCCGGCATCGGCTGCGGCAGGCCCTCCTCGATGAGGTCGACGTCCAGGCCGCTGGTCCGCACGTCCTCGACCAGCTCCTTGATCGCCGCGACGTCGGGTTGCGGGGCGTACTCCTGCCGGCCGTCCTCGCGCAGCACACCGAGCAGCGAGCGCATGTCGGTGAGCGCCTGGCGGCCGGTCGCGGCGATCTGCTCCAGCGCTCCGGTGGCCTTGTCCGGGTCGGTGCGCCCGGCGTACAGCCCGCCGTCGGCCTGGGCGATCACCACCGACAGCGAGTGCGCGACGACGTCGTGCAGCTCGCGGGCGATGCGCGCGCGCTCGGTCTGCGCGGCGAGCCGCATCTCCTGGTCCCGCTCCAGTTCGAGCAGCCGGGCGCGCTCCTCCAGCGCGGCCAGCCGCTGCACCCGGGCCCGCCGGAGGTTGCCCAGCGCCCAGGCGGCCACGACGGCGATCCCGCCGGTGGTCACCGTGGCCAGCAGCGCGTCGCCGGCCCCGTAGGAGTAGTAGCGCAGGCCGGCGAGCACCGCGCCGAACAGCCCCAGACCCAGGCCGGTCTGCGCGGCCCACCGGGGTGCGTAGGCCGCGAGCGAGTAGATCATCGGGAGGACGGCGACGTCGGCGAGCAGCAGATCGGGGAGGGCGACGAGCTGCAGCAGTCCCACGACGACCATCGCGGCGGCTGCGGGGATCGGTGCCTTCCGCCGCCAGGCGAGCGGCACGCTGATCAGCAGGCCGAACAGGACCGCCTCTGCCGGGCTCCGGTAGGCCGGCCCGGGCAGGACCACCGTGATCAGGACGAAGGCCACGGTGAGCGCGACGTCGACGCCGAACGGGTGCCGGCGCATCGTCGCCGTCAGCCGCTCCGGGGCCGGGGTCCGCTCCATCGCACACGACAGTAGGCAGTCGCGGACGCTGCGTCGTCGTCCCGCAGGATGACACGGGGGTCCGACCCCGGTCGGAGCGCCGGAGGTGCAAACTGTTGGTGCACGCCAAGTACGCACTGAGGAGTGTTCATGGGGCGTTCCGCGCAGGACCAGACGTTGCTGCTCCTCGCGCGCGCCGTCATGGGCATCTCCACCCGGGCCGCCGACCGGCTCGGTCAGCTGTCGGTGGTGCAGCTGCGCGCGATGACCGTGCTCCGCGAGCTCGGGACGGCGAACCTCGGCCAGCTGGCCGAGGGGCTCGACGTCACCGTCTCGACCACCAGCCGGCTGGTCGACCGGCTGGTCGCCGCCGGGCTGGTCGAGCGGCGGCCCAGCCCCCGGACGCGTCGCGAGATCGAGCTGCGGGTCAGCCCGTCGGGCGACGAGACGCTCGAGCGCTACGACGACCTGCGGCTGGAGGGCCTGCGCACCGGCCTCGACCGGCTGCCGGCCGACCGGCGCGAGGAGATCCTCGCCGCGCTGTTCGACTTCGGCGCCGCGGCCTCCCTGCACGGGCCGACCGCAGTGGCGGCAGCGGGATGACCGAGGACCGGCGGGCCTCCGACGTGCCCGTCGTCGAGGGCGGCGACCCGGCGTGCTGGCTGGTCCGCGTCTGCCCGGCCTGCGGCCGGCTCGCCGACGAGGACCCGCCGACCCGCTGCCCGTCGTGCGGGGAGCGGATCGAGGGCTGAGTCAGGCCGACGGCGCGCCGGTGGTCGCGGCGAAGTCGATCAGCGAGCGGCGCAGGGCGACGCCGAGCCGGTCGGAGCGCACGTGCAGCTCGTCGCGCATGACCAGCGGCAGTCCCGAGCTCTCCATGGTCGCCTGCAGGGCGAGGTCCTCGGCGAGCACCCGCTCCTCGAAGTCGACCTCCTCGGCCACCGTGGCCGGCGACGGCAGCGGCACCCCCGGGCCGGCGTAGAGCAGCAGGCACGAGTAGATGCGCGTCGAGTCGACGTCCTCGGGCTGGAGCAGGAACAGGATCGTCGTCGTCGCCCCGGAGTCGAGGAAGTCCAGCCGCAGCCGCAGCTGGAACGGCGCCCGGTAGCTGTAGGTGGCCCGGCGGCGCTGCCGCAGCGGGCGCTCCCCGGTGGCCACGCCCGGGTCGGTGACGTTGTCGAACCACTGCTCCTGGATGCTGTCGAACCCGCCCGGCTGCGGGATCACGTCGTAGGCCGGCACCTCCATCTCGTCGCTGGCGCCGAAGGTGGCGGCGTGCACGAAGGGGAAGTGCGCGACGTCGAGGAAGTTGTCGGCCAGGGGGCCGGCCGGGCCGACGGAGCGCTTCGGCAGCAGCCAGCCGGCCACGAACCGGCGGTCGGCGGCCTCCGGCACCTCGAGCACCTCGTCGACCGGCTCGGCGGGGGCCAGCCAGACCAGGCCGAGCCGCTCGCGGACGCCCCAGGCCGGCGGATCGGCCTCGAGCCCGTCGGGCGTGCGGCGCAGCATCCAGGTCCGGCCGAGCAGCCGCACCTGCAGCCACCCGCCCCGGTGCAGCTCGCGGGACATCGCCACCGGGTGCCAGGCGTGCTCCAGCGACGGGTCGACGTTGGAGAACACCCGGCCGGCCGGCTGCGGGGGAGCCGGCGCCGGCTCGGGCTCGACGTCGGTCGCCTGCGGGCAGGGCTCGTCGGTGGACGACGGCGCCAGCCAGACCCAGCCGCCGCGCTCCTCGACCGCCCAGGGCACGTGCAGGTCGGCCCGGGGCGGCGGCGTCCCGTCGGGGCCGAGGGACGGGACCGTGGCGCAGCGCCCCTCCGCGTCGAACTGCCAGCCGTGGTACGGGCACTGCAGCCGCCCGTCGATCACCGAGCCGGCGGCCAGGGGCACGAGCCGGTGCGGGCAGCGGGCCGGGAACGCGCTGATCTCGCCGCCGGGCCGCAACCGGACGACGACGTAGGACTGCCCGTCGGCGCCGACCGGGACCGGTGTCGTCCCCACGTCGGCGGCGCGGGCGACGGGGAACCAGGCACCGGTGCGCAGCGCGGGCATGCCTCATTGGACCGCATCGATGTTCCCCACGGGTTACGCGGCGCGGTCTGCAACGGATCGGACTCGAAGGTGTCGGATCGCGGAGCGGAGTCGTACAGTGACCCGGCTCACACAGCTACTTCACAGGAAGGCAGCACAGTGACCGCTCCGAACGACCGGCGCACGTTGACGTCGGAGGAGTACCGCCAAGCGCAGGATTCCGCGGAGTTCACCGAACTGCGCAAGCGGTTCCGCAGCTTCGTCGTCCCCACGACCGTCGCGTTCCTCGTCTGGTACTTCCTCTACGTCCTGCTCTCGACCTACGCGCCGTCGTTCATGGAGACGAAGGTGCTGGGGAACATCAACCTGGGCGTCCTGCTCGGGCTGGGCCAGTTCGTGACGACGTTCCTGATCACCCAGCTCTACGTCCGGCACGCCTCGCGGTCGATGGACCCCATCGCCGAGGACATGCGCGAGCGCCTCGAGCAGCACGAGTTCGCCGCCGGGACGACGAGCGAGGAGGCCCGCCGTGGCTGACGTGCTCGCCGCCGAGGAGACGGTCGGCAACCCCGGGATCAACATCGCGATCTTCGGCGTCTTCGTCCTGATCACGCTGTACATCACGTTCCGGGCCAGCCGGACCAACCGCAGCGCCACCGACTACTACGCGGCCGGGCGCACGATCAGCGCGACGCAGAACGGCCTGGCCATCTCCGGTGACTACCTGTCCGCCGCGTCGTTCCTGGGCATCGCCGGTGCCATCGCCGTCTTCGGCTACGACGGCTTCCTGTACTCGATCGGCTTCCTCGTCGCGTGGCTGGTCGCGCTGCTGCTCGTCGCGGAGCTGATGCGCAACACGGCGCGGTTCACGATGGCCGACGTCCTGGCGTTCCGGATGCGGCAGCGGCCGGTGCGCACCGCCGCCGCGATCTCCACGCTGGTCGTCTCGCTGTTCTACCTGCTGGCCCAGATGTCCGGCGCCGGCGGCCTGGTCACCCTGCTGCTCGGGGTGAAGGGCGAGGCGGCCCAGGCGCTGGTCGTGATCCTGGTCGGCGCGCTGATGATCTTCTACGTGCTGGTCGGCGGCATGCGCGGCACCACGTACGTGCAGGTCATCAAGGCCACCCTGCTGCTCGCCGGGGCACTGGTCATCACGGTCTGGGTGCTGGCGAAGTACGGCTTCAACCCGTCGTCGGTGCTGGGCGGGGCGGCCGACACCGCCGGGGCGAAGGTGCTCGACCCGGGCAACCAGTACGGGATCAGCAACGCCTCGAAGCTGGACTTCGTCTCCCTGGCCCTCGCGCTCGTCCTCGGGACGGCGGGCCTGCCGCACGTGCTGATGCGCTTCTACACCGTGCCGACGGCCAAGGACGCCCGGCGCTCGGTGCAGTGGGCGATCTGGCTGATCGGGATCTTCTACCTGATGAGCCTGGTCATCGGTTACGGCGCCGGCGCGCTGGTCGGCCCCGAGCGGATCCTCGGCGCACCCGGGGCGGTCAACGCCGCCGCGCCGCTGCTGGCGTTCGAGCTCGGCGGCACGGTGCTGCTCGGCATCATCGCCGGCGTCGCGTTCGCCACGATCCTCGCCGTCGTCGCCGGCCTGACCATCACCGCCTCGGCCTCGTTCGCGCACGACGTCTACGCGAACGTGATCAAGAAGGGCGAGGTGCCACCCAACGGCGAGATCAAGGTCGCCCGGATCACCGCGATCGTGATCGGCGCGATCGCGATCGGGCTGGGCATCCTGGCGCTCCAGGCGGGGCTGAACATCGCCTTCCTGGTCGCGCTGGCGTTCGCGATCGCCGCCTCGGCGAACCTGCCGACGATCCTCTACTCGCTGTTCTGGAAGCGGTTCACCACCCAGGGCGCGCTGTGGTCGATCTACGGCGGGCTGATCTCGTCGGTCGTCCTGATCATCTTCTCGCCGGTCGTCTCGGGCGCGGCGGTGAACCCGGCGACGGGCAAGTCGACGTCGATGATCCAGGACGTCGACTTCCACTGGTTCCCGCTGAACAACCCGGGACTGGTGTCGATCCCGCTGGCCTTCGTGCTCGGCTGGCTGGGCACGGTGCTGACCAAGGAGAAGGCCGACGGGGACAAGTGGGCCGAGCTCGAGGTCCGCTCCCTGACCGGCATCGGCGCCGAGAAGGCCGTCCAGCACTGATCAGGTGACCTGATCAGTGCTGTCCTCCCGCACCAGCGTTGGTGGGGGAGGACAGCGTTCGGTGCGGGAGGACGGCGGAGTGGCCCCGCGCGGCCGGCGGATAGGGTCCGGCGGATGACCTCCCGGATCGTCCTGCTGGGCGCCACCGGCTACACCGGCCGCCTGACCGCGGAGGCGCTGGTGGCCCGCGGCGCCCGCCCGGTGCTGGCCGGCCGCAGCCCCGACAAGCTCGCCGCGCTCGCCGAGAAGCTCGGCGGCCTGGAGACCGCCCGCGCCGACGTGAGCGATCCGGCCGCCGTCCGGGCGCTGCTGGAGCCCGGCGACGTCCTGGTCACCACCGTCGGCCCGTTCCTGCAGCTGGGCGAGCCGGCGCTGGCCGCGGCGGTCGACGCCGGCGCGATCTACCTCGACTCCACCGGCGAGCCGCCGTTCGTGCGGCGGGTGTTCGAGGAGTTCGGACCGCGGGCCGACCGCGCGACGCTGGTCCCGGCGTTCGGCATGGACTACGTGCCCGGCAACCTCGCCGGCGCGCTGGCGCTGCAGGAGGCGGGCGACCGGGCGCACCGGCTCGACGTCGGCTACAGCATGCAGGGCACCCGCGGTCAGGCGTTCTCCCGCGGCACGCTCGTCTCGTCGATCGGCGTGCTGTTCGAGCCGGGGTTCGCCTTCACCGGCGGCCGCCTCGTGACCCAGACGCCCGGACACCGGACCTGGCGCTTCGACGCCGCCGGCCGCACCCGGCAGGGCCTGTCGATCGGCGGCTCCGAGCACCTCACGCTGCCGGCGCTGGCCCCCTCGCTGCGGGAGGTCGGCGTCTTCCTCGACTGGCTCGGGCCGGCCACGGGCGCGGCGCACCTGCTCTCGCCGTTCACCGGCCTGGCCGCGCGGGTGCCCGGGGCGTCGGGCGCCGCCCAGCGGCTGGCTACAGCCCTCGGGCGCCGGGTCGCCGAGGGCCCGTCGGGCAACGAGCAGGTGCGCGACATCGCCGTGGCCGAGGTCCGGGACCGCGTCGGCGAGCTGGTCAGCCGGGTCGAGCTCGCCGGGCCGGAGCCCTACGGCTTCACCGGCGCCATGCTGGCCTGGGGTGCGACGACGGCCGCCGCGAGCGGCGTGCGGACCACCGGCGCCGCCGGTCCGGTGCAGGCCTTCGGCCTCGACGCGCTCACCGCGGGCGCCGCCGAGGCCGGCCTCGTGCGCGCATGAGCGCGATCGCCTGCGTCGACATCGGCTCCACCTACACCAAGGCCGCGCTGATCGGCCTACCGGACGGCGACCTGCTCGCGGTGAACCAGTCGCCGACCACCCTCGACGACGTCGTCCGGGGCGTGCTCGCCGCCACCGAGGGCTGGGACGCGCCGGTCATCGCCTGCTCGAGCGCGGGCGGCGGGCTGCGGCTTGCGGTCGTCGGCTACGAGGAGCTGATCAGCGCCGAGGCCGGGCACCGCGCGGCGCTGTCGGCCGGCGCGCGGGTGGTGCACGTGGCCGCCGGCCGCCTGGACGATGCCGCGCTTGCCCGCCTCGCCGCGGTGGCGCCGGACGTCGTCCTGCTGGTCGGCGGCACCGACGGCGGCGAGGCCTCCGTGCTGCGGCACAACGCCCAGGCGCTGGCCGGGACGGGTCGGTCCGTACCGGTCGTGCTGGCCGGCAACGCCGCCGTCCGGGACGATGTCGCCGCGGTCCTGCGGGACGGCGGACTCCCCGTCACCGAGGCGGACAACGTGCTGCCCGACATCGGCCTGCTGGAGCCGGAGTCGGCGCGGACGGCGATCCGCGCGGTGTTCCTGGAGCACGTCATCGGCGGTTCGCGGCTGTCCACCGACCCGCGCCTGCGGCAGTGGGTGCGGGCGGTCACGCCGGACGCCGTCCTGGAGGGCGTCAGCGTGCTGGCCCGAGAAGCGGCCGAGCGCGGCGTCGTCGTCCTCGACGTCGGCGGGGCGACCACCGACGTCTACTCGGTGCCCGACCCCGACGCCGAGCAGGCGACGCTCGGTCGCGAGGCGGTCGGGGTGCCCGCCCGCCGGCGCACCGTCGAGGGCGACCTCGGGGTCTCCGCCAGCGCCGACGACCTGCGCCGGGCCGCTCGCGCCGAGGGGCTGACCGACCCCGGCGACGACCCGCTCGCGCTGGGCGAGGCGGCGGCCACCGTGGCGCTGCGACGGCACCTGCGCGCGGAGGCCGCCTACGGCCCGGGTGGCGCGAGCGCACGGGCGGCGGGGCTCGTCGTCCTGTCCGGGGGTGTGTTCCGGCACGCGGAGGACGTCGACGCCGCCGTGGCCCGGATCGCCGCGGACGCCGGCGGGGCCGGCAGCGTGCTGGCCGGCAGCGACGTGGTCGTCGACCGGCAGTACGTGCTGGCCGCGGCCGGGCTGCTGGCGGCCGAGCACCCGACCGCGGCCGGACGGTTGGTCGCCCGGCTGGTCAGTTGATGCAGCTGGTGTCGGCGGCGGTGCGCGGGGTGTCGGCCGAGGACGAGGCGGGCGCCGCCGGCGCGGTGACCGCCTGCCCGATCCCGTTGAAGTCCTTGCCGATCACGAGCTGGACGGTGCCGGCGCCGGCGTCGTCCACCTGCTTGAGCGCCGCGCCCGGGACGCTGGCCGCCAGCGTGGCGGCCAGGGCCTCGTCGCCGGCGGCGTAGCGGATCTCGGTGGTGGCGTAGTCGCTGGAGTCGGCGTTGCCCGTGCTGGTGACGACGAAGCCGGCGGCCTGCAGCGCCGTCTTGGCCTGGCCCGCGAGGCCCGCCGTGCCCGATCCGTTGTAGACGGCGACCTTCACCTCGCCCGGTGCGACGGTCTGCGTCGCGGGCTGGCCGCCGCCCTGCGCGTCCGCCGGGGAGGCCGAGAGCTGGGCGAAGAACGCGTGCAGCGTGTCCTCGTCCTCCAGCTTCACGATCGACCGGCCCTGGTCGTCGTGGGCGTTCGCGTCGGCGACCGGCACCGTCTGGAAGTCGATGCTGCCCGCGGTGACCGACTGCATCTGCTTGGCCAGGTCCAGCAGGTCCAGCGAGCGGTCGACGGTCAGCGACCCGGCCGCCGCCTTGACCAGCTGCCGCTGCTTGCCGAGGTCGAGCAGCACGTCCTCGGAGAGGATCTTGCGGACGACGCCGGCGATGAACACCTGCTGGCGCACGATCCGGTCGAGGTCGCCGCGCGGGAGGGCGGGGCTGCCGTCGGGACGGACGCCGTGCCGCTCGCGGACGAACTTCAGCGCGTCGGCGCCGGTGATCGTCTGCTTGCCCGCCGGGAACACCGCGCCGGAGTACTGGCTGTCGTCGACGGCGTAGCAGAGGTTGACCTCGACCCCGCCGACGACCGTGGCCAGGTTGAAGAAGCCGAGCAGGTCGACCTCGGCGTAGTGGTCGATCTGCAGCCCGCTCAGCTTGCTGATCGTCTGCACGAGCAGCTGCGCCCCGGCGGCCTCCTTCTCGGCGGTCGAGGCCTGGGAGCCCGCCGAGGAGTAGCCGTAGGCGTAGGCCGCGTTGAGCTTGTCCTTGCCGTGGCCGGGGATCTCCACGTACGAGTCGCGGGGGAAGGACACGAAGGAGGCGCGGGACCCGTCGGCCGGGACGTGCACCAGGATCATCGTGTCGGTGTTGAGGCCGCCGGAGTCGTTGGCGCCGGCGTTGAGCTCCGCCAGCTGCTCGGGGGTCAGGTCCGTGCGGCCGTCCTGACCGACGAGCAGCAGGTTCATGTCGGTGCCGATGCCGTCGTTGCCCGACGTCGGGATCGCGTCGGTGCGGTTGACCGAGGCGTCGGCGACCTGGGTCAGGTACCAGCCCCACCCGCTGACGGCGAGCAGCGCCGCCGACACGAGGGCGGCGACCAGACGGGCTGCCACGACCCCGCGCGAGGTCCGGCGGGGGTTCCTGCGCTGGTGGGGGGCGCGTTCGTGGGCCGTCCGCTCATGGGGGGTGCGCCCGGCGCGCGGGTCGAGCCGCGGGGGCAGCGGGCGACCGGGAAGGTCCTCTCGCCCCATGAAGCCTCCTGACCAGCGCGGACGCCCGCGAATGCTAGTGACGGTCAGTCCAACGTCGGAGCTGCGACACGGTGTTCCAGCGTGGCGGCCCACGGTTCGGATGCCGCGAGGGCGAATCCCGGCACGTCCGCGGCGGCCAGGTCGACGGCGGCGTAGCCCCCGCTGCCGGCTCCGACGCAGGCCACGACGGTCGCCAGGCCGGCCCGCCGCTGGAAGAACGACTGCCGCACGCTCCAGCCGACCACGGCCCGCCGCTGCAGCACCGCCTGCTCCCGGGACAGCCACCCGGACCGCACGCTGAACGACGTCGCCCCCGCCACCGAGCCGAGCGAGGCGTACCGGCCCAGCCCGAGCGGGATCCCGAGCACCGCCAGGACGACACCGGCGGCCGGCAGCCACCACCAGCCGTCGGTCGCGGTGAGCACGACGCCGACGGCGGTGACGACGAGGCCCGGGGTGACCGCGCGGCTCAGCCGCCGGCGGCGGGCGGCGAGCGGGTGACGGCGCAGCGGTCCGGGGTCGTCGACCAGGCGGTGGCCGAGCGCCAGTGCCTCCTCGCGCGGGCCCAGCGGCAGCAGCTGCCCGCGCCGGGCGGCGTCGCCGAGGCCGGTCACGAGCGCGCTGACCCGCGCCGCGCGGACCAGCCGCATGCCCAGTCCCTCGGCGAGGGTGACGCCGCGGATCCGGTCGATCTCCAGCTCGGTGTGCCGGCGGGTGATCAGCCCGCGGACGGCGAGCAGCGACCCGCCCCGGCGGGTCAGCCGGAAGCCCCAGTTCACGACCGCGGCACCGACCACCGCGCCGACCACCAGGACGACGATGGCGAGCCCGATCGCGACCACCACGACCTGCGTGTCCAGCGCGTTCGGGCCGGGCAGGTCGGGCTTGAGGTCCTCCGGCAGCTCGTCGGCCAGCCGGAACAGCGCGCCGACGGCGGCCAGCGGTAGCAGCAGGTAGCTGCCCACCAGCGGGG
Source organism: Petropleomorpha daqingensis (assembly GCF_013408985.1). Lineage (NCBI taxonomy): Bacteria > Bacillati > Actinomycetota > Actinomycetes > Geodermatophilales > Geodermatophilaceae > Petropleomorpha > Petropleomorpha daqingensis. Next base: position 1,992,043 of record NZ_JACBZT010000001.1, read on the forward strand.
CGTAGAGCAGCCAGCGGTTGTCGAAGTGCGCGAACTCCTCCTCGGCGGGCGGCGGCTCGGGGACGGCGACGTCCTCGGGCTGCACCGCCGTCCCGACCGGTCGCCGGGTGAGCAGGACCGACCGCAACCGGTCGCCCTCGGCGCGGGTGACGCCGTCGACGACGAGCTCCTCCTCGTCCTTGCGGCCGACTGCGCCCGCCGCCGCGTCGATGCGCACCCGGACCAGCCCGAACACCCGGTGCAGCGCCGGCGCCTCGACCTCGACGCCGCGGATCCGGTCGTTGGGCACGGTGCGGACCGAGCGGGCGAGCAGCCCGCGGGTCACCACCACCGACGTCGGGCCGTCGACGTAGCCGAACCGCCACCACGACAGCCCCGCCGTGACCAGGGAGACGAGGGTGACCGCGACGACCATGCCGACGACGGCCCACCGGCCGCCGTTCACGCCGACCGTCGCGAGCAGGGCCAGCGCGGCGGGGACGAACGAGCGGGCCTGCCGGAAGGTCACCGTGTGCAGCAGCACGATCAGCGGGGAGGTCCGCCGTCCCTGCGGCGTCGGCGGCGCCTCGATCACGTCGCCTCGATCATGTCGCCTCGTCCCGGACCGCTTCCGCCCTCCGCGCGAGGTCCTCGGCCATCCGCTGCGCGACGTCGAGCTCGAGGTTCGGCACCCGGACGGTGCCCTGCGACGACGCGGTGAGGACGGCGACCGAGGCCAGCCCGAACAGCTGCTGCAGCACGCCGCGGGTCACGTCGACGGTCTGGATGCGGGCGATCGGCACCAGCGTCCAGGTGCGGGTCAGCCAGCCGGTGAGCGTGTAGACGGCCTCGCCGGTGACCTCCCAGCGGTGCACGCGGTAGCGGAACACCGGGCGGATGCCGACGGCCACGATGGCGTACACGACCGCGGCGGCCGGCACGGCCCACTGCAGCACCGGCAGCGGGCCGCCCTCGTCGGGGACGAGCAGGGTGAACACCGTGGCGGCGACGCCGAGGACGAGCGCGCTGACCAGGCCCTGGGTGACCCACAGCCAGATCGCGGAGCGGGACAGCGGCCAGGCCGGCATCCGGACGGGCGGGGGTGCGGTGCTCATGTCGGCTCCATCCAAGCAGGACGAGCGGCCCCGCCCGGCAGTTGCAGAATGGAACGCGTGATGCCGATGCAGGTCCCGACCGTGTCCGTCGACGAGATCCCGGAGGACGCCGTCGTCCTCGACGTCCGAGAAGACGACGAGTGGGTGCACGGGCACATCGACGGTGCAACGCACATCCCCATGGGCGAGGTGCCCGCACGCCTCGACGACCTGCCCGAGGGTGACCCGCTCTACGTGACCTGCCGCATGGGCGGCCGCTCGGCGCGGGTCGCGGCGTGGCTGAACGCGAACGGCTTCGACGCGGTGAACGTCGCCGGCGGCATGGGCGAGTGGGAGGCGGCCGGCCGGCCCATGGTCAGCGAGACCGGCCACGCCCCCTTCGTCCGCTGAGCTCTGCGGTTTCGCGCGCTCAACCGCGCGCGGTCAAGCGCGCGAAACCACCGCTCAGGACGGGAGCTGGTACTCGGCGAAGCGGCTGCGCAGGTCCTTCTTCGAGAACTTGCCGACGCTGGTCTTGGGCACCTCGTCGATGAACTCGACGGCGTCGGGCAGCCACCACTTGGCCACCTTCGGCCGCAGGAACTCGAGGATCTCCTCCTCGGTCGCCTCCTCGCCCTCGTTGAGGACGACGCACGCCAGCGGCCGCTCGTCCCACTTCGGGTGCGGGATGCCGACGACGGCGGCCTCCTTCACCTTCGGGTGGCTCATGAGCACGTTCTCGAGGTCGACCGAGCTGATCCACTCGCCGCCGGACTTGATGAGGTCCTTGGTGCGGTCGGCGATCCGGATCGAGCCGTAGGCGTCCATGGCCGCGACGTCGCCGGTGCGCATCCAGCCGTCCTCGGTCAGCAGCGTCACGCCGGCGTCGGGGTTGTAGTAGTCCTTGGCGCACCACGGCCCGCGGACCTGCAGCTCGCCGGTGGCCGAGTCGTCCCACGGCTGCGCCTCGAGCGACTCGGCGTCGACGATGCGCGCCTCCACGCCGAGGAACGGGATGCCGGCGCGGGAGCGCTGGGCCGCCTTGGTCTCCTCGTCGGCGTCCGCGTAGCGCTTGGGCAGCACGCCGGAGGACGCCACCGGGTGGGTCTCGGTCATGCCCCAGGCCTGCAGGATCGGCAGGCCCACCTGCTCGCGGTAGGCCTCGGACAGGGCCTTGGGGACGGCGGAGCCGCCGCAGCCGATGTCGCGCAGCTTGTGCGGCCGGCCGGCGAGGTGCGGCAGCACGCCCTGCCAGATCGTCGGCACGCCGGCGGTGAACGTGACGCCCTCGTTCACGATCAGGTCGGCCAGCGCCTGCGGCTGCATCATCGGGCCGGGCATGACCAGCGACGCCCCGGCGGCCGGCGCGGCCTGGGCGATGCCCCAGGCGTTGGCGTGGAACATCGGCACGACCGGCATGGCGACGTCCTGGATGCCCAGGCCGAAGGCGTTCGGGGCCATCACGCCCATCGTGTGCAGGAACGTCGAGCGGTGCGAGTAGACGACGCCCTTCGGGTTGCCCGTCGTCCCGCTCGTGTAGCACATCGAGGCCGCGGAGTTCTCGTCGCTGACGTAGAAGTCGACGGGGGAGGCGTCGGCCAGCAGCGTCTCGTAGTCGGAGACGCGCGGGTCGTCGGGGATCTCGTTGGTGCCACCGTCGTCCATGACGACGACGTGCTGGACGGTCTTCATCGTGTCGATCAGGGGCCACAGCAGCGGCAGCACCGACCGGTCGACGAAGACGACCTCGTCCTCGGCGTGGTTGGCGATGTAGGTCAGCTGCTCGGGGAACAGCCGGATGTTCAGCGTGTGCAGGACGCGGCCGCTGGCGGGGGCGGCGAAGTAGAGCTCCAGGTGGCGCTGGCTGTTCCAGCCGAACGTGCCCACCCGGCCGTCGGCGCTGATGCCCAGCGTGTCGAGCATCCCGCCGAGCTTGCGGGTCCGCTCCGCCCACTCGGCGTAGGTGGTCCGGGTGATGCCGTCGGGGCCGGCGGTGGCGATCGTCCCGTCGCCGTAGTGCTGCTCGACGTGCCGGAAGATCGCGTCGATCGTGAGGGGGTAGTCCTGCATCAGCCCGCGCATGATCCGCATGGTGCCAGTGACCCCGCTCACGATCCACCGGGGCGTGCCCCTACCGTGCATGGGAGCGCGCCCACCGGCGTCCGACGGACGGAGACGACGTGTCGGAGAACGGGATCATCCAGGTCAGCGGCTCATCGCTGGTGCTGCCTGACGGTTCGCCCGTCGTCCTGCGCGGGGTGGGTCTCGGCGGCTGGCTGAACATGGAGAACTTCATCACCGGCTACCCGGGGACGGAGTCGCAGCAGCGCACGGTGCTGCGCGCCGCGCTCGGCGACGAGGGCTACCGGCGGTTCTTCGACCGCTTCCTCGACGACTTCTTCACCGACGCCGACGCCCGGTTCCTGGCCGACCTCGGGCTCAACTGCGTGCGGATCCCGTTCAACTACCGGCACTTCGAGGACGACGACCGCCCGTTCGAGCTGAAGGAGGAGGGATTCCGGCGGCTCGACCAGGCCGTCGACGCCTGCGCCCGCGCCGGCATCTTCTCGATCCTCGACCTGCACGCGCTGCCCGGGTACCAGAACCAGCACTGGCACAGCGACAACCCGACGCACTGGGCGCACTTCTGGCAGCACCGCCACTTCCAGGACCGCGTCGTCCACCTGTGGGAGGCGCTGGCCGAGCACTACCGGGACAACCCCTGGGTGGCCGGCTACAACCCGATCAACGAACCAGGCGACGCCGTCGGGGAGACGATCGGCCCGTTCTACCGGCGGCTGGAGTCCGCCGTGCGCGCGGTCGACGCGCACCACGTGCTGTTCCTCGACGGCAACCGCTACTCCACCCAGTTCGACCAGCTCGGTGACCCGCTCCCGAACACCGTCTACACCGCGCACGACTACGCGCTGCCCGGCTTCGTCGACGGCGGCCCGTACCCGGGGGTGAGCCGGGGGCAGCAGGTCGACCGGTCGGTCGTGGAGCAGACGTTCCTGCAGCGGACGGCGTACATGCGCGAGACCGGGACGCCGATCTGGGTCGGCGAGTTCGGGCCGGTCTACACCGGCGACGCCGAGCGCGACGCGATGCGCTACCGGCTGCTCGCCGACCAGCTGGAGATCTACCGCGAGCACGACGCCAGCTGGGCGCTCTGGACGTACAAGGACATCGGGCTGCAAGGGCTGGTGCACACCCCACCGGACTCGCCGTACGTGCAGCGGATCCGGCCGGTGCTGGAGAAGAAGGCCCGGCTCGGCGTCGACTCGTGGGGCTCGACCGACGCCGGCGTGCGGGAGGTCCTCGACCCGATCGAGACGCTGTTCGCCGAGGAGTTCCCCGACTTCGCGCCGTATCCGTGGGGCGCGCACCGCTGGATCCACGGGATCGTCCGGCACGTGCTGCTCGCCGAGGCGCTGGTCGGCGACTTCGGCAAGGCCTTCGAGGGGGTCTCGCCCGACGAGGCGACCGAGCTGGCCGGCTCGTTCGCCCTCGACCGCTGCGTCGTCCGGGAGCCCCTGGCCGAGATCCTGCGGACGTCCGGTCAGCTGTAGTTCTGCACGACCCCCTGTACCAGGGCCTTCAGGGCCTCGGTCGCGGTGTGCGGCGCCTCGGTGCGGGCCTGGGCGTCGAGCACCCAGGTGCCCTTGCCGCGCGCATCCGGCAGGGTCAGCTGCAGCTCCGTGCCGGTGCCGGTGTCGCAGCGGGTGAGCACCGCCTGCGGGTCCACCGCGGGCAGCGGGACGGTCGGGCACGGCTGTCCCTGGTGCTCGTACGCCGCGACGCCGTCCGGCGCCGTCCCGTCGCCGAGGAAGCCGACCGACAGGAGGTAGGCGTAGTCGTACGGGCCGTCGTAGGAGAGCGGCACCGGCACCCACTCGCAGCCCATCGGGCCGTTGGGCAGCGTGCCGATCCAGTAGCTCATCTTCTGGCCGAGGGCGGCGGACAGCCCGGTGGCCAGGCGGGGGCAGGTGGACATCTCCTCCTCAGTCGACGAACCGGGGTAGGGCTTGCCCGCCGGGAGCCACTGGTCCCAGGCGGTGGGGGACGTCAGCGTCACCGGCGTCGTCAGCTGCGCGGCGACCGCCTGCAGGGCGGCCAGCTCCTGGAGGTGGGCGGCGTCGTCCGCGGCCGAGGAGGCGATCGGCGACTTCTCCTCCGGCGCGGACGTCGGGATCGGAGAGCTCGTCGTCGGTGCGGCCGTGGTGGCGGGGGCCGGGGTCGCGGGGGCCGCGGGTGCCGAGGACAGCGAGCTGCCGACGGCGGGCACGCCGACGGCGATGACGGCGACCGCGGCGGTCACCGCGATCAGCCCGGCGCGCGTGCGCCGACGGTGCCGGTAGCGGGCGACGGCGTCGGACGCCGACACGGCGGGGGCGGGGCCGGCCAGGTCGTCGGCGAGGTCGTGCAGCCGGGTGGAGAGGTCGTTCACGGGAGCCTCCTCGAGGTCGGCTCTGGGGAGGTGGCCAGCAGCTCGCGCAGGACGGCGAGCCCGCGGCCGACCGAGTTGTTCACCGTCTTGGTCGAGCAGCCCATGAGCCGGGCGGTCTCGGCCTCGCTGAGGTCGTCGAAGTAGCGGAGGACGACGGCGGTGCGCACCCGCGGCGAGAGCTCCCGCAGCGCGGTGCGCAGCTCGTCGGCCTGGGCGTGCCGGGCCTGCAGGTCGGCGTCGTCGCCCCGGTCGGGGACCGCCTCGATGACCTGCTCGGTGTTGGTCAGCCGCCGCAGCCAGGAGAGGTGGCTGTTGACCAGCAGTCTGCGGACGTAGGCCACCGGCTCGTCGGCCGCGCGGACCTTGTCCCAGTGGGCGTAGGCGCGCGCCAGCGCGGTCTGGGTCAGGTCCTCCCCGCGGGCGCGGTCACCGGTGAGCAGGCTCGCGGTGCGCAGCAGGGCGCCGCCGTGCTCCCGGACGAAGTCCGTGAACTCGTCGTCGTCCGTCGGTCTGCCCACCCGTGCCCCCCGTCCGGTGCGTCCACCCCGTAGACGCATCGGCAGGCGGTGCCGGCCCCAGACGGTCCGGTCTCGTTTCGGTAACGGTCAGCGGCGCAGCTCGCGCAGCGCGTCGGTGCCCACCCAGCGGGCGCCGGGTCCGCCGTCCCGGAGAGCCAGCGCGATCTCGACCGCCCGGGCCCGCAGCTCGGGGTTGCGCTTGCCGATCTGCCGCAGCGCCCAGCTCGCACCCTTGCGGACGATCGGCCGGTCGTCGTCCGCCCGCTCGGCCACCGCCTGCAGGAACGGCGCGAACCGCTCGTCGTCGGCCTTCTTGTCCGACACCGCGAGCCCGGCCATGGTGGCGAACCCGGCGCGCTCGACGAACGGCTCGTCACGCACGCTCCACTCCAGCGCCTTCGCCCACGCGAACGGCGTGTGCCGGACCAGGTTCTGGCAGAACTGGTCGCAGAGGTCCCAGGAGTCGAGGTCGGCGACCCAGCGGTCCAGCTGCGCCTCCTCGACGCGGTCGCGCTCCTCGACCAGGGTCGCCAGGATCCGGGCCTCGTGGACGCCGGAGTCCCAGAGCTGGGCGGCCAGCGCGTGGGAGCGGCCCAGGTCCTTGGCCAGCCCGCGCAGCTCCGCGACGGTCACGCCGATCGCCGTCCCGCCGCCGATGCCGTAGCGGGCCATGCCCGCCAGCCGCGCCGGGTCGGCCAGCTCGTGCAACCGCGCGAGCACGGCGTGCGTCATCGAGTCAGGGTCACCGGGTGAGGACGACGGGCAGGTCGGCCAGGCCGCGGATGACGAACTCCGGGCGGCGCCGCGCCGGCCGGCCCAGTTCCAGCCGCGTCGTGCGGCCCAGCAGCGCGCCGAACGACGCCTGCAGCTCGACGCGGGCCAGCGGTGCCCCGATGCAGAAGTGGATGCCCGCGCCGAAGGAGATGTGCGGGTTGTCGGTGCGCCCGACGTCCAGGGTCTCGGGGTCGGGAAACACCGCCGGGTCGTGGTTGGCCGAACCGAGCAGTGCCGCGATCTTCTGCCCCCGCTCGATGGTGATCCCGCCGAGCTCGACGTCCTCGGTGGCGGTGCGCTCGAACAGCTGCAGCGGTGAGTCGAACCGCATGAGCTCCTCGATCGCGGTCGGCAGCAGCGCGGGGTCCTCGCGCAGCCGCTGCAGCTGGTCGGGGTGCTCGAGCAGCGCGAGCAGGCCGTTGCCAGAGACGTTGACCGTCGCCTCGTGGCCGGCGTTGAGCAGCAGGATGCAGGTGGTGACCAGCTCGTCCTCGGTGAGCTTGTCCCCGTCCGCGTCGCGGGTCGACACGAGGTGGCTGAGCAGGTCCTCGCCCAGCGCCGTGCGGCGCTGCGCGGCCAGCCCGCGCAGGTACTCCACGAACTCGCCGGCCGCCCGCTCGGCGGCGTCCTCGACGTCGGCGGTCCGGCCGTACTCGTACATCTTCACGATCGCGTTGGACCAGGGCCGCAGCAGCGGCCGGTCGGCCTCCGGCACACCCAGCAGCTCGGCGATCACCTCGACCGGCAGCTGCTCGGCCATGCCGGAGAGGATGTCCACCGGCTCGGTGCCGCCCGAACGCTCCAGCAGCTCGTCGACCATGCGGTCGGCCAGCTGCTGCACCCACGGTCGCAGCCGCTCCACGTGCCCGCGGGCGAACGCCGCGCTGATCAGCCGGCGCAGCCGGGTGTGCTCCGGCGGCTCCATCTCGAGGATCGCGTTGCGGTGGATCAGGTTGAACTGCCCGAACCGCCCGGCCGGCTCCTTGTCCCGCCAGATCCGGCCCAGCCGCCGGTCGCGCAGGACCGCGTTGGCCTCGGCGTGGGTGAACGCCAGCCACAGCTGCAGGCCCTCGTGCCACTGCACCGGCGCCGCCTCGCGGGCCCGGGCGAACGACGGGTACGGATCGGCCACCACCGCCGGGTCGGTGAGGTCGAGCGGAGCGGCTGTCACGGACACGAGGGCAGCGTAGGTGGCAAGGTGCCCGCCGTGACCCTCGCTCGGACGGTGAAGGCCTGGGGTGCGACGGACGACGACCTGACGCGCCCGCTGCCCTGCGACCGGGTGCTGCCCGACGCCGAGCTCGTCGTGCACCGCGCCGTCGACGTCGCCGCCCCGCCCGAGCTGGTCTTCCGGTGGCTGTGCCAGCTGCGTGCCGGCCCGTACTCCTACGACCTGGTCGACAACCTCGGCCGGCGCAGCCCGCGGCAGCTCACGCCGGGTCTGGACCGGTTGCTCGTCGGGCAGCCCGCGATGCGCATCTTCCGGATCACGTCCTTCGAGCGGCCGCTGCACGTCACCTTCGACTCCCGTCGGCCGCTGGGCCGGGTCGCGATCACCTACGCCGTCCTGCCGCAGGACGGCGGCTGCCACCTGCTGATGCGGATCCGGTGGACGCCGCCCCCGCTGCCGGTGCCGACGGCGCTGACGACGCGGGCGATGGCGGTGGGAGACCTGGTGATGGCCCGGCGGCAGCTGCTCAACCTCAAGCGGCTCGCCGAGCGGGACGCCGCCGCTCCGTAGGCTCGGGCGCATGGCTCGCTCCGCAACCAAGCGTCCGCCCGCCCCGAAGGCCGCCGAGGGGGAGATCAACCCGAAGGCGCCGTGCCCCTGCGGCTCGGGCCGCCGGTACAAGCACTGCCACGGCTCGGGCTACGCGCCCCCGGTGACGCGGCCGTTCGAGGGGCTCCCCGGTGAGCCCGACTGGGTCGCCCTGCGCGAGCTCGTGCCCGCCGCGACCGCACCCCTGAAGCTGGCCAACGGCCGCGAGGTGACGCTGGCCAGCGTGCTGCCCGGCGGCGCCCCGGCGCTGGTGCGCGCCGAGGGCGAGATCCTGGTCGGGGTCCAGCTGGCGGGGTCGTCCGACGACATCAGCCGCGACCTCGGGACGGCGCTGGCCGCCGCGCTCGAGGCCCCCGCAGGCGCTCCGGTCGACCCCGGGCCGATCGGGGCCGCCGGCTCGGCCGGCCCGCGGCTGCAGGAGCTGCTCGACCTGTCGGCGCCGCTGGAGGTCACCGTGCACCAGGACTTCGGGTTCTGGCTGGAGGGTGTCGACGCCGGACCCGCGGCGGCCGCGGGCCTGGAGCAGGCCAACGCCGCGGTGCTGCCCACCGAGCGGCTCGAGGGCCTCGGCGCCGCGTACTGGGTCCGCCCGAGCGTCGACCGCGCCCACCTGCGCTGGGTCCGGGCGGAGGACGAGGAGCCGCTGCTCGACGCGCTCGCCCGGCTGCGCGCCGCCGAGGAGCTGACCCTCGGCGAGGGCACCCGCTACGCCGGGGCGTTCCGCGCGCACGGTCTCGTCGTCCCGGTGTGGGACCTGCCCGCCGACGTGCCGGCCGCCGAGTGGACCGGACCCGCGACGGAGTTCGGCACCCGGCTCGACGCCGCCCTCGCGGCGAGCACGCCGCTGTCGGCCGACGAGCGCCGGGCCCGCGCCGGCCTGCTCTCCCGCCAGGTCACCCTCCGCTGACCTGCGACACCGCACCTCCTGCCTGCCCGGCGGCGCAGCCGATCGGGTGAGACGGAGATCGCGGTTTCGGACGGGTCCGTCCCATACCGTGCCTTGATGAACGCCGCGTTACGGCATCGTGACCTCCGAATCGCCGTCACGGGGTTGACGGACCCCCGGTGTTAGCGCTCACACTGGGCCGCTCGCTGTGCGCGAGCTGAGCGCCCGAGCGGCGAAATGTCTCGAGGAGGAGATGTGCAGGTGAGCAAGAAGCTCAGGCTGAGCGCCGTGGGCGCCGCCCTGGCGCTGGGCCTGGTGGCCTGTGGTGGCAGTGGCGCCGGAGGCGGCTCGGGCTCGAGCGGCAACGACAGCAACCCGAGCGACACGACGATCGGCGTCGCGATGCCGACCCAGACCTCGGAGCGGTGGATCGCTGACGGCAACAACGTCAAGAAGCAGCTCGAGGACAAGGGCTACAAGGTCGACCTGCAGTACGCGAACGACGACATCCCGACGCAGTCGCAGCAGATCGACCAGATGATCACCAAGGGCGAGAAGCTGCTGATCGTCGCGGCGATCGACGGCACCGCCCTGTCCAGCCAGCTGCAGGCCGCGGCCGACGCCGGCATCAAGGTCATCAGCTACGACCGGCTGATCCGTGACACCCCGAACGTCGACTTCTACGTGAGCTTCGACAACTACAAGGTCGGCGTCGCCCAGGCGACCGCTCTGCTGGCCGGCCTCGGGGTCACCGACAAGGACGGCAAGGCCACCGGCACCAAGGGTCCGTTCAACATCGAGGTCTTCGCGGGCTCGCTGGACGACAACAACGCGCACTTCTTCTTCGACGGCGCGATGGACACCCTGAAGCAGTACATCGACGACGGCACCCTGGTCATCAAGTCCGGCCAGAACCAGATCGAGCAGGTGGCCATCCTCCGCTGGCAGCAGGAGACCGCGCAGAAGCGCATGGAGGACCTGCTGACGCAGTCCTACAACGACGGCACCACCGTCCAGGGCGTCCTGTCGCCCTACGACGGTCTGTCGCGCGGCATCATCACCGCGCTGCAGAACGCCGGCTACGGCCCCACCACCAGTGGCGGTGCCAAGCCGATGCCGATCGTGACCGGTCAGGACGCCGAGATCGCCTCGGTCAAGCTGATCAACGACGGTGTCCAGAGCTCCACGATCTTCAAGGACACCCGTCTGCTGGCCGAGCAGGCCGTCACCGCCGCGGTGGCGTTCCTCAAGGGTGACGAGCCCGAGGCCAACGACACCAAGACGTACGACAACGGCCAGAAGGTCGTTCCGTCCTTCCTGCTCCCCGTGGTGACCGTCTACAAGGACAACATCCAGAAGGAGCTGATCGACTCCGGGTACTACACCGCGGACGAGGTCGCCAAGGGTCAGAGCGACTGACCCTGCCCCCCGGCCCCGGCCGGACCCGGCAGCTGCTTCGCGCGCTGCCGGGTCCGGCCGGCACCACCCCGGAACCGGTCCGCTCGCTCCGCCGCGTCGGCGGGGCCATGCTGACCACGGGCGCCGACCTCAGGGACGGGCCCCCCACAGAACCCACACGGCGCAGAACTTGCGAGGACAGCGGAGTCCATGGACGACTTCATCCTGGAGATGCGCTCCATCACCAAGACCTTCCCCGGCGTCAAGGCGCTGGAGAACGTCAGCCTGTCGGTCCACCGAGGCGAGATCCACGCGATCTGCGGTGAGAACGGCGCGGGCAAGTCGACGCTGATGAAGGTGCTCTCCGGCGTCTACCCCACCGGCAGCTACGACGGCGAGATCGTCTTCGACGGCGCCCCGGTCCGTTTCCACGGCATCCGGGACAGCGAGCACATCGGGATCGTGATCATCCACCAGGAACTCGCGCTGGTCCCGTACCTCTCGATCGCCGAGAACATCTTCCTGGGCAACGAGCGCAAGGGCCGCGGCGGCCTCATCGACTGGAACAAGGCCAACGCCGAGGCGGCGGCCCTGCTCAAGCGGGTGGGCCTCGACGAGAACCCGGTGACGCCGGTCGGCCAGCTCGGTGTCGGCAAGCAGCAGCTGGTCGAGATCGCCAAGGCGCTGTCGAAGAACGTGCGCCTGCTGATCCTCGACGAGCCCACGGCCGCCCTGAACGACAACGACTCGGCGCACCTGCTCGGGCTGCTGCGCCAGCTCAAGGAGCAGGGCATCACCTCGATCATGATCTCGCACAAGCTGAACGAGATCATGGCGATCGCCGACTCCACGACGGTCATCCGAGACGGCCGGACCGTCGAGACGATGGACATGTCCGAGGAGTCGGCCACCCAGGATCGCATCATCCGCGGCATGGTCGGCCGTGACCTGCAGAGCTTCTACCCCGACCGGCAGTCCCACCCCGGTGAGGAGATCCTGCGCGTGGAGGACTGGACGGTCTGGCACCCCACGCAGGACCGCAAGGTCGTCGACGGCGCGAACCTGACCGTCCGGGCCGGCGAGGTGGTCGGCATCGCCGGCCTCATGGGCGCCGGCCGCACCGAGCTGGCGATGAGCCTGTTCGGCCGCTCCTACGGTCGCAACATCTCCGGTCGGATGTTCGTGCACGGCAAGGAGGTGCGGGCGCGCAACGTCGCCGAGGCCATCGACGCCGGCATCGCCTACGCGACCGAGGACCGCAAGCGGTACGGCCTGAACCTCATCGAGGACATCCGCCGCAACATCTCCTCGGCGGCGCTGGACAAGCTCGCCGCCGGTGGCTGGGTGAACGGCAACGAGGAGATCAAGGTCGCGGAGGGCTACCGCCGCGAGATGAACATCAAGGCGCCGAGCGTGCTCTCGGTGACCGGCAAGCTCTCCGGCGGCAACCAGCAGAAGGTCGTGCTGTCGAAGTGGCTGTTCACCGACCCCGAGGTGCTCATCCTCGACGAGCCGACGCGCGGCATCGACGTCGGCGCCAAGTACGAGATCTACACGATCATCAACCGGCTGGTCGCGGCCGGTAAGGCCGTCCTGGTCATCTCCTCGGAGCTGCCGGAGCTGCTGGGCATCTGCGACCGCATCTACACGCTGTCTGCCGGCCGCATCACCGGTGAGAAGACGATCACCGACGCCACCCAGGAGAACCTCATGGCGCTCATGACCAAGGAGAGGGAGCAGGCCGCATGACCACGTCCGCGCCGCCGCAGTCGGAGGAGACCCCCTCGGGTCAGACGGAAGCCGCTGCTTCCGAGGCACTCAAGGTCGGCACGAACGACGTCTGGGCGCTGTTCACCCGCAACCTCCGGCAGAGCGGCATCTACATCGCCTTCGTGGTGATCGTCGCGCTGTTCGCGATCCTCACCGACGGGCTCTCGCTCAACCCGACCAACGTCACCAACATCATCCTGCAGTACTCCTACGTGCTGATCCTGGCGATCGGCATGGTCATCGTCATCATCGCCGGGCACATCGACCTGTCGGTCGGCTCGGTGGTGGCGCTGACCGGCGCGGTCTCGGCCGTCCTGGTCATCAAGGAGGGCTGGCCCTGGTGGGCCGGCATCCTGGCCGCTCTCGCCACCGGCGTGCTGATCGGTTGCTGGCAGGGCTTCTGGGTGGCCTACGTCGGCATCCCGGCGTTCATCGTCACCCTCGCCGGCATGCTCCTGTTCCGCGGCCTGGCGCAGGAGGTCCTCGACAACATCTCGCTGTCGCCGTTCCCGCCGCAGTACACGAAGGTCGCGACCGGCTTCCTCAACGGCCTCCTCGGCGGCAACGGCTACGACGCGTTCACCCTGCTCATCGGCGTGCTGGCCGTGGTCGGCTACGCGGTGAGCACCTTCCGCACCCGCATGGCCCGCGTCCGCTACCAGCAGCCGGTCGAGTCGTTCCCGCTCTTCGTCGCCCGCATCGTGGTCGTGGCCGCCGTCGTCATGTGGTTCGCCTGGCAGCTGGCGCACGCCCGAGGCCTGCCGATCGTGCTGATCATCCTGGCCGTGCTGATCCTCGGCTACAGCCTGGTGACCAACCGGACCGTCTTCGGCCGCCAGGTCTACGCGATCGGCGGCAACCTGGCCGCCGCGACGCTGTCCGGTGTGAAGGTCCGGGTCGTCAACTTCTGGATCTTCGTGAACATGGGCGTGCTCTCCGCGGTCGCCGGCATCGTGTTCTCGGCCCGGTCCAACGGCGCCCAGCCGGCCGCGGGTCTGTCGTTCGAGCTCGACGCCATCGCCGCCTGCTTCATCGGCGGCGCCGCGGTCACCGGCGGTGTGGGCACCGTCGTCGGCGCGGTCGTCGGCGGTCTGCTCGTCGGCGTCATGAGCAACGGCATGCAGCTGATGGGCGTCGACCAGTCCATCCAGGCCGTGGTCAAGGGCCTGGTCCTGCTGCTCGCGGTCGCCTTCGACGTCTACAACAAGCGGCGGGCCGGCGCCTCGCGCTGACCGCCGTCCGTCCGGCAGAGGGACGCCCCGGCGCGACTGCCCGCGCCGGGGCCGACCTTGCACACCCTGATCCGCGCCCGAAGGGAGGTCCGCACGTGCAGCCCGAGGCAGCGCCTCGCCCGCTGGTGATGTCCGATGTCGCCGCGCGCGCGGGCGTCTCCCACCAGACCGTCTCGCGGGTCATCAACGGCCACCCCAACGTCGCGCCGCTCACCCGCGAGCGGGTGCTCGCGGCGATCGCCGAGCTCGGCTACCGGCCCAACACCGCCGCCCGTGCGCTGGTCACCGGCTCGACCCGCACCATCGGGCTGGTCACGGTGAACATCAACCAGTACGGCCCGGCGCAGACGCTGGTCGGCCTCGAGCAGGCGGCCCGCGCGGCCGGCTACTCGCTGTCGGTCACGGTCCTGGACGACGCCACATCCGAGAACATGCGCGACGCCGTCGACCGGTTCGTCGCGCAGTCCGTCGACGCCGTGGTCGCCCTCGGCACCTACGACGACGCCTACGAGGCGCTGCACCAGATCTCCGCGCCCGTGCCGCTGGTGACCGTGCAGAGCGGCGGTGCGGTCGAGGACCCCGCCGTCGGTGTCGACCAGGTCGCCGGCGCCCGGCTGGCCACCCGGCACCTGCTCGACCTGGGCCACCGGACCGTGCACCACGTCACCGGGCCGGCCGACTCCAAGGAGGCCCGCGACCGCATCGCGGGCTGGCGCGCGGAGCTGACCGCGGCGGCCGCGCCGGTGCCGCCGATCCTGCGCGGGGACTGGACGCCGTCCTCCGGTTACGCCGCCGGCAAGCAGCTGGCCGACCGGGTCCGCGAGGGGGACGACGTCACCGCCGTCTTCCTGGCCAACGACCAGATGGCCCTCGGCCTGCTCGCCGCCTTCCACGAGGAGGGCCTGGAGGCACCGCGCGACGTCAGCGTCGTCGGCTTCGACGACCTGCCCGAGTCGCCCTACTTCACCCCGCCGCTGACCACCGTGCGGCAGGACTTCGCCGAGCTGGGCCGCCGCGGCGTCGGGCTGGTGCTCGCGCGGCTGAAGGGCGAGGACCTGCACCAGGACCCGGTCCCGGCGTCGCTGCTGGTGCGCTCCAGCACCGGCGCGGCGCCGGCGCGGCGGCTGTCGGGACGGGAGAGATGACGATGGACGCCGGCGAGGCGATCGCCGAAGGTCGGACGGCGCTGGGCATCGAGCTGGGCTCGACCCGGATCAAGGCGGTGCTCGTGGGCCCGGATGCCGCGCCGCTCGCGGTGGGCAGCCACGACTGGGAGAACCAGTTCGTCGACCGGGTGTGGACCTACCCGCTCGACGCCGTCTGGTCCGGGGTGCAGCGCAGCGTCGCGGCCCTGGCCGACGACGTCCGGCAGCGCCACGGGGTCGAGCTGACCACGGTCGGCGCGCTCGGTGTCTCGGCGATGATGCACGGCTACCTGGCGTTCGACGCCGACGGGGAGCTGCTCACGCCGTTCCGGACCTGGCGGAACACGAACACCGGCCGGTCGGCGGAGCGGCTGTCCGCGGAGTTCGACGTCAACATCCCGCACCGCTGGAGCGTCGCGCACCTCTACCAGGCGATCCTGGACCGCGAGGACCACCTCGGCCGGCTGGCGCACCTGACGACCCTGGCCGGGTACGTGCACTGGCAGCTGACCGGCGAGCAGGTGCTCGGCGTCGGCGACGCCAGCGGCATGTTCCCGATCGACACCGCCACCGGTGGGTACGACACCGGCATGCTCGCCCGGTTCGACGAGCTGGCCGCCGAGGCGGGGGTCGCGCTGACCCTCGCCGACCTGCTGCCCCGCGTCGCCGTCGCCGGCGAGCCGGCCGGGGAGCTCACGGAGGCGGGTGCGAAGCTGCTCGACCCGTCCGGGCGGCTGCGCCCCGGCATCCCGCTCTGCCCGCCCGAGGGCGACGCGGGCACGGGGATGGTCGCGACCAACTCGATCGTCCCGCGCACCGGCAACGTCTCGGCCGGGACCAGCATCTTCGCCATGGTCGTGCTCGAGCAGGAGCTCGCCCGGATGCACCGCGAGGTCGACGTGGTCACCACGCCGGCCGGTGACCCGGTGGCGATGGTGCACTGCAACAACGGCGCCAGCGAGCTGAACGCCTGGGTCGGGCTGTTCACCGAGTTCGCGCGGGCAATGGGCTCCGAGGCGGACCCGTCGACGGTCTTCGAGGTCCTGTTCTCCGCCGCTCTCGACGGTGCGCGCGACGGCGGCGGGATGCTGGCCTACAACTACCTCTCCGGCGAGCCGATCACCGACCTCGAGGAGGGGCGGCCGCTGTTCGTGCGGTCCCCGGACAGCAGGTTCGACCTCGCCACCTTCATGCGGACGCACCTGTTCGCGTCGCTGGCCACGCTGCGCATCGGCATGGACGTCCTGCAGAAGGCCGAGGGCGTGCAGCTGGACCGGATGTTCGCGCACGGCGGCCTGTTCAAGACCGAGGGCGTCGCGCAGCGCTTCCTGGCCGCCGCGATCGACACCCCGGTCTCGGTCGGGGACGTCGCCGCGGAGGGCGGCGCCTGGGGGATGGCGGTCCTGGCGGCGTTCGCGACGCGCCGGTCGCCGGAGCAGACCCTGGCCGACTATCTCGACACCGCCGTCTTCGCCGGTGCCCGCCTGCAGACCGCGCAGCCGGACCCGGACGACGTCGCCGGCTTCACCGCGTTCATGGAGCGCTATGTCGCGGGGCTCCCTGTCGAGCGGGCGGCCGTGACCAGCCTGTGAGTTCTCGTCCAGCGACACCCGAGGAGCCATTCGAATGACCGCTGCTGACGTGCGTACCGAGCGGGGCACCCACCGCGAGCAGCGCGAGCACGTCGCCGCGCTGCACAGCTACCTGACCCGCTACCAGCTGGTCACCTGGACCTCGGGCAACGTGTCCGAGCGGGTGCCCGGCGAGGACCTGTTCGTCATCAAGGGCAGCGGCGTCGAGTACGACGAGCTGACCTGGGAGGGCATCACCGTCTGCGACCTCGACGGCAACGCGGTCGACGGGGTCAAGAGGCCGTCCTCGGACACCGACGCGCACGCCTACGTCTACCGGAACCTGCCCGAGGTCAACGGGCAGGTGCACACGCACTCGCCGTACGCGACCGCGTGGGCGGCGCGCGCCGAGGAGATCCCGTGCGTGCTGACGGCCATGGCCGACGAGTTCGGCGGGCCGATCCCGGTCGGGCCGTTCGCGCTGATCGGCGACGACTCCATCGGCCGGGGCATCGTCGAGACGCTGTCGGTCTCCCGGTCGCCGGCGGTGCTCATGCGCAACCACGGCGTCTTCACGATCGGTCCGTCGGCCAAGGCCGCCGTCAAGGCCGCCGTCATGACCGAGGACGTCGCCCGGACCGTGCACTTCTCCCGCCAGCTCGGGGAGCCGCTGCTCATCGACCAGGACGACGTCGACAAGCTCTACGCCCGCTACCAGAACGTCTACGGACAGTGAGGACACCCTCGTGAACAACCCCTACGCCGGTGCGGAGATCTGGTTCCTGACCGGGAGCCAGGACCTCTACGGCGAGGAGACCCTGCAGCAGGTCGCCGAGCAGTCCCAGCGGGTGGCCGCCGGGCTCGACGACGCCGGCGCCGTCCCGGCCCGGGTGGTGTGGAAGCCCGTCCTCAAGGACGCCGGCGCCATCCGCCGCGCCATGGGCGAGGCGAACGAGGACCCGAACTGCCTCGGCGTCATCACCTGGATGCACACCTTCTCCCCGGCGAAGATGTGGATCTCCGGGATCGACGCGCTGCGCAAGCCGCTGCTGCACCTGCACACCCAGGCCGACGCCGCCCTGCCGTGGGCGACGATCGACATGGACTTCATGAACCTCAACCAGGCCGCCCACGGCGACCGGGAGTACGCCTTCATCCTCACCCGGCTGCGCCAGCCGCGGACGACGGTGGCCGGGCACGTGTCGAACCCGCGCGTGCAGGCCCGGGTCGGGTCGTGGGTGCGCGCCGCAGCGGGTGCCCGCGCCGCGCGGTCGCTCAAGCTGGCCCGCTTCGGCGACAACATGCGCAACGTCGCGGTCACCGAGTCGGACAAGGTCGAGGCCGAGCTGCGCTTCGGCGTCTCGGTGAACACCTGGGGCGTCAACGACCTGGTCGCGGTCGTCGACGCGGTGCCGGAGAAGTCGGTGCAGGCCCTCGTGGAGGAGTACGACGACCTCTACGACATGGACGCCGACCTGCGGCAGGGCGGCGCGCGGCACGACAGCGTGCGCTACCAGGCGCGGATCGAGGCGGCGCTGCGCACGTTCCTCGAGGACGGCGGCTTCGGCGCCTTCACGACCAACTTCGAGGACCTCGGCGGGCTGCGGCAGCTGCCCGGTCTCGCCGTCCAGCGGTTGATGGCCGACGGATACGGCTTCGGCGGCGAGGGCGACTGGAAGACCTCGGCGCTGCTGCACGTGCTCAAGGTCGCCGGCCACGGGCTGCCCGGCGGCACCTCGTTCATGGAGGACTACACCTACGACCTGGCCTCCGACCGGCCGAAGATCCTCGGCGCGCACATGCTCGAGGTCTGCCCGTCGATCACCACCTCGCGGCCGCGGCTCGAGGTGCACCCGCTCGGCATCGGCGACCGGGAGGACCCCGCCCGGCTGGTGTTCACCGCCGACCCGGGTCCGGGCATCACCGTCGGCTGGTCGGACCTCGGCGACCGGTTCCGCTGGGTGGCCAACGAGATCGACGTCGTCGAGCCCTCCGAGCCGCTGCCCAAGCTGCCCGTGGCCCGCGCCGTGTGGGAGCCGCGGCCGGACTTCGCCACCGCGACCGAGGGCTGGCTGACCGCCGGCGGGCCGCACCACACGGTGCTGTCCACGCAGCTCGGCGCCGAGGAGGTCACGGACCTGGCCGAGGTCTTCGGCACCGAGCTCGTGGTCATCGACGCCGACACCACGCGGCGCTCGCTGGCCAAGGAACTGCGCTGGAGCGCCGCCTACCACCGCCTCGCCCAGGGCCTCTGACGTTCTGCGCTTTATCGCGATAAAGCACGCGTGCTTTATCGCGATAAAGCGCGGATCAGAGGCGGTCGCGGGAGATGGGGCAGCTCATGCACCGGGGGCCGCCGCGGCCGCTGCCGAGCTCGGAGCCGGCGATCCGCACGACCTCGATGCCGGCGGCCTCCAGCGCGGCGTTGGTGACGGTGTTGCGCTCGTAGGCGACGGCCACCCGCGGCGCGATGGCCAGGGTGTTGTTGCCGTCGTCCCACTGCTCGCGCTCGGCGGTGACCGGGTCGAGGCCGGTGTCGATGACCCGCAGCCGGTCGATGCCCATCGCCTCGGCCGCGGCGGCGAGGAACGGTGCCGGCCCGCGGACGGTGAGCTCGAGGTCGTCGGCGTCCTCGGCGCCTGTCTGGCAGGTGACCGTCCAGGCCACCAGCGAGTCGGCCACCGCCGGGTACATGACCATCGCGTCGACGTCGACCATCGTGGCGATGGTGTCCAGGTGCATCGTCGCCCGCTGCTGCGCGATCGGGACGACGAGCACCGTGTGCGCCAGGCCGCGGCTGAACACCTGCCGGGCGAGCCGCTCGGCGCCGCCGGGCGTCGTCCGCTCGCCGACGCCGACCGCCACCACGCCGGCCGCGAGCAGCAGCACGTCGCCGCCCTCGAGGTGCTCCAGGTGGGCGCCGTAGAGCTGCTCGACGCCGGCGAAGCGTGGGTGGTGGGTGTAGACGGCTGCGGTGATCGTGCTCTCGCGCGATCGCGCCGGCATGGCCAGCGAGGTCACCGCCACCTCGTCGCCCACCCAGACCGACGAGTCGCGGGTGAACAGCAGGTTGGGCAGCGGCGGGACGACGAACTCGCCGGGGGTCAGGAGCCGGTAGGCGAGACCGTCGGCGCGCAGCTCGTCGTGCGCGAGGCCGGCGATGAGGGTGCGGGCGAGGTCCTCCGGGGCGAGGTCGCCCATGTGCGCCGCCGTCGCGCGCTGCAGCGTCGTCCCCAGCCGGGGGTCGTCGACGGCGGCGGCGATGAGCTCGGCGCGGGCGGCGGGGAAGTCGAGCACCTCGGTGAGCAGCCGGTCGAGGTGCAGCACCTCGACGCCGCGGTCGCGCAGCGCCTGCGCGAAGGCGTCGTGCTCCTCCTGCGCGCGGGCCACCCAGGGGACGCCGTCGAAGAGCAGCTGGTCGTTGTTGCGCGGGGTGAGCCGGCGCAGCTCCGGGCCCGGGCGGTGCAGCAGGACGGTGCGCAGGGTGCCGACCTCGCTGGTCGCGCCGACGTTGCTCATGGCGGCAGACTCGCACACCGCCCGGGCTAGGGTGCGGCACGTGGACCTGTTCGACCTGACCGGCAAGGTGGCCGTGGTGACCGGGGGAACCCGGGGCATCGGGCTGATGATGGCCCGCGGGCTGCTGCAGGCCGGCGCCCGCGTGTACCTCAGCGCCCGCAAGGCCGACGAGGGCGAGCAGGCCCGCGCGGAGCTCGCCGCGTTCGGCACGGTGCGGTTCGTCCAGGCCGACCTGTCCACCGAGGACGCCTGCCGGGCGCTGGCCGCGGCCGTCGGCGAGCACGAGGACGAGCTGCACGTCCTGGTGAACAACGCCGGCGCCACGTGGGGCGCGCCGCTGGCCGAGTTCCCGGCCTCGGCCTGGGACAAGGTGCTCGACCTGAACCTCAAGGCGCCGTTCTTCCTCACCCGCGCGTTCCTGCCGCTGCTCGAGGAGGCCGCCACCGACGACGACCCGGCCCGCGTGGTCAACGTCGGCAGCATCGACGGGCTGCACGTCCCGCCGATGCACACGTACTCCTACGCCGCGTCGAAGGCGGGGCTGCACCACCTGACCCGCGTGCTGGCCAAGGAGCTCGGGCCGCGGCGGATCACCGTCAACGCCGTCGCACCCGGCCCGTTCGAGTCGAAGATGATGGCCGCGACGCTGGACGCCTTCGGCACCGAGATCGCCGCCCGCGCGCCGCTGGGCCGCATCGGCCGGCCCGACGACATGGCCGGTGTCGTCGTCTACCTGACGTCCCGCGCCGGGGCGTACGTCACCGGCGCCGTCGTCCCCGTGGACGGCGGCATCGCCACCACCCGCTAGGGCAGAAATCCCGACTTCTGCGGAGGGCTCAGGCGCTCTCCGCCGCGGGGCCCGGGTCGGGGGGCAGCGGGGACGGCGTCGTAGTCCGCTTGCGGCGCGGGCGGACCGCCTTGTCCTCCGGCACCCGCTCCAGGTGCGACTCGGCCAGCGCGACCTGGTGCGGCGAGCCCACCAGCCGGCCCTGCTGCCGCGCGGCCCGCCACCAGTCGCGGGCGGCCACGGTGTCGCCGTGGGCCTCCGCGATCCGCCCGAGCAGCTCGTCGTAGGCGCCGAGGGAGAACGACGGCGTCCCGAGCACGGCCTGCCGCCCGCGGAAGGGCAGCAGCTGCACGACCGCCTCCTCCTGCTCCGGCTCGTCGCCCAGGTGCAGCGCGACCTCGGCCTCCAGCAGGACGGCGACGTCGCTGGCCCAGTCGCGGATCTGGGTGCGCCCCCACCGCGCCCGCAGCCGCCGGGCCTCCTTGAGGTCGCCGGACTCCGCGGCCGCGAGCACCGCCATCAGCTGCAGCAGCGGGTTGCCCTCGTCGCCGGTCTCGACCAGCAGGTCGATCGCCTCCGGTAGCCGGTGGTCGCCGCGGCGCAGCGTGAACTGGTGCGCCGCGTAGGCGTGCCGCGCGTGCGGGGTCACCCGCCGGTACAGCTCGTAGGCCTCGGTGGTCAGCTCCTCCGCCCGCGCCGCGTCGCCGCGCAGCCACGCCGCCCCGGCCTGCTGCCACAGCACGTGCGGGCGGACCTCCGGGCCGGACAGCGAGATCGCCAGCCGGCGGGCGGCGTCCAGGTCGGCCTCGAAGCCGCGCAGGTCGGTCATGTGCAGCCGGATCGCGGCGCGGTGCAGCCGGGCGAAGAACTCCGTCCGCCGGGGCAGCCCCTTGCCGGCCAGCCCGATCGTCTCGTCGGCCGCGGCCAGCCGCAGCTCCGCGGCGCCGGGGCGGCCCCAGACGGCGAGGCTGTAGTTGTTCAGCGTGCGTCCGCGCAGCTCCGCGTCGCCGAGCGTGCGGGCCAGCTCGACGGCCCGGTCGGCGTAGCGCACGCCCTTCTGCAGGTCGGAGCTGAACGCCAGCTCGACGCCGAGGGTGCCCAGCAGCCGCGCGGTGAGCCGGTCGCGCTCGTCGTCGGTGTCGGCCAGCTCGTCGCGGTGCTCGAGCAGGTCCTCCAGGACGGCGACCAGGTCGTCGTCGACGAACCCGTGCGGCCGCCAGTTCCAGACCGTGACGCTGCCCCAGATCGCCGCCGCCTCGGCCAGGCAGCGCCGGTCGCCCAGCTCGCGGGCCGCCGCGAGGGCCTGCGCGGTGACCTCGTGCGCCTCGGTGCGCTGGCCGCTGCGCAGCAGGTCGTTGCCCAGCAGCGTCAGCAGCGAGTGCCGGGTGCGCAGCGCGTCGGGGGCGTGGGGGTCGAGCAGCCCGAGCGCCCGCCGGGTGTGCTCGGCCGCCTCGCCGTGCGCCCAGCGCTCGCGGGCGGCGTGCGCGGCGTCCGCCGAGTAGCGCAGCGCCGGCCCGGGACCGGCCACCGGCACGGCCTCGACGAAGTGGTGGGCCAGCCGTTCCAGCAGGGCCTGGTCGGGCGTGCCCGCGGCGGCGCGCTGCTCGAGCGCCGCGCCCAGCCGCGCGTTCAGCCGCGCCCGCTGGACGGCGGGCAGGTCGCCGGCGAGCACCTCCTGCACCAGCGCGTGGGTGAACCGCCAGGTCCAGGACGTCGGCCCCTCCACGACCAGCCCGACCGCGACCGCCGAGTCCAGCGCCGCGAGCGCCTCCTCGGCCGGTGTGCCGGCGGCCTCCAGCAGGTCCAGCGCGATGTCGCGGCCGGCGACCGCGGCCAGCTGCAGCACCTCGCGGGTGCGCGCCGGCAGCCGGTCCAGCCGCTTGCGCAGCACCTCGCCCACCGACGGCGGCACCGGCACCCGGTTCAGCTGCAGGTCGTGCGCACCGAGCATCCAGCGGGACAGCTCGACGACGAAGAACGGGTTGCCGCCGGTGCGGTCGTGCACCGCCGAGGCCAGCGACCGGTCGCCGCCGCCGAGCTGGCGGGCCAGCAGCGCCTGGACGTCGTCCTGGCCGAGACCGCTCAGGGTCAGGCAGGTCGCGGCCGGCTCGCGGGCCAGCCGGGCCAGGGCGTCGGACACCGACGCCGGCACCTGCTCGCCGATCGTGCGGGCGGTGACCACCAGCAGCAGCGGCACCCGCGGGAGGTGCCGGGCGAGCAGGCCCAGCAGCTGGACGGTCGTGGTGTCGGCGCCCTGCAGGTCGTCGAGGACGACGAGCACCGGCCGCGACGCCGCCGCGGACAGCCGCGCGCGCAGGTCCTGGAACAGCCGGAAGCGGGCGGCGTCGGCGTCCCCACCGGCCTCGGCCTCGGTGACCAGCGTCAGCTGCTCCTGGCCGAGCTGCTCGAGCGCCTGGGTCCACGGCCACAGCGGCGGGGCGCCGGCGTCGTCCGCGCACCGGGCCCAGGCCACCGCCCAGCCGGACGCGCGGCCGTACTCGGCGACCGCCTCGGCCAGCCGCGTCTTGCCGATGCCGGCCTCGCCCTCGATGACGACGACGGCGGGCCGGCCCCCGGCGACCTGCTCGGCGACGGTGCGCAGCTTCTCCCGCTCCGCGACCCGCCCGACGATCTCCTGCGCCTCGACGGCGACGGACGGCGCCGGCGTTGGCGGCGGGGCGACGGTGAGCTTCGGCCGCGGCACGCGCTCGGTCAGCTTCGGGTCCTGGCGGAGCACCGCCCGCTCGAGGTCGCGCAGCTCGGGGCCGGGGTCGATGCCGAGCTCGTCGCGCAGCAGCTCGGTGCACTTGCGGATGGCCTCGAGCGCGTCGGCCTGCCGGTCGGCGGCGTACAGGGCCGTGGCCAGCCGCGCCCACAGCCGCTCGCGCAGCGGGTTCTCGGCGACCAGCCGCTCCAGGTCGGGCACGGCGGCATCGGCGTGCCCGAGGGCGAGCAGCGCGTCGCAGCGCCGTTCGCGGGCGCGCACGTGCAGCTCGACCAGCCGCAACCGGTCGGTGGCGGCGGTCGGGCTGTCGCCCAGCTCGGGCAGCGGCTCGCCGCGCCACAGCTTCAGCGCCTGGTCCAGCAGGCTCACCCCGCGGCTGGCGTCGCCGGCCTGGATCGCCCGCTCGGCCTCCTCGACGAGCTCGGGGAAGCGCAGGCTGTCCAGGTCCGCGGCCACGGCGCGCAGCAGGTACCCCGGCGCCCGGGTGAGCAGCACCGTGGGCGCCTCCCGGGGACCGCGCTCGGGCTCGAGCACCCGGCGCAGGTGGGAGACGTACGCCTGCAGCGTGCCGGTCACCGTCGGCGGCGGGTCGTCGCCCCACAGGGTGGCGACGATGCGGTCGATGCCGACGACGCGGTTGGCGTCGGCGAGCAGCAGGGTCAGCAGCGCACGGGGCTTGGCGCCCCCGACGTCGACCGGCCGTCCGTCGGTTCCCGACACCTCGAGCGGGCCGAGGACGCGGTAACGCATGATGCCGGATCCTCGCAGGTCCGGACGGGAAAAGGGACCCCTCTTCGTGCCGGAAATCGGGGCCGGCGTATCCCCGCGGGCGCTCCAAGTGTCTTGCAAGTGCGGGTCAAGTGGCCGCGGCCACTGTTCCCCCCTGTCAGCACAGATCCCACCGTGACCCCGAGGGAAGACTTTTCATGAGCATCAACGAGCTCGACACCACCGAGCCCGAGTCGTTCGACGTCCTCATCGACGACGAGGTCCTCGACAGCCTCGCGCCGGCGATCCCGGCCGAGGACGTCGACGACCTGCGCAGCCGCGTGCACGGCCCCGTCTACGCCGCCGGCGACGACGGTCTGGTCGCCGAGGTGGCGACCTGGAACCTGGCCGTCACGCACACCCCGGCGATCGCGGTGGGCGCCACCTGCGCCGCCGACGTCGCCACCGCGGTCTCGTTCGCGACCGCGCACGGCCTCAGGGTCGCCGTCCAGGCCACCGGCCACGGCCCGGTCCGCAACGCCGCCGGCTCCCTGATGATCTCCACCCGCCGCATGCAGGGCGTGACCATCGACCGCATGCGCGGCACCGCCCGCGTCGAGGCCGGCGTCAAGTGGGCCAAGGTGCTCGAGGCGGCCGCGCCGTTCGGGCTGACCGGCCTGTGCGGGTCGTCGTCCGACGTCGGCGTGGTCGGGTACACCCTCGGTGGCGGGCTCGGCTCGCTGGGCCGCAAGTTCGGCTTCTCCGCCGACTCGGTGCTCTCCGTCGAGATCGTCACCGCCGACGGCGTGCTGCGCACCGTCTGCGCCGAGGAGCAGCCCGAGCTGTTCTGGGCGGTCCGCGGCGGCAAGGGCAACTTCGGCGTCGTCACCGCCATCGAGCTGCAGCTGGTGCCGGTGCGCTCGGTGCTCGGCGGCGGCATCTTCTTCGCCGGCAAGGACGCGCCGGCCGTGCTGCACGCGTTCCGCCAGTGGGCCCCGACCCTGCCCGAGGACGTCGGCACGTCGATCGCGATCCTGCGGCTGCCCCCGATGGAGGAGCTGCCGCCGCCGCTGCGCGGGCAGACCGTCGTCCACCTGCGCTACGTCTACGCCGGCGACGACCCGGCCGAGGGCGAGCGGCTGGTCGAGCCGATGCGCTCGGCCGGTGAGGTGCTGCTCGGGTTCATCCACCCGCTGCTCACCACCGAGCTGGACTCGGTGCACATGGACCCGACCGACCCGATGCCGGGCTGGGAGAAGGGCATGCAGCTCGCCGAGCTGACCGAGGAGACGGTCGACGCGCTGCTCGCCGCGGCCGGCCCGCAGCTGGACATCCCGCTGATCATGGTCGAGATCCGGCTGCTCGGTGGCGCGCTCGCCCGCCAGCCGCGGGTGCCGAACGCGGTCGCCGGTCGCGACGGCGCCTACCAGGTGCTCACCCTCGGCCCCGGCGTGCCGGAGCTGGCCACCGTCGTCCCGGCGCTGGGCAAGGGCGTGCTGAAGGCGCTCGAGCCGTGGAAGGCGCCCGGCTGCGTGACCAACTTCCTCGGCGAGGTCGCAGGGCCCGCGGAGGTGGCCGCCTCCTACCCGCCGGCCGTCGCCGAGCGCCTGCAGGCGGTCAAGCAGGCCGTCGACCCCGACCGCGTCTTCTCCTTCGGCCACGCCCTGTAGGACGTTGCGGAGGCTGGGAGCGCAGGTTTCCTGCGCTCCCAGCCTCCGTTGCTACTCCGGCAGCAGCACGCCGGGGTTGAGGATGCCGTTGGGGTCGAGGCGCTGCTTGACCACGCGCAGCACCTCGACGCCGAGCGGCCCGACCTCCCGCTCCAGCCACGGGCGGTGGTCGGCGCCGACGGCGTGGTGGTGGGTGAGCGTGCCGCCGGCCGACATCAGCGCGTCGGTCGCCGCGCGCTTCGCCGTCAGCCACTGCTGGATCGGCAGCTCGTCGTCCCGGTCGGCGAGCACCGTGAAGTACAGCGAGCCGCCGGTCGGGTACCCGTGCGACAGGTGGGTCATGATCAGCGGCCGCTTGCCCTCGCGGGTCAGCGACGTCCGCAGCGCCCGGAGGACCGCGTCGTACACGGTCGGCAGCGCCGTCCAGGAGGCCGCCGTCTCCAGGGTCTCGACCAGCAGGCCGTGGTCCATGAGCCGGTCGCGCAGGTACGGCCCGTCGAAGCGGTGCGCCCGCCACGACTCGCCGACCTTGCTGCCCAGCCGCAGGGCGCCGTCCTCGCGCAGCACCGACGCCGCCGTCTTCATCCGCGCGCGGACCAGCGTCGGCAGCCCCTCCCAGCCGAGCACCAGCAAGCAGCCGTCGGCCCGGCCGCGGGCCTTGAGCGCCCCGCGCAGCGCCCGCGCGCCGGCGCCGGTCGCCATGAGCAGGTTGGCCCGCGTCTCGTCGGCGTCGGAGAGGCGGACGACGTCGGGCAGGAGGTCGTGCCGCGCCAGCCGCTGCAGCCCCGCCAGGCCCGCCGCCCACGAGCGGAACGACCAGCCCTCGTAGTGCACGGTCCGCGGCTTCGGGCGCACCCGCAGCCGCACCTCGGTGATCACGCCGAGCGTGCCCTCCGAGCCCACGGCCAGGCCGAGCAGGTCCGGCCCGGCGGCGCTGGCCGGGGCGTGCCCCAGCTCCAGGACGCCGACCGGCGTGGCCAGGGTCAGCCCCGCGACCAGGTCGTCGAAGCGGCCGATGCCGGTCGACTGCTGCCCGGCCGAGCGGGTGGCCGCGTACCCGCCGATCGTCGCGAACTCGAAGCTCTGCGGGAGGTGGCCCAGCGTCAGCCCCTGCTCGCCGAGCGCCTCCTCCAGCTGCGGACCGCGCATCCCGGGGCCGACGGTCGCCAGGGACGACGGGACGTCGACGGCCTGGAGGCCGGCCATCCGCGAGAGGTCGACCACCACGCAGGGCCGGTCGTCGGGGTCCATGCCGGCCAGGCCGCCGACGACGCTGGTGCCCCCGCCGAAGGGGACGACGACGATCCCGCGGTCGCTGCAGGCGGTCAGCAGCGCCGCGGTCTCCTCGGTGCTGCCGGGCAGGACGACGGCGTCCGGGGCGTCCGAGGCGTCGCCGGAGCGGCGGCGCAGCAGGTCGAGGTAGCTCTTGCCGCCGGCGTGCCGCAGCCGCGCGTCGCGGTCGGTGAGCACGTTCTCCTCGCCGAGCAGGCCCACGAGCACGGTGCGGACGTCGTCCGGCAACCGCGACGGCGCCAGCTCGATCTCGGCGACCGGCACCGGTGGCGTGTCCCGGGGCGTCCAGCCGAGCTCGCGGGTCAGGTAGCGGCGCGCAGCCTTGGGCACGGTGTCGCCGGCGGCGGCCCGTGCGGGCCCCCAGCCCTGGATCGTCATTTCCGGCTGCTCGGGCATCGCTACAGTCTGCCGAGTGCTGCCCGGTGCGCTGAGCCCTGCCCGTCGCGCCCGTGACCTCGAGGCCGTCGCCGGGGCCTCGGTCGACGTCGTCGTGGTCGGCGGCGGGGTCACCGGCGCGGGAGTCGCCCTCGACGCCGCCTCGCGCGGGCTGTCCGTCGTCCTGCTGGAACGGGCGGATCTCGCGGCGGGCACCAGCCGCTGGTCGTCCAAGCTCGTGCACGGCGGGCTGCGCTACCTCGCGCACGGCGAGATCGGCCTGGCGCGGGAGAGCGCGCGCGAGCGGGCCGTGCTCATGGGGTCGACCGCGCCGCACCTGGTCCGGCCGCTGCCGTTCCTCGTCCCGGACGCCGCCGGCCGCTCGGTGAGCGCGCTGGCCGGGCTCGGCGGGCGGGTCGGTGACGCCGTCCGGCTCTCGGTGCCCGGCGGCCGCGGCTCGCTGCCCCCGACCCGACGGGTGTCGGCCGCGCAGGTGGCCGCCCTGGTCCCGGGCGTGCGGAAGGGCAGGGGCGGCGTCGTCTTCTGGGACGGGCAGCTGGCCGACGACGCGCGCCTCGTCGTCGCGCTGGCCCGCACCGCGGCGGCCTACGGCGCGCACGTGCTCACCGGCGCGGTGGTGACCGGGGTCGACGGGCACGAGGTGCACGTCGCGCTGCCCGGCGGGACGTCGACCACCGTGCGGGCCGGCGTGGTCGTGAACGCGGCCGGGGTGTGGGCGCAGAAGCTGGCGCCCGGGATCCGGCTGGTGCCCTCGCGCGGCTCGCACCTCGTCGTCCCGGCGGAGCGGCTCGGGTCGCCGTTCGCGGCGCTGACCGTGCCGCTGCCCGGGTCGCGGTCCCGGTACGTGTTCGCGCTGCCCCAGGCCCGCGGCCTGGTCTACCTCGGGATCACCGACGAGCCGGTCGCCGGGCCGCCGGGGGACGAGGACCCGAAGCCGTCGGACGCCGAGATCGAGCAGCTGCTCGAGACGGTCAACCAGGTGCTCGCCGAGCCGCTGAAGCGCGCCGACCTGGTCGGGGCCTACGCCGGGCTGCGCCCGCTGGTGCTGCCCGCCTCCGCGGGGACCGGCCTCGGTGACGCGACCGCCGACCTCTCCCGCAAGCACCTGCTCGCGTGGGACGGAGCGGTCCTCTCCGTGGTCGGGGGCAAGCTGACCACCTACCGGGCCATGGCCGAGCAGGCCGTGGACGAGGTCGTGGCGCGGCTCGGGCGCGGGGCGGCGCGGGCGGTGACCGCGCGGCTGCCGCTGATCGGCGCCGCGCCCCGGGTGGTGCTCGACCGGGTCGCGGCCTCCCCCCGGCTGGTGGCGCGGTACGGCACCGAGGCGCCGCTGGTCGAGGCGCTGGGCACGGAGCCGGTGGTCGAGGGCCGGCCCGAGACCCGGGGGGAGCTGCGCTTCGCCGTCCGGGCGGAGGGCGCGCGCACGGTCGCGGACCTCCTCGACCGGCGCACCCGCATCGGCCTGGTGCCGGCCGACCGGGCGGTGGCGTCGATGGTGGCCGAGCGGATCCTCACCGAGGAGACCTAGTCCCACGATGTGAGAATCCTGTTCCACTGAGTGGACACCATGCGCCAGAGTGGGCGCCATGGACACGTACACGCACGGGCACGCGGACCCGGTGCTGCAGTCGCACCGCTGGCGCACGGTGGAGAACTCGGCGGCCTACCTGGCGCCGCACCTGCGGGCCGGCCTCGACGTCCTCGACGTCGGCTGCGGTCCGGGCACGATCACCGTCGACCTGGCCGAGCGGGTGGCGCCCGGACGGGTCGTGGGGCTGGACGTCTCCGCCGATCCGCTGGACGAGGCGCGCGCCCTGGCGGAGTCGCGCGGCGTCGCGGTGACCTTCGCGGTCGGCGACGTGTACGCGCTCGAGGCGCCCGACGACTCCTTCGACGTCGTGCACGCCCACCAGGTGCTGCAGCACCTCACCGATCCGGTCGCCGCCCTGCGCGAGATGGCGCGGGTCTGCCGGCCGGGTGGTCTGCTCGCCGTCCGGGACGTCGACTACGCCACCTTCGTCTGGTGGCCGGACGACGAGGGGCTGGACCGGTGGCTGGACCTCTACCACCGGGTGGCCCGGCGCAACGACGCCGAGCCCGACGCCGGCCGCCGGCTGCTCGCCTGGGCGCACGCGGCCGGGCTGCGCGACGTCACGGCGACGACGTCGTCCTGGTGCTACTCTTCGCCGGCCGAGCGGGAGTGGTGGGGCAACTCGTGGGCCGGGCGGGCGACCGCGTCGTCCTTCGCCGAGCAGGCGGTGGCCTACGGGCTGGCCGACGCCGCGAAACTGGGCGGGATCGCCGCCGCGTGGCAGCGCTGGCGGGACGCCGACGACGGCTGGCTCGGCATGATGCACGGCGAATTGCTCATCCGGGTCTGACGCATTGTCGGGGCGCACGGAAATGCGCTGAATGCCGCTCCGGGTCAGGGGAGCGGCATTCAGCGCGAGGATGTCGAGGATCAGTACAGGCGGTCCTCCAGCTCGAGCAGCGCGGCGGCGTCCTCGATCTCGGCGAGCCACAGCCGGTCGGCCAGGCGGAAGAACCTGCTGGTCAGGTGCCGCTGGAAGTAGCGGTTCTCCAGGGCGCGGTCGGTGATCTCGGTGGGGCGCAGGGTCGCGGTCGCGGACATTTCTGGTTTCTCCCTCTCCGTGTGGTCCGGCTCGCTGTGTGCTGCGCCGGTGAGAAAAGGATGTCGATCCCAGGTAGTTCCCCGAATCGGAAGAGCGGCGTATATCGCGGCGGTCGAGTCCCTCAGATGTCAGGTGTCGTGCGCCGGCGCCGGGTCCCGGGGATGCCTAAGGGGCATCCCTAGTATCCGGCGCCGGCGGCTCAGACCACCTCAGGCGTCACCGCCGGGCGGCGTTGGCCTGGACGGCGGTGCTCACGTACTCCGCCAGGCCGGGAGCGATCTCCTCGTAGTGCGCGGTGAACCGCTCGTCCTCGACGTACATCCGGCCGAGTCCGGCGTGCATCTCCGGCGGGCAGTCGTAGAACCACCGGCTGATGTGCTGCCGGTGCTCCTCGGCGACGTCCATGGCCTGCTCGGAATCGGCCGCGGCACCCGAGCGCAGCGCCTCGGCGAAGCGCCGCTCGACCTCGGCGCCCTCCTCCTTGATCCGCAGCCAGTCGTCCTTGGTGTAGGACGACGTCCGCCGCCGCGACTCGCGGTAGGCGTCGGTCTCGCCCCAGCGCTCCTGGACCTCGGCGTCGTACCGCGACGGGTCGTCGTCGCCGAAGACCTCGAAGCGCTCCTCGGGGGTCAGGGAGATCCCCATCGTGCGTGCCTCCATCTCCTTCTCCACGGCCGCGACCACGGCCCGCATCCGGTCCAGCCGGTCCCGCAGCAGCGCGAGCTGCCGGCGCAGGTGCGCCACGGGATCGGCGGCCGGGTCGTCGAGCAGGGTCGCGATCTCCTCGAGGGGGAACCCGAGCTCGCGGTAGACCAGCACCTGGTGCAGCCGGTCCAGGTCGGACGGCGTGTACCGGCGGTAGCCCGCCGGCGTCCGTTCCGACGGCGACAGCAGCCCGATCCGGTCGTAGTGGTGCAGCGTCCGTACCGTCACGCCGGCCAGCGCGGCCACCTCGCCCACGTTCACCCGGATCCCTCCTCTGTTGACGGGGCCGAGGGTGCAGCCTGACGCAACGTCAGGGTCAAGCGCGATCCGGGCCCGCGGGAGAGGATCGGCGTCGTGCCCGACGACGTCTCCCCGCTCGACCCGTTCGTCCGCAAGCGCGCCGTGGGGCTCGCGTACGTGGACGAGGGGGAGGGGTCCCCGATCGTCTTCCTGCACGGGAACCCGACGTCGTCCTACCTGTGGCGCAACGTGATCCCCCACGTGCGCGACCTGGGCCGCTGCCTGGCGCCCGACCTGATCGGGATGGGCGAGTCGGACAAGCTGCCCGACCCGGGACCGGGCACCTACTCCTTCGCCGCGCACGCCGCGCACCTCGACGCCTGGTTCGACACGGTGCTCCCGGCCGGGCCGGTCACCCTCGTCCTGCACGACTGGGGCTCCGCGCTCGGCTTCGACTGGGCCAGCCGCAACCGCGACCGGGTGCGCGGCATCGCGTTCACCGAGGCGATCGTCGCGCCGCTGGTCTGGGCCGACTGGCCCGCCGACGCCCGGAAGATCTTCCGCACCATGCGCGGTCCGGACGGCGAGGCGGCGGTTCTGGAGAAGAACGTCTTCGTCGAGCGGATCCTGCCGGCCTCGACGCTGCACGGCCTGAGCCCCGAGGCGCACGAGCGCTACCGGGCGCCGTTCCGCGAGCCCGCCGACCGGTGGCCCACGCTGGAGTGGCCGCGGCAGATCCCGATCGAGAACGTCCCGCCGCTGATGCACGACGTCGTCGCCCGGTACGGGCAGTGGCTGGCGCACAGCCGCGTGCCGAAGCTGTTCCTGAACGCCGACCCCGGCTCGATCCTCGTCGGCCGGCAGCGGGCCGTCGTCCGGAGGTGGCCGGCGCTGATCGAGGTGACCGTGCCGGGGGTGCACTTCGTGCCCGAGGACTCGCCGCACGAGGTCGGCCGCGCCCTCGCGCACTGGCTGCGCACACTGGGGAGGTGACCCGGACCGACCAGCTGCAGGCCGACTGCTCCCGCTGCTTCGGGCTGTGCTGCGTCGCCCTGCCCTTCGCCCGCTCCGCCGACTTCGCCGTCGACAAGCCGGCGGGCACGCCGTGCACGAACCTGCAGGAGGACTTCCGCTGCGGCATCCACGGTGCGCTGCGGGAGCGGGGCTTCGCCGGGTGCACCGTCTTCGACTGCCTGGGCGCCGGGCAGAAGGTCTCGCAGGTCACCTTCGGCGGCCGGGACTGGCGGGACGACGCCGGGACGGCGCGGCGGATGTTCGCGGTCTTCCCGGTCGTCCGGCAGCTGCACGAGCTGCTGGCCTACCTGGCCGAGGCGATCGACCGCGCGCCCGCCGAGGAGCTCACCGCGGCCTGCGAGCGGGTCGACGCGCTGACCCGGGGCAGCGCCGAGGAGCTCGCGGCCTGCGACGTCGGCGCCGTCCGGGCCGAGGTGAGCGCGCTGCTGCTGCAGGTCAGCGAGCGGCTGCGGGCCGGGCTGCCCGGGCGGGAGGCGCGCGGCGCCGACCTGGTCGGAGCGCGGCTGCGCGGTGCCGACCTGCGCGGGGCGAACCTGCGCGGCGCTTACCTGATCGGGGCGGACCTGCGCGACGCGGACCTCCGTGCGGCCGACCTCGTCGGCGCCGACCTGCGCGGTGCGGACCTGCGGGGCGCCGACCTGACCGGAGCGCTGTTCGTCACCCAGGCCCAGCTCGAGTCCGCGAGCGGCGACGCGACCACGGCGGTCCCCGGGCACCTGCGGCGCCCCCTGCACTGGTCGCTGCCGCAGGTCAGGAGAACAGCAGGACGAGCAGCACGGCGTTCAGGGCGATGATCACCGCCGCGACCGCGACGGCGGCCACCGTCGTCCGGCGCCGGTTGACCAGCTCGCCCATGACGTCGGGCCGGCGGGTCAGCAGCACGAGCGGCACCAGCGCGAACGGGATGCCGAAGGACAGCACCACCTGCGAGACCACCAGCGCGTAGGTGGGGTCCACGCCCAGCGCCAGGATCGCCAGCGCCGGCACGAGGGTCAGGGCGCGGCGGGTGAACAGCGGGATCCGCCGCTGGAGGAAGCCGTCCATGATCACCTGGCCGGCGTAGGTGCCCACGCTGGTGGAGGCGAAGCCGGAGGCCAGCAGGGCCAGCGCGAACAGCAGCGCCGCCGAGCCGTCGAGCGCCGCGCCGAACCCGGCGTGCGCCCCCTCGAGGGAGTCGGTCCCGCCGAACGCCGACCCGGCGAACAGCGCGGCCGCGACGAGCAGCATCGAGACGTTGACCAGCCCGGCCAGGCTCATCGCGGCGAACACGTCGCCGCGCTGGGCCCGCAGCGCCCGCCGCCGCTGGTTGACCGTGCCGGCCGGGATGCTGGTCGACACGAGGGCGGAGTGCAGGTAGATGGCGTGCGGCATCACCGTCGCGCCCAGGATCCCGGTGGCGAGCACGAGGCTGGCGACGCCGTCGAAGCGGGGCACGAGACCGGCCACGGCGCCGGCGGGATCGATCGGGACGCGCACGATCAGCAGCAGGAACGCCACGAGGATGACCGTGAACAGCGCGGTCACCGCGCCGATCCAGCGCCGGTCGCCGCGGGTCTGCAGCGCGAGCAGACCGAAGGCGACCGCTCCGGTGATGACCCCGCCGGTGAACAGGTCGACCCCGAACAGCAGGTGCAGCGCGATGGCCCCGCCCATCACCTCGGCCAAGTCGGTGGCCATGGCGACCACCTCGGCCTGCACCCACAGCCCCAGCACGACCGGCCGGCGGTACCGCGCGCGGCAGTTCTGCGGCAGGCTCATCCCGGTCGCCAGCCCGAGCTTGGCCGACAGGCTCTGCACGAGCATCGCCATCAGGTTGGCCGAGACGATCACCCAGAGCAGCAGGTAGCCGAACCGCGCGCCGGCCGAGACGTTGGTGGCGAAGTTGCCGGGGTCGACGTAGGCGATCGCGGCGACGAAGGCCGGCCCGAACAGGGCCAGCCGGCGCCGGCGGGTGGCGCGGACCGCCGCGTCCTTCTCCAGCAC
The DNA here is from genome assembly GCF_013408985.1 of Petropleomorpha daqingensis. NCBI lineage: Bacteria > Bacillati > Actinomycetota > Actinomycetes > Geodermatophilales > Geodermatophilaceae > Petropleomorpha > Petropleomorpha daqingensis. The sequence continues at coordinate 2,026,331 of NZ_JACBZT010000001.1, forward strand.
GGTCATCCCGCCCTAGGGTCGCCGGCGTGACCGAGGGCCCGCGCGGCTGGGGGACGCCGCTGCACGCCGCCGTCCTCGACGCCACCGCCGTCGGCCCCGGGGCCACGCTGCTGGACCTCGGGTGCGGCACCGGCCTGTTCGCCCGGGCCGCCGCCGACCGCGGCGCGCGCGTGACCGGCGTCGACCGCGACCCGGCGGCGGTCGCGATGGCGTCGGCCGAGGTGCCGGAGGGCAGGTTCGTCGTCGGGACGGCGGAGCACCCGCCGGCCGGACCGTTCGACGTCGTCGCCGCGGTGCAGCTGCTGATGCACGTCGTCGACCCGGTCGCCGTCCTCGCCACCGCCGGCCGGACCGGAACGGTGGTCGCCGCGACCGTGTGGGGGCGCGAGGACGAGTGCGACGTCCGGGTCTTCGGCGAGGCGCTGGCCCCGTGGCTGGATGCCCGGCCGGCCGCGGACCCGGTCGACCTCCGCGGCCTGGCCGAGCGCGCCGGTCTGGTCGTCGACCGCCTCGACGAGGTGGTCTGCCCCTTCGACTACGAGGACGACGACGCGGTGCTCGGACCGCTGTTCGACTCCGCGCTCGGCCGGGCGGTCGGGCGTTCGGCGGGCCCGGTCGCGCTCCGGGACGCCGTCCTCGACCGGCTGGAGCCGTACCGCACCGACGACGGGGGCTACCGGCTGCACAACCTCTTCCGGGTGCTGGTCGCGCACCCGGGCTGAGTCAGCCGGTGCCGGCCGCGTCCGCATACCGGGTCTTGAGGAAGCTCCGGCAGAACTCCCCGTTGCTCTCGATGCCCAGCCGGGTCAGCCGGGCGCGCCGCAGGTGCAGCGGGACCTGCGCCGCGGACACCCGGGTGCCGTCGGGGTGGATCAGCAGCGGCGCGCCGTCGTCCGCCGGCAGCCCGAGCACGGCCCGCCGCGCCCGCAGCCGGTCGAGGTCGACCGAGGGGGGCGCCGCCCCGAGCGTCAGCACGGCGAGCTCGTCGGGCCCGGTTCCGGCGTCGACCAGCGGCCGGGCCACCCGGTCCTGCCCGGCGACGACCGCCTTCTCCAGGAAGTAGCGCCGCAGCTCGGCCAGCTCGGCGTCGGCCTCGCCGGCGAACGTCTCGACGAAACCGGCGTGCGCGGCCACCCCGCCGTTGATCTCGCTCGAGGCGTGGTGGTCCTCCAGCGCGATCTCCGCCCGCGTCACCCCTTCGACCGCCGACACCGCGTCGTAGGCGTCGGCGACCATGAGGAAGGAGAAGTTCGGCGCGCAGAAGAACGTCGGCAGGCGCAACCGGACCGAGGCGACGCCGTCGTCGGAGACGGTGCACGAGGCCACGAAGTCGAGAGTCGTGATCGGCTCGTCGAGCTCCGGGTCGAGCACCGTCCCCAACGCCTGCCAGACGGCGTCGTCGGTCCTCACGCCTGCGCCCCGGCGGTCTCCTCGACCAGCTGCTCGCCGGGCTGCTGCACGATGTTCGGCGGCTCGGGCAGCCGGCACTCCTCCGGGACGTCGATGCCGTAGAGCTTGGCCGCGTTGAGCCCGAGGATCTTCTTCTTCGTGGCGACCGTCGGGCGCGGGTAGTCGGTGAACGCGTCGTCCTCGGGCATCTGCCAGTCGACGAAGCCCTCGACCTGCCACTTCGGCGTCCAGATGTTGTAGTCGCTGCCGAAGGTGAGGCGGTCCTCGCCGACCCAGAAGAGCAGCTCGCCGATCACCTTGGCGAAGAACTTCGGCCGCGAGTACATGAGCCCGCCGATGACCACCGAGCAGCCCGCGTAGACGTTCGGCTCCTGCACCGCCATGTACGCGAAGTCGTCGATCCGCGGGATCCCGGCGTGCTCGATGATGAAGTTCAGGTCGGGGAAGTCGGTCGCGGTCTGGTCGACGTCCTCCATCGAGAACGCGTCCTTGTTCAGCGGCCAGATCGTCGGGCCCTTGTGCGCGTGGATGTTGGTGATGCCCAGTTCACGGCACTTCTCCAGGAACCGGTAGGAATCCTTGTCGGTGAGCTTCCAGCCGCGGGAGCCGTTCTCGTGCCATTCCGCGGTGTAGAGCTTCACGCCCTTGAGGTTCCAGCGCTGGGCGTCTTCTTCCAGCTGCTTGAGGCCCGCCTCGCCGTCCCGGGGGTCGAACCGGCCGTTGACGATGAACTTGTCCGGGTGCTTCTCGATCAGCGCACCGTTCTGCTCGACGGTGTTGAAGCCGTCCTTGTACCAGTACTTGAGGTAGGTCGACTGGAAGATCGCCTTGTCCACGTAGCCGTCCTCGAAGACGTCCTTCATGAGGTCGTCCTCGGAGACCTTCAGGTAGTGCTCCCAGTCCCAGTGGGTCTCCGGCGGCGCCAGCTTGTGGTAGCCGTAGAAGCAGTCGATCCAGCCCTTCGCCAGGTTCTCCCGCCCCTGGACCCAGTTCTCGCGGCTGGCGTCCCAGAAGTGCATGTGGCCGTCGACGATGAAGTACTTCTCGCCGTCCTTCTCGTACATGGATGTCCGCCTCTCGCGTCGCTGCGGGGGAAATCAGGGGACGAGGATGGCGCGGCCGCGCACCTTCCCCGCGTCGAGGTCGTGCAGGGCGTCGACCGCCCGGTCGAGCGGGTACTGCTGGGTGTGCAGGGTGACCTGGCCGGCCTGCGCCAGGACCATGAGCTCGGTCAGGTCGGCGTAGGTCCCGACGATGTTGCCGATGACGTTCTTCTCCCCGGCGACGAACTCCAGGGTCGGGATGCGCAGCTCGCCGCCGTAGCCGATGACGAACAGCGACCCGTTGGCGCCGGTCATGTGCCAGGCGTCCATCTCCGCGCCCTGCTCGGCGACGAAGTCCAGCACCACGCTCGCGCCGCCGCCGGTGAGGTCCTGCACGGCCGCGACGTGGTCGCCGTCGGCGACCACGGTCTCGTCGGCGCCGATCTCCCCGGCCAGCTTCAGCGCGTCGGGGTTCTTGTCGACGACGACGACCCGCGTGGCGGTGAGCGCCTTGAGGCACTGGATGCCGATGTGCCCGAGGCCGCCGGCGCCCTGCACGACGGCCGTGGTGCCGGGGTGCAGCAGCGGCGCGGCCTTGCGGACGGCGTGGTAGGCGGTGATCCCCGCGTCGGCCAGCGCGGCGACGTCGGCGGGCTGGGTCGTCGGCTCGAGCTTGACGCAGGACCGGGCGGAGGTGCGCAGGTACTCGGCCATGCCTCCGTCGTTGTTGGACAGGCCGGGGAAGTAGGCGTTCTCGCAGTGCATGTCGTCGCCGCGGCGGCAGGCGAGGCACAGCCCGCAGGTGGCGAGGGGGTGCAGGATCACCGTGTCACCGACGGCGACGTTGCTGACGCCCTCGCCGATCTCGTGGACCCAGCCGGAGTTCTCGTGGCCGATGACGTAGGGCAGCTCGGGGTGCTGGATCTCGTCCCACTGGCCCTCGAGGATGTGCAGGTCGGTGCGGCAGACGCCGGCGCCGCCGATCTTGACGATGACGTCGAGCGGGCCGAGGAGCTTGGGCTCGCCGATGTCGTCGATCGACGGGTCCTCGTGGTAGCGGTGGACGCGGACGGCTCGCATACGACGTCTCCTCCGGCTCGGGCGACCCCTGTGGACGGCAACGTACGGACGCCCTGCTCCCGCGTGCGTCTCAATCTGAGACACAGGCGACCCGGTGGTTTCGCGCGCTTAACCGCGCCCGGTTAAGCGCGCGAAACCACGTGAGCTCAGCCCATGGAGGGGCCGAGGCCCAGGGACTGCGGGGTGCTGGCGTCGGGAGACGGCTGCGGCAGGCCCTCGTCGAGCGGCCCGAACTCGGTCATCAGCGCCTTGTTCCACGGCGTCTGCTCCTCGGCCACCAGCGAGTTGGTGGTGAGGACCAGCCCGGCCACCGACGCGCCGTTCTGCAGCGCCGAGCGGACCACCCGCAGCGGGTCGATGACGCCGAGCTCGATCAGGTCGCCGAAGCGGCCCTGCAGCGCGTCGAAGCCCTCGTCGACGGCCATCCCGCTGACCTGCTTGACCACGTCCTCGGCGTCGTAGCCGGCGTTCGCGGCGATCAGGTGCACCGGCTCGGTGAGGGCGCTGCGCACGATCTCCACGCCGGTCCGGTAGTCACCGGAGACGTCGAGCGCGGACAGCGCCGGCTCGGCGTGCAGCAGCGCCGAGCCGCCGCCGGCGACGATGCCCTCGGCCATGGCGGCGCGGGTGGCCTGCAGCGAGTCGTCGACGCGGTGCCGGATCTCCTTGGCCTCGGCGTTGGTCGGCGCGCCGACGTGGATGACGGCGGCCTTCCCGGACAGCCGCGCGATCCGCTCGGACAGGAAGTCCTGGTCGGTGCCGATCGTGGCCCGCTCCAGCTCGGCGCGCAGCTGCGAGAGCCGCCGATCGCGTGCCGCGGCCGCGCCCCGGCCCCCGATGATCACCGTGCGGTCGCTGGTCACCCGGACCTGGTCGGCCTGACCGAGGTGCGCGGTGGTCATCTGGTCCAGCGCGAAGGACGACGCCCGCGAGTGCACCTGGCCCCCGGTCAGCGCCGCGATGTCCTCGAGCAGGTGGATGCGCTTCTCGCCGAACCCGGGCGCCTGGATGGCGACGCACCGGAAGATCCCGTTGACGTGGTTGTGCACCAGCATCTGCAGCGCGGTGCCCTCGACGGACTCGGCGACGATCACCAGCGGCTTCGGGGCCCGCATGATGCTGTCCAGCACCGGCATGAGCTGCTTGACGTCGGTGATCTTGTGCGCGGTGAGCAGGACGTAGCAGTCCTCCAGGACGGCTTCGAGCCGGCCGACGTCGGTGACCATGTAGGGCGAGACGTAGCCGTTGTCGAACTCGAAGTCCTCGACGAAGTCGACGTCGATGCCCAGGACGGCGGAGTCCTCGACGGTCACCACGCCGCCGTCGCCGACCGCGTAGAGGGCGCGCGCGACGACGTCGCCGATGGTGTCGTCGTCGTTGGCCGAGATCGACGCCACCCGGCGGAAGTCCTCCTCGGTGCGCATCGCGTGGGCGACGCCGGCGAGGTGCTCGACCAGCGTGGCGACCGCGACGTCGATCCCGCGCTTGACCAGCACCGGGTTGCCGCCGCTCTCGATCGCCGTCATGCCCTGCTTGACGATCGCCTCGGCCAGCACGATCGCCGTCGTCGTCCCGTCGCCGACGGTGTCGTTGGTCTTGATCGCCGCTTCCTTGACCAGCTGGGCGCCCATGTTCTCGAACGGGTCGCGCAGGTAGATCTCGCGGGCGATGGTGACGCCGTCGTTGGTGACCTCCGGGGAGCCGGTGATCTTCTCGATGATCACGTTGCGCCCCTTGGGGCCGAGCGTGCTCTTCACCGAGGCGGCGAGCTGCTCGACGCCGGCCTGCAGCAGCCGGCGTGCGTCAGCGCCGAAGCGCAGTTCCTTGGCCATGGGTCCTCCTGGGCCGTGGGGTGGACGGTCTGTGCGCGGGTGGGACCGGCCGGTTCGGCCGGACGCCAGATGGCCGGCCGGCGTGGATGCCGGCCGGCCGCCTGGCGGGAGGGATCAGCTGACCTGCAGTGCCTTGAGGTCGAAGCCGATGTACTCGGCGGCGTCCTCGGGGTTGGCGAACATGATCGTGCGGTCGTCCTCGTGGACCATCCGCCCGTAGTGGGTCGACATGCTCTCCTCGAGGTCGGCCGAGGTGAACGACCCGGCCTCCTCGCCGAGAGCCTCGGCCAGCTCGTCGTAGTCGAAGTCCATCCGGGTGTCGGCGTCCACCCGGATCATCGAGGGCAGGTAGGTCACCGTGACCCCTGGCTTCTCCTTCATGACCTCGGCGATCACATGCCCGACCTGGTCGTTCATCAGCGTGATGCCGGCTCGGTTGGAGGAGGTCGCATTCACCGCGCCGAACGCGGTGGTTGCCGTGGTGGTCACTGGGCCAGCTCCTTCGGGGTCTGCAGGCCGAGGTCGGAGAGGATCCCGGCGAAACGGTTCTTGGCGCGGTCGAGGGAGTCCTCGAACCGGGGTGGCCGGGCGTCGGGCTGCGACCACAGGGGCTGCATGGTGCGGGCGGCCGCCAGGCACCGCGGCACCCACGCCGTCAGCCAGTCCTGCATGAGCGACTTGTTGTGCTCGGCGAACTCGCGGTCCTGCGTCAGCAGGCCGAAGCAGGCCTGCGTCCAGCGCAGGTCGCGCTGGGCGTAGTCGTACTCGCCCGCGCCGATCACGGTGGGCGTCACGAAGTCGCCGTTGCCCGGGGCGGCCTGCATGACCAGCCCGCTGCGGAACAGCTCGCCGATGAGGGGCTCGAACACGATGTTGGCGGCGAAGAGGGCCTCGCCCCAGTCGTCCTCGATCGCGGTCAGGGCCTCGGTGACCTCGCGGACGCCCTGCCACTCGGCGTCGCCGTTCCACGCGGCGAGGTGCGCCGAGCCGTCGAAGCCCGGGATCTCCTCGGTCAGGGTGAGGTTGTACAGCGCGAGGTCCTGCGCGAAGCGGATCTTGTGGGCGCTGTTCACCGCCAGCGCGGTGTTGTGCATGTTCGTCGGCGCGGAGCGCTCGTTCGCCGCGAAGACGTAGAGGCCGAGGATGTGCTCGACGTGCATCCAGGCGCCGACGCTGCGCTCGACGAAGGTCACCCAGTTCTTGCTCCACTGGTCGAAGGCCTTGGCGTTGCGCGCGTTCTCGACGTTGCCGTTGATCTGCCGGACGACGTTGGCGTTGTACCGGTAGATCGTCTGTTCCCACTCCTCGTTCGGGTCACGGAACTCGTGCCACCCGTGGGCCGGCCAGTCCAGGCCCTGGCCGCCGCCGCCGGTGCCGACGCCGCGCACCGGTTCGGGCTTGTCCACGCCCCACGCCTTGAGCTTGGTCCAGGTCAGCGGGTAACCGACCTGCCCGTCGGCGAAGCCGTAGATCCAGCCCTGGGACAGGTAGTGCCGCGGGTCGGGCTGGACCTCGACGGTCACGTCCTCGTAGTGGGTCTGCTTCCGCTTGGCCGGCTTGTAGTAGTTGTAGCGGCGCGCGCTGACGTCGGAGTCCGGGAACTCCTTGGCGCCGGCCTCGGCGTCGGTGAACTGGGGCTTGGGCACGCTGCGCGGCGGGCGCTCCGGGGTCTCCGTGCGCTGGGGGGCTTCCGGGGTTGCAGTCATGATCAGTCCTCGCCTTCCGGTTCACCGGTGGTGGTGAACTTGTCGTAGAAGATGCGGTCTTCGCTGCGCCCGAGCCGGGAGAGCGTGGCGACCGCCGCCTCGACCATGGGCGGCGGTCCGCAGACGTAGGCGTCCATGCCGGAGAGGTCGGTCTCCCGGCGGGCGACGACGTCGGTGATCAGGCCGGTCTCGCCGGTCCACCCGTCGTCCTCGCCCGGCTCGGACAGCGCGGGGACGTACGTGAGGTTCGGCAGCAGTTCGGCGAGCTTGGCCAGCTCGTCGGCGAAGCACAGGTCCCGGGCGGTCCGGGCCCCGTAGTAGAAGGTGACCGGCCGCTCGATGCCCCGGTCGGCCATCGACCGGAGCAGGGCCAGCAGCGGCGCCAGGCCCGCCCCGCCGCCGAGGAAGAGCAGATCGGCGAGACTGCTCTCGCGCAGGCGGAAGGCGCCGAACGGGCCCTCCACCTGCAGCCGGTCACCCGGCGCGATGCTGTCGGCCAGCAGCCCGGAGAACAGCCCGCCCGCGTAGACCTTGATGACGAACTCGAAGATGCCTTCCCGGTTGGGGATGTTCGCCATCGAGAACGACCGGCTGGCATGGTGGCCGGGAACCTGGAAGTCCAGGTACTGGCCGGGGAAGTACTTGATCTCCTCCGGCTCGACCAGCCGGACGGTGAGGTGGCGCATGTCGTGCGTGACCGGCTCGTTCGCGATCACCTCGACGACGCCCTGCCGGAGCGGCAGCCCGGACTGGATCATCTCCTCGTCGTAGTTGAGGAGCTCGATCACCAGGTCCTCGTACGGGTGCGCCCGGCAGAGCAGCGTCTGGCCCTCCTCTCGCTCGAAGTCGGGCAGCGCGAAGGTCGAATAGCTGTCCAGTTCGATGTCCTCGCCGTCCAGGACGAAGGACTTGCAGGAGGCGCACTGGCCTTCCTTGCAGCCGTGCATGAGCTGGACCCCCTGCTCGGCCGCGGCCCGCAGGATGGTCTGGTCGGAGTCCACTTCGATCTCGATGCCGACCGGCTCGAACCTCACGTGGTGCTTGTCGCCCATGACTCCATCTCTCGCGGGACGCAGGTCGTCTCCGCGCCGCCGGCGGTCTGCGGACAGCCCTCAGCGACGTGGGGGAGGGGGTGGGTGGTGGCGGGGGAGGGCCGGGGGGCACCCGGCCCTCCCCCTCGCCTGACCCGCGCTCAGGCGCTCGGGGCGGGGGCCGGCCGGCCGGCCGGGCCCTGGCGGTTGTAGTCGGCGACGAACGCCGCCCGTTCCGCGTCGCTCATCTCGTTGAACAGGACGTTCGGGGACAGGACCGGGCCGAGCCTCTTGAGGTGCTCGGTGGTCCACATCTTCTTGGGGTCGAGGTTCAGGTGCGGCTGCGCCGTCATCGTCTTCCCGTCGTCGCGGACGAAGCCCATGTCCTCGACGACCTTGTCCCACGTCCAGCCGTGGTAGAGCGTCTCCCACTCGCGGTGCCCCACCAGCCGGCCCATGTTCGGGGTCTCGCGGCCCTGGTACACCGGGCGGAAGGCCTCGACATCGGTCCAGCGGCAGGTCTCGCTGCAGTAGGTGCGGTGCACGCCGTCGATCTCCGCGGTGACCATGTCCTCACGGATGAGGCACGGCACCATGCAGACCCAGCAGCGCTGCGGATACACGTAGTCGACGTCCTCGCCGACGATCGGCTTGTGCCCGTTCGGGATGGACAGGCGGCTGTAGTTCTCCCACCACTTGCCGTACTTGTCGTACCAGCCCGGGTACTTGTACTCGAACCACTCGAAGTCCTCGTCGGTCATCGGGTCGATGCGCCAGTAGTTGGCCAGCCACCCGGTGGCGAAGAACTGAGCGACCTCGTGCACGTAGCCCTTGTTCCATATCCGGTTCCAGGCCTCCTCGATCAGGTCGTGCGGGATCGTCAGGCCGTACTTCTCGAGCGGGACCAGGTAGCTGCGGTAGTAGTCGTCGTAGATCCACCGACGCCACATCTCCGCGTAGGACTCCCGGTCCTTGCGGCGGTCCTTGGTGCCGTACTCGATGAAGGTGCCGATCGCGGCGTCCACCACGGCGTGGTTGTTCCACCACGCGTAGCGCAGGTCGCGCTCGAGCAGCTGCCGGTTGCCCTCGTCGGACAGCGCCATGAGCAGGGTGGCGTAGCCGTTGGAGATGTGCCGGGACTCGTCGGACTGCACCGAGTGGAAGACCGTCGGCAGCAGGTAGTCGCCGTTGGCGGCGGCCTCGGCCGGCATGGCGACGAACAGCGTGTTCGTGAACGCGGTCTCGGCGACGATGGTCAGGTAGATGCTCGCCGCGGTGATCGCGTCACCGGTGATGAACCCTTCCGCGAACTGCCTGCCGATGGTGCCGCAGTAGTCGTTGTGGAAGTTGCGCAGGCTGTTGTTGAAGCCGGCCGGGTCGATGTAGTTGTTCATGTACAGGCGCTTGAGGTTCTGCTGGATCGTCGAGTGCCGTACCTCGTCGATCATCTGGATCGCCTGGCCGTTGTGCAGTTCCGGGTTCGGGACGACGTGGAACAGCATCGGCATCGAGCGGGCCGCCGAGACCTCGGGCAGCGGGATGATCGACAGGAACAGCTTCTGCCACTCCAGCCAGCGCTCCTGCACCTGGCGGAACATGTTCCCGCGGATCGCGCCGTCCTCGGCGCCGTAGACGCGGTTGTCCTTCTCTTCCTCCATCGGGAAGTAGGACCGCAGGATCTGCTTGAGCGGGTCCTTCTTCTGGGCCTTCCGGAAGGTGTAGTCGGTGCCGTACTTCATGTACGGCTCGTGGTACTGCGGTTCCCAGGCCAGTTCCTGGATCTTCTGGTGGGCCTTCGCCAGGCTCTGTCGACTCACGTCGACTCCTCACGTCGGGGGTGGGGGACTCGGTCGGCGCCGCCGGGACGTGCGGCAGCGCGTTCTCGGTTCCTCGGAAGCCAGGACGGCGCGGGCGTCGTGGACCCCGGAGGGTGCGGGGAACGCGGTGCGGTGCCCCCGGCACCGTGTTCCTCGTGGCACGGATCACAGCGGCTCGCCGGGCCGTGAGTGGTCTCAATATGAGACGTCGCTCACATCGACCTTTCCTAGGGTGGTGATCCCTAGGCTTGGGGGGCCGTTCCTCAGAGGCGAGGAGGCGAGGCCGATGTCCGTGATCCCCACCGGTGGGCAGGACGTCGCCCGCGCCCGCACGCTGTTCCTCGTCGACGAGCCGGTCCGCCCGGGCATGGTCCGCGAGCCGATCCTGGCGTCCTGGACCCGGTCGCGGCTGTTCCACGTCCGGCCCGACCACCTCGAGCTGCCGTACGAGCCGGGGGTGGACGACGACACGCTGCTGGCCACCGCCGCCGAGCCTGTCCTGCTGCAGATCGCCGACCTGTTCGCCACCGAGCCGGTGAGCGTGATCCTCTGCGACAGCGAGGGCGTCGTCCTGTCCCGGCGCACCGGGGACTCCGGCCTCGAGCAGCACCTCAACCGCGTCTGGCTGGCCCCCGGGTTCAGCTACGCCGAGCGGTTCGTCGGCACCAACGGCATCGGCACGGCGCTGGAGGCGCGCGGGCCGGCCCAGGTGTTCGGCCACGAGCACTTCGTCGAGCGGCTGGAGGAGCTCGCCTGCGCCGGCGCGCCGATCCGGCACCCTGTGACGGGCAAGGTGCTCGGCGTCGTCGACCTGACCTGCTGGCAGCGCGACGCCGGCCCGCTGCTGGTCGCGACCGCGGCCACGCTCACCCGGCGGATCGAGGAGATGCTGCTCGCCCAGTCGGGGCAGCGGGAGCTCGCCGTCCTCAACGACTACCTGGTGGCCTGCCGGCGCAACCGGGGCGCGGTGCTGGCCGTCGGCCAGGACCTGCTGATGATGAACGACCGGGCGCGCGAGCTGCTCGACCCGGCCGACCAGGAGCCGCTGCTGGCCGAGGCGACCGAGGCGCTCGCCGAGGGCCGGCGGCACCCGCTGCTGATCGACCTGCCCAGCGGCCGGTCCGCGCGCGTGCACTGCCGCCCGACGGTGACCCAGAAGGGGATCGTCGGAGGCGTCCTCGACGTGCAGCTGGTCAGCTCGGTGCCGGCGCCCGCGCCGGCCGCCCTGAACGTCTCCGGCGCGGCGCTGTCGGCGTCGGTCGGGTCGGGCGGGGCCTGGCTCAAGTGCCGCGCGGCCGTCGACCGCCACCTGCAGGCCGGCGAGTGGCTGGTGCTCGACGGCGAGCCCGGCTCCGGCCGCGCGACCGCCGCCCGCGCCGCGCACCAGACCCGGACGCCCGCGGCGCGGCTGCGCGTGCTCGCCGCGGAGACGGCCGGCCCCGAGTGGGTGGCCGACGTGGCCGAGGAGCTCGCGGTCAGCGGCGGCACGGTGATCCTCACCGACGTCGACCTGCTCGACCGGCCGGTGCTCGCCGAGCTGGCCGACGTCCTCGAGCCCTACCGGGAGGCCACCGACTCCGAGCGGCCCTGGGTGGTGGCCACGGTCCGGTCGCTGCACGACGAGCCGGGCCCCGAGCTGGCCGCCGTCCTGGCCTGCTTCCCCCGCACGGTCCCGGTCCCGCCGCTGCGCCACCACGTCGAGGACGTCGCCGAGCTGGTGCCCTACCTGCTGGCGCGCTCCGGGCACGCGGCGGTGAGCTGCTCGCCGGAGGCCATGCGGGTGCTCACGCACAACCGCTGGCCGGGCAACGTCGACCAGCTGGTCGCGGTGCTGCGCAAGGTCGTGGCCCGGCGCCGCTCCGGGCTGATCGGGGTCCGCGACCTGCCGCCGGAGTGCCGGGTCACCAGCAAGCGGGTGCTGACCCCGCTGGAGTCGCTGGAGTGCGACGCCATCGTCGAGGCGCTGGTGGACGCCGGCGGCAACAAGGTCGAGGCGGCCCGCCGGCTGGCGATGTCGCGGGCGACGATCTACCGCAAGATCCGCGACTACGGGATCTCGGTGCCGACCACGGGCACGTCCTGAGCGAGGAGCCGGCCATGGCATCCCCGATCGTCGTCCGCGCCGCCGGGCGGACCGCCGTCGTCAGCACCTGGCTGGCCGTGCTCGTGGTGGCCGGCCGCCCCGTCTGGCTCGCCGTGCTCCTCGGCCTCGTGCTCGTCGGCGTCTGGGCCGCGCCGCTGCTGTCGGCGACCAACCGGCGACCGGCGCCGACGCGCCCGGAGACGATCGTCACGGTGTGCCGTGGGCCGGTCGCAGCTAGGATCGAGGCCAGCGAAGGGGAGTAGCCCCCAATGTCGCGGTCGACAGACTGACCGACGCCGGTTCCCGGCGGACGTCCGGCCGCGCGGCCTGGTCCTCCAGGCGGGCGAGACCTTCGATCCAGGCAGCACGTGCCGGGTCGAGGTCATCGCATCTCGTCCCGGCCGGACGAGAGAGGCCCGCACCGCCCCGTGGACGCAGTACTTGCCAGCACGCTCCTCGCGTTCGGCGTCATCTTCGTCGCCGAGCTCGGCGACAAGTCCCAGCTCATGGCGTTGACCTTCGCCACGCGCTTCAAGGTCTGGCCGGTGCTCATCGGCATCACCGCGGCCACCGCGATCGTGCACCTGGTGTCGGTCGCGATCGGCTACGGGCTGGGCGCGGCGCTGCCCACGGGCTGGATCAACCTCGCCGCGGCGCTGGCCTTCATCGCCTTCGGGTTCTGGACCCTCCGCGGTGACACCCTGACCGACGACGAGCAGGAGAAGGTCAACCGCGCCGGCAAGCGGGCGATCATCGCCGTCGGCACGGCGTTCTTCCTCGCCGAGCTCGGCGACAAGACCATGCTCGCCACGATCACCCTGGCCACCGACCACGGCTGGTTCGGCACGTGGCTGGGCTCGACGCTGGGCATGGTGGCCGCGGACGCGCTGGCCATCGTCGTGGGCCGGGCGCTGGGCAAGCGGCTGCCGGAGAAGGTCATCGCCTACGGCGCGGCGGCCCTGTTCTTCCTCTTCGGCATCTGGCTGACGATCGAGGCGATCGCGCAGCTGACCTGAGTCAGCCGGCCGGCGCCTCGGCCGGCCGGGCGTGCAGGGCCGCGCGGTGCCGCGCGTGCCGGACCACCAGCGGGGCCAGCCACACCGCGACCAGCGCCAGCCCGAGGCCGACGGTCGACCAGCCGGGCCGGCCGGCGAGGGCGAGGGCCAGCAGGAAGCCCAGGACGACGACCGTCCGGCAGACGGTGACCGGCGACGGCAGATGCACGGTGGCGCTCCTCTCCGGTGAAACCGGATGCGCTACAGGGTGCACCCGGCTAGCGTCCGCGCCATGCCGTTCCGTTGACGCACGCGCTCGCTGACCCGCTTGGCGGCGGCCTGGGCGGTCGCCGATTCGCTGGTGCCGCTCTACCCGCTGTACGCGCTGCTGTTCGCCGACACCGGGTTGTCGCAAGCCGAGATCTCGGCGCTGTTCGCCGTCTGGTCGCTGACCGCGCTGGTCGCCGAGGTGCCGACGGGCGCGCTGGCCGACCGCTGGTCGCGCCGCGGCGCGCTGGTGCTCGCCTCGCTGCTCGAGGCGGCCGGCTTCGTCCTCTGGACGGCGCTGCCCTCGCTCGCCTCCTTCGCCGCCGGCTTCGTGCTGTGGGGGATCGGCGGCGCGCTGGCCTCGGGCTCGGCGGAGGCGCTGATCTACGAGGGGCTGACCGATCCCGCCGGCTACACCCGGGTGTCCGGGCGGCTCGACGCGGCGCGGCTGGTCGCCCAGGTGCCCACGGCGTTCGCCGCGACCGCGCTGTTCGCGCTCGGCGGCTACGCGCTGGTCGGGTGGGCGAGCGTCGGGACGTGCCTGGTCGCGGCGGCGCTGGCCGCGCGCTTCCCGGAGGCGCCGCGCCGTCCGGACGGCGACGCGGCCGCGGAGGTGCGCTCGTTCGCCCGCACGCTGTGGTCCGGCGCGGTCGAGGCGCTGCGCCGCCCCGGGCTGCGGGTGGTCGTGCTCGCCGCGGCCGTGCTCGGCGGGATCGACGGCGTGGAGGAGTACTGGCCGCTGATGGCCGGCGACTGGGGCGTGCCGGCGGCCGCCGTCCCGGTGGCGACGCTGGCGATCCCGCTGGCCGGTGCGGTCGGCGCCGCCCTGGCCGACCGGGCGGGCCGGCTGCCGGCCCGGTGGCTGCTGGCCCTGCTGGTCGTCGCCGCCGCGGCGCTCTGGACCGCGGCGCTCTGGGCCCACCCGGCGGCGCTGGCCGCGGTCGCCGTCTTCTACGGGCTGTACTGCGCGGTGCTGGTCGTGGCCGAGGCGCGGCTGCAGGACCGGATCACCGGACCGCACCGGGCGACGATCACCTCGGTCGCGGGCCTCGGCGTGGAGCTGGCCTCGCTGCCGGTCTTCGCCGCGTGGGCGCTCGGTGGCGCCGGGGCGATCGCGCTGCTGGTGCTCGCCGTCGTCCCGGTGGTGGCGGTGGGACTGCGGGTCAGGTGACCGGGTAGGCCGCCGCCGCGGCCGCCGTGGCCGCCCGCAGCACCTCCTTGACCGGCAGCTGCCGGCTCTTCGCCAGGGCCGCGACGTCCTCGTACTCGATGCTCACGTTGACCAGCCGGCCATCGACGCGGGCGAGCTTGACCGCCACCGAGCCGCCGAGCACCTCGACCCGCGCGATGGCCCGGTCCAGGGCCAGCTTGCCCACGGGTACGACCCGCAGGCCGATGCTCGAGGTGTGCGCGAAGACCGCCCGCTGCACGGCGGCCACGGCGTCCGCCGGGCAGAGCGCCGACAGCGTGTGCGCCGGGCGGCCCTTCTTCATCACGATCGGCGTGAGCCACGCGTCGGAGGCGCCGGCCGCGAACAGCGCGTCCAGGACGGCGGGCCACAGCCGCGGATCGAGGTCGTCGACGTTGGTCTCGAGCACGACCGGGCCGGGCGGGACGCCGTCCCCCGGCTCGCCGAGCACGAGGCGGACGACGTTCGGCTGCTCCTCGGGATCCCGGCCACCGGCGCCGTAGCCGGTCCGGTCGACCCGCATCGGCGGCAGCGCCGTCCAGACGTCGACCAGCTCGGCCAGAAGCGCCGCGCCGGTGGGGGTGCAGGTCTCGGCCGGGACGGGCCCGGCGTGCACCGGGACGGCCTTCAGCAGCTCGAGCACCGCCGGCCCGGGCACGGGGACGACGCCGTGCGCGCCGCGCGCCGAGCCGCTGCCCAGCGCCACGGGCGAGGCGGCCAGCCGGTCCAGACCCAGGTGCGCGAACCCGGCGACCACGCCCACCACGTCGGCGAGCGCGTCGAGCGCGCCGACCTCGTGGAAGTGCACGTCCTCGGGGTCCGTCCGGTGCACCCGGCCCTCGGCGACGGCCAGCCGCTGGAACACCGCGAGCGCCCGCTCGCGCACGTCGTCGGGCAGTGCGGCGTCGGCGAGGATCTCGCGGACGTCGGACCACGTGCGGTGCGTCGTCGACGGCGGGGCGTGCACGTGCACCCGGGTCGCGCCGAGGCCGTGGCGGGTCACCTGCTCGGTGGTGAGCATGACCGGCTCGACGCCGAGCGCACCGACGGCCCGGGTGAGCACGTCGAGCGGCACGCCGGCGTCGACGAGGGCGCCGAGCAGCATGTCCCCGCTCGCACCCGCGCTCAGATCGAGCCACCCGATCACTTCGTCGCCCTACCGGGCGACACCGCGGCCAGGTGCCGTCCCCGTCCTGCGTCGAGCCCCATCGTCCCTCCTCGAGGGACCCTCCGGGCCCCCGCTCGTCGGGACCCTAACCTGCGGCCTTCCGTGAGATCCGCGCGGCGAACAGCCCGGCCGACCACCCGTCGTCCAGGGAGCTGACGACGACGCCCGGCGTCGGCGTGCTGAGCATCGTGAGCAGCGCCCCGAGCCCGGCGAAGCCGCCGGACTGCCCGGACGACGTCGGCACCACCACGACGGGGACGTCGGTGCCCGCCGCGATCCGGGCCGGCAGCGTGGCGTCGAGCCCCGGGACGACGACCACCACGTCGGCGTCC
This sequence comes from Petropleomorpha daqingensis, assembly GCF_013408985.1. Classification (NCBI taxonomy): domain Bacteria; kingdom Bacillati; phylum Actinomycetota; class Actinomycetes; order Geodermatophilales; family Geodermatophilaceae; genus Petropleomorpha; species Petropleomorpha daqingensis. The sequence continues at coordinate 2,042,284 of NZ_JACBZT010000001.1, forward strand.
TCGGCCGGCACGACCTCGGCGCCGGCGACCCGCGCGACGAACGCCGTCTCGGCGGCGACCGGCCCCTCGCCCAGCACCGCCACCCGTCCTGCCGGCTCGATCACCGGGCCGACGGCGGCGGCCTTCGCGGCGGCGTCCATCGTCGTGTAGGCGTCGTGCTCGGCGGCCAGCGCGACCAGCGCGTCGGAGCTCGCCCGCAGCACGACCACCGGCCGGTCGGGGCGCTCCTGCCGCGCCGTGCGCACCAGCGCGAGCACCTGGTCGGTGCTCAGCTCGGCGCCGCGCACGAGCTCGGGCTCGACCGCGACGCTGGTCTCCCGGAGGACCGGCGGTGCGGCGGGCCGTGCCGCCGGCAGCGGGCCCAGCGGCGGGTCGACCGGTCCGCCCAGGCCCAGCGGCGGGTCGGCCGGGCCTTCGGCGAGCAGCGGCGCGAAGCCGTCGTCGTCCTCGGCCGGTTCGGTGGGCTCGTCGGCGTCGTTTGGGGTGTCGGCAGCGGGCGGCGGGCCGAACAGCGCGTCGAGCGGGCTCCCCCCGGCTCGGGTCTGCGTGACGGCGGAGAGCCGGACGACCCGGTCGCGGCCGCTGCGCTTGGCGTCGTAGAGCACGCCGTCGGCCGCGGCGAACAGCGTGCGCCGGTCGTCGCCGCGCGCGGCCGACGCGATGCCCACGCTGATCGTCACCGGCTTGCGCAGGCCGATCTCCGACCAGTCGTAGGTGGCGATCGCGGTGCGGATGCGCTCCAGGGCGCGCTCGGCCTGCTCGGCGGTGGTGTCCGGCAGCAGGATCACGAACTCGTCGCCGGCCCAGCGGCACACCTCGTCGGTGTCGCGGACGCCGTCGACCAGCAGCTCGGCGACCACCCGGAGGACGGCGTCGCCGCCCGGGTGCCCGACCGCGTCGTTGATCGACTTGAACCGGTCGACGTCGACGACGGCGAGCGCCGGCGCCGAGCCCGCCGAGAGCAGCCCGTCGAGCCGGGCCTCGGCGTAGCGCCGGTTGGGCAGGTGGGTGAGGGGGTCCTCGTAGGCCTGCCGGCGCAGCTGGCCGGCGGCGCGCTCGGTCTCCAGCAGGCTCTTGCGCCGGCCGAACAGCTCCACCCAGCGGGTGCGCCGCTCGTCGACCCGGTCCAGCTCGTCGGAGATGTAGGCCTGCAGGTACGGCAGCGCGCGGCCGGCGTCGTCCAGCTCCGAGTGCAGCGTGCACAGCTCGCGCAGCGCGGCCCGGCGCACCCGCGGCAGCCCGTGCTCGGTGGACAGCGCCAGCGCCTGGGTCAGGTGCTCGTCGGCGCCGCGGCCGTCGCCCTGCCGGCGCAGCGCGCGGCCGAGCGCGAGCTGGGCGGAGGAGAGCAGCGCGCGGTCGGCGGTGGCCGAGGTGATCCGCACGGCGGCGCGCAGCGGACCGGCGGCGGCCGCGTGCTCGCTCAGGCCCACCAGCGCCCAGCCGTGCACGACCTGCGCGTAGACCACGCCGGGCTGCCCCGGGGGCAGCAGTTCCAGCGCCCGCTCGGCCATCCGGCGCGCCTCGGCGAAGTGCGGGGCTGCGGAGTCGGGGGCGCCGTCGTCCAGGAGCCCCTCGCCGAGCTCGGCGCACAGCTCGCCGAGCCGGGTGGCGTGCGCGGCGACGAGGACCTCGAGGTCACCGTCGTCCGGGGTGAGCGCCGCGGTGGCGACGGCGGTCTCGTGCGCGCGGCGCTGGTAGTCCAGGGCCAGCGGCATCAGCTCGAGGTCGGCGAGGACGCCGGCCAGGGTCGAGAGCGTGTCGACGAGCAGCTCGCTCGGGGGCAGCAGCGGGTCGAGCAGGCTGGCCGCCTCGACGGCCTCGTCCATCGCCGCGTCGATGCGCCGCGACAGCAGCTCGATGCGGGCGTGCCGGGCCAGCCCGGCGGCGCGCTGCAGGTCGTCGTCCGTGGCGTCGAAGGCCGCCTTCGCCGAGCGGACCAGCGCGATCGCCAGGGCGGCCCGCGAGGCGGACTCGGCACGCGGGTCGTCGTCCTCGCGGTCGTCCTCGGCGGAGCCCTCGATCAGCTCGGCGACGCCGGCGTGCAGGTCCAGGGGTGCGGGCGCGGGCGCGGCCTCGGACGCCGGGCCCAGGGGGTCGCCGACCAGGGTGAAGCCGGCGACGCGCAGCCGGCGGACCAGCAGCTCGGCACGCAGGGTGTCGGCCCACGCCCGGCCCAGGTCGGCGGGCCCCTCGGTCTCGGGGGCGTCGAAGGGGGTCGGATCGCGCTCGACGTCGGCGAGCAGTTCCTCGGCGTCGTCCAGCTGCCAGTTGGCCAGGGCAGCGGTCACCCGTTGGTGCAGGGTTCCCGGTGGCACGAGCGCACTGTGCACGTCGTCCGCACCGGAGTCGAGCACCGGGGACAGGCCACGCCGACGGGAGTCCGTCGCGTCCCATGCGCCCCACACGGTCATGGAGACGGTTCCGTTTCGCCGGTGAGCATGCCACCCGGGGCCTGCACCCGGTTGCGTCCGCCACGCTTGGCGTTGAACAGGTGCAGGTCGGCGGTGTCGAACAGCGCCCGCCAGCCGACCGGGCCGGTGCTCTCGCCCTCGATCCGGGGCGCGGTCGCCACGCCGATGCTGACCGTCACCGGGGAGGACAGCGGCAGGTCGGACCAGTCGGCCCGGGCGATCGCCGCCCGGAGCCGCTCCATGACGCCGACGGCCTGCTCCTCGGTCGCCGTCGGCAGGACGACGAGGAACTCGTCGCCGGCCCAGCGGTACACCTCGTCGCGGGTGCGGCTGTGCTCGCGCAGCAGGTCGGCGACCCGCTTGAGGACGGCGTCGCCCGACAGGTGCGAGGCCTCGTCGTTGACCTCCTTGAACCGGTCGACGTCGACGACGGCCAGCGAGACGGGGGCCTCGCCCAGGGAGAGGCTGCCCAGCCGGTGCTCGGCGCTGCGGCGGTTGCCCAGGCCGGTGAGCGGGTCCTCCAGCGCGTGCCGCTGCAGCAGCGCGGCCTGCCGTTCGGCCTCGCGGAGCCGGCTGCGGCGGACGAACAGGTCGGCCCACAGCTCGCGGCCGCGGGCGTGCGCCCGGCCCGTGTCGGCGCGGTAGGCCTCGAGCCAGTGCAGCGCCTCCGCGGGCCGGCCCAGCGCGGCGGCACCCTGACCGAGCTCGAGCAGGCAGTGCCGGTAGCGCCGGCGGTCACCGGCGGCGGCGAAGGCCCCGGAGGCGTCGACCAGCAGGTCGATGGCCTGCTCGCCGAGCGCCGGCTGCCGGTCGCGCGCCGACAGCAGCGCGAGCAACCGGGCCAGCGCCAGGTCGGCGTAGCCGCGCAGCCACAGCCCGCCGTGGTCCTGCACCCGCCGGTGCGCGCTGCGCATGGGGCTCAGGGCCTCGTCGAGGTCGTCGCGGCAGGTCATCGCCCACGCCTGGACGACGTCGAGCAGGTCCTGCTCGTCCTGGTCGGGCACGAAGTCGAGCACCCGCGCGGCGGTGGCGCAGTCGATGGCGGTGAGCGCGAGCTCGCGCGCCGGCTCGATCTCGCCGCGCCGGCGCAGCGTCTGGGCCAGCTCCGCGTGCTGCTGGGCGGTGAGCAGCAGCAGCCGCCAGCGCTCGCCGAGGTGGTCGAGCTGGAGGGCCACCCCGTGCCCGCGCTGGGCGTGGGTGACGGCGAGCTCCTCCAGGTCGAGGCCGGTCAGCGTGCGGGACAGCCAGAAGTGCGCCTGCAGCAGGGCGCGGGTCGGCGGGCGGGCGGCCGGACCGTCACTGAGCAAACTGGCGTCGACGGCCAGGAGCATCGCCGAGTCGAAGCGGTCGGCGGTCATCTCGACGTGCGCGAGGTAGGCCATGGCCAGGGCGGTCTCGGCGGTGGGCGGGCACTTCTCGAGCGCCTCCCGCGCGCAGCCGGCCGCCTCGGCAGCGATCTCGCCGTCGCCGTCGAGCAGCCCGCGCCGGGCGGTGAGCACGTGCCGCCACCCGACCCAGCGCGGTTCCGTCGCCGCGACGAGGGCCGGCTCGGCGTCGTCGAGGGCGGCGCGGAACGCGGTGGGGTCCTCGTGGTCGCTCGCGGTGAGCAGACGCCACAGCGCAGCCTCGAGGTCACCCTCGGTCACTCGCGCGGGGCCCGGCGTCACGCTTCCCTCCGCTCGACGGGTGTCCCCGGCCCGGATCGCCCGATCGGCCGGTGGGGAGGCGACGCTCCCCAGGTGGGGCATGCACTCCGCGACGACAGCACTACCCTGCCCGGGTGCCCGGAATGCCTGCTCGCCCGACGCCGACGCGATTCGCCTACCTCGGGCCCGAGGGTACCTTCGCCGAAGCGGCTCTGAGCAGGGCAGTTCCCGCCACGGAGGGACGCCGGCACCCCCAGCCGAGTGTCCCGGCCGCGCTGGCCGCCGTCCGATCGGGCGACGCGGACGCCGCCGTGGTCCCCATGGAGAACTCGGTCGAGGGTTCGGTGCCCGCGACGATGGACGGCCTGGCCGACGGCGACCCCCTCGTGATCACGCAGGAGGTGGTGCTGCCGGTGACCATGACGCTGGTCGCCCGGGCCGGCACCGCGCTGGCCGACGTCCGCTCCCTGGCCAGCCACCCGCACGCGCTCGCGCAGTCCGCCCGGTGGATCGCCGAGCACCTCCCGCAGGTCGCGCCGCTGCCCACGACGTCCACCGCGGCCGCGGCCGCAGCCGTCGCGGCGGGGGAGTTCGACGCCGCCGTGTGCGCGCCGATCGCCGCCGAGCGGTACGGCCTGGCCACGCTGGTCGACGACATCGCCGACTTCCCCGGGGCGGCCACCCGGTTCGTGCTGGTGGAGCCGCCGGGCCGGCTGCCGGAGCCGACCGGCAACGACAAGACGTCGCTGGTCGCGGTCGTCGGCGACCGCACGGGCGCGCTGCTGGAGCTGCTGCGGGAGTTCGCCGTCCGGGAGATCAGCCTGACCCGGATCGAGTCCCGGCCGACGCGCGAGCGGATCGGCACCTACTCCTTCTCCCTGGACTGCGAGGGGCACGTGGCCGACCGCCGGGTCGCCGAGGCGCTGGCGGCGCTGCACCGGGTCTGCGACGAGATGCGCTTCCTGGGCTCCTACCCGCGGGCCGACGGCCGGACGAACAGGCCGGTGCCGCCCGTCGCCCAGGACCCGGCCTTCGCCGACGCGGAGTCCTGGCTGGCACGGGTGCGCGGAGGCGCCGCGTCCTGACATCGCGGTCCAGTCTCGCGGCTCGACCTGCGGGATCAAGCCGACGCACCGGGGATGTGGCGGACCGATCCGTCCGGTTCAGTGGCGGGAGGAGAGCCGGCTCGGCCACCAGGTGCGGTCGCCCAGCAGGTGCACCGCGGCGGGGACGGTCAGCGACCGGACGACGACGGTGTCGAGCAGGACGCCGAAGCCGACCAGGAACGCCAGCTGGTTGAGGATCAGCAGGGGCAGGACGGCGAGGGTGCCGAACGTGGCCGCCAGCACCAGCCCGGCGCTGGTGATCACGCCGCCGGTGACCGCGAGCGCGCGCAGGACGCCGACGCGCGTGCCGGCGGCGACGGACTCCTCGCGGGCCCGGCTCATCAGGAAGATGTTGTAGTCGACGCCCAGCGCGACGAGGAACACGAACCCGATGAGCAGGACGCCGGGGTCGCTGCTGGGGAAGTCGAGGAGGTGCTGGAACACCAGCGCCGAGACGCCCACGGTGGCGGCGACGCTGAGCGCGACCGACAGGACCAGCACGACGGGGGCGACCAGCGCCCGGAGCAGCACGGCCAGCACGAGGCCTACGACCAGCAGGACGGTCGGCACGATGACCGCGAGGTCGCGGGTACCGGCCTCGCGGGCGTCGAGCGAGCTGGCCGTCGTCCCGCCGACCAGGGCGTCCGGGGTGACCCCGCGGACCGCCGTCCGCAGCTGCCCCACGACGTCGAGGGCCGCGTCGCTGTCGGGTGCCTCGGCGAGCGTGGCGTCGATGCGGACGAGGCCGTCCACGACGACGGGCTCCGCGTCCGCCGTCGGCGGCCCCTGCTCCCCGGTGTAGGGGGCGACGGCGGCGACGCCGTCGACGTCGGCGGCCGCCGCGGCGACGTCCTCCCAGGTCCGCTCGGGCGTGATCACGACCGCCGGGCTGGCGCTGCCGGCGTCGAAGTGCCGGGCCAGCGTCTCCTGGCCGACCGTCGCCTCGGACCCGCCGCGGAGGGCGTCGGTGAGGGAGATCCCGCGGACGTCGAAAGTGGGGGCGAACGCGGCGGCGACGGCGAGGCCGATCACGCTCCACACCAGCACGCGTGCCGGGCGCCGTCCGACGAAGCCGGCCACCCGCTGCCAGCCGCGCCCGTGGGGCTGCTCGTCGCCGTAGCGCGGGCGGAACGGCCAGAAGGCGACCCGGCCGAGGAGGACCAGGGCGGCGGGCAGGAAGGTCAGCGCGGCGACCATCGCCAGCAGGATGCTGACCGCCGAGATCGGGCCGAGGCCGCGGTTGGACTTCAGGTCGGAGAGCAGCAGGCAGAGGACGCCGAGGATCACGGTGGCGCCGGAGGCCACGATCGGCTCCCACGACCGGCGCAGGGCGGTCCGCATGGCGTCGAACCGGGACTGCTCGCGGCGCAGCTCCTCGCGGAAGCGGGAGACCAGCAGCAGCCCGTAGTCGGTTGCGGCGCCGACGACCAGGATCGAGGCGATGCCCTGGCTCTGGCCGTTGACCGTGATCCAGCCCTGCCTCGCCAGGACGTAGGCGACGGCGACCGAGGCGGACAGCGCCAGCCCGGCCGTGCCGATCACCAGCAGCGGCAGGATCGGGCTGCGGTAGACGACGACCAGGATGAGCAGGACCACCCCGAACGCGGCCGCCAGCAGCAGGCCGTCGATGCCGGCGAAGCCGTTCGCGAAGTCGGCGAACAGCCCGCCGGGGCCGGTCACGTACGCCGTGGTGCCGGTGACGCCCGGCAGGGCGCGCAGCTCGGCGACGAGGTCGCCCAGCGCATCCCCGAGGTCCGGACGCAACGGGAGCACGGCCTCGACCGCCTCGCCGTCCTCCGACGGGATCGGCGGCGACGCCTCGCCGGTGGTGGCGTCGGCGTCCTCGGCGATCCGCACCGCCCGGTCGAGGCGCTGCGCGATCTCCGCCTGCGCAGCGGCGTCGACCGGGCCGCCGTCGGACTCCCAGAGCAGGACCACGGGCAGGCTGCGCTCGGTGTCGAACCGGCGCAGCAGCTCGGTGACGCGGGTGGACTCCGCGCTGTCGGGCAGGAAGGCGGCGTTGTCGTTCTCCTGGACGGCGCTCAGCTTCCCGTTGAACGAGCCCAGCGGTCCGCCGAGCCCCAGCCAGAGCAGGACGACGAGTGCCGGCAGGAGCCAGCGGAGCGTGCGGCGAGCCATGAAATCCCTCGACGGTCGACTATCTCGATGGCCGAGAGATTAGAGGAGTGAGAGACTGCGGGCCAACGGAGGGGGTTCGGTGGACGAGACGCGGGCCGAGCTGGCGCTGATGCTGCGGCGGCTCACTGTCGAGCTGGACGCGGTGGGGCAGCGCTTCGCCGGGCTGCACGGACTCGGCCGCACCGACGTCCGGGCGCTCGTCGCGATCATGGACGCCGCCCGGGCGGGGCGGCCGATGACCGCCGGCGCGCTGGGCACGGCCGTCGAGCTGTCCTCGGCGTCGGTGACCGCCCTGGTCGACCGGCTGGAGCGGGTCGGGCACGTCGAGCGGGTGCGCGACGAGCACGACCGGCGCCGGGTCGTGCTGGAGATGACGCCCTCGGCGATGGCGGCCGGTGGGGAGTTCTTCGGCGGGCTGCAGCGGGACCTCGTCGCGGCCATGGCGTCCTACTCCGACGAGGAGCTGGCCGTCGTCCGCCGGTTCCTCGAGGAGATGACCGAGGTCATCGTCGGCCACCAGAAGGCGGACTAGAGGTAGAGGCCGGTCGATTCCTCGATGCGCTCGGCGGCGACGGCGTGCACGTCGCGCTCGCGCAGGATGATCAGGTCCTCGCCGTGCACCTCGACCTCGTGCTGGTCCTCGGGGGAGAACAGCACCTGGTCGCCGACCTTCACCTGGCGGACGCTGGAGCCGACACCGCGCGCCTCGCCCCAGATCAGCCGCTTGGCCACCTGCGCGGTGGCCGGGATCAGGATCCCGCCGGTGGAGCGGCGCTCGCCGTCCTCCTTGCGCAGCGCGACCAGGATGCGGTCGTGCAGCATCTTGATCGGGAGCTTCCCTGCGGTCTCTGACACGCCGATCAAGCTAGTCCTAGCCCCAGCCGAGCTCGTGCAGCCGCTTGTCGTCGATGCCGAAGTGGTGCGCGATCTCGTGGACGACGGTGATCGTGACCTCCTCGACCACCTCGTCCTCGCTCTCGCAGACGTCGCAGATGGCCTCGCGGTAGATCATGATCCGGTCCGGCAGCGCGCCGCCGTACTGCCAGCCGCGCTCGGTGAGCGCATAACCCTCGTACAGGCCCAGCAGGTCCGGCTCGTCGGCGTTTCGGTCCTCGACCAGGACGACGACGTTGTCCAGCAGCGCCATCAGCTCGGCCGGGACCTCGTCGAGGGCGTCGGCGACCAGCTCCTCGAACTGGGCCGGCGGAAGGGCCTTCACCAGCTGGTCGGCAGCGGCCGGCCCTCCTCGTAGCCGGCGGCGCTCTGCACCCCCAGCACCGCGCGCTCGTGGAGCTCGTCGACGGTGCGCGCCCCGGCGTAGGTGCACGAGGACCGGACGCCGGCGACGATGCCGTCGATGAGGTCCTCGACGCCCGGCCGCTCGGGGTCGAGGTACATCCGCGAGGAGCTGATGCCCTCCTCGAACAGCCCGGCGCGGGCCCGCTCGAAGCCCGACTGGGACGACGTCCGCGCCTTGACCGCGCGGGCCGAGGCCATCCCGAAGGACTCCTTGTAGAGCCGGGCCCCGTCGTTGTTCATGTCGCCGGCGCTCTCGTAGGTGCCGGCGAACCAGGAGCCCACCATCACGTTGGCCGCACCGGCCGCCAGGGCCAGCGCCACGTCGCGCGGGTGCCGCACGCCGCCGTCGGCCCAGACGTGCTTGCCCAGGGCGCGGGCCTCGGCGGCGCACTCCTCCACGGCGGAGAACTGCGGCCGGCCGACGCCGGTCATCATCCGCGTGGTGCACATGGCGCCAGGGCCGACGCCGACCTTGATGACGTCCGCGCCGGCCTCGATCAGGTCGCGTGTGCCGCTCGCGGTGACGACGTTCCCGGCCACGACGGGCGTCGAGTCCGCGACCGAGCGCACGATCCGGACCGCCTCGACCGCCTTCTCCTGGTGGCCGTGCGCGGTGTCGACCACGAGGACGTCGACGCCGTAGGACAGCAGCGCCTCGGCCTTGCCGCGGACGTCGCCGTTGATCCCGATCGCCGCCGAGGTCAGCAACTGGCCGCTCGCGCCGACGGCGGGCTGGTACAGCGCCGAGCGCAGCGCGCCCTTGCGGGTGATGACGCCGACCAGCCGGTCGCCCTCGACCACCGGGGCGGCGTTGAGGCGGGCATCGGTCAGGACGTCGAAGATCTTCGGCAGATCGGTGCCGGCCGGGATGGTCAGCGGGTCCGGCGACATGACCTGGGACAGCTGCGTGAACCGGTCCACGCCCTGGCAGGCGCCGTCGGTCACGACGCCGACGGGGACACCGTCCTCGACCACCACGACGATGCCGTGCGCCCGCTTGGTGAGCAGCGAGAGCGCCTCGGCGACCGTGGAGGTGGGCCCGAGCGTGATCGCGGTGTCGTAGACGGGGTGCCGCGCCTTGATCCAGGTGATGACCTCACCGAGGACCTCGACCGGGATGTCCTGCGGCAGGACGGCCAGGCCGCCGCGGCGGGCCACCGTCTCGGCCATGCGCCGGCCGGAGATCGCGGTCATGTTGGCCACGACGATCGGGATCGTCGTCCCGACCCGGTCGGGCGTCGTGAGGTCGACCTCCAGCCGCGAGCCCACCGTGGAGTGGTTGGGCACCATGAAGACGTCGGCGTAGGTGAGGTCGTGGTCCGGCCGGTTGCCGAGGAAGCGCATGCCCCCAGTGTCCCTGAAAACGGATCGTCAACCTGGTTGACGATAGGGCGATGTGGGTGCAGGCTGCCGCCCATGGCTGTGATCCCTGCTCCTTCCGCCCCGACCCACGAGCTGGGCGGTGCCCGGTTCACCTCGCTCGCCACGCCGTCCCGCGGCTCGAGCGACACCAGCGTCTGGCTGGTCGAGATCACCCCGGGGACACCGGGCGCGCCCCACCGGCTCACCCGCGAGGAGGTCTTCGTCGTCCTGGCCGGACGGGCTTCGGTGAGCCTGGACGCCGAGGTGTCCGTGGCAGAGGCCGGGGACGCGATCGTCGTCCCGGCGGGCGTGCCGTTCGCCTTGGCGGCCGCGGGGGACGAGCCGCTGCGGGCGCTCTGCTGCCTGCCGACCGGTGGGCAGGCGCAACTGGCGGACGGCGAGCCGTTCACCCCGCCGTGGGCCCGGTGAGCGAACCGCCCGTCCCGCTGGCCCGGCTGTTCGCCATGGCCTACCGGCTGCTGGTCGACGACCTGCACGAGCGCCTGGCCGGCCGCGGCTGGGTCGGTGTCCGGCCCGCGTTCGGCTACGTGCTGCTGGCCCTGCGCGCCGGACCGGTCTCGCTGCGCGACCTGCCCGTCGCGCTCGGCACCAGCAAGCAGGCGGTGTCCAAGCTCGTCGACGCGATGGTCGCGGCGGGGTTCGTGGAGCGGGCGGCCGATCCGGCCGACTCGCGCGCGAAGCGGGTCCAGCTCTCGGCGCGAGGGCGCGCGCTGCTCGCCGACGTCGAGGAGATCTGGGCCGAGCTGGAGCGCGGCTGGGCCGAGGCGCTGGGCGAGCGCCGGGTGGAGGACCTGCGCGCCGACCTCACCGAGGTCCTGCGCGCCGCGCACGGCGGGACGCTCCCCGCGGTGCGCACGGTCAGCTGACGCCGACCGGCTCCAGCGCGGCCCGCACGAGGTCGTCGTATACGGTCGGGTCGTCGTCGAGCAGCACGGGCGTGCCGTGCGGCATCGGGCCGCCGTTCCAGCCGGTGCGCGTGCCGGGGTTGCAGACGGCGGTGCCGTCGGATCGGACGACGGTGCCGCTGCACGGCGCTGCGCCGGCGCGGGCGGCGGCGAAATCGGCCATGACCGCCGCCCGGAACCGCCCGCTGTCGAGCGCCGCGGCGAGCTGGTCGACATCGACGTCCGGGCAGGCGGCGGCAGCGGCGAGCACCTCGTGCCGCAAGGAGATGCAGCGCGAACGGGAGAAGAACGCCCGGCGGAGCTCGAGGTCGAGCTGTTCTGCGCCCCGTGTCGAGCTCTCGCCGGCCGCCCGCACCGCCTCCAGCGCCAGCAGGCTCGTCACCGGGTACTCCTCGGCACGGCCCTGCCACAGCGACCACCCGAACCCCGGTGTCAGCGACGCGCAGAGCGGGATCTCGGCGTCGACCACCCGCCGCGCGATCGGGCGCTCCAGCAGCAGCTCCAGCGGGAACGCCCGGTGCACGAGGGAGAGCTCGTCGTCCGCCCCGGCGCGTGCCCTCGCCTCGTGCAGCCGGAGCACGACCACGGTCGCCCAGGGGCAGACCAGGTCGCTGTAGACGACGAGCCCGGCCATCAGAACGGCACCGGGTGCGTCAGCAGGCCCGTGCCCTCGTCCCGTCCGGACAGCACCCGCGCGAACTCGACCGCGTCGAGGGTGAGCTGCTCGCCGTCCTGGCCGTGCGACCAGGTGCCGCCGGCCGGGCCGGTCAGCGTCAGCCGGTAGGGCTGCCCGTGCGTGGCCGCCCACTCCGCGACGACGTCGGCGACGATCCGCCCGTCGTGGTCGGCGGTGAGCTCCAGCGGCCGCCCGGTGGCGCGGGCGAGGTCGACCCGGTGCAGCCACGCATCGCGGGTGTAGATGCAGTCCATGAGGTAGCCGAGCGGGCGGGTGCCCAGGGGTGGGCCGAACGGGATCCGGACCGCGCGCACCGGTGCCGGGATCCGGCCGCGGGCGCGGACCGCGCGGACGCCGACGTCGGCCAGGTCGCGCACCAGCTGATCCGGTGCGAGGTCGGCGCGCTCCTGCACGTGCACAGCGGTCATGCCGTCGATGTCCGGCGCGCCCGGCCGCAACCGACGGCCGAGCTTCTGCTGCCTCCGCAGCTCGCGGATGCTCGCCGAGCCCTCCGCGTTGCCGACCAGGTGGGCCACGAGGTCGCGCACGTCCCACTCCGTGCAGTCGGTCGGCCGGCGCCAGTCCTCGTCGGACAGCCCCGCGAGCAGCTCGCCCAGTCGCCGGTACTCCTCGGCCGACGCGGCCATCCAGTCGCGGTGCTGCATCGGCTGCTCCGTCCTCGACGTCGTCCCGGCGCTCATGCCAGCACCAGCCCGTGCGTCTGCGCCAGCCGCGGCACCGAGGTGGGGTCGACCTCGAGGTCGAACCGCGCGGCGACCTCGGCGAGCCGGTCCAGGTCGGGCGGCCCGTCGACGGCCAGGACCTCGCCGAGAGCGGCGAAGTACTGCTCGAAGCCACCGGGGGTGATGACCTCCAGGAGCCGGGCGGGTTCGTCGCCGGCGTTCCAGAACGCGTGCGGGACGCCGCGCGGCTTGAGGACGAGATCGCCGGCCCAGGCGATCGACGAGCGGCCGCCGATCTCGACGCCGACCGCGCCGCTCAGCACGAACGACCACTCGTCCTCGTGGGTGTGCGTGTGCACGGGGCTGCCCAGGGCTCGCGGAGCCAGGTCGTGGACGACGAAGGCCGGCCCGCCCGCGGTGTCGTCGCGGCCGGCGAGCAGCAGCGCGCCGAGCGGTCCCTCCAGCAGCGGGACGGCGTCGCCTGCGGGCACGAGGCCTGCGCGGGCGGTGGACGGGACGGTCATGGGGCCTCTTCGGACGGGTTTTCCTAACGGTGTTCGGAACAGTCCTCCGACCGCTTTCGACTGTCAATAGCTTTTCCGAACGGTGTTAGGATTCCTGCGTGACCGAGACCGCCGTCCCGCGGGACCGCCGTGCCGACCGGCATGCCGCGACCAAGAGCGAGATCGTCGCCGCCGCCTGGCGGCTGGCGCGTGAGCGCGGCCTCGGGGCCTGGTCGCTCCGCGACGTGGCGCGCGAGGTGGGCATGCAGGCGCCCTCGCTGTACGGCTACTTCGCGAGCAAGAACGCGGTGTTCGACGCGATGTTCGCGGAGGGCTGCGCCGAGCTCGCGTCCCGCGTCGAGGAGGCGGCGGCGTCCCCGGCTTCTCCTGTCGAGAAGCTGCGCGCGTCTGCGCCGCTGTTCTTCGACTTCTGCGTGGAGGACCCGGCTCGCTTCCAGCTGCTGTTCCTCCGCGTCGTGCCCGGCTTCGAGCCGTCCCCCGAGTCGTACGCGCTGGCGCAGATCGCCCTCGACCGGCTGGCCGAGGTGCTGGCTGCCGCAGGCATGGGTTCCCCGGAGCTGGTCGACCTCTGGACGGCGCTGACGACCGGGCTGGCCAGCCAGCAGGTCAGCAACGACCCGGGCGGGGACCGCTGGCGACGCCTCCTCGAGCCGGCCGTGGAGATGTTCCTCGCCCGACACCTGCCGGAAGGTGCGCCGGCGCGGAGTTGAGACCCGTCCTCACCATGGCGCCGGCGGTCCTACTGACCGATCGTGACGAGTGTCTTGGACGTGATCAGTGAGTCGCCGAACTCGGCATCAGTGACGACGCGCCCGGTCTCGACGAAACCGAGCTTGTGCAGGACGGTGCGGGAAGCGAGGTTCCATGACCTGACCCCTGCCCAGAGCCGCTCGAACCCGGAGTCAGCTGCCCACCTCACGACGGCCTGGGCGGCTTCGGTGGCGAAGCCGGACCCGTGCGCGCGTCGCAGCAGTTCATAGACCAATTCGGGTTCGCCCGGCATGCTCTGGCCGTCGAACAACAGCCCGCAGTAGCCGATGACATCGCCTTCCCGCGATCGCGTGATCGTGAGGAGCCCTACATTCGGGGAGTGCGTCTCGGCGTCGATCTGGGAGGCAATGTCTTCGACTGTCGGGCGACCATCCGCGCCGATTCGTCGGTGCGGCGGCACCCGAGGGTCTCGCTCGGCCCACATCTCTCGGTAGGCAGCGGCATCGTCGACTCGCTGGCGTCGCAGCACGAGCCGAGCGGTCGCGATCTCGTTGGGCATGACCCATGCCGACACCGCCACATCGTGCCAGGACGGGACTGCTCGACCCGCCGTCGGCTCAGCCGGCGTGGGCGAGTTCTTGTTCGCCATCGATCGGCGTGGGCCGGAGGGTGAGGATCTCGGTGCCGTCGGGTCGGTAGGTGTGCCATCGCCCGGCGGTATCTCGTTCGATCGTGAAGCCGTGGTGGACCTGGGTGTGGTGGCGTTCGCAGAGCAGCGCCGAGTTCTCGAGGCTGGTCTGGCCGCCGAAGAGCCAATGCACCACGTGGTGGACGTCGCACCACGACGTGGGGGCGTCGCAGCCGGCGAAGACGCACCGCTCGTCGCGGTGCTCGACGGCTCTGCGCAGGGCCGGGGTGGCCAGGCGTTGGCTGCGCCCGAGATCGAGCAGCTCGCCGTCGGGGCCGATCAGGTAGCGGCGCAGCTCGGCGTCGCAGGCGACCTGCCGGGCCGTGGCGGCGGAGACGACCCCGCCGAAGCCGAGGTCGGCCGCCCCGCGGCCGGTCGCCTCATCGGCCAGGTCCTCCGAGCTCACCTTGACCGCGACCTGCGGCTTGTTCCGCCGCAGCAGCGGCGCGGTGCCCGCGGCCAGGGTGTTGTCGGCCCACTGCACCAGCGCATCGCCCTGCTGCTGGGACACGGTCCGGTCATCCCCGGCCGGGCGGTCGGCCTGCCGGTGGGCCTCCAGGGCGGCCTGGACCTTCTCCGCGCCGAGGGCATCCAGGTGGCCGCGGAAGGTCACCGATCCATCGGCGTGCCGGACGATGGTCAGGAACCGCTCCTCGGTCGGGTCGGGCTCCGGGCCGTCCTGATCCAGGCGCTGCTGGACCTGGTGGGCCAGCCGGGTCAGGTCCTCGTGCGGCCGGTCGGCGGCGAACCGGGCGAGGACCTCGGCGACGTCGGCCACCGTGCCGCCCTGGGCGGCGATCCGCGGCGCCCATTTCGGCCCGGTGAACTGCGCGATCACGTCGACCTGGTCGGCGGTCAGCGCGCCGGCGGCGTGCAGCTCCTCGACGGCCGGCAGCTGTTCCAGTGCCCGCCCGGCGCGGACGATCTTGGACGCGGCCGGCTCGGAGAGCCGGCCGTGCCCGCGCAGCCACGACGCCGCGGTCTTCTGCCCGTCGGCGGCGAACGCCCGCCTGGAGTCGGCCACCCGCACCGTGCGGGCCAGGGCGGCGTCGATCCGGTTGCGCTCGGCGACCAGGGCACGCGTGCGGTCGAGCAGCTCAGGGCCGCTCAGCGCGTGGAGGTCGTCGGAGGACATGACCGCAACGCTAGCGACGCACCAGCCTCGACGCCGGGACGAATCCCCAGGTCACAGCCCTGTCCACAGATCCGGCAAGCACCTTGACAGGCCGCGCCCGGTCGCACCGGTAGCTTGGCTCGTCGTGGCACGGGACGGGGGAGCGACGCTGGGGCGCCCGTTCTTCGCGCTCTGGACGTCCAGCACCGCGTCGGCGTTCGGCACCGGGCTGGCCACCGTCGCGACCCCGCTGTTCATCGCCTCCCGCACGGACGATCCGTTCGTCGTCTCGACGGCCGCCGCCGTCACCTGGCTGCCGTGGTTGCTGTTCGCGCTGCCCGGGGGCGTGCTGGTCGACCGCGTCGACCGCCGCCGGCTGATGGTGGTCGTCGACTGGCTGCGGGCCGCCGCGATGGCCGGACTGGCGCTCGCCGTCGCCACCAGGAGCGCCGGCATCCCGCTGCTGCTCGCCGTCCTCTTCGTGATGAGCACCGGCGAGGTGCTCCAGCGGGCGGCCGGCCAGGCGCTGCTGCCCGCGCTGGTGCCGCGCGAGCGGCTGGAGCGGGCCAACGGCCTGCTGTTCGGCGGTGCCACGGTCGCCCAGCAGATGGTGGCCGGCCCGCTCGGCGGGTGGCTGTTCGTCGTCGGGGCCGCCCTGCCGTTCGTCGCGAATGCCGGGCTGCTCGCCGTGGGCGCCGCGACGCTCGCCCTGATCTCCGGCACCTACCGGGCCGGCGCCTCCGCCGCCGCCGCGGACAGATCGGTGCGCCGTGAGGTGCTCGACGGGCTGCGCTGGCTCCGGGGCCAGCGGTTGCTGCGCACGATGGCGGTGCTCATCGGCCTGCTCAACGTGACGCTCACCGCCGCCCTCGCGGTGCTCGTGCTGCTGGCCCGCGACCGGCTGGGTCTGGGGTCGGTCGGCTACGGCCTGCTGTTCACCAGCATGGCCGTCGGCGGCGTGCTCGGCGCGCTCGTCGGCGATCGGCTCATCGCGCGGTTCACCGCGACGTGGACCATCCGCGTCGGGCTGCTCGTGGAAGCGGCCACGCACCTGGTCCTCGCGGTGTCGACCAACGCCGTCGTCGTGGGCGTCACGCTGTTCCTCTTCGGGGTCCACGGTGCGCTCTGGGGCATCGTGGCCTCGTCGCTCCGGCAGCGGCTCGCCCCGCCGGAGCTGCTCGGCCGGGTGGGCAGCTCCACGCTGTTCGTCTCCGCCGGGGGCAACTGCATCGGGGCCGTGCTCGGAGGAGCGCTCGCGTCGGCGTTCGGGCTGACCGCGCCGTACTGGGTCGGGTTCGTCGTGGCCGTCGTCGTCGCCGCCTGCACGTGGCGGGTCTTCAGCCCGGCCATCGTGGCGCGGGCCTATGGGGAGCGGGCACCTACGATCGGGGAGTGATCGACCTCCGGCTCCTGCGCGAGAACCCCGACGTCGTCCGTGCCAGCCAGCGCGCCCGCGGCGCCGACGAGTCCCTGGTCGACACCCTGCTCGCCGCCGACGAGGCACGCCGCGCGGCGGTCGGGCACGCCGACGACCTCCGCGGCGAGCAGAAGTCCGCGTCGCAGGCGGTCGCGAAGGCGTCGAAGGAGGAGCGGCCCGCCGTCCTCGAGCGGGCCAAGGCGCTCGCCGCCCAGGTCAAGGAGGCCGAGGAGGCCCAGCGCGCCGCGGACGCCGCCCTGCGGGACGCCCACCTGAAGATCGCCAACGTCGTCCACGACGGCGTCCCGCCCGGTGGCGAGGACGACGCCGTCACCCTGCGCACCGTCGGCGAGGTCCCCACCTACGACTTCCCGGTCCGCGACCACCTCGAGATCGGCGAGGCGCTCGGCGCCATCGACATGGAGCGCGGGGCCAAGGTGTCCGGCGCCCGCTTCTACTTCCTCACCGGGCCGGGCGCGCTGCTCGAGTTCGCCCTGGCCCAGCTGGCGATCAGCCGCGCGGTCGCCGCCGGGTTCACCCCCGTCGTGGCTCCGGCGCTGGTCAAGCCGGAGGCCATGGAGGGCACCGGGTTCCTCGGCGCGCACGGCGAGGAGGTCTACCGGGTCGAGCGCGACGACCTCTACCTCGTCGGCACCTCCGAGGTGGCGCTGGCCGGCATGCACGCCAACGAGGTGCTCGACCTCGACGGACCGCGCCGCTACGCCGGCTGGTCGTCCTGCTTCCGCCGCGAGGCCGGCTCCTACGGCAAGGACACCCGCGGGATCATCCGCGTGCACTGGTTCGACAAGGTCGAGATGTTCAGCTTCTGCCGCCCCGAGGAGGCCGCCGACGAGCACCGGCGGCTGCTCGCCTGGGAGGAGGAGTTCCTCCAGCAGCTTGAGCTGCCCTACCGCGTGGTCGACATCGCCGCCGGCGACCTCGGCACCAGCGCCGCCCGCAAGTTCGACATCGAGGCCTGGTTCCCGAGCCAGGACACCTACCGCGAGCTGACCAGCACCTCGGACTGCACCACCTTCCAGGCCCGGCGGCTGAACATCCGCTACCGCGACGCCGACGGCAAGCCGCAGACCGCGGCCACGCTCAACGGGACGCTGTGCGCGATCGCCCGCACCATCGCCTGCCTGCTCGAGGTGCACCAGCGGGCCGACGGCTCGGTGTACGTGCCCAAGGCGCTGCGGCCCTGGCTCGGCGGCGTCGAGGCGCTCACCGCCGGCATGACCCTCACGGCGGCCGTTCCGCCGCCGGCCGCGTGAGCTCACCCGGCGTCCTCCCCTCCTCCGGGCAGGCCGCCCCCGGTTCGGACGACGTCGTCCCGCTGCCCGACCTCGGTGGCTGGCGGCCGCGGCTGGTCGCCACCGACCTCGACGGCACGCTGCTGGACTCCGCCGGCGCCGTGACCCCGCGGACGCGGGCCGCGCTCGAGGCGTGCTGGGACGCCGGGATCCCGGTGGTCGGCGCGACCGGCCGCGGCCCGCGGCTCCTCGACAGCGTCCGCGAGGCGCTGGACGGGCGCGGGGTCGCCGTCCTGGCCCAGGGTGGGTTCGTCGTCGACCTCGAGCGCGACGAGGTGCTGCGCGCGGTCGGGCTGCCCCGGGAGCAGGCGATGTCGGTCATCGAGGAGATCGAGGCCGTCACCGGTCCCCTGGTCCTCGCGGTCGAGGACGCCGCCGAGCAGGCCGAGTCGCGGCGGCCGCTGCGGGTGCAGCACGGCTTCGACTGGCCGTACCCGGAGCCGGCGCAC
This sequence comes from Petropleomorpha daqingensis, assembly GCF_013408985.1. Taxonomy (NCBI): domain Bacteria; kingdom Bacillati; phylum Actinomycetota; class Actinomycetes; order Geodermatophilales; family Geodermatophilaceae; genus Petropleomorpha; species Petropleomorpha daqingensis. The sequence goes on from NZ_JACBZT010000001.1 coordinate 2,060,748, forward strand.
CTGCTGCCCCGCGACCGGGTGCTCCCGGAGGGCGCCGTCCTCAAGGTCTTCCTGCGCTCGTCGGCCCTCGGGCAGGACGAGCTGCTGGCCCGGGCGCGGCGCGTCGTCGACCCGGCGGTCGCCGAGGTGACCCACGCGGGCCTGGGCTTCATCGAGGTGCTCCCGCCGGGTATCACCAAGGCGACCGGCCTGGGCGTCGCGCTGGGCCGCTACGGGGTCGACTTCGGCGACGTCCTGGTCTTCGGCGACATGCCCAACGACCTGCCGATGATCGGCGCCGTCGCGGCGGCCGGCGGCCGGGCGGTGGCCGTCGCCAACGCGCACCCCGCCGTCCGGGCGGCGGCGCCGGAACGGACGAGCGGCAACGACGCCGACGGCGTGGCCCGCTACCTCGAAGCGGTGCTCGGTGTCTGACTGGCGGCCCCGGCTCATCGCCAGCGACATGGACGGCACCCTGCTGCGCTGGGACGACACGGTCAGCGAGGCCACCGTCGCCGAGCTCGCCCGCTGGCGCGCCGAGGGGGTCCCGATCGTCCTGGCGACCGGGCGCCCGCCGCGCTGGATGGTCAAGATCCGCGAGGTCCTCGAGGTCGGGACGGCGGTCTGCTGCAACGGCGCCGTGCTGCTCGACCTCGAGAGCTTCACGATCGTCGACGAGGACGCGCTCGCGCCCGCGGTGCTGCAGGACGTCGTCACCGAGCTGCGCCGGCGGCTGCCGGGCACCCGGTTCGCCGTGGAGTACGGCCTGGAGTTCCGTCACGAGCCCGGCTACCACCCCCGCTGGGACGTGAACGCGCCCGGCGTGGCGACGGCTCCGCTGGAGGAGCTGGTCACCGCCCCCGTCGCCAAGCTGCTGGCCCGCCACGACGACCTCGACGCCGCCCCGTTCGTGACCACCGTCGAGGAGGTCGTCGCCGACCGCGCCACGGTGACCAGCTCGTCGTCCGACGCGCTGGCCGAGATCTCCGCGCTCGGGATCACCAAGGCCACCGGCCTGGCCAAGGTCGCCGCCCGCCACGGCGTCGGTCCGGAGGACATCGTCGTCTTCGGCGACATGCCCAACGACATCGCGGCGTTCGAGTGGGTGCGGGCAGCCGGCGGTCGAGCGGTCGCGATGGCGCAGGCCCATCCGGACCTGCTGGCCGCGGCCACCGACGTCACGCACAGCAACGAGGACGACGGCGTCGCGGAGTTCCTCCGCTCCCTCTGATCCGGAGGGACGGCTGGGACGCCCGGTGCGCCGGGGATTCCTGCGGCGGCCGGTGACGGCTCCGGGACGGATCCTCGATGGAGTCACTCCAGCCGACCGCCGAGAAGGAAGGCGTGCGGAGCGCCGGTGCTCCCCGTACCCCGTCTCGGAGACCTCGTTGCTGAAGAACCTGTCCATCAGCCGGCGGCTCGCGCTCGGCTTCCTCGTCGTCGTCCTGAGCATGGTCGGGCTCACCGCCATCGGCGTGACCCGCGTCAGCACGATCAACGACCACCTGACGACGATCAACGACCTCAACTCGGTCAAGCAGAGGTACGCGATCAACTTCCGCGGCAGCGTGCACGACCGCTCGATCGCGGTGCGCGACGTCGTGCTGGCGAAGACGGCGGACGAGGTCCGGCAGCAGTCGGAGCTGATCGACCAGCTGACGCAGAAGTACACCGACTCGGCCGGTCCGATGGACGACCTGTTCGCCGTGGCGTCCAACGCGAACGCCGAGGAGCGCGCGGCGCTGGCCGACATCACGAAGGTGGAGGAGCGGACCCTCCCGCTGATCGAGCAGATCGTGCAGATGCGGACGGGCGGCAACATGATCGCCGCGGTGGGTGCGCTCGACCAGGCCAAGCCGCTGTTCGTCGAGTGGCTGCGCGCGGTCAACGTGCTCATCGACATGGAGGAGGCGATGAACCAGAAGCTGTCGGCCGATGCCCGCAGCGTCGCCTCCGGCTTCCTCCTCACCATGGTGCTGTTCTGCGCGGCCGCCGCCGTCCTGGCCGCCCTCATCGCGTGGCACCTCACCCGCGGCATCACCCGCCCGCTCGCGCAGGCCGAGGCGGCGTTCGCCGCCGTGGCCGAGGGTGACCTGACCCAGCGGCTCGAGGTCTCCTCGAAGGACGAGGTCGGCCGGATGGCGCAGTCGATGAACACGGCGCTGTCGTCGATCGGCGAGGTCATGTCCACCTTCCGCAGCGCCATCCAGGCGCTGACGACGGCCAGCACGCGGGTGGGCGACCTCAGCCGGCAGATCTCCATCGGCGCAGCGGAGTCCTCCGCCCAGGCCGGCGTCGTCGCGGCGGCCGCGACCGAGGTCTCGCGCAACGTGCAGACCGTCGCCGCCGGTTCCGAGCAGATGGGGGCGTCGATCCGCGAGATCGCGCACAACGCCAACGAGGCGGCCACCGTGGCCGGCAAGGCGGTGGTCGCCGTCGGGACGACGACCGAGACCGTCTCCCGGCTCGGCGAGTCCAGCCGCACGATCGGCGACGTCGTCAAGGTGATCAGCTCGATCGCCGAGCAGACCAACCTGCTGGCCCTCAACGCCACGATCGAGGCCGCCCGGGCGGGCGACGCCGGCAAGGGCTTCGCCGTCGTGGCGAACGAGGTCAAGGAGCTGTCGCAGGAGACCGCCCGTGCGACCGAGGACATCGCCCGGCGGGTGGAGGCCATCCAGGCCGACACCACCAGCGCCGTCAGCGCGATCGCGGAGGTGTCCGAGGTGATCACGCAGATCAACGACTACCAGACCACGATCGCCTCCGCGGTCGAGGAGCAGACCGCGACCACCAACGAGATGAACCGCAGCGTCGGTGAGGCCGCGACCGGAACCGGTCAGATCGCGGACAACATCGAAGCGGTCGCGAGCGTCGCCCACTCCACGACCGAGCACGTCGGCGCGGCGCAGGAGGCGGCCGGCGAGCTCGCCGGGGTCTCGCGGCGGCTCGAGGAACTGGTGTCGGGCTTCCGCTTCTGAGGGTCGTTCCGGCCGAGAGGTCGGTCACCGGTTGATGCCGGTGACCGACCTCTCAGCGCACCTGCCCCACGGACCCCAGCCGCCACCGCTCTCGACGACATAGGGAACTGCTCGCTGCCGATACGGGCTGTGACCACTCGCACTTCCCGGAGGCCCACCATGGACGTCGAACCCCAGCCCACCGCGCAGGTCGAGGGAGGGAAGAGCGGGAACGGCTTCGGGCTGAGGACCCGCATGCTCGGCGCGATCCTCGTCGTCGCGCTCGCCACGATCGTCGTCGGCGTCGTCGGCATCAACCGCATGTCGGCGCTGAGCGACGAGGCGTCCCGCGTCTACGACGAGGGCGCCAAGCCGCTCGACGGACTGCGCCAGCTGCAGTCGGACTGGTGGGAGCTCTCGGCCTACACCGCCCGCGCCGCGATCACCGCCCTGCCGCCCGCGTCCATCCAGTCGGCGCAGCAGAGCGCGGCCCAGATGGTCCAGACCCTGAGCGACCAGACCGCCGTGGTGGCCAAGATGCAGCTGTCCCCGGAGGCCGAGCAGGCGTTCGCGGAGTTCGGCCAGGCCGTCCAGACCTACCTGCAGGCCCTCGCGAAGGTCCAGCAGCCCAACCAGCCGATGGCGGTGATCGGTCCGCTGCTGCAGACGATGGACGAGCAGGAAGCGATCATCGCGAAGAGCCTGGTCACCGCGACCGAGGCCGCCGCGGCGCAGGCCACCGCGGTCGCCGCCGACGCGCGCGACGCCTACACCTCCGCTCGGACGCTCACCATCGTGATCATCGGGATCGGCGTGATCGTGGCCGTCGTCCTGGCGCTCGTCGTGGCCCAAGGGGTGATCCGGCCGGCGCGCCGGATCCGCGAGGTGCTCGGACAGGTCGCCGCGGGTGATCTGTCCGTGCGGGCCGGCGCCACCGGCGGCGGCGAGCTGGGTGAGGTCGCCGCCTCGCTGGACGACACGCTGGAGTCGCTGGGCCACGTCATGAACCTCGTGCGCGGCTCCGCCACCCGCCTGTCCGATGCCTCCGCGCAGCTCGACGCCGCGTCGCAGGCGATCGCCGACAACGCCCGGACGGCGGCCGGTCAGGCCGAGGCGGTCGTGACCTCCGCCGGCGAGGTGGCCTCCAGCGTGGACACCGTCGCGGCGGGCTCCTCGCAGATGGAGTCGGCGATCCGGGAGATCGCGCACAACGCGACCGAGGCGGCGCGCGTCGCCGGCCAGGCCGTGGACGTCGCCGAGAACACCACCAACACCGTGGGCAAGCTCGGCGACTCGTCGCAGGAGATCGCCACCGTGGTCAAGCTGATCAACGGCATCGCCGAGCAGACCAACCTGCTGGCGCTCAACGCCACGATCGAGGCCGCCCGCGCCGGTGAGGCGGGCAAGGGCTTCGCCGTCGTCGCCTCGGAGGTCAAGGAGCTCGCGCAGGAGACGGCGCGGGCGACCGAGGACATCTCCAAGCGGGTCGAGGCCATCCAGGCCGACACGGCCGGGGCGGTCGAGGCGATCAGCCAGATCTCGTCGGTGATCGCGGAGATCAACGACTTCCAGGCGACCATCGCCGCCGCCGTGGAGGAGCAGACGGCGACGACGAACGAGATGAACCGCAACGTCGCCGAGGCGGCCAGCGGCTCGCAGGACATCGCCGCGGCGATCTCCGGTCTCGCCGCCGGGACGCAGGAGACCAACCAGCGGGTCGACGACGCCCAGCGCGCCGCGGCCGAACTGGCCCGGATGAGCGGCGAGCTGCAGGACGCCGTCGCCCGCTTCACCGTGTAACGAACGGCACCCTCCCGAACGGCACAGGGCCCCGGCGCAGCGTCGCGCCGGGGCCCTCGTCGTCCGTCCGGTCAGCCGGTGCGGATCTCGGTCGCGTAGGTGCGCCAGAAGACGATCGCGACCACCACCGCCAGCACCCCCAGGACGACCCCGGCGACGGACAGCGTCCTGCCGGCGCCCGACGCCCGCGGGAAGCCCACGCCGCCGAGGACGATCCCGACCAGCCCGAGGACGACGCCCAGCAGCGGGATGAGCCAGGACAGCAGGAGGCCGACCAGGCCGCAGACGAAGCCGCCGGTGCCCGGGCCGTTGCCGCCCGGCCGGCTAGAGATACTGCCCGCCGCCCGGGCGGAAGTCGGGCTGCTGCGGCTGGCCGCCGGGCAGCGCCCGCCCGCCGCGGCGCATCTCCTCGAGCTGCGCGCGGGCGGCCATCTGCTGGGCGAACAGGGCCGTCTGGATGCCGTGGAAGACGCCCTCGAGCCAGCCGACCAGCTGCGCCTGGGCGATCCGCAGCTCGGCGTCGGACGGCGTCGCGTTCTCGCTGAACGGCAGGGTGATCCGCTCCAGCTCCTCCCGCAGGTCGGGGGAGAGGCCGTCCTCGAGCTCGCGGATCGACGCGGCGTGGATGTCGCGCAGCCGGTTGCGGCTGGCGTCGTCCAGCGGCGCCGCGCGCACCTCCTCGAGGAGCTGCTTGATCATCGTGCCGATCCGCATGACCTTGGCCGGCTCCTCGACCATGTCGCCGACGCTGAGCCCGCCCTCCTGGCCGCCCTGACCATCGTCCTGGGGCATGGGCATCGTGCCCATGGGCCGGCCGTCGGGCCCCACCACGACGATCTGCTGAGGACCTTCGCTGCCGCTTCCCGGTGCCGTCATGCCCCCATCCTGCCCCGCCGCGGGGACCGTCCGGTGGGTGGTCCACCGCGCACTAGGGTCGCAGGGGTGGGGGACGGCGGTCTCGACGTGGCGCGGGTGCGAGGCCTGTTCCCGGCGCTCGCCGACGGCTTCGTGCACACCGACGGCCCGGCGGGCACGCTGCTGCCGGAGAGCGTGGCCCGCGCCGTCGCGCACGCGATGCGGCTGCCGGTCGCCAACCGCGGGGGCGTGTTCCCGGCGTCCGGGCGGGCCGAGGCGATCGTGTCCGCCGCCCGCTCCGCCGTCGCCGACCTGGTCGGCGGCACGCCGGCCGGTGTCATCTTCGGCGCCAACATGACCACCCTGACCTACCGGATCGCGCGCACCCTGGCGCGCACCTGGCGGCCGGGGGACGAGGTGGTGGTCAGCCGGCTGGACCACGACGCCAACATCCGGCCGTGGCTGCAGCTGGCCGAGGAGACCGGCGTCCTCGTGCGCTGGGCCGAGGTGGACATCGAGACCGGTGACCTGCCCGCCTGGCAGTACGACCAGCTGCTCACCGAGCGGACCCGGCTGGTCGCCGTCACCGCGGCGAGCAACGCGATCGGCACCCGGCCGGACGTCGCCGCGATCGCCGCCCGGGCGCACGCCGTGGGCGCGCTGGTCTACGTCGACGCCGTGCACGCCGCCCCGCACGTCTACCTCGACCGCCGCGCCCTGGGCGCGGACTTCCTCGCGCTGTCGGCCTACAAGTGGTGCGGCCCGCACGTCGGCGCGGTCGTGGCCGACCCGGCGCTGCTCGGGCAGATGTGGCCGGACAAGGTGCTGCCCGCCTCCGACCGGGTGCCCGAGCGGTTCGAGACCGGCACCCCGCCGTTCGAGCTGCTCGCCGGCGTGCCCGCGGCCGTCGACCACCTCGCCGCGCTGAGCGCGGACGGGACCGGCTCGCGGCGCGAGCGGCTGCAGACCTCGATGGCCGCGGTGGCCGCCTACGAGGGCGAGCTGTTCGGTTGGCTGGACGACGCCCTGCGCGCGATGCGGCACGTGCAGGTGCTCGGCAGCCCCGAGGACCGGACGCCGACCCTGTCGTTCACCGTCGCGAACCTCGCGCCGCGGCAGGTGACCGCGGAGCTGTCCCGGCGCGGCATCTGCGCCTGGGACGGCGACTACTACGCCCGCGAGCTGTTCGACGCGCTCGGCGTCAACGAGGCCGGCGGGGCGGTGCGCCTGGGCCTGGCGCACTACAACACGGCCGAGGAGGTCGGCTACGTGATCGACGCCGTGTCCGCCCTCCGCCTGCGCTGAGGGCCCTGAACCGCCGACCGGCTGCCCGACGTGTGTCCCGGTGGGCCGCGGGAACGGCCCGCGGCCCCGCTCGGAAGGGGAACGCCGTGCGCAGGTTCTGGATCCTGGCCCTCCTCGCGGCAGCCGCGCTGCTGCTCGCCGCGTGCGGTCCCGGAGGTCGCTACGTCAGCGGATCGGCGGTCGCTCCGGAGGTCGTGGTCTCAGCTGCTTGAACCCTGCAACGGTCTCGCCCGTGTCCTCGGGTGACGGCGCCCGATACAGGCCGCGCCGTTTCGACGAGAGGGGCGCGTGGTGCGCAAGATCGGGATCATCACGGTGTTCGCCGCGGGGGCGCTCACCCTGGCCGCCTGCGGTGGCTCGAGCGGGTCCGGCGGCTCGAGCGCGGCGTCCGGCTCGAGCACGTCGTCGAGCAGCTCCGCTGCTGCGGCGACCGACCTCGCGTCCTGGGACAGCCCGCTGGGCACGATCGTGGTCGACGACAAGGCCCAGACCGTGTACGTGTTCGACAAGGACACCCCCGGCGCGGCGAGTGCCTGCACCGGCACCTGCGTCCCGCTGTGGCCGGCGCTGACCACCACGTCGTCCACGCCCACGGTCACCGGCGTCACCGGCATGGTGGGCACCGCGCCGACGGCCGACGGCAAGCAGCAGGTGACCCTCGACGGGCACCGGCTCTACGTCTTCTCCGGCGACTCCGCCGCCAAGCAGACCAACGGCCAGGGCTTCATGGGCCTCTGGTGGGCGGTCGCGCCGGACGGCACGAAGGTCACCGGGACGGCGTCGTCCGGCTCGTCGTCGGCCCCGTCGAGCTCCTCCGGCCAGCCCTCGTACACCTACTGACGTCAGTCCTCGGGGAGCAGCAGCACCTTGCCGATGTGCTCGCTGGCCTCCACCACGCGGTGCGCCTCCGCGGCCCGGGACATCGGCAGCCGGCGGTCGATGATCGGCCGGACGACGCCCCGCTCGACGTCGGGCCAGACGTCGTGGCGGACGGCGGCGACGATCTCGGCCTTGCCCCCGGGCCCGGCCGGCGGCCGGGAGCGCAGCGTGGTGGCGTGCACCGAGGCCCGCTTGCGCATGAGCAAGCCGAGGTCGAGCTCGGCCTTGGTGCCGCCCTGCATGCCGATGCTGACCAGCCGGCCGCCGACGGCGAGGGCGTCGACGTTGCGGGCCAGGTACTTCGCGCCCATGTTGTCCAGGACGACGTCGACCCCCGCGCCGTCGGTCTCCTCCCTCACCCGCTCGACGAAGTCCTCGTCGCGGTAGTTGATCAGCACCTCGGCGCCGAGCTCGCGGCAGAACTCGAGCTTCTCGGCGCTGCCGGCGGTGGTGAACACCCGTGCACCGGCCCGCGCGGCCAGCTGGATCGCCATCGTGCCGATGCCGCTGGAGCCGCCGTGCACCAGGAAGCAGTCGCCGCGGGTGAGCCCGGCCAGCAGGAACACGTTGGACCAGACCGTGCAGGTCACCTCGGGCAGCCCGGCCGCGGTGGCCAGCTCGACGCCGGCCGGACGGGGGAGCAGCTGACCGGCCGGGACGGCGACCCGCTCGGCGTACCCGCCGCCGGCGAGCAGCGCGCACACCTCGTCGCCCACCCGCCAGCCGGTCACGCCCTCGCCGACCTCGCTGACGATGCCGCTGCACTCCAGGCCGAGGATCTCGCTCGCGCCGGGCGGCGGCGGGTAGAAGCCCTGCCGCTGCAGCAGGTCGGCGCGGTTCACCGCGGTCGCGGCGACGTCCACGACCACCTCGCCCGGGCCGCAGACGGGGTCGGGGACCTCACCCCAGCCGAGCACCTCGGGGCCACCGGGTTCTGCGATCGTGACGGCGCGCATGTTCCGAACCCTAGGGTGAGCAGGGTGGATGCCGCTGTTCCGCACGTGCTGCTGGGCACCTGGCCGACCCCGCTCGAACCCGCGCCCCGGCTCGCCCGCGCGCTCGGCCTCGCCGATGAGGACCTGTGGCTCAAGCGCGACGACCTGGTCGGCCTGGCCGGCGGCGGTAACAAGGTCCGCAAGCTCGAGTTCACCGTCGGTGCCGCGCTGGACGACGGCGCGGACGTGCTGGTCACCACCGGGGCGGCGCAGAGCAACCACGCCCGGCTGACCGCAGCGGCCGGCGCCCGGGTCGGGCTCGACGTCGTCCTGGTGCTGGCCGGTTCCGCCGGTGCCGCGTCGTCGGGGAACCTGGCGCTGGACGGCCTGCTCGGCGCCCGGGTGGTGTGGGCCGGCGACGCCGACCTCGAGGCCACCGCGCTGTCGGTGGCCGACGACCTCCGCGCGCAGGGGCGCACCCCCGCCGTGATCCCGTTCGGCGGGTCCAGCGCGGTGGGCGCCCGGGGCTACGCGCGGTGCGCCGCCGAGCTGCTCGAGCAGGCGCCGGACCTGGTGCGGGTGGTGACCGCGGTGGGATCGGGCGGCACGATGGCCGGGCTGGTCGCCGTCCTGGGGCCCGCGCGGGTGCTGGGCGTGGACTGCGGGGCGGTGACCGACCCGGCCGCGGAGGTGGCCCGGCTGCTCACCGGGCTGACCGGGACGCCGTACGACCCGGCGGTGCTGCGGATCCGCCGCGACCAGGTCGGCGAGGGCTACGGCGCGCTCACCGAGCCGGTGCTCGACGCGCTGAGCACCGCTGCCCGCGCCGAGGGCGTCGTCCTCGACCCGGTCTACACCGGGCGGGCGCTGGCCGGGCTGACCGCCGCGGTCGCCGACGGCGACGTCGTCCCGGGGGAGCGGACCGTGCTGCTGCACTCGGGCGGGCTGCCCGGGCTGTTCGGGCACGCCGCTGCCGTGGCGCGGGCGGAGTCGCTGCTGGAGTGACCGGCAAGTCGGTCGCAAGTGGGTGGCCCGAACCTTCGGTCATGACCGCTCAGACCCCCGCCCTGCCGTTCCCCGTCACCCCGCGCCGACCCGGCGACCCGGAGGCCGACCTGACCGGGTTCACCCTCATCCACCGCGCGCTGCGCGCCGGCACCCGCGACCTCGCCGTCGCGGCGACCGCGATCGCCGCCGGTGCCTCGTGCCGTGCGTCGCGGCGGGACGCCTACGTCGCCTTCGCCACCGAGGTGCTGCACGAGATCCACCTGCACCACACCCGCGAGGACGACGTCCTCTGGCCGGTCATCGCGGCCTCCGCCGGCGCCGTGGTCGACCTCGAGCCGCTCACCGACGACCACACCGAGCTGCACGCGGTCCTCGCCCGCGCCGAGGAGGCCCTGACGGCGTTCGCCGGCGCGACCGACGTCCGCGCCGCGGCCGCCCCGCTGGGCGCCGTCCTCACCGAGATGGCCGACCTGCTCGACGAGCACATCGTCGAGGAGGAGGCGGAGGTGTTCCCGGTGATCCGCGCGCACGTCTCGGCGAAGGACTTCGCGGCCTGCGAGAAGCGGTTCCAGAAGGGCTCGGGCCCCAAGCACATGATGTTCGTGCTGCCCTGGATCATCGCGCAGTGCTCGCCGGCGGAGCGGGCCGAGGTGCTGGCGATCGCGCCGGCGCCGCTCAAGGTCCTGCTCAGGCTCGGCGAGGGCCGCTGGCAGCGCCGCCGCGCCCTCGTCGTCGGCGCGTAGCGCGCTTTGTCGCGATAAAGCACCCGCGCTTTATCGCGACAAAGCGCGGGCGGCGGCGATCCAGTCGGGGTTGCCGGTCCGCTCGGCGACCTCGACCGCCTTCTTCCGGTGCGCCTCCGCGGCTGCGACGTCGCCGCGGTAGGCGGCCAGCCGGGCGAGCAGGGTCGCGGTCGGGCCGAGGGCGATGGTCGCCGTCCACGCCCCGCAGACGGCGTCCTCGTGCGCCAGCAGCCCGGCGTAGGCCTCGTCGACCCGGTCGTCGTCCTCCAGGCCCAGGCCGAGCACCGCCCGGAGGCCGAGCAGGATCGGCGTGAAGTAGTCCCGTCCGACCGACGGCCGGATCTCGGCGAACCGGCGGGCCTCCTCGGTGCGGCCGTTGACCATCAGCGCCACCGCGAGCAGCTCGGCGAGCTCGACGGGGGCGACGTCGAGCAGGTCCTCCGACTGCGCGATGAGGTCGTCGTAGCGGCCGGCGGTCAGCCGCAGGCAGAACACCGACACCCACCACAGCGCCTGCGCCTGCCGCGCCCAGAACCCGGTGGAGCCCACGCCGGCCACGGCCGCGCCGTACGCCGCCTCCGCGGTGGCGTAGTCGCCGCCGATGGTGGCGCGCAGGCCGCGGTACCAGGTGGCGATCGCGTGCAGCAGCGGCAGCCCGTAGACCAGGGCCAGCCGCTCGGCCTCGGTGGCGTGCTCGTCGGCCGCTGCCAGGTCGAGGACGCCGCAGCTGTGCTGCACGAGCACCAGCCGCGCGGTGGCCTCGAACAGGCCCAGCTGCTCGCGCTGCGCCAGCGCCAGCAGCTCCCGGCCCAGCTCGCCGCGCTCGGCCAGCCCGCCGTGCCGGTAGGTGTTGATGTAGCGGGCGTTGAGGGCCGAGGCCAGCACGAGCGGGTCGCCGGTGCTGCGCGCCAGCGCCACCGCTTCGAGGCTGGCCTCGTAGCCGCGCGGGTCGGGCGCGCCGGCCAGCTCCACCGCGAGCACGCCGAGCAGCCGCGAGCGCAGGTCCGGGCGGTCGGGCAGGGCCGCCACGGTGCGCTCCAGCGCCGTCACGAGAGCGGCCTCGGCCGGTGTCTGCCGCGGCGCCCACAGCGTCGGGACGTCGCAGGAGAGCAGCACCTCGGCGGTGACCAGTGGATCGCCCAGCGCCGTCGCCGCCGGCAACGCGCCGTCGCGCAGCTCGCGGCCCGCGGGCATGTCCCCGGCGAGCGTCGCCGCGCGCGCGGCCCGGGCGACCAGCCGAAGCCGGCCCGCCTCGTCGGCCGGGGCCGCCAGCGCGGACGCCGCCTCCGCCCGCCGCCACCAGTGCAGCGCGTCGCGGTAGGAGAACCGCCGCTCGGCCAGCTCCGCGGCGGCGGCCGCCCAGCGGGCGGTGTCGGCGGCGTGCGACCGGCCGGCCGCCTCCGAGTGGTGCGCCAGCGCCGTCACGTCGTGCGGGCGCAGCCGCTGCAGCGCCGCGGTGACCCGGCCGTGCAGCCGCCCCGCGCGCAGCCGGGAGAGGTCCTCGTAGAGGGTGTCGCGCACCAAGGAGTGCACGAACCGCAGCCGCCCGGGGCCCGGCTCGACCAGCAGGCCGCTGACCAGCGCCGACTCCAGGGCGTCGACCAGCTCCTCGTCGTCGTCGCCCTGGGCCGCGTCCAGCAGGACGTCGACGTCGACGTCCCGGCCCACGACGGCGGCCAGCCGCAGCAGGCTGCCGGTCTGCGCGGGCAGCGCGGCCAGCCGGGAGTGGACGACGTCGCGCACCCCGCCGGGCACCGCCCCGACGTCGGCGCCCGTGGAGACCAGCCGGGCCAGCTCGCGGACCAGGAACGGGTTGCCGGCCGTGCGCTCGGCGATCGCGGTCCGGACGGCGTCGTCGACCGGGGTGGCCGACACGTCGTCGACCAGCCGGCGGACCGCGTCGTCGTCCAGCCCGGCCAGCGCCAGCCGCACCGGCGAGCGGCGGGCGAGCGCGGCGCGCACCGCGTCGAGCTCGGGCACCGGATCGGGGCGCGCCGCGGCCACGACCAGCACGGGCGTGGCCTGCAGCGCCTCGACGACGTCGAGCAGCAGCGAGGCGGTCTCCTGGTCGGCGCGGTGCAGGTCGTCCAGGACGAGCAGCAGCGGGCCGGGCACGCTCGCCAGCCACGCCGCGACGGCGCGGTGCAGCCGGAACCGGGAGGCGACCGCGTCGCCGGCCTCCTCCTCGGGCGCGTCCTCGAGCAGCGGCGCCAGCCGGGCCGGGTCCGCCGGCGGGTGCACGCGCGCCAGCCGGCCGAGGGCCTCCGTCCACGGCCAGCCGCTGGGCGCGCCCTCGGTCTCGGGGCAGCGGGCCACGCACGTCGTCCAGCCGGTCGCGGCCAGCTCGGCGGTCAGCTGCTCGACCAGCGCCGACTTGCCGCTGCCCGCCTCGCCGGTGACGACGGCGACCGCCAGCCTCCCGCCCGCGGCGTCGGCGGCCGCGCCGCGCAGGGCGGCCAGCTCGGCGTCCCGCCCGAAGAGAGGGGGCGGGGGAGGTTCGTCGACGACGCTCGTGCTCTGCCCCGTCGGAGTGGGCAGAGCACGAGCACGCTCGGGAGCCCGTGCCGGGTGCAGCAGGTGCGGTGCCTGGGCCAGGACGTCGTCCTCCAGCTGCCGCAGCGCCGGGCCGGGGTCGACACCGAGCTCGTCGGCCAGCCGGCCGCGGACCTCCCGCAGCGCGGCGAGCGCGTCGGCCTGCCGGCCGGCCCGGTACAGGCCGAGCGCGAGCAGCCGCCAGCCCTCCTCCCGCAGCGGGTGCTCGGCGACGTGCGCGCGCAGCCGGGCCAGCGGGTCCGGGCCGCCGGGCACCGCGAGCGCGGCGGCGGCCCAGCGCTCGACCGCGGTCAGCCGCAGCTCGTCGAGCCGGGCGGCCTCGGGGGCGGCCCAGGGCTCGTCGGCGTACTCGGCGTAGGCCGGCCCGCGCCAGAGCTCGAGCGCCGCGGCGAAGCGGTCCCGCGCCGCGGCCGGGTCGTCGTCGAAGAGCCGGTCGCCCTCGGCCAGCAGCCGGGCGGCGCGGGCGGCGTCGACCGCGTCGTCGTCCGGGCGGAGGGCGTAGCCCGGTGGCACGGTGAGCAGCAGCCGGGCCGGCGTGCGCGGCGGGCGGTCGGGCTCCAGCGCGCGCCGCAGGTGGCTGATGTGCGCCTGTAGCGCGGCCTGGGCGCGCGGCGGGGTCTCGGCGTGCCAGAGGTCGGCGACCAGCAGGTCGGCCGGGACGACGGCGCCGCGGGAGGTGAGCAGCCGGGCGATCACCGATCGCTGCCGGTGCCCGCCGAGCTCGACCGGTGCCCCGTCGCGGGCGGCCCACACGCCGCCCAGCACCCCGAACTCGACCGTCATAGCGGGCGGCAGCCTAGCGGTCGCGACCCTCTGTGAAAGCCGATGACCACCTCGGCACGGCACGCAGCGGCCCGTCGGCACCCGCTCGCCGTCCCGCCCCTTCCCGGTTCCGGCGGTGCCACCCTCGAACGGCCTCTGGAGGTGATCATGACTCCTGGCCGTTGGGGAGCGGGACGCGTCGTGGCGCTCGTCCTCGGGGTGCTCCTGCTGGTCCCCGGTCTCGCGCTGCTGGTCGGCGGGGGTGCGCTGCTCTGGGCGGACAGCACCCACCGGACCTCGGTCGCCCACCTGACCTCGGATGCCACCGATCCCGGCACCGACCTCGTCACCGGCATCGCCGCCGCGTCCGGCATCGCCGGGTACCTCGACGGCGTCCAGTGCACGGTGGTCGACGACCTGGGCAGCGGCGCGTCGCCCGGGACCGAGGCGGCCGGTGGGGGGCGGTCCGGCGACCAGACGTTCTGGACGCCGCGGGCCGGCGGCTGGGGTACCCAGCAGCTGACCTGGCGGGCCGCGAGCGGGAACTGGGCGCTCGGGGCCATGGACGCCGGTGGCAGCCCCGGCATCAGGGTGACCAGCACGGCCGGCGCGACCGCGCCGTCGCTGGCCGGGCTGGGCTGGGGCCTGCTGGTCGTCGGCGGGCTGGTGAGCCTCGTCGGCGTCCTGCTGATCGTCCTGGCCGCCCGGCGGAAAGCCGAGCACTAGCCGCTCGCAAGCGCGCCACCAGCGGTTCCGGTCACCGTCTGCGTCATGACGACGACCGTTCCGAGCCCCGTCCACGCCCCGGCGACCACCGAGCCCGACCTCTCCGGGTTCACCCTGATGCACCGCGCGCTGCGCTCGGGCACCCGGATGCTCGCCGAGGCCGTCGACGGCATCGCCCGGGACGACGCCTGCGACCGGTCCCGGCAGCGCGGCATCGTCGAGTTCGCGTGCGCCGTGCTCACCGAGGTCCGGGCGCACCTGGAGCGCGAGGACGCCGCCCTCTACCGGCTCGTCGTGGTGTCGGCCGACGAGTGGGCCGACCTCGCACCGCTGTCGGCCGACCACGTCGAGCTGGAGCGGCTGCTGCAGCTGGCCTGGGCGGCGCTGCCCGTGTTCGCCCGCTGCGCGAGCACCGGCGCACCGCTGCTGGCCCCGGTCCTGACCGAGCTGGCCGCACGGCTGGAGGCGCACCTCGCCGCGGAGGAGGCGATCGTGTTCGCGCGGATCCGCGCGCACGTCACCGGCGCCGAGCTGGAGCGCTGCCGGACGCGGCTGCGGGCGGGGACCTCGACGTCGCGGCTGCTGTTCCTGGCGCCGTGGCTGGCCGACCAGTGCCACCCCGCGGAGCTGCGGCACGTGCTCGCCGCGGCCGACGCGCGCAGCCGGCTGCTGCTCTCGCTGGGCCAGAAGCGCTACGCCGCCCGCCGCGACGCCGTCCTCGGGGCTTGATGGAGGCTGGGAAGCGAGGAAACCTCGCCTCCCAGCCTCCGCAACTCAGCGGTTCTTGAGGTCCTTGCGCAGGATCTTGCCGGCCGCGGACTTCGGGACGGCGTCGATGAACTCGACCGCGCGGATCTTCTTGTGCGGGGCGAGCCGGGAGGCGGCGTAGTCCATGACCTCCTGCTCGGAGATCGAGCTGCCCGGCGCCCGCACGATGAACGCCTTCGGCAGCTCCTCGCCGGTCGCCTCGTCCTTGACCCCGATGACGGCGGCGTCGGCGATGTCCGGGTTGCCGATCAGCACGGCCTCGAGCTCGGCCGGGGCGACCTGGTAGCCCTTGTACTTGATCAGCTCCTTGACCCGGTCGACCACGGTGTAGCAGCCGTGCTCGTCGACGACCGCGACGTCGCCGGTGTGCAGCCAGCCCTCGTCGTCGAGGGTGTCCGCGGTGGCGGCGGCGTTGTTCAGGTAGCCCTTCATCACCTGCGGGCCGCGGACCCAGAGCTCGCCGCTCTCGCCCGGGGCGGCGTCGGTGCCGGTCTCCGACGAGACCAGCCGGCACTCGGTGTTCGGGATCGCGAACCCGACCGAGCCCTTCGGCACGTCGGTCAGCCCGGAAGGGAGGTTCTCCGGGTCAGGGGTCGTGTGCGAGACCGGCGACAGCTCGGTCATGCCGTAGCCCTGGGCCACGGTGACGCCGTCGGCGGCGCCCTTGCGCAGCCGGTCCTGCGCGGCCATCGCCAGATCGGCGTCCAGCGGCGCGGCACCGGAGAGGATCGAGGTCAGCGACGAGAGGTCGTACTGGTCGACCAGCGGGTGCTTGGCCAGCGCCAGCAGGATCGGCGGGGCCACGAACGCGCGGGTGATCTTGTGGTCCTGGATGGTGCGGAGGAAGTCCTCCAGGTCGAACCGCGGCAGCGTCACCACCGCGCCGCCCCACGCCAGGCCCTGGTTCATCAGCACGGTCAGGCCGTAGATGTGGAAGAACGGGAGGACGGCGATGATCCGTTCCTCCTCGCCGAGCGCGATCAGCGGCCGGCACTGCGACACGTTCGCCACCAGGTTGCGGTGGGTGAGCATGACGCCCTTCGGCAGCCCCGTCGTCCCGCTGGAGTACGGCAGCGTGACCAGGTCGTCCGCCGGGTCGAAGTCCACCTGCACCGACGGCGCCTGCGAGCTGAGCAGGTCGATCAGCGAGGCGTGCCCCTCGGCGCCGTCCATCACGATGATCTCGTCGACCGGCTTCTTCTCCACCGCGGCCTGCACCCGGTCCAGGAACAGCGAGATGGTGATGACGACCTTCGCGCCGGAGTCGCGCAGCTGGAAGGCGATCTCCTCGGGCGTGTAGAGCGAGTTGATCGGGCTCATCACGCAGCCGGCGGCGGCGATGCCGTGGAAGACGACCGGGTACCAGATCGTGTTCGGGCAGAAGACGGCGACGACGTCGCCCTTGCGCAGCCCCCGCTCGTGCAGCGACGCGGCCAGCCGGTCGACGTAGCCGGCGAGCTGGCCGTGCGTGATGACGTCGCCCTTGAGCCCGTCGATCAGCGCCGGGGCGTCCGGCCGGTCGCGGCCCGCCGCCAGGACGAAGGCGGGCACCGACAGGTCGGGGATCTCGACGTCGGGAAAGGGGCTGGCCAGCGCCACGGGGGTCCTCCTCGCAGGATGCTCTGTGGCGCCAGTCTCACATGGCGGTTACCCGGCGGTTACCTGGGCCAGAGCACCGACTGCGTGCAGCGGAACAGCGCGATCGTCTTGCCGCTCCCCTCGGCGGTGACGGTGGCGTCCCACACCTGCGTCGTCCGCCCGGCGTGCGCGTTGGTGGCGACCACGCCGATCCGTCCCTCCCGCGCCGTCCCGAGGTAGTTGGCCTTGAGCTCGATGGTGGTGAACCCGGCCGCTCCCTCGGGCAGCAGCGCGCGGGTGGCCAGCCCGCAGGCGGTGTCGGCCAGGCCGACGACGGTCGCCGCGTGCAGGTAGCCGTTGGGGGCGAGCACGTCGCGGCGGACGTCGAGGTGTCCCTCGATGCGCCCCGGCTCGTGCGCGGTGAACACGATGCCGAGCAGCCCGGGCAGCGTGCCCGGCAGCAGGTCGTTGAGCTCGTCGACGGTGTGGAACCCGGTGGCGGCCATGACGCCGAACCTAACGGCCCTCCTGCAGGGGCCCGCCGCGAGCCTGCGAGTGGCGGGGGGCAGGAGGGTCCTTAAACCATCGGCCCGACCGGCGTCTTCCCCACGACGGTCGAACCCCCGAGCTCCCCGATCCGCTCCAGCGCCTCGTCGATGCTCTCGACGTCGACCACGACAACCGGCCCGGGCGACGGGCTGTCGGAGCGGCGGAGCATCCCGCCGTTGACGAAACCCGGCTCGGTGGGCCCGCGGTCGCCGGTCGGCCCGGTGCTCGCCAGGACGTAGCCCATGCCCGGCACGCCCTGCAGCTGCCAGCCGAAGGCGCCCTCGTAGAACTGCTGCGCGCGATCCCCGTCCTCGTAGGGGATCTCGAAGTGCACGACCCGCCCGCTCATGGCGCGGCACGCTAGACCCGGACGGCGTCCCGCGGGAGCAGCGCGTGCACGCCGAAGACCTGGTTGGCCACCTGGGTGACGCGCAGGTCGACCACCACGCTGGCCAGCGCCATCGCCTCGGACCGACCCAGCCCGTGCAGCGCCCCGAGCAGGTCGAGCATGGCGCTCAGGGCCTCGGCCGCGGCCTCGTCCAGGTCGTTCCCGAGCCCCATCGCCACCCAGCCGGCCGGGGTGTCGGCGACCGGCGTGGTCAGCGGCCGGCCGAGCAGGTCGCCCTGCACGTCCAGCGTCAGGTCGGCGCGCTCCACCGGGCACTCGATCGCCGTCCCGCTGACCTCGCCGTCCCCCTGGGCGGCGTGCCCGTCGCCGACGCTGAACAGCGCTCCCTCGACCGGGATCGGCAGGTAGAGCGTGGAGCCGGCGACCAGCTCGCGGCAGTCGAGGTTCCCGCCGTGCCAGTACGGCGGGATCGTCGAGTGCCGCCCCGGCTCGGCTGGCGGCATGCCCATCACGCCGAGGAACGGCCGCAGCGCGACGGTGCCGAGGGTGGAGGTCGCCGTTCCGGCGGCCACGTCGATGTCCCACGGGACGACGGCCGGCTGCTCGACGCCCAGCCGCACGTTCCAGGCGGTGGACCGCACCCCGGCGTACGTCGTGCCCCACGCGCCCGGCACGACGGCCTCGATCCGGACGGCGAGGACGTCGCCCGGTCGCGCCCCGCGGACCTCCACCGGACCGGTCAGCGCGTGCCCGGAGCCCTCCGTGTGCTGGGGGCTCCGCTCGCGCCCGGGCCCGTGCGGGCCGGCCCACCAGCCGGAGTCGAGGGCGGCGAACCGCACCGTCGTCCCCGGATCGACGGTGAGCACCGGCGGCAGATCGCGGTCGAACCAGCCGTGCAGGGTGCGCTCGTCCGGGAGCAGGGTCGGCGGCACGGTCACACCAGGTTGTGCAGGGCGTAGACGGGCGGCGTCATGCCGAGCAGCACCTCGGTCATCCGCACGGCCCGGACCGTCGGGCGGACGTCGTGCGCGCGGACCAGCCGGGCGCCCTGCAGGATGCACGCCACGGTGGTGGCCAGGCTGCCCTCGAGCCGGTCCTCGGTGCGCGTCTCGCCGATCGCCTCGCCGATGAAGTCCTTGCGCGAGACCGCCGCCAGGATCGGGTACCCGAGCTCGGCCAGCTCGTCCATGCGCCGGACCAGCTCCAGCGAGTGGTAAGTGTTCTTGTGCAGGTCGATGCCGGGGTCGATGACGAGCTGCTCGGGTCGCACGCCGCGGTCCAGGCAGAACGCGACCTGGCGGCGCAGGAACTCCACGACCTCGGCGCTCACGTCGTCGTAGGTCGGCCGGAAGGACGCCGTCCCCGGGCCGTCGGCGGCGTGGGTGATGATCAGCCCGGCCCCGGTCTCCGCGGCGACGTCCACGATCGCGGGCTCCTTGAGGCCGCTCGCGTCGTTGATGATCGTGGCGCCGGCGGCGATGACCTCCCGCGCCACGTCGGCGCGCATGGTGTCGACCGAGACGACCAGCCCGGTCTGCTCGGCCGCCGCGGTCACCACGGGCAGCAGCCGGTCCAGCTCCTCGGCGGCCGGCACCCAGGCACCTGGCGCGTAGGCCACGCCGCCGAGGTCGAGCCAGTCGGCGCCCTCCTCCTCGGCCTGGCGGCAGGCGGCGAGGGCGTCCTCGAAGCGGAACGTCGTCCCGGGCGCGTGGAAGGAGTCGGGGGTGACGTCGACGACGGCGCCGACGAGCACGCGGCGGGAGAGGTCGAACCGGCGCCCGCCGAACTCCCGCACTCCCACGTGCGCTTGATCGGGATGAAGCGCCACGTTCAGTCCACCAGGGCCTGGTAGACGAGGGAGCGCAGGTAGGTGCGCACGGGCAGCGTGGACGACGGCATGAGCTGCGTGTAGAAGCACACGGTCAGGTCCTCGACCGGGTCGACGAAGAACGCCGTCGAGGCCGCGCCGCCCCAGTTGTACTCACCGAGGCTGGAGACGACGCCGTAGCGGGCCTGGTCGACCACGGTCGCGAAGCCCAGCCCGAAGCCCACCCCGCGCAGCGGCGTCTCGGCGAACAGCGGGCGGCCGAACGTCGCGAGGTCGGCGTTGCCCGGCAGGTGGTTGCGGGTCATGTGGTCGACCGTGCGGGGTCCCAGCAGCCGACCGCCGTCGTGCTCACCGCGGCGGCGCAGCATCTCGACGAAGCGCAGGTAGTCCGGCGCGGTGGAGACCAGCCCGCCGCCGCCGGAGAGGTACTTCGGCTTGGACAGGAAGCCGTCGCCGAGCACGTCGAGCGGCTGGATGCCGACCGGCGGCCCGAGCGGGTCGCGGCGGACCGGCGCGTAGAGCCGGGCCAGCGTCGAGGGGTCGTCGTCCTCGCGGAGCCCGAAGGACGTGTCGGTCATGCCGAGCGGGGCGAAGACCCGCTGCTCGAAGAACTCGTCGAGCGGCTGACCGGAGAGCACCTCGACCAGCCGGCCGAGGACGTCGGTGGAGACGCCGTAGTTCCACTCGCTGCCGGGCTGGAAGACCAGCGGCAGCGCGGCCCACTGCGCGGTGCACTCGGCGAGGTCGGCGCCGGGCGGGGCGCCCCACTCGTGGCCGGCGGCCCGGTACATCTCGTCGACCGGGTGCGCGTGGTGGAAGCCGTAGGTCAGCCCCGAGGTGTGCGAGAGCAGGTGCCAGACGCGGATCGGCTCGGTCTGCGGCTCGGTGACCGGCCGCTGGGCGGAGCCGGCGACGTAGACCGGCGTGTGCGCGAACTCCGGCAGCCACTCGGCGATCGGGTCGTTGAGCTGGAAGGCGCCCTCCTCGTGCAGCATCATCGCCGCGACCGAGGTGACCGCCTTGGTCATCGAGTAGATGCGCCAGCGGGTCGTCGTCTCCACCGGCAGGGCGTCCTCGACGTGCCGCAGCCCGCCCAGCCCCACGTGGGCCAGCCGGCCGTGGCGGGCGACGGTGACGAGGTAGCCCGGCAGCAGCCCGTCGTCGACGTAGCGCTGCAGCCTCCGGTCGAGCCGGTCCAGCCGGGCGGGGTCGAAGCCGACCTCCGCGGGATCGACGTCGACGGTCAGCTCCTGAGCCACGGGCCACTCCCTCGAGAAGGCCGTCCGCCGTCGGACGGCGCCTGCCCTCGCATCCTCACCCACGCACCTGAGCGCGGGCGCGAGGAGGGCAGGCGCCGGACCGGTCGATCAGGATCGATCAGACCGGGACGTTGCCGGCGGCCTTCTTCAGGTTCGAGCCCGCGGTCACCTTGACCGTGTTGGCGGCCGGGATGTCGATGGACTCGCCGGTCTGCGGGTTGCGCCCGGTGCGCGCGGAACGCTGGGTGCGCTCCACGGTGAGCAGGCCGGAGACCGCGACCTTCTCGCCGCGCGTGATCGCGTCGACGAGCTCCTCCTGGAGGGCGTCCACGACCGAGTTCACGGTCGAGGCCGGGACGTCGGCGCGCTTGGCGATGGCGGAGACCAGTTCGCTCTTGTTCACAGGGTTCCTCTCGGTGTGGTGGCCGGTGCTCTGTCCCGGAAAAACGGACTCGGCACCCGGCCGTCTCCTTCTCGGGGACCCGCGCAGGCACGAACCCCCCGTATTTCGGCCCGGACCTCGGGTGTTGAGGCCGGACCGGACGTGCACGCTGCCAGACAGGGCCGGGATCCCGCCAGTGCGGGTCCTGCGGAATCCCTGCAGTCACAGGCGTACCGGTCCGTCACGGATACCCAGGACAGCGGCCCGTACGCCCCCCGCTTAGCGTGGGGGACGTGCCACGCATCCCCGGGACCGATCTGGACGTCAGCGATCTCTGCCTCGGCGGCAACGTCTTCGGCTGGACGGCCGACGAGCCGACGACGTTCGCGCTGCTCGACCGCTTCAACGACGCGGTGCCGTCGGTGCTGCGCCCGTTCGTCGACACCGCCGAGTCCTACGGCGACGGCACGTCCGAGCGGCTGCTCGGCGCGTGGATGGCCGAGCGCGGGATGCGCGACCGGTTCGTGGTGGCCACGAAGGCCTCGCGGATGCAGAAGGAGCACCCGCTGTCGGCGGGGGAGATCAGGACGGCGGTGGAACGGTCACTGCGGAATCTCCGGACCGACGTCATCGACGTCTACTACGCCCACTACGACGACGAGACGACGCCGCTCGAGGAGACGCTGACCGCCTTCGACGAGCTCGTGACCAGCGGCAAGATCCGCTACGCGGCGGCGTCGAACTACTCGGCGGCGCGGCTGAGCGAGGCGCTGGCGACCTCCGAGCGGCTCGGCATCACGCGCTACGTCGCGCTGCAGCCGCACTACAACCTGATGGAGCGCCCGGCCTACGAGGACGAGCTGCGCGACGTCGTCGCCCGCCACGACCTGGGCTGCTTCCCGTACTTCGGTCTGGCGCGCGGGTTCCTGACCGGCAAGTACCGGCCGGGCGAGCAGATCGACTCGCCGCGCGCGCAGGGGGCGGCGAAGTACGTGGGGGAGAAGGGCGACCGCGTGCTCGCGGCGCTCGAGGAGGTGGCCCGGGCGCACGGGGTCACCGGTTCGGCGGTGGCGCTGCGGTGGCTGGCCGACCAGCCGACGGTGACCGCGCCGATCGCCAGCGGCCGCGACGTCGACCAGCTGGCCGACCTGCTGCCGATGCAGGACCTCCGGCTCGCCGACGACGAGCTCCGGCTGCTGACCGACGCCTCGGCGTAGTCGGAGGCTGGGAGCGCAGGTTTTCTGCGCTCCCAGCCTCCGTTCAGGCGCTGACGATGCGGTCGCGGACGGCCTGCACCAGCTCCGGGGTGACGTCGTGGATGCCGTGGTCGTGCGCGGCGTGGCCGGCGACCTGGGCCAGGATGCCGTCCTCGTCGGCGGCCGAGAACCGGGCGCTGCAACCGGGGACGACGTCGCCGCAGGCGAAGGTCTTCATGGGGGACTCCTTGGTCGTTGGGGGACGGGCGGACCGGGCCTCAGCGGCCCGGGGTCTGGGTCACCTCGCGTGGCGGGCGGAGGCGAGGTCCTCGAGGCGCAGCAGGCCGAGCACGGTGCCGGTCGGATCGGTGACCAGCACGGGGTCGAAGCGCTGGGCCGGGGGCCGGGTGAGCGCGCGCTGCAGGGTCTCGGCGATGTCGGCCGAGGGGTGCACCCGCAGCGACACGGGCGCCAGGTAGACCTCCGCCGTCCGCGGGTCGCGCAGCACCAGGCCGGTGGGCTCGCCGAGCGGGCCGACCAGGACGGCGGGCGGCGGCTCGGCGACGTCCGCCCCGGCCTCGATCTGCCGCACGGGACGCATCAGGCTGGCGACGCTCTCGGTGAGCTGCACCCGGGCGACCTGGCCCTTGACCAGCCGGATCACCTCGGGCGCCAGCGGCGCGAAGCCCGGGCCCGGGCGGCCGAGGACCCAGCCCTGGCCCAGCGGCACGCCCAGGCGCATGAACGCGGCCAGCTCGGCGACGGTCTCGAGGCCCTCGGCGAGCAGCCACGCGTCGATCCGGCCGGCGAACTCGCCCATCATCTCGGCCAGCGCCACGCGCACGGGGTCGGTGTCGGCGTCGCTGACCAGCGCGCGGTCGAGCTTGACCACCTGCGGGCGCAGCTCGGCCATCTGCTGCAGCCCCGAGTAGCCGGAGCCGGCGTCGTCCAGGGCGATGAGCGCGCCGCGCTCGCGCAGCTCGGCGATCTGGCTCTTGAGCGCGGACAGGTCGTCGACGGGGGTGTGCTCGGTCAGCTCGACGACGACGCGGCGCAGGTCGCGGCGGATGGCCAGCGCGTCCTGGATCGGGTCGGTGCCCAGCAGGTGGGGGCTGACGTTGACGGTCAGGAAGGTGTTGTCCGGCAGGCCCGGGACGGCGGCCAGCGCCTTGTGGATCGCCAGGGCCTCGAGCTCGGCGTCCAGTCCCGCGTCCGCCGCGGCGGCGAACCACACGTCCGGGCCGGCGGTGCCGGGGAAGCGGGAGAGCGCCTCGTAGCCGGCGATCGTCGCGCCCGCGAGGTCGACGATCGGCTGGAAGGCCAGCGTGAGGTCGTCGGGGGACGCCAGCAGCGGACGGCAGTCCGGCAGGGCGAGCAGACGCGACGCGGGCACGAGGTGGGCATCGGTCTCCCACGGCCGTACGTGGAGGTCGGAGACCTCCCTCTCACCCGTCCGGGGGAGCGCGGCGCGCCGTCCCTCCTCGGGACGATCCCGTTTCGTACCAGCGGGCGTGACAGCATGTCCCGAACGCCGTGGGCCCAACCAGGAGCCCGCTGCCCGCCGACGAGTCCGAGGGGAGATCTCGCGTGGCGGCGCTGCCCACCCCCTCGACGCCCGACGTCCTGCGGGATCCCCACCGCATCGCCAGCGCCCGACGGCTGCTGGTGGAGGTCCCCGGTCCGGCCGCGTTCGACCGGCTCTCGGCGCTGGCGGCGCGGCTGGTCGGCGCCGGCCACGCCAAGGTCACGCTGTTCACCGACCAGGACATCGTCGTCGGCGGCTACGGGCTGCCGGCCGGCGTCGTGGGTGGTCCCGCACTGCTCACCGGTGCGCTCTCGGCGATCGTCGTCCGCGAGGGCACCCCGCTGAACATCCCCGACGCCCGCGCGAACGAGCGGGTCGCGGACCTGCCCGCGGTCACCTCCGGGCAGGTGCAGGCGTACCTCGGGGCGCCGATCATCGCCGCGTCGGGGCACATCGTCGGCGTCCTCGCCGTCTACGACCCGACCCCGCGGTCGTGGACCGGCGACGCGACCGAGCTGCTCGAGCAGCTGTCGGCGTCGGTGGTCGCCGAGCTGGAGCTCTCCGCCGCCCAGTCCGCCGTCGGCGCCTCCTCCGCCCGGCTGGACGTCGCCCTGGAGGCCGGCTCGGTCGGCATCTGGGAGCGCGACCTGCGCACCGGCTCGGTGTTCTGGGACGAGCGGGCCTCCGGGATCATGGGCTTCGAGGGCGCGGTGCAGCTCGACTCGCTCGAGCAGCTGATGAGCCACATCCACCCCGAGGACCACGCCACCGTCCAGCAGGCGATGCAGACCGCGCTGGCGGAGCGCGGTGCCTTCCTCGCCGAGTGCCGGGTGCTGCGCACCGACGGCGCGGTGCGGTGGACCGTCTCCCGCGCGCGCGTCGTCGCCGACCCGAGCGGGGAGCCGATCCGGGTCCTCGGCACCGTCGTCGACGTCACCGACGCCCGCGAGCAGTCGGCGCGCCGGTTGTCGGCGGTGCAGCGGGCGGCGGCGATCGCCGAGGTCGCCGCGGAGCTGGCCAACGCCACCCGCGTCGAGGAGCTGGCCGACATCGCCCAGCGCGGCGGCCAGGTGCTCGGCGCGAGCTCCAGCGCGCTGGCCGTGTTCGACCCCGGCGGCGCGCCGCTGCGGCTGCACATGACGCACTGGCTGGTCGACCAGGCCCGCGCGGGGGCCGACGTCGAGCTGCCGCGCGACGGCATCCCGATCGAGCTGGACGACGAGCTGCCCACCCAGTGGGTCGCCCGGCACGGCCGGCGGGTGTTCCTCGCCACCCCGGAGGAGGCGCGTGCCCGGTTCCCGCGGATGGGCGAGATCAGCGCCGTCCTCGGTGTGCAGGCCCTCGCCGCGCTGCCGCTGCGGGTCGAGAGCCGGGTGCTCGGCAGCTTCGTCGTCGTCTGGGACACCGAGCACCCGTTCGCCGGTGACGACCTCGAGGTGCTCGAGGCGCTCACCGCGCAGATCGCGCTGTCGGTCTCCCGGCTGCAGGCCGACGTGGAGCGCGACGCCGCCGTGGCCGCCATGACCGAGGCCAACCGGCACCTGCAGCTGCTCGCCGACGTCGGCGAGGTGCTCTCCGACAGCCTCGACATCGAGGACCAGATCGACCGGCTGACCGCGCGCATCGTGCCGGGCATCGCGGACTGGTGCTACCTCGTCGTCACCGACGAGCAGGGCCGGCCGCAGCAGCTGGCGGCGGCTCACCGCGATCCGGAGCGGCGGGCGCTGGTCTCCGAGTACGTCAAGGCCCTCGTCGCGGGGGCCAGCGAGGAGGCGGCGCTGCACGTCGCCGTCCGGAGCGGGCAGGTGGTCCGGACGACGATCGACCAGGCCTACCTGGATGCGGTGCTGCCCGATCCGGCGCTGCGTGAGCTCTTCGCCCGCCTCGGCGGGACGTCGGCCACGGTCGTGCCCCTCACCGGGCGCGGGCGGACGCTCGGCGCGCTCGGGCTGCTCAACGACCCCGAGCGCGGGCCGCACTCCGACGCGGAGGTCGACACCCTCGTCGAGATCGGCCGCCGCGCCGGGCTGGCGCTGGAGCACGCGCGGCTGTTCGGCCAGCAGCGCGCGCTGGCCGAGACGCTGCAGCGCAGCATGCTCACCGCCCCGCCACGGCCCTCCGGCACCGAGATCGTCGTGCGCTACGTGCCGGCCGCCGCCGGCGCCGAGATCGGCGGCGACTGGTACGACGCGTTCCTGCAGCCCGACGGCTGCACGGTGCTCGCGATCGGCGACGTCGTCGGCCACGACAGCCGGGCCGCGGCCGCGATGGGCCAGGTCCGCGGCCTGCTGCGGGGCATCAGCTACTCCAGCGGCGACACCCCGGCCGGCGTGCTGCGCCAGCTCGACCGCGCGGTGCGCGGCCTCGCGCTGGACACGATGGCCACCTGCCTGGTCGCCCGCCTCGAGCCGGACGACGGTGCCGCCGGGACGACGCTGCGGTGGTCCAACGCCGGTCACCTGCCGCCGGCCGTGCTCGCCCCCGACGGCACCGTGACGCTGCTCGACGACGGCCCGGTGGACCTGCTGCTCGGCGTCGCCCCGGACACCCCGCGCACCGACCGCGTCGCCGTCCTGCCGCCCGGTGCGACCGTGCTGCTCTACACCGACGGGCTGGTCGAGCGGCGCGACCGCGACCTCGACGCCGGGGCGGCGGAGCTGGCCGAGGTGCTGCGCCGCTGCGCCGGGCTGCCGCTGGCCGAGCTGTGCGACCGGGTGCTCGAGCGGCTGTTCCTGCCCGACGCCGAGGACGACGTCGCCGTCCTGGCCGTCCGGCTCGCGGGCTGACCGCTCACTGCTGCTTCCGGCGGGCGACGAAGCGGCTGCGCGCGCGGGTGGGCAGGTCGACCGCGACCGGCGCCTCCCAGCCGCGCCAGACCGACAGCACGTTCAGGCCCGCCACCAGCACGATGACGATCGCGGCGACCGGCAGCGGCGGCAGGTCGAGCGGCCCGGCCAGCACGGTCAGCGCGACCGCGCCGATCAGCGCGGCCACCGCGAAGTACGGGCCGGGCCGCACGATGTAGGCCTGCTGCGCCAGCAGCATGTCCCGGATGACGGCACCACCCACCGCCGTCACCACGCCGATGAAGACCACCGACGCGCTCGGCAGCCCGGCGAGCTGCGCCTTCTGGGCGCCGATGACCGTGAAGAAGCCCAGGGTGACCGCGTCGAGCACCACCAGCAGCACGGTCAGCCGGGACAGCCAGCCGGAGAAGAAGAAGGTCACCGCCGCGGTGATGGCGACCGTCGGCAGGTAGGCCTTGTTGGTGAGCGCGACCGGCGTCGCGTGGGCCAGCAGGATGTCGCGGATCAGCCCGCCGCCGAGCCCCCCGCTGACCGCCAGCAGCAGCACCCCGGAGACGGCGAAACCCTCGCGCGCGGCGAGCAGCCCGCCGGTCAGCGCGCCGATGACGACGGCGGCCAGATCGACGACGTGCGGCACCTTGAGCGCTTCGGTGGCAGCGGCGATGTACACGGCTGGAGATTGTCGACGGCGGCTGTGCCGGCTCCGGTGACAGGGGGGAACGTGCGGTCCTAGCGTGGCGCCATCCCCTCGTCGCCCCGTCGGCCGCCCCGGAGGTTGCCATGGCCGTCCCTCGACCCGATCGCGACGACGTCGCCGCGCTGGCCCGCGCGTACGGGCTGCAGCACACCGACGCCGACCTCGACACCTACGCCCTGCTGGTCGCCGGCTCGTTCGACGCCTACGAGGCGGTCGAGGAGCTGTACGAGGCGATCCGCCCGGAGCCGCCCGCCGACCGCCCCGTCACGTGGCCCGAGGAGGCGGACAACCCGCTCGGCGCCTGGTACGTGCGGACCGAGATCCGGGGCGCCGACGACGGTCCTTTCGCCGGGCGCACCGTGGCGATCAAGGACAACACCGCGGTGGCCGGCGTCCCGATGATGAACGGCTCGCACACGCTGGAGGGCTTCGTGCCCACGCGCGACGCCACCGTGGTCAGCCGGCTGCTGGCCGCGGGCGCGACGATCACCGGCAAGGCCGTCTGCGAGGACCTCTGCTTCTCCGGCGGCAGCCACACCTCGTGCACCGGACCGGTGCGCAACCCGTGGGACCCGTCCCGGACCACCGGCGGCAGCTCCAGCGGCAGCGCCGCGCTGGTGGCCGCCGGAGAGGTGGACCTCGCGCTCGGCGGCGACCAGGGCGGCTCCATCCGGATGCCGGCGGCCTTCTCCGGCATCGTCGGCCACAAGCCGACCCACGGCCTGGTGCCCTACACCGGCGCCTTCCCGATCGAGCTGACCCTCGACCACCTCGGGCCGATGACCCGCACGGTCGCCGACGCCGCCGCGATGCTCGACGTCCTCGCCGGCCGCGACGGCCTCGACCCGCGGCAGCCGGCCGACCTGGCGCCCGAGCACTACGCGGCGGCCCTCGGCGGCGACGTCGCCGGGCTGCGCGTCGGCGTGGTCGCGCAGGGCTTCGGGATCCCCGGGCTGTCGGAGGACGGCGTCGACGAGACGGTGCGCGCGGCCGCCGGCCGGCTGCGCGAGCTCGGCATCGAGGTGGTCGACGTCGACGTCCCCTGGCACACGAACGCCATGGCGGTGTGGGCGGTCATCGCCACGGACGGCGCGACGATCCAGATGGTCGACGGCGAGGGCTACGGCCACAACTACTGGGGGCTCTACGACCCCGAGCTGGTCGAGCACTACGGCCGGCAGCGCCGCGAGGTGGGAGACCGCTGGTCGCCGACGGTGACGGTGACCGCGCTGGCCGGGCGGTGGTCGGTGGAGAAGCTGCACACCCGGCACTACGCGATGGCCCGCAACCTCGCCTTCGAGGTGCGCGCCCGGTACGACGCGGCGCTGGCCGACGTCGACCTGCTGGTGATGCCGACGGTGCCGATGGTGGCGCGCACGATCCCGGCGCCGGACGACCCGCTCGAGGTCCGGATCGCGCGCGGGCTGGAGATGATCGTCAACTGCGCGCCGTTCGACGTCAGCGGGCACCCGGCGACCAGCGTCCCGGCCGGTCTCTCCGAGGGGCTGCCGGTCGGGATGATGCTGGTCGGCCGCCGGTTCGAGGACACGACCTGCCTCAAGGTCGCGCACGCCTACGAGCAGCTGCTCGGCGGCTTCCCGGCCCCACCCGTCCGCGAACCCGCCACGGCCTGGTGACGTGATGGAACGGCCCCCCTGCAGGGCCCCGCCGCGAGCTTGCTCGCGGCGGGGGGCAGGGGGGTCCTTCTACTGGGCCGGGGCGACCTCGAGGTCGGTGGCGCTCTCCTTCGAGGCCTGGCGGCCCTCCGCGCCCTGGCGCACCTCGGCGTCGCGGGCGGCCATCGCCTCCTGGCGGTCGTCCTCCTCCTCGAGGATCTTCGCGGCCTTCCACGCAGCCGGGATCGCGAACGCGTCCACCAGGGTGGTCATGTGCGGCCGCAGCTCCTTGAGCAGCGTGTTCACCGTCGCGGTCAGCACCTTGGCCCGGGTCGGGGTGAGCCGGCCGTGCTCCAGGAACCACGCCTTGTCCTGCTCGATCGTCCACAGCGCGTAGAGGTCGCAGAGCTTCTCGAGCAGGGCCTGGGCGTCGGGGTCCGTCGTCCGCTCGATGCCGGCGACGAACGCCTCGAGGATCACCCGGTCGATGTGCGTCTGCGCCGTCCGCAGGACGTGGTCCTGGACGTCGTTGAACATGTCGAAGGGCTCCATGCCCTCGGTCGCCGCGTTCTTGCGCAGCCGCTTGATCGCGCCCTCGAGGGAGTGCTTCTCGCGGAACTCGAACATCTTCAGCTGCCACCCGCGGTCGAGCATCGGGACGTCGTCGTCCCGGCCCGGCACCGCGTCGACCAGGCGGGCGATCAGCCCGCGGGCCGCCGTCCGCTCGAGGACCGTCTCGCGGACCAGATCGGCGACGAAGCCGACCTTGCCCCAGCCGTCCAGCGAGCCGAACGCGTCGCGGTAGCCGGTGAGCAGGCCCTTGGCGACCAGCTGCAGCAGGACGGTGTTGTCGCCCTCGAACGTGGTGAAGACGTCGGTGTCGGCCTTGAGCGCGGGCAGCCGGTTCTCGGCCAGGTAGCCGGCGCCGCCGCACGCCTCGCGCGCCATCTGGATGGTCCGGGTCGCGTGCCAGGTGTTGGCCACCTTGAGTCCCGCCGCCCGCGACTCCAGCTCGCGCTGCCCGGCCTCGTCGATCTCCTCGCCGAGGACGTGGGTCTTGTACTGCACGTCGTGCATCGTGCTGACCAGCTCCTCCTGCGCGAAGTGCAGCGCGTAGGAGGTGGCCAGCGCCGGCAGCAGCTTGCGCTGGTGCACGAGGTAGTCGTTGATGACGATCTCGCGGTCCTTGCCGGGGGCGGCGAACTGGCGGCGCACGTTGCCGTAGCGGACGGCGATGTCCAGAGCCATCTTCGTGGCCGATCCGGCCGAGCCGCCGACGCTCACCCGCCCGCGCACCAGCGTGCCGAGCATGGTGAAGAAGCGGCGGGTCTCGTTCTCGATGCTCGAGGTGTAGGTGCCGTCCTCGGCGACCTGGCCGTACCGGTCGAGCAGCATGTCGCGGGGCACGCGCACGTGGTCGAAGCTCAGCCGGCCGTTGTCGACGCCGAGCAGGCCGGCCTTCGGACCGTCGTCCCCGATGGTGACGCCCTCGCACGGGGTGCCGTCGTCGTTGCGGATCGGCACCAGCCAGGCGTGCACGCCGTGGTTCTTGCCCTGGGTGATCAGCTGGGCGAAGACGACGGCCATCCGGCCGTCCTTGGCGGCGTTGCCGATGTAGTCCTTGCGCGCGGCCTCGTGCGGGGTGTGCAGGTCGAAGGTGCCCGTCTCCGCGTCGTAGGTGCAGGTGGTGCGCAGCTGCTGGACGTCGGAGCCGTGCCCGGTCTCGGTCATCGCGAAGCAGCCGGGCAGGTCGAAGCTCATGATGTCGGCGAGGTGCGCGCGGTGGTGCCGCTCGGTGCCCAGCAGCTGGACGGCGCCGCCGAACAGGCCCCACTGCACGCCGGCCTTGACCATCAGCGACAGGTCGCCGAAGGCGAGCATCTCGATGGAGGCCACCGAGCCGCCGGAGTCGTCCTGGCCGCCGTACTCCTTGGGGAAGCCGAGGCCGACCCGGCCGGTGGCGGCCAGCTTCTTGGCCAGCCGGCTGATCCGCTCGCGGGCTTCCTGCATCGTCTCGCCGTACACCGGTGCGAACTCGGGGTCGCCGAGGTGTTCACGGGCGTCGCGCCGGACGTGGCCCCAGCGGCCGTCGAGGACCTCCTGGAGCTTCCCCGGGTCCACGGTCGTTGGCAGGGTCGACGTCACTTCTCCTCCTGAGGGTGGGTGCCGATGGTCGAGAGGCCCGACCACGCGAGTTCGGTCAGATGAGCAGCGAGTTCGCTGCGGAGCATGGGGCGTTCGGCGCGCAGCCACCAGTCGGCGGCCGAGCGGACCAGCCCGACGACGCCGTGGCCCCACGGCGCCGCGGCGGCCACGTCGCGGCCGGACTGCTGCAGCGCGACCGAGACGGCGGCCGCGGCCTGCTCGCCGACGAGGTCGGCCAGGCTGGTGAGCGGGTCCGGCCGGTCCGGTTGCGGCGGGTGGACGACGAACCGGTAGAGCTCGGGGTCGGCCTCGACGAACGCCAGGTAGGTCTCGATCGCCGCGGCGACCATGTGGCGCGGCTGCGCGTTGCTCTCGATCGCCTCGCGCAGCTTGGGCAGCAGCTGCGAGGCCACCCGGTTGCAGACGGCGACGTGCAGCTCGGCGCGGTCGGCGAAGTGCCGGTAGACGACGGTCTTGCTGGTGCCGGCCTCGGCGGCGATCTCCTCCATGCCGACGCCGGCGCCGTGCTTGCCGACCGCGGCGAGCGTCGCGTCGACCAGCTCCTGGCGCCGCTGCGCGCGGTGCGCGTCCCACCTCGAGTCGCGGCGATCGCGGGGCTCTCCCGCGGGCTTCGACTCGCGGCCCTCGCCACCGTGAGCGATCTTGTCCTGCGACGCAGGTCTCACCGTCCCAACTTTCATGTGTCGGACAGTACCTGATACTGTCGGTACCGAGCAATTCCACCGACCCCGGAGGACCCGATGGCTGCCCAGCCCCGCAAAGCCGCCAGTCGCGCCGCCACTGGCGCCGCCACTCGCAAGGCCGCGATCGTCGGCGGGAACCGCATCCCGTTCGCGCGGTCGAACTCGACGTACGCGCAGGCCTCCAACCAGGACATGCTCACCACCACGCTCGACGGGCTCGTCGCCCGCTTCGGGCTGCAGGGCCAGCAGGTCGGGGAGGTCGTGGCGGGCGCCGTCCTCAAGCACTCGCGCGACTTCAACCTGACCCGCGAGGCCGTCCTCGGCTCCAAGCTGTCGGCGACGACGCCGGCCTACGACGTGCAGCAGGCGTGCGGCACCGGTCTGGAGGCGGCGGTTCTCGTCGCCAACAAGATCGCCCTCGGGCAGATCGAGTCGGGCATCGCCGGCGGCGTCGACACCACCTCCGACGCCCCGCTCGCGGTCAACGACGACCTGCGGCGGGTGCTCATCAAGGTCAACAGCGCCAAGACGGTGCAGGACCGGCTCAAGGCCCTGGCCGGCATCCGGCCGGGGATGATCTCGCCGGAGATCCCGCGCAACGCCGAGCCGCGCACCGGCCTGGCGATGGGCGAGCACGCGCAGCTGACCGCGAACGAGTGGGAGATCGGCCGCGAGGAGCAGGACGAGCTGACCGTCCGCTCGCACCAGAACCTCGCCGCCGCCTACGACCGCGGCTTCTTCGACGACCTGGTCACCCCGTACCTGGGCCTGACCCGCGACCAGAACCTGCGCCCGGATTCGTCGGTGGAGAAGCTCGCCACGCTCAAGCCGGTGTTCGGCAAGGCGCTGCCGGCCGGGGCCGAGGCGACGATGACCGCGGGCAACTCGACCCCGCTGTCCGACGGCGCGTCGGCCGTCCTGCTGGCCTCCGACGAGTGGGCGGCCGAGCACGACCTGCCGGTGCTCGCGCACCTGGTCGACGCGCAGACCGCCGCGGTCGACTACGTGCACGGCGGCGAGGGCCTGCTCATGGCGCCGGTCTACGCGGTGCCGGTGATGCTCGCCCGGCAGGGGCTGACCCTGCAGGACTTCGACTACTACGAGATCCACGAGGCCTTCGCCTCGACGGTCCTGGCCACGCTCAAGGCCTGGGAGGACCCGGAGTTCTGCAAGGGCCGGCTGGGCCTGGACGCTCCGCTCGGCTCGATCGACCGCTCGAAGCTCAACGTCAACGGCTCGTCCCTGGCGGCCGGGCACCCGTTCGCCGCGACCGGCGGGCGGATCGTCGCCTCGCTGGCCAAGCAGCTGCACGAGGCGGGCCCGGGCAAGCGCGGCCTGATCTCGATCTGCGCGGCCGGCGGCCAGGGCGTCGTCGCCATCCTCGAGTCCTGACCCACATCCGAGGTTTCGCGCGCTCAACCGCGCGCGGTTAAGCGCGCGAAACCACCTTCTGGAGGCTTTGCAGTGAGTGACTGGTACCGCGACTTCGCGCACTCGGGGATCGGGACGACGATCACCAAGCAGCTCGGTCTGCCCCGCCCGGGCGTGCTGCGCCGCTACGAGCCGGGGCAGCCGCTGCTGCCCGGGCCGGCGGTCGTCGGCTCGGCGGGGGAGGGCCGGCTGCGCGAGACGCTGAGCGCCGTCCTCAAGGACGCCGGGGTGAGCACGGACGACGACGGGGGGAAACCGGCCGCGGTGATCCTCGACGCCACCGGGCTGACCGGGCCGGCCGACCTGGCCGCCGCGCACGACTTCCTCGCACCGGCGGTGAAGCGGCTGCGGCCGAGCGGCCGCGTGGTCGTGCTGGGCGACCCGGCGTCGGACGCCGACTCCCCGGCGGCGGCTGCGGCGCGGCAGGCCCTCGACGGGCTGGTCCGCTCCATCGGCAAGGAGCTGCGCGACGGCTCGACGGCGAACCTGCTCTACGTGCCGGCCGGTGCCGAGGCGTCGGTGGCAAGCCCCCTGAGGTTCTTCCTCTCCGGGCGCTCGGCCTACGTCGACGGCCAGCCGGTCACGCTGAGCACCGCCGAGATCCCCGACCAGGACGACGTCCGCCCCCTGGACGGCAAGGTCGCCGTGGTCACCGGCGCGGCGCGGGGCATCGGCGCCGCGATCGCGAAGGTCATGGCCCGGGACGGCGCGCACGTGGTCGCCGTCGACATCCCGGCCGCCGGGCAGTCGCTGGCCGACGTCGCCAACGAGATCGGCGGGACGGCGTTGCAGCTCGACATCACCGCCCCCGACGCGGCGCAGCGGCTGATCGCGCACCTGGAGGAGCGGCACGGCGGGGTGGACGTCGTCGTCCACAACGCCGGCATCACCCGCGACAAGCTGCTGGTCAACATGGACGCCGCCCGCTGGAACTCGGTCATGGCGGTGAACCTGCAGGCCCAGCTGGACATCACCCAGGCGCTGCTGGAGGGCGACGTCTTCAAGCCCGGCGGTCGCGTGGTCGCCGTGAGCTCGCAGTCCGGCATCGCGGGCAACCGCGGGCAGACCAACTACGCGGCGTCGAAGGCCGGCGTCATCGGCATGGTGCGCGCCTGGGCGCCCGCCTTCGCCGAGCGCGGGGCCACCATCAACGCCGTCGCGCCGGGCTTCATCGTCACCGAGATGACGGCCCAGATGCCCTTCGGCACCCGCGAGGTCGGCGCCCGGCTCAACTCGCTGCAGCAGGGCGGGCTGCCGGTCGACGTCGCCGAGACGATCGCCTGGCTGTCGCAGCCGGCCAGCGCCGGGGTGAACGGGCAGGTCGTGCGGGTGTGCGGCCAGTCGCTGCTGGGGGCGTGAGCGTGGACGCCCGCACCGTGCTGAGCGGCCCTCCGGCGATGCCGGCGCTGTTCGCCAAGGCCGCGCTCACCGCGCGCGGCCGCGGCGGCGCGCTGCCGTCGACGCGGGTGGCGCGCACCGGCGTGCAGGTCGACCGGGGCGACCTGGCGGCCTACGACCGGGTCTGCGGGTTCGGCCTGTCCGACGTCCTGCCCGCCACCTACCCCCACGTGCTCGCCTTCCCGCTGCAGGTCGCGCTGATGAGCGACCGCTCGTTCCCGCTGGCCCTGCCCGGGCTGGTGCACGTGCGCAACCGGATCGACGTGCTGCGGCCGATCGGCGCCGCCGAGCCGCTGGACCTCGAGGTCTGGGCCGAGCGGTTCGCCCGGCACGGCAAGGGCGCCACCGTCGACCTCTGCGCGTCGGCGAGCGTCGACGGTGAGGAGGTCTGGCGCGGCCGGTCGACCTACCTCGCGCGCGGGGCGAAGGCGCCCGAGGGGGCGCCGGAGTCCGAGACGTCGGTGGCGATCGGCGAGGTGCGGCAGGTGGCCACCTGGCGGGTCCCTGACGACGCCGGCCGCCGCTACGCCAAGGTCTCCGGCGACGTGAACCCGATCCACCTGTCGGGCCTGTCGGCGAAGGCGTTCGGCTTCAAGCGGGCGATCGCGCACGGCATGTGGGTCAAGGCCCGCGCGCTGGCGGCGCTGTCCGGCCGGCTGCCCGATGCGCTCAGCGTCGACGTCGGCTTCCAGAAGCCCCTGTACCTGCCCTCGACG
Organism: Petropleomorpha daqingensis; assembly: GCF_013408985.1. Taxonomy (NCBI): domain Bacteria; kingdom Bacillati; phylum Actinomycetota; class Actinomycetes; order Geodermatophilales; family Geodermatophilaceae; genus Petropleomorpha; species Petropleomorpha daqingensis. Next base: position 2,096,201 of record NZ_JACBZT010000001.1, read on the forward strand.
GTGGCGCTGTCGACCGCCGAGGCCGGCGGCGGCTGGGACTTCGCCGTCCGCAACGCGGTCAACGGGACCGGCCACCTGGTCGGGACGGTCCGGCCGTCCTGACGGCGTCCACCGCCGGCCGGTCGAGGACGACGGCCAGCGTGGGCAGCACGAGCACCGTCAGGACGCCGGCGCCGACCAGCGCGGCTGCGTTCTCGGGGAGCATCGTGCCGCTGCGCCGACCGATCTCCGTGAGGGCGACCAGCAAGGGGAGGGACGTCGCCGTGATCAGCACCGTCTGGGTGCGTTGCCGCAGCGACAGGACTCCCCGGTAGACGGCCAGCGCCGGGAGGCCGCGGACCGCGACCATCAACGCGAAGAACAGCAGCATGCGCAGCGGCGTCCCGGCGATCGAGCGCAGGTCGAGCGCCATCCCCGAGTAGACGAAGAAGATCGGCACGAAGAACCCGTAGCCGACGGCGTCCAGCTTCGACTCCAGCGCCGGCGCGGCGCCACCGGCCCAGTGCCGGAGCACCACCCCGGCGAGGAACGCGCCGAGCACCGCGTCCAGGTGGAACCGGTCGGCCAGCGCCACGAGGACGACGAGGAGCAGCATCGTCGCGCGCAGGGTGATCTGCGCGGTCTCGTGCTGGCCGAGCCGGACGACGGTGGACAGCCGGCCTCCGTCGCGCACGACCCGTCGGGCCAGGCCGAGCAGGACGCCCAGGACGGCGACCGCCGCCAGCGACAGCAGGGCGGCGAACCGGCTCTGCGTACCGAGGAACACCGCGATGGCCAGCACCGGGAAGAGCTCTCCGGCGCCGCCGGCAGCGAGCAGGTAGCGCCCGAGCCGGCCGGTCAGCAGCCCGCGGTCGCGCAGGATCGGCAGCAGCGTGCCCAGGGCCGTGGTGGTCAGCGCCAGCGCGACCGGCACGAAGGCGTCGACCAGGCCGGTGCCGGCGAGCACGCCGGTCACCGCGAGGGCGAGCGCCAGCGAGACGAACCAGGCCACGACCGCCCGACGTCCGGCGTCCTGGCCGAACCAGCGCAGGTCGATCTCGTAGCCGGCCAGGAGGAAGACGAAGCCGAGCCCGACGTCGGCCAGCACCTGGACGTCTTCGGGGCTGCTGAGGCCGAGCACCTGCGGGCCGATCAGGATGCCGCCCACGAGCAGCAGGACCACCTGGGGAACGGGCAGGCGCGGGACCAGGCCGACGAGGATCGGGGCCGCGAGGGCGACCACGGCGACGGCGACCAGCGAGGCGGGTGCCAGGTTGTGGTCCATGGCGGCTCCGGATGCGTCGGCAGCGCGTTCGGAGGCCGAGCGGTCAGGTTTCCTGCGCCGACAGCCTCCGCTTCAGCAGAAAGCGGCGAGGGTGATCATCGCGCCGGCGCCGAGGGCGCAGCCGGCGCCGAGCGTCTTCGGGCACGTCATCAGGCCGCCCATGGCCGCGAACGCCATCAGGCCGCAACCCACGTCGTGCGCGTCGGCGGCCAGCACGATGCCGTCGATCCGGTTGCGCAGATCGGTCCGCAGGCCGCCCTCGAGAACCGTCGAGGCCAGCTCCGTCCCCCGGCGCGCGTAGTCGCCATCCGTCACGTCGATCACCCGGGCGAAGGCGGCGCGCTCGCCGTCCCCGAACTGCCCGATGCTCAGGGCGGCCGCGATCTGCTCGTTGCACCACGGCCCGTACTGCTCGAACACGTCGCGCAGCGCCAGGGCGTGCGTCGGCGCCTCGCCGAAGGCGCTCTCGATGTCGGTCCCGATGGTGTTCAGCGCGAAGAGGTCGTCGTCGGTCGACCGTGCCGAGGCCTCCAGCCACGCGGCCCGGCGCTGGGCGAGCGAGAGCAGGACGGCGGCGCCGTCCGTCACCCGCAGCTGCAGTTCGATCGGCGGGACCGCAGTCGTCTCGGGCACGGGACCTCCCTGGTCGGCGTCGCGAGTGTGGCGACGGTCGGCCCGGGGCGGCAAGGCTTCCGGGTGCGGTAGGACTTCGGGATGCCGTCGACCGATCCGACCGAGCACCCGCGGCCGCTGCTCCGCCGTCCCTGGACGTCGCTGTCCGGCGAGTGGGAGTTCGCCGCGGACCCCGATCTCAAGCAGGCGATCGGCGACGTCGTCTTCGACCGGCGGATCCAGGTGCCGTACGCCCCGGAGACCCCGGCGAGCGGCGTCGGCTGGACCGGATCGCCGCTGAATCGCGCCTGGTACCGCCGCCCCCTGCCCGACCCCGGCCACCGGCGCACCCTCCTGCACTTCGGCGCGGTCGACCGCGTCTGCGACGTCTGGGTCGGCGGCGCGCACGTGGCCCACCACGAGGGCGGCTACACCCCGTTCAGCGTCGACGTGACCGACTGCAGCGGGGAGCTCGTCGTCCGTGCCGACGACCCGGTCGACGGCGAGGCGCCGCGGGGCAAGCAGGACTGGCGGGACGAGCCGCACGCCATCTGGTACCCATCGACCACCGGCATCTGGCGCACCGTGTGGCTGGAGCAGGTCGCGCCGGTGCACATCGCCGACGTGCTGTGGCGCGGCGACCCCGACACGCTGCGCGTCGACGTGCGGGTCGAGCTGTCCGTCCCGTTCCGCGGCCGGCTGCACGTCCGGCTCAGGCACGGCGAGCGGCTGCTGGCCGACGACGTCGTCCGGGTGGACGGCGCGGTCGTCGAGCGCACGCTGCAGGTGGGCGACGGCGGCTTCGACGACCGGGAGGGCCTGCTGTGGTTCCCCGGGGCGCCGGTGCTGATCGACGCCGAGCTCGCGCTCACCGACGACGACGGCACGGTGCTCGACGAGGCCGAGAGCTACACGGCGCTGCGCTCGGTGAGCGTCGAGGACGGCCGGTTCCTCGTCAACCGCAGGACGGCGCCGCTGCGGCTGGTGCTCGACCAGGGCTACTGGCCGGAGACCGGCGCCACGCCGCCCGACGGTGAAGCGCTGCGCCGCGACCTGGAGCTGACCCGCGCCCTCGGGTTCACCGGCGCCCGCAAGCACCAGAAGACCGAGGACCCCCGCTACCTGGCCCTCGCCGACCGGATGGGGCTGCTGGTGTGGGCGGAGATGCCGTCGGCGCACCGGCCGGGCCCGACGTCGTCCGCACGGCTGCTGCGCGAGTGGGCCGACGTCGTGGTCGCGCACCGCGGGCACCCGAGCGTGGTCGCCTGGGTCCCGGTCAACGAGGGCTGGGGCGTGCAGGAGGCGGAGGTCGACCCGCGGCAGCGGGCGCTGGTGCGCGGGCTGACCGCGGTCGCCGACGCGCTCGACGGCACCCGGCCGGTGTCGGCGGACGACGGCTGGGAGACCCTCGGCGGGGACGTCTTCGGTGTGCACGACTACACGCAGGACCCCGCCGTGCTGGCCGCCCGGTACGGGACGGCGGAGTCGGTGGCGCGCACGGTGGCGGCGCGGCGCGGCGACGGGCGGCTGGCCGATCTCGACCGCGCGGGCCCGGGCGGCCGGGCCGTCGTCCTGTCGGAGTTCGGCGGGATCTCGCTGAACTCCGGCGGCCGCGACTGGGGCTACGCCGACGCGCGCTCGCCGGAGGACCTGCTCGAGCGCTACCGCGCGCAGTGGGCCGCGGTGCACGCGAGCGACGCGCTCGCCGGCGCCTGCTGGACGCAGCTGACCGACACCTACCAGGAGGTGAACGGCCTGCTCACCGCCGACCGGGTGCCGAAGGTGGACCCCGAGGACCTGCGCCGCGCGACCGAGGGCCGCTGAGGAATCCGGACGCCGCCTCCGGGGTTGGCGCGAGCACGACCCGACGAGAGGGGAACGTCATGGACATCGGCATCGGCATCCCGAACACCGTCACCGGGGCCACCGGCCCCCTCCTGCTCGACTGGGCCCGGCGGGCCGAGGCGGCCGGGTTCTCCACCCTCGCGACGATCGGGCGGATCGCCTATCCCGGCTTCGAGGAGCTGAGCGTGCTCGGCGCGGCCGGCGCGGTCACCGAGCGGATCGGGCTGGTGACGAACGTGCTGCTCGCCCCCACCCGCAGCAGCGCCGAGCTGGCCAAGCAGGCAGCCACCGTGCAGCAGCTCAGCGGCGGCCGGCTCACCCTCGGCCTGGGCGTCGGCGGCCGGCCGGACGACTTCGCGCTGGCCGGCCGCGACTTCGGCCGCCGCGGACGGCTGTTCGACCAGCAGCTCGCCGATCTGCGCCGGGCGTGGTCCGGCGAACCCCTCGCGGAGGGCTCGAAGCCGCCCGCCCCGGACCCCGGCCCCGGCGGGGTGCCGATCCTCATCGGCGGCACCAGCGACGCGACGATCCGCCGGACCGTCGAGCACGGGTCCGGGTGGACGGCGGGCGGCGCGCCGCCGCAGGCGACCGGCCCCTTCGCGGAGCGGGTCCGAGCCGCCTGGCGCGAGGCGGGTCGGGACGGTTCCCCGACGATCGCTGCGCTCAACTACTTCGGCCTCGGTGACACCGAGGAGCGCTCGCGCGCGTACCTCCTCGACTACTACGGGATCCTCGGTCCGCAGGTCGCCGAGATGATCGCCGGCGGCGCCCACCGCTCGCCCCAGGCGATCAAGGACGTGATCGCCGCGTTCGAGGACGCCGGCGTCGACGAGCTGGTCCTCGACCCCACCGTCGCCGAGCTCGACCAGGTCGACCGGCTCGCGGAGGTCGTCTTCGGCTGACTCCGCTGGCCGTCGGGAAGCGAGGATCGTTCAGTGATGTGCGTGTGTGGCGGGTTCTGCGGCCAGAACCCGCCACACACGCACATTGCTTCGGCTCCACCGCCCGGCCGGTGGTTCACAACGGCACGCCCCGCCCGGCCGCGACCGCGCCGATCCGCCTGAGGTCGTCGGTGAGCCGCGCATCGCGATCCCGGTGGTCCGGGATCAGCAGCGCGTAGACCGGGTCGAGCAGCCGCGGGGCCCGCACCACCTCGAACGACTGCGTGATCCGCGTGCCCCCGCCCTCCGGCGCCAGCCGGATGCGCCACTCGGTGCTGTCCGGGATCAGCCGGGTCGGCACGGTGCGCCAGACCAGCTCGGACGGCGGGTCGGCGACGACGATCCGGCAGGTGCGCGTCCACCGCCACCAGCGGGCCCGGTTCCGGCCGCGGAAGCGCACACCGGGGGCGGCGGCGTCCGCACCGTCCAACCACTCACCCGACCGGCACTCGTGGCTCCACTCGCCGGTGCGCCGGACGTCGGCGATCACCCGCCACACGTCGTCCACGGGCGCGTCGACGACGACGCTGACGCACGAGCTCTTCTGCACCCGCCTCATCGCCGTCCCTCCTCCCCGGGCACGAGCAGCCTGCCCAGCACGTCGGCCACCCACCGCTCGTACTTCGCCACCGACCACCCCGCGATCTCGGTGAGCAGGTGGAAGACGTCGACGCCCGACATCGCCCAGATCTCGTCGCGCAGGTCCTCGCCCACGTCCCGGCCGGTGACGAGCTCGACGCCCTGCCGGACGTTGACCCGGCGCCGGTTCTCGGCCTGGAGGAGCTTCGCGGCGAGCTCCGGCTCGCTGCCCGCGGCCTCGGCGAGCGCCCGGCGCAGCCCGGAGATCCGCCGGTTGATGTCGGTCATGAGGTGCGCGGCCGCGGTGATCCGGTCGGCGAGCTCCCCGGCCGACAGCCGGGCGAACTCCGGACGCTGCGCCAGGGGCACCGGGTCGGCGTCGCCGACGACGCCGACGTCGATGGCCGCCATCAGCAGTTCGGTCTTCGACCGGAAGTTGGCGTACACCGTCTCCACCGCGACGCCGGCCTCGCGCGCGACGTCGCGCATCCCGGTGGCCGACCAGCCGCGCGTGCCGAAGAGCGCGGTGGCGGCGGCCAGCACGCCGGCCCGGGTCTCCGCGGCCTGCTGCTGCCGGCGGGGGGATCGGTAGGCCCGACGACCGGGAGCGGTCAACGCACCGCCGTCCGCGGCTGCGGGACGACCGGCGACCAGCAGGCGGCCGAGTGCCGCCGGTAGCTGCGGGCGAAGCCGTGCAGCAGCACGAACCGCGGCACCGCCGGCACCGTGTGGACGACGACGTCGTAGCCCTCGGGGTCGATGCCGTCGAGCAGCCAGTGACCCTCGAACCCCAGCTCCCGCATCGACTTGGGCTTGACGTTGTACTCCTGCTCGACGGCGTCCCACTCCCGGTCGGTGATGCTCGCCGCGACCACCGGCATCGCCTCGGCCACCTCCCGGTCCAGGTGCGGGACGAGCACCTCGACCAGCCGGTCCAGCGCGGCCAGGAGGGCGGCCCGCGGCCCGTCGGTCGTGGTCGTCGCGTACTCGCGCGCGGCCGCGGTCACCGCCTCCGCCGCGGGGGCGATCCGGGCGTGGTCGGCCTCCAGCGAGTCGAGCAGGGGTCCGGCCGCCGGGTTGCGGTCGCGCACGAGCGGCCAGAGGCCGTCGTCCTCGCCGGTGTGGTGGCCGTGCAGGAACTGCATCAGCCACTGCACGTGCGCGCCCAGCGCCCGGCGCTGACCGCCCTCCGGAGGGGGCGCGGCCCCGAGCACGTCGCGGGCCCGGCGCAGGTCGCGCTGCAGGGCGGCGTGGACGATTCCCATGATCCGGGTGTCGGCCGGAGTGTCCTGAGTCGTCATCGGACTCACCTCCGGCGCACACGGTAGAACCGGCGTGGGTTCGATACAAGGCTGTTCCAGCTAAAGCCTCACGACGTCAGGACGACGAGCCGCTGCGTGGCCCGCGTCATCGCGACGTAGCGGTCGACCGCGCCCTCGATGCCCTCGCCGAAGTCCTGCGGATCCACGAGGACGACCAGGTCGAACTCGAGCCCCTTGACCAGCTCGGGCGTCAGCGACCGGATGCGCGGCGTCCCCTTGAAGGTCGGGTCGCCGATCACGCAGGCGATCCCCTCGCCCTCGGCGTGCTCGGTCTGCCACGCCTGGAGGATCGCGTCCCGCTCGGAGACCGATCCGTGCCGGACCGGGACGCCGGTGCTGCGGATGGAGGTCGGCACGTTGGCGTCGGGGAGCGCGGCCCGGATGACCGGCTCGGCCTCGGCCATGACCTCCTCGGGCGTGCGGTAGTTGACCGTCAGCGAGGCCAGGCCGACCCGCTCGACGCCGACCCGCGCGAGCCGTTCCTGCCACGACTCGGTGAACCCGTGCCGGGCCTGGGCGCGGTCGCCGACGATGGTGAAGCTCCCCGAGGGGCAGCGCAGCCGCAGCATCTGCCACTCGGCGTCGGTCAGCTCCTGGGCCTCGTCCACGACGACGTGCGCGAACGGGCCGGCCAGCCTGTCGGGCTCGGCGGTCGGCAGGGCGGCCTGGTCGACCAGGGCCTCGCGCAGGTCGGAGTGGCGCAGGGTCGTCATCAGCAGCAGCTCGGAGTCGTCGGCGGCGATCAGCTCGTCGATGACGCCCGACATCCGCTCGCGCTCGGCGGCGGCCGCGGCCTCCGCCCGGCGACGCCGGCGGGAGGTCTCCGGGTCGCCGAGCCGCTGCCGCGCCGCGTCGAGCAGCGGCAGGTCCGAGAGCGTCCACGCACGGGCGTCGTCCCGCTGCAGCCGGCGGATCTCCTCCGCGCTCAGCCAGGGCGCGCACCTGCGCAGATAGGCCGGCACCGACCACAGGTCCGCGACCAGGTCGGGCGCGTCGATCAGCGGCCAGGCCCGGTTGAACGCCGCGACCAGCTCGCGGTTCTGCGCCAGTGACCGGCGCAGGTCGTCGGGGGAGGCGTCGTCGTCCTCCTCGAACTGGTCGCCGAGGATCGCGAGCACCGCCTCCCAGACCTGGTCGCGCGCCTCGTTGTGCGGCGTGCCCGGGTCGGGCGTCTCGAACGCCTCGGCCCAGTCGTCGGCGCGCAGGCGCAGGTCCGCCCACGGCGTCTCGACCGTCAGCGTCGTCGTCGGGGGCTCCTCGTAGAACCGCACGGCGGTCTCGATCGCCGCGACCAGGTCGGCCGACGACTTCAGCCGCGCGACCTCCGGGTCGGTCTCGACGCCGGCCGCGGCGCCCTCGGGCACGAGGTCGCGCAGGGTGACGGTCTGCACGCCCTCCTCGCCGAGGCTGGGCAGGACGTCGGAGACGTAGGCCAGGTAGGGCTGGTGCGGGCCGACGAACAGGACGCCGCCCCGGTGGTGGCCGAGGTGCGGATCGGCGTAGAGCAGGTAGGCGGTCCGGTGCAGGGCGACGACGGTCTTGCCCGTGCCGGGGCCGCCGTCCACGACCAGCGCACCGTCGGAACCGGCCCGGATGATGGCGTCCTGGTCGGCCTGGATGGTGCCCAGGACGTCGCGCATCCGGGGCGAGCGGTCGCTGCCGAGGCTGGCGATGAACGCGGACTGGTCGTCGAGCGCGGCGTGCCCCTCGAGCCCGTCGGCGGTGAACACCTCGTCCCAGTAGTCGGTGATCCGGCCGCGGGTCCAGCGGTAGCGGCGGCGGCTGACCAGCCCCTCGGGGTGGGCGTGGGTGGCGGCGAAGAACGGCTCGGCGGCGGGGGAGCGCCAGTCGACCAGCAGCCGGCGGCCGGTGGGGTCGGTGAGGCCCAGCCGGCCGATGTAGACCGGCTCCGGGTCGTCGGCGAAGAGGATGCGGCCGAGGCAGAGGTCCAGGCCGAACCGGCGCAGAGTGCGCAGCCGGGAGGTCAGCCGGTGGATCTCCAGGTCGCGGTCCAGCGCCTTCTGGCCGATGCCGCCGGGCGACCTGCGCTCGGCGTCGAGGCGTTCGGTCAGCTCGGCGATGGACCGGGCGAGGCTCTCGGCGATCGCCGCGAAGTGCTGCTCGTCGCGGGAGATGAGCCCCGGGTCGGCCTTGGCGGTGAGGTTGGCGGGCAGGGAGAACACGCTGGTGCTCAGGGAATTCACGTCGTCCGCTCTGATCGGGGTGCGAGAAACCCGGCGATTCTGCGACCTCACCTGGGTCTTGCCGCAAGCCCCACCACGCGCTATACGTTGAAGTGGGAAGGGAGACGTGTCTCCCTTCCCTTTCGCGTTCCGTAGCATCGGCACCGGCTCAGCCGGGAGGGCTCGCCTAGTGGCCGATGGCGGCGGTCTTGAAAACCGCTATGGGGTCAAACCCATCGTGGGTTCGAATCCCACGCCCTCCGCTCGCACGGGCGTCAGGGACGCACGGCCGCGTCCAGTGCCTGCTTCAGCTGCGCGGCCGGGACCTGGTGCGCGGGTCCCGGGAAGTCCGCACCGGGAGTGACGTAGGGCTGGCCGTAGGCGGGGGTGCCGGGCTCGTAGCGCCAGCCCTCCGCGAGCGGGCCGGCGTCGTAGGCGTCGTAGCCGATCGAGTCGAGGAACCGCGTCACCGCCTGCTTGGCCGCCTCGTCGTCACCGGCGATCGCCAGCGCCGACCGCTCGGGGGACCCGGCCGGGCGCTGCAGGCTGCCGAGGTGGCCGAAGTAGATGTTGTTGAACACCTTCACCACGTGCGACTCCGGCAGGTGCGCCTGGAGCAGCTCGCTGCTCGTCGTCGTCCCGTCGTCGAGCTCGGCGATGTTCCCGTCGCGCTGCGCGTAGTAGTTGCCGGTGTCGATGACGACCTTGCCGCGCAGCGGCTCGACCGGTACGTCGCGGTAGGCCTTCAGCGGGATCGTCACCACCACGAGATCGCCGGCCGCGGCGGCCTCGGCCGCGCTGGCCGCGCGCGCGTGCGGGCCGAGCTCGCCGACCAGGTCGGCCAGGGTGTCCGGTCCCCGGCTGTTGCTCAGCACCACGTCGTGCCCGGCGTCGACCGCCAGCCGCGCCACGGTGCTGCCGATGTGTCCGCTGCCGATGAGCCCGATGGTCGTCATGCCTGCCGCCAACGCACCCTGGGCCGCGTTCTTCCCGCCGGTCTCCGCCGCTGCGGATGAGGTGCCACCTGTCGCACGGAGGCGACGCTCGCCGTCCCGGGGGACGACGGAAGGGGGACGACCATGCTGGGAGGCCGGGAGCGCCGGCAGGAACGGCGCGAGGAGCGCCGGGGCGGCGGGAACATCCACTACCGGATGCGGCAGCGGCTGATCTCGATCGGCGACGACTACTGGATCGAGGACGACCGGGGAGGGCGGTCCTACAAGGTCGACGGCAAAGCGCTGCGGATGCGCAAGACCATGATCCTGGAGGACGCCGACGGCCACGAGCGGGCCAAGATCCAGGAGCGGATGCTCCGGATCAAGGACTCGATGGAGATCGAGGACGGCGACGGCCACCGGATGGCCATGGTCAAGAAGGCCCTGGTCAGCCCGCTGCGGGACCGCTGGGTCGTCCACGTGGAGAACGGCCCCGACTGGGACATCCAGGGCAACATCGTCGACCACGAGTACACGATCAGCGAGGGGCGCTCGACCGTGGCCACGGTGTCGAAGAAGTGGTTCCGGGTCGCCGACACCTACGGCGTGGAGATGGAGCCCGACCGCGACCCCGTGCTGGTCCTGGCGGCCACCGTCGCCGTCGACTCGATGGCCCACCCGGACCGCTGAGGCGCTGTCTGTCAGCTCGTCGTCGTCCCCCGGCGCGGCAGGGTCACGGCCATGGCCAGGTAGGCGGCGGCGAGCAGCAGCGGCGACGGTCCGGGGAGGACCGGCAGCAGGCCGCCGACGGCCCACGCGACCGGCCAGGCGACCAGCAGCCAGCGCGGCAGCAGCCCGGTGCGCCAGGACCCGATCGCGAAGAGGACGACGCCGATGATCATCGCGCCCGAGGCGAGCAGGTAGGTCGGGCCGAGCGAGCTGCCCGTGGCGGCGATCAGCCCGTACACGAACATCCCGGTCAGCACGAGCGCACCCGCGCAGGTGGCGACGATGCCGGCCATGCCCAGCCGGCCGTCGCGCCGCTCCTGCAGGGTGCGCAGCGCGGGCAGCAGGGCGGCCACCACGAGCACGGCGGGGATGCCGAGCGCGGTCAAGAAGTAGTCGCCGACGTGGTGGAAGGCGTCGTCGTCGGTCGACGTCGGCACGAACACGAGGACCGCGGCGAGGGCGACGGCGCTCGCGGCGCCGACGTACAGGGAGATCAGGGCGCGGGTCCGTGCCGTGCGGCGGGCCTCGTCCACGGGGGTGGCTGCGGTGACGGTGTCGCTCATCTGGGTTCCTCCTCGATCAGGTCGGGACGGCGCCAGACGCTAGGACGGCGACCACCGGCGCGGGTCCGGCGCGGGGATGTTCCGGCTCCGCCCCGCGGGTGATCCGCGCGGGCCGTGGTCCGCCGCGCGGGGGATGTGGATCCGCCTGGTGGAGAGCTAGTTTTCGCGGCGTGCGGAGGACGGTGGCCGGTGCGCCGCTCGGGGACGCGCTGATCGCGGTCGGTCTGCTCGTGGCCCGGCTCGTCACGCTCGCGAGCGGGGTGCAGCCGGGCGGGGGCGCGATCAGCTACGTGCTGGCCCCGGTCTGGACGCTGCCGCTGGCCTGGCGCAGCCGCTACCCGCTGGCCGTCGCGCTGACGATCGCGGGGGCGGAGCTGGTCGAGGTCGCCGTCGGCGGCTACCACGACTCGGTGCCGGAGCTGCTGGCGCTGCTGCTCGTGCAGTACTCGCTGGGCGCGCACTCGGCCAGCACCGTGCGGCTGGTTCTCGGCGAGGCCGCCGTCCTCGGCGTCAGCACGTGGAGCTGGCTCGGGCCGCAGCACGAGCACTCGTGGAGCCTGCTCGGCGACGTCGCGCTGGCCCTCGCCCCGATGTTCGCCGGGCTCTACGTGCGCCAGCAGCGGCTGCGGGCGGCGGCGCTGGAGCGGCTGGCCGAACAGCTCGCGCACGAGCGGGAGGAGCGGGCCCGGACCGCCGTCGCCGAGGAGCGCAGCCGGATCGCCCGCGAGCTGCACGACGAGGTGGCCCACGCAATGAGCGTGATCGCCGTCCAGGCCGACGCCGCCGAGGGCGCGCTGGCCCGCGACCCCGCGCTCGTCCAGAAACCGCTGGTCGCGATCCGGGACACCGCGAGGGCGGCGCTGACCGACATGCGGCGGGTGCTCGGCGCGCTCGGCGGCGACGAGGCGCCCGAGCTGGCGCCCGGCCCCGGCCTGGCCCGGGCTCCCGAGCTGCTGGAGCAGGCGTGCGCGGCCGGTCTCGACGTCCGCTTCCGGGCCGAGGGAGAAGCCGCGCCCCTGCCGCAGGCGTTGGACCTGGCCGCCTTCCGGGTGCTGCAGGAAGGGCTGACCAACGTGCGCAAGCACGCCGGCGCCGCCCGGGTCGACGTCCTGCTCCGCTACGAGCCGGACGCGGTCACCGTCGAGGTCGACGACGACGGCGACGGCTCCGGGGCGGGCGGCGGCAGCGGCCGCGGCCTCGCCGGGCTCCGGGAACGGGTGGCCCTGCTCGGGGGCGAGTTCGCCGCCGGACCGGGCACCCGTGGCTTCGCCCTGCGCGTGAAGCTGCCGCTGACGTGATCCGCGTCCTGCTCGCCGACGACCAGGAGCTCGTGCGCTCCGGCTTCCGGCTGATCCTGGAGCTCGCCGAGGGCATCGAGGTCGTCGGCGAGGCGGGCGACGGTCAGCAGGCGGTGCGGCTGGCGAGGGAGCTGCGGCCGGACGTCGTCCTGATGGACGTGCGCATGCCGGGGCTCGACGGCATCGAGGCGACCCGCCGGCTGCGCCAGGCCGGGGTCGAGGCCCGGGTGCTGGTGCTGACGACGTTCGACCTCGACGAGTACGTCTACGCCGCGGTCCGGGCCGGCGCGAGCGGCTTCCTGCTCAAGGACGCACCGCGCGACCAGCTGGTCACCGCCGTCCGCACCGTGGCGCGGGGTGAGGCGCTGCTCGCGCCGGCGATCACCCAGCGGCTGATCGAGCGCTTCCTCACGCGCCCGGCCCCCGCGCACGCGGCACCGGCGCTGGCCGAGCTGAGCGCGCGGGAGCTGGAGGTGCTGCGGCTGCTGGCGCGGGGGCTGTCCAACGCCGAGATCGCGGCCGCGCTGTTCGTCGGCGAGGCGACGGTGAAGACCCACGTGGCCCGCGTCTTCGCCAAGCTCGACCTGCGCGACCGCGTCCAGGCCGTCGTCTTCGCCTACGAGAGCGGACTGGTCGAACCCGGCTCCGCCTCCGCGACCGGCCACCGATGAGTACCGGGCTTTCCGGCAGTCTGGACGGCATGGCCACCGTCATCTCGCACATGTCGATGTCCCTCGACGGCTTCGTCGCCGGCCCGGACCAGTCGCAGGAGAACCCGCTCGGCATCGGCGGCCACGCGGTGCACCGGTGGCACATGGGCTCGCTCCTCCCCGAGGACGTCCCCTGGACCGAGCAGCTGCTCGAGCGGGGGAACGCCTACGTCATGGGGCGCAACATGTTCGGCCCGATCCGCGGCCCCTGGGAGGGCGACTGGCGCGGCTGGTGGGGGGAGGAGCCGCCCTACCACGCCCCGGTGTTCGTGCTCACCCACCATGCGCGGGAGCCGCTGGAGATGGCGGGGGGCACGACCTTCTACTTCGTCACCGACGGCTTCGACTCCGCCCTGAAGCAGGCGAGCGAGGTGGCCGGGGAGGACGGCGTGGTCGACATCGCCGGTGGCGCCTCGACCGTGCGCCAGGCGATGGCCTCCGGCGCGCTCGACGAGCTCGTCGTCGACCTCGCCCCGGTGGTGCTCGGGCGGGGTGAGTCGATGTTCGACCTCAGCCACGTCGAGCTCACCCCGGTGGAGGTCGGGCACTCGCCGCGCGCCACCCACATCCGGTACCGGGTCAGCCCGCGCAGCTAGCGAGGACGGCGTTGCGGCAGACGGCCGGCCCACCGCGACGACGTCGTCCCCCCGCTCGGTGAACAGGCGGACCAGCGCCGAGCCGATGCCACCGGTCCCGCCGGTGATCACGACGGATGCCGTGCCGCGCAGCATGGCCGCCGGGACTGCCGATATCCATGTCGCGCACTCTCTGCCGCGGCCCGGCTGACACGCCGCGCGTCGTCCGCGTCGGGAGCATGACCGACCGCCGAAACCGCGCGCCACGCTGGGGAAACCGGCGGTTTGTCGACAAGACGGCCCTGGGGACGACGGGTCACTGGAACGACCACAACGATCGGGTGACGGGGCCGTTGCCGACCCGTCGCAGCGCGTCGCGGGCACCCGCCGTGCCCGTAACTTTCTGCGCTGACCGGGGCGACTTCCCCCGCCCCGGCCGAAGTTCTTCGAGGAGATCCGCGTGAGCCTTGGCGTGGCGCTGGTGTGGCCGATGGTCGCCGTCTTCGGCTTCCTGGCGCTCACCGGCGTGGTCGTTGCCCTGGGCGCGACGGCGACCGCTCGCTACGAGTTCGACCGCAACGGCGCGGGCGAACCCCAGCGGCGGTCGTCGTCCACCCGCACCTCACCCGCGCACCCCGCCGGCAGCCGCCTGCCCGAGGCCGAGACCCAGCCGAAGCCGCAGGCGGTCGGGCTCGCCGTCCGTCCCGTTCCGCCGGCCGGTGGTGCGCCGGTGACCGGGTGGTGGCTGGTCGCCGAGCACTCCCCGCAGGCGCTCGCCGGTCCCTTCCCCGACCGGATGGACGCCGACTGGGCAGCGCTGGCCGGCGGGCACGAGGCGACCGCGGTGTACGGCGTCCGCGGCGCCGAGGGCAACGTCGTCCGCCGTCCCTCGCCGGACGAGCGGGTGTGGCTCGACGAGCTCGGCCAGCAGCTGGACCGGCTGCCCGAGGACTGGGACGAGCTGCTGTCCGACACCGACGAGCTGACCACCCTCGTCGTCGAGGTGACCGCGGCGCTGGTCGAGGCCGGGCTGCCGCTGCACGACTGCGCCCAGCGCGGACCGTCGACCGAGGGGCAGGCGAACACGCTGACGGCAGGCGGGGTCTGCATCACGCCCGAGCCGGGCCTGGCCGGGATCCTGGTCAGCTGGCGGCCGCACGACCGGATGAGCCTGCAGCTGGTCCGCGGCGCCTACGCCGACGCCGCGGTGCAGCAGTCGATGAACGCCGCGATCGCCGAGGTCCTGTGGCACCTCGGGTTCGCCGTCGAGTCCTTCGGCTCCACCGGCTGCCAGCTCGTCACCGCCGTCCAGCGCGATTAGGCACGCGAAACCGCGCGCGGTTAGGCACGCGAAACCGCGCGCGATTAGGCACGCGAAACCGCGCGTGCTTTATCGCGATAAAGCGCGGGGGGTCAGCGGGTGAGGCGGCCGAGCAGGGCCGACGCCGCGGTGATCGCCGCGATCGTGGCGACGACGAGCACCGTGAAGTCCAACCAGAGCACCGTGGGCGTGCCGAGAAGCAGCCCGCGCAGCGCGTTCACCTCGTAGGAGAGGGGGTTCACCGCCGAGACCACCTGCAGCCAGTGCGGCATGACGGCGATCGGGTAGAGCGCGTTCGAGGCGAAGAACAGCGGCATCATGATCGCCTGGCCGATGCCCATCAGCCGGTCGCGCTTGAGCACCAGCCCGGCGATGGTCACCGACAGGCAGCAGAAGAACGCCGCCCCCAGCAGGACGACGACGACCACCCCGAGCAGCTTCAGCGGGTTCGCGGTGAACCGGACCCCGAGCAGCAGCGACACGACCAGGATCGCCAGTGCCTGCGCCAGGGAGCGGATGCCCGCCGCGAACGCCTTGCCGGTGACCAGGGCGGCCCGCGGCGTCGGCGTCACCATGAGCTTGGTGAGCACCCCGGCGTCGCGCTCCCAGATGATCTGGATGCCGTAGAAGATCGAGACGAACAGCGCCGACTGGGCGATGATCCCGGCCGACAGGAAGTCCAGGTACGGGACGTCGCCGCTGGGGATCGCCCGGAGCCGCGTGAAGGTCTGCCCGAACACGACCAGCCAGAGGACCGGCTGGATCATCCGGGTGAGCAGCTCCGACCGGTCGTGCCGGAGCTTCTGCAGCTCGACCAGGCAGAACGTGCCGACGCGAACGAGCAGCCGCGTGCCCTCAGCCCAGGCGACGGGCCGTTCGGCGAGTGACACGGACACTGCGCAGCCCTCCCTTCTCCTCCCCGGCGAGCAGGTCGCCGGTCCAGTGGCGGAAGACGTCCTCGAGCGTGGCGGCCGGCCCGAGCGCGGCCTTGAGCTCCTCCGGCGGCCCCTCGGCGCGGATCGTCCCGTGGTGCATGAGCGCCACCCGGTCGCAGAGGGCGTCGGCCTCCTCCATGTAGTGCGTGGTCAGCAGCACCGTCGTCCCGTACTGCTCCTGCAGCTCGCGCACCCGCTGCCAGACGCTGTCGCGGGCCACCGGGTCCAGCCCCACGGTCGGCTCGTCGAGCACGAGCAGCGCCGGGCGGTTGACCAGCGCCTGCGCGAGCTCCAGCCGGCGGACCATGCCGCCGGAGTAGGTCGAGGCGAGCCGGTCGGCGGCGTCGGTGAGGTTCATCATCGCCAGCACCTCGTCGACCCGGTCCCGTCGCTCGCGGCGGGGGACGTCGAAGAGCCGGGCGAACCAGGTGACGTTCTCCCGCCCGGTCAGCGCGCCCTCCACCGAGAGCTGCTGCGGCACGTAGCCGAGCAGCCGCCGCACGGCCATGGCCTCGCCGCGGACGTCGTGCCCGAACACGCGCACCTCGCCCGCTTCCACGGGCAACAGCGTGACCAGCAGCCGGATCGTCGTCGTCTTGCCCGCCCCGTTGGGACCGAGCAGGCCGAACACCTCGCCGGCGCCGACGGTCAGGTCGATCGAGTCGACGGCGACGTGCTCGCCGAAGCGCTGCGTGAGGCCGTGCACCTCGATCGCGGGCGCGGTCACGACTCGAGCTCCCGCAGCGCCTCCACCATCTTCGACATCGCCGGGACGGCGGCGTCGAGGGCCGCGCGGTCGGCCGGGTCGAGCCGGTCGAGGGCCTGCGCGGCGAGCTCGTGCCGGCGGTCGCGCCAGCCCTCGATCCGGCGCCGCGCGGTCGCGGTGAGGTGCAACCGGGCGACGCGGCGGTCGGCGGGGTCGGGGTCGCGGCGCAGCATGCCGGCGTCGGTCAGCTGGCGGACCAGCGTCGAGACCGTGTTCGGGGCCAGCCCCAGCGCCTCGGCGGCCTCGGACACCGTGCGGCCGGGCTCGCGCCGCAGCAGCCGGACCAGGTCGATCTGCGCGCCGGACAGCGCCGCCGCCGGCCACGGGCGCCCCGCCGTCCGCCGGACCTGGCGGCGCAGCGAGGCGACCGCCTCGAACAGCTCCTCGGCCAGCCGGGCGTCTTCCGGCCGATGTTCCACGGCAGTCACGCCGAGCAGAATACCTCTGCTCCAGAGCTATCGTGGTTTCGCGCGCTTGACCGCGCGCGGTTGAGCGCGCGAAACCACGGGGGTCAGGCGAGGAGCTTGGCCTTCTGGACGGCGAACTCGTCGTCGGTGAGGAGGCCGGCGTCGCGCAGCTCGCCGAGCTTGCGCAGCTGGTCGGCCAGGTCCACCTGGGGCGCTGCCGGAGCGGCCGGCGCCGGGGCCGGCGGGGCGACCGGCGCGCCGTACGGCGGCTGCATGTGCACGTACGACGACTGCCGCTCGATCGTCTTCTTGTGCCGCGCCTCGCTCACCAGCGGCGCGAGCAGGTCGTGGACGGCGTAGGGCCCGTCGATGTTGTCGAGCACCACCTGGCCGTTGGTCGTCCCGGACTCCGGCGCCCCGGTCAGGTTGAACATGTCCTGGTGCGCCCCGTAGGCGGGGTCCTCCAGGTTGAGGACGACGTCGCCGACGTCCTTGCCGCGCTGCCAGACGGCCTGCCGCACGTCCATGTCGCGGACGGCCCACATCGGCACGCTCTCGGAGCGGGTGCCGAGCACGCCGCTCTCGATCCAGATGCGGTCCTTGGTGATCCGGTAGCGCGCCTTGGCCACGCCGGTCGCGTTCTTGCTCTCGCCGAACCACAGCGTGCTCGGGTCGGTGGCCCACTGCTCGGTGCGCTTCGCGGACTGCTCGGCCAGCTTCGCCTTGCCCTGCTCGGCCATCGCCTTGCCCTGGTCGGCGGCCTGCTTCAGGCGGTCCTTCCAGCCCAGCTTCCCGGCCGGCGCGGCGGGCGCGGCGCCGGGAGCGGGGGCGTCGGCGGGGAGGGGCGGAGGCGGCGGCGTGGCCGGCGCCGGCAGCGGTGGGGGCAGCGGCGCGGCGAGCGGGGCCTGGCCCGTCGTCCCCTGGTCCGAGACGTGCTCGGTCCAGTCGGTGCCGTTCCAGTACCGGAGCTCGTGCGCTCCGCTCGGATCCGGCTGCCAGCTCGCGTCCACCATGGAGACTCCACCCCTTCAGCGGCGGCGACCCTCGCCACCCGGCCGGACAGGATGCCGACCGACCCGGCGCTCCGCCAGGGGTTGTCGCGTCAGGTGCGCCGGCGGATCCAGCCGAAGGCCGCGGTGGCGAGGAAGAGCACGACGCCGATGACGGCCAGCCAGAACAGGCCCTTGACGACGGCGCCGATGACGACCAGCGCGATCCAGATGATCAGGAGCAGGACGAGGAAACCGATCACGGCGGACCTCCAGGACTCGAGACTAGGAGCCGACGGCGTCGTCCTCCAGGACGTCGGCCGCGGAGCCGACGATCCGCGGATCGGGCACCCCGACCGCGTCGGCGTCCTTGCCCGTGTACTCGAAACGCGACAGCACGAAACGCATGGCCTCCAGCCGGGCCCGCTTCTTGTCGTTGCTCTTGATCACCGTCCACGGAGCGTCGGCGGTGTCCGTGTGCAGGAACATCGCCTCCTTGGCGTCGGTGTAGGCGTCCCACTTGTCCAGGGAGGCGAGGTCGGTCGGCGAGAGCTTCCACTGCCGCACCGGGTCGATCTGCCGGACGATGAACCGGCTGATCTGCTCGCCGCGCGAGACCGAGAACCACAGCTTGACCAGCGCGATGTCGCTGCGCACCAGCATCCGCTCGAACAGCGGCGCCTGGCGCAGGAACTGCTGGTACTGCTCCTCGGTGCAGTAGCCCATGACCCGCTCGACGCCGGCGCGGTTGTACCAGGAGCGGTCGAACAGCACGATCTCCCCGCCGGCCGGCAGGTGGGCCACGTAGCGCTGGAAGTACCACTGGGTCTGCTCGCGCTCGCTCGGCTTGTCCAGCGCGACCACCCGCGCGCCACGGGGATTGAGGTGCTCGGTGAACCGCTTGATCGTGCCGCCCTTGCCGGCGGCGTCGCGGCCCTCGAAGACGATGACGATCTTCTGCCCGGTGTCCTTGACCCAGCCCTGCAGCTTGAGCAGCTCGATCTGCAGCCGGCGCTTGATGATCTCGTACTCGCGGCGCTGCATCCGGTCGTCGTACGGATAGCCCTCGCGCCAGGTCTCGACCCGCAGCCCGTCAGGGCCGAAGAGCTCGCGGTCGTCGTCCCAGTCCTCGTCGGAGTTCTCGTCGGGCAGGCTGTTGAGCCGCCACTGGCGCAGGTCGATCAGTTCGCCGGGCTGGCCGTCGATCGGGGTGAATCGGAGCTGCTGCGTCACGCGCTCATCGTCGT
This sequence comes from Petropleomorpha daqingensis, assembly GCF_013408985.1. Classification (NCBI taxonomy): domain Bacteria; kingdom Bacillati; phylum Actinomycetota; class Actinomycetes; order Geodermatophilales; family Geodermatophilaceae; genus Petropleomorpha; species Petropleomorpha daqingensis. The sequence goes on from NZ_JACBZT010000001.1 coordinate 2,115,422, forward strand.
GCAGTTCCACCGGTCGTGGGGCAGCAGCCGCACCTCGATCACGAGTCCACGGAGGGTCAGGGCGCGGCGAACCGCCGTCCCCAGGTCGCCACCGAGCAGTCGCGTGACGTCGTCGCCGTCCTCGGTCCGGTACCGGACCTCGACCGGGCAGACCGGGCCCGGCAGGTCCGGGGCGCGCTCGGCGGGCAGCACCCGGTCCGGGACGACGGTGCGCAGGACGAGCTCGTCGAGCGGTCGGAGCCGGTCGGCGACGACCAGCCGGCCGCTGCCCGGCCGCGGCCAGGGCGTCGACGGCGGGCGCACCGCCACACGGGCGCCGAGCGCGGTCAGCAGCCCGGCTGCCCTGCACACGTCGCCCCGGCGGCGCGACCGGCGCGGCACGAGACGAGTCGCCCCGTGCTGCGCGAGCACGAGCGCCAGCCGGGAGGAGCGACGACGCCGGGTGGCCTCGTCGACGAGGAGAACGGCGGTCACGGCGTCAGCGTGGGTGGCCCGGGTGGCCGGAGGATGACGCGAATCGGGAACGGCGACGTCCAGAAGACGAAGAGGGGGCCGCCCCGCAAACCGCGGGACGGCCCCTCCGATGTGGTTTCGCGCGCTTAACCGCGCGCGGTTAGGCACGCGAAACCGCGGATTAGTGGCCGAGCAGGGTGGTGCGCAGGACGTCGTGGATGTGCGTGTTCGGGTAGTAGCCCTCGAGCTGGTCGCTGTTCGGGCCCTGCGCCGTCACGACGGTCGGGACGCCGGTGTGGCCGGTCGTCGTCCAGTCGATGACGAACTGCTTGTTGGTGCCCTTGATGGCGAAGGGCCCGTCCTCACCCGAGATGTGCGTGCCGTCGCCGCTCTCGTCGGCGGTGTCCGTGGCCTCCTCGACGGTGGGCCCGCCGCAGTCGTGGTCACCGGTGACGACCAGCAGCGTGTTCGGGTGCCGGGCGACGTAGTCGCGCGCCACCTGGACCGCCTTGTCGAGCTCCTGCATCGCCTGCAGCATGCGGGTCGCGTTGTTCTGGTGGGCGAACTCGTCGACGCCCTCCTCCTCGACGAACAGGAAGAAGCCGTCCTTGTCCTTGTCGAGGACCTGCAGCGCCTTGCTCGTCATGGTCGACAGCGGCACCACCGGGTTGTAGAGGTCGCCCTGGCCCTCGGGCTTCTGCTGGAACATCTCCTCGTTGGCGAACAGGCCGAGCACCGGGCGGGTCGGGTTGACCGAGTTCAGCTGCTGGGCGGTGCTGACGTACTGGTAGCCGCGCTGCTGGGCCTCCTGGACGAGGTTGCCCTTGTCGCTCTGGCTGTGCTCGGTCGGGTCCTCCGCCGGGGCGTCGGGGTAGGCGCCGGGGGTGCCCGTCGGGTACCAGCGGTCCTCGCCGCCGCCGAGGATGACGTCGGGCTTGGAGACCTCGATGTACTGCCGGGCGATCTCGCTCTGCTGGCCGCGGTCGGCGACGTTGGAGAAGAACGCCGCGGGGGAGGCGTCGGTCACCTGCGCGGTGGTCACCAGGCCGGTGGCCTTGCCGGCCTTCTTCGCCTCGACGCCGAGCGTCGTCAGCGGCTTCTTGTTCACGTCGACGCTGATCGCGCCGTTGAAGGTCTTCGTGCCGGTCGCCCAGGCGGTCGCCGCGGCGGCCGAGTCGGTGATGGCGGCGTTCGGGTCGCGCGGGTCGGTCTCCTCCAGTCCGCTGACGGGCAGCGAGTCCATCGCGGTGTCGCCGTCGAAGCCGGCCGCCAGGAGGCGGAGGGCCTCGCGGTGCGCGGCGGACATGCCGTCGCCGTTGATGAAGATGACGCTCTGGGCGCCGTGGTTGCCGCCCCCGTTGTGGGCCTCGGCCGCGCTGGGCAGCAGCGCGACGGTGCCGCCGACCAGGGCGACAGCCACGCCCAGGGGGACGGCGCGACGGCGGAACGCCGACGAAATCATGGAAGGGGTCCCCTCTCCGCGCCGGGCGGAGTTGCCCGGGCGGAGCGAACCTCCGTGACGCAGACGAACCGAATCTGTGCACCGGCTGTACGGATGGTGAATACAACCAGCGACCTGCGTGCGGGCCGTCGTGCTTCTGGCCAGCCGGGACCACGAAGAGCAAAGAATCGTGACGGAGGGTTCCCCTCCGCCTCCGGAACGGGCACGATCCGGTTCCCGAGCAGTTGCTCGTCCTCGAAGGGGAGATCGATGCGGATACGGATCCTGACCGTCCTGGCAGCGGTGGTCACGCTGCTGGGGATCACGACGAACGCCCAGGCCATCAAGGGCGGCGTGGCCGACGCCGGCCAGCACCCCTACGTCGGGCAGCTGCTCTTCTACCAGCCCGACGAGGTCGACCCCCGGTTCACCGACCCGGGCGGCTGGTTCAACTGCACGGGCACGCTCGTGAACCCGACGACCGTGGTCACCGCCGGGCACTGCACGTTCGGCACCGGCCTCAACGGCCGGCCGGCTCCGGCGAACACGGCCGGCAACGACGTCTGGATCAGCTTCGCGGAGGTCCCGAACTACTCGATCCTGCCGCCGAGCTCGGGCTTCGTCCCCGGGAACAACGCCGGCCGGTACACGGCCTGGTCCCGGGCGCTGAACAACTCCTCCGAGTGGGTCCGCGCCACCGCCCACCCGCACCCGCAGTACGACGACGCGCAGTTCTTCACGCACGACCTCGGGGTGCTGACGCTGAGCCGGCCGGTGACCATGCCGCAGTACGGGCAGGTCGCCGCGCAGAACCAGCTGGACCGCCTCTACGCGGCCAACAAGCAGCAGCTCTACACCGCGGTCGGGTACGGGCTCGAGGGCTCGGGTCCGAAGAAGTCCTTCGGCGGGGACACCCGGCGCCGGGCGGACCTGCGGCTGGTCGACCTGAACGGGGTGGGCGGCAACGGCAAGGGGGTCTCGGCGAAGTTCTCGAACAACGCCAACACCGGCGGCACCTGCTTCGGTGACTCGGGCGGCCCGATCTTCGTCGCCGGCAGCCGCACGCTGGTCGCGGTGAACTCCTACGCGACGAATTCTTCGTGCGCGGGCACGACCGGCGCCTACCGGATCGACCAGCCCGACGACCTGCGGTTCCTGGCGACGTTCGGCGTCCGCCCGGCTGCCTGAGGTCTCACCGGAGCCGGCGGACGGCGGCCGCGAGAGTCCTCGCGGTCAGCCGTCCGTCGGCGAGCCCCAGGTCCACCACGTCGTCGAAGACCTGCTGGTCGGCGGCCGCGGCGCGGAACGCGGCGTCCATCAGCCGCGGCCAGCGCGAGAGCTGCGAGGCCGTCGACGTCGACCGCAGGTGCGCCCCGAGCCGGCGATCCAGCGAACTTCGCAGCTCGGCCCCGGCGCCCGCTCCGTGCGCCGCGGCCCGGCCGGCCAGCGCGCCGGAGAGGACGGCGTAGAAGATCCCCTCGCCGGTCAGCGGGTTGATCAGCCCGGCGGCGTCCCCGGCGAGCAGCACCCGCCCGTCGGGCTGCCGTCGGCGGCCGGTCGACAGCGGCAGCCGGTGCGCGCGCAGGGCGTCGGGTTCGGCGTCAGGCAGCAACCGGCGCAGCCCCTCGACCAATTGGGCGCGAGTGGCCCCGCCGGAGACCAGCTCGCCGTAGCCGACGTTGGCCCGTCCGTCGCCGATCGGGAACGACCAGGCGTAGGCCGGCCACCGCTGCGCCGTCGTCACCAGCCGGAGGGCGCCGTCCTCCGTGGTCGGGGCGTAGCCGCGGATCGCGACGGCCAGCCGGCCGGGCGCGTGGGCACCCAGCCCCAGCGCACGGCGGACGACGGACTCCGCGCCGTCGGCGCCGACCAGCACGCGGGCCTCCAGCGAGCCGTCGACGACGACGCCGTCCGCCCTCGGCTCGACGCGACGGACGAGTTGTCGCCGGAACTCCGCGTCCGCGGAGACGGCCACCCCCAGCAGCCGGGCGTCGAGCACCTCGCGCGGGATCACGTACGCCGGGCGCTGCGTGGCGCGCTCGACGGTCGCGCCGCCGGGGGAGCGCAGCGACAGCCGCGGCACCGGCGGGTAGCCCTCGGTCAGCGGAGCGACGTCCACCCCGAGCCCGGCCAGGACGTCGAACGCCTCCGGGGCGACGGCGTCACCGCACACCTTGTCCCGCGGGAAGTCGGCGCGGTCGAGCACCAGCACGCGCGCGCCGGTACGGACGACGGCCAGCGCGGCGGCCGCACCCGCGGGCCCGCCGCCGACGACCACGACGTCCCAGCGCTCCACGGCGGCCGACGCTAGTGCGAAACTCGGCGCGGGGGTGCTGCGTGAAGAAGATCGCGTTCCCGCAGGTCGGCGCGGAGGACGGAGCGCCGGCGGCCGGCCTCGAGCGGTTCGCCTGGCTGTCGATCGCCGCCGCCGTCGTCACCATCGCGCTGAAGACCGGCGCCTTCGCGCTCACCGGCTCGGTCGGCCTGCTCTCCGACGCCGCCGAGTCGCTGGTCAACCTGGGCGCCGCGGTGATCGCGCTGGTCTCCCTGCGGGTGGCCGCGCGCCCGCCCGACTACAACCACGACTACGGGCACGGCAAGGCCGAGTACTTCTCGGCGGGCGCCGAGGGCCTGATGATCTTCGTGGCGGCGGCGGTGATCCTCTACAGCGCCGTCCACCGGCTGCTGCACCCCGTCGCACTGGAGAGCCTCGGCTGGGGCCTGCTCATCTCCACCGCCGCTTCGGTGATCAACGGCGTGGTCGGGGTGGTGCTGATCCGCGCCGGGCGGGCGCACCGCTCGGTCACCTTGACCGCCGACGGTCGCCACCTGATGACCGACGTCGTCACCTCGGCGGGGGTGATCGTGGGCGTGCTGCTGGTCGCGCTCACGGGGTGGGCGCCGCTCGACCCGCTGGTCGCCATCGCCGTGGGCCTGAACATCCTCGTCACCGGCTACCGGCTGATCTCCAGCTCGGTGACCTCGCTGCTGGACGCGGCGCTGCCGCCGTCGGACCTGGCCGCGCTGCACGCCGCGCTCGACGGGGTGCGCTCGCCGGAGGTCGACTTCGGCGAGATCCGCACCCGCGAGTCAGGCCGGCAGCGGTTCGTCTCGCTCACCGTCCGGCTGCCGGGCGACTGGACCGTCGAGCGCGCCCACGAGGTGACCGACCGCGTCGAACGGGCGATCGGCCAGGGCCTGCCGGGCGCGCAGGTGCAGACGCACGTCGCCCCCGCATAGCCATTGCGGTCAGGACGCCGCCCAGCCGGGAACGCCCTCCGGATTGCCCGCCAGCAGCGCCCGCCAGCTGGCGCGGTCGTGGCAGGCCGGGGACGTGGTGGCGACGAAGTCGAGCAGCACCTCGCAGAAGCGGTCGGGGTCGTCGAGGTGCGGCCAGTGCCCGGCGCCGTCGAACACCTCGACGCGAGCGGTGGGCACGAGCGTGCGCACCGTCTCGGCGTGGGCGGTCGGCACGATCGGATCGCGGCTGCCCCAGACCACCAGCATCGGGATCGCGTTGGCCAGGTAGAGCCGGTCGAGAGCGGTGACCGCCTGCCCGCGGCCGTCGACCACGCCGCGCAGGGTGCGCAGGAAGGCGCGGCGGGCCTCGACGTCCTTGAGTCCGAGCAGCGCGTCGCCGGCCTCGGCCAGGTCGCGGACCTGCCGCCACCCGGCAGCCGTCCCGAACTCGCGCACCGCCCACAGCCCCGTCCGCAGGGCCCCGGAGACGCCGGCGAGGGCGGTGAGCACCGCCTCGGCGCCGGGCAGCGTGGCCGCCCGCAGCCCGACCGAGAGCTCCGGGCCGAGTCCGCCGCTGCCGACCAGCACCAGCCGCTCGCAGCGCTCGGGGAACTGGTAGGCGAACTGCAGCGCGATGCCCCCGCCGAGCGAGTGACCGACGACCGTGACCGTCTCGAGATCGAGCACGCTGAGCAGATCGCGCATGCCGTTGGCGTAGCCCGCGATCGAGTAGTCACCGCGCGGCTTGTCCGACGAGCCGTGGCCGAGCAGGTCCGGCGCGAGCACGGTGTGCTCCGCCGCGAGCTTGTCCATCACGCCGGCCCAGGTCTGCGCGCTGTTGCCGATGCCGTGCAGCAGGAGCAGCGGCGGTCCGTCGCCGGCGCGGACGAACGCACGCCGGTGACCGTGCACGACACGGCTCTCCCGGACCAGTGGCGGAGGCATCGCCCCACTCCAGCACGCCCTTGTTGCGTTAGCGTTACCCGGGCAGGCGGTTTCGCGCGCTTAACCGCGCGCGGTTAAGCGCGCGAAACCGCAGAGGTCAGGCGGCGGGTGGGGGCGGGGCGGTCCACTTGCGGGCGGGGTGCTCGTAGCCGTCGACGAAGTCCAGCAGCTGCGCCGCCGAGGTGACGACGCCCAGCGCGTCGAGCCGGCGCCGGTCGAGGTAGCCGTCGTCGACCATGCGGCGCAGCTGGGTCAGCAGCGGCTGCCAGAACCCGTCGACGTCGAGCAGCACCGTCGGCTTGGCGTGCAGCCCGAGCATGCCCCAGGTCCAGGCCTCGAACAGCTCCTCGAGCGTGCCGGCGGCCCCGGGCAGCGCGACGAAGACGTCGGCCAGCTCCGCCATGCGCGCCTTGCGCTCGTGCATGGAGGCGACGACCTCCAGCTGCGGCAGCCCCGGGTGGGCCAGCTCGTCGTCCACGAGGTGCTGCGGGATCACCCCGACCACCTCGCCGCCGGCCTCGAGCGCGGCGTCGGCGACGACGCCCATCAGCCCGACGTGGCCGCCGCCGTAGACGATGCCGACCCCGGCCCGCGCGAGGTCGGCGGCGAAGGCCGCCGCCGCCTCGCGGTGGGACGACGGACCGGACTGCGAGCCGGTGAAGACCGCGACGCGCACGGGACCGCTCAGCCCCCGTACGCCCGGGTGACCCACTCGGCGATGCAGACCGGCTTGTCGCCGCCCTCGCGCTCGACCGTGACGGCCAGCGTGTTCTGCACGCCGCCGGGGATCTCCTGGCAGTCCTGCAGCACGACGCGCGCCCGGACCTTCGAGCCCACCGGCACCGGCGCGGGGAAGCGCACCTTGTTCAGCCCGTAGTTCACGCCCATCTTCGCGTCGCTGACCTTGTAGGTCCCGGACGCCAGCGGCACCAGCAGGGACAGCGTCATGAACCCGTGGGCGATCGGGCCGCCGAAGGGGCTCTCCGCCTTCGCGCGCTCGACGTCGACGTGGATCCACTGGTGGTCCCCGGTGGCGTCGGCGAACTGGTTCACCGCCTCCTGGGTCACCTCGTACCAGTCGCTGGTCCCCAGCTCCTGGCCCACGAGGCCGGGCAGCTCCGCCAAGGTCGTCGTCGTGGTCATGGCCTCGATCCTGCCAGCACGTCGTCGACGAGGCCGATCTCCATCCGGGCGATGCCGGCCGGGAACGTCTCGAAGGCGCGGGCCCGCTCGTCGGAGGCGTTGTAGACCTGCTCGACCGACCGGAACTCGTCGGCGTCCCCGTCGTGCTCGACCGCCCAGGTGAACGTCTCCTGCTCGTGGTCGGCGTAGGCGAACAGGACGCGGAAGCCGAAGTGCTCCCGGACCGGGACGATCGTCGGGTACCACTCGAGGAAGGCGGCCAGCTTCCCGGGCTCCATGGTGTATCGGCGCAGCTGCACGGTGCTCACGCCCCGATCCTCGCAGCAGGCGTGTTCACTTGCTGCGTGCCCTTCACCTCGACCGACGGCTGGACGGTCTGCGCGCTCGGGCACCGGCACTGGGGCCGGGCCGGCGCGGCCGGGCTGTTCCTGCACCGCGACGGCGCCGACGGCGCGGAGGTGCTGCTGCAGCACCGGGCCGCCTGGTCGCACCACGGCGACACGTGGGGGACGCCGGGGGGCGCGCTGCACGCCGCGGAGTCGGCCGAGCAGGGCGCGCTGCGCGAGGCCCGCGAGGAGCTCGGGCTGCTCCCGGACGACGTCGTCCTCGGGGCCTGGTCGGTCGACGACCACGGCGGGTGGTCGTACACGACCGTGCTGGCGCGGCCGGCCCGCGCGCTCGAGCCGGCCGACCTGCGCCTGGACGGCGAGAGCAACGGGGTGGCGTGGGTGGCGCTGCGCCGCCTGGACGAGGTGCCGTTGCACCCCGGGCTGGCCGCGTCGCTGCCCCGGCTGGAGGCGTTGCTGCGCGAGGTCGGCGCCGACTTCTGATTCCCAGGCGTCACCCGCGTCACGACTCGCCGGATCGTCGGTTTGTGACCCCGGGCAGTGGGGGAAGAGCGCTCCGTTCCACCGCACGACCGAAGGAGCCGGTCCTGTCCACCCGCCCGCGTCACCGCGCTGCCGGCACCGGCACGCGCCGGGCCCGCGCCTTCCTGCTGATCTCCTTCGCCTGCGGCTTCCTGCTGGTCGCCGCGCCCCTCGCGCTGCTGTTCTCCGGGGGCGGACTCCCCGGCTCGGGCGTCTTCGGCGGCTCGGACGGCGACAGCGGATCGGGCGGCTCCGGCTCCGACGGCTCCGACGGCTCCGGGGGCTCGGGGGGCACGGCCACGCTGACGCCCGCCCCCGGTTTCGCGACCGAGTCGTCGTCGTCCGCGGTGCCGGGTGGCGGCAGCGTCGTCCCGGCCGACGGGACGACGGTCCTCGACGGCAACGGGTCGCCCGGCGGACTCGTCGGAGGCGGTGGCGGCACCGGCTCGGGCGGCTCGGATGCCGGCGCGGTGGGCGGCTCCGGCGGGACCGCGGGCGGCTCCCTGGCCGGCGGGCAGCCCGCCGGCTCGGGTGGGTCGAACGGCGGTGCCACCGGCGGGTCCGGGGGCGGTTCGACCGGCGGCTCCGGTGGCGGGTCGGCCGGCGGTGGCTCGGGCGGTGGCTCGGGTGGCACCACCACACCGAGGACGACGACGCCGCCCAGCAACCCGCTGCCCCTGCCGCTCCCCGTCCCGGTGCCCAGCGTGCCGACCTGCCTGTGCTCGGCGGTCAACACGGCGACCAGCGCCGTCGGCGGGGTCGTCGGCGGTGCGACCGGTGCGGTCGGCGGCCTCGTGCCCTGAGACCGCCGACCGCCTCGGCTCACTTCAGGATGGGCGGCCCCAGCGGGAGGGCACGTCCACCGGTGGCCGTGCTCATGCTGTTCACGAACAGGTACGCGCCCATCGCGATGATCACGAAGAGCACGTAGCCCGCCGTCTTGAGCGCCGCGACGCTGGGGGCGGACGTGCCGACCAGCACCAGCACGATGACCACGACCACCAGCGCGAACAGCACGGGGTAGACCGCCGGCAGCCGCAGCCCGCCGAGCGTGAGCAGGGCGAAGATCACCAGCCAGGCGATGAGGAACAGCTCCTGGCTGCGGGCCGCGGCGCCCGTGGCGATGGCGAACCAGTTGTGCCCGAGGCCGAGCACCAGCGCCGCGTAGCTCAGCCAGAAGCCGGCGAAGGCGCCGTAGACCCCGGCGACCGCGTTCTGCCCGAGCCGCGCCGCCCAGATGGTCGCGATCAGCAGGCCCACCGAGGTGGCGCTCATGATGATCGGGATCGAGGCGGCGCCGGCGGCCGGCGGCACGAACCCCACCAGCACCAGCGCGAGGGCGATGGCGCCGACCAGGAAGGCGGGCAGGCCGATCACGCCGGGATCGCCCACGGGTGCCGGTTCGGGCGCGGCCGCCACCGCCTCGGGGACGGACTCCGTGGGGACGCGGGGACCCGGGACCTCCTGGGTGACCGATCCGGCGGGACTGTCGATGGTCTGGCTCATGGGACAGGCTCCTTTGCTCTGCCTGCGAACCGGGGCAGGACGGTCCTGCGCCCGAGAGGGCCAGCCGGAGCGGCGACGCGCGCGGGGCAGCGCCGACCGCTGACGGTCGGAAGTGTCCTGCCTGCGCCCCTGCTGCGGTAGGGCCTACCCGGAGCGGCGGATAGGTTCGGGCCCATGACCGCCCGCGACGACGTCTCCGAGATCTTCGACAGCGCGGCGTGGCGCCCCGTGGAGGGCTTCGACTTCGCCGACCTCACCTACCACCGCGCCGTGGACGCCGGCGTCGTCCGGATCGCCTTCGACCGCCCCGACGTCCGCAACGCCTTCCGGCCGCATACCGTCGACGAGCTGATCACCGCCCTGGACCACGCGCGGCTGTCCACCGACGTCGGCTGCGTGATCCTCACCGGCAACGGGCCGTCGTCCAAGGACGGCGGCTGGGCGTTCTGCTCGGGCGGCGACCAGCGGGTACGGGGGAAGTACGGCTACGAGCACTCCGCCGGCTCGAGCGGCCGGCTGCACGTGCTCGAGGCGCAGCGGCTGATCCGGTTCATGCCGAAGGTGGTCATCTGCGTCGTCCCGGGGTGGGCGGCCGGCGGCGGGCACAGCCTGCACGTCGTCTCCGACCTGACCCTGGCCAGCGCCGAGCACGCGCGGTTCAAGCAGACCGACGCCGACGTCGGCAGCTTCGACGGCGGGTTCGGCTCGGCGTACCTGGCCCGTCAGGTGGGGCAGAAGTTCGCGCGCGAGATCTTCTTCCTCGGCGACGAGTACACCGCCGACGACGCGCACCGCATGGGCATGGTCAACAAGGTCGTGCCGCACGCCGAGCTCGAGCGGACCGCGCTGGACTGGGGCCGGCGCATCGTCGCGAAGAGCCCGACCGCGCAGCGGATGCTCAAGTACTCGTTCAACCTGATCGACGACGGCCTGGTCGGTCAGCAGCTGTTCGCCGGCGAGACGACCCGGCTGGCCTACATGGCCGAGGAGGCGGTGGAGGGCCGCGACGCCTTCCTCGAGAAGCGCGACCCGGACTTCACCCGTTTCCCCTGGCATGTGTGAACCGCGCTTTATCGCGATAAAGCACGCACGAGGAGGTGCGCTGTGATCGTCGAGGTGGTGGGCGGCACCCACGAGGTGCCCGAGGTGAAGGTCGTGGACGTCGACGACCTGACGAGACTGCACCTGGCCCTGGGCGAGGTGACCGACGAGGAGGCCGACCAGGCGCTGCGCGAGGCGGGCCTCGGGCGGCTGCAGGACGACCAGGTCGGATTCGTCACCGTCGACGCGTTGCGAGCCGCGGCGGAGCCGCAGAGCAGCGCGCCGGACTGGGCGCAGCGGTGGGAGGGCATGGTCGCCACCGCCCGCGACAAGGGGTGGATCGGGGACGACGGAGCGAGTCTGCAGGTGCACGTCGAGAGCGCCGCCGGTGCCTGAGCCGGAGGACGTATCCGTTCCGGTTCCGCACGGATGGGCGACCGCGATCTCGTGGTCATTGTGGTCACTCCACCGATAGGGCCAGGATGACCGGGTGCGCATGACCAGACGTCACGGGAACCGACGGTGACCGGCACGCCGGGCCGTCCGCTCAGTGCCGAACTGTCGGAGCAGTTGGTCACCGTCGCGGTGGACATCCTGGCCGAGGAGGGATGGGGGCGGCTCAACAGCGACCGCATCGCCGCCCGGGCCCGGGCCGGCAAGGCCGGCATCTACCGCCGGTGGCCGACGATGGCGGCCCTGGCCCGGCACGCCGTCGGCCGGTTCACGCTGGTCGACCTGCCGGAGGACGCCGGCTCGCTGCGCGGCGACCTGGTCGCGCTGGTCGGCCCGTGGGCCTCGCCGCTCTCCCGCGAGGAGCGGGCCGCGGCGAGCCTGGTCGGCGCGGCCCGGCACGACGAGGACCTCCGGGCCGGCCTGGACGCCGCCCTGGTGCAGCCGCTGGCCGCCGCGGTCGGCGAGATCGGGGCGCGCTCCGCGGCCCGCGGTGAACCGCTCGACGAGCGCCGGCTGGCGCTGCTCGGCTCGGTGCTCGAGGCCTTCTGGTGGCAGCGCTACACCGCGGCCGGCGACGGCGCGATGACCCGCGACCAGGTCGAACGGGTGGTGGACGACGTCCTGCTGCCCGTCGTCGAGCCGACCTCGGAGGCGGCGCGGGTCTGAGCCGGGCTCAGCCCGCGCGGGCGACGTCGACCGGCCAGCCGGTCACCGACGTCGGGGGTGCCTGCAGCGTGCCCAGGTCCTGGAGCGTGCCGAACCCCCGCTCGAGCCGGTCCAGCACGTCGCCGGTCAGCGTCGCCAGGCAGGTCCCCGTGTCCGCCGTGACGTCGTCCTCGCTCAGGATCGCGGTGCGCCGGCTGAGCACCAGCACGCGGGCGGCCGCCAGCCAGGTGGCCGCGATCAGCGCGGCGACCGTGTCCGGGTCCTCGGGCCGCGGGTCGGCGCCGTCGGCGCTCCAGGCCTCGACCAGCGCCGCGCAGAGCCGCTGCTCCGCCTCGCGGACGATGTCCATCTCGCGGGCGCGCAGGGTCGGGGACGCCTCGATGGTCGCGACGTAGCTGCGCCGCTCCTCGTCGGCCTGCGGATCGCCCAGCGCCGCCACCGTGCCCACGAGGTACTCGCGCAGCGCGCGCAGCGGGGGCGTCGACGCCGGCCGCGAACGGACCGCCTCGGCCGCGCCCTCGACCCACGGCGTGCGGCCGTCGAAGAACAGGTCTTCCTTGGTCGCGAAGTGGTTGAACACCGTCTGGACGGCGACGTCGGCCGCCGCCGCGATGTCCGCGATGGTCACCGCCTCGAACCCGCGAGCGGCGAACATCACCCGGGCGGCGGTGCGGATCTCCTCACGAGTCCGGGCCTTCTTGCGTGCACGGCGGTCCATGAGCTCACCCACGGTGTCGACTGTATGTGCACAAAGTATTGAAGCGCTGAAGGAACGGTGTGGCATACGGCACTTCTCTGTGCAGGAAACCACCCGTCACGCAGACCAGTCCTGTGCCACGCTCCTCGCCCACGACTCGACGAGCGCCGGCAGGTCGATCACGTCGAGGTCGGCGGCGACGTCGGCGACCGTCATCTGCCAGCTCTCCGGCGCGCGTCCCGGTTGCCGTCCGAACCGGGCGGTCAGGCGCTCGGCCGCGGCCGTCGACCGCTGCGGGTCGTCGCCGTCCGGGTGCTGGGCGTCGTAGGCGTCGTCGGCCAGCCGGACCAGTGCCTCGGCCGACGGGTCCGCCGAGGCCTCCTCGCGCGGCCCGCGCAGGGTCACCTCGAACAACCGCGCGCACGGGGCCGACGCGCCGGGGTGCGCCGGGACGTCGTCCCCACCGGCGGCGAGCACGCTGCCGCACCCGGGGCAGACGACGGTGGTCGACGGGGGAGCGCTCACCTGCCCGATCGTGCCCCACCCGGCTGGGAGCCGCCGGGGCGCGCCGGGGAAGGATGGCCCGGTGAGGACGACTGCCGCGGTGCTGCGGGCGCCGGAGACCGAGTACGAGCTGGTCGAGCTGGAGGTCGCCGACCCGGGCCCGGGCGAGGTGCTCGTCGAGATGGCGTTCGCCGGCCTCTGCCACTCCGACGAGCACCTGCGGCACAGCAACCCCGGCGGGCGGTACCCGATCGTCGGCGGGCACGAGGGCTCGGGCGTCGTCCTGGCCGTCGGGGACGGCGTGACCGCGGTGGCGCCGGGCGACCACGTCGTCACCAGCTTCCTGCCCGCCTGCGGGCACTGCCGCTACTGCGCGGCCGGCCGGGCCAACCTCTGCGACAAGGGCGCGACGATCGCCACCGGGCAGCTGCCCAGCGGGCGCTGGCCGTTCCTCCTGGACGGCGAGCCGCTCGGCGGGTTCTGCATGGTCGGCGCGTTCGCCCGGCACACGCTGCTGTCGGAGTACTCCTGCGTGCGCATCGACCCGCACGTGCCGTTGGACACCGCGGCGCTGCTGGCCTGCAGCGTGCCGACCGGCTGGGGCTCGTCGGTCTACTCCGGCGGCGTGCGGCCGGGCGACACGGTGGTCGTGGTCGGGCTGGGCGGGGTCGGGGTGAACGCGGTGCAGGGCGCCCGGCACGCCGGGGCGCTGCACGTGATCGGCGTCGATCCGGTGGCGCTGAAGCGGGAGTTCGCCTCGTCGGTGGGGGCGACCCGTGTCGTCGCCGACGCGGGGGAGGCGGCGGCCCTCGCGAGGGAGCTGTCGCGGGGCACCGGGGCGGACGTCGTCGTCGTGACCGTGGGCGTGATGGGGCCGCAGGTGATGGCCGAGGCGTCGGCGTGCCTGGGCAAGGGCGGCACGCTGGTGCTCACCGCGCTCGGCTACCGGCCGCACGACGGCGACGTGCAGCTGCGCGGGCAGGTGACCACCGTGTTCGAGCACCGGGTGCAGGGGGCGCTGTTCGGCTCGTGCAACCCCTTCCGCGACATCCCGATGCTGGCGCGGCTGCACGAGGAGGGCCGGCTCGAGCTCGACCGGCTGATCACGAAGCGGTACCCGCTCGAGGAGATCGGCGAGGGCTACCGCGCCCAGGCGGCCGGCGAGACGATCCGCGGCCTGCTCGTCCACGAGTAAAGGGACTTTTTCGGGCTAAAGGCCCCTGCGTGAGCAAGCCCATCGCCGTCCTCGATGTCGACGGCACCCTCGTCGACTCCAACTACCAGCACGCGCTGGCCTGGTACCGGGCGCTGCGCTCGCTGGGCGAGACCTACCCGGTCTGGCGGCTGCACCGGCTGATCGGCATGGGCGGCGACCAGCTCGTGACGGCGCTCGGCGGGGAGGAGCTGGAGGAGCGGCTCGGCGACCGGGCGCGCGAGCGGCAGGTCGAGGAGGCCGACAAGCTCATGGGCGAGATCGCGGTGCTGCCCGGTGCCCGCGAGCTGCTGCTGGCGGTCAAGGAGCGCGGGCACCCGCTGGTGCTGGCCAGCTCGGGCAAGGAGCACCACGTCGACGCGTTCCTCGACCTGCTCGACGCCCGCGACATCGCCGACGCGTGGACCTCCAGCGCCGACGTCGAGACCTCGAAGCCCGCTCCCGACCTGCTGCACGTCGCGCTGAAGAAGCTCGGCGCCCCCGAGGACGCCGACAGCGTGATGGTCGGCGACTCGGTCTGGGACGTCGAGGCCGCCAAGAACGCCGGGATGCCGGCTCTCGTCGTCCGTTCCGGTGGGTTCGGGGACGACGAGCTGCGCGACGCCGGCGCGATCGCCATCTTCGACACCCCCGCCGACCTCCGCGACGCGCTGGACACGACACCCCTCGCCTGAACTCGCCAAATGCGCCACTGTGGCGCAGCACAGGTGGCGCACTTGGCGGGGGTGGCGTGGAGATCCCGATCGGCTCGACCGTCGGCGGCTACCGCATCGAGCAGAAGCTCGGGGAGGGCGGCATGGGGGCGGTCTACCGCGCCCGGCACCGCAGCCTGCCCAAGGACGTCGCGCTCAAGGTGCTGTGGCCGTCGTACCTGCGCATCCCGCAGTTCCGGGAGCGGTTCGAGCAGGAGGCCGACGTCCTCTGCCGGCTGGAGCACCCGAACGTCGTCTCCGTCATGGACAAGGGCGAGGACGACGACATGCTCTGGATCGCGATGCAGTTCGTCGACGGCGTCGACCTGCACACGGCCCTGTTCGAGCGCGGCCCGTTCCCGCCGGAGCAGGCGGTCGAGATCGTCGGCGCGGTGGGCCGGGCGCTCGACCACGCCCACGAGCGCGGCCTGCTGCACCGCGACGTCAAGCCCGCGAACATCATGCTCAAGCGCGGGACCGGCGAGGCGATGCTCACCGACTTCGGGATCGCCAAGGACGCCGCCCTCGCCTCGCCGCTGACCCAGACCGGCGTCGTGCTCGGCACCTTCGCCTACTCGGCGCCCGAGCAGATCAACGGCGGGCCGATGGACGGCCGGGCCGACGTCTACTCGCTCGGCGCCGTCCTGTTCGAGCTGCTCACCGGCCGCAAGGCGTTCCCGCAGGAGGGCCAGTACCAGCTGCTGGCCGCCGTCTCCTTCGAGCCGGCCCCGGACCTGCGCACGGTCCGGCCCGATCTCTCGCCCGCGCTCGCCGCCGTCGTCGCCCGCGCGCTGGCCAAGGACCCGGCGCAGCGCTACCCGACCGGCGCCGCGCTGGCCGAGGCCGCGTGGACGGCGGTGCAGCCGCGGCCGGCGCCGGCGACCGTGCCCGGCGCCGGGCAGCCCTCGCCGGACGACGTCGCGACCCAGGAGCGCCCGCGCCCGGCGCCGACGCTGCCCGCGCCGCCACCGGTCCAGCCTGCGGTCCAGCAGCCGGGGCCCGCCCCGGCGCCGCGCCGCCGACGGGCACCGCTCTGGATCGCCGCCGCACTGGTCGTGGTGGTCGCCGCGATCGTGCTCGGCGTGGTGCTGTCCGCGGGCAACGACGGGGGCGGGGGCGGCGGGAACGGCGGGAACGCCGCCGCCACCGGGACCACGAGCCAGGAGACCGCCACCGGGGGCAACGCGTCAGGCGGGTCGACGGCCCTGGCGGTCGGTACCTGCGTGACCGAGGCGAAGGCCGCGACCGCCTGCGACGGCCCGCACGCGGCCGAGGTCTACAGCGACGGCGAGTGCACGATGGCCGCGCTGGTCGGTTACCTGGGCGGGACGCCGGGGGAGGACCCGCTCACCCCGCAGCTGACCCTCGACACCGCCGACGTCCCCGGCGGCGCGGTCTGCACGGTGGGCGCGCCGCAACCGAGCCAGGCCTCGTCGCAGGGCGTGCTCGCCACCTCGGCCGGCGCGGTCTGGCGCCGCTGCACCGACGACCGCGGCACCGACGTCCTGTGCACCAAGCCGCACAAGACCGAGGTGGTCTACGACGGCACCGAGGCGGCCGATCCCACCGCGGCGGTGGACTGCGAGGGCCGGGCGAGCACGTTCCTCGGCAAGCCGTTCGAGCAGGTCCAGGACAAGCTGACCCTCCAGCCCGACGGCTCGCGCTGCCTGCTCAGCGCCCGGGGCGACAACGTGCTGACCGACTCGCTGCACGGCCTGAAGTCCAGCGCGCTGCCCATCCAGGCCGCGACCGACTGACCCGCTCGTCCGGTCGCGTCAGTTCAGCGTGATGTCGGTGAGGACGGCGATCACCGAGCCGGTGCGGCCGCAGTTCTGCACCGCGTCGTCGAGGTACAGCTCGATCTTCAGCGCGTTCACCCCGCTGACCGGGACGGTGAACTGCTGGATCTGGTTGAACGGCACGCTGCGGATGTCGATCTGCTGGTTGTTGCCCAGGATCTCCACGGTGACGTTCTGGTCCGACGCCTTCGAGTCGTTCGCCTGACCGACGGAGAAGGTCAGCTGGTCGAAGTTGTTGGCCAGCCGCAGCTCGAGCTCCTGCGGCGTGTAGCGGGAGCCGCAGTTCTGGACCATCGTCCCGATGCCCTGCACCTGGCTCTTGTCGGCGATGTCGTAGCGCTTCTCCGACCAGTTCTGGCTCGGCCCGAAGAAGTCGTTGAGGTGCAGCGGCCGGCCGGCGGACTCGGTGCCCAGCGGTCCGCCCGGGCTCGAGGACGTCGACGACGAGGAGGACGTCGACGTGCTCGTGGAGGTGTCGGCGGGGGTCGTCGTCCGGGCGGCGGAGGTGGACGTGCGCGAGGTGCTCGACGCGCTCGCGGAGTCCTCGGCGAAGCTGCTGCACGCCGCGGTGCCCAGCAGCAGCGCCGAGGTCAGCAGTGCGGTCCCCAGCATCCGGCGCGTGCGGCCCATGGCTCCTGGTCCCTTCGGCGAGCAGCCCCCGTCGGCCGCGGACCGCAGAGTAAGGGCCGGATCACGGCTTCGGCGACGTCCCGAGACCGAGTCGTGACTCTCAGACCTCGGCGGCCGCCCGCCGCAGCGCGGTCACGCTGTCGGCCCCGACGGTCGCGCCCGCGCCGGTCGGCTCGGGGTGGCCCAGGTCGGACAGCCAGCCGCGCAGCACCCGGTGCAGGTGCTCGGCGCCCAGGATGTCGCCCGGCGCGGTGAACGAGCGCGGGTACATGAGGAAGCCGTGCTGCTGCGGGCCGCCGAGCCCGCCGTGCGACCCGACGTGCGGCTCGAACGGCGGCGCCTCGTCGGTCTCGGGGTCGTACCGGCTGTTGATCAGGACGTCGGGGCAGTGGGGGAAGGACGACGTCCGGGCGACGAGTTCCGGGGCGTGCGGGCCGTAGAGCGCGAGCGGGTCCTCGCCGAACACCTCGCCGGTGTCGATGCGGTGCACGCCGGCGCTGCCGAACACCACCGGCCCGTGCTCGAGGGTCTGCACCAGCAGGAAGCCGACCCCGTCGTGGTCGACCAGCCCGGGCAGCAGGTCGGGCCAGTGCCGCTCGATCTCCTCCAGCGGCACCCGGCCGGGGATGTCGGGGAAGGACACCATCGCCACGTGCCCGGAGACGACGCAGACGACGCCGGGCGCCACCCGCGGGACCTTCGCCTCGCCGGCCGCGGCGTGCTCGGCGTGACCGTCGGTGACCGGCACGGCGGCGACCCGCTCGCGCAGCCGGCGGGCGATCGGCCCCGGGCCGGCGGCGAACGCCGAGGTGAGCTGCCAGCCCTCGATCGGCCGGCGGCTGGTCGTCGGGCCGGGCAGCTTCTTCTGGTCGACCTCGCCACCGCCGCAGAGCCGGCCGACGTACTGCTCGATCGTCTCGCCGAACCGGTCCGCGAAGGTCTGGCCCTGGGTCAGCCCGTGGTCGGACAGCGCGACCAGCTGGTACTCGCGCGGCGCCAGCTCGGTGGCCCGCTGCAGCCTGCCGATCTGCTGGTCGATGCTGCGCAGCACCTCGAGGGCGTCGAAGCGCTCGATGCCGGTGTGGTGACCGACCTCGTCGTAGCCCAGGAAGTCGGCGAAGGCGACCGGCCGGCCGAGCAGCATGTCCTCGATCAGCGCCGAGGTGACGATGTCGCGGGTGATCACGGTGACGCCGGGCCGAGCCAGGGGGTAGATGCCGCCGCGCGAGACCCGCGGCCGGATGTCGTCACGCCGCTCGCGGGCCGAGGCCCGGATCTCGCGGACCACCTCGACCAGCGAGACGGCCACGGTGCGGACGGCGTTGACCGGGTTGGCGAAGTAGGCGTAGTAGCCGGCGCCGGCGCGGTCGAACCGGCGCTCGCGGCGCGAGGTCTTGGGCACCACGTGCGCCAGGGAGCTCATCGTCATCGAGACGTGGTCGGCGTCGCCGGTGAACAGCGTGCCGTGCGCCGCGCCGCCGCCGGCCAGCAGCCCGCGGCCGTCGGAGTGCCGGCGCTCGATCTCGGCGGCGTCGACCGGGTGCGCCGCGGCGACGACGTGGTCGTGGTCCTTCTCGTACCAGCGGAAGCCGAGGATGTCGTGGTTGGAGCCGTGCAGGATCGCGCAGACGCTGGCCGCGGTCTGCGAGCTCCAGTCGGTGTGCCACGGCTGCAGCACGTGGCTGCCGTCGCGCTGCCACGAGGCGAGGGTGGGCATCAGCCCGTCGCGGACCGCGCGGCGCACGGTGTCGTAGCCGAGGCCGTCGATGAGCAGCAGCAGGACGCCGGGCGGGCTGGGTTCGGCGTCGCCGGTCCGCCCGGCGCGGCGGCGGGCGCGGCGGAAGAAGAGCTCGTCCTCGTCGAGGGCCAGCACGCTGGTGACGACGCCGGCGACCGCCGCCATCACCAGGATCACCACGATCGCCGTCCACAACCGGGCGATGACCACGCCCGGGATGGCGAAGGAGATGCCCAGCACCGCGGCCCCCAGCAGCACGAAGCCGCCCAGGCCGAGGGTGAAGAAGGCCAGCGGCAGCGCGACGCGGAGCACCAGCGGCCAGACGACGGCGGCGAGCACGCCGAGGATCAGCGCCAGCAGCGGCGGCTGCCACCACGAGGGCATGGAGAAGGTCTCGAGCTCCGCGTCCAGGGCGATCAGCGCGCCGGTGGCGACCGCCCAGACGAGCAGCACCCGGGCGAGCGTGCGGCCGGTCTGCAGCAGCCGGCCGGTGCCGGAGGGCGGGCTCACGGCGTGGGCTCCGACTCCCGCTCGGTCTTCTCCCGCTCGGCCTTGCGCTTGCGCCGCCGGGCGGCGATCAGGTTGAGCAGGCCGGTGATGAGCAGGATGAGGACGGCGGCCAGCAGCGTCGCGATCAGCGGGTTGTCGAACAGCCCGCCGGAGACGATGCCGATGAGCGTGTAGGCGATCGCCCACAGCACGCAGCCGCCCGCCGCGGCCGGCACCAGCTTGCGCCAGGGGTAGGCCAGCGCGCCCGCGGCGACCAGCACGGGGATCCGCCCGGCGGGCAGCAGCCGGCCGACGACGATGATCTGCCAGCCGTGGTCGCGGAACTGGCCGCGCACCTCGTCGATCCGCTCGGTGTGCTGCCCCCGCGACACCCAGCGCACCGCGGTCGGCCCGCCGAACCGGCAGATCGAGAAGGTGATCAGATCGCCCATCAGCGCGGCGCCCGCCGCGATCAGCACGACCAGCGGCAGCGAGAGGTGGCCGCTGCTGGTGGCCACCGCGGCCGCCGCCCCGACCACCGCTCCGGTGGGGACCACGGGGACGATCGAGCCGAGCAGGACGCCGCCGAACAGCACCGGGTAGCCCAGCGAGGACGCGTCGGTCCACGACGAGGCGAGCACGGTCATGGCGCGATCACCGGCAGCGGGACGTGCCGGCCTGGTTCCACGTGGATCACCGTCGTGTCGAGGCCCCGGTGCGCGACCTCCTCGGCGAAGGTGCGCGGCGGCTCGACCAGCACGCGGCGCATCCGGCGGCGGAGCTTCGGCAGCAGGTGGCTGCCGCCGACGGCGAGGGTGCCCCAGTGCACCGGGACGGCGACCCGCGGCCGCAGCCGGGCGACCGCCTCGGCGGCGCGGTGCGGGTCGAGGTGGCCGTGGCCGAGGTTCGGCCCCCAGCCCCAGACCGGCAGCAGGGCGACGTCGATGCCGAGGTCGCCGAGGAAGCTCATCGAGTCGAACAGGTCCGTGTCGCCGCTTGCGTAGACCGTGCTGCCGTCGCCGCTGATCAGGTGGCCCATGGCGCGGGTCTGCGGGCCGTGCTCGAGCCGCGGACCCCAGCGGTGGCCGCTGTGGTGGGCGTGCACGCCGGTGATCTGCAGGTCGCCGTCCCGGAGGGCCTCGCCCGGGGCGAGCTCGGTGACGTGCGCGAAGCCCTTGCTGCGCAGCCAGCGGCCGGCGCCGCGCGGGACGACGATCCGGACGTTCCCGAGCATGCGCAGCGAGGGCAGGTGCAGGTGGTCGCCGTGCAGGTGGGAGAGCAGGACGAGGTCGACGCCGGCCCAGGTGGCCGGATCGGGCATCGGGACGACGCGGCGCAGCGGGCCGACGCCGGGGGTGAGCACCGGGTCGGTGAGCACGGTCCGGCCGGCCAGCTCGATCCGCACGGTCGAGTGCCCGAGGAAGTGCAGGTCCGGCTCGCTCACGCCGTCAGTATCCCGTCGGCGGACGACGTTCCACGCCTAGACCGCGACGGCGGGGAGGAGCGCGGCGACCTCGACCGCGCGGAGGTCCTCCGGCGCGACCCGGCCGGCGACGAACTCCGCGCCGGCGGCCAGCGCGCCCGCGCGCAGCTCAGGGGTGTCGATTCCGTCGGCGATCGTGGTCAGCCCGAAGGACGTCGTCGTCCGCACGATCGCGGAGAGCACCTGCAGGGCGCGCGCGTCGTCGTCCCGGCCGGCCAGCGCGCCGACCGCGACGCGGACGCCGTCGAGCGGCAGCCGGGCGAGCATCGCGAACAGGCTGTGGCCCATGCCGTAGTCCGACAGCACCAGCCGGACGCCGCGGTCGCGGACCTGCTCCAGCGCGGGCAGCAGCCCGGCGGGGGAGGTCAGCAGCGTCTCCTCGGTGAGCGTGATGGTCAGCCGGGACGGCGCCAGCCCCGAGGCCTCGAGCGCGGCGGTCAGCTCGGCGATCATGACGTCGCCGGGGACCTGGCTGGACGGCAGCCGGAGGAACAGGCCGAGCTCGTCGTCCATGGCCGCGACCTCGCGGGTGGCCAGGCGCACGCCCCACCGCTGCACCGCCAGCAGCAGGCCCTGCTTCTCGGCGACCGCCCAGAGGTCCTGGCCGTCGATGCGGCCGCGCTCGGGGTGGATCCAGACGGCGCGGGCCTGCACGTGGGTGACCCGGCCGTCGGGCGCGGTCACGGCGTCGTAACGGAGCTCGAGCTCGCGGTTGCGCAGTGCCGCGGCGAGGTCGAGGCCGTCGTCGGTGTGGTGGGTGATCCGGTCGGCGACGCGGACGCAGCCCTTGCCGGCCTGCTTGGCCGCGCGCAGCGCGTCGTCGGCCTCGCGGAAGGCGACCTGCCCGCCGGCCGAGCTCAGCGCCGCGACGCCGACCGAGGCGCCGACGGCGAACGAGCGCTCGGCGGTGCGGTGCGGCAGCGCCAGGGCGTCGACGACGCGCGAGGCGACCTCGACCGACTCCTCCAGCGTGCCGCTGACCACGACGGCGAACTCGTCGCCGCCGAGGCGCGCGACCAGGTCGTCCTCGCGGACGAGGGCCTGCAGCCGGCGGGCCATCTCGACCAGCAGGTGGTCACCGGCCTCGTGCCCGGCGAGGTCGTTGACCGCCTTGAACCCGTCGAGGTCGAGCACGAGCAGGCAGCGGGCGTCGTCGACGCGGCGGTCGAGCTCCCGGAACAGCAGCGCGCGGTTGGGCAGCCCGGTGAGGTGGTCGGTGTAGGCCATGCGCTCGAGCTCGCGCTCGCGGGCCAGCCGCCGGGTGACGTCGCGGAGGTAGAGCACCCGCCGGCCGCTGCCAGGATGCGCGGTCGAGGTGCCCTCGAGCTGGCGGTCGGCGACGCGGAAGCGCAGGTCGGGGCCGTTCGGGCTGCTGAGCGCGGCCCGCACGAGCGCGCGGTCCGCGGGGTCGACGAGCGCGGTGAGCTCGACGTCCTCGGCCCCGTCGGGCAGGCCGAGCATCGTGCGCGCCACGGGGGAGACGAGCAGCAGCGTCAGGTCGTCGTCCACGATGACGACGCCGTCCGAGCTGGACTCGACCAGCTCGCGGAAGTCCTCCTCGTGGCGCACGAGGTCCTCGGTGACCCGGCCGTCCTCGCGGATGCGCAGCACCAGCCGCACGGCGAGCAGGACGAAGATGCCGGCGATCGCGAGCTTGGCGCCGACGGTGAGCGGCTGGTGCTCCAGCAGGGCCGTCCCGATCGCCAGGGGCAGCGCGAGGACGGCGACGACGAGCAGCGCCAGGCCGACCGGGCTGACCACCGGGTTCGCGGCGCGGGCGCTGCGCTTGTCGAGGGTGTCGGGGGCGCGCAGCGCGGCGAGCACGGTGGTCTGCAGGGCGAGCGCGACGGCGACGTCCGAGCCCGCGGTCCACAGCCAGGACGGCGCGACGATCGCCATCGCCTCGCAGGTCGCGGCCACGGCCTGCAGCGAGATCGCGCCGACCATGGTGGTGACCGAGCGGCGCAGCGAGGCGGTCGAGACCGTGCACAGCGCCGCGCCGGTGCCGAGCATCACGGCCGTGTAACCGCCGTAGGCGAGCACGAGCGAGCGCAGGTCGTCGGGGGCGTTCACCGGGTTGGCCAGCGGTGCGCGCACCACCTCGGTGACCACCAGCAGGGCCAGGGTGACCATGGCGCCGTCGACGACCAGCGCCGACCAGCGGGTGCGGCGCACCCGGCGGGCGAGCAGGCCGGCGGAGACCAGCGGCATCGTCGCGCCGACCAGCAGCAGGACGTCGTCGACGCCGAAGCCGTCGAACTCCGGGCCGGGGAAGGAGCCGGCGAGCAGCTGGGCGACCGTGAAGAGCACGGCGGCGACGCCGAGCAGCTGCCACGGCCGGGCGACTCTGCGGGACATCGTCCGGGTGCGGTGGAACAGGGTCCAGGCCGCGGAGGCGGCGACGCAGCCGAGGACCAGTTCGTCCCACTGCATGCCGGTGCCGTCGGGGGCGCTGAAGGGGACGGCCGCGGCGAGGCCGACCAGACCGGCGAGCACGGTCCAGCGGACGACGCGCAGATGGCTGCGCGCGTCCTCGCCGGACGGTCTGGTGCTCACCTGTCGGTCATCGGAGACCGGCGAGGGTGCCTACAGAAGGCCTCGCGTGGTGATCACCCGAAGGGGGAGTTGCGCCGGGGCGCTCAGTGGATGACGAGGGGGTGGCGCCGGGTCGGCACCCGCCGGTGGTGCACCGGACGGCGGGACGGGCGCGCGACGACGCTGCCGTGCGCGAGGACGCGGCCGACGATCGGGGCCACCACCGCCGCGCAGATCGTCCACGCGAGGAGGACGAGCAGCCAGGTCATCCGCCTGCGATGCCCCTAGGTCACGATTCGGAAACGCTGGAGATGCGGCTTTCTTCACCCGATCGGGCGAACCGATGATCGAGTCGCGCGCGGCCGGGAGCCCGGCCACCATGCCCTCATGATCCTGGGGGACGAGCTGCGGGAACTTCCCGGCCCACAGCACGACGGCGGCCCGGACACAGCTGCTGATCTGCGGAAGATGGCGTTGCACCTCGAGACGGCCGCGGTGCTGGAGATGAAGGCGCGCCGCACCACCGACCCCGCCCAGGTGGCGACCCTGCGCCGCCGGGCCGAACAGCGCCGGCGCCAGGCAGCGCGCCTGCGTGCCCGGCTGGCGGCCAGCGGCGCCGCCGTCCCGGGGCCCGTCCGCTCCCGCTAGCCGCCCGCGCCCGGCGTCCGGGGGGCCGAGTGAGCAGTTGCGGTCGCCGACACGCGCGGACACGCCGCGGCCGGCGACCACAACTGCTCAGTCGGCCGAGCTCGCCGAGAGGTGGGGCCGTGCCGAGCGGGGTACCGGAACGGGCCCGCCGCCCAACTGACGAGCGATGTTCGACCGGCCGTCACCCGCCCGACGCCCGGGCGGCGCACCGTGGACGCCGTGGTCCTGGTGATCGTCGCAGCGTGGCTGGTCGCGTCGGTGGTCGCCAGCGCGCTGTTCTCGGTGCTCGGACGGGGCGCCGTCCAGGAGGACATCGCCTGCGGGTACGTCGTCCAGGGAAGCTGAGCGCTTCCTGGGAGAGGCGGTCGCCGGCGTGCCGGAATGGGTCCGCGGTGGCAGAGTCCGCAGCGTGAAGACGTGGCTCGACGCGTGGCCGGTGTACCGGCAGCTGACCGGCTCCGACCCGCTCGGCCGCGGCAAGGCGGCGCGCAGCAAGGCCACGGAGAACGTGGTCAGCCGTACGGCCACCGCCGACCGCGTCGTCCAGAGCGTCTGCCCCTACTGCGCCGTCGGCTGCGGGCAGCGGGTGTTCGTCAAGGACGAGAAGATCGTCCAGATCGAGGGCGACCCGGACTCGCCGATCAGCCGCGGCCGGCTGTGCCCAAAGGGCAGCGCGAGCAAGCAGCTGGTCACCAGCCCGACCCGGGAGACCAAGGTCCGCTACCGCCGTCCGTACGGGACGCAGTGGGAGGACCTCGACCTCGACACGGCGATGGAGATGATCGCCGACCGCGTGCTCGACGCCCGCCGCAAGGGCTGGCAGGACGAGGTCGACGGCAAGCGCGTCAACCGCACCATGGGGATAGCGAGCCTCGGAGGGGCGACCCTCGACAACGAGGAGAACTACCTCATGAAGAAGCTCTACACGGCCATGGGCGCGATCCAGGTCGAGAACCAGGCCCGGATATAGCACTCCTCCACGGTGCCCGGTCTGGGTACCTCGTTCGGCCGTGGTGGCGCGACCAACTTCCTGCAGGACCTGGCGAACTCCGACTGCATCGTCATCGAGGGTTCGAACATGGCCGAGTGCCACCCGGTGGGCTTCCAGTGGGTCAGCGAGGCCAAGGCGCGCGGCGCGAAGGTCGTGCACATCGACCCGCGGTTCACCCGCACCAGCGCGATCGCCGACCTGCACGTGCCGCTGCGCGCGGGCAGTGACATCGCGTTCCTGGGCGGCCTGATCAAGTACGTCCTCGACAACGACAAGTACTTTCCGGAGTACGTCGTCGCGTACACCAACGCCGCGGCGATCCTGCGCGAGGACTTCCGCGACACCGAGGACCTCGACGGCCTGTTCTCCGGCTACGACCCGGAGCACAAGCACTACGACGAGTCGACGTGGGAGTACGAGGGCGACGCGACGCCGGCCGCGGCCGGTCAGCGCGGCCCCGACGAGCCGGGCGGCAAGCCCGCCCGCGACGCCCGCGAGGGCAAGCAGGCCGGTGAGCACGGCCCGGACGTCCACGAGGCGGCGCAGCACGAGGCGGCCGGCAGCGGCGGCCCCACGGTCCGGGTCAAGCCGAAGCGCGACGAGACGCTGCAGCACCCGCGCTGCGTCTTCCAGGTGCTCAAGCGGCACTACGCCCGCTACACCCCGGAGATGGTGGCGCAGATCTGCGGCATCGACCCGCAGGCGTTCCTGCAGGTCGCCGAGTGGATCACCGCCAACAGCGGCCGGGACAGGACAACGGCGTTCGTCTACTCGGTCGGCTGGACGCAGCACTCGGTCGGCGCGCAGTACATCCGGACGGCGTCGATCCTGCAGGCGCTGCTGGGCAACATGGGCCGCCCCGGCGGCGGGATCATGGCGCTGCGCGGGCACGCCAGCATCCAGGGCTCGACCGACATCCCGACGCTGTTCAACCTGCTGCCGGGCTACCTGGTCATGCCGCACGCCCAGCAGCACATGTCGCTCGAGGAGTACTGCGCGCAGAGCAAGAACACCGCGGGCTTCTGGGGCAACATGCCCAGCTACATGGTCAGCCTGCTCAAGGCCTACTTCGGCGACGCGGCGACGCCCGAGAACGACTTCTGCTTCGACCACCTGCCGCGGCTGACCGGCGACCACAGCTCCTACCAGTCGGTCGCGCAGATGATCGAGGGCAACGTGCCCGGCTACTTCCTGGTCGGCGAGAACCCGGTGATCGGGCACGCCAACGGCCGGATGCAGCGCTTCGGGCTGGCCAACCTCGAGTGGCTCGTCGTCCGTGACCTGCAGATGATCGAGTCGGCGACCTTCTGGAAGGACGCCCCCGAGATCGAGACCGGCGAGCTGGTCACCGACCAGATCGCGACCGAGGTCTTCTTCCTGCCCGCGGCCTCGCACGTGGAGAAGGCCGGGACGTTCACCCAGACCCAGCGGCTGCTGCAGTGGCGGCACAAGGCGGTCGAGCCGCCGGGCGACGCCCGCAGCGACCTGTGGTTCTACTTCCACCTGGGCCGGCTGCTCAAGCAGCGGCTGGCGAACTCCACCGACCCGCGCGACCGGCCGATCCTCGACCTCGCCTGGGACTACCCGACCGAGGGCGAGACCGCCGACCCCAGCCCCGAGGCGGTGCTGCGGGAGATCAACGGTGTCGGTCCCGACGGCAAGGCGCTGGGGGCCTACACCGAGCTCAAGGACGACGGCTCGACCTCCTGCGGCTGCTGGATCTACTGCGGCGTCTACGCCGACGAGGTCAACCAGTCCGCGCGCCGCAAGCCCGGGCGTGACCAGAACGCGGTCGCCCCCGAGTGGGGCTGGGCGTGGCCGGCCAACCGGCGCATCCTGTACAACCGCGCCTCGGCCGATCCCGACGGCAAGCCGTGGAGCGACCGCAAGAAGTACGTGTACTGGGACGACGACGCCGGCACGTGGACCGGGGACGACGTCCCGGACTTCGAGCCGGAGAAGCGGCCGGACTACAGGCCGCCGGAGGGCGCGACCGCGCAGGCCGCGATCGCCGGCACCGACCCGTTCATCATGCAGAGCGACGGCAAGGCGTGGCTGTACGCACCGGCCGGGCTCGCCGACGGGCCGATGCCGACGCACTACGAGCCGGCCGAGTCGCCGATGTCCAACCCGCTGTACGGGCAGCAGGCCAACCCGGGCCGGGAGGAGCTCCCGGCGGCGTACAACCGCGGCAACCCGGTGGCGAGCGAGGTCTTCCCGTACGTGTTCACCACCTACCGGCTGACCGAGCACCACACCGCCGGCGGGATGAGCCGCACGCTGCCCTACCTGGCCGAGCTGCAGCCGGAGTTCTTCGTCGAGGTCTCACCGGAGCTGGCCGCCGAGCGGGGACTGGAGAACGGCGGCTGGGCCACGGTGGTCACCTCGCGGTCGGCGGTGGAGGCGAAGGTGCTGGTCACCGAGCGGATCCGGCCGCTGCGGCTGGACGGCCGGGTGATCCACCAGATCGGCGTCCCCTACCACTGGGGCGGGACCGGCATCTCGACCGGCGACTCCGGCAACGACCTGACCGGCGTCGTCATGGACCCGAACGTGCACATCCAGGAGTCGAAGGCGGCGACCTGCGACATCCGGCCGGGCCGCCGACCGCGCGGGCCGGAGCTGGTCGGGTTCCTCGAGGAGTACCGGCGGCGGGCCGGCGTGCCGTCGGGCACGGTGCCCGTGGGCGGCCGCGCGCCGCTGGAGGAGGACTCGTGACGATCAGCTCGGCCAGCCCGGCGTGGACCGGGCGGGATCCGGAGCACCGGCTCTACGGGCCGCTGCCCGACGTGCAGGGGGAGTCGGGGTACGACGGCGACCACCCGGCGCGGGTCGGCTTCTTCACCGACACCTCGGTGTGCATCGGCTGCAAGGCCTGCGAGGTGGCGTGCAAGGAGTGGAACACGCTGCCGATGGACGACTCGCACGGCCGGCGCGACGCGCTCGGCCTGTCGGGGATGTCCTACGACAACACCGGGCAGCTCGGCGCCAACTCCTGGCGGCACGTCGCGTTCATCGAGCAGTCGCGCACGGTGGACCTGCCGATGCCCACGTTCGGTCGGCCGGGGGGCGATCGAACGGGGAGCGGCCCGTCGCCGGCGGCCGGCGCCGAGCAGGACGACGCCCTGGCCCGCGCGCAGGCGTCGGTGCTCAACGCCGAGGCGCTCAGCGAGTTCGACCCGCAGACGACGCAGAGCGGCACGGACAAGCAGATCCGGTGGCTGATGAGCTCCGACGTCTGCAAGCACTGCACGCACGCCGGCTGCCTCGACGTCTGCCCGACCGGTGCGCTGGTCCGCACCGAGTTCGGCACCGTCGTCGTCCAGGGCGACATCTGCAACGGGTGCGGCTACTGCGTGCCGGCCTGCCCGTACGGCGTCATCGAGACGCGCAAGGACGACGGCCGGGCCTTCAAGTGCACGATGTGCTACGACCGGCTGACCGACGGGCTGATGCCGGCCTGCGCGACCGCGTGCCCCACGCAGTCGATCCAGTTCGGCAACCTCGACGAGCTGCAGGCCCGGGCCGACGCGCGGCTGGCGACGCTGCAGAGCCAGGGCGTGGAGTCGGCGCGGCTGTACGGGCGCGACGAGGACGACGGCGTCGGCGGCAACGGGGCGTTCTTCCTGCTGCTCGACGAGCCGGAGGTGTACGGCCTCCCGCCCGACCCGGTGGTGACCACCCGCGACCTGCCGGCGATGTGGCGGGCCGCGGCGAAGGGTGCGGCGATGGTCGTCGGTGTGGCGGTGACCGCCGTCCTGGCGTCGTGGAGGCGGAAGTGACCGCGGCGGGCGGCTGGCGGCAGGCGGACCGCGGCCCGCGGCTGAAGCGGAAGAAGCGTGGCGGCGGGGGCGGCAGCCGCGAGCTGTCGATGGTGGACGACGTCGAGTTCACCTCGTACTACGGCCGCCCGATCATCAAGCCGCCGGTGTGGAAGAGCCCGGAGGTGCCGCTCTACCTGTTCCTCGGCGGCGCGGCCGGGTCGTCGGCGATCCTGTCGGCGCTGGGGGAGTTCACGAAGCGGCCGACGCTGGCCAAGGCGGCGCAGATCCTCGCCGGGGGCGGCGCGCTGGGCTCGGTCGGGTTGCTCATCGTCGACCTGGGCCGGCCGGAGCGGTTCCTGCACATGCTGCGGGTGTTCAAGCCGACGTCGCCGCTGTCGGTCGGGTCGTACATCCTCTCGCCGTTCAGCGCCCTCACGGTCGGGGCGGCGGGGCTGCACGTGCTGGGCTGGTTCCCGCGACTGCGCAAGCTGGCCGCCGTCGGGGCCGGGGCGCTCGGGGGGCCGATGACGACGTACACGGCGGTGCTGATCGCGAACACCGCCGTCCCGTCGTGGCACGCGGCGGGGGAGCAGCTGCCGTTCGTCTTCGCCGGGTCGGGGATGGCCGCGGGCGGGGGCATGACGATGGCGTTCTCACCGGTCGCCGAGGCCGGGCCGGCGCGCAAGATGGCGGTGGCCGGCGCGGCGATCGAGCTGGCCGCGATGCACCAGGTGGAGAACGGCCACGGGATCGTCAGCGAGCCCTACCACGAGGGCCGGCCGGGGCTGCTGCTGAAGATCGCCAAGGCGTGCACCGTCTCCGGCGCGGCGCTCACCCTGCTGACCGGCCGCAAGCGGGTCGGGGCGGTGCTGGCCGGCGCGCTGCTGGCGGCGGGGTCGGCGCTCACCCGGTTCGGCGTCTTCGAGGCCGGCATGGTCAGCGCCAAGGACCCGAAGTACACCGTCGTCCCTCAGCGTGAGCGGCTGGCCGCGCGGCAGAACGGGCACGCGCCGACCGTCACCCGCTGACAGGGGAGGCGTCTAGGCTCCGCGCCACCAGCACCCCGCCGCGGCGCAGCACCGCGCAGAGGCGGGCCGGCGGGCGGGGGAACGACGTGAATCCGTACCAGCCACCTGTGGGGCAGCAGGACCCGGCGCACCCCTCGGGACCGATCCCGCTGCCGCGGCAGCCCACCTGGCCGGAGACGCCGCTCCACTGGGGGCCGCCGCCCCAGCCCCCGCCGCCTCAGCCGCCGTTCGACCCCGGGCCGCCGAAGCGCGGCTGGAACACCGGCGTGGTCGTCGCGGTGGTGGTCGTCGTCCTGCTGGCCGTGGGCGGAGCCGGCTGGTTCATCTGGCAGCGGATGTCGACGGCGACGCCGACCGACAGCGCCACGACCGCGACCGACAACCCGGCCTCGGCGGGCAGCGCGTCGGCCGGCAGCGCCTCGGCCGGCAGCGCGTCGGCAGGGTCACCGGAGGCGGGGGGCAAGACGCTGCAACCCGGCGAACCCACCACCGCCCCAGGCCCGGCGCCCGATGCCGAGCAGGCGGCGCTGAACGAGCTGACCTCGCTGCGCGACCAGTCCGTACCGCAGGTGCCGCTCGACGGGCGCTGGGTGGCGCAGCTGTCGAGCAAGAGCGTGGGCATCACCGACCCGCTGCAGACGGCGGCGAACGGGACGCACACCTTCTACGCCGCCGACATCCTCGCCGAGCTGCAGAACATCAACGCGACGGTCGGCAGCTCGGCCACTCTCTACCTGCTCTGGGGCACCGACTTCGGCAAACGCTCGACGGCCGCGGACGGATCGCCGTACTGGACGACGCTCGCCGACGCCGGCTTCGCGAGCCAGGACGACGTCACGCGGTGGTGCTCGGCGACCTTCCCGGGCCTGCCGGCCGACGTGCTGGCCGACCAGTGCACGGCGCGGCAGCTGACCCCGCCGCACGACTGATCATGTGCAGATCGGGACGTCGAAGTCGGTGTTGTGGGTGTACGGCCCGCCCGGGACGTCCCCGTTCATGAAGGAGTTGGCCGGCGTCCAGAGGCCGTTCCACTGCTCGCTCTCGATCAGGTACCAGAACCCGTCGGGCGTCACGCTCGGCACGCTGGGCGCGTAGTACCGGCAGCGGACCTGGATCTCGGTGTTCGCCGGGATCGCGGCGCCACCGGCGGTGAGGGTGCGCGGATCGGCGAAGGTCTTGGCGCCGATGCTGCCGGTCAGCTCGGTGCGGGACGTGCCGTCGCCGGTGCTCGGCAGCGGCACGTTCGCCGCGCTGCGGGCGGCGGCCGCCGCCGCGGCCTTCGCGGCCTCCGCGTCGTTGTGCCGGACGACGACCACCGTCGTCACGACGGCGGCGATCAGGACGACGACCGCCGCGGCCGCCCCCAGCACCCAGCGCAGCCGACGCGGCCGCCGCTCGGGCGAGCCCTCCTCCGCGTCGACCGCAGGCTCGGGAACGGCCGGTGCGCTGCGGTAGGGGCCGCAGGCCTCGATGAGCGAGGGGGCACCGGCCGCGTCCGGGTAGCCGGGCATCGCCTGGCGGGCCCAGGCGTCGAGGTCGCGGACGGCGCCGGTGACCTTCGTGCGCGGATAGCTGCCGGCCGTCCAGTTGTCGAGGGTCCGCTCGCTGACCAGCCCACCGCAGCGCTGGACGAGCTGCTCCTTGCCCCCGGCGGTGGCCACGAGCCAGCCGATCTGCGTCACGAAGGGATCGACCGGTACCGCCGTCTTGGGCACGTCCCGGCCGGCCGCCGTCTCCGTCATCGAACCCCCCGTATCGGAACTGGCCGCGAACCTAACGCATTCAAGTACCGGCAGGTCAGCGTTTCGTTGCGGTCAACCTGCGCCGGCTGCGCCCAGTTTGCGGTCCCGGCGGCCGGGTGCCCGCTTGCTGCCGGTTCGGCCCGGCGATTCAGTGAGCGCCGTGTCCATCGGCGGCGATCAGGGGGAGGGCGCAGAGCCGCTCCGGGTGCTGGTCGTCGGCGCCGATCCGGACAAGCGCCGCCGTCTGGCGCGGCTGCTGGCCGGGGTCGCGGGCGTCGAGGTGGTGGGCTGGCTGGAGTCCTCCGAGGCCCTCGAGGTGCTGGGGTACGACGACGACGAGCTGGCGATCGTCAGCGCCGAACCGGCCCTGCGCCGGCCGAAGCTCTCCGCCCGGCAGCGGGACGTCCTGATCGCCTACGCCGCCGGCAACCAGCTGATGCCCGCGGTCGCGCGCTCGCTGGGGATGGACCAGGAGACGCTCAAGACGCACCTGCGCCGGATCCGGGTCAAGTACCGCGAGGTCGGCCGGCCGGCGCCCACCCGGCGCGATCTCTACGTGCGGGCGGTCGAGGACGGGCTGCTGCCGCCGCCGTCCTGAGGCGTCGTGATGGTCCGGAACAGGATCTCCACGGTCGTGCCGAACAGGTCCCACGACGTCTGCGCCTCGGGCGCGTCCGGTCGTTCCGACAGCGGCTTGACCGGCACCCTCTCCGGCTCGATCGCCCAGCGCAGGTTGAGGCCCTGCACCAGCGCGGTGATCACGACGGCGAAGCTGTCGACGGTGAACGGCGGCTGCATCTGACGGCCCGCGGCGGCCAGGCAGGCCTCGAGCAGCGGCACCACCTGATCGGTCACCCAGTCGAAGTTCTGCCGGAGCGAGGCGTGCACCTGCTCGTCCTGGCTGTGCTTCGACCACAGCGCCTGCCACAGCTGGGCGTAGGGGTCGGCCCGCACGCTCTCGAAGTTGCCCCGCGCGGCGAGGTGCAGCACGGTCGCGGGCTCCTGGCCGCTGCGCAGCGCGGCCGTGATGAAGGCGACCGCCTCCGCGGTGCTCTCGATGCGCACCGGGTCGAGCACGTACGCCACGAGGTCGCGGTGGTAGGCCTCGAGGGTGGGCCACTGGTGGAAGAACGCCCCCGTCGTCCGGCCGACGCGCTCCACGACCGCCCGCGCCGTCACCTGGCTGAGCACGTCGCCGACGGGTTGCTCCCGCAGCAGGGCCGCCCCGGCCTCCAGCAGGGTCGCCCGCGTCTCGGCGCTGGCCTCGGCCTTGCGGCCGACCGGCGGTCGGGCCGCGGCGTCGTCGCTCATGGAGGAACTCTCGCCCACCCGGCCGCGCTTGACGACGAGACGTGACGGCTGTCACGATCGGTCGCACGCATAGCGCGCGCTATGCATAGCTGCTGCTACGGGGGCACGGTTGACCGACGCTCTGAGGGTCCGCATCGTCCGCGCCGACCCGCAGCAGTGGCGTCGTCTCGCGCGGATCCTGGCCGGCGAACCCGGGATCGAGGTGACGGGCGGAACCGAACCGGTGCCCGCGGCGGACCCCCAGCTGTCGCCCCGGCAGCGGGACGTGCTGATCGCCTACGCCTCCTGCAACGACCTGCTGCCCGTGGTGGCCCGGCGGCTGGGCATGGACGAGGAGACGCTCAAGACCCACCTCCGGCGGCTCCGGGTCAAGTACCGGACGGTGGGACGTCCCGCGCCCACCCGCCGTGACCTCTACGTGCGGGCGGTCGAGGACGGCCTGGTCCCGCCGCCGTCCTGAGACCGGCTCAGGCGACGCCGCTGTCGATCGACTGCTGCCAGGACATCTCGTAGATGATCGCCCGCTTCTCGGTGTCGTCGAGGCGGCGCACCTTGGTGGCCTTGCCGGCGTCGGTCGTGCCGTAGGAGCCGGTGCGGTACCAGTCGCCCTTGCGGGTCAGGAACCACGAGCGGTCGTGGTAGTCCGGGCCCGCGAACGGCCAGCCCTCGACCCGGCGCAGCCCGCGCTGCCGGCTCTTGGTGCTCGGCGCGCTGTGGTCGAGCACGTAGATGCACAGCGCGGTGAACTCGTCGGCCGGCACGCGCTGCAGCACGCGGACGGCGGAGCGGATCTCCTGCTCGGTGCGCGGCTCCGGCACGTAGAGCAGCCAGAGCGCCTCCTCGTCGGAGAGCTCGAGCACCGTGGAACGCTGGCGCAGCCGCTCGGCCTCGGCGGCGGCCGCGGCGGCCTGGGCCTGCCGCTCCTCCTCGATGGCGGCGGCCCGCGAGCGCATCCGCGCCTTGGCCAGGTCGCGGTCGCAGACCCGCCACCCGCGCCAGAGGTCGGAGTGCTCCTCGCAGACCGCGCGGTCGCACTCGGAGCACTCGCCGACCGACGGCAGCCCGCAGCGGCAGGTGACGCCGTCCTCGGCGGGCGAGTACGGGTAGACGGTGCCGCACCGCCGGGTGCGCGGGCGCTCCGCGGTGGCAGGGGCCGAGGGGCCGGCGACGGCAGGTGCGGAGACCAGCGGCTTGATCTCGACGACGGCGTCGCAGCGCCAGAACCCCGGCATCATCCGGCTGCGCGTCTCCGTCGCCCCGCAGGAAGGACAGGGCATGCGTCGGAGACTAGGAGCGGCCCCGTCGGGCGGGCGTGATACAGGGTCGTGTCGGATCCAGCGCGGCACGCCCGTCACAGGTGCCACGGGCGTGCACCCGGCCGATGGGTGATCGGCCGGTCGCAGAGGGTCAGGGAACCTCTTCCGCAGACCGCTCGTGAATGACAAGGTTGAAACTCTCAAGTCATCGTCGCACGCGCGTTTCGGGGGTCGTGGTGCACCGCTGGGGACGGGTCGAGCAGGGAGCCCGCAGATGAGTCCTCGGCACGCCGTCCGGCGGTCCCGGCGCCGGCTCTGGTGGACCGTGGCCGGTGGCAACGCGGTGCTGGGCGCCGCCGTCCTGACCGCCGTCGTCGTGTCGTCCGGGCCGGTGGTGCCGGTCGAGCGCACCACGAGCGCGTCGATCGGCACCGCGACGAGCGCCGCGTCCGGCTCGTCGGCCGAGCGCACCCGGTCGGACATCGCGGACGGCTGGGCCACCGCGACGACCGAGGGGCCGACGGCCGAGCGCGAGACGTCGACGCCTCCCGAGCGCAGGCCCACGACCACGACCACGACGACGACTCCGGAGACGACGCAGCCCGAGGTCGCCGCGGGGACGACGGCCCCCGGTGGTTCGTCGTCGTCCCGGCCCGCCCCGAGCCCGGGCACGGACGACGGCGCCCCGACGGCCACCCCGACGACGGAGCCCGCGCCGACCACGACGGACGAGCCGACGACGCCGAGCGGGTCGAGCGAGCCGACGGAGACCACCGAGCCGTTCCCGCCGTTCCCGGAACCGCCGGTGGACCTCCCCGGTGAGGAGACGCCGACGCCCTGACTCCTCAGGGGGCGGGAACGATCTCGCAGTCGGTCGTGCACTCGGACGCCGGAGGGTCCGAGCCGGGGTCGCCGGTGGTCGTGTCGCCGGAGCCGGACGATCCGACGTCGGTCGCCGGGTCCTGGGGCGGAGCGTCCGGGGTCGGGGCGGCCACCGGGTCGGGGTCCGCGTGCGTCGGGACGACGACCACCGGCGGCGCGACCGCGACCGACGACGGCGCCGAGCTGCGCGCCGGAGCGGCCGCGCGGGCCGGGTGCGACGGCGCCGCGGACGACGTCGACGCCGTCGGGGCGGACACGACCGCGGACGGCGTCGCCGACGGGGTCGCGACCGCGGAGGGCGCAGCCGGTGCGCTCGCCGGCGCGGAGACCGTCGCCTCGTGCGCCGGGGCCTCGGTGGCGGTCGTGCCGAGCCAGACGAGGGAGCGGCCGAGGACCGGCAGCAGGCCGATGGCGACCAGGGCCAGCAGCGGAGCGAGCCACGCCCGGCGGACCTCGGAGGTGCGGGACAGGCGCAGCGAGCGGTGCCGTCCGGTCACTCCGATGGTGGCCACGCCGGTCTCCTTCCCGCTGCTGCGCCCACGGTAGGGAAGGAGCGGTCCGGTCCGTGCGATCGGCGTGAACGGTGGGACGGCTGTGCCCGAGGCAGCCGCCTGAGCACGAGTTCCGACGACGGGGTCAGGGTCGTACGGGCGCACCGGGAAGAGATGGGGTCCGGATCGGGGACCCGCCGATACGCCGGGGCGGCTGCTGCACTCCCGGCTCGTCGAGGATCAGCGTCGCCGGGCGGGCAGTCCCCGGCAACTCGGTCGGCGTACCTCGCCGAGGTGACAGCGGGTTGCCCACTGGGACGGATGTGCCCGGATTGGACTGCGGCGCGGTCTCCCGTGGTGCGTCCCCTTGCGGACGGCGACGTCCGTCACGACGCTGCGCCGGAAACGTCGGACACCGCCGACGACCGAACCCGAACGGGGACCCGCATGACCACCGAGCAGTACGACTCGTCCTACCCGCAGAACCCGCAGCAGCCGCCGGCGCCGCAGGGCTACCAGGCCCCCGCGCCCCAGCCCTACGGCGCGCCCGTGGCCCAGCCGTACGGCTACCCCGCCCCGCAGGCCCAGGCGCAGGGCAACGGCCTCGGCATCGCCGGCTTCGTCTGCGGTCTCGTCGGCCTGATCCTCTGCTGGGTGCCGTGGTTCGGGATGCTGCTCGGCGTCGTCGGCATCGTGCTGAGCGGCATCGCCATCTCGCAGGGCAAGAAGCGCGGCACGAGCACCGGCCTGGCGATCGCCGGCCTGGTCTGCGGCATCCTCGCCGTCCTGGCCTTCGTCCTCCTCCTGGCCTTCGTGTTCTCCGTGGCCTCGTCGATCAACACCTACTGACGCGTCCGCGCCGCATCGCGGCGCGGCACGACGGGCCGGAACCGGGGCCGGCGAGCCGCCCGGGTTCCGGCCCGTCGTCGTCCTCCGGCTGGGGCGGGTGGGGCTCCTGAGCCGCGGACGGAACCGTCCGTAGGGGTACGGATACAGAGCGCTTACGGTGCCTTGCGTAACGATTCCGTCACGTCTGGTGTTCTCGTGAAGCGACTCCTCCTCGCCCTGCTCTGCCTCACCGCCGTGGTGACCGGCGTCGCCGTCGTCTCCGGCCACGCCGCCGACGCCGACTGGTCCTCGGCGGCCTCGCGCAAGCCCGCGAAGCCGGGCAAGCCCACCCCGACCACGACCAGCCCGTCCCCGACGGCGACCGCAACCCCCACGCCGCCGGCGCCGTCCACGACGACGAGCGCACCGGCACCCACGACGACCACCACCAGCGCCCCGACCTCCACCTCGTCGGGCAGCACCGGCGGATCGGCGAACAGCGCGCCCCCGCGGGCCGACGGGTACTTCGCGACCGCAGCCGCGGGCTCGTGGTCGACGCTGCCCAGCGGGACCACCTGCGCCCAGCGGGTCACCCGCTCGACCTGGGAGCCGCGGCCGGAGAACGCGGCGCAGAACCACGCGACGCCGGATCCGCAGGCGGTGCACGCCTCGCTGGCCGCCCGGCCCCGCGGCGACTCCTACGCCCCGCAGTGGGACTCCTGGCTGCTCCCGCGGGTCGACGGCCAGTTCACCGGGACGACCGACGAGATCATCCAGTGGGCGGCCTGCAAGTGGGGCATCTCCGACAACCTGCTCCGCGCCCAGGCGGTGACCGAGTCCACCTGGTACCAGGGCCTGCACTTCGCCGACGGGCAGTGCTACTGGAACCGCGGCTGCGGTGACGCGTTCCCCCGGTCCACCGCCGCCTCGGGCACCTACTGCGCGGGGCTGGCCGGGTTCGGCCACGACTACCAGCGCGACACCAACAGCACGACCGGCGCCTACCCGTACGCCCCGGCCGCGGGGCTGTGCCCGCAGACGTTCTCGATCATCGGGATCAAGTCGTGGGACGACCCGGCCTGGCAGGCACCCGGTGCGCCCTACGCCGGCAACCAGAACGGGACCTTCCCCTTCAACCGGGACAGCACCGCCTTCGCCCTCGACTACGAGGCGTCCTACCTGCGCGGCTGCCTCGAGGGCTGGGTCTCGTGGCTGGGCGGCCCGGGCGACGTCAACGGCTGCGTGGGGTCCTGGTTCTCCGGCGACTGGCACTCCGCGGACGCCGACCGGTACATCGCCGAGGTGCAGGGCCACCTGACCGCCCACACCTGGCTGACCGCCGACTTCGCCAACGGCGCGGGCAACCAGTACCAGTGCGACCGGGTCAAGGGCTGCCCGCGGTAGGGGTCACCGCACGCTGACCGTCCTCGTCGCCGAGGTCCACGTCGCCCGCGATGCGGCAGGCCGACCGCGCCGCAGTGGACCTTGA
This sequence comes from Petropleomorpha daqingensis, assembly GCF_013408985.1. Classification (NCBI taxonomy): domain Bacteria; kingdom Bacillati; phylum Actinomycetota; class Actinomycetes; order Geodermatophilales; family Geodermatophilaceae; genus Petropleomorpha; species Petropleomorpha daqingensis. Next base: position 2,153,389 of record NZ_JACBZT010000001.1, read on the forward strand.
ACCCTTACGCTCACGTGCGCTCGCCCACGGGGGGCGATGGAGGTGTCGTGGCGGGACGACGTGGACAGGAGCGCCGATGGACCTACCCGAGCTCAGCTGGGGAGCCGCGACCGATCCGGGCCGCCGCGCCGAGAACCAGGACAGCCACCTGGCGGCACCGCCGATCTTCGCCGTGGCCGACGGGATGGGCGGTCACGTCGGCGGCGCGCAGGCCAGTGAGCTGGCCGTGCAGCGGCTCGCCGAGATCGCTCAGGGCCCGACGGTCACCATGGAGGCCATCCGGACTGCGCTGGAGCAGGCCGACAAGGACATCATGGCGATGGGGGCGGACGTCGATCCGCTCAGCCGGCCCGGGACGACCGTCGCGGGGCTGGCGCTGACCGAGCATGACGGTGAGTTGTGCTGGCTGGCCTTCCACGTCGGGGACTCACGGATCTACGGCTGCTCGGAGAAGGGACTCGAGCGCATCAGCACCGACCACTCGGTCGTCCAGGCGCTCGTCGACGCCGGCGCGATCACCGAGGAGCGGGCCCTCACCCATCCGCAGCGACACATGATCACGAAGGCGCTGGGGTTCGGTGACCGTGGTGGGGCGGATTTCGCCTTTCTCCCCGTGGTGCCGGGACAGCGCTTCCTCATGTGCTCCGACGGCCTGACCGGCGAGGTGCTCGACGCGCGCATCGGCGAACTGCTCAGGGGCGATGCCGACGACCAGTCCCTCGCGGACCGGCTCGTCGCGGAGGCCGATCCGGCGGTCGCCCAGGACAACGTGACGGTGGTGGTCGTCAGCGTCTCTTCGACCGCCGGCTGATGGTGATGGGAACCGGCCGCGCCGGTTCCCATCACCATCAGGGGGCCGGACGGAGGGCGACCAGCCAGCCGCCGGCGGTTGTCGCCTTGGACAGCGACCAGGTGAGGTTCCCGCTCGCCGCAGCGGCGCCCGTCAACCGGTAGGCGAGACCGGTCTTCTGGGTGCCGGTCGTCTGTGCGGCGATCGTCCAGCCGGCCGGACCGGAGGCCGTGATGCCGTTCGCGGAGAGCCCGAGTCCGCTCACGAGCATCGCGCCCGCAGTGACCGTGGAGACGCCGGGGACCGTGAGCGTCGTCGCCGCGGTGGTGGTCGTCGCGCTGGTGGCCGGGACATCGATGGGGTTGGCGTTGTCGACCCCGGAGAACGCCGTCATCGTCGCCGCCCACTTGAGCCGCGCCGACAGCGTCCAGGTGTAGCTCGCCGGGTCGGTGGCCGCGTTCGTGACCACGTGGACGTAGGACCACACGCGCGCAGTCGTCCCCACCGTGAGCGGCGCCGCGGTGACCGCCGTCCACCCGGCGGGAACAGCGGTCATGGTCGGGTTCTGCTCCGATGTGATCTCCACGACCAGCACGTCGCCGGTGACCACGCCGGCGGGTCGCGGGACCGCCACGGTGGTGTTCGAGCCGGACGCCGTGCTGGACGACCGCGCCTGGATCGGTGCCTTGGTGACGGTGATGGTGGTGGCCGCCGAGGTGGTGCTGCCGGTGGTGTTGGTGGCGGTGAGGGTGACCTGGTAGGTGCCCGGGGTGGTGTAGGTGTGCGCGGGGTTCTGGGTGGTGGCGCTGGTGGTGTCGCCGAAGTCCCAGGCCCAGCTGGTGGGGGTGCCGGTGGAGGTGTCGGTGAACTGGACGGCCAGGGGGGCGGTGCCGCTGGTCTTGTCGACGGTGAAGGTGGCGGTCGGGGCGACCGGTGCGGGGCTGACGGTGATGGTGGTGGCCGCCGAGGTGGTGCTGCCGGTGGTGTTGGTGGCGGTGAGGGTGACCTGGTAGGTGCCCGGGGTGGTGTAGGTGTGCGCGGGGTTCTGGGTGGTGGCGCTGGTGGTGTCGCCGAAGTCCCAGGCCCAGCTGGTGGGGCCGCCGGTGGAGGTGTCGGTGAACTGGACGGCCAGCGGGGCGGTGCCGCTGGTCTTGTCGACGGTGAAGGTGGCGGTCGGGGCGACCGGTGCGGAGCTGACGGTGATGGTGGTGGCCGCCGAGGTGGTGCTGCCGGTGGTGTTGGTGGCGGTGAGGGTGACCTGGTAGGTGCCCGGGGTGGTGTAGGTGTGCGCGGGGTTCTGGGTGGTGGCGCTGGTGGTGTCGCCGAAGTCCCAGGCCCAGCTGGTGGGGCCGCCGGTGGAGGTGTCGGTGAACTGGACGGCCAGCGGGGCGGTGCCGCTGGTCTTGTCGACGGTGAAGGCGGCGGTCGGGGCGACCGGTGCGGAGCTGACGGTGATGGTGGTGGCCGCCGAGGTGGTGCTGCCGGTGGTGTTGGTGGCGGTGAGGGTGACCTGGTAGGTGCCCGGGGTGGTGTAGGTGTGCGCGGGGTTCTGGGTGGTGGCGCTGGTGGTGTCGCCGAAGTCCCAGGCCCAGCTGGTGGGGCCGCCGGTGGAGGTGTCGGTGAACTGGACGGCCAGCGGGGCGGTGCCGCTGGTCTTGTCGACGGTGAAGGCGGCGGTCGGGGCGCCGATGGACGAGTCCACCGTGAACGTCGTCGGAACGCTGACGCCGGTGAGGCCGCCTCTCGTCTGGGCCGCGCTGACGGTGTACGTGCCCGAAGCGAGCGCGCTCGACAGGGTTGCCGACCAGCTGCCCCCGGTAGTGGCGGCTGTGGCCGTGGCCACCGCGATGCCCTTCGGGTAGCTCCCGCTGTACACGGTGACAGAGACGTTGCCTCCTGAGGGATCCGCAGTGCCACTGAACTGGGTGGTCCCGCCGACCGTGGCTCCGGAGGCAGGGGTCGCGATGGTCACGAGCGGCGCGACACCCATGACCTCGGCGACGCTCTTGACGGAGACCCCGGAGGGGGCGCCGTTCGCCAGCCAGTCCACGAACGCCTGGAGCGTTGCGAGGTCCACCGGTCGGTAGCCGGCCATGCAGGTGTCGAAGCCGCTCGTCCCGTTCTGGCAGACCTGGTGGAAGAGCGTCTGCAGCCATCCTCCGCCGTGCGAGGACGCCGCGCTGACCGCGTCCTGGAGTGACGCCAGCGTGATGGGCCCGTCGTACGTCGTCCCGAGGACGCGTGTGGCGTAGGGGTCGCGAGGCGGGATCGTCTCGGCGTACAGCGGGCCGGTGGGCGACACGCTCCCTCCGGTGCGGCCGGTCTGGTAGCCGCACAGTCGCACGATCTCCTCGGCCGTGGCATCGAAGGCGGCCTCGGGGTAGGCGAAGGACACCGGGTTGAAGCCGTGCTGGATGAGGTCAGCGCGGTCATCGCAGACCTGGTGGTACTTCGTGTCGTAGTCCGTCGTCGTCTTCAGGTTGACGTGATCGATGGTGTGACCGCCGACGTCGTGGCCCGCAGCCTGCAGCGCGGCGATCTGCGCCCACGTCATGGTCCCCGGCTCGCCCCGCTCCACGGGGCCGGTGTTGATGAAGAAACTGCCGTGGTAGCCGTGCGAGGCCAGCACGGGTGGCACGAGGTTCTGCGACACGAGACCGTCGTCGAAGGTCAGGGAAACCGTCGTGGGGCGGTTGGCCAGAGGGGGCTGCGCGGTGATCCCCATGGCGTCGCGCACGGTCTTCACGGTCGTTCCCGCCGGCGCCCCGCCGCCGTCCAACCACGCCAGGAAGCTGGAGAACACCTGCTCGTCGATCGGCCGCGAGGAAGCCATGCAGGTCGAGTAGCCGGCGTCGCTGGACCTGCAGACCTGGTTGAAGGTCAGCGGCACCCAGCCGCCCCCGTTGCCGGCCGCGGCATTCACCGCGTTCTGGAGATCCGCCAGGGTGATCGGCGAGGAGGTGGTCACGGTCCGGATGGCCAGGGCGTCCTTGGGCGGCAGCGTCTCGGCGTAGGTCGGGCCGCTGGCCGACAGCCCACCGGAGGCGCGCGCGGCCTGGTACCCGCAACCGGACACGGTGCTCTTGGTCGTGACGTTGAAGGCGCCGGCCGGGTACGCGAAGGTCTGCGGGTCGTACCCCTGCTGGGTCAGTCGCTGCCGGTCGTTGCAGACCTCCTGCTGCTGCGTCGCCGCGTCGAGCGTGGTGAGGTCCTTGTGGTTGACCCCCATGCCGCCGATCTCGTTGCCGTCCCGGTAGAGGTCGTCGAGCTGCCACCAGGCCAGGATCTGGGACCCGCCCTGGTCGATCCATCCGCTCGGTTCGTAGAAAGTGCCACGGAGGTTGTGGGCGTTCAGCAGCGGGCGCGCGTAGGTGTACTGGCTCTTGTAGGCATCGTTGAAGGTCAGCGAGACGACCGTCGGGTCCAGCGGCAGCGGAGGAGGAGCGGGAGCGCCCATGACGTCGCGCACGGTCCGGACCGTCGTCCCGGCGGGCGCGCCGCTCTGCAGCCAGTCGAGGAACTGGGAGAGGACGGCGTCGTCGATCGGCTTGGACGAGGCCATGCACGTGCTGTAGGTCGACGTTCCGGCGTGGCAGACCTGGTTGAACGAGATGGGCAGCCAGCCGCCGCCCTTCGCGGCCGCCTGGTTCACGTCCGCCTGCAGCTGCGCCAGCGTGATGGCGCCGGTCGGCACGAAGGCGGTCCGGATCGCGTAGCGGTCCGTGGGCGGGATGGGCTCGGCCCAGGGCCCCGTCGTGGCGGTGGGCTGGGCCAGGCCGCCGATGGTCCGGGCTGCCAGGTATCCGCAGCCCTGCACCGTGGCCTCGGCCGTCGCGTTCACACCTGCACCCGGGTAGGCGAACGTCTGCGGATCCACGCCTTGGGTGATCAGCGTCTGGCGGTCACCGCAGACCTGGGTCTGCTGGGTCGCCGCGTCGATCGTGGTGAGGTTCCGGTGATCGGTGCCCATGCCACCGATCTCGTCCCCGTCGCGGTAGAGGGTCCGCACCTGCCCCCACGACATGCTGCTGTTCGAGCCGGCCGTCACCCAGCCGCTGGCCACGTAGAAGGTGGCCGTCATCTGGTGGGCCTGCAGGACCGGGCGGGCGTAGGAGAACTGGCTGACATGCCCGTCGTTGAAGGTCAACGACACCACGGTCGGCCCGGCGGCGGGAGCGGACACGGCAGGGAGGAACGCGAACACGACGGCGGCGCAGGTGAGCACCCAGAACGCGGCATTGCGCACGCGGTGGGACGACGTGCGTGCCCGGTACGACGGCGAATCGGTGACCACGGGTGCTCCCCTGAACCTTCGGTGCGGGGCGGATTGCGAGAGCAGCCCCGAGGTGTGGCGACACGCTGGGGGTCTGCTGGACGGGCATGGCTGCGGAACGGCTTCACCGGCGTCGGCTCGTCGCGGGCGGCGCGCGGCAGGGTTGGCCGGTTGCGGAGGCGACCGGGCTCGGGAACGGGCTCGCCCGTTCACTCATCGCCTCCGAGGAACGCCCGGTACGCGGCCCGCGCCCGGGTGCGCAGCGGCACCAGTTCCGGCCGGTGCAGGTCCGCCCGCAGCGCCTCCTTGGCCTGCCGGCGCCTCTCCGAGGGAAGCCACGCCTCTGAGTCCTCAGGCGGCGCGGGACGGGTGGTGGGATCGGAGAGGGCGCGGAGAAGCTCCTGCTTCGGGACCTGCCCGGACTCGAACGCCAGCAGCGTCGGCCAGTGCGTGGGGCGTAGCCCGATCAGCTCGGCCACGAGCGGTTCGTCCTCGGCCGGGAGGGCGAAGGTGGTGCCGAAGCGGTCGTTGATCCGCTGCACCGCTGCGCGTGGGTCCCTGGTCACCTCGTCGAAGTCGGCCACCACGACCGAGTCGCGGTAGGGCAGGAGGCGTTCGTGGTAGCGGGCGTGCGCCAGGAGCGCGTCGCGAACCGTCACGTGCGGCTCTCGTGCGGCCTGGGAGAGCGCTGTCCCGTCCGGCTCGCGGACCAGGACGAGCGTGGGCAGTGCCCGTCGCGTGGCCGCGATGACCTGCGCCGGCGCGTGCAAGTGGTGGGCCAGGCGGACCGGCCGCGGCTGCGCGAGCTGGAACGCGTAGACCATGTGGGTGCTCGCTGCACGCGTGTAGGCGTCGATGACCAGCTCCGTGTCCACCCCTACGACCTGCGGGCTCGGCCCCGGATAGCGGCGTCGCGCCAGCGGCAGGTAGAGGGCCGGCTGCTCGCTCAACCAGGTGCGCGTCAGGTGGCGAGCCCGACCGAGCGCAGGAGGGGGGTTCACGGGAGCTCCGTCAATCCACGTCGTCGCCTTGGGGCAGCTCGGCCAGCGTGATCGCGCCGTCCTCGACCCAGAACTGGGTGAGGGAGCCGCGCCCCACCGGGATGCGCCACTCCTCGCCCTCGACCCCGGTGAGCCGCGACACCGCCAGACGGATCATCACCGCGTGGCTCACCGCCACGACCGTCTCACCGGCGTGCCGGCCGCCGATCAGCTGCAGCGCTCCCACCATGCGCTCCTGCGCATCCTGGAGCCGCTCGCCCATCGGGCACGCCGCCCGGCTGGGGGATGTGCGGTAGAGGTCGAAGGCGGCGGGGTCGTAGACGGCCGCCTCGCCGGCGGTCATCCCCTCCCAGACGCCGTAGTCCACGTTGTTCAGCCCGTGCAGGATGCGCAGGTCAGGGATCCTCGCCTCGTCGGCGATGATCTGCGCTGTGGCGATCGTTCGTCGCAAGGGCCCGCAGTAGACGGCGCTGAGTCCCACGTCCGACAGCTGCCGGGCTGCGTCGACTGCGTCCTGGTAGCCCTGGGCGTCCAGCGGCACGTCGCGGCGTCCTCGGTACCGGTTCTCGACGTTCATGGTCGTCGTCCCGTGGCGGACGACGAACAGCCGGCACGCGGTGGTCGTCGTCGCGGGCCGCGCTGCGGTCAGCGGTTGCTCGGAGATGGTCACGGCACTCCTCAGTGGCCCGCAGCACGATCCGTCATTGCTCCGCTGCGCTCGGTGAATGGCAATCCATCGAACGGAGTGTCGGGCAGATTAGGCGCAGATCCGCGTCGTGGGAACCCGGTCAGGAGCCTTTTGTGCGTCCGGGAGGGATCATTTCTGGCGACGCGGCGGTCTCGCATCCGGATGGGCGGCGAGCGCTTTCCGCGTGCACCGGGACAATAGGTCGCAGAACCCTGCCTCGCGGCCCCTTCTTGCGGCTATGTTGACGGGCCGCGGTCCCATTCCGGACGGTTGCCCGGGATGCTGAAATCGACAGGGGGCAGCATGTCGACTGAAGCCCTGGGGTCGCTGGCTCTCGCCCTGCTGCTGTTGCTGGCGGGAGCCAACCTGCTCGGTCAGGTCGCGGTGCGCCTCCGCCAGCCGCGGGTCGTGGGGGAGATCCTCGCCGGTGTCCTGCTCGGCCCGTCCCTGCTCGGGTTGCTGGCGCCGGGAGCGGCCGCGGCGATCTTCGGCTCCGGTGGGGAGGACGCCTCCACGGTGGTCCTGGGCTTCCTCTACCAGCTGGGGCTGCTGCTGCTGATGTTCGTCTCGGGCGCCGGGGTGCGCAACGTGCTCACCAGGGAGAACAGGAAGCCGACCGCGTGGATGCTCGGCCTGGGGACGGCGCTGCCGTTCCTCGTGGCCCTGGGCGTCGCGCCGCTGCTGCCGCTCCACCGGTTCATGGGTGAGGCGGGGAACCGACCGGCGGTCGTGCTCGTGTTCGCCATCGCCGCGGCCGTGACATCCATCCCGGTGATCACCAAGATCTTCCACGACCTCGGGATCCTGCACACCCGTTTCGCCGGCCTCATGCTGGGCGTCGCCGTCCTCGAGGACATCGTCCTGTGGGGGTTCCTCGCCGTCGCCACAGCCCTCGCCTCTGCGACCGGTGGTGCGCCCGGAGCCGGACTGGCCGGACGAGTGGCGCTGCACGTCGGGACGAACGTCCTGTACGTGGCGCTGGCCATGACCGTGCTCCCGCTGCTGCTCCGCCGCCTGAGCCGTGCCCGGTGGAACGTCCTGGCCAGCGGGTCCCCGATCGCCTGGCTCATGGTCGTCTTCCTCGGCTACGTCTGCGTGGCCGCCGTCCTGGACGTCACGCTCGCCTTCGCGGCCTTCCTCGCCGGGTTCGGCCTGGTCGGCGGCGTCTCGAACAGCGAGGAGCCGCGCTTCCGGGCCGCGTTCGACGCCCTCAGCCGCGTCTCCTCGGCGGTCTTCATCCCCGTCTACTTCGCGCTCGTCGGCTACCGCCTCGACTTCACGCGGGGGTTCTCGGTGGTCATGCTGGTCGCGTTCCTGGTCGGTTCCACGGCGGTCGTCCTCGTCTCGGTGGGCCTGGCCGCCCATGTGTCGGGCTTCCGGGGTCTGGACATCGTCAACCTCGCCCTGACGCACAACGCCCGAGGCGGCCCGGGCATCGTGCTGGCCAGCGTGGCGCTCGACGCGGGCATCATCAGCCCGCCGTTCTTCACGACGCTCGTCCTGACCGCGGTCCTCACGTCCCAGGCGTGCGGGGCCTGGCTGGACTTCGTGCTGCGGAGGGGATGGCCGCTGCTGGCGAGCGAGGGACCGGTGCAGCGGAGCGGTCAGGCGGCGTCGGGCGTCGCCGCGGCGCAGGTGGAACGGCGATGAGTGCCCGGGCGCGGGCCGCGGAAGAGCGGGACGGGCCGGCTCCGCCACCGCACGGAGGGCAGCTGGTCGATCTGCTGGTGCCGTCGGGACGTGCCGTCGAGCTGCTCCGCGTGGTGGAGGGGCTGCCGTCGTGGGAGCTCACCCGCCGTCAGCGGTGCGATCTGGAACTCCTCGCCACGGGCGCGTTCTCGCCTCTGCGCAGCTTCCTGGACCGGGCCGACAGTGAGTCGGTCTGCGCCTCCATGCGTCTGACCAGCGGCGAGCTGTGGCCTGTCCCCGTCACCCTCGACCTGCCGGGGAACGTGGTGGATGCGGGCAGCGCAGCCGGCGCCGTGGTGCTGCGTGTCAAGGGCTCCCCACTCGCCGTGCTGTGGTTGCGCGAGGCATGGCAGCCCGATCGTGTCGCCGAGGCGAGAGCGGTGTTCGGCACCACCGACCCCGCCCACCCCGGCGTGCACCATCTCCTGCACCAGACCCATCCCTGGTACGTGACCGGCCGGCTGGAGGTGCTACGGCTACCGCACCACCCGGCCTTCGGGGCCCTGCGGCACACCCCTGCCGAGGTCCGATCCCTGCTGAGCGAGCGGGGCTGGCAGCGTGTGGTCGCCTTCCAGACCCGCAATCCCATGCATCGGGCCCACCAGGAGCTGACCATCCGTGCGGCGCGGGATCTGGACGCGGCAGTCCTGCTCCACCCCGTCGTGGGGGTGACCAAGCCCGGCGACGTGGACCGGTACGTGCGCGTGCGGTGCTACCAGGCACTGCTGCCGACCTATCCGCCCGACCGCGTCCTCCTGTCCCTGCTCCCTCTGGCGATGCGCATGGCCGGCCCCCGGGAGGCCCTGTGGCACGCCATCATCCGCAAGAACCACGGCGCGACGCACTTCATCGTCGGTCGCGACCACGCCGGTCCCGGTGTCGACGCCGGCGGCAGGCCCTTCTACGAGCCGTACGCCGCCCAGGAGCTGGTCCGCAGGCACGAGGCGGAGCTGGGGATCGGCGTCGTGCCGTTCCGGCGGATGGTCTACGTGGAGGAGCTCCGGCGGTACATCCCCGAGGACGAGATCGAGCCCGGACAGCACTGTCTGCACATCTCCGGAACCGAGCAACGCCGCCGCCTCTTCGACGGTGCGGAGCTGCCGGATTGGTTCACGCCGCCCGAGGTGGCCGCGGAGCTGCGCCGCACCTGGTCGGCGACCGGCCGGGGGTGATACCGGGCGGACGTCCTGCGCCTCAGCTCAGTCGTGGCTCCCCTCGGCCAGCGCGGCGCGCACCTCCCGGCCCCAGCCGGTGGGTGCCCCTGCGTCATCAGCGACCAGGGACAGGCAATCGCCCCACGCGTTCCACGTCCACACGGTCCAGCTGGCCGCGTGGCGGTCGAGCCAGCTGAGGAGGCGCTCGGAGAAGCCACGGCGCCCCACGGCGTCGGGGCGGCACGTTTCCCCCGCCACCACCGCGCCGTCCGCCCCGATCTCGCCGGCGTACAGCGGAACCCGGTCGGCGAGCCCGGCCAGGACGTCGTCGTAACACCGGACGTCGGCGCAGATGCGGTTGAAGGCGTAGCCGTGGAACGAGGCGACGAGCTGGTCCATCGGATCCCTCGGCCGGTACTCCAGCCACCGGTCGAGCACCTCGGCCCAGTGGATGCCCCCCACGGCCAGGACGTTGGTCGCCCCAGTCGACCGGACGGCGGCGATGAGCTCGTCCATCCCCGCCGCTGTGTAGGGCTGCCCGGTGTTCTGCGACGTGAGCGTGCACCCCCCGTCTCGCCAGCACTCCCACGCGCGCCTGCTGTCGGCCTCGCCGAACGGCCACGGCTCGTTGAACAGGTCGAACACGACTCCGGTGTCCCCGCGGAAGGAGGTCGCGACCTGCCGCCAGAACTCGGGGCTGTGGTCGCGGTCGGGCATCTGCTCCTGCTCGAGCGACCGGCCGTCCGCCGGTGCCGACCGGTGCAGGTCGAGGACGACGACGAACCCGTGCCGGCGGAGCAGCTGCACGTATCCCTCGATGGCGCGCTGGTACGCGGTGCCACCGAACCCGGGGTGTACCCCCAGGCCGAGCCAGCACTGCTCGTTCAGCGGCACACGGACGGTGTTCGCCCCACGCCAGCGGGACATCCGTTCCACGACCGCCTCGGGTACCTCCTCGGGTGCGCCCCCCGGCAGGTCGAAGATGCCCCAGCCCTCGACGCATGCGTACTCGGTGCCCGACGTGTTGAACCCGCGGAGCACGACGGGATGGCCCTCGTCGTCGACGAGCTCCGCGTGGTGGACCGCCAGTCCCGAGATCGGTTCAGCCGCGGACGCAGAGCTCGCCCGGGTGGTCTCCTGCCCGCAGGCGGAAGCGAGAAGCGTGCCCGATGCGAGGAGGATCGTGCCGTAGACGATGCGGAGGCGCGACCACCTCCAGCCGGCCATCGCGTCTCCTCCGCAGGCAGCGAGCGCTGTCGCAGGCTAGACATCGGCGCCAGCTGTCCCAAGAGGCGAACGGCCCTAGTGAGCTCGACGGGGCGCCAGCGTCCGACAGCGGGGCGTGTTCGCCACCCCGACGAGTCTCCATTTTGGATGGATTGTTCGAGCCCCGAAAAGTTCCGTTAATAGAGGTATGGACACGACGCCGGAGCGGAGTCAGGATCCATTCGCTTCGCAGGGACGAGTAGGTGCGGAAGTGGCTCGCTGGAATGGGAGGAGACGCCACCTCCGGGGTGTAGATCGCGCCCATTCAGAAACGCCTGCGAGTTCTGCGCAACGCGCGCCGAAGAATTGGACCGCCCGGGACGTCGAAAATGGCCGCCCCGTGCCGTTGATTGCGAAGGCTGCGATGATGACTGAGTCGGGACTGCGTGTCGGCGTCATAGGCACCGGGTACTGGGGTTCCAAACACGTCCGGGTCGTGAACGGACTCGAGCGTGTGGCGTCGGTGGCGATCATCGACACCCGCGAGGACCGACTGCGTCCTCTGCTCCGGTCGTACCCGTCGGCTCGAGCCTTCACGAGTCTCGAGGCGGCATTGCCTCACCTCGACGCCCTGATCGTGGCGACGCCGCCCTCGACGCACGTCCCGCTGGCTCTGGAGGCCATCCGCGCCGGCAAGCACGTCCTGGTGGAGAAGCCGCTCGCCACCACGACGGCCGGTGCCTGGCAGCTGATCGACGAGGCGGCAGATGCCGGCGTCGTCCTCATGGCCGGACACACCTTCGAGTACAACAGCGCCGTCTGGCGACTCCGGGAGATCGTGGAGAGCGGCGAGCTCGGCGATCTCTTCTACATCGACAGCGGCCGGCTGAACCTGGGCCTGTACCAGAGCGACGTCAACGTGGTCTGGGACCTCGCCCCCCACGACGTCTCGATCATCAACCTCCTGATGGGGCGGCGCCCGACCTCGGTGCAGGCCTGGGGTTCGCGGCATGCCCACCGGCGGTTCGAGGACGTCGCCTACCTGCGTCTGGCGTACGCAGACCTGGGCGTCTCGGCGAACATCCACGTCAGCTGGCTCGACCCGTGCAAGGTGCGGCGGGTGACGGTCGTCGGAAGCAAGAAGATGGCCGTCTACAACGACCTGGCCATGGAAGAGAAGATCCGCATCCATGACAAGGGCGTGTCCTTCCCGGTCGACAAGGAGGACCTGACCCAGCCGCCGACGTCGTACCGCTACGGCGACATCACGGCGCCTTACGTTCCCGCCGGTGAGCCGCTGGCCGTCCAGGACGACCACTTCGTCGAGTCCGTCGTCACGGGAGCGCCGTGCCTCACCGACGGGCTGAGCGGACTTGCGGTCGTCGAAGTCCTGGAGGCCGCTCAGCTCTCCCTCGGAAGCGGTCAGTCCGTGCCGCTCGAGGAGAGGGACGGCTCCCTCAGCCTGGCCTCGGCCTGAGGCGCTGACGATGACCATCGAGGTGGCCAAGGATGCCCGCCTCGGCACCACCGGCCCGGTGACGGACGAGGCGCGACCCGGCTCGGTGCCTCGGCGCCGTGCGTTGTCACGGGCCCTCGACGTCGTCGTCGCGACGGCGGTCCTCGTCGTGCTCAGCCCTCTCCTGGCCGCCGTCGCCCTGATCGTGCGCTGCACGTCACGGGGGCCGGCGCTGTTCCGTCAGGAGCGCCTGGGCCTGAGCCGGCGTCCTTTCGTCATGTACAAGTTCCGCACGATGCGCACCGGGTGCGACGACCGGGCACACCGCGAGTACGTCGCGGCGCTCCTGTCCGAACCCGCTCTGGCCGGGCACGCCGGAGGCGTGTACAAGCTGGCCGACGACCCCCGGGTGACCCGACTGGGTCGCTGGCTCCGCGAGACCAGCATCGACGAACTGCCGCAGCTGATCAACGTCCTCAAGGGCGAGATGGCGCTCGTCGGTCCGCGGCCCGTCCTCCCCTGGGAGGCGGAACTCTTCGGCCCTGAGCACGACGCACGCTTCGACGTCCCGCCCGGGATCACGGGTCTGTGGCAGTGCAGCGGCCGCAACACGTTGACCATGAGCCAGGCCCTCGACCTCGACGTCGAATACGTGCGGCGGCGGAGCCTCCATCTGGACCTCGCCATCCTGCTGCGCACCGTCCCCTGCGTGCTGGGGAGAGTGGGCGTGCGGTGACCGCGAGATCGGACGGGGCGGTCACCGCGGCCGGGATGGTCGACGGGGAGCACCCTGCGGTCTCGGCCGCGTCGGATTCGCTGCGGATCGCAGCCTGGACCTTGGTGAGCCGGCTCACCGGGGTCCTCCGCATCGCCGCCATCGGGGCCGTCCTCGGACCGACCCTGCTGGGCAACGCCTTCCAGTTCACGAATTCCCTGCCCAACCTCGTCTACTACGGCTTCCTGGCCGGCTCCCTGTTCTCCTCGCTCCTGGTCCCGACCCTGGTTCGCACGCTGGATGCGGGGGACCGCCTCGGTTCGGAGCGGATCGCGGGCGGCTTCCTCGGCGTGGCGCTCGGTGCCCTGACGCTGGCTGCCGGCGCAGCCATGGTGCTGGGCCCGCTCGCTCTCCGGGCCGGGGCGGTGGGCACCCAGGACGCGGCTGCCCAGGCCGCCCAGGGGCGCGCGGCCCAGCTGCTCGTGCTCCTGCTCGCCCCTCAAGTGCTTCTCTACGCCGTCGTCGGCACCTCGGCTGCGGTCATGAACGCCCGCCGTCGGTTCGCGCTGGCAGCGGCGGCTCCTGCGCTGGAGAACCTCGGGGTCCTCGTCGTCCTCGGCGTGGCGGCGGCCCGCTACGGGACGTCGGCGGATGCGGCCGGTGCCCCGGTCGGCGAGCTGGTCCTCCTGGGCGCAGGGTCTACAGCCGCCGTCGCCGTGCACGCCGCGGTTCAGTGGTACGGGGCTCGCCGCGCGGGCGTCACCCTGCTGCCCCGGGCCGGCTGGCGTGATCCCGACGTGCGGGCGCTGGTGCGCCGGGCCCTGCCCGCCCTCGCCCTCGCCGGCACCACGGCCTTGCAACCGCTCGTGCTGCTCGTCCTGGCCAACCGCGTGGCCGGCGGGGTCGTCGCCGTCCAGATGGGGTTGACCTTCTACACCCTGGTGGTCGCGCTGGGCATCACGCCTGTTGCGCTCTCGGTGCTGCCGAGGCTGTCGCGGATGCACGTCCACGGTGACCGGGAGGGGTTCGGCGAGACCCTGGCCAACGGCCTTGCGCTCGTCCTGTTCGTCACCGTGCCCGCCGCGGTCGGCTACGTGCTCGTCGCCCGGCCCCTCGGCGAGGTGATCGCCGTGGGGCGGATGAGCTCGCACTCCGGCGCGTTGCTGATCGCCGTCACGATCGCCACGCTGGCACCGGGCCTCGTCGGGGACGGGGTGTTCAAGGTGCTGACCTACGCCTGCTACGCCCGGCAGGACATGCGGACCCCGGTCCGGGCCATGGGCGGCCAGGCCGTCGTGTTCCTCGTCCTGGCGGGTTGCTCGCTGCTGGTGCCCGTCGCGGCGGTGCCGCTGGTGCTCGGGATCGCCTGGTCGCTGGCGAACACGGTGGGCGCGTGGCGGTTGGCCGTGACGCAGGCTTCGGGGCTCCGCTCGCTGGAGAGACGGCTGGGGCCGGGTGTGGTCCGGGTGGTCGCAGGGGCCGCTCTGATGGCGGTCCCGGTGGCGCCCGTCGTCGTCCTCGTCCCGCGGGTGCTCGAGGGCCGGGCCGGCTGGCTGGTCGCCGGAGGGGCGGCCGTGGTGCTCGGTACCGCTGTATTCCTCCTCGTCCAGGCGTGGCTGCGCGCGCCGGAGCTGTCCTGGCTGACCCGCGGCCTGATCCGGCCCCGGCAGGCCCCGGCGAGGGGGGTGGAGGCGTGAGCACTCTGACCGTTCCCGCCCCCGCTTTCGGCATCCGGCCGCGGCGTCGGCGGTGGACGGGCCTCGAGCCGCTCGTCCTCGGCGGGGCCGTCCTCGCCGGAGGTCTGGCGGCCTACCGCCCGCTCCTGGCGGTCGCGGCGTGCGGGGCGCTGCTCCTGGCCGGGCTCGTGTGGCGCCGCCCGGCGGTCGCCGGTTACCTCCTCGTCGGCATCACCCCACTGGTCGCCGGCATCGACCGCGGGGTGGCCATCCCCTTCTTCCGGCCCAACGAGGCCCTCGAACTGCTGCTCGGAGCCACCCTGGCCCTGCGCTGGCTGTGCGGTCTGCGCCGGGGAGCGGTCAGGTTCCGGGGGCCCGGGCGGCTCGAGGTCGCCATCGTGGCGATGGCGGTCGCCAACTCCGTCGTCCTCCTGCTGGCCATGTCCGTGCGGGGCCAGGAGATCACCGCCGACGACCTGCTCTACAGCCTCGTGCTCTGGAAGCTGCTCGCGCTGTACCTCATCGTCCGGGCCGCGGTCCGCACTGTCCCGGAGGTGCGCATCTGCCTGCTGGTGTCGGTCGCTGCGGCGTGCGTCGTGGCGGTCATCGGCATCCTGCAGGGCCTCGGGGTGCTGGGCGTCCGCACATTCCTCACGCACTACTACTCCCAGTTCGGCGCGGTCACCCAGCTGACGTCGGTCCGTGGCTCGTCCACCCTGGGCCTGCCTGCGGCGACCGCCGACCTGATGATCCTCAACCTCGCGCTCCTCACCGCGCTGTGGCTGCGTGAGCGACGCCGCACCGCGCTGTTCTGCGCGGGCGTCGCCGTCCTGGTCTTGGGTTGCCTGGCCGCCGGGGAGTTCTCCAGCATGCTGGGCCTGGTCGTCGGGATGGGAGCGCTGGCGCTGGTCACCGGCTCGGCAGCGGTGCTGGGTTTCCTGGGGGTGCTCCTGGTCGCCGGCGCGGTCGTCGTCTGGCCCGTCATCTCCGTCCGGCTGGCGGGCTTCGGCCACGCCTCCGGCCTGCCACCGAGCTGGCTGGGCCGGCTGCACAACCTCACCACCTACTTCTGGCCGGAGCTGACTTCCCACTGGAACGTGCTGCTCGGGGTGCGCCCGGCAGCGCGGGTGCCGGTGCCCACGCAGCTGACCGGCTACGTCTGGATCGAGAGCGGTTACCTCTGGCTGCTCTGGGGAGGCGGTCTGCCGCTGCTCGGGGCATTCCTCTTCTTCGTCCGGGTCGGCGCGTCTCGCGGCTGGCGCCTCGCCCGCACGCGCAGCGATGCCATGGGCGCGGCAGGGGTGGCGGTCTTCGTGGGCCTCGTGGTCATGGCGGTACTCATGGTCTTCGATCCGCACCTCACCTATCGCGGCTCCGCCGACGCGCTGTTCGCGCTCCTCGCGCTCACGGCGTGCGCCGACCGCGGCCGACCGTCGGCCATCCCGGGCAGATCGCCCGCGGCCGTGGTGGCCCCAGCTGCCGGAGGACGACTCCGAGCGGAAGAGACGAGGAGTTGACCGTGCACTTGGACAAGACGCCGGCGACGCGCGGTCTGCCCCGCGAGCGGCCGGTGCTGCTGGCATACCTCCGGTGGATCCTGCTCGTCACCCTCGTGGCGGTGGCCAGCGCCTGCGCGCTGTCCTGGGCCCTGCACCACCCGTCCTTCGAGTCGGAGATACGCGTCCTGGTCGAGCCGGCGGAGCCCCGAGTCGGAGCAGCCGTGGCGCCGGACATGGAGACCGAGCGGCAGGTCGCGATCTCGGGGGTGGTGACCGCGGCGGCGGCGCAACAGGTGGGCGTGTCCGCCACGTACCTCCAGGAGCACGCGTCGGTCACCGTGCCCGCGGCGAGCACGGTGCTGGTGATCCAGTTCGACGACACCTCGGCGGCGTCCGCGCAGCGGTACGCCCAAGCCATCGCCGACGCCTACGTCGACTACCGCAAGGGGCAGGCGGCGACCCTCAGCGCAGCCTCCATGCCGACCGCCGCGACGACGCCGAACTATCCGGTGAACGGCGCCGCCGGTCTCGCGCTGGGGCTGATCGTCGGTGTGGGGAGCGCACTGCTCCGCGACCGGTCGGACGACCGTCTGCGAGGTCCGCGGGACTTCGTGGAGCGGACGGAGCTCCCGATCCTGGCCACCGTGCCGGTGCGCCGGCGCCGCTGGCGCCGGGCCTCGTTGCTGCCCGTCCTGCGCGATCCGAGCTCGACAGCGGGGGAGGCCTACCGGCAGGTGAGCGGAAAGGTCGAGCGGGCCGCGCGGCAGCGCCGCAAGCTGACGACGGTGACGCTCTTCACGAGTCCGTCCGCTTCGGACGGCGTCGCGCACGTCGCCGCGAACACCGCCATCGCGCTGGCCCAGTCCGGTCACCGGGTGGTGCTGGTCGAGTGCGACGTGCGGGTGCCCCGCCTCGCCGGGTTGTTCGACATCCCTTCCGGACCGGGGGTGGCCCGGGCGCTGGTCGGCCGGGTGCCGCTGAACCAGGCGCTGCAGGCGAGCGAGGTGGAGAACCTCTCCCTGCTGCCCGCCGGCAGCCCCGGTCCGCTCGGTCCGGGGGA
This sequence comes from Petropleomorpha daqingensis, assembly GCF_013408985.1. Taxonomy (NCBI): domain Bacteria; kingdom Bacillati; phylum Actinomycetota; class Actinomycetes; order Geodermatophilales; family Geodermatophilaceae; genus Petropleomorpha; species Petropleomorpha daqingensis. The sequence goes on from NZ_JACBZT010000001.1 coordinate 2,170,596, forward strand.
GCTGTTCACCTTCGGCGCCGTGGGCCGGCTGCTCAGCGCGATCCCCGCGGACATCGACCACGTCGTCGTCCTGACACCACCGGTCCTGGACGCCGCGGAGACGGCCGTCGTCGCCGAGCACGCCCACCTGCTCGTGCTGGTGGCGGTGATCGGCGCGACCACCCGCCGCGACCTCGAAGGGGCCGCCGCCGAGCTCTCCGGAGGCCCCAGCTCGCTCTTCGGCGGTGTGCTGCTGAAGGCCGGGCGCGGCGGACGGGCTGCGCGGCGCAGCCAACCCCTGCCTGCTGAGTGGGACGACGACATGGGGCCGACTGCCCCTGAGGACGACGGCGTCGCCGAGGAGACGCCGGGCACCACAGCGATCGATCGGCGAGGGAGAGCCTGATGACGGACGTGGACATCGCGGTGCTGGGAGCCGGCCCGTACGGGCTGGCGACGACGGCGCACCTGCGGCGCGCGGGGGCGGACGTGCGGGTCATCGGTGATCCGATGTCGTTCTGGCGCACGATGCCGGAGGGCATGGTGCTGCGTTCGAACTGGACCGCGACCTGCATCGGGGAGTACGAGGGGCCGCTGTCCCTGGACTCCTACATGGCAGCCACCGGCGCCCGGTTCGGCCGTCCCATCCCGTTGGACCGCTTCATCGACTACGGCGGCTGGGTGCAGCAGCAGGTGGCGCCGGACGTCGACGTCCGGCAGGTCGAGCTGGTGCAGCAGGGCACGGGCGGATTCCGCCTCGCGTTCGCGGACGGCGGCCGGCTGCACGCCCGGCGGGTCGTCGTGGCCGCCGGCATCGCCCCCTTCGCACACCGCCCGGCGTGGGCCGCCGGCCTGCCTGCCGAGTTGGTCTCGCACACGTCCGACCACCGCGACCTGTCCTGGTTCCGCGGCCGCCGCGTGCTCGTCGTGGGCGGCGGCCAGAGTGCCCTGGAGTCGGCGGCGCTGCTGCACGAGAACGGCGCCGAGGTCGAGGTCGCCGCCCGCAAGGACCACCTCACCTGGCTGCACGGCGGGAAGTACCACCGGATGCTGGGTCGCTGGGCCCCGCTGGTGTACGCCCCGACCGACGTCGGCCCGATGGGCCTGTCCCGGCTGGTGGCGCTGCCCGACCTCTTCCGTCGCCTGCCGCGCCCGGTGCAGGAGCCGCTCGCCCACCGGGCGATCCGACCGGCCGGGGCCGCCTGGCTTCAGCCGCGCCTGGTGGACGTGCCCATCCGGCTGGACAGCACGGTGCGGGAGCTCGAGCCCGTGGGGAACCGGGTGCGGGTCCGGTGGTCCACCGGGGTGGGGCCGACCGTGGACCACGTCGTCCTCGGTACCGGCTACCGGGTCGACGTCGCGCGCTACCCCTTCCTCGCGCCGCCGCTGGTCGATGCCCTGCAGCGGGTCGGCGGGTACCCGGTGCTCGGGCCCGGCATGGAGACCTCCGTGCCCGGCCTGCACATCGTCGGCGCCCCGGCCGCGTGGAGCTTCGGCCCGATCATGCGGTTCGTCTCCGGCGGCTGGTACACCGGGCAGGCCGTGGCCCGCCGCCTCACGCAGACGGACCACCGGGGAAGCCGCCGGACGACCGAGGACCCCGTGGAGAGGCAGGCCGCGTGACGGTGGTCCGCCCGCTGCCCGCTCCCGACGCCGCAGGGGCGCCTGCTGTGCCCGGTCGCGGCGTCGGGGCCGTCGTGCTGGGCGGTGACTACCAAGGGCTCGGCATCGTCCGGAGCCTCGGCCGGCGCGGGGTGCCGGTGTGCGTGGTGGACGACGAGCGGTCGATCGCCGCGGCGTCGCGGTTCACCACCCACCGGCTGCACGTGCCGGAGCTGCGCAGCGCGGAATCCACGCTCGCCGCGCTGGAGGAGGCGCGACGGCGCTTCGGGTTGGAGGGGTGGGTTCTCTTCCCCACGCGCGACGAGACGGTGGCGGTCCTGGCCGCGCACCGGGAGGAGCTGGCCGCGCACTTCCGGGTACCGACGCCCTCCTGGCAGTGCATCGAGCAGGCCTGGGACAAGCGCCGTACCTACCGGACGGCGGAAGCCCTCGGCGTGCCCGCGCCGCGCACCTGGTACCCGGTCACGGAGGACGACCTGCGCGAGGTGGACACGGCAGTGCCGCTCGTGGTCAAACCGGCCATCAAGGAGCACTTCTTCTACGCCACCGGCGTCAAGGGCTGGTGCGTCGGCACTCGGGAGGAACTCGTCGACGCATTCCGCCGGGGGCGCGCGGTCGTGGGTACCGAGGGCGAGCTGCTCGTCCAGGAGATGATCCCGGGCGGGGGTGCCGAGCAGCGCTCGTTCTGCGCCTTCTTCAAGGAGGGCGTCCCCGTGGCGAGCATGACGGTCCTCCGCCGGCGCCAGCACCCCAGCGACCTCGGGCGCTCCAGCACCTACGTCGAGACCGTCGACGCCCCGGAGCTGGTCGAGCCCTCGGTCCGGTTCCTCTCCGCGGTGGGCTACTACGGCCTGGTCGAGCTCGAGTACAAGGTCGACCCGCGTGACGGGGTGGCAAAGCTGCTCGACGTGAACGCCCGCACCTGGGGGTACCACACAGTGGGACCCGCGGCCGGAGCCGATTTCGCCGCCCTGCTCTTCGCCGACCAGGTGGGGGAGGAGGTCGTTCCCGTCCAGGCCCGCGCCGGGGTGCGCTGGGTGCGCCTGGCCACCGATGTGCCCAACGCGGTGCGCGACGTGCGCCGTGGCCGGCTGAAGCTGGGCGAGTACCTCTCCTCGCTGCGCGGGGTCGACACCGAGGCCGTGTTCTCGGTGCGCGACCCGCTGCCGGGGCTCTACGAGCTGGCGCTGCTGCCCTATCTGGCGCTGAAGCGCGGACTCTGACCCGACGGAGGGATCCGGCTGTGTTCCAGGCCTCGCACCCCTGGGGGTTTCTCGACTACTTCCGGGTGCCGTACGAGGTGACCGGGCCCCAGGAGGGCGACGGACCGCGATTCCTGAGCCGGGTCCGGGGGATCGCCGGCACGTCGCTGCTCTGGCCGCGCGCGGAGCTCGCGTCACCCGGCATCGCTGCCCGGTACCGCCTGGGCGGTTCCTGGCTGGTCGGTTCCGTCGTCGCCGATGCCGATGCCGCCCGCTTCCTGCCCAGGGTCGGGCACGGGTGGCGACCGGTCCGGTCCGTGAGACGGGAGGACGGCGCCGTCGTCGCGTCCGTCTGGCGGGATCTCACCGGCAACGTGTACGTGCCGTTCGACCTGGCCGAGGTCATGGAGACGCTCTGGTCCGAGCGCTATCGGCAGGTGCAGAGCTCTCGCGCGTCCGCCCTGGCGCGGCGCGCGCTCCTCCGCGGCTACTACGCGGTCAAACCGGCCGTGCCCAGGAGCACCCAGCTGGCACTGCGTCGGCGCCTCAGCCGGGTGCAGGGCCGGTCGGCCTTCCCGCGGTGGCCGGTCGAGGACAGCCTGCACGACCTGTACGCGTGGATGTTCTCGGTGCTGACCCAGATCGCGGGAGGTCCCGTCCCGTGGCTGGACGTGTGGCCTGCCGGTCGTTCGTGGGCGATGGTGCTGACCCACGACGTCGAGACGGAGATCGGCTACCGGAACCTGCACCTGCTGCGCGATCCGGAGCGAGCCGGAGGCTACCGCTCGTCGTGGAACTTCGTGCCGGACCGCTACCCCGAGCGCTACGAGGTGGGGACGACGGTTCTCCACGAGCTGCGGGACCAGGGCTGCGAGATCGGCGTCCACGGGCTGCGCCACGACGGGCGCGACCTCGGCTCCCGGCGCCTGCTCGAGCAGCGGCTCCCTGAGATCCGGGCACACGCCGAGCGGTGGGGCGCCGTCGGCTTCCGCTCTCCGGCCACGCAGCGGGTCTGGGAGTGGATGCCCGAGATGGGGTTCGCGTACGACTCCTCCTACACCGACACCGACCCGTACGAGCCGCAAGCCGGCGGGTGCTGCACCTACCTGCCCTTCCTGAACCGGGGGCAGGTGGAACTGCCGATCACGCTGCCGCAGGACCACACTCTCTTCACCGTCCTCGGGCACACCGACGGGGGCCTGTGGATCGACAAGGCACGGCACCTGAGGGAGCGATGCGGCATGGTGCTGGTCCTGACGCATCCGGACTACGCCGTCGATCCGCGCGTGACGGGCGCGTACCGCGCTCTGCTGGAGGAGTTCCGGGATGACGACACCGCCTGGCGGGCGCTGCCCGCGGAGGTCGACGACTGGTGGCGGCGCCGGGTGTCGTCCAGCGTGCGGGCGACCGCGGACGGGTGGCGCATCGACGGGCCGGCGGCTGCGGACGGCGCCGTCCGTCTCAGCCCGCCGGTCGGTCACATCGCGGAGACGGAGGTCGTCTCGTGAGGCGGGGTCCGCGGCGCAGGGCCGGCCGCGGGGGCCCGCCGCACGTGCTGGTCGTCGTGGAGAACGTCGCACTGGGCATCGACATCCGCGTGCGCAAGCAGGTCCGCGACCTGCTCGCCTCCTGTTACCGGGTGTCGGTGATCACCCGGGCCGCGCCGGAGAACGAGGAGTACCGCCGGTTGCCGGGGCTGACCGTGCTGGAGTACCCGTCCCCGCCGGAACCGGGCGGCCTCCTGGGCTACCTGGGCGAGTACGCGGTGTCCTTCGCCTGGGCGGCCGTCCGGTCGGTCGCGGCGCGCCTACAGGGGCGGATCGACGTCCTGCAGTTGTGCCAGCCGCCGGACCTCTACTTCCCGCTGGCCTGGCTGCACAAGGCACTGGGCGCAGCCGTCGTGGTCGACCAGCGCGATCTCCTGCCAGAGCTGTTCGCCGAGCGCCAGCAACGGCAGGTGGGTGCCGTCGTCGCGGCGCTCCGGTGGTGCGAACGACGGTCGCAGCGGGTCGCCGACGAGACGATCTGCGTGAACGAGTACCTCGAGCAACGACTGGTGGCGGCCGGCGCGCGGCGCGTGACGATCGTCCGGAACGGACCGGTGCTCGAGCGCGTGGGGCGCGCCGTCCCGGACCGGTCGCTGCGCGGCCAGCACACGTTCCTGTGCTGCTGGGCCGGGAAGATGGGCCGGCAGGACCGGGTGGACCTGGTGCTGCGGACCATCGCGCACGTGGTGCACGACCTCGGGGTCAAGGACGTCCGCTTCGTGCTGCTCGGCGACGGCGAGTGCCTCGAGGAGAGCCGCGCGCTCGCGGCAGAACTGGGCCTCGACCATTGGGTCTCGCTGCCGGGGTGGGTGGGGGAGAACGAGGTCTTCGCCCACCTCGCCACCGCCGACGTGGGTGCCGATGCCTCGCTGCAGGAGGAGGTCTCGCCGGTCAAGGCCCTGGAGTACATGGCCTTCGGCGTGCCCTTCGTCGCCTTCGACCTGCGGGAGACCAGAGCGATCGGTGCCGGGGCGAGCGTGCTGGTCGAAGCCGGCGACACAGCGGCGCTGGCACGAGAGTTGGTGGCTCTGCTCGAGGACCCCGAGCGCCGCAGCGCGCTGGGCCGCGTCGGACAGGAGCGCGTTCGCGCCGATCTCGCGTGGGAGCACCAGGCGACGAGATACCTCGCGGTGATCGACCGGCTCGCCGGTCGGACCGCCGACCGGCAGGAGGTGCCGGCGTGAGGACACGAACCTCCGATCCACCCGGCCACGACGCGCTCCTCCGGGGTCTGATCACCGGATCGGTGGCCGTGGTCATCGCCGGCTGCGCGGCGCAGCTGGTCGACTACGGGCTCGGTCTGGGTCTCGATGCTCTCGACTCGTCGCAGGACGGCGGCATCTTCGGGGCGGTCGGGGACGTGGCCGCCGCCTCCGCCGCAGGCGCCGCGTGGCTCCTGCTGGTGCGACGGCGACCGGTCCTCCCAGCCGCCGTCGTGCTCCCGCCGCTGCTCACCTTCCTGGCGCTCGACAAGGTGGTCCGGCTGCACGACCAGGTGCCGCACTACCTGTTGCTCTACGCACCGGTGCTCGCCGGCGCCGCCGTCTGCCTGATCGGTCTGATCCGCCGCATGCCGCGCGAGAGCGCCAGGACGGCGGCGGTCGGGCTCGGGTTGCTGGTGTTCTCCTTCGGTCTGCACGTGGTCGGCGAACGGCTGCTGCTTGATCTCGGGCTGGCCGACTCCGGGTGGGCGCGGCAGCTGAAGGCCGTGGTGAAGCACGGGGCGGAGGTGCAGGGCTGGTGGCTGCTGGCCATCGGCCTCGCCCGTCCGGTGCTCGGACGGCGAGGATCGCGGGCCGAGGTCTGAGCGGTGCTGGCACCACGACCGGTCCGCCGGCGGACCGTCCTCCTGGTGGTCGCGCTGGTGGTGGCGGTGCTCCTCGGGACGCTCGGCGTCGCGGCCGCTCAGGGATGGCCGCCGTTCGAGGGCGAGGACTCGGGGCCACCGCTGGCCGGTGGCTACTTCTCGCTCAGCCCGGTCGGGTCCTACGCGTCGCTACCCGATGACAAGGGGGCCGCGGCGGAGGTGCACCGGTCGACCTGGGAGCCGCGGAGGGACAACGAGACCTACAACGGCACGGTGCCCGAAGGGCTCCGCCTCGTGCCCAGGGACCCCTCCACGCGGGCCTACGACCCCCGGTGGAACACGCACGTGCTGCGCCGCGTCACGGGCGACTTCACCGGGACGACCGACGAGATCTTCCAGTGGGCCGCGGCCAAGTGGGGAGTGCCGGACGACCTGCTGCGCGCCATGGCCTACCGGGAGTCGGAGTGGCGGCAGGGCAATTTCGGCGACGAGGTGGACGACGCCGCCGCGTGCGCGGAGGTGCACTCGACACCGCCCTGCGCCGTCACTTTCGGCATCGTCGGAGTGCGCTCGACGTCCTGGCCCGGCATCTTCCCCTGGAACCGCGACTCCACCGCTGCGGCGGTCGACGTGCTGGGAGGGTGGCTGCGCGGCTGCTACGAGGGCTGGGTGTGGTGGCTGCGGGACCACGGTCACGCGGGGCGGGGCGTGTACCGCGCCGGCGATCTGTGGGGTTGCGTGGGCGCATGGTTCTCCGGCGACTGGCACGACGGCGCCGTCGGTGTGCCCTCGGGGGAGAACTACATCCACCGCGTCAAGGACGCCTACCGGCAGCGTCCGTGGCTGGCGCGGCTGTTCTGATCGATGTGGGACGCTCGCGGCCGCACCACGGTCGGGCGTCGCGTGTGAGGATCTCCAGGAGTGCCGAACGCTCTGAAACCGGGAGCGAGCGATGGCCGTTCACTCGAGAAGCGCCCTCCCCGGCGCCCAGGCGCCGGCCGCCGACGCGGGTTCTCGGATCCCGCGTGCCGCCGCCCCGGCGGGTTCTCGCCGGCGCGCTCGTCGGAAGCGGAGGGTCGCCGACACCGAGATGCCGGCATCCCGGCCACCGTGGCGAACGGTGCTCATCATCGTCGCCGCCCTCGTGGTCGCCGGGGCGGGGCTCCTGGTCGGAGCCGTCACGTGGTCGGTCGAGCACTTCAGCAGTCACGTGCAGCGGGTCAGCGGCGTCTTTCCGGAGGGCGGACGGCCGGCGTCGGCGGCCGGATCCCTCACCTTCCTGACCGTGGGCGTCGAGCCCGTCGCCGGATCGCTGCTCCCGGACGCCATCGCCCTGGTGCACGTCACGGGTGCGCGCACGGGTGTGCAGGTGGTGTTCCTGCCCGTCGACGCGTCGCTGGGCCAGAGCCCGACGCTTCGCGAGGTGTTCGGCGCCGGTGGGCCGTCGGCCCTGCTGGAGGCGGTGGAGAGCGCCTCCCACGTGCGTGTCGACCACTACGCCGAGGTGGACTTCACCGGATTCCGCGCCGTCACCGACGCTTTGGGCGGGGTGGAGGCGGACGTCCCAGCACCCTTCAACAACCACGGGCACTCCTTCGCCGCGGGCCGGCAGCACCTCGACGGGGACGCCGCTCTGGCATACGTGCGATCGACCCCGCAGCCCGGGACGACACTCCCGGAGCAGCGCGAGCAGGTGCTGGTCTCCGCGCTGTTCGACCGGCTCGAGCAGATGACGTCGGGCGACCTCCGCCGGCTGCAGAGCTTCACCGAGGCCCTCACCGGGGCGGTGCGGGTCGACGACACCCTGTCGGACACCGCCCTGGTGCAGCTGGCGTGGAGCCTCCGCGACGTCTCCCGACCGGACTTCGTCACCGTGCCGGTGACCGGCGGTGGGACCGGGGCGCCCGTTCTGGACCAGACTCGGGCGGAGGCAGTCTGGCGATATCTGCAGGAGGACTCGCTAGGTGACCACCTCGCGGAGTTCCGATGAGGTCGTCCGTGCCGCGGGGCCGGCCGCTGTTCCTCACCGTTCCTCTGCACGTGGTGGGCCTCGTGATCCTCGGCGTGGACGTGTGGGGGGTGGCCTTCTGGGCCGCGGTGGGGGATTCCGTCGGGATCGGAATGGTCACCGTCGCAGTTGCCGTCATCCTCGGCCTAGGGGCCATGTTGGCGGCCGACGCCCGGCGTCAGTGGCTGCTTCGCCGCCCGCGAGCAGCCACTGGAGCCCTGGAGGACAGCGCGGAGGGTCTTCGCGAGAATCCGGAGGTCCAAGGCTAGGGACCAGTTCTCGACGTAGAGGGCCCTGACCGATCTAGCGCTGGCGCGTTCTTCCGCAGGTCACGACGGCCACGGGACGACGTGAAACAGGAGCGCCGATCGGACTATTGAGTTCAGCTGGGCAGCCGCACCCGACCGTGGTCGACGGCAGGAGGACCGGGAGAGCTACCCGGTGGCCCGCTTATCTTCGCCGCGGCGGACGGCATGGGCGGGCACCTCGATGGCGCGCAGGCCAGCAAGATCGCCGTGCAGCGGCTGGCCGAAATCGTGCAGGGCCGGACGGTGAACATCGAGCAGCTGAACGCCGCGCTCGAGCCGGCCGGACAAGGACATCATGACCTTGGGGACGTCGACACGCTTAGCCGGCCCGGGACGACGGTCGCCGGCCTGGCGCTCACCGAGCAGGACGGCGAGGTCTGCTGGCTGGCCTTCCACGTCGGCGACTCGCGCATCTACCGGTGGTCCGAGGCGGACGGCCTCGAGCAGATCGGGAGCGACCACTCGGTCGTGCAGGCGCTCGTGGACGCCGGCGCCATCACCGAGGAGCGGGCGCTCACCCACCCGCAGCGGCGCATGATCACCAAGGCGCCCGGCTTCGGCGACCGCGGGGGAGCGGACTACACGTTCCTGCCGGTCGTCCCCGGCGACCGCTTCCTCATGTGCTCCGACGGCCTCACGGGCGAGCTGCTCGACGGTCGGATCGCGGTCATGACCACGGATGCCGACGAGCAGGCGCTCGCGGAGCAACTGGTCGCGGAAGCCGTCCAGCTGGGTGCGCAGGACAACGTCAGCGTCGTCGTCGCACAGGTCTAGGCGAAAACAAGGCGACGCATACAACGAATTCGGTGCCGGGCGAGCAAGTCCGCACTCGGCGTCCAGTCCCAGCACCGGGAGCCTCCAGCAACACGCGACGCACCGCTGCGAGCCACCGAGACCCGGAGGGTTGCACAGGGGTCAGCCCCCCGCCACATCGAGAATCGCCGAAGCGCGCCCGCGATCGCAACGTATCCGTCAGGCACGACTCGATCCGGCATGCCTCAAGAGCCACGACATGAACAGAACGCCGATACCCCGGCGAATGGGGTACCGACATTGGCGCTGCTCGACAGACGCCCGCCAGACCTTCCGAACTGCCTAGAATCTAGGTCTTCGCCCTAACCGAACTCGCCTACTACGCCGCAAACCCACCCGCAACTCCATCGAGGGACCCGTGGAAGCGTCTCCTTTGGGAAGGCTGTAGCTTTGTCCAGGTGATGCAACACGGGGAGCACGCGAAGATCGTCATCACCTTCGGCACTTTCGACGTCTTTCACATCGGCCATCTCCGCATTCTCGAACGTGCCAGGCTTCTCGGAGACCACCTCATCGTGGGCGTCTCGAGCGATGCGCTCAACATGAGCAAGAAGGACCGACCGCCGGTGTTCTCGGAAGACGAGCGCCTGGCCATTGTAGGAGCGCTGAGGTGCGTTGACGGCACTTTCCTCGAGGAAAGCCTTGAGATGAAGGCGGAGTACATCCAGCACTTTCGAGCCGACGTACTCGTCATGGGGGACGACTGGCAGGGCCGCTTCGATCACCTAGGCGACATTTGCGAGGTGGTGTATCTGCCACGCACGCCGTCAATCTCGACGACGGCGACCATAGAACGCATTCAACGCCCCCTGCTAGGCGGCGGAAGCCCCCTCTAGGTAAATTATCCGCGCCCAGTCACGGGCCTCGAGTCCCACTGAAGTTTGCATAATCGAATTGGTTGCACCGGACAGCTAGAGATAGCAGTTCAGGCCGACCAGCTTTATGCGACCCCACCGACTCTTATTTGCGACGACGAACTCGGCCGTTGAACGCAGCACAGCCTCACTCGTATTTCGGCCATCCGCTAGACCCAAACGTGCGACCACGGTCGCCCTTTCTGACGCATATGTGTCTAACCCCTCCGCGATATCCGCCAGCCAATGCGCCGCATCTGCGGCACGTTCGACAATGAGTTCCTTCGCTACATCGCTGAACGCTGGCGCGTTGAAGCCTCTTGATCCCTTGTATGCCTGAAGATCTGGACAGAACAGAAGGAGGGGTCGGTCGAGTCCCAGGAATTCCAGCCAGACTCCGCTGTAGTCGCTCACCAGGGCGTCAACGCATCCAATGAATTGGTAGAGCGACACACCTGCCTCAAGTAGGTCCGTCGTCGTCAGCCGTCGAACACCTGGAAGCTCAAACCTGTCAGAGTCCATTGGATGAGGCTTTACGATCAGCTGAACTCCGAGAGCAACAGCACGCCGCGAAAAATCAGTAACCTCGGCTCTTAGAGACTCGTCTTCCAGACGGACCCCATCCGTCCACCCGACGTCACCGCGGCCCGCTGTCCGGCGATATGTGGGTAGCCAAAGAGCCACAGGCCGCGCTGGATCAAGTCCTAAGGTTGGCAGTACCTCATCGGGATCTCTATCGCTCAGCGAATCCTGCCGCGAATTCCCCACCACAACAAGACGGTCAAGATCCATCCCGATGTCCGCGGCCAGCGGACGTCCCCAGGCCCAACTGTTAGTCGTAAGCAAGTCGGATGAGATGCGGGTGGTGAACTGAGGATTCTCAATACGCTTCGGCCCTGAACCATGCCAGACATTTACGTGGACTCGATGTGGCCCGCTTGGAGGCGACCCGTAGACACCATGGCTATAGAAGACAGCCCTACTCAAGAGAAAAGCCAGCACACCCCCTAGTGACGTCCTGCGAACAAAGCGAGTTCGTTTGTCGGCGTAGGCTGCCGGCGCGCATGCCTCCACCACTCGGCGAGCATTGCCGAGGTCATCGTCAAGTATCCAAAGCCGTCTCAAATCTGACTGGACAAGCAACGCTGAAAGTCGGTAGGCATTCTCCTCTACGGTAGGGGCCCCACACAGAAGCGCCCATCGGAGGGGTGGAAACACGAAGAATAGACTGATTAGGCGGAACAGTATCCGCCTAGCGATATGCTTAGCGCGGTGCATAGCTACTCCAGACTCTTCCTATGATCTATTCGAATAGGCAGTCAGCCAGCCCCTCCCCATACCGGTGACGCCTATATCTTCGCCTCTTCCAATCCTGCAGTAAGCTCCCTCTTACCTACGAGAAGCCTCAGACCAAGAACTGCTAAGAGCAATGTTTCCGACGCGACAATCACCACGAACGCCCACGTCGTGCCCAAGAGGCGTCCAGCCAGAGCCAGTCCAATCAGGCCCAGGCAGCTCATGACCGAGATCGCGTGCGCGGCGAAGCGCTCGCGCCCGAGCGGTACGAACACGTGAAGACGAACACTCCGGGAAAATATGATTAAAGCCGCCGATAATGCACATAGCACCATTCCGACCGGAGATAGCGCGTGTGACCGTCCAAATAAGTACGTTGATACCAATGGCAACGAAAGCCAGATCGCAAAGAAGAACAACGTTGCGAATGCGGCATCCAGAGCGACTGTCAGTCGCATTCGTCTGTGTCGCTCGGCGGCCAATGCCGGTGCCGCGACCCAACCCGCTAGCGCCTGCGGAAAGAAGACGCCCGCGTTCACTGCAGACTTCTGTACGCGATCGAAGGCCGCGAAACTGGTTACAGCCGCACGCCCAGCCGTCAGTGAGTAGACACTCAGGCCGCCCGAAAAGTACGCGGAGTTGGTTAGCCTGGACCAGGAGGATGCCCGCTGGTCCTTCACTTGCCTGAATGCGTCCGAGAAGGAAGTTCTCGAAACCGGAAAGGCGGGCGTCTTGGTTGTCCGGGCGTTCAGAATAGTTGACACCAGCCAAGCCAGCAGCAGCAGCAGGGGGTAGAATGCTAGTGGCAGCCTGATGGCCAGGGCGATACACGACAATCCAGTCGCGACGAGCCTCACCACTGATTCGTTCACGGTCAGACTCTTCGAATCCCCTAGCCCGACGAAATACCAAGCCGCGGACAAGCCGTAAGCTGTGAAGCCTGCGGCATTAATGGCTGCAACCTCTGGATAAGCATGGGCTAGAGAAGCCGCAATGAGCGTTGACACCGGCACGGCCACAAGAAATAGGACTAGGCGCGAACTCATGCTTGCGCGATAGAGCGCACTTCTCTTGTTGGCGGGCGCACGAGCAGCCCAGGTCGGTCCGAGGACTGGCCACCCTAGGGCGACTATCACGGAGGCTGTACTTCCAACTGACTGCCCGATCGCAAACGCAGTGAAGCCGGAGAGCCCGTAGTTCCTCGACATGATGGGTATAGCGAGCAGCGGAGTTAGCATTGACACGGCGGGTACCACGGCGAAACCCATCAGCCGGCGTAGTCCCCGGGTCAAACGTGCGCGAGGTATCACTGCAACAATTCCGGGCCCTCGTCGCGACGTGAGTTACCTCTCATCACTTGCTTTCGTCCAGGTCCATACCAACATGTCGGCCATACGACTTCGCACGGGTTTGGCGAATCTCCACCTGCCGCACCGCCTCCGTATACGCGAGCCGCAGCGCGCGCGCCTGGTCGTTTTGGTCACCGACCCTGGGCGGCGTGGGTATTCTGCGGCCGCTGACCACGTCAATCACTCCACGCGCCAAGGACGCAGGTGTAGAGAAGCGGTCAGGCATGCCTAGAGAAACTATCGCGGGGATGCTCCGCGCAACAATTGGAACGCCGACTGTGGCCGCCTCGAGGATGGACATCGGGCTGCCTTCCCATGCGGCCGTATGCACGTAGCATGCTGACCGGCACAATATCTCAAAGGTCTTGGCTCGAGAGAGCCACCCCGTGACCTCAACTCCAGCAGTCCGCAATCGCCCTACGTCTTGCTCGTTGCCGGTCCCGATCCAGGTCCATCGGGCTTGAAGGCCTTCCTTCCTCGCCTCTTCGATGGTGGCAAGGAAGAAATCGGGATCCTTCTGTGGCATCAACCTCCCGATCGTAGTGATCTGGGGAAGTCCTTCGCTGTTCCCCGCCTCGGCCCCGAGCCAGCGAGCCTCTTGAGGGGCGTCTGTGACGATGTTCGGGACGTATCTGGCTTTTGAGCCCAGGCTCTCAGCAAGTCGCACTTCGTAAGGACTCACGCCAACCGTAAGGTCTGTGCGCCGGGCGAGGAGCATCTCACAGGCCCGCACCCCGGACCTTACCGGTCTTGCGAGATAGGCGCGCTCGAACAAGTACGCATGCGGACTGTAGACAATGGCGGGTCGCGCCCTACCCCCTGCAAGGAAGATCCGCCCCAACCCTCCGGCCACAGCAGAGTGAAGGTGCAAGACATCCGGGTTTACCTGTCGGATCTCTCGGCGAGCGGTCCGAACCAGACTCGAATAGCCTGAAGGAGCCGCTACGCGGCTCGCAAACACCCCATCCAGCTCGGAATCGATCAGGAACTCGTTGTCTAGGGAGTGGACCAGGTGGTGCTCATACCCTCGCCCCTGCCTTGCGTACTCGATCAATGCCGTCTGCACGCCGGCGCCCCAAGCCGACGTGACGTGAAGAACGCGGGGCCTTCCAGATTCTAGCTCCACTCGTTCTCCAATAGCGTGATGTCTTTTCTCCTCTTGTCGCATTCTCCTTGCTGACTTCACAGCAGCTCGAGCGATGAGGAGACTTACCTTGATAGGGGTTCCGACCGAGCAGGAACGCCGCGCGCGAACGAACCTTCTGGCACATCGCGGGTCACGACCGCGTTCGCACCGATCAGGACGCGTCGTCCAATGCTCACGGGCCCGAGGATCCTCGCCCCAGGCCCAATAGCCACATCGTCCCCGATCGTGGGTGAATCATCCTTACCGCCTTGCATCCCATTACCGCCCCCGATGGTAACGCTGGACTGGATCTTGCATCGTGCGCCGATGACACAGTATGGACCGATGACTACGGCGGCCGGGTGGTAGAGGGAAAGCCTGGGTCCGATCGACGCCTGCCAGGCCACGTCGGCGCCTGTTAACAGTTGGTTGACCTGCTTCAAGACTCCGGCGAGAACCGGGGAATGTCGCCCTATCGCCTGACTCAGTCGGAAGAGAACAACGGCCAGAGTCCGAAGCGTGAGGACTGATCCGACGCCGGCCTTGGTTTCGACCTCGTCCTGCCGGACATCTTGAAGTATGAAATCGAACATCTAGACCGCCCCTCGTATATAGACGCGAGACCTCGCCGCGGGCTGCTGATTCGCCCTCAGAGCAGTAATGGTGGAAGCTCCATGGAGTAGAAAGAGCGCCACGGGCAGAAACGGTGTTAAGTGGCGCAGGGCTGAACCGTAGTCGGGTTCAAACAGGCTTTGCACGACCACACAGGCGAGAAGCACGGCACTGGCCCGCCACAGCCTGGGGTCGGCGCTTGGTGTCCGACCAAGTTTGCGGACGGCCAGGAAGACTGTCATCCAAAACGCCGCGAGGAGAACAGCGATTCCCGCGTATAGTGGCCCGCCGGTCAAGGCCAAGGGGATGGGAGCGACTAAGAATAGCAGTTCAAGGCAGGCGTTGATGGCTCCGCCAGCGACGCCACCGCCTGTCAGGAAAGAGCTTATCGCGCTTTGGGCGTCTGCACTGCCAAGCCTGTCGGCGTTGATCGCGTCGCGGACGTCGCGAATGTCCACTCCGTATAGACTTGCGTAAATGAGCGATGCGGTCACTAGAACGGCGACAAGGAGCAAAAGCATGCGCGCTGGCGTTCGGAGTCTTCGACGCAAGACGATCAGGCCGATGGAAATGGCCAAGATGAGGAACCAGTAACTGCGGAACGTAAGAGCGTAGCCAACGAAGATCAGTGCTAGCGTGACATTGCCCGCGGGGTTACTTGGTAGCGCGATGACTGCTAAAGCGATTACCGCGACAACGATGTCCTTCGAATAGAATCCTAGGTATACGGCCCCGAGTATGCACCCAGCCGCAGCAACGATCGTTGTGGACCAGGTCAAGTGGCCGTGGCGGTATCGCCGCACAGCTTCGGTGAGGGCGAGCAGAAACAAGCCATAACCTAGGAATGAAGCGGTTAGAAGGCTCTTCTCTATACCCAGCGCGCTATAAATGGCCGCCACCGAGGCGTAGCTGCGGTCGCCGTAATCCGGAATGACGCCTTGCGCAATCCGCGAGATCCGCACCCCGTCATACGAGTACTTCTGTGGTAGAATCTCAAGGCGAAACGAAGCTATAAGAGCGCCGGCGACTGCCGCCGCAATAACCACAAACTGTCGCGCCGCGCGGCCCGCAGGAGCGTCCGTCAGGCCTCGGGGCAGAGCTTCCCTGCTTTTCGGAGGGCCGCTCAGGTGCGGGGTTGCCACTCGTGGTGGATTCATGTGACCGGCGGGAGGCTCGTGAGAACTGCGCGGGCCTGGGCGGCAAAGTCATCCCAACTGTACCGACTTGCGACCGCTTGGCGTACCTGGAGCGCGGGCAGGTCGGACTGGAGTTCGAGCCACTGCTTTGCCAGGGCTTCCGACTTAGCATCTTCGAGCAGGACCGCCGCATCGCCGAGAAGCTCGCGAGTCAGCGGCTGGTCTATTGCGACGACATGTGCGCCTGAAGCGAGTGCCTCGATGTAGGGAAGTCCGAAGCCTTCTTCGACACCGAGAAGTATGAACGCGTATGTCGTGGCCAAGATCTCTAGGACTTGCTCTCGCGGAACGCGGTAATGCCAAATGCATCGGTCGGTGCCGACACGGTCTTCGACAATCGCTCGCGTGCGATCTGAGACGCCGATCCCGATTATCTTGTCGAAGGATTCCGGTGCGTCCGCCAGCATCTCCGCCGCCAGTTCATTGCGCTTGTGCGGTGCGCCGCCCATGAGCACGATATCGCGACTCGCCCGCGGTTCGAACCGGGGAACGTCGACGATGCCAGGCCCGAGGCGACAGACGGTGATCTTGTTCGCGTCTTCGGGGAAGTGTGCTAAGAGATCGCGTTGAACTCGCTCGCTGATGGCGAGCAGCGCCCTGGACTTCTTCACCGTTCGCCGTAGATCGAGCGCATGGTAGAGCCGGCTCGCCCCGTGCTTGGTGTTCAGCCATTGGAGGTCGTGGATCAGTGTGACCGCGTTGTCACCTGGGGCGAGGGGGAAAGGGTTGACCGTGGAAAAGTAGACACCGCCCGGTTCGGGTCGCGCCAGGAGTGCTGTTGTCAGGGCTGCGAGCCTGTCGCGGAGCCCGGCGCCGCTCGGTTCGCGTTCCGGGGAGACGCGAAGCTCCAGACCCATCGCCTCTAGCCGGGGGTACAGGGCTCGCTGGACGACACCGATGCCACTGAACTCGTTGACCATGCCGCTGACGGTCACGGTGGGCGCCAAGGCTTCACTCACTTCCTGTCCCCGTTCTACACACCAAGCGGATGCCCACTGCAACTGAGACGTAACGTCCTGCTGTTGGCCGAGCCGCCCAGAGTCTGTTCTTCGGGATTTGGCGGCATGGGCGAGGTCGCGCATGCGATGTCAGCGCGGGGGCGGCCGCGGAGGCTGGACGAGGCTAACTCTTGTCCGGACCGCTTCCCCACCCGGGCGGTTCCAAGATCGCTCGGGTGGGGGAGGGCACTCTCCGTCAGACGGCGTTCCTGGGTTCGTCCGCCTAGGCTCCTGGTCCATTGACGCACGTCTTCGTGGCGTCGTCGTGATGATTGGGGATCTTCACTTGAGGCTGGGTGACCTCTACCGAGCAGTGCGGGCGGCCTGGTGGCTGCCTGTTCTTGGCCTCCTCTTAGGTGTTGGAGCCGGTGTGCTCCTGACCTTGTTGGCTACGCCGCAGTTCACGTCCCGGACAGAGTTCTTTGTGTCGACTCGGGACTCCGCGACAACAACCGAAGCATTCCAAGGCAGTCAGTTCTCGCAAGAGCGAGTCGCTTCGTATGCGCAGTTGCTCACCGGCGATGAGTTGGCGCGTCGCGTCATTGATAACTTGGACCTCGGCGAGACTCCCTCTGACTTGGCCGGGCAAATCACAGCGAACGTCGTCCCTGATACTGTTCTCCTCGAAGTGACGGTGACGGATCCCTCGGCTCAACGCGCCCAGCAAATCGCCGAAGCCTTGGGGCGACAGTTCTCGGATCTGGTCACCGATTTGGAGACGCCATCGGGAGGCGGCGCGTCGCTCGTAAAAGTCACTGTGGTTCAGAAGCCCGAGGTTCCGATGGAACCGAGTTCTCCAAACCCGTTGCGGAATGCGGCGATCGGCGCGGTCCTGGGCCTGCTCATTGGTACAGCCGCAGCGATCTCGCGCATGGCCCTGGATCGTTCGGTGAGAGATCCGAAGGAGATCTCCGGCCTTGTCGGCTCACCTGTGATTGGCACCGTTTTCCGCGATGAGCGCCTTGCGACCAGCCACTTGATTGATCGCTCGAGCACAACACGATCGGCGGAGGACTATCGTCAACTGCGCACCAACTTGCAGTTCCTCAACGTAGACGCTCCGCCCCGGGTGATCATGGTATCCAGTCCTATGCCGTCGGAGGGCAAAACTACCGTCGCGGTGAACTTGGCATTGGCGTTAGCGGAAGCCGGTCGAGAAGTCGTCGTAGTCGAGGCGGATCTAAGACGGCCGAGAGTTACGCGCTACTTCGGCATGGTTGGTGGCGTCGGCCTTACTAACATCCTGGCCGGTACGGCCGGAGTGTCTGAAGTTTCCCAGCCGTACGAGGACGGCGCCGTCACGGTCGTTGGTGCGGGACCGACGCCCCCCAACCCAAGTCAGTTGCTCGCGTCGGCGCATATGTCATCGCTCATAGCGCAGTTGCGTGACAAGTACGAGTACGTCCTTATCGATGCGCCGCCGCTGCTCCCTGTCGCTGATGCAACAGGCCTGGCGGCCATGGTCGATGGCGTCCTTCTCTCGGTCAGATACGGAAGTTCTCGGAAGGATCAGTTGCAGCGAGCTGCCGAAGCGCTTGAGCAGGTCGGGGCGAGGGTCCTCGGCGTCATCCTCAACATCGTCCCGCCGAAGGCTGACGTGTCGGGTTCCTACGGCTACGGCTACAGCTATGCCTCCGATCTAGACGGCGGAGCGCGACGCCTGCGGCGCCAGCAGAAGTAGCTGGCGTGCTCGCGCCGGCGATCACTGGTTCCGGAACACGATCGGGCGCTGTACCCCTGTCGAGTGACGTAACAGACCTTTTCCGAGACGAAACTCTCCGTTAAGTTCAAGCGAACGCCAGTTGAACGCTGTAGTTCCTGGTCAACACGGGGTTCGTCGCCGGTGAGGGTCGCTTCGGCGACTCGGCGCATCTAGGTACGGGGGTTCGGGGCTTGACCCTGCTCGACGTTCGTGACGAGTCGGTACGTCACGCTACGCAGACGGTTGCTCGCCGAGGGCTGTGGACTGCGGCGCGTCTGCGCGGTGAGGGCACGTCCGCTCGTCGTGCGTGGCGCTCGCACTACGTCCGCCGGCTAGTGGTGCTCGACGCGCTGTGCGCCCTCCTCGCCGCCGCTGCCTCCCACGTCCTCCGGTTCGGTGCCGAAGGGGGCTCGCTCGAGTCGTCCTCGACCACGCCGCTGCTGATCCTCGCTCTGCCGATCGTCTGGGTCGCCGCGATGACCGCGATGCGCACCTACGAGGAGCGCTTCCTCTGGATCGGCGCCGAGGAGTTCCGCCGCGTCTTCTTCGCCTCCGCGCTGCTGTTGGCCACGGTCGGGACGATCTCGTGGGCCTTCAAGCTCGACGTCGCCCGCGGCTTCGTCGTCCTCGCGCTGCCCCTGGCGATGGTGCTCACGCTCGGCCAGCGCCTCGCCCAGCGCCGCTGGCTGCACCGGCAGCGGGCCAAGGGTCACTTCCAGCAGACCGCGATCCTGGTCGGTCACCGCTCCGGCGTCGCCGCGCTGCACGAGCAGATGGACCGCGAGGCCTACCACGGCTACCGGATCGTCGGCTGCGCCCTGCCGTCCGGTCACCGGGCGGAGGCGCCGGCTGCCTTCAACGGCCTGCCCGTGCTCGGCAGCCTCGACGAGGTTGCCGCCATCGTGAAGCAGTACGAGATCGACACGGTCGCCGTCCTGCCCTGCCCGGAGCTTGACGGTCCCGCGCTGCGCCAGCTCGGCTGGGACCTCGAGAACACCCAGGCCGAGCTGCTGCTCGCGCCGGCCGTCACCGAGGTCGCCGGCCCTCGGGTGCGCATCCGCCCGGTCTCCGGCCTGCCGCTCATGCACGTCGAGCGCCCCGAGTTCACCGGCGTCCGCCGCATCGTCAAGGGCGTCTTCGACCGCACCTCGGCGCTGTTCGGCATCCTGTTCCTGCTGCCGCTGCTCGTGCTCCTCGCGCTGGCGGTCAAGCTGACCAGCCGCGGCCCGGTGCTCTTCAAGCACGAGCGGATCGGCCAGAACGAGAAGCCGTTCTCCGTCTACAAGTTCCGCAGCATGGTCACCAACGCCGACAAGGTCGAGCTGGACCTGCACGACCAGAACGAGGGCAACGCCGTCCAGTTCAAGATGCGGCGCGACCCGCGGGTCACCCGCGTCGGCGCGGTCATGCGGCGCTACTCGCTCGACGAGCTGCCCCAGCTGCTCAACGTCCTGAACGGCAGCATGTCGCTGGTCGGCCCCCGGCCGCACGTCACCCGCGAGGTCGAGCAGTACGGCTTCGACATGCGCCGCCGGCTGCTGGTCAAGCCCGGCATCACCGGCCTGTGGCAGGTCAGCGGCCGCTCGGACCTCTCGTGGGACGACTCGGTGCGCATCGACGTCCGCTACGTCGAGAACTGGTCGCTCACCTTCGACCTGATGATCCTGCTCAAGACCGTGGGCGCGGTCCTGCGTGGTTCTGGCGCCTACTAGGTCGCAGACTGTCCGGGTGACAGGGCAGCAGAATGCGACAGGCGCGTTCCGGATCCTGCTGGTCTGCACCGGCAACATCTGCCGGAGCGCTCTCGCCGAACGGCTCGGCCGCGCCTACCTCGCGGAGACGCTGGGGGAGGAGCCGGAGCTGATCCGGCTCACCAGCGCCGGCACCGGCGCCGTCGTCGGCTCGGGCATGCACCCGGACAGCGCGCTGGTCCTCGCCGGCTTCGGGGGAGACGTCGGACAGTTCGCCGCCCGCCAGATCCAGCCCGACCACACGGCCGACGCCGACCTCATCCTCACGATGACCCGCGGCCACCGGCGCGACGTCCTCCAGCTCGCGCCGCGGGCCCTCGCGCGCACGTTCACCCTGCGCGAGGCGGCAAGCCTGCTCGAGCTGCTCGGCGAGGTCGAGCCCGACGGCGACGACCTGCCCACGCGTGCCCGCGACCTGGTGCGGGAGATGGCCACCGCCCGCTCGCGGCACACCGCCAGCGAGGACGACGACGTCCCCGACCCGATCAACCGCCCGCTGGAGGCACACCAGGAGGCAGGCGACCTCATCGCGGCGGCCCTGCTGCCGCTCCTCCAGCGGATCGTCGACCTCGCCGACGACGTCCCGTCCGCTGCCCACGGTGACGACGGGTTCACGGACACAGGAAACGACACCGGACGCATTCGTTCCGCGTCCTGACCGTCATTTCGTGACGGCTCGCGACGGCCCCGTGGCCCTGCGTCGTCCGCGCCACTGACTGCGACGAAAAGTAACCAAGAGCGAGAGCGCGACCTGCTCCGATCACGCAGTGTCATATGTATGGTCCCCGGCGCACGCACCATCTGAGGCGCAGGAGACCGACGTGACAGCTGGGACTTCGCTCGACGATCTGTCCGCGGCGCCGCGTTCGGCGGGGCTCACCCGCTCCGCGCTGCGCTGGTACGTGGCGTGCGGTCTGGTCGGCGCCCTCGTCGGCGGCGGCATCGCCTACGCGGTCACCCCGCTGCTGCCCACGACGTACACAACCTCGTCGCAGATCGTCGTCCGGAGCCCGGGCGACGTCGCGCTGTTCGGCAGCGCCGGCGGCGGCAACGCCAACCTCAACTCGCAGACCGCGGCGCAGATCCTGCGCTCGCCCGAGGTGAACAGCGCGACCAGCGAGCTGCTCGGTGGCCGGCTGACCCCGGGTGAGGTCGCCGCCCAGGTTGCGATCGACCCGGTCAGCAACTCCACGGTCATCAACATCGAGGCGCAGGCGTCGAGCCCGGCCCTGGCCCAGCAGCTCGCCAACGCGATCCCGCAGGCGTACGCCACGGTCGAGGCGCAGGCCTACCGGCAGCGCGCCGACGAGGCCACGAAGGTGCTCACCACGCTGCGCGACACCCAGCAGGACCGGCTCGACGACGTCCAGAAGCAGCTGGCCGACAAGGTCGCCTTCGTCACCAGCCTCTCCGGCGACATCTCGAACCCGACCGAGCGGGCCAACTGGATCCAGTCGACCCTGGAGACCGACGTCGACTACCAGCGGCTGCAGAACGAGGCCGTGGCGATCACCCAGAGCATCAACGACACCAACGACACGATCCAGCAGTCGACGGCCAACTTCGCGATCCTCGAGTCCGGCGTCGACCGGGTCATCTCCGCCGAGCGCCCGGAGTCGGCGGCCAAGAGCCCGAACCTGCAGAACCTCGCCGCGGGTGTCGTCGCCGGCCTGCTGATCGGCCTGGCCGTCGCCTACGCCGCCATCGAGCGCCGCCGGGTGATCGACCCCGCCGCGGCCGCGATGACGCTGGGCGCCCCGCTGCTCGGCACGATCAGCAAGGACCGCCGGCTGCGCAAGCTGCCCGGCCTGGCCGACCTGTCCGAGGACACCCGCCTCGGCAACGAGCTGAAGGTGCTCTCCTCCTCGCTGGTGCTCAGCGCCCGGCGGCGCGGGCTCGGCTCGATCGTGGTCACCAGCGCCCACCGGCGGGAGGGCAAGAGCGTCCTCACCCGCAATCTCGCCGCCGCGGCCGAGTACATCGGCCAGCCGGTCGCGCTGGTCGACACCGGCTTCGGCCACCCGACGACGACCGAGGTGTTCGACCTGCAGGACTCGCCGGGCCTGGCCGAGGTGCTCGAGGGCGGCCCGCTCTCGCAGGTCCTGCACTACATCTCGTTCGGCGAGGGCCGCGTGCCGGTCGTCCCGGTCGGCCTCAACGGTTTCGCCACCGAGCCCGGCCGCCGGCTCAACGAGCACCGCCGGGACAACTGGGCCCGCCTGTTCAACGGCTTCGACTCGCTCACCGCGCTGGTCGACGCGCCGGCGGTCAACGACCACCCGCTCGCCCTGCAGCTCGCGGCGGCCGGCGGCCTGGTCGTGCTCGCCTCCCCGCGGACGACGCTCGCCGACCTCGAGGTGATCCGGAACCGGGCCGACGTCTCCGACGTCCCGGTGCTCGGCTTCATCGTCAACGAGTACCGCAACGGCCGCCGCCGCAAGGCCGGCAAGCCGTCGACCAAGGCGCCGTCGTCGCTCAACATCGTCATCGAGGCGCCCGACCCCGCGAACGTCCGCTGAGGCCCCTGAGGGCGACGGGGCCCTCGGGGCGGGAGGGGCGGCGACGGTCAGGATCCGGGTCCGCACTGCCGATGATCACCGCGTGTGGATGCTCTGGGTCCTGACCGCCTGGCTCGTCGTCGCGACCGTCGCCGGCGTCGTCCTCGGCCGGGGCGTCCGTCTGGCCGACCGTCGCGAGCGGGACGCCGTCCTGACGACGGCGGACCTGCCGAACTTCGTCGCCGTCGGCTGAAACCGGACGGCACCGTTCAGGTGTGAGCGCAACCTGCCGATAAGCCCTGCGTGTGGCTGTGGTGGGTGCTCGGGGGACTGACCGCGTGGCTGGTCGTCGCCCTCTTGGTAGGGATCGTGCTCGGCCGTGGGATCCGCATGGCCGACCAGCGGGAGATCGACGGTGTCCTGACCACCGCTGACCTCCCCGGGTTCGCCGCGGCGGAGGTCGTGCCGGCCGAGCCCCGCAGGCGCCTCCCGCTGCCGCCGATCGGCATCGCGCTCGCCGCGCTGGCCGTGGCCCTCGAGACCGTCGGCTTCGTGCTGCGCCTCGACGGCTCGCCGTCTCACGCCCTGTCGATGGACGCCCCGTACTCGCTGCCCCGCCTCTTCGTCGCCACGCTGTTCGCGGCTGCCGCGCTGATCGCCCTGGCCGGTGCGAGCGCGCTGCCCGGCCGGCGTACCTGGTGGACCGCGGTCGGCCTCGTCGGCGGCGTGATCGCCGCGGTCAAGGCGGGCAGCACCGTGCACTCCGACGCCCTGCACTGGCTCACCGCGACCGCCGGCCCGACCGCCGCGACCGCGCTCAGCGCGCTGCTGGCCCTCGCCGTCGTCACCGCCCTGTGGTTCCTCAGCCGCACCGAGCGCCGTGACCGGCGACGCGTGCTCGGCGCGCTGTGCGGCTACGCCGTCGCCGCCGTCGGGCTCTCCGCGATCTCCGGTGCCGTCGACCCCTCGTGGGCGGCCACCGCGACCTACGTCGAGGAATCCGGCGAGGCACTCGGCGGCGTCGCGTTCCTCATCGCCGTGCTCGCCGGTGCCGCGCCGCGACTGGTGCTGCCGGCCGGCTGGCCGCTGCGCCGCGCCGTCGACCCACAGACCCTCGACCTGCCCGACCTCGCGCCCGGGCGCGCGGCCGGCCGCGAGGCGCGCTAGCCGTAGCGGGCCGGTTCCCACCGCGCTCAGCGCGGGGTGTCGGGCAGCGCTTCCTTGCTGAACTCGGCGGCGTTCTGCGCCAGCGAGTCGCTGTTCAGGTAGGCCCACATCCGCTGGCCCTTGGTCTGGTCCAGGTAGACGACGCTGGCCGCGCCCTCCATGCCCGTGCCCAGCACCGGCGCGGTGAAGAAGTCGACGTCCTGCGGGGTGAGGTCGCGCATCGAGTAGGCCAGCGTGAACAGGTCGGTGCTGCTCAGGGTGTCGTCGATGCTCACCGCGCTCGTCAGCGCCCGCAGCGACGAGTCCAGCTTGCCGACGTCCTTGAACGTGTCGGAGCTGAACAGCTTCTTGAACACCGCCTGCAGGTACTGCTGCTGGCGCTTCACGCGGTCGAAGTCGCCGCCGGCCAGCCGGTGGCGCTGACCCAGGTACCAACGGGCCTGCTCGCCGGTGATGTGGTTGACCCCGGCGGTGAACGTGTACGGGCCGTTCGTCGTCGTCTCGGCGACCTTGACGTCCACGCCGCCGAGCGCGTCGGTGACCTGGGCGATGCCGTCGAAGTCGATGGCGACGTAGTGGTCGATGCGCACCTTGGTCAGCTGCTCGACCGTCTGGATCAGCAGCGACGGGCCGCCCCACGAGTAGGCGGCGTTGATCTTGCTGGTGCCGTGCCCGGGGATCGGCACCCACGAGTCGCGGGGGATCGAGATCAGCTGGGCGTGCTTCCGGTCGGCGGACAGCCGGGCGATCATGATCGCGTCGGAGCGGCCGTCGGGGTCCTCACCGGAGGCGGGGTGGCCGCGGGTGTCGGAGCCGACCAGCAGGAACGTGACCGGATCGCCGCTCGGGTCGTCGGCCGACGTCGCCGGCGCGGGCCGGGTCTCCTCGGAGATGCCCCCGAAGACGTCGCTGATCCGGTCGATGTTGCCGGCGTAGCGGGCGGTGACGAACCAGATGCCGCCGCCGATGAGCACGACCAGCACCAGCACGAGGACGCCGGCGCTGATCAGCGCGCGGCGCAGCAGCCTGCGGCGACGCGGGGCGGGAGCAGCCGGCTCCGTCTTCTCGGGGTCGGGGGTCGCGTCGGGAGCGGCCGTCTCAGCCGTCTCGGACGTCGTCGCGTCGGCCTGCTGGCCGCGCGCGTCCGGCTCGTCGGCGTTCATGCAACCCCCGTGATCCCTGGCGTCGATCAAGGTTACGAGGGATCGGGCCTGCTCGGACCCGTGTCTGCCCCGAAGGGGGGAGCCTCAGACGGCGCCGGATCTGTGCGGATGCGGTGTCCGCTCCGAGGAGGCGACAGGGTTGCGGACGACGGAGCGCCGCCCGCGGGATCGCCGGCCATCGGCGCCGCGGGGCTCCGGGACGGTGCCGTCCGCGGCCGGGGCGACGTACCCCTCGGACCGCAGCGGGACGTGCGGGTCGTCATCGAGCACGACGAAGTTCTCGGCGTCGGAGGAGTGCTGCTTCTGGTCCGCCACGTGGATGGCGCGCGCGATCGCGAGCGCGGCGACGGCGGCGATGGCCAACCAGGCCACCCCCACGATCAGCACCCAGGTCATGCGCGTCGTCCTCAGGTGAGGCGGGCGGCAGGCGTGTCGTCCGGTGCGGTCAGAACGTTCGGTGGAGCCGTTCGCTCTGTGCCCATGGTGTGCCCCTGGCCTGAGAGCTTCAAGCCTGGGAGCTGAGCGTTGTGTGAACGTTGTGACAGATGCATTCGTGCCCGTCACAGATACGGCGCGTCCCGACACGACCCGTCCCGTTCCGGGTTAGACAGCCAGGTGTGAACCGGTCCGTCCCAGTGCATCCCGTCGTGCCGCCGGTTGCCGCCGTCCTCGCGGCCGTCGCCGCCGCGCTCGAGACGGTGGGTCTCGGGGTGCGGCTGTTCGACGTCCGGGGCGCGCTGGGACACCTGCTGTCGATGGACCTGCCGGGCTCGCTGCCGCGGCTGTTCGTCGCTTCCGTGCTGGCCGCTGCTGCCGTGGTCGCGGCGCTCGGGGCATGGCTGCGGCCCGGGCGTCGGGTGTGGTGGTCGGCTGTGGCCGCCTCGGCCGTAGGGCTGGCCGCGGCCAAGGCGGCCGGTGACCTGCACGTGCGGCTGGTCCACCTGTTCGGGACGGGCGAGCAGGCCTGGCGCGGCGCCGTCGTCCTCGGGATCGTCACCGCGGCCGGGCTGGTGTTCCTCTGGCGGCTGAGCGGCAACGACCGGCGGGACCGCCGGCGGATCGTCACGCTGCTCGCCGGGTACGCCGTCGCCGCCGTCGGGCTGTCGCTGGTCTCCACCTACGCGCGCATCACCGCCGGCCCGGTCTCCGCGGCGTTCGCGACCTTCGTCGAGGAGAGCGGTGAGGCGCTGACCGCGGCCGGGCTGCTGGTCGCCGTGCTCATCGGTGTGCTGCCGCGACTGGTCCTGCCGGCGGGCGACGTCCTGCGCCGCCGGGACGACCACCTGGAGGCTGCGCCGCTGGCCGCGTAGCCGGACTTCCTCGGCTGGCAGGGGTCCGGGGGCCGACCTAACGTCCGGTCCATGCGCATCGCGGTCATCGGCTGCGGCTACCTCGGTGCCGTGCACGCCGCCTCGATGGCCGAGCTGGGTCACGAGGTCGTCGGCATCGACGTCGACGAGCGCAAGGTCGCGATGCTCTGCCGCGGGGACGCCCCGTTCTACGAGCCCGAGTTCGGCGAGCTGCTGCGTCACTCGCTCGCCTCGGGCCGGCTGAGCTTCGGCACCGACGTCGCCGACGCGGCCGGTGCGCGGGTCCACTTCATCTGCGTCGGAACCCCGCAGAAGCACGGGGAGTACGCCGCCGACCTCCGGTTCGTCCGGTCGGCCGCGGAATCGCTGTTGGAGGTCCTCGAGCCGGGAGAGCTCGTCGTCGGCAAGTCCACCGTCCCGGTGGGGACGGCGGCCGACCTCGCGGCGATGTTCGGGGAGAAGGTGCCGGGCAGCCTGCTCGCCTGGAACCCGGAGTTCCTGCGCGAGGGCTTCGCCGTCCGCGACACCCTGCACCCCGACCGGCTGGTCTACGGCCTGCCTGCGGGCGAGGACGGCGACACCGCGGCGGCGGTGCTGGACGAGGTGTACGGGCCGATCGTCGCCCGCGGCATCCCGCAGGTCCGCACCGACTACGCCACCGCCGAGATGGTGAAGACGGCGGCCAACTCGTTCCTGGCCACGAAGATCTCGTTCATCAACGCCATGGCCGAGCTCTGCGAGGCCACCGGGGGCGACGTCAAGCTGCTGGCCGACGCGATCGGCTACGACGACCGGATCGGGCGCAAGTTCCTCAACGCGGGCCTCGGCTTCGGCGGCGGCTGCCTGCCCAAGGACATCCGCGCGTTCATGGCGCGCGCCGGCGAGCTCGGCGCGGACCAGGCGCTGACGTTCCTGCGCGAGGTCGACAACATCAACATGCGCCGCCGGATCCGCATGGTGGAGCTCGCCCGCGAGGTCTGCGACGGTTCCCTGCTCGGCAAGCGCGTGGCCGTCCTGGGCGCGGCGTTCAAGCCGGACTCCGACGACATCCGCGACTCCCCGGCGCTGAACGTCGCCGCCCAGCTGCAGCTGCAGGGAGCGGTGGTGCGGGTGACCGACCCGGCGGCGGTCGAGAACAGCCGCCGGGAATGGCCGCACCTGGACTACGCGGCCACGCCGGAGGAGGCCGCCGAGCGCGCCGACGCCGTCCTGGTGCTCACGGAGTGGAAGCAGTACCGCGACCTCGACCCGGCCGCGTTCGGCGAGATCGTGAACCGGAAGCGCGTTCTCGACGGCCGGAATGCGCTGGACAGGGACGCGTGGGTGGCCGCCGGGTGGTCGTATCGCGCGCTCGGTCGTCGCGGTAGCTGACGGAGGTCGTCACGCTCCGTCGATCACGCGCCGTGATCGAGCCTCGGAGCGAGCGGAACCGGTCGTTTTCCCTCCACCAACAACCAAGATTCGCCCGGTGACGGACGCGGAGTCGGCCGAAGGCACGGGTGCCTCGCCGATCTCGCGCGCCTGGCTGCGCCGTCTGCTCCTGCTCGCTGCGCTGTGCGCCGCCGTCTGGGGAGTCCTGGTCCTGCTCGGCGGTGGAGCGCGCGCCGCCGAGATCCCGGTCGCCGGCACGACCGCCGGCGACGCGACGGACTCGTCCGGCGACCCCAGCCTGTCGGCCGAGCCCGGGGCGTGGGGCACGGACGACGGGACGTCGTCCCTCCCGGCGGACGCCCCGCCGGTGCACGAGGTGCCGGACGCCGACACCCCGACGACCGACCCGAGCTCCTGGGACGACGCGGACGTCCCGCCGGCCGATCCACCGGCGGACGACGCCACCACGCCTCCTCCCGTCGTTGATCCGCTGCCGGTCGTCGAGCCCGCTCCCGAGCCGGCGCCGGTCGTCGAGCCCGCCCCCGAGCCGGCGCCGGTCGTCGAGACCGCCCCCGACCCCGCGCCGCCGATCGTCGAGTCCGCGCCTGACCCGGCGCCGCCGGTGGTCGAGGCCGTGGACACCAGCACCGTCGCGCTGTCCGACGACTCGACGCCGACCGCGGATGCGCCGGTCACCGAAGCCGCCGCCACGGAGGTGGTCCCGGCGGACGTGCCCGACCCGGCGACGATCACGCCGGCGCCGGTCGAGCCGGTAGCCGAGCCGCTGGTCGGCTGCGTAGCCGTCGCCGTCCCGCTGCCCGAGGCCGTGGTGCTCGAGCCGGCCCGCACGCTGACCGTCGCGGTCACCGCCAGCACGGTGCCGGCCGCGCCCGCTGCGCCGCACCTGTCCGGCGGCCCGGCCCCAGCGCCACCGCTCGGCGGGAGTCCGTACTCGCAACCGCCGCTGCCCCCGCTGCCGGTCTCGCCCTCCTCGGGCGGCGGCGCGGCGTGCGGGGGCACCGCCGGTCCGGGCGGCGCGCAGAACGACCCGGCCGCGCTCGGCCTGCTCGCGGCCCTGCCGGGTTCGTCCGACCTGTTCTTCTCCGACGAGCGCTCGGCCCGGCTCGCCGCCTGGAGCCGCGGCCTCGTCGTCGTCCGTGCCGAGGAGCCGTCGGCCAGTCCCGACTGAGGCGCGCGCTCTCGCGCGCCCGCCGGACGCACGTCCGGCACGCGGGTTCGTCGGCCGCTCGTGCCGCGACCCGGACGAAATCGCTCTCGACCCGTCACGGGTCACACGACTGCACCCAGGACCGGTGCCATGCGACGTTCCCCCCGCAGCCACGGCTGCGCGCCCCTTGTCCACTTCGCCTTCGACGGGAGGGCAGAGCAGTGCCGCGCTGGAACGCTGGTCTGACCCCGTTCGACGGCCCCGCCGGCGCACGGGGGCCGGCGGAGCGTCGAACGCCGCCGGAAGCCGAGCGGACACCGGGGCGCGAGCCGCTGGGCAAGTCGCTGCTGGACCTGGTCGGGGGTGCCGTCCTGCTGCTGCTGGTGCTGCCCGTCCTGCTCGGACTCGCGGCGCTGCTGTGGCTGAGCCGGCCCGGCCCGGTGCTCTCCCGACGGGAGTGCGCCGGGCCGGCCGGTCGGACCTTCCAGCTGCTGTCGTTCCGGCCGGTGGCCGACGCCGAACCGCTGTTCCTCGACCGGCTGCTGCGCGCGGCGGGCCTCGACCAGCTGCCGCAGCTGCTCAACGTGCTGCGCGGCGACCTGTCCCTGATCGGTCCCCGGCCGCAGCCGGCCGGTGCCGTGCGGCAGCCGGTGGTGCTGCGGCCCGGGTTGATCGGGCTGCCGGCGGCCGAGGCGGCCGACTACTCCGGCGGCTGGTCGCTCGGGCGCGACCTGGCCATCCTGGTGGCCGCGGCCCGGGCGGGCCTGGTCGCGCGGCGGCGGTGAACCGGGACCGTCAGTCGATGCGGACCAGCCGGCCGGCGAGCTCGTCGTCCAGCAGCTGGATGTCGGCGTCGACCATGATCCGGGCCAGCTCCGGGGTCCGCACCGACGGCTCCCAGCCCAGCAGCGTCTTCGCCTTGGTCGCGTCGCCGATGAGCGCGTCCACCTCGGTGGGCCGCTCGTACCGCGGGTCGTAGCGCACGTGCTCGCGCCAGTCGAGCCCGGCGTGCTCGAAGGCGAGCTCGACGAAGTCGCGCACCGTGTAGGCGGTGTTGGTCGCGATCACGAAGTCCTCGGGCTCCGGGTGCTGGAGCATCCGCCACATCGCCTCGACGTACTCGGGTGCGTAACCCCAGTCGCGGACCGCGTCGAGGTTGCCCAGGTAGAGCTCCTTCTGCATCCCGGCCTTGATCCGCGCCACGGCGCGGGTCACCTTGCGGGTCACGAACGTCTCGCCGCGGCGGGGGGACTCGTGGTTGAACAGGATCCCGTTGACCGCGAAGACGCCGTAGGCCTCGCGGTAGTTGCGGGTGGCCCAGTAGGCGTACAGCTTGGCGACGCCGTACGGGCTGCGCGGGTAGAACGGCGTGAGCTCGTCCTGCGGCGGCGGCGTCGCACCGAACATCTCCGAGGACGACGCCTGGTAGATGCGCGAGCCGACACCGGCTGCGCGGACCGCCTCGAGCAGGCGCATCGCGGCGATCCCGGTGACGTCACCGGTGAAGACCGGCTGGTCGAACGAGACGCGCACGTGCGACTGGGCGCCGAGGTTGTAGATCTCGTCCGGGTTGATGTCGCGCAGCAGGTTGATCAGCGAGACGCCGTCGGACAGGTCGCCGTAGTGGAGGAACAGCCGCCGGTCGGGGTCGTGCGGGTCCTCGTACACGTCGTCGAGGCGCCCGGTGTTGAAGGACGACGACCGGCGGATGAGCCCGTGGACCTCGTAGCCCTTCTCGAGCAGGAGCTCGGCCAGATACGACCCGTCCTGACCCGTGATGCCCGTGAGAAAGGCAGTGCTCGTCACGTTTCCCCCTCATTCGGGCGACCCGTTGTTTCGAGTCGCGCCCGGGAAAACGTAAGGTCGCGCTAGCGAAGAAAGGCAGGGAAATGGCGGGTGCATCGCTCGACCGGGGGAAGCCGGCATTCATCGCGGGACACCGCGGACTGGTCGGCGGGGCGGTGCTGCGGCACTTCCGGGAGCAGGGGTTCGGCCACCTGCTGACCCGGACGTCGTCCGAGCTGGACCTGCGCGACGCGGACGCCGTCGAGGCCTTCTTCGCCGCCGAGCGGCCGGCCACCGTGGTCATGGCCGCGGCGAAGGTCGGCGGCATCCTCGCCAACAGCACCTACCCGGCGGACTTCCTCTCCGACAACCTGCGCATGCAGGTCAACGTGCTCGACGCGGCCGCCCGCCACGGCGCGACCCACCTGCTGTTCCTCGGGTCGAGCTGCATCTACCCGAAGCTGGCCCCGCAGCCGATCCGTGAGGACAGCCTGCTCACCGGGCCGCTCGAGGAGACCAACGACGCCTACGCGATCGCCAAGATCTCCGGAGTGCTCCAGGTGCAGGCGCTTCGCCGCCAGCACGGCGTCCACTACGTCTCGGCGATGCCGACCAACCTCTACGGGCCGGGGGACAACTTCCACCCGACGCACTCGCACGTGCTGCCCGGGCTGATCCGCCGGTTCCACGAGGCCAAGGAGCAGGGCGCCGCGTCGGTCACCGTCTGGGGCACCGGAACCCCGCGGCGCGAGTTCCTGCACGTCGACGACCTGGCCCGCGCCTGCCTGTTCCTGCTGGAGAACTACGACGACCCGGCGCCGATCAACGTCGGTGTGGGCGAGGACCTGCCGATCCGCGAGCTCGCCGAACTGGTCGCCGACGTCGTCGGGTTCGAGGGTGCGCTGGAGTTCGACACGAGCAAGCCGGACGGCACGCCCCGCAAGCTCCTCGACGTCGGCCGGATCCACGACCTGGGGTGGAAGGCCGAGATCGGCCTGCGCGAGGGCCTCGAGCAGACCTACGCCTGGTACGTGGAGCAGCTGGCCGCCGGGGCGCTACGCGCCGCCTGAGCCCTGGTCGAGCTCGCGCAGCAGCCGGGCGGGGACGCCGGCGTACGAGGCATCGGGTGCGCAGTCGCGGGTCACCACCGCGCCGGCGCCGATGACGGCCCCGCGACCGATCGTCACCCCTGGCAGGACGACGACGCGCGCCCCCAGCCAGGCCCCGGTCCCGATCACCACGGGCTCCGACCGGTTCGCCGCCGCGCGGTTGGCCGACGGGCCGAGGTCGTGCGTCGCGGCCGCGATCACCGCGCCCGCGCCGATGGCGACCCCGTCGCCGATCTCGACCGACGCGCTGCCGGGGTCGACGATCGTCGCGCTGTTGAGGTAGCAGCCCTCGCCGATGCGCACCCGGCCGCCCTTGAAGAAGACGCTGTGCTCGATCCGGGTGCCGGCGCCGACGGGGATCCCCGCCAGCCGGAGCAGCGGCGGCCGCAGCCCCTCCGGCAGCCAGCGCGACGGGATCACGCACCGGCGGAGCAGTCCGCTCAGTGCGCTGCGCGCTGAAGGCATCCCGTCCCCCTATTTCGGGCGAGCCATTCTTCGAACGGCCGCCCGAAAACCGTAATGTCGGGGTACCGGTGGAAGGCAGGGAAATGGCGGCTGCATCGCTCTCCAGGGGGACGTCGTCCCCGTTGCGGATCGCCGTCGTGCACAGCTTCTACCGGAGCGACTCGCCCAGTGGTGAGAACGCGATGGTCGACGCCCAGGTGGCGGCCCTCCTCCGGCGCGGTCACGAGGTGCGCCTGTTCGCGGCCGCCAGCGACGACGTGGGCGGCCCGCTCGGGGCGCTCCGCCAGGCGGTCACCGTCGCGACCGGCGCCGGCCGCGCGCCGGTGCGCGACTGGGCCCCGGACGTCGTCCACCTGCACAACACCTTCCCCAACCTGGGCCGGCGGTGGACGGCGCGGCTGGACGTGCCGCTCGTCGCGACCCTGCACAACTACCGGCCGCTGTGCGCTGCCGCGACGCTGTACCGCGACGGTGCGGTGTGCACCGAGTGCGTCGACTCCGGCCGGCACCGTGGTCTCGTGCACGGCTGCTACCGCGGCTCCCGGCTCGCCACGCTCCCGCTCACCCTCGGCCAGCGCGGCGCCGACGACCCGGTGCTGCGCTCGGCGGCCGTCCTCACCGCCCTCTCGCCGTCCCAGGCCGAGCGGTTCGTCGCGGCCGGGGTGCCCGCCGAGCGGCTGCGGGTGCTGCCGAACTTCGTCCCGGACGACCTGGCACCCGCGCCGGGCCCCGGCGGGCACGCCTGGCTCTACGCCGGTCGGCTGACCGCCGACAAGGGGATCGCCGACGCGGTGCACGCCTGGCCCGCCGAGATCCCGCTGGTCGTCGTGGGCGACGGTCCCGCGGCCGACGACGTCCGGGCGGCGGCGCGCGGCAAGCAGGTGGACGTCCGCCCGCCGCTGTCCCGGCCGGAGGTGCTCGACCTGCTCGGCCGCAGCCGGGGCCTGGTCTTCCCCAGCCGCTGGCCCGACCCGTTCGGCCTGGTCTACGCCGAGGCCCTGGCCGCCGGCACCCCCGTGCTCGCCACGCACCCCTCGGCGGCGGCCGCCATGGCCGGGCAGGACGGCGCGGGCCTGGCGGTCGACGCGGTCACCCCTGAGCTCGTCCGGCGGGCGCACGCGGACTTCGCCGGCGGGCGGCCGGCCGCGCGCCGCGCCTTCGAGGCGCGGTACACCGAGGCGGCGCACGTCGCCGCCCTCGAGGAGGTCTACGCCGAGGCGATCGGCGTGCCCACCACCCGCTCGCGGAGGAGCGTCAGCAGAGCCTGAGCCGCGCTCGGCCAGTTCAGCGTCGAGGTGTAGAACTCGCGCGCTCCCTGCCGCAGCGCGGCGTGCTCGGCCGGCCGCGCCCACGCGCCCGCGATGCGCGCGGCCGCCGCGTCCACGAACTCGGCCGGCGGCAGCACCCATCCGGACCGGCCCGGCGCCAGCATCGACGCCGTCCCGCCGACGTCGGCGGTGATCACCGGGACCCCGTGCGCCTGGGCCTCGGCCAGCACGACCGGCGTGCAGTCGGCACGCGTGGGGAGCAGGAAGAACGCCGCCGACGCGTACAGCTCCGCCAGCCGGGCGGCGGCCTGCGGGTCGTCCTTCTCCAGGCTGCCGTGCACGGTGACGAAGCCCGGCACGGCGACCACGGACGGCGGCCGGCAGCCGACGACGTCCAGGGTGGCCGGGACCCCCAGCGACCGCAGCCGGGCGGTGGTGGCCACCGCGAGGTCAGCGCCCTTGCGCTCCCAGCCGCGCCCCACGAGCAGCAGCCGGCACCCGTCGTCCCGGCGGTCGGCGAGCGGGCCGGGGTCGGCGACGTTGGCACCGAACGGCACCACGGCCACCTTGTCCGGGGGCAGGCCGTAGTCCGCGACCGCCGAGCGGGCCGCCCACGCCGAGGAGTAGACCGCCAGCGACACCCGCTCCAGCGCGGACCGTTCCATCGCGTGCCCCATGCGCAGGTACCGCCGGGAGAGGCCGGTGTAGTCGGCGTAGAAGTCGACCAGGCCGGCGAACGTCGCGTCGGTGTAGGTCACGACCGGGACGTCGGTGCGCAGCCGCGCCACCGGAAGGGTGCCCGGGGCCAGGACGACGTCGGGCGACGTGGCCGAGATCGCGCGCTCCACCTGCCGCGCGTAGCCGTCGAGCACGACCGGCTCGCGCAACCGCGACCAGGTACCGGGCGCGACGGAGTTGCGCAGGCGTTGCAGCACCTTGAGCGGGAGCCCGAACCGCTCACCCAGCGGTCCGGCCAGGACGACGTCCGCCCCGGCCGCCCGCAGCGATGCGGCCAGGTGGAACGGCGTGCCCGACCACGCGCGCACGTCGCGGGCGTCCTCGACGGACGCGAGCAGGATCCGCACGGCTCAGTGGCCGCGGCTCTCGGCGAGCGGGGTGCTCTGCGCGGTGCGCGGGCGCACCGGCGGCACGGCGATCGCCGGGCCCTGCGGCGCCCGGCGGCGGGCCCAGCGGCGCCGCGTGCTCGCCGGCTGGACGCCGTACCCGTAGGCGACCGGCGCCGCGCGGTGGGGGACCTGCGTCATCACGACGCCGAGCAGCCGCGCGCCGAGCCGGTCGAGGGAGGCCGCGCTGCGCTGCAGGTCCTCGGCGTCGACCTTGCCCCAGCGCGCGCAGAGCAGCACGCCGTCCACGAGACCGGCGAGCGCGCCGGCGTCGGCGACCGGGAGCAGCGGCGGTGCATCGATCAGCACGACGTCGTGCGTGCCGGCCAGCTCCGCCAGCAGCGTGGCGAACGCCTCGGAGGCGAGCAGCTCGCTCGGGTTGGGCGGCAGCGGCCCCGCGCCGAGCACCTCCAGAGCGCCGTCGCGGACCGGCTGCAGCACCTCGTCCAGCTCCGCCGCGCCGGTCAGCACGCTGGTGACGCCGACCCCGGACACCAGGCCGAGGTAGCGGGTCAGCCGCGGGCGGCGCAGGTCGCCCTCGACCAGCGCCACCCGGTTGCCCGACTCGGCCAGCGCCACGGCGAGGTGCCCGGCCAGCGTCGTCTTGCCCTCACCGGGCACCGAGCTGGTCAGCAGGATGGTGCGCGGCGGCCGGTCGACGTCGAGGAAGGCCAGGTTGGTCCGCACGTGCCGGATCGCCTCGGCCGCGGGCGAGCTGGTGTGCGGCGCGGGCGGCTGTCCCTCGGACAGATGGGCGGCCACCGGGACGTGCCCGATCACCGGGGCGCCGGTCAGCGCGGAGGCGGTGTCGTCGTCCTTGACCGTGGTGTCGAGCCGGTCGCGGACGACGGCCACCAGCACGGCCAGCACCAGGCCGAGCACCGCGCCCAGGGCGACGTTGGCGCGCAGGTTCGGCGAACTCGGCGCGGTGGGGAGCTCCGGGGTCGCGATCACCGTGATCTTGATCGGCGAGGTGGTGGTGCCGCGCGGCGTCTCGAGGTCGTCGACGAGGTCGGCGAACTGCGTGTCCACGGAGCGGGCGATCGAGTAGGCGCCCTGCGCGGTGTCGTCGGTGACGGTGATGTCGAGGATCGTCGTGTCCGTCACGACGGTCGCCGACAGCCGGGACATCACCTGCTGCGCCGTCGCGTCCAGGCCGAGGTCGTCGATCACCGCCGACGCCAGCTCCTTGCTGGTGGCCAGCTGGGCGTACGAGGCGACCTTGCCCTGGGCGTAGTAGTTGCCCTGCACGGCGGTGCTGAGATCGTCCGCGCCGGTGGTGGAGACGAACAGCTGCGTCGTCGCCGTGTACCGCTCGGGCAGCGCGGCGCTCACGCCGAAGGCCGCACCGCCGCCGAGCACCACACCGACGAGCAGCAGCGCCCATGCCCGGCGGGCCAGCCGCAGGTACCTCCGCGCGTCCATCACGCCCCCACCCGCTCGACGGCGAACTCCTCGGCCAGGCGCATGCCCGGCTGCGGCCGCCGCAGCGACCCGACCGGCAGCGATCGGACCACCGGCCGGCGCAGGTCGCGCAGCGCGACCCGCGCGAAGAACAGCAGCCCGAGCGTGTAGCGCCGCCACAGCCGGCCGGGCTCGCTGGCGAAGCGGAACAGCCACTCCAGCGCGGCGCGCTGCACCCAGCGCGGCGCCTCGGACTTCGTCCCGGCCAGGAAGTCGAACGCGGCGCCGACGGCGACCACCGGTCGGTCGAGGGCGGCGGCCAGCCGCTGCGCCTCGATGTCCTGCTTCGGCGTGCCCAGCCCGACCCAGACGACGTCGGCGCCGCTGGACCGGATGCGCTCGTCCTGCGCCGCCCGCTCGTCGTGGGTCAGCGGACGGAACGGCGGCGCCTCGGCGCCGACCACCCGGCAGCCGGGAAAGCGCTCGGCGATCACCGTCTGCAGCCTCTCCAGCGTCTCGGCGGTGCCGCCGAGCAGGTAGTGCCGCACCGCCGCGCGGCGGCCGACGTCGAGCACGTGCGGGAAGAAGTCCGGGCCGCGGACCTGCGCTGCGACCGTCGACGAGCCGTGCCGGCGGCCCAGTGCGCGGAGCACCCAGGCCACGGGCTTGCCGTCGGCGAGGTTGACGCCGTCGCCGCGCAGCACCGATGCGTAGCCCCGCTGCCGGTGGGCCAGGGCGATCGACCACGTGTTGACCAGTCGCCAGGGCACGCCGGTGCGCAGCCCCTGCGGGGAGAGCAGCAGCCGGGTGGCGGCGTCGAGGTCGAGATGGGCGAACGACATCCCGGCCAACGGGGTCGCGCGGGTGCCGGGCGACATCCGGGTTCCCCTTCCGAGCGGTGGTCCTTGCCGACAAGCACACCCGCTCGGGGAGCTTCCCCGGAACGGTTGACGCCCGGACGTGACCCGGAGGGGGGAGCGGGTCCCCTCGGAACGGTCCAGAGGTCCTCTGACCAGCTGATACTCCGGACGACGACTTGGACGACGAGCGGAGAACCACAGTGACCTCGGCACCCGAGGCCGGCAGCGCCACCGACACGGCGTTCCTGACCGTGCTCACCCCGGCTTTCCGGGCCGCTTCCTTCCTGCCCGCCAACCTGGCCAGCGTCGCCGGCACGGGGGCCCAGCACGTGGTCATGGACGGCGGCTCCGACGACGGCACCGTGCCGCTGCTCGAGGCGGCCTCCTCGGTCGTGTGGCGCTCCGAACCCGACCGCGGCCAGTCGCACGCGCTGAACAAGGCCCTGGCACACGCCGACGGCACCTGGGTGGGCTGGCTCAACGCCGACGAGTTCTACCTGCCCGGGGTGCTCGAGTGGGTGCAGGAGCGGCTGCGCGCCGACGACGTCGACGTCCTGTACGGCGACTGGGCGGAGGTCGACCTCGAGGGGCGCCTGCTGCGGCTGGTGGCCAACCACGGGTACTCGGCCGAGGTCCTGCGGCGGGGCAGCTGCTACGTGCCGTCCTGCGCCACCTTCATCCGACGCGAGCTGCTCGAGCAGGTCGGTGGGTGGCGCGAGGACATCCGCACGATCATGGACTGGGACCTGTGGCTGCGCCTGGACGCGGCCGGCGCCCGCTTCCGGTACGAGCCGGTCGTCATGTCCGGCTTCACCCGCCACCCGGGTCAGGTGACGGCGCGGTTCACCGAGCTGACCCGGGTCGAGCAGGACCGGATGCGTTCGGAGTTCGGCATCGACCTCCCCGCCTGGCGGCACCTGGCCGCCCGCGGCCGGCGGATCGGCCGCAAGCTGCTCAACCACGGCTACGTCCGCGAGACGGCCGCACGCTTCTTCTCCGGGGCCCCGCTGACCGGGCAGCCGGGGGACCCCGACGTCCGGAAGGCGGTTTGCCGGCTGAACCCGGAGCTCGCGGCACGGTCGGTGGCCCGGGGATGATCCGGATGGGCCGGCACCGGCTGCGCCGGCTCACCTGGGGTCTGACCGACCAGGCGGCCGGCAGCCTGACCTCGCTCGCCCTCTCCGTCGCCGTGCTGCGCGGTTCGGCGGAGGGCGCGGCGCAGTTCGCCGTCGTCTTCCTCGTGCACGCACTCGCTGTCGGCTTCTGCCGGAGCATCACCACCGAGCCGGTCGCCCAGGAGCTGCCCGCCTGGGACGGCGACGCGGTGCGCGGGCACGTGCGCCGCTCGGCCGCGACGGGCGTGCTGGTGGGTCTGCTCTCGGCAGCCGTCTCGGCCGCCCTGGTGCGCCCGGACACGGTCGTGGGCCTGCTCAGCCTGGCCTTCACGCTCCTCGTCGTCCCGACCGACTCCACGCGCGGCGCCTGGATCGGCGCCGGCCGGGCGCGCGCGGCCGCGCCGTACAGCCTGCTGCAGTTCGTCGCCGCCGTCGCCGGGCTGGTGGTCGTCCTCGTCACCGGGTCGGGGCCGTGGGCGCTGGTGCCGCTCCTCGTGGTCAGCGGAGCCCTCGTGCTCGCGGCGCTGGCGCGCGGACCGCGCCTGGAGCTCGGCGCGCTGCGGCCGCGGCACTGGGTCTACGCCGCCGAGTGGTCGGTCACCTTCGGGATGGGGCAGTCCTCCGGTCTGGTGGTCTCGGCGCTCGGCCTACCGCTGCTGCCGCTGCTGGTGCGCGCCCAGGGAGTGCTCTACGGACCGATGTCCACCGCGGCCCAGGCGGTGGCGGTGCTCGCGGTGCCCGAGTTCGTGACCGCCCGCCGCACCCGGCTGCTGGCCCCCGCCGTCGTCCTGTCCGCGGCGCTGACCGCCGGGTGCGCGCTCTACGCCGTGCTGGTCATGGTCGTGCCGGCCGCGTGGCCGGCCGCCCTGCTGGGGCACGCGTGGGAACCGTTCCGGCCGGTGCTGCCGGCCGCGGCCGCCGCGTTCGTGGCGGGCGGGCTGTCCATGGGGCCCCTGGTCGCCCTGCGCGCCCGCGGCGCCGCCCGCTCGTCGCTGCGTGCCAAGGTCGTGATCGGCGTCGTGCGGCTCGTCCTGCCCGTCGCGGCCGTGGTGCCGTGGGGAGCGGAGGGCTTCTTCTGGGCCTCCGCCGCCGCCGGGCTGCTGGGCGGCGTCTGGGCGGTGCTGGCCCTGCGGCGCGTGGAGGCGACCCCGGCGGACGAGCCGGTG
Source organism: Petropleomorpha daqingensis (assembly GCF_013408985.1). NCBI lineage: Bacteria > Bacillati > Actinomycetota > Actinomycetes > Geodermatophilales > Geodermatophilaceae > Petropleomorpha > Petropleomorpha daqingensis. Next base: position 2,209,740 of record NZ_JACBZT010000001.1, read on the forward strand.
CCGGAGCCGGTGGCATGACGGCCCGGCTGCTCGTGACCGCCGGGGTGGGGATCGCGGTCGTCGTCGCGGGGGCGGTCGCCGTGCCGGCGGCGCTGCTGCCGGTCGCCGGCCTCGCAGTGCTCGTCCTGGCCGCGCCGCTCCTGCGCTCCCTGGCGCGCGGCGCGGCCTGGACGCTGCCGCTGCTGGCCGGGCTCGCCGTCCTGCTCACCGACACCGCCGGCCGCTCGATCGCTCCCGGCGCGGCCCGCTACCTGGCCACGGCCGCGGTCGTCGCGACCGTCGTCCTGCTCGGCGCCGCGCCCGACGCGCGCAGCCGGGCGCTCCGGACGACGGCCCTGGTGCTCTTCGGCTACGGATTGCTCGGCACGCTCTACGGCCGGTTCGCCCTCGGCACGGTCAACGGCACGCTGCCCCTCATCGGGCCGATGGTCATCGCCTGCCTGCCGCCGGTGCGGGGTCGGGGGCCGGCCGACTGGCGGCTGGGACTGCGCGCGCTGGCCGTCGCCGGGACGGTGTTCGCGCTCGGCTCGGGCCTGTCGCGTCTCGGGGTCCTGCCGGCGACGCAGATCGACGTCCTCAACCACGAGAAGGCGTTCGTGGTCGTCCTCGGCATCGCCGCCGCGCTGGCAGCCCGCGACCGGCTGCTCGTCGTCGCCTCGCTGGCGGCAGCCGTCTTCGCGTTCAGCACCTACCCGGCGGCCACGTACCTGCTCGCCGCGGGCACCGCGCTGGGCACAGTGCTGCTCGCCCGCTGGGCGCCGCGGACCGGCACGCGGGTCGTGCTCGCGGTCGTGGTGATGGCCGGGACGGTGCTCGCCGTCCTCAACGTCGACCGGCTGATCGCGCTGACCCAGTCCTACTTCCAGCTGGTCGGCAAGATCGACAACGGCGACACCCGGGAGGCGCTGTACCGGACCGCGCTGTCCCGGCTGACCAGCCCGGTGTTCTCGCACTTCTTCACCGGCGACATCACCGTGGTGGGCAACCTCAGCGGCACCGACCGGGTGGTGCCGGTGCACAACGACTACCTCTCGATCACGCTGGGCGGCGGGTTCGTCGCCGCCGCGCTGCTGCTCGGCCTGTTCCTGTTCGCGAACGGGCTGGCACTGCGCACGCTGCGCGAGGTGGACGACGCCTGGCAGCGGCGCACGGTCGTCGTCCTGCTCGGCGCCGTGAACGCCGCCGCGGTCAGCGCCTTCGCCAATCCGATCTTCATGAACCCGGGGGCGAGCGCGGTGACGTTCGCGCTGCTGGCCGCGCTGGTCGCGGCCTGCAGGGTCTACGCCAGCGGCACCGAGAGCGCGGTCGCCCAGCCCGAGCGGGTCGGGACCAGCAGCTCGACCGCCGCGGCGCGGGCTGTGAGCGGGAGCAGGGCCTCTGCCCGCTCGGCCAGACCGGCCGGCTCGGCGCCCTCGGCGAGGGTCAGGTGGGGGACGACCTCGGCGAACCGGCCCTCGTAGGGCGGGTGGTCCGGCCACTCCGCCACGGCCAGCGCGGTGAGGGCGCGGAAACGGTCGGCCGGCTCGGGAGCCAGGTAGAGGGCGTCGGGGAACCGACGCACGGAGGCGAACTCCACGTCGAAGGCCGGCACGGGCGCGAAGATCTCGCGCAGTCGTGCGGCGAGCCGTTCGTCGGCCCGGCGGACGCCGACGAACGGGAAGAGCACCGTGACGTGCCGGGGTGGTGCGCCGGGGGCGGGCTCGTCGAGCGGGAGCCCTCGGAAGGGCACCACGAGAGCGGTGGCCGAGCCGTCGCCGAGTCGACGCAACCGCCGGCGCAGCCCCGCCCGGCTCAGCACCGGAGCTCGTCGAGCAGGCGGAGGTTCGCCCGGTGCCGCGCGGCGGGCGCGAAGCCCTGGTGACCCACCCGTTGGGCCGCCGCGGACAGGCAGCCCACCGTCCGGCCGGCGACCGTCCCGGTGGTGAAGGGCTCGGGAACGCCGAGGTGGGCGGCCCACGCCACGGGGTCCACGGGGTGCACGTCGAGGGTCAGCAGGTCCGGCCGCTGCAGCAGTTCGCGGTGGGACAGGAAGTGCCCGGGTACGAACCGGTCGGCACCGCCGACGGCCGGCCGGACGTGCGCGAAACCGCCGGCGTGCAGGACGCGCAGGGCCGTCTCGGCGTCGGCGCGGTCGATGACCAGATCGAGGTCGCGGTGCACCCGCGTCTGGCGGCCGACGAGGGCGTCCACACCCCAGCCGCCGGCCAGCCAGCACCGGACGCCGGCCTCGTCGAGCGCGGTGACCCACGCGAGCACGTCGTCGGGGCCGACGGGCGGCTTGATGCCGTTCCGGAATCGCTGGACCGGACCGAGCGTGGTGAGCCCGCGCAGGCGCCCGCGCTCCAGCCAGCGGAGGCCACGACGGCCCAGGGCCACCGCGGTGGCCCTGCCGTACGTGCGCTGCTGTGCCACATCCATCCGTTCGGTCCCCGTTCCCGTCCTTGGCGGCGGACCGTACCGGCGAGGTCGGGTCGGAGCCCAGATCGAGGAGAAGGGTTCCAGCGCATCGGGTGACGCGACGGATGGTGCGGTGCGGGGTGACCCGGCTCGTCGGGCCACCCCGCACCCTGCGGTCAGCGGAGGACCGCGACCACCGTGCCGACGCCCTCGTGACCGGGATTCCCGGCGTACGCGGGATCAGTCCGGACGATGACGACGTGTGGTGCGTTCCCGCTGATCGTCGAGCCGCTCTGGCCGATCGACGACGACACGATCACCGCGAGGTACGTCGGCACCGACGCCGGCGGTTGCGCGCTGTTGCCGGGGTCGGTCGTCCAACTCGTGACATCGGTGGTCCCCGCCGCGGAGTTCGCGAACCCCTTGAACGCCGCCGGCGCGGAGTCGCCGCTCAGGTGGTTCACCTTCCACCACTGCGCGCCCCAGTACGTGACGGTGTTGCCCACGACCGCGTCCTGGTCACCGATCACGAAGCTGCCCCCGGAGCTGAGGGCGTACAGGAGCAGGGACGTCGTGGCGTCGGCGGTCTGGCCACCCTCGTCGACGATGTGCACCTTGATCGTCTTGGGACCGAGGGTCGCGTACGTGTGCGACCCGGCGACGGAGAACGGCCCGCCGGTCGGCCCAGTGATCACACCAGGGGAGACGGCCGTGCCGTCACCCCAGTCGATGGTGGCGGTGAAGTCCGCGAGGGGACCGTAGGGATTCGCGTCGGTGAAGGTCGCGACCTCCAGATCCTGGACTCCGGTCGACTTCAGGTCCAGGCCGGACGCGGTCAGCGGCGCGTCGGCGATCGTGGCGGTGAACGAGGGCATCGCGGAGTTGAAGCGGTTGTTCGTGTCGGCGATCGACACCGATCCCGCGAAACTGCCTTCCTCGACGTAGAGGTGGTCCCCGGTGACGGTGAAGACCCCGTCGTCGCCCTTTTCGATCGTGCCGGGCGTCGCAGGCGTGCCGTCACCCCACTCGATCAGCGCGGAGTACTCGGCCGCGCTGCCCTCGGGGTCCGGGTCGGTGAAGGTCGCCACCGGTCCGGCGAACGGTGCACCCTCGTCGCCTGCCAGGTCGCGTCCGGCCGCGGTGATCGGCGGGTACACCGTGACCGTCGTGGTGTCGCTGTCGGCCGCCAGCCCGTCGTCCACGGTCAGCGTGATCGTCCAGGTGCCGACGGGGAGCGTGACCGTGGGCGTCACCCCGGTCGCGGTGCCGAACGGGCCGGTCCACGTGTAGGTGAGCTGGTCGCCGTCGGGATCCGTGCTGCCTGAGCCGTCGAGGGTCACGGCGGCGCCGAACGGGCCGGTCTGGTCGACGGTCTGGGACGGGCCGGCGTCGGCGGCAGGTGGGTGCTGAGCGCGGTTGCCGAAGGTGACGCCAAAGCCGGCGTTGCCCACGCCGGCCGGAACCGTGACGACCTGTGCAGGTGCGGTGGTGTTCACCCAGCCGCTCTGGGGGAGCTCCCGCACGACGTAGGTGCCGGGGCCGGCCCCGTCCAGCGCGAAGCCGAAGGTTCCGTCGGCAGCGCTCTGGGTGGTCGCCACGGGGCCAGGGGTCTGGTCACCGAAGAGGCTGGACGTGCGGATCAGCTCGAAAGAGATGCCACCGACTCCACCTTCGCCGGCGTCGTGGTTGCCGTTCCGGTTGCTGTCGTCGAACTTCAGCCCGTTGATCGTCGGCACGGGTGCCGGAGCACTCCCGGACGGCAGCGGGAGGCTGGTGTTGCCGCACACCCGCGCGATGAAGTTGCCCGCCCAGGCCAGCGAGGTGAGGGAGACCGCGCGCCCGCCGAAGTCGAACGAGATCGTGTGGTCGGGAGTCGTGTCGACGTTGCCGGGAAGGCACGCGTTCCCGCTCCTGCTCGAGCTGGTGACGCAGGCGGACCAGCGCTGGGGCGAACCTGCCGGCACCGTGACGTTCTGCTCCGGTGCGTACCAGAGGAACTGCCGCGTGAAGCCCTGCGACTGGTACAGGTCGGCGTGCTGCTGGACAAGTTCGGTCCGGGTCACGAAATGGCCGATCCCCGGGTCGACGAGCCACGTGCTGCGGCAGCTGCCGCCCTGGGAATCGGCCATGTCCTGCTCGTTCGACCAGAAGTACCCCTGGTTGTTGGTGCATACGTTCGGTGCGGCCGACGCGTTGGGAGCAAGGGCGACGGATCCTGCGGCGACCGCCGCGGCCAGTGCTCCGGTGGTGATGACGGCATGCAGCCGCCGGGACCTCGATCTCACAGCGCTCCCCCTCGATGGGCGGCCGCCCGCCAACTGGGGGCCGCGGCACCGCGCGACCAGCCGCGCGGTGGCCGGACGCTAAGGGACGAACGGTCTCCGGAACGGATGAGACCGATCCGTCACGGTCTCGGATGCGTACCGAAGAGGAGGTACGGGCCCGGCCCTTGCACGACCAGGGCGACGAGGGGTCAGCAGGTCAGAGCCGGGGTGCGGCTACCCGCCGTCCAGTCGAGGAGGTCCTCGGCCAGCCAGGTGTTGATGACGTTGTCGGGGTCGACGTCGCACTCGACCGCGCGCTCGCAGCCGTTGCCCTGCCAGTCGAGCTGGCCGGGGGCGTGCGCGTCGGTGTCGATGGCGAACAGGCAGCCGGTCTCGACGGCGAGCCTCAGCAGCCGCTTGGGCGGGTCGAGCCGCTCCGGCCGCGAGTTGATCTCGACCGCCGTCCCGAACTCGACGCAGGCGGCGAACACGGCCTCCGCGTCGAACTGGGACTCCGGCCGCGGCCGCTGCGTGCCGTCCCGCTGCCGGCGGCCGATCACCAGCCGGCCGGTGCAGTGCCCGAGGACGTCGGTGTGCGGGTTGGCGACCGCGGTGAGCATCCGGGCCGTCATCGCGGCGGACTCGGCGCGCAGGTCGGAGTGCACGCTCGCGACGACGACGTCGAGCCGCTCGAGCAGCTCGTCGGTCTGGTCGAGCGAGCCGTCGACGTTGATGTCGCACTCGATGCCGGTGAGGATCCGGAACGGCGCAAGCTCCTCGTTGAGCGCGGCCACCACGTCCAGCTGCTTCTCCAGCCGCTCCGGCGTCAGCCCGTTGGCCACGGTCAGGCGGGGGGAGTGGTCGGTCAGCGCCATGTACTCGTGGCCGAGCGCGAGCGCGGCCTCGGCCATCTCGCGGATCGGTGAGCCGCCGTCCGACCAGTCCGAGTGCGTGTGCAGGTCGCCGCGCAAGGCGGCCCGGAACTCGGCGACGTCGTCGGCCAGCGGGACGAGCTCGGCGAACTTCTCCTCGAGGTCGGCGAGGTAGTCGGGGACCTGCCCCTTCGCCGCCTGGACGACGACGGTCGCCGTCTTCGGGCCGATGCCCTTGAGGTCCTTGAGCGTGTTCGTGCGGATGCGGCGCTTCAGCTCGGCGTCGTCCATCGCGTCGACGACGACGGCGGCCGAGCGGAACGCCTGCACCCGGTAGGACGGCTCGCGGGCGCGCTCCAGGAGGAAGGCGATCCTCCGGAGCGCGGCCGCGGGATCCGACGAGGTCAGGACGTGACCTTCTTCTTGGCGCTCTTGGCCTGCTTCTTGGCCTCCTTGCGGGCCTGCTTCGCCTGCTTGGCGGCCTTCTTCTGCACCCGCTCGGCCTTCTTCTGCGCCTTGGCCAGCTGCTTCTCGGTCGCCTCGGTCGCCCGGTGGGCGGCGCGGCGGGCCCGCCAGCCGACCGACGGCTTGCCCTCGGTGTCGACGGCGGCGATCAGCAGGGCCCCGGCCAGGCCGAGGTTCTTGAGGAAGTGGATGAGCTGCTGCTGGCGGTCGGCGCCCTCCTTCTCCCAGAAGCGGTGCCCGGCCAGCGTCGTCGGCACGACCGAGCCGGTGAGCAGCAGCGCCGACAGCCGCGGCAGCCGGCCGAGCCCGAACAGCGCGCCCGCGCCGACCTGGACGCCGGCGTTGATCCGCACCCACTGCTCGGGGTCCTTCGGCACCTGCACCGGCAGCTGCTTGTCCGCGACCTCGGTGACCTTCTCCACGATGGGTCGGGCCATCTCGACCCGGCCGCCCGGGTTCTTCAGCGCCTGGAAGCCGAGGACGACGAAGGGGGCGGCGAGCATCGGCCGGGCGATCCGGCGGACCAACATGGGGACCTCTTTCCCTCGGGTGATCGTTTGCGCGACCCATGCCCCGGTGATCGCCGGGACAATCTCCTGTCGGCGACCGTAGTGGCGCAGCACACCTCCCGCTGCGGCTGATTCGCGAGCACTATCGCCGGGGTGCGGCGCGACCTTCCCCTCCCGCCGTGGCCCAGGCTGCGCGAGACCTGGTGGGTCTACGCGCTCGGTGCCGCGCTCGTGGCTCTCTACTGCGCCGGCCTGTTCGTGCGGATCCGGTGCACCTTTCTCGGGCACTGCGGCGGCCCGGCCCGGCTGTTCGACCTCGACGCGCTGGGCGGCGTCCCCCGCCTGGTCACGACCGCGCTGTTCGTGGGGACCGCGGCGCTGGCGTGGTTCGCCGCGCGCCGGTGCGTCGGCCGTCGGGCGCTGTGGTGGCGGGCGGTCGCGGGGGTCGGCGTCGTCCTGGCTCTGGCCAAGTTCTTCAGCTGGCACTCGCTGGCCAAGGCGGACTCCGCCGTCCTGACGTTGCTGGTCTCCGTGGTGCTGGCCGCCCTGGGCTTGGGTGCGCTGGCCGTGCTGGGACGACGGTGGGCCGTCTCCGCCACCCGGCCCGTGGTGACCGCGCTCGCCCTCTACGCGCTCGCGGCCATCGGGCTGGATGCGGTCACCTGGCTGATCGCGGCGGTGCAGGCGCAGCCAGGGGCGCTGTCGGCGGCGGCCGCGACGTTCGTGGAGGAGTTCGGGGAGGCGCTGGCGGCGCTGGTGCTGCTCGTGACCGTGCGCTGGCAGGCCGCCGCGCGCCGGCGGACAGGACCGCGGAGTCCCGAAATGGCGCTCTGAGCTGCGACGATCCGTTCGGGAAGGACTGTTCACAGCGCACGCGCAGAGCTAGTTTCTGGTGCACCGCTCGGTCGATGCACCAGCTCTGTCACGGGGGCTCTCGCGTGTCCGTCTCGCCGCTGCACCGCGCCGTGTCTCTGCTCGGCAGCGAGCTCACGCTGCGATGACCACGGTCGACTCTTCGCGGTTCGAGGCGATCAGCGACGTCGCGGGGCAGCTGGTCGCCCGGGGCGTGCGGCGGTCGGAGCACGCGCACCGGCAGATCTGGGTGGCCGCCGGACTCCCGGACGGGCGCCCGTACACCGGCTGGCGGGCGGAGAAGAAGAACGCGGCCGTGCTCGCGCGGCTCGACGACGCGGCTCGTGGGACGGCGATGCTCAGCGACGAGCCGGGCCGCAGCCGCGAGTACTACGACCGGCTGCTCGCGGCGGGCGACCTCCTGCACGGCGCGACCTCGGCGCTGGAGGACCTGCTCGGCCGCCGTCCCTGAGGGATCAGTCGGTGCGGCAGCAGTAGACGGTGAGGGTCGCGCCCTTGCGGAAGCGGAACTCGGTCGCCGTGTCGCCGGTCTCGCCGTCGAAGGCGACCTGCTCCTCGCCGGACCGGACGACGACGTCGAGCGACTCCACCTGCCCCTGCACGTAGCCGGCGCTGCGGTCGCTGATGCCGAGCAGCGTGCCGAGCACCGCGCGCGTGCGGCTGAACCGGATGTCGGCGCGCAGGTACTGGACGTCGAGCAGGCCGTCCTCCAGCCGCGGCCGCCAGGCCGGGGCCAGCCCGCGCGGGGTGTAGCAGCAGTTGCCGACGAACAGGATCCACACCTTCGCGGGCTTGCCGTTCAGGACGACGTCCAGCGGCGCGGCCGACCGCAGCACCTGCGCGGCCGCCACGGTCATCGCGACCCACTTGCCCATCCGGTGCGTGAGCGCGTCGCGGTGCTCGACCACCTGCGGGTAGACGCCGATGCTCGCGGTGTTGAGGAACGGCGTCCCGTTCACCTCGGCGACGTCCACCCGGACGGCGGAGCCCTTGCTGACCGCCTCGGCGGCGTCCTCGGGCGTGTCGACGCCGACGTCCCGGGCGAAGTGGTTGAGCGTCCCGGCCGGGACGACGGCCAGCGGCAGCCCGTGCTCCAGCGCGACCGCGGCGGCCGCGGCCACGCTGCCGTCGCCGCCGGCGACCCCGAGCGCCTGCGCGCCGGAGCGGGCGGCGTCCTGCAGCAGTTCGGTGACGCCGTGCTCCTCGGAGATCTCGCGGGTCTCGGCGCGGGGGAGGAGCCGCTTGATCTCCTCGGACGGGTCGTAGTCGTCGGTGCCCGACCGCGGGTTGACCGCCACCACCAGCCCGTCGCCCTCGGGCAGCCCCGGCGCCTCGGAGGAGGGCCGCACCCGCGCCGGCTCCGTCGGGCGCACCCGCCACCAGTGCTGGGTGCCGACCGCCACCGCTCCGCCGACGAGGAAGCCGGCGAGCACGTCGCCGGGGTAGTGCACGCCCACGTGCACCCGCGAGTAGCCGACCGCGGCGGCGACCGGCACCAGCGCGGCGCCGGCCACCGTGTTCTCCATGAGGACGCCGGTGGCGAACGCCGCCGCCGACGCCGAGTGCCCGCTCGGGAAGGAGAGGGTGCCCGGCTCGCGGCGCAGCCGGCGGTCGGTCGTGCGCAGGTTCTCCAGGTCCGGCCGGACCCGGCCGAAGATCCGCTTGAGGACGACGTTGACCAGCAGGCTGGAGATGCTCAGCGAACCCAGTCCGCGGATCGCGCCGCGCCTCGGCGAGCCCTTCTTCAGCCCGAGCAGGACGGCGATCGCGATCCAGATCCGCCCGTGGTTGGCGGCGTTGGACAGCCGGCGCAGCCAGCGATCGGCCGGCGAGGAGGGGATGTCGCCGATGAGCGCGTGCAGGCGCGCGTCCCACGTGCGCGGATGTGGCATGAGGGGACGCTAGCGGAGGCTGACGTGCGAGGTTTCCTCGCGCGTCAGCCTCCGAGTCAGGCCTTCCGGCGGGCGCGGTAGGCCGCGACCGTCGAGCGGCTGGCGCAGGTGTTCGAGCAGTACCGGCGGCTGGCGTTGCGCGAGGTGTCCACGTAGACGTTGTCGCAGTGCTCGGCCGAGCAGACGCCCAGGCGCTGCCACCCGTGCTGCACGACCACCTGCGACAGGCCCATCGCGACCGTCGTCGTCAGCTGCTCGAGCGCCGGGGAGTCCGCGCTGGCGTAGTGCAGGTGCAGCTCGCCGTCGTGGTCGGTGGCGTAGGGGCGCGGCCGGGCGAGCGCGAGCAGCTCGTTGAGCCGCGCGATCACCGCCTCCTGCGAGTCGGCGAGCGCGACCGCGCGGATCAGCTGCGAGGTCTCGCGCACCTTCCCGGCGTCGCGACCGCTCAGCGTCAGCGCCGTCCCGGGTGCGAACCACTCGGCGTGGGATGTGAGAAAGGTCTCCGGGGCCTCTAGCTGGGCGTTCGCCAGGTCGATGGCTATTTCGACAGCACCTGACCCGTAGGTGTCGTAGTCCATTTGACTCCCTACCTCCGGCTCGTTACCGTCGGGATTACGTAGGGGGTCAACGATGGTTGACCACCTACAGATTCCACTTTCCAGCAAGTAGTTGAAACGAGTTCTCCCGTGCGTGCGTACCTCACCGTCTGGCGGCTGCCGTCCGCCCCGGTGCTCCTGGTGGCCGGCTTCGCCGGCCGGTTGCCCTCTGCCATGGTCCCGTTGGCGCTGCTGCTCATGGTGCAGCAGCAGACCGGTTCCTATGCGGTAGCCGGGCTCGCGTCGGCCACGCACGGCATCGCGATGGCGCTCATGGCGCCGATCCTCGGCCGGCTGGCCGACCGCAAGGGCCCGCGTCGGGTGCTGCTCGCGCAGGCCTGCGTCTACCCGTTGCTGCTCGGTGGGCTGATCGCCGTCGTGCTCGGCGGGGCGCCGTCCTGGGCCGCGGTGGCCGGCTCGTTCGCCGCCGGCGCCTCGACGCCGTTGGTCTCCGGCACGGTCCGCGCGCTGTGGTCGCGGGTCGACCCGGCCGTGCGGCCGACCGCCTATGCGCTGGACGCCACGTTCACCGAGATGGTCTTCGTCGCCGGCCCGACGACGGTCGCCGCGCTCACCGTGCTCGCCACCCCGGCGATCGCGGTCGTGGTGGCCGGCGTCCTCGCCACCTATGGCGCGATCGCGATCGCGACGTCCGGGGCGATGCGCCGCTGGACGCCGTCGACCGAGCGCGCCGGCGGCATGCTCTCCACGGTGCTGGCTCCCGGCATGCCGCGGATCCTGCTCAGCGGTTCGGCCCTGATGCTCGGTTTCGGCGCGCTCGAGGTGGCCATCCCGGCGTTCGCCGAGCGGGCCGGCACGCCAGGCATGTCCGGCGTGCTGCTGGCCGTGTGGTCGCTGGGCTCGGTCGCCGGCGGCCTCTGGTTCGGCGCCCGCGTGGTCAGCGTCTCGCTGCCCCGCCTGTACCGCTGGGGGCTGCTGGGCGTGACGATCGGCCTCGCGCCGCTGGTCACGGTGTCCAGCCCGCTGGTGCTGGGTGCGCTGCTGTTCCTCGGTGGGACGGCGATCGCCCCGACGCTGACGGTGCAGAGCTCGCTGGTCAGCACGATCGCGCCGGCACATGCGACCACCGAGGCCTTCACCTGGCTGTCGACGATCGCGTTCGGCGCCTCGGCGATCGGCGCGGCCGTCGGCGGCGCGCTCATCGAGTCCTCGCTCGGGGTTCCGGCGTCGCTGGCCCTGGCCGCCGTCGGTGCGGCGCTGGCCGTCGCGCTCACGCTCGTGCCGGGTCGTCGTCCGTCGCTGCGGACGCCGGGCCCGCGCACGCCGGTCGCCGTCTGACCCGCCTGCCGAGTGAGCAGTTGCGGTCGCCCGCGTCGGCGCGCCGCCGCGTGTCGCCGACCGCAACTGCTCACTCGGCCTCGGTGGTCAGGGGGGTCGGCGGACGACTCCGGGCCGCTGGTAGTCTTCTCTCTCGGTGGTTCCGAGGGGACTCGGACCCCGGGAGGCTTCGCCTAGTCCGGTCTATGGCGCCGCACTGCTAATGCGGTTTGGGTTAATCCCCATCCCGGGTTCAAATCCCGGAGCCTCCGCGCACCACAACTGAACAGCACGACCATGCGCCCGTAGCTCAACGGATAGAGCATCTGACTACGGATCAGAAGGTTAGGGGTTCGAGTCCCTTCGGGCGCGCGTCTGGTTGAGACACCGATCTGCGCGCTTCCCCGACGGGGGAGGCGCGCAGATTCGTTTCCGGGCCGCTGTGGGCGCAGCCGTCGGTTGTGCGGAGACCACGGCGGGAGAACCATCTGCTCATGGAGCCGCAGCAGGAACCACTCGGCGACTACGGGTACGACGAGGTGCACGCCGACATCCGCCGTCCGTCCGGCCCCGCCGAGCCCCCGAAACCCGAGCCCGGCCGTGCGACCCCGCAGCGCACCCCGGAACTCGACCAGGACTACGGCTACGACGAGGCCCATTCCTTCTGAGCCCGCCGGATCGGGGCCACCGTCGGCACGGGGTCGTTGGTGAGGAAGTCCAGCAGGATCGCGTTCACCAGGTGCGGCTTCTCCTGGGTGAGGAAGTGCGACGTCCCCGGGACGACGGCGAGCTCGGCGTTCGGCAGAGCGTCGAACATGTCCACCGCGTGCCGGAGGGTCATCAGGTCGTCGTCGGCGAACATCACCAGCGAGCGGGCGGTGACCTGCCGCAGGTCGGCGATGTCGAGGTGAGGCTCGTACTTCATGAGCTCGCCGATCTTGGCGACGACGACCGGGAAGTGCGCCTCGCCGTCCGGTGACACCTCGCCGTAGGCCTTGCCGAGGAACGCCACCACCGCGGCGGCGTCGAACTCCATGTCCGGGCTGGCCTCGCCCGACTTGTCGAACCCGCCGCTGATCATTACCAGCCGGTCGATCAGATCCGGCCGCTGGATCGCCACCAGCAGCGCGACGAACGCGCCGTCGCTGTGCCCGACCACATGCGCCGGCCCGCCGAGGACCTCGTCGAGGAAGGCGATGGTGTCGTCGGCCATCACCCGGTATGTGATCGGCCCGTCGACATCGGCGGTGTGCCCGTGCCCCCGCCGTTCCGGCAGGTAGACGTGGAACCGCTCGGCGAGCGGCTCGATGTTGGGGTCGAACCACCGCGCGTCGACGAGCCCGCCGTGCAGCAGCACCAGCGGATCGCCGTCCCCGCGCTCGTCGTACCAGGTGTTCACCGCGCCGGTCTGCACGTAGGTCGCCATACGGCAGCGTCCCGCGTCCGGCCCGGAGGGGGGAACCCTTCAGAGCACGCGGCCGGCGAAGCCGGCGATGACCACGGCCACCTGGTCAGGGGCGCGCACGGTCGCGATGTGCCCCTGACCGGCCAGGATCTCGACCGGGTCGGCCCGGGGGAGGACGGCGGCCAGCGCGTCCAGCCCCGCCCGCAGGTGGGCGGGGCTGCGCTCACCGCCGAGCAGCAGCACCGGGACGTCGACCGCCGCGTACCGGTCGACCCCCACGCCGAGCGACTCCAGCGCCTCGTCGTCGGCGATCTGCCCCGCCGCGTGGGCCAGCAGCGGACGCCCGACGAAGGGCAGCAGCCGGAACACGAGGACGCCGAGCCTGTGGGCACCGACGATGTCGCGGGCGTGGATGATCATCGCCTCGCGCGGATCACCGCGGTCCAGCGCCGCCCGTGCCCGCCGCAGCGCCTCGCCGTCGATGGGCCGCCCGACCGGTGGCTCGTACAGCAGCAACCCCGCGAACCGCTGCTGCAGTGCTGTTTCGAGCACGACCACCGCGCCCGAGGAGTGGCCGACGACGAGCAACGGCTCGTCGACGGCGCCGGCGACGGTCAGCAGGTCCGCGACCTCGGCGGCCACCGCCTCGGCGCCGCCGACCGGCCTCGGCGTGCGGTAGGTCGGCCGGTCGTAGACCAGCACCCGGAACGCGCCGGCCAGTCGCTCGGCGACCGGGTTCCAGACCGCGCCGGTGGACCCGCCGGCGTGCACGAGCAGGATCGGCGGGCCGGCGCCGCGCTCGCTGACCGCCACCCCGCCGGCGCGGAAGGTGCGCACGGCCGCGGACCGTAGCAGCGCTGTCAGGCCGGGACGAGGCCGTTCAGCAGGCGGTCGGCGGCGGCGCTGAAGCGCTTGACGTCGCCGTCCAGACGCGTGATCAGCATCGCGCCCTCGAGGCCGCCGAGCACCATCGCCGCGACGTCGTCCGGACTGCCGAGCAACCGCAGGCTGCCCTCGGCGCTGCCCTGTTCGAGTACCCCGCGCAGCCACCCGGTGTTGGTCTCGAAGAACGCCGACACCGATGCCTGCAGGGGCTCGGGAAGCGTCTTGTACTCGGCGGCGAGCATGCCGCACAGGCACATCAGGTCGCGGCGGAGGACGTCGAGGTAGAGGTCGGCGTAGCCGCGGAGCTTCGCGGTGGCGTCCGGCGCGGTGTCGTCGAGGTCGTCCAGCGCGGCGGAGAAGCGCGTGGCGTAGCGCTCGATCAGCGCCTGGCCGAGCTCCGCCTTGCCCTTGAAGTGGTAGTGCAGCGCGGCCCGCGTGATGCCGAGCTCCTCGGCGACGTCGCCGTAGCTGAAGCCGTTGTAGCCGCGCACCTGCAGCATCCGCTCGGCGGTGTCCAGGATGCGCACCTTCGTCGGGACGTCGACGTCCTCGGTCATGGGACCTCCGACCCTGGTGCCTGACTTACGTGTAAGTAAGGCTACGCGCGCGGCCGCACTCCATCCAGCAGATCCTGCACCCGGAGGCACCCGATGCCCGAGACCCTCACGCAGCGCACCGAGCACCAGTCGTTCGGGGCGCCGGTGGAAGTACGCGAGTTCCCGCACGGCCGGGCGGAGATCGTGAAGCTCGGCGACGTCGAGATCGGCCGGCTGATCCTGGAACCGGGCTGGCGCTGGTCCAACGACGTCAAGCCGATCGCCGGCACCGACCTCTGCCAGGCCCCGCACATGCAGTACCACGTCAGCGGGACGGTCCACATCGTCATGGCTGACGGCACGGAGTTCGACGCGGGCCCCGGCGACGTCACCTCGCTGCCCGAGGGCCACGACGCCTGGGTGGTCGGCGACGAGCCCGCCGTCGTCGTCGACTGGTACGGCGCCAGCAACTACGCCAGGAAGTGACGGCGATGAGCCGCAGGATGGTCGACTGCCGCACCATCCCCAGCGAGATCAACTGCACGCTGACGATCGCCGGCGAGGAGGAAGAAGTCCTCGACGCCGCCGTGATGCACGCCGTCGACAAGCACGGGCACGCGAACACTCCTCGACTGCGCGAGGCGATCCGCGCCTCCCTCGTCGACGCCGAGCCCGCCCTGGCCTGACCCGCCCGGTCCGGGAAGTCCCCGAAGCCCCCCACCGCCCCCAGTCCAGGGGTGGATGGGGGCCTTCCCCGATGGTGGCCGAGAACGCCTCGCCGCGAGGCTTGCCGCGGCGGTGTTCGGGCTGGCCCGACCGCCCACCGGCCAGGTGGCGGGATGTGCGCGCGCCCCGCCCGACGGCAGGTTCGATGCGGCAGCTCTTCCCACCTGAAGGGACACGGACGTGACCTCCTCACGCAACATCGCGGCGCGCGCGGGACGCTGGAGCGCGCGGCACCGCAAGACGGCGGTGTTCGGCTGGCTGGGCTTCGTCGTCCTGGCGATCGTGCTCGGCAGCCTGGTCCAGCGCGCCGAGATCACCCGCGCGGAGGGCGACGTCGGCCCGACCGCGCAGGCGCAGCGGATCCTCGACGCCCACGGGTGGAAGGACCCGGCGTCGGAGATGGTCCTGGTCCAGCGCCGCCAGGGGGCCACCTCCGACGCCGCCTCCGCCGCGCTCACCGACCTGGTCGACACCCTCGGCCGGACGGCGAACGTGACGAACGTGGCCAGCCCGCTGTCCGGGGCGCCGCTGACCTCCGCCGACGGCCGCTCGGCGCTGGTCACCTTCGACATCGCCGGGAACGCGGACGACGCCGACGGGAAGATCGACCCGATCCTCGACGCGGTCGCCGGAGTCGGCGACCGGCACCCGACGGTGCGCGTGGAGGAGTTCGGCGGGGCCAGCTCCGACGCCGCGCTCAACGACGCGCTCGACAGCGACTTCCAGCGCGCCGAGTACCTGGCGATCCCGATCACCCTCGCCGTCCTGCTGCTGACCTTCGGCGCCGTCGTCGCCGCCCTGCTGCCGCTGGTGTTCGCGCTGACCGCGTTCATCGGGGCACTGGGGCTGCTGACCTTCGCCAGCCAGATCTGGCACGTCAACGCCACCGCGCAGACGGTCATGCTGCTGATCGGCCTGGCCGTCGGCGTCGACTACTCGCTCTTCTACCTCAAGCGCGAGCGCGAGGAACGGGCCCGCGGGGCCGGGGCGCTGGACGCGCTGGACATCGCCGCCGCGACCTCCGGCCGGTCGGTGCTCATCTCCGGGCTGACCGTCATCGTCGCGATGGCCGGCATCTTCCTCACCGGCTCGGCGGTCTTCACCGGCATCGGCCTGGCCACGATCCTGGTCGTCGCGTGCTCGGTGGTCGGCTCGCTGACCGTGCTGCCGGCGACCATGGCGTGGCTCGGCGACCACATCGAGTGGGGCCGCATCCCGTTCCTGCACCGCGGCTCGGCCCGGCCGTCGCGGGTCTGGTCCGTCGTCCTGGGGTTCGTGCTGCGCCGGCCGGTGATCGCCGCCGTCGTCGCCGGCGGCACGCTGGTCGCGCTCGCCGTCCCGGCGATCGGGCTGCACCTGCGCAACGAGGGGATCCAGGACCTGCCGCAGGACCTGCCGATCATCCAGACGTACAACCGGATCGCCGAGGCGTTCCCCGGCGGCTCGTCACCGGCAGAGGTCGTCGTCGAGGCGCGGTCGGTCGCCACGCCCGAGATGCAGGCGGCGATCGGCGAGCTGCGCTCGCGGGCGCTGGGCACCGGCGACATGAACGAGCCGATCGACGTCCGGACCACCGACGACGGGCAGGTCGCCGTCGTCTCGGTGCCCCTGGTCGGGGACGGCGAGGAGCAGAGGTCGGTCGACGCGCTGCACGAGCTCGAGCGGATCGTGGACGACACGGTCGGCAGCGTGGACGGCGCCACCGCGGTGGTGACCGGCGAGACGGCGGGTTCCGTGGCCTTCCGCGGGCTGCTCGCCGAGCGGACGCCGTGGGTGTTCGCGTTCGTGCTGGTGCTGGCCTTCGGGCTGCTGCTGGTCTCGTTCCGCTCGCTGGTGGTCGCGGTCACCGCGATCGTGCTCAACCTGCTGTCGGTCGCGGCGGCCTACGGCACGCTCGTGCTGGTCTTCCAGGAGGGCTGGGGCGGCTCGCTCATCGGGCTGCAGAACACCGGCGCCATCGTGACCTGGATCCCGCTGATGCTCTTCGTGATCCTGTTCGGCCTGTCGATGGACTACCACGTGTTCATCCTCAGCCGGATCCGTGAGGGCCATGACCGCGGCCTGTCCACGCGCGACGCCATCCGGCACGGGATCACCTCGTCGGCCGGGGTGGTCACCAGCGCGGCGATCATCATGGTGTTCGTCTTCGGCACCTTCGTGACCCTGTCGACGACGAACATGAAGCAGATCGGCCTGGGTCTGGCGGTCGCGGTGCTGCTCGACGCCACCGTCGTCCGGGCGCTGCTGCTGCCGGCCGTGATGCAGCTGCTCGGCGAGCGCAACTGGTACCTGCCGCGCTGGCTGAACTGGCTGCCGACGCTGTCCCACGAGACCGTGCCGGCGCCCTCGGTGGAGATCCCGAGGCCGCGGGTCGACGAACCGCTGGTCCTCACCCGCGACTGAGCGCAGCGTTGATCAGGTGACCTGATCAACGGCTGTCCTCCCGCACCAACGCTGGTGCGGGAGGACAGCTTTCGATCAGGTCACCTGATCACCGCCGCCCCCTCACAGGCCGCGGCGGCGGGCCATCGAGGGGAGCAGGGCGATCTCGCACAGGCCCGGGAGCGGGTCGCGCAGCGAGAACACCGCCTCCTCGTCGACGTGGCGCAGCGAGGTGAGGTACTCGCGCAGCCGCAGGGTGCCCCGGCGGATGTCCCGCACGGCGTTGGGGACGTCGGTGGACAACCGCGCCCACCGCACGCCGGCCCGCGCGGTCGCCGGCGGCACCTCCTCGCCGAGCTGGTCGAGGTTGAGCAGGTACGGGAAGTCGACGCCGGCCGCGCGACCGAGCGTGTGATAGCCCCAGGTCCGGGCCCGTGCCGATCAGGGCGACGGCGGTGTCGGTCATGGAGGTCTCCCGAAGAGGTAGCAGGGCGCAGATCAGCGACCGTCCGCCCGGCGGAGGCCGTGGTCCGACGAGCGCCATCTCGCCGCGCAGCACGTTGACCAGCTGAGGCAGCTCGTCCAAGCCGCTCCGGCGCAGCCACCGGCCGATCCGCGTGATCCGCGGGTCGTCCGGCAGCTTGTACAGCCCGTCGCCGGTCCGGACGACGACCGCCGGTTCGGCGAGCAGCGCCTGGACGTACTCGCGGTGCAGCCGGTCGTCGCAGCCGGCGCTCATCGTGCGGAACTTGAGCATCACGAATGGACGGCGGCCCTGCCCCAGCCGCTCTTGGCGGAACAGCACGGGGCCGCGGGAGGTGCACCGGACCGCCACGGCCACAGCCACGGCGACCAGGACCGGCCACAGCAGTGCGAGGAGGACGGCGGCCACCGTCACGTCCAGGACCCGGGTGGCCGGGCCGGGATGGCGGACGGCGGGCGGCGGGTGCCGCACGGCTGCGGGCGCCCGCTGCGGGGTGTGCAGCATCAGGGCCTCCCCTCCGTGAAGCGGTAGCGGGAGGCGCTCCCGTTGACCGGGCGAACCCGGCTCTCGACCGGGACGAGCCCGGCGACGGAGCCGCGGACGGTCGCCGGGTTCCCGAAGGCGACGCACCCCTCGGGCAGGTCGCGGGCGACGACCGCGCCGGCCCCGACGAGCGCCCCGGCGCCGATGTGCACGAACGGCAGGACCGTGACGTTGACCCCGAGGCGGGCCCCCGCCCCGATGACCGGCCCGGACATCACGTTCCGCGATTCCTCGCTGCCCGGGTAGAGGTCGTTGGCGATGGTCACGCCGGGGGCGAGGAACGCATCGGGGCCGATCTCGGTGAACTGGGCGACGTAGCAGTTGGCGTGGATCTTCACCCCGTTGCCGATCCGGCAGCCGTAGTCGATCACCGTGCCGGACCAGATGCAGACGTCGTCGCCGACGTCGCACTCCTCCCGGACGACGACGTGGTGACCGGTCTCGAAACGGTCGCCGAAGCGCGATCCCAGGTACAGGACCGTGCCACTGCGCAGCCGGGCAGCCTCCCCGACGACCAGCCGTCCGTCGGTCGGGCGAGCCGGGGCGTAGCCGATCCGCACGCCGCTGTCCGTGCGGAGACCGGCTCCCACCTGCACCCCGGTGGTCAGCGCCGTCATGACCGGCCCCGCAGACGGGAGAGCACCTGGCACACCCGGTCGACCTGCGCCACGGTCATCGTCGGTGAGAGCGGCAGCGACAGGATCCGCTCCGCTGCCCGGTCGGTGACCGGCAGCTTCTCGTCGACGAACTCGGCGAAGGCCGGCTGCCGGTAGCAGGGCACCGGGTAGTGCAGCCCCCAGCCGATTCCGGCGACGCTCATGACGTGCGTCGCGGCGGCCCGGTCGCGCACCTGCACCACGGCGAGGTGGTGCACCGACTCCGCCAGCCCGTGCTGCGCCAGGGGCATGCAGCGGCGCGGCAGCTGCTCCCGGTAGTGCTGCATCAGGACCCGGCGCTTGTGGTTCTGCTCGTCGAGCTTCGGCAGCTTCACGCTGAGCACGGCCGCCTGCAGGGTGTCCAGCCGGCTGTTGCGGCCGCTGACGTCGTGCACCCAGTGGCTCTCGCGCGCCCGGCCGTGGTTGGCCAGCTGCCGCACCCGCGACGCGATCTCGTCGTCGTCCGTGAGCACCGCGCCGCCGTCCCCGAGGGCACCCAGGTTCTTGGCCGGGTAGAAGCTGAAGGCGGCCGCCCGACCGATGCTGCCGGCCCGCCGGCCGCCGAACCGGGCCCCGTGAGCCTGGGCGGCGTCCTCCAGCAGCACGAGCCCGTGCCGGGCCGCGATGCTCTCCAACCGGTCGACCTCGGCCATCTGCCCGTAGAGGTGGACGGCGATGATCGCCACCGTGCGCGGGTTGATGGCCTCTTCGACGGCATCGGGGTCGATCTCCAGCGTGGTCGGCCGGACGTCTACGAAGCGGGGGAACGCGCCCGCCGCGCAGATCGCCTCCGCGGTGGCCACGAAGGTGTTGCCGGGCACGATCACCTCGTCGCCGGGCCCGATCCCCAGTGCGGCGAGGATCAGCTCGAGCGCGTCGGTGCCGTTGCCGACCCCTATGCAGTGCGCGCTGTCGCAGTACTCGGCGAACTCGCTCTCGAAGATCTCCACCTCCGGACCGCCGGTGAAGCGGCCGTGCCCGAGGACGTCGCGCCACGCCCGGTCGAGCTCCTTGCGCACCACCTCGTTGCCGGCCCGCAGGTCCAGGAACGGGATGAACGGGCTGATCATGATGCGATCCCAGGAACCGGGACCTCGAGGTCCGCGCCCCAGGGAGCTTCGGTCACGCCGACCAGGGACGTCGCACGGCCCTCGTTGCGCAGCGCGTCGTCAGTGGCGGCGAGCACACGGACCACGTCGAGACCGCGCTCGCCCGGCGTCTGCGGCCGGGTGCCGGACCGCAGGCACGCGATGAAGTGCCGGTCCTGCACGAGCAGCGGCTCCTCGAACGCGATGTACGGGGAGATGATGTCGCCGGTCCGGTACGAGACGGGCAGCGCGAAGGCGTCCGCCGGATCGGTGATCGCCGCGACGTCGACACCGATGTCGTAGATGCGGATGCGCTCGTTGTCCGACATGTCGTCGTACACCGCCATCCGCTTCTCGCCCACGACGGTGACCTGTCGGACCTTCCTGGGCGTCAGCCAGCTCACGTGCACGTAGGCGTGCGTCTGCGACCGGGGGAAGTCCAGCCGCAGGTAGGCGACGTCCGGGTGCTGAGAACTGATGTGGCTGTGCGCCCACACCGTCGCCTGCTCCGGCATCTCGTCGAGGACGAACGAGACGATCGAGATGTCGTGCGGTGCGAGATCCCAGATCACGTTCACGTCGCGCTGGTACCGGCCGAGGCTCAGCCGGGCGGTGTCGACGTAGAGGATCCGGCCGAGCGAGCCCGAGCGGACCAGTTCGCGCAGCTTCCAGACGGCCGCGTTGTACTCGAACGTGTGCCCGACCATCAGTTGCACGTCGTTCTCGTGGGCGGCCCGGACCAGCAGTTCGGCGTCCTCGACCGAGGTGGCCAGGGGCTTTTCGACGAGCACGTGCCGGCCGGCCTCGATGGCTCGGCGTGCCAGTCCGGTGTGGGTGCCGGGAGGGGTGGCGACGACGACGGCGTCGACCGAGCCCAGCACGTCGCCCAGACGGGTCGCCGTCCGGACGTTGGGGTGGTGAGCGGCCGCGTCGGCCAGGCGCTCGGGCTCACCGTCGACGATGGTCAGGTCGACGCCGGGCACGCTGCTGAGCACGCGCACGTGCTTCGAGCCCCAGTAGCCGTATCCGACCACGGCGAGGGACACGGGTTGCGTCGTGGGCGGGACCGGAGCAGGGCGGTGGGGAGTGGGTAGGGCGGAAGTGCCGTGGAGGGGCTTCTCATTCCTCATCTCAGGAGGTCCTTGAGGTTGCCCGCGGAGAACGCGGGAGGAAGACAGGTGGGGACCAGTAGTCCGCTGGAGCCGGTCGACCGGAGGGCCGGTCGGCCGGGATGCCGGGGCGCGAGCCCGCGGCGGCGATCAGGACAGGCGTCGCGCCTGGATCAGCCGGGTGGGCTTCCGGGGTCGTCGGGCAGGCCGGTCGGTCGCGCCCCGTCGTCGGAGACGAAGAAGGAGGACGCGGACGACGGCGCCGACCAGTCGGCGCCGGCCAGGGGTGCAGCGGCGTCGGTCGCGCCGTGAGCGTTCCGGCTGCCGCGTTCTGAGGTACCGACGTTCGTCCCGGCGCAGGAGCCCGCAGACGGCGAGGGCGGCGGGGGAACGGGCATGGGGCCGGCCGGTCCGAACGGCGCCGACGGCCCGGTCGGGCTGTTCAGCGGCTCGTCGGCGGACGACGTCACACGCGTCGGCTGGCTCACGACGGTCGTGGCGTGCCCGTGGGGGATCGCGCTCTCCGTCACCGTTACGAGGGCCCGGACGTAGGCCAGGTTCACGACGTCCGCGAGCGTGACGACGCCGTCCAGCCCCGCGCAGCCGGCCGGGAGCAGTTCTGCCGTGGGAGCGGACGTGACGAGCGGCTCGGGGGAGACGGCGGTGTCCGCGGCCAGGACGACCGGCGTGACGGAGGTGGCCGCGTTGTCCGTGGCGGGCGTGCTGCCGGCTGGCGTCTGCGGAGGCTCGGTCGGCTGCGTCGCTGGCGACGGCTGTCCGGCCTGTTGGCCGGTCGCGCTCGTGCTGTCAGCCTGATCGGGCGGGGTCTCGGACTGGCCGGGCGGGATCGTGCTCTGCCCCGGCGGGGTCTCGGACTGGCCGGGCGGGGTCTCGGACTGGCCGGGCGGGATCGTGCTCTGCCCCGGCGGGGTCTCGGACTGGCCGGGCGGGGTCTCGGACTGGCCGGGCGGGGTGGTGCTCTGCCCCGGCGGGGTCTCGGACTGGCCGGGCGGGGTCTCGGACTGGCCGGGCGGGGTCTCGGACTGGCCGGGCGGGGTGGTGCTCTGCCCCGGCGGGGTCTCGGCCTGCCCGGGCGGGGTCTCGGACTGGCCGGGCGGGGTGGTGCTCTGCCCCGGCGGAGTGTCGGCCTGCCCGGGCGGAGTGTCGGCCTGCCCAGGAGGGGTGGTGCTCAAGCCGGGCGGGATCTGGGTCTGGCCCGGCGGGGTGCTCGTGGGCCGCTCAACCGGAGGGTTGACCGCGGGCGGCGTGCCGACGTCGCTGCCGTCGGTGGCCAGTCCGGGCGGCGTTTGGGTCTGTCCCGGTGGGGTCTGGGGCTGGCCGGGCGGGGTGTCGCTCTGGCCAGGTGGGGTCCGGGTCTGTCCCGGCGGGGTGTGGACCTCTGCGGGCGGGATGGTGGTGATCGGGTCGGCCGGCGTGTCGGTGGCCGGCGGGGTGGTGCTGTCGTCGACCTGGCTAGGTGGGGTCTGGCTCTGGCCGGGCGGGGTCCGGGTCTGTCCCGGTGGGGTGTGGCTGTGGCCGGGTGGGGTGTTGGTCGGCGGGTCGGTCGGGGTGTCGGTGGTCGGGTCGGCCGGGGTGTCGGTGGCCGGCGGGGTGGTGCTGTCGTCGACCTGGCTGGGTGGGGTCTGGCTCTGGCCGGGCGGGGTGTCGCTCTGGCCGGGAGGAGTGTTGGCCTGTCCGGGTGGGGTGTGAGCCTGTCCGGGCGGAGTGCTGGCGGCCGGGTCGGTAGTCGTCGGGGGGGTGCTGTCGTCGACCTGGCCAGGCGGGGTCTGGTTCTGGCCGGGCGGGGTGTCGCCCTTTCCGGGCGGGGTGTCGCTCTGCCCCGGCGGGGTGTGGGCCTGGCCGGGCGGGGTGCTGATGGGCGGGTCGGCCGGAGGATCGGCCGGAGGGTCGGCGATCGGCGGGGTGGTGGTGCTGTCGTCGACCTGGCCGGGCGGGGTCTGGCTCTGGCCGGGCGGGGTGTCGCTCTGTCCGGGCGGGGTGTGGCCCTGGCCGGGCGGGGTGGTGCTGTCGTCCACCTGGCCGGGCGGGGTCTGGCTCTGGCCGGGCGGAGTGTCGCTCTGGCCTGGCGGGATGCTGTTGTCGACCTGGCCCGGCGGGGTGTTGTTCTGCGCGGGCGGAATCTTGGCCTGTCCGGGCGGCGTGCTGGTGGCTGAGTCGGCTGGCGGCTCAGCGGACGGCGGGGTCGTGGTGGTGCTGTCGTCGACCTGGCCCGGCGGAACCGTGCTCTGGCCGGGCGGGGTGTCGCTCTGACCCGGAGGAATGTGGGTCTGGTCGGTGGGGGTTTCGCTCTGGCCGGGAGGGGTCTGGCTCTGGCCGGGAGGGGTCTGGCTCTGGCCGGGCGGAGCGGCGGCTGGGTCGGCCGGAGTGTCGGCTGGGTCGGCCGGAGTGTCGGCTGGGTCGGCCGGAGGGTCGGCTGGAGTCTCGGTGGGCGGCGGAGTGCCGGCGGCTGCGTCGGCCGGAGGGTCGGCGGTGGGCGGCGTAGCGCTGCTGTCGTCGACCTGTCCCGGCGGGGTGTCGCTCTGGCCGGGTGGGGTGTTGGCCTGTCCGGGCGGGGTCCCGTCTTGTCCGGGCGGAACCGTGCTCTGGTCGGACGGGGTGTCGCTCTGTCCCGGCGGAGTCTGGTCCTGTCCGGGCGGGGTGGCGCTGCCGTCGATCTGACCGGGCGGAGAGTTCTGGCCGGGTGAGGTACCGCCTTGTCCGGGTGGAGTGCTGTCCTGGCCGGGCGGGGTGTTGCTCGGCTTGTCGGCCCCTGACTTGGCGCTCGTCGCAGCTGTCGCCGTGACGGTGCTGCCCTGCGCTGCCGGGGTGGCCCGGGCCGCTCCGGCCAGGAAAGCGAGGAACGCCCAGCCGCAGGCGAGGAGGAAGACGACGACCGGGTAGCGGACCCACACTCGAGGCTCGGCCGATTGTCGGTCAGCCGACTGTGCGACGGTCGTCGTGCTGGGCGGCGTACCGCCCAGCGACGACCTCGGACAGCCTGCTGACACGGACGGGCCCCTATTCTCAGGATGCCGGGGCCGCTGTCCTCCTCCTCGCGCTTCCGACGAGACGGCTCCGGCTGTGGACGCGCTTGGCGGATGCGGACATTTGTCCGAGGGTGGGTCCCGAGCAAGTCCCTGCCCCGCGCCTGTGCACGGCCCCGGTGCTGTCATCACCGTCCGTGACCGGTAGCGCGCCGAACCGAGCTACAGCTGGACAGGGTTCCGGAACGTTGTGACGGGATCCGTCCGTATCGACTGCGATGCGTGACGTGCGCTGCTGATGCAGCGTCCACGCGCTCGTGCCCTGCCTCCGTCGCGGAAGCAGGGCACGAGCACGGTCGGGAGGACTACTCCCGGGTGACCGTGATCCGGGTCGTCTCGGCGGCCGGAGGCTCGGCAAGCGGGATGCGGATCTCGAGGACGCCGTCGCGGTAGGTCGCCGAGATGTCGGACGGCTTCGCCCGCTCCGGCAGCGGCAGCGTGCGGGTGGAGGCACTGCGGCGCAGCTCCCGCCGGACGTAGTCGCGGCCGTCCTGCGCGCGCTCCTTCACCGTGATGCGCAGCGCGCCGTCCTCGGCGGTCAGCTCGACGTCCTGATCGGGATCGATGCCCGGCAGGGCCGCACGCACCACGTGCACGCCGCCGTCCCGGTACTCGTCGACCAGGATGGCCTCGCTCGCGCTCGGTCCGTCGGCGGCGTCCTCCCGCGGCGCGGTGCGGTCGGCCCGGGTGGCCTGCGCCCAGACCGACCCGTGGGGACGGTTCTCGCGCATCGTCCGGACCCAGTCGTCGAACATCTCCTCGAGCCGGCCGAAGTCGATCTGTGGCCCGCCCCAGCGTCCCTGTCCGTTCACGGTGTCTCCTCTCGCCCGTTCGTGGTCTGCCCAACGCGCGGCAGCCGCGTCCAGTGCCTCACAGCGGGAAGGAGATGTACTTCGCCTGCAGGTATTCGGCGATCCCCTCGTGACCGCCCTCCCGGCCGATGCCCGACTGCTTCACCCCGCCGAACGGCGCCGCCGGGTCGCTGACCACGCCGCGGTTGAGCCCGACCATGCCGAACTCCAGCGCCTCCGACAGCCGCAGTCCGCGGGCCAGGTCGCCGGTGTAGACGTAGGCGACCAGGCCGTACTCGGTGCCGTTGGCGTTGGCCAGCACCTCGTCGTCGGTCTCGAAGGGCACGATCGGCGCCACCGGGCCGAAGATCTCCTCCTCGGTGGCCGGCGAACCGGCGGGGACGTCGAGCAGCACGGTCGGCGGGTAGAACCAGCCCGGGCCGTCGGGGCGCTCGCCGCCGATCACCGTGCGGGCTCCGGCCGCGACGGTCTCGCGGACGATCCGCTCCACCTTCTCCACGGTGTCCTCGTTGACCAGGGGACCGAGCCCGACGCCGTCCTCGTCGCCGCGGCCGACCTTGATCGCGCCCATCTTCTCGGCCAGCTTCCGGCCGAACTCCTCCGCGACCGGCGCCTCGACGTAGAAGCGGTTGGCCGCCGTGCACGCCTCGCCGCCGTTGCGCAGCTTGGCCAGCATCGCGCCCTCGACCGCCGCGTCGAGGTCGGCGTCGGCGCAGACGACGAACGGCGCGTTGCCGCCCAGCTCCATCGAGCTGACCAGCACCTGGTCGGCGGCCTGCTTGAGCAGCACCCGGCCCACCTCGGTCGACCCGGTGAAGCTGATCTTGCGCAGCCGGGAGTCGCTCATCGCGACCTTGCTGACGTCGCTGGACCTGCTCGTCGGCAGCAGGTTGACCACGCCGTCCGGGACGCCGGCCTCGGCCAGCAGCTCGGCCAGCAATAGCGCGGTCAGCGGTGTCTCGCCGGCGGGCTTGACCAGCGACGTGCAGCCGGCGGCCAGCGCCGGTCCGAGCTTGCGGGTGAGCATCGCCGCCGGGAAGTTCCACGGGGTGATGAGCAGGCAGACGCCGACCGGCTGCCGGGTGACGACGGTGCGGGTGCCGCCGGCCGGGGCGATCCGGTAGTCGCCGTCGATGCGCACCGCCTCCTCGGAGAACCACCGGAAGAACTCCGCGGCGTAGGTCAGCTCGGCCTTGGCGTCGGTCAGCGCCTTGCCGTTCTCGCGGACCATGAGCAGCGCGAGGTCGTCGGCGCGCGCGTGCATCGCCTCGAAGGCGCGGCGCAGGATCTCCGAGCGCTTGCGCGGTGGGGTCGCCGACCACTCGGGCAGCGCGGCGTAGGCGGCGTCCATCGCCGCGGCGGTGTCGTCCTGGGTCGCATCGGCGACCTGGGCCAGGACGCCGGCGTCCGCCGGGTCGTGGACGTCGAACGTCGCGCCGGACGACGACGGGCGCCACTCGCCCGCGATGAACAGGCCGGTCGGGACCGGGCGGCTCACGCCCGGGACGTCGGCGTACAGATCGGCCATGGGGACCCTCCTCCGCTGGGGTGCTGGTCCCATCCTGCGCCGAACGGTCAGCCGGTCGCGACCGCTCCCCGGCCGGCGGAGGCGAGCACCAGCGCC
This sequence comes from Petropleomorpha daqingensis, assembly GCF_013408985.1. Taxonomy (NCBI): domain Bacteria; kingdom Bacillati; phylum Actinomycetota; class Actinomycetes; order Geodermatophilales; family Geodermatophilaceae; genus Petropleomorpha; species Petropleomorpha daqingensis. Next base: position 2,236,180 of record NZ_JACBZT010000001.1, read on the forward strand.
GCCACCGCTGCGGGGTCGTCGGCCATGGGGACGTGCCCGCAACCAGGCAGGTCGGCCACGCGTCGGTCCGGTGGCAGCTCGTGGAGCCGGCGGTACCGACGGCGGATCAGCAGCCGGTCGCGGTCCCCGAAGGCGACGGTCACCGGGGCGGTGAAGGGGGCGTCGGCCGCGTAGTGCCGGTGCAGGGTGGCGGCGAGGACGGCGTCGAAGCCCGGCGCCGTGGCCATGGCCCGCAGCGCGCCCTTCGCCTGGGCCGGGCTCAGCCGCGTCGGTCGGCCGTGGGTCTGCCCGAGGACGGCGATGCGGCCGACGCGGGTGTCGACCGCGCGGGACAGCAGGCCACCCGCGTGCACCGACAGCCAACGGGAGCCGCGCAGGCTGACCCGGCAGTACAGCGGGGTGTCGCCCGGCCACATCCCGGCCGGTGAGAGCAGCGTCAGCGAGGCCAGCGGCCGCAGCGCCGCCAGTTCCAGCGCCACCCAGCCGCCGAGGGAGTTGCCCACGACGTGCGGCACGGCGAGGCCTTGCTCGTCGAGGAACGCGGCGACCGCGGCGGCCAGCGCCTTCGGGCTCGGTTCCTCCGCCAGGGGCGGGCTGTCGCCGAACCCGGGCAGGTCGACCGCGACGACGTCGAAGTGCTCGGCGAGCGCCGGGAGGACCGGCGCCCAGGACGCCCGCGAGAGGCCGAGGGCATGCAGCAGGACCAGGGGCGCGCCGGATCCGCTCCGGCTGTGCGCGAGTGCACTCATGCCCAGGAGACGCGAATGCCCGTGCCGATGTGACACGGGCCGTTTGTGGGGCGGGGGGCCGGTCCTGACGGTCTGGCCGCGTTGGTCGGTCCACCGAGCAGTCGGTGGCCACTCTCTGCCGGCTTCCCCCGCCCGCACACACTGTGACCGGGGTCACGCAGGCGGGTCAACCCCCGGTCGGCGTGTCGTCGTCCCCGGGCGTGTCCACCGCAGAAGTCGCGATTTCTGCTGTCAGGAGACGCGGCGGAGGACGGCGGGGGAGAGCTGGTCGACGCGGGTGTGGCCGGTCAGGCCGAGGGTCAGGTCGAACTCGGCGAGCACGTCCTCGACCACCTGCCGGACGCCGGCCTCCCCGGCCAGCGCCAGCCCCCACGCGAACGGCCGGCCGAGCAGCGCCGCCCGCGCCCCCAGCGCCACCGCGGTGAAGACGTCGGCGCCGCTGCGGATCCCGCTGTCGATCAGCACCGGCGCCCGGTCGTCGACCGCGGCGAGGACGTCGGGCAGCGCGTCGAGGGCGGCGATCGAGCGGTCCACCTGCCGGCCGCCGTGGGTGCTCACCACGATCCCGTCGACGCCCTCGTCCAGGGCCCGGCGGGCGTCGTCCGGGTGCAGGATGCCCTTGAGCACGATCGGCAGCCGGGTCCTCGAGCGCAGCCAGGCGAGGTCCGACCACGAGATCGACGGCCGCGAGTAGATGCCGAGGAAGGTCTCGACGGCGGCCCGAGGCAGCGGCGAGCGCAGGTTGGCCAGCAGCGGTCCCGGCCAGGCCCGCGCCATCCCGACCAGCGCCCGGACGGCGGACGGCGTGGGCAGCGGCTGCGGCTCGCGCGGCTGGTCGGCGGTGTCGGCCACCCGCCGCTCGACCAACCGGCGGAACACCGGGTCGGAGGTGTACTGCGCGATGCCCTTGCCCAGCGCGAACGGCAGGTGGCCCAGGTCGAGGTCGCGGGGCCGCCAGCCCAGCATCGTCGTGTCGAGGGTGACCGCGACCGCGTCGCAGCCGGCCGCTTCGGCGCGCTGCAGCAGGCTCTCCACCAGCTCGTCGGAGGTCGACCAGTACAGCTGGAACCAGCGCGGTGAGTCACCCATCGCCGCGGCGCAGGTCTCCATCGGCACCGAGGCCTGGTTGGAGAAGACCATCGGCACGCCGGCCGCGGCCGCGGCCCGGGCGACGGCGAGGTCGGCCTCGCCGTCCACCAGCTCGAGGGCGCCGACGGGGCCGAGCAGCAGCGGCGCGGGCAGCCGTCGTCCGAACAGCTCGATCGAGGTGTCGCGGTCGCTCGCGTCGCGCAGCACGCGGGGGACGACGGCCCACTTGTCGAAGGCGGCCCGGTTGGCCCGCTGCGTGGCCTCGTCGCCGGCACCGCCGGCCACGTAGGAGTAGGCGCGCGGGTTCAGCTTCCGCTTCGCCAGCCGCTGCAGGCCGCGGGCCGTCGTCGGCACCCGCGGGTGCCGGCCGTACACGCCGGCCCGGTAGACCTCGTTCTGCCGACGGCGCCCGGTTCCCGCTGCTGAGTCCACGGCGTCACCGTAGCCAGGCGAACTATTTGCCGACACGCCGCGCGACACGCCCGCTGGCCTGTGACAGGGGGGCGACTTTCCGTCACACCCAGGTGAGAATGACACGGCCGGGATCTGGGGGAGCACGCAATCGCAGGGCAGGGTCTCCGGCAGGTTCGAGGGAGACGCCGTGCCGGGAAGGCCGACGCCTAGAGTTGTGCGCCGGGTGGCACCGCTTGCCGCAGGGTTCGCGTTGATCGGGATCGCGTTCGCGCCGTCCGCCGCGGCCGCCGACGATCCGGCCCGGCCGGACTACGCCGTCGTGTCGGGGCCGAGCTGCCACCCGGGCGGGGTGGAGATCCGCGTGGTCGACGGCACGGTCCCGTACACCGTCGTCCTGGCCAGCACCCGCCAGCCGGACGGCGAGGACTCCGCCGACCTCGCCCCCGGCGAGACGGTCCTGCTGCACACCGGGGACGTCGACTGGGGCGAGACCATCGACAGCCGGCTGGTCTTCACCGCGCGGGACGGCTCGGGCGCGACCTTCACCGACGAGCTCCAGGACTACAGCTTCACGCGACCCGCGCAGGAGGACTGCGCGGCGATCGCGCCGTCCCTGGCCGGGGTCACCGACGCCCCGGCGACGGTGCCGGCGTCCTCCGGCGACCGCGGGCCCCAGCGCGGCGACCTGCAGGTCCGGCCGGCCGCGGCCTCGCAGCCGGTCGCGCCGGTGAACCGGCCGCCGGACTGGGCGCTGATCGCCGCCGGCGTCTCGCTGGCCGGCGTCGCGGGCGGGTTCGCGTTCGTCGCCACCCGCCGGCGGGACACGCCGTCCGCCTGAGCGCCCGGCGTCGGCACGAGGGACGATGAGCCGGTGACCTCCCCGCGGGACGCGCCGCCGCGAGGCGTTCCCCGCGACACGGCCGGACTGCCGGGGATGGGACCTCTCCCTGCGGAGACGTGGCTGCGGATCGTCCAGGTCCACGACCGGATCAGCCACCGCGTCGACTCGGCGCTGCACCACCGGCACGGGGTCTCGCTCACGGGCTTCGAGGCGCTGCGCCGGATCGCCGAGGCGCCGGGGGAGCGGGCCAGCATGGGTGAGGTCGCCGACGCGCTGGGGATGTCCCGGGCGGCGGTCACCAGCACGATCAACCGGTTGGTCGCCGACGGGCTCGTCGTGCGGGAGCGTTCGCAGGAGGACCGGCGGCTGCTGCACGCCCGGCTGACGCCGGTCGGCCGGGAGCGGTTCGCGGCCGCCGCGCACACGCACGACGACCTCGTCGCCCACCTGCTGACGCTGCTCGGGGACGACGCCCCGGTCGTGACCGACGCGCTCGCCCGGGTCTCGGCGGCGGCCCGCACCCGGCGCTGACCGCAGCGTCACCGCCACGCCGCGCCGCCGGTTCCTCCCTGGTGGGGACGGGTAGCCCGCACGCCAACCCTCGGGAAACTTCAAGCCCGTAGCGTTTCGGCCGCTCCCGTCCGGATAGGGGGCCACGGTGTCCGTGCAGTGCACCGTCGTCGTGCCGACCATCGGCCGGCCGAGCCTCGACGTGCTGCTCGACGCCCTCGCGACGGCGACCGGCCCCCGCCCGGCGGAACTGCTCGTCGTCGACGACCGGCCCGCCGGAAAGCCCCTGGACGTGGCCCGCGACGGGCTGCCCCCCGTGCGCGTCGTCCGCACCGGTGGCGGCGGCCCGGCCCGCGCCCGCAACCTCGGCTGGCGCACCGCCCGCACCGAGTGGATCGCCTTCCTCGACGACGACGTCGTCCCCGACCCCGACTGGTACGAGCGGCTCGCCGAGGACCTCGACGGCCTGCCCGGTGACGTCGCCGGCAGCCAGGGCCGGGTCCACGTGCCGCTGCCGGAGGACCGCAGGCCCACCGACTGGGAGCGCGGCACCGCCGGCCTGGCCACCAGCAGCTGGATCACCGCCGACCTCGCCTACCGCCGGACCGCGCTGGCCCGCGTCGGCGGGTTCGACGAGCGCTTCCCCCGTGCCTTCCGCGAGGACTCCGATCTCGCCCTGCGCGTGATGGACACCGGCGCCCGGCTGGTCCGCGGACGGCGCCGGATCACCCACCCGGTCCGCCCGGTCGACCGCTGGATCAGCCTGCGCGTGCAGGCCGGCAACGCCGACGACGTGCTCATGCGGCGGCTGCACGGCCCGGACTGGCGCCGGCGGGCCGACGCCGCGCTCGGCCGCCGGCCCCAGCACACGGCGATCACCGCTGCGGCCGTGGCGGCGGTCGCGTTCGCCGCGGCGCGCACGCCCCGTGCCGCTGCGCTCGCCGCGGGCGCGTGGCTGGCCGGCACGGCCGAGTTCGCCTGGCGGCGGATCGCATCCGGACCCCGCACCCGCGCAGAAGTGACGACGATGGCTCTGACCAGCGCGGCGATCCCTCCGCTCGCCACCTGGCACTGGCTGAAGGGCGTCGTGCAGCACCGCGGCGTGCAGACGTGGCGCGGTCTGCCCGACCTGGTCCTCTTCGACCGCGACGGCACGCTGGTCCACGACTTCCCGTACAACGGCGACCCCGACTGGGTGCGGCCGGTCGACGGCGCCCGCGAGGCGCTGGACCGGCTGCGGGCCCGCGGTGTGCGGGTCGGCGTCGTCAGCAACCAGTCCGGCGTCGCGCGCAGGCTGATCACGACCGAGCAGGTCGAGGCCTGCAACGCCCGGCTCGCCGAGCTGCTCGGCCCGTTCGACGTCATCAGGTACTGCCCGCACGGTCCGGACGACGGCTGCGCCTGCCGCAAGCCGGCCCCCGGCATGGTCAAGGACGCCTGCGCGGAGCTCGGCGTCGACCCGGCGCGGTGCGTGGTGATCGGTGACATCGGGGCGGACGTGGACGCCGCCTCCGCGGCCGGAGCGGTCGGCATCCTCGTGCCGACGCCGGTCACCAGGAAGTCGGAGGTCGCCGCGGCGACCCGTTCGGTCAAGACACTGGCCGTCGGCATCGAGAACGTGCTGACGGGCAGGTGGTAGTGGTTCGAACAGCCCTCATCGCCCGACTCGACAACGCAGGTGACGTGCTCCTCCAGGGACCCCTGGTGCGGGCGGTCGCGGCCGGCGCCGAGCGCGTGGTGTTCCTGGCCGGTCCCGCCGGGGCCGCGGCGGCCGAGCTGCTGCCCGGCGTCGACGAGGTCTGGACCTGGGCGTGCCCCTGGATCCTCGGTGACCCGCCGCCGGTCGACACGGCCGACCTCGCGCGGCTGACCGAGCGGGTCCGCGCGCTGTCGCCCGACGTCGCCGTCGTCGCCACGTCGTTCCACCAGTCGCCGCTGCCGCTCGCGCTCCTGCTGCGCACGGCCGGCGTTCCGCGGATCGCCGCGATCGGCGTCGACTACCCCGGCTCGCTGCTCGACGTCCGGCACACCGTGGACGACGACCTCCCCGAGCCCGAACGGGCGCTGTCGCTGGCCCGCGCGGCCGGCTTCGACCTCCCTCCCGGGGACGACGGGCGGTTGGCGGTGCGCCGGCCCCTGCCCCCGGTCGCGCACGAGCCCGGCTCCGTCGTGCTGCACCCCGGCGCCTCGGTGCCCGCGCGCGCGTGGCCGGCCGCGCACTGCGCCGAGGCGGTCGAGGCCCTCGCCGACGCGGGGCACCGGGTGCTCGTCACCGGCGGTCCGGCCGAGCGCGAGCTGACGGCGTTCGTCGCCGGCCGGCGTGGCGTCGATCTCGGCGGGTCGGCGTCCTTCGCCGAGATGGCCGCGCTGCTCGACGGCGCCGCCGCCGTCGTGGTCGGCAACACCGGCCCGGCGCACCTGGCCGCCGCGGTCGGCACCCCCGTCGTGTCGCTGTTCTCCCCGGTCGTCCCGGCCGAGCGGTGGGCGCCCTACGGCGTCCCCACCGTCCTGCTGGGCGACCAGCGCGCGCCGTGCGCCGGAACCCGGGCCCGCGAGTGCCCGGTGCCCGGCCACCCCTGCCTGTCGTCGGTGAGCCCGGCCGACGTGGTCGCTGCCGTCGAGAAACTGGTGAGCACGTGAAGGTCCTGCTCTGGCACGTGCACGGCTCGTGGACGACGGCCTTCGTCGAGGGCGGCCACGAGTACCTGATCCCGGTCACTCCCGATCGCGGTCCCGACGGCCTCGGCCGCGCCCGCACGTGGAACTGGCCGTCGTCCGCCCGCGAGGTGACGCCGGCGCAGCTGCGCGACGAGGACGTCGACGTCGTCGTCCTCCAGCGGCTGCGCGACCTCGAGCTGGTCCGCGAGTGGGTCGGCCGCGAACCCGGCCGCGACCTGCCCGCCGTCTTCCTCGAGCACAACGCGCCCGACGGCGGCGTGCCGAACACGCGGCACCCGCTGGCCGACCGCGACGACATCCCGGTCGCGCACGTCACCCACTTCAACCGGACCTTCTACGACAACGGCCGGGCACCGACGACGGTGATCGAGCACGGCATCGTCGACCCGGGGGAGCGCTACAGCGGCGAGCTGGCCCGGGCGGGCGTCGTCGTCAACGAGCCGGTCCGCCGCGGCCGCCACGTCGGCGCCGACCTGCTGTCGTCGTTCGCCGACGCCGCGCCGCTCGACGTCTTCGGGATGGGCCTGACCGGGCTGCACGAGGCGTACGGCCTCGACCCCGAGCGGGTCGCGCTGCACGAGGACCCGCCGCAGGCCGCGATGCACGCCGAGCTCGCCCGCCGCCGGGTCTACGTGCACCCGATCCGCTGGACCTCCCTCGGGCTCTCGCTGCTCGAGGCGATGCACCTCGGGATGCCGGTGGTCGCGCTGGCCACCACCGAGGCCGTCGAGGCGGTGCCGGCGGACGCCGGCGTGCTCTCGACCGATCCGGAGCGGCTGGCGACGGCGCTGGCGCACTTCCTGCACGACGAGGACGCCGCCCGGCTGGCCGGCAAGGCGGCCCGCGCCGCCGCGCTGGAGCGGTACGGGCTTGCCCGGTTCCTCCGCGATTGGGATGCCCTTCTGGAGGAGGTGACGCGGTGAAGATCGACCTGGTCTCCGAGCACGCGAGCCCGCTGGCCGCGATCGGCGGCGTGGACGCCGGCGGTCAGAACGTGCACGTCGCGGCGCTCGCCGCCGGCCTGGCCAGGCGCGGGCACGACGTCACGGTGTTCACCCGCCGGGACGACGAGGCGTTGCCCGAGCGCGTCGTGACGCAGGACGGCTGCAACGTGGTGCACGTGCCGGCCGGCCCGCCCGCGGTGCTGCCCAAGGACGAGCTGCTGCGGCACATGCCGGAGTTCGCGTCGTTCCTGCGCCGCACGTGGGCCGAGCACCCGCCGGACCTGGTGCACGCGCACTTCTGGATGAGCGGGCTCGCCTCGGTCGCCGCCGCCGGGCAGATCCCCGTGCTGCAGACGTTCCACGCACTCGGTTCGGTCAAGCGCCGGCACCAGGGCCCCGCCGACCCCTCGCCGCCGCAGCGGATCGACCTGGAGCGCTCGCTGTGCCGCACCGTGGCGCACGTCGTGGCGACCTGCTCCGACGAGGTGTTCGAGCTGCGCCGGCTGGGCCTGACCCGCGACCGCGCCTCGATCGTGCCGTGCGGCGTGGACACGTCGGTGTTCACACCTCGCGGGCCGGTGGCCGCACGGTCCGATCGGCCGCGGCTGCTCGTGCTCGGCCGGCTGGTCGAGCGCAAGGGGCACGAGGACGCCGTCCGGGCGCTGACCCGGATCCCCGAGGCGGAGCTGGTCGTCGTCGGCGGCCCGCCGACCGCCGAGCTGGACGACGACCCGTTCGTCGGCCGGCTGCGGGCGGTCGCCGCCGAGCTCGGCGTCGCCGACCGGCTGGTGTTCACCGGGTCGGTCCCGCGCAGCGACGTGCCCGCCTGGATCCGCTCGGCCGACGTCGTCCTGGCCGTCCCCTGGTACGAGCCGTTCGGCATCACCCCGCTCGAGGCGATGGCCTGCGGCCGGCCGGTCGTGGCCACCGCGGTCGGCGGCCTGGTCGACAGCGTCGCCGAGGGGGTGACCGGCGACCTCGTCCCGGCACGCGACCCGCAGCGGCTGGGCGAGGTGGTCGCGGCGCTGCTCGCCGACGACGGCCGCCGCGCCGCGTACGGCGCGGCCGGCGGAAAGCGGGCGCAGGCCCGCTACCGCTGGAGCCGGGTGGTCGCCGACACCGAGGCCGTCTACCGGCAGGTGCTGGCCGCGCCGCGGCTGGCGGAGGTGGCCCGGTGAGCGCGGCACCCCACTCGTTCTTCGAGAACACCGCCGCCGAGGTGCCCTCGCCCGACGCGTGCACCCACCTCACCGGGGCCGATCACCTGGCCTCGCTGTCGGCGGCGCTGCGGTCGCTGGACGCGCAGCTCGACGTGGTCGACCGGTGGGGCCGGCTGCTCGCCGACGTGCTCTGCGGTGAGGGGCGCGGGCGGCTGCTCGCGGCCGGCAACGGCGGCAGTGCGGCGCAGGCGCAGCACCTGACCGCGGAGCTGGTCGGCCGCTACCGCGCCGACCGGCCGCCCTTCTCGGCGATCTGCCTGACCGCCGAGACGTCGTCGCTGACCGCGATCGCCAACGACTACCCGGCCGACGAGCTGTTCGCCCGGCAGGTCGAGGCGCACGGGCGGGCCGGCGACCTGCTGGTGCTGATGTCCACCTCCGGCCGTTCGCCGAACGCGGTCGCCGCCGCCCGCCGGGCACGGGAGTGCGGGATCACCGTGCTCGCGATGACCGGCCCGGCGCCGAACCCGTTGGCCGCCGCGGCCGACGAGGCGATCTGCGTCGACTCCCCGTGGACGGCGAGCGTGCAGGAGTGCCACCTGGTCGCGCTGCACCTGGTCTGCGCCGCCTTCGACGCGGCCGTGCTCGCCGAGCCGGCCCGGGTGCCGGTGTCCCGGCTGGGGGTGGCGCGGTGAGGCCGTTGGTGGTGGTCGGCGACGCGCTGCTCGACGTCGACCTGGTAGGGACGGCGTCGCGGCTGACCCCGGACGCGCCGGTGCCGGTCGTCGAGGACGTCGAACGCCGCGAGCGGCCCGGCGGCGCGGCGCTGGCCGCGGTGATCGCCGCGGTGATCGCCGCTCTGTCTCCTTCGGGACGCCCCAGGCGCGAGGTCGTGCTGGTCGCGCCGATCGACACCGACGAGGGCGCGTCGCGACTTCGGGCGCTGCTCGACGGCCGGGTGCGGCTGGTGGCGATCCCCTCGTCCGGCGGCACCGCGGTCAAGCAGCGGGTGCGGGTGGGCGACCACTCCGTCGTCCGGCTGGACACCGGTTCCCCGGTCGCGACGGTCGGTGCGCTGCCGGCCGAGGCTGCCGAGGTGATCCGGACGGCGGGTGCGGTGCTCGTGGCCGACTACGGCCGGGGGACGACGGCGGCGCCCGACGTGCGGGCGGCCCTGGCCGCTGCCGGTGGGCCGGTCGTCTGGGATCCGCACCCGCGCGGCGCCGACCCGGTGCCCAACGCCCGGCTCGTGACCCCGAACGGCGCGGAGGCCGCTCGGGTCGCCGCCGCGGCGGGGTGCCCGGCCGACGGCGACGGACTGGCCGCGGTCGGGGTCCGAGCGGAGGCGCTGATCCGGTCCTGGGGCGTCGCCGCGGTCGCGGTGACGCTGGGCTCGAGGGGTGCGCTGCTGTCCTACGGCGAGGGCGCGCCGATGGTGGTGCCGGCCGTGCCGGTGACCGGGGGAGACCCGTGCGGCGCGGGCGACTCGTTCGCCGCCGCGGCCGCGCTGGCGCTGGCCGACGGCGCGGTGACCGGCGAGGCGGTGGCCGCCGCGGTGGCCGCGGCGTCGGCGTTCGTCGCGCGCGGCGGGGCCTCGGCCTGGGACGCCGCGGTCGACGAGCCGAACGTCGTCGCCGACTCGTCGGTGGACGCGCTGCTCGCGCGGGTGCGGGCGGCCGGCGGCACCGTCGTCGCCACCGGAGGCTGCTTCGACCTGCTGCACCCGGGACACGTCGCCACGCTGCGGGCCGCCCGCGGGCTCGGCGACTGCCTGGTCGTCTGCATCAACTCCGACGACTCGGTGCGCCGGCTCAAGGGGCCGTCGCGGCCGCTGGTCACCGCGACCGACCGGGCGCGGGTGCTCGAGGCGCTGGAGTTCGTCGAGGCGGTCGTCGTCTTCGAGGAGGACACCCCGGCCGCGGTGCTGGACCGGCTGCGCCCCGACGTCTGGGCCAAGGGCGGCGACTACGCCGGCGCCGACCTGCCCGAGGCGGCGGTGCTGCGGCGCTGGGGTGGGCAGGCCGTCGTCCTGCCCTACCTGGACGGGCACTCGACGACCGCGCTGGTCGAGCGCTCCCGCGTGTGAAGACCGCCGTCGTCCTGCGCCCCCTCGGGCTGGGGGACCTGCTCACCGGGGTGCCGGCTCTGCGCGCGATCCGCGCGGCGGTGCCCGACCACCACCTGATCCTGGCGACGACGCCGGCGCTCGAGCCGCTCGCCGCGCTGATCGACGCCGTCGACGAGGTGCTGCCCGCCGGCGAGCTGGAACCGCTCGACTGGGACCGGCCGCCGCCCGAGCTCGCGGTGGACCTGCACGGCAAGGGCCCGGCCTCGCACGTCATCGTCGACCAGCTGCACCCCGAGCGGCTGCTCACGTTCGCCGGCCCCGGCTACCCCGGCCCGGTCTGGCGGCCCGACGAGCACGAGGTCCGCCGCTGGTGCCGGCTGGTCGCCGAGGGGCTCGGCGTGCCGGCCGACCCCGACGCCCTCGACCTCGCGATCCCGGCCGTGCCCCCGCCGGTGCGCGACGCGGCGGTCGTGCACCCCGGCGCGGCGTACCCGGGCCGGCGGTGGCCGCCCTCGCGGTTCGCCGCGGTCGCCCGGCACCTCGCCGACGCCGGGCACGACGTGCGGATCACCGGCGGGCCGGCCGAGGAGCCGCTCGCCCGCGCCGTGGCGTCGCAGGCGGGGCTGGGGGAGGACGCCGTCCTGGCGGGGCGCACGACGTCCCTCGAGCTCGCCGCCGTCGTCGCTGCCGCCCGCGTGGTGGTGTGCGGCGACACCGGCGTCGCGCACCTGGCGACGGCGTACCGGCGGCCGTCGGTCGTGCTGTTCGGGCCGGTGTCGCCGGCGCTGTGGGGACCGCCGTCCCGACCGCAGCACGTGGTCCTCTGGCACGGCGACGGCACCGGCGACCCCTGGGGGCTGGAACTGGACCCGGCGCTGGCGAAGGTTGCCGTCGACGAGGTGACCGACGCCCTCGATGTGCTCCTGCGCCCGCGCTAGTGCTCTGCCCCGTCCGGCGGGGCAGAGCACCAGGACCTGCGGGGCAGGGATCAGGCGGCGGCGCCGGACTCGGTCTCGGCGCGCAGCGGCGCCAGCGCGGACGCCCACTCCACGACCTGGTCGAGCGTCTGCTCGAGGAACTGCACCTGGTGGCTGCCCGGCGTGAACTCGGTGAAGTTCTCGAAGTCGGTGAACATGCTCAGGTAGACGCCGGCCCGCACGGTCGCCACCCGGAGCTCGGCGAGCACCAGCCGCAGCTGCTCGACCGCGCGGCTGCCGCCCGCGGCGCCGTAGCCCACGAAGCCCGCCGCCTTGTTCGCCCACTCGGTGTTGAGGAAGTCGATCGCGTTCTTCAGCGACCCGGGGATGCCGTGGTTGTACTCGGGCGTGACGAAGACGAACCCGTCGAAACGGGCCACGGCCTCGCTCCACGCGTGGGTGTGCGGCCGGGTGTAGCGGCCCAGCGACGGCGGCAGCGGCTCGTCGAGCAACGGCAGGTCGAACTCCTCGATGTCGAGCAGCTCGAACTCGGCGTCCCCACGAGCGGCGGCCAGTCCGTGGACCCAGCGGGCGACGGCCTCGGCATTGCGGCCCGGGCGGGTGGTGCCGACGACGACGGCGATGCGGGGCATGAGGGCCTCCGAGGGTTGTGACTTGAACCTTCAAGTCAGTACCGAAGCAGAGCTGAGTTGAAGCGTCAAGTCATCGGTACGATGAGCCCGTGACCACGGAGGAACCGCGCTGGCTGAGCGCCGAGGAGCTCGACGTGTGGCTGCGGCTGTCCGTCGTCCTCGTCCGCCTGCCGCAGGAGCTGGACGCCCAGCTCCAACGCGACGCGGGCATCAGCTGGTTCGAGTACATGGTGCTCGCCGGGCTGTCCGAGGCCCCCGACCGCACCGTGCGGATGAGCCGGCTCGCCGTGCTGACCAACGGCTCGCTGTCCCGTCTCTCGCACGGGGTCAAGCGCCTGGAGAACCGCGGCTGGGTGGTCCGCAGCGCCTGCCCGGAGGACGGCCGGTTCACCAACGCGACGCTCACCGACGACGGCTACGCCAAGGTCGTGGCGACGGCGCCCGGCCATGTCGCGACCGTGCGCCGGTTCTTCGCCGACGTCCTGGAACCGGGGCAGCTGGCGCAGCTCGGCGGCGTCGTCGACACCGTGCTGACCCGGCTGGCGCCCGAGATCGCGTAGCTACTGCCGCTGGCGCAGCGCGTCGAAGAGGACGTCCTGCAGGTCGGTCGGGTCCTTGGCCGAGTAGGCCGCACCGCCGGTGACCTCGGCGATCTGCTGGAGCACGTCGAGGTCCGCGTCCGGCCCCAGGGCCACGCCGATCACCTTCACCGGCCGGTCGGGGTTGGCCTCGCTGCGCAGCGTGTCCAGCAGCCCCTGCAGCCCGATGCTCTGGTCGTCGTCGTCCGTCCCGTCGGTGACCACGAGGACGCTGTTGACGGCGTCGGGGTTGTAGTCGGCCTGGGCCGCGCGGACCGCGGCCAGCGTCGTGTCGTACAGCCCGGTCCCACCCGGCGTGAGCCGGTCGGGCAGCGTGTCCAGCTGCGCCGACAGCGTGTGGCGCTGCGACTGGCCCTCGACGTCGGCGTCCAGCCGCCGGGTCGGCACGAGCTCGGCGTAGTCCTTGTCGCCGTCGAGGTGGTAGGCGAAGTCCCACAGGCCGATCGCCGAGGCGTCGGGGATCAGCGTGAGCGCGCTCTTCGCCGCGTCGCGGGCGAGGGTCACCCGGGTGCCGTCGCCCACCGGCGCCTCCATCGACGTCGAGACGTCGAAGACGGCGAGGATCCGCGACGGCGCGACCAGGCTGGACAGCCGCGCCAGCAGCGTGCGGACGTCGGCGGGGTCGAGCGCGATCGGCTGCGGGGCGTCGGCGCGCAACCCGGCGTCCGTGGCGTGCGGCGGGGCGGCGCCGTCCGGGGTGCGGAAGCCGGCGGCGCGCGCCTTCTCGTGCGCGGCCCGGGAGGTCAGCCGCGCGACGACGGCGTCGACCGCGGCCGACCGCTCCCCGGACGGCGAGCCGACCCGCACGACCGGGTAGTCCAGGTACGGCGACCCGTCGCTCGGGTACACCGCGACGAGCTGCGAGGAGTCCGCGGCGGTCGTCGTCGCGTAGACCTGCTGCTCGCTGACCGGGACCAGCGGCGCGTCGACATCGCCCTTGCTCCCGGCGGCCAGCGCGTCCTCCGCGGTGGTCACCGGCCCGCGCGCGGCCGCCAGGACGGCCTCGACGATCGCGTTGTCGGCGTCCTCGCCGCCACCCAGCCCGGCCCGGACGGCGCCCAGCGCCGAGACCGCCTCCGCGCTCTGGGCGATGTCGGGGATCGACACCGGCTGCTGGGTGCCGAACGCCTGCGGCCAGGACGGCGGCGAGCCGGTCCAGCCCAGCTGGTCGACCGCGGCGCGGCTCGTGGCCACGACCACCGGGGAGCTGGCCAGCGCACCGTCGGCGGTGACGGCCCCGCCCTCCGGCGCCCGGGCCAGCCACAGCGACGAGTCCGGCACCCACACCTCGGGCAGCGCCGAGGCCTGCAGCGCGCCCAGGTCGCCCACGGTCTGCAGCGGCTCCTGCGTCGTCACCTCGGCCTGCGCGCAGCTGCCGTCGTCGAGCTGCTGCGGTCCGGACAGCAGCGACCTCGCCAGGTCGCCGATCTCCGGGGCGACGGTGACCCGCACGGTCCGGGTGGGGTCGCAGCCACCGGCCGACGCCACGGTCCACCACACGATCCCGCCGGCGGCCACGACGAGGACGGCGAGCCCGGCCAGGAGCACGCGCGGATCGAGGCGGCGGCCGGACGTGGAATGGTGGGTCGGCGGGTGCTCCGGGCTCTTCGGGGCGGCGTGTCGGCCCATGCTCGCTCTCAGTCGTCGGGGTCAGCGTTCCGCTCCCCCCGAGCGCGCCGGCCCCACAGACTAACGGGCCTGCCCCGCCCGTGGCGCCGTCCCAGGTCAGCCCGCCGCGACGGACCTCCCGCCGAGCTCCTCGGCGAACCAGGCCACCGTGCGCCGCAGCCCCTCCTCCGAGGAGACCGAGGGCCGCCAGCCCAGCCGCGTCTCGGCGCGGGTGCTGTCGGGACGGCGCACCTTCGGGTCGTCCACCGGCAGGTCGATGAACTCGATGGGCGACGCCGAACCGGTCAGCTCCGTGATCCACTCGGCGAGCCGGAGCACGGACAGCTCGTCGGGGTTGCCGATGTTGATCGGCCCCGCTTCGGCGGAGAACGCCATCGCCAGGATGCCGCGCACCGTGTCGTCGACGTAGCAGATCGAGCGGGTCTGCGAGCCGTCGCCGGCCACCGTCAGCGGGCGACCGGACAGCGCCTGGCCGATGAAGGCGGGGATGGCCCGGCCGTCGTCCGGGCGCATCCGCGGACCGTAGGTGTTGAAGATCCGCACGATGCCGGTGTCGGTGCCCTTGTACGTGCGGTACGCGGTGGTCATGGCCTCGCTGAACCGCTTGGCCTCGTCGTAGACCCCACGCGGGCCGACCGGGTTGACGTTGCCCCAGTAGTCCTCGTCCTGCGGGTGCTGCAGCGGGTCGCCGTAGACCTCGGAGGTCGAGGCGAGCACGTACCGGGCGCCCTTGTCGTTGGCCAGCCCGAGGGTGTGCAGGGTGCCGAGGCTGCCGACCTTGAGCGTCTCGATCGGCATCTTCAGGTAGTCGAGCGGGCTGGCCGGCGAGGCGAAGTGCAGCACCAGGTCCACCGGGCCGGGCACGTGGACGAAGTCGGTGACGTCGCAGCGGATCAGCCGGAAGCCGGGCCGCTCCATGAGGTGCCGCACGTTCTGCGGGGAGCCGGTGAGGAAGTTGTCGAGGCAGACCACCTCGACGCCCCGGTCGAGCAGGTGCTCGCACAGGTGCGACCCCAGGAACCCGGCGCCGCCGGTGACCACCGCCCGTCCGATGCTGCGCGCCTCGCGGATCGGACCGGTGCCCTGTGCCATGCCCGCGCCCTACCCGGCGATCCCCACCGCACACGTGCGCCGGGGAGGGCAGGAGTCGCGACTCCTGCCCTCCCCGGGCGGCGTCACTGGAGGTAGTTCTCGACCTCCTGCTCGGGGCGGGCGCTCGCCTCGTCCGGGTTCTCGCCGTACTGCCGCTTGGCCCGCCACTGGCGCAGCAGGTCCCAGCACTGGTCCAGCTGGGTCTCCACGTGGGACAGGCGTGCGCGCTCGTCGTCGGTGTGCTGCCCGCTGCTGCCGCGCAGCTGGTGCTCCTCGTCGACCAGGGCGGAGATCCGCCCGAGGATGTCCTTCTCGTCCACTGGCTGCTCCCTGTGCTCGATGTCTCGGCCCAGTCTCGCCGCTCGGCGGTCGCCTGGTCGAGCCGGGGGATATGGTTGCTTCACATCAACTAAGTTTTCGAGCAGTTCGAGGGGACCGCACCGTGGCCGTGGAGACAGCTCCGCCCGTGCCCACTCCGCCCACCGGCCGCCGCACGCGCTGGGACAAGGACCACCCCCGCTACAAGTGGGTCGCGCTGTCCAACACCACGCTCGGCACGCTCATGGCGACGATCAACGGCTCGATCGTGATCATCAGCCTGCCGGCGATCTTCCGCGGGATCGGCATCGACCCTCTGCAGGAGGGCAACGTCAGCTTCCTGCTCTGGATGATCATGGGCTTCCTGCTCGCCAGCGCGGTGCTCGTGGTCACCTTCGGCCGGCTCGGCGACATGTTCGGCCGGGTCCGCATCTACTCGCTCGGCTTCGTCGTCTTCACCGTCGCCTCGCTGGCGCTCGGGCTGGTCCCGATGTCCGGCTCGGGCGGCGCGCTGTGGCTGATCGTCTGGCGGATCGTGCAGGGCGTCGGCAGCGCGATGCTGTTCGCCAACTCGACGGCGATCCTCACCGACGCCTTCCCGTCCCGGCAGCGCGGGCTCGCGCTCGGCATCAACCAGGTCGCCGCGCTCGCGGGCAGCTTCCTCGGCCTGATCGTCGGCGGTCTGCTCTCGGAGCTGGACTGGCGCGCGGTGTTCTGGGTCAGCGTGCCGTTCGGCCTGCTGGGGACCGTCTGGTCCTACAGGTCGCTGCACGAGCTGGGCACCCGCAGGTCCGGTCGGCTCGACGTCCCCGGCAACCTGACCTTCGCCGTCGGCCTGTCGGTGCTGCTCATCGCGATCACCTACGGCATCCAGCCCTACGGCGGCCACACCACCGGCTGGCTGAACCCGTGGGTGCTGGGCGGGCTCATCGGCGGCGTCGTCCTGCTGGTCGCCTTCTGCGTGGTCGAGTCGAAGGTCGCCGACCCCATGTTCGACCTGAAGCTCTTCCGCATCCGCGCCTTCTCGGCGGGCAACCTCGCCGGGCTGCTGGCCTCGATCAGCCGCGGCGGCCTGCAGTTCATGCTGATCATCTGGCTGCAGGGCATCTGGCTGCCGCTGCACGGCTACAGCTTCGAGTCGACGCCGCTGTGGGCGGCGGTCTACCTGCTCCCGCTGACCATCGGCTTCCTGATCGCCGGTCCGGCTTCGGGGGCGCTCTCGGACAAGTTCGGCGCCCGCTGGTTCGCCACCGGCGGCCTGCTGCTGACCGCGGTCACCTACATCGGGCTCTTCCTCATCCCGGTCGACTTCCCCTACTGGCTGTTCGCGCTGCTCATCGCGCTCAACGGGGTCGGTTCCGGGCTGTTCGCGGCGCCGAACACGACCGCGATCATGAACAGCGTGCCGGCCTCCGAGCGGGGCATCGCCTCGGGCATGCGCGGCACGTTCTTCAACTCGGGGACGTCGCTGTCGATCGGCATCTTCTTCTCGCTGATGATCGTCGGCCTGGCCTCGACGCTGCCCGCGACGATGAGCTCGGGGCTGCAGCACCAGGGGGTCAGCGCGCAGGTGGCCGACGGGGTGGCCCAGCTGCCCCCGGTGGCCAGCCTGTTCGCCGCCTTCCTCGGCTACAACCCGATCCAGCGGCTGCTCGGCCCGACCGGCGCGCTCGACCAGGTCAGCGCGCACCAGGCGGCCACGCTCACCGGCGGCGAGTTCTTCCCGCAGCTGATCAGCGGCCCGTTCCACAGCGGCCTGGTCGTCGTCTTCACCGCCGCGGCGGCGATGTCGGTGATCGGCGCGCTGGCCTCGCTGCTGCGCGGCGGCCGCTACGTGCACGGCGAGGACGCATGAGCGCCCCCGACGTCGATGTGCCGCCGGCGCAGGTCGCCGACCTGCTGCTCGCGCTGTCCCGGGCGCGGCGCTGGCTGTCCCGCCTGGCCACGGACCAGCCCGCCCCGCTCGGCTCGAGCGGGGTCTCGGCCCTGGCCGAGATCCGCCGCTCCGGCCCGATGCGGCTGGGCGACCTCGCCGCGCGGGAGCGGATCGCCCCGCCGACCCTCTCGCGGATCGTGGCCGGCCTGGTGGAGCACGGGTACGTCGAGCGCAGCCCGGACCCGGACGACGCCCGGGCGGGGCTGGTCCGCATCACCGAGGCCGGTGAGCAGCTGCTCGGCGGGCTGCGCTCGCACCGCACGACCGAGCTGTCCGCCCGGCTCGCCCGGTTGTCGCCGCAGGACCGGGAGGCGCTGCTGGCCGCCGCCCCGGCCCTGCACCGGCTGCTGGACGAGGGCGCCTGAGCCGTTCGGCCCTGGTCGGAGGGCCCTGCTGCTCCCGACGATCTGCGCGTGGCAGCGCTGCACCAGAGAGGTGAGCGGCTCGTGGCCGCGGCTCGGGAGCGCTACACCGGGTCGCAGGCCGAGTCGGTCGTGGGCCGGCTCAAGGACCTGAACGTGATCACCGAGACGACGGTGTTCGGCTCCGCGTTCCTGCTCTCCGCGCTGCCGCTCATGGTCCTGCTCAGCTCCTTCGCCAACCGGCGGATCGAGGAGGACCTGGCCAGCCACCTCGGCCTCAACGAGCAGGCCACGCGCGTCGTGGGGCAGCTGTTCCACGTCTCCGCGCAGCGCTCGGTGCTGGCCGTCGCGGTGGCCATCGTGCTCACCCTGGCCGGCACCCTGGGTGTCGCGAGCTCGGTGCAGAAGTTCTACGAGCGGATCCTCGGCGGCCGCCGCCGGCACCGCACCGACCTGCTCCGGCTCCTGCTGTGGATCGCGGCGCTGTGCGTGTGGCTCGCCCTCGACGCCGTTCTCGCGCGCGTCGCCCACGGCATCCCCGGCGGGGTCGTCCTGGAGGGGATCGCCGTCCTGGCGGTGACGACCGCCTTCTTCTGGTGGTCGATGCACCTGCTGCTCGGCGGCGCCCGGCCGTGGCCGAGCCTGGTGCGGCCGGCCCTCGTCACCGCCGTGCTCTGGCTCGTCCTGGAGGGCGGCTCTGCCCTCTACTTCTCCACCGCGATCACCAACGACAACCGGATCTACGGCGCGGTCGGGGTGGTCTTCAGCCTGATGACCTGGTTCGTCCTGGTGGCGGTCGTGGTGGTGCTGGGTGCCCTGCTCGGTGAGGTCTGGCAGGAGCGCGCCGTCGCGCGCCGCCCTCAGCCCGACTCCGGCACCCAGCCCTCGACGAACGCGGCCAGCCGGTAGGTCACGGCCCCGCCGGCGCGGCCGAGCGCGAGCAGCGCCTGCCGGTCGACGGGCACCCGCACCGGACGGCGGCCGACGCCCCCGGTGACCGCCGCGTGCCCGGCCGCCACCAGCTCGTGCCACGGGCGGGACAGTTGCGCGAGCACCCGGTCGAGAGCGGCCGCGGTCGGGCCGGCGTTGCCCTCGACCATCGCCGTCACGAACTCCGGATCGCTGCCGATCACCCGCGTGCCGCCGGCGAAGCTGCCCGCGGCCAGGTTCAGCGCCAGCGGGCCGGCCTCGGCCGCCGCCGCGGCCAGCGCGGCGGCCAGCAGGTGCGGCACGTGGCTGATCGCGGCCACCGCGTCGTCGTGGTCGGCCGCGGTCACCGGCACCACCTCGGCGCCGACCTGCAGGGCGACCTCCGCGACCCGCAGCCAGCGCGCCAGCTCGGTGCCCGCCTCCAGGCAGACCGCCCACCGCGCACCGGTGAACAGCGCCGGATCGGTCGCCTCGTGGCCGGAGCGCTCGGTGCCGCACATCGGGTGGCCGCCGACGTACCGGCTGCCGTACCGGGCGCCGAGCTCGGCGAGCACCGGCGTCTTGACCGAGCCGAGGTCGGTGACCGTCGCGTCGGGGGCGACGTCGAGGTCGTCCAGCGCGGTCGCCAGCGCGGGCAGCGGCACGGCCAGGACGACGACGCCGTCGAGCTCGCGGCCGATCCGCACGCCGCGCGCGGCCGCGGCGTCGCGGGCGGCGGGATCGACGTCCCATCCGGTGACCGGCCGCCCGGCGGCGACCAGGGCCGCGGCGAGCGAGCCGCCGAGCTGGCCGAGGCCGACCACCGACACCGGCGGGACGGGCATCATGCGGTCTCCCAGGCGCGGTCGGTGCGGAAGACCCGGGCCAGGGCGGTGGCGACCAGCCGGCCGTCCTGCGCGCGGGCGTCGATCCGGTAGACGGCGGTGCGGCTGCTGCGGTGCACCTCGACGCCCTCGGCGACGAGCACGTCGCCCTCGGCGCCGGGGGAGAGGAACTCGGTGTGCACGTCCTGGGCGACGGCCACCGTGCCGTGGCTGTTGCTCACCGCGGCGTGGACGACGTCGAGCAGCGCCATCGTCGCCCCGCCGTGCGCCATCCCGACCGCGTTGAGCAGCTGCGGTCCGACGGTCATCGAGGCGCGCGCGTACCCGGGCCGGACCTGCTCCAGCGTGATGCCGAGGTGCCCGGCCAGCGGGTCGGCCGCGAGCCGGGCGAACAGGTCGGCCGGGACGTCGTCCATGATCGGACCTTATGACCCCGCGGTCGTTCCTCCTGACCGAGCAACTCGGCGACTACGTCCGCGCGTCGTCCGAGCCCCCGGACGACGTGGTCCGCGACCTGCTGGCCGAGACCGCCGAGCTGGGCGAGCGGGGCGAGGCGCCGCCGACGTTCCAGATCCCGCCGGAGCAGGGCGCGCTCATGCAGCTGCTCACCCGGGCGCTCGGCGTGCGGCGGGCGGTGGAGATCGGCACGTTCACCGGGTTCTCCGCCCTCTGCGTGGCCCGCGGCCTGCCCGCCGACGGCTCGCTGATCTGCCTGGACACCAGCGCGGAGTGGACGGCGATCGCCCGCCGGTACTGGGAGCGCGCCGGCGTGGCCGACCGGATCGAGGTCCGCCTGGGCGACGCGCACGAGACGGTGCGGGCGCTGCCGGCCGAGCCGGTGCTCGACCTCGCGTTCGTCGACGCCGACAAGGCCGGTTACGCCGACTACGTCGACCAGCTGCACCCGCGGCTGCGCACCGACGGGCTCGTGCTGCTGGACAACACGCTGCGCAGCGGCAAGGTCCTCGACCCCCAGGACGACGACGCCCGTGCCGTGGCCGAGCTGAACGCCGCGCTGGCGGCCGACCCGCGGTGGGAGACCGTGCTGCTGCCGGTGTCCGACGGCCTGACGTTCCTGAGGAAGAGATGAGCGACGCTCCTGAACTGCGCCCCAGCTTCGCCGTGCGGGTCAGCCGGCCCGATGCCCGCTGGCAGGTCGAGCTGCTCGCCTCCGACGCCGCCGACGAGCTCCCGGCGCTCGAGCACGCCCTCGGCGAGCCCGGGACCGAGTGGCCGGGGCCGTTCGTGGTGGTGGTCGACTCGCGGCTGTACTTCGTCGTCCTGCGGCACGGTCCCGGTGGGATGGTGCGGGCGCTGATCTCCGACGCGACGATGCAGGAGTGGCTGCTCGCCGCCGAGGTGGTCGAGCGCTACGGCATCGCCGTCGACACCGACGGTGCGTTCGACGACGACGAGTCCGGCTGGCCCGGGGGAGACCTGGACGTGTTCGCCGACGACGGCCTGCCCGCCGACCAGCTGCGGCCGATCGTGACCGCCGACGACCTGTGGGCCGACGAGATGGTCGCCCGGATCGCCGCGCGCCTGGGCTTCGCCGACGAGCTGCACGCGGTGGTGGCACCGTGAGCGCGCTGGTCGGCGCGGTGGTCTTCGACCTCGGCGGGGTGATCACCGAGAGCCCGATGCACGCCTTCACCGCCTACGAGCGGGAGGCCGGGCTGCCGGACGGGCTGATCCGGCAGCTGAACAGCACCGACCCCGACACCAACGCCTGGGCCCGCTACGAGCGCAACGAGCTCGACGTCGCCGGCTTCTCCGCCGCGTTCGAGGCCGAGGCGCTGGCCGCCGGCCACCGGGTGGAGGCCGCGCGGGTGCTCGAGGGGCTGCGCGGCGAGCTGCGCCCCGAGATGGTCACCGCCGTCCACCGGCTCAAGGACGCCGGCCTGCCGCTCGGCCTGCTGTCGAACAACGTCGCGCCGATGGAGCGCACCGGCGAGCTGGGCGCGCTGCTGGGCCTCTTCGACACGATCGTCGAGTCGTCGGTCGAGGGCGTGCGCAAGCCCGAACCGGCCATCTACGAACTCGCGTTGACCCGCCTCGCGGAGGCGGTGGGACGCGACCTGCTCGCCGAGGACGTCGCCTACCTCGACGACCTCGGGATCAACCTCAAGCCGGCCCGCGCGCTGGGGTTCCGCACGATCAAGGTCGTCGAGCCGGCCGAGGCGCTCGCCGAGCTCTCCGAGCTGGTCGGCTTCCCGCTGGACGGCCACCCCGGATGACCGCCGATGCGATCGACGCCGCCATGGGCCGGGCGCTGGAGCTCGCCGCGGCCGCGCAGGAGTGGGGCGACACGCCGATCGGTGCGGTCGTCCTCGGGCCCGACGGGAGCGTCCTGGCGGAGGCCGCGAACGAGCGGGAGAAGCGCGGCGACCCGACCGCGCACGCCGAGATCCTGGCCCTCCGCGCGGCCGCACACGTGCACGGCGACGGCTGGCGGCTGACCGGCGCGACGCTCGTCGTCACCCTCGAGCCCTGCACCATGTGCGCAGGTGCGAGCGTCCTCGCGCGAGTCGACCGGGTGGTCTACGGCGCCGACGACCCGAAGGCCGGCGCGGTCGGCTCGCTGTGGGACGTCGTCCGCGACCGCCGGCTCAACCACCGGCCCGAGGTGACCGCCGGCGTGCGCGCCGAGGAGTCCGCCACGCTGCTACGCGCGTTCTTCCGGTCGAAGCGGGGCCTGTAGTCTCTCCTGCGGTGGCGTGTCCGAGCGGCCGAAGGAGCACGCCTCGAAAGCGTGTGAGGTGAAAGCCTCCGTGGGTTCAAATCCCACCGCCACCGCCAGCCGAGAGCGCCGGCGCCCGACCGGGTGCCGGCGCTCTCGCGTGTCCGGGGCTCACATCCGGCGGCGGGGCCGGAGCGTGGCCGCCGTCAGGTGCCAGCCGGTGCACAGCGGGCAGGCGTACGCGCGCCACGACGGCCAGCCGGCGGCCAGCGCCGCGGCCTCGTCGCAGAAGCGCCGCTTGCCGGTCCCGCAGCTGTTCACGGGTGAACGCTAGCCAGGGGGTACGACTGTTTCCGGCGGTTCTTCAGACCGCGACGTCGCTGTCCATGAGCAGTTGTCCGTCGTCCCCGACGACCAGCGTGAACTGGTGCTGCTCGGTCTGCCGCGAGCCGTCCTGACCGCGGAACTCCAACTGGCCGGTGGCGGTGAGCGAGCCGTCCTCGGCGTGCACGTCGCTGAGCTTGACGTCCTTGAACCGCGACCAGAACGCGACGTAGTTCTGCTCGCTGATGCTGTTGCGCAGCGTCGGCCCGGTCCGCTGCCACGCGGCCTCCGGATCGCGGACGACCAGCGCGTGGTAGTCGCGCAGGAACTTCTCCACGTCCTTGGCCTTGACGTCGCCGGCCGCCGGCGGCGCGGAGCTGGTGGTCGGCGGCGGTTCGCTCGTGGTCGTCGGCGCCTGGGACTCGGTGGTCGGTGCGGAGGACGAGGACGACGTGCTGGCCGCCGAGGACGACGTCGTCCCCTGGCTCGCCGACGCCCCGCCGTCCCCCCGGGTGCCCAGCCAGATGCCGCCGACCAGCAGCACGAGCGCGACCAGCGCGCCGATCAGGATCCACAGCCCGCCCCTGCGGCGCCGCTCGGCCGGCGGTGGGGGAGGTGGCGCGGCGGCGGGCTGCGGCGTGGTCGAGGGCACCGGCGGCAGGGTCTGCGTCCGCTGCGGCCCGGACGAGCGCAGGTCGGTGCGCGCCATGAGGACGGTGGTGGTGTCGCCGTCCCGGGCGACGAGCGAGGCGAGCTCGTCGCGGACCTCCAGCATCGACGGCCGGGCGGCGGGGTCGGCGGCGAGCATCGCCAGCAGCGGCCTGGTCAGGGCGCCGCACCGCTGCGGTGGGTCGATCTGCCCGCTCGCCACCTTGTGCAGCTGCTGCAGCGAGTTGCCCTGCATGCCGAACGGCGGCGCGCCCTCGAGGCAGGTGTAGAGCGTCGCGGCGAGGGAGAAGACGTCGCTGGCCGGTGTGGGCTCGTGACCCTGCGCGACCTCCGGTGACAGGAAGGCCGGCGTCCCGGTGATCTGCCCGGTCTGGGTGAGCGTGACGTCGCCGCTGGCGTGCGAGATGCCGAAGTCGGTGATCTTCACCAGGCCCTCGACCCGCGGCCCCTCGCCGATGAGGACGTTGGCCGGCTTCACGTCGCGGTGCACGATCCCGGCGGCGTGCGTGGCGGCCAGCGCGTCGGCCACCTGCGCGCCGATCTGGGCCACCTGGTCGACCCGGAGCAGCCCGTCCTCGGCGAGCACCGCCGCCAGGCTCCGCGAGGGCAGGTACTCCATGACCAGCCACGGCTGGCCGGCCTCGACCGCGACGTCGTAGACCGAGATCGCGTGCGGGTGCGTCAGCCGCGCGGCGATCCGGCCCTCGCGCAGCGCCCGCTGCCGCTGCTGCTCGGCCTCGTGCGGGTCGGCGTTCGCCGGCGGCAGCACCTGCTTGACCGCGACGTCCCGGCCGAGGAGTTCGTCACGGGCGACCCAGACCGTGCCCATCCCGCCGCCGCCGATCTGCGAGAGCAGCCGGTAGCGGTCGGCGACGAGCCGGCCGGAGCTGGAGGGAGGCGACGTCACACAGGCCCGCCGTCAGACGGCGGACGGGATCCCGAAGCGCCGCGCGTACTCCTCCTGGGCGCCGGCGGGCAGGGCGTCGTAGAGCGTCCCGAGCTCCTGGAGGGCCTCGGGGGAGAGGTCGTCGAAGAGCCGCTGCCAGGTCGGGGGCTCGTCGTAGCCGCGGGTCAGCAGCAGTTCCCACGCCTGGGCCTGGCGGTCGCGCTTGCTCCGCTCGGCCACCACCTCCGACAGGTACCGGTCCTTGGCCGCGTCCTTCTCCTCGCGCGTGGCATCGGCCGGCAGCTCCGCCGGATCGGCGCCCTTGAGGACGGCGAAGATGGTGTCGACGACCTCGGGTCTGACCTGCTGCGGATCAGTCATGGACTCCTGCCTCCCGTTCGCCCGGCTGGCCCGGTGACCTTTCCCCGTCGGCCGACACTCAACCACCCGCAGCAAGACCCCGGGGTCGTGCACCGGTTCGCGTCGGCCGACCGGTAACCTGTCCGGCGGAGGATTCGCCTAGTGGCCTATGGCGCTCGCTTGGAAAGCGGGTTGGGTTAACAGCCCTCAGGGGTTCAAATCCCCTATCCTCCGCCGCCCGACAGGCCCCCGACGTCCGCGCCGGGGGCCTGTCGCGTGTCAGACGGCGGACTCCAGCTCCGGCGCCCGCCCCAGCTCCCGGACGTAGAGCCCGGCGACGGCGGCCAGCATGAGCAGGCCGCCGACCACCGCGGCCGGGGCCAGCCGCTCGCCGAGGAACACCGTCGCCAGCACCGTCCCGGTCAGGGGCTCGAGCAGGGTGACGATCGATGCGACCGCTCCCGGCAGCGTCCGCACGCCGGTGAAGAACAGGGTGTAGGCGAGCGCGCTGGGCACCAGACCGAGGTAGAGCAGGACGGCGATCGCCACCGGGTCGGCCGGGACGTGGAGCCCGACGGCCAGGACGACCGGCGTGAGCAGCACGGCCCCGCCGGCGAACCCGGCCAGGGTCACCGGCACGCCGGCCGGCACGCTGCCCGAGGCGATCGTGACGACGGCGTAGCCGAGCGCCGAGCCCGCGGCGAGCAGCGCGCCGAGCAGCACCGCCGTCCCGGTGTCGAGACCCGCCGAGACCCCGACCAGCAGGGTCAGGCCGAGGAGGGCGACGACGAGCGCGACCACCGTCGTCCGGCTGGGCCGGCCGTGCCCGAGCAGTGCCGCGCCGACCGCGATGAGCAGCGGCGCCAGGCCGAGCGCGACCAGGGTGGCGATGCTCACCCCGGCGCGGGCCACCGCGCTGAAGTAGGCGAGCTGGTAGGCGGCCAGGCCGGCGCCGATGAGCACCAGCCGGACGGCGACCGGGCGGGTGACCCGGGTGCGGGTGGTGCGCCGGCGGGCGGTCAGCGCCCAGCCGGCCAGCAGGACCACCGCGCCGACGGCGAGGCGGTACCAGGCGATGTCGAGCGGGGACAGATCGGTGCGGTCGGCGACGATCCGGCCGCTGATGCCCGAGGTCCCCCAGCACAGGGCGGCGAGGACGACGAGGGCGAACCCGCGGCGTGACGCGGGTGACGAGACGGTGTGCATGACGCTCCTGACAGGGCGCGAGATCCGGGAGAGGGACTCGGTCCGGAGCGCGCAGCAGGAGGCCCGGGCCGTCGTGGCCCGGGCCGGGAGGCATCAGCCCCGCGGCGCTCCGGTCAGGAGCGCGGAGGGGGCAGGACGAGCGCGCGTCGGTGCGTCACGGGAGGCAGCGTAGCGGGGCGCACGGCCGGGGTCCGCCGACTTTCCTCTACAGTGGTCGCAGACCCCTCGTGTGGCGTCACCCTGTGAACCTCCCCAGGGCCGGAAGGCAGCAAGGATAAGCGGGCTCTGGCGGGTGCGCGGGGGGTCCCTTGTTTTCCCCGACCTCCACGGACTCGTCGTGGGCAGCACGTAACCTCGGCGCGTGGCTCTGGCGCTCTACCGCAAGTACCGCCCGGCGACCTTCGCCGAGGTGGTCGGGCAGGAGCACGTCACCACGCCGCTGGTCAACGCCGTCGACTCCGGCCGGATCAACCACGCCTACCTCTTCAGCGGTCCCCGCGGCTGCGGGAAGACGTCGTCCGCCCGGATCCTGGCCCGCTCGCTGAACTGCGAGCAGGGGCCGACCTCGACCCCGTGCGGCGTCTGCACCTCGTGCGTCTCGCTGGCGCCCGACGGCCCCGGCTCGATCGACGTCATCGAGATCGACGCGGCCAGCCACGGCGGTGTCGACGACGCCCGCGACCTGCGCGAACGCGCCTTCTTCGCGCCGGTCAACAGCCGCTACAAGGTCTACATCGTCGACGAGGCGCACATGGTCACCACGCAGGGCTTCAACGCCCTGCTCAAGGTGGTCGAGGAGCCGCCGGAGTTCCTCGTGTTCGTCTTCGCGACGACCGAGCCGGACAAGGTGCTGCCGACGATCCGCTCGCGCACGCACCACTACCCGTTCCGGCTGGTGCCGCCGACGACGCTGCGCGGGCTGCTGGAGAAGACCTGCGCGGCCGAGGGCGTGCAGGTCGAGCCGACCGTGTTCCCGCTCGTCGTGCGCGCAGGTGGCGGCTCGGTGCGCGACTCGCTGTCGATCCTCGACCAGCTGCTCGCCGGCGCCGGTGAGGAAGGCGTCACCTACCGGACGGCGGTCGGGCTGCTCGGCGTGACCGACGACGCGCTGCTCGACGAGACGATCGACGCCCTGGCCGCGCACGACGCGCCCGCCGTCTTCCGCGCCGTCGACCGGGTGGTCGAGGCCGGGCACGACCCGCGGCGGTTCGCCACCGACCTGCTCGACCGGCTGCGCGACCTGATCGTGCTCGACGCCGTCCCCGACGCCGGCGGCAACGGGCTGCTCGACGTGCCGCCGGACCGGCTGGACCTCATGAGTTCCCAGGCCCAGGCCCTGGGCCCGGCGACGCTGTCGCGGATGGCCGACACGGTGCACGAGGGCCTCACCGAGATGCGGGGGACGACGGCGCCGCGGCTGCTGCTCGAGCTGGTCTGCGCCCGCATGCTGCTGCCGGCCACCGACGGCTCGGCCGCCGCGACCCTGCAGCGCCTGGAGCGCCTCGAGCGGCGGCTGTCGATCGCCGGCGAGCACGCCCTCCTGCCCGAGGCGCCGGTGGCCGCGACCCCGGCCCCGGCTCCGGCTGCCGCGCCCGCCGCCGCGCCCGCTGCTGCGCCCCCCGCGCAGGAGGCTCCCGCCGGAGGGCCGAAACGCGAGTTCGTCCGCAGGTCCCAGCAGGCCGCCGCGCCGCAGGCGCCCGCCCGGCCCACCCCGGCCACGCCCGCGCCGGCCGAGGACGACTGGCCCGAGCCCGCCCGACCCGGCGCGGCCGCGCCGGCGCCGTCCGCGCCGAAGGTCGCCACCGGCGAGCCGGACATCCCGCTGCCGCCCGAGCCCACCGACGACGAGGACTGGCCGAGCCCGGCCCGGCCGGCCGCGCCGGCTCGTCCGGCCACCCCCGCTCCTGCCGCGGCTCCGGCGCCGGCGGCGGAGTCCGCGCCCGCGCCGCGGGGCGCCGAGCCCACGCCCGTCGTCTCGGCGAGCGCCGCCCAGCCCGCGAGCGGCGGCGACCTGACCACCAGCGACGTCCGCCGGGTCTGGCCCGAGCTGCTCGCGGTGGTCAAGCGGCACAAGCGCACGACCGAGGCGCTGCTGAAGAACGCCCAGGTGCACGAGCTGCGCAACGGCGTGCTCGTGCTGTCGACGAACTCACCGGCGCTGGCGCGCCGGATAGGCGACGACCTGAACAAGGACGTCCTGCGCGAGGCGCTCAACGAGCTGCTCGGCGTGCGGTGGAAGGTCGAGGCGGTCGTCGAGGGCGCCGGCGCGCCGGCCGGGGCGAAGGTCTCGCCCGAGGTCGCCCGCGAGGCCGCGCGGGCCGCGGAGGAGCGCGAGGAGCGGGAGCTGGTCGCCCAGCACGCCGCCGAGGCGGCCGGCGAGCCGGTCGACGAGAGCCCCGTGGTCGACCCCGAGCAGGCCGCGCTGGCGCTGCTGCGCTCCCAGCTCGGCGCCCGCCCGGTCGACGGCTAGCGGCCGAGGAAGGCGAGCACGCCCGCGGCGAGCTGCTGGGCGACGGCCTGCCGGCCGTCCGGGCTGGTCATCCAGGCCGCGTCGGTGGCGTTGCGCATGTTGCCGCACTCCACGTAGACCGCGGGCACCGTGGAGAGGTTGAGCCCGGCGAGGTCCGCGCGGCGGTCCAGCCCGTCGGTGCCGATGTAGTCGCTGACCGGCTCGACGGCGCTCAGCGCGTCGCGCAGGTCGACGGCCAGGCCGTTGCTCGCCGCGGCGACGGCCGCCCCGGCCGGGTCCAGCGACGAGGTGATCACGTGGAAGCCGCGCCGGCCCGCCGCCG
Organism: Petropleomorpha daqingensis; assembly: GCF_013408985.1. Taxonomy (NCBI): domain Bacteria; kingdom Bacillati; phylum Actinomycetota; class Actinomycetes; order Geodermatophilales; family Geodermatophilaceae; genus Petropleomorpha; species Petropleomorpha daqingensis. The sequence continues at coordinate 2,264,811 of NZ_JACBZT010000001.1, forward strand.
CGCCGTCCCCGTGGATGCCGACGAACGCGGCCGCGCCCACCTGGCCGCCGAGCGCACCGCGCGCGTCCACGCACGGGCCGACCCCGGCGTCGTCGGTCCGCGAGAGCACCACCTGCACGCCGGCGGCGGTCAGCAGGTCGCGGGTGCGCAGCGCAACGTCCCAGGTGAACGCGTGCTCGGGGTAACCCGCGTCGGTCGCCGTCCCGGTGGTGTTGCACGGCTTGGTGCCGCCCGCGCCGTCCGGCACCGGTGCGTTGATCTGCGCCGGGTGGGCGGCGTTGCCGCCGTTGTGCCCCGGGTCCAGGACGACGACCGGCGGGGGAGCGGCCGTCGTCGCCGTCGTGGTCGTGGTCGCGGTCGTTGGGGACGGCGTCGTCGTGGAGGCCGGCACGGTGGTGGACGGCGTCGGGCTGCTGCTCGACGAGGCGACCGGCGCGGCGGGCGAGGAGCAGGCTGCGACCAGCGCGAGGGGCAGCAGGATCCACGCCCGTCGCATGCGACCAGCGTGTCACGCCGATGTCGGTGTCCCGGCCTACGCTCGGTGCATGTTTCCAGGAGGCCAGCCCGACATGGCTCAGTTGCTCCAGCAGGCCCAGCAGATGCAGCAGCAGCTGATGGCAGCCCAGGAGCAGCTCGCCGAGACCGAGGTCACCGGCTCGGCCGGGGGCAACCTGGTCACCGCGACCATGACCGGCACCGGTGAGCTGACCGCGCTCACCATCGCGCCCGCTGCCGTCGACCCCGACGACGTCGAGACCCTGCAGGACCTCGTCGTCGCCGCCGTCCGCGACGCCAAGCGCGCCGCCGACGAGCTCGCCGCGCAGTCGATGGGCCCGCTGGCCGGCGGCCTCGGCGGCGGTGGCGGCCTGGGTCTGCCGGGCTTCTAGACCTCTCGAGACCCCGCGAAGGAATCACCGTGTACGAGGGTGCCGTCCAGGACCTCATCGACGAGCTCGGCCGGCTGCCGGGCGTCGGTCCCAAGAGCGCCCAGCGCATCGCCTTCCACCTGCTCGCCGCCGAGAGCGCCGACGTCGGCCGGCTGGTCGCGGCGCTGCAGCGCGTGCAGGCCGAGGTGCGCTTCTGCGTGACCTGCTACAACGTCGCCGAGGGCGAGCAGTGCCGGATCTGCAAGGACCCGCGCCGCACCGACGACGTCATCTGCGTGGTCGAGGAGCCCAAGGACGTCGTCGCGATCGAGCGCACCCGCGAGTTCCGCGGCAAGTACCACGTGCTCGGCGGGGCGATCAGCCCGATCGAGGGCGTCGGCCCCGACGACCTGCGGGTCAAGGAGCTCATGACCCGGCTCATGGACGGCACGGTCACCGAGCTGATCATCGCCACCGACCCCAACCTGGAGGGCGAGGCGACCGCCGCCTACCTCGCGCGGCTGGTCTCGCCGATGGGGCTGGCCGTCTCGCGGCTGGCCAGCGGGCTGCCGGTGGGCGGTGACCTCGAGTACGCCGACGAGGTCACGCTCGGCCGCGCCTTCGAGGGCCGGCGCCGCATCGACGCCTGAGCGGAGGGGATCCGAGCGCGTCACCGGCACGGCTCCACTCCAGATAGGGTCCCCGTCCGTGCGCAGGCTGCTCGTCGTCCTCGGCCTGCTCGCGGGGCTGGTGCTCCCGGCCGCTGTCCCTGCCCTCGCCGATGCCCCGTTCCGGCTCGACGACCAGGTCACCGACCGGGCCGGCGTGCTCTCGGCCGGCGACCGCGCCGACGTGGACGGCGCCCTGCAGGAGCTGCGCGACGCCGACGGCACCCAGCTGTGGGTGGTGTTCGTCGACTCCTTCGACGGCCAGAGCGGCGACGACTGGGCGGCGCAGACGGCAGAGGCCTCGCAGCTCGGTGCCGGCGACGTCCTGTTCGCGGTCGCGGTGGGCGACCGCGCCTACGGCTACTCGGTGGACGCCGACTTCCGCGTGTCCGACGCCGACCTCGACGACCTCCTCGTCTCCGACGTCGAACCGAAGCTGTCCGACGGCGACTGGGCCGGCGCCGTCGTCGCCTTCGCCGACGGGCTGGAACCCACCTCGATCTGGCCGGCCGTGCTCGTCGTCGTCGGCGTCGTGCTGGTCATCGCCGGGCTGGTCTGGCTGAACCGCGTCCGCAAGCGGCGGCGGACCGAGCAGGAGCGGATCCGCAGGGAGGACCCGTTCCCCGGCGAACCGACCGAATCGGTCCAGGGCCGGGCCGCCGAGGCGCTGCTGCAGGTGGACGAGGCGTTGCGCAGCTCCTCGGTCGACCTCGACTTCGCGAAGGCCCAGTACGGGGAGGCGGAGGTGGCCGACGCCGCGGCATCGTATGCGGCCGCCAAGGGTGAGATGGAGCAGGCGTTCGCCGTCCGCCAGCAGCTGGACGACGAGCACCCCGAGGACGACCTGGCGACCCGGAAGCTGCTCGCCCGGATCCTCGCCCTCGCCGACTCGGCCGACACCGAGCTGGACGCCCAGGCCGCGGCGTTCGCCCAGCTGCGCGACCTGGAGAAGAACGCGCCGCAGTTGCTCGACGGGCTGGCCGCGGGCATCACCGCGCTGGCCGACCGGCTGCCGCAGGAGGAGGCCGCGCTCGCCCGGCTGCGCGAGCGCTGGGCCCCGACCGCGCTCGTCCCCGAGGACGACAACGACGCCGAGGCGCGCTCCCGGCTCGACGCCGCCCGGGAGGCCGTGGCGGCGGGGCGGGCGGAGATCGCGGCCGGCCGGGCGGGGATGGCCGCCCCGGCCGTCCGGACGGCGGAGGCAGCGCTGGCCCAGGCCACCACCCTGCTCGACGCCATCGGCCGGCGCGCCGGCGAGCTGGAGGACGCCGCGGCGAAGCTCCCGGCCGCCCGCGCCGACGCCGAGCGGGACCTCGCGGAGGCGCGCACCCTGGCCGCGTCGGGCGCCGACCGGACCGGCCTGGCCGAGCAGGTGTCCCGCGCCGAGCAGGCCCTCGCCGAGGTGGACGCCCTGGCCGGCGCCGTCCCGCCCGACCCGTTGACCGCGCTGGAGAAGCTCACCGCGGCCGACACCGCGCTCGACGAGGCGCTGGGCCGGGCCAAGGACGAGCAGGCGAAGCAGGCCGCCGCGCGGGCCCGGCTGGACCGGACGCTGTCCGGCGCGCGGGTCCGGGTCGCCGGTGCGCAGGACCTCGTCGCCACGCGCAGCGGCCGGGTCGGTGTGGGGGCGCGCACCGCGCTCTCCGAGGCGCAGCGCTGGCTCGCCCAGGCGGAGGCCGCCGCGGCCGTCGACGCCGTGGCCGCGGTGGCGGCCGCCGAGCGTGCGACGGCGCAGGCCCAGTCCGCGCAGAGCCAGGCGAACGCCGACCTCGCCCCGCCGGTGGCCGTGGGTGGAGGCTATGGCGGTTCCGGTGGCTGGGCGTGGGGCGGTGGAGGGTTCGGCGGCTCCGGGGGTGGTTACCGCTCCTCCCGTCGATCCACGTACCGGTCGTCGTCCCGCTCGTCGGGGAGCCGGCGGTCCGGGGGCGGCAGCCGGCGTTCCGGGGGCGGCCGGCGCGGCGGCGGCGGTCGGTTCTGACGCGGGAACCCGTGGGGCCCCTCGCGCGTGTGTCGAGTCCGGGACGTCCCGAGCGGGGCGGCCCTTGCACCAGGAGGTCTGGAACCGTGCGCCGTCGGCTGACGATCCTCATCGGCGTCCTCGCCGCCGCCCTCGTCGTGGGGGCGGGCCCGGCGATGGCCGCGGCACCGTTCGCGCTCAGCGACCGCATCACCGACCAGTCGAACGTGCTGTCAAGCGGCGACCGGTCCGACGTCCAGGACGCCATCGACGGCCTGCAGTCCGACACCGGCACCCAGCTGTTCGTCGTCTACGTCGACAGCTTCGACGGCACGGCCGGGCACACCTGGGCGCAGGAGACCTTCCAGGCCTCGAACCTGAGCGGCGACCAGGTGGTCCTCGCGGTCGCGACCGGCGACGGGAAGGGCGGCTTCTTCGCCGGCAGGACGGCGGCGCAGGACGAGCTCAGCAAGGTGTCCGGCGATCTGGGCTCCGCGGTCGACAGCCAGGACTGGGTCGGCGTCGTCACCACCGCGACCGACGCGCTGGGCGGCGGGTCGTCGTCCTCGTCGGGTGGCGGCGGGGGCTCGAACTCCGGGCTGGTCACGCTCGGCGTCGTCCTGGCCCTCGTGCTGGTGGCCGGCGGCGGCTACATGTTCTTCCGCGCCCGGCGCAACCGGCGCAAGGAACTCCCGCAGGGCCAGCAGCCGGCGCAGGTCGGCCCGCCGGACCCGCACGCCGGCACCCCCACCGAGGTGCTCAACGGCCGGGCCAGCGAGGCGCTGCTCGACCTCGACGAGCGGGTGCGCACCGCCCAGGTCAACGTCGACTTCGCCCGCACGCACTTCGGCGCCGACGCCGTCCCCGGCGGCGACCAGGCGCTCGAGCAGACCCGCGGCGAGCTGGCGCGGGCGTTCACGATCCGCCAGGAGCTCGACGACGAGATCCCCGAGGACGAGCCGACCCGACGCCGCATGCTGACCGAGCTGCTGGCGCTGACCGACTCCGCCGGCAAGCGGCTGGCCGAGCAGGGCGCCGCCCTCGATGCGCTGCGCACCCAGGAGGCCAACGCGCCGCAGGCCATCGAGGAGCTGGGCGGGCGGATCACGCAGCTGCAGGGCCGGCTGCCCGAGCAGGAGCGGAAGCTGGCCGACCTCGGCGCCCGGTACGCCGCGTCCGCGCTCTCCCCGGTGGCGGTCAACGTGCAGGAGGCGGGGGTGCGGTTGACCGCGGCCGGCCAGCTGCTCGACCAGGCACGCGCGGCGATGCAGAGCGGCGACACGGGACAGGCGGTCGGGCGGCTGCGCCCGGCCGAGGACGCCGTCACGCAGAGCGCCACGCTGCTCGACGCGGTCGACCGGCTGGCCGGCGACCTCGCCGCGGCCGAGCAGAAGCTGGCCGCCGCGCGTGCCGAGACCGAGGCCGACCTGGCCGAGGCCCGCGCGATGATGCAGAACGGCGACCCGAACGGCCTGCAGCCGCACGTCGCCCGCGCCGAGGCCGAGCTGGCCTCGGCCCAGAACGCCCTGCGGCCCACCGACGGCGGGCTGCCCGACCCGCTGGCGGCGCTGCGCCGGCTGGAGGACGCCGACAACGCCCTCGAGCAGGCCCTGGTCCCGGCCCGGGACGCGCAGACCCAGGCCCGGCGGGCCCGCGAGGCGCTCGAGCAGGCGCTGCTCACCGCGAGCTCTTCGGTCGCGGCGGCCGGCGACTTCATCAGCACCCGCCGCGGCGCGGTGGGTCCCGAGGCGCGGACCCGGCTGGCCGAGGCCGAGCGGCACCTCGACGCCGCGCACCGGCAGCCGTCGTCGGACCCGGTGTCGGCGCTGCGCGAGGCGCAGCACGCCGACCAGCTCGCGCAGTACGCCCTCGACGTCGCCCAGGACGACGTCTCGCGGTGGTCGCAGCGCACCGGTTACGGCTGGGGCGGCGGCTACGGCGGCGGGTACGGCCAGCCCGGCTACGGCGGTGGCTGGGGTGGCGGCGGCTATCGCCGCGGCGGCGGCAGCGGGCTCGGCTGGGGTCTGGGCGGTCTGGTGCTCGGCGGCCTGCTCTTCGGCGACCACGACGGCGGCGGCGGTGGTGACTGGGGCGCCGGTGGTGGCGGCGACTGGGGTGGCGGTGGCGACTTCGGCGGTGGCGGCGACTTCGGTGGCGGTGGCGACTTCGGTGGCGGTGGCGACTTCTAGAAGGACCCCACTGCTCCCCACCGCTCGCACGCTCGCGGCGGGCCCCTGCAGCGGGGCCGCCTCACCGGACTCGACCTAGTCCGGGACCTGCCCGTAGGCGTGCTCCGGGCGGATTCGGACGACGAGCCGGCGGTCGGCGACCATCGCGCGCCGGTAGTCGTCCCAGTCCGGGTGCTCGCCGGCGGTGCCGCGGTAGTAGGCGATCAGCTCGTCGACGGTCGCGTCGTGGGGGTCCTCGGCGACCGGCGTGAGCTCGGCGGTGCCTTCGACGACCACCCAGGTCCAGAAGTCGGCGCTGGTCACGTGGAGCGAGACGCGCGGATCGCGGCGCAGGTTGCGGGTCTTCGCCCGGTCGTCGGTCACCGAGACGCGGATCAGGCCGGTGTCGTCGGTGGCGTCCCACGCGTAGCCGACGTTCGACAGCTGCGGTCGCCCGTCGCGCTTGATCGTCGTGAGCACACCCCGGCGGTTGCCGGCGACGAAGGCGAGCAGGCGCTGATCGGACACGGCGGTCATGCCGACAGCCTGCTCGCACCCGGCCACGTCCCGCTCGGCGGGCTCCCGGAGCGCGAAGGCGTCCCGTCGGGACCGGTCACGACCGCATAACAGCAGCGTCTCAAGCCTGATGTCCGGGAAATGCTGTGTGCTAGGCATGGATCTCCATCACCCACGGGCGGCCGCGGTGGGAGCGCTTCGTGCGCCCGCGGCCCGCTCCCATGAAGACGAGGTTGCGGATGAGATCCGTTTCGAACGGCGGCCGCCGTGCGCTGGCCGCCGGCGCGGGCATCGCGATGACTGCGCTGGCCCTGACCGCCTGTGGCGGCGGCAGCGGCAGCGGGGGCTCCGGCGGCAGCAGCGGGGGCTCGCTCACCATCGGCACGACCGACGTCATCGTCACCCTCGACCCCGCGGGTTCGTACGACAACGGGTCGTTCACGGTGATGAACCAGGTCTACCCGTTCCTGATGAACACCGCTCCGGGCAGCCCCGACGTGCAGCCCGACATCGCCGAGAGCGCCGACTTCTCCGCTCCGACCGACTACACGGTCAAGCTCAAGAGCGGTCTGAAGTTCGCCAACGGCCACGACCTGACGTCCTCGGACGTCAAGTTCAGCTTCGACCGGATCCTGAAGATCAACGACGAGAACGGCCCGGCGTCCCTGCTCGGCAACCTCGCCAGCGTCGACGCCCCGGACGACACGACCGTCGTCTTCCACCTCAAGACGGCGAACGACCAGACCTTCGCCCAGGTCCTGTCGACCAACGCCGGCCCGATCGTCGACGAAGAGGTGTTCGACCCGAATGCCCTGACGCCGGACGAGGACATCGTCAAGGGCAAGGCCTTCGCCGGCCCGTACACGATCACCAGCTACAAGAAGAACGACCTGGTCTCCTACGAGGCCAACCCCGACTACCAGGGGCTGCTCGGCAAGCCGAAGACCGACAAGGTCAACGTCAAGTACTACTCGGACGCCTCGAACCTCAAGCTCGACGTCCAGCAGGGCAACATCGACGTCGCCTTCCGCAGCCTGACCGCGACCGACATCGCCGACCTGAAGAACGACGACAAGGTCAAGGTCGTGACCGGTCCGGGCGGGGAGATCCGCTACATCGTGTTCAACTTCGACACGATGCCGTACGGCGCCAAGACGCCCGAGGCCGATCCGGCCAAGGCGCTGGCCGTCCGCCAGGCGGTGGCCGACCTGATCGACCGCAAGGAGATCGCCGACCAGGTCTACAAGGGCACCTACACGCCGCTGTACTCCTTCGTCGCCTCCGGTCTGACGGGCGCGAACGATGCCCTGAAGAGCCTGTACGGCGACGGCCAGGGCGGTCCGGACGCGGACAAGGCCGCCCAGCGGCTGCAGGCCGCCGGCGTGCAGACCCCGGTCCCGCTCAGCCTGCAGTTCACGACGGACCACTACGGCCCGTCGTCCGGTGACGAGTACGCGCTCATCAAGAGCCAGCTCGAGTCGACCGGCCTGTTCCAGGTGAACCTGCAGTCCACCGAGTGGACGCAGTACTCGAAGGACCGCACTGCCGACGTCTACCCGGCTTACCAGCTCGGCTGGTTCCCGGACTTCTCCGACGCCGACAACTACCTGACGCCGTTCTTCCTCAACACGGAGACGACGCAGTCCTTCCTCGCCAACCACTACGACAACCCGGCGATCGACCAGCTGATCCAGCAGGAGCAGACGACCGGTGACCCGACCCAGCGGGCGGCGATCATCGGTCAGATCCAGGACGCCGAGGCGCAGGACCTCTCGACCGTCCCGTTCCTCCAGGGCAGCCAGGTCGCCGTGGTCGGCAAGGACGTCACCGGCGCCGACACCACGCTCGACCCGTCGTTCAAGTTCCGCTACGGCGTCCTCGCCAAGGGCTGAACCGGACCGACGAACACCTGACCGGGGCCCCGGACGGCTCGCACTGTCGCGAGTCGTCCGGGGCCGCGGTCCGTGTGGCGCCAGGGACTGGCGCATGCTGATCCCCGCAGCCGGCATCCCGGCTGCTCACCGCTGACGGCGCTCGCGCCCCGGCACCGAACGGCTGGACACCCATGACAACGACGACGAGCGAGCTGACCGACAGCCCGGCTCAGGACGAGGGCGCCGGCGCACCGGTGACCCGGCGACGCCGGCGGGGCGGCGGCCTGGGCCGTTACATCGTGGTCCGCTTCCTGCTGATCATCCCGACGATCTTCATCCTGGTGACGACCGTCTTCTTCCTCATGCGGACGACGGGTGACCCGATCACCGCGGCGCTCGGCGGTCGGCTGCCTCCCGACCAGCTGGCCCAGCGGGTGCACGACGCCGGCTACGACCGCCCGCTGTTCGTGCAGTACTTCGACTACCTCGGCGGCATCGTCCACGGCGACTTCGGGACGACGATCTCCGACCGCCGGCCGGTCCTCGACGTGCTCAAGACCTTCGGGACGGCGACCCTCGAGCTCACCGTCTACGCGCTGATCGTGGCCCTGATCGTCGGTATCCCGCTCGGCATGGTGGCCGCGTACTTCCGCGACCGGGCGCCGGACGCCGTCCTGCGGGTGTTCGCGATCCTCTTCTACGCGACTCCCGTGTTCTTCCTCGGCCTGCTGTTCAAGCTGGTCTTCTCCGTGTGGCTGGACTGGCTGCCGGTCGCCGGCCGCGCGTCGACCGGCACCGAGATCGAGCTGTCCACGCTGCCGCACCCGAGCGGGTTCTACCTGATCGACGCGATCCGGCTGGGCGATCCGGCGGCGGTGCAGGACGTCCTGCAGCACGCGATCCTGCCCTCGCTCGCCCTCGGGCTGCTCACCGCGGGCATCTTCCTGCGGCTGGTGCGCACCAACGTCATCGGCACGCACGGCGCCGGCTACGTCGAGGCGGCCCGCTCGCGGGGCGTGGGGGAGTACCGCCTGCTGCGCAAGCACGCCTACCGGCCGGCGCTCATCCCGATCATCACCGTCATCGGCCTGCAGGTGGCGATCCTGCTGGTCGGCGCGGTGCTCACGGAGACGACGTTCGAGTGGAAGGGCCTGGGCTTCCAGCTGACGAAGTACCTGCAGGCCCGCGACTTCGTCGCCGTCCAGGGCATCGTCGCGCTGCTGGCGGTGATCGTCGCGGTCACCAACTTCATCGTCGACATCATCGCCGCGCTCATCGACCCCCGGGTGAGGTACTGATGGCCACCGCCGAAGCGGCCCCCACGACCGCTGCCCCCCGACGGAAGCGCTCCTGGAGGCAGCTCCCGGTCATCCACCAGCTGCGGCAGAGCGTCGGCCTGCAGCGCGGCATGCTGGTCGCCGGCCTGGTGCTCATGGGCATCTTCGTGCTGACCGCGATCTTCGCCCCGCTGCTCGCCCCCTACGGCTACGGCCAGCTGCGCGACGAGAACGGCGTCTTCGGCGCCCAGCAGGAGCCCTCGAGCGAGCACTGGCTGGGCACCACCGTCGGCGGCTACGACGTCCTGTCCCGGGTGATCTACGGCGCCCGGACGGCGCTGCTGGTCATCCTGGTCGCGATCCTGCTCTCGATCGTCGTCGGCGTGCTGCTCGGGCTGGTGTCCGGCTACTTCGGCGGCTGGGCCGACCGCGTGCTGGTCGTCATCTGCGACGCGATCTACGCCTTCCCGACGCTGCTGCTGGCCATCGTCGTGGGGATCGCGATCAGCGGCGGGCAGTCCGACCTCTGGGGCGGCATCTTCGCGGCGGCGATCTCGATCACCGTGGTGTTCATCCCGCAGTACTTCCGGGTGATCCGCGCCGAGACGGTGCGGATCAAGGCCGAGGCGTTCGTGGAGTCGGCCCGGGTCATCGGGGCGAGCAACTGGCGGATCATGACCCGCCACGTGCTGCGCAACTCCACCCGGACGCTGCCGCTGATCGTCACGCTCAACGCCTCCGAGGCGATCCTCACGCTGGCCGGGCTCGGCTTCCTCGGCTTCGGCATCCAGCCGACCGCGGGCGCCGAGTGGGGCTACGACCTCAACAGGTCGCTGTCCGACGTCACCAGCGGCATCTGGTGGACGTCGGTGTTCCCGGGGGCGGCGATCGTGCTCACCGTGCTCGGGCTGACGCTGGTCGGCGAGAGCCTCAACGACCTGGTCGACCCGCGGCTGCGCACCCGCCGCCGGGCCGCCGAGGGCGAGCCGTCGCCGGTCGGGGACGTCGCCGTGGTGCCGGGCGGCACGCTGGCCGCCCCGGGTGGCCTGCGTGGTCTGGAGCCCCTGGGGGACAACTCATGAGCGTCGTCGACATCGACAACCTGCGGATCTCGTTCGCCACGGACTCCGGCACCGTCGAGGCGGTCCGCGACGTCAGCCTCACCGTCGAGCCCGGAGAGGTGCTGGCGATCGTCGGGGAGAGCGGCAGCGGCAAGACGGTGACCGCGCGCAGCATCCTGCGGCTGCTGCCGGAGACCGCGACGACCCGCGGCGCCGTCGTCCTGTCCCGGAAGGACGGTGCTCGCAGCCACGACATCGTGAGCCTGCCTGCTAGGGAATTGCGCGAGGTGCGGGGGCGGGACGCCGCGATGGTGTTCCAGGAGCCCGGCAGCGTGCTCAACCCGGTCTACAAGGTGGGCTGGCAGATCATCGAGGGCCTGCGCGCGCACGGCGGGCTGTCGAAGGCCGAGGCGCGGGAGAAGGCGATCGACGTGCTCCGCCGGGTCGGCATCCCCGACCCCGAGGAGCGCATCGACTACTACCCGCACCAGTTCTCCGGCGGGCAGAAGCAGCGCATCGTCATCGCGCAGGCGCTCGTCCTCGACCCCGGCGTGATCATCGCCGACGAGCCGACGACGGCGCTGGACGTCACCGTGCAGGCCGAGATCCTCGACCTGCTGCGCCGCTGCCGCGACGAATTCGGCGCGGCGATCGTGCTGATCACGCACAACATGGGCGTCGTCGCCGACCTCGCCGACCGCGTCGCGGTGATGTACCAGGGGCGGATCGTCGAGGAGGCCGACGTCGCCACGCTGTTCCGCGACCCGAAGGACGACTACACCAAGCAGCTGCTCGGGTCGGTGCCGCGGATCGGCCAGGGCAGCGCCCGGGCGGTCGAGCGGGCCGCGCGCCGCGAGCAGGGCTGGGAGTCCGCGACCCCGATCGTCGAGGCGAAGGACCTGCAGATCGTCTACCCCGGGCGGTTCCGGCAGCCGGACTTCGTCGCCGTCGACGGGGTGAGCTTCTCGATCCGCCCGGGTGAGGTGCTCGGGCTGGTCGGGGAGAGCGGCAGCGGCAAGACGACGATCGGCCGCGCGATCGCCGGGCTGACCAAGGTCAGCGGCGGCTCGCTGTCGGTGCTCGGCACCGAGATGAACGGGGTCAAGGAGCGCGCGTTCCGGCCGGTGCGCGAGCGGATCGGGTTCGTCTTCCAGGACCCGGCGACCAGCTTCAACCCGCTGCTGACCATCGCCCAGGCCGTCGCCGAGCCGCTGATCGTGCACGGCCGGCACAAGGACCTCGCCGGTGCGCGCAAGCGGGTCGACGACCTGCTCGAGTCGGTGCAGCTGCCGAAGGCCTTCGGCGACCGGTACCCGCACGAGCTCTCCGGCGGTCAGCGGCAGCGGGCCTCGCTCGCCCGGTCGCTGGCGCTGTTCCCGGAGCTGCTCATCGCCGACGAGCCGACCTCGGCGCTGGACGTGTCGGTGCAGGCGAAGGTGCTGGAGCTGTTCGAGGACCTGCAGCGCGAACTCGGGTTCGCGGCGCTGTTCATCAGCCACGACCTCGCCGTCGTCGACCTGCTGGCCGACCGCATCGCCGTCCTCTACCGGGGGCAGCTGGTCGAGGAGGGGACAGGCGAGCAGGTGCTCGGCGCGCCGCAGCACCCGTACACCCAGCGGCTGCTGGCCTCGCTGCCCGTGCCCGACCCCGAGGAGCAGGCCCGCCGCCGCCACGAGTGGGAACGTCTCCGGACCGTGTAAGGACCCCGTCCTCCCCACCCCTCGCAAGCTCGGGGCGGTGCCCTGGACGGGGCCGTCAGCGTTCGGCGACGACGAGGACGCGGCGGAGCATGGCGTCGACGGTCGAGGCCATCTCGGTGAACGCCGCCCGGACGTCGTCGGGGTGCTCGCCGGTCTCGGCGGCCAGCTCGTCGATGCGGGCCAGCAGCAGCCGGTCGGTCTCCCGGTGCCGCCGCTCCCAGTCGGGGGTCTCCTCGTAGGCGAGGACGCGGAAGCCGGCGTCGGCGAGGAGCGGGCGGTGGTCGGCCACCTGCGGCGGGCGGCCGGCGAGCTGCCGGGAGTAGTCCCAGGTGGTGAGCACCAGCCGGCCACCGGGGCGCAGCACCCGGGCGAGCTCGTGCGCGGCGGCCTGCTTGTCCGGCGTGAACAGCAGCGCGTCGATGCTCATGACCGCGCCGGCCTCGCCCGCCTCGAGGGGGAGCGCCTCGAAGCTGCCGAGAGCGGTGCGCGCCCGGCCGTCCAGACCCAGGGCGGTCGCGCGGCGGCGCACCTCCGCCAGCCCCGGCGCGGCGATGTCCACCGCGAAGTAGTCCGCGCCGGTCGTCGCCGCCACCCACAGGCCCGGGCCGCCCCGCCCGGAGCCGACGTCGACGAGCAGGTCGCCGGCGCCGACCTGCACCTCCTCGGCGATCCGGCGCAGCTCGCTGCGGGAGGTGTAGCTGTACGGCGCGAGCTCGGCCGGGTACTCCTCGCCGAAGACCTCTCCCCAGATCTCGGCCTGCACCCGCGATTCGGGCTGACGGAGCACGTCGGCGAAGACGGCGGACCAGTCCTGCGCAGCGCTCACGTCAGCGGACACGGCCGCGCGGGACCAGGGGGAGCGGCGGCAGCGGTGGCGCCTCGATGCGGATGCCCTCGAAGCCGGTCACCTCGCCGAAGCGCTCGTGCTCGGTCCACGAGGTCGCGTAGTCGGCGATCTCCTCACCGGAGCGGCCGACGAAGTTCCACCACATGACGATCCGTTCCTCGAACGGTTCGCCGCCGAGCAGCAGCAGCTTCGCGGGCTCGTCGGCCCGCAGCCGCAGCGTGCGCCGGCCGGTGCCCAGGTAGGCCATGGTCCCGTGCGCCAGCGGGGTGCCCTCGACCGTCGCCGACCCCGACGCGGCCAGGATGCCGTGCTCGAAGTCCGGGTCGAGCGACACCTCGACGTCCGCCCCCGCGTCCAGCGCCAGGTCGACGCCGACCAGCGGGGTGTACGCCGTCCCGGGGGAGGTCGCCCCGCCGAACGAGCCCATGAGCACCGTCGCCGTCACACCGTCCGAGGTGAAGCCGGGCAGCGTCGCGTGGTGCTCGAACGCCGGCGCGGTGTCCCGCGACCCGTCCGGGAGCACGACCCACAGCTGGGCACCGTGCAGGAACCGCGGGTGCACCGCCGGGGACTGCTCGGAGTGCGCGATGCCGTGCCCGGCCGTCATCAGGGCCAGCTGGCCGGGGCCGAACAGGACGTCGCTGCCGATCGAGTCGCGGTGGTGGATCTCGCCGTCGAGCAGCCAGGACACCGTCTGCAGCCCGGTGTGCGGGTGCGGCGCGACCTGCATGCCCGGCGACGACGTGACGTCGTCGGGGCCGTAGTGGTCGACGAACGCCCACGCCCCGACGAGCCGCCGCCCGAGCGTGGGCAGCAGCCGTCGGACGCGGGTGCTCTCGCCGAGCAGCACCTCCTTGCCCGGCAGAAGGTCCAGCACCGGGCCGGCGGGGGTCTGCTCGAGCCCGCCGAGCTCCTGGGGAGTGGGACGGCGGTCGAGGTTGCTCATGCGGCTTTCTACCCCTGGCCGGCCTCGCCGCGCACGGCGGCATGCGGGACGTGCTGAGCCGGGATGGAGCCGAGCCGGCCGGCCTGGAAGTCGGTGAACGCGTCGAGGACCTCCTGCCGGGTGTTCATCACGAACGGCCCGTACATGGCGATCGGCTCGCGGATCGGCTGCCCGCCGAGGACGACGACGTCGAGCGCCGGGGTGCGCGACTCCTGGTGCACCGCGCCGTTGATCGTGACGGTGTCGCCGGGGCCCAGGACGGCGAGCTGACCGGTGCGCACGGGGGCGCCGTCGATGCCGACCGAGCCGGCGCCGGAGAGCACGTAGACCAGGGCGTTGAAGTCCGGCCGCCACGGCAGGTCGAGGGTGGCGCCCGGGGCGACCGTGGCGTGCACCATCGCCATCGGCGTGTAGGTGCTGCCCGGGCCGGTCTGCCCGGCGACGTCCCCGGCGATCACGCGCAGCAGCGCGCCGGCGTCCGCGCTGGCCAGCAGCACCGACTCGTGCGCACGCAGGTCCTGGTAGCGCGGCTCCACCCACTTCTGCGCCTTGGGCAGGTTCACCCAGAGCTGCAGGCCGTGGAAGAGCCCGCCGCTGACGACGAGGTGCTCCGGGGGCCGCTCGATGTGCAGGACGCCGCCGCCGGCGGTCATCCACTGCGTGTCGCCGTTGCTGATCGTGCCGCCGCCGCCGTGGGAATCGGCGTGCTCGAAGGTGCCGTCGATGATGTAGGTGACGGTCTCGAAGCCGCGGTGCGGGTGCCACGCGGTGCCTTTGGGCTCGCCGGGTGCGTACTCGACCTCGCCCATCTGGTCCATGTGGATGAACGGGTCCAGGTCGCGCAGGTCGACGCCGGCGAAGGCGCGGCGGACCGGGAAGCCCTCGCCCTCGAAGCCGGACGGCGCGGTGGTCACCGAGCGGGTCCGGCGGCGCACCGTCCCCGGGGCGGGCAGCGGGACGCGCGGCAGGGTGGTGGTGTCCTCGACGGTGACGGCGGGCATCGCCGGCCTCCTTGAGTTGAGAGTTCAACCAGTGGCCACCCTAGCGTTCCGCGGGCCTGATGTGTTCCCGCGCCGGCGGACGGGTCGGATCCGGATCACGGACTCGAAACGCGCAGGACACACGGTCGAACTAGGTTCCCCACCATGGCGGACCTGTTCGACGGCTACCCACTGGGGGAGCAGTGGGACGAGATGTTCGGTGGGCCGGCCCAACCGCGGGCGGCGTACCTCGGGCTGTACGGCTCGCTGCAGCCGATGGCCGCCGACGAGCTGGCCGCCCGGGCCGATCTGCTCTCGCAGACCTACCGGGACGCCGGGGTGACCTTCGCCCACGCGGGCGAGGAGCAGCCGTTCCCGCTCGACATCGTGCCGCGGGTGATCGGCCCCGAGGAGTGGGCGGTCATCGAGCGGGGCGTCGGGCAGCGGGTGCTGGCGCTGGAGGCGTTCCTGGCCGACGTCTACGGCGCCGGCGAGGTGTTCGACGACGGTGTCGTGCCGCGCAGCGTCGTCACCACCAGCGCGCACTTCCACCGCCAGGCGCACGGGCTGGTGCCGCCCAACGGGGTGCGGGTGCACGTCGCCGGGATCGACCTGGTCCGCGACGAGGCCGGCGACTTCCGGGTGCTCGAGGACAACCTGCGCTCGCCGTCCGGGGTCAGCTACGTGATCACCAACCGCTCGGCGATGAGCCAGGTGCTGCCCGAGCTGTTCGCCGACCACCGCATCCAGCCGGTCGACGACTACCCCACCCGGCTGCTCGCCGCGCTCAAGGCCTCGGCGCCGTCCAACGTCGCCGACCCGACGGTCGTCGTCCTGACCCCGGGTGTCTACAACTCCGCCTACTTCGAGCACGCGCTGCTCGCCCGCCAGATGGGGGTCGAGCTGGTCGAGGGCCGCGACCTCGTGTGCGCCGGCAACCAGGTCAGCATGCGGACGACGGACGGCCAGCGCCGCGTCGACGTCATCTACCGGCGGATCGACGACGAGTTCCTCGACCCCGTGCACTTCCGGCCGGACTCGGTGATCGGCTGCGCCGGCGTCCTCAACGCCGCCCGCGCCGGGCGGGTGACCATCGCCAACGCCGTCGGCAACGGCGTGGCCGACGACAAGCTGCTCTACACGTGGGTGCCGGACCTGATCCGCTACTACCTCGGCGAGGACCCGGTGCTGCAGAACGCCGAGACCCACCGGCTCGACGACGAGGACACCGTCGAGTGGGTGCTGGACTCGCTCGCCGAGCTCGTGCTCAAGCCGGTCGACGGGTCGGGCGGCAAGGGGATCGTGATCGGTCCGCGGGCCGACGAGCGCACGCTCACCGAGCTGGCGCTCAAGGTGCGGGCGAGGCCGCGGGACTGGATCGCGCAGAAGCCGATCGGGCTGTCGACGGTGCCCACGCTGGTGGCGGGGAGGATCGCGCCCCGGCACGTCGACCTGCGGCCGTTCGCCGTCCACGACGGATCGAAGGTGTGGGTGCTGCCCGGCGGGCTGACCCGGGTCGCGCTGCCGGAGGGCGAGCTGGTCGTGAACTCCAGCCAGGGCGGCGGCTCCAAGGACACCTGGGTGATCAGCCCGCCGCGGACGAGCGAGCCGGCGGAGCCCGACCTCACGCGGGTCGAGTTCAGCACGGAGGACCTGGCGGCGATCGCGCCGGACGCCGGTCCGCTGAACGACCTGGCGGTCGGGCAGTCGCAGCAGCAGCAGCAAGCGGGTCCGCCGTGCTGAGCCGGATCGCCGAGTCGCTGTTCTGGATCGGCCGCTACGTCGAGCGCGCCGACGACACCGCCCGCATCCTCGACGTGCACACCCAGCGGCTGGTCGAGGACCCGTGGATCGACGAGCGGCGGGCCTGCGCCAACCTGCTCGCGCTCATGGGCGCCCCGGACGGCGAGGCCGACACCGAGCGGGTGCTCGACACCCTCGCCTTCGACCGCAGCAGCCCGAGCTCGATCGTCGGTGCGCTGTCGGCGGCGCGGGAGAACGCCCGCGGTGCGCGCGAGGTGCTCTCGGCGGAGATCTGGGAGTCGCTCAACGTCACCCACAACGCGCTGCCGCAGCAGCGCACGATGGCCCGCCGGTACGGCCCGCACTCGCTGTTCCGGTTCGTGCGCGAGCGCTCGGCGATGGTGTTCGGGCTGGCCGACGCGACGATGAGCCGCGACGAGAGCTGGCTGTTCCTCATCCTCGGCCGCTCGCTGGAGCGGGTGGACATGACCGCGCGGATGCTCTCGACCCGCGTGCTGGCCGGCGACGCGGCGCCGTCCTGGACCCTGGTGCTGCGCTCGACCGGCGCCTACGAGCCCTACCTGCGCACCTACCGGGGCGTGGTCAACTCCAACCGGGCCGCCGAGTTCCTGCTGCTGGACCGGCTGTTCCCGCGGTCGGTGTTCGCCTCCCTGGAGGCGGCCGAGGCGTGCCTGGTCGAGCTGGAGCGGGACACCGTCTCGCACGCCACCCGGGTCGGCGTGGCCGGCGAGGCGCACCGGATCGTCGGCCGGGCCCGCACGCTGCTGGAGTACATGGCGCCCGACCAGCTGCTCGCCGGGCTGCCGGCGCGGCTGGAGGAGCTGCAGCGCACCTGCTCGGCGGCGAGCGCCGCGGTGACGCACCGGTTCTTCACCGAGCAGGCGCCGCAGGTGTGGGTCCCCGAGGAGGTCGGGTGAGCGCGCAGCGCTGGCGGCTGCAGGTGGTGCACCGCACCCGGTTCGCCTACGACGGCCCGGTCCGATCGTCGTACAACGAGGCGCGGCTGACCCCGGAGAACTCCGGCCGGCAGACGACGCTGCGCTCGCGCGTGGAGATCGAGCCGGCCGCGACCGCCTACCCGTACCGCGACTACTGGGGGACGACGGTCACCGCGTTCGACCTGCACGTCCCGCACAGCGAGCTCGTGGTCACCGGGACGTCGATCGTCGAGGCAGGGCCGGAGCCCGCGGTGCACCGCGTCCTCGGCTGGCCGGAGCTCGGCGGCCGCGACGTCCGCGACCGGTTCGGGGAGCTGCTCACCGCGACCAGGCTGACCGCGATGGACGATCCCGTCGTCCGGGCTGCGCGGGCCGAGGTCGGCCGGGCCGACCCGCACGAGGCCGGGGCGATCGTCTGCCGGTTCGTCCGCGACCACATGGACTACCTGTCCGGCGCGACCAACGTGAAGACCAACGCGATGCAGGCCTGGACCACCGGCAAGGGGGTCTGCCAGGACATCTCGCACGTGACCGTGGGGCTGCTGCGGGCGCTCGGGCTGCCGGCCCGCTACGTCTCCGGTTACCTGCACCCGAAGCCGGGCGCCGCGATCGGCGAGGCGGTCACCGGGGAGAGCCATGCGTGGGTGGAGTGGTGGGACGGCGGCTGGACCGGCTTCGACCCGACCAACTCGGTGGAGGTCGGGCCGCGGCACGTGACCCTCGGGCGCGGTCGCGACTACGGCGACGTCCCGCCGTTCAAGGGACTGTTCTCCGGGCCGACCAGCGAGGGCCACAGCGTGACCGTCGAGGTGACCCGCCTGGCGTGACCACGGTTTCGCGCGCTCAACCGCGCGCGGTTAAGCGCGCGAAACCGTGTTCCACCGACCGGGTCGCGTCAGCGGAGGAGGCGGGCGACGCCGGTCGGCCCGTCGGACTCGTCGTCCTCGGGGATGTGGACGGTCCGCTCAGCGAGCCGCGGCCGCCAGTACAGGGGAGCGCCGTCGAGCCACGAGGCGCCGGAGTCGGTGAGCCGTCCGTCGGTGGTCAGCGGGGCCCAGCCGCGGACCAGGCGCAGGCCCTCCGCGGCGGTGGCCAGCACGCGCCCGATGCCCTGCCGGCGGAAGACGGGCTCCACGGTCACCGTCTCGACCACGCCGGAGCGGGTCCACCAGCGGATCTCACCGACCCGGTCGCTCATCCGCAGGCCCTTGCGGGCGACGTCGTGCGGGCCGACCAGCGCGCCCTCGGGGTGGGCGGTACCGGCGAAGGCGAGCAGCGACACGGTCGGCACGTTGCTCGTGGCGTGGCAGATCTCGGCGAACCACAGCGGCGGGGCGGGGGTCGCGACGGTCTCGGCCACCTCGATGCGCAGCACCTGGCCGTCAGAGGCGCGGTAGCGGACGTCGACCAGCCAGCCGGCCGGTCGCCGGCCGCGGGAGTCCTGGCCGCTGAGGTCGACCGGGGTGCCGGTCGGGAAGCGGTCGGAGTTGACGACGACGACGGAGTGTTCGGGCGCGCCGCCGGCCACGCGGTGCGCCAGGCGGGCGAACCAGACCGTGTCGGTCGTGGCGGCCGCGGGCCTGCCGACCGGCCGGAGCGCTCGCCGCGCCGGCTGGTACCGCTCGTCCTCGGCGTCGTCGTGAGCTACGGCTGCCCTCATGGCCGTTCCCTCCGTGTGCTGTCCGGGCCCCGGTGGGCCTCCTGGTTGGAAGCCTCCGGGCGGCACTTGGGTCCGCCTTGGGCTCGACTTGGGCAGGCGGCGATACTGGGGATCCCATGAGCGCGCCGCTGAACCTGATCTCGCTGGAGCGGGTCTCCAAGGCGCACGGGACGACGGTGCTGCTGGACGACGTCTCCCTCGGCGTGGCCGCCGGCGAGCGGATCGGCGTCGTCGGCCGCAACGGCAGCGGCAAGTCCACGCTGCTCGGCGTGCTCACCGGCACCGAGGACCCCGACAGCGGGCGGGTCACCCGGCGCGGGGACCTCGCGGTCGGCGTCCTCGACCAGTCCGGCACCCTCCCGCCCGGGACGACGGTGCGCGACGTCGTCCTGCCGGCCAGCCTGTTCGCCGCCGAGCACGAGTGGGCCGCCGACCCGGCCGTGCGCAGCGTGCTGACGGGCCTGGAGCTCGACCGGCTGGGCCTGGACGCCCCCGTGGCGCCCATGTCCGGCGGCGAGCGGCGCCGGGTGGCGCTGGCCGCGCAGCTGATCCGGCCGCTGGACCTGCTCGTGCTCGACGAGCCGACCAACCACCTCGACGTCGAGGGCGTGGCCTGGTTGGCGGATTACGTGAAGAGCCGCGTCGGCGCGCTCGTCGTCGTCACCCACGACCGCTGGTTCCTCGACGAGGTGTGCTCCACGACGTGGGAGGTCGCCGAGGGCAAGGTCTTCGCCTACGAGGGCGGCTACTCCGCGTACACGCTGGCCCGGGCCGAGCGCGCCCGGATCGCGGCGGTCACCGAGGAGCGCCGGCTCAACCTGGTCCGCAAGGAGCTGGCCTGGCTGCGCCGCGGTCCGCCGGCCCGCACCAGCAAGCCGCGTTTCCGCATCGAGGCGGCCGAGGCGCTCATCGCCGACGAGCCGCCGCCGCGCGAGTCGATGGCGCTCAAGGGCTTCGCCGCCCGCCGGCTCGGCCGCACGGTCTACGACGTCGAGGACGTCGACTACGCGATCGGCGATCGCCGGCTGTTCCACGACCTGACCTGGCACGTCGGCCCGGGAGACCGGATCGGCGTGGTCGGGGTCAACGGCGCCGGGAAGACGACGCTGCTGCGGCTGCTGGTCGGCGAGATCGAGCCCGACCGCGGCCGGGTCGTGCGCGGCCAGACCGTGGCCCCGGCGTACCTGTCGCAGCACGTGACCGAGCTGCCCGGCCGGCTGCGCGTGCTCGAGGCGGTGCAGGAGATCTCTCGGATCGCCCGGTTCGGCAACCAGGAGATCTCCGCGTCGTCCCTGGCCGAGCGGTTCGGCTTCGCCGCGTCGCGGCAGTGGACGCCGGTCGGCGACCTCTCCGGCGGCGAGCGGCGGCGGCTGCAACTGCTGCGGCTGCTCATGGGCGAGCCGAACGTGCTGATCCTCGACGAGCCGACCAACGACCTCGACATCGACACGTTGACCGCGCTGGAGGACCTGCTCGACTCGTTCCCCGGCACGGTGCTGGTGGTCAGCCACGACCGGTACTTCGTGGACCGGGTGTGCGACTCGGTGGTCGCGCTCATGGGCGACGGGTCGCTGGCCGCGCTGCCCGGCGGGGTCGAGGAGTACCTGGCCCGCCGCGCGGCCGGTGAGGCGCAGCTGCCGGGGAGCGGAGCGGGTCCCGGCCCGGCAGCGGCAACTCGGTCCGCCGGCCCCTCGGCGGCGGAGGTGCGCACCGCGCGCAAGGAGGCCGCCCGGCTGGAGCGCCGGCTGGAGAGGCTCTCCGCGGACGAGGAGAAGCTGCACGCGGACCTGGCCGCCGCGGCCACCGACCACGCGCGCGTGCTGGAGCTCGACGCCCGGCTGCGCGAGCTGCTCGCCGAGAAGGACCGGGTCGAGACCGACTGGCTCGCCGCGGCGGAGGTCGCCGAGGGCTGACCCCTGTCGCTGCGGTGCTCGCTCCCCGTCCATCACCCGGACAGAGGGCGGGCACCGCCGTCAGATACGTCAGTCCAGCTGACCGAGGTAGAACGGCAGTCCCTGGTCGTCCCGGCATCGCGCGGTGAGCCCGTACGGCTGCCGGTCGATCTCGCCGGCCTCGCCGCCCGCCGTCCGGACCGCGACGACGGCGACCTCGAGGTCGTCGACGGCGTACATCGGGACCAGCCCGGGCTCGTCCGAGCCGCCGCCGATGCCGACCATCGGCACCGGTCCCTCGACCTGCCAGCCGTCCGGGACCCGCCCCGGGACGGCGGACCAGCCGAGCACTGCCCCGTAGAAGTCCCGGGCGCGAGCGCCGTCGGGCACCTGCAGGGTCAGGTAGACCGCGTCGCCCGGCCGCACCGGCGGGCGCGGCTCGGCCGGCTCCCCGCGCGGGGTCTGCAGGATCCAGCGGTGCCCGTAGGGGTCGACGACGACGCCGGTGCGCCCGTACGCGGCGTCGGCCGGCGGCCGCTGGACGGTGGCGCCGAGATCCGCGGCGCGGGCGACGGCGGCGTCGACGTCGGAGACCGCGAGGTTCAGCGAGACCGACACCTGACCCTCCTGCGGGCCGCTGAGCCCCAGCTCCGGGTGGTCGTCGGCGAGGTAGAGCCGCGTGCCGGCGATCTCCATCTCGGCGTGACCGATGCGGTCGTCGTCCATCACGTAGGGGTCGCCGACGACCCGGGCGCCGAAGGCTTCGCAGTAGAAGTCCATCGCCGCCCGGGCATCGCGAACCGACAGGTAGGGCGTGAGCATCTAGCGCTGGGCCCGGTTGACCGCCGAGACGACCGCGCGCAGCGACGCGGTGACGATGTTCGGGTCGATGCCGACGCCCCACAGGACGCGGTCGCCGACGGCGCACTCGACGTAGGCGGCCGCGCGGGCGTCGCCGCCGGCGGACATCGCGTGCTCGGCGTAGTCCAGCACGCGGACGTCGACGTCGAGGGCCTTCAGCGCGTCGACGAACGCGGCGATCGGGCCGTTGCCCTGGCCGGAGATGGTGACCGGGACGCCGGAGTCCTCCAGCTCGACGGTCATCTCGTCCAGCTTCTCGCCGTGCGCCTGGTGCCGGTGGCCGACGAGGGCGAAGCGGCCCCACGGTGCGGCCGGGTCGGGCAGGTACTCGCTGCTGAACGCCGTCCACATCTGGCCGGCGGTCACCTCGCCGCCCTCGTCGTCGGTCTGCCGCTGGATGACGCCGGAGAACTCGATCTGCAGCCGGCGCGGCAGGTCCAGGTGGTGCTCGGTCTTCATGATGTAGGCGACGCCGCCCTTGCCGGACTGGCTGTTGACCCGGATGACCGCCTCGTAGCTGCGGCCGACGTCCTTGGGGTCGATCGGCAGGTAGGGCACGGCCCAGGTCATCTCGCCGACCGGCTTGCCGGCGGCGGCCGCGTCGACCTCCAGGGCCTTGAAGCCCTTGTTGATCGCGTCCTGGTGCGAGCCGGAGAAGGCGGTGTAGACCAGGTCGCCGCCGTAGGGGTGCCGCTCGTGGACGCCGATCTGGTTGCAGTACTCGACGGTGCGGCGGATGTCGTCGATGTCGGAGAAGTCGATCTGCGGGTCGACGCCCTGGCTGAACAGGTTCAGGCCCAGCGTGACCAGGTCGACGTTGCCGGTGCGCTCGCCGTTGCCGAACAGGCAGCCCTCGATGCGGTCGGCGCCGGCGCGGTAGCCCAGCTCGGCGGCGGCCACGGCGGTGCCGCGGTCGTTGTGCGGGTGCAGGCTCAGCACGACCGCGTCGCGGTAGGCGAGGTTGCGGTGCATCCACTCGATCTGGTCGGCGTAGACCGTGGGCTCGGCCATCTCGACGGTGGCCGGCAGGTTGACGATCGTCGGCCGGTCGACGGTGGGCTCCCAGACGTCGTTGACCGCGTTGCAGACCTCGACGGCGAAGTCGAGCTCGGTGCCGGTGAAGGACTCGGGGGAGTACTCGAAACGGATCTCGGTGTCGCCGGCGACCTCGGCCAGCTTGCGCACCAGCTGGGCGCCGTGGACGGCGATGTCGACGATCCCCGCACGATCGGAGTTGAAGACGACGCGGCGCTGCAGCGTGCTGGTCGAGTTGTACAGGTGCACGATCGCCTGCCTGGCGCCGCGCAGGGACTCGTAGGTGCGCTCGATCAGCTCGTCACGGGCCTGGGTCAGCACCTGGATCGTGACATCGTCGGGCACCAGGTCGTCCTCGATGAGCTGGCGGATGAAGTCGAAGTCGGTCTGGCTGGCCGCCGGGAAGCCGACCTCGATCTCCTTGTAGCCCATCCGGACCAGCAGCTCGAACATGCGCCGCTTGCGGTCGGGGGTCATCGGGTCGATCAGGGCCTGGTTGCCGTCGCGCAGGTCGACCGCGCACCAGCGCGGGGCGACGGTGGTGACCGTCGTCGGCCAGGTGCGGTCGGGCAGGTCGATCGGGGTGAACGGGGTGTAGCGGTGGATCGGCATGCGCGAGGGCTGCTGCGCATTGCGTACGTGCGGGTGCGTGCTCACGGGGTCTGGGCTCCTCTGGGCGCGGGCTGGACACAGCTCCGGTGGGGGCGGTCAGCGCAGGCGCCGGGGACGCGCGGTCTCCGCGGCGAGGGGGCCGACCTAGGAGAGGGCCTCGCCGCGGCGGGTAAGCAGGAGGCTGCCGCGCACGGTGCCACGGTAGCAGCGCATCAGCCGACATCGCACCCACACGGGCAGTCCTGCGCGTGCACCGGCCGTTCGCCCTGGTCCAGCTCGGCGCACTCGGGTGGGCAGGTGCAGGCCCACTCCTCGGCGAGATGCACGCCGCCGGGCGTGCGTCTGGGCGCCGCACGAGGCCTCGCGGAGGCGTCGCCCGGGAGCTGGTGGTCGTCGGGGATCCCGAGCCACTCGCGCCAGATGTCGCGGATGTCGCGCACCCGGTCGAACGTGTACGCGGGCTGGTCCCGGCTGTAGCGCTCCCGGCCGTGCCACCAGTCGATGTGGCCGTCGCGGGTGTCGAGGTGTGCGGGAAACCGACGGCCCGCCTCGTCGCGCACGGCCCCGTCGGCCATGGCCGCGACCTCGGCGCCGGACTCGTCGACGAGCACCAGGCGCAGACCGGCCAGCGCTGCCGCCTGGGCCAGAATTCTCGCATCGAGGCCGCCGACGCCCCGCTCCGCTGCCGCGATCGCGGATTTGGACACCGATACGCGGGCAGCCAACTCGCGTTGTGACAGGTCGGCGGATCGACGGATCCGGCGCACGTAGCCGGCCAGGTCGAACGTGGGCATGTCCGCAGAGTGACGTGGCCGGAGCCGGAGACCCGACCCCGACCACTACCTGTGGACAGTTCTAGTGCTCTGCCCAGGATGGTGGGCAGAGCACTAGAACCGCCGGAGACAGGTGGTGGGGGGCCGGCCCAGCGAGGTCAGAACTCGCGCTTGAGGCGCAGGCGCAGGGGGCGCCCGTCGGGGTCGTCGAGGAGGCGGTAGACCGGCGTGGCCCAGGCGCGGGTGAGCAGCGACATCTGCTCGGCGCGGTGAGGGCGCAGGCGGCCGGGCGGACGGGGACCGCGCCGGCCGTCGTCGTGCCACTTCTCCAGCGCGTCGGCGCTCGCGAGGAGCGCGGCGAGGAACCGTGCGGGATCGACCAGGTCGTCGTCCTCGCTGCCGTCCGGGGCGCGGTCCAGGTGCTCGCGGGCCAGCTGGAGTCGCAGATCCCGGGCGAACACGCGGGCACCGTCACCCCTGCCCGCCGGGTCGCGGGGCTCGCGCTCGTCACGGGTGGTGTCGAGCACCGCCGAGGAGAGCTCGCTGTCGTGCGTCCACGACCGCCGGTTGAAGTTGTCGCTGCCCACGCTGGCCCAGACGTCGTCGACGACGCAGACCTTGGCGTGCACGTAGACGGGAGTCCCCTCGTGGTTCTCCACGTCGAACACGTGCACCCGGTCGCGACCGGCCTTCCGGCACATCTCCAGCGCCTGCCACCGGCCGACGTACTGCGGCCGCTCGGCGAACGCACCTTCCTCGTCCGGGAACCGCGGCACGACGACGACCAGGTGCAGGTCCGGGTGCTCGTCGAGCGCCTCGGCGAACAGGCGTGCCACGTCGGCGGACCACATGTACTGGTCCTCGAGGTAGATCAGCCGCCGCGCCCGCCGGACCGCCTTCGAGTAGCCGCGGGCGACCGACCGTTCGCCGTCCGGGGCGAAGTCGTAGCGGGGCCGCACCGACGGATAGGTCCGCAGGTGCTGGACGACGTGCGGTCCGGCCTCCGGCGGCGGTGGCAGCTGCGGCGGCAGCGGGGCGGCGTCCAGCCGCGCGTGCCGCCAGTGGTCGCGGATCCACGCCAGCGGGTGGTCGGCGTCGGGGTTGGTCGGGTCGTTCCAGCGCTCGCGGAACACGGTGTCCAGGACGGCGACCGTCGGCCCGCGCAGCTCCAGCTGCACGTCGTGCCACGGGGGTCGGTCCCCGTACGCCGACGACATCGGCTGCGGCTGCGGGTCGCCGTGGTGCGAGCCGTCGTCCCGGCGTGAGTGGCACAGGTCGATGCCACCGGCGAACGCGACGTCCCGCGACGGGTCGTCGGCGTGCCGCAGCACGACGAACTTCTGGTGGTGACTGCCCATGCGCCGGACCCGCTGGTCGAGCAGCACGTCCCCGCCGCCGTGCTCGATCTCGACGTCGAGCGCGCGGTTCTCCTCCTTCGAGAACGACAGCTTGTCCATGTGCGACCGCCACACCAGCCCGCGCACGCACACGCCGCGTCGCGCGGCCCGGGTGAACAGCTCCGCGACGGTCGGCCCGTCCTCGCGCAGCCGCTCGTCGGGATCGCCCCGCCAGTCGGTGAAGAAGAGCTGGTCGCCCGCGCCGAGCGCCTCGACCTCCTCGACCAACCGATCGAAGTAGGTGGCTCCGTGCACGAGCGGGCGAGCGGCGTTGCCGGTCGTCCAGGGCGGGATCGACGTCGCCGGGTTGCCCCGCTCCTCGCCGCTGAGCAGCCAGTGCGACGGGTCGTCCACCCCCCGACGGTAGCCTGTTGACCCGTGGCCCTGGTCGTCCAGAAGTACGGTGGCTCCTCCGTCGCAACCGCCGAGCACATGAAGCGTGTCGCGGAACGCGTCGTGAGCGCCAAGAAGGACGGCAACGACGTCGTGGTCGTGGTCTCGGCGATGGGCGACACCACCGACGACCTGATCGACCAGGCGCAGGCCATCACCGACGACCCGCCCGGCCGCGAGCTGGACATGCTGCTGACGGCCGGCGAGCGCATCTCCATGGCGCTGCTGGCGATCGCCATCTCGACCCACGGCTACGAGGCGCGCTCGTTCACCGGGTCGCAGGCCGGCGTGATCACCACGTCCAGCCACGGCAAGGCCCGGATCATCGACGTCACCCCCGGCCGGCTGCGCAGCGCGCTCGACGAGGGCTCGATCGTCATCGTGGCCGGCTTCCAGGGCGTCAGCCAAGACACCAAGGACATCACCACGCTCGGTCGCGGCGGCTCGGACACCACCGCCGTCGCCGTCGCGGCGGCGCTGCAGGCCGACGTGTGCGAGATCTACACCGACGTCGACGGCGTGTTCACCGCCGATCCGCGCATCGTCCCCAACGCCAAGCGGCTCGAGACCATCACCTACGAGGAGATGCTCGAGCTCGCCGCGTCCGGCGCCAAGGTGCTCATGCTGCGCTGCGTCGAGTACGCCCGCCGCTACGGCATCCCCGTGCACGTCCGCAGCTCCTACTCACAGCTCCCCGGCACGATCGTGACCGGCTCGATGGAGGACCTCAGCGTGGAACAGGCGATCATCACCGGCGTCGCGCACGACCGCAGCGAGGGCAAGATCACCGTCTACGGCGTGCCGGACCGCCCGGGCGAGGCGGCGCAGATCTTCCGCGTCCTCGCCGACGCCGAGATCAACATCGACATGATCGTGCAGAACGTCTCGGCCGAGGCCAGCAAGCTCGCCGACATCTCCTTCACGCTGCCCAAGAGCGACGGCCCCACCGCGCTGGCCGCGCTGGAGAACGTGAAGAACACCGTCGGCTTCACCGACGTCAGCTTCGACCAGCACATCGGCAAGGTCTCCCTGGTCGGCGCCGGCATGCGCTCGCACCCCGGCGTGTCCGCGCGGTTCTTCGGGGCACTGGCGGACGCCGGTGTCAACCTGGAGCTGATCAGCACCTCGGAGATCCGCATCTCCGTGGTCTGCCGCGACACCGACGTCGACGTCGCCGTCCGCGCGGTGCACGACGCGTTCGACCTCGGCTCCGACGACGTCGAGGCCGTGGTCTACGGAGGGACCGGACGATGAGCATCTTCAGGAATGACGGGCTGCGCGTCGGCGTCGTCGGCGCCACCGGCCAGGTCGGCGGCGTCATGCGCCGGATCCTGGCCGAGCGGAACTTCCCGATCAGCGAGCTGCGCTTCTTCGCCTCCGCCCGCTCCGCCGGCAGCACCCTGCCGTGGGGCAACGGCGAGATCGAGATCGAGGACGCCTCGGTCGCCGACCCGACCGGCCTGGACGTCGCGCTGTTCTCGGCCGGCGCCAGCACGTCCAAGGTGCAGGCGCCGCGGTTCGCCGAGGCCGGCGTGACCGTCGTCGACAACAGCTCCGCGTGGCGGCGCGACCCCGACGTCCCGCTGATCGTCGCCGAGGTGAACCCGCACGCGCTGGCCGAGATGCGCAAGGGCATCATCGCCAACCCGAACTGCACCACCATGGCCGCGATGCCGGTGCTCAAGCCTCTGCACGTCGAGGCGCAGCTGACCCGCATCGTCGCGAGCACCTACCAGGCGGTGTCCGGCAGCGGGCTGGCCGGCGTCGAGGAGCTCGACACCCAGGTCAAGGCCGTCGTCGACAAGGCCGCCGAGCTCACCCACGACGGCTCGGCCGTCGCGTTCCCCGAGCCGGTCAAGTACGTGCGGCCCATCGCGTTCAACGTGCTGCCCATGGCCGGTTCGCTCGTGGACGACGGCACCTTCGAGACCGACGAGGAGCAGAAGCTCCGCAACGAGAGCCGCAAGATCCTCGAGATCCCGGACCTGCTGGTCTCGGGCACCTGCGTCCGGGTGCCGGTGTTCACCGGTCACTCGCTGTCGCTGAACGTCGAGTTCGCCCGGCCGCTGTCGGTCGAGCGGGCCACCGAGCTGCTCACCGGCGCACCCGGGGTGGAGCTCTCCACCGTCCCCACCCCGCAGCAGGCCGCCGGCCAGGACCCGAGCTACGTCGGTCGCATCCGGCAGGACCCGGGCGTGCCCGACGGCCGTGGCCTGGCGCTGTTCGTCAGCAACGACAACCTGCGCAAGGGCGCGGCGCTCAACACGGTGCAGATCGCCGAGCTCATCGCCGCTCGCTAGGGCGCCACGTGGCGCAGCGCGAACGACAGCGCCACCTCGACCTGCCGGATCGTCTCCTCGATCACCAGCGAGCCGTGGCCGGCGTCGAACCGGTACACCTCGTGCGGCAGCTCGCGTCGGTCCAGCTCGCCGAGGTAGTTCTCGATCTGCCGGATCGGGCAGCGCGGGTCGTTGGCCCCGGCGACGACGAGCACCGGCGCGGCCACCGCGTCGACGTAGGTGATCGGCGAGGAGCGGACGTAGACGTCGTGCACCTCGGCCGGTGACCCGCCGAACAGCGCCCGGTCGTAGGCGCGCAGGCCCTCCATCTCGTCCTCGTAGGCCGCGAGGTAGTCCGCGACCGGCACCTCGGCGATGCCCGCCGCCCACCGCTCCGGCTGGGTGCCCAGCGCCAGCAGGGTCAGGAAGCCGCCCCACGAGCCGCCGGAGATGATCGCCCGCTGCGGGTCGAGCACGCCCTCGGCGACCAGCGCGTCGTACACCGCTCCGATGTCCTCCAGCTCGGTCAGCCCGGGCCGGCCGGTGAGGGCGTCGCGCCACTCGCTGCCGTAGCCGCTGGACCCGCGGTAGTTCACGTGCACCACGGCGTAGCCCGCGTCGACGTAGGCCGCCCGGCGGGCGCGGTAGGAGTCGTCGTCCAGGGACTCCGGGCCGCCGTGGACCAGGAACGCCGTCGCGTACGGGCCGGGCCCGTCCGGCCGGACGAGCAGCGCCTGGATCTTCCCGCCCGGCCCGCTCACCCAGCGGTCCTCGACCGGGTAGCCGGCCGGCGGCTCCTCGGACGCGACGGACAGGACGACGGGGCCTTCGGCCCGGCGGATCACCGGCGGGCGCGCCGACGACGACCACGCCAGCTCCACGGTGCCGTCCGGTCGGGCCGTGGCCCCGCGGACGACGCCCGGCGGGGTGTCCAGCCGCTCCAGCGTCCCGGCGGCCAGGTCGTAGCGGTACAGCTCGCTGCGGGCGGCGGTGTCGTGGCCGACCAGCAGCGCGGAGCCGTCGGGGTACCAGCCCGCGGTGACGTCGCCGGGCAGGTCGAGCACGAGCTCGGTCTCCTCGCCGGTCGCGAGGTCCCAGATCAGCAGCTCGTCGCGGCCGCGGCGCTCGTGGCCGACCAGCAGCCTGCGGTCGCCGGGCAGCGGGCCGAACTCCAGGGCGTGCAGCCCGAGACCGTCGCCGTCCCACTTCTCGGCGACCACGTCGTCGTCCGCGGTCCGCAGCACCCGCAGGGCCGGGTAGCGCGGGTCGCCGTGCTCGGAGTGCGAGATCACCAGCAGCTCGTCGTCCCGGCTGAGCGCATCGACCGACGCCGGGTCGGGGTGCCGGTAGATCACCCGGGGATCCGCGCCGGACGGCGCCAGCCACAGCTCGCTGCCGTCGTCGGTGGAGCGCCCGACGGCGACCAGCGTGCGGCCCACCTCGAGCCCGGCGGGGTAGGCCGGGCCGACCTGGGGCAGCGGCTCGGTGTCGGGACCGCCCTCGAACGGCTGGGTCCGCCAGGTGCCGAACTCGTCGCCGTCGGTGTCGGCGAACCACCAGATGGTCGCGCCGTCGGGGGACAGGGTGCCGATCAGCGTGCCGTTGGGCCGGTTGGTGACCTGCCGGTGGGTGTCCGCAGTCCGGTCCCACGCGTACTGCTCGACGACGCCGCTGACGTCCGAGGAGTACAGGCAGCGGTTCGGGGCGTCGTCGGCCCAGTCCGGCAGGCTGACCCGAGGCGCGCGGAACCGGGCCTGCCAGCGCTCGGTGACCTCGGCGGGAAGGGCGGGGGAGTCGGGCACGGCGGAGCTCACCGGACCATCCAAGCAGGGACCCGGAAACGCACTCAGGGGCCGCCAGCCGGCGGCCCCTGAGCAGCAGAGTCGGGGTGACAGGATTTGAACCTGCGACCTCGTCGTCCCGAACGACGCGCGCTACCAAGCTGCGCCACACCCCGAGGTGCCCGACGAGTCTAACCTGCGTCGTCGAGCCGGTTCCGGCGGGGCTCAGCCCTCCCGCGCGGTCAGCGTCAGCAGGGTGGCCTCCGGCGGGCAGGCGAAGCGCACCGGCGCGTAGGGACTGGTGCCCAGGCCTGCCGAGACGTGCAGCCACGTGCCGTTCGGGTGCTCCGCCGTCGGCTGCGTCCAGCGGTGCAGCCAGCGGGCCTTGTCGCGCGGGATGCCGCAGTTGGTGACCAGCGCCCCGTAGAACGGCACCCGAAGCTGCCCGCCGTGGGTGTGCCCGCAGAGCAGCAGGTCGTAGCCATCGGCGGCGAACCTGTCGAGCACGCGCGGCTCGGGGGAGTGGACGACGCCGATCCGCAGGTCCGCCGTCGGGTCGGCCGGTCCGGCCACCTTCTCGTAGCGGTCCAGCTTCAGGTGCGGGTCGTCCAGCCCGGCGAAGACGACGCGCCGGCCGTCGACGGTGAGCTCGCCGCGCGCGTTGGTGAGGTTCAGCCAGCCGCGGTCGACCAGGCCGTCGCGCAGGTCGCGCCAGGGCAGCTTCACCCCGTGCACGCGCTTGTGGTTCTTCCTGAAGTACTTCAGCGGGTTCTTCGGCCGCGGCGCGAAGTAGTCGTTGGACGACGTCACGAACGCGCCGGGGACGTCCGTCAGCGGGTCCAGCGCCTTGAGCGTGGGCGGGACGGCGTCCATCCCCGCCAGGTTGTCGCCGGTGTCGACCACGAGGTCCGGCTCGAGGGCGGCGAGGCCGGCGACCCACTCCTGCTTGGACCGCTGGTCGGCGGTCATGTGCAGATCGGAGAGGTGCAGGATCGACAGCGGCCGCGAGCCCGGCGCCAGCACCGGGACGTCGAAGCGGCGCAGCGTCCACCGGGTGCGCTCGTAGAGGCTCGCGTAGGCGACGGTCGCGGCTCCGGTGGCGACGGCCGCGGTGGGCAGTGTGGTGTACCAGCGCACGACTCCTGAGGGTACGTGCCAGGCTGGAGGGCGTGCCCGAGCTCAAGGACCAGCTGCGATCCGACCTGACCACTGCGATGAAGAGCCGCGACGAGCTGCGCACCGCGACCCTGCGCATGGCGCTCGCGGCGGTCAGCGCCGAGGAGGTCGCCGGCAAGGAGGCCCGCGAGCTCAGCGACGACGAGGTGCAGGCGGTGCTGCGGCGCGAGGCCAAGAAGCGCCGGGAGGCCGCCGACGCCTTCGCCGAGGCCGGCCGCGCGCAGCAGGCCGACCGGGAGCGCGCCGAGGGCGAGGTCCTGGCCGGTTACCTGCCGGCGCAGATGGAGGACGCCGACCTCGCCGCGCTGGTGGCCGACGTCATCACGCAGACCGGCGCGAGCGGGATGAAGGACATGGGGCGGGTCATGGGCGCGGCCAACAAGGCCGTCGCCGGCCGGGCCGACGGCTGGCGCGTCGCCGCGGAGGTCCGCCGGCAGCTCGGTTAGCCGTTACCGCCGCCGGGACCGCCACCCCCGGGACCGCCGCCGCCGGGACCACCACCGGGCCCGGCGGGGGGCTGGCCGCCGTTGTCCGCGGGAGGCTGCCCGCCGTTGTCCGCGGGCGGCTGGGTGCCGCCGTTGTCCGTCGGCGCGGGCGCCGGCGGAGGGGCGGGCGCGACGTAGCCGGTGCCGTGCGTGCCGGCGGCGACCGCCGGGTCGGCGGGCGGGAACGGCGTGTTCGGCTGCGGGCCCAGGATCGGCGTCATGGCGTCGTGGAACACCCGCGCCGGCAGGCCACCGCCATGGCCGCCGACGTTCTGCTGCGTCTTCGGGTTGTAGTACATGACGCTGACCGCGTACTGCGGGGTGATCCCGACGAAGGTGGCCGAGTTGTCACCCTGGATGGTCCCGGTCTTGCCGGCGATGTCGTGGCCCGGGACGGCGGCGCTGCGGCCGGTGCCGTCCTCGACGACGTGCAGCATCATGTTCGCCAGCGTGTTGGCCACGCCGGCCGGGATCGCGTTCGGGTGGCAGCTGTCCCCGGAGTAGAGCGCGGTGCCGTCGTCCTTCAGCGCCGGCTTGCCCGCGCTGTCGGTGATCGCCGTGACCGGCGTGGGGTCGCACTGCGTGCCGCTGGCGGCGATGGTCGAGTAGGCGCTGGCCAGGTCGAGCGGGCTGGTCGCGATCGGGCCGAGCGTGAACGAGCCGAGCTCGTTCTCGGCGACGTAGGTGCCGAAGTCGTCGCACTTGTTCTGGCACTCCGCGAGGTTCTGCGGGTGGTCGAAGTGCATGCCCATGGCCTTGGCGGTGTTGACCGGGCCCTCGACGCTGCCGAGGGCGTCCTCCAGCGCCACGAAGTAGGTGTTCGCCGACGCGGTCAGGCCGGAGGTCATGTTGTAGGTGGCCGCGTAGCCCGCGTTGTCGTTCTTGACGACGTAGGGAGCGCCGCGGGTGCCGCCGTTCTTCTTGAACACCTTCGAGGTGTAAGGCTGCGGCGCGTTGATCGTGTAGTTGGAGCCGAAGCCGGCCTCGAGCGCGGCCGCGGCGGTGAACACCTTGTAGGTCGAGCCGGAGCCGGCCCCGGCCACGGTGTTCAGGACGACCGACTCGCACTCTTGCTCGGAGCAGCCGTAGCGGCGGTTGTCGGCCATCGCCAGCACGTGCCCGGTGCCCGGCTCCACCGCGGTGAAGATCGTGGCCAGCGGGTCGCCCAGCGGCGCGTTCTGGAGCACCGCCTGGTCGGCGGAGGTCTGCAGGTCCGGCCGCAGCGTCGTCTGGATGGTCAGGCCGCCGTTCTCGATCTCCTGGTCGGAGAGCCCGAGGCCGTTGAGGTAGTCGTGCACGTAGGCGCAGAAGAAGCCGCCGATCGCGGCGTCGATGCAGCCGTTCGGCGGGGACTGGCCCTCGACGACCTGCACCGGCGCCGCCGTCGCGTCGCTGAACTCCTGGTTGCTGATGTGGCCGAGGTCGTGCATCCGCTTGAGGACCTGGTTGCGCCGGTTGGTGGCGTTCTCCGGGTTGGTGATCGGGTCGTCACCGGTCGGGCTCTGCACGAGGCCGGCGAGCATGGCGGCCTGCGGCAGGGTGAGGTCGGCGGCGTTGACGCTGAAGTAGCGCTGCGCGGCGGACTGGATGCCGTAGGCGCCCTCGCCGAAGTACACGATGTTCAGGTAGCGGGTGAGGATCTCGTCCTTGGAGTACTTCTGCTCCAGGGCCAGCGCCAGCCGCGCCTCGCGCAGCTTGCGGCCGGGGGTCTGCTCGACGGCCGCCTGCCGCTCCTCGGGGGTCTTCGCCGTCTGCAGCAGGGTCTGCTTGACCAGCTGCTGGGTCAGCGTCGAGCCGCCCTCGCGGACCGACCCCGCGGCCACGTTGGTGACCAGCGCGCGCAGGGTGCCCTGCACGTCGAGGCCGTTGTGCTCGTAGAAGCGCGAGTCCTCGATGTCGACCAGCGCCTGCTTCATGACCTTGGCGATCTGGTCGCCGGTCAGGGGCGTGCGGTTGTTGCTGTAGAACTCCGTGATCAGCGACCCGTCGGCGGCCAGCAGCTTCGTGTTGCCGGCCGGCGTCCGGTCGGTGAGCTCGCTGGGCAGCGCGTCGAGCAGCGAGGCGGAGTTGCGGGCCGCCAGCCCGGTTCCGCCCACCCACGGGAACAGCACGCCGGCGAGAAGGGCACCGGCCAGGACGATGGTGCCGACGAGCTTGGCGATCAGCCCGGCGCGGCTCTGCGAGTTCTCCGACATCGCAGGCCAGGGTACGTGGCAGACGGGTCCCGGGCCCCCGCGCTCAGGAACGGCGCGCGGGCAGGATTCTCGTCCTCGGCGTGCCGGTGGGGGTGTCGTCGTCCGGACCGGTCAGTTCCGCCCCCATCACCCGCAGGCCGTCGAGATCGTGGACGTCGCCGGCGGCGGCCGGCACGGTCCGGACGGCGACCTCCGGGTGGGCGCTGCTGAACCGGTCGGCCAGCCGCTGCTCCCGGGTGGCCTGGGTCATCCGCTCGGCGTGCACCCGCAGCGCGCCGGCGGCGAGCTTGGCGCCCTTGCCCCCGGCCTCGAGCACCTCCTCGGCGGCCGCCTCTGCCCGGGTCGCCGACAGCGCGGTGGTCGCCGGCGGGTGCGTGCGGTTGAGCACCAGGCCGGCCAGGGGCATGCCCTCGGCGGAGAGCCGGTCGACGAAGTAGGACGCCTCGCGCAGGGCGTCCGGCTCGGGGGTGGCGACGACGACGAACGACGTCCCGGGCATGCGCAGCATCTCGTAGGTGGCCGTCGCGCGTTCGCGGAAGCCGCCGAACATCGTGTCCAGCGCCGAGACGAACGAGGAGATGTCGCGCAGCAGCTGGCCGCCGAGGATCTTGGAGATGATCCGGCTGAACACGGTGAACCCGGCGCCGACCACGCGCATCCCCATCCGGCCGCCGGCGCGGGCGGGGGCGGTCAGCAGCCGGATCATCGTGCCGTCGAGGAAGCGGCCCATCCGGTTGGGGGCGTCGAGGAAGTCCAGCGCCGACCGCGACGGCGGGGTGTCGACGATGATCAGGTCCCACTGGTCGGTCGCCCGCAGCTGGCCCAGCTTCTCCATCGCCATGTACTCCTGCGTCCCGGCGAAGGACGAGGACAGCGCCTGGTAGAAGGGGTTCTCGAAGATCTGCTGCGCCCGGTCGGGGCTGGAGTGCGCGGACACGACGTCGTCGAACGTCCGCTTCATGTCCAGCATCATCGCGTGCAGCTGGCCGTCCACCCCGGGCGTCTCGACGCGCCGCGGCTCGTTGTCCAGCTCCACCAGCCCGAGGGACTGCGCCAGCCGGCGGGCCGGGTCGATGGTGAGGACGACGACGGTCCGGCCGGCCTCGGCCGCGGCCAGCGCCAGCGCCGCGGACGTCGTCGTCTTGCCCACGCCGCCGGCACCGCAGCAGACGACGATCCGGGTCGAGCGGTCCTCGATCAGGGACCGCAGGTCCATGGCCGGGGCGCTCACGCGGCGGCCTCCGGCCGGACGTGCGCCTCGAGCCGGCCGGCGAGGTCGAAGAGCGCACCGAGGTCCATGGGCCCGGGCAGCAGCGGCAGCTCGATGGTGGGCCGGCCGAGCGCGGCGACGTCCCCCCGCAGCGCGTCCTGGGCCGCCCACCGCTGCGCGTGCTCGACCGCCTCGACGGCCAAGGGATCGCCCAGCGCCCCGGGCAGGTGCACCGACTCGAGCGCGGGCGCGAGCTCGGCGCCGGTCAGCCGCCCCTCCGCCGCGCGCGACAGGCTGGCCTCGGGCAGCAGCGGCTCGGTGGCCATGTTGACCACGACGTGGCCGACCGGCAGGCCGACCGCGGTGAGCTCCTTGATCGCGTCGGCGGTCTCCTGCACCGGCATGTCCTCGAGCAGGGTCACGAGGTGCACCGCCGTCTGCGGGGACTTCAGCACCGCCATGACGCCGTCGCTCTGCGTCTTGATCGGCCCCGACCGGGCCAGCTGCCCCATCTCGCCGGTCACGTTGAGGAACCGCGTGATCCGGCCGGTCGGCGGGGCGTCGACGACGACGGCGTCGTAGACCCGCTTGCCGTCGTGCCGGCGGGTCACCGCCTCCTTGACCTTGCCGGTGATGAGGACGTCGCGCAGCCCCGGCGCGATCGCGGTGGCGAAGTCGATGGCGCCCATCTTGCGCAGCGCCCGGCCGGCCCGGCGCAGGTTGTAGAAGAGGTCGAGGTACTCCATCAGCGCCTCTTCGGTGTCGATGGCCAGGGCCTTGACCTCGCCGCCGCCGCGGGCGACGGCGACGCGGCGCTCCTCGTAGGGCAGCGGCGGGGTGTCGAAGAGCTGGGCGATGCCCTGGCGGCCCTCGGTCTCGACGAGCAGCACGGTGCGCCCGTCGGCGGCCAGTGCGAGGGCGAGGGCGGCGGCGACCGTGGTCTTGCCGGTCCCGCCCTTGCCGGTGACCACGTGGCAGCGCACAGGCAAGGGCTCGGAGCTCACGTCCACAGCCTAAGAGGACCGCCCTGCAGCAGTCCTGTCGTGCGGGCGCTAGCGTCCTGCGACATGAGCGAACCGGTTCGGCGCACGTGGGAGTACGCCACGATCCCGCTGCTGATCCACAACACCAAGGCGATCCTCGACTCCTGGGGGGTCGACGGCTGGGAGCTGGTGACCGTGCTCCCGGGCCCGGGTGGCGCGGACCAGCCGGTGGCCTACCTGAAGCGCCCCACCAACTGAGGACTCCTCCCATGAGCACCCCCACCCCGGCCGAGGCCGGCGCCCAGAGCTGGCACGACCGGCTCGCCGAGCTCGGCATCCGGCTGCCTCCGGTCGCCGCCCCCGTGGCCTCCTACGTGCCGGCCGTGCGCAGCGGCACCCTCGTCTACACCAGCGGGCAGCTGCCCTTCGTCGACGGCGGCCTGCGCCGCACCGGCAAGGTCGGCGGCTCGGTCGACATCGAGGAGGCCGCGGCCGACGCCAAGCTGTGCACGCTCAACGCGCTGGCCGCGATCGACGACCTGGTCGGACTGGACTCGGTCGCCCGCGTCGTCCGCGTCGTCGGTTACGTGGCCAGCGCCGAGGGCTTCAGCGGCCAGCCGCGCGTGGTCAACGGCGCCAGCGAGCTGCTCGGCAAGATCTTCGGCCCGGCCGGTCAGCACGCCCGCAGCGCCGTCGGCGTCGCCGAGCTGCCCATGAACAGCCCCGTCGAGGTCGAGCTCACCGTCGAGCTGAGGGGATGACCGCCCAACCTCGCCAGGCCGCCACGGTCCTGCTGCTGCGCGACGGGGTCGACGGGCTGGAGGTCTACCTGCTGCGGCGGACGAAGGGCATGCCCTTCGCCGGCGGGATGACCGCCTACATCGGCGGTGGCGTCGACCCCCGCGACGGCGACGCGGAGATCGCCTGGGCCGGCCCCCCGCCCGCGGACTGGGCGAGCGCCTTCGGCTGCGACGAGCGGACCGCCCGCGAGCTGGTCTGCGCCGCCGTCCGGGAGACGTTCGAGGAGGCCGGCGTGCTGCTGGCCGGCTCGGCGGAGGACGGCACCGTCGTCCCGGACGTGTCGGGCGAGGACTGGGAGCGGCAGCGGCAGGCGCTGATGACCCGCGAGCTCTCCTTCGCCGAGCTGCTCGCCGAGCGCGGGCTGTGCGTGCGATCGGACCTGCTGCGCCCCTTCGCGCACTGGATCACCCCGCCCATGGAGCCGCGGCGCTACGACACGAAGTTCTTCGTCGCGGCGCTGCCGGTCGGCCAGGAGGCGCGGCACGTCTCGGGCGAGGCCGACGAGGTGAGCTGGCTGACGCCGGCCGCGGCGCTCGCGCAGGCGGAGACCGGCGGCCGGCCGATGCTGCCGCCGACCCTGCACACGCTGGACCAGCTCCGGCCGTTCGCCGGTGTGGAGGACGCCCTGGCCGGCTCCCCGCCGGAGCCGCTGCACCCGATCAGCCCGACCTTCGAGAAGACGCCGGACGGCGCCTGGGCGGTGCTGCCGGACGGCACGAGGGTCAGGCTCGTCACCCCGCTACCGCACTGAACGTCGAACGGCTGAGGCCCAGAACCGATCCGGTTCTGGGCCTCAGCCGTTCATCGCTTCAGCGGGCGCGGCGGCGCAGGCGGTCCTCGTCGAGGACGACGACCGACTTGCCCTGCAGCTGGATCCAGCCGCGGTGCACGAAGTCGGCCAGGGCCTTGTTGACCGTCTCGCGGGAGGCACCGACCAGCTGGGCCAGCTCCTCCTGGGTGAGGTCGTGGCGCACGCGCAGCCCCTCGGCGTCGCGGCTGCCGAAGCGGTCGGCCATCTGCAGCAGCGCCTTGGCCACGCGGCCGGGCACGTCGGTGAAGATCAGGTCGGCCACCGAGTCGTTGGTGCGGCGCAGCCGGCGGGCCAGCACGTGCAGCAGCCGCTCGCCGACCTCGGGGTGCGCCTCGATCCAGGGGCGCAGCAGCGTCTGCGGCATGCGGGCCAGCTTGACGTCGGTCACCGCGGTCGCCGTCGCCGTCCGCGGGCCCGGGTCGAACACCGAGAGCTCGCCGAACTGGTCGGAGGGACCCATCACGGCCAGCACGTTCTCGCGCCCGTCGGGCGAGCGGCGGGAGAGCTTGATCTTCCCGGACAGGACGATGTACAGGCTGTCGCCCGGCTCGCCCTCGTTGAAGACCACCCGGCCGCGGGGAAGGTTCAGCGTCTCCAGGCGGCTGAGAACCGGCTCCACGGCTTCTTCCGCGAGACCCTGGAAGAGCCCGGTCTGGGCCAGCACCTCGTCCACTGCACGTCCTCTCACACACGTCTTCGTCCCGGACGCCGGCAGGCATCCGGGTCCGACGGCAGAGTCTAGGGGGCTGTGCCGATCGTCACCCGTTCGTGCCGGTGATCATGCCCCGGACGGGCGAGTGGCCGTGATCACAGCAAGCGCTCAGATCAGCGGTGCGGTGGACTTCCGGGCACGGCCGCGACGGCGCCGCCGCCAGCGGGTCAGCGCCCGTCGGATGCCCGACCGGGCCAGGGTGTCGACCTCACCGGGGGTGGCCGTGGACAGGAACTCGGACACCTCGCGGCTGTTCGTGGGGCGGCGCAGGGGTTCTTCGACCCGCTCCATCACCAGGAGGAACGCGATGAGGAGAGGGGGGAACAGGATGACGATGAGCGCGACCACTGCGACCTCCTCGGCGGCACGTGCGCCCTCGTGTGCGGTCACGCCAAGGATGACACGGCCCGTCGCTGTCAGTCTCCACGCCTACCCTCGACCGCGTGTCCTCACCCGCCAGCTCCTCGCCGGCCTACGGGCGGCCGGCCCGTGCCCGTCGTCCTGGACGCGGTGCGCTGCCCGGTGGCTCGCCCTACGACCCGGCCGAGACGGCCCTGGCGCGCACCCGCCGGGCCCGGCGGATGGCCCGCGAGCTGGCGGTGATCCACCCCGACGCGCACTGCGAGCTGGACTTCACCAACCCCTTCGAGCTGCTCGTGGCCACCGTCCTGTCGGCCCAGACCACCGACAAGATGGTCAACAAGGTGACCCCGACGCTGTTCGCGAAGTACCCGGACGCCGTCGCGCTGGCCGGCGCCGACCGCGGCGAGCTGGAGACGATCCTCAAGCCCACCGGCTTCTTCCGCGCGAAGGCGAACTCGGCGCTGGGCCTGGCGCAGGCGCTGGTCGAGCGCTTCGACGGGGAGGTCCCGGGGCGGATGGCCGACCTGGTCACGCTGCCGGGCGTGGGGCGCAAGACGGCCAACGTCGTCCTGGGCAACGCCTTCGACGTGCCCGGGCTGACCGTCGACACCCACTTCGGCCGGCTGGTCCGCCGCTTCGGCTGGACCGCCGAGGAGGACCCGGTCAAGGTCGAGGCGCAGATCGCCGAGCTGATCCCCAAGCGCGAGTGGACGATGTTCTCGCACCGCGTGATCTTCCACGGCCGCCGCGTCTGCCACGCGAAGAAGGCGGCCTGCGGGGCCTGCGGGCTCGCGCAGTGGTGCCCGTCCTACGGCATCGGTCCCACCGACCCCGAGGTGGCGCTGAAGCTGGTCAAGACCCCGGCCGCGTCGGACACCGAGTGACGCGGTTGCGCGCGGCCGCGCTCGCCGCTCTCGTCCTCACCGCCCTGCTGGCCGGCTGCACGTCGGCCGACCAGGAGTCGCCGCTGCACACCCGCGGCGTCGAGCCCGACAGCGCCTCGGACGACGCGACGCTGCCCTGCCCCGACCAGGCGGACGTGACGGCCAAGGGCGACCAGGTGCTGCCGCCGCTGGCGTTCGACTGCCTCGGCGGCGGCACGCTGAACCTCGGCCGCGCGCCGGGCGTTCCCACTGTCGTGAACCTCTGGGCGAGCTGGTGCGGTCCGTGCCGCCAGGAGCTGCCGCTGATGCAGCAGCTCTCCGACGCCGCCGGCGGCCAGGTGCAGGTGGTCGGGGTCGTCAGCAAGGACGGCGTCGACCAGGCGACCTCCTTCGCCGCGGACGCCGGTACGACCTTCCCCAGCGCGTTCGACGGCGACGGCGAGCTGATGACCAAGCTGGGCCTGCAGGGTCTGCCGGCCACCTATTTCGTCGACGCCGACGGCGCGATCACCTACGCCAAGATCGGTGTCTTCCCCTCGTACGACGCGCTGCGCACAGCGGTCGGCGACCACCTCGGAGTGCAGCTGTGACCGACTGGGACGGCGTTCCCGACTACCTGCGCCGCCTCGTCGAGGCCTCGGTGGACCTGCCCCTGCGGCACCGCATGCCCCGGGCCACCGCCACCGCCCGCCGCTCGGCGGTGCTGATCCTCTTCGGCGAGGGCCCCTCGGGTCCCGACGTGCTGCTCATCGAGAAGTCCCCGACCCTGCGCCGGCACGCCGGCCAGCCGGCGTTCCCCGGCGGCGGCGTCGACCCCGGTGACGACTACCCGGTCGGGACGGCGCTGCGCGAGGCGCAGGAGGAGGCCGGCGTCGAGCCGGGTGGCGTCCGGGTGCTGGCGACGCTGCAGGAGCTGTTCCTCGGCCCGTCGGACAACCTCGTCGTCCCCGTCGTGGCCTGGTGGGAGAAGCCGAGCGAGGTCCTGGTCGGCGACCCGCGGGAGGTGGCCCGGGTGGCGCGCGTGCCGCTGGACGACCTGGCCGACCCCGCCAACCGGTTCCGGGTCTCGCACCCCTCGGGCTTCATCGGCCCGGCGTTCGGCGTCGCCGACATGGTGGTCTGGGGCTTCACCGCCGGTCTGCTCGACGCGATCCTCGAGGCGACCGGCCTCGCCCGGCCGTGGAACACCGCCGACGTGCGCCCGCTGCCGTTGCCGGGCGCCCGGGCCGCGGCGCTGCCGGGCTCGCTCGACGAGGACGACGACGAGGACGACGCCGCGCCGACGGTCGCCGATCCCGCGCCCGACGGGCCGCCCACGCGTACCGTCGGCCCCCGATGAGGGTGCTGGGGGGCCGGCCGGCGAGGAGAGCCCGGCGGATCGGAGCGCTGGTGGTCGGGGTGGTCCTTGCCGGCGGAGTGCTGGCCGGGTGCGGTGGCAGCAGTGGCGCCACCGCGACCGCGTCGTCCCCGGTGGACCCCGACCTCGGCAAGGTCACCACGGACGCCGACGGCGTCCAGGAGGTCACCCTGCAGACCGAGGACGACTACGTCTTCAACCCGGACCACTTCACCGTCGCCCCGGGCAAGGTCCGGCTCACCGTCACCAACGTGGCCAAGCAGCTGACCCACGACTTCCGGTTCACCCCGGGCAAGGCGCCGGGGGCGATCTCGGCCGAGATCCCGCTGCTCGCCCCCGGTGACAGCAGGACGATCGAGTTCACCGTGACCGCGCCCGGCGACTACCCCTTCGAGTGCAGCTTCCACGTCCAGCTGGGCCAGACCGGCACGATGACGGTGAATGGCTGACCGTGTCGATCGTCGATCTCATCCTCATCGCGCTCGCGCTGCTGTTCGCCTTCTCCGGCTTCCGCCAGGGGCTGATCGTCTCCGCGGCCTCGTTCCTCGGCTTCTTCGGCGGCGCGGTGCTGGGCGCCCAGCTGTCCGGCCCGGTCGCCGACCGGATCAGCGGCTCGAGCGTCACCCGGGTGTTCGCCGCGCTGGTCGTCGTCCTGGCCGGCGCGTTGCTGGGGCAGGTGCTCGCGGGCGCCGTGGGCCGGGCGGTCCGCCGCCGGGTCACCTGGGAGCCGGCCAAGATGGTCGACTCCGTGGCCGGCGCGGTGCTGTCGGCGGCCGCGGTCCTGCTGGTCGCGTGGATGGTCGCCACGCCGCTGGCCAGCTCGCCGTTCCCGCAGGTCGCCAGCCAGGTGCGCGGCTCGGCGCTGGTGCAGGCCGTCGACAAGGCGGTGCCCGACAGCGTCCGGTCGGTGTACAGCAACCTGCGCGAGGCGATCGAGCGCCGCGGGCTGCCCGACGTCCTCGACCCGCTGACGCCCACCCAGGCCCGCGAGGTCCAGGCTCCGGACAAGGCGCTGGAGACCAGCCCGGTGGTGGCCTCGGTGTCCGGCTCGGTCGTCAAGGTCACCGGCATCGCGCCGTCGTGCTCGCGGCAGATCGACGGCTCCGGCTTCGTCTACGCCGCCGAGCGGGTCATGACCAACGCGCACGTGCTCGCCGGCGTGACCAACCCGAAGGTCGAGGCCGAGGGCGAGGAGTACGACGCGACGCCGGTCTACGTCGACCCGCAGACCGACATCGCCGTCCTCGACGTCCCCGGGCTGCCGCAGGTGCCGCTGAGCTTCGCCGCGCAGCCGGTCGACACCGGCGCCGACGCGATCATCATGGGCTACCCGGGCGGCGGGCCGTTCTTCGTCGGCGCGGCCCGGGTGCGCGACCGCGGTGAGATCAGCGGGCCGAACTTCCGCAACACCGGCACGGTCACCCGCGACGTCTACGCGCTCTTCGGGACGGTCCGGGCCGGCAACTCGGGCGGGCCGCTGTTCGACCCCGAGGGGCACGTGCTCGGCGTCGTCTTCGCCTCGGCGATCACCGACCCGAACACCGGCTACGCGCTGACCGCCGCCGAGGTCGCCAACGCCGCCACCCAGGGCGCGACCGCCCAGAGCCGGGTCGACACCGGACCGTGTGAGTAGAAGGACCCCGATGCCCCCCACGCCTCGCAGGCTCGGCGCGGGGCCCTGCATCGGGGCCGTTCCATCACGTCGCGAAGTCGGCGATCGCTGACGTGACTTCGTCGGGGGCCTCCTCGGGCAGGAAGTGGCCCAGGCCCGGCAGCACCCGCCACTGGTAGGCGCCGGCGACGTAGCGCCCGGAGCCCTCCGCGGTGCCCGGCAGGATGTAGCCGTCGCCGCCCCCGTGCAGCTGCAGGGTCGGCGCGGAGATCGGCGCCGCCATGCGGCGGGCGTAGCGCAGCCCGTCCGGCCGCAGCTGGGAGCGGCCGGCCCACCGGTAGTACTCCATCGCGCCGTAGGCGGCCTGCGGGATCCGCGCCGCCGACCGGTAGCGGCCCACCGCCTCGGCGAAGTCGGCGGTCTGCGTCCAGGCGGGCCCCGCCCAGCGGCGCATCAACTCGGCGACCGGGTCGTCGTCGGCGCGGGTCAGCCGCCGCTCCGGCAGCCGGGGGAGCTGGAAGCGCAGCGCGTGCCGCAGCGCGTGCCGCTGCTCGGTGTCGGTGATGCCGGCCCGGAGC
This sequence comes from Petropleomorpha daqingensis, assembly GCF_013408985.1. Classification (NCBI taxonomy): domain Bacteria; kingdom Bacillati; phylum Actinomycetota; class Actinomycetes; order Geodermatophilales; family Geodermatophilaceae; genus Petropleomorpha; species Petropleomorpha daqingensis. Next base: position 2,308,223 of record NZ_JACBZT010000001.1, read on the forward strand.
CGCCGAGGGTGGGCCATCGAGAGGACGACGAGCCGCCGCACGCTGCGCGGGTGCAGCGCCGCCGTCGTCCAGGCCAGCAGACCGCCCCAGTCGTGCCCGACGACGACGGCGTCCTGCTCGCCGAGCGCGCGCACCAGCGCTGCGACGTCGGCGGACAGCGTCGGCAGGTCGTAGCCGCGCGGCGGCTTGTCGCTGGCGCCGTAGCCGCGCAGATCCGGCGCGACCACGCGGAACCCGGCCGCGGCGAGGCCGGTGAGCTGCGCCCGCCAGGCCCACCAGAACTGCGGGAACCCGTGCAGCAGCAGCACGAGCGGACCCTCCCCGGCCTCGGCCGCGTGCAGCCGCACGCCGTTGGCGGAGATGTCGCGGTGGGTCCAGGGACCGGGCAGCAGGACGCTGGTGGCGTCCGGCAGCGGATCGTCCGGGGCGGTCACCTCAGGGAGCGGTCGCCCGTCAGACCAGGTAGGTGTCGGGATCCCGCAGCGTGACCTGGCCGTGCGCGACGGTCGGCAGGTCGCGGCGGCGCTTGCCGGGCTCCTCGCGGTGCAGCACGTCGGGCAGCTCGCGCAGGGACTCCATGGTCCGCTCGGGCTTGTCGACCTTCTTGATGAACCGCAGGCCGACCAGCGCGGCCAGGCCCGCCGCGCCCACGAACAGGCCGAAGACGATGAGGAACGCCGCCCAGCGGGGCAGCCAGAGGGCGAGCAGCTCGGCCACGAAGAAGAAGAAGTAGATGCCGGAGATCGCCAGCAGCACACCGGCCGCGCTGAAGGCGCCGGCGCCGATGCCGGCCTTCTTCGCCGACTTGCTGACCTCCGCCTTGGCCAGCTCGACCTCGGCCCGCACGAGCGTGGACATGTCGGCCATCGCGCTCTGCACCAGCTCGCCGATGGAGGGCTCCTGGGGCCCGGTGGCCCGGCTCGTCGGTGCGCTGTGGGCCACGAGTGGCTCCTCCCAGATCGGCGGTGCGAACACCATGATCGTGCCGGATACCCCGCGGACGCGCGCGTGAGACCCCCCGTCGGGTGACCGGAGGCTGGGAGCGCAGGAAACCTGCGCTCCCAGCCTCCGACGGGTTCAGTCCTCGGTGGAGCTCGGGAGCTTCTCCTTGATCAGCTCCATCACCGAGGAGTCGGTGAGCGTGGTGACGTCGCCCAGCTCGCGGTTCTCGGCGACGTCGCGCAGCAGCCGGCGCATGATCTTGCCGGAGCGGGTCTTGGGCAGCTCCTGCACGACCATGATCTGGCGCGGGCTGGCGATCGGCCCGATCTCCCGGCGCACGTGCAGCCGCAGCTCCTTGACCAGCTCCTCGCCGGAGTCCTCGGCTGCGCCGCGCAGGATCACGAACGCGACGATGCCCTGCCCGGTCGTCGGGTCGCTGGCGCCGACCACCGCCGCCTCGGCGACCGCGTGGTGGGCGACCAGCGCGGACTCGACCTCGGTGGTCGAGATCCGGTGCCCGGAGACGTTCATGACGTCGTCCACCCGGCCGAGCAGCCAGATGTCGCCGTCCTCGTCCTTCTTGGCGCCGTCCCCGGCGAAGTACATGTCGCCGAAGCGGGTCCAGTACGTCTCCTTGTAGCGCTCGTCGTCGCCCCAGATGGTGCGCAGCATCGACGGCCACGGCTCGGTGAGCACGAGCAGCCCGGTGGTGTCGTCGGGCAGCTCCTTGCCCTCGTCGTCGACGACCTTCGCCGAGATACCCGGGAAGGGGGTCTGCGCGGAGCCGGGCTTGAGGTTCGTGACGCCGGGCAGCGGCGTGATCATGTGCGCGCCGGTCTCGGTCTGCCACCAGGTGTCCACGATCGGGCAGCGGCCGCCGCCGATGTGCTCGTGGTACCAGAGCCAGGCCTCGGGGTTGATCGGCTCGCCGACCGAGCCCAGCAGCCGCAGCGACGAGAGGTCGAAGCCGGCCGGGACGTCCTCGCCCCACTTCATGAACGTGCGGATCGTCGTCGGCGCCGTGTAAAGGATCGTCACGCCGTAGCGCTGCACGATCTCCCACCAGCGGCCCTTGTGCGGGGTGTCCGGCGTGCCCTCGTACATCACCGACGTCGCCCGGTTGGCCAGCGGCCCGTAGACGATGTAGCTGTGGCCGGTCACCCAGCCGACGTCGGCCGCCGTCCAGTAGACGTCGGTGTCGGGCTTGAGGTCGAAGGTCGCCCAGTGCGTGTAGGCGACCTGGGTCAGGTAGCCGCCGGAGGTGTGCAGGATCCCCTTCGGCTTCGCCGTCGTCCCGGACGTGTACATGATGTAGAGCGGGTGCTCGGCGTCGAACGCCTCGGCCGTGTGCTGGTCGGACTGCCTGCCCACGACGTCGTCCCACCAGAGGTCGCGGCCCTCGGTCCACGCGACGTCCTGCTCGGTGCGCTTGACGACGACGACGTTGCGCACGCTGTCGGTGCGGCCCAGGGCGTCGTCGACGGCCGGCTTGAGCGCGCTCGGCGCCCCGCGGCGGTAGCCGCCGTCGGCGGTGATGACCAGGACGGCGCCGGCGTCGGTGATCCGGCTGGCCAGGGCGTCGGCGGAGAAGCCGCCGAAGACGACCATGTGGACGGCGCCGATGCGGGCGCAGGCGAGCATCGCGATGATCGTCTCGGGGATCATCGGCATGTAGATGGCGACCCGGTCGCCGGCCTGGACCCCCAGCTCGAGCAGCGCGTTCGCGGCCTTGCAGACCTCGGCGGTGAGCTCGGCGTAGGTGATCGTGCGGGTGTCGCCCGGCTCGCCCTCCCAGTGGTAGGCGACCTGGTCGCCGTGGCCGGCCTCCACGTGCCGGTCCAGGCAGTTGTAGGCGACGTTGAGCTTCCCGCCGACGAACCACTTCGCGAACGGCGGGTTGCTCCAGTCCAGGACCTCGTCCCAGTCCTTCTCCCAGGTCAGCCGCCGGGCGGCGTCCTCCCAGAAACCCAGCCGGTCCTGCGCCGCGCGCTCGTAGACGTCCGGGCCCACGTTGGCCTGGCCGGCCAGCTCCTCGGACGGCGGGAACCGTCGGGTCGCGGCAGCGTGGTCCTGGCTGTGCGTCTCGCTCATGCGCTACCTCCTCGATATGGCCTCCACCACACCGTATTGCGCCCGCGGCCTGCGCGTCCCTGTGAGTCCGCAGGTCTCAGCGTCGCGAGGCGCCCTCGATCCGTTCGCGGGGGGTCGGTTCGGTGGAGAGCAGGTGCTGCCAGGGCGTCGGCTGGGGGTCGTCGCCGAACGCCTCGCGCGCGATCGCCGCGGGGTCGTGCCCGGCGGCGAGCAGGATCGCCCGGCCGGCGTCCTCCATGGCCCGCCGCTCCCAGCGGGCGGTCCAGAACGCCAGCGGGTAGAGCAGCGCGATGGTCAGCCACACGATCGAGATCTGGCGCGCGAAGAGGAGCAGCGCGACGTAGGCCAGCCCGGCGAGGGCGAACAGCAGCCACCCGATCCGCTGCCGCTGCCGGGGGACCGGCGAGCTCAGCCGGCCCAGGCAGGCGGCCAGGTACCACAGCTGGCGGGCGCGACCGGCGCTCAGCAGCGACCGGGGGACGACGACGGCCCCCTTCGACACCGTCGGCGCCCGTTCCTGCTTGCGCGCCTCGTCGACCCGGAGCTCGGGCACGCTGAGATCCGACGCCTGCGCGAGCGCGATCAGCTGCTGCCGCAGCGCCTCGACGGCGACGGCGTTGGGCTCCTCGGACGTGGCCATCCCGCCCAGCATCTCAGGCGACCAGTGACCGCTCGTAGACCTGCCCCACCAGTTCGGCGCCGAAGCTGGTGTGCGGCTCCTCCTCGACCAGCGCGAAGCCCTCGGCGAGGTAGATCCGCCGGGCCGCGGCGAGCGGGTGGTTGGTCCACAGCCGCATCCGCTCGTAACCGGCGGCGCGGGCGAAGTCCAGGCACTCGCGGGTGAGGCGGGTGCCCAGGCCGTGCCCGCGGGCGCGCGGGTCGACGAGCAGGATCCGCAGCTGCGCCGTCCGCTCGTCGGCGGCGACGCAGAAGACGCAGCCCACCCGCTCGCCGTCGAGCTCGGCGATCCACGCGGCCTCGCGAGCCGGGTCGTGGTCGTTCGCCCAGTCGGCGACGATCCGCGCGACCAGGGCCTCGAACGTCGCGTCCCAGCCGAACTCGGCCGCGTACTGCTCGCCGTGGGCCATCACCACCCAGCCCAGGTCCCCTGGCCGGCCGAGCGGGCGGATGGTGGCGGACATCGCGGACCTCCTACTGAAACACTCGTTTCAGTGGGAGGCTAGCGCGGTGACGACGGCGGAGCGAGCCCCTTCGGCCCGGCGCGACGAGCTGCTCGAGGCGGCCTACCGGTACGTGCTCGAGCACGGCCTGGCCGACGTCTCGCTGCGCCCCCTCGCGGCCGCCGTCGGCTCGAGCCCCCGCGTGCTGCTGTTCCTCTTCGGCAGCAAGGACGGGCTGGTCCGGAACCTGCTGGCCCGCGCCCGCGCCGACGAGCTGGCCGCGCTCGCCTCCGCCGGGGGCGCCCCGGACGCGGTCTGGGCGTGGCTGGTCGCCGCGGAGCACCGGGCGCTGCTGCGGCTCTGGGTCGAGGCGTACGCGCGGTCGCTGGTCGACCCGGACGGGCCGTGGGGCGGGTTCGCCGAGCGCACGGTGGCCGACTGGCTCGACGTCCTCGCGCCGGCCGGGGACGACGCCGACCGGACGCTGCTGCTCGCCGTCCTCCGGGGCGCGCTGCTCGACCTGCTCGCGACCGGCGACGCCGAGCGCACCACGGCCGCGGTCCGCAGGTTCCTCAGCTGAACTCGGGCGGCACCGCGCCGGTCAGCCAGGCGAGCTCGTTGTCGCGGACGAAGCGGGACAGCGTCGCGTCGCGGTCCAGATCCCAGTCGTGCAGGCCCTCGATCGCCTCCGCGTAGGCCCGCCCGTGCGCGGCGGTCGGCTCGCGCAGCAGCGCGGCCGCGAGCTCGGCGTAGCCGGCCGGCACCCGCGGCAGCCCGGGCACGGTCTCCTCGAGGTACTTCGGCCCCTGGAACAGCGTGCGGTTGAGCGCCAGCAGCGCCCGGCCGCCGGCGTTCACCGCGTGCACCGCCGCCCAGGACCGCAGGTAGGTGTTGTCGTGGGCCTCGCCCTGCAGCAGGAAGTAGCGGACGTAGAGGCGGAGCTGGGCGAGGAAGGCGCGGCCGCGCTCGGCCCAGGCGTCGTCCGGGAGCTGGGGGATCGCGGCGACGAGTTCCTCGATCGACGGATCGCGCGACCACGCCACCCGCGCGGTGAGGAACGACGCCCGCGTCGGGTCGTCGGCGGCCTCGACCGCCCGCCGCAGGAACTCGACGGTCGCGAGCTTGACGTCGACGTAGCCGCCCTCGTAGGTCGCGACGGCGGAGTCGACGTAGCTGACCAGGCCGGTCTCCCAGGCCGTGCGGAACCGCTCCTCGCCCACGACCAGGTAGACGTCGACGTCGGAGTCGGGTCGCGGGGTGCCGCGGGCGACCGACCCGGTGACCACGACGGCGACCGCGTCGTCCCGGGCGGACTCGCGCGCCACGAAGCCGGCGAGGGTGTCGTCGTGGTGCTGCACGCAGCGCAAGCTACGGCAGGAAGATCATCGAGTCGCCGAACTCGTGCCAGAGGTAGTGCGCGGCCACGGCCGCCCGGTAGGCCGAGGCGACCAGGTCCGGACCGGCGACCGCCTCGAGCAGCCGCAGGTGGCTGGCCTCGGGGGCGTGCAGCCCGGTGATCAGGCCGGTCACCGCGCGGGCCGGCCGGTCGGGCCCGAGGACCAGGTCGGTCCAGCCGCTCGTGGCGCGGGTGACGCCGTCGTCGTCCGTCGCCGTCTCGAGTGCCCGGGTGACCGTCGTGCCGACGGCGACCACCCGCCGTCCCGCCTCGCCGGTGCTGGTCACCAGCCGGGCGGTGACCTCGGGAACGGCGAAGCGCTCGGGGGTCGGCGGCTCGTGCAGTTCCGGGCTGGAGACGCCGGCGTGCAGCACGATCGGGACCACCGGGATGCCGCGCGCCATCAGGCGCACGAGCACCGCCTCGGTGAACGGCCGTCCGGCGCTGGCCATCTCGGCGCTGCCCGGTTCGGTCGCGTAGACCGTCTGGTACGCGGCGAGCGGGAACGTGCCGGTCAGGTAGCCGTAGCGGATCGGCTGCCCGTGCCGGGCCAGCAGGTCCCCGAGGTCGACCGGGCGCTCGGGGCGGGCGCGCCACAGCCGGGAGGGGTGCCTCGGGTCGGGGTGCCCGGTGACCAGGTGCAGCCGGGTGCCGCCGGGCAGGGTCAGGACGGCGCCGGGCTCGACCCGCAGGTCGGGGCCGTCGTTGTGCGGACGGCGGACCTCGACCACCCAGTCGCCGTCGTCGAGCGTGCCGGCGACGTGCAGCGGGACGGCGACGCCGTCGGCCCGCGTGGCCACCAGCCGGGCGGGCAGCGTCGCGGAGGTGTTGACGACGACGAGGTCGCCGGGCTCGAGCTGTTCGGGCAGATCGTGGAACACGTGGTCGGTGATCGCGTCCGGCCGGACGGCCATCAGCCGGACGCCGTCCCGCGGGGTGCCCCACACCTCCGGCGGCGCGGTGGCTTCGGCCTCGTGGGGGAGGGCGAACGTGATCACCGGGCCACCGCCGGCTCGAGGTCGGCGGCGCGGTAGCGGCCGCTGGGCAGGTCGTCGTCCACCAGCCGCAGCAGCGCGGGGACGACGGATTCCGGCGCGGGCAGGCCGCTGAGGTCCTCGCCGGGCTCGGCGGCCTGGTGCATCGCGGTGTTCATGTCGCCGGGGTCGACGGCGTAGATCCGCAGGTCCGGGTGCTCGACGGCGAGGACGGCGGAGAGCTGGTCGAGCGCGGCCTTGCTGGCGCCGTAGCCGCCCCAGCCGGCGTAGGCCTCGACGGCGGCGTCGGAGCTGAGGTCGAGCACGCGGCCGTGCGCCCGCGCCAGCTCGGGCAGGGTCAGCTGGACCAGCGCGAGCGGGGCGACGGTGTTGACGGCGAGGATCCGCTGCAGCTGCTCGGGCTGCAGCCGGGCCAGCGGGGGCAGCGGGCTGGGGCCGAGGTCGCTGGCGTTGTTGACCAGCAGGTCGAGGGTGGGGCCGACCGCCTCGGCGAGCGCGGTGCGGTGGTCGGGGTCGGCGACGTCGCCGGGGATCGCAATGACGTCCTCCGGGTGCGGCAGCGCGGCGACGGCGGCAGCGAGCCGGTCGGCGTCCCGGCCGTCGACGACCAGCCGCCAGCCGCGCTCGTTCAGCGCGGCGGCGAGGGCGCGGCCCAGGCCCCGGGAGGCTCCGGTGATCAGTGCGGTGCGGGTCATGGGACTACGGTGGAACCTCAAGTCGACTCGAGGTCAAGGGGTTCGCCGTGGCCGTGGAGCTGCTGACCATCGGGCAGGTGTCGGCGCGGTCGGGGGTCGCGGCCTCCGCGCTGCGCTACTACGAGGAGCAGGGGCTGATCTCCTCGACCCGGACGTCGGGCGGTGCGCGCCGGTACCCGCGGACGGTGCTGCGGCGGCTGGCCTTCGTGCGGGCGGCGCAGAACGTCGGCCTCTCGCTGACCGAGATCCGCGAGGCGCTGGCGACCCTGCCCGACGGCCGTCCGCCGACTGCGCGGGACTGGGGGCGGCTCTCGTCCGGCTGGCGCGAGCGGCTGGACCAGCAGATCGCCGCGCTGGTGCAGCTGCGCGACGGGCTGGACTCCTGCATCGGCTGCGGGTGCCTGTCGCTGGGCCGCTGCGCCCTCTCCAACCCGGGAGACGTCGCGGCGTCGTCCGGGCCGGGGGCGCGCTGGCTGTCGCCGCTGCTGCGCCGCGTGCCGCCGGTCAGCAACGCCGGGTGATCCGGACAGTTCTGTTTCCCGGTCTCGCGCTTCCCAGCGCAGAGGGTGATGATCCGACGGGGGATCGGAGCGGACGGGGACTGGGGGAGGGGTCTGCGATGACCGTCATGCCTGCCGCGTTCTTCGGCCACGGGAACCCGATGAACGCGCTGGAGAAGAACCGCTACACCGAGGCGTGGCGGGCGTTCGGGCAGAGCGTGCCCCACCCGAGGGCCATCCTGGTCGTCTCGGCGCACTGGTACGTGCAAGCGACCGCGGTGACCGCGATGCCGCGACCGCGGACCATCCACGACTTCTTCGGCTTCCCGCGGGAGCTGTTCGACGTCCGCTACGAGCCGCCGGGCCTGCCCTCGCTGTACGAGGAGGTCGCCGACATCGTGCACCCCACGTGGGTGGGCGCCGACCTGGACAGCTGGGGGATCGACCACGGCACCTGGTCGGTGCTGATGCACGCGTTCCCCGACGCCGACATCCCCGTCGTCCAGCTGTCGATCAACGCGCTCAAGTCCGCGGACTACCACCTGCAGCTCGGCGCGGCGCTGGCGCCGCTGCGCGAGGACGGTGTGCTGGTGATCGGCAGCGGCAACGTCGTGCACAACCTCGGCGGGGTGTCGCGGGCGCTGCCCGACGCCGGCTTCGACTGGGCGCAGCGCTTCGACCAGTCGGCCAAGGAGTTCATGCTCAGCAACCCCACCGAGGTCGGCCGGCTCGACGGTCACCGCGACTACGACCTCGCCGTCCCGACGCCGGACCACTTCCTGCCGCTGCTCTACATCGCCGGGATGGCCGGGGCGACGTCGACGACGGCCGACGTGCTGGTCGACGGCTACGCGTACGGGTCGCTGTCGATGACCGCGTACACGGTGGGGATGGACCCGCCGGTGCCCGACGGCTCCGGGTTCGCCGCACCGCTGCCGGAGGGGCCGCCGCCGGACGGCGCCAACATCTGAGACGAACCGGGCCGGAACGGTCCGTCACCTCTCGGTCCGCGTCTCGTTGAGCGGGGAAAGCGAGCAGTCGCTCGTCGGACCGCAGGGGGAATGCGTTGTCTGGTCGTCTCTTCGGCAAGCCGCTCCGGTTGCTCGCGCCCGCCGTCCTGCTCGGCGCCGTCGTCCTCGTGCCGGGGGTGGCGGCCGCTGACGACAGCGATCCCGTGGGGACGGCGACGACGCAGCTCCAGGACGCCGCGTCGCAGCTCGGCGGATCGGGCACCGGGACCCCGAGCGCGCCGACGCTGCCGGACAACCCGATCGTTCCCCAGCAGGGCGGTACCGACCCCGTGACCGGCGGCGGCGGCACGCCGGCGCTCCCCGGCCCGCCGGACGACTCGGCGCTGCGAGACGCGTTCATCAAGGCGCTGGCGCCGCTCGGCATCTCCGCCGACTGCGTCAACGGCGTCTTCGACGGGTTCCAGAACGTGCTCACCGCGCTGCAGAACAGCGACCCGCAGCAGCTGCCCGACCTGCTGAACCAGCTCGTCGGTGCGCTGCAGAGCGGCGATCCGTCGGCGGTGTCCGACGATCTGCAGAACAACGACGTCGGGCAGGCGCTCCAGGGCCTGGCGACGACGCTGCAGGAGAAGTGCATGCCGGCGCCGCCGACCGGCGAGGGCGCGCACAGCACCCCGCCGCCGGCCTCTGCCCCGCCGGTCGCCCCGGCCGCCCAGCCGCCCGCCCCGCCGGCGCCCGCTCCCGTGGCGCAGCCGGTCAGCTACCCGGGCTACGCGCCGACCGGCGGGACACCCGACGAGTCGTCGAGCCCCGTTCCGCTCGCCGTGCTGGCCGGCGTCGTCCTGGCCAGTGGCATCGGTGCGGCCGGCTACCGGATGAGCACCCGTGCGGCGCGCTCGCGCGGCTGAGCTGGCGCGCCCGCTCGGCGCCTTCCTGCTGGTCGTCGCCGCGGGCGTCGTGCTGCTCCTGATCTACACGGGGCGGCCGTCCGCCGGTGCCGAGTCGGCTCCCGCGGCCGGGACCGCGGCGCCGCAGCTGGCTCCGCTTCCTGCTGACGCCCCCGTCGCGCACGGGCCGATCACGCCGGCGCGGCTGCAGATCCCGGACATCGGTGTCGACGCCACCGTCGAGCCGCGCGGCACGGTGCGCTACGACAACCCGTTCACCGGGCAGGAGGTCGACGGCTACGGCGTCCCGCGGTCCATGTGGACGACGGCGTGGTGGTCCGACGGTCCGCAGCCGGGGTCCGGCTCCATGGCGGTGGTGCTCGGGCACGCGCAGGCCGCGCACGGCGCCGTCTTCGACCGGCTGGCCGACCTGCGCCCGGGCGACCGGGTGGACCTCGTCGACGCGAGCGGCGCCGTCCTCCACTTGCAGGTGCTCGGAAAGCCGGTGACCGGCCTGGACAAGTCCACCTCGGCGCTGGCCGACACCCTCAACGGGCACCCGGACGGCGCCGACCTCGCGCTGGTTACCTGCGGCGGCGACTTCGACCGCGCGGCCGGCGCCAGCGAGGACAACGAGGTCGTCTTCGCGACCGTGGTCTGAACGCCGAGGTCTGAACGCCGAGGAGGCACCCCGCGCACGGAGTGCCTCCTCGACGTCATGGGCTACTCGAGCGGGAAGGTGCCTTCGGGGCCCGCCGGGGCGGGCAGCGGGGCCGGCCGACCCGGCACCTGCTTGCCGGGAACGCCGTTCACCGACTCGGTCGAGTACGCGTAGGTGAGCATCGCGTACGCGATCAGGTCGCTGTTCACGTCGAGCGCGTGCAGGTCCACGTTCTCGTAGGTGTCGCACGCGGCGTGGTAGCACGGGTCGAACTGCTCCCCGGCCGTGCCGCCCCAGATGGCCTGCTGCTCCTCGCTCTTGACCTCCTCGGCGCCGGTGAAGATCCCACCGGAGGCGATGCCGACCTCGGGGTCGATGAAGGCCTGGTAGTCGCTGCGGCCGTCGAACGCGCTGTCGTCGTACGGTTCGCCGATCGAGGTGTAGTACGACTCGAACAGGTCCTCGATCGCGATCGACCCCTCCGGGATCGGGACCGGGGCCTCGAACGTCGACTGGTCGGAGTCGTAGACGGTCTGCACGTAGTTCGGCGAGCCGATCATGTCGAAGTTCATGTACAGCGCGATCCGGTCGCGCTCGGCCTGCGGCAGGCCGGTCACGTAGTCGGTCGAACCGAGCAGGCCGAGCTCCTCGCCGCCCCAGAAGGCGAACCGCAGGGTGTTGTCGCCGCCCGATTTCGCCATGTTCTGGGCGACCTCGAGCAGCGCGGCGGTGCCGGAGCCGTCGTCGTTGATGCCGGGGCCCTCGGTGACGCTGTCGAGGTGAGCACCGGCCATCACGACGTTGCCGGTGTTCCGGCCGGGGAGCTCGCCGAGCACGTTGAAGTCGGTCCGCTGCTCGGTCCGCGCGCTGACGAACGCGGTCGAGCCGGGCGCGGCCAGGGCCTGACCGGCGGCGAAGCTGGTGCCCACGATCGGGATGGCGGGCTCCCACGTCGAGCCGTCCTCGAACTCCGTGGCGGCGACGTTGGTCAGCAGCGCCTCGCGCTCGGGGGTGTTGCCCTGGTTGAACAGGACGACGGCCTCGGCCCCGGCGTTCTGCGCGTTCTGGACCTTGACGGCGAAGTTGCAGGTGCCGCGCTGGATCAGCGCGATGTCGTTGTCGCCGCTGAAGTCGAGACCGGCGAAGTCTTCGGGCTCGCAGCCGCTGTCCGAGGCGCGGTCGCCGGTCAGGTTGATGTCGACCGGGATGACCTGGCCCTCCAGCTCGCCGGAGTGGCTGCCGCCGACCGCCGCGGCCTCGTGGTCGGCCTCGGTCGGGGTCAGCTGCCGGAGCACGATCGGGAAGGCGTACTCGAACTCGAACGGGTCGAGCGTCACGCGGTAACCGGCCACCGTCAGCACGTCGGAGACGTATCGGACGCTGTCGGCGTACCCGTCGGTGCCCACCGCGCGGGTGCCCGGGTAGTCGGGGTCGGAGCTGTTGTCGGCGATCTTCTGCAGTGCGGCCTGGTGCTCGCGGACGCCGTCCACGGTCACGCACTCCAGCAGCTTCGCGTAGGTGTTGTTGGCGCGGTGCTCGCAGGCGTTCCCGTGCCCGCCACCTCCCGCCGCGGCGCTCGCCGCCGGCAGCAGAGCGGCGAGCAGCAGCCCGCCGGCTCCCACCGCGATCGCTCGCGGTGCCGTCCTCCTCGTCGTCCCGGTCACGCGTTCCGGCATCCTGCCTCCTGGTGATCGCGTCCCGGCCGTCAGCGCTGAGAGCCGAGACATCGCGGTTCCGATGCACGGCAGCCTCACCCGCGCCCACAGGAGATGTACAGGCAGCACCCAGGTGTCGGAACCCACCGTGCGTGACTGATGACGGACGGCGAGGCGACGGCCGGTGAGATCACGATCGGGGAACCGATGCGTTTCCGCGGGAACGTCTCACGTGCCGTAGGGCCGTCGGCCCTCCGCGGCGAGGCGTCTGGTCAGGTCGCGGTTGCCCATCAGGACGCCGACGGCGTAGCGGAGGTCCATGCGGTCGTAGCGCTCCTGCAGGGAGTCGGCGAGAGCGGGTTCGCCCTCGGGGTAGAGGACTCGGCTGACCCGGGCTGATCGGCGCTCGACGCTGGCCTCGGCCGGTCGGCCGAGCGCGGTTCGCCGGCCGGGACGGCGGCTCGCCGGGCGGTGGCTGGCGTGAGCAGGTCGGGCCGGAGAGCGGCGAGGGGGCGACGTGCGGCGGCGACGGAGCGCATGCGTCGTGCCGGCCGCGGCGACGTCTGAAACGGCGGCCGTCAGGTCCGTGGGACGACGGCCGACGGCCGTGTCGATAGGAGTGACCCCGACGAAGGCGTCGGTGTCCGTGGTCCGGTCGGCGGCGAGTCCGGCCAGGCCGGTGGCGAAGGCGGCGTCGGCGCTGCCCCACACGTGGCGGCCGTCCGCGTCGAGCGCGACCAACCTGCCGCTCGTGCGGCTCAGCACCAGGTCGTGGTCGTGGACCAGGCCGTGGTCGGTGTCGCAGAGCAGCACGAGGTTGTCCAGATCGGTGCGCCCACCGGCGAGCCAGTGCCTCATGTGGTGGGCGTGCAGTCGCTCGATGCGGCTCTCGGGGCAGCCGGGGCGGGCGCACCCGCCGTCGCGGCGGAGCAGCGCGCGGCGCTGGGCCTTCGTGGCGCGGCGCTTGCGTCGTCCGACGGCGAGTGGTTCGCGTCCGGACTCCAGCATCGCGACGACGGTGGCGTCGCAGAGGATCCGCCGGGCCTGGGCGCCGGTGATCGCCGGGCCGCCCTCGTAGTGCGCACGTCCGGCGGCGGTGTCGTCGGCCAGGACGGTTGCGTCGACGTGCACCACCACCTCCCTGCGGGGCGGGTCGCCGGGCCGGCGGTCCAGTTCGACCCGGGCGGTGGCCAGCGTGCCCAGCGCGGCGATGCGGCGCGCGGCCGTGCGCTCGCGGGCCAGGCCGACCGCGGCGTCCTCGGCGCAGCGCTCGAGCAGTGCCCGGTCCACCCGCCCGCCGGCCGCGCGGACCTCCGCGTGCGCGGCGGCGGCCTTGGTGTTCTGCGCGCGTTCCCGTCGGGCCTCGCGTTCGGCCAACGCGTCGATCGCGCACATCAGCTCTGTGCCGGCCTCGAGCGGCATGCGGACCTTGAGGGTCAGGCACCCGGCCGACTCGTCGATCCAGAACTCGAAGGACTGCCCGACCTCCGTGCGCCGCTCGGCACCACCGGCGGCGTCCTCGTCATCGATCCGGCGCCACTCCCGGCAGAACCGCTCGGTCTGGCTGGCCGTCGCCGATAGAGCGAACTCCAGCAGCGCGGCCTCGCAGTCCGGGGCGGCGATGCGGGTCAGCGCCCGCACCTTCGCGTACGACAGCCGGCCGCCGGCGAAGGCCGCCTCGATGCGCGGCAGCCCGCGGAGCGCGCGGGCCACCCGGACGTGCTCGCGTGCGGTGCCCGGCGCCAGGCCGCACTGCCAGGCCAACCATGCGCCGCACGAACGGATGCCCACCCCGGACCAGCCGTCCCGCTCGTCGAACTCGGCCACCAGGCGCAGCCAGGCCGCCGTGGCTGCGGCCAGCCGCACCGCGCCTGCCGTGATCGCCCACGCCAGCTCGGGCAGCGGGGAGCCCGACGGATGTTCCGTGTCGTTCTTCGAACCCATGTTCGGAAGCTACGCGTAGGGGCTGACGGAAACCGCTGGTCAGCGGCGGCTCAGTCCTCGTCCTCGGCGTCGTCCGACGTTCCCGCGGGAACGTGACCGGCCCCGGCGGCAAGGCCCACGACCTCGCCGACCACCCAGACGGCCGGCGGCCGGATGCCCTCGTCGGCCATCGTCTTGGCCAGGCCGTCGAGCGTCGTGCGCACCACCCGCTGCGTGGGCGTCGAGCCGTCGGTGACGACGGCGACCGGCGTTCCCGGCGCCCGACCGTGCCCGATCAGCGCCGCCGCGATCGCCGGCGCGGTGTCCACCCCCATCAGGACGACGAGCGTCCCGCGCAGGCGGCCCAGCGACGGCCAGTCGACCAGCGACTGGGGATGCCCGGGCGGCACGTGCCCCGAGACGACGACGAACTCGTGGGTGAGCCCGCGGTGCGTCACCGGGATTCCGGCCAGCCCCGGGACGCCGATCGCCGAGGTCACGCCCGGCACGACCTCGACCGGGATGCCGGCCGCCACGCAGGCCTCGAGCTCCTCCATGCCGCGGCCGAAGACGAACGGGTCGCCTCCCTTCAGCCGGACGACGCGACGCCCGGCCCGTGCGTGGGAGATCAGCAGCTCGTTGATCTGCTCCTGCGCCATCGAGCGCCCGCGCGGCAGCTTCGAGGCGTCGATGACCTCGACGTCGGCCGGCAGCGAGGCGAGCAGCGACTGCGGCGCGAGGTGGTCGGCCAGGACGACGTCGGCCTGCGACACCACCTGCTGCCCGCGCACGGTGATCAGCCCCGGATCGCCCGGGCCGCCGCCGACCAGCACCACCGACCCCGGACCGCCGACCGCGCCGGTGCGCCCCGCGCGGTCGGCGATCGACCCGTCCGTCAGCCCGGCGACGACGGCGTCGCGCACGCCGACCGCCCGCTGCGGATCGCCGCCGCCGTGCACGCCGACGACCAGGTCGCCCTGCCGCCCGACCGCCGGGGTCCACACCGAGGACGCCGACCTGTCGTCGGCCCGCGCGCAGAAGATCCGCGCTGCCTCGGCCTCGGCCGCGACCGCCGCGTTCACGGCCGGGTCGTCGGTGGCCGCGACGGCGTACCAGGCGCCGTCCAGGTCGCCGTGCTGGTAGCGCCGCGGCACCCAGGTGAGCGAGCCGGGCTCGACGAGCGCTTCCAGCGCCGGGGTGACCGACGGCGAGACGACGGTGACCCGCGCCCGCGCCTCCAGCAACCCGGCCACCCGCCGGTGCGCCACCTGCCCGCCGCCGACCACGACCACGCGGCGGCCGAGCAGCCGCAGGCCGACCGGGTAGACGACTCCCGAGGCAGGGTCGACGGGAGTGGCGTTCATTCAGGCCTTCTCGGTCACGCCGGCCGAGTCGAAGGTGGCGACGTCGCGCAGCGCCCGGGCGGCGCTCTGCGCCAGCGGCAGCGCCAGCAGCGCGCCGGTGCCCTCGCCCAGGCGCAGGTCCAGCCCGAGCAGCGGCCGCAGGCCCAGGGCGCGCAGCGCGATCCCGTGCCCCGGCTCGGCCGACGTGTGCCCGGCCAGCGCGAAGTCCAGCGCGGTCGGGCACAGCGCGGCCGCCACCAGCGCCGCGGAGCCCGCGATGACGCCGTCCAGCAGCACCGGCGTCCGGGCCGCCGCGGCACCGAGCACGAACCCGGCGATCGCCGCGTGCTCCAGCCCGCCGACCTCGGCGAGCACCGCGAGCGGATCGGACCCCTCGGGCAGCCGGGCGACTGCCCGCGTGACGACGTCGACCTTGCGGGCCAGCGTCGGGTCGTCGACCCCGGTGCCCCGGCCGGTGGCCTCCGCGGGGGAGGCGCCGGTGAACGCGCAGATCAGCGCGGCCGACGCGGTCGTGTTCGTGATCCCCATGTCGCCGCTGATGAGCACGCCGTGGTCGGCGGCGAGCGTCGTCGCGACCTCGATGCCGACCTCGACCGCCCGGCGGGCCTCGTCGAGCGTCATCGCCGGGCCGACGGCCAGGTCGGCGGTGCCGGCGCGCACCTTGCGGTCGAGCAGGCCCTCCGCCGGGTCCAGCGGCGCCGCGACGCCGACGTCCACCACCACGACGTCGGCCCCCAGCTGCGCGGCGAAGGCGTTCACCACCGCGCCGCCGGCGACGAAGTTGGCGACCATCTGCGCGGTCACCTCCTGCGGCCACGGCGTCACGCCCTGGGCGTGCACCCCGTGGTCCCCGGCGAAGACGGCGACCGCGGCGGGAGACGGGATCGGAGCCGGGCACTCGCCGGCGATCCCGGCGAGCTGCGCGGCGACGTCCTCGAGCACGCCGAGCGAGCCCGGCGGCTTGGTCATGCGGTCGAGCCGTTCGCGGGCGGCGCGCTCGGCCGCCGCGTCGCGGGGGCGGACGGCGGCGATCGTCTGGTCCAGCAGCGTGCTCAGCGGAACTCCTCGGGGGATGCGGTCGGGTCCAGGATCCCAGCGAGCGCCTCGGCGAACGCACGGGAGGTCTCCGGATCGCGCACGGCGACCCGCAGGTGGTCGGGGGACAGGCCCGGGAAGGTGTCGCCGCGGCGCACCGCGAAGCCGGCCTCGCGCAGCGCTGCGCGGACCCGCGCGCCGTCCGGCACCCGCAGCAGCACGAACGACGAGCGCGGGTCGGCGACCACCTCGACGCCGGGCGGCAGGGCGGCCAGCAGCGCCTTGCGGGCGCTCTCCAGCTCGACCGCGGCCGCCTCCGCCTCGGCCCGGGCGGCCGGCGTGGAGCAGGCCACCAGCGCGGCCAGCGCCGGGGTCGACACCGGCCAGTGCGGCTGCTGCGCGGCCAGCCGGGCGATCAGGTCCGCCGGCCCGAGCGCGTAGCCGACCCGCAGGCCGGCCAGCCCCCAGGTCTTGGTCAGGCTGCGGACGACGAGCAGTCCCGGCAGGTCCCGGCGCGCGGCCAGCGACTCCGGCTCACCGGGCACCGTGTCGGCGAACGCCTCGTCGACCAACAGCACCCGCTCGGGACGGGCCAGCGCGGCGATGTCGGCCGCAGGGTGCAGCACCGACGTCGGGTTGGTCGGGTTGCCCAGCACGACGAGGTCGGCGTCTTCCGGGACGGCGCGCAGCCGGTAGCCCGGCGGGTCGAGCAGCAGCCGCTCGAGCGGGTGCCCGGCGGCGCGCAGCGCGGCCTCCGGCTCGGTGAACGACGGGTGGACGACGACCGCCCGACGGGGCCGCAGCGCACGCGCGACCAGCACGAACGTCTCCGCCGCGCCGGCGGTGAGCAGTACCTCGTCCTCCGGCCGCCCGTGCGCGCGGGCCACCGCGGCCCGCGCCGGGCGGGGATCGGGATAGGCGGCGGAGGCGTCGACCGCGTCGTGCAGCGCGGCGCGCAGCCACTCCGGCGGCGTCCCGGCGCGGACGTTGACCGCCAGGTCGACCAGACCCGGCGCCAGCTCGTCGTCCCCGTGGAAGTCGAGGTTCATCCCGCGACCGCCACGGTGACCCGGCCGACCACGGTCTTGCCGACCACCAGCGTCCCGCCGCTCAGCAGGGCCGCGGCCTCCGCGACCGACGGCGTGCCCACCGCGCTCGCGACCCGGCCGGACGGCGCGGGCACTGGCACCGTGGCCAGCACGGCGGCCGGGTGGGCCAGCACCGGCCAGCGGCGCAGCGCCGCGGCCTCCGCCACCACGGGTTCGCGTGCCTCGACGGTGGCCAGCCGGACGTCGTCCGCACCTGCGGGCAGGACCGCGTCGATCGCCGCGAGCACCTCCGCGACGGTGGCCCTCGACGCCGCGCCGACCCCGACCGTGATCACGCCGGCACCAGCGCGGCGGCGCACGCGGCCACGAACCGCTCGGCCAGCTGCGGACTGCCCGCCCAGTGCAGGTGCAGGTAGGAGGCGTGCACGCTGCGGGTCACGAACCCCTCGGGCCCGGCCGCGGACCACTGCCACGCCGCGTGCGTCCCGGCGGGCGGGGTGGCGACGGTGCGGTGGAACTCGTGGCCGCGCACCCGGGTGCCGGCCGGGGCGAGCACGGAGTCGACGGTCGCCACCGCGGCGCGGTAGCCGAGGGTCAGCCGCGGCGTCATGGCCGCCTCCGTGTTCAGCACGCCGCACATCGGGACGCCGTCCAGGCTCCTCGCGAGGTAGGTGAGCCCGGCGCACTCCGCGGCGATCGGCCCGCCGCGCCCGGCCAGGGCGCCGACGTCCTCGCGCAGGGACGCGTTGGCCGACAGCTGCGCGGCGTAGACCTCGGGAAACCCGCCGCCGATGACCAGCCCCGTCGTCCCGGCGGGCACGCGGTCGTGCAGCAGCGGGTCCACGGGGACCACCTCCGCGCCGGCCGCCTCGAGCAGCTCGGCGTGCTCGGCGTAGCCGAAGGTGAACGCGGCGCCCCCGAAGACGGCGATCCGCGGGCGGCCCGGGATCGGCGCCACCTCCGCGGCCGGGTCCCACGGTCGGGCGTCGACGTCCGGCGCCGACCGGGCCAGGGCCAGGACGGCGTCGAGGTCGACCGACGCGGCGACCACCTCGCCGAGCGTGCGCACCGTGCGCACCGCCTCGTCGGTGCGCTCGGCCGCCGGCACCAGGCCGAGGTGCCGCGACGGCGTGGCCAGCGCCTCGAGCCGGCGGACCGCGCCGAGCACGGGCACGCCTGCGGCGTCGAGGGCGTCGCGCAGGATCTGCTCGTGCCGGTCGCTGCCGACCCGGTTGAGGACCACCCCGCCGATGCGCACACCCGGCTCGAAGGTGGCGAACCCGTGCACCAGCGCCGCGACGCTGCGCGCCTGCGAGGCCGCGTCGACCACCAGCACCACCGGGGCGCGCAGCAGCTGCGCGACGTGCGCGGTGGAGGCGAAGCCGGGCTCGACCGACGGGTGGGATGCCCCGTCGAACAGGCCCATCACGCCCTCGACGACGGCGACGTCCGCCCCGCGCGCACCGTGCAGCAGAAGGGGCGCGATCCGCTCCTCGCCGACCAGCCACGGGTCGAGGTTGCGCCCCGGGCGTCCGGCGGCGAGGCCGGCGTAGCCGGGGTCGATGTAGTCCGGGCCCACCTTGTGCGGGGAGACGGCGAGCCCCCGCGCGGTGAGCGCGGCGACCAGTCCCGTCGCGATCGACGTCTTGCCGGCGCCGGACGACGGCGCGGCCAGGACGACGCGCGGGAGACTCACCACTCGATCCCCCGCTGGCCCTTCTGCCCGGCGTCCATCGGGTGCTTGACCTTGGTCATCTCCACGACCAGGTCGGCGGCCTCGACCAGTGCCGGGGCGGCGTCGCGGCCGGTGATCACCACGTGCTGGTTCCCGGGTCGCTCGCGCAGCGTCGTCACCACGTCGTCGACGTCCACCCAGCCCCACTTCAGGGGATAGGTGAACTCGTCGAGCACGTAGAAGCGGTAGGCCTCGGCGGCGAGGTCGCGCTTGATCTGCGCCCAGCCCTCGGCGGCGTCGGCGGCGTGGTCCACGTCGGTGCCCTGCCGCCGCGACCACGACCAGCCCGAGCCCATCTTGTGCCAGACCACCGGCGCGCCCTCGCCGGTCTGCTCGTGCAGCCGGCCGAGCGCGGTGAGCGCGTTCTCCTCGCCGACCTTCCACTTCGCGCTCTTGACGAACTGGTAGACCGCGATCGGCCAGCCCTGGTTCCAGGCACGCATGGCCATGCCGAACGCGGCGGTCGACTTGCCCTTCATCTCGCCGGTGTGCACGGCGAGGATCGGCCGGTTGCGCCGCTGCCGCGTCGTCAGCCCGTCCTCGGGGACGACCTCGACCTGCCCCTTCGGCATCCTCAGGCCGCCTCTCGCGCGCCGCGCACCGTGGCCACGAGCGCGTCGGCCGCCAGCTCCTCCAGCCGCAGCGTCTCCGCGCCGAGGACGGCGCCGAGCGTGCCCGCCAGGCCCAGCCGGACCGGCCCGGACTCGCAGTCGACGACGACGGCGGCGGTGCCCTCCGCGGCCAGCAGCCCGGCCGCGGCGTGCGCCCGGCCGAGGTGGTCGCCGCCGCGCGCGCCGGTGGCCCGGCCGTCGGTGACGACGACGAGCAGCGGCCGGCGCTGCGGATCCCGCACCCGCTCCACGCGCAGCGTCTCGTGCGCCCGCAGCAACCCGGCGGCGAGCGGCGTCCGCCCGCCGGTGGGCAGCTCGGTGAGCCGCGCCGCCGCGGCCTCGACCGACCAGGTCGGCGGCAGCGCGAGCTCGGCGCCGGTCCCGCGGAAGGTGACCAGCCCGACCTTGTCCCGCCGCTGGTAGGCGTCGAGCAGCAGCGACAGGACGGCGCCCTTGACCGCCGTCATGCGCGAGCGGGAGCCCATCGAGCCGCTGGCGTCGACGACGAAGAGCACGAGGTTGCCCTCGCGGCCCTCGAGCAGCGACTGGCGCAGGTCCTCGCGGCGGATCCGCAGCCCCGGGCCGGTCCGCCCGCGCGCGACCTGGTGCGGGGCGGCCGCGCGCACGGTGTCGGTCAGGTGCAGCCGGGTGACCGTGCCGGCCGGCCGCTGCGAGCCGACGACCCGGCCGCGCTCCGACCGGGACTTCGACCGCCGGCCGGCCGCGCCCGCGCCGATGCCCGGCACCTCGAGCCGGCGCGCGCGGAACGGCTCACCGGGCGCGACCGCCGCCCGCTCCGGCGCCTGCCCCGAGTCCCTCTCGTCCGCTTTCGGCGCCGACGGCTGGTCCGCTTTCGGCGCCGAAGGCGGGGCTTCGGGGGGAGGGGCGCCGCCGCCGTCGTCGTCGGGGCCGTCGGTGGGCGGCTCGGGGTCGTCGGGGCGGGAGTCCTCGAGCGCCTGGTCGAGGGTGTCCTCGTCGAGGCCGGGCGCGTCGAACGGGTTGCGCCGGCGGCGGTGCGGCAGGGCCAGCCGGGCGGCGACCCGGACGTCGTCCTCGGTCACCTCGTCGCGACCGGACCACGCCGCGTGCGCGATCGCCGCCCGCGCCGTCACCAGGTCCGCGCGCAGCCCGTCGACGTCGAACGCGGCGCACACGGCGGTCACCTGGCGCAGCGCCTCGTCGGAGAGGACGACGCGCGGCAGCCGGGCCCGGGCGTCGGCGATCCGCCGGGCCAGAGCAGCCTCCTCGTCGGCCCAGGCCTGGGCGAACCCGGCCGGGTCGGCGTCGTAGGCGAACCGGCGGCGGACCACCTCGGCGCGGAGGTCGGCGTCCCGCGGCGCGGCCACCTCGACGGTGAGCCCGAACCGGTCGAGCAGCTGCGGGCGCAGCTCGCCCTCCTCGGGGTTCATCGTGCCGACCAGCAGGAACCGCGCCGCGTGCCGCACCGAGACGCCCTCGCGCTCCACGTACGCGGTGCCCATCGCGGCCGCGTCGAGCAGCAGGTCCACCAGGTGGTCGTGCAGCAGGTTGACCTCGTCGACGTAGAGCACGCCGCGGTGCGCGGCGGCGAGCAGGCCCGGCTCGAACGCCTTGACGCCCTCGGTGAGCGCGCGCTCGAGGTCCAGCGAGCCGACGACGCGGTCCTCCGAGGCGCCGACCGGCAGCTCGACCAGCCGCGCCGGCCGGGTCAGCGCGCGGTCGTCGGCGGAGTGCGGGCCGTCCGGGCAGCCGGGGTCGGGTGCGACCGGGTCGCAGGCGAAGCGGCAGCCCGCGACGACGGCGACCGGCGGCAGGACGGCGGCCAGCGCGCGCACCGTCGTCGACTTCGCCGTCCCCTTCTCGCCGCGGACCAGCACGCCGCCGACGGCGGGGGAGACCGCGTTGAGGAGCAGGGCGAGGCGCATGTCGTCCATGCCGACGACGGCGCCGAAGGGATAGGTCACGCCGACCACACGTCCTCTCCCCGGGTGTCCGCGCCCGGAGGTGGCAGGAAGCGACGGCGGGAGTTCCTGACTGACCGGTTCTGGGCCGGACACACAGTGGCGGGACCGCGCCGGAGTCGCACCGGCTTCCTCCACTGCCGTCGCAGTTCGCCTTCATTCGACCACGGCGCAGCCCCGGTCTCACAGTGGGGGACAGTGGTCGCCGTGGACTCCGGGCGGCGGCTGCTCGACGCGGCCGCCGTCGTCGCCGCGGGCGTGGTCGCCGGACTGCTGCTGAACCTGGCCCACGTGCCCTCCGCCGCGCTGTTCGGTGGGCTGCTCGCCGGCCTGGTCCGGGCGCTGGCCTTCCCCGGTTCGCTGCGGGTGCCCCGGATCGCGATGACCGCGGCGCAGGCGGTGATCGGCGTGACCATCGGCGCGCTGGTGCGCCTCTCGACGCTCGGCGCGATCGGCGAGCACTGGCTGCCGGTCCTGCTGGTCACCGTCGGCACGCTCGTGCTCAGCCTCGCCGCCGGCCAGCTGCTGCGGCTGCAGCCCGGCATCTCGCCGGTGACCGGTGCGTTCTCGATGATCGCCGGCGGCGCGTCCGGCATCACCGCGATGGCCCGCGACCTCGGCGCCGACCAGCGGATGGTCGCGGTCCTGCAGTACCTGCGGGTGCTGATCATCGTGGTGCTCATGCCGGTGGCGGCGACCGCCGTCTACGGCGCTTCGACCGGTGGGGGTGCGCCGTCCGCGCCGGACACGCCGGGCTGGGCGGCCGGGCTGCTGTTCACCGTCGTCTGCGCGGGCGTGGGCGCCGTCCTGGGGCAGGTGTCGCGGATCCCGGTGGGCGCGCTGCTCGGCCCGATGCTGGTCGCCGCCGTCGTCGACCTGACCGGGCTCTCGCACGGCGCCGAGGTGCCCGGCCTGGTCGAGAACGCCGCCTTCCTCGTCATCGGCCTGCAGGTCGGCGTCACCTTCACCCGGGAGAGCCTGCGCACCGTCGGCCGGGCGCTGCCCCTCGCGCTGGCGATCATCGCCGCGCTCGTGCTCGGCTGCGCGGGGCTCGGCGCGCTGCTGTCCTCGGCCACCGGGGTCGGCGAGCTCGACGCCTACCTGGCGACGACGCCCGGCGGCCTCTACGCCGTCCTGGCCACGGCGACCCAGAGCGGCGCCGATGCGACGTTCGTGCTCGCCGTCCAGGTGCTGCGGCTGTTCGTGATGCTGCTGTCGGCCCCGCTGCTGGCGCGCTGGCTGCGCGGCCGGGAGAAGGTCTGACCCGTGCGTCCGCGTGATTCCGCCGCCGGGCGCGCCTACCCTGGCTCGGGTCGGTTGCGAGCAGGGGAGGTCGAGCTGTCCGAGCACGCAGAAGCCCAGGAGGACGACGCCGTCCTGCTCTTCGTCGGCGGTCCCCTCGACGGGCGCGTGGAGATCCGCGCGGCGCGGCACGGCGAGCCGCTGCCGACGGTCACGCACGTCCACCTGCACGGCGGCCCGAAGGTGGTCCACCGCTACGACCTCGAGTCGCTGACCGACCAGACCGGCGTCTACCACCTGCGCCGGAGCTGACCGCTCACCACCCCTGCGTGCGGCGGGCCTCGGCGACCACTCGGTCGAACCGGGCGCGGTCCAGTGCGGCGCCCTCCCGGCGGACCCCGGACGGGTCGAGGACCAGCAGCCGGTCCAGCCGCACCTCGCTGTTGCGGCCGCGGCGGTCCCAGGGGCCGGGGCCGATGTCGGTCCAGTAGCGGCCGTAGCGGGCCTCGTCGGCGGCGTCGCGGTCGTGGTCCTTGCTGCTGAGCATCAGCGCGAGCAGGTGCTGGCCACGCCGGCCGATCACCAGCACCGGACGGTCCTTGCCGCGGCCGTCGCCCTCGTCGAAGGGCACCCAGGCCCACACCACCTCGCCGGGGTCCGGGTGGCCGTCGGGGTGCGGGGTGTAGCCGATCCGGTCGCCGGGGGCGGGCGCGGGCTCGACCGAGCGGACCGGGCGCGTCTTCCGGGCCGGTCGCAGGGCGTTGCGCAGCAGTCCGCCGAGCCGCCGTCCCAGACCCGAGCGCGCCATGGGGGACACCGTACGAAAGCACCCCCCACCGGCGCCGATGCCGTCACATGAGACTCACGTGACACTGCGGCACCAATTGGTCACGAGTTGGATTCGATCTGCCGATACGGGGGCACCATCTAGTCACGGGGTTGGTCAGACTGTGCCTCCCCGGGAGAGGGGGGCTCCATGAGCACGGCCGAACCCGTCCCACCCGCCGCCCCGCGCGGCCCCGAGCCGAAGGCGAGCGTGCTCGCGGCCTTCCAGCTCGTCGAGGACGCGCGCTACTTCGGCAGCGACCGCCGCAGCCAACGCGAACGGGCCCGCCACGCGGCCGAGCGCACCGTCGCCTACCGCAAGCTCGCCCGGGACCTGCTCGCCAGCTAGGCGACGCAGAACTCGTTGCCCTCCGGGTCGGCGAGGGTCGCCCACTCGTGCGGCCCCTGCGAGGCCCGGTGCAGCTCCTTCGCGCCCGCGGCCACCAGCCGGGCGACCTCCGCCTCGCGGCGCTCGGCGCCCACGCGGAGGTCGAGGTGCACCCGGTTCTTCACCGTCTTGCCCTCCGGGACCCACTGGAACAGCACCCGGGGGCGGTTCGGGTCCGGCGAGTTGATCGCCGCCCCCGTCTTCCACACCAGCGCGCCGTTGTGCGTCGTCGTCTCGTCGTCGGTCGCGTAGCCGGCATCGATCATGCGGCGGATGAACGCCGCGTCCTGCGCCTCCACCTGCCAGCCCAGGGCCTCGGCCCACCAGTCGGCGAGCTCGTGCGGAGCAGCGCAGTCGACAACCACCTGGAAATCCGTCGCCATGGCGGCAACCTAGGCCACCCCGGCGACAGTTCTCACAGCTCGGTGGCGAGTTCCGCTCTCATCTCGGCCTCGTCCAGCGGAGCGGGCAGCCGGCAGTGGTCCTTGAGCACCTCGCCGAAGGGCGGCCACGCCGACCGCGGCACCTGCCGCGCCGGGTCCCACAGCCCGGAGCGCATCACGGCCTTGGCGCACTGGAAGTACGCCCGCCGCACGGAGATCAGCAGCACCGACCGCGGCGGGCGGCCGAACTCGGTGAGGTCCACCTCGAGCGCGTCGGCCGGCAGCAGCTCCGCCGTCCCGAAGACCTTCAGGGTCTCCTCGATGCCGGGCACGAAGAACAGCAGCGCCAGCTTCGGGTTGCCGGTGATCGCGCGCAGGCTGTCGACCCGGTTGTTGCCCTGCCGGTCGGGCAGCGCCAGCCGGTGCTCGTCGAGCACCCTGACGAAGCCCGGGTCGCCGCCGCGCGGGGAGACCTCGGGCCACCCGTCGGAGTCGGCCGAGGACAGCACGGCGAACGGCGACAGCTCGATGAACTGCCGGCAGTGCCGGTCGATCCGGTCGATCTCCTTGTCCTGCACGAGCTGGGACGGAGCGCGGTAGCCGGCGAGGACGTTCTCCACGTCTGCAGACGGTAGCTACCGTCCCGGTCGTGACCGTCTCGTGGAGCTCCCCCGTCCGCTACGTCGAGTGCGACCAGCAGGGCGTCGTCTTCAACGCGCACTACCTGACCTGGGCCGACGAGGCGTCCAACGTCTGGTGGTCGGCGACGGGCCTGCCGTGGGACACGCTCACCGCCGCCGGCGGCGAGCCGGTGGTCAAGGCCAGCACGCTGGAGTGGAGCTCGTCGGCACGCTGGGGTGACACGGTCACGGTGGACGCCGAGACGGAGAAGGTCGGCCGCACCAGCGCGACGGTGCGCTTCACCGTGCGGGTGGACGAGCGGGTGTGCTGCGTCGTCCGGAACACCTACGTGTGGCTGAGCGGCGAGGGAGCCGCGCCCTGGCCGGACGACGTGCGCGCCAAGCTGACCGCGTCGACGGCCTAGCGGCCGGCGCCGGGCGGCAGGAGGGGCAGGTCGGCCGGCGGGCCCTGCTCGATCAGCCGCCACAGGGCATCGGTGTCGGCGTGCTCGGCGACCAGGTCGCCCAGCCGGTCCAGGCGCGCCTCCCGGACGGCGGCGAAGTCGGTGTCCGGCGCCGGCACGAAGCGGCGGCCGGTCAGCCGGGCGACCTCGCGCAGGAACGCCCGGCGGAAGCCGTCGTTCTCCAGCGCCCCGTGCCACGTCGTCCCGAACACCGCGCCGGCGCGGGCGCCGTCGAGGAACGGCTGGGTGGGCGGGTCGTCGGTGTCCCAGTCGATCGTGACGACGCCGTGGTGGATCTCGTAGCCGTGCACCGGCTCGCCGAACGCGGCACCGGTGGGCCGGCCGAGCGTCTTGGCCGGCAGGAAGCGCACGTCCGCGGGGAGCAGGCCGAGCCCCGGGACCACCCCGGTCCGCGACTCGACGTCATCGGTGATCGTGCGGGCCAGCATCTGGTGCCCGCCGCAGATGCCGAGCACCGGGGCGCCCGCTGCGGCCCGCCGGGCCACGGCGTCGGCGAGGCCGGTGGCGCGCAGCCAGGCCAGGTCGGCCACGGTCGAGCGGGTGCCGGGCAGGACGACGAGGTCGGCGTCGGCGAGCTCCTCGGGCCGGGTGGCGTAGCGCACCAGGACGCCGGGCTCGGCGGCCAGCGCGTCGAGGTCGGTGAAGTTGGACAGCCGCGGCAGCCGGACCACCGAGACCCGCAGCACCTCCTCGCCGTGCGGCGGGCCGGCCGGCTGAGTCGCCGCCCCCACGCCGAGGGAGTCCTCGACGTCCAGCTCGAGGCCGCTCACCCAGGGCAGGACGCCGAGCGTCGGCCGGCCGGTCAGGTCGGCGAGGGTCGACAGCCCGGGGGAGAGCAGCCGGACGTCGCCGCGGAACTTGTTCACCAGGAACCCGGCCACCAGCCGCTGGTCGGCCGGCGGCATGAGCGCCACGGTGCCGTACAGCGCGGGGAACAGCCCGCCGCGGTCGATGTCGCCGACCACCACCACCGGTAGCCCGGCCGCCGTCGCCAGGCCCATGTTGGCGATGTCGTCGTCTCGCAGGTTGATCTCGGTGGGGGAGCCGGCGCCCTCGCAGACCACGACGTCGAACCGCGAGCGCAGGTCGGCCAGGCAGTCGAGGACGGTCGCGAGCAGCCCGGCCTTCATCGGCCGGTAGGACAGCGCGGTCACGTCGGCCACCGGCCGGCCGAGGACGACGACCTGGCTGGAGTTCTCGCCGCCCGGCTTGAGCAGCACCGGGTTCATCGCCGCCTCGGGGGCGACCCGGGCGGCGGCGGCCTGCATGACCTGCGCCCGGCCGATCTCGGCGCCGTCCGGCGTGACCATCGAGTTGTTGCTCATGTTCTGCGCCTTGAACGGCGCCACCGACACGCCCTGGCGCACCAGCCAGCGGCACAGGCCGGCGGTGACGACCGACTTCCCGGCGTCCGACGTCGTCCCGGCGACCAGCAGTGCCCCTACTCCCACCCGGCCTTCTCCTGCCCGGACAGCGCGTGGATCTCCCGCATGATCCGGTCGGTGACCTCCCGACGCGGCTTGCCCTTGCCGGCCTGTCCGGCGAACTCGGCGAAGGTCAGCGGTTCGCCGAAGGTCACCGTGATGCGGTGCAGCCGCGGCCAGCGCGCGCCGACCGGCTGCACCTTGTCGGTGCCCGTGACCGCGACCGGCACGACCGGGCAGCCGGCGGTGAGCGCCAGCCAGGCGACGCCGGTCTTGCCGCGGGCCAGCTTGCCGTCCCGGGAGCGGGTGCCCTCGGGGTAGATGCCGAAGCCCTCGCCGTCCTTGAGCACCGCGAGCGCGGTGTCGAGGGCCTCCTGCGCGGCCCGGTGCGTCTCGCGCTCCACGGGCAGCGCACCGAGCGCGCCGAACATCGTGCGGCTGAACCAGCCGGTGATCCCGGTGCCGGTGAAGTACTCGGCCTTGGCCAGGTAGTGCACTTTGCGGGGAGCGACGGTGGGGATCGCGATGCTGTCGATGAACGACAGGTGGTTGCTGGCGAAGATGACCGCGCCGGTGGGCGGCACGTGCTCGCGGCCGGTCACGTGGGGCCGGAACAGCGCCCAGAACAGCGGCCGGATGACGAACCTCGCCAAGATGTAGAACACGCGGCGCTTCTCCTCCTCGGACGGCTGGCGCATTCTCCCCGACGACGCCCCGCCTCCGTGCGAGCGGGGCGGCCGCACGGAAGGCTGGAGGCATGGCGGACCAGGATCCTCAGGACATCGGCGAGGCCGGGCGGGCGGCGGCGCGTCGGAAGGAGGCCGCCGACGTCCGTGCCCGGGAGCTGCGCGAACGGCAGCTGCGGCTGCGCTCCGGCACCCCGAGCTCCGCCGACGACGTCGCGCGTGCGCAGGCAGCGGCCGAGGAGGCCGCCGAGCGGGCCGCCGAGGCCGCGCGCAGCGCCGCTCGGCGGCACCGGGAGGCCGCCGCCCTGCACGACGACGTCGCGGAGATCGAGGAGCGCGCCGCGCAGGCCGACCCGGCGCGGGCCGGCGAGCACGAGGAGCGCGCCGCCCGGCACCGGGCCGCCGCCCGCGCGGACCTGGAGGGAGCGGAGGCCGAGGAGCCGCGCGTCTAGTGCAGCCGCGGCGCCGGAGGGCAGGCGTCGCGGAGGATCGCCCGCAGGTCCTGGGGCAGCGCGGCGTGCCCGGAGGCAGAGTCGGCGATGGACTGGGCCACCTCGCGCACCTTGCGGTGCGTGTGGCTGGACATGTGCGCCAGCAGCTCGAAGGCCACCTGCTCGCTGCAGCTGGTCAGCAGCATGAGGATGCCCTTGGCCTGCTCGATCGTGGCCCGGCTGGCCATGGCCGTGCGCAGCTGGTTGACCTCCGTCTGCAGCGCGGTGACGACGTCCTCGTCGTGCGCCAGCCGCCCGGAGGTGATGTCCACGCACTGCCCTTCCACCGCGGCCACCGCCCCGTCGTCGGCGGGCTCGGGGTGGCCCATGAGGACCAGCACGCGCAGGGCGCCGTCGCGCCGCAGGACCCGCGTCTCGACGGCGAACGATCGGCCGGCGGTCACGGCGCGGTTGAGCGCGTCGAGGGTGCGCGCCCGGTCCTCGCGGTGCTGGCACTGCAGCAGCGCCTCGGTGCACGGGCGGGTGCCGTCAGGGGAGAGCCCGAGCAGCGCGAACATCTCCGGCGACCACCACCAGTCGGCGGTGCGCGGGTCGAGCCGGTAGCGGCCGGTCAGGCCGAGGTCCTCGGACGGGAGGCGGTGCGGGACAGCCGCGGAGCGCGTCACGGACGCGAGCCCCGGGGAGGTGTGACGGGACGTGCGGGAACGGGCCGGGGCCGGTGAGACCATGGGAGAGGCTCCTGCTCAGAGGCGCGCCGGACTCGCCGACGGGATCGCGGGGCCGTTGGCTCGACGTCCGCGCTCCACCGACCCGCAGGGGCCGGTCGCTCCGATGACAGGACGGTACGGCTAGTTCACCGATGGCGCAGCCGCTGGTTTCCCGTTTCTCGAAATCGCCCGCGTCGCGACCGCCAGGACGCCGGCCGCCGTCCACACCGCACGCGACAGCCGGACCGCCCGGCCGATGTCGCCGGCCCTCGGCGCGCGGCCGTCGCCCAGGACCGGCCGGTCCTCCACGCGGCTGCCGTAGACGTTCCGGCCGCCCAGCCGGACGCCGAGCGCGCCCGCCGTCGCGGCCTCGCACCGGCCCGCGTTCGGGCTGGGGTGCGCGGCGCCGTCCCGCCACCAGGTGCGCAGCGCACCACGGGCGTCGCCACCCACGAGCGGCGCGCAGGCCACGGTGAGCGCGGCGGTGAGCCGGGCCGGCAGCCAGCCGAGGACGTCGTCGGTCCGCGCGGCCGCCCAGCCGAAGCGCTCGTAGCGCGGCGATCGGTGGCCGACCATCGCGTCGAGGGTGTTGGCCGCCCGGTAGGCGAGGAGCCCCGGCAGGCCGGCGACCGCGCCCCACAGCAACGGCCCGACGGCGGCGTCGGCGGTGTTCTCGGCGACCGACTCGATGGTCGCGCGGGCGAGCTCGCCCTCGCCGAGGCCGCCGGGGTCGCGGCCGGCCAGGGTGGGCAGCGCGGCGCGGGCGGCGGGCAGGTCGCCGTCGGCGAGGTGCCCCTCCAGGGTCGTGGCCGCCCGGCCGAGCGACGTCCCGCCGAGCACGGTCCAGGTGACGAGGGCGGTGACCCCGGCCCGGACGACGGGCTGTCGACGGGTGAGCCGGTCCAGCGCGACACCGAGTCCCGCGGCCGCGGCCACCAGCCCGCCCGCGAAGGCGGCGCCGGTCGCGCGGTCGTCGCGCCACGCCCGCCGCTCCAGGCCCGCGGCCAGCGTGCCGAACCCCGCGACCGGATGTCTGCGACGGGGGTCGCCCAGCAGCAGGTCGGCGGCGGCGCCGAGCGCCATGCCGGTCGCGATCGCGTCCTTCACGTCGCACATCGTGCCGACCGCTCCCGGTAACGCCCTCCCTAGGATCGGCGGTCATGCGCCTGCCCGGCCGTTACGACGGCACAGCCCGGCCGATCGTGACCTACGGCAGCGATCCGGTCCTGCACCGGTCGTGCGCGCCCGTGACCGTCTTCGACGAGGCGCTGCGCCGGCTGGTGCTGGACATGTTCGCCAGCATGTACGCCGCCGACGGGGTTGGGCTGGCGGCCAACCAGATCGGCGTCGACGCCCGGATCTTCGTGATGGACTGCCCGGACGCCGACGGCGAGGACGTCGTCGGCTACGTGGTGAACCCGGTGCTGGTCCTGCCCGGGCCGGTCGGGGACGAGCCGGCCGAGGAGGTGACCGAGGAGGGCTGCCTGTCGGTGCCCGGGCCGTACGCCGAGCTGCCGCGCGCGTTCCGGGCCCGGGTCGAGGGCGTCGACGCGAAGGGCAACCCGACGTCGATCGAGGCGACCGGGATGGCCGCCCGCTGCCTGCAGCACGAGGTCGACCACCTCGAGGGCACCGTCTACGTCGACCGGCTCCCGGAGGAGCTGAGGGAGCGGCTGCTCGCGGAGGCGGCCGGACCGGAAGGGGAGCTGCCGGCATGAGCGAGGTCGTGCGGTCGCCGATCGTCGTCGTCGGCATCGGCGCCGACGGGTGGGAGGGGCTCGCGCCCACCTCCCGGGCCGAGGTGGAGCGGGCCGAGGTGCTCATGGGCAGCGGCCGCCAGCTGGACCTCGTGCCGCCGTCGGTGACCGCCGAGCGGGTGCCGTGGCCCTCGCCGATGACCGAGGCGCTGCCCGGCCTGTTCGAGACCTACGTCGACCGCGCCGTCGTCGTCCTGGCCAGCGGCGACCCGATGCTGTCGGGCATCGGCACCACCCTGACCCGGCTGCTCGGGGCCGAGCGGGTGCGAGTGCTGCCGGCGCCGTCGTCGGTGTCGCTGGCCTGCGCGCGGCTGGGCTGGGCGGTCGAGGACACGCAGGTGGTGAGCCTGGTCGGCCGGCCGATCGAGCTGCTGCACCCGCACGTGCAGCCGGGCCGCCGACTGCTGGTGCTGGGGTCGGACGGCGACACCCCGAAGCAGGTCTCCGCCCTGCTGTCGGCGCGCGGCTACGGGCAGAGCCTTATCACCGTGCTCGGCGGGCTGGGCGGTCCGGACGAGGAGGTGCGCACCGGGACGGCGGCCACCTGGTCGCAGCCCGCGCCGGCGCTGGTGGTGACCGCCGTGGAGTGCCGCGCCGAGCGGGGCACCATGCCGCTGCCGACCACGCCCGGCCTGCCCGACGGCGCGTACGAGTCCGACGGGCAGCTGACCAAGTCGGAGGTCCGCGCGATCACGCTCTCCCGGCTGGCGGCGGTGCCGGGGCAGCTGCTGTGGGACATCGGGGCCGGCTCGGGCTCGATCGGCATCGAGTGGATGCGCGCGCACCCGACCTGCCGGGCCGTCGCGGTGGAGGCCTCGCAGGAGCGGGCCGAGCGGATCGTGCGCAACGCCTCGCGGCTCGGCGTCCCGTACCTGCGGGTGGTGCACGGGCACGCACCCGACGTCCTGCCCCGCCTGCCGCAGCCCGACGCGATCTTCATCGGCGGCGGCGTCACCACCCCGCTGCTGCTCGACGCGTGCTGGGACGCGCTGCCCGTCGGTGGCCGGCTCGTGGTCAACGCGGTGACCGTGGAGAGCGAGGCGGTGCTCGGCTCGTGGCACGCCCGCGTCGGCGGCGAACTGGTGCGCGTCGACGTCCAGCGGGCCGAACCGCTCGGCGGCTTCACCGGCTGGAAGCCCGCGATGCCCGTGACCATCTGGTCGGTCACCCGGTGACGGGGGACCTCTTCGGGCTCACGTCCCCGGGGACGACGGCGTGACCGTGCACTTCATCGGGGCGGGGCCCGGAGCCGCGGACCTCGTCACCGTCCGCGCGGCGCGGCTGATCGCGGCGTGCCCGGTCGTCCTCTACGCCGGCGCCCTCGTGCCGCGCGAGCTGCTGGACACCGCCCGCTCCGACGCGCGCCTGGTCGACACGGCGAACCTCCACCTCGACCAGATCACCGCCGAGCTGGTCGCGGCGCACGAGGCGGGGCACGACGTCGCCCGGCTGCACTCCGGCGACCCGTCGATCTACAGCGCGATGGCCGAGCAGATGCGCCGGCTCGACGCGGCCGGCGTGCCTTTCGACGTCGTCCCGGGGGTGCCGGCGTTCGCCGCAGCGGCCGCGACCCTGCAGCGCGAGCTGACCGTGCCCGGGGTGGGGCAGACCGTCGTCCTGACCCGGACGTCGGCGCGCTCGACACCGATGCCGCCGGGGGAGACGCTGGCCGCCTACGCCGCGACCGGCGCGACGCTCGTGCTGCACCTGGCCGTGCAGCGGCTCGGCGAGCTCGCGCCCGAGCTGGCCGCGCACTACGGGGAGGACTGCCCGGTCGCGGTGGTGGCCAGGGCCAGCCGGGACGACGAGCTGGTGCTGCGCGGCACGCTGGCCGACATCGCCGGCCAGGTCGAGGCCGCTGCCGTGAAGCGGACGGCGGTCATCGTCGTAGGCCGGGTGTTGGCTGCCGGGGAGTTCCCCGACAGCCACCTCTACTCGACGACGAGGGCCCGATGACCCGCACGATCTACTACACCGCGACCAGTCTCGATGGTTTTCTCGCGACCCCCGACCACTCGCTCGACTGGTTGCTCAGCCAGGCCGTCGATCCCGCCGGGCCGATGGGCTACGAGCCGTTCATCGCGGGGGTCGGCGCCCTGGCGATGGGCGCCTCGACCTACCAGTGGCTCCTCGACCACGAGGAGAAGTGGCCGTACACGATGCCCGCCTGGGTGTTCACCCACCGCGAGTTCCCGCCGCCCCCGCCGGGCGTCCGGTTCACCGGCGACGACGTCGGCGGGATCCACGGCGAGATGCTGGCCGCCGCGGGCGACAAGGACGTGTGGCTGGTCGGCGGCGGCGAGCTGGTCGGGCAGTTCGCCGACCGCGGCCTGCTCGACGAGGTGTGGGTGCAGTACGCCCCGGTCACGCTGGGCGCCGGCGCACCCCTGCTGCCGAGGCGGCTGGACCTCGACCTGGTCGACGTCGCGCACAACGGCAACTTCCTCTGCGGCCGCTACCGGGTCGCCCGTTGAGTCTAAGAACGGCCGACG
This sequence comes from Petropleomorpha daqingensis, assembly GCF_013408985.1. NCBI lineage: Bacteria > Bacillati > Actinomycetota > Actinomycetes > Geodermatophilales > Geodermatophilaceae > Petropleomorpha > Petropleomorpha daqingensis. The sequence continues at coordinate 2,341,255 of NZ_JACBZT010000001.1, forward strand.
ATCGTGCCGCCGCGGTCGATCACCACGACGTCGACCTCGACCGGCGCCTCGCGCAGCACGCCCCGCGCGGTGTCCCGGGCCCCGGCGGCGACCAGGTCGCCGAGCGGCAGTCCCGCGGCGGTGCACTGCTGCAGCGCGTCGAGCGCGGTGTTGGCCCCGCGCACGCCCTCGACCAGCGCGGGAGAGCCTCCGGCGTCGCGGACCATCGCGGCCAGCGACTCCGTCGACACCTGCGAGCGGCCGGAGTGCAGGTCGAGGTGCCCGTCGGCGAGCTTGGCCAGCTTGCCGATGCCGCCGGCGATGGTCAGCCGCGGCACCGGGTGACGGCGCAGGTACTTGAGCACCGCGCCGGCGAAGTCGCCCATGTCCAGCAGCGCGTCCTCGGGCAGGTCGTAGAGCTCGGTGACCACGCGCTCCGACGTCGAGCCGGTGCACCCCGCGACGTGCTGGCGCCCGGCGGCCCGCGCGACGTCGATGCCGCGGCGGATCGAGTCGATCCACGACGAGCACGAGTACGGGACGACGACGCCGGTCGTGCCGAGGATCGACAGACCGCCGAGGATGCCCAGCCGCGGGTTCCAGGTCCTGCGCGCCAGCTCCTCGCCGTTCTCCACCGACACCGTGACGACGACGTCGCCGGTGCCGCCGTGCCGCGCGGCGACCGCGGCCACGTGCTCGGTCATGAACTTCCGCGGCATCGGGTTGATCGCCGGCTCGCCGACGGCCAGCGGCAGGCCGGGCTTGGTCACCGTGCCCACGCCGTCCCCGGCGCGGAAGGTCACGCCGCTGCCGGGCGCGGCGAGGGTGACGGTCGCGGAGACCAGCGCGCCGTGCGTGACGTCGGGGTCGTCACCGGCGTCCTTGACGATGCCGACCGTGGCCGTGCCCTCGCCGAGCTCCTCGCGGGCCAGCGCGAACGACGGGTGCTTGTCCTGGGGCAGGTCGATCGTCACCGGGTCGGGGAACTCGCCGGTGAGCAGCGCGGTGTAGGCCGCGGTCGTGGCGGCGGTCGCGCAGGCGCCCGTCGTCCACCCGTACCGCAGTCCGCTGCTCACGTGATCAGCATGCCTGGGGGTGCCACGTGACCGAGAAGGTGCTGCTGCTCGGCGGGACGGCGGAGGCCCGGCGGCTGGCCGAGGCGTTGACCGCCGAGGGCGTCGACGTCCTCAGCTCGCTGGCCGGCCGGACCGCCGACCCGGTGCTGCCGCCCGGCGAGGTGCGCATCGGCGGATTCGGCGGCGCGGAGGGGCTGGCCGACTGGCTGCGGGCGCACCCGGTGCGGGCGCTCGTCGACGCCACGCACCCGTTCGCCGAGGCGATGACCGCGCACGCGGCGGAGGCGGCCGCGGCCACCGGGACGCCGGTGCTCCGGCTGCAGCGCCCCGGCTGGCGGGAGCAGCCGGGTGACGACTGGCGCTGGGTGGACTCGCTGGAGGCCGCGGCGTCGGCGGTGCAGGGGTTCGCGCACGTCTTCCTCACCACCGGCCGGATGGGGCTGGGCGCCTTCGCGGAGCTGACGCAGGAGGTGCTGGTCCGCTCGGTCGACCCGCCGGAGCCACCGCTGCCGCCGCGCACCACCGTCGTCCTGGAGCGGGGGCCGTTCACCGTGGACGACGAGCTCGCCCTGATGCGCGAGCACGCGGTGGACGTCGTCGTCACCAAGGACTCCGGCAGCCATCTGACCGAGGCGAAGCTGACCGCGGCCCGCGAGCTCGGCATCCCGGTCGTGGTGGTCCGGCGGCCACCGCTGCCGGCCGGGGTGCCGGTGGTCGAGACCGTCGAGGCGGCGCTGGCCTGGCTCGGGGATTGACCGGGGCGCCGGGCCCTCGGGAGGGTGGGGGCATGAGCGCGCCGGTCTCGTCCCGCCCGTCGGTCGTGGTCGTGGGAGGCGGCTTCGCCGGGTTCTTCGCCGCGCGGACCCTCGAACGCCTGCTGCCCGTGGGCGCGGCCGACCTGACGATGATCAGCGCGACCGACCACCTCTGCTACAGCCCGCTGCTTCCGGAGGTCGCGGCCGGCCGGCTCGACCCGCGGCGCATCGCCGTTCCGCTGCACTCCGGGCTGCGGCGCGCCCGCGTCCTGCAGGCGACGGTCGAGGACATCGACTTCGACGGGCGCACGCTGCGCTACTCGACCGACTGCGATCCCGCCACGGAGCTGGCCTGGGACCGGCTGGCCATCACGACCGGCAGCGTCACCCGCATCCTGCCCACTCCCGGGCTGGAGGTCCACGCGCTCGGGCTGAAGAACCTGGTCGAGGCCGTCTACGTGCGCGACCACGTGCTGCGCCAGCTGGAGCTGGCCGACTCCACCTCCGACCTCGAGGAGCGACGGGCCCGGCTGACCTTCGTCGTCGTGGGCGCCGGCTACGCCGGCACGGAGACCGCCGCGCAGCTGCAGTGGATGACGATCCGGCAGCTCGACCGCTACCCGCGGCTGCGGCGCGAGGACCTGCGCTGGGTGCTCATGGACCTCGCCCCCTCGGTGCTGCCGGAGATGGGCCCGCGGCTGAGCTCCGCGGCGCTCGACGTCGTCCGGCAGCGCGGCATGGAGGTGATGCTCGAGACCACGGTCACGGCCATGGACGAGGAGGGCGTCACCCTGGGCGACGGCCGCCGGCTGGCGACGCGCACCGTGCTGTGGACCGTGGGCGTCACCCCGCCGCCGCTCGTGCAGGAGCTCGGGCTGCCGGTGTCCCGGGGGCGACTGGTGGTCGACGAGCAGCTGCGGCTGCGCGAGGACGTGTGGGCGGCCGGCGACAGCGCCGCCGCCGAGGACCCGTTCAGCGACAGCGGGAGCACCTACCCGCCGACGGCGCAGAACGCGCAGCGGCAGGGCGTGGTCATCGCGCACAACATCGCGGCCAGCCTCGGTCACGGCTCCCCGCGGCCCTACCGGCACCGCGACCTGGGGCTCGTGGCCGACCTCGGCCGGACCGCCGCCGTCGCCCGGCCGCTGGGGCTGTCGCTGACCGGGCTGCCGGCCAAGGTGGTCACCAAGGCCTACCACCTGTACGCCCTGCCGACCGCGGGCAACCGGCTGCGGGTGGCCGCCGACTGGGCGATCAACACGGTCAGCCGGCCGATCGCCGCCCAGCTCGGTCTGGTCGACCCCGCCCGGGGCCGGCTCGGCGCCGCGGAGACCCGGAGGAGGTCGCGCACGGCCTCCTGACAGGCTGGACGGCGTGAGCCGGCTGGTGCTGTTCGACCTCGACGGCACCCTGGTCGACTCCACGCCCGGCATCTGGGCCTCGGTGCGGGTGGCCGCCGCCGCGCTCGGGCTGCCGGCGCCGACGCCGGAGCAGCTGCGGCAGATGGTCGGGCCGCCGCTGCAGGACGGGTTCGCGCTGGTGCTCGGGGTGCCGGCGGACGACGTGCCGCGCGCCGTCGCCGCCTACCGCGAGCACTACTCGGCCGGCGCGCTGCTCGACGTCACCGTCTACGACGGCATCCCGTCTCTGCTGGCCCGGCTGGTCGACGGCGGCGCGACGCTGGCGATCACCACCAGCAAGCCCGAGCCGTTCGCCGTCCGGGTGCTGGAGCACACCGGGCTGCGGCCGTTCTTCGCCTCCGTGCACGGCGCGACGATGGACGGCGCCGTCCGGCACAAGGACCAGGTCGTCGGCCTGGCGCTGGCCGCGCACCCGGACGGCGAGCGGCCGGTGCTGATCGGCGACCGGGAGCACGACGTGCTCGGCGCCGCGGCGCACGGGCTGCCCTGCCTCGGCGCCGGGTGGGGTCCGGCGCCGCCCGGTGAGCTCGCCGCGGCCGGTGCCGTCGTCGTCCCCACGCCGGCGGACGTCGTCGCCGCCCTCAGCCGATGAGCAGCCCCTCGGCACGGTCCGCCGCGCTGGGCCGGGTCTTGGCCTCGGTGGCGAGGGTCTCGGCGAACCGGCGGGCGGCGTCGGCGTAGCCCGGCTCGTCCAGCACCTGGCGCACCGCGGCGGCGATCCGCTCCGGCGGCGCCTTCTCGTCCACCCGCACCCCGGCGCCGAGACGCAGCACGCGCACGGTGTTGTCCTTCTGGTCGCGCCCCATCGGCATGCAGACCAGCGGGACGCCGGCGGCCAGCGCCTTCAGCACGCTGCCGTGCCCGGCGTGGGTGACGACGGCGGCCGCTTCGGGCAGCACCGCCCGGTGCGGCGCGGCCCGGACCACCCGGACGTTCGCCGGTGCGGCGACATCGGCGGGGTCGACCGCCCGGCCCGCGGTGATGAGGCCGCGGACCGGCAGCTCCCCGAGCGCGGTGGCCACCCGGCGGAGCAGGTCGAGCTGGTCCTGGAAGGTCGAGCTGGTCGCGACGAGCACGAGCGGCGCGTCGCCGGGCGGTCGCCAGTCCCCGGCGTCGCCTGCCCAGGCGGGGTCGTCGAGCTGCGGGCCCACGAAGTGGACGTTGGCGGGGATGTGCGGAGAGGAGAAGTCGAACGACGGGCTGGTCAGGACGAGGACCTCGGTGCACCGGTCGAACAGCTCGAACACCCCGCGGACCGGGGGACGGCCGTTGGCGGCGAGCGCGGGGTTCAGACCGCGCGTGAACCGGTCGAGCACGAGCCCCGTCGCGCGCCGGATCACCGCGTCCCGGGCCCGGCCGAGTGGCCCTCGCGGCGGTAGCCACCCCAGAGCCATCAGCGGCATCCCGGGCGTGGGGCGCAGGTAGATGTTCGCCATCAGCGCGGCGGTGGGCCGCCCGGTCGCCTGGGCGCCGATGAGCATGCCGGGGACGCCGTCGGAGAGGACGACGTCGACCGGGTGCTCGCGCACCGTGGCGACCACCTCGGCCGCGAACCCGGCCGCCGGGCCGACGATGAACAGGTCCCGGGCGGCCCGGAGCTGCTGCAGGCCGTTGCCCTTCTCCATCTCGACCATGAGCGCGGTCTGCTGGTCGATCGTGTCGATGTGCTGGGCCAGCTGCCACGGGCGGAAGTCGCAGCCGGCGGTCCGGACCGCCTCCTCCGAGAGCGGGTCGCTGAGGACCAGGACGGAATGGCCTCGCCGGACCAGCTCCGCCGCCAGCCCGAGGGCGGGCGGCAGCGTGCCGCCGACGTCGGTGGTCGCGAGGAGGAACCGGCCGCGCGGTCGGGGAGAGGTCTCGGCCATGGCACACCACCGGGGACGGGGCTCCATGGTGGTCGCGGGCCGGAGGCCGCGGACAGGGCCGTCGGACCCCGTGATGTGTGGATCCGCAGGTCGTCCGGGCAGGAGGGGGCCATGAGAGACCACCCGTCGCTGCACGCCCTCGCCCTCGTCTGCAGCCTCAAGGCGTCGCCGGAGCCCTCGAGCAGCGAGAAGCTGGCACGGGAGGTCCTCGCCGCGCTCGAGGAGCAGGGCGCCTCGCACGAGGTGGTGCGGGTGGTCGACCACGACGTGAAGCCGGGCGTCGAGGTCGACATGGGCGACGGCGACGAGTGGCCGCAGATCCGCGAGAAGCTGCTGGCCGCCGACATCCTGGTCTTCGCCACGCCGACCTGGGTCGGGCACATGACCAGCGTCGCGCAGGGCGTGCTCGAGCGCCTCGACGGCGAGCTGTCGGAGACCGACGACACCGGCCGGCCGGTGATCACCGGCAAGGTCGCCGTCGTCGCGGTGGTCGGCAACGAGGACGGCGCCCACCACATCAGCGCCGACGCGTTCCAGGCTCTGTCCGACGTCGGCTTCACCATCCCGGCGCAGGGCGTCACGTACTGGAACGGCGAGGCGATGTCGGGGGTCGACTACAACGATCTGGACGAGACCCCGGGGGCCGTCGCGTCCGCGACGCAGACCCTCGCCGAGAACGCCGCGCACCTGGCGCGGCTGCTCAAGGCGGAGCCGTACAGCTGATAGCCGTTGACCCCGTTCCTGCGGAAGCGTCCTGACGACGTTTCCGCGGTGGACGGGAGGTTGTCGTGGGCTTGCTGCACGAGGCGCTGCCGGCGTCGACGCTGGTGGTGGCCATCGATCCGGGGAAGGTCAGCAATCGGGTCTGGTTGAGCACCGGTGAAGTCGGCCAGGTGGTGCCGCCGCTGTCGCTGCCGGTGTTGCGTCCGGGGCTGGAGCAGCTGCACCGACTGGTCGTGGACCACGTCGGCCCCTCGGGTCCGGTGTTCGCCATCGAGGCCTCCGGCGGGCTGCATCAGGCCTGGCTGCGCGAGCTCAACCAGCGGTTTCCCGGATCGGTCCGGCTCTTCGCGCCCTCGGAGACCACCGCCGCCCGAGCACAACTGGGATCGCGGCGATTCAAGACCGATGACCGGGACTGCGCGGCGCTGACCTACCTGGCCCGCCAAGGACAGGGCCGGCCGGTGCCCGACCAGGAACAGGACGCGCTCACCGCGGCTGTTCGCCACCGCCGCGGCCTGATCGGCGAGCACAAGGTGGCCCAGCAGCGGCTGCACGATCAACTGCATGCCCTCTGCCCCGGACTGGCCGCACCCGACGGGCATGGCCGGGCGCTGCCGGCCGACAGCGTGATCGGGCAGGCGGTGCTGGACTGCGCCGCGGCCTTCGCCGGCCGACCGCCCTCGATCCGTTCGCTGCGCGCTCGAGCCCGGGGGCGCGTGCTCACCAGCGAAGCGGAGTTCTGGGTCGGGCGGTGGCGGGCCTGCCTGCCACCGCCGCCCGACGCCTCGGCACGAGCAGCGCGGTTGAGCCGGAGCGTGGCCCGCTGGCGGGCGATCGCTGCCGACATCGCCGCGGTCGACGCGGAGATCACCGCTCTGCTGGCCGAAAGCGCCGGGCAGATCCTCACCACGCTGCCCGGTGTGGCCACCAGTCGTGCAGCAGCCTTCGCCGCGTTCAGCCTGCCGATTGCCCGGTTCCCCACCGCGGAGCATCTCTACTCGGCCACCGGCCTGGCCCCGGGCAGCTACCGGTCGGCGACGATCAACCGGCGCACCCCGATCTCCCGTCAGGGGCTGCCCGAACACCGCGATGCGCTGATGAACCTCGCCTGGGGCCTGTCCCAGCACTGCGGGCCGTTCATCGACCGCGCCCACGAGCTGCGCGCCCGCGGCCTGCGCCCGATCCCGGTCCGCATCGCCCTGGCCCGCCACGCCTGCCGACTGGCCTACACCCTGCTCCAGACCCAACAACCCTTCGACGAACAGCGCTACCGTCGAGCCCGGCACCAGAGCGAGCGGTGACGGCTGTGACAGCTATGCCGCACGACGGCGCAACCTAGCTTGCCGCCCGCTCGCCCTGGGGCCGCCCACGGCGCACAAGAAAGCCTGCCGCTCGACGGCGTCTGATCAGCCTGCCGACCAGGCCCCACCGCCGGACCGATCACCGCGCTGCGCTCCCAGGCCGGACGCCCCCCGCACCCGGCCGGATGACACCTGCCCGCCCGACGGTCTTGACCTCAAGGGCGAAAGCTAGGCGGCCGCCCGCTCGGCGTCGCCGGCCGGCACCTCGACCGGCCGGCGGGTCCGGCGCAGCCGCAGGGTCACGCTGGCCACCGCGACCAGCGCCAGCACGATGACGACGCCGCCGTAGATCTCCGTCGTCCGGGCCAGGCCGATGCTGCTGACGGCGATACCGGCGGCGATCGCCGGCACGCTGAACGCCAGGTAGCCGACCACGAACGTGGCGGCGAGCAGGCCGGCGCGGTGCCCGGGGGCGACGCCGGACGTGATCATCGCGATCGCGCCGAAGAAGGACGCACCGAACGCGAAGCCGGTGACCACCGCGGCGACGAACAGCAGCGCCAGAGAGCCGGTCCAGACGGCGGTGATGGTGCCCACGACGCCGACGACGAACGTCAGCGCGCCCCCGACCAGGGCCTTCTCCGGGGCCACCGAGCGGACGGCGAACGAGCCGAACACGCCGGTGCCGTTGAGCGCGAGGATCAGCAGGCCCCCGACGACGTGGTTCTCCACGCCGAACACGTCGGCGACCAGCGACGGGCCGAGCGAGGCGTAGAGGCCGCCGAGCGCCCAGGCGGCGACCACCACCGGCAGCGCCAGCAGGAACCCCGGGCGCTGCGGCTGCGGCACCTCGACCCGCGGGCGCAGCGAGGCCCGCGCACCGGGCACCCGAGGCGAGGTCTCGGGCAGCAGGAGCAGCACGCCCGGCACGGCCAGGACGAAGACGACGGTGAGCACGCCGAACACCCAGTCGGTCGGCGACGGCACGAACTGCACGAGCAGCCCGGCGCCGAAGGCCCCCAGCGACAGGCCGAGGCCCGGGGCGGCGCTGTTGATGAACGGGGCCAGCGGCCGCTGCGGGCGCTGGAGGTCGAGCAGCCAGGCGCCGAGCGCGCTGGTCAGGGCGCCGGTGGCCAGGCCCTGCACCACCCGGGCGGCGAGCAGCCAGCCGACGCCGTCCGCGGCCCAGAACAGCGCCATCGCGACCGCCTCGACCGCCAGAGCGGAGGCGATCACCGGCCGCCGCCCGACGTGGTCGGACAGCCCGCCGACCACCAGCAGCGAGCCGAGCAGCGCGAAGGCGTAGATCGCGAAGATCGTCGTCAGCACGCCCGGGCCGAACCCGAACTCCTGGGAGTAGACGCGGTACAGCGGCGACGGGACGCCCGACGCGGCGAGCATGAGGACCAGCAGGACGGCGACCGACCAGAAGGCGGCCGGCCGGGACAGGCGTCGGGTCGGCACGATCCCTGCCAAGGCACCTGCTCGCGGCGGCATTCCCGCTGCCCGGCGCGCCGCGGCTCAGGATGGTGAGACGTTCCCGCGGGAACGCGAAGCAAGGCCTATGGCTTGACGACGTTCCCGCGGGAACGTCCGGCGAGTCCATGCGGCTGGATCCAGCGCCCCTGGCAACGTGTGTCGCCCAGCATCGCGACTTGTTGATTGGCCTCACGCTTGTTCGGGCGGCTTCTTGCTGAGCATGCGCCGCTGCCACCCGGCCAGGTCGCGGGCCCTACGTGGCGCGAGCCGCGACTCCGAGCCGCGACCGGTTACGACGAGCTCGCCGGCCCCTTCGCCGGCTGCTCCTTCCAGAACGGCTTGTACCGGTTGCACGACGCGTCGAGCGGTCCACGCGCTCAGGCGCTGATCGCCGAGGCGTTCCCGTCGTTCTCCGCCCGGGCCGTTCCGTTCGCCTTCGAAGGGACCGGACAGGCGCTGGAGGTGCCCCTGTCGTTCTCGGCCTTCCACGACGAGGAACTCGTCGACCACCCCGACGCCGCGCTGGCCACGGACTTCTTCGCGAGATGGTCCCAGGACCACGCCTCCGCCCTGCCGCTCGGCGCAGCACGTGCCGACCGGGACCTCGATCAACGAGGTCTCAAGCTCGGACTGAGCCTCGCCTCCGCGCCCTCGAAGCCAGGTCGCGCTCAGTACGTGCGCGGGGTGTACACGGCGCCGGACGGGCCGACGCGGGTGCGCGAGGAGCCGATCAGCACCAGGCAGCGCATGTCGACGGTCTCCGGGTCGAGGTCGCCCAGCGTCGTGACCACGACCTTCTCCTCCGGCCCGCCGACGTCGCGGCCGACGACGACCACGGTGTCCGGCGACCGGTTCTCCAGCAGCACCTTCTGCGCCTCACCGAGCTGGTGCGGCCGGGCCTTGGAGCGCGGGTTGTACAGCGCCAGCACGAGGTCGGCCGACGCCGCGGCGCGCAGCCGCTCGACGACGACCTCCCACGGCTTGCGGACGTCGGACAGCGACAGGACGGCGAAGTCGTGGCCCAGGGGCGCGCCGACCCGCGACGCCACCGCTTGCGCCGCGGTCAGCCCGGGCAGCACCCGCACCCGGACACCGGCGAACTCCGGCCGTTCGGCGACCTCGAGCACCGCGGCGGCCATCGCGAACACGCCCGGATCGCCGCTGGAGACCACGGCCACCCGCCGTCCGGACGCGGCGAGCGACAGAGCCGCCGCCGCCCGTTCGGCCTCGACCCGGTTGTCGCTGGGGTGGCGGGTCTGCCGCGGGTTGGCCGGCACGCGGTCGAGGTACGGGCCGTAGCCGACCAGGTCGTCGGCGCAGGCCAGCGCGTCGGCCACCTCCGGCGTCGTCCACGCGCGCGAACCGGGGCCGAGCCCGACGACGACCACCTCGCCGGCGTGCGGTTCGGCGGGAAGTTCCTCGGGCTGCGGCAGCGGCCCGGTCAGCTCGCTGGGCAGCAGCGCCAGGGAGAAGTACGGCACGGTCGCCGGGTCGACGTCGGCCAGCGGCGCCACCCGCTGCTGCTCGGTGGTCGCCCGCTCGACGTAGAACGCGCGGTCCAGCACGCCGGCGGCCTCGAACGCCTCGCGCACCGCCGGGAACGTGCGACCGAGCTTCATCACCGCAGCCGAGTCCGTCGTCGCCAGCCACTCGGCGAGCTCCTCGGACGACAGCGTCCCGGGCAGCACGGTGAGCACCTCGTCGCGCTCGACCAGCGGCCGGCCGAGCACCGCCGCGGCGCCGCTCACGCTGGTCACCCCGGGCACGACCTCGGTCGGGTACCGGTGCGCGAGCCGTTTGTGCATGTGCATGTAGGACCCGTAGAAGAACGGGTCGCCCTCGGCCAGGACGACGACGTCGCGGCCGGCGTCGAGGTGCGCGGCCAGCCGGGCCGCCGCCTCCTCGTAGAACTCGTCGATCGCCCCCTGGTAGCCGCCGGGGTGGTCGGTGGTCTCGGTGGTGACCGGGTAGACCAGCAGCTCCTCGATCTGCCCCTCGCGCAGGTAGGGCGCCGCGAGCGCGCGGGCCACCGAGCGGCCGTGCCGGGCGGCGTGGAAGGCGACGACGTCGGCCGCGCCGATCAGCCGCGCGGCCTTGACGGTGACCAGTTCCGGGTCGCCGGGACCGAGCCCGACGCCGTAGAGACGCCCGGTCACTCGACGTCGCTCGCGATCGCGTTCACGGCCGCGGCGGTCATGGCCGAGCCGCCGCGCCGTCCGCGCACGACCAGGAAGTCCAGGTCGGAGGCCGCCAGGGCCTCCTTCGACTCGACCGCGCCGACGAAGCCGACCGGGATGCCGAGGACGGCGGCCGGTCGCGGCGCCCCGGCCTCGATCATCTCCAGCAGGTGGAACAGCGCGGTGGGCGCGTTGCCGATGGCGACGACGGCGCCGCCGAGCCGGTCACCCCACAGCTCCAGGGCGGCCGCCGTCCGCGTGGTGCCCAGCGAAGCCGCCAGCCCGGGCGTGCGCTCGTCGTGCAGCGTGCAGACGACGTCGTTGTCCTTGGGCAGCCGGCGGCGGGTGATGCCCGAGGCGACCATCTCGGCGTCGCAGAGCACCGGGGCGCCGGCGTCCAGGGCCGCGCGGGCGCGGGCGACGACGGTGGGGGAGAAGGCGAGGTCGGCGACTAGGTCGACCTGCCCGCACGCGTGGATCATGCGGACCGCGACCCGGGCCACGTCGTCGGGCAGCCCGGCCAGGTCCGCCTCGGCGCGGATGGTCGCGAACGAGCGCCGGTAGATCTCGGCGCCGTCCTTCTCGTAGTCGTACATCGGTACGGGAGGCTACGTGCGGGTCGAGCTCACCCGATAACCCGCACCGGTCGCGACGACGTCGACGACGTCGCCGCGCGGGCGGCCGCAGCGCCGCTCGCACCCGGCCCAGTGCTGCCGTGCGCCGTCGGCGGGCAGGTCACCGCTCAGCACGGCGGTGACCACGTCGGCCCGGACGTCGGCGAGCGACTTCGCGCACCCCGGGCGCCCGGCGCAGGCGGTGACCCGCAGCCAGGGACTCGCCTCGTCGAAGACGATCCCGGTGCGGTGCAGGTCGACCGCGGCGTCGTCCACCCGGTCGTAGGCGAGGTCGGGGACGACGACGCTGCGCCACGGCGTCACCTGGACCTCGGGGGCGAGCCGGGCCAGCAGCTCCACCTGGTCGGCGGTCAGCCGCCCCAGCGGGACGACGCCGATCAGCGCGATCCGCCCGTCGTCCTGCTCCGCCGCGCCGACCGGGCCGAGCACCGGCGCGGCAGGCACGGCGACCGGCTCGGCGGTGGGCATCCCCACCCGGGCCGCGACCCGGGCACGTCCGTCGGCCAGCTCCGTGAGCCGCCAGGCGGCTCCGCCCTGCTCGGTGCGCTCGTCGAGGAAGGCGCGGGTGGCGGCCAGCAGCAGGTCGACGGCGTCGTCCGCGGTCGTCCGCAGACCACTGTCGGTGCCGCCGAGCAGCAGGGCGACGCCGTCGTCGAGCGCGAGGAGACCGACGTCGCCGCCGAGACCGGAGACGTCGCCGCGGCCGTCGTCGAGGGTGGCGAGGAACCGGCCGGGCAGCTCGGCGAGCGCCGGGTCGGCCTGAAGCCCCGCGTCGAACGCGGCCACCCACGGGCGGACGGCGACCAGCCCGCCGGAGCGGCCGGACAGCGTGCTGGCCAGCACGTTGCGCACCCGTTCGTGCGTGGCGCTGGGCAGCAGACCAGCGCCGGCCAGCCGGTCGCCGAGCGCCGGGACGTCGTCCTCGGCGAGACCGCGCAGCTGCACGTTGCCGCGGCTGGTCAGCTCCAGGCCGCCGTCGCCGAGCTCGCGCGCGGCCGCCGCGAGCACCCGCAGCTGGTCGGCGGTCAGCAGCCCGCCGGGCACGCGGACGCGGGCGAGCGCGCCGTCGGCGGCGGCGTGGGTCTGCAGCGCGCCGGGGCAGGCGTCGGCGCGGGTGCGGGCGGCGGTCATGTCGACCGCGAGGCTACGACGACGGGAAGCCGGGAAGGGCCGCAGCGGTTGATCTGCACGTGAGCACCCCCTTCGAGCTGGACATGCACTCCGAGTACCTGCGCGCCGACCTGTTCCTGGCGATGGGGCAGCCGACCGAGGCCGCCCGCATCCTCACCGCGGTCGTCGAGGCGGAACCCGAGAACGAGGCCGCGCTCGAGCTGCTCGCCCGCGCGTACTTCGGCTCGGCCCAGCTGCACCGCGCCGAGGAGACCCTCGGCCGGCTGGTCGAGCTGGCGCCCGCCAACGGCTGGGCGCGCCGCGCGCTGGCCCGCACGCTGGAGCGGCAGAGCCGTCCGGACGACGCCGCCGTCCACCACCGGGTGGCCGACGCCCTCGGCGCCGCCTGACCGGACCTCGCCGCCCGACCTCAGCGTCGGGCGGCGAGCACCGCCCCGACCGCGCCGACCGCGGCGACCAGCAGGAAGCCGACCGAGATGCCGGTGCTCGCGCCGACGTGCAGGCCGGTGGCCAGCGAGTAGCTGCCCGCGCCGAGCAGCGAGCCGACCACGACGGACGCCGTCTCGGCGAACGCCACCGCGCCGGCGACCGCGGCCACCCGCTCGGGGGCGAGCGAGTCGAACGCCTGCGCGGACAGCTGCACGTACGCGATGCCGATGCCGAAGCCGGCCACGCCCCACGCCGCGACGGCGAGCACCAGCGCCGGCGTCGAGCCGACCAGGCCGGTCTGGGCGAACGCCTCGGTGAGCAGGGCGGCCACGACCAGGACGGTGCCGACCTTGGCCGGATCGGGTCGTCGTCCGGCCGTCGCCGGCAGCAGCCCGGTGATCGACCAGGCGACCAGCCCCGCGCCGAGGCCGACGGCGCTGGCGACCACCCCCCGACCGAGGCCTTCCACGATCGCCAGCGGGATCAGGCCGTCGCCGCCGAAGAAGGCCGCGGCGAGGCAGGCGTAGGCGAGGACGACGGTCGTCCGACGGCGGCTGTCGGCGGTGGCGCGGACCATCACCCGGGTCCCGGCGACGACGGCGAGGAGCAGCCCGGCGACCAGCAGCGGGATCCCCCAGCCGCCGCGGGTGGTCGCCGCGGACGCCAGGGCCAGGCCGGCCGCCACGAGCAGGCCCGTGCCGAGCGAGGTCTCCTTCTCCTCCGACGGCGCCGGGATCAGCCCGGTGTCCCGGCTCATGAGCAGCCGGGCCGCGATGACGACGAGCACCGGCCAGGCCATCGCCCACCGCCAGCCCAGCCACACCGTGATCGCGGCGTTGACCGGCGGACCGGCCAGCGACGGCAGCAGCCAGACCAGGGTGAACAGGCTGAGCACGCGTGGCCGGACGTCGTCCTCGAACAGCCCGCCGATCGCGGACAGCCCGAACGCGGCCAGCAACCCGCCGGCGATGCCCCGGAGGATGCCGCCGGCCAGCAGCCAGCCCATCGCCGGCGCGCACGCCGACAGCACCACGCCCGCGACGAACAGCCCGGTGGCCAGGGCGAGGTTCTGCCGCGGTGGCAGCCGGGCGGTCACCCCGGGCCCGGCGGCCAGGACGACGACGCCGGTCAGCAGTCCGGCCGAGAGCGTCGCCCCGTAGAGCGCCGCGCCGTCGAGCTCCTGCGCGGCCAGTGGCAGCACGGTCGCGTACGCGATGCCCTGGACGGCGCCGGCGAACTCGGCGAGCAGCAGGGCCGCCAGCAGCCGTCCCCGACGTCCCGAGAAGATCACGCGCAGGGATGTGGTCGACGTCGTCCCCGGCTCGTGCACCCGGACACCTTGCAAAACGCAACCGTTCGGTGCAAGCAGGCGCCCTGCTCAGGCCGCCCGTTCTTCCCCGATCGGGGACAGCCGCACCAGCGAGATCCGCCGCGAGACCCCGGCCTGGTAGTCGTCGTAGGTCGGGCACTTGGCCATGAGCGCGTCCCACAGCTGCTGCCGGTCGGTCTCGTCCACCTGGGTCGCGCGCACCGGCGTGCGCCGGCCGCCGATCTCGACGGCCCCTCGCGGATCGGCCTGGAGGTTCAGCCACCACTGCGGCTCGGCGTCGATCCCGCCGTTCGAGGCGGCGATCACGTAGTCCTCGCCGTCGCGGACGTAGAGCGCCGGGGTGGTGAACGCCTTGCCGGACCTCCGGCCGGTGTGGCTGAGCAGCAGCATGTCGCCGCCGCGGAACGTGCGCACCAGCTTCCCGCCGGAGCGCCGGACCATGGTCACGTGGATCTTGGCGGCGTACTTGGTGATCAGCGTGAGGGCCTTGTCCTTGCCGGTCATCGCTGCGCCCCGCCGAAGATGCGCGCGTCGCGGCGCTGCGCCCGGCGGCCCATGAACATCGCGACCGCCACCAGCAGCGCGTTCGCCCCCGGCATCCGGCGCACGTCCTCGACCGGCAGACCGGAGGCCACCCAGCCGGCGACCGCAGGGATCTCGCGCGGGCTGTAGTCCTTCTTGAAGACCTCCTCGTCGAGCCGCAGCCAGTCCTCGTCGGTCAGGTGCCGCTGCACGAGGGTCATGCCGTCGCTCTCCTCGTGGGCCAGGTGCGCCAGCAGCGCGTCCCGCAGGTCCACCGTCGTGCCCGCGAGCCGGGCGTGGGTGGCCTCGTTCCCGCTGCCGTCGGCGAGCGCCCGCAGGTCGGCCGTCACCGAGGCCAGCAGCGGGTCGATGACCGCGTGCTCGGCCTCGAGCGCGTCGAGCACGGTCGCGTCCGCGCCGCGCTCGGCGAGCAGCGGCCACAGGGCGCGGTCCTCGCCGGAGTGGTGCTTGTGGAGCACGGTGGAGAAGAACTCGAAACGCCGCGCGACGAGCTGCCAGCGCTCCCGGTCCGCGGCCGGCACCACGCCCGCCACCTGCGCGAACAGCGTCAGGTCGCGGCGGAAGGCGCGGTGCATCAGGTACATGGCGGCCAGGTCGACCGGGCCCTCGGGCGCGGCGTACTGGCCCTCGAGCAGGAGCTGGGGCGGGTGCGGAGCGGTCGTGGTCACGGAGCTCTCCTTTATTGGTTGGAGTGATGATCTAACGAATAGCGGGAGAGTAGAGTGAATCCATGAGCGACCGCAAGAGGGTCTACAACTCGCCGCTGCGAGCCGAGCAGGCGCAGCGCACGAGGGCCGCCGTCCTCGATGCCGCCGCCCGCCGCTTCCTCGACCAGGGCTACGCGGCGACGACCATGAAGGACGTCGCCGCCGAGGCGGGGGTCTCGGTGCAGACCGTCTTCGGGCAGGGCAGCAAGGCGGCGCTGCTCCTGGCCTGCGTCGACCGCGCCGTCGTCGGTGACGACGAGGAGTCACCGCTGGCCCAGCGGGAGTCGTTCCTCCGGCTGGTCCATGCCCCCGACCGGGCGACCAAGCTCGCCGCCGTGCGGGAGCTCGTCCTGCGCTATGTCCCGGAGGCCGTGCCGATCCTGCAGGTCTTCGCCGGTGCGGCTGCCGGGGATCCCGAGATCGCCGAGGCGTGGGCCGAGTACGAGCGCCGCAGGTTCAGCGACCAGCGGATCATGATCGCTTCCTTCCAACCGGAACTGCGGGACGGGCTCGACGTCGAGCGAGCCACCGAGATCGCGTGGGGTGTCTTCACCCACGCGCTCGTGGCGAACCTGATGGGCGTCCGTGGCTGGACCCTCGAGCAGTACGCCGACTTCCTGGTCGACGCGATCGAGCGGTTGCTGCTGAACTGAGCGCCATGGCGAAGTACCTCGTCAACGACGCCGGTCTGGCGCACGCCCGCGACCTCATCACGGCCCACCGGTACGTGCTGCGCAGCGAGTGGGGCCGCGCGCAGCCCACCGCCGAGGAGGAGAACACCTACCTCGAGAAGCACTCCTGGGCCGAGTACGGCGCCTGGCACCTCGCCCTCACCGACGGGGCGAACGAGGAGACCAAGGCCCGCTACGCCTTCGTGTACGGCGACTTCCGCCGGGTGCACCGGATGGGCATCATCGCCTGCCACTACCGGGCGGCCGAGTGGGGGCACAAGGAGGTCGAGCTGGCCGCGCACGACCTCCTGCAGCTGCTGGACGCCACCCGGGCGTGAGCACTCAGCCGCTCATCGCCTCCCGGGCGATCGGCGGCGGGGCGTGCAGGTCCCAGGCCCGCAGCAGGACGGCGTTCGGCACTCCCATCGCGCGGCCCTGCATCGCGGTGATCGCCGGGATCATGACCGAGGGCAGCGGGTGCCCGGGGATCCCGGCCAGGTAGCCGCCGTGCGCCTCGAGCGAGGCGACGCCGCGGGCCAGCGGCTCGCCGGTGACCTCGACGCCGTGCGTCGGCCGCGGGTCGCCGGCGATGAGCAGCCAGCGCGTCGACCACGGCTCGAGCCCCTCGTCGAGCAGCTCCCGGAACACCCAGCGGTTGCCGGCGTCGCGGACGGCGTCCAGCCCGGCGAGCCCGGCAGCGCGGTGATCGGCCTGGTTGAGCCCGATCCGCGTCTCGACCTCCCACGACCCGATGAGCACCGCGTCCGGACGCCAGCGACGGATGGCGCGGGCGATGTCGCGGCGCAGCGGCAGGCCGTGCTCGAGGACGCCGTCCGGGTGGTCGAGGAACGTCACGTCGCTCACCCCGACGACGAGCGAGGCGGCCAGCTGCTCCTGCGTGCGCAGCTCGGCGGTGCGCTCGGGCGGGACGGCGTCCATGCCGGCCTCGCCGTGGGTGAGCAGCAGGTAGGCGACCTCGACGCCGCGGGCGGTCCACGTGGCGACCGCCGACGACGTGCCGTACTCCACGTCGTCCGGGTGGGCGACGACGCACAGCACCCGGCGGAAGGCGTCCTCGGGCAGCGGTGGGAGCAGCGGGGCGCTCATGCCCGGGCAGGCTAGGACGTCGCGAGGGCTCGTGGCCGCTGCGCGCGCCCCCCGCCTGCACCCGCGGCGATCTGCCTGGGAGAGGCTGTCCCGGTGACCGACGCACCCGTGTTCACGCTGCTCTCCACCAGCGACACCGACCTGCTGTCGGCTCGGGCCAGCGCCGTCCCGTGGCGGCTGGGCAACCCCGCGCGCCTGGACGACGCCGGCGTCGCGGCGCTGGTCGAGGGCTCGGCGCTGGTCGTGGTGCGGCTGCTCGGGATGCGCCGGCAGTTCGAGGAGCTGCTGGCCCCGCTGCTGGCCGGCCCGGCGCCGGTCGTCGTCCTCGGTGGGGAGCAGCTGCCCGACGCCGAGCTGATGGAGCTGTCCACCGTGCCGATCGGCGTCGCCACCGACGCGCACAGCTACCTCGCGCAGGGCGGTCCGGACAACCTCGTGCAGCTGCACCGGTTCCTCTCCGACACCGTGCTGCTCACCGGCGAGGGGTTCGAGCCGCCGGCGGTCGCACCCGACTGGGGGGTGCTGTCGCGCGAGTCCTCGGGCAGCGGCCCGCGGGTCGCCGTCCTCTACTACCGGGCCCACCACCTGGCCGGGAACACCGCCTTCGTCGAGGACCTGTGCTCGGCGATCGAGGACGCCGGGGGCTCGGCGCTGCCGGTGTTCGTGAACTCGCTGCGCAGCGTGCCCGACGACCTGCTGGAGACGCTGCGCGGCGCCGACGCGCTGGTGGTCACCGTGCTCGCCGCCGGCGGTTCGCGTCCGGCGACGGCGCAGGCGGGTGGGGACGACGGCGCGTGGGACGTCGGCGCGCTGGCCGCGCTCGACGTCCCGGTGATCCAGGGGCTCTGCCTGACCCGCTCGCGCGAGGAGTGGCTCGGCGACGACGACGGCCTCTCGCCGCTCGACGTCGGCAACCAGGTCGCGATCCCGGAGTTCGACGGCCGGCTGATCAGCGTGCCGTTCTCCTTCAAGGAGACCGACGCCGACGGTCTGACCTCCTACGTCGCCGATCCGGAGCGGGCGGCGCGCGTGGCCGGGACGGCGGTCGCGCACGCGCGGCTGCGGTCCACCCCGCCGTCCGAGCGGCGGATCGTGCTGATGCTGTCGGCCTACCCGACCAAGCACGCGCGGATCGGCAACGCGGTCGGGCTGGACACCCCGGCGTCGGTCGTCCGGCTGCTCGCGGCGATGCACGGGGAGGGGTACGACATCGGCCCGTTCGACGGGCCTGCTGCACTTCCCGGGGTGGCCGAGCTGGACGGCGACGCGCTGGTGCACGCGCTGATCGCCGCGGGCGGGCAGGACGAGAACTGGCTCACCGAGGAGCAGCTGTCGGGGAACCCGGTGCGGATCCCGGCCGCCGCGTACCGCGCCTTCTTCGACACGCTGCCGAGGGACCTGCGCGACGCGATGACGCAGCACTGGGGCGAGCCGCCGGGCTCCCTGTTCGTGGAGGGGGGCGACATCGTCTTCGCGGCGCTCCGGGCCGGCAACACCGTCGTCATGGTGCAGCCGCCGCGCGGCTTCGGCGAGAACCCGATCGCGATCTACCACGACCCCGACCTGCCGCCGTCGCACCACTACCTGGCCGCCTACTGGTGGCTGCGGTCGGAGTTCGGCGCGCACGCGATCGTGCACGTGGGCAAGCACGGCAACCTCGAGTGGCTGCCCGGCAAGACGGTCGGGATGTCGGCGTCGTGCGGGCCGGACGCCGCGCTCGGCGACGTCCCGCTGGTCTACCCGTTCCTGGTCAACGACCCGGGGGAGGGCTCGCAGGCCAAGCGCCGGGCGCACGCGACGCTGGTCGACCACATGGTCCCGCCGATGGCGCGGGCCGACTCCTACGGCGACATCGCCCGGCTCGAGCAGTTGCTCGACGAGCACGCCAACGTCGCGGCGATGGACCCGGCGAAGCTGCCGGCGGTGCGCGCCCAGATCTGGACGCTGATCCAGGCGGCGAAGCTCGACCACGACCTGGGGCTCAACGAGCGGCCGGAGGACGACCACTTCGACGAGATGATCCTGCACGTCGACGGGTGGCTGTGCGAGATCAAGGACTCGCAGATCCGCGACGGGCTGCACGTGCTCGGAGTCCCGCCGACCGGCTCCGACCGGGTGGACCTCGTGCTGGCGATGCTGCGGGCGCGGCAGATCTGGGGCGGCGCGGTCGCGCTGCCCGGGCTGCGCGAGGCGCTCGGCCTGGCCGAGGGCGCTGGTCGCGCCGAGACCGACGCGGTCGAGGCGACGGCGTCCGCGCTGGTCAGCGGCATGGAGGTGGCGGGCTGGGCGGCGTCTGCCGTGACCGGTGTCGTCGTCGACGTTCTGGGCGGTCCGTCCGAGGCCGTCGAGTCGGTGCTGCGGTTCGCCGTCGATGAGGTGGTGCCGCGGCTGGAGCGGACCACCGACGAGCTGTCCGCCGTCCTGCACGCCCTGTCCGGTGGGTACATCCCGGCGGGGCCGTCGGGCTCACCGCTGCGCGGGCTGGTCAACGTGCTGCCGACCGGGCGGAACTTCTACTCGGTCGACCCGCGCGCGGTGCCCTCGCGCCTGGCCTGGGAGACCGGGCAGGCGATGGCCGAGTCGCTGGTCGAGCGGTACCTCGCCGACACCGGCTCGTACCCCGCCTCCGTCGGTCTGTCGGTGTGGGGGACGTCGGCGATGCGCACGTCGGGGGACGACGTCGCGGAGGTGCTGGCGCTGCTCGGCGTCCGCCCGGTGTGGGACGACGCCTCGCGGCGGGTGACCGGGCTGGAGCCGGTGCCGGTGGCCGAGCTCGGCCGGCCGCGGATCGACGTCACCGTGCGGATCAGCGGCTTCTTCCGCGACGCGTTCCCGCACGTGGTGACCATGCTGGACGACGCGGTGACCCTGGTGGCCGGGCTGGACGAGCCGGGCGATCAGAACTTCGTGCGCGCCCACGTGGACGCCGACCTGGCCACGCACGGCGACCGCCGGCGGGCGACCACCCGGGTGTTCGGCTCGAAGCCCGGCGCGTACGGGGCGGGCATCCTGCCGCTCATCGACTCCCGGAACTGGCGCGGCGACGCCGACCTCGCCGAGGTCTACGCCGTGTGGGGCGGCTACGCCTACGGCCGCGACCTGGACGGCGTGGCCGCCCGGCCGGACATGGAGTCCGCCTACCGGCGGATCGCGGTGGCGGCGAAGAACGTCGACACCCGCGAGCACGACATCGCCGACTCCGACGACTACTTCCAGTACCACGGCGGGATGGTGGCGACCGTCCGGGCGCTCACCGGACAGGCGCCGGCGGCTTACATCGGTGACTCGACCCGGCCGGAGTCGGTGCGCACCCGGTCGCTGTCGGAGGAGACCTCGCGGGTGTTCCGGGCGCGGGTGGTGAACCCGAAGTGGCTGGCCGCGATGCGCCGGCACGGTTACAAGGGAGCCTTCGAGCTCGCCGCGACCGTGGACTACCTGTTCGGCTACGACGCCACGACCGGCGTGGTCGACGACTGGATGTACGAGAAGCTCGCGCAGACCTACGTCCTCGACCCGGAGAACCGGTCGTTCCTCGAGCAGTCCAACCCCTGGGCGCTGCACGGCATCGCCGAGCGGTTGCTCGAGGCGGTGGACCGTCGCATGTGGGCCGACCCCGACCCGGCGCTGCTGGCCGAGCTGCAGCAGGCGTACCTGGACACCGAGGGCGACCTCGAGGGCGGCGAGACGCCGGCGGGGGCCCGCGCGTGAGGCGTGGCCAGCGTCATAGCGTTCTGTCACCCGTTCGGTGCACCCTGTAATGGTGAAGAGCAAGTACATGACCGGCGCCAAGCGCATCGTGGCCGTCGGTTCCTCGTCCGCCGTGGGCGTGCGAGACGACGACCGGCCGGCGGGCGTGGCGCACGCCGTCGTCCGGCTGTTCCGGGACGGCGACACCGCCCTCTGCGGCACCGACGTGAAGGTGCTGCCCCACCGCGACTGGACCGAGCCGACCGTCGGGGTGCTGCGCTGCCGCGAGTGCGAGGAGCTGGCCGCCTAGGTCAGCACGGCGGCGGCCACCAGCAGCGTGGCCGTCGCCGCCACCTCGCCCATCGCGCCCATCACGTCGCCGGTGACCCCGCCGAGCCGGGCCGTGGCGCGGGCCCGCAGCAGCTCGGCGGCGCCGATCCCGACCACGCAGGCCGCGAGCAGTCCGGCCGCGTCGGCCGGGCCGCTGAGCAACCACTGAACACCGCCGACCGCGCCCGCCGCGACCACGGCGCACCCGGTCAGCCAGGCGGGGGAGACCGTGCCCTGGACCGCCCGGCCCAACGACGACGTCTCGGCCATGACCGTGCCGGGCAGGCCGGTGCGGGCCATCGCGAGCCGGGCGGTGAGCACCGCCGCCGCCGGCGCGACCCACTGACCGGGGAGCAGGCCGGCCAGGGCCGCCACCTGCAGCAGCAGGGTGAGGACCAGGGTGACGACGCCGAACGGGCCGATGTCGCTCTGGTGCATCACCTCCAGCGCGCGGTCCCGCCCGCGCAGCGGCCCGAGCCCGTCGGCGGTGTCGGCCAGCCCGTCCAGGTGCAGCCCGCGGGTGAGCGCGGCCAGGACGGCGACCGTCAGCACCGCACCCGCGAACGGCGAGATCAGCCGCGTGCCGAGGACGCCGACCGCCGTCGCGACCGCCCCGAGCACCAGGCCGACCAGCGGCGCCCACGGCAGGACCCCGCGCGTGCTCCGGGCGGCACCGGCGGGCACCCGCAGGACCGTGAGCAGCGCGGCGGACTCCAGCGGGCCGCCCCACCTCATCGCAGGCGCTGCGGCAGGCCGGCGACGACGAACCAGACCTCGTCGGCGGTGCCGGCCAGCCGCTGGTTGACCGCGCCGAGGGTGTCGCGGAACAGCCGCCCGGCGCGGGTCTCCGGCACGACGCCGAGCCCGACCTCGTCGCTGACCGCCACCACGTGCGCGGGTGTCATCGCCCACGCGTTGACCAGCGCGTCGCAGCGGTCGGCCAGCCGGTCGAGCGCGCCGGGCTCGTCGGCCCAGACCCCGGTCTCGTCCATGAGCGCGGCCACCCACGTGGTCACGCTGTCCACCAGCACCGCACCGCCGCGCAGCAGCTCGGAGGGCGCCGTCGTCTCGACCGTGGTCCACGCGGCCGGCCGGCGGGCGCGGTGCGCGGCGATCCGGGCGGTCCACTCGGCGTCGTCCTCGGACCGCACCGACGTCGCCAGGTAGGTGACGTCGTCCCTGCCCTCGAGCAGGAACTCGGCGTGCGCCGACTTGCCCGACCGGCTGCCGCCCAGCACGAGCACCCGGCTCACAGCACGACCTCGGTCACGCTGCCGTTGTGCGGGGTCACCGCCGGCATCCCCTCCGGGCCGAGCCCGGCCACGACCGCCTGCACGGCCCGGATCGTGTCGCCGTGGGTGACCAGGGCGACGACGTCGGCGGGCGGATCGGCGAGCAGCTCCTTGAGGAACGCCGCCACCCGTGCGTGCAGCTCGGCGAGGCTCTCCCCGCCCTCGGCCGACCAGTGCGGATCGGTCCAGTCGACGACGTCCCAGAGCTCGCGGGAGGGCCGGCCCTCGAGCACGCCGTACCCCTGCTCGCGCAGCGCGGGCGTGGTGATCAGCGGCAGTCCGGTCGCCCGGGCACAGTGCTCGGCGGTCTGCACGGCGCGCTCCAGGTCGCTGGAGATCAGCGCCCCGGGCTGCCGGGCGGCCAGCTGCTCGGCAGCCGCGGCGGCCTGCTCGTGGCCGAGCGCGGTGAGCGGGACGTGCGCCTTCTGCCCCTGCATGCGGCCCTGGGCGTTCCACTCGCTCTGCCCGTGGCGGACGAGCAGCAGGGTGAGGGGACGCGCCTCCTGATCACGGGCCATGGTGCCCGGAGCGTAGGCGAGGGGGCGGTCGGGCCGTGCGGCCGCGCCTCGTACCGTCGTCCCCGTGACGATCCCCGTCCGGCCCGGTGCCGCCCGCCCGTCGTCCCGGCCTGCCGCGCCCGACCCGCTGGCGCACCTGCTCGACCTGCCCGGCGTGCGGGACGCCGCCGACGCCTCCCGGACCGCCATCGACCGGCTGCTGGCGCACCGGCTGATGCGCAACCGCTCGGCCGAGGTCAGCACCGAGTCGGCGCTGCGCGGTGCCCGGGCGTCGGCCGCGCTGGAGGGCGTCGACGTCCCGCTGGCCGAGCTGCGCGCCGGTGCGGTCGACGACCCGGTCGTGCAGGGGTCGCTGCGGGCCTCGGCCGCGCTGGGGTCGATGACCGAGACCTGGTCGCGGGCGCCGGGGCAGGTGCTGGCCCGGCTGCACGTGCTGGCCGCCGCCGACCTGGTCGACCGGTCGGCGCTCGGGCGGCCGGCGGCGCACGCCGGACCCCGGCTGACCGGGCTGTTCGGCCTGGTCAAGGTGGAGACGACGGTGCCGGCGGTGCTGCTCGCCGCGGTGGTGCACGGCGAGCTGGCCGCGCTCGCGCCGTTCGGCAGCGCGGACGGCGTCGTCGCCCGGGCCGCGGCGCGGCTGACCGGCATCACCCGGGGCCTGGACCCCAAAGCGGTGTCGGTGCCCGAGGTCGGCTTCGTGGAGCTGGGCCGCGAGGCGTACCTGGCGGCGCTCGCGGGCTACGCGTCCGGATCGCCGGAGGGCGTGGCCGCCTGGCTGGTGCACTGCTGCCGCGCCACCGAGCACGGTGCGGTGGAAGGGCTGGCGATCGCCGAGGCGATCCTGCGCGGCTGAGCGGAGACTGCAGGTATGCAGTTCCTCGAGGTGCCGGGGCTGGGACCGGTCAGCCGGATCGGCCTGGGCACCTGGCAGTTCGGCTCGCGCGAGTGGGGCTACGGCGAGAGCTACGCCGAGCGCGGTGCGCGGGAGATCGTCCGCCGCGCCCGCGAGCTCGGCGTGACGCTGTTCGACACCGCGGAGATCTACGGCTTCGGCCGCAGCGAGCGGATCCTCGGCGAGGCCCTGGGCGGCGAGCGGGGCGAGGTCGTCGTCGCCAGCAAGATCTTCCCGGTGGCGCCGTTCCCGCCGGTCGTGCGGCAGCGGTGGGCCGGCAGCGCGCGCCGGCTGGGTCTGCAGCGGATCCCGCTCTACCAGGTGCACCAGCCCAACCCCGTGGTCCCCGACTCGGTGACCATGGCCGGGATGCGCGAGCTGCTGGACGCCGACCGGATCGCCGCGGCGGGCGTCTCCAACTACTCGCTCGCGCGCTGGCAGGCCGCGGATGCCGCCCTGGGTCGTCCGGTGGTCAGCAACCAGGTGCAGTTCTCGCTCGCGACCGCGGGCCCGCTCGCGGACCTGGTGCCCTTCGCCGAGCGGGAGGACCGCGTCGTCCTCGCCTACAGCCCGCTGGCACAGGGTCTGCTGGGCGGCCGCTACGACGCCGACCACCGCCCGGGTGGTGTCCGCGCGACCAACCCGCTGTTCGGCACCGAGAACCTGCGCCGGGTGCAGCCGCTGCTCGACGTCCTGCGCGAGGTCGCCGCTGCGCACGACGCGAAGCCGGCGCAGATCGCGCTGGCCTGGCTGCTGGGGCTGCCGCGGGTCGTGGTGATCCCCGGGGCGTCGAGCGTGGAGCAGATGGAGTTCAACGCCGCGGCGGCGGAGCTGCGGCTGGCCGACGACGAGCAGGCGGCGCTGACCGCCGCCGCGCGGGCGTTCACGCCGGTCTCGGGGATCCGCACCTTCGCCGACCACCTGCGCGAGCGGGTGGACGCGGTGCGGGAGCGGTTGGGGGTCTGACCCGCCGTCGTGCGCGCTCAGGCGCCGCGGCGCCGCCAGCGACCGGGGACCGGGCCGGCGACCGCCCGCAGCGCGCGGTGCCGGGCGGCGTACCAGGCCAGCCCCACCACGGCCGCGCCGACGCCGACCGCCGCACCGGTCATGACCGGCGCGGGCGGGACCGAGAACCGGGACCGCATCGACACCGGCCGGACGAACTCCCGCACCGGCCAGCCGCGCTCGACCGCCGCCTTGCGCAGCGCGCGGTCGGGGTTGACCGCCGTCGGGTGACCGACCTCGGCCAGCATGGGCAGGTCGGTGATCGAGTCGCTGTAGGCGTAGCAGTCGGCCAGGTCGTAGCCGCCCTCGGCGGCCACCCGGCGCACCGCCTCGGCCTTGTTGTCCCCGTAGGCGTAGAACTCGATCTCGCCGGTGTAGCGCCCGTCGACGGTCACCATGCGCGTGGCGACCACCCGGTCGGCGCCCAGCAGCTCGCCGATCGGCTCCACCACCTCGGCACCGCTGCTCGAGACGATCACGATCTCCCGGCCCGCCGCCTTGTGCTCCTCGATGAGGTCGGCGGCCTCGGCGTAGACCAGCGGGTCGACGATGTCGTGCAGGGTCTCGCCCACGATCTCGTGCACCGTGGCGACGTCCCAGCCCGTGGCCAGCGCCGTGATCTGCGCACGCAGGCGCTCCATCTGCTGCGCGTCGGCGCCCTGCAGCGAGAAGACGAACTGCGCATAGGCAGCCTTGAGGACGGCCCGGCGGTTGATCAGGCCGCCCTGGAAGAACGGTCGTCCGAAGGCCAGGGTGCTGGACTTCGCGATGACCGTCTTGTCGAGATCGAAGAACGCCGCAGCGCGGGTCACAGTTCACGAGGGTAAGTGGAACCGCTGGTCGTGATACGGGTCGCACGCCGTCCACACCCGAACGGGTCATCCACAGATCCGCGACGGCCCTGGCAGATGTTGACCGATCCGGCGTGACTGGGAGCCGTGTCCGCTGTCATCCCCCGTGCTACCGCACGCGATCACCGCCCCCTCGTCGTCAGCTCCGACGAACGGCTCGTCGACGATCTGCTCCGCCTGCTCGCCGCCGCCGGGGCCGAGGCCGAGCTGGCCACCGGCGGTCCCGCCCTGCGCCGGGCGCACCGCGGCGCACCGCTGGTGCTGATCGGTGCCGACGCGCTGCCCTCCGCAGCCGTCCTGGGGCTCCCGCGGCGGGCCGGCGTGGTGGTCGTCTCCACCTCGGAGCTGCCCGCGGCCGAGTGGGCGACCGCCGTGGAGCTCGGCGCCGAGCGCGTCGCGCGGCTGCCGGCCGACGAGGCTTGGCTGCTGTCCCGGTGCGCCGAGGCGGTGCGCTCGCCGGTCGAGGCCGGCTGGCTGATCGCCGTCGGCGGCAGCTGCGGTGGTGCAGGAGCGAGCACCGTGGCCACCGCCCTCGCCGTCGCCGCGGCGCCCGGATCGCTGCTCGTCGACGGCGACGCCGGCGGCGGCGGCCTGGACCTGCTCCTCGGGGCCGAGCGGGCCGAGGGGCTGCGCTGGCCCGACCTGGTCGGGCTCCGCGGCCGGGTGGCGGGCGACGCGCTGCTCGCATCACTGCCCGAGAGAGGCGGGATCCACGTGCTGGCGGCGTCGCGGTCGCGGGCGGTGCCGGTACCGCCGGAGGCGCTGCTGGCGGTCGCGCTCGCCGGCCGGTCGAACGGGACGCCGGTCGTGGTCGATCTGCCGTGCGGCGATCCGGCCCTCGCCGAACCGGTGCTGGCCGAGGCCGATCTGGCGGTGCTGGTCGTCCCGGCGCGGCTGCGGGCTGCCTCGGCCGCGCGGCTCCTCCTGGACGGCGCCTGGTCCTCCGCGGTCGTGGTGTCGCGATCGGTGCCCGGAGGTCCGTCGCGGCAGGACGTGGTCGACGTCCTCGGCCGGTCGGTCCTCACCGAGCTGGGCCACGACCGGTCCGCGGGGCCACGAGGCGAGCGCGGTGAGCCACCGGTCGTCTCGGCCCGCTCGCCGCTCGGCGTGCTGTCCCGCCGGCTGCTCGCCGAGCTGCCGCGGCGCACCCAGGTGGCCGCGTGAGCGGGCTGCCGCTGCTCGAGCGGGTCCGGGCCCGGTTGGCCACCGAACCCGGACCGCCGACCCGGGCCGCGGTCGCCGCGCTCGTGCACGAGGAGGCCGGCGGCCTGCTCGGCGACGACGACGTGCTGCGCGCGGTCCGCGAGGCGGTCGACGAACTCGCCGGAGCGGGGCCGCTCGAGCCGTTGCTGCGGCTCGACGGTGTCACCGACGTGCTGGTCAACGGCCCCGACCAGGTCTGGCTCGACCGCGGCGCGGGGCTGGAGCGCGCCGCCGTGCGGTTCCCCGACGACGACGCCGTGCGCCGGCTGGCCGTCCGGCTCGCCGCCACGGTCGGCCGTCGGCTCGACGACGCGGCGCCGTGGGTGGACGTCGGCCTGCCCGACGGCACCCGCCTGCACGCCGTCCTGCCGCCGGTCTCCGGCAGCGGCACGTGCCTGTCGCTACGGGTGCTGCGCCGCGCGACGCCGGATCTGACCGCACTGGCGGCGACCGGCGCGTTCCCCGGCGAGAGCGAGAGGCTGCTCCGCGCGCTGATCGCCGGCCGCCACGCCTTTCTCGTCACCGGGGGCACGGGCGCCGGCAAGACCACGCTGCTCTCCGCGCTGCTGGGCCTGGTCGACCCTGGGGAGCGCCTGGTGCTCTGCGAGGACGCCGCCGAGCTGGCGCCGGCCCACCCGCACGTCGTCCGCCTGCTCGGCCGGCCACCGAACGTCGAGGGCGCGGGCCTGGTCACGCTGCGGGACCTCGTCCGCCAGGCGCTGCGGATGCGGCCCGACCGGCTGGTCGTCGGGGAGGTGCGCGGTGCGGAGGTAGCCGACCTGCTCGCGGCCCTCAACACCGGGCACGACGGCGGCTGCGGCACGCTGCACGCCAACCGCCCCGCCGAGGTGCCCGCGCGGCTGGAGGCGCTCGGGGTCGCCGCAGGCCTGGACCGCGCGGCCGTGCACAGCCAGGCCGCCGCGGGCCTCGCCGTCGTCGTGCACGTGCGGCGGTCGGCCACCGGGCGGCGGGTCGGCGAGCTCGGCCTCGTGCGGCGCTCGGGGGAGTCGGTGGTGGTGGAGCCGGGATGGCGGGCCGACGGCGGCGCGTGCCCGGCGGAGGAGCGGCTGCACGACCTGCTGACGGCGGAGGAGCCGTGATCGCGGCGCTGCTGTGCCTCGCCGCCGCTCTGTTCGCGTGGCCGGACCCGGCCGCGCTCCGCCGGTCTCGGATCGCCCCCCGGGCGCGGTCGCTGCGGTGGTCGGCGGACCTGGCACGGCCGCTGCCGGTGGCGGTCGTCGCGGCGGCGGTCGGTGCGCTGCTCAGCACGCCGTTGGTCGCGGCACTGGCCGCGGGCTGCGCAGCGCTGGCCGCCCGCGCGTGGCGGGCACGGCAGGGGACGGCCCGCGACGAGGTCCGCCTGCGCCTGCTCGTCGCCGCACTGGCAGCGATGGCGGCGGACCTGCGCGCCGGCCGGCCGCTGGAGGCCGCCGCGGTGTCGGCCGCGCGGGGAACCGGCGACGACGACCTCGGCCGGGCGCTGCTGCGCGCCGTCCGGTCGAGCGCCGCACCGAGCTCGGCCCGCGCCGGCCCCGAGTCCGACGCGCTGCAACGGATCTCCGCGGCGGTCCGGCTCAGCACGCGCACCGGCGCCTCGCTGGCCGACGTGGTGACCGCGGTCGAGGACGACCTGCGCGCCCGGCAGCGGCACCGGCTCGAGCTCCGCTCGGCGGTCGCCGCGCCCCGGGCCAGCGCGACGCTGCTCGCCGGGCTGCCGGTGCTCGGCGTGGCGATGGGCAGCGGCATCGGCGCCGACCCGTGGCACGTCCTCACCGAGACCGGCACCGGCCAGGTGCTGCTGGTCGCCGGGGTCGGGCTCGAGGTCGCCGGCGTGGCCTGGTCGAACCGGCTGGTCGCCCGGGTGTCGCGACCCGGTGCGCCCACCGCGCTCCCGTGACCGGCGACGCAGCGGCGCCGCTGCTGGTGCTCGCGACCGCGCTGCTGGTCTGGCCGTCGTCCGTCTCGCGCGCGTCGGAGCGGGTACGCGAGCTGGTCCCGGCGGTCGGCCGACGGCCGGAGCGCGGCGTCACGTTCGCGGTGCCGTGGCAGCGCCGGTTGCTGGCCGGTGCCGCCGGGTGCGCGGTCGGTCTGCTCGTCGGCGGGGTGGCCGGGCTGGTGCTGGCGGTGGGTACCGGAGTGGCGGCCGACCGGGTGCTGCGCCGGCCCGCCGACCCCCATGCCGGCGCGGCGTTCGAGCGCGAGCTGCCCGTGGCGGGGGACCTCCTGGCGGTGTGCCTCGCCGCCGGCATGCCGGTGGGGTCGGCGGTGGCGGCGGTCGCCGGGACGGTGGCGGAACCGCTCGCCGGTGCCCTGCGCGCCGTCGCGGGGCTCTACCGGATGGGTGCCGAACCGCGCCGGGCCTGGGCGGACGCGCCGGAGGAGCTGGCACCGCTCGGGCGGGTGCTGGTGCGGGCAGGGGAGTCGGGCTCGCCCACCGGGCCGGCGCT
Organism: Petropleomorpha daqingensis; assembly: GCF_013408985.1. Taxonomy (NCBI): domain Bacteria; kingdom Bacillati; phylum Actinomycetota; class Actinomycetes; order Geodermatophilales; family Geodermatophilaceae; genus Petropleomorpha; species Petropleomorpha daqingensis. Next base: position 2,370,809 of record NZ_JACBZT010000001.1, read on the forward strand.
GCGTGCCCTGGCGGCCGACGCCCGCGTGGCATCCCGGGCGCGGACCGAGCGCGACGTGCGGCGGGCCGGGGTCTGGGTGCTGGCGCCGCTGGGGCTGTGCTTCCTGCCGGCGTTCGTCTGCCTCGGCGTCGTCCCGCTCGTCCTCGGCATCGCCGGGCAGGTGTTCCGGTGACCGGCGTCCACAGCCGCGGGCGCGATCCACAGATCTGCCCGACGTCTCGGCCGGCGGTCATCGGCTCGACAGGCTCGGAACGCGACCCCGACCAGCGGGTCCCCGATCCCAGGAGTTGTCATGCAGCAGAACCCGACCACCCGCCTGCACCGGTGCCGCACCGTGCTGGCCCGCCGCTGGGCGCGCATCCGCGCCACGGGGGAGGCGGGCATGAGCACCGCCGAGTACGCCGTCGGCACGGTGGCGGCCTGCGCCTTCGCCGCCATCCTGTACCGGGTCGTGACCGGCGGCTCGATCGTCGACGCCCTGGGCCGGTTGATCGACTCCGCCCTGAACACGCTGTCCTGACCGTGTCCCGGTTGCGCGGTGACCGCGGCATGGTGACCGCCGAGGCCGCGATCGTGCTGCCCGTCCTGCTGCTCGTGCTCGCCGGTGCCGTGGCCGCGGTGACCGTGGTGGGCGCCCAGATGCGCTGCGTCGACGCCGCCCGGGAGGGAGTTCGGGCGGCAGCGCGCGGGGAGGACCTTCAGGCCGTCCACGCGATCGTGTCCCGGTCAGCCCCGGGCGGTGCGGGCATGGCGCTCGCCTACGACGGAGATCAGGTCGAGGTCATGGTGACCACCCGGGTCGCCCCGCTCGGCCCCATCCCGCTGCGGATCCGGGTCCGTGCGACCGCCGTGGCGCAGCGGGAGCCGGGCACGGTCCCGCCGTGAGCGACCGCGAGCGCGGCTCGGCCACCGTCTGGGTGCTCGCGCTGGCCGGCGTGCTCGCCGTCGTCGGCGCGGCCGCGGTGCTCGTCGCGGCCGCTGTCACGGCGCGGCACCGGGCGGCCAGCGCCGCCGACCTCGCCGCCCTGGCCGGCGCCGGTCGCGCGGTCGTCGGTGACCCCGGCGCCTGCGCTGCCGCCGCCGACGTGGCCGGTGCCAACGGTGCCCGGCTGACCTCCTGCACGGTCGAGGACGGAGCCGTCGTCGCGGTCACCGTCGCGGTGCCCGCGCGGCTCGGACCCCTCGGCCGGTACGACGCCACCGGCCGGGCCCGCGCGGGGCCGGCCGGGGGATAGCCGCCGGTCAGAAGACCAGCTCGTCCTCCTCCTCGGCAGCGGGCGGCTCGGGAGCGACCGGCTCGTCATCGGCGACGTCGTCATCGGGCGACTCGTCATCGGGCGACTCGTCATCGGCGACGTCGTCGGCGGACCCGTCGTCCGCGGCGGCCAGCTCGTCCAGCACCACGTCGAGCACCTGGACGGCGCCGGCCTTGTCCAGCGGGTCGTTGCCGTTGCCGCACTTGGGCGACTGGACGCACGACGGGCAACCGCTCTCGCACTCGCACGTGGCGACGGTGGCGCGGGTGGCCTGCAGCCACTGGCGGAGGACCGCGTAGCCGCGCTCGGCGAAGCCCGCTCCACCGGGATGCCCGTCGTAGACGAAGATCGTCGCCGCGCCGGTGTCCGGGTGCAGCGCGGTCGACAGCCCGCCCAGGTCCCAGCGGTCGCAGGTCGCCAGCAGCGGCAGGATCCCGATCGCGGCGTGCTCGGCCGCGTGCAGCGACCCGGGCAGCGCGATCTCCTCGACCTTCGCCCGCGCCACGGCGGTCGAGTCGAGGGTGAACCAGACCGCGCGGGTGCGCAGCTGCCGCGCCGGGAGGTCGAGCGGGAATTCGGCCAGCACCTCGCCGGTCCCGAGCCGGCGGCGTTGGTAGGCGACCACCTGGTTGGTCACGTCCACGACGCCGGTGTGCGCGGTGACGGTGCCGAGCCGGCGGGTCCGCTCGATGCCGACCACGCTCAGATCGGTGACGTCGCGCGCCACGGTCGTCCACTCGGGACTCTCCGCGTGCACGGCGGCGACCGCCTCGTCCACGTCGAGCTCGTCGACGACGTAGGTCTCGCCGCGGTGCACGTACAGCGCCCCGGTGTGCACGGTGGTGTGCGCCGCGTCGCCGTCCACCGTGCCCAGCAGCCGTCCGGTGCCGGTCTCGATGATCGACACCGGCTCGAGGCCGCTGCCGCGGATGTCCACGTCCGGCCGCCCGCGCCCGGCCCAGTACCAGCCGGTCGGACGACGACGCAGCTGACCGGCGGCGACGAGCTCCTCGAGCTGCGCCTCCGCGGCGGCACCGCCGAAGTCGTCGAGGTCCGCAGGGGTGAGCGGCAGCTCGGCGGCGGCGCAGCACAGCTGCGGGCCGAGCACGTACGGGTTGGACGGGTCGGTGACCGTCGCCTCGATCGGCCGGCCGAACACCGCCCGCGGGTGGTGGGCGAGGTAGTGGTCCAGCGGATCGTCGCGCGCCACGAACACGACGAGCGACTCCCGCTGCGCGCGCCCGGCCCGCCCCGCCTGCTGCCACATCGAGGCGAGCGTGCCCGGGTAGCCGGCCAGCACAACGGCGTCCAGCCCGGCGATGTCGATGCCGAGCTCGAGGGCGTTCGTCGTCGCCACGCCCAGCAGCTCCCCGGAGGACAGCAGCCGCTCCAGCTCGCGGCGCTCCTCCGGCAGGTAACCGCCGCGATAGGAGTCGACCCGCCGGGACAGGTCCGCGCGCCCCCGGTCGGCCAGGAGCCGCCGGGTCTGGTCCGCGACGGACTCCGCCCCGCGCCGCGAGCGGACGAACGCCAAGGTGCGGGCGCCCTGCTCCACCAGGTCGGCGAGCAGCCCGGCCGCGTCGGCGGCGGCCGAGCGGCGCAGCGGCGCGCCGTGCTCCCCGGTCTTCTCGGTCAGCGGCGGCTCCCACAGCGCGAAGGTCGCGCCGGGGCGGGGCGATCCGTCGTCGGTCACCGCGGTCACCGGCGCCCCGACCAGGCGGCTCGCGGCCTGGGCCGGGTCGGCCACGGTCGCCGAGGCCAGCACGAACGTCGGCTCGGCGCCGTAGCGGCGGCAGATCCGCCGCAGCCGTCGCAGCACGTGGCCTACGTGCGAGCCGAACACGCCCCGGTAGGAGTGGCACTCGTCGACGACGACGTAGGCCACCCGGCGCAGCGTGCTCGACCACTTCTGGTGGGCCGGCAGGATCCCGCGGTGCAGCATGTCCGGGTTGGTGACGATCCAGCGGGAGTGCCGGCGGACCCAGTCCCGCTCCTCCATCGCGGTGTCGCCGTCGTACGCGGCCGGGCGCACCGACGGGTCGGCCAGCGCGGCGACCGCGGCCAGCTGGTCGCGGGCCAGCGCCTTGGTCGGCGCGAGGTAGAGGACGCACGCGCGGTCGTCCTCGGCGAGACGGGCCAGCGCCGGCAGCTGGTAGGCCAGCGACTTGCCCGACGCCGTGCCGGTGGCGACCACGACGTGCCGGCCGTCGTGCGCGAGCTGCGCGGCCTCCACCTGGTGCCGCCACGGCGAGCCGACGCCGCGCTCCTCGAGCCGCGCGCGCAGATCGGCGGGAACCCAGTCCGGCCACTGCCGGGCCTGGCTCCGGCGCATCGGCAGCCGGTGGACGTAGGTGACGGGCTGCTCGTCCTCGGACGTGCCGGCCAGGAGATGAGCCAGCAGGTCCGCCCCGGGAAGAACCTGGTCCGCGCCGGGAGGGGGAGCCTGCCGGACCGGGTGGAGCGTGGTCACCCCACCACTGTCACACCCCCAGGCAACCCCAGGACCCCCACTGGTTCACCGCATGTGAGAAAGGCAACAGAACGTCGTTGACGTCTGCACAGCCTGTGACCTCCCTTACAATCACGCGGCGTCCCTGGTCGACGGAGCCCTCCGGCGCGCTTCGGGCGTACACCGTGCCGGACCGGCATTCGCCGGCGGCAGCTGAACGCTCGAAGGAGATCCATGCTCGAGAGTGCTCCACAGTCGGCTGAGAGCGCGTTGTCCGGTGGGGACACGGTCCTGGTAGCGATCGTCCTCGTCGTCGCCCTCGCCGCTCTCGGCTTCGCCGCCTTCCTGGTCCGGGCCGTGCTCGCCGCCGATCAGGGCACGACGACGATGCGCGACATCGCCCGGGCCGTGCAGGAAGGCGCCGGTGCCTATCTGCAGCGGCAGTTCCGGACGCTGGCGATCTTCGCCGTGATCGTCTTCCTCCTGCTGCTGGCCCTCCCGGTCTCCGAGGGCGGCTGGGGCACCCGGCTCGGCCGCGCCCTCTTCTTCCTGATCGGTGCGGCGTTCTCGGCGACGGTCGGTTTCGTGGGCATGACCCTGGCCACCCGGGCCAACGTCCGCGTCGCCGCGGCCGCCCGCTCCGGTGGCTACCGCCCCGCCTTCCGGATCGCCTACCGCGCCGGCGGCGTCTGCGGCATGTTCACCGTCGGCCTCGGCCTGCTCGGTGCCGCCCTGGCTCTGCTGCTGTTCGACGAGACCGCGCCGACGGTGCTGGAGGGCTTCGGCTTCGGCGGCGCGCTGCTGGCCATGTTCATGCGTGTCGGCGGCGGCATCTTCACCAAGGCGGCCGACGTCGGCGCCGACCTCGTCGGCAAGGTCGAGGCGGGCATCCCCGAGGACGACCCGCGCAACGCGGCCACCATCGCCGACAACGTGGGCGACAACGTCGGCGACTGCGCCGGCATGGCCGCCGACCTCTTCGAGTCCTACGCGGTGACCCTGGTCGCCGCGCTGATCCTCGGTCAGGTCTTCTTCGGCGCGGTCGGCATGGTCTTCCCGCTCGTCGTCGCCGCGATCGGCGTCATCGCCTCGGTCGTGGGCATCCTGGCCAGCAACCCCGGCAAGGCCGACCGCAACGGGCTGGCGCCGATCAACCGCGGCTTCTTCACCTCCGCGGTGGTCTCGCTGCTGCTCGTCGCCGCCGCGTCCTTCACCGTGCTGCCCAGCGTCTCCGAGCTGCAGAACCTCTCGGTCAGCCCGCAGGTGCTCGGCTTCCTGGCGGTGCTCGCGGGCATCGTCCTGGCCGTCGCGATCCAGCTGCTCACCGGCTACTTCACCGAGACCAGCCGCCGGCCGGTCCGCGACGTCGCCCGCAGCTCGCTCACCGGGCCGGCCACCGTCGTCCTGTCCGGCATCTCGCTGGGTCTGGAGTCGGCGGTCTACGCGGCGCTGCTCATCGGCGGCGCGGTCTACGTCGCGTTCCTGATCGGCGGCGGCGCCGCGCTCTACGCGGTGGCGCTGGCCGGCTGCGGCCTGCTCACCACCGCCGGCGTCATCGTCTCGATGGACACCTTCGGGCCGGTCAGCGACAACGCGCAGGGCATCGCCGAGATGTCCGGCGACCTCGACGAGGAGGGCGCCCGCACGCTCACCGACCTCGACGCCGTCGGCAACACCACCAAGGCGATCACCAAGGGCATCGCGATCGCGACCGCCGTGCTCGCCGCGACGGCGCTGTTCGGCTCCTACCGGGCGCAGATCGACACGGCGCTGGCCAAGGCCAACGCAACCTTGGGCGACGCGTTCAACCTGGTCTCGGCCAAGACCGTCGTCGGCGTGATCGTCGGCGCCGCCGTGGTGTTCCTGTTCTCCGGGTTGGCGATCAGCGCGGTGTCCCGCGCTGCCGGCCGGGTGGTCTTCGAGGTCCGGGAGCAGTTCCGCACCCGGCCCGGGATCATGGACTTCAGCGAGCGGCCCGACTACGGCGCCGTCGTCGACATCTGCACCAAGGACTCGCTGCGCGAGCTGGCCACCCCGGGCCTGCTCGCCGTCCTGGCGCCGGTCGCCGTCGGCTTCGGCCTCGGCTACGGCGCCCTCGCCGCGTACCTCATCGGGGCGATCGCCTGCGGCACGCTGATGGCGGTCTTCCTCGCCAACTCCGGCGGCGCCTGGGACAACGCCAAGAAGATGGTCGAGGACGGGCAGTTCGGCGGGAAGGGCAGCGAAGCCCACGCCGCGACGGTCATCGGCGACACCGTCGGCGACCCGTTCAAGGACACCGCCGGGCCAGCGATCAACCCGCTGATCAAGGTGATGAACCTCGTCGCTCTGCTCATCGCCCCAGCCGTGGTGGCGCTGTCCGTCGGGGACGACGCCAACACCCCCGTGCGCACGGTCATCGCGCTCGTGGCGGTGCTGATCATCGTCGGCGCCGTGGTCGTCTCCAAGCGGCGCTCGGTGGTCGTCGGCGGCGCGCCGAGCGAGAGCCAGGAGGCGCTCACCACGACCGCTCCCTGATCGTCCGCAGCACCGCACACGCCGGGATCCTCCGGCCGGCCCAGCGCCGGCGGGAGGGTCCCGGTGCCGGTTGTGGACCCGGCCGTTCCCTGTGGACGACGACGATCCTGCCGCCCGCCGCCGCTCCTAACGTCCGGCGCCTCCGGTCCGCACCAGGACCACCGACCACCGGAGGCAGGCATGTCCGCACTCATCTCCGTCCAGCTCGACGCCGTCGCGGAGCTCGCCGCCGAGCTGGCCACGCTGGCCGTCGCGCTCGCCCACGAGGCGCCGCTGTGCACCTCCACCGTCGGCTCCCTCGCCACCGCACTGGGCGGGCAGGAAGGCTTCCTCGCCTTCTCGGCCGGTTCCGGCTGGCCGCAGCTCATCGACGCGGTGGCCGACCGGGCGGGTGCGATCGCCGGCACGCTGTCGACCGCCGTCGACGCCTACCGCACGCTCGACGCGGGGCTGGCGGAGCGGATCTCCGGACGGGTCGGCGTCGCGGCGATCGCCCGATGACCGTCCTGCTCCCGGCCATCGCCGGCTGGGACCCGCCCCTGCTGCGCGGCGCGGTCGGGACCCTCGACCTGGTCACCGACCGGTTGACCGTCTGGAGAACCCGCGTGGAGGCGGTCGGCCGCGCGCTCGAGGCGGCGCAGTGCTGGTCGGGCCCGGCGGCGACCGAGGCGGCCCGCGCCGTCCTCGACCTCTCCGACACCGTCGTGGCCGGCACGGCAGGGCTCCGCGGCGCGCTGGGGGAGTTCTCCCGCATGGTCGGCGCGGCCGCGGAGGCGCAGGAGGCCGCGGCGGCCGCTCTCGCCGCCGGGATCGAGGCCGGGGCGGCGCCGCAGGTGGAGGCGCTGACGGACCGGGCGCTCACGTCGGCGGCCGTCGTGGCCGAGGCCGCGACGGCCGCCGGACGGGCGCTGCAGCCGGTTCCCGACCGGGCCTCCCCGATCGACCTGATCGGCGTCCCCTGGCGTGCCCCGGAGACGGAGGTGCTCCTCGGGCGGCCGCCGGGCGAGGTGGCCGGGTGGTGGGCGTCCCTGCCGGCCGCGGAGCAGCGGCAGCTGATCGCGACGCGCCCCGACGTGGTGGGCGATCTGGACGGCGTCCCCGCCTGGGCGCGCGACCGAGCGAACCGGCTGGTGCTCGAGGCGGCTCTGGCCACCCCCGGGACGTCGGGGGAGGAGACCGCCCGGGCGGTGGCGGCCGAGATCCACCGGCAGGAGGCAGCCGGGCGCCGGGTCCAGCTGTGGACGCTGGACCTGGCCGACGGCCTGGCCGCCGTCGCCGTCGGCGACCTGGACACCGCCGACGCCGTCGCCGTCCTGGTCCCGGGGATCTTCACGACGCCGGAGGACGACCTCGCCGCCCAGGTGGGGAACGCGGCGGACGTCGCCGACCGTGCCGGGGCGGCCGCGCCCGGGCTGGCCGTCGCGGCGCTGGCCTGGATCGGGTACGGCACGCCGCAGGGACCGCTGTCGATCATCACCCGGCGCGACGCCCGGAGCGGCGGGGCTGCGCTCGTCGGTGCCCTCGACGGACTGGCCGCGGCCCGCTCCGCGCTGGGCGGGCCGGCGCCGCGGACCACCGTCGTTGCGCACAGCTACGGCGCCGTCGTCCTCGACGAGGCGGCCGCCCGGCCCGGCCGGCTGGCCGCCGATGCCGTCGTCCTGCTGGGCAGCCCGGGCGGCGCCGCGGACGCCGCCGCGCTCGAGGCGCCCGAGGTCTACGACGCCTTCTCGCCCAGCGACCCGATCTCGTGGGCCCACTGGTTCGGCCCGAACCCGTGGGCGGCACAGTTCGGCGCGACGGAACTACCCACCGATCTCGACACGCTGCACTCGCAGTACTTCGATCCCGGCCGGCCGACCCTCGGGGCGATCGCGCACGTGGTTGCGGGCAGATGACCGCAGGACACGCTCAAGCCGGAGGCCTCGTCGTCCGATGTGGGAACAGCCGGCTCCCTCTGGCGTTTGTGGGGGTGACGGCACGCCCGCGACGGGTCGCCACCCGGCGTTCCGTCCGGGCCGTGGCTTACCGTGGCCCGCCGAGGGGCGCACCGCAGTCGCGTCCGACGCCCGCACCCCCGCACCACCGACAGGAGCACCGTGCCCAGCAGGACCGCGAAGAACGGCAGCCAGTCCCCGAACGGGACCGCCACCGGGACGAGCACGCCCGCCCGGCGGCGCTCCGCCATGTCCGGGGGCAAGCCGCTGGTCATCGTGGAGTCCCCGACCAAGGCCGGCAAGATCGCCGGCTACCTGGGCAACGGCTACGTCGTCGAGGCCAGCGTCGGGCACATCCGCGATCTGCCCCGCAACGCCGCCGACGTGCCGGCCGAGCACAAGGGCGCCTCGTGGGCGCGGCTCGGCGTGGACGTCGACAACGCCTTCGAGCCCCTCTACGTGGTCAGCCCCGACCGCAAGCAGCAGGTGAGCCGGCTCAAGCAGCTGGTCAAGGACGCCAGCGAGGTCTACCTCGCGACAGACGAGGACCGCGAGGGCGAGGCCATCGCGTGGCACCTGGTCGACACGCTCAAGCCGCGGGTCCCGGTCCGCCGGATGGTCTTCCACGAGATCACCCCCGAGGCCATCGCCCGTGCCGTGGCCAACCCCCGCGAGCTGGACACCGCGCTGGTCGACGCGCAGGAGACCCGCCGGATCCTCGACCGGCTCTACGGCTACGAGGTCTCCCCGGTGCTGTGGAAGAAGGTCCTGCCGAAGCTCTCGGCCGGCCGTGTGCAGTCCGTGGCGACCCGCATCGTGGTCGAGCGCGAGCGCGAGAGGATGAACTTCCACGCCGCCGACTACTGGTCGCTGGAGGGCACCTTCGCCGTCACCGGCCGGCGGGCCGCCGCCGACGACGGCGAGCCGACCACCATCCGCGCCCGCCTGGTCAGCGTCGATGACAGCCGGGTCGCCACCGGCCGTGACTTCGACCCGGCCACCGGCCGGGTGACCGGCGACGTCGTCCACCTGGACGAGGCCGGTGCGCGCGGCCTGGCCGCACGGCTGGAGGGCCGCCAGGTCACGGTCAGCCGGGTCGACGAGCGGCCGTACCGGCGCCGGCCCTACGCCCCGTTCACCACCTCGACACTGCAGATGGAGGCCGGCCGAAAGCTCAGCTGGTCCTCGGCGCAGACCATGCGGGTGGCCCAGCGGCTGTACGAGAACGGCCACATCACCTACATGCGGACCGACTCGACCAACCTGTCGAACGAGGCGATCAACGCCGCCCGGCAGCAGGCCCGCGAGCTCTACGGCGACGCCTACGTCCCGGCCGAGGCCCGCCGCTACGCGAAGAAGGCCAAGGGCGCCCAGGAGGCGCACGAGGCGATCCGCCCCGCCGGTGACCACTTCCGCACGCCGGGCCAGCTGGCCTCCCAGCTCGCCCGCGACGAGTTCCGGCTCTACGAGCTGATCTGGCAGCGCACCGTCGCCTCGCAGATGGCCGACGCCGTCGGCCAGACGGTCAGCATCCGGCTGGCCGGACGCAGCAGCACCGACGAGTCGGTGGAGTTCACCGCCAGCGGCCGCACGATCACCTTCCCGGGCTTCCTGCGCGCCTACGTCGAGTCCCGCGACGAGAGCGCCACGAGCAACGGCGACGACGAGCCCGGCACCGACGACGCCGAGCGCCGGCTGCCCCGCGTCGAGCGCGGCGAGCAGCTGGACACCCGCGAGCTCGAGGCGAAGGGGCACACGACCACGCCGCCGGCCCGCTACACCGAGCCCAGCCTGGTCGCGCGGCTCGAGGAGCTGGGCATCGGCCGCCCGTCGACCTACGCGTCGATCATGCAGACCATCCAGGACCGCGGCTACGTCTGGAAGAAGGGCCCGGCGCTCGTGCCGTCCTTCGTGGCGTTCGCGGTCGTGAACCTGCTCGAGCAGCACTTCGCCGACCTGGTCGACTACGAGTTCACCGCCCTGCTGGAGGACGAGCTCGACGAGATCGCCAGCGGCAGCCTCGGCCGGGTCGACTGGCTGACCGAGTTCTACTTCGGCGGCGAGGGCCGGCACGCCGGCGGGATCGCCGCCTCCGGTGGCCTCAAGCAGGTCATCGGCCAGCGGCTGGAGGAGATCGACGCCCGCGGCGTCAACTCCATCCCGCTGCGCGCCACCGGTCCGCTCGGCGAGCCCGTCGTCGTCCGCGTCGGCCGCTACGGGCCCTACCTGCAGGCCGGCGGCGAGGAGGGCGCGCGGATCAGCATCCCCGACGACCTGCCGCCCGACGAGCTCACCTCCGAGAAGGTGGCCGAGCTGCTGGCCGCGCCGTCCGGCGACCGCGAGCTGGGCACCGACCCCGAGTCGGGCCACCCGGTCGTGGTCAAGGCCGGCCGGTACGGGCCGTACGTCACCACCGTCGTGCCCGAGGGCAGCAAGGACAGCCCGCGGACGGCGAGCCTGTTCTCCTCGATGTCGCCGGAGACGGTGACCCTCGACGACGCCCTCCAGCTGCTCACCCTGCCGCGCACGGTGGGCACCGCGCCCGACGGCGAGGAGATCCAGGCGCTCAACGGCCGCTACGGGCCGTACCTGAAGAAGGGCACCGACTCCCGGTCGCTGCCCAGCGAGGGCGCGCTGTTCACGACCACGCTGGACGAGGCGCTGGCGATCTTCGCCCAGCCCAAGCAGCGCGGCCGGCGGGCGGCGGCCACCCCGCTCAAGGAGCTCGGCGCCGACCCGGTCACCCAGGGCCAGATCACCGTCCGCGAGGGCCGGTTCGGCCCGTACGTCACCGACGGCGAGACGAACGCCAGCCTGCGCAAGGGCGACGACGTCGAGGCGATCACCCTCGAGCGGGCGGCCGAGCTGCTCGCCGACCGGCGCGCCCGTGGCCCGGCGACCAAGAAGAAGGCCGCCAAGAAGACCACCAAGAAGGCGCCGGCCAAGACAGGCGCGAAGAAGACGACGGCCAAGAAGGCCGCAGCCCCGGTCTCCGCGGGCTGATGAGCGGCACCGGGTCGCTCGAGCCGGCGAGCTGGGACAGCCGCCGGACCTCGTTCGGCTCGGTCGCCGCGCAGTACGCCGCCCTCCGCCCGAGCTACCCGGACGACGCGGTGCGCTTCCTCCTCGGGGAGACGCCGCGCCGGGTGCTCGACCTCGGTGCCGGCACGGGTCTGCTCACCGAGCGGCTGGTCGCCGCCGGGCACGAGGTGGTCGCCGTCGACCCGTCGGCCGAGATGCTCGCCCAGCTGGCCGCCCGGCTGCCCGACGTCGTCCTGCACGTCGGCGCCGCCGAGCAGATCCCGCTGCCCGACGGCGAGGTCGATGCGGTCGTCGCCGGTCAGGCCGCGCACTGGTTCGACCCCGCCAGCGCGGCCCCGGAGATCGCCCGGCTTCTGCGCCCCGGGGGGGTTCTCGGCCTGATCTGGAACGCCCGCGACGAGCGCGTGCCGTGGGTCGCGGCGCTGGGCGAGCTGCTCAGCGACGAGGAGCGCGGTCACGAGGCCGACCAGACCGTCGTGCAGCGGTTCGCCCACGTGCTCGGCGCCACCGACGAGTGCCGCGAGTTCACCATCGTGCAGACGGTCGAGCCGGAGCAGGTGGTCGCCGGCATCGCCACCCGCAGCTACGCGGCGATCATGGACGCCGACAGACTCGACCGGTTCCTCGGCCGCATCCGCGACCTGCTCGCCACGCACCCCGACACCCGGGGCCGCACGCGGCTCGAGCTGCCGTACGTCACCGCGGCGCACCGGCTGGTGCCGGCCTGACTCACGACGGCCGACGGCCCACCGCGAACACGCGGCGGAACGGCAGCACCGTCGTCCCGTCCGCCCGGCGCGGATAGGCGTCCCGCAGCGCCGCCGCGTAGGTCGCGGTCAGCTCGGCCGCGTCGTCCTCGCCCAGCCGGGCCAGCACCGGCCGCAGCACGGTGCTGCGCACCCAGCCGAGCACCGGGTCCTCGCCGGTCAGCACGTGCAGGTAGGTCGTCTCCCACACGTCGGCGACCAGACCGGCGCCGGTGAGCACGTCGAAGTAGCCCTCCGGCTCCAGGACGGCGTCCGGCTTCGGGGCGACGTCGCCGACCCGGTCGGCCCAGCGGGGACGAGCGCACAGCTCGGTGAGCAGCGCGTGCGTCGGCGCGCGGAAGTTGCCCGGCACCTGCACCGCCAGCTCACCGCCGGGGGAGAGGGCGGCAGCCCACCGGGCCAGCAGCCGGTCGTGGCCCGGCACCCAGTGCAGGACGGCGTTGCTCACCAGGACGTCCACCGGCCCGGACGGCGCCCAGTCGCGGACGTCGCCGGCGGCGAACGGGACGCGGCCGGGCACCGCGTGGGCGGCTGCGGCGGCGAGCATCTCGGCTGAGGAGTCGACGCCGGTGATCCGCGCCCCGGGCCAGCGCCCGGCCAGCGAGGCGGTCAGCGCGCCCTCCCCGCAGCCGAGGTCCACCACGACGGCCGGCTCCGCGGCGCCCACCCGGGCGAGCAGCTCGACGAAGGGCCGGGCGCGTTCGTCGGCGAACCGCAGGTAGATCGCGGGGTCCCAGGAGGCCGTCACCGGCCCGAATCTAGAGGCCCAAGGGCCCCTACCGTTCGCCAGAAGTGCAGGGAACCGTCGTCCTCGACCGGTACCGTGAGCCTGTCCAAGGGGCCGCTCCACCCGCCCCCCTCACTCCCGGGAGCCCCGATCAGGTCCGACCCGCCCCTCCCGGCGCAGCCGCCCGTCGACGGGCCGGCTCCGCAGCCGGACGAGCGGACCGCCGTCCCCGCGGACGGTCTGCCCTCCGGCGGGACGCCGGTGCCCGCGGACGCCCGGGCCCCGCTCGCGGAGCTGCACCCGGGGGACGAGATCGGCGCGGTGGGCCTGGTCGCGAAGATCCGCGCGGTCCTGCGCGTGCGCGACTTCCGCCGGCTCTGGGAGTCGATGGCGCTGTCGAGCTTCGGCGACTGGCTGGGGCTGCTGGCGATCACCGCGACCGCGACCTCGCTGGTCGACAGCTTCGCCGGCAAGAACTTCGCCCTCGGCGCCGTGCTGCTGTTCCGGCTGCTGCCGGCCATCGTGCTCGGCCCGCTGGCCGGGGCGTTCGCCGACCGGTTCGACCGGCGCAAGACGATGGTGGTCGCCGACGTCCTGCGCTTCGGGTTCTTCGTCTCGATCCCGCTGGTCGACAACCTGGTCTGGCTGTTCGTCGCGCAGTTCCTCATCGAGGCGATCAGCCTGTTCTGGATCCCGGCCAAGGACGCCGCCGTCCCGAACATGCTGCGCAAGGACCAGATGGAGCCGGCCAACCAGCTCTCGCTGGTGACCACCTACGGCCTCACGCCCGTGGCCGCGGCGATCGTGTTCGCGGTGCTCGAGAGCATCGGCGAGGCCGTCCAGCTCCCCACGTGGGCCGACGACAGCGACCTCGCGCTCTACCTCAACGCGCTCACCTTCCTGGTCGCCGCGATCGTCATCTGGAACCTGCCGTCGATCAGCGGCCGGCGCGCTCAGGGCGCCACGGTGAAGGGCGAGAGCTTCCTCGGCTCGCTCACCAGCGGCTTCGCCTTCGCCGGCCACACGCCGCTGGTCCGCGGGCTCGTCATCGGGATCACCGGCGCGTTCACCGCCGCCGGGGTGGTCATCGCCACCGCGCAGTTCTACGCGGCGTCCCTGGGCGGGGGTGGCGCGGCCTACGCGCTGCTGTTCGGTGCGGTCTTCATCGGCCTCGGGCTCGGCATCGCGCTGGGCCCGAGCGTCGCCCGCGACCTGTCCCGGGAGCGCCTGTTCGGGGTGGCGATCGTCGGCGCCGGCGTCGTCGTCCTGCTGCTGGCCTGGACGTTCGCGCTGTGGCTGGCATTGCTGCTGGTCGTCTTCATGGGGTTCTTCGCCGGCATCGCCTACCTGGCCGGGTTCACCCTGCTCGGCACCGAGGTCGACGACAACCTCCGCGGCCGCACGTTCGCGCTCGTGCAGTCGCTGGTGCGCGCTGCGCTCATCCTGAGCCTGGCCGTCGTACCGTTCGGGGTAGGGCTGTTCAACAAGCACACCATCGACCTGGGCGCCTTCGCGTTCCAGCTGACCGGCGACCGGATCATGCTGTTCGTCGCCGGGCTTCTCGCCGCGGGGGTGGGCATCATCGCGTATCGGCAGATGGACGACGGCCGGCCGGTGCCGCTGGTCGCCGACGTCGTGACCGCGCTGCGCCGCGACACCACCGCCCGCCGTCGGCTGGCCCGCGGTGGCGTGCTGATCGCGTTCGAGGGCGGCGAAGGTGCCGGCAAGTCCACGCAGGTCAAGCGGCTGCAGGAGTGGCTGACCGCCGAGGGGCTGGTCGCGCGGGCGACGTTCGAGCCGGGGGCGACGCCGTCCGGGGCGGGCATCCGCTCGATCGTGCTCGACCGCGCGCACGCCGGGATCTCCCCGCGCTCGGAGGCGCTGCTCTACGCCGCCGACCGCGCCCAGCACGTCCACGACGTGCTGCGCCCGGCGCTCGACGCCGGCGAGGTGGTGATCACCGACCGGTTCATCGACAGCTCGCTGGCCTACCAGGGCGCCGGGCGGACGATCCCCATGGACGACGTCCGCGGCCTGTCCCGCTGGGCGACCCAGGGACTGGTGCCCGACCTGACCGTGCTGCTCGACCTGCCGCCCGAGGTCGGCCTGGCCAGGGCGCGCGGCCGGGCCGCGGCCGACCGGCTGGAGTCGGAGTCGCTGGAGTTCCACCAGCGGGTCCGGCAGACCTTCCTCGCGCTCGCCGAAGCCGAACCCGACCGCTACCTGGTGCTCGACGCCCGGCAGGCGCCCGAGGAGCTCGCCGCCGCCGTGCGCACCCGCGTCGCCGAACTGCTCTCCGGCCTGCCGCTGCAGACGCTGCCCGGCGGCACCCCCGAGCCGGCCCCGGCCGAGGCGGCCGAGCCGTCGGTCGACGGCCACGCCACGCACCACCCGCACGCCCAGACCGGCCCGACCCCGCAGCTGCACCCGTGACGGCGGTGGAGGCGCCCGCCGGCGTCTGGGAACGGGTGATCGGGCAGCCCGCCGTCGTCGCGGAGCTGCGGGCCGCGGTCGCCGATCCGGCCGCGATGACCCACGCCTGGCTGTTCACCGGCCCGCCCGGCTCCGGCCGCAGCGTCGCCGCGCGCGCGTTCGCCGCGGCGCTGCAGTGCCCCGACGGCGGCTGCGGGCACTGCCACGCCTGCCACACCGCGCTCGCCGGCACGCACGCCGACGTGAAGATCATCGTCCCGGACGGCCTGTCGATCGGGGCCAAGGAGGCCCGGGAGATGGTGGTGGGCGCCAGCCGTGCGCCGTCCCAGGGGCGCTGGCAGATCGTGCTGGTCGAGGACGCCGACCGGATGACCGAGCAGGCGGCCAACGCCGTCCTCAAGATGATCGAGGAGCCGCCGGCGCGGACGGTGATGATGCTCTGCGTCCCGAGCCTGCACCCGGACGACGTGATGGTGACCATCCGGTCCCGCTGCCGCCTGGTCAGCCTGCGCACCCCTCCGGTGGACGCCGTCGCCGACGTCCTGCTGCGCCGCGACGGCGTCGACCCGGCGCTCGCCGCGTGGGCCGCGGCCGCGTCCGGGGGGCACGTCGGCCGCGCCCGGCGGCTGGCGCGCGACGAGGCGGCCCGGCTGTCCCGCAAGGCCGTGCTCGACATCCCGCTGTCGCTGGTGTCGCTGTCGGCGTGCCTGGACGCCGCCGAGGAACTGGTCGGCTCGGCGAAGGAGGAGACCGAGGCGGCCACGTCCGCGCTCGACAGCGCCGAGACCGAAGCCATGAAGGCCAGCCTCGGCGTGGGCGCGCGGGGTCCGGGGATCGCGGCGAGCCGGGGCGGCGCCGGCGCGCTCAAGGAGCTGGAGAAGAAGCAGAAGTCGCGCGCGACCCGGATCGGCCGCGACTCCCTCGACCGGGCGCTGGTCGACCTCGCCGCGTTCTACCGCGACGCGCTCGTGCTGGCCGCCACCGGCGACCAGGCGAGCACGCTGAACCACCCCGACCGGCGCGCCGACGCCGCCGAGCTGGCCCGCCGGCTCGGCGCCGAGGGCGCGCTGCGGCGCATCGACGCGATCCTCGCCTGCCGGGAGGCGCTCGAGCAGAACGTCAAGCCGCAGATCGCGCTGGAGGCGCTCACCGTCGCGCTGCGGCTCCCCGCCGCCTGACCGCGTCCCCTGCGCCGGGCCGCGCGAGCGGTGCCGTAGTCTGTTCGAGCACGTCCGCCGCCTTAGCTCAGTCGGTAGAGCATCTCACTCGTAATGAGAAGGTCGTCGGTTCGATTCCGACAGGCGGCTCGCATCTGACCAGCGCCGACAGGGTGCTGACGCGTCCTCGCCCGGACGTCGACGGGGCACGGTCTGGAACCTCCCGGCAGGTTGTGCGAGAGATGACGGCGCGCAATACCGTGTCCTGGTGATCGGTTCGTGAGCGGGGACGCGGGCTGGTCGGCAGGTGAACTCGACCCGGCCGGTATGGCCGAGGTCCTGGGGCAGTTCCCGTCGTTCATCGCCGTGTACGAGGGCAAAGATCTGTGCTGCGTGTTCGCGAACGAGGCGGCGAAGGCGATCGTCGACGGTCGCGAGTTCGTCGGGCTGCCGCTGCGCACGGCTCTCCCCGAATTCGTCGACCAGGGCATCGCCGCGCTGGTCGAGGGCGTCTACGAGTCGGGCGCACCGGCCCAGGCACGCGAGTGGCGGGTGCAGATGATGCCGCCGGGAGGCACGGAGCCGGTCGAGGTCTTCGCCACCTTCGACGCCTCGCCGTGGCGGGCGCCCGACGGCAGCCTGCGCGGCGTGATCACCACCGGGAACCTGGTCACCGACATGGTGCAGGCGCGCCTGGCGGCCCGTGCCGAGGCGGAGGAGAGCGAGCAGCGCTACCGCCGCGCGCAGGCCGACGTGGTGGCCCTGCAGCAGACCCTGCTCCCGTCGCACCTGCCGGTGCTGCCGCGCACGGCGCTGGCCGCCCACTACCTGGTCGCCGCGACCGACCACGCCGCCGGTGGCGACTGGTTCGACGCCCTGCGGCTGCCGGACGGCCGGCTGGCCCTCGTGGTCGGGGACGTCGTCGGGCACGGCATCGAGGCCTCGGCCGCCATGGGGCAGCTGCGGGCGGTGCTGCGGGAACTGCTGCACACCACCCCCGACCTCGGCACCGCGCTCGCCCGGCTCGACGCCTTCGCGGCCGGCGTCCCGGCGGCCAGGGCGGCCACGGTCTGCGTCGTGCTGCTCGACCAGGGGACGGGGGAGCTGCGCTACTCCAGGATGGGGCACCCGCCGCCGCTGGTGGTGGACGGTCCCGACGCGAGCCGCTACCTCGCCCCGACCGGGTCCGGCCCGCTCGGCACCTCGGCGGCGGTCCCGGAGGTGGCCGAGGACGTGCTGGCCCCGGACGAGCTCCTGCTGCTGTTCAGCGACGGCCTGGTCGAGCGCCCTGGCCGCAGCACGACCGAGGGCTTGACCGAGCTGCGCCGGCTCGCCACGGCGGCGCTGGCCAACCGGGTGCTCCCGGCGGGCGCCCCGGAGTCGGCGGTGGACCGGGTCTGCCAGCAGTGCGTGGAGGTCCTCACGCGCTCCGGGCACGACGACGACGTGACCGTGCTGGCCGCGCAGCTGCGCGCCGTCCCACCCGCACCGCTGCACCGCGAGGTCGGCAGCGGAGCCGAGCTGCGCGCGCTCCGGTCCGAACTCGGCCGGTGGCTGGTCGACCTCGGCGCGGACGCCGACGACGTGGCCGCGCTGCAGCTCGCGGTGACCGAGGCGGTCAGCAACAGCATCGAGCACGGCTACGGCAACCGCGGGGGGACCGTCCGGGTCGAGGCGGAGCTGGAGGAGAGCGGCCGGCTGCGGTGCTCGGTCAGCGACCGGGGGCACTGGCGGAACCCGCCCCTCGATCCCGGGTACCGCGGTCGCGGGCTGGCCATCATCAGCGCGCACACCGACCGGTACAGCATCGACCGGCGGGGGGACGGCACCGTCGCCGTGCTGGAACGCGAGCTGCACCACCCCGCCGTGCTCGCCTCCGGCAGCGCCCGCCCGGCCCCGCCGGACGACGCCGAACCGCCCTTCTCCACCGAGACCACCGAGGGCGACCCGGTGCGGGTGACCGTCAGCGGGGCCGTGGACATCACCACGGCCGAGCGCCTCGCCGCGACCCTGCGCGGCGCCTCGCGGGCCGGTGCGCTGCCGCTCGAGGTCGACCTGACCGGCGTCACCCAGCTGGCCAGCGCCGGGGTCCAGGCGCTGCACCAGTTCATCGACGGGTGCGCGGTGGGCCGGGACGGCCTGGCGATCATCGCCCCGGCCGGGTCGGTGGCCCGCTCCGTGCTCGAGCTCGTGGGGTTGGGGGACCGCGTCCGGCCGGCCTAGCCGCGGCCGGAGACGGATCGCCGCACGACCCACCACAGCGCGCCGACGGTCAGGACGGCGACGCCCGAGATCACCGCGGCCGCCGGCAGGCTGACCGCCACGACGAGGCACCCGACCAGCCCCAGCGCCGGCACCACCCGGGTGCCGCGGTCGCGGTCCAGAGTGAGCGCCGAGGCGTTGGCGATCGCGTAGTACGCCAGCACCGTCACCGACGAGAAGCCGATCGCGCCGCGCACGTCCACGAGCAGCACGACGGCGACCACGACGGCCCCGACCGCCACCTCGGCGCGGTGCGGCACGCCGTACCGGGGGTGCACCGCGGCCAGGGCGTGCGGCAGGTGCCGGTCGCGGGCCATGGCGAACGTCGTCCGCGACACCCCGAGCACCAGCGCGAGCAGCGAGCCCAGCGCGGCCACCGCCGCCCCGACGCGGACCACCGGCACCAGCCAGGACCACGGGGTCGCCTGGACGACGGCGACCAGCGGTGCGTCGGAGCCGCCGGCACCGTCCGGGCCGAGCACGGCGAGCACCGTGACCGCCAGCGCGGCGTACACGACCAGCGCGATGCCGAGCGCCAGCGGGATCGCACGGGGGATGGTGCGGGCCGGCTCGCGCACCTCCTCGCCGAGCGTCGCGATCCGCGCGTAGCCGGCGAAGGCGAAGAACAGGAACCCGGCCGCCTGCAGCACACCGAGCACGCCGTGCCCCGTCACCGGCGTGAGGTGCGCCGCCTGCGGGTCGCCACCGGCCCAGCCGGCGACGACGACGGCGGCCAGCACGCCCAGGACGACGGCCACGATCACGCGGGTGACCAGTGCGCTCTTGTGCACGCCGAACCAGTTCAGCGTGGTCAGCGCCACCACCGCGGCCACCGCGATCGGCCGCACGAGCGACGGCGCGAGGTAGGCGCCGACGGTCAGGGCCATGGCCGCGCAGCTGGCGGTCTTGCCGACGACGAACCCCCAGCCGGCGAGGTAGCCCGAGAAGGGACCGAGCCGCTCGCGGCCGTAGACGTACGTGCCGCCGGACTCCGGGTAGAGGGCGGCCAGCCGGGCGGACGACGTGGCGTTGCAGTACGCCACCACCGCGGCGACGGCCAGGCCCAGCAGCAGGCCCGCGCCGGCCGCACGGGCGGCCGGCGCGAACGCGGCGAAGACGCCGGCGCCGATCATCGACCCCAGCCCGAGGACGACCGCGTCGCCCAGGCCGAGCCGTCGGGTCAGCCGGTCGTCCATGTCCCCGGAGTGGAGG
The DNA here is from genome assembly GCF_013408985.1 of Petropleomorpha daqingensis. NCBI lineage: Bacteria > Bacillati > Actinomycetota > Actinomycetes > Geodermatophilales > Geodermatophilaceae > Petropleomorpha > Petropleomorpha daqingensis. Next base: position 2,390,565 of record NZ_JACBZT010000001.1, read on the forward strand.
ACGACCAGGTCAGGTGTGGTAGTTCTCGGCCTTCGCGCGCTCCAGGGAGGCGTTGATCTCCTCCTCGGCGCTGCGCCGGTCCACCCACTCGGCACCCTCGACCGACTTGCCCGGCTCGAGGTCCTTGTAGGTCTCGAAGAAGTGCTGGATCTCCAGCCGGTCGAACTCCGACACGTCGTTGATGTCGGTCAGGTGCGCCATCCGCGGGTCGGTGGCCGGCACGCACAGGACCTTGTCGTCGCCGCCCTTCTCGTCGGTCATCCGGAACATCCCCAGCGCCCGGCAGGTGATCAGGCAGCCCGGGAACGTGGGCTCCTCGAGCAGCACCAGCGCGTCGAGCGGGTCGCCGTCCTGACCGAGGGTGTTCTCGATGTAGCCGTAGTCGGCCGGATAGCGGGTGGAGGTGAACAGCATCCGGTCCAGCCGGATGCGTCCGGTTGCGTGGTCCAGCTCGTACTTGTTTCGCTGGCCCTTCGGGATTTCGATCGTCACGTCGAACTGCACCGCCGTAGTGTGTCCCACGGCGACCCCGTCGAACCGACGCAGGGTCCCGGTAGGGGGTGGGCACCATCACGTCGAGCGGTTCGACGGTTGTCACAGCGAACTACTCGAGGTTCCGGCGCCGGATGGTCCTCCTCGCTGTGCTCGTCGTCGTCCTGGTCGTCGGCGGCGTCGCGACGCTGTTCATCGTCAGCAGGGACGACGCCGCCACCCCCGAGGTCGCGGCGGCCGCGTCCGCGAGCCTGCCGAACCTCGGCAGCCCCACCCCGGTGCTCGCCGCGCTGTCCTCCGACGCCCCCGCCCCGGCGCCCGACGCGCTCGCGGCGGAGCTGACCCCGCTGCTGGCCTCGCCCGCGCTCGGCACCGGCGTCTCCGCCGAGGTCGTCGACGTCGCCACCGGGAACAGCCTCTTCGACCAGGACGGCGCCGCCCCCTCGACGCCGGCCTCCACGGCCAAGCTGCTCACCAGCGTCGCCGTGCTGACCACCCTCGACCCGTCGGACACCCTCGAGACCAAGGTCGTCGCCGGCACCGATCCCGGGCAGGTCGTGCTCGTCGGCGGGGGTGACCCGACGCTGTCCACGACGTCGCCGTCCAGGACCTACCCCGGCGCCCCGACGATGGCCGACCTCGCCACCCAGGTGCTCGCCGCCGTCCCGGCCGGCACGGCGATCACCAGCGTCGTCGTCGACAACTCGCTCTACACCGGCCCGCTCACCGCGAGCGGCTGGGGCGCCGGTGACGCCCCCTCGAGCTACGCCGCCCCGGTCACCGCCACCGCCGTCGACGGCGCGCGCGTCACGCCGGGCGCCGACGCCCGCAGCGGCCAGCCGGGCATCGACGCCGGCGCCGCCCTGGCCGACGCCCTGGGGGCCCCGGGCGCCGCGATCACGCTCGGGACGGCGCCCGCCGGAGCCAAGACCCTCGGCACGGTGCACTCCGCGCCGATCGCCCGGCTGGTCGAGCAGGCGCTGTCCCAGTCGGACAACATGCTGGCCGAGGCGCTGTCCCGGCAGGTCGCCATCGCCCGGAACCTGCCCGCGTCCTTCGAGGGGTCCGCCCAGGGGGTCATCGCCGCGCTCAAGGCCGCCGGCGTCGACACCTCCGGCGTGCAGCTCTTCGACGGCAGCGGCCTCTCCCAGAGCGACCGCGTGCCGGTCACGCTGCTCACGAAGCTGATCACCGACGCCGCCGACGGCACGCTGCCCGAGGCCGCGCCGATCCTGTCCGGGCTCGCGGTGGCCGGCTACGACGGCACGCTCGCCGACCGCGGGGACGACGACCCGGCCACCGCGCCCGGCGCGGTGCGGGCCAAGACCGGCACGCTGCTCGGCGTCAACGGCCTGGCCGGCACCGTCGTGACCGAGGACGGCCGGCTGCTGGCCTTCGCGATCCTCGCCGACGACGCCACCGGCAGCGTGGCCGGCGCGGAGAGCGCGCTCGACGAGGTCGCGACGACGCTGGCGGAGTGCGGCTGCCGCTAGCAGGGCCGAGGCCTGGGAATCGCGCGTAGGTTGGGGCGATGAGCAGCCCCACCTCGATGGTCGACTGGGACCTCGCCGGTCGCACTGCCCGCAAGCTGGTCGGCCCCGGGCCCGAGACCACCCGCGAGGACGCCGCCGCCGTCGTCCGCGAGCTGCACGAGGCAGCCGCGCGCGCCGTCGCGCACGTCGAGGGCCTGACCGGCCTGAAGCCCGCCGAGGGCGGCCCGATCCCCGAGGTCGCCGTCGTCGACCGCCCGGGCTGGATCGACGCCAACACCGCCGGCATGGCCGCGCTGCTCACCCCGCTGGTCGACGCCCTGGCCGACAAGCAGGGCAGCCGCCCCGGGCCGGTCGCCTCCGCGATCGGCTCCAAGGCCACCGGCGTGCAGGCCGGCGGCATCCTCGCGTTCCTGGGCTCGCGGGTGCTCGGCCAGTACGAGGTCTTCGGCAGCGGCGGTCGGCTGCTGCTCGTCGCGCCGAACATCGTCGACGCCGAGCGCAAGCTGGGCGTCGACCCGAGCGACTTCCGGCTCTGGGTGTGCCTGCACGAGGTGACCCACCAGTTGCAGTTCACCGCGTTCCCGTGGCTGAAGGCCCACCTGGAGACCCAGATCGCCGAGTTCGTGGAGGCCACCGACCTCACCCCCGAGGTGCTGCGCGAGCGGCTCGGTGACCTGATGCGGAGTCTCGGCGACGCCGTCCGCGGCACCGACGGCGAGAGCGAGGGCCTGCTCGCGCTGGTCCGCGACCCGAAGCAGCGGGAGATCCTCGACCGGGTCACCGCGGTGATGAGCCTGGTCGAGGGGCACGCCGAGTACGTGATGGACGGCGTGGGGCCGGACGTCGTCCCGTCGGTGAAGACGCTGCGCAAGCGCTTCGCCCAGCGGCGCAAGGGCCGCGGCCCGTTCGACCGCGTGCTGCGCCGGCTCCTGGGCCTGGAGCAGAAGATGAAGCAGTACGCCGACGGGCGGACCTTCGTCGGCGGTGTGGTCGACCTGGTCGGCATGCAGGGCTTCAACCGCGTCTGGGAGGGCCCGGCCAACCTCCCGATGATCGACGAGCTGACCAACCCGCAGAAGTGGGTCGACCGGGTGTTCGGCCGGCCCGCGATCACCGCCTGAGGTCCTCGTGGTCGGGCCGAGCCCGGCGGTCGCGCAGCTGCGCAGCGCCGTCCGCCCGGGGCTGACCCGTTCGGCGCGGCCGGTGCTGGTGGCATGCAGCGGGGGAGTGGACTCCCTCGCCCTGGCCGCGGCGGTCGCGTTCGAGGCGCCGCGGGCGGGGGTCCCGGCCGGGGCGGTCACCGTCGACCACGGTCTGCAGGCGGGTTCCGCGGAGCGGGCCGAGGCCACCGCGGACCTGCTGCGCAAGCTCGGCCTGGCGCCGGTCGACGTCCTGACCGTCGCCGTCGGGACCGACGGCGGCCCCGAGGCCGCCGCCCGGACCGCCCGGCTGTCCGTGCTGGAGGCGGCCGCCGGCGAGGCCCGGATCGCGCTCGGGCACACCCTCGACGACCAGGCCGAAACCGTGCTGCTCGGTCTGGGCCGCGGGTCGGGGCCCCGCTCGATCGCGGGGATGGTCGAGGAGCGCGGTGTCTGGTGGCGGCCGCTGCTCGGCGTGCGCCGGGCCACCACCCGGCTGGCCTGCGCCGACCAGGGGCTACCGGTGTGGGACGACCCGTGGAACGCCGACCCGGCCTACACCCGGGTCCGGCTGCGCGCCGAGGCGCTGCCGCTGCTGGAGGAGATCCTCGGGGGCGGCGTCGCCCCGGCGCTCGCCCGCACCGCCGCGCAGCTGCGCGAGGACCTCGACGCCCTCGACGGGCTGGCCGCCGCCGAGCACGCCCGGCTCGTCGCACCGGACGGCCTCGACGCCCGCGGGACGGCGGACCTGCCGGCCGCGCTGCGCCGCCGCGTGCTGCGCGCGTGGCTCCGGGACAGCGGCGTGCCCGACGTCCAGGCCGTCCACCTGCACGCCGTCGACGCCCTCCTCGTCGGATGGCACGGGCAGGGCCGGGTGGACCTACCCGGCGGTGCGGGCGTGGTCCGGGCGTCTGGCAGGCTGGTGCTGCGGCCCGGGGGATCGGGCGCGAACCCGAGGCACCACGAGGAGCACCGTCCGTGACAGAGCCTGCGACCGTGACCGGAGCGCTGGGGAACGACCACGGCTACGGCCCCGACATCGACCACGTGCTGCTCACCGAGGAGCAGATCCAGGTCAAGATCGCCGAGCTCGCCGCGCAGATCGCCCGCGACTACGCCGGCAAGGAGGTCCTGCTCGTCGGCGTCCTCAAGGGCGCCGTGCTGTTCATGAGCGACTTCGCCCGGGCGCTGCAGCTGCCCACCCAGATGGAGTTCATGGCCGTCTCGTCCTACGGCTCGGCGACCAGCTCCTCCGGCATCGTGCGGATCCTCAAGGACCTCGACCGGGACATCACCGGCAAGCACGTGCTCGTGCTCGAGGACATCATCGACTCCGGGCTGACGCTGTCCTGGCTGCTGAAGAACCTGGGCGGCCGGCAGCCGGCATCCCTCGAGGTCTGCGCGCTGCTGCGCAAGCCCGACGCGGTCAAGGTCGAGGTGCCGGTGAAGTACATCGGCTTCGACATCCCGAACGAGTTCGTCATCGGGTACGGCCTCGACTACGCCGAGCGCTACCGCGACCTGCCCTACATCGCGACCCTGCGCCCCGAGGTCTACTCCGCATAACTGGTCGCCCTACCGGGCGACACCCGCGGCCAGGTGCCGTCCCCCTGCTGCGTAGAGCCCCTTCGGGTGTCCCGGTCGGGGACCCTGCGGGCCCCGCGCCCGGGTCACCCCCTCGCGGGGGCGGCCTCCTTCTTTTGGTCCTTTCACCCCTCACGACCAGGAATCGCACAGCGTCCCCGGTGTACCGTCGAACCCGACGACGCCGAGCCGCGCGCCGGGGTGACCGCCCGGGTCGCCGGTGGCGTCCCCGGACGATCAGGAGGGTCGACGGGCAGCCGGGCTCCGGCAGCCCGGTCTCGGTGTATGGAACGTAAGAAGCTCTTCCGATCCGTGTGGTTCTGGGTCGTCCTCGTCGTGCTCGTGGCCGTCGCTTTCTCCTCCCTCTTCCGCGGCAACGGGGGGTACACGGACGTCTCGACGTCGGTCGCCCTGGAGCAGCTGCAGGACGGCAACGTCAGCCACGCGACGATCAACGACAAGGAGCAGACCCTCAACCTCGACCTGAAGAAGCCGGTCGACGGGTCCTCCAAGGTCACCGCGTCGTACCCGATCGGCGGCTCCGACGACGTCTTCGCCCTGGTCTCGGGCACCGGCAGCGACAACGGCGACGGCGTCCCGTTCGACACGAACGTGACGCAGGAGAGCGTCTTCGTCTCGATCCTGGTCAGCTTCCTGCCGTTCGTCGTCCTCCTGCTGCTGCTGTTCTGGCTGTTCAACTCCATGCAGGGCGGCGGCCGCGGTGTCATGGCCTTCGGCAAGTCCAAGGCCAAGCAGGTCACCAAGGACACCCCGAAGACGACGTTCGCCGACGTGGCGGGTGCCGACGAGGCGGTCGAGGAGCTGCAGGAGATCAAGGACTTCCTGCAGAACCCGGTCAAGTTCCAGGCCGTCGGCGCGAAGATCCCCAAGGGCGTGCTCCTGTTCGGCCCGCCCGGCACCGGCAAGACGCTGCTCGCCCGCGCGGTCGCCGGCGAGGCGGGCGTCCCGTTCTTCTCGATCTCCGGTTCCGACTTCGTGGAGATGTTCGTCGGCGTCGGCGCCAGCCGCGTCCGCGACCTGTTCGAGCAGGCCAAGCAGAACGCCCCGGCGATCATCTTCGTCGACGAGATCGATGCCGTCGGCCGGCACCGCGGCGCCGGCATGGGCGGCGGCCACGACGAGCGCGAGCAGACCCTCAACCAGATGCTCGTCGAGATGGACGGCTTCGACGTCAAGGGCGGCGTGATCATGATCGCCGCGACGAACCGGCCGGACATCCTCGACCCCGCCCTGCTGCGCCCGGGCCGCTTCGACCGGCAGATCGCCGTCGACCGCCCCGACCTCGAGGGCCGCAAGGCGATCCTCTCGGTGCACGCGAAGGGCAAGCCGCTCGCGCCCGACGTCGACCTCGAGACCGTCGCGCGTCGCACGCCCGGCTTCACCGGTGCCGACCTGGCCAACGTGCTCAACGAGGGGGCGCTGCTCACCGCGCGCAACAACCGCTCGGTCATCGACGACGCGACCCTCGAAGAGGCGATCGACCGCGTCATCGCCGGCCCCGAGCGCAAGACGCGGGCGATGAGCGAGAAGGAGAAGAAGGTCACCGCCTACCACGAGGGCGGCCACGCCCTGGTGGCGCACGCGCTGCCCAACCTGGACCCCGTGCACAAGGTGACGATCCTGCCGCGCGGTCGCTCGCTGGGGCACACGCTCGTCCTGCCGACCGAGGACAAGTACACCCAGACCCGCTCGGAGATGATCGACACGCTCGCGTACGCGCTGGGCGGCCGGGCGGCCGAGGAGCTGGTCTTCCACGAGCCGACCACGGGCGCGGGCAACGACATCGAGAAGGCCACCGGCATGGCCCGCGCGATGGTCACCCAGTACGGCATGAGCGCCAAGCTGGGCGCGGTGAAGTATGGCCGCGACGACTCCGAACCGTTCCTTGGCCGCGACATGAGCTCGCACCCGGACTACTCCGAGGCGGTCGCCGCCGACATCGACGCCGAGGTGCGCGCGCTGATCGAGGCCGCGCACGACGAGGCGTGGGAGATCCTCGTCGAGTACCGCCAGGTGCTCGACAACCTGGTGCTCGAGCTGATGGAGAAGGAGACGCTGTCCAAGGAGGACATGGCCCGCATCTGCGCGCCGGTCCAGAAGCGTCCCTCGCTGGCCCCGTACAACGGCTTCGGCAAGCGCACCCCGTCCGACCAGCCCCCGGTGCTCACCCCGGCCGAGCAGGCCGCGCAGAACGGGAACGGTCACGTGAACGGCGAGAACTCGCCGATCGGCGACGTCGGCGCACCCGCTCAGAGGTGAGCGAGCTCGCGAGCTCACCCATGGACGCAGCACGGTCTGGCACGCGGCTGACGAGCGCCGGCGAGGAGGACGCGTGACGGAGGACCGGCACGGGGGGATCGAGGCGGCGCTGAAGGGCGTCGACCGGCCGCGCGCGGAGGCGGCGATCCGCGAGCTGCTCATCGCGGTGGGGGAGGACCCCGACCGCCCGGGGCTCAAGGACACCCCGGCCCGGGTGGCGCGCGCCTACACCGAGATCTTCGCCGGCCTCTGGCAGGACCCGGGCGAGATCCTCGCGACCACGTTCGACGAGGACCACGACGAGCTCGTGCTGGTCAAGGACATCCCGATGTACTCGACCTGCGAGCACCACCTGGTGCCCTTCCACGGGGTCGCGCACATCGGCTACATCCCGGGCGCGGACGGCAAGGTCACCGGCCTGTCCAAGCTGGCCCGGCTGGTCGAGGTCTACGCCCGCCGCCCGCAGGTGCAGGAGCGGATGACCTCGCAGATCGCCGACGCGCTGTCCGACGTCCTCAAGCCGCGCGGGGTCCTCGTGGTCATCGAGGCCGAGCACCTCTGCATGGCGATGCGCGGCATCCGCAAGCCCGGCTCGCGCACGGTCACCTCCGCCGTCCGCGGCATCTTCCGCAGCAACCAGTCGACGCGCAGCGAGGCGATGAGCCTCGTCCTGGGCCGGTGAGCACGGCCGCCGCGCTGTTCCGGCCCGCCCGCTGCGTGGTGATGGGCGTCCTGAACGTCACCCCGGACAGCTTCTCCGACGGTGGCAACTACGCCGACCACGACTCCGCGGTCGCGCACGGCCTGGAGATGCACGCGGCCGGCGCGGACTACGTCGACGTCGGCGGGGAGTCCACCCGGCCGGGTGCCGACCGGGTCGACCCCGCCGAGGAGTGCCGGCGGATCCTGCCGGTGATCGGCGACCTGGCCGCCGCCGGCGTGCGGGTCAGCGTCGACACCACCCGCGCCGAGGTGGCCGAGGCGGCACTCGACGCTGGCGCCGTCCTGGTCAACGACGTCAGCGGCGGGCTCGCCGACTCGGGCATGGCCAAGCTGGTCGCCGACGCGGGGGTGCCGTGGGTGCTCATGCACTGGCGCGGCCACAGCAAGCGGATGTACGCGCAGGCGCACTACGACGACGTCGTCGCCGAGGTGTGCGCCGAGCTGACCGCCCGCCGGGACGACGCGCTGGCCGCCGGCGTGGCCGCCGAGCAGCTGGTCCTCGACCCGGGGCTGGGCTTCGCGAAGAACGCGCCGCACAACTGGGCGCTGCTGGCCGGGCTGGACCGGATCGTCGCGCTGGGCCTGCCGGTGCTGGTCGGCGCCTCCCGCAAGACGTTCCTCGGCCGGCTGCTCGCCGGTCCGGACGCCGAGCCGCTCCCGCCCGAGCAGCGGGACGCGGCCACCCTGGCGACGACGGTGCTGGCCGCCGAGGCCGGCGCCTGGGGCGTGCGGGTGCACGACGCCGCGGCCTCGGTCGACGCGCTCAAGGTCGTCGCGGCGGTGCGCGGTGCCTGACACGATCACCGTCCGCGGCATCACCGCCCACGCGCACCACGGCGTCTACGACTGGGAGCGCGAGAGGGGGCAGACCTTCCGCGTCGACGCCGTCCTCGAGCTCGACACCGCTCCCGCCGCGGCCGGCGACGACCTCGACAAGACGGTCAACTACGCCGAGCTGGCGCAGCAGCTGCACGCCGTCCTCACCGGGGAGCCGGTGAACCTCCTGGAGACGCTCGCGCAGCGGCTGGCCGACGTGTGCCTCGCCAACCCGCTCGTGGACGCCGTGGAGATCACCGTGCACAAGCCTGAGGCCGATCTGGGGGTCCCGAAGGACGACGTCACCGTGGCGATCCGGAGGTCCCGCCGGTGACCCGCGCGGTGCTCTCGCTGGGCGCGAACCTCGGCGACCGCGCCGCCACGCTGCGCGACGCCATCACCGCCCTGAAGGACGACGGCCTGGTCGCCCGCTCGGTGCTCTACGAGACGCCGCCGTGGGGGCCGGTCGAGCAGCCCGCGTACCTCAACGCGATCGCGATCGTCCGCGGGCCGCGCGACGCCGCGGGCTGGCTGGCGCTGGCGCACGAGCTGGAGCAGGCCGCCGGGCGCACCCGTGACGTGCGCTGGGGTCCGCGCACGCTGGACGTCGACGTCGTCACAATCACCGGTGACGACGGCACCCCCGTGCTCTCCGATGACCCCACGCTGACCCTGCCGCACCCGCGCGCCCACGAGCGGGCCTTCGTGCTCGTGCCGTGGCTGGCGCTGGACCCGGCCGCCGAGCTGCCCGGACACGGACCGGTCGCCGAACTGCTGGCGAAGCTGCCGCCGGAGGACGTCGCTGCGGTCGTCCGCTGGGAGCACCTGCAGTGAAGCCGGTGAACCGGCGCGACCTGGTCGTGCTCGCGATCGGGCTGACCGTGGCCGCGTGGCTGCTGGTCCGCGCCTTCTACGGGTCGTTGCCGCCGTTCGACTGGTGGCTCCCGGTGCCGCTGGCCGTGCTCGCGATCGCCGAGGCGCTCGGCGCCCGCACGCTGAAGGCCCGGCTGAGCGCCGAGCGGGAGGCCCGGAAGTCGCAGGGGCGCGGGACGACGGCCGCGCGCACCACCGGGCCGGTGCGACCGGTCGAGCCGATGATGGTCGCCCGCCTCGCCGTCCTGGCCCAGGCCAGCGCCTACGTCGGCGCCGTCTTCGTCGGTGTCTGGGCCGGCGTCCTGGTCTACGCCGCCCCGCACATCGGCCGGCTGGGGACGGCGACCGGCGACACCGTCGCCGCGGTCTTCGGCGTCGTGTCCGCGGCGGGTCTGGTGCTGGCCGCCCTGTGGCTGGAATCGGTCTGCCGCGTGCCACCCGGCAGCGACGACCCCGACCGCTCCGGCAGCGCCCGCGCCTGATCCCCGCGCTTGATCGCGAGAAAGCACGCGTGCTTCATCGCGATCAAGCGCGTCAGAGGGCTGCGCCCGCGGTCTCGGGTTCGACGCCTTCCACGGAGCGGCGCAGCGCGGCGTGCAGGGACGCCGGGGTCAGCACCCCGCAGAACCGGTCGCCGTCCAGGACGGCGACCCACCCGGCCTCCAGTTGCAGCATCGTGGCGAACGCCGTCTTCAGCGAGGCGTCGGCTGGCACCCACGCCTCCATCCGCCGCGCCGCCGAGCCGACCGTGCCCGCACCGACGGCGCGGTCGGCCGACAGCCAGCCGTGCAGCGTCCCGTCGTCGTCGAGGACGACGGCCCAGCGTGCTCCCGCCCGCTCCAGCGCAGCGCGGGCGTCGGCCAGACCGTCGGCGACGTGCACCACCGGCGGCTGCTCGAGGTCGGCCAGGTCGATCCCGGTCACCGCCAGCCGCTTGAGCCCGCGGTCGGTGCCGACGAAGTCCGCCACGAACTCGTTGGCCGGCTTGCCGAGCAGCTCCGCGGGGCTGGCGTACTGCTCGACGTGCCCGCCCTGGCTCATGACGGCGATGCGGTCGCCGAGCCGCACCGCTTCCTCGATGTCGTGGGTGACGAACACGATCGTCTTGCGGACGTCGGCCTGCAGCCGCAGGAACTCCGACTGCAGCCGCTCGCGCACCACCGGGTCGACGGCGGAGAACGGCTCGTCCATGAGCAGCACCGGGGGATCGGCGGCCAGTGCCCGCGCCACCCCGGCCCGCTGCCGCTGACCGCCGGAGAGCTGAGCGGGGTAGCGGTCGCCGTAGACCGCGGGGTCGAGCCCGACGGACTCCAGCAGCTCGTCGACGCGCGCGCGGGTCCGCTTCTTGTCCCAGCCCAGCAGCCGCGGCACGGTCGCCACGTTCGTGCGCACCGTCTGGTGCGGGAAGAGCCCGACGCTCTGGATGACGTAGCCGATCCGGCGGCGCAGCCGGTCGGGGTCGACCCGGGTGACGTCCTCACCGCCGAGCAGGATCCGGCCGGTGGTCGGCTCGATGATCCGGTTGATCATCTTCATCGTCGTCGTCTTGCCGCAGCCCGACGGGCCGACCAGCACCGAGAGCTCCCCGGCGGCGAAGGTCAGGTCCAGCTCGGCGACGCCGACGGTGCCGTCGGCATAGACCTTGCTGATCCCCTCCAGCCGGATCTCCTCGGCGCCGCCGGCATCCTGCGGCGTCGCGATGTGTCCTGGTGGCGCAGTAGCGTCCACGACGTGTCCTCCCTGGGAAGCGCCCCGTGCTGAGCGCGGTGCTGGCAGCTGACGAGGCTCCGAACCCGTGGTTCAGCCCTTCCTACGTGGCGGACAACTGGTCCACCATTCTGCGATATCTCGGGGAGCACGTGCGGCTGACCATCGCCGCCGTCGTGATCGGGGCGCTCATCGCGCTGCCGCTGGCGCTGCTGGCCCGCCGCAGCCGCTGGCTGGCCGGTCCCGTGCTCGGGGTGTCCACGATCGTCTACACGATCCCGTCACTGGCGCTGTTCGCCGTCCTCACCCCGTTCACCGGGCTGTCGGTCACCACCGTGCTCATCGGCCTGGTCGCCTACTCGCTGGTCATCCTCGTCCGGAACTTCCTGGCCGGCCTGATGGCGGTCCCCGAGGACGTCCGCGAGGCCGCGCGCGGCATGGGCTACGGGAAGGTGCGGCTGTTCGTGCAGGTCGAGCTGCCGCTCGCCGTCCCGGCGTTCATGGCGGGGCTGCGGATCGCCACCGTCTCCACCGTCGCCTTGGCCACGGTCGGTGTGATCGTCGGCCACGGCGGGCTCGGCCAGCTGATCGTCGGCGGCTTCAACGCCAACTTCTACCGGGCCGAGATCGTCACCGGAGCGCTCGGCTGCGTGCTGCTCGCGCTGTTCGCCGACCTGCTGCTCGCCGGCCTCGAACGGGCGGTCACGCCGTGGACGCGGGTGCAGACGTGAACGCGTTCGAACGCGCCTTCGTCTACCTCAACGACCCGTTCAACTGGACCCGCACCGACGGGCTGGGCATCGGGACGCTGCTGCGCGAGCACCTCGTCATCTCGGTGATCGCCGTCCTGCTGGCCATGGTGATCGCGCTGCCGGTGGGCGTCGCACTGGGTCACTCGGGGCGGGGGAGCGGCTTCATCGTCGCGCTGTCCAACGTCAGCCGCGCCATCCCGACCCTGGCCCTGCTCACCATCTTCGCCGTCACGCCGATCGGGTTCGGCAACCGCGCCACCACGATCGCGCTGGCCGTCTTCGCGATCCCGCCGATCCTCACCAACACCTTCGTCGGGTTCCGCGAGGTCGACCGCGACGTCCGCGAGGCCGCCCGGGCCATGGGCATGAGCACGCGGCAGGTCGTCTTCCGCGCCGAGTTCCCGCTCGCCGTCCCGCTGGTCATGACCGGCATCCGGACGGCGGCCGTCCAGGTGGTCGCCACCGCGGGCCTGGCCGCGCTCGTCGGCGGCGGCGGCCTCGGCCGGCTGATCAACCTCGGGTTCGGGCAGTCGGACTACGGCGAGGTCGTGGCCGGGGCGATCCTGGTCGCCGTCCTGGCGCTGCTGACCGAGCTCGTCCTGGTCGTCGTCTCGTGGGCGCTGACCCCCGGGCAGAAGCGGCTGCCGTTCACCCAGCGGCGCCGGGCCAGCGGGGTGCCCGAGCCCACGGCGGCCGGGGTGCCCCTGTAACAGATCGGGAACGGCTACCAAATCCCATTGCCTCGGTGCAGAAAACCGGGGTTCGATGGTCGGTGCGGGATTCCTCCCGCCAGACACGCGTGGCGACCTGCTGTCGCCCACGGGACACAGAAGGCGGGTCACGCAGTGCGCGCTCGTTCACTCATCCTCCCCTCACTGGCAGCGGCCGCGGTGCTCGTCGCCGGCTGCGGCCAGTCGGGCTCGTCGGGTTCCGGCGGTGGCACGGCCAGCGGGAACAGCGCCGCCTCCGGTGACGCCTGCAAGCCGGTCGCCGGCGACCAGCTCGTCGTCCTCCAGGACGACAAGCACCTCCAGAACGCCGACAACGTCATCCCCGCGCTCAACGCGCAGTTCGCCTCGGCGAACCCGGCTGCGCTGGCGGCGCTGAACGCCGTCTCGAAGAAGCTGACCACCGACGATCTGGTCGCGATGAACCACGCCGTCGACGTCGAGCGCAAGAGCGCCGAGGACGTCGCGGCCGCCTGGGTCTCGGACAACAAGGTCGGCGACGGGCTCGAGAAGGGCAGTGGCGCGGTCGCGGTCGGCGGGGCCAACTTCACCGAGTCGACGGTCCTCGCCAACGTCTACGCCGACGTGCTCAAGGCCGCCGGCTTCGACGCCACGGTCCAGTCGGTCGGCAGCCGCGACGTCTACCTGCCGGCGCTCGAGGAGGGCTCGCAGATCCAGGCCTTCCCGGAGTACCTGTCGACCGTCACCGAGGCGATCAACAAGCAGGTCAACGGGCCCGACGCGCAGGCGGTGGCCAGCGGCGACGTGCAGAAGACGGTGCAGGCGCTCACCCCGCTGGCGCAGCAGAAGGGGCTCACCTTCGGGAACCCGTCCGACGCCGCGGACCAGAACGCCTTCGCCGTCACCAAGAAGCTCGCCGACGACCTCAAGGTCACGACGCTGTCCGAGCTGGCCAAGGCCTGCGGCGATGGTTCGCTGGTGCTCGGCGGCCCGCCGGAGTGCCCGACCCGGCCGTACTGCCAGCCGGGTCTGCAGGACACCTACGGCCTGAAGTTCGCCAGCTTCACCGAGCTCGACGCCGGCGGCCCGCTCACCAAGGCCGCGATCCAGCAGGGCAAGGTCTCGATCGGCCTGGTGTTCAGCTCCGACGGCGCCCTCGCCCAGGGCTGATCAGTACCAGCCGCCGGGGGGCAGTTGCTCCCCGGCGGCGGCCGGGACGGCGGTGCGGTTGCCCTCCGGCGCGAGCGGGCAGCTCCAGCGCGGGTCGTAGGTGCACGACGGGTGGTAGGCGAAGTTCACGTCCACCACCAGCCGCTCGCCGGTGCCGCCGAGGTCGGCGCCCTTGATCGTGTCCAGCAGGTACCGGCCGCCGCCGTACGTCGTCCGCCCGGCGGAGCCGTCGCGCAGGGGCAGGAACAGCCCGCCGCCGTAGCCGCCGAGCCACCACACGTCGACCGGCCCCAGCGCGCCGAGGGTCACACGGCCGATCCGGTGCAGCGGGACGACGCCGTCGCTCTCGGTCGGGAGCTCCAGGCGCCGCGGCTCGGCTGGCTCGAGCACCGCCTCGAAGCGCAGCGCCGGGTCGTACGGCGCGAACGGCAGCCCCTCGAAGCGGTCCCGGGCCTCCTTGCCCAGCGGTGAGTCGGGATGCCCGGCGAACAGCTCGTCGCGGCCGTCCCGCCAGGTCCGCCACCCCTTCTCGGCGTCGGAGGCGGCCCGCGCGGCGGTGTAGAGGGCGGCCACCCGCCGGCGCCAGTCGAGCAGCGACAGTGTCATGCGGCTCACTCTGCACGACCCCGGCGGCGTCGCGGTCTTCCTCCGGTGGGGGACTACCGTCCGCCGTTACGCTGTCACCATGCGGGGAGCTGTGGACGACGACGTCGCCTGGAGCCCCGACCGCAGCGGCGGCTCCCCGGTGCGCAAGTACGGCCTGGTCGCCGGCTTCGTCCTCGCGGTCGCCGCGACGATCGCCGTCTTCCTCACCGACAACCCGCAGTACCTGCGCCTGGCGGTCCTGGCCGCCGCCTGGGCGTTCGTGCTCGCCGCCTTCCTCGCCGGCCGTCGCCGGGCCGACGCGCAGGCCGTCGCCGCGCGCGAGGAGGACATCCGCCGCAGCTACGAGTACGAGCTCGACCGCGAGGCCGCCGCGCACCGCGAGTACGAGCTGGAGCTGCGCCGCGAGGCCGAGGAGTCGATGGGCGCCGAGCTCACCGCGCTGCGCGCCGAGGTCGCCGAGCTCAACCTGCTCAAGCACGAGGTGGCCCGGGTCGCCCGCCTGGGCACCGACCTGCCCGCGCTCTCCGGCCTGCGCGCCGAGCTGACCAGCCTGGCCGGGCTCCGTGACGACGTCGCCTCCCTGGCCGGGCTGCGGGCCGACGTCGCCTCGCTGGCGGCGCTGCGCGAGGACCTCGCCTCGATCGCCGAGCTGCGCGCCGAGATGGGCCGGCTGCGCACCGAGCTCACCGAGCAGCTCAACGGCGAGATGCTCATCGAGCGGATCCTGCTGCGCACGCAGACCAGCCGCCCCGCCGAGGACGCCCCGCGCACCGTCGAGTCGTCGACCACCTGGGACGACGACCGCGCTCCGGCCGAGCTCACCGGTGGCTGGTCGGCGGTCCGGCTCGAGGAGGCGGCTCCCGAGAGCCGCCGTCCCGAGTCGCTGTGGGCCGAGCGGGCGCCCGCCGCGCCCGCGACCACGGCGTTCCCGTTCCCGACGGCCGCGCCGACCTCCGTGCCGGCCCGCTCGGCGCCGCCGATCAGCCCGACGCCGCCCACGCCGCTGGAGTGGCTGGCCGACCGCGCCCTGGTCGAGCCCGAGGACCTCGCGCCGCGGCACTCCCGCCACGCGGCCGACGAGCAGGACGACGTCCCGGCCGCGCACGAGCGCTCCGCGTCGGTGCCCGCCACCCTGCTGCCGCCGGTCCCGCCGCGCCGCCGCCGGGGCGACGAGGCGCTCGACGACCGCACCGCCGAGCGGCCCGCGAGCCCGCCGACCAGCTACGAGCCGATCGTGCGCCCCTCACCCACGCCGCGGCCCTCGCCGACGCCGCGCACCGCCGCCCAGCCGGTCGTGCAGGAGCCGCAGACCGCCGGCCACGAGCGGCTCGAGCAGATCCTGGCCGACACCGGCGCGCCGGCGCCGGTTCCCGGCCGGCGCCGGCGCCGCTACCGCGAGGACGACGAGCCGAACGACGTCCTGGCCCGCGTCCTCCGGAGCAACGGCCTGTAGCTCAGCGCGGGCCGCGGGACAGGCCGCCGCCGTCGATGACCAGCGTCTGGCCGGTGATCCAGCCGGCGCCGTCGCCGAGCAGGTACGCCGCGGCCTCGCCGACGTCCTCCGGCTCCCCGAGCCGCTGGAGGGGGTAGTTGGCGGCGACCTCCTGCTCGCGGCCCTCGAACAGCGCGCCGGCGAAGCGGGTCTTCACCACCGCGGGCGCCACCGCGTTCACCCGCACCGTCGGGCCGAGCTCCACGGCCAGCTGCGTGGTCAGGTTGATCAGCGCGGCCTTGCTCACGCCGTACGCACCGATGTTCTCCGACGACCGCAGCCCGGCGACCGAGGCGACGATCAGGACCGAGCCGCCGTGCTCGGCCATCCACGCCCGCCAGGCCTCCTGGACCAGCCCGAGCGAGGAGACGACGTTGGTGTCGAGGATCTTGCGGAAGGCGTCGAGGTCCAGGTCGACCATAGGCCCGTAGACCGGGTTGACGCCGACGTTGCCGACCAGCATGTCGAGGCTGCCGAAGGTGTCGATCGCGGTGCGGACCGCGGCCGCGCGGTGCTCGGCGTCGGCGGCGTGCCCGGGCACGGCGACCGCCACGGACGGCCCGCCCAGCGACTCGACCGCCTCGGCCAGCGCGTCGGGCTTGCGGGCGGTCAGCACGACCCGCGCGCCGCGGTCGACCAGGCTCTGCGCGATCGCCAGCCCGATGCCGCGGCTGCCGCCGGTGACCAGGGCGGTGCGTCCCTCCATCGGGCGATCCGGTGCGGGCAATGCGTCCTCCTCGACGGCTGCGGGTACGGCCGGTTCACCGTAGGTCGCCGCCCGGAGGTGAGCAGAGCCACACCCCGCTTCCGTTGCACGTGCACGAACACGGTCACACACTCGCCATCGGCACCTCACCTGCGTGACACATCCGGTTGCAGCAGGGACGGCGCTCCGCACGACCCGCCCCACCTCGCACAACCGGAGGGCCCACGACGGCGTGGACCCCAGCCCGACAGTCCGGTACCCGTCAGGGACTGGAACGGAAGGTGCACCGATGCCTGCTGCCCGCAGGACTCCTCGCGCTGCCGGCCTCTCGCCCGCAGCCGCCGCGCCCGCCCGCCTCCGCGTGGGCGTCATCGGCGCCGGTCGCGTCGGCGCCGTCCTCGGTGCCGCGCTCGCTGCCGCCGGCCACGACGTGGTCGCCGCCGCCGGCCTGTCCAGCGCCTCCGCCGAGCGCGCCGCCCGCCTGCTGCCCGGCACCCCCTTGCTGCACGCCGACGAGGTGGTCGCCGCCTCCGACCTCGTGGTCCTGGCCGTGCCCGACGACACCCTGCCCGGCCTGGTCGCCGGCCTCGCCGAGACCGGTGCCTGGCGCCGCGGGCAGCTCACCTTCCACACCTCCGGCGCGCACGGCCTGGCCGTCCTCGCCCCGGCGCAGCTGGAGGGCGTGCTCCCGCTCGCGCTGCACCCCGCCATGACCTTCACCGGCGCCCCCGAGGACGTCGACCGGCTGGTCGGCGCCCCGTTCGGCGTCACCAGCCGGCCCGAGCACCGCGCCGTCGCCGAGACCCTCGTCCTCGAGATGGGCGGCGAGCCGTTCTACGTGGCCGAGGAGGACCGCGGGCTCTACCACGCGGCCCTGGTCACCGGCGCCAACCACCTGGTCACCCTCGTCGCCGAGGCCGCCGACCTGCTCCGGACGGCGGGCGTCGAGGACCCGGCCCGGGTGCTCACCCCGCTGCTCACCGCCGCGCTCGACAACGGCCTGCGCCGTGGTGACCGCGGGCTCACCGGCCCGGTCAGCCGCGGGGACGTCGGCACGGTCGCCAACCACCTGGAGACCCTCAACGACCGGGCGCCGGCGTCGGTCGCCGCGTACGTCGCGATGGCGCAGCGGACCACCGAGCGGGCCCTCGGCTCCGGCCGGCTCAAGCGGCACGAGGCGGCCCCGCTGCTCGACCTGCTCTACGACGCGGCCGACACCTCGAGCGCCCGGTGAGCGTCATCGCCCGCCCCGCCGTCGCCGAGTCGGTCGCCGAGCTGCGCCGCCTGCGCGCCGAGCTGCCCGGCCCGGTCGCGCTGGTGCCGACCATGGGCGCGCTGCACGAGGGCCACCGCACGCTGGTCCGCTCCGCGCGGAAGCAGGCCGGCAGCGTCGTGGTCTCGGTGTTCGTCAACCCGACCCAGTTCGGCCCCGGCGAGGACTTCGACCGCTACCCCCGCACCTGGGACGCCGACCTGGACGCGCTGGCCGAGGAGGGCGCCGACGTCGTCTTCCACCCGCCGGTCGAGGAGGTCTACCCGCCCGGCTCGGTCGGCGTCACCGTCGACCCCGGCCCGCTGGGCAGCGTGCTGGAGGGCGCGGTGCGCCCCGGCCACTTCGCCGGCGTGCTCACCGTCGTCGCCAAGCTGTTCGGGCTGGTGCGGCCCGACGTCGCGCTGTTCGGCGAGAAGGACTACCAGCAGCTCACGCTGATCCGGGCCATGGCCCGTGAGCTGGCGCTGGGCCTCGAGGTCGTCGGCGTCCCGACCGTCCGCGAGGACGACGGCATGGCGCTGTCCAGCCGCAACCGCTACCTCTCACCGGACGAGCGCGCCCGCGCGGCCGGCATCTCCCGGGCCCTCCGCGAGGGGGCCGCCGCCGGCCCCGCCGGTGCCGACGCCGTCCTCGCCGCCGCCCGCGACGTGCTGGCCTCGGCACCCGAGCTGGTCCTCGACTACCTCGAGCTCACCGACCCCGACCTCGGTCCGGCGCCCGCCACCGGACCCGCCCGCCTGCTGGTGGCCGCCCGCGCCGGCAGCACCCGCCTGATCGACAACGTCCCCGTGACGCTGGGAGCCCCCGCATGATGCGCACGATGCTCAAGTCCAAGATCCACCGCGCGACCGTGACCCAGGCCGACCTGCACTACGTCGGCTCGGTGACCGTCGACGAGGACCTGCTGGACGCCGCCGACCTGCTGCCCGGCGAGCAGGTCGCGATCGTCGACATCACCAACGGCGCCCGGCTGGAGACCTACGTGATCCCCGGCGAGCGCGGCAGCGGTGTCATCGGGATCAACGGCGCCGCCGCGCACCTCGTCCACCCCGGCGACCTGGTCATCCTGATCAGCTACGGGGTCATGGACGAGACCGAGGCCAAGAGCTACATCCCGAAGGTCGTGCACGTCGACGCCGCGAACCGGGTCGTCGAGCTCGGCGGCGACCCCAGCGCCCCCGTGCCCGGCGCGACCGACCAGAAGCGCAGCGACCTCGGCGTACCGGTTCGGTGACCTCGGCGGTCGCCCGGGTCGTCGGGCTGCCGTCCCGGCTGGCCGCACCGGCTCCGGGATGGGAGCTGGCCGCCGACGTCTGCGTCGTCGGCTCCGGCGTCGCCGGGCTGTGCGTCGCGCTGCACGCGCGGGCGGCCGGGCTGTCGGTCGCGGTGGTCACCAAGGTCCTCGTGGACGACGGCTCGACCCGCTGGGCGCAGGGCGGGATCGCCGCCGTCCTCGACCCGGCCGACACCCCCGAGGCGCACGCCCGGGACACCCAGGTCGCCGGCGTCGGGCTGTGCGAGCCGGCCGCGGTCGACGCCCTCGTGCACGAGGGCCCGGAGCGCCTGCGCCAGCTGATCGGCTGGGGCGCCGCCTTCGACCGCGACCCTTCCGGCCACCTGCTGCTGACCCGCGAGGGCGGCCACTCCGCGCGCCGGATCGTGCACGCCGGCGGCGACGCGACCGGGGCCGAGGTGCAGCGCGCGCTGGTCAGCGCCGTGCACGCCGACCCCGGCATCACCCTCGTCGAGCACGCGATGGTGCTCGACCTGCTCCGCGACGCCGACGGTCGCGCGGCCGGCGTCACCCTGCACGTGCTGGGCGAGGGCAGCTCCGACGGCGTCGGCGCCGTCCGGGCGCGGGCCGTCGTCCTGGCCACCGGTGGGATGGGGCAGGTCTACGCGGCCACCACCAACCCGTCGGTCTCCACCGGGGACGGCGTCGCGCTGGGCCTGCGCGCCGGTGCGGTGGCCACCGACCTGGAGTTCGTGCAGTTCCACCCGACCTCGCTCTACCGCGGTCCCGGTGCGCGCGGCCAGCAGCCGCTGGTCAGCGAGGCGCTGCGCGGCGAGGGCGCCGTCCTGCTCGACGGCGCGGGTCGCCGGTTCATGAACGACGTCCACCCGATGGCCGAGCTCGCGCCGCGCGACGTCGTCGCCAAGGCGATCACCCGCGTGCAGCTGCGCGACGAGGTCCCGAACGTGTGGCTCGACGCGCGGTTCGTGCCCGACCTGGTCGACCGGTTCCCGACCATCGTGGCCAGCTGCCGCGCTGCGGGCATCGACCCGGTCACCGAGCTGATCCCGGTGACGCCGGCCGCGCACTACGCCTCCGGCGGGCTGGCCACCGACCTCGCCGGCCGGACCACCGTGCCGGGCCTGTACGCCTGCGGTGAGGTGGCCTGCACGGGCGTGCACGGCGCCAACCGGCTGGCGTCCAACTCGCTGCTCGAGGGCCTGGTCTTCGCCGCCCGCATCGGCGACTCGCTGGCCCGCGAGCTGCCCACCCCGGAGCCGGCCGCCGCGCAGGAGCCGGCCACGACCGGCCTGCTCGACCCCACCGGGCGCGAGCGGCTGACCGGCACGATGTCCCGGCACGTCGGCGCGCTGCGCAGCGGGACGGGCCTGGGGCAGGCCACCGCCGACCTCGCCGCCCTGGTCGACGCCCTCGGACCGGTGCGCCCGGGCGTGGAGAGCTGGGAGGCCACCGATCTGCTCACCGTCGCCGCCGCGCTCGCCACCGCCGCCGCGGCCCGCGAGGAGACCCGTGGCTGCCACTGGCGCGAGGACCACCCCGGCACGGACGACGCCTGGCGCGTGCACCTCGACGTCCGGCTGGGCGACGACGGCGCCCTGCACCTGACCCGCCGCCCGGTCGGCACGCCCGTGGGAGGCGACTGGTGAACGACCCCACGGACCTGACCGGCACCGGCCTCTCGGAGGCGTGGGTGACCGAGCTGGTCGAGCGGACCCTCGCCGAGGACCTCACCGGCGGCGCGCCGTTGCCGGCCGCGCCGGACCTCGCCGTCGCCAACGACGTCACGAGCTCGGCGACCATCCCGCCCGCGCAGTACGGCACGGCCGACCTGGTGGCGCGGGCCGACGGCGTCGTCGCAGGGCTCCCGCTCGCCGCACGGGTCTTCCTGCGGCTGGCCCCCGGCGCCACGCTGACCGCCGGCGCGGCCGACGGCGACCGGGTGCGCCGCGGCGACGTCCTGCTGAGCATCCGCGGGCCGGTGCGGGCGCTGCTGGCCGCCGAGCGCAGCGCGCTCAACATCGCCAGCCGGGCCAGCGGGATCGCCACGCACACCCGGGCCTGGGTGGACGCGATCGAGGGGACGAAGGCGCGGGTCCTCGACACCCGCAAGACCACCCCGGGGCTGCGGCCGCTGGAGAAGTACGCCGTGCGCTGCGGCGGCGGGACGAACAAGCGCATGGGCCTCTACGACGTCGCGATGATCAAGGACAACCACGTCGCCGCGGCCGGCTCGGTCGCCGCCGCGGTGACCGCCGTCCGCGAGCGCGCGCCCAAGGTGGCCGTGCAGGTGGAGGCCGACACCCCGGCGCAGGCGGTCGAGGCCGTGGAGGCGGGGGCGGACTTCCTGCTCCTGGACAACATGGCGCCCGCGGTGCTGCGCGAGGTGGTGGCGCTGGTCGGCGGCCGGGCCGAGCTGGAGGCCACCGGTGGGCTCACCCTGGCCGTCGCCCGGGAGGTGGCCGAGACCGGCGTCGACTACCTGTCGGTGGGCGCCCTGACGCACAGCTCCCCGATCCTCGACCTCGCGCTCGACCTGCGGGCGGGCTGAGCGGTGCTGCTCTGCGTCGACGTCGGCAACAGCCAGACGGTGCTCGCCACCTTCGACGGCGCCCGGCGGGTCGGCTCGTGGCGGGTGACCACACACCCGCGGGAGACCGCCGACGAGCTGCGGATGACCTGGCGCGGCCTGCTGCGCGACACCGAGATCACCGGCGTCGCCGCCTGCTCCACGGTGCCCGCGCTGCTGCCGTCGCTGCGCGCGCTGCTGGACTCCCTCGAGGTGCCGGTCGTGCTCATCGGTCCCGGCGTGCGCACCGGCGTCCCGCTGCACGTGGACAACCCGCGCGAGGTCGGCGCCGACCGCGTGGTGACCGCCCTCGCGGCGCACGAGATGTTCGGCCGTTCTCCGGACGGGACGGGCCGGCCGGTGATCGTCGTCGACTTCGGGACCTCGACCAACGTGGACGCGATCGGCCCCGACGGGCAGTTCCTCGGCGGCGCTCTGGCGCCCGGGGTCGAGGTCAGCCTCGACGCGCTGGCCTCGCGGGCCGCGCAGCTGCGGTCGGTGGAGCTGACCGTGCCCCCGCAGGCGATCGGCAAGAACACCGTCGCCGCCCTGCAGTCGGGGCTGGTGCTCGGGTTCGCCGGTCTGGTCGACGGGCTGGTGGCCCGCATCGCCGCGGAGATCGTCGCGCAGTTCGGCGCCGCGCCGGTCGTCGTCGCCACCGGCGGGCTGGCGCCGCTGGTGGCCGACAGCTGCCGTTCGATCGGCGAGCGGGAGCCCGACCTGACGGTGCACGGGCTGCGGTTGGCCTTCGAGCGGCAGCAGGCCGGCCGTTCCCCGGCGGATCGGCGTCCGGCCTCCCCGTAGGCTGTGCGGCGTCATGACCGAAGAACCCCCCGGCGACGACCTCCCCGAGCAGCTGCGCGTCCGCCGCGCCAAGCTCGACCGGCTCCGCGAGACCGGCATCGACCCCTATCCGGTGGGCGTGCCGCGCACGGCCACGCTCGCCGAGGTCCGCGAGAAGCACCCCGACCTCGAGCCCGACACGCTGACCGGCGAGAAGGTCGGCATCACCGGGCGGGTGATCTTCGTCCGCAACACCGGCAAGCTCTGCTTCGCGACGCTGCGCGAGGGCGACGCCGAGCTGCAGGTCATGCTCTCCCTTGACCGCATCGGCGAGGAGCCGCTCGCGGCGTGGAAGTCCGACGTCGACCTCGGTGACCACGTCTTCGTGGAGGGCGAGGTCGGCACCTCCCGCCGCGGCGAGCTGTCGGTGTTCGCCGACGCCTGGCAGCTGACGGCCAAGGCGCTGCGCCCCCTGCCGGTGGCGCACAAGCCGATGAGCGAGGAGCTGCGCGTCCGCCGTCGCTACGTCGACCTCATCGTCCGCGACGAGGCCCGGCGGACCGTGCGCCAGCGGGCCACGGTCATGTCGACGCTGCGGGCCGGGCTGACCGCACGCGGCTTCCTCGAGGTCGAGACGCCGATGCTGCAGACCGTGCACGGCGGCGCGACGGCGCGGCCGTTCCGCACGCACATGAACGCCTTCGACCTCGACCTGTACCTGCGGATCGCGCCCGAGCTGTTCCTCAAGCGGTGCATCGTCGGCGGCCTGGAGCGGGTCTTCGAGATCAACCGGAACTTCCGCAACGAGGGCGCCGACAGCTCGCACTCCCCGGAGTTCGCGATGCTCGAGTGCTACCAGGCCTACGCCGACTACCAGGTGATGGCCACGCTCACCCGCGAGCTGATCCAGGAGGCGTGCACGGCGCTGTTCGGCGACCTCACCGCGCGCCACCACGACGGCACCGAGATCGACCTGTCCGGCATCTGGCCGCAGGTGCCGCTCTACACGGCGGTGTCCGAGGCGGTGGGGGAGGAGATCACCCCCGAGACGCCGGTCGAGCAGCTGCGCGCGATCGCCGAGCGGCACGACGTCGGCATCGACCCGGCCTGGGTTCCCGGGAAGGTCGTCGAGGAGATCTTCGAGGCGCTCGTGCAGCACACGCTGCAGGCGCCGACGTTCGTCATCGACTACCCCGTGGACACCTCGCCGCTCACGCGCGCGCACCGGTCGAAGCCGGGTGTGGCCGAGAAGTGGGACCTCTACATCGGCGGGATCGAGCGGGCCACGGCCTACTCGGAGCTGGTCGACCCGGTCGTGCAGCGGGAGCGGTTCACCGCGCAGGCCGCGCTCGCCGCCGCCGGTGACCCCGAGGCGATGGTGCTCGACGAGGACTTCCTCGAGGCGCTGGAGTACGGCATGCCGCCCACCGGCGGCATGGGCATGGGCATGGACCGCCTGATGATGACGCTCACCGGGCTCGGCATCCGGGAAACAATTCTCTTCCCGTTGGTGCGTCCGCTGTCGAACTGAGCGTTTCCTGCACGTTTCGGAACTCGCCGTTCGCCGCAAAGTGCTACTCGTCTTATGCTCTTAAGTGAGAGATGGGTCCTAGGTCATTGGTCAAATGGTGTGCCTATGTGGTGGAATGCAGGTGCACCCCGACCCGGGTGGAAATGGCCCGCCCGGGCCACCGACGAAATGAGGACCTAAATGGCGCGCAAGGTTCAGGTCATCCTGAGCGACGACCTCGACGAGAACGTCTCCGCGGATGAGACCGTGAGCTTTGCCCTCGACGGCACCAACTACGAGATCGACCTGTCGGACAAGAACGCCAAGGAGCTGCGCGACGTCTTCTCGCGCTACGTCCAGGCGGCCCGCAAGGTCGGCCGGGCCGGCCGTGCGTCCGGCGGTGGTCGTTCGCGCGCCACCGGTGGCCGCATGGACCGCGAGCAGGCCGGGGCCATCCGCGACTGGGCCCGCAAGAACGGTCACCAGGTCAGCGACCGCGGCCGCATCCCGGCCAGTGTCGTGGAGGCATACGAGGCCGCGCACTGACGCAGCAGCACCGACGCCGACGGCCCGGTTCCCTTCGGGGAGCCGGGCCGTCGTGCGTCACCTGGGGGTAGGCGGGGCGGGATGGACGACGTCGGCGTGTCCGCTGACGGCGTAACCAGATCGGAACACCGCTGCGTCACCATCGGTTGGACCGGGCAGCCACCCACCGTCCTGTGACCATGAGCCGACAGGACGGCGTGGTCCGTGACTACAGTGGAATGACCGGTGCGCCAGCGCGCCGACTCCAGTCGGATGTTCCGTCCGGTCAGCCGGGGGAACAAAGCCGGACCAGCCGGTCAGAGGAGAAGCAGCAGATGTTCGAACGGTTCACCGACCGAGCCCGCCGAGTTGTCGTCCTGGCCCAGGAAGAGGCCCGGATGCTCAACCACAACTACATCGGCACCGAGCACATCCTCCTGGGTCTGATCCACGAGGGTGAGGGTGTTGCGGCCAAGGCGCTCGAGTCCCTCGGCATCTCGCTGGAGGGCGTCCGCCAGCAGGTGGAGGAGATCATCGGTCAGGGCCAGCAGGCTCCGTCCGGGCACATCCCCTTCACGCCGCGCGCCAAGAAGGTCCTGGAGCTCTCGCTGCGCGAGGCGCTGCAGCTGGGCCACAACTACATCGGCACCGAGCACATCCTGCTCGGCCTGATCCGCGAGGGCGAGGGCGTGGCCGCCCAGGTCCTCGTGAAGCTCGGCGCCGACCTGAACCGTGTCCGCCAGCAGGTCATCCAGCTGCTCTCGGGCTACCAGGGCAAGGAGCCGGCCGCGGCCGGCGGCCCGGCCGAGGGCACGCCGTCGACCTCGCTGGTCCTCGACCAGTTCGGCCGCAACCTGACCCAGGCCGCGCGCGACTCCAAGCTCGACCCGGTCATCGGGCGGGCCAAGGAGATCGAGCGGGTCATGCAGGTCCTGTCGCGGCGGACCAAGAACAACCCGGTCCTCATCGGCGAGCCCGGCGTCGGCAAGACCGCCGTCGTCGAGGGCCTCGCCCAGGCGATCGTCAAGGGCGAGGTGCCCGAGACGCTGAAGGACAAGCAGCTCTACACGCTCGACCTCGGCGCCCTGGTCGCCGGGTCCCGCTACCGCGGTGACTTCGAGGAGCGGCTGAAGAAGGTCCTCAAGGAGATCCGCACCCGCGGCGACATCATCCTGTTCATCGACGAGATCCACACCCTCGTCGGGGCGGGTGCCGCCGAGGGCGCGATCGACGCCGCCAGCATCCTCAAGCCGATGCTGGCCCGCGGTGAGCTGCAGACCATCGGTGCCACCACGCTCGACGAGTACCGCAAGCACCTGGAGAAGGACGCCGCGCTCGAGCGGCGCTTCCAGCCGATCCAGGTGGGCGAGCCGACGCTCACCCACACGATCGAGATCCTCAAGGGTCTGCGCGACCGCTACGAGGCGCACCACCGGATCAGCATCACCGACGCCGCCCTGGTCGCCGCCGCGACGCTGGCCGACCGGTACATCTCCGACCGCTTCCTGCCCGACAAGGCGATCGACCTGATCGACGAGGCCGGCGCCCGGATGCGGATCAAGCGGATGACCGCCCCGCCGGACCTGCGCGAGTTCGACGACCGGATCGCCGGCATCCGCCGCGAGAAGGAGTCGGCGATCGACGCGCAGGACTTCGAGAAGGCCGCGTCGCTGCGCGACAAGGAGAAGCAGCTCCTGGGCGAGAAGGCCGAGCGCGAGAAGCAGTGGAAGGCCGGCGACATGGACGTCGTCGCCGAGGTCGACGACGAGCAGATCGCCGAGGTGCTGGCCAACTGGACCGGCATCCCCGTCTTCAAGCTCACCGAGGAGGAGACGACCCGTCTGCTCCGCATGGAGGACGAGCTCCACAAGCGGATCATCGGCCAGCACGAGGCCATCAAGAGCGTCAGCCAGGCGATCCGGCGCACGCGTGCGGGCCTCAAGGACCCGCGCCGTCCGGGTGGTTCGTTCATCTTCGCCGGCCCCTCGGGTGTCGGTAAGACCGAGCTGGCGAAGGCGCTCGCGAGCTTCCTGTTCGGCGATGACGACGCGCTCATCCAGATCGACATGGGCGAGTTCCACGACCGGTTCACCGTTTCCCGCCTGGTCGGTGCGCCTCCCGGTTACGTCGGTTACGACGAGGGTGGCCAGCTGACCGAGAAGGTGCGGCGCAAGCCGTTCTCGGTGGTTCTCTTCGACGAGATCGAGAAGGCCCACGCAGATGTGTTCAACACGCTTCTGCAGGTGCTCGAGGATGGTCGGCTCACCGATGGTCAGGGCCGGATCGTGGACTTCAAGAACACGATCCTGATCCTCACGACCAACCTCGGTACGCGGGACATCTCGAAGGCGGTCGGCCTCGGATTCCAGGCCGGGAACGACTCGCAGTCGAACTACGAGCGGATGAAGAACCGCGTCCACGACGAGCTCAAGCAGCACTTCCGGCCTGAGTTCCTCAACCGCATCGACGACATCGTCGTGTTCCACCAGCTGACCGAGGACGAGATCATCCGGATCGTCGACCTCATGCTCGCCCGCGTGGAGGGCCAGCTGTCGAACAAGGACATGTCGCTCGAGGTCACGCCCGCCGCCAAGAAGCTGCTCGCGCACCGCGGCTTCGACCCGGTGCTGGGCGCCCGGCCGCTGCGCCGGACGATCCAGCGCGAGATCGAGGACGCGCTCTCCGAGAAGATCCTCTACGGCGAGCTGTCCGCCGGCCAGATCGTGGTGGTGGACGTCGACGACGCCGAGGGCCCGGAGCAGAAGTTCACGTTCCGTGGCGAGGCGAAGCCGATCGACCTGCCCGACACCCCGCCGGTCGCCCTCTCGGGCGGCGACGAGGAGGGCCCGGCCGCCAAGGCCGCCGAGTAACCCACGCACGACCAGAGGCCGCTCCACCCGCTCGGGTGGGGCGGCCTCTGCCGTGTCCGGGGCTGGCGTCCCGTCGAGTGAGCAGTTGTGGTCGCCGAGGACGGCGTGCCGCCGCGTGTCGGCGACCGCAACTGCTCACTCGCGCACGAGCGGGTCAGCTGTGCGGTAGGCGGAACAGGCCGTCGGGGGTCTGCTCGACCAGGCCGTCGGTCAGCAGCGAGTCCAGGCAGCGCGAGCGCTGGACGGCGTCGTCCCATGCCGCGTCCAGCTCCGCCGCCTCGACCGGCTGCGCGGCCGCCCGCAGGACGTCGAGCAGCCGCCCGCGCACCTGCCGGTCGGTGCCGGCGAACTTCTGCACCCGCCGCGGCGGTCCCTCGTGCGCCGGGTACCCGGCGAGCCGCCAGGCACAGCTGTCGCGCACGGGGCAGACGGCGCAGCGTGGCGTCCCGGCCACGCAGACCAGCGCCCCCAATTCCATGGTCGCCACCGAGAAGCGCACCGCGCGCTCCGGATCGGTGGGCGCGAGGGCGGCGATGTCCTCGAGGTCCGCGGCGCGCGCCGTCCCGGCCTCGGCCTTTGCGTGCACCAGCCGGGCCACCACCCGCCGCACGTTCGTGTCGACCACCGGCTGCGGCCGCCCGTAGCCGAAGCACGCGACCGCGCGAGCGGTGTAGGTGCCGATCCCGGGCAGCGCCTCCAGCGTCGGGACGTCGTCCGGCACCACCCCGCCGTGCCGCTCGACGATCGCCAGCGCGGCCTCGCGCAGCCGCAGCGCCCGCCGCGGGTAGCCGAGCTTGCCCCACGCCCGGATCACCTCGGCCGGGGTCTCGGCGGCCAGCGCGGCCGGCGTCGGCCAGCGCGCCATCCAGTCCCGCCAGACCGGCTCGACCCGGGCGACCGGTGTCTGCTGGAGCATCACCTCCGACACCAGCACCGCCCAGGCGTCGACGTCCGGACGGCGCCACGGCAGGTCCCGCGCCGCCGTCGCGTACCAGTCGACGATCGCCTCACCGGTGTCAGTGGTCGCAGTGCTCACGAGAGACCAGTCTGCCGCCCGCGGGCAGCGGCGTGCCGGAGCGGTGGCGCGTCGAGCGGCGGTTAGCGTCCCGGCCGTGTTGCACCCGGTCGGCCCGCTCCCGGCCTCCGTCTACTGGCGGCGCCGGGTCCTGGTGCTGACCCTGCTGGTGTCGGTGCTCGGCGGTGGGGGATGGGTCGGCTACGCGGTCGCCACCGGCCGGTTCGACGACGGGACGACGACGGTCGCGGCCACGTCGTCGGCGCCGCCGGCCACCCCTGCCCTCGAGCGCGTCGTCCCGTCGCTGGCCGGCGTGCAGCTCCCGACGGGCGCCGCCTCGACGACGGCGAACCCGCCGTCCACCGCGGCCGCGGGTCCGTGCACCGACGACATGATCACCGTCGAGGTCCGCGCGCCCGCCGGCGTCGCGGTGGGGACGCAGGCCACCTTCGTGCTGCTCGTCTCCAACGTCGCGACGGTGCCCTGCATCCGGTCGTTCGACGAGCAGTTGCAGGAGCTGGTGCTGCGAGACCTCGCCGGCAACCGGATCTGGGGCAGCCACGACTGCCGCGCCGACACCAGCGACGTCCGGCGCACGCTCGCGCCGGCTGAGGTGGTCAGCTTCTCGGTCGAGTGGAGCGGCCTGACGAGTGAGCCGACCTGCACCGCACCGCGGATGCCGCCACCGCCCGGCGCCTATCTGCTCCAGGGCCGGCTGGGCACCGAGAACAGCGCCGTCGCCCAGATCTCGATCGCCTAGCTGTAGCGGTCGAGGATCGAGGTCTCGGCCAGCCGGGAGAGCCCTTCGCGGATCCCCCGGGCGCGGGCCTCGCCGACGCCGTCGACGGCCAGCAGGTCCTCGATCGTCGCGGCGAGCAGCTTCTGCAGACCGCCGAAGTGGTCGACCAGGCGGTCGATGATGCCGGCGGGCAGGCGCGGCACCCGGGCCAGCAGCCGGTAGCCGCGCGGGCTGACCGGCGAGTCGAGCGCGTCGGGCGAGGTCGGCAGGCCGTAGCAGCGGGCCACGGCGGACAGGTCGAGCAGCTCGGTGGCCGACAGCGCGCGCAGGTCGGTGAGCACCTGGTCGATCGTGCGAGGACGGCGACCGCCGGCGGGCAGGTAGTCGCGGACCAGCAGCCCGCGGTCCTCCTCGACGCCGGCGAGCATCTCGTCGAGCTGCAGCGCGAGCAGCCGGCCGTCGGTGCCGAGCTCGACGACGAAGCCCTCGATCTCGTCGGCGATCCGCCGCACCATCTCCAGCCGCTGGCTGACGCTCATCGCGTCGCGGACGGTGACGAGGTCCTCGATCTCCAGGGCCGACAGCGTGCTGGCGACCTCGTCGAGCCGCAGCTTGTAGCGCTCGAGCGCGGCCAGGGCCTGGTTGGCGCGGGCCAGGATCGTCGTCGGGTGCTCGAGGGTGTAGCGCCGGCCGGCCACGTAGACGCTGATGATGTGCATCGACTGGCTGACCGAGATCACCGGGAAGCCGGTCTGGATCGCCACCCGCTCGGCGGTGCGGTGCCGGGTGCCGGACTCCTCGGTCGGGATCGTCGGGTCGGGCATGAGGTGCACACCCGCGCGGACGATCCGGGTGCCGTCGTAGGAGACGATGACCGCGCCGTCCATCTTGGCCAGCTCACGCAGCCGGGTGGCCGACAGCGCCACGTCCAGGGCGAAGCCGCCGGTGCACAGCGACTCGACGACCCGGTCGTAGCCCAGCACGATCAGCGCGCCCGTCCGCCCGGCGAGGATGCGCTCGAGACCGTCGCGCAGCGCGGTTCCCGGTGCGATGCGGCCGAGGAGGTCGCGCAGCGCAGCCTCGGGGTCCACAGCGGGGGGCACGAGCGCTCCTGACGGTCGAGAACGGGCGGGGTGAGTCTACGTGCCCATCGTGACGTCGTTCCGGATCGGCATCGTGCGAGCGCGAGACGACCTCAGGCGCGGAACAGCCGGTCGAACGCCGTGCCGAGGTCGGGCACCTCGATCAGCCGCATGCCGGGGGGCGGCGATCCGGCGTCCTCGGGGACCAGCGCGACCTTGTAGCCATGGCGGGACGCCTCGGCCAGCCGCCGGCCGAGCCCTCCGACCCGGCGGATCTCGCCGGACAGACCCACCTCGCCGAGGGCCACCAGCCCGTGGGGCAGCGGCTCGTCCTTGGCCGCCGAGGCGATCGCGATGGCCAGCGCGAGGTCGGCCGCCGGCTCGATGATCCGCACCCCGCCGACCGAGGCGGCGAAGACGTCGGCGTCGGCCAGCTTCACCCCGCCGCGGCGCTCGACGACGGCGTTGACCATGGCCACCCGCTGCGAGTCCAGCCCGCTGACCGCCCGCCGCGGCGACCCGCCGCCGCCGGAGGAGGCGACCAGGGCCTGCACCTCGGCCAGAAGCGGACGGCTGCCCTCGAGCGTCACGGTGACGCAACTGCCGGGGACCGGGGCCGGCCGGCGGGAGACGAACAGCGCGGAGGGGTCGGGCACGCCGACGACGCCGGAGTCGCCGATCTCGAAGCAGCCGATCTCGTCGGCCGGGCCGAAGCGGTTCTTGGCGGCGCGGATCAGCCGCAGCGTGGAGTGCCGCTCGCCGTCGAAGGAGATGACGACGTCGACGAGGTGCTCCAGCGCGCGGGGCCCGGCGATCGCGCCGTCCTTGGTCACGTGGCCGACGAGGATCGTGGTCATGCCGCGGGACTTGGCGACCCCGGTGAGCGCGCTGGCGACCGCGCGCACCTGGGTGGCGCCGCCGTCGGTGCCGTCGACCGCGGGGGAGCGGACGGTCTGCACGCTGTCGAGCACCAGCAGCGTCGGCGCAACCGCCTCGACGTGCGCGAGGACGGCGGACAGCTCGGTCTCGGCCGCCAGGTACAACCGCTCGTGCAGCGCCCCGATGCGCTCGGCCCGCAGCCGGACCTGGGCGGCGGACTCCTCGCCGGAGACCACGAGCGTCGGGCCGTTCGCCTCGGCCACCTTGTGGGCGACCTCGAGCAGCAGCGTCGACTTGCCCACGCCCGGCTCGCCCGCGACCAGCAGCACGGCGCCGGGCACCAGGCCGCCGCCCAGCACCCGGTCGAACTCGGGGATGCCTGTGGGCACGGCCTGCGCCTCGGCCAGGTCCACCTGCGCGATCGGCCGGGCCGGAGCGGTCACCGGGCCGGCCGCGACCGCGCGCAGCGGTGACGCCGGCGCCCCGACCTCCTGCAGCGTCCCCCACGCCTGGCACTCGGGGCAGCGACCGACCCACTTGGCCGAGCCGTAGCCGCACTCGGTGCAGCGGTGGGCGGGACGGGACTTCACTCCGGCGGGTGGCACTCCCGGACGGTAACGCCGGGAACCGACAGTTCCGGGGAAGCGGTCAGGGGCGGCAGAGCGTCAGCCGTTGCCGCCGCCGGCCTCGGTGCCCGGGGTGTCGCCCTCGGAGGACTCGTGGAAGTTGAAGGTGCTGGTCTGCGGCACGTTCGACGCCGGGACCGCCACCGGGACGGCGATCGTGACGTCACCGGCCTTCTCGAAGGTGAACGTCAGGTCCATGGTCTGGGCCGGGGCGAGCTCCTGGCCGAGGGAGACCAGGGTCACCGTCGGGGCGTTCTCGCCGAGGTAGACCCCCGAGCCGGCCGGGATCGTGATGTCCAGGGCCCGGGCGCCGCCGCTGGTGGTCGCCTGCGCCGGGGCGGACGTGGTGGTGGCGGCCGCGGACCCGGACGGCGAGGCGGAGACGGTGCCGGACGCCGAGCCGGTCACCCGCACCTCGGAGAAGCCGGTGCCCTTGATGCCGACCAGCGCGTCGTCCTCGGTCCCCGAGTTGACGATCGACATCTGCAGCTCGGCGTCCTCACCCGGGGCGTAGCTGCCGTCGGTGGGGTAGGCCAGCTGCACCCCGCGCAGCGTCAGGTCGCCGACCTCGACCGACGGCCCCACCTTGTCGCGCTGCTGGGAGGACGTCTGGTTGACCTGCCCGGCGCTGCACGCCGTGATCACCAGCGGCGAGAACAGCAGGACACCCACCGTGGCGGCGCGCAGTGCGCGGTTCACAGCCGTCGACCTCCCAGGCACGTGCCGGCCACCGGACGCCCGGTGGCTCGACGGGATGGCTTCCCCAAGACGGGGCGAGCCTAACGGTCGGCCCGGGCGCTTCATCCGGAGGGAAGGGTGCCGCGCCGTGCGATCTCCGGTCCGGCCGGTTTCCCGCCGATGGATAGCAGAGCGGGGAGACCGGGAGGAGGTGGACGGCGTGCGGACGGGACTGCCCTTCGACGACGTGCTCGCGGCGGCCCAGGCGGGCGCGGCGTGGGCGTTCGAGCGGCTCTACCGCGAGCTGGCGCCCGCGGTGACCGGCTACCTGCGCCTGCACGGCGCCGTCGAGCCCGACGACCTGGCCAGCGAGACCTTCCTCGGCGTCTTCACCGGGCTGGCGACGTTCAGCGGCGACGAGGCCGGCCTGCGTGCCTGGGTGTTCACCATCGCCCACCGCCGGTTGATGGACGACTGGCGGCGGCGCAGCCGGCGTCCGCAGCTCGCCGACGAACCGGGGGACCTGACGGCGCACCTCGGTGGCGACGTCGAGGACGACGTCCTGACCCGCCTCGGCGCCGAGACCGTGCACCGGCTGTGCGGCGAGCTGCCCACCGACCAGCGCTCCGTGCTGCTGCTGCGCATCCTCGCCGACCTCACGGTGGAGCAGGTGGCCGACGTGCTGGACAAGAGCGTCCCGTCGGTCAAGGCCCTGCAGCGCCGCGGCCTGCGCGCGCTGCGGGACCGGCTGGAGCGCGAGAACTCCACCGAACGAGTGGGTGCGCCACGCGCACCCTTCCGGACCGATCCGGCGATGACGAGGGCGAGATGACCACAGCAGCCGACGACGCGACGGTCGAGGAGGCCTTCGAGGCCTTCCTCGCGCGCCGACCCGTCCCCGGGCAGGGGGCCTCCGTGGCCGCCTTCGCCGAGGCGGTCCGCTCGTCCGCGTCCGCTCCCGGGCGGCCGAACGCGGCGCTCGCCGACCTGCTGGCGAACGGTCTGCTCACCGACCAGCCGATCCGGTCCGCCCGGACGGCTCCTCGCAGACGGAGACGCGCCGCCATGTTCTTCCCCGCCCTGCTGGCCAAGATCGTGTCCGCGGGCGCCGTCGCCCAGGCGGCCACCGGCGCCGGCATCGTGTTCGTGGCCTTCACCGGCGCCGGGGTGGCCGGCGCGCTGCCGGACTCCCTGCAGCACGGCTTCGCGACCGTCGCCTCCACGGTGGGCATCCAGGTCGAGGACCCGCAGCAGACCGACGACGTGGCGCCGGTTCCCCCGGCGACGTCCGCCCCGACCGGCACCGAGGTGGACGGGTCGGGGACGACGACGGACGCCGGTGACGACACCGCGGCGCCCGCGACCGACGACGGGTACACGCTCGAGGACTGGGAGAAGGGCCCGGCCGAGGGGCAGCCGTTCGGCGACTGGGTGAGCGAGGGCGCTCGTCACGGCTACGCCGACGGCGCCGTCATCAGCCGCGAGGCCCACGAGAAGGGCATCGTGCTGCCGGACGACACGGCCGCGACCACCGAGGGCTCCGGTGACGACGCCGAGCAGACCTCCGCACCGACGGCCGGCAACCAGCGGAGCGGCCACGGGAACAGCGGGAGCGCCCACGGCTCCGGTGGCTCGGGCAGCGGCCGCTCCGGCGGCCACGGTCCCGGCCACGGGGACGACTGACCCCTACGCGACCGCCGCGCCCCCGGCGAGCAGCAGGACCACGTCCAGCACGGTCAGCAGCATCACGGCCGGGAAGGCCAGCCCTCGCCAGCGCGGCGTGCCGGCGAGGGCGGCCACGGCGACGGCGGGCACCGCCACCAGCAGGCCGACCCAGGCCGCAACCGTCGGTGGTCCGGGCGGACCGAACACCAGCAGCAGGGACGCCGCCCCGAGCAGCGCCGCGCCGATCACCGCGGAGACGACCGGGCCCAGCCGGTGCGGCAGCCCCCGGACGCCCGTCGCCAGGTCGTCCTCGAGGTCGGGGGCGACGTTGGCCAGGTGGGCCGCCCCGCCCAGCGCGGCGCCCGCGCCGATCAGCCACCACGGCGCGATGGGGGTGCCGGGCGCGGCCGCCACCACGCCGGCCGGCAGGGCCCCGAACCCCACCAGGTAGGGCAGACCCGACAGCACCGTCCGTTTCAGTCCGGCGTTGTAGGCCCACCCGCTGGCGACGAGGAGGAGCAGCAGGAGTCCGGGCACGAGCCCGAGGAGCAGCGACAGGACGACGGCCAGCGCGACCGCGGCGAGCGCCAGAGCGCGCAGCAGCGTGGGGCTCACCGCGCCCTGGACGACCGGTTTGTCGGCCCGCGCGACCACCCGGTCGCGGTCGGCGTCGAGCCAGTCGTTGCTCCAGCCGATCGAGGCCTGACCAGCGAGGACGGCGACGCAGAGGAGGGTCGTGCGGGCCCCTCCGACCCCCGCCGCGACCCCCAGCAGGGTGGCCACGAGGGTGACCGCGACGGTCGGGCCGAGGTGCGTGGCCAGCACCAGGCCGCGGACCAGGCCCCCGGCCCGCGGTCGCCCGACAGGCACATCGGCCACGCTGTGTCAACCCCTCCGCCCTAGTTCATCTGCCTTCTGACCTGCGAATTTACGGCTCGACTCCGGTCCGCTCGTGAATCTTCCGTGGTAAAGTGGATGCAGCGAAAGGGGTCACACACACATGGGCTTCACTGTCGGCGAGACCGTCGTCTACCCGCACCACGGTGCGGCGCTCATCGAGGCGATCGAGAAGCGTGTCATCAAGGGTGAAGAGAAGGCCTACCTCGTGCTCAAGGTCGCTCAGGGCGACCTGACGGTGCGTGTGCCGGCCGACAACGCGGAGATCGTCGGCGTGCGTGACGTCGTCGGTCAGGAGGGCCTGAACCGGGTGTTCGAGGTGCTGCGTGCCCCGCACACCGAGGAGCCGACCAACTGGTCGCGCCGGTACAAGGCCAACCTGGAGAAGCTCGCCTCCGGCGACGTGAACAAGGTCGCCGAGGTCGTGCGTGACCTGTGGCGCCGGGACAAGGACCGCGGCCTGTCCGCCGGCGAGAAGCGCATGCTCTCCAAGGCCCGCCAGATCCTGGTCAGCGAGCTCGCGCTCGCCGAGGGCACCAACGAGGACAAGGCCGAGGTCCTCCTCGACGAGGTCCTCGCCAGCTGAGCTCGCGCGTCGAGCTCACCCAGTAGTTCCCAGACCGCTCCCGTGCACGCTGTCGGCATCGTCGCAGCGGCCGGGAGCGGTCTGCGTCTCGGGAGCGGTCGCCCGAAGGCACTCGTCCCGCTCGGTGGTCGCCCGCTCGTGGCCTGGGCCGTGGCCACGCTGCTCGACGGTGGCGTCGACGAGGTGGTCGTGGCCGCTCCCGCCGCCGATCACGAGGAGTTCGCGCGGGCCCTGCCGGCCGGCATCCGGCTGGTGGTCGGCGGCGCGACCCGCACAGACTCGGTCAGGGCCGCGCTGGGCGCCGTTCCCGGCGATGCGGGAGCAGTCCTGGTGCACGACGCCGCCCGGCCGCTGACCCCGCCCGACGTCGTCGGCCGTGTGCTCGCCGCCCTGGCCGCCGGTGCGCCCGCCGTCGTCCCGGTGCTGCCGGTGGTCGACACCACCGTGGTGGTGGACGACGACGGCGTGGTCACCGACGCCGTCCCCCGGGCCCCGCTGCGCCGCGTGCAGACCCCGCAGGGGTTCTCCCGCGTCGTGCTCGCCGAGGCCTACGACGACCTGCCCGAGGGTGTGGAGCTGACCGACGACGCCGCCGTGGTCCGCGCGCTGGGCGTCCCGGTGCGCACCGTGGCCGGCGACGAGCGGGCCACGAAGATCACCGTCGCGCACGACCTCGCCCTGGCCGAGCTGCAGGTGGCCCGGTGACCGAGCTGCCCCGGGTCGGCCTCGGCACCGACGTGCACCCGATCGAGCCCGGCCGCCCGTGCCGGCTGGCCGGGCTCGACTGGCCCGGCGTGGACGGCTGCGCGGGTCACTCCGACGGCGACGTCGTCGCACATGCGCTGACCGACGCCGTCCTGTCCGCCGCCGGGCTCGGTGACATCGGCGGGCTGCTCGGCACCGACGACCCGCGCTGGGCGGGCGCGAGCGGCGTCGCCGTCCTGGAGCACGTCCGCGAGACCCTTGCCGCCGCCGGGTGGCAGGTCGGCAACGCGACGGTGCAGCTGATCGCGCCCTCCCCGAAGATCGGGCCGCGGCGGGCCGAGGCGGAGGCCGGGCTCTCGGCGGCCCTGGGGGCACCGGTGAGCGTGAGCGCGACGACCACCGACGGGCTCGGCCTCACCGGGCGCGGCGAGGGGCGCGCGGCGATCGCGACCGCGCTGGTGGTCCGGGCGGAGGTCAGGCCGGCGTCAGCGTGACCTGCCGGCTGGTCGTGCCGTCGGGCTCGGTCTGGCAGCCGCCGGTCGTCGCCTGCGTCGTCCAGTTCAGGGTCTCGGTGCCGGTGAACGACGGGCGTTCCCCACCGGAGGTCTCCCCGGCGGTGAACGTGCCGGTGAACTGCACACCGGCGGTGAACGTCGATCCCGGCACGAGCTCGCCGGTGTCCTGGTTGATGCAGTTGTAGTCGATGGTCCGCGTGCCGGTGGCCTGCAGCGTCGTCCCGTCGTAGGTGAGGGTCCCGGACCCGTCGGGCAGCGTGAACGAGCCCGAGCAGGGCGCCTCGGCGCAG
Source organism: Petropleomorpha daqingensis (assembly GCF_013408985.1). Taxonomy (NCBI): domain Bacteria; kingdom Bacillati; phylum Actinomycetota; class Actinomycetes; order Geodermatophilales; family Geodermatophilaceae; genus Petropleomorpha; species Petropleomorpha daqingensis. Next base: position 2,427,546 of record NZ_JACBZT010000001.1, read on the forward strand.
TCCAGGCTGATCGTCCAGGTCGCCGATTCGGTCGTGCCCTCGTTCTCCCAGCTCGGGTGGCCGCTGACGACGGTCGCGCTCGCGGCGTACGAGCCGGCCGGCAGCGCCGGCTCCTCGGCCGCCGGGCTGGCCGATTCGGAACCGGCACCGGAGGGCGTCGATCCGCCGGCCGCGGTGGTCCCGCCGGGGGGCCGGTCGTTCCCCGTGGTCACCAGGATGATCACCACCACGATGACCGCGACGGCCGCGGCGACCCCGCCTCCGGCCAGCCACAGCAGCCGGCGCGACTGCCGCGCGCCGGTCTGCACCGGCGGTGGCACGGGGAGGAACGGTCCGGCAGGGGGCGGGGCGTACACCGGCGGCGGGGGAGGCGCGGCGGCGATCGGCGGCGCGGCCGCCGGGGCCGGCACCGGGTTCTGGACGGCGACGGTCGGGAACGCGGTCGGCGGGGCAGCGACCGGCGGGGCAGCGACCGGGGGCGGCGCTGCCGGCGGCGCGACGGCGGCGGAGGCGAGCTTCGCCTGGCCCAGGACGCCCTCGACCGCCACGGTCGCGGGAGCGGCGGGGGCGGCCGTGCCGGCGACGGAGGAGGCGACGACGACCGGTGCCGCCGCAGCGCTCCCGCCACCGGCCACCGCCGCGGCCACGCCACCGGCGGCGGTCGCGGCGAGGCCGGACAGCGACGTCCGGGTGAACCAGTCCGCGCCGTACTGGCGGGCGGCGGCCGGTTCGAGCTCGGCCAGGAACGCCCCGGCGTCCGGGGGGCGCAGCGCGGGGTTCTTCGACAATGCGCGGTCGAGCAGGCCGGCCAGCTCCGGTCCGTGGCCCTCCAGCAGCGGCGGGGGCTGCTCCACGTGCGCGCGGGCGACGACGGCGGGGTCGACGCCGGGGAACGGCGGGCGCCCGGCGAGCAGGGTCCACAGGACGGCGGCCGACGAGTAGACGTCGGAGGCCGGCGTCCGCTGCCACCCGGTGATCGCCTCGGGGCTGGCGAACGCCGGCGTCCCCCCGGTTCCCGCGGTCCCGGCGGGGATGGCCAGACCGAAGTCGAGCAGCTTGGAGGTGCCGTCGGACGAGAGCATCAGGTTGTCCAGGCTGATGTCGCCGTGCACGATCCCGTGCCGGTGCGCGAACGCCAGCCCGGTGAGCGCGCCGTGCAGCACGGCCAGCGCGTCCTCGGGGCCGAGGCGGCCGTGCGTGGCCAGCACGCGGGACAGCTCCGCGCCGTCGACGTAGTCGCACACCAGCCACGCGCGGTCGGGCTCCTCGACGAACTCGTGGACGCCGACGATGTTGGGGTGCGAGAGCCCGGCGAGCAGGTGCGCCTCCCGGCGCAGCCGCTCGAGCGCGACCGGATCGGTGCGCAGCGGTCCGGAGAGCTCCTTGACCGCCACGAGCCGGCCGGTGCCGGGCGACTGCGCCCGGTAGACCGTTCCGGTCGCGCCCTGGCCGAGCCGGTCGAGAACTGCATAGGGGCCGAAGCTGGTCATCGCGGGCCTCCCCGTTGGAGGCCCCACAGCGGGTGCCTGTCGTCTGTGGGGTTGGCGGAGGTTAGTCCCAGCGGGTACGTCGCTGTACCGGCCGACGGCGAGGCACCCCCCTTTTGGCGGAATCGAGACCGCACCGACCGCGAGTGTCGTCACGCTCCGTGCACGCCCGCCCGCCGGATCCGGCATGTCGTGCCTGCGCGCAACTGTTCGTGACCGGCGCGTGTCCGGGTGAGTGGGACGTCGAACCCGTTGACGTGCGTGCCCTCGGGTCTGGATCCTGCCCGCGTGCACCCCGGTGACCGATCGTGACAGGCACGACCCGCCCGGTCCCGCGCGGCTACGAGCTGGTCCGCCTCCTCGGCGAGGGCGGGTTCGGCGAGGTCGTCCTCGCCCGGCACGTGGTCCTCGGGCGACTGGTCGCGATCAAGCGGGTGCACGCCTTCGCGCTCGGGTCCGCCGACGACCTGGCCCGTTTCGAGCGCGAGGCGAAGATCCTCGCCACCCTCGACCACCCGGCGGTGGTGCGGGTGCTCGACTTCCAGATCGACGAGCGCGGCGACGCGGCACTGGTGATGGAGTACGTGCCCGGCAGCTCGCTGGACGCGCTGCTGCAGGACGGGCCGCTGGCCCCGGCGGCGGCCCTGCGCGTGCTCGGCGACGTCGCCGACGCCCTCACGGCGGGCGCGGCCCGCGGCATCGTGCACCGCGACATCAAGTCGGCCAACGTCTTCGTGCAGCCGGACGGCTCGGCCAAGCTCGGCGACTTCGGGATCGCGCGGATGCTGGGTGACCCGGCGGTCTTCCGGACGACCGACGGGTCGGTGCGCGGCACCCCGGGCTACATGGCACCGGAGGCCGGACTCGGCGAGGGCGCCGTCGACGCCCGCACCGACGCGTACGCCTTCGCCGTCCTCGCCTTCGAGACCCTCACCGGGCAGCTGCCGTTCCCCGGTCTGGACATGGCCCAGGCCCTGGTCGCGCACTACTCGGTGGTCCCCCCGTCGGCGGACGCCGTGGTGCCCGGCTTCCCGGCGGCCGCGGCGGCCGCGCTGGCCGACGGCCTGTCGAAGGACCCCGCGCGGCGCCCCCTGCCGCGGGAACTGGTCGACCGGCTCCAGGCGGTGCCGGCAGCCGAGTGGCCGGCCTCGCTCACCGGCGCCGGGCGCGCCCCGGCCTCGCCGACCACCGTCGGCCGCCCGTCCGCGCGGGAGGCCGCCCCTCCGACGGTGCTCCAGGCGCCCCGCTCGGTTCCGCAGCTGCCCGTGGTCCCGACCCGGCGTCGGCGACGGCGGACGTCCTGGATCGTCGTGGCGGCGCTCGTCGCCGCGGCGGCCGTCGGGGTGGCCGTGTGGCGGCTGTGGCCGTCGTCCGCACCGGACGCGCTCGCCGTGGAGTCGGTGACGACGACCCTGGACCCCGCGAACGGCGGCGGCGGGTGCCCGTCGGCGTCCTACCGGGTGGCTGCGTCGGTGACCACCAACGGCGGCCCGGGGACGCTCGCGTTCTCCTGGGAGCTGCCCGGCGGCCGCACCGCCGGGGCGGACTCGGTCGCGGTGGAGGAGGGGCAGCGGCAGGTCGAGCTGTCGCTGTCCTTCGAGCTGACCGGGAGCGCCGCCGTGTCGGGCGCGCCGGTGCTGGTGGTCACCGCGCCGGACGCCCGGCGGGTGAGCGCGCCACCGGTCGCCTACACCTGCTGAGCTGCGTCCGTAGACTTCGCGCAGTGAGCCTCCGCCTGTACGACACGGCCGCCCGCGCCGTGCGTGACTTCACGCCCCTGCGTGCGGGACAGGCCTCCATGTACGTCTGCGGGCTCACCGTCCAGGGTCCGCCGCACATCGGCCACGTCCGCGCCGCGCTCGTCTTCGACGTGCTGCGCCGGTGGCTGGAGCGCGGGCACGGCCTCGACGTGACGCTGGTCCGCAACGTCACCGACATCGACGACAAGATCCTCGCCAAGGCGGCCGAGCACGGCGTGCCGTGGTGGGGGTGGGCGTACGAGAACGAGCGCGCCTGCACCCGGGCCTACGACGTCCTCGGCATCCGGCCGCCCACCTACGAGCCGCGCGCGACCGGCCACGTGACCGACATGGTGGAGCTGATGCAGCGGCTGCTCGACGGGGGGCACGCCTACGCCGTCGACGGCGACGTCTACTTCGACGTCCGCTCCTTCCCCGAGTACGGCGCGCTGACCGGGCAGAAGCTGGCGGACCTGCAGCCGGCCGACGACGTGGTCGACGCCGCGCGCAAGCGCGATCCGCGCGACTTCGCGCTGTGGAAGGCGCACAAGGACGGCGAGCCGGAGACCGCCTCGTGGCCGACGCCGTGGGGCCGTGGCCGCCCGGGTTGGCACCTCGAGTGCTCGGCGATGGCCGAGCGCTACCTCGGGCCGGAGTTCGACATCCACGGCGGCGGGCTGGACCTGCGCTTCCCGCACCACGAGAACGAGCAGGCGCAGTCGCGGGCGGTCGGCGACGCCTTCGCGCAGTACTGGGTGCACAACAGCTGGGTGACCCTCGGCGGCGAGAAGATGAGCAAGTCGCTGGGCAACACCGCGCTGGTCGACGAGGTGGTCAAGCGGGTCCGCCCCGTGGAACTGCGCTACTACCTGGCCTCGCCGCACTACCGCTCGACGATCGAGTTCACCGACGAGGCGCTGCAGGAAGCGGCCGCCGGCTACCGGCGCATCGAGTCGTTCGTGCAGCGGGCGACCGAGCGCTTCGGGGCCGACGGCGACCTGGGCACGCGCGAGGCCGCCTTCGACGAGGCCATGGACGACGACCTCGGCACGCCGGCCGCCATCGCGGTGGTGCACGCCGCGGTGCGCAGCGGGAACACGGCGCTCGACCGGGGGGACGACGCGGAGGCGGAGAAGGCGCTCGGCTCGGTCCGGGCGATGCTCGACGTGCTCGGCCTCGACCCGCTCGACCCGGCCTGGGCCGCGGGCGGCGACGAGAAGCTCGCCGACGTCACCGACGGGCTCGTGCAGCTGGCGCTCGAGCAGCGGCAGGCGGCCCGGGCCCGCAAGGACTTCGCGGCCGCCGACGCGGTCCGCGACCAGCTCGCGGCGCTCGGGGTCGTCGTCGAGGACACCCCCCAGGGACCCCGATGGGAGTTGGCGCGCTGATGGCGGGCAACAGTCAGCGCCGCGGAGCGCGCCAGTCGACCAGCAAGAAGGGCGCCAGCGCCGGTACGGGCGGCAAGGGTCGCCGGGCGCTCGCCGGGCGGGGCGCGACCCCGCGGGCCGAGGAGCGCACGGGTCACCCGGCGCAGCGGCGGGCCGCCGCCGAGGCGCGGCAGCGCGCCGACCGTGCCCGTCAGCGGCAGCGGGCCGAGGAGGCGCCGGAGCTGCTGCTCGGTCGCAACCCGGTGCTCGAGGCGCTGCGCGCGGAGATCCCGGCCACCGCGCTGTACGTCGTCCCCGACGTCGTCCGCACCGACGAGCGCGTCACCGAGTCGGTGCAGCTCGCCGCCGACCGGGGGCTGCCGCTGCTGGAGGTCGGCAAGGCCGAGTTCGACCGGATGTCCGGCGGCGCGCTGCACCAGGGCGTCGGTCTGCAGGTACCGCCGTACGGCTACGCGCACCCCGACGACCTGCTCGCCCTCGCGCACGACTCCGGCCGGCCGCCGCTGATCGTCGCCATGGACGGCGTCACCGACCCGCGCAACCTCGGCGCCGTCGTCCGCTCGGCCGCCGCGTTCGGGGCGCACGGCGTCGTCGTGCCCCAGCGGCGGGCGGTCGGCATGACCGCCTCGGCCTGGCGGACCAGCGCCGGCGCCGCGGCCCGGCTGCGGGTCGCCCGGGCGGTCAACCTGTCCCGCACGCTGGCGGACTACCAGAAGGCCGGCCTGATGACGGTCGGTCTGGCCGGCGACGGCGACGTCGACCTGCACGAGTACGACGGCTTCGCCGATCCGGTCGCGCTGGTCGTCGGCGCGGAGGGCACCGGTCTGTCGCGGCTGGTGCGCGAGCACTGCGACGTCGTCGTCCGGATCCCGATCTCCCGCGAGACCGAGTCGCTCAACGTGAGCGTCGCCGCGGGCATCGCCCTCTACGCGGCAGCCCGCGCCCGCGGCTAGGAGATCAGCTGGGCGACGGTGTAGATCACCAGGCCCGCGAGACCGCCCACCACCGTGCCGTTGACCCGGATCCACTGCAGGTCGCGGCCGACCTGCAGCTCGATGCGGCGGCTGGTCTCGTCGGTGTCCCAGCGCTGGACGGTGCTGCCCACCAGGTCGGCGACGTCGCCGGAGAAGCGCTCCACCAGGTAGCCGGCGACCGTGTGCGCGTGGCGCTGCACGAGCTCGCGGACCTTCGGGTCGGTCTGCAGCAGCCGGGCCAGGTCGCGGATCATCCCGGTCACGCGGGCGCGCAGCTCCGACTCCGGGTCGGCCGCCGCGGTCAGGACGGCGTTCTTCGCATTGGTCCACAGCGACCCCGACCACTGCCGCACGGCGGGGTGCTCCAGGAGGTCCTTCTTGAACTCCTCGACCCGCGCGGCGGTCGACGGGTCGGTGCGCAGTGCGTGGATGTAGGCCTGCAGGCGGGCCTCGTAGGCGCGGCGCAGTTCGTGCTGCGGGTCGGAACCGACCTCCTCCAGGAACTGCTGCACGCCGTTGAAGGCGCGGGTGAAGACGCGGTCGTCCACCCAGTCCGGCACCCACACGGGGGAGGCGTCGCCCAGCTGCGCGCGGAAGACGACGCGGTTCTCCTCGAGGAAGCGGGCCAGACCGCGCAGCGCGACCGACAGCACCTCCTGGTGCCGGTCGCCCTCGACCACGAGCTCGAGCACGCGGGCGAGGATCGGCGCGGCCGGGGTGCCGTGCAGCTTGCGGTCGACCAGCCCGGCGACGGCCGGCTGCAGGTCCTCGTCGCGGAGCAGGTCGGTCAGGGCCGTGAGCCCGGCCGAGGCGTCCCCGGCGAGCCGCTCCGCCCGGCCGGGTGCGGCCAGGAAGGCGCCGAGCCGGCCCGGGACGTCGATCGTGGTCAGCTTGTCCTCGACCACGGCCCGGGTGAGGAAGTTCTCCTGGACGAAGGTGCCCAGGCTCGCGCCGATCTGGTCCTTCTTGCGCGGGATGACCGCGGTGTGGGGGATCGGCAGCCCCATCGGGTGCCGGAACAGCGCGGTGACGGCGAACCAGTCGGCGAGCGCGCCGACCATCGAGGCCTCCGCCGTCGCCCGGACGTAGCCGACCCACGCGCCGGCGTCGGAGCCGATCAGCACGCAGGCCAGGAAGACCGCCGCCGCTAGCAGGAACAGGCCCGTCGCCAGCCGCTTCATGCGCGCGAGATCGCGGGCCCGCTGGGGATCGTCGAGGGACCCCGCGAGCGGCGCGGAAGGGCGGAGGGCCGGCACCTCCACCAGCCTACGACCAGGACGGTGGGACGACGACGACCCCGGCACGTCAGGGGGGACAGCGCCGGGGTCGTCGGTCGGGGGACGGCTCGTGCCGTCAGCTGGTGGAGGTCCCCAGGGTCACGTCGATCTTCTGGGTGTCGTTGCCGCGGTGGACCGTCAGCGTGACCTTCGTGTTCGGCGCCTCGCTGCGCACCGCTGCGGTGAGGTCGGTCGAGCTCGCGACCGCGCGGTCGTCGAGCGCGGTGATCACGTCACCGGCCTGCAGACCGGCGTCGGCGGCCGCGCTGCCCTGCTGCACCTGCACCACCTCGGCGCCGATGCCCACCTGGGAGTTCGTGCCGTCGGACGCGGTCTGGGCGCTGACCCCGAGGACGGCGTGGGTGGCCGAGCCGTTCTCGATGATCTCCTTGGCGATCCGCTGCGCGGTGTCGCTGGGGATGGCGAAACCGACGCCGATGTTGCCGCTCTGGGACTGGTTGCCGGGCGCCTCGGAGGCGACCGAGGCGATCGCCGTGTTGATCCCGATCACCTCACCGGCGGCGTTGACCAGCGCGCCGCCGGAGTTGCCCGGGTTGATCGCGGCGTCGGTCTGGATCGCGTCGATGACGGTCGCGTCGCTCTGCGACGAGCCGGTCTGCACGGCCCGGTTGGTGGCGCTGATGATGCCGTCGGTGACGGTGTTCTCCAGGCCCAGCGGCGCGCCGATGGCCACCGCGACGTCCCCGACCTGGACCTTGTCCGAGTTGGCGAACGTGGCGGGGGTCAGGTTGCTCGCGCCGTCCAGCTTCACCACGGCGAGGTCGCTCGACGGGTCGGTGCCCACGACCTCGGCGTCGTACAGCGTGCCGTCCGCGGCGCGCACCTGGATGTCGGCGTTGCTGGCCTGGCCCTCGAGGGTCACCACGTGGTTGTTGGTCAGCACGTAGCCGTCGTCGGTGAGGACGACGCCCGACCCGCTGCCCGCGCTGTTCGCGCTGGTCACGTAGATGGTCACCACGCTCGGTGCGGCCTTCGCCGCGGCGGCGGTGGCGGTGGTGGCGTTGTTCGGGTCCTTGATCGTCACGTTCTGCGCCGCCACGGGCGAGGACGTCGTGTCGTGCGAGGTGCCGACGAGGGCCACCACGCCGGCGCCCGCGCCGCCGCCGATCACCGCGCCGGCGACCAGACCGGCGATGCCGATTCGCACCTTGCCCGAGCGCCGGGGCTGCGTCGCCGGCGCCGCGGGCGGCAGGCCACCGGCGTACGAGGGGACGCCGAAGACCGGGGCGCCGGCCGGGGGCGCGAACTGCTGCTGCGCGAACGGCTGCTGCGGGACCTCCTGGTGCGGAACCTGCTCGTACGGCTGCGGCGGCAGCCACGGGGCCTGGTGGGGCATCGCCGGCTGCTGGGGCGGGACGTCCGCGGCGGGGGGCTGCGTCGCGCCCTCCCCGGCCGAAGGCGTCCGCGGGTCGTTCCCCGCGGCGTCGGGGTGTCCGTGCTCGGTCACTGCTGAAGTCCTCCCTCCGCGCGGCCGTCGTGGCCGGCGTTCTGCATCGACCATCGGCCGCCGCCCTGACCCGCTGCTGGAGGGTCGCTGTGAGTCCTCTGTACGTGCACGGAGCGCGGTTCCCGGCGACGTGGCCTGGGTAGTGCCGTTTCCGACGAGCGGGAGTGACGGGTCTCACGGCGGCCTGGGCGACCGCGGATCACCGTTGTCCGGTCCCGCCTGCTGGAGGCTGCCCGTGCCCACCCGCGGTCCGTTCGTCCAGGTTCTCCTGGGAGTCGCCGTCGTCCTCGCCGCGGCGCTCGCGCTGGTCGGTGGGGTGGCCCTGCGCGCGTCCGGTGTCGTCGCCGTCCTGCTGGCCGGTGCGGTCGCCGCCTGCCTGGCCGCCGGCGTCGCACGCGAGACGACCGGTGCCGCGCACCTGCCCGCGCCGGAGGCCGCCGCGCTGGCGGCGGGCTGGACAGTGGGCTCGCTCCTGGTGCTCTCGGGCACGGCGGCCCTCGGCGGAGGGCTGGCCGCCGTCCTGACCGGTGCCGCCGGGGCGATCGTGGGGCTGGCCGTCTGGCTGATCCGCTCCCCGCACCCCAGCCGCGACATGTCCCCGCACACGCTGACCGCCGAGGTGGCCGGGGCGCCGGCCGCCGCGCCCATGCCGGCCGCGCCGTGGCACGCCGCCACGGTCGGCCGCTTCGACCCGGCGGGGTCGGCCCGCCTGAGCGCGCCGCTGACCGAGCTGCCGACCGCCGCTCTGGGCCGTGAGTGGCTGCTGACGACCGCCGCGCTGGCCGGGCGGCTGGAACCCTCGGCGCGCGAGTCGATCGTGCGGCGGCGGCAGGAGGCCCTCGACGAGCTCGAGCGCCGCGACGCCGACGGGTTCGCGCGCTGGCTGGCCGCGGGGCCGGCGCCGGGCAGCGACCCCGCCGACTTCGTGCACGGCGAGCCGGCGAGCGGCCGGGACGCCTGAGGGGGCTACTTCACGACCAGGGTCCCGTGCATCTCCGGGTGGAAGGTGCAGTGGAACGGATAGGACCCGGCCTTCGACGGTGCGGTGAAGCTGCTGGCCCCGCTGTTCGCCTGGTCGTCGAAGGCGTTGCCGCTGTCCGCGGTGACCGTGTGCGCGATCGAGTCCTCGTTGTTCACGTTGATCGTCACGCCCGGGGCCACCGAGGTCGGCGTCGTGTACTTGAAGTCCTTGATCGTGATGGTGGCCGCTGCCGCGCCGGCAGACGAACCCGTGGCGCCGTTCGAGTCGGGGCCCGATCCGCAGGCGGTTCCCGTGGTCAGGAACACTGCGCAGACGCAGGCCACCACGGCTCTCCGCATCCGCAGACCGGACGTCGCTGCTCGGGTCTCCACCATGGCCGTCCTCGCTCCCAACGGCACCGGTCGCCGTTGACCGGCGCCCCTCCGAAGGATGGCCCCGCGACGGCGCTCGTGGCGATGAAAATCCCCCGATCCGCCACTTCTTCGAGCGTCAGGCCCGCAGCCGGCGCCAGGCGACCGGGACCGCCCAGCCGAGGGCGAGCCCGACCATGCGGAAGCCTGCAGCAGGACTGGGTCCGTCCGCGTAGAGCCGTCGCTCGACGGTCCAGATGAGACCGACGGCGCCGACGATGACCGCGGCCATCGGCGTGACGATCCACGGGTTCCGGGTGGTCCAGGACGAGCGTCCGGTGGCCAGGGCGAGGACCACCCCGGTCACGGTGGCCGCCCAGACGAGCGCGACCACGGCCAGGTAGGCGGCGGCCAGGGGCTTCGACAGCCGGTCGGTCCCCGTCACAGGTCGAGCACGATACGGGAGCCGCGGCAGCGGGACACGCAGGTCATCATCGTCCGTCCGGCCAGGCGTTCCTCCAGGCTGAGGACGGAGTCCCGGTGCTCGGGGACGCCGTCCAGGACGACCGCCTCGCAGGTGCCGCAGGTCCCTTCCCGGCAGGTGGACAGGACGGCCCGGCCGGCGCGGTTGACGGCGTCCAGGACGGTGTCGTCCTCGGCGACCGTCACGACCTCCTCGGTGCGGGCGAGCACGACCTCGAAGGGGCGGTTCGGGCCGTGGGTGGTCGGCCTGGCGGCGAACCGCTCGACGACCACCTGCCCCTCGCGGCCGGCCCGCCGGGCGGAGTCCTCGAGCCCGGCGAGCAGCCCCTCCGGGCCGCAGGCGTACACGTACGCGTCACGGTCGGGCAGGTCGGCCCAGACGACGTCGAGGTCGAGCCGGCCGCGGTCCCTGCTCGACCAGGCCTCGACCCGCGTCCCGTGACTCGTCCGGAGCTCGTCGAGGTAGGGCATCCGCTCGGTCGAGCGCGCCAGGTAGAGCAGCCGCCAGTCCGCGCCGCGGTGCTCGGCCTCCTCGAGCATCGGCAGCAGCGGCGTGATGCCGATGCCGCCGGCGACGAACAGCAGGGACGACGCCGGCCGCAACCGGAAGTGGTTGCGCGGCCCGCGCACGCGCAGCCGGTCCCCGACGGCGACGTCGTCGTGGACGGCGATCGAGCCGCCGTGGCCGCCGTCCTCGCGCAGGACGGCGATCCGCAGCTCGGCGGCGCCGGGCCGGCCGCACAGCGAGTACTGCCGCAGCGCGCCGTCCGGCAGCTCGAGGTCGATGTGCGCGCCGGGCTCCCACGCGGGGACGTCGTCCGGACGATCCACGGCGAGGGTCAGCTCGACGACGTCGGCCGTCAGCTCCCGGCGTCCGGTGACCCTCACCGGGATCGCGGGGGACTCGGCAGTGCCCACGACCGCCGGGGTGGCGCGGGCGGTCACGGGTACCGGCGTCCAGGCCAGGGGCAGCGACACCATGCCGCGCCCCTCGGAGACGACCGTGCGCTCCAGTTCGTCGGAGGGGACGGCCAGCCGCAGGTCGGGCAGCCGTTCGTGCAGGACACCGAGCTCGACCCGCAGCAGGAGGCGGGCGAGCGGGGCGCCGAGGCAGGCGTGCACGCCCTGACCGAAGCCGAGGTGCGGCACCGCCCAGGGCCGGTCGAGGTCGATGTCGTCGGGGGCGGCGAAGTGCCGGGCGTCTCGGGAGCCGGACGCGTAGGCGAGGAAGACGTGCTCGCCGGCCCGCAGCGGCACCCCGCCGAGCGCGGTGTCACGGGTGACCAGCCGCTTCATCCCGGTGATCGCCGACTCGAAGCGGAAGAGCTCCTCGAGCGCCGCGGCGCGGGTGTCGTCGTCGCGCTGCGCGGCCGCGTACCGGGCGGGGTCGGCCAGCAGGTGCGACAGGCCCGTGCAGATCAGGTTGGACGACGTCTCGTGGCCGGCCAGCATGAGGCCGGGGAACAGCGACAGCATCTCGAAGTCGGTCATCTGGACCGCGCCGGAGTCGCGCTCGTCCCAGACGTGGCTGATCAGGTCGTCCCGCCGGTCGCGACGGCGTTCGGCCATGACCTCGAGGACGTGCTCGTGCAGGTCGAGCAGCCGCTGCGCCTTCTCCTCGGGTGTCCCTCGGTGGTGGATGTCCCGGGGGCCGAGGAAGAAGCCGAGCGCCGCGCCGATCCACTCCCACCGGCCGGCGTCCAGGCCGACGACGTGGGCGATCACCTTCAGCGGCAGGGGGAGGGCGAACGCCGTCTTCAGGTCGGCGGCGCCGTCCTCGACGAACGTGTCGACCAGCAGGTGGGCCTGCTCGCGGATCCACGGCTCGTACCGCGCCAGCCGGCGTGGCACGAAGAAGGTGTTGACCGCCGACCGCAGCCGGTCGTGGTCGGGGTCGTCCAGGCCGATCAGGGTGCCGCGCGAGGGCACCCGGCCGGCGAACCGTTCCCGCCACGGCGAGGGCATCTCGGGCACCGTCGGGATCGAGGAGAACGTGCCGGGGTCGTGCAGCGCGGCGACGATCTCGTCGTAGCGGCTCACCACCCGCGCGTCGAAGGCCTCGGAGTACGGCAGCCCGTCGGCCGCGCGGGTCGCGGCGAGGTCGTCGAACAGGTGCTGCGGATCGGTGAACGGGCAGCCGGCAGCGGCTGAGGGGGATGGCATGGGTCCTCCGGACCGGGATGGCAGCGATCCCGCCGGAGAGCACACAGGCGGGACACGCGAGCGTCCGTCTGCTTGCCCGGTGCGTCGGTCGCACCGAGGGGGATTATCCGCGTCGGCCTGGTCGCCGGGCGTCCTCACCCCGCCTGTGTGATCGGGGAGGCTAGCCGACGGGCCGGACCGTTCGTAAGCGGCTGTCCCTATCCTGGGAGCGGGACATGTCCCGCACGTCCGCCGGCGTGGCGCAATTGGTAGCGCACTCGACTTGTAATCGAGCGGTTCGGGGTTCGAGTCCCCGCGTCGGCTCCCTCTCCCGACCGGCGTCGTCCGTGCCAGGCTCCGGTTCTACCGCTGCCACCGACGGCGGCGGAGGACCTGGAGGCCACCGTGAGCGACCACGTGTACCGGCTCAGCGAGATCGTGGGCAGCAGCCAGACCAGCGTCGACGACGCCATCCGGAACGCGATCAGCAAGGCCGCCCAGACGGTCCGGAACATCGAGTGGTTCGAGACCAAGGAGATCCGCGGCCAGGTGGTCGAGGGCGGCATCGCCTACTTCCAGGTCCGGCTCAAGGTCGGTTTCCGGGTGGAGTGATGGAACGGCTCCCCTGCAGGGACCCGCCGCGAGCCTGCGAGCGGTGGGGGCAGGGGGGTCCTTCTAGTCGAAGCTGCCGGCACCGCCCCGCCGGTAGGGCGACCGGCGCTCGGTGCGCTCCCGCTCGGACCGCTCCTCGCGCAGCTCCGCCGCGGTACCCGCCGGATAGCCGGCCTTCGCGACGCGGTGCTCGGTCGCCTCGGTCATGAAGGCCGCGGAGAAGAGCAGGCCGATCACCAGCCCGCCGGCGGCCGCGCTGATCCGGTAGGCGAACGGCACGGGGACGGCGAACAGGCAGACCGCCACGAGCGGGAGCATCTGCACGACCGCTCGCGCCAGGTGCCGCAGCCACCAGGTCCGCGCCGTCGTGTCCGCGAGCACCCAGGGCCAGAGCTCGCGCGGCAGCCGGCCGCCGAACGCGTACCAGACCCATTGCCACGGGTTGGGCCGCCGCCGCTGTTGCTGCGTGCGCACGTCTCGACGGTAGGCCTGTGCGGCCGCTGTGTCCGCGATGGGTACGCCGTCCGGTCGAACGCACGCATTGCCCGGGCGAGTGGTGGGCGTCACACTTCGGACCACGCGGTCTACGAGTGGAGGCTCCCGTGCAGATCAGCCAGGTGCTCCGCCGCAAGGGCCACGAGGTGGCCACCATCGACGCGGCGGAGAGCGTGCGCACCGCGCTCGCGCTGCTCGCCGAACGCCGCATCGGCGCGCTCGTCGTCTCCGCCGACGGCGAGCGCATCGACGGGATCCTGTCCGAGCGCGACATCGCACGCGGGCTGCACGAGCACGGCGCGGGCCTGCTCGCCGAGCCCATCTCGAGCGTCATGACCGCCGAGGTGCACACCTGCTCGCCGTCCGCGAGCGTGCACGAGCTGGCCCAGACCATGACCGACCGCCGCGTCCGGCACGTGCCGGTGGTCGAGGAGGGAAGGCTCGTCGGCATCGTCTCGATCGGTGACGTCGTCAAGGCGCGTCTCGACGAGCTCGAGGCCGAGCGCGCCTCGCTGGTGGACTACATCCAGACCGCTTAGCGAGGCTCACCATCTCGCCGTGCGCTGCGGCGTACGGTGCTGTCCGTGGACGAGCGCCGGATCGGGGTCATCTCCGGCATCTCGGCCTACGCGCTCTGGGGGGTCTTCCCCCTCTACTTTCCGCTGCTGGAGCCCGCGGGCGGGGTGGAGATCGTCGCGCACCGCGTCCTCTGGTCGCTGGTCTTCATCGCGCTGCTGCTCACCGCGGTCCGTCGCTGGCGGCTGGTGCGGGCCACCCTCGCCGACCGCCGCGCGCTGCTCGTGCTGGCCGGCGCGGCCGCGCTCATCGCCGTCAACTGGCTGGTCTTCGTCTACGGCGTCAACTCCGGGCACGTCGTGGAGACCTCGCTCGGCTACTTCATCAACCCGCTGGTCAGCGTGCTGCTCGGCGTCGTCGTGTTCGCCGAGCGGCTGCGGCCCCTGCAGTGGACGGCGGTCGGCATCGCCGCGGTCGCCGTCGGCGTGCTCACCGTCGACTACGGCCGCCCGCCGTGGATCGCCCTCACGCTCGCCGCGACCTTCGGCCTGTACGGCGTCATGAAGAAGCTGGTGCGGGTCGAGGCGGCGCCCGGTCTCTTCGTCGAGACCGCGATCGTCGCGCTGCCCGCCGCCGTCGCCATCGGCGTCCTGCAAGGAAGCGGCGACGGGACGGCGACCAGCGAGGGCGTCGGCCACTTCCTGCTGCTGATGAGCTCCGGCGTGGCGACGGCGATCCCGCTGCTGCTGTTCGCCGCGGCCACCCGGCGCATCCCGCTGTCCACGGTCGGTCTGCTGCAGTACCTGACACCGCTCATGCAGCTGGCGATCGGCGTCTTCGTCCGGCACGAGCCGATGCCCCCGGCGCGGCTCGCCGGGTTCGTCATCGTCTGGGTCGCGCTCGGCGTCTTCACCGTCGACAGCCTGCGGACGGCGCGCGCGGCAGGGCGCCGTCCGGTCGCCGAGACGCTGCCCGAGCCGGTCTGAGCCCGGCGCGCCGGCTCCGGTCGATTCTGTCGGTGCTCCGAACTACGGTCGTGTCATTCGCACCGGCCCGCACGGGTCGGCGCACCGCCGGTCAGGAGATCCACCCATGAACACCGACCCGGCCCCCGTGGTCTCCCCGCCACGGGTCGAGGGTCCAGGGGAGAACGCGGCGCCTCCCGCAGGGCTGAGCCGCCGTGAGCACGAGATGCTCACCTTCGAACGGCAGTGGTGGCGCTCGGCAGGCGCCAAGGAGACGGCGATCCGGGAGACGTTCGGCGTCACCCCCACCCGCTACTACCAGGTGCTCAACGCGCTGGTCGACCGTCCCGCTGCGCTCGCCGCCGATCCGCTGCTCGTCCGACGGCTCCGGAGGCTGCGCAACGCCCGGCGACGCGGACGTCCCTCCGAGATCCTGGGCAGCGGCGGCTCCGGCGTCTAGATTTGGTGACCGTGGGCAGGCACGCCGCGTCAGGCAGTGACGGAACGGACCAGGGGAATCCCTCGGTGGCCGGTGGCCGTCGGCGTACCGACGGCCCGGGCGCGAGCCGCCCGCCGGCCTCGAACGCCCAGCTCAGCGATCACCCCACCACGCCGGGACGGCGTGGCGGTGACCGTCCCGAGGGTGCTGCGGGCGACCCCGGTCGGCTGACCGGGGGAGCGCGCCCCGACCCGCGACGGGGCGAGCCCGCGGCCTCCGGTTCGCGCCGTCCGCCGGTCCCGCCGGTGCCCCCTCGGCGTGTCGCGCCGAACACTTCTGTCGCTCCCTTCCCAGTGCGCGCACCGGAAGCACAGCCGGACAAGTACTCGCCGGAGCGGCTCGCCGAGACGCCGTCGCGCCGCCAGCCCCCGGCCGGCGCACCGACGCCGGGCCGTCGCGCCACCGACCGCCCGGCCGCCGCCCGCACGCCGGCACCGGACCTGCCGCCGGGACATCCGTCCGCCCCGGTCCCGGGTCGCCCCGCGGCCGCCGCGGCGACGCCCGCGCCGGTTCGCGCGGCCGCGCCCGCCTCGGCCCGCCCGGCGGTGCCCGCGCGCTCGTCGGCCCCGGCCGCCGCGCCCGCGCAGGGCCGCCCGCCGGTGCCCGCCCCCACGCCCGAGCCCGCTGCCGCCGGCGCCACGCCGTGGTCGACCGCGCCCACCGGCCTGCGCGCCGACCGGCCGCGACCCGCCTCGGCCGCCCTCGCTGCCGGGCTGCGCGCGCCGGTCCAGCCCGGCACGCACCCGTCGGGCCCGATCTACGGCGACTGGACAAAGCCCAGCCGGTCCGGGACCGACGAGGACCGCGTCGTCCCGCCGGCCACCACCGCCATCCCGGAGCGGGAGGTCACCCGCGGCCGGCGTGGCGCGCCCGAGCTCGACGACGACTACGACGAGTTCGACGACTACGACGACGACCGGTTCGAGGACGACGACCGGTACGACGACGAGGACGACGACCGGTACGCCGACGACGACGACCTCGACGAGCCCGCTCCGGCCCGATCGGCCGCGCCGTCGATGGACACCGGGCCGTCGACGATGGTCCGCGGGGGTCGCGCCAAGGACCGGGAAGCGCGGCAGATCGCCGACGAGAAGCGCCGCAAGGAGCTCAAGGCCCAGGGCGAGACCATGACCGCCAAGGCCTACCTGAACGCCGAGGACCTCGACGAGAAGGGCTCCCCGCGCCGCAAGATCGTCGCCCTCGTGGCGGTGGCGATCGTCGCGCTCGGCGTGCTGGGCGTGTACTCGTTCGTCAGCCCCGACACCCAGCAGGCGTCGTCGGGCAAGCCGGCGACCAGCAGCAGCGCCTCCGCGCCGGCCAGCGGGATCGCCGACGCCACCCTGCCGGAGCTGTCGATCTCGTCGCCGCCGGTCGCCGCCGCGCCGCCGGCCGACGTCAAGGCCCCGGTCACCGTGCTCAACGAGACCAAGGTGACCGGCCTGGCCGGCAGCATCGCCGGTCAGCTGCAGGCAGCGGGCTGGGAGACGCCGGCGACCGCCGGCTACCCCGGCAGCGACATCGCGGTGACCACCGTCTACTACACCGACGGCGACGCCACCCAGCAGCAGGCCGCGCAGGCTCTGGTGAACGCGTTCCCGCAGATCCACGGGCCGGCGGTGCGCTTCTTCGACGTGCCCGGTCAGCCCGACCCCGGCCTCGTGGTCGTCGCCGCGGGCGACTGGAAGCCCTGACCCGTCCGGCGGACGGCGTCGGCCGGAACACCTCCGGCCCGCCGTCCGTTGGCCGCAGCGTGCGTCCCCTCCGCGGGCCCGTGCGCCCACGGTCGGCGCTGGGCGCCCTGCTCGCCGTCGTCCTCTCGGGCGCGCTGCTGGTCCTGCTGCCCGCCGCTCCGGCTGCGGCGGCCGACGTCCGCACCGAGGACGCCGGCGTCCCCTCCGGTTCCGGCGCCGACGCGGTGCAGCTCGACACCACGCTCTACGTCCCGGGGAGCGCGACCGCGCAGCACCCGGCCCCGGCCGTCGTCCTCGCGCACGGCTTCGGCGGCAGCAAGGAGTCGTTGGCCGACGACGCCCGCGACCTCGCCGACCGGGGCTTCGTCGTCCTCACCTACTCGGCGAGGGGGTTCGGGCGCAGCACCGGGCAGATCGGGCTGGACGACCCGCGGTTCGAGGTCGCCGACCTCTCCACGCTGATCGACCGGCTGGCGAAGCGGGCCGACGTGCTCCAGGACGGCCCCGGCGATCCGCGGGTCGGCGTCGCCGGCGCCTCCTACGGCGGGGCGCTGTCGCTGCTCGGCGCCGCCTACGACGACCGCATCGACGCCATCGCGCCGCAGATCACCTGGAACTCGCTGACCGCGGCGCTGTTCCCCTCGCAGACCGGCACCGTCGACGGCGCGCGCACGGTCGCGGCAACGCCGCAGACCCAGGACTCCGGCGTCTACAAGCGGCTGTGGGCCGGCATCTTCTTCGGCGAGGGCTCCGCGGGCCTGCTCGGAGCGCTGGCCGGCGACGGCGCCGCGCCCGCGCAGCTCGACCCGGCCGGCACCGACCCGGCGCAGGCGCAGCAGGCGCTGCTGTGCGGGCGGTTCCGTGCCGACATCTGCGCGGCGTACCAGCAGGCCGCGGCCAGCGGCGCGCTCACCCCGGAGATCGCCGCCGTCCTCGATCGCAGCAGCCCGGCCGGCGTGCTCGACCGGATCGCGGCCCCGACCCTGCTGGTGCAGGGCACCCAGGACTCCCTGTTCGGGCTCGGCCAGGCCGACGCCAACGCCCGCGGGATCGCCGCGAACGGCACACCGGTCAAGGTCGTCTGGTACGCCGGGGGCCACGACTCCGCCGCCTCCGACCGGGTCACGGCGCACCTGCGCGACCAGGTCGCCGCCTGGTTCGACTGGTACCTCCGCCCGAAGAACGACCCCGACCGCGGCACCGACCCCGGCACGGGCTTCGAGTTCCCGTCGCCGACCGGTCTCGGCGGCACCGGAGGCGGCTTCGTGCAGGGGGGCAGCCAGACCGTCGTCGCCGCTGCCTACCCCGGTCTCACCGGGGACGCCCCGGCCCGGCGGACCACGCTGCGGGTCAGCGGCCCGACCCAGCCGGTGGTCACGCCGGCCGGCGGCACCCCGGCCGCGATCACCACGGTGCCGGGCCTGGGCGCGCTCGGGTCGGCGCTGAGCGGCCAGTCGGTGGAGATCCCCGGTCAGTTCGCCGCCTTCGGCAGCGCGCCGCTGCGCTCCGCGATAGAGGTGGTCGGCGCCCCCACCGTCGACCTGGACGTCACCTCGCCCACCGGGCGGGCCACGCTGTTCGCCAAGCTCTACGACGTCGGTCCGGACGGCTCGACGACCCTGCCCTCTGGTCTGGTCGCACCGCTCGCGCTGACCGACGTCTCCGACGACCCGTCCGCGCCGACGACCGTGCGGGTGACCCTGCCGGCCATCGACCACCGCTTCGAGGCCGGGCACACGATGCGGGTCGTCGTCTCCACCACCGACCAGGCGTTCGCGCTGCCGGCCGAGGCGACCATCTACGGCGTCGGCCTGGCGCGCGCCGACCTGTCCGTGCCGACCGTCGCCGGCACCACCCAGGACACCGCCGGCTCGGGTCGCTGGTGGGTGCTGCTCGCCGCCGCTGTCGCCCTCGGTCTGCTCGGGTACGGGGCCGCGCTGCTGTGGGGACGGCGCCGCCGGCGGCGGATCTCCGCCGTCGACCCGGACGGCGAGGACGTGCCGCTGCGCTTCGAGGGCGTCACCAAGGCCTACAAGGACAAGTTCGTCGCCGTCCGCGACCTGTCGTTCGAGGTGCGGCGCGGGCAGGTGCTCGGGCTGCTCGGCCCCAACGGCGCCGGAAAGACGACGTCGCTGCGCATGCTCATGGGGCTGATCACGCCGACCGCCGGGCGGATCACCGTGTTCGGCCACGAGGCCGGCGCGGGCGCGCCCGTGCTCTCCCGGCTCGGGTCGTTCGTGGAGGGCACCGGGCTGCAGCCGCACCTGTCCGGCCGCGACAACCTGCGGCTGTACTGGGCCGCGACCGGCCGTCCCGCCGAGGACGCGCACATGGACGAGGCGATCGAGGTCGCCGGGCTGGGCAAGGCCATCGACCGGCCCGTGCGCCGCTACAGCCAGGGCATGCGCCAGCGGGTCGCCATCGCCCAGGCGATGCTCGGCCTGCCCGACCTGCTGGTGCTCGACGAGCCGACCAACGGCCTCGACCCGCCGCAGATCCACGCCATGCGCGAGGTGCTGCGCTCCTACGCGCAGACCGGCCGAACGGTCATCGTCTCCAGCCACCTGCTGGCCGAGATCGAGCAGACCTGCACGCACGTGGTGGTCATGGCCCGGGGGCAGAAGATCGCCCAGGGCACGGTCGAGGAGATCGTCGGCACCGGGGGAGCGGTCCTCGTCGGGCTGGCGGACGACGCCGAGTCCGAGCGGGCGATCGCCGTCCTCACCGGGCTGCCGGACGTGACCGCCGAGCGGACCGACGACGGCCTGGTCGCCGAGCTCGGCGGCACCGGCCGGGCGGTCGCCCTGCACGCGCTGGTCGAGGCCGGGATCGCGGTCGAGCAGTTCACGCCGCGGCGGCGGCTCGAGGACGCGTTCCTCGCGCTGGTGGGAGAGGGGCCGGTCCAGTGACCGCTGTCGAGCACGTCCAGCCCACCGGCGCCGTCGCCGGCTACCGGCCGGAGCGCACGCTGCGGCTGTCGGTCGAGCTGCGCCGGCAGTTCAAGCGGCGCCGCACGCTGGGCGTGCTGATCGGGATGGTGGCCCTGCCGCTGATCCTCATCGGCGCGCTGCAGCTCGGCGGCAGCGACAACGCGCAGGCCAACAGCCGGATCAACCTGGTCGACGTCGCCACCGACAGCGCGCTGAACTTCACGCTGTTCGTGCTGTTCGCGACCACCGGCTTCTTCCTGGTCGTGGTGTTCGCGCTGTTCTTCGGCGACACCGTGGCCAGCGAGGCGCAGTGGGGATCGCTGCGCTACACGCTCGCGACGCCCGTGCCGCGGATGCGGCTGCTCCGGCAGAAGTGGTACGCGGCGCTGGTGCTGGCGGTGGGCTCGCTGCTCACCCTGGTCGTCGTCGCGCTGGTCGCCGGCGGGATCTTCTTCGGCTTCGACGACATCCGGACGCCGGTCGGGGTGACCATCGCCCAGGGCGACGGCCTGCTGCGGCTGGCCGGCATGCTCGGCTACCTCGTCGTCCACCTGCTGGTCGTCGGCGCGCTCGGCTTCTGGTTGTCGACGATCACCGACGCGCCGCTGGCCGCGGTCGGCGGTGCGGTCTTCACCACGATCGTGTTCGCGGTGCTCGACCAGGTCGACCAGCTCGGCTCGATCCGCGACTACTTCCCGACGGCGTTCGACTTCGCCTGGACCGACCTGCTGCAGACGCCGGTGGACTCGAACGACCTGTTCCGGGGCGTGATCCAGTCGGCGGTCTACATCGCCGTCTTCACGGTGCTCGGCTTCCGGCACTTCGCCCGCCGCGACGTCACGTCCTGACCGGGGCGCTCAGCCGCCCCGGCAGGACGTCACGGCGAACGTCTCCAACCGGGCGCGGACGTCCGGTGCCGGGACGAGGTCGTACGGCCGCGGATCGCCGTCCCCCAGGGCCAGGACGAGGCCGATGATGCCGGTCCGGTAGCTCTCGCCGAGCGCGTGCACGTCGCACCGGGCCGCCACCATCGTGACGTCGAAGGAGACCTCGCCGCCGCCGTGCCGCAGCGTCGGCAACCTGCCGTCGGTGCTGAGGTCGTAGACGGTGTTCGGCCGGGTGCCGGTCACCCGGACGGCGTCGTCGCCGGACAGGCGGCGCAGGCGCACGGTGACCTGCACCGAGTGCTCGTCCACCGGCGCGACGCCGGCCACCTCGATCGCGACCTGGGCGCGCAGGGCCTCGTCGGCGCAGTCCTCGGCGTGCAGCCGCCGCACCAGCCCGTCGTCGTCGAGGGGTACGTCGAGGGTCCGGGTGCCCCCGGTCGGGTCGCGGACGACGACCTCCGCCTCGGCGGTGCCCGGCGGCCCGTCGCAGTCGGCGGTGCCCAGGACGACGGGGAAGTCGAGGGCCGTCCCGTCGGGCAGCGCCGCCTCGTTCGGCGTCGCCGCGGCGGCCGGCCAGCCGGAGGTGTCGAAGGTCAGCTGCTCGACGACGAGGCCCGGCTCGTGGGCGGTGAGCCGGACCTGCAGGCGGCGGGCCAGCTCGTCGCGCCGGTACTGCAGCAGCGCCCCGGTGACGCTTCGGTCGCCCGCGGCGGTCGAGGAGGCGGCGGGCGCGGCCGGGGTCGACGGGGCCGCCGAGCACCCGGCCAGGACGACGGCGGCCGCCGCCAGGACTGCGGTGCCACCGCGCACGGGCCGATGATGGGTGAGCCCGCCCCAGGCGGCAACAGCCCGGTCGGGGGTGGCCGGTAGAGTCGACGGCGTTCCACTCATCCAGAGGGGCAGAGGGACACGGCCCGACGAAGCCCCGGCAACCGCCGCTCGTCCTGCGAGCGGGGAGGTGCCAATTCCGTCCCGCGCGGCTCGACGGCCCGACGCGGGGAAGATGAGGAGGTAGTCGTCGCATGACCCTGACCGCCAACACCACGGTCGTCCCCAGCCCGGCGAAGGGCCTGGTCTGTCGCAACTGCGGCGCCACCTTCGGCCTCATCGCCGAGCACGCCTGCGCGGAGTGCTTCGGCCCGCTCGAGGTCGACTACGACTACGACCTGCTCAAGGCGGTCACCCGCGAGCAGATCGAGGCCGGCCCGCAGAACATCTGGCGCTACGCCCCGCTGCTGCCGGTGGGCCAGGACCCGGCGTCGCGCGTCTCGCTGAACCCCGGGATGACGCCGCTGGTGCGCGCCGACCGGCTGGCCGAGGAGCTGGGCCTCACCGGCGGGCTGTGGGTCAAGGACGACTCGGCCAACCCCACGCACTCGTTCAAGGACCGCGTGGTCAGCCTGGCCGCGACCGCCGCGAAGGGGCTCGGCTACCAGAAGATCGCCTGCGCCTCGACCGGCAACCTGGCCAACTCGGTGGCCGCGCACGCCGCCCGCGCCGGCCTGCCGTCGTTCGTGTTCATCCCGAGCGACCTCGAGCCGGGCAAGGTCGTGCAGTCGGCGGTCTACGGGCAGACCCTGGTCGCCGTCGACGGCTCCTACGACGACGTCAACCGGCTGACCAGCGAGATCGCCGAGACCGACGAGTTCGAGGACACCGCCTTCGTCAACCAGAACGTCCGGCCCTACTACGCCGAGGGCTCCAAGACGATGGGCTACGAGATCGCCGAGCAGCTCGGCTGGCGCATCCCGGCCCAGGTGGTGATCCCGATGGCGTCGGGCTCGCTGCTGACCAAGGTGGACAAGGCCTGGCGCGAGCTGACCGCGGCCGGGATCGTCGCCGACACCCCCTGGACGGTGTTCGGCGCGCAGTCGGCCGGGTGCGACCCGATCGCCACCGCCTTCGACAACGGCTGGGACGTCGTCAAGCCGGTGAAGCCGTTCGGGATCGCCAAGTCGCTCAACATCGGCAACCCGGCCGACGGGCCCTACGCGCTCGACGCGATCCGCCGCACCGGCGGTGCCGTGGGCCGGGTCGGGGACGACGAGATCGTGCAGGGCATCCTCGATCTGGCCCGCACGACGGGCGTGTTCGCCGAGACCGCGGGCGGTGTCACGGTCGCGGTGCTGCGGCAGTTGATCGCCGACGGCCGGCTCGACCCGACCCAGGAGACCGTCGTCCTCAACACCGGCGAGGGCCTCAAGACCCTCGACCCGCTCGAGCCCGTCGTGGGCTTCACCCACCGGGTCGAGCCGTCGCTGAAGTCGGTACGGGCTGCGGGGCTCATCGGCTGAAGGCGTAGGGTTGGCGGTGCCCGGTCATCCGGGGGAGCGAAAATCCCCCTGAACCGGGCATCAGTCGTGCGTGGAATTGCTGCTCCGGCGCCTCGTGTGCTGTACCGTTCCGCGCGGTTCGAGTTCCACGCACGTGTCCTGACGGGCGGAAGAGCGAGTAACCCGGTCCCTCCACAAGAGGCGGGGCCGTCCGCACGCACGAAACGTGGGAGCGCACGTGGCACAGGGCACCGTGAAGTGGTTCAACGCCGAGAAGGGCTTCGGCTTCATCGCCGTCGACGGCGGCCAGGACGTCTTCGTCCACTACTCGGCCATCCAGATGGACGGCTACAAGAGCCTCGACGAGGGCCAGCGGGTCACCTTCGAGGTCGTCCAGGGCGAGAAGGGTCCGCAGGCCGACGCCGTCCGCGTCGCCTGAGTCCTTCCTTCTGCACCGAGGCCCGGTTCCCCTTCGTGGGGAACCGGGCCTCGCTGTTCCGTCGGGCTGCCGGCCGACACCGCGGCCACGTGCCGTCCCCCGGTCGCGCTGAGCCCGGCCACGCCTCGACTCGGGGACCCTGCGGGCCCCGCTCGCCGAGCCGACCCTCGCGGGAGCGCCTCTTACGGGCGTCTCGCGGACCCTCTCCTTGCACTCGGCAGGGTCGAGTGCCAAACTCGTTTCTGGCACTCGGGGTCCCCGAGTGCCAATCATGGTCGGAACGGTGAGGCACCGGTCCGTGGGCCGACGGAGCGCCCACGACGCCTGGTGTCGTCCGTCGCGGGCGCCGCCCGACCGTGCAGCGATCCATGCATGGAGGACACCACCCACATGGCCAAGATGATCGCCTTCGAGGAAGAGGCGCGCCGCGGCCTCGAGCGGGGCATGAACACCCTCGCCGACGCCGTCAAGGTGACCCTCGGTCCGAAGGGCCGCAACGTCGTCCTCGAGAAGAAGTGGGGCGCGCCGACCATCACCAACGATGGTGTGAGCATCGCCAAGGAGATCGAGCTCGAGGATCCCTGGGAGAAGATCGGCGCCGAGCTGGTCAAGGAGGTCGCCAAGAAGACCGACGACGTCGCGGGTGACGGCACCACCACCGCCACCGTGCTCGCCCAGGCGCTCGTGCGCGAGGGTCTGCGCAACGTCGCCGCCGGCGCCAACCCGATGTCCCTGAAGAAGGGCATCGAGAAGGCCGTCGAGTCGGTCACCGAGTACCTCCTCTCGACCGCCAAGGACGTCGAGACCAAGGAGCAGATCGCCGCCACCGCGTCGATCTCCGCCGCCGACACCGCCATCGGTGAGCTCATCGCCGAGGCGATGGACAAGGTCGGCAAGGAAGGTGTCATCACCGTCGAGGAGAGCAACACCTTCGGCCTCGAGCTCGAGCTCACCGAGGGCATGCGCTTCGACAAGGGGCACCTGTCGGCGTACTTCGTCACCGACCCCGAGCGCATGGAGACCACGCTCGACGACCCGTACATCCTGGTCGTCAACAGCAAGATCAGCTCGGTCAAGGACCTGCTCCCGCTGCTGGAGAAGGTCATGCAGTCGGGCAAGCCGCTGGCCATCATCGCCGAGGACGTCGAGGGCGAGGCCCTCGCGACCCTGGTCGTGAACAAGATCCGCGGCACGTTCAAGTCCGTCGCCGTCAAGGCCCCGGGCTTCGGCGACCGCCGCAAGGCCATGCTGCAGGACATCGCGATCCTGACCGGTGGCCAGGTCGTCAGCGAGGAGGTCGGTCTCAAGCTCGAGAACGCCGACCTGTCGCTGCTGGGCCGCGCGCGCAAGTTCGTCACCACCAAGGACGAGACGACGATCATCGAGGGTGCGGGTGACGCCGACCAGATCCAGGGTCGCGTCAACCAGATCCGCGCCGAGATCGAGAAGTCGGACTCCGACTACGACCGCGAGAAGCTCCAGGAGCGCCTCGCCAAGCTGGCCGGCGGCGTCGCCGTCATCAAGGCCGGCGCGGCCACCGAGGTCGAGCTCAAGGAGCGCAAGCACCGCATCGAGGACGCGGTGCGCAACGCCAAGGCCGCCGTCGAGGAGGGCATCGTCGCCGGTGGTGGCGTCGCTCTCGCGCAGGCCACGGCCGTCGCGTTCGACAAGCTCGAGCTGGCCGGCGACGAGGCGACCGGTGCCAACATCGTGCGCGTCGCGCTCGAGGCCCCGCTGAAGCAGATCGCCGTCAACGCCGGCCTCGAGGGCGGCGTCGTGGTGGAGAAGGTCCGCAACTCGGAGACCGGCTGGGGCCTCAACGCCGCCAACGGTGAGTACGTGGACATGGTCAGCAGCGGCATCATCGACCCGGCCAAGGTGACCCGGTCGGCGCTGCAGAACGCCGCTTCCATCGCGGGTCTGTTCCTCACCACCGAGGCGGTCGTCGCCGACAAGCCGGAGAAGGCCGCCCCGGCCATGCCCGGTGGCGACGGTGGCATGGGCGGCATGGACTTCTGAGAAAGGACCCCCTCGCTCCCCGGAACACGCTTCGCGCGTCCCGGGTCCCTGCGAGGGGGCCGTCCAGAACGTCACCTGCACCACAGCACTGCCCGGCAGGGGCGGTCCGCTTCGGCGGGCCGCCCCTGTCGGCGTTCCGGGGTCAGGACGGCGCGAAGCAGCAGAACTCGTTGCCCTCGGGATCGGCGAGCACGTCCCAGCGGATCTCGTCGTCCTGGGCGCGCAGCAGGGTGGCACCGGCGGCCAGCAGGGCGTCGCGGTCGCCGTCGACGTCGAAGTGCAGCCGGTTCTTGACCGTCTTCGGTTCGGGCACCTGGTTGAACCACATGGCCGGGCCGGCGCCGGTCGGGTCGACGATCGCGATCGGGTCGGACGACGGCCGGTCGGCATCCCGGCGCACGTAGCCCAGCGCCGCGCACCACCAGTCGGCCAGCGCCTGGTGGTCCCGGGCGTCGAGACACAGGTCCTTGAAGCGGGCCGGTGCGTCAGTCACGTCCGCGGAGGGTAGGCGGTGCGTCCGTGACGGTGATCATCGGGACGTCGGGGTGGCAGTACCGCGACTGGCGCGGCCGCTTCTACCCGCAGAAGCTCGCCCAGCGGCTGTGGCTGGAGCACTACGTCGAGCACTTCGCCACCGTCGAGAGCAACAACGCCTTCTACCGGCTGCCCGAGCTCGCCACTTTCGAGAAGTGGCGCGAGCGCACGCCGCCCGACGTCCGCTGGGCGGTGAAGGCCAGCCGCTACCTGACCCACATCAAGCGGCTGCGCGAACCGGAGGAGCCGGTGGGCCGGCTGATGGAGCGGGCGGCCGGGCTCGGCCCGAAGCTCGACGTGATCCTGCTGCAGCTGCCGCCGACGCTGCGGGCCGACGCCGACCTGCTGCGCGAGTGCCTGTCCCGCTTCCCGTCCACCGTCCGGGTCGCGGTCGAGCCGCGGCACGACTCGTGGTGGACCGACGAGATCCGCGCCCTGCTCGAGCGCTACGGCGCGGCGCTGTGCTGGGCCGACCGGGACGAGCAGCCGATCGCCCCGCTCTGGCGCACCGCGGACTGGACCTACCTGCGGCTGCACCACGGCGCCGAGGGGTGGGGCTACCGCCCCGAGACCCTGCGCCTGTGGGCCGAGCGCCTCGCCGCCACGTGGACCGACGACGAGGACGCCTACGTCTACTTCAACAACGACCCCGGCTGCGCGGCGGTGATCGACGCCGTCGTCTTCGCGCAGGCCGTGCGGGACACCGGGCGGACGACGACCCGCGTCCCCACGCCCGAGCAGGCGACCGGCCTGGCCTGGACGGCGGCCTGAGACAGGTCAGCCGTCGTCGCCGCCGTGGCGGGACGAACCGTCGTCGCCGCCGTGGCCGGAGGAGTCCCCGCCCGAGGAGTCGTCGCCCGAAGACCCGCTGTGCGAGCCGGAGTCGTCGTCCCCGCCGTGGTTGTCCTCGACCTCGGGACCGTCGTCGTCGACGACGACCGGAGCCGGTGCGGGTGCCGGGGCCACCATGGGGGTGCGACCGCCGCGGTGCTGGTGGACGCCGTCGTCGTCCCCGGCCTCGTGCTCGGCCTCGACCTCGTGGGTGGTCGACGGCGTGGCCGCCGGTGGCACGACCGGGATGTCGGTCGGCGAGGCGCCGGGAGAGTCGTGCGCCGGCTCGGGGGTCGGGACGGTGGACCTGGCGGGATCGTCGACGCCCGTGACCCGGTCGTCGGCCGAGTGCGGGACGTCGAACGGCGTGACCGCCTCGATGGTGCTCGCGACGCCGTCCTGGACCGGTCCGGGCAGCACCCCGGCGGCGGCGGCGCCGGTGACCCCGGCGACGGTGACCCCGACCCCCGCGGCGACCTGGGCGACGGTGGAGGCCGACGCGATCTTGGCGGCGACGGCGGCGATGGCATGCAGCATGACTGAGACATCGGCCACACCGACGAAAACTTGAACCTTGATGGACCTTGGTCCCGGTCGGTCCCTCTAACCGGTGATCTTCCAGTAGGAGTCCTTGCGGCGGATCCGGCCGTCGGCCGCCAGGTCGAACAGGTCGCAGCCGCGCACCCGCACCTTGTCCCCGCCGGTCGTCGTCCCGGTCAGCAGCCAGCGCGACACCGCGTGGTCGCCGCAGATCCAGTGCTCGTCCTCGCCGTAGTGGACGTCGGGGATCCCCGTGAACCGCGCGGCGAGCCCCTCCCGCACGGCCGCCGCCCCGCTGTAGCGGGTGCCACCGGGGTCGCTGCCCCGGGGGGTGTCGAGCACGCAGTCGTCGGTGAAGAACTCCATGATCCGGTCGAGATCGTGCGCGTTGAACGCCTCCACCAGGTCCCGGAGGGCCGCCTCGTCCGCCATGCGCGGAGTCTTCTCCTCAGGCGGACTCGCGGGAACGGGGCAGCGCGTCGGGATCCTCGGCGTGCCGCACGCCCAGCTGCTCGGCCGCCTGCTGCAGCACGGCCTGGACGGCGAGGGTGTCCGACAGCGGCATCGTCCCGCTCTCGGTCGCGCCCGCGCGCAGGCAGTCGTCGACCTCGATCAGCTCGTGCGCGTAGCCGCCGCCGAGGTGGGGCCGGGCGATCGTCTCCGGTTCGGACCCGTTGCGGTGCAGCACGATCGTGTCCGGGTGGTGGAAGCGGGGGAGGACGTCGATCCAGCCCGCCGTCCCGAACACCCGGGCCTGGCCGGGCAGCCCGCAGCGCAGCGACGTCGTCAGGGTGGCGGTGCGGCCGTCGTCCCAGGCGAGCAGCAGCGCGGCCTCGGCGTCGGCGCCCGAGTCGAACAGCGACCCGGCCGCGGTGACCGTGTCGGGGCTGCCCATGAGCATCTGGGCGAAGCTGACGACGTAGACGCCCAGGTCGAGCAGCGCGCCGCCGCCGAGCGCCAGGTCGAACAGCCGGTCGGTCGGCTCGTAGCTCTTCAGCACCCCGAGGTCTGCCTGAACCGAGCGGACCTCGCCGATCGCGCCGTCGGCGACCAGCTCCCGCAGGCGCACGACGGCCGGCTGGAACCGGGTCCACATCGCCTCCATGACGAAGACCCCGGCCGCGCGGGCGGCGTCGACGACCTCTTGGGCGCCGGCGAGCGTGGCGGTGAACGCCTTCTCCACCAGCAGCGCCTTGCCGGCCTCGATCGCCCCCAGCGCGATCGCGTGGTGCTGGGGGTGCGGCGTGGCGATGTAGAGCGCGTCGACGTCGGGATCGGCGAGCAGCGCCGCGTACGAGCCGTACGCCCGGTCGATGCCGTGCCGTTCCGCGAAGTCCTGGGCGCGCGACTGCGCCCGCGAGGCGACCGCGACGCAGCGGGCGCCGTCGACGACGGCGAAGTCGCGGACCAGGTTCTCGGCGATGCGGCCCGGTCCCACCACGCCCCAGCGGATCTCGTCGTTCACGACGGCGACGCTATCGGGCCCCCGTAACGCAGCAGGTTGCCGTCGTCGTCGATGTGCGCGCCCTCGCGCACGTGCCACGGCTTGTCCTCCGGCGCGAGGTCGCGCCCGATCCCGGCGGCCGACCACTGCGCGTGCACCGCGTCGGGGTCGGGGACGTGCAGGAACACCGCCGACGCCGTGCGCAGGGGGTCGTGCCCTTCGTGCACCGACAGGTGCAGCTCCAGGCCCCGCCAGGCCGCGAAGCCGTAGTCCTCCGACCAGCGGCTGGTGAGGAAGCCGAGCGCCGCGTAGTGCTCCAGCGCCCGGTCGAGGTCGGACACGGGCAGGATCGGCGAGGCGCGCACATCGCTCACCAGGGCAGACTGCACCCGTGGCCGTGCTGATCGACAGCCCCGTGTGGCACTGGCGGGGGCGCAGGTGGTCGCACCTGGTCAGCGACGTGTCCTACGACGAGCTGCACGCGTTCGTGGCCGCGGAGCTGGGCATCCCGCGCCGGGCCTTCCAGGGGGACCACTACGACATCCCCGAGGACCTCTACGACGTGGCGGTCGAGTCCGGCGCCGAGCCGGTCGGCGCGCGCGAGCTGCTCAGCCGCCTGCGGGCGGCCGGTCTGCGGCGGAAGAAGCCGCACGAGCCCTCAGCAGGATGAGCTCGGCGGTCAGGTTGGCCCGGGCGCGCTCGGTCCACTGCTCGGCGAGGGCGGGCAGCCGGTAGAGCGCCGGCAGCGCGAGCAGCTGCTCGAGCACCGCCGCCCGGCCGGCGGCGAACACCGCGTCGGGGAGGTGGCCGTACTCCTCGCGGATCGCCGAGGCGTACGTCGCGTAGGCCTCCGGTGGGCTGGCCAGGACGGCGAGGTCGGCGTCGCAGAGCACCGCACCGTCGGCGTCGTCCGGACCGGGGTCGTGCCCGGCGGTGAGCAGCACCAGCCGCTCCACCTCGGCCAGCCGCGCCTCGTCGACCAGCCCGCGCAGCCCCGCCCGGGCCCGCGCGGCGCTGACCAGCTCGTTGTCGGCGCGCTGCGGGTCGTAGACGACGTCGTGGTACCAGGCGGCCAGCCGGACGGCGTCCGGATCGGCCGCCGCCGACGCCAGCTCGCCGACGATGCCGAGCACCGCGGCCAGGTGCGCCAGGTCGTGATAGCGGCGGTGCGGCTCGCTCCACGCCTCGACGACGGCTGCCCACTCGGTGCGCGAGGTGGGGGAGTCGCCGGCCAGCGCGGCCCACGACTCGAAGCCCACGAGCTCGCTCACCGCACGCCCGCCGTCCGCATCGCGAGCAGGGTGAACGCGCGGGCGGCCAGGACGACGTCGGCGATCGGCACCTGCTCCCGCGGGCCGTGCGCCAGCCGGAGGTCTCCGGGGCCGTAGTGCAGCGTCGGGATGCCGGCCGCCGCGTACTGCCGCAGGTCGCTGCCCGCCGCGATGGCGCGCTCCTCGAGCTCACCGCCGCCGGCGTCGGCGACGGCCACCCGGGTCGCGCCCAGCAGGGGATGCCCCGGCGGCAGCTGGCCGCTGGCGAAGCTCCCGCCGGTCCAGGCGACGCGCACCGGGTGCTCGGCGAGCCAGGGGTGCGCCGCGCAGAAGGCGGCGACCCGCTCCTCGAACACCCGCCGGGCGGCCTCGACCGGCTCGCCCACGATCACGCCGTAGCGGCCCTCGGCGACCAGCCGGTCGGGCACGGAGCTGGCCCAGTCGCCGGTGCTCAGCCGGCCGACGGACAGGCCGTAGGGGAAGCGGCTCTCCCCGAAGCGGGGGTCGGCGTCCTTCTGCCGCTCGGCCTCCAGGTCCCGGAGGTCGGCGTGCAGCTCCTCGAACAGCTCGAGCGCGCTCACGCCCTCGTCGCGGTAGGCCGCGTGCGCGGCGTGCCCGGAGACCTCCAGCCGGAAGGTCAGCGCGCCGGCGTTCGCGGTGACGGCGGCGCCCGCCGTCGGCTCGGGGATCACGCAGACCTCCCCGCGGTGCCCGCGCCGCAGCGTCGCCCAGGCACCGAGTCCGCCGTCCTCCTCGCCGACCACGCTGTGCACCGCGACCGGGCGGGCCAACCGCACGCCGGCGGTCCGCAGCGCGGCCAGCGCGCCCAGCGCGGCGACCAGGCCGGCCTTCATGTCGCACGCCCCGCGGCCGTGCAGCGCGCCGCCCTCGACGCGGGGGGTGAAGGGGTCGGCCGGCCACAGCGCGCGGTCGCCGGCCGGGACGACGTCGGTGTGCCCGCAGAACACCAGCGCCGGGACGCCGTCCCCGGGCAGCGTGCCGACGACGCCCCACGCCTCGGCGCGCTCGACCTCCTGACCCGGCGCGTCGGGCGCCGTCGCGGCCTCGGCGAGATCGATCGCCCACCGGTCGACGTCGCAGCCCAGCGCCGCCAGCTCGTCGCCGACGAGGTGCTGCGCCTCGCTCTCGGCGGCGGTCCCGCCGACCGAGGGGACGGAGACCAGGCCGCGCAGCCGGTCGACCAGCCAGGTCTCGTCGACCGCGTCCAGGGCGCGCTGCTCCGCCGTCGTCAGGTCCGCCACGCAGGCGAGTCTGGCACCCGTCGTGCGGCGAGCCGTGTCCCGGAGCGGGCCGGGGGAGTTAGCTTGGCGCGCGTGACGCAACCGCCGCCTCCTCCTGGCTGGTACCCGGACCCCGCCGGCAGCGGCGGAACCCGGTGGTGGAACGGGCAGGGCTGGACCGAGCACGTCCAGGCCCCGCCGACGCCCCCGCCCCCGCCGCCGGTCCAGCAGCAGCACACCCCACCGCCGCCTCCTCCGCCGCAGCAGCACACCCCGCCGCCCCCGCCCTCGCCGTCCGACGGGCAGCAGGCGCCGCAGGCGGTCGCCGCACCGCCCGGGGCCTCGCTGTACGACCAGTCGGTCATCGTGGTCAGCCAGCGGACGAAGCTGATCGAGCTGACCAACGAGTACGCGGTCTACGACGGCCAGGGGCAGCAGATCGGCGCGGTCGTCGAGATCGGGCAGAACGCGGCGAAGAAGGCGCTGCGGTTCGTGTCGAACTTCGACCAGTTCCTGACCCACCGGCTCGAGGTCCGCGACGCGCACGGCGTGCGGCTGGCGCTCACCCGGCCGGCCAAGCTGGTCAAGTCACGGGTGGTCGTCACCCGTGGCGACGGCGCCCCGATCGGCGAGATCGTGCAGGCCAACGTGTTCGGCAAGATCCGCTTCGACCTGGTGGCGAACGGTCAGCTGGTCGGGGCCATCCAGGCGGAGAACTGGCGCGCCTGGAACTTCGCGATCAGCGACGCCGCGGGCACCGAGGTCGCGAGGATCACGAAGACGTGGGAAGGACTGGCCAAGACGCTGTTCACCACGGCCGACAACTACGTCGTCCACATCCACTTCCGGCTGCCCGAGCCGCTGGCCAGCATGGTCCTCGCCGCGGCGCTGACCGTGGACACCGCGCTCAAGCAGGACGACCGCGGCTTCAACTAGGCCGCCGTTGCATTCCGAGTTCCGCGGGTATGGTCGAAGACGTCCGGGCCGGGTGATCTGTGCCCCCGGGTGCCAATTGGTTACCGCCTTCACGGACTACCGCCCCGACCTCGGTCGGGGGCCTGGAGCCGCGTTGTGCATCTCGCCGCGAGGCGGCCAGCACTCGGTCCGGACCCGAACGCGCGACGGCCCCCGTCCCTTCGCCGGGACGGGGGCCGTCGCGCGTCGATCAGTAGGTCTCGTCGGTGGTGGTCCGCCGGGCGGGCATGCCGTCCGCCGTCCTGCCGTACGCGTCGGTCTGCACCATGCGCCGGCGACGCGGCGCCCAGACGGCGAGCTCCACGATCACGCCGATCGCCCCGACCACCATCAGGATCCAGCCGACGACCCGCAGATCGATGCCGCTGAGTTGCACGTTCACCGCGAAGGCGAGGATCGCCCCGAGAGCGATCAGCACGATTCCGGTTCCGAGACGCATCTGCGCTCCTCTTCTCGAAGGGTCCCCCGCGGGTTGGGCGCGCGCTGGGATACCCGATCCGGCCCCTGAGCACGCCTGTTTCCCCCTTACGGGTGTCCTGAGGTCCCCTTAGACCCCTCAGCTGCCCCTATCGGCCCAGGACTGCGTGGTCGACCGATGCCGGGGCCCACCCCTCAGCACGAACCTTCTCCTCACTGACGCAGAAGAAGAAGGAGAAGACGATGTCGACCTACACCAACCCGGCCCTCGAGGCGGAACTCGCCTACCGTCGCGAGCAGCTGCGCACCTCGGCCGAGCGCTCCCGCAGCCGCCGCTGGTCGTTCGCCCGCCGCCGGCACTCGCTCTGAGCGCCACTCCGGTGGTCGCCGCGCCCGTCCTGTCGGGGGGTCGTGCCACGATCTTCGACGTGCCGCGATGGGACGACGGACCGATGGTGGGCCGAGCCGAGGAGCTCGACCACCTGATGGCGCACGTCCGGCGTGCCGCCGACGGCCGACCGTCGGCGGTGCTGCTCGCCGGCGACGCCGGGGTCGGCAAGACCCGGCTGCTCGACGAGCTGGCCGAGCGCGCCACCACCGAGGGCGTGCGCGTCCTGGTCGGCCACTGCGTCGACCTCGGCGACGTCGGCCTGCCGTACCTGCCCTTCGTCGACCTGCTGCGGCCGGTCGCCGCCGATCCCGAGCTGGCCCCGGCGGCGGCCGGCCTCCCCGCGCTGACCGACCTGCTGGCCGGGCGTCCCGGGGTCACCGGCGCCGAGGGGCCTGACGCCGGCGACTTCGGCCGCGCCGTGCCCCACCGCAGCCTGCGCCCCGCGGTCGACGACGGGCGGCTGCAGCTGTTCGAGTCCGTGGCCGCGCTGCTCGGTGAGCTGACCGCGGCGGCGCCGCTGCTGATCATGCTCGAGGACCTGCACTGGGCCGACCGGTCCAGCCGCGACCTGCTGCGCTACCTGCTGGCCCGCCTGGTCGACGAGCGGGTCACCATCGTCGCCTCCTACCGCTCCGACGACCTGCACCGGCGGCACCCCCTGCGCCCGCTGCTGGCCGAGCTCGTCCGGCTGCCGGCGGTCGAGCGGCTGGAGCTGGCGCCCCTGCCCGACGCCGCGGTCGAGCAGCTCGTGCGCCGGCTGGCCGAGCAGGCCGGCTGCCTCGACCGCAGCTCCGTCGACGACGTCGTCGCCCGCGCCGAGGGGAACGCCTTCTACGCCGAGGAGCTGCTCGCCGCCGGCCTGGAGGGCGAGACCCTGCCGATGGCGCTCACCGACGTCCTCCTGGCCCGGGTGGAGCTGCTCTCGGAGGCCGCGCAGCAGGTGCTGCGGGTCGCCGCGGTCGCCGGCCGGCGCGTGCGGCACGAGCTGGTCGCCGCCGTCAGCGGCCTGGGCACCGGTGAGCTGGAGGCCGCCCTCGCCGAGGCCGTGCACCACCACCTGCTCGTGGTCTCCGACGACGGGCGCTACCGCTTCCGGCACGCGCTGCTGCGCGAGGCCGTGCTGGCCGACCTGCTGCCGGGGGAGCGGGTGCGGCTGCACGCCGCCGTCGCCGCCTACCTGACCGCGAACCCCTCCGCCGGCACCGCCGCAGAACGCGCTCACCACGCCCGCGAGAGCAACGACCTGCCCGCCGCGCTGGGCGCCTCGCTGGAGGCCGCGGCCGAGGCGAAGCGGGCCGGCGCGCCCGCCGAGCAGCTGCAGCAGCTGGAGGCCGCGCTGGCCCTGTGGCCGGCCGTGCCCGACGCCGCCGAGCGCGCCGGCCGCAGCCAGATCGAGCTGCTGGTGGAGACCGCGGGCGCGGCCCGCTCCGGCGGCGACGTGCACCGCGGCATCGCGCTGCTGCGGTCGGCGCGCGACACCCTCGGCCAGGACGGCGACCCGTTGCTGCGCGCCCGTGTGCACTACACGCTCGCCCAGGCGCTGATCTGGATCGACGACCTGGTCGGCGCGCACCGCGAGACCAGCGCGGCGATGGCTCTCGTCCCCGCCGACCCGCCGAGCCCCGAGCGCACCTGGGCGGCGGCCACCCACGCGCGCGCCGCCTACTACGTGGAGTGCGCGCAGGACGCCGACGCCGCCGCCGAGGAGGCGCTCACGGCCGCCGACGCGCTCGGCCTGGACAGCGCGTGGGCCGACACCGCCGTGTCGGTGGCGCGGATGCACGAGGAGGCCGACTACGACGCGGTGCAGAAGCGCCTCGCCGAGGCGCTGACCCGTGCCCGCCGCTCCGGCGACCTCGACGTCGAGATGCGGGTGCTGTTCAACCAGGCGATCGTCGCCTACGAGGCCGGCGACCTGGCCGACACGCTCGCCCGGAGCACCGCGGCCGTCGACCGGGCCTGCGCGATCGGCATCGAGTGGTCGTTCTACGCCGCCGAGCTGCGCCACCTGCAGGTCGTCGCGGGCTACATGACCGGCGACTGGGACGTCAGCCTGGCCGCCGCCGACCAGCTGGCCCGCGTGCCCGAGATGGCCGCTCACGTCCGGGCCGCAGGCCTCCTGGTGCAGGTCGGTCGCGGCGACCCCGCCGCGGCCGACCGGGTCGCCTGGGCGCGCTCGCTGTCCTCGCGGTTCGGCACCCAGGTCATGCTGATGATCACCGCGGCGGCGGCCGACATCGACCTCGCCGGGTGGGCCGGGGACGCCGCGACCGCGGTCCGGCGCGCCGAGGAGTCGGTGCACAAGGTCGCCGAGATCTGGAAGGTCGACCGGATGGCCGCCGTCCGGCTCGTCGCGATGGCCCTGTCCGCGGCGGCCGACGCGGCCGACGCCGCCCGGTTGCTCCGCGACACGGCCACCGCCGACCGGTGGGTGGCCGACGGCGAGCGGCTGGTGCGGCTGGCCGCCGAGGCGGTCGAGGCCTACGTCGCCGGTGGGGGGCTGATCGGCGCCGAGGGCCGGGCCTGGCAGCGACGGCTCGACGCCGAGTGGGCGCGGCTGCGCGCCGAGCCGACCGTCGAGCACCGGCGCGCCGACGCCGCCGCCTTCGCCGAGCTGGGGCACGTGTACGAGGAGGCCCGGTCGCGCTGGCGGCTGGCCCAGGCGCTGCTGGCCGCCGACGAGCGCGCGGCCGCGGCCGAGGAGCTGCGCGCGGCGCACGCCGTCGCGGTGCAGCTGGGCGCGCGACCGCTGCGCGAGGCGGTCGAGGCGCTGGCCCGCCGCGGCCGCATCGAGCTCGAGGGCGCCGGCCGGATCGTCGAGACCGCCGCGGTGTTCACCCCGCGGGAGGCCGAGGTGCTCGCGCTGCTGGCGCAGGGCCGGACCAACAAGCAGATCGGCGCGGAGCTCTACATCAGCGAGAAGACCGCGAGCGTGCACGTCAGCAACATCCTGGCCAAGCTCGAGGCCGGTGGCCGCACGGAGGCCGTGGCGATCGCCGCCCAGCGCGGCCTGCTGCCGACGTCCTGAACGCGTTCAGTCCTCCGTCTGGCCCAGCAGCCAACCGCCGGGGTCGGCGAGCTCGTTGGCCGCGACCGGACCCCACGAGCCAGGGGCGTAGGGCTGCACGGCGGGCCGGTCCTCGAGCAGCGGGGCGACCGCCCGCCAGGCCGCGGCCAGCCCCTCGCTGGTGGTGAACAGCGACCGGTCGCCGACCACCACGTCGTGGATGAGCGAGACGTAGGGCGGCAGCGGGTCGCCGCCGGGCACGTCGCCCAGCGACAGCGACGACGTCGCCTCGGCCAGCGCGAGGTCCGGGCCGGGCTCCTTGGTCACCATGCGCACGTCGACCGCGCCCGGGCCCTCGACCGACAGGCTCAGCACGTTGCCGTGGCCGGGCAGCTGCGTCACCGGCCCGTCGGGCTTGCGCAGCAGCAGGCTCACCCGCTGCGCCGAGTCCGCCATGCGCTTGCCCGTGCGCAGCAGGAAGGGGACGCCGTGCCAGCGATCGGTGTCCACCCAGAGCCGGGCGGCGACGAAGGTGTCGGTCTGCGAGTCGTCGGCGATGCCCTCGATGTCGGTGTAGCCCTCGAACTGGCCGAGGACGACGTCCTCCTTGGCCAGCGGGCGGAACGCGGCCAGCACCGCCTCGCGGGCCTCCTGCAGGTCCTCCGGCCTGAGGCTGACCGGTGGCTCCATGGCCACCTCCGCGGCCACTTGGAACAGGTGGGTCACCAGCATGTCCAGGGTCGCGCCGGTGGCGTCGTAGAAGCTCGCGCGCTGCGCGACGTCCAGCGTCTCCGGGACGTCGATCTGCACCTGCTGCACGTGCTCGCGGTTCCAGACGTGCTCGAACAGCCCGTTGGCGAACCGCAGCACGTGCAGGTCCTGCGTGCCCTCCTTGCCCAGGAAGTGGTCGATCCGGAAGACCTGCTCCTCGTCGAGCACGCCCAGCACCAGGTCGTCGAGCTCCCGGAACGACTCCGGCGAGGTGCCGTACGGCTTCTCGTAGACCACCCGCGCCCGGTCGGTCAGCCCGTGCTCGTGCAGCCCGCGGGTCAGCCCCTCGAACGCCTCGGGCGGGACGGCGAGGTAGTGCACGAACTGCACGTCGTCCCCGAGGTCGCCCTTGGCCTCCGCGATCACGTCGAGCAGGCTGCCCGGGTCGTCGGCGGCGAAGCCGCCGCCGGCGAACCGCAGCTTGCCGCGGACGTCGTCCCACGGTCCGTCGTCCGGCTTCGGTCCGAACTCCTCGAGCGCGTCGTGCACCCGGCCGGCGAAGTCCTCGTGCGAGACGTCCCCGCGGCCGTTGCCGATGAGCCGCCACTGCTTGGGCAGCAGATCGCGCCGGGCGAGGTCGTAGAACGCCGGCAGCACCATGCGCCGGGCGAGGTCACCGGTGGCGCCGAACAGCACGAAGATCGTGGGCGGCAGGTCCGAGGAGGTCACGACCCCGTTCTAACCCACGAGCCCGCACGTAACCGGTGAGTTCCCTGTACGGGTCAGAGCATGGTGCGCAGGCGCTCGCGGCGGGCGCGCAGCACGTCGACCGAGGCCGAGGCCGACGGCGGCCCGGGCACCGACTTGCGCAGCTGGGTGTGGACCACGGCGTGCGGGGTCGACGTCCTCGCCGAGACGCGGCTGACCAGCTGGTTGATCTCGCGGCGCAGCTCGGCGGCGTCGCGCCACGACCGGCCGGCGTCGTCGGCGTCCGGGTGGTCCTCGACGAGCAGGAAGTGCTCGTCGTCGTCGGCGATCCGGCGAGCGGCCTCGACGCGCAACCGCAGCTCGTCGTCCCGCTTGGCCAGCAGCTCCGCCGTCTGCTCCGGGGTGAGCAGGCCGGGGATGCCGAGGAACTCCTCCTCCTCGGCCCCGAGCGGGCCGCTGCCCTCACCGGTGTGCGCCGTCCCGCCGTGCAGCACGTGCGCGAACCGGGCGTCGGCCTCCAGGGCCTCCCACTCCTTGGCGCCGCCCTCCGTGGGCTCCCGCGGCGGCAGGTCGAGCCCCTCCAGCTCCTCGTCGGGCTGGCTCCGCGGCGGCGGCATGACGTGGTTGCGCTCCTTCTCCATGGAGGCAGCCAGCGACAGCAGCGGGCGGACGGCGGGCAGGAACACCGTGGCCGCCTCGTGCGCGGCCCGGGCGCGGACGACACGGCCGACGGCCTGCGCGAAGAACAGCGGGGTGCGGTAGGAGGTCATCCAGGCCAGGACGGCGGCCCGCGGGACGTCGACGCCCTCGGAGATCATCCGCACGCAGACCGCGATGCGCGCCGAGCCGGTGGCGAAGCGCTCGATCTTCTTCGACGCCTTCGGGTCGTCGGAGAGGATCAGCTCCGGGGCCTTGCCGGTCACCCGGCGGACGATCTTCGCGTACGCGCGGGCGTCGTCCTGGTCGCTGGCGAGGATCAGCCCGGCGGCGTCGGCCATGCCGCCGTGCTCGCGCAGGTGGGTGATCCGGTCGTCCATCGCCGCGATCACGTGCGCCACCCACTGGCCCTTGGGGTCCAGCGCGGTGCGCCAGGCGGCCATCTCGACCGAGCGGGTGCCGGCCTCCGACAGCGACGCGGCCACGACCTCGCCGGCGGAGTTCCGCCAGCGCGACGTCCCGGTGTAGGCGGCGAAGACGACCGGGCGGACGACGTTGTCGGCCAGGGCCTCCTTGTAGCCGTAGGTGTAGTCGGCGCGGCTGACCAGGCCGACGCCGCCCTCGCCGTCGTCGCCCTCGAACGTGTCCTCCTCGTAGCGGACGAAGGGGATGCGCTCGTCGGGCTTGGTGCGGAACGGCGTCCCGGTCAGGCACAGCCGCCGGGCGGTGAACCCGAAGGCCTCCTCGACCGCCTCGCCCCAGGAGAGGCCGTCGCCGGCGTGGTGCACCTCGTCGAGGATCACGAGGGTCTTCACGGCGGTGGCGCGGGCGGCGTGCAGCATCGGCTTGCCCGCGACCTGCGCGTACGTGGTCACGTAGCCCTGGGTGCCGGCACGGACCGGGCCGACCGCGTTGGTCAGGTTGGGGTCGAGGACGATGCCCACCCGGTCGGCCGCCTCGGCCCACTGCAGCCGCAGGTGGTCGGTCGGGCAGACCACCACGATCCGGGCGACCTCGCGCCGCTGCAGCAGCCGCGCGGCCAGCGTCAGGGCGAAGGTCGTCTTGCCGGCGCCGGGGGTCGCGGTGACGAGGAAGTCCTTCGGCGAGGACTGCTCGTACTGCTCGAGCGCGGCCTGCTGCCAGGCCCGGAGCGGTCGGCTCGTGGTCTGCGGGCCGAAGGCCTCCGCTCGTGCTGCGCTCCCCATCTCGGGAGCCATTCTGCGGGGCAGCGGAGAGACACGCCCAACCGGATCCGGCTTGCGTTCTCGTGTCGCCGCGACGTATAGCGGCGCGCGAACCGGCCGCTGAGCTGGACTTTTCTCCGGAGTCGAGCCGCGGCTGTGGGGAGCGCCACGCTCGGACCGGACCGTCCCGTCACCCCCGTCGGTCCCATCCGTCCCGGGGAACTCGCTCGGCGTCGCAGCGGTCCCGACGTACCCTTGCGACGGCTCCTCGACCAGGCGCCCCACCGGCACGGACTCCCGCGGCACACCCCGCCGCAGACGTCGCGCCGTCTTCCTCGTCGAGACCCCAGGAGCCTCCCGTGACGTCCCTCGCCGAACCCGCCGCACCCGCGCTCGCCCGCCGGCTGCAGGGCGTGGCCAGCTCGCCCGTCCGCGACCTGCTCGCGCTGCTCGAGCGCCCCGAGGTGATCTCCTTCGCCGGCGGGCTGCCGGCTCCCGAGCTGTTCGACGTCGACGGCCTGCGGGCCGCGTTCGACCGGGTCCTGGGCTCGCCGGGCGCCCGCCGGGCGCTCCAGTACGCGCCGACGGAGGGCGACCCCGCTCTGCGGGCGCTCGTGGCGGCGCGGATGACCGCCCGCGGCCTGCCGACGGCGGCCGACGACCTGCTGGTCACCACC
This sequence comes from Petropleomorpha daqingensis, assembly GCF_013408985.1. Taxonomy (NCBI): domain Bacteria; kingdom Bacillati; phylum Actinomycetota; class Actinomycetes; order Geodermatophilales; family Geodermatophilaceae; genus Petropleomorpha; species Petropleomorpha daqingensis. Next base: position 2,467,753 of record NZ_JACBZT010000001.1, read on the forward strand.
GGTTCGCAGCAGGCGCTCACGCTGGTGACGACGGCGCTGCTCGACCCCGGTGCCGTCGTCGCGGTCGAGGAGCCCACCTACCTGGCGGCGCTGCAGTGCTTCGCGCTGGCCGGGGCCCGCGTCGTCCCGGTCGCCTCGGACGACGACGGACTGGATCCCGAGGCCCTGGAGGCCGTGTTCGCCCGCGAGCGGCCGGCGTTGCTGTACCTGGTCCCCACCTTCGCCAACCCGACCGGCCGGACGCTGCCCGCCGAGCGGCGCGCGGCCGTCGTCGCCCTCGCGGCGCGGTACGGCGTGTGGGTGGTCGAGGACGACCCGTACGGCGAGCTGCGCTACCGCGGGACGCCGGAGCCGCCCCTGGCGGGCTTTCCTGGGGCCGAGGACCGCGTGCTGCACCTCGGCAGCTTCTCCAAGATCGCCTCGCCCGGACTGCGGCTGGGCTGGCTGCGGGCGCCGGCACCGCTGAGGGGACCGCTGGGCGTCGCCAAGCAGGCCGCCGATCTGCACACCTCGACGATCGACCAGGCGGCCGCGGCGGAGTGGCTGGCGACCGTCGACCTCGACGCGCACGTCCGGCGGCTGTGCGCCGCCTACCGCGAGCGGCGCGACGCGATGGTGGGCGCGCTGCCCGCCGCGCTGCCGGCCGGGTCCACGTGGAGCGACCCGGACGGCGGCATGTTCGTCTGGGCGCGGCTGCCCGGCGAGGTCGACACCGCCGAGCTGCTGCGGACGGCGCTGGAGCATGACGTCGCCTTCGTGCCCGGTGCGCCGTTCTACGCGGGCACCCCGGACCGCGCCACGCTGCGGCTGTCGTTCACCACGAACACCCCTGAGGTGATCACCGAGGGCATCACCCGCCTCGGCCGCGCCCTCCGCCGCTGAGCGAGCATGCTCTCTGCGTGAAGCGCTGGCGCGCGGTGGCCGGGGGAGTGGCCGTCGCCGTCCTCCTCGGGGGCTGTGGCGCCGGGACCCCGCAGGACCCGTCCCCGGCGACGACCTCCCACGTCGTCCTGGGGTCGCAGGGGCGGGTCGAGCACGTGCCACCCGTCGGGAACGGTTTCGGTGGCTACGGGGACTACGCGGTCTACCTGCCGCCGGGGTACGGGCAGGACCCGCAGCGGCGCTATCCGGTCGTCTACCTGCTGCACGCCGGGGGTGGCGACGCCGACTTCTACCCCGACCTCGGAGTCGCCGAGGCCATGGAGACCGCCCTCGCCGCCGGGTCGGTGCGGCCGATGATCCTGGTCATGGTCGACGGGGGACCGAAGTTCGCCGGCGACGGGAGCGTGGCGGAGAACTTCGACGACTTCTTCGTGTCCGACCTGGTCCCCAGCGTCGACCGGACGTGGCTCACCCGCCCGGAGCGAGCCGGCCGCGCCGTCGCGGGGATCTCGCTGGGCGGCCGGCACGCGCTCGCGATCGCCGCGACGCACCCCGATCTCGCCGTCGCGGTCGGCGGCCACAGCACCACCGTCGCGAACCTGCCCGACAGGACGGCGCAGCGGCTGGCCGCCGCCGGCACCTCGGTCTACCTCGACGTCGGCCGCGGCGACGGCCTCTTCGACAGCGACGAGGCGTTCGCCCACGCACTGCGCCGGGAAGGCGCCGACGTGCGCTGGAACCCGGCCGAGGGAGCGCACGAGCCGGCCTACTGGCGCGGCCACCTGCCGGACTACCTGCGGTTCTACTCCGACGAGCTCGGTGCGTGAGCCTCAGTCGGCCGGCTCGTCCGTCCAGTCCGGACCGCCGACCTCGCCGAGGCCGGCCAGGTCGGCGGCGTCCACGATCGTGTACGCGTAGCCCTGCTCGGCGAGGAAGCGCTGCCGGTGGGCGGCGTACTCGCTGTCGAGGGTGTCGCGGCTGACCACGGTGTAGAAGTGCGCCTGCCGGCCGTCGGCCTTGGGCCGCAGCACCCGGCCGAGCCGCTGCGCCTCCTCCTGCCGCGAGCCGAACGTGCCCGACACCTGCACCGCGACCGCGGCCTCGGGCAGGTCGATCGAGAAGTTGGCCACCTTGGACACCACGAGGGTGCGCAGCTCACCGGAGCGGAACTGGTCGAACAGCTTCTCCCGTTCCCGGTTGGTGGTCGAGCCCTGGATCACCGGGGCGTCGAGCGCGGTGCCGAGCTCCTCGAGCTGGTCGAGGTAGGCGCCGATCACCAGCTTCTGCTCGTGCGGGTGGCGCTCCAGGATCCGGCGGATCACCGGCATCTTCGAGGTCGCGGTCGCCGCGATCCGGTAGCGCTCCTCCGGCTCGGCGACGGCGTAGGTCATCCGCTCGTCGTCGTCCAGGGCGACCCGGACCTCGATGCACTCGGCCGGGGCGATGTAGCCCTGCGACTCGATGTCCTTCCACGGGGCGTCGTACCGCTTCGGCCCGATGAGGGAGAAGACGTCGTCCTCCCGGCCGTCCTCGCGCACCAGGGTGGCGGTCAGGCCCAGCCGGCGGCGCGACTGCAGGTCGGCGGTCAGCCGGAAGATCGGGGCCGGCAGCAGGTGCACCTCGTCGTAGACGATCAGGCCCCAGTCCTGCGCGTCGAACAGGTCCAGGTGCCGGTACTCGCCCTTCCGGCGGGTGGTCATCACCTGGTAGGTCGCGATGGTGACCGGCCGGATCTCCTTGCGCTCGCCGGAGTACTCGCCGATCTCCTCCTCGGTCAGCGACGTCCGCGCGATCAGCTCCCGCTTCCACTGCCGCCCGGCGACGGTGTTGGTCACCAGGATCAGCGTGGTCGCCTTGGCCTCGGCCATCGCCGCGGCGCCGACCAGCGTCTTGCCCGCACCGCAGGGCAGGACGACGACCCCCGACCCGCCGGCCCAGAAGCCCTCCACGGCCTCTTTCTGGTAGTCGCGCAGGTGCCAGCCGCTCTGGTCCAGCTCGATCGGGTGCGCCTGCCCGTCGACGTAGCCGGCGAGGTCCTCGGCCGGCCAGCCGATCTTGAGCAGCGCCTGCTTCAGCCGCCCGCGCTCGGACGGGTGGACGACGACGGTGTCGTCGTCGATGCGGACGCCGAGCATCGGGGCGACCCGCTTGGAGCGGATGACCTCCTCGAGCACCGCGCGGTCGGAGGTGGTGAGGACCAGCCCGTGCACCGGGTTGTTGACCAGCGACAGCCGCCCGAAGCGGTCCATCGTGTCGGCGACGTCGACCAGCAGCGCGTGCGGCACCGGGTAGCGCGAGTAGCGCACCAGGGCGTCGACGACCTGCTCGGCGTCGTGCCCGGCGGCCCGCGCGTTCCACAGCGCGAGCGGCGTCACCCGGTAGGTGTGCACGTGCTCGGGGGAGCGCTCCAGCTCGGCGAACGGCGCGATCGCCGCGCGGCACTCGCGGGCCAGCGGGTGGTCGACCTCGAGCAGCAGGGTCTTGTCCGACTGGACGATGAGGGGACCGTCGGTCACGCGGAAACCTTCTCTGCAGGGCGGGGGAGGCGCACGTTCGCGCCGGACTCCCCAAGGTAACGCCGCCTGCCGACGGGTTCGTCCCGTCCGCGGGGTCGCCTACTGCAGCAGGGCCGCCATCCGCTCCCGCAGGGCGGTTGCGGCGGAGTACGGCCGCACCATCACAGTGAGCTCGGTGAGGACGCCGTCGGCGGCCCGGAGGATGTCGACGCCCTCCAGCTCGCGGTCGCCCACCCGGGCCTCGAACCGCAGCACGTGCCCGTCGTCCGCGCCGTACGACCCGGTGTAGCGGAAGTCCTCGAAGACGGTGGTCACCGCACGCAGGATCGCGCCCAGCGCCTCGCGCCCCACGTAGGGCTTGTGCACCACCGGCGAGTGGAAGACGACGTCCTCGGCGAACAGCGCGACGGCCGTGTCGATGTCGTCGCGCTCGACGGCTGCCCGGAAGGCGGTGAAGGGATCGCTCACGCCGCCGGACCGTAGACGAGGTGCGCCACGCCGTTGCTCAGCCGGTCGGCGCCGAGCAGCGCCAGCGGAGTGCGCGGTGCGCCGTCCGGGAAGAGCCGGATGCCGGTCCCGAGCGCGACGGGGTAGACGAACAGGTGCAGCTCGTCGACCAGCCCGTCGGCCAGCAGCGCGCGCACCAGGGTGGCGCTGCCGCTCACGTAGAGGTCGCCGACGTCGTCCTTGAGGGCGCGCAGCCGGTCGACGTCGTAGCCCACCGTGGTCGAGTTCCGCCACACGGACTCGGCGTCGTCGAGGGTTGCGGAGACGACGTACTTGGTCGTGTCGTTGAAGAACGGCGCGCCCGGGTCCTGCTCGACGGTCCGCGTGGACCAGGCCGGCGCGAACATCTCGAAGGTGCGGCGGCCGAGCAGGATGCCCTTCGCCGAGCCGGTCAGCGCACCGATGGTGGCGGACAGGTCGTCGGGGAAGCCGTAGTCGGCCGTCCACATCGGGACGTCGACCACGCCGTCGACGGTGGTGAACTCGTGGACCTTGATGGCGCCCATCGCGTGCTCCTCGGTTGCTCGGTGCGGTCGGTGTCGTGGTGCAGACGACGGCCGGACGAGCTTCTCATCGGTTGCCGGCCGACAGCTCCTCGTCGTCCTCGTCGACCAGCGCGACCGACGTGATCCGGTGGACGGCGAACGTGCGGGCCTCGCCGCGCCGCTCGTCGTAGCCCTGCAGGAACCCCCCGGCCAGGGACACCGGTCGGACGACGCGCTGGCTGCCGCTGCCCTGCGCGTCGACGTAGCCGAGCCAGACCGGGATGCCCTCCCGCACCGCGCGGGAGAGCAGCTCCAGGGTTCCGGCGGTGGTCACGCCGGGCACCTGGCGCACGGCCTCGGTCCGCCGCGCGGAGAGCGCCGCGTCGCCGGCCCGGATCTCGCGCACCGTGGTCGCCAGCTCGCCGAGGTTGAGCGGGCGTCCCACGGCGACCGCCTCCGAGGCGTGCCGCCGGCCCAGCGCGCGGGGTCGGCCCGGCGGGCGGGTGAGGACGGCGCCGCCCGGCGACTCGCCCGCAGGCGCGTAGCCGGCCTCGCGCAGCACGGTGAGCACCTCGTCGGCGCCGAGCGCGCTGACCAGCACCCCCGGGGCCAGCCGGCGCAGCTCCGCCCCGGCCGTGCGCCGGTCGTTGAGCACCTGCGAGAGCAGCCCGGTGTCGTCGGAGCGGACGTAGGACTCGATCGAGCCCACCCGCAGCCGCCCGTGCTGCCGGGCGACGTCGTCCACGAGGTAGTCCAGCGCCTGCGGCACCGGGGTGCGCGAGGCCCGGGCGAAGAACTCGTGCAGGTCGTTCGCGGCCCAGCCGGCGTCCAGCGCCCGCCGCACGCTGGACTCCGAGACCCGGTAGACGGTCGCGCCGCCGGAGGACTCCACGTCGGCGACGACGGCGAGGGTGTCGGCCAGGTCGGCCACGAGCGGTCCCGGCGCCACGAGCGAGAGGTCCGGCTGGGCGAGCACGTGGTCGACCGGGTCGGGCAGCAGCCCGCGCATGCCGTCGGCCGCGCCGTCCTCACCGCCGGCGAGCAACCCCCGGCCGGCCGTGGACAGCACCCCGCCGACCACCACCCCCAGCCGGGCCGCCTCGGCGAGCATGTCCGGTACCGGCGCGAGCCGGTCGCCGCGCCGGGGTGTCCGCCAGCGCAGCAGGGCCACGAGGTCGTCGTCGGCGAGCCCGGTGCCGGTCGGGTACTCGGCGAGCGTCTCCAGCGTCGGCCGCCGGATCGTCGGCGCGGTGTGCCGGACGAGATCGGGGGAGAGGGCGTTGACGGCCTTGCCGGCGACGTCGCGCTGCCCGACCAGCGAGTGCAGCCGGGTGCTGGTCAACCACCCGGAGGCCAGCGCCGCCCAGCGCGAGGGCAGGTCGAGGTCGCGCCACAGGTCGTAGGCACGGGTGGGCAGCCACTCGTCGCGGTGCGGCCCGCCGACGTCGAGCAGGCCGGCGGCGTGCGCCAGCTCCAGGTACCAGCCGGCGTCCGGCTCGTTCACCTTGAGCACCCGGGCCAGCCGCTTCTGGTCGCGCACTCCCACGCCGCCGCTGCGCAGCAGCCCGGCCGGCTCCTCCTCGAGTGCCGTGAGCAGCTCGCCGATCCGGCCGATCGACTCCAGCGCCGCTCCTGCCGCCTGCCGGTCGACGATCGCCTGGTCCCGGTGCACCACGGCCGGCTCCGGCCGCAGCCGGGGCGCGCCGAACGGCTGCGACCCGCGCAGCGCCAGGCCGATCTCCCGGGGCAGCTCGACGTTGAGCGCGTCGATCCGCGCGAGCAGGCCCGTGGTCAGCAGCCGGCGGGCCGGCGTCGCGGGGCCGGTTCCGGACGTGTCGGGCAGGTGACCCACCGGCCGGTCGCCGGCCAGCCGATCGAGGACCGCGCGCTCGTCGGCGGGCAGCTCGCCGAGCGCCTTCGGCAGGTCGGCGGGCAGCACCAGCCGGATCTCGGTGGCCGGCCGGCCCAGCCCCGCCGGGTAGCGGACGGCGCGGCGCACCGGTTCGGGGGCGCGCAGGACGTCGTCCCCCCAGAGCAGGGCGCGGTCGGTGAGCGTGGTGAGCGCCGCGTCGAGCACCTCGTCGGGCAGCTCCGGCAGGCGCGCGGGGAGCTCGTCGGCGGGCACGCCGTCGGTCGGCGCGAGCAGGACGACGTCGAGCACCTGGAGGGTGGCGGCGTCCAGCTCGTCGAGCGCGCGGTCCACCGACACCGGGACGGCGAGCCGGCTGGCCAGCGCCACGACGTCGCTCGGCGCGGGGCGGGCGACGTCGGGCCGGGCCGCCAGCAGCGCCATGAGCTGCTCGTCGCTGCGGGTGCGCAGCCAGGCAGCGAGCGTGAGGGGGCCGTCGGCGGACATCCGGTCCACGTTACGACGGCGGCTCCGCGCACGTGCGGGACCATGGAGGGGTGCGACCGGCCGCGGAGGACCCCCAGACGGCGACGGCGCTGGCCGCCCACCAGGCCGGTGCCCTGCGCTGGCTCGGCGGCGGCGTCATGGCCGTCGTCCTCGGCATCCTGCTGGGCGCGGCCACCGTCGCCCTCGTCGGCGACACCGGCCGGCACTACTCGCTGCTGGGCTTCGCCGTCCTGGCCCTGGTGCTGTTCGGCATCTCGGGCGCGATCGCCGGCATCGGGGCGCTCGTGCGCACCACCCGCTGGCGGCACGCCCTGGCCGCGACCGTCTGGCGGACCGGGCGGCTGCGGATCGCCGGGCCGGCGATCGTCGCGTTCGAGCCGGAGGGCTACGACGAGCTCGACCCCGACGACACCCGCGTGCACCTGCGGCTGCTGAGCACGGCGATCTGGCGGACGCGGGCCGTGCAGAAGCTCGACGGCGCCGAGATCCTCGCCGCTCCGGTGGGGGATCGGCAGTGGGTGCTGACCGCCGAGGGGCTCGGCACGCTGGTCGGCGCGCGCACCGTCCCCCACTGAAACGCAACACGAAGGTTGCAGGGGTCTACCGGTCCTCCTGCGTCTGTGGTGCGCTGCGCGGGATGATGTGCCCGGAGTGCGTGCCGCCCGGCGCGCCGGACACACGGAGGCGACATGGCCAAGAAGGCCAAGAACCAGCACCTGGTCGAGCCCACCTGGGGGCGCAACACCGAGGGGGGCCCGCCGGTCAGCGAGTTCACCGCGGAGCCTGCCGGCCCGCTGTCGCCGTTCGGTGAGGACCACAGCTTCCCGCTGCCGGTCAGCGCCCTCCGCTACGCCCACCCGACCGACAAGCCGAACCGCGCCGGACTGATGGCAGGGGAGTAACCGACATGACCGCGCCCGCGTTGCCGTCCTACTCGAGCGGAACCTCCACGGTGCCGCTGCTCGGGGACACGATCGGGGCCAACCTCGATCGGACGGCGGCGCGGGTCGGCGAGCACGAGGCGCTCGTCGAGTGCGCGACCGGCCGCCGCTGGAGCTATCCGCAGCTGGTGGCCGACGTCGACGCCTGCGCGCTCGGCCTGGACGCGCTCGGCGTGGCCAAGGGCGACCGGGTCGGCATCTGGGCGCCCAACTGCGCCGAGTGGGTGTTCGTCCAGTTCGGGACGGCGAAGCTCGGCACGATCCTGGTCAACATCAACCCGGCCTACCGCACCCACGAGCTGGCGTACGTGCTCAAGCAGGCAGGCATCTCGGTGCTGGTCGCCGCGCCGTCGTTCAAGACCAGCGACTACCGCGCGATGGTGGCCGAGGTCCGCGGCGACTGCCCCGAGCTGCGCGAGGTGCTGTTCATCGGCGACCCGGAGTGGGAGCGGCTGATGGAGACCGGCCGCGCCGGCGACCGCTCGCTGCTGGAGCGCCGGGAGGCCGAGCTGTCGGCCGACGACCCGATCAACATCCAGTACACCTCGGGGACGACGGGCTTCCCGAAGGGCGCCACGCTCACCCACCACAACCTGCTCAACAACGGGTTCTTCGTGGGCGAGGGCTGCGGCTACACCGAGGCCGACCGGGTGTGCATCCCGGTGCCCTACTACCACTGCTTCGGCATGGGCATGGGCAACCTGGGCAGCACCTCGCACGGCTCGACGATGGTCATCCCGGCGCCCGGCTTCGACCCGGCGGCCACCCTGCAGGCCGTGCAGGACGAGCGCTGCACCTCGCTGTACGGCGTCCCCACCATGTTCATCGCCGAACTGGGCCTGCCCGACTTCGCCGACTACGACCTCTCCTCGCTGCGGACCGGGATCATGGCCGGCTCGCCGTGCCCGGTCGAGGTGATGAAGCGGGTCGTCGACGAGATGGGCATGACCGAGGTGACCATCTGCTACGGGATGACCGAGACCTCACCGGTCTCCACCCAGACCGGTGCCGACGACGACCTCGACCGGCGCACCTCCACCGTGGGCCGGGTGCACCCGCACCTCGAGGTGAAGATCGTCGACCCGGAGACCGGGCTGACCGTCCCGCGCGGGGAGACCGGCGAGTTCTGCACCCGCGGCTACTCGGTGATGCTCGGCTACTGGAACGAGCCGGAGAAGACCGCCGAGGTCATCGACCGCGCCCGCTGGATGCACACCGGCGACCTCGCGACGATGGACGCCGAGGGCTATCTGAACATCGTCGGCCGGATCAAGGACATGGTCATCCGCGGCGGGGAGAACGTGTACCCGCGGGAGATCGAGGAGTTCCTCTACACCCACCCCGACGTCGTCGACGCGCAGGTGATCGGCGTGCCCGACGAGCGCTACGGCGAGGAGCTCATGGCGTGGGTGCGGCTGCGCCCGGAGGCCGAGCCGCTGACCGCCGAGGCGCTGCGCGAGTTCTGCAGCGGCCGGCTGGCGCACTACAAGGTGCCGCGCTACGTCAAGGTCGTCGAGGAGTTCCCGATGACGGTCACCGGCAAGATCCGCAAGGTCGAGATGCGCGAGGTCTCCGTCGAGGAGCTCGGCCTCCAGTCCGCCGCCGCCGTCAAGAACGCCTGACCCGCTTCGGCGCCGCAGACGGCTCATCGCCCGGCTCTTGCGGTGTTCTGCAAGCTCTTGCGGTCCTGCAGGACCGCGAAAGCTGCCACAACACCGCAAAACCGCGGCCGAACGCCTGAGCCCCGCGGTTTCGCGCGCTTAACCGCGCGCGGTTAAGCGCGCGAAAGCACGCTCAGGACTTGGCCTTGGCCTTCTCGGCGGGGGCGAGGCGGACGATCAGCTTGGAGATCAGGCTGGCCACCACGATGTAGATCACCGCGGCCAGGGCGTCGTTGATCGCCTCGCCGAACTTCGGGTTCGTGGTCGAGAACAGGTCCTTGGTGAACCAGCCGAAGTTGTCCCGCCAGCTGGTGGTGAACTGGACCAGCGTGTTGGCCGGGTTCGCGCCGAAGAGCACGAAGGCTGCGTGGATCAGGATCACCGCCCCGATCACGCCGCCGATGAGGCGGACCGCCGCGGCTGCCAGGCTGAACCATCGGGCCATGCCGGAATGATGCCCCGGGTCCCCGACGCTCGCACGCGGTGCCTGTTACCCGACGTCGACGCTCACCACCAGCGCGCGGTGGTCCGACAGCGGCAGCCGCAGCGCGGTCGCCGGCCCTGTCGCGCGCAGCGGGCCGCGGACCAGCACGTGGTCCAGCTGCCGGCGTGGCGAGTCGACGGGGAAGGTGTCGGCGGTGGCGACCAGCCGCAGCCCGCTGACCGAGGCGGCCTGGCGCTGCTCCATGTTCAGGTCGCCCATGAGGACGAGCGGTTCGACGGTGCCGGTGAGCGACCGGACCAGCCGGCGCAGCTGCAGCGCGTTCCAGCCCGGCATGAACGACAGGTGCGTGTTGGTCACCGTGAGCTGCCCGCCGGGGCCCTCGATCACCGCGGCGACCGCCACCCGCGGCTCGTCGCTGACCATGATCGGGCGGCGCCGGCCCTTGAACCACATCGGCACCTTCGCGCGCAGCGCCGGCAACCGGACCACCCGCCACGAGACGACCGGCAGGCGGGAGACCAGCCCGATCCCGTAGCTGGCCGAGCCGGGTTGCTCCTCGCCGGTCGCCGCCATCCACGTGCCGCCCGGGGTGCCCGACAGCGCGGCGACGAACTGCGAGTCGACCGCGCCCATCGCCTCGGCCGCGACCGCGGTCAGGTCAGCGTTCATCGACCGCGGCTGGTCGCGGTCGACCTCCTGGAGGCCCAGGACGTCGGCGTCGATCGTCTTCACGGCGTCGGCGAGGCGGTCCACGTCCACCTGGCCGTCGTCGAGCGACCGTCCGTGCAGGATGTTGAAGGTCGCGATGCGCACGCATGCCCTGTGCCCCGTGCGGCGGTGATCTACCGCCCGAGGTTCACCGGGCAGGTCAGCGGGGGTAGCAGGCCTGCGTGACGTCGGCGGAGCGGGACGAGGTCCGGGAGCTGCTCAAGCGGACGGCCGTCGCGCTCAAGCAGGACGGCGTCCCTTTCGCGCTGTGCGGCGGGTACGCCGCCTGGGCCCGCGGAGCGCCGGAACCCGAGCACGACGCCGACTTCCTCGTCCCCGAGGCCGACGCCGAGCGGGCCGCCAAGGCGCTCGCCGACGCCGGGCTCGAGGTCGCGGACCCGGCCGAGGACTGGCTGCTCAAGGTGGTCGGCGAGCACACGTTCGTCGACGTCCTGTGGCGGACCTGCGGCCACCCGGTGGAGGGCGACCTGCTCGACCGCGCCGAGGAGCTCCCGGTCCTCTCGGTGATCATGCCGGTGCTCGGTGCGACCGACATCGTCGTCACCAAGCTGATGGCCCTCGACGAGCACTACTGCGACTTCGCCCGCCTGCTGCCGGTCGCCCGGGCGCTGCGCGAGCAGGTCGACTGGCCGCGGGTGCGCCGCGACGTCGCGACCAACGACTTCGCCGTCGTCTTCCTGCAGCTGCTCGACCGGCTGGGCGTCGCCCCGGCTCAGGAGTAGGCGAGGACGGCGACCGCCGCGGCCAGCGCCGCCACCACCACGACACCGACGGCCAGCGGCACCGAGCGCCGGGTGACCGCGTCCTCTCCCGCGTCGATCGCGCGCAGCACCCCGCGGTAGCGCCGGGGAGCGACGGCGCCGAGCAGCGCGAGGCCGAGCAGGGCCACCCCGCCGGCGAGCAGGACCAGCAGCAGGTCGCCGGCCAGGAGGGCGCCGTGCGCGATCAGCCCCGCGACGCCGAGCACGCCCAGCGCGGTCCGCTGCCAGGCGAGGCCGGTGCGCTCGGGCTGGGTCTCCACCGGTGTCACCGCCGCAGCAGCTCGACGGCGACCAGCGCCAGCGCCACCACGAGGACCCCCGCGACGACGGCGACCAGCGCCGGTGCCATGCGGTTGTCGGGCAGCGGGCGGCCGGCGCGGATCGCGGCCTCGTTGGCCCGCCACCGGGCGTACCCGCCGAGCGCGGCACCGAGGCCGATGAGCACGAGGACGAGCGCGAGCACGGTGCTGCCCCAGCGAACGCCCAGGTCGGGTGCGTAGGTGGCGACGGCGACCCCGCCGGCGACCAGGGCCAGGCCGGTGCGCAGCCAGGCGAGCAGGGTGCGCTCGTTGGCCAGCGTGAACCGGTAGTCGGGGTGGTCGGGCTCGCTCACCGCGCCAGGCTAGGGCGCGCCGCGGAAATCAACTGGTCGGACCGGGCGACGCGGCGGCTAACCTGGGCACGAGCGGCCGGCGCGCCGCGCCGTCCACCGGTCCGTGGACCGGACCGCAGAGAGTGACTGAGGGATCCAACGTGCCCACCGGCAGAGTCAAGTGGTTCAACCCGGAGAAGGGGTTCGGCTTCCTGTCCCGTGAGGACGGGCCGGATGTCTTCGTGCACAAGGACGCCCTCCCGACCGGCACCACCGAGCTCAAGCCCGGGCAGCGGGTCGAGTTCGGCATCGTCGCGGGACGACGGGGCGACCAGGCGCTGCAGGTGCGGGTGCTCGACCCGCTGCCGTCGGTGGCGGCCACCCACGCCGCGGCCAGCCGCAAGAAGCCCGACGAGCTCGTGCCGATCATCGAGGACCTGATCAAGCTGCTCGACGACGTGTCGAACACGCTGCGTCGGGGCCGGCACCCCGACCGGGCCGAGTCGCGCAAGGTCGCCGCGGTGCTGCGCGCGGTCGCCGGCGACCTGGAGAGCTAACCCGACGGGGTCGCGCTGCCGGTGCCCGTCGTCCGGCTGCCGGGACGGATGAAGCCGACCGGCCAGGCGCCGGAGAAGACGCCGCACGGGCCGCCCTTGTCCTCGACCACCACGAGGTAGAAGGCAGCCGGGACGACGTCGGAGCTGTTGATCCGGTCGAACACGGTCGTGCCCTTGCCGACGTCGACCGAGCCGATCTTCTCCTCGAGCTTGTCGTCGAAGACCTGGACGCTCCAGCCCTGTGCGGCGACGTCCTTCGGCACCGTGAACGTGATCGGCGAGTCGGGGGAGACCTCGATCACCGGCGGCGTGGTGTCGTAGCGCCGGCCGTCGCCGTCCAGGCAGTACTGGGTGGGCTTGACCGTGACGGTCTGGCTGCCCGTCTCGACGGTGACCGTCGGCGGGCCGTCGGACGAGCTGCCCGTGCTGCCGCAACCGGTCAGGACCGCGAGGAGCACCGTGCCGACAGCGGTCGCGTGCCTCAGCCCCACTGCTCACCCATCGGCGTGGTGGGGGCCTCGGGCCGGACCGGCTGTGCGGCCGCCCGCCGTCCGCGGTGCAGGCTGAACAGGATCAGGCCCACGGCCAGGACCAGCAGCGCCGCGGCGACGGTGAACCCGAGCCAGCCGATCGCCGGCAGCGCGATGCCGATGCCGCCGCCGATCACCCAGGCCAGCTGCAGGATCGTCTCGGACTTGGAGAAGGCCGACGCACGCAGCGACTCGGGCACCTCGCGCTGGATGATCGCGTCGAGGGCGACCTTGCCGAGTGCGTTGGTGACCGCGGAGACGCCGGCGACGAGCGCGGCCATCGGCAGGCTGAAGAAGAACGCCGCGACGACGGTGACCGCCGTCGCGACCCCGGCGGAGATGAGCACCAGGCGGTCGGGGTCGACGGCGTGCAGCCGCGAGCCGATCGCCGTCCCCAGGATGCTGCCGGCACCGGCCGCGGCGGCGATGCCCCCGAGGGCGAACGTCGCCGGCCAGCCGCCCTCGACCGTGCCCTCCACGAGGAACGCGGAGAAGATCGTGAGGAAGCCGCCGAGCCCGCGCAGCGCCGCGTTCGCCCGGAGCCCGAGGACGACGTGCGGGTTGACCTGGCGCCGGCGGCGACCGTCCGGCTGCGGACCGGTGGACAGCACGTCGGCGGGCTGCTCGCCGGTGGGCACGTCGACGTGCTTGGGCAGCCGCAGCGCCAGGACGCCGGCGACCGCGAGCACCGCCGCGGTGACGTACAGCTCGGGGGTGAACCCGAAGACCTTCGCGATCCCCGCGGCGAGGCCGCCGAAGATGCCGGCGGTGATCAGGCCGAACACCGACTGCCGGGCGTTGGCCGAGGTCAGCGACATCTGCGGGGGCAGCACCCGCGGGACGACGGCGGCGCGCAGCACGTTGTGCGCCTTGGACAGCACGAGGACGCCGAGCGCGGCGGGGTAGAGCCAGATGTCGTCGTAGTGCGCGGCCATCACCAGCGCGAGCAGCGCCCGGCCCAGCGCGCTGGCGGCCAGCGCCCACCGCCGGCCGGTCTGCAGCCGGTCGAGCACGGGGCCGATCACCGGGGCCAGGACGGCGAACGGCGCCATCGTGACCAGCAGGTACAGCGCCACGTTGCCGCGCTGCGCGTCGGTGGTGGCCGCGAAGAACAGGGTGCCGGCCAGCGAGACGGCGATCATCGCGTCGCCGGCCATGTGCAGGGCGTTGACCCACAGCAGCTGGGTCAGGCCGCTCTCGCCGGCGCCGTCGGCCCGGCTGGCCGCCTGCACCCGGCGCACCGCGTTGCCGGTCAGCTCCCTGGTGCGCGACGCCGCGACCCGGGTGACGGTGGCCTTCGGCGGGGGCGGCGGGGGGAGGGCGGCGTCGGGCACGGTGGGGGACTGGGGCGGGGGATGGCCACCGGGCGGGGGTCCGTACTGAGGAGGCGGCCCGTACTGGGGCGGCGGCTGCTGAGCGGCCCACTGGGGCAGCGGCATGGGGGTCGTGTGCTGCGGGCCCGGCTGCCCGGGCACCACGCGCTCGTCATCGGGGCGGCCGCGACGTCGCGCACCGGGACGATTGGCGAACACGCGTCCATCGTGCCCCACGAACCTGACACCGGGTCGGCGTCGGCATCTGGGAGCATGGAGGGCGTGTCCACGCCGTCCTCCCAGGGGAACGTCCTGATCGCCGCCGTCGACAAGGCGCGTGCCGCCGCCGTCGAGACCGCCGGCGATCCGGAGCTGGTGGGCGAGCACCTCGGCGCCGTCCACGAGCCGACCGGGGCCGCCGAGCTCGGCGAGGTGGTCACGCACACCTTCGCCAGCCGCCTGCCCGGCTACGTCGGCTGGCACTGGGCGGTCACCCTCGCGCACGTCCCGGCCGAGGACGACGTCACGGTCGACGAGGTCGTGCTGCTGCCCGGCGACCAGGCGCTGCTGGCCCCGGCGTGGGTGCCGTGGCACGAGCGGCTGCGCCCCGGCGACCTCTCCGTCGGCGACGTCCTGCCCTCCACCGAGGACGACCCGCGCCTCGTGCCCAGCTACACCGCCCCGGACGACTCCGCCGAGGACCCCGCGGGCCGCGTGGTCGCCGACGAGATCGGCCTCGGCCGCGAGCGGGTCATGTCCCGGGAGGGCCGCCACGACGCGGTCGGCCGGTGGGCCGCCGGCGACTTCGGTCCCCGGTCGGCGATGGCCCGGCACGCTCCCGGCCACTGCGGGACCTGCGGGTTCTGGCTGCCGCTGGCCGGTTCTCTGCGCGACCGGCTGGGTGCCTGCGGCAACGCCTACGCCCCGGCCGACGGCCGCGTCGTGACCGTCGACTACGGCTGCGGCGCGCACAGCCAGGCCACGCTCGTGCCCGCGGACACCCGCGAGGTGGAGCTCACCGCGCGCTACGACACCGCCGACTTCGACGTGATCTGACCCCGGCAGAAGTCGCGACTTCTGCTGTCAGTCCTTGCGGCCGAGCTGGCCCTGCCACTTCATGATGCCGAGGCCGATGACGGCCAGGACGATCGCCGCGACGCAGGTCCAGGTCCACATCCGGTCGACGCGGTCGCCGAGGATCAGCAGGACGACGAGGGCCACCGCCCACAGCCCGGTCCCGATGAGCACGACCCGGGTGGTGTCGACCTTCAGCGGGGGCGGAGCGGGACGCGTGGGCGCGGGCACCGCGCAACAGTACGGCCACGACCGCACGGGCCTGCGCAGGGCGGGACACGCCGTGTGACACGCTGTCGCCGCTCGTCACCGACCCGTCTCAGGGGAGTAGCACCATGGCCGAGAAGTCCCGCCCGACGAAGGGCGCCACCGCGTCGAGCGCCGACGACGGGACCCCCGCCGAGGTGGTGACCAAGGCCCCGCGCCGCAGCGAGGGTCCGCGCGCCCGTCCCAAGAACGGTCTCGACCGCTACTTCTCGATCACCGCGCGCCGCTCCACCGTGGGCCGCGAGGTGCGCGGCGGGATCACCACGTTCTTCACGATGGCCTACATCGTGATCCTGAACCCGATCATCCTGTCGGGCGCGGACATCAACGGGAACAAGCTGCCGTTCGCCGCGGTCACCGCCGTGACCGCGCTGGTCGCCGCGGTGATGACGATCCTCATGGGCGTCGTCGGCCGGTACCCGCTGGCGCTGGCCGCCGGGCTGGGCATCAACGCGATCGTCGCGGTCTACGCCGCCACCCAGATGACCTGGCCCGAGATCATGGGCCTGATCGTGCTCGAGGGCCTGCTCATCACGCTCCTCGTGCTCACCGGCTTCCGTCGCGCGGTGTTCGAGGCGATCCCGGCCCAGCTGAAGACGGCGATCGCGGTCGGCATCGGCTTCTTCCTCACCATCGTCGGGCTGGCCGATGCCGGCGTCATCCGGCCGGGGCAGGGCGCGCTGATCAGCTTCGGCGTCAACGGCAACCTCGCCGGCTGGCCGCTGCTGGTCTTCGTCGTCGGCCTGCTGCTGACCGCCGTCCTCGTCGTCCGGCGGGTCAAGGGCGCGCTGCTCATCGGCATCGTCGTCTCGACGGTCCTGGCGATCGTCATCGAGGCGATCGCCGACATCGGCGCGCGCGGCGTCGACGGCTCCAACCCGCACGGCTGGGCGCTGCAGGTGCCGAAGTTCCCGTCCGACGTCGTCTCCTCGCCGGACCTGTCGATCATCGGCCACTTCTCGCTGTTCGGCGGGTTCAGCCGGATCGGCATCATCTCCGCCCTGCTCATCGTCTTCGCGCTGATGATCGCCGACTTCTTCGACACCGTCGGCACGGTGACCGCGGTCGGCGCCGAGGGCGACCTGCTCGACGAGGACCGCAACCTGCCCGGCTCGCAGCCGGTGCTCCTGGTCGACTCCCTGGCCGCCGCGGCCGGTGGCGCGAGCAGCGTCTCGTCCAACACGACCTACATCGAGAGCGCCTCCGGTGTCGCCGACGGCGCCCGCACCGGTCTGGCCAGCGTCGTCACCGGCGTGCTGTTCCTGGTCGCGATGTTCTTCAGCCCGCTGGTGGGTGTCGTGCCCTCGGAGGCGGCCGCCCCGGCGCTGGTCATCGTCGGCGCGCTGATGATCAGCCAGGTCCGGTTCCTGGTGTGGGACGACCTGACGCTGTCGATCCCGGCGTTCCTGACGATCGCGCTCATGCCGTTCACCTACTCGATCACCAACGGCATCGGCGCCGGCGTCGTCAGCTACGTC
Organism: Petropleomorpha daqingensis; assembly: GCF_013408985.1. Lineage (NCBI taxonomy): Bacteria > Bacillati > Actinomycetota > Actinomycetes > Geodermatophilales > Geodermatophilaceae > Petropleomorpha > Petropleomorpha daqingensis. The sequence goes on from NZ_JACBZT010000001.1 coordinate 2,484,847, forward strand.
CTGCTGCGCACCGTCACCGGCCGCCGCAAGGACGTCCACCCGCTGATGTGGCTGATCGCGGTGCTGTTCGTCATCTACTTCGCGATCGAGCCGTTGACCCAGATCCTCTGATTCCTGAGGTAAGCTAACTATCGTGAGTCGGACGACGCTGGACACCGCGGCGCTCGCTCACGACCTCCGCCTCGCCGTCATGCGGTTCTCCCGCCGGCTGCGCGGCCAGCGGGTCGACACCTCGGTGACGCTCACGCACCTCGCCGCGCTGTCGACGCTCAAGCGCTTCGGGCCGATGAGCCCGGGCGAGCTGGCGGCGCACGAGCGGGTCCAGCCGCCGTCGATGACCCGTGTCGTCGTGGCGCTCGAGGGCATGGGTCTGGTGACCCGCACCCCGCACCCGACCGACGGCCGCCAGGTGGTCATCGACCTGACGCCGGCGGCCGACGAGCTGCTCGCCACCGAGGCCCGGGCCCGCGAGGCCTGGCTGTCGGGGCAGCTGCAGCAGCTCACCGCCGAGGAGCGCGCGGTGCTGCGGGAGGCGGCAGTGATCATCGACAAGCTGGCCAGTGGGTGAGGTAGACGAGCGCTGATCAACCCGGCACCCGCGGCGGGACGGGCATGTTCCGTTCGCTGCGGGTGCGCAACTTCCGGCTGTACGCCTCGGCGAACCTGCTCAGCAACACCGGCACGTGGATGCAGCGCATCGGCCAGGACTGGCTGGTGCTGCAGCTGTCCGGGGACAGCGGGGTCGCGCTCGGGCTGATCACCGCCCTGCAGTTCGGGCCCACGCTGCTGCTGAGCATGTACGGCGGGATGCTCGGCGACCGCTACGACAAGCGCCGCGTGCTGCTGATCACCCAGGGCCTCATGGGCGTGCTCGCCCTGGTGCTCGGCCTGCTGGTCGCCACCGGGGGCATCGCCCTCTGGCACGTGTTCGTGCTCGCGGCGCTTCTCGGCGCGGTCTCGGCCATCGACGCGCCGGTCCGCCAGGCGTTCGTCTCCGAGATGGTCGGGCCGGACCTGCTGGCCAACGCGGTCAGCCTCAACTCCACGATCTTCAACGGCGCCCGGCTGATCGGCCCGGCCGTCGCCGGCCTGCTGATCGGGGCCTCGGGGGGCGACACCGCGCCGGCGTTCTTCGTCAACGCCGGCAGCTTCGCCTTCACGATGGGCGCGCTGGTCCTCATGCGCGCGAGCGAGCTGCGCCGCAGCGCACCGGTCGCCCGGGCCAAGGGGCAGCTGCGCGAGGGGTTGCGCTACACCGCGGCCCACCCCGACCTGGTGCTCGCGATGCTGCTCGCGCTGATCATCGGCACCTTCGGCTTCAACTTCCAGGTCACGATCGCGCTCATGGCCCGCGAGACGTTCGGGCTCGGCGCGCAGGACTTCGGCCTGCTCTCCACCACCTTCGCCATCGGCTCGCTCACCGGGGCGCTGCTGTCCACCCGGCGCAGCGCCCGTCCGCGGCAGCGGTTCCTCGTGATCGCCGCGATGGTCTTCGGAGTGCTGACCGTCGTCGCCGGGCTGATGCCGAGCTACGCCTCGTTCGCCGTGATGCTCGTGCCCGCCGGCGCCTCGGCGCTGATCTACAGCGTGGCGGCCAACAGCTTCGTCCAGCTCGGCGCCGATCCGCAGATGCGCGGGCGGGTCATGGCGCTCTACTTCATGTGCTTCATGGGCGGCACGCCCGTCGGGGCGCCGGTGATCGGCTGGATCGCCGAGCACTGGGGCGCGCCGTGGGGGCTGATCATCGGCGGCATCGTCGTCGTCCTGGCCGCGGGCGGCGTCGGGCTGTGGCTGGCGCGCGGCCGGCAGGTCCGGCTCGAGGCCGGCGTCGCCCCGCCCCGGTTGGCGCTGCGGGTCGGCGTGCCGTCGGCCCCGCTGCGGGCCGCCGAGGAGGCCGCCGCCGGGTCGGCGTCGGCGACCACGCGCGCTGCTGGTTGACCGGATGGCGCAGCGCCTGGTCCGGAGTACGGTTTCCGCACGCGTCCGGTCGTACCGGGAGGGTCCGTTGCTGCTCGACCGATGGGCGCTCCGCCGGGGACGGCGTGACCACCCACCCCGGCGGGACCGCCATGTGCTGCGTGGCAACCGCGTGCGCCCGAACGTCGACCCCGTCCGCCGCCCGATCCAGCTGGTCGCCGCCGATCTGCGCCGGCTCTCGCGGCAGTTCGAGCTCGTCCCGGCCGGTGCGCCGCTGGTCCGGTGGAAGGCGCTGTGGTTCGCCTACGACGCCGTCCTCATGGAGGCCGCTGCGCTGCTGGAGGTGGAGCACACGCTCCCCGGCACGCCGGTCGGCATCGCCCGCGACATCGAACGGCTGCGCATCCTCGCCGCCCTCGAAGGCGCCGGACTGGTGGTGCACGGCTGAGCTCCGCCGAGCCGCGGCTGTTCTTCGCGGTCGACCCGTCCGCGGAGGCGCGCGCCCACCTGGACACGGCGCTGTCGGCCGTGCGCGGGGCGCCGGGGGAGCCGCGGTGGACGCCGGCCGACCGCTGGCACCTCACGCTGCTGTTCCTCGGCTCGGTCCCGGCCCGGCTGGTCGCGCCGCTGGTGGAGGCGGCAGGCCCGGCGGTGGCGACCGCACCCGCGATGACGCTGCGGCTGGCCGGCGGGGGCAGGTTCGGCTCGCGTCGTCGTCCCCAGGTGGCCTGGGTCGGTCTGGACGGCGACGTCGGACCGCTGACCGACCTGGCCGAACGGCTGGCCGCGGTCGCGCGGCGGCTGCGGCTGGAGGTGGAGGAGCGGCCCTACCGACCGCACCTCACCGTGGGCCGCTGGCGACCGGGCCGCCCCGCCGACGCCGCGCTGACCGACCGGCTGGCCGGCTACGCCGGCCCGCGGTGGCCGGTGCGCGAGGTGCTCCTGCTGGAGAGCCATCTCGGCCCGACGCCCCGCTACGACCCCGTCGCCACGTGGCCCGTCGGCGGATAGGTGCCGGCTACCAGGCGTACTCCATCGGGGCGGGCTTGTAGCCGGGGAAGATCTCGTCGAGCCGGGCGAGGGTGTCGTCGTCCAGGCGGACGGCGAGCGCGTGCAGCGACCCCTCCAGCTGCTCCATCGTGCGCGGGCCGACGATCGGCGCGGTCACCGCGGGCTGGTGCAGCAGCCAGGCCAGCCCGACGTCGGCGGGCGTCTCGCCGAGGGCGCGGCAGAGGGCCTCGTACTCCTCCAGCGCCGACCGGTTCTCCTCGAGGTCCTGCTTGGCGCGGCCCTCGTAGCGCCGGCTGCCCTCGGTCGACTTCTCCAGCGCCCCGGCGAGCAGCCCGCCGTGCAGCGGGCTCCAGGGGATGATGCCCACCCCGTAGTGCTGCGCGGCCGGGAGGACCTCGAGCTCGACCTGGCGGGTGAGCAGGTTGTAGATCGACTGCTCGCTGACCAGCCCCTGGAAGTTGCGGCGGGCGGCGGCCTCGTTGGCCGCGGCGATCTGCCAGCCGGCGTGGTTGGAGGAGCCGACGTAGAGCACCTTGCCCTGCGCGACCAGCGTCTCGCAGGCCTGCCAGATCTCCTCCCACGGCGTCTCCAGGTCGACGTGGTGGAACTGGTAGAGGTCGATCCAGTCGGTCTGCAGCCGGCGCAGCGAGGCCTCGCAGGCCCGGACGATGTTGCGTGCCGACAGGAACGTGTCGTTCGGCCAGTCGGACATCCCGCCGTACACCTTGGTCGCCAGCACGGTCTTGTCGCGGCGCTCGCCGCCCTGGGCGAACCAGGTGCCGAGCACCTCCTCGGTGCGGCCCTTGCCCTCGGAGAACCCGTAGACGTTGGCGGTGTCGAAGAAGTTGATCCCCTCCTGGATGGCGCGGTCCAGGATCGCGTGGGACTCCTCCTCGGGGGTCTGCCAGCCGAAGTTCATGGTGCCGAGGCACAGCCGGGAGACCGACAGGCCGCTGCGGCCCAGGTGCGTGTACTCCATGACAACCACCCTGGCACCCTGGCGATCGTGCCGCAGACCGACCCCGCGCCCTCCGCCTTCGACGCCGCCACCGCGGTCACCCGGGCCGAGGGCGGTGGGATGGTCGCCGACCTCGATCCGGGATGGGACGTCGGCGGCGGCATCCTCAACGGCGGCTACCTCCTGGCCACGGCGGCGCGGGCCGCGGTGCTGGACAGCCCGCACCCGCACCCGGTCGCGCTGGCGGCCAGCTACCTGCGGGCGACCGGTCCCGGGCGGGTCTCCCTGGCGGTCACCCCCGGTCCGGCGGGGCGCACGCTCGCCCACAGCTCCGTCGTCCTGTCCGGCGCGGAAGGCCCCAGCCTCGCCGTCCAGGTGACGACGGCGACCCTCGGCACCGAGGCGCCGGACTACGCGCTGCCCGCGCCCGACGTCCCGCCGGCGGAGGAGTGCCTCGGCCCTGACTCGTTCACCTCGATCGGCGGGCGCCCCACGCTCGAGGTCGGCCTGCGCACGCGCGTGGAGACCCGGCTGGACCCGGCGACCGCGGGCTGGGTCGACGGGCAGCCGTCGGGGGAGCCGGTGATGCGCGGCTGGGTGCGGCTGGCCGACGGCCGCGAGCCCGATCCGTACGCGCTGATCCTGTTCGCCGACGTCCTGCCCCCGACCAGCTGGGCGCTCGGCCGGTTCGGCTGGGCGCCGACGGTGCAGCTGCAGGTGCTCGTGCGGGCGCTGCCGGCGCCGGGCTGGTGCCTGGTCGAGGCGCGGGCGAGCGAGGTCGCCGGTGGCTGGCTCGACGAGGACTACCGGATCTGGGACTCCACCGGCCGGCTGGTCGCGCAGAGCCGCCAGCTCGCCCGCGCCCCCCGCCCCCGATGACGGTGGTTTCGCGCGCTTAACCGCGCGCGGTTAAGCGCGCGAAACCACGCTCAGGCGTCTTCGCGGAGGACGCTGGCGGGATCGGCCCGGTCGGCGGCCCGCTGGGCGTAGAACGAGGCCAGGACGGCGACCGCGAGCGCGACCACCGCGGTCGCGGCGACCGCCAGCCACGGGACGTCGAGCAGCGGCGTGGGCGGGCGGATCAGGTCGACGTCCAGTCGGCGGTAGACGACCGAGACCGCGACCGACGCCAGGCACGCGCCGAGCACCAGCCCGGCGACGGCGACCCCGCCCAGCTCGACGACCAGCGAGCGCAGGTGCGCGCCCTTCGACAGCCCCAGCCGGCGGGCCATCACGTAGCCGGAGACCCGGGTGCGGCTGCGCGCCTCGAGGTACAGCAGCAGCCCGCCGACGGCGATCACGCCCACGAAGACCGCCAGCGCCGAGAGGTAGCCGAAGGTCCACGTGATGCCCAGGAAGTTCGCGGTGGTGAAGACGTCGTCGGGCTCGACCACGCGCGGGCCGGTCGCACCGGCCGCCGTCGCCACCTCGACCGCGTGGGCACGCGGGACGTCGGTCCACAGCTCCGAGACGCGGTCGGCGTGCGCGTTGCGGGGGATGTCGGGCAGCCGGTCGGCGGCGACCAGGACGACGGGGTCGGCGGTCCGTCGTCCCGGCAGCACCCGGGCGGTCGCGACCACCTGCGCCGGCACCTGCTGCGCGCCCAGCTGCAGGTCCGGATCGCCCTCCGGCAGCCCGGCGGCGACCACGGGAAGGCGGCCGTCGACGGCGTCGCCGGAGAGCTGCGCGACCAGGTCGTCGAGGGAGGAGTCGGCGAAGCTGTCGTCCCAGAACGCCGTGCGGGCGAACGTCGCCGGGTCGATCGCGAGCACCTGCACGTCGTGGCGGCCGTCCTCGGTCGCGACGCTGCCGTTGTACCGGTCGACGACCGTGCCGACCGCGGCGGTCGCCGCGTTCCGGTCGATCCGCGCGACGGTGAGCACCGCGCGCCCGGCGCCGACCTGGACGCCGACCTTCGCGTCCAGCGTCGCCTGCGAGCTCGACGTCAGCGTCGCGGTGTAGCCCAGGACGGCGACCGGCAGGGTGACCGCGACCAGCAGGGTCGCCGTCGCCAGGCGGGCCGCGGCCAGCCGGTTGACCGCCAGGTACACGGCCGGGGAGCGGCGGGCGGCGAACCGGCGCACGGCCGGCAGCAGGCGGGTGAGCAGCCGGGTCAGCAGCACCGCGGCGCCGGCCAGGCCGAGCAGCGGGAACGCGACGAGCAGCCCGTTGACCTGGGCGACGCCGTGGTCGTTGACGATGCCGTCGCGGCTCTCCAGCAGCACCCAGCACCACGCGGCGGCGGCCAGCAGCGCCAGCTCCCACGGCACCGCGGCCGGCCAGCGGGGCGCGGCGCCCAGCGGCCGCTCGGCCGTGCCGCGGGCGCGCAGCCCGGCGACGACGGCGGCGCAGCCCAGGCCCACGACGAACGCGGCCACGGCGGCCCAGATCGCGGTGGTGGTGGCCGCGGGGTCGAGGTCGTCGGCGGGGCCGAGACCGGCGATGAGCAGCCGGGACACCGCCCAGCCGGCCGCTGAGCCGACCAGCGCGGGCAGCCCGAGCTCGAGGGCGGCCTTGCCGGCCAGCGGTGCGGGCCCGACGCCCCGGGAGGCCAGCAGCCGCACCTCGTTCGCCCGCCGGTCGGCCCAGAAGCTGCCCGCCGCGGCGACCAGCACGAGCGCGAGCAGCCCGCCGGCGATCGCCACCGGCAGCACAGGACCCTGCAGGCCGCGCTCGATCGTCTCGGCACGGGTCACGGCGTCGGCGAGCCGCTGGTTGGTCTGCGCCTGCACCAGGTCGCCCTGCACGGCGGCCGCCTGCGCCCGGTCCTGGTCGGTCAGCAGGGCGCGCGCGTCGGTCACGGACAGCGTGCGGGCGTCGGTGGGCACCTGCTGCTGCACCGAGAAGAACCCGGCCCCTGCGGCCAGGCGGAAGAAGGTGTCCTCGTCGGCGGCCAGCACGAGGGCCGGCGGCGGGGTGTTGGCCGAGGCCAGGTTGAGGTAGAGCCGCTGGTAGTCGCACCAGTAGGCGCCGGGGTCGGTCTCGAACAGGTCGGTGTAGACGCCGGCCACGGCGACCTGGGTGCCGGACATGGTGATCGAGTCGCCGACACCGGCGTGCGCCGCCTGGGCGTAGGAGGCGGGCAGCCACACGCCCGCGGTGTCCGACCCCTCGACCTTCTCGACGTGCGCGGTGACACCCGGGCGCCAGAACAGGTTGGCCGGCTGGGTCAGCGGCTCGCCGGTGGGGTCGCGGACGAGCATCCCGAACTGGGCGTTGCCGCCGGAGCCGGTCGCGCGGGTCACCTGGAGAACTGGTTCACTCGCCCGCCCGGTCGCCGTCCAGGCGTACCGATCGGCGTACGCCGCCAGGTCGTCTGCAGCTTCGTCGGGTGCCGTGGCAGCGGAGGCGCCGATCTGCGGCCAGGCCGCCTCGGCGCACTGCGGGGCGAGCTGCTGCTGCAGGGCGGCAGAGCGGGCCGAAGACAGGAACAGCGGGGCGGAGGCCACCGCGCAGGTCAGGATCGCCGAGGTCACCAGGACGGCGACGACGGCGGCGGGGGAGCGCAGCCCCAGCAGCGGTGCGCGGCGCCACGGGGGCAGCCGCCACAGGAACGGCCGGCTCATGCGGGCGCGCCTTCGGTCAGCCGGCCGTCGCGCATGGACAGCACCCGGTCGGCGCGCGACCAGGCGATCTCGTCGTGGGTGGCGATCAGCACCGCCGACCCCTCGCGGGCCTGGGTGGCGAGCGCGTCGAGCAGGGCGTCGGCGTGCCCGCGGTCCTGGTGCGCGGTCGGCTCGTCGGCCAGCAGCACGGCCGGGCGCAGCAGCAGGGCGCGGGCGACGGCGACCCGCTGCTGCTCACCGAGGGAGGCCTGGTGCGGATAGCGGTCGGCCAGGTGCGAGAGCCCGAAGTCGGTCAGCAGCTGCTCGGTGCGGTCCCGCGCCGCCGCCGTGCCGCCGCGCAGCCGGGCGGGCAGCAGCACGTTGTCGGCCAGCGACAGGTCGGGCACCAGCCCGAGCGCCTGCGGGACCAGCGCCAGCTCCGGCCAGCCCAGGGTGGACGGCGGACGGTCGGCCAGGGCCCCGGCGTAGGCCAGCGTGCCGGAGTCGGCGGACTCCCAGCCGCACAGCAGCGCCAGCAGCGTGCTCTTGCCCGATCCGGAGGGGCCGACCAGGGCCACCACCTCGCCGGCCGAGACCCGCAGGTCGACCCCGTCGAGGGCGTGCACCGACTCGCTGCCGCGGTGGAACGTCTTGCGCAGCGCCACCCCGGAGAAGCCGCTCACGCGACCACCCGGCCGTGGTCGAGCCGGACGAACCCGTCGGCGATCGCCATCACGCGCGGATCGTGCGAGGAGATGACGAACCCGACGCCGGACTCCGCCAGCTCCTCCATGGCCAGCAGCACCCGCTCGGCCGCGGCGGTGTCCAGCTCGGCGGTCGGCTCGTCGGCCACCACCAGCGCCGGATCGCCGACCACCCCGCAGGCCACCGCGAGGCGCTGCTGCTCGCCGCCGGAGAGCTGTGCCGGCCGGTGGTCGGCCCGCGCGCCCAGCCCGAGCCGGTCGAGCAGACCGTGGACGTCGTCGTCCCCGACGTGCGCGCCGCGCAGATCGGCGGCCAGCCGCACCTGCGCGACGGCGTCCAGGTAGGGCAGCAGGTTCTCGCCGGGCCGCTGGAACAGGTAGGACACCTGCCGCTGCCGCAGCTTGCGCCGGGCGCGGGCACCGAGGGAGTCCACCCGCTGCCCGGCCACCTGCACCTCGCCGGAGTCGGGCCGGTCGATGCAGGCCAGCAGCCGCAGCAGCGAGGACTTCCCCGACCCCGACGGCCCGACCACCACCGTCACCTGCGCCCGCGGGATCGACAGCGTCACGCCGTCGAGCGCCGTCACCGACTCCGTCGCCGTCCGGTAGGTCTTCACCACGTCGTGGCAGACCGCCGCCGGACCGTCGGCCGGTGCGTCGCCGGGGGTGCCGAACACGGGGTCGGCCAGCGGGTCGTCGGTGAACCGGAACCCTTCCTGACCAGTCATCGTGGCGGCACTCTAGGTGCTGGCGATCACAGGCGGGACACGACTCACCCCGGAAGGACGACGTCCCCGGTCAGGTAGCGCTGCAGCGTGGGCGCGTACGCCTCGACCAGCGACTCGCGCGACGCCGAGGCGATCGGCTCCAGCTTGAGCACGTACCGGGTCATGACCAGGCCGATCAGCTGCGAGCCGACCAGCGCGCCGCGGGCGTCGCGCTCGGCGGGGGAGTAGCCCAGGGTGCCCACGACCCGCCGCAGCACCCGGGCGACGAGGAACTCCCGCAGCAGCTTCGCCGTCCACTCGCTGCCGACGGCCGAGCGGACCAGCGCCAGCCCGCCGGCGCGGGCGGGGCCGTCCCACACGCGGAGGAACATCCCCAGCAGGTTGCGGCCCAGCTCCTCGGGACCGCCGGCGAGCACCTCGGGGAGCAGCTCCTCGGGATCGGCCGGCGCCTGGACGGCGGCCAGGAACAGCTGGTCCTTGGTCCCGAAGTAGTGGTGGACCAGCGCCGGGTCGACGCCCGCGGCGGTCGCGATCCCGCGGATGCTCGCGCCCTCGAAGCCGCGCTCGGCGAAGGCGTCGCGCGCGGCCGCCAGCACCGCTTCCCGGGTGTCGGGGTTGCCGGGGCGCCGGCCCGTCGGCCGGAGCCGGCGCCCCGGTGCGCTCAGTTCGTCCTCCTGCGCAAGGTCATGGCACCCAGGGCGAGGGCGAGCAGCGCGACGCCGGCCACGACGGCGACGTCCCGCCACATCGTCCCCGTCGGCGACGTGGACCGGCCGACCTCCTGCAGGGCCTCGACGGCGTAGGTCAGCGGCAGGACGTCGCTGATCCAGCGCAGCCAGTCGGCCATCTGGTCGCGGGCGATGAGCAGCCCGCACAGGAAGAACTGCGGCAGCACGATCACCGGCATGAACTGCACGGCCTGGAACTCGGTGCGCGCGAACGCGCTGGCCAGCAGGCCGAGCGCGACACCGAGGACGGCGTCGACGACCGCGATCAGCACGACCAGCCACAGCGAGCCGGCGACGTCGAGGTCGTAGAGCGTGGTCGCGACGGTGACGGTGATGCCGGCCTGCAGCAGCGCCATCAGGCCGAACGCCAGCCCGTAGCCCAGCAGCAGGTCGAACCGGGCCAGGGGCGTGGTGAGCAGCCGCTCGAGAGTCCCGGAGGTGCGCTCGCGGAGCATCGCGATGCTGGTCACGAGGAACATCACCACGAACGGCAGGATCGCGATCATGGTGAGCCCGACCTGGTCGAAGATGCTCGGCACCCCGGGCGGGGTGGGCACGTCCTTCCAGATCAGGTAGAGCAGCCCGAGCAGCAGGCTCGGCAGCAGCAGCATCATCGCGATCGTGCGGTGGTCGTGCCGCAGCTGCCGGAGCACCCGGGCGGCGGTCGCCCCGGACAGCCGCGGGCTGAAGATCGAGGGCGCGACGACGTCGGCGCGGGCGAGCGTGGTCATGCCGCCACCTCCTGGCGGTTGCGGATCAGCGTCAGGAACGCCTCTTCCAGGTCGTCGGTGCCGGAGGTCGCGCGCAGCCGGTCCGGGGACTCGTCGGCGAGCAGGTCGCCGTCCCGGAGCAGCAGCAGCCGGTCGCAGCGGCCGGCCTCGTCCATGACGTGGCTGGAGACGATCAGCGTCGTCCCGGCGTCGGCCAGGGCGTGGAACCTCTCCCAGAGCTCGACGCGGAGCACCGGGTCCAGCCCGACGGTGGGTTCGTCGAGCACCAGCAGCTCCGGGCAGCCGACGAGCGCGCACGCCAGCGAGGCCCGGCCCCGCTGCCCGCCGGACAGGTCGCGGACGAGCTGCCCGGCGTGGTCGCCGAGGCCGACGTCGTTCAGCGCCGCCTCGGCCTCGCGCGCGCCCATGCCGTACAGCGCGGCGAAGTAGCGCACGTTCTCCCGCACCGACAGGTCCTCGTAGACGCTGGGGGACTGGGTCACGTAGCCGACCCGGGCCCGCAGCCCGGGGGAGCCCGCGGGCTCGCCCAGCACGGTCACCTCGCCGGAGTGCACCTTCTGCACGCCGACCAGGGCGCGCATGAGCGTGGTCTTGCCGCTGCCGCTGGGGCCGAGCAGCCCGGTCACCTGCCCGGTCGGGACGGCGAACGAGAGGCCCTTCAGCACCCGGCGGGTGCCGCGGTCGACGACGAGGTCGGAGACGGTGACGGCGCTGTCCACGAGCACCTCCGCAGAAACTCAACGAGTGATGAACTCAACGGTAGGTGAGTTTCTGCGGAGCGGTCAAGCGTGTGTTCGACGGCGGCGGGACAGCGCGTCGAGCAGTGCGATGAGCAGCAGCGGGACGACGGTCCAGACGCCGAGCACGACCCAGGCCCGGGCGACGCCGTCGTCCTGGAAGTACAGCGCGCCCCGCAGTGCGCGGACGGTCACGCCGTTGGGGAGGACGGCGGGCAGCGGCTGCATCCACGGCGGGAGGAACTCGGCCGGCAGCTGACCGGTGCTGGTGGCGTTGCCGATGATCACCAGCCCGATCGCGGTGAGGATCTGCCCCGCCGAGCCGAAGACCCGGAACAGCAGGGCGGCGGTCGCGGCGCAGGCGGTGGCGAGCAGCGCCACCAGGCCGAACACCAGGAAGAACCCCGCCGGCACGGCGGCGTAGACGCCGTCGATCAGCCAGGAGGTGAGGGCGCCGGCGAGCACGGCGAAGAGGACGACGCTGACGATCCGGTAGCGAAGCAGCATCTGCGGGGCCGCCGCGAAGCTGGCGACGCCGAACAGGAATCCGCCCAGGACCACGCCGAACCCGCCGTAGAAGATCGTCAGCCCGCGGGTGTCGCCGGGCACCAGGGGAGAGAGGTCGTGCTGCTGCGCGGGGGCGCCGAGCTGCTCCTCGACCGGCTGGAACGCCTGCGTGACGGTCATGGTGACCGCCTGGGTGTTCGCGCCGGCGATCAGCAGCTCCGGCTGCGGGGTGTCGACCACGAGGGCGCCGAAGACCTCCCGGCGTCGGACCGCCTCGGCGGCCGCGGCCGCGTCGGGCAGCTGCCGCAGCGCGAACTGCGAGGGGTCCACCGCCGCCCGGGCCTGCTCCACCTGCTGCGCTGAGCCGACCACCGCGAGCGGCAGGTGGTGGGGAACGGGGTCGTGGAACGCGGCCGTGTAGAGGGCCACGAACGCGACGCCGTTGATCGTCGCCGCGAGCGCGGGGACGACGATCCCGCGCAGCACCGCGCGTCCGCGCGAGCCCTGCGAACGCTCGGTCTCCGCACCCGGCCGCGCCGGTCCCGGTGGTCCCGCCAGGCCGCCCACGGGCGCCTCCCGTCCTGTGCTCGCACGTCGCGCGGCAGGACCCGGCTTCCCCCACCCTCAGCGATCCTGCGTCGGCGGTGCGCATCCCGCCCGTCGGGACGGCGCGGCCGGCGGAGATGATCGGCGACGTGCCCACCCTGATCACGGACGCCGACGACCCCCGGGTGGCCGACTTCCGGGATCTCGTGTCGGGCGACCGGCGACCCGGCACACCGCGGGGGACCGGGCCGGTGATCGTGGAGGGCGTGCCGGCGGTGCAGCGGCTGCTGGCCTCGCCCTACCGGGTGCGGGCGGTGTTCGGCGTCCCGGGGCGGGTCGGCGCGCTGGACCTGCCCGACGACGTCCCGGCCTACGAGGCGGACAAGTGGCTGCTCTCGGAGATCATCGGCTTCCGGCTGACCCGCGGGGTGCTCGCGTCGGCCGACCGCCGTCCGCCCACCGCGCTCGACGAGTTGCTGACCGGGCCCGACCCGGCGGCGCCGCGCCGGCTGGCGGTGCTGGAGGCGCTCAACGACGCGGAGAACCTGGGCTCGATCGCGCGGTCGGCGGTGGCGCTGGGGGTCGACGGGCTGCTGCTCGACCCGCGCTGCGCCGATCCGCTGTACCGCCGTTCGGTGCGGGTCTCGATGGGGCACGTGCTGGCGCTGCCGTTCGCTGTGCTGGGTGAGTGGCCGGGCGGGCTGGACCGGCTGCACGAGGCCGGCTACCTGACCGTCGCGCTCACCCCGGCGGACGACGCGGTCGACCTGACCTCGCTCGACCCGCGCGAGCACCCGCGGACGGCGGTGCTGCTCGGCGCGGAGGGGCCGGGGCTGACCGCGCAGGCGCAGGCCGCGGCGCGGGTGCGGGCGCGGATCCCGATGCGCGAGGGCGTCGATTCCCTGGGGGTGGCCGCGGCGGCGGCGATCGCGTTCACCCTCCTGCGGTGAGCCACTGGTCGGAACGGTGCCGTACCGCTACGGTCCGCGCATGCCGCTGTGGGCGTGGTTCCTCGTGGGTGTCGCGGTCGTGCTGGTCCCGATGTGGCTGCACGACCGGCGCGCGCAGTCGCGCGGGTCGCGGCTCAACGACCCGGGCTCGATGGCGCGCGGCGTGACCACGCCGCAGGGCGACCCCGAGGCGCACCGGGGGGCGATGCAGCCCGAGCGCTGGGGCGGCGGCTTCGGCAACGTCTGAGGTCACCCGTCGGTCGCGATCCGCTGCCACTCGCGCGGGGTGAGGCACCGCGCGGTCGGGTTCACCTGGGAGCAGTGGAACTACGCCTTCACGAACGCCTTCGACGAGGACGAGTCCCGGCGGCTGTACGAGCGGTACGCCATCCCGGCGTCGGGCGGGATCCTCTGGAATTCGGTCCTGGCCAACCTGATGCCCGGTCCGCAGGATGCGCACGTGGACTACGGCAACGACGCGCGACCACCACTGCTGTTCGTCTCCGGCGGGGAGGACCACATCATGCCGCCGAGCGTCCAGCGGTCGAACGCCCACCACTACCACGGCGACACCGTCACCGAGGTGCGCGAATACCCGGGCTACGCCCACCTCCTGCCGGCGCAGGAAGGGTGGGAGCGGATCGCCGACGAGGTGCTCGAGTGGGCGCTGGCGCACGCCGGCGGTTCTCGCTCGCAGGTCGCCGGGGCGTCGTGACCCGGGCGCGGCTGGGCTTGCGGCTCACCCACGTCGGTGGGCCGACGCTGCTGATCGAGTACGGCAGCTGGCGGCTGCTGACCGACCCGACCTTCGACCCGCCCGGACGGCGGTACTCGTTCGGCTGGGGGACCGGCTCCCGCAAGGTCGCCGGACCGGCGGTGCCGGCCCACGACCTGCTGCCGGTCGATGCGGTGCTGCTCAGCCACGACCACCACGCCGACAACCTCGACGACGCCGGCCGTGAGCTGCTGGGGTCGGTCCCGGTCGTCGTCACGACGGCGTCCGGGGCCGCCCGGCTCGGCGGTGGCGCGCGCGGGCTGCGCCCGTGGGAGCGCACCACCCTCCACGTCGCCGACCGGCTCCCGCTCGAGGTCACGGCCACCCCGGCGCGGCACGGTCCGCCGCTGTCCCGGCCGATCGTGGGGGACGTCGTCGGCTTCGCCCTCCGTGAGGAGGGCCAGGACGACGGCGTCCTGTGGATCTCCGGCGACACCGTGCTCTTCGACGGCGTCCGCCAGGTCGCCGAGCGACTGCGGGTCGACACGGCGGTGCTGCACCTGGGCCGCGTCCGCTTCGGTCTCACCGGCCCGGTCCGCTACTCGATGACCGGCCGGGAAGCCGTCGAGGTCTGCCGGCTCACGGGCGCACGGACCGTCGTCCCCGTGCACTACGAGGGCTGGAGCCACTTCTCCCAAGGCCGGGACGGCGTCGAGCACGACCTGGCCGACGCTCCCGAGGACGTCCGCCGCCGGTTCCGGTGGCTGCCGATCGGAGTGCGGACCGAGCTGGACGCCTGACCGGGCGACTTCCCGGGTCGGGTCTCAGCCCCGGACGAGGGAGCGGGCCCGCCAGACCACGCCGAGGCCGGGGTTCTCCGGCGGACCCGGATCGACCCGCTCCACGCGGTAGCCCTCGCGCTCGTAGAACGCGCCGGCGCGCTCGTTGGCCGCGAAGTGCTCGATGGACAGCCGCTCGACGGCGGCCGGGAGCCGGCCGATCAGGGCGTCGAGCAGCCGGACGCCCAACCCCCGGCCGCGCTGCTCGGGGGAGACGTAGAGCTTGTAGACGACGTGGTCGCGACCGAGCTGCCCGACGCCGACGACCTGCCCGTCGGCCTCGGCGACGACCACGAGACCCGCGGCCACGGCCGCGCCGATCGCGCGCTCGTTCCACCAGTCGCGCACCTGCGCGTCCGCGGCGGCCGCACCGATCAGCGGCGTGTAGTGCGGCCGGATGTGCTGCTCGCCGAACGCGCAGACGGCGGTGACGTCGTCCGGCCCGGCATCCCGGACGACGGGGTCAGCCACGCAGCGAGAAGCGGGCCAGCATCGCCCGCGCCTCCTCGGCGTGCGCCGGGCTGCACATGACGTCGTAGCGGCTGGCCACGATCTGGCTGGTGCTGGTGAAGTCGCGCTTGCCCTGGGTGGCCCGGTAGCCCATCCAGCCGAACAGGGCACCGAACACCAGGCCGATGCCCAGCCCGAGGAGCAGCGAGCCGATCCACGCCGTCCCGCTGGTGGAGAAGATGCCCAGCAGCAGGCCGACGAACAGACCCCACCAGGCACCCCCGGCCGCCCCGGCCGCGATCGCGCGGCCCTGGGTGAGCCGGCCGGTGACCCGCTCGATCATGCGCAGGTCCGAGCCGATGATCGTCACGTTCTCGACGGCGAACTTCTCGTCGGAGAGGTAGTCCACCGCCGCCTGCGCCTGCTCGTAGCTGTCGTAGGACCCGACCTGGACGCCGCCGAGCGGCATCGACACCGACATCGCCATGCCTGACCAACTCCTCCGGTGGGACTGCCGTTCCCCAGTGTGGCCCGCAGGGCGTGTCTGACACGCCCTAGACCAGGCTGTCGGCCCAGGCGCGGTGCAGATCGGCGAACCTGCCGACCCCGGCGACCAGCTCGCCGGGAGAGCCGTCCTCCACGATCCGGCCGTCGTCCATGACCAGCACCCGGTCGGCGATCTCCACGGTGGAGAGCCGGTGGGCGATGATCAGCGCCGTCCGGTCGGCCAGCAGGGTCTGCAGCGCGTGCTGCACCAGCCGCTCGCTGGGCACGTCCAGCGAGCTGGTGGCCTCGTCGAGGATGAGCAGCGCCGGGTCGGCGAGGAACGCGCGGGCGAAGCTGACCAGCTGCCGCTGGCCGGCCGACAGCCGACCGCCGCGCTTGCTGACGTCGGTGTCGTAGCCCTCGGGCAGCGCGGCGATGAAGCCGTGCGCGCCGATCGCCCGGGCGGCGTCCTCGATCTGCGACCGCGTGGCGCCGGGCCGGCCGAAGGCGATGTTGTCGGCCACCGTGCCGGAGAACAGGAAGCTCTCCTGGGTGACCATGACCACCGCCCGGCGCAGGTCGGCGTCGGCCAGCCGGCGCAGCGGGACGCCGTCGAGCCGGACCTCGCCGCCGACCGGGTCGTAGAACCGCGCGGCCAGCCGCGCCAGCGTCGACTTGCCCGCGCCGGTCGCGCCCACCAGGGCGACCGTCTGCCCGGCCGGCACGCGCAGGTCCAGCGACGGCAGCACGGTCCGGTCGGTGTAGCCGAAGGTCACGCCGTCGAAGACCAGTTCGCCGTGCGGCTCCTGGAGCCGGATCGGGTTCTCCGGCTCGGGGACCGTCGGCACCTCCTCCAGGACGCCGGACAGCTTCTCCAGCGCCGCCGTCGCCGACTGGTATGAGTTGTAGAACATGGCGACGTCCTGCAGCGGGTCGAAGAACCGGCGCAGGTAGAGCAGGAAGCTGACCAGCGTGCCGACGGCGAGCTCGCCGTCGAGCACCCGCAGCGAGCCGTAGGCGAGCACCGCGACGGTGACCAGGTTGCCGATCAGCGTCACGGCGGGCACGAAGACCGCGATCAGCCAGAACGCGCGGTTGTGCGCGAGCCGGTTGTCCTCGTTGAGCGCGCCGTGCAGCGCGTCGTTGCGCCGCTCCCGGCGGAACGCCTGCACCGCCCGGATGCCGCCGAAGGTCTCGGTGAACTGCACGATCAGCGCGGCGATCGTCTCGCGGGTGCGCCGGTAGGCCGCGGTCGAGTGCTTCTGGAACCAGCGCACGACCAGGTACAGCGGCGCGAACCCGATCAGCACGACCAACCCGAGCGGGAGGTCGAGCACGAGCAGGAAGACGCCGATGAACAGCACGCTGAAGACGGCGGACAGCAGGTTGTCCAGCCCCTCGTCGAGCAGCTCGGAGAGCGCCTCGACGTCGCTGGTCAGGCGGCTGATCGTCTTGCCCGACGTGTAGCTCTCGTGGAACGACAGCGGCAGCCGCTGCACGTGCCGGAACACCCGCCGGCGCAGCTCGAGCAGCACCGCCTGGCCCACCCGGCCCGACCAGGTGATGAACAGGAAGCGCAGACCGGCGTCGGCGAGCGCGGCGGCCACCATCGCCGCCGCGATGCCGATCAGCGGCCAGACGTTCCCGTGGTCGACGAGGGCCGGCACGGCGACGTCGATCCCCACCCCGATGAGGAACGGGCCGGCCAGCCACGCCACGTTCTGCGTGGTGATCGTGGCCAGCAGCCCCCACAGCGACCGGCGGTGCGGGCGGGCCAGCTCGCCGAGCAGCCGTCGCGACCGGGCGCGCAGGAACACGCCCGCGCCGGTGGGCAGCTCGTCGGCGTTCTCGGTCGCGACGCCGCGCCAGCTCTGGTCGGAGGCGGTCACGGCAGCACCAGCTCGCTCTCCTGGGCCAGCAGGTCGCGGTAGGCGGGCACCTCGGCGAGCAGCTCGGAGTGCGGACCGACCGCGGTGATCCGGCCGTCCTGCAGCAGCGCCACCCGGTCGGCGAGCAGCACGGTGGAGGGCCGGTGCGCCACCACGAGCGCGGTGGTCTCGGCGAGCACCTCGCGCAGCGCGGCCTCGACCAGCGCCTCGGTGTGCACGTCGAGGGCCGACAGCGGGTCGTCGAGCACGAGCACCGACGGCCGGCCCAGCACCGCGCGGGCCAGGGCCAGCCGCTGCCGCTGGCCGCCGGACAGGGACAGGCCCTGCTCGCCGATGCGGGTGTCCAGACCCCACGGCAGGTCGTGCACGAAGCCGGCCTGCGCCACGCGCAGCGCTTCGGCGACGTCGTCGTCGCTCGCGTCCGGCCGGCCGAGGGTGAGGTTCTCCCGGACGCTCATCGAGAACAGCGTCGCGTCCTCGAACGCCGTGGCGACGACGCGGCGCAGCTGCTCCAGCGGCAGGTCGCGGACGTCGACGCCGTCCAGGGTGACCCGGCCGGCCGTGACGTCGTAGAGCCGGGGGACCAGGGCGGTGAGCGTCGTCTTGCCCGATCCGGTGGCGCCGACCAGCGCGACCGTCTCGCCCGGGGCGATGTCGAGCTCGACGCCGTCGAGCACCGGCTCGCGCGAGCCGGGGTAGCGGAAGCCGACGCCCTCGAGCCGCAGCCGGGCGGGGGAGCCGATCGGCTGCCTGCGGGCCCCGGGCCGGTCGGTGACGGTGATCGGCTCGTCGAGCAGCTCGCCGATGCGGTCGCAGGCGCTGGCCGCCTCCTGCGCCTGCGCGAACAGGAAGCCCAGCGACAGGATCGGCCAGAGCAGCACGGTGAACAGCGCGACGAACCCGACCAGCCCGCCGATGGTGAGCGCGCCGGCCTGCACCGCCAGCGCGCCGCCCACCAGGATGACCGCCAGCGTGATCTGCGGGTGGAACTCGAAGACGCACCAGAGCAGCGCGAGCGTGCGGATCTTGTCCAGCTGCTGGCCGCGCAGCCGCAGCGCTTTGAGGTCGTAGCGGTCGAACACCAGCCGGCTGCGGCCCAGCGACTTGACCACGCGGATGCCCTGCACGGCCTCCTCGACGTCGGTGGCCAGCTCGCCCTGCTGGTCCTGCACCAGCCGCGACTGCACGTTGTAGCGCTTCTCCCAGCGCAGCCCGGTCAGGGTCAGCGGCACCGTGGTGAGCAGCACGACCAGGCCGAGCGGCCAGTAGGTGATCAGCAGCAGCACCAGGACGACGCCGCAGGTGATCAGGTTGACCGCGAGGAAGACGGCGCCGAAGCCGACGAAGCGGCGGATCGTGGACATGTCGCTGGTCGCGCGGGAGAGCAGCTGGCCCGACGCCCACCGGTCGTGGAAGGCGACCGGCAGCCGCTGCAGCCGCTCGTACAGCGCCTGCCGCAGGTCGCGCTCGAGCCGCAGGCTGCTCTTGCCCATCGACCAGCGCCGCAGGAAGAACAGGCCGGCCTCGGCGACGCCGAACACCAGCGCCAGGGCGAGCAGCGGCCACAGCCCCGCGCGGTCCCCGTGCGCCAGCGGACCGTCGACGATCGCCGCGGTGACCAGCGGGACGGTCAGCTGGGCCAGCGTCGCGACCAGCGCGGCGCCGAACGTCAGCGCGATCAGGCCGCGGTACGGGCGGGCGAACGGGATCAGCCGGCGGAGGGCGGAGAGCCTGCCCCGCTCGGGGTGCGGACCGGGAGGGGAGGGATCAGCCATGGCCCCCCGAGGCTAGGCCGGGGTACTGACGCTGGCGAACGAGTTTCGGAAACCCCGCCACCTGCGCCTTTCGGCGGCCTCAGCGGTGGCGGCGGACGCCGAAGACGATGTCCTCCCACGCCGGGATGCGCGCCCGCGGGTCCTCCGGCTCCTCGCCGGTGCGGCCCAGCACCACGGTGTCGTGCTCGGCCAGCTCGGGGTCGTCGAGCGGGTCGAGCACCGGCGTGCCGTGGTCCGGGGCGACGTCGCGCACGTGCTCGTCGAGGTCGGCCTCGACCTCGGGAGCCGGTTCGGGGGCCGAGACGTCGTCGTCCTCGACGACGACAGGCCGGGGAACCGGCGCCGACGGGAACGGGCCGGCCGGCACGTCGGGGACGACCCGGACGAGCCGGGTGCCCTCGGCGAAGTCGGTGGTCGAGGCGTCGGCCGGCGCGACCGTGCGGGCGGCGACGTCGTAGCTCCAGTGCGTGGTGCCGGACTTGCCGCCGGCCTTCCACGCCGCGGTGACCACCCAGGTGCCGTCGTCGCCGCGGAAGGAGTCCCAGCGGACGGCGTCCGGGTCACCGCCGATCAGGCGCAGCCGCTGGGTCATGAACCGCTCGAGCGAGGTCGACGTCGTCCCCTCGGAGAGGCGGACGCGGGACTCGCGGGCCTGCTCGGCCAGCCGCTCGCGCTCCTGCAGGACGGGGTGCGCGAAGCGCAGGATGCGCTCGACCCGGGTGCCGGAGGCCTCGGCCACCTGCTCGGGGGTCTCACCGGCGCGGATGCGCGCCTGGATGACCCGCGGCGGCAGCGTGTTGCCGAGGTCCTCGATCGCGCCGAGCCGGGCGTCGCCGCGAGCCGCGGCGCGCACCCGCTCGTCGATCGGCAGCGCGAAGCGCTCGATCTCGTCGGAGCCGTCGGTCTCGGCGGTGAGGATCAGGCTCTTGCCGTCGTCGGAGAGCGCGACCAGGCGCAGCGTGCGCATCGGCGACCTCCTGTGGTTCGGCGCGCGTGGTCCCGGAGAGAGACCTGGGGTCCGAGGCTATCCGTGCGCCGCCGGGCCGTCCGGCAGGCACGCCCGGAGCGGCGCGTCGCGGGCTCCGGAAGACTGGGCCCCGTGATCGAGCCGCTCTCCACCGATGTGCGGCTCGCCGTCACCGAGATCGCCGGCACCGCCGGTGCCTGGTGCCCCGCGCTGTCGCCGGAGGGCGACGGGCTCGCCTACGTCACCGACCGCTCGGGCCTGCCCCGGCTGGAGACCGCGTCGCTGGTCCAGGACACGCCGCCGGCCGTCCTGTCCGGGATGGACGAGGAGGTCGTCTCGGTCGCCTGGTCGCCGGACGGCGCGTGGCTGGCCTACCTGGTCAGCCCCGGCGGCTCGATCTGCGCCGAGCTGCACGTGGTCCGCCCCGACGGCAGCGACCACCGCGTCGTGGCCGGCGCCGACCCGTTCGTCACCGTCTTCGCCGGCGGCTGGACCCGGCCGGGGCGCTACGTCTGCTCCATCGCGCCGGGCGACGGTCCGGACGCCGACGTCGTCCTGGTCGACGCCGAGACCGGCGCGCACCGCACGCTGGCCCGGGGCGGCTTCCTCGCGGTGACCAGCGTGTCCGCCGACGAGTGCTGGGTGCTGGCCCGCCGCGGACCGCGGAACTTCCGGCACGTCGTCCTCGGGGACGTCGCCACCGGCGAGCTGCGCCGGGTGATCCCGCTGGACGCGCCCGGCGGGATCGCGTCGGAGGACGGCCGGTTCGGTCCCGACGGGCGGTCGGTCTACCTGCGGGCCTCGCTGCCGGGCGAGCCGGGTGCCGACCGCGAGGGGCTGGTCGTCGTCCCGCTCTCGGACGACGGCGTCCCAGGTCCCGGCCGGGTGCTGCTGTCCCGCCCGGACGCCGACCTCGACGGCTACGCCGTCCGCGCCGACGGCACCGTGCTCGCCGTCTGGACCTGCGAGGGCGTCACCCAGCTGCGCCTGCACGACCCGGCCGACGGCGCGGTGCTGCGCGAGGTGCCGCTGCCCGAACCCGTGATGCCCGGCTGGTCGCTGACCGGCGACGGCACCCGGCTGATCGCCGAGCTGACCGGCCCGCGCGCACCGCGGTCCCTGTGGGTGGTGCCGCTGGACGGGACCGAGCCGCACCCCCTGCCGACGTCGCCGCGCCGCCCCAACCCCGACCTGCTGGTCGAGCCGGTGCTGCACCGCTACCGCGCTCCCGACGGTCTGGAGCTGTCCGGCTGGCTGTACGTGCCGCGCGGGGTCGAGGGGCCCAACCGGACGGTGATCAGCTTCCACGGCGGGCCGGAGGGGCAGGAGCGGCCGGGGTGGTCACCGGTCGCGCAGTCGCTGGTCGCCGCGGGGTTCACCGTGTTCGCGCCGAACGTCCGGGGCTCGGGTGGGTCCGGGCGCGCGTTCACGTGCGCCGACGACGGCGCGGCCCGCGAGTCGTCGTTCCAGGACGTGCCGGCGACCGTGCGCACCCTGGTGGACTCCGGGTTCGCCGCGCCCGGGCGGATCGGCGCGCACGGCTGGTCCTACGGCGGCTACCTGACGCTGGTCGCGCTGACCCGCTGGCCGGACCTGTTCGCCGCCGGCGCGACGCTGGCCGGGATGAGCGACCTGCGCAGCTTCTTCGCCGGCACCGAGCGGTGGATGGCCGCGGCGTCGGTGACCGAGTACGGCGACCCGATCGCCGACCGGGAGATGCTCGCGGCGATCTCGCCGATGACGCACCTGGACCGGCTCACCTCGCCGGTCCTGCTGTGCCACGGCGACCGGGACACGAACGTGCCGGTGGGCGAGTCGGTGCAGGCGCACCAGGAGCTGCAGGCGCGCGGCGGGCCCAGCGAGCTGTTCCTGCTGCCGGGGGAGGGGCACACCATCGTGGGCCGCGATCACCTGGTGGAGCTGAGCGAGCGGGTGGCGGCCTGGTTCGATCGGTGGTTGTGAGAACGACGGGCGAGCGAGCATCGCCGCAGGCTGGGGGCACCTCCCGCTTGCGGGGGACAGCGACCGAGGAGCGGAACGAGCCCGGAGTCGAACGGGGTGCGCTGTGAGCGATCCCTTCGACGCCGTCGTGCGGCCGGTCCTGGACAAGCTGGGGCCGGACGGGCTGACCGCGGCCGCCGCGGCGCTGGCCGCCGAGGGCGCGGGCCGCGGGCTGGTCGTCGCCGGGTGGGCCGACGGCCGGCAGACCTCCCGTGCGGTGCCGGTCGACCCGGTCCCGCACGCGATCGACGCCGCCGAGTGGGCCTCGCTGGCCGCCGGGGTCGAGCAGCGGCACCGGGCGCTCAACCTGTTCCTCGCCGACGTCTACCGCGCCGCCGGCCGGCGCCGGGGCGACCCCGACCGCGATCCCGAGGTCGTGCGGGCCGGCGTGCTGCCCGCGTGGGCGGTGGCGTCCAGCCCCGCCCGCGAGCCCGAGGCCGTCGGCTTCGCCTGGCGGGACCAGCCGCGGGCGACCCTGGCCGCGACCGACGTCGCCCGCGGGCCCGACGGCCGGTGGATCGTCCTCGCCGACTCGCTGCGCGTGCCGGCGGGCATCGGCTACGCCCTGGCCGCGCGCGACGTCGTCCGGACGGCGGTGCCGGAGCTGGTGCCCCCGGTGGCGGTGCACGACCCGTCCGACGCCGTCCCGCTGCTGGCCGGCGCGCTCGCCGGGGCCGCCCCGCCGCAGGTGCGGCGGGCGCCGCAGGTCGCCGCCCTGTCCGCGGGGGAGGCCGACCCCGCCTGGTTCGAGCACCGGGTGCTGGCCGACGCGCTGGGGGTGCCGCTCGTGCGCGCCGCCGACCTCTGGCCGCGGCCCGACGGCGGGATCGTGGCGGCCGTCGACGGTGAGCGGGTGCCGGTCGACGTCCTGTTCCGCCGGTTCGACGACGCCGAGCTCGCGGCGCACCGCACGCCCGGTGGCGCGCAGCTGGCCGCGCTGCTGGCCGAAGGGGTCCGCAGCGGCACCCTCGGGCTGGCCAACGTGCCGGGCAACGGCGTCGCCGACGACCGGGCGACCTACGCCGTCGTCCCGCGGATGATCCGCTTCTACCTGGGCGAGGAGCCGCTGCTGCGCTCGGTCCCGACCCACGTGCTGGCCGACCCGGTCCAGTGGGCCGAGGTCCGGAGCCGGCTGCACGAGCTCGTGCTCACCCCGGTGGACGCCTACGGCGGGGGCTCGTCCGTCGTCGGGCCCCAGGCGACGACCGACGAGCTGGCCCAGCTGCAGGCCGAGGTGGCCGCCGCGCCGCACCGCTTCGTCGCCGCCGAGCCGGTCGTGCTGCCGACCGTGCCGACGCTGGTCGGCGGCGCGCTCGTGCCGCGGCCGGTGGACCTGCGGGTGTTCTCGGTCGCCGGAGCGTCGGGCACGCGGGTGCTGCCGTGCCCGCTGACCCGCGTGGGGCCGTCCCCGGCCACCCGCCCCACGGGCGCCGCGATCAAACCCACCTGGGTACTCACCTGAGGTGGTTTCGCGTGCCTAACCGCGCGCGGTTAAGCACGCGAAACCGCGCTACAGGCGTTCGAGGACGAAGTCGATGCAGGCGGTCAGGGCGCTGACGTCGTCGGGGTCGACGGCGGGGAACATGCCCACGCGCAGCTGGTTGCGGCCCAGCTTCCGGTAGGGCTCGACGTCGACGACGCCGTTCGCGCGCAGCGTCGTCGCGATCGCCGCGGCGTCGACGCCCTCGGCGAAGTCGATCGTGCCGACGACGAAGGAGCGCTGCGACGGGTCGGCCACGAACGGCGTCGCGACCTCCGACTTCTCCGCCCAGGAGTACAGCCGGGACGACGACTCGCGGGTCCGGGCCACGGCGCCGGAGAGCCCGCCGAGCCCCTGCAGCCACCGGATCTGGTCGGCCAGCAGGAACAGCGTGGCGACGGCGGGGGTGTTGTAGGTCTGGTCCTTGGCCGAGTTGTCGACGGCGATCGACAGGTCGAGGAAACCCGGGATCCAGCGGCCCGACGCCTTGATCTCCGCCACCCGCGCGAGCGCGCTCGGCGACATGAGCGCGATCCACAGCCCGCCGTCCCCACCGAAGTTCTTCTGGGGCGCGAAGTAGTAGACGTCGGTCTGCTCGACGTCGACCGGCAGGCCGCCGGCGGCGCTGGTGGCGTCGATGAGCACGAGGGCGTCGTCGTCGGCGCCGTGCGGGCGGGCGATCGGCGCCATCACGCCGGTCGAGGTCTCGTTGTGCGCCCAGCCGTAGGCGTCGATCCCGTCTGCGGCCTTGGGCAGCGCCAGCGAGCCCGGCTCGGCCTTGGCGATCACCGGGTCGCCCAGGAACGGGGCCTCGGCCACGCCGGAGGCGAACTTCGCGGAGAACTCGCCGTACGTGCCGAACGCCGCCCGGTCGCGGATCAGCCCGAACGCCGCGGCGTCCCAGAACGCCGTCGACCCGCCGTTGCCGAGCACCACCTGGTAGCCGTCGGGCAGGTCGAACAGCGCGGTGAGCCCCTCCCGGACCTGCCGCACCAGGTTCTTGACCGGCGCCTGGCGGTGCGAGGTGCCCATGAGCGGGGCGCCGTCGGTGGCCAGGGCCCGCAGCGCCTCCGGCCGGACCTTGGAGGGACCGCAGCCGAACCGTCCGTCGGCGGGCAGCAGCTCGGCGGGGATCTGGATGGTCATGCGGGCCTCTCGGGACGGGACGGGTGGGGACGAGAGCACGACGGCCCGGGCCGCTGGAGCGCGGACCCGGGCCGTCGACGAACGTGCGGCGGAGGCTAGGCCGGCGCGGCGGCGTTGATGGACTTCACCGAGACGGTGTCGAAGCCCTCGACCTCCTCGGGCTTGCGCGGGTCGGGGCCGATGTAGCGGGCCGACGGGCGCACGAGGCGGCCGGTGTTCTTCTGCTCGAGGATGTGCGCGCACCAGCCGGCGGTGCGGGCGCAGGTGAACATCGAGGTGAACATGTGGCTGGGCACCTCGGCGAAGTCGAGCACGATCGCCGCCCAGAACTCCACGTTCGTCTCGATCGGCCGGTCGGGACGACGCTCGCGCAGCTCCTTGAGCGCGGCGTTCTCCAGCGCCAGCGCGGCCTCGAAGCGCGGCGCGCCGAGCTCCTCGGCGGCCTTGCGCAGCACGCGGGCGCGCGGGTCCTCGGCGCGGTACACGCGGTGGCCGAAGCCCATCAGCCGTTCCTTGCGGTCGAGCAGGTCCTTGACGTACTTCTCCGCGTCGCCGGCCTCCTCGACGCCGTCGAGCATGTGCAGCACCCGGGACGGCGCGCCGCCGTGCAGCGGGCCGGACATCGCACCGATCGCGCCGGAGAGCGCGGCGGCGACGTCGGCGCCGGTGGAGGCGATGACGCGGGCGGTGAAGGTGGAGGCGTTCATGCCGTGCTCGGCGGCCGACGTCCAGTAGGCGTCGACCGCGGCGACGTGGCGGGGGTCGGGCTCGCCGCGCCAGCGGATCATGAACCGCTCGACGATCGTCGAGGCCTCGTCGATCCGCTTCTGCGGCACGGCCGGGACGCCGATGCCGCGCGCCGACTGAGCCACGTAGGACAGCGCCATGACGGCGGCCCGGGCGAGCTGGTCGCGGGCCTCCTCGGCGCTGATGTCCAGCAGCGGCCGGTAACCCCAGAACGGGGCCAGCATCGCCAGGGCGGCCTGGACGTCGACGCGGACGTCGCCGCTGTGCACCGGGATCGGGAACGGCTCGGCCGGCGGCAGGCCCGGGCCGA
Source organism: Petropleomorpha daqingensis (assembly GCF_013408985.1). Classification (NCBI taxonomy): domain Bacteria; kingdom Bacillati; phylum Actinomycetota; class Actinomycetes; order Geodermatophilales; family Geodermatophilaceae; genus Petropleomorpha; species Petropleomorpha daqingensis. The sequence continues at coordinate 2,510,714 of NZ_JACBZT010000001.1, forward strand.
ACTTGCCGTCGACCAGCAGCGCCCACACGTTGCCGAACGTGATCTTGCCGACCAGGTCCTCGATGTCGACGCCGCGGTAGCGCAGCGCACCGCCGTCCTTGTCGGGTTCTGCGATCTCCGTCTCGAAGGCGATGACGCCCTCGAGGCCGGGTACGAAGTCGTCGGCCATCTCGCATGCTCCTTCGCGCGCGCCGGACATGTGCGCGTATCGAGACGCGCACGACTGGGTGGACCCTAGGCGGTGCCGTGGCGCCGTCTCGAATCGGCCCTCGCCTCATTGTCCCCCGGGAGAGTGCGCGTGTGAGGGCGCTCACCAGGCACGACCGGGTCCCGCGGCGGCACGGAGGGCGTTGCGGTGCCAGCATGGCGGTCGTGCCCGATCTCTCCCGCATGCGCCGGGACTACGGCGGGCGCGGCCTGCGCGAGGAGGACCTGGCCGGTGGCTGGGTCGAGCTGTTCGACCGCTGGTTCGCCGACGCCGTGGCCGCCGAGCTGCCCGAGCCCAACGCCATGGTCGTCGCCACGGCGGACGCCGACGGCGCCCCGGACGCCCGCATCGTGCTGATGAAGGGCTACGACGCGTTCGGCTTCGTCTTCGTCACCAGCTACGCCTCGGCCAAGGGCGCGCAGCTCGCGGTCAACCCGCACGCGGCGCTGGTCTTCCCCTGGCACGCGATCCAGCGGCAGGTGCGGATCGCGGGCCGCGTGGAGCGGGTCGGCGACGCCGCCTCCGACGACCTGTGGAACCCCCGGCCGCGCGGCGCGCAGCTGGCCGCCGTCGCCTCGGTGCAGTCGACCGTCGTCGACTCCCGCGAGGAGCTGGAGGAGCGGGTGCGGCTGCTCGACGAGGAGACCGGCGAGGGGCCGGTGCCGCGGCCGCCGGTCTGGGGCGGTTACCGGGTGGTGCCGGAGCGGATCGAGTTCTGGCAGGGCGGCGCCGACCGGCTGCACGACCGGCTGCGGTTCGTGCGGGACGACGACGAGGGCGGCGGCTGGATCGTGCAGCGGCTCGCCCCGTGAGCCCCGAGGAGACGCCGACGCCGGTCGACCCGGTGGAGGGCGCGGGCAAGGTCGCCGAACCGGTCGCCAAGCGGCGCGGCTGGGCGATCGACACCGAACCGCTGAAGAACAAGGCCTTCCGCCGGCTGTTCGGCGGCATCGCGGCGACGATGCTCGGCCAGCAGATGACGCTGGTCGCCGTCCCGTACCAGGTGTTCAAGGTGACCCATTCGTCGCTGCTGGTCGGCGTCACCTCGATGGTCGCGCTGATCCCGCTGATCGTCTTCGGCCTGCTCGGCGGTGCGATCGCCGACGCCATGGACCGGCGGCGGCTGATGCTCATCACGTCGGCCGGGTCGGCGGTGACCAGCGCGTTGCTGGCGGTGCAGGCGGCGCTGCCCGGCGACGGCAACCTGGTCGTGCTGTGGGTGCTCACCGCGTGCGTCTCGGGCTTCGCGGCGGTCAACCAGCCGACCCGCGGCGCGGTGATCCCGGCGCTGGTCGGGCCGGCCGGCGTGCCCGGCGCGAACGCGCTGTCGATGACCGTGCGGCAGGCCGGCGTCATCGTCGGCCCGCTGATCGCCGGTGTGCTCATCGGCACCGGCAGCCTGTTCCTCTGCTACACCGTCGACGCGCTGGGCTTCCTCGTCGCGCTGCTGCTGCTCCGCGGCCTGCCGGCGCTGCCGCCCGGCCACGACGCCGGGCCGCTGCGGCTCGGTGCCGCGGTGCGCGGGGTCTGGGACGGCTTCACCTTCCTGCGCACCCAGCCGGTGCTGCTCATGACGTTCGTCGTCGACATCTGCGCGATGCTCTTCGCCTGGCCGCAGGCGGTCTTCCCGGAGCTGTCGGCCACCCGGTTCGCCGGATCGGAGAACGCGCTCGGCTGGCTGTTCGCCGGGATCTCGATCGGCGCGCTGCTGATGGGCCTGACGTCGGGCTGGGTGTCGCGGGTCGACCGGCAGGGCGCCGTCGTGCTCGGCGCGATCGTCGCGTGGGGGCTGGCGATCATCGGCTTCGGGTTCGCCCCGGCGCTGTGGCTGGCGGTGTTCTGCCTCGCCGTCGCGGGTGCGGCCGACATGGTCAGCGCGGTGCTGCGGACGTCGATGCTGCAGCTCGCGGCGCCCGAGGACATGCGCGGGCGCATGCAGGGCGTGTTCATCGTCGTCGTGGCCGGTGGGCCGAGGCTGGGCGACCTGCGCGCCGGAGCGCTGGCCTCGGCGACGTCGGTGGGCGTGGCGATGGTGTCCGGCGGCGTCATCGTCGTCCTGGCGATGGTGCTGTTCGCGTTCCTGGTGCCGTCGTTCTGGTACTTCCGCGCCTCCCGCTCGGCCCGGTAGCGACCGCACGATCACCCGAGGTGATCATGAGAACCGGCCGGGCTCAGTCCACGGGCGCGGCTTCGGCGACCTGCAGATCGACCTCGATGTTGCCCATCGTGGCCTTGGAGTACGGGCAGATCTGGTGCGTCAGCTCCATGGCCGTGAGCGCCTGATCGGCGTCCAGACCCGGGGCGGTCAGCTCGAGCTCGACGGCCAGCCCGAAGTCGATCGGCGGCTCCTTCAGGAAGTGCACCCGCGCGGTGACGTGCGAGCCGTCCAGCGCCCTCGGGGACAGGCCCATCTCGCGCACGGCGTGCCGCATCGCGCTGTGGAAGCAGGCGGCGTACCCGGCGGCGAACAGCTGCTCGGGATTCGTGCCGGGGCCGTCGTCCCCGCCCATCCCCGCCGGCCGCGACAGCTCCAGGTCCAGTTTCTCGTCGGAGGTGACCACCGCCCCGGTCCGTGCTCCGTACGCGGTCGCCTCCGCGGTGTACAGCCGTTGCATGGCGACGGTCTACCCCGCGACCGGCGGGTCACGCCAGAGCGCCGGCGACCACCCTGAGGTCGGCGACCAGGGCGTCGTAGGCGGCGGCGCGGGACTCGTCCGGAGTCCGCAGCACCGCCGACGGGTGGGTGGTCGCCAGCATCCAGGTCTGGTGCGGGGCCTCCTCCTCGTCCTCGTCGTCCTCGACCGGGCCGTGCAGGCTCCACGGGATGAGCTGCCCGCGGTCCTTGGTGATCCGGAAGGACGGCGAGATGAGCGCCTTGGCCGCGGTCGCCCCCAGGCACACGACCACCTCCGGGGTGAGCACCTCGAACTCCGCCGCCAGCCACGGCCGGCAGGCGCGCAGGTGCTCCGGGCCGGGCGTCTGGTGGATCCGCCGCTTCGGCGTCGAGGTGAACCGGAAGTGCTTCACGGCGTTCGTGATGTAGACGTCGCGGCGCTCGATGCCGGCCTCGGCCAGCGCCTTGTCCAGCAGCCGGCCGGCCGGGCCGACGAACGGCTCGCCCTTGCGGTCCTCCTGGTCGCCGGGCTGCTCGCCGACGAACACCACCCGCGCGGTCTCCGGGCCCTCGCCGAACACCGTCTGCGTCGCCGGCTCCCACAACTCGCACGCCTTGCACCCGGCGGCGGCCCGGCGCAGCCCGTCCAGCCCGACACCCGACGGCGGCTGCGCCACACCGTTGTGCTCGCTCATGGCCTGATGACACCGCAGAGGGCCGCCGCGCGCTACGGGGCCGCCAGACGGGCGTTGGTCAGCGACGGCAGGGTGACGACGGCGACCGCCGCGAGCACGGCCGCGGTCGCGGCGAACACCGCCGGCAGCCCGAACGCCGCGGCGACGACACCGCCGAGCGCGGCCCCGATCGGCGTGACCCCCCACGTCGCGAACCGGTAGGCGCTGTACACCCGCCCGCGCAGGTGGTCGGGCACCGCCTCGCCGCGGTACGACGCCGAGACGACGTTGAACGCGAAGGCGGCGAACCCGATCAGGCCGAGCAGCAGGACCGCGATCCACGGCGTCGTGGTCAGCGCGAGCAGCAGGTACGCCATGACGCTGAGGACGACGGTCCCGGCGATCACCCCGCCCAGGCCCAGCCGGCGGCGCAGCCACGGCGCCGCCGCCGACCCGGCCAGCCCGCCGACGGCCAGCCCGGAGAGCAGCAGCCCGTAGAAGGACGGGCCGACGTGCAGCACCTCCAGGACGTAGAGCACCAGGACGGCGATCGTCGCGGTCTCAGCGAGGTTCCACACCGTCAGCAGCACCACGAGGGCGCGCAGCTGCCGGTGCCGCCACAGCCAGCGCAGCCCGACGGCGATCTGCCGGGTGATCCCGGTCGTGTCCCGGTCCTCGTCGGTCGCCCGGATCCGCGTCCGGACGCCCAGGATCAGCGCGGCCGAGCCGAGGAAGGACACGACGTCCAGGCCGAACGGGAGCGCCGGCGCGAGCCCGAACGCCCAGCTGCCCAGGGGCGGCCCGAGCAGGAAGCCGGTGAGCACTGTGCCGGCGTAGAAGCGGCTGTTGGCCCGGTCCAGCAGCGGCGTCGGCACGAGCGAGGGCAGCGCGGCCTGCGACGCGCTGTCGAACAGCGTCGAGACGGTGGCGGTGCCGAACGCGACCACGCAGAGCACCGCCAGGTTCGCCCGGCCGGTGACGACGGTGACCGCCAGGACGGCGAACTGGACCGCCGACGCCAGGTCGCACAGCCACATCGCCCGCTTACGGTCCCACCGGTCGGCGAGCGTGCCGGTGTGCAGCGCGAAGAGCAGCCACGGCAGGCCGGAGCAGACGCCGACCAGCGCGACCGCCCGGGGGGCGCGGGTCAGGCTCGCCGCGAGCAGCGCGCTCGCCGTCCCGGACGCGCCGCTGCCCAGGTGCGACACGACGGCGGCGACGCAGACCCGCCAGAAGTCGCCCGGCAACCGGGTCCGGACGTCCTGCACAGCGGCACGCTAACGACCCGGAACTGCGGGGGGCACCCGGTTTCGGGGGTGCGGGCCGATACGGTCCGGATGATCAACGAGGGAGCGGGGATGCTCGAGTTCGACGGGCTGTACAAGACCTACGGCGACAACGCCGTCCTGCGGGGGGTGGGCTTCGCCGTCCCCGAGGGATCGATGTTCGGCTTCTGCGGGGCCAACGGCGCCGGCAAGACGACGACGATGCGGATCGCCATGGGCCTGGCCCGCGCCGACGCCGGCGAGGTGCGCTGGCGGGGGAGGCCCCTCGACGAGGCCGCCCGCCGCCGGATCGGCTACATGCCGGAGGAGCGCGGCCTCTACCCGAAGATGAAGGTCGGCGAGCAGGTCGCCTACTTCGCCCGGCTGCACGGCCTGGACACCGCCGCGGCCACCCGGGCCAGCGACGAGTGGGTCGACCGGCTCGGACTGGGCGAGCGCCGCGGCGACCGCGTCGAGAAGCTGTCGCTGGGCAACCAGCAGCGGGTCCAGCTCGCGGCCGCCCTGGTCTCCCGGCCCGAGGTGCTGATCCTCGACGAGCCGTTCTCCGGTCTCGACCCGGTCGGTGTCGACTCCCTCGCCGAGGCGCTGCTCGAGCAGTGCCGGGCCGGCGTGCCGGTGCTGTTCTCCAGCCACCAGCTCGACCTGGTGGAGCGGCTGTGCGACTCCGTCGGCATCCTCGCCCGAGGCCGGATGGTGGCCGCCGGCACGGTGGAGGAGCTGCGCCGCCGGGAGGCCGGCCGGCTGCTGCGGGTCGTCGTCCCCGACGCCGGCCCGGGCTGGGCGGCTCACCTGCCCGGCGTCCGGGTCGTCTCCCAGCAGGGCGGGGACACCCTGCTCGAGCTCGACCCCGCCACCGACGACCAGCAGGTGCTGGCCGCGGCGCTGGAGACCGGTCGGGTCACCCACTTCGCCTGGCGCGAGCCGAGCCTGGTCGAGCTGTTCCGGGAGGCCGTCGCCGACCCGGCGCAGCGGCAGGAGGCGGCGGCGTGAGCGAGCCGAAGCAGCTGAGCAGCACCTCGCTCATCCGGCTGGTCGCGGGCCGCGAGATCTCCACCCGGCTGCGCGACAAGAACTTCCTGATCAGCACCGCGGTCCTGCTGATCCTGATCATCGGCGTGATGGTCTTCCAGGTCCTCGTCAACAGCGGGAGCTCGAGCAGCACGATCGGGGTCGTCGGCAGCAGCCGCAACGTCGAGCAGGTGCTGGTCGCGCAGGGCAACCTCCAGGGCACCGACGTCGAGGTGCGCAGCCTCTCCTCGGAGGCCGCGGCCCGGATGGCCGTCGACGACGGCGACGTCGACGCCGCGGTGATCGACCCCGAGGGGTCCGACCCGCGGCTGATCGTGCAGAAGAGCGGCGGCAGCGAGGAGCGGCTCGTGCAGGGCGCCGTCGCCGCGCTGTCCACCGCCGACCAGCTGCAGCAGGCGAACGTGGCGCTGGAGCCGCCGCCGACGGTCGCCGTCGTCCCGCTGGAGCCCGGCGGCGAGGACCGGACGCAGGCGACGGTCGTCGCGATCGTCGGGGTCGGGCTCCTCTACTTCCTGCTGATCCTGTTCGGCCAGTTCGTGGCGCAGGGCGTGGTCGAGGAGAAGTCCAGCCGGGTCGTCGAGCTGCTGCTGGCGACGATGAAGCCCTGGCAGCTGCTGGCCGGCAAGATCCTGGGCCTCGGCCTGCTGGGGCTCGGGCAGATCGTGATCCTGGGCGTCGTCGGGACGGCCGGGGCGATCGCCTTCGACGTCGTCGACGTCCCCGGTCAGGTGATCGGCACCGTCGTCTCGGTCGTGCTCTGGTTCGTCATCGGCTACGCGCTCTACGCCTCGATCTTCGCCGTCGCGGCGTCGCTGGTCAGCCGGCAGGAGGACCTCGGCAGCGTGCTGACCCCGACGACGATCCTGCTGGTCGTCGGCTTCGTCATCGCCATCCAGGCGGCCGGCGACCCCACGAGCACCCTGGCCACCGTCACCTCCTTCGTCCCCGGGCTGTCGCCGCTGGTCATGCCGGTGCGCATGGCGGCGGGGGCGGCGCAGTGGTGGGAGGTCGTGGTGGCCGTCGCCCTCATGCTCGTCGCCATCGGGCTGATCGTGCGGCTCGGCGGCCGGGTCTACGCCGGTGCGCTGCTGCGCACCGGCGGCAAGATCAAGATGCGGGAGGCGCTGCAGGCCGAGCGCGCCTGACCGATTGTGCCCCGCCGGACCGGGGTAGCCGGGCGGCATGGCGATGCAGCTGGGCTACACGATGATGACCGAGCAGGCGGGGCCGACCGACCTCGTCCGGCACGTGGTGGGCGCCGAGGAGGTCGGCTTCGACTTCGCGGTCTCGAGCGACCACTTCTTCCCGTGGTTGGACGAGATGGGCCACTCACCGAACGCGTGGGTGACCCTCGGCGCGGCCGCGCAGGCCACCAGCCGCATCCCCCTGATGACCTACGTGACCTGTCCGACGTTCCGCTACCACCCGGCGGTCGTGGCCCAGCAGGCGGCGACGCTGCAGCTGGTCTCCGGCGGCCGGTTCACCCTCGGGCTGGGTGCGGGGGAGAACCTCAACGAGCACATCGTGGGCGGCGGCTGGCCGGGCGCCGACGTCCGGCAGGAGGCGTTCGTCGAGGCGATCCAGGTCATCCGCGAGCTCTTCGACGGCGGCTACGTCAACTTCCGCGGCGAGCACTTCGACGTCGAGTCGGCCAAGCTCTGGGACCTGCCGGACAAGCGGGTGCCGATCGGCATCGCGATCAGCGGCAAGCAGTCGGCGGAGATCGCCGGTGAGCTCGGCGACGTGATGATCGCCGTCGAGCCCAAGGGCGAGCTCGGCGAGATGTTCGAGGCGGCCGGTGGGGCCGGCAAGCCGAAGGTCGGCCAGCTGCCGATCTGCTACGACACCGACAAGGACGCCGCGGTCAAGCGGGCGCACTCGCTGTTCCGGTGGTTCGGGCTCGGCTGGAAGGTCAACGCCGAGCTGCCCGGGCCGACGGCGTTCGACTCGGCGTCGTCCTTCGTGACGCCGGACGACGTCGCCGAGAGCATCCCGTGCGGGGACGACGTCGACGCCGTCCTCGAGGCGGCGAAGGAGTACGCCGACGCCGGATTCACCCAGCTGGCGCTGGTCCAGATCGGCGGGGACGAGCAGCAGCCGTTCCTCGAATGGACCCAGCGGACGCTGCTGCCGGCCTGGCGCGAGGCCTTCGGGAGCTGAACTGCGCGAATTCCGCCGCTCCAACGGGTGAGACCGGGCCTCCGGCGGCCCCATGCGGCAGGCCGCGCATAGATCATCAGCGTCGTGCGAGAGGACCTGGACCGGCGCCTCCGGCGGCTCCAGGCCTCCGGGGAGCCCGCCGAGCTGATCGATCTGGGCTGCGACCTGGCCGAGGCCGGCCGGCACCGCGACGCCGAAGGCTGCTTCCGGCGCGCCGCCGCGCTGGGTGACTCGGTCGGCTCGTTCAACCTCGGTAACGCGCTGGCCGCGCAGGGCCGCAACGAGGAGGCGGTCGAGGCCTACGAGGTCGCGCTGGCCGCCGGTGAGTCCGACGCGTGGCGCAACCTCGGCCTGGTGCTCGAGGAGCTCGGCGACCTCGCCGGTGCGATGCACGCCTACCGCGGCGCCGGGGAGGCCGGCGACCCGGCCGGCTGGCTGGGCCTGGCGTTCCTGCTCCGCGAGCAGGGCGAGCGCGAGGACGCGCTGGTCGCGGCCGAGCGGGGAGCCGCGCTCGGCGACCCGGTCGCGGCCGCCGTCGTCGCCAGCTGGTGCTGGTCGATGACGTTCGACCCGGCGCTGGAGCCCGAGCTGCGGGCCGGCGCCGCGCACTACCCCTCCGCGCGCGCCGACCTCGGGCGGCTGCTGCGCGACACCGGCCGCGTCGACGAGGCCCGCTGGGTGCTCGAGCTCGGGGCCAAGCTCGGCGAGACCGAGTCGTGGCTGCCGCTGGGCAACCTCTACTGCGACGAGCTCGGCGACGAGGAGGCGGCGGAGGAGGCCTACCGCGCCGGCATCCGCGCCGGCGACGTCTACTGCCACCACAACCTCGGGCTGCTGCTGGTCGAGCGCGGTGACGTGGACGGCGCCGTCGAGCAGTTCCGGCTCGGCGTGGCCGCCGGCGACGACCTGGCCCTGCGCGCCCTGGAGCAGTTCGAGGGCAGCTGACGCCTGGCGGTGCGACCGACGCCGACATGAGGTGTTCACACGCGTCGGGAATGATCCTGCGCATGTCCGAAGCCACCGTCGACGTCGCCGATCTGCGCCACCACGGGGGCGGGGACAGCACCGACGACCGCGCCGACGACGCCCCGCTGCGCGACGACATCCGCCTGCTCGGGCGCGTGCTCGGCGAGGTGATCGGTGAGCAGGCCGGTGCCGACGTGCTCGACCTGGTCGAGGCCACCCGCGTCGAGGCCTTCCGCATCCGCCGCTCCGAGGTCGACCGCGCCGAGCTCGCCGAGCGCCTCGCGGGCCTGGACGTGAAGAACGCCAACCACGTCATCCGGGCGTTCAGCCACTTCTCGCTATTGGCCAACCTCGCCGAGGACATCCACCACGAGCGCCGCAGACGCTTCCACCGCCGCGAGGGGTCGCCGCCGCAGCAGGGCAGCCTGGCCGCGAGCTTCGCGCTGCTGGACGAGGCCGACCTGGACGCCGCGACCGTCGCCCGCGAGCTGGCCGGCGCGCTCGTCGTCCCGGTGGTCACCGCGCACCCCACCGAGGTCCGCCGCAAGACGATCTCGCAGGTCCAGGTGCACGTCACCGACCTGATCCGGCAGCGCGACCGCGCCGCCCTCGGCGAGGTGGACGACGAGTGGTCGGCCAGGCTCTGGCGGGCGGTGCTCACCCTCTGGCAGACGGCGCTGCTGCGGCTGTCGCGGCTGCGCCTGTCCGACGAGATCGACGAGGCGCTGCGCTACTACGAGCTCTCGCTGTTCGAGGTGATCCCCGCGATCAACGCCGAGCTGCGCCGGGCGCTGACCGAGCGGTGGCCGGACGCCGGCCTGCTCGAGCGGCCGATGCTGCAGTCCGGTTCCTGGATCGGGGGCGACCGCGACGGCAACCCCTACGTCACCGCCGACGCGCTGCGCCGCGCGACCACCCGCCAGGCCGAGACGGCCCTGGGCCACTACCTCGCCGAGCTCGAGGAGCTGCGGGTCGAGCTCTCCGTGTCCGACCGCCTGGTCACGCCGACCGACGAGCTCTACGCGCTGGCCGACGCCTCCGGCGACGACTCGCCCTTCCGCGCCGACGAGCCCTACCGGCGCGCGCTCAACGGCGTGCACGACCGGGTCACCGCCACGCTCAAGCGCGCCGTCGGGCACCTGCACGTCCCCGAGCCGCACGCCGACCTCGAGCCCTACGACGACCCCACGGAGCTGCGGGCCGACCTCGACGTCGTCGACACCTCGCTGCGCAGCCACGGCGCCGGCGCCCTGGCCGACGACCGCCTGGCCCGGCTGCGCGAGGCGGTCGACGTCTTCGGCTTCCACCTGTGCGGGCTGGACCTGCGGCAGAACGCGGAGGTGCACGAGGAGGTCGTCGCCGAGCTGCTCGCCTGGGCCGGGGTGTGCGACGACTACGCCGCGCTCGACGAGGAGCAGCGGGTCGAGATGCTCGCCGGCGAGCTGCGCATGCGCCGCCCGCTGGTCCGGCCGGGCGCCGAGCTGTCGGAGAAGGTCCGCGGCGAGCTCGACGTCGTCGAGGCGGCGGCCGCGCAGGTGACGCTGCTCGGCCCGCGCGCGATCCCCAACTACGTGATCAGCATGTGCGAGTCGGTCAGCGACGTCCTGGAGGTCGCCGTCCTGCTCAAGGAGGTCGGCCTGCTCGACCCGGACGGCGACGACGGCCCGACCTGCCCGGTCGGCATCTCGCCGCTGTTCGAGACCATCGACGACCTGAAGAACGCCGGGGCGACGCTGACCGCGATGCTCAACCAGCCGCTCTACCGCGCGCTGGTCGCCAACCGCGGCGACGTCCAGGAGGTCATGCTCGGCTACTCCGACAGCAACAAGGACGGCGGCTACCTCGCCGCGAACTGGGCGCTCTACCGCGCCGAGCTGGCGCTGGTCGAGGTCGCCCACCGCGAGGACATCCGGCTGCGGCTGTTCCACGGTCGCGGCGGCACGGTCGGCCGGGGCGGCGGCCCCAGCTACGACGCGATCCGCGCGCAGCCGCCGGGAGCGGTCGCCGGGTCGCTGCGGATCACCGAGCAGGGCGAGGTCATCGCGGCCAAGTACGGCGAGCCCGACCGCGCCCGCCGCAACCTCGAGGCGATCGTCGCGGCCACGCTCGAGGCCAGCCTGCTCGACACGGAGAACCTCGGGGACGACGCCGAGGCCACCTACGAGCTGCTCGACGACCTCGCCGCGCGTGCCCAGCAGGCCTACCGGGCGCTGGTGCACGAGACGCCCGGCTTCGTCGAGTGGTTCCGCGCCGCGACGCCGATCGGCGAGCTGGCCGAGCTGAACATCGGCAGCCGGCCGCCCTCGCGCAAGGCCGGCGACAAGATCTCCGACCTGCGCGCCATCCCGTGGGTGTTCAGCTGGTCGCAGGCCCGGATCATGCTGCCCGGCTGGTACGGCACCGGCTCCGCGCTCGAGTCGTGGGTCGACGGCGACGACGCCAAGCTCGAGCAGCTGCGAGAGCTGCACAGGCGCTGGCCGTGGTTCCGCACGATCCTGTCCAACATGGGCATGGTGCTGGCCAAGACCGACCTCGGGCTGGCCGCCCGCTACGCCGAGCTCGTGCCCGACGAGGACCTCCGGCACCGGGTGTTCGACCAGATCACCGCCGAGCACGAGCGCAGCTGCCGGATGCTGCTCGCCGTCACCGGCGACGACCGGCTGCTCGCCGACAACCCCTCGCTGGCCCGCTCGATCCGCAACCGCTTCCCGTACCTGGAGCCGCTGCACCACCTGCAGGTGGAGATGCTGCGCCGCCGGCGGGAAGGGGACGACGACGAGCTGACCGTCCGCAACATCCAGCTGACCATCAACGGCGTCGCCACGGCCCTGCGCAACAGTGGGTGAGCACCGCGCCGCGGCCGTCGGCCCGGATCTCGCGCGGGCGGGGGACTCCCTCGCCCTCGCCCCGGCGGCGCTGGCCCCGGCGGTGAGCGACCCGGCCTACCGGGTGCTGGTCGGGGACGACGACTCCGCGGTCCTGCTGCGCCGGCAGTGGACAGCGCAGGGCGTCGCCGAGGCGGTGCTGCTGGCCTCGGCCGGCATCGGCCCGGACACCCCCGCGGTGCTGGCCACCGCCGTGGCGTGGGGCTGCGACCGGGTGCGCGACCGGCCCGGCGGCCGCGGGGTGGTCGTCGTCCCGCCGCCGGACGACGCCCAACCCGTGACCCAGCGCTTCCTGCACCTGGCCGCGCTGGCCGCCACCCGGGTCGAGACCGCGGTCGCGCTCGCCCGCGGCACCGGCGTGGACGCGGTCAAGGCCGACGGCAGCCCGTCGCTGGCCGCCGACGAGGCCGCGCACGTCGCCGCCGCGGAGGTGCTCGGCCGGTTGGGCGTGCCGGTGCTCAGCGAGGAGCGCACCGATCAGCGCGTCGACGAGGCGTCGGCGTGGGTCGTGCTCGACCCGCTCGACGGCACCGGCAACTTCCGCGCCGGCCTGCCGCCGTGGGCGTTCTCCGCGGGGCTGGTGCACGGCGGGCGCGCGGTGGCCGGCGTCGTCGTCGACCTCTCCTCCGGACGGCGGTGGTGGACCGAGGGCGGCGGCGCGTGGCGCGACGGCCTGCCGGTGCGGTCGCGGCCGGGCAGCACCGTCGTCGTCCCGACCGCGCCGGCCGGGGGAGCGGTCGCCGTCCCGTCGTCCGCGCACCGGGTGCGGGTGACCGGCTGCACCGCCGTCGAGCTCTGCCTGGTCGCCGACGGGTCGGCCGCGGCGTGGCACGACCTCGACCGCGGCGGCGCCCACGTGCACGACGTCGCGGGCGGGCTGGCGCTGCTCGCCGCAGGCGGCGGGATCGCCCTCACGCCCGAGGGCGCGGAGCTCGTGCTGCGGCCCGACACCGAGGGCCGGATCCGGTTCGTCGCCGCCGAGTCGCGGGCGACCGCCGAGGAACTGCTCCGGGCGTTCGACTGACCTGCGGTAACGATCCTCGACCGGCTCTTGACAGCGGGTGGGCCCCACCCCGCAAATAAGCCTCCCCGGCCACCGACCCGGTGGACCGCGCCAGGAAGGCGGCGCCGTGGACACCACCGCCCCCGCACCCACCAGCGACGAGACCCGGCTGCACCAGCTGGGCTACGCCCAGGAACTGCGCCGGCACATGTCCGGTTTCTCCAACTTCGCCGTGTCGTTCACGATCATCTCGATCCTGTCCGGGTGCCTGACGCTCTACGGCTTCGGCCTGAACACCGGCGGCCCGGCCGTCATCGTCTGGGGCTGGCCGATCGTCGGGATCATGGTGATCATCGTCGGGCTCGCCATGGCCGAGGTCTGCTCGAGCTACCCGACCGCCGGCGGCCTGTACTACTGGGCCGCCAAGCTCGCGCCCGAGAAGAGCTCCGCCGCGTGGTCGTGGTTCACCGGCTGGTTCAACTTCCTCGGCCAGGTCGCGGTCACCGCGGGCATCGACTTCGGTGCGGCGTTCTTCCTCAACGCCTTCCTCGACCTGCAGTTCGGGTTCGACTCCCGGCCCTGGCACACGATCCTGCTGTTCGGGCTGATCCTGCTGGTCCACGGGCTGCTGAACACCTTCGGCGTCAAGGTCGTGGCGTTCCTCAACGACGTCAGCGTCTGGTGGCACATCCTCGGGGTGCTGATCATCGTCGCGGTGCTGGCCTTCGTGCCCGACCAGCACCAGTCGGCGAGCTTCGTGTTCGGCCACTTCGTGAACAACACCGGCTGGAGCTCGACGCTCTACGTCGTCCTGCTCGGCCTGCTGCTGGCGCAGTACACGTTCACCGGCTTCGACGCCTCGGCGCACATGACCGAGGAGACCCGGTCGGCCGACACCGCCGGCCCGCGCGGCATCGTGATGTCGATCGTCGTCTCGCTGGTCGCCGGCTGGGTGCTGCTGATCGGCGTCACCTTCGCCATCCAGAGCTACGACAACGCGCTGGCCGCACCGGACACCGGCGTGCCGCCGGCGCAGATCTTCGTCGACGCGGTCGGGCTGACCACGGCCAAGCTGCTGCTGCTCATCGTCATCGGCGCGCAGCTGTTCTGCGGCATGTCCTCGGTGACGGCCAACTCGCGGATGATCTACGCGTTCTCCCGTGACGGGGCGCTGCCGGCGTCCCGGGTGTGGCACCGGATCAACCCGCGCACCCGCACGCCCACCAACGCCATCTGGCTGGCCGCCGGCGGCGCGTTCGTCCTCGGCCTGCCCTACCTGTTCAACGCCACGGCGTACGCGGCGGTGACCTCGATCGCGGTCATCGGGCTCTACATCGCCTACGTGATCCCGACGTTCCTGCGGCTGCGTGCGGGTGAGCGGTTCCAGCGCGGCCCGTGGCACCTGGGCAGGTGGAGCCGGCCGATCGGCATCGTCGCCGTGGTCTGGGTCGTGTTCATCACGATCCTGTTCATGCTGCCGACGGTCAGCCCGATCGACGCGACGACGTTCAACTACACGCCGCTCGCCGTCCTCGTCGTCCTGGGCTTCGCCGGCATCTGGTGGCTGGTCTCGGCCAAGAACTGGTTCACCGGGCCGAAGGTCCAGGGCACCGCCGAAGAGCTGGCCGCGGTCGAGCGCGACATCGAGCTGGCGGGCGAGACCGCGTGACCCCTGAGGAGCTGACCCTCGCTGTCGAGGGGGGCGAGGTCGACACCGTCGTCCTCGCCCTCCCCGACATGCAGGGCCGGTTGCAGGGCAAGCGGTTCCACGCCCGGTTCTTCCTGGACGAGGTGCTCGCCCACGGCACCGAGGCGTGCAACTACCTGCTCGCCGTCGACGTCGACATGAACACCGTCGACGGGTTCGCGATCTCCTCGTGGGAGCAGGGCTACGGCGACTTCGTCGTCCGTCCGGACCTCGCCACCCTGCGCCGGGTGCCGTGGCAGCCGGGGACGGCGATGCTGCTCGGGGACCTGGAGTGGCTGGACGGCGCGGCCGTGCAGCCGTCGCCGCGGGCGGTGCTGCGTCGCCAGCTGGGCCGGCTGGCCGAGCACGGCTGGACGGCGATGGCCGGCACGGAGCTGGAGTTCATCGTCTTCCGCGACAGCTACGAGCAGGCCTGGTCCGGCGGCTACCGCGACCTCACCCCGGCCAACCAGTACAACGTCGACTACTCGCTGCTGGGCACCGCGCGGGTGGAGCCGCTGCTGCGCGAGATCCGCAACGGGATGGCCGGCGCCGGCATGACGGTCGAATCAGCGAAGGGGGAGTGCAACCTCGGCCAGCACGAGATCGCCTTCCGCTTCCGCGACGCCCTGGGCACCGCGGACAACCACGTCGTCTACAAGAACGGCGCCAAGGAGATCGCCGCGCAGAGCGGGATGAGCCTGACCTTCATGGCCAAGTTCAACGAGCGGGAGGGCAACAGCTGCCACCTGCACGTGAGCCTGCGCGACGCCGACGACCGTCCGGTGTTCGCCGGCGACGGCGCGCACGGGTTCTCGCCGGTGTTCGAGCACTGGCTGGCGGGGCTGCTCGCCGCCCAGCGGGAGTTCACGCTGCTCATGGCGCCGAACATCAACTCCTACAAGCGGTTCGCGCTCGGCAGCTTCGCGCCCACGGCGGTCGCCTGGGGCTTCGACAACCGCACCTGCGCGCTGCGGGTGATCGGGCACGGGTCGTCGCTGCGGGCGGAGAACCGGGTGCCCGGCGGCGACGTGAACCCGTACCTGGCGCTGGCCGCGCTGGTCGCCGCGGGCCTGCACGGGATCGAGAACGAGCTGCCGCTGGAGCCGGCGTTCGAGGGCAACGCCTACGCGTCGGACAAGCCGCGGGTGCCGACGACGTTGCGGGACGCCGCCGAGCTGTTCGAGAAGAGCTCGCTGGCCCGCGCGGCGTTCGGCGACGACGTCGTCGAGCACTACGTCAACGCAGCGCGGGTGGAGCTCGCGGCCTTCGACGCGGCGGTCACCGACTGGGAGAAGTTCCGGGGATTCGAGCGACTGTGAAGATGTGGCCGTGACCGCCGTCTTCGACATCGTCAACCCGGCCACCGAGGAGATCGTCACCAGCGTCGAGGAGACCTCGCTCGAGCAGGCCGACGCCGCGATCGAGCGCGCCGCCGCCGCGTTCCCGGCGTGGCGCGCGGTCGCGCCCGGCGACCGCGGCCGGCTGCTGCGCCGCTTCGCCGAGGCCGTCGACGAGCACCTCGAGGAGCTGGCGCAGCTGGAGGTGAGCAACTCGGGCCACACGATCGGCAACGCCCGCTGGGAGGCCGGCAACGTCCGCGACGTCCTGACCTACTACTCGGCGGCGCCGGAGCGGGCCGCCGGACGGCAGATCCCGGTGCCGGGCGGGGTCGACGTCACCTTCGCCGAGCCGCTGGGTGTCGTGGGCATCATCGTCCCCTGGAACTTCCCGATGCCGATCGCCGGCTGGGGATTCGCGCCGGCGCTGGCCGCGGGCAACACCGTCGTCCTCAAGCCGGCCGAGGTCACCCCGCTGACCGCGCTGCGCCTGGCGGAGCTGGCCCGCGAGGCGGGCATCCCCGAGGGCGTCTTCCAGGTGCTGCCCGGCAAGGGCTCGGTGGTGGGCTGGCGGTTCGTCACCCACCCCGCGGTGCGCAAGGTGTGCTTCACCGGCTCCACCGAGGTCGGCAAGCAGATCATGGCCGGCTGCGCCGAGCAGGTGAAGCGGGTGACGCTGGAGCTCGGCGGCAAGAGCGCGAACGTCGTCTTCGCCGACGCCGATCTGGACAAGGCCGCCGCGTCCGCGCCGTACGCCGTCTTCGACAACGCCGGGCAGGACTGCTGCGCCCGCTCCCGCATCCTGGTCCAGCGCCCGGTGCTCGATGACTTCCTCGCCCGCTTGGAGAGCGCGGTGACCGGGCTGCGGGTGCTCGACCCGCGGTCGGAGGACAGCGAGATGGGGCCGCTGATCAGCGCCGTCCAGCGCGACCGGGTCGCCGCCTACGTGCCGGACGACGCCCCGGTGGCGTTCCGCGGCAGCGCGCCCTCGGGCCCTGGTTTCTGGTTCCCGCCGACCGTCCTGGCGCCGGTCGACCCGACGTCGCCGGCGTGGCGGAAGGAGATCTTCGGCCCGGTGGTCGCCGTCGTCCCGTTCGACGACGAGGCCGAGGCGATCCGGCTGGCCAACGACACCGAGTACGGGCTGTCCGGCTCGATCTGGACCGAGAACCTCGGGCGGGCGTTCCGCGTGGCCCGGGCGATCGAGGCCGGCAACCTGTCGGTGAACTCCCACTCGTCGGTGCGGTACTGGACGCCGTTCGGCGGGATGAAGCAGTCGGGCCTCGGCCGCGAGCTCGGGCCCGACGCGCTGGACTCGTTCACCGACGTGAAGAACGTCTTCCTGGCGACGGACTGAGAGGCAGGTTTTCGTGGCGGGTCGGCTCGAGGGCAAGGTCGCGGTGATCACCGGGGCGGCGAGCGGCATCGGCCGGGCGAGCGCCCGGCGGTTCGCCGCGGAGGGCGCGCACGTCGTCGTCGCGGATCTCGACGAGGGCGGCGGGACGGCGCTGGCCGAGGAGCTCGGCGGGCTGTTCGTGCGCGCCGACGTGACCAGCGCCGACGACGTCCAGGCCATGTACGCGGCCGCGATCGAGCGCTTCGGCGGCCTCGACGTGCTGTTCAACAACGCCGGCATCTCCCCGCCGGACGACGACTCGATCCTGGAGACCGAGCTCGACGCCTGGCGCCGGGTGCAGGAGGTCAACCTGACCTCGGTGTACCTGTGCTGCAAGTACGGCATCCCGCTGCTGCTGGAGCACGGCGGTGGGTCGGTGATCAACACCGCGTCGTTCGTGGCCGTGATGGGCGCGGCGACCAGCCAGATCTCCTACACCGCCTCCAAGGGCGGGGTGCTGGCGATGAGCCGCGAGCTGGGCGTGCAGTTCGCGCGGCAGGGGGTGCGGGTCAACGCGCTGTGCCCGGGGCCGGTGAACACGCCGCTGCTGCGCGAGCTGTTCGCCAGCGATCCGGAGCGGGCCGCGCGCCGGCTGGTGCACGTGCCGATGGGCCGGTTCGCCGAGCCGGAGGAGATCGCCTCCGCTGCCTGCTTCCTCGCCTCCGACGACGCCTCGTTCATCACCGCCTCGACGTTCCTGGTCGACGGCGGGATCTCGGGTGCGTACGTGACGCCGCTGTGAGTCCGCGGCCGGTCGTCGGCATCACGACGTACGAGGAGACGGCGCGGTGGGGCGTGTGGAACTGCCCTGCCGTCCTGGTGCCGGCCGACTACGTGCGCAAGGTGTCGGCGGCCGGCGGGGTGCCCGTGCTGCTGCCGCCGCTGGCCGGCGACGTGGAGGTGCTCGACCGGCTCGACGCGCTGGTCGTCGCCGGCGGCTCGGACGTCGACCCGGCCCGCTACGGCGCCGACCGCTCACCGCGCACCGGGCCCGCGCAGCAGCACCGGGACGACGCCGAGCTGGCCCTGCTGGCCGGGGCGCTGGCGCGGGACCTGCCGGTGCTCGGCATCTGCCGCGGACTGCAGCTGCTCGCGGTGCTGCGCGGCGGCACGCTCGTGCAGCACCTGCCCGACGTCGTCGGCAGCGACGTGCACGTGCCCGCGCCGGGGACCTACGGCGACAACGACGTCCGGATCGCCCCCGACAGCCGGCTGGCGGGGCTGATCGGCACCGAGGCGACCTGGGCCTGCCACCACCACCAGGCCGTCGACGCGCTCGGCGCCGGGCTGACGCCGGTGGCGTGGGCGGCCGACGGCACGGTGGAGGGCGCCGAGCTGGAGGGCGCCCGGTTCGTGCTCGGCGTGCAGGGCCATCCTGAGGTCGGCGACGACGTCCGCCTCTTCGAGGGCCTGGTCGCGGCGGCCCGGAGGCCCTGACCCTCGCCGTGTGGTCGCGACCCGCGCGCCATCCCGCGAGGGCGACGACCGCACCGCGAGGGTCAGCGGGGGGAGGCGGCGGCCGCCCGCACGGCGGCGAGCAGCGAGTCCCACTCGTGCAGCGTGGTGCGCGCCCGCCCCCGGGTCTCGCCGAGCGCGACCTCGGCGGCGTCGATGGCCCGCCAGTCCTCGAGCAGCACCGGCTCACCGCCGCGGGCGATCAGCGTCTGCACCAGGTCGTCGACCGGCCCGCCCACCCGCAGCGTGCCGTCGGCGGCGTCGGCCAGCAGCGCGGCGATCGTCTCGCGCGCGTCGTGCTTGTTGGTGCCGACGACGCCGGTCGGTCCGCGCTTGATCCAGCCGGCCACGTACTCGCCCGGCGACACCGCGCCGTCGCGGAGCACCCGGCCGTCCTCGTTGGTCACCGTGCCCGAGCGCTCGTCGACCGGCAGGCCGGGTAGCGGCACGCCGCGGTAGCCGACGGAGCGGATGACGAGGTCGGCGGGCAGCAGCTCCAGCTCACCGGTGCCGTACGCGCGGCCGTCGCCGTCCACGGCGGTCCGCTCGATCTCGACCGCCTCGATCCGCTCGCTGCCGACGAACCGCGCCGGCCGGCTGAAGAACTGCAGCCGCAGCGGGATCTTGCCCGGCGCCAGCTCGTGCGTGGCCCACTCGCGCAGCACCGCGAGGTTGCGGCTGACCACGCGGTCGGCCTGGGCGCGCTCCTCGGCGTCCGGCTCGAGCTCGAGGTCCTTGGGGTCGACCAGCACGGTCGCACCGGCCAGGCCGTCCAGCTCGCGCAGCTCCTGGGTGGTGAACGCCGCCTGCGCGGGGCCGCGACGGCCGAGGATCGTCACCTCCTGCACCGGCGCGCCGGCCAGCGCGTCGAGCACGTGCTGCGGCATGTCGGTGGGCTCGAGCTCGTCGCCGGTGCGGGCCAGCACGCGGGCGACGTCGAGTGCCACGTTGCCGACCCCGATGACGACGGCGGAGCGGGCACCGCGCAGCGCGGCCTCGACCGTGGTCCGGTCGGCGTCGGGGTGCCCGCAGTACCAGGAGACGAGGTCGGTCGCCGCGAGGCTGCCGGGCAGGTCCTCGCCCTCGATGCCGAGGTGCCGGTCGACCGAGGCGCCGTAGGTGTAGACGACGGCGTCGACGTGCCGGCGCAGGTCCTCGATGGAGATGTCGGTGCCGACGTCGACGTTGCCGACGAAGCGGACCAGCGGGTGGTCGAGGAAGCGGTGCAACGTCTCGCGGATCGCCCGCATCTTCGGGTGGTCGGGCGCGATCCCGTGCCGGACCAGGCCGAACGGCGTGGGCAGCCGGTCGATCAGGTCGACGGCGACCGGCACGTCGTCCTGGCGGGTCAGCGCGTCGGCGGCGTAGATGCCCGCGGGGCCGGCGCCGATCACCGCCACCCGCAGCGGGCGGTCGGGGGACGGGGACGGTCCTGGCTCGGCACCCTCGGTAGTCACGTTTGGCATCCTGACCTCACGCGGCGAGTGTGCACCAGGCCACTCTGCCCCGCCGTCGTCCCGGAGGTCACCCGTGTCCGTCGTCGTCGTTGCCACCATCACCCCGAAGCCGGGCGAGGAGGACGCCGTTCGCGAGGCGGTGCTGGCCGCGATCCCGCAGGTGCACGAGGAGCCCGGCTGCGAGCTCTACGCGCTGCACGAGGGCGCCGGTGAGTTCGTCATGGTCGAGCGGTGGGAGAGCGCCGAGGCGCTGGCGGTGCACTCGAAGGCCGAGGCCCTCACGCGGCTGGGGTCCGCGCTGGCCGGCAAGGTGTCCGGGCCGCCGAACGTCCGGACCCTCACCGCGGTGCCGGGCGGCGACGCCGCGAAGGGCCGGCTGTAGCCGTCAGACGCAGGAGACGTCGCCGTCCAGGCCGCCGCTGACGTACTGGGCCAGGGTGACCTGGCCGCCGTTGGTGAGCGGTGCCCGGTGGCAGGCCGCCGTTGCCCCGGCCGGGCTGCCGGCCCCGGGCAGCCAGCTGGGCAGGCGGTAGAGGTTGCTGTCCCAGGTGACCGTGCCGGCGATCTCCTGCCAGTCGGCCGGCAGGGCGTAGAGGCCGACCGCGCCGCCGCGGGTGCGCAGGTAGGCCGCCATGCCCTCGAGCGTCGCCCGGTTGCGGGCCTGCCCGGCCGATGTCGCGGACTGCCAGGTGTTCGCCGCCTCGACGTCCAGCCACCAGGTGTAGCTGCCGGGGGAGGGATCCACCCGGGCCGACATCGCGGCCGGCACGAAGATCGACGAGACCGAGTTGCGTGCCCGCTCCCAGCCGTACTGCCACGAGCAGGCGGTGCTGTTGCGGCCGTCGCACGCGCCGTAGGGCGTGCTGCCGCTCGACGGCCAGGTGGTGACCAGGTCGCGGATCTCGCCGGGGTTGGCGGTGTTCAGGTAGAGCTGCACCTTCGGCTGGCCGGGAACGACGCCGGTGGACCGCGCGGCCCACTGCAGCTGCGAGTTCAGGCAGGAGTTGGCGGTGGTGGCCAGCCCGCCGTTGACCCCGACGACGCCGAACGCCTGGCCGGTCGGCAGCGACCTGCCGCACTGCGGGTGCGAGACGTCGTAGCCGACGGTGGGGGAGTTCGCGGGCGCGGCGGAAGCGCTCGTCGCGGGCAGACCCAGCGCCACCGCGACGGCGGCGATCCCCGTGACGAGCAGGCTGCGCGGCCCTCTGCTCATCGGCGGCGACGGTACACGGAAGCGGCGGGGTCAGCGGGGCGGACGAGACGGGTGGGACGACTCCTCAGACCGCCTGGCAGACCGGGCACCAGTACAGGTTCCGGCCGACCATCTCCTCGGTGCGGACCTCCGTCCCGCAGATGCGGCAGGGCAGGCCGGTGCGCCGGTAGACGTAGTGCGCGTCGGCGAGGTCGACCGGGCCGCGCCGGCGCGCGCGGTCGGCGGGCAGGGTGGTGACGATCCGCCCGAGCTTCACCCCGGCCCGCATGAGGACGACGAGGTCGGCCCACATCCGCGCCCACTCGTCCTCGGCGAGCGCGTGGCCGGGCCGGAACGGCGAGACCCGGTGCCGGAAGAGCAGCTCGGCCCGGTACACGTTGCCGACGCCGGCGAGCACCGACTGGTCCATGAGCAGCGCGCCGACCGGCGTGCGGCTCTTGGCGATCCGCCGGTAGGCGCGGCCGCCGTCCGCCCCGCGGCGCAGCGGATCGGGGCCGAGCCGGTCGAGGATCGCGGTCACCTCCGGCCGGGTGAGCACCTCGCAGGCGGTCGCGCCGCGCAGGTCGGTCCAGACGCCCCCGCCGTCGGGCCCGTCGCCCTCCCAGCGCATCCGCAGCGCCCCCTTCGGGGCCGGCGGGACGCCGGTGCCGGTGGTGAACGTGCCGTACAGGCCCAGGTGCACGTGGACGACGTCGCCGCCGAACGCCCCGAACAGGTGCTTGCCGTAGGCGGTGGAGCGGTCGAGCACCCGGCCGTCGAGCAGCTCCGCGCCGGCGGCGAAGCGGCCCTGCGGGCTGCTCACGCGCACGGGACGGCCGGCGAACAGCACCGTCTGCTGGCGGGCCAGCCGGTGCAGGGTGTGGCCCTCAGGCACCGGCGCGCACCGCCTCGTAGCGCGCCAGCGCGACCTGCCGCTCGGCGGCGTGCTCGACGATCGGCTCGGGGTAGCCGGCCGGCACCCCGCCCGGCGCCCGCCACGGCTCGTGCACGAAGCGGTCCGGGACCTCGCGCAGCTCGGGCACCCAGCGGCGCACGTACGCGCCGTCCGGGTCGTACTGCTGGCCCTGCCGCACCGGGTTGAACACCCGGTAGTAGGGCGAGGCGTCGGTGCCGGTGCCGGCGACCCACTGCCAGCCGTGGTTGTTGCTGGCGAGGTCCCCGTCGACGAGGTGGGCGAGGAAGTGGCGGGCGCCGCGCCACCAGTCCACGTGCAGGTCCTTGGTGAGGAACGAGGCGGTGATCATGCGGACCCGATTGTGCATCCACGCCTCACCGAGCAGCTGGCGCATCCCGGCGTCGACGATCGGGTAGCCGGTGCGGCCCTGCGCCCAGGCCGTGAAGCGCTCGTCGGCGTCCGGGCCGGTGTCGTACTCCAGCCGCGCCATCCGCCGGTCGAAGGCCTCGTGCGCGGTCTCCGGGCGGTGCCAGAGCACGTCGGCGTAGAAGTCGCGCCACGCCAGTTCGTCGGTGAACCGGCGGACGTGCTCGCGGGGCGCCTCCGCGGCGGCGAGGTCGGCCAGCAGCGTGCGGGGGTGCACGCAGCCGTACTTGAGGTGCACCGATAGCCGGCTGGTGCCGTCGATCGCGGGCAGGTTGCGGGCGTCGTCGTAGCCGGCCAGCCGCTCGTCGCGGAACCGCCGCCAGGCGGCGCGGGCGGCGGCCTCCCCGGCGGCGGGGAGACGCGCCCCGTCCAGCTCCTGCGCGGGTGGCAGGCCGTCGGAGGCGACGCCGCCGGCCCAGGTGAGCGCGCGGGGGCGGGGGGCCGGCGCCCGCCAGCCGTGCTCCCGCCAGGCGCGGGCGAACGGCGTGAAGACCTTGTAGGGCGTGCCGTCGTCCTTGGTGAGCCGGCCGGGCGTCACCGCGTACGGCGACCCGGTGCCGACCAGCGGGACGTCGCCGAGGGCGCGCTCGACCGCGGCGTCCCGGCGGCGGCCGTAGGGACCGGTGTCGGCGCTGACGTGCACGCTGCCGGCGTCGATCTCGCGGACCAGGCGGGGGACGACGTCCGCCGGGTCTCCGGTCCGGACGACGAGTGCGCCGTCGAGGGCGGCGGCGAGCTCGGCGAGGCAGTCGCGCAGGAACTGCCGGCGCGGGCCGCCGGCCGGCTCCCAGAGCCGGGGGTCGACGACGAACAGCGGCAGGATGCCGCCGTCGGGACCGGCGGCGTCGCGGGCGGCGAGCAGGGCCGGGTGGTCGGCGAGCCGGAGGTCGCGGCGGAACCACAGCAGCGACGTCGGCACGCCCGCCAGATTAGGTGGGGCGCAACCGATCTGCAGATCAGCGGGCGGCAGGCTCCAGGCCGAAGTGGCCGCGGTCGTCCTCGGCGACGAGGTCGACGTCCTCGGGGTGCTGCTGGATGTAGTGCCGCACGAAGGAGCAGTAGGGGAGCACGTGCAGGCCGCGCTCGCGGGCGGCCGAGAGCACGCCTGCCACCAGCGCCGTGCCCATGCCCTGGCCGCCGACGGCGGGGTCCACCTCGGTGTGCGGGAGGGCCATGGTGCCGTTCTCGATGTGGTAGCTCGCCAGTCCGACCGTGCGGTCCCCGACCCGGATCTCGAAGCGTCCCCGCTCGGGGACGTCGACCACGCTCGTCTCCATCGTGCGCCTTCCACCTTCCGTCGCCCGGCGTCGTTGCCGGTACGGCACGTGTGCCGAGCACGGTAACCCGTGCTGTCTGCTCCGACGCTCTTTGGCATGAACGACGAAGCGGGTGTCGGGTTCTGTTCCCCGCTTCGGTTGTGGTCAACCGTCTGTGTGCGTCTCTGCACCACTTGTGCATCCGGGCGGGTGCGTTCCGTGACGCCCGGCCGAGTCTGTCGGCACCTGGTCCGAGGATGCGCCCGTGAGCGAGCCCGTATTCGTGACGAAGACCCGTGCCAGCTTCGACGCCGTCGCCGGCGCCTATGCCGCGACGTTCTCCGACGAGCTGGACGGCAAGCCGCTGGACCGTGCCCTCCTCGGCGCGTTCGCCGAGCTGGTGCCCGACGGACCGGTGGTCGACGTCGGGTGCGGGCCCGGCTACGTGACGGCGCACCTGACGTCGCTGGGGCTGGACATCTCAGGCATCGACCTGTCGCCCGGGATGGTGGAGGTGGCGCAGCGGGCGTACCCCTCGGTGCGGTTCTCGGTCGGTTCGATGCTGGGGCTCGACCTGCCCGACGGCTCTCTCGCCGGGCTGGTCGCGTACTACTCGATCGTCAACATCCCGCGGGCGGAGCTGCCTGTGGTGTTCGCGGAGTTCGCGCGCGTGCTCGCCCCCGGCGGGGTGCTGCTGATGGTGTTCCAGGTCGGCGACGAGGTCCGGCACGGCACGGAGTGGCTCGGCCACCCGATCGACCTGCACGTCTACCGCAACCAACCGGACGTCGTCGCGGAGCAGCTCGCCGAGGTCGGGCTGGCGGTGCGGATGTCGACGGTCCGTCAGCCGGACGACGACGGGGTGGAGGTCGGCCCGCGCGCCTACCTGCTGGCGACCCGCTTGTCAGGAGACGCCTGACGCATCTGCTGTCAGGACATGCCTGACAGCAGGTGCTCGTTCTGCACCAAGGACGCGGACTCGGTCGGCACGCTGGTCGCCGGCGCCGGGGTCTTCATCTGCGACGAGTGCGTCGCGCTGTGCGCGCAGTTGGTCAAGGACAAGAAGACGTCGGGCCCGGCGCCGCGCGTGCCGATGTGGGAGCAGGTCGGCGACGAGGCGCTGCTCGCCCACCTGCCGCGCATCGAGGCCGTCCGCGACCAGGTGGACGACGACCTGCGCGCCTGGGTGGCCGAGGCCCGGCGTCGCGAGCTGTCCTGGGACAAGATCGGCGCTGCCCTCGGCATGAAGCGCCAGTCCGCATGGGAGCGCTTCGCCGGCTGACTCCCGCGCTGTGTCGGGGCACTGACCGCGGATCAGGACGAGCGGCGATGCGCGAGGTCGGAAAGCCTCCCCGTAGGCTCAACCCGGTCCCGCCCTCGTAGCTCAGGGGATAGAGCGCCCGCCTCCTAAGCGGTAGGTCGCAGGTTCGAATCCTGCCGGGGGCACCGGCAGGCTCGAACCCTCGCGTCAGGCGGTGGGCCGGGCGCTCAGGTTGGACAGCCGCACGGTCACCGGCACGTTGGTCACGCTGCTGGACAGGTAGGCGGTCAGCCCCACCGCTCCGGCCGCCTGCAGCGCTGCGTAGGTGTCGGTGCCCGTCGTCTGCCACGCCGTCGGCTCGGTCTGGGTCGCCGGCCAGACCTTCAGCCGCACCGTCGTCGGGCTGGTGCCGGTCACCTGCATGCGGACGTTGAGCTGGGTGTTCGCGCCATAGGTGATCGTCGTCGGGAGGGTCACCGCCGAGGCGATCGCGACCGGCGTCGACGTCCCCTTGAGCGCGGTCAGCTGGACGGTGATCCGGCCGGTCGAGGCCATCACCATCCGCGCGCGGTACTCGGTGTTGGTGCCGACCCGGCGACCGACGACGTCGAGGTAGGCGCCGCTGCCGGTGGGCACCTTGTCCAGCGACAGGGTGAACCGGTAGTCGGTGTCGGTCCGGGTGGTGCTGCCCAGGTAGACCGACCGGGTGTTCCCGGCGGCCGGGATCACGATGCTGCCGGTCTGCGGCGTCACCGAGAAGTTGGCCGCCGTCCCGCTGGTCGTCCAGGTGCCGCCGAGGTCCGCCGTCCCCCAGCCGTTCGAGACGCTCCGGTTGAACGTGTCGGTGGCGAAGTCGACCGGCCCCGTGGGTTGGGTGACCGTCACCTGTTTCGTCGTCGTCCCGGTGGCACCCAGGTTGTCGGTGACCGTGAGCGTCACGTCGTAGGTGCCCGCCGCGGCGTAGGGGTGCTGCGGCGTTGGGCCGCTGCCGGTCGAGCTGTCGCCGAAGTTCCACGCGTAGCTCGTGATCGACCCGTCGTCGGTGGACGTCGACGTGAAGGAGGCGGTCAGCCCGGACGTCGTCGAGGTGAAGTCGGCGACCGGGTTCTGGTTCGGCGGCGGCGGGCCGCGGTGGATCGCGAACGAGTCGTTGAAGGTCCCGTCGGTCGCCACGAACTGCGCGCTGAGGTCGTCCGCGGTGATCGTGACGTCGAGGAAGCCGTGCGAGCCGCCCAGGTTGGAGCCCCCGGACGACGCGAAGTACGGCGACTCGGTGTCGGTCGTCGTCACCGCCCGCAGCGCCTGGCCGCCCGTGCCGACCGTCTCCCAGACCGTGCCGGCGCCGGCGACGAGGTCGCTGTCGGAGTCGACGACGCAGTCGGCGTCGTAGGAGCCGACCGGGATGGTGGTGCACCCGGGCCGGCCCTGAGCGAGCTGCTTGGACCGCTGGTACAGGTGCTCGTGGCCGCTGAGCACGAGGTCGACCTTCTTGTTCAGCAGCAGTGCGCGCAGGTCGGGGTCGACGCTGCAGTCGTACTCACCCTGCGACCAGCACGGCACGTGCATGCCGACGACCACCCACGGGATGCTCAGGTTGCGGGCGCCGTCGATGGCCGCCGACGTCCAGTTGTAGGGCGCGGTGCCGGCGGCGTAGCTGGTGTTGCCGGCCGCGAACGGGATGCCGGGGGAGATCATCACGAACCGGACCAGCGGGTTCACCCGCGGAACGTCGACGTACCACTGCCGCCCGTAGGTGCCGACGACGCCCGGCAGCTGGTTGGGCAGGCAGGCGGAGAAGTCGTTGATGTTGCCGTTCTGCCCGTTGCTCTCGTGGTTGCCCGAGATCAGCTCGAACGGGTACCCGGCCCCCATCCGCGAGGTGACGAAGTCGCACCAGGACTGCTCCTGCCCGGTGACCCCGTAGGACAGGTCGCCGAGGGCGAGGGCGAGGTCGGCGTCGGCCGCCTTCATCCCGTTGAGCACGCCGCTGGTCGCCGAGGTCTGGGCGAAGTCCCCGGCTGCGGTGAACTCCACGACGCCGGGTTCGTTCGCTCCTTCTGCGGTGGATGCGCCCACGAACGCGAGCAGCAGCAGGACGGCGGCGAGCTCGGCGATGGTCCGGATCCGCATGTCGGCCTCCCGTGGGGGCGCACGCATCTGTGACCCCGCTGTGTTGGCGGCGGACGCTAGCTGCGGCGACGGCGGCGCGTAAGAGGGTGCGGCGCGTATCGCTCGTCCGATCTACCGTCGGCGACGTGGTGATGGGGCTGGTCGAGGTGCTGCTCGTCGCCCTGGTGATCGGGCTGATCGGGTTCGTGGTGTGGGGTGCCTACCGGGCGTTCCAGCGCGGCCTGCCGGCCGGCGGGCCGCCGCGGCTCCCGGCCGGTGACCGTGCCTGGGTGGCCGAGCAGATCGCGCGGGCACGGTGGACGGCGGCGCACGACGAGGTCGACGGGACGACGCGGATCCTGCTGCGCCGGGGCTACACCGGGCTCGACGGGCAGCCAGCGGTGCTGGAGGAGCGGGTGTTCGAGACCTTCCCGTCGGACGAACCGGCCTGGGAGGCGCGGTTCACCGAGGGCTTGGCCAACGCCCGCTACCGGTGCAGCTACCTCAACGCCGAGGACTCGAGGGAGTAGGTCGTGGCCGAGCTGCGCGCGCTCGTGTTCGACGTGTTCGGCACGCTGGTCGACTGGCGGTCCAGCCTGGTCACGTCGGCGACCGAGGCGGGGCTGCGCGCAGGCGTGGACGCCGACTGGGCGGCCGTGGTGGACGACTGGCGGCGGGCCTACCCGCCGGCGCTGGAGCGGGCGCGCAAGGAGCCGGCGTGGCGCGACCTCGACGCGCTGCAGCGGGAGACGCTGGACGACGTCCTGACCCGGTACGGCATCGACCTGCCGGCCGCGGACCGCGAGGTGCTCGTGCAGGCCTGGCGGCGATTGCGGCCCTGGCCGGACACCGTCGCGGGGATGGAGCGCCTGCGCAGCGGGTTCGTCACCGCGACCCTGTCCAACGGGCACGTGGCGCTGCTCGTCGACCTGGTCCGGTTCGGCGGCTGGCGGGTGGACGCCGTCCTGTCGGCGGAGCTCGCGGCCTCGTACAAGCCCGATCCGGCGGTGTACCTGCGCGGCGCGCAGCTGCTCGGTTGCGCGCCGGAGGAGGTCGGCATGGTGGCCGCGCACGCCGGCGACCTGGAGGCCGCCGCAGCGGTGGGGCTGCGTCCGCTGTTCGTCCGCCGGCCCGACGAGTGGGGGACCGGCGTTCCGGAGGACCCGCCGGACCTGCCCGGACTCGTGGTCGCCGACGACCTGGACGACCTCGCCGCGCAACTGGGCTGCTGAACCTGGGGACGGCGGCCTCGCCTGTGGATTGCAGACGGCACGGGAGCTGTCCCCGTCGATAGACCGACGGCGTGGACGACGACTACGAGAACTGGCGGGCCGCTGCGGTGGCGATGAGCACCCGGCCCGGCGAGTGCGTGCTCTGCTACGTGCACCGGATGATCAGCGCCTTCGGCTGCGACGGCACGCTGCGCTGGGCTCTGCGCTGGCGGGACCGGCGCGCACCCCGGGCGACGCGGCTCGAGGCCCGCCTGACGGCCCGCGGCGCGCTCTGCGACTGCGAGCTGTTCACCGACCGCGAGTCCGCGCTTCGCGCGCCGGAGCGCTGCGCCGGGTCGGACGGCGCGTCGGCGCCGTGCGACAACTGGGGGTCCTTCGGTCGGGCCTCGTGGTGAGCGCTGGGCAGACTGGAGGCCATGAACCAGGTCGTCGCCACCGCCGAGCACGTCGTCCGGGCCCCCGCCGAGCAGGTGATGGCCGCCCTCTCCGACTACGAGGGCGCGCGCCGCCGCGCGATGCCGGAGCAGTTCAGCGACTACCGGGTGGAGGCCGGTGGCACCGGGGCCGGCACACGCGTGCACTGGCGGTTCGCCGCCACCTCCAAGCGCGTGCGCGACCAGCTGGTCGAGGTCAGCGAGACCGACGCGGACACCCTCGTCGAGCGGGACGCCAACTCCTCGATGGTGACCACCTGGACGGTCCGTCCGGCCGACGCGGGGGTCACGACGGTCGCGGTGCGCACGACCTGGAACGGCGCCGGGGGCATCGGTGGTTTCTTCGAGCGCACCTTCGCGCCGAAGGGCCTGCGGCGCGTGCACCTCGACCTGCTCACCCGGCTCGAGCGCGAGCTGACCTGACCTCGCGGCACGCCGGCCGCCGACGAGGGACGATGGTGAGCGTGAGCGCCGCACCTTCCCTGGAGGAGACCCTCCCGTCCTTCGGGGTCGACGCGCTGGCGCGGCTGGTCGCCGACGGCGACGTGGTGGTGCTCTCCGGCGCCGGGCTGTCCACCGACTCCGGGATCCCCGACTACCGCGGTGCCACCGGATCGCTGCGGCGGCACACGCCGATGACCTACCAGACGTTCACCCGCGACCCCCGCGGCCGCCACCGCTACTGGGCACGCAGCTTCGTCGGGTGGCGGCAGATCCGCGGCGCCCGGCCGAACGCCGGGCACCGGGCAGTGGCCGCGCTGCAGGACGCCGGTCTGGTCTCGGGTGTGATCACGCAGAACGTCGACGGGCTGCACCAGGCCGCCGGTGCGCGGGAGGTCGTGGAGCTGCACGGCGGGCTGGACCGGACGGTCTGCCTGGCCTGCGGCGACGTCGCCGGCCGCGCCGCTCTCGACGAGCGGCTGCGCGCGGCCAACCCCGACTTCGGCCCGCGGACCGACGAGATCAACCCGGACGGCGACGCCGAGCTGCCCGACGAGGTCCTCGACGGCTTCGTGATGGTGGACTGCACCGCCTGCGGCTCCGGACCGCTCAAGCCCGACGTCGTCTTCTTCGGCGAGACCGTCCCGCGCGACCGGGTCGACACCTGCTTCGAGCTCGTCGACGACGCCGGCTGCCTGCTGGTGCTCGGCTCGTCGTTGACGGTGATGAGCGGCTACCGGTTCGTGCTGCGCGCCGCCAAGGCCGGCATCCCGGTCGCGATCGTCAACGTCGGCCCGACGCGGGGCGACGCGAAGGCCGACGTCCGCGTCCACGCGCCGCTCGGCGTCGTCCTGCCCGACCTCGCCGCCCGAGTGTCGGGCTGACCGCTGGAGCGCACCGAGGACGGGCGCTGGATCGTCGTCGACGGCCGGCGGTGGCGGGCGACCGACCCTGCGGTGCCCCAGGACGTGCGGGCCCGCCTGCAGCACCACCTCGGGCAGGCCCGGGCGACGGTGCGCAGCGCCGGCCGGGCGGGGGACGAGGCCGCCGTCGCCGCGGCGCGGGCGCGCGTGCACCGGGCCAAGACCGGGCTCGGCGAGCGCGGGCCGGCGTGGTGGGACCAGGACGAGACCACCCGCCGGGCCCGGTGGGAGGACGCCCTGCGCGAGCTCGACGCCGGCTGACCCGGCGGGGTCGGTCCGGCTCGGCGAGGATGGGCCGCGATGCAGACCTTCGTCCCGGTGGCCGACTTCGAGGAGAGCGCGCGGCTGCTGGACTCCCCGCGCCTGGGCAAGCAGCGGGTGGAGACCCTGCAGATCCTGCGGGCGCTGGAGCTGCCGGACTACGGATGGGCCAACCACCCCGCCGTCCTGATGTGGCGGGGCCGCACGCCGGCGCTGGTCGCCTACGGCCTGGCGATGGTCCGGATCTGGCGCGAGCGGGGGTTCGCCGACACGACCCACGCGCAGATCGCGGAGTTCGCGCCCGAGGTGGTCGGCCGCCCGCAGGCGGAGCTGGCCGCCGACGGGTTGCTGCCGTCGTGGATGGGTGAGGAGGCGCTGCACCGCTCCCACCGGTCCAACCTCCTGGCGAAGGACCCGGGGTTCTACCGCCCGCGGTTCACCGAGCTCTTCGGCTCCGAACCCGACGACCTGCCCTACGTCTGGCCCGATCCCGACGACCTCCCGCCCGCGCCGGAGCCCGAGGGGGTGCGCGTCTGGGTGGTCCGGCCGCGGTCCCACGACGAGCTGGGCGCCTGCCTCGCCGCCGGGGTGGTGGGCGTGGGCACGCAGTCGGGGGTGGACGTCGACGCCACCGGCCTGTCGCCGGCGGAGCTGCGCGCGCTGGCCAAGGAGCTGTCCGGACGGCGACCGGCCAAGGACCTGCGGCAGCTCTCGGCCTTCCTCGACGACGTGAAGCCCGGCGATCCGGTGGCGCTGCCGATCGAGCACGGCGCGGGACTGCTGCTCGGGGAGGTCGTGGGCGACTACCTGTTCCAGGGGCGCGAGCTGCTGCCGCACCGCCGCCCGGCGCGGTGGGACCGGGTCGTCCCGCGAGCTGCCGCGCGTCCGCCGGCGAGCCTGCAGGACCCGCGCGCGCTGTTCTCCGTCGTCCTCGACCCGGCGCACGTCGGCGGCTGACCCACCGGGCTCACCGGCTCAACCGGCGAGGGCCGCCGCCAGCCGGGTCCGGCCGTCGAGCCCGAACCGCGGGTGCTCGGCGTCGATGACCACGCCCCACACGGCGGCGTGCAGCCGGCGCAGCTCCAGGAACGGGGCCAGCTCGTCGTCCGTCGGGGCGCCGGGGAAGAAGTCGAGTGCTGCCCGGCCGTCGAGCCGGCCGGTGCGGCGCAGACAGGCGAGGTCCCACTCCACCGGGCCGGTGGAGGTGTCCTCGAGATCGCCCCAGACCCAGCCGTCGGGGGTGGCGAGCAGGTTGCCGGGGTGCGGATCGCCGTGCAGGGCCCGGGTCGGGCCACCGAGCCGGGGAGTGAGCGCGTCCAGCCGCCGGGCCAGCGCGTCCAACTGCTGCTCGGGGACCTCCCACTCCGCGCCCCGCACGGCGAAGGCGGCGAGGTCGTCGAGCGGGGTGTCCAGCGGCGGGGTGGCCGGCGCCGGCAGCTCGGCGAGCACCTCGTGCAGGGCGGCGAGCGCCTGCCCGGCGTCCTGCGGGGTCGGCCGATCGGGCAGCAGCTCCACGCGGCGCCAGAAGGAGAGCACGCTGCCCGAGTGCTCGTGCGGGCCCGGCGGCAGCAGGTCGGACGGCGGCACCACCGCCGCGCCGGCCGCCGTCAAGGCGGTGGCCAGCGCGACCTCCCGGCCGAACGGCACCCGGACCTCCGCGCGGAGGCGGCCGGTCAGGGTCGCGACCCGGGCCACCACGGGTGCCGGTGCGAGGTCGACGACCACGTTCGCGCCGTCGTGGAGCACCCGGGCGTCGTCGGTGCGCAGTCCGTGGGCGGCCGCGACCGCGCGGGCGGCGGCCACGGCCGCCGCGACGCGGCTCACGCCCCGGGGAGGGCGACGTTCTGCAGCCGTACCTGGCCACGGGCTACGGTCTTGCCGTCGTCCGCCCGGGTCAGGGTGACCAGCCAGAGCTGCAGGGTGCGGCCCTGCTGGATGGGCTCGGCGACGACGTCGATCCGTCCCTCGTTCATCGGGCGCAGGAAGTCGGTCTGGTTGTTGACGCCGACCGCGAACTGGCCGCGCTCGGCGACGGCCGCGCTGGCCCCGATCGAGGCCGCTGACTCGATCACCGTGCAGTAGACCCCGCCGTGGACCACGCCCCACGGGGTGTGCTGGTCGGGACCGAGGTCGACGTGCCCGGTCACCCGTGTGCCGCTGAACTCGGCGACCTCGAAGCCGGAGGCGGCGACGAACGCGCTGGCCTTGGCCAGGTCGGGGGAGGGGAAGCCGGTGCTCATGCCGCGTCCCACACCAGGCAGAACGGGTGACCCACCGGGTCGGCGTAGACCCGGAAGTCGCCGCCTTCACCGGGCAACCGCCGCGCGCCGAGGGCGAGTGCCTTCGGCTCGGCCTCGTCGACGTCCTGCACGTAGACGTCGAGGTGGAACTGCTGCGGCCGGTCGGGATCGGGCCAGTCCGGCGGTTGCAGGTCCGGGGCCTGCTGGAAGGCCAGCCGGTAGCCGGCACCGGTGATCACCACCCAGTCGTCGCCGGGAGAGCCCGTCACGTCCATGCCGAGCAGCTGGGCGTAGAAGGTGGCGAGCGCGTGGGCGTCCGGAGCGTCGATGACGACGGAGTGCAGCTGGCCGATCATGCCTCCATCCTCACCACACTCCTCACGTGCGCGACAGCCGGATACCGGTCGCCGGTCGCCGAGATCCGGCCACCCGGCCTGCGGCGACGCGATGCGGTGTCGGACGATCGGGGCATGCGCCGTCCCCGTCGACCCCTCGCCATCCGATGACCGCGCCCGTGCTCGGCACGCTGCCGTGGCAGCCGGCGGCCGACCACCCGGAGCTGCTCGGAGCACCCGTCGCGGCGGCCCTCCCGTCGCTGCCCGGCCCGGCGTGGGTGGCCGAGATCGACGAGGACCTCGCCGACACCGCCGCCTTCACCGACGCCTACCAGGTGCCGTCCGCCGCCTCGGCCAACTGCGTCGTGGTCGCCGCCCGCCGCGCCGGCCAGACGACGATGGCGGCCTGCGTCGTCCTCGCGACCACCCGCGCCGACGTCAACGGCCTGGTCCGCCGGCACCTCGACGCCCGCAAGGCCTCCTTCGCCCCCCAGGACGTCGCGGTCGCCGAGAGCGGGATGGCCTACGGCGGGATCACCCCGATCGGGCTGCCGGCCGGCTGGCCGGTGCTCGTCGACGCAGCCGTGGCGGCCGCGGACCTCGTCGTCATCGGATCCGGGACGCGGGGCAGCAAGCTCGCCGTCCCGGGCGCCCTGCTCGCCCAGCTCCCGGGCGCCCAGGTGCTCGAGGGGCTCGGGCAGCCGCTGGAGCAGCGGCAGCCGCCCCGGCCCGAACGGGCCCCCGACGACACCGACGTCGGCTGGGGTGAGCGGCCGCGCGACCCGGACGACGACGACCGCCGCTACCTCGAGGACCGGCCGCCGCACTGGGGCAGCGACTAGGCCTACACCTGACCGGGCAGCGTCGTCGTGCCCGGACCGGACGGGTCGTGGCCCGGGCCGACGCCCTGCTGCGCGCGCAGGAGATCGCGGATCTCGGCGAGCAGCTCCACCTGCGTCGGCAGGGTCGGGCCGGGCTCCTCGCCACGCCTGCGTCGCTCCATCAGCCGCTTCATGGGCAGCACCACGACGAAGTAGACGACCGCGGCGGTGACCACGAAGGTGATCACCTGGCTGATGAACGCGCCGTAGGTGAAGTCCTGGCCGTCGATCGTGACGACGCCGCCGAACTTGCCGCCACCGGTGACCAGGGCGATCAGGGGGGTCAGGAACGAGTCCGCGAACGAGTTGACGACGGCGGTGAACGCTGCACCGATGACGACGGCGACCGCGAGGTCGACGACGTTGCCGCGCAGCAGGAAGTCCTTGAAGCCCTTCAGCACCGGACCATCCTGCACGGACCGGGCGCCGGCGGCCGGACGACGGGCCGGTCACGGCGCCGGCAGGCTCACCGTGAGGGTGGCCGTGGTGGCCACCGCCGCGAGCCGGGCCGCGGTGGACGCGTCGACCGCGAGGACGAGCAGACCGGCATCGCCCGTGGCCTCGTCGACCGGGCCCGGTGCGGCCAGCACCAGCGCGTCCGCCGCCACCACCTCGGCGGTTGCGGCGTCGGGCGCGGTCGCGAGCACGTCGACGCGGTCGCCGGCGCGCACGAGAGCGGTCACCGCGAGGTCGGCGAGCCGGACCGGCGCGGCCACCTGATCGTCGGGCAGGCCGCTGGTCAGCCCTGGCCCGACCAGCCGGACGTCGGTGACGCTCTCGCCGGCCCGCACGGCCCCGGCCAGCCCCCGGCCGATCAGCTCGGACGGGTCGTCGGCCCGGCCGGCCGGTGCCGTGTCGAGCGGCAGCCGCGCCACCCGCAGATCACCGGCGCTCAGCGTCGTCCCGGCCGCCAGGTCGGCAGCGGCGACGACCACCGGCGTGCTGGCGACACCGGCGTCGGCCGCTGGCGGCGAGCGCAGCGCCAGCGCCAGCGCACCCGCGGCGAGCAGCGCCGCCAGGGCGCGCCGCAGTGCGTGGACGGGGGAGCGGGGACGGCGGATCCGGAACACGCCGGCAAGCCTCGGCCGCGGCCGGACCGTCGTGGAAGCAGGCGGCTCAGGTTGTGGATCCGGCGTCCGGCTGTGGACAGCCGGCAGCACTCACCCGCGCAGGTCGAGCACGGTCAGCTCGCGGCGGCCTTCGAGGTGCCGCTCGACGAGGAGGAGTTCGATGACGACGAGGACGAGGTGGAGCTCGACGAGGACGACGAGTCCGACGACGAGCTGCTGGTCGACGAGCTGCTGCTCGACGAGCCGCCGGACGACGAGCTCTTGCCCGCCGCCGCCCGGCTGTCCGTGCGGTAGAAGCCGGAGCCCTTGAACACCACGCCGACCGAGCCGTAGACCTTGCGCACCGAGCTGCCGCAGGTCGGGCACTCGCTGGCGGGCTCGTCGGTGAACGACTGCACGAGCTCGAAGTCGTGCTTGCCGTCGGGGTTGGTGCAGACGTACTGGTACGTGGGCACTGTGGTGCGCTCCTCGTGGGCTGAGCCGAATTGGCACTCTTCCCTGTCGACTGCTAATGATGCGCCTCGACGGCCGCCACGTCCACGTCTGACGACGAGCGTCACTCTCGCGTCGCGGGGCGACCCGTTCGGCACGGCGTCGGCGCTCAGCCGGGCCAGCGCAGTCCGAGGATCACGGTGTCGTCCTTCTGCCCCTCGAAGGAGAGCGCATCCAGCAGCGAGTCGACCAGCGAGGGCAGCGGCTGGCCGTCAGCGTCGAGCGCGGCGGTGCGCAGCCGGTCGAGTCCGGTGTCGATCACCTCGCCGCGGCGCTCGACGGCGCCGTCGGTGAACGCCAGGAGCGTCCCCTTCGCCGGCAGTTCCAGCGCGGCGGCCGAGGCGGCGGGGCCGCCGACACCGACGGGCGCGGACACCGGGCACTCGAGCAGCCGCCCCTGGCCGTCGGCGACGAGCAGCGGGCCGAAGTGGCCCGCGGACACCAGCCGCAACCGCCCGGCGCCGGAGTCCAGCTCGCCGAGCAGCACGGTGGCGAACTGGTGGTCGACGTCGACGTCGATGAGCCGGCGGAGCTTGGTCAGCACCACGTCGATGTCGTGCCCCTCGGCCAGGTAGGCGCGGACGGCGAAGCGCAGGGACGCCATCGTGGTCGCGGCGGGCAGGCCGCGTCCGGAGATGTCGCCGACGACGAACACGCAGCGACCGGGGCCCTTCTCGATCACGTCGAACCAGTCGCCGCCGACGTCGAGCTCGTCGACACCGGCGACGTAGCGGGCGGCCACCTCCACGCCCTCCAGCTCCGGGACCGGCGGCAGCAGGGCGTGCTGCAGCGTGCCGGCGATGCCGCGCTGCTGGCGGTAGAGCCGCTCGTTCTCGACCGCCAGCCGCTCGGCGACCGCCCGGCGGCGGGACACGTACTCGACGACCGCCGCGGCGCCGAGGGAGAGCACCACGCCGACGGCCAGCACGATCCACGGGAGCGCCGCCGCCAGCCCGCCGGCCAGGTGGGTCGGCGAGGCGCCGACGATGGTCACCTGACCGGTGCCGAACGGCACGGTCGTGCGCTGGGTCTCGCCCCGGATCGGTACCGGTGCGGTCGACTCGAGCAGCTGCTCGGGGTCGGCGGTCGGACCGAGGTAGAGCGCGAGATCCAGCCCCGACAACGGGGAGTCCGACGTCACCGGCAGCCGGTGGCCCTTCGGCAGCGGGGACTCGGCGTAGATCACGAGGTCGCCGGCGCCCTCGGCCGGGCGCAGCGCGTACGCCAGGCGGTCGGGGTCACCGGGCAGGATGCCCAGGACGTTCAGCGAGCCGTCCGCCTTCAGGCTCCCCAGGGCGGCCGGGCCGTCGGCGGGAAGCCGCGCCTCCAGCCCCTGCTGCGCCACCTGCGACACCTGGCCGTCGGTGACCCGCCACAGCGACAGCGACTGCTGCGTCTGCTGCAGCTGCCGGGCCGCCCACCGCGCGAAGGTGTCCGGCCGGGCACCGGTGTTGACCGCCACCTGGCCCATGTCGGCGAGCTGGACCTGCAGCACCGCCGCCTGGCTGGTCAGCAGCGTGCCCACCTGCGCCAGCTGGCGGGCGAGCAGCCGCTGTTCGCTGTGCTCGTCCACCCGCCAGGTCAGGAAGGTGAGGCCCGCGGTGATCGCCAGCAGCAGGACCGCGACCCCGACGGTCACCTTGCGTACAGCAGAGATGGACATTTCGTTAGCAACCATAACGGTTGCACGGCCTCCGTCGACCCTCCGCGCCGGAACGGCGGACGCTCTGACCGGTACGGTCTCGGACCGTGGCGCAGCAGTGGCTCGACGAGCAGCAACAGCGCACGTGGCGGGCATGGCTGACCGTCTCGGAGCTGGTGCCGCGGGTCCTCGACGCCCAGCTGCAGCGCGACGCCGGCCTGACCCACGCCGCCTACGTCGTCCTGGCGATGCTGTCGGAGGCGCCGGGCCGCAGCCGCCGGATGAGCGATCTGGCCCGGCGGGCCAACCAGTCGCAGAGCCGCCTGTCGCACACCGTGGCCCGGCTCGAGGAGCGCGGGTGGGTGCGGCGCGAGCGGGCCGCCGACGACGGTCGCGGCAACCTCGCCGTCCTCACCGACTCGGGCTGGGACGTCGTCCGGTCGGTGGCGCCCGGGCACGTCGAGGCCGTCCGGTCGGCGATGTTCGACCCGCTCACCGACGAGCAGACCAGGGCGCTCCGCGAGGCGCTGGAGACCGTCCTCGACCGCCTCGACCCCGACCACAGCCTGCGGGTCGAGCACGGCGACGCCGTGCACGACGAGGGGTAGCGCTCAGCGCCCCAGGTACCGGTAGCGGTGCAGCCGGCTGCGGAAGCGCTCGGTGTCGTCGCGGCCGAGCAGCCCGGCCAGCTCCTCGCCGAGCACCCGGCCCAGCCGCCCGCAGAACTCGACCGGCTCGTCGGCGGCATCGGGCCGCTCCGGGACGACGCGGTCGACGATGCCGGCCCGCCACAGGTCGGTGGCGCGCACGCCCTGGTCGGCCGCCATGAGGTCGGCGTGGTCGACGTCGCGGTAGACGATCGCCGACGCGCCCTCCGGCGGCAGCGGCCCGAGCCAGCCGTTGGCCGCGGCCAGCACCCGGTCGGCCGGCACCAGCGCCAGCGCGCCGCCGCCGGTGCCCTGCCCGAGCAGCACGCACAGCGTCGGCGCCTTGAGCATCACGAGGTCCTCGAGGCAGCGCGCGATCTCCCCGGCCAGGCCGCCCTCCTCGGCCTCCTGGGACAGCGCGGCGCCCGGGGTGTCGATGAGGGTGAGCAGCGGCAGCCGCAGTTCCTCGGCCAGGTGCATGCCGCGCCGGGCCTCCCGCAGCGCGGCCGGGCCCAGCGGCGCCGACAGCGACTGACCGCGGCGGTCCTGGCCCAGGACGACGCACGGCGCGCCGCCGAAGCGGGCCAGTGCCAGCAGCAGCCCCGGATCCTTCTCCCCGGCGCCGGTGCCGGACAGGCCGACGACGTCGGTCGCCGCGGTGCGCAGCAGCCGCCGCACGCCCGGGCGGTCGGTACGCCGCGAGGCGGTGACGACGTCCCACGCGCTGCGGTGGTCCTCGGGGTCGTCGGCGTCGGTGCCGTCCTCCGCGCGCGGGCCCTCGGCGTCGCGCACGTCCAGGTGCCACGTCTGGCGGGCCGACAGCACCCGCAGCGCGCGGTCGGCGACGTCGGCGATCTCCTCGTGCGGGACCACCGCGTCGAGCAGGCCGTGCTCGGCCATGTGCTCGGCGGTCTGCACGCCTTCGGGGAACTTCTCGCCGTACAGCGCCTCGTAGACCCGCGGGCCGAGGAAGCCGATTGCGGCGCCCGGCTCGCCGATCGTCACGTGACCGAGCGAGCCCCAGGAGGCGAGCACCCCGCCGAACGTCGGGTCGCGCAGGTAGACCAGGTAGGGCAGCCCGGCCTGCTTGTGCCGGGCGATCGCCGCGGTGATCCCGATCATCTGCAGGAAGGCGACGGTGCCCTCCTGCATGCGGGTACCGCCGGAGACCGGCGCGGCCAGCAGCGGCAGCCCCTCCTCGGTCGCCCGCTCGACCCCGCGGATCAGCCGCTCGGCGGTGTCCACGCCGATCGACCCGGCGAGGAAGCCGAACTCGCCGGCGACGACCGCGACCCGCCGTCCGCGCAGCGTTCCCTCACCGGTGACGACGGCCTCGTCCTGCCGGGTCCGCTCGCGGGCCTTCTCCAGGTCGGCGGCGTACTCCGGGTCCACGTCCCGCGGCTGCACCGGCGTGTCCCACGACTTCCAGGAGCCCGGGTCCAGGACGAGATCGCGCAGCGTCCGCGCGTCGAGCCGGGCCGGTCGCCCCGTCACGTCGCGTGCCCGTCCTCGACGTCGTCCCCGGCCGGCTGCGGGACACCGTCGGAGGCGGCGAGCCACCTCCGGATGGCGTCGTTCGACGACCCGAGCACCGGCGGCGGCAGGTGGTCGCGTCGGGTCGTCTCGGTCTCGCCGTCCGGGCCGGGGGAGAAGAACCGCAGCGGGGGACCGGGGATCGTCAGCGCGCCCAGGGTCTGGTGCTCCACGTCGACGAGCAGGCCCTGCGAGGCGGTCTGGTCCCAGGTGTAGACGTCGTCGATGGTGCGCACCTTGCCCGCCGGGATGCCCACCTTGTTCAGCCGCGCCAGCAGCTCCTCGGCCCCGATCGACGCGAACGCGCCCTCCAGCAGCGCGATCACCGCCGGCCGGTTCACCACCCGGTCGCCGTTGGTGGCCATGCCGTCCGCCTCCGGGTCGAAGCCGAACTCCGCGCACAGCCGCCGCCACAGCGACTCGTTGGCGCAGGCCACCTGCACGCTGCCGTCGGCGCAGTGGAACAGCCCGTACGGCGCGATCGACGGGTGGTGGTTGCCCTGCGCGCGGCCGACCTGGCCGGCCACGGTCCACGCCGTGCCGTGGAAGGCGTGCACGCCGACGATCGCGGCCAGCAGCGAGGTGCGCACCACCTTGCCGCGCCCGGTCCGCTCGCGCTCCAGCAGCGCGGCCAGCACGCCGTAGGCGCCGTACATGCCGGCGAGCAGGTCACCGATCGGGACGCCGACCCGCTGCGGGTCGTCCGGCCCCGGACCGGTCACCGACATGAGGCCACCCTCGCCCTGGGCGATCTGGTCGTAGCCGGCCCGGCCGCCCTCCGGCCCGTCGTGCCCGAACCCGCTGATCGCCAGGGTCACCAGCCGGGGGTTGAGCTCGGCGAGCACGTCGGTGCCGAAGCCGAGCCGGGCCAGCGTGCCCGGTCGGAAGTTCTCCAGCAGGACGTCGGCCCGGCGCAGCAGCTCGGTGAGCAGCGCCTTGTCGCCGTCGTCCTTGAGGTCGAGGGTGATCGACTCCTTGTTGCGGTTGGCCGCCAGGAAGTAGGTCGACTCCCGGTCGCCGGAATCCGGCTGCACGAAGGGCGGACCCCACCCGCGGGTGTCGTCCCCGGCGCCGGGGTTCTCCACCTTGATCACCCGCGCGCCGAGGTCGCCGAGCATCATCGCGGCGTGCGGCCCGGCGAGTGCGCGGGTCAGGTCGACGACGAGGACGCCGTCGAGCGGTCCGGACATGGTGCAGGGCTCCTTCCAGCGGCGAAAGCGCCCTAACTGTCTCAGCGCTCCGGTTCCTCCGCCGACCCGAGGGGCTGCCAGCCGCCGGACGGGGTGACGACGGCGTCCACCCGCCGGTCGTGCTCCTCGGCCGGCAGCTCGTCGACCAGCTCGTCGTCGAACACCAGCGCGACGAGGACGGCGTCCGGCCGGACGTGCACCAGAGCCCGGTCGTAGTACCCGCCGCCGCGGCCCAGCCGCACCCCGCGGCGGTCCACCGCCAGCGCCGGCACGACCACGACGTCGGCGGCGCCGATCGCCGTCGGCCCGAGGCGCGGCCCCACCGGCTCGAACAGGCCGAAGCGCCCGGGCGCCAGCCGGCCGGTGTCCACCGCCCAGCCCAGCTCGCGGCCGGTGGCCGGGATGATCGGCAGCAGCACCCGGGCCCCGAGCTGGGTGTACGCCGCCGGCAGCCGGCCCGCGCCGGGCTCGATGTCGTCCGGCACGTAGGCGGCCAGCGTGCGGGTGCCGGCCAGCCCGCGCAGCAGTGCGCTCATCACCGCCGCGGCGGCCGCCGCCCGTTCCGGTGCGGGGCGAGCGCGACGGCGGGCGAGGATCTGCTCGCGCAGCGCAGCCTTGGCCGCGACCGGGTCGTGCGGGGAAGTCACCACGGAAGCCTAGTTAGGCTTCCCTGCATGCCGACCCCGAGTTCCCGTGCGATCCGCAAGGCGGTCCTCCCCGTGGCGGGGCTCGGAACCCGTTTCCTCCCGGCGACCAAGGCCCTGCCGAAGGAGCTGCTGCCGGTCGTCGACCGCCCGGCGCTCCAGTACATCGTCGAAGAGGCGGCGCGGGCCGGGCTCGGCGAGGTGCTCATGGTCACCGGCCGCAACAAGGCCGCGATCGAGGACTTCTTCGACCGGGTGCCCGAGCTCGAGGACGCGCTGGAGAAGAAGGGCGACGCGCAGCG
This sequence comes from Petropleomorpha daqingensis, assembly GCF_013408985.1. Lineage (NCBI taxonomy): Bacteria > Bacillati > Actinomycetota > Actinomycetes > Geodermatophilales > Geodermatophilaceae > Petropleomorpha > Petropleomorpha daqingensis. The sequence goes on from NZ_JACBZT010000001.1 coordinate 2,552,301, forward strand.
GCTGGACGCCGTCCGGTCGTCCACCGAGGTCGCGCAGGTGCACTTCGTCCGCCAGGGCGAGGCCCGGGGCCTCGGCCACGCCGTCCTGCAGGGCGCCGCGTTCGTCGGCGACGAGCCGTTCGCCGTCCTGCTCGGTGACGACATGATCGACGAGCGCGACCACCTGCTCGAGCAGATGATCGCCGTCCAGGCCGAGCACGGCGGCTCGGTGATCGCGCTGCTCGACGTCGGCCGGGAGAACATCGACAAGTACGGCGCGGTGGCCGTCGAGCCCAGCGGGCAGGGTGACGACGTCGTGCGGATCACCGGCCTGGTCGAGAAGCCGCCGGTCGAGGAGGCGCCGAGCAGCCTGGCCATCATCGGCCGCTACGTCCTGGCGCCGGAGATCTTCCAGGTGCTCCGCGACACCGCGCCCGGGCGGGGCGGGGAGATCCAGCTGACCGACGCGCTGGCCACGCTCGTGGCGCGCGGCGAGCCGGTGCACGGCGTCGTCTTCAGCGGCCGCCGGTACGACACCGGCGACCGGCTGGACTACCTCAAGGCGGTCATCCGGCTGGCCTCCGAGCGCGATGACCTCGGCCCTCCGCTGCGGGCCTGGCTCACCGAGTTCGTGGCCGAGCTGTCCTGACGTGGCGCGTCGCCCGCCCGACCGGCGCGTCCAGGGGCACCATCGGTCGCGAGGAGCCCGCGTAGAGCGGGGCGACGGAGCGCGACGACTTCGGGGCGGACGGCGGGAGCGATGACCGAGGACAGCAGGATCGACCGGCCGCGGGACACGACGCAGATGGATCTGCGCCGGGGCACCGCCGTCCGGACCGTCGCCGTCCACGAGACGGCCGCGCCCGCGCACCAGCGCGACACCACCCAGATCGACCTCGACCGGATTCCCTCGCCGCCGCCGACGCCGGCCAGCCAGGTGCGCACCGTCGAGCGGCACCTCGACGAGATCCTCGGGGCGGTGCCGGAGGTCCACCCGATCGAGCTCGCGGTGCTCGACGCGCAAGGGCTGCTCTGCGCCGAGGACGTCGTCAGCCGCCGCGAGCTGCCCGCCTTCGACCAGGCCGCGCTCGACGGGTACGCCGTCCGGGCCGCCGACATCGCCACCGCCACCCTCGAGGCGCCGGTGCAGCTCGCCGTGGTGGGGGAGACGGTCGCCGGGGCCGACGCGCCCTCGTCCATCGGGCCCGGCCTGGCGCTGAAGGTGACCGCCGGCGCGATGCTCCCCGCCGGCGCCGACGTCGTCGTCCCGGGCGTCTGGACCGACCAGGGCGAGGTCCGGGTCGCGGTGCACGCCGCGCCGCCCGCGGGCAGCTACGTGCGCCGGGCCGGGGACGACGTCGCGATCGGCGACGCCGCGGTGCAGGTCGGCACGCCGATCGGGCCGGCCCAGATCAGCCTGCTCGCCGCCGTCGGCCGTGACCGGGTGCTGGTGCGGCCGCGGCCGCGGATCACCGTGCTGTGCGCCGGCAGCGAGCTGGTCGACGTCGGCACCGAGCCCGCGCCCGGCCAGGTCGTCGACGTCAACTCCTACGCGCTGGCCGCGGCCGCCCGCGACGCCGGCGCCGAGGCCCACCGCGGCGGCATCCTGCCGCGGGACCGCGACCGGCTCAGCGAGCGGCTGGAGAGCGCGCTGCTGCGCAGCGACCTCGTGCTCGTCGCCGGCACGTTCGGGGAGGGCGTCGACCTGGTGCCGGAGGTGCTCAACGACCTGGGTCCGACGACGTTCACCCCGATCGCGATGCACCCGGGGCCGGTGCAGGGCTTCGGCCGGCTCGGCCGCGACGGCGTGCCGGTGATCTGCGTGCCGGGGGAGCCGACGAGCGCGCTGGTCTCGTTCGAGGTGTTCGTCCGCCCGGCGATCCGCCTCATGCTCGGCAAGCGCCAGCTGTTCCGCCGCACGGTGCAGGCGATCTCGGCGACCCAGCTGGTCTCGCCGCTGGGGTACCGGCAGTACCTGCACGGCACGGTCATGCGCCACCCCGACGGCGGCTACGTCGTCGAGCCGGTCGGCGACGGCACCGAAGCCCAGCTCGCCCGCATGGCACGGGCCAACTGCCTCATCGTCGTGGACGAGGACGTCACCGAGGTGGCTCCCGGCGGGCTGGTGACGGTCATGCCGCTGCTGCTGGGCGGCTGACGACGACACCGTGAGCGATCCCTTCCTGCACCCTGGCTGGCCCGCGCGGCTGACCTGGGGGCCGGTGGAGCTGCACCCGCTGCGCCGGGGCGATGCCGCCGAGTGGAGCCGGATCCGCATGGCCAACGAGGCCTGGCTCGCGCCCTGGGAGCCCTCCGCCGGCGTGCCGTGGGCGTTGCGGCACACGCCGGCCGCGTACCGGGTCATGCGCCGCTCGGTGGGCCGCCGGGCGCGCACCGGCACGTCGCTGCCGTTCGCGATCCGCGTCGAGGGGCGGCTGGCCGGTCAGGTGACGATCGACAACATCGTCAGGGGCGCCATGCGCTCCGGGCACCTGGGCTACTGGATCGACCGGGCGGTGGCCGGTCGCGGGATGGCCTCGCTCGCGGTGGCCCTCGTCTGCGACCACGCGTTCGGCGCGGTCGGCCTGCACCGCCTGCAGGCCGACATCCGCCCCGAGAACGGGCCCAGCCAGCGCCTGGTGCAGCGGCTCGGCTTCACCCAGGAGGGGCTGCTGCGCCGCTACCTGGACATCGACGGCGACTGGCGCGACCACCTGACGTTCTCGCTGCTGGCCGAGGACGTGTCGGTGAGCGTCCTCGAGCGCTGGCGCGCGTCCATACCACGCTGAGCGCGGCGAATCGCCGTCCTGAGAGGCGCGCGACACCTCACGAGTCACACGCGTTCCACGACTTGCCTCGCGACACTCCAGCGCGCCTCCCCGTTTCGGGTGAACTTCCTGCTTAACCTGCCGAAGCCGGTGACTCGTGTGACAGGTGGTGTTGGGGATGGGATCGGGCGCGCTGTTGGCCGCTCTGGTCGTGCTGTGGTTCGTCGTGCTGGTGCCCATGGTGGTGACCCGCGGTGACTCGCAGTCGGGCAAGGGCGAGCCGACCTCGACCGGCCGCACGCTGCAACGTCGGCGCACGGCGACGCCGGTCACGTCGGTCGACACCGAGCGGGTGGCCGTCGACCGCGGTGCTCTGCTCTCCAGCGGCGAGCTGAAGGTCGACGTGCACAAGCTGCGCCGGCGCACCCTCGGCGGCCTGGTCGCGCTGAGCCTGCTGGCCCTCGCCGGTGCCTTCCTCCTCAGTGCCTGGGTGTGGCCGGTGCAGGTCCTGCTCGACCTGGCGGTGGTCGGCTACGTGCTGGTGCTGCGCAAGGTCGCCCGCCGCGAGCGCATGGCCGCCCGCCGGGCCGCCCGTGCCGCCGTGCGCGAGGCCCGGATGGCCACGGCCCGTCCGGTGCGGGAGCGCCGCCCCGAGCCGGTCCAGGAGGCGGCGCCGGTGCTGCCGCACCCGAGCCTGCCGCTGGCGCCGGTGCACCCGCTGCGGCCGGGTCGCGTGGTGGCCGCCCGCACGGCCACGCCGTCCGGCTGGCAGCACAGCGCGGTCGTCGGCCTGGACGACGACGACATCGGCTTCGCCGACATCGACGAGTACCGCCCGGCACGGGTCGTCAACGGCTGACCGACGCTCCGGCGCCCCCCTTGGCGGCGCCGGAGCTCGCGGCCGGTACTCTGTCGACCGAGGGGCTGTGGCGCAGTCCGGTAGCGCACCTCGTTCGCATCGAGGGGGTCAGGGGTTCAAATCCCCTCAGCTCCACCCTTCACCGACGCCGTCGGGGCACTGAAGCCCCGGCGGCGTTCGTCATTCCTCCACAGCGCGCGCCGGTCCCTGTTTTTCGGAACAGGTCTGGGGTGCATCATCGCTGCTCGGCCGGCGATCGCTCCGGCCGGCGACAGAGCAGGAGGCGGACGACTGGTGGACCCCGAGGTCGTCGGGAAGCTCGGGACCGTGGTGACCCGGATCCGCGGTGGAGAGCGCCCCGGCGAGGTCGTCGTCCTGGTGCGTGGCACCAAGGAGACCTTCATCGCCTACAGCGACGACCCCATCGACCTCGACGAGACCGTGCTCGTCTTCTCCTCCCGCGGCAACCGGGCCGTCGACGTGACGCCGGCGCCCTGGGCCGTCGTCTAGCGAAGACCCGAAGAGAGGACCCCCGTGTTCGGCTACCGCGTGCCGGCCCCTAGCCAGGCCATGCTCATCTCCGGCGGCAAGCAGCGCACCGCCGACGGCACCACCCTGCCGTTCAGGATCGTCGTCGGGCACGGTGCCTTCGTCCTCCCGGTCTTCCGGAAGGCCTCGTTCCTGACGCTGGCGATGCGCGAGTCGGTGGTCAACGAGGAGTGCGTCTCGCAGCAGGGCATCGCGCTGCGGGTCTCCGCCGTCATCGCCTTCAAGGTCGGCTCCGACCAGGCGTCGATCGCCGCCGCGGCCCAGCGCTTCCTGGACAACCAGCCGCAGATGGACGAGCTCACCGGGCAGATCTTCTCCGGCCACCTGCGCTCGATCATCGGCTCGATGACCGTCGAGGCGATCATCCGCGAGCGGCAGACCCTGGCCGAGAACGTGCTCGAGGCCTCGAAGGTAGAGATGGCCAGCCTCGGGCTCATCGTCGACTCGCTGCAGATCAAGTCGATCGACGACAAGGACTCCGGCTACATCGACGCGCTGTCGGCGCCGCAGCGGGCTGCGGTCAACCAGGCGGCGCAGATCGCCCAGGCCGTCGCCGATCAGGCAGCCGCGCAGGCCCGCCAGGAGAGCGACCGCAACCAGGCGGAGTACGCCCGGCAGACCGCGATCGCCCGTGCGCAGTACCAGGCCGAGATCGACCGCGCCCAGCAGGAGGCGGGCCAGGCCGGCCCGCTGGCCGCCGCCCAGGCCCAGCAGGCGGTGCTGGCCGAGCAGGCGAAGGTGGCCGCCCGCAACGCCGAGCTGCGCGAGGCGCAGCTGCAGGCCGAGGTGGTCAAGCCGGCGCAGGCCGAGGCCGAGCGGGTGCGCATCGCAGCCGAGGCGCAGGCCGCTGCGACCCGGCTGGCCGCCGAGGCCGCCGCGACGTCGAACCGGATCGCGCTCGACCAGGCGATCATCAACCAGCTGCCCGAGCTCGTCCGGGCCGCGGCGCAGGGCCTGCAGGGCGCGAACGTGACCGTGCTGAACGGCGCGGAGGGGATCAACGAGACGGTGGCCTCGATGGCCGCGCAGGGCTCGGCGATCCTCCGCACGGTGCTCGACGGGCTCAACAACCGCGGCGACGTGGCCGATCGGGCGTCCGCCAACGGCCGCCCGGTGGCCGAACGGGTGCAGCTGGAGGGCTAGGTCGCGTTCCGGAAGTCGGCGTCGCGCTTGTCGAGGAAGGCGCGGACGCCCTCGCGTCCCTCGGGGTCGGCGGCGGACTCGGCGATCAGCCGGGCCTCGTCGTCGAGCTGCTGGTCGAGGGTCCGGACGGCGGCACGGCGCACCAGCGACCGGGTGCGGACCATCGCGCGGATCGGCCCGGCGGCGACCTGGTGCGCCAGCGCGATCGACTCGGCGCGCAGGTCGTCGTCCTCGACCAGCCGGCTGACCAGGCCGAACGTGTGCGCCTCGGCGGCGTTGAGCGCGCCGTCGGTGAGCATGAGGTCGAGCGCCCGTGGTGCGCCGAGGGCGCGGGTCAGCGCCCAGGAGGAGCCGCCGTCGGGGGACAGGCCGATCCCGGCGTAGGCGGGGCGGATCTTGGTGGACCGGGCGCAGACGACGATGTCGCAGGCCCCGATCAGGCCGACGGCGGCGCCCGCGACCGCGCCCTGGACGCCGGCCACCACCGGCACGGGGCAGGTGACCAGCAGCCGGACGACCTCGTGCCAGTCGTGCGCCAGCTGCCCGACCGCGGCGCCCGGGTCGGCGGCCGCGGCGAAGTGGTTGATGTCGCCGCCGACGCTGAACCGTGGGCCCTCGGCCAGCAGCAGCACCGCGCGCGTCTCACGGGGCCGGGCCCTCAGCGCCTGGGCGAGCTGCTCGGCGAGCGCCGGGTCGAGGGCGTTGCCCGCCTCGGGGCGGTCCAGCGTGATCCGCCAGACGTCACCGTCGACCTCGGTGCGCAGGCGCGGCCGTTCGTCCGTGCTCGTCATCGCCGTCCTCTCGCGGGGCTGCCTGCCGCCCACCGTATGGGGCGGCAGGCAGCCGCGCGTCAGGAGCGGCTGGGTGCCGCGTGCCGGCCGTGCGCGACCTGCAGCTCGTCGTCGATCGCGCCGGGGGCGCCGCCGAACTCGTCGGCGACCTCTCCGGCGATGTCGTCGTCGGACGCCCCGTGCCCGGTCATGTCGGCGTCGGCCCGGCTGAGCATCCGGTGGCCGGTGGAGAGGACCGCGATGCCGACCACGACGGCGACGGCGCCGACGACGAACGGCACGTGGAGGTTGAAGTGCTCGGCCAGCTTGCCCGCCGCGAAGGGCGCCAGGCCGCCGCCGATGAAGCGCACGAATCCGTAGGCCGCCGAGGCGACCGGCCGCTCGACCGGCGAGACGAGCATGACCGCCTGCGTGGTGAGCGTGTTGTTGATGCCGACCACGATGCCCGAGGCGATGACGCAGACGATCAGCGCCCAGCGGACGTCGGTGAACAGCCCGATGAGCAGGAGCAGGGCGGCGAAGAACCCGAGCGCACCGTAGAGCGACGGCGCCGTCCCGAAGCGGGCCTGCAACCGGGGCGCACCGATCACGGCGAAGAAGGCCACCAGCAGACCCCAGCCGAAGAACACGAAGCCGAGCTGGATCGCGGACAGCTCCATCGGGTAGGGCGCGTAGCCGAGCATCGTGAAGAAGCCCCAGTTGTAGAGCAGCGCGGTGATGCTCATGGTCAGCAGGCTGCGGTGCCGCAGCGCCTTCAGCGGGGCGCCGAGCGAGGTCCGGGTGGCGGGCTTCGGCGTCTTGTCCAGCAGCACCACCGTGGCCAGGAGGGCGATGGCCATCAGCACGGCCACCCCGAAGAAGGGGCCCCGCCAGCTGATGTTCCCGAGCAGGCCGCCGACCAGCGGGCCGGCCGCGATACCGAGACCCAGAGCCGCCTCGTACAGCACGATCGCGCCGGCGAAGCCGCCGGTCGCGCTGGCCACGATCACGGCCAGGGAGGTCGCGATGAACAGCGCGTTGCCCAGTCCCCAGCCGGCGCGGAAGCCGACGATGCCGTTGATCGAGCCGGAGAGCCCGGCCAGCGCGGAGAACACCACGATGATCGCGAGGCCGGCGATCAGGGTGCGCTTCGGGCCGATCCGGCTGGAGACCCAGCCGGTGAAGAGCATGGCCACCGCCGTCACCACCAGGTAGCTGGTGAACAGGAGGCTGACCTGCGCGGGTGTGGCGTGCAGCTGCGCCGAGAGCGCCGGCAGGATCGGGTCGACCAGGCCGATGCCCATGAAGCTGACGACGCAGGCGAAGGCGACCGCGAAGACCGCCTTCGGTTGCTTGAACAGGCTGACGCCGGCGGCGGAGCTCACTGCGAGACCTCCAGGGGGGCAGGGGGCCGACGCAGGGCGTCGGCCAGGCGGATCAGTGCGGGCAGGGCGTCGGCGATGCGCCGCACGTCGTCTTCGGAGAGACCGGCCAGGGGGCCGGTGATCTGGCGCGTGCGCTCGGCGCGGCGCTGCGCGAGCACCTCACCGCCGGCAGGGGTGAGGGTGAGGACGACGGCACGCCCGTCGTGCGGATCGGCGTCCCGGCGGACCAGTCCCTGGTCGGCGAGCCGGGCGATGAGCGCCGTCATCGACGGCTGGCTCACCCCTTCGGCACTCGCGAGCTCGGTGAGCCGCGCGGGGCCGGAGCGTTGCAGCCGGGCCAGGGTCGCCGCGGCGGTGAGGCTCAGCCCCCCGCGCGGCAGCGTCGCCGAGCGCAGCGCGACGACGGCGTCGTCCAGCTGCTCTGCCAGGTCGTCGAACTCCACGCACTCAGTTGTAACACCCAACTATCTATCGGCGCCAGCCGATGACCGAACGTGCTGGAGCGGCCCGCCTGCAGGGGCCCGCGCCGAGCCTGCGAGGCGTGGGGGGCAGGCGGGTCCTCCTAGAACCAGGAGGGGAACCACATCCGGAGGAGCCAGTCCGCGCGGTTCAGCTCTCTGCCCGTGAGCACGGGGTAGAAGAAGGCGAAGGTCGCCACGACGATCGCCACGTACAGGCAGACCGCGCCCAGCCCGACCTGCCGCCGCCACGGCTCGGGGGAGCGCGCCCCGAGGACGTCCTGCAGCGCCAGCGTGATCGCCAGGACGAAGAACGGCACGACCGGCGCCATGTAGAAGATGAACATCGTCCGGTCGGGGTTCAGGAACCACGTGAGCCAGCCGGCCGCGACGGCCACGGCGACCAGGATCGCGGCGGAGTCGCGGCGGACGACGATCCGCCAGATGGTCCAGAGCAGTGCGGGGGCGAACGCGAACCAGAGCGTCGGCGTCCCGACCATGAGGATGTAGCGGATGACCTGGTCGCCGGCTGAGTCGGTGAGCCCCTGCGGGTTCCACAGCAGGATGGGCCGGCCGTCGACCAGCCACGACCACGGCCCCGACTGCCACGGGTGGGGTGAGTCGAGGTTGTTGTGGAAGGTCCACCACTCGGCGTGCATGTGCCACAGCGAGCGCAGCGCGCCGGGGATGAACGGGAACGCGGTGTCGGGGTGCTGGTCGGCCCAGTGCCGGCCCTGGCTGTTCTCGCCCAGGAACCAGCCGGTGAAGCTGGCGACGTAGGTCAGCACCGGGACGACGGCGAGCGCCCAGACCGCGCCGGGCAGGCCGTAGCGCAGCGCGGTCCGCGTCGGCCGGGGGACGCCGGCGTCGCGCCACGCGGTGCGGTCCCAGAACAGCGAGAGGATCGCGAAGAACGCGAGGAAGTAGATCCCGCTCCACTTGACCGCGCAGGCCGCGCCGAACAGGACCCCGGCCGCGATCCGCCAGCCGCGCGGGCCGAGCCGGAAACCCACGGCCTCGCCGTGCTCGCGGATCCGCTGGCGGACCTTGTCGCGGTCGACCACCAGGCACATGACCGCCGAGATCACGAAGACCTCGAGGAAGACGTCGAGCAGGCCGACGCGGGACAGGACGAAGCTGAAGCCGTCGGCGGCGAGCAGGAGGCCCGCGACCATGCCCAGCAGGGTCGAGCCGGTCAGCCGCCGGGCCAGCCGGACCAGGACGACGACGGCGATGGTGCCGGCGATGGCGCTCGGCACCCGCCAGCCCAGCGAGTCGTAGCCGAAGACCGCCTCGCCCAGTGCGATCAGCCACTTGCCGAGCGGCGGGTGGACGATGAACGTGTAGCCGCGGTTGTACTCGAATCCCCAGCGCAGCAGCTCGTGCGCCTCGGGCGGGTAGTACGCCTCGTCGAAGAGCTTGTCGCTGGGGTAGCTGATGAACACCAGCCGGCTGACGAGACTGACGACGGCGAGGGCGAGCGTGAGCACCCACGAGAGCCGGGTGTCGGTCGGCAGCCGAGGGATGGGATCGCGGCGCGCGCGGGGGAGCGGCCAGCGGCGGGCCGGCGCGGGTGGGGTGTCGACGACCGCTGCGGGCACAGCTGTCTCCACCTCCACGGCCATGCGGGCCAGGGTAAGTGGGCTGCCTGAGTGGATGGTCATGACAGGCTGACCGGCGTGGACGGGCGGCTGGTTCTCGGGGGCGCGCCGCTGGGGCAGCCCGGCGACGTGGGGCCTCGGCTGCGCGCGGCGATGGCCTCGGCCGACGTGCTCGCCGTCGAGGACACCCGCCGGCTGCACCGCCTCGCCTCGGACCTCGAGGTCTCGCTGACCGGGCGGATCGTCACCTTCCACGAGTCGGTCGAGCGCGCACGGCTGCCCGGACTGCTGGCCGCGCTCGCCGAGGGCCAGACGGTGCTGCTGCTCACCGACGCCGGCATGCCGTCGGTCTCCGATCCCGGCTACACGTTGGTCCGCGCCGCGATCGAGGCCGGGATCCTGGTGACCTCCGTGCCCGGCCCGTCGGCGGTGACGACGGCGCTGGCCGTCTCGGGGCTGCCCTGCGACCGGTTCTGCTTCGAGGGCTTCCTGCCGCGCCGCGGCGGTGAGCGGCGGTCGCGGCTGGCCGGCCTGGCCGACGAGCGCCGCACGATGGTCTTCTTCGAGTCGCCGCACCGGCTGGCCGACGCGCTGCGTGATGCCGCCTCCGCGTTCGGTTCAGACCGCCCTGCCGCGGTGTGCCGGGAGCTGACCAAGACGCACGAGGAGATCCGCCGCGGTCCGCTGGCCGAGCTCGCCGAGTGGGCCGCCGACGGGGTGCGCGGCGAGATCACGCTCGTGGTGGCCGGCGCGGTGGCGGCGCCCGTGGCGCTGTCGACCGAGGAGCTGGCGGCTGCGGTCGCGGCGGAGGAGGCCGCGGGCGCGACCCGCAAGGACGCCATCCGCGCCGTCGTCGTCCGGACCGGCCTGCCGCGCCGCACCGTCTACGACGCCGTCGTCACCTCGAAACCGTCGCCCTCGGCACCCTAGGCATGGGAAGCCATACATACGTTTTCCGCGCCAGAACGCATGTATTGCTTCCCATGCCTCGAGAGTCAGCTGGCCCGCAGCTGGGCCATTCGGGTGCGGTAGACCTCGAGCACCTTGGCTCGCACACCGTCCGGATCCCGCAGGACATCTGCGAACGTGAACCGCAGAACCACCCAGCCGAGAGCGGCCAGCTCTCGATCCCTGGCGAGATCGCGGCGGCGGTCCTCCGGGGACGTGTGGTATCTCGCGCCATCGAGTTCGATCGCGAGCTTCGCCTCCGGCCAGGCTCGATCCAGCTTGACCGTCCCGGAAAGCAACGGAAGGCGGTACTGGCCGACGCTCCGCGGTAGTGAGCGATGCCTGAAGACATTGAGGACGCCGTGTGCCTCGAGTTCGCTCTCTACGCCGTCGTCGATGAGGTCGAGAGTCTGCAGGAGAAGTCGACGTCCCCCCACGTTGGGCCGCTCGGTGAGTGCTTCTCGCACGAGATCTGCCGTCGTGAGTCCTCGACGGGTGATGTCGAGGAGCAGAGGTCGCCGGTCGTGCACCGGGAGGAGCGGCCACGAGTCGACGATGGTCCGCGGCAGTGTGGTCACGGGCAGGGCGCGTCGTTCCACCACCTGAGTCGATGTGGGGTCGAACCGAAGTCGTCGGTGAACGATCAGGTCGCTAGCGCCGGCTCGCCGCACGCCGTGGTCGACGGTCAGGTGCAGCGGCCGTTCGAACCTCCAGAGGCCCCAGACGAAGAGGGCGGTGGTGTGGCTGAGTGCTGCGCCGGGCGCGGCATGAGCGAGCGCAGCGCGCATCAAGGTCATCTCGTCCTCTGCGCCATCACGTAGGCGGTACACGTGCGGGAACACCCGCGTGAGGTTCTTCCGACCGATGTGGCCGTCCAGGACCACAGCGGGGATCCGCTCGAGCAGCTGTTGCCGTGTCGCCAGTCCACCGCGATCAGCGAGCGTCTGTCGGATCACCTGTCGCCAGTCCACCAGCGCAGCCTGCACAGTTCGGGCATCCTCGCGCAGCGCTCTCCGGAAGTCTGTGGATGAGGCCCGAGACCGATCCGACCTACGCGCCTCCAGGCATGGGAAGCCATACGTGCGTTTTCACACCGAGAACGCACGTATGGCTTCCCATGCCTGGGGTGGCGACGCCCTACAGCCAGCCGTTGCGCTTGAAGCCGCGGTACAGGAACCAGCAGACGACGAGGATCAGCAGGAGGACCCCGGGATAGCCCCAGCGCCAGCTCAGCTCCGGCATGTGCTGGAAGTTCATCCCGTACACGCCGGTGATCAGGGTCGGGACGGCGATCATCGCGGCCCAGGCGGAGATCTTCCGCGTGTCCTCGTTGTCCGACAGCGAGGTCCGGGCCAGCGCGGCCTGCAGGATCGAGGACAGCAGCTCGTCCATCGAGGCCACCTGGTCGCGCACGCGCAGCGCGTGGTCCAGGACGTCGCGGAAGTAGGAGCGCATCTCGTCCGGGACGACGTCGATCTGCCGCTCGGCGAGCTTGGTCAGCGGGATCTCCAGCGGCGCGACGGCCCGCCGCAGCTGCAGCAGCTCGCGCTTGAGCTGGTAGATCCGGGCGGCGTCGTCGGTGCGCTCCGGGCTGAACACCGAGGTCTCGAGCTCGGCGACGTCCTCCTCGACGTCGGTGGCGACGTCGGTGAAGTTGTCGATGACCAGGTCGGCGATCGCGTAGAGCACCGCCGACGGCCCGAGGCAGAGCAGGTCGCGCTGGCCCTCGAGGCGGTGGCGCAGCTCCTTGAGCCCGCTGTGGTCGCCGTGCCGGACGGTGATCACGTAGTGCTGCCCGAGGAAGACCATCACCTCGCCGGTGTCGACCACCTCGCTCGTCGCGGTCAGGTGCTCGTGCTCCACGTAGCGCCCGGTCTTGAGCACCATGAACAGCGCGTCGTCGTAGTTCTCCAGCTTCGGCCGCTGGTGGGCCTCGACGGCGTCCTCCACGGCCAGCGGGTGCAGCTCGTAGCGCTGCGCGATGTGGTCGAGCTCCTCCTGCGTGGGTTCGTGCAGGCCGAGCCAGACGAAGCCGTCGCGCTCGGTCGCCACCTGCAGCGCGTCGTCGGCGGAGACCTCCGGCTGCCGCTGCCCGTCGACGTAGACGGCGCAGTCGACGACCGGCGTCGCCGAGTCGCGGGGGGCCGGCTGCCACCGGGACGTCCCGGCCGGTCGCGGACGCCGGGTCGGGGGAACCCCCGGAACCCCTGGAACCCCCACCGCCCGGTCGTCGGAATCCGTGGTGCTCATCAGCCCTCCTCGTCGACACGCCAGCGTAGGTCGCGGTTACCCACCAGGCGCCCGGGGAAGTTGATCACCCTCACCCCCAGGGAGCAGGGAGGACGCCGTGGCCCGGATCAAGTCCGTCGAGGACTCCATCCGCGATACCGAGGAACCCGACCACCAGCTCAAGAAGAACCTCTCGGCCCTCGATCTCACGGTCTTCGGCGTCGGCGTGATCATCGGGACCGGCATCTTCGTGCTCACCGGCGAGGTGGCCAAGACCGACGCGGGCCCGGCGGTGGCGATCTCCTTCGTCGTCGCCGGCATCGTCTGCGGCCTGGCGGCGCTCTGCTACGCCGAATTCGCCTCCACGGTCCCCGTCGCGGGCTCCGCCTACACGTTCTCCTACGCGACCCTCGGCGAGTTCATCGCCTGGATCATCGGCTGGGACCTCGTCCTCGAACTGGCCCTCGGCGCCGCGACCGTCTCGGTCGGCTGGTCGGAGTACCTGAACCAGCTGCTCGGGGTGATCGGCATCCCGCTGCCGGACTCGCTGGCGGGGGAGAACGCGGTCGTCAACATCCCGGCCATCGCGATCGCCCTGATCATGACCGGCGTCCTCGTGCTGGGGATCAAGCTCTCGTCGCGGGTCACGTCGGTGATCGTCGCGATCAAGGTCGTCATCGTCCTGCTCGTCATCGTGGTCGGGCTCTTCTACATCAAGGCCGAGAACTACTCGCCGTTCATCCCGCCGGCGAAGGCCCCGGAAGGGGACGGCGGAGGGCTGGCCGCTCCGCTGGTGCAGACGCTGTTCGGCTTCGCCCCCAGCACCTTCGGCGTCGGCGGCATCTTCGCCGGGGCCGCGATCGTCTTCTTCGCCTTCATCGGCTTCGACATCGTGGCGACGGCGGCGGAGGAGACGAAGAACCCGAAGCGCGACCTGCCGCGCGGCATCCTCGGCTCGCTGGCGGTCTGCACGCTGCTCTACGTCGCCGTGTCGCTGGTCGTCGTCGGCATGCAGAACTACCAGGACCTCTCGGTCGCCGCGCCGCTGGCCGAGGCGTTCAAGTCGGTCGGCCTGTCGTTCTTCTCGAGCCTCATCTCCGTCGGCGCCCTGGCCGGGCTGACCTCGGTGGTGCTCATCCTCATGCTCGGCCAGTCGCGGGTGCTGTTCGCGATGAGCCGCGACCGGCTGCTCCCGCCGGCCATCGGCAAGGTGCACCCGAAGTGGGGCACGCCCTACCGCATCAGCATCGGCACCGGGATCGTCGTCGCCCTCCTGGCCGGCTTCCTGCCGATCTCCGCCCTCGCCGAGCTGGTCAACATCGGCACGCTGTTCGCCTTCATCCTGGTCTCGATCGGCGTGATCGTGCTGCGCCGCACCCGCCCCGACCTGCCGCGCTCCTTCCGGGTGCCGTGGGTGCCGGTCCTGCCGATCGTCTCGGCGCTGGCCTGCCTGTGGCTGATGCTCAACCTGCCCGGCGAGACCTGGCTGCGGTTCGTCATCTGGATGGTGCTCGGCCTGGTCCTCTACTTCGCCTACAGCCACCGGCACAGCCGGCTCGCCAAGGGCGGCACGGGCGAGCGGCGCGAGGAGGTGGCGTCTCACCCCCAGGGGTGAGACCCCCCGCGCGGGGCGTCCAGCGCCGCCGCGGGAGATCCGACGCAACCAGGGACAGCAGTCCCCGGCCGAGGAGCTCCCGTGGCGATCAGCGCCATCGACATCCGCGACATCAGCGCAGCGCAGCCGCGCCCGACGGACGTCGAGACCCCGCGGCGCACCCGTCCGCCGATGACCGTGGTCGCCACGGCGGCCGTCGCGCTCGTCGAGTCGGTCGCCCTGCTCGCCGGGGCGCTCACCGGTCTCGACGGCATCCTCTCCTCGGTGCACCGCCCCGGCCCCGCGATCGTGCTGAGCTCGGTGGTCGTCCTGGCGAGCTGGATCGTGGTGTGCGCCGCCGGCGCCGCGACGCTGATCGACGGCGCCGGACGCCGGCTGGTCACCGGGGTCGCCTACGGCGAGCTCGTGCTGATCACCGTGCTCTTCTTCGTCGCGCTGCTCACCCCGCGCGGCGAGGTGCCGATCCCGCCGGCCCTGCCGCTGCCCGCCGTCGCGCTGCTCGTCCTCGCCGTCCCGGTCGGCAAGCTGCTGCTCGCCGGCTCCCCGACCGCCGTCGCGTGGGTGGCGGAGGGCCCCCGGCCGCGCGAGCGCCGGGCCGACCCCACGAAGTCCCACCGCGACCTGTGCGTGGGCACCCTCGCCGTCATCGGCGTCGTCCTGACCGCGGTCGCGGCGATCGGCGTCCCGGCGGCCGGCGGGAGCACCGACGACCCGGGCAGCAACCCCGGCGGCACGGTCTCCAGCACGCACTGAGCGGAAAGCGCTCGACGCCGCTCACTACTCTCGTGATGTGAGTGATCGGCACATCCTGACCGCCGTGGCCTGGCCCTACGCCAACGGCCCGCGGCACATCGGCCACGTCTCCGGCTTCGGCGTCCCCTCCGACGTCTTCAGCCGCTACCAGCGGATGGCCGGCAACCGGGTGCTGATGGTCAGCGGCACCGACGAGCACGGCACGCCGATCACCGTCGCGGCCGACGCCGAGGGCGTCACGCCGCGGGAGATCGCCGACCGCAACAACCGGATCATCGTCAACGACCTGGCGAGCCTGGGGCTGTCCTACGACCTGTTCACCAGGACGACGACGGCCAACCATGCCGCGATCAGCCAGGAGATCTTCCTCGGCCTGCTCAAGAACGGGTACGTCTTCCCGAGGACGACGCTCGGCGCGATCAGCCCTTCGACCGGGCGCACCCTGCCCGACCGCTACATCGAGGGCACCTGCCCGATCTGCGGCTACGACGGCGCCCGCGGCGACCAGTGCGACAACTGCGGCAACCAGCTCGACCCGACCGACCTGATCAACCCGGTCAGCCGGATCAACGGCGAGACCCCGAAGTTCGTCGAGGAGGAGCACTACTTCCTCGACCTGCCGGCGTTCACCAAGTCCCTCGGCGACTGGCTCGACAGCCGCCAGGGCTGGCGGCCCAACGTGCTCAACTTCGCGAAGAACCTGCTCGACGACCTCAAGCCGCGCAGCTACACCCGCGACATCGACTGGGGCGTGCGGGTGCCCTTGGAGGGCTGGATCGACCGGCCGGACAAGCGGATCTACGTGTGGTTCGACGCCGTCGTCGGCTACCTGTCCGCGTCGATCGAGTGGGCCCGCCGGTCCGGCGACCCCGAGGCGTGGCGGCAGTGGTGGCAGACGCCGGACAGCGGCGCCTACTACTTCATGGGCAAGGACAACATCGTCTTCCACGCCGAGATCTGGCCCGCGCAGCTCCAGGGCTACAACGGCGAGGGCGACAAGGGCGGCACCCCCGGCGACCTCGGCCGGCTCAACCTGCCGACCGAGGTGGTCTCCAGCGAGTTCCTCACGATGGAGGGCCGCAAGTTCTCCAGCAGCCGCCAGGTGGTCATCTACGTCCGCGACTTCCTGGCCCGCTACGACGCCGATGCGCTGCGCTACTTCATCGCCGTCGCGGGGCCGGAGACCCAGGACACCGACTTCACCTGGTCGGAGTTCCGCCGCCGCAACAACGACGAGCTGGTCGCGGGCTGGGGCAACCTGGTCAACCGCAGCGTCTCGCTGGCTGCCAAGAACGTCGGCGCCGTCCCGACGCCGGGCGACCTCACCGACGCCGACCGCGCGCTGCTGGCCACGACCCAGACCGCCTTCGGCACGATCGGCGACCTGCTGGGCCGCAACCGGCAGAAGGCCGCGGCCACCGAGGCGATGCGGGTCGTCGGCGAGGCGAACAAGTACCTGTCCGACCAGGCGCCGTGGAAGCTCAAGGAGGACCCGGCCCGCCGGGACACCGTGCTGCACACCGCGCTGCAGGCGGTCAGCGACTGCAACACGCTGCTGACCCCGTTCCTCCCGCACTCGGCGCAGAAGGTGCACGAGCTGCTCGGCGGCACCGGCGTGTGGTCCCCGGCTCCGCAGGTCGTGGAGACCGAGGACCTCGACGACGGCTCGCCGTACCCGATCATCACCGGCGACTACGACGCGGCCGGGGCCGTGTGGGCGTCCCGGCCGCTCGAGGCCGGCACGCCGCTGCAGCCGCCGACGCCGGTGTTCAAGAAGCTCGACGAGTCGGTGGTGGAGGAGGAGCTGGCCCGCCTGGAGGCCGAGGCGAAGTGAGCCGCAGTTCCGCGTCCCGTGCCAACCGGCGCGGGGAGCTCCCGCCCGACCCGGAGCCGCTGCCGTCCCCGGCCCTGGACAGCCACACCCACCTCGACATCGTGGTGGGGGAGCGCCCGGCCCACGGCGCGGGTGACGAGGGCTGGCCGGACGACGAGGCCGTCGGCGCGGAGATCGCCGCCGCGGCGGCCGTCGGCATCCCTCGGCTGGTGCAGGTCGGGGTGGACGTGCCGTCGTCCCGCTGGTCGGCCGGGCTGGCCGACCGGCACCCGCAGGTGCTCGCGGCGGTGGCCATCCACCCCAACGAGGCCGGCGACGGGCGGGCGGACGACGACGCCCTCGCCGAGATCGACCGGCTGGCCGCCCTGCCGCGCGTGCGGGCGATCGGCGAGACCGGGCTCGACCGGTTCCGCACCGGTCCGGAGGGCTGGGCGGCGCAGGAGGCGTCGTTCCGGGCGCACATCCGCATCGCCAAGGAGCACGGGCTGGCGCTGGTCATCCACGACCGCGACGCCCACGAGGAGATCCTCGCGGTGCTCGAGGACGAGGGTGCCCCCGAGCACACGGTCTTCCACTGCTTCTCCGGTGACGTCGCCTTCGCCAAGGCCTGCGTGGAGCGCGGGTACGTGCTGTCCTTCGCCGGCACGCTCACCTTCGCCAACGCCGGCTACCTGCGGGAAGCGGCCGCCCTGACACCGGCCGACCAGCTGCTGGTCGAGACCGACGCGCCGTTCCTCACGCCGGTGCCCTACCGCGGGCGGCCCAACGCCTCCCGGCTGGTGCCGCACACCGTCCGCGCGCTGGCCGAGGCGACCGGGATCGAGCTCGCGCCGCTGTGCGAGGCGCTGACCAGCACCGCGCTGCGCGTGTTCGGAACCTGGGGAGAGTAGGCGCCCCGACACGCAGCGAAGCGAGGCACACTGGGCCCGTGGGCCGCCTCATCGCCGTCGTGCTCTTCATCGCCGTGCTGGTGCCCGGCGTGCTGCTCGCGCGCGCGTGGTGGCTCGCGGCCGACCGACGTGCCGTCGCCGCGGCGGCCGTCGAGTTCGCCGCCCCGACCGAGGCCGGCACCGCGGTGCTGCGCCGGCAGGCCCTGCACGCCCGCCGCGTCCGTCGGCTGGGCTGGCTGCTCGGGCTGATCGGCATCGTGGTCAGCGTCGTCCTGTTCGCCGAGGCGTCGGTCTTCCTGTGGGTGCCCGCCCTGGTGATCGGGCTGCTGATCGGCGTCCTGCTGGCCGAGGTCACCCGTCCGCGGCCGCGCTGGGAGATCGCCACCCCGGCCCGCCGCCCGCGCCGCAGCGACCAGATCTCGCTCTGGCTGCTGTTCACGATGCGCGCCGTGGTGGTCGCCGAGGTGATCGGCGACCTCGTCCTGTGGCGCAGCGGCCACCTGGCCGATCCCGTGGGCTGGGTCGCGCTCGTGGTCCCGCTGGCCGCCTGGGCGCTGGCCGAGCTCGCCCTGCTGCGCGTGCTGGTGCGGCCGCTGCCCGCCGAGGGCGCCGACGTCCCGGTGGACGAGGCCCTGCGCACCTGGACCGCGCACCTCGTGACGGCGGCCACCAGCGTGCTCGCGCTGCTGCCCCTCGGCGCGCTGCTCCTCGTGGCCGGCATCGACCGCGGGGACGAGGTCACCGAGGGCTTCGACCTGCTCCCCGTCGCGTCCGTCGCCGGCGGGTTCTCGGCGCTCGCGGCCGGCCTCGCGGTCGCCGGCTTCCTGCTCACCTGGCTGCGGCCGGTCCGGTCCTCCGCAAGGGCACTCGCCGGCTGAGGCCCTGTGGGTTTGCTCACCCCACCGGCCTCACCCTGCGCAGTGGTCTCAGCAGGCGCACACGGCACGGCGGTTACTTGACGTGACGGCGCGCCCACGAAGCGACATGGCGATCCGTTGATTTACTGATTGCGCATCTTGCCCGACGCACCGTGTTCGTTATCGTGTCGTGACTGACAGCCGGGGTGGAGACCGAACCCGGGCGGCGTTCACCGACCTGGGCCTCGCCCCGGTCGCGCGCGGCCCGACTCCTGCCCGGGTCCCGTGATCCTGTGGAAGTCTCGTGCGCCGATCCCTCCAGCTCAGCCTCTTCGCCCTCGTGCTCGTGGGGCTCGTCGGCGGCTCCGTGGCCTACTACCTGGCCCAGAAGTCGCTGACCCTGACCGTCGACGGGCAGTCCCGTTCGGTCAGCACCTACGCGGGCACCGTCGGCGAGGTGCTGGAGGACGAGGGTCTGGCCCCGGCCGCGCACGACGTCGTCCTCCCCGCCGAGGACGCTCCCGTCTCCGACGGCGACACCGTCGTCCTCAACCGGGCCCGGCACCTCGAGCTGACCGTCGACGGCGTGCAGAAGGACGTCTACGTCACCGCGCTGTCCGTCGACGAGGCGCTCGACCAGCTCGGGTACCGCGCCGACGACCTCGTGCTGTCCGCCAGCCGCAGCGAGCGGCTCCCGCTGCGCGGCATGCAGCTGTCGATCACGACGCCGAAGAACATCACGCTGATCGCCGACGGTCAGCAGCGCGTGGTGACGACGACGGCCGCCACCGCCGGCGACCTGCTCGCCGAGCAGGGCATCTCGCTCGGCCAGACCGACCGCACCAGCCTCTACCCGACCCAGGCGCTGCTGGACAAGATGCGGCTGCAGGTCTACCGGGTGCAGGTCAACGAGGTCACCGAGACCACCCCCATCCCGCACGGCCGGGTCGAGACGCAGGACCCGAACGCCGACAAGGGCGACACGACGGTCACCGTGCCCGGCGTCGACGGCCAGACGACGACGGTCTACCGCGTGACCGTCACCGACGGCGTCGAGACCGCCCGCGAGCAGCTCTCCTCCACGGTCACCACGCAGCCGGTCGACGAGCAGGTCACCGTCGGCACCAAGGCCAAGCCGGCGAACACCGGCGCCGTCCCCCCGGGCTCGAGCAGCGGCCTCAACTGGGACGCCCTCGCCAAGTGCGAGGCGGGCGGGAACTGGGCCATCAACACCGGCAACGGCTACTACGGCGGGCTGCAGTACAACATCTCGACGTGGAACGCCTACGGCGGCGACGCCTACGCTCCGCGGCCCGACCTGGCCACCCGCGAGCAGCAGATCGCGATCGGCGAGAAGACCTACGCCGCCCGCGGCGCCTCGCCGTGGCCGGCCTGCGGCAAGCACCTGTTCGACTGATCGGACGGCGCTGAGCACCACCCCGGAGGCCGGTGACGGACTGCTGGGCCCGGCCGCGATCCGCGACCTGGCCCGGCAGCTGGAGCTGCGGCCGACCAAGACGCTCGGGCAGAACTTCCTGCACGACGCCAACACGATCCGCCGGATCGTCCGGACGGCGGAGCTGCGGGAGGACGACGTCGTCCTCGAGGTCGGCCCGGGCCTGGGCTCGCTGACCCTCGGGCTGCTGCCGGCCGCCGCGTCGGTCGTCGCGGTCGAGATCGATCCCCGCCTGGCCGCGCAGCTGCCGCGCACCGTGGCCGACCGGCTGCCGGCGCTGGCCGACCGGCTGAGCGTGGTGGAGGCCGACGCCCTGCGCGTCGACGCGCTGCCCGGCCCGCCGCCGACGGCGCTGGTCGCGAACCTGCCCTACAACGTGGCCGTCCCGGTGCTGCTGCACCTGCTGGAGCTGCTGCCCACGCTGCGCCGGGCGCTCGTGCTGGTGCAGGCCGAGGTCGCCGAGCGGCTCGCCGCGGGGCCGGGGACGTCGGCCTACGGCGTGCCCTCGGTCAAGGCCGCCTGGTACGGCTCGGTGCGCCGCGCGGGATCGATCGGACGGCGGGTGTTCTGGCCCGAGCCCAACGTCGACTCGGGGCTGGTGGCCCTCGACCGCCGTCCGCCGCCGCCCGGGGACCGCGCCGCCACCTTCGCCGTCGTCGACGCCGCCTTCGCCATGCGGCGCAAGAGCCTGCGCTCCGCGCTGGCCCGCTGGGCCGGGAGCCCCGCGGCCGCGGAGGCGCGGCTGAGGGCCGCGGGAATCGATCCGCACGCGCGGGGGGAACAGCTCTCGGTCGAGGACTTCACCCGCCTGGCCGGCACCGTGCCGCAGGATGGATGACGTGAGCGAGCTTGCGAGCTCACGCATGGGCACAGCAGCGCCGCGAACGCGGCTGACGAGCGCCAGCGAGGAGGTCGCGTGAGCTGGTCGACGTCGGGCGGCCCGGGGCGGATCACCGGGGGCGGAGCCGTGGTGGCCCGTGCGCCGGCGAAGGTGAACGTGCACCTGTCGATCGCCCCGCTGCGCCCCGACGGCTACCACGACCTGCAGACGGTGTTCCTCGCCGTCTCGCTGTTCGACACGGTCACCGTCCGGCCGGCCGAGGGGTTGTCGCTGACCGTGTCGGGGGAGGGCACGACCGCCGAGCCCGGCGTCGACCGCGTTCCCACGGACCGGCGCAACCTGGTCTGGCGGGCG
Organism: Petropleomorpha daqingensis; assembly: GCF_013408985.1. NCBI lineage: Bacteria > Bacillati > Actinomycetota > Actinomycetes > Geodermatophilales > Geodermatophilaceae > Petropleomorpha > Petropleomorpha daqingensis. The sequence continues at coordinate 2,573,590 of NZ_JACBZT010000001.1, forward strand.
GCGGTGCTGCTCGCCGAGCAGTCAGGGGTCAAGGCGCGTGCCGCCATCGACATCGCCAAGGCGATCCCGGCGGCCGCGGGTCTGGCCGGCGGCAGCGCGGACGCCGCGGCGGCGCTGGTCGCCCTCGACGCGCTCTGGAACACCGGCGCGACCCGCGGGGAGCTCGCGGGGCTGGCCGCGCAGCTGGGCAGCGACGTCCCGTTCAGCCTGCTCGGCGGCGTGGCCCTCGGTAGCGGGCGGGGGGAGCGGCTGTCGCCGGTGCTCGCCCGCCGGCAGACCCACTGGGTGCTCGGCATCGCCCGCGAGGGGCTGTCGACGCCGTCCGTCTACGCCGAGCTCGACCGGCTGCGCGCCACCGGGCGACTGCCCGACGGCACCGAGCTGCCCTCGCCGCAGCCGGTGATCGCGGCGCTGTCCAACGGTCCGCCGTCCGCCCTCGCCGAGGCGCTGACCAACGACCTGGAGGCGCCGGCGATCGCGCTGCGCCCGGAACTGCGGCGCGCGCTCACGGCGGCCACCGACGCCGGGGCGCTGAACGCGTTCCTCAGCGGCTCCGGGCCCACCGTCGCGGCCCTGGCCGAGGACGAGGACACCGCCGTCCGGCTGGCCGCCACCCTCGCCGGCGAGGGGGTCTTCCGCACCGTCCGGGTCGTGCACGGCCCCGTGCCCGGGGCCCGCCTCGTCGGTTAGGAGCTCTTCTCGACCAGGCCGGGGGTCGGGTCGAGGTGCGAGAGCCCGTTGTAGGCGAGGTTGACCAGGTGCGCGGCCACCTCCCGCTTGCCCGGTGACCGCGTGTCCAGCCACCACTGGCCGACCAGCGCGACCATGCCGACGAGCGCCTGGCTGTAGAGCTCGGCGAGCTGGGGGTCGTAGCCGCGGCCGGCGAACTGGTCGCCGAGGATGTGCTCGACCTTGCGGGCCACCTCGCCGATCAGCGACGAGAAGGTGCCGGTCCCGCTCGTGACGGGGGAGTCCCGGGTGAGCACCCGGAAGCCGTCGGTGTCGTCCTCGATGTAGTCCAGCAGCACGAGCGCGGCCCGCTCGAGCAGCTCGCGCGGCGAGCCCGGGGCCGACAGCGCGGAGGTGAACCGGTCGAGCAGCAGCTGCATCTCCCGGTCGACGACGACGGCGTACAGCCCCTCCTTGCCCCCGAAGTGCTCGTAGACGACCGGCTTGCTGACGTCGGCGCGGGCGGCGACCTCCTCGATGGAGGTGGCCTCGTAGCCCTTCTGGCCGAAGAGCTCGCGGCCGATGTCGAGCAGCTGCTGACGGCGCTGCGCACCGGTCATCCGGACGCGGGGCCGCCCTGCGCTGCTGGTCATGCGGCCCATCGTCCCCCGAGACGCACTCCGCCCGGGCGTCCGGCGGTCAGCGGGTCGCCCGGGCGGAGGAGGTGATCGGTCAGGAAGCCGGCACCTGACGCTTGGCCGCGAGCCGGACCGGGTCCGGCCACTTCACGTCGCGCGCCCAGCCGAGCTTCTCGAAGATCCAGATGGTCCGGGCGCTGATGTCGATCTGGCCCCGGAGCACGCCGTGCCGGGCGCAGGTCGGGTCGGCGTGGTGCAGGTTGTGCCAGGACTCGCCCGCGCTGAGGATCGCCAGCGGCCAGAAGTTCGTGGACCTGTCGCGGGCGGCGAACGGCCGCGATCCCACCGTGTGGCAGATCGAGTTGATCGACCACGTGACGTGGTGCAGCAGCGCGACGCGCACCAGGCCGGCCCAGAAGAACGCCGTCCAGGCGCCGGTCCAGCTCATCGTGACCAGGCCGCCGATGAGCGCAGGCAGGAACAGGCCGAGCCCGGCCCAGAGGACGAACAGCCGGCTGGTGCGGCGCAGGGCGGTGTCCTTGAGCAGGTCGGGGGCGTAGCGGGCGGGGTTGGTCTGCCGGCGGTCGAAGAGCCAGCCGATGTGCGCCCAGAACATGCCCTTGGCCAGGGCCCGCAGGTCGTCGCCGTAGCGCCACGGGGAGTGCGGGTCGCCGGCCCGGTCGGAGAACGCGTGGTGCCGGCGGTGGTCGGCGACCCACTGGACGACCGGCCCCTGGACGGCGACGGAGCCCGCGATCGCCAGCGCGATCCGCAGCGCCTTGTTCGCCTTGAACGAGCCGTGCGTGAAGTAGCGGTGGTAGCCGACCGTGATGCCGAGGCACCCGACCACGTAGAAGGCGACGAACAGCGAGACGTCGGTCCAGGACAGACCCCAGCCCCACACCGCGGGCACCACCGCGGCGAGGGCGAGGAAGGGCACGAGCACGAAGGCGTAGAGCGCTATCTGCTCGACCGCTCCCTTCTCGGCGCCGAGGGCGTTGGCCGGCAGACCGGCGTCCGGGGCGGCGGGACCGGCCGGCCGGGGGACCCGCGGACGGGTCGTGGGCCGGTCGAGAGCGGGAGCGGACAAGGGGCCTCCGGGGGAGCGTGGGGGCGGACAAGGGAAAGCCGGCGGAAGGACCGCCGGCAGAAGCTACGTCCCCGTAACCTACGTGTCCGTAGGGAGTCTCGCCATTCGGCCCTCGCTGCCCGTTGCGGGGAGCGGTCCTAGGCTCGGCGCAGACGCCGGTCCGTCCGGCGCGGTGGGGGATGGGGTAATCGGCAGCCCGCCGGCCTTTGGAGCCGGGAAGTCTCGGTTCGAGTCCGAGTCCCCCAGCCACCGCAGAGCACAGCCCGATCACGAGGAGATCCGTGAGCGCCCAGCCCTCCCCGACGGCGGTGGCAGCCGTCGTCGTCCTCGCCGCCGGCCAGGGCACCCGCATGAAGTCGGCGACCCCGAAGGTGCTGCACGACCTCTGCGGGCGCTCGCTGCTCGGGCACGTGCTGGCCGCCACCGAGCCGCTGGGCGCGGAGCACACCGTCGTGGTCGTGGGCGCCGGACGGGAGGTGGTCGAGGAGCACCTCGCCGCGATCGCGCCGCAGGCCGTCCCGGCCGAGCAGAAGGAGCAGCGGGGCTCGGGCCACGCCGCCGCGGTCGCCCTCGAGGCGCTGCCCGACCTCGCCGGCCGGGTGCTCATCGTCAACGGCGACTCACCGCTGCTGCGCACCGCTACCCTCGCCGCCCTCGTGCAGGCCTCCGCGGCGGCGGGCGACGTCCTGACCGTGCTCACCGCGGAGGTCGACGACCCGACGGGGCTGGGGCGCATCGTCCGGGGGGACGACGGCACGGTCGTCGCGATCGTCGAGGAACGCGACGCCACCCCCGAGCAGCGGGCGATCCGCGAGGTGAACGCCGGCGTCTACGTCGGCAACGCCGCCGCCCTGCGGGACGCGCTCGGCCGGGTCGGCGAGGACAACGACCAGGGCGAGCAGTACCTCACCGACGTCGTCGGGCTGCTCGTGGCCGACGGCGCGCAGGTGGGCGGCGTCGTCGCCGGGGACCCGGACGACATCCTGGGCTGCAACGACCGCCGCGAGCTCGCCGCTCGCCGCCGGCTGCTCAACGACCGGGTGCTCGACGAGCTGATGCTCTCCGGCGTCACGGTCGTCGACCCGGCGACCACGTGGGTCGACGTCACCGCGTCGGTCGCGCCGGACGCCGTCCTGCAGCCCGGCACGCAGCTGCTCGGGCGCACCGCCGTCGCCACCGGCGCCGTCGTCGGGCCGGACACCACGCTCACCGACTGCGAGGTCGGCGAGGGGGCCAGCGTCGTCCGCTCGCACTGCTCCGGAGCGGTCCTCGGCGCGCAGGCGTCGGTCGGCCCGTTCAGCTACCTGCGGCCGGGGACGCGGCTGGGCCGTGGGGCGAAGGTCGGCGCCTTCGTGGAGACCAAGAACGCCGACGTCGGCGAGAACTCGAAGGTGCCGCACCTGTCCTACGTCGGGGACGCCACCATCGGCCGCGGCGCCAACATCGGGGCGGCGACGGTGTTCGTCAACTACGACGGCGTGGCCAAGCACCACACGACCGTGGGCGACCACGTGCGCATCGGCTCGGACACGATGCTGGTCGCGCCGGTCACCATCGGGGACGGCGCCTACACCGCGGCGGGATCGGTCATCGTGTCCGATGTCCCACCCGGAGCCATGGCCGTCGCGCGGGCGCAGCAGCGGAATGTGGGAGGCTGGGTACGCCGCCGCCGAGCCGGGTCACCCGCGGCCGAAGCCGCCGAGGCGGCCGAAGCGCGGGCGGCATCGGACACCGGCTCTCCCGGGGGTTCCACCACGGCATGACAGTGAGGGCGGACGAGCGATGAGCGCCATCCGGCAGACCACCAGCAAGAGCATGATGCTCTTCTCCGGCCGGGCCTACCCCGAGCTCACCGACGAGATCGCCGGCCACCTGGGCGTCACGCCGACGCCCACTGCCGCGTACGAGTTCGCCAACGGCGAGCTGTTCGTGCGGTTCGAGGAGTCGGTACGCGGCTGCGACGCCTTCGTCGTCCAGAGCCACACCGCGCCGATCAACACCTGGCTCATGGAGCAGCTGATCATGGTCGACGCGCTCAAGCGCGCGTCGGCCAAGCGGATCACCGTCGTCGCCCCGTTCTTCCCCTACGCCCGGCAGGACAAGAAGCACCGCGGCCGCGAGCCCATCTCCGCGCGCCTGGTCGCCGACATGTTCAAGGTCGCCGGGGCCGACCGGCTCATGGCCGTCGACCTGCACACCGACCAGATCCAGGGCTTCTTCGACGGGCCGGTGGACCACCTGTTCGCCATCGACCTGCTCGTCGCCCACGTCCGCGAGAAGTGGGGCGACCGCGAGCTCACCGTCGTGTCCCCGGACTCCGGTCGTGTCCGCATGGCCGAGCGCTGGACGAACAAGCTCGGCAGCGGCACCCCGCTGGCGTTCATCCACAAGACCCGCGACGTCACCCGCCCCAACCAGGCCGTCGCCAACCGCGTGGTCGGCATGGTCGAGGGCCGGGCCTGCATCCTCGTCGACGACATGATCGACACCGGCGGCACGATCGTCGCGGCCGCCGAGACGCTCTTCGCGGCCGGCGCGACCGACGTGATCGTCGCGGCCACCCACGGTGTCCTCTCCGGCCCCGCCGTCGACCGGCTGAAGAACAGCCAGGTCAGCGAGGTCGTGGTGACCAACACGCTGCCCATCGAGCCCGAGCGCCAGTTCGACAAGCTGACCGTGCTCTCGATCGCGCCGCTCCTGGCCCGCGCGATCAAGGAGGTCTTCGAGGACGGCAGCGTGACCTCGCTGTTCGGCGGAGCGAGCTAAGCGGGCTGATCCTCGGCTGCGCAGAGCGGGCCCCGGAGGGGTCCCGAGGCGGAGCCGGGAAGGGCGGCCGCCACCCGGGGTACGGCACCTGGCCGCGTACCCGTGCGGAGCGCGGGTACCATCAAGCACAGCCCGGCGAGGGAGCGTGCGCTCCGTGATCGACGTGCGTGTGCCCGTTCGCGGGTGTGCTGCGCGCCGTACGCCGGCCCAGACCCGCACCAGAGGAGCACACCACCGTGGCTGACTACCGTCTCGAAGCCGAGCCGCGCACCGAGTTCGGCAAGGGCAGCGCCCGCCGGACCCGCCGCGCCGGCCGCATCCCCGCCGTCCTGTACGGGCACGGCCAGGACGTCGTCCACCTGTCGCTGCCGGCCCGCGAGTTCGCCGCGGCGCTGCGCAACGGCGGGTCCAACGCCCTGCTGACCGTCGTCCTGGACGGCAAGGAGCAGCTCGCGCTCACCAAGTCGGTGCAGCGCGACCCGCTGACCCGCCAGCACGAGCACGCCGACCTGCTCATCGTCCGCCGCGGCGAGAAGGTCACCGTCGAGGTCCCGGTCCACGTGATCGGCGAGGCCGCGCCCGAGACGCTGGTCAACGTCGAGCTCAACACCGTCTCGGTGCAGGTCGCCGCGACGAGCATCCCCGAGAACATCGAGGTCGACGTGACCGGCCGCGAGGCCGGCCAGGGCGTCACCGCCGGCGAGCTGGACCTGCCGCGCGGCGCCACGCTGCTCACCGACGCCGACGCGCTGGTCGTCAACGTGTCGGCGGCCGTGTCCGCCGAGGCTCTCGAGGCCGAGCTCGCCGAGGCCGAGGCCGAGGCCGGCATCGAGCGCGAGGAGTCCGGCGAGGCCGCCGAGGGCGCCGGCGAGGGCGACGTCGTGCCCGAGCCGCTGGACCAGGGCAGCGGCGAGTCGATGGAGTCGGCCGAGAAGTCCGCCGACAGCTGAGGCTCCGCTGACCGAGAACACGACCCGCGGGGGCGCCGGCACCGCCGGCGCCCCCGTCGTCGTGCCCGAAGGCCCCTTCCTGGTCGTCGGGCTCGGCAACCCGGGCCCGGGCTACGCGGGCAACCGGCACAACGTCGGCGTGATGGTCCTGGAGGAGCTCGGCTCCCGCGCCGGCATCCGGCTCACGCCCGGGAAGGGCGCCCGGGCCCGCGCCCTGTCCGGGGAGGGCCGGTTGGCCGGCCGCCGCGTCGTCCTCGCGCGCCCCACGACGTACATGAACGAGTCCGGCGGCCCCGTCCGCGGCCTGCTCGACTACCACCACCTCGACCCCGCTGACCTCGTCGTCGTCCACGACGAGCTCGACATCGACTTCGCCAACATCCGGCTCAAGCGGGGCGGTGGCGAGGGGGGTCACAACGGCCTGCGGTCGATCACCCGGTCGACCGGCACCAAGGACTACCTCCGCGTCCGCGTCGGCATCGGCCGACCGCCGGGCCGGCAGGACCCCGCGGACTTCGTGCTCAAGGACTTCTCCGCGACCGAGCGCAAGGAACTGCCGTTCCTGATCGCCGAGGCCGCTGACGCCGTCGAACTGCTGCTGGCCCGCGGTCTCGAGGCCGCCCAGAACGAGGTCCACACCCGCGCCTGACCCGTCGTGTGATGCTCCTCCCGAACGGGTGAAGCGTCACAGCCTGTATTGACTCGGCAGTGACGCAGTGTGAGGGTGGCAGTCTCGTCGAGCCAGATCTTGAACGAACGGCCTGCTGAGGGCCGAAGCATTCGCTCGTTCGGTATGGCTCTGACTACAGAGTGTCACGACGTTCGGGGGAAGTCATGCTGCTCGAGCACCACCAGCGCAGCTCTGGGGCGCTGCCGCTGCTCGATGCACCGAGGGGATCGGTCGCTGCCTCGCGACCTCGATCGCTCGGTCATCGCGCATCGCCGACATGGGTCCGGAAGTACTCCGCGGCTCTGGCCGCGTTCGAGGCGCTGGCCGCTGCGGTCGCCGGGGCGGCCGTCGTCTTCACGCGTCCCGGCGGGCTCGACACCTCGAGCAACCTGTTCTGGTCCGCGCTCGTCCTCGTGGTCGGCTGGCCGGTGCTGCTCGGCATCAGCGGCGCCCACTCCGAGCGCGTCTTCGGCACCGGCAGCGACGAGTACCGCCGGGTCGGCCGCGCCGGGTTCCTGCTGCTCGCGATCACCGGCTTCATCTCCTACGCGATGGTGCTCGAGCTCAGCCGGGCGTTCGTCGTCCTCGCCATGCCGGCGCTCGTCGTCGTCACCGCGATCGGCCGCTACGCCGCCCGGTGCTACCTGCGCCGGCTGCGCTCGGTCGGCCGCTGCACCAAGCGGGTGGTCGTCGTCGGCCGCGGCGGCGCCGTCCTCGAGCTCGTCGAGCGGCTCCAGCGCGAGAACTACGCGGGCCTGAAGGTCGTCGCCGCGTGCACCACCCTGACCGACCGCGTGCGCGTCGGCGAGGAGGCCGGTGTGCCCGTCGGCAGCCTGGACGACGTGATCGCCTTCGCCGGTCGCTTCTCCGCCGACACGATCGCGGTGACCTCCGCCAGCGAGACCGCCGCCCAGTACCTCCGCCAGCTGTCCTGGCAGCTCGAGGGCACCGGGATCGAGCTGCTCGTGGCGCCCGGCCTGATCGAGGTCGCCGGGCCGCGGCTGCACATCCGGCCGTTCGAGGGGCTGCCGCTGCTCTCGGTCGAGCAGCCCTGCTTCGAGGGCTGGCGGCGCGTGGTCAAGGGCGGCGTCGACCGCGCCGTGGCCGGCTTCGCGCTGCTCCTGCTCGCCCCGGTGATGGCGATCATCGCCCTTGCCGTGGCCTGCACCAGCTCCGGCCCCGTCCTCTTCCGGCAGGAGCGGATCGGCATCAACGGCCGGTCGTTCACGATGCTGAAGTTCCGCAGCATGGTCGCCGACGCCGACCGGCAGCTGGAGAGGCTGCGCCAGGACAACATCTCCGACGGTCTGCTGTTCAAGATCCGGGCCGACCCGCGCATCACCCCGGTCGGCCGCTGGCTGCGCCGGCTGTCGCTGGACGAGCTGCCGCAGCTGTTCAACATCCTCGGCGGTTCGATGTCGCTGGTGGGTCCGCGCCCGCCGCTGCCCGGCGAGGTGGCCAACTACGACTCCCAGGTCAGCCGCCGGCTGCTGGTGAAGCCGGGCCTGACCGGGCTCTGGCAGATCTCCGGCCGCAGCGACCTGCCGTGGGAGGAGTCGGTCCGCCTCGACCTGCGCTACGTCGAGAACTGGTCGCTGGCCCTCGACCTGCTCATCCTCTGGAAGACCGGCCGGGCGGTGCTCTCGCGCAACGGCGCGTACTGAGGCCCGCGGCCCCTCACCCCGGCGGGGGAGAGGTGGCAGCGCGAACGGGTGATCAGCACTTACGGTGATCCGGGCGTTCCGTCCTCGACGGGGCGCCCGGATCCATCTGCACCCTCGACGGAACGGACACCGCGCGTGACACCCCTGAGCATCGCCATGGTCGGGACCCGGGGTGTCCCCGCTCGCTACGGCGGCTTCGAGACCGCCGTCGAGGAGATCGGGCGCCGGCTCGCCGACGCCGGGCACCGGGTGGTCGTCTACTGCCGCACCGGCGCCGACGACGACGCCCCGCGGCCCGAGCGGCACCTCGGCATGGAGCTGGTCCACCTGCCGGCCGCCCGCAAGCGGTCGCTGGAGACCCTGTCGCACACCGCGCTGTCCGTGGGCCACCTGGTCCGGCACCGCACCGACGTCGCGTTCGTCTTCAACGCCGCCAACTCGCCGCTGCTGCCGGTCATCCGCGCCGCGCGCATCCCGGTGGCCACGCACGTCGACGGCCTGGAGTGGAAGCGGGCCAAGTGGGGCCCCACCGGGCAGCGCTACTACCGCGCCGCCGAGGCCCTCTCCGTGCGCTGGTCCGACGCTCTCATCGCCGACGCCGTCGGCATCGCCGACTACTACACGCGCGAGTTCGCGGCGCCCACCACGCTGCTGACCTACGGCGCTCCGCTCATCGCGCCGGGCTCGGACCGGCTGGCCGAGCTGGACCTCGAGCCGGGTGGCTACCACCTCGTCGTGGCCCGCTTCGAGCCCGAGAACCACGTGGACGTGATCGTCGACGGCTACCGGCGCAGCGCCGCCCGCAAGCCGCTGGTCGTCGTCGGCTCGGCGCCGTACTCCGACGAGTACACCGCCCGCGTGCACGCGCTGGCCGACGACCGCGTCCGCTTCCTCGGCGGGGTCTGGGACCAGGTGCAGCTCGACCAGCTGTACGCCTCGGCCTACACCTACGTGCACGGGCACTCGGTCGGTGGCACCAACCCCTCGCTGCTTCGCGCCCTCGGTGCCGGCACGCCGGTGATCGCCTTCGACGTCGACTTCAACCGCGAGGTCGTCGCCGACTCCGGCCGGTTCTTCGCCGACGCCGACGACGTCGCCGCGCGCGTCGAGGAGGCCGAGAACGACCCGGCCGCCGTCGCCTCCGCCGGCGCCCGCGCCCGCGAGCTGGCCGCCCGCTACGACTGGGACGACGTCGCCGCCGGCTACGAGCAGCTCGCGCGGCGGCTCGCAGCCCGCGACGTCCCGCGCCGCCGCCCCAGCGGACGTCGTGCCGCGGGGGCATCCGATCCGGCCGCGGCCGTGGCAAGCTCTGCGACCTTGACGGGTCGCCGATGACTGTCCGTCCGACCGCTCCGCAGCCCCGCCGCAGGCGGGCAGTCCGACACGGGGGAAACCGATGACCGCCACCAGCCTCCGTCCCGGTGCCGCCGGGACCGAGACCCTGGGCGAAACCCTGCGCCGGCTCTCCGGCGCGCAGAAGGGCGCCAAGGGGGCCCCGGCCTACTCGCGGTTCGTCAACCGCAAGCTCGGCCGGCTGCTCGCGGCCGTGGCCTTCCACGCCCGGCTCACCCCCAACGTGGTCACCGGCATCAGCGCCTGCTTCACGGCCACCGCGATCGTCCTGATCGCGGTGCTGCGCCCGTCGTGGCCGATGGCGCTCGCGGTCACCGCCTGCCTGGTGGTCGGCTACGCCTTCGACGCCGCCGACGGCCAGCTGGCCCGCCTGCGCGGCGGCGGCTCGCCGGCGGGGGAGTGGCTCGACCACATGGTGGACGCCGCCAAGACCTCGAGCCTGCACCTCGCCGTCCTGCTGAACTTCTACCGGTCCGAGGCGGTCGGCCGCGGCCCCTGGCTGCTGGTCCCGATGGGCTTCGCCGTCGTCGCCGCGGTCCTGTTCTTCGGCACGATGCTCAACGAGGCGCTGCGCGAGCGGCACGGCGCGGTCACCCGTGCCTCCCGCACGGCCGAGCGGCCTAGCATCCTGCGCTCGCTGCTCGTCGTCCCGACCGACTACGGCCTGCTCTGCTGGGTGTTCGTGCTCCTCGGCGCGCCCGTGGTGTTCTTCTCCGTCTACACCGCCCTGTTCGCCGCCACGGCCGGTTATCTGCTGCTCGCCTGCCTCAAGTGGTTCCGCGAGATCGGTCGACTGCCGAGATGACATCCCGAGACGACGGTGCCGCCCGCCGGGGCGGTGCCGGGAAGAAGGATGCCGTGACCACGACCCAGAACCCGACGAAGGGCCCCGTGCCCGACGGCGCCCGCACTCGCCGCCGCGGCCTGCTGCTGGCGATCGCAGCCGTGGTGCTGGTCGCGGCGATCGTCGCCCTGGTGCTCGTCCTCAACCGCGACAACGGGACGTCGAACGCCTCCGCCTCGGCCCCGACGAGCACGGCCCGGGACACCAGCGTCATCCCGAACCCGCCCACCCCGTCGCCGACCGGGCCCACGTCGGACGTCGACGCGCTGCCGACGCCGGCGGCCGAGGTGCCCCTGGACTCGCCGGCCGCCGTCGGCAACGGCGTCGTCGCGAGCCTCACCTCCATCGAGGGCATCCAGGGGACGGCGAACGGGCCAGGCAACGTCGCCGGCCCGGCCATCCGGGTGACCGTGCACGTCGAGAACGGCACCTCGGCGCCGATCACGCTCGCCGGTGCGGCGATCAACATGTACTTCGGCGCCGACGCCACCCCGGCGTCCCCGCTGGACGACCCGTCGGCGCGGCCGTTCGGCATCGACATGATCGCGCCGGGTCAGTCGGCCGACGGGGTCTACGTCTTCTCGGTGCCGGCGGACCAGCGCGACAAGGTCACCGTCGAGGTCGGCTACGAGGCCGGCGCGCCCCTGCTGCTGTTCAGCGGCCCGGTCCGCTGACAGCTGGGGGGACGCGGCGCACAGCCGCCGCACAGACTCGGGCCGGCGACCCGCGCGCCGTCGGCCCTCGCGGACCCGGCTGTGGCGGAGAGTAGTCGAGGGCGGGGATCCGGGACGCGACAGTGCCCTTATCCTGCGGTTTTACCGCGCGCAGCCCCCTGTTCACCGGCTGATCGTCACGCTTAGTATCGCCGCCCAGTCGGGCGGGGGCCCGGCGCTCTGCCGCTGGGGGACGATCCATGAGCGCACCAGGCACCGCCGCGTCGCGGCGGGGCACCGCCGTGCTGGCGGCGCTGCTGCTGGTCGCCGGGTTCCTCGGCCTCCTCGCACCGCGGTCGGCCCGCGCCGACTCCGCCCCGCCGGCGACGTCGAGCACGCCGGCCACCGTCGCCGCCGACGCGCTGCCCACCGTGCAGATCAACGGGGTGGCCTGGCAGCAGGTCGTCGTCGGCACGACGGTCTACGTCGCCGGCTCGTTCACCAGCGCCCGGCCCGCCGGCGCGGCCGCCGGCACGGGCGAGACGCCGCGCGGCAACCTGCTCGCCTACGACATCACCACCGGCACCCTCCTCACCTCCTGGGCGCCGACGCTCAACGCGCAGGCGCTGACCATCGCCGCCTCGCCGGACGGCAGCCGGATCTACGTCGGCGGTGACTTCACCCAGGCCAACGGTCAGCCCCGGCAGCGGGTCGCCGCGTTCGACGCGACCACGGGCGCGCTGGTCGCGGCCTGGCACCCGACGGTCAACAGCCAGGTCCGTGCGATCGCGGCCACCGCGGACACCGTCTACCTGGGCGGCAGCATCACCGCGGTCGGCGGGGTCAGCCGCAGCAGGCTCGCCGCCGTCCGCGCCTCGGACGGCGGACTGCTGCCCTGGGCGCCGGTGCCCGGCGTCGGCTCGACGGCGGGCAACCGCGACGGCAACACCGCGACCAGCGACCAGGTGCTGGGCCTCGTCGTCACCTCCGGCGGCACGCAGGTGGTGGCCTCGGGCCGGTTCGACTCCCTCAACGGCGTCAAGTCCACCGGCATCGGCGCGCTGGACGCGACCACCGGGGCGACCCGCCCCTTCGCGGTCAACCAGCTGATCACCAACCAGGGCGTCAACTCGGCGATCTACAGCCTCACCACCGACGGGACGACGGTCTACGGCACCGGGTACGACTACCAGGGCCCGGGCAACGTCGAGGGGTCGTTCGCGGCGGTGGCCGACGGCGGCGCGCTGATCGAGATCAACGACTGCCGCGGCGACACCTACTCCAGCTACGCGACCCGCGGCGTGCTCTACGTCGCCAGCCACACCCACCAGTGCACCTACATCGGCGGCTTCCCCGAGCAGAACCCCCGGGTCAACAAGCACGGCACCGCCTACACCGCGACCCCGTCGAACGTCGTCCGCTGGGGCACCAACGTGAACTGGGTCGGCAAGCCCGCAGGCACGCAGCTGGACTTCTTCCCCGACTTCTCCATCGGCGCCTACACCGGCCAGAACCAGGCGACCTGGAGCGTGACGGGCAACGGCGACTACGTCGTCTACGGCGGGGAGTTCCCGCGGGTCAACGGCACCGGCCAGCAGGGCCTGGTCCGCTTCGCCGTCCCGACGATCGCACCGGACAAGATCGGGCCGGTGTTCACCGGGTTCACCACCACGGTCGCGACGCCGTCCCCCGGGGTGGCCCGGGTCGCCTGGAAGTCGACCTACGACAACGACAACGAGTACCTGACCTACCGGGTGTTCCGCGACAGCACCAGCACCGCGCCGGTCTACACGACGACCGCGCCGTCGACCTGGTGGAGCACCCCGATGATGGGCTGGTCCGACACCGGGCAGACCGGGTCGCACCGGTACAAGGTCACGGCGACCGATCCGTTCGGCAACTCCACGGCCTCGCCGTGGTCGGCGACGGTGACCATCCCCACCGGGACGACGCCGGCGCGGACCTACGCGGCCGCGGTGCGGGCCGACGGCGCCACCGACCACTACGCCCTGGACGAGGTCACGGGGACGACGGTCTACAGCGACCTCGGCGGCACCGACCTCACCGCCGGCGCCGGCGTGACGCGCGGCGCGACCGGCGCGATCGCCGGCGACCCGGACACGGCCTCGTCGTTCGCCGGGTCCTCGACCGCGTTCGCCGCCTCGCCCACCGCGATCGCGGCGCCGAACGTCTTCACGCTCGAGGCGTGGTTCAGGACGACGTCGACCACCGGAGGGCGCATCGTCGGCTACGGCGACGCGAGCACCGGGACCTCCACGACCACCGACCGGCACGTCTACATGGACGCCGCCGGGCGCGTGCTGTTCGGCGTCAACTGGCTCAACACCCGCCGGACGCTGCAGAGCGCGGCCGGGCTCAACGACGGCAGGTACCACCACGTCGTCGCCTCGATGGGCCCGGCCGGGATGGCGCTCTACGTCGACGGCCGGCTGGTGGGCTCGCGCGCCGACACCACCTCCGGGCCCAACTACACGGCCTACTTCCGGATCGGCGCGGACGCGTCCTGGTCCGGCGCCAACGCGTTCAACGGCACGATCGACGAGGTCGCGGTGTACCCGACGGTGCTCTCCGCGGGCCAGGTGACCAACCACTGGACCCTCGGCAGCACCGGGACGGCGACGAACGTGCCGCCGACCGCCTCGTTCACCTCGACCGCGCAGGACCTCGCGCTCGGCCTCGACGGCAGCGGCTCCACCGATGCCGACGGCTCGATCGCCTCCTACGCCTGGGCGTTCGGCGACGGCGGCACCGCGACCGGCGCGACGGCCGCGCACACCTACGCCGCCGGCGGCACGTACCAGGTGACGCTCACGGTCACCGACGACAAGGGCGCCACCGGCACGCAGACCCGCGCGGTCACCGTGACCCCGCCGCCGCCGAACCAGCCACCGACCGCGGCGTTCACCGCCACGCCGAACGCCCTCGCGGTCACGGTCGACGGCGGCGGCTCCACCGATGCCGACGGCTCGATCGCCTCCTACGCCTGGGCGTTCGGCGACGGCGGCACCGCGACCGGCGCGACGGCCGCGCACACCTACGCCGCCGGCGGCACCTACACCGTCACGCTGACCGTCACCGACGACGACGGCGCCACCGGTTCCGTCTCGCACGACGTGACGGCGGTCCCCGGACCGCAGCTGCTCGCCGCCGACACCTTCGCCCGCACCGTCGCCGCCGGGTTCGGCACGGCCGACACCGGCGGCGCGTGGACCACCGTCAACGGCGGCACCCGCACCTCGGTCACCCTGGGCGCCGGCGTGCTGCGCCTGGACGCGGCGGGCAACCTGGACAACGCCTTCCTGCAGGGCGTCTCGTCGACCGGCTCGAACGTGCTGGTCTCGTTCTCGGCGTCGTCCACGCCGACCGGGTCGGGCACGTACGTGTACGTCACCGGCCGGCGGCTCGGCAGCAACCAGGAGTACCGCGTCCGCGTCCGGCTGCTGGCCGACGGCACGGTGGCCCTGGCGTTCTCCCGCCTGGCCGACGGCGCCGCGGAGGCCTTCCCGGGCGGGGAGCTGATCGTGCCCGGCCTGACCTACACGCCGGGGACGACCCTCGACGTGCGGCTGCAGACCACCGGCACCGGCACCACGACGCTGCGCGCGACCGTCTGGACCCACGGGACGACGGAGCCGGCGACGCCCACCCTGACCCGGACCGACGCGACGGCGTCCCTGCAGGCGGCCGGGGGGCTCGGGCTCGCCGCGTCGCTGCCCGGTTCGGCGACGGCGGCGACCACCGTGCGGATCACGGCCTACACCGCCTCGACGGCCGGCTGACCGGCCATGGGAGGGGCGTGGGACGGCCGGCCACTACATCGTGTGACGACGAACCCCCTGTCGACCGGGCCTTTGTCACACCTAGTATGCGGCGCCGGTCGGATACCGGCCGCCACCGGCAGGGACGCACCAGGGACACACGGGGATCGGGACAGTTGATGAGTTCGAAGCGCGCCACGTCCAAGCGGATCGTTGCGGGATGGGCGGGCCTCCTGCTCGTCGCGAGCGTGCTGGCGCTGATCGCGCCCGGCACCGCTTCGGCGGACTCGCAGCCGCCGAACCCGTCGCCGGCCGACCCGGTCTCGGTGACCGCCGACGCGCTGCCGACCGTGCAGATCAACGGCGTCGTCTGGTCGCAGGTCGTCGTCGGCAACACCGTCTACGTGGCGGGGTCCTTCACCCGGGCCCGTCCGGCCGGCTCCCCGGCCGGTTCCAACGAGACGGTGCGCAACAACCTGCTCGCCTACGACATCCGCACCGGCGCGCTCATCACGTCCTTCGCGCCGAGCCTCAACGCCCAGGCGCTCGTGGTGAAGGCCTCGCCCGACGGTTCACGCATCTACGTCGGCGGTGACTTCAGCCAGGCCAACGGCCAGACCCGCAACCGGGTCGCCGCCTACGACACCGCTACCGGAGCGCTCGTCCCCGGCTGGGCGCCGAGCGTCAACGGGCAGGTGCGCGCGCTCGCCGTCTCGGCAGACACGGTCTACATCGGTGGCAGCCTCTCGGCCGTCGGCGGGGTCAGCCGCAACCGCCTGGCCGCCGTCACCACCGCCAACGGCTCGCTGCTGCCGTGGGCCCCGCAGCCAGGCGTCGGCCCGACCTCCGGCAACCGCGACGGCAACACCAACACCAGCAACGTCCCGATGGCGCTGGTGGTCACCGGCGGCGGCAACCAGGTCGTCGTCTCCGGCCGGTTCGACTCGATGAACGGCGTGAAGAACACCGGCATCGCCGCGCTGGACCCGGTCAGCGGCGCCAACCGCCCGTTCGCGGTGAACCAGCTGATCACCAACCAGGGCGTCAACTCGGCCATCTACAGCCTCGCCGTCTCACCCGACGGCAACACCGTCTACGGCAGCGGCTACGACTACTACGGGCCGGGCAACGTCGAGGGGACGTTCGTCGCGAACGCCAACGGCGGCGCCCTGATCGAGATCAACAACTGCAACGGCGACACCTACCAGACGTTCCCGATGAACGGGCTGCTCTACGTGGCCAGCCACACGCACAACTGCGAGTACATCGGCGGCTCGATCGAGCAGAACCCGCGCGTCGAGAAGCGCGGCACCGCGTACACGACGACCCCCACGACCGTCGTCCGCTGGGGCACCAACGTGAACTGGGTCGGCAAGCCGGCCGGCTACCAGGTCGCCTGGAACCCGGAGATCTCCGCCGGGACCTACACCGGCCAGTCGCAGGGCTCGTGGAGCGTCACGGGCAACGGGACGTACCTGTCCTACGGCGGGGAGTTCCCGCGGGTGAACGGCACCGCGCAGCAGGGCCTGGTCCGCTTCGCGATGCCCGACACCGCGCCCAACCGGGTCGGCCCGATCTCCAGCGGCTTCGCTGCGACCGTCGTCTCGCCGGCGGCCGGCACCGCCCGGATCAGCTGGCGGGAGACCTGGGACTACGACAACCAGTACCTGACCTACCGGGTCTACCGCGACACCGAGAACACGGCCGGGCTGGTGTGCACCACCACGCGCGCCTCCCGCTGGTTCGACCTGAACCCGGCCGGGTGCACCGACCTCAACGCCTCGGGCACCCACCAGTACCGCGTGACCGCCAGCGACCCGTTCAACAACACGGTGCGCACCGCGTGGGTGAGCGCCACGGTGCCGGCGGGCAGCGCCGGCAGCCGGCCGTACGTCAACGCCGTCCAGGCCGACGGGGCGACCGACCTGTGGTCGCTCGACGAGGCCTCGGGCTCGCGCGCGTACTCCGAGCTCGGTGGCAACGACCTGAACCTGGGCACCGGCGTGACCCGCGGCCAGGGTGGCGCCATCCAGGGCGACTCGAACCCGGCGACCGCCTTCAACGGCACGTCGTCCGGCTTCGGGGCCACCGCCAGCCAGGTCCAGGCGCCGAACGTGTTCAGCGTCGAGGCCTGGTTCCGCACGAGCTCGACGTCCGGCGGCAAGATCATCGGCTTCGGCAACTCGGCCACCGGGACGAGCTCGACCTACGACCGGCACGTCTACATGGACGGCTCGGGCCGGGTGATCTTCGGCGTCAACTGGCTGAACAACCGCCGGACCATCCAGAGCGGTACCGGCTTCAACAACGGCCAGTACCACCACGTCGTGGCCACCATGAGCTCCGACGGCATGCGGCTCTACGTCGACGGTCAGCTCCGGGCCAGTGACAACCAGGTCATCGGCGGCCCGAACTACTACGGCTACTGGCGCGTCGGCGGCGACGCCACCTGGAGCGGGTCGGGCTGGTTCAACGGCAGGCTCGACGAGGTCGCGGTCTACCCGACGGCGCTCTCGGGCACGCAGGTGAGCAATCACTACGCGCTGGGCACCGGCGGCGGGACGGTGAACAACCCGCCGACCGCGGCGTTCACCACGCAGGTCACCGACCGGACGGTGGACGTCACATCCACCTCCACGGACTCCGACGGCACCATCACGTCGACGTCCTGGAACTGGGGCGACGGGACGACGACGACCGGCACGACGTCGAGCCACACCTACACGTCGGACGGGCAGAAGACGATCACGCTGACCGTCACCGACAACGACAACGCGACCGGGACGGTCAGCCACCAGGTCACCGTCACCGCCCCGGCGCAGAACCAGCCGCCGACGGCGGGCTTCACCGCAACGCCCAACGGCCTGGCGGTGTCGTTCAACGGCAGCTCGTCGAGCGACGACCAGGGCGTCACCGACTACGCGTGGGACTACGGCGACACCTCGGCGGTCGAGCACACCACCACGCCGACGACCAACCACACCTACGCGGCTGCGGGCACCTACACGGTGACGCTCACGGTCACCGACGGCGGCGGGCTCACCGACGACGTGGCGCACGACGTCACCGTGTCCGACACCCCGGGACCGCAGGTCTTCGTCGACGACGACTTCAACAGAAACGCGTCGAACGGGCTCGGCACCGCGTCCACCGGCGGCCCGTGGACCGTCAGCCAGGGCGGCACCCGGCAGAACGTGACGCCGGGCGGGGCGAACCTGACGCTGCCCGCGGCGAACAACAACACCGGCTCCTACGTCGGGAGCGGGATCGGTGACGTCGACCTGACGACGTCGTACTCCCTCGACGTCACACCGACCGGTGCCGGCACCTACGTGTACGTGACCACCCGACGGGTGAGCACGAACAACGAGCTGCGGGTGCGGGTCCGGGTGACGCCGACCGGCCAGGTCGCGGTCGCGCTGTCGCGGCTGACCACCAGCGGGACGACGGTGACGGAGGCCTTCCCGTACGGGGAGACCACCCTGCCCGGGATCACCTACGCCGCCGGGCAGACGCTCACCGTCCGGATCGTGCAGACCGGCACCGGCACCGGCACGCTCACCCTGGCCACCAAGGTCTGGACGTCGACCGGCGCCGAGCCGGCGTCGCCCCAGGTGACGTACACGGACGCGACCGCCGGGCTGCAGGCGTCGGGCAACGTCGGGATCCTGGCGCACCGGCCGAGCGGCACCACGGCTGCGACGACCGTCCGGGTCACCGCCTTCCGGGCCACCGCCGTCGCCTGATCGCAGCAGCTCCAACCCCGTCGGGGCCGACCGCGCACGCGGTCGGCCCCGACGTCGTTTTCGCCTGCGCGCATGCATCACGTTGGGTGATCACCCATGTCGCCCATCTGTGCAGGTCAACCCCCCAGCAAGGGTGAGGGCGACTCCCCAACGCCCCGTCTGATCCTTACGTTCCGTATTCGCCGGGAGCGTTCTTCCGGCCTGCGGGGGTTGCACCACAACGGGGAGCACGGGAATGAGTGGACTGTCGGCTGCGCCGAAGCGCATCCTGGCGGGGGCGTCGGGTCTCCTGCTCGCCTTCGGCATGGTGGGGGTGAGTGCCCCGGGTGCGCGGGCGGACTCCGCGCCCGCCACCGTCTCGGCCGCGTCGCCGGCCACCGTCACGGCCGATGGGCTGCCCACCGTGCAGATCAACGGCGTCGTGTGGTCGCAGGTCGTCGTCGGCAACACCGTCTACGCCGCCGGGTCGTTCACCCGCGCGCGTCCGGCCGGCTCCGCGCCCGGCCAGAACGAGACGGTGCGCAACAACCTGCTCGCCTACGACATCACCACGGGCAACCTCGTCACCTCCTTCGCGCCGGACCTCAACGCCCAGGCGCTCGTGGTGGCCGCCTCTCCCGACGGGTCGCGCATCTACGTCGGTGGCGACTTCACCGTCGCGAACGGTCAGGTCCGCAACCGGGTCGCGGCGTACAGCACGGCCACCGGCCAGCTGGTGAGCTCCTGGGCGCCGGCCGCCAACGGCCGCGTCCGGGCGCTGGCCGCGACCGCGTCCACCGTCTACCTCGGAGGCGACCTCACCGCGGTCGGCTCGGTCGGCCGCAACCGGCTGGCGGCGGTCCGCTCCTCCGACGGCGGTCTGCTCTCGTGGGCGCCGCAGCCGGGCTACGGCCCGGTGGTGAACCGTGACGGCAACCCGGGCAACAGCAACTCGGCGATGGGCCTGGTCGTGCTGGGCGGCGGGACGCAGGTCGTGGCCGCCGGTCGCTGGGACCTGATGAACGGCGTCCGCGCCACCGGCATCACCGCGCTGGACCCCGTCACCGGCGCCACCCGTCCGTACGCGATCAACACGATGATCACCAACCAGGGCATCAACTCGGCGATCTACAGCGTCTCCACGGACGGCACCAACGTGTACGGCACGGCCTACGACTACTGGGGCCCCGGCGACATCGAGGGCTCCTTCGCGGTGCGGGGGAGCGACGGCGCCCCGATCTGGGTGAGCAGCTGCTACGGCGACACCTACTCGAGCTTCCCGACCGGGGGCGTGCTCTACCAGGCCGGCCACCCGCACAACTGCGTCGAGATCGGTGCCTACCCCGAGCAGTCGCCCCGCGTGAACCGGTTCGCCACGGCGCTCACCCTGGCGCCCACCGGGACCGGCGCGGGTTACCGCGTCTACGGGGGTCCCTGGCGCGGCCAGGCCACGCCGACGCAGCTGCCGTGGTTCCCCAGCGTGACGGCGGGCACCTACACCGGCCAGAACCAGGCCGCGTGGAGCGTCTCGGGCAACGGCTCGTACGTCGTCTACGGCGGTGAGTTCCCGCAGATCAACGGGGTCGGGCAGCAGGGCCTCGTGCGCTTCGCGGTCTCGTCGATCGCGCCGAACAAGGTCGGGCCCTCGAGCAACGGGCTGACGCCGAGCGTGCAGTCGACCGCGGCCGGCACGGCGCGCGTGGCCTGGCGGGCGGCCGCCGACCCGGACAACGCGGACCTGGTCTACCGGGTGACCCGCTCGGACCGCCCGAACTCGCTCGTCTACGAGACGACGGCCTCGTCCACGTGGTGGAACCGTCCCGCCCTCGGCTTCGTCGATTCCGGGCTGACCCCGGGCGCTCAGTACACCTACCGGGTCACCGCGGTGGACCCGTGGGGCAACTCCACGACCGGTTCGCCGGTGACGGTCACGGCGGCGGGCACCACCCCGGCGCAGGCGGCCTACACCTCGACGGTCCTCGACGACTCGCCCGCGCACTACTGGCGGATGGACGGCGTCAGCCCGGGCGGGCGCGCCACCGATCTCGTCGACGTCGACGACCTGGTCCTGGGCAGCGGCGTCACGGCGGTGCCGTCCGGCGCGCTGGCCGGCACCAGCAGCGGCGCGGCGGCGTTCAACGGCACGGCGGACGGCGCGGGGGCGATGTCCACCCGCGACCTCGGTCCCGACGTGATGAGCGTGGAGATGTGGTTCTCCACCCGGTCCACCACGGGCGGCGTGCTGGCCGACTTCGGTGACGTCGAGGTGGGCAGCACCGGCGGCAACCACGACCGGATGGTCTACCTCGACGACGCCGGCCACGTGTCCTTCGCCGTCTGGCCGGGGACCCCGTACGTGGTCACGTCGGCCCGCACGTACAACGACGGCACATGGCACCACGCGGTCGCGACGATGAGCCGGAGCGGCACGGCGCTGTACCTGGACGGCCAGCTCGTCGGCTCGCGCAGCGACGCGGTGTCCGGTCAGCAGCTCAACGGCGTCTGGCGCTTCGGTGGCGACTCGCGCTGGGCCGGGTCGAGCGACTGGTTCACCGGGCAGCTCGACGAGATCGCGGTCTACTCGAGGGCGCTGTCGGCGGATGCGGTCTCCCGCCACTACACCGTGGGTCGCACCGGCATCGCGCCGAACGCCGCCCCGCAGGCCTCGATCGGCGTCACCACCGACGGTCGCACCGCGACCTTGGACGGCCGAGCCTCCGTCGACCGCGACGGGACCATCGCGCGCTACGCGTGGGACTTCGGCGACGGCACGACCGGCACCGGCGCGACGCCGGCGCACACCTATGCGCAGCCGGGCAGCTACCGCGTCCGGCTGACCGTCACCGACGACGACGGCGCGACCGGGACGACGACCGACGCGATCAGCGTGGCGTCCTCCGGCCCGGCCGGGAGCGCCTACTCCCGTGCCGTCCTGGCCGACGGCGCCTGGGCCTACTGGCGGCTCGACGAGGCCACCGGCAACGCCATCGACCTCGCCGGCGACGACGACCTCACCGTCAGCGGTGGCGTGCGCCGCGGGAGCGCGGGGGCGATCGCCGGGGACACCGACGCCGCGGCCTCCTTCACCGGGACGTCGAGCAGCATCGCCGCCAGCCAGCGGCTCCTCTCGGGACCGAACACCTTCACCGTGGAGGCCTGGTTCCGGACGTCGTCGTCCACGGGCGGCAAGATCTTCGGCCTCAGCGGTTCGCGCAGCGGCGACAGCACCAACTACGACCGGCACGTCTACCTCGACGCTCAGGGCCGGGTGACCTTCGGCGTGGCGCCGCCCTACGGCGGCCTGCCGACGGTCGTGAGCCCCCGCAGCTACAACGACGGCCGCTGGCACCAGGTCGTCGCCTCGCTCGGCCCGTCGGGGATGGCGCTGTTCATGGACGGCCAGATCGTGGGCTCGCGCACCGACACCACCGTGGGCCAGTCCTTCAGCGGCTACTGGCGCATCGGCGGGGACTCCACCTGGAGCGGTGCGAAGTACTTCACCGGCGACATCGACGACGTGTCGGTCTACGCGACCGTGATCCCGGTCGGGGAGGTGGCCGACCACTACGCGCTCGCCACGGCCCCGCCGGCGAACCGCGCACCCACGGCGGCGTTCACGGCCACGGCGACGGGCCTGACCGCCTCGCTCGACGGCCGCAGCTCCACCGACCCCGACGGCAGCGTGCGCAGCTGGGCGTGGTCGTTCGGCGACGGCGCCACCGGTACGGGTGCGACCGCGTCGCACACCTACGCCGCGGCGGGCACCTACACCGTGCGGCTGACCGTCACCGACGACGCCGGTGCCACGGCGACCGCGCAGCGCTCGGTGACGGTGACCGCCCCGCCGCCGAACCAGGCGCCGACCGCGGCGTTCACGACGACGACGTCGGACCTGACCGCGTCCGTGGACGGTTCCTCGTCGGACGACCCGGACGGCGTCCTCGCGGGCTACGCCTGGTCGTTCGGTGACGGCTCCTCCGCGACCGGCGCGACCGCGTCGCACAGCTACGCCGCGGCGGGCACCTACACCGTGCGCCTCACCGTCACCGACGACGACGGGGCCACGGGGACGACGACGGACACGGTCACGGTCAGCGCGCCCAGCGGGGCACCGGACGTCGTCCGTGACGTGTTCGACCGCACGGTGACCGGCGGATGGGGCGCGGCCGGGCTCGGTGGGACGTGGACCGCCTCCGCCGGCGGCCCGCGCCAGTCGGTGACACCGGGTGTGGGCGAGATGCGTCTGGACGCCGCCAACCAGAACACCGGCTCGTACCTCGGTGGTGTCTCGCAGACCGCCGTCGACGTGCAGACCGCCTTCACGCTCGCGTCCGCGCCGACCGGGAACGGGACGTACGTCTACGTGACCGGCCGGCGGGTGGCCGGCGCGGGCGAGTACCGCGCGCGGGTCCGGGTCACGCCGACCGGTCAGGTCTACCTGGCGCTGTCACGGCTCACCGGCACGACCGAGTCGTTCCCGGGCGGGGAGCTGCTCGTCCCGGGCGTCACCTGGACGCCGGGCACGGCCCTGGTCGTCCGGATGCGGGCCGCGGGAACCGGGACGACGCAGCTGCAGGCGAGCGTCTGGGTGGCGGGCACGACCGAGCCGGTGACGCCGACGATCTCCCGGACCGACACCACGGCTGCCCTCCAGACGGCAGGCGGCGTGGGCCTGGCCGTGCACCGGCCGAGCGGGACGACGGCGACCACCGCCGTCCGCTTCAGCTCGTTCACCGCCACGGTCGCGGGTTGATCGGATTGGTCGCACCGCGGACAGCATTCGTCACACTCGGTGAGCGTTTGGTCTCGCTAGGACGGCGTTCCCCCTGGTCGCCACCCGATCAGGGGGATCGCTTCCCCCTATCGCACCGGCGATCGTCACCCTTAGTATTCGCCGCTGGCGTGAAGCAACGCCGCGCAGTACCCAGTTCGAAGCGGGGGAAACCTGGTATGTCTCGATCGTCGACGGCGTCGATGAGGACGCTGTCCGCAGCGCTGATCTTCCTTCTGGTCGCGGGCGTGCTCGCCCTGCTGGCCCCGGGTGCGCGGGCGGACACGGCGCCCACCCCGCCGAATCCCACCACCAACCCGGAGACGGTCAGCGCCGACGCGCTGCCCACGGTCCAGGTCAACGGCGTGGTGTGGTCGATGGTCACCGTCGGCAACACGGTCTACGCCACGGGCAGCTTCACCAGCGCCCGGCCCGCCGGCGCGCTCCCCGGCGTCAACGAGACCCCTCGGGCCAACCTCGTCGCGTTCGACCTGACGACCGGCGTGATGACGTCGTGGAACCACACGCTCAACGGCCAGGGGCGGATCATCGTCGCCTCGCCCGACAAGTCGCGCATCTACGTCGGCGGTGACTTCACCACCGTGGACGGCCAGCCCCGCGGGCACGTCGCCGCCTTCGACGTCTCGACCGGCAACCTGGTCCCGGGCTTCGCACCGACGTCGAACGGCATCACCTACGCGCTGGCGGCCACCAACGACACCGTCTACGCCGGCGGGACGTTCAACACCGCGGGCGGCCAGACCCGCACCCGTCTCGCGGCCTACCTCGCCAGCGACGGTTCGCTCACCGACTGGGCGCCCACCGCCAATCACAACGTGCGCGGCATCATCCTCGACCCGACCGGCCAGCGCGTCGTCATCGCCGGCCAGTTCGACCAGGTGAACAGCGTGCCGGCGGTGGCCCTGGCGTCGGTCAACCTCGCCGGTGGCGACACCAAGACCTGGCAGTACGGCATCACCAACGCCGGCGACAGCGGCGGTGTCTACAACCTGAAGTCCGACGGCGTCCGCGCCTACGCGATGACCTACGGGTTCCAGGTCGGCAACATCGAGGGCGTCGTCGCGTTCAACCCGACCGACCTCTCGCTGGTCTGGATGAACGACTGCCACGGCGACCCGTACGACGTCTGGTCGAACGGCACGATCGTCTACAACGCCAGCCACACCCACGACTGCGAGACCTCGGGCTCGTTCCCCGACCCGCACCCGCGTGACTGGAAGCGCGCGATCGCCATGACGACGGCGGTCACCGGCACCCTCAAGGCCACCACCCAGGTGCCGCGGTACGGCAGCTGGGCGGGCCGGCCGCACCCGTCGGTCCTCGACTGGTTCCCGACCATCCCGCCGGGCACCTACACCGGCCAGGACCAGGGCACGTGGTCGGTCACCGGTGGCGGCGACTACGTCGCCTTCGGCGGCGAGTTCGTGTCGGTGAACAACTCCCTGCAGCAGGGCCTGGTCCGGTTCGGGACCAAGAACGTCGCCCCCAACCTCCGTGGTCCGGAGCTGACCTCGGCCCAGCAGCGTCCGAACGCGCTGTCGATCACGCCGGGCACCGTCAACGTCTCGTGGCCCTCGAGCTGGGACATGGACAACGAGGACCTGACCTACAACCTGTACCGCAACAGCGAGACCACCCCGCTGCTCACCCAGACTGTGAAGTCGCAGTGGTGGAACGTCCCCACGCAGCGCTACACCGACACGCAGCCGGCCGGCGCCACCGTCACCTACCGCGTCACCGTCAACGACCCGTTCGGGAACACGGTCAGCAGCCTCAGCAGCCCGCAGGTCACCGTGGCCGGCAGCACCGACGCCTACGCCACCGCGATCCTGGCCGACTCGCCGGCCGAGTACTGGCGGCTGGGTGAGACCAACGGTTCGGTCGCGCAGGACGCCGTGAACACCCGGAACCTGAACGAGAGCGGCGGGGTGACGCAGGGTGTCCCCGGTGCCTTCGGGACCGACCGCGCGGTCGGCCTCGACGGCAGCGCCAACGCCCAGCTGCAGATCAACGACCACATCGAGACGCCGGGCAACGCGTTCTCGTTCGAGGGCTGGGTCCGCACCACCACCGGCGGGATCATCGCCCAGGAGATCGACCGCGACTCCCTGCCCGGCCAGCTGCTGTACAACCGGATCCTGTACGTCGACAACGCCGGGCGGCTGACCCTCGGCGTCACGGGCATCGGCTTCGTCAACGGCCAGACCGCGCTGACCTACCCGACGCTGCGCAGCCCGTCGGTGCTCACCGACGGCAACTGGCACTACGTCGTCGGCACCATCGGCTCGGCCGGCGCCATGCTCTACGTCGACGGCGCCCAGGTGGCCGGCGACGCGTCCATGACCGCAGGCAACCCGTACCTCAGCGCGGCCTGGTGGACCTTCGGCACCGGCGACATGGCCGGCTTCCCCAACGCGCCGGCGAGCCCCTCGCTGACCGGCGGCCTGGACGAGCTGGCGATCTACCCGTCGGTGCTGACCTCGGCCAAGGTCGCGCAGCACTACTCGACCGCCACCGGGCAGTCGGTGAACGCCTCGCCCAGCCCGGCGTTCACCTCCACCCGCACACCGCTCAACGTCGCGGTGGACGCCTCGACGTCCAGCGACCCGGACGGCACCATCGCGTCCTACGCGTGGGACTTCGGCGACGGCGGCACCGGCTCCGGTGTCACGGCGAGCCACGCCTACGCGGCGGCGGGCACCTACACCGTCACGCTGACGGTCACGGACAACGGCGGCCGGACGGCGACCGTGTCGCGGCCGCTGGCCATCGCCGGTCTGAACGCGCTGCCCACCGCGTCGTTCACGACCACGCCGAACGGCCTGGCCGTCTCGGTGGACGCCTCCGCGTCGGCCGACTCCGACGGCCAGATCGCCTCGTACGCCTGGGACTGGGGTGACGGCAGCCCGGCCGGTTCCGGTGTCACGTCCTCGCACACCTACGCGACGACCGGCACCTACACCATCACGCTGACCGTCACCGACGACGCCGGCGGCACCCGGAGCGCCACCCGCTCGGTGGTCGCGGGCACGATCCTCGCCCGCGACGCCTTCGGGCGGATCGTGGCCAGCGGCCTCGGCACCGCCGACGTCGGTGGCGCGTGGACGGCCGCGGCGGGCAGCAGCCGGATGTCGGTGAACAACGGCACCGCGACGCTGGGCCTGCCGACGGCCAACGTGAACACCACCGGCTACCTCGGCCTGTCGCAGACCGACTCGGAGCTGCGGACGGCGTTCTCGCTGTCCGCAGCTCCGACCGGGAACGGCACGTACGTGTACCTGACCGGCCGCCGGGTGAACGGCGTCGGTGAGTACCGGGTGCGGGTGCGCTTCATGGCCGACGGCCGGATCGCGCTGGGCCTGTCCCGCGTGGTCGGGACGGCGGAGGGCTTCCCGAGCGGGGAGACCATCGTCAACGGCCTGACCTACACCGTCGGGCAGACGCTGAACGCCCGGGTGCAGACCACCCTGGCCAACGGCACGACGACGGTGACCGCGGCGGTCTGGACGACCGGCGCGGAGCCCGCGACCCCGCAGCTGACCCGCACGGACGCCAACGCGTCCCTGCAGGTGGCCGGCGGCGCAGGCATCGGCGTGTTCCGGCCGACGGGCACCACCAACGCCACCGACGTCCGCTTCACCAGCTTCCGGGTCACCGCGGTCGCGGGTCCCGTCGCGCCGAACCAGAACCCGACGGCGGCGTTCACCGCCACCCAGAACGGCCTGACGGTCGGGGTGGACGGCACCGGGTCGAGCGACCCGGACGGCCAGATCGCCTCGTACGCCTGGAACTGGGGCGACAGCACCGCGCCCGGCTCGGGCGCCACGGCGTCGCACACCTACGCCGCGGCCGGCACCTACACCGTGACCCTCACGGTCACGGACAACCGCGGTGGCACCGCGACCACGACGCACGACGTCACGGTGGCCAACGCCCCGGCGGTCATCGCCCAGGACGCCTTCGGGCGGACGGTGAGCAGCGGGCTCGGCACCGCCGACGTCGGCGGCGCGTGGGTGGCCGCGGCGGGCAGCAGCCGGATGTCGGTGAACAACGGCACCGCCACGCTGGGCCTGCCGACGGCCAACGTGAACACCACCGGGTACCTGAACGTGTCGCAGACCGACTCGGAGCTGCGGACGACGTTCTCGCTGTCCGCGGCGCCGACCGGCAACGGCACGTACGTGTACCTGACCGGCCGCCGCGTCAACGGCGTCGGCGAGTACCGGGTCCGCGTGCGGCTGCTCGCCAACGGCACCGTCGGCCTGGCCCTGTCGCGCCTCACCGGCACGACCGAGGCCTTCCCGAACGGCGAGGTCATCGTCCCGGGCCTGACCTACACGGCCGGCCAGACGATGAGCGCCCGGGTGCAGACCACGGAGAGCGGGGGCACGACGACGATCACCGCGGCGGTCTGGACGACCGGCGCGGAGCCGGTCGGAGCGCAGCTGACCCGCACCGACACCACCGTGGCGCTGCAGGCGCCCGGTGGCGTGGGCCTCGGCGTGCACCGGCCGACCGGTACCACCGCCGTCACCGACGTCCGGTTCACCAGCTTCCGGGTGACCCCGGTCGGCGGCGGCACGCCTGCCAACACCCCGCCGACGGCGTCGTTCACGGCGACGCCGAGCGGGCTGGCGGTCTCGGTCAACGGCAGCGCTTCGAACGACCCCGGCGGCTCGGTCGCCTCCTACTCGTGGGGCTGGGGTGACGGCACCACCCCGGGCACCGGCGTGACGGCGGGCCACACCTACGCAGCGGGCGGCACGTACACGATCACGCTGACCGTGACGGACAACGGCGGGCTCACCGGCACCACGACCCGCACGGTGACCGTCGCGCCGAACACCAACCCGCCGCCGACCGCGGCGTTCACGGTGGCCGCGAACGGGCTGACTGCCTCGGTCGACGGCAGCGGCTCGAGCGACCCCGGCGGCTCGATCGCCTCGTACTCGTGGGGCTGGGGTGACAACACCGCGTTGGGCACGGGTGCCACGGCGACGCACACCTACGCGGCGGGCGGCACGTACACGATCACGCTGACCGTGACCGACAACGGCGGGGCCATCAACACCGTCTCGCACGCGGTGACGGTGACCCAGACGGCGCCGGTGATCGTGAACGACACCTTCAACCGGACCGTCAGCGGCGGGCTGGGGACTGCGGACGTCGGCGGCGCGTGGACGGCCTCGGCCGGCGCCACCCGCCAGTCGGTGACGCAGAACATGGCGATCATGACCCTGGACGCGGCCGGCCAGAACACCGGGTCGTACCTGGGCGGGGTGGCGCAGACCAGTGCCGACATCCGCACCACGGTGTCGTCGACCAACGCGCCGACCGGGAACGGCACCTACGTGTACGTCTCCGGCCGCCGGGTGAACAACGTGGGCGAGTACCGGGTGCGGATCCGGCTGCTCGCCGACGGCACGATCGGCCTGGCCCTCTCGCGGCTGACCGGCACGACCGAGGCGTTCCCGAACGGCGAGGTGATCGTGCCCGGCGTGACGTACACGGCGGGGATGGTGCTCAACGTCCACGTCCAGGTGTTCGGCACCGGCACCACGACCGTCCGGGCCAGCGTCTGGACGTCGGGCAACGAGCCGACGACCTGGCAGCTGACCCGCACGGACACCACGGCGGGGCTGCAGGCCAACGGCGGGATCGGCTTGGCGGTGCACCGGCCGAGCGGGACGACGGCCAACACGGCCGTGCGGTTCGGCACCCTCACCGTCACCGCCGTCGCGTGAGCCGCTGACCGGCCGGGCGCTCCGCGCCCGGCCGGTCACGCACGGTGACTTCAGTGTCCCTCGATGAGGGTATTTCCGCAGGTCGTCAGCCGTTCGTGTGACCCGCGGGCACCATTTCTCGTGTCATCGTCACTCTCAGTACGCGTCGTCCGGCAGCCGCCGGCGCGGCGCTGGGGGAACTGACACGGGGGAAATCCGGCATGACCGCAGTACCGCCGCGCGTCCGCACGCGCGCACTCTCCGGCTTCGTCGCGCTGCTGACCGCGGCCGGGGCGGTGGCCCTGCTGCCCGGGACCGCCGCGGCCGACACCCGCCCGGTGGCCGGCACGCCGTCCACCGTCGCGGCCGACGCGCTGCCGACGGTGCAGATCGACGGTGTCGCCTGGGCCCAGGCCGTCGTCGGCAACACCGTCTACGTCGGTGGCTCGTTCACCTCGGCCCGCCCGGCCGGCGCGCCCGCGGGCACCGACGAGACGCCGCGCGCGAACCTGCTCGCCTACGACGTCCGCTCCGGCGAGCTGATCACCTCGTTCGCGCCGAACCTCAACGGTCAGGTGCTGGCCGTCACCGCGTCGCCCGACGGCTCGCGCGTGTACGTCGCCGGTGACTTCACCGAGATCGACGGCCAGGTGCGCAAGCGGGTCGCCGCGTTCGACACCGCGACCGGTGCGCTGGTCAGCACGTGGGCGCCGAACGTCAACAGCCAGGTGCGCGCGGTCGCCGCGACCGCCGACACCGTCTACCTCGGCGGCAGCATCACGGCCGTCGGCGGGGTCAGCCGGACCCGCCTGGCCGCGGTGACCGCGGCCGACGGCTCCCTGCTGCCGTGGGCTCCCGTCCCCGGCGTCGGCTCCACGGCCGGCAACAGCGACGGCAACAAGTCCACCAGCGACCAGGTGATGGCGCTGGTCGTCACCGGCGGCGGCTCGCAGGTGGTCGCCTCCGGCCGGTTCGACTCGATGAACGGCACCAAGGCCACCGGCGTCGCCGCGATGGACCCGGTCACCGGTGCCACCCGGCCGTTCGCGATCAACCAGAAGATCACCAACCAGGGCATCAACTCGGCGGTCTACAGCCTGACCACGTCGGGCGACCTGGTGATCGGCACGGCCTACGACTACTACGGCCCCGGCAACCTCGAGGGCTCCTTCGTGGCCAAGGCCGACGGCGGCACGATCGTCGAGGTCAACGACTGCCGCGGTGACACGTACTCCAGCTACGCGACCGACGGCGTGATCTACGTGGCCAGCCACACGCACGACTGCGGCGCGATCAACGGCTTCCCCGAGCAGCCGGTGCGGGTGCACAAGTTCGGCACCGCCTACACGCTGGCGCCGACCCAGACCCTCAAGACGCACCTGCTGAAGAACAACAACTTCCTGGGCCAGCCGGCCGGCTCGCAGCTGGACTGGTTCCCGACGCTGACCCCCGGCACCTTCACCGGTCAGGGCCAGGCGGGCTGGAGCGTCACCGGCAACGGCCAGTACGTCGTCTACGGCGGCGAGTTCCCGCGGGTCAACGGCACTGGCCAGCAGGGCCTCGTGCGCTTCGCCGTCGCCGACATCGCGCCGGACACGATGGGTCCGGACGTCTCCGACGCCCTCACCCCGGTCGTCACGGCCGGCACGACCGCCGGCACGGCCAAGCTGACCTGGACCGCGACCAGCGACCCGGACAACGAGAACCTGACCTACCAGGTCTTCCGCGACGGCGAGGCCGCCCCGGTCTACGCGGCCGTGCAGGCCTCCCGGTGGTGGCAGCTGCCGGCCATGTCGTTCACCGACAGCGGCCTGACCAGCGGCACGCACCGCTACCTGGTCACCGCCACCGACCCGTTCGGCAACAGCGTCTCCTCGGCCGAGGTCTCGGTCGCCGTCACCGGCGCGGCCGCGCCGGGCAGCGCGCAGAGCTACGGCGACGCCGTCCGGGCCGACGGCGCCACCAACCAGTGGCGGCTCGGGGAGTCGACCGGCACGACGGCGGCCGACAGCATCGGCGGCTCGCCGATGACCGTCGGCACCGGCGTCAGCAGGAGCGTCAGCGGCGCCCTGACCGGCGACTCGAACACCGCCTTCTCCTTCAACGGCACCTCGTCGGCGACCCTGTCGACGCAGACCGCGGCCGCGGCTCCGACCACCTTCACCGAGGAGGCGTGGTTCCAGACCACGTCGACCAAGGGTGGCCGGATCCTCGGGTTCGGCAACGCGAAGACGGGCACGAGCTCGAGCTACGACCGGCAGGTCTACCTGGACAACCGGGGCCGCGTGACCTTCGGCGTGAGCAGCCGGCTCCTGTTCTGGAACGTCCAGAGCACGGTGTCCAGCTCGGCCTCGTTCAACGACGGCAAGTGGCACCACGTCGCCGCGACCCTCGGGTCCAACGGCATGGCGCTCTACGTCGACGGGGTTCTCGTGGACTCCCGCACCGACGTCACGTCGGCGCAGGCGTTCACCGGCTACCTGCGCGTCGGCAGCGACAAGGCCATGGGGGGCGTGGACACCTTCACCGGGCGCATCGACGAGGTCGCGCTGTACGGCAAGGCGCTGACGGCCGAGCAGATCGCCGCGCACCGCGCGCTGGGCATCAACGGCAAGCCGGCGAACCTGGCCCCCACCGCCCGCTTCGCGAACACCAAGGCCGACACGACGGTCGCCTTCGACGCCACTGCGTCGGTCGACCTCGACGGCACGATCGCGAGCTACGCGTGGGCGTTCGGCGACGGCAGCACCGGCACCGGCAGGACCGCGTCGCACACCTACCCGGGGACCGGCACGTACAACGCCACGCTGACGGTCACCGACGACAAGGGCGCGACCGGCACCATGACCGTCCCGGTCTCCGTCGTGGCCAACCGGCTGCCGGTCGCCACGTTCACCAGCGCGGTCACCGACCGCACGGTGCGCGTCGACGGCTCGTCGTCCTCCGACGCCGACGGCTCCGTGGCCCGCTGGGCCTGGGACTTCGGTGACGGCGGCACGGCCACCGGCGCGACGGCGTCGCACACCTACGCCGCCGACGGCACCTACACCGTCACCCTCGTCGTCACCGACGACAAGGGCGCGACCGGCACCCTGCGCCAGGACGTCGCCGCCCTCGGCACCCAGGTGCTCGCGGCCGACACCTTCGGCCGGACGACGACCGGGGGCCTCGGCTCCGCCGACACCGGCGGCGCCTGGACCTCCTCGGCCGGCGCTCCCCGCCAGTCGGTGACCCCGGGTGCGGCGCAGCTGCGCCTGGACGCGGCGAGCCAGAACGACACCGCCTACCTCGGCGGCGTCGCGGCCACCACGACCGACGTCCGCACGTCGTTCTCGCTCTCGGCGACCCCGACCGGCAACGGCACCTACGTGTTCGTGACCGGCCGCCGCGTCGACGGGGTGGGGGAGTACCGGGTCCGCGTCCGCGTGGCGCCCGACGGCTCGGTCGGCCTGTCGCTGTCGCGGCTGGTCGGCACGACCGACGGCTACCCCGGCGGCGAGACCGTCGTCCCCGGGCTGACCTGGACGCCGGGCACCGTGCTCAACGTGCGGGTCCAGACGTCGGGCACCGCCACCACCGAGGTCAGGTCGTCGGTGTGGGCGGCCGGCACGGCCGAGCCCACGACGCCGACGATCACGCGGACCGACGCGAACGCCGCGCTGCAGGTGGCCGGGGCCGTGGGCCTCACCGCCAGCCGGCCCGGCGGCACGACCGCAGCCACGGTCGTGACGGTGCACGGGTTCCGGGCGATCGTCCCGGGCGCCGGGGCCACCGCGAACCAGGCGCCGACCGCCGCCTTCCGGCACGGGGAGTCCGCCCTGACGACGACCCTGGACGCCTCGCCCTCGGCCGACGCCGACGGCACGGTGGTCTCCTACGCCTGGGACTTCGGTGACGGCACCACCGGTGCGGGTGCGGCGGCGACGCACACCTACACCGCGGCCGGCACCTACCCGGTGCGGCTGGTCGTGACCGACGACTCCGGGACCTCCGCGGTCCTCGACGCGCAGGTCACCGTCAGCCCGACCGCCGACCAGCCGGTCGTGCTCGCGGCCGACGCGTTCAACCGGACGGTCGGCAACGGGCTGGGCACCGCCGACGTGGGCGGGGCGTGGACCGTCGCCTACGGCAGCAACCGCCAGTCGGTGACCCCGGGTGCGGCCGAGCTGCGCCTGGACGCCGCGGGCAACCAGACCGGCTCGTTCCTCGCCGACGTGGCGCAGACCAGCGCGGACGTGCGCACCACGTTCTCGCTGACCGCCGCACCGACCGGCGGCGGCACCTCGGTCTACGTCACCGGCCGGCGGGTGGACACCTGGCTGCAGTACCGGGCCCGGGTGCGCTTCCTCGCCAACGGCACCGTGGGCGTGGGGATCACCAAGCTCACCGGCGGCACCACCGAGCAGCTCGTCGGCTCGGAGGTGATCGTGCCCGGCCTCAGCTACACGCCGGGGACGCCGATCTCGCTGCACCTGGTCGTCTCCGGCACGGGGACGACGCAGCTGACGGCCACGGTGTGGACGGGCGCGACCGAGCCGGCGACGCCGACGGTCACCCGCACCGACACCGAGGCCGTGCTCCAGGTGCCCGGTGGCGTGGGCCTGCTGGCCTACCTGTCCGGGAGCGCGACCTCGCCCCTGGCGGTCCGGTTCACCGACTTCTCGGTGACCGTGCCGCGCTGATCGCGGGTCCTCCCACGACGACCCCGGGCCGGGAGATCCGGCTCGGGGTCGTTCACTCTGTGTAATTGCTGTGAATACGCAAAAGTGCAGTTCGCTGACCGTTTCGGGTGAGCAGGCGGTGTTCTTCGACCCGAACAGCCGTTACTCTCTGTATCAGCGATTCGCCGTGGTCGACCGACCGGGGCATCCAGGAACACGGGGGAACTCGATGTCCGCACGTGCACGCATCCCGGGTCGGCGCGCGGTCGCCGTCACGCTCGGGCTCCTGCTCCTCTCGGCCGGCCTCGGGGTCGCCGTCCCGGCGTCGGCGCAGGCCGACTCCGCACCGGCCACCCCGTCGGCCGCCACGCCGACCACGGTCGCCGCCGACGGGCTCCCGACGGTGCAGATCGACGGCGTCGCCTGGTCGCAGGTCGTCGTCGGCAACACCGTCTACGTCGCGGGCAAGTTCACCTCCGCGCGCCCCGCCGGCTCCGCAGCCGGGACGAACGAGACGCCGCGGGCCAACCTGCTCGCCTACGACATCCGCACCGGTGAGCTGGTCCCCGGCTTCGCCCCGGTCCTCGACGGCCAGGCGCTGGTCGTGGTCGCCTCCCCGGACGGTTCGCGGATCTACGTCGGCGGCGACTTCACCACCGTGAACGGGCAGCCCCGCCGGCGCGTCGCCGCGTTCGACACCGCGACGGGCTCGCTCGTCGCGGCGTGGCACCCCAGCATCAGCAGCCAGGTCCGGGCGATCGCCGCGACCGCCGACACCGTCTACCTCGGCGGCAGCATCACCGCGGTCGGCTCGACGTCGCGGACCAAGCTCGCCGCGGTCAGCGCCGCGGACGGTTCGCTGCTGCCCTGGGCGCCCGTGCCCGGTCCGGGGTCGACGGCATCCAACAAGGAGCCGGGCAAGACCGCGGCCCAGGAGGCCACGCTCGACTACGACGTCCTCTCCCTGGTCGTCACCGGGGGTGGGGACCAGGTCGTGGCCGCCGGCCGGTTCGACACCATGAACGGCAGCAAGGCCACCGGCGTCGCCGCGCTCGACCCGGTGTCCGGCGCCAACCGTCCGTTCGCGATCAACCAGATGATCACCAACCAGGGGATCAACTCGGCGATCTACAGCCTGTCGACCGACGGCTCGACGGTCTTCGGCACCGCCTACGACTACTACGGTCCCGGCAACCTCGAGGGCGACTTCCAGGTCACCGCGGACGGCGGCCGGATCATCGCCATGAACACCTGCCACGGGGACACGTACTCGAGCTACGTCACCGGCGGGGTCCTCTACCTGGCCAGCCACGAGCACGACTGCAGCAGCATCAACGGCTTCCCGGAGCAGAACCCGCGGGTCAACAGGTTCGCCACCGCGATGAGCGTCGCGCCCACGCAGACCCTGGGCAGCGCGAGCGGCACGTGGAGCGGCCAGCCCGGCGTCAGCCAGCTGCCCTGGTTCCCGTCGGTCACCGCCGGCACCTTCACCGGCCAGGGGCAGGCCATGTGGAGCGTCTCGGGCGCCGGCTCCTACGTCGCCTACGCGGGGGAGTTCACCGCGGTCAACGGCGTGGCCCAGCAGGGCCTGGTGCGCTTCGCGCTCCCGTCGATCGCGCCGAACAAGGTCGGCCCGACCCCCGCGAAGGGGCTCACCCCGACCGTGACCGCGCCGGTCGCGGGCCTGGCCCGCGTCTCCTGGACGGCGACCAGCGACCCGGACAACGAGTTCCTGACCTACCGGGTGTTCCGGGACGGCGCGAGCACGCCGGTCTACACCACCACGCAGTCCTCGCTGTGGTGGCGCACGCCGACGCTGTCGTACGCCGACGTGGGCGTCGCGGCGGGCACGCACAGCTACAAGATCACGGTGACCGACCCGTGGGGCAACAAGATCGGCGGTGGCGCGGCCACCTCCGTGACCGTGCCGGCCGGGACGTACACGCCGCGGGCCTACGCCGACACCATCCGCGCCGACGGCGCGCAGAGCTACTGGCCGCTCGGGGAGTCCTCGGGCACCACGGCGCTGGACTACGCCGGCAACAGCGACCTGACGGTCAGCGGCGGGGTCACCCCGGGCCGCGCGGGCGCGCTCACCGGTGACGCCGACACCGCCTTCGGGTTCAACGGCAGCAACGGCCTGGCCGCCACCCGGACGGCCGCGGCGGCACCGGCGCTCTTCACCGAGGAGGCGTGGTTCCAGACGAGCTCGCGCCAGGGCGGGAAGATCATGGGCTTCGGCACCGCCGCCAGCGGCCTGTCGGGCAGCTACGACCGGCACGTCTACATGGACGGCAGCGGCCGGGTGCTCTTCGGCGTCTACCCGGGCTCGATGCAGACCGTGCAGAGCGCGACCGGCTTCAACGACGGCAAGTGGCACCACGTCGTCGCGTCGCTGAGCTCCTCGGGCATGGCCCTGTACCTGGACGGCGTCCTGGTCGCCTCGCGCACCGACGTGACCACCGCGCAGAGCTACAACGGCTACTTCCGCATCGGCGGGGACAACACGTGGACCGGTGCGAAGTACTTCAGCGGGAGCGTCGACGAGGTCGCGCTCTACTCGACCGCGCTGCCGGCCGACCGGGTGGCCGCGCACTACACGCTCGGCCGCACCGGCAAGGCGACCAACGCCAAGCCCACGGCGTCGTTCACCAAGACCGTCCGCAAGGCGACGGTGAGCGTCGACGCGTCGGCCTCGGCCGACCCCGACGGCAGCATCGCGTCCTACGCCTGGGACTTCGGTGACGGGACCACCGCCTCCGGCGTCACGGCCGCGCACACCTACGCGAGCGCCCGCACCTTCCCGATCACCCTCAGGGTGACCGACGACGAGGGCGCCACGGCGACCTCGACCTCGTCGGTGACGGCCACGCCGAACCAGGCCCCGACGGCGTCGTTCACCTCGACGGTGACCGACCGGAGCGTCGCGCTCTCGGCCACGGCCGCGGACGCCGACGGCACGGTGGCGTCCTACGCGTGGACCTTCGGGGACGGCGCGACCGCCACCGGGGCCACCGCGGCGCACACCTACGCCGCCGACGGCACCTACGCCGTCGGCCTCACCGTCACCGACGACGAGGGGGCGACGACGACGGTGACGCACGACGTCTCCGTGGCCGCGCCGGTCTTCCTGGCCTCCGACACCTTCAACCGGACCGTCGCCAGCGGGCTGGGCACCGCCGACGTCGGTGGCGCCTGGACGATGTCCAACGGCACCACCCGCCAGTCGGTGGCTCCGGGGGCGGCCACGCTGCGGCTCGACGCGGCCGGCAACCTCACCGGGTCCTACCTCGGTGCGGTGTCCCAGACGGCCGCCGACGTCCGCACGTCGTTCTCGCTCTCGGCGGCGCCGACGGGTTCCGGGGCCTCGGTGTACGTCACCGGCCGCCGGGTCGGCACGAACCTGGAGTACCGGGCCCGGGTGCGGTTCCTGGCCACCGGGAGCGTCGCGGTGGCGATCACCAAGCTCGCCGGCTCCTCCAGCGAGGTGCTGGTCGGCAGCGAGGTGACGGTGGCGGGGCTGACCTACACCCCGGGCACGCCGGTCAACGTGCACCTGGTCGTCACCGGCACCGGGACGACGCAGCTGGCGGCGACGGTGTGGACGGGCACGACCGAGCCGGCGACGCCGACGGTCACCCGCACCGACACCGAGGCCGCCCTGCAGGCACCGGGCGCGGTGGGCCTGTCGGACTACCTGTCCGGCAGCGCCACGGCGCCGCTCGCGGTCCGGTTCACCGGCTTCACGGTGGCCGTGCCTCGTTGATCCACCGGTCCCGGGCCGGCCGTGCGCGGCCGGCCCGGGACTCCGGTGCGCCGGGCGAGGGGGAGATCCGGGTGAGGCCGCGCGTCTTCCCACCCCGACCGGCGCGTTTCCGCTGAGAGGATGGTCGTCGTGTTCGGACGGCTCGGGGGGCTCCTGCGCAGACGCGCGACGGGCGCCGTCTTCGGGCAGGTGACGCAGGCCGCCGCGGGGCTCGTCCTCTCGGTCGCCGCGGCCCGCTTCCTGGGCGCGGCCGGCCTGGCCACCTTCTCGCTGATCTACGGCGCGATCGTGCTGGTCACCGCGGTGTCCAGCGGCATGGTCGGCGACTCGCTGACCGTCCTCGACCGGCACGAGCCGCGGGTGCGGGCCGGCCTGCACGTCTGGGCGGTGGTCGTCTCGGTCGGAGCGGGCGTCCTCGGGGCCGTCGTCGCCGTCCTCACGAACACCGTCGAGCCCGTCGTCGGTGTCGTGCTCGCCGTCGCGGTCACCGCCTACGTGGTCGAGGACGCCCTGCGCCGGCTGCTCATGGCGGCCGGGCGCTACTGGACGCTGCCCGCCGTCGACGCGACCAGCCTCGTCTTCTCCCTCGCCACCCTGGTGGCGTTCGCGCTGAGCGGCCCGCTCACCCTCACCTCGTTCCTGTGGGCGCTGGTGGCCGGGCAGCTCGCGGCGGCGCTGGTGGCGTGGCTCTGCGCACCCGCCCGCGAGCGGCCGCGCGGGCCATGGCGGCGCCCGGCCATGGGCGAGGTGTGGTCGTTCGGCGTCTGGCGGGCGGCCGGGCAGATGGTCCGGCCCGGCCTGCTCACCGCGCTGCGACTCGTCGTCGTCGCTGCTCTCGGGGCGGCTGCCTACGGTCCGCTCGAGGCGGCCCGCGTCTACACGGCCCCGACGCTCATCCTGGTCCAGGGCCTCGGTTCCTACCTGCTGCCGCACTACGTGGCCACCCGCGACCGGGCCCCGCGGCGGGCGATCCGGGCGGCCGACGGCGCCGCGCTCGGGCTGGCCGCGGCGGTCGCCGCCATCACCGCGGTCGCCGTGCTGCTGCAGCCGGTCGTCGAGCCGCTGCTGACCGGCGGCAACTACGCGGTGCCGGTGCTGTGCATCGTCGGCTGGGGCACCTACGCCGTCTCGGCCGCCTTCCTGCTGCCGTACTCCGGCCTGGCCACCGTGCACCGCCGGCAGCGCCGGGTGCTGTTCCTCCGGCTGCTGGAGTTCGCGGCGCTCGGCGTCGTCGTGTGGCTGGTGTACCGCGTGCCGGACGGCGAGCTCTGGGCCCCGCTGGCGCTGGCGATCGGCCCGGTGCTGGTCGCGATCGCCGTGCGGCAGTTCGTCCTGCGTCCTCTGGTGCGCACCGAGTCGGTGCCGGACGCCGACGAGGTCGCCGCGCCGCTGCCGGTGTGACCGGCTCAGCGGCGAGCGGCGACCTGCTCGGCCAGCGTCGCGCGGATCCGGCCGACCACCTCCGACCAGCTCGGCACCGCCACCTCGGGGCTCGGGCTGGGGGAGGGGCGGCCGAGCTCGTCACCGATCGCCGCCCCGATGGCCGCTGTGCTCATCGGGTCGAAGAAGGCCGCGCCGGGTGCGAGCTCGCGGAAGGCCGGGATGTCGCTGAGCACCATCGGGGCGCCGGACAGCGCCGCCTCGACCACCGGCAGGCCGAAGCCCTCGTCCAGCGAGGGGAAGACGAACAGCCGGCACTGCTCGTAGAGCCACTTGAGGCCCTCGTCGTCCACCCCGCCGAGGAAGCGGACGCGACGGTCGTCGGCGTCGGCACCCCGGATGGCCAGCCCGTTCGGCTCGCCGACGACCACCAGCGGGAAGTCGGGGCGGACCAGGTCGGCGGCCAGGACGGCGTCGATCAGCCGGTCGACGTTCTTGCGGACGTTGAGCCGGCCGACGCAGAGCAGGAACCGGCCCGGCTCCACGCCGGCGCCCGGGTCCTTCGCCACCCGGGTGCGGAACGCCTCCGGGACGCTCAGCCCGACCGGGCGGACCTTGCCCGCCAGCCGGGGACGCACCCGCGCGATGCGGGCCGCCTCGGCGGCGGTGGAGGTCAGCACGACGTCGGCGCCGCGGGCCGACCACGGCATGCCGGCGAAGTACGCGCGCTCGACGCGACTGAAGAACTCCGGGTGCTCGTCGAACATGAGGTCGTGGATGAACACTGCCCGGACCGCGCGGGCGCGCAGCGGCGTGTAGTTCTGCGACAGGACCGCGTCGGCGTCGCGGGCCAGCCGGCCGAGCTCGGTGAGCACGCTGACGCCGTGCGGGCGCGCCCGCACCGGGTGCAGCGTGAGCGGCGCGCCGCCGGCGAAGGCACGGGCCTGGTCGAGGTGGCGGGCCGGCACCGCGGCGCTCAGCTCGTCCTCCGGCCAGTCGGCCAGCCAGGTGCGCAGGAACGAGTCGACGACCCGGCGCCCCGACGGCTGGCCCTCCACCCACCAGTACGCGTCGAAGAGCACCTTCACCGGCTGTCCTCCGTAAGTCTGACCTGCGGCGGGAAACGCCCCGATCCGTTCCCTGCGCCCGTAGCATGCCGCCTCGTGACCATGCAGGCGTCCGCGGG
Organism: Petropleomorpha daqingensis; assembly: GCF_013408985.1. NCBI lineage: Bacteria > Bacillati > Actinomycetota > Actinomycetes > Geodermatophilales > Geodermatophilaceae > Petropleomorpha > Petropleomorpha daqingensis. The sequence continues at coordinate 2,613,899 of NZ_JACBZT010000001.1, forward strand.
GGCGGCATGAGGCCCGGGCTGCTCCACGGCCCCCTCGGTCGGCTCGCCGTGGCGTTCCTGCTCGTGGCCAGCACCGTCGGGTGGCGGCGGGGGCAGTACTTCTCCGGTTCTCTTGACCCGGTCGTGGTGGCCAAGGGCGGTCTGTCGGCGCTCGCGCTGGCGCTGGCGTTCTACGCCGCGCAGACCGCGGGCCGCCGCCGGCTGGGCACCGGGTCGATGTGGGTGCTCGCCGTCGTCCTCGGGTGCTCGGTCTTCGGCGCGCTGACCTACGGGACCCTGCTGGCCAGCGGGCTGGTCGCCGTCCGGGTCGCCGTCCTGGCGCTCACCGTGTTCTTCCTGCTGCGCACCGCCACGGTCTACGAGTTCTTCGCCGCGCTGGCGATCGCCAGCGGCACGATCTGCCTGGTCGCGGCGGTCACCGGCCTGCCGACGCTGTCCAGCGGCCGGCTCTCCGGGGGCATCCCGCCCCTGACGCCCAACGAGATGGCGCTGCTGGCCAGCATCGTCGTCCTGTTCGTCGCCTGGCGGGTCGTGCTCGGCGAGAGCGGCTGGCTGCGCGCCGGCGCCGCGCTGGTCGCCCTGGGCATCATCTGGGTGACCGGATCGCGGACGGCGCTGCTCATGCTGCTCGTGGCGCTGGCGGTCATGGCGCTGCACATGCGCCGGGCCCGGGTCGGCCTGGTCACCGGCGCGCTCGTGGTGGCCGCGGTGGGCTCCGTCGTCGTGATCACCACCGGCGTGCTCGGCTCGTTCATCGAGCGCAACGGCACCGGCACGAGCACCCTCGACTCCCGCTTCATCGCCTGGCGGGCCGCCGCGACCTGGGCCGACAACGTCTGGCAGCTGGTGTTCGGCGGCGGGCTGTCGGTGAAGATCATCCAGGTGCAGGGCCAGTGGTGGAACGAGCAGCCGCTGGACAGCAGCTGGGTCTCCGCGCTCGTGCAGACGGGCCTGCTGGGGCTGCTCGTGTGCGTCGGCTGGGGGATCTGGGTGCTCCGCGGCTCGCTGCGGGCGCCGCACCCGCACCGGGTGCTGTTCCTCGGGGTCGCCGTCTTCGTGCTCGGCCGCAGCCTCCTGGAGAGCGGCCTGTTCGACGCGACGCCGGCGTTCCTCATGTTCTTCGCCGTCTCGCTGCTCGCCGAGGGCGGGTCCCGCGCGCGGCTGCGCGAGGAGCTGCGGGGGGCCGCCGTCCCGCCGATGCTGCGGCGCTCCCGCGATCCGCTGCCCGTCGTCGTCCCCCGGGTGCCCTGACCCCCTGAGTCCTCGCTCTTGCGGTGTTGTGCGCGCTCTTGCGGTGCTGCAGGACCGCGGAAGCACGAGTTCGACCGCTAGAGCGGCGCCCCGCAACGCAGAGAGCCGCCCCCGGGAATCCCGGGAGCGGCTCTCAGTCGGACGGTCTCAGCGGTTGGCGCCCGTGGGCTCGGCGCCGAGGCCGGGGCGGCCCTGGGTGCTGACCGCGGTGTTCGCCGGGCGCGGCGCGGACGGCGCAGCGGCCTTCGTCGCCGTCGGGGCCGGTGCCGGCGTGGCGGCCTTCCGCCCGCGGCGCGGCGTCACGACGATCGCCAGCGTCTCCACGGAGGTGGCGCGCAGCAGCACGCGCATCTCCTGCAGCTCGGCGGCGTCGACCCGACCGGCCGCAGCCACGAGGACGGCGCCGTCGTAGTGCTCGGCGACCTGGCGCCAGAAGGCGAGGGGGGCCAGCGGCTCGGCGACGGTCAGCAGCACGCCGGGGCCGTCGTCGGTGCCCGCCCGCGCCGCGGCCTCCTGGCCGGTGACGACGGCGTCGAGGCCGCGACGGCGCAGCTCCGCGGCGACGTCCTCGGCGAGCACGCGCGCGGCGTTCTTCTCCGACGGCGACGGCGAGAGCAGCACCACGCGGACGCGGCGCTCCTCGGCGGTGAACTCCAGCCGGCGCGCGAGCTCGGTCGCCGCCCGGCCGGTGAGCTCGCTGCGGCGGGCACGGCCGCGCCGCGGCACCAGCACCTCGAGGCCCGGCTCCGAGCCCCAGGCCCGGCGCACGTCCTCCTCGGAGTACACGCCGGTGTCCAGCCGGCTGCGCACCACGGCGACCGCGAGACCGACGAACAGGCCGACGAACAGGCCCAGGCCGATGTCGTAGAGCGCCACGGGCGAAACGGGCTTGGTGGGCACCGACGCCGGGTCGCTGACCGTCAGGGTCACCGGGCGGTTGCCGGACGACGGCGTCTCCAGGTCGGCGACGACGCCGGTGAGCTCGTCGGCGACCGCGTTGGCGACCTCCGCCGCCTCGCGGGCGTTGCGGCCGGTCACGCTGACGTTGACCTGCGAGGTGTCCACCGGCACCGAGGCGGTGACGCGGGCCCGCAGCTCGGCGACGGACTCGTCGAGGCCCAGGCGCTGGATGACCGGCCGGAGCACGGCGGCGCCCTCGGCCACGTCGGGGTAGGTCTTCACCCGCTGCGCCACGAACTGCGCGCTGTTCGGGATGGAGGGGGACACCGACACGAAGACCTGGGCCGTGGCCTGGTAGGTCGCGGGCGTCACCTGGAAGGCCACCACGCCCACGACCGCACCGAGCAGCGTGATGCCGACCCACGTGAGCCAGAAGCGGCGCAGCGCCGCGAGGTAGTCAGTCAGTTCCATGTCCGTCCCTGGTCTGCCCGTCGGTCACAAAGCAGACGGGAGCAGGTGGTCCGTGGACGGCCCCCCCGGCTGTCCGTGAGCCTCTCTGGTCTCGATGCTAGACGGGGGCATGCGCCTCACCAGCGGTTCCGCGACCGGGGTCACCCGTTCGGGGCGGACGGCGGGGTGCTAGAAGGGGCCCGGTCAGGGCGTCTGGACCTGCCAGCCGGGGGCCCCGACGAGGGTGACCAGGTCCGGTGCGGCCGCCGTGATCAGCTTGCTGCGACCGGCCGCCTTGGGCGCGATGACGGTGATCGGCACGGTGGTGTGGATGCACGCGCCGGTGGTGTCGGCGGCCGTCGTCCCCGCGTTGCTGCCGGGGAAGCGGGGCGTGGTGAACACGATGTCCGAGCCGCCGGTCACCGTCACCTGGCCCCGGCTCTGTCCGCTGACGTTGGAGTTGAACACCCACAGGTCGTCGATCGTGATGTCGGTGCCGCCGGTGATCTGCACGCCGGCCAGCTGGGTGGCGTCGGTCCCGCTGCGGTTGCTCGCGTCGACGAGGGTGCCGGCCAGCCGCAGCCCCGTGCCGTTGCCGCTGATCCGCACGCCGTAACCGCCCTGCGCGGTGATGTAGGCACTGCCGACGACGGACTGACCCAGGCTGTGCAGGTCGAGATACGGCTGGTCAGGGGGCAGTTGGCCGCTCACGAAGTGGGCACCGCGGGTGAAGAGCCAGCAGTCGCTGCCCCCGATCCGCACCGCGGAGTCGGTCACCGCCTGCACGTACGCGGGCTGGAAGTCCAGGCGCAGGCACGAGCCCTCGATCAGCGTCGATCCGCTGTTGTAGCCACCGCCGAGGATGCGCACGTCGGTCCAGGCGCCACGGGAGTTGTCCAGCGGGATCGGCTCGAGCACGTGGTCGGTGACCTTGCAGGACAGGTTCTCCAGCGTGATCGACCCGACGCCGCGCTCGTAGGCGATCAGCCCGCCCGACGGCAGGGTGATCCGCTGGCTGGTGAGGAACTCGTCGCCGAACGGGAAGGCCATGAGGTGCAGGCCCGCGTACGGCCTGATCGGCCGGGTCAGCGTGTACGACCCGTTGGGGACGACGATCGCCGGCTTGTACGTCCGGGCCGCCGCGTAGCGCACCGCCTCGGCCAGGGCGTCGTCGTCGCTGCCACCGGAGGGGCGGAAGTCCTCGATCGAGACCAGCCCGAGGCCGCGCGGGGTCGGCACCGGTGCGTCGGCCGGCGGCTGGTCGGGGCCGGCGGTCGCGGTCGGCGCCTCACCAGGGACGAGGGCCGCACCCGCCAGCGCCCCGGCGCCCGCGGTGCTCAGCAGCAGCGCCGCCCGGCGGCTCAGCCAGCGGGCGTCCCGGCGCACCGGCGGTGCGTCTGCCTCGTCCACGTGGTCCCCCCGTCGGCCCCTGCGCGCTCCGCGTCCCGCCGCGGAGGACCCGCATCCTGGCATCCGGAACCGGCTCCGCGGGGTCACGGTGCTGCCCAAATGAGTGAAGTGGCGAGCGAACCTCACCGTGCGTGACCCGATCTCCGGTAACTTCCCAGCTCGGCAAGCCGTCGTGCGCCACAGCAGTCGCTCGGCATGACTCAGAGTAGTCGGGCAGGTGCGTGCCGTCGGTGCGTATCCGAAGACGACGGACAATGGGGGGCTAGAGAGAATGACCGTGATCGGCTACGCACCAGGCGCGTACGACCTCTTCCACATCGGGCACCTGAACATCCTCCGGCACGCACGGGAGAACTGCGACTACCTCATCGCCGGGGTGGTCTCCGACGAGATGCTGCTGCGGGCCAAGGGCAAGCTGCCGGTGATCCCGCTCGCCGAGCGGCTGGAGATCGTGCGCAGCATCCGCTTCGTCGACGACGTGCACGCCGAGGTCGTCCCCGACAAGCTGGACACCTGGCAGCAGGTCCGCTTCGACGTGCTCTTCAAGGGCGACGACTGGCGGGGCACCCCCAAGGGCGACAAGCTCGAGCGCGACTTCGCCGCGGTGGGCGTCGAGGTGAAGTACTTCCCGTACACGATGCACACCTCGAGCACGATCCTGCGCAAGGCGCTGACGGCGATCGACGCGGAGGAGCCGGTGGGCCGGGTGGCCCGCGCGCTCACCTCCTGAGCGACCTGATCGGAAGACGGCGAGGGCCGGTTCCCGGGGACTAACCTGGGGAGCCGGCCCCCGCCGCATCCGGCGGTCGTTGCGCGGCCCCATCAGCAGGAGGAATTCCCCCGTGACCTTGCGCGGCGTGCTGGACGTCGTCCTCACCGACGCGGGCATGGCGCGCGTCGTGGCCGCGGCCGGCGCCGCCGAGCTCACCGTCACCGCGCCGCCGCCGGTCCAGCCGCTCGTGGCGGCCGCGCTGGCCACCTCCGACGTGCCCGTGCTCGTCGTGACGGCGGGGGAGCGGGACGCCGACGCCACCGCCGATGCGCTGCGCTGCTTCCTGCCCGGCCGCCGGGTCGAGACCTTCCCGGCGTGGGAGACCCTGCCGCACGAGCGGCTCTCGCCCCGCGCCGACACCGTGGGCCGCCGGCTCGCCGTCCTGCGCGACCTGGCCCACCCCGGTGCGAACGGGACGATCGACGTCCTCGTCGCCCCGGTGCGCAGCGTGCTGCAGCCGCTGGCGCCCGGCCTCGGCGAGCTCACCCCGGTCGAGCTGGCGCCGGGCGACACCGCCGAGCTCGACGACGTCGCCCGCGCCCTGGTCGACGCCGCCTACACCCGGGTCGAGCTGGTCGAGAAGCGCGGTGAGTTCGCGCTGCGCGGCGGCCTGCTCGACGTCTTCCCGCCGACCGAGCCGCACCCGGTGCGCGTGGAGTTCTGGGGCGACGAGGTCGACGAGCTGCGCTACTTCTCCGCGGCCGACCAGCGCTCGCTCGACGACCGTCCCGAGCGGCTGTGGGCCCCGCCGTGCCGCGAGCTGCTGCTCACCGACGAGGTCCGCGCCCGTGCCGTCGTGCTGGCCCACGAGCACCCGGGACTGCGGGAGATCCTCGGCAAGCTCGCCGAGGGGATCGCCGTCGAGGGCATGGAGTCCCTGACGCCGGCCCTCATCACCGGCGAGATGGATCTGCTCACCGACCTCGTGCCGCGCGGCACGCACGTGCTGGTGCTCGACCCCGAGCGGGTGCGCAGCCGGTCGGCCGACCTGGTCCGCACCGCCGCGGAGTTCCTCGCCGCCTCGTGGGCGACCGCGGCCGAGGCGGGGGAGGCCCCGCTCGACCTCGGGGCGTCGTCCTTCCGCGAGCTGGAGGACGTCGAGACCGCCGCCCGCTCGCGCGGCCTGCCCTGGTGGACCACCGGCGCGTTCACCCTCCAGGTCGAGGACGACGACACCCACGTCACCCTCGGCGCGACGACGGTCGAGCGGTTCCACGGCGACCAGGGCAAGGCCACCGAGCAGCTGCGCACGTGGTCCCGCGACGGCTGGCGGGTCGTGCTCACCTTCGCCGGCCCGGGCCCCGCGCAGCGCGCCGCCGACCAGCTCACCGAGGCCGATCTGGGTGTCCGGCTGGTGCCCGATCTCCCCTCGGCCCCCGACGCCGGCCTGACCCACGTGACCCAGGGCAACCTGGAGGCCGGCTTCGCCTTCCCGGGCGTGGGACTGGCGCTGCTCACCGAGCACGACCTGACCGGGCAGCGCGGCACGACGATGCGCGACGCGGTCAAGATGCCGGCCCGCCGCCGCAACGCCGTCGACCTGGTGCAGCTGCAGCCCGGCGACCTCGTCGTCCACGAGCACCACGGCATCGGCCGCTACGTCGAGATGGTCAGCCGCACGATCAACGGCGGCCAGCGCGACTACCTGATCGTCGAGTACGCGCCGAGCAAGCGGAACCAGCCGCCGGACCGGCTGTTCGTGCCCACCGACGCGCTCGACCAGCTCACCCGCTACGTGGGCGGGGAGCAGCCGGCCCTGTCCAAGCTCGGCGGCGCCGACTGGCAGAAGACCAAGGGGCAGGCGCGCAAGGCGGTCAAGCAGATCGCCGCCGAGCTGATCCGGCTCTACTCGGCGCGCATGGCGACCAAGGGGCACGTCTTCGGCCCCGACACCGTCTGGCAGCGCGAGCTCGAGGACGCCTTCCCGTTCCAGGAGACCCCCGACCAGCTCGCCGCGATCGACGAGGTCAAGGCCGACATGATGCAGCCGGTCCCCATGGACCGGATCATCTGCGGCGACGTCGGCTACGGGAAGACCGAGATCGCGGTGCGGGCGGCGTTCAAGGCGGTGCAGGACGGCAAGCAGGTCGCCGTCCTGGTGCCGACGACGCTGCTGGCCAACCAGCACTTCAAGACCTTCTCCGAGCGGATGAGCCAGTTCCCGGTCAAGGTGCGCGTGCTGTCCCGGTTCCAGTCCGACGCGGAGTCGCGGGTGGTCCTCGAGGAGCTCGCGTCGGGCGAGATCGACATCCTCGTCGGGACGCACCGGCTGCTGCAGCCGACCACCCGGTTCAAGGACCTCGGGCTGGTCATCGTCGACGAGGAGCAGCGCTTCGGCGTCGAGCACAAGGAGTACCTGAAGACGATGCGGACGGCGGTCGACGTCCTGTCGATGTCGGCCACCCCGATCCCGCGCACGTTGGAGATGAGCCTGACCGGCATCCGCGAGATGTCGACGATCCTCACCCCGCCGGAGGAGCGGCACCCGGTGCTGACCTACGTGGGCGCGTGGGACGACAAGCAGATGGCCGCCGCGATCCGCCGCGAGCTGCTGCGCGACGGCCAGGTCTTCGTGATCCACAACCGGGTGCAGTCGATCGACAAGGCGGCGGCGAAGATCCGCGGTCTCGTGCCCGAGGCCCGGGTCGCCGTCGGCCACGGGCAGATGAAGGAGCACGAGCTCGAGCGGATCATGGTCGGCTTCTGGGAGAAGGAGTACGACGTCCTGGTCTCGACGACGATCGTCGAGTCGGGCCTGGACATCCCGAACGCCAACACGCTGATCGTCGACCGCGCCGACACCTTCGGCCTGTCGCAGCTGCACCAGATCCGCGGCCGCGTCGGCCGCGGGCGGGAGCGGGCGTACGCCTACTTCACCTACGACCCCTCGCGCCCGCTGACCGAGACGTCGGTCGACCGGCTGACCACCATCGCGCACAACACCGACCTCGGCGCCGGGATGGCCGTGGCCATGAAGGACCTCGAGATCCGCGGCTCGGGCAACCTGCTCGGCGGCGAGCAGTCCGGGCACATCGCCGGCGTGGGGTTCGACCTCTACGTGCGGCTGGTCGGCGAGGCGGTGGCCGACTACCGCGCGCAGATCAGCGGCGAGGAGGCGCCCGCCGAGCCGCTGGAGGTCCGGGTCGACCTGCCGGTCGACGCCCACCTGCCGCACGACTACGTGCCCGGCGAGCGGCTGCGGATGGAGGCCTACCGCAAGGTCGCCTCGGTCCAGGACGACGACCAGGCCGCGGCCGTGCTCGACGAGCTCACCGACCGCTACGGCGCCCCGCCGGCCCCGGTGCTCAACCTGCTGGCGGTCGCCCGCTTCCGCGCGGCCATGCGCCGGCTCGGTGTCACCGAGGTGTCCCTGCAGGGCCGGGCGATCCGGATCAGCCCCGTGCCGCTGCCGGAGTCCAAGCAGCTGCGGCTGGCCCGGCTGGCCGACGGCGCCACCTACAAGTCGGCGGTCGAGACGATCTCGCTGAAGGTGCCGGTCGGCCCGGACCGACGCACGCCGCTGCGGGACGTGGCGCTGCTGGAGAACCTGCACTCCCTGCTGACCTCGGTGCTCGCCGAGCCCGCCAAGGCCGCCAGCTGACCGTCCCGGTCAGGACGGTGTCCCCGACAGGGAGCCGTCGGGTGCGGGCACCGGGGCACGGGACAGCAGCGCGACCCCGGCGAGGATCGCGACCAACCCGGCCGCGGCCACCGCGAGGTGTCCGCCGCCGCGCTGGAACCGCTCGCCGAAGACCGAGATGCCCAGCCACACGCTGCTGAGCAGCATCACCGAGTTCGTGCTGGCCATGGCCGGGGCGAGGGCGCCGGTGCGCAGCGACGACTGGCCGAGGACCAGCCCGACGAGCCCCGCGGCCAGCAGGGCGTAGAGCTCCCAGCTGCCGAGGACCGCGGCCGCCCCCTGGCCGACCACGTCGGTGACGGCCTTGGTGAGGGCCGACGCCATGCCGAACCCCAGCCCGGCGGCCGCGCCGAAGAGCAGCGCCTGCCGGCTCCCGGTCCGGCTCCGGCCGGCCCACACCAGGACGCCGACCAGGCACAGCGAGCCCAGTCCGGCCAGCCACCACGACGCGGCGGTCGGGTTACCGGTGCCGCCCTCCGGGTTGCCGACGGCGACGAACAGCACGATGCCGAGCACCATCGCGCAGGCCCCCAGCACCACCGGCGGGGTGATCTGCTGGTCGGTCAGCCAGGCGCCGAACGGCAGGGCGATCACCAGGCTGGTCGTGGCCAGGGCCTGGACCACCACGAGCGAGCCCCGGTGCAGGGCGATCGCCTGCAGCACGCCGCCGACCGCGGTCACGGCGCCGCCGAGCAGCCACACGGGTCGCCGGAGCAGCCCGACGACGAAGCCGACGCCCCCCACCCCGGCCCGGTCCGCCGCACCGCCGTCGTCCAGCAGGGTCCCCTTCTGCTGCAGGACCGTGCCCAGCGCGAACGCGGTCGCGGCCAGCAGCGACAGCAGCACCACCACGAGCCGAGTCGACGCCTCGTCCGGGCCGCTGCCCTCGCCCCGCGCGGATGGTCGCCGCGCCGCGGGACCCTGCCGCAGGGCCGCGTGCGACGGCTCCCACACCTCGTGTGGGAGCCTCGGTCGCGTGCGCACGCGATTCGTCCGCCGGCCGGTGGTCGCCGGCTTCCTCCTCGCCGTCGCGGTCGGCGGCCTCACCGGCTGCCGGACCTCGCCGACCGTCGCCGCCTACGTCGGCGAGGAGACGGTCACCGTCTCCGAGCTGCAGTCCGCCGAGGACTCCCGGCGGCAGGACGACGCCATCGACGCGTACGCGAAGGACAACGAGGAGGCCTTCACCCGCCAGGTGCTGAGCGTGCTCGTGGGCAAGGAGGTCTACGCCGCGGCCGCCGAGCACTGGCACGTCAGCGTCTCCGATGCCGAGGTGAGCGACCGCATCGACACCATCCTCGACGGCGCCGACCCCTCCGCCCTGTACGACCAGGCGGCCTCGCAGGGCCTCGGCAAGGCGGACGTGTTCGAGCTCGTCCGCGAGCAGCTGCTCCGGCAGGAGATCGCGCGCGCCGAGGGCCTGGACGACCCGCTGTCCGAGGCGGCGCTGCAGAAGCAGTACCAGCAGAACCGCGACCAGTACAAGCAGTACGTCTTCGGCTACATCGCCGTCCCGGACCAGGCCACCGCCGACGGCGTCCTCGCCGCGCTGACCGCCGACCCGAGCAGCTATCCGGCAGTGGCCGCGGGCTACGACAACGGCGTGACGCTGCTGCAGCCCGAGGCGCGGCCGGCCGACCAGCTGCCCCAGGTGCTGGCCCAGCAGATCGCCGCGACCCCGCCCGGCTCCGGGTTCACCGTCCCCGTGCAGGACGTCGGGGTGGTCGTCGCCTTCGTCACCGACGTCACCTTCCAGGCCTACGCCGACGTGAAGGCCGACCTGCAGGACGCCGCCCGGTCGCAGGTCGACGACGCGGCGACGAAGGCGGTCTCGGACTTCCGCGACGGCCTCGACGTGACGATCAACCCGCGCTACGGCGTGCTCAAGGAGAACCGGGTCGTCGCGGACGACTCCGGCGTGGTGCAGATCGTCTCGGACACGAGCAGCGCGGCCGCCCCGTCGAGCTCGACCGGGGGCTGACCCCGGTGCCCGTCGCCGTCGAGGTCTGCGTCAGTCCGCGGTTGCCCGGCCTGCTCGGCCCGGCCGGCTGGCGCGAGGTCTCCGGCTCCCGGCCGCTGGTCGCGCTGCCCGGCGCCGCCGCGACCGCCGCCGCGCTGCGGGCCGCCGGTCTCGCCGTCACCGACGTCCCCGGGTTGGCGGCCGCGCAGGGCCGTCCCGACGACGTCGTCGTCCTCGGGACGGCGGAGGAGCTCGCGGGCCTGGACGCGATCGACGGCGCCCCCGAGCCCCCCGGCGCCCGGCTGCTCGACGTCGTCACGGTCATGGACCGGCTGCGCTCGCCCGGCGGCTGCCCCTGGGACGCCGAGCAGACCCATGCCTCGCTGCGCGGCTACCTGCTCGAGGAGGCGCACGAGGCCTACGACGCGATCGTCGACGACGACTACCCGGCGATGCGCGAGGAGCTGGGCGACGTGCTGCTGCAGGTCGCCTTCCACGCCCGCGTGGCGCAGGAGGCGGGCGAGCGGGCCTTCGACATCGACGACGTCGCCGGCGACCTGGTCGACAAGCTGGTCCGCCGGCACCCGCACGTGTTCGGCGACGCGGGTCCGCGGGACGTCGAGCAGGTCGAGGCGGGCTGGGAGGAGATCAAGAGGGCGGAGAAGCAGCGGCGCTCGCCCACCGAGGGCGTCTCCCGCTCGCAGCCGGCCGCCTCGTGGGGCGCGGCGCTGGTGCGGCGAGCGGCCCGGGCGGGGCTGGACACCCCGCCGTCGGGGGAGCTGTCGGTGGACAGCCCGGAGGCGCTGGGCGAGCGGCTGCTCGGCGTGGTCGTGGCGGCCGCCGAGCGCGGCTGGGACGTCGAGGACGCGCTGCGCGAGGCGGTCCGCCGCTACGCCGGGGAGCTGGACGCGCAGGCCGAGGCCCGGGGGTAAACATCCGATCGGCGTGAACCATCGCACCACCGATCGATGTGACATCCGGTAGCGGCTTTTCCTAGCGTGGGGGGAGCCCGGTCGGGCGCCGGCCCCGTGTGCGTGCCGGCCCCCGGGCGAACCGGCGGTGCCGCCGCGACGACGCGCGGACCGCCCGTCCCCGATCCCCGAGGAGTGAGTTCCGCTGTTCTCCGGACCTTCCCCGTCCGCCGTCCCGTCCGCGGCACCCGCCGCCGTCCAGGGGCTGCTGCCCGACGCGACGTGGGCGCTGCTGCTGGTGCTGGCCGGCGTGGCGGTCGCCGCCTGGCTGGTCGCCGCCGGCCTCGGCGCCCTCGTCACCCGCCTGGCCGCCCGCCGCGCCCTGGTCGGCGACCTGTCCCGCCGCGCCCGCCGGCCGTTCCGCCTGGCGGCGGTGCTGGTGGCGCTGCTCGTCGTGCTCGACTCCGCGACCGCCGTCGGCGACTGGCGCGGGCCCGTCGTCCGGATCCTGGGCCTGGCGCTGATCGGCACGATCGCCTGGCTGGTCGGCGTGGCCGCCTTCGCGGTGGGTGACCTCGCGCTGCGCCGCTACGACGTCGACGTCGTCGACAACCGCCACGCCCGGCGGGTGCGCACGCAGATCTTCCTGCTCCGGCGGCTGGTCGTGGTGGTGATCGCCGTCCTGGCCGCCGCCGCGATGCTGCTGACCTTCCCGGCCGCCCGGGCCGCAGGGGCGAGCATCCTGGCCAGCGCCGGGGTGATCTCCATCGTCGCGGGCCTGGCCGCCCAGACCTCCCTGGCGAACGTGTTCGCCGGGCTGCAGCTGGCCTTCACCGACGCCATCCGCGTCGACGACGTCGTGGTGATCGACGACGAGTGGGGCCGGATCGAGGAGATCACGCTGACCTACGTCGTCGTGCACATCTGGGACGACCGGCGGCTGGTGCTGCCCTCGACGTACTTCACCACCAACCCGTTCCAGAACTGGACCCGCAAGGAGTCCGCCGTGCTCGGCGCGGTGGAGCTCGACGTGGACTGGTCGACGCCGTTCGACCGGCTGCGCGCCGAGCTGGACCGGCTGCTCGCCGACAACCCGCTGTGGGACCGCCGCGTCGGGGTGCTGCAGGTGACCGACGCGGTCGGCACGCTGGTCCGCGTGCGCGTGCTGGTCAGCGCCAAGGACGGGCCGACGCTGTTCGACCTGCGCTGCCACGTGCGCGAGGGCCTGGTCGTCTACCTGCAGCGCGAGCACGCGCACGCCCTGCCGCGGGTACGCACCGAGGGCGTCGAGGGCGGCTCGCCGTCCGGCAGCCGGGCGCCGTCGACCGCCGAGGGGCTGTTCACCGGCGACGAGCAGCGCGCGACGGCGTTCGCCTAGTTCGGGCTGACGAGGTTTCGCGCGCTTAACCGCGCGCGGTTGAGCGCGCGAAACCTCAGTCCCGGCGGCGGGGTGGCGGCAGCGGGTCGGAGCCGAGCAGCTGGGTGAGCCAGAAGAGCACCCCGGCCGACAGCACCGTGGCGCCGAGGAAGCCGGCCACCCCGCTGCCGTCGAGGTAGGCCCAGAGCAGCCCGAGCACCGGTGCGGCGAAGACGACGACGAGGTCGCTGCGCACCTGCCGGGCCCAGCTCGGCGGGCGGTCCGGCGCGTCCTCCGGGACGACGACGGACCGCTCCCCGCGGGGCGGGCGGCTGCGCAGCCGGCCCGACGGCCAGAGCTCGGCGCCGTCGACGACCGGCAGCACCCAGCGGCGGCCGACGTCCCCGCGGAGCTCCAGCGACGAGTCTGGCTCCAGCGCGGCCAGCTCGGGCGACCAGTGCACCGGCACCCAGCGCTCCCCGCGCGCGGTGACCAGCTCCAGCCAGCTGCGCACGACCAGACCCTGCCGGACCACCACGCGGCTGCCGGTCGCCGCGGACGGCGCGGCCCGCCGCAGCCGGCGCAGCCGCAGCACGCGCAGGCCGGTCACCACGGAGACGACCAGCAGGATGACGAGCGTGGCGAACAGCCCGAACAGGAGGTCCTCGACCGCCCGGTGCGCCGCGTCGCCGTCGGCGTAGACCGCCGTGCGCTCCGCGGGGGAGGACGGGTCGTACTGCACGGCGATCTTCGCGTCCTTCGGGATGTCCTGCGGGTCCCGCAGCACGATCACGCCGGCGCGCACGGCGCCGTCCTCGCCGGGCAGGGTCACCGACACCCCGCGCCCGTCGGGCGCCTCGTTCGAGGAGACGACGGTCGCGGTCGCGGTGGCGGTCGCCGCCTCGAGCGGCTCGCGCTCGGTCGACAGGCGCACGGCCAGGACGGCGAGCAGCACGATGCCCGCCGTGAGCAGCGGCAGGTAGCCGAGCAGCAGCTGGGCGGCGGCGCGGCGGTGCGGCCGGAGCGCGGCGGGAGGAGTCATCGCCTAGATCGTCGCAGGTTGCACGGGGCGGGCAGCGCGGTCGCGGTCGTCGTCCTCGATAGGCTGCCCCTCGTGGCCAGCATCGACGCCGTAGGCGCGCGGGAGATCCTCGACTCGCGCGGAAACCCCACCGTGGAGGTCGAGGTCGCCCTCGACGACGGGACGATCGCCCGCGCGGCGGTCCCCAGCGGCGCCTCGACCGGCGCCTTCGAGGCCGTGGAGCTGCGCGACGGCGGCGACCGCTACGGCGGCAAGGGCGTGACCAAGGCCGTCGACAACGTGCTCGACGTGATCGGCCCCGAGCTGGTCGGCTACGACGCCAGCGAGCAGCGGCTGATCGACCAGCGGCTGCTCGACCTCGACGGCACCCCGAACAAGGAGCGTCTGGGCGCCAACGCGCTGCTCGGCGTCAGCCTCGCGGTCGCCCGGGCAGCCGCCGACTCCGCCGGCCTGCCGCTGTTCCGCTACGTCGGCGGCCCGTCGGCGCACCTGCTGCCGGTGCCGATGATGAACATCCTCAACGGTGGCGCCCACGCCGACAGCAACGTCGACGTGCAGGAGTTCATGGTCGCCCCCATCGGCGCGGCGACCTTCGCCGAGGCGCTGGCCATGGGCGCGGAGACCTACCACGCGCTGAAGTCGGTGCTGAAGAAGGACGGCCTGGCGACCGGTCTCGGCGACGAGGGCGGCTTCGCGCCCAACCTGTCGAGCAACCGGGCGGCGCTGGACCTCATCGCCCGCGCGGTGGAGCAGGCCGGGTTCTCCCTCGGCACGGACATCGCATTCGCCCTCGACGTCGCCGCGACGGAGTTCCACGGCGACCAGGGCTACGCGTTCGAGGGCAAGAACCTGACCGCCGGTGACCTCACCGAGTACTACCGCGGGCTCGTCGACGCCTACCCGATCGTCTCGATCGAGGACCCGCTGTCCGAGGAGGACTGGGAGGGCTGGGTCGCGCTGACCGACGCCCTCGGCGACCGCGTGCAGATCGTCGGCGACGACCTGTTCGTCACCAACCCCGCCCGGCTGGCCGACGGGATCGCCCAGGGCGCGGCCAACGCGCTGCTGGTCAAGGTCAACCAGATCGGCACGCTGACCGAGACCCTCGACGCGGTGAACCTGGCTCACCGCAGCGGCTACCGCTGCATGATGAGCCACCGCTCCGGCGAGACCGAGGACACCACGATCGCCGACCTCGCCGTCGCCACCGACTGCGGGCAGATCAAGACCGGTGCCCCGGCGCGCAGCGAGCGCGTGGCCAAGTACAACCAGCTGCTCCGGATCGAGGAGGAGCTCGATGACGCCGCGCGCTACGCCGGCGCCGCCGCCTTCCCGCGCCTCACCGACCAGGACGCCTGAGGTCCACCGGGTGAGCAGCGTCCGGGGCCGGCGGGGGACGTCGTCCTCCCGCCAGCCCGGTCGGCGCACCGGCGCCCGGACGGTCGCCCGCGCCGCCGGTCCGGTGCACACCGGGCCGGTGCGCACCGGCGTGCGCTCGACCGCGCCGCGGCGGCCGGGGCAGCGGCGCTCGGTGCGCCGTCCGGGCCGCACGACCGGCACCCGGCGACGCCCGCTGTTCACCGGCCGGGCGGTGCTGCTCGGCGCGCTGGTGCTGCTGCTCGCGCTGACCCTGGCCGGCCCGGTGCGCCAGTACCTCGCCGGTCGCACCCAGCTGGTGCAGCTGGCCGCCGAGCGCACCCGCCTCGAGCAGCGGGCCCAGGCGCTGCAGGACCAGCTGGACCGTCAGGCCGACCCCGCCTACACCGCCCGCCAGGCCCGGGAGCGGCTCACCTACGTGCTCCCGGGCGACCGGCTCGTCGTGGTGGTCGACGGCCGGACGGTGGCGGGGGACGCCGGCACGCTGCCCAGCGACGCGGGCGGTTCGGCCGACCGCCCGCCGTGGTACGAGGGCCTCATGGACTCGCTCTCCACGGCCGACGGCGACCCGGCGGGGTCCGGTGGCTGAACGGACCCCCGTCACCCCCGAGGAGCGGGAGATCATCGCCCGCCAGCTCGGTCGCCCCCCACGGGCGCTGGTCAACGTCGCGCACCGCTGCCCCTGCGGCCAGCCGGACGTGGTGGAGACCGCGCCGCGGCTGGAGGACGGCACCCCGTTCCCGACGCTGTACTACCTGACCTGCCCGCGCGCCGCGGCGGCCGCCAGCCGGCTCGAAGCGGCCGGCCGGATGAAGGAGTGGCAGGCCGAGCTGGCCACCGATCCGGAGCTCGCCGCGGGCTACCAGCACGCCCACGAGAGCTACCTCGCCGAGCGCGACGCCCGCGAGGTGCTGCCCACCCGCACCACCGCCGGTGGGATGCCCGACCGGGTGAAGTGCCTGCACGCCCTCGCCGGGCACGCCCTGGCTGCCGGTCCGGGTGTGAACCCGATCGGCGACCGGGCGGTCGAGGGGATGGGGGAGTGGTGGGCCGCCGGCCCCTGCGCCCAGGAGGAGGGCGCATGAGCCGGGTCGCCGCGATCGACTGCGGCACGAACTCGATCCGCCTGCTGGTCGCCGACGTGCCCGACGAGGGTCCGCACACCGACCTGGTCCGCCGGATGGAGATCGTCCGGCTCGGTCAGGGCGTCGACGCCACGGGCCGGCTGGCACCGGAGGCGATCGAGCGCACCCGCCGCGTGCTCGCCGAGTACGCCGAGACGTGCCGGGAGCTGGGCGCCACCGCCGTCCGGATGGTCGCCACCAGCGCCACCCGGGACGCGGCGAACCGCGAGGACTTCGAGCAGATGGTGGTCGCGACCCTCGGCCAGAAGCCGGACGTCGTCCCGGGGCGGGAAGAGGCCGAGCTGTCCTTCCTCGGCGCGACCGCCTCCCTGGACGCCGCCGCGCAGGCGCACGGCAACCCGGCGCCGCGGCCGCCGTTCCTGGTCGTGGACATCGGCGGCGGGTCGACGGAGTTCGTGCTCGGGGACGCCTCGGGCGTGCGCGCCGCGGTCTCGGTCGACATCGGCTGCGTGCGGCTGACCGAGCGGCACCTGCACGGCGATCCGCCGTCCGCCGACGAGATCCAGCGGACCGAGGCCGACATCCGCGCCGCGCTCGCCGTGGTCGCCGACCAGGTGCCCGTCGCCGAGGCGGCGTCGCTGGTCGGGCTGGCCGGCTCGGTGACCACCGTCGCGGCCCTCGCGCTGAAGCTGCCGGAGTACGACCCGGTGGCGATCCACGGCTCCCGCATCCCGGTCGGCGGCGTCCGGTCGGTCACCGCCGGGCTGCTCACCGCCACCCGCGAGCGCCGGGCGGCCCTGCCGGTGATGCACCCGGGCCGGGTCGACGTGATCGGCGCCGGATCGCTCGTGCTCCGCGTGATCATGGATGCCTTCGACCTCGACGAGGTCGTCGTCAGCGAGCACGACATCCTCGACGGCATCGCCCTGCGTCTGGCCCGCTGACCGGTGGCGGTCGACGAGGCCGGTTTCCCGGTCACCCGGTCTGCCGCCGGGGTGGTGCGCTCCGCGGCCGGCGCGCGCACGCTGTCGGTGCTCGACGCCCGCATCTCCGGCTGCTACGCCTGCCCGCGGCTGGTCGCCTGGCGCGAGGAGGTGGCGCGGGTCAAGCGCGCCTCGTTCCGCGACTGGGACTACTGGGGCCGCCCGGTCCCTGGGCTCGGGCCGGACGACTCGCGGATCGCCGTCGTCGGCCTGGCCCCTGCGGCGCACGGCGGCAACCGCACCGGGCGGGTGTTCACCGGCGACCGCAGCGGCGACTCGATCTTCGCCGCGCTGTGGCGGGCCGGCCTGGCCAACCAGCCGACGTCCACGCACGTGGGCGACGGGCTCGAGCTCACCGACGTCCGGGTGGCGGCCGCGGTGCGCTGCGCCCCGCCCGCCAACGCTCCCACGCCCGAGGAGCGCGACACCTGCAACCCCTGGCTGGCCCGCGAGCTCGCGCTGCTGCCGCGGTTGCGGGTGGTCGTCGTCCTCGGTGGGTTCGGGTGGACGGCGCTGTGGCCGGTGCTCGCCGCAGCCGGCTACGCGCTGCCCCGGCCGCGCCCGGCGTTCGGTCACGGCGTGGAGGTGGAGCTGGCCGGTCCGCGCGGCCCGCTGACCCTGCTGGGCAGCTACCACGTCAGCCAGCAGAACACCTTCACCGGCAAGCTCACCGAGCCGATGCTCGACGCCGTCCTGTCCCGGGCGAAGGAGCTCGCTCAGGCGACCACGTAGCCGTCCGGGCCGCACCGCCGGGCGGCGGACGACGCGGCCGGGCGGGTTACCGTGCTGTCCGATCCCGCCCCCGTAGCCCAATTGGCAGAGGCAGGCCCCTTAAAAGGGTCCCAGTGTCGGTTCGAGCCCGACCGGGGGTACTCCCCGCCCGTCGCGGCGATCCAGCGGCGGTTGGATGGCCTGCCCAACCAGTTGTGGGTCAGGAGTTCACTCTGCGGGGTCAACTGGGGTTTTCAGGAACGTCCGCACCGCGCGGGGCGTTGACCTGACCGAGTGCTGTCCAGCACCGTGGACGCACGGACCCACCGGTCACCTCGAGGAGATGACATGCCCAGCAGCAACCCCGCTTTCGGGCGCGGCTTCCAGAGCGCCACGCGGAGCGGGCAGTTCGGCGCCGCGGGCTCCACCTACGCCCCGCCGGCGCCGCACGACCCGTATGCCGCGCCGTCGCCCTACGCGCGGTCCACCACCCGCTACCTGACGATGGACGACGTCGTCACCAAGACCGGGCTCACCTTCCTGGTCACCGTCGTCGCGGCCGCGGCGGTCTGGGCGCTCCCGGGGACGACCGGCTGGGCGCTCGCCCTCCCGGCGGTCCTGGTCGGCCTGGTGCTCGGCCTGGTGATCGCGTTCAAGATGATCTCCAACCCGGCGGCGACGCTGGCCTACGCCGCCGTCGAGGGCGTGTTCCTCGGTGCGATCAGCGAGGCCTTCGACATGCGCTGGCCCGGGATCGTGATCCAGGCCGTGATCGGCACGCTCGGCGTCTTCGCCGGCATGCTGGTGGTCTACAAGACCGGCGCGATCCGCGTGACCCCGAAGTTCACCCGCTGGATGATCGGCGCGCTGGTCGGCGTCCTCGTCCTGGTGCTGGTCAACCTGATCGCCTCGTTCATCACCCCGGGCGGTCTGGGCCTGCGTGATGGCGGCCCCATCGCGATCATCTTCAGCCTGGTCGTGATCGGCGTCGGCGCGCTGTCGCTGCTGCTCGACTTCGACATGGCCGACGAGGCGATCCGCCGCGGCGCCCCGGCGAAGTTCGCGTGGTACATCGCCTTCGGCCTGCTGGTCACCGTCGTCTGGCTGTACCTGGAGATCCTGCGGCTGCTCAGCTACCTGCGCAACTAGCCTGAGCCAGACGCACCGGTGGCCCGGTCCCCTGAGGGGGCCGGGCCACCGTCGTCTTCGGAGAGCCTCGCCTCGGCGGCTCATTCTCGCGGCTCTCCTGCAGCTCTTGCGGTTCTGCAGGACCGCAAGAGCTGCAGGAAAACCGCGAGAGCGGCTCGGGACATCAGCTCAGGCGCTCGAGCACCATCGCCATGCCCTGGCCACCGCCGACGCACATCGTCTCCAGGCCGAAGGTCTTGTCCTTGGTCTGCAGACCGTTGATGAGCGTGCCGGTGATGCGGGCGCCGGTCATGCCGAACGGGTGGCCGACGGCGATCGCGCCGCCGTGCACGTTCAGCTTGTCGATGTCGATGCCCAGGTCGCGGTAGCTCGGGATGACCTGCGCGGCGAACGCCTCGTTGATCTCGACCAGGTCGATGTCGTCGATCGTCATCCCGGCCCGCTTGAGCGCGAGGTTGGACGCGTCCACCGGGCCGTAGCCCATGATCTCCGGCGACAGGCCGGTGACCGCGGTGCTGACGATCCGGGCCAGCGGCGTGAGACCGAGCTCGCGGGCCTTCGTGTCGCTCATGACGATCACCGCGGCGGCACCGTCGTTGAGCGGGCAGGCGTTGCCGGCGGTGACCCGGCCGTCGGGGCGGAACACCGGCTTGAGACCGGAGATGCCCTCCAGCGTCGTCCCGGCGCGCGGGCCGTCGTCCTTGGAGACGACGGTGCCGTCGGGCAGCGTGACCGGGGTGATCTCCCGCTCCCAGAAGCCGTTGTTGATGGCCTCCTCGGCGAGGTTCTGGCTGCGGACGGCGAACTCGTCCATCTCCTGCCGGCTGACGTCCTTGAGCAGCGCCAGGTTCTCCGCGGTCTGCCCCATCGCGATGTAGATGTCGGGCACCTCGCCGTCCTGACGCGGGTCGCGCCAGCTGTCGGCGCCGCTCTCGGCGACCTTGGCCACCCGGCCCTGCGCGTCGGCGAACGCGGGGTTGTGGGTGTCGGGCAGCGAGTCGGAGTTGCCCTTCACGAAGCGGGACACCATCTCCACGCCCGCGGAGATGAAGACGTCGCCCTCGCCGGCCTTGATCGCGTGCATCGCCATCCGCGTGGTCTGCAGCGACGAGGAGCAGTAGCGGGTGATCGTCGTCCCGGGCAGGTGGTCGTAGCCGAGGAGGACGCTCACCACGCGGCCCATGTTGTAACCCTGCTCGCCGCCGGGCAGGCCGCAGCCGAGCATGAGGTCGTCGATGTCGGCCGGGTCGAGCGCGGGCACCTTGTCCAGGGCCGCCCGCACGATGGTGGTGGCGAGGTCGTCGGGCCGCAGGTCCTTCAGCGACCCCTTGAACGCACGCCCGATCGGGGAGCGCGCGGTCGCGACGATGACTGCTTCGGGCACGAGGGTCCTCCGAGGGGTGCGGGCTCCGACGCTGGAGCGGTTCCTACCCGCCCGAAACTACTCCGCAGTAGTCAGCCGGCGATGGGTGCCTCGGCGGCCCGCTCGGCCTCTTCGGGGGTGGGCAGCTCCGACGGCCGACGGCGGCGCAGCAGCGCCCACGGGCCGCGTGGGCCGGTCTCGGAGCCACGGACCTCGGTGGGCTGCACCTCCGTGCCGGGGCGGCTGGCCGCCCGCGCCGCGGCCTGCGCGACCGGGCGGACGCTGTCGCGGCGCATCCCGAGCCGCCCACGGTCGGCGGCGGCCGGCCAGACGTCGATGGCGTCGGCGACCGAACGCAGCAGCACCGCCGCGGCCGCGGCGTACCCGGCCGCGCTCGGGTGGAACTCGTCGACGCTGAACATCGAGCGGTCGGAGGCGAACGTCGGGCCGAGGACGTCGCCCAGCGACACGGTGCGCCCGCCGGCGGCGACGACGGCGATCGTCTGCGCGGCCGCCATCTGACGGCTCCACCGGCGCGCGAGCAGCCGCAGCGGGACACCGATCGGGCGGATCGTGCCGAGGTCGGGGCAGGTGCCGACGACGACCTCGCACCCGGACTCGACCAGCCGGGTCACCGCGTCGGAGAGCTGCCGCACCGCGACCGACGGCCGGGTCCGGGTGGTGACGTCGTTGGCGCCGATCATGATCACGGCGACGTCGGGCTGCTCCATGAGCGCCTTGTCCACCTGGTCGTGCAGCTCGGCCGAGACCGCGCCGGAGACGGCCAGCCGCACCAGGCGCACCGGCCGCTCGGCGAGCTCGGCCAGCGCGGCGGCGATCAGCACACCGGGCGTCTCGGAGGCGCGCTCGACACCGAGCCCGACCGCGCTGGAATCACCCAGGACGGCGAAGACGATCGGCTTGCCCCGGCCGCGGCCGTAGATCCCGTCTCCGGACGGCGGGTCGTCCTTGGCGGTCCGGGCCTCGACCTTGCGGCGGGCTGCCCGGGCCTGCTCGCGCAGCAGGGCGACGAGCCCCGCGCCGGCCAGGGTGAGACCCCCGCTGCCGTACGCGGCCCCCGTCGCCAGCCGCCGCGCTGTGCTCGCCCGCGTCACGCCGCCTCCGTCCTCGCGTTCCTTCTTCGCAGGTTATCCGCAGGCAGGCCCCTGGAACCCTGACCTGCCCCGGACGGGGGACGGCTACCGGATCGGCAGCTCGATGATCATCCCGCGGTGCGCCCCCACCGGCCGCAGGTCGTACTCCTCGGTGACGATCGCGAAGCCGCACCTCTCGTAGAACCCGACCGCCGGCTTGCGGGCGTCGCACCACACCAGCTGCGCACCGCGGGCCGAGAGCCGCGTCAGGCCCTCCGCGACGAGCGCCCGGCCGGCGCCGAGCCCCCGCACCCGTGGATCGGTGGCCATCCCGCGCAGCTGCCAGGACCCCTCGGTGTCCCGCCACGGGCAGTCCCGGGGATGAAACCGGACGACGCCGACGATCTCGCCGCCGTCGATCCGCGCCGCCAGGTGCAGCGTGTACGGGGCGTCGTCCTCCTCGATCTCCACGGGACGGCCCTGGCGGAGCTCCTGCGCGCGCAGCGGGTACGTGGCCGCCGCGTCGACCTGCTCGATGGTGATGGTGCCGGTCAGGGCGTCGGAACTCACGTCCCCAGTGTCCTCTAGCGGGCTCGGCGTCCCCGCCGGGTCCTCAGGTAGTCGGCCACCACGTACTCGCCCAGCCGGTCGGCGTCGGGCTGGAACACCCGGCCGCCGGCCCGCTGGGTCATGTCGTGCACGAAGTGCACCAGCCCGGGATCGGGGTCGAGGGCGAACACGTTGACCGTGGCCCCGGTGCGGGCCACCCGCTCGACCTCGGCCACGGTGCGCGCGATCGTCTCGGGCATCGGCGGCCAGCAGAAGAACGGCGTCCCGTCGTCCTCGAGGTGGGCGGTCGGCTCGCCGTCGGTGACGATGAGCACCACCGGCTCGGCATCGCGGTGGTGGGACAGGAACCGCCGGGCCAGCATCAGCCCGTGCTGCAGGTTGGTGCCCTGCAGCGTGTCCACCGACAGCTCGGCGAGGGTCTCCGGCCGCAGCACCTGCGCGGTGGAGGAGAACCCGATGATCTGGATGGCGTCCTGCGGGAAGCGGGTGGTCACCAGCGAGTGCAGGGCCATCGCCGTCGACTTCGCCGCGCCCCAGGTGCCGCGCAGCGCCATCGAGTAGGAGAGGTCGACCAGCAGCGCGACCGCGGCGCCGGTGCGCCGCTCGGTCTCGACCACCTCGAAGTCGTCGACGGCGATCTTGACCGTGCGCTCGCCCTCGGCGCGGGGTTCGGCAGCGGTGCGCAGGACGGCGTTCTTCACCGTCCGGACGACGTCCAGCGGCTGCTCGTCGCCGAAGCGCCACTCCCGCGAGCTGCCGGTGAGCTCGCCGGCAGCACCGGCGTCGGCGACGTCGTGCTCGCCCCGCCCGGTCGCGGTGAGCTTGGCGAACACCCGGCGCAGCGCCGTGGCGCCCAGCCGGCGCACCGCCTTCGGGGAGAGCTCCAGCTTGCCGTCGGAGCGGTTGAGGTAGCCCTGCCGCTCGAGCTCGCGCTCCATCTGCCGCAGCGCGGCGAGGTCGTCGACGGCCGGCCGGCCGAGTGCGCGCTCGAGCAGCTCCTCGTCGACGTCGGCCAGCGAGGCGCCGGCGTAGCCCTGCGAGAGCTGGTTGGACAGCGCCTCGAGGTCGGCCAGCTCGGCCACCGCGGTGGTGGCATCGCCCATGCCCAGGGGCTGGGAGCCGTCGGGCACCTGGCCGCGCTGCCCCCACGGCAGGTCGGGCCGGGCCTGCCGCAGCGCGTCCTGCAGGTGCGCCATCTCGCTGGCCAGGCCCATGTCCTGCATGGTCTGGGCCATCAGGTCGGCCAGTTCCGCCCGCTGCTCGGGCGACATCCCGGCCATCATCCGTTCCTGGGCGGCGGCGCGGCGGGCGAGCTGGTCGATCAGCTCGTCGATGTTCTCCGGGTTCTCCGGGAAGAACTGGCCGTGCTTGTCCATGAAGTCGCGGAACTGCTCGTCGGTGTCCTCGCCGCGGTTGTGCGCGTCGAGCAGGTTGGACAGGTCGGCGACCATGTCCTTGACCGCCTGCAGGTCCTCCGGCGTCGCGTTCTCCAGCGCGTTCTTCATCGAGGCGAACGAGCTGTCGAGCACCTCGCGGCGCAGCAGGTCCTGGATCTGCTCGTAGGCCTGGCGCGCCTCGTCCGAGCGCCACGAGTAGTCCTTGAGCCCCCGGACGGCGCCCGCGGTGTCCTCGGGCAGCGCGTCGAGCTCGGCCTCGGCCAGCCGGGCGCTGTCGTCGGGATCGGGGAACAGCTCCCGCCGCTCGGCGGTCAGCGCCTTGTCCAGGAGCTCGCGGACCTCCTGCAGGGTTCCGTCCATCCGGCCGGCGTTGCGCGCCTGTCGGAGCCGGTCGCGCACGCTGCGCCGCAGCTCGTCCAGGCCGCGGCGGCCCTGCATGCCGCGGCGCATCAGCTCGCGCAGCGCCTCCCGGACGCCGCTGCCGGCCAGCACCGAGTCGCCGATCTCGTCGACGGCGTCGCCGAGGTCGTAGGGGGGTGCGAGCGGGTCGGGACCGCCGTGCCAGCGGCCGTACCGGTAGCCGCGGCTGCGTCGCTGGACCATGTCAGGCTCCGTAGATCGTGCGCGTTCCGTCGGTGTCCTTGGCCAGCCGGCGGGTGAGGTAGAGGCCCTCGAGGGCGAACTCCACCGCCGCCGCGGCCTGCTCCGCCGACTGCTCTCCCTCGGGGACGCCGAGCCGGCCGAGCAGCTCGGCCAGCCGCGGGATGGTGCCGAGCTGACCGAGCAGCGCGGCCGCCGGCACCAGCTCGCCGGACTCGACCGTGTCGCCGCCGGTGAAGTGCTCCTGCAGCCCGGTGAGGTCCAGGCCGGCGCACCGGGCGCGGAAGGTCTGCGCCGTCGCCTGCCGGAGCAGGTGCTCGAGGATCTCCAGCTCCCGCTCGTCGTCCGGGTCGGAGCCGGCGTCGGCGAACTCCACCTTGCCGCGGCTGGCCGGGACGATCGCCGGCAGGTCCACCACGCGGGCGACGGGCCGGGTCTCGCCCGAGATCGCGGCCCGGCGGACGGCGGAGGCGGCGATGGTCTCCAGTCCGGCGATGGCGAACCGGGCGCTGACGCCGGAGCGCTGGTCGACGTGGCTGGACTCGCGGACCAGGCGGGCGAAGCGGGCGACGATCTCGGCGAGGTGCTCGGGGATCAGCGGGGTGTCGAGCTGCGTCGTCCCCCACGCGACCAGGGCTTCCTGGTGCAGCAGCCGGATCTCGTCGGCCAGCTCGATCGGGTAGTGGGTGCGCACCTCGGCGCCGAAGCGGTCCTTGAGCGGGGTGATGATCCGCCCGCGGTTGGTGTAGTCCTCGGGGTTGGCGCTGGCGACCAGCAGCAGGTCCAGCGGCAGCCGCACGCGGTAGCCGCGGATCTGGATGTCGCGCTCCTCGAGCACGTTGAGCAGCGCGACCTGGATCCGCTCGGCGAGGTCGGGCAGCTCGTTGACGCTGAAGATGCCGCGGTTGGTCCGCGGCACGAGGCCGTAGTGCACGGTCTCGGGGTCGCCGAGGGTGCGGCCCTCGGCCACCTTGATCGGGTCGACGTCGCCGATCAGGTCGCCGACGCTCGTGTCGGGGGTGGCCAGCTTCTCGCCGAACCGGTCGCTGCGGTGCAGCCAGCCCACCGGCGTCGCGTCGCCGTGCTCGGTGAGCTGCCGGTGCGCCCACACCGAGACCGGGTGCAGCGGGTGCTCGTTGAGCTCGCTGCCGAGCAGCACGGGCGTCCACTCGTCGAGCAGGCCGATCAGCGTGCGGATCAGCCGGGTCTTGCCCTGGCCGCGCTCGCCGAGCAGGACCAGGTCGTGGCCGGCGATGAGCGCGCGCTCGACCTCGGGGACGACGGTGTCCTCGAACCCGACGATGCCGGGCAGGGTGTCCTCGCCGGCGGCGAGGCGGGCGAGGAGGTTGGCGCGCAGCTCGGCCTTGACGGTGCGGTAGACGGCGCCGCTGTCGCGGAGCTCGCCGAGAGTCGTGGGTGCGGGGGCGGTGCGGGGGTCCGTCACCCCCGCCACGGTACGACGCGGAGGTGGCTCCGGTCACCGGTCCGACGTCGCCGCCTGCGAGGATCGCGCCGTGCCCGCTGACGACGTCCCCTTGGTCACCGGCGCGGACGTCGAGGCCGCGGCCGCCCTGCTCGACGGCATCGTCCGTCGCACCCCTCTCGAGCACTCCCGCGCCCTCGCCGAACGCGTCGGCGGCCCGGTCTGGCTGAAGTGCGAGAACCTGCAGCACACCGGCTCGTTCAAGATCCGCGGGGCGTACACGCGGATCTCCCGGCTGAGCGACGCCGAGCGGGCGCGGGGCGTCGTCGCGGCCAGCGCCGGCAACCACGCCCAGGGCGTGGCGCTCGCCGCGCGACTGCTCGGCGCGAAGGCCACCGTGTTCATGCCCGAGACGGCGCCGCTGCCGAAGGTCGCCGCGACCAAGGCCTACGGCGCGGAGATCCACCTGGGCGGCCAGTCGCTGGCCGAGCCCCTGGTCCTCGCCGCGGAGCACGCCGAGCGGACCGGCGCGGTCTTCATCCACCCCTTCGAGCACCGCGACGTCATCGCCGGCCAGGGGACCGTCGGGCTGGAGATCCTCGACCAGTGCCCGGACGTGAAGACGGTGGTCGTCTCCGCCGGCGGCGGGGGGCTGCTGTCGGGGATCGCGGTCGCGGTGAAGAGCCGCCGTCCCGACGTGCGGATCGTCGCGGTGCAGGCGGAGGGCGCCGCGGCGTTCCCCGGCTCGCTCGCGGCCGGCCGGCCGGTGCCGCTGCCCGCGATGGCGACGATGGCCGACGGCATCGCCGTCCCGGCGCCCGGCGACCTGACGTTCGCGCACGTGAGCGAGCTGGTCGACGAGATGCGCACGGTGAGCGAGGAGGACCTCTCCCGGGCGCTGCTGTTCTGCCTGGAGCGGGCGAAGATGGTCGTCGAGCCCGCCGGGGTGGCCGCCGTGGCCGCCGTCCTGGCCGATCCGGCGTCGTTCGCGCCGCCGGTGACCGCGGTGATCTCCGGCGGCAACATCGACCCGGTGCTGCTGCTCAAGGTCGTGCAGCACGGCATGGCCGCCGCCGGGCGGTACCTGTCGCTGCGGCTGCGGGTGCCCGACCGCCCCGGTTCGCTCGCCGCGGTGCTCGCCGAGCTGGCCGCGGTCGGCGCCAACGTGCTCGAGGTGGAGCACGAGAGGACGGCGACCCGCCTGGACGTCGGCGAGGTGGAGGTCTTCGTCGTCCTGGAGACCCGTGGGCCGGACCACGCCGCGGAGGTGACCGCCGCGCTCGTGCGGGCGGGGTTCGCGCCGACCCCCGAGTGACCCTCCGGCGATGAGTTCCGCCGCCGGTCGCGGTCTGCACCGGCATGCGATTCGAACAGATGTTCCGCCGAGCGCGAAAAGCGGTCGGATTCGGTCACCCCCGGGCCCTACCGTGCACGCCATGACCGACGCGATCGTCGTCGAAGGTCTGGTCAAGCGTTTCGGCGACACGACAGCACTGGACGGCGTGAGCCTGGCCGTCGCCGAGGGCAGCGTCCTCGGCCTGCTCGGCCCGAACGGGGCGGGCAAGACCACCGTCGTCCGCATCCTCAGCACGCTGCTGACCGCCGACGCGGGCCGGGCGGAGGTGGTGGGCCTCGACGTCGCCCGCGACGCCGACGCCGTCCGTGCCGCCATCGGCCTGACCGGTCAGTACGCCGCGGTCGACGAGTACCTCACCGGCTTCGAGAACCTGGAGATGGTCGGGCGGCTCTACCGGCTGCCCAAGCGCGAGGCGCGGGCGCGGGCCGGCGAGCTGCTGGAGCGCTTCGACCTCACCGACGCGGCCGACCGCACGGCCAAGACCTACTCCGGCGGCATGCGCCGGCGGCTGGACATCGCCGCCTCGCTCATCGCCCGGCCCCGCGTGCTCTTCCTCGACGAGCCGACGACCGGTCTGGACCCGCGCAGCCGGCAGTCGATGTGGGAGTTCATCGCCGACCTCGCCGACGGTGGGACGACGATCCTGCTCACCACGCAGTACCTGGAGGAGGCCGACCGGCTGGCCGACCGCATGGTGGTCATCGACCACGGGAAGGTCATCGCCCGCGGCACCGGCGACGAGCTGAAGGCCCAGGTCGGCGGCCAGCGGCTGGAGTTCACCGTCACCACGGCGGCGCTGCTGCCCGATCTCGCCGAGCGGCTGCGCCCGCTCGGCGTCGACGAGCCGCGGCTCGACGAGCAGACCCGCCGGCTGACCCTGCCCGTGCGCGGTGGCGCCGAGACGCTGGCCGAGGCGCTGCGGCTGCTCGAGGGCAGCACCGAGGAGATCGTCGACGTCGGCCTGCGCCGGCCCGACCTCGACGACGTCTTCCTCGCCCTGACCGGCCACGCCGCCGAGGAAGCGGCCGGTGAGCCCGAGCCCGCTCCCGCATCGCCCGGAGGTGCCCGATGACCTCGCTCGCCCAGGCCGTCGGTGACGGCCTGACCGTCACCCGCCGCAACCTCATCAAGGTCAAGCGGGTCCCCGACCTGATCGTCTTCGCGACGCTGTCGCCGATCATGTTCGTGCTGCTGTTCGTCTACGTGTTCGGCAGCGCCATCCCGATCCCCGGCATCTCCTACGCGGAGTTCCTGCTGCCCGGGATCCTGGCCCAGACCGTGATCTTCGGGTCGACGATCACCGGGGCGAGCATCGCCGAGGACATCCAGAAGGGGCTGATCGACCGCTTCCGGTCGCTGCCGATGAGCCGCTCGGCGGTGCTCGTCGGCCGGACCGCGGCCGACGTCGGCCTGAACTCGATCTCGATCGTCGTCATGGTGATCACCGGCCTGATCGTCGGCTGGCGGATCCACTCCTCGGTCGGCGAGGCGATCGCGGGCTTCGCCCTGCTCCTGCTGTTCGCCTACGCGTTCAGCTGGGTGATGGCGACCGTCGGGCTGATGGTCCGGACGCCGGAGGTGGTGAACAACGCCAGCTTCATCGTGATCTTCCCGCTGACGTTCATCGCCAACACCTTCGTGCCGACCAACAACTTCCCGCCGGTGCTCAAGGCGATCGCCGACTGGAACCCGGTCTCGGCGGTGGTGGCGTCGGTGCGCCAGCTGTTCGGCAACGTCCCGCCGGGGCTGCCGGTCTCCGACGCCTGGTCCCTGCAGCACCCGATCGTGTACTCGCTGATCTGGGCCGCGGTGCTGCTGATCGTGTTCGTCCCGGTGTCGGTGCGCCTCTACCAGCGGACGGCGAGCAGGTGACGTGACCCCTTGCGGCTCGCGGACGGGGCCCGAAGGGTTCCGGACGCGGGCCGTGGCGGGGCTCCACGCAGGAGGGGGACGGCACCTGGTCGCGGTGCCGCCCGGAAGGGCGGCGGATAGTAGAGCCCGATGAGCGCCTCTGACTCCGTCCCCGCCCTGTCCGCCGACAACCCGCTGGCGGCGCCGTCGTCGCTGCCGTTCGAGCTGCCGCCGTTCGCCGGCATCACCCTCGAGCACTGCCGCGAGGCGCTGCTGACCGGCATGGCCGAGCAGCGCGCGGAGGTGGCGGCGATCGTCGGCTCCGACGAGCCGCCGACCTTCGACAACACCGTGGTCGCGCTCGAGCGCTCCGGGCGGCTGCTGTCCCGGGCCGGGCTGGTGTTCGGCAACCTCGCCTCGTCGGTGTCCACCCCGCGGCTGCGGGAGATCGAACGCGAGCTGGCCCCGCTGGAGGCGGCGCACGCCGATGCCATCCGCCTGGACCCGGCGCTGTTCGCGCGCATCGACGCCGTCCACGCCGCGCGGCACGAGTCGGGCCTGGACGACGAGCAGGTGCGCCTGGTCGAGCGTTACCACCTGGACTTCGTGCTCGCCGGTGCGCAGCTCGACGAGGCCGGCCGGGCACGGCTGACCGAGCTGAACCAGGAGCTGTCGGAGCTGGCGACGACGTTCGGCCAGAACCTGCAGATGGCCACCGAGGCCGCCGCGGTACGGGTCGCCGACGCCGCCGAGCTCGACGGCCTGGACGACGAGGAGATCGCCGCCGCCGCGGGGGCCGCCGCCGAGCGGGGCGTCGAGGGCTACCTGCTCACCCTGCTGCTGCCCACCGGCCAGCCGGCGCTGGCCAAGCTGCGCAACCGCGAGCTGCGCCGCCGGGTGTTCGAGGCGTCGGTGTCGCGGGCGTCCTCCGGCGAGCACGACAACCGGCCGGTCGCCGCGCGGATGGCGCAGCTGCGCGCCGAGCGGGCGCGGCTGCTCGGCTTCGCCACGCACGCCGACCTGATCGCCGCCGACCAGACCGCGAAGACCACCGAGGCGATCGACGCGATGCTCGGTTCGATGGTCGCGCCCTCGGTCGCCAACGCGGAGAAGGAGGCCGAGGCGCTGCGCGAGGCGGCCGCCCGCGACGGCGTGGAGCTGGCCGCCTGGGACTGGGCGTTCTACAGCGAGCAGGTGCGGGCCGAGCGCTACGCCGTCGACACGGGGGCGCTGCGGCCCTACTTCGAGCTCGACCGGGTGCTGGTGGACGGCGTCTTCCACGCCGCGGAGCTGCTGTACGGCTACCGGTTCACCCCGCGCCCGGAGCTGGAGGGCTACCACCCCGACGTCCGCGTCTGGGAGGTCAGCGGCGCCGACGGCGCGCCCGTGGGCCTCTACCTCGGCGACTACTTCGCCCGCGAGGGCAAGCGCGGCGGGGCGTGGATGAGCTCCTTCGTCACGCAGTCCCGGCTGCTCGGCACGCAGCCGGTGGTGCTCAACAACCTGAACATCACCAAGGCCGCCGCCGGTCAGCCGACGCTGCTCACCCTCGACGAGGTCAACACGCTCTTCCACGAGTTCGGGCACGCGCTGCACGGGCTGTTCTCGGCGGTGACCTACCCGCGGTTCTCCGGCACCAGCGTGCCGCGGGACTTCGTGGAATACCCGAGCCAGGTCAACGAGATGTGGGCGCTGTGGCCGGAGGTCCTGGCGCACTACGCCCGGCACGTGGAGACCGGCGAGCCGCTGCCGTCGAGCGTGGTCGAGGCGATCGACGCGGCGAAGTTGTGGGGCGAGGGCTTCGCGACCCTGGAGTACCTCTCGGCCACGCTGCTCGACCAGGCCTGGCACCGGATCACGCCCGAGACCGAGATCGGCGACCCGATCGAGTTCGAGCGGGTCGCGCTGGAGAAGGCCGGCGTCGCCTCCGAGCTGGTGCTGCCGCGCTACCGGACGACGTACTTCCAGCACATCTTCGCCGGGGGCTACGCGGCCGGGTACTACAGCTACATCTGGTCGGAGGTGCTCGACGCGGACACCGTCGAGTGGTTCAAGGAGAACGGCGGGCTGCGCCGCGCCAACGGCGACACCTTCCGCGACCGGCTGCTCTCCCGGGGCGGTTCGGTCGACCCGCTGGCCGCCTTCCGCGCCGTCCGGGGCCGCGACGCCGACCCGGCGCCCCTGCTCCGCCGCCGCGGTCTCGCCGCCTGAGCAAGGACCCCGCTGCACCCCACGCCTCGCACGCTCGGCGCGGGCCCCTACAGCGGGGCCGTCGAAGCGACGTGCCCACGCAAGGGCAGGGCATCGAGACCGAACGCGAGGCCGAGCGTCACGACGACGGCGGTGCCGAAACCGGCCACCGTGTCCGTGGCGTAGTGGGCGTGGATCGACACCATGACCAGTCCGACGACCCCGGCGCCGGCCAGCGCGGTGAGGAACAGGGCGACCGCCGCGGCCACCACCTGCCCGCGGCGTCGGCTCAGGACGAGCAGGCCGGCCACCACGAGGACCGACGCGGCGCCCGCGGTGTGCCCGCTCGGATAGGCGAGACCTCCGTGGATGGTGCGGTCGACGACGTGTTTCGCGCTCTCGACGACCAGCGTGGTGAGGCCCGGGGCGGCGATCGCCAAGGCGGCCGCCCGCCAGCGGCGCGCGGCGGCGCAGAGCGCAGCCAGGACGAGAGCCACCGCGGTGACCAGCACGGGCACCGCGGTCGCCAGCCCGCCGAGCAGCTGGTGGTACGCGCCGGTGGCGTCGGAGAGCTCGCTGTACACCCGGGCATCGAGCCGGCCCGCCCGTGCGTCGTCGTGGTAGCGGACACCGAGCGCCGTGACCAGCGCGGCGCAGAGCACGAGCACCACGAGGGCGGGGCGGCGGAGCTGCGGCGGCAGGAGGCGCGGCTCCTGCCGCGGGACGGAACGGGTCATCGGGGGCGACGGTAGGCCCGGCCGCTGGACCGCACCTGTGAACCGCCGTCCGCCCGAGTTTGGATCAGGTGCCCTGATCAACGGCTGTCCTCCCGCACCAACGTTGCCGCGGGAGGACAGTTTTTGATCAGGTCACCTGATCAACGCTGCGCCCCGGTCACAACCAGGGGAGCGAGAGCACCAGGTCGAGATCGTCGGGGGCGTCGCCGTCGCGGACGAGCCGGTTGGGCTGGCGGTGGCCGCACGCTGTGCAGCGGTGCACCACCTGCCAGCCCTTCCCGGACTTCTCGACCAGGCCGACCGGCTCCATCAACGCCCGGCAGTCGCTGGCGCGATCACCGGGCAGGTCGTCGACGTGCAGCGACCACAGGCAGAACGGGCAGTGGTTGCGGTAGTGCCCGTCGGTGTTCGCCGGGACGTCGGCGGCGCAGTGCCCGCAGACGAAGCCGGTGTTCTCCGCCCGCCGCGAGCGAACGCTCACCGGACGGGTCAGGGGACGAACGGCTCGATGCCGACGACCTCGACGGAGATGTCCTTGCCGTTCGGCGCCTGGTAGGTCACCTTCGCGCCCGGCTTCGCGCCCATGATCGCCGAGCCCAGCGCGGACTCGGGGGAGTAGACCGTCAGGCCCGTCGTCCCGGCGATCTCGCGCGAGCCGAGCAGGAACTTCTCGGTCTCGTCGTCACCCTCGAACTTGATCGTGATGACGGTGCCCGTCGCGGCCTTGTCGGCCTTCTTCGGGGCGTCGCCGACCGTCGCCTTGCGCAGCAGGTCGGTGAGCTGCCGGATGCGGGCCTCCTGCTTGCCCTGCTCGTCCTTGGCGGCGTGGTACCCGCCGTTCTCGCGGAGGTCGCCCTCCTCGCGACGGGCGTTGATCTCCGCGGCCATGGCCGGGCGGCCCGCCACCAACTCGTCGAGCTCGGCCTTCAGCCGGTCGTGGGCTTCCTGGGTCAGCCAGACGCCCTGGTCGTGCTCGTCAGTGGGGGTGGACACGTAGGTACTCCTGAAACTCGGGTGGCCGCCCCCCGGAGGGAACGGCCTTGAGGTCAATCGAGCCAAGCTAACACCGTCGTCGCTGCACATGCACGGTTCGAGCGCGGCTCCCGGAATCCGAAACCGTACCGGACAGTGCCGTGACCATCACCACTTTTCCGCCCGTGGTGCTACCCGAACAGGGGTTTCCGGAGGGCGGCTTCCCGGCATCCGCCGTCCTGTCCCCAGGACGAGGGACAATGCCCGGGTGACCCCGCCCGACCCGCAGCCCGACCAGCAGCCCGACCAGCTGCGACTGCTCGCCGTCCACGCCCATCCCGACGACGAGTCGAGCAAGGGCGCGGCGACCATGGCCCGCTACGTCGCCGAGGGTGCGCGCGTCCTGGTGGCCACCTGCACAGGCGGCGAGCGCGGCTCGGTGCTCAACCCGGCCATGGACCGCCCCGAGGTGTGGGAGCGGCTGCCGCAGATCCGCGTCGAGGAGATGGCGAAGGCCCGCGAGATCCTCGGCATCGAGCAGGAGTTCCTCGGCTTCGTCGACTCCGGTCTGCCCGAGGGCGACCCGCTGCCGCCGCTGCCCGAGGGCTGCTTCGCGCTGGTGCCGATCGAGGAGGCCGCGGCCCCGCTGGTGGAGGTG
Source organism: Petropleomorpha daqingensis (assembly GCF_013408985.1). NCBI lineage: Bacteria > Bacillati > Actinomycetota > Actinomycetes > Geodermatophilales > Geodermatophilaceae > Petropleomorpha > Petropleomorpha daqingensis. Next base: position 2,647,109 of record NZ_JACBZT010000001.1, read on the forward strand.
ATCCGCCGGTTCAGGCCGCAGGTCATCACCACCTACGACGAGCGCGGCGGCTACCCGCACCCCGACCACATCAAGACGCACGAGATCTCGGTGCACGCCTTCGAGGCCGCCGGCGATCCCGACCGCTACCCCGAGCTCGGCGAGCCGTGGCAGCCGAGCAAGCTCTACTACCACATGAGCTTCTCGCTCGACCGCACGCGAGCGCTGCACGAGGCGATCCTCGCCCGCGGTCTCGAGTCGCCGTACGAGGAGTGGCTGGCCAACTGGGACCCCGCGCGCGACGTCTCGCACCGGGTCACCACGCGCGTGCCGTGCGCCGAGTACTTCGAGGTCCGCGACGCCGCGCTGATCGCGCACGCCACCCAGATCGACCCGACCGGCCGCTGGTTCGCCTGCCCGATCGAGGTGCAGCAGGAGATCTGGCCGACCGAGGACTACGAGCTGGCCCGCTCGCTGGTGGACTCCCCGGCGCCGGAGGACGATCTGTTCGCCGGCATCCGCAGCCAGGTGGGGGTCCGATGAACCTGCTCGCCGAGGCCAGCAACCAGCTGCCCGAGGACGTCGGCAAGGCCGGCCCGATCGGTCTCCTGCTGATCGTCCTCCTGCTGATCGTGACCGCGTTCCTGGTCAAGTCGATGGGCAGGCACCTCAAGCGTGTGCCGGCCAGCTTCGACCCGCCGGAGGTCGTCGTCCCGGACGACGCCTCGGAGCTGTTCGAGGAGAAGCCGCAGCCGGGGCAGGACCTGCTCGACACGCTGCGCCGCGCGCCGCTGGCGATCGAGCCGCCGCGCGACGACCGGCCGGCCGACCCCGACGTGCGGGGCTGACCGGCCGGTCACCGGCCTTCACATCGAGCGCTGGTAGGCGCCGAACGCCCGCGTCGCCAGCCACGCCATGACGGCGGCGAGCGCGGTGAGCAGCCCCAGCCGCGACCAGACCACGCCCCAGTCGGTGCCCGAGGACAGCGCCTCGCGGGCGGCGACGACCGCCCAGTCGACCGGGTTGTACTTCGCGACCGTCTGCACCCACTCCGGCGACAGGCTCGTGTCCATGATCGCCGAGGACAGGAACTGCAGCGGCAGCACGATGAACTGGCTGATCCCGATCAGCGCCTCCTGCGAGCGCAGCAGCAGCGCCAGCGCGTTGGACAGCGAGGCGATGATCACCGAGATCAGGATCGCCGCCAGCACCGTGATCACGACCCCGACGACGCCGCCCGGGAAGCGGGCGCCGACGAGCAGCGAGATGCCCAGCACGACCAGCGTCTGGATCACCGTGGTCAGCCCCTGGTAGGCCAGGGTGCCGATCATCATCGCGCCGCGGCGGACCGGTGAGGCGAGCAGCCGGTCCATGACGCCGCGGTTCATGTCCTCGATGTAGACCGTGCCCGCCCAGCCGCTGGAGAACAGCGCCGTCATGATCACGACGCCGGGGGTGATGAACTCCAGGTAGGAGCCGTGCTCGGCGGCGAACCCGGGGATGTCGGCGACCGGCCGGAACAGCTCGCCGAACAGCAGCAGCCAGATGATCGGCTGCACCAGCGTGGCGATGGCGAACGCCGGCTGCCGCCACAACGCCCTGGTGGAGCGGGCGGTGAGGAACCCGGCGTGCGCGAGCAGGGACGCCCGCGGCACCCGCGGCGTGCGGACGGCGTCCGCGACCAGGGTGCTCATGCCGCCACCTCCATCGCGCGCCCGACGTGGCGCAGGTACACGTCGTCGAGCGAGGGCCGGGCCACGGTCACCGAGAGCACCCCGATGCCCGCCGTCTCCAGCGCGGCGAGGACGGCCGGCACCGCGCCGGCCCCGCCGTCCGCCCGCGCGCGCAGCGTCGCCCGGTCGACGGTGACGTCGGCCAGCCCACGGACCCCCGACAGCGCGGCGAGCCCGGCGGGGACGTCGTCCTCACCGACCTCGACCACCACGGTGTCCCCGCGCAGCTCGCGCTTGAGCTCCTCCGGCGTCCCCTCCACGACCACCCGCCCGGCGTCGACGATCGCCAGCCGCGCGGCGAGCCGGTCGGCCTCGTCGAGGTAGTGCGTGGTGAGCAGGACGGTGACGTCCTCCTCGACGGCGAGCCGCTCGATCTCGCCCCACATCTCCGCGCGCGCCTCCGGGTCGAGGCCGGTGGTCGGCTCGTCGAGGAAGAGCACCCGCGGCGCGTGCACGATGCCCAGCGCCACGTCGAGCTTGCGGGCCATGCCGCCGGAGTAGGTCTTCACGAGGCGGTCGGCGGCGTCGGTGAGGGCGAACCGCGCGAGCAGCCGGTCGGCGCGCGCGGTCGCCTCGGTGCCGGAGCAGCCCTGGATCCGCGCGGCCAGCACGAGGTTCTCCCGGCCGGTGGCCATGGGGTCACCGGAGGGCTTCTGCGAGACCAGGCCGATGGCCCGGCGGACGGCGTCGGGCGCCCGGAGGACGTCGATGCCGGCGACGGACGCGCTGCCGGAGTCCGGCCGGGACAGGGTGGTGAGGACCTTGACCGTGGTGGACTTGCCGGCGCCGTTGGGGCCGAGCAGGGCGAAGACGGTGCCCGGCTCGACCGCGAAGGACAGCCCGTCGAGCGCGCGGACCGGCGGTGCGCCGCGGCCGCCCTTGTAGGTCTTGACCAGGTCGGCGGCCGCGAGGGCTGCCGAGGTCTGCGTGTGCATGGTCTGTGCTCCCTTTCGGGGGATGGGGAGCGGGACCGACGCGCCTATCGTGGGAGTGCGCCTCGGGACGGGCCGCGTGCGGTCCTGCTCGGGTGTTCGGGCCCCCGTCCGGTGTTGCCGCACCGGACGGGGGTTCTGCGCTACCGGTCCTTGCCCGGCGGCAGCTGGACGAGCGGACGGGCCTCCTCTCCGAGGTGGGCGACCGGGTCGCCGAGCATCTCCTCGAACGAGATCCCCTCGGCCCGCAGTTCGTGCATGCGGCGCCAGACGGCGGTGCCGCCGAAGTGGCCGGAGCGGATGTCGTCGGCCAGCCGGCGGACGAACTCCAGCTCGGCGGTGAGCATCGCCCGCCGGAACATGTTCTCGACCATGAAGATCTCGGGCAGCTTCTGCTCGTCGCCGTAGGCGAACATCGCATCGAGCGCGCCGATCTCCATCTGCAGCTTGCCCGCGCGCTCGGACAGCAGGCGGGCCACCTCGTCCGGCGGCATCGCGGCCATCAGCGAGAGCCCGGCCTCGAGCGAGGTGTAGTCGCGCACCGGCGTGCTGAGCAGCTCGGCCAGCCAGTCCTCGAACTCGTCCTGCCCCGCGGCGGTGATCTCGTAGACGGTGCGCTCGGGGCGCCGTCCCTCCCGGGTGGTCTCCCGCGCCGAGATGAGCCCGTGCTTCTGCAGCGACTCGACGACGGAGTACAGCGACCCGTAGTTGAGCTTGATGCTCTGCTCCTTGCCGCGGGTCCGCAGCGTCGTCGAGATCTCGTAGGGGTGCATCGGCCGCTCGGACAGGCAGCCGAGGACGGCGAGGGCGAGGGGGTTGGATACCCGGCGTCGAGTCATTCTGCCTCCGATTACTCGAAATGGAGTATCCGAGTGTGTGTACCCGGCGTCAAGCCCTCGGGACGACGAACGGCCGGCCACCTCGCAGGGAGGCGGCCGGCCGCGGGGGAGGAGCGGTTACCAGGCGTGCGCGACGTCGATGACCAGCCGCTTCTGGCCGGCGGCCGGGCCGTCGAGCACGAGCGCGCGGAACGGCAGGCGGGCCCGCACCCCGAGCCCGAGGACGGTCACGCCCTCGAACGAGCCGCCCGAGGCGACCTGCCGGAAGGTGCGGTAGCCGGTGACGTTCGCGATGTGGTTGCGGTCGGCGAAGGTCAGCGACTCCCCGTGCGCGCGCAGCGTGATCGACAGGTCGCCGTCGCCGGCCAGGGGGATCGGGTCCCCGGTGGCGACGCCGCGGACCGTCGTGTAGCCGACCGTGTAGCTGACCGGTCCGGACACGCTGCCGAGGTCGAGGACCAGGCGGTCGTAGCAGTCGTGCTGCCCGGTCCGGACGCCGGTGAGGGTCGTCGACGGGGTCGCCGTCGTCCCGGCCGACTTGGTGAGCGAGCCCCACGTGATGCCGCAGTACGGGCTCGTGGCGGCCGAGGCGGGGACGGAGAGGGCGAGCGCGGCGAGAACGCTCGTGACGGCGAGAACGATCAGGCGGAAAGGTGTTCTCATGGCGGGCCTCCTTGTGGTTGCGCCGCCGTCAGAATCCGCTGACACCCCACGCGCAGCTATAGGCAGAAGACGCTGTTGATCACGAAGTTCTGAGCGTCCGCTTGGCATTTCCTGATAGTTCTACCGGCGTGGGAACTTGCACTCCTGCCTGTCGCGCGCTAGGGCGACCGCCGCTTCACCCACGGTGACCGGCGTCGCAGGTCACGTGAGGACGGTGTCCTCGTATCGCGCCGCCGCCGGCTCCCCGGTGTCGATCAGCTCCCAGTCCCGCATCCAGCTCTGGGTCCGCTCGAACATGTCCGGGGTGTAGGGCTGCGGCACGACCCGCTCGCCCGGGCCGAAGCGGCGGACGTCGACCAGCTCCAGCAGATCGGCCGGCATCTCGCGGGCCCAGTGCCGGGCGTAGCGGGGCAGCTCGAGGTCGATCTCCTGCTGGGCCCGCAGCAGCGCGGCGAAGTAGCGCTCGACGTCGTCCGGAGCGGCCTGTTCCGAGACGAGGAACCCCATGACGAAGCTGGTGTCGACCAGCTTGCGGAACCCCTGCTGCTCGAGCAGGTAGGCCTGCGCACCCCAGACGTTGACCGCGGGCGATCGGCCGGTCAGCGCCAGCCGCACCCGGTCGAAGGGTCGCCCGACGAAGCCGAGCGCGATCTGCTCCCGGTCGAGGAAGGACTCCAGAGCCTGGAGGGCGGAGTAGTGGCTGCCCGAGTGGAAGCCGACCCCGACCTCCACGCCGGCGAGGTCCTCCGGCCGGCGCAGCGGTGAGTCCTCGGCGACGTAGATGCCGGCCGGGCACACCGAGTACGCCTTGCCGTACATCTTCCCGTGGCCGGCGCCGGCCGCCGCGTTCACCGCCCAGTGGCAGGCGCAGGAGACGTCGGAGGAGCGGCCCTTGGCCATGTCCTCCAGCGCTCCGCTGCGCACGGGCCCGTCCGCGGCCGGGCTGACCGAGGCCGAGCCCATCGCGAACCCGTCGGCCTCGAAGACGTGGTCGAGCCCCTCGGCCGCGAAGAAGCCGTTCTCCTCGGCCACCCACTCCTGCAGCCGCACGTGCGGCTGGATCCGGAACACCATCGCGGTGGACCTCCGTTCCCGCGGACGAAGCCTGGCCCACCCAGAGTGCGCCGTGGCGGCGGTCACCCGCGAGCCCTGCCGGCGGGTGCGCTCAGGCCGACGGCGTCGGCGTAGGAGTGCGGCGGCACCGGGTCGAGGCCGTCCGGCGTGTCGAGGTATCCGGGCGCGCTGCCGGGGACGCCGGTGTGGCCGTACTGCCACACGATCGTGTCCCGGGCGGGGTCGAGGACGATCACGCGGTGGTCGGCGTCGTCGTTGAGCAGGATGTCCCCGTTCGGTAGCCCCAGGGCCAGCGACGGGTGATCCAGCCTGCCGTTCCCCGTGCTCGGGTTCCACCGCCACAGCGCCCTGCCCGTCGCGTCGAAGACGACGACCTGGCCCGGGTTCGAGTAGTCCACGGTCATGAACTGCCCCGGCCGATACTGGTTGGAGTCGGACGGGTAGGCCACGCCGTCCGGGTGGGCCGACCAGTAGACGTGACCCGCCCGGTCGATCTCGTCGACCCAGTCGCCGCGGATCTCGGTGACCAGGAAGTGGCCGTCCGGCAGCGGGAAGACCCCGTTGGGGCTGCCGAAGCCGTCCGGCGGTGCGTGGCTGCACCGGCCGAGCGTCCCCAGGGTCCACACCGGCGAGGGTGAGGACGGCGAGAGCTCCACCAGCCGGCAGTTCTTGATGTCGGCGGCGATCACGGTCCCGTCGGGGAGAGCCATCGCGTCGTCGGGGTTCCACAGCTGACCCGGCCCCGACCCGTGCACCCCCGGGGTGCCGTACCGCCAGACGATCCTCCGGCTGGCGAGATCGATCTCGGTGACGACGAAGTCGTCCTCCTCGGTGGCGACGACGGCCCTGCCGTCGGGGGTGAGGAACGCGTCGTCCGGGACGAGGAAGGTCTGCCCGGGGGCGAGGTCGCCGGGTTGCGGCCATTCCCACAGCACCTGTCCCTCGGGGCTGACCACCAGCAGCCGGTTGTTGCCCTTGTCCGCGATGAGCACCGGACCGGGCAGCACGCTCGGATCCGAACCGGGCGCCAGGTACCCCGCCGTCCCGGCTGCGGCCGCCGGTGGCCACCGGCGCGTGGGCTCCGGCGACGTCGTGGCCCGCGGCGGGGAGGGGGCCGCGGTGCGGCCCGGCGCCCCGCCGGAGCAGGCGGAGACCGTCATCAGCAGCGCCAGACCCAGGCCGGCGAGCCGGCTGCCGAGCACGGCGACCGAGTGTGCGACCCCAACCTGCGGATGACCTGTGAGACGGCCTCGCGCTGCGTGCGGGATGGTGGAGCGCATGCCGAACCGTCTCGCCGGCGCGACGAGCCCCTACCTGCTGCAGCACGCGGACAACCCGGTCGACTGGCGGGAGTGGGGTGAGCAGGCGTTCGCCGAGGCCCGGCAGCGCGACGTCCCGCTGCTGATCTCGGTCGGCTACGCGGCCTGCCACTGGTGCCACGTGATGGCGCACGAGTCGTTCGAGGACGCGGCGACGGCCGCGCAGATGAACGAGAACTTCGTCTGCATCAAGGTCGACCGGGAGGAGCGCCCGGACGTCGACAACGTCTACATGACCGCGACCCAGGCGCTGACCGGCCAGGGCGGCTGGCCGATGACGGTGTTCGCCACCCCGGACGGTCGGCCCTTCTACTGCGGCACGTACTTCCCGCCGCGGCCGGCGCACGGCATGCCGGCGTTCCGCCAGGTGCTGGCGGCCATGGCCGACGCGTGGCGCGACCAGCGGGACGACGTCGAGGCCGCCGGCGGCCGGGTCGCCGCCGCGATCTCCTCGCGGCTGCAGCTCGAGCCGTCGCCGGTGTCCGCGGAGGTGCTCGACCGGACGGTGGACGCGCTCGAGGGCAGCTTCGACGCACGCCGCGGCGGGTTCGACCGCGCCCCGAAGTTCCCGCCGTCCATGGTGCTGGAGTTCCTGCTCCGCCACGCCGCCCGCACCGGCGACGAGCGCGCGCTGAGCATGGCCCGGCGCACGCTGGAGGCGATGGCCCGTGGCGGCATCTACGACCAGCTCGCCGGTGGGTTCGCCCGCTACTCGGTCGACGCCGACTGGGTGGTGCCGCACTTCGAGAAGATGCTCTACGACAACGCGCTGCTGCTGCGCGTCTACCTGCACCTCTGGCGGGCCACCGGCGAGCAGTGGGCCCGCCGGGTCGCCGACGAGACGGCGGGCTTCCTGCTGCGCGACCTCGCGACCCCCGAGGGCGGGTTCGCCTCGGCGCTCGATGCCGACACCGAGGGCGTCGAGGGGCTTACCTACGTCTGGACCCCCGCCCAGCTGGTCGAGGTCCTCGGGGAGGACGACGGCCGGTGGGCCGCCGACGTCTTCGAGGTCACCGCCGCCGGCACGTTCGAGCACGGCGCCTCGACGCTGCAGCTGCTCCGCGACCCGGACGACGCCGCGCGCCTGACCGAGGTGAAGGCCCGGCTGCTCGCGGCGCGGGCGCAGCGGCCGCAGCCGGCCCGGGACGACAAGGTGGTCACCGCCTGGAACGGGCTGGCCATCGCGGCCCTCGCCGAGCACGGCGTCCTCACCGGCGCACCCGGCTCGATCGCGGCGGCCCGGCGGGCCGCGGAGCTCCTCGCCGGCACGCACCGGGTCGACGGCCGGCTGCGCCGGGTCTCCCGGGACGGCGTCGCGGGCGCCCCGGCCGGCGTGCTCGAGGACTACGGCGACCTCGCCGAGGGCCTGCTCGCGCTGCACCAGGCGACCGGCGAGGGCCGGTGGCTGCAGCTCGCCGGTGAGCTGCTCGACGTCGTCGCCGAGCAGTTCGCGGACGCCGACGGCTGGCACGACACCGCGGCCGACGCCGAGGCCCTGGTGCACCGGCCGTTCGATCCCGCCGACGGGCCGGCACCGTCGGGCATCGCCGCGGCCGCCGGTGCCGCCGTCACCTACGCCGCGCTGGCCGGTGAGCCGCGGCACAGCGAGCTGGGGGAGGCGGCGGTGAACTCGCTCGCCCGGCTGGTCGAGCGGGCACCCCGGGCCGCCGGCTGGGCCGCCGCGATCGGGGAGGCGCTGCTGGCCGGCCCGCTGGAGGTGGCGGTGAGCGGCCCGGCGGGCGCCGACCGGGAGGCCCTCGCCGCCGCGGCCCGCGCGTCGACCAGCCCCGGCGCCGTCGTCGTCGTGGGGGACCCCGACGCCGACGGCGTGCCGCTGCTCGCCGACCGGCCGCTGGTGGGCGGGCGGGCGGCGGCCTACGTCTGCCGCGGTTTCGTCTGCTCCGCGCCGGTGACCGACGTGTCCGCTCTCAGCGCAGCGATGAGTTCTTCCTGACAGCCCCTGCCCGGCTTACCGTGTAACTGTGTAATCAACACGGATGCCGGGAGGGCGTCATGCACGGACACCACCACGCCGGAGGGCCGTTCGCCCGCGAGTTCGCGCGGGCCTGGGGCGGCCGAGGCCGCGGGGGACGAGGCGGGGAGAGCGGACCGCCGCTGGACCGGTCGGAGGTCGCCGGCTGGTTCGCCGGACGGCTGCCCGACGGCTGGTTCACGGGAGCGCCGGAGCTCATCGTCGACCGCGACGAGATCACCGTCGTCGGCACGCTGCCCGAGCCCGAGGCGGGCGAGGGCGACCAGGCCGCGGCCCGCGCCGGGCGGATCTCGCGGTTCCGAGAGGACACCCGCGAGCAGCGCATGGCGATCGCCGATGCCGCGCAGGAGCGCTACGGCCGCTCGGTCGCCTGGGGCGCGGTCTGCGGCGACGCCCGCGAGATCTTCACCAACCAGTCGGTGCCGGTGATGACCCGGCTGCGCCAGCCCGAGCGGCTGGTGCTCGACACCCTGGTCGACGCCGGAGTGGCCCGCTCCCGCTCGGAGGCGCTGGTCTGGGCGGTGCGGCTGGTCGGGGAGCACGCCGACGAGTGGCTCACCGAGCTGCGCGAGGCGATGGCCTCGGTCGAGGAGGTCCGGGCCCGCGGTCCGCAGGTCAGCTGAATCCGGGACACTGGGCACGTGCCCGAGCCGACCTCGACCGACGTCCTCGTCGTGGGCGCCGGTCCCGCCGGCTCCGCGGCGGCCGCCTGGGCCGCCCGCGCCGGGCACGACGTCGTCCTGGCCGATGCCGCCGTCTTCCCCCGGGACAAGGCGTGCGGCGACGGGCTGACCCCGCGCGCGATCGCCGAGCTCGAGCTGCTGGGGCTGGGGGAGTGGGTCGGCAAGCGCGGCCGCAACCGGGGCCTGCGCGCCGCCGGGTTCGGCCAGGAGCTGCTGCTGCCGTGGCCCAGCGGCTCGCTGCCCGCCCACGGCGGGGCCGTGCCCCGCACCGAGCTCGACGCGCGCATCCGCGAGGTGGCGCTCACCGACGGCGCCGTCCCGGTCGAGGACGCGCGCGCCGTCGAGGTCGAGCGGGACGGCGACCGCGTGCGCGCCGTCGTCTTCACCCGGAGCGACGGCACCCGGACGACGATCCGGTGCTCGCGGCTCGTCGTGGCCGACGGCGCCCGCTCCCCGCTGGGCCGCGTGCTCGGCCGCGAGTGGCACCGCGACACCGCGTACGGGGTGGCCGCGCGGGGCTACATCCGCTCCGGCCGCAGCGACGACGAGTGGATCTCCTCGCACCTGGAGCTGCGCGGCGCCGACGGCGAGCTGCTCTCCGGTTACGGCTGGGTGTTCCCGCTCGGCGACGGGGAGGTCAACATCGGCGTCGGCACGCTGGCGACCGCCCGTCGTCCCGCCGGTGTGCAGCTGAAGGCGCTGATGGGGCTCTACGCCGAGAGCCGGCGCGAGGAGTGGCAGCTCGACGGGGAGGTGCGGGCACCGGCCTCGGCGCTGCTGCCCATGGGCGGCGCCGTCTCCGGGGTGGCCGGTCGCAACTGGGCGCTGGTCGGCGACGCCGCGGGATGCGTGAACCCGCTCAACGGCGAGGGCATCGACTACGGCCTGGAGACCGGCCGCGACCTGGCCGCGCTGCTCTCCGAGGAGGACTGGTCGGCCGCCTGGCCGGCGACGCTGCGGCACAACTACGGCGCGGCGTTCTCGATCGCCCGGCGGCTGGCCGGCCTGCTCACGGTGCCGCGGCTGCTGCCCGCAGCCGGGCCGGTCGGCATGCGCTCGCGGTACCTGATGACCCTCGCCCTGCGCGTGATGGGCAACCTCGTGACCGACGAGGACACCGACTGGGTCGCCCGCACCTGGCGTCGCGCCGGCGCCTGGTCGACGAAGCACGACGCCCGCCCACCCTGGACCTGACGGGGTTTCGCGTGCTTAACCGCGCGCGGTTGAGCACGCGAAACCGCGGGGATCAGCCGGCGAAGGGGGAGTTGTACATCGCGAAGTAGACGGCGATGTAGTGGCAGATCGCCGCCAGGATGGTCATCGCGTGGAAGACCTCGTGGTAGCCGAAGACGCCCGGCCACGGGTTGGGCTTCTTCATCGCGTAGGCCACGCCGCCGAGGGTGTACAGCACGCCGCCGATCGCCAGCAGCACCAGGGACGCCACCCCGGCGATGTGCAGGATGTCGGTGAGCACGAAGACGGCGACCCAGCCCAGCGCCAGGTAGAGCGGGACGCCGACCCACCGCGGCGCCGTCGGCCAGGACAGCTTCAGCGTGACGCCGAGCAGCGCACCCGCCCACACCGTGCCGAGCACCCAGTAGCCGGCGGGGTCGCTCACAGCGAGCAGCGAGAACGGCGTGTACGTGCCGGCGATGAACAGGAAGATCATCGAGTGGTCGAGCCGCTTCATGATCTTCCAGCCGCGCGGTGACCAGCGGCGGCGGTGGTAGAGCGCACTGATGCCGAACAGCCCGCAGATCGTGAGGCAGTAGACCGCCACCGAGAAGCCGGCCCGTGCGCCGAGCACCGACGCGAGCGGGATGAGCACGGCCCCGGCGACGATCGCGCCGAAGAACGCGAACAGGTGCAGCCAGCCGCGCAGCCGCGGCCGGGTGTCGGGGTGGTCCCAGTCGTCGTCGGCGAAGTCGGCGGCGGTCCACGCCCGCTCGACGTGCTCGCCCTCCTCCAGGACGGCGGTGACGGCGGCCTGGGCGCTGGGCGCCTCGAGTTCCGCGCTGTCCGCCTCGACGCGGACCGGCTCGGAGTCGGGGGGAAGAGCGCTCATGCACCGAGGCTACGGATCCGTAGGTCGCGCGGCACTGTGACCTTCCCACCAACTACGCGACGCGTACGCGCAGGTCCGGAACGGTACGAGAGCGTGACCGAGCGGGGGCCTAGGGTGACCGTCGTGGGGGCGCGTCAGAGGGTCCGCGACGTACTGACCCAGGTCTACGAGCACCGGCTGGCCCGGGCGCTGGAGACCGCCGAACTCCCGCGGCACGTCGGGGTGATCATCGACGGGAACCGCCGCTGGGCTCGCGACATGGGCCTGGAGGACGTCAGCGAGGGCCACCGCCGGGGCGCCGACAAGATCGCCGACTTCCTGGGCTGGTGCGACGAGGCGGGCGTCGGTGTCGTCACGATCTTCCTGCTCTCCACCGACAACCTGTCCCGGGCCGAGCCGGAGCTGGTGCCGCTGCTGCGCATCATCGAGGACGTCGTCGCCGACCTCTCCGCCGTCGACCGGCGCTGGCACCTGCGGGCGATGGGCGCGCTGGAGCTGCTGCCCGCGGAGACCGTCGCCGTCCTCAAGCAAGCGGAGGAGCTGACCCGCGACCGGCCGGGCGCCACGGTCAACCTGGCCGTCGGCTACGGCGGACGACGCGAGATCGCCGACGCCGTCCGCTCCCTGCTCGCCGAGCACGCCGAGCGCGGCACCCCCCTCGACGAGCTGGTCGAGCTGCTCGACGTCGAGCACATCGCCGAGCACCTCTACACCCGCGGCCAGCCCGACCCCGACCTGATCATCCGGACCAGCGGCGAGCAGCGGCTGTCGGGCTTCCTGCTCTGGCAGACCGCGCACTCGGAGTTCTACTTCACCGACGTCTACTGGCCGGACTTCCGGCGGATCGACTTCCTGCGGGCGCTGCGTGATTACTCCGCGCGGCATCGCCGGTTCGGTAGCTGACAAACTCGGGGGCATGGCGAGCCCCGTCGACGTCCCCCTCGAGTACGTGCGGCTCGGCCTGCGCTTCGACCGCCTGGAGTCCGGCTTCGTCGACGCCTACACCGGCGACCCCCGCGTACGCGCCGAGGTCGTCGACGAGCCGGCCCCGACGCCGCAGCAGCTGCGCGACCAGGCCCGAAGCCTGCTCCGCGAGCTGGACTCGGCCGGGCTGTCCGACGAACGGACGGCGTACCTGCGCGGCCAGCTGACCGGGCTGGAGTGCACCGCCCGGAAGATGAGCGGCGAGCCGGTCGGGTTCGTCGACGAGGTGGCGGCGTACTTCCAGGTCGACGTCGAGCTGGGCGATCCCGCCGTGTACGCCGCGGCGCACGCCGAGCTCGAGGCGCTGCTGCCCGGCGACGGGACGCTCAGCGAGCGGTTCGCCCTCCACCGGCGCCGCGAGGAGTGCCCGCCGGACCGGCTGGAGGTGGCGGTGCTGGCGCTGTCCAGCGCGCTGCGCGACCGGGTGCGGCTGGACTACGGGCTGCCCGAGGTCGAGACCGTCACCTACGAGGTGGTCACCGACCAGCCGTGGTCGGGGTTCAACTACTACGAGGGCGCCTTCCGCTCGCGGGTGGCGATCAACGCCGATCTGCCGCACCGGCTGGCCCAGCTGCCGCACCTGGTCGCGCACGAGTCCTACCCCGGCCACCACACCGAGCACTGCCGCAAGGAGCTCGGCCTCGTGGAGAAGGACGGCCGCGTCGAGCACACGGTCTTCCTCGTCAACACCCCGGAGTGCCTCATGGCCGAGGGGCTGGCCGATCTCGGCATCGAGGCCACCGTGGCCGCCGGCTGGGGGCCGTGGGCGGCCGAGATCCTCGCCGACCTGGGGCTGCGCTTCGACGGCGAGCTCGCCGAGCGGGTCACCGCCGCCGCGGCACCGCTGAACCGCGTGCGCCAGGACGCCGCGATCCTCCTGCACGACCGGGGCGCCGACCCCGACGAGGTGGTGGCGTACCTGCAGCGCTGGTCGCTGGTCGGCACCGACCGGGCGCGCCAGCAGCTGCGCTTCCTCACCCATCCGCTGTGGCGGGCCTACATCTCCACCTACGTCGAGGGCTACGACCTGCTCGCCCGCTGGTTGGGCGACCGCACCGGGGAGCAGTCGGTGGCCGACCGCTTCCTCCGGCTGCTCGACGAGCCGCTGACGCCGGCGCGAGTGGCCGCGGAACTGCGCGGCGCCTGAGCCATGAGCCGGACCCCGCAGCAGTCCCGCTTCGTGGGCCTGTGGACGGCGAGCTGGCTGTTCGTGTTCCTGCTCGGCCTGCTGCTGTGGGTCGGGGACCTGCGGGTGCAGTGGCCGGCGCTGCTCGTTCCGGTGGTCTGGGCCCTCGTCGCGTGGGTCCGGGGCCGGCGCAGGGCGGTCCGCCGTCCGCCCGAGGACGACGACGTCTGGCCACCGGAGGACGACGACGTCCCGCCGGCGCCCCGCCAGCCGCCCACCCGCGAGCTGCCCTGGCTGCCCGAGGTGCCCCGGGATCGCCGGGAGGAGTGACGCCGGGTACCCCGCGCACGCGCTGCCGGGGCACAGTGAGCGCATGTCGACCACGCGGCTGCTGCTGCTCGGGGCGGTCCGGATCTTCCAGCCGGTCCACGGCTACCTGCTGCGCCGGGAGCTGCTGAGCTGGCAGGTGCAGGACTGGGCGCACGTCAACCCCGGGTCGATCTACTCCGGTCTGCGCACCCTGGCCAAGCAGGCGCTGCTGGACGAGCTGCCCGGCGACCCGGTGGCCTACCGGCTCACCCCCGACGGCGAGGTCGAGTACCAGCGGCTGCTGGCCCTGGCCCTCCGCGAGCCCGACTGGAGCGATCCGACCCGGCTGCTCGGCGGCCTGTGCTTCTTCACCACGCTGCCGCGCGACGAGGTGCGGGAGGCGCTGCGCGCCCGGGCGCTGGTGCTCGAGGCGACCGTGTCGGCGACGTCGTCGGCGGTCCGGTCGATCGAGGCGAACCGCACCGCGCCGGCGGCTACCACCGAGCTGTTCCGGGTCGCCGGGCACTGGGTGGAGGGCGAGCGGGCGTGGGTGCGGGAGATCTGCGAGCGCATCGACGCCGGGCACTACCGCTTCGCCGGCGAGGAGCCGGGGCCCGACCACCCGGTCGAGGGCATCTGGCCGCCCGCCGTCCTGACCGACCTGCCGACCGGTAAAACCGCTTGACCGCCTCGTAGTCAAAGTTGAATACTCCGCGGCGTGATCCACGCCCGCGGACTCGTCCGCACGTTCCGCAAGAAGAAGCAGGAGGTGCGCGCCGTCGACGGCGTGGACCTCGACGTCGAGGCCGGTGAGATCGTCGGCTTCCTGGGCCCCAACGGGGCCGGCAAGACCACCACCCTGCGGATGCTGACCACGTTGCTGGTGCCGTCGGCCGGTACCGCGACGGTGGCCGGCTGCGACCTGCTCACCGACCCGGTGGGCGTCCGCCGCCGCATCGGCTACGTGTCGCAGAGCGGGTCGACCCAGCCCGAGGCGCTGGCGGGGGAGGAGGTCGTCGACCACGCCCGGCTCTACGGCATGAGCACCGCCGACGCGACCGCCCACGGCCAGCGGCTGTTCTCCGAGCTCGACCTCGAGGGGCTGTGGGACCGCAAGCCCAAGGCGATGTCCGGTGGGCAGCGCCGTCGTCTGGACATCGCGATGGGCCTGGTGCACGAGCCCGGCCTGGTCTTCCTGGACGAGCCGACCACCGGGCTCGACCCGCAGGCGCGGGCCAACCTGTGGCAGCACATCCGGGGGTTGCGGGAGGAGCGGGGGACGACGGTCTTCCTCACCACCCACTACCTCGACGAGGCCGACGCCCTCTGCGACCGGATCCTCGTCATCGACCACGGCGTCATCGTCGCGGCGGGGACGCCGGACCAGCTGAAGTCGGGGGTGGGCGGCGACGTCCTCACCGTGACCGTGGCCGACCCTGCCGCGACCGCCGAGGTCGCGCGGCTGGTCGGCGGGCTGCCCGGCGCCGAGCCGCCGCAGGTGCAGGACGACCGCGTCATCGGCCGGGTGCCCAACGGCGGTGCGGCGCTGGTGCGCCTGGTCCGCGAGCTGGACACCGCCGGCGTCGAGGTGGCCGGCATCGAGAGCCGCCGGCCCAGCCTCGACGACGTGTTCCTGCAGCTGACCGGGCGGTCGCTGCGCGAGGAGGGCGCCCCGTCCGCGGCGCCCGCCCCCGAACCCGAAGGAGCCCTCCGATGAGCGCCGCGACCCTGCCCGTGATGGGCAGCAGCGTGCCCCGCGACACCCTGACGATCTTCAACCGCGCCATGCGGCTGTCGCTGCGCAACCCGGCGTGGGTGGTGATCGGGCTGTCGCAGCCGATCCTCTACATCGTGCTGTTCGGGCCGCTGCTCAAGCCGCTGTCCGGCTCTCTCGGCGCCGCGGGCAACGCGTACCAGATCTTCGTGCCCGGGATCCTGATCCAGGTCGGGATGTTCGGGGCGCTGTTCGTCGGCTTCGGGCTGATCGCCGAGTGGCGGGCCGGCGTCATCGAGAGCCAGCGGGTCACGCCGGCCAGCCGGACGGCGCTGCTGCTCGGCCGGGTGCTGCGCGACGTCGTCGTCCTGGTCGTGCAGAGCGTGCTGCTGGTCCTGGTCTCGCTGCTGTTCGGGCTGCGCGCCCCGCTGGCCGGCGTCGTCCTCACCCTCGTCGTGGTCGCGCTGCTCGGCGCCGCGCTCTCGGCCGTGTCCTACGCGCTGGCGCTGACGCTGAAGAGCGAGGACGCGTTCGCGCCGCTGCTCAACGCCGTCGTCTTCCCGATCCTGCTGCTCTCGGGGATCCTGCTGCCGATGAGCCTGGCTCCCGGCTGGCTGCAGACGATCAGCGACGTCAACCCGTTCAAGCACATCGTCGAGGGCGCCCGCGCGTTCTTCGCCGGGAACTACAGCACCTCGACGGCGTGGTGGGGGCTCGGCCTGACGCTGGCGTTGGTGCTGCTGGGCTGGTGGTTCGGGGTCCGGCGGTTCAAGCGGGAATCGAGCTAGACGGTTGGGGCGAACGGGGTAGGTGGGTCCCTCGGAGGGGGGACACGCCGCCTCGTCGTCACGCTTCTGTCACCTGCCGGTTCTACCGTCCGGGGTGGAAGGCGAGCTCACCTCGCCGTCCACGGGAGGCCCGGTTGGTGCTGACGAGTTCGTCGACCAGAGGGGCCGGTGCCCGGCTTCTCAGCCGGGGCCCGGCCACCTTCGAGCCGGGGCGCCGCGCGCGCCCCACGGGAGTCGACTCGTGACCACACGCCGCACGTACGTCCTCGACACCTCCGTCCTGCTCTCCGACCCCGGCGCGCTGCTGCGCTTCGGCGACTCCGACGTGGTGCTCCCGCTCGTCGTGATCGGGGAACTCGAGGACAAGCGGCACCACCCGGAGCTCGGGTGGTTCGCCCGGCAGGCTCTGCGCATGCTCGACGACCTGCGGGTGCAGCACGGCCGGCTGGACGCGCCGGTGCCCATCGGTGAGGCCGGCGGCACGCTGCACGTCGAGCTCAACCACAGCGATGCGGCGGTGCTGCCGGCCGGCTTCCGCAACGACAGCAACGACTCGCGGATCATGGTCGTCGCGCTCAACCTGCGCGCCGAGGGCCGCGACGTCTGCCTGATCACCAAGGACGTGCCGCTGCGGGTGAAGGCGGCCGCGGTCGGCCTGGACACCGACGAGTACCGGGCGCTGGACGCCGTCGACGCCGGCTGGACCGGCATGGCCGAGCTGTCCCTGGAGGACGCCGAGCTCGACGCCCTGTACGAGTCCGGCGAGGTGTTCGTGCCCGGGGCCGCCGAGCTGCCGCCGCACACGGGGCTGGTGCTGCTGTCCTCGCGCGGTTCGGCGCTGGGCCGGGTGACGCCGGACAAGCAGGTGCGGCTGGTGCGCGGCGACCGCGAGGCGTTCGGGCTGCACGGCCGCTCGGCGGAGCAGCGGATCGCCCTCGACCTGCTGCTCGACCCGGAGATCGGCATCGTGTCCCTCGGCGGGCGGGCCGGCACCGGCAAGTCGGCGCTGGCGCTGTGCGCGGGGCTGGAGTCGGTGCTCGAGCGGCGGGCGCACAAGAAGGTCGTGATCTTCCGGCCGCTCTACGCCGTCGGCGGCCAGGAGCTCGGCTACCTGCCCGGCGGCGAGGGCGAGAAGATGTCGCCCTGGGCGCAGGCGGTCTACGACACGCTCGGTGCGCTGGTGTCCTCGAACGTGCTCGAGGAGATCGCGGCCCGCGACCTGATCGAGGTGCTGCCGCTGACCCACATCCGCGGCCGGTCGCTGCACGACTCGTTCGTGATCGTCGACGAGGCGCAGTCGCTGGAGCGCGGCGTGCTGCTCACTGTGCTGTCGCGGCTGGGCTCCGGCTCGCGGGTGGTGCTCACCCACGACGTCGCGCAGCGGGACAACCTGCGCGTCGGCCGGCACGACGGGATCGCGGCGGTGGTCGAGCAGCTGAAGGGGCACCCGCTCTTCGCGCACGTGACGCTGACCCGCTCCGAGCGCTCGCCGATCGCCGCGCTGGTCACCGAGATGCTGGAGGACCTCCCGCTCTAGCTGTCGCGACCAGACACGTTGTTGACAGTCGGCGTGGTGGCTTGATCACGAAGGAGACCTCCGGAAGGAGTGGCGGTGCTTGACGTCGCCGTTCCCAACCGGAGGTCTCCGTGGCTCACGCTAATGCCCGCACGACTGTCTATGCCCGCAAGCTGATCGTCGCTCGTGTCCGAGCTGGTCACCGCCCCGGCGGAGGTCGCCAAGCAGCTCGGAGTGAGCCGCCAAACGGTCTACAAGTGGGTGCGCCGCTGGCGGGCCGAGGGCGAGGCTGGGCTGGCCGACCGCTCCTCGCGGCCGCATCGGCTGCCGCGGCGCACCTCGGCCGAGAGGACCGCGGCGATCGTGGCCGCGCGCAAGGCCCACCATGCCGGGCCGGTGCGGCTGGCCGCGATCCTCGGGCTGGCGGCCTCCACGATCGGGGCGGTGCTGCGCCGGGCCGGCCTGCCCCGGCTGGCCGACGTCGACCGGCTGACCGGCGAGCTGCTGCGCGGCCGCCGGCACAGCCAGGTCCGCTACGAACGCGAGCACCCCGGCGACCTGCTGCACGTGGACGTGAAGAAGCTCGGCCGGGTGCCGGTCGGCGGTGGCTGGCGCATCCACGGCCGCCGCGAGGAGGTGCGCGGGCGCGGCATCGGCTGGGACTACGTGCACGTGGCCATCGACGATCACACCCGGCTGGCCTACGCCGAGGTGCTGCCCGACGAGCGCACCGGCACCTGCGCCGGCTTCCTGACCCGCGCGGTGGCCTGGTTCGCCGCCCAGGGCGTGACCATCGCCCGGGTGCTGACCGACAACGCCAAGAGCTACCGGATCGGTGCCGCCTGGATCGCGGCCTGCGCCCAGCTGGGCATCGCCCGCCGGTTCATCAAGCCCGGCCGGCCCTGGACCAATGGCAAGGCCGAACGGTTCAACCGCACCCTGCAGAGCGAGTGGGCCTACGCCACCGCCTGGGCATCGAACGAGGAGCGCACCGTCGCGCTGGACGGCTGGCTCGAGCACTACAACACTGCCCGTAGCCATTCCGCCCTCGGAGGTCACCCGCCGGTCAGCCGCCTCGCCGCGTGAACAACCTGTCCGGTCACGACATCTAGCGGGGCTCGCTCCCGCGGCACTCTTGCGGTCTTTCTCGTGCTCTCGCGGTCCTGCAGAACCGCAGAAGGACGAGAACGACCGCAAGAGTGCTGCCTCAGCGGCGCGCGAACGCGCGGCGCAGCCGGTCGCCGATGACCAGCGGTGTGCCCAGCTCCCGCCAGATCCAGCGGGCGACCTTCCAACCGTGATCGCGGATGTCGTCCTCGCGCAGCTTCTCCTCGAACACGGCATCGCCTGGCTCCTGGCCGGGCCGCAGCAACCGCCCGTACTTGATCCGGCCGTCGAACTCGGCGATGGTCCGGTGCTCGCGCCAGCCGAAGTCGCACCGGGCGACCTCGCTACCGTCGAGGCGGCGAAGCCTCACCTGCAGGTCGGGAGCCGGCAGTCCGAGCCGCTTCATCAGCACGCGGCTGCGGCTCTCCCCGACGCTCTCACTGCGCCCGTCGGCGAACGCCACCACCCGGGCCGCCCGGCGCACTCCCGGCACGGCGCCCATGCGGGACAGGCGGTCGGAGAGCAGCTCTTTCGTCGTCCACCCGGTGGCCAGAGCGGCGTCGAGCGTGACGACGGCCTGCTCGAACGGCAGTGTGCGCGCGACGTCGACGGCGGTCCGGGAGAGGTCGGTGACCTCGAGTCCGTTCAGCTCCGTCACCTCGTCGTCCGCGAGACGGGCGATGTGCAGGTGGATGCGACGGGTCCCGCTACCGCTCGCCGGCGGCCGGCGCGTGATGTGCACCCGGTCGAAGCGGACGTTCCAGGTCGGCAGGCCGTGCAGCACGGCGGCCGAGAGATGGCTGACCACGCCGGGCAGGCGCAGCCCGGCGACAGTTGCCATCACGACGGCGGCGTGCCGCTCGTCGTCACCTGCTGGCGGATCGCCGGGCGTGTACGTGCCGCGCTGCAACCGGACCAGCTCTCCGCGCCGGACGAGCCGGGCCAGTTCGTCGTCGGTCATCCCGTCGGCGAGGGCGGCGGCGCGGCGCAGCAGATCGGCCATGACCGGATCCTCGCGCCGATCCGACCGCCTCCACGAGAGCTGACACAGGGTTGTGGATGGTCGCTCTTGCTGTGATTTCGGTGCTCTTGCGGTGCTGCAGCACCGCAAGAGCCGGTGAACAACCGCAAGAGTGGCGGCAGCGAGGAGCGCTAAGGGGCGGGGGAGGGCTCCTGGGGTGCGGCGTCCAGGTCGGCCGCCTCCGTGCCACGAACGGCGTCCTTGCGGCGCGGCTGGGCGGCGAAGCGCAGCAGCGCCACGACGACGTAGCCACCGAGCAGGCACCACGGCAGCCGGCCGGTCATCTCCTCGACGGTGAGGTCGCCGCGCAGGTAGAGCGCCAGCAGCGGCAGGGCCAGCACGAACCCGACCCCGAGCACGTCCCAGCGGAAAGGGCTCATGCCTGGAGCGTCTCCAGCCGCTCGCAGAGCACCGACGCCCAGCGGTGCGCGGTGGCCGGCACGCCGTCGAGGAGGGCCACGGGCGTATCCACCCGGGCGAGCACCGCGGCCGGGTCGACGGACAGGTCGGCGTCCTGGACGACGAGCGCGTCGGCGCGGGGCAGCCCGCCGAGCCACTGCTCGAGGTCCTCCGGCTTGCGGGTGGCCTCGACGACGGCCCACACCGCGGTCGGCGACCAGATCGCCAGCATCTGCGACATCCAGTAGGCGTCGGTGCGCAGCGGGGCGTCGACGGCGACGATCGTCATGGTCCCGGAGCGCTCGGCGTCCTGCCGGCGGCCGATGGCGGCGTCGAGGGTGGTGATCCGGTTGCCCTTCGGCGCCAGCGCGGCCAGGTCGCCACGGGTCGCCCACAGCACGCGCTCGGGGTCCAGCCGCAGCGAGGCGGCCAGCGAGCGGGCGGCGCGGAGGGTCTCGACGCCCGGGCCCACGAGGAACAGCACCTCGCCGGGGCCGGTCGGCAGCTGCGGCGCGGCCGGCAGCCGCACGGCCAGCGCCGCGGTCAGGGCGGCGTAGGTGCCGTGCGCCGCGGCGTCGGCGGCGAAGCCGGCGCCGAGCAGCTGCTCGGTGAGCCCGAACGACACCAGCCGGGTCACCAGGTCACCGGACGGCGCCGCGGCGGGCACCGGCGCGGTCGCCGGGAGCGCCGGGGCCTCGACCGCGGGGGCCTCGACCGCGGCAGCCTCGATCACCGGGGCAGCGACGACGACCGGCTCGACCAGGACCGGCTGGGACATGGGGGTCTCCTCGACCTCGACCTCGACCTCGGCCACGGGGGCGGCCGGCTCGCCGGGCTCGACGTAGTCGGCGTCCGGCAGCGGCGCGAACGGCAGGCGGACGACGGTGGCCAGCGGGGCGGCCGGTGCGGGCATGGGGGCGGTCTCCGGGGTGGTCGGCCTGGGCGTAGCCGCCGAGGCGGAGGCGCGGGACGCCGACGGCGGCACCGGCGGCAGGCCGCCGCGCCGGCCGGACAGCGGCGGCAGCAGCGAGAGCGGCGACATGACGGTGGTCGCGTCCATCTGCATGGGCGCCGGGTCGCTGGCGGTGCGCGCGAGAGGCGGCATCGGCAGTTCGACGACCGGCTCCTCGACCGGCTCGGCGATGGCGACCGGCTCGGGCGCGACGGCGACGGGCACGACCTCGACCGGGACCTCGACCACGGGCGGGGCGGCGACCGGAGCGGCCGGCTCGTGTAGCACGACCTCGGCGAAGATCGGCTCGTCCGGGGTGACGTCGGTCCACGTCGGCTCGGCCTCGACCGGCGCGGCCTCCGTCCAGACGGGCGCGGCCGGGGCCGGGTCGCCCCACAGCGGCTGCGGCTCGACCGCCGGCTCCGGCGCGGGCTCCCACGACGTCTCGACCACGGGCTCGACGAAGCTCTCGACGACGGGCTCGGAGAACGGCTCGGCGAAGGTCTCGGCGGCCGCAGCGGCGGGCAGCGGCGCCTCGACGGCGGCCGGCGACGAGCCGGCCAGCACGGTGCGCAGGATGTCGGCGAGGGCCTCGTCGGACTGACCCTGGGCCAGCGCCGCCCGCAGGATGTCGGCGATGACCTCCTCGCGCGGCGAGGACGACGGAGCGGGCTCCTCGACCACCGGAGCCGGCGCCGGGGCAGGTGCCTCGGCGACCGGGGCCTCGGCAGCCCAGGTCGGGAACACCATCGGGCGCACCCCGGGGGACTGCTCCTCGTGCTCGTCCACCGGTTCCTCCTCCTGGTGCTGCGCACCCGACTGTGCCGTCTTCTCCGCCGCCCGGACGATCGCTGCCCAGTTCGGCCGGGATGGTTCGTGGTCGCGGTGCTCGTCCGCAGGTTCGGGTGCGGTCTCGACCGCGGGTTCCTCCAGGGCCTCCTGCACGGCCTGGCGCACCTCACGGTCACCCGACACCATGCGGGCCAGCGCTGCGGTGAAGGGGGAGGGTGCCGACGACGCGCCGGAGCCCGAGATCACCGGTCCCTCGTCGTCCGTCTCCACCGTGGGCCACTCGTGAACCGGGACCACCGGCTTCACCGGCTCGGGGCTGAACGCCCGCTCCGGGGTGAAGGCGCGCGTCGCCTTCTTCGCCGCGGCGGCCGCGGGGGCCACGGCGGACTTCTTCGCGCTCTCCGCGGCGGCGCGCTGGAAGGCGCTGCGGGTGTAGGTCGGCAGCGGCTCGGCCGGGCCGTCGGCGCCCAGCAGGTCGGCGACCTCGTCGACCGGGTCCTCGGCCGCGGCGGCCAGCCGGGCGATCGAGGCGGCCGCGGCGCGGGCGCGCTCCTCCAGCGGAAGGTCGGACTGCGGCGTGCGGGACGCCGGCGTGCGCGGTGCCGGTCGCTTGGGGCGGGCCAGCGCATCGGGATCGACCTCGGCCACGTACCGCTCGGTCGCGAAGAAGCCCAGGACGCCCCCCGAGCGCACCCGCCGCACGCCGACGACGCGCGCCGTCGCACCGAACTGCTCTCGAGCAGCGGCGATGGCGTCGTCCCGCGTGGCGGCCTCAACGGATCGCAACGGCACCGCTCACAACTCCCAGCGACTCGATCTGCGCTGTCCGGGACACCTCGGTGTAGGAGATCACCGGCAGCCTGGGCAGGACCTGACGGATCAGCCGCGAGAGCGCCGCGCGCACCTGCGGTGAGCACACCAGGACCGGGGAGAGGCCCGACCGCTCGGCCTCCTCGAGCATTCCGGAGCAGCCGTGGACGAGGGCGTCCACGGCGCCGGCGTCGATGGCGAGCACCTGGCCGCCGTCGGTCTGCCGGATGGACTCCAGCAGCCGCTGCTCGAAGCCGGGGTCGAGCGTCAGCACGTGCAGCCGCTCGTCGGCCGTGACGTAGGGCTGGCTGATCGCCGAGCCGAGCGCCGCGCGGGCCGCTTCGATCAGGCCGTCCACGTCGGTCGACGTCTTCGCCCGGACCGAGAGCGCCTCGAAGATGCGCACCAGGTCGCGGATGGAGACGTTCTCCTCGAGCAGGCCGTGCAGGACGCGCTGGATCTCGCCGAGCGTGAGCAGCGTGGGCGTGAGCTCCTCGACGACGATCGGGTGCGTCCGGCGGACCATCTCGACCAGCAGCTTGACGTCCTCGCGGCCGAGCAGGTCGGCGGCGTTCTGCCGGACGACCTCGGCCAGGTGCGTGGTGATGACCGAGGATCTGTCGACGACGGTCGCGCCGGCCATCTCCGCCTGCCGCTGCAGCTCCATCGGGACCCACTTGGCCGGCAGCCCGAACACCGGCTCGCGGGTCGGCTTGCCGGGCAGGCCGTCGAGGTTGTCGCCGATGGCCAGCACCGTGCCGGCGGGGGAGATGCCCTTGGCGGCGGGGACGCCGTTGAGCCAGATGACGTACTGCGACGAGGGCAGGTCGAGGTTGTCGCGGGTCCGGACCAGGGGGATGACCAGGCCGGAGTCCATGGCGACCTTCCGGCGCAGCGCCTTGACCCGGTCGAGCAGGTCGCCGCCGCGGGCGCTGTCCACCAGGTCGACCAGGTCGAAGGCCACCTCGAGCTCGAGCGGGTCGACCCGCATCTTCTCGGCGATCGCCTCGGGGGAGTCGGGCTTGGGCTCGTTCTCCGCCGCGAGCGCGCGGGCCTCGGCCTCCTCGTCGACGACCGGCGCCTCCTTCATGCGCGCGGCCATGATGAGGAACAGCCCGCCGACTACGGCGAACGGCAGCTTGGGCAGGCCCGGGATCAGGCAGAGGGCCACCGCGGCGCCGCCGGCGATCCGCAGCGGCTGCTTGTAGCGGCCCAGCTGGCCGAGCAGGTCGGTGCCCATGTCGGCGTCGGAGGCCGAGCGGGTGACGATGATGCCGGTCGCGGTCGAGATGAGCAGCGCCGGGATCTGGGAGACCAGGCCGTCACCGACGGACAGCAGCGAGTACTGGCTGACGGCGTCCGCGGGGGACAGGCCGCGCTGGATGACGCCGATCGCGAAGCCGCCGATCAGGTTGATCAGCGTGATGATGATCGCCGCGATGGCGTCGCCCTTGACGAACTTCGAGGCACCGTCCATCGAGCCGTAGAAGTCGGCCTCGGCGGTGACCTCGGCGCGGCGCTTGCGCGCCTGCTGCTCGTTGATCAGGCCGGCGTTGAGGTCGGCGTCGATCGCCATCTGCTTGCCGGGCATGGCGTCGAGGGTGAAGCGGGCACCGACCTCGGCCACGCGGCCGGCACCGTTGGTGATGACGACGAACTGGATGATCGTCAGGATCACGAAGATCACGAGCCCGACGACCAGCGAGCCGCCGACGACGAAGTGGCCGAACGCGTCGATGACCTTGCCGGCGAAGCCGTCGGTGAGCACCAGGCGGGTCGAGGAGACGTTCAGCGCCAGCCGGAACAGCGTGGCGATGAGGATCAGCGACGGGAACACCGAGAAGTCCAGCGACCGCTTGATCTGCATCGAGACCAGCAGGATCAGCAGCGCGGCGGTGATGTTCAGCCCGAGCAGCAGGTCGAGGACCGCCGAGGGCAGCGGCACCACGAGCATGAGCACGATGGAGACGACGCCGACGGGCACGGCGACCTTCGACATCTTGCCCACGGTGGACCTATCGGCAGTCCGCCGTCCCGGTGATACCTATCGCCAGCTCAAGGACCCCCTCCTCCCCACCGCTCGCAAGCTCGCGGCGGTGCCCGGGAGGGGGCCGATCAAGCGGTAACGGGTGAGCGGCGTCGTCCGGCCTTGGGCAGGCCCTCGGTGTCCGGCGCCTCGAAGCCGGGCCGGTGGAAGCCGCCGACCACGCCGCGTGCGGTGAGGTGCATGACGAAGGCGAGCACCCGGGCCACGGCGGTGAACAGCTGCGCCGGTACCTCCTGGCCGATGTCGCAGGAGGCGTGCAGCGCCCGGGCCAGCGGGATGTCCTGCACGAGCGGCACCCGTGCCTCGGCGGCCACCTCGCGCAGCTTGGCGGCGATCTCGTCGGCGCCCTTGGCGACCACCCGCGGCGCGCCCTTCGCCGGCTCGTACTTCAGCGCCACCGCGACGTGGGTCGGGTTGACCAGCAGGACGTCGGCGTCCTTGACGTCGGTCATCATCCGGTTGCGCGACATCGCCATCTGCAGGCCCTTGCGGTGGGCCTTCATGTGCGGGTCGCCCTCGGACTGCTTGTGCTCCTGCTGGATCTCGTACTTGCTCATCTTGAGCTGCTTCATCGTGCGCGTCCGGACGATCACGTAGTCGGCGATCGCGATGACCAGGCCGGTGATGGCGATCGTCCGCATGAGCAGGACGGCGCAGTCGGCGAAGGTGCCGGTGACCGACGACAGCGGCAGCGCACCGGCGGAGGACACCAGCGCCTTGGCCTTGCCGACCGTCACCAGGACGACGGAGGCCAGCGCCGCCGTCTTGATCAGGGCCTTGACCGCCTCCCACAGACCCTGGGTGCCGAACATCCGCTTGATGCCCTTGAACGGGTTCAGCTTCTTCAGGCTCGGCTTGATCGCCTTGCCCGAGACCGACACCCCGCCCTGGGCCGCCGTCGCCGCGACGCCGGCCAGCATCAGGGCCAGCGCGGTGGGCAGCACCGTGGTGAGGAAGCCGGACAGCGCCTCCCCCAGGAGGTCGGAGATGGCCGAGGTCTCCGGGTGCTTGGCGACCGCGCCGACCTTCACGAACAGCTGCTGCACGGTGGTGAACGACTTGCTCACCAGCATGGGCAGCATCACGCTCGCCACGGCCACACCGATCCACGTCCCCAGTTCGGGGGTGCGGGCGATCTGCCCTTCCTTGCGCGCCTTCTTCAGGCGCTGGGGAGTCGGTTTCTCTGTCTTCTCACCACCCGGACCGTCCTTCGCCATCGGGCTACCCGCCCTTCAGCGAGACGATGGCGCGGGTGGCGTGCTCGATCAGGGTGTCGAGCGCCGGCGGCAGCAGCGGGAAGGTCAGCCCCAGCAGGCTCAGGGTGATCATGATCTTCACCGGGAAGCCGAGCTGGAAGATGTTGAGCGCGGGTGCCGCCTTGGACAGCAGGGCCAGTGCCACGTCGGCCAGCAGCAGGACGGCGACCAGCGGACCGGCGATCTGCAGGGCCGCCAGGAACATCATCGACAGCGCGGTGAGCAGCACGTGGCCCAGCTGGTCGGTCGGCACGGTGCCGCCGACCGGCAGCCCCTCGTACGACGTGGCGAACCCGCGGACCAGCATCATGTGCCCGCCGCTGGTGAACAGCAGCGTGCTGGCCAGCGTGTAGTGCAACCGCCCGACGTTGCTGGTCACGGTCATGGCCATCGGGTCGTACGCCGGCTGCAGCGAGAACCCGCCGGTGAGGTCGATGAGGTCGCCGGCCATCTGCACCGCGGTGAACAGCACCTGGACGATGAAGCCGAGCCCGGCTCCGATCGCCACCTCGGTGACGACGCCGACGAGCAGGAAGCCCGGCGTCGGCTCGGGCATGTTCGCCGTGACCTTGTGCAGCAGCGCCACGGAGAGGGCGAGCGCCAGCGCGCCCTTCACCGGTGCGGGGATGCCGCGGGAGTTGAAGGGCGGCGCGAGCATCACGAAGCCCGCGGCCCGGCAGGTGGCCAGCAGCAGTCCGGCCAGGGTGACCGCGGGGACCGAGAGGTCCACGGGCCTACGTCCGGCCGAGCAGCGTCGGCAGCATGTCGAACAGCGACTGGGTGAAGCTCACCAGCTCGGAGAGCACCCAGTTGCCCGACACGAGCAGCGCGATCGCGACGGCGATCATCTTCGGGACGAACGAGAGCGTCTGCTCCTGGATCTGGGTCGCCGCCTGGAACAGCGAGATCAGGAAGCCGACGAGCAGCGCGGTCAGCAGGACCGGCGCGGCCACCTTGGCGGCCAGCATCATCGTCTGCAGCGCGAGCTCGGTCACCTGCGTGTCGGTCACGGCGCTACCCCGCCCCGTACGAGTGGACCAGTGCGGTGGTGATCAGCGCCCATCCGTCGACGACGACGAAGAGCAGCAGCTTGAACGGCAGCGACACGATCGCCGGCGGGACCATCATCATGCCCATCGCCATCAGTGCCGCGCTGACCAGCATGTCCAGCACCAGGAAGGGGATGAACACGACCAGCCCGATGATGAACGCGCTCTTGAGCTCCGACAGGACGAAGGCCGGGATCAGCGTGGTCATGCTGACGTCGTTCTTGTCCTTGGGCGCGTCCTCCCCGGACAGGTTGATCATCAGCTTGAGCTCGTCCTGGCGCGTGTTCTCGAGCAGGAAGCCCTTGAGCGGGACGACGCCGGCGTCGTAGGCCTGCGAGACGGTCATCTGGCCGTTGAGGTAGGGCTGCACCGCGACGTCGTTGATGTCGGAGAACACCGGGCCCATCACGAACAGCGTGAGGAACAGGGCGATCCCGGTCATCACCTGGTTCGGCGGCGACTGCTGCAGGCCCAGCGCGTTGCGGACCAGCGACAGCACCACGACGATCTTGGTGAACGAGGTGCACAGCAGCAGCACGGACGGCGCCACCGACAGCACGGTGATCGCGAGGATCAGGGTGATCGAGGTGCTCGGGCTGCCTCCGCCGACCGAGACGCTCACCCCGCCGTCGCCGGCCGGGGCGGTCGGTGCGACCGGGGCGGTCGGCGCGGTGGGGGAGGTCGGGGCCGCGTGGGCCGGCCCGGCGACGAGCAGCACGACCACGCAGGCGGCCAGCGTGACGAGCACGACCAGCGCCATCCGGCGCCAGGTGAAGATCGGCCGCCGGGACGCCGTCAGCGTTGCGGTGGAGCTCACGATCGCCGGACCGTCTTCTCGCGGAGCTCGGTCATGAACGAGCCCCAGCCCTTCTTGTCGAACACCGAGCCGTTCAGCGCGCCGGACGACGTCCGGGCGGTGACCCGCGGGCGGGGGACGGGCTCGTAGCCGGCGTCGTCGTCCTCGTGCACCGGCGTCAGCGCACGTGGCGCCTGCTTGGTGCGCACGGCGGCCTCGACGGTCTCCGGGTCGACCTCGGCGAGCAGGGTCACCTGCTCCTCGGTGGCGCCGACGACCAGGCAGACGTCACCGATGCGCACCACGTTGACGGTGCTGGCGCGACCCATGCGCTGGCGCGCGACGACCTCGATGAGCCCGTTGCCGTTGCCGCCCAGGCCGCGCTTCTTGGCCAGGCGTGCGGCGAACCACAGCACGCCGCCGACGAACGCCAGCGAGAGGACCAGGCGGATGACCATCCACGTCATGTCAGAGGGCCTCCGCCGCATCGGTCACGATCTCGCTGATCCGCAGGCCGAAGTCCTCGTCGACGACGACGACCTCCCCGCGGGCGATCAGCGTGCCGTTGACCAGCAGATCGGCCGGGGCGCTCGCGGCCCGGTCCAGCTCCACGACCTCGCCGGGGTGCAGCGAGAGGAGTTCCTGCACGGTCATGCGGGTGCGACCGATCTCGACGGTGACCTCCATGGCCACGTGCCGCAGCAGGTCGAGGCTGCCGCGCTGACCGCCACCGGCGGACGGGCGGGGCAGGTTGACCTGCAGCGCGAAGGTGGCCTGGTGCTCGCCGTCGGCCAGCAGCGGGACGGCGACGAACATGCCCTTGTCGCGCAGCCCGTCGAGGGCGGCGACCGGCTCCTCCACCCGCTCGGAGGCGACGCGGACCCGGCCCAGCGTGCCGGCGGCCGCCTCGAGGGCGGGCCGCAGCGCGGCGGCGACGTCCATCTTGCCGACGGGGGAGTTGGCCAGGGCCTCGACGACCTCGGCGGAGACGACCAGGACGACGTCGCCGGTGACCTCGCCGGACAGGCTCGCGGCGATCGCGGACGCCGCGCCCGGGGGCAGCGGGACGGTGTCGGGGTCGCTGACCGCCGCGCCGGGCACGAGCTCGGTCGTGGCGGGCACGAGCGAGGCGGCGGCACGCGCGGCCGCCGAGACCACCGCGGTGACGGTCTCGGAGTCGGAGTGCTCGGCGGTGCGTGGCGCGCTCATGCGGTGTCCTTCACGGCTGCTGCGGGGGTGGGAACGATCGCGGCGGCCAGCCGGCGGCGGTGGTTGCTGGCGATCGCGTAGGCGAAGGTGACGTCGTTCGTCGTGACCTCCAGGGGGCTGTCGCGCGGGTGGCGCAGCAGCAGGACGTCACCGACGGCGAGCGAGAGCAGGTCCTCGGAGGAGACCGACAGCGGGGCGAAGCGGACGCTGACGTCGACCGGCACGAGGTTCAGGCGCGCGGCCAGCGCCTCGGCGGCCCGCTTGCGCTTGCGCAGCGCCGACTCCGACAGCTGCGGCGAGGCGGCGTTGTTCAGCGCCTGCGCGAAGGAGGAGAACGGCAGCACCAGCGTGGCCTGGCCCTCGCGCTGCCCGATGGCCATCGAGAAGGAGGCGACCATGACGGTGTCCGAGCCGGCCGCCGCCTGCGCCAGCTGCGGGTTGTACTCGATGCTGTCGATCTCCGGCTGGACCGTCGTGATGTGCGCGAACGTGGTCGCGAACTCGTCGAGCAGCCGCTCCAGCAGGTGACCGTGGATCGCGCTCTCCATGCCGGTCATCGGCCGGTGGGGCTGCTCGGCCGAGCCGGAGCCGCCCAGCATGTGGTCGACGGTGGCCATCGCCATGTCCAGCGGGTAGGCGAGCATCCCCTTGCCGGCCAGCGGTTCGATGGTGAACGTCGCGATGAAGATCGGCTCGGGCAGCGTCGCGACGTAGTCGTCGTAGGAGAACTGCTCGATGCCGGCGAGCTCGAGGCGCGCTCCGGTCCGGAGCATGGAGGTCAGGTGCGTCGTCGCCTGGCGCGCGAAGGCCTCCTGCGCGATCTGCAGCACCCGGACGTGGTCACGGGAGAGCTTGGTCGGGCGGCGGAAGTCGTAGGTGCGCGGCTCGCTGCGGCGGGCGCGTGACCCCAGCGCCTGCGACAAGGGGCCGCCGGCGGGCGCGGCTCCAGGGTCGGGTCGGGTCACGTCGAACCTCATCGGCGGACGTCCCGGTCACCCTGACCGTTCTGTGGGGAGTTGCCGTGCGAGCGCGGGAGGCGTGTGACCAGTGGTGCGAGCACATGCGCGAAGTGCCAGTCCCGGCGTCCGGAACTGGCACTTCGCGAGGGTGGTGGAGCGGATGGGTCGTTACTGGGTGACGTACTGCGTCAGGTAGATGCCCATGACGATCTCCTTGCCGTCCTCCTTGTAGGCGTCGACGATCTTCTTCTCGAGCGCCTCCTTGAGGGCGTCCCGGGCGGTGATCACGTCGGACGGGTTCGCCTGCGAGTAGCTGGCGATGACGATGTCGAGCGCCTCGGAGCCGTCGGGCTTCTCCTCACCCGCGTCGGCGGTCAGCTGCAGCGCGATGCCGATCTTGAGGTAGCCGCCGCCGGCCAGGTTGACCGCGATCGGGTCGAGCACCTCCACGGCGCCCTTCTCCGGTGCGGCGGCCTTCGCATCGCCCGAACCGGAGAACAGGAAGAAGTACGCACCGGCGCCGACGGCGACGAGCAGCACCGCGACGATCACGAGCAGCTTCTTCTTGCCACCCTTCGCCTCGGTCTCCTCGCCCTCGGGCTTGGTCTTCTCGGCCATGGTCTTCTCCTAGTTGCCGTTCGCGGCGTCGAGCCCCGCGAGCTGGGCGTTGGCCTCGGCGGAGGCGTTGGACAGGACGACGATGTCGACGCGCCGGTTGACGGTGACGGCGCTCGGGTCGGAGTTGGGGATCAGCGGCTGGGTGTCGGCGTAGCCGGTGGCCGACAGCTTCCCGGCCGGCATGCCCTGCGTGATCAGGTAGCGGACGACGGTGGTCGCCCGGTCGGTCGACAGCTCCCAGTTGGACGGGTACGGGCCGCCCGGCGTCACCGGGATCGAGTTCGTGTGGCCCTCGATCCGGATCTGGTTGGGCACCGCCTTCAGCTCCGGGGCGATCGCGTTGAGCACGCGGACGCCGTCGGCCCGCAGCGACGCGGACTCGGCGTCGTAGAGGACGCCGTCGGAGACGACGTGCACGACCAGGCCGCGCTCGTCGATCTCGTACTTGGCCGCGCCGGGGTAGCCGGCGGCGGTCAGCGCGGCGTCGATCTGGTCACGGACGGCGGCGAGCTGGTCGTAGGCGGTCTTCGCCTCGGCCTGGATGGCCTGCGAGCGCTGCAGCGCGGCCTGCGCGGCGGCGTCGTCGATCTGCTGCTGGGACAGGCCCTGCGAGGTCTTGGTCTGCCCGACGCCGGCGGCGATGTCGACCGGGTTCGGCAGGCCGTCGAGCACCGAGGCCTGCGACCCGGTGGCGTTGGTGTCCATCGCGCTGACCGGGGCGCCGAAGCTGGCCGACAGGCCGCTGGCCAGCGCGGCGAACTTCTGCTTGTCGATCTGGCTCATCGCGAAGAGCACGATGAACAGGCACATGAGCAGGGTGACCATGTCCGCGTAGGACACCAGCCACCGCTCGTGGTTCTCGTGCTCCTCTTCCTCGTGCTTCTTGGCCTTCCGCCGGCCGTGGCCGGCCGAGCTCATTGCTCGGCTCCGCGTTCGTTCCGCTCCTCGGTCGCTGGCGCTCCCTGCGATGCTCGCTCACGCGTCGCTCTCGCGGCACTCACGCCGCCTCCTGCTGCTTGACCTCGCTCGGCGGGACGAGGGAGGTCAGC
Organism: Petropleomorpha daqingensis; assembly: GCF_013408985.1. Classification (NCBI taxonomy): domain Bacteria; kingdom Bacillati; phylum Actinomycetota; class Actinomycetes; order Geodermatophilales; family Geodermatophilaceae; genus Petropleomorpha; species Petropleomorpha daqingensis. The sequence goes on from NZ_JACBZT010000001.1 coordinate 2,678,890, forward strand.
TTGAGGCGGACCGCGCGCGGGCTGGTGCCGGCCTGGATCTCGGTGATGCCCTCGACGAGCAGCTCCATCTGGGCGGCCTGCAGCTCGCTGATGCGCGTGATCTTGGCGCCCATGGGCAGCCAGAAGATGTTGGCCGAGAGCACACCCCAGAGGGTCGCCACGAACGCGCCGGCGATCAGCGGGCCCAGCGACCCGGGGTCGGAGAGGTTCTCCAGCACGTGGATGAGGCCGACGACGGTGCCGATGATGCCGACGGTGGGGGCGTAACCGCCCATGGCGGTGAAGAACTTGGCGGCGACCTTGTCCTCGGCCTTCTTGGCCGAGATCTCACCCTCGAGGACGGAGCGCAGCTCCTCGGGGTCGGTGCCGTCGATGCCCATCTGCAGGCCGCGCTTGAGGAAGGGGTCGTCGATCTCCTTGACCTGGGCCTCCAGCGCGAGCAGGCCCTCCTTGCGGGCCTTCTCGGCGAGGCTGACCAGGGTCTGGATGCGGTCGGAGATCGGCGGGACCTGGGGCGGCAGCAGGGCCTGCTTGAACCAGCCACCGATCTTCTTGACGTCGGCCATGGCCGAGCCGGCGATCGCCGCGCCGAACGTGCCGCCGAACACCAGGATCAGCGGGGGCAGCAGGATGATCGCCATCGGGCTGCTCCCCTCCATGATCATGGTGGCGAGGAGGGCGACCAGCGCGAGGACGATGCCGATCAGGGAAGCCGGGTCCACGGATCAGCGCTCCTCTCGGCTGGGGAAGGGCACGACCGAGGCCGGGTGCTCGTCGGTGTCCTTGGGGGACTGGTACTCACCGCGGTCCATCTCGTACGAGGTGGCGAGGATGCTCGCCCGGTACTCGCGGATCTCGTGCAGGACGTCGTCGACGCTCTCGCGGACGACGTACTTCGTGCCGTCGACCAGGAAGGCCACCGTGTCGGGGTGAGCCTCGACCCGCTCGATCAGGTCGGGGTTGAGTGCGAAACCCTCGCCGTTCAGGCGCGTCACACGGATCACGGTGGGTCCTCTGGTCGTCGGATCTGGCCCCGGACGGGGCATGGAACGGCACTCTCCGTATCGGCTTGACAACGCTCTGGCTTGAGCCGAACGGCGAGCTCACCCCTTCGGGGGTGGGGTGGTAACGGACGCCGACGGCCCGGCCGCCGCTCGGGCGACCGGGCCGTCGGGTCACGCGCGGCCGGAGGGAGTGCCGCGCCTGAAGGGAACCGGCGTCTACAGGGGGGTCGACACCGGGGGAAGGGGTGTTTCGTGTTGCAGCGGCCCCTCTGCAGGGACCCGCGCCGAGCTAGCGAGGCGTGGGGGGCAGAGGGGTCCTTGCTCAGTTCTTCATGTTCACCAGGGTCTGGAGGATCTCGTCGGAGGTGGTGATCACCTTGCTGTTCGCCTGGAAGCCGCGCTGGGCGACGATCAGGCCGGTGAACTCCTCGGAGAGGTCCACGTTCGACATCTCCAGCGCGCCGGCGGTCAGCGTGCCGCGGCCACCCGTGCCGGCGATGCCGACCAGCGGGTTCCCGGAGTTGTTGCCCACGCGGAAGGAGCTGTTGCCGGCCTTGGTCAGACCGCTCGGGTTGGAGAACGTGGCCAGCGCGAGCTGGCCGAGCGACTTCTTCAGCCCGTTGGAGTAGGTGCCGGTGATCGTGCCGTCGCTGCCGAGCGAGAAGGACTCCAGCGTGCCGAGAGCGGAGCCGGCACCGGCCGCGGGCGTCGTGGTGGTCGCGGTGCTCTTGCCGCCGTACTGCGTCACCCCCGACAGGTCGACGGTCACCGGGCCGGCCCACGAGGCGAACGTCGACGTCGGGTCGAAGGTGAACTTGCCGTCGACCGGGGCCGGCGAGGAGGCGATCGACGGGGCCGTCATGGCGCCGGAGGCGTTGAAGGTCACGTCCACCAGGGTGGGCACGGGCGGGGCACCTGTGGTCGGCAGCAGGGTGTTGCCGTTCTCGTCCAGCACGTTGAGCTTCCAGGCACCGGCGGTCGCCGTCTTCTGGAAGACGTAGGTGACCTGGTGGGCGTTGCCCAGCGAGTCGTACATGGTGGCCTGCGTCTGCACGGGTGCGTCGGTGGCGACGGCCTCGGCCGACAGGTTGCCGGTGATGGCGCCCGCCGTCGTCTCCTCCGGGTTGATGACCTGGCCGTAGGGGATGGACAGGTTGCCCACCGGGCCGTTGGTGTTGATGGCGCCGGTGGAGTCGGCAGTCCAGCCCTGCAGGATCGCGCCGTCGGGGGTGACCAGGTTGCCCACGCCGTCGAAGTCGAACGACCCCGCCCGGGTGTAGAGGTTCTCGTTGCCCGACTTCGTCGTGAAGAAGCCGTCACCGCTGATCATGAAGTCGGTCGAGCGGCCCGTGTTCTGGGTCGAACCCTGGCTGAAGTTCGTGCTGACGCTGGCGACCTTGACGCCGAGGCCGACCTGCGCGGGGTTCGTGCCCGCGGTGTCCGCCGTCGGGGCCGACCCGTTGCGCAGCAGCTGCGACAAGGTGTCCTCGAAGACTGTGGTCTGGCTCTTGTAGCCGACGGTGTTGACGTTGGCGATGTTGTTGCCGACGACGTCCATCTTCGTCTGGTGGGCGCGCAGGCCGGAGATGGCCGAGAACATCGAGCGGAGCATGGGGGAAGGTCTCCTCGCTGGGTCGGTTCGCTTGCGGAGGGCGGGACGGGCAGGTCAGGAGACCTGGGTGATGCGACCCAGCGGGACGGATTTCCCGCCGATGGTCGCGGTGGCCGGGGTGGTGTCGTCGCCGAGGAGGACCGAGGTCACGGCACCGGTCTGCGCGGCGCCGTTGTCGTCGGTGTAGGTCACGGTGTGACCGACGATCACGCCGGCGTTCATGGTCTTCTGCAGGGCCACGATCGAGGCGTTCTGCTGGACCAGCTGGTCGAGCTTCTCCACCTGGCTGAACGCCGCCGTCTGCGACATGAACTGCGTCGGGTCGGTCGGATTGCTCGGGTCCTGGTAGCGCATCTGGGCGACCAACAGCTTGAGGAACGTGTCCTTGTCCATCTGGTCGGGCCGGTCCACGGAGGTCGTGGCGGTGTTGGTGGCGACCGCGTTCGAGCCGCCCACAGGTGCAGTCATCGTCGTCTCCGGGTTCAGACGCGCACGTCCACGCCGGGCGACGCGGACGACGAGGGAACGGTGCGGACCGGGCGGCCCTCACCGGGGTCGGGGGCGCCGCGCAGCCACGGGGCCGACCGGGCCTCGCCGCGCTGCTGCGAGCCCTGCCCCCACTGCTGGCCGGCAGCCTGCTGCTGGGTCGCGAAGGACCCGGAGGTGTCGCGCGAGACGTCGAGCCGGTTGAGCGTCAGGCCGGCGCTCTGCAGGTCGCGGCGCAGGTCGGGCAGCGCCTGCAGCAGTGCTTCGCGGCCGTGCTCGTGCGAGCCGGCCAGGTTCAGCTCGAGGCTGCCGTTGCTCATGGTGACCTGCACCTGCACCGGCCCCAGGTTCTCGGGGGTGAGGACGACGGTCATCGTGTGCACGCCGTCGGGCCGGCTGGCCAGGACGGCGACCGGCTGGCTCAGCTGAGCGGCGACCGGCGGCTGGGCGGCGGGCGCGGCCGGAGCGGCCGGAACGGTCGCGGCCACCGGCGCGGCCACGGGAGCCGGCGGGGTCGCCGTCACCGCAGTCGGAGCCGGTGCCGGTGCGTCGTCGCCGTCGGAGGGCGCCTGGTCGGTGCCGTTGCCGGCGGACCCGGCCGTCACGTCACCCGACGCGGCCGGGACGGCGGTCGTGGCGGTCGCGGTCGCGTCGGCAGCCGGCTCGGCCACCGGTGCCGGGGTCTGCGCGCCGACCGGCGCCGCGGCCGGTGCGTCCGGTGCCGTCGCACCCACCACCGTGGCCGGAGCCGCGGCCGGGGCCGGCGCAGGGCTTTCGGCGGGGGCCTGGACGACGGTGAAGCCCTCCGCCACCGGGGTCGTGGGACCGCCGGCCGGAGGCGCCGCGGGCAGGCCGGCAGGGGCGGAGGCCGGAGCAGCCGGCGTGGGCGCGCCGGGAGCCGCCGGATCGGGGCCGGGGAGCAGGCTCGGGAGCGGCGTGCCGTCGGCAGCCGGCGCCGTCGGCAGCGGGAGGGCGGGAAGGTCGGTGCCGGTCGCCGCCGGAGCCGTGGCACCGGCGATCGCGCCGAGCGCGTCGACCGGCGCGGCACCGGTCGCCGGAGCGGTCGTGCCCGGTGCGGCGGGCGTGGCGACGCTCAGGGCCGCGCCCTGGATGAGCAGCGCCCACGTGGTGGCGGGCTGCGCCGCCGGGGCCGAGGGATCGGCCGGGACGGCGTCGTCCGTCGGGGTCTCGTCGGCCTCGTCGGTGGCGTGCTCGGGACGCGACCGCTCCGCACCCCGACGTCCGTGGACGCGGCCGTGCGGCTCGTGCGGGGCGTCGTTCGCCCGGTCGGCGGCACGGTCGCTGCGGCGCTGCTCGGCGCGCTCGTGCGCGGCGTCGCGGCCGACGCCGTTGTCCGACGCGGGGCGCCCGGCACCGGACAGCGCGCCGTCCAGGGCCGAGGCGAACGCGCCGCTGTCGGAGCCGGTGCCGGCGGAACCCTGCGTCGAGCGGGTCGCGGGCAGCGCGGGCAGCGCTACGGGTGCGCTCATCGGTAGGCCTCCGCCTTGCTCATCACCGATCGGACGTAGTTCTGCGTCTCGCTGTAGGGCGGGATGCCGCCGTACTGCCGGACCGCGCCGGGCCCGGCGTTGTAGGCGGCCAGCGCCAGCGGGGTCGAGCCGAACTGCTGGGTCAGGCTCGACAGGTAGCGGGCCGCCCCGTCGATCGCCGAGGACGGGTCGAAGGCGTTGACCCCGAGGCCCTTGGCGGTCGACGGCATGAACTGCATGAGCCCCTGGGCGCCGGCCGGTGACACCGCCTGCGAGTTGAAGCCGGACTCCTGCGAGGCGACCGCGGCCAGCAGGGAGGGGTCGACGCCGTAGCGGGCCGCGGCGCTGGTGAACAGGTTCGCGTAGGGGACACCGGCGAGCGCGCTGCCCGACGAGGTGCCCGACGCCGCGGCGGTCGTCGGCAGCACGCGGCGGATCACCGTGGGGTTGCCGACGTCCTGGACCTTGACCGTCTCGCCCTCCTGCGGCGCGGCGATCATCTTGCCGTCGCCGACGTAGATGCCGACGTGGTCGACGCCGGGCCGCGACGAGCTGTAGTCGAAGAAGACCAGGTCACCGGGCCGTGCGTCGGCCAGCGAGGCGACCGCCTGGCCGGAGGTGGCCTGCTGCGAGGCGGTCCGCGGCAGGTCGATGCCGAGGTTCTTGTAGACCAGCTGCGTGAGCCCGGAGCAGTCCAGCCCCTTCGACGGGTCGGTGCCGCCCCACTGGTAGGGCACGCCGAGGTACTTGGACGCCTCGGTGACCACGCCCTGCTCGGACGCCGTCCCGGCCGTCCCGGTGGCGTAGTCGGTGTCGGTACCGGAGAGCCCGGCGGCCGCGGCGGCCGACGCCCAGTTGGTCTTCGACGTCGTCCTGGTGCCGAGGATGAACCGCTGCTGGATCTCGGCGATGCGGGACTGGACCGCGGTCACCCCGTCCACGGCATCTCCTCAGCCGCCGACCCGGCGCGCGGGCGGCCGGCGCGGCCGGTCACGAGGTCGTCCACGGCTCTCTCCTCGGCAGCCTGATCAGCCAACCGGATCGCCTCGGCGTGACGATCCTTCAGCCGTTCCAGCGCCTTGGTGCGCTGGGCGGCCGCCGTCCACTGCTGGCGCACCAGCTCGGCCTGCTCGGCCGAGGCGGTGGCGAGCGACCGCTGGGCGGCCGCGTCCTCGGCCGCGACCCGCAGCAGCGCCATCGAGGCGCGGAAGGCGCCCGCGGTCGACGACACCGGCGGGTGGGCGCCGACCAGCGCGGTCTCCCGCTCGGTGGCGTGCCGGTCGGCCTCGGCCGCGGCGTTCGCCGCCTGCGCGGCGGCCTGCGCGGCGGCCCGCTCCTGGGTGCGGCGCAGCTCGAGCACCGGCTGCAGCCGGAAGGCGGCGCGCTTGCCCATCAGGCCGCCGTCCCGTACGTGACGATGCGGTGCAGCCAGGCCCACGACTCCTCGGGCGCCGTGGCGTCGCCGACCGGCTGCTGCAGGAACGCGTCGATGGCCGGGGCCAGCTCGCGGGCGCGGTCGACCATCGGGTCGCTGCCGGCCTGGTAGGCGCCGATCTCGATGAGCTCCTTGACGTCGCGCAGCGCGCCCATGAGCCGGCGGCACTCGCGGGCGTCGGCCATCTTCTCCGGCGGCACCACCGCCCCGGCCACCCGGGAGATCGACTCCAGGACGTCGATGGCCGGGAAGTGGCCGGTGGTCGCGAGCTTGCGGGTCAGCACGATGTGCCCGTCGAGGATGGACCGGGCGGTGTCGGCGATCGGCTCGTTGTGGTCGTCGCCCTCGACGAGCACCGTGTAGAGCCCGGTGATCGAGCCGGTGGCGCCGGTACCCGCCTTCTCCAGCAGCTTGGGCATCATCGCGAAGACGCTGGGCGGGTAGCCGCGGGTGGCCGGCGGTTCGCCCGCCGAGAGCCCGACCTCGCGCTGGGCCATGGCGGTGCGGGTGATCGAGTCCATGAGCAGCAGGACGTCGAGGCCCTGGTCGCGGAACGCCTCGGCGATGCGGGTGGCGACGAAGGCGGCCTTGAGCCGCACCAGCGGGGGCTCGTCGGAGGTGGCGACGACGACGACGGTGCGCGCCAGGCCCTCCTCGCCGAGGTTCTCCTCGATGAACTCGCGCACCTCGCGGCCACGCTCGCCGATCAGGCCGATGACCCGGACGTCGGCGCTCGTTCCCCGGGTGATCTGGGACAGCAGGGTGGACTTGCCGACGCCGGAGCCGGCGAAGATGCCCAGGCGCTGGCCCTTGCCGCACGGCACGAGGGTGTCGAGGGCCCGGACGCCGAAGGTGAGCGGCTGGTCCACGCGGGTCCGGGACAGCGCGTGCGGGGTCTCGCTGGACAGGTCGACCCACGAGACGCCGGCCGACAGCGGCCGACCGCCGTCGACCGGTCGGCCCAGCCCGTCGAGCACGCGGCCGAGCAGGCCCGGGCCCACGGGCACCTGCAGCGGCCGGCCGGTGTTGCGCACCGGCGCGCCGGCGTGCACCCCCGACAGGTCGCCGAGCGGCATGCAGGTGAGCTTGTCCCGGCCCACCGCCACCACCTCGGCGAGCAGCGCGCGCGGGGTCGCCGGGTTGACCTCGACGAGGTCGCCGACGGCCGCGACCACGCCGTCGACGGCCAGCGTGAGGCCCATCGCGCCGACGACCTGACCGGTGACCTGGGGGAGGGCGGCGGCCCGGGCGCGGGGGAGAACCAGCTCGAGGGTCATACCGCCAGCACCGCCTGCACCCGCTCGAGGGCGGCGCCGAGCTGGGCGTCGATGCGCTGCGGGCCGCACTCGGCGACCGCGCCGGCCCGCTCGATCGCGGCGTCGGCGACGACGCTGATCGTGGCGGGCAGCGCGGCGAGCGCCTCGGCCGGCACCTCGGCGAGGTCGTCGGGGTGCAGCCGGACGACGGCGGGCGTCTCCGTGGGCACGAAGGTCAGCGCGCGGCGCAGCGCGTCGAGCCCGGGGGACTCGGCGAGCGCGAGCTCACGCCCCAGCAGGTCCTCGACCAGCGTCACGACCGCGGTCAGGATCGAGTCGCGGATGTCCTCGGCGATCGGCAGCGCGGCCTCGTCGAGCCGGTCGGCCGCGGCACCCAGCGCGGCGGTCGCCGACACCAGGCGCCGCTCCCAGCGGGCCTGCACCTCGGCCAGCCGCTCGGCGGCGGCCCGCTCGGTCTCGGCCACGACCGACTCGGCGGCGGTCATCCCCTCGGCGTGCCCGGCCGCGAAGCCCTCCGCGTGCGCCTGCTCGCGCAGCCGGTCGAGCTCCTCGGCGTACACGTCGCCGAGGCGGAACGATGGCCGGTTGGAGACGGCGGCGTCCGACGGCAGCTCGGCCGGCGGCACCGGCTGGTCGGCGGCCCGGCGGATCGTCGCCCGCCGGTCGACCGGCGACGGGGTCGGGACCGGGTCGAGGGCGTCCCGGTAGGAGACCGCCCGTGCCGCGAGGGCGCCCCGCAGCAGGGCGCCCTCGCGGGGAGCGCGGGTGTCAGGAGACGAAGTCATCCTCACCGCCCCGCGTGAGAGTGAGGACGCCCTGCTCCTCCATCGTGCGGATGATGCCGACGACCTTGGCCTGGGCCTCCTCGACCGTGCGGGTCCGGACCGGGCCGAGCAGGTCGATCTCCTCGGCGAGGTTCTCGGCGGCGCGCTCGGAGAGGTTGCGGGTGACCTTGTCGCGGACGTCGGGGCGCACGCCCTTGAGGGCGGTGGCCAGGTCGTTGGCCTCGACCTCGCGCAGCACCAGCTGCAGGGAGCGGTCGTCGATGCTGACGATGTCCTCGAAGACGAACATCTGCGAGCGGACCTGCTCGGCCAGCTCCGGGTCGGTGTTGTCCAGCCACTCGAGGATCGAGCGCTCCGTGGGCCGCGGGGAGCGGTTGATGATCTCGACCAGCGTCTCGACGCCGCCGACCGTCGTCATGTCCTGGTGGGCCAGCAGCGAGCCCATGCGGCGCTGCAGCTCCTCCTCGACCAGCCGCACCATCTCCGGCGAGGTGCGGTCCATCATCGCGATCCGGTGCGCGACCTCGGCCTGCTGCTCCGGGTTGAACCCGGAGAGCACCTCGGCCGACTGCGCGGCGGTCAGGTGGGCCAGCACCAGGGCGATGACCTGCGGGTGCTCGTCCTTGAGGAAGGTGACCAGCTGCCGGACGTCGGCGTTGCGCAGCGAGGCGAACGGCACCTCGGTGTAGACGACGTTGAGCCGCGACAGGATGCCGTCGGCCTTGTCCTCACCGAGGCCGGCCGCCAGGATCTCGCGCGCGAAGTCGACGCCGCCGCGGCCGACGAACCGCTGGGCGGTCATCATCTGGTGGAACTCGTTGAGGACGCCGTCGACGTCCTCGGGCTCCACCGTGTTGAGCCGCATGAGCTCGCGGGTGAGCGACTCGACCTCGCGCGGGCGCAGCTTGGCGAGCAGGATGCCGGCCTCCTCCTTGGACATCTGGGCGAGGAAGACCGCGGCCTTCCGCAGCCCCGGGAGCTCCGGCCGGGCCGGCGCGGACGGGGTCGTGGTGGCGGGCAGGTTGGCGCTCCCGCCGGCGAGGCCGACGAGCTGCTCCACGGACGAGATGCTCACGCCGACGCTCCTGACTTGGACTCGCTCAGCCAGCCGCGCAGCATCGCCGCGACCTCGTCGGGCTTCTCGGCCACCATCGTCGAGATCTCGCTGCGGACCCGCTGGCGCTCGGCCGCCTCCAGCTCGAGGGCGGCGGTGTCGACGATCGGCTCGTCACGGGTGCTGGAGACCCGCAGGCGCTCCAGCTCGGCCAGCATGTCGTCGGAGAGCTCGAGCGGCTCGTACTCCTCCTCGACCTCGCCGCGGCGGCGCGAGCGCAGCCAGACGATGAGGATCACCAGCAGGATGCCCAGCGCGATGCCGCCGGTCTTCACCAGCGACCACATCTGCGCCTGCTGCTCGGCCTTCTTCGCCGCCTGGACCTCGGCCTGGGCCTGCTGGGCGGCGGTCGTGTCGAACGGCATCGCGGCCACGGTGATCGCGTCCCCGCGCGAGGTGTCCAGGCCGACGGCGTTGCCGATGAGGCTCTGCACCTGCTGCTGGTTGAGGTTGCCGGCGACGGTGCCGTCCATGACGACCGAGACGGTCATCCGCTTGATCGTGCCCGGCGCGTCCTGGGTGGTCGTCGTCGTCTTGTCCACCGCGTTGTTGTCGGTGGTGTCGGACTTGTTGTACGACGAGTTCCCCGAGCCGCCGGTCGTGCCGGTGTTCTCCGGGCCGAGCACGCCGCCGACGGCGCCGCCGGTGCCGCTGTAGGTCTCGGAGCTCTGGCTGGAGGAGATCGGCGGGGTCCCCTGGTTGTAGCTGTAGGTCTCCGACGTCGACTGCCGCTGGGACAGGTCGAGGTCGGCCCGCACCGAGACGACGGCGTGGTTGGGGCCGAGGACCTGGTCGAGGATCTTCTGCGCGTTGGCCGCGAGCCGGTTCTCGTAGTCGGTCTCCAGCGCCGAGCGCTGGTCGCCGGCGGCGGCGCTGACCTGCCCGGCCGCCGAGAGCACCTGGCCGTTGGAGTCGGCGACGGTCACGTCCTTGGGGTCCATGCCCTCGATGCTCGAGCTGACCAGGTTGGTGACCGCGCTGATCTGCTCGCCGGAGAGGTTCGTGCCCGCCGCGAGGTCGAGCAGCACCGACGCCGTCGGCTTGCCCTGGTCCTGCACGAACACCTGGTCCTTGGGCAGCGCGATGTGCACGACGGCGGTGTTGACGCCCTTGATCGCCTCGAGGGTCTTGGCCAGCTCGCCCTCGACGGCGCGCTGGTAGGTCACCTGCTGCTGGAACTCGCTGGTGGTGATGCCCTGCTGGTCGAGCAGGGAGTACCCGGTGTCCTGCCCGGCGGGCAGGCCCTTGCCGCTCATGGTGAGCCGCAGGTTGTACACCTGGTCGTTGGGCACCATGATCGTCGACCCGCCGTCGGCGAGGGTGTAGCTGACCCCCTCGGCGTTCAGCTCGTCGACGATCGCCGAGGCGTCGGTGGACGCCAGGTTGGAGAACAGCGGCGACAGCGTCGGCGCCGTGATCCAGTTGTAGAAGAAGAACCCGCCGAGGATCAGCCCGGCGGCGAGCAGGCCGATGACGACCTTCTGCCCCAGACTGATCGTCGAGAGCACGGACCGGATCCGCGCCAACGGCCCGGCGAGCGCAGCAGGCATCAGACTTGCATCCTCATGATCTCGTTGAAGGCGCTAACCGCCTGGTTCTTGATCGCGACCACCATCTCGGTGGCCAGGGACGCCTCGTTGCTGGCGATCATGTAGTCGTGCACGTCCTGCAGGTCGCCGGTGGCGGCCTGGGTGGCCAGGTTGTCGGCCTTGGACTGCGTGGACTGCAGCTGGTCGAGCGAGCTCGCCAGGATCCCGGCGAAGTCGCTGCCGCTGGTGCTCGAGGCGGCCGGCGTGCTGGTGGCACCGCCGATCGCGGACACGCCGGTGAACCCGGCGAGCGAGACGCCGGGGATGGGTGACGTCATCGTCAGCCCTTCCCGAGGTTCAGCGCGGCCTTGTAGGCGTCGGTGGCCCGGTCGATGACCGCGGCGTTGGCCTGGTAGCCACGCTGCGCCATCATCAGCTCGGCCATCTGGTCACCGAGGTCGATGTCCGGGTACTTGACGTTGCCGTTCTCGTCGGCGAGCGGGTTGTCCGGCTCGTAGACCACGCGGCCCTCGCCGCTGCCGAAGGACACCCCGGCCACCTGGACCCCGCCGTCGCCCTGGCCGTAGTCCACGGCCTGGACCGACACCATCCGCTCCTTGAACGCGTCCTCGCTGGTGCGCGAGGCCGTGTTGATGTTGGAGATGTTGTCGGAGACGGCGTCGAGCCACTTGCGGTGCGCCAGCATGCCGGAGCCCGCGATGCTCATCGCACCGAAGAGAGCCATGTCAGGTCGTCTTCAGCGCGTTGCGCAGGAGCGAGTACTTGCCGTCGAGGGCGTTGAGCGCCAGCTGGTAGCGCAGCCCGGTCTCGGTGGCGATGACCGTCTCGCTGTCCAGGTTGACGTTGTTGCCGTTCGTGTTCGTCGGCTCCAGCGAGCGGGCGACGGTGCCGCCGGAGATCGTCGGCGTCTCGCCGCCGCTGATCTCGGCCTTGAGGGCGGACTCGAAGTCGGTGCGGCCGGCCAGGAAGCCCGGTGTGTTGATGTTGGCGATGTTGTCGGCGGTCACCCGCTGGCGCTCGGCCAACCCCGTGAGGGCGCTGTGCAGCGCCGTCATGGTGCGGTCCTCGATCAGCATGGAACCCGCCGTCGCTCAGCGGTGCAGGACGCAGCCCACATCAAAGAGACCTCCGGATACGCGGCATCGCACGCGCGAGACGCGCGTGCGGAGGGTCCGCCGATCCGTGGCGAGACGTTGCACTCCGTGCTCATCCCTCATCGGCACCCCGCCGGTCGCAAGTGACCAGGTGGGCGGCACGCGAGAGGGGGGATTCGACTGCCGGGGTGCGCGGTGCGGGTGTGACTCGCGACCGTGACCGTGCCGTGACGCAGCGACGCCCGGTGTCCCACCGGTAGGCGGGACCCCGGGCGTCGGAGGTCGCGGGGGAGTGGCGTCAGCGCGCGGCGGGGGCCAGCCCGGCGGTGGGACGGCCGGCGCCGCGGCGCTTCGCCGAGTTGTCCAGGGCCGTACGCCAGGCGTCGACCCACCGGGGAGCGGTGTGCTCGGTGAGGTGGCCGGCGAGGACCTTGTCGCGGGCGGCGGCGGCCAGCTCCCGGCGGCGGTCGAGGTCCTCGATGCCGGTGGCGACCCACTTCGCCCAGTCCTTGGGGGACTTCGCCGGCAGGCCCAGGCCGAGCCGCTCGTACTCAGGGGTGCGGGCGCGCACGCAGAAGACCCCGCGGGCCGAGTACTCCAGCGGCTTCAGCCAGCTCTTGCACTCGTTGAACCGGTCCATGCGCAGCGGGGCGATGCCGATGTCGAACACCTCGCCCATCCGCGTCACGTACTCGTAGGTGTCCTTGACCCAGGGGATCTCCTCCGGGTCCTCGGTGAGGCCCAGGCGCGACCAGGCGTCCCACTTCTGGCCGAAGACGACGAACCGGGAGCGGCCGCGGGTCCGGTCCAGCGCCTGGCGCAGTCCCGAGCCCATCTCCTGCAGGTCGTACGGGTGCCCGAGCACGTTGCCGGTCCAGCCCACCGCGACCGTCTCGGCGTCGCGCTCGTAGGCCGGCGGGAGCTCGGCGAGGCTGCGGTGCAGCGCGTTGGGGACGACGACGCCGCGGCCGTGCGACGCGTACTCCTCGAGCAGCGCCGGGGTCGAGACCGTGACCAGATCCGCCTCGCGGGCGCACTCCAGCATCATGCGGGCCATGCCCTTGCGCAGCAGCGCGCCGTGCGCCATGTGGCCGTAGGGGACGCCGGAGAGCAGGTCGTCGCCCTCGACCACGACGGCCAGGCCCTTGTCCTTGAGGATCCGCAGGCTCTGCAGCATCGCCTCGGTCTTGGGCAGCTGGAGGACGACGACGTCGAAGTCGCCGACCTCGACGTCGACGACCGCGTCGTCGCGCACCGTCGTCGTCAGGCCCACCGTGGTGTGGATGTCGACGTCGATGCCGGACTCGCGGATCGCACGCACCGGCTCGGTGACGCGGTAGTGGATCGAGCCGGCGCTTCCGGCGGAGTGGACGACGAGGACGCGCATGGCACGGGGACCTTTCGATTGCCGGGTACTCCCGACAGTCATCGGCAGTCCGACTGCGCGAGGTGACGAAACGTCCCTGACGGAACTCTCAGATGGCCTGGTCGAAGAAGGTGGCGACGGGCCGGCTCGGTCCGTAGGACATCCGGGCGGCCACGTCGCGCTGACGCTGGCTCTGGGTGATGCGCTCGACGATCCGCTCGGCGACGGCGAGCTGGTGCTGCAGCAGGCGGGCCGCGCGCTCGCGCAGGTCGTCCGGCAGCGGGCCGAGGCCGCTGGGCGGCACCCAGTCCGCGGAACGGTTCCCCCAGGCGGCGATCTCCTCGGCGCGGCCGCGGGCCAGGGTCGCCTCGGCCTCGACGACCCGGCCCTCGAGGTCGTCGAGGGCGGCTTCCCACGTCGTCGGCGTCGACCCGTCGCCGCCGGCGACGAAGCGCCCGCCGGCGGTCATGCCGGCAGCGCCGCCAGCGAGGCCGCGGCCTCGCGCCACGCGTCGCGCAGCGGCTCGACCACCTTGCGGCAGTCCCGCACGCGGCGCAGGTCGCCCTTGATGCCGGCCTGGATGAGCTCCTGGATCAGCCAGACGTAGAGCGCGGCCAGCCGCGGGCCGCCCTCCCACACGTCCACGTTCAGGGTGGCGTGCAGCTCCACGATGATGTCCTGCGCGTGCTGGATCTGCTCGCGGGCCGCGTCGCGGTCGCTGCGGACCAGCAGGTCCTCCGCGCGCTCGAGGTCGAGCGCGAGCCGGTCGTAGAGCATGACCAGTAGCTGCTGCGGAGACGCGGTGGCGACCCGGTCGTTCAGGTAGCGGGCTCGCAGGGCGGCGGTGCTCATGGGGAAGGCTCTCCTGGGAGTGGTTCAGGGGTTCGGGCCGGGCGGGTCCGGGGTCAGCTGCTGGACGACGAGGACCACTTCGGCAGGCCGTTGATCTGCGAGGTGAGCCAGTTCCCCTGGCTCTGCAGCGACGACAGCGCGGTCTCCAGCGCGTTGAACTGGGCCGTCATGGTGTCCTTGCGCTGCTGCAGCCGCAGCGTCCAGGCGTCGATCTGGCTCTGGATGTCCTTGGCCGTGGTGTCCGACCCGTTGGCCATGGTGACCAGCGACCCGGACACCGAGTCGCTCGCCATCTCGGCCAGCACCGACAGGCGGGCGGCCAGGCCGTCGGTGTCGACGGTGTCGTCGGGGGTGTTGGCGGCCCCGTCCAGGCCGACGCCGGTGAGACCGCCGGCGATCTGCTGGGCCAGAGCCGGGTTGCTCGACAGCACCGCGGAGAACTTCCCCGCGTCGAAGGTGATCGTCCCGTCCTTGGTCAGCTGGATGCCGATCGAGGCGGGGGAGGCCGACCCGGTCGGGTAGTCCGACGAGACCGGCACCGCGATGGCGTCGCTGAGCTTCGTGCGGATCTGGTCGGCGAGCTGGATGAGGGAGAAGTTGCCCTTCAGCGCGGCGGTGCTGCCCTCGCTGGAGTCGGTGTTGTCCTTGACCGCCTGGATCGCCTTGTTGGCCGCGTCGATCATCGACGAGACGGCGGAGGTGATCGCGCCGGTGTCCGTGCCGACCTTGAGCGTCGTCGAGACGCCGGTCTGGCTGACGGTGAACGTGGTGCCGTCCATGACGCCGGTGAAGGTGTTGGTGGCCGACTTCGCGGTGATCTTCCCGGCGCCGTCGCCGATGGTGATCTGCGCGTCCTGCCCGGCGCTCACGACGCCGTAGGCCGAGGAGGGCTGGGTGTCGGAGACGATCGCGAACGATTTCGCCGTGCCGGTGGCGGTCGAGGTGACCTGCAGCTGGTAGCCCGAGCCGGTGTTCACGGCTGTGGCCGTGTAGCCGAGGTTGGCCTTGTTGATCTGGGCGACCGCCTCGCCGAGGGAGACCTTGCCGTCGGCGTCGGAGTCGACCAGGTCGACGTGCCCGAACTCCGACGTCTCCCCGAGGTCCTTGAAGGTCAGCGTCGAGCCGAGACCGAAGGCGTCGGTGGTGTTGGTCCAGGTCGCGGTCGAGGCGACCGAGTGCGCGCTGGCCAGCTTGTCGACGGTGAAGGAGAGGGAGCCGGCGAGCGCGCCGGCCGAGGCGCTGGCGCTCACCGTGCTGCTGGTGCTGGTGGCCTTCGCGGGGTTCCACGCCGCGGCCTTGGTCAGGGCCTGCGCGGCGGAGCCGAGGGTGGCGAAGGAGGTGTTGACCTGCCGCAGAGCGGCGGCCTGCTTCTGGACGTCGGCGAGCTTGCTCTGCAGGAGCTGCTGCGGCTGGGCCTCGATCTGCATGAGCTGCGTGATCATCGTGGTGTAGTCGATGCCGGAGGTCAGTCCGGTACCCATGCTCACGCCTGCCACAGCAGTTCCTTCTCTCTCGCCGTCGGTGGGACGCAGTGAGGGGGGAGGCCGGGGCCTCCCCCCTCACCGGGTGGTGCTAGGTGGTGCTACTCAGGTCAGCCCAGCAGCTTCAGGATCGACTGGGTGGACTGGTTGGCCTGGGCCAGCATCGAGGTGCCGGCCTGGGTCAGGACCTGGGCGCGCGTGAAGTTGGTCATCTCCGACGCCATGTCGGTGTCGCGGATCCGCGACTCCGAGGCGGTGGTGTTCTCGATGGCCGTGTTCAGGTTGTTGACCGTGTGCTCGAACCGGTTCTGGATGGCACCCAGGTCGGCCCGCTGCGAGGACACCGTCTTGATCGCCGCGTCGATCGCCTTGATGGCGTTCGAGGCGCCGCTCGAGCCGCTGAAGGTCGGGGTCGCCGCCGCCAGCTGGGCCGGGTTGGCCCACGTGGTGCCACCGCTGGTGGAGGTCAGGGCCGCACCGTTGGCGCCGGTGAAGTCCGTGACCGCCTCGCGGATGCCGAAGGTCAGACCGTTGGCCGCCGAGGCGAACGGGTCGGTGGTCAGACCGAGGGCCGCCTTGGCCGCCGTGTTGAGGGCGGTCAGGGCCTGGGCGGAGGTGGCGAAGGTGCTCGGGTCGTTGTCGTTGTCCAGGTTGGAGTAGTCCACCGAGGACAGGTCGAACGTCTTGCCACCGAAGCTGATCGTGCCGGTCAGGCTGGTGTAGTCCGACGAGTCGGCGCTGGCACCGGTGAGCGTGACACCCGAGGCGTTGTAGAAGTTCATGGCCGCCGAGGCCGCCGAGGTGGCGGTCGTGGTGACCACGGTGCCCGAGGCGGTACCGGCGGAGGCCGCCGAGTACTTGCCGGCCGCGGTGACGTCGACGGTGTCGACGCCGAGGCCGGCCGCGCTCATGGCCTTGCCGATGTTGACCGAGATGGTCTGACCGGCGTTGGCCCCGACCTGGAACGTGCCCTTGTAGTTGCCGTCCAGCAGCTTGGTGCCGTTGAACGTCGTCGTGTCGGAGATGCGGGTCAGCTCGGACTTGAGCTGGCTCATCTCCTTCTGGATGCTGGCCTTCGCGTCGTCGTTCAGCGAACCGGTGCTGCTCGCCTGTACGGACAGGTCACGCATGCGCTGCAGGATCGAGGTGGTCTCCGACAGCGCACCCTCAGCGGTCTGCACGACGCTGGTGCCGTCCTGGGTGTTGCGGACGGCCTGGGTGAGGCCACCGATCTGCGAGCGGAGGCCCTCGGAGATGGCCAGACCCGCCGCGTCGTCAGCGGCCTTGTTGATGCGGTAACCCGAGGACAGCCGCTCGAGCGACTTGTTCAGCGAGTTCTGGGTGGTGCTCAGGTTGCGGTACGCGTTCAGCGCCGCAACGTTGGTGTTGACGCTCAGACCCACGGTGTTCCTCCTTGGAATCGGGTCTCGGGGGTGTCCCGCTGCATCCGTGCTGCGGGTTGCTTGCAGAGAGAATTACGGCCCGGAGTCGCCCCGACTTGAGGCGAATGGGACGAAAGTTCGGACGACTTTCCCTCAAGCGGGTTGGGCCGTGGTGCCCCGACCGGGCACCTGCCAGGCGGTGCGCTGGGTGGGGAGCGGTGGGGCAGGACTGCGCCCGGTCACCCGATCGACGTACATCCGCTGCTGGTTGCGGGCGCGGACGCCGCCGTCGGCCGGGACCGGCTTGCCGTCCCAGACCTCGCTCATCGCCGCGTGCAGCAGCGTCAGCGCGCGGGCGCGCATCTGCGAGACGCGCGAGAGCGTGACTCCGAGATCCTCCGCTATCTCGGTCAGGGATTCGTCACCGAAGAAATTGCGCTCGATGACCTCGTCCAGCCGGTCGGGGAGGGCGCGGATCGCGTCCTGCAGGTGCCGGGCCCGTTCGCTGCGCAGCAGCGCGCGCTCGGGGGACTCGCCGGTGTCGGGCAGGTCGAACGAGCCGCCGTCGGTGCCGTGGTCGGCGTCCATGCTCACCATGACGGCGCGGTGGACGTCCACCTGCAGGGCGTCCAGCTCGCTGGGCGGGACGCCGAGGCTCTCGGCCAGCTCGGCCCGCGTGGGGGGCCGGCCGAGCTGGATCGCCAGGGCGTCGGCGGCGGCGTCGGTGCGGCGGGCCGCGGCGCGGACCGAGCGACTGGCCCAGTCACCGCTGCGCAGCTCGTCGAGGACGGCGCCCTGCAGCCGGGCGAGGGCATAGGTGGCGAACGAAGCGCCGGCGGAGGGGTCGAACCGGCGGGCGACCTCGACCAGGGCCAGCTGCGCGCACGAGATCAGGTCGTCGCGGCTGACGTGGCCCGGGAGGGAGATCCGCGAGGCCACCGCATTGACTGCGAAGTGCGCGAGAGGCAGGTGCTCGGTCACCAGCGCGTCGACGTCGGCCGCCGATCGCCGCTCGTGCGGCGTCCGGGAGCCGGGGCGATCGGTCGCCAGGGCGCGGGCAGGTCTCACGCCGTTCCTTCTCGGCGGGTTGGGCACCCCACCGCACCGTCGTCGGCAGATTTCCTCCGGCGCCCGAACGCATCACTCGCTCGTGTCCGGATTTCGGCTTGACCCCCTCCGCCGGCGTGCCGATGCAGGTGTCGACAAAGCGAGAAGAGGAAGGCGGTGGACGGCGTGGACTACCAGCACTTGTCGACGTTGCTCTGGCGCGAGCAGGAGCTGCTCGACCTGCTGCTGTTCAAGGCCGAGGAGAAGCAGTACCTGATCCTCACGGGCAAGACGCGCTGGCTGGCCCGCATCGCGCACGAGATCGAGGTCGTCCTCGACCAGCTGCGCACGCTGGAGGTCGAGCGCGCGGCGGCGACCGAGGCGCTCGCGGTGCAGCTCGGGCTCGGCGCGAACCCGTCGCTGCGGCAGGTCGCCGAGAAGGCGCCGACGCCGTGGAACGACCTGTTCGCCAAGCACCACGAGGCGCTCCTGGTCCTGGTGACCGACCTGCGCAGCCTGTCCGACGCCAACCGCGAGCTCATCGAGGGCGGCATGGCCGTCCTGGGCGACGCACTGCTGTCGGTCCGCTCGCCGAGCGCCGGCACCTACGGCGCCACCGGGCGCACGCACAACGGCGACCACCGCGCGGTGACCCTGGACGGTGCCCTGTGAGCGGGACCTTCTCGGGTCTGAACACGGCGCGCACGGCGCTCTGGGCGCAGCAGCGGGCCATGGACGTGACCGGCCAGAACATCGCCAACATGAACACGGTCGGCTACTCGCGGCAGCGGGCCGAGCTGCAGTCGCTCGGCGGCACCGCCGTCCCGGCGACGTACGCCGTCAACAACAACGTGGGCGAGGGCGTCAGCGCCGAGAAGGTCAGCCGGATCCGCGATGCCTTCCTGGAGTCGCGCGCCCAGCTGGAGCAGGCCACCACAGCCAGCATGACCGTGGCCGACACGACCTACTCGCAGATCGAGGACGCCTTCCGCGAGCCGGGGGACACCGGCATCCAGGCGCAGCTGTCGGACATGTGGGCGGCCTGGGGCGACGTGCACGACAACTCCACCAACCCCGGTCCGCGCAGCGAGGTCCTCGAGCGCACGCAGACCCTGGTGTCCGGCATCCGCACCACCCGGGCGGCGCTCGACCAGCAGTGGGGCGGCAACTACGACGGACTGAAGACGCTGGTCCAGGACGTGAACGCCACGGCCTCGTCGATCGCCGACCTCAACGAGTCGATCCGCCGTGCCACGATCAACGGGCTCCCGAGCAACGAGCTCGCCGACAAGCGGGACGCGCTGGTGCTCCAGCTGTCGCAGCAGATCGGCGCGACGTCGGCCCCGGCGGACGACGGCAGGATCACCGTCTCGGTCGGGGGCGCAACCCTCGTCTCCGGGGGCTCGGCGCTCAAGCTGCAGCTGGTCGGCAGCAGCGACCCCGATGACCTGGCCACCGACCCGCCGCGGGTGGTCACCGACCCGGTGGGCACGCTGGTGCGCCCCGGCGGCACCGCCGAGGGGCAGCTCACGGCGATGACGTCCACGATCCCGCAGTACCGCAACGCGATCGACAGCCTGGCGAAGAACCTGGCGACCGAGCTGAACGCCGCGCACCAGGCGGGCTACGACCAGGACGGCGTCCAGGGCGTGGCGCTGCTCGATGACGGCGCCGGCGACCCCACGAAGATCACCGCGGCGAACCTGACCCTGGCGATCACCGACGGCCGCAAGCTCGCCGCCTCGACGCTGTCCCCGGCAGCGGCCGGCGGCAGCGCCTCCGGCGACAGCACCAACGCCGACGCCATCTACCAGCTGAGCCTGTCGACCACCGGCACGGACGCCAGCTACCGGAAGATGATCGTGGGCCTCGGTGTCCAGGCCTCCACGGCGACCAACCGGCTGAGCGCGCAGAGCGTGATCAGCTCGCAGGTCGACGCCTCCCGCGAGTCGGTCTCGGGCGTCAACCTCGACGAGGAGATGAGCAACCTGCTGCAGTACCAGCACGCGTACGCGGCGGCCGGCAAGCTCGTCTCCGCCGTCAACGACATGCTCGACACGCTGATCAACATGGTGCGGTGACGTAGACGATGATGAGGATCACCCAGCGCGCCATCGTCCAGAACAGCCTGCAGGGGCTGAACTCGAACCTCGCGGCGTACAACCGGCTCCAGCAGCAGCTGACCTCGGGCAAGACGATCAGCCGGCCCTCGGACTCGCCGACCGGGACGAACACCTCGCTGATCACCCGGCAGGCGATGTCGGGCAACGCCCAGTACGCCCGCAACATCTCCGACGGGCAGACGTTCCTCGACGCCACCGACTCGTCGATCCAGGACATGCTCAGCCAGCTCGCCCGGGTGCGGGACCTCACCGTGCAGGCGCTCAACGGCGGCGCGCAGTCGGAGGCGTCGCAGCAGGCCATCGCCACGGAGGTCGCCGGCATCCGGCAGAGCCTGCTCGGGCAGGCCAACCAGGTCGTGCAGGGCCGGCCGCTCTTCGGCGGCGTGACCGCCGGGAGCAAGGCCTACGACGACAGCGGCGCGTACGTCGGCGTGGGCGGGACCGGCGGAGTCGCCGTCCAGCCGCTGACCCGTCGCGTGTCCGACGTCGAGACCATCCGAGTCGACATGACCGGCCCCGAGGCGTTCGGCGACCCGGCGTCGGGCAAGGACCTGTTCTCGGTCATCAACTCGGTCGTCGCCAACGTCGCCGACACCACCGCGCTGACCGACGACCTCAAGGACCTCGACACCGTCCGGGACGGCCTGCTCGCCGCCGCCGCCGACATCGGCACCCGGTCGTCGCGCATGCAGACAGCGGGGACGGTCAACACGG
Organism: Petropleomorpha daqingensis; assembly: GCF_013408985.1. NCBI lineage: Bacteria > Bacillati > Actinomycetota > Actinomycetes > Geodermatophilales > Geodermatophilaceae > Petropleomorpha > Petropleomorpha daqingensis. The sequence goes on from NZ_JACBZT010000001.1 coordinate 2,699,702, forward strand.
GCCAGGCGCTGAGCCTGAAGACCACCTTGAGCGACACCGAGGACGTCGACCTGCCGAAGACGATCATGGAAATGCAGATGCAGCAGAACGGCTACCAGGCGGCTCTGCAGGCCACGGCGAAGGTGATCCAGCCGACCCTGCTCGACTTCCTCAAGTGACCGCCGTCCTGCCCGCATCCGTCGTGGTGCTCGGGCTGGTCGACCCGCTGCCCGGGTTCCCGAAGCACCGGGACTACGTGCTGGTCGGCGCCGACAACGACGGGCTGGTGTACTGGCTGCAGTCGATGGCTCCCGACGGTCCGCGGTTCCTGGCCGTGCCCCCGGCCCGCTACTTCCCCGACTACGCCCCGGTCCTGCCCGGGACCGTCTGCGCCGAGCTGGACCTGGAGGACCCGGCCGACGCGCAGCTGTACTGCCTGCTGACCGTCCCGAACGGGGACGTCAGCGCCGCGACGGCGAACCTGCGGGCTCCCGTCGTCGTCAACCCCGCCGCCGGACGCGCCCGCCAGGTCGTGCTCGCCGACGGGACGCATCCGATCCGGCGTCCCCTGCGCCGATAACGATGCTGGGCGGCGGAGGCTGAGGCCGGCCGCCCGTGCCAGGAGGCCACCACAACCCATGGAGGGGTAACAGATGCTCACTCTCACGCGCAGCGTCGGCGAGACGATCCGCATCGGCGACGACATCGAGGTGCACGTCGTCGAGGTCCGCGGCGGCACGGTGCGGCTGGGGTTCAAGGCCCCCCGCGAGGTGCCCATCCACCGCGAAGAGGTCTACCGCCAGATCGCCGAGGCCAACCTGCTGGCCGCCCAGGTGACGGCGGACAGCCTCGGCGCGCTGGCCGCGTTCGTGCCCGTCCCGGCGGCGGCGCAGCCCGAGGCCGCTGCCGACGAGGCGGAGAGCGCCGCGGAGCAGCCGTCGTCCTGACAGATGTCGCGGGGCGGTTCGGTCAGTTTTGGCACCGTTCGCCAGCGAGTCCTGCCTAGCGGGCTCGTCGCTGTGCGACACGGGCAAGACCTGCCGAACCAACCCCGTCATAACTGCGTAGGACACGGCATGTTGTGTGCCGCCGATCGGGCTTCCATGAGGCAGATTTCCCCCAGGCACGAAACAGGGGGCGATCACCATGGAACGCAGTGTTATGAGCGGCACCGCCGCGGTCGACAACGAGACCGTGGTCGTGCACGTGCAACTGCGCCCGCGGCGCGGCGCGACCCGCAAGTGCCTGGCCGCGCTGGCCGCGCTGGCTGCTGAGCACGAGACGGTCGCCTTCGCGATCAGCGGGGTCAGCAAGGACGACCGCGTCGTCCGGCTGACCGTCGGTGTCGAGCTGGGCCCGCGCGCGGCGATCGCCAAGTTCTCGCCGCAGGCCCAGGCCGCCTACGCGTTCGTCAGCGCGCTGTTCACCGCGCTGTACGACCACATGCCGGTGTACACCGCCGAGCCCAGCGCCGAGGAGCGCACGGCGGCGGCCGCCCTGGTCGAGAGCGCTGCGCGCGGCGCCGGGCTCGAGTCGGTGCCGGCACCGCGCACGGTCGCTGCGGCCGAGCGCATCTCCGCCTGATCCTCGACGTCGAGGCCTCTCCCGCCCTCCGGGCTTCCCTCTTCTTCCCCGCAGTACCAGGAGTGCCGGTGTCCGACCGTCTGCTGTCCCCGTCCCGTCCGTCGTCCGCTGTCCGCGCCCCGCTGGTCTTCGGCGGCCTCCCCGAGGCCGAAGGCTGGGAGCGCGTGCCGATCACCCCGCGGGACCGTGTCCACTTCCGCGTCGACCGCGACCTGCCCCTCGAGGAGTTCCGGACCGACGCCCCCGACGGCGTCACCGTCAGCTACGACCAGGGCGACGGCCTCTACCGCGTCGACGGCGCGCCCGGCTCGGCGTCGGTGCTGGCCGACTGGGTGAAGGCGTGGTGCGCACGGCACGGTGCGAGCACCGTGGGCCTGCGGGCCGAGACCGACGTCCGCCGGCGGAGCCCGCGCGACCTGCCGCCGGCGTTCCTCGCCGATCTCTGCCGGCACTACGGGCCGGTGAGCCTCAAGCGCCTGCAGCGGAACATGAGCACGATCCGGCTGCACCTGCCCGACCCGGACGACCTGGGCCAGCAGGTGTACGAGTGGGTGCTCAAGGCGGTCAGCCAGTACGACGAGACCAAGGGCGTGCCCTTCGGCGCGTTCCTGGCCACCCAGCTGTCGAAGTGGGTGCACGACCTGGGCCGCAACGCCCACGGCCGCACCGCCGCCGACACCGAGCACAAGCAGCAGAAGGCGATCGCGGCCTTCATCGCCGAGCACCAGCGGCGGCCCAGCGAGAAGGAGCTGGCCGCGTTCATGGGGCAGAGCGTGGCCACGCTGCGGCGCAACTCGCAGACCGTGGCGACGCTGAACGGGCTGCGCAACCTGCAGTCGCTGGACGGCGGGCCGGACACCGCCGAGGTGCTGCTCCCGGACTCCTCCGAGGCGCCCGACGAGATCATGGGCGAGGCCGAGCAGACCCTCCTCTCGCACGCGCTGACCGCCGCCTGCGCCCCCGACCCCGATGCCCGGCGCGACCAGCGGGCCGGCCAGCCGAACGTGCTGGGCTGGGCGACCTGGTACCTCACGACCTGGGGTGGCCGGACCAAGACGCAGCTGTCCAACGAGCTCAACACGTCGGTGCGCAACATGAACGTCTACGCCGACCGCGTGGAGAAGGCGCTCAAGGACCGCCTCGCCGAACTGGCCGACTAGCGCTCGGCCAGGAGCCGTTGCGCTGAGGTAGGACGCCGGTTCAGCTGGCCAGGGCGTCCTCGGTGATGACGCCCGGGCGGACGCGCTGCGGGTGGTCGCCGACCGGGACGGTGGCCACCTGCTGCCCGGTCGCGTAGTCGAGGACGGCGACCCGGTCGTCACCGCTGATCGACACCCAGCACTCGTCGCCGCTCGGCCCGTCGGTGGCCCAGTAGGGCTTGGCGCCGACGTCGAGGATCGAGTACCGGCCCGAGGCGCGGTCGACCAGGGCCGCGTAGTCGTCCATCGTCCCGGCGACGCACAGCGTCGTCCCGGTGCGGTCGATCGCGATGCCGTGGTGCGCGCTGTCGAGCAGGTACTGCTCGCGCGGCATGCCGTTCGTCCGGTCCGGCAGCGGGACCACCCGGGTGACCGCGCCGACCGTCGGCTCGCCGGGGTAGGTGACGGTCGGGTCGGGCGCCTGGGTGTCGAACTCGACGAAGCCGTGGAAGAACGACACCTGCAGGTAGACGTACCGCTCGTCCGGAGCGATCGCCATCGGCCGGACCGCCGAGCTCATGCCCAGGTAGCCGGCCTCGGCGAGCTCCTTGCCCATGTCCCACCGCTCGGTGACGGCGAAGGTGGCGTTGTCGACGATCTGGAAGACCCGCTCGCCCTTCTCGGTGTCGTAGGCCACGCCGAGCTCCGGGCGGTCGACGGGCGTGTACACGCGGCCGATGCTGGCGTGGAAGATCCGCGAGCCGTCGCGCGTGTAGTTGCTCTCGTGCGGGGTGTCGCCCGAGGCGAACTCGCGGAGCTTCACCCCGGTGCGCAGGTCGAGCTCGTGCACCTTGTTAGCGGTGGAGTCGCTGACCAGCAGCCGCGTGCCGTCGGGGGAGACCGCCATGTGGTCGGCGCGGTAGCCCTCCATCGGGAAGCGCCAGACGATCGAGCCGGTGGCCAGGTCGATGCCGACCACGTCGGCGAAGCTGGGCCGGCTCACCGCGACCAGCGTGCCGTCCGGGGTGGAGAACATGTCGTCGGTGTACTGGTCGTGCCCCTCGCCGACCCCCTGGTTGATCGCCAGGTAGAAGGCGAGCTTGTCGGGGTGGGTGAGGATCTCGGTCATCCGCGCGTCGCGGTCGGGGATCGTGTCGATCGTCCGCAGCGGCTCGTGGGTGACGGCGTCGACGATGGTCGCCGTCCCGTCCCAGTTGTTGCCGACGAACATGACGCTGCGCAGAGCTGCGGTCTCCGCCTGCGCGGCGGAGGCGGACAGCACGCCCGCGCCGAGCGCGGCGGCGAGGGTGAGGACGGCGGTGCGGCGCATGGAGGTGCCTCCCGGGCGGTGGGGCAGATCCGGCTTTCCCGGGAAGAACGCGCCTCGCCTGCAACAGTTACGCGCATCCGCCGCGAACGCTGTCGGATTTCGCCCGTGACCCGGGTCCATCGGGCTCTCCCGCTGCCGATATCCAACCCGTGACATCGCGACGGATTCCCAGCCGCTGCACAGCAGCCGGGCCGCCGCGCCGAACGGGGGAGGGGCACCGGTGACCGCCATCTACGCAGGCGACCCGGCGCCCCAGGTCCTCGTACCGCACTGGCTGACCTCCGCCCAGCGGGACGAGCTCGCCGCGGCGATCCGCGCGGCGATCGACGGGCGACCGGTGCACCCCGTCGCCGCGATCCACCTGCAGGACGTGCTCACCGAGCTGCACGTCGCCGCCGCGCGCGATGCGGTCTGGCCGGCCTCGGCCGCCCGGGTCCGGATGGCCACCGGCTGGGACGCCGACGTCCTCCCGGTCCGGCTCTCCGCCGCGGAACTGGCCGGCGTCCTCGCTGTCCCGACGCTGCCGGCGCACCTGCGGGCGGTGCTGTTGGGGGAGCACGCGTGAGGGACGGCCCCTTCGGGCGCTCCTCGCTGGGCCTGCTGCAGCGGCTGCGGCCCGAGCCGGTCGACGTCGACGACCTGCGCGACGCGATCGACGCGGTGCTGCCCGACCTCGCCACCGCGCAGCTGCGCATCTCCGTGGTCGACCGCGCCGCGGACGGGCCGGTCGTCGTCCTCGAGGAGGACGAGCGCTACCTGCGCGTGCACCTCGCCGATCTCGCCGCGGACATGACCGACGCGGGCGTGCGGGCCACCCCGGAGGCGATCGAGGCGGCGCTGGTCGCCTGGGTCGACCGGCGCCCGGTGAGCGACGAGGCCGCGGCCATCGCGGGCATCGCCGTGCTCGACTGGGCCGACGCCACGGAGACCCGGATCGGCTGGCGGGTCGTCGTCCGCCGTCGGGACGTGCTGGTGCCCTGGACTCCCTCGGCCGCCGTCGACCTGCGGCTGCTGCACCGGGTGCGCTCGGCCGCCCTGGGCCGCGCGGACGCCGTGGAGCTGGACCTGCGGATCGAGGGACCGGTCGGCCTCTGGTCGCACCCGACCGCGCCGCTGCTGGCCACCGCCGGCCTGGTGGCGCCGGAGCGGATGATCGCCCGGACCGCCGCGGCCGGCCTCGAGCTGGCCGAGATGTCGGTGGTCGTGACGCCGCGCCGTCCGGTCGCCTGCGCCGGGCCCGCCGTGGCCGCGCGGCTCGCGGGCGAGACCGGCGAGGCGTGCGTGATCCTGCCCTGGCGCGCCCTCGCCGACCTCCCCTGGACCTGACCTCCCGCGCTTTATCGCGATAAAGCACGCGTGCTTTGTCGCGATAAAGCGCACCGAGGCTTAGCCGAAGTTGCCGTACTCCCAGTGCCAGGGCTCGGGCTTCTCGGCGCCCGGCTGCGCCCACGGCGGGTTGATGAAGCCGAACCGCCCGGCGTTGGCCTGCATCCACGTCCACTGCGGGCTGTAGGCGATGTTGATGCCGCCGCAGAGGTCGACGGCCAGCGCCCACCCGTGGTTCGACGTCCCCGGCCACGCGGCCAGCCGCGGCTTGGCCCGGTACGCGGCCACCTGGGCGGCGTAGTCGCGGTAGGAGTCGGTGATGCACAGCGGGGTGCCGAACGCCGCGGCGAAGGCGGCGCTCATCGCCGCGTAGGACGCCGCCGCGTCGCAGCGCAGCCGGTGGCCGGCCACGCCCAGCGGGCACAGGGAGGTCGCCGGGATGCGGCCGTTGGCATAGCCACCCCACGCCGGGTTCGCCACCACCGCCGGCGGCAGCGGCGCACCGCAGGCGCCCATGCCGGCGGCCGGGGTCAGCGCCGGGTTCGGCGTCGACGGCAGGTCCAGGGTCACCCGGACGGCGCGGACGTCGGCCGGCACCGCGCGCACCTCGACGAGGAAGTCCTTGCCGGACGAGCCGACCATCTCCCCGTTGCCCAGGTAGATGCCGACGTCGAGCCCGCCGTCGCCGACGACCAGGTCACCGACCTGCAGCTGCTCCACCGGGACGGCGGCGCTCACCGCCCACTGGTCGGCCGGGCTCACCGGCAGCGCGTACCCGGCCAGCAGCCAGGACGACGAGGTGAAGCCACCGCAGTCGTAGGCGTCCGGACCGGTCGCACCCGGCACGTAGGGCTTGCCCAGCTGCGACAGCGCGGTGCTCACCGCGGCCACCGTCTCGGAGGAGACCACGGTGACCGGGCTGCTGCCGATGATCGCCCAGGCCACGCCCGGGATCGGCTGCCCGCTCGCGTCGAGCGCGGGGGAGAAGCCGGCGGGCATGGTCGAGGGATCGGCCAGCTCGGTCGCGGACGGCGGGACGATCCCCGCCGAGGCCAGCGAGGACAGGTAGGCCTGCCAGCGCTGCTGCGCGGCGGCGTTGCGGTCCTGCTGCGGACCGGACACGGCCGTGCTCAGCCCGGCGAGGGTGAGCGTGACGTCGGTGGGCAGGCCGTCGGCCTTCGCGCGCACGGCGGCCAGGGCGTCGGCGGCCCGCGCCTCGGCCACCCGCAGCGCGCCGCGGGCGATCGCGACGTTCTGCTCGGCGGTGGCCACGGCGTCGGCGGCCCGGTCGGCGCGCACGACGGCGCCCTGCAGCCGCTCGTCGGCGTCGTCGGCCACGGCCTGCAGGGTCAGGGCGTCGGCGGCGCCGGCCGGGTCGGTGGCGTCCAGGCCCAGCACGGGGAAGCGGCTGGTGGGGGACGCGCGGTACAGGTCGGCGGCCGAGCTGCCGACGGCGGCTCGCGCGGCGGTGTCGGCCGCGCGGGCGTCGCTCAACGCCTGCTCGGTCGTGGCCAGCTCGGCCGTGCGCTGGGTGACCTGCTGCTCCATCTGCCGGTAGCGACCGGCGGCGTCGAGCAGCGTGGTCTGCGCGGTGAGGGCCAGCGAGGTCGCGTCGGCCGGCGGGCCGGTCGTCGGCGGGGCGGCGCCGGAGGGCAGCAGCAGTGCGATCAGGGCCGGCACCGCCAGCACGGGCACGCCGAGCGCGAGCCGCTTGGCCCAGCGCCGGCGGGTGAGCTTCCGCTGCGCCGCTCGCGCCTCTCGGGCGGCACGGGTCCGCGGCCGCCGGGAGGCGGGCTTCTTGCGGTTGGGCTGCCGGACGACCTGGCGCGGGATCGGGCGGCCTTCCGCCGCGGCCCGCTCCGCGAGCAGCTGCTGCAGGGCGGCGGCCTCGCGCGCGGTGAGCACGGGACGGCCGGACGCCGGGCGGCCGGAGGCCGTACGGGTCGACGCGGCCGTGCGTGTTCCGGGCACTGCGTCGTCCCCCGCGGTCTCGTCGGCGATGGCCGGCTCCGTGCGGGTTCGCAACGGAGCGCTAGCCGTCCATCGACGGGCCGGCGGGGCGGCCGGAGAGGCCGGGGAGGTGCTCTCACCCCATGGGGGGAGGGTGAAATCAGGGGATCGTCACCCGATCAGGGCGCCCACCACGCGCCGTGCCGGTGCACGAGGGGGATGCGCAGCTCGCCGCCGTCCTCGGTGGAGACGACGAACTCCAGCTTGGTGATGCGGACCGGCTCGCCGTCGTCCTCGGGCTCGAGGAGGCTGCCGGTGGCCAGCGGGATCGGGGGCAGCACGAGGACGTCCTCGGCGGGTGGCTCTGCCATGGGCGTCCTCCAGGAAGCGTGGTGCCCCACCCACCGTAGGGGCCCCCGACCAGCGAGGACACCCGGGCGCGGACGTGCCGCGGGGCCGGTGTCGACGACACCGGCCCCGCGGGAGAGCGATCAGCGCTTGGCGACGTCCACGTAGTCGCGCTCGGTGGCGCCGGTGTAGAGCTGGCGCGGCCGGCCGATCTTCGTGGCCGGGTCGTTGATCATCTCGCGCCACTGCGCGATCCAGCCGGGGAGCCGGCCGAGCGCGAACAGCACGGTGAACATCCGGGTGGGGAAGCCCATCGCCCGGTAGATCAGGCCCGTGTAGAAGTCGACGTTCGGGTAGAGCTTGCGCTGGATGAAGTAGTCGTCGGACAGCGCGATCTCCTCCAGCTGGCGGGCCAGGTCGAGGAGCTCGTTGTTGCCGCCGAGCTTGTCCAGCACCTGGTCGGCGGTCTGCTTCACGATCGCCGCGCGCGGGTCGTAGTTCTTGTAGACCCGGTGCCCGAAGCCCATGAGCTTGACGCCGGGCTCCTTGTTCTTCACCCGCTCGACGAAGCGTGGGATGTTGCCGCCGTCCTTCTGGATGGCCTCGAGCATCTCCAGCACCGACTGGTTGGCCCCGCCGTGCAGCGGGCCGAACAGCGCGTTGATGCCCGCCGAGACGGAGGCGAACAGGTTGGCGTGCGAGGAGCCGACCAGGCGGACCGTCGACGTGGAGCAGTTCTGCTCGTGGTCGGCGTGCAGGATGAACAGCATGTCCAGGGCCTTGACCAGGTCCGGGTCCTGCTCGTACGGCTCGGCCGGGAACCCGAAGGTCATCCGCAGGAAGTTCTCGACCAGCCCGCAGGAGTTGTCCGGGTACAGGAACGGCTGGCCGACCGACTTCTTGTACGCGTAGGCCGCGATCGTCGGCAGCTTGGCCAGCAGCCGCACCGTGGACAGCTCGACCTGCTCGTGGTTGAACGGGTCCAGCGAGTCCTGGTAGAAGGTCGACAGGGCGCTGACCGCCGAGGAGAGCACCGGCATCGGGTGCGCGTCGCGCGGGAACCCGTTGAAGAACTGCTTCAGGTCCTCGTGCAGCAGCGTGTGCCGGCGGATCCGCTGGTCGAACGCGTTCAGCTCGTCGGCCGTCGGCAGCTCGCCGTAGATCAGGAGGTAGGTGACCTCCAGGAAGCTCGACTGCTCGGCGAGCTGGTCGATCGGGTACCCGCGGTAGCGGAGGATGCCCGCGTCACCGTCGATGTAGGTGATCGCCGACGTGCACGACGCCGTGTTGACGAAGCCGATGTCGAGCGCGACCTGGCCGGTCGTCGCCAGCAGCTTGCTCGTGTCGATGCCGTCTGCGCCCTCGGTCGCCTTGACGACGGGAAGGGGCAGTTCTCCACCGGGGTAGCGCAGGGCTACATCTGTCTCGCTCATCAAGCGTCGACGCTACTGCGTCCTCCCCGCAGCACGCGCGGCGGATCCACGTACCAGACCGCGTCGGCCCGTCCCTCGTGCCAGGTGTCGTCCCTCAGCGTGACCGCGAGCCACCCTGTCCGGAACAACGACGCAGGTGAATCGGTCGGCACGAGCTCGATGTCGAGGTCGGCGCCGGCGTCGGCGTCGGCCACGAGCGGTGCGCACTGCTCGAGCGCGCCGGGCTCCACCGCGAGCACGAACCGGGTGGCGGCACCGGCGTCCTGGACGTCCCGGAAGCCCCGCACGGCCGTGCGCACCGCCTCGGCGTCCGCCGTGGCCGTGGCCACCGCGACCGGGAAGGTGTCGAACCAGACGTCGAGCTCCTGGGCCAGGTGGGCGAGCGCCTGCTCCCCGTGCGCCCGCTGCTCCAGCGGGCGGTCGAGGGCGCCCGGGTTCCGCGCGCCGAGCTCGACGAGCCGGGCGGTGGCCAGGACGACGGCCTCGAGGGAGGGTACGAACGCCGGGCCCTCGGCGAGGGCGTGCACCCGCGCCGCCGCGCCGGCGAGGATCCGGGCGAACGCGCGGCGCTGCTGGGCGGTGTCGGTGAGGAAGCCCTGCCGGACGGCCCAGTCGAGCAGCCGGGGCCAGTCGCGGATGCCGCGGGCGATCAGCCGCGGGTCCTGGGAGGTCTGCGTGGAGTGCTGCCGGAAGCGGCTGAGCGCCTGCGGGCTGTAGAAGACCGGTCCCCGGGCGAGCAGTCGCAGCCAGAGGCTCAGATCGCCGAGGACGTCGAGCCGCCGACCGTCGACCTGCCACATGAAGTCGGTGGTGACGGCGTCCTTCCGGAACAGCACGGTGGTGAGCTCGCCGATGATGTTGGAACCGGCCTCGAGGCAGGCGTTGCCCAGCTCCCAGCCGTCGATGGGACCGGCCTTGTCCTGCAGCGGCTTCAGCTCCCCGCCCGGGATCGGCCGGCCGTCCTCGTTGACGAGGTTGCGGCGGGAGAAGGCCATGACGGCGCCCGGCGTGGCCTGCAGCCCGCGGACCAGCACGCGGATGCAGTCGGGGGCCAGCACGTCGTCGTGCAGCAGGTACTTCACGTACTCGCCCTGCGCCTCGCCGAACAGCAGCCGCGGGTTCTCGAAGCCACCGACGTTCGCCTCGTGGCGGATCACCCGCAGGCGCGGGTCGCCGGCGGCGAGGGCCGCGAGGATCTCCGGCGTGCGGTCGGTGGAGGCGTCGTCGCCGACGATCACCTCGATGTTCTTGTAGCTCTGGTCCAGCGCCGAGCGCACCGCGGTCTTGAGGAAGCGCTCGCCGTTGTAGGCGGGGATGAGCACGCTGACGAGGGGCTCGGTCACGGGCGGAACTCCTTGATCGCGGCGATCACGCGGTCCTGGTCCGCGTCGGACAGGTGCGGGCCCATGGGGAGGCTGAGCACCTCCCGGCTGAGCTGCTCCGCGCCGGGCAGCGCGAGGCGGCCCAGCGGGGAGTCGGCGAACGCCGCCTGGTGGTGGCAGGGGACGGGGTAGTGGATGCCGGTCTCGACCCCGTGCGCGGCGAGGTGCTCGCGCAGCGCGTCGCGTGCCGGCGTGCGGACGACGTAGAGGTGCCAGACCGGTGTCGTGCCGGCTGCCGTCGCCGGGAGCAGCAGTCCGGTGCCCGCGAGCTCCGCGGCGTACCGGTCGGCGACCCGGGCACGGCGGGCGTTGTGCTCGTCGAGCCGAGCGAGCTTGACCGACAGGAACGCGGCCTGCAGCTCGTCCAGGCGGCTGTTCCAGCCCACCTCGGTGTGGACGTACTTCTCCGCGGAGCCGTAGTTGCGCAGCGAGCGCAGCCGCCGGTCGAGGGCGGGGTCCGAGGTGGTCACCGCGCCGCCGTCCCCGAGCGCGCCCAGGTTCTTGCCGGGGTAGAAGCTCCAGGCGGTCAGCGTGGTCAGCCCGCCGACGGGACGGTCGCCGTACCGGGCGCCGTGCGCCTGGGCCGCGTCGTCGAGCACGGCGAGGCCGTGGCGCTCGGCCAGCCGGAGCAGCGGGTCGAGCTCGACCGGCTGTCCGTACAGGTGCACCGGGAGCAGCACGCGGGTGCGGGGGCCGATCGCGGCCGCGACGGCGTCGACGTCCCACGTGCCGGTCTCGGGCGAGGCGTCCACCGGGACCGGCGTGGCACCGACGTGCAGCACCGCCAGCCAGGTGGCGACGAACGTGTGCGCCGGCACGACGACCTCGTCGCCGGGGCCGACGTCCAGGGCCCGCAGCGCGAGGACCAGGGCGTCGAGGCCGCTGCCGACGCCGACCGCGGAACCGGCACCGACCGCCTGCGCCCACGCCGATTCGAAGCGCTCCAGCTCGGGCCCCAGCAGCACCCGCTCGCTGCGGAGCACGCCCAGAGCGGCGGCGTCCAGCTCGTCCTGCAGCTCCGCGTGGAGGGCCCTCAGGTCGAGGAACGGGACGGTGGTCGACGTGGTGGTCACCCGGCCGCTCCGTCGGCCACGGCCCGGGCCGCGAGGAACCCGTCGTACTCGCGGTGGTAGTCCGCCTCCTCGTAGGGCTGCGAGGCGAGGACGAGGCACACGCTGCCGGAGGAGAAGTTGCCGAGCTCGCGCCAGGTCAGCCGCGGCACGTACAGGCCGTAGTAGGACCGGTTCAGGTGGAAGCGCGCCGTCTCGGTGCCGTCGTCGACGATGACGTCGAAGCTGCCGGCCGCCGCGATGATCAGCTGCTCGAGCTGCTGGTGCGCGTGCCCGCCGCGGGACTCGCCGCCCGGCACGTCGTACAGGTAGTAGACCCGCGCCACGTCGAACGGGATCTGCGAGCCGCCCTCGATGAAGGTCAGGTTGCCGCGAGGATCGGTGATGCGCGGGAGGTCCACGATGCGGCAGCCGGCGCCGTTGCCCTCAGGCGCGGGGTTCCAGTCGGTCACGCGGCGTCCGGGGAGGCCGGACCGGCGGTCGCGCGAGGACGTGCCGGCAGGGTTGAGCTGGGTCGTCACGGGCTCAGTCATCGGCAGGGGAGAGGATCGGTGGAACCGACGGACGAGGACGGGAGCGCATCGGTGAGGCAGCTGCTGGGTGGGGGACTGCTGTTCTGCGACCCTCGGTTCCACGACCTCAACGCCGTCCCCGCAGCCGACCGGTGGCGGTACGAGCACCACCGGGAGGGCCGGCTCGTCGGCGTCCTCGACGGGGTGGTCGACGACGGCGTCCTGCTGTCCGGGCACAGCGCGCCGTTCGGCGGCCCCGATCTGGTCCGCGCCGACCCGACGGTCGACGAGCTGGTGGATCTCGTGGACGGGGCGCTGGCCGCGGCAGCGGAGGCCGGTGTGCGCACGGTGCGGTTGCGTGCCCGTCCGCCCGTGTACTCCGCCGCCGAGCCGCTGCTGGAGTACGTCCTGCTGCACCGCCGCTTCGCCGTCGAGCACTGCGACCTCAACCAGCACGTCGACCTGCAGCCGCTGCACGCCGGCGCCGACCCGTTCTCGCTGGTGCGCAAGAACAAGCGGGCGCTCCTGCGCGCCGCGCTCGCCGCCCCGCACGAGCTGGTCGAGGCGACGGGAGGCGAGGACCTCACCACGCTCCACGGCATCCTCGCCACCAACCGTGCTGCGCACGGGCGACCGGCCGGCCTGCCGCGGGACTACCTCGAGCGGGCCCGGGCCGCGTTCCCCGACCGGGTCCGGCTGCTGCTCCTGCGGGTGGAGGGGCAGCCGGTGGCCGCCGCTGTGGTCTACCGGGTGCTCGACGACGTCGACCTGCTCGTCGCCTGGGGCGACGCCGCCCACGACCTCCGGACCTCACCGATGGACCTGCTGGCCCACCTGCTGGTCACCGGGTCCGTGCAGCGGGGAGCACGGCTGCTCGACCTGGGTCCGTCCAGCGAGAAGGACGGCACACCCAACGTCGGGCTGGTCAACTTCAAGCGCAGCATCGGGGGCGTCCCCGGCACCCGGAAGGTGTTCACGCGGGCAGTCGGCTGACCGCCCGGGCTCACCGCTGCTCGGCCGGGACCTTGAACGAGTCGAAGGGGTCGCCGCCGGTCGGCTTGGCCGGGCTGCCCACGTAGACCCCGCGCGGCGGCAGGTCCTTGACGACGACGGCGCCGGCCCCGACCACGCTGTCGGCCCCGATGGTGACGCCGTCGCCGACGGAGGCGTTCACGCCCATGAAGGTCGAGCTGCCGATCCGGCAGAACCCGGACACGACCACGTGCGAGGCGATGAAGACGTGGTCCTCGATCACGGTCTGGTGGCCGATGTGGTTGCCGCTCCACAGCACGACGTCGTCGCCGACCACGACCCCGTGCTGGAGCACGTTGTTCTCGAAGATGAAGGAGTTCTCGCCGACGGTGGCGGTGCGCCAGACGAAGGCGTGCGGGCTGACGAAGGAGGCGCAGGTGTAGCCCTGCTCCTTGACCGCGCGGAACAGCCGGGCGCGGGCCCGGTTCAGCCAGGTGGAGGAGAGGGCCACGAACGTGTCGACCTGCGCCGGAGGGTGCGTGTCGGCGAGGTCCTCGAAGGCCACGAACGGCAGACCGTCGGCCTGGGACCGGCCGTCGGGGAGGTACTGCCGCTCCACGGAGAAGGCGACGACCTCGCGATCGGAGTCGACCGTGAAGTACTCGTAGGCGATGTCGGCGGTCTCGCCGGCACCCACGATGACGATCGGCTTCTTCGCGGCCATGCGGCCCTCCCCGGGGTCAGGTCTGCAGCGCAAGCGGGCGGCGCAGGACGGCCGCGCCGAACCCGTCGCGGCCGTAGCCGTTGCCGTTGTAGAGCAGGAACGTAGCGCGCGGCGTGGTCACCACGGCCGGGTAGGCGACCATCTCGGAGTCCCAGCCCGACCGGCTCACGTCGAGGCCGAGCCGTCCGTCGTGGCGGTGCCACGTCCGCCCGTCCGCGGAGTCGGCGAAGGTGAGCCGGTACGTGGTCTCCTCGGTGCCGGCGCCGAAGTACATCCGGTAGCCGCCGTCGTGCGGGACGACGTAGGGCCGGCCCACCCGGTGCTCGTCGGGCGAGGCGAGCGGGACGGCGATCTCCCCCGCGTCGGGGAAGTCCAGGCCGTCGGGGGAGTCCATCTGCCGGATGTCGTAGACCGGCAGCAGCTTGGTGCGGCCCTGCCGGAACTCGTGCCCCGCGCCGTACCAGGAGCGCCACCCGCCGGTAGTAGGCAGGATCGAGTGCACGACCCGGAACAGCCGCTCGTCGGCGGTGGTGCGCAGCAGCGGCGTCTCCCGGAGGCGGGTGAACGTCTCCGTCTCACCGGCCGGCGCCGTGGCGATCCCGGAGAAGACGCGGAACCGCTCGCCGGGTCCGCCGGGGGGCTGGTACCCGGCGTAGTACAGCCGGACCTGGCCCCCGACCCTCGCGACGGCGCACGGCACGACCCCGGCGGCGTCGAAGCTGCCCGGCGGGCCGGGCGCGAGCGCCGGCTCGGTCGCCTCGGCCAGGACCCGGGTGGGGTCCTCCGGGTCGAGGTCGACCCACCAGACGGCGCTGGCGCCGTCGGCGTCGCGGCAGCCGGTGAACACCCGGATGCGGTCGTCGAGCACCAGCGGGGTGGGTTGCAGCGCGCCGGTGCGTCCACTGGTGGCCGGTGCCGTCCAGACGAGGCCGAGCTTCTCCCACTCCATGGCGCCCGCGTCGGGGCCCGGGTCGCCCACGGCTCAGGGGTGGGTCATCGACAGGACGTCGAGCGCCTCGTCGAGCTGCTGCTCGGTGAGCTCGCCGCGATCCACGTAACCCCGCTCGAGAACCACCTGGCGGATCGTCTTCTGCTCGGCCAGCGACTGCTTGGCGACCTTCGCCGCCTCCTCGTAGCCGATGTACTTGTTCAGCGGCGTGACGATCGAGGGGGAGGACTCGGCGTACTCACGGCACTGCTCGACGTTGGCGGTGATGCCGTCGACGCAGCGGTCGGCCAGCAGCCGGCTCACGTTGGCCAGCAGCCGGATCGACTCGAGCACGTTGCGGGCCATGAGCGGCAGCGTCACGTTCAGCTCGAAGCTGCCGGTGGTGCCGGCGAAGGCGACGGCCGCGTCGTTGCCGATGACCTGCGCGGCGACCTGGACGGTCGCCTCGGGGATCACCGGGTTGACCTTGCCCGGCATGATCGAGCTGCCCGGCTGCAGGTCGGGCAGGTTGATCTCGCCGAGCCCGGTGCGGGGGCCGGAACCCATCCAGCGCAGGTCGTTGGCGATCTTCACCAGCCCGACGGCGATGGTGCGCAGCTGGCCCGAGGCCTCGACGAGCGAGTCGCGGGAGCTCTGCGCCTCGAAGTGGTCACGCGCCTCCGACAGCGGCAGGTCGAGCTCGGCGGCCAGCTTGTCGATGATCGCCGCGGCGAACCCGGGCGGGGTGTTGATGCCGGTGCCGACGGCGGTGCCGCCCAGCGGCAGCTCGCCGATCCGCGCCAGCGAGGACTGCAGCCGCTCGACGCCGTAGCGGACGGTCGCGGCGTACCCGCCGAACTCCTGGCCGAGGGTCACCGGGGTGGCGTCCATGAGGTGGGTGCGGCCGCTCTTGACCACCGTCGCGAACTCCTCGGCCTTGCGGGACAGCGAGGACTCGAGGTGCCGCAGCGCCGGGATGAGGTCGCGGACGATCGCCCGCGTCGTCGCCACGTGGATCGCCGAGGGGAAGACGTCGTTCGAGGACTGCGAGGCGTTCACGTGGTCGTTGGGGTGCACCGGCTTGCCGAGCGCCTCGGTGGCCAGCGAGGCGATGACCTCGTTGGTGTTCATGTTGCTCGACGTCCCGGAGCCGGTCTGGAAGACGTCGATGGGGAAGTGCTCGTCCCAGCTCCCCGCGGCCACCTCGCCGGCGGCGTCGGCGATCGCCTTCGCGACCTCGCCGGGGAGGACGCCGAGGTCGGTGTTCACCGCGGCCGCGGCGCCCTTGATGGCGGCCAGCGCGGCGATGAGCTCCCGCTCGATGCGGGTGCCGGAGATGGGGAAGTTCTCGACGGCCCGCTGCGTCTGCGCCCGCCACTTGGCCCAGGCCGGGACCCGGACCTCGCCCATGGAGTCGTGCTCGATGCGGAACTCCGCGCCGTCCTGGTCTGCGGGCATTGCTGCGCTCCTGCGGTGGTGTCGATGGGGATGCTGCTCCAGGAGCGACCCTAGATCCCCCGTTCGGAGGGGTCAGGGGTCGCCTCCGCGGTTCCGGTACCCGCCCGCACCTAGGCTCCGCCGGAACCCTCGCCCCGGAAGGCCCCGTCGTGACCCACCCGCCGTCGTACCCGCCCGCCGCACCGCCGCCGCCTCCCTACGGTGCCGGTCCCGGCTGGTCGGCGCCGTACTGGGGGACGCCGCCCGGGCCGTGGGGCGCGCCCCCGCCGCCGCGACGGCGCTGGACACGGAAGACCGTCGCCCTGGTCGCCGGCGGTGCGGTGCTCGTCGCCGGACTGGTCGTGCTGGTCGTCGTCGCCGGGCTCAACGTCGGCCACACCCAGGCGACCGCGCTGGCCGGCGGCGGCTTCGGGCCCGGGTTGGGGGCCGCCCCGACGACGGCGCCCCCGTCGGACCCCGCGGGTCTCGGGACCGACACCGATCTCGACGGCCTGGCCCGGCAGTGCCACGACGGCTCGATGACGGCCTGCGACGCCCTGTTCGACGGGTCGCCGTCGGGCTCGTCCTACGAGCAGTACGGCATGACCTGCGGCGGGCGGGTCAAGGCCTTCGACGTCGCGGCCTGCGCGGAGCTCGAGCCGGAGGCCACCTCGCCGCCGTCGGCGCCGCCGGTCGCGGACGACCCGGGGCTGGACGGCTACGCGCAGCGCTGCTACGACGGGCTGCTCTCGGCCTGCGACGACCTCTACTCCCTGTCGCCCCCGATGACGGAGTACGAGCGATACGGGATGACCTGCGGTGGTCGGGTCGACGTGCTGACCGCGGCCACGTGCGAGGACCTCGACGGCGACTGACCGACCGGCCTGGGGACGGATCCGGGCGACGCGCCGATCAGGTCGGAACCGGGACGCCGATTGTGCTGGTTCGGTTGCGTTGCGCCACCTAGCATCCGCACCGGCGCCCCCCGACCCGAGGAGATCGGCACATGTCACAGCCTCCGTACCCGCCTCCGGGGGGCACTGAGCCCTCGGGGCAGCAGCCCGGACAGCAGGGCTGGGGACAACCCGGGCAGCCCTCGCAGGACGAGCCGACGCAGCAGTTCGGCTCGACCGGGAGCGGCCCCGCGCAGGGCGGGGGTCAGCGCGACGACACGACGCAGTTCCCGGCGCCGGGCCAGTACCCGCCGCCCGGCCCGGGTCAGCAGCCGCAGTACGGCCAGCAGCCGCAGTACCCGCAGCAGCCGGGGTACGGGCAGCAGCCCGGGTACGGGCAGCAACCGGAGTACGGGCAGCAGCCGCAGTACGGCCAGCAGCCCGAGTACGGCCAGTACGGGCAGCAGCCGCAGTACGGCCAGCAGTCGCAGTACGGGCAGCAGCCCTACGGCCAGCCCGGCTACCCTCAGCCGGGGTACGGCCAGCAGCCGCCGAAGAGCAACAAGGGCACGATCATCGCGCTGGTCGTCGCGGGAGTGATCGTCGTCGCGGGCGTGATCGTCGGGCTGATCCTGTTCCTGAACAAGGACGACAACACCAGCCAGGCCGGCAGCACGACCTCGGCGAGCACCACCACCGAGGACGCGGCGACCACCACCGAGGACACCTCGACCAGCAGCGAGGAGACCTCCACGGAGGACACCTCGACCAGCACCGAGGAGACCGCGACCAACGGCAACATCCCACCGGCGACCATCGACCCGACCGGCCTGGGCAGCGACCCGACCTGGAACGAGCTGGCCCAGAGCTGCCACGACGGGTTGATGGCCTCCTGCGACCTGCTGTTCCTGGGCACCAAGGACGACCCGGGCCTGGCTGCCTACACCGACTACGCCGACACCTGCGCCGGCCGTCAGCCGCCGGGTTCGCAGACGTACTGCACCGACGCCTTCCCCGGCTGAGCCCCCCGGACACGGAACGGCCCGGTTCCCTTCGAGGAGCCGGGCCGTTCTCGTCTTCCGGGGAGGCCTTGTGGTCCTTAGACTCCGCCCGACCGCAGCCGGCGACGAGACCGGCGAGGGCGGCTTCCGCCGGACCAGTGGGGGGCCGCGGGTGGAACGGGAACAGTTCGGCGACTACCGCCTGGAGGCGATGCTCGGCCGGGGCGGCATGGGCGAGGTCTACCGGGCCTACGACACCCGCCACGACCGGGTCGTCGCGCTCAAGGTGCTGTCCACCGAGCTCGCGGCCGACCGCAACTACCGCGAGCGGTTCCGGCGCGAGGCGCACCTGTGCGCGCGGCTCAACGAGCCGCACATCGTGCCGATCCACCGCTACGGCGAGATCGACGGCCGGCTCTTCCTCGACATGCGGCTGGTGCCCGGTCGCGACCTCGCGCAGGTGCTCGAGGTCGAGGGCACGCTGCCGGCGCAGCGCGCGGTGTCGATCGTCGGCCAGGTGGCCCGCGCCCTGGACGCCGCGCACGCCGACGGGCTGGTGCACCGCGACGTGAAGCCGTCGAACATCCGGCTCACCGAGGAGGACGACGACTTCGCCTACCTGCTCGACTTCGGCATCGCCCGCTCGCTGACCGATGCCGACGGCCCGGCGCTGACCATGACCGGCGCCGCCCTCGGTTCGGTGGACTACATGGCCCCCGAGCGGTTCCTCGAGCAGCCGCTCGACGAGCGGGTCGACGTCTACTCGCTGGCCTGCGTCCTCTACGAGTGCCTGACCGGGCGGCGGCCGTTCGTCGGTGACGGCCTGGCGGCGCTGATGTACGCGCACCTGAAGGTCGACGCGCCGGCCCCGTCGACCATGCGCCGCGGCGTGCCCCGCGGCCTGGACGAGGTCGTCAAGAAGGGCCTGGCCAAGGACCCGGACGAGCGCTACGCCTCGGCCGGTGCGCTCGCGTCCGCGGCCCGCAAGGCGGTCAGCGTCCCGCCGTCCCGGCCGCAGGTCGTCGTCCCGCAGGCGCCGAAGACGTCGATCCTGCAGCGGCCGGTGACCAACCCGACCGGTGGCCTGCCGGCGTCCGGGGCGGGTGCCGAGCCGCCGACGTCGGCCATCCCGGCCGCCTCGCCGCGCATCCCCGCGCAGCGGAACCCGGCCGCGAGCCCGGCGACGCCGGCCCCGCCCGCCTCCCGGATCAACTTCTCCGCACCGCCGCCGCGGCCGCCGAGCGCGCCGCCGCTGGGACCGATCAGCAGTCCGCAACGAGCGGTGTCCGGGGAGCAGCGGGCGCCGGCGCCGGTCGCCTGGGTCGACGGGCCCAAGCCGATCTCCGCGCGCCCCCAGTACGACCAGCGCCCGTCGATGCGCTCCCGGCTGCCGCTGGTGCTGGTGCTCGTCGCGCTGGTCGTGGCCGGGGTCGCGGTGGCGCTGGTCCTCGTGCTCGGTTAGTCGAGGACCCGCTCGCCCTCGGCCTCGAACGGCACCGCGGAGTAGGCGCGCAGCTTGGCCAGGGAGTGCCGGCTGTCGATCATCCGGATGGTGCCCGAGCGCGAGCGCATGACCAGCGACTGCGTGGTGCACCCGCCGGCGCGGTACTGCACGCCGCGCAGCAGCTCGCCGTCGGTGATGCCGGTGGCGACGAAGAACACGTCGCCGCGGACGAGGTCGTCGAGGGTGAGCACGCGGTCGAGGTCGTGGCCGGCGTCGAGGGCCTTCTGCCGCTCGTCGTCGTCCCGGGGCCAGAGCCGGCCCTGCAGCGCCCCGCCCATGCACTTGAGGGCGCAGGCGGCGATGATGCCCTCCGGCGTGCCGCCGATGCCCAGCAGCAGGTCGACGCCGGTGCCCTCGCGGGCCGCGGCGATCGCCCCGGCGACGTCGCCGTCGGTGATGAACCTGATCCGCGCGCCGGCGTCGCGGACCTCGCCGACCAGCTGCTCGTGCCGCGGCCGGTCGAGGATGCAGACGGTGACGTCGCCGGTCGAGCAGTGCTTGGCCTTCGCGACCCGGCGGATGTTCTCGGCGACCGGCGCGGTGATGTCGATGGCGTCGGCGGCGTCGGGTCCGGTGGCGATCTTCTCCATGTAGAAGACGGCGGACGGGTCGTACATGGCGCCGCGGTCGGCCACCGCCATGACGGCGATGGCGTTGGGCATGCCCTTGGCCATCAGCGTCGTCCCGTCGATCGGGTCGACGGCGACGTCGCAGTCGGGACCGTGGCCGTCGCCGACCTGCTCGCCGTTGTAGAGCATCGGCGCCTGGTCCTTCTCGCCCTCACCGATGACGACGACGCCGTTCATGCTGACCGTGCCGATCAGCGCGCGCATCGCGTCGACGGCCGCACCGTCGCCCCCGTTCTTGTCCCCGCGGCCCACCCAGCGGCCGGCCGCCATCGCCGCGGCCTCGGTCACGCGGACCAGCTCCATGGCGAGGTTGCGATCGGGCGCGGGGCGGTCGGCCCGGAAGGCGGCCCCCGGGCTCGTGGGCAGGGAATCGTGCAGCGACACGCAGACCTCCTCGAGCGACCACCGGGTCCTGGGATCCTATGTGCATGCCCTCAGGCCCGACCGACCAGCGACCGCAACCTCCGGTGGAGGAGCAGCCCGCCCCGCCCGTGTCCGACCGCCGGTCGAAGCAGACGTTCGCGAACATGCTGCGCTCGCTGGTGCCGTTGGTGCTCATCATCCTGGGCGTCGTCTGGTGGACCTCGTTCCGGCAGAGCCCCGACGTCCAGCCGGTCAAGCCGATCGAGACGGCGACCACCGTGCAGCTGGCCGCCAACCGTGCCGGCTACCCGCTGCTCGTGCCGACGGACCTGCCGCGCGGCTACCGCCCGACGAGCATCCGCACGGACGCCGGGAACGCGGGGGAGGGCGACCCGGTGACGCTGGAGATCGGCTACGTGACGCCGTCGGACCAGTTCGCCGAGTTCGTGGTGAGCGACGACCCGCGCGCCGACCCCGTCACCTCGCTGCTCAACGACGCGACCGCCGCCGGCAGCGTGCAGATCGGCGCGGACACCTGGACCCGCGCGACCCGTCTGCACGAGCGCGACGAGGAGACCGTGCTCTCCCGCACCGTCGACGGCGTCACCGTCGTCGTGAGCGGATCGGCGTCGGAGGCGGAGCTGGAGGCCGTCGCCGGCTCGGTGCAGCCCTACTCCGGCTGACGAAGGACCCCGTTGCCCCCCACGCCTCGCTCCGCTCGGCGCGGGCCCCTGCAACGCCGGCCGTGGTCAGCTCGTCTCGTCAGGCCGCTCTTCTGGTTTCGCGGCGGCCAGCCGCTCGCGGGCGCGGTCCAGCCAGTGCTGGCACAGCTCGGCGAGCTGCTCGCCGCGCTCCCACAGCGCCAGCGACTCCTCCAGGGTGAGCCCGCCGGCCTCGAGCTTGCGGACCACCTCGGCGAGCTCCTCGCGGGCCTGCTCGTAGGTCTGGGTGGGCTCGGGGGTGGCGGTCACGGTTCCTCCTCGTCGCTGGTCCGGTCGACGCGCACCGGCAGCCGGCCCCCGGCGACCCGCACCCGCAGCCGCTCGCCGTCGGCGACGGCGTCGGGATCGCGGACGAGCTCGCCGTCGGCCCGCTGGACGACGGCGTAGCCGCGCTCCAGGGTCGCGGCGGGGGAGAGGGCGGCCACGCGGGCGCGGGCGTGCTCGAGGTCGCGCTCGGCGCCCTCGATCCGGTGGGTGACGGTGCGCAGGGCCCGGTCGCGCAGCTGCGTCACGTCGTCCTGCCGGCCGTGGAGCATCCGTTCGGGGGCGGCGAGCGCCGGGCGGCTGCGCACCGACTCCAGCCACCGCTCCTGCTGTTCCAGCCGGGCGGCGAGCACCTGGCGGGCGCGGGCGCGCATGGACTCGACCAGCCGCCGCTGCTCGCCGATCTCCGGGACGATCCGGTGCGCGGCGTCGGTCGGGGTGGCCGCGCGGACGTCGGCGACGTGGTCGACCAGGGTCGTGTCGGTCTCGTGGCCGACCGCGGTGACCACGGGCGTGCGGCAGGCGGCGATCGCGCGGACCAGGCCCTCGTCGGAGAACGGCAGCAGGTCCTCGACCGAGCCGCCGCCGCGGGCGATCACGATGACCTCGACGGCGGGGTCGCGGTCGAGCTTCTCCAGCCCCTCGATGACGCTCGCCGCGGCCATGGGCCCCTGCACGAGGCTGTGGTGCACCGCGAACCGGATCGCCGGCCAGCGGCGGCGGGCGGTGACGACGACGTCGCGCTCGGCGGCGCTGTCGCGGCCGGTGATGACGCCGACGACGGCCGGCGCGAACGGCAGCGGCCGCTTGCGGGCGGCGTCGAACAGGCCCTCGGCGGCGAGCAGCCGCCGGATCCGCTCGATGCGGGCGAGCAGTTCGCCCAGGCCGACCGCGCGGATCTCGGTGGCGCGCAGGCTGAAGGAGCCGCGGGCGATGTAGTAGTCGGGCCGGGCGCGGACGACGACCCGGGCGCCCTCGGCGAGCTCCAGGCCCGGGCGGTCGACGACGTCGCGCGCGCAGGTGACCGGGATCGACAGGTCGGCGGCGGGGTCGCGGAGGGTGAGGAACACCGTGCTGCTCACGCCGCGGCGGGAGAGCTGGGCGACCTGGCCCTCGACCCACACCTCACCGAGCCGGCCGATCCACTCCGCCACCTTGCGGGCGACCGTGCGCACCGGCCACGGCGCCTCGGCGGAGGAGGGAGCAGTCACACCCCCGAGACTGCCATGTGCCTCCGACGGCTCAGGCGCCGCGCGGGGCGAGCGGGCTGGCCTCGACCGCCTGCTCGTCCAGCTTCTCCAGCCGGTTGCGCAGCATGCGCAGGTACGGCTCGCGCGAGCGGGTGGCTTCCTCGTAGGCGACGAGTTCGACGACGGTCTTCGCCTGGTAGCCGCGCAGCCGGCCGCGCAGCTGCGCGATCGACCACGCGTCGTAGCCCTCGACCGGCGCGGTGGCGGGGGCCGAGGTGCTCGGTCCGGTCGCGGCGGCCACGGTCGTGCCGCCCTCGTCGACCGCCTCGGCCTCGGGGGCGGCGACGCCCTCGTCGGTGACGGTCGCCTCGACGGTGGCCACCTCGCCGTCGGGGGTCACGACGTCGACCTCGTCGGCGCCGGCAGCGGTCTCGGCCGCGTCGGCTGCGAGGACGTCGGCGTCCTCGACCTGCGCGGTGATCTCCTCGACGGCCTCGACCACCTCGGCCGGCGACGGCTCCGGCGGCAGACCCGCGGTCTCGTCGTCCACGAGCTCGTCGAGGGCGATCTCGTCGAGCGCCTCCTCGGCCCGGTTGTCCTCGAACTCCGCGCGGACGTCGGCGTCGGCCTCCTCCGCGGCGCCGACGTCGGGCAGCGCGACGTCGTCCTCGGGCAGGCCGGACAGCAGGTCCTCGTCGGCGGGCACCTCGGCGCGGTCGAAGGCCGACTCGCGGTAGCCGGCCCCGGTGGCCGGGGCGACGTCCTCGGGCAGGTCGTCGTCGAAGGTGGCCAGGCCGGGCTCGTCCTCGCCGCGCAGCCCGGTGAACAGCTCGTCACCGCGGGCCACCAGGCCGGCGTACTGCTGCTGCGCCCACATCGCCTTCTGCATGGCGAAGCCGATCACCCGGACCGGCAGGCCGGGCAGCGTCTCGGGCAGCTTGCGCGCCTCGTCCAGCACGGTGGCGGCCAGCCCGGCGGCGGCGCGGACAACCTCGGGGATCTCACGAGCCATGGGCACAGCCTGCCCCACAACCGTGCGCCCGACACACGGGGTGGCAGGGGTTACACCCGAGCGTGGTGCTCGTCTCATCCGCCGGGGCGGTCCGGGCCGCGCACGTACGCTGGGAGGCATGGCTGATCAGCGCGGACGCGTCCTGCTCGCCGACCCGCGTGGCTACTGCGCCGGCGTCGACCGCGCGGTGATCGCGGTCGAGAAGGCGCTGGAGCTGCACGGGGCGCCGGTCTACGTCCGCAAGCAGATCGTCCACAACAAGCACGTCGTCGCCACGCTCGAGCGGCGCGGCGCGATCTTCGTCGACGAGACCGACGAGGTGCCCGAGGGCTCGGTCGTCGTCTTCAGCGCCCACGGCGTCTCGCCCGCGGTGCACGCGGAGGCGGCCGCCCGCTCGCTGCGGACCATCGACGCGACCTGCCCGCTGGTCACCAAGGTGCACGCGGAGGCCCGCCGGTTCGCCAAGGACGACTACGACATCCTGCTGATCGGCCACCGCGGTCACGAGGAGGTCGAGGGCACCTCCGGCGAGGCGCCCGAGCGGATCCAGCTCGTCGACGGTGCCGACGACGTCGCGAACGTGCAGGTCCGCGATCCGGAGAAGGTCGTGTGGCTCTCGCAGACCACGCTCTCGGTCGACGAGACGCTCTCCACGGTCGACAAGCTGCGCGAGCGGTTCCCCGGCCTGCAGTCCCCGCCCAGCGACGACATCTGCTACGCCACGCAGAACCGGCAGCAGGCGGTCAAGCAGATGGCGCCGGACTGCGACCTGGTGATCGTGGTCGGCTCGACCAACTCCTCGAACTCGGTGCGCCTGGTCGAGGTCGCGCTCGAGGCCGGCGCGCGGGCCGCGCACCTGGTCGACTTCGCGCACGAGGTCGACGAGACGTGGCTCGACGGCGTGACCACGGTCGGCGTCACCAGCGGCGCCTCGGTGCCGGAGGTGCTGGTCAGCGAGGTGCTCGACTGGCTCGCCGAGCGCGGCTACCCCGACGTCGAGACGGTCAAGGCCGCCGAGGAGCGGCTGGTCTTCGCGTTGCCGCCGGAGCTGCGCCCGCGCCGCAGCTGAGAGCTCCCTTCCGAGACGATCATGACGTTCGGGGAGGGACACGCCGTCGTCGAACGGTGCGTCCCTCCCCGAACGTCATGATCGCGGGAGGCGGGAAGCGGTAGGTCAGCGGCGCGCGGCGAGCCGGACGAGGCCGATCACCAGGGCGATGCCCGTGGCGATCCCCATCGCCGGGAAGTTCTGCACCAGCATCGTGATCATGAGCAGGCCGAACGCCTTGACGCCGGAGATGTGCACCGACGGCGCCGCCACCATGTTCACGACGGCGACCGCGGAGAACACGATCGGCGGGCAGACCAGCACGCTGAGCAGGTCGCGACGGCGGACGACGAGCGCGGCGACCGCGGTCGAGGCGGCCAGCGCGATCGTGGTCATGATCCCGAGGCCGGTGGCGATGAACGACTCGACGCCGGCGGCGGCCAGGGTGACCAGGAAGACGGCCAGGACGGCGAGCAGGCCGCGCAGCTTGCCGCCGCCGGTCTCGACGGCCGGGGCCGGACGGCGGGCGGGGCGCTCGGTGTCGGGACGCTCGACCGGACGGCGCTCGACCGGACGGCGCGCCGGACGCTCGCGCTCAGCGGCGCGGTCGTGGTCACGCGGCACGGGGCGGCTGGTCTCGGGACGGCGGGGGACCGGCGGCCGCGAGTACTGCGGCGCCTCGTCGTAGTAGTCGGCGCGGCTGCGCTCGCGGGGACGCTCGGCGGCGCGGTCGGCGCTCCGGCGGGGCGGGACGCTGCCGCGCGGGCGCGCGGGGCGCTCGGACGCCATCGCCCGATCGCGCGGCGCGGGCCGGTACGGCCGGTCGGCGCGGGACCCGCTCTGCTGCCAGGCGTCGGCTGCGTTCACCGCCATGCGCCCCTCCCGTCCGTTCGCGGGCAGCCCGGAACGGCCACCTCCTGTCGAGGGTCACGGTAACCAGTGCGACCGCGACACCGCGGGAGGTCCAGGCCGAGTCGCTCTGTCAACAAGTGCCGAAGTCGACACGGGAACGGAACGACAGGACTGCCGGTGTTCGACCGGGTGCAACGGGTGGGACGGACGGTTTGTGCCCGGATCCGCTATCCGTGCGTTCCGTTGCGCGTGTCGTTCTCGCACGGCGGTGCCGCCTCGTTGCCGAGCTCGGCCGGGCGCAGCGCGCGGACCGTCGCCTCCAGCTGCTGCGGTTCGGGCACCGGCTGCTCGCCCACGCCGAGGTCGTCGAAGCGGCGCGCCGCGGTGAGCACCGAGGTCTCGTAGGAGCCGACCGTCTCGTTGTAGCGGGCCATCGTCGCGCCGAGCGCCGAGCCGAGCCGGGTGAGGTGCCCGGACAGCGTGGTCAGCCGCGCGTGCAGTCGCCGGCCCACCTCCAGCACCTGGTCGGCGTCGCGGGCCAGCCGCTCCTGCCGCCACGAGTAGGCGACCGTGCGCAGCAGGGCCAGCAGCGTGCTCGGCGTGGCCAGGACGACGTCGCGGCCGAAGCCGTACTCGAGCAGCCCGGGCTCGGCCTCCAGCGCGGTGGTGAGGAAACCGTCGGACGGGACGAACAGCACGGTGAACGGCGCCGCCGGGCGGAACGCGGTCGGGTAGCGGCGGGCGGCCAGCGCGTCGACGTGCGCGCGCAGCTGCCGGGCGTGCGCGCTCATCCGCTGCTGGCGGGTGGCCTCGTCGGTCGCCTGCACCGCCTCGATGTAGCCGGTGAACGGCACCTTGGCGTCGACGATCACCTGCCGGCCGTCGGCGAGGGTGACCACGAGGTCGGGGCGGACGCCTGCGCCGGAGTCGTTGACCGAGGCCGGCTGCTCGACGAAGTCGCAGTGCTCCAGCAGCCCGGCGACCTCGACCACCCGCCGCAGCTGCACCTCGCCCCAGCGGCCGCGGACGTGCGGGGTGCGCAGGGCCGTGACCAGTGCGGCGGTCTCCTGCTTCAGCTGCGCCGAGGTCTGCCCGACCGTGCCCATCTGCTCGCGCAGCTCGCCGTGCGCGGTGGCGCGGGCGCGCTCCATGCCGGCGATCAGCCGGTGCAGGTGGTCCAGCGACTCGTGCACCGGCTCGAGGCCGGACTCGGCCGGCCGGCGGCGCGCGAGCAGCGTGACCACGCCGAGGGTGACGGCGGTGGCCAGCAGCGCGCCGAGCAGCAGCCCGAGGAGCAGGGAAGCGGCGTCCATGGTCCGGCAGGCTGCCGGAGACCACCGACAGTTCCGGTACCGACAGGCGGGACCGCGTCGTTCTGGATTCCGCCGCGCCGACGTGCTCTACTCCGCCGGGATCGAGACGGGGGGGGGGGGGGGGGATGACGGCGCAGGGCTGGCCCATCACCTGACGGCTGCCCCGGCGGCCCGGGCGAGCGCGGCTGCGACGTCGAGCCCGGCAGCCGGCTCGCCCGCGAGCGCGCCGAGGGCCGGCCCGGTCATCATCCAGGCCGACCTGAGCGACCCGGCGGTCACCGGCGGCGGCCCGGTCGACTCCGCATGCCGGAGAACTGGCTGAGCGCGGCTCTCACGGTCGAGCCCACCGCCGGCACCCCGCCGGGCATCGGCCGGCTCGGGTTCTTCTTCTTCCAGGCCGGCCACGCCGGCCGGCCGTTGACCGCATGTCAGGCCACGCTGTGCGTCGCCTCGTGGTCGAGCAGCCAGCGCTTGACCGGCGTGCCCCAGCGGAAGCCGGTGAGCCCGCCGTCCGACCCGATCACCCGGTGGCACGGCACGAACAGCGCGGCGGCGTTGCGGGCGCAGGCGTTGGCGGCCGCCCGGATCGCCGCCGGCCGGCCGCAGCGCACGGCGAACTCGGCGTACGTCGCCGGGGAACCGGCCGGCACGCGGCGCAGCTGCTCCCAGGCGTCCTGCAGGAACGGCCCCGACCGCTGCCGCACCACCACGCCGTCGATGATCCCCACCTCGCCGGCGTGGAAGGCCTCGACGACGTCGAGCACCGGCAGGTGGTGCACGCGTTCCAGGGCGGCCGGCTGCAGCGTGCGGTGCACGACCGGCAGCAGGTCGGCGACCTCCGCGGTCCACCCGGCCGCGAGGACGGCGTCGTCGTCGTCCACCACGACGGTGAACGGCCCGGGCGGGGTGGCGACGGTGGCCGAGCGGGCGGTCACGAGGCGCTCCTCAGTGCCGGAGCTCGGGTGAACAGCGTGGGCACGGCGAGCGCCCACAGGTGCATCACCGCGTAGGAGCGCCACGGCTGCCAGCGGCCGGCCGCATCGGTGTCGGAGCTGCCGAGCGCGGCCAGCGAGCGGCGCAGCGCGAGGTCGCCGGGCAGCCAGACGTCGGGGTCGGCCAGGCCGCGCAGGCCGACCAGTGCGGCGGTCCACGGCCCGATCCCCGGGACGGCGACCAGCGCCCGCGACGCCTCGGCCCGGTCGGCACCGGGGTCGAGCGGGATGTCGCCGTCGGCGAGCGCGGCGGCCAGCGCGTGCACCGTGCGCCGCCGCGAGCCGGTGAGCCCGACGGCGGTCAGGTCGGCGTCGGCCAGCGCCTCGGGCCGGGGGAAGGCGTGGGTCAGCGTGCCGACCGGCTCGGGCAGCGGCGTGCCGGCGGCGTGCAGCACGCGGCCGGTCAGCGTGCGGGCGCCGGCGACCGAGACCTGCTGGCCCAGGACGGCACGGATCGCCAGCTCTGCGGCGTCCGGCGACGCGGGCACCCTCCGGCCCGGCGCGCCGGCCACGAGCGCGGCCAGCGCGGGGTCGGCACCGAGCACCTCGTCGACGGCCGAGGGGTCGGCGTCGAGGTCGAGCATGCGGCGGCAGCGGCTGACCGCGGCGCCCAGGTCGCGCAGCGAGGTCAGCCGCAGCCGGGCGCTCACCGAACCGTCGGCGGCGGGGGAGAGGCGGACCACCGCGGGGCCGTGCGGCAGGTCGAGCACGCGGGCGTACGTCGTCCCGTCCCACTCCTCCAGGCCGGGGACCGCGTGCGCGCCGAGGAACAGCAGCACCTCGGCCGCGTCGTAGGGCGCCCGGGCGGTGAGCCGGAGGGTCAGCTCACCCGGGGTGCCCGGCGTGCCGCGCCGCTTGGCCCGCAGCGCCGTCGGCGTCGTCGCGAACACCTCGCGGACGGTGTCGTTGAACTGCCGGATGCTGGCGAACCCTGCGGCGAACGCGACGTCGGCCATGGGCAGGTCGGTGGTCTCGATCAGCACCCGGGCGGTCTGCGCCCGGCGGGCGCGGGCCAGCGCCAGGGCGCCGACGCCGAGCTCGCCGACCAGCAGCCGGTGCAGCTGCCGCTCGGAGTAGCCCAGCCGCCGGGCCAGCCCGGGGACGCCGGAGCGCTCGACCTCGCCGTCGGCGATCAGCCGCATCGCCCGGGCGACGACGTCGGCGCGCACGTCCCACTCGGGTGAACCGGGGGCGGCGTCGGGCCGGCAGCGGCGGCAGGCGCGGAACCCGGCGGCCTGCGCGGCCGCGGCGGTGGAGAAGAAGGAGACGTTGCGGGCCATCGGCGTGCGCGCCGGGCACGACGGGCGGCAGTAGATGCCGGTGGTGTGCACGGCGGTGAAGAACCAGCCGTCGAACCGGGCGTCGCGGCTGGCGACCGCCCGGTAGCACCGCTCGAACTCGAGGTCCACGGCGCAGAGCCTGCCACCGGGGTCCGACGTCCACTGGCGGTTTCCGGACGTCACCGTGGGTGCGCCGTCCACCGATCGGTGGACGGCAGGACCAGCGCTTCGGTCGTCCCGCGCCCGCGCGCCGGCCGGGAGTGTCATGGCCATGCAGAGCACAGCAGCGGCGCCGGGGTCGTTCGCCCCCGCGCCCCAAGAGGAACCGGCCGTGCGAGTGCGCGGCCTGGTCAAGCGGTACGGGCAGCGGACCGTCGTCGACGGCCTCGACCTGGAGGTGCGGCGCGGGGAGGTCTTCGCGCTGCTGGGCCCCAACGGGGCGGGCAAGACGACGACGATCGAGATCCTCGAGGGCGTCCGGCGGCGGGACGGCGGCGAGGTCGCCGTCCTCGGCGCGGACCCGGCGCGGGCCGGCCGGTCCTGGCGGGACCGGGTGGGTGTCGTGGGCCAGACCGCC
Organism: Petropleomorpha daqingensis; assembly: GCF_013408985.1. Lineage (NCBI taxonomy): Bacteria > Bacillati > Actinomycetota > Actinomycetes > Geodermatophilales > Geodermatophilaceae > Petropleomorpha > Petropleomorpha daqingensis. Next base: position 2,729,456 of record NZ_JACBZT010000001.1, read on the forward strand.
GGCGCGAGCGCCGCACTGGGTGTCCGGGACACCCTCGACCACTTCGCCCGCTACCACGCGGTGCCGCGGGACAGCGGCGAGCTGCTCGCCGCGGTCGGGCTCACCGAGCAGGCGCGGACCCGGGTGGACCGGCTCTCCGGCGGCCAGCGCCGCCGGTTCGAGGTCGCCCTCGGCGTGCAGGGCCGGCCGGAGCTGGTGTTCCTCGACGAGCCGACCACCGGCATGGACCCGGTGGCGCGCCGGCAGTTCTGGGCGCTGATCCAGGGCCTGCGCGCCGACGGGACGACGGTCCTGCTCACCACCCACTACCTCGACGAGGCCGCGCAGCTGGCCGACCGGGTCGGGGTGCTGTCCGCCGGCCGGCTGGTCGAGGTCGCCCCGCCCGACGAGCTCGGCGGCGCCCTGCGGCGGGTCACCACCGTCTCCTGGACCGAGGACGGCGACCGCCGCTCGGTCCGCACCGAGGAACCCTCCACCGTCCTGCGCGACCTGCTGGCCGCGCACCGCGAGGTCCCCGGCCTGTCCGTCACCCGCCCCGGCCTGGAGGACGTCTACCTCCAGCTCGTCGAAGGAGGAACCCGATGACCACGACCCTCACCCGTCCCGCACCGCCCTCGGCGCTGCGGATCGCCCGTGCCCGCGTGGGCCTCGAGGTGCGGCTGTACTTCCGCGAGCGGCAGCAGGTGGTGTTCGGCTTCGCCTACCCGCTGGTGATGCTGGTGATCTTCGCCGCCGTCCTGGGCGGCGACGAGCGCCCGGGCGGCGTCCCGTTCACGCACTACTTCCTGGCCGGGATCGCCGCGACCGGGATCATGCTGACCAGCTTCCAGGCGGTCGGCTCCGCCGTGGCCGCCGAGCGCGAGACCGGCGGGCTGGAGCGGCTGCAGCTGCTCGGCACCCCGCCGGCGGCCTACTTCGCCGGCAAGGCCGGCCAGGTGCTGGTGACCGCGGCCCTGCAGCTCGCGCTGCTGCTGCCCTTGGCGCACGTCGCGTACGACGTGCCGATGCCGGCCGACGCCGCGCACTGGGCCACGTTCCTGTGGGTCGCCGCGCTCGGCGCGCTCTCCGGCACGGTGCTGGGCATCGCGGCCTCGGCGCTGCCGGGGAGCGCGACGGCGACCACCACCGCGATCACGGCGTTCGCCATCGTCCTGCAGTTCTTCTCCGGGGTGTTCTTCGGCTTCCTGGAGCTGCCGGGCTGGATGCAGCAGGTCGCCGCGCTGTTCCCGCTGAAGTGGCTGACGCAGGGCATGCGCTCGGCGTTCCTGCCCGACTCGGACGGCGCGTTCGAGATCGCGGGCGGATGGGAGCACGGGAAGACGGCGCTCGTGCTGGTCGCATGGGTGATCATCGGGATCGTGGTGTGCACCCGGACCTTCCGCTGGCGCCGGACCGACCGGTGACCTCGTCCTCGGCCCCGGCCCCGGGGCGGCTGGTGTCCACCGCCGCCTCGGGGCGCGCCGTCGTGGTGGCCTTCTCCGCCACCTTCGCCGTCCTGGTGGCGCTCGCGGCCGTCCAGGTGGCGACCGGCCACGTCGACGGCTCGCGGGGGCTGCTGCTCGCCTGCCTCGGGATCTGGGCCGTGGCCTACGCCCTGCTGGCGGTGCCCGCGTTCGTCGACCAGTCGGGGTGGCGGCCGCGGGCCTTCCTCGCGGTGCACGTCGCCGTCGTCGGGGTGCTGGCCTGGGAGCAGCCGTCGCTGCTGTTCGTGATGTTCGTGGCCTATCCGCTGGTGTGGTTCGTGGTCGACACGATCCGCGCCGGGGTGCTCTGGACGCTCGCGCTGGCCGTGGCCGGGCTGCTCGGGCCGACGATCGCGTGGGCGCAGGGGGACGAACCGCTGTGGGGGCCCGGCGAGACCCTCGTCGGGGCGGTGCTGAGCCTGCTGCTGGGGCTGTGGATCACCCGCAGCCTCGCGCTCAGCGCCCAGCGGGCGGCGCTGATCGAGCAGCTCGAGCAGACCCGGGCCGAGCTCGCCTCCGCCCACCACGAGGCCGGGGTGGTGGCCGAGCGGGAGCGCTTGGCGCGGGAGGTGCACGACACGCTGGCCCAGGGCTACACGAGCATCGTCGTCCTGTCCCAGACCGCCGCGGCCCAGCTGGGCACCGACCCGGCCGCCGCCCGGGAGCGGCTGGCGCTCATCGAGGAGGTGGCCCGGGAGAACCTCGCCGAGGCGCGGGCCATGGTCGCCGCCTTCTCGCCGGTGCCGCTGGAGGAGGCCACGCTGGTCGAGGCGCTGTACCGGCTGGCCGAGCGCTTCGGCCGGGAGACCGGGGTGAGCACCCGCGTGGACACCGCGGCGCTGGACGGCGCGCCGGCGCTGTCCCGCAACGACGAGGTGGTGCTGCTGCGCGGCGCCCAGGAGGCGCTGAGCAACGTCCGCCGGCACGCCGGGGCGAGCGCCGTCGTCCTGCGCCTGTCGACGGTGGGAGGTGCGGTGTCGGTGCACGTCGAGGACGACGGCGTCGGCTTCGACCCGTCCGCGCCGGCCGGCCACGGTCTGGCCGGGCTGCGCAGCCGGGTGGCCGAGGTGGGCGGCGAGCTGGACGTCGTGTCGGCGCCGGGTGAGGGGACGCGGGTGACGGTGCGGGTGCCGGGCGCATGATCACGGTCCTGGTGGTGGACGACCACCCGGTGGTGCGCGGCGGCCTGGTCGGCTGGCTGGACGCGCAGCCCGACCTCGCGGTCGTCGGGGAGGCCGGCGACGGGCAGGAGGCGCTCGCCCGGGTCGCCGAGACGACGCCGGACGTCGTCCTCATGGACCTGCGGATGCCGCGGATGGACGGCGTCGCGGCCATCGAGCGGCTCGCCGCGACGCACCCCGGCGTCCGGGTGCTCGTGCTGACCACCTACGACACCGACGCCGACATCGTGCGCGCGGTCGAGGCCGGCGCGTCCGGCTACCTGCTCAAGGACGCGCCGCTGCCGCAGCTGGCCGACGCGGTGCGCGCCGCGGCCCGCGGCGAGACCGTGCTGGCGCCCCCGGTCGCCGCCCGGCTGGTGTCGCGGCTGCGCGCGCCGGCGCCGGAGGCCCCGACGGCACGCGAGCTCGAGGTGCTTGCCGGTGTGGCGCGCGGGCTGACGAACGCCGAGATCGGCCGGGAGCTGTTCATCGGCGAGGCGACGGTGAAGACCCATCTGCTGCGGGTGTTCGCCAAGCTCGGCGTCGACGACCGGACCCGCGCGGTGCTCGTCGCCGTCGAGCGGGGCCTGCTGCCGGGTCCGGGCAGCGCCACCTGAGCGCCCTCCGGCCCTAGGCTTGGCCGCCTCCCAGGGGAGGTCCCCATGCTGCAGGCAGGGCTCGAGCCGGGGACCGTCGTCTCCCGCTACCGCGTCGAGGAGCTGCACGCCCGCGGCGGGATGGGGCTGGTCTACCGGGCCACCGACGTCCGGCTCGACCGGCCGGTCGCGCTGAAGGTGCTCTCCCCGGAACTGTCGGAGGACGAGCGCTTCCGCGAGCGGTTCGTGCGCGAGTCGCGGCTGGCCGCCGCCGTCGACCACCCGCACGTCATCCCGGTCTACGAGGCCGACGACTGGAACGGCCTGCTCTACCTGGCCATGCGCTTCGTCCGCGGGGTCGACCTGCACACCGTGCTCGCCACCCGGGGCGCGCTGGACCCGCCGACCGCCACGGACCTGCTGACCCAGGGCGCCGAGGCGCTCGACGCGGCGCACGAGGCGGGGCTGGTGCACCGTGACGTGAAGCCGGGCAACTTCCTGCTCGCCGGCGCCACGGCCACGTCGCTGCCGCCGCGCACGCACGTCTACCTCACCGACTTCGGCCTGACCAAGCGCGCCACGTCGGTGTCGGGGCTGACCCGCACCGGGCAGTTCCTCGGCTCGCTGCACTACGTCGCGCCCGAGCAGATCCGCGGCGAGGAGGTCGACCCGCGCACCGACGTCTACGCGCTGGCCTGCGTCGCGTTCGAGCTCCTGGCCGGCGAGCCGCCGTTCGTGCAGGACCAGGACGCCGCCCTGCTGTGGGCGCACATGTCGGTGGAGCCGCGGCCGCTGACCGACGTGCGGCCGGAGCTGCCGCCGGCGGTCGACGACGTGCTCGCCGGCGGGATGGCCAAGGAGCGCGGCTACCGGCCGGCGTCCTGCGGCGAGCTGGTGCGGGACCTGCGCTCCGCCCTGGGGGAGCCGGTGGTGGTGCCGTCGTCCCGGCGGCCGCCCGTGCCACCGCCGCGCGCCGCGGGGGAGACCGTGCAGCAGGCCCGCCGCGCCACGCCGGTGCAGCCGCTGGCCCCGCCCGCTGCCCAGCCGCCCCCGCCGGTGGTCGCCGCGCCGCCTCCGGTCGAGCCCCCTCCGAAGCGGCGGCGGTGGGTGGCCTACGCCGCGGTCGCGGCGGTGCTCGTCATCGGCGCCGTCCTGCTGGTGTGGCGGCCCTGGGCCGGTCCGGACCTGGTGACCCGGCAGCTCGGCGTCGTCCCGTACCAGGCGGACCTGCCCGTCGGCTGGCAGTCGCACCCACCGGCGGACAGCACCAACGCGGTCACCTTCGGGCCGCCCGACCTGTACAACCCGACGTCGAACGACGCCGACACCCTGAACACCGCCGCCGGGATCGCCGCGGACGACCCCGAGCGGCTGGTCAGCCTCTACGTCGACCCCGCGTCGGGGCTGGAGAACGAGCAGCCCGCCGACGTCGCCAGCCAGATCCTGTCGGTGTTCCCGTCCGGGTCCGGGCTGACCGCCACCGGGACGGTGCAGGTCGACGGCCAGGACGCCGTGGAGCTGGAGGGCGTCTACCGGCTGAGCGGCGACCAGGAGCTGCGCATCTACGGAGCCTCCGTGGGCGGGAAGATCCTGCTCGTCTTCGCCGCGCCCACCTCGATCTACGACGACTGGAAACCGACCTTCGACGACATCCTGGCCTCGGTGCAGCACAGCTCCTGACAGGGAACTCGCAGGTCGGCTGCATACGGTCGGAGGAGTGCGTCTCGCCGTCCGGATCTCGCGCGGCCTCGCGACCCTGGTGTCGCTGGCCGTGCTGGTCGGCAGCGGATACGGCTGGGTCGCCTACCGGACCCTCGGCGACTCGATCACGCACGTGGCCGGCCTGCCCGCCGGGAACGGCGCCGCGGACGACCCGGCGGAGAACATCCTGCTGGTCGGCGACGACCACCGGCCGGCGAACGCGAGCCCGCAGGTGCTGGCCGAGCTGAGCACCGGCGAGGACGGCGGGTCGACCAACACCGACACGATGATGGTGCTGCACACCCCGGCGGCCGGCGGGAAGCCCACGGTGATCTCGCTGCCGCGCGACTCGTGGGTGGACATCCCGGGCGTCGGCAAGGGCAAGCTCAACTCGGCGTTCGCCGACGGTGCCGCGGACGGCGGTGGCGACGCCGGCGGCATGAAGCTGCTCATCGAGACGGTGCAGAACCTGACCGGCCTGCAGATCGACCACTTCGCGCGGGTGTCGCTGCTCGGCTTCTACGAGATCGCGCAGGTGCTCGGGCCGATCCAGGTCTGCCTGAACCAGGCGGTGGACGACCCGTACTCGGGCACCGTGCTGCCGGCCGGCGTCTCCACGCTGGACGCGAAGCAGGCGCTGTCGTTCGTCCGCCAGCGGCACGGGCTGCCGCGCGGCGACCTCGACCGGGAGGTGCGCCAGCAGTACTTCCTCGCCGCGGAGCTGGGCAAGGTCAGTTCCAGCGGCGTGCTGCTCAACCCGGTCAGGCTGCACCGGCTGCTGTCCGCCGTCGGCTCGGCGGTGCAGACCGACCCGGGCCTGGACCTGCTGTCGTTCGCGTCGCAGTTCTCGTCGCTGTCGGCCGGCGACGTCACCTTCACGACGATCCCGACCCTCGGGACGCCGACCATCCGCGACTCGAGCGGCGCGAACGTCTCGATCGTCGCGGTCGACACGGCCGCCCTGCCGGCGTTCATCACCCGGATCGTCGGGGAGCCCTCCGCCTACACGGACGCCACGGCTGCTGTGCCGTCGTCGGTGACTGTGTGGGTGGTCAACGGCACGGGGCAGGCGGGGTTGGCGGCCGGTTAGGCGACGGCGCTGCGGGACCTCGGCTTCGCGTCCCGGGTGGATCCCACGGCCGCGACGACCGGGCTGACCACGGTGACCTATCCGCCGGGCATGGAGGCGCAGGCCAAGGCGGTCGCGGACGCGGTGCCGGGGGCCTCGGTGGCGGCGTCGTCGGCCGTCGACCAGGTGACGCTGACGCTCGGCAGCGACGGGGTGCGGGTGCCGACGGCGGCCTCGTCGTCCGCGGCGCCGTCGTCCTCTTCGTCGTCCTCTGCGTCGACGACGTCGGCACCGAAGTCCTTCAGCTCCGCGTCGTGCGTGAACTGAGCAGTCGCTTCGGTGCCCGAGCAGCCCAGGCGTCCTCGGCCAGTTCGACGAGCGACCGCTCGTCCAACCTGTCCAGCTGGCACAGCACGGCCGCCCACCCGTCGAAGTGGGAGACGGTGAAGTAGACCTCCGGGTCGGCCCGGCGCCCGCCGCTCACGATCACCTCGGATCCACCGTTGCCTCGGCGCCGGTGAGGCACGGCTGCACCCGAAGTGATCATGCGAGCCGCCCTCCACGCCGGGTGATGTGCGTCTGTGGCGGGTTCTCGGCCGAAAACCCGCCACAGACGCACATTGCCTGCCAGCGTCAGCAGGGCAGTTGCAGGTTGCCGACCGCGAAGGAGCACCCGCCGCCGGTGGTGTGCGCGAGCGAGCCGAGGTAGGCCGCGTCGGCCGGCGGGAAGTCCGCGGTCGACTGCCCGGAGAGGATCGGCAGCATCGCGTCGTGCCAGATCTGGGCGCCCTTGCCGCCGCCGAAGCCGCCGACGTCCTGGTTGTGGTCGGGGTTCTCGACCATGACGCTCGCCGTGTACTCCGGCGTCGAGCCGACGAAGGCGACCGAGAAGTTGTTCTGGCTGGTCCCGGTCTTGCCGGAGATCTCGTGCCCGGGGATGTTCGCGCGGGTGGCGGTGCCCAGGTCGCTCTCGACGTCGCCGCGCATCACCTGCGCCATCGTGTGCGCGAGGCCGGCGGGCAGCACGTTGGCGGTGCAGTGGGTCGAGGTGTCCACGCCGGGCAGCGGTGAGCCGTCGGGGCCGAGGACGGCGGTGACCGGCGTCGGGTCGCACTGCGTGCCCCCGGAGAACACGGTCGCGTACGCGCCGGCCAGGGCGAGCGGGCTGGTCGGCAGCGGGCCGAGGGTGAACGAGCCCGCGCGGTCGGCGATGAGGGTCTGCGCGTCGGCGTCGGTGAGCGAGTAGAGGCCCATCCGCTGTGCGGTGTGCACCGGTCCGTCGATCGCGCCGAGGTGGTCCTCCAGGCCGACGAAGAAGGTGTTCGACGACATGACCAGCGCCTCGGCGAGGTTCAGCGTCGGCGGGTAGTGCCCGGCGTTGCTGACCACGTAGGGAGCGCCGCGGGTGCCGCCGTTCTGCTTGTAGACCTGCGACGTGTAGGGGTCCGACGTCGTCTGGGTGAAGTCGAACCGGTAACCGTCGAGCAGCGCGTCGGCGGTCGTGAACACCTTGTACGTCGAGCCCGACCCGGCCGCCGCGGCGTCGTTGAGCACGACGGAGGTGCAGCCGGCGCCGTCGCAGCCGAACTGCCGGTTCACGCTCATCGCCAGCACCTTGCCGGTGCCGGGTTCGACGACGGTGTAGATGCCGGCGAGGGAGTCGCCCAGCGGCAGGGTGGCGACGACGGCGGCGTCGCCCGCGCGCTGCAGGTCCGGCCGCAGCGTCGTCCTGACGACCAGCCCGCCGTCGTCGAGCTGCTGCTGGGTGAGGTGCAGCGTGCCGGTCAGGTAGTTCTGCAGGTAGCCGCAGAAGAAGCCGCCGGTCGTCGCCTCGGCGCAGCCGTTGGGGGAGGCGCCGCCCGGCTGGACGGCGACCGGTGCCGCGGTGTCGGCCGTGACGTCGGCGTCGTCGAGGTGGCCGAGCTGGTGCATGCGGGTGAGGACGTCGTCGCGCCGTTGCTGCGCGGCCTCCGGGTGGTCGATCGGGTCGAGGGTGGCCGGGTCCTGGACGAGCCCGGCGAGGGTGGCCGCCTGGGTCGTGGTGAGGTGCACGGCGTCGGTGGAGAAGTAGGTGCGCGCCGCGGACTGCACGCCGTAGGCGCCGTGGCCGAAGTACACCGTGTTCAGGTACCGGTCGAGGATCTGGTCCTTGGAGAGGTGGCCTTCCAGCTGGAGGGCGTCGTGCGCCTCGACGATCTTGCGGGTGAGCGTGTCGGCGATCGCGGCCTCCGCCTGCGCCGGCGTCCTGGCCTCCTGCACGAGGGTCTGCTTGACCAGCTGCTGGGTCAGCGTCGAACCGCCCTGGACGGCGCCGCCGCCCACGTCGGTGACCAGGGCGCGCAGCGTGCCGCGCAGGTCGAGGGCGCCGTGCTGGTAGAAGCGGGAGTCCTCGATGTCGATGATCGCCTGCTTCATCACCGGCGCGATCTGGTCGCTGGTCACGGGCGTGCGGTCACGGGTGTAGAAGTCCGTGATCAGCGAGCCGTCCGCGGCGAGCACCCGGGTGTCGCCGGGCAGCGGGTCGTCGATGGAGGCGGTCGGCCGCAGGTTCACCTCGGCGGCCAGCCAGGTGGTGGCCAGGCCAGGGGTCAGGAACAGTGGGACGGCGAGGGCGGCCAGCAGGGCGCCGGCGAGGACGACGCCCAGCGCAAGGCGCAGGAGGACGCGCGCACGCATGTGACCACGGTTCGCCGGCTCTCTGGGAGCGGGCTGCACGACGGATGGGAGAGACCCGTGACGGGTCGCGGTTGAACGATCGTGACAGCGATCCGCCACCCGCTCCTGACCTGGACCACCGTCGTCCCCGTTTTCGCGCTGCTCGTGCTCGCGGTCAGCTGGGGCCGGTCGCTGCCGGCGGTACCGGCGGTGCTCGTGGCGATCGTGCTGGTCGGTGCGGTGCTGGCGGCCGTGCACCACGCCGAGGTGGTCGCGCACCGGGTCGGTGAGCCGTTCGGGTCGCTGGTGCTGGCGGTCGCGGTGACGGTGATCGAGGTCGCGCTGATCGTCACGCTGATGATCTCCGGCGGCGACGAGGCCGCGTCGCTGCCGCGGGACACGGTCTTCGCCGCGGTGATGATCACCTGCAACGGCATCCTCGGGCTCGCGGTGCTGCTCGGGGCGCTGCGGCACAACGTCGTCGTCTTCAACGCCGAGGGCGCCGGCGCCGAGCTCGCGACGGTGACCACCCTGGCCGTGCTCAGCCTGGTGCTGCCGACCTTCACGATCGGGCTGCCGGGGCCGCAGTTCTCGACGGCCCAGCTGACCTTCGCCGCGGTCGCGTCGCTCGTGCTCTACGGCGCGTTCGTGCTCACGCAGACCGTGCGGCACCGTGACTTCTTCCTGCCCGTGGCTCCCGAGGGGGCGCCGCTGGAGGAGGACGAGCACGCCGAGCCGCCCACCGCGCGGGCGGCGCTGGTGAGCCTCGGTCTGCTGCTGGTCGCGCTGGTCGCGGTGGTCGGGCTGGCGAAGGTGGAGTCGCCGGCGATCGAGGACGTCGTCGCGGCGGTGGGCTTCCCGCAGTCGTTCGTGGGCGTGGTGATCGCGCTGCTCGTGCTGGCGCCGGAGACCCTGGCCGCGGCCCGCGCCGCGCGGCGGGACCGGCTGCAGATCAGCCTCAACCTGGCGTTCGGCTCGGCGATGGCGAGCATCGGCCTGACCATCCCGGCGATCGCGATCGCCTCGATCTGGCTGGAGGGGCCGCTGCTGCTCGGCCTCGACGGCACGCAGATGGTGCTGCTCGCGGTCACGGTGGTGGTCGGGCTGCTGACCGTCGTCCCCGGCCGGGCGACCCGGCTGCAGGGCGTCGTCCACCTGGTGCTGCTCGCGGCGTTCATGTTCCTGGCCGCCAACCCCTGACAGGTCGCTGTGGCAGCGTCGGGGACATGACCACCGCGTTGCTGCTGATGGACCTGCAGAACACGATCCTCGAGCGGTACGGGCCGGCGTCGGGAGACTTCCTCGACCGCGTCGTCGCCGCGCAGGAGCGGGCGGAGCAGGCGGGTCTGCTCGTCGTGCTGGTGCGGGTGAAGTTCGCGCCGGGGCGGCCGGAGATCTCGCCGCGCAACAAGATGTTCGCCGCGGCGCGTTCGATGTCGGTCGGTGCCGACGACCGGGGCTCGGAGCCGCACGACCGGCTGCTGCGCGGCAAGGGCGAGGTCGTCGTCACCAAGAAGCGGGTGAGCGCGTTCGCCGGCAGCGACCTCGAGGTGATCCTGCGGTCCCACGACGTGACCGAGCTCGTGCTCGGCGGGATCTCCACCGGCGGCGTCGTCCTGTCGACCGTGCGCGAGGCGGCCGACCGCGACTACGCGCTGACCGTGCTGGAGGACCTCTGCCTCGACGCGGACGAGGAGGTGCACCGCGTGCTCACCCAGAAGGTGTTCCCGCGGCAGGCCGAGGTGATCGCGTCCGCGGACTGGCGCCCCTGAGCCCCGCGATCATGAAGTTCGGGAAGCAACACACCATTGCGCCTCGGCGTGTCCCTCCCCGAACTTCATGATCGCGAAGCCCTGGCAGGTGGCCACGTAGGCTGGACTCCCGTGAGTCTCACCATCGGGATCGTCGGACTGCCCAACGTCGGCAAGTCGACGCTGTTCAACGCGCTGACCAAGAACGACGTCCTGGCGGCGAACTACCCGTTCGCCACGATCGAGCCGAACATCGGTGTCGTCGGCGTACCGGACCCGCGGCTGGGCACGCTCGCCGAGATGTTCGACTCGCAGAAGGTCATCCCGGCGACCGTGTCGTTCGTCGACATCGCCGGCATCGTGCGCGGGGCGAGCGAGGGTCAGGGGCTGGGCAACAAGTTCCTGGCCAACATCCGCGAGAGCGACGCCATCTGCCAGGTCATCCGGGCGTTCACCGACTCCGACGTCGTCCACGTCGAGGGCCGGGTGAGCCCGAAGGACGACATCGAGACGATCAACACCGAGCTGATCCTCGCCGACCTGCAGACGCTGGAGAAGGCGATCCCGCGGCTGGAGAAGGAGTCGCGCAAGGACAAGGAGAAGGCGGCGCTGCTGGGCGCGGCCGTCTCGGCGCAGGCCATCCTCGACGAGGGCCGCACGCTGTACTCCGCCGGCATCGACCTCGAGCCGCTGCGCGACCTGTCCCTGCTCACCACCAAGCCGTTCCTCTACGTGTTCAACGTCGACGAGGAGGAACTGGCCGACGAGGAGAAGATCGCCGAGCTGCGGGCGCTGGTCGCCCCGGCCGAGGCGATCCTGATGGACGCCAAGATCGAGGCCGAGCTCGCCGAGCTGCCCGAGGAGGAGGCCGCCGAGCTGCTGGCCGCCGTCGGTCAGGACGAGCCCGGCCTGCACCAGCTGGCGCGGGTCGGCTTCGCGACCCTGGGCCTGCAGACCTACCTGACGGCGGGGCCGAAGGAGTCGCGGGCCTGGACGATCCCGATCGGCGCGACCGCCCCGCAGGCGGCCGGCGTGATCCACACCGACTTCCAGCGCGGGTTCATCAAGGCGGAGATCGTCTCGTTCGACCAGCTCGTCGAGGCCGGCTCCATGGCCGAGGCCCGGGCGCACGGCTGGGTGCGCATGGAGGGCAAGGACTACGTCATGCAGGACGGCGACGTCGTGGAGTTCCGCTTCAACGTCTGACGGTCCCCGGCGGCCACGACGACCTGGGCCACCGAGCCTGCGGCTACGCCGTCGGCAGGCCGGTCCAGGCGAACCGGGACATGCGCAGTGAGCGCCAGAGTCGCCGTCCTCGCTGGGGTGCTTCCGCAGCATGGGTGCCGCGATCGTGCGTCGGGTCCGGCAGTGGGACGGGGACCAGCGGCGGCTTGGTGGTCTCCACGTCCACTGCGATCGTGTCGTGCACCGTTCCGTTGCTCTCCGCCGGGACGGCGGCCCGTGTGATGCGCGCCTTGGCGAGCTCGTACCGCAGCTCGATCGCCGCGAGTCGGGGCACGCCGTCCCCGGTGGTGTCGATCAGCTGATTCGCCATCGCGTGTCCTCCCAAGTCGCCCCCGCTTGGGTCATGGCGAGCGCCGCACCGGGCTGTCAGGTGCGGCGCTCGTCTTGTTCATCTCCGCCAACCGCCTCAGGGGTGCGCCGCTCGCCACTTCCGTCCCGGCCGGCCCAGGAGCCCCGAACAGGGCGTCAGGCGTCGGCGACAGCGGCCGCGGCGACCCGGTACACGCCGGGGTATCCCTCGATCGGCCCGTTCGGCACCATCGACCAGGCGGTGATCCGCCAGCCGTCCGCGGTCCGGCGCAGCTCCAGCTCCCACCTGTTGCGCTGGATGCACCAGTCGGCGACGCCCGGCTCGGTGGGGACGTGGTGGTAGGCCTGCACGCTCGCCCGGCACCGGGCGGTGTCGCCGTCGATCTCGCAGGGCACGTTGGACGTCAGGTGCTGGGTGCTGGTGAAGCCACCGAGAACCGAGCGGCCGAGGTCCGCCATCTCGTCCCGCGACAGGACCTGCGCGCCGTCCTGGCCGGACATCCGCAGCCCCACCTGGTCGGCGAACAGCGCCCCGAAGCCGGCGAAGTCCTTGTCGTCCTGCGTGTGGGCCAAGCGGGCGACGACGTCCTCGATGGCCGCGCGGTCGAGGAGCAGCTGGGGTGTCGTCATGACGTGGTCATCCAGTGGCTGAAGGCGGCGTACTGCTCGGCGAACTCCTCCGGAGTCCCGGCGGCCTCGACCGCGCCGGAACGCCTCGCGACCTCCTCGTAGCGCGGGATGCGGTCGGCCTCGTAGCCGCGCAGCGCCGAGGCGATGTCGGGGGAGGCCTGCAGGCATCGGGCGAGCACGGCCGCGTCCTGGACACCGAGCGACGCACCGGCGGTGACGTGCGGCGACATCGCGTGCGCCGCGTCGCCGACGAGCACCACCCGGTCCGACGCCCACCGGGGCATCGGTGGGACGACCATGATCTGGTTCTGCAGGATGCGCTCGTCCGGGGTCGCCGCGATGAGCTCGGCCAGCGCCGAGTTCCACCCACCGTCGTCGAGGTGCACGGCCCGCTGCAGCGCCTCGGCCTGGCGCGAGCCGTTCGGCGGGGCCGAACCGAACTGGGCGAGGAGCCAGAGCGCCTGACCGTCGTACGTCCTCGCGTAGCCACCGCGCGTCCGCTCGTGGCCGATCACCAGGACGTCCCGCTCGATCAGGATGTCGCCGGGATCGATCACCGCGCGCCAGGCGTAGTGCCCGGCGTGCTCCTGCGCCGCGGTCTCGGGTGCGAGCTGCGCACGCACCGCCGAGTACAGGCCGTCGGCACCGACGAGCAGGTCGGCGTGCTCGGTGCTGCCGTCGGCGTAGCGCGCCGTGACGCCGTCGTCGTCCTCGTCGTAGCCGGTCAGGCGGGCGTCGAACCGGATCGCGTCGCGGCCGACGGCGTCGGCGAGCGCCTCGTTGAGCTTCACCCGGTGCACCAGCAGGTAGCTGTGGTCGCCCGGGCCGAAGCCGGGCGTCGGGATCGGCCGGCCGCCTGGGTCGTGGAACCACATCTCGGCGGCCTTGCCGATCGCCCGCACCGGCTCGCTGACGCCCAGCACGTCGAAGACGTCGAGGGCGTTGCGCCACAGGCCCAAGGTCGCACCGGCTACCCGGATGTCCGGGGCCTGCTCGGTCACCACCACGTCCAAGCCGGCCCGCCGGAGCGCCAGCCCCGTGGTCAGCCCGACGATCCCGGCTCCGACGACGACCGCCCGGGTCATCGGACGTGTCCGGCCATGGGGTCCCGCCTTCCACCCGGCGAACCTGCAGCGGCGAGGCTAGGGGCGCCGTCCGGATCACCTCAAGAGCACGGCAGCTCCCGGGTCAGCCGATCCGCTGGGCAAGCGACACGATGAGCCCCTCCGGTCCGCGCACGTAGGCCATACGCCAGACGCCCTCGTACTCGCCGATGCCGCCCACCAGGCCGTAGCCGTCGGCGCCCAGCCGGTCGACGATCGCCGGCAGGTCCTCGACCTCGAACGACACGTTGCGCAGCCCCAGCTCGTTGGCCATCGCGTTCGGCGACCCGGGCTCGTGGGCGGGCCGGACGAAGCTGGACAGCTCCAGGCAGGTACCCCCGCCCGGCGGCCGGAGCATGACGATCTCGGTGCGCGAGTTCGGGATGCCGCAGACGGTGTCCAGGAACTCGCCCTCCACGAACGTCCGGCCCTCGACCTCGAGCCCCAGCCCGACGAAGAACGCCGTCACGACGTCGAGGTCGGCGACCGTGATCCCGACGTGGTCGAAGCGGGGTGTGTCCGACATGAGGTCCTCCTCCAGATGCAGGTCGTACGGGGGACGGAGCCGGGGGCCGGTTCTCGACGTCGTGATCCGATCACTCCCGCCGTCCGTGCTCAGGAGCATGGATCGGCGAGCAGTGTCGAGCGATCGTGCCCCGGCCGCACTCGGGCCCTACAGCCAGGCGATCGTCGCCGGCGGCTTCGTCTTCTGCTCCGGCCAAGCGGGCATCGACCCGGTGGAGGGCGTCCCCGCGAACGGGATCGAGTCGCAGACCCACCAGGCGCTGAAGAACCTCGCCGCCGTCCTCGAGTCCGCCGGCGCCTCGATGGACGACCTGGTCAAGGTCACGATCTTCTACGCCGACGTCGACGACTTCGCCGTCATCAACGACATCTACGCCAGGCACGTGCCGGACCCACCGCCCGCGCGGTCGGCGCCGGCCAACGTCCGACTGCCGCGCGGGCTGCTCATCTCGATCGACGCGATCGCCGTCCTGCCGAGCTGACCGGTTTCCGCTGCACGTCGGCCGGCCCGTCCCGGCGGCCCCGGGTTGCGCGGAGCGTCACTCCCCGGGAACGGCTTCGGACAGCTGACGGGCTGATCCGCCCAGGCCGTGCTCGACCAGCCATCCCAGGCACGCGTCGGCGACCTCGCGCCACCCCCCGTCGATGGTGAGGGAGTGACCCCGGTCGGCGAACTCCAGCAGATCGGTCACGGCCGAGGAGTGGCGGTACTGCTTCACGGTCGACTTGGTGATCACCTCGGGGACAGTGTGGTCCTGACCGCCCATGATCAGCAGGAGCGGGCCGCGATCCTCGTTCTCGGTGTGGACGGCGGCGGGGGAGTGCGGCGACAGGTTGGCGGCCGCGGCCTCGAAGAGGGGCTTGCCCGGTGAGGGGATCGTCCACCGCTCGTGCAGGGCGTCGGACTCCTCCGGTGACAGCGTGTTGCCGAAGCTGTAGCGGAACTCCTCGGCGGTCAGCGAGACCGCGCGGTGGCTGTTCGCCAGGTTCTTGAAGACCGGCAGGGTGGCCCGCAGCGAGCTGAGGGGAAGGGGGAGCACACCCTTGATCTGCGCCGCGTCGATGCCGACGGCCGCGGCTCCGTACCCTTCGCCCAGCAGCTTCTCGGCGATCATGCCGCCGAAGCTGTGGCCGATGAGGATCGGCGGGCGGTCCATCGCCTCGATGGTCGCGGCGACGTGCCGGGTGACCTCCTCGATGCCGTGGCCGGCGACGTCCTCCGGATGCGCGCGGGTCTCCGCCACCGTCGCCGCCTCGCCCGGCCACGCGACCGCGCTCGCCGCGTAGCCGGCGTCCTGGAACAGGTCGATCCAGGGTTGCCAAGACGAGGCGTGTAGCCACAGACCGTGGATGAACAGCACGGGCTGGGGTGAGGCGGGGGAGCTCATCGTCGGTGGTTCCTCTCGGTCGGGTCGGGACGGCGCTGTCACCCTGACCGGCCCGACCACCGGGCCGCTTGCGTCGAACGACTGCATCGGTCGACGCACGACATCGACGCCGATTTCGGTCGGATGACCCAAGCCGGGCGGCCAGGTCTGCTCCTACCGTCGCCGGCACGGATGTCGCGAGAGGTGAGGGGCAGCGATGGATCTCGGACTGGACGGCCGGGTCGCGGTGGTCACCGGGGCGAGCCGGGGGATCGGGCTGGCCACGACGCGTTGCCTGGTGGAGGCCGGCGTCCGGGTGGTCGCCGGTGCCCACCGCTCCTCCGACGAGCTCGACGCGCTGGCCGAGACCGGATCGGTCGAGGTCGTGCTGGGAGACCTCGCCCAGCCAGAGGCGCCGGCCCGGCTGGTCGCGGCCGCGGGCCCTCGTCTGGACATCCTGGTGAACAACGTGGGCGGCGTGTCCACGCGGGCCGGAGGGTTCCTCGAGATCACCGATGCGCAATGGGAGGCGACGCTGCAGCTGGACCTCATGGCCGCGGTGCGGGCGATCCGGGCGGCACTGCCGCCGATGCTGGCAGCGGGCCGTGGCGTGATCGCGACCGTCGGCTCGGTCAACGCCTTCCTGCCCGACCCGCTCGTGCTGGACTACGGGGCGGCCAAGGCGGCCCTCGTCAACGCACTCAAGGCACTGTCCAAGGAAGTAGGCCCACGGGGTGTCCGGGTCGTGACGGTCAACCCGGGACCGGTGGCGACCGACCTGTGGCTCGGGGGCTCCGGGGTCGCCGCCCAGCTCTCGGCGACCTCGGGCCGGTCACCCCAGCAGGTCGCCGAGTCCGCCGTCGCCGGCAGCGCCACGGGCCGGTTCACCACCCCCGAGGAGGTCGCCCAGCTGCTGGTTCTCCTCGCGAGCGACCGTGCCGGCAACGTCACCGGCGCCGGGTTGACCGTCGACGGCGGTCTCAGCCCGGGACTGTGACCCCCGATCGCGGCGGTGCTGCTCCCGTTCGAGCCGGTCGAGCACTCGCGCCACCTGCGCCCGGGAGCTCACCCCGAGCTTCGGGAAGATCCGGTACAGGTGGCTGCCCACCGTCCGGTGGGAGAGGTAGAGCCGCTGGCCGATCTCCTTGTTGCCCAGGCCCTCGGCCACGAGGCGGGCGATCTGGAGCTCCTGGGGGGAGAGCCGAGCCGCCGCACCGGGAGGTGCCGCCGTGGAACCGGCGCCGGCAGCGCGCAGCTCCCGGCGCGCACGCTCCACCCAGGGCTGGGCGCCTGTCCGGACGAAGGCGTCGCGGGCCGCGCGCAGTGGCATGCGGGACTCGACGACGCGGTGGCAGTGCCGGAGCCACCTCCCGTAAGCCAGCAGAAGGCGGCCGTGGTCGAAGGGCCGGTCGCTCCAGTCGAGGGCCAGCGCGGACCGGTACGCCTCATCCGCTCCCGCCGGCGTGGCGAGCAGGGCGCGTGCGGACCGCAGGGCCAGGTCCACTCCCGGCGTTCTCTCCGCGGGGGCTGAGTTCTCCCAGCTGTCGAGCGCCTCCTTCGCGGATGCGCCATGCCCCGATTGGGCCGCCACCTCGGCGAAGCTGCCCAGCGCCCAGCACGCTTGCATGCGCTGGTGGGCGCGGCCGCCACGTGAGCAGAGCTGCTCCAGTTGCTCGAACGCCTCGTCCGGCCGTCCGGCGGTCGCCGCGGTCAGTCCCCGCGCTACCTGGGTCACGGCCAGGCCGATGGTGTTGCGGCCGGTCACGGCCAACTGCTCGGCCCGCGTGGCCAGCTCGGTGGCCCGGGCGGTGTCGCCGCGGATCCCGGCCACGGCGGCCAGCGCCGCGAGGGCGGCGGCCTGGGGGATCGGCCGCCGGATGTCCGCTGCGACCTCGGCGCACTCCCGCGCCACCGTCTCCACGACGTCGAACCGACCCCGGCGGAGAGCCGCCCAGGCCTGCAGGCTGAGAGCTTCGGCGAGCCCGGTCAGCCGGCCGAGCTCGCGCAGCCGGTCGGCGGCCCGGGCGCAGATGGTGTCGGCTTCGCGGGAGGCGCCCACGCAGGCGGCGGCGTACCCGAGGAGCAGGAGATCGCCGGGATCATCGATCCGGATGGACTGCTCGGCCACGATGCCGGCGATCTCGACGCCGTGCTGGAGGGGCGACGTGTACGCCCGGATCACCAGGCGGCGGGGGTCACCGTTCCCGACGGGAAGCCGGTCGAGTGCATCCAGGACCCGCTGCTCCACCTCGGATCCGAAGTCCAGATGCCAGCACCGGGTCGCAGCCCGCATCAGGAACCGGAGCGCGAGGTCGACGTCGGGGATGCCCCCGGCCGCATCGGCGCGGTCGACCAGCGCCTGCACCTGCTCGGCGCCGCCGGCGAGGGACTCGTCGGTGAGGTCCTCCACGACTGCGTACCGGAGCCGGTCGGACGTCGAGCGGAGATCCGGGCGGGCCTCGTCCAGCAGCCTCCTGGTCAGGTCGCTGCGGCCGGTCTCGCACGCGATCTCCGCGGCGCGGAGCAGGCGCCGCGACCGCTGCGTCGCCGACCCGCTCAGCCGCGCCGACCGCTCCAGGGCGTCGACGGCACCCAGCGCGGCCCCTCGGCGGAAGGCCCGGTCGGCGGTCGCCTCCAGTTCCGCGGCCACGGCATCATCGGCTCCGACCGTGGCGAGCCCGAGGTGCCACGCACGCCGGTCGGGATCGTCCCCGACCACACCGGCCAGGGCGGCGTGGGCGCGCTGCCGCTGCCCCGGCGAGGTGCTCTGGACGAGCGCGGAGCGGACGAGAGGATGCCGGAAGCGCAGGTGCTGGGAGTCGAGCTGGACGAGACCGACGCGGAGGGCGGCGTCCAGGTCGTCGAGCCCGTACGGCGAGCCGGACAGACGTTCGGCCGCGGCGAGCGTCTCGAACAGGCGCGGGGAGTCGTTGACGGCGCTGAGCACCAGGAGCTGCCGGGTGCGCTCGGGCAGATCACCCGCTCGATCGGCGAACGCTCGCTCCAGGCGGGCGGTGAGCGGCAGGTGATCCGGACTCGTCCCCGGCGCGAGGTCGCGGAGCGCCTGGGGCAGTTCCAGGAGCGCCAGCGGATTGCCTTGCGCGGCCTCGAGGACGCGCCTGCGCCGGGCGGGATCCAGGTCAGGAGCGGCCGCGTCCAGCAACTCGGCAGCGCTGTCGGAGCCGAGCGGACCGACGGCCACTTCGGGCAACCCGGCCTCGGCGAACGGGCTCTCGGGAGCCGGCCGGGTACACACCACGCAGAGGATCGGTTCCGGTGCGATGCGGCGTCCGATGAAGGACAGCACCTCGGCGGAGGCCCGGTCCAGCCAGTGGCCGTCGTCGACGAGCACCGCCAGCGGGCGGTCGGCAGCCAGGTCGCAGAGGAGATCGAGCGCGGCGAGCGCGATGCGGAAGAACTCGGCGTCGCCCTCGCGCAGACCGAAGGCGGTCTCGAGCACTTCCCGCTGGGGCGGGCGCAGCCGCTCGCTGTGCCGAAGGACGGGACGGATCAGCTTCTCCAGCCCTGCCAGCGGTAGCCGCTGCTCGGTGAGCACGCCCTCCGACCGCAGGACGCGCCAGCCGGCGGCCGTCACCCGGCGATCGAGCTCCGCGAGCAGCGCGCTCTTGCCCACCCCCGGGTCGCCCCGCAGCACGACCGCACGGCCTCCGCTGCCGATGTCGCTGACCAAGCCGTCCAGGGTGGCGAGATCGGACTCCCGGCCCACCAGGTCCATCCCGAACTGCTCCCCTCGGCAGAGCTGTGCCGCCGCGGGTCACTATGGGAGACGGGAGCGACGACGGACAGCCCTGCCGGGACGCGGCGGCAGATTGTTCACCGCTGCAGGTCGGCCGGCTCGTCCAGGCGGCCCAGCTTGTGCGGGTTGCGCATCGCGTACATGCGGGTGATCCGGCCGTCCTCGACGACGAACGTGATCGCCGTGTCGAAATCGCCGCCCGGGTCGATCCGCGCGCCGACGGTGCCGTTGACCAGCGGGGTGGTGATCTCGACCCGGGGTGCCAGCGCCGCGAAGCGGGAGAACGCGTTCGCTACCCGCCATTGGCCCGAGACCGGGCGCAGCGCTGCTGGCGCGAGGCCGCCGCTGTCGGCGACCACGACGACGTCGGGTGCGAGCACGTCCATGAGGCCCTGCACGTCGCCCCCGGTCAGCGCGGCGAGGAACCGGTCGACGACCTGCTGCTGCTCGGTCCGGCTCACGGTCATCCGCGGGCGGCGGGCGGCCACGTGCTCGCGCGCCCGGTGCGCGATCTGCCGGACCGCGGCCGCCGACTTGCCGACCGCCTCGGCGATCTCCTCGTAGGGCACGTCGAACACCTCGTGCAGCACGAGGACGGCGCGCTCGGTCGGGCCGAGCGTCTCGAGCACGGTCAGCATCGCCATCGAGACGCTCTCGGCGAGCTCGGCGTCCTCGGCGACGTCCGGGCTGGTCAGCAGCGGCTCGGGCAGCCACTCGCCGACGTAGTCCTCCCGGCGGCGGGACAGCGTGCGCAGCCGGTTGAGCGCCTGCCGGGTGACGATCCGGACGAGGTAGGCGCGCGGGTCCCGGACGACGGCCCGGTCCACCTCGGCCCACCGCAGCCACGTCTCCTGCACCACGTCGTCCGCGTCGGCGGCCGAGCCGAGCATCTCGTAGGCGACGGTGAACAGCAGGCCGCGGTGGGCGACGAAGGGGTCGTCGGTCATGCCGAGTCGCCGTCCCGGGACGCGGCCGCGAGCGGCGGCAGGCCGCAGGACGCCGAGAACTCCTGCGACCGGATGCCGAGGGCGACGTTGCCCCGGGCGGTCATGTTCATCGCGCCGATCCTGGCCGTCAGCTCCAGCAGGGCGGGCGCGCCGAGGTCCTCGAGCAGGGCCGCCGACAGCTCGTCGGTCACGGTCGGGGGCGTCTGGCTCATCGCTTCGGCGTACTCCAGCACCCGCCGCTCCAGCGGGCTGAACACCGTGGACTCCCGCCACCGCGGCACCTCGCGCGCCTTGGTCTCGTCGAGCCAGCGGTTGTGGGTCAGGAAGTAGTGGAAGTCCAGGCAGAAGCTGCAGCCGATCGAGGCGGCCGCGGCCATGCCGGCGAAGGACGCCAGGTCGGGGTCCAGCCGGTTCCAGGAGTCGACCTTGCGGCCGAACCCCATCAGGTCCTTGAGGACGGCGGGGTAGTGCCAGAAGACGCCGGCCGACTCGGGTACCTGGCCGATCATCTTGCGGCTGACCGTCTTCAGCAGCGCTCCGTAGATGCCGGTGATCTCGGTGGCGGGGATGCGCGTCATGTCTCCTCCATGGATGGGCGTCGACATGGAGACACCGGCCGGGTCCCGCCGTGTGACATCCCCTCTCAGGCGCTGCGTTCCTCCGCGGGCTTGGGCCGCTCCTCGGACTCGTGCCCGGGCTGGAGGTGCTCGACCTGCGAGAGGCGCAGCGGCCGGAACGGGGTCCGGGCGGACGCCGCGGTCGGATGGAGCACCAGGCAGACGTGGTCGCTGCCCTCGTCCAGCAGCGCCACGCGCTCGGCCACGAACCGGTTGGGGCAGTCGCTGAGGAGGGGCACGCCGCCGTCCGCCTCCTCCCAGGCGCACTCGCCGAACTTGTCGCCGTCGTCGCCGGAGGTGGTGCCGAACAGCTGCGCGAGGTGCTCGTCGTCCTGGCCGAGGAAGTGCACGGCGAACGAGCGGGCGTGCACGCCGACGCGGAACGTGTGGTTGGCCTTGGACAGCCACACGACGTATCGCGGCGGGCTGATGCTGCACTGGGCGTGGAACCCGATCAGGCAGCCGGCCCGCTCACCGCCGGACACCGTGGTGACGATCGCCATCGCCGGGTCGAGTGCGGCGATCAGGTCGTCGAACGCGTCCTCGCTCATCGGCGGAGGCTAACGCCCGATCTAGGAACCCGCGGACCTGTCGATCTGTCCGCCGAGATCGGCCGCGACCGCCCGGCAGACGTCGGGCGCGTCACCGGCGTTGACCAGCCAGGTGCCGGAGTCGCCGCGGCCGACCACGAAGCAGTAGTCGACCTCGATCGAGTCCAGGGTGTCCTCGAGCTGGGACAAGCCGTCGTCCCGGGCGGCGGCGTCCTTCCACAGGGTCAGAACCAGCTGGTCGCCCCCACCGAGCTCGCAGTTGCCTGCTTCCTCGGCGATACCGGAGGAGGACTCCTCCTGGAAGTTCCCGCAGTCGGTGCCGCCGGCGACGATGTCCTCGTAGAGGTCTTTCACGCTCGCGTAGTTCTGGCTGCCGTCGGGTCCGGCCGGCGACGCCACGCCCTGCACGGTGGAGGAACAACCCGCCAGGACGAGCCCGGCGGCCACGAGTGCGGCGACCTTCCGCATGACCCCCCCGCTAGACGACGATCGGCTGGAGCAACCCCTCGACCGCGCGGGCGTGGGGTTCGAGGCCGGCGTAGTACGACTCCAGCAGCACCGGGATCGCGCGCAGCCGTTCCAGCAGGCGGTCGCCGCCGCGCCGGACGGCGTCCGGTCCGAACTCCTCGAACACCAGCAGCCCGTCCCGCACGATCGCCTTGAGCTCGTGGAGGTAGCGCTTGTTCTCCGCCTCCAGCGCGTCGACCCAGCGCACGATCGCGCCCATGACCGCGGCACCCGCGGCCGGCCCCACGAGGGCCAGCGCCTGGGGCCCGTGCGCCGTCGCCCGGACCACCGCCTCCGCCGTCTCGGACGCCTGCACCCGTGCGATCTCGTCCCGGACGTAGGTCACGCGCTCCGACGACGAGCACAGGCCGCTGGTCAGCGCCCAGAGGTCCTGCACGTCCTCACCGATCGAGAAGTCCAGGTAGCTGTGCACGAACCGGTCGTGCGCCTCCATCAGGAACCCGAGCCGGTACGGCGTCATCTCCCCGGGCGCATCGCGGCGGGTCAGCGGCGGCTGGTGGATCGTGTAGTCCAGCCGCAGCGCGTTCGTCATCTCCACGATCGCGTACAGGAACCGCGCCCAGCTCTTGTACAGCTCGGCCAGCGGCACGTGGTGCAGGCCGGAGGGCCCGATCGCCACGCCCCACTCGGCGCCGAAGTCGAGCCGGCGGATGGTGCCGATCTCGTAGATCCCGCGCTGCGCGTCGACCTCCGGCTCGATGTGGTGCCGCACCGCCCGGTAGGCGCGCGTCGCGTCCACCCCGCCGTAGGCCTGCACGATCTTCGCCCCGCCGGGGTGCATCTCCAGGAACTCGCCGACGTCGTACACCCGCCCGTCGACGACCAGCCACCAGCCGTGCTCGTCGTCGTTGTGCAGCACGACCTCCGACGCGTCGTAGCGCGCCGGCTGCAGGGCGTGCGGCCCCGGGTAGGTGGTGAAGACGTCGAGCTGCAGCCGCCCCTCCGCGGTGAGCAGCCCGAGCAGGTGCGAGGCCCCGGCGTCGTCGAGCCCGCCCTTCCGGCGGCCGACCTCCTTGATCCCGTCGAACACCGCCCTCGCGAAGCCGGTCCGGCCGCAGATGTAGAACCGGCCGCCGCGGCCACCCTCGGATCGCGGCCGCAGCAGCTCCCACAGCTCGTCGGCGCAGGCGAGCATCTCCGCCCCGATGTGCCGGGTCTCGCCCGGTTCGAGCACGAGCCGGCGGCCGTCGCCGTCCGACACGGTGCGCGCGGTCAGCGGGTCCCGCGAGAACGCCACCCGCAGGTTCAGCGAGCCGGCGGCCACGGCCGTTTCCAGCTCCGACCGGTAGTAGAGGTCGGCCGTCGTCCGCGTGCCGAGGAACAGCCAGCTCTCGCCGTCGACCCCTCGTCGCACGCGTTCCTGCAGGAAGCCGCGGAAGGGCGCGATGCCCGTTCCGCCGGCGAACATGACGACCGGCTCGGCACCGTCGGCGGGCAGCGCGAAGCGCGGCGGCCGGACGACGGTGAACGCCACCGGCGTGCCGACCTCCTCGATCCACGAGTCGGGATCGCCCAGGTAGGTCGAGGCCGTGCCCCGCTTCGCCGCACCCACCGACCGGGGCGCGTCGGCGCTCGAGTAGCGCAGCCCGCCGATGGTGAGGCTCAGCTCGGTCGCGGTCCGCCCGTCGCCCATCGTCGAGGAGATCGAGTACATCCGCGCCTTCTCCGGCGGGACGAGCCGGCAGATGTGCTCGCGTTCCCCGGGCTGCGCGCGCCACAGCGTCCGGGGATCGAACCCGCGCCGGGTCAGCAGCTCGAGCAGGTCCCACAGCTCCCACTGGTCCTCGGCCCGCGCCTCGACGACGTCCCGCAGCGCCTCGTCGCCGGACAGCGCCAGCAGCGTCTTGGCGACCTCGCGCTCGACCGGCCGGATCCGGCCCATCGCCAGCAGCGAGCGCAGCGGCAGGTGCGTCGGGCTCGCCGTCCCGTTGCGGGAGGTCACCGCCTCCCGCCAGAGCGGGCTGAGCTGCACCTCCTCCTCACCGGTGGCGCGCAGCGCCGACAGCGTCGCGTCGACCAGCTCCCGGCTGTTCTCCGGCAGGATCGCGATCCGGTCACCGGGCTGGTAACGCACTCCGCTGCCGGCCACCCCGAGCGTCACCTGCTTGACCCAGTTGTCGCCCTCGACGTGCACCGGGACGACGGCGGCCACCTGGGCGTGGCGGACCGGCGACGGCGAGTCGACCCGCCGCTCGTCGATCGAGGCGCCGAGCTCGGCGTCGACCTCCTCCCACGTGCGGTCCTTGAACTTGCCCTCGAAGCCGGTGATCGTGACCGAGCGGCCGGCCTTGAACGCGATGTCCAGGAAGCCGTGCACCTTCAGCCGGTGGCGCATGAGGAAGCCGCGCTCCCCGGAGTACGCCTCCAGCAGCTCGGTGAAGATGCCGGCCAGCTCCGGGTCGCCGCGCTGGGCCACGTAGTCCCGCACCGAGGTCCCGCGCAGCGCGGCGAGGAACTGCCGCCAGAACACCGGGAACGTCCCGCGCAGGTGCTCGACCTCGCCGCCGAACCGGGAGGCGTAGCGCGTCCGGCCGAGCAGGGCGTCCATGACGTGGAAGAGCATCGCGTTGGTGCCGCTCGGCCCGGGCACGCCCGGGTTGATCGGGACGGCGAACGGCGCGACGGTCTTCGCCCAGACGACGCTGTCGACGAAGGACGGCGCGTACGGGTCGGGCCGGATCTTGAGGAACGACTCCCGCGCCACCCGCTGCAGCGTGTCGGCGATGCCGATGAACTCGCCGATCAGCGCCGCGGGGTCGTCGCGCTCGGCCGCCTCCTGCGCCCGTACCGCGGCGGCCACCACCGGTGCCGTCTGGGCGGCGATCTCCACCTGCACCAGGTAGAAGACCCGCTCCTCCTGGTTGTCGACCGACGGCACGAGCAGCTCGAGGTTCTCGATGCGCATCGGATCGGCCCGGTCGGGGTCGAGCAGCCGCCAGTTGTAGGTGATCAGGTCGATGTAGGACAGGTGCGGGGCGGTCCGGTCCAGGCGGGCCGAGACCTGCTCCCACGGGTGCTGGATCGACGGCGGCAGTTCCGGCGCCGGGACCTGGAGCACCCGCTGGTAGGAGTGCGCGAACATCCCGAGCAGCGTCGAGGCGCGCAGCAGTTCGGCGTCGGGCAGGTCGTCGGGCAGCGCGGAGAGCACCGGCAGGTCGTCGAACGCCCGCCGCAGCGTGACCGTCTTGAACAGCCGGGGGAGCTGCACCGCGATCTCGTCCCACGCCCGGTGGCTGCCCGACATCGCCAGCAGCGGCGGCGTCGAGGGGATGTTGCCGTGCGACTCGCTCAGGAAGCCGAGGTTCTCGTGCCCGACGGCACGGTTGTGCGCCTGGGCCTCCTCCAGCACGGTGCGCGAGGCAACGGCCATCACCGGCTCCCATCCAGAGCACCGCGGGGCGATGGCGCCGCAACCTATTGGCCCGCGGCACGCAGGGCAACGCTCCTCGGCGTCGCAACTCATTGCCCCGGCCGGGTCGGGGCTTCTACGTTGCCCGCGTGCAGGTCCAGGAGGCCATGTCGAACCGCTTCGCCCGCATCCGGGCGGGGTCGACGATGTTCCAGGCCGCGGAGACGGTCGCTCTCGCCGGCTCCAGCGACTTGATGGTCATCGGGGAGGACGGCGGATTCGTCGGCGTCCTCTCCGAGGGCGACATCCTGCGGGCGGCGCTGCCCGACGTCGAGGAGATCCTCGAGGCCGGCGGCTCCCTCGACGTGGCCTTCGGCCGGTTCGTCGAGAAGGCGCACGACCTGTCCGCGCTGCCGATCGCGCCGCTGATCATCCGCAACCCGATCACCGTCGCGCCGGACGATCACGTCACGCGGGCGGTCGTCGTCCTCGTGGAGCGCGGGATCCGGCTGCTGCCGGTGGTCAGCGACGGGCGGCTGCTCGGCGTCATCTCCCGGGCCGACGTCTGCAACGCGGTCGTCGGCCAGCTCGCGGGGCTGGCGGTCGGCGTCGGCTGACCCGGCCCGGCGGGCGGTGATGTGCGTCGGTGGCGGGTTCTGGCGCCAGAACCCGCCATCAACGCACATCACCTGGCCCTTTCCGTGGTCTGAGCCGGGGCGGATCTCCTTGTCGGGCCGTCCAGGTCCCGAGTAGCGTCCGGCCGCCCGCAGCCGGGGGAGGAGCGCAGCCCATGTGCCCACGCTCGACCTGGCCGGCACAGCGCGTCGATCCCGTCGTCCGTCCTGTCCTCGCCGTGGCCCCGGAGCAGGTGGCGCGCCAGCACGACCGCATCCGCGCCCTGGCCAACGCCGGCGCGGTGCTGCACCTCGGCGCGCACCCGGACGACGAGGACAGCGGCATGGTCGCCTACATGTCCCGCCGGCACGCGGCGCGCACCGTCTACTGGTCGGCCACGCGGGGCGAGGGCGGGCAGAACCGCCGCGGCCCGGAGCGCAACGAGGCGCTCGGCGTGGTCCGCACCTGGGAGAGCCTCGACGCCCGCCGGCTGGACGGCGGCGAGGTGCTCTACGGGCCGTTCTACGACTTCGGGTTCTCCAAGAGCGGCGAGGACACCCTGCGCCGGTGGGGCCGCGACGCCGTGGTCGGCGAGGTGGTCCGCGCGATCCGGTCGGTGCAGCCGCTGGTGGTGGTCTGCCGGTGGTCCGGGACGGCGGACGACGGGCACGGCCACCACCAGGCCGTCGGCCTGGTCGCCGAGGAGGCGTTCGACGCGGCCGCCGATCCGGAGCGGTTCCCGGAGCTCGGGCTGCCGCCGTGGCGGGCGGCGAAGCTCTACCGGTCGGTGGCCGGCGACTGGCAGCCCGGGGAGGACGGCAGCTTCGGCGTCCTCGTGCCGGAGTACGAGCAGGCCGGCTACCTGCGCCTGGACACCGGCGAGGTCGACCCGGTCGCCGAGGTGAGCTACCAGGAGCAGGCGCACACCGCGGTCAACCGGCACCGCTCGCAGGGCATCGGCTTCGTGCCCGAGCCGGGGCCGTACTTCTACTACTACCGCCTGGTCCGCAGCCCGAGCGCGCCGCCGAGCAGGGAGGCGAGCTTCTACGACGGCCTCGATCCGCTGCTCACCGGCCTCGGCGACGACCCCCGGCTGACCGCCGCCCGCGCCGCCCTCGAGACGGCGGCGGAGAACTTCCGGCCCGACCGCCCCACCGCCTGCCTGCCCCGGCTGGTCGAGGCGTGGGAGGCGCTGAGCGCCCTCGAAGCGGTCGAGGACGACGAGGCGCTCGCCCGCTACCTCACCCGCCGCACCGCCGAGATCGAGGAGGTGGTCGCCGGGTTCCTCTCGGTCCGCGTCGAGTGCCTCGCCGACCGCGCCCGGATCACGCCGGGCCGCGAGGTCCGGGTCGTCGTCCGCGTCTGGGGCGGCGCGGACCCGGTCGACGTCGAGAAGGTGGAGCTGCACGTCCCCGACGGCTGGCTCGCCGTCCGCACGTCCGCCGACGACGGCCCGCCGCACCCCTCGCACACCGCGCAGCACGAGGTCGTCTACCTCGTCACGGTGCCCGCGGACGTCGAACCGCAGGCGCCCTACTGGCTGCGCGCACCCCGCGGGCCGTACCGCTACGCGTGGCCGGAGCGCTCGCCGTCACTCGGTCAGCCCCTGGACGAACCGCTCGTGTGGACCGAGGTCGTCGTCCGCGGGGCCGGCGCCACCTGCACCGTGCGCAGCGCGGCGGTGCAGCGCAGCGGGTTCCCCGGCGGCTCGCGGCTGCTGCCGCTCACCGTGCTGCCCCCGGTCGCGCTGAGTCCCCGCCAGCAGCGCGAGATCCTGCCGATCACCGGCCTGCAGCGGGTGCTCGACCTCGACGTCACCGTGCAGTGCATCGAGCCCGACGGCGCCCGGGCGGTGCTGACCCCCGTCGCCCCGGACGGGTGGACCGTCGACCCGCCCGCGCGGGAGGTGCTGCTCGGCGGCGCCGGCGACACCGTCACCCGCCGGTTCCGCGTGCACGTGCCGGCGTCGGCGGCGCCCGGCGGCTACGCGCTGCGCTACGAGCTGCAGTGCGGCGGGCGCAGCTACGACCTCGAGCTGCGGCCGGTCCGGCTGGGTGTGCCGGGCGCGACCGCGCCGCCGGACGAGCACACCGCGGTCGTCGAGGCATACCTGCTCCGCCCCGTGTCCGTGGCGGTCGACCTGGTCGACGCCCGGTTCATCAAGACGCTGCGCTACGGCTACGTGCACGGCCTGGAGGAGTCGATCGTGCCGTCGCTGGCGCGCTTCGAGCTCGACCTGGCCGAGGTCGGCGACGACCAGCTCGAGTTCGCCGACCTCGGCGAGTTCGACGCGATCGTCCTCGGCCCGAACGCCTACTCGGTGCGGCCCGCCGTCCGCCGCTCGGCCGCGCGGCTGCTCGACTTCGTCGCCCAGGGCGGCACGCTGGTCGTGCAGTACCAGACCTACGGCTACGACGTCGGAGGCCTCACCCCGTTCCCGGTCCGGTTCTCCCAGCCGCACGACCGGGTCACCGATCCGCAGGCGCCGGTCACGCTCGTCGACCCGGCGAACCCGGTGCTCACCGCGCCCAACGCGATCGGGCCGGCCGACTTCGACGGCTGGGTGCACGACCGCGGGCTGTACTTCCTGGGGGAGTGGGACCGCCGGTACACGCCGGTGCTGGCCAGCGCCGACGTCGGCGAGCCGCCCCGGGAGGGCGGGCTGCTCACGGCGTCGTTCGGGCGCGGCACCTACGTCTACGCCGCATACTCCTTCCACCGGCAGATCCCGGCCGGTGTGGCCGGCGCGGTGCGGCTGTTCGCCAACCTGCTCGGGCTGGCCGAGGTCCGGGTGCGCGAGCGGATGGCGCGGCTCGGCGAGCTCGAGCTGTTCCGGTTCATGACCGAGGCCCAGCTGTACGAGGCCGCGCGCAGCGTGTCCGAGCGCTGGGTCGACGCCGGCGCCTACCTGGCCCGCGAGGGCGAGCGCGGGCACGAGATGTTCATCCTGGTCGACGGCTCGGTCGAGGTCCTCCACGGGGAGGGTGACGGCGAGCGGCTCGTGCACGTCGCGGGGCCGGGGGAGGAGCTCGGCGAGCTGACGCTGCTGGCCGACATCCCGCGCTCGGCCAGCCTGCGCGCGGCCACCGACGTGGTCGTCCTGGTCATCCGGGACGACGCCCTGGAGGAGTGGCTGCAGCGCCACCCCGACCTGGGCCGCGGCATGATGCGCCGGCTCGCCCACCGGGTCGTCGAGACGACGGGCCAGCTGTCGTGAGCCTGCGCGGGGGGCTGCGGGTGGGCCTGCTGTGCCACCGCGGCGTCGGCGGCAGCGCGATGGTCGCCGTCGGGCTGGCCCGGCAGCTGGCCGCCCGCGGCCACGACGTGCACGTCGTCGCCCGCTCCACCCCGCCCGGGCTGGAGACGCCGCCGCCCGGGGTCAGGGTGCACCGGCTGACCGCCACCGACGACGTCACCACCCGGCTGGACGTCGACTGGACCACCGCCGAGCTGCACGGCCTGGCCGAGCTCGTCGCCTCCGTGGTGCAGCGCGAGCGGCTGCAGGTGCTGCACTTCCACTACGCCGTGCCGTTCGCGTGGGTGGTCCAGGACGTCGTCCGCCGGCTGGGGGAGGACCGCCCCGCCGTCGTCGGGACCCTGCACGGCACCGACGTGAGCGTCTTGGGACGGCGACCCGCCGTGCGCCGCAGGCTCGAGCCGGCGCTGGCCGCGCTCGACGCCGTCACCACGGTCTCCGACCACCACGCGGCGCTGGCGACGCGGATCTTCCGGCTGCCGGAACCGCCGGACGTGATCCCCAACTTCGTCGACCTCGACCGCTTCCGCACCGTCGCGCACCCGCCGGCGCACGGGCGGGCGCCCCGGCTGGTGCACGTCTCCAACTTCCGGCAGGTCAAGCGGCCCGAGAGCATGGCCCGCATCGCCGGACGCGTGCTCGCCGCCGCCCCGTCCGAGCTGTGGCTGGTCGGCACCGGCGAGCGGATGCCCGCCGTCGAGTCGATCCTCGAGGACCCCATCGCCGACGGGCGGGTGCGGCTGCTCGGCGTCCGGCTCGACGTCGAGAACCTGCTGCCGCACACCGACCTGCTGCTGGTCAGCAGCCGGATGGAGAGCTTCTGCCTCGTCGCGCTGGAGGCCATGGCCTCCGGTGTCCCCGTCGTCGCGCCGCGGGTCGGCGGGCTGCCCGAACTCGTCGAGCACGGGATCAGCGGGCTGCTGTTCGAGCCCGGCGACGAGGAGGGCGCCGCCCGGCTGGTGCTGGTCTACCTCGCCGACCCCGCTCTCCAGCGCCGGCTGAGCGCCGGTGCGCTCACCCGGGCCCGGAGCCTGTCCACCGCCGCGGTGATCCCGCGCTACGAGCGGCTCTACGCCGACGTGCTCGGGCGCACGCGGGACGACCTGACCCTGGCCGCCGCGGGGGAGTGACGGCGATGCGCACCCTCTTCGACCTCCTCGACACCGACTCCGGCCGGGAGTTCCTCGCCGAGCGCGGGCTGTTCACCGACGTCGACGAGTTCCGCGCCGCCCTCCGGCCGCCGGTCCGCGACGCCCTGACCGCCGCCGCGGGTCTGCCCACGGGTGCGCCGCTGGTGCACATCGGGCAGCAGGTCTGCGCCGACTACGCGCCGTGGACGCTGACCAAGTTCGTCGCGGGCGCGCAGCTCGCCGGCTACGACGACGCCGCCCCGGTGCTGCTCTGGCACGACATGTACTCCGCGGAGGCCGAGCGCTACGGCCAGCGGCTGGTGCTGCCGTCGGGCTCGAAGCTGCGCGGCATCTGGTTCGCGCCGCGCGCGGCCGGCGGCAGCGAGCCGCGGTTCGTCCCGGTCTCGCCGGCCACGCTCGACCAGGCCTTCCGCGAGCTGGGCGGCTGGCTGGAGCAGGCGGTCAAGGACCGGCCGAAGCCCGACCGCGCCGCGGCCCGGGAGCGGCTGGCCGCGCTCTCCGAGGCCGTGCACGCGGAGAAGCCCGAGACGCTCGGGGAGGTCGACGCCGCGTTCGCCACCTTCCTGCTGCGGGACCGGCTCGGCGTCTCGCTGCCCGCCGTGACCCTCTCGGCGGTGCTCGAGCAGGGCGCGTTCACCGAGTCGCTGGAGGCCTACCTCGAGCGGCGGGAGGACGTCGTCGCCGTCTTCAACGAGGCCGTCGCCGAGCTCGTCGCCCAGGACGTCGACCCGCAGGTCCGCCCGCTGCCCGAGGACCACCTGCCGCTGCACTACTCCTGCCCGACCGACGGCACCCGGCTGCGGCTGTCCCTCGTGGACGGCGCCGCGGCTGCCACGTGCCGGTGCGGCACCGGGTACCGCTTCGACCTGGGCGGCGGCCTCGGCGAGCTGGGCGCGACCGGCCGGTGGAGCCCCGACGTCTCGCTGCCGGTGCACTGCAACGACGCCGCGAGCGGCTGGGTCGTCGGCCGCAGCACCGCCCTCTACGGCCTCGTGCTCAACGCCGTGATCGACAGGGTGCTCGGCGGGCGGCCGATCCCGGGCTGGATCCCGCCGGACCTGTCCTCGGCGCCGCGTCCGGGCAGCGAGCCGCCGACGCTGCTGGTCGACCACCTGCTCGGCCCGTGAGCGTCGACGTCCTGGCCGTGGGGGCGCACCCCGACGACGTCGAGGTCGGCTGCGGCGGGGTGCTCGCGCTGTGCGCGCAGGCCGGGATGCGGGTGGCGATCGCCGACCTGACCGCCGGGGAACTCGGGACCCGTGGCACGCGTGAGCTGCGGGCGGACGAGGCCCGGCGGGCAGGGGACATCCTCGGCGTGCAGAGCCGGACGACCCTCGACCTGCCCGACGGCGGCCTGGGCCCCGAGCACCGGGCCGCCGTCGTCGGCCTGCTGCGCGACCTCCGGCCGCGGCTGGTGCTGGCGCCCTACCACCTCGACGACCGGCACCCCGACCACGCCGCCGCCGGCCGGCTGGTGCGCGACGCGGCCTTCCTGGCCGGGGTGGCCAAGTGGGGGGACGGCGACCCGCACCGCACGGCGCGGGTGCACCACTACATGCTGCACACCGTCTTCGAGCCGACCTTCGTCGTCGACGTGACGCCGGTGTGGGAGCAGCGCACCGCCGCGATCGCCGCGTTCGAGAGCCAGTTCTCCGCCGCGCCGGGCGACCGGCGGACGGCGATCGACGGCGGCGGCTTCCTCGAGCTGCTCGCCGCCCGCGCCCGGGTGTTCGGCGCGATGATCGGCGCGGCGTGGGGCGAGCCGTTCTCCTGCACCGGTCCGCTGGGTCTCGACCGGCTGCCCGACCTGCCCTCGGGCGAGGGCCCGGTCTACCGCTCGTTCATCTGAACGTTCCGCTGCCGGTGACCAGCCCCTACATTCCCCCCGTGGTCGCGCCAGCCCTCCTGGTCGTCGCTCCCGGCTCACCGGCCGAGCGCGTGGTCCCCATCCCCGATCGCATCTTCGTCGGGCGGCAGTGCGCCGGCATCGAACCGGAGCGGCGGGTGCTCATCGAGGACTACTCGGTGTCGCGCACGCACCTGGAGATCCGGCTGGACGTCGAACGCAACCAGGCCTACGTCATCGACACCAGCACCAACGGCTCGTACCTGAACGGATCCCGGCTGGGCCGGGCGCTGGCCGAGATCATCCGGCCCGGCGACCGGATCACGGTGGGGGAGACCGAGCTGGAGTTCCGCTCCGACCGGTTCGCCGGCGACGCCCAGGACGACATGGGTGCGACCCGGTCGGCGATCACGCAGTCGACCATGATGTTCGTCGTCGGCGACATCACCAACTACTCGACGATCTCGCAGGTCACCGACGGCGGGGTGGTCGCCACGGCCCTGCAGTCGCTGTACGCGGAGCTGACCACGGTGCTCACCGGGCACCGCGGCACGCTCAGCAGCTACGCCGGCGACGCGCTCTACGCCGTCTGGGAGCTCAAGCACATCCCCGACGCCAACGCGCTGGCCGTCGACTTCGCCCTCGCCGTCCACCAGCGTGTGCTCGAGGTGGCGCCGCAGCTGCCGCTGCGCGGCCCGGACGGCGCGCCGGTGCAGATGGGCTGGGGCGTCGTCCGCGGGCCGGGCACCGTGATCGGCCTGCCGCACTCGGCGGTGAGCGTGCTCGGCGACGCCACCAACCTGGCTTTCCGGCTCTCCGGGATCTCCGGCCGGCAGGGCCACGCCCCGGTGCTCGTCACCGAGGTGGCGCGGGAGGCCGTCGTCGACCGGTTCGTCTGGGGTGAGCCGGTGCGGGTGCCGACCAAGGGCCGCACCGGCGAGGAGACGGTCTACCCCCTGCTCGGCCGCGCCTGACCCACCGAAACGGTGGTTTCGCGTGCTTAACCGCGCGCGGTTAAGCACGCGAAACCACAGAGGGATCGAGGACCCTGCCCTGCAGCTGCGCCGGCAGCTCCGACCGCGTCGGGATGCACAGCTTCTGGAAGACGTGCGTCAGGTGCGTCTCCACCGTGCGCCGGGTGACGTACAGCTCTTGCGCGATCTCCGGGTTGCTCAGCCCGCGAGCGGCCAGGACGGCGACCCGGTGCTCGGCCGGGGTGAGCGACTCGACCCCGCTGACCGCGGTCCGCCGTGGCCGCGCGCCGCAGGCGTGCAGCTCGTCGCGGCTGAGCCGGGCCAGCCGCTGCAGACCGCCGCGGTCGGCCAGGTCCAGCGCCCGGCGCAGCACGTCGCTCGCCTGCTCGCGGCACCCGGTCCGCGCCAGCGCGGTGCCGAGGTCGACCAGCGCGCGCACGTGCTCCAGCTGCGCGGGGGAGTCGGCCAGGACGGCGACCGCCTGCTGGAGCAGCCCGACGGCCTCGTCGCGGTCCGCCGCCCGGGCCAGCGCCCGCAACCCGGCACCGCGCGGCTCGGGCAGCCCCACCCGCGCGGCCAGCTCCAGGTGCTCGACCGCCAGCCGCCGCGCCCCCGCCCGGTCGCCCAGCGCCACGAGGGCCTCCGCGTCGACCACCCGCCAGGCGGCCAGCGCCGGGTGCGCGAACCCGAGCTCCGCCCACCGGCGACCGGCCTGCGCCGCATCGGCGTGCGCCTCGGCCGGGCGGCCCTGGGTCAGCCGCAACCGGGCCCTGCTCTCCAGCAGCACCGCACCGGCCAGGGCCCCGGCCGGCGGGTCGCCGAGCAGACCGGTCCGGACGAGCACCGCGTCGGCGCCCGTGGGGTCGTCCAGCTCGGTCAGCGCGTCGACCAGCGGGAACACCGACCACATCAGCGCCGGGAGCGGGCTGCTGTGCAGCTTGTACTCCCACGACAGCCGGGCGTCCGTCTCGGCCTCGCGCACCCGCCCGGCGTGCACGTACGCGATCGCCCGCATGAAGCTGCCGTGCGCCAGGGCGATCAGCCAGCCCCGCGGCCGCGCCACGTCGATCAGCCCTGCGCACAGGGCCTCGGCGGTGGCCAGGTCGCCGCAGGTGATGAAGGCGATCTTGGCGCAGCTGCCGAGGATCGTGTCGGCCTCCGGGAAGGTGCCGTCGTCCTGCAGGGCCGCGTACAGGTGGTCGAGCGCTTCGGCCGCCGGGCGGGCGTCGGCCGCGGCCTGCCACCCGGCGAGGATCCGCCACAGCCACGTCGCGCCGGTCTCCGGTGATGCGGCGCGCACCCGCTCCCGCGCCTCCTCCGCCGTCCAGGACTGCAGCAGGGCGACGCCGACGAGCTCGGCCTCGAGCCGGATCGCCAGCGCCGGCGTCGTGCCGGTGGCCAGCCCGCTGCGGCAGACCGCGATCGCGGCCTCGAAGTGGCCGGCGAACGCGAGGGCCCGGCCGGCCGCGAGCGCGATCCGGGCCTGCTGGTCGGGTGTGTCGGCGAGCGCGACGGCCTGGCTCAGCTGCTCGAGGGACTCCGGGCTCAGGCGGGCGGCGAGCGCCTGGCCCAGCTCGCTGCGCAGGTCCGCCTCGGCCGCCCGGCTGTCCGGCGGCTCGGCGAGGGCGCGGCGCAGGAACACCACGGCGCTGTCCGGCGCCCCCCGGGCCGTCGCGTGGTCGGCGGCGATCCGCAGCCGGCCGACCGTGGCCAGCTCGCCGAACGGCTCGGTGTGCAGCAGGTGCAGCGCGACCAGCTCCGGATCGGCCCGCTCGTACTCGAGCAGCCGGGCGGCGGCGCCGTGCCGGAGCCCCCGCTCGCCCGGGGGCAGCGCGTTGTAGAGGGCGCCCATCACCAGCGGGTGCGCGAACGCGTACTGCCCACCCTCGGCCACGAGCAGCCCGGTGGCCCGCAGCTGGTCGGCCAGCCGCAGCGCGACCGGCGGCGCGAGCCCCGCCAGGGCGCCCGCCTGCCGCAGCGGGGCGTCGCGGCCCAGGACGGCGAAGGCGATCGCCAGCTCGCCCGCTCCGGCGGGCAGCCGGGCCAGCTGCTGCCGCACGCTGCGCGCGACCTGCTCCGGCCCGAACGCGGTCAGCGTGGTCGCCACGTCGGCGCTCGGCGCCAGCCCCTCGGCGAGCAGGTGGTCGAGCAGCGCGTGCAGCAGGAACGGGTTGCCCCCGGTGACCTCGTGGCAGGCGCGCACGAAGGCCGGCCCGGCGTCGGGCAGCCGCTCCCGGACCAGCTCGGCGACGGCGTCCGGCCCGAGCGGCCGCGGCCGGATCGGTGCCGCCGGCACCGCGAGCAGGAGCTGGGTGAGGACGTCGGCGTCGGCCGGTTCCTCCCCGGTCCGGACGGCGCACAGGACGGCGAGCGGCAGGTCGGCCAGCTGCCCGGTCAGCTGCACCAGCCACCGCAGGGACGGCGCGTCGGCCCAGTGCACGTCGTCGACGACCAGCACCGTCGGCGAGCGATCGGCCAGCCCGGCCACCAGCCAGGAGAGCCCGTAGGCCGCGGCGTGCGCGGCGTCCCCGCGCAGCGGCGGCAGGTCGGGGTCGGGTTCGAGGACCCGCCGGGCCAGCGCGGCCGCGCCGACCGCCAGCCCCTCCCAGTCGGGGCTGCGCAGCACCGGGCCGAGCAGCTGCCGGGCGATGCCCCAGCCGGCGCTCGACTCCAGCGGAGCACCGCGGGCCGACAGCACCCGGAAGCCCCGGCTGCCGGCCAGCTCCGCGGTGTGCGCGAGCAGGCTGGACTTGCCGATCCCGGCCGGCCCGTCGACGAGCACCGTGCAGCCGGCCCCGGCGCGCACCGAGGTCAGATGCCGGTCGAGCGCCGCCGTTTCCACGTCGCGCTCCAGCAACACGGGCGCCACGCGGGGGAGTGTGTCCCTGCCTGCGGCGATCCGCCACGGTCCGTCGTCCCAAAACTCGTGGTGCCTCCACGATCCCCGGGGGCCGGGCCGCCGCCACCCTCGTTTCGCATGACGACCACCATGTCCCAGCAGGAGTACTCCCTGCAGCGCAGCGCCCTCGAGTACGACCGGCTGCGTGCGCAGGCCCGCACGTGGGAGTCCGCAGCCGAGACGGTCCTCGACCGGGTGCGGCCGCGGCCCGGCGGGTCGGCCCTGGACGCCGGCTGCGGCCCCGGCGAGACGATGCGTCTGCTCGCGCGCCGGGTCGGCCCGCACGGCACGGTCACCGGCATCGACGTCGACGCCGCGCTCGGCGCGGTGGCCGAGCGGAGCCTGCACGCCGAGGGCTACCCCCAGGTCCGGTTCGTGGCGGCCGACCTCTCCGTGGACGAACCGGTCCCCGGCGGCCCGTACGACGTCGTCTACGCGCGCCTGCTGCTGTTCCACCTGCCGCAGCGGGTCGCCGTCCTGGCCCGGTTGTGGGACGCCGTCGCGCCCGGCGGCGCACTGGTGGTGCAGGAGTACGACCTCGGCGCGATCGACCTCGTGCCGCCGCTGCCCAGCGTCGAGGAGGTGAGGCGGGTGATCTGCGAGACGTTCCTCGCGCTCGGCTGCGACATCCGCGCGGGATTCCACCTGTCCCAGCTGTTCGGCGAGGCCGGGATCGGCGCGCCCGACGGCACCGACGTCGCCGGCCGGATCGAGCCGCTGGCCACCGGGCAGCGGATCCTGTCCGCGACGTTCTCCAGCGTGCTCCCGGCCGCGCTCGCCCACGGCGTCACCGGTGAGGCGGAGGCCGACGCGACGCTGGCGGCGCTGGCCCGCGATGCCGACCGCCTGCCCGACGCCAGCCTCTTCTGGCCGCTGATGCTCAGCGCCTGGAAGCGCAAGGAGGTATCAGCGGGCGGGCCGTCCCCTCGGTAGGGCAAGAGGAGCGAGGAGGTGCGATCGTGTGGCGCCGACGCCCGCCCCGGCCCGCGCCTGTCCGGGACCCCGTTCTCGACGTCGAGCGGATCCGGCGGCACTTCGACTTCCCGGCGACCGGCCGGGTGGTCACGAACAACGCGGCGAGCACCCAGCCGCCGCGCGAGCTGCTGGAGCTCTACGGCTCGCTGACGCCCTCCTACGAGAACGTGCACCGCGGCCAGTCCACCGCCTCGCAGCGCACCACCCAGCTGTTCGAGGAGTCCTACGACACCATCGCGAGCTGGCTGAACGCGCCCAGCCGCCGCAGCATCGCCTGCTACCGGAACACCACCGAGGCGATCAACGCAGTGCTGTACTCGCTGCTCACCGAGTTCCGGGACGGCGACAACGTCGTCACCACGCTGATGGAGCACAACTCCGACTTCGTGCCCTGGTACGCGCTGAGCCGCGAGATCCTGCCGCGCTTCGGCCGCCGGGTGCAGTGCCGGGTGGCGCGCTTCGACCACCGCACCGGGGCGCTCGACCTCGACCACCTGGCCTCGCTGGTCGACGAGCGCACGAAGCTGGTGTGCGTCACCGGGGCGTCGAACTTCCTGGGCACCAAGCCGCCGCTGGACGTCGTCCGGGCGATCGCCGACGGCAGCGGCTACCTGCAGCCGTCGGGTGAGCGTCGATCGCTGCTGCTGGTCGACGGCGCGCAGCTGGTGCCCAGCAGCAGCGTCGACGTCCAGGCCCTCGACGTGGACTACCTGGCCTTCTCCTTCCACAAGGTGCTCGCGCCGTTCGGCGTCGGCGTGCTCTACGCCAAGGAGCACCTGCTCGAGCAGTCCCTGCCCTTCCTGTACGGCGGCGACATGATCGCCGAGGGCCAGGTCGCACCGGATCTCGTGCAGTACAACTGCCTGCCCTGGAAGTACGCGGCCGGCACCCCGAACATCCTCGGGACGATCGTCTCGGCCCAGGCGCTGCGGCTGGTGCTGGACCTGGTGGACGGCGCCTCCCACTGGTTCGGCACCGCCGGGCCGCTGCCGCGCGCGGTCGTCGAGTCGGCGATGGCCCGCATCGGGCAGCACACCCGGGCGATGACCGACCGGGCTCATGCCGGGCTGCAGGAGATCCCCGGCCTCACCGTCTACGGACCCGCGCTCGGCGAGCCGCGCTCCCCGCTGCTCGCGTTCACCCTTGCCGGGATGGATCCGATGGCGATCGCCGCCGGCCTGAACCGTCTGGGGATCGAGTCGCGGGCGGGCTGCCACTGCGCCACGCTCGCGCACCGCGAGCTGGGGCTCACGCCACCGGCCAGCTGCCGGCTCAGCTTCGCGCTCTACACCAGCGCGGACGACGTCGACGCGGCGCTGGGGGCGCTGCGCCGCGTGGCCGGCGCCCGGCGACCTCAGCCGGTGGGGCAGAGGTAGGGGTGGGGGATAGGTCACCCGACCGATGTGACGCGGACGGCCTTACCGCCACCCTTCTCGCGTGACACAGGACACCCGGAGGAGCGGTGAGATGGTGATCTGCGCCGAGATGCCGGCCGGTCCGGCCGCCGGGTTCCGCGACGACCGGATCCGGCCGGGAACCCGCCGCCTGCTGCGCGCCTTCGCGACGCTCACCGCGCTGGCCAGCTTCAGCCTGCTCGTGCTCGGGCACACCGAGCGGTTCTGGCCGTGGCAGATCAAGAGCCCGGCGACCGTCGGCTTCCTCGGCGCCGCCTACGCCGCCGGCTGCCTGCTCTCGGTGCTGTCGCTGCGCCAGCGGTCCTGGACGAAGGTCCGCGTCGCCGTCGCGACGGTCACCGTGTTCTCGTTCCTGACGCTGATCGCGACGATCGTCCACGCGCACCGGCTGCACCTGCACGACGCGGATCCGCTGGCTCGGGGCGCCGCGTGGTTCTGGATCGCCGTCTACGTCGCCGTCCCGCTGATCGGCGTGGTCGTGATCGGGCGGCAGGAGGAGGGCCGCGCGCGGCGCGACGTCGTCCTGCGGCCGCTGCCGACCGGGCTGCGGATCTCCCTCGCCGGGCAGGGGATCGTGCTGTTCACCGCCGGGGCGATCCTGTTCCTCGGCGGCCTGACCTGGCACCACGGCATGTCGACCATCGGGATCTGGCCGTGGCAGCTGACCCCGCTGTCCGCCGAGGTGCTCGGTGCCTGGCTGGTGGCGTTCGGCGTCGGCGCCGGGCTGGTGCTGGCCGAGCGCGACCTGGCGCGGCTCCGGGTGCCGGCGATCGCCTACACCGCGTTCGGCGGCTTCCAGCTGGCCGCCCTGCTGGCGAACGGCTCGCTGATGTCCGCCGCGCGGTGGGGCTACGCCCTCGTGTACGCCGTCGTCCTGCTCACCGGCGCCTACGGCTGGTGGCTGACCAGCCCCCGGCGCGGGGCGTGGCGGTTCGTGTGACGGGGCGGCCCGGGCCGGCCGGCGTGCGACCGGCCCGGACCTCCGTCGCTCAGCGCAGGTCGAACCGGTCCAGGTTCATGACCTTGTCCCACGCGCTGACGAAGTCGCGCACGAACTTCTCCTGCGCGTCGTCGGCGGCGTAGACCTCGGACAGCGCGCGCAGCTCAGAGTTCGACCCGAACATCAGGTCGGCGGCGGTCGCCGTCCACCTCACGTCGCCACCGGAGCGGTCGCGGGCCTCGTAGACGTTCTCCTCCGCGGCGGAGACCTTCCACTCCGTCCCCATGTCGCAGATGGTGACGAAGAAGTCGTTCGTCAACGTCCCGGGCCGGTCGGTGAACACGCCGTGCCGGGTGCCCTGGTAGTTGGCGCCCAGAGCCCGCAGGCCGCCGACCAGCACGGCCATCTCCGGCGGCGTCAGGTTCAGCATGTACGCCCGGTCCACCAGCAGGTGCTCCGGAGGCAGCTTCTCCCCGGGGCGCAGGTAGTTGCGGAAGCCGTCGTACTTCGGCTCCATCACCCTGAACGACTCGACGTCGGTCTGCTCCTGCGAGGCGTCCGTGCGGCCCGGCGCGAACGGCACCGTGATCTGGTGGCCGGCGTCGCGGGCCGCCTGCTCGACGGCCGCGCAGCCGCCCAGCACGATCAGGTCGGCGAGGGAGACCTTCTTGCCGCCGGCGCTGAACTCCTGCTGGATGCGCTCCAGCGTCGGCAGCACGCGCTGCAGCTCGTCGGGCTCGTTGCTCGCCCAGTTCTTCTGCGGCTCGAGGCGGATCCGCGCGCCGTTGGCGCCGCCGCGCTTGTCGGTGCCGCGGAAGCTCGCC
Source organism: Petropleomorpha daqingensis (assembly GCF_013408985.1). Lineage (NCBI taxonomy): Bacteria > Bacillati > Actinomycetota > Actinomycetes > Geodermatophilales > Geodermatophilaceae > Petropleomorpha > Petropleomorpha daqingensis. Next base: position 2,769,674 of record NZ_JACBZT010000001.1, read on the forward strand.
GCCGCCTTCCAGGCGGTGGAGACCAGCTGCGAGATAGACAGCCCCGAGTCCAGCAGCGTGCGCTTGAGCGCGGCGACGTCGTCGTCCCCGATGAGCTCGTGGTCGACCGCCGGAACCGGGTCCTGCCAGATCTGCGGCTCCGGGACCCACGGGCCGAGGTAGCGCGAGACCGGGCCCATGTCGCGGTGCAGCAGCTTGTACCAGGCACGGGCGAACGCGTCGGCGAACTGCTCCGGGTGCTCGAGGAAGCGCCGGCCGATCTCGTCGTAGACCGGGTCGGCGCGCAGCGCCAGGTCGCTGGTGAGCATGGTCGGCTTGCGCGAGGGCTGGTTGGTCTCGGGGTCCGGGATGATGTCCGGCGCGTCCTTGGCCACCCACTGCTTGGCACCGGCCGGGCTCTCGGAGAGCTCCCACTCGTAGCCGTACAGCGTCTCGAGGAAGCTGTTGTCCCACTTCGTGGGCGTGGGGGTCCAGGTGACCTCCAGGCCGCTGGTGATGGTGTCCCGGCCCTTGCCGCTGCCGAAGCTGTTCTTCCAGCCCAGGCCCATCTGCTCGAGCGGGGCGGCCTCCGGCTCCGGCCCGACGTACTCCTCCCCGGACGCCGCGCCGTGGGTCTTGCCGAAGGTGTGGCCGCCGGCGATGAGCGCGAACGTCTCCTCGTCGTTCATGGCCATGCGGCGGAAGGTCTCCCGGATGTCCCGGGCCGAGGCGAGCGGGTCCGGGTGGCCGTTGGGCCCCTCCGGGTTGACGTAGATCAGGCCCATCTGGACCGCGCCCAGGGGCCCGGACAGCTCGCGGTCACCGCTGTAGCGCTCGTCGCCGAGCCAGGTGTCCTCGGGACCCCAGTAGATCTCCTCCGGCTGGTAGATGTCCTCGCGGCCGAAGCCGAAGCCGAACGTCTGGAACCCCATCGACTCCAGGGCGACGTTGCCGGCCAGGACGATCAGGTCGGCCCAGGAGAGCTTGTTGCCGTACTTCTTCTTGATCGGCCAGAGCAGCCGGCGGGCCTTGTCCAGGCTGACGTTGTCCGGCCAGCTGTTGAGCGGGGCGAAGCGCTGCGCGCCGCTGCCGCCGCCACCCCGGCCGTCCTCGATGCGGTACGTGCCGGCCGAGTGCCAGCTCATCCGGATGAACAGGCCGCCGTAGTGGCCGAAGTCGGCCGGCCACCAGTCCTGGGAGTTCGTCATCACCTCGACGAGGTCGCGCTTGAGCTCCTCGACGTCGAGCGTCGCGAACTCCGCCGCGTAGTCGAAGTCCTCGCCCATCGGGTTGGACCGGGGGTTGTGCGCCCGGAGCACCGACAGGTCGGGCTGGTTGGGCCACCAGTCCTTGTTGGTCCGGGGCCGGTTCGCTGCCGGCTTGGGGCTGGGGATGCCCGGGTTTTCGCTCTCGCTGACGCTCTCGGTCACGTCGATCCCTCTTCTTGGCTCGCTGGTGGGACGGGGCGGCTCGTCGCGCGCGGGGTAAGCCTCTCGTCATTCAATGCCGCGTTGCACACCGGGCATAGCCCCCAGGAGACGATCTCGGTCCGTTCCAGCTCGAAACCGGTGTCGTCCGCGGGGGATCGGCAGGCAGCGCTGCCGACGACGCTATCGACATCGTCGGTCAGCGCGCGCAGCACGTCGTGGACGCACCTGGTGGGAGACCCGGTCGAGCCGGACCCGCGCCGGCCCGAGCAACCCTCAGGCAGCGAGCAGCTTGAGGATCGACTGGCTGGACTGGTTGGCGTTGGCGAGCATGGCCGTGCCGGCCTGGGTGAGCACGTTCAGCCGGCTCATGGTGGTGAACTCGGCGGCCATGTCGGTGTCCTGGATCCGCGACTCGGACGCCGTCGCGTCCTCGACCGCACCCTGCAGCCGGGTGATCGTGTGCTCGAACCGGTTCTGCACCGCACCGAGGTCGGCCCGCGTCGAGGAGATCCGCGCGATGGCCTTGTCGATCATGGTGATCGCCTGCGCCGCGCCGCTGTGCCCGTAGTACATCGGCGACAGCAGGTCGGCGTCGGCGAGCGTCGACCCGGCGGCGGGGACGTCGCCGTTGAAGACCAGCTGGGCCGGCGAGGCGCCGAACGGGTAGCCGGTGAGGCCGAGGTCGGTGAGGGCCTTCTGGTTCAGCTTGAGCAGGTAGTCGCTCTGGGTCACCGCGCCGGTGTAGTCGACCGAGCCCAGGTCGAACGTCTTGCCGTTGTAGGTGATCGTGCCCTCGAGGGCGCGGAAGTTCGCCTCGGCGGCGGGGGAGTTGACGTAGTCGCCGGTGAAGGAGATCCGGCCGGCGGAGGGGACGCCCTGCGCCGCGGAGACCGCCGCGGTCATCGACGCGGGCAGCTGCACCGAGTCGCGGACGTCGAGGCCCAGCAGGTCGAGCCCCTTGCGGTCCATGCCCCGGGCGCCGCCGCCGATGGTCACGGGGATCGTCTGGCCGGAGTAGGCGCCCACCTGGAACAGGCCCGCGTACCGACCGTCGAGCAGGTTCACGCCGTTGAACGCCGTCCGCGCGGCGATGGTGTCGAGCTGGTCACCGAGCTGGTTCAGCTCGGCCTGCACGTTGGTGCGGGCGTCCAGGTCCAGGACGGCGTCGTTGCCGGCCTGCACCGCGAGGTCGCGCATGCGCTGCAGGATCGTCGTCTGGTTGCCGAGCGCGCCGTCGGCGATCTGCAGGACGCTGACGCCGTCCTGGGCGTTGCGCACCGCCCGGGACATGCCGCCGATCTGCGACTTCAGCCCCTCGGAGATGCCGAGCCCGGCCGCGTCGTCGGCCGCGCGGGTGATCCGCAGTCCGGTCGCGAGCCTGCGCTGCGACTGCTCCAGCGCCGAACTGGTGCGCTGCAGGCTGTGGTACGCCGTCATCGAGGCGAGGTTGGTCACCACGCTCATGCCCATGTCGCGGCCTCCGTGCCGTTGTCCGGTCCCTGCACCCGCTGCATCCGTGCCGCGGGGTCGTGCGTGTCTGCCAACGGCGCCCGGACGTGCGCTGTTGACCCGAACGCCGGATCCGGGACAGCTGTGACTCGTGGTGCGGGAGAGCCCGACCCGTCCCGACGGGCAGGCCTCAGCGGACCGCCGGCAGGGGCGCGGTGCGGCAGTCGTCGGCGTCGGCAGACGGGCAAGGGACCAGGTCGGGCAGGCGGAAGGACCGGGTGCCCCCGTGGACGACGACGCTGGCGTGCCACTCGAACCGCGTCGGGCTCTGCGCGCCGACCCTCTCGTCCGGCCCGGCGACCGTCAGCGTCGTCCAGTCCGGCGTCGTCCCGGCGGCCACCGCCATGATCCGCAGCTGGCCGCGCAGGCCGGGAAGGGCCCGGCTCCGGTCCTCGTACGGCAGCGCGGCCGCGGCGCGGTAGATCACGCCCGGAAGAGCGCGCCGGGGGGCGCCCGGATACCTGCTCAGTCGACGAAGGGGACGTCCCGGGCCGGCAGGGCGGCGGCATGCGCGACGACGTGGTCGACCAGGCCGTAGGCCAGCGCCTCCTCGGGGCTGAACCAGCGGTCGCGGTCGGAGTCGCGCTCGATCTGCTCGACCGGCTGCCCGGAGTGCTGCGCCTGCAGCTCGTTGACCTCCCGCTTGAGCCTGCCGAACAGCTCGGCCTGGATCGCGATGTCGGACTGCGTGCCACCGACCCCGGCCGAGGGCTGGTGCATCATCACGCGGGTGTGCGGCAGCGCGTAGCGCTTGCCCGGGGTGCCGGCGGTCAGCAGGAACTGGCCCATCGAGGCGGCCATCCCCATGCCGTAGGTCGCCACGTCGCAGTCGACGAAGCGCATCGTGTCGAACAGGGCCATGCCGGCGCTGACCGAGCCGCCCGGGGAATTGATGTACAGGTGGATGTCGCGCTTCGGGTCCTCGGCCGCGAGCAGCAGCATCTGCGCAGCCAGGGAATTGGCGATCTCGTCGTCCACCTGCTGGCCGAGGAAGATGATCCGCTCACGGAGCAGGCGGTCGTAGATGGCGTCGGTCAGGGTGTTCGCGCTGGTGGGCATCGGAATCCGTCCTCCGGGTCGAGTGCTGCGACGACTCCCGGAGTCTGCTCCGAATGGTCCCGATAATTCTCGGTCGATCCGCCCTTTACGCTTCGTGCTGAATTGTTGCGCCCTCGGCGAAAAGGCATTGACCGGGCGCTCACCAATAGCCTTTCGCGCCGTCGAGCTGCTCGCGCAGCAGGTCCAGGTGGCCGACGTGCCGGGCGGTCTCCTCGAGCATGTGCTGGAGGATCCAGCGCAGGCTGGCCTGCCGGAAGGCCGTGTTGGCGGCGACGTCGTCCAGGGACGCGCCCGCGACGATCTCGTTCGAGACGGCGCACTGCGCCGCGTACTCCTCGACCAGCTGCGCGAGCGGGACGTCGTCCACCACGAAGTCGGCGTCCTCCACGTCGCCGAACTGCGGGTTGACGTCGGCCGGCCGGTCGAGGAAGAGCACCTCGAACCAGCAGTGCTCGGTCCACCGCAGGTGCGAGACCAGCCCGGCGACGGTCATCCGCGGCGACGTCGGCAGCAGGACGCGGTGCGCGTCGGCCTCGGCGAGGCCCTCGCACTTCCAGGGCACGAGCGAGCGCTGCAGGTCGAGCCACCCGACCAGCTGGGTGCGTTCGTCGGCGACGAGGGGTGGTCGGCTGCGGGGCTGGGTCATGCGGGCGCAGGGTACGGACATCGGGGTCGGCCGGCGCCGGACCGGGCCCGCGGTCCGCTCAGGGCAGTCCGACCGCTCCGGCCACGCCGGCGACGGTGCCGCCGACCTGCTGCGCCACCGGCGCGGCGGCCTGGGCGACCGGGGCTGCGGCCTGGGCGACCGGGGCGACCGCCTGGGCGGCGGGCGGGGTCACGGGCGCGGCGGCCTGCGCGGCCTGCTGCGCCACCGGAGCGGCGGCCCGCGCGACCGGCGCGGTGACCGGGGCGACGGCTTGCTCGACGGGTTGCGTCACCGGGGCGACCGCCTGCTCGAGGGGCTGGGTGATCGGCTCGGTCACCGGCTGCACGACCGGCGCGACCGGCTGGGTCACCGGGTCGACGACCGGCGCCACCGGCTCGGTCACCGGTCCGAGCACGGGACCCGGCGCCGGCTCGCCGCCGGATGGCGTCCCGCCGCCCGAGGGGGTCCCGCCGCCCGAGGGGGTCCCACCTCCGGACGGCGTCCCACCCCTGGAGCCGAGCGAGCCACCGGATCCACCGGATCCGACCGAGCCTCCCGAGCCCCCGGAGCCCGGCGACGAGACCGAGCCGGGGGAGGAGCCCGAGCCGCCACCGGCCGGGACCGCGCTCGACCCGCCCGGGGAGGCCCCGCTGGGTCCGCCGGAGGCCGACGACGTCGTCCCGCCGGACAGGCCGGTGAGCAGGCCGGTCAGCACTCCGCCGCAGGACGAGCAGGAGCCGGACCCCCCGCCGCTCGGGCTGAGCATCGCGACCAGGTCCAGGGTCCCGTCCGTGGTCGTCGAACCGGACGACGCCGGTGGCTGTCCCGACGACCCGCCGCCCGGGGCAGCCGTGGCCGGCCGCCCGTGGTCCGGCGACGGGCCGATCGCGAAGGAGCCATCGGGCGGGGACGCCGCACCCGACAGGAAGATCGCGGCGAGCGCACCTGCGGTCAGCGCGGTGCTCGCGCCGAGCAGGGGAGCGACCGCTCGTTCGGTGGGCCAGACCCGGTGCCGGCCGCGCGGCGGCTCGACCCTGTGCTTCCCCTGGTACTGCGACATGCACGCTCCTGAAACGACGGCCGACGCCCGGCGCGAGCCGGGCACTGGTCCCCCCCGTCGGATCGCGAGAGTTCCCCGAGGCGGCGTCCCCAAACGACACGCCGGTCCGGGCGTGTCCCGCGGGGTCGCGCGGCGGGGGGCGCCCGGCGGTGTGTTCGCGCTAACATCCCGCCGGCGCAGCACGCGGGGGCGGAGGGCTGGGATGACGCAGGGGACGCTGCACGCGCTCGACGCCCGCACCACCCGACCGGCCGAGTTCGGCCGCGACGCGCTCATCGTCTGCGACAACCTGGTGCGCATCTACCGCACCGAAGCCGTCGAGGTGCAGGCGCTGCAGGGTCTGGACCTCCTCGTCGACGCCGGCGAGATGGTCGCGATCGTCGGCGCCTCGGGGTCGGGAAAGTCGACGCTGCTCGCCGTCCTCTCCGGGCAGGACGAGCCGACCGCGGGCCGGGTGCGGGTGGGGCGGTGGGACCTCGCCGCGATGTCCCGGCGCGACCTGGTCGACTACCGCCGGAACACCGTCGGGTTCGTCTGGCAGCAGGCGGCCCGCAACCTGGTGCCCTACCTCAGCGCCTGGCGCAACGTCGAGGTGCCGCTCGCGCTGGCCGGCGTCGGTCGCAGGAACCGCGCCGCGCGGATCGGCGAGCTGCTGGACCTGCTCGGCGTTCCCGACGTCGCCGACCGCCGTCCCGGCGAGCTCTCCGGAGGCGAGCAGCAGCGCGTGGCGATCGCCGTCGCCCTCGCCAACCACCCGGAGGTCCTCTTCGCCGACGAGCCCACCGGCGAGCTGGACTCCGCCACCACCGACGAGGTGTTCGCCGCACTCCGCGAGGTCAACCGCGCGCTCGGCACGACGGTCGTCGTCGTCACCCACGACGACGCGGTCTCCGGCCGGGTGGAGCGGACGGTGGCCATCCGCGACGGGCGGACGTCGACGGAGGTGCTGCGCCGTCCCGACGAGGGGAGCAGCACCGCCGAGGAGTACGCGGTGATGGACCGCGCGGGCCGGGTGCAGGTCCCGAAGGAGTACCGCGAGGCGCTGGCGCTCACCCACCGCGTCCGGCTGGCCCTCGAGGCCGACCACGTGGCCGTCCGGCCGGACCGCGGATGAGCGCTCCGCTGGTGTCGGTGCGCGGCCTGCGCCGCACCTACGGCCGAGGGCGTACCCGGGTGCACGCGCTGCGGGACGCGGAGTTCGACGTCGCCCCCGGCGAACTGGTCGCCGTGGTCGGACGGTCGGGCTCGGGCAAGACGACGCTGCTCAACGTCGTCGGGGGTCTCGACCGGCCCGACGACGGCACGGTCACGGTGGCCGGTACCGAGGTGACCGGGCTGGACGACGACGGGCTCGCCCGGCTGCGCAGGGACGTCGTCGCCTACGTGTTCCAGACGTTCGGGCTGATCCCGGTGCTTTCGGCGGCGGAGAACGTCGGCGTCCCGCTGCGGCTGCGGGGGCTGCCGACCGCCGAGCGCGAGCGGCGGGTGGCGTTGCTGCTGCGCCTGGTCGGGCTCGAGGAGCACGCCGGCCAGCGGCCGGCCGAGCTCTCCGGCGGTCAGCAGCAGCGGGTGGCCATCGCCCGCGCCCTGGCCGGCTCGCCACGGCTGCTGCTCGCCGACGAGCCGACCGGCCAGCTCGACAGCGAGACCGGCCTCGCGGTCATGGCGCTCCTCCGCGCTCTCGTGGAGTCCGAGGGCGTGACGGCGATCGTGGCCACCCACGACCCGGTGCTCATCGCGCTCGCCGACCGGGCACTGCACATCGAGGATGGCCGGCTGGTGGGCCCATGAGCGCGTGATGGTCCGCACGCTGCCGTTCCTGCTCCGGCGCAGCCGCGCCCAGGTCCGGATGCTGCTCGCCGTCCTCGCGGTGGTCGTCGTGGGGACGACGCTCGCCGGTGCCTCCACGCTCCTGCTGACCTCCGGCCGCGAGCAGGCGAGCGCCGCCGCGCTGCGGGACGTCCCCGCCGAGGACCGGACGGCGCAGGTCCTGCTCACCGACGTCGACGCCGACCCGCGGGAGGCCGTCGGCACCGCCACCCGGGTGCTCACCGACGCGCTCGATCCCCTCCCGGTGACCGCGTCGACCTGGACGAGCTCCACGATGCGCGAGCTCCCGGCCGACGCCGGCGGCGAGCGGCGGCTGGGCTACCTGGCCGGGATCTCCGACCTGGCCGATCACGCCACCCTCGTGTCCGGCCGGTGGCCGGTGGCCGGCGCCGATCCCGTGGAGACCGCGGTCCCGTCGTCGGCCGCCGAGCGGCTGGGGATCGGGCCGGGTGACCGGCTGGACCTCGCACCCGGTCCGGACCCGGCCGACGCCCGGGCCCAGGCCGCACCGGTGTCCGTCCTGGTCGTCGGCACCTTCTCCCCGACCGGCGGCGACCCGGCGTGGGACCGCGACCTGCTGGCCGGGCGCGGGTGGACCGCGCAGTACGTGATCGGCGCGTTCGGGCGCCTCTCGCTACCGGCCTACGGCCCCTTCGCCGTCGCCCCCGAGGCGCTCCTCGGCGGGAACCTCGGTATCCGTCGGGTCGAGGTGATCGCGTCCCCAGACGTCACCGGGGCGTCGCCGGGCACGCTGGACCGGGTCGCCGCCCGGCTGGCCGGGGCGCAGCGGGAGATGGAGACCGCACTCGGGGACCGCGCGGAGTCCGCGCCCCTGGACGCGCCGCTGGTCCGCACCCTCGACCGGATCGCCGGCCAGCAGGCGGTGACCAGGTCCGGGGTCCTCGCGGTCACCCTGCTCGGGCTGGCGCTGACCGCGGCCGCCCTCGACCTGGCCGGCCGGCTGGTCGCCGCGCGCCGCGAGCAGGAGCGGCACCTGCTCACCGCCCGCGGCGCCGCGCGCCGTCAGCTCGTGGGGCAGGCCGCGGCCGAGGGAACGGTCCTCGCCCTGCTGGCGGCGGCCGTGGCGGTCCCCCTCGCCGTCGTCGGGTACCGGCTGCTGGTCGGCCTGCCCGCACCTGCCGCCGCCGGCCTGGACGGACCGACCGCGATCCGGCCGGCGGTGGTCGTCGCCGCCGCGGTCACCGCCCTGGCGCTGGCCGCCGTCTGGACGGTCCCGGTCCTGCGGCCGGCGCGCCCCGGCCGGCGCAGCAGGCGGGGCGCGCTCGCGCGGTCCGGTGCCGACGTGCTGCTCGTCGGGCTCGCCGTCGTCGGTTACCTGCAGCTCGGCGGCGGCCCGCTCGGCGCCGGGGCCGACGTGGCGGTGGTCGTCGTCCCGCTGCTGTGCCTGGCCGCCGGCGCGGCCCTCGCGCAGCGGGCGCTGCCGGTGGTCGCGTCCGTCGCCGAGCGGCGCGCCGCCCGCGCGCGCGGGCTGGTGCTGCCGGTGGCGGCCTGGGAGGTGGCGCGCCGGCCGGCGGCGACCGGTGCCGCGTTCCTCGTCGTGCTGGCCACCGCGGCGGCCACCTTCGCCGTCGCCACCAGCAGCACCTGGCAGACGTCGCAGGCGGCGCAGTCCCTCGCCCGGGTGGGCGCCGACCTCGCCGTCCCCGCGGCCGGGCAGTCCCCGCTGGCCGAGAGCGCCGCCGTCCGCGCGGCCACCGGGGGACGGGTGACGCCGGTGATCCGCCGTCCGGTCGCCCTGGGCAGCCTGGTGGGCACCGGGACCGGCGGGGACGCGACGACGACCCTGCTGGCGCTGGACACCCGGAGGTCGGGGGACCTGCTGCCCGGGGTGCGCGCCGGTGCGCTCGCCCCCGACGCCCGCCGCGGCGGCCTCCACCTGCCCGCGGGTGCGGGGTCCGTCACGGTTCGGGGCTCGACCGACGCCGGAGCGCTGAGCGCCCGGCCGACGCTGGTGGTCGAGGACCCGGCGGGCACCCGCGTCCCGCTCACCGGGGACGACGTCCCGCTCGACGGCCGCGACCACCCGGTCGCGCTGCGGGATCCGGCCGGTGCGCCGGTCGCGGCCGGCGTCGAGCTCACCGTCGTCGCGGTGCAGCTGGACGTCCAGCTGCTCGACGGCACCCAGGCCGTCTCCGGCGTCGTGGCCGGCGTCGCCCTCACGCTGCGGATCGGGGGCGCGGACGGCGCACCGGGCACGTGGCGGGCCGGCACCGCGGGGGACGACGTGCTGCTGAGCCCGACGTCCGACGTCGCCGTCAGCGCGGGGACGGCGACGGTCGACCTCGCCGTCGACGTGCCGCTCGAGGCCGTCGAGTACGGACCCGCCCCGCTGCTGGTGACCGCGTACGAAGCTCCCGGGACGCTGCCCGTCGTGCTCTCCGCCGACCTCGCCGAGGCCGGCGGATTCCGGCGCGGCACGCAGCTGAGCCTCGCCGTCGGGACGGCCTCGCTGACGGCGGTCGTCGCCGGCGTCGTGCCGTACGTGCCGTCGTCGCCGGGTGGTCCGGCGCTGATCGCCGACAGCGACGCGCTGTCGCGGATGCTGCTCGCCGCGGGGCAGCCCCAGCCGCTCCCGGAACGGTGGTTCGCCTCGGCCGTGGCCGACCCGACGGGCGCGGTCGCCCGGCTGGCCGAGGCCGGCCTGCGCGGCGCCGTCACCCGCGCCGGGCTGACCGCCGACCTGGAACGCGGGGCCACGCGGATCGCCGTGCCGCTCGCGCTGGGTCTGCTGCCGCTCGCCGCCGCGGTGCTGGTGCTGGCCGGCGCCGCGCTGCACGCCGCGGCCACCCGCGAGACGCGGGCCGGGTACGTCGCGCGGCTGCAGGCGCTGGGCGCCCCACGGCGCGCCGTCCGGGCGGGGCTGCTGCTGGAGTCGTCCGCGGTCTCCGCGCTGTCGGTGCTGCTGGGGGTCGCCGTCGGTGCGCTCGCCGCGGTGCTGCTCGCCGGGTGGCTCACCTCGTCGGACACCGGCGCGGCGCCGGTGCCCGCGCCGGTCGTCCAGTGGCCGTGGGGTGCGGAGTCGTTGCTCGCCGCCGGCCTGTTCGCGCTCGGCGTCGCGGTCGCCGTCCCGGCCGCCGTCCGGCTGCCGCGCCGTGCGTCGGCCGGCCTCCTGTCCGACGGTGCGCGGTGACGGCGCGGACGGCCGTCCCCTCCCGACGCGTGCGGGTGGGCAGCGCCCTCGTCGGACCGCTCGCCCGCACCCGCGCCGACCTGGGCACGGTGCTGGTCGGCACCGTCGTCCTCGCGATCGCGGCCTTCCTCGCCGTGCTGCTCCCCGGGGTGATCGAGGGCACCGCCGACGGGGCCGTGCACGCCGCCGTGCGGGACGCGGGCAGCGGCGCCGACACGACGATCGTGGCCCGGTTCCCGAGCGACGGCCTCGCGCCGCGCCAGCTGGAACCGGACTCGGCGGCCCAGACGATCGGGCAGGCGGTGCGGTTCGCCGGAGCGCTGCCGCCGGAGCTGGCGGCGGTCGTGCGGCCCCCGGTCGCCTCGGTCGTCACCAGCCCGTATCCGTTGACGTTGCCCGCCGGCAGCACCGTCGCCCCGACCGACCTGCGGCTGGCCTGGCTGTGGTCCGGCGCGGAACCGGCCGTGCGCTGGGTCGCCGGCGGCCCGCCGGCCGGAACGGCGACCGTCGAGGTCGGGCTGTCCCAGGACGTCGCGACCGCCCTCTCGGTGCGGGCGGGGGACACGCTGACCTGGAACACGCACCTGGGGCGGGTGGACCTGCTCGTGGCCGGCGTCTTCGTCCCCGTGGACGTCGACGACCCCGCCTGGGCCGCCGCTCCCGGTGTGCTCGGCCCCCGGACCAGCGGGCAGGGGTCGGCCCGGCACACCGACGCCGTGGCCCTGCTCTCCGCGGACTCGCTGCCGGTGGCCCGGCTCGCCGTCGACCCCGGTGCGACCACCCGGACCTTCACCTTCCGCGCCGCGCCCGGCGCTCTGGGCGTGGAGGACATCGACCGCGTGGCGCAGGCCGTGGCCGCGATCCGGGCCGCTCCGGTGTCGCTCGGGTTCACACCGACCCCGGACGTCCGCAGCCGCCTCGGCCTCGTGCTGCTCGAGGTCCGGGAGCGCATCGACGTGGCCCGCGCGCAGGCCGCCGTGCTGGTCGTCGCCGTGCTCACCGTCAGCGGTCTGGCGCTCCTGCTGATCGCCCGCGTGCTCGCCGACCGCCGGGGGCAGGTCCTTTCGACCCAGCGCGCGCGGGGCGCCTCCCTGCCGGCGCTCGCGGCGTCGCTCGCCGTCGAGTCCGCCGCCGTCACCGCGGTGGGCGTCGCCGTCGGTGCCCTCGCCGCCGTCCCGCTGGTGGCCTCGCACGTCGACGGTGCGTGGCTCGTCCCGGTCGCCGTCCTGGGCCTCGCGGCCGGTCCCGTCGGCGCGCTGCCGCCCACAGGGCTCCGCCGTCCGTCGCGCCGGCTCGCCGTCGAGGCGGCCGTGCTGCTGCTGGCCGCAGGCGGGGTGGTCGCCCTCCGGCTGCGCGACGTGTCGGCCGCAGCGGGGGCCACGGGGCCCGACCCGCTGCTGGCCGCCGCCCCGACCGTCCTCGTCGTGGCCGGGGCGCTGGTGCTGCTGCGACTCCTGCCGCTGGGGGTGCGCGCGCTCCTCACCGGCGCCACCCGAGCGCGCTCGGCGGTGCCGCTGCTCGCGGCGGCGCGCGCCGCCACCGCGGCCGGCCGACCCCTGCTCCTCCTCCTGCTCACCGTGGCCGTCGGGCTGGCCTGCGCGGCGGCCACGGTGGACGCCACGGTGCACGCCGGCCAGGAGGACGCCTCCTGGACGGCGGTCGGCGCCGACGCGACCGTCCGGACCGAACCCTCCGACGCGCTGACCGCGGTCGCCGAACGGCTCACGGCGGCTCCGGGTGTCGACCTGGCGGTGCCCGCGCGCGTGGAGGACGTGCCGCTCGCCGGCGTGCCGGGCTACTCGGAGGCCACCCTGCTGGTCGTCGACCCGGCCGCGTACGCCCGCCTCCTGGCGCGCACCCCGCTGCCCGACCTGCCGCAGCTCCGCCGGCTGGACGGCGCGGCCGGACCGCTCCCGGCCCTGCTGGGCCCCGACCTGGCGGCGGCCGCCGGTGCCACCCCCGCCGTGCTGTGGAACCGGCAGCCGGTCGCGATCACGGTGGCCGGGACCGGGTTCGCGGCCGGCACCGTCGTCGTCCCGCGGGACGCCCTGCCGGAGGCCGACGCCGACCTGGCCGCGCCGAACACGCTGTGGGTGGTGGGGGCCGGCGCGGCGCGGGCCGTCACCGCGGCGCCGGACCTCGTCGGGGCGCAGACCACCGACCGCGAGGCCTGGCAGGCCGCGCGCCGCGCCGATCCGCTGACCCGCGGCCTCACCCTCCTCGCCCGTGTCACGGCTCTCGTGCTGCTCGGCCTGGCCGTGCTCGGGGTCCTGCTGGGCGCGGCGGCGGGCGCGCGGGAACGGCGGACCACGCTCGCCGCGCTGCGGACGCTGGGAGTGACGTCGGCCCAGGTGCGCCGGATCACCGCCGGGGAGCTGCTGCCGCCGGTCCTGGCGGCCACGCTGGGCGGGGCGGCGTTGGGCGTGCTGAGCGCCGCACTCGCTGCCCGGCCGCTCGCGCTGCGCCTGCTCACCGGTCAGCCGGCGGACCCCGTGCTCTCGCTGCCCTGGCCGGTGCTGCTCGTCGTCCTCGTCCTGCTGCCGGCGACCGTCGGCGTCGTCGTCGCCCTCGAGGCCCTGGCGCGGCGGCAGGAACGGGTGGGCACGGTGCTGCGGATCGGCGGCGCCTGACCCGGGATCAGGGGAGCTGGTCGAGGCCGGGCTCGCCGTCGCCGTGGTCGCCGCCGCTGCGATCGGCCGGAGCCTGGGGGAACGGGTGCACCCAGCGCGGGCCCCCTCGGCTCGCCGGACGGCGGCGGGCGGGCGACGGCAGCGACACGATCGGTCGCCGGGTGCAGGCACGGACGTGCACCGGCGACCTCCTGGCAGTTGTTCCGCGCAGCCTCCTGCCGCGCCCGTCGATCATGCGGTGCGCGCCCCCCGACGCGCGTCGTGGCACGCCTCGAAAGTTCTGACGAACGCGCCCGATCGCCTTCTCGCCGGGCTCGGGTTGAGTCCGGCGGATCGCTGCCGACATCGGCCGGACACGCCGTGACCAGCAGACCCCGGGTAGTGAGATCCGAGACGGTCTGACAGGGTGGTGTGCCGGAACCGACATCACGGGGGAGAAGGCGAGAGGGTGATGTCGATCTTCGAGCGACTCGGCCAGGAGCAGGGGATCCGGGCCGCGGTCGACGATTTCTACGAGCGGGTCGTCGGCGATCCTCAGTTGGCGCACTACTTCGAGGACGTCGACCTGCGCAGACTCCGCGCGCACCAGACGGCCCTGCTCGTCCAGGTCACCGGCGGGCCGGCCGTCTACTCCGGCCGCGACCTCGCCGTCGCGCACGAGAGGCTCGGCATCACCCCCGAGGACTTCGACCGCGTGGTCGGGCACCTGGTCGCGACGCTGACCTCGTTCGGGGTCTCGGCCGATGACATCGGCTCGGTCGGCGAGGCGCTGCTCGCGCACCGCGACGAGATCGTGACCGCCCCCGCTCCGGCCTGATCCGTTCGAGGACGCATTCGCGTGGACATCCCTGCCATGCGGGCCAGCTTCGCCAAGGCCGCGGCCGCCGGCGACGAGGCACCGCTGTACTTCTACTCGCACCTGTTCTTGAGCCACCCCGAGACGCGCAAGCTGTTCCCGGTGTCGATGGCTCACCAGCGCGACCGCCTCTTCAACGCGCTGGGCGACGTCGTCCACTACGTCGACGACCTGGACACCCTCGTCCCGATCCTGCAGGCGCTGGGCCGCGACCACCGCAAGTTCGGCACGGTGGCCGAGCACTACCCGGCGGTCGGGGCCAGCCTGCTGGCCACGCTGCAGCACTTCGACGACGCCTGGACCGCCGACCTCGCGCAGGACTGGACCGCGGCCTACCAGCTGGTCGCGCAGGTGATGATCGAGGCGGCCGAGGCGGCCTCGGAGCAGCCGCCGTGGTGGGACGCCGACGTCGTCGAGCACGACCGGCGGACCTTCGACGTCGCCGTCGTCAAGATCAAGCCCCGCAACCCGTTCGGCTACCAGCCCGGGCAGTCGATCTCGCTGGAGACCGAGCTGCGGCCGAAGCTGTGGCGGTACTACTCCCCGGCGAACGCGCCGCGGCCCGACGGCACCATGGAGCTGCACGTCAAGGCGCGCGACGGCGGACCGGTGAGCTCGGCGCTGGTGCGCCAGCTCGTCGTCGGCGACGTCCTCCGCCTCGGCCCGCCGCTGGGCCACCTCGGGCTGGACCGCGACTCCGACCGCGACCTGCTGCTCGTCGCCGGAGGCATGGGCCTGGCGCCGCTCAAGGCGCTCATCGACCAGGTTGTCCGGTTCGGCCCGAAACGGCGGGTCGACCTGTTCATCGGCGCCCGCATCGAGGACCAGCTCTACGACCGGGCCGACCTCGACCGGCTGACCACGGAGAACCCGTGGCTGACGGTGACCTACGCCGTCTCGGACGACAAGGAGTCGTCGCTCGAGCACGGCGACATCGGTGACGTCGTCGACCGGCACGGGCCGTGGCGCTCGCGCGACGTCTACATCGCCGGACCCGCACCCATGGTGGAGGACACTGAGGCCCGACTGCTGGCCTCCGGTCTGCCGCAGGAGAGGATCCGAGCCGAGGTCTTCGCCCCCAGCCGACAGGGGCCCAACGTTGAGGGAGACGTGACCGAATGACCAGTCAGGAGCAGGACTCCTACGAGCCCGCTGAGATCGACCGTCGGCTGAACCCGGGCGACGTCCAGACCGTCCGTTTCGCCAACGGCTCGATGCTGCACCCGGGCTACAACGAGGTCGAGGTCGACCGCTTCCTCAACCGGGTCGCCCAGGAGCTGGCCCGGCTGCACGCGGAGAAGGCCGAGCTGCGCGACCACGTGCACGCCCTGCAGGCCCAGCTCGAGGACGCCGAGGCGGTCGAGCTGCCCGAGGCACCCAGCGACCAGGCCGTCCGGCTGCTCGCCACCGCGCAGCAGACCGCGGACAACTACGTGGCCGAGGCCGAGGACTTCTCCCGGCAGATGACCGCCGACGCGCGGGCCCGGTACGAGGAGCAGATGCGGCACGCCCGCGAGACGGCGGGCGCGATCATCCAGGCCGCGCACGAGCAGGCCGCGCACATGACCGGCACCGACGAGCGCGCGGCCGTCGCCGAGCCGGCCACGGGCAACGCCACCACGGCCGAGCTCGAGGAGCAGGTCGCCTACCTCAAGGCGTTCGCCCAGGCCTGCCGGACGCAGCTGCGCGCCTACCTCGAGGCGCTGCTCGGCGACGTCGAGAGCGAGTGGGGCAACGCCAACCCGGCCGCGCTGCCGCAGGCCCCGATCCGGACGCCGGCCCAGCGCGGCGCCCCGCGGTCGGAGGCCGGCGTCCCGGGCACGAACGTGGCGCGGGAGATGCCGCTGTCCGACAGCACCTCCGAGCACCCGGTCGTGACCGCGGAGAGCGTCGAGGCGCACCCGCGCTGACCTGCTTCTTCAGGCTTCCCCGACGTCGTTCGGGGACTTCTTCGTGACCTTCATGGGCTTCTTGGGCTTCTTGGGCTTCTTGGGCGGCAGGGCGGCGACCGCGGCGAGGGACTTCTCGATCCACGGCGCCGCCTCGTCGGCCGACCAGTGCCCGGGCAGCGTGACGTAGCCGCCCATCGGCCGTTCGGCGGGGCCGAACGGGCCGGCGCCGGGCTGGGCGAGCAGCTCGTCGGCCTCGGCGCCGGTGAGCTTCACGCCGACCGCGCTGCCGAACAGCCCCATGAACATGTTGCCGTGCACGAACGCGCCGAGGTTGCCGAACATCGGCTTCACCTCGACGTCGGGGGAGTCCGGCACGAGCTCGGCGAACCGGGCGCGGTCGGCGTCGGTCGGCCTGGGCATCTGCACGACGCATCTCCAGATGCCCCGGCCGGTCAGGCCTCGGCCTGGTCGAGGCACATCGTGTTGCCCTCGCTGTCCTTGAACCAGGCCGCCCGGCCCATGCCCTTCATCGACGCGATCGAACCGTCCCACTCGACGCCCGGCAGGTCGTAGACCTCGAAGGACACGCCCTTGCCCTGGAGGTCGCGCACCTCCGCCTCGATGTCGGCCACGTGCCACTGGGCGATGGTGTGCCCGGCCTGGCCGGCGAAGCTGGTCTCGTAGATGTTGAACCGGGTGCCGCCGGTGGTCTCGTACACCAGGTTCGGGCCCAGGTCCTGCACGGGCGTCAGCCCCAGGGTGTCCGCGTAGAAGGTCCGCGCGCGCTGCAGGTCAGCGGCGGGGATGTTGGCCTCGACCTTGCTGTCGTTCAGCATGACTGCCTCCGACGATCCGTTGATGGGATCAGCCCCCGCACCGATGGCCGCGCAAGGTAGACCCCGGCGGCGCACCCGGGCAACGAGAACGGGCGGGGACCGGGAAGGCTGGGGGTGCGGGCGGGGTTGGCCCTGGTGAACCCCTCGTGAAAGGCCCTCCTGATGCGCATGCCGGTGTCCGTGCTCGACCTCGCCCCGATCACCCCGGGTGGCTCCGCGACCGACGCGGTCGCCGCCAGCGTCGCGCTGGCCCGGCGTGCGGAGGAGACCGGCTTCCAGCGGGTCTGGTACGCCGAGCACCACAACATGCCGAGCATCGCCTCGTCGGCGACCAGCGTGCTGATCGCGCACGTCGGCGCGCACACCAGCAGCATCCGGCTCGGCGCCGGCGGGATCATGCTGCCCAACCACTCGCCGCTGACCATCGCCGAGCAGTTCGGCACGCTGGACGCGATGTACCCGGGGCGGATCGACCTCGGTCTGGGGCGCGCGCCCGGCTCGGACCAGAACACGATGTACGCGCTGCGCCGCGACGACCGCTCCGCCGACCGCTTCCCGCAGGACGTCCTCGAGCTGCAGGCGTACCTGGCCGGCGAGACCCGCGTGCCGGGGGTCGACGCCGTCCCGGGCAAGGGATCGAACGTGCCGCTCTACATCCTGGGCTCGTCGATGTTCGGCGCCACGCTCGCCGCCGCGCTCGGCCTGCCCTACGCGTTCGCCTCGCACTTCGCGCCCCAGATGCTCGAGCCCGCTGTCGCCGCGTACCGCCAGGAGTTCCGGCCGAGCGCCCAGCTGGACCGGCCGTACGTGATCGCCGGCGTCAACGCCATCGCCGCCGACACCGTCGAGGAGGCCCAGCAGCAGCTGGAGCGCATCCGGCGGATCCGCGCGGTCGGCCTGTTCGGCCGCGGCCGCTCCTTCACCGACGAGGAGGCCGACCTGCTGCTGGAGTCGCCGGCCGGCCGGCACATCGAGCAGATGATGACCCACAGCGCCGTCGGCACCGGCCCGGAGGTCGCCGCCTACCTGGAGACGTTCGCCAAGCAGGCCGACGCCGACGAGCTGATCGTCGCCTTCCAGTCGCCGACCACCGAGCAGCGGCTGCGCTCGGTCACCCTGACCGCCGAAGCCCTCGCCGACTGAGTGTTCGCGCCGATGGCCTCGCGATCATGAAGTTCGGGGAGGGACACGCCGTCCACCGACGGCGTGTCCCTCCCCGAACTTCATGATCACCAAGGACGGCCTGAGCGAGCGCGCTTCATCGCGACAAAGCGCGGATTCCGGGGTTCACGGACGGCCGCGGACAGCTCCGGCTCGTTTCGCATCGCGCGGGAAGTGCTTCCGCTGCCTGCGGGGACGGCGGATCCTGTGGCCCCTCCTACCGAGGGGGCGATCGTCATGGCGCCGACCGTCGTCTACGTCCACGGCAACGGCAACAAGCCGGCCGAGACCACGCTCAAGCGGATCTGGGACGAGGCGCTCTTCGGCGGACCCGCCGGTGACCGGTCCCGGATGGCCTACTGGGCCGACCTCCGCTACCCCGCGCCGCTGCCCGATCACGAGACCGACGAGCTGGCGATGGCGCCCGGCGGCGAGGAGGGCGTCGCCGACGACGAGCTGCACCCCGAGGAGCTGGTCGTCGAGGCGGTGATGCAGGCCCACGCCGAGACGCTGCTGGAGACGCCGGTGACCGCCGGTGGCGGCGTCGCGGAGGAGGCCGTGCCCGGCGCCGCCCTGGACTCCTGGGTGCGGGACATGGCCTACGTGGCCGATGCCCTGGTGCGCGGTGAGTCCGAGACGGACGAGGAAGCGGTGCCGCTGCCGAAGGCGGCGCGGGTGGCGATCTTCCGGACGCTGGTCAAGCGCACCTTCACCGACGTCTACGCCTACTTCTTCGGCGGCTCCGGCGAGGGCATGCGCGAGCGGGTGCGCGATGCCCTGGACGCCGTGCACGGCCCGGTGGTCGTGGTCTCGCACAGCCTCGGCACGATCATCGCCTACGACGTGCTGCGCGAGCGGTCCCGCGAGGTGCCGCTGCTGGTCACCGCAGGGTCGCCGCTGGCGGTGCAGGAGATCCAGGACCTGGTCACCCACCCGCTGCGCGTCCCCGACGGCGTCACCGCGTGGCGCAACGTCTGCGACGCCCGGGACCTGGTCGCGCTGGACAAGACCATCCGGCCCGAGTACCCGCCGGCCGACCGCGTCCGCGACTTCCTGGTGGTCAACGACAGCGGCAACCACCACGACATCGGCGACTACCTGCGGACCGCGCCCGTCCACGACGCCGTGGCCGCCCTGCTCGCGTGAGCCGCGGGGCCCCGCCGTGTGGGACAAGGCCGAGCTGGCGGAGGCGATCGCCGCGCACCGGCTCGCGGCGGCGGAAGCGCTCGCCCGGGTCCAGCTCGGCCGCCACCCGCCGGACACCCCGGAGACCTTCGCGGCCGCTGCCGCGGTGCTGCGGCAGCCGCCGGAGGAGATCTGGGTCGACCAGCTCGAGCGCCTGGGCCTGCTCGACGCGTTCGGCGCCGCCCTGCTGGCGCAGGGGGTCGGGTCGCAGCCGCCGCCGTTCGCCGACGCGGTCGATGCCGCGAAGCTCGCCGTGTTCACCCCCCGGGCGCTCGCGTTCCGCTGCCGGGTGCGGGTCAACGACCAGATCACCGGCAGCGGCTGCCTGATCGGCCCGAGCCTGGTGCTCACCGCGTGGCACGTCGTCGCCGTCGGCGCGCCCGGCGGCCCGCAGGAGCCGGCCCCGCGGATCCGGGTGGTGCTCTCCGACAGCAGCGAGCAGGACGTCGAGGTCCCGCCGCGCTTCGCCTCGCTGTGCGGGGACGAGGAGTGGACCGGCAGCGCGCCGCGGGCCGACGCCGAGGTCGAGGGCCGCAACGACGTCGCCGTCCTGGTCATGCGGCGGCCGGCGGCCGCCCACCTCGGCCACGCCGGGCTGCCGGCGACGGCGGAGCGGACCGCCTCGCGCAGCGTCGTCGTCCTGGTCCACTACCCGGAGGGGCAGGACAGGGGTTTCGGCACGGGCCGGCTGTCCAAGATCCGCAACGTCACCGCCCGCTGGCGGCACGACATCACGACCGCGGCCGGCTCCTCCGGCGGCCCGTGCTTCGACCGCGAGCTGGAGATGGCCGGCCTGCACCAGGGCAAGTGGCAGGGCGGCGGCCGGCTGGTGCCGATCGGGCGCTTCCTCTCCGACCTCGAGCCGCTGGTCGCCGACGACGTCGCCCCGACCACCCTGTGGTCGCTGGACGGCTCCGACGCGGCGCTGGTCATCGGCCGCGACCTGTTCTTCCAGGCCGTGGCCGCCGCCGGCCCCGACAGCCGCGTCCGGGGGCTGCGGATCAAGCGCAACGACCCGGCCGGGCCGACCACCGGGCTGGCGTTCTCCGCCGAGATGCTGGGCCGCGTCCTGCAGCGGCGGGGACCCGAGCACACCGTGGTGCGGGTCGGGTTCGACCGGCTCGTCGCCGACCTGGTGGACGACGTGCGGGAGCGGGTGATCGCGGCCGGGCTGCCGCTGCCCGAGATCGCCCCCGCCCCCGCGGTCGCCCCCGGCGCGGCGCCCCCGGAGGCGGCCGCCCGCGACCGCGCCGCGCTGCTCGCCGTCGCCGTCGACGCGGCCGCCGCGCAGGCCGGCCGCACGGTGTGGTTCTTCTTCGACAACCCGTCGGTCGCGCTCTCCGAGGCGGCCCGGCTGGCGCTCGACGGGTTCGTCGCCGCGGCGCTGCGCCGGCCGCGGCTGCGACTGGTCGTCGCCGGCTTCGAGACGGTCGCGCTGCCGGGGCAGGAGTTCCCCGCGCCGCCGGCTGCCGGGGCCGGGCCGCCCGGGCTGGTGGTCGAGTTCCTCGGCGGGTTCCGGCGCTCGGACGTCGTCGACGTCCTGACCCGCGCCGCCGAGGACCTGCTCGGTGCGCCCGCGAACCCCCCGGTGGTCGAGGCCTTCGCCGACGTCGCGCTGCAGGGGCTGGCCTCGTTCAACGGGCTCTACGCCGCCGAGGACCTCCCGACCGTCGCCGAGCGGGTGCGGCCGGCGCTCGACACGTGGCGGGAGGACGGACGATGACCCAGGTCGCACCAGAGGAGGTCCGCACGCTGCGCGAGTTCGCGGCGCTGTCGGGGGTGTTCGACCCGGGCCAGGCGCTGCGCGCGGCCGCGGGCACCGCCGAGCCCACCCACGTGGTCGCCCTCGCCGCCGAGCTCGCCGCGTGCTGCGACACCCGGCAGGGCGGCGAGCGCACTGGCTGGCTGATGCGCGGTCCCGAGCGGCGCTGGGAGCTCGGTGCCGTCGCCGACCGCCGGGGCATCCGCGCGGCGGTGCAGTGGCGGCGCGGCGTGGGCCCGGCCGACGACGAGACGCAGGACCTGCTCGACGCGCTGCTCGGGACCGGCTCGTTCACCCCGGAGGGCATCGACGCCGCCCTGGTCGACAGCGAGTGCACGGCGCTGGAGCGGATCGCCGTGGCCCTCGACCGCGCCGGCCCGCACTCCCCGGCCCGCGACCGGCTGGACGACGTCCGCTCCGAGCTCACCCGCCGGGAGTGCCGCGACGACGCGCTGCTGGCCGCCGGGTTCGTCGGGCGCACCGCGGAGCTGGCCGGCATCGCCGAGTGGCTGACCGCACCCGCGGTGACCCCGCCGGTCCGCGCGCTGTTCGTCGGGGGGACGCCCGGGATCGGCAAGTCCACGCTGCTGGAGGAGGCGGTCCGCGTCGCCCGCGCCGGTCCGGCGCGGTGGCTGGTCGTCCGGCTCGACTTCGACCGCCGCGGGCTGGACGTGCAGGACCTCACCGGCCTGACCGTCGAGCTGGCCCGGCAGCTCGACGCCGAGCTCGGCAGCGGGGCGCACGGGCTCCGCGAGGCGCGGCTGACCGCGTCCGGGTCGCCGCAGGACGGCTCGCCGGCGCTCAAGGGCGAGACCCGTGAGCGGCTGCCGGTGGACCTCGTGCGGCTCGCGGCCGAGCAGCTGCGGACCGCCGGAGGGCAGCTGCTCGTCGTGCTCGACACCCTCGAGGTGCTGCGCGCCCGGGGTGAGACCCATCCGGGGCGGCTGTTCGAGTGGCTCGACCAGCTGGTGGGACTGGGCCTGGCGCCGGTCGCCGTCCTCGCCGCCGGCCGGGGGGACGCCCTCGACAGCGCCGCCGACCGGGTCGGCCGGCGGATCGACCTCGCCGGCCTCGACGACGTCACCGCCGACCAGCTGCTGGCCGCGCTCGACGTCCCGGAATCCGCCCGTCCCGCCGTCCGGGCGACCGCGCGGGGCAACCCGCTGGTGCTGCGGCTGGCCGCCGACGTGGCGCGCTCGGCCGGTACCCGCGCCCTGACCCGCGCGCGGCAGCAGGACGACGGCGTCGCGGCGGCGTTCCTCTACCGGGTGCTGCTCTCGCGCATCCCCGACGACGCGTTGCGCCGGCTGGCCTCCCCGGGGCTGGTCGTCCGCCGGCTGGATCCGGACGTGATCCGCGAGGTGCTCGCGCCGCACCTGGGCCTCGGCCCGATCGACCGTCCCCGCGCGCAGCAGCTCTTCGACGACCTCACCCAGCACCACTGGCTGGTCGAGCCCGATCCGGTCGCGACCGGGTTCGTGCGGCACCGCCCCGACACCCGGCGGGTGCTCGTGCGGCTGCTCTACGAGACCCAGCCGAAGCAGGCCGCCGTCATCGACCGCGCCGCCGCGTCCTGGTTCGCCGCGCGCCCGGAGCCGTGGGCCGAGGAGGAGGTGGCCTACCACCGGCTGCAGCTGATGCGCCGCGATCCGGCGCTGCCGTACGTCGAACCGCGGGTGCTGCAGCAGCTGGATCCGGACACCATCGCCGAGCTGCCCGAGACCGCGCAGGACGTCGTCCGGCGGGCCCGGGGCGAGCGGTCCTCCCTGGCGCGCGGCGCGGCGCCGTCGCCCGGTGCCGTGCCCCCGCCCGGCGCCGCCGCCGAGCTCGCGCTGCTCCTCGAGCGCGGCGACTGGCTCGAGGCCGCTCACGTGTACGAGCAGACCCTCGAGGGCCGGCTGTTCGCCGCGCGCTCGCCGGAGGCCGACGCGGTCCTGGCCTTCCTGTGGCGGTCCGGGCAGTGGGCGCAGGCGCAGCGGCTGCTGGCCGAGCGCGACCGGCTGGGTGGGGACGCCGACCTCGCGGGCATGCGACCGGAGCTGGCCGCGCCGCGGCTGGAGATGCGCGCGGAGCTGTCGTTCGCCGCGTTCGTGCGCGCACCGAGCGCCCTCGTCCAGCAGGTCCGGTCGGGGCTCGGCGACGGCGCCCTCGGCTTCGCGCTCCGCACGGCGCAGCTGCCACCGCCGCCGACGTCCGGACCGTCGGCGGTGGGCGCGGCCTTCGCGCTCTGGGGCGGTGCGCCGGACGACGCCGAGCCGGCGCTGACCGCGGCCGCCGAGCAGCTGGGCACGCGCGTCGCGAGCACCGACCGGACGACGACGGTCGGCCGCGCGCGGCTGCTCGCCGTCCTCAGCCCCTATGCCGACGCCGCCGCCACGCTCGGCCGGCTGGCGTCCGGAACCGCGATCGCGGCGCACGCCGCCGCGGCCGACCGCGCGCTGGGTGCCCTGGGCGGACTGCTGCCGGGCGAGCCCCCGGTGAGCGCGCAGCCGGTCGACCCGGTCGACGGGCTGGCCGCGCTCGGCCTGCTCGCCGAGTGGGCCGGCGCGGCGGCGTTCCTGCTTCATGACGCCGACCTGCGGGTGCTGGCCCGCAGCGCCGAGCGCTGGCGGCGGACGACGGCCGGCCAGTGGTCCTACGAGCGGCCGCCGCGCGGCTGGGACCGCCCGCTCGACGTCACGCTGACCGACCGGCTGGCCGCGCTGGCCGCCGCGGCCGATCCGGTCGCCGCCGCGTGGGCGCAGCTCGCCGCGTGGTCGGGGGACCGCCCCGTCGCCGACGAGCTGCGCCGCCGGCTGGGCGGGGCGCTGACCGCCGCGGGCGACGTCGTCCCCGTCGGCACCGATGCCGTCGCCGAGGTGCTGCTGCACCGCCGGGTGCCGGCCGCCTTCGTCCCGCCCGCGGCCGTGCTGCTGGCGCACCGGGAACTCTGAGATCGGAGAGAGCCATGACCGTGACCGACGATCGGCTGGAGGCCGTCCGCGCGCGCCTGAGAGGGTCGCCGGAGCTGGAGCAGGCGGTCCGGGACGCCGTCGCCGCGGGCTCGGTGCCGGGCATCGGCCCGGACGTCGTCCGCCCCGATGCGGCCGACGTGCTGGCCGCGGGCTCGCAGCCGTTGGAGAGCGTGGTCCGCATCGACGCGCTGGAGGCGATCGTCCGGCGGGTCGGCCGGCCGCCGCTGATGATCCGCAACGACGCCGTCGTCCTCGAGCCGCTGCCGGACTTCCCGACCGGCACCGACACGAAGATCAAGCACGTCGAGGTCGACATCCGGTCGGTCGGCCGGGTCGAGTTCCTCAACCACACCATGGCCTGGGGCGGCACCGGCTGGGTGATCGCGAGCGGCGGCAGCACCCGCGTCGTCGTCACCAACCGACACGTCGCCAAGCTGGTCGCCCGGCGCGGCTCCGACGGCCGAGGGGTCTTCCTGCGCTCGCCGGCGACCGGCGTGCTCTACGGGATCGACCTCGACTTCAAGGAGGAGGTGGGCTCGGCGGCCGTCGACGCCCGTCCGTTCGAGGTGTCGGACATCCTCTACCTCGCCGACGACACCAAGCCGGACATCGCCCTGCTGCGGATCTCCGGCGACGCCCTGCCCGACCCGCTGCCGCTCTCGGACGACGACCCGGAGCCCGGCGACCTGGTCGCGCTGGTCGGCTACCCGGCCTTCGACACCCGCAACGACGTCGACGACCAGGCGCGGTACTTCCACGACATCTACGACGTGAAGCGCTTCGCGCCGGGCAAGGTGATGCAGGCGCTCACCGGCCGGACCGAGCTGACCCACGACTGCACCAGCCTCGGCGGCAACTCGGGCTCGCCGCTGATCAGCCTGGAGACGGGCGAGGTCGTCGGCCTGCACTTCTCCGGCCAGTACGGGATCGCCAACTCGGCGGTGGGCGTGGGCTCGCTCAAGGCGGCGCTGGCCGGCGGGTCGCCGGTGGTGATCCCGGTGCAGCCCGGTCCGCAGGAGGACGCCGAGGCCGCCGGCGACGGCGCCCACACGGCCGCCGACCTCGCCGACCGGGCCGGCTACGACCCCGCGTTCCTGGGGGAGGGGCTCGCCGCGCCGTGGCCGGGTGTGCCGGACGCTGTCCGGGCCGACCTCGCGCACCCCAGCGATGAGACGCCGGAGCAACCCTTCGAGCTGCGGTACACGCACTTCGGGGTCCGGTTCTCGACCAGCCGCCGCCAGCCGGTGATGACCGCCGTGAACATCGACGGCGAGCACTCCGTGCGGGTCAAGCGGACGCGGGACCGCTGGTTCACCGACGGCCGCATCGCCGCGGACGCCCAGCTGGGGGCGCGCGACTACGACGACCCGCAGATCGACCGCGGGCACATGGTGCGCCGCGAGGACCCCAACTGGGACGCCGACCCCGCGGGCACCGTCGCCGCGCTGGCCAACGGCGACACGTTCCACTACACGAACGCCGCGCCGCAGCACTCGCTGATGAACCAGGGCAAGCAGCTGTGGCAAGGGCTGGAGAACTACGTGCTCGACAGCGCCCGCACGCACGGCTTCCGGGCCTGCGTGTTCACCGGCCCGGTCGCCCGGGACGACGACCCCGAGATCAAGCCGGGCGTGCTCGCGCCCCGGGAGTTCTGGAAGCTGGTCGCGATGCAGGACGCCGACGGGCCGGTGCTGCACGCGACGGCGTACCTGCTCAGCCAGGGCGACCTGATCCGCGAGCTGCTGGAGCAGCGCCGGCGCACCGAGGCGGTCGAGGGCTTCGAGCTCGGGGCGTACCGCACCTTCCAGATCGCGATCCGCGACCTGGCCGACGCCACCGGCTACGACTTCTCCGCCTACCTCGCGGCCGACCCGCTGCGCGCCCCCGACGAGGCGGTCGAGGACGCCGAACCCCGCTACCTGCCGCTGGAGAGCGAGGAGGACGTGGTGATGTAGTCGCGGGGAGGCGAGCGACGAGCGGGGCCCGGAGGGCTCCCGAGGAGGGAAGCGGCTGCAGGGGCTCAGCGTGACGGGGGACGGCTCCTGACCGCGGTGCGATCCGGAGGATCGCGAGTTGCACACTGCAACGGTGACCTCCGGTGCCGGCGAACTCGATCCGCGCCGGTGGTCCGCCCTCGCGGTCTGCGTCTCGGCCGTCTTCCTGACCCTGCTCGACGTCAGCATCGCGATCGTCGGCCTGCCGTCGATCGGCCGCGGGCTCGGCGCGAACCCGGCGCAGCTGCAGTGGGTGATCTCCGGCTACGCCCTGGCCTTCGGCATGGTGCCGATCATCGGCGGCCGGCTCGGCGACGACCGCGGCCGCAAGACCATGCTGCTGATCGGCGTCGCCGCGTTCGTCGTCTGCAGCGCCGCGGTCGGGCTGGCGCCCTCGCCGGGCGTGATCATCGCCGCCCGGGTGGTGCAGGGGCTGGCCGGCGGCCTGCTCAACCCGCAGGTCTCCGGGATCATCCAGCAGCTCTTCCCGCCCGCCGAGCGCGGCAAGGCGTTCGGCGCGCTCGGCGCCGCGGTGGGCATCGCCACCGCGACCGGCCCGGTGATCGGCGGGGCGATCATCGCCATCGGCGGCGAGGAGTGGGGCTGGCGGCTGTGCTTCCTGGTCAACGTGCCGATCGGCATCGCGTCGTTCCTGCTCTGCCGCAGACTCCTCCCGGCCGATCCGCCGCGGGAGGCCAGGCGGGCGCTCGACCTGCCCGGTGCCGCGCTGCTGTCGGTCGGCGTCCTCGGCCTGCTCTTCCCGTCGGTGGAGTTCGACGCCGACCACGACGTCCGGCTGTTCCTCCTCGTCCTGCCGGCGCTGGCCGTGCTCGCCGGGTTCGTCGCGTGGGAGCGCGGGCCGGCCCGCCGCCGCGGCCACCCGCTGATCGACCTGTCGCTGTTCCGCATCCGCTCCTACTCCGACGGCGTCGTCCTCGCCCTGCTGTTCTTCTGCGGCTACACCGGCACGCCGATCGTGCTCGCGCTGTTCCTGCAGGACGGGCTGGGCTTCAGCCCGCTGCACTCGGGCCTGACCGCGTCGGCCTACGCGGTCGGGGTCACCATCGCCGCGCCGGTCGCCGGGCGGCTGCTCGCGCGCGCCGGGCAGAAGGTGCTCGTCGGGGCGCTGGTGCTGTTCGGTCTCGGCGTCGCCGGTGCCGCGCTGGTCGCCGTCCTGACCGCCGGACGTCTGGACCCGGCGGACGTCGCGCTGGCCATGGCGCCCGCGCTGTTCGTGGCGGGGCTCGGCGGGGGCTCGGTCATCACCCCCAACCAGGCCCTGTCCCTGGCCGAGGTCGACGTCCGGGGCGGCTCGACCGCCGGCGGGATGCTGCAGACCTCGCAGCGGATCGGCAACGCGGTCGGCGCCGCCGTCATCACGGCCGTGTTCTACGCGGCGGTCACCGGCGCGCCCGCAAGCGGGACCGACCGCCAGGCGCACTACGGGCACGCCTACGCGCTGAGCCTCGTCGTCAGCATCGGCTTCACCCTCGCCGCGCTCACCACGGCGATCCTCGACGTGCGGCGCCGCCGGGTGCCCGCACCGGCCCCCGAGGAAGCCAGGATCGACACATGAGTCCGGACGACGAGCTCGCGCCCCTGCCCACCGCCGAGCTGCACCTGCACATCGAGGGCACGCTGGAGCCCGAGCTGGCCGTGGCGCTGGCCGCGCGCAACCGGGTGCGGCTGCGCTTCGACGGGCCGGAGGAGCTGCGCCGGGCGTACCGCTTCAGCGACCTGCAGTCGTTCCTGGACCTGTACTACGAGCTGATGGCGGTGCTGCAGCGCCCGGAGGACTTCACCGACCTCGCCGAGGCCTACCTGCGCACCGCGGCCGCGCAAGGGGTGCGGCACGCGGAGGTCTTCGTCGACCCGCAGGCGCACCTGGCCCGGGGGGTGCCGCTCGAGGTGGTCTTCGAGGGGCTGGGGGAGGCGTTCGCGACGGCGGAGGAGCGCCACGGCGTGAGCGTCGCGCTGATCCCGTGCTTCCTGCGCGAGCGCGATCCGGCCGAGGCCGAGGAGCTGCTGCCGCGCCTGCTGCGCTACCGCCCGCTGGTGATCGGCATCGGCCTGGTCAGCGCCGAGACCGGTCGGCCGCCCGAGCTGTTCGAGCGGGTGTTCGCCCGGGCCGCCGACGAGGGGCTGCACCGGGTGGCGCACGCCGGCGAGGAGGGCCCGGCGGAGTACGTGACGGCGGCACTGGACCACCTCGGCATCGAGCGGGTCGACCACGGCATCCGCAGCATGGAGGACCCGTCGGTGGTGGCCCGCCTGCGCGCCGAGCAGGTGCCGCTCACCGTGTGCCCGCTGTCCAACGTCGCGCTGCGCGGCGTCGACCGGCTGGCCGACCACCCGCTCAAGGCGATGCTCGACGCCGGTCTGGCCGCCACGGTCAACTCCGACGACCCGGCCTACTTCGGCGGGTACCTCCACGACAACGTCGCGGCGGTGACCCGGGCGCTGGGCCTGACGCTCGACGAGCGCCGCCGGCTGGCCGAGAACAGCTGGCGGGCGAGCTTCCTGCCGGCCGCCGAGCGCGACCGGCACCTGGCGGCGGTGGCCGCCGCCGTCCCTCAGTCCTGAGGGACGGCGGGGGCCTTGTCCGCGGAAGGGCCTCCGGAGGGGCCGCGGACGGTGGCGGTGTACTCCCACCACTGCCGTCCCCGGCGGTCGAGCACCGGCACCGGACCGCGCAGCACCAGGCTGTCCCAGTCCGCGTCGCCGCCGCCGATCGAGCGCACCCGGTGCTTCAGCTCGGCCCGCAGCCCCAGCGACGCGCTGCGCACGTCGCGGTAGGGCAGCTGCACGGTCGCGAGGTAGGTGACCTCCGCCCGGTCAGCGGTTGGCGCCGACACGCTGCACCCCGTCGAACACCAGGCTGAGCGTGCTCTGCTTGCCCTGGTAGGCCGAGCCGTTGGCGGAGGCCGGCAGGCTCGCGGTGAGCAGCAGGTGGTCGACGCCACCCGGGGTCAGGCTGGCGGCACCGCCGAGAGCCTGCGTGACGACCATCGGGCCGGAGTACAGGGTGCTCGCCGTCCCGGAGCAGCTGCTGCCGCTCCACGCGACCGAGCACTTCTGGACCTTGAGCTGCAGGCCGTTGGTCTGGTCGGTGTCGAGGATGCTCGACGCGGTCGCCGACATCTTCATGGTCACCGAGGCGAAGGCCGTGGACCCGTCGTTGACCAGGTCGAGGACCTGGGCCACCGAGTCGCCGGCCATCATCGCGCCGCCGTCGAACGGGACGGTCGCCGCCGTGCCGCCGGACTGCAGCGACAGCGACAGGACGCCGGTGCCGACGCCGGTGACCACCGGGCTCGTGCTGTCGGTGAAGGTGCTGTAGGTGCCGAGGCCCGCCACCGCGGCGGCCACCCCGAGCACCGCGACCGAGCCGGCCACCCTGCGGGCGGTGCGCGCTCGACCGGGATCCGCGATCCGCATGTCGATGTCTCCTTCTCGTTCCGCACCGCCCGGCGGACGCCGACCGGCACCTCGAACGATCGGGTGCGCACCGCAGCCCTCCCGCGCGAAAACCGCAAGATCTCCGCAAGCCGGGAGACGGCAGAAGTCGCGACTTCTGCCGTGGTCACCACCAGCCGTGGCGTTTGGCCCACACGAGGAGCAGCACCGACAGGACGAGCATGACCGCGAGCAGGACGATCAGCGCCGTCCAGTGCGTGGTCTGGTTGACGATCACGTTCATGCCCAGCACCGACGACAACGCGGTGACCGGCAGCGTGACCGCGGCGATGACTGCCAGCCGCTCGGCCGCGATCGTCATCTTCGTGTTGGTGCGGGTCTGGTAGAACTCGATCACGCCCTGCAGGTAGTCCTCCTGGCTGTGGGCCATCGTGGCGATCCGGCGGAACTGGTCCTCGTTGTCCTCGAGCAGCCGCTGGTGCTCCGGGCCGAACACCTCCCGGGCGTGCATCCGGCCGTAGACCTCGGCGCTCTGCGCGGCCATCGTCCGCACGCTGAGCAGGCCGTGCCGCACCCGGAACATGCCGTCGAGGAACCGCTCGGCGTCCCCGAGCTCCCCGGCGGTCACCTGCTGCTCGAATCGCCACACGTCGGTCGTCCGGACGGCGAGGTGGTCGCGCATCCGGCCGGTCAGCGCCCCGACGATCGCCGTCGACAGCTCGTAGCCGGTCGTCGGGCGGAACCGGCCGGCGTCGACGCGGGCGGCGACGGCGTCGGTCTCGACCCGGGTCGCCTCCTGCGGGACGGCCGGGTTGACCGGTCCGTGCACGGTGACGACGTAGCGCGCCGAGACGAACAGGTCGAGCTCGACGAAGTGGATGTGCCCGCCGGTGCCCGGCTCGGGGGCGTGCAGCACGACGAAGGCGTGGTCGGCGTAGAGGTGCACCTTCGGCACCGGGCTGCGGGAGACGGCGTCGGTGACCGCCTTGGGGTGGAAGCAGAACACCTCGGTCAGCACGCGGACGGCGTCCGGGTCGTCCTGCGGGATGTCCACCCAGAGCACGCCGTCGGCGTCGACGAGCAGGTCGACGAGGTCGCCGGGCTTGGCCTGCCGGGCGCCGTCCGGGGTGATCAGCCGGACGTCCATCAGGGGTCCCGGTGCTGGGCGAGGAGCTTCTTCGGCGCGCGGCAGGCCCACGCCTCGCCGGCCAGCTCGGTCAGCGTCGCCTCGTCGAGCAGGTCGAGGCGGGCCAGGACGGCGGGATAGCCGTCGAAGTGGTGGATGGTGAAGAAGACGGCGGGGTCGTCGGCGATGAGCGCGCGCTTCGCGCCCTCGTCGGGCAGGTACGCGGCGAGCACCGGCCCGGTCGGCGCGGCGTCGCCGAGCTCGGCCAGGTCCCGCTGCCGCAGCGGCCGGTCCCACACGAAGCCCTTGCCGCGCACCTGCCAGGACAGCTGGCCCCAGCCGTTCGTGATCTCGGCGGTCTCCGGCAGCGCCAGGCAGATCCGGCGGACGTCGTCCCAGGTGGCCACGGGGTCCTCCTCTCCTCAGGCCGGCGGGATCAGGCCCAGCCGGTGGGCGACCGCGGCCGCCTCGACCCGCCCGCCGACGCCGAGCTTGGCCAGGATGTTCGAGACGTGGACGCTGGCGGTCTTCGGGCTGATGAACAGCTCGGCGGCGATCTGGCCGTTGGAGCGGCCCGCGGCCACCAGGGTGAGCACCTCGCGCTCGCGGTCGGTGAGGGCGAACGGGGAGGCCACCTGCTCGGCGACGGGGGCGGCACCACGCTCGTCCAGCGCCAGCCGGGCCCGCCGGGCCAGGGCCTGGACGTCGTCGAGCACCGGTTGCGCCCGCAGCGACGCGGCGCTGCGGGCGGCCGCGCGCAGCGGCTCGACCGCCTCCTCCCGGCCGCCGTCGGCGCAGAGGGCCTCGCCGAGCCGGAAGCGCGCGTAGGTCAGCGGCCACGCGTCGCCGGCGGCCTCCCAGGCGGTCACCGCCTCGCGCCACGCGGCCACCGTCGGCTCGCCGTCCCGGCGCAGGCGCTCGGCGGCGGCCATCACGTCGTAGGCGGTCGCCGCGGGGGAGAAGCTCACGGTCGACTCCGGCAGCGCCGGCACGGGGAGCGGCGTCTCGGAGAGGGCGTCGCCCAGGTCGCGGGCCCGGGTGGCGGCGTCGGCCTCGATGCGGGCGCCGAGCCAGATCAGCGGCCACATGTAGCGGACCGACCACGCGCTGGACTGCCCGAGCGCCTCGGCGACGACCCCGACCGCGCCGGCCAGGTCGCCGCGCGCCCGGTTCACGTCGGCCTCGATGTAGGCCAGCGCGTGGGTGAACTGCGGGTCGCCGGACTCGCTGAGGTTGCGCCGCGCCCGCTTCATGCAGTCCAGGGCGTCGCCGACCGCACCGCGCGAGGCCGCCATGTAGCCGAGCAGCTCCAGCAGCGACGCGGCGAAGATGTCGCCGACGCCGGTGGCCAGGTGCTCGTGGGCGAGCTCCGCGGCCTCGTCCCACTCGCCGAGCCGGACCAGCGGCTCGATGAGGTTGCCCGCGAGGAAGGCGCCGAACGTCCGGACGACACCCACGCGCCGGGCGAGCTCGAGCCCGCTGCGGGCGGCCTCGGCGGCCTGCTGGTGCTTGCCGCGCGTCTCGAGGGCGTCGGAGAGGTTCGCGTAGCCGCGCAGCGCCTTGTCGTTGTCGCCGATCTCGAGGGCGATCCGCAGCCCCTCGCGGAGCGCGGCCTCGCCCTCGGCGGCGTCCTCCAGGTAGCTCACCGTGCCGCCGAGAGTGATCAACGCGCTGGCCTCCTCCGCCCGCGCGCCGACGGCCCGGGCCGCCTCCAGCGCGGCGCGGGCAGCTCCGGCGACGCGTGGATCGCCCAGCCGCTGCAGCCCGTGCGCGAGCGAGGCCAGCACGGTCGCCCGCACCGCGCTGGGCCCGGCGGGCAGCCAGGTCAGCGCGGTCTCCAGCTCCGTGGTGCCGGCGACGTCGGCCCCCTGCACCCGCAGCGTGTTCGCCCGCTGCTCGACGATGAGCGCCGCCCGTTCGGGCTCGGTGGTGCGGTCTGTCTGCTCCAGCGCCTGCTCCAGCAGCGACAGCGCGCGGGAGGAGTCGCCGCTGTCCCGCGCGGCCTGGGCGGCCAGCCGCAGGACGTCGACCTGGTCGGTCCCGGCCCAGGCCTCGACGTCGGGCACGCTGTCCCAGACCTCCAGCGCGCGCTCGAAGTGCCGCTGCGCCTCGGCCGGCGCGAAGGCGGCCATGGCGTCGCGGCCGGCGCGCACCGAGGCGGCCAGCGCCCGCGGCAGGTCGTGCGCGGCGTACCAGTGCACCGCCAGCGTCGCCGACACCGAGGAGTCCTCGCCCGCCAGGGTCGGGTCGCGGTCGAGGGCCTGGGCGTAGGCGGTGTGCAGCTTGACCCGCTGCCCCGGCAGCAGGTCCTGGTACACGGCGTCGCGGGTGAGGGCGTGCCGGAAGGCGTACCCGCGGCCGGTGTCGTCGACGATCAGCAGCGAGGCGTCGACCGGCTCCCGCAGCGCGTCGAAGAACTCGTCCTCGCCGCCGCCGGCCACCTCGGCCAGCAGCGGTTCCGGCACCCAGCGACCGGCGACCGCGGCCACCTGGAGCAGCCGCTGCGCGGGCCGGGAGAGCCGTTCCACGCGGGCCAGCAGCACGTCCCGCAGCGACGGCGCGACGTCGTCGGCCGAGGCGCCCTCGCGCAGCGAGCGCAGCACCTCCTCGACGAAGAACGCGTTGCCCCCGGACCGGTCGAAGACCAGGTCGACCAGCTCCCCGTCCGGACGGGCCCCGTTGATGGCGGCGACCTGGCTGGCCACCTCGGTGCGGCTGAACCGGGGCAGCTGCAGCTGCTCGACCTCGCGCATCCGCTCCCAGGTGGACAGCAGCGGCCGCAGCGGGGAGCGGCGGTCCACCTCGTCGGAGCGGTAGGTGACCACGAGCAGCACCGGCAGCCCCTGCAGCGTGCGCACGAGGAAGGCGACCAGGTCGAGCGTGGAGCGGTCGGCCCAGTGCAGGTCCTCGACGACCAGGACCAGCGGGCGGTCGGCACCGATGCGGCCCAGCACGCCGAGGACCAGCTCGAACAGCTGGGCGGTGCTGCCGGCCAGGGCCGGGGGGCCGTCGCCGCCGGCGAGCTCGGGCAGCAGCCGGGCCAGCTCGGGGCGGGCCGGGCCGAGGATCCGGTCGAGGTCGACCGCCGGCGTCGTCCGGGCGAGGGTGCGCAGCGCGTCGACCAGCGGCACCAGCGGCAGGCCCTCGCCGCCCAGCTCGATGCAGCCGCCGGTGAGCACCCGGACGTCGTCCCGGCCGTCGAGCGCGGTCTCGATGAGCCGGCTCTTGCCGACGCCGGCCTCACCGCCGACCAGCAGCACGCCGGCCTCGCCGGCCACGGTGCGGTCGACGGCCGCGCGCAGGCGGACGAGCTCCTTGTCCCGGCCCACCAGGACCGGGCTGACGACACCGGACACCGGCTCTCCTCTCACGACGGCGGGACCAGGCCGAGCCGGTGGGCGACGCCGGCCGCCTCCACCCGCCCGCCGACGCCGAGCTTGGCCAGGATGTTCGAGACGTGCACGCTGGCGGTCTTCGGGCTGATGAACAGCTCCGCGGCGATCTGCCCGTTGGAACGGCCGGCCGCGACCAGCGCCAGCACCTCCCGTTCGCGATCGGTGAGCGCGAACGGAGCACCGGCCTCGTCCGGTTCAGGAGCCGCCTGTTCCTCCAGCGGCACCCGTGCCCGGCGGGCAAGGGCCCGGACGTCGTCCAGGAGGGGCCGGGCGCCGAGGACGGCGGCGCTGCGGCTCGCCGCGCGCAGCGGCTCGGTGGCCTCGTCGCGACGCCCCTCCGCGCACAGCGCCTCGCCGAGTCGGAACCGGGCGTAGGCCATCGGCCAGGCGTCAGCGGCGGATTCCCACGCCCGGACCGCGGCCTCCCAGGCGGCGACGGCCGGCCGAGCGTCGCGCCGGAGGACCTCGGCGTCGGTCATGGCGCGGTACGCGGCTGCGGCCGGCAGGAACCGGGCGGCCTCCTCCGGGTGGGGGACGGCGTCCATGAAGGGCACCGGCGGCGGCTCGTTGCGGTCGCGGGCGAGGGTGGCGACGTCGGCTTCGACGCGCGCGCCCAGCCACATGAGGGGCCACGCGTAGCGGGTGGACCAGGCGCTGAGCTCGGCCATCCCGGTGGTGACCAGCGCGGCCGCGGCGGCGAGGTCGCCGTGCTGCCGGGCGGCGTCGGCCTCGAGGTAGGCCAGCGCGTGGGTGAACTGCGGCTCGCGGCTCTCGCCCAGGTGTCGCCGGCTCTGCCGCACGCAGTCCCGCGCCTCGTCGGGGGAGCCCTTGCTCACGGCCAGGTAGCCGAGCAGCTCCAGCAGCGATGCGGCGAAGACACCGGACAGGCCGGCCCCGAGGTCCTCGCGTGCCAGCGTCTCCGCCTCGGCCCAGTCCCCGACGCGCACGAGCGGCTCGACCAGGTTGCCGCGCAGGAAGACGCCGAAGGTGCGGTACTGGCCGACCCGTCGGGCCACCTCGATCCCCGTACGAGCCGCCTCGGCGGCCGCGGCGTGCTTGCCGTGCGCCTCGAGGGCGTCGGAGAGGTTGACGTAGCCGCGCAGCGCGTTGTCGACGTCGCCGGTCTCGAGCGCCAGCTGCAGTCCCTCGCGGAGGGCGGCCTCGCCCTCGTCGGCGTCGTCGAGGTAGCTCAGGGCGCTGCCGAGGCTGACCAGGGCGCTGGCCAGCTCCGCCCGCGCGCCCACCGCCTTCGACACCTCGATCGCGGCGCGCGCGACGTCGGCCGCCCGTTCCTCGCCGAGCCGCAGCAGCGTGTTCGCCAGGGAGGAGAGCAGCGTGGCCCGGGCGCGGCTGGGCGTCTCCGGAAGCGCGTCCAGGGCGCCTTCCAGTGCGGTGAGGCTGGCCCCGTCCTCACCGAGCATCCGCAGGGTGAACGCCTGCTGCTCGACGATGAGCGCGGCCCGCTCGGGATCGGCCGCGGGATCGACGAGCTCCGAGGCCTGCTGCAGCAGCGGCAGCGCTCGATGCGGGTCGCCGCCGTGGAAGGACGCCCGTGCGGCCAGTCGGAGGATCTCCACCTTGTCGGTGCCGGCGCACGCCTCCGGGGAGGGGACGCCGCGCCACACCTCGAGCGCCCGTTCCAGGTGCTGCCGTGCCTCGGCCGGTGCGTAGGCCGCGAGCGCCTCGCGGCCGGCGCGGACCGAGGCGGCCAGGGCCCGGGGCAGGTCGTGCGCGGCGTACCAGTGGACGGCGAGCGTCGCCGACACCGAGACGTCGTCCCCGGCGAGGGTGGGGTCGCGGTCGAGCGCCTCGGCGTACGCGGTGTGGAGGTCGACCCGCTCGCCGGGCAGCAGGTCCTGGTAGACGGCGTCCCGTGTCAGCGCGTGCCGGAAGGCGTAGCCGCGACCGGCGCCGTCGACGACGAGCAGGGAGGCGTCCACCGCCTCGCGCAACGCTTCGTACCGCTCCGCCGGTGGCACCGCGGCGACCTCGGCGAGCAGCCGCTCCGGCACCCAGCGCCCGGCGACCGCGGCGGTGCGCAGCAACCGCTGGACGGGATCGGAGACCCGCTCGGCCCGGGAGAGCAGCACGTCGCGCAGGGACGGCGGCAGCTCATCGGCCGAGGCGCCCTCCCGCAGGGTGCGCAGCAGCTCCTCGACGAAGAACGGGTTGCCCTCCGAGCGCTCGAAGACCAGGTCGACCATGGCGGGATCGGCGGCAGAACCCAGGATGGCGCTGATCTGGGCCCCGACCTCGGGACGCGTGAACCGCTCCAGCTGGATGCGCTCGACGCCGCGCGCCCGCTCCCAGGAGGACAGCAGCGGTCGCAGCGGCGAGCGCCGGTCGACCTCGTCGGAGCGGTAGGTGAGCAGCAGCAGGACCGGCAGACCGTGCAGGGTGCGGACGAGGAAGGCGATCAGGTCGAGCGTGGAGCGGTCGGCCCAGTGCAGGTCCTCGACCACGAGCACGAGCGGGCGGTCGGCGCCGATCCGCCCGAGCACGCCCAGGACCAGCTCGAACAGCTGCCCGGTGCTGCCGGCCGGCGCCGGGGCGGCGTCCAGAGTGGTCAGCTCGGGCAGCAGCCGGCCGAGCTCGGGCCGGGCCGGCCCGAGGAACCGGTCGAGATCGGGCGGCGCGGTGGTGCGGGCCAGGGTGCGCAGGGCGTCGACCAGCGGCACCAGGGGCAGGCCCTCGCCGCCCAGCTCGATGCAGCCGCCGGCCAGCACCCGGACGTCGGTGCGGCCGTCCAGCGCCGTCTCGATCAGGCGGCTCTTGCCGACACCCGCCTCGCCGGCGACCAGGACGACGCCCGGCTCCCCGCTCGCCGTCCGGTCGACGGTGGCCCTGATCCGCGAGAGCTCCCGTTCGCGGCCGACCAGCACAGGGCTGACGACGTCCGACACGGCCGCGATCGTGGCACGTCAGGGGCCTTCTGAGGCACCTCATCGGGCCGGGATCGTCTCGACTCACAGGCATAAGGCGGTCCGGCGGTCCCGGACCGTCCGGATATGAGGTAGCCGACCGGTCCAGGACCGGACGGTCGGCCGATCCGGGACCCGGGTCCTCAGCGGAACCCTTTCCTCATCGGACGAAGCGCAACCGACCCGGAGGTCCCCGTGAACGTCGAGATCCTGTGCAAGGGCAAGTGGATCGGCCCCCTGACCGCCGCCCCGACCGAGGTCGAGGTGCTGTGCAAGGCCCGCTGGATCGTCGTCGGCCCCGCGATCACCGCCGGGACCCGGCCGTGACCTCCCCCGAGGGCACCATCCGCGGCGCCCTCCGCTCCCGCCCCTTCCGCCGCCTGCTCGCCGCCCTGGCGATCTCGCAGGCGGGGGACTGGCTCTACAACGTGGCCCTGCTCGCCTTCGTCTTCGAGCGCACGCACAGCGCGGCCTGGGTCGCCGTCACCACCGCCGTCCGCGTGCTGCCGGTCGTCGTCCTCGGCCCGCTCGGCGGCGTCCTGGCCGACCGGTTCGACCGGCAGAAGGTCATGGTCGCCTCCGACGTCGTCCGGGTGCTGTGCATGCTCGGCCTCACCGCCGTCGCGCTGACCGACCTGCCCGTGGTGCTCGCTCCCGTGCTGGCCGCGGCCGCCACCGCCGCCGCCGCGCCGTACGGCCCCTGCACCGCCGCCACCACCCCGCGGCTGGTGCCCGACGCCGACCTGCCCGGCGCCAACGCCGCCCGCTCCGCGGTGGGCATGGCGGCCATCGCCGCCGGCCCCGTCGTCGGCGCCGTCCTGCTGCTGCTGGGCGAGCCGGCCGCCGCCTTCATCCTCAACGCCGGCAGCTTCGCGCTCTCGGCGATCCTCGTCCTCTCCATTCCCCCCGGCCCCGTGTTCGCCCCGTCCGCCACCGGCGAGCGGCAGAGCGTCCTGGCCGACGTCGCCACCGGCGTCCGCGCCCTGCGCGAGCACCCGGTGGCCGTGCGGCTGGTCGGCGCCGACGTGATCTGCAGCGTCGTCTACGGCATGCAGACCGTCCTGCTGCTCCTGCTCAGCCGCTCCCTCGGCCTCGGCGACGCCGGCTACGGCTACGTGCTGGCCGGCCTGGGCATCGGCGGGATCGTCGGGACGACGCTCACCAGCCGCGCCGCGCGCAGCAGCCACCCCCGCCGCACCCTGGTGCTGGCGCTCCTCGCGGTGGCCGCGCCCGCCGCGCTGATGGCGGTCACCCCGTGCCTGGCCGGGCTGCTGGTCTGGTCGGTCGTCGGCGGTGCCGGTGCCGCCCTGGTCGAGGTGCTCGCCGAGACCGCGCTGCAGCGCGACCTCGACGAGGAGGTCTTCGCCCGGGCGTACGGGATCGCCCTGCCCGCCGCCATCGCCGGGATCGTCGGCGGCTCGCTCGTCGCCGCCCCGCTGGTCATGGCGATCGGGCTGGCCGGCGCGTTCGTGACCACCGGCGCGCTGACCGCCGCGTACGCCGGCTACCTGCTGCTGCCGAGCCGCTCCGCCGGCCGGCACCGCCCGGCTCCGGTCCTCGAGGCCGCGCCGGTCGCCGCCTGAGGCCGGCCCTCGAGGCGGCTGCGCCCCCGTTCCGGGATCCGGGCCCCGGGACGGGGGCGCAGTGCTGGGGTCGCCCTAGGCGAGGCTCAGCCGCTGCGGGCGCGCCGCGGCGGCGCGGGCGGCGAGCCAGGGCAGGAACTCCTCGGCGGGCATCGGACGGCCCAGGTGGTATCCCTGGATGAGGTCGCAGCCCATGCCGGAGAGCACGGTCTGCGTGTCGCCGTCCTCGACGCCCTCGGCGACGACCTCCAGCCCGAGGTGCCGGCCGAGGTCGACGATGGCCCGGACGATGCCGACGTCGTCGCCCTGCTCGCGCAAGCCGATCACGAAGCTCCGGTCGATCTTGACCTCCTGGACCGGCAGCCGCTTGAGGTAGGACAGCGACGAGTACCCGGTGCCGAAGTCGTCCACCGACAGCCGGACGCCGAGGTCGCGCAGCTCGTGCAGGACGGCGACGGCGCGGGCCGGGTCGGACATGACCGAGCTCTCGGTGACCTCCAGGGTCAACCGCGCGGGCGGGACGCCGTGGCGGTGCAGGGCGCGGGCAACCGAGTCGACGAGGTCGTCGTCCAGGAGGCTGCGGGCGGACAGGTTCACGGCGATGCCGAGGTCCTGCCCGGCAGCGCGCCACCGGGCGCTGGCCGCGAGGGCGCCGTCGAGGACCTGGCCGGTCAGCTCGCCGATCAGGCCGTTGCGCTCGGCGATCGGGATGAACTCCTCGGGGGAGACCGGACCCAGCTCGGGATGGCTCCAGCGGACCAGGGCCTCGGCGCTCAGGACGGCACCGGTGCCCGGCTCCGCCTGCGGCTGGACGTGGACCGCGAGGGTGCGTTCACGCAGCGCGACCCGCAGGTCCGCCGCGAGCGTCAGCCGCCGCGGACCCTCGTGGCCGAGCCCGGCCTCGTAGACCCGGATCTGGCGCGAGGAGGCCTTCGCCTCGTGCATCGCCCGCTCCGCGCGTTTGAGGAGCACGGCGGCGTCGGTCGTGTGCCGAGGCGCGAGCGCGATCCCGACCGCCGCGCCGACGGCGACCTCCTGACCGTCGAGAAGGACCGGTCGCTCGACGACGCGGAGCAGCCGGCGGGCGATGGCGAGCACGTCCTCCTCGTCCGCGGTCGCCGGCACCAGGACGGCGAACTCGTCACCGTTCAGGCGCCCGACAACACCCTCCTCGCCGAGTTCCGCGGCCAGCCGATCGCTGATCTCCACCAGCAGCCGGTCGCCCTGCTGGTGCCCGAGCGCGTCGTTGACCTCCTGGAAGTCGTCCAGATCTGCGATCAGGACCGCGGCCCCGGGTGCGTTGCCGTCGGCCACCTGCTCCAGCGCGCCGCCGAGCGCCGCCTGGAAGGCACGGCGGTTCGGCAACCCTGTGAGCGCGTCGTGCGCGGCGTCGTGGCGCAGCTGCCCGATGAGCTCACCGTTGCGCAGGGCCAGGGCGGCATGGTTCGCCACCGTCTCGAGCAGCACGGCGTCCTCGGGGCCGAAGGTCCTGACGTCGCCGAGCCGGTCGGCGACGACCAGGACACCGGTGATCCCGGCCGCGCCGGCAAGCGGTACGGCGAGGGCGTCGCGCATCCCGTACTGATCGAGCCAGCCCCGGGCGCGGGGATCGCGGGTCGCGCGCGGCATGACCAGCGGCCCCCCGCCCACGACGGACTCGAGGACCCAGGCGTCCGCGTCGGTGGCCCGGTCCTCGGAGCGGGACGTCTCCGCCCCCGGACCGAGCCGGACGCGGGCGACGATGCCGCCGTCGGCGGCCACGAACGCAGCGGAAGCGCGCTCGGCGTGCAGCACCTCGCGGGCCTCGCCGAGGACGGTGGCCATCACCTGGCCGATCTCGGTCTCCTGGCCCAGCGACTGGCTGAACCGGTAGAGGCGATCGAGGTGGAGATGGCGGTCGGACACGGTGGCGTAGGCGCGGAAGGCGAGCAGGAGCAGGCCGCTGACGCCGGCGAGCAGCCAGGCAGTGGTCGCCGAGGCCGCCAGGCTCACGACACCGACCAGGGCGACCGTGACGGCCAGGAGCGGGACGGGCTGGACCATGATCTCGCGCACCAGGGTGCGCGGTGGCCGGGTCCCGTCGTGCAGCGCGATGATCAGCCCGACCATGAGGACGTCCAGGGTGCTGCCGGCGAAGGCCGCGGCGTAGGCGGCGAGCCAGCTCGCCGGCCCCGGTCCGGGCGCTGCCGGGGCGAGGGCGCTGAACACGGCCACCGCCAGGGCCGTCTCTGTCGCCGCGAGCGCGAGGTTGAACAACACCTTGAGCGGCGGCTGCCGGCGCACGGCGACGAGTGCGGCGGTGGTGCCGAGCAGGCGAGCCACCAGCAGGGTGAGCGGCGCGGTGAGGAACAGGCCGAGCACCAGGGGGATCTCGCTGAGGGAGATGCTGCGCGTCTCGCGGCGGATCTGCACGTGCAGCACGCACGCCTCGGTGGCCGCGAACGCCAGTGCCAGCAGCCACCAGGGCGGCGCGGGGTGGAGGAGGTACGCGGCGTTCCGGGCGTAGGGCACACCGACGAGGACGGCGACGGCGAGCAGCGCCGCGCTGATCCCGATCACGGAGCCGGCGATCGCCGCGGGTCCGCGCCGGCCGCCTGGTGTTCCCGCCCTGTCCCTTGCCACGCCCGCTCCCTCCTCTCTGGTCGTCCATCCACCATCGGCAGGTCAAGATCACGAATTGAGCGCTCTCCCCCCGGAGAGGGAGATCCGCGCGTCTCGGCGAGTAGAGAGCTGAAGGTCGCGGGGGAACCGTCCGATGGGAGGTCATGGTCTCGGTGCGGTACGGCGTCGCTGCACGGGAGCGGGATCGGGCGACGGCCCGGTCCCTGCGTCCCGTGCGCCTCGTCGCGGCCGCGGTCGGCGCCCTGTACCTGGTCGCCCTCGGGGCGACGGTCTTCGGGGTCTCCGGCGTGCTCGCGGTGGCGGCCGGCGGTGGGCAGTCGGTGTTCCTGGCCGGTCTCACCGTCGTCCTCGTCCTGCGCGCGCGGGCGAGCGCGACCGACCGCACGTCCTGGCTGCTGCTCGCCGCCGGCGTGGCGGCCTACTTCGCCGGGTCCCTCGTCTGGCACCTCGTCTACCACGACCCCGCCGCGCTGCCGCGCCCCTCGTGGTGCGACCCCGGGTTCTTGGCCTTCTACCCGCTCACCTGGCTGGCCCTGGTGCGCCTGCTCAAGGCGCGGGTGCGGCGGCTGAGCGCCGGGATGCTGCTCGACGGACTGGTCACCGGGCTCACCGCGGCGGCGTTCGCGGCCGCGCTGGCGCTCGGCGCCTCGCTGCAGCTGACCGGGGGCAGCATCTCGGTCGTCCTGGCCACCGCGGCCTACCCCATCGCCGACGTGCTGCTCATGGTGCTGGTCTGCGGTGGCCTGGTCATCCTCGGCCGCGGCGCGGGCGGCTGCTGGTGGTGGCTCGCCGGCGGCCTGGCGGTGTTCGCGGTGGCAGACACGGTCATGGCCTACGGCGTCGTGCACGGCGGGTACGTGGTCGGCTCGCTCGACGTCGCGTACGGGCTGGCCCTGGTGTGCCTCGGCGTCGCCGCGTGCATCGCGCCCCGGACCGAGCCGGCACTGCGGCCCGAGGGCATGACGGTGCTCGTCGTCCCTGCTGCCTGCGCCTTCGCCGCGCTCGGCCTGCTCTTCCACGGCTACCAGCAGGGCGGCGACCCGGTCGCCGGCGGGCTGGCGCTCGGCGCCGTCCTGGCCGCGCTGGCACGGACCGCGCTGACCTTCCGCGACGTGCGGGCCCTGGCCGACAGCCGCCGGCAGGCGCGCACCGACGAGCTGACCGGGCTGGGCAACCGGCGGACCGTGTACGAGGCCCTGCGTGCGGCCGACGAGAAACTCGCGGCCGGGACGGCGGTCGCCGTCCTGATCATCGACCTCGACCGGTTCAAGGAGATCAACGACTCGCTCGGCCACGCGGCCGGCGACGCGGTGCTCCGCCAGGTCGGCCCCCGGCTGGCCGGTCAGCTGCGCAGCAGCGACCTGCTCGCCCGCCTCGGTGGCGACGAGTTCGTCGTCGTGGCCGAGGACCTGGACGCCGAGGACGCGCTCGCGCTGGCCGCCCGGCTGCGCCGCGAGCTGCAGCGGCCGTTCCGCTTCGGCGGGATGGGGCTGACCGTCGACGCCAGCATCGGCATCGCCATCGGCCCCGGGCACGCCGGCAGCGCCGAGGAGCTGCTGCAGCTGGCCGACCTGGCGATGTATTCCTCGAAGGGCGGCCGCACCGGGCCCGCCGTCTACGACGAGGCCCGCGACGGGTCGGGCCGGCACCGGCTCGAGGACGTCGCCCAGCTGCGCCGCGCGATCGAGGGCGACGAGCTGGTGCTGCACTACCAGCCGAAGCTGACCCTCTCCACCGGCGAGGTCGAGGGCGTCGAGGCGCTGGTGCGCTGGCAGCACCCGGTCAAGGGGCTGGTCTTCCCCGACCAGTTCATCGAGCTGGCCGAGTCGGCGGGGCTGATGGCGCCGCTCACCACGCGGGTCATCGAGATGGCGCTGGCCCAGTGCCGCGCCTGGGCCGACCAGGACCGGTGGCTCACCGTCGCGGTCAACGTCAGCCCGTCGAACCTGGTCGACGAGGACTTCCCGTTCGAGGTCGCGCGGCTGCTCGCCGCCCACGACCTGCCGGCCGGCGTCCTCGTGCTCGAGGTGACCGAGAGCCTGCTCATGGCCGACCGCGAGCGCGCCGAGCACGTGCTGGGCCGGCTGCGCGACTTCGGCGTGGGCGTCGCCATCGACGACTACGGCACCGGCTACTCCAGCCTCGCCTACCTGGCCACGCTGCCGGTGACCGAGCTCAAGCTCGACCGCGCCTTCATCAGCGAGATGACCGGCAGCCCGCGGGCCGAGTCGATCGTGACCTCGACGCTGCAGCTGGCCCACGCGCTGGGCCTGGCGTTCGTCGCCGAGGGCGTGGAGGACGCCGGGACGCTCGACGCGCTGACCTTCCTCGGCTGCGACGTCGTCCAGGGGTACCACGTGAGCCGGCCCCTGCCGCCCGAGCAGCTGTGCACCTGGCTGGCCGAGCGCGAAGCAGCGTCCACCGTCTCCGGCTAGGCCTCCGGGATCGGGAAGACCAGCAGGGACGACGAGGCCGTCGCGACCACGCGGCCGGCCGAGTCGCGGACCTCGCCCTCGGCGAACGCCACCCGGCGGCCGGGCTTGACCACGGTGCCGACCGCGGTGAGCGGAC
This sequence comes from Petropleomorpha daqingensis, assembly GCF_013408985.1. Lineage (NCBI taxonomy): Bacteria > Bacillati > Actinomycetota > Actinomycetes > Geodermatophilales > Geodermatophilaceae > Petropleomorpha > Petropleomorpha daqingensis. The sequence continues at coordinate 2,813,243 of NZ_JACBZT010000001.1, forward strand.
CGCTGCCGGCGTGCACGGCCCGCAGGTAGTTCACCTTGAGCTCGATCGACGTGTAGGCCACACCCTGCGGCAGCGTGGTGTGCACCGCGCAGCCGGCGACCGTGTCGAGCAGCGTACAGACCAGCCCGCCGTGGACGACGCCGATCGGGTTGTAGACCGACTCGTCGAGCACACAGCTGAACTCCACCCGGCCCTCGGCGAGGTCGACGATGTCGAACTGCATCAGATGGGCGATCGGCGGAGCGGGCAGCTCGCCGTCCCGGATCGCCTGCATCGTCTCCAGGCCGGAGCGCTCGAGCGCACCCAGCGCGGTGATCGCGGGGTCGTGCCAGGTCACCGTGCGGGACCGGGGGAGACCCCAGTCGTCGGCGGCGAGTTCAGCGGTCACGGACGGCGTCCTCCTCGGGGGGCAGGCCGGTCAGGCGGCGTCCGGCCGGGGTGAGCACCCGCTCGGCGCGGGAGGCCGAGACCGGCTCGCCGCAGGTGCGGCAGACCCACTCGGCGTCGATCACGTGGTCGGCGTGCCCGGGCGGCGCGTGGTGCAGCTCGACCGGTGGCTCGTCGGCCAGCCAGCGGTTGCCCCACTGCAGCAGGCCCTGCAGCACCGGCAGCAGGTCGCGGCCGGCCGCGGTGAGGTGGTAGCCGGAGCGCGGGGGAGCGGTGCTGTACGGCCGCCGCTCCAGCACGCCGGCGTCGACCAGCGCGGTCAGGCGGGCCGACAGCCGGTCGCGGGGCGCGCCCGTGCCGCGCGCGATCTCGCTGAACCGGTGGTTGCCCAGCGACACCTCGCGCAGGACGAGCAGCGACCAGCGCTCACCGATCAGCTCCAGCGAGGCCGCGATCGGGCACGGCCGGCCGGGCAGCGTCTCGAACGGGAAGGGACGGGTCACACCGAGTAGGTTTGCACATCAAACCGACCCGGCGCCACCCGCTGCCGAGTGCGCAGTTGCGGTCGCCGACACGCGCGGACACGCCGGCGCGGGCGACCGCAACTGCTCACTCGGCCGAGGAGCGGGCGATCAGCTCTTGGGACGGGCGCCGGCGCGCAGGGCGCCGAGCAGGTCGTGGTTGAGCCGGGAGATGGTCTCCATTGAGATGCCCTTGGGGCACGACGCTGAGCACTCGCCGATGTTGGTGCACCCGCCGAAGCCCTCGCGGTCCTGCTGGGCGACCATGTTGATCACCCGCTCGTCGCGCTCCGGCTGGCCCTGCGGCATGAGCCCGAGGTGGGTGACCTTGGCGGCGGTGAACAGCATCGACGAGCCGTTCGGGCAGGCCGCGACGCAGGCGCCGCAGCCGATGCACGTGGCGGCGTCGAACGCGGCGTCGGCGTCCTTCTTCGGCACCGGCACCGAGTGCGCCTCGGGCGCGGTGCCGGTCGGGGCGCTGATGTAGCCGCCGGCCTGGATGATCCGGTCGAAGGAGCGCCGGTCGACGGCGAGGTCCTTGATCAGCGGGAACGCCCGCGAGCGCCAGGGCTCGATGACGATCGTGTCGCCGTCCTGGAACGAGCGCATGTGCAGCTGGCAGGTGGTGGTCTGCAGACCGCCGTGCGCCTTGCCGTTGATCATGACGCCGCACATGCCGCAGATGCCCTCGCGGCAGTCGTGGTCGAAGGCCACCGGGTCGTCACCGTCGAGGATCAGCTTCTCGTTGAGCACGTCGAGCATCTCGAGGAACGACATGTCCGTGGAGATGTCGCTGACCTGGTAGGTGACCAGCTTGCCCTTGACCGACGGGCCCTTCTGCCGCCAGATCTTCAGGGTCAGGTTCATGTGGGGGAGCTCCGCTTACTTGTAGCTGCGCTGGGCGAGGTGGACGTACTCGAACTCGAGGGCTTCGCGGTGCAGGACCGGCGGCTGCCCCTCGGGCGTCCACTCCCACGCGGCCACGTAGGCGAAGTTCTCGTCGTCGCGCAGCGCCTCGCCCTCGGGGGTCTGGCTCTCGGCGCGGAAGTGACCGCCGCAGCTCTCGGAGCGGTGCAGCGCGTCGATGCACATCAGCTCGGCCAGCTCGATGAAGTCGGCCACCCGGCCGGCGTGCTCGAGGTTCTGGTTGAACGAGCTCCAGTCGCCGACGACCTTCACGTTGGTCCAGAACTCCTGGCGGATCTCGGGGATCCGGTCCAGCGCCTTGCGCAGGCTCTCCTCGGAGCGCTCCATGCCGCAGAGGTCCCACATCATCCGGCCCAGCTCGCGGTGGAACGAGGCCACGCTGCGGTTGCCCTGGATGGACAGCAGCTTGTGGATCTGCGACTTGACCGCGGTGACCGCCTCCGCCGCGGCCGGGTGCTCGTCGTCCACGGTCGGGAACGGGCCGTTCGCGAGGTACTCGCTGATGGTGGCCGGCAGGACGAAGTAGCCGTCGGCCAGGCCCTGCATGAGCGCGCTGGCTCCGAGGCGGTTGGCGCCCTGATCGGAGAAGTTCGCCTCTCCGATGACGAACATGCCCGGGATCGTCGACTGCAGGTCGTAGTCGACCCAGAGACCGCCCATCGTGTAGTGCACGGCGGGGTAGACCCGCATCGGCACCTCGTAGGGGTCCTCGCCGGTGATCCGGGCGTACATGTCGAACAGGTTGCCGTACTTGGCCTCGATGGTCTTGCGGCCGAGCCGAGCCATCGCGTCGGCGAAGTCGAGGTAGACGCCGAGGCCGTTGGGGCCGACGCCGCGGCCCTCGTCGCAGACGTTCTTGGCCTGGCGGGAGGCGATGTCGCGGGGCACCAGGTTGCCGAACGCCGGGTAGATGCGCTCGAGGTAGTAGTCCCGCTCGTCCTCGGGGATCTGCCGCGGGTCGCGGGTGTCGCCGCGCTCCTTGGGCACCCACACGCGGCCGTCGTTGCGCAGCGACTCGCTCATCAGCGTCAGCTTGGACTGGTAGTCGCCGCTGACCGGGATGCAGGTGGGGTGGATCTGCGTGTAGCAGGGGTTGCCGAAGTAGGCGCCCCGCTTGTGCGCCCGCCAGATCGCCGTGGCGTTGGAGCCCTTGGCGTTGGTGGACAGGTAGAAGACGTTGCCGTACCCACCCGTGGCCAGGACGACGGCGTCGGCGTAGTGCGTGCTGATCTCGCCGGTGACCAGGTCGCGGGCGACGATGCCGCGGGCGCGACCGTCGACGACGATCAGGTCGAGCATCTCGGTGCGCGGGTGCTCCTCGACGTTGCCGGCGGCCACCTGCCGCTCCAGGGCCTGGTAGGCGCCGTAGAGCAGCTGCTGGCCCGTCTGGCCGCGGGCGTAGAAGGTGCGCGAGACCTGCGCGCCACCGAAGGAGCGGTTGTCGAGCAGGCCGCCGTACTCGCGGGCGAACGGCACGCCCTGCGCCACGGCCTGGTCGATGATGTTCGCGCTGACCTCGGCCAGGCGATACGAGTTGCTCTCGCGCGAGCGGAAGTCCCCGCCCTTCACCGTGTCGTAGAACAGCCGGTGCACGCTGTCGCCGTCGTTGCGGTAGTTCTTCGCGGCGTTGATGCCGCCCTGCGCGGCGACGCTGTGCGCGCGGCGCGGGCTGTCCTGGTACCAGAACGACTTGACCCGGTAGCCCAGCTCGCCGAGCGTCGCGGCGGCCGAGCCGCCGGCCAGGCCGGTGCCGACGACGATGACCGTCAGCCGCCGGCGGTTGGCCGGGTTCACCAGCTTGCCGCGGAACTTGCGCTCGCTCCACATGTCCGGCAGCGGGACGTCGAGGGGCGCCTTGGTGTCGGCGATCGGGTCGCCGAGGGTGAACAGATCGAGAGGCATGGAGACAGCGACTTCCTTAGTCGACGAGCCCGAAGACGACGGCGAAGGGCACGACGAGGTACCCGGCGATGAGCAGCACGGAGAACGCGATCGCGACGGCGTTGACCGACTTCTCCCGGCGCTTGTTGCTCTGCCCCAGGGTCTGCGTCGCGCTCCAGATCCCGTGCCGGAGGTGGAAGCCGAGGGTGATCAGCGCGATCACGTAGACGATCGTCGGGATCGGGTTGGAGAAGCTCGCGACCAGCCGGTCGTACGGCGTGGAGCCGGTGCCGTCGGGATTCGCGACGCCCCAGGTCAGGTCCAGCAGGTGGTAGACGACGAACAGGATGATGATCACGCCGCCCCAGCGCATGGTCCGCGAGGCGTAGGTCTGGGTGAGCGACTTCTTGACCGCGTACCCCTCGGGGCGCGCTCGCTTGGCCTGCCGCCACAGCGAGATCGCCGCCCACATGTGCGCCACGACGGCGACGACGAGGACGGCCTCGAGGATGGTGAGGAACCAGCGGTAGCCGAGCGCCGGCTCGCCGAAGGTCCGCAGCCAGTGCGAGTAGTCGTTGAACGCCGCGCGGCCCTGGAATACGTGCAGGTTGCCGACCATGTGCGCGATCAGGAACAGCACCAGGAGGATGCCGCTGACCGCCATGATCGCTTTCTTCGCGACCGAGTTGGTCTTCGCCACCCTCGGGGTCCGCCGTTGGCCCGAGGAAGTCACCGTCACCACGAGAGTTCACGCTAAGCCGCCGGAAAGGTTGCGGCCATGTCAACACGAGGTGATCAACGGCACGTAAGGGGAGCCTTACCTGGACCTGGATCGATAGGGTGCGACCGGGTCGGAGACCGCCGACCGGGGGAGGACGCTCGCCATGACCACACCCACCCGCGGGTTCTTCGGCCGCCGCCGCGAGCGCGACCCGCGGCTGCCCCCGGGGCAGTACGACGTCGGCGCCGACTGGCCGGTGCTGACCGCCGAGCCCACGCCCCGCATCGCCCCGGAGACGTGGAGCATCTCCGTCGACGGCAAGGTGGCCAACCCCTCGACGTGGACCTGGGACGAGGCCCACGCGCTTCCCGGCTCGGAGTACCGCGGGGCCATCCACTGCGTGACGACCTGGTCGAAGTTCGACACGTGGTTCGCCGGCGTCAGCGTCGACACGCTGCTCGAGGCGGCGCAGCCGACCGACGACGCGCACTTCGTGATGGCGACGTCCAAGACCGGCTACACGACCAACCTCCCGCTGGAGGACGTCACCGGCGGCAAGGCGTGGGTGGTCTGGGACTTCGACGGCAAGCCGCTGCCGACCGAGCACGGCGGGCCGGTGCGGCTGCTCGTGCCGCACCTGTACTTCTGGAAGAGCGCCAAGTGGGTCACCCGCCTGACGCTGATGACCCGTGACCAGCCCGGCTTCTGGGAGCAGAACGGCTACCACGACCGCGGCGACCCCTGGCGCGAGCAGCGGTACCAGGGCGATGACTGAACCGGAGCTCCTCGGGTCGGGGCTCGGCCCGGGGCCCAAGCGCGCGCCGGCCGGCGGCTGGCGGACCGCGACCGTCGCCGGCGTCGAGCACCCGACGCCGGGGGCGGTGCAGCTGCGGCTGGACATCCCCGACCGGATCGACCACCTGCCCGGTCAGCACTACGTCGTCCGGCTGACCGCCGAGGACGGCTACCGCGCCCAGCGGTCCTACTCGGTGGCCTCGGCCCCCGAGGACCGGCTGGTGGAGCTGTTCGTCGAGCGCCTCGAGGACGGCGAGGTCTCCCCGTTCCTCGCCGACGTCGTCCAGCCCGGCGACCAGTTGGAGGTGCGCGGGCCGATCGGCGGCTGGTTCGTCTGGGACGGCGAGTCCCCGGCGCTGCTGGTCGGCGGCGGCAGCGGGGTCGTGCCGTTCCTGGCGATGCTCCGGCACGCGCGCACGCTCGGCCGGACCGACCTGCTGCGCATCGCCGTCTCCAGCCGGACCCTGGTCGAGCTGCCCTACGCGATGGAGCTCATGGACGCCGGAGCCCTGATCGTGCTCACCCGCGAGCCCTACGGCGACCGGGCCGCCGCGCGGCTGATGGGCGACGAGCTCAGGTCGCTGTGGGAGCCGGGGCGCACCGCCTACGTGTGCGGCTCGGCGCGCTTCGCCGAGGCCGCCAGCCAGCTGCTCGTCGACGTCGGCGTCCCCGATCACGGCATCCGGGTCGAGCGGTTCGGGCCCTCCGCCTCCTGACCGCTGAGTTCCGGCCGCGGTCGCGGTCGGAACCGGCATGACGCAACGCTTCGGGCCGGTGGCCGACGTCCTGCAGGGCCAGGTGGACTCGGGCCGGCTCCCCGGCTTCGTCGCCGCCATCCGGGCCGGCGGGCGCACCGAGGTGCTCGCCGGCGGCCGGCTCGCCCTCGGCGGGGACGCCCCGATGCGGCCGGACACCCTGTTCCGGCTCGCCTCGGTGACCAAGCCGTTCGCGGGTGCGCTCACCCTCGCGCTGGTCGAGGACGGCGTCCTCGGCCTGGACGACGAGGTCGGCCGGTGGCTGCCCGAGCTGGCCGCGCCGCGGGTGACCGCCCGCCGCGGCGGGCCGCTCGAGGAGACCGTGCCGGCGCAGCGGCCGATCACCGTCCGGCACCTGCTGACCAACACCTCCGGCATCGGCTGGGCGCCCGACATCGGGCCGCTGGCCGGGGCGATGGAGGAGCGCGGCGTCGGCCCGGACGGGTTCCCGCCGCTGCTGGACCCCGACGAGTACCTCCGGCGCCTCGCCGAGCTGCCGCTGTCGGCGCAGCCCGGGGAGGTCTGGGGCTACCACGTCGGCAGCGAGGTGCTCGCCGTCCTGCTCGCCCGCGCGGCCGGCCGCTCGGTGGGGGAGCTGCTGGCCGAACGGGTCACCGGTCCGCTCGGGCTGGCCGACACCGCCTTCCGTGCGGTGGACCCGGCCCGGCTGGCGGTGCAGTACTGGCCCGCGGACGGCGGGCTGGAGGAGGCCGACGGTCAGGACGGCGTCTTCTCGCGGCCGCCGCGGTTCGAGAGCCTGGCCACCGGGCTGGTCAGCACCGCTCCCGACGTGCTCACCTTCGTCTGCGCGATCGCCGACGGCGGCGGGCCGGTGCTCTCGCCGGACGCCGCGGCCGCGATGACCCGCGACGCCGTCGCCCCCGAGCAGCGGGTGCCGGTGCGGGAGTTCCTGGGCGCCGGCCGGTCGTGGGGGCTGCACGTCGGGGTGGACGTCGAGGCGGTGCAGCCGTGGCAGAGCCCGGGCCGGTGGGGCTGGGACGGCGGCACCGGCACCTCCGCGTGGGTGGATCCCTCCCGCGACCTGGCCGCCGTGCTGCTCACCCAGCGCGGGATGGCCAGCGAGCACGACGCGCCCGACGAGTTCTGGGCCGCGGTCTCCCGCTGCGGGTGAGCGGACCGCTTGTTCTCGCTCGGTCGCCGGAGGACGCTGCCCGGAGGGGGTGGCCGATGAGCGGGGACGAGGGGCGGCGACAGGACCTCTTGGCGCGCATCGAGACACGACGGTCGGGAGCGGCCCTCTACCTGCGGGAGAACCGGCCGGGCATCCGCCGGCGGGCCAACGTGACGATCGTGCTGAGCTCGCTCGCCGCCGTGGTCACGGCCGGCCCGGCGTTCGGCGGCGAGAAGTTCTCGGAGGGCGTGCAGCACCTGCTCGGCCTGTCCAGCGACTCCTACGTGTGGCGCACGCTGTGCCTGATCGCCGTGGTGGTGTCGATCGGCGCGGCCGTGATGACCAACCTGGCGAAGTCGCACGAGGCCGCGATCAACCGGCTGGGCGTGGTCGAGGCGGCCAAGGCCGAGCTGGACGGGCTGGCCGAGCTGCTGCGCTTCGGTCATCTCTCCGTCGACGACGGGGTCAAGCTGTTCCACTCGTACTCGACGAAGATCCCGTTCGTCGACGACGCCGCGCCGCCGACGCCACGAGCCACGACGGCGCGGGGGAGGACGCCGCGAGCCGCAGACCGCTGATCCGCAGCTCGGCCGCGAGGCGCTCGCGCGTCAGCCGGGCGGCCCTGAAGGCGTGCGACCAGGCCAGGTCCCCGTCGCGGTAGGTGACCGTCGCCGAGAGCACCCCGTCGGTGAGGTCGTGCACCTCGAGCGTGGACGCGAGCGGACCGATCGCGCCGTCGAGCCGGGCGCCGGGCGAGAGGCGGTCGAACCACGCCGGCTCGTGCCACTGCAGCAGGACCCGCCCGCCGTCGGCGAGATGGCGCGCGGCGGTGCTCAGCAGGGCGCGGCGCAGTGCGGCGTCGGGGGTGTTGACCAGGTGGCCGGCCAGCAGGACGACGTCGAAGCACTCGGCCAGGTCGAGGTCCTCGATGCGCGCGCGGTGGGTGCGGGCGGACCGGACGGCCGCGAGCATCTCGGCGGAGCTGTCGACCGCGAGCACGTCGTGGCCGAGGGCGACGAGCGGATCGGCGATCCGACCGGTGCCGGCGCCGAGGTCGAGCACCCGCCCGCCCGGGGCGAGGGCGTGCAGCAGCTCCGGTTCGCCCATCGGAGGCAGCCGGCGGTAGACCTCGACGGGCGAGCCGTCCTCGGTGCTCACCGAAACGCCGCCACGAACCGCCGCTGCGCGCCGGTCTCCACCGCCCGCCGGTCGTAGTGCGTGCGCACGTAGGCCACCGCCTCCTCGGCAGGCACGCCGTCCAGGACGGCCAGGCAGGCGAGCGCGGTGCCGGTGCGGCCGCGGCCACCGCCGCAGGCCAGCTCGACGCGCTCGGTCGCGGCTCTCCGGTGCGCCTCGACGAGCGCGGCGCGCAGGGCAGCCGGGTCGGCGGGCAGCCGGAAGTCCGGCCAGCGCACCCAGGTCGACGGCCAGGGGACCTCCGGCGCGCGGCCGAGCAGGTAGACGCCGAAGTCCGGCAGCGGGCCCTCCGGCAGCGGCCGCCGCAGGCCTCGCCCCCTCAGCCGCAGCCCGGAGGGCAGCCGCAGCACGCCGGGGGTGTCGTCGTCCCAGGTCATGCCGACCGTCCGCCGATCGTGCCCGTCACCGACAGCAGGGCGAACCGGGCGAACAGCTCCTCGGCGTACCAGCCCTCGCGCGCCGTCCGGTCGACGACGACGGCGTGCGCCGCCCGGCCGTAGGCGAAGTCGTTGAGCGCCGCGGCCGACTCCCACACGCTGAACGTCCCCTGCAGGCCGATCGGCGCCTCGCCGATGCCCAGGGCCAGCCGGAGCCCGGGGCCGGCGTGCAGGTCGGCGGAGACCGGCGGGACGGCGCGCCAGAACGCCAGAGCCTGCCGCGGGACGAGCCGCGCGCGGGTGATCGCGGCGACCGGGCCGTCCCACCGCTGCGGCGCGGGCGACCCGAACGGCTCGCGGCGCGACCACCGCCCCCGCGCGGCGAGGGGCCGCAGCCGGGCGGTGAACTCCTCCTCGGCGAGCCGCCGCCACCGCCGCACGACCGGCGAGCCCTCGAAGGCCTCGGCCGCGGCGTCGTCGTCCCAGACCGCCAGCAGCGCCCACCGCCGGGGGTCGGCGTCCCTGAGGGTAAACGTCCGGCCGCTGCCGGTGCCCAGCAGCTTGGCGAACCGCAGCCCGGACGTGCGGCGCAGCGGCCGGCGGCCGGCCGCCATCCGCAGCAGCGCCGCGGGCACCGCCCGGCCCGGCACCCCCCAGACGTGCAGGGTGGTCAGCGGCGCGCTCACCCGCCCGAGGTTACGGAGTGCCACGGCGCGGATCCCGCGCCCGTGGCACTCCGCAACGGCGGGTCAGGCGGCCGGCGGGATCATCGACGCGGCGATCAGCGGCGTGCGGTCCCACGCGCGGTGCGTGCCGAGCGCGGCGACCAGTCCCGCGGCCAGCTTGGCGTTGGCGTTCCGGCCGGTGAGGACGCCGGGGTAGTCGGGCTCGATGCCGGCGTCGGCGAGCACCTCGACGCCGTCGCCCCACGCGCCGATCGCCTTGAGGTGCCGGAAGGCCTCCTGCAGCATCACGATCGCCCGGAAGTCGCCGTCCTTCGGGGCGCCGTCGGCGACGACGAGCGCGTCGAACTCGATCGACCGGCCGGTGGCGAAGGTCCGGTCGACGATCTCGACCGTGCGGCCGGAGCCCAGCTGCCCGCCGTGCGGGGCGATCACCAGCAGCTGCGCGCCCTGCGCCTCCAGGGCCGTGCGCAGCGTGCCGATGCCGGCGAGATCGGCGCCCGGCCCGGCAACGACGCCGACCTTGCGGCCCGCGATCGGGAAGGGCGTGGGCTTGATCTGCCGCAGCGCCGGGGACTCGCCGTGCGCCGGCACCTCCGGCGCCGGCGCGGGCAGCCCCAGGCCGGCGGCCACGGTGGTGCACAGCTGCGCGTCGATCCTCGCCAGGACGGTGAGCGCCCGCTCCTTGATCGCCTGCTCATAGCACTTGCCGAGCTCGAAGGTGTACGCGTCGGCGATGTGCTGCTGCTCGATGCTCGTCAGGCTCGCGTAGAACAGCGCGGCCTGCGAGAAGTGGTCGTCGAACGACGCCGGCGCCGTCCGGCCGACCTCGCCGGACACCGCGCGGGGGACGTTGACGTAGCCGGCGTCGGCCCACTCGGAGGGGAAGGGCGCCCCGTCGTCCACGCTGTTCGGCGTGTAGGGCGCCTGCCCGGTGTGGACCGCGTGCTGGTGGAAGCCGTCGCGGGTGTTGTCGTTGACCGGCGCGTGCGGCCGGTTGATCGGGATCTGGGTGAAGTTCGGGCCGCCGAGCCGGGTGAGCTGGGTGTCCAGGTAGGAGAAGTTGCGACCCTGCAGCAGCGGGTCGTTCGTCGACTCGATGCCGGGCACCAGGTGGCCGGTGTGGAAGGCCACCTGCTCGGTCTCGGCGAAGAAGTTGGTCGGGTTGCCGTTGAGCACCAGCGTCCCGATCACCTGCACCGGCGCGAGCTCCTCGGGCACGATCTTGGTCGGGTCGAGCAGGTCGATGCCCTCGAACGTCTCCTCCGGGGTGTCGGGGAAGACCTGGATGCCGAGGTCCCACTCGGGGAAGGCGCCGGCCTCGATGGCCTCGTAGAGGTCACGCCGGTGGAAGTCGGGGTCGACCCCGGCGGCGATCTGCGCCTCCTCCCAGGTCAGGGAGTGCACGCCGAGCCGTGGCTTCCAGTGGAACTTGACCAGCACGGTGTTGCGGTCGGCGTCGACCAGCCGGAACGTGTGGACGCCGAAGCCCTCCATGGTCCGGTAGCTGCGCGGGATCCCGCGGTCGCTCATGTTCCAGATCGTGTGGTGGGTGGCCTCGGTGTGGAGCGTCACGAAGTCCCAGAACGTGTCGTGCGCCGACTGCGCCTGCGGGATCTCGACGTCCGGGTGCGGCTTGCCCGCGTGGATGATGTCGGGGAACTTGATCGCGTCCTGGATGAAGAAGACCGGCATGTTGTTGCCGACCAGGTCCCAGGTCCCCTCCTTCGTGTAGAACTTCGTCGCGAACCCGCGGGTGTCGCGCACGGTGTCGGCCGAGCCGCGCGAGCCCAGCACGGTGGAGAACCGCACGAAGACCGGCGTCTGCAGGCCCTTCTCGGCCAGGACGGCGGCGCGGGTGACCTTCGCGGCCGCGCCGGTGGCGGTGAACACGCCGTGCGCGCCGGCGCCGCGGGCGTGGACCACGCGCTCGGGGATGCGCTCGTGGTCGAAGTGCATGATCTTCTCGCGCAGGTGGAAGTCCTCGAGGAGGACCGGTCCCCGCGGACCCGCCTTCAGCGAGTGGTCGGAGTCGGGGATGCGCACCCCGTTCGGCGTGGTCAGCGCGTCGCCGGACTGCTCTCGGGGGTCTCGGCCGGTCCGCGGGCCCTCGTAGCCCACTCCGGTCGGGCTGAACGTCCCGGGGGCCTTCTGGTCCGGACGGCGGGCGGGGGGCATGGCAACTCCAGGGATTCGGTACTGCGGCGGTCCGACCGCGCTACCCCCGGGTGCGACGAGCGCAAACGACGCCGTCCCGCGGGGTGGAACGCGATTCCGCCGGGTCACCTGCCGGGTACCGGGCCGCCGTGACCACCTACGACGCCCGGGCCGAGCTCGGCGACTCCGACGCGCCGGCCGAGGACCAGGTCGCCGAGGCCTTCGAGACGATCGTCAGCGAGGGCGCCCAGCGCCTGCACCGCAGCTGGCGGGAGGTGCTGGCGACCGGGCTGGCCGGCGGCCTGGAGGTGGCCACCGGGGTGCTCGCGCTGCTCGCCGTCCTGGCCGAGACCGGCAGCCACCTGCTGGCCGGGCTGGCCTTCAGCATCGGGTTCATCGCGCTGCTGCTGGCCCGCAGCGAGCTGTTCACCGAGGGCTTCCTCGTGCCGGTCACCGCCGTGGTGGCCAGGCGCGCGTCCTGGCCGCAGCTGGGCAAGCTGTGGGGCGGCACGCTGGTCGCGAACCTGCTGGGCGGGTGGGCCTTCGCCTGGCTGATCATGCAGGCCTTCCCCCAGCTCCGGGCCACGGCGATCGAGTCGGCCACGACGTTCGTCGACGCACCGCTGGACCTGCGCGCGGTCTGCCTGGCGCTGCTGGCCGGCAGCACGCTCACCCTGATGACCCGCATGCAGCACGGGACGACGTCGGACCCGGCGAAGATCGTGGCGGCGGTCGCCGGCGGCTTCCTGCTCGCCGGGCTGTCGCTGTTCCACTCGATCCTCGACTCGCTGATCGTCTTCGCCGCGCTGCACGCCGGCGCCCCGTTCGGCTACGGCGACTGGCTCGGCTGGTTCTGGTACACCGCGCTGCTCAACATGGCCGGGGGACTGCTGGTGGTGACCTTCCTGCGGCTGCTGCGCAGCAAGAACCTCATCGAGCGGGAGCGGTCCGCGGCCTCAGCCGGCGACTGACCGGCCGCGCCTCCCGCGGATCGGCGCTCCGCCTGGCGATCCTGGACGGCGTGATCGAGCTCGACGGGCTGACCAAGCGCTACGGCGCCCGCGTCGCCGTCGACGACCTCACCGTCCGCATCGAGCCGGGCCGGGTGACCGGCTTCCTCGGCCCCAACGGGTCGGGCAAGACGACGACGATGCGCTGCGTCGTCGGGCTCACCCGGCCGACGGCGGGGACGGCGACCGTGCTCGGCGTGCCCTACCGCGACCTCGACGTGCCGATGCGCCGCGTCGGCGTGCTCGTCGACCCGCGCGCCCGGCACCCGGGGCGGACGGCGCGCGCCCACCTGCTCGCCCTGGCCCGGTCCAACCGGCTGCCGGTCTCGCGGGTCGACGACGTGCTCGACCTGGTCGGCCTCACCGACGTCGCCGAGGACAAGGCGGGTGGGTTCTCGCTCGGCATGGGGCAGCGGCTGGGCATCGCCGCCGCGCTGCTCGGCGATCCCGACGTCCTGCTGCTCGACGAGCCGGTCAACGGCCTCGACCCCGAGGGGATCCGCTGGGTGCGCGAGCTGCTGCGCGACCTCGCCGCCGAGGGCCGCACGGTGCTGGTCTCCAGCCACCTGATGAGCGAGATGGAGGACACCGCCGACCACCTGGTGGTCGTCGGCCGGGGCCGGCTGCTCGCCGACGCCCCGATCGAGGAGCTGCTCGGCGCGCGGTCGGTGGTGCGGGTGCGCACGCCGGCGGTGCGGCTGCTGGCAGCGGCACTGGTCCGGTCCGGCGCAGAGGTGTCGGCCGAGGACGACGGCGCGCTGGAGGTGCTCGGCCTCGACGCCGCCGCGGTCGGCGAGGTCGCCTACGCCGCCGGGGTGCCGCTGCACGAGCTGACCCGGGTGACCGCATCGCTGGAGGCCGCCTACCTCGCGCTCACCCACGACGAGGTCGAGTACCGCGCGGTGGCCCGGTGAGCGTGATCGCCTCCGAGTGGACCAAGCTGCGCTCGGTCGCCGGCACCTGGTGGTGCACGGCGATCTACCTGCTCACCGCCGTCACCCTGGGCTGGTTAGCGGCCGCGAGCACCGACCGGTCGTCGTCGGCGGCGATCGCCGTCTCGGGGGCGCTGACCGGGTTCGGGTTCGCCCAGCTGGTGCTGGTCGTGCTGGGCGTGCTCGCCGGCGCGGGGGAGTTCTCGACCGGCATGGCGGTGGCGTCGTTCACCGCGGTGCCGCGTCGGTGGCGGCTGCTGGCGGCGAAGACGGTCGTGGTGGCCGCGTGGTCGGCGCTGCTCACGGCGGTGGCCGCCGCCGGCTGCGGGCTGGCGGCGCGGACGCTGACCGCCGTCCCGGGCGGGGTGTCCCTGGTCGCGCCGGACGTGCTCCGGCAGCTGGTGCTGCAGGTCGCGTGGGGTGCGCTGGTCGCCGTGCTCTCCGTGGCCCTGGGCACGCTGCTGCGCTCGAGCGCGGGTGGCATCGGGCTCGGGCTGGCGCTGGTGTTCGTGCTGCCGCCGGTGCTGTCGCTGGCCGGGGGACGGTGGGCCGAGCGGACGGCGCAGGCCCTGCCCGCGCTGCGGGTCGGCGAGGACGCCTTCCTGTCCGTGGCGACGTCCTGGCCGGTGGGGCTGGCGGTGGTCGGCGGCTGGGCGCTCGTGGCGTGGGCGGTCTCGGCGCTGTTGCTGGAGCGCCGCGACGTCTAGCTCGTGCGCTCGACGGCGGTTGCGTAGCGGTCGAGCGCGGCCGCCTGCACCGCCCGGCTGACCGGCCCGCCCAGCCGGGCCAGCGGGCTCGCCAGCCGCGAGAACACCCGGGTGGTGAAGACGACGTCGCCGTCCGGCCGGAGCGTGACCAGGAAGCTCTCCTCGCCGCTCTCCGGGTGCCCGGGCAGGCTGCCGTACGCGAACCCCTGCGCGTCGCCGTCCGTGCGCGCCCAGACCACCCGGCACGGGATGTCGTAGCCGAACCGGCGCAGCCCGGCGGTGAGGACGACGACGGTGCCGGGGGCCGACGGCGGCCCGCTCGCCCGCACCCGCAGGCCGACGGCCTTCTGCATGCGCCAGTCGAAGACGGCGGCGACCGCCCGCTCGAAGTCGGCGCGCCCGCGGCCGACGACGGCGGTGCGCATGCCGTGCGCGTACCCGGGCGGCAGCTCGTCGTCCTGCGTGGCGCCGACCTCGGGATACGTGAAAGGGGCACTGCTCAGCCGGTCGAGGTCGGCGACCCGCAGCAGTCCCACGTGCCCAGCCTGCCTGCCGGTAACGTCTCGCGCACTGTGCTGCCCGCCGTCACCGCCACCCGCTACGTCACCCCGCTGCGCGAGGGTGGCTCGCTGCCGGGGCTCATGGAAGCCGACGACCTGGGCACCTACGTGGTCAAGTGGCGGGCCGCCGGGCAGGGCGTGCGGGTGCTCGTCGCCGAGGTGGTGTGCGGCGAGCTCGCCCGAGCCCTCGGCCTGCCGGTGCCCGCGCTGGCGACCGTCGACGTGGCCGCGGAGCTCGCGGTGGGGGAGCCGGACTTCGAGGTGCAGGAGCTCATGCAGCGCTCCGCCGGCCGCAACCTGGGCCTGGACTACCTGCCCGGCGCGCTGGACTTCGAGGCCGGGGTGGCCTCGGTCGACCCCGAGCTGGCCGGGCGGGTGCTGTGGTTCGACGCGCTGGTCGGCAACGTCGACCGGTCGTGGCGCAACCCGAACATGCTGTTCTGGCACGGCCGGCTCCACCTGATCGACCACGGCGCGGCGCTGACCTTCCACCACCACTGGCCGGGCGCGGCCGCCGCGGTGGCGCGGCCCTACGACGCGGCGCAGCACGCGCTGATCGAGTGCTCGCCGGACGTCGGCGCGGCCGATGCCGCGCTCGGGGCGCTCGTGACCCGGTCGCTGCTGGAGGAGGTGCTCGCGCAGGTGCCCGACGAGTGGCTGGACGAGGAGGGACCGCGGGAGCGCTACGTCGAGCAGCTGCTGGCCCGGCTGGACGCGCGGTCCTCGTGGCTGCCCGGCCTGCTCGAGGCCGCCCACACCGGCCGTGCGGGACGGCGACGCGCGCCCCGCGGCGAGAACCGTCCCGGCTGGCTCGGGCCGCCGCCGCCCGAGGGGGTGACGCAGCGATGACCTCGAAGGCTGTGACCTCGAAGGACACCTTCGAGTACGCGGTGCTGCGCGTGGTGCCGCGGGTCGAGCGCGGGGAGGCGCTCAACGCCGGGGTGCTCGTCTACTGCCGGCAGCGCGACTACCTCGGCTCGCGCGTGCACCTGGACGTCGACCGGCTGCGGGCGCTGGACCCCACCGCCGACGCCGCCGCGATCGCGCAGGCGCTGCAGGCCGCGGCCGACGTCTGCGCCGCTGACCCCGGCGCCGGAGCCGCCGGGCGGGAGGCGCTGGGGTCGCGGTTCCGGTGGCTCACCGCCCCGCGGAGCACCGTCGTCCAGCCGGGGCCCGTGCACACCGGCCTCACCGACGACCCCGACGCCGAGGCCGACCGCCTCTTCCGCCTCCTGGTCCTCCCCGTCACCCCGTAGGTGGTTTCGCGCGCTTAACCGCGCGCGGTTAAGCGCGCGAAACCGCGGGCGTGTGCCTTTCGTCGGTGGGCGGGAGTAGGCCTGGCGCATGCGGATCGCTGCCGTGGCCGTGAGCGCCACCGACCTGTCCCGCGCCGTCGCCTTCTACGAGGGGCTCGGCTTCCGGTTCCCGCCGTTGGAGGCCGGCACCCAGCACATCGAGGCGGAGGCCGGCATCCGGCTGATGATCGACGACGCCGGGCTGCTGGCGGGGCTGCACGGCGAGCCGCCGCGGCCGGGCAACACCGCGGGCTTCGCCGTCCTCTTCGACTCGCCGACCCAGGTGGACGACGCGGCCCGGCGAGCCGCGGACTCCGGGGGCACCGTCGTCCTCGAGGCCTTCGACGCCCCGTGGGGTCAGCGCTACGCGACCGTGGCCGACCCCGACGGCTGGCGGGTCGACCTCTTCTGCCCCCTGGCGTGAGCGACTTCGACCTCAGCCTGGACGAGCTCCGGGTCGTCGCGCGGTACGTGGCGGAGAGCGCCGAGTCGGTCCTGCCCGTGTTCGAGACCGCGCACCCGGACGATCCCCGGCCCCGCGCCGCCGTCGGCGCCGCCTGGGAGTTCGTCGACGGCGCGCCGCGCACGCGGCTGCAGCGCAGCACCTCGCTCGACGCCCACCGCGCCGCCCGCGAGGCGACCACCGACGTCGCGCGGCTCGCCGCCCGGTCCGCCGGGGACGCCGCAGCCGCCGCCTACCTGCACCCGATCGCCCAGGCCGAGCAGGTCGGCCACATCCTCCGGGCGGCCGCCAGTGCCGCCCGGATCGCCGAGCTGCAGACGGGCG
Source organism: Petropleomorpha daqingensis (assembly GCF_013408985.1). NCBI lineage: Bacteria > Bacillati > Actinomycetota > Actinomycetes > Geodermatophilales > Geodermatophilaceae > Petropleomorpha > Petropleomorpha daqingensis. The sequence goes on from NZ_JACBZT010000001.1 coordinate 2,830,067, forward strand.
ACGCCGAGGCTGCGATCGAGGCGGCGAGGCGGCGCGCCCCACCGGTCCTCGTCGACGTCCTGAGCCGCTATCCGCCCGCGCCGGCGAGCCGGACCCCGGTCGGGTCGCTCATGAGCGCTCTGGACGCCGCTCTGCGGCGGAACTCAGCCCGGTAGCAGCGCATCGATGCGGCGGGCCAGCTCCAGGTCGTTCTCGGTCACCCCGCCGGCGGAGTGCGTGACCACGTGCAGGTGCAGGGTGCGCCAGCGCAGGTCGATGTCCGGGTGGTGGTCCATCTCCTCGGCGACGTCGGCGATGGAGCCGATCGCGGCGACGGCGTCGCGGAAGCTGGGCAGCTCGACGCTGCGGTGGATGCCCTCGCCGTCGCCGGACCACAGCGGCAGGCCGTGCAGGGCGGCCGAGAGCTCGTCGGGGGAGAGGCGCGCTGGCATGCCCCTCATCCTGCCGCTGCTCAGGTCAGGTGTGCAGGCCGCACTCCGTCTTGTTCCGGCCGGCCCAGCGACCCGCGCGGGGGTCCTCGCCCGGCGCGACCGGGCGGGTGCACGGCGCGCAGCCGATCGAGCCGTAGCCCAGCTCGAACAGCGGGTTCACCGGCACCTGGTGGCGCTCGAGATAGGCGTCGACGTCGTCCTGGGTCCAGGCGGCGATCGGGTTGACCTTGACCATGCCGCGCTTGGCGTCCCAGTCGACCAGCCGGGTGTTCGTCCTGGTCGCGGACTCGTCGCGGCGGACACCGGAGCCCCACGCGGCGAAGCCGGCCAGCGTCCGGGCCAGCGGCTGCACCTTGCGCAGCGAGCAGCACAGGTCGGGGTCGCGGTCGTGCAGCTTCGCGCCGTGCTCGGCGTCCTGCTCGGCCACCGTCTGCGCCGGCGTCACGTCGACCAGGGTGATCGGCAGGGCGGAGGTTATCCAGTCGCGGGTGCCGATCGTCTCGGCGAAGTGGTAGCCGGTGTCGAGGAAGACGACCTTGACGCCAGGGATCGCGGTGCCGGCGAGGTGCGCGAGCAGCCCGTCGGCCATGGAGGAGGTGATGGCGAAGTCCTCGCCGAACGTCTCACCCGCCCAGGTCAGGACGGCGAGGGCCTGCTCGACCGGGTCGGCGATGCTCCCGAAGCGCGCATCGGCCTCGGCGGCCAGTTCCGGCGTGGGTCGGACGGCGGTGGTCACTCGTTCACTCCCGTCGCGATCAGGCGGACCGTGAAGGCGCGCAGGCACGCGGCGCAGTGCCACGCCCCCGGCGTCTCCTCGTACGGGGTCAGCTCCTCGTCCCCGCAGTACGGGCAGAAGAACACCGGGGCGCGCCGGGTGCTTCCCCCCGCCTCCTCGGTCACAGCAGCCAGTCCTCCTCGGCCCGCGCGACGTACGCGGCGAACGACTCGCCGCCCTCGCGCCGCTCGAGGTAACCACGGAGCACCCGCTCGCAGTAGTCCGCCGTTTCGACCTTGGTCACCTTGTGGCCGCGGAACTTGCGGCCGAACGCGGCGTCGACACCCAGGTGACCGCCGAGGTGCACCTGGAAGCCCTCGACCATCTCGCCGGCGTCGTCGCGGACCATCGAGCCCTTGAAGCCGATGTCGGCGGTCTGGAACCGGGCGCAGGCGTTCGGGCAGCCGTTGACGTTGATCGAGATCGGGGTGTCGAACTCCGGCAGCCGCTTCTCCAGCTCCGCGTAGAGGTCCTGCGCGTGCTGCTTGGTCTCGACGATGGCCAGCTTGCAGAACTCCAACCCGGTGCAGGCCATCGTGCCGCGGCGGAACGCACTCGGGCGCACCTGCAGGTCGAGCGCGGCCAGCTCCGCGACCAGCGGCTCGACGTCGGCGTCGGCGACGTCCAGGATGACCAGCTTCTGCTGCGCCGTCGTCCGGATCCGGCCCTGGCCGCGCTGCTCGGCGAGCTCGGCGACGCGGGTGAGCATCGACCCGCTGATCCGCCCGGTGCGCAGCGCGAAGCCCAGCGCGTTGGCGCCGTCCTTCTGCCGCAGCACGCCGACGTGGTCGCGCTGGTCGTTCCGGGGCGCGGCCGGCGCCGGGCCGTCGGGCAGCGCCGTCTTCAGGTACTCGTCCTGCAGCACCTGGCGGAACTTCTCCGGGCCCCAGTCGGCCATGAGGAACTTCATCCGGGCGTGGTTGCGCTGCCGGCGGTAGCCGTAGTCGCGGAAGATGCCGGTCACCGCGGCCCACACGTCGGTCACCTGGTCGGGGCGGACGAAGACGCCGATCCGCTGCGCGAGCTTCGGGTTGGTCGACAGGCCGCCGCCGACCCAGAGGTCGTAGCCCGCCTCGCCGTCCTCGTTCACGACGCCGACGAACGAGACGTCGTTGATCTCGTGCCCGGTGCAGTGGTCGACGCAGCCGGACATCGACGTCTTCCACTTGCGCGGCAGGTTGCTGAACTCGCGGCTGCCGACGTACTTCGCGACCGTCTCGTCGAGGACGCCGGAGGCGTCGATGACCTCGTCCTCGAGGATGCCGGCGAGCGGGCAGCCGAGCATGACGCGCGGGGTGTCGCCGCAGGCCTCGGTGGTGCCGAGCCCGACCGCCTCCAGCCGCGTCCAGATCTCGGGGACGTCCTCGATGCGGATCCAGTGCAGCTGCACGTTCTGCCGGTCGGTGATGTCGGCGACGTCACGGCCGAACTCGGTGCTGATGCCGCCGATCACCCGCAGCTGCTCGCTGCTGAGCTGCCCGCCGTCGATGCGCACGCGCAGCATGAAGTACGGGTCCTCGAGCTCGTCGGGCTCCAGGACGGCGGTCTTCCCGCCGGGGATGCCCTGCCGGCGCTGGGTGTACAGACCCATCCAGCGCATGCGGCCGCGCAGGTCGGTCGGGTCGATCCCGTCGAAGCCGGTGTGCGCGTAGATGTCGAGGATGCGCTGGCGGACGTCGAGGCCGTCGGAGTCCTTCTTGAACCGCTCGTTCGGGTTCAGCGGCTCGCGGTAGCCGAGCGCCCACTGACCCTGGCCGCGCTGGGGCCGGGTGCTGGTGCGGGGTGGCGTGGTCACGGAACTTCTTCCTGCCCCGTCCTGCGCACGGGCGACCCGGCGGACTGGGGCGCTTGGCCATCGGGGAGCGCGTCGTCGCGCGGGGAACCGGTGTCAGCGCGCTGCGCGACACCCGGCGCTGGAGACGCGCGCCAGATCGATGTGCAGACGCGCGACGAGGAGGGCGCCACGGTCCGACATGGCGTCCATCCTGACACACACGGGCGGCGGACCGCCCGTGCGTCAGCTCACACCCTCGCGCATCGCCGCGCGGATCAGCCGCACCGACTCCTCGACCGGGGTGCCGGTCGTGTCGATGGTCAGGTCGGGGCTGCCGGGTACCTCGTAGGGGTCGCTGATGCCCGTGAACAGGGGGATCTCACCTGCCCGGGCCTTCGCGTAGAGACCCTTCACGTCCCGCTGCTCCACCACCTCGAGCGGGGTGGCGACGTGCACGAGCAGGAAGCGGCCGTGCTTCTCCACCAGCTGCCGGGCCTCCTCGCGCGCCTGCTCGAACGGCGCGATCGCCGCGACGACCACGGTGCCGCCGTGCTTGACCACCTCGCCGGCGACGAAGCCGATCCGCCGGATGTTGAGGTCGCGGTGCTCGCGGGAGAAGGTCAGCTCGCTGGACAGATGGGTGCGGACGACGTCGCCGTCGAGCACGGTCACCGGGACGCCGTCGCGCTCCAGATCGGCCACCAGCGCGTCGGCGATGGTCGACTTGCCGGCACCGGACAGGCCGGTGAGGAACACGGTGACGCCGTCGGACATGGCCGCCAGTCTCCCTCAGGCCAGGACGGCGAGCAGGTCCCAGCCCCCGACGGCGAGCAGCACCAGCGCGGCCGCGGACCACCAGGCGGCCCGCGAGCGGACGCCGGCGGTGAGCAGGCCGGCGGCGACCGGGAGGGCCAGCAGCACGCCCGCGACCCCCGACCAGGCCAGCCCGACACCCGGCTGGGGAGCGCTGCAGCTGATGAAGCAACCGGTGAACCCGGCGTAGGCGAACAGGCCCGTGACGCCGATCGGGTAGGCGAGCAGGACGAGCAGTCCCAGGCCGAGGGTGAGTCCGGCGATCCGTCGTCCGGTTCCGGGGCGGGTGGGAGTGGTCAGCCGGCGCTCCGGTCGCCGAAGGAACGCCAGGCGCTCTCCAGGTCGATCAGCTCGGCGACGTGGTCGGGGAACTTGTTGGCGACGACGTCGGCGAGGGTGACCTCCTCGAGCACGCGGCGGTAGGCCTCGCGGGCCGCGACCCAGACGCTGGCCAGCGGCGCCGCCGTCCCGGGGTACTCGACGTCCTCGGGGCGCTGGCCGTGCACCTCGGCGAGAAAGCCCTGCTCGACCCGCATGACGCGGGCGATGGAGATCTCCGACGGCGGCAGGGCGAGCCGGTAGCCACCCTCGCGGCCGCGCTGGCTGGTGACCAGGCGGGCGTGCTGCAGGTCGCCGAGGATGGCCTGGAGGAAGCGGTTGGGGATGTTCTGCGCGGTCGCGATGCGCTCGCAGGTCAGCGCGCCGGGCGCGGCAGCGGCCAGTTCCAGCGCGGCGCGGACGGCGTAGTCGACGCGGGCAGTGATGCGCACGGACCCCATCCTGCCCTGTCTGGGAGGCTGACCCGGTGTCCCAGCTGCGATTCACCACTCTGGTGGAGGCGCCGCTGACCGTCGCGTTCGACGTGGCGCGCACGCTCGGGCGTCCCTGGCCGGAGCCGTTGGAGGAGGTCGTCTCGGAGCGGCCGGTGCGCGACGTCTACGCCTCGCGGCGCCGCAACCTCACCCACTCGCGGCACTTCTCCGCCACCGGCGCCGGCACGCTCGTCGACGAGCAGGTGGACTGGGAGACCGGGCTGCCCGGGGTGCTCGGCGCCTTCGTCGACCAGGTGGTGCTGCGGCGGCGGATCACCCGGGCGATGCAGGCGCACCTGGACCTCTACGCGGCGGCCGCGGCGCGCCGGGCGCTGGAGGTCGTGCAGGTGGTGGGCGCCGCCGTCGTGGAGGGGTCGCGCGTGCTGGTGGCGCAGCGCTCCGGCGGCCCGTACGACGGCTGCTGGGAGTTCCCGGGCGGCAAGGTCGAGCCGGGGGAGTCGGAGCTGGCGGCGCTGGTGCGGGAGCTCGGTGAGGAGCTCGGCGTCGTCGTCGTCCCCCAGGCCTTCGTCGGTGAGGTGCTGCTCGACGGCGTCGTCGCGGGCGGCGAGCCGGGCACCTCGACCCTGCGCGTCTGGTGGGCCCGGCTCGGCGGCGGCGAGCTGATCGCGCGTGAGCACGCGGAGCTGCGCTGGGCCGCCGCCGACGAGCTCGACGCACTCGACTGGATCCCCGCCGACCGCCCCCTCCTCCCCGCCGTCAAGGACCTCCTCGAGGTGGTTTCGCGCGCTTAACCGCGCGAGGTTAGGCGCGCGAAACCGCGGCCTGTGGACGACGTCGGCGGGGGAGGCTGCAGATCGGCCACCCTGCCGCGGTGACGACGTACCGACGACTGACCGGCGAGCTCTTCGTCGGCTCGCACGCTGTGGCCGAGGGCCTCCTGACCAAGCGGCAGATCGAGGCCGGTCTCTACCGACGGGTGCTGCGCAACGTCTACGCGGAGCCGCATCTGGTCCACGACCACCAGCTCAGGACCAGGGCCGCAGCACTGCTCATGCCGCCCGAGGCCGCGATCGGAGGCCGATCCGCGGCGGTCTGGTTCGGTGCACCGTTCGCTTCCTCAGCCGATCCCGTCCTCGTCGTCGTCCCACGGGACTGCCGGTGGAAGGGGCCGCGTGGTGTGCAGGTGCACCGGACGGACCTGAGACCGGACGAGATCTGGACCGATGACGACGGGGTCCGGCTGACGACGGTGCGCCGTACCGCATGGGACATCGCGACGCTCGACCCTCTGATGACGGCGGTCGCCTTGATCGACGGGATGCTCTACGACGCCCGCAAGAACCACGGCGAGCTGACCGAGGCGGTGCTGCTCCGCGAGTTCGCCAGCCGGCGCGGGCAGTGGGGGAGCCGCAGAGCCCAGTTCCTGCTGCCGCTGGTCGACGGCCGAGCCATGAGCCCGCCCGAGTCGCGTGTGCGGGTCGCCTGCCACCTGGGGGGACTGCCGCACCCGATACCTCAGTTCGAGGTCCACGAGTTCGGGGTGTTCCTCGGCCAAGTCGATCTCGCCTGGCCGGAGGCCAAGCTCATCGTCGAGTACGAGGGCGCCTACCACTTCGACGAGCTCCAGATCGTCGAGGACGACGCCCGATACGAGGCCCTCGTGGCCGCCGGCTGGCGGGTGATCCGGCTCAGCTCCATCGACCTGCGCGACCTCGACGCCGTCGTCGAGCGGATCCGCGCCGCGCTCGCGCGCGGTTGAGCGCGCGAAACCCGCACGGTTAGGCGCGCGAAACCCCGCACGGTTAGGCGCGCGAAACCCCGCACGGTTAGGCGCGCGAAACCGCGGGGGAGGGGTCAGCCGGTGGTGTTGCCGGTGATGTTCCAGGCGGCCAGGCGCAGGGCGGGGACGGCGACGCGGTTGTAGCCCATCGGTCCCATGAGCCGGTACGGCTGCGGGTCGAGCTCGGAGCCGACCACGACCGCACCCGGTGCCAGCGCCTCGAGGTAGGACTGGGTGAACCGCAGCGTGCTCACCGGCGCGACGATCCGCCCGTCCTCCACCAGCCACACGCCGTTGCGGGTCAGCCCCGTCCACACCGAGCGCTTCGGGTCGACCACGCGGGTGTACCAGAAGTCGCTCACCAGCAGCCCGCGCGCGAGCCCCGCGACGAGGTCGTCCACCGATCCGCCGGATCCGGCCGACAGCGCAGGGTCGCCGGCCACCGGTCCCCACGTGTCGCTGACGTCCGAGGCATGGCCCGACGACGACCGGTCCAGGGCAGCCGCCGTCCGCCGGTCGGTGGTGAGCCCCACCGGCACGCCGTCGCGGACCAGGTCCAGCCGCGAGGTCGGCGTGCCCTCGGTGTCGAACGGCAGGCCGACGCCGCTCAGCGGGTCGTCGACCAGGGTCACGGCCGGGTCGAACTGCGGCGAACCCAGCCGCACGCCGGAGGTCCCGTCGACCACGGACTTCGCGTTGAACTGGCCGCTGACCAGCCCGCCCACCACGTCGGCCACGGCCGCGGGCTCGAGCACCACGGGGTAGCTGCCGATCTCGACCGGGGCGGCGTCCACACCGGCGCGGGCCTTCGCCGCAGCCCGCACACCCAGCGCGGCGAAGGAGAGGTCACCGAGCCGGCCGGACATCGAGCGGGCCACGCCGTCCGCTCCGGACAGCCGCGCGATCCCGTCGCAGATCGCCGACGTCGTCGCGCCGGAGACCAGCTGCCCGGCGGTCGTCCCGAGCACCGAGCTCAACGAGGCGGTCTGCACGAAGCCGGCGCACGAGAGCCCTCCGGCCGCGTCCACGAACGCCCGCACCCCGGCCGCCCGGTCAGCGGGAGAGGCGGCCGCGGTCTCGGCGTCCCACGACCCCGTCGACACCGGGGCAGGTGCGCCCAGCCCCGGCCACGACGGGTCCCGCGGCCGCAGCCGGGCCGCGGCCAGAGCAGCGGCCACGAGGTCCTCAGGGGCAGAACGGGTCGTCGAGGCCGTCGCCGTCCGCCCGCCGTCCACGGTCAGGGACAGGTGCACGGTGACCCGCTCGTCCGCGACGTTCTGGTGGATCGCGGAGTCGGCGAACCGGGTCAGCGCCAGCGACGCCTCCTCCACGCGCACCACCGCGTCGGCCGACGCGTCGGCCCGCTTCACCTCGTCGAGCACGGCGGCGGCCAGGGAATCGAGGTTCACCCGCGCACCCCCACCCGGACGCCGGTGAAGCGGGCCGGCGCGGCGCCGTGCCCGGTGTGCCCGACCTGCCCGGGTTGGCCCTTGCCGCAGTTCGGCGTCCCCCACGCCTGCCACTCGCCCGGCGCGGCGCCCCCCAGCATGTCCAGCGACGACCAGAAGCGCGGGCCGATCCCGGTGTAGGAGGGGTTGCGCAGCAGGCGTCCCCGCCGGCCGCGCTTGACCTCCCACCCGATCTCGCAGCCGAACTGGAAGTTCAGCCGCTTGTCGTCGATCGACCAGGACCGGTTGTGCTCCATGAGCACGCCGTCGTCGGTCGCCGCGATCATCTCCTCGAGCGTGTGCGGACCGGGTTCCAGGCCCACGTTCGTCATCCGCACCATCGGCAGCCGCGCGTAGCCGTCGGCGCGCACCGAGCCGGCGTTGTCCAGACCGGCCACCGCGGCGGAGTCGCGACCGGCCAGCACACCCACCCAGATCCCGTTCCGGACGGCGTCGCGCGCGGCGGCCGGCGTCCCCTCGTCGTCGAAGCCGAACGATCCCAGCGCGCCCGGGATCGTCGGGTCGATGGTGATGTTCATCAGGTCCGAGCCGAACCGCAGCGAGCCGAGCTGCCCGAGGTCCAGCCACGACGTGCCGGCGAACGCGGCCTCCCACCCGAGGATCCGGTCGAGCTCGATGGCGTGCCCGACCGACTCGTGGATCTGCAGCGACATCTGCTCGCCCCCGAGCAGCAGCGTCGTCTCCTCCGACGGGCACAGCGGCGCGGTGAGCAGCTCCTGCGCCTCGGCGGCGATCCGCTCGGCGTGCCCGGGCAGGTCCAGCGCGCGCACCAGCTCCCAGCCGCGGGTGCCGTACTGGCCGCGGAACGCGGGGTAGGAGCGGCGCTGGGTCTCGCCCTCGCCGACGGTCAGGCAGTGCATCCCGGCGCCGGCCTCGCGCACGTGCTGCCCGATCCGCGCGCCCTCGCTGGAGACGAACGCGGTCCGGGTGTCCCAGGCCTGGTACAGCGCCTCGGCGACGGCCACGCCCGCGGCCTTCATCGTCGTGGTCACCGAGGTGAGCAGGTCACCCTTCTCCGACAGGGGGACGGCGAAGGCGTCCTCGAGGCACTCGCTGGACCACCCGCCCACCGCGGGCGGGACGGCGACCAGCTCCATCGGCGGACCCGGGACGGCGGCCGAGGCACGGGCGATCGCCGTGGCCCGCTCACCCGTGCGGCGGGCGTCGGCGTCGCCGGCGGGGTCGCCGAGCGCGGCGAAGCCCCACGAGGAGCCGACCAGCGCCCGCACGCCGAGGCCGGCCGCGGTCGTCTGCGACAGGGACCGCACGTCGCCGTCCCGCGCGGTCATCGACTCGTGCCGCCGGTCGACCAGCCGGGCGTCGGCGTAGCGCGCACCGGCGGCCAGCGCCGCCTCCACGGCGGCGGTCGCGGCCTCGAAGGCGGACTGCTCGACGGCCGCCGGAATCTCGTTAGCTCTGCTCACCATCGGCCGCCATTGTGCGCCTGGCCGAACATGGCAGGAGCGCCACCCCCGAGGGGATGGCGCTCCTGCCGTCAGTGGTCGCGAGCGATCACTTGAAGGCGTCCTTGACCTTCTCGCCGGCCTGCTTCAGGTTGCCGGCCATCTTGTCCTTCTCGCCCTCGGCCTGAAGGTCGCGGTCGTTGGTCGCACCGCCCACCGCGGACTTCGCGCGGCCGGCGAGCTCCTGCGCCTTGTTCTGAACCTTGTCGTCGTCACCCATGGAAGAGACCTCCTCTGGTCCGTCGGTCCTCATCCCCGTACCCCCGCGAGCCCCGTGTGACACACGAGGTAACTCCTGTGACGACCCGAAAGGTCTGCGGACGGGTGGGGCTGCAACCGCAAGGGGTCCGGCGGGCGGGCGGGACGTGAGCGGAAGTTGTGGCTCGCGGGGCGATCGTGAGCGCAGGTCACAAATCGGTGTAGGTCGTGGACGCTTCTCCGAACGCGTGCCTAGGGTCGCCCCGACGTTCGGAGGAGGCCTCAGCCTGCTCGGATCGCCTTTTCCATGGAAGCGAGGCCAGGCAGCCCAAGCCCGGCGTCGACCGACCAGTCCGTTCCCCCCGCGCGCGCGGGACGAGGGAGGCATCGCACGTGAAGTTGAGCAAGCGCCATGCCGCGCTGATCGCGACCGGCATCGCCGGCGCGATGGCGCTGACCGCCTGTGGGGGTGGCAGCGGCAGCAACGACTCGGGGAGCAGTTCCTCCTCGGGCGGCCGTGTCATCTACGGCGAGGCCACCGACTGGCCGGAGAACCTGTTCCAGGGCATCTCCGCCGGTAACGCGACCTCGACGCAGAACATCATGGGCCGGGTCCTGCCCTCGCCCTTCATCGTCAAGCCGGACTTCTCCGTCGTCTACGACAAGAACCTCCTCAGCGAGGAGCCGAAGCTGGACACCAGCGGCGGCGGCCAGGTCATCACCTACAAGATCAGCAACGACGCGGTCTGGAGCGACGGGACGCCGATCTCGGCCGACGACTTCATCTACACCTGGAAGGCCCAGCGCAGCGCTGACCCGGCCGACGGTGGGTGCGAGGGCGTGCTGTCGACCAACGGCTACGCCAACATCTCCGACGTCAAGGGCTCGGACGACGGCAAGACCGTCACCGTGACCTTCTCGCCGTCCTACGCCGACTGGCAGGCCGTGTTCGGGCCGATCTACCCGGCCCACATCATGGCCAACGACGACCCGGCGACGCAGTGCCAGACCTTCACCACCGGCTGGCCGATCGCCGACGGCGTGCCCAGCGACATCTCCGGTGGTCCCTGGCAGGTCCTGAAGAAGAACATCGACGTCGGTGGCCAGGTCATCGTCCTGACCCCGAACCCGAAGTGGTGGGGCGACAAGGCCAAGCTGGACCAGCTGGTCATCCAGGGCATCGGCAACGACCCGACGACCGCCGTCCAGGGTCTGCAGAACCAGGAGCTCGGGGTCATCTACCCGCAGCCGCAGCTGGACCTGGTCGACCAGGTCGAGGCCCTCAAGCCGAACGTCACCAGCAAGATCACGTTCGGTCTGTCGTTCGAGCACCTCGACTTCAACACCTCCGACCCGAACCTCGCTGACCCGAACGTCCGCAAGGCGTTCGCGATGGCGCTGGACCGGCAGGAGATCGTCGACCAGACGGTCAAGCAGTTCTCGTCGGACGCGCAGGTCCTCGACAACCGGCTCTACGTGAACAACCAGCCGGAGTACAAGGACAACGCTCCTGAGGAGTACAAGTCCCAGAACACCGACAAGGCCAAGCAGCTGCTGGAGCAGTCCGGCTACACGCTCGGCCCGGACGGCATCTACACCCACCCGCAGCGCGGGCGGCTGAAGATCCAGATCGACACGACGGCGAACAACCCGCTCCGGCAGACCACGATCGAGGTCATGATCCCGCAGCTCAAGAAGGCGGGCATCGAGGCCACGTTCAACGCCAACCCGGACATCTTCGCCGGTGCCGACAAGCCGACCAGCCTCGAGGCCGGTGGCTTCCAGGCGGCGCTGTTCGCGTGGGTGTCGACGCCGTTCGTCTCGGCGAACCAGTCGATCTACTACTCGCCGGCCAACGGCCTGGGCCAGAACTACTCCCGGACCGGTACCCCGGAGATCGACCAGCTGCTGGCGCAGATGGTGGCCGAGCCGGACCCGAGCAAGGCGGCCGACCTGGCCAACCAGGTCGACAAGAAGCTCTGGGACCAGATGGCGACCCTGCCGCTGTACCAGAAGCCGACCTTCATCGCGTACCAGTCGAGCGTCCAGGGGGTGGAGGACAACGCCAGCCAGGCGGGTCCGCTCTGGAACTCGGAGCAGTGGTCGCAGAAGCAGTGAGGTGAGGTGACCGGGCACGTCCCTGACGTGCCCGGTCACCGCCCCGCCGGCCCGACCCGGCACCAGCACGGCCGCGGCCCCCGGAGCGATCCGCCCCGGGGGCCGCGGTGTGCCAGGAGTCGGTGCCCGGGCTCGAGAACGCTCGTGCAACGGTTTGGATCGCATGGACCTCTGCAACGCTGGTGGCTTGCAGACGTCCTGCGCGAACCCCCTCAGGCGTGGGAACCTTCCCGATGGAAGACGTTCGCCCCGACGTAAGGTGCGCTGATGTTCTTCTTCACGATCCGGCGGATCATCGGATCCGTCTTCGTGTTGCTGGCCAGTTCGTTCCTGGTCTTCGCCCTCTGCTCGGCGAGTTTCGACCCGCTCCAGAAGTACCGGCAGCGGCAGCCCCCGCCGAGCCAGGCGTTCCTGGACAACGTGCGCGAGCAGCTGGGCCTGAACGACCCCTTCTTCGTGCGCTACTGGAACTGGCTGCGCGGCGTCGTCACCGGCGACTTCGGCAAGAGCGTGAACGGCACCCCGGTCGCCGACCAGCTGATCACCCGCGCCGGCGTGACCGGGCGCATGATCATCGCGGCCATGATCCTGGCGATCATCCTGGCGATCGTCGTCGGCGTGATCGGCGCGGTGCGCCAGTACAAGCCGTCGGACTACGCCTTCACCTTCATCGCCTACATCCTCATCGCGCTGCCCACGTTCTGGTTCGCCGCGCTGCTCAAGGAGTTCCTGGCGGTCAAGGTCAACCAGCTCTTCGGCAAGCAGGTGCTCTACACCATCGGTGAGGAGACACCGGGCATCAAACAGTTCGCGACGAGCAACTGGGAGCTCTGGAGCGACCGCATCGGCCACCTCGTGCTGCCCACGATCTGCCTCGCGCTGCTGTCGTTCGCTGCGTGGAGCCGCTTCCAGCGCGCCTCCATGCTCGACGTCCTGGGCTCGGACTACATGCGGCTGGCCCGCGCGAAGGGCCTGACCTACCGGCGCACCGTCTACAAGCACGGCCTGCGCAACGCGCTGATCCCGCTGACCACCGTCGTGGCCCTCGGGATCGGCACCCTCTTCGGTTCCGCCGTCATCACCGAGACGGTGTTCGTCTGGAACGGGATGGGGCGCTACCTGCTCAACGACGGCATCGGCAACAACGACATCAACGTCGTCCTGGGCTGGCTGATCGTCAGCGCCGCGGTGATCGTCCTGTTCAACCTGATCGCCGACATCCTCTACGCGGTCCTCGACCCGCGGATCCGTCTGGCCTGACCGGCCCGGTACGCGAGAGAGAAGAGAGACATGGCCACCACCCAGGCCAGCACCGCTTCGGCCACCGAGGTCCTCCCTGCCGAGGCGGGCACCCCGCCCACCGGCGGCGCGGACCGTGAGTTCACCGTCAAGGCGCGCAGCCAGCGCCAGCAGGTCATCCGGCACTTCCTGCACAACAAGGTCGGCATGACCGGCCTCATCATCTTCGTGATCATGATGCTGTTCGGCTTCATCGGCCCGTTCATCCACGGGGTCGACTACGCCGACCAGAACAAGAACGCGCAGTCGGTGCCGCCAGGGACCAAGGGCTACATCCTGGGCAGCGACTCGATCGGGCGCGACCTGCTCGCCGGCCTCATGCAGGGCGTGCAGCGGTCGATGTTCATCGTCCTGCTCTTCGTCGTGATCGCGCTGCCGCTCGGCGTCCTCATCGGGGCGCTGGCCGGCTACTTCGGCAACTGGGTCGACAACGTGCTGATGCGCATCGTCGACCTGATCCTCACCGTGCCCCTGCTGGTCGTGCTGCTCGTCGTGGCCAGCAACTTCTCCAGCGCCCGCACCCCTCTGGGCGTCGGCATCATCCTGGGTCTGTTCGGCTGGCTGGACCTCGCCCGCATCGTGCGCAGCCAGTTCCTCTCGCTCCGCGAGAAGGAGTACGTCGAAGCCGCGCACGCCCTCGGCGCGTCCAACAAGCGGATCATCTTCAAGCACCTGATCCCGAACGCGCTGGGCTCCCTCATCGTGTGGACGACGCTGGCCGCGGCCACCGCGATCATCCTCGAGGCGTCGCTGACCTACCTCGGCTTCGGCGTCAACGGGGCCAACCAGACCTCGCTGGGCCGGTTGGTGTCCGAAGGCGTCCAGGCCGCGAGCACCCGGCCGTGGCTGTTCTACTTCCCGGGCATCACGCTGCTGATCATCGTGCTGTCGATCAACCTGATCGGCGACGGGATCCGTGACGCCTTCGACCCGAGCAACCGCCGCGTGCGGGCCTGAGAAGAGGGGCGCTCGTCTTGACCACCCAGGAGACCTCCGGTTCCGGCACGCCCGCGGGAGCCACGTCCATCGGCACGCTCGCACCCGAGCGCGCCCACAGCCTGCCCGGCTTCGACCCCACCGCCCCGCTGCTCGAGGTCGACGACCTCCAGGTCAGCTTCCCGACGCAGGACGGGCTGGTGCACGCCGTCCGCGGGGTCAGCTACACGCTGCGCTCCGGTGAGGTGCTCGGCATCGTCGGCGAGTCCGGTTCCGGCAAGTCGGTGACGTCGCTGGCCGTCATGGGCCTGCTGCCGGGATCGGCGCAGATCGCCGGCTCGGTGCGCTACCGCGGCCAGGAGCTGCTCGGCGTCTCCGACCCGAACATGTCGCGCGTGCGCGGCAAGGGCGTGTCGATGATCTTCCAGGACCCGATGACCTCGCTCGACCCGGTCTACCGCGTGGGCCGGCAGATCGAGGAGACGCTGCGGGTCCACGACAAGCGGCTGTCCCGCCGGGCCGCCGAGGCCCGGTCGGTCGAGCTGCTCGAGCTGGTCGGCATCCCCAACGCCGCCAACCGGGTCCGCTCCTACCCGCACGAGTTCTCCGGCGGCATGCGCCAGCGCGTCGTCATCGCGATCGCGATGGCCAACCAGCCGGACGTGATCATCGCCGACGAGCCGACGACGGCCCTGGACGTGACCGTGCAGGCGCAGATCCTCGAGGTGCTCGACACCGCGCTGGAGGAGACCGGCGCGGCGATGGTGCTGATCACCCACGACCTCGGGGTCGTCGCCGGTGTCGCCGACCGGGTGCTCGTGATGTACGCCGGCAAGCCGGTGGAGATCGGCAGCGTCGAGGACATCTACTACGAACCGCGGATGCCCTACACGCTGGGCCTGCTCGGTTCGCTGCCGCGGCTGGACAGCACCGGCCGCGAGCGGCTGACGCCGATCATCGGCTCCCCGCCGTCGCTGGTGAACATGCCGCCGGGCTGCCCGTTCGCCCCGCGCTGCCCGCTGCACATCGCCGAGTGCGACGCCGCCGAGCCGCCGCTGTTCGACGTGGGCCGCGGGCACTCCGCCGCCTGCATCCGCACCGAGATCGTCGAGAAGGCGCACGGCGACGCCACCGAGGTGTTCGACGACACCAGCGCCGACACGCTGCTGGTCGACGAGAGCCGCCCGCTGGAAGAGGACGTCGCCGCAGTCGACCGCGACAGGGGACCGTCGCCCGAGGTCGAGGGTGAGACCGCACCCGACCACGCGGCGGGGGAGACAGGCAGCATCATCGGCCCGAAGGGGAGCAACCAGTGAGCGAGCTTGCGAGCTCACCAGTCAGCCCGGCACCGCCGGTCACGCGACCGACGAGCGCCAGCGAGGAGATCGCGTGACCGCGCCCACCACCGACCGCGCTGAAGCACCGCTGGGCGACGGCGAGCCGATCCTGTCCGTGCGCGGCCTGGAGAAGCACTTCCCGATCAAGGGCGGCGGCCTCATCAAGCGCACCGTCGGCGCCGTGCGCGCCGTGGACGGCGTCGACCTGGACATCCACCCGGGCGAGGTGCTCGGCCTGGTCGGCGAGTCCGGCTGCGGCAAGTCGACGACGGGGCGGGCGATCCTCAACCTGCAGCCGGCCACCGGCGGCTCGGTGAAGTTCGAGGGCCGCGAGCTCGTCGGGCTCAACCGCACCCAGATGCGACCCCTGCGCCGCGACATCCAGATCGTCTTCCAGGACCCCTACGCCTCGCTCAACCCGCGGCTGCCGGTCTTCGACATCGTCGCCGAGCCGCTGATCATCCATGGGCTCACCAAGAGCAACAAGGAGCTGCGGGAGCGGGTCCGGGAGCTGGTGGAGCAGGTCGGGCTCAACCCCGAGCACACCAACCGCTACCCGGCCGAGTTCTCCGGCGGCCAGCGGCAGCGGATCGGCATCGCCCGGGCGCTCGCCCTGCAGCCGAAGCTGCTCATCCTCGACGAGCCGGTGTCCGCGCTGGACGTGTCCATCCAGGCCGGCGTCATCAACCTGCTCGAGGACCTCAAGAACGACCTCGGCCTGTCCTACCTGTTCATCGCGCACGACCTGTCGGTGGTCAAGCACATCTCCGACCGGGTCGCGGTGATGTACCTGGGCCGGATCATCGAGGTGGCCGGTCGCGACGAGCTCTTCGACCGTCCGGCGCACCCGTACACGCAGGCCCTGCTCTCGGCGATCCCGCTGCCCGACCCGCGCCGCGAGCGCGAGCGCCAGCGGATCATCATCACCGGCGACGTCCCGAGCCCGGCGAACCCGCCGTCCGGCTGCAAGTTCCGCACCCGCTGCCAGAAGTTCGCCAACGTGCTCAGCGACAGCGAGCGGCAGCTGTGCGTCGAGCAGGAACCGGCGCTGGAGGACCGCGGCATCGGCCACCTCAACCGCTGCCACTACGCGGAGGCCCTCCAGGTCCTGTGACACCGCACCCCTCCGGGGTGCACCGCGGCCAGGTGCGGTCCCCCTGATCCGTGGAGCCGTTCCGTCGGTCCTGGCGGGCACCCTCCGGGTCCCACGCCAGGACCGACACGGCAAGATCGCTGCGTGCGCTCGCTCCTGCTCATCCACGCCCATCCCGACGACGAGGCGATCAACAACGGGGCGACCATGGCCCGCTACGTCGCCGAGGGCGTCCAGGTCACGCTGCTGACCTGCACCCTGGGCGAGGAGGGCGAGGTGCTGGTCCCGGAGCTGGCGCAGCTGGCCGCCGACCAGGCCGACCAGCTCGGGGGCTACCGCATCTCCGAGCTCACCGCGGCCATGGCGGCGCTCGGGGTCACCGACCACCGCTGGCTCGGCGGGGCCGGGCGCTACCGCGACTCCGGGATGATGGGGACGCCGGCCAACGAGAACCCGCGCGCCTTCTGGAACGCCGACGTCGAGGAGGCCGCGGCGCACGCGGTCGCCGTCGTCCGGGAGCTGCGCCCGCAGGTGCTGGTGACCTACGACGAGAAGGGCGGCTACGGCCACCCCGACCACATCCAGGCGCACCGGGTCGCCATGCGCGCGGTCGGGGCCGCCGCAGACCCGGCGTTCCACCCGGAGCTGGGCGAGCCCTGGCAGGTCGCCAAGGTCTACTGGTGCGCCATGCCGCGGTCGGTGGTGCTGCGCGGCATCGAGGCGATGGCCGAGGTGGGGGAGGGCTCGCCGTTCGAGGGGCTCGGCGACATCGAGGAGGTGCCGTTCGTCGTCCCGGACGAGGCGATCGCCGCCGCCGTCGACGCCCGCGCCTACGCCGGCCACAAGGACGCCGCCCTGCGCGCCTACCCGACGCAGATCACCGTCGACGGGCCGTTCTTCGCGCTGTCCAACAACCTCGGCCAGGAGGTGCTCGGCACCGAGTACTACCGGCTGGTGCGGGGCGAGCGAGGCCCGGACGGCGGCTCCCCACAGGGCTGGGAGGACGACCTGTTCGCCGGCCTGCCCGGATGAGAGCTCTCGCGCTCGTCGGCTGGGGCATCGCGGCCGTCGTCGTCGGCACCTGGCTGGCGCTGGTCGAGGTCTTCTGGCTGCCGCTGCGCGTGGGCGGCGTGCTCGTGCCGGTCTCCGTGCTCGCCGCCGTCGTGGGCAACCTGCTGGTGGTCAGCGCCGCCTACCGCTGGTCGCGCTCGCGGGTGGTCGCCGTCCTGCCGGCGCTGGCGTGGCTGGCGGTGGCGCTGGGCGCGGCGCGACGCCGTCCCGAGGGTGACCTGGTGATCGTCGGGACGGGCGCCCTGGGGTACGTCGGCCTGGCGTTCCTGCTGGTCGGCGTCGTGGCGGCGGCGTTCGCCGTCGGCCGGGTCCTGGCCTCGCCCCGCCGGACCCGCGATCAGGAGGACAGCGGCGCCAGCCGGTAGTGGTAGCGGTGGTGCTCGGTGAAGCCGAGCCGCTCGTAGAGCGCCAGCGCCGGGGCGTTGGTGCACACCACCTGCAGGGTGCAGGAGTGGGCTCCGCGGTCGGCCGCCCACGCGCCGAGTGACGCCATCACCGCCGTCGCCAGGCCACGCCGGCGGTAGGACTCGTCCACGGTCACCGCGGTCACCACCAGCCAGCCCTCGACGACGACGCCCCGCGCGACCGCGGCGGGTGGGGCCGGGGGCGGGTCGAGCCGGACGGTGAGGAACGCCGGGTCGTCGGCGGCGAGCAGCACGTCCCGCGCCACCGGCGGCAGCGCGGCGCCGCGGTAGCGGTAGCCGACCAGCCAGTCGTCGTCCGGCTCGGCGGCGATCGAGACCGCCACCGACGGCTCCGGCCAGCCGGCCAGGGGAGCGGTCAGCACGAGGACGTCCTCGTCCCGGTCCCAGCCGGCCGCCGCGAAGGCGGCGTCGGCGGCCTCGGCACCGGGCAGCGGCACCTGCGCGCGCGGCCGCAGGCCCCGTGTGGTGTACCAGCAGGTCACGGCGGCGACCGCGTCGGGCAGCGCGGCCGGCGGCTCCCCGACGACGAGCACCGAGTTGGCCCGGCCGGTGAAGCCGCCGCCGGCGCGCAGCAGCCAGTCGCCGTAGGCCTCGCGCGACAGACCTCGCCAGCTCTCGGCGGACAGGCGTTCGAGGTCGGCGACGGAGAGCACCAGGGGATGGTGCCTCAGCGGGCGGCGTCGGCCATCGACCGGGCGGACAGCCAGGGCAGGAAGTCCGCGGCGGGCATCGGCCGGGCGACGTGGAAGCCCTGGGCGATGTCGCAGTTCCACTCGCACAGCGCGGCCAGCGCGTCCGCGTCCTCGACGCCCTCGACCACCATGGTCATGCCCAGGTCGCGCGAGAGCTGCAGGGTGCTGCGCACGATCGCGGCCGCCCGGGGGTCCGAGGTCAGGTTGCGCACGAAGCTGCGGTCGAGCTTGAGCTCGTTGACCGGCAGCGCGCGCAGGTAGGCCAGCGAGCTGTAGCCGGTGCCGTAGTCGTCGATCGAGAGCTGCACGCCCAGCCGGCGCAGGCCGTCGAGCACCTGGCGGGTGCGCGCGGCGTCGGCCATGAGGACGTCCTCGGTGATCTCCAGGGTGAGCGACTGCGCGGGCACGCCGAGGCTGTCGAGCAGCATCCCCACCTGGTCGGGCAGCGCGATGTCCTGCAGGTTGGACACCGACAGGTTGACCGCGACCGACAGGTCGTGACCGGCCTCGCGCCAGCCGCGCAGGTCCGACAGCGAGCGCTCCAGCACGCGCAGCGCCAGGCGGCGCATCAGCCCCGCCTGCTCGGCCAGGGGCAGGAAGACGTCGGGGGTGAGCAACCCGCGGGTCGGGTGCTGCCACCGGACGAGGGCCTCGACGCCGATCACCGCGCCGGTGCGCAGGTCCAGCTTCGGCTGGTAGTAGGGGACCAGCTCCTCGGTGTCGAGGGCGGTGCGCAGCTGCTCGAGGGTCTCCAGCCGGTCGCGGGAGTCCGGCGTGCCGTCGGGCTCCCACAGCTCGAAGCCGCGCCGGTCGCGCTTGGCCGCGTACATCGCGGTGTCGGCGCGGGCCAGCAGCAGCGAGCGGTCGCGGCCGTGGTCCGGGCACAGCGCGATGCCGATGCTCGCGTCGATGTGCAGCGGCATGCCGTCGAGCACGAACTCGTCGCGCAGCGCCGCACCGAGCCGGTGCGCCACCTCCAGCGCGCGGGCGTGGTCGGCGTCGGGCAGCAGGACGGCGAACTCGTCGCCGCCCATCCGGGCGAGCAGGTCGCCGGGCTGCAGCGCCTTGCCCAGCCGCGGCCCGACCAGGCAGAGCAGGTCGTCGCCGACGCTGTGCCCGAAGCTGTCGTTGATCTCCTTGAACCGGTCGAGGTCGACCATGAGGACGGCGCAGTCGCGGCCCGCGCTGTCGTAGACGGTCTTCTCCAGCTCCTCGATGAACCGGCGGCGGTTGGGCAGACCGGTCAGCGGGTCGTGGTGCGCCTCGTCGGCCAGCTGCTTCAGGCGCAGCCGCTCGACGGCGCGCAGCACCGCGTTCTCCACCACCAGCGCGCCCTCGAGGGTCACCTGGCGCACGGCCTCGCGCAGGTCGGCCGACCAGCGGCCGGTCGAGGACGTCGAACCGGTGACGATCAGGCCCATGAGCCGGTCGCCGGCCAGCAGCGGGACGCTCACGTAGGCCTTGAGGTCCAGGGCCGCCACGAGCCGCGGGTCGAGGAGGTCGCTGGCGGCGGCGTCCTCGACGAACACCGGCAGCCGTTCCTCGACGGTGCGCTGCCAGAGCTTGACGTCGGCGGCGGGGCGGCCGATCACCTGCCGCCGGACGACCTCCTTGTGCTCGTCGGCCCAGCCGAGGTGCCGCACGTCCTCGATGAGGCCGTCGGCGTCGACCTTGTAGGCCGAGCTGCGCTCGGTGCCCAGCACGTCCTGGACGGCGCGGGCCAGCACCTCGGCCGCCTCGGGGACGCCCGTGGCGTGCGCGCCGTCGACCAGCAGCTGGCGCACCACCTCGGCGGTGGCCAGCGAGGCCGCGCGCGACTGGTTGGTCCGGACCTGCTCCAGCACGCCGGCGAGGTAGACGCCGGCGGCGGTCGCCATCCGGCGCACCTCCTCGGAGAAGGGGCGCTGCAGCGGGCTGTCGAGGGTGAGCACGCCGGCCAGGTGTGGAGCCCGGCCCAGCGGGACGGCCAGCGCGGAGGCGATGCCGAAGGTGTCGGCCCACCACCCGGAGAGCTCGCCGGAGTCGCGGTCGGCGGCCTTCGGCTCGCCGGTGCGCAGCACGGTCTGCACCAGCTGCAGCGGCTCGGGGGCGTTGCGGAACCGCTTCCAGCCGGCCGTGTCGCGCCGCCCGTCGGCGTACCGGGCCATGCTGGGGACGAGTTCGCCGTCCTCGACGAGGAAGACGCAGGCCCGCTCGACCTCGCCGAGCTCGGCCAGCTGCTGGCAGGCCACGGCGAGCAGCTCCTCGACCGAGTCGGCCTGGTGCGCGCGCTCGACGAGCCCGAGCAGCACCTCGGCGGAGTCCAGGCGGCGGCGCTCGGAGCGGCGGCGCCACGCCTCGGTCAGCGCGAGCGCGATGCCGGGCACGGCCTGGCGCAGCTGAGCCGTGGAGGCGGCGGCCGCCGGCTCGATGGTCAGCAGGCCGACCACCTCGCCGTTGCGGACCAGCGGCTCGCCGTGCGCGGAGCGGATGCCGTAGCGGGCGGCCTCCTTGTCCGCGGCCCGGCGCCCGTCGGCACGGACGACGACCGGCTCGCACCGTTCGAGCACCGCGGAGACGAACGGCGAGCGGGACACCGTGACCGGGTTCTTCAGCGCCGGGATCTCGGCCACGTCGGCGCCCGGGCAGACCGACTGCCGGTAGGGCGCCGCGGTGCCGGTGGTGGCCTCGTGCACCCAGACCGACACCCGGGAGGCGCCCAGCGTGCTGCGCAGGCGGGCGAGCTGGTGGTCGAGCGCGGCCTGCGCGTCGTAGTGCGCGGCCGGGCCGGTGGGACGGCGGGTGGGCAGAGGGGGCCGCGGCGCGGGGATGCGTCCTCGCGTCGCCGCAGCCCGGGGGGCCCTCGCCGTCGTCACGGTAGGCGGATCGGCACTATCGCGTTCCGCTTGAGCCGGCCGTCGTCGCCTCCCCCCAACGGGGGAGGGCTGCATCGCCGCTGGATCGCCGCTGCATCGCCCCTGATGGGAGGGGATGGCGACGCTGCGCGGACGACAGGTGATACTGAGCGCGACAACACCCGACCGCGGTCCGGCCGCGGTCGCTGCACCCGTCCCCGGGAGGGATCCGCCGTGACCTACGTCATCACCCAGCCCTGTGTCGACGTCCTCGACAAGGCGTGCATCGACGAGTGTCCGGTGGACTGCATCTACGAGGGCGACCGGATGCTCTACATCCACCCCGACGAGTGCGTGGACTGCGGCGCCTGCGAGCCGGTGTGCCCGGTGGAGGCCATCTACTACGAGGACGACGTCCCCGACAAGTGGAAGGACTTCTACAACGCCAACGTGGAGTTCTTCTCCGACCTGGGCAGCCCCGGCGGCGCCGCGAAGACCGGGAAGATCGCCAAGGACCACCCGCTGGTCGCCGCGCTCCCGCCGCAGGGCGAGGACCACTGACCACGGCTGCTGACACCGGGACGGCCGCGCGGCGGCTGCCCGACTTCCCGTGGGACTCCCTGACCGGAGCCCGGGCCCGGGCGGCCCGGCACCCCGGCGGGGTGGTCGACCTGTCCATCGGCACGCCGGTCGACGCGTCGCCGTCCGTGCTGCAGGCGGCGCTGGCGGCCGGCGCGGACGCACCGGGCTACCCGACGGCGCTCGGCACGCCGGCGCTGCGCACCGCCGCCGCGGACTGGCTGGCCCGCCGGCTCGGCGTGACGGTCGCCGAGCCGCACGGGCCCGACCCCTCGGTGATCCCGACCGTCGGCTCCAAGGAGCTCGTCGCGCTGCTGCCCACCCTGCTCGGGCTGTCGGGCAGCGGGACGGTGCTCATCCCCGAGGTGGCCTACCCGACCTACGAGGTGGGCGCGGTGCTGGCCGGTCTCGCGGTGCGCCGCTGCGACGTCCCGCCGGACGACGCGACCGGCGTCGTCCTGGTCTGGCTGAACTCCCCGGGCAACCCGCACGGCCGCGTGCTCACCGACGACGAGCTGCGCGCCTGGGCGGCCTGGGGCCGCGCGCGGGGCGTGCCGGTCGTGGCCGACGAGTGCTACATCACCCTCGGCTGGGACGTCGAGCCGCGCTCCCTGCTGCACCCGGCCGTGGCCGGCGACGACCACAGCGGCCTGCTCGCGGTGCACTCCCTCTCCAAGCAGTCCAACGCCGCGGGCTACCGCGCCGGGCTGCTCTCGGGTGACCCGGCGCTGGTGCGCCAGGCGTGGGAGGTGCGCCGGCACCTCGGGCTGCTCGTGCCCGGCCCGGTGCAGGACGCGATGACGGCCGCGCTGGCCGACGACGCGCACGTCGCCGAGCAGAAGGAGCGCTACCGGGCGCGGCGGGCCACGCTGCTGGCGGCCGTCCGGGCGGCCGGGCTGCGGGTCGACCACTCCGAGGCGGGGCTCTACCTGTGGGCCACGCGCGACGAGGACTGCTGGACCACGATCGACTGGCTGGCCGGTCTCGGCATCGTCGCGGCGCCGGGCACCTTCTACGGTCCGTCCGGCGCCCGGCACGTGCGCATGGCGCTGACCGCCTCCGACGAGCGGATCGCCGCCGCCGCCGAGCGCCTCGCGGGGTGAGCCGGGTCGTCGTCCCACGTGCGCTGGTGGCGGCGATGACGTCGATCCACGGCGCACGCGGCGCCGGCTGGTGCGCGCGGCTGCCCGCGGTCGTGACCTCCCGTGCCCGCTCGTGGGGGGTGGTGCTGGGGGAGCCGTTCGACGCGACCTACCACTGGGTCGCGCCCGGACGGCGGGGGAGCGCCGAGGTGGTGCTCAAGGTCGGGATCGCCAACGACGAGGGCGACCTGGTGCGCGAGGCGGGCGTCCTCGCCGCGTGGGACGGTGCGGGGGCCGTGCGGCTCCTCGAGGTCTCGGTGTCGGCCGATTCCGTGGCCCTGCTGCTGGAGCGGGTGCGGCCCGGCACCGACCTGACCGGCCTGCCGGACGACGAGGCGTTCCCGCTGCTCGGCCGGGTGGGGCGGGCCCTGCACTCCGGTGGGACCGCGCGGCCTCCGCTGGCGGTGGAGCCGGCGGCGCTGGCCGACCTGCGCACCGGTCATCCGCTGCTGCCCCCGTCGGTGACCTCGGCCGCCGCCGACCGGCTCGACGCCCTGCTGGCGTCGGCGACGGCCCCGGTGCTGTGCCACGGGGACCTGCACCACGGCAACGTGCTGGTCGGCGCCGACGGACCGGTGGCGATCGATCCGCGCGGGGTGTGGGCCGAACCCGCGCTCGACGTCTCGGTGGCGATGCTCAACCCGCTGGGCACGCTGCCGCGCGACGCCGCCGCGTTGGCCGCACTGCTCGAACGGCGGCTGGCCCTGCTGTGCCCGGCGATGAGGGTGGACGTCGACCGCGGCCGGGCGTGGACGGCGGTCTACGCGGTGGTCTCGGCGGTGTGGGCGGCGCAGGACGGGCTCGGGATCGAGGAGGAGAGCCTGGCGGTCGCCGCCGTCCTCGGCTGATCCGGCCGGAGGCCCGTGCAGGAGATGAGGCCCCGCCCGGCTGGTGCCGGACGGGGCCCACCTCTCGTCGCTGACGACGAATCGCTACTTCAGCCTGAAGTCCGCGGACTTCGACGTGCCGTCCGCTGCCTTCATGGTGAGGCGGTAGCAGCCGGCGCCGGTCGGCAGCTTCCAGTTGTAGACGAACTGGCCGGCGGTCGTGTCGTACCGCAGGACCGTGTTACCGGTGGCGAGCGTCTCGACGTCGTCCGTAGGGGCGGTTCCGTCGCAGTTGATCTTCGCGTAGGAGAAGCTCACCTGCGCCGTGTCGGTCAGCTCGCGGGTTCCCGCGAAGAGCTCGAACTTGACCGGCACCGTGCTGCCACCCTTGGCGCTGTTCAGGACTCCGCCCATGTCGACCGGCTGGTAGAAGCCGAGGGTCGTCCAGGGTGTCGGCGTGATGATCACCGCGGCCGAGGTCCTCGGGTTGTAGTTCCCGTCGCCTGCCCGGGTAGCGGTCACCGAACAGGTCCCGGTACCGCTGGTGATCTTCACGATCCCGGAAGCATCGACGGTGCAGGAACCCGAGGCGGCGTACGTGAAGCCGCCTACGTTGCCTCCGGCCGCCGTCAGGGAGATCAGGTCTCCGAAGAAGCCGCTGGGCCTGCTCGCCGAGAGCGTGACCGGGTCCTGGTCGGCCTTGGCGATCGTGAACGTGCGGGTGACGTCGGTCGCGGGGTTGTAGTCGCCGTTGCCGGCCTGGGAGGCGGTGACGGCGCACTGGCCGGCGCCGGTCAGGGTGACCGTGCCGTCGCTGCCCAGGGAGCAGGCGCCGACGGCGGCGAAGGTGACGGGCAGGCCGGAGCTGGCCGAGGCCGACGGGGCGAACGGCGCGTTCCCGAAGGTCTTGTCCGGCAGGGCGGCGAAGGTGATCGTCTGGTCGGCCTTGGCGATCGTGAACGTCCGCGTGACGTCGCTCGCGGGGTTGTAGTCGCCGTTGCCGGTCTGGGAGGCGGTGACGGCGCACTGGCCGGCGCCGGTCAGGGTGACCGTGCCGTCGCTGCCCAGGGAGCAGGCACCCGTGACGGCGAAGGTGACGGGCAGGCCGGAGCTGGCCGAGGCCGACGGGGCGAACGGCGCGTTCCCGAAGGTCTTGTCCGGCAGGGCGGCGAAGGTGATCGTCTGGTCGGCCTTGGCGATCGTGAACGTCCGCGTGACGTCGCTCGCGGGGTTGTAGTCGCCGTTGCCGGTCTGGGAGGCGGTGACGGCGCACTGGCCGGCGCCGGTCAGGGTGACCGTGCCGTCGCTGCCGAGCGAGCAGGCACCCGTGACGGCGAAGGTGACCGGCAGGCCGGAGCTGGCCGAGGCCGACACGGTGAAGGCCCCGTCTCCGAAGGTCTTGTCCGGCAGGGCGGCGAAGCTGATCGTCTGGGCGGCCTTGGCGATGGCGAAGGTCCGCACGACGACGGGGGCGGCGTTGAACTGGTCGTTGCCGGTCTGCGACGCCGTGACCGTGCAGTCGCCGGCGCCGGTCAGGGTGACCGTGCCGTCGCTGCCGAGCGAGCAGGCACCCGTGACGGCGAAGGTGACCGGCAGGCCGGAGCTGGCCGAGGCCGACACGGTGAAGGCCCCGTCTCCGAACGTCTTGTCCGGCAGTGCGGCGAAGCTGATCGTCTGGTCGGCCTTGGTGATCCCGAATGTGCGGCTCACGCTCTGGGCCGGGTTGACGTCGCCGTTGCCGGCCTGGCTGGCCGTGACGGTGCAGGCACCGACGCCGGTCAGGCTGACCGTGCCGTCATTGCCGAGCGAGCAATTGCCGGTGACGGCGAAGCTGACCGGCAGGCCGGAGCTGGCCGTGGCCGAGGGGGTGACCGGCGCGTCCCCGATGGTCTTGTCCGGCAGTGCGGCGAAGGTGATCGTCTGGTCGGCCTTGGTGACGACGAGGGCGCCGGTCGCGGTCTGCGAGCCGTAGCTGGAGTCCCCGGCGAAGCCGGCGCTCACGACGCCCGGGTAGGTCCCCGCGGTGCGGCCCCCGAGATCCACGTTCGAGAGGGTCGCGATGCCGTCGGTGCCGGTCATCGCAGAGCCGACGTTCGTGGTGCCGACCTTGAAGGTGACGGACTTGCCCGCCAAGGCCGTCGTCCCGGACGTGAGCGTGGCGGTCAAGGTCCCGGTGCCGCCGTACGTGCCCGTGCCGCCCACCGCCGAGAGCGTGGTCGGGCTGATGGGGTTGGAAACGGTGAAGGTGTACGTGGCCTGGACGTTGGACCCGCCGATGGCGTTGCTGTCGCCACTTCCGGAAGGGGAGACCGTGTACCTCCACACGACGACGGCGGTGTAGCTGCCCGGCGTGGTCGGCGCCTTGATGGTGACCGAGCTGTTCCCGTTGTCGTTCAAGGGTGCGGGGCCGGGCGTGCCGCAGTTGTCCTGGCCGGAGCCCGACGTGTCGTCCGGCCACGAGGACGGGATGGGACCGATCGTCGCGGTGGTGGCACCCACCACGTCGGTGCCGACCGTGGCGCCGTTGAGGGTGGGCGTGCCCTGCGTGAGCGTCACCGTCTGACCCAGGTCCACGTGGTTCTTGCCGGAGCACGTGAGGACGAAGCTGGCGTCCGTCGTGAGCGTGGCGCCGGGTGCCACGGTCCCGAGAGCCTTGGCGCTGTCCGCGTTCGCCGTCAGCGTGTCGGCGTCGATGCCCACGTTGTCCGCGAGAGCTACCCCGCCGAGAGAGAGCGAGAGGGCCGTGACGCCCGCGAGGAGAGCGAAGGCCCGGCGGGGGCGTCGCTCGTTCAGGATCGAGATCACCTGTGCTCCTACGAGTCCGAGTGGTGCCGCAGACGGTCACCGCGTCGGCGTGGCTACTCGCTCCTCGGGGTCCCAGCGATCAGATGCAGACCCCGTATCACTGCATCGCGGTGTGTCACAGAAACGCTAGGAACGCCTGTGAGCGCCCACAATCCCCGCGGGTGTTGAGATCTCTCAACGCTCAACCGCGGTCGCCCAGGGCCATCCGGATCGCCGCCTGCCGGTCCGTGACGCGCAGCTTCCGCAGGATGGCCCGGATGTGGGTCCGCACCGTCACCGAGGCGACGAACATCCTGGCCGCTATCTCCTCGGTCGACAGCCCCCGGGCCATCAGTTCGAGGACCTCGGCCTCGCGTTCGGTCAGCTCCACCGGCTTCGGGCGGTTCGGCAACGCGAAGCGGCGCCGGGGCTGCGTGCGGAAGGCGTCGACCACCTTGCTCACGAGCCAGCGGGGCAGCACTGCTTCACCGGCCAGCACGGCCTGCAGCGCGGGTGCCAGCCGGTCCGGATCCATGTCCTTGAGCAGGTAGCCGGCCGCACCCGCTCGCAGGGCGGCGAAGAGGTCCTCGTCGTCGCCCGACGCGGTGAGGATGACGACGGTCACGCCGGGGACCTGCCGCGTGATGTCGGCCGTCGCGACGATGCCGTTACCGGGCATGTGGATGTCGAGCAGGGCTACGTCGGGCTGGTGCTCGCGCGCGGCCTCGAGCGCGGCGGGGCCGCAGGCCACCGAGGCCACGACGACGATGCCCTGTTCGCACAGCGCTTCACCGACGGCCGCGCGGGTCGGTGCGTGGTCATCGGCGAGGAGGACACGCAGGGGTGCGCTCATCGCCGGACCACCCGCACCGTCGTCCCCTCGCCCGGATGCGAGGCGATCGACAGCTCAGCGCCGAGCCCCGCAGCGCGCTCGCGCATGCTGGTCAGTCCGAACCCGCCCGCACGCAGGGCCCCGGTCCGCCCGGGGTCGAAGCCGCGGCCGTCGTCCACCACGGAGAGGCACAGGGGGTCGGCGGTCAACCGGACGTCGATGCGGTGCGCCTGCCCATGGCGAACGGCGTTGCGCATGGCCTCGCCGACGATGCGCAGGAGTACGTCGTCCGCGCCCTGCTCCACGACGACGGACGGGTCGAGGTCGGTGACCACCTTGACGGCGTAGCGCTCACCCAGGTCCTCGACGCTCTGCTGCAGCGCTGCGGGGAACGGCAGCTCCTGCGGGCGGGTCAGCGCCCGGAGCGCTCGCCGCGCCTCGAACTGCGCCCGGCTCGCGGCCTCGCTGATGCGCTCGGCCAGCAGCTCGTCACCCGGGTGACCGGCGAGCCGCCGCGACTGGGCGACGATGAAGGCCAGTTCCTGGCTGAGCCCGTCGTGCAGGTCGCGGGCGGTGCGCCGCCTGTCCTCCAGGATCGCGGCGCGTGTCCGCAGCTCCCAGTACGACCGGATCTCCCGCGCCGCCCCCGCCGAGAGGAAGACGTAGAAGCCCAGTCGCAGGATGTCGCCGGTGTACAGGTAGTCGGAGTACAGCGACGGGAAGAGCAGGTAGTGCACGCGGGCGGCGGTGGCGAGCACGCAGCCGGCGCCGAGCCACCGCAAGAGCTCGTCCCGGTTCCGGCGCCCGGCGTGGGTGAACGCCGCGGCGGCGACGAGGAAGCAGATCGCGCTGACCACCTGGACGGCCAGCACCGCAGGGTGCGCCTCCAGCACCGGGCGCGCCGGGTCCGGGACGGGAGCGGACGGGTCCAGTGTCGGGGGCAGCCGGTCGGCGACCGCGATCCCGACGCCGGTCAGGGCGAGCAGCGCCAGCCCGACGCCGGCGGACCAGCGCCGGGCTCCCACGACTCCGACCTGCCGGCCCGGGGGGACCAGCGCGGCGCCCACGAACAGCAGGGTGCCGACCGAGCGGATGACCAACCCCGTCCACCCGTTGAAGTTCGCGCCCTCGGCCAGTGCGACGGCGTTGGGCAGGGCGGTGAGCACCAGGTTGGCCGTCGCCCAGGTGTACAAGGCCAGCACGAGGAGCAGCTGCTGCAGCCGGCGGTCGGACCGGAAGCGGCCGTACAAGACGTAACCGGCCAGAAGGGCGATGACCGCCTCGCAGGTCTCCAGCGCCACGTGCAGGGCGGGAGCGCGGTACGCGAGGTCGACGAATGGCAACAGGACGACGCCCACCGTCACGGTGATCGTGACCACCGCGGTCCACGCGGCCAGAGCGCCGTAGCGGCGTGACTGTCTTGCGCCCCCCGTGAGCGGCACACCGGAAGATTAGGTCCCGAAATTCTTGGAGCGCTCCCAGCGCGGTGTGCTCGGCGTGGGCGTCACCGAGAGTGGTGACGTGGCCCGGCTCCGGGGCGGCTGACCAGTCGACCCCCAGTCATCCGCCAGTTCCTCGCAAGAGGTCGGGCGCACGGTTCTCCCGTCGAATCCACCCGAACAGGAGAACCGCCGTGATCATCGCCTTCGTCGTCCTGCTGGCCGTCCTCGCCGTCCTGGCCTTGGGCACCCTCGTCCGCTGGCTCGCCACCGGCACCGACGGCCGCCCCCGGCCGGTCGACCCCACCCACGTGAAGTTCCCCGAGCTCTACGGCAGCGCGCGCATGGGCCTGAGGTGAGACGTCAGCAGGGGAGGTCGTCGTGGGCGAGCGCATCGGCCAGTTCGACGGCCATGCCCTCGTGCTTCTGGTACGCCTCCGGGAACGCCGAGCGCTGAATTCCTTGCGCGACCTCGGTGAGCCGGCCGGTGTCCCATCCGGGGAACAGGACGAGGTGGTCGTAGAACTTGCCGGCCGCGTAGGCCGGGTCCTGCACCTGCGCCGGCGTGCCCCAGCCTTGAGACGGTCGCTGCTGGAAGAGCCCGAGCGAGTCGCGGTCGCCGTGGTCGAGGTTGCGCAGGTGCGACTCCTGCATCGCGGTGGCCAGCGCGATGACGACGGCGCGCTCGGGCAGCCCGCGGTCCCAGGCGACCTGGGCGATCGTGCGGGCGTTCGCGATCTGCTCGCCGGTGAGCGTGACGCCGGAGGCCGGCAGGGTGCACGAGTCGGTGGGCACGGCCGCGTCCTTTCCGTCCGCGTCCCAGGCCAGGCCGACCAGGACGACCAGCGCCACCAGGACGACCGGCCACCACTGCGCCGGCTTCAGCTTCAACCGCGTCGACCGTCGCCGGCGCATCGGACGGCGGCGCGCCGGCGTCCTCTTGCGCGCCCCGCTCGCCGGACGGCGGACGAGGACGACGGTGCGTGGCGGGGGCATCACCGCCGACTGTAGGTGGGGGGACCGTCAGGTTCGGGGACCCGAGGACGTCGTGCCGGACACGGTCCGCTGTCGCAGCCTGGCCGTGATCGTTACGGTGAGCCGCCGCCGAGACGAGGAGTGCACATGGCCGATCACCTGCTGCCGGGCATCACCGCGACCCGTGTCGAGACACCCCGGCTGACCCAGCAGGTGCTCGCCGCCGAGGGCACTGCCCTGTCCGGGCCGGGCGACGTGGTGCTGTTCGTGCACGGCAACGTCAGCTCGTCGCTGTTCTGGCAGCAGCCGCTGCTCGCGCTCGCCCAGACCGGTCGGGTGCGGGCGCTGGCCGTCGACCTCCGCGGCTACGGGGGCACCGACCCCGAGCCGATCGACGCCTCCCGCGGCCTGCGGGACTGGGCCGACGACGTCGCGGCGCTCGTCGACACCCTCGGCCTCGACCGCGTGCACCTGGTCGGTTGGAGCATGGGCGGCGGCGTCGTCCTGCAGTACCTGCTCGACCACCCCGACCGGGTCGCCTCGCTGGCCCTGGTCGCGCCGGTGTCGCCCTACGGCTTCGGCGGGACGGTCGGCACCGACGGCCGCCGCGTGCACGAGAACGGCTGCGGCTCCGGTGCGGGCGGCGCCAACCCGGACTTCGTCGCGGCGATCGAGGCCGGCGACACCGGCGCCGACAGCCCGACCAGCCCCCGCTCGATCCTGCGCGCCTTCTACGTCGCCCCCGGCTCGCTGCCCCTCGACCCGCAGCTCGAGGACGTCTTCGTGGCGTCGATGAACACGACGCGGACCGGCGTCGACCACTACCCGGGCGACGCGGTGACCGTCGACGCCTGGCCCGGTGTCGCGCCGGGGGAGAAGGGCGTGCTCAACACGATGTCGCCGACGGTGTGCGACCTGTCGGGCATCGTCGACCTGCCCGAGAAGCCACCGGTGCTGTGGCTGCGCGGCGACGCCGACCAGATCGTCTCCGACACCTCGGTGTTCGACCTGGCGTTCCTCGGCTCGATCGGCGCGGTGCCGGGCTGGCCGGGGGCGGAGGAGTTCCCGCCGCAGCCGATGGTCACGCAGACCCGCGCAGTGCTCGACCGGTACGCGGCCGACGGCGGCGCCTACCGCGAGGTCGTGTTCCCCGACGTCGGCCACTCGCCGCACGTGGAGCGCCCGCAGGAGTTCGTCGTCGCGCTGCTCGAGCACCTCGACGTCCCCGCCGAGCAACCCGCCAACCTGACCTGACGCGCTTTATCGCGATAAAGCTCGCGCACTTTATCGCGATAAAGCGCGGATCAGGCGGGGACCTCCGGGAGGTCGGCCAGGGCGTCGGCGAAGCGCTCGTCGGGCACGTCCTCGTCCACCATGCGGCCGGACAGGTAGGACTCGTACGCGGCCAGGTCGAAGTGCCCGTGCCCGCACAGCGCGGTGAGGATGACCTTCTCCTCCCCGGACTCCGTGCAGGCCTGCGCCTCGCGGATCGCCGCGGCCAGGGCGTGCGTCGGTTCCGGCGCCGGGACGATCCCCTCGGTGCGCGCGAACTGCAACGCGGCGGCGAAGCACTCGGTCTGCGGCAGCGCGAGCGCCTCGATCAACCCCAGCTCGTAGACGTGCGAGAGCAGCGGTGACATGCCGTGGTAGCGCAGCCCGCCGGCGTGGATCGGGTCGGGGATGAACCGGTGGCCGAGGGTGTGCATCTTCAGCAGCGGCGTCATGCCGGCGGTGTCGCCGAAGTCGTAGGCGTAGACGCCGCGGGTCAGCGACGGGCACGACGCCGGCTCGACGGCCCGGATCGTCGGCGACATCCGGCCGGCCAGCTTCTCCCGCAGGAACGGGAACGCCAGCCCGCCGAAGTTGGAGCCGCCGCCGGTGCAGCCCACGATCACGTCCGGCTGCTCGTCGACCGCGGCCAGTTGCAGCAGCGCCTCCTCACCGATGACGGTCTGGTGCAGCAGGACGTGGTTGAGCACGCTGCCCAGCGCGTAGCGGGTGTCGGGGTCCTGCGCGGCGACCTCGACCGCCTCGCTGATCGCGATGCCCAGCGAGCCGGGGTGCTCGGGGTTGTCGACGCGGATCGCCTTGCCGGCCTGCGTCAGGTCGGACGGCGACCTGTGCACCTGCGCGCCGTAGGTCTCCATCATGATCCGGCGGTAGGGCTTCTGGTCGTACGAGGCGCCGACCATCCAGACCTCGCACTCGAGGCCGAACAGCGCGCTGGCGAACGAGAGCGCGGTGCCCCACTGCCCGGCGCCGGTCTCCGTCGTCAGCTTCCGGACGCCGGCCTTCGCGTTGTAGAAGGCCTGCGGCACCGCGGTGTTCGGCTTGTGCGAGCCGGCGGGGGAGACGCCCTCGTACTTGTAGTAGATCCGCGCCGGTGTCCCGAGCGCCTGCTCCAGCCGGTGCGCGCGGTACAAGGGCGAGGGCCGCCACAGCTTGTAGACGTCGAGCACCTCGCCGGGGATGTCGACGTACCGCTCCCCGGTGACCTCCTGGAGGATCAGGTCCATCGGGAACAGCGGCGCCAGGTCGTCGGGCCCGACCGGTTGCAGGGTGCCCGGGTGCAGCGGCGGTGGCGGCGGGCTCGGCAGGTCGGGGACGACGTTGTACCACTGCGTCGGCAGCTGCGATTCGTCCAGAAGGATCTTGTGCTGCGCCGTCCCGGCCATGGCGTTCCCTCCGCCTCTGAGTGGCGGCGAGCCTAGGGCGTCGGCGCGGTTTCGCGCGCCTGACCGTGCGCGGTCAAGCGCGCGAAACCGTGCTGTTCAGTTCGCGTGGAGGGTGGCGTTGAGGGCGCCCCAGTCGCCGTCGCGCGGGAGCGCCTCGAGCGCGCCGCTGACGCTGTTGCGGCGGAACAGCAGCCCGTCGCGGCCGGAGAGCTCGCGGGCCTTCACCGTCGAGCCGTCGGGCAGCGCGACCACCGAGCCCGCGGTCACGTAGCAGCCGGCCTCGACCACGCACCGGTCGCCGAGGGAGATCCCGATGCCGGCGTTGGCCCCGAGCAGGCAGCCGCTGCCGATGGAGACGACCTCCTTGCCGCCGCCCGACAGCGTCCCCATGATCGAGGCCCCGCCGCCGATGTCGCTGTCCGGCCCGACGACGACGCCCGCGCTGATCCGCCCCTCCACCATCGACGGACCGAGGGTGCCGGCGTTGTAGTTGACGAAGCCCTCGTGCATGACCGTGGTGCCCTCGGCCAGGTGCGCGCCGAGCCGGACCCGGTCGGCGTCGGCGATCCGCACCCCCGACGGGACGACGTAGTCGACCATCCGCGGGAACTTGTCGACGCCGAACACGGTGAGGTTGCCGACGGCGGCCCGCAGCCGGGCGCCGCTGAACCCGGCCGCCTCGACCGGCCCGGCCGACGTCCACGCCACGTTGGTGAGCAGGCCGAAGATGCCGTCGAGGTTGATGCTGCGGGGCTTGACCAGCCGGTGGGAGAGCAGGTGCAGCCGCAGGTAGATGTCGTAGGCGTCGACCGGCGGGGCGGACAGGTCGGGGATCACGGTCCGGACGCCGATCACCTCGACCCCGCGCGCGTCGTCGGTGCGCAGCAGCCGGCCGAGGTCGGGTCCGAGGTCGCCGGCCAGCTCCAGCGCGCCCAGCCGGCTCGTGCCCGGGGTGCCGCCCTCGGGCACGTCGAGGACCGGTGCGGGGAACCAGGTGTCGAGCACGGTCCCGGACGGCGTCACGGTGGCCAGCCCGGTGCCGACGGCGGAGGAGGTCACGGCGGAGGTCACGGACGACGACGCTACCGACCGGCCCGCGTGCTGCTCCGCCCGGAGCCAGGTGCCGCCCGTACGCTCGACGGTCGTGGGGACACCGCAGCAGGAGGTTCGGCCGGTACTCGACCTCGAGGACGACGTCCTGACCCTGACCCGGGCGCTGGTCGACATCCCGTCGGTCTCGGGCAGCGAAGGCGTCCTGGCCGACGCGGTCGAGACCGCGCTGCGAGGGCTCGGCGGCCTCGAGGTCGAGCGGGTGGGCGACGCCGTCCTCGCCCGGACCAACCTCGGCAAGCCCGGCCGCGTCGTCCTCGCCGGGCACCTCGACACCGTGCCGATCGCCGACAACGTGCCCAGCACCCTGGACGGCGACCGGCTGTACGGCTGCGGCACCAGCGACATGAAGGCCGGCGACGCGGTGATGCTGCGGCTGGCCGGGCGCTTCGGAGTCCACGGCGCCGACCCGGCGCACGATCTCACCTTCGTCTTCTACGACAACGAGGAGGTCGAGCACGCCAGGAACGGGCTCGGCCGGGTCGCCCGCGAGCGCCGCGGCTGGCTCTACGGCGATCTCGCGATCCTGCTCGAGCCCACGGACGGCGAGATCGAGGCCGGCTGCCAGGGCACGCTGCGCGCGGTGATCGAGCTGAAGGGCCGCCGTGCGCACTCCGCCCGCAGCTGGCTCGGCGTCAACGCCATCCACGCCGCGGCCGACGTCCTGACCACCCTGGCCGGCTACCGGGCGCGCGAGGTCGAGATCGACGGGTGCACCTACCGCGAGGGGCTCAACGCCGTGCTGATCGACGGCGGGGTCGCCGGCAACGTCGTCCCCGACCAGTGCTCGATCACCGTGAACTTCCGCTACGCGCCCGACCGCGACGAGGACGCCGCCGAGGCGCACGTGCGCGAGGTGTTCGCCGACGCGCTCGCCGCCGGCGCGAGCCTGACCGTCACCGACAACGCCGGCGGCGCGCTGCCCGGGCTCTCCGAGCCGGCCGCGGCCGCGTTCGTCGCCGCGGTCGGGCGCCCGGCCCGGGCCAAGCTCGGCTGGACCGACGTCGCCCGGTTCGCCGCCTTCGGCATCCCCGCTGTCAACTACGGCCCGGGGGATCCGCAGCTCGCGCACACCCGTGAGGAATCCGTCCGCGTCGACGCCCTGCAGCCCGCCGAGGACGCCCTGACCGCCTACCTGTCCGGAGGCCCCGAATGACCCAGCCGCCCGACGGCCGCCGTCCCCGGCCGACCCGCCACCGCGGCCCGATCGTGCTGCGGGGCGGCGAACCGGATCCCGCCTACCAGGGGACGACGACCGACCAGCGGCTGCTCGACCGGCGCGGCCCCACCGACTGGGTGCACACCGACCCGTGGCGCGTGCTGCGGATCCAGAGCGAGTTCGTCGAGGGTTTCGGGCTGCTCTCCGAGCTGCCGCGGGCGGTCAGCGTGTTCGGCAGCGCCCGCACACCGCGCGACCACCCGCACTACGCGGCCGGCGTCCAGCTCGGGGCGGCGCTCGCGCAGGCCGGGTACGCGGTGATCACCGGTGGCGGGCCCGGCGCGATGGAGGCGGCCAACCGCGGGGCCTCCGAGGCCGGCGGGATGTCCGTCGGGCTCGGCATCGAGCTGCCGTTCGAGCAGGAGCTCAACGAGTGGGTCGACGTCGGCATCTCGTTCCGCTACTTCTTCGTGCGCAAGACGATGTTCGTCAAGTACGCGCAGGCGTTCGTGATCCTCCCGGGCGGCTTCGGCACCCTCGACGAGCTGTTCGAGGCGCTCACCCTGGTGCAGACCCGCAAGGTCACCCGCTTCCCGGTGATCCTCTACGGCGTCGAGTACTGGTCGGGCCTGCTGGAGTGGCTGCGCACCACCCTGGTGCAGACCGGCACGATCAGCCCTCAGGACGTCGACCTGCTGACCGTGACCGACGACGTCGGCGCGGTCATCGCGGAGATCCAGGCGGCCGAGTCATCGCGCCAGGCGGGCGAGGGCGGCGGCGGCATGCGCTCGCCGCGCTACGACCCGCCGCCGGTGGTCAGCGGGCCCGTGGACGACTGACGTGCTCGCGTTCCTGCTGCTCGTCGTCGGGGTGCTGCTGGTCGGCGGCCTGCTCTTCCTCGGCGGCTCGCTGCTGCTCGGGCGCGGCGAGACCCAGCCGCCGGCCGAGCTGGACCGCTCCCCGGTGGAGCTCCCCGACGACCGGCCGGTGGTCAGCGACGACCTCCGCGCGCTGCGCATCTCGGTCGCCTTCCGCGGCTACCGGATGACCGAGGTCGACTGGCTGATCGACCAGCTGGCCCAGACGCTCGACGAGCGGGACAAGGAGCTGGAGGAGCTGCGCGCCCGGCTGGCCGAGGCGCAGCCGGCACCTCCGCAGGAGGACGGCGAGGAGCAGCACACCGATGCCTGAGATCCGCGAGAGCATCGACGTCGACGCCCCACCCGAGCAGGTCTGGGCGGCGCTGACCGACTGGACGGCGCAGGGGCGCTGGATCCTCGCCACCGACGTCCGCCCCGTGGTCGGCCCGTCCCGCGGCGTCGGCGGTCGGCTGGTCGCGATCACCGGACTGCCGCTCGGCGACCGGCGGCTCGGCGTCGTCGACACGATGGAGATCACCCGCTGGGAACCGCCGTCCCGCCTGGACGTGCTGCACACCGGCCGGGTGGTGCGCGGGACCGGGACCTTCGAGATCCGCCCGCGCGAGGGCGGGTCGACCTTCACCTGGTCGGAGCAGGTCGAGCTGCCGCTGGGCGCGCTCGGCCGGCTGGGCTGGCCGGCCGCCGAGCCGCTGGTGCGGGCCGGCTACCGGTACTCGCTGCGGCGCTTCGCCGAGTTCGCCCGCACGTACGCCGCCTGACCGCGGTCGGCGCGGGTCACCGGAGGGGGCGTCACCCGGCGGGTGCGGCTGCTGCGGATCCGAGGAGTCGACGGAGGGCGGCCTCGTCGCCGCCGACGACCGCTCTGCCGTCGGCGACCGCAGCGGCGAGCGAGGCGGGGTCGGAGATCAGGGCGTTGAGCGTGGCGGGGTCGGTGCGGAGGACGGCGTCGGTGTCGGCCGGCGCGCCGGCCTCGACATCGACCTCTCGCCCGTGCGTCCGGATGCTCCAGACCGTGCCGTCGAGCTCGACGCGGTAGGTGGCCGGTGGTGCCTGCGGATCGGGGCGGAGCGAACCGCGCAGGAACAGCAGCACCGAGGTGGGGCTGAGCCCGACCGGTGCCGGCGGCAACGGCAGCTGCAGGCCCCAGGCGCCCAAGGCGAGCACGATCGGTTCGAGTTCCCGGCCGAGATCGGTCAGCTCGTAGACCACCGACGCGGCCGGCGGCGGCATCGTGCGACGGCGCAGCACTCCGCGGCTCTCGAGTTCCCGCAGGCGATCGGAGAGCATGTTCGAGCTCGCCTTCGGCAGCGCGCGGCGGAGGTCGGTGAAACGCTGCGGACCGAGGAGCAGCTCGCGCACCACCAGCAGCGCCCAGCGTTCCCCGACCGCGTCCAGGGCGCGGGCGATCCC
Organism: Petropleomorpha daqingensis; assembly: GCF_013408985.1. Classification (NCBI taxonomy): domain Bacteria; kingdom Bacillati; phylum Actinomycetota; class Actinomycetes; order Geodermatophilales; family Geodermatophilaceae; genus Petropleomorpha; species Petropleomorpha daqingensis. The sequence goes on from NZ_JACBZT010000001.1 coordinate 2,867,161, forward strand.
ACAGGCGTCGCCGTAACTGCGGCTCGTCGGCATGTCCACCTCCTACGGATGCCTTGATAGTAACGTGCAAGTACTCGGTTGTTTATCAAAACCTTGACGCGCTACGGTGGCCGTCGGCCGGTGAAGGTCCACACGGAGGAAGGGGACGGGCATGGGACATCCCGTGGTGCACTTCGAGGTCATCGGAGCCGACCCGCAGCGGTTGCGGAGCTACTACGGGGAGCTGTTCGGCTGGCGGTTCGACACCTCCGGGCCCGTTGCCGCAGCGGTCTCCGAGCCGGGCAACTACGGCTTCATCAGCGGCGACGTCACACCTGACGGGGTGGGCATCCCCGGGGGTGTGGGCGGCGGCGCGGGCTACCCCCCGAGGGCGCTGTTCTACGTCGGCGTGCCTGCTGTGGAGGCCGCGCTCGAGCAGGCAGAACAGCTGGGTGGAACGCGTGTGTCGGGCCCGCACCGCCACGACGGTGGCCTCGTCGTCGGCTTCTTCCACGATCCGGAGGGCAACCTGGTCGGAGTGGCCGGCCCCGCCTGACCGCAGCGCTGCCCCGTCGGCGTGACCCCGGCTTCACTTGCCGGTCCGGGGTGCAGGCCCTGGGATGGTCCGCGTGACCGATGTGGACCCCGGCCTCCGGGCCCGGCTGCGCGACGACCTGCGGCACCGCCTGCGGCCGATGACCGGTCGGGACCCACGCGAGCGGGACCGGTCGGCGACCCCGATCGAGCTGCTCTACGACCTGACCTACGTCATCGCGTTCGGTGCAGCGGCCGAGCTGTTGGCGCACCACGTCTCGGCCGGGGAGGTCGGACCGGCGGTCGGCGCGTACGTCTTCGCGATCTTCGCGGTCAGCTGGGCGTGGATGAACTTCACCTGGTTCGCCTCCGCCTACGGCAACGACGACGCGCTGTTCCGGGTCGCGACCATCGTGCAGATGGTCGGTGTCGTCGTGCTGACCCTGGGCCTGCCGGTGAGCTTCGAGGCCGCCGCGGAGGGGCACAGCCCGAACAACGCGCTGATGGTCGTCGGGTACGTGGTCATGCGGGTGCCCCTGATCGGGCTCTGGCTGCGGGCGGCCCGGCAGGACCCGGAGCACCGACGGACCGCGGTGGCCTACGCGGTGATGATCGCGATCGCGCAGATCGGGTGGGTGCTCACCACGCTCGTCCCCGCGCCGGTCGCCGTCACGGTCGCGCTGCTGGTGGCGCTGGCGCTGGCGGAGATGGCGGCCCCGGTGGTGGCCGAGCGGAAGCTCGGGCGGCTGCCGTGGAACGCCGGACACATCGCGGAGCGCTTCAGCCTGCTGACCCTCATCACCCTCGGCGAGGTCGTCGCCGCCACGACGGGTGCGGTGGGCGCCCTGGCCGGGGCGCAGGGCTGGTCGGTCGCGGCAGGGGCGATCGCGGCCTCCGGGCTGGTGCTGGCCGCGTCGCTGTGGTGGGCCTACTTCCTCATCCCCTCGCGGGCGATCCTCGAGCAGTGGCCCGGGCGGACGTGGGCGTGGCGGTACGCCCATCTGCCGATGTTCGGCTCGATCGCCGCTGTCGGTGCCGGACTACGGGTCGCCGCGGCCGCCGTCGAGGAACAGGAGGTCTCGTTGGTGCAGATCGCCGTCGCCCTCGCCGTGCCCGTCGGCGCCGTGATCGTGACGATCTTCGCCACCTGGAGCGTGCTGATGCGCTCCTACGACCTGACGCACGTGCCGCTGTTCGTCCTGACGCTGATCCCGCTCGTGGCCGCGGTCGTCGTCGCGGCGATCGCCGGCCGGCACGGTCCCGTGGATCTCGAGTCGCCCGCGGACACGACGGCGCTGGTCACGGTGATCGCGCTGGTGACGCTGTCGGCCGTCGTGGAGGTGGTCGGGCACGAGCTGGTCGGCTTCCGGCACACGGTCCGGGTGGTGCAGGCCGCCGAAGCGGCCTGAGGATCAGTCCAGCGCGAGGCGGGCGGAGAAGCCGAGCAGCGCCACCCCGGTGGCCGCGTCGAGCGACCGGCGCACCCGGCGGCGGGCCAGCCAGCGCCGGGCCCGGTGCACGCCCGCGACCAGCACGAACAGGTACACCAGGCTGAGCGCGGCGTGCGTGGAGGCGAACAGCAGCAGCGCCCACAGCGGCGCGTGCGCGCCGAGGAACGCCGGCAGCACCGCGAGGTAGAAGACCAGCACCTTCGGGTTGGTGATGTTGGACAGGAAGCCCTGCCGCCAGCCGGCGAACGCCTGCCCCGAGGAGGCCCGGGGGTCGGGCGAGGTCGGGTACTCGCCGCGGATCGCCGAGCGCAGGGCCTGGACGGCGAGGAAGACCAGGTAGGCGATGCCGGCCCAGCGGATCGCCTGGAACAGCGGCTCGATCCGCACGATGACGGCGGCCAGCCCGGCCGCGGCGGCGGCGCCCTGCACGAGGTTCGACGACGTGACGCCGACCGCGCTCCACCAGCCCCGCCGCCGTCCGCCGACCAGCGCGTTGCGCGTGACCACGGTGAAGTCGGCGCCCGGCACGAGCACGAGCAGGGTGGCGAGCCCCACGAACGCCGCGTAGGCCGACCAGTCCACGCCGGTCAGGAGCGCTTCCGCGTCCGGACGAATTCCAGGGCCTCCTCGGCGAGGGCCAGGTCGGACTCGGGCGTGCCGTGGTCCAGCGCCACCCACTCGCGCATCGGCGACCCGTTGGCGGCGGTGAAGGGCAGCCCGGTGCCCGCGGCGACCAGGCCCTCCACCCGGTGCCGGGGCAGCTTCAGCACGAGGCCGCCGCCGACGACCATCGCGAAGATCGAGCCGTCGACGGTGAGCGCGGCCGACCCGAACCCGCGCCGCCCGCTCGAGGACGGCGGCCCGACACCGGGACGGGTCGCCATGACCTCGACGAGGACGGCGAAGCGCTCGGCGGGATCCATCGGCACGATCCCGACGGTATTAGGCAGGGACGACGTACGTGGAGTGTCCGTCCCGATTGAGAGGATCGCGGGGTGAGTCGCCGGGGCTGGGTGCTGTTCCTCTCGATGTCGGTCATCTGGGGGATCCCGTACCTGCTGATCAAGGTCGCGGTGGGGGAGCTGACCCCGGTGCTCGTCGTCTTCGGCCGCTGCGTCGTCGGCGCGGCGATCCTGCTGCCCTGGGCGCTCGCGCAGGGCTGGGTGCGCCCGGCGCTGCGGCACTGGCGGGCGCTGCTGCTGTTCACGGTGCTCGAGATGGCCGGTCCGTGGCTGCTGCTCTCCTACGCCGAGACGACGTTGTCCAGCTCGCTGACCGGCCTGCTCGTGGCCACGACGCCGTTCGTCGCCGCGCTGGCCGGGCGGATCGCCGGCGACGAGGACCGGCTGACCGCCGTCCGGCTGGTCGGCATGGGGCTCGGCGTCATCGGCATCGTGGCGCTGCTCGGGCTCGACGTCAGCGGCGCCGAGCTGCTGCCGATCGCCGCCGTCGCGCTCACCGTGGTCGGCTACGCCACGGGCCCGATGGTGGTCAGCCGGGCGCTGCCCGAGGTGCCGGGCGTGGCCGCGAGCGCCATCGCGCTGTCGGTCACCGCCGTGGTCTACGCGCCGTTCGCCGTGCCGCAGCTCGGCGACGCCGTGCACGCCTCGGCGAAGGCGCTGCTGTCCGTCGTCGGGCTGGGCATCGTGTGCACGGCGCTGGCCCTCGCGTTGTTCTTCCTGCTCATCCGCGAGGTCGGTCCGCAGCGGTCGCTGGTCATCACGTTCGTCAACCCGGCCGTCGCCGTCGTCCTCGGGGTGCTGCTGCTCGGCGAGCCGTTCACCCTCGGCATCGCGCTGGGCCTGCCGCTGGTCCTCGTCGGCTGCGTGCTGGCCACCCGCCGCAGCGCGCCGGTGCCCGCGGCCGAAACCGTCGTCACCCCCGGTTAGCGTTCCGGCCGTGGACGACGGGACGCCCCGCTGCGGCTGGGCCACGAGCGCGCCGGAGTACGTGCGCTACCACGACGAGGAGTGGGGCACGGTCCTGCACGGCGACGACGCCCTGTTCGAGCGGATGACCCTCGAGGCCTTCCAGTCCGGGCTGTCGTGGATCACGATCCTGCGCAAGCGCGAGGCGTTCCGGGCCGCGTTCGCGGGCTTCCTCATCGAGAAGGTCGCGGTGTTCGGTGCCGACGACGAGGCGCGGCTCATGGCCGACGCGGGCATCGTCCGCAACCGCGCCAAGGTCGCCGCGGCCATCGGCAACGCGCGGGCCGCGCTGGAGCTGCCGGAGGGGCTCGACGCGCTGCTGTGGTCGTTCGCGCCGACCGGTCCGCGGCCCCGCCCGGCCTCCCTCGTCGACGTCCCGGCGACCAGCCCGGAGTCGGTCGCGATGGCCAAGGAGCTCAAGCGGCGGGGCTTCGTCTTCGTCGGCCCGACCACCGCCTACGCCCTCATGCAGGCCACCGGCATGGTCGACGACCACGTGGCCACGTGCTTCCGTGCCACCACCTCGGCCACCCGCTGAGGGGGCTCGTGTTGGACGGATGCGGTGGATACGGGATCATTGACCAAGAGCACTGCAGCGACGGACGCCGTCCCGCCCCCGAGCGGAGGGGTCGGGCGGCCGGCGAAGGAGGCACGCATGGCGGCCATGAAGCCGCGCACGGGTGAGGGTCCCCTCGAGGTCACCAAGGAGGGCCGTGGGCTGGTCATGCGCGTACCGCTCGAGGGTGGCGGTCGGCTGGTCGTCGAGCTGTCGCCGGACGAGGCGCAGGCGCTGTCGGAGGCCCTGAAGGGCGCGACCAGCTGAACACCGCGGCGAGCCTGCCTTCCGGCAGCTCCGCGCGCGACGACACGGCCCCGGCCACCGGCAGCTCGCCGGCGGCCGGGGCCGCGCCGTTGCCGCGGGTGGACCTGGTCCCCGACCTGCCGGTCCTGGCCGAGGACGACGTCCTCGCGGTCCCGGTCGGGGCGCGCGGTGCGCTGCCCGCCTGGCTGCCGGCGCAGCTGCGCGACCTGGTCGCCGGCGCGCTGAGCGACACCGGCAACGGCGGGAGGCCCGGCGGGGTCACCGACGTGCCCGTGCCCGGCCGGCACCCGCGCAGCGTCGTCGCCGTGGGCATCGGCGACGCCACGCTGCCCGATGTGCGCGGGTACGCCGCGGCCGCGGTCCGGCGCGCGCAGACCCTCGCCGAGCACGGCGCCCGCCGGCTGGTGCTCCCGGTCGACACCACCGTCGCGCCCGCGGGCGCCGACGAGGTGCGCGCCGCCGTCGAGGCCGCGCTGCTGGCGAGCTACCGGTTCCGCGAGACCTCGAAGCCGCACCCGCCGCGCCTGGACACCCTCACCGTGGTGGCCACCGACGCCGGCGACCTCGCCGCCGCCGCGCGGGCCGGACAGGTCACGGCCGGGTCCGTCGCCTGGGCCCGCGACCTGATCAACACCCCCAGCAACGTGAAGAACCCGGCCTGGCTGGCGGCCGAGGCGGGGGAGCGGCTGGCCGGCCTCGACTCGGTCACCGTGCACGTGCTCGAACCTGACGACCTGCAGGCCGGCGGGTTCGGCGGCGTGCTCGCCGTCGGCGGCGGCTCGGCCACCCCGCCGCGGGTGATCGTCGCCTCCTACCGGCCGCCGGGCGCGCCCGCGCACCACCCGGCGCTGGTCGGCAAGGGCATCACGTTCGACACCGGCGGGCTGTCGATCAAGCCCACCGCCGGCATGCGGGAGATGAAGACCGACATGGCCGGTGGCGCGGCGGTGCTGGCGGCGGTCGACGCCGCGGCCCGGCTGGGGCTGCCGGTCGCGGTCACCGCCGTCGTCCCGGCTGCGGAGAACGCCGTCTCCGGCTCGTCGTACCGGCCGGCCGACGTCGTCCGGCACGTCGGTGGGCGGACCACCGAGGTGCTCAACACCGACGCCGAGGGCCGGATGGTGCTGGCCGACGGCCTGGCCTACGCGCGGTTGGAGCTCGGCGCGACGGCGCTGATCGACGTCGCGACCCTGACCGGCGCGATGAAGATCGCGCTCGGGGTGAAGACCGCCGGGCTGTACGCGACCACCGACGGGCTCGCCGAGGCGCTGGCCACCGCCGGGGCGCACGCGGGGGAGCGGCTGTGGCGGATGCCGCTGGCCGACGAGTACACCGACCTGCTCGACAGCGACGTCGCCGACGCCAACAACGCGCCCGGGAACCCGGGCGGCACGACGGCCGCGCTGTTCCTGCGGCCGTTCGCGGGCGACCTGCCGTGGGCGCACCTCGACGTCGCCGGGCCGGCGCGGGCGGCCTCCGACGACGCCGAGATCGTCAAGGGTGGCACCGGCTTCGGCGTGCGGACCCTGGTGCGCTGGCTGGAGGCGGGAGCGCCGCTGTGAGCGTGACGGTCGAACGCGACGGGCCGGTCACCACGGTGCGGCTGTCCCGGCCGTCCGCCCGCAACGCCGTCGACGGCCCGACCGCGGCCGCGCTGGCCGACGCCTTCCGGGCGTTCGACGCCGACGACGAGGCCGCCGTCGCCGTCCTGCACGGCGAGGGCGGCACGTTCTGCGCCGGCGCCGACCTCAAGGCGGTCGGGACGGCGACCGGCAACCGCACCGAGCCCGACGGCGACGGGCCGATGGGGCCGACCCGGCTGCGGCTGTCCAAGCCGGTGATCGCCGCGATCGCCGGGCACGCGGTCGCCGGCGGGCTGGAGCTGGCGCTGTGGTGCGACCTGCGGGTCGCCGACGAGACCGCCGTCTTCGGTGTCTACTGCCGGCGCTGGGGTGTGCCGCTGATCGACGGCGGCACCGTGCGGCTGCCGCGGATCGTGGGAAGAGGACGGGCGCTCGACCTGATCCTCAGCGGCCGGTCGGTGGACGCCGCCGAGGCGCTGGCGATCGGGCTGGTCAACCGGCTCGTCCCGGCGGGGGAGGCGCTGGCCGCCGCCCAGGGCCTGGCGCGGCAGCTCGCCGCGTTCCCGCAGACCTGCCTGCGCGAGGACCGCGCGTCGGTGCTGGAGCAGGAAGGGCTCGACGAGGCCGCGGCGCTGGCCAACGAGTTCCGCCACGGCCTCATCTCGATCGCCGCCGACACCGCGGCCGGTGCGGCTCGCTTCGCCGGCGGCGAGGGCCGGCACGGGGCGGGTGTCGGGTGACCGACGAGGGCGTCGTCTTCCCGGCCGGTCCGCAGGGGCGGCGCAGCACCGCCGCACTGGGCCGGGCCGTCGTCGCCGACGCGCTGCGCCCGGTCGACCCGGCCGGGGCGCTGGCCGCCGAGCAGGAGACCAACTGGCGCGCCGGGTACCTCGTGCAATTCCGCCGGCTCGTCGAGGCGGGGCTGACGTCCGCCGACGCCGCGGGGTCGATCGCCGCGGCCGGGCTGACGTCGCTGCACGAGCGCATGCGGGTGGCGCAGGACGGCGGCGAGATCGCGCTCGACGCGTGGACCGAGCCGTCGCGCTCGCTGAAGACGACGCAGGTGCAGGGCACCGGCGAGCGCGAGGAGGAGTTCTCGCTGCCCTACGGCGGCACCCGGCTGCGCGGCGACGAGCTGCGCCGCCGGCTGGACACGTGGGCCGACGGGGGCGTGCTCGAGCCGTCGGCGGCCGAGGCGGTGCGCACCGTCCTGGCCAACCCCGAGTGGCTGCGGCTGCCCGACCGCACCGTCGTCGTCCTGGGGGCCGGCGCCGAGATGGGGCCGCTGCCGTCGCTGCTGCGCTGGGGCGCTCGGGTCGCCGGCGTCGACCTGCCCAGGCCGCCGCTGTGGCAGCGGGTCCTGGACACCGCACGGCGCAACGCCGGCACCCTGCTCGTCCCGGGCGACCCGCCGGGCGCCGACCTCGTGACGGAGATGCCGGCCGTGGCCGAGTGGGTGGCCGGCCTGCCCGGCACGCCGGTGCTCGGCAACTACGTCTACGCCGACGGCGCGGCGAACGTGCAGGTGTCGATGGCGGTCGATGCGCTCACGTTGCGGCTGCTCGCGGCGCGGCCGGAGACGGCGCTGGCCTTCCTCGCCACGCCGACCGACGTCTTCGCCGTCCCGGGCACGGCGGTGGCGCACTCGGCGGCCGCGTACGCCGGGCGCTCGACGCGGGCGAAGATGGTCGCCCGGCCGCTGCGCGCCCTGTCGGCGGGGCGGTTGCTGCGCCGGGCTTACGTCCCGGGCGCAGATCCGGGCATCGCCGACGTCCTGGTCGCGCAGCAGGGGCCGAACTACGCGCTGGCCAAGCGGCTGCAGCGGTGGCGGGCGACGACCGCCCGCGCCGGCGGGACGACGGTGTCGATGAACGTCGCACCGCCCACCCGCACCCGGTCGGTGGTCAAGAACCGCGCGCTGGCCGCGGCGTACGCGGGCGCGCACCGCTTCGGCGTCGAGGTGTTCGAGCCGGCGACGTCGAACGTCCTCATGGCCGCGCTGCTGGTCCACGACCTGCACACCGGCGGCGGACCGGCGCACGCGCACCCGTGGCAGGACGAGGCGCACGCAGCGGTGCACGGCGGGCTGTGGCGGATGCCGTACGCGGCCAGGAGCGCGCTCGGCCTGGCGGCGCTGCTCGGCTACGGCAGCGCGCGCGGCTAGACGACCCGGCGCTCGGCGGTGAGCGCGCCGGGGTTGTCGCCGGTGTTCACGGTCTCGCTCGGCTCGACGAGCACGACCTCGGCACCGTCCGGCGAGACCGGCTGGTGCGCGGTGCCGCGCGGGACGACGTAGACCTGGCCCGGGCCCAGGGTGACGTCGCCGTCGTCCAGACGGATGGTCATGGAGCCGCTGAGCACGAGGAAGAACTCGTCGGTGTCGGGATGCGTGTGCCGCGTGAACTCGCCATGGACCTTGACGACCCTGATGTCGTAGTCGTTGAGCGTCGCCACGGTGCGGGGTTGCCACGGTTCGGTGAAGGTGGCGAGGACGGCAGCGAGATCGACGGGATCCGGCATGGGCCCAGCATGCCGGGGAAAGGACCGGGTCATGAACTTCGGCGAGCTCGGCAAGAAGGCCAAGGACTTCCTCGACACGGAGGAGGGCGAGAAGAAGAGCGACGCCGTCTTCGAGAAGGCGGCGGAGTTCCTCGACGAGAAGACCGGCGGCAAGCACTCGGCCCAGATCGAGAAGGGCCGCGAGTTCGCCGACGACCACGTCGGCACCGAGGACGGCGGTCGGCACCGCAGCTGACACCCCGCGGGCGGGTGATGGACAGCTGATTACGGAACGGCCATGATCCGCCCATGGTGTGGGTGTTCTGGGGCTCGGTCGCGGTGCTCCTCGTGGGTCTCGCCGTCCTCTCCTGGTGGTGGGACCGCGACGCCCGCAAGCGCGGCGCCACCCCGCTCAGCGGCGGGGCGATGCACCGCGCGCGGTGGAGCCGGCGTCTCGAGGTCGAGCGGCAGCTGAACTCGGTCGTCACCAAGGGCGCGACGCCGCGGACGCAGGACGCCGCCCAGGACGCCTGGAAGGGCAGGACGGATCGCTAGCACCCCTGCACCGACTTGTGCCGCCTGTGCCGGCACGACCACCACAAGGCCCGCCACGGCTGAGGCCCTGCAGCGCATCGCGATGCCGCGCCACGCCTAGGCCTGCTCGGCGCCCCAGCGTGCGAGCGCGACGATCGCCTCGCGCAAGGCGAGCCCGCGATCGGTCAGCGCGTAGGCCCGCGTGTTGTGCCGGAGCGGCAGGCGGGTCAGTACGCCTGCCGCTTCGAGCTCGCGCAGGCGGGTCGCGAGCATGTTCGTCGGCACTCCGAGGTCGCGCTGCAGATCGCCGTAGCGCTGCGGCCCGTCGAGCAGCCGCTCCACGACCAGAAGGGCCCACCGGGCTCCGACGATGTCGAGGGCCGCGGCGAGGTCGCTCACGCGCCCGGATCGGCGGCCGGCTTCATCCAGAACGGCGAGTAGTGATATCCGTCGAGGTCGTCGAACTGGCGCTGGTACATGAAGGGGTAGTCATCGGTGTCACCGATCCGCCCGCCGGCGGCGCCAGCGCGCTCGGTGAGCTCGTCGACCGCCTCGCGGCTGCCCAGGTCGAACGAGACGGTGACCTTCGAGGGCGTGTCGGCCCCGCCGACACGCTCCTCGACACCGCCGACGCTCGCGTACATCTCGCGGCTGCCGAGCATGACGTACTGCTCGGGCGCGATCGCGAAGCACGACACGTTGTGATCGGACATCTCTGCGTTGAGGGTCCAGCCGAGGGCGGTGTAGAAGGCGGTCGCGCGCTCGACGTTCTCGACCGGGCAGGTGATGAAGAGGCTCATGCGGCTACACTTGCAAAATGCAAGTGCGGTCGTCAACCCCACGCTCGAGCCGGGTAGGCGTTCGTGGAGAGCTTTCGCTACGGATCGGTGAGTCGTGAACGGTGACGCGCCCTCGTGACGCCCGCGACCTGCGCTGACACCGCGCCGGACGCCGTGTCAGCGGCGTGTGCGTGACCCGTCGGCGCCTCCCTTCATCGTCGACGCCGACGAAGGGAGAGATCCATGACGTACGGGATCGAGGCCGAGGGCCTCACCAAGCGCTTCGGCGAGACCCAGGCGCTGGCGGGCGTCGACCTCGCTGCCCGCGAGGGCACCGTTCTCGGTGTCCTCGGCCCCAACGGGGCCGGCAAGACGACCGCCGTCCGGGTGCTCGCCACCCTGCTGCAGCCCGACGCCGGCAGCGCCCGCGTCGCCGGCTTCGATGTGCTCAAGCAGCCGGCCGAGGTCCGTGCCCGCATCGGCCTGACCGGCCAGTACGCCTCGGTCGACGAGGACCTGACCGGCACCCAGAACCTGCTGCTGATCGGCCAGCTCCTCGGCTTCAGCACCCGCGAGGCACGCGCCCGCGCCGCCGAGCTGCTTGACTGGTTCGACCTGACCGAGGCCGCCGGCCGCGTCGCCAAGACCTACAGCGGCGGCATGCGCCGTCGTCTCGACCTGGCCGCGAGCCTGGTCGGCCGCCCGTCGGTCATCTACCTCGACGAGCCGACGACCGGTCTGGACCCGGCCAAGCGCGAGGAGATGTGGGACGTCGTCCGCAAGGTCGTGGCCGACGGCGCGACCGTGCTGCTCACCACGCAGTACCTGGAGGAGGCCGACGCCCTGGCCGACGAGATCACCGTCATCGACCACGGCCGGGTCATCGCGCACGACACCCCGGACGGGCTGAAGCGGCACATCGGCGGCCAGCGGCTGAAGGTGCGGCCCCTCGACCCGGGCCGCACGCAGGAGGTGCGGCGGATCCTCACCGACCTCACCCGCCGAGAGCCCGAGACCAGCACCCGCGGCGAGCTCACCTGCCCGGTGGACGACGACTCGCTGCTCCCCGAGCTGGTCGGCCGGCTCGCGGGCAACGGCATCACGGTCAGCGAACTGTCCCTGCACCTGCCGAGCCTGGACGAGGTCTTCCTGACCCTGACCGGCCGGCCCACCGACGAGACCACCGAGGAGGCGGCATGACCACCACCGCTCCGGCCGGCACCGCCCGGCCCATGCCCCTGGCCAGCGCGGGGGCCCCGCGCACCAGCACCCTCTGGCGCCAGGCCCAGGTCCTCGCCCGGCGCAGCCTGATCAAGACCTGGCGCACCCCCGAGGCGCTGATCGACGTCACCCTCCAGCCGATCATCTTCCTGGCGCTGTTCACCTACATCTTCGGCGGCGCCATCGCCGGCGGCTCGCAGGAGGACTACCTCCAGTTCCTGCTGCCCGGGCTGCTCGGCCAGACGATCGCCATGGCCAGCGTCTCGCTCGGCCAGAACCTCAACGCCGACATCGAGAAGGGCGTCTTCGACCGGTTCCGGTCGCTGCCCATCGGCCGTTCCGCGCCGCTCGTCGGCGCGGTCATGGCCGACCTGGTCCGCTACGTGATCCTGTTCGTCGTCATGATCACCGTCGGCACGCTGATGGGCTTCGACCCGACCAGCTGGGCCGGCGTGCTGGCCTCGCTGGCGCTGGCGATGGGCTTCGCGCTCTGCTTCGGCTGGATCTCGGTCTACGTCGGGATGATCGTGCGGACCCCGGGCGCGGTGCAGGGGATCATGTTCCTGCTGATCTTCCCGCTGGCCTTCGGCAGCAACGTGTTCGTGCAGACCGAGACGCTGCCCGGCTGGTTGCAGGCCTTCGTCAAGGTCAACCCGATCAGCCACCTGGTCGGCGCCGTCCGCGGCCTGATGATCGGCGGCCCGGTCGCCGAGCACCTCATGTGGACGCTGGTCTGGATGGCGATCCTGCTGGTGGTGTTCATGCCGCTGGCGGTCCGCGCCTACCGCCGCCGCGCCTGATCAGTCGGCGACCGCCACCGCCTGCACGGCCTCCGGGTCGATGCGGGCGGTGGCGGCGTCGGCGTCCAGCGCCATCCCCTCGGCGTAGGCGACCTCGTACTCCTCGCCCAGTTCGGCACGCAGCTCGGTGACCAGCTGCATCACGCTCGGGCTCGTCGTGTCGTCGCTGCCGCGCAGCCGCGTCGACGCCCCGTGGAGGACGGCGGCGTCGCGGGCCCGGCCGCGGGCCAGCGCCCAGGCGGCGACCGCCGTGCCCACCGCGGCGAGGATCGGCTTGTCGTTGGTCAGCAGCGCCTGGGCGTAGCCCTCGCGCACGTGCTCCCCGGCCCGGTCGATCCGACCGAGCTTCACCGCCAGCTCCGCGGCGATGGCGTGCCCGATCGCGCCGCTGTGCGCGGTCATCAGCGACGGGGTGCCCAGGGTGCACAGCAGCTCGCGCAGGGCCTCGTAGGCGCCCGCCACGCCCGCGTCGTCGCCCTCGGCCACGGCGATCCCGGCCTCGATCGCGGCGATGAAGATCTGCTGCAGCGGCTTCCCGGCGCCGAACGTCCGCTGGCCGCGCAGCACCTCGAGGTACTCGCGGGCGCCGGCCGGATCAGCGGCCCGCAGCCGCAGCTCCGCCAGCCGCATGGTCACCATCACGTCGTCGGAGTAGTTGCCGCCGAGCTGGCGGATGCACTCCTGCGCGCGCTCGTAGTCCTCCGCAGCACCGAGCAGGTCGCCGTCCAGCGTGCGCACCTGCCCCCGCGTCGAGAGCATCGCCGCCAGCCCCCACCGGTCGCCGAGCGCCTCCCACTCGACCACGGCCTCGTCGCCGTGCTGCCGCATCAGGTCGACGTCGCCGTCGTTCTCGGCGTACGCGAGCTGCGCCAGCCGGCCGGCCGCGCGCACCCACGGATCCGGATCACCGAGCACCCGTTCCAGCGCGACGCCGGCGGCCTCCCGCTCCTCGCCCATGAACAGCAGCAGCGGGGTCAGCACCTTCGCGCCCGCGTGCGAGTCGGCCTCCAGGCGGCCGGCCAGCTCCACGAGCTCCCGCTGCGCCTCGCGCAGGTCGGTGGTCTCGGTGCCGATCGCGAACCCGAGCACCGTCTGCAGCGCCTCGGCCAGCACCCCGCCCGGCGCCTCCCGCGCGCCCGGCACCGCCAGCGCGAACGACGTCCAGCGGGTGGCGTCCTGACCGCTCTCCCGCAGCAGCCAGTACCAGCCCAGGTGGACGGCGAGGTCGACCGCGGCCACCGCGTCACCGGCGTCGCCGACGAACCGCAGCGCGGCCAGGACGTCGTCCCGCTCGGTGTCGAGCACCCGCAGCGCGTCGAGCTGCTCGGGGCCGCGCAGCCGCTGGTCCTGCGCGCGCACCAGGTCGGCGAACCAGCGGGCGTGCGCGGTGCGGGCGGCGGTGATCAGCCCCTGCTCGGCCAGCCGCTCGCCGCCGTACTCGCGCAGCGTCTCCAGCATCCGGAACCGGGTGCCGTCGGGCGTGCGGGTCGCCGTGAGCAGGGACTTGTCGACCAGCGCGTGCAGGACGTCGGCCAGCTCCTCGTCCGCCGTCCCGGCGATCCAGCTCGGCGTGACCGCCGCGACCGCCTCCTCGGTGGCGCCGGTGGCGAACAGCGAGAAGTGCTCGGCGACCTCGCGCTCGAGCGGGGTGAGCAGGTCCCAGCTCCACTCGACGACGGCGCGCAGCGTCCGGTGCCTCGGGGTCGCGGTGCGCCGGCCGCCGGTGAGCAGCCGGAACCGGTCGGCCAGCCGCTCGGCCACCTCGGCGGGGGAGTAGACCCGCAGCCGGGCGGCGGCCAGCTCGATGGCCAGCGGCAGGCCGTCGAGGCGGCGGACGATCTCGACGACGGCGTCGTCCAGGACGACGTCGGGGTCGACTGCCCGGGCGCGGTCGAGCAGCAGCCGGACGGCGGGGTTGGCGGCCGCCTCCGCCGGCACGATGCCCTCGGCCGGCACCGCGAGCGGGCCGAGGGGGTAGAGCGTCTCCCCCTCGATCGCCAGGGGCTCCCGGCTGGTGGCCAGCACCCGCACCCCGGGGCAGCGCCCCAGCAGCTCGGCGACCACCTCGGCGACGGCGTCGACCAGGTGCTCGCAGTTGTCGACGACGAGCAGGCACTCGGCCTGGCGCAGCCGTTCCAGCAGCCGCTGCCGCGCGGCGCGCCGCTGCTGGTACTCGCCGACCGGGTCGGGGATGACGATGTCGCGGGTGCCGAGGCCGTCGAGGACCGCCTGGGCGACGGCGGTGGGCTCGGTGACCGAGGCGAGCTCGACCAGCCACACGCCGTCGGGCAGCGGCGGCGTCCCGGTGTCCACGAGCCGGGCGGCGACCTCGCTGACCAGCCGGGTCTTCCCGGAGCCGCCGGCGCCGACCACCGTGACCAGCCGCGAGGCGGCGAGGCGCTGCTGCACCGCGGCGACGTCGTCCTCGCGGCCGACGAAGCTCGTGACCGCCGCCCGCAGGTTGGTCTGCACCTCGGCCGGCCGGTCGGCGTCCCGCAGCAGCTCGAGGTGCCGACCGCGCAGCGCCGGGGACGGGTCGGTGCCCAGGCTGTCGGCCAGCGTGGTGCGCACCCGCTCGTAGGCGGCCAGCGCCTCGGCCGGGCGCCCGGCGGCGGCCAGCGCGTCGATGAGCGCGCCGGCGATGTCCTCGCGCAGCGGAGCCGCCGCGGTCAGCTCCTCCAGCAGCGGCACCGCCTCGGCCGGGCGTCCCTCGCGGACGAGCAGGCCGGCCTGCTCCAGCACGACCTCCAGGCGCAGGTCGTTGAGCGCGGCCCGCCGTCCGGCCGCCTCCGGGGAGTCGCCGTCGAGCAGCGGGGCACCGCGCCAGAGCCCGGCGGCCTCCTGCAGGACCGTGCGCGCCGCGGCCGTCTCCCCGCGGGCCTGCAGCTGCCGGCTCTCGGCCACCAGCCGCTCCAGCCGGACGGCGTCGACGTCGTCGGGCTCGATGGCCAGCCGGTAGCCCGCTGCGGACTGCTGCACCAGCTCGGGCCGGCCGAGGGTGCGGCGCAGCCGGGACACCAGCGACTGCAGGCTGTTGGCCGGATCGGCCGGGAGCTCGTCGCCCCACACCGCGTCGGCGAGGGTGCCGGCCGAGACCCAGCGGCCCGGTTCCAGCGCGAGCGCGATCAGCAGCTGCTGCAGCCGTGCGCCGGGCACCACGACGAGCCGCTCCCCGTCGCGGACCTCCAGCGGTCCGAGGTATCCGACCTGCACACAGCCGAGTCTCGCAGAGGTCCGGCACAGTGAGCCGGTGACACCGTCGTTCCTCCCCGGTCTGGAGCTCTCGCGGCAGCTCGTCGCGGAGGTCCGGCCGCTGCTCGCCGAGTGCTTCCCCGAGCTGCCGTGCTCGGCGGCGCGCATCGGGACCGGCTCGGAGGTCCTCGGCTACGACACCGTGCGTTCCACGGACCACGACTGGGGGCCGCGGCTCCAGCTGTTCCTGCGCGACGACGACGTCGAGGCCTTCGCAGAACCGGTCCGGGCCGTCTTGTCCGAACGGCTCCCCGCTCAGATCGCCGGCTGGTCGCCCTGGATCGAGGTCACCGGCGTGGCCGACTGGTTCGCCCGTTCGCTCGGCTTCGACCCGCGGGCCGGCGTCTCCACGTTCGACTGGCTGGCCACCCCCGGGCAGCGGCTCGCGGAGGTCACCGGCGGCGTCGTCCTCCACGACGGGCTGGGCGAGCTCGACGCCGTCCGGGAGCGGCTGCGCTGGTACCCCGACCAGCTGTGGTGGTACCTGATGGCCTGCCAGTGGCAGCGCATCGCGGAGGAGGAGGCCTTCCCGGGGCGGTGCGCCGAGGTGGGCGACGAGCTCGGCTGCCGGATCGAGACCGGTCGGCTGGTGCGCGACGCGATGCGGCTGGCGCTGCTCATGGAGCGCCGGCACGCCCCGTACGCCAAGTGGCTGGGGACGGCGTTCTCCCGGGCACCGTCGGCCGACCGGCTCGGCCCGGCGCTGCGCGGCGCGCTCGCGGCGGAGGACTGGCCGGCGAGGGAGGCGGCCCTCGGCGAGGCGTACCGGCTGCTGGCCGCGCGGCACAACGCCCTCGGGCTCACCGCTGCGCTCGACGAGTCGACCCGGGCGTACTACGACCGGCCATTCCAGGTGCTCGACGCGGCACGCTTCGCCGACGCGCTGCGGGCGCGGATCACCGACGAGCAGACGGCCGCTCTGCCCCCCGTCGGCAGCGTCGACCAGTTCGTCGACAGCACCGCGGTGCTCACCGACCCGCGGCTGGCCCGCGCCGCTCTCCGCGCGGTCCTCGACGGCTGACTCAGGCCGGCCCGACCAACCCGGCGACGATCTCCGCGGACAGGGCCACCAGCGGCAGACCCCCACCCGGGTGCGCCGAGCCGCCGACGAGGAACAGGCCCGGCACCGGCGAGGCGTTGGCCGGCCGCAGGAAGGCCGCCCGCGCGCCGTTGCTCGACGTCCCGTAGATCGACCCGCCGACGCTGCCGGTGTCCCGTTCCAGGTCGGCCGGGGTGCGGACGACGCACCACGTCAGCCGGTCCCGCACGTCCAGCCCCCGCCGCGCCAGCACGTCGAGCACCCGTTCGGCGTAGGCGTCGGCCAGCCCGGGGGCCGTCCAGTCGACGCCGCCCGCCGGGTCGTGGCGCGGCGCGTTCACCAGTACGAACCACGACTCGCTGTCGTCGTCCGGGCGGGTGGCCGGGTCGTCGGGCGCGCTGACGTAGACGGTGGGGTCCGCCACCGGGCGCCCGCCGAACACGGCGTCGAACTCGGCGTCGTAGTCCTCGGGGAAGAGCACCGTGTGGTGCGCCAGCCCCGGCGTGCGGCCCCGCAGCGCGAGCAGCAGCACGAACCCCGACAGCGACGGCGTGGTGCGGGCCAGGGCGCCGCGGACCGCGCGGGTGCGCCGGTCGGCCGGCAGCAGGTCGCGGTACAGCGCGGTCGCGTCGCCGGCCGCGACGACGACGTCCGCCCGCACGGTCTCGCCGGACGCCAGCCGCACGCCGCACGCGCGGTCACCCTCCAGCAGCACCTGGGCCACCGGCGACGACGTCCGCAGCACCGCGCCGCGGGCCTGCGCCCGTTCGGCGACCGCGAGGCCGAGCCGGTGCAGCCCGCCGCGCACGTACCAGGAGCCGAACTCCTGCTCGGCGTGCGCGACGGTCGCGAGCACCGCCGGCGCGCGCCGCGGGTCCGAACCGGAGTAGGTGGCGTACCGGTCGAGCACCGTGCGCAGGTGGGGGTCGCTCAGGTACCGGGAGCCCAGCCCGCGCAGCGTCTGCCAGGGCGCGATCGTGGCGACGTCGGCGGGGTTGCGGGCCAGCCGGGCGAGGGTCGCCGCCCCGGCCAGCGGCGAGCGCAGGAAAGGCTCCTCGGCGACCCGCCACATGTCCTCGGCCCGGCGCATCAGCGCCGCCCACTGCGCGCCCACCCCCGCCCCGAGCGCCGCGTCCAGCGCGGCCGGGACGTCGGCCCGGCGGCCGGGCATCCGCAGCCGGGTGCCGTCGGGGAAGCGCAGCTCGGCGGCCGGGTCGAGCGGCACCAGGTCGAGGACGTCGTCCAGCGCAGCGCCGGTCGCGGTGAACAGATCGCGGTAGAGCTGCGGCAGCGTGAGCAGGCTGGGGCCGGTGTCGAAGCCGTGGCCGTCGCGGGAGAACCAGCCGAGCTTGCCGCCGACCTCGGCCGCCTGCTCGAGCACCGTGACCTCGTGACCGAGCGCGGCCAGCCGGGCCGCCGCCGCGAGTCCGCCCAGCCCGGCGCCCACGACCGCCACCCGCGCCACGCCGGTCACGGTAACCAGCCGGACCCGCCGCCCGCCCGGGTGATGATCGTTTGGTCGGGGACGCAACAGGGGTAGCGAACCGGCATGCGGCGTCGATGGATGCTCGCGGGGGCAGGGCTGCTGGCCGTCCTGCTGACCGGTTGCGCCGGCGCCGGCGAGCCCGACGTGTCGAAGGTGGCGACCGCCTTCGAGGACCCGTCGGGGGATGCGCAGGCGCGCTGCGACCTGCTCGCCCCCGCCACGCTGGCCACCTTCCAGTCCGACGCCTCCGCGCCGTGCGCGAACGCCATCGCCGACGTCCAGCTGCCGGGTGGCGAGGTCAGCTCGGTCGAGATCTGGGGCGGGGACGCCCAGGCCAAGCTGGGCGGCGACACCCTGTTCCTCACCCGGACCGACACCGGCTGGAAGGTGACCGCGGCCGGCTGCCAGTCCCGCGGCGAGGAACCGTACGACTGCGAGGTGGACGGGCCGTGAAGGGTGTGCGGGCGGTCTTCGTGACCTACCTGGTCGTTCTCGTGCTGGGCATCGCGTACGCGATCGCACTCGGGCTGGCCGGGCGATGACCACGGTCAAGGAGCCCGGCTACGGCTTCCTGCGCAACAACGCGCTGAGCCTCGCCTTCGGCGCGCTGTTCCTGATCACGCTGGTCGGGCAGGCGATCTCCGGCGTCGCCGACTTCAACGCCCAGCAGGTCGCCGACGGGCTGCCGCAGGTCGGCTTCCTCGACTACGTGACCTCGTCGTCGTTCGCCGTCGACGTGATGGAGAATTGGCAGTCGGAGTACCTGCAGTTCCTCCTCTACATCCTCGCCACCGTCTGGCTGGTCCAGAAGGGCTCCAGCGAGTCCAAGGACCCCGGCGACGAGGGGACCGAGTCCGACCGGGAGCAGAGGGTCGGCCGGCACGCCGAGGTCGACTCCCCGCTGTGGGCACGCGTCGGCGGCTGGCGGACGGCGGTGTTCTCCCGGTCCCTCGGCCTGCTCATGGGCACGCTGTTCCTGCTCACCTGGGCCGCGTCGGCGGTCGCGGGCTGGGCGGCGTTCAACAGCCAGCAGCTGGGCCAGCGGCAGGACCCGGAGACCTTTCTGGGCTACCTCGGCCAGGCCGACTTCTGGAACCGGTCCTTCCAGAATTGGCAGTCGGAGATGCTCGCCGTCGGCTCGATGGCGATCTTCGCCGTCTACCTGCGTCAGCGCGGCTCACCGGAGTCCAAGCCGGTCGGCGTCGCGCACGCCGACACCGGCCAGACCGGCTGACGGGTCCCCGGCCGTGCGGTAGGAACGCTCTCGTGGCCCGCATCAACGACGTCGGCGGGATGGCCGGCTTCCCGGCGATCGTCGAGGAACCCGACGAGCCCCCCTTCCACTCCGACTGGGAGGCGCACGTCTTCGCCCTCAACGGGGCGCTGATCAAGCGCGGCATCTACAACCTCGACGAGTTCCGCGACGCCCAGGAGCGGCTGCCGGTCGAGGAGTACCTGGGCGCCTCCTACTACGAGCGCTGGTTCGCCGCGATCCGCACGCTGCTCGTGGAGAAGGGCGTCGCGACGGCCGAGGAGCTGACCGGTGGCTGACCGCTTCGCTCCCGGCGACCGGGTGCGCACCCGCGCTCTCGACCCGGCCGGGCACACCCGCCTGCCGCGGTACGCCCGCGGCGCCGTCGGCACGGTGGTCGAGCCGGCCGGGCGGCACCCGCTGGCCGACGACCGCGCGCGGGGCCTGCGGCCCGATCCGCAGCCGGTCTACCACGTGCGCTTCGCCGCGGCGGACCTGTTCGGCGGCGGCGACCACTCGGTCACCGTCGAGTTGTGGGAGGACTACCTGACGCCGGCGGAGGAGCAGGCATGAGCGGGCACCACGCCAGTTCGGCGATCTCGGCCGACGTGCGGGCCGTCGAGGCGTTCCTGGAGCAGCGCGGCGTGCTCGACCCCGGGGAGATCGACACCCGTATCGACGAGTTCCTCGCGGGTGGCAGCCCGGCCAACGGCGCGCGCGTCGTCGCCCGCGCCTGGGTCGACCCGGCGTTCACCGATCGGCTGCTGGCCGACGCGAACAGCGCGATCCGCGAGGTGGGGCTGTCGATGGCCGGCGGCATCCAGGAGCAGCGGCTGAAGGTCGTCGCCAACACCGCCGAGGAGCACAACGTCGTCGTCTGCACGCTGTGCTCCTGCTACCCGATCGCGCTGCTCGGCCCCTCGCCGAGCTGGTACAAGAGCGAGGCCTACCGGTCGCGGGTGGTCCGCGACCCGCGCGGCGTGCTGCGCGAGTTCGGTCTCGAGCTGCCGGCGGCCACCTCCATCGCGGTGTGGGACGCCAGCGCGGAGTCGCGCTACATGGTGCTGCCCCGCCGTCCGGAGGGCTCCGACGGCCTGACCGAGGAGGCGCTGGCCGGGCTGGTCACGCGCAAGGGGCTGATCGGGACGGCGTCGGTGTGAGCACGATCGACGTCAACGCCGACCTGGGGGAGGGGTTCGGCGTCTGGACGCTGGGGGACGACGACGCCCTGCTCGGCGTGATCACCAGCGCGAACGTCGCCTGCGGGTTCCACGCCGGCGACCCGTCGACGATGCGCCGGGTCTGCGCGGGCGCGGTCGAGAACGGTGTGGCGATCGGCGCGCAGGTCTCCTACCGCGATCTCGCGGGGTTCGGCCGCCGGTTCGTCGACGTCGCGCCCGGCGAGCTGACCGACGACGTCCTCTACCAGCTCGCCGCCCTCGACGGGATCGCGCGGGCCGGCGGCGGACGGGTGCGCTACCTGAAGCCGCACGGTGCCCTCTACAACGCCGTCGTCACCCACGAGGCGCAGGCGAAGGCGCTGGTCGAGGCGGTGACCGCCTACGACCGCGAGCTGCCGGTGCTCGGGCTGCCCGGCTCGGTGTTCCTGCGCAAGGCCGAGGCCGCCGGGCTGCGCACCGTCGCCGAAGGCTTCGCCGACCGCGGGTACACCCCGGAGGGCACGCTCGTCCCGCGGCGGTCGCCGGGCGCGCTCGTGCACGACCCGCGGGTGGTCGCCGAGCGGGCGGTGCGGATGGCCGCCGAGGGCGTCGTCGTCGCGGTCGACGGCACCGCGGTCGACGTCGCCGTCGACTCGATCTGCGTGCACGGCGACACACCGGGAGCGGTCGAGCTGGCCCGGGGAGTGCGGACGGCGCTGGAGGCCGCGGGTCTGGAGATCTCCGCCTTCGTGGCCTGAGTCAGCGACCCGGCCCGCGCAGGTCCTGGGGGTCGAGGGCGCCCTCGACGACGTCCTCGGCGATGTCGTCCACCGTCCGGTCGGTCGCGTACGCCGCGGCCCGGAGGACGGCCAGGGCGGCGGCCGTGTCGAGCTCGAGGACGATCGCGATCATGCCCATCGCCTCCCAGACCTTCGCCCGTCGCTCGGCGGTCGGGCCGTGCAGCCATTCCGGGCCGCGGCCGGGCTCCCAGTCCGACCACACCGCGGTCTCCGACAGCGCGGAGGTGACCAGGTCGGCGACGGCCATCGCCTCGAAGACGTCGAGGTCGGGGACGGAGTCCTCGCCGCTGAAGTAGAGGTCGATCGCTCCCAGCCCGGAGATCGCCTCGCGCAGCGGCAGCCCGACGACCGCGCAGTACGGAGTGCGCTGCTGCAGCAGGTCGGCGAACGCCGGCCACCGGCGGCGCAGGTCGCCGTACTGGGCGAACACCGGCTCGCGGGTCTCCTGCGCGGTCATGCACGGACCCGCGCCGACGGTGAACTGCAGCCGTTCGGCGGTCGCGGCCGCCTCGGAGCTGGCGCCCAGGGGGATCCGCCGTCCCTCGGGGCCGGAGAGGCTGATGCCGGCGCCGTCGACGGGCAGCATCCGGGCGATCGCCCGGGCCAGGCGGGTCGGCAGCAGCTCCGGCCCGTCCAGTCCGGCCTCGGTCACCGAGGTCAGCGCCTGCTCGAACCGCCCGGCGATGCTCACCGGTGAATTCTCCGCCCGCAGCCGCCCGGCCGCCGGTCCGGGCGGGGTGCGCGCGATCATGGCCGGGTGAGCGACCGCCTCGTCGTGCTGCCGTACGGCGACCGGGCGCTGCTGGTCGAGGTCGACGGGCTCGACGCGGTCGCCGCCGTCCGCACCGCGCTGGACCACGACCCGCTGCCCGGTCAGGTCGACCTCGTACCGGCCGCCCGCACCGTGCTGGTGCTGCTCGACCGGCCGCCGGCCGAGACCGACAGCGCCCGGTTGCGCCGTCTGCCGCTGACCCCGCCCGCCGGGGACGACGCCGTCCGGACGGTGGACCTGCCGGTCGTCTTCGACGGCCCCGACCTGTCCGACGTCGCCGATCTCACCGGGCGGCCGGTGCCGCAGCTGGTCGAGGAGCTGACCGCCGCCGAGCTCACCGTCGCCTTCGGCGGCTTCGCGCCGGGCTTCGGCTACCTCACCGGGCTGCCCGAGCACCTGCACGTGCCGCGGCGCAGCACCCCGCGCACCCGGGTGCCGGCCGGCGCGGTCGGCCTGGCCGGACCGTTCGCCGGCGCGTACCCGCGCGCCTCGCCCGGCGGCTGGCAGCTGGTCGGCCGCACCGACGCCGTGCTGTTCGACGTCGACCGCGACCCACCCGCACTGCTCATCCCGGGTACCCGGGTGCGGCTGCGGGAGGTGCGCTGAGCGTGCTGCGCGTGCTCGCGCCCGGGCCGCTGGCCACCGTGCAGGACGCCGGCCGCCCCGGCTGGGCCGCGATCGGCGTGCCCCGCTCCGGAGCCGCCGACCGCGCCGCGCACGACCTGGCGAACCGGCTCGTCGGCAACCTCCCCTCGGCGGCCACGGTGGAGGCCACCGCCGGCGGCCTGCGGCTGCGCGCGGAGCGGACGACGCTGGTCGCGGTCACCGGCGCCCCCGTGCCGGTGACCGTCGCGGGCCGCGCGGCGCCGTGCAACGCGCCGCTGACCGTGCCGGCCGGGGCGGAGCTGGTGCTCGGCACGCCGGCGATCGGACTGCGCAGCTACGTCGCGGTGCGCGGCGGGGTCGACGTCGCGCAGGTCCTCGGGTCGCGCAGCACCGACCGGCTCAGCGGACTGGGCCCCGAGCCGCTGGCGGCCGGGGACGTGCTCGCCGTCGGGGACGCGGCAGGCGAGGAGCCGGTCGTCGATGTGGCACCGGTGCGGCCGCCGCCCGATCGGCCGGTGCTGCGGGTGCTGCCCGGTCCGCGCCGCGACTGGCTGGCGCCCGACGCGTGGACGCGGCTGACCTCGGACGGCTGGACGGTCAGCCCGGACAGCGACCGGGTGGGCCTGCGGCTCACCGGTCCGCGGCTGGAGCGGGCGCGCGACGACGAGCTGCCCAGCGAGGGGTTGGTGCCCGGCGCGGTGCAGGTGCCCCCGGACGGCGCGCCGGTGCTCTTCCTCGCCGACCACCCGGTGACCGGCGGCTACCCGGTGCTCGCCGTCGTCGTCACCGCCGACCTGCCGATGGCGGCCCAGCTGCGTCCCGGCGACGAGCTGCGGTTCAGGGCCGCCCGTTGAGGATCGCGGTGTAGAGCCCCACCGTCTCCTGCGCGATCGCCGGCCAGCCGAAGTCCGAGAGCACGCGCTCCCGGCCCGCGGCGCCCATCGCGGCGGCGCGCTGCGGATCGGCGAGCAGCTCGGCGATCCGCGCGGCCAGGCCGGCCTCGAACGCCCGGGGGTCCTCGGGGTCGTAGGGCACCAGCAGGCCGGTCGTGCCGTCGGCGACCACCTCGGGGATGCCGCCGACGTCGCTGGCGACCACCGCGGTGCCGCAGGCGGCGGCCTCCAGGTTGACGATGCCCAGCGGCTCGTACACCGACGGGACGACGAACACCGTCGCGCCGGTGATCAGCGGGACGAGCTGCTCGCGGGGGAGCATCGCCTCGATCCACACGATCCCGCCGCGGCGCTGCTGCAGCGCGGCGACGGCGTCGGCGACCTGCTGCCGCTCCGCCGGGGTGTCGGCCGCACCGGCGCACAGCACCAGCTGGCCGGCCTCCGGCGGCAGCTGCTCGGCCGCGGCCAGCAGGTGGGCCAGCCCCTTCTGCCGGGTGATCCGGCCGACGAACAGCGCGTACGGCCGGTCGGGGTCGACGCCGAGGGAGCGGACGACGTCCGGCGCGACGACCGGCCGGTAGGCGTCGGCGTCCACGCCGTTGTGGATCA
The DNA here is from genome assembly GCF_013408985.1 of Petropleomorpha daqingensis. Lineage (NCBI taxonomy): Bacteria > Bacillati > Actinomycetota > Actinomycetes > Geodermatophilales > Geodermatophilaceae > Petropleomorpha > Petropleomorpha daqingensis. Next base: position 2,891,161 of record NZ_JACBZT010000001.1, read on the forward strand.
CGTGCACCCGCGCCGGGTCCAGCTCGGGGTAGACGGCCAGGACGTCGTCGCGCATGCCGTGGCTGACGGCGACGACGGCGTCCGCGGCGAGGTAGGACGTGCGCTCGACCCAGGAGGACAGCCGGTAGCCGCCGCCGAGCTGGTCGGCCTTCCACGGCCGGCGCGGCTCCAGGGAGTGCGCGGTGATCACGTGCGGGACGCCGTGCACCAGCGTGCTGAGCAGGCCGGCGGTGTTGGCGTACCAGGTGTGGCTGTGCACGAGGTCGACGGCGGCGAGCGCGCCGGCGATCTCCACGTCGACGCCCACCGCCTGCAGCGCACCGTTGGCCCCGGCCAGCCCGGGCGGTACCTCGTGGCCGACGGCGTCCTCGCGCGGCCCGCCGAAGCAGTGGACGTCGAGCTCCGGCCCCGCCGGCAGCGAGCGGAGCGCGGCGACGAGGTGCTCGACGTGGACACCCGCGCCGCCGTAGACGTCCGGCGGCCACTCCCTGGTCACGATCCCGATGCGCACGCGGTCACCCTAGGGGGCGTACTCACGCCGACCGGCGGCGCAGATCGTGCCCTGACCGGCTACGTTTCGATTCATGCGCGGCGGTCCACGGGTTCTCGGCATCGTCCTGGCGGGCGGTGAGGGGAAGCGGCTTGCTCCTCTGACGCAGGACAGGGCCAAGCCGGCGGTCCCGTTCGGGGGCAACTACCGCCTCATCGACTTCGTGCTGTCCAACCTGGTGAACGCCGAGGTCCGGCAGATCGCCGTCCTGACCCAGTACAAGAGCCACAGCCTCGACCGGCACATCACCACGACGTGGCGGCTGTCGCAGCTGCTGGGCAACTACATCACCCCGGTCCCGGCGCAGCAGCGGCTCGGCCCGCGCTGGTACACCGGCAGCGCCGATGCGATCTTCCAGAGCCTCAACCTCATCTACGACGCCCGGCCCGACATCGTCATGGTGTTCGGCGCCGACCACGTGTACCGGATGGACCCGGGCCAGATGATCGACCAGCACCTGCAGACCGGTGCCGGGGTGACCATCGCCGGGCTGCGGGTCCCGCGGCACGAGGCGACCGGGTTCGGCGTCATCGACGCCGACGCCGACGGCAAGGTGCGCGGATTCTTGGAAAAACCAGCGGAGCCGCCCGGTTTGCCGGACTCGCCCGAGGAGAGCTTCGCCTCCATGGGCAACTACGTCTTCAGCACCGAGATGCTGCTGGAGGCGCTGCGTGCCGACGCCGCGGACGAGTCGTCGGCCCACGACATGGGCGGCTCGATCATGCCGATGCTGGCCGAGCAGGGCGAGGCCTGGGTCTACGACTTCTCCACCAACATCGTCCCGGGCGCGACCGAGCGCGACCACGGCTACTGGCGCGACGTGGGGACGATCGACTCGTACTTCGACGCGCACATGGACCTCGTGTCCGTGACGCCGATCTTCAACCTCTACAACGACCGCTGGCCGATCCTCACCTCGCCGCCGCAGCTGCCCCCGGCCAAGTTCGTGCTCGGCGGCCGCGCGGAGGAGTCGATGGTCAGCGCCGGCGCGATCATCGGCGGTGGCTCGGTGCACCACTCCGTCGTCTCACCGGGCGTGCGGATCGAGCGCGGCGCCCGGGTCGAGGACAGCGTGCTCATGGACGGCGTCATCATCGGCGAGGGTGCCTACGTCCGCCGGGCGATCCTCGACAAGAACGTCGTCGTCCCGGCGTGGGCGCGGATCGGCGTCGACCACGACTTCGACAAGCAGCACTACGACGTCTCCGCCGGCGGCGTCGCCGTCCTCGGCAAGGGCGCCCGCGCCATCGTCTAGCGCTTCGTCGGCTCGTTCCGCTTGGTGGCGACCAGCAGCCCGCTGCCGGCGGGGAGGACGGCGGAGGTCAGCGTCTCGTCCTCGCGGATCGTCCGCGCCAGCTCCCGCCAGGCGACCGTCTGCGGGTCGCGGATCGCCCGGTCGGCGATCCGGCCACCCGCCAGCAGGCCGTGGAAGGACACCACGCCGCCGGGGTGGAGCAGGTCGAGCAGCGTCGGCAGGTGCGCGCTGTACTCGCGGGGCGCACCGGCGCAGCTGACCAGGTCGTACGCGCCGGGGGAGAGCCGGGGGAGCACCTCGCCCGGAGTGCCGAAGATCAGCCGGGTGCGGCCGGGCGGGATGCCCGCGTCGGCGAACGCGGCGCGCGCGGAGCGCAGCTGCTCGGGATCGCCGTCCAGGGCGGTCAGGACGCCGTCGGGGCGCATGCCCTGCAGCAGCCAGAGCCCGGCGATCCCGCCGCCGCCGATCGAGACGACGTGGCGGGCCCCGCCGGTCGCGACCAGGAGGGCGAGCGCGGCACCGGCCGCGGGCTCCATCGGCGGGGTGGACAGGCGCATCGCGCGCGCCCGGGTCTCGACGAGCGCGGGGGACTCGACCGCGTAGCGGTCGGCGTAAGCGGCGGCCTCGGTGCTGCCGGTCGCCGGCGGTCCCTCGGCTCTCATCACCGGCCGAGGGTAGTGGGCGCCGCGGTCCACGCCGGGCTGCGCCGCGTCGGGGCGCCCGTTCCCTGGGAGTTCGCTGTGGGCGGGAACACGTCGTCCCAGCTCGTCCGTTGGTGCTTCTGTGCGCCTGACGCGAGCACTGCCGCCTGCCCCCGCCCCGGTAGCGGCGGTCTCGGAACCCGACCCGGAGCCGGTGGTCGTCCCCGCCGCCGGCGAGTGGGTCGCGCCGTCGTGGGAGCAGGTCGTGCGCGAGCACTCGGCACGGGTCTACCGGCTGGCCTACCGCCTGTCCGGCAACGCCCAGGACGCCGAGGACCTGACCCAGGAGACCTTCGTCCGCGTCTTCCGGTCGCTGGCCGACTTCACCCCCGGCACGTTCGAGGGCTGGCTGCACCGGATCACCACGAACCTGTTCCTGGACATGGTCCGGCGCCGGCAGCGGATCCGGTTCGACGCGCTGCCCGAGGACACCGAGCGGCTGCCCGGGACGGCGCCGTCCCCGGAGCAGGTCTACGCCGACACCCACCTCGACCCGCAGATCCAGGCGGCACTCGATGCGCTGTCACCGGATTTCCGCGTCGCGGTCGTGCTCTGCGACATCGAGGGGCTCACCTACGAGGAGATCGCGGCGACCTTGGGCATCAAGCTCGGCACGGTCCGCTCGCGGATCCACCGGGGCCGGGTGCAGCTGCGCGAGGCGCTCGCCCACCTGGCGCCCCGCCGTCCGATGGTCGAGGGAGGTCTCGCATGAGCATCCCGGAAAGTCATCTCGCCCAGGAGGCGATCGCCGCGCTCGTCGACGGCGAGCTGACCGCAGGTCCCGCCCGGCGGGCCGCGGCGCACCTCACCGGCTGCGCGACGTGCCGCATGGCGGTGCAGGCGCAGCGGGAGGCCAAGGAGGCGCTGCTGCGGTCGCAGGAGGTCGCCGTCCCCGGTGACCTGCTGTCGCGGCTGTGCGCGATCCCGTTCACCGCCGACGTGCCCGGGAGCGGAGGCCCGGGAACGCTGGCCGCGGGTCCGGACTCGCTCACCGTCTCCGGCACGCACGGTTCGTGGGCCGTGTCGCTGCGGCCGCACCGGCCGGGGCGCCACGACGCGACCGCACGCTGGCTGCGCCGGGGGATCACCGGCACGCTCGCCGGCGTCGGCCTGGGCGTGGTCGCCCTCGCGCTGACCCTGCCCGCCGCGAACGACGGCGTGCCGTCCGGGCCGGTCGCCCGGCCGTCGGTTCCCGAGGAGCACACTGACGTGGTGCCGCCCGTCGTCCGCACCCTCACGGTCAGCAACGCGTCGCTGGCCCCCGCCGTCCGTGGCGGTACGCCCTGAGCAGCTCCGACGAGCGCCGTCCCGGGCCTGCGGACGACGTCTTCTCCCGTCCCGAGGGCGCGACCGGCTCCTTCGACGCACCCGCCGACCGCGTGGCGCCACGGCGCACCGCCGTGCCCGAGGCCAACCCCGCGCAGGAGGCCGCGTTCGGCCGCCCGGCCCAGGTGGGGGGCAGCTTCGCCGGTGACCGGCCGCTGCCGCCGTCCCGGCCTGCGCCGCCCCCGCCACCGGAGGCCGTGCTGCGCGCGTTCGCCCCGTCCGGCCCCGGCCGCACCGGGCTGCAGGACCCGCCCGGCGGCCGTCCCGGCCGGCGGCGCACCAGCTCCGGGCCGTGGTGGAAGCCCGACGCCGCCGCCGACCCGTGGCGCGACCCCCACTCGCCGTCCGGCCTCGGCGCGCCCGCGGTCTACGACGAGGAGGAGGAGCAGGACGGCCCGATCGTCGTCGACGCCAAGGGCCGCAGGAAGGTCCGGCTGCGCGACCTGTCGATCCGGCTGTCGGTCCTCGCGCTGCTCGCCGTCCTCCTGGTCGGCGCGATCGGCGGCGGGGTCGGCTACTTCCTGACCCGCAAGACGGCGGAGACGCCGCTGCTGTCCCAGGACAGCAAGCTCTCGCACGTCTCGCCGGGCATCAGCCGCGAGCCCGGCTCGGTGGCCGACATCGCCGAGCGGATCATGCCCGCCGTCGTCTCCATCGAGGTGCGGGTCGGCAACTCCGGCGCCACCGGATCCGGCGTGGTCATCGACGGCGACAACGGCTACATCGTCACCAACAACCACGTCGTCTCCGGTGCGGCGGACAACGCCGACGCCGAGATCCGGGCGGTGTTCTCCGACGGCAGCGGTTCGGCCGCGCGCATCGTCGGCCGCGACCCGGCCAGCGACGTCGCCGTCATCAAGGTGGACAAGCCCGGCCTGGTCACCGCCTCGCTCGGCGAGTCCGACGACGTGGTCGTCGGCGACCCGGTGGTGGCGATCGGCTCGCCTCTGGGCCTGGCCGGCACGGTCACCAGCGGCATCGTCAGCGCGCTCGACCGGCCGGTGCGGCTGTCCGGCGAGGGCAGCGACACCAACGCCGTCATCAGCGCCATCCAGACCGACGCGCCGATCAACCCGGGCAACTCCGGTGGCGCCCTGGTCGACGCCTCCGGCGCGGTGGTGGGCATCAACACCGCGATCGCCTCGCTCGGCGGCAACGGCACCAGCGGCGGCTCGATCGGCCTCGGTTTCGCGATCCCGATCGACACGGTGCGCGAGGTCGCCCAGCAGCTGATCTCGACCGGCTCGGCGGTGCACGCCTCGCTCGGCGTGAACACCCGCTCGGTCACCGACGGCACGCGCGACGGGGCTCTGGTGCTCAACGTCGAGCCGGGCAGTGCCGGCGCCAAGGCCGGGATCAAGGAGCAGGACGTCGTCATCGCCGTCGACGACCAGCCCGTGGGCAGCTCCGAGGAGCTGACCGTGGCCATCGATTCGCACAAGCCCGGCGACACGGTGACGATCGAGATCGTGCGCGGCGGGTCGTCGTCCACGGTCAAGGCCACGCTCGACAAGGCCTGAGTTTCGCCCGGTCCGGGCACAGCCCACGCCCAGGGTGCGCGGCTACCCTGGCAGCGTGTTCGACTCGATCGGCTGGGGCGAGATCGTCGTCCTCGCGCTGGCCGCGCTGTTCATCTTCGGACCCGAGCGGTTGCCGGGCCTGGCGAAGGACGCCGCTCAGGGGCTGAAGAAGGTCCGCGAGGCGATCACGGGCATCCGCGAGCAGGTCAGCGACTCGATGGGCGACGACTTCGACGAACTGCGCGACCTCGACCTGCGCAAGTACCACCCGAAGACGTTCATCCGCGACCAGCTGTTCGGGGACGACGACGCCCCGACCGTGCACCGCGGCAGTGCCAACGGCTCGGCCGGCCTGGTCAACGGGTCGACCGGAGCGGCGCCGGCGGCCGCGGCGGCCAAGCCCCGCGATGCGGCGACGCCCCCGCCCTTCGACCTCGACGCGACGTAGCGGAGCCGCCCTGCGAGGCGAGCTGAGGAGCGGGGCCCGAAGGGTCCCCGACGAGGCGCGGGCAGCTGCTCAGCGCAGGTCGGGGACGGCTCCTGGTCGCGGTCGTCGTCCGGAGGACGACAGTGAACTCAGTGCCGGACGGGCGTGAGTCCCAGGGACATGCCGGACAGGCCGCGCTGGCGGGTGGCCAGGCCGTCGGCGATCTTCGCGAGCGCCTGCGCCGCGGGCGCCTCGGGTTCGGCGAGGACGATCGGCGCACCGGCGTCCCCGGCCTCGCGCAGGCGGGTGTCCAGCGGGATCTGACCGAGCAGCGGCACCCGGGCGCCGAGCGTGCGGGTCAGCGCGTCGGAGACGGTCTGCCCGCCACCGGAGCCGAAGACCTCCATGCGTGAGCCGTCGGGCAGCTCGAGCCACGACATGTTCTCGATGACGCCGACCACCTGCTGGTGGGTCTGCGTGGCGATCGCCCCGGCGCGCTCGGCCACCTCGGCGGCGGCCAGCTGCGGCGTGGTCACCACGAGGATCTCGGCGTTGGGCAGCAGCTGGGCGATGGAGATCGCCATGTCGCCGGTGCCGGGCGGCAGGTCGAGCAGGAGGACGTCGAGGTCGCCCCACCACACGTCGGCGAGGAACTGCTGCAGCGCGCGGTGCAGCATCGGGCCGCGCCAGACCACGGGGGTGTTGCCCGGGGTGAACATGCCGATCGAGATGATCTTCACGCCGTACGACTGCGGCGGCATGATCATGTTGTCGACCTGGGTGGGCCGGTCCTCGGTGCCCAGCATCCGCGGCACCGAGTGGCCGTAGATGTCGGCGTCCACCACGCCGACCGACAGCCCGCGCTTGGCCAGCGCCGCGGCGAGGTTGACGGTGACGCTGGACTTGCCGACGCCGCCCTTGCCGGAGGCCACCGCGTAGACGCGGGTGAGCGAGCCGGGCTGGGCGAACGGGATCACCGGGTCGGCGGCGTCGGTGCCGCGGACGTTGCGGCGTAGCTCGGCGCGCTGCTCGTCGCTCATCACGTCGAGCACGACCTGCACCGAGGTGACCCCGGGGACCGCGGACACGGCCGTCGTCACCCGGCTGGTGATCGTCTCGCGCATCGGGCAGCCGGCCACGGTCAGGTAGACCTCGACCCGGACGGCGCCGTCGGCGCCGATCTGCACGTCCTTGACCATGCCCAGCTCGGTGAGCGGCCGGTTGATCTCGGGGTCCTGGACGGTGGCCAGAGCCGCGTTGACGGCGTCGAGCGCCGGCGAGCCGGTCAGCGTGTCCGACATCGTTGCCTGTGTCTCCTTCGACGGGGAAACCGTGCCCTCACCGGCCGTGCCAGGCGAGGAACGGATCTTCCGCAACTGTACGGCGGGCGATCCGGCGTGCCGTCGGTCGGCGGGGTGATCTGCTGCGCACCCGTCCGAGACCCCTCAGACGCAGGACGCCCTGAGGACGACGCGATCGCCCGATGCCCGAGCGGAGACCTCAGACGGAGCGTTCTCCGCATGAGCAGCCCTCTCGAGTTGACGCCCCTCCTGAACGCCCTCCGTGTCGCCGACTCCCGTCGCCGGCCCCGCCGTCGCCGGCTCAGGGGTTCCCCTGACCGGAAGATGGGGTGATCGACCGATGTACCGGCCTGGCCGCGGGCCCGAGGCTGGCACCGTGACCACCGACGAGTCCGACCCGACCTTCCCCGAGCCGCTCGACGCCGACGAGCGGGCGCTGCGCCGCGACCTCGTGCTGCTGACCAGGCAACACCGGCGGCGGCGCCGCGGCCGGCGCTTCTGAGGCCCTCAGATCCAGCGGCCCCGGCGTCCGGTCCAGAACTGCCCGATCGCCCGATGTCCGGGGCCACCCCTCAGAACCAGAGTCGTCGCCATGACGACGACGATGATCCGCAGCGAGACCACCACCTCCACCACCGACCTCCTCCGCGACGTCCTGCACGCCACCCTCGACCGGGTGGCCGGCGAGGACCCCGACTCGTTCGACAGCCGGACCCCGGGCGGGCGCGAGCTGCTGTCGCTGGCCGCGCGCGCACGGCAGGCGGCCGGCTCCCTCGGCGCCGACGCCGGGACCACCGTCGCCAGCGGCCCCGGGATCGTCGTGGTGCGTGAGTTCGCGGCGGCCGTGCGGCTGCTGGACCAGGCCGCCTGAGGGCGTGCCGCCGGTCGTTAGGGTCGGCCGCGTGCCGCGCAGTGCCCGCTCCGAGACGCTGCGCGACTCCCTCGGCCTCGGCCTGGCCGTCGGCCTCTACGGCGCCGCCTTCGGCGCGGCTGCCGTCGCCGCGGGCCTGTCCCCCTGGCAGGCCTCGGCGATGTCGCTGCTGATGTTCACCGGCGCCTCGCAGTTCGCGCTGATCGGCGTGATCGGCGCCGGCGGCAGCGCGCTCGCCGCGATCGGCAGCGCCCTGCTCCTCGGCACCCGCAACACCGTCTACGGCGTCCGCCTGCTGCCGCTGCTAGCCCCGCGCGGGTTCCGCCGGTTCACCACGGCGCACTGGGTCATCGACGAGACGACGGCGCTGGCGATCTCCGCGCCCGACCGCGTGCTGGCCCGCCTGGCGTTCCTCGTGGGCGGGGGCTCGATCTTCCTGCTGTGGAACGTCACCACGCTGGTCGGCGCGTTCGGGGCCGCGGCCCTCGGCGGTGCCGCGAAGGCGGCGCTGGACGCCATCGTCCCCGCGGCGTTCCTCGCGCTGCTGTGGCCGCGGCTGCGCAGGCCGTTCCCCGAGGCCGCCGTGCAGCGACGGGTGGCCCTGGGCGGCGCGGTCGTGGCACTGGTGCTGACCCCGTTCGTGCCGCCGGGCCTCCAGGTGATCGCCGCCGTCGTCGCGGTGGCCCTGGCCGGCCCGCCGCGCAAGGCCGCCGCGGAGGAGCCGGCGTGAGCAGCGGGGTGCTGTGGACCGTCGTCCTCGTCGGCTCGGTGGGCTGCTACCTGCTCAAGCTGGTCGGCCTCTCGGTGCCGGCGGCCTGGGTGCAGCAGCCGTGGGTCATGCGGATCGTCGACTTCGTGCCGGCCGCGCTGCTGGCCGCGCTCGTCGTCGTCCAGGCGGTCACCTCCGGGCACGACCTGGTGCTGGACGGGCGGCTGGTCGCGCTGGCCGTCGCCGCGATCGCGCTGGCGCTGCGGGCGCCGTTCATCGTCGTCCTCCTGCTGGCCGGGGCGACCGGCGCGCTCGTTCACGTGGTCTGGGGCTGAGCGGCCTTCCACTCGCGGTACTTCTCCCGCATGCAGTGGCCGCACGGCCGGTACCCGGCCGCGATGGCGGTGTCCTCGTCGGCGAAGAAGACGCGGATCGTCTCGTAGCCCTTGCCGAGAGCTCTGTTGGCGCTCCAGCAGTCCAGCCGGCCGTAGATCCGCAGCCTCGAGTTGCCGCCCAGGGTGCCCGGGGTCGCGCTGGTGTACGGGCCGTCGACTCCGAGGAGGGTGAACACGGCTCAGGCGGCGTCGTGGAAGACGAGGCCGAGGGTGTGCCGGACGCCGGTGCGCACGGTGCTCACGCCGTGCCGCATCGGCGCCGCCGACCAGCCGCGCGCCGAGGCGACCGGCCGCTCGCGCGTGGTGAACACGATCCCGCAGCCCTGCTGCAGCGTGGCCGCGTAGCCGCGGGACTGGGCGCGCGGCCGCTGCTCGACGGTGAGGAACTCCCCGCCGGTGTGGTCGACGCCGGGCTCGTCGAGGCCGATCACCACCTGCAGCGGGAAGACGAGGTCGCCGTAGAGGTCGCGGTGCAGTGCGTTCCAGTCGCCGGTGACGTAGCGCAGCAGGATCGGCGTCGGCTTCCCCTGCCCGGCGGCCGCGCACACGGCCAGCCACTCGTCGAGGTCGTCCGGCCAGGGCGCCGGCCGGCCCAGGCGTTCGGCCCACGAGCGGGCGATCGGCAGCAGGTGCGGGTAGAACGCCGCGCGCAGCTCGGCGACCACGGCGGGCAGCGGGTGGTCGAAGTAGCGGTACTGGCCGCTGCCGAAGCGGTACCGGGCCATGTCGATCGTCGAGCGGAAGCGCCCGACGTCGTCGTAGAGCGCGGCGACCTCCCGGCACTCGGCCGGCGTCAGCACCGGCGCGGTCTGCGCGCTGCCGGCCGCGTCGACCTCTCCCGTGAGGTCAGCCCAGTCCAGCGCGTCGACGCGGTCCTTCATGCCGCCGCCTCGAGGTCGAGCAGCGCGCGCTTGGCCACGACACCGCCGACGTAGTTGCCGAGCGCGCCGTCGCTGCGCACCACCCGGTGGCAGGGGACGACGACCGGCAGCGGGTTGGTGGCGCACGCCGTCCCCACCGCCCGGACCGCGCGCGGGCTGCCGGCGGCGGCGGCCAGCGCGGCGTAGCTCGCCGTCGTCCCGTAGGCGACCTCGCGCAGGTGGGTGAGGACGTCGCGGCGGAAGCCGGCCGACAGCCGGAGGTCCAGCGGCAGGTCGAAGGCGGTGCGCCGGCCGGCGAAGTACTCGTCGAGCTGCCGGAGGGCGGCGTCGAGCCGGGCCGGGGCGCGCAGCACCCGCGGGCTGATCCGGTCGGCGAGGGTCTGCAGGACGGCGTCGTGGTCCTCGTTCGCGTAGGCCACCCGCACCAGCCCCTCGGTCGTGGCCGCGAGCAGCAGCGGGCCGACGGGGGTGTCCACGGTGGTGAACGCGACGTCGAGCAGGCCGGCGTCCTCGGCCTCGACCGCGAGCCGCGCGGTCAGTGCGTCCAGGGTCATGGCAGGTCTCCTCGGTAGGTGCGGCGCAGCGCGGCGACGCCGTCGGCGGCGGCGCGGCGGGCGGCCTCGGGGGTGCCGCCGACGAGGGCAGCGATCTCGGCGTAGGGCAGACCGGCGAGGTGGTGGTAGGCGACCGCCTGCCGCTGTCGGTCGGGCAGGGCGGCCAGCGCCGTCCACAGCTCTCCGTCGTCCTGACCCGGCAGGCCGAGGGCGCTCGGGACGTCCGGGGGCTCGGCGACCGGGACGGCGCGGCGGGCCGCGGCGCGCAGCTGGTCGACCGCCTTGCGCTGCGCGATGCGCACCAGCCACGCCTCGACGTTGCTGCCCGGGGGCAGCTCGGGATAGGCGCGCAGCGCGGCGAGGAACGTCTCCGACCACGCGTCGTCGGCGGCGTCCGGGCCGACGACGGCGCGGCAGACCCGCAGCACCGCCGGCCCGTGCCGTCGCACCACCGCCTCGAACGGTTCGAGGCGCACGTCAGAACAGCCGGTCGCCGCGCTGCTCCAGGTCGAGCAGGAACCTCTTTCGCGGCAGCCCGCCACCGAAGCCGACCAGGCTGCCGTCGGCCCCGATCACCCGGTGGCAGGGCACCACGACGGCCAGCGGGTTGCGGCCGTTCGCGGCGCCGACCGCCTGCGCGCCGCCGGGCTCGCCGACCGCCTTGGCCACGTAGCCGTACGAGCGGGTCTCGCCGTACGGGATCAGGGTCAGCTGCTCCCAGACGGCCAGCTCGAAGTCGCTGCCCACCGGCCGCAGCGGCAGGTCGAAGGCGGTGCGGTCGCCGGCGAAGTACTCACCGAGCTGCTCGATGACGTCGCCGAACCCGTCCTCGGACCGCTCGCCGATCTCGGCGTCGACGAACCGGCCGGGCGGCGACATGGCCAGCCGGACCAGCGCGCCGCCCTCGGCCACCACGGTCAGCGGGCCGATCGGCGAGGGCACCACGGTGTGCGTCCTGCTCATCGTTGTCGTCTCCATGCCCGGTAGACGTTCCGGGCACCGCGATTGTGAGGCCTCGCGCCGACAATTCTGCTCAGGACCAGCGGACCTCCCCGTCGACGACGACGTCGGTGGGGGACAGGCCCAGCGACCGCGCGACCGCGGCCGACGCCGCGTGGTCCGGGTGGATGTGCGCGGTGAAGTGCCGGACGCCCCGGTCGCGCAGCCATCCGGTCATCGCGCCCGCGGCCTCCCGGGCGAAGCCGTTGCCCTGGTGCGGCACCGAGACCACCCAGGCGATGTCGGCCGCCTCGGCGGTGACGGTCGCCTGGACCGTGCCGACCAGCTCGAGGGTGTCGTGGCGGCGCACCATCCAGTTCAGCCACGTCGCGCTGCCGTCGGCGGAGTGCCCGCGCAGCTGCACGATGTAGCGGTCGCGCAGCGCGGCCTCGTCCGCCGGTGAGCCCCCGGTGAAGGTGTGCAGCCGCTCGTCGGCGAAGGCACGGGCCGCCTCGGCCGCGTGCGAGATGCGCAACGGCTCGAGCTCGAGCCGGTCGGTGGACACCTGCTCGGCGGCCAGGTCCGGCGGTGGCGAAGATGGCGGGATGCTGCTGCTCATCGGCGGCCTCCCGGGGGTCGGCAAGACGACCGTAGCCCGCGAGGTCGCCCGCCGGACCCGGGGTGCCCACGTCCGCATCGACGCGCTGGAGGCCGGGCTGGTCGACCTCGGGCTGGCGCCGCAGGGCGAGGTCGGGGCCGCCGGGTACGGGCTCGCGCTCACCGTCGCCGACACGCTGCTCGCCGGCGGGGCGACGGTGATCACCGACGCCGTCTTCCCCGTGGCGGGGAGCCGCACACCCTGGACCGACCTCGCGGAGCGGCACGGCGTGCCGGCCCGCTGGGTGCGGCTGGTCTGCGGGGACGCCGCCGAGCACCGACGGCGGGTGGAGCAGCGGGCCAGCGACCTGCCCGGGCTCGTCTACCCGGACTGGGCCGCGGTGACCGGCCGCGAGGTCGACGGCTGGGCCGAGCCGCACACCGTCGTCGACACCGCGTCCGGCGACCCGGTGGCCGCCGTCCTCTACGCGATGGGGTCGGGCGCGCGCTGAGCGGCGGTGTCCTTCTTCTTCTTGCTCTTCTTCTCCCGGTCCTCGGGGTGGTCCTCGGTGAGCCGGGTGAGCTCGCCGCGGATGAAGTCGCGGGTGGCCAGCTCGCCGATCGCCACCCGCAGCGCGGCCAGCTCGCGGGCCAGGTACTCGGTGTCGGCGCGGGTGGTCGCCGCCCGCGCGCGGTCCTCCTCGGCCTGCACGCGGTCGCGGTCGGCCTGCCGGTTCTGCGCCAGCAGGATCAGCGGCGCGGCGTAGGCGGCCTGGGTGGAGAAGGCCAGGTTGAGCAGGATGAACGGATAGGGGTCCCACTGCAGCGAGACGGCGAAGACGTTCAGCCCGATCCAGAGCACCACGATGATCGTCTGGACGGCGAGGAACCGGCCGGTGCCGAGGAACCGGGCGATCGCCTCGGCGAACCTGCCGACCGCGTCGGGGTTCAGTCGCAGGAAGCTGCCGAACGTGCGCGCGTGCCCACGCGGGACGTCGAGCCGCCGTCCGTCAGCCACGGCGCGCCCGGTCCCGCCAGTCGTCGGGCAGCAGGTGGTCGAGGACGTCGTCCACGCTGACCGCGCCGACCAGCCGGCCCTGCTGGTCGACCACCGGCGCGGCGACCAGGTTGTAGGTGGCGAAGTAGCGGGTCACCTCGGCCAGCGGCGCCTCCGGGGTGAGCGGGTCGAGGTCGTCGAGCGCCCCGCTGACCAGCGAGGACGGCGGCTCGCGCAGCAGCCGCTGGATGTGCGCCAGGCCCAGGTAGCGCCCGGTCGGGGTCGCCGACGGCGGCCGGCACACGTAGACCTGGCTGGCCAGGGCCGGCGTCAGCTCGGGGTCGCGCACGCGGGCCAGCGCCTCGGCGATCGTCGCGTCGGGGGAGAGGATGACCGGTTCGCTGGTCATGATCCCGCCCGCGGTGTCCTCGGAGTAGGCGAGCAGCTGGCGCACCGGCTCGGCCTCGTCGGGCTCCATGAGCTCGAGCAGCCGGTCGCGGTCGACGTTGGAGAGCTCGGCCAGCAGGTCGGCGGCGTCGTCCGGGTCCATCTCCTCCAGGACGTCGGCGGCCCGGCTCTCGCTGAGCGTGCCCAGGATGGTGATCTGCTCGTCCTCCGGCAGCTCGCCCAGGACGTCGGCCAGCCGCTCGTCGTCCAGCGCCTCGGCGACCTCGTGCCGGCGCTTGATCGGGAGCTCCTGCAGCGCGTGGGCGAGGTCGGCGGCGTTGAGCTCGCGGTAGGTCGCCAGCAGCGTCTCGGTGCCCTGGTCCTCCTCGGACAGCGCGAGCCCCAGGACCTCGTCCCAGTTGAGCGTGTGCAGCTGGCCGCGGCGGCCCAGCCGGCCCGGCTCCTGCACGGCGAGCCGGGTGAGCAGCCAGTCGCCGGTGCGGGTCTGCTCCATGCCGGCGTCGACGACGGTGGCCTTCCGGCCCGACTCCGCGATGGTGACCGCGCGGTCGAGGAGCTCGCCGAGCACGAGCGTCTCGCCCGCGCGCTGCTCGAACCGCTTGAGGTTGATCGTGCCCGAGGCGAGCATCACCGAGCTCGGGTCGATGCCGGTGACCCGGCCCATCGGCACGAAGATCCGCCGCCGGGCGACCACCTCGACCACGAGCCCGAGAACCCGCGGCGCGGCGGTGCCGACGCGCAGGGCGGCGACCACGTCGCGGACCTTGCCGACCCGGTCGCCGTTGGGGTCGAACACGGTCAACCCGGCGAGGCGGGAGACGTATGCCCTCGTCGCCGTCGTCACGGGGCGAAGGCTACCGTCGGCGCCGTGACGGGCCCTGAGCTGCAGTACGAGGTGGTCGACGTCTTCGCCCCGCGGGCCTACGCGGGCAACCCGCTGGCCGTCGTCTTCGATGCCGACGAGCTCACCACCGAGCAGTGCCAGGCGCTCGCCTTCGAGTTCCACCTGTCGGAGACGTCGTTCCTCATGGCTCCGACCGAGGACGGCGCCGACTACAAGGTCCGGATCTTCACCCCGTACGCCGAGCTGCCCTTCGCCGGGCACCCGAGCGTCGGGGCGGCGCACACGCTGGTCCGCTCCGGGCGGCTGCCTACTGGCACGGTGCACCAGGAGTGCGGCGCCGGCGTGCTGCCGATCGCGGTGACCGAGGACGGCGCGACGCTGACCGGAGGCCGCCCGACGCTGGAGGACGGCCCCGACCCCGCGGTGCTGGCCGAGGCGATGGGGCTGTCGGCGGCCGACGCGGTCGGTCTGCCCGCCCACGTCGCCGGCTGCGGCCTGCCGTGGACCTTCCTGGCCGTGCGCCCGGAGGTGGTCGACGAGGCGCGTCCCGACTCCGCAGCGCTCGGCGAGATCGGGCTGGGCGAGGGTGTCGTGGTCTTCGCGTGGACGGCGCAGACGGCGACCTCCTACGCACGGGCCTTCGCCCACGACCTGGAGTGGGGCGAGGACCCGGCGACCGGATCGGCCGCCCTGGGCGCCGGCGTGTGGCTGGTCGCCAACGAGCTCGTCTCCCCGGACGGGACGTCGTCCTACACGATCCGCCAGGGCGAGTGGATGGGCCGCCCGTCCGTGCTGAACTGCACGGTCACCGCGCGCGGTGGCCAGGCGCAGTCGGCCACCGTGCAGGGCGCCGTCGTCCCGGTGGCCGCGGGCCGCATCCGCGTCCCTTGAGCGCTCCGTCGGCGTGGGAGCTGCGCCGGCCGGGGGGCCGCGAGTTCGCGCTGATGGCCGTCGGCGTGGTCGGCATCTCGCTGTCCGGCCCGCTCACCGCGCTGGTCACCGCCCCCGCGCTGGCCATCGCCTTCTGGCGCAACGCCGCCGGGGCGGTCCTGCTCACGCCGGTGCTGGCCACCCGGGAGCGCGCGACGCTGCGCGGGCTGCGGCTGCGGCACCTGGGCAGCTCGGTGGTCGCGGGGCTGTTCCTCGCGGCCCACTTCGCGGCGTGGCTGCCGAGCCTGTCGATGACCTCGATCGGCGCGTCGGTCGCGCTGGTCACCACGACGCCGATCTGGACGGCGCTGGCCGCGCGGATCAGCGGGGTGCGGCTACCGGCGCAGGTGTGGTGGGGACTGGCGCTGGCGATCCTCGGGGCCGCGCTCATCGCCGGCGTCGACGTCACCGTGAGCCTGGAGGCGCTGGCCGGTGACGGGCTGGCCACGCTGGGGGCGATCTGCGCCGCCGGCTACGTGCTGGCCGGGGCGCGCGCCCGGGAGCGGCTGGCCACCTCGGCCTACACGGTCATCTGCTACTCGGTCTGTGCGGTCGTGGTCGCGGTCGCGGCGCTGCTCGTCGGGGATCCGCTGGCCGGGTTCTCCACGCGGGACTGGCTGCTGCTGGCCGCGATCACGGTGTGCGCGCAGCTGCTCGGCCACACGGTGTTCAACCTCGTGCTCTCCTCGGTCGGCCCGACCGTGGTCAGCCTGGCGATCCTGCTCGAGGTGCCGGGTGCGCTGATCGTGGCGCTGGTGCTGCTGCAGCAGGCGCCGCCGCTGCTCGCGCTGCCCGGCATGGCCGCCGTCGTCGCCGGGGTGGCGCTCGTCGTCCGGGCGAGCAAGCCGCAGACCCTCGTCGAGCCGGGCACGTGAGGCCTTGATCACGTCGAGGCGCGCGCTCTGAGCGCCGTCACTACTCTCCGGTAGCAAGTCGAACTCAGGAGGTATGAGGCACCGTGGCCGAGCTCCGATCCCGCCGTTCCAACCTCGCCGTCCCCGGCAGCAACCCGCGCTTCCTGGAGAAGGCGAAGGGCCTGCCCGCCGACCAGGTGTTCCTCGACCTGGAGGACGCGTGCGCGCCGCTGGCCAAGCCGGGCGCGCGCAAGAACATCGTGGCGGCGCTGAACGAGGGCGGCTGGGGCGACAAGATCCGCACGGTCCGGGTCAACGACTGGACGACGGAGTGGACCTACCACGACGTGATCGAGGTCGTGGAGGGCGCGGGCGCCGAGCTCGACTGCATCATGCTGCCCAAGGTCGCCGACGCCGCGCAGGTGCGGGCGCTGGACTTCCTGCTCACCCAGATCGAGAAGTCCAACGGCCTCGAGGTCGGGCGGATCGGCATCGAGGCGCAGATCGAGACCGCCGAGGGCCTGATCAACGTCAACGACATCGCGTTCGCCAGCCCGCGGATCGAGACGATCATCTTCGGCCCGGCCGACTTCATGGCCTCGATCGGCATGCGGTCGCTGGTCGTGGGCGCGCTGCACCCCGACTACCCGGGCGACCCGTTCCACTACATCCTCATGCAGATCCTCATGGCCGCCCGCGCCCGTGGCGTGCAGGCCATCGACGGCCCGTTCCTGCAGGTCCGCGACGTGGACGCGTTCCGCGAGGTGGCCAAGCGCTCGGCGGTGCTGGGCTTCGACGGCAAGTGGGTGCTGCACCCCGGCCAGATCGACGCGGCGAACGAGATCTACGCGCCGAGCCAGGAGGACTACGACCACGCCGAGCTGATCCTCGACGCGTACGAGTACTACACGTCCGAGGCCGGCGGGAAGAAGGGCTCGGCGATGCTCGGCGACGAGATGATCGACGAGGCCAGCCGCAAGATGGCGCTCGTCGTCGCCGGCAAGGGCCGCGCCGCCGGCATGGAGCGCACCTCCTCCTTCACGCCCCCCGAGGACTGAGGTTTCGCGCGCTCAACCGCGCGCGGTTGAGCGCGCGAAACCGCGCTCAGGGGCCGAAGCCGTAGTTGGCCAGGGCGATCCAGCTGATGATCAGGATGACGATCATCAGCACCCAGATGCCGGTGACGATGCCGCCGATGATGATCCCGGCCAGCGCCAGCCCGTCGCCGCCCTCGCCCGTGCGCCGGATCTGCTTGCGCGCCGCGATACCGAGCCCGAGGCCGACCGGGGCGATGGTCAGCGCGCAGACCAGAGCGGCGATCGCCATCGGATTCGTCGGCGGGGCGTACACCGGGTAGGGCGGCGGATAGCCGTACCCCGGCGGCGGCGGTCCGTACTGCGGGTCGCTCATGCCGGGCAGTGTGCGGCCTCAGAGCCCGATCGCGGCGGGAGGCAGCGCGGCGAGTCGGGTGGCGATCGAGCGCCCGGCCGCCGTCGCGACCGCCGGGTCCTCACCGATCAGCACCGACAGGACGGCGCCGCGGGCCTGCGCGATGACCACCTGGACCACCCCGCCGGCCAGCTGGTACTGGAAGACGACGCTGTTCTCCGCCAGCCCGTCGGCGGCCGGCGGCTGCTGGAACGTGTACTGGTCGGCCGGGCAGCCGCTGAACGCCTGCACCAGCTCCTGGACGGCGGTGCTCGCCGCGTCCGGGCCGTCGTAGGCGATCGACTCCGACGTCATCTGCGCCGCGCCGCTGCCGTCGAGGCCGACCACCGGGAACTTGGCCACGCGGTGCGCCTCGGAGGTGAACGAGAAGCCGCAGATGCCGGCCAGGCTGGGGTTGTCCGACAGGTCGCCGTCCGGAACCGGGTTGGCCTGCACCGACCACCCGGCCGGCAGGTCCGCCGCCCGCAGCGCCACCGACAGCGCCCCGCTCTGCGGATCGGTCGCGGCGGCCGGGTCGGCGGCCGCCTCCCGCGACGCCTCGGCCTCCGCGGGCCCGGGCTCCGACGTCGCCGCCCCCGACGAGGTGGACGACGACGCCCCGCACCCGGCCAGCACGACGGCGGCGGCGAACGCGACGAGCAGCCGGCACCTCACCGCAGCGACGGTAACCGCGTGATGAGGGACACCGAGTCGCCCCGCTCGAGGTGGCCCATACTCACGGGTAACTACGGACACCGGAGTCCCGGAGGAGCGAGCGATGGCCCGACTGGCGCAGACCGCCGACCTGACCGACATCCAGCAGGAGATCCTGTCGACGGTCCGCAGCTTCGTCGACAAGGAGATCATCCCGAACGCGCAGGCCCTCGAGCACGCCGACGAGTACCCGCAGGACATCGTCGACGGGCTCAAGGAGCTGGGGGTCTTCGGGCTGACCATCCCCGAGGAGTACGGCGGCCTGGGGGAGTCGCTGCTGACCTACGCCCTGGCGGTCGAGGAGATCGCGCGCGGGTGGATGAGCGTCTCCGGCGTCATCAACACCCACTTCATCGTCGCCTACATGGTGATGCAGCACGGCACGCCGGAGCAGAAGGAGCGCCTGCTGCCGCGGATGGCCACCGGCGAGGTGCGCGGGGCGTTCTCCATGTCCGAGCCGGGGCTGGGCTCCGACGTCGCCGGCATCCGCACCAAGGCGACGAGGACCGACGACGGCTACCGCATCGACGGCCAGAAGATGTGGCTGACCAACGGCGGCTCCTCGACGCTGGTCGCCGCCCTGGTGCGCACCGACGAGGGCGCGGAGAAGCCGCACCAGAACCTCACGACCTTCCTGATCGAGAAGCCGGCCGGGTTCGGCGAGGTCGTCCCCGGGCTGACCATCCCCGGCAAGATCGACAAGATGGGCTACAAGGGCGTGGACACCACCGAGCTGGTGTTCGACGGCTACCGCGCCTCCGCCGACGACGTCCTCGGCGGCCTGCCCGGCCGGGGCTTCGCCCAGATGATGGACGGCGTCGAGGTCGGCCGGGTGAACGTGGCCGCCCGCGGCTGCGGCATCGCGATCCGCGCGTTCGAGCTGGCCATCGAGTACGCCCAGCAGCGCGAGACCTTCGGCAAGCCGATCGCCCAGCACCAGGCGATCGCGTTCAAGCTGGCCGAGATGGCGACCAAGGTCGAGGCCGCGCACGCGATGATGGTGCGCGCCGCCCGGCTCAAGGACGCCGGTGACCGCAACGACGTCGAGGCCGGCATGGCCAAGCTGCTGGCCAGCGAGTTCGCCGCCGAGGTGACCCAGGAGAGCTTCCGGATCCACGGGGGCTACGGCTACTCCAAGGAGTACGAGATCGAGCGGCTCATGCGCGAGGCGCCGTTCCTGCTCATCGGCGAGGGCACCAGCGAGATCCAGAAGACGATCATCAGCCGCGGCCTGCTCAAGGAGTACGCCCTCAAGCGCTGACCCCACTGCGGTTTCGCGCGCTTAACCACGGGTGGTTGAGCGCGCGAAACCGTGGCTCACGAGGGCTGGGTGAGGTCGTAGACCGTCACGCCGTCGACGGTCGTGGAGACGAAGTTCTTCTCCACCCAGGTGGTGATCTGCGACGAGACGCTGGTGCCGCCGACCCCGCCGAAGCCGAGGCCACCGCCGATGAACCAGTGGATCTGCCCCTCGGACACCAGCCGCTCGAACTGCGCGAGCGTCGGCGAGGGGTCGGTGCCGTTGAACCCGCCGATCGGCATGACCGGCAGCTGCGTGGCCAGCTGGTAGCCGGCGGCGTTGTTCGCCCCGACCGTGGCCGCCACCCAGGTGTAGGACGACGCGTTCTCCGACAGCGTCGACGCCAGCTCGTCGCCGACCGAGCCGGCGTCGAGCAACCCGCCCACGCCACCGAACCCGCCGGCCCGGCCGGGCACGGTCCCCGTCGTCGGCGCACCGCCGGCGTTCGGCGCCGCGCCCGGCATCATCGGCCGGATGCCGCCCCGCGCCGGCCCGAGGCCGGCCAGGCTGCGGAACCCGCCGGCCCCGAGGCCGCCGAAGCCGCGGCTCACCGTCGGGCCGGCGCTCGGGATCGACCCGGTGTGCGCGGTGGACGCCGTCTGCACCGCGTACGCGGCCGGGCCGGCCACTCCGGCGAGCACCCCGACCGCGACGACGGCCGCGGCGACCGCGCGCCCGACCCGGTCCACCACCAGGAGCCCCAGCGCCGCGAGCACGCCCGCCACGAGGACGACGTCCTTGAGCCAGGGCAGGAACTCCGCGGACCGGCTGAGCAGCACGAACGCCCACACCGCGGTGGCGGCCAGAGCGACGGCGAGCACGATCCGCGCCCAGACCTCCGCACGCCGCTGCCACAGCAGCGCGCCGCCGATGCCGACCACGGCGGCGATCGCCGGGGCCAGGGCCACCGTGTAGTACGCGTGGAAGATGCCGGCCATCAGGCTGAAGGTCAGCGCGGTGACGACCAGCCAGCCGCCCCACGTGAGCAGGGCCGCCCGGCGCCGGTCGGTCCGCGGCGCGCGGCCGACGGCGACCAGCCCGCCGGCGAGCAGGACCAGCGCGGCCGGCAGCAGCCAGGAGATCTGGCCGCCGATCTCGGTGTCGAACAGCCGGGTCAGGCCGGTCTCGCCCCAGCCGCCCCCGCCGAAGCCGCCGCCGACGCTGCCCCTCTCGTCACCGGTGAGCCGGCCGAGGCCGTTGTAGCCCCAGATCAGCTCCCACACGGAGTTGGTCTGCGAGCCGCCGATGTACGGGCGGGCCGAGGCCGGCACCAGTTCGACGATCGCGACCCACCAGCCGCCGGTTGCCACCAGCGCGGCGCCCGCGGCGAGCAGGTGCCCGATCCGCCGGCCGAGCGTGGTCGGCGCGGCGACCAGGTACACCAGCGCGAACCCGGGGACGACGAGCATCGCCTGCAGCGTCTTGGTCAGGAAGGCGAGCCCGATGAGGACGCCGACGCCGATCAGCCAGCGCAGGCCGGCCTTCTCCACCGCGCGGGTCAGCGCGTAGGCCGCCAGCGTCATCAGCAGGGTGAGCAGCGCGTCGGGGTTGTTGAACCGGAACATCAGGGCCGCGACCGGGGTCAGCGCCAGCACCGCACCGGCCAGCAGGGCGGGCAGCGGCCCGACCACCCGCCGGACGGCGAGGTAGAGCACGCCGACCGCGGCCACGCCCATCAGCGCCTCGGGAACCAGGATCGACCACGAGGACAGCCCGAACAGCCGCACCGACAGGTCCATGATCCAGAGCGCGGCGGGCGGCTTGTCGACGGTGATCGAGTTGCCGGCGTCGGAGGAGCCGTAGAAGAACGCCTCCGCGTTCGACGAGCCGGCCTGGACCGCGGCCGAGTAGAAGGCGTTGGCCCAGCCGGAGGCCCCGAGGTCCCAGAGGTAGAGCAGCCCGGTGGCGGCCAGCAGGCCGAGCAGCGACGGGCGCACCCAGCGCGGGTCGTCGTCCCGGCCCCGGAGCAACCGCTTCCCTCGCGACGACCGCGCCGGGGCCATGGGCGCGGCCGTCGCCGGCGGGAGTCCGGGCGGCGCCTCCGCGGAGCCGAGGGTGGCGGTCATCGGGCCGTCTCCATGTCGAGGACGGCGGCGCCGTCGACCGGCGTGGCCGCCCGCCGCGACCGGAAGACCCAGCCGCGGAACAGGACGAAGCGCAGCAGGGTCGCCGCGGCGTTGGCGGCGACGAGCATCAGCAGCTCCGCCGTCCGGGAGGCGCCGGGGGCCACGGAGTGCAGGACGGCGAGCGAGGCGCTGGTCAGCGCCAGCCCGAGGCCGAAGACGACGAGGCCCTGGGCGTGCTGCACGGCGGCCCCGGTGCTGCCGCGGATGCCGAACGTGATCCGCCGGTTGGCGGCGGTGTTCGCGATCGCGGTGAGCAGCAGCGCGGTGAAGTTGGCCGCCTGGGCGCCCAGCGCCGGGTGCAGCACGAGGAAGATCAGCAGGTAGGCCAGCGTGGACAGCACGCCGATGACGGCGAAGCGGAGCAGCTGGGCGACCAGGCCGGGTGGCACCCCGGGCACCGGGTCGGGCAGCGGTTGGCGGCCGATCTGCGCGCGCAGCTCGGCCACCGGCAGCCGGCCGGTGGCGAACGCGCGCAGCATGCGGGCGATACCGGCGAGGTCGGCCTTCGCCGTCTTGACGATGTCGACCCGGCTGTCGGGGTCGTCGACCCAGTCGACGGGCACCTCGTGGATGCGCAGCCCGGAGCGCTCGGCGAGCACGAGCAGCTCGGTGTCGAAGAACCAGCCGGTGTCCTCGACCAGCGGCAGCAGCCGCCGGGCGACGTCGCCGCGGATCGCCTTGAACCCGCACTGCGCGTCCGACAGCGAGGTGGCCAGCGCACCGCGCAGCAGCAGGTTGTAGCTACGGCTGATCACCTCGCGCTTGAGGCCGCGCACGACGCGCGAGGAGCGGGAGAGCCGGGTGCCGATCGCCAGGTCGGAGTGCCCGCTGATCAGCGGTGCGACCAGGGGGAGCAGGGCGGCGAGGTCGGTGGACAGGTCGACGTCCATGTAGACCAGCACCGGGGCGTCCGAGGCGAGCCAGACCTCTCGCAGCGCCCGGCCACGGCCCGGCTCGAGCAGCACCTTCACCTCGATGCCGGGCAGCTCCGCGGCGACCCGCTCGGCGACCGCGAGGGTGCCGTCGGTGCTGGCGTTCTCGGCGACGGTGATCCGGAACGGCCAGGGCAGCGTGGTCAGGTAGGCGTGCAGCCGGCGCAGGCACGGCTCGAGGTCGGTCTCCTCGTCGTGCACGGGGACCACGACGTCGAGGGTGGGCGCCACCGGTCCCGGGTCGTCACGGCGGCCGGAGGCGCTCTCGGTCAGCGTCATGGTGCTCACGGTCGGGGGCTGAGCTGGACCGGAGCAGGAGAGGGGCTGTGCGTTCACTGTGGAACGAGTCGTCACGGAATGCGATCGGGTAGAGAGGACGGCATGCGCGCAGCCGGGGTGACCGAGTTCGGCGGGCCGGAGGCCCTGCACATCGTCGAGGTGCCGGAGGAGCACGCCGGGCCGGGGCAGGTGCGGCTGCGGGTGAGCGCGGCGACGGTCAACCCGACCGACACCTACCTCGTCCTGGGCGTCTACGCCGACCGCGACCCGGTGAAGAACCCGCCGTGGGTGCCCGGGATGGACGTCGCCGGCGTCGTCGACGAGGTGGGGGAGGGCGTCGAGCACGTCGTCGTCGGTGACGCGGTGATGGGCGTCGTCGTCCCGTCCGGCGCCCACGGCGGGTACCGGGAGAGCCTCGTGCTTCCTGGCGACTCCGTCGTCCACGCGCCGAAGAACGCCACCGACGTCGAGGCGGCCACCCTGCCGATGAACGCGCTGACCGCCCGGTTCTCCCTCGACCTCATGGGTTTGCGGCCCGGGCAGGTGCTCGCGGTCACCGGCGCGGCCGGCGCGTACGGCGGGTACGTCGTCCAGCTGGCCAAGGCCGACGGGCTCACCGTCGTCGCCGACGCGTCGCAGGCCGACGAGCAGCTGGTCCGCGACCTGGGTGCCGACGTCGTCGTCCGGCGCGGCGACGACGTCGCCGCGCGGATCCGCGAGCGGTTCCCGGACGGCGTCGACGGGCTGGCCGACGGCGCGGTGCAGGACGCCCTGGTGCTGCCCGCCGTCCGCGACGGGGGAGCGGTGGCGACCGTCCGCGGCTACCGCGGGGACGGGCAGCGGGACCTGCGGGTGTTCCCGACGCTGGTCCGCAAGGTGGCGCAGGACCGCGCCGCGCTGGACCGGCTGCGCCAGCAGGCGGAGGACGGCGTCGTCACCCTGCGCGTCAACCGGGCGCTGCCGGCGGAGGAGGCGGCCGAGGCGCACCGGCTGCTCGCAGGCGGCGGGATCCGCGGCCGGCTGGTGCTCACCTTCTGAGGCTGATTGGCTGGCCGGCATGGTGCATCGACTTCTCGTCAGCTACGGCAAGCCCGAGGACCCCGGGGCGTTCGACGACTACTACCGCGACACCCACGCGCCGCTGGTGACGGAGCTGCCCGGCCTGATCGGGTTCCGGATCGGCCACGCGCAGCCGATGGATCCCTCGCAGCCGGGGCCGTACCTGGTCGCGGAGCTGGATTTCGAGTCGGAGCAGGCGATGGGCGCCTCCTTCGCCTCCAACGAGGGCAAGGCCGCGGCCGCCGACATCGGGAACTTCGCCAGCGGCGGCGCCACCATGTCGCACTTCGACGTCCACGACATCCTGGTCGGCCTGCCCGAGATGCCGTGAACGGCGCGCAGGCACTGCTCCGCACACTGGTCGGCGCGGGGGTGGACGTCTGCTTCGCCAACCCCGGCACCTCGGAGATGCACTTCGTCGCCGCTCTGGACGACGTCCCCGAGATGCGCGCCGTGCTGACCCTGTTCGAGGGGGTCGCCACCGGCGCGGCCGACGGCTACGCCCGCATGGCCGGGCGGCCCGCGGCCAGCCTGCTGCACCTCGGGCCGGGCATGGGCAACGGGCTGGCCAACCTGCACAACGCCCGCCGGGGACGCACGCCGCTGGTCAACGTCGTCGGCGACCACGCCCGCTCGCACAAGCGGCTGGACGCGCCGCTGGAATCCGACATCGACGCGGTCGCCGGCACCTTCTCCACGTGGGTGCGCCGGTCGCTCCGCCCGGCCGACGTCGGAGCGGACGCCGCCGACGCGGTGGCCGCGGCCGGTGCCGGGGGCATCGCCACGCTGATCCTGCCGGCCGACGTCTCGTGGTCCGACGGCGCCGAGCCGGCCGATCCGGTGCCGGGGCGCCCCGCACCGCGGCCGGGCCCGGAGGCGGTGGAGGCGGCCGCGACCGCGCTGAGCTCGGGGGAGCCGTCGGTGCTGTTCCTCGGCGGGGACGCCGTCCGGGAGGCCGGGCAGCTGCTGGCCGCGCGGATCACCGCCGCGACCGGTGCCCGGTTGCTGTGCGAGACGTTCCCGGCGCGGCTGCCGCGCGGTGCCGGCCTGCCCGACCTGCCGAAGCTGCCGTACCCGCCGGAGATGGCGATCGCGGCGCTGGCCGGCACGAAGCACCTGGTGGTCGCCGGGACGACGGCGCCGGTGCACTTCTTCGGCTACCCGGGTGTGCCCGGCACCCCCGTGCCCGACGACTGCACCGTGCACGTGCTCGCCGCACCGGGGGAGGACGGCGTCGCCGCGCTGGAGGCGCTGGCCGACCGGGTCGCCGACGGCGCCGAACCGCAGCTGCTCGAGGCGTCACGGCCGGAGCTGCCCACCGGAGCGCTGACCCCGCGCACCCTGTCGGCGGTGGTCGGCGCGCTGCTGCCCGAGGACGCGATCGTCGTCGACGAGGCGCTGACCTCCGGTGTCGGCCTGGCCGAGCTCACCTCCGGCGCGCCGCGGCACGACTGGCTGTCGCTGACCGGCGGCGCGATCGGCGACGGCCTGCCGATGGCGGCCGGCGCGGCGATCGCCTGCCCGGGCCGGAAGGTGCTCGGCCTGCAGGCCGACGGCAGCGCCATGTACACCATCTCGGCGCTCTGGACCCACGCCCGCGAGCAGCTCGACGTCACCACCGTCGTCTGCAACAACGGCTCGTACGCGATCCTCGAGCACGAGCTGGCCCGCGTCGGCGCGACCGGCAACGGCAAGCGCGCCGGCCAGCTGCTCGACCTCGGCGGCCCCGACCTCGACTTCGTCGCGCTGGCCGGCGGCATGGGTGTGCCGGCCACGCGTGCCGAGACCGCGGAGCAGCTCGCCGACCAGCTGCGGCGAGCTCTGGCCGAACCCGGCCCGCACCTCATCGACGCCGTCCTGGACCGGTAGTTCGCCCGCGCAACCATGGTTGAGCTCTACCTAGGGGGCTAGGTAGAGTTCGAGCATGGGTGGCGGACCCCGGATGACGATCCCGACCCGGCTGGTGCTGGAAGCGCTCGTGGGCGCCTCCGACCGCGAGCTCTACGGGGTCGAGATCGGTGAGCTCGCCACCCTGCGCAGCGGCACCGTGCACCCGATCCTCGCCCGGCTCGAGGGCGTGGGCTGGCTGACCTCGCGCTGGGAGGAGATCGACCCCCAGGTCGAGGGGCGTCCGCCGCGCCGCTACTACCGGCTCACCGCCGAGGGGGCCGTGGCCGCCCGTGCGGCGCTGGCCCGGGCGCACCGGCCGGCCGTCGCCTGGCTGCGCCCGCAGGTGGGGGAGACGTGACCGCGCTGCGCTGCCGGCTCGGGCTGCACCGCTGGCAGAACCACCGGGTGGCCGACGGGCTGGTCGTGACCACCTGCCCGCTCTGCGGCCGCCAGGAGGGGCCGGTTCCCGCGGCCGAAGACCCCGGTCCGCGGATCGACCCCCGCGACATCCCGCCCGGCGGCAGCTGAGCGTCTGACCGAGGAGTCGCCATGGGGACGTCCTCGCCACCCGTCGCGGTGGCCCGGTGGGTCGTCGGTCAGGCGACGCGGGTGCTGCCTCCCGCGGACCGGGAGCGCTACCGGCGCGAGTTCGTCGCCGAGCTGCACGGGCTCTCGCCCGCCGAGCAGGCCCGGTACGTCGCCGGCCTGCTGTCCCAGGTCCTCGCCCTGCGCGCCGCGCTGGGCTCGTCGTCCGGAAGCCGGGAGATCCCCATGGGGACCACCACGCGAGCGCCGTTCCGCTGCCGCGTCCTGCGGATGCACCGCTGGACCGCGCGCGGCGCCCCGCACCACACGCACGTCCGCACGTGCCTGCGCTGCGGCTACGAGCAGGGCCCCTTCAACACGCCCGACGAGAGCCCGACCAGGAACTACCTGACGGGCATCTAGCGCGGCGTTCGGATCGGGTGAGGTCAGCTGCGCGAGGCCTTGCGGGGGTGCAGCAGCCGCTCCACCGCGTCGGCGGTCTGCTGCTTCTCCTTGCGCTCGATCCGCTTCGTCTTGATCGACTTGCCCGACTTCTTCGCTGAGTGGGCGTCGTGCGGGGACTTGTCGGCCATGGCGGTGCTCCCTCGTCGAGGGCTGAGGTGGCGCGGACGCTACGCCGGGGAGTGGCCGAGCGGGAGGGCCTTCCGCCGTCCCTAGGGTGACCTGCGTGTTCCGCGATCCCCAGGTGAACGTCTACGTGGCCGACGTCGAGGGCATGGCGCGCTTCTACCGCGACGTGCTCGGCTTCACCGAGACCTTCCGGACGCCGGCCGAGGGGGCGCCGGTGCACGTCGAACTGCGCATCGGCGCGCTCGTGGTCGGCATGGCCGGGATCGAGGCGGCCCGCGCGATGCACGGCATCGACGTCGGCGGGGACCGGCCGCGGGCAGAGGTGGTGCTCTGGACCGACGACGTCGACGCCGCGTTCGAGGCGGTCGTGGCCGGCGGCGCCCGGCCGCTCGCGGCGCCGCACGACTTCCTCGGCTCGGTGCGCGCCGCCTGGGTGGCCGATCCGGAGGGCAACCCGGTCGAGCTCGTCATGCGCCGGAACGGCTGAACCGGTTCGAGCCGTCTCGACAGCCGCGCCCCTCCCGGTCAGTATCTGCGCAGGTCGGCGGAGGGTGGGCGCGTGCTCGGGTGGATCGGTGGACAGCTGCCGTGGTGGATCACCGGTCCGGGTGTCGGGCTGTGCGTGGTCGCGCTCTACGGCTTGATCAACGCCCGGCTCGGCGTCTCCGGCGCCTGGCTGGCGACCTTGGCACCGGCGGAGGGCTGGCGGCCCGAGCCGTGGCGGCGCACCTTCCTCCTCGCGCTCGTCGGCGGCGCCGCGCTGGCCGCCGTGCTCGGGCCGCCGGTGAGCCTGCACGGGTACGGGCGGCTGTCGGAGGTGCTGCCGCCGGTCGCGCTGGTGCCGGTGCTGCTGCTGGTCGGGGTCGCGCTCGGGTACGGCGCGCGGTGGGCCGGGGGGTGCACGTCGGGTCACGGGATGTCCGGGTGCGCCGCCGGGTCGCCCGACAGCGTCGTGACGACGGCGACGTTCTTCACCGTGGCGGTGGCCGTCACCCTGATCCTGCACGCGCTGACCGGAGGACGGCTGTGAGCCGCGGATTCCGCTGGTCGGCGCTGGCCGTCGGCGCCGTCTTCGGATTTCTGCTGACCGTCAGCGGGCTGGGCGACTACGACACCATCCACGACGGGCTGCTGCTGCAGAACCCGTACATCTTCCTGATGATGGCCAGCGCGATGGCGGTCGCATTCGTCGGGCTGGCGCTGCTGCGCCGGCTGGGGCGGACCCGGTTCGCCGGCCGGCTCGCCCTGCCGCATTCGAAAGCCGGCCGTCGGCACGTGTACGGCGGCGCGCTGTTCGGGCTGGGATTCGGGGTGGGCGCCACCTGCCCCGGGATGACAGTGGCCATGACGACGACCGGTGGCCTCTACGGCCTCGTCGTCCTGGTCGGGCTGCTCGGCGGGCTGTGGCTGCGCGGCGCGACCGAACGCCGGCAGTCGCGGCCGGTGAGCACCGAATCGGAGATCCGCGAACCGGTCGGCTGACCATTTCGTAGCCCCATCGCCATTGCGCGGTCCCCATGTCGACATGGGGACCGCGCAATGGCGATCAACGTCGTCCGAAAAAACTTCTCAAGCATTCACCCGAACGAGTCGATTCATTCCTCGAAGGCATTCAGCCGAATGCCGAAGAGAAATGAAGGAGTCGATTTCGGTGCGGCAGCGGATCGAGACGAATGCGGGACGACGGGGCGCCCTTAGTTGGGCCGGCCGCGTCACCGGGGTCGCCGTGGTGGCCCTCGTCGGCGTCGGCATCGCCCCGGGTGTGGCCTCCGCCCGCCCGCACAACCCGAGTGACACCCAGATCCAGCAGGCGCAGGCCGCCGCGGACCAGGCCGCCGCGCAGGTGGGCCAGCTCTCCGCGCAGCTCGCCGCCGCCCAGGCGCAGGTCGACGCCGCCTCGGCGCAGGCCAACATCGCCCTCGACGCGTTCCAGGCCAAGCAGGCCGAGTACGAGCAGGCCCAGGCCGCCTCCCAGGCCGCCGACGCCGCCGCCCAGCAGGCGCAGGCCGACCTCGACGTCGCCCGCGCCGACGTCGCCTCGTTCGCCCGCACCAGCTACATGTCCGGCAGCACGTCGTCCCGGATCACCGCGGTGCTGACCTCCGGCAGCCCCGCCCAGATGATCGAGCGCAACGCGCTGCTCGACGCGGTCGGCGGCGACCGCTCCGACGTGCTCGACCGCGTGACCGTCGTCGAGCACCAGGCCGAGCAGGCGCAGGGCGCCGCGCAGGCCGCGCTCACCACGGCCGACCAGCTCAAGACCCAGGCCGCCGACGCGCTGGCCTCGGCGAACGCCCTCGAGACCAGCGCCCGCCAGCAGGCGGCGACGTTCGAGACGCAGACCGCCGCGATGCAGGCCCAGCTGGCCACCGCCCAGCAGACCCTGGCCGGCCTGCAGGGCCAGCGCGCCGCGTCGAACACCTACGACCAGCAGCAGGCCGCCGCCGCTGCGGCTGCCGCGGCCGCTGCGGCCGCCGCGCAGCAGAACGAGCCGGCCGACGACACCCCGGACAACGCCAGCGACGCCGGCTCCGGCTCGTCGTCGGAGGCCGAGGACGCGATCGCCGCTGCCTCGCGCTGGATCGGCACCCGCTACGCCTGGGGCGGCGGGTCGCTGTCCGGCCCGAGTGCCGGCATCGGCATCGACGCCGGCGTCGTCGGCTTCGACTGCTCGGGGCTGACCCGGTACGCCTACTACCAGGCCGGCATCTCCATCCCGCGCAACAGCATCGCCCAGTACAAGGCGCTGCCGAAGGTGTCGCGGAACAACCTGCAGCGCGGTGACCTGGTCTTCTGGGCCACCAACACCGGCAACGCCAACACGATCCACCACGTCGCCATCTGGCTCGGGGACGGCACCATCCTCGAGGCGCCGGAGAGCGGCAAGAACGTCCGCATCACCTCGATGCGGTGGTCCGGCTTCATCGGCGGGGCTCGCCCGAGCGCCTGAGCCGCGCGGCGACCGGGTCCTCAGCTCCCCGTGCGGGAGCTGAGGACCCCTCGCACGGAGCGGTCGGACAGGACCGACCAGCGGGACAGCCACGACAGCACCGAGCCGACCGACAGCGACGACCCGACGGAGAACGCCGAGCAGAACGAGCCGATGCTGCCGATCGAGGCGAACGAGCCCACGCTGCCGATCGACAGCACCGAGCCGCGCGACCCGATCGACAGGAACGAGTCCTCCGACCAGAGGGACAGCCGCGAGCTCATGGCAACCGCCCCAGCCGGCCGTCCGGTGACCAGTAGTCGGTCTCGGCCCGGGTGGCGGCGGCGCTGATCTCGCGGTGCCGCCGCTCGTAGATCCCGCCCGGCCCCTGAACCGTCCGGACCCGGTCGGCGATCTGCCGGGCCGCCCGTCCGGCCCGGGAGGCGGCGAGCAGGTCCCACTCGTGCCGCCACTCCTCCTCGGTCTTGGGGGCGCCGAACGCGGTCGACCAGGTGCCCAGCCGGCGCACCGTGCCGATCTGCAGGAAGCGCCGGGAGCCGTCGTCCAGCCAGATCAGCAGCCGCCACTCGGCGGTCGAGCTCTGCGGCGAGAGGTAGTAGCGCAGCCCGACCCCGCAGACGTCGGCCAGCTCAATGGTCTGCCAGCCGCGCAGGAAGTTGGGCAGCAGCAGCCGGGTCGTGGTCAGCACCGGTCCGGTGGTCCCGAGGCGGACGAAGCCCACGGCGAGCGGGACCAGCAGCAGCACGATCGGGGCGACGACGGCGACCGGGAGCTGCGAGTGCACGTAGAGGCCGCCGGCCACCGCGCCGAGGATGGCCAGGACGACGGTGCCGAGGGTCACGTAGCCGCCGATGGCGAGCTGCCGCTTCGCGGGGAACGTCTCGACGACGGCGTCACCGGGCGGGAGCGGTGGAGAGGCGGTGGCCACGGCGGCGGATTGTGCTCGTGCGCCGGCCGTCGCGGAACGGCCTCCTGCGCGTCATGCTGCCGGCCATGCACCGGCGACCGCGACGGCGGGTGGGCGTCCTGGTGCTGGCCGTCGTCGTCGTGGCGCTGGGGATCGTCGGACTGACGGCGGAGTCGCTGGGGGAGCCGCACCCCGCCGAGACCGCCGACGTCGAGGCGGCGCCCACGGCCGGGCCGCCGTCGCCGTACGCGGGGGTGGGCACCTGGCTGTCGCGGTACCGCTTCACCCGCGAGTTCGGCGGCCCGACGCCGCCGGTGACGCCGGCCGACGTCGACACCATGGCCGCCGCCGGGGTGCAGGCCCTCTACCTGCAGCCGGCCGCGGACGACCCGAAGTACCCCGACCTCCTGAGCCCCGACCTGCTCGAGCAGTTCCTGACCCGCGCGCACCACCACGGGATGCAGGTGGTCGCCTGGTACCTGCCGCACTTCACCGACACCGCCGCCGATCTCCGGCGGCTGGAGCAGATGGTCGCGTTCGGGTTCGACGCGGTGGCGGTGGACATCGAGTTCACCGACGGCGCCGACCTGCCGGCCCGCAACGCCGCGCTGGTGGACCTCTCCCGCCGGCTGCGCGCAGCCGTGCCGGACGTCGTCCTCGGGGCGGTCGTGCTGCCGCCGGTGGTGACCGACGTGCTCAACCTCGGGTACTGGCCGCAGTTCCCGTGGGCGGAGATCCGCGACTCCTACGACGTGTGGCTGCCGATGGCGTACTGGTCGAACCGGCGCGAGCCCGAGTGGGCCGACGCCGCCCGCTACGTCGGCGAGAACGTGCGACTGCTGCGCGAGCACCTGGGCGAGGAGTGCGCCGTCGTGTCGGTGGTCGGCGGGTACGACGTCGGGCAGACGGCGGAGGACTACGCGGGGATGGCGCGGGCGGCGAGCGAGGCCGGCGCGATCGGGGTGTCGATCTACGACTGGCCGACGACGCCGTCCTCCGCCTGGGCGCCGCTGCAGGACTACGCCGCCTCGGGGTGCTAGGCCGGGGTTTCGATCGCGCTGCGTGACGATCGCCCGGAGGCTCGGTCGCCGCCACTCCGCGTGTCGTCGGTCGTGGCCTGTCGGAGTTGAGCCGGGCGGGACCGGCCACGCAGGCTGCCTCCGATGACGTCGTCCGCCCGAGGGGTTCCCGTGTCCACGCCGCAGCGTCCTGCCCTCAGGCATCCGCACGTCCGGTGGAGCCGGGCGACCCTCTTCTTCGCCGGGGTCGCGCTCTTCGACGTCCTCATCTGGACCGCGGCCGCGCTCGTCCGCTGACGTCCCTGGCGGCGTGTTGATCAACGGGGCGGTCATTAGCCCGATACGGTGATTCCCCGATAACCCACGGTGACCTTCCGGACTTTTCGGGACCGTATGGTTCCCCGGACCGGTGAGTTCACTTAGAGTCTCGTCGCTCTGCGTGACAAACACGCCGGGCCGAGCCGACTCACGGGGGACCAGCACGTGCGCGACCTTGCTCCACACATCCATCGGCAGCGCCTCGTCATCGAGGGCACGCCTGCCGACGTCATCACCGCCGAGGAGATCTCGGAGTACCTGAGCCGGTTGTCGGTCGAGCTGGACATGATCGAGATCCTGGCGCCGGTGCTGCACCAGTCCGACCTCTACGGCTGGGCCGGCTGGATCCACTGGGAGACGTCGGGCGCGCACTTCTACGCCTGGGACGACCCGAAGTTCTTCAGCGTCGACATCTACACGTGCAAGCCGTTCGCGGCGGAGGACGCCGTGACGTTCACGGAGAAGTTCTTCGCCGCCACGGAGATCGTGTTCAAGGAGTTCTGAGCGCGGTGGCCCTCGAACCGTTCGCGCTCACGCGGGTCGAGTCGTCGCGGCTGGCCCGCTCGCTGACCTCCGGTTCCGCCGGGCGCCTGTCGGCGCACCTGGCCGGTCCGGACGACGACGCGGCGCTGCTGAGCCTGCAGGTGACGGCGACCGTCTTCCACGACTCCTTCGGCAACACCCCGGAGCTGCTGCGCCGCGAGTACGCCGACCTGCTGCCGTCGATGACCCACGTGGTGGTGCTCGACAGGGTGGCGCAGGCGCCGGTGGGCGCGCTGATCCTGCAGGAGGGCCCGGCCGCGTCGCTGAAGACGGTGGTCGACGTGGCCGCACCGCCCTGGTCCCTCCCGGCCCTGCCGGCGCTGGGTCTGTCGCCGGACGACCGCAACGCCGCCGACCTGCTGGTGATGGCGGTCGACGCCGCCTTCCGCAACCGCGGCATCGCGCAGTTGCTCATGTACTCCGGCTGGGTCGCCTCGGTCGCGCGAGGTCTCGACCGGTGGACGGCGATCCTCGACGACGGCCTGCTCCGCGGCCTCGACCAGCTGACCGCCGGCGCCGTCGTCCCGATCGCCTCGTCCGCGCCCTATCTCGGATCGCCCGGCAGCACGCCGATCACGGTGCGGATGGACCCGGCCGTCGACGGTGACCTGCTGTCGCGGATGCAGCGCGTCGGCCGGCTGGCCGAGCGGACGACGGCCTTCTGCCCGCGCCTCGAGCCCGACCGCGTCGCCTTCCAGTCGCTGGCCCTGCCGGTCGCGGCCTGACCCTCAGCGTCCCCGGAGGGCGTCGACCGCGGCCTTCGTGCGGTCGTGCACCTCGTCGGTGGTCAGCCCGTCGACCGAGGCGATGAACTCGACGAACACGTCGCGGTCGGGGGCGGCGAAGTCGAAGATGCTGCGGTTGTCGGGGAAGACCTCGCGGACGAGCTGCATCGTGGCCTCGGTGAGCGCCTGGTCGTCGTCCTCGCCGTCGATCGCGGACAGGAACCCGAACCACGCACGCAGCCGCCAGCTGAGCGCCTTGGCGAAGACGACGTTGAACGGCACGCCGATGATCGGGATCGAGCCGACGATCTTGTCCCACACCAGGTCCTGGACGAGGAAGCCGACGTTCGGCTTCAGGTAGGCCTTGGCGGCTCCCTGGGTGATCTCGCCCTTGCCGTAGATCCCGCGGACCTCGCTCCACAGCTGCGCGTAGAACGGGATCGCCGCGACGTCGACGAAGAGATTCGCCGCGAAGCCGAAGAGCCCGCTCGCGCCCTGGGCGATGAGGTTGCCGGTGGCGAGCGACTGCGTCCATCGGCGTGAACTCCCTTGTGCCGCATCCGCGAGCGGGATCAATCTGGGTCCGCACGGGGCCCTGCGGAGGGAGCCGGCATGTCCGATCCCGTGACGACGAAGCCCGCGCAGGATCCCGCGCCCGCGGGGGACGGCCCGGGATGGGCCGGGCAGCTCGGATCCGTCGTCGGCACCGTGCAGAAGAGCCCGTACGCGGCCGTGCTCGCCGTCGGTCTGCTCATCGTGGTCGCCGCGTTCGTGCGCAAGGTCGGGAGCTTCGAACTGGTCGCCCAGGGATCGCAGGTGCTGACCGTCGTCGTGGGACTGGTGCTGTGCCTCGTCGGCCTGGGCGGTCCGCTGGTGGAGGCCCGGCGCTCGCACCGCAAGCTCATGGGACTGCAGAGCGGGCTGGGCTACCACGGGCCGGGGCAGGACCTGCCCGCCGAGGCGATGGACGCGGAGTTCCTGTTCAAGGCCTTCTACCTGGGCATGCCACCGGCGTTCGTCAAGCGGGTGCACCCCGGCGCGGACGGCGGCCGGGAGGCCTCCGACATCATCTTCAGCCGGCAGCTGGACCGCTTCCAGGACTCCGACGAGACGGCGCCGGTCGGCTCCGATCGGCGGGCGCTGATCAAGGCCGACCACCGCAGCGGGGACGACGCCGCCCTCGAGCACGGCCGCTCGCGGCAGGTGGAGCTGCCCGACTCCTACGTCGACGGCGACCTGTTCCCGATCCTCACGTGCAAGACCCGCTTCGAGCACGCCGGTGCGGTCTACATCGCCGGCTGGTACGTGCCGATCGAGCTGCCGAAGGTGCCCGAGGACGGCGAACTGGTCGTCAAGGAAGAGGTCCGGCAGATGCTCTTCCGCCCCGTGCCGGCGGCCCGCGGCGCGCACGTGCCGGTCGGCGCCGCCCTCAGCGAGCTCGGGAAGTAGCCGCGGTCAGCGCAGCTCGACGATGCTGCGGGTGACCGCGGACTGCTCGGTCAGCACGCCGCCGATCATCGTCTGCGTCTCGTTGATCCGTTCGACGATGTCCCGGATCGAGGCGAGCGCGGTGACGACCGCCTCGACGTCCTTCTGGATGACCGCGACCTTGGCGCCGACCTCCTCGGTGGCCTGAGCGGTCTCGCGGGCGAGCTCCTTGACCTCACCGGCGACGACGGCGAAGCCCTTGCCGGCCTCGCCGGCGCGGGCGGCCTCGATCGTGGCGTTCAGCGCGAGCAGGTTGGTCTGCTCGGCGATGCCGGTGATCGTCTTGACCACCTTGCCGATGGCGTCGCTGGACTCGCCGAGCCGGGTGACGACCTCGTTGGCCTCGGCGGCGAGCGCCTGGCCGGAGGCGGCCACCTTGGTCGCCTCGGAGACGTTGCGCTCCACCTCGTCGATGGAGGTGACCATCTCCCGGCCGGCGTCGGCGACCCGTGCCGAAGCGGCGAGCCGGTCCAGGGTCTGGGAGACGAGGAACGCGGTGTTGCGCAGCGCGTCCTTGCGGCTGTCGCTCATCACGAGGGTGCGGGTCGCGAAGAAGTCCATGGTGCCGATGACCCGGCCGTCGCTGGTGATCGGCAGGCAGACGCCGGACTTCACACCGGCGCGGCGCGCGGCCGGCGCCCGCACGCAGTCGGTGACCTCGCCCAGGTCCTCCACGAAGAGCAGGTCCCGCGCCTTCCAGGCGCGCCCGGCCAGCCCGACCCCCTCGGCGAAGGTCGCCTCGAGGGTGACCTTGCGGAACTCCGGCCCGGCGTCCCCGGACTCGAGCCCGAAGACGAGCACGCGGCGCTCGTCGTCCAGCCGCCAGAACGAGCCGTAGGCCCAGTCGAACTCGCGGCGGATCGTCTCCAGCGCGGTGGTGACGGCGCCGTCGGGGGTGGTCGCGGTGGTGAGCTCGCGGAGCAGGCTGTTCATCGCGGCGACGTCACCGGCGGCCCGCCGCTGGTCCTCGGTCTCTCGCACCCGCCCGAAGGCCTGGGACACCAGCAGGCCGACGCCCCGCAGCGCGGCCAGCCGCTCGGCCGACGGCGAGAGGGTCTCGGTGGTGAAGAAGTCCATGGTGCCGACGACCGCGCCGCCGCGGGTGATCGGAAAGCAGACGCCGCTGCGGACGCCGGCGCGCTGGGCGGCGGGCGCCCGGACGCAGTCGGTGACCTCGCCGATGTCGGGGACGAACACGAGGTCGCGGCTCTTCCAGGCACGCCCCGACAGGCCCACGCCCTCGGCGAACGAGGCGCGCAGCGTGACGTCGCGGAACTCCTGGCCGGCGTTGCCGGACTCGGCGACGAAGTGCAGGCAGTGGTCGGCGGGGTCGAGCTGCCAGTACGAGCCGTAGGCCCAGCCGAAGGACTCGCGGACGGTGTCCAGCGCTGCGCGCACCACCTCGTCGACGGTCGTGGCGGCCTGGAGCGCCGCCAGCACCCGGGTCACCGCGGTCACGTCGGACCGGGCCTCCTCGAGTGCGGCGGCGGCGAGAACGTCGGAGCGCGGTGAGCGACGCATGGGGGGAGCCCTCTCGGCTGACGCCCCTCGGCACGGAGCGAATGAGAAGGTCATCGGCCCAGACTTAACGGACTCAAGTTGACGTTCTGAGATTTTGTAACAGAACTGGATCGGCCGCCTCAGGTGCCGCCCGGACGGGTCCGCCCGGCCTCCAGCAGAGCGGTCTGCACCTGGTTGGCGGTCTGCAGCGCCACGGGACGGCCGGCCGCGAGGTCGCCGAACAGGAACGCCTCGGCCAGCTTGACCAGGGCGTAGGCGAGGTCCTCCCGGGCGATGACCGGGCGCAGCCGTCCGGCCCGCTCGTCGGACTCGATGAGCCGGAGTGTCCGCGCGATCGTGCGGGGCTGGATCGGGCCGTCCGGATCGGTGATGAGGCGCAGGGACAATTCGGGTTCGGTGTCCAAGAGGGTGCGGACGGCGCGGCTTTCCACGAGGCGCCCGTTGAATGCGCGGATCACGCGCGCACTGCGCAATTCCCCGTCGTCAGGGCGACGGTCGCCGTCCACTTCCTCCTCGCTCCTCGCCCAGGCCTGCGCGGAGAGCTGCCACAGGGCTTCGCCGATCAGCCGATCGCGGCCACCGGTGTGCCGGTGCAGCGTCATGCGCGTGACGCCGAGCTCGGTCGCCAGGCCCTGCATGTCCACCCGGCGCCCCTCGCGGATCCACTGCGCGGCGACGTCGAACGCCTGGGCGGGGTCCAGCCGGACCCTCGTCCGGTGAGGAGAGGCCTCGTCCGGCACGGCTCGATAGTGGCACGAGACGGACCATTTTCGCCGGTTCTGGACCGGCCGTGAATGCGCGGCGAAACGGGTGTGGGGCGATGTCCTGGACCGACAGCTAAATGCGCCCTGCTCGGTGGCGCCCGACCATTCTCCGACCGCCCGGGCGGGGACCGGGACCAGCGCACCGACGGCCGGGGCGAACTGCGGCCCATCGGCCTCGTTCCCGCGGTCCATGTCCCCTGTGCCGGGGACGGTCGGGCAGGCACCGTCGCCGGTGACGGTGAGGAAGTGGGTCCCGGCGCGGGCTCGTCGCCGTCGCAGGAGGCGGTGTGCGGTGTCCGTCCGGGCCAGGGTTCGCGTGATCGGCGCCGTCGCGGTCGTCGTCCTCACCGGGTTGGTGGCGGCGGGGACGCTGGTCGTCCCCGCTGCCGCCCTGGCCGCGGCCTGCACGCAGACCGACCCGATCGACCTGCGCTACTGCGAACTCGGCGGCGCCGCCTTCCTCGGCGCCCCGGTGGGCGCGCGGCGCACGATCGGCGCCGGGCAGGTGCAGGACTACGTGCTGGGCTCGATCTACTGGACCCAGGCGACGGGCGCGCACGAGGTCTACGGCGCGATCAAGGCCCGCTACGACGTGGTGGGCGGGCCCGGCAGCTACCTCGGCTTCCCGACCACGGGGGAGACCGGGACGGCGGATGGCGTCGGCCGGTTCAACGACTTCGAGCGCGGGTCCATCTACTACACCCTGGGGACAGGCGCGCACGTCGTGTGGGGCGCGATCTGGGGCAAGTGGCGTGCGCTGGGCGCCGAGCGCTTCCTCGGCTACCCCGTGACCGACGAGCTGGGCACCGGCGACGGCGTGGGGAAGCGCAGCGAGTTCCAGTTGGGGTCGGTGTACTGGACGCAGGCGACCGGGGCGAACGCGGTGTACGGGTCGATCCGCGCGAAGTGGCTGGCGCTGGGCGCCGAGCGCTTCCTCGGCTATCCGGTGACCGACGAGCAGGGCGCCGGCGACGGCGTCGGGCGGCGCAGCGAGTTCCAGCTGGGGTCGGTGTACTGGACGCAGGCGACCGGGGCCAATGCGGTCTACGGATCGATCCGGACCCAGTGGCTGGCGCTGGGCGGCGTGGCCTTCCTGGGCTATCCGGTGACCGACGAGCTGAGCACCGGCGACGGCGTCGGGCGGCACAGCGAGTTCCAGCGGGGATCGATCTACTGGACCCCGGCGACCGGCGCGCACGAGGTCTACGGGTCGATCCGGAACGCCTGGGTGGCTCAGGGCTCCTCCGGCGGCCTGCTGGGCTACCCGATCACCGGGGAGTACTCGGTCAACGCCGGCCGCGAGAGCGACTTCCAGGGCGGCTTCATCCGCTGGACCGCGGCGACCGGCGGCACCCGGACCGCCGTCCTCTCGCCCTACGAGCACGCCGGCACGTGGGTGACCCGGTTCCGGTTCAGCCGCGAGTACGCCGGCACCAACCCGCCGATCACACCTGCCGACGTGACGGCGATGGCCGACGCGGGGGTGCACACGATCTATCTGCAGGCGGCCTCGGACGACCCGCTCTACCCCGGGCTCCTCAGCCCGGACCTGCTGGGGGACTTCCTCGTGCGGGCGCACGCGCGGGGCATGCAGGTGGTGGCCTGGTACCTGCCCCACCTCACCGACGTGAACGCCGACCTGGCGCGGTTGCGGGCGATGGTCGACTTCCGCGCCTCCGGGCAGGCGTTCGACGCGGTCGGGGTCGACATCGAGGACCTCTCCGTCGCCGACGTCGACACCCGCAACGCCCGGCTGGTCGACCTCTCGTCCCGTCTGGCCGCGGCGGCGCCGTCGACGACCCTGGGCGCGATCGTGCTGCCCCCGGTGGTCACCGACGTGCTCAACACGAACTACTGGCCGCGGTTCCCGTGGCACCAGCTCGCGCCCTACTACCAGGTGTGGCTGCCGATGGCGTACTGGAGCAACCGCACCGTGGAGTCGGGCTGGCGGGACGCCTACCGGTACACGGCGGAGAACATCTCGCGGGTGCGGGGCGACCTCGGGGAGCCGTGCGCGGCGGTATCGGTGATCGGCGGCTACGGGACCGCGATCACCGCCGCCGAGTACCAGCAGATGGCGCGGGCCGCGACCGACCAGGGAGCGGTGGGGGTGTCGATCTTCGACTGGACGACCACCCCGGCGGCGTCGTGGCCGGCGGTCCGCGGGTACGACGTCCGCGGCTGCTGAGGCCGCCCCCGGTCGCCTGATCAGGTGGTTGTGCCGGTCACCGAGCGTCGCGTTGTCCACAGATCGGCTGGTGAGCGCCCCGCGGACCGTCCAGTTCTCTTAGAGTCCCGGGGTCCTGGCGAAGGAAGACCGAGGCCGTACGGGGGTGCTGTGCCGACTGCTCTGGACGTCGTGGACGGCGAGGTCCG
This sequence comes from Petropleomorpha daqingensis, assembly GCF_013408985.1. NCBI lineage: Bacteria > Bacillati > Actinomycetota > Actinomycetes > Geodermatophilales > Geodermatophilaceae > Petropleomorpha > Petropleomorpha daqingensis. The sequence goes on from NZ_JACBZT010000001.1 coordinate 2,930,675, forward strand.
TGAGCTGATCCGCCGGCGCGGCCTGGATCCGTTCACCGACCCCGCGCCGGTGCGCGTGCTCGTGCGCGATGTGGTCGCCGACTACTCCGAGCGCTCGCTGACCTCGGCGCTGCCGCCGATCGGCGACGCGGAGTCCGTCGTCCGCGACGTGCTCGACCGCGTCGCCGGCTTCGGGCCGCTGCAGCGCTACCTCGACGACCCCGAGGTCGAGGAGGTCTGGGTCAACGAGCCGGGCCGGGTGTTCGTCGCCCGCCGCGGCCGCAGCGAGCTGACGACGACGATCCTCGAGGCCGGCGAGCTGGCCGACCTCGTCGAGCGCATGCTGCGCACGAGCGGTCGACGCATCGACATGTCGACCCCGTTCGTCGACGCGGTGCTGCCCGACGGCTCCCGGCTGCACGTCGTCATCCCGGACATCACCCGCCGGCACATGGCGGTCAACATCCGCAAGTTCGTGCTGCAGGCGCACAGCCTCGACGAGCTCGTCGCGCTCGGCACGCTGACGGCGCAGGCCGCGCGGTTCCTCGAGGCCGCCGTCGCGTCCGGTCTCAACGTTCTCGTCTCCGGTGGCACGCAGGCCGGGAAGACCACCCTCCACACCTGGGCGGACCAACATGGGTTACTGCCCGCGATGACCGTCGGCGCCGGTCAACAGGCCGGATTCAACGGTCGGCGTCCTAGTCCGTGAGGATGCAGGGGTGAAGGCGAGTAGCGACTACTGGGCTGCCATGACTCAAGTCTTGCCGGTCGTCGCACTAGCAATTGTCTTGGAAATCCGCTTGGTAGTGAGCAGGTGGAATGAAGGTTTTCCGCGCTGGCTCCGCGCCCTGCAATCCACGCTCTGGGCGGGGATTCTTGCAGTCCTAGCTTTCGGTGAGACCAATGCATTGCGTGCACTGCGGGGCGACAAAGTGGCGTCCTGGTGGCCCGCGGCATGCGAGATCGCGGTGGGTTGCGGAATGGGCATCCTCATCATCTCGCCTGCTCTGGAGATTCTCGTGCGGGCCAACGCGGAAATCGTTGCGCGGCTCGTAGCCGCGCATCCCCTGGTGCGCTTGAAATCCTGGAGATTGCATCTGCAGGCGAATCGATACATGCGCCTCACGGAACGGGAATTGCGTCATCATGAATTCAAGCTCTATTACAACATGTGGCGCTTGACCCAGATGGAGAAGTGGCAGGAAGAGGCTGCCAGTCTGGCTGTCCAGGGCCTCGACCAGGTTGCGGAGTCCGAGAGGGGCCGCGTACGGAGGATCATCAACGAGCTACCAGGACTGCGCGCCGAGTTGGCCAGCATCCGGGACGACGTGCAGGGGAGCATTCTTGACTTGAGGGAACGGTTCAAGGCGTTCCATGCCCGTAAGGCCGAGACGCTGAGCAAGCGTCAGCGTTGGCGCGAAGACTGGCGCAGCTTCAATGCAAAGGAACGTGAGGAGCTCAATAAGTTGCTCCGAGCGTTTGATGTTTCGGAGATGACCTCGGGTGAAGCGATCACGAGGCGGCTAGAAAGGGCGGGGAGCGATATGAACGAGACACCCGTTTTAGGCAACGAGCAAAGTCCATCAGACCCTCACCAAACGGCATCCCACGAGGCGCGACGGTAGCGTGTCGACCATGGACGGCAATTCGGCACCACGGCGCATTGGACGTCGTCGAGCCAAACGGTAATTGGCTCGGGGAACTCGGCTCGCCAGTGCTCGGGCTCGATCTCGGTGACCTCGCCGAGCTGCGCCGGATCGACGACGATCTCGGCCTCGCCGTTGGTGTCGATGCGTGCCAGCAGCGCGGCCCTCGGCGCCTGCGTGGTGAAGATCCGCGGCAAGGTGTGCGCGCCCTCGCTCGACCCGGTGCGGCCCTCAGCGTGGCAGCGCGCGACCGCGGGCTCGACCGTCCAGCTCATGCCCGCTCGGGCGCCCTGCTCGTCGGCGCAGCCCCGGAAAAGCGTCAGCGACTCGGGCGGCGTCCACTCCTCCTCGTCGATGCATGGACCGGTGATCGAGAACAGTGCGCGCCACAGCTCGACCGGCACAGCCTGCGTCGGGCGCGGTGCGAGCAGCGCCCACGCGCCGACGACGATCGCTCGCGCTGCTCCGCGCCTCAGCTCGCCAGCCTCAGCCAGCGCGAACAGCCCACGCAGCGCCGCGAGCGCATCGGGCAGCGGCGTCGAGCGCTGCTGCTGCCAGTGACGGTGAACCTCGCGCGCACCGAGCAGCGCGAGCCAGCGCGCCTGCTCGACGTCTCGCTCGCTCATCGGGCAGCGCCCTTCGGTGGAACGAGCCGGGGGGAGGGGGGTCGCGGCGCGGAGCCGCTCGACCGGGAGCCATGGCAGCACCGCAGCTCGGGTACCGGAATAGCTCCTAAGGGCTCCCGCTCGCGCTGCTGCAGCGGGCTGGTCACATCGGTGACCGCCAGCCACTCGGGCTGGCCGATGCCGGTCGGGATGTGGTGCACGAGCAGACCGGCGCCGAGGAGGTCGGTGGCGTGCTCGACGAGCAGGTCGACGAGGGTCCTGCCCGTGGCTGGCCAGCCGAGCCGCAGCCACTCGGCGCACTCGGCGCGGCCATCGGCGACGAGCTGGCTTGGGTGGCCGACCACCGAGCCGCCGTAGCGCTCGACGACGGCGCAGAGCACGTCGAGCCAGTGGTCAGCCACGGCGTACCTCGGCGAGGAAAGCGCGGACGTCGCGCCAGACGCACTGAGTGGCGCCCTGGAAAGCCAGCGAGACGCAGCCGACGTCGGCGGGCGACGGCTGCTCGGGTCCCTGGGCGGCGCTGGCGGGCAGCTCGTCGCGCGTCCGCACCACGCGCGGCCCGTCGACCGGCTCGATGGGCGGCTGTGCGGCCTCCCACTCGCGGAGAGCGGCCTCGACCCGTTCCTCGGCTAGCACGCGCCACGGCACGGCCTCTGCGGGCTCGTCGGGGACCGGCTCGCGGTGCTGGCGCGGCCCGTCCTCGGGCATGGCGGGCACCGGCTCGTCGGAGGCGACCCAATCCTCGACGTAGGCGGGCGCGGTCGGCCGCGGAACGGCGCTCGCGGGCGGCCTGCGGAGCCTCAACGGGCGGCCCTCTGGCCGTAGGTGCCGCGGGCACCGCCTCGGCGCTGCGGGCGGCCATCGGCCTCGGCGTCGCCGGTCGGGATGCGCAGGCTTGCCAGCAGCCGGGCGAGGGTCATGCTCTGTTGCCGCTGTTCGTTCAGGAGAGGGTGAGCGACCGGGTCGCCGCGGAAGTTGTCGACGGTGAGCGGCTGGCCGACGAGCGCGGCGGCGATGTCGTCGAGCCGGTCAGCGGTCCGGCAGGCCTGCATGAGCAGCGCCAGCTCGTGCTCCTCCAGCTCGTATTTCGTGAGCACCGAGCGCCACAGCGCCCGACCGCGCGCAGCCAGCTCCTTAGGCGGCCTGGGCGGCGTGTTGGTGGTCATGGTGTCTGTTCCCTTCGCTTGTGCGGTGGTGGCCGGTCGGCCGAGCCGGTGCCACACGACCCGGCCGACCGGCAGTCTCAGGCGAGCGCCTCGGCGATCGCGCCGAGCGCATCGCGACCCGCGGTGATGCGGCTCCGCTCGTGGCGGATCTCGGTGCGGGCGGCCTCGGCTCGGTCCTCGGCCTCGGCACGAGCCGCGAACAGCTCGACCTCTGTCTCGTGCGCGGGCTTCCGGAAGTAGTCGGCGGGCGACGGCTCGGCGGGCGGGTCCATCGCCAGCAGTGCGGACGCTGCCTCCAGGTACGCCCTGATCGGCTCGTCGGCCGAGCTGTACGCGGCTCGCGCGGTCCCCAGCCGCTGCGCGGCCTCGTCGGCGAGCGCAGCCCTCCAGGCGGGCAGCTCGGCCTCGACGACGGCGTCGTACTCCTCGCGGGCGGCCCGGAGGGCGCGCTGGCGGGCGGCGTCGATGGCTTCGCGGCGGACCCGCTCGGCCGACCAGTCGGTGATGGTCAGCGCGGGCGGCTCCTCACCGGCCTCGATCGCGTTGTCGACGGCCAGCTCGGCGAGCTGGCGCTCCGCTCGCCGATCGCTCTCGATCGACCGGACGGCCGTGCAGCTAGCGCGCTCGGCGGTCGCTGCGTCCTCGACGGCCTCCCATGCCGAGGCGACCGGCTGCGGCGTCCCGTGCTCGTGCCACGCGGGCCGACTGGAGTAGGCCGCAGCCTCGTTGCTGCTCCAGCTCCGGTGCCTCATGGGGCCGCGCAGCGGGACGACGGAATTCGCCCCGTCCCGGCGCTCGGCGTAGCTCTTGGCGAAAGCCTCCACGGCCTGGGCAGTGACGCCACTGTCGTCCAGACGGTTGGGCTGCCCGCCAGCGCTGATGATCCTGGGCGCGGTCATGGTCGGTTCTCCTAGCTCGTGATGGCCGACCAGCGGTCGCGGGTCGGGGCTTGTTGGTGGAGGCCTGCAGGCCTGCCAGCGGGGCGGACACCAGGGACCTCACACACACCCCCTCTAGAGGGGGGTGTGTGCGTGAGGTGTCCGCGCGGGGCCGGCTCGTGAGGTGCGTGAGATGGAACGTGAGGTCTCTGAGCTGCGGATTCGTCGATCTGCGTGAGGTCACGTGAGGTCACCGTGACCCCTCTTCGTCGAAGGGGTCGCGTGAGGTCACCGTGAGGTCGGCCGACGCCGTGAGTGCGGTCCAGACGGTGGCTTGACGCGTGCCCGCTGGGGCCTCGTGCCGGTAGGCCAGGCCGCTCGAGACCAGCTTGTCGAGCTGGCGTCGGGCCTTCTCCACCTGCCCGCTGGAGGGCTTCTCGGCGTCGTACAGGGCCACCGCGGCGGCCTTGGCGCTGAGCCCCTCCCGCCGTGCCCGCAGCATGGCGAGCAGGTCGGTCCCCTCGATGAGCGAGGCCGTGCCGGTCGTGTGGTCGATGGCGACGCGCAGTGGGCCGACCTCGCCCGCGGGTGACTTCAGGTGGCGCAGCTCGACGACCGGGTCGCCAGGCTCGCCCCACAGCAGCACGACCGAGCCAGCGCCCGCGGTGATCCAGGCAGAGCCGTAGACGTCGGCGAGGCTGGTCGGCTTGGCACCATTGGCGCCGCGCTTGACGAGGTGGTGCAGCTCCAGCACCTCGACACCGGCCGCGAGCACGAGCTGGCGGGCGCGGTTGTACGAGGCGCCGACCGCGTCGTCGACCAGGCCAACCGCGACGTCCTTCAGCGAGTCGATGACGACGGCGACGCGACGGCTCGCGAGGTCGCCACCAGCGGCCCGCTGCACGAGCTCCAGCAGCGCCTCGGGGCGAGCCGCGACGTCCTCGGGCGGCGGTCCCGACCAGACGACGAGGCGCTCGTCGAGCAGCTCCGGATCGGCGTCGGCCAGCGTCCGGCGCAGCGATCGGGCGATCTGCCGCGGGCGGTCCATGGCGAGGTAGACGACGAGGTCGAAGCACGCCACCTGCTCGCCGAGGACGGTGTCGGGCTCCTCGTCGATGGCTTGGCCGATCACCTGCTGCGCGAGCGTCGTCTTCCCGATGCCGGGCGGCCCGACGAGCGTCAGCGCCTCGCCGGACTGCCAAAGACCGCCCCAGAGCTGCCCGCCGTCCTCGTCCTCGACCAGGAACGCGGACCCGCTCGTGAGCCGGTCGGGCTGCTCGGGCTGGGGGGCCACGACGTCGAAGCCGAGCCTGAAGCGGATCCGGTACCGGATCCGGTCGGCGGCGGTGCGCTGAAGCTCGGCGTCCGGTCCGCGCTCCAGCCCGTCGACTCGGGCGAGACAGTCGGCGCACCACCACACATTGGTCGTCTGGTGCCCGCCGTCGGCGTGCTCGCGGGCGACCGCGTCCTCGCGGAGTGCGACGTTCTCCTCCAGCTCGACCGCCCGCGGCCCGTCCTTGGGGAACCGTCGGCCGCCCGGATACACGTAGCGCTCGCGCACGCCGTCGGACGTCTCGTAGGGCTCGACCTCGATCGCGGCGTCGGTGGCTCCCACGTTCGCGGGGAGGTACATCCCTCGCGCGGCCTGCTCCTGCCAGAGCTGCATGTTCCGTTCCTTGTCGTGGAGCCAGTCGGCGCGGCCGTCGACCCGGTGCTCGTACTCGGAAGAGCCGGGGCGCTTCCATTCGGGCCACTCGCTTAGGTCGGGCCCGTACTGGTCGACAAGCTCGGCGGTGATCTGCTGCTCGGCGAGCGGGCGCAGCCGGGCGAGGCGCTCGGCCCGCTGCTCGCGGGCGGCGTCCTCGATGGCGTCCAGCTCGGCGGTGAGGGCCTCGTCCCAGTCGCTCATCGGGCCACCGCCAGAGCGCTCAGGACGGCGGTCGCGGCGACGGCGACGGCGCTCGGGGCGAAGAGCACGAGTGCGGCGACCGCTGCGGACAGCAGCGCAGCAGCGAGCGGCCGACGTAGCCTCGGAAGCGAGGTGAGCGCCTGGGCGGTGCGGAGTCTCGGGGCGGTCTCGGCGCTGGCAGGCGCCGGGGCCGCCGTATTCGTCGTCATGACGTCCGCAGCAGCCGGGTCAGTCGAGACACCTGCTCGTCGCTCAGCGGAGGCGCTGCGGCGACGGTGCGCTCGATGTAGTCGGCGATCTTCTCGGCGGCGAGATTGCGTCGGCGCTCGGTGAGGCCGTCGGTGTCGTTAGGCCGCCAGCGCGCGTGATTGCCGAGGTCTGATCTGGCGCGGGTTACGGCCGAAGATGGAGCCATTTCGGGGCCTCAGGAGAGGTTGGGCGGCTCCGGCCCTTGTGCGCGGAGCCTCAGGTGTCGACCACCTGCGGGGCTCCTGCGCCTTCCGCGGCCGTTGGTCGGGATTCCACAGGTCCCGACCGGCGCCACCTAGTGCGCCCGGCCCGTCGTTACTTCCTTTGTACGCCCCGGATCTCGGAAATTCGGGGGTGAATAGGGGTCGGTCGAAATTGTTATGTCCTACTCGATACCTACTCGGTTATCGGCGCCATTCGATCTGCACGCACTCGGGATCGAAGACGCGCGCACCCTGCCTCGTCTTGTTCAGCGTGAGGGTCAGCAGCGTGCCCACCACCGCGCGACGGCGGCTGAGCGACAGCGCCTCCCAGGCGGCCCGGACGTCGGCCGCACCGAGGAGGCCGTCGAGCAGGGGAGCGGAGTCGACCACGCGGGCGCGGGCCTCGGCCTCGGCGAGCTGCGGGCGAAGCCGCGCCGTGATCCGCTCCAGCATTCGGCCGTCGATCCGACCGTCGGCGTACTGGTCGGCTGCCTCGTCGAGCCGTGCCCGGAGCTGGTCGGCCTCGGCGAGCGCGGCGATGCGCGACGGGTCATCGGTCGGGGCGAAGACGGCGGATGCGTCCGGCCGTGACAGGCGGCCGATGACCAGCTCGCTCACCAGCTCGTCAAGATCCGTCTTGCGTCGGATGACGCAGCCGTTCGCAGAGCACCGGTAGGACGGCACACCGCGGTTCTGCGCGACGCGCAGCGAGGCGCCGCAGACACCGCACCGGCCGATGCCCGACAGCAGGTGAGCGGCGGCCGTGCCGGTGCTCGTCCTCCGGCTCGGGTCGGTCATCACCGCTCGGAGCTGCTCCCACTGCTCGCGCGGCAGGATCGGCTCCCAAGCGCCCTCGCCGACCACCTCGCCACGGTGCACGCGCAGACCGGCGTTGCGCTCCCTGAGCACGAGGTGTCGGACCATGCCCTTCTCCCAAGGCTTGCCGGTTGGCGAAGGCACGCCGTCCTCGTTGAGCGAGGCCGTGGTGGCGCGCAGCGACTCGCCCGCCAGCAGCGCGTCGGCGATGCGCCGGACGACGGCCGCCTCGGCGGGCTCGATGACCTCGCGGACGCTGCCGTCCGGTGCGTGCTCGCGGGTCCAGCCGTAGGCGCGTCGGCCGTGACTCTTGCCGTTCTCGGCGCGCTGCTGCATGGCTCTCCTGACTCGCTCGCTCTTGTGCTCGCTCTCGTGGCGGGCGATGTTGCCCAGCATGCGGGCGATGAGCCGCCCGTTCGCGGTGGCGAGATCAACCGTCCCGGCCTGCACGGTGACGACGTCGGTACCGGCCTTCTCGACGACGCCGATGAAGTCCTCCAGCTCGACCGGCGAGCGGTGCAGCCGGTCGGGATCCCAGGACACCACGACGTCGACCTCGCCGGAGCGCACAGCTTCCATGAGGGCGGCGTACTGCGGCCGTGGCTTGCCCGAGTAGGCCGACACGTCGTTGTCGACGTAGGTGCCCACCACGCGCCAGCCATGCCGGGCAGCCAGCTCCACGCAGTCCTCGCGCTGGCGCTCAACGCCGAGCCCGAGGCCCCGCGGGTCGCTGGAGATCCGGCAGTAGATCGCCGCGCGGGGCTGGTCGGCAGCGTCGCGGCGGGGCTTCGGCAGGGAGCGGGTCACGGCTCAAGTATGCCACTCCGTACAGGTCTGGCTGCTCAACTGCCTCTGCGCCGCGATCCCGGCGCGCGAGCGGGTCATCACCGCCGAAGAAGTGTTCGAGCTGCGCGTCCCGCTGCCGGACGTGGTGAGCATGCAGACCCGTCAGCCGAACCTCGAGGGCGCCGGGGAGATCCCGCTGCGGCGGCTGGTCAAAGAGGCGCTGCGGATGCGCCCCTCGCGGATCGTCGTCGGCGAGGTCCGCCAGGAGGAGTGCCTCGACCTGCTGATCGCGCTGAACAGCGGGTTGCCCGGCATGTGCACGCTGCACGCCAACAGCGCTCGCGAGGCGATCGTGAAGATGTGCACCCTGCCGCTGCTGGCGGGGGAGAACATCGGGACGGCGTTCGTCGTCCCCACCGTGGCCGCGAGCGTCGACCTGGTCGTGCACGTCGGCACCGACGCCGACGGACGGCGCCGCGTGCGCGAGATCGTCGCGCTGCCCGGCCGCGCCGAGGGCGGCGTCATCGAGACCGCCGACGTGTTCGCCACCCGGGACGGCCGGCTGGTGCGCGCCGACGGCTACCCGCCGCACCCCGAGCGCTTCGCGGCCGCCGGTCTCGACCTGGCCGGGTTGCTCGGATGACGGGTGCCCTGCTCGGGCTGCTGCTGGGCGTCGGGCTGCTCCTCGTTTGGCGCAGCGGGTCGCGGGCACCGAAGCGCCGCACCGACCCGCGCCGTCCCGGCCGCCGTCAGCAGCTGCTCGGCGCCGCGGGGCTGACCGGTATCAACGCCGCCCAGCTGCTCGCGCTGCAGATCGGCCTCGGCGTGGTCGCGGTGGTCGTCGTCCTGCTGACCACCGGCACGGTGACCGTCAGCCTCGCGTTCGGGCTGTTCGGGTACCTGCTGCCGTACGCGCAGGTGCGGCGGCTGGCCGGCAGGCGGCGGGCCGACCTGCGCGAGGTGTGGCCCGAGGTGGTCGACAACCTGGCCTCCGCCGTCCGGGCCGGCATGTCGCTGCCCGAGGCGCTGTCGGCGCTGGCGATCCGCGGCCCGGACGTGCTGCGGCCACCCTTCGCCCGGTTCGCCGCCGAGTACCGGTCGAGCGGCCGGTTCGGCCCGTGCCTCGACCGGCTCAAGGACGACCTCGCCGACCCGGTCGGCGACCGGATCGTCGAGACGCTGCGCGTGGCCCGCGAGGTCGGCGGCACCGACCTCGGCCGGGTGCTGCGCACGCTCGCGACCTTCCTGCGGGAGGACGCCCGCGCTCGGGCCGAGCTGGAGACCCGGCAGGGCTGGACCGTCTCCGCCGCCCGGCTGGCCGTCGCCGCGCCGTGGGTCGTGCTGCTCCTGCTCGCCACCCAGTCGACGACGCTCGCCGCCTACGACTCCCCGATCGGCATGGCGCTGCTCGTCGGCGGTGGGGTCGTCTGCCTGGTCGCCTACCGGCTGATGCTGCGGCTCGGGCGGCTGCCCGAGGACGTGCGGGTGCTGCAGTGAGCGCGGGTGTGGTGGGGATGCTGATCGGCCTGATGGCCGCGGTCGGTTTCGTGCTGGTGCTGACCTTCGCGCCGCCGTTCCGCTCGGTGCGGCTGGTCGACCGGCTCGCGCCGTACGTGCACGACACGCCCCCGCCGTCCCGGCTGCTCGGGACGGCGACCGAGGCCGGGCTGCTGACCGCCGTCCGGCGGATCTTCGGGCCGGTCGTCGGCGACGGCGCCCGGCTGGTCGACCGCGTGCTCGGCGGCCGCGCCGCGGTGCGCCGGCGGCTCGACGCGCTGGGCGGCGAGGCAGGAGTCGAGGACTTCCGCATCGAGCAGGTGATCTGGGGTGGCCTCGGTCTGCTCGGCGCCGCCGTCCTGGCGACGGTCGGGTCGCTGGTGTCCGGTGGGCTGAACGTGCTCTCCGCCGGGCTGCTCTGCGTCGCAGGGCTGGTCGGCGGCGTCCTCGGCCGCGACTGGTGGCTGACCCAGCAGGTGGCCAAGCGCGAGGAGCTGCTGCTCGCCGAGTTCCCGGTCGTGGCCGAGCTGCTGGCGCTGGCGGTGACGGCGGGGGAGAGCCCCGCCGCGGCGATCGCCCGCGTGACCCGGCTGTCCGGCGGCGAGCTCGCCCGCGAGCTGGGGTCGGCGCTGGGCCGGGCGCGGGCGGGAGTGCCGCTGACCGAGGCGCTGCAGCAGGTGGCCGACCGTACGTCGCTGGATCCGCTGGCGCGGTTCATCGACGGGCTGCTCGTCGCCATCGAGCGCGGGACGCCCTTGGCCGAGGTGCTGCGGGCGCAGGCGGCCGACGTCCGCGAGGCCGGCAAGCGCCGGCTGCTCGAGGCCGGTGGGCGGAAGGAGATCGCGATGATGATCCCGGTCGTCTTCCTCATCCTGCCGGTCACCGTTCTCTTCGCCCTGTTCCCGGGGTTGATCAGCATCGTCTCGCTGGCGCAGTGAGCCTGCGGACGCGACAGGAAGGACGACAGACATGACACGGGGGCTGTGGGCGGCGCTGGTGGCGCTGGCAGATCGGGTGCGCGGCGACGATCCCGAGCGGGGCGACGTCCCGGGTTGGGTGATGATCACCGTGATGACGGCGGCGCTCGTGCTGGCCATCCTCATCCCGTTCCGCGAGGCGATCGTCACCGCGGTGCAGAACGCGCTGGACTCCGTCACGAGCGGTGGGTAGCCGGCAGCACGTCAGCGGGGACGACGGCGAGCGCGGCAGCGCCGTCGTCGACTTCGTGCTGGTCTCGCTGCTGATCGTGGCGCTGCTGCTCGCGGTGCTGCAGGTGGCGGTCTACGTGCACGTGCGCAACGTGGTCACGGCGAGCGCGCAGGAGGGTGCCCGGTACGCGGCGAACGCCGACGTCGACTCGTCCTACGGGGCAGCGCGGACGGTGGAGATCGTCGGGCGGGCGACGTCGGAGCAGACGGCGGCCGGTCTGTCCTGCACGTCGGCCGAGGAGCCGGACGCGACAGGCCTGACGCTGGTCGTCGTCCGATGCTCCGGCGCGGTGCCGACGGTGTTCGCCGCGCTGGGCAACCTGCTGCCCCTCGAGGTGACGGGCCGGGCGGTCAAGGAGAACGCCCAGTGAGCCGGTTGCGGGAGGAGGCCGGTTCCGCGCTGGTCGAGTTCGTGTTCGTCGCGCTGGTCGTGTTCCTGCCGCTGGTCTACGTGGTGGCCGGGTTCTCGGCCGTGCAGCGCGGGGTGTTCGCGTCGACCGAGGCGGCGCGCGAGGCCGGCCGGGCGATCGGCACGGCGCCCGACGTCGCGAGCGGCCTGGCTCGAGCAGAACGCGCGGCACAGCTGGCGGTGGAGGACCAGTCGGTCGACGCCACCGACGTGCGGGTGCAGTACGCGCCGGACGGTGCGACCTGCGACGCGGCCGGCACCTACACGCCGACGCTGACGCCGGGGGAGCGGTTCAGCGTGTGCGTCACCGTGACGGTGCGGATCCCGCTCCTACCGGCCTTCATCGACGCGAACACGGCGACCGGCCAGTTCGTCGTCGAGCGCGACCGCTATGTCGACGGATGAGCCGACGAGCGGTGCGCCAGGTGGTTGAGGGCGGCGAAGACGAGCGCTGCGAATCGGATCATGGTGGCCTCCCGGTCTCAGCCTGATGAACGACCCATACCCGGGATCGGTTCACTAGAAGCGGCGGGAGTGGAAAGCCTTCAGGATGTCCGGGTCGTGCACGCTGGTATGCCCGTTCGGGCACTCGAAGCTCACGGCCTTGCCGACGCTGAACCGGAAGCCGGGGAGCAGTTCCCACCGGACGGTGCCCGTCCGGGGCTTCTCGTCGTCCAGCGACAGCACGATGGCGCAGAGGGGGCACGTCGCCTCGGTGGTGACGTGGGCGACCGAGTCCGTCGACACGCGGGTGACACCGGAGGTCATGTCCCGATCTATCGGCGGCGGACTCGTCACAGTGCACTGAAGACTTGAGGGACTTAAGTCCCCGAGTTCACACGCGTCACTCGCAGCCCACCCCGTCGTGGTCGCGGTCGAACTTCTCCTGCCATCCCGGGTCGCCGGGGTGGATCGGCGCTGCGCCATGCGCCCGGACGTCGTCGCAGTTCTGGTAGGTGACGCCGGCGTCCGGGGCCGGCCCGGGCGCCGGTGCAGGGGCGGGTGCCGGCACGGGGGCCGGCGCCGGTGCGGGAGCAGGAGCCGGCGACGGCGCGGCAGCCGCCACGACTCCGGACGGGAGCGTCTCGTCCGGGCAGGTGGAGAGGATCGTCGCGATGGCGTCCTTCTCCGCCTGCGTCACCCACAGCCCGTAGGTCACCTTCACCGCGACCTGGCGGGCGACGTAGTCGCAGCGGTAGGCCCGGTTCGGCGGCAGCCAGGTGGCCGCGTCGCCGTCGCTCTTCTGCGTGTTGAGCGAGCCCTGGACGGCGAGCAGGTTGAGCGGGTCGTTCGCGAAGGCCGTCCGCCGAGTGACGTCCCAGGCCTGCGCACCCTTCTGCCAGGCGTCCGACAGCGCGACGACGTGGTCGATCTGCACGTCATCGCTGGTCGACGAGCCGCGGAGGAACTGCATGGTCGTGCCTGAGTACGGGTCGGCCAGCGTCCCGGTGAGGACGACGCAGTCGTGCGTCCCGGGCTTGAACGTCTCGCCGGACAGGTCGCGGGCGAGGATGTCGTTGCGGGTGTCGCACCCGTTGTGGTCGACGTCGGCCCAGGCCGGACCGAACTGGTCCCGGCTGTAGCCGGTCTTCGGCGCTCGACCCTTGACCTCCAGCGTCGAGACCGCGGCCAGCGCCGATGTCGGCGCGGCCGACGGAACAGTGCCGTCCGCCGCGGCCAGGGAGGCCGACGTGGTCGGGGCGGCCGAGGTGTCGCTCGGCGGTGCAGTCGTGCAGCCGACCAGCAGGAACGCCACGACCGCGAGGACGGCGCGCCACCTCGTGCTGTTCACCGTCTGCCCCCGTCGTTCGTGACCGGCGGTCATCGTGCGGCAGGCAGAGGGCAGGCGAGGTCGCGACGCGCGGACGACGAGTCCTCCGATCGGGTGACCGGTGGGGTGGCCGCGTGCGCGCCGGGTAGTGGCGCGCGGCAACCATCCACCGCTCAACGGGGAGACGTCATGGCTCAGGACACGCGCACCACCACTCAGCAGGGCAACGGTCTGGCGATCGCCGGCCTCGTCTGCGGCATCGTCGGGCTGCTCTTCTTCAACGTGATCCTCGGCCCGCTGGCGATCATCTTCGGCGGCATCGGCTGGTCGAAGGCCAACAAGGGCGCCCGGCACCGCGGCATGGCCATCGCCGCCGTCGTCCTCGGCATCCTCGACCTCGTCATCTGGGGCGTGCTGCTCGCGGTGGCCGCGCACAACGGCGGCTTCATGCACTTCCAGATCGGCTGACCGTGACGGCGCTGTCGGAAGCGCAGCAGGAGAAGCTGCTCGTCGAGCGCACCGTCCTCGACGAGCAGGTCCGGACGGCGTGCGAGCGCGACCCCGAGCCGTGGAGCCCGCTCACCTGGCTCGGGCCCTTGCTCGCGCTGCTGGCGATCGTCGTCCTCGGCAACGTCCTCGCACCCCTGCTCGCGCCCGATCACGGCACCGCCCGCGCCGTCTACGGCATCGCGATCACCGTCGGCGGCGAGCTGCTGCTGATCGCGGCGCTGTACGCGTTCGGCCGCGGCGTCGCCGCCCGCGAGGGCGGCTGGCGCACCGCGTTCGGGCTGGACGGCGTGCGCCGCCGCGACTGGCTGCCGTGGATCACCGGCTTCGCGATCCTCTACGCCTGCCGCACCGCGGTCACCCTGGTCGCCGCCGCGCTCACCGACGGCCGGGCGGTCCGGGAGGCCAGCAACCTGCCGCTCGGCCACCCGACCGTGCTGTCGGTCGTCGTCCTCGGGCTGACCGCGGTCGTGCTCGCGCCGATCGCCGAGGAGCTGATGTTCCGCGGCCTGCTGCTGCGCAGCTTCATGCGGAAGATGGGCTTCTGGCCGGCGGCGCTGCTGTCGAGCCTGCTGTTCGCGCTCTTCCACGTCTACGAGGTCAGCACGCTGCTCGGCGCGGTCACGCTGGCCCTGTCGGTCGGCGTCCTGGGCCTGGGCAACTGCTACGTCGTCCGGGTCACCGGGCGGCTGGCCCCGGCGATCCTGATCCACGCGACCTACAACGCCCTGGCCCTGACCCTGGCGGTGTTCGCCGCCCTCAGCTGAGGGCCCCACGCTTGCGGCTGCGCTTCACCCGGTACATCGCGGTATCGGCCAGTGACAGCGCAGCCGCGGGCGTGAGCCCCGGCGAGGCGACGACGGCCAGGCCCACGCTGATCCGCACCGGCAGCGGCTCGGCGTCGAGCACCACCGGCTCGGCGCAGATGTGCTCGACCCGCGCCTGCATGTCCTCGGCCAGCGCCGCCGTCGGCAGGTGCGCGACCAGCACGAACTCGTCGCCGCCCAGCCGCGCGACGGTGTCCTGGTCCCGCACGGCCTCGCGCAGCCGGCTGGTCAGCAGGATGAGCACCATGTCACCGGCCTCGTGGCCGTGCGCGTCGTTGATGCCCTTGAAGTCGTCGACGTCGACGAACAGGACGGCGACGACGCCACCCGTGCGGTCGCGCTCGTGCAGCGCCCGCTCGATGTCCTGGTCGAGCTGCACCCGGTTGCGGACGCCGGTGAGCGGGTCGTGCAGCGCCAGCCGCGACAGCTCCGCGTGCCGGCGCCGGTGCTCGGCGATGTCCTCGACCACGACGACGGCGGCACCCTCGACCCCGTCCTGGGTCGGCCGGATGAGCGAGGCGGTGACCCGTGCCCAGACCGGGTGCCCCTCGGCATGCCGGAACCGCTTCTCCACGGCCGGCCCGCGGCCGTCGGCGCGCAGCCCGGCCATCGCCGCCTCGTCGAGGGGCAGGTCCTCGGGATCGGTGATGTCGGCGTAGGAGAGGCCGACCAGCTGCTCGCGCCCGTAGCCCAGCAGGTCGCAGAACGACCGGTTGACCCGCAGCAGCCGTCCGCCGGCGCCGGCCACGACCATCGCCACGGGCGCCGCCTCGAAGGCGAGACCGGTCAGGGGCAGGTCGGGCAGCTCGGGTTCGGGACCACGCGGCGATGGGGTCAGGCCTGGAACGGACGAGCACTCTCCGACGACGACGTGCACCAGCCCCCGCGGCAGGGTGCGCGGCCCCCAGCGTATGTCGTGGATCCCGGCGTTCCGGCACGACGCGTACCGCTCCACGCGGAACCGGGCGGTGCCACTATCGGGCCCCTCCTAGCCGAGGGGGATCACCATGGCCACGAGGACGCGACGGGCGATCTGGCGCAGCGGGCCCGACAACGGCTGGCACGAGGAGCTCGTCTGGTACGCCGCCGGCATCCACCAGA
Organism: Petropleomorpha daqingensis; assembly: GCF_013408985.1. Classification (NCBI taxonomy): domain Bacteria; kingdom Bacillati; phylum Actinomycetota; class Actinomycetes; order Geodermatophilales; family Geodermatophilaceae; genus Petropleomorpha; species Petropleomorpha daqingensis. The sequence goes on from NZ_JACBZT010000001.1 coordinate 2,946,253, forward strand.
TGCGGCAGCGGACGCCCGGCTACGACGACTTCCTGCAGATCCTGTTCGACGCGCTCACCGGCGCGCCGGGCGGCAGCCCGAACCCGCTGCAGGACCTCGTGGCGATCGCGTCGCAGTGGGAGGACCCCCGCGGCCTGGGCTACCAGTCGCAGGTGCACGGCACCTGGGTGCCGACGTCGAGCTGGCCGCAGATCATGGGCGGGCAGGCGCTGTGGCAGGAGTGCGCGCACAGCCAGTGGTTCTTCCTGCCGTGGCACCGCGCCTACCTGGTCGAGTTCGAGGACGTCGTCCGCGAGCACATCCGCGACCTCGGCGGCCCCGCCGACACCTGGGCCCTCCCCTACTGGAACTACTCCGACGACCCCGACGCCGCCCTCCAGCGGGGCCTCCCGCTGCCGCTGCAGGGGGACACGCTCCCCGACGGCGTCCAGGTGCCGGGCGTGGACGCCCGACCCGACGGGAGCTTCCCCAACCCGCTGTTCATCGGGGCCCGCTTCGGCCCCGACCCGGCCAACCCGAACAACCCGCAGTGGGCCGACGCGACCGATGCGCTGCTGCGGCCGCACTACGCCAACCAGCAGGACCGCGCCGCGGTCTCCTTCGCCGGCGGGGTGATCGAGAAGCCGAACGACCAGGAGCTGTTCCACGGCCGGGCCAACGAGACCGGCCAGGTCGACGCCCAGCCGCACGGCAGCGTGCACGTCGAGGTCAACGGCGCCATGGGCCAGTTCCAGTCGGCCGGCCTGGATCCGGTGTTCTGGCTGCACCACTGCAACGTCGACCGGCTCTGGGAGACCTACGCCCACGACCTGGGGCACGGCTACCCGTTCGACAACGGCGTCGCGGTCGGCACCGCGGCCCACACCTCGTGGCTGAACCGGCCCTTTACGTTCCTCAGGACCGACGGGAGCCTGCGCACCTGGACGGCGCCGGAGGTCCTCGATGTCGCCGCCCTCGGCTACACGTACGAGACGACGGCGCCCCCGCCGCTGCCGGCGAACCCACCGCCACCGCCGTTCGGTGCGCAGACCGACCCGATCGGCTTCACCGTCCCGGTGGCCCAGCCGATCGCCGAGGCCGGCCCGTTCTCGCTCGCCGGCGAGCAGGACGTCGCCGTCTCGGGCGGGACGCCGGCCGACCAGGCCAACGGGGTCGAGGCGTTCGACGCGACCACCTGGCTGCTGCGGTTCGAGGGCATCCGGTCGGGGGCGCCGGCGGCGACGTCCTACCTGGTCTTCCTCGGCCTCGAGCCGGGCACGCCCGCCGACCCGCGCGACGCCGACCACTACGCCGGGCTGCTCTCCCTGTTCGGCGTCTACGAGTCCAGCGTGGACGGCGCCTCACCGGGCAGCGGCCAGCGCCGGCTGCTCGACGTCACCGCGCAGGTCGCGGCGCAGTCGACGACGTTCCGGCCGATGGCGACCTCGGTGCGCCTGGTCCCGTTGAACTCGGAGCGGAACCTCGACAGGATGCAGCTCTCGATCGACCGGGTGACGGTGGAGGTCGCGTGACCGGAGCGGCGGTGGCCGGCCGGGTGCCGGTCGCCGTCCCGCGTCCCGAACGCTGGCTGTACGCGGTGGCCGGTGCGGGCTGGCTGGGCCTGCTCGCGCTGGGCACCGTCGAGGTGCTGCAGGGGCACGCCGACCACGGCGCGGTCGGCGTGCACGCGCTGGGCGGTCTGGCGATGGTCGCGGTCATGGCCCCGCTGGTCGCGCCCAACGTCCGGTACGCGGCGATCCGGAGCCCCGCTCAGGTGCGCGGCCGGGTGAGCGTCGAGGTCGCGTCCGGCTGGGCGCTGGTCTGGCTCGTGGTCGCCGCCGTCCTCGTCGCGGGCGCGTGGCTGGCGACGGTCACCCTCGGCGTGCTCGGGGCGGTCGCGCTGGCCGCCGCGGTCGCGGTCGGCTGGCAGCACTCCGCCCTCAAGCGGCGCAGCCTCACCCGCTGCCACCGCGTGGTCGCCCCGCCGCTGGACCGCGACCGGTCGCGGCGCACCTCCCGGCGGTTCGGCGTCCGGCTCGGGCTGGACTGCGCGCTGAGCTGCTGGCCGCTCATGGCGCTGATGGCCGTGGCCGGGCACAACCCGCTGATCGCCGCCTCGGCCGTGGGCGTCGCCTGGTACGAGCGTCGGCGGCGTCCCCACCACGACCCGGGGACGGCGGAGACCTCGCTCGCGATCGTCGCCATCGGCGCGACCGCCTGCGTGCTGGCCGTGCTCGGCGCCTGAGCGGACGGCGTCAGCCGACCTCGTGCAGCCGGGCGAAGCGCTCCGCCTCGCCCGGGCCGTCGGTCGCCCCGAGCACTCCCTGCACGCCCCGGATGCCGCTGCGGGCCAGGTACGCCAGCCGGTCGGTCTGCCGCTCGATGTCGAGCAGCGGCTGGCGCTGGTGCAGGCGGTAGCGGCCGAACTGGTCGAACACCAGGACGCCGCCGCCCCAGAGCTCCACCTGCTCGTCGGCCGCCGCCCCGGCCGGCGCGGCGATGCCGGGCGGCAGGGCACCGGCCGTCGTCCGGAGGACCTGGGTGTAGTCGGCCAGGATCTCCGTGACGACCAGCCCGTCCGGGCCGACCCGGGTGCTGCTGAGCACCCGCTCGACGCGCGTCGGGTACCGGACGTCGATCGAGAGCAGGGCGGCGTTGTTCCAGACGAACGAGAAGACCTCGTCCGGTGAGGTGCGCAGCGCCGCCAGGTTGAGGTGCTCGTAGCGCAGCCGCGTCTCCGTGCCCGCGTCGGGATCCGGCGCGACGGCCGCCTCCGTGCCGGCCGGGCGCGCGTCGGCCGCCGCCTCCTCGGTCGGCGCGGCCACGCCGTCGGAGTCGACGATCCGGTGCGGGGGAGGGGTGATCCCGAAGCGCGCGAACGTCTGCTCCAGCGCCGTCCGGTAGCCGTGCGCGTCGTCCGGCGCCAGCCGCCTGTCGGCGGTGAGCACGGCGTCGAGCACGTCGGGGAAGGTGAGGTCGACGGGCGGCAGGTAGTCCAGCGCGCGCAGCAGCATCCCGAGCAGGTGCTCGGCGGACTTGACGCCCTCCTCGCCCACGCGGTCGGCGTCGACGCCGTCCGGGTCGATCCGCAGCGGCTCGAGCCGGCCGGCCCACATGGTCACGAGCGTCTGCAGAAAGGCCGCCACGAGCACCTCGGCGCGGCGGTGCGGCTCGTCGAACTGCGGATCGGTCCGCCACGCGGGGCCGATGTCCAGGACGCCGGACCAGCGCAGCGCCGGGACGTCGTCCGGCCCGCCACCCCCGCCGGCCGCGCCGACCTGCTCGCCGAGCCGGGCCAGCGGTGACGCCATCAGCGTGCGGGCCCGACCCTCGGCGTCGGGGGGAAGGAGGATGCGGCCGTTCTTCGGCGCCAGCAGCCGCAGCGCCACGCCGGGCACGGTGAACACCGACAGCAGGGCGACCAGGTCGGCCAGCGCCTCGTGGAAGGCGAGCTGGTCGGGCAGGCTCGGCTGGGTGAAGCGCGGCCGCAGCCCGTCGAGGATGGCGTGGCTGACCTCGTGCGCGATGACGTCGTAGGACAGCGCCGTGTACAGCGACGGGCGGCTGGGCAGCACCGGCAGCCAGCCGAACAGCACGCAGTTGCGCTCGCGCGAGTAGAACGCGTTCGCCTTGCCGGCCGCGGCCTGCGGGACCAGGTCGAGCTGCGGCAGGCCGGAGTGCCAGGGCACCGGGCGGCCCAGCTGCTGCTCGAACAGCGCGAGGGTGTGCGCGGCGACGGCGTAGACGTTCTGCGCCCGGAAGTCCGGGTCGTCGGGCAGGGCCGTCGCGTCGGGCTGCGCGGACGGCGACCAGCGGTCGACGTAGCGCCAGGGGTCGCCGGCGTGCAGCACTACCGGCAGCGGAGCGCCGGCGGGGGAGACCACCCGGAAGCGCTCGCCGCACGGGCCGCGCTCCAGCCGTCCGGCGGGGACGGGGATCGGTGCCCGGATCGGGCCGCCGTCGTCGACGATCGTGGGGTCCTGCGCCAGCACCGTCATCGCCACGGTCTCCTGCGTCAGCAGGTTGCGGTCGCCCGCGGCCGGGACGACGTCGACGACCAGTTCCTCGTGTTGGACGGCCATGCGCACCCCCGGCTCCTCCGGCGAGGGCGACACGCTACTGCGGAACGGCGCGCTCTCGGAGCGTTCAGCCCCTGGCGAGGGCCCGTTCCGCGCGCAGGGCCTCGAACACCCGCTGCCGCAGCCGGTCGGCGTCCAGTTCGCGGACGTCGTCGAAGCGCATGGCGAGCAGCCACTGCGGTCCGCGGTCGGGCACCACCCAGATCAGCTCGCCGTGCAGGTCGACGAAGCCCTTCTCCAGGTCGATGGTCACCTGCATGCGGGTGCCCTTCTCGGGCGGCACGCCCCAGCCGTCGACCTGGGCGCGCATGCCGGCCTCGCTGAGGTCGACCGTCGTCCCGATCAGCTGGGAGTCGGCCCAGGGCATGATCACGGGCAGCGACAGCCGGGCCCGCACGGCCTTGCGCCGCTGGCTGCGCTCGGCCGGCCCGGTGGCCGCGAGGTGCCAGCGCGGCTCCTCGCCGTCCTCGACCTCGACGATCTTGGCCGGGAGCGTGCGCTCCTCGTTGCCGGCCACCCAGAACACCTCGACCTTGTCGCCCGGCGACAGTGCCGTCTTCCACGCCGAGCCCTCGCCCTGGGGGCTGACCACCAGCGCGTAGTCGGTGGACACGTCCACGCAGGCGGTCACGGTGATGCCGCGGGTCACCAGCGTGACGTCGGCCTGCGTGCACTCCGGGGGCCGGTTCACGTCGATGTCGTCCATGGTCCTTCTCCTGGCTGGTCAAGTGGGGGTGCCGGGCTCCCCGAGCGCGTCGAGGCCGTGCGGTGCTCCGCGTCGAGCACGTCGTCCCCCTTGTGATCGGCACTCCGGCGGCAGACTTGAGTCACTCAACCCATGGAGTTGGGCCAGTCGCCACCGCGGTGCCGCTGCTCGGACTTCGTTGTCCGCAATACGCTTGTGTCATCGGCGGTCGCGGCGAGGTCCTTGCGGGTCGCTCACCCTCCGGGGTGGCCGCCGGGCCCCGATTGCGGTGGAGGTCACGCCGAGCGCGTGCCGCCGGTCACAGATCGGGCCCGGGAAGAGCCGCTGCCGGCGCAGAGTTGCCGCTGCCATGCCCGACTACGGACACGAGCTGCAGTTCGGCTCGTTCCTCACCCCGTCGAACCGCGATCCCCAGGCGGTCGTCGCGCTCGCGCAGGCCGCCGAGCGCGCCGGACTGGACCTGGTCACCTTTCAGGACCACCCCTACCAGCCCCGGTTCCTGGACACCTGGACGCTGCTGTCCTACGTCGCCGCCCGGACCGAGCGGGTGCACCTCGCCCCGAACGTGCTCAACGTGCCGCTGCGGCCGCCGGCGGTCGTGGCGCGCGCCGCGGCCAGCCTCGACCTGCTCACCGACGGCCGCCTCGAACTGGGCCTCGGCGCCGGCGGCTTCTGGGACGCGATCGAGGCCATGGGCGGCATCCGGCTGTCCTCCGGCCAGGCGGTCGCCGCCCTCGCCGACGCCATCGAGATCATCCGCGGCATCTGGGACGGCGACGAGCGGAGCCTGCTCCGGGTGCCGGGCGGCCACCACCGGGTCGAGGGCGCCAAGCGCGGTCCCCGCCCGGCCCACGACATCGCGATCTGGCTCGGCGCGCTCAAGCCGCGGATGCTCCGGCTGGTCGGCCGGGCCGCCGACGGCTGGCTGCCCTCGCTGTCCTACCTCGGCCTCGACGCGATCGCCGGGTCGAACGCGCTGATCGACGAGGCGGCGGCCGACGCCGGCCGCGACCCGGCGCGGATCCGCCGGCTGCTCAACGTCGGCGGCAGCCTCGGCGGCGGGGGCCTGACCGGCCCGCCGGCCACCTGGGGCGAGCGGCTGGCCGAGTTCAGCCTCGAGCACGGCTTCTCGGCGTTCATCCTCGCCGCGGACGACGCCGACGATCTCGCCGTCTTCGGTCAGGAGGTCGCACCGGCAGTCCGCGAGATGGTGGAGGCGGAACGGCGCCGCGCGGCCTAGGTTTCGCGGCATGGCATCGAGCGAGGGCGTCCTGGTCGCGGGGGCGCCGGAGGACCCGCCGCGGCCCCGGCGCACCCGCCGCCGGCTGCCGCGACGGCGGCTGCTGCTCGTGCTCGCCGTCCTCGTCCTGCTCGTGCTCGTGCTGTTCGCGGGCGGCAGCTGGTACTACTCCGGCCAGATCGGCAGCGAGGCGCTGGCCGCCGACCACCGGGTGGACCCGGCGCGCTACGACCTGGTCGTCGACGCCGTCGACGGGGAGTCCGTCGTCCTGCGCCGGACCGGCGAGGTGCCCGCCGACGACCCGCTCGACAGCGGGGACACCTACGGCCTGGTCTGGCCCGGCGGCGCGGGCGTGCTCTCCGGCCAGCCGGTGCGCGAGATCGGCGGCGCCGTCCACCGGGACCTCCGGACGACGACCGGCAGCCGGCCCGGCCACGGGACCCCCGCGCGGCTCGAGGTGAACGTCTGGACCGACCCGAAGGCCGCCTACGGCGTCGACTACCAGGACGTGACCTTCCCGTGCGCGGGCGGGCAGTGCCCCGCCTGGTACGTGCCCGGACGCCCGTCGACCTGGTGGATCGCCGTCCACGGCAAGGGCGCGACGCGGGCCGAGCCGCTGCGCGCCATGCAGGTCGCGGTCGACGACCGCATCTCCGTGCTCGACATCGGCTACCGCAACGACCCCGACGCGCCGGCGGACCCCAGCGGCCGGTACGGCTACGGCGCGACCGAGTGGCGTGACCTCGACGCGGCCGTCACCTTCGCCGTCGACCACGGCGCCCAGGAGGTCGTCCTGTTCGGCTCGTCGATGGGCGGGGCGATCGTCGCCTCCTTCCTCGAGCACTCCGCGCAGGCGCGGCTGGTCACCGGCGTCGTCCTCGACTCTCCGGCGCTCGACCTGAAGGCGACCGTCGAGTACGGCGCGAGCCGGCGCCGGCTGCCGGTGATCGGCACCGGCCTGCCCGACGTGCTGACCCACACCGCGGAGTGGCTGGCCACCGAGCGGTACGACCTGGACTGGGACGCCGTCGACTACCTGCCCGGCGACTGGGTGCGCATGCCCGTGCTGCTGTTCCACGGCACGGACGACGACACGGTGCCGATCGCCACCAGCGACGAGCTGTACGAGGCGCACCCGAACCTGGTCCGGGAGGTCCGGGTGCGCGATGCGGGGCACGTCCAGTCGTGGAACGTGGACCCCGCCGGCTACCACGAGGCGCTCAACGACTTCCTCAGCTGCATCGTCTCCTCGAACCCGTCGCTGTCCTGCCTGGAGTCGCCGTGACCGCCGGGTACAGCGGCACCCCGCTGCCGGCCAAGCTCGGCATCACGGCCGGCACGCGGGTGCTGCTCGACGGCGCCCCCGACGACGTCCCGCTCGACGGGCACCGCCGTCCCGGCCGCGACCCGTACGACGTCGTCCTGCTCTTCGCCCCCGACGCGGCGCGGCTGCACACCCGCTGGCCGGCGCTCGTGCCGCGGGTGACCACGCCCGGGCGGCTGTGGGTGTGCTGGCCGAAGAAGAGCAGCGGCGTGCCGACCGACCTCACCGAGAACGTCGTCCGCGACTTCGGGCTGGCCGGAGGCCTGGTCGACGTGAAGGTCTGCGCGATCGACGCGACCTGGTCCGGGCTGGCGTTCGTCCGCCGGCTGGCGGATCGGGGGGTGTGACCCGCGGGTTCCGCAACGGCAGCAGGAGTGGGATCCTGCCCAGGCCGCTGCCCCGACCACCGGAGGGATGCCATGCGCCGTCGGCTGCTCCGCTCGACCCTCGTCCTCGCCGCCACCGGCGCCGTCCTCGTCGGGGGCGGTCCGGCCGCGCTGGCCGGTGGCGACCACGGCCACGGGCGGGACGTGCAGACGGTCCACGTCGTGGGCAACGGCACCGCGGCCTCGGTCGACGACGACCACGTGCACGCCGGCACGGTCCGCTTCGAGGTGTCCAGCGTGGCGCCGGCGTTCAGCGCGGTCACGATGTTCCAGCTGAAGAACGGCGCGACGCTGGACCAGTTCTTCGACGACGTCCGCAAGGAGTTCCACCCCACCGACCTGTCGGTCCGCGCGGAGGGGACACGGGACGCGCGGCGGCACGCCACGTTCTACGGCCTCGCCGACGTCGTCCCGGGGGTGCCGCTCGCGGTCACCGAGAACCTGCGGCCCGGCACCTACTGGCTCATGGACCTGACCACCCCGCCGGACCCGGTGAACGATCCCCCCGTGACCCGCTTCCGGGTCACGGGTGGTGGGAGCGGCGGCGACGGCAGCCGGCACGCCGACGTGCGGGTGCGGCTGACCGACGACCGCTTCCTCGCCCCGCGCGTGTGGCCGCGGGCCGGCACGTGGTGGCTGACCAACGCCGACGACACCCTGCACTTCATGCTGCTGCAGCCGGTGCAGCCGGGCACCACCGAGCGCCAGGTGCAGCAGGCGCTGGAGGCCAGCGGCGGTGGCTCGGTGGGCGACCTCGCCGACCCGACCCGTCCGCCGGTCGGCAGCGAGGTGATCTCACCGGGCGTCCGGCACGCCGTCGACTACGACCTGCCGCCCGGCCGGTACGTCCTGCTGTGCTTCGTCGCCGACGAGGGCGACGGCATGTCGCACGCCGTCATGGGGATGCACCGGGTGATCGACCTGCGGTAACCAGGGTCAGCCGCCGCGCTCGACCTCGGCCTGGATGACGCCGCGCAGCGCGGTGAGCAGCGACTGGTCCTCGGCGTCCCCGCGGTCGATCGCCGCGCGGGCCTCGGCGGGGAACACGCTGGTGTCGATGTCGTCCAGCCACGTCACGTCCCCGCCGACCCGCCGGCCGACCTGCAGCCCGCCGTCCTCGGGGCGCAGCACGTACTCCTCGCCGTCCACGCGGATGTTCACGAAGTCGCTCATGCGCCCGCCCTACCCACCTGGGCAGGATCGGCACGTGGAGGACACCGAGTTCTGCGAGGTCGTGGTCACCGCCGACGACGCGGACTGGCTGACCGGGTTCACCCGCACCCTGGTCGAGGAGCGGCTGGCCGCCTGCGGGCAGGCGGTGCGCGAGGTCCGCTCGATCTACCGCTGGCAGGGCGCCGTCCACGACGAGGCGGAGGCCCGGGTGGCGCTGCACACCCGCCGCTCGCTCGTGCCGGCGATCGTCGCGCGCGCCGGCGAGCTGCACCCCTACGACGTCCCCTGCGTGCTCGCGCTGCCGGTGGTCGCCGGCAACCCCGCCTACCTCGAGTGGCTGGCCGCCGAGACCCGGGACGCCTGACCAGCGCGTTTCGCCGGACACGCCGTCGAGGAGTCACCCATTCGGGTCCGACCGCGTGGCGGAACTCAACAACGGCCGCCCCGCGTCCGATGGTGGGGGAGGAGTGGCGCCAGGGCGGGCGCCGCGCGGGCTCGGGAGGTCGCGTGCCGGTGCGAGCGGCGAACCACGCCGTCCGGGTGGAGGCGGTGATCGACGCGCTGCCCTCGCCCACCGTGCTGCTGGGCGCCGACGGCACCGTGCTGCTCGCCAACTCCGCCTGGTCCGCCCGCAACGCCGCCGTCGCGGACACGCCCGTCGCGCTCGGCGTCGGCGGCAACTACTTCGCCGCCGCGCGCCGCTTCGGCGACGAGGCCGCCGGAGAGGCGCTGGTCAGCGCCCTCGCCGAGCTCTCCCGCGGCGAGCGCGACTCGGTCGCGGTCGACTGCGTCGCGCCCGAGGGCGACGGCACCCGCTGGTTCCACCTGCAGGCCTCCCGGGTCGACGAGGCCGGCCAGATCGTCGTCACCCACACCGACATCACCGCCCGCGTGCTGGCCGAGAAGACCTCGGCGTGGCAGGCGCGGCACGACCACCTGACCGAGCTGCCCAACCGTGTCCACCTGCACGAGCTGATCGACGAGGAGTTGCGGCGCCCCGGCCGCGGCGCGGTCACCGTGCTGTTCCTCGACTGCGACGGCTTCAAGGAGGTCAACGACTCGCTCGGGCACGAGGTCGGTGACGAGCTGCTGCGTCAGGTCGCCGCGCGGCTGTCCACGCGCACCCGCTCCGGCGACACGGTCGGCCGGCTCGGCGGCGACGAGTTCGTCGTCCTCTGCCGGGACTGCGACACCGCCGGCGCCGAGGCGCTGGCCGGCCGCTTCCAGAGCGCCTTCGACGAGCCGTTCGCGCTGGGGCCGCGCACCGCGCGGCTGACCGCCAGCATCGGCATCGCGACCTGCGGCGCGGAGGACACCGGACTGCGCTCGACCGACCTGGTGCGCGACGCCGACCTGGCCATGTACGCGGCCAAGGCCGCCGGGCGCAACCGGGTGCGGACGTTCACCACCGACCTGCGCTACGCCGCCGAGCGCAAGGCGCTGCTGGCCGGCGAGCTGCGCACCGCCATCGACGCCGGGCAGCTGGTGCTGCACTACCAGCCGGTCATGTACCTGCCCACCGGCGAGTGCAGCGGCGTCGAGGCGCTGGTGCGCTGGCAGCACCCCGAGCGCGGGCTGCTCCCGCCGGGGGAGTTCCTCCCCGCCGCCGAGCGGCAGGACCTCGTCGCCCCGCTGGCCCGCTGGGTGCTCGGGGAGGCCACCCGGCAGACCGCCGAGTGGTCGCGGCGCGGGCTGCACGTGGTGACCGGGGTGAACATCAGCGCCAGCCACTTCGCCACCGGCACGCTCGTGGACGACGTCGCCGAGGCGCTCGCCGCCGCCGGGCTGCCGGCCGAGCAGCTGATCCTGGAGCTCACCGAGACCTCCGTCGCCGACGAACCGGAGCGCGCCGCCGCCCAGTTCGCCGCGCTGCGCCGGTCGGGCGTCGAGGTCTCCATCGACGACTTCGGCAGCGGCTGGTCCTCGATCAGCCAGCTGATCAACATCCCGACCGGGGTCATCAAGATCGACCGCAGCCTCGTCGCCGGGATCGAGGGCCGCGAGGGCTCGGCGGAGGCGGCCATCGCCGCCGTCGTCGGCCTGGCGGCGGCCTGCGGCGCGCGCACCCTGGCCGAGGGCGTGGAGACCGCCGAGCAGCTGGCCCGCGCCGCCGCGCTGGGCTGCACGTTCGCGCAGGGCTACCACATCGCCCGGCCGATGCCCGCCGACGACCTGGAGCGCTGGATGTCCGTCTGGCGCCGCGCTCCGCACCTGTCGCCGTCCGTCCCGGCCCCCTAGGCAGAAGTCGCGACTTCTGCCGCACGGGGCCGAGCTCCGGGGCGCGACTACATTGGATCGACGTGGCCGCTGACTTCTCCGCCGTCCTCGACGAGCTCGACACGACCCTGACGTCGATCGAGGCGGTCCTCGACGTCGACCGGCTGCGGCGTGACATCGCCGACCTCGAGCAGCAGGCCGCCGCGCCCGACCTCTGGGACGACGTCGAGTCCGCGCAGGCGCTGACCTCGAAGCTGTCCTACCTGCAGGGCGACCTGCGCCGGGTCGAGGACCTGCGCCGCCGCCTGGACGACGCCGCCGTCCTGCACGAGCTGGCCGAGGAGGAGGGCGACGCCGGCAGCCTGGCCGAGGCCGACCGCGAGCTCGAGGGGCTGCGCAAGGAGATCGACGAGCTCGAGGTCCGCACGCTGCTCAACGGCGAGTACGACTCCCGCGAGGCGCTGGTGACCATCCGCTCGGAGGCGGGGGGCGTCGACGCCGCCGACTTCGCCGAGATGCTCATGCGGATGTACATGCGCTGGGCCGAGCGGCACAAGTACGCCGTCGAGCTGCTCGACGTCAGCTACGCGGAGGAGGCCGGCATCAAGTCGGCCACGTTCTCGGTCAAGGTGCCCTACGCCTACGGCACGCTCTCGGTCGAGCAGGGCACCCACCGGCTGGTGCGCATCTCGCCGTTCGACAACCAGGGACGGCGGCAGACCTCCTTCGCCGGCGTCGAGGTGCTGCCGGTCGTCGAGCAGACCGACCACGTCGACATCCCCGAGAACGACATCCGGATCGACGTCTTCCGCTCCAGCGGTCCGGGCGGGCAGAGCGTCAACACGACCGACTCCGCCGTCCGGATCACCCACCTGCCCACGGGCATCGTCGTCTCCTGCCAGAACGAGAAGAGCCAGATCCAGAACCGGGCCGCCGCCATGCGCGTGCTCCAGGCCCGGCTGCTGGCCCGCCGGCAGGAGGAGCAGCGGGCCGAGATGGACGCGCTCAAGGGGGAGGGGAGCAGCTGGGGCAACCAGATGCGCTCCTACGTCCTGCACCCCTACCAGATGGTCAAGGACCTGCGGACCGAGCAGGAGACCGGCAACACCACCGCGGTCCTGGACGGCGACATCGACGGCTTCATCGAGGCCGGCATCCGGTGGCGCCGCCAGCAGGAATCGGTGGCCGCGAACTGACCGCGGACGTCCCGTCCGTCACACCTGAGAAGACAGGCCTGGGCGTTTCACCTCGACGGCGGCCCTCGGCGGCCCGGGGCCGGTACCGTGGACCCTCGTGATCGAATTGCAACACGTCACCAAGCTCTACCCGGCCAGCTCCCGGCCGGCCCTCGATGACGTGTCGACAGAGATCGACAAGGGCGAATTCGTCTTCCTCATCGGTTCGTCCGGATCGGGCAAGTCGACCTTCCTCCGGCTGCTGCTGAAGGAGGACGACCCCACCAAGGGCACGATCTCGATCAACGGGCAGACGCTCAACACCTTGAGCAAGTGGAAGGTGCCGAAGCTGCGCCGCACGATGGGCTGCGTCTTCCAGGACTTCCGCCTGCTGCGCAACCGGACGGTCGCCGAGAACGTGGCCTTCGCGCTGGAGGTCATCAACAAGCCCCAGCGCACGATCAAGCGCGTCGTCCCCGAGGTGCTGGAGATGGTCGGCCTCGAGGGCAAGGCCAACCGGCTGCCGCACGAGCTCTCCGGTGGTGAGCAGCAGCGGGTGGCGATCGCCCGCGCGTTCGTCAACCGGCCGCTGGTGCTGCTGGCCGACGAGCCGACCGGCAACCTCGACCCCGAGACCAGCGAGGGGATCATGCTGCTGCTGGAGCGGATCAACCGCACCGGCACCACGGTGATCATGGCGACGCACGACTACCACATCGTCGACTCCATGCGCCGGCGCGTGATCGAGCTCAACGGCGGCCAGATCACCCGCGACCAGTCGCGCGGTGTCTACGGCGTCGGCCGGTAACCCGCTCCTCGACAAGCAGAACTCCACGACAGGGAATCCATGCGCGTCAACTTCGTGCTCTCCGAGGTGGCCACCGGGCTGCGTCGCAACCTGACCATGACGGTCGCGATGATCCTGACGACGGCCATCTCCCTCGGCCTCATGGGCACCGGCATCCTGATCGCCACGATGATCTCCGACATGAAGGAGATCTACTACGACAAGGTGCAGGTCTCCATCTTCCTGACCGACGACGTCACCGACGACCAGCGCAGCGCCATCGAGCAGAAGCTGAAGGCGTCCGACGAGGTCAAGAGCTACATCTACGAGTCCAAGGACGAGGCGTACAAGCGCTTCAAGGAGCAGTTCGCGCAGCAGCCCGACCTGGTCAACAACGTCGGCCCCGACGCGCTGCCGGAGAGCTTCCGCGTCGAGCTGGTCAACCCCGAGCGCTACTCGGTGATCGCCAGCGAGTTCCCCAACGGGCAGAACGGCGTCGACCAGGTCAGGGATGAAGGCGACTTCCTCGACCGGTTGTTCAGCCTGCTCAACGGGGCGAGAAACGCGACGATCGCGGTGGCCGTCGTGCAAGCCCTGGCCGCGGTGCTGCTGATCTCCAACACGATCCAGCTCGCGGCCTTCAACCGGCGCAACGAGACCAACATCATGCGGTTGGTCGGCGCCTCGCGCTGGTACACCCAGCTGCCGTTCATCCTCGAGGCCGGGCTGGCCGGGCTGGTCGGTGGGCTGCTCGCCGTCGGCGGCCTGGTGCTGACCAAGCTGCTGTTCGTCGACAAGACGCTGGCCGGCCCGATCAAGGCCGGCATCATCACCGAGATCCACTGGAGCTCGGTCGCCACCACGGGCGCGTACATCACGATCGGTGGGGTGGTCGCGGCCGGCATCGCCGCCTACATCACCCTGCGGCTGTACGTGCGCCTCTGAGGCCCTTCTCCGCCGCGGCCAGCCGCGCGGCGAGGACGGGGTTGTCGACGGCGGCCACGGCGCTGCGCGCGGCGTCCAGCGCGCCGGGCCGGCCGGCCGCCAGGCGCAGCAGCGCCGCCTCCGCCTGCAGCTCGCGCATGCCGTGGGCGGAGGCGATCCGGTCGAGCTCCTCGATCAGCTCCAGCGCCCGCGGCAGGCCGTGCTCGAGGGCGTGCCCGGCCTGGGCGACCAGCCCGTAGGCCTCCAGCCAGAGGTAGGCGTCGGTCCAGCGGTGGCAGGCGGCGGGTGCGTCGTGCAGCAGGCGGGCGGCGGTGTCGTCGTCCCCGCGGACGGCGGCGACCAGGCCGAGCCCGCGCGCGGCCAGGCTCTCCCAGCACGGGTCGCCGACCTCCAGCGCGAGGGTGTGCGCGGAGACGAGCAGCTCGTCGGCCTCCGTGACCCGGCCGCGGCGCAGCGCCACCTCCGCCAGCCACGAGCGCGGATAGGGGCAGAAGGACAGCCAGCCCGACGTCTCGGTCAGCCGGTCCGCCCGCTCCAGGCACTCGACCGCCGCGTCGTCCTCGTGCCGCAGCACGTGCAGCCGGCCCAGGTGGGTCAGCGCGAACGTCGCGGCCCGCCCGTCGCCGGCCATCTCCGCGTGCCGGACGGCGTCGCGCAGCAGCACCAGGGCCTCGTCGTGCCGACCCGCGTCGCTGCGCACCGAGCCGCGCAGCGCCAGGATCCACGCCCGCTCGGACTCGTCGGCGCCGACGGTGACCGCCGCACGGTCCAGCCAGCGCTCGGCCGCCTCGAACCGGCAGCGCAGGAACTCCACGTAGCCCAGCTCGCGGCAGGCGGTCGTGGCCAGCTCCGGCCGGCCGCTGCGCTCGGCGACGGCGACGGCCTCGCGCAGCGCCGACGCCCCGGACTCGTCGGAGCCCCGCACCGCGTGCACCTCGGCGCTGCCCAGCTCGGTGAGCGCCCGCACCAGCAGCTCCGGCTCGCGCAGCTCGCGCGCCCCGGCCACCGCGCGGCGCAGCGACTCGATGCCCGCCTCGGGCGCGCCGGCGGCCATCGCGGAGGCGCCGGCCTGCAGCTGCGCCGTCGTCCGGGTCCGGCTGGCGCCGCTCGGGCGGGCGAGCACCGGCTCGGCCGCGGCGGCCAGCGACCGGGCGGGCGGTGCGCCCAGTTCCTCGAGGAACAGCTCGGTGACCAGGGCGACGTGCCGGCGGGCGGCGGCCACGTCACCGCCGGCCGCCAGCGCCCGGACGAGCAGCTCGTGGGCGTTCTCGTCCCAGGGCTGCAGGTCGACCAGGCGCCGCGCGTGGGGTGCGGCGTCGTCCGGGCGGCCGGCGGTGAGCAGCGCCCGGGCCGCCTCGCGCAGCGCCGAGGAGGCCAGCTCGACCACGTGCCGCCGCTCGCCCTCCAGCCACAGCTCGAAGCCCGGGCACGCGGGGAAGGTGACGCCCTCCAGCAGCGGCGCCCCGACGTCGACCCGGTCGACCACCTCGTACCAGGGTGCGGTGGCCAGCAGGTGCACGTCGACCCGCACGTCGGGGCCGAGGGCGACGGCCACCGGATCGCCGCGGAAGGACTGCGGGGAGCGCACCGCCCGGCGCAGCTGGGTGAGGTTCCAGCGCAGCGCCGCCAGCCCGTCGTCGGCGTCCGGGAACAGCAGCCCGACCAGCCGGTCCCGGGGGACCGGCACGCCGACGCCGACCAGGTAGGCCAGCAGCGCCCAGGTCTTGTTGCCCCGTGGTCCGTCGACCGGGACGCCGTCGACGCGCACCGACGGCTGCCCGAGGAGCTGCACGTCCAGCACGGCGGTCCTCCTCTGCCGCGCGTCAGCGTGCCCGATCACGGGTTCGCCGTCAGCCCCTTGTGCAGCCGGACGAGCAGTTCCTCGGCGACGTCGGTGGACGGGCTCGCGCTCGAGCCGACCGCGCGGACGAGCAGGCCGGTCGCCGAGGACAGGTCACGGACGACGACGACGCCGGGCCCGGCGGTGAGCGGGACGCCGGGGTCGACGCCGAGCGCGGCGGCCGTCCGGCGGGCCAGCGCGGCCAGCGAGAGGACCGCCTGGCCGGCGTGCGTGCAGCTGCCCAGCTCCGCGTCGTCGCACTCGGCGCACAGCACGAGCGCGTCGCCGAGCACGGTGAGCAGGTCGCGGGCCGGCGCGGGGGCGGGCTCCGGAACCGGGGCCGGTGCGGGTGCGGTCAGGAGTGCGGTCATGGCGCACAGGCTGCGGTCGGAGCATGTGACGGCCCGTGTGACGGCGTCTCGGTAACCTGGTGTCATGCCGCGTGAACAGGGGCGGAAGCTCATCGCCCAGAACAAGAAGGCGCGGCACGACTACTCGATCCTCGACACCTACGAGGTGGGCCTGGTGCTCACCGGCACCGAGGTGAAGAGCCTGCGTGCCGGCCGTGCCTCGCTCGTCGACGGGTTCGCCACCGTCGACGACGGCGAGGTGTGGCTGCAGCACGTGCACATCCCCGAGTACACCGAGGGCACGTGGACCAACCACGCCCCGCGGCGCAAGCGCAAGGTGCTCATGCACCGGGCCGAGATCGACAAGCTCATCGGCAAGACCAAGGAGGGCGGGCTCACGCTCGTCCCGCTCGACCTGTACTTCAAGGACGGCAAGGTCAAGGCCACCCTCGCGCTCGCGCGCGGCAAGAAGGCCTACGACAAGCGGCAGGACCTCGCCGAGCGCGACTCGCGCCGGGAGATCCAGAAGGCGTTCGGCCGGTACGTGAAGGGCCGCCGGTGAGGGGTGCCGCGTACGACGGTTTCGGCGACGTCGACGTCCTGACCGTGCGCGACGACCTGCCCGAGCCGCCGGTCGGACCCGACACCGTGCTGGTGCGCACGCGGGCCGCCGGGGTCAACCCGGTGGACCTGGGCATCCGCGCCGGGCGGCTGGCCGGCGCGTTCCCGCACCACTTCCCGATCATCCCGGGCTGGGAGCTGTCCGGGGTCGTGGAGGCCGCCGGCCCGGCGGTCACCGACCTCGCGCCGGGTGACGAGGTGTACGCCTACGTCCGCCGGGACGACGTCCAGTGGGGCGCGATGGCCGAGCTCGTGCCCGCCCCGGTGCGCTGCGTGGCCCGCAAGCCGCAGTCGCTGTCGTTCGCCGAGGCCGCGGCCGTGCCGCTGGCCGGGCTGACCGCCTACCAGGCGCTGACCGAGGCGCTCGACGTCGGCGAGGGCGACCGGGTGCTCGTGCACCGCGGCGCGGGCGGCGTCGGGTTCTTCGCCGTCCAGATCGCCGTGGCGCTGGGCGCGCAGGTGATCGCGACCGCGAGCCCGCGCAACCACGGCTTCCTGCGCGACGCCGGCGCCGCGGAGGTGCTCGACTACTCCGCCGGGCCGATCAGCGGGCAGCTCGCCGAGCCGGTCGACGCCGTCCTCGACCTGGTCGGGGGCGACACGCTGGCCGACGCGCCGAAGCAGGTGCGCGACCCCGCCCGGATCGTGTCGATCGTCGACCCCGCGGTCCGCGACCTGGGCGGCCGGTACGTGTTCGTGCGGCCCGACGCGCACGACCTGGAGGAGCTGGCCCTGATGGCCGACGCCGGCCAGCTGCGGGTCTCGATCGCGAAGGCGTTCCCGCTGGAGCAGGTGCGCCAGGCGCAGGAGCTGCTGGCCGGCGGGCACGTGCGCGGCAAGGTCGTCGTCACGTTGTGAGAACGACGCCCGAGTGAGCATCGCAGGGAGCGCCAGCGACCGAGGAGCGGAGCGAGGGCGGAGTCGAACCATGGATGCTGTGATCAGGCCGCCGGAGGACGACGCCGACGTTCCGCGCTACTGGCGCGAGCTCGGTCTGCCCGGGCTGGTCGACACGCACGTGCACTTCCTGCCGCCCCGGGTGCAGGCGAAGGTCTGGAAGTTCTTCGAGGACGGCGCCGCGCACTACGGCACCGACTGGCCGATCGCCTACGCGATGCCCGACGAGGACGAGCGGCTGGCGGTCCTCGAGCGGCTGGGCGTGCGGGCCTTCCCGACGCTGCCCTACCCGCACAAGGCGGGCATGGCCGCGTGGCTCAACGACTGGTCGGCGGAGTTCGCCGGCCGCGATCCGCGGATCCTGCAGTCGGCGACCTTCTACCCGGAGCCGGAGGCGCCGTTTTACGTCGCCGAGGCGCTCGACCGGGGCGCCCGGGTGTTCAAGGTGCACGTGCAGGTCGGTGAGTTCGACCCGCGCTCGCCGGTGCTGGACGCGGTGTGGGGCCGACTCGAGGCCGAGGGCACACCGGTGGTGATCCACTGCGGGTCGGGGCCGCGGGCCGGCACGCACACCGGGCCGGGGCCGGTGAGCGAGGTGCTCGCGCGGCACCCGCGGCTGCAGCTGGTCATCGCGCACATGGGCATGCCGGAGTACGCCGCCTTCTTCGACCTGGCCGAGCGGTACGAGCGGGTGCACCTGGACACCACGATGTTCGGCACCGACTTCACCGAGCAGCTCATGCCGTTCGACCCGGCCGACCGGTCGCGGTTGTCGGCACTCCGCGAGAAGGTGCTGCTGGGCAGCGACTTCCCGAGCATCCCCTATCCGTACGCGCACCAGCTCGCGGCGCTGCACCGGCTCGACCTGGGGGAGGAGTGGCTGCGCGCCGTCCTGTGGGAGAACGGCGCCCGACTGTTCGGACTGGAGACCTGATGCCCAGCTTCTCGTTGACCGCCGCCGTGCTCGGGACGCCGGACCCCCAGGGGCTGGCCCGCTTCTACCAGCGCCTGCTCGGCTGGCCGATCGGCAGCGACGACCCCACCTGGACGACGCTGCGCCCGGAGGGCGGCGGGGCCGGGCTGTCCTTCCAGCTGGAGGACGACCACACCCCGCCGACCTGGCCGGCCGGCGACGGCGACCAGCAGATGCAGGTCCACCTGGACATCGAGGTCGACGACCTCGAGGCCGCCGTCGCGATCGCCACCGAGGCCGGTGCGAAGGTCGCCGACTTCCAGCCCCAGGACGACGTCCGGGTCTGCCTCGACCCGGCCGGTCACCCGTTCTGCCTCTGGGTGCGGGAGTAGAGCGCTCGGGTCAGCTCTGCCCCGGAGGCGAGTAGTCGGGGCGGATCTGGGCAGCGCGGTCGACCTGCTCCGGGGTGAGCAGCGCGACCGTCCGCACGCTGACCGTGCCGCTCGCGTTGACCGTCAAGGCCACCGCGGCGGCCGTCTCGGCGTCGGGCACGTCGACGATCACGAACGCGTCGTCACCGCCGAACGCGAAGTCGAACGACTCGAGCCGGCCACCGAGACCGGAGAGGGTCTTCTCGATCCCGGTCACGCGGGCCGATCCACCGGCCTGCATCAGAGCGCGCGAGCCCTGCGGCCCGTAGTTGGCGATGAACAGGTAGCGGGCCATGGGGGCCCTCCTCTCGGGTACCCCCGTGCGCTGTCGGAGCCTGGCCCGCCGCCCGGGGAGCGGCCAGAGCCCTGCGGCCCTGCGGTGTGGAGGCCCCCCGCCTTCGGTCGGTCCGCGGCATAACCGTTCGCGAGCGACCGCCGGTCTCCCTACCCTCCCTGGCGTGCCCGCCCCGCTGCCCCTGCCCGCCGGCCTGACCACGCGGCCGCTGACCCCCGACGACGTCGACGCCGTCGCCGGCCTGCTGCAGGCCGCCGAGAAGGTGGACGACACCGGGGAGAACTTCGAGGCCGACGACCTCACCGAGTGGTGGGTCAACGAGCTGGTCGACCTCGATCGCGACGGGCTGGCGGTCTGCGGCGAGGACGGCGGCATCGTCGCGTACGGGACCACGCTGGCGCCCCCGACGTTCCGGGACGCGTTCGCCGTGTACCTCGAGGGCCGGGTGCACCCGGAGCACCGCCGGCGGGGCATCGGGCGGGCGGTGCTGGACTGGCAGCTGGCGCGGGGTGCGCAGATCCACGCCGAGCGGCACCCGGAGGCGCCGGCGCGCCTCTCCGTCGGGGTGTTCGAGACGATGCCCGGGCTGGCCGCGCTGGTCGAGGGGGCCGGGCTGACCGCCGAGCGGTGGTACCGGTTGATGGAGCGCCCGCTCTCCGACCTGCCGGCCGTCCCCTCCGCCGAGCTCGTGCCGTTCACCTGGGAGAGGGACGACGAGGTCCGCCGGGCGCACAACGCGGCGTTCACCCGCCACCACGGCTCCAGCGAGCGCGATCCGGCGTCCTGGCAGGTGATGTTCACCGGGCAGCGCGCGTTCCGGCCGGAGCTGTCCACGCTGGCGCTGGTGGACGGCGCGGTCGCCGCCTACGCGCTGGTCTACGTCTACGACTCCGACACCCGGGCGACCGGGGTGGCCGACGCCCACTTCGGCCAGATCGGCACCCTGCCCGAGCACCGCGGCCGCGGCCTGGCCACCACCGCGATCGCCGCCTCGCTGCGCGCCGCCGCCCACGCCGGCTGCGGGCGGGCCAGCCTGCAGGTCGACAGCGAGAACGTGACCGGCGCGCTGCGCCTCTACGAGGGGCTCGGCTTCACGGTCCGGCGCACCTCGGTGTCGTGGGCCCGCGCGCTGCCACCTCGCTCGTGACGCCGTCGTTCCGGGCGGCGACGCCGGATGACCTGCCGATGGTCTACCGCGCGGAGCTGGCCTACATCCGCGACGTCGAGCCGGATGCCGAACCCGCCTGGATCCGGGCCACCGACCGCAACCTCGAGCTGTGGGTGGCGAACCTGCTGCGAACCACGGTCGCCGAGGTCGCCGGCGAGCCGGCCGGCTTCGTCATGTGGATGCCGACCGGCCAGACCGCCACCGTCGTCACCGTGCAGGTGCTGCCGGAGTTCCGGCGGTGCGGCCTCGGCCGGCGGTTGCTCGACCGCGTGGTCGCCGATGCCGACGGGCGGTCGGTCGAACTGGGCGTGCACCGCGCCAACCCCGCCCGCGCGCTGTACGAGCGCGCCGGCTTCACGCGCGTCAGCGAGCGCGGCGACTACCTGATGTACCGGCGCGACCGAACTACGCTTCCGGCATGACCGGGCTGGCGATCGCGGCGGGCTCGATCGTGCTCGTCGCTGCCGTCCTGGTGCTCAGCGCGCGCCTGACCGGCCTGGTGGCCGAGCGCTTCGGGGAGGACCCGAAGCCATGGCAGCTGCGGATGCTGCCGTTCGGTCCGTTCGGCCCGGTGCTCACGTGGGTGCTGCTCAGCCGACCCGGCGGCGGGGGCGGTTCCTGGGCCTGATCGAATCGCGGCCATGGTCAGCGTCGACTCGCCCGCTTTCGACCCCCGCGTGGTCGCCCGCGCCCACCGCGCGGTGGAGCCCCTGCACAACAACGTCTACTTCGCCCCCGAGCACGACGAGCGGCTCACCGCCGTCGGGCTGCGGCCGGGGCGCATGTGCTACTTCGCCGGGCGGGCGGCGCCGATGGGCCCGGTCGGGCCGGGGGTCGTCGCCGCGACGTTCTACAACTTCTCGCCGTCCCTGGTCGCCCGGCACATCCCCCGCGCCTGGACCCTCGCCTCGCCGGAGGAGGTCGTCGCCGCCCGATTCGGGGCCGCGCGGGCGTCGCTGACCCGGTTGCTCGGCGACGCCGCCGGGTCGCCGGAGGTCGCGGAGCTGGCTGGGCTGCTGCGCGAGGCCTGCTCGGTGCTCACCCCCGAGGCGCGGCCGCTGTACGCGGGGCACGCCGACCTGCTCTGGCCCGACGAGCCGGTGCTCGAGCTGTGGCACGGGGCGACGCTGCTGCGCGAGCACCGCGGCGACGGGCACCTGGCCGCGCTGCTTCGCGCCGGCCTGACCGGCCTCGAGGCGCTGATCACCCACGTCGTCACCGGCCGCGGCTTCAGCGAGCACGGCGCCCGCGTCACTCGTGGCTGGAGCGAGGAGGACTGGACGGCGACCGTCGCGTCGCTGACCGAGCGCGGTCTGCTCGCCGACGGGCAGCTCACCGCGGAGGGCGCCGACCTGCGGGCGCGGATCGAGGCGGAGACCGACGAGCTGTCGGCCGCGCCGTGGGCGCACCTCGGGCCGGAGCGGACGGCGCGGGTCGTCGAGCTCGGCCGGGGCCTCTCGGCTCGGCTGGTCGCCGCCGGCGCGTACCCCGCCGAGCTGTTCCCCGCGCGCGGCTGAGCTCGCGCCGGTCATCACCCTCGCGGCGTGGCCGCGACCCGCGGGTCGTGCCGCGAGGGCGACGACCACGCGGCGCAGGTCATCGTGCTGACCAGCTGCTTCCCCGCTGGTCATGGCGTGTTCACCCGACCGGGGGACGCGGATTGGACACGACGTGTCACGATGGACGACGGCCTTGCGCGAGAAGACATCGTGACGGACGGGGCCGGCGAGGGAGGGAGGCTCGGGCGATGCGCAGCGAACCTCCCAGTCCCAGTCCCGAGGTTCTCCCCGCCTGACGCACGGCCGGATCGGCCGGTGCGCGGTCGCGTGGGGAGGACCTCCTCGGCGTCCTCGTCCCCGCGTCGAATCGGGAGTCCGTCATGGCCGACCGCCGCACCCCCCTGACCGCCCTGTCCATCCTGGGCCGCCGTCCCGGCGTCGACGTCCGCCCCGCGCGTCCCGCGCCGGCCACGCCGGCGGCGGCGACCGAGACGCGCCGGACCTCGCGGCTGGTCGACAACGCCGTCTACTCGGCGGGCCGCCGGATCGCCACGCCCGAGTCACCGGCCGACAGCCGCGCCGAGCTGGACCTGGGGGAGGAGCGCCTCGCCTGGCTGGGGCTCTACCGGCCCGAGCCGCGGGACCTGGGCGAGCTCGCCGAGCTGTTCGACCTGCCGGAGCTGGCCGTCGAGGACGCCATCCAGGCGCACCAGCGGCCGAAGTTCGAGCGGTACGGCAACACGCTGTTCGTCGTCCTCAAGGCCGCCCGCTACGTCGACGAGCTGGAAGAGGTCGAGTTCGGCGAGCTGCACCTGTTCCTCGGCGAGGAGTTCGCCATCACCGTCCGGCACAGCGAGTCGCCGGACCTCTCCCGGGTGCGCCGCCGGCTGGAGAGCGAGCCGGACCTGCTCGCCAAGGGCAGCGAGGCGGTGCTCTACGCGATCCTCGACGCCGTCGTCGACGGCTACGTGCCGGTGCTCGCCGGCCTCGAGAACGACATCGACGAGATCGAGACCGAGGTCTTCCGCGGGGACCCGGGCGTCTCCCGGCGCATCTACGAGCTCTCGCAGGAGGTCCTCGACTTCCAGCGCGCCGCCCAGCCGCTGACCGGGATCCTCGCCGCGATCACCGCCGGCTTCGACAAGTACGGCGTCGACGAGGAGCTGCGCAGCTACCTGCGCGACGTCGCCGACCACGTCGTCCAGGTCAACGAGCGCGTGGACGGTTTCCGGCTGCAGCTGCGCGACATCCTCACCGTGAACGCGACCCTGGTTGCGCAGCGGCAGAACGACGAGATCCGCGAGCTGACCGAGACGTCGATCGCGCAGGGCGAGGAGGTCAAGAAGATCTCCGCCTGGGCGGCCATCCTGTTCGCCCCGACCCTGGTCGGGACCGTCTACGGGATGAACTTCGACGACATGCCCGAGACGCACTGGCACCTGGGCTATCCGTTCGCGATCGTGCTGATGCTGCTGGTCAGCGTGATCCTGTACGGCGTCTTCAAGCGTCGCGACTGGATTTAGAGGTCGCCGCCCCGCTCCACGCCCGAAGACGGGGGACCCAGGCGTGGACGTGGCGCCGGTACTCCCGGTACTCGTCGCCGTACTCGCCCTCGAGCGTGGGCTCCTCGTAGAGCTTCACGAACGAGGCCACCAGGAACAGCACGAGGGCCCCGTAGAGCAGCGTCCCCCAGCTCCCGAACATCAGGGCCTGCCCGAGGATGATCGACAGCACCGCCACGTACATCGGGTTGCGCACGTACCGGTACGGCCCGACGACGACGAGGTGCTTGGTCGGCATCGGGGGCGCCGGCGTCCCGTCGGCACGGGCGAACCGGACGAACGCGTCGAGCAGGACGACGATGCCGCCGGCGACGAGGACGGCGCCGATGATCACCAGCGGCGAGGCCCACCCACCGGTCCACGGGATCTGCCACCTGGTGATCGACCACGGGATCAGCCCGGCCACCACGCCCGGTGTGACCACGAGGAACACGATCGTGCCGACCCAGGCACGGACGCGCACGCCCTGCATGCGCGGAGGGTAGCGACGGCGGTCGGCACGCGGCTGGGTGATGCGCGCGTGGCGGCGGAACAACTCGGTGGCCCGGCCGGTTACCCTGACTGCACAACTGCACAGGGGGTGAATGGTCTCGACTGCGGTCGTTTGGCCAGGGGAAGCGAGCCGAGGAAGGCAACGATGAGCTCGTTAACCACGCGTTGCAAACAACACAAGCGCCGACTCCAGTCAGCGCGAGTTCGAACTCGCTGCCTAAGTAGCTAGTTCGACTCTGTCAGCCCGGGTTCGTCACCGGCCCGGATCCTGGCATCAGCTAGGTGACTGACCCTCCGCACCGGTCGCGGGTGCTGGAGGGGACATCAAACAGCGACTGGGCCCGTCACACCGGCTAGTCCGTGCGATCGGTGGGGCCGAGCAGAGACACAGCGGACTGCGCTCGGAGAAGCCCTGGACTGGCGTCGTAGGACGCGGGTTCGATTCCCGCCACCTCCACCCCGAACGAAGGCCGGGGCCACCGCGGACAGCGGTGGCCCCGGCTTTCGTCGTACACGGGCGCGGAACCGACGCGCTCGCCGCCGCTTTGGCTCACCGCCAGGGGTCGGTGATCTCTCGCAGATCGGTCAGGATGTCCCGGAGCTGCCTCATGCGTTGCTCTCCCAGGTGGGCGGTCCATTCGGCCTCTACCTCGGCGACGACCCGGCGTGAGGCTTCCACGCTGCGCGCGCCACGCTCGGCAATCCGGACAAGGCGTGCCCGGCCGTCGGCCGGGTCGGGGACGCGCTCCACGTAGCCGGCGCGTTCGAGCTGGTCGACCAGGAACCCGGCGCTCTGCTTGGTGATCCCGGCTTGCGCGGCGAGCTCGGTCAGCCGGCTGCCCGTCGACGCGATCCGTTGGAACACCCGCGCCTGCGCGGGCGTGAAGTCGTCGAACCCCGCAGCCGCTAGCCCATCGAACACACGCGTCTCCATCGCCCGGTACGGCAGGAACAGCAGCAGCCCGACGTTCAGCGCCCCGGTCATGGTTGACGATGCTAGAGAGAAGTAAGACACTCTGACGAGTTGGTCAGTCTCTCTCACCATCTCAGGGGGAATGCCCCGTGGAGCGCGACGAGAAGTGGGCAGTGATCGCCGGCCAGCGCCGGCAGCTGGCCGACCTGCTGGACGGACTCGACGAGGCGCAGTGCAACCAGCCGTCGCTGTGCACCGAGTGGCGGGTGAGGGATGTCGCCGCGCACATCGCGTTGACCCCGCAGTCGCCGGGCCTCCTGCGCATCCTCGGCATGGCATTGCGCGCTCGGGGCGATTTCGACGTGGTCAACCGGGACCTGGCGGTCGGGCACGCCGACCGCCCGAGCGCCGAGTTGGTTTCCGAACTGCGGCGGCTGGCCGGCAGCAGGCGCAAGCCGGCCATCACCACGCTGGACAATCTGCTCTTCGACACCCTGGTGCACGTCCAGGACGTCGCGGTTCCTCTGGACCGGACGGTCGCCATGCCGCTGGACGCCGCACGTGAGGGCGCCGACCGGGTGTGGCGCATGGGCTGGCCCTTCTGGGCCCGGCGCCGGCTGCGCGGACTGCGGCTGAGCGCGACGGACGTCGAATGGGCCGCAGGCGACGGCGTCGAGGTCCGAGGGCCGGTCCAGGCGCTGCTGCTCCTCCTCACCGGCCGGACCCGCACAGCTCTGCCCCAGCTGACCGGGCCGGGCGTTCAGTGGCTGGCCGAGGAGGGGGCGCGGTCGTCACGGTGACCGGGAGGTCATCTCCGTCACCGGCCTCGCCGGACGGGTCAGCCAGCCCGACACCGCCGGCGCAGGCCGCAGTGTGCAAACTCGCGGCGATTGGCCGTACCTGGGGTCTTCCTTTTCGCCAAGATCCCCCCGGCCTTCGTCTGCAGGTACGTGGTCAGCCGCCGGTCACCGCGGCCAGCACCGCCGGGTAGGCGGCACGGGCCAGGTGCCGCAGCTCGTCGTCCGTGCGGTCCTGGATCGGGTGCGGCACGAGGACGTGCGGAACCGCCATACCCAGCGCAGCCGACTGCGCGACGGCGGCGTCCGCGAACTCCGCGGAGGCCAGGAAGACCCCCACGACGCCTCGGCCCTCGAGGTCTGCGATGTCGTGCACACTGCACGACGTGCAGGAGCCCTAATCGGCCAGGGCTTCGATGACCACCTCGCAGTGGGTGGCGATCTCGTGCCGCAGGTCCACCGGTGCCGGCCGGGCGAAGGTGGGCTTGCGGTACCGGACGGTCCGCACGCCGTCGGCGGCGAGCAGCCGTTCCAGCTCGTCGATCAGCACGTCGCCGCGGCTCTTGGAGATGTCGAGCAGCCCGACCGTGCGGCCGTCCAGCGAGGGGGGCCGCGGGTTCACCTGCCGCGCCGCCGGCCGGCGCTCCGAGGTCGGGTCGATCAGGACGCGGGCCATGCGGCCTCCTCGATCGGGACGGTGACCGGCGAGCTGCCGGTGGCGCCGCTGGCCCAGCCGCCGACGACGGCCGAGAACATGCCGGCCGGGCCGCCGGCGTAGGCCACCAGCAGGCCGCCGGTGCGGAATTTCGGCAGCGGACGGTCGTCGAGCCCCGGAGGCATGCCCTCGGCGATGCCCAGCGACCCGCGGCGCAGCTCGTCGGGCTGCATCACCAGCAGCGGCTCGAGCTCGGCGAGCAGGCGGGCGCGGTCCCAGCCGCCCTCGCGGAACACCCGGCCGTGCTCGGGGCTGACGATCAGCAGCGCGTCCATGCCCAGCGCCGATTTGGGGTGACCGACCGTGCGCAGCACGAGCGCGTAGGTGCGGGCCAGCGACTCCGGTGTCCGGCTGGCCTGGTCCGTGACCGGGATCAGCCCCGACCCCGCGAACACGGTGACCGCCGATCCCGGGACCCCGCGGGAGGCGGCGAGCGGCTCGAACGGAGACAGCTCGTCCTCGGCCTCGGCGAAGCAGAACGTGAACTTGCCGGGGCTGCCCAGCGTCGCCCGGTCCACCTCGCCGGGCCGGCCGCCGCCGACGTTGCGCACCACCAGCTGCAGCGCCCGGCCGATCGTGGCGTTGGCCCGGTTGCCCTGGCCGAGGGCGTTGATGCCGGAGTTCATCCGCAGCCGCCGGGTGACCGGACCGTTGACGACCAGCACCGGCCCGGCGAAGTACGTCGTCGCGAGCACCCCGTGCAGGGCGAACTCATCGCGGCAGGCGGCCTCGACCGCGGCCAGCACCACCGGCAGGTGCTCGGGCAGGCACCCGGCGAGGACGGCGTTGACCGCCACCTTCTCGACGGTGCACTCGACCAGGTCGGGTGGGACGACGGCGACCACCTCGTCCGGCGCGCGGGAGGTGCCGGCAAGCATCCGCACCACCCGCTCCTCGGTGGGCGTGACGGTGGGCAACCCGTCGGTCCAGCCGCGGTCGTACATCGCCTCGACGTCGTCCTCGAGGTCGGCGAGCTCCACCTGCCGGCTGGCGAGGACGCGGCCGCCGTAGCGGCGGGCGAGCTCCTCCTCGACGCCCCACTCGACGCTGCGCGACCCGCACCCTGGCCGGTGCTCGGGCAGCCCGTCACCGAGCCCGCGGACGCCGGTGAACTCCTCCCACTGCGACCGCAGCCAGCCGACGACCCGCCCGGTCTCCACGCCGTCCTCGACCCGGAGCAGCGTGGGCACCGTCTCGACGCCCAGCCGCCAGCTGGTCTCCAGCTCGCGGTCGTCGACGACCGGCAGCCCGTCCGGGAAGGCGGGGTCGTCCTGGCTGTAGACGGTGAGCGGGACGGCGGCGGCGAGCTGCCCCAGCACCGGCTCGACGAGCGTGCAGGTGGGGCAGTCGCGCTTGACGACCGCCACCAGGCCGTCCGGCACCGTCGCCACCCGGTCACCATGACACACGCGTCAACCGGCCCGCCCCCCGCGGACGGTCGCGCACGCCCGAGCGGGATGGCGCACGATGCGTCCATGGCTTCGACCCCCGCGCCGACCGGCGGCACGGCGTTCGTCCTCGGTGGCGGGGGCGTGCTGGGGGCGGCCGAGGTCGGGATGCTGCGGGCGCTGTTCGAGCGCGGGATCCGCCCCGACCTGATCGTGGGCACGTCGGTGGGCGCGATCAACGGCGCGCTGGTGGCCGCCGACCCCACGCCGAGCGCGGTGGACCGGCTGCGCCAGGTGTGGGAGGACCTCGCCTCCCAGCGGATCTTCGCCGGGTCGGTGTTCGCCCGCGTGGGCACCCTCGTGCGCACCCGGACGCACCTGCACCCGCGCGAGCCGCTGCGGGACCTGCTCACCTCCCACCTGCCGGTGCAGACCTTCGACGAGCTGGCCGTTCCGTTCCAGTGCGTGGCCGCCAGCATCGAGCGCGCCGCCGAGCACTGGTTCACCGACGGCGCGCTGGTCGACGCGGTGCTCGCCTCGTGCGCCGTCCCCGGCCTGCTCCCGCCGGTCGAGGTGGACGGCGAGCACTACCTGGACGGCGGCCTCGTGCACAGCATCCCGGTCGGCCGGGCGGTCGCCCTGGGCGCCGACACCATCTACGTGCTGCACGTCGGGCGGATCGACCGTCCGCTGCACCCGCCGGCCAGCCCCTGGGAGGTGGCGCAGGTGGCCTTCGAGATCGCCCGGCGGCACCGGTTCGTCGGTGACCTGGCCGCGCTGCCCGCCGGCGTGACGCTGCGCCTGCTGCCGGCCGGCGACGAGACACCCCCCTCGACGGCCAACCTGCGCTACCGCAACTTCTCGCAGGTCCCCGAGCGGATCGACCAGGCGTACGTCGCCGCCCGCGACTACCTCGACCAGTTGGTCGCTCCCGAGGACGGGGCGGCCTGACGTGGTGCCCCCTCGCCCGGTCCGCCGCGTCTCCGGCCTGCTGCTCGTCGCCGCCCTGGCGGCCGCGGTGATCTCGCTGCCGGTCCTGGTGGTCCTGGCGGTCGTCGTCTCGGTGTTCCTGCCGGGGCGCTGGTACGCGCTGCGGCTGCTGGCGTTCGGACTGGTCTACCTGGCCCTCGAGGTGGCCGGGCTCACCGTCGCGGGGGTTCTGTGGGTGGCGAGCGGCTTCGGCCGGCGGATCGACGCCCCGGCGTTCCGGACGGCGCACTACACCGCGCTGCGGCTGATGCTCGACGTGCTCATGCGGACGGCCGGGCGGCTGTTCGCGCTGCGGGTGGTCACCGACGGGACGTCGTGGTCGCCGATGGACGACGGCGTGCCCGGCTCGGAGAACGCCATGGTGGTGCTCTGCCGGCACGCCGGTCCGGGCGACTCGTTCCTGCTCGTGCACACGCTCATGAACCGAGACCACCTGCGTCAGCCGCGGGTCGTGCTCAAGGACGTGCTGCAGCTCGACCCGCTGATCGACGTCTACCTCAACCGGTTGCCGAACTACTTCGTGACACCGGGCGACCACAGCTCGGAGGAGGCGATCGCCGACCTGGCCCGCGACATGGGGGACGAGGACGCCCTGCTGATCTTCCCCGAGGGCGGGAACTTCACCCCGAAGCGCCGGTTCAAGGCCATCCAGCGGCTGCGGCAGCGCGGGCTGGTGAAGGCCACCCGCCGGGCCGAGGCGATGCAGAACGTCCTCCCGCCCCGGCCGGGCGGACTCACCGCCGCGGTCCGGGCCGCCCCGCACGCCGACGTCGTCTTCGTCGCGCACACCGGGCTCGAACACCTCAGCACCGTCCGCGACCTCTGGCGCGGCCTGCCCATGGACAAGACCCTGCGCCTGCGGTGGTGGTTCGTGCCTGCGGCCGAGGTGCCGCGCGAGGACGCCGAGCTGACCGACTGGCTCTACCGGTGGTGGGCGACCATCGACGGCTGGATCGACACCAGCCGTCGGCAGGAGCCGCGCTGATGCGGTGCGGCGCTCATGCGCTCGACCACCCGCTCCAGCGGTCGACCCGCACGACGACGAGCGGCCCGGCCGGCGGGTCCACCCGGTACTGCGGATGCCGCTCGACCAGGGCGGCCAGGCCCGGGTCGCCGGCGTCCGGCTCGTCGACGACCGTGCCGGTGCCGTCGGCACGCACCCACCACAGCCGGCGCCAGTCCGCCTCGTAGTGGTCCACGAGCAGGGCGCAGCGGGGCTCGCGGCGCAGGTTGGTCAGTCGCTGCAGCTGCGTCGTCCGCTTGGGCTTGGCGTCGACGGCCAGCCAGACGATGTCCCCGGACGTCGCGAACACGACGGGGACGAGGTGCGGAGCGCCGTCCGGTCGGACGGTCGCCAGCCGGGCGACAGCGGAGGAGGCGAAGCGCTCGCGCAGCTCCGCCGTCTGCACGGTGCGCTCAGCCGCCCACGCCGGCCGCCGAGCGGCTGGCGACGTCGAGGAACCTCTCGAGCTCGCGCCGGACGTCGGGTCCGCACGGCTGGTAGACGATCTCGGTGACACCGCGTTCGGCCAGGTCGTCGAGCTTGCCGCGGACCTGCTCCGCCGTCCCGCTGAGCGTGGTCGGTTCCATCAGGGTCGATCCGCCCGACTCCCACGCCGCGCGGTCGGCCTCGTTGAGCTCGACGCAGTGCCCGGTGTGCACGGCGATGTGCCTCCGGTCCTGGGGCGTCCGGCTCACCACCTCGTTCCAGGCGTTCCCACCGGGCAGTCCGGCCACCGCCTCCTGGCCCCCGAACTCGTACGCACCGTGCCAGGCGAGCGCGGTCCCCGGGCCGCCGGCGAGACGGGCCCGCTCGGCGGTCGGGTCCTCGCCCTCGTCCAGGACGGTGCCCCAGGCCAGGTAGGAGACCCGCGCGAACTCGCGGGCGAAGTCGGGCAGCTGCAGCGTCGCGTACAGCCCGTCGGCCAGCTCGCGGGTGACCTCGGCGCCCTTCGGCCCCAGCGCGCTGATCAGGACGGGGACGTCGATCGGCCGGGCCGGCGCGTGGCCGGCCGGATGCATCATCTGCATCTGGGCGCCCTCCCACTCGACCACATCGCCGCGCAGCAGCCCCCGGTAGGCCCGGATGTACCTGGCCATGAACGACCACGGGATGCCCCTGTAGCCCATCGCCCGGCGTCCCGAGAAACCGGTGCCGAACGCGACCTCGACCCGGCCCGGTGCCATCGCCACCAGCATCGCCGTCGCAGCGGCGTTCACCATGGGGTGCCGCAGCGAGGGCACCAGGACGCCGGGTCCGAGGCCGATGCGGGAGGTGCGTTCGGCGGCGAGAGCCAGGCACATCCACACGTCGGGGCTGTTCTGCGGGGTGTCGTACAGCCAGGCCCGCGCGTACCCGAGCTCCTCCGCGAGCGCGATGTTCTCGTGCGAGTCCAGCGCGGTCGGGAAGGCGACCGAGACGTCCATGCGATTCCCCCTCTGCGATCGTCGGGACTAGGGGCGACCACCGTGCGGCACGTCGACCCGGCAGGAGAGCAGGCGCGCCTCGCGCGCGGCACTGCGAGCGGCGCGGTCGAAGTCCGGCGCACTGCACAGGAACAGCGTCCGTCCGTCGGATCCGCCGAGCATGCAGGCGAACACGCCGGTGCCGACGGGCAGTTCCTCGAGGACCTCGCCGCCTTCCCGGAGACGGAGGACCCGGCCGGCGAGCGCGTCGGCGACCCACAGCGCGCCCTCGGCGTCCAGACCGCAGCCGTCGGGGGCGACCTTCAGCTGCCCGAGTGCCGCCTGGAGGTCACGGTCGCCCGGCAGCTCACCGAACGACGCCCACACCCGACGGTTGGTCAGCGTGCCGTCCGCGTCGACGTCGAACGCGGTGATGCGGTTGCCGAACGTCTCGTCCACCAGCAGGACGTCGTCGTCGGTGATCACGCTGCCGTTGGGGAACCACATGTCGTCGGCCACCTGCGTGACCGTCCCGTCGGGGTCGACGCGCAGGAGCACCGTCGGCTCGACCGGGGCGCCGGCCATCAGGTCGAAGCCGAAGTTGCCGACGAACGCGCGGCCCTGCCCGTCGACGACCATGTCGTTGGGCTCGCCGGTCACGTGCGCCGAGAGGTCGGCGTGCGTGGCGAGGGATCCGTCGGGCTCACGGCGCAGCAGCCGGTTGTCGTGCTGGGAGACGATGAGCAGCCGGCCGTCGGGGAGCCACCCGAGTCCCGACGGCTGACCCGGCACCTCCGCTTCGAGGCGGAGGTCGCTGCCGTCCTCCCGGACCGAGAGCACCTGGTGGGTGTAGAAGTCCGAGACCCAGATCCGGTCCTCGTGCCAGCGCGGGCACTCGAGGTAGGACAGGCCGTCCATGACGGTGCCGAACTCACGCATGGCTCACCTCGCCGCCCGGTGATGCGCCGCAGCCTAACCCCGCTGCCGCTCAGGCGCGCACGTCCGCGACGACGACGGAGAGGTTGTCCTCCCCACCCCGGGCCAGGCCCAGTTCCAGCAGGGTGTCGACGGCGGCCTGCGGGCTCGCCCCGGAGAGCGCCAGCGCGGCGAGCTCGTCGTCCGGCACGTGGTTGAACAGACCGTCGCTGCACAGCACCAGCCGGTCGCCGGGCACGACCGCCCGCTCCACCGCGTCCAGCGGTACGTCGGGGCCGACGCCCAGCGCGCGGGTCAGGACGCTGCGGTGCGGGTGGCCGACGGCGTCGGCCTCGGTGAGCTCGCCGTCGCGGACCATCTGCGCGGCCACGGTGTGGTCCTCGGTCAGCCGCTGCAGCCCGCCGTCGCGCACCAGGTAGGCCCGGCTGTCGCCGACGTGCACGACGCCGAGCACGCCGTCGCCGACCAGGCCGGCGGCGACCAGCGTCGTCCCCATGCCCTCGGACCCGGCCGTGCTCGACCCGCGCTCCCAGACGGCGAAGTTCGCGGCGCGGACCGCCGTCGCCAGCTCGTCGAGCGAGCCCCCGGTGAAGCTGGCGGCGACCAGCTCGGTGGCCAGGCGCGAGGCGACCTCGCCGCCGGCGTGGCCGCCGAGACCGTCGGCGACGGCGACGAACCGGGAGCCGGTGACGATCGCGTCCTCGTTGTTCTCCCGGACGAGACCGATGTCGGTCCGTCCGGCGCAGTCCAGGTACGCCATGGTGTTCCTTCCTGTCGGTCGGTCGGCGGCGCAGCCGAGCAGGGCGAGCGCCTGGTCGAGCGCCTCGTGCCGGCGCTCGGCGTCGTCGCGGACACGCGCCGCCCAGGCGCGCAGCCGGCCGGGATCGCGGTCCCGGAGCAGCAGCGAGATCTCGGCCAGCGGGATCCCGGCGTCGCGCAGCGCGTCGATCAGCCGGGCGTCGCCGAGCTGGGCGGGGGAGTAGTAGCGGTAGGCGGTGTACGGGTCCACGGCCGCGGGCGTCAGCAACCCGCTCGCGGCGTAGCTCCGCAACTGCTTGGGCGACAGCCCGGACCTCGCCGAGAAGTCGCCGATCGGCATGAGCTCGTCCACGTCGGGCAGCCTGAGGCCTGACCGGCGGGCAAGGTCAAGCGGGGCGCGCCGCCCGATCGCGCGAGCTCCAGCCGCGCGCGTGCAGCCGCTCGGCGCCGTCGAGCAGCAGGTCGAGGGCGAACTCGAACTCGAACTCCTCGTCGCAGCCCGCGCCGACCCCGGACAGGTCGCCCCGGGTCGCGGCCATGGCGACCTCGAGGATGTGCGGGTAGCGCTGGGCGAACTCGGCCGCCAGCGCGGCCTGCTGCTCGGGGGTCAGCGGCGGGGCGTCGTCGTCCCGCGGCTCGTCGAACAGCTCGGGGCTGAACCCCCAGATCCGGTTGCCGAGCGCGTGCATCAGGTGGTGCGTCAGGTCCGCCGAGAAGCCGGCGGCGCGGAACATGCCGGTGACCGAGTCCATGTAGGCCAGCACGGTCGGCGTCCGGCGGGTGCGCGACTCGATGGCCTTGCGCGCCCAGGGGTGGCGCAGCACGACCCGCCGCGCGGAGAGCAGGCGGTGCCGGATCGCCGCCTTCCAGTCCAGCGCCGGGTCCGGCGGCTCGAACTCGTCGATGAGGACGTCGACCATCCCGTCGAGCAGCTCGTCCTTGTCCTTGACGTGCTTGTACAGCGCCATGGGGACGACGCCGAGGTCCTGGGCGAGCGCGCGCATGCTCAGCGCCTCGATGCCGGACCGGTCGGCGAGCGCGACGGCGCCCTGCAGGACGCGGTCGCGGTTGAGCCGTTCGCGGGGCACCGGCGCCTCCCTCCTTGACAGGTGTACACGGTACACCTACGGTCTCCGGCATGGTGTACGCCGTACACCTCGAACGGAGGAGGCCCTCGATGAAACGCAGAACAGCGATCACCGCCGGTGTGCTGTACCTGATCACCCACGTGACGTCGATCGCGGCCGTCGTCCTGTACGGCGGCCTCCTCGACGACCCGCTGGGCCCCGGGAGCGACACCCGCGTGCTGGTCGGCGGCCTGTGCGACGTGCTCCTCGCGCTGTCCGTCGTCGGCACCGCGGTCGCGCTGTACCCGGTGGTGAAGCGCCACGGGGAGGGCTTGGCGATCGGCTACGTCGGCCTGCGCACGCTGGAGGCGGCGGTCATCGTCGCCGGCGTCGTCGCGCTGCTCGCCGTCGTCACCCTGCGGCAGTCGGGCGCCGCGACCGAGCCCGTCGCCGAAGGCCTGGTGGCGGTGCGCGACTGGACGTTCCTGGTCGGCCCGGGCCTGGTCTGCGGCACGAACACCGTCGTCCTGGCCGCGCTCATGTACCGCTCGCGCCTGGTGCCGCGGTTCATCGCCGTCCTCGGCCTGGTCGGCGGGCCGCTGGTGTTCGGCTGGAACCTGATGTCGATGTTCGGCGGGACCGAGCTGTTCTCCGCCGTGGCGGTGCTGTTCGTCGCCCCGGTGTTCGCGTGGGAGATCTGCCTCGCCGTCTACCTGATCGCCAAGGGCTTCCGGCCGACCGTCGTCCCGGCCCCGGTCGTCGACCGCGAGCCGGTCGCCGTCGGCTGAAGCGGTCTCGCTCGGAGCCGGTGCTCCGACACGCCGGGGCCCTGTCGGCCCAGTTGCGGAGCATCTGGTGACCCACCTGTGAGCGGGCTATGTTGCGCCGCGCGGACCGATCGGTCTCGCCGGTGTGGCGGGGCCGATCGGACGGACGGGGCGCCAGCGGGGGACAGGTCCACCGGCGGCGGAGGGCCATCCGCCGTCGGATCTCCGACGCTGGAGGTGGTCTCTTGCGTACCGACCGCACTGCCATCATCGCGGGCGCATCGGCAGCTGTGCTGCTCGTGGGGGCGGGCCCGGCCGCGGCCTACCCGTACACCGTCGGGGCACCGGTCCTCGCCTCGGCGACCAATCCTCTGAACCCCGCCTGCACGGCCGGCGGGCCGACGGGGACGAACTACCCGAACACCGAGGTGGAGCCGTTCGTCGCGGTCGATCCGACCAACCCGAACCACATCGTCGGCGTCTACCAGCAGGACCGCTGGAGCGACGGCGGAGCCCGCGGTCTGACCACCTCGACGTCCCTCACCGGCGGGGCGTCCTGGTCGCAGACCGCCGCCAGGTTCAGCGAGTGCTCCGGCGGCGATCCGGTCTACGACCGTGCCTCCGACCCCTGGGTCACCTTCGACCCGGCGGGCAACGCCTACCAGATCTCGCTGTCGGTCTCCGCCGACCAGGTGACCTCGGCGATCCTGGTGTCGAAGGGTTCCCCGTTGGCGAACGGCGACCTCGCCTGGGGTGCGCCCACGACGCTGATCCGCGACGACGACGCCCTGCACTTCAACGACAAGGAGTCGATCACCGCCGACCCGACCAGGCCGGGGTACGTCTACGCGGTGTGGGACCGCGGCACCCTGCCGGGTGGCAACCGCAGCCTGACTTCCGAGGCGCACTCCTTCGCCTACCGCGGGCAGCCGATGTTCTCGTTCACGAGCGACTACGGCGCGACGTGGTCGACGCCGGTGGCGATGAGCAACGCGAACGTGTTCACCCTGGGCAACCAGATCGCCGTGCTGCCCGACGGCACGCTCGTGGACGTCTTCTGGAGCGGTCGCGGCTCGGGCGTGCAGCCCTCGCCGAACCAGAACTTCATCGGCGTGATGGTGTCCACCGACGCGGGGCGGCACTGGTCGCCGGTCAGCAGGATCTCGAACTTCGTCGATCCTCAGGGCTGCGGCGTCGAGGGGGTCTGCGACCCGGACAACCAGGTGGATCCGGTGCGCGCCGGGGTGGAGATCCCCGACATCGCGGTCGACGCGGCCGGGCGGATCTACGTGGTGTGGTCCGACGCCCGGTTCTCCGGCGGGACGACGCCGGACGTGGTCCTGTCCACGTCGACGAACGGCCGGACCTGGACCACGCCGGTGCAGGTGAACCAGACGCCGGTGGCCGCTGCGGCCGCGTTCAACGCGACGGTGGCGGTGACCTCGGACGGGACCGTCGCCGTTCTCTACTACGACTTCCGGAACAACCTCCCGGGGGGCGGGGCGACCACCTCGGTCGTGCTCGCCCACTCCCACACGGCCGGGGCGGCCTGGGAACCGGAGCGGTCGCTCTACCCGGGGGACTTCGACATGAGGAACGCACCGGTCGCCCGGGGGTACTTCCTCGGCGACTACCAGGGGTTGACCGCGATCGGCCGCAACCTGCTCGCCTTCTTCTCCGTGGCCGGCGCCGTCCCGGGTACGGCCGACGTGGAGGCCGTGTCGATCACCGCGCCGTGAGCCGATGGTGACGGTCGGCCGGTTGCCGGCCGGCCGTCACCAGGAGCCGCCACCCCCGCCCCCGGCACCGCCGCCGACGCCGCCCCCGCCGCCACCGGACGAGGACGACGACGGCGCGGTGCCGGCGGTCGAGCAGCTGTGCACGAAGACCGGGCTGTAGGCGGCATACCGGTAGTAGGGGTCGGAGTAGTAGCCGCGCCGCCCGGGCACGGTGGCCGTCGTCGCGAGCTCCCTCCAGCGCTTCCCCTGACCCAGCGCCAGCGCCCACGCCGTGTAGATGCCGAGCCGGCCGTTCCCGACCGCCTCGTCGATCGCGGTCGGCGGCGACTGCTCCAGGAACTGCCGCAGCGACTCCGCCTGCAGCCAGGTCGCCGAGCCGGCCGGCGTCAGCACCTTGAGCTCCCACCCGCGCACCAGCCCGGCGAACCCGGCGCCGACCAGCACGCCCCCGACACCGGCGAGCACCAGCGGCAGGGTCACCTGCTCGGCCGACAGCCACCCGCCGAGCACCGCGAGGCCGGCCCCGACCAGGCCCACCAGCGTGCCGAGCACGCGCACGAGAACGGTCCGGGAGTCGGCGGCGCCGTCCCACAGCCCGGAGGCCCGGCGCCACCCCGAGAGCTCCTCGCCCAGCTGCTTCCACATGCCGGCGAAGTCCTGGTCGTAGCGGCCGAGCACGACCACCTGCCGGCCGCGGAAGGCCGTGTCCAGCAGCCGCTGCGCGCCGGCGTCCCCCGGGGCGAGCCGCACCAGCGCCATGTCCTTGGCGTCCCAGCCCTCGCCGCCGGTGAGCTCGATCGTGCCGGCCACCGCCTGCTCGACCAGCCACGCGGCCTTGTGCTCGTTGCGGACGGCGTCGGCGAGCAGCACGCCGCCCTGCGCCGCTGACAGCCCGGCCGGCAGCGTCGGCGTCGGCGTCGCGTAGCCGCCGAGCTCCTCGAAGTCGATCCGCGCCTCCTCGCCCGGAGCGCCGAGCGACGGGATGCCGGTGGCCGGTACCCGCTCGCGGCCGGCCTGCCGGAGCACCCGCACGGTCAGCAGACCCACCAGCAGGGCCAGCACACCGGCGAGCAGACCGGGGACGGCGGGCGAGGTGCCGGTCGGCGGGGCGGCCGCGGCCTGCGACGGCGGGGAGGGCTGCGCCGGCGCGGTGGCCAGCGGTTCCCCGGCGGTCGCGTAGACGGTCACGCCCTCGCCGGAGGGCACCCGGTCGACGTGCGCCACGAGGTGCCCGGGCTCCGGCTGGTCGATCGCGCACCGGTCGGTCGACCCGGTCGTCCCGGCCACGCACCGCTGACCGGACAGCGACGTCGGAGCGACGACGTGCACCTCCACGTCCTCGATGTCGACCTGCCAGCCGGTGCCGACGGCGTCCCACGCGAACGCCCCGCCCGGGGCGACGCCGTCCACCGTGTACCGCAGCACGTACCGGTGCTGCCCGCTCACCGTCTCGTCCGGGTCGCCGATCTTGATCTGGGGTGGGAAGGAACCGGTCAGCGTGAACGAGTCGGGCGCGTCCGGCGAGCTGACCTCGATCGGCGCCGAGGTCCGCAGGCCGGGAACGTCGCGGAAGATGCCGTGCCGCTGGTGGCCGCCGAAGTCGTAGTCGATGACCTCCTCGACCTGCGCGCTGCCGTCGTCGGCGACCGTCGCGCTGACCCACAGCGCGGTGATCCGCTCGGGTGCGGCCACCGCCGCCACGACCGTCGTGGCGATCCCCACGACGACCGCGATCACCGCCAGGACGACGACGCCGACCACCCGCTTGCGGCGGGTACCGCTGCGTGCCACGAGGGACCTCCGATGCTGACGAACTCGACCCGGATCTTGGCGCATCGGCGCGTCGTGAACCCGTTCCGGGAACGCCGCCGTGCAAGAAGACATGTCCGTGCACACCCACCTCCTCCACGAGCACTGCCGCGCCTGGCGGGACATCGACGGTCTTCCCCTGGACGAGGTGCACCGGTTCGAGCACGTCGAGGCCGACCTCGGTCTCCTGCAGCTGAACCACTGGCACGGCCGGGACGGTGCGGTGCGCCGCGGCCGCCGCACGGAGCTCTGACCGCCCGGGCGACCGCGCCCGCAGGTCACCGGTCTCGTCGTCACCGGGGCCGGCTCCTGGCAGGCTGACCGGCATGGACGGCCTCTCGCTGACCGACCTCGCGCACGACCACCTCGCCGCCGCCCGGCAGGCGCACAGCGGGCGCAGCGCGCACACGGTGCACGGCGGGCACGAGTCCGCGCTGCGCCAGACCCTGCTGGCGCTCGTCGCCGGGCAGGCGCTCGGCGAGCACGAGAGCCCCGGCGAGGCCACCCTCCAGGTGCTGTCCGGCCGGGTGCGGGTCACCGCTGGTCAGAGCAGCTGGGACGGCCGCGCCGGCGACTACCTGGTGCTGCCGCTCACCCGGCACGACCTGACCGCCCTGGAGGACTCGGTCGTGCTGCTCACCGTGGTGGTCGGTTCGCGCGGTTGACCCGATCCGGTGATCATGATCGCGGTTCCCGTTGCGGGGAGGCCGGGGACTCGTTGGAGCGATCATGAGCAGCGAACGGCACGGCGACTGGGCGTCGTGGGCGCCGAGCGGCCGGCTCGCCGTCCCGGTGATCGTGCTCCTGGTCAACGTCGCGAACCTGGTCGGCGTCGCCACGGTCACCCTGCTGCTCATCGGCGTCTCCGGTGACGCCGGCGGTGGCAGTCGTGCCGCCGTCCTGTGGACGGCGCTGGGCTACACCGTGATCGCGCTGCCGGTCGGCACGCTGATCGGGATGCGCCGGCAGCGGGTGACCAACGCCTGGCTCATGGCCGACCGCGCCCCGACGACGGCCGAGGCGACCCAGGCGCTGCGGCTGCCGGTCGACACCGCGATCGTCGCCGGCGTCATCTGGGGGATCGCCGCGGTGCTCATCGGCGTCGTCTCGGCGGCGGTGTTCCCCGACGCCCGCATCGGCATCCGCACCGGCGTCGCCACGCTCCTCGGCGGCGTGGTGACCGCGGGCGTGACCTATCTGCTGGTCGCCCGCGCCGCCCGTGCGGTCACCGCCCGCGCGCTCGCCGCGCACCCGCCGGCCGGGCGGTTGACCCTCGGCGTCCGCCCCCGGCTGCTGCTCACCTGGGGGCTGACCAGCGGGGTGCCGCTGCTCGGGCTCGTCCTGCTGTTCCTCGACCCGTCCAACCCGGACGGCCCCGGCCGCGCCACCGTCGTCTTCCTCTCCGTCGTGGCGCTGCTGGTCGGCGGGCTGGCGACGCTGCTCACCGCCCGCTACGTGGGGCAGCCGCTGCGCGAGCTGCGCGAGGCCGTCCAGAAGGTGGGCGAGGGGGACTACGACGCCAGCGTGACCGTCGACGACGCCGGCGAGATCGGCCTGCTGCAGGAGGGCGTGAACTCCATGGCCGCCGGGCTCGCCGAGCGCGAGCGGCTGCGCGACCTGTTCGGCCGGCACGTCGGGACGACGGTCGCCCAGCGGGCGCTCGAGGACGGTGTGCAGCTCGGCGGTGAGCTGCGCACGGTGGCGGCGCTGTTCGTCGACGTCGTCGGCTCGACCTCGCTGGTCCGCCGCACCGGGCCGGAGGAGATGGTCGGCCTGCTCAACGGCTTCTTCGAGGTGGTCGTCGAGGCCGTCGAGGACGAGGGCGGTCTGGTCAACAAGTTCGAGGGGGACGCCGCCCTGTGCGTCTTCGGCGCCCCCACCGAGCACCCCGACCCGTCCGGCGCCGCGCTCCGGGCCGCCCGCCGGATCTGCGACGGCGTCCGGAAGGCCGGGAAGCTCGACATCGGCGTCGGTGTCTCCTGCGGGCGGGTCTGGGCCGGGCAGGTCGGGGCGGCGAGCCGGCTGGAGTACACGGTCATCGGCGACCCGGTGAACGAGGCCGCCCGGCTGACCGAGCTGGCCAAGGACCTCTCCGGCCGGGCGGTGGCCAGCGAGCCGACGGTCTGCGCGGCGCCGGCGGAGGAGCGCGCGCACTGGGTCCGCGACGCCGAGGTGGAGCTGCGCGGCCGCGGCGAGCCGACGGCCACCTGGGTCCGCCGCACCGATTAGGCGGCCGCCGGCCCGTGGGACTTGACGACCACGAGGACGTCGCCGGTCTCGAGCGTGCCGATCAGCGGGTCGTCGAAGCGCAGCGTCCGTGCGCCGCGGGTCACCGACAGGACGACGTCGCGCAGCTGCCGCGGCGGCAGCCCGACCTCGCCGGAGGCGACCGGCCGCTGGGTGAGGTCGAGCCCGGTGCCCGAGGTGAGCAGGTCCTCCACGACCGAGACGACGCCGGGGCTCGACGTCGACAGGCCCATCAGCCGGCCGGAGGTGGCCGACGTGGTGATCACCGTGTTCGCCCCGGACTGGCGCAGCAGCTGGGCGTTCTCCTCCTCGCGCACGCTCACCGTGATCGGCACGCCGGGGTTGAGCTGGCGCACGGTCAGCGTGATGAGCGCCGCGGCGTCGTCCCGGTTGGCCGCGACGATGACCGAGCGGGCCCGCTGCACCGCGGCCCGCGTGAGCACCTCGGTGCGGCCGGCGTCGCCGGCGATGGCGGTCAGCCCGATGGAGGTGGCCTCCTCCACCGCGGCCGGACTCGGGTCGACGACGACGATCTCGTCGTGCGGGGTGCCGGAGCCCAGCAGCGAGCGGATCGCCGCGCGGCCCTTCGTGCCGTACCCGCAGACGACGACGTGGTGGCGCACCCGAGACCTCCAACGCCGGATGCGGAACTCCTCCTGGGAGCGCGCGGTGAGCGCCTCCAGGGTGGTTCCGATGAGGATGAGCAGGAAGGCGATCCGCAGCGGCGTGATCACCAGGATGTTGACCACCCGGGCCGACGGTGAGACCGGGGTGATGTCGCCGTAGCCGGTGGTCGAGAGCGTGACCGTGGCGTAGTACAGCGAGTCGAGGACCGACAGGCCGCGGTGGTCGAGGTCGCGGTAGCCGTCGCGGTCGGCGTAGATGATCGCGACGGTGACGAACAGCACCGCGACCGCGAGCACGACGCGGCGCAGCACCTGGCGCAGCGGCGTCACCTCGAGGTGGGCGAGGTGGACCCCGCTGTGCGGGTCGGCCTCGGCGCGGTCGTGGGGTGCCACGTCGCGGAGGGTATCCGCCGCGCCGTGGCGCCCCGGTCACGCCGTCCCGGTGGTCGCCCTCTCCCGCGCGGCCAGCTCGCGCTTGAGCACCTTGCCCGCCGCCGACACCGGGATCGCCTCGATGAAGACGACGTCGCGCAGCCGCTTGTAGTGCACGACCTGGTCGTTGACCGCGGTCATGACCGACTCGGCGGTGAGCGCGGCCCCGTTGTCGTCGGCCTTGCGGACGACGTAGGCGACCGGCAGCTCCCCGGCCTCCTCGTCGGGCCGGCCGACGACGGCCGCCCCGGCCACGCCGGGCACCGCGAACAGCTTCTCCTCCAGCTCGCGCGGGAAGACGTTGTAGCCCTTGTAGAGCAGCATGTCCTTGGTGCGGTCGACGATGGACAGGTAGCCGTCCTCGTCGAGGATCCCGACGTCGCCGGTGTGGAACCAGCCGTCGGGGTCGATCGCCTCGGCGGTGGCCTCCGGCCGGTGCGCGTAGCCGTGCATCACCTGCGGGCCGCGGATGCAGACCTCGCCGCGCTCCCCGGGCGGCAGCGGCGTGCCGCCGCCGAGCGGCTGGATGGAGATCTCGGTGTCGAAGATCGGCACGCCGACGGTGCCCGGCTTGCGGGTGCCGGACCGGAACGACGGGTTGCCGGTAGCCATCATCGTGACCTCGGTGAGGCCGTAGCCCTCGCCGATCGGGGCGTCGGGGAACAGCTTCCGGAGCTTCTCGATGAGCGGCACCGGCAGCGGGGCGGCGCCGCTGGAGATGCCGCGCACGCTGGACAGGTCGGCGTCCTCGATGCCCGGCACCTGCAGCAGCGCGACGAAGATGGGCGGCGCGCCGCCGATGCTGGAGACCCGGTAGCGGACGGCGTCGGCGAGGTACTTCGCCGGGTCGAACCGGTCGTGGATGACGACCGTCGTGCCGCCCATGACCATGCCGTTGAGGTAGCCGATCGCGCCCATGGCGTGGAACCACGGCGTCAGGTTGATGATCGTCGCGGTGCCGAGCTTGGTGCGGTACTCCTCCTCGGGCCCGACCTGCTCGACGGTCACGTCGCCCTCGGCGTCGAGCGTCGGCAGCCCGCCGGAGGTCCAGCACGCCGACTGCAGCACGTTGGTGACCACGTTGCGGTGCATCAGCTCCACGCCCTTGCTCACCCCGGTCGTGCCGCCGGTGTAGGCAAGGTGCGCGAGGTCGTTCACGACGTCGATGCCGGCGTCGAGGTGCCGGTCGGTGTCGTCGCCGGCGAGCAGCTCGGCCAGGTCGAGCTCGCCCTCGCCCAGACCCTCGAGCCGGGCGGCGAAGTCGAGCACGTGCGCCGGGCCGGTGACGACGACCGTCTCCACCGTGGTGGCCGGGAGCGCGGCCCGGACGACGGGCAGCACCTGCTCCCACGTGACCAGCACCCGGGCACCGGCGTCGGTGAGCTGCGCGGCGAGCTCGGCCGGCGGCAGCAGCGGGTTGGTGGGG
Organism: Petropleomorpha daqingensis; assembly: GCF_013408985.1. NCBI lineage: Bacteria > Bacillati > Actinomycetota > Actinomycetes > Geodermatophilales > Geodermatophilaceae > Petropleomorpha > Petropleomorpha daqingensis. Next base: position 2,989,349 of record NZ_JACBZT010000001.1, read on the forward strand.
GAGAACGTCGCCCCGGACAGCAGGATCCCGTAGTAGACGGCCGGGTACTGCCGCGAGTTCGGCAGGTGGACGGCGACGACGTCCCCGCGGCCGATGCCGTGGTCGGCCAGCCAGTTGGCGACCGCGTGGGCGCGGCGGCCCAGCTCGGTGAAGGTCAGCGGGACGTCGTGGTGGAGAAACGCCTCACGGTCGCCCCAGCGCCGCACCGCCGCGCGCAGGATCGAGCCGACCGGCACCTGCGGGTACTCCAGCGAGCGGGGCAGCCACGCGGGCCAGCTGGTGGCGGGGGACTGTGTCGCGGTCATCGGCGTCCTCTCGGTACGGGTCCGTCCCGGACGTTAGCGTGGCCCACCTCACAGGTGGCACGGGGTGCCACGCGCCCACTTGCCGCGCGGTGTGGTCGGCACCCTCGCGCTGCGCCGCGCGGTTCGCGACCACACGGCGAGGGCGTGCGTCGTCCTGGCTCAGCGCAGCTGATCGTGGCCGCGCTCAGACCACCGGGTCGGCGACCAGGGAGCCGGCCTTGTGCTGGGTGCGCAGCTCGGTCTTGAGGATCTTGCCGCTGGGGTTGCGGGGCAGCGGGCCGCCGATCGAGTAGTGCTTCGGGTTCTTGTAGCGGGCCAGCTTCTCGCGGCAGAACTCGGCCAGCTCCTCGGGCGTCGGCGGGTCGGCCGGGTCGCGCGGGCTGATCACGGCCAGCGGCGCCTCGCCGTACTTCTCGTCGGCGACGCCGATCAGCGCCACCTCGGCGACCTTGGGGTGCCCGGCGAGCACGTCCTCGACCTCGGCGCAGTAGATGTTCTCCCCGCCGGAGATGATCATGTCCTTCTTGCGGTCGACCACGTAGTAGTAGCCGTCCTCGTCCTCGCGCACGAGGTCGCCGGAGTGGAACCAGCCGCCGGCGAACGCCTCCGCCGTCGCCTCGGGCTTGTTCCAGTACTCCTTCATGACCATCGGGCTGCGGTAGACGATCTCGCCGACCTCGCCGCGCGGCACGTCGTTCATCAGCTCGTCGACGACGCGGACCTCGACGTTGAGCATCGGCGTGCCCACCGAGCCGATCTTGCGCACCGAGTCCTCGCCGCGCAGCAGCGTGGTGACCGGGCTGCACTCGGTCTGCCCGAACGCCGTCATCACCTCGGCCTGCGGGAACGTGTCGATCATCGTGCGCAGCAGCGTGGTCGATGCCGGCGCCGCGCCCCACGAGATCCGGGTCAGGCAGGACAGGTCGCGGGAGGCGATGTCGGGGACGGCGACGACGGCGGCCCACATCGCCGGCACCAGGAACAGGCTGTTGATCCGCTCCCGCTCGATCATGTCCAGCGTCGCCACGGGGTCGAAGCCGCCGGAGCGGATGATCACGTGGGTGCCGCCGAGCAGCAGCGGCGGCAGCCCACCGGCCAGCCCGGCGATGTGGAACATCGGGGCCCCGGGAGCGCCGACCTTCTCCGAGGTGGGGTCCACGCCGTAGGTGGCGATCTGGCTGAACGCGTGCATCAGCAGGTTGTGGTGGGTCAGCACCGCGCCCTTGGGCCGGCCCGTCGTCCCGGAGGTGTACATGATGAACGCGGGGGCGTTCTCGTCGACGACGAGATCGAACGGCTCGGCCGACGCCGCCTGCAGCGCGGCCTCGTAGTCCTCGCTGCCCGGCCCGGCGTTGCCGCCGCCGACGACCAGCGCGGTGCGCACGTCCGGCACCTGCTCGCGGGCCTTCGCCGCCACCTCGGCCAGCGGGGTGTCGACGACGATCGCCACCGCGCCGCTGTCGGCGAGCACGTACGCGACCTCGTCGGCGACCAGCCGGAAGTTGACCGGGACGACGATGGCGCCCAGCCGCACCCCGGCGAGGTAGGCCTCCCAGACCTCCATGGCGTTGAGCGCCAGGACGGCGACCCGGTCCCCGACGCCGACCCCCCGGTCCGCCAGCGCCCGGGCCAGCCGGGTGACCCGCTCGTCGAGCTCGCGGTAGGTCAGCCCCGTGCCGTCGAACCGCAGCGCCGCGACGTCCGGGGTCCGGCGCGCCCAACGGGCGAGCTGGTCGCTCGTCGTCATGCCGCGGCCCTGCAGGACGGGGATCTGGACGCTCATGCGGAAACTCCTCGCGGCACGGGGTGTGGTGCCGGTCATGCTCTCCGCGGGGATCCCGGACGGTCAACCCTGACCGCGTCGCGGCGGGGGCACCGGCGCGCGGCGGACCGGGGTGCGCGCCGACGCGCCCACGACGAGCGGGTTCAGCAGCACCGCGTCGCGCTCGGCGGCCTGGGCTCGCAGCCGCCGCTCGAAGGTCTCCGGGCCGACCTCGTCGGCGGTCGTCACGCCCACCCGCTCCATGAGCGGCAGCAGGCTGGTCACGTCCCCGCCGGCCAGCCCCAGGCCCACGGCGTCGCCACCCCGCTCGGCGGGGGCAGCGGAGGTGAGCGTGACGCGGCTGAGCCCGGCGGCCGTGTAGGCCGCGGCCAGGCGCAGCGCCATGTCGACCGGCCGCCCGACCCGTCGGAAGGTCTCCAGCAGCCAACGGTTGTACGTGGTCAGCAGCGGCAGCTCGGGCTGCGCGGCCCGCGTGCACAGGGCGACGTCCAGGAAGGCGACGACCCCGCCGGGCCGCACGAGGTCGGCGGCCAGCGCGACCTGCGCGACCGGGTCGTCGATGTGCACGAGGATGAACCGGCCGACGACCGCGTCCAGCTGCCCGGCCGGCCGCCAGGTGGTGATGTCGGCACGCTCGAAGGTGACGTGGGTCAGGCCGGCCTCGGCGGCCCGGTGCCGGGCCAGCCGGAGCGGACGGTCCACCGTGTCGATCCCGATCACCCGGCCGGTCGGGCCCACCCGATCGGCCACCGCCAGGGTCACCCCGCCCGGCCCGCAGCCGAGGTCGACGACGGTCATCCCCGGCTCCAGGCCGGCGGCGTCCAGCCACTCCTCCGTGGCCCGGCCGTAGACCTCGCCCAGCGCGGCCAGCCGGGCCAGCTCCGGATCGGGCTCCGCCGATCCGAACACGTACCCGTGGGCCCCGGGTTGCATGTCGTCATGCTTACCCGCGCCGGCCCCCGCGTCACTCGTCCGGAGCGCCGTAGAGCAGCCGCCGGGCGAGCCGCTTCCAGAGCGTGACGTGCGGGTCCGTGGCCGGGGTCCGCTCCTCGAACGCGTAGACCAGCGCGACGCCGCGCATGCTGGTGAACAGCAGCTGGCACAGCTCGCCGTAGACGGGCGCGCCGGTGACCTCCGGGCCCCAGATGCCGTCGGCGACGGCCTGGATCGCGGCGCGCAGCCGCTTCTCCTCCACCTGCAGCGCCCGGCGCAGGGCGGGGTCGGTGCGCGCCGCCGTCCAGAGCTCGAGCGCGGCCCAGAACGGCGGCTCGTGGAACGTCGCCCACATCAGGTCGATCGCCTGGTCGACCCGTGCCGGGCCGGCCGGCTGGCCAGCCATGAGCGCGGTGGCGCGCTCCTGCAGCTCGGCCAGCGAGCTGGTGGCCAGGTACTGCGCGGCGGCGACGAGCAGTTCGGCGCGTGACGGGAAGTGGTGCAGCAGCCGCCCGCGCGACACCCCGGCGCGCGCCTGGACGGCGAGGGTCGAGGCGCCGGCGTAGCCCTCCTCGACCAGGCAGTCGACGGCGGCCTCGAGGATCAGCGCCCGGCTGTCGGCGGTGCGCCGCGCCCGCGCGCCGCCGTCCGGCGGGGACGGGTCGGCCGGGGCGGTCACCGCGCGAGCGTAGGCCGTGGGACGCCGAACGGTCACCGTTGACCGTTACCGCGACCGGATGCCAGGCTCCGAAGCAGACCCCGCTCGACGACGAGAGGCGCGCCGTGGACTTCGACGACACCCCTGACGAGGCCGCCTTCCGGTCGCACGTGCGCTCCGTGCTGGAGCAGCACGCCGACGAGCTGGTGCACGTCGCACCGGGCGAGCAGTCCCCCGACCCGGCCCGTCACGAGGCGGACTTCCGCCGCACCGAGCGGGTGCTCGCCGAGAACGGGCTGGTCGGCGTGACCTGGCCGCGCGAGCACGGCGGGCAGGGCGGCACGCTGGTGCAGCAGGCGATCGTCGCGCAGGAGCTGTCCCGCGCGCGGATCCCGGCGCTGATCAACCACATCGGCCTGGGCATGTGCGGCCCGACGGTCATCGCGCACGGCAGCGACGACCAGAAGAGCCGCTACCTCGCCCGGCTGCTGCGCGCCGACGACGTGTGGTGCCAGCTGTTCAGCGAGCCGGCGTCCGGCTCCGACCTCGCCGCCCTGCGCACCTCCGCCGTCCGCGACGGCGAGGACTGGATCGTTAACGGGCAGAAGGTCTGGACGACGCTGGCCCACGTCGCCGACTACGGCATCCTGCTCACCCGCACCGACCCGAGCCGGCCCAAGCACGCCGGCCTGACGATGTTCGTCGTCGACATGCACGCGCCCGGCGTGACCGTGCGGCCGCTGCGGCAGATGGCCGGCGGCGCCGGGTTCAACGAGGTGTTCTTCGACGACGTCCGCATCCCCGACGCCGAGCGGCTCGGCGAGCCGGGGGAGGGCTGGCGGGTCGCGCTGACCACGCTGATGAACGAGCGGGTCACCATCGGCGGGGCCGGCACCGACCTCGGCCTCTCCCCGGAGGTGCTCGCCGCGCACGCCCGCGGCCGGCTGCCGTCGCTGACCCCCGAGCAGCAGGCGCTGGCGCGGCAGGCCGTGGGACGCGCCGTCGCCGCCGCGCTGGCCACCCGCTACACCGGCTACCGCCGGTTCACCGTGCTCAGCCAGGGCGGCATCCCCGGTCCGGAGGCCAGCGCGGGCAAGCTCGGCGGGACGACGGCGGCGAAGCTGATCGCCGACGCCGGGGTACGGCTGCTCGGCGACGAGGCCGTCTACGCCGCCACCGCCGACGGCGACGACACCTGGCAGAAGACGCAGGCCTACCTGCCCGGGCTGGCCATCGCCGGCGGCACCGACCAGGTGCTGCGCAACATCCTCGGCGAACGCGTGCTCGGGCTGCCGCCGGAACCCCGCACCGACAAGACCGCACCGTTCAGCGGGGGCGCAGGCCGCCTGAGTGGGCGAGTTGACGGGAGTGAGTCGTGAACTTCGACCTCGACCAGGACCAGCGCGACGCCGCGGCGGGCGCGAAGGAGTTCTTCACCGAGCAGGCCTCGCCCGGCGCGGCCCGGCAGGCGCTGGAGGGCGCGGGACCGGTGCGCCCGGGCCGCAAGGCGCTGGCCGACATCGGCTTCCTCGGCATCACGGTGCCGGAGTCCGCCGGCGGGGGAGGGGGCTCGCTGCTCGACCTCGCCGTCGTCGCCGAGCAGGGCGGCGCGGTGCTCGCCGGCCCGTCGCTGGTCACCGCCGCCCGCGCCGCGGTGCTGCTGGCCGACCAGCCGGAGCTGGCCGCGCAGCTCGCCGACGGCTCGGCGGCGTTCGCGGTCGTCGACGGCTCCCCGGACGGCTCGGCGCCCTCGATCGACGCCGCCGACGCCACGACGTTCCTCGCCCTCGACGGGACGGCGCTGGTCGTCGGCGAGGGCGAGGCCACGCCCGGGAAGCCCATGGACGCGACCCGCGGCCTGGCGAACGTCCGGCTGACCTCGCGGCGGGTGCTGGTCGAGGACGCCGGCGAGCTGTGGGCCCGCGCGCGGCTGGCCGGCGCCGTCGTCCTGGCCGCGGAGGACCTCGGCGCGGCCGACCGCGCGGTCGCCCTCGGCGTCGCCTACGCCAAGGAGCGGGAGGCGTTCGGCCGCCCTATCGGCTCCTACCAGGCGGTCAAGCACATGCTCGTCGACGCCTGGGCGGGCGTGGAGCAGCTGCGCTCGCTCGTGTGGTGGGCGGCGTGGGCCGCCGACGCCGCACCCGAGGAGTTCCCGCTGGCCGCGGCCGCCGCGAAGGCGACCGCAGCGAGCGCGCTGGAGCGGGCGGCCGAGACGCTGATCCAGGTGCACGGCGGCATCGGCTTCACCTGGGAGCACGACGCGCACCTGTTCTGGCGGCGGGCGAAGGTCGACCGGTTCCTGCTCGGCGACGAGGCCGAGCACCTCGACGCGGTCGCGCGGCTGGCCGTCGCCGGGGCGCTCGGGTGAGCTTCTCCGAGATCCGGTACGCGGTCGACGGGCGCGTCGCCACCCTCACGCTGCACCGCCCGGACCAGCGCAACGCCTTCACCGGCACGATGGCCGACGAGATCGTCCAGGCCTGCGCGCAGGCCGACGCCGACGAGGCGGTCCGCGTCCTGCTGGTCACCGGGGCCGGGTCGGCGTTCTGCGTCGGCGCGGACCTCTCCCGCGGTCGGGACACCTTCGACGGGAAGCGGCTGGCGAACCGGCCGAGCGGGCCGATGAGCGAATCGATCGGCGGCGTCCCCCGCGACCGCGGCGGGGTGGTCGCGCTGGCGTTCGCGGCCATGCGCAAGCCGGTGATCGGGGTGGTCAACGGGGTCGCCGTCGGGGTCGGGGCGACGATGACCCTACCCATGGACATCCGGATCGCCGCCGAGTCCGCCCGGTTCGGCTTCCCGTTCGCCCGCCGCGGAATCATTCCCGAGGCGGCCTCCGGCTGGTTCCTGCCGCGGGTGGTCGGCATCAGCCAGGCGATGGAGTGGGTGGCCACCGGGCGGGTCTTCGACGCCGCCGAGGCGCTGCGCGGCGGGCTCGTCTCCCGCGTCGTCCCGGACGACGACCTGCTGCCCACCGCCCACGCGCTGGCCGCCGAGATCGTCGAGAACACCTCCGCGGTCGCCGTCGCCGCGGCCCGCGAGCTGCTGTGGTCGATGCTCGGCGCGCCCTCGCCGTGGGACTCGCACCGCCTGGAGTCGCAGGCGCTGATGCAGCTCGGTGCCGGTCCCGACGCGCGCGAGGGCGTCGTCTCGTTCCTCGAGAAGCGGCCGCCGGAGTTCACGACGCCGTTGGGCGACGGCCCGGACGTCGTCGGCGTCCCCCGCTGGCCCGCCCCGCCGGACGACGTCCGACCCGTCTGAACTGTCCGACGGCCCTCCTAGCGTCGCGGGCATGCCGCACTTCGTGGTGACCCTGGCGAACGGGCCCGGGTGGGTCGACGGGCAGGCCCGCCGCCAGCAACCCGGCTGGGACGAGCACGCCGCGTTCATGGACGGTCTGGTCGACGACGGGTTCGTGCTGCTCGGCGGGCCGCTCGGCACCGGCAACCGCGTGCTGCTCGTGGTCCGGGGCGACGACGAGGCCGAGGTCGAGCGCCGTCTCGCCGCCGATCCGTGGGAGCCGCTGCAGATCCTGCGCACCGTGTCGATCGAGCCGTGGACCATCTGGCTCGACGGCGTCCGGCACTGACCCGGCCCGCCGGAACGGGCGGCCACGGCGCGTCTGCCGAGGGTCACGCCTCGCCCGGGGTGCGGTGCGGACGGGACGGTCCCCCTCCACCGGGCCCCGGCACCGTGCCAGGGTGCGCGGCTGTCCGGCCCGGGCTCAGCACGGGGCCGCAGGCCGTCGACCCCAGGGGGCAGACATGGCACTGGAGACCGCGATTCCCGAACTCCGCCGCGCGGGGGAGGTCCTCACCCCGGCGGACGACGGCTTCGAGGAGGCGCGCGCCGCCGCGATCTGGAACGCCGACATCCGGCGGCAGCCGGCCGCGATCGTGCGGCCCACCACCGCCGAGGAGGTGGCCCGCGCGGTGCTCGCCGCCCGCTCCGCCGGGATGGACCTGACCGTGCGCGGGGGCGGCCACTCCGGCGCCGGCAACGCGGTCGCCGAGGGCGCCGTCATGATCGACCTGTCCCGGATGAACGAGGTCCGGGTGGATCCCGCGACCCGCCGCGCCACGGTCGGGGGCGGCGCGACCTGGGCTGCTCTGGACGCGGCGACGGCGCCGCACGGGCTGGCCGTGGTCGGCGGGACGGTCAGCCACACCGGGGTCGCGGGGCTGACCCTCAGCGGCGGCATGGGCTGGCTCCTCTCGCAGCAGGGACTGAGCTGCGACAACCTGGTGAGCGCCACCCTGGTCACCGCGGACGGCCGCGTCGTCGCCGTCTCCGCGGAGACCGAGCCCGACCTGTTCTGGGCGCTGCGGGGTGCGGGCACCAACTTCGGCGTGGTGACCGAGCTGGTGTTCGAGCTGCACGAGGTCGACCCGATGGCCCACGTCGGCTTCTTCTTCTGGCGGGCCGAGGACGCTGCCGCCGCCCTGCCGGGAGTGTTCGACCACCTGTTCTCGCTGCCGGACTCCATCGGCGAGGCCGTGGTGGGGATGTGCGCCCCGCCGCTGCCCTTCATCCCGCCCGAGCACCAGGGCGCACCCGGCGTCGCCGTGGTGGTCGCCGGGTGGGGCGACGCGGCCGCCCACGCTGCAGCGATCGCGCCGTTGCGCGGTCGGGGCGCGGCGGTCGAGTTCGCCATGCCCATCCCGTACGTGGCGCTGCAGCAGATGCTCGACGAGGGCAACCCGTGGGGCGTCCGGGCCTACGACAAGGGCATCACGCTCGACGACCTCAGCGACGAGGCGATCGCGGCCTACCTCGAGTGGGTGCCGCGCATCACGTGCCCGATGTCGTACGCGCCGATGTTCCCGCTCCGCGGCCGGTACCGGCAGATGCCCGAGGAGGCCACCGCCTTCGGCAGCCCCCGCAGCGCGAAGTGGGCCCTGAGCATCATCGCCATGACCCCGGTCGAGGCCGAGGACGCCTTCGCCGCCGACCGCCAGTGGGCCCGCGGCTTCTGGGACGCGATGCGCCCGTTCGCGCCGTCCGGCGCGACGTACGTGAACTTCGAGGCCGACGTCGACGAATCCCGCGTCCGCGACTCCTACGGCGAGGCCAAATACCGCCGGTTGGCCGCGCTGAAGGCGATCTGGGACCCGGACAACGTCTTCCACCACAACGCCAACATCACGCCGGCGGCCGGCATCCCCGAGCCACGAGCCGCGTCGGAGGCGCCGCAGTCCCAGCCGACCGGCTGACTTCAGCGCCTCTTCAGCGCCGCGCAGGACCTTCCTCGCACCGGGAGCCGACTCCGGTTCCCACCACCGAGGAAGGCCCCCGCCATGTCCCGCATCTCGCGCACCCTGCTCCGCGCCGCCGTCCCCGCCACCGCCCTCGCCTTCGGCCTGGCCTTCGCCGGGCCGGCCTCGGCCGACACCGTGGACGTCAACGTGTACGACACCGACGCGAACGGCTACATCGACGCCTACGGCTTCGACAACAGCGGCGACGGCTACGAGGACACCTGGGCGATCGACTGGAACGAGGACGGCGTCGTCGAGCAGATCGCCGCCGACACGAACCTCGACGGCTACGCCGACACCTGGGCGTTCGACTCCGACGAGGACGGCTACGTCGAAGAGGTCGGCGTCGACACCGACGGCGACGCCTATCCCGACGTCTGGGGCGTCGACGAGAACCTCGACGGCTACACCGACACCCTCTACTACGACGTCGACCACGACGGCTACGCCGACTACTACGAGCCGGCCGACTCGACCGCCTACGCCTACGCGTCGGTCAGCTACGTGTTCGTCGAGGCCGACGGGTGGGTCTACTGGGAGGCCACGGCCGAGTACGGCTACTCCTCCAGCTCGCTCGCCGACGACGACAGCGGCATCGAGGCAGCGGCCGACCAGCCGCAGCGGGCCGACGCAGCCTCGCCCGAGAGCACCGGCGTCCTGCAGGAGATCCTCGACGCGCTGTCCGCCTGAGCGTGCTCAGGTGGGCACGATCCCCAGCACCCGCGCCCGGGTGCCCAGGTCGGGCACCCGGGCCGGTCCGCTGTCGCGCACCCCGAGCCGGCGGCACAGCGCACCGAGGACGGCGTCGACCTCCTCGACCGGCAGCGCCAGCGCCTCGGCGAGCAGCTCCTCCGGCCGGCCGACCCGGAAGGCTCCGGGCGCGGCGGCCAGGACGGCGGCCAGCACGTCGCTCTCCACCGGCGGCAGTCCCCGCAGCAGCGCGCCGGACCCCTGCACGGTGGCGCGGTCCGGTTCCGCCGCCGGCGCCGAGGCCGGCCCGGAGGAGCGGAACAGCAGCGGCGTCGTCCCGACCGTGACGACGGCGCCGTCGCGGAGCAGCCGGCGTCCCCGCACCTCCTTGCCGTCGACCAGCGAGCCGTTGCGCGAGGCGTCGACCAGCACCCACCCGAGCCGGCACCACTCGAGCCGGGCGTGGGCGCGGGAGACCTCCGGGTCCCAGCTCAGGCCGACCGCGTTGTCCGGTGAGCGGCCGACGGTCACCGGGGACCGGGCCCGGTCCAGGACGACGACCCGCTGCGCACCGCCGCCGTCGGTGAAGACCAGGAACGGGTTGCCCTCGCGCTCCACGCCGCGCAGGTCCTCCGAGGCGAGCACCGCCCGCTCCAGGTCCCGCAGCTCCGGCCCCGGGTCGGCGCCGAGCTCCTCGGCCAGCACCCGTCGGCCCTGGCGGAGGACGACGAGCGCGTCGGCGGCCCGGCCGCTGCGGTAGAGCGCCAGCACCAGCAGCGCCCGGAGGTGCTCGTGCAGCGGCGCCGCGGCGACGAGGTCGGACAGCTCGGGCGTGATCTCGGCGTGCCGGCCCAGCGCGAGGTGCGCCTCCATCCGGGTGCCGACGGCGGCCAGCCGGTCCTCCTCGAGCGCCCCGAGCTCCGCCTGCAGCCCCGGCTCGTCGGCCAGGTCGGCCAGCGCGGCGCCCCGCCACAGCGCCAGCGCCTCGTCGAGCAGGGTGACCGCGGCGTCCGGGCGGCCGGCCCGTAGCGCAGAGCGCCCCTCGTCGACCGCGGCGCGGAAGCGCAGCAGGTCGAGCTCGTCGGGCGCGATGTCGATGGCGTACCCGGGCTCGCGGCGCGCCACGGTCAGCCCGGTCTCCCCGGCCAGGAGCAGCTTGCGCAGCGTCGAGACGTTCACCTGCAGGGTGTTGCGGACCTTGTCGCTCGGCTCCTCGCCCCACAGCAGGTCGACCAGCCGGTCGGCGGAGACGGTGCGGCCCGAGGCGAGCAGCAGAACCGCCAGAAGCAGCCGCTGCTTGCGCCCCCCGAGCGGCAGCGGACCGCCTCCGGCGTGCACCTCCAGCGGCCCGAGCACCCGGCAGGAGACCGGGGGCTCGGGCGCGGACACGGCGCGGATCGTGCCATCGGCGGCGCTCCGGTGGCCGGTTTGACTTCCCGGGTCGCGGGGGCAGGAGGGTTCCTGTGGACACCGAGATCACGCTGCGGGTCGACGGGGCGGCACGGTCGCTGACCGTCGACACCCGCACCACGCTGCTGGACGCGCTCCGCGAGCGGCTGCGCAACACGAGCCCGAAGAAGGGGTGCGACCACGGCCAGTGCGGGGCCTGCACCGTGCTGCTCGACGGCCGGCGGGTGAACAGCTGCCTGGTGCTCGCGGTCACCGTCGGGGACGCCGAGGTGATCACGTCCGACGGGCTGGCCACCGACGACCGGCCGCACCCGCTGCACGACTCGTTCGTCGAGCACGACGGCTTCCAGTGCGGCTACTGCACGCCCGGCCAGGTCTGCTCGGCCGCCGGCGTGCTGGCCGAGGCGCGCGCCGGCTGGCCCAGCCACGTCACCGAGGACCTCACCGCCGAGGGCGTGACCCTCACCGACGCCGAGATCCGCGAGCGGATGAGCGGCAACCTGTGCCGCTGCGCCGCCTACGCCAACATCGTCCCGGCCGTCGCCGCGGTCGCCGAGAAGGAGGGCGTGCGGTGAGGGAGTTCCGCTACGAGCGCGCCGATGACCCGGCCGCCGCCGTCGCCCTGCTGGCCGCCGAGCCGTCCGGGGCGTTCCTGGGTGGCGGCACGAACCTCGTCGACCTCATGAAGCTCGGTGTGGCCACGCCCGACGTGCTCGTCGACGTCCGCACCCTCACCTCCGCCGAGGTGACCGACCTCCCGGACGGCGGACTGCGCATCGGCGCCGCCGTCCCGAACGCCGACCTCGCCGCCGACCGGCGGGTCCGCGAGCGGTTCCCCGTGCTCGCCCAGGCACTGCTGGCCGGGGCGTCCGGGCAGCTGCGCAACCGGGCGACCACCGGCGGGAACCTGCTGCAGCGCACCCGGTGCACCTACTTCACCGACGTCACCCGGCCCTGCAACAAGCGGGAACCCGGCAGCGGCTGCGGCGCGCTCGAGGGCGTGCACCGCAACCACGCGATCCTCGGCCAGACCCTCGACGGCCCCGGCGCCTGCATCGCCACCCACCCGTCGGACATGGCGGTCGCCCTGGTCGCGCTCGACGCGGTCGTGCAGGTGCTCGGCCCCGAGGGGGAGCGCGCGGTGCCGATCGCCGAGCTGCACCGGCTGCCCGGCGACGACCCGTCCCGCGACACCACCCTGCGGCACGGCGAGCTGATCAGCGCGATCGAGCTGCCGCCGCTCCCGTTCGCCGCCCGATCCCGCTACCGCAAGGCCCGCGACCGGGCGTCCTTCGCGTTCGCGCTGGTCAGCGTCGCGGCCGCGGTGGACGTCGCCGACGGCGTCGTCCGCGACGTCCGGCTGGCGCTGGGCGGCGTGGCGCACCGGCCGTGGCGGGCGACCACCGCGGAGGAGGCGCTGCGCGGCCGGCCCGCGACCGAGGAGTCCTTCGCCGCGGCCGCCGACGCCGAGCTGGCCGCCGCCACCCCGCTGCGCGACAACGGCTTCAAGGTGCCGCTGGCCCGCAACCTCGTCGTCCGCACCCTGCTGGAGGTCGCCCGGTGACCACCCTCGACCGCGTCCTCGGCGCGGGCATCCCGCGCGTCGACGGGCCGCAGAAGGTCCGCGGCACCGCGCCCTACGCCTACGAGCAGGACCCGGGCGAGCCGATCTGCCACCTCGCGGTCGTGCAGAGCACGGTCAACCGCGGGCGGATCACGCGGCTCGACCCGACCCGCGCCGAGGCCATGACGGGCGTCCTCGCCGTCCTGACCCCGGCCAACGCGCCCCGGCTGTCGGGCAACCTGTCCTCCGACCTGCCGGTGCTGCAGTCCCTCGACGTGCACTACCAGGGGCAGATCGTCGCGGCGGTCGTCGCGGAGAGCTCGGAGATCGCCAAGGCGGCCGTCGGCGAGATCGCCGTCGAGTACGCCGCCGAGCCGCCGGACGTGGCGCTGTCCGCCGACCGGCCCGACCTCTACGCCCCCGAGAAGGTGATGGCCGGTCTCGACACCGACTCGGTGATCGGGGACGTCGACGGTGCGCTGGCCGCGGCGCCGGTGAGCATCGACGTCACCTACTCCACGCCCACGCAGCACAACAACCCGATCGAGATGCACGTCTCGATGGCCCGCTGGGACGGCGACTCCCTCACCCTCTGGGACGCCGACCAGGGGCCGCACACCATCGTCAGCGACCTGGCCGAGGCGTTCGACCTGGAGCCGGGCCAGGTGCGGGTGATCTCGCCCTACGTCGGCGGCGCGTTCGGGTCCAAGGCGTTCACCCACCCGAACCAGATCGTGGCCGCGATGGCCGCCCGCGTGGTCGGGCGCACCGTCGTCTTCGAGCTGACCCGGCAGCAGATGTTCTCGCTGGTCGGGCACCGGACGCCGACCATCCAGCGGATGCGGCTGGGCGCCGATCGCGACGGCCGCATGACCGCGATCAGCCACGAGGTCGTCGAGCACACCTCGCGGATCAGCGAGTTCGCCGAGCAGACCGCGACGGCGACGCGGGTGATGTACGCGGCCCCGCACCGGCGGACGACGCACCGGCTCGCGCGGCTCGACGTCCCGCCGCCGACGATCATGCGGGCGCCGGGGGAGACCCCGGGCATGTACGCGCTGGAGTCGGCGGTGGACGAGCTCACCGCCGAGCTCGGGATCGACCCGGTCGAGCTGCGCATCCGCAACGAGCCCGAGCGCGATCCCGAGCGGGACGTGCCCTTCTCCAGCCGCAACCTGGTGGCCTGCCTGCGCACCGGGGCCGAGCGGTTCGGCTGGGCGGGACGCGATCTGCGGCCACGGCAGCGGCAGGAGGGCAGGTGGCTGATCGGCACCGGCGTCGCCGCGGCGACCTATCCGACGAAGCGGCGCAAGGCCGACTGCCGGATCACCGCCTACCCGGGGCACTACGTCGTGGAGATCGACGGCTCGGACATCGGCACCGGCGCGTGGACGGCGCTGGCGCAGATCGCCGCCGACGCCCTGGAGACCGATCTCGACTCGGTGCGTCTGCGGATCGGCGACTCGGCGCTCCCGCAGGCCGGCGGGGCCGGCGGCTCGATGGGAACGGCCTCGTGGGGCTCGGCGATCGTGCTCACCGCTCGTGAGGTGCGCCGCCGGCTGTCCGGCGAGCCGCCGGCGGAGGGGCTCGTCGTGGACGGCGGGTTCGACGGGGAGACGCCGGCCGCGAAGACCCACTCGATGCACTCCTTCGGGGCGCACTTCGTCGAGGTGCGGGTCGACGCCGACACCGGCGAGGTGCGGGTGCCGCGGGCGACCAGCGTCTACGCGGCCGGACGGATCATCAACGCCCGCACCGCGCGCTCGCAGTTCCTCGGCGGCTTCTCGATGGGCGTCTCCATGGCGCTGCACGAGGAGACGCTGACCGACGAGCGGCTCGGCCACTACGCCAACCACGACCTCGCCGAGTACCACGTCGCGACCAACGCCGACATCGGCGAGATCGACATCTCCTGGCTCGAGGAGGAGGACCCGCTGGTCAACGAGCTGGGGCTCAAGGGCATCGGGGAGATCGGCATCACCGGCGCCGCGGCCGCCGTCGGCAACGCCTACTGGCACGCCACCGGCCTGCGCGTCCGCGACCTCCCGATCACCCCCGACAAGTACTTCCGCGAGGTTTCGCGCGCTTAGCCGCGCGCTGCCGACCCCGGGTGCAGGGGATCCCCGCAAGAGCTCACCACACCTGGAGATCCGCGAGGTTTCGCGCGCCTGACCGCGGGCGGTTATGCGCGCGAAACCGTGGGGGTCACGCCGAGACGGGGGCCGTGGGCGGGTCGAGGTGCTTCAGCAGGGTCTCGCCGATGTCGCGCATCGCGGCGACCTGGGCGGGGGAGAGCTGGTCGAACAGGTGCGTGCGCACGCCCTCGACGTGCACGGGGGCGGCCGCCTCGAGCGCGGCGAAGCCCTCGTCGGTGAGGACGGCGAGCAGCCCGCGGCCGTCGCCCTCGCAGGTCTGCCGGCGCACCCATCCACGCTCCTCGAGCCGGGAGACGGCGTGCGAGAGGCGGCTGCGGGAGGAGAGGCAGCGGTCGGCGAGCTGGCTCATCCGCAGCATGCGCTCGGGGGCCTCGGACAGCGCCACGAGGATCTCGTAGTACGCGTGCGAGATGCCGGTCTCGTGGGTCAGCTCGCGGTCGAGGCGGTCCTGCAGCAGCATCGAGCTGAACAGCCAGGCGCGCCACGCCTTCTGCTCCTCGGCGTCGAGCCAGCGCGGCCCGTCCGCCGGCACGGCCCTCTGTGACGAAGGCGACACCTGCGTGCTCATGCGTCCAGAGTACTGGCGGAATAGTCAAGCTCTCAACTACGCTAGCGACGGGCAGAAGGTACAAAGCTCAACTACTCGGAGGCACCACCACCATGACGAGCTCTCTCGCCACCCAGATCCCCGGCTACGTCGCGGGCACGTGGGACATCGACGCGTCGCACTCGACGGTCGGCTTCTCCGTCCGCCACATGATGGTCAGCAAGGTTCGCGGCTACTTCCGCGAGTTCTCCGGTGAGCTCGTCACCGCCGAGGACCCGGCGCAGTCCAGCGTGACCGCCACCATCGACCTCGGTTCGATCGACACCCGGCAGGAGCAGCGCGACGCGCACATCCGCTCGGCCGACTTCTTCGACGTCGACACCCACCCGCAGATGACCTTCCGGTCGACCGCGGTGCGCACCGACGGCGCCGACTGGTTCGTCGACGGCGAGCTGACCCTCAAGGGCAACAGCAAGCCGGTCACCCTGGCCCTCGAGCTGAACGGCTTCGGCGCCGACGCCTACGGCGGCTACCGCGCCGGCTTCTCGGCCAAGACCGAGATCAACCGCAACGAGTTCGGCGTCGACATCAAGATGCCGATGGACGGCGGCGGCGTCGTCGTCGGTGACAAGGTCACCGTCGAGCTCGAGATCGAGGCCGTTCTCCGCAAGGCCTGATCTCCCCTGCACGTCCGGCCCCCGTCTCGCCCTCCGGCGAGGCGGGGGCCGCGTCGTTCTCAGGCAGGCAGTCGCGCGAGCCGGCGCACCGCGTCCAGGCCGTCCGGGGTGCCCGGCCAGTGCCGGGTCAGCGCGTCGGTCCCGGCCCGGCGGACCACCGAGCGCAGCACCAGCGCGACGACGACGGCGTCGTCGGCGTACCCCAGCACGGGGATGAAGTCGGGGACCAGGTCGATGGGCAGCGCGAGGTAGCCCAGGAGCAGCCACAGGCGGACGCGGACGCCGCGGGGCAGGGTGCCGTCGGCGGCCAGCCGGCGCAGCAGGCGCAGGAGGTCGGGCAGCAGCCGGAGCAGCTCGGAAAGCCGCATCTCGTCGGGGCGGGTCGCCCAGAGCACCGCGATGAGGAGCACCCACAGCAGCAGCAGGCCGGCGACGACGCCGATCAGCGTCCAGGCCCAGCCGGGCATCGGCACTCCGTTCCTCGGTGGCCCCGTCGTCCCTCATCGTGCCCGGCCGCGGCCTCCGGCGTTCTCACAGCAAGTTCCCAGCCGATCCACGGAACTTCTCCGGGGCACCGCACGACTGTGTAGGTGTGGGAGACAAGCGCGCCGCCGTCGCACTCTGGCTGGCCACCGCCGCCCGGCTGCTGCTGGGCGGCGTCTTCCTGGTCGCCGGCCTGCTGAAGATCCCCGACCCGGCCGCCGCCGTCCGCGCGGTGCGCGCCTACCGGCTGCTGCCCGAGGCCCTCGTCGCACCGGTCGCCTTCGGCCTGCCGGTCCTGGAGGTCTTCGTGGGGCTCGCGCTGATCGTCGGCGTGTTCGTCCGGACGGCGGCCATCGCCTCGGCCGTGCTGCTGGTGGTCTACCTGGTCGGCGTCGGTTCCGCCTGGGCCCGCGGCCTCGCCATCGACTGCGGCTGCTTCGGCGGCGGCGGTGCGATCGCGAAGGCCGACACCGCTTATCCCACCGAGGTCCTGCGCGACGCAGCCCTGCTGCTCGTCGCCCTCGCGCTCGCCCGCTGGCCGCGCTCCCGGCTGGCCCTGGGCGGCCGCCCGCTTCCGAACGAGGAGTTCGCCCGTGCCCGATAACGCCAAGCGCCGCGCCGCCCGCGCCCGCATCGAGGAGCGGCGCGCCGCCGAGGCCGCCGCCCGGGCCCGCGCGCAGCGCCGGCAGCGCACGCTGATCGGCGCCGTCGTCGCCGCGGTGATCGTGGTGGCCGCCGTCGTCGTCACGATCGTCGTGCAGAACTCGCGGACGGCGACCGCCGCGAACGCCGCCGTCCCGGCCAACACCGTCGACAGCGGGCAGGTGATCGTCGTCGGCCAGACCTCCGCGCCGGTGACGATCGACCTCTACGAGGACTTCCAGTGCCCGGTCTGCGACAACTTCGAGAAGACCACCGGCAGCACGCTCGCCTCGCTGGTGTCCGCCGGCACCGTGCAGCTGCACTACCACGGCATGGCGTTCCTCGACACGAGCGCCAACGACAAGTACTCGACCCGGGCGCTCAACGCCGCGGCCGCCGTCGTCGACGCCGCCGGGCCGGACGCCTACCAGAAGTTCCACGACCTGCTCTACGCGAACCAGCCGCCCGAGGGCGGCTCCGGGCTGACCGACGACCAGCTGATCAGCTACGCGCAGCAGGCCGGGGCGAGCGGCTCGTCGGTCGAGTCCGCCATCCGCGACCTGACCTACGGCGACTGGGTCAAGGAGATCACCGACCAGGCGTCGAAGGACGGCGTCAACCAGACGCCGACCGTCAAGGTCGACGGCCAGCAGCTCGAGGACCTCTCGCCGAGCGGCGTCACGACGGCGGTGCAGGCGGCGCAGGGCTGAGGTCGGGGAGACTGGGGGCATGGCGACCTCGACCCTGACCCGGACCCGCTTCCCGTCGGCGCTGCTCGTGGCGTTCGGCCTGGCCGTCGGGTTCGGCGTCGCGCAGGGCACCGGCGTCCGCGCGCTGGGCGGGATCGTCCTCGCCGCGTGCGGTCTCGGCGCCACCGCGCTGTGGGTGCGCCGCCGCGGCTGGGCGGTCGCCGTCGGGCTCGGGCTGCTCTACCTCGTCGCGTTCGCGCTGGCCCACGTGCTCGCCCTCGGGGTGGGGCTGAACGACTGGTTGTCCGTGGCGTTGGTCACGATCGTCGCCTCAGGGGTGACGTTCGGGGTGGCCGACCGGGGCGAGACGCAGATCTCCGCGCGCTGAGCGACTACCCTGGGAAGGTCGCCGACCGGGCGGCTGTTGCACGAGGTACCGCGCGCGTGGACGCCGCGGACTCCCCGAACTCTCCTGAGGTGCTCTTCCGCATGCCCACTCGCGACGACCTGCGCAACGTGGCGATCATCGCCCACGTCGACCACGGCAAGACGACCCTGGTCGACGCCCTGCTCCGGCAGGCCGGCGCCCTCCACCGCGCGAAGGGTGAGGGCACGGACGCCGACACGACGCAGGACCGCGTCATGGACTCGATGGACCTCGAGCGCGAGCGCGGCATCACGATCCTCGCCAAGAACACCGCGATCCGGCTGCGCGACGAGCAGGGCAACCCGGTCACGGTGAACATCGTCGACACCCCCGGCCACGCCGACTTCGGCGGCGAGGTCGAGCGCGGGCTGTCGATGGTGGACGGCGTCGTCCTGCTGGTCGACGCGTCCGAGGGCCCGCTGCCGCAGACCCGCTTCGTGCTGCGCAAGGCGCTCGGCCAGCGCAAGCCGGTGATCCTGGTCGTGAACAAGACCGACCGCTCCGACGCGCGCATCTCCGAGGTCGTCGACGAGACCTACGAGCTGTTCATGGAGCTGCTCGAGGACAACGGCCTGTCCGAGGAGGCGCTGGAGTTCCCGATCGTCTACTCCAACGGCAAGACCGGGCAGGCCTCGCTCAACCGTCCCGAGGACGGCACGAGCCCGGACAGCCCCGACCTCGCGCCGCTGGTGAAGACGCTGCTCGAGACCATCCCGGCGCCGGTCTACGACGCGGAGGAGCCGCTGCGCGCGCAGGTCACCAACCTCGACGCCTCGCCCTACCTCGGCCGGCTGGCCCTGCTGCGCATCCACTCCGGTGAGCTCAAGAACGGCCAGCAGGTCGCCTGGTGCAAGACCGACGGCACCATCCAGCGGGTCAAGATCACCGAGCTGCTGGTCACCGAGGGTCTCGACCGGACCCCGGCCGACAGCGCCGGCCCCGGCGACCTGGTCGCCGTCGCCGGGATCGAGGACATCATGATCGGCGACACCCTCGCCGACCCGAACGACCCGCGCCCGCTGCCGCCGCTGACGGTCGACGAGCCGTCGATCTCGATCACGATCGGGATCAACACCTCGCCGATCTCCGGCCGCTCGGGCAAGAAGCTCACCGCCCGGCTGATCAAGAACCGCCTGGACCAGGAGCTGGTCGGCAACGTCTCGGTGCGCATGCTGCCCACCGAGCGGCCCGACACCTGGGAGATGCAGGGCCGCGGCGAGCTGGCGCTGGCGATCCTGGTCGAGCAGCTGCGCCGCGAGGAGTTCGAGCTCACCGTCGGCCGGCCGACCGTCGTCACCAAGGAGATCGACGGGAAGCTGCACGAGCCGGTCGAGCGGGTCACCATCGACGTCCCCGGCGAGTACGTCGGCACGCTGACGCAGGCCCTGGCCACCCGTCGCGGCCGCATGGAGAACCTGGTGCACCACGACACCGGCTGGGCGCGGATGGAGTACATCGTCCCGTCGCGCGGCCTGATCGGCTTCCGCACGGAGTTCCTCACCGAGACCCGCGGCACCGGCGTCCTCAACCACAACCTCGAGGGCTACGAGCCGTGGCTGGGCGACATGCGTGCCCGGCCGACCGGCTCGCTGGTCGCCGACCGGCAGGGCGTGGCGACCTCCTACGCGATGTTCTCGCTGCAGGAGCGCGGCTCGCTCATGGTCGCCCCGACGACCGAGGTCTACGAGGGCATGATCGTCGGCGAGAACTCCCGCCCCGACGACATGGACGTCAACATCACCAAGGAGAAGAAGCTCACCAACATGCGGTCCTCGACCGCTGAGGAGCTCGAGCGCCTGGTGCCGCCGCGGATCCTCAACCTGGAGCAGGCCCTGGAGTTCTGCGCCGAGGACGAGTGCGTCGAGGTCACGCCGGCCGCGATCCGCATCCGCAAGGTGATCCTCGACCAGAACGAGCGCGGCAAGGCCAAGAACCGCAAGCCCAAGCTCTGAGCCCGCGGCAGTCAGTGATCAGGTGACCTGATCACTGACTGGCCTCCCGCACCAGCGTTGGTGCGGGAGGACAGCGTCTGATCAGGTGACCTGATCCACGCTTGCGGCAGGCGGTTGTGGCGGACCGGTCACGGGTCGTGGCGACGAGCCGGACCGGTCCGCCACGCCCACCTCTTCCTGCCGCTGACCTGCGGTTCTGCCCGCCTACGTTCTGATCGGACCCGTCTCCCCGCGGGTCGCTGAGACGAGGCACGAGAGGCGGCGCGAGCGCGCATGGTCATCACCCGTACGGCCCTGGGCAGGAACGGTTTCCGGGGCGGGATCGACGTCCGGGTGAGTCTCCGGCACGACGCCGGGGTCGCCAACGACTCGGCCTTCGACGGCGCCTGGTGGCCGCGGGGGCAGGACCTCACCGTCGAGCTGCCCGAGCTCATCGCCGAGCTCGGCCGCCGCGGCGTCCGCGTGGAGCGGTTCACCTACTCGCTCGAGGCGTGGGAGGCGATCCCGCGCAAGATCGCCGTGCTGGGCCGCGTCGTGCGCACCGGCGGCTTCCGCAGCATGGACCCGCAGGTGGTCTGCATCAGCTGGGACGGCGGCGACCGCCGGGCCGACCTGCTGGTCATCCCGCCGGAGACCGACGTCGTCACCGGCGCCCGCGCCCTGCGGCTGTGCACCCGCCGCGGCCTGCCGCGCTCGCCGTCGATGGTGCTCGCCGCCGCCCGCGCCACCCCGATCCCGCAGGTGCCGGAGCTGACCCCGGCGAGCTAGTCGAAGGACCGTTCCGCTTCGGGCGAACCCGCTGGACGAGGGGGAGCGGCTCCGCTGGAGTGGGGCCATGCGCCTGCTCGTCCTCGGTGGGACCCACTTCCTCGGCCGGCACGTCGTCACCTCCGCCCTCGAGCGCGGGCACGACGTCGCCACGTTCACCCGCGGCGTCTCCGGGGAGCCGCCCGAGGGCGCCCGCGCGCTGCACGGCGACCGCGACGACCCCGACGCGCTGCCCGCGGCCCTCGACGGCTGGGCGCCCGAGCTCGTCGTCGACACCTCCTGCCAGTCCCGTCCGGCGGCGACCAACGCCGCCGCCGTCCTGGCCGACGTCGCCGGCTACGCGTTCGTCAGCAGCCTCAACGCCTACCGCACCTGGCCGCCCGGCCCGATCGGACCCGAGGACGACGAGCCGACCTGGGAGACCGACGAGGACGAGTACGGCCAGAACAAGGCCGCGGCCGAGCGGATCCTCGGCGAGGCGCTCGGCGACCGGTTCCTCACCGCGCGGGCGGGGTTGATCATCGGCCCGCACGACCCGCTCTACCGGCTCGGCTGGTGGCTGGACCGGATCGCCCGCGGCGGCCTCGTCGTCGTCCCGGCGCACCTCGACCAGCCGATCGCCGTCGTCGACGCGCGCGACCTCGCCGACTGGCTGGTGGCCATGGCCGAGCAGGGGCAGGGCGGTGCGGTGAACGCGACCGGCCCGGCCGGTATGACCACGCTCGGCGGCCTGCTCGACGTCTGCCGGGAGGTCACGGACGGCGACGCCGAGTGGGTGCCGATCCCGGACACCGAGCTGCTCGCCGCCGGCGTGCAGGAGTGGGTGCACCTGCCGCTGTGGCTGGCCGACGAGACCGCCCGCACGGCCTGGGACGTCGACACCTCCCGCGCCCGCGAGCTCGGGCTGCCCAGCCGGCCGGTGCGCGACTCGGTCGCCGACACCTGGGCCTGGATGCAGGACAGCGGGCGACCGGAACCACGTCCCGGTCGCCCGCTGCCGGGCCTGCCGCCCGAGCTCGAGGATCAGTTGCTGGCGGGCTGAGGCTCCGGCTGCTCCTCGGCGACGTTCGCCTCGACCGTCTCCAGCGCGCGCTCCTTGCGGTACTGCCGGAAGGAGTGCACGACCGCCAGTGCCCACACCGCGTAGAGCAGCGCGTAGACGCTGTAGCGCACGGGGTCCGACGCGTCGATCCAGTCGCTCGTCAGCAGCGTGCGGGTGTTGGTGACCACGATGATGCCGCCGACCAGCGACCCGAGCAGCCGCGGCGGGATGTGCCGCACCAGCCAGGCGGCGATCGGGGCGGCGACCAGCCCGCCGGCGAGCAGCCCGAGCACCCAGACGAAGTTCACGCCCTGCGAGCCCAGGGCCAGCAGGAAGCCGAGGCTCGAGGCGAGCGCGACGAGGAACTCCGAGGTGTCGATCGACCCGATCACCTTGCGCGGCTCGAGGCGGCCGCTGGCCAGCAGCGCCGGGGTGCCGACCGGCCCCCAGCCGCCGCCACCGGTGGCGTCGACGAAGCCCGCGACGAGGCCGAGCGGGGTGAGGAAGCGCTTGCGCAGCGGCTTGCCGAGGTTGCGCCGGTCGATGCCGCGCAGCGTGAACCGAACGAGCAGGTAGACGCCGAGGGCCAGGAGGATCAGCGACATCACCGGCGCGGCGACCTCGGTGGACAGGTGCGAGAGCACCGTGGCACCGGCGAAGGCGCCGATCGCGCCGGGGACGCCGACGCGCAGCACCACGCGCCAGTCGACGTTGCCGAACCTCCAGTGCGCCACTCCGGAGGCCAGGGTGGTGCCGATCTCGGCGAGGTGCACGGTGGCCGAGGCCGCGGCGGGGTTGGTGCCGATCGCCAGCAGCAGCGTCGTGGACGTGACGCCGTAGGCCATGCCGAGGCTGCCGTCGACGAGCTGGGCGCCCAGGCCGACCAGGGCGAGCAGGACGAGGGTCTTCACGAGGGCTGGAACTCCGGGTTCGGGCGCGCGGGCACGGCGAGGCCCGGCGGCGAGGAAGGGGTGCGGGAGTCAGCAGCCCGGACAGGTGGCGGTGCAGACGCGCAGCAGGTCGACGTGGATCCTGCCCACGAGGAGCACTGCGGTCGCCGTCACGGCGCTATGTCTACCAGACCGATCGGGAATGGCGAGGCGCCGTCCCAGAGAGCGGGACGGCGGCTCAGTCCGGCTCCAGGACGTCGCGGCGGATGGTGACCCACGCGATGATCCCGCCCACCGCGAACAGCACCGAGCAGACGACGAGCGCGGTGCGGTAGCCCGCCGTGAAGACCTCCGGGTGGTCGTAGTCGGTGCCCGAGAGGCCCACGGCGACCGGCAGCGCGGCGACGGCCAGCAGCTGCGCGGCCCGCGCGACGGCGTTGTTGACGCCGCTGGCGATCCCCGCCTTCGAGTCCGGCGCCGCGCCCAGGACGGTCGCGGTCAGGGGGGCAACCGTCGTGGCCATGCCGAGACCCTGCAGCAGCGAGCCCGGCAGCACCTCGAGCCAGTACGGCGCGCTGCCGTCGACCCCGACCAGGTACAGGGTGCCGGCGGAGGCGATCAGCGGCCCCACCGTCATCGGGATCCGCGGGCCGATCCGCTCGGCGAGGGCGCCGGCGCGCGGTGAGAGCAGGGTGATGAGCAGGATCGAGGGCAGCATCGCCGCGCCGGCGGCCGTGGCGCCGTAGCCGAGCACCTCCTGCAGCTGCAGCACGAGGAACAGCGAGAAACCGGCCAGCGCCGCGTAGACGGCGAACGTGGAGAGGTTCGCCCCGGTGAACTGCCGCTCGGCGAACAGCTGCAGCGGCAGCATCGGGTCCGCCGCCCGCCGCTCGCGTACCACGAACGCCACGCCGGCCAGCACCCCGAGGGCGGCGGCGATCCACACGTCGGGACGGCCGGGGTCCTCGCCGGCGGTGATGAGCGCGTAGGTGATCCCGCCCAGGCCCAGCGCGCCGAACACGGCCCCGGCGTAGTCGAAGCGCCCGTGGTGGGCGCCGTCCCGGCTCTCGGGCACGTGCCGCGGCGCGACGACGAGGATCACCGCGGCGATCGGCACGTTGATGAAGAACACCAGCCGCCAGCTCGCCACGTCGACCAGGGCACCGCCGAGGAAGGGCCCGACCAGCCCGGCGATGCCGGCCAGCGACGACCAGATGCCGATCGCCCGCCCGCGGTCGCCGTGCCGGACCGACGACTGGATCAGCGAGAGGCTGCCGGGCGTCAGCAGCGCGCCCCCGATGCCCTGCAGCGCCCGCGCGGCGACGAGCTGCCAGGGGACCTGGGCCAGCCCGCAGAGCAGGGACGCCGCGGCGAACCAGGCCACGCCGATGAGGAAGACCTTGCGGCGGCCGTACCGGTCGCCGAGCGAACCGCCGAGCAGGATCAGCCCGGCGAGGGTGAGCGTGTAGCCCGACAGCGTCCACTGCAGGTCGGCCAGCCCCGCGTCGAGCTCGCGGCCGATCGAGGGCAGGGCGACGTTGACCGCCGTCCCGTCGAGGAACGCCATGCCCGAGGCGAGCACGGTGACCGCGATCAGCCACCGGCCGCGCGTCGTCCTGAGCGCGACCGGTTGCTCGATCTGCCCGGCGGTCACCGGGGCGATCCTGTCAGCCGACGATCGCGTGCGTGAGCCAGTAGGCCAGAGCGGCGACGATGCCCGCCGCGGGCAGCGTGAGCACCCAGGCGACGACGATGTTGCCGGCCACGCCCCAGCGCACCGCCGACAGCCGCCGGGTCGCGCCGACGCCCATGATCGAGGTGGTCGTGATGTGCGTCGTGGACACCGGGACGGCGAACACCGTGGCGGTCGCGATCATGACGCCCGACGCCACGGTCTGGGCCGCGAAGCCACCGGCCGGGGTGAGCTGGATGACCCGGCGACCGAGGGTGCGGATGATCCGGAAGCCGCCGGAGTAGGTGCCGGCGCTGATCGCCAGTGCCGAGGCGAGGATCACCCACAGCGGGACCTCGAAGTTCTCCTCCGAGAGGTGGCCCGAGGTGATCAGCGCCAGCGTGATGATGCCCATCGTCTTCTGGGCGTCCTGCGTGCCGTGGCCGAACGCCATCGCGGCCGAGCTGAAGATCTGCGCCCGGCGGAAGCCCCGCTCCGTGCGGTGCGCCGCCCGGTTCCGGAAGGTCCAGAGGATGGCGAGCATGAACAGGTAGCCCAGGCCGAAGCCGACCAGCGGCGACAGCACCATGGGGATGACGACCTTGTCGACGATCCCCATCCACTGCACGGACTCGGCCGCGGCGAGCGCCGCCCCGACCAGGCCGCCGATCAGGGCGTGCGAGGACGACGAGGGCAGCCCGAAGTACCAGGTGATCAGGTTCCACGCGATCGCGCCGATGAGCGCGGCGAAGACCACCTGCAGCCCGCCCGGGCCGGACGGCGGGTCGATGATCCCGGCGCCGACGGTGGCCGCCACCTTGGTGGAGATCAGCGCGCCGACCAGGTTCATCACCGCCGCCAGGGCCAGCGCCACCCGGGGGGTGAGGGCCTTGGTCGAGACGGCGACCGCGATGGCGTTGGCCGCGTCGTGGAAGCCGTTGGTGTAGTCGAACGCCAGTGCCACCACGACGATGACGATCAGCGCCAGGAAGAGCCCGTCCATGGGAGGGGTCAGGACTCCTTGACCGCGATCGTCTCGACCACGTTGGCCACGTGCTCGAAGGCGTCGGCCGCCTCCTCGAGCTGGTCGGCCACCTCCTTGAGCTTGAGGATCTCCAGCGCGTCGAACTCGCCGCTGTAGAGGCGCGAGATCAGCCGGCGGTAGAGCTTGTCCGCCTCGTTCTCGATCCGGTTGACCTCGATCCAGTACTCGGAGAGGTCCTTGAACGTCCGCAGCCGCGGCATCGCCTCGGCCGTGGTCTGCGCGGCCCGCTGCAGCAGCGCGGTCTGCTGGCTCATCTCGGCCGGGAGGGTGCCCAGGCCGGTGAGGATCACCAGATCGGCGGCCGCCTCCACGAAGTCCATGACGTCGTCGAGGTCGCTGGCCAGGTTGTAGATGTCCTCGCGGTCGAACGGCGTCACGAAGCTGGTGTTCAGCTGCCGGAAGATCGCGTGCGTCGACTGGTCACCGGCGTGCTCGAGCTCGCGCAGCTTCCCGGCCAGCTCCTCACGGCGGGCGTGGTCGTGGATGAAGTCCGAGAGGACGTTCGTCGCCTCGACCAGGTTCTCCGCCGAGGCGGTGAACAGCGGGTAGAAGCTCGAGTCCTTGGGGGACAGGCTGAAGGGCACGCGTGCTCCGTGGTCGGCGAACGGTTCGGCGCGGGGGAGGTTCCGCGGCCGTCGGGCAGCTTAGGTGCCCAACCTTCGGCCTCCGTTCACCTACCCGTTGCTTCCTCCTGCCGAGTGTCGTCCGCGAGAGCGTCGATCAGGTCACTCCGGGCACGCGCCACGCGGGAGCGGATGGTGCCGACGGGGCACCCGACCACCTCCGCGGCCTCGGCGTAGGGCAGGCCCAGCAGCTGCGTGAGCACGAACGCCTCGCGGCGGTCGGCGTCGAGCCGGTCGAGCAGATCGGTGACGACGGCGCCCTCGCCCACGGTGTCGGCGCCGTCCCCGCCGGCCAGCGCCTCGAGGTCGGTGTCGTCCCGGACCAGGGAGAACGGACGACGGCGCCGCGTGCGGAGGGCGTCGGCGCACACCCGGCGGGCGATCGCCAGCAGCCAGGTGCGCAGCGACGAGCGGCCCTCGAAGCGGTGCAGCGAGCCGAAGGCGCGCAGGTAGGTCTCCTGCGCGAGGTCGTCGGCCGCCTGCGGGTCGCCGAGCGCCGCGCACAGCCGCCAGACGTCGGACTGGGTGGCCCGGACCAGCGCGGCAGCGGCGACCGGGTCGCCGTCCACGGCGTCCGCCGCGAGCCGCTCGAGTTCCTCCACGTCTCCACTTTCGCAGCCGGGTGTCGAAAAAGCCGGGATCGTGCGGGAACCCACGTCCGCGCACGGGCGACTACTGCACCATGCAGTGTCCTGCGTACCGCGAGGCGCTCTCCGCGCGGATCGACGGAGAACCCCTCGGCGTGCCCGAGCGCGCGCTCGACGAGCACCTCGCGACCTGCCCGGCCTGCGCCGCGTGGGCGGACGACGCCGCGCTCGTCACCCGCCGTGCCCGCCTGGCCGCTGCCCCGGTGGTGCCCGACCTGACCGCGCGGGTGCTCCAGGCGCTGCCGCGGGAGCTGCCCGGAACGGCCGCGGCCGCCCGCGCCCGGCTGGTCGAGACCGCGCTGCGCCTGGCGCTGCTGGCGATCGGCGTCGCGCAGGCGGGGATCGCCTGGCCGGTCCTGGCCGACGGTTCCATGAGCGCGCCCGTGCACATGGCCCACGAGACCGGCGCCTGGAACCTCGCCCTGGCCGCTGCCTTCCTGGCCGTCGCGGCCGCGCCGCGCCTGGCCGCCGGGGCGCTGCCGTTCCTCGGCACGTTCACGGTGCTGCTCACCGTCGTGACCGTGCGGGACCTCGGCAACGGGCACGTGCCGGCCGAGCGCGCGGTGGCGCACCTGCTGCTCGTCGCCGGGGTGCTGCTGGTCGCCGCGATGGCCTGGCGCGGCCGGCGCCGGCGGGCCGCGGCCGCGCCGGTGCGGAGCCGGGTGGTCGCGTGAGGCGCCGCGCGCTCGCGCTGCTGGTCGCGCTGCTCGGCGGGTTCCTGGTCTCCGGCGTCGTCCTGGCCGGTCCCGCGGCAGCGCACGCCGAGCTGGAGTCGACCAACCCCGAGGACGGCGCCCGGCTGTCCAGCGCGCCGGCGCAGGTGACGCTGCACTTCAGCGAGGGCGTCTCCCTCGGTGCCGGGTACGCGAGAGTGCTCGACGCGCGCCAGCAGCGGGTGGACACCGGGGCGCCGAAGGTGAGCGGCGACGTCGTCACGATCCCGCTGCGCGACACGCTGCCCGAGGGCGGGTACCTGGTCACCTACCGGGTGATCTCGGCCGACTCGCACCCCGTGGCGGGGGCGTTCTCCTTCGCCGTCGGCAACGGGCCGCTGATCACGGCCGGCGCCGGCGACGTCAGCCAGGCGACCGATGCCGGTGTGGCGGTGGCGCTGCCGGTCGCCCGATGGCTCGGCTTCGCCGGCCTCGCGCTGGCCGTCGGCATCCCGGTGCTGCTCATGGTCTGCTGGCCCGGCGGCTGGACGTCGGTGCGGCTGCGCCGGCTGAGCGAGGGCGGCGCGATCGCCGCCGCGCTGGGGGCGCTGGGCTCCTTCGCCGTCCAGGGGCCGTACGCCGCCGGCGCCGGGCTCGGGTCGGTGTTCGACACCGCGCTGCTCGACACGACGGCGAGCACCACCTACGGCGTCGTCCTCATGATCCGGACGTTGCTGGCGCTGTACCTCGTGGCCGCACTGGCCCCCGCCTGGCGGCGCGGTGAGCCGCCGACGTCCTGGATGCTGCCGGCGTCCGGGGTGGCCGCGCTCGGCCTGGTCGTCACGACCGCGGCGGTCGGGCACCCGGTTGCCGGCCCGTGGCCCGGGCTGGAGCTGCCGATCGCGGTCGTGCACGTGGCGGCGATGACCGTCTGGCTGGGCGGGCTGACCGGGCTGGTGGTCGGCGTCCTGCGGCCCGGGATCCCGGCGGACGACCTCGCCGTGGCCATGCCGCGGTTCTCCCGGATGGCGTTCGGCGCGGTGGTGGCCCTGGTGGTCACCGGGATCGTGCAGGCGGTGCGCGAGGTGGGCACCCCGGCGGCGCTGGTCTCGACCGAGTACGGCTGGCTGCTGGTGACCAAGCTGCTGATCGTCGCGGTGATCCTGGCGGCGGCCGGCGTCTCGCGGGTGTGGGTGCAGCAGCACCTCGGCGTGCACCACCGGCCCGCCGGCAGCCGGCGGGTGACCGCGCACGCGTTCGCCGCCGAGCCGTCCGACCCGGTCGCCGAGGACGTCGACGACGCCGTCGTCGAGCGCAGGCGCGCCCAGGCGGGTGACGCGGTGGCGGCCCTGCCGCGGCTGCGGCGCTCGGTGGTGGTCGAGCTGCTGCTCGCCGTCGTCGTCCTGGGGGTGACGTCGGTGCTGGTCGGCACGCCGCCGGCCGCGAGCGCCGTCGTCCAGCCGGTCGACACCACCCTGCCGCTGAAGGGGACGTCGGGGACCTCGGGCAGCGTGCAGGTGTCGATCGAGCCCGCGTCGACCGGGCCGAACGTGCTGCACGTCTACCTGTTCGACGACGCCGGCCAGCTCACCCAGCCGGCCGGGATCACGGTGACGATCGCCGAGCCCTCGCAGCAGCTCGGGCCGATCGACGTGAAGCTCCAGCCCGCCGGGCCCGGTCACTACTCGGCCGACGCGATGGACATCCCGGCGGCCGGCACCTGGACCTTGCAGATCAGCGTCCGCAAGGACGAGTTCACCGCCTACACGGCCAGCACCACCTTCCCGGTCAGGTGACCGTGGAAGCCGTGACCCGAGAACAACCCTGAGGAGAGCTGTGTCCCTGCCCCGTCCGGCCACCCGGCTCGGCATCGTCCTGGTCGCGCTCGTCGGCCTGCTGTTCGCCGGCCTCGGCGTCGCGTCCGCGCACGTCAGCGTGTCCTCGCCCGACGCCACCCAGGGTGGCTACGGCAAGATCGTCTTCCGCGTGCCCAACGAGAGCGACACGGCCAGCACGGTGAAGCTGCGCATCCAGCTGCCCACCGACCACCCGTTCGCGTCGGTGAGCACCGAGCCGATGCCCGGGTGGACGACGACGCTGACCCGGACGGCGCTGAACCCGCCGGAGAAGGACGACGACGGCAACGAGATCACCGAGGCGGTCTCGGTCGTGGAGTTCGCCGCGGACCCGGGCAACCCGGGGATCGGCCCGGGCCAGTTCCAGGAGTTCTCGCTGTCGGTCGGACCGTTCCCGGACGCCAAGGCGCTGTCGTTCGCCGCGGTGCAGACCTACAGCGACGGCACCGAGACCGCGTGGATCGACCCGACCGTCGAGGGGCAGCCGGAGCCGGACCACCCGGCGCCGACGCTGACGGTGGGGGCGTCGTCGTCCTCGTCCTCGGATGGGGGCTCGTCGTCGGCGTCGTCGTCCTCCGATGGCTCGAGCAGCACCGGGACCGTGGCGCTGATCCTGTCGATCGTGGCGCTCGTGCTCGGCGGCGCCGGTGTCGTCCTGGGGCTGCGAGCCGGGCGACGTACCGTGTCCTCGTGAGTGGGTCCGTGCGCAACCGGCTGGCCGTCCTGCTCTCCGCGGGGCTGCTGCTGGCCGGTTGCGGCGGGTCCGGCGGCTCGTCGGGCACCGAGGTGTCGCAGGCCGGGGCCGAGCACTCGCACTCCGCGCCGGCCCAGGTCCGGGGGGACGACGGCGGCACCTACGCCGGCATCGACCTGGACCCGCCCTACCAGCGGCCGTCGTTCACGCTCACCGACACCTCCGGCGCGGCCTACGACTTCACGACCGCCACGCAGGGCCGGCCGACGCTGCTCTTCTTCGGCTACACGAACTGCCCCGACGTCTGCCCGACGACGTTCGCCGACATCGCCGTCGCGCTGCGCAAGCTCGACCCGGCGGTGGCCGCGCAGATCCAGGTCGTGTTCGTGACCACCGACCCGGCCCGCGACACCCCGCAGGTGATCCGCGAGTGGCTGGACCGGTTCGACGCCGACCTGCCGACGCCGTTCGTCGGGCTGACCGGCGACCAGGCGACGCTGGACCAGGCGCAGCTGTCCGCGGGGGTGCCGCTCGCCCAGGACGGCGGGCAGACGCATTCCGCGCTGCTGCTGCTCTACGGGGCCGACGACAAGGCGCACGTGGCCTTCGACGCCGGGAACACGCCCAAGGACATCGCGTCGGACCTCGCGAAGGTCGCCGCCGGGTCGTGAGGCGACTGCTCGTCGTCCTGCTCTGCGTGCTGGCTGCGCTGGTGGTGGCGGGGCCGGCCCAGGCCCACGTCGGGGGCGGTACGGCCGGGAGTGATTTCGACGGCCGGGTGCTGGCGGTGACGCCGCCGATGCCCGGCGTCTCGGTGCGGGTGCTGCAGTTCGGCGACGACGTCGAGCTGGTCAACGCATCGGCGACCGAGGTGGTGGTGCCCGGCTACACCGACGAGCCGTACCTGCGGATCGGCCCGGACGGCGTCTGGCGCAACCGGAACAGCCCGTCGACCTACATCAACCTGGATCCGTCCGGCCGCGCTCCGCTGCCCTCGTACGCGGACGCGCACGCCGACCCCGACTGGGAGCGGGTCTCGACGGACGCGGCCTACGTGTGGCACGACCACCGCACGCACTGGATGATCGCCGGCCAGTTGCCGCCGGCGGTCGCCGCCGACCCGTCGCGGCCGCACCGGGTGTTCGAGTGGTCGATCCCGGTGTCCTACGGGTCCTCGAAGGCGGTCGTGACGGGCGAGCTGACCTGGAGTCCGCCGCCGTCGCCGTGGCTGGTGTGGCCGGCGTACCTGCTGCTCGCGCTGGTCGGGGTCGTGTCCGGTCTCGTGGCGCGGTCGCCGCGGCCGGTGGGCGTGCTGCTGTCCGTGGGCGCTGCGGCGGCGCTGTGGCACGGGCTCGCGACCCCGGCGCCGGCGGCGTCGGTCGGGTCGCACACGGGGGCGGTGGTGTCGGCGCTGCTGCCGGCGGTGCTGGTGCTGCTGATCGCGGTGCTCGGTGTGCGCTCGGCGTGGCGCGGCCGCGGGGTGATGACCGGGCTGATGGCGCTGCTGCTCGGCTGGCTGCTCCTCGTCGAGGGTCTGCCGGACGTCGACGTCCTGTGGACCTCGCACGTGCTGTCGAGCGGGCCGTCGTTGCTGGGGCGGGCTGCCGTCGCGGTGATGGTGGCGCTCGGGGCCGGTCTGGTGGTCGGTGGTGCCTTCGCCGCCCGGCGCTTCCGCGATGCTCGTCCGGCCTCGGCGAGCGCCGTTACCGGCGCGGGTTGACCTGGACGAACTGGGGTTGAGCCGCAGCAGCCCGCGGCTCAACCCTTTCCCGACCGGCTCGACCCGGGCCTGAGTGCACGTTCCGAACCCCATCGGTGTCCTTCGTGAGACCGTTCACACGGCGTGTTCGTGTCAACACGCCGTACAGGGGGTTACGAATCGGTCACGCAACGCTTTACATGGGGGAGACCCCCACGGGCCCGGATCGGGCCGCTTCCCCGAGACGGGCAGGTGCATGAGCGCGCGGATCGACGACGCCGACCTCCTCGAGCGGCCGGCACGGCCTTCCGCCCGCCGCGGTCAGCACGGCCGCCCTCGGCGCACGCACCGGCTGCACCGCCGTCCCCTCGCCCTGCTGGTGGCGCTCGTCGCCGGCGGCCTTGCCGCGGGCGTCGTCGGCTTCCACGGCATCACCCCTGCTTCAGCCGAGGCGACCTCGGTGCTCGCCGCCCGGCAGGCGCTCGACACCAGCGAGCAGGGCGGCGAAATCATGCCGATGGCCTCGATCACCGAGGCAGAGGCGCAGGCCCGGCTGCAGGAGGTGGCCGCTTCCCGGGCCGCCCGCGCCGAGGCCGAGGCCGCCGCTCGCGAGGCCGCCCGTCCGAAGGCCGTGCTTCCGGTCAACGGCGCCCGCCTGACCACCTGCTTCTGCATGCGCTGGGGAACCATGCACTGGGGCATCGACCTCGCCGCCCCGATGCTGACCCCGGAGTACGCGGCCATGGACGGCGTCGTGCTCAGGGCCGGGGCGGCCAGCGGTTTCGGTCTGGCCGTCTACATCCTCCACGAGAACGGCGACGTCACCGTCTACGGCCACATGGAGAAGATCCTCGTGAAGGTCGGCGACTACGTCGAGGCCGGCCAGCAGATCGCGCTGCTGGGTCAGCGCGGCCAGTCCACCGGCCCGCACCTGCACTTCGAGGTGCACCAGGGCGGCATCAACGGCAAGAAGATCGACCCCATCCCGTGGCTGCGCGAGCGCGGCGTCTCCATCTGATGCAATCGCCCGTGTGAGCCGGGCGACCGAGGAGAACAACCGGCGGCTGCTGCGCGCTCGGGACGCGATGGACCGCTCGTACGCCGAACCGCTCGACGTCCCCACCCTGGCGCGGATCGCGCACGTCTCCGAGGCCCACTTCATCCGGTCGTTTCGCGCGACCTTCGGCGAGACCCCGAACCGCTACCTGCAGCGGCGGCGGGTCGAGCGGGCGATGTGGCTGCTGCGCTCGACCGACAAGAGCGTCACCGACATCTGCATGGACGTCGGCTTCGCCAGCCTCGGCACGTTCAGCCGGGTCTTCCGCGACATCGTCGGCGAGCCGCCGAGCGTCTACCGCGAGCGCGGGCCGCTGCCGCCCGTGCCGTCCTGCTTCGCGATGGCCTGGACCAGACCGAGCAGTTTTGGAGAAGCCCCAGGTCGGTGAGGCCTTCTAGCGTTCTGCCCATGTTGAACTCACTCGGCACCACGCAGATCTACGTCACCGACCAGGACAAGGCGCTGGACTTCTACGTCGGCAAGCTCGGCATGGAGGTCCGCGAGGACGTCGACCTCGGCTTCATGCGCTGGCTGACCATCAACGTCCCCGGGGACGCCGGCCGCGGCATCCTCCTCGAGGTCCCCGGCCCGCCGTCGATGAGCGAGGAGACCGCGGCGCAAGTTCGCGAGCTGCTCAGCAAGGGCGCGACCGGCGGCCACCTCTTCTTCCGCTGCGACGACGCGCACAAGACCTACGCCGAGCTCAAGGAGAAGGGCGTCGACATCAGCGAGGAGCCGGTCGACCAGCCCTACGGCATCGACTTCGGTCTCCGCGACCCCTTCGGCAACCACCTCCGCATCGCGCAGATGAAGGGCTGACACCCGCTCGCCACCCCTCCGCCGCTTCGCCGTTCCAGCCCTGTACAGTTGCCAACGGCTCCGGGAGCACCGGACCAGAGCAAGGGGCTGTGGCGCAGCTGGTAGCGCACCACACTGGCAGTGTGGGGGTCAGGGGTTCGAGTCCCCTCAGCTCCACCCCGTTGACCAGGCCGTTCTCCCTCGGGAGAGCGGCCTGCGTCGTCTCTGGTGCGGTACCGCCGAGGCTTCAGCCGCGGGTCCTCACCGCGCCTCCTCCGATATCGATCGTTCGAGGGGGGTCCGGGCGGCGGGGGTGACGACGGCCCCCTGGAGTCGGTGCTGGAGCGTCGCTGCGGCTCGTTCGATCGCCTGCGCGGCGGCGACGCCGCGGTCGGCGAGCACGGTCGTGCGGACGTCGCCGTGCGGGGTGACGGCCCACGAGCCGATGATCTCGCCGTCCCACCAGAGGGTGGGGCCGATGTTGCCGGCTCGGTCGAACAGACTGCGGCTGTCGATGCCGAGGAACCAGTCGCGGGACTTCCAGCCCATCGGGGTGGGGTCGAGGGCGGGGAGCAGGGTCGCCGTCGGCTCCGGCTCTTCGGAGCCGGGCTCGTCGTCGGGATCGGTGAGCGTGATGCCCTCGGCGCCGTGCAGGTCGACGGTCTCGATCGGTAGCTGTGCGAGCGCCTGGCCCGTGGTGGTCTTGGTCCAGCCGGTCCACCACTGCAGGTCCTCGAACGTGGCGGGTCCGAACCGGGTCAGCCAGCGGCGGGCGAGGTCGCGCTGCGCGCGGATCGGATCGACGTCGGGCAGCCCGTCGGGCCACCACTGCCCGATCGGTTCCCATCGGTGGTGGCGGCTGGTCCAGGGGCCGGTCGGGGTGCCACGCACGAGCCGGCCGGCGGCGCTCATGAGCGTCAACAGCGAGGTGGTGACGAGCTGCGGGCGCTCGGAGGGGGCTCGCGCGGGGATGCGGGTGGCCAGGGCCGGCTCGTCGCTGCGCAGTTGCCCGCCGGTGGCCGTCCCGCGCCGGGAGAGGGCTCGCTCGACCCGTCGCTCCAGCTCGTCGATCCAGGCGGCGGGATCGCCGTCGACGGGCGGTTCGCTCCCGTTGCGCTCCAGCTGGCTGATCAGGCGCCGCCGCAGCACCGCGGCCAAGGGGGTGCTGACCGCCGCCTGGACCAGCGGGATGTCCTCGCGCGGGAAGACGAACAGGGTGCGCCGCATCGCCATCCACCGGACCAGGCTGCGTCGGTCGTACAGGGCCGCGGACACGTCGCTCAGCGTCGAGGCGGCGCTGCGGGCGAGCACGGACAGGTAGACCGAGGCCGGATCGGTGGCGTGCAGGGCGACCAGCGATCGCGTCACCTCCTCCGGCGTCCCGGCGGCGCCGGCGAGGTGGTGTCGTCGCACCATCGCGCGCCGGCGGTCGTGCATCGACACAGTCCGCACGCCGACCTCCCTGCCCCCCGGTCGATCCGAGGCGTCGCAGCGAACCATATCAATACTTGCTCATATCGAGATGCATGCGTATCGTGTTGGTTGTGAGCGAGGAGCGGGGCCGCCCGGGACGCAAGCGTGATCACACCCGCGACGCCGTGATCCTGGACGCGACGTTGGCCGTGCTGGCCGAGCAGGGCTACGACCGGATGACGATCGACATGGTGGCGGCCCGGACGGGCATGGCCCGGGCGACGGTGTACCGGCGGTGGCCGACCAAGGCCGACCTGGTCCTTCAGGCGGTGTCCGGCATGAGCAGCGGCGACGTCGACGCCGCGCACCTGCCCGACACCGGAACGCTGCGCGGCGACCTGGCCGCGATGATCCGTCCCTTCGACGATGAGCAGCAGCAAGTACGCATCCAGGCCGTGGCCGGTCTGCTGGCGGTGGCCAAGGCCGACCCTCGCCTCGCCGACATCGTCGCGGGCGCGGGCATCGGACCGTGGGTCGAGGCCGGTCGGACCCTCATCCGGCGCGCGGTCGAGCGCGGCGAGTTCCGGCCACCGGTCGATCTGGACACCCTGGCCGAGCTCATCCCGATGATGTGCATCGCGCGTGCGGTGCAGCAGCTCCCGATCACCCGCGAATTCAGCCTCACCCTGATCGACGGCGTCCTGCTCCCCGCCCTGCGCGGCGGCTGACCGTCCCAGCACCGGCCCGGAACCCCCTATCGAAAGGCGGCCCGTCATGAGCGTCACCACGACCACCCACGTCAACTTCCGCGGTCAGGCGCGCGAGGCGCTGGAGTTCTACCGGTCGGTGTTCGGCGGCGATATCTCACTCGCCACCTACACCGACATCCACGCCGTCGAGGACCCCGCCCAGGCACAGCAGGTCGCGTTCGGACGGCTCGACGCGCCCAGCGGCTTCGCCCTCATGGCCTACGACGTCCAGCCGTCCAAGGGCTACGACCCCGGCACGAACCCCTTCTACATCACCCTGCAGGGCACCGACGGCGCTGAGATCCAGCCGCTGTGGAACGGCTTGGCCGCCGATGCCCAGGCGGTGCTGATCCCGCTGGCGCCGGCTCCCTTCGCGCCGCTGTACGGCATGCTCACCGACCGCTACGGTGTGACGTGGATCGTCGGCGTCGACACCGCTCCCTCCCACCCAGTCTCGAGTGACGCCCACTGACCCTTCGGCAGGGGTTCGGTCACGCACCGCGAGACGCCCATCGGGGGATAACCCGCCTTGCGCATGCTGCCGCAGCTATGCGGGCTCCGCGCGGCCCCGCCCACCAGAAAAGACCCTGCGTCGTCTCCCCTTGCCGCGCCTGTCGAGGCGGCCCGATCTGGGACGGCGCGCGTCCCCATCGTTCGGATTGGCAACGGTTCCCAGGGGGAGGGAAGCTTCATCCCGAGGGGCCTCTGCTTCGAACAGTGTGAGCGGGTCGCCTCCCCATTCCAGCGCGCGCTGGGTGGGGTCGGAAGGCGCCATCGTGGAACAGAGTGAGCGGGTGACCTGGGAGGACTGCCCGAACTGCGGGCGACGAGCGGCCGTCGGCTGGTCGAATGAGTGGCCCGTGGAGTTCGACTGCCCAGGCGGCTGCGTCGTGGACAGGGAGCAGGTCGAATCCATCGCCGCCGAGCAGGTGAGACCGCCGATCACCTGACCGACGCGCCTGTGGCCGCCTGACAGGGATCACCCGGAGGCCTGCCCTCCTGCCGAGCCGGCCGGTTGTCCCCGGCAGGACCATGTGGGACAACCGCGAGGGCAGAGCAGGAGCGTCAAAGCCTGCTACGGCTCGCCGGCGTAGATGATCTGCTCGGCCAGCACGTGCAGCTTGACGTTGCGCCGGTTGCTCAACAGCCGGAGGGCTGCGAACGCCTGATCTTCGGTGAGCCCGTGGCGGGCCATGAGGATGCCGATGGCCATTCCGATGCGCCGATTGCTGGCCAGCGCCTTCTCCAGGTGCGCGATCTGCAGCTCGGCCAACTGCAGCCGCCGGCGCAGGCGGCTGTCGGTCCTGTCGGCCGCGCCGAGTCCGAGCTCGACCCAGAGCGCGGACGCCCGGTGTTGCTGCGCCTCGGCCTGATCGCACAGTTGCTGTGCCCGGAGCCGGGCCGACTGCGCCCAGTTCTGCACGGCTTCGGTCGAGAGATCTGCGAAGTCATCGTGCAGCCGGGAGGGCTCCGCGGGGGTTCGCATCGCACGCCCCTCAGCCCGAATGGCCATCAACCGGGTGGGCGGCGGGGCGACCGCCGTCCGTCTCGGATTCTGTGCGCTCCCGCTGGGCCGCGTGCAGATGCTCGTCACCGTGGGCGGAGAGCGCGCTGGCCCGGCGGTGGACCCGCTCAGGGTCGGGCAGCTGACCGGCCACGCGATGCAACGCTTCCTCGGCCGCGTGCTCCGCCTCACCGAGGCGCTGGTGGGCGTCAGCGACCTGCTCGCGCAACCGTGCCCGACTTTCGCGGCCCTGCCGCATCAGGTCCTGGCCCTCTTCTGGACTGGCCACGCAGGGACTGTAGGGCGATCCGGCGCTCCAACACATGAGCAGCCCGCGGCGATCGCCGTCACAGGCGGTCGTGCGCCTATCGCTCAGGCCGCCTGCAGACACAGAGAGGTGGCTCGGAGGCATCGGGCCGGGCGATTCGCCTTTGCTTGCACGCTCCGACCGCCGATCAATCCAGAGTTCGGCGCTGGGCGTGCTCCAGACCTCCGACTCCTCCCATCGTCTCCGAGTGGGCTTGGTCAGCGCATCCCATCGTCGGCCGAGACGGGGGGTTGTCGACCCCAGCAGCTGACCATGAGCGGGGCGAAGACCACGGTGCGGCCGTCGTGCAGCAGGTCGGTGAAGGCGTCCAGGTCGACCTGGGTGACCAGGCCGGCGGCCAGCATGCCCGGGGAGAGTTGGTGGATGAGCAGTTCCCACTGCGGGACGCCGTGGACCGGGTCGGCGTCGACCTGCTCTGCCACGGCGTGGGTTCCGACGTCGGTCAGGCCGAGCTCGCGCAGCGAGCGGGGAAGGCGCCGCCCGTAGTGCGGGTCGTAGCCGTGGGCCTGCAGGAGCCTGCCGCATGCCTGGGTGACCCGCTGGTGGACCGGGGCCGGGGGGTCGATGACGGCGGCGGTCGCCCAGTCGAAGTCCTCGATCAACAGCCACCCGCCGGGGGCGAGGGCTGAGGCGAGGTGGCGCAGGACCTGGTCGCGGCCGGGCAGGTGCTCGAGCAGTAGTCGGGCGTGCACGAGGTCGAACTGTCCCTCTGGCAGCAGCTGGGTGGTGATGTCGTGCGTCTGCACGCTGAGCACCTCGCTGGCGAG
The DNA here is from genome assembly GCF_013408985.1 of Petropleomorpha daqingensis. NCBI lineage: Bacteria > Bacillati > Actinomycetota > Actinomycetes > Geodermatophilales > Geodermatophilaceae > Petropleomorpha > Petropleomorpha daqingensis. Next base: position 3,027,728 of record NZ_JACBZT010000001.1, read on the forward strand.
GGGCGCGAGGAAGCGGGTGTCGGTGTCGATGGCGAGCACCCGCCCGGTGGGTCCGACGCGGTCGGCCAGCCGCTGCGCGACGGTGCCGGTGCCGGCACCGACGTCGACGCACTGCCACCCGGCGGTCAGGCCCAGCTGGTCGGCGAGCCGGAGGGTGGTGCCGTCGTAGAGGCCGGTGAGGCTGGTCAGCCGCTCCCGTTCCGCGTGCCAGGCCGGGTCGAGGACGTAGCCGGGGTCCGTCGCCGAAGGGCGGCTCGTGGTGTCGCTCAGGGGAACCTCCGGTAGTCCTCGCCCATGTCGCGGCCGCTCAGCCTCCGGCAATTCGACTCCTGAATACCTGCCGCACGCGCCAGAAAGCCGCCTGACAATCGCCTGAGATCTTCCTGGGAATCATCAGTCGGACGGCTGCTCGTGGGCTCGTAGCGGCGCGCTCGGGATCGGGTGTCGCGCACCCTCACGACGGTCGGGGAGTCGACCGTGGCTTCGGCGTGGCTGTGACGTCGGCCCCCGAACCGATGCCCTCGGTGTCCGGCGTGAGGGCAGCGAGGACGTCTTCCGCATCCTCGTGGGCCCGTCGGACGCCGGCCTCCAGCAGCCGGAGCTGGCGGTCCAGCGGTTCCTGCCGGTCGGGCGGTGCCACGCTCTTGAGGTCGGCCAGCGCCGCGCAGATCTTCCGGGTCACCTGCGGCTCCGACGCCCCGGCCAGGCGGATCTCGTCGAAGGCCAGCCGGACGTAGCCGTCCCAGCTGACGGTCCGCTCGATCAGGCGCACCACGCCGTCCTCGTCGCGGTGTTCACCGCAGGGAAGGGGGCGACCGGCGATCTGGCGCAGCAGGTCGTGCAGCCGGTGCAGCGCCTGGACCGCTGTCGTGGGGTCGTTGAACGGTTGGGCGATCGACCGCACCGCGATGTCGACGAGCTTGCGGAAGCCGTAGGCCAGGTCCTCGGTGTGGACGCGCTCCGGGCCGAGCAGGACGTGGTGGGTGACGTCGGTGGCCTGGAGCCGAACGGCCGGCCCCCCGTTCCCGCTCACCGCCGACCAGGGCTCGGGATGCACCCGGAACAGCGGCGCGCCGCCGACGACGAAGTCCCCCATGACCGGCACCAGCTCCAGCACGCAGTCCGCCCGCCGGGCCGCGGCGACGAGGGCGGGCCGGTCGACGCGGACCAGGTTGCCGGGCTCCGCGGCGACGATCCCGTCCGGACCACCGGTGACGGCGGGTACGTCCCCGTGCTCGCGGACGATGAACTCGCGGCTGCGGTCGCCGACGAGGTCGATCAGCCCGGAGACCCGCAGGCCCTGGCCGGCGTGGTGCACGAACAGGACGAGCACGACGATGCTGGCGAGCATCAGGACGTAGGACAGCAGCATCGACAGCCCGGGCACGGTGCCGGTGTCGGAGCCGCGGATCTCGCGGAGAGTCAGCACCGCGACCAGGAAGCTCGCGCCGAACAGGCCGATCGCCAGCTGGCTCCACCGGTCGGTGAGGAGCGCCCCCACGATGCGGGGCGAGAACTGGCCCATCGCCAGCTGGACCGCGACCAGGGTGACCGTCAGGACGAGGGTGGTCAGCGACACCATGGCGGTGGCGAAGGAGGACAGGATCGTCTGCGCGTCGGACGGCGTCCCGGTCAGGCTCTGGGGGAGGAGCTCGTAGTCCGTCGCCCGGTCCACGGCGAGCGTGCCGACGGCGAGGAGGGCGCCCGCGGCCAGGCAGCCGAGCGGCCGCAGCCACAGGCTCGTGCGGACGAAGCGCTGGAGCCGCAGCGTGCTCATGCGGTGCAGCCCTGCGGTCGGCAGGGCGACGGAGTCGGGGGAACGTAGAGGCCTTCGCGCTCGGCGCGCACGGCGGCGAGCGTCCGCGAGGGCGCGTCGAGCTTGACGAGGATGTGCTCGATGTGGGCAGCGACGGTTCGCGGCGCCACGACGAGCGCGTGGGCGATCTGCTGGTTGGAACACCCGTCGATCAGCAACCCGAGCACCTCCAGCTCGCGCGGCGTCAGCCCCCGCAGGTCGGTCACGGGGGAGAGGACCACCGCCCCGAGCAGGTGCGCCGGTCCCTCCCCGGGACTGGCCAGGACGGACACTCGCACGTGCCCGTCCGGGGCGTGGCTGCCCCCACGCGGCCAGAGGAAGGAGGTGAAGACCTGGCTGTCGTCGATGCACGACCGGGCGACGGCGACGACCGCCGATCCCTCAGCGAGCAGTGCGTCGCCGTCCAGGCCGGGGAGCGGCCGGGTGACCCTGTCGCAGCACAGCACCGTGCCGGCGGTCGCCCCCCGCACCACCTGCGCTGCCGCGGCCAGCGAGCTCAATGGGTCGATCCCGCGGGCCAGGACAGGGGTGAGCTGGTGCAACCGTCGCCGAGCGACGGGGGATGGCGGCTCCTTGCTGCTGAAGAGCAGCGCCAGGTGCCCGACGTGGCGCCGCCCGCCGTCCAACAGGGCGACGCCAAGGGCCTCGTGGAAGCCAGCGGGGATGAAGCACTCGGCCCACGTCGGCAGGTCCGCGGCGGGGTAGGGCAGGTCGGACGGGCTCAGCGGCGGGCGCGCGGGGTCGGTATGGGTCACCTCGATGTCGTGCGCCATCGAGGGACCGCTCAGGTACCGCAGGGTGCACTCGTCGAGATCGGTACTGGCCACGCCCGTGTAGCTGCTTCTCATCGGGTCGGCGACGGCCAGCCACGCGGCGTCGAACGGGACGAGGCCGCGGAGGCTCTGCAGCATCTCCTGCGAACGTTGGGGAAGAGGACTTGGCGAGGCGGCGACCTCGGCCAGGTCAAGGCCCGCGATTGCATCCATGGGTGCTCCCGGGACCGCCGCGTCCGCGAGCACGCTGTCTGTTCAACGGTGTGCCGACGCCGGAGTCCCCGCGTGCCCGGTTACCGCCGGGACGGCCGGAGTAGTCCCGTGCACGGTGAGGAAAAACCGCAGCGTCCTGAGGTTCCGGCTAACGACGCGTGCGCAGGGCCCGCTGGCCGGCAGCGGCCACGCCGATGCTCACCGCAGCGACGGCCGACGGTTTCGGCGACCAGCGCAGCGCGGCGACGGCCCAGCCGACGGGGGCCTCGCGTTGCCGATCGGACTCACGACGTGTTGCCGTCGTCGCCGGGGCGGGCGCGGTCGTCGCGAAGGCACCGATCATCCCGGGGACGAACGCGGCCATGTCCTGAGGCCCTCTGCTGGTGGTGAGGTTCCCGTCCCGGACGAGCTGCTGATCCAGCCACGTGGCGCCCGCGTTCACCAGATCGTCTCGGATCCCGGGCCAGGAGGTGAGGGTCCGTCCGTCCACGAGTCCCGCCGATGCCAGCACCCACGGCCCGTGGCAGAGGGTGGCGATGGGCTTGTCGCTGACGGCGAACGCGCGGACGAACTCCCGTGCAGGGGCGGACTGCCGGAGAAGGTCGGGATTGATGAATCCTCCGGGCAGCAGCAGGGCGTCGTAGTCGCCGGGATCGGCTTCCTCGATCGTCTTGTCCACGCGGACCCGGCTGGCCGGCATGTGCAGGTTCACGCCGCGGATCCGTCCGCGCCGCAGGGACACGACGTCCACCGTGGCACCGGCGGCCTTGAGGGCGCGCAGCGGGACGACCAGCTCGACCTTCTCGTAGCCGTCGGCCGCCAGGGCAGCGATCGTGCGGCCCTTCAGCCGGCGTCTGCTGGGCATGTCGTCCCCCTGTCGCTCCACGGAGTCGTCCGAGCCCATCAGACCGAGACGGGGATGACGTCTGCCATCGGTAGATCTGCCGATCTTTCGGCCGAGCCCCGCGATGAGGCCGGATGCGGGGTGGCCGCGCCAACGGAGCCGGCGCAGAGTCAGGGGGCCGGTGAGCAGAGCCGGCCGGTTGACTCCCCGGGGTGCTCGCACGAGTCACGGGGAACCCGCGCCCAGGAGGCGGTCACGTGCGAGCGATGGTGTACCGAGGTCCCTACAAGGTCAGGATGGAGGAGAAGGAGCGGCCGAGGATCGAGCACCCCAACGACGCCATCGTCCGGGTGCAGCTGGCCGCGATCTGCGGCTCTGACCTGCACCTCTACCACGGCATGATGCCGGACACCCGGATCGGTCACACCTTCGGCCACGAGTTCATCGGTGTGGTGGACGAGGTCGGCTCCTCGGTGCAGAACCTCAGCGTGGGCGACCGGGTGATGGTGCCGTTCAACATCTTCTGCGGCACCTGCTGGTACTGCGCGCGCGGTCTGTACTCCAACTGCCACAACGTCAACCCGAACGCCACCGCCGTCGGCGGCATCTACGGCTACTCGCACACGACCGGAGGCTACGACGGCGGCCAGGCCGAGTTCGTGCGGGTGCCCTTCGCCGACGTCGGCCCGTCGAAGATCCCGGACTGGATGGCCGACGAGGACGCGGTCCTGCTGACCGACATGACGGCGACCGGCTACTTCGGTGCTCAGCTCGGCGACATCGTCGAGGGCGACGTCGTTCTCGTCTTCGGCGCCGGGCCGGTGGGACTCATAGCGGCGAAGTCCGCCTGGCTGATGGGGGCCGGCCGGGTCATCGTCATCGACCACCTGGATCACCGCCTGGAGAAGGCGCGAACCTTCGCCCACGCCGAGACCTACAACTTCACCGAGTACGGCGACATCGTCCTCGAGATGAAGAAGGCCACCGACTACCTCGGCGCAGACGTCGCCATCGACTGCGTGGGCGCCGAGGCGGACGGCAACTTCATCCAGCACGTCACCTCGTCCAAGCTCAAGCTGCAGGGCGGCTCCCCGGTCGCGCTGAACTGGGCGATCGACTCCGTCCGCAAGGGCGCGACGATCTCGGTGATGGGCGCCTACGGCCCGCTGTTCAGCGCCGTCAAGTTCGGCGACGCGATGAACAAGGGGCTGACGATCCACACCAACCAGTGCCCGGTCAAACGGCAGTGGCCCCGGCTGTTCGAGCACGTGCGCAACGGCTACCTCAAGCCCAGCGAGCTCGCCACCCACCGGGTGCCGCTCGAGGACATCGCCGAGGGCTACCACATCTTCTCGGCCAAGCTCGACGGCATCATCAAGCCCCTCGTCGTCCCGACCGCGGCGTGAGCGACAGGAGATCCCGATGACCTACACACCGCACAAGCCGCCGATCGCCGAGTCGCCCGACGAGCTGAGGCAGCGCATCCCGGGCTGGGGCGTCGACCTCGACCCGAAGGACCGGCCGTCGGTGCCGAAGCTGCAGTTCCAGGAGGACTTCACCGGCGCGCACTGGGACTTCCCGGAGCGGCAGCCCGAGAAGTATCCGCGGGAGCGCTCGGTCGAGCACGGGATGCTCACCCCGGTCTTCGGCACCGCCCAGCCGCCGTCGGGCGTCTCGGGTGCCATCCGCCGCTACGCCTACCACTACAGCGAGGGCCGCACGGCGCACTGGCTGCTGCTGATCGTCGCCGACCGGGTGGACGCGTGGGAGAACCACCTGAAGTCGTTCCTCACCTTGCGCCCGGACAACCCGATCACCGAGACCGGGGTGAAGGCCGAGTTCACCCACCACGGACTGCGCTCGCGGGTCGGCCAGCACCGCACGGACCTCAAGCACCAGCCGCTCGACCCGGTGATCGTCGCGGGCCCGTGGATCGCCGCGGCCGGGGCGGTCTACGCCGGCGCCCGGAGCGTGGCGAAGTCGCTGGCGCACGCCGGGTCGAACGGACAGCGGCCGGTGCACTGAGCCGGAACGGGGAGGGACGACGGCGCCTGCTCAGGGAGGAGATCCCGCATGACCGCATCCACGACGCGCACCGCGACCCTCCCCGACGGCACCGCCGTCCCGGCCCTCGGCCTGGGCACCTGGTACCTGGGTGAGGACCCCGGCCGGATCGATCTCCAGCTGGACGCCCTGCGCACCGGCCTGGACCTCGGCCTGACGCTGGTCGACACCGCCGAGATGTACGGCGACGGCGCCGCCGAGGAGCTCGTCGGCCGGGCGATCGCCGGCCGGCGGGACGACGTCTTCCTGGTCAGCAAGGTGCTGCCGCACCACGCCTCGCGCCAGGGCACGGTGGACGCCTGCCAGCGGAGCCTGCGCCGACTTGGCACCGATCGCCTGGACCTGTACCTGCTGCACTGGCGCGGCCGGGTTCCCGTCGAGGAGACCGTCGCCGCCTTCGAGTCGCTGACCTCCCGCGGGCTCATCCGTTCCTGGGGTGTGAGCAACTTCGACGTCCCGGACCTCGACCAGCTGGTCGGGCTGCCCGGCGGCAACCGGGTCCAGACCGACCAGGTGCTCTACAACCTCGCCAGACGCGGCCCCGAGTACGACCTGATCCCCTGGTGCCGCGGCAGGCGCATGCCCCTCATGGCGTACTCGCCCGTCGACCACGGCCGGCTCCTCGAGCACCCGGCCGTGCGCGACCTCGCCGCGGACAAGGGGGTCACCACGGCCCAGCTGGCCATCGCGTGGGTGCTGCGGTTGCCGGACGTGTTCGCCGTCGCCAAGGCATCGACCCGCGCGCACGTCATCGACAACCGCGCGGCGTTGGAGATCGGCTTCAGCCGGGCCGAGCTCGACGAGCTCGACCGGCTGTTCCCCCCGCCGTCCGGAAAGGTCCCGCTCGACGTCCTGTAGGGCAGCTCGGCCGGGTTGGCGATAACTTGGACCGTGGAGTTTCGCCAATTGCGCTACTTCCTGGCGGTGGCCGAGGAGGGGCGCTTCAACCGGGCCGCGCAGAGGCTCCACATCGCGGCGTCGTCGCTCTCGCAGCAGATCAGTGCGCTGGAGCGGGACCTCAAGGTCTCGCTGTTCGAGCGCACCCCGGAAGCGGCTCGGCTGACCCCGGCCGGTGTCGTCCTGGCGGAGCGGACCCGGATCATCCTGGCAGAGGTGGAGCGGGCCCGGGCGGACGTGCGCGCCGCCGGAAGGGACCGCCGGCGATTGACCCTCCGGGTGGCCAACATGGCCGAGCTGGTCCTGGACGGTCCGTTGAGGGGCCTGGGTCTGGGCATCGACGGGATCGAGGTCTCGGTGAGTTCCAGCCGGGGGGACGACGCGCTCGAGGCGGTCCGTCAGGGCCGGGCCGACGCGGCGATCGTCTGGAGCCGGGCACCGGTCGACCGCGACCTGGAAGGCGTCGTCCTCGGCTCGGTGGTGTTCGGCGTCGTCGTCCCGCTCGGCCACCGGGCAGCCGGCTCGGCGACGGTGCCGGTCGGAGCCCTCGCCGGCGACGTGCTGGTCATGTTTCCGCGAGAACCGTTCGCCGGAATCTGGGACCGCACGGTCGCCCACTTCTTCCCCGGCGGGGCCGGCCATGGTCAGGTCGTCGTCGAACCGAACCTGCTCAACAGCCCCGATGCGGTGCTGCGCGCAGTGGCCACGGGCGTCGGCATCGCAGCCGGCATCCTGGGGACCGTGGACGCCATGGGGGTCCACGGGATCGCGGCCCGACGCCTGGACCCCGACCTGCGGCTCGAACTGGAGGTCGTCTGGCGGCCGCACGCCGGCCAGTCGGTCGGCAGGCTCGTCGACTTCCTGCTGCGATCGGCACGGGACCCCGGTATCGCCATCGAGGCGTTCGAGCATCCCGCTGGCGGTGCCGGGCAGCCGATCACGGCGTGAGGACATAACTCTGGCGCCCTCGGCGGCCCGCACCCCGCACACATAGGCATGTCTGCCGATACCGCGGGCTCCCCGGTCGGCGTCGGATGGAGGAGCGTCCGGCGTCGCCGGGCGGATGTCGAGCCCGGCCGCTGGTCCGGGCGCGCGAACCTGGGGAAGGTCATCGGGATCGGCGACGGCGTGGACGAGGTCAGCTCTGCGACCGTCGGCCGGGAACGCCGGATCATCTCGTGGCGCCGCCTGCTGGTCTCCCTCGCCGCAGGGGCGGCGGCCGCGGTCGCCGTGGCTCTGGTCGGGTCCGTCCGCCTGAGCGTCCTCGTCGGCTGGACCGTGGCCGCGTCGGCCGTCCTCGGATGGGTCTGGCGGATCAGCTGGCCGCAGGACTACGGCGGCACCAAGCGCCTGGCGGAGGACGAGGGGCGGTCCCACGTCACCGACACGGCGGTCCTCGTCGCCGCCGTGGCCAGCCTGGTCGCGGTGCTCGTCGGCGTGGTCAGCACGAGTCGTCACGACGCCGTCGCGGTCGTGGCCGTCGTCCTCGCCGTCGTGGACACGATCCTCTCCTGGGCGCTGGTGAACACGGTCTTCGCCCTCAAGTACGCGCGGCTCTACTACGCGGGCGGGGACGGCGGCATCAGCTTCGAGGAGAACCAGCGCCCCGCCTACAGCGACTTCGCCTACCTCGCTTTCACCGTCGGCATGTCCTTCGCGGTGTCCGACACCGGGCTGGCGGACGCGCAGATGCGCAAGGTCGGACTGGGGCACGCGCTGCTGTCCTACCTGTTCGGCACCGTGCTCATCGCCGTCTCCGTCAGCCTGCTGACCAATGTCTGACGGTCCGGTCGTGGTCGGCCTGGTGGCCGATCCGGATCTGCCGGGAGAGCTGGCGAAAGACCTCGCGGGCACCCTGCCGGCGGCGCTGGCGCGGGCCGACGGTGCGCGGGACTGGCGGGCGAGCGCGCACGTGGTCGCCCTGGTCGCCGGTCACGTCGGGGACGAGGAACCGCTCCTGCAGGCGGTCTGCGAGCGGAAGGTCGCCGAGGGGTGGGACGTGGCCATCGGGCTCACGGACCTGCCGCGACGGGCGGGGACCCGCGCCGTGGTCGCCGATCTCGATCCCGAGCGCGGTGTGGCCCTGACCTCCGTGCCGGCACTGGGGGTGCTCCGCCTGCCGCACCGGGCCGAGGACGTCGTCGTCCGACTCGTCCTGGACCTGCTCGGCACGTCGGCCGCCTCGCCCGTCGCCACCGCGGGGCTGGCCGTCCTCGGGGACGAGGAGTCCTCGAGCCGGCGCCTGGTCCTGCCCGCTCTTCTGGGACGTTGGCGCCTGTTCGGTGGCATGGTGCGCGCCAACCGGCCGTGGCGGCTGGTCGGGGCGCTCTCCGGTGCCCTGCTGGCCGCCTTCGCCGCGAGCGTCTTCGGGGTGTTCACGGTGACGCTCTGGGTCCTGGCCGACCGGCTCGGCGTCGCTCGGTTGTCGGTGATCACGGGCCTGTCGGTCGCCGCGATGGTCGTCTACCTGATCGTGCAGCACGGACTCTGGGAGCGCCCCGAGGACGCGCGGCAACGGCGGTTGGCCCGCCTGTACAACGTCACCACCGCGGCCACGCTCGTCCTCGGGGTCCTGGTGTTCTACGCAGCGCTGGTCGCCGTCATGACGGTCACCGTCGCCTTCCTCGTCGACGGTGCCGTCCTCGGGCGCAATCTGGGGCACTCACCGAGCTGGGGCGACTACCTCGACATCAGCTGGTTCATCGCCTCGCTGGCCACCGTCGGGGGTGCGCTCGGGTCCGGGGCGGAGGACGGGGACACCGTCCGACGGGCCGCGTACGGGGCGCGGCAGCGTGCCCGCTCGGAGCAGAGCTGCCCCGACGGCGGGCCCGACGACCGCGGCTGAACCCGGTGCCGGCGCTCCATCGCCGGCGTCGATGGCGCCCATCGGGGACGCGTGATCAATTCTCCAGATCGTCGCGCCGACACTCGGGTAGGAGCTTCTGCTGGGGGAGCGCCGAGGGATCGCGAGGAGTTCTCGTGCGCGGAAAGCACGTCACCGGTGGCGCCGTCCTGGGCCTCGCGATCTGCGCCATCCTGGGCGCGGTGATCTCCGTCCGCGACGCGGCGCTGGTCCTGGTCGTGGGTGCGGCGTGGGCAGCCGGTCGATTTCTCCGGTCCGGTGCCGCTCCGAGCCGTCGTTCGGCCGCGCGGGACGAGGTCGGCGAGGAGGTCGTCTGGGAGTGCGACGCGGGCGGCCGGTTCACGCATGCCAGCTCGCAGTGCCTGGAGCTCCTCGGGTACACGCCCGAGGAGGCGTCGTCGCTCTCGATCTTCGACGTCGTCCATCCCGACGAGCACGCCGTGGTGACCCACCTGATCTCGTCCGGGCGGGGATGGCGGCGCCGGCCGTTCCGGTGCGTCGCCAAGAACGGCGCGACGGTGTGGTTGCAGAGCACCGCCGTGGCGCAAGCGGACGGTCAGGGACGGTTCACCGGGTTGCTCGGCGCGTCCCACCGGGTCTGGGAGGCCCCACCCGGCGAGCCGGCGAGGACGTCCGCGGCGATCGTCCGGGTGCTCGCCGACGATGCACTACGGACGGCCTTCCAGCCGATCGTCTCCCTGGCCGACGGGCGGGTGCTCGGCGCCGAGGCGCTGTCCCGGTTCGCGATGGCCGACGACGGGCGCACCGCCGAGGACTGGTTCACCGACGCCGCACGGGTCGGGCTCGGGGTCGACCTCGAGATCCACGCCGCGCTGCACGCGCTGCGTCAGGCGACGACCCTGCCGGAGGACACGTACGTGTCCGTGAACCTCTCCCCGGAGACGCTGCTCTGGCCAGGGCTCCCCGACGCCCTGCGGAGCGCATCCATCCCGCTGTCCCGCATCGTCGTGGAACTCACCGAGCACTCCGCGGTGGAGGACTACGACGCCCTCGACCGGGCGCTGCAACCGCTGCGCCGGGCTGGGCTCCGGATCGCCGTGGACGACGCCGGCGCCGGCCACGCCACCTTCCGGCACATCCTCCGGCTCGCGCCGGACCTCATCAAGCTCGACCGCAGCCTCATCAGCGGCATCGACGGCGATCCCGCACGGCGGGTGCTCGCGGGCGCCGTCGTGGCCCTCGCCCGTGAGATGCGGGGCGTGGTCGTCGCCGAAGGGATCGAGCGGACCACCGAGCTGGCCGTCCTGATGGGCCTCGGGGTCCAGGCCGGCCAGGGGTACCTGTTCGGCCGGCCGAGCACCGACGAGCGGGACTGGCGGGCCTGGCGCCGTTCGCCGTGGCCGCGGCTGTCGACCCCGGCGCTGCTCAGGACGACGTCGTGACCGCTGCCGCGTCCAGCCCGGTGCAGACCGGCCGGCACCGGTCCAGGTAGGCGGCGAGAAAGGCCCGACCCGCGGCACCGCGCAGCATCTCGTCCCGGGTGAGGACGCCGAGTTCCCACTGGGGTGCACCGGTCAGCGTCGCCGTCGCCACGCCGGGGAACGTCTCGCGGTCGATGCAGGCGTCGGGGCCGTAGGCGATGCCCATGCCCCGCTGCACCATGCTCTGCAGGGTCAGCCACTCGTTGATCTCGAGCCGGACCTGGCGGGGCAGCGTGCTCTCCTGCACCCAGGTGTCGAACAGGGCCCGGGCCCACGATCCGCGCGCCAGGTCGATGATCGGTTCCTCGACGACGTCGGCGGGGGTCACGTCCCGCGCTCCGGCGAGCCGGTGGCCTGCGGGGCACACGAGGCTCAGCGGGGTGCTGATCAGCGGGGTGAAGCGGATCCCCGGGCCGAGGCGCGGGATCCGGGGCCCGATGGCGAAGTCCACCTGGCCCTCGGCCACGAGGTCCGGCATCCGCTGAGCCGGGGCGGGCAGCACGTGCACGTCGACGCCCGGGTGCTCCGACTGGAACCGGTGGATCGTCTCTGCCACGTCGATGGCTCGCGGAAGGGCGAGGACGGCGATGCGGACCGAGCCGCGGAGCAGGCCGATGACCTCCGCGACCGCATCGCGGGCGCGCTCGGTCTCGGCCAGGGCGGCACGGGCTGGTTCGAGCAGGGCCCGTCCGGCGTCGGTGAGCTCGGTGCCGCGACGACCGCGGATGAACAGCTCGGTGCCGAGTTCGCGTTCCAGGGACAGCAGCGACGCCGACAGGCTCGACTGGACCATGTAGAGGCGCGCCGCGGCGGAGGTGAAGGAGCCCTCCTCGACGACGGCGAGGAAGTACTCCAGCTGCCTCAGTTCCACGGCGTTCCTCTTCGTGCTCGGGAGCGCGGGCGACGGTGTCGCCCGGCGGTCGTGTGCCGCGGACGGTAGGCAGCCGGGGCGGAACGCGCGGGTGCCGTGTCACGACTGGATCGCCCTACAGTCGGCCCATGGCATCGGGGGACGCCGGGCCGCCACGGGCGCAGGGGTCGGCTCGCAGCCCCAGGCGCCTGGACCGGACGAAGGACCAGGCGATCACGGCGGCGGTGGTCGACGTGCTGGACCGGTTGGGCCTGCGCGGCTTCACCATGGACGAGGTCGCGCTGAGCGCGGGCGTCGGCAAGGCGGCCATCTACCGGCGGTGGGCCGGCAAGACCGACCTGCTGGCCAGCTACACCGAGGGGTCGATCGAGGGCACCCTCGACGTCTCGGACACCGGTTCGCTCAGGACCGACCTGATCGGGCTGCTCGCCTCGGCGGTCGCCCACTTCAACGGCCCGGCAGGACGCGCCAACCGGGCCCTGCTCAGCGCGGTGCACGACGACCCGGCGCTGGCAGCGGCCTATCACTCCGGGCCGGTGGCCCAGTGGGCCGCGGCCTTCGACGAGGTCCTCCGTCGTGCCGTCGGGCGAGGCGAGATCGCGCCCACTGTCGACGCGTCTCTCGCTGCGGAAGCCGGCGCGGCGATCCTCGTCCAGCGCTGGTTGCTCCTGGGGCAGCACATCGACGAGGAACTGGTGACGGCCGTGGTGGACAGGGTGGTGCTGCCCCTCCTGCGGGATCACGGTGCCCAACGGCTACCGGACGCACCGGCGCCCGGGACGCCGTCGTCCGAACGTTGAGGACACGACCTCGGCCGGCAGCCGGCAGCCTCGGGGGCAGTCGAACTCGACCGGCTCCCCGTCGAGCCACCCCACCGCGGCAGACCGCCCGCAGTCCGGGCAGCTCTCCCACGTCACGTGCTCGCTCACCGATGATCCTTCCGACCGCGCCGTCCGGCTCCCAGGTTCTGTCCCGCTGCGGCACCTGGTAAATCACGCCTTCTCGCTGACCGCCATCGACGGTTCCGATGGCACGCGGGTCAGCAGCCGAAGCGCTCCTCGCAGCCGTCTCGGCAGGATGACCGATGGAGATCCCGCCCGAGGACGAGTAGCCCAGTAGGGGACCACGCCACTCCCGGGACGGACGAGCGATGACCAGCGGATACTTCCCAGGCCCGTACGGCAGCCCCTTCGACGACTTCTTCGCCCGCTACATGGGCGGCGCTCGCCAGCCCCGGCAGCGCGTCGACATCACCCAGTTCCTCAGCGAGCAGGCGCGGGAACTGGTGAACGCGGCCGCGGGCAGGGCCGCCGAGGTGGGCAGCCCGGACCTCGACACCGACCACCTGCTGTGGGCGATGACCGAGGCGGAACCCACCCGGCAGCTGATCAGCCGCGCGGGGGCGGACCCGGGCTCGCTGCGCGCCGAGCTCGACGATCTGCCCCGTCGCGGTGAGCCGCGCACCGAGACGCCGGCCCTCACGCCCGCGGCCAAGCGCGCCCTCCTCGACGCCCACCAGATCTCCCGGGCGCTGGGCTCGACCTACATCGGTCCCGAACACCTGCTGTTCGCGCTGGCGGTGAACCCGGACTCGCCGGGCGGGCGGCTCCTGCGCCAGCGGGGCGTCACGCCGGAGGCCCTGCAGCAGGCCGTCAGCGGCGGAGGCGGCGGCCAGGGCGGTGCCGGCCGGCCCGCGTCGAGCACCCCGACGCTGGACGAGTACGGCCGCGACCTGACCGCGATGGCCCGCAACGGGGAGATCGACCCGGTGATCGGCCGGGAGCAGGAGATCGAGCAGACCGTCGAGGTGCTGTCCCGGCGGCGCAAGAACAACCCCGTGCTCATCGGCGAGGCCGGGGTCGGGAAGACCGCGATCGTCGAGGGCATCGCCGCGCAGATCGTCGAGGGCGACGTCCCGGAGACCCTCCGCGGCCGCCGGCTGGTGGAGCTCGACCTGACCGGACTGGTCGCCGGCACCCGCTACCGGGGTGACTTCGAGGAGCGGCTGAAGAAGGTCATCGACGAGATCCGCGAGCACAGCGACGAGGTCATCGTCTTCATCGACGAGCTGCACACCGTCGTCGGGGCCGGGGCGTCGGAGGGGTCCGGCGGGGCGGGCAACATGCTCAAGCCGGCCCTCGCCCGCGGGGACCTGCACATCATCGGGGCCACGACCCTGGACGAGTACCGCCGCAACATCGAGAAGGACGCCGCGCTGGAGCGCCGGTTCCAGCCGATCCTGGTGGCCGAGCCCAGCGTCGAGGACACCGTGCAGATCCTCTGCGGGCTGCGCGACCGCTACGAGGCGCACCACCAGGTGCGGTTCACCGACGAGGCCGTCGTCGCGGCCGTGGAGCTCTCCGACCGCTACCTCACCGACCGGCACCTGCCCGACAAGGCGATCGACCTGATCGACCAGGCAGGAGCACGCGTGCGCCGCCGGGTGAAGACGCCGCCGACCGACCTGCGCGGCCTGGAGCAGGAGGTCGAGCGGCTGCAGCGGGAGAAGGACCAGGCGGTCGCGGGCGAGCAGTACGAGCGGGCCTCCGACCTGCGCGACCAGCTCGCCGAGGCGCAGCGGCGGCTCGAGCAGGCGCGCGCCGGCGGCGGCGAGGGGCCGGGGGTGGGCGGGTCGGGTGTGCCGGAGGTGGGGGTCGAGGACATCGCCGAGGTGGTGTCCCGGGCCACCGGCATCCCGGTCAGCCAGCTCACGGAGGAGGAGATGGAGCGGCTGCTGCACCTCGAGCACCGCCTGCACGACCGCGTGATCGGGCAGGACGAGGCGGTCGAGGTCGTCGCCGAGGCGGTGCGGCGCTCCCGCGTCGGGCTCGGCGACCCCGACCGGCCGATCGGCAGCTTCCTGTTCCTGGGGCCGACCGGTGTGGGCAAGACCGAGTTGGCGCGGGCCCTCGCCGAGGCGCTCTTCGGCGACGAGGACCGGATGATCCGCCTGGACATGAGCGAGTTCCAGGAGCGGCACACGGTCAGCCGGCTGGTCGGGTCCCCGCCCGGGTACGTCGGCTACGAGGACGCCGGGCAGCTGACCGAGGCGGTGCGCCGGCGGCCGTACTCGGTGGTGCTCTTCGACGAGATCGAGAAGGCCCACCCCGACGTCTTCAACACCCTGCTCCAGGTGCTCGACGACGGTCGGCTGACCGACTCGCAGGGCCGCACCGTCGACTTCCGCAACACCGTGATCATCATGACGAGCAACCTCGGGTCGGAGCTGATCGTCAACGCCGGCCGCGGTCCGCTCGGGTTCACCGCCAACGGCACCGCCGGCGACGACCTGCGCAGCCAGGTCATGCGCCGGCTGCGGGAGTCCTTCCGGCCGGAGTTCCTCAACCGGATCGACGAGATCGTGGTGTTCCAGCAGCTGGACAACAGCCAGCTCGAGAGGATCACCGACCTGATGCTCGAGGAGACCCGCCGGCGGCTGCGGGCCCAGGGCATCGACGTCGAGTTCACCCCTGAGGCGGTCGGCTGGCTCGCCGAACGGGGCTACGAGCCCCAGTTCGGCGCCCGCCCCCTGCGCCGTGCCATCCAGCGGGAGGTGGACAACCGGTTGTCGCGGTTGATGCTCGACGGCCGCCTGCGCAGCGGCCAGCGGGTGCGCGTCGGGGTCCGGGACGGCGACCTGGACCTGGAGGTCGAGGACGCGCGGGAGGCCGCCACGACGCGTGCGTGAGCGCTGAGCAGTGCGACGGCCCCGCAGCCAGCGGCTGCGGGGCCGTCGTCCGGGGCGGTGGTGCTCAGACGAGCCCCTCGTTGTGCGGTTCGATGCTGGCCGAGGGATCCACCCCCTCGTCGGCGGCAGGCTGCACCGGGCCTTCGCCCGGCTCGGAACCGGAGCCGGCGGCGGTGTTCCGGGAGGACCGCTCCGGATCGGTCACGTCCGTCGTCGTCGGCGCCTGACCGATGCGCTTGGCGGCCGGCCCGGTCCCGGTCTCCTCGAGCTCTGACTCGCTCACAACTCCTCCATCCAGTTCGTTCACTGCACGAGCCGGGCGAACTCCCCGCCCAGCTGGGAGAGCACGTCGTCGAACTCGCCCGGCTCGACCGCGTCACGGGTCGTGGCGAGGACGGCGACCATGCCGTCCCGCGCCTCCTTCTCGGGCAGGTGCGCCATGTGGGCGACCCGCCGGGCGAACTCGTCGGGCCCGAAGGGGTGCGCCTCCGGTTCCGGCGGGATGAGGTCGGCCTGCAGGTCGCCGGGCAGCTGAGCACGCAGGTCGTCGGCCTCACCGCCGGTGAGCCGCTCGGCCAGCACGCGCAACGTCGCATGGACGAGCGTCTCGGTCTCGTCGCGGGGGCGCCCGCCACGCGCTTGCACGGACGAGATGAAGTCGTCGTACTGCACTGCCCTCTCCTCCTCGCCCGGGGCCGGACGCGTCGGACGCCGACCGGTGCTCCCAACGTGGTGGATGCCGCCGCGGAAGGCCATCGGCAGACCTACCGATGTGCCCGCGCCGTCCGCGCGCCGATGCTGGAGCCGCGGAGGCCTCCCGGGACGCGGACCCGCGCGTCGAGCCGGCCTCCCGGGGAGGACCACCATGCGAGTCGAAGACCTGTCGGGCGACGACGCCACCGTGTACCGGGCCGTGGCCGAGGTGGAGGTCGGTACCGGCGCGCCGCACCTGCAGGACATCGCCCGTGCTGCCGGTCTGGACCTCGAGCGGGCGCGGACCGCCGTCCACCGGTTGCTGCACACCGAGCCGAAGATCCTGCACGAGGTCCCCGACACCGGCCCCACCGACCTGGGACCGGTGTACGAGCTGGCGCCCCGGACCTGACCGGCTCGGCGGCTCGGTATCGGCATGTCTGCCGATACCGGGCTCCCCGCCGCGCCGGGTGCAATCGAGGTCCGGTTCGGATCCGGATCGGGGGAGAGCACCAGCGACGAGGAGGCACCGTGAAGGCAGTGGTCTACGAAGGCCCGCGGCAGGTCAGCGTCAATGACGTCCCGGACGCGCGCGTCGAGCGGCCGACCGACGTGCTCGTCCGCATCACCACGACCAACATCTGCGGTTCCGATCTGCACATGTACGAGGGCCGCACCGACTTCGAGACCGGTCGGTGGTTCGGGCACGAGAACATGGGAGAGGTCATCGAGGTCGGCGACGGTGTCGACAAGGTCCAGGTGGGCGACCGCGTCGTCCTGCCGTTCAACGTCGCCTGCGGGCACTGCAAGAACTGCGAGCACGGCCTGACCAACTACTGCCTGACCGCCCAGCCGGATCCGCAGATGGCCGGTGCCGCGTACGGGTTCGCCGACATGGGCCCGTGGGCGGGTGGCCAGGCCGAGTTGCTCCGGGTGCCCTGGGGGGACTTCAACTGCCTGCGCCTCGGGGAGGACGCGGACGAGAAGGCCACCGACTATGTGATGCTGGCCGACATCTGGCCGACCGGCTACCACGCCACGGAGCTGGCCGGCGTCTCGCCCGGCGACCAGACCGTCATCTACGGCGCAGGACCGGTCGGGCTGATGGCCGCGCTGTCGGCCACCATCCGTGGTGCCAGCAAGGTGATGATCGTCGACCGGCACCCCGACCGGCTGCGGCTGGCCGAGTCGATCGGCGCGATCGCCATCGACGACTCGAAGGTCGACCCGGTCGAGGCCGTGCTCGAGCAGACGATGGGCCTCGGCGCGGACAACGGCTGCGAGTGCGTGGGCTACCAGGCGCACGACCCCGAGGGGAACGAGCACCCGAACGACACCCTGAACAAGCTGGTGAGGTCCGTGCGGTTCACCGGGAAGATCGGTTCGATCGGCGTCTTCGTGCCGCAGGACCCCGGGGGTCCCGACGAGCTGGCCAAGAACGGGCAGGTCGCCTTCGACTACGGCTTGTACTGGTTCAAGGGCCAGCACATCGGCAGCGGCCAGGCCCCGGTCAAGAAGTACAACCGTCAGCTGCGCGACCTGATCGCCGCCGGCAAGGCCGAGCCGTCGTTCATCGTCAGCCACGAGCTGCCGCTGGACGAGGCTCCGGAGGCCTACAAGCACTTCGATGCCCGGGACGAGGGCTGGACCAAGGTCGTCCTGCACCCGGCGGGTGCCTGACATGGCAGGAGAGCTGAACGGACGACGGGTCGCGATCCTGGCGGCCGACGGTGTCGAGCGGGTCGAGCTCGAGCAACCGCGCCGGGCTCTCGACGACGCCGGCGCGCGGACCGAGGTGCTGTCGATCCACGACGGGGAGATCGCGGCGCGGAACAACGACCTGGAGGACGCCGGCACGTTCGGCGTCGACCGGCTGGTCGGCGCGGCGTCGGTGGACGAGTACGACGCGCTGTTGCTGCCCGGGGGGACGGTGAACCCGGACCAGCTGCGGATGCAACCCGCCGCGGTGCAGTTCGTCCGCGACTTCGTCCGGTCGGGCAAGCCGGTCGCCTCGATCTGCCACGGCCCGTGGAACTTCGTCGAGGCCGATGTCGCGCGCGGCCGCCGGTTGACGTCGTTCCCGAGCATCCGCACCGACCTGCGCAACGCGGGCGCGGAGGTGGTCGACGAGCAGGTCGTCACCGACGGCAACATCACCACGAGTCGGTCTCCCGACGACCTGCCGGCGTTCTGCGAGCGGATCGTGCAGGAGTTCGCCGGCGCCCCGCAGCCCGCTGGTGCCGGAGGTCGCGCCTGACCTCGTGGACCGGCACCGGGCCCCCGCCCGCCCGGTGCCGGGCCGACGGTCGTGACCGAGGGCGGCGAGGACCAGCAGACCCCGGACCTGCTCGCCGCCATGGGCCGCCACCTCGTCCAGGGCCGGCACCTCAGCCGGCCGACGCCCATCGCCACCTGCCCGGCTGGCCGCGGCTGGACCACGCGGCCGACACCCGCGCGGCGGTGAGCGCCACCGCCGTGTCGCGCGCCGCTAGCATCGGCATGTGCCGATGACACCGGAGATCGCCGTCATGTCAGCGCCGGAGGTCGACGAGGCAGCCGCCCTGTCGACCGCTGCGGCGCTGTTCCGCAGCCTGGGCGACCCGGCCCGGCTGGCGATCGTGCGACACCTCGCCCTCGGCGAGCACCGGGTGGTCGACCTGACCGCGCACCTCGGACTCGCCCAGTCGACGGTGAGCGGGCACCTGGACTGCCTGCGCTGCTGCGGGGTGGCGACCTCGCGCCCCCAGGGCCGCGCCTCGCTGTGGTCGCTGACCGCGAGCGCCGAGGTGCTCGGCGTCCTGGCCGCCGCCGAGCGGTTGCTCGCGGCGACGGGTGACGCCGTCGCGCTGTGCCCGACCTACGGCGAGGCGGCGAACCGGTGACCGGCACGCAACTGACATCCGCCGACCGCGCCCGGCTGGGCCGCCGCGCCCAGTGGCTGGCCGGCGCGAGCGTGGCCTACAACGTGCTGGAGGCCGTCGTCGCCGTCGCCGCGGGCGTGGTCGCCGGCTCGGTGGCACTCGTCGGGTTCGGGCTGGACTCCGTCGTCGAGGTCTCCAGCGGCCTGATCGTCCTGTGGCAGTTCCGGCACCGGATGCCGGAGACGCGGGAGCGGCAGGCGCTGCGGCTGATGGCGCTGGCCTTTTTCGGCCTGGCCGCCTACGTCACCGTCGAGTCGGTGCGCTCGCTGTTCTTCGGCGGAGAGCCGGAGACGTCACCCGTCGGCATCGCCCTGGCGATCGCGTCGCTGGTGATCATGCCGTTCCTCTCCTGGGCCCAGCGCCGCACCGGCCGTGAGCTCGGCTCGGCCACCGTGGTCGCCGACTCCACCCAGACCCTGCTGTGCACCTACCTGTCGGCGGTGCTGCTGGTCGGACTCCTGCTCAACGCGACTCTCGGCTGGGGCTGGGCCGATCCGTTGGCCGGCCTGGTCATCGCGGCCGTCGCGGCCAAGGAGGGGATCGAGGCGTGGCGCGGCGAGGGCTGCGGTGACGGCTGCTGCGCGGGACCGGTCGCCGTCGCGCTCCCCGAGATCGGACGCAGGCCCGTCTAGCCTGCCGGCATGCCGGATCCGGCCACCGAGGTCGTGGCACTCCTGTCCGACCTGGTCGGCATCGACAGCGTCAACCCCGCCCTGGTCCCCGGCGCCGCCGGCGAGGGGCGGATCGTCGAGCACCTGCGCGAGCGGCTCGAGCGGTCCGGTTTCGCCACCACGGTGGTGGGTCGCCCGGACCGGCCCAGCCTCGTGGCGGTGCCGCCGGGGGAGGCCGACCTGCCCACCGTCGTCCTCAACGGGCACCTCGACACCGTCGGGGTGGCCGGGATGCCCGAGCCGTTCACCCCGCGCGTCGACGGTGACCGGCTGTACGCCCGGGGCGCCGCGGACATGAAGGGCGGCGTCGCCGCGCTGGTCGTCGCGGCCGAGCAGCTGGTCGCGTCGGGTGCCCAGGTGAGGCCCGTGCTCGCGCTGGTGGCCGACGAGGAGGACGCGAGCCTCGGCAGCGAGGCGGTGATCGCGCGCCTCCCGGACCTCGGGGTGCGACCCGACGTCTGCCTGATCGCCGAGCCCACCGACCTGGCCCTGAGCCGGTCGTTGCGCGGGTTCGCCGTGGTCCGGGTGACGTTCGCCGGCCGGGCGGCGCACTCGTCGCAGGCGGAGCAGGGGGTCAATGCGGTCACCCATCTCGGCCGGCTGCTGCACGCCGTCGACGAGCGGGCTGCGGCGGTCCGCGCGGCCGGGGGAGACCTCATGGTCACCGTCGTGCGCGGGGGAAGGTCGCCGTTCGTCGTCCCCGACTCGGCCGAGTGCCTCGTCGAGGTCCGGACGACGCCGGAGCGGCCCGGCGCCGCGGCGCTCGACGAGGTGCGCGCCCTGCTCGATCCGCGGTGGCAGGCGGAGCCCGAGCTGATCGCCGCTCGGAACGGCTGGCGGCTGGACGCCGCGGGTCCGGCGGCCGATCTGGCGGCCCGGCTGGGCGAGGCCCTCGGCACCGGGCCGACGTTCGATGCGCCCTACTGGATGGAGGCGCCACTGTGGCAGGAGGTCTGCCCCACGCTGATCTGCGGCCCGTCCGGTGGGGGACTGCACGCCGCCGACGAGTGGGTCGACCTGGGGCAGGTCCGCAGGTTCGCGACGGCGCTGCCCGCCGTGCTCAGCACTCTGGACGCCGGGTCCCGCGAGACCGGCGTCCAGAGTGCTGTCACGGAACTCGCCGGTAGGCCCGCATCGCGAAGAAGTAGGCGATGAGACCGATCCCCACGCACCAGGCCAGCGCCGTCCAGATCCCGGTGCCGACCGGCTGGCCGGTCAGCAGGTTGCGCAGCGTCCCGACGATGGCGGTGACCGGCTGGTTCTCCGCGAACGCCCGCACCGGCCCCGGCATGGTGTCGGTGGGCACGAACGCCGAGCTGAGGAACGGCAGGAAGACCAGCGGGTAGGAGAACGCCGCCGCGCCGTCGATGGTCTTCGCCGTCAGTCCGGGCACCACCGCGAGCCAGGTCAGGGCGAGGGTGAACAGCACCAGGATGCCCACCGCGGCGAGCCACGCCGCCAGGTTCGCGCCGGACCGGAAGCCCATCACCAGAGCGACCCCGATGATGATCACCAGCGAGATCGCGTTGGACACCAGCGAGGTCAGCACGTGCGCCCACAGCACCGACGAGCGCGCCACGGGCAGGGAGTGCAGCCGCGTGACGATCCCCTTCTGCATGTCGCTGAAGATGCGCACCGCCGTGTAGGAGATGCCGCTCGCGATGGCGATCAGCAGGATGCCGGGCAAGAGGTAGTTCACGTAGTTGTCGGTGCCGGCATCGATGGCGCCGCCGAACACGTAGACGAACAGCAGCAGGAATGCGATCGGCATGACCGCGACCGTGATGATCGTGTCCGGGCTGCGCTGGATGTGTCGCATCGACCGCCCGAACAGCGTGACGGTGTCCCTGAGAGCTTTCATGGCTGCACGTCCTCGGTTCTGTGGCCGACGACGGCGAGGAAGATCTCCTCCAATGTCGGCTGCTTCTCGACGTATTCGACCTTCGCGGGCGGGAGGAGCCGCTTCAGTTCGGCGAGCGTGCCGTTCGCGATGATGCGCCCGCCGTGCAGGATCGCGATGCGGTCGGCCAGGTGCTCGGCCTCGTCCAGGTATTGCGTGGTCAGGAGGATCGTCGTCCCCGATCCGGCGAGCTCCTTGATGGTCGTCCAGACCTCGCGCCGTCCCTCGGGGTCCAGGCCCGTGGTCGGCTCGTCGAGGAAGAGAACGGCGGGGGAGCCGACCAGGCTCATGGCGATGTCCAACCGGCGGATCATGCCGCCGGAGTACGTGCCGGCCCGCTTGTCCGCCGCGTCCTGCAGCCCGAACTGCCGCAGCAGGCGATCGGCGAGCTGTGCCGGGTCGGGCACCTCCCGCAGCTTGGCGACGAGCACGAGGTTCTCCCGGCCGGTGAGCACGTCGTCCACCGCGGAGAACTGGCCGGTCAGGCTGATCCGCTCCCGCACCCGCGCCGACTCGTGCGTCGTGTCGAAGCCGCAGACCCGCGCGCCCCCGCCGTCGGGCGTGAGCAGCGTGGCGAGGATGTTGACCGTCGTCGTCTTGCCGGCCCCGTTCGAGCCCAGCAGGGCGAAGATCTCCCCACGCCGCACCTCGAGGTCGACGCCCTTCAGGACCTGGTTGTCCTTGAACGCCTTCTGCAGGTCGACGGTCTCGATGGCGACCTCGGTCACTGCCCGGCCCCCTCGCTGCGCAGCTTCTTGCGCACGTCGCGGTTGAGCTCGTCGTGCCACTTCTCGGTGTAGGTCGTGGCGTTGCGCAGCAGTTCGTCGCTGAAGTCGGCGACGTCCTCGCCGGTGACCTCGAGCACGCGCCGGCCCTCCGCCGCGCTGGCCTCGAACAGGCCGAGCAGGTCCTTGAGGATCGCGACGATGTCCATGCCGCCGCCACCGGCGAACTTGAACATGTACCTCATGATCCCGTCGTAGACGATCTGGTAGTCGCGCGGCAGAGCGGCGGCTCGCGCCTGCATGTCGCGCCATTCCTTCTTGTCCCCGATCAGCTTCTTCAGGAAGTTAGTCATGCGTCTGCTCCTTCAATTCGTTGATCTTGAGTGACACGAAGTCCCATTTGGCCCAGAACGCCGCGAGCTCGGCGCGGCCGGTGTCGGTGAGCGAGTAGAACTTCCGGGGCGGGCCCATCGTCGAGGGCTTCTTCTCGATGTCGACGAGGTCGTTCTTCTCCAGTCGCAGGAGAATGGTGTAGACGGTTCCTTCGACGACGTCGACGAAGCCGAGTTCGCGCAACGTGGATGCGATCTCGTAGCCGTAGGTCTCTCCGCGGCCGATGATCTCGAGCACGCACCCCTCGAGCACGCCCTTCAACATCTCCGTGAGGTTCTCCAGCGGAATCCCTCCTCTCGTGTCCGGTCGGTACTCAGTAGGACTGAGTACCGGTACTCTGTGGCACGAGGTACCGGGTTGTCAAGGCCGCCCGGTCGGAGGAGGGTCGTCTGGCGTGTTCGACCTGAATCGCTCGCCGGTCACCCGCGAGCACGTGCTCCGGCTGCTGCCGATCATGGGGCTGCGCCCCGAGCAGGAGGAGCAGCTGCTCGCCCTGCCCTATCCGGTCGACTTCAGCGTCGCCGCGGCCGCGTTCGAGGCGGTCGGCGTCGATCTGGACACGCTGATGGACCGGATGGGCAGCAGCCCCTGATCAAGGGGTCGACGACGCGGAGGCGGCGTCCGTGGACGACGGCGACGCCGTCGTGGGTTCGGCGGCCGTCGTGCTCGCCGCCGCGTCGGACGACGTCGGTGCGGCCGACCCGCTCGGCTCCGCGGAGGCGGTCGCGCTCGCGCTGGACGACGACCCGCTCCCCGACGCGCTCGAGGACGACGCCGACCCGGTGGGCGAGGCGGCGGCGGAGGACGACGTCGACCCCTCGTCGGCGACGATCCCGCTGTCGTCCAGCACGGTCTGCACCTGCTGCTGCACCGCCTGGACCTGGGCGAGGACCTCCGCGGGCGAGGCGTCGACGGTGATCGAGTCGAGCTGTCCCAGCGCGTCGCGCAGCTTCGCCTGGAGCTCAGCCGACGGTTGCTCCGACACCGTGACCACGATCTGGTAGGCGATCGCCGTCGTCAGGCAGGACGGGCAGTCGACGTTCAGCGCGCCGGCCGCGTTGATCGGCGCGATCGTGTCGCTCTGCCCGACCACCAGCACGACCTGGAACGAGACGGCGACCGTCGTGCAGCCGTGGCACGAGGCGAGGGCGAACGCGCTGTTGGTGTTGGTCACCGGCGCGCCGTCGTCGACGGTGATCAGGGCGTAGGAGATGTCGTAGACGACCCCGCCGTCGGTCGTGTTGACCGCCAGCGCCTGGGTGTCGCCCGGGCCGGGCGCCGAGGGCAGCCGGAACGGGAACGACGTCCCGACCGTGCCCGAACCGTCGACGGCGACGGCGGTCGCCGGTTCGCCATCGGGGCCCGGGACGAGGAACAGCGCCGGGTGCTCGGTCGTCGGCCCGTCCTGCGGGATCGCGGCCAGGGCCAGCACCGGAGCGGGGGAGGACGACGACCGGACGGTGGTCTGCGGCGAGCCCAGCATCTGCACGAACGAGGGCAGGGTGCCGCGGTCGGAGGCGCGCACCGGCTCGTACTGACCCGACGGCCACCACGCCCAGGCCAGCCCGGCGACGACGGCGGCCCCCGCGACCACCGCCACCGTGCGGCGTCCCGGTCGGCCCGCGCTCCACGCCCGGGTCTTGGAGAACCCCGTGCGCGCCACCCGCTGCGTCACCAGCACGCTGCCCAGGACCGGCAGGACCAGCGCGAGCAGCTGCAGCAGCCCGGCGAGCCCCGCGAAGAAGTCGCCGGAGCCGAACTGGTCCGGCAGCCGACCGGCGATCAGCCGCCCGCTCTCCCACGCCGTCGTCACCAGCCGCGGCAGCAGCAGCACCGCGCCGAGCATCAGCGACAGCAGCACCGGGACGACGACCAGCACCCAGACGGTGACGATCGCCCGGGCGCGGCCGGTGAGCGCCGACGGCGACCGGCGCCCGCCGGGCAGCAGCCGCTTCATCGTCGGCCCGATGTGCGCGTAGAGGTCGGGGACGCCGGTCGTGTCGGCGAGGATGTGGTAGCCGTCCGCCCGGATCACCGGCGAGAGCTGGCGGACCATCTGCAGCAGCTGGAGCGCCACGAGCAGCAGCAGCGCGTCGCGGCGCACGACCAGCCAGACCGCCATCGTCAGCACGGCGACGACCGCGTTGAGGTAGAGCCCGGCGAGGTCGACGCGCAGCCGGCTGCGCCGGTCGAGCCGGTAGGCGTCGGTGACGTCGGTGTAGAACGCCGGCCAGACCAGGTACAGCCCCATCCCCATGCCACCGGGTTCGGCTCCGCCGTACCGGCAGGCGGCGGCGTGCCCGATCTCGTGCGCCCCGGCGGAGAGCACGCCGAGCGCGAAGACGAGCAGCAGCAGCCCGGGGGAGTGGAAGGCCTCGGCGGTCGCCCCGGCGACGCCCCGCTCGACCAGCACGAACCAGCAGACGGCGGCGAACGCGACCAGCACCGGCCAGAGCAGCCACGGCCGGAACAGGAAGGTGAACGGCGCGATCAGCCGGCGGGTGATCGCCGGGTTGGTGACGAGCACCTTCCAGCGCAGCGCGAGCAGCGGGTTGGCCCGCGGCGGCGCGGCGGACTCGGTGCCCGCGAGCAGCCCCTGCGCGGCCAGCTTCTCGGCCAGGGCCCGAACCTGGTCGGCGTCCAGCCGGCGGCCGAGCCGCTCGGACGTCGCCGCGGCCAGCTCGTCGAGGGAACGACGCCCGTCGATGCACTCGAGCAGCCCGTACAGCAGCGGGCCGAGCTGCACCATCTGGCCGTCGGCGCGCCGCACCAGGGCGGCGCCGTCCCGATAGCCCGACCCGTGCACCGGGCCGAGCAGGTCGACGCCGGCGGCGCGCGCGAGCGCGCCGCCGGTCACGCCGGTCGCGGTCATCGGGCCGCGCTACTGCTGGGTGACGCTGGTGTCCTGCTCGGCGGTCGCATCGGCGGACACGTCGTCGAGGTGCTGGACGACGTTGACGTCCTGGACGGCGACCGCCTGCGCCTGCGCGCCCTCCGAGCCGATGTTGGCGCTGACGGCGGCGTCGATCGGGGCGGCGACGTTCGCGTTCGCGGCCACCGCGCCGTCGATCGGCGCGGTGAGGTTCGCGTTGGCGTCCACGTTGATGTTGGCGTTGAGCAGGCTGCCGCCGTTGAGCAACGAGTCGACGCCGCCCGTCGTCGTCGAGGTGCCGGTCGTGCCGCCGTCGCCGGTCGTCGTCCCGTCGGTCGTCCCGTCGCCGGTCGTCGGGTCGCTGTTCTGGGCGATGTCGGCGTGCTGTGGCGCGGTCGCGTCGGCCGTGCCGGTGATGCCCTGGTCGATCGTCCCGGTCTGCTGCGCCTCGCCGATGGCGATGGCGTCCGGCGAGAGCAGGTTGGCCGCGGCCGCTGCCTCGATCGGCGCCGCCACGTTCAGGTTGGCCGCCGCCGCCAGGTCGACGGGCGCGGCGAGATCGAGGCCCAGGTCGACGTTGGCGTTCACGTCGAGCAGGGAGAGGACCTCCTTGTTCGGCAGGGCGACGGCGCCCTCGGCCTCGATCTCGTCGCTCGAGACACGGTCCTGGTCCACGACACCCTCCTCGGTCCGGCGCACTGCGCGTCGGCCGGGGACCGTTTCCAGGTCAGGAGCCGGCGAAACGTCCCGTCACCCGAACAGGGCGGCGTAGCGGTCCAGGTAGAGCGGCCAGCCCTGGTCGGTGCCGACGCCGGCGGCCACGCCTTCCCACCCGGGACCGTGCCGGTCGAGGTGGCGGTGCTCGAGGTCCACCCGCGTGCGGTCCGGCCCCTCGGCGGTGAACGTCACCTCGACCTCGCTGGTGTTCTCCGGGTCGTCCTCGACCTGCCAGGTCGGCCCGATGTCCCAGCTGAACACCACCCGCTGCGGCGGTTCGTAGACCAGCACGCGCGCCCAGCGGCACTCGCTGCCGTCGGTGCCGCGGTCGTAGATGGAGCCACCGACCCTCGGCTCGAAGACCGTCTCGACGATCGGGACGGCGAGGATGTTGTGCTCCTTCGGCTTGAAGTCGCCGAAGCGTTCGGTGAACACCGCGAACGCCCGGTCGATCGGCGCCGCGACGACGATCGACCTGCGGACCACGGCAGCCGGTGCCTGGGTCATGTCTCCTCCGGTGGTTGTGCGACGACGTCCCCGTACGAGGTCAGGGCTCTGTTCCAGAAGGTGTCGAGCTGGTCGCGCAGCGCGGCGACCGCGGTGGGGTTCAGGCGGTAGATGCGGCGGGTGCCGGTGGCGCGCTCGCTGACCAGGCCGGCGTCCTTGAGGATCTTCAGCGCCTGGGACACCGCGGGGCGGCTGATCGGCAGCTCCGCGGCGAGCTCGCCCACCGCCAGCGGACCCTCCGCGAGGCGGGCCACGATGGCCCGGCGCGTCGGGTCACCGAGGGCGGCCCAGCCGGCCGAGTCCCGGTAAGCGTCCACGAACGGTAAGAGTTCTCTTACGCATGCGTCCGTGTCAATGCCGGAAGCCATTGTGGAACGGACCTGATCGGGAGCATCCTCAGCGCGCGCCGAGGAGGTGCGCGATGCCGTGGTGGGCGTGGCTCCTGCTGATCTGGGCGGTGCTCGCGACCGCTGCGGGTCTCCTGCTGGGCGCGGTCGCGGCCCGGGCACGGGCGCGGGAGCGCGCCGCGCGGGCGGCCGCGTACGAGAGCGCGCGGCCCGAGTCCTCGTCGGAGCACAGGCACGTGTCGTGAGCCAGGTCGGTGGGCTGCCGGCGTGGGTGGATCCCGAGCTGGCCACCCTGACGGCGGACCGGTTCTCCGATGCCGACTGGGTCTTCGAGCGGAAGCTGGACGGCGAGCGGTGCCTGGCGTTCGCCGACGCGGCCGGCGTGCGGCTGCTCACCCGCAACCAGAAGGACGTCACCACGACGTTCCCGGAGATCACCGCCGCCATCGCCGCGCAGCGCCACGGCGATCTGCTGGTCGACGGCGAGATCGTCGCCTTCGACGGGACGCAGACCCGTTTCGAGCGGCTGCAGCACCGGCTCGGCGTGCTCCGTCCCTCCGCGGAGGTGCTCCGGGACGTGCCGGTGCGCTACGTCGTCTTCGACGTCCTGCACGCCGACGGGCGCGACGTCCGGGACCTCCCGCTGCTGGAGCGCAAGGAGGTCCTGGCCCGCTGCCTGGACCTCCAGGACCCGCTGCGGTCTCCCGAGGCCCGGCAGGGCGACGGCGAGGCCTTCTTCGCGCAGGCGTGCCGGGACGGATGGGAGGGGCTGGTCGCCAAGCGCGCCGACGCCCCGTACCGCAGCGGGCGCAGCCGCGACTGGCTGAAGTTCAAGTGCCTCGGCGAGCAGGAGTTCGTGATCGGCGGCTGGACCGACCCGCAGCGGTCGCGGGTGGGCTTCGGCGCGCTGCTGCTCGGCTACGTCGACACCACGGGCGCCCTGGTCTACGCCGGCAAGGTCGGCACCGGGTTCGACACCGCGACGCTGCGCGAGCTGAGCGCGACGCTGGCCGGGCTGGAGCAGGAGTCCTCGCCGTTCGGCGCCGGCCGGCCGCCCCCTCGCCAGGGCGTGCACTGGGCGGCGCCGAAGCTGGTCGCCCAGATCGGCTTCGCCGAGTGGACCGACGACGGCCAGCTGCGCCAGCCGCGGTTCCTCGGTCTGCGCGATGACAAGGACCCGACGGAGGTGGGCCGGGAGATGCCGAGCTGAGCCGCCTCAGGGGGCGGGGGTTGCGGCCCCCTCGGCCGCGGGCGAGCTCGGGCTCGTGCTCGACGGCGACGCGGAGGACGACGACGCGCTGGTCGACGACGACCGCGTCGTGGGCTCCGCCCCCGACGTGCTGGTGGCGGTCGACGGCGCGGCGGGGGAGTTCTCGGCGGTCGAGCTCGCCGGCGCGGTCGTGCTGGTGGCGGACGGCGTCGGCGTCGTGGTGCCCGAGGTGGACCTGGAGCTGCCCGCCAGCTCGCCGAGCGTCGTCGTCCCGGACGACGACGAGCTGCTCACCAGCGCCGACACCGGCTTCTGCCCGACCAGCTCGATCCCGGTCACGATCGCCATCGCCACCACGAACACCGACACGGCGTAGACGGCGACCCGGCCCCACCGCGGCCGGATCGGCGTCGGCGGCCTCCGCCGCGGGTCGAGGTGCGCCGGGAGCGCCCGTGCCTCGGCGATCGGGCGCTTCTGCCCGACCGTGATCACCTTGCGCAGCCGCTCGTTCGTCTTCTTCAGCGACGTGGCGTAGAGCGACGCGCTGACCGTGGTGATCACGCTGGCCAGGGCCGCGCCGATCAGCGTCCCGGCGACGCCGAAGAACGAGGCGACGACGGCGGAGGACACCGCGGCGAGCGCGCTCGCCGCGACCTGGGCGGCGCTGAGCGAGGCCTTCTTCGGCTCGTCGGGGGAGGGGCGGACAGCGGTCTCGGTGCGCGGGGAAGACATGGGCTCCGAAAGGTCGTGCGGGGCGGGGAGGGCCCTTCCCAGGCTACGAAGACTTCCTGGCCGCCGCCTGTGCCCGCTCACGCTCAGCGGGCTGCTGACCTGCGGAAACACGGCATTGTGATTCCCGCTACGTCACGCGACGGGGGCCTCCTCGGCGGCGATCGCGGCGTTCCACTCGCGCTTGGTGGCCTGCCAGCGGTCCTCGGTGTCACCGCGCCGCCAGTAGCCCGAGACGGAGGTGAGCTCGCGCGGCAGGCCGTGCGTCTCGCGCAGGTGCCGGCGCAGCTCGCGGACCGCACCCGCCTCGCCGTGCACGAACAGGTGCCCGGTGCCCTCGGGCAGGGCGGCGGCCCGGACGGCGTCCACCAGGGCCTCGCCCGGCGCGCCGTCCCCGCGGTGCACCCAGACCAGCTCGACGCCGTCCCGGCCGTCGAGGTCGGCCTGCTCCCCCTCGGGACCGGACACCTCGACGAAGGCGAGCGCGCGGGCGCCGGCGGGCAGCCGCTCGAGGGCCGCGCCGATCGCCGGCAGCGCGCTCTCGTCGCCGGCGAGCAGGTGCCAGTCGGCGTCCGGGGCCGGCGCGTACGCCCCGCCGGGGCCGAAGAAGGAGATCCGGTCGCCGGGCTGCGCGGCCGCGGCCCACGGCCCGGCCAGCCCCTCGTCGCCGTGCCAGACGAAGTCGAGCGTGAGCTCGCCCGTGGCGGGGTCCCAGGCGCGGACGGTGTAGGTGCGGGTGACCGGTCGCTCGGGATCCGGCGCGTCCGGTGGGAAGAGGAGCTTGACGTAGTGGTCGGTGAACTCGCCGGCCGGGAAGCCGGCCAGCCCGTCGCCGCCGAGGACCACGCGGATCATGTGCGGGGTCACCCGTTCCGTGCGCAGCACCTCGGCCACGCGTGCGACGCGCGGGCGCCGTCCCCCGTTGCTGCCCGGTCCCGTCATGGCGGCCCGTCCTCTCGCTCGAGTAAGGCAAGCCTAACTCGGCCGCTCGGCTCGCCCGATCGGTTGCCTGGCAACCGAACCGGTGCCCCACCGTGTCCTACCCGGTGAGATGTCCCGGAGGAGGTCCGCGTGCCCCGTCTGCAGGAGGACGACGCGGCGGCGTTCGACGCGTTCGTCGTCGCCCGCCGCGGCTCGCTGATGCGCACCGCCCTCCTGCTCATCGGCGACCGGGGCCGCGCCGAGGATCTCGTGCAGACGGCGCTGTTCGAGACCTACCGCCGCTGGACCCGGCTGCGCGACCAGGTGGATCCGGTCGGCTACGCCCGCAAGGCGCTGGTCACCACGCACCTGAACTGGATCCGCCGCCGGTCGTGGCACGAGCCGGCCGTGGGCGAGATCGTCGACCTCGCGGCCGCGGACGACGTCGGCGTGGTCGCCGAGCGGCTCCGGATCCGCGCGGCGCTGCTGGCGCTGCCGCCCCGGATGCGCGCCGTCCTCGTCCTCCGCTTCTTCGAGGACCTCTCCGAGCGTGACACCGCCGAGCTGCTCGGCTGCAGCCCCGGCACCGTGAAGAGCCAGACCGCCCGCGGGCTGTCCCGGTTGCGGGACGCGCTCGGCGACGACGAGCCGGCCCGTTCTGCCCAGGAGGCGCGATGAGCATCGAGACCCGTCTGCGGGCGGAGCTGCGGTCGTGGGCCGACGAGCTCGACGCCGACGCCGGCCCGGACGTCACCGCCGCGTCGCTCACCGACCTGCACCACCGCCGGCTGCGCCACCGTGCGGCGCTGCTCGCGACCGCGGTCGTGGTCGTCCTCGTGGCGGTCACCGTCCCGTCGGTGCTCGGCCGGCTCGACCACCGGTCCGCGCCCGCCGCGCCGTCCCTCTACGACCTGCCCACCCGCGGGCCGCTGGCGCACGACGGGGCGTTCCTCGCCGCCGCGGTCCACCTGCCGTGGGAGGACGTCGACCCGCCCGTGCGGACCCGGCACGTGGTCTGGGCCGGCGACGTGCCCGGGGGGAAGCGCTGGGTGCTGGTGGCGGGCGAGGACACCGAGATCGGTTCCGTCGCCCTGGCCCTGTTCAGCGGTCTCGCGGGTGCCCCGGCCGACCGGCTGTCGCTCGCGAGCACCCCCAACGGGCATCCCGTCGACCAGCCGTTCGCCGTCCAGGACGCCGAGACCGGCGCGCTGCTCGTCGTGTCGGCACCCGGCGACACGATCGAGGTCTCCGAGCGGCCCGCTTACGAGGCCGACGGCACCGAGAGGCGCACCTGGGACGAGGCGACCGGCGCGGACGGGATCGCGCTGGTCCAAGTGGACCGGCTGCGCGTACCCGGGACGACTCCCGTCCAGTACCGCGTGTTCCGCGACCGGATGGAGGTGCCCAGCACCCGCGGGCCCGATGTCGTGGGGGGCGTGGAAGAGGCCGATCTGGCGCTGGCCACCGTGCACGGCCCGCTGCTGGACGAGGGGGAGGCCCAGCGGAGCGCCGCGTGGTTGCTGTCCCCGCTCGGGCTCGACCAGGGTGAGCCCGACGCGACCGTCGTCTGGCAGGGCCACGTACCCGGCCCGGACGACGGCGGCGGTCCGGCGACGGCCACCGTGGTCACCGCGACCGTGCCCGGCGGTGCCGTGCTGGTGGACGCCTGGTGGACCCGGCCGCGGGACGGGGACCTCGTCAACGGCAGCGACGGCAGCACCTGCGGGGACTGGGCGGGTAGCGCGGTGGCCCTCCCGGCCGGGCGGCCGGCCGCCGAGCGCACGTACGCCTTCTCGTGCACCGTCGTCGACAGCGGCAGCGGTGCCGGCGCGACGGCGTTCGTGATCGCCGCGCCGCCGGAGGCCGTGCACGCGCGGCTGTACGGCGCCGGTGGCGACGTCGTCGCGGAGGTCGACCTCACCGACGGCGTGGCCGTACTGCCCGGGACCGAGACGGTCGGGCAACGTCCCGCATTCGCCGTCGAGGTGTTCACCGCCGATGGGACGTCGCTGCTGCGCACGCCCGTCCTGGGGGACTGACCCGGGCGGGTCGTTGACCGGCCCGCCGCCCGGCCGCACAGTGATCGACGTGAAGCGCGCGCTGGTGGTCCTCGCCTGCCTGGCGCTGGTCACGCTGGCCGTCGAGGTGACCGATGCCCCGCACCCGGTGCTCGGCATCGGGCTCGCGGTCGGCTACACCCTGCTCGCCACCGTCGGCTTCCTCTGGGTCGAGCGGCAGCGGCGGTGGGCGCTGTCGGCCGCGTACGTGCTGGTGCAGGTCCTGCTCGGCTACGCCGTCTTCGGCTACGGGGGTGCCGGCGTCGGGGCGACCCTGCTGCTGTGCGTGCTGGTCAGCCAGGCGGTCCTGCTGCTGCCGCTGCCGGTCGCGGTGGTGCTCGCGCTGGCCGTTCCGCTCGTGCACCTGGGCATGAGCCCCGGCGCCTTCGTCCGCAACGGCCTCGGCGTGCTCGCCGCGGCCGTGTTCACCGCCGTCGTCACCGAGCTGCTGCGCCGCGAGCAGCGCTCCCGCGCGGAGCTCGCCACCGCCCACGAGCAGCTGCGCGGCTACGCCGCCCAGGCCGAGGAGCTGGCCACCACGCAGGAGCGCAACCGGGTGGCCCGCGACATCCACGACGGCCTCGGCCACCACCTCACCGTCGTCCAGATGCAGGTGCAGGCGGCGCGGGCCGTGCTCGGCACCGATCCGGATCGCGCCGACGCCGTCCTCGCCCGCGCCCAGGACTCCGCGACCGAGGCACTGGCCGAGGTGCGCCGCTCGGTCGCCGCGCTGCGTGCCGAGCGCCCGCGCCCGCCGCTGCGCACCTCGCTCGAGGGCCTCGCCGCCGAGGCGTCGGCGGCCGGGATCCCCACCGAGCTGCGGGTCACCGGCGACGTGCGCCCGCTGCCGGCCGACGCCGAGGAATCGCTGTTCCGGGCGGCGCAGGAGGCGCTCACCAACGTGCGCAAGCACGCCGAGGCCGGCTCGGCCACGGTCGTCCTCGATTTCCGCGGGCCGGCGACCGTGCGGCTGGAGGTCTGCGACGACGGCCGCGGGCTGGTCGCGAGGGGCTCCGGATTCGGCCTGGTCGGCATCCGCGAACGGGCCGCGCAGCTGGGCGGCCGGCTCGACGTCACCTCCGCGCCCGGCGGCGGGACGACGCTGCTGGTCGAGGTGCCCGGGTGACGGCGGTCCGCGTGCTGCTCGCCGACGACCAGGCGCTGTTCCGCGAGGCGCTGCGGATCCTGCTCGAGGCGCGGCCCGAGGTCGAGGTGGTGGGGGAGGCCGGCGACGGCGCCGAGGCCCTCGACCGCGCCGCGGAGCTGCGGCCCGACGTCGTCCTCATGGACCTGCACATGCCCGTGCTCGGCGGCATCGCGGCCACCCGGCGGCTGCGCGCCGAGCAGCCGGGGGTGCGGGTGCTGGCGCTGACCACCTTCGACGACGACGAGGACGTGTTCGCCGCGCTGCGGGCCGGTGCCGTCGGCTACCTGCTCAAGGACGTGACCTCCGACCGGCTGGTCGAGGCGCTGCTCGCCGCCCGCAGGGGCGAGTCGGTGCTGCAGCCGTCGGTGGCGGCCAAGGTGGTCGCGCAGTTCGCCCGCCTGACCGACGAGCCGCGTCCCCAGCCGCAGCCGCTGGTCGTGCCGCTGTCCGACCGCGAGCTCGACGTCGTCCGGCTGCTCGCCGGGGGCCGGAGCAACCGGGAGATCGCCCAGGAGCTCTACCTCGCCGAGGGCACGGTGAAGAACCACGTCACCAACGTGCTGGCCAAGCTCGGCGCCCGCGACCGCACTCAGGCGGCGCTGCGCGCCCGCGCCCTCGACCTGCTCTGACGGGGGTCACGGTCGAGAGGTGACCCGGGGTCATGACCTCCGGCACATCACCGCGGCGTCGTCCGCCGCGACTCTTTCCGCCATGAGCACCGAGACCCTCCCGCAGCAGCACGGCCGCAAGCACGTCGTGGGGCACCTGGTCCGCCACTACCTGGAGATGGTCGTGGCCATGTTCGCCGGCATGATCGCGCTCGGGCCGGTGTGGGGCCTGGTGTGGCCGGGCTGGTCGTCGACCACCGAGGTCATGGTCCTGGGCATGGCCACGAACATGGCGATCGGGATGTCGGCGTGGATGGCCTTCCGCAGGCACTCCGCCGTGGCGATCGCGGAGATGGCGGCCGCGATGTACCTGCCGTTCCTCGTCCTGCTCGTGCCCTACTGGGCGGGCGCGGTATCCGCCGGCGTCGTGTTCACCGGCGGCCACCTGCTCATGCTGCCGGCGATGGCCCTGCCGATGGTCTGGTGGCGCCGGTCGGAGTACGTGCACTGAGGATTCGGGACCTTCGGGACTGACCAGGGCACCTCCGCCGGCGACAGGCTCGCCGGCGGAGGTGTGCCATGACCAGATCCCGGGTCGTCGCGATCGCGCTGCTGGCCGGCGCGGTCCTCGTCCTCGCGAGCTGCGCGGCCGGACCCAACCCCGCCGTCGACACCGGTCAGGAGCCGGCCGGCTTCTGGCTCGGCCTCTGGCAGGGGTTCATCGTCCCCGTCACGTTCGTGATCTCGCTGTTCACCGACCACGTGAACATCTACGAGGTGCAGAACAACGGCAACTGGTACGACTTCGGTTACGTGCTCGGGGTGTCCTGCGCGTTCGGTGGGGGAGTCGGGTCCGGCTCGGTGGCCCGTCGCCGGTCGCGGTCCGGGGTCGGCTGATCAGTCGAGTGCGAGGGCGGCGGCCCCGGCGAGGACGGCGTCCGCCGCCCCGGCCGCTCCGCTGACGTGCGCGCCGAGATCGGCGGGCGTGATCCGCGAGGCGACCAGCCGGCAGAAGCCCACCGCGTCGGCGACGATCGCGACCTCCGGCACCGGCGCCGACCGCTCGCCGACCTCGACGTCCCACGTCCCGCCGCCGGCCCCGGTCAGCACGAGGTGCACGTCGACCGGGGTCACCGGGTCGGACACCCGAGCCACCCCGACCGGCAGCAGCTCGACGGCGAGCTCGGTCATCCGGCGCAGCGTCGCGGGATCCGGCACGCTGGCCGGCAGCCCCGCGGCGCGGCGGACGTCGTTCTCGTGCGTCCACAGCTCGAACGCCCGGACGACGAGCAGCGCGCCGAGCGGCAGCGCCATCCCGTGCACCCGCACCTCGGCGGTGAGGTCGGCGCCGCGGACCCGCTCCAGCGTCCGGCCGGTCGCGGCCCGCCACGCGGCGCGGACCTCCGCCGGCGAAGCGGTCGCCGCGTGCTCGGCGGCCGGCTGGGTCGAGGCCACGTGGTCGGCGCAGGCCACGTCGCGGTCGCCGGCGAGCGCCCGCTGCACGTCGTCCTCCACGCCGGTGAGGTGCCCGACCAGGCCGGCGACGTCGAGGTCGCGCAGGACCGGCCGGCGCCAGACGTCGTCGGCGAGCGCGGTGAGCAGGCCGAGGAAGGCGTCGGCGGCGCGGCGGTAGGCCTCCACCGGCGAGATGTCGGGGACGTCGGGGAGCGTGCGGCCGGGGGCGCGGAGCTCCCGGGCGGCCGCGAGCACCCGCTCCCGCAGACTCGCGGGCAGCGCATCGGCGGTCATGACGGCTCCAGCAGTTCGTGGCCGAGCACCGTCTCGAGCTTGGCCAGGGCGAGGCGGACCCGCGACTTCGCGGTGCCCTCCGGGATGCCGATCCGCCGGGCGACGTCGCGGTAGCTGAGCCCGTCGAAGTAGGCCAGCTCGACCGCCCGGCGCTGGTCGTCGGGCAGGCTCCGGACGGCGGCGCGCACCGTCGAGGCGGTGTCGGCGTCGGCGACCTCCTCCTCCGGCGAGGGCCGCGGCGGCGGGGGCAGCAGCCGCATGTTCCGCTCCTCGCGGCCGGCCCGGCGCAGCTCGCTGCGGACGACGTCCTGCGCGCGGTGGCGGGCGACCAGGGTCAGGTAGGTCCGCAGGGTGCCCAACGTCTCGTCGAACCGCTGCGGGTGGCACCACAGATCGACGAAGACCTCCTGGACGACGTCCTGGGCCGCGGCCGGATTCCCGAGGATCTGCCGCGCGACCGCATGGACGGCCGGTCCGAACTCGTCGAACGCCTCGGCGAGGGCCCGGTCGTCGCCGGCGGCCAGCCGGGCGGCGAGCAAGGAGCCGGACGACTCCACGGCGCGGACCGTACCGCTGCGCCGGCCGCCGCAACCCGGACCGCGGCGTACCGCTGGCCGGCGCTCGAGCCGCCGGATCCCCAGTGCCTGCACACCCTCCGTGCGCCGCCGGACCGCCATCCGGATCACCCGGTTCTCGGTGATCCGGCGGCGGCCGGGGCGGCGCACTGGTGCACATCGACGGGGGACCGGAATTCCAGGAGGTTCGACATGGCCGTCATCGTCGAGGTCACGCTCCGGGGCATCACGCGCGAGCAGTACGACGCCCTGCGGGAGCGCGTGGGCTGGGTGCAGCGCCCGCCGGAGGGAGGGATCGCGCACCTGACCTGGTGGGAGGGCGAGGACTGCCACAACCTCGACGGCTGGGCGAGCGAGGAGGCGTTCGGCGCGTTCGGCGAGCACCGCCTCGTCCCGGCGATGATCGAGCTGGGCATCGACCAGCAGCCGGTCGCGGTCTTCCACCAGGCGCACGAGGTCTACACACCGGAGGCCGGCATCGTGGCCGCCACCGAGATACCGGACGTCGCGGCGACGACGGGGAACGCCGACGTGGCCCGGAGCGGCTACGCCGCCTTCGCGGCCGGGGACATCCCCGGGGTGCTGTCGCTGTTCGCCGAGGACCTGGTGTGGACCGTCCCGGACAGCGTGCCCTTCGGCGGCGTCTACTCGGGACCGCAGGGCGCCGCGGACTTCTTCACCGCGCTGATGCGGAACGTCGCCGAGCTGGACGTGCGGCCGGATCGGTACATCGAGGCGGGTGACACGGTCGTCGTCCCGGGCCGGCACCGCGGCCGCACCGTCGCGGGCGGGTCGTTCGACGTCCCGTTCGTCCACCTCTGGACCCTCCGGAACGGCAGGGTGACGTCCTTCACCGAGGTGATGGACTCCGCGCCGGTCGTGCAGGCGCTGGCCCCCGACGCCGAGGCGATCCTGACGCGGATGTTCGACGAGATCATCAACCAGGGCCGGCTCGAGATCGCCGACGAGCTGTTCGCGGAGGACTACGTCGACCACGGGCCGATGGGGGACATCTCCGGGCGGGAGACGTTCAAGCAGCTCGTGGCGCAGTGGCGCGACGCCGTCCCGGACGTCCACTGCCGGATCAGCGACGTCGTGGCCCAGGGCGACCTGTGCGCCTGGGTCGTCCGGACGACGGGCACCCACACCGGCGACGGGCTGGGCTTCCCGGCGACCGGCAAGCGGTTCGAGACCCTCAGCGCCAACATCGGGCGGTTCCGCGACGGCCGGGCCGCCGAGCACTGGTCCGAGCAGGGGCTGTTCCCGATGCTGGTCCAGGTGGGCGTGATCCCGGTGCCGCAGCCGGCCTGATCAGGAGCAGCGGCCGCCGTCCTCGCCGAGGGCGGCGGCCGCCTCGTGCTCCAGGCCGGCGACCAGGAAGTCCACCATCGCGTCCAGGTCGACCGCGGACCGCGACCCCGACCGCAGCCGGTCGAGCGCCAGGCCGCGCAGCAGCCAGTTGAGGGTCTGCAGCGCCGACTGCGGCACGTCGCGTTCCCTCGTCAGCAGCGTGCCGAGCGTCTGGGCCAGCGGCCGGTCCAGCGCGCGCATGGCCGCGGACTTGAGCGGGGCGTGCCACTCGGCGGCGCTCAGCACCGCCGCGACCGCCATCTCGTCGGCGGTGCGCGGGTTGCGCCAGGGGTTCAGCAGCGCGCGCAGGTCCCCGCGCAGCGTCCCCGTGGCGCGCGGGGCGCCGAACAGCTCGACCCCGGACAGTGCGGCGACCACCAGGTCGTCGACGTCCATGGTCTCGTCGAGCGCCTCGGCCGCGGCACCGGCGCGGGCGGCGACCGCGTCCAGGGTCAGCCCGTGGTAGCCGCGCTCGGCGAGCACGTCGAGGACGGCGCGCAGCACCAGTCGCGAACTCGGTGAGTCCCAGTGCAGGCCGCTGTGCACGCTCTCCTCCGTCCGTGGGCGTCTCCGCCCCTGCTCGCGACGCTAGGCACCGATCAGCGAAACGTACAAGTTCCGCTATTCCGGTGCGCAGTACCGTTCTGCGTGTGACGGGCGATCACGGTGAGCGTGGTCGCCGGCGCGGCCGGCCCCAGGACCCGGCGCTGGCGGATGTCATCCGCGCGGCGACGGTCAAGGTGCTCGCCGACGTCGGCTACCGGGGGCTGACCATGGACGAGGTGGCGCTGGTCGCCGGGGTGAGCAAGGCGACCATCTACCGGCGGTGGCCGAGCAAGGTCGACCTGCTCGTCAGCGTCATGGATTCGGCCAGCGACGCGACCCTGGTCGAGGTCGACACCGGCTCGCTGCGCGAGGACCTCGTCGCGCTGCTCGGTGCGATGTCGGACATCCTGAGCGGTCCCGGTGGCGGCGTCAGCCGGGCGCTGATCGGCGTCCTCGACGCCGAGCCGGCGCTGGCCCAGGCCTACCGGCAGGGGCCGCTCGCTCGCTGGGAGGCGGCCTTCCGGCTCGCGTTCCGCCGGGCCGCGGAGCGGGGTGAGATCGCGCACGGGCTGGAGGACTCGCTCGCCGCGGCGTCCGGCCCGGGGATCATGGTCCAGGCCTGGCTCTTCCTCGGCCAGGACCTCCAGGGCGGCTTCCCCGCGCAGGTGGTCGACGAGGTGATGCTGCCGCTGCTCACGCGCCCAGCCGCGGCGCCTCCGCCTCGACCGGCCCCCTGAGCGCGGGCGCGACCAGCCCGTCCCGGCGACGCCGCCCGGCCGTCGGTGCCCTGAACACCGACCGGCTCAGCGCTCAGGAGCTCTCCTCCGGGTTCCTCAGGGTCATGCCGTGACCCGGGGCGTCGGGAACCAGCAGCTCGCCGTCGATCACCGGCGGTGCGCCGTCCACGAGCAGCGGCTCGAGGCGCGCGTGGTCGGCGAACCACTCCACGTGCCGCAGCTCGGGCAGCGCGGCGGCCACCGGGACGTGCAGCGACGGGGCGCAGTGCCCCGACACCTGCCGGCCGGCCGCGACGGCGATCGCCGTGCAGCGCAGCCAGCCGGTGTACCCGCCGCAGCGGGTGACGTCGAGCTGCAGGCAGTCGACGGCCGGAGCCAGGCGTGCGGCCTCCCGCGCGTCGGCGACGTACTCGCCGGCCGCGACGTCGCAGCGCAGCTCCCCGCGCAGCGCGCCCAGGTCGTCGACGTCGTCGCTGCTCACCGGCTCCTCGAACCAGACCACCCCCAGCTCGTCGAGGGCCGCGCCGATCCGCCGGGCCTGGCCGGGGGAGTACCCGCCGTTGGCGTCGACCATGAGCTCGACGCCGTCGCCGGCCAGCTCGCGCAGCCGCCGCACCCGGGCCAGGTCGCGGCCGGGGTTCGCCCCCCACGACTCGCCGATCTTGATCTTCATCGCGGTGCAGCCCGCGGCGACCCAGCCGGCCACCTGCTCGGCGAGCTGGGTCCGGTCGAGGTTGGTGAAGCCGCCCGACCCGTAGACCGGCACCCGGTGGCGCGTCCGCCCGAACAGGTCGGCCAGCGGGACGTCGAGCAACCGCGCCTTGAGGTCCCACAGCGCGATGTCGGCCGCGCTCTGGGCCTGTGCGAACAGTCCCCGCGTCCCGAGGTTGCGCCCGGCGCGGTGCATCGCCTCGGCCGCGCCCGGGATGTCGAAGGCGTCGTGCCCGCACAGCACACCGGACAGCACGTCGGTGACGACCGCCGCCGCGGCGGGGGAGCTGTACGTCCAGCCCAGCCCGGTGCTGCCCCCGGCGTCCACCTCGACGGTGACCGCGGTGGTGGCGCCCCAGCAGAGCGTGCCGTCGGTCTCCGGCGTCGGCGTGCGGAACCGGTGCACGCCGGTGCGCACCGCGGTGACCGGGGCCCTCACGACGCCACCTCGTGCGCCAGGCCGCGGCGGGCGCCGGCGGCCATCAGGTCGGCCGCCCGCGCGGCGAGCGACATGATGGTCAGCGCCGGGTTCGCCGAGCCTTGGGTGGGCAGCGTGCTGCCGTCGACGATCGACAGCCCGGCCACGCCGAACACGCGGTGCTCGGCGTCGACCACGCCGTCCTGAGGCCGCGCCGCCATCCGCGCGCCGCCGACGAGGTGCGCGTAGCGCTGGATGGTCATGACGTCGGTCGCGCCGGCCGCGGTGAGGATGCGCTCCATCGACTCCTGGGCCGCGGCCGCGAGCGCCCGGTCGTTGTCGCACCGGCTGTACGAGAAGTGCGCCACCGGCAGTCCGTGCCGGTCGGTCTCGCCGGCCAGGGTGACCCGGTTGTCCGCCTGCGGGAGGAACTCGCACAGCGACCCCAGCGTGGCCCAGTGCACGTAGTCGCGCATGCGCTCGCGCAGGTCCTCGCCCCAGTGCCCCTGGGCGACGACGTGCTCGGCCCAGGTGATCGGCAGCGGGCTGATGTTCTGGATCGACCAGCCCCGTGCGTACGGCTTGGTCGGGTCGGTCTCGTAGAACTGCTCGCTGCTGACCTCCGGTGGCGGCACCTTGTACATGCGCACCTCCTCGGCGAACCGACCTGAGGTCTGCGGGGCGCCCTGCACCATCAGGTAGCGGCCCACCTGGTCGTGCTCGTTGCCCAGCCCCTCCGGGTATCGCGGCGTGGCCGAGAGCAGCAGCAGCCGGGGCGTCTCGATGCTGTAGCCGCAGACGGCGACCGCCCGGGCCCGCTGCCGCAGTTCGCGGCCGTGCGAGAAGTAGGTGACGCCGGTGACCCGGCCGCTGCGGTCGTCCACCAGCACGCGGCTGACGTGGCAGTCCGGCCGGATCTCCGCGCCGTGCGCCAGGGCGTCGGGCACGTGCGTGATCAGGGGGCTGGCCTTGGCGTTGACCTTGCAGCCCTGCAGGCAGAAGCCGCGGTAGATGCAGTGCGGGCGGTTGCCGAACCGGCCGTTGGCGATCGCCACCGGTCCCACGCGCGCCTCGATGCCGACCGTGCGGGCGCCGCGCAGGAAGACCATCCCGTTGCCGCCGACCGGGTGCGGCGAGTGCGGATAGCTGTGCGGATCGCCCCAGGGCCAGCTCTCGCCGGCCACGGGCAGTTCGGCCTCGATCTGCTCGTAGTACGGCTTGAGCTGCTCGTAGGAGATCGGCCAGTCCGCGCCGACGCCGTCCAGGCTGTACGTGCGGAAGTCCGACGGGTGGAACCGGGGCACGTAGCCGGCGTAGTGGACCATCGAGCCGCCGACGCCGCGGCCGGAGTTGTTGCTGCCCAGCGGCACGGGGTCGCTGCCGCCGATCTGCCGCGGCTCGGTCCAGTACAGCCCGTGCGAGCCGCGCTCGTCGCTGACCCAGTCGCGGTCCGGGTCCCAGAACGGCCCCGCGTCCAGGCAGACCACCCGCCACCCGGCGCGGGCCAGCCGCTGGGTGAGCACCGCGCCGCCCGCACCGGCGCCCACGACGACGAGGTCGACCTCGTCGTCGGCGTCGAACCGGCGCATGTCGGCGCGCAGCCGGTGGTTCGTGCGGCTGCCGTCGTTGGGCAGCAGCCAGGCCGATTCGTTGCGCTCGCGGAGGCCGGTCACGACCGGTCTCCCGCGTCGGCGACCTCCCACCGCTCGCGTGCGTCCAGACCCGGGTTGAGGTAGCCGCGCGGGTAGGCCGGGCCGGGGAAACCGATCTCGTTCCAGGCCCAGGGGTGCGAGTAGAAGGCGGTGCAGGCGTAACGGGTCCACAGGCTCCAGACGTGGGTCGCGGTGAACCCCTGCCAGGAGTCGGCGCGGCGGACCTCGTCGACCAGCGCCCTCTGGTCGTCGACGGCCGCCTCGGCGAAACCGGTGCCGCAGCGGGAGTGCGCGGCCTCGTCGAGAGCGGCCAGCGTCTCGCGCCACGCCTGGGCGTCCTCGGGCAGGTCGTCGTAGTGCCAGCCGTCGGTCTCGCCCACGGCCAGCCGACGGTCGACCAGCTCGAGCACCGGCACGCGGGGGTCGGCGTCCTGGGCGAGCAGCAGGTCGAGCAGCGGTTCGGCGACGGCCACCTCGCCGGGGGTGAAGAACGACAGGCCGGTCGGGTGGGACAGCCGCTCCAGGACGGCGCCGGCGGTGACGTCGTCCCAGACGTCGACGGAGTCGAGGACGTCGAAGCCGGGGAACCGGCCGCGGCCCTGGGGCGTGACGGCGTGCTGGTGCGGTGGGCGGTAGGGCATCAGTGCCGCCCCTCCCGCCGCAGGACGGCGGCCAGCAGCCCCATCCCGCCGACCAGCGAGGCCAGCAGCGGCGCGAACGGCGGCGGCCCGGACTCGACGTTGTACCGGGTGATCCCGCCGGGTCGCTGGGCGATGCCGCGC
Source organism: Petropleomorpha daqingensis (assembly GCF_013408985.1). Lineage (NCBI taxonomy): Bacteria > Bacillati > Actinomycetota > Actinomycetes > Geodermatophilales > Geodermatophilaceae > Petropleomorpha > Petropleomorpha daqingensis. The sequence continues at coordinate 3,070,137 of NZ_JACBZT010000001.1, forward strand.
CAGTGCAGGTAGGTGCCCTGCAGGCCGTTGGCCACGATCGCGGCGCTGGCCAGCGGCAGCACCGTGCGCGCTGCCCGCGGCGAGAACACCGCGGCGATCCCGGCGGGGATCGCGGTCGGGACGACGGCCACCGGCCACCACATCATCGTGTTGCCGAAGCTGGCGCCGTCGTGCGAGAAGAAGATCTCGCCGGCGGTGACGGCGGCGCCGGCCGCGGTCAGGCCGGCGAGGGTCCGCTCGAAGCGCCCGGTCCGGACATCGCGGACCGCCGTGGACAGCAGGCCCATCTCAGTCGCCGTCCTTGGTGCCGGGCAGGTACTGCTGCACCTTCTGCTTGAGCCCCTGCTTGATGAACCCGGCCCTGTCCTCGTCGCCGTGCAGCACCGCCGAGGCGGTGGCCTTCACCTGCTCCCACGTGGCGTGCGGCGGGATCGGCGGCACGTCGGGGTCGCAGCGGATGTCGAGCACGGTCGGCCGGTCCGCCGACAGCGCGGCCTCCCAGGCCGGCCCGACCTCCTCGGGCTCGTCCACGTTGATGCCCTGCAGGCCCAGCGAGCGGGCGAACGCGGCGTAGTCGACGTCGGGCAGTGACTGGGACTGGGGGAACTTCGGCGCACCTTCCATCGCGCGCATCTCCCAGGTGACCTGGTTGAGGTCGTCGTTGTGCAGGACGGCGACCACCAGCCGCGGATCGCTCCACTGCCCGCAGTACCGGGCGGCGGTGATCAGCTCGGCCATGCCGTTCATCTGCATGGCGCCGTCGCCGACCAGCGCGATCGCGGGCCGGTCGGGGTGCGCCCACTTGGCGCCGATCGCGTAGGGGACGCCCGGCCCCATCGTGGCCAGGTTGCCCGAGAGCGACCCGCGGACGTCGCCGGTGAACTTCAGGTGCCGGGCGTACCAGTTGGCCGCGCTGCCGGAGTCGGCAGCCACGATCGCGTTCGCCGGCAGCCGCTCGGAGAGCTCGTGGACGATCCGCATCGGGTTGATCGGGTCGGCGTCGGTCATCGCCCGCCGCTCCGCGGTCTCCCACCAGTCGGCGACGTCGCTCTCGACCTTCTCCCGCCACGACCGGTCGGTCGTGCGCTCCAGCAGCGGGATCAGCGCCCGCAGCGTCGTCCGGGCGTCGCCCACGAGGTTGACGTCGTAGGGGTAGCGCATGCCGATCCAGGCGCCCGACCGGTCGATCTGCACGGCCTTGGCCTGGTCCAGCGGCGGGTAGAACTGGGTGTACGGGAAGTTGGAGCCGACGGTCAGCAGGGTGTCGCAGCCCATCATCAGCTCGTAGCTGGCCGTCGTCCCGAGCAGACCGATCGAGCCGGTGACCCAGGGCAGCGTGTCGGGCAGCACGTCCTTGCCGAGCAGGGCCTTCGCCGCGCCGGCGCCGAGCAGGTCGGCGACCTCGGCCAGCTCCGGGGCGCAGCCGCGGGCGCCCTGCCCGACCAGCATCGCGACCTTCTCGCCGGCGTTGAGCAGGTCGGCGGCCTGCTGCACCGCGGTGGAGGACGCGCACGGCACCGCGTCGGCCGTGCCGAGGCTCGAGGGCACCATCTTGAAGGCGTGGCCGGGCGCGGTGTACTCGAGCTCGAGGACGTCGCTGGGGAAGATCAGGCACGTCGGGGCCTGCGCGCTGACCGCGATGCGGATGGCCCGGTCGATCAGGTTGGGCAGCTGCTCGGGCACGGTGCACATCTGGACGTAGTCGCTGCAGACGTCCTTGAACAGGCTGATCAGATCGACTTCCTGCTGGTAGGAGCCGCCCATCGCCGAGCGCGCCGTCTGCCCGACGAGGGCGACCACCGGAACGTGGTCGAGCTTGGCGTCGTAGAGGCCGTTGAGCAGGTGGATCGCGCCGGGTCCGCTGGTGGCCGTGCAGACGCCGACCACCCCGCTGAACTTGGCGTAGCCCACGGCCTCGAAGGCCGCCATCTCCTCGTGCCGGGCCTGCACGAACTGCGGGTCGTTCTCGGCCCGACCCCACGCGGCGAGCAGGCCGTTGATCCCATCACCGGGGAATCCGAAGACCTGGCGCACCCCCCACTGGCGCAGCCGGGCGAGCAGCACGTCGGCAACGGTCTGTGTCATGAGCTGACCTCCGAGGCGATCTCGTGGGCGGCCCGGCTGCCCGACAGGTGGCGAGCGGTGCTGACCAGGCCGACGGTGCTGGACGCCTGGGGGTGTTGCCCCTGGCGTCGGGCGTGCGGTCCCGTCTCCTTGGGATGAGCAACTATTGGTTGATACCAACTGTACGACCGTGACCCGCCTTCTGCACCTCGAGACGCTCCGCGGTGCCGGGACCCCGCCGACCCGGAGTACCCGTACCGCGCCACCTGGCTGCAGCCTGTCGAACACCTGGCGCGCAGCTGAGAATCGGTACCGCCCGACCGCTCGGCTCGGGCGGGGGCGGACCCACCCGCGGGACGGCGGATCAGGCGGCGGCGCGGGCGGCGGCGGCCTCGTCGGGCGGCAGCAGGGAGTTCAGCCGCTGGCGCACCGCGCGCGGGCTGCTGCCCGCCTGGATCTCGGCGATGCCGGTGAGCAGCAGCTCGAGCTGGGCGGTGCGCAGATCGCTGGTGCGCATGATCCGGTGGCTCATCGGCAGCCACAGGAAGTTGGCCGAGAGCACACCCCACAGCGTCGCGACGAACGCGGTCGCGATCAGCGGGCCGAGCGCCGCGGTGTCGGAGAGGTCGGCGAGCACGTGGATGAGCCCGATGACGGTGCCGATGATGCCGATCGTCGGCGCGTAGCCGGCCATCCGCGCGAAGAACTTCGCGGCGACCTTCTCCTCGGTCCGCCGCGCGGCGATCTCGCCCTCGAGCGAGGCGCGCAGCCGATCGGGATCGGTGCCGTCGACGGCCAGGCGCAGCCCGCGCCGCAGGAACGGGTCGCGGACGTTGCCGAGCTGGCGGTCCAGGGCGAGCAGACCTTCCCGGCGGGCCTTGCCGGCCAGGTCGACCAGGACGGCGATCCGCTCGGTCATCGTGGGCACCCGCTCGGGCGTGAGCGCCAGCAGCGACCACTGCTTCAGCCGGCGCAGGTCGTCGATCGTCGAGCCGGCGATGGCCGCCCCGAAGGTGCCGCCGAAGACCAGCAGCAGGGGCGGCAGGAGGAACACCGCCAGCGGGCTGGAGCCCTCCAGCAGCATCGTGACGAGCAGCGCCCCGAGCGCGACCGCGATGCCGGTCAGCGTCGCCGGATCGATGGTCTTCCGCACGGCCCTAGACCTTCGGGCGCGTGGGGAACGGCACGACTGCCGCCCCCGTGACCTCCGCCCGGTGGTCCGGCGTGTCGATCAGCCGCCAGGCGTTGACCATGACCGCGGCCCGGTACTCCCGGACCGTCCCGATGACCTGGTCCGGCGTCTCCACGACGACGTACTTGGCGCCGTCGGTGAGGAAGACGACCGTGTCCGGGTGCGCCTCGACCCGCTCGATCTCGGCGGGATCCAGGCAGCAGCGTTCGCCAGTGGTGCGCGTGAGACCGATCATGCGGTCCCTCCTCGCTCGGTGGGGCAGTAGACCCCCGCATGCCCTCCGTTGGGCATCCCCGAAGATCGGCGATCCGCGTGGTGATCTTGAGCCGAAGCACCCCAACGGGTGAGCTCGACCGTGCGGACGGGCCGCTAGAAGCCGAAGAGCAGGCCGAGGCCACCGATCGTGAAGACGATCATCACCAGGACCAGCGGCAGCTGGTCGGACGCCGGCGCCTTCGGGGCCAGCCGCAGCGCCCGCTCGTGCGCCAGCGTCACGCCGACGACGTGCCCGGTCACCACCGCGCCGACCTGCACCAGCGCGATCGCGTCCGGTCCGACCGCGGTCAGGTCGACGACGTTGCCGTACGTGCCGAACAGGTCGATGCCGGCGACCCCGAACGGGTTGCTCGCCAGGATCCAGGTGGTCTGCCCGTCCAGCACGAACAGGCTGAAGTAGTGCGCGATCGTGTAGCCCAGCGCGATCGGGACGACGGTGGCCGCGAACAGCCGGGGGAACGGGATCCCGCGCAGCCGCCCCATCCGCGCCGACAGCCGCGTCCCGGCGTTGTACAGCGCGGCGACCAGGGCGGTCATCGCCAGCAGGCCGAGGGTGCCCGACAGCAGGTCGTCGGCCGCGCCCGGTCCGCTCTGCCACCACGACGTCCGGGTCAGCCCGTCGAACGCGGTCGACCCCAGCAGGACGACGACCACCGCGGCCAGTCCGCGCTCGGCGGGGATCGCCATCGCGTTGGACAGCGGGCTGCGCAGCACGAGCCGGCCGTCGTCCCGCCGTCCCCACACCGACAGCCGGCCGAGCAGCGTGGAGTAGACCTCGAAGCCGTCGCCGTGGGCGAACCAGCCGTCGCCGAACCACCAGGCGGCCGCCAGGTGGACGACGGCGTAGCCGATCAGGAACCCGGCGACCACCGTCGGCTGCGCGCGGTCGCGGGGGACCAGTTCCAGCCAGACGAAGGCGAACAGCGACACGGCGCCGGGCCACAGCCCGAGCGCCGGCAGCCGCTCGGCGGCGCGGCCGCGCCCCGGGAGCGCCCGCGCGAGCAGCCGCAGCGGGTTGAGCACCCGCCAGACCGGGCCGAGCAGCAGGCTGGCCGGCACGAGACCGACCCAGAACGTCACGTACAGCGCCCAGGGCGCCAGGTTCTTCGGGATGTCCCGCGGCCCGAACAGCGCGACGGCCAGCACGAACGCCGCGCACAGCAGTGCGAGCGCCTGCAGTGCGGCTCGCACGCGGCTGCTGTCGGCGAACCGCTGCAGGCCGGCCGGCACCGGGCGCCCGGACGTCGCGTCGCCCAGCCGCGGGGTCCGCCAGAACAGCAGCAGGACGGCGAAGCTGATGAGGATCGCGAAGCCGCCGCCGTAGAGCGCGAGGCCGAGCGGGATCGGCAGGTCGATCCGCTGCCCGACCCCGTGCGCGAGGACGGTCACTGCACCTGCAGGGTCAGCAGCTGCTGTCCGAGCCCCTCCAGCTCCACCTCGAACACGCCGGGGATGGTGGCGTCGAACGTGACCGTGGCGGGCGCGTCCGGGGTCACGTCCTGCATGAGGTCGTAGCCGTGCACGTGCACCTCGTCGGCGACGTCGCTGGTCACCCGGAGCGTCACCGGGCTGCCGAGCTCCACCGGGATCCGGCCGCCGCCGGTGATCGCCCCGCCCGCGTAGGTCACCTCGATCGTCCGGCCGGCGGCCGAGGACGAGGACGACGACGACGAGCCCGCCGCGGACGACGACGTCCCGGCCGCCGTCGCATCCGGGGCCTTGCCGGCGCAGGACGCGACCGCGAGGGCCAGCGCCGTGGCGGCGCCGGCCCGCAGCAGGCGGCTCACCGGCTGCCGGCGCCCGTCGGCGTCGGGGTCGGGGTGTCGGCGGGCTTGTCGGGGAACGGCTCGCTGGCGCTGCCGCGGCGGGAGTACCGGCCGACGCCCCACGAGATCGCGGCGAGGATCGCGATCGTGCAGAGCAGCACCAGGATGCTGGAGGCGTTCCACAGCCAGTGCGGGGTGCCGGCCTTCTGCTCGCGCTGCAGCAGCGTCTTCTCCGGCACCGCGGAGCGGGTGACGCCGTCGTCCGCCGCGATCTCGTCGGCGCCGATCACCGGGTCCGCGGGCAGGTAGATCGCGACCGCGGTCAGCACGCGACCGTCGTGGATCCGCAGCATCGTCTTCCAGTCGTCGTCCAGCGGGACCGCCTCGTGCGTGCGGTAGCGCCCGGGACCGATCTGCTCGAGCGGATCGACGACCAGCCCGCCGCCCTGCCACGAGGTGACCTGCACCCAGGCCGGGTCGTCGACGAAGTCGTCCGGGTCCAGCTGCACCGTGACCACGCCGGTGCGCGGGCTCGACGACGCCTCGTCGATCGCGATCGTGGCCTTCAGGTTGCCGGGCACGGTCGCGATCAGGCCGTTGGTCACCATGGCTGCGATCGCGAGCAGGCTGCCGACCAGCACGGTCCGCGCCACCGCCGGGCGCGGCAGCCGCCGGCGCATGCCGAGGGCGAGCAGCGTGCCCAGCAGGGCTCCGGCGACGCCGGCGACGACCGCCATGAGGGTGCCCTCGACGGCGATGTCGCTGCCCCAGTGCAGCGTGCGGGTCAGGTTGCTCCAGCCGATCTCGCTCAGGTGGCCGAGCGTGCCGATGCCCAGGCCCGCGACCACGGCGTAGAGCAGCGGACGCCGGACCAGCGGCACGATCAGGGCGAGCAGCTCGACCACGATCGCCGAGCCCAGGTAGAGCGGGAAGGTCGGCGTCGTCTCGCCCAGGACCGGGCCGACGAGCAGGCTGATCACGCCCCGGACGACGAGGAAGAAGACGGTGGCGAGCAGCGCGCCGCCGCGGCCCATCCACAGCCGGGCGGCGACGAGGGCGACCCCGGCGGCGCCGGCGATCATCAGGGGGTCGAGCACCTGGCGGAACTGCGCGACGTCGAAGTCGAACTCGCCCTGGAAGACCGACAGGCCCAGCAGCAGGCCGCCCATCGCCGCGGCCTGGCGCAGGTAGCGGCCCGCGCCGCCGACCTTGCGCGCGCCGTCGTCGGTGGACGCGCCGCCGTGCCCTTCCTGCTCCAGCAGCAGGATGCCGACGAGCGAGAGCCCGGCCCCGCCGATCAGCATCAGGTGGGTCGGGCCCCACAGCGTGACGTCCTGGCCGAAGATCCGGTGCCAGACGTCGTCGAGCGGGAAGCCGAGCAGGGCGTAGAAGCCCGACGCCGTCAGCAGCACGCCGCCCACCGGCACGTCCCAGCCGCGCAGGAAGTGCACGGCCACCGGGCCCGGCTTCTCGTTCAGCGGCATCGCGCAGGCGAGCACGCCGGCGGAGAAGACCCCGAACAGGCCGAAGAGGATGAAGTAGTGCGCCGGGTTGGCCAGCGGCCCGGGATCACGCCCCACGTCGATGTGCAGGCTGATGTCCCACATCATCCCGAACAGCGCGACGAGCAGGGACGCCGTGGCCAGGATCGTGGGCAGCGCGACCCAGGCCGGCACCCGCGTCGCCCGGCCCAGGAAGTTCCCGGCTGTGGTCAGGCCCTGCCACCGGCGGGTGCGGTGCAGCCAGACGAGTCCGAGCAGCAGCACCGTGAGCACGAGGCCCAGGGCGGTGGCGAGCAGGACCTCGCCCAGGGCGGCGCCACCGGCAGGGCGGGTCTCGGCGGCGGAGAGGACGGCCGTCATGCGAAGTATGAGACACCAGATGGCGTGACATCGCCATGTGACACATAGCGGACGGCGCTAGCCTGGAATTCGTGACCCAACCGGCCGGTGTCGACGGCGACCGCGAGCTGACGGTCGACCAGCTCGCCGCGGTCGTCGGTGTGACCGTCCGCAACGTGCGGGCCTACGCCGCGCGCGGCCTGCTGCCCCCGCCGCGGCTGGTCGGGCGCACCGGCTTCTACGGCCGCGAGCACGTCGCCCGGCTGCGGCTGGTGCGCGAGATGCTCGCCGAGGGCTATTCGCTCAACATGATCGAGCGCACGCTGACCGCTGCCCCGGAGGCCGCCGGGTCGGCGACCCTCGCGCTGCACCGGGCGCTGCTGGCGCCCTGGCTGCCCCCGGAGCCCGAGGAGACGACCGCCGCCGAGCTCGCCGCCCGCGCGGGCGTCCCCGAGGACGACCGGCTGGTCGACGGCCTGGTCGCGCTGGGCCTGGTCGAGCGGCTGGACGACGGCCGGCTGCGGGTGATGGATCCCGCGCTGCTCACCGCGGGGCTGCAGGTCGTGGAGCTCGGCGTCCCCCCGGCCGCGCTGATCGAGGCGCAGCTGACCGTCGCCGAGCACGTGCGCGAGATCGCGCAGACCTACGTGCGGATGTTCGTCGAGACCGGCTGGCAGACCCTGCGCGAGGGCGGCGCGACTCCCGAGCAGCTCGAGCGGGCGCAGACGACCGTGGCCCGCCTGCAGCCGGCCGCGGCGCAGGCGCTGCTGGCCGTCTTCCGGCGCGAGATGGCCGCCGCCGTCGAGGTCGCGGTCGACGAGGAGCTCAGGAAGCTGGGGGAGGGGTAGGGGGCTCGGCGTCGTCCTTCTCCCGCTCGCGGGCGGCGAGCTTGCGGTCGCGCACGACCGCACCGACCACCAGCGCGACCAGCACGAGCGCCGGGCCGAACACGCCGACGGTCGCGATGGAGCCGAGGCTGTCCCAGGCGAGGACCGTCACCCGACCCATGTGACACCGACCGATGACACGTGTCAAACCGAAGCGCGGCCGGCCTTCCAGTAGCCCATGACCGCCACGGCCGCCCGGTCGAGGCCGGTGTCGGCCAGCAGCCGGCGGCGCAGGCCGGTGACCACGCCCGCCTCGCCGGCCAGCCACACGTAGCGCTCGGCCCGGGCGGTGAGGACGTCGTCCGGGGGCACGTCCCACAGCAGGACCGCGGTGTCGTCGTCCTCCAGGACCGGCTCGGGGAGCGCCGCCCCGGTCACCGCGGCCGCCAGCAGCTCGCCCCGCGCGCGGGCGTCGCGGGGCAGCCAGGTGAGGCGGACGCCGGCCGGTGCGCGCACGTCGAGGACGTCGCCGTTGCCGGGCACCTCCAGGAACACCTGACCGACGGCGTCGGCGGGCAGTTGCTCGGCGATCGCGCAGATCGCCGGCACCGCCGTCTCGTCCCCGGCGATCAGCAGGTGGGCGCCGGCCGGCGGTCGCCACTCGATGCCGCCGGTGTCCCCGGCGAAGCGGGCGTTCGGCCCGATGAGCACCACCTCGTCGCCGGGTCGGGCGGCCAGCGCCCACGCGCCGGCCGGGCCCGTCGCGCCGTCGTGGACGACGAAGTCGACGTCCACCTCGCGCTCGGCCGGGCGTGCGGCGCGCACGGTGTAGGTGCGGATCGGGTTGCGGCGCTCCGGCGGCAGTGCCCGCCACTCGCCGTACCAGTCCGCTCCCGACGGGCAGTCGACCAGGCCGCGGCCGGGCAGCGGGAAGAGCACCTTGATCCGCTGGTCGAGGCCGCCCGAGGCGAACTCGTCGAGGTCGGCGCCGCCGAAGGTGACCCGCACGAAGCTCGGGGTCAGCCGCTGGACGCGGACGGCGGTGACGGCGAACGGCCGGTACGCCGGCACCGCCTCGACGGTCTGGACGGTCATCGGCGTTCTCCCAGCGGCTTGCGGACCATGATCGACCTTAGGCTAGCCTTACCTCACTTCAGCGGGGAAGGCCCTGCGCCGAGATCGAGGAGAACGCCAACGATGCGAGTCCGCGGAACGCTGGCCGCGCTCGCCGCCCTGACCGTGCTGGTCGGCTGCGGCAGCACCGATGCGGGGGAGGGCGACGGCGGCGCGGCGGCGTCCGGCGACGGCGCCTTCCCCGTGTCGATCGAGCACACCTTCGGCACCACCACCATCGAGCAGCAGCCCGAGCGGGTCGTCGTCCTGGGCTGGAGCGCGCAGGACGTCGTCTACTCGCTGGGCGTCACCCCGGTCGGCATGCCGTCCTTCCCGTACGGCGGCGGGGACGACGGCGTCCTGCCGTGGGACGACGAGTACTACGACGCGGCGGAGACCACCCTGCTCGACACCGCCGACGGCCCGCCGCTGGAGAAGATCGCCGCGCTGCGGCCCGACGTGATCCTCGCGCCGTACGAGGGCTTCGACGAGGGCACCTACGAGGACCTCTCGAAGATCGCCCCGACCGTGGCCTACCCGGGCGAGGCCTGGACGACGCCGTGGGACGAGCAGACCCGCATCATCGGCACGGCGCTCGGCAAGAGCGCGGAGGCCGAGAAGCTGATCGACGACACGAACGCCGCCGTGCAGCAGATCGCCGACGAGCACCCCGAGTTCGCCGACCTGACGTTCGCCTACACGAGCATGGGCGCCGACCGGCTCTCCCTGTACCTGGCCTCGGACCCGCGGGTGCAGCTGATCGAGAAGCTCGGGCTCACCCTCGACCCCAGCGTCGAGACCCTCGCCGGCAGCGGGGACGCGGGCACCTTCTACTCGGAGATCTCCCTGGAGAAGGCGCCGGAGATCGCCGCCGACGTCGTCATCGGCTTCGCCGACGGGATCAGCGCCGACGAGGTCGAGGCGCTGCCGGTCTACGCCCAGGTGCCGGCGATCCAGCGCAACTCGGCCGTCATCGTCGACGACCAGGAGGTCGCGGCCGGGATGAGCGCGGTCAGCGTGCTGTCCATCCCGTGGGTGCTGGACAAGCTCGTGGGCCGGCTGACCACCGCGGCCGGCAGCGCGCAGGCCTGACCCCGGTGCAGACATCGGCAGCGCGACGCACGGGCGGGCGGGTCGGTCAACGCCGCGCGTTGCTCGTCGGCGGCGTGCTCGCGCTGCTGGTGCTGCTCGTCCTGGCGGCCGCGGCGAGCATCGCCGTCGGCGCGCGAGGCATCTCGCCGGGGCACGTCTGGTCGGCGCTGTTCTCGCCGACCGGTTCGGACGACGACGTCGTCGTCCGCTCGCTGCGGGTCCCCCGCACCGTGCTCGGCGTCGCCGTCGGCGTCGCCCTGGGCGTGGCCGGCGCGGTGATCCAGGGGCACACCCGCAACCCGCTGGCCGACCCGGGGCTGCTGGGCGTGAGCGCCGGGGCGGCGTTCGCCGTGTGCCTGGCCGTCTACGCCTTCGGCGTCACCTCGGTCACCGGCTCGATGTGGTTCGCCCTGGCCGGTGCGCTGGTCGCCAGCGTCGTCGTCTTCGGGCTGGGCACGCTCGGGGGCGGGACGCCGGTGACGCTGGCCCTGGCCGGTGCCGCGGTGACCGCGTTCCTCGGCGCGCTCACCAACGGGCTCGTGCTCAGCGACGCGCAGACGCTGGACGCCTACCGGTTCTGGGCCGTCGGCTCGCTGGTCGGCCGCGCGGACGGCGCCCTGGCCCAGGCGCTGCCGTTCCTGCTCGCCGGGCTGCTGCTGGCCGCGGTCAACGCGCCGGCGCTCAACACCCTGCAGCTGGGGGAGGACGTCGCCCGCGGCCTGGGCCAGCGGATCGGGCTGGCGCGGGCCACCGGCATCGCCGCGGTGACCCTGCTGACCGGCGCCGCGGTCGCGGTGACCGGGCCGATCGCGTTCGTCGGGCTGGTGGTGCCGCACGTCGCGCGGGCGATCACCGGCCCCGACCACCGCTGGCTGCTGCCCTACGCCGGGCTGCTCGGCGCGATCCTGCTGGTGGTCGCCGACGTCGTCGGCCGGGTGATCGCCTCCCCGGCCGAGCTGCCCGTCGGCCTGGTGCTCGCCTTCGTCGGGGCGCCGTTCTTCATCGTGCTGGTCCGCCGCCGGAAGCTGGTGACCCTGTGACGCTGGCGGTGCGCCGCGCGGTGCGCGTCGGCCCGTTCTCCGCGGTCTGGCGGCCGCGCGCCGTCGTCGTCCCGCTGGTGCTCGTCGTCGCCGTCCTGCTGCTGCTCGCGCTGAACGTCGGCCGCGGCGACTTCCCGATCTCGGTGCCCGACGTGCTGCGCGCGCTGGTCGGCGGCGGCACGCCCGCCGACCGGTTCATCGTGCTGCAGCTGCGGCTGCCCCGGTCGCTGACCGGCGTGCTGGTCGGGCTCGCGTTCGGCATGTCCGGGGCGATCCTGCAGTCGCTGGCCCGCAACCCGCTGGCCAGCCCCGACATCCTCGGCATCACCTTCGGCGCCTCCGCGGCGGCGGTCGCGACGGTCGTGCTCGGCGGCGGGGCGATCGCGGGGCTGCTCGGGGCGCTGGGCACCCCGCTGGCCGCGCTGCTCGGCGGGCTGCTGAGCGCGGCGGTCGTCTACGCGCTGGCCTGGCGGCAGGGGTTCAGCGGCTTCCGGCTCGTCCTCATCGGCGTGGCTATGGCCGCCGTGCTCTCGTCGCTGACCTCCTACCTGCTCATCGTCGGCGACCTCAACGAGGCCGCGCGGGCCGCGGTGTGGCTGGTCGGCAGCCTCAACGGCCGCGACTGGGAGCACGTCGTCCCGGTCGGCCTGGTGGTGGCGGTGGCGGCCGTGCTGTGCCTGGTCGGCAGCGCCTCGCTGCGGGCGCTGCGGCTGGGCGAGGACAGCGCGCGCTCGCTCGGGGTGCGGCTGCAGACGGCGCAGTCCGCACAGCTCGCGCTGGCCGTCGCGCTGGCCTCGGTGGCCGTGGCCGCCGCCGGCCCGGTGCCGTTCGTCGCGCTCATCGCGCCGCAGATCGCGATGCGGCTGGTCCGCTCCGCCGGACCGCCGCTGCTGGCCGGCGGCCTGGTCGGCGCGGTGCTCGTCGTCGGGGCGGACGTCGTCTCGCGCTCGCTGCTGCCCGCGGAGCTCCCGGTCGGCGTCGTCACCGCCGCCGTCGGCGCCCCGTACCTGATCTACCTGCTCGCTCGCGGCACCCGGAGGACCTCGACATGACCACCCTGACGGAGGCGGTCGTAGTGACCCGGCTGGAGGCGCGGGGGGTGACCCTCGGCTACGGCGAGCGGGTCGTCGTCGACGGGCTGGACCTGGCGGTCCCGGACGGTGCGGTCACGGCGGTCATCGGCCCCAACGGCTGCGGCAAGTCGACGCTGCTGCGGGCGCTGGGCCGGCTGCTGCGCCCGCGCGGCGGCGAGGTGCTGCTCGATGGCCGGCGGATCGACAAGCTGCCCACCCGGGAGGTGGCGCGGGTGCTCGGCATGCTGCCGCAGTCGCCCGTCGCGCCGGAGGGCATCACGGTCGCCGACCTGGTCACCCGCGGCCGGCACCCGCACCAGGCCTGGTTCCGGCAGTGGTCCACGGACGACGAGGCGGTCGTGGCGCAGGCCATGGAGGAGACCGGCGTCCTCGACCTGGCCGACCGCCCGGTCGACGCGCTCTCCGGCGGCCAGCGGCAGCGCGCCTGGATCGCGATGGCGCTGGCCCAGGGCACCGACCTGCTGCTGCTCGACGAGCCGACCACCCACCTCGACCTGGCGCACGCGGTCGACGTGCTCGACCTGGTCGACCGGCTCAACGACCGCGGCCGCACCGTCGTCATGGTGCTGCACGACCTCAACCTGGCCGCCCGCTACGCCGACCACCTGGTCGCGATGCGCGACGGGCGGATCGTCGCGGCCGGGCCGCCTCGCGAGGTGCTCACGCCGCAGCTGCTCGCCGACGTCTTCGGGCTGCAGGCCGTCGTCCTGCCCGATCCCGTGTCCGACGGGGTGCTCGTCGTCCCGGTCGGTTCGCGGCGGGGTGCGCCCGCATAGGTTGGGCGGCATGCCCGATCTCGCCGCACGCGCCCGCACCCTGCTCGACCTGCACACCGCGCCGGAGATCCTGGTGCTGGCCAACGTGTGGGACGTCGTCTCCGCGCGGGTCGTCGCCGCCGTCGACGGCGTGCAGGCGCTGGCCACGGCCAGTCACTCCATCGCGGCCACGTTCGGCTACGAGGACGGCGAGAACATCCCGCTCGACCTGCACCTGGACATGGTCCGGCGGATCACCGCCGCGGTCGACGTGCCGGTGACCATGGACTTCGAGGCCGGTTACGGCGACGCGGGGGAGACCGCGCGGCGGGCGATCGAGGCCGGCGCCGTCGGCGGCAACCTCGAGGACCAGATGAAGCCCCTGGACGACGCCGTCGCCGCGGTCGAGGCCGTGCTGCGCGCCGGCCGGGACGCCGGCATCGACTTCGTGCTCAACGCGCGCACCGACGCCTTCATCCGGGCCGAACGCGGCACCGACCGCGGGGCGCTCGTGGCCGAGGCGGTGCGGCGCGGCCGGGCCTTCCTGGAGGCGGGAGCGCCGGTGGTGTTCGTGCCGGGGGCGATCGCCCGCGAGGAGATCGAGGCCCTGGTCGAGGGGCTCGGCCCGCGCAAGCTCACCGTGATCTCGGTGCCCGGGGCCTCGCTGCCCACCCGCGAGCTCGAGCAGCTCGGTGTCGCGCGCGTCTCGACCGGGCCGTTCACCCAGCGGGTCGCGCTGACCGCGCTGCAGGACGCGGCCGCCGAGGTGGTCGGCGGCGGCGTCCTCCCGGCGGGCACCCGGAACCTCAACTGATGCTCGACGAGGCCACCCGGCCCCGGGCGCCGCGGGGACCGGAGGAGCCGGTGTCGGCGGCCGGTGCGCAGGGGCAGCGCACGCTGCTCGCGATCCACGGCCACCTGCGCGCCGAGCTCGACCGGGTGGTGACCGCGGTCGAGGCGGTGGCGGCCGGGGAGCTGCCGGCGGGCGAGGCGCGGGCCGTCGTCCACGACTCGACCATGCTGCGCAACTACCGGCTGACCGGCTCCTTCTGCGCGCAGTACTGCCGCTTCGTCGAAGGGCACCACTCGATCGAGGACGCCTACCTGTTCCCGTCACTGGAGGTCGGCGACCCGTCGCTGGCACCGGTGCTGCGGCGGCTGTCCGAGGAGCACGAGGTCATCCACGCGGTGCTGGTGCGCATCGACGAGCTGCTGGTCGCGATGGTGGGTTCCGGCTCAGGGGCCGCGGCGGTGGGGGAGCAGGTGCGTGCGCTGCGGACCGCGCTGAGCAGCCACCTCGACTACGAGGAGGAGGAGCTGCTCGGCCCCATCGGCCGCCTCCAGCTCTTGGTCTGAGGGTGGTTTCGCGCGCTTAACCGCGCGCGGTTAAGCGCGCGAAACCGCGGGGTTACGCCGCGAGGCGGGCCAGGAGGACCGGGGCCTGGAGCACCGGGACCTCCTGCGGGAGGACCTGGGGCGCCGGTGCCGGCTGCTCGCTCACCGACCGCTGCTCGTCGTCCGTCCCGGGCCAGATCCGGTCGCGCAGCCGCAGGACGGGCCGCTCGACCAGCAGCGTGGCGGCGACGCCGACCACGATCGCCGACGCGTACTTCACCGCCTGCGCGAACGGCGTGCTCACCTCGCGGTCCATGCCGAGCCAGCCCAGCACGGTGCCCGCGGCGAAGATGTGCCAGATGTAGATGCCGTAGGAGTAGCGGCCGAGGGCGGCCACCGGCGCGGCGATCCAGCGCACCCGGGGGACCCAGGTGGCCCGGTAGGTCAGCAGCAGGGCCGCGGCCGCGGTCATCCAGGCGACGGTGAAGCCGATCGTGCTGCCCAGCGGCCCGGACTTGCCGATGACCGTGAGCACGGCGATCCCGGCCGCGAGGACGGCGAGCAGCGTGCGGCGCCTGTCCTGCAGCGCCTGGAACCGCTCCGGCCAGCGCACGCTGACCACCGCGAGCAGCACGCCGGCCGCGAGCCCGTCGAGGTGGAACCAGGTGCGCCACTGCAGCCGCACGTCGCTCACCCCGGACCAGCTGCCGAGCAGCCGGAACGCCAGCTCCGCGGCGAGCACCCCGGCCAGGATCCCGGCGAAGAGCTTGAGCGATCCGCCGCGCTTGACGAACACCGGGAACAGCAGCGCCAGGGCGAGGTAGAAGTGCTCCTCGACCGCGAGCGACCACAGGTGGGCGAAGGACGTGCCGGCGATGTTCTGCACGTGCAGGGCGTTCTGCCACAGGAAGCTGCCCAGCGACTCCGAGCCGAACAGCACCTGCACCGCGAGGAAGAGGTAGAGCACCGGCCAGAGCTTGAGGATCCGGCGCAGCGAGAACCGTCGTCCGTCGAAGGTGCCGGTGCGGCCGTGCTCGCCGAGCACCAGCCGGCCCATGAGGAAGCCGCTCAGGACGAAGAACAGGTCGACGCCGGCCCAGCCGAGGTGCTGGCCGGGCCACTGCAGGGCGTCCAGGACGACGTTGCCGGTCGGGCCGCTGAAGTGCCAGCCCAGGGCCAGCACGATGGCGGCCCCGCGGACGACGTCGAGGTCGAGACGGCGGGTGCGCGACGCGGCGCGCGTGGGCGATTCGGCGGCTGCGCGGTGTCCTCGGTCTGAAGGCATCGTGTGTCGACCGTAAGAGCGGTTCCTGGCACGCCGCTGGCTCCGGCGTGTGCGTTCCAGTAGCTCTCCGTCATCCTCCCTCGTCAGCCGCCTGTCCCCGTGATGCGGTTCACCTCTACCCGGCCAACCGCCGCCGTACTCACTCGTTGGGGTGAGCTGGGCCGCTCTCGGGGGGCCGAACCGGCGGCTGCGCTCAAGCCGCCGCGCGCAGCGGCCGATCACCCGACCAGGTGACGCGGTGTGGCACCGCGCCCCGACGACCGCAGAGCGAGGAGGAGAGGTCGTTGCCCGAACAGTCCGTGCTCGTCGTCGAGGACACCGACGAGATCCGCGAGCTCGTCGCGACCGTGCTCGGCAAGGCGGGCTTCGACGTCCGCGCGGTGGGCACCGGCGCCGAGTGCATGGCGGAGATCCGCCGGTCGGCGCCCGAGCTGATCGTGCTGGACCTCGGCCTCCCCGATGCCGACGGCACCGAGATCTGCCGCCAGGTGCGCGCGGAGACCGAGTGCTACGTCCTCATGCTCACCGCCCGCGCCGAGGAGGTCGACCTGCTCATCGGCCTCGCCGTCGGCGCCGACGGGTACATGGCCAAGCCGTTCTCGCCGCGTGAGCTCGTGGCGCGCGTCCAGGCGATGCTGCGTCGTCCGCGGTCCGTCGTCCCCACCCCCCGGGAGCCGGTCGAGGAGACCGTGCGCCGGCTGGCCGAGCTCGAGGTGGACGAGGACAGCCGCGAGGTCCGGGTGGACGGCGAGGTCGTCGACCTGACCCGCACCGAGTTCGACCTGCTCGCCGCGCTGGCCTCTCGGCCGGGGCGGGTGCTGCAGCGCGAGACGCTGCTGCGCGAGGTCTGGCAGACCGACTGGGAGGGCAACCTCCGGCTGGTCGAGGCGCACATGTCCAACCTGCGCCGCAAGCTCCAGGCCGCCGGCCTGCAGAACCCGGAGATCAAGACCGTCCGGGGGGTCGGCTACCGCCTGGTCGCGTAGGCCCCAGCGTTGATCAGGTCCCCTGATCAACGGCTGTCCTCCCGCAGCAGCGTTGGTGCAGGAGGACAGCGTTTGATCAGGGCACCTGATCACTGCTGAGCAACGCCGCGAGGGCGCCGAGGCGGCCCCGTGCCCACCTCGACGCCCTCGCGGCGCTGAGCTGTTCCCCCGCAGCTCAGCTGCGAGCTCGTTCCCCCCGAGCTCAGATCCCGGCGAGCACAGGGCCCGCGAGGGATCGGTCCGTGATGCGCGTGGTCCGCAGGCACTGGTCCTGCAGCTCCATCAGCCGGACCTGGCTGACGACGCCGCGCCGGGCCTCGGCCGCGATCTCCTGGCAGAGCATCGCGATCGCCGGGTGCCCCAGCTGACCGCTGGCGCCGGCCAGGGTCTGCGCCGCCGCGGCCACCGCCATGGCGTCGCCGGAGCGGGCGCTGTCGGCGATCTGCGAGAGCCGGTGCGGCAGCGCGCTGACGTACATCTCCTGCAGCCGGTCCATCGTGTCGGCGTCGACGTCCTCGTCGTGCAGGTCCTCGACCTCGCGGATGACCCGCAGGTGCCGGACCGGGCCCTGCGCGGCCGGCCCCGTGGCCCGGCAGCGCAGGAAGTCGATGAGCGCCCAGGGGTCGAGCGGCTTGGCCAGGCAGGCCAGCGCTCCGACTCCGGCGGCGGCGGCGCGAATGCGCTCGTCCGGGTTCTTGGTGATCACCAGCAGGCGGGCGCGGGAGCCGCCCTTGCGCAGGCGGGCCAGCAGCGACAGGCCGGTCTCACCGGGCAGGTCCACCTCGGTGACGACGAGGTCCAGGTCGCGGGAGGCGGCGATGCGCAGCGCCTGGTCGGCGTCGGCGGCCTGGACGACGTGCCAGCCGCCGAGGCGGAGCAGGACGCCGACGCGACGGCGGGCGGCGGGCGAGGGGTCGACGACGAGGGCGGTCAGCACTTGATGACTCCAGACAGTCCAGACTCCTCGGTCCAGCCGTAGGAGGTCAGCGTGGTGACGGTGACGCGGATGTTCTGCGACGCGTAGGAGGCGTCGTAGTCGCCGGTCAGCGAGGTGGTGGTCGAACCGACCTGGGCGACCGGGTACCTCGTCCCGTCCGAGAAGACGGCGGTGACGACGTAGCCGGAGACGCCGCGCGAGGGGCTGGCGTTCCAGGTGACCTTGGCGTTGAGCGTGGTCACCCAGGTCCAGCCGTTCCAGGCGGTGGTGCACTTGGTCCCGCCGGTCGACACGTTGGTCGGAGCGAGGACGTCGACACTCGAGATCGCCATCGGCACGGAGGCGCTGTCGGCGAGCTGCGCGTCGGCGGGGAGCATCCCGCCCAGGAGCACGGCGGCGGCGGTGCTCAGCAGGACGGCGCTGCGTCGGATGCGGTTCATGGTCGGGTCCTCCCCTCGGGCTGTGCGGTGGTCAGGAGCGGGCGGGCTGCTCGGGAAGCCGGTTCCAGAGCTCGGCGTCGAGGTCGACCTCGTGCAGGTCGTCGGCGTCGTGGATCGGCTCGAGCGCCGCGGACGGGTGGACCAGCCGGGCCAGCAGCCGCGACACGCCTTCCTCGTCGAGGACGATGCGGGTCACGCCGCGTCCTCCGTGTCCTGCTCGTCCTCGTCGTCCTCGGCCGGCCGCCAGATGGCCAGGATCAGCCAGCCGGCCAGCAGCGCCGGGGCGCCGTAGATGAGGGCCTTGGAGACGATCCGGGTGCGCAGGGCCTCGATGACGTGGCCGAGCTCCGGGATCACGGCCCGGACCTGGTAGGCCGTCTGGCCCTGCAGGGTGGCCTGCCAGGGGTCGACCGCGGTGTTCGCGTCGCCCTTGGTCTGCACGGTCACGGCGCCGTCGGCACCGTGCTGCACCGAGACCACCCGGTGCGTGACGACGCGGTGGTCGTCGATCGGGATGTGGTAGCTGATCACCATGCCCTCGGTGACGTCCTGGACGTCGAGCGGCGTGGAGATCACGACATCGCCGGGGTCGATCTGCGGCGACATGCTGCCGGTCAGCATCGTCATCGTGCGGTAGCCGAGGACGTGCGGGCCGACGGCCAGGACGGCGAACGCCAGTGCTGCCACGACGACCAGTCCGCGGACGAACCAGCGGGTGGTGCCGGCGAGCAGTCGGCGAGCCAGACCGGCCCGGCGGATGGTGGTTGCGGAGGCCGTCCCGACCTCCGGGGGCAGCTCGAGGGCTGCCCCCAGACGGCGGACGGGGAGCACGGCGGTCATCTGAGATCCCTAGGAGTCGTCAGACCGCGATCACTTGGCGGCAGCGGCGCGCTGCGTACCGGTGAAGGTGATGGACAGCGAGGCGCTCTTGTTCTGGAACGAGTTGTCCGCAGAGGTCGGCAGCGAGACCGAGAACACCAGGTTGTCGACGCCACCAGGGGTCAGGCTGGCCGGGTTGCTCAGCGTGACGTTGCCGGAGGCCGCGGGGCCGGAGTACATGGTCGACGTCGTGCCCGAGCAGGTGTAGACCGGCGCGGACGCGGTGCCGCCCTGGGTCCAGGCCACGGAGCAGGCCTTGAGCGACAGCTGCAGACCGTTGGTGGAGTCGGTGGTCAGAACGCTCGGAACGCCGGTGGCGATCGAGGTCAGCGTGACCGAGGACAGCGAGGTGCTGCCGTCGTTCGACAGGTTCACCGCGCGGGTGACCGAGTCGCCCGGGACGAAGTTGGTCGTGGTGACCGGGATCGAGTAGGCGCCCGACGGCTGGTTCAGGTTGATGTCCAGGGTGCCGGTCTGGACCGTGGTCGCGACCGGGGTGGTGCTGTCGGTGAAGGTACCGAAGGTGCCGAGGCCGGCGACGGCGGCGGCGGTGCCGGCGATGGCCAGCGAGCCGACGACCTTGCGGGTGTTGCTGCGGCGGGTCTTGGTGCTCATGTCCGTGTGTCTCCCTGTGTCCGTTGCGCCACCGGGATTCCGGCGACAGGGAGAACACTGAGCGGCCAACCGCAGGGCACCCGCCCGGAATCCGCAAGGAATGCGCAAGGCTCGTTCGGGAAACCCTCAGATCGGCCCAGAACCCCGGTTTTCCGGGGTTCTCAGCCGCCCGAGACGCGCTTTATCGCGATAAAGCACGCGCGCTTAATCGCGATAAAGCGCGGGAGATCAGGCGGGGAGGGGGAGGGTGAGCGTGAAGGTGGTGCCCTGGCCCTCGGCGCTGGCGAGGTCGAGCGTGCCGCGGTGCGCCGTGGTGATCGCCTTGGTGATCGACAGGCCCAGACCCACGCCGGCGACGGCGCTGCGCTTGGCCGTGGAGGCACGGAAGAAGCGGGTGAACAGCCTGCCCTGCTCCCCGGCGGGGATGCCGATGCCGGTGTCGCGCACCGACAGCTGCGCCACCGGGGCGCCGTCCGGGCCGGTCGCCGCGCGCACGCAGATCGTCACCCGGCCGCCGGCGGGGGTGAACTTCACGGCGTTGGAGACCAGGTTGTCGCAGGCCTGACCCAGGCGCATCGCGTCACCGGGGACGACGAGCCCCTCGGACGGGACGTCGACCAGCACCTCCACGCCGGCGCCCGCGGCGGTCACGCGGACCGTCTCCTCGGCGGCCTGCGCCACCGCGGCGAGATCGACGTCCCCGGGCGTGAGCGTGAAGCGACCGGCGTCGACCTGCGCGGTGAACAGCAGGTCACCGACCAGCCCCAGCAGCCGCTGGGCGTTGCGCTCGACGGTGCGCAGATAGCCCTCCTGCGCCTCGGTGAGCGGTTCGTCCTCGTCGTCGAGCACCAGCTCGAGGTAGCCGAGGATCGAGGTCAGGGGGGTGCGCAGCTCGTGGCTGATGAGGCTCACGAACTGGTCCTTCATCCGTTCGGTCTCGCGGGCCTCGGTCACGTCGGTGCCGACGAAGTTCCAGCCGGCGTGCACGCCGCGGTCGTCGGTGCGCGGGGTGATCGCGACCGACACGGCGCGGTGCGTGCCGTCGGCGGCCACGTAGGTCCAGTCGCGGACGTCGCTGCCGTTCTCCTGGGCGGCGTGCACCAGCGCATCGACGCCGACCGGCACCCCGGCGGCCTCGGCGGCGTCGGTGAGCTCCTCGAGCAGGTGGAACTCGGTGATCGACCGCTGCCGGACGACGTCGGTGCGGGGCAGCCCGAGCATCCGCTCCGCGCCGGGGTTCCACACGCGGACGACGCCGTCCCGGTCGGTGCCGATGATCGACTGCTCGGTGACCGCGTCGATGACGCTGGTCATGGTGCGCGCGCGGGCCCGCAGCATGCGGGTGGCGACCTCGAGCTCCTCGCCGCGGGTCTGCATCTGCGCGTGCAGCGCGTCCCGCTCGGCCTCGAGCCGCTCGATCTGACCCGCCTGGCGGGCCAGCGTGCGGCGCAGCTCGGCGATCGTGTGCGCCGGGTTCGCGAGCTCGGTCATGCGACCAGCTCCTTCACCCGGGTCACCAGGTCGGTGACGGCGAACGGCTTGGCCAGGTAGGCGTCGGCACCGGCGGCCAGGCCGCGGGCGACGTCGTCGGCGGAGGCGCCGGCCGACAGCAGCAGGATGCGGATGCCGGCCGTCCCGGGTTCCGCCCGCAGGGCGGTGCAGACCTCCAGCCCGGTCCGGCCGGGCATGGAGACGTCGAGGACGGCGAGCGCGGGGACGTCGGCGCGGGCGGAATCCAGCGCGGCGGAGCCGTCGCCGACCGCGGCCGCGACCGTGCAGCCGGCCTTGCGCACGGCGAGGCACACCAGCGCGCGGATGTCCTCCTCGTCGTCGGCCACGAGCACACGCGGTGCGTCCACGAAGAAGGCAACGGCCCGGTCAGCGCCCCCCTGCAGCACAGCGGCGCCGTCCCCACCTCTTTCGGGTGAGGACGGCGCCGCTGATGAAACGCCGGTCAGGAACCGGATGCGTGGCTCTGCACCGTCTCCTTGGACTCCTGGGCCTGGCCCTGCACGTCCTGCACGGCGGACTGGCCCTCGTCCTTGACCGTCTGGGCGGCGTCCTGAGCCGTGGACTTCACCGACTCGACGGCCTCCTGGGCGGCCGGCTTGAGCTGCTCGCCCATCTCCTGGGCGGCCTCCTTCGCCGGCTGGAGCAGCGCGTCCTTGTTCTCGCGCAGCAGGGTCTCGGCCTGCTGGGCCAGCTCCTGCTCCTTCTGCGAGGCAGGCAGCAGGCTGGACACCAGCCAGCCCACGCCGAACGCGATCAGCCCGGCGGCCAGGGGGTTGCCCTGCGTCTGCCGGACCACCATGTCGGGGGTCTCCTGCACGGTGCTGACCGCGGTGGACGCCGCGCTCTGCACCGAGTCCGCCGCGGACGACGCCGCGTCCTGCACCGAGCCGGCGGCGTCGTGCGCCCTGCCCTGTGCCGACGACGTGCCGTCCGAGGCGCTGCCCATCACCTTCTCCTTCACGCTGGTGAAGCGGCCCTTGGCGGCGGAGACCCGCCGGTCCACCACACGGGCCGGGTTGACCTTCTCGTTGAGGGCGTCGACGTCGTAGCTGAGCTCGCGCCGGGTGTCCTCGATCTGCCGCCGGATGACGTCCGGGTCACTGCTGGTCATGTCTGCAACTCCTGGGGTCAGTGGGGCTTGAGGGCGGGCGGCACCTGCTGGAGCGTCTCGACGGTGCGTTCGGGCTTCGGGTTCACCTCGCGGAACTTCTTGCGTCCCATCGAGTAGGCGACCGCGCCGATCACACCCCAGAGCACGGCGACGATGAGCGCGGCCAGGCCGGCGTCCATCACGTTCTCCAGCGCCCACCACAGGGCGAAGGAGAGGAAGAGCAGGACCATGTAGCCGGCGAACCCGGCTGCGCCGAACATGCCGGCGCCCTGTCCCGCCTTCTTCGCCTCGACCTTCAGCTCGGCCTTGGCCAGCTCCAGCTCCTGGCGCATCAGCGTCGAGAGGTCCTTGGTGACCTCGCCGATCAGCGCACCGACCGAGGTGCCGTCGACGTCGGGCCGGCCGTCGTCGGTCATCGGTGTGCCCATGTCGCCCGAGTGCGGCGGGGCGTACGCCTGCGACTGGTAGTCCGGCGGCACGGCGTAGTTGGCGTGCTCCGGCGGGACGGTCGGGATGCTCTGGGTGTCACCGACGTGAGCACCCGAGTAGGGATTGGTCATCGATCACACCCCGCCAGGGTTGCGCGTCGGGTCGTCCCAGCCGGCGGGGGTCGTCGGCGGGACGACGCTGCCGGCCGGCGGCACCGTGCCGTACGGCGGCGGGGGCAGGGGCGTGCCGCCCGTCGTCCCGCCCGTGATGCCGGTCGTGCCGGTGGTGACCGTCTCGGCGTAGCCGGGGTCGCTGTAACCGGTGTCGGCGTAGCCGGAGTACGTCGGCGCGGGGTCGACGTAGTTCGCGGAGTGAGCGCGGGTCGGCGAGCCGGACGAGCCGTTGCCCGAGTGCGCGGCCTGGACGCCGCGGGTCAGCCGGCCGGCCGCCACGCCGAGCAGCGCGGCGCCGATCAGGAACGTGCCGGGCTTGCGGCGAGCGAAGCTGCGGACCTCGTCGAGCAACTGGGCGGGCTCGCGGTTCTGCAGCTTGGACGAGAAGGTCTCGACCATCCCGGCGGCCTGGTGCAACAGGTCGCGGGCGGGGCCGGGAGCTCCGTCGCTGGTGCCGTCGGCGAGGCCGCGCATCTCCTGGGCCAGCGACGTCAGACCCTGAGCGGCCTTCTGCTGCTGGGCGATCGTCTGGTCCTTGAGCTGCGCACGGCCCTGGTCGAGCAGGTCCTTGGCCTGACGCTGGGTCTCCTGCGCCACTTCCTTGGCCTGGTCGGCAGCGGTCGAGGCGACCTGGCTGCCGGCCTGGGAAGCGGTCTGACCCAGGTTCTGGGCTTCCTCCTTCGCGACATCCGTGGTCGACGGGGATCCCCCGACGGTCATGGTCCCGCTGGTGCCGGCGGTGGCCGGCGGTGGCGGCGGGAACGGTGCGTCGATGGAGTGAGTCATCGGTCCTCCTCGGCGGGTGGTGGGTCGGACGAGGCGGTCCTCGAAAGCCGGCGCATCCGTGCGCCCGGCGGGGACGCCGTCGTGGGGCCCTGGTACCCGGACGAGTGACGGCGGCAAACCGGAACAGAGCCGGTCACACCAGATTCATTGCGTCCAAGGGAATTGCGGAGGCCGGCGCTCGGCGAAGGCGGCCACGCCCTCGGCGAGCTCGCCGCTCGCGATCGTCTCGCGGTACCAGCGGGCCACCTCGGCCTCGCCGTCGCCGCCGGTGGTCAGCGCCGCGAGCACCTCCTTGGTCGCCCGCTGGCTCAGCGCCGAGCGCGAGGCGAGGACGTCGGCGAAGCGGTGCACCTCGTCGTCCAGGTCCGTGACCGGCACCAGCCGGTCCACCAGGCCGACCCGCAGCGCCGTCCCGGCGTCGATCAGCTCCCCGCTGAACAGCAGGTACTTCGTGGTGGCCGGCCCGACCAGGTCGAGGAGGGCCTTGGTCGAGGAGGGGGCGTAGACGACGCCGACCTTGGCGGGGGTCACCCCGAAGACGCCGGTCGGGTCGGTGAACCGCAGGTCGCAGCAGGCGGCGAGCTCCACGCCGCCGCCGATGCAGTGCCCGCGGATCGCCGCGACGGTGGGGTGCGGGAAGGCGCGGAGCGCAGCCTGGGCGGCGAGGTTGTCGCGCCGGACGTCGGCCATCGGGTCGTCGGGATCGGGACCGCTCAGCAGGTCGGCGATGTCGGCGCCGGCGCAGAACGACGGCCCGGCGCCGGTGACCACGAGCACCCGCACGCCGGCGTCGTCGGCCAGCCCGGCCAGCAGCTCGGGCAGGGCCGCCCACATGCCGGCGGTCATCGCGTTGCGCTTCTCGGGCCGGTCGATGGTCAGGACGGCGACCGGCCCGTCCCGCTCGACCCGCAGCAGATCGCCCACTCAGCCCAAGTTATCGGTGCCGAACGTGTCGCACTGGTTGGGGTCGCCGGACTGGTAGCCGGTGGAGAACCACTTCTGCCGCTGGGCCGACGTGCCGTGGGTGAAGCTGTTCTGGTCGACCCGGCCGCCGCCGAGGTTGCGCTGGATGAAGTCGTCGCCGATCCGCGAGGCGGCGTCGAGGGCGCGGTTCACGTCGTCCTGGGTGACCTCGGTGATCAGCGGCTGACCCGTCTCGGTCGGCACGGTGGTCGCGTGGTTGGCCCAGACCCCGGCGAAGCAGTCGGCCTGCAGCTCGAGCCGGACCGACCCGCTGGTCGGGCCGGTGTCGCCGGGCTGCACCTGCGCGTTGGTGCCCAGCAGGTCCTGCACGTGGTGGCCGTACTCGTGGGCGAGCACGTACGCGTCGACGAACGTCCCGCCCTCGGCGCCGAACTGGGTCTTGAGGTCGTCGAAGAAGGTGATGTCGATGTACACGAGCTTGTCGGCCGGGCAGTAGAACGGCCCCGATCCGCTGCTCGCCGCGCCGCACTGGGTCTGCACCTGGCCGGAGAAGAACACGGTGTCCACGCGCTGGTAGCCCGGGACCTGCTGCTCCCAGAAGTCCTGGATGGAGTTGATCTCGGCCACCGCCGCGCACTGCACGTCGCGGTTGGCGTCGGCGCCGGTCTTGCAGTCCTGCTCCAGCTCGCTGTTGTCCGCCGAGCCGCCCTGGTCGATCGCCGGGAAGCCCGGGACCGCCGCCCCGGAGCCGGTGCCGGTCCCGCTGCCGCCGCCGAGCACGTTGATCAGGATCACGACGATCACGCCGATCAGGCCCAGGCCGCCGCCCCCGACGGCGATGCCGCGGCCCCCGAAGCCGCCCCCGCCGCTGCCACGGATGTCGGTGACGTCCGACGTGTCGAGGTCGGCACCCTCGTTGAACCTCATCTGGCCTGGCTTCCCTGATCACCGCGCGGGAAACGCGCGTCTCACCGTAGGTCGGCGTGGATGGCCGCGGCCACCTGCGCGGCCAGTTCGTGCTCGTCCTGCGCCCGGGTCGCGAGCAGGGTCCAGCCGAGGTCGGCGGTGCGGCGGGAGCGGCGCAGCCACACCGGGGTCCCCGGGGCGGGGGAGAGCTCGGCTCGTGCGCCGGTGGCGACCTCGTACAGGGCCACGAGCGCGTCGCGCAGGGTGCGGTCGCCGACCTCGCCTCCGGCGGCCGCGACGACGACGGCGCCGGTCCGGCTCACCGCGGCGGGCAGCCGGCGGCTCGAGGCCCGGCGGAAGAGGAGGAAGCCGGCGACCAGCGCGACCACGATGCCCACCACCGTCTCGGCCAGCCGGGTGCCGATCAGCTCCGGAACCGGCCGCGCCGGGTTGCCCACGTGCACGAGCAGCAGAGCGAGCGGGGTGATCGCCGAGACGGCGAGCACGTACTGGAAGGCGATGAGCAGCTCCACGGTCATCTGCAGCAGCCCGACCAGGAGCACCTGGACGCCGACCGGCAGGTGCAGCGCGAGCAGCCCGGCGGCGATCGCGATGCCGAGCAGGGTGCCGATGGTGCGGTGCGCGGCGCGGGCGCCGGTGGCCCGGACGTCGGCGCCGAGCAGCACCGCGACTGCCGTCGTCGACGCCCAGTAGGAGCTGGACAGCCCGAGCGCCACGGCGAGCAAGCCGGCCGCGGCCGCGGCGAGACCGGCGCGCAGCGCGCCCGGCAGCCAGGGGGCCGTCCACCGGTCGCGCGGTTCGGCCACCCGTTCCAGCCGCGCGGGCTCCAGCGGGATGTCGCCGTGCGGCAGCGCACGGAAGAACCGCTCCTCGATCGCGAGCAGGTCCGGCGCCAGTGACGGGCGGCGCCGCGAACCGTCGGCGACCGCGGCGTGGGCCACCCGGACCGCGTGCGCCGCCGGGTCCGGCCGGCCGGTGGGATGGGTGCCGCGCTCGGCGGCGTCGACCGCGGCGTCCGCGGCCGCCACCGCCCGCCGCTCGGGGCCGGCCGGGTCCCAGAGCCACGGCAGCATGCAGACCAGCCACGACAGCAGCACCCCGCCGAGCGCGGCGAGCAGGTGCGGGCCGAACGCGCCGGGCCCGGCGCCCAGCGCGCTGGCGCCACCGCCCACGAGGACGACGCCGAGCGGTCCCGGCGGCCCGATCCGCCAGATCGCGGTCGCCGCCGAGGCCGCCGCGACGAGCAGGCCGAGCACCGGCGCGAGCAGCAGTGCGTGCGATCCGACGAGCGTCCCCAGCGCGAAGGCCACCAGCAGCGCGGCACCGACCCCGGCGACGACGATCGCGCGGCGGCGGAACGGCAGTGCGTGGCCGTAGATCGCGGTGAACCCGGCCAGCCCGGCCGCCGACCCGAGGTCGGGCCGGCCCAGCGCGACCCCGAGCGCCAGCGGCAGCGCCACGCACGCGGCGGCGGAGACCGCGCGCCGGCCGGCGGTGTTCCAGAGAGCCCGCGGCCCGGGGAGCGAGGGGCCGAGCACCCGCCGGGCGAGGTCGGGGGAGGGCCGCACGACGGCCATTGTCCGCCGTCCCCTCTGCCGACCCGGGACGGCCGACCTAGATTCGCACCCATGCCCCTCGAAGGTGAGTACGAGCCCAGCGCGCAGCAGTGGGTCCGCGACCAGGTCGCCCGCTACGAGGAGACCGGCGGGCGCGAGGCCAACACCCTCCGCGACACCGGCCTGCCGATCGCGATCTTCTGGACCCGCGGTGCGACGTCCGGGAAGGTCCGCAAGAACGCGCTCATGCGGGTCGAGAACGGCGGCGCGTACCTGATGGTCGGCTCCCAGGGCGGGGCCCCCACCGACCCCGCGTGGGTGAGCAACGTGCGCAAGGCCCCCGACCAGGTCACGGTGCAGGACGGCCCGGAACCGTGGGACGGCGTCGCGCGCGAGCTGACCGGCGAGGAACGCGACCAGTGGTGGGCGCGGGCCGTCGAGGCCTACCCGTCCTACGCCGACTACCAGGAGAAGACCGACCGGGTCATCCCGGTGTTCCTGGTGGAACGCGCCGCCTGACCCGCGGCGCTCAGGCGGCCTTCACCTCGTCGCGCTCCTCGACGACGTCCTCGACGCTGGCGTGCGGCTTGGGCATCAGCAGCAGCGCGATCATCGAGACCACCGCGCAGCCCACGATGTACCAGGAGATCCCGGTCGAGGACTTCGTGGCGGCGAAGATCGCCGTCGCGATGAGCGGGGCCGGGCCGCCGGCCACCACCGAGGCCAGCTGGTAGCCCAGGCCGGCGCCGCTGTAGCGCACGCCGGTGCCGAACGTCTCGGAGATCAGCGCCGCCTGCGGGCCGTACATGATGTCGTGGATCGCCAGCGACAGCACGATCGCCAGCAGGACCAGCCCGCTCTCCTCGGTGTTCAGCAGCCCGAAGTACGGGAACGCGAAGATCGCGATCCCGACGACCCCGATGCCGTAGACCAGCCGTCGGCCGAAGATGTCGGACAGGAACCCGAATAGCGGCACGGTGATGAAGCCGAGCGCGGCCGCCACGAGGACGTCGTTGAGCAGGTCGTCGCGCTGGAGCGACAGGGCTTCCGTGCCGTAGGTCAGCACGAACGTGATGAACAGGTAGAAGGGCGCCTGCTCGGCCATCCGCACGAACGCCGAGGTGATGATCGCCCGCGGCTGGGTCTTGATGACCTCCCAGACCGGCGCCTTGACGACCGCCTTCTGCTCGCGCACCCGGCGGAAGTGCGGTGTCTCGAGCACCGAGAGCCGCACGTACAGCCCGATCGCGATGAGCACGACGCTGAGCAGGAACGGGATGCGCCAGCCCCAGGTCTCGAAGAAGTGCTCGCCACCGACGCCGGAGACGATCCGGACGGCGGCGGTCGACAGCAGCAGGCCGATCGGCACGCCGAGCTGGGGGAGGCTGGCCATGAAGCCGTGCCGCTTGCGCCGGCCCCACTCCATCGACATGAGCACCGAGCCGCCCCACTCGCCGCCGACCCCGATGCCCTGCAGGATCCGCAGCAGGGTGAGCAGGATCGGCGCGGCGACGCCGATGGTGGCGTAGCCGGGCAGCACGCCCATGAGCGCGGTCGCCGCGCCCATCAGCGAGAGCGTGGTGATCAGCGCGCCCTTGCGGCCCAGCCGGTCGCCGTAGTGCCCGAAGATCGCCGCGCCGATGGGACGGGCGGCGAACCCCACGAACTGGGTCGAGAACGCCAGCAGCGTGCCGGCCAGGGCCGACGACTCCGGGAAGAAGACCGACGGGAAGATCAGCGCCGCCGCGGTTCCGTAGAGGAAGAAGTCGTACCACTCGATGGTCGTGCCGACCGTGCTGGCGACCGCCGCCTTGGTCCGCTGCGACCGGCTCGAGGTGCCCTGCGCCCGTAGCCGTGCCTCGGCCGGGTCGGTCGTGGCATCCGTCGTCATGGCAGGAGTTCCTTCCGTGGGCCGTCGGGTGTGCCGTAGATCACGCTGCGCCTGCTCGGGCGAGCGCGCAAAAGGAAGACGGGTCTGCGAAGGTCCTCGCCCGTGACGGCGTTGGTGACCGGCGGTGGATCGGGGGTCGGCCGGGCGATCGCGCTCGCCCTGGCCGAGGAGCGGCCCGTGGCGGTGCTCGGCCGGCGGGCCGCGCCGCTCGAGGAGACGGTCGCGGAGATCGCCGGGCGTGGTGGCCGCGCTCTCGCCGTCGCGGTGGACGTCACCGACGACACCGCGCTGGCCGCGGCGGTCGCGCGGGTGGAGGCGCAGCTGGGACCGGTCGACGTCCTGGTCAACAACGCCGGGTCCGGGGGCGCGCCCGCCCGCCTCTCCGACGGCGACCTCGGCCCGCTGCGCTCGGTGCTGGCCGTCAACCTGGTCGCGCCCGCCGTCCTCAGCGCGCTCGTGCTGCCCGGGATGGTGGCCCGGGGGGCCGGCCACGTCCTGAACGTCACCAGCCTGCAGGGCTCGCGGACGTTCCCGGGCTACGTCGCGTACGGGGCGTCGAAGGCCGGGCTGATGCGGCTCACCGACTCGCTCGCCGCGGAACTGGCCGGCACCGGGGTCGTCGTGGTCGACCTGAGCCCGGGGCTGGTCCGCACCGACATGACCGCGGAGCCCGAACTGGCAGCACTGCTCGCCGACGTCCCGGACGACGAGTGGTCACCGGTGGCGCGCGTCGCCGAGAAGGCGGTCGCGCTGGTCTCGGGCCGCTACGACGTCCTCGCCGGGCGGTTCGTGCACGCCGAGGACGACCTCGACGCGCTCGTGGCCGCGCTGCGCCCGGAGGACGACGACGCCCGCCGGCTCCGGATGACACCGATCGCCGGCGGGGACCCGCTCTTCGACTAGAAGCCGACCACCGGGTGGGGGGTGTAGGGCTCCTCGAGCCGGGCGATCTCCTCGTCGGTGAGCCGGACGTCGACGGCGGCCACCGCGTCGTCGAGGTGGTGGTCCTTGGTGACGCCGACGATCGGCGCGCTGACCACCGGCTTGGCCAGCACCCACGCGAGCGCCACCTGGGCGCGGGGGATGCCGCGCTCGCGGGCGATCTCGGCGACCCGGTCGACGATCGCGCGGTCGCTGCTCTCGTCGTAGAGGGTCTGGCCGAAGCGGTCGGTGTCCGACCGGGCGGTCGACTCCTCCCAGTCGCGGGTGAGCCGGCCGCGGGCCAGCGGGCTCCACGGGATCACGCCGATGCCCTGGTCGGCGCAGAGCGGGTGCATCTCCCGCTCCTCCTCGCGGTTGAGCAGGTTGTAGTGGTCCTGCATCGAGACGAACCGGTGCCAGCCGTGCTCGCCGGCCAGGTGCAGCGCCTTGCTGAACTGCCACGCCCACATGGACGAGGCGCCGAGGTAGCGGACCTTGCCGCTCCGGACGGCGGAGTCCAGCGCCTCCAGCGTCTCCTCGATCGGCGTCTTCGGGTCCCAGCGGTGGATCTGGTACAGGTCGACGTAGTCGGTGCCGAGCCGGCGCAGGCTGTCGTCCAGCTCGCGCAGGATGGCCTTGCGGGACAGCCCGGCGCCGTTGGGCCCCGGGTGCATCCGGCCGTGCACCTTGGTGGCCAGGACGACGTCGTCCCGGTTGGTGAAGTCGCGCAGCGCCCGGCCGGTGATCTCCTCGCTGGACCCGTCGGAGTAGACGTTGGCGGTGTCGAAGAAGGTGATCCCGCTGGTCAGCGCCTTCTCGATGAGCCGGCGGCTGTCCTCCTCGCCGAGCGACCACGGGTGGTTGCCCCGGTCGGGCTCGCCGAAGCTCATCATGCCGAGACAGATGCGGGACACCTCGAGGCCGGTGCTCCCCAGACGCGTGTACTCCATGCCCCCAGCCTTCTCCGCGGCCTCGTGCGGTGCCACCGCGGGGGTCAGGCCCGGCGGTAGACCGACACGTGCGAGCGGGAGTCGGCCGTGAACTCGCCGCCGGCCCAGTCGGAGGACCGCGACTCGAGGACGAAGCCGGCGATCCTGGCCATCAGGTCGAGCTCGGCCGGCCACACGTAGCGGTGCGGGCTGCGGAACAGCCGCGCCTGCGAGCCCTCGCCGAAGCGGACGTGGTGCGAGACGACCCGCTGGTGCAGGACGTCGTAGGTGTCGAACCCGACGTAGCCCGGTTCGGCGGCGAAGACGGCGGCCTCGGTGCCCGGCGGGAGCCGCCGCAGATCGGGCACCCACAGCTCGACCACGAACCGCCCGCCGGGCCCGAGGTGCCGGGCGGCGTTGGCGAAGCAGGCGACCTGCTCGTCCTGGCTGAGCAGGTTCGAGATGGTGTTGTAGACGAGGTAGACCAGGGAGAACGTGCCCGCGGCCCGGGCGGTGGCCATGTCGCCGTGCACCACGGGGAGGGCGGCGTCGTCGGCCTTGGTGCGGAGCTGGTCGATCATCGGGCGGGACAGCTCGATGCCCGTGACCGGCACCCCGCGCCGGCGCAGCGGCACCCCGACCCGGCCGGTGCCGATCGCGAACTCCAGCACCCGGCCGCCGGCGGCCAGCTCGGCGAGGCGCTCGATGGTGGGTCCGAGCACCTCCGGGGCGAACATGCCGGTGCCCGGTGTGTCGTAGGCCTTCGCCGTCTCCTCGTCCCAGAGGTCGTCGGTCCGCACGGTGCGGACCCTCGTCGGCCACGGCCCCGGCGTCCACCGGTTTCCCGGGAGTCGGTGGCTCGGTGCAGGGTGGCGGCATGGACATCGGCGCCGCTGTCTCCTTCGTGACCGGATCGGCCCGGCTGCTCGACCGGCGCCGGCTCGACCTGCTGCTGGGCATCGGATCGCCCCAGGCGGTGCTGGCCGCCCTCGACGGCTACGCGAACCCGGACGGCGGATTCGGGTGGGGGCTGGAGCCGGACCTGCGCGGCCCGGAGAGCCAGCCGGCCGGCGCCATGCACGCGCTAGAGGCGCTGGTCGAGGCCGCCGCCGTCGACAGCCCGCGGGTGCCGTTGCTGCTCGACTGGCTGCAGCGGCACACCCTGCCCGACGGCGGGCTGCCCTTCGCGCTGCCGATGCGGGACCCGACAGGGACGGCGCCGTTCTGGGCCGGGGCCGATCCGACCCGGTCGGCGCTGCAGACGACCAGCCAGGTCGCCGCGCAGGCGCACCGGCTCGCCCGCCACCGCGCCGACGTCGCCGGGTCCCCGTGGCTGCGCACCGCCACGGACTACTGCCTGGCGGCGATCGGCGGCATGGAGGGCGCCCCGCCGGCCCACGAGCTGCTGTTCGCGATCCGGTTCGCCGACGCGGTGCACGGCGTCGTCCCCGAGGCCGACGACCTGCTCGACCGGCTCGGCCGGCACCTCCCCGCCGACGGCACGGTGCCCGTCCAGGGCGGCTCGGCGGGCGAGGCGCTGCGGCCGCTGAGCTTCAGCCCGGAGCCGGACGGCGCCTCGCGGCGGCTGTTCGCGCCCGGCGTGATCGAGGCCGATCTCGCGCGGGTGGCGGGGGAGCAGCAGGACGACGGCGGCTGGCGGGTCGACTTCACCGCGTACTCGCCGATGGCGGCGGTCGAGTGGCGCGGCTACGCGACGGTCGACGCGGTCTGCGTCCTGCGGCGCAACGGCGTCGCCTAGGGGAGTCGGGCGGCCTGCTCCTCGATGGCCGCGGTCAGGGCCGCGTCGAACGCGGTGAACGGCTCGGCGACCACCCGGCGCTTCGCGCCGGAGCCGACCCGGCCCCAGGTGCCGACGATCTGGCCGCGGTGGACGACGGTCGGCCGGAACATGCCGTTGCCGCCAGGGACGATCCGCTCGGAGAACTGCGGGTCGAGGGCGGCGCTGCGGTCGGCGTAACCGAGCACGAACTCGTCGAAGCCCGGGAGCAGGAACAGCCCCCGGGCCTCGTCGCGGACCTCGTCGAGCACGGCGGGCGTGGCCGGGTCGAGCAAGTGTTCGGTGCCGTCGACGTCGAGCGCGGCCAGCCGCTCGCGGACGGCGGCGAGCCCGCGGCGGACGTCGGTCAGGCCGAGCCCCGCCCAGCGTGCGAGGTCGGCGACCGTGGCCGGGCCGTGGCCGCGGAAGAACCGCAGCGCCAGCTCGGCCAGCGCCTCGTCGCGGCCGAGCCGGCGAGGTGCGGTGATCCACTCGTCGGTGAGCACGAACAGCTGCTCGCGGCCGTCGGTCGGGCCGAGGCAGAGCGTGCCGGTCTGGGCCAGGTACCAGAGCAGGTGGTAGCCGCGCTGGCCCGTCGTGACCACGCCGCCCTTCTCGAGCACCTCCAGCAACCCGCTGCGGGGCAGCCGCCCGCCGCCGGTCAGCGCCTCGAGCGCGACGTCGCGGGCGCGTTCGGTGTCCGCCTCGGTCAGCTCGAGCTGCTGCCGTCGCCGCGCCGCGCCGGCCAGCACCCGCGGGCCGCAGAGCTCCAGGAGCCAGCCGAGGTCCTCGGCGGCGACCAGGTGCAGCGTGCCGCGCATCGGCCACGACCGGACCACCTCGCCCGCGTCGAGCGCCGCCGTCACGTCCTCCCGCGTGCCGTCGTCCACCCGCAGCGCGACCGAGGTCAGCGCACCGGGGTAGTCCTGGGCCTGGACCGCGGTGAGCCGGCGGACGGCCGCGGTGGCCGTCGGCAGCGGCGGCCCGGCGATCCGCTGGGCCACCAGGCGCAGCAGCGCCACCTCCGACGGCTCGGTCACGCGTCCCCCCTCGTCCAGCGCACGAAGACGATGCCCTCCGCGTCGGGCTCCTCGCTCAGCGGCACGAACCCGGCGGCCGCGGCGGCCGCCCGGCTCGCCGCGTTGTCCTCGTCGATGCCCAGCAGGAACTGCTCGACGTCGGCCACCTCCGGTGCGGCGACCAGGGCGCGCAGCGTCGCCCGGCCGATCCCGCGGCCCCAGCGTGCGGGATCGACCACGTACGCCGAGCCCATCGCCCGGCCGGGGTGGACGGCGAGCACCTCCTCGCGGGCCGGGTCCCACACCGCCCAGCGGTCGTAGACCTCCCCGCCGACGTGCGCGACCGCCGCGCCGTCGTGGTCCAGGGCGAGGAAGGAGTGGGCGCGCAGCACGGTCTTGCCGCGGAACGGCTCTCCCCAGCCGGCGTTCAGCAGGGCCAGCCCGCGCACCGGCCAGTCGGGACCCCCGAGCCGACGGCGGACCTCGGGGTGCTCGAACCACGGCTGCACCGCCGGCAGGAGTTCCGGCGTGAAGGGCACGAGGCGGACGGCGGACACCGGGGCAGGGTCGCACCCGATACTGACGCGATGCGGGCTGCGGAGTGGGACGAGCGGTACGCCGAGCGCCGGCAGTGGTCGGCCGCGCCGAACGCGCTGGTGGCGTCGCTGCTCGCCGACCTGCCGTCCGGGGACGCCGTCGACCTGGCCGCGGGGGAGGGGCGGCACGCGCTGTGGCTGGCCGAGCGCGGCTGGCGGGTCACCGCGGTCGACTTCTCCGCCGTCGGACTGGAGCGGGGACGCGAGCAGGCGACCGGCGACCGCGTGACCTGGGTGCAGGACGACGTCCTGACCTGGACCGCGCCCGAGAGCTCGGTCGACCTCGTCCTCGTCGCCTACCTGCACCTGCCCGAGCCGGAGACGACGGCGCTGCTGCGCCGGGCGGTCGGCTGGCTGCGCCCCGGCGGCCGGCTGCTCGTGCTCGGCCACGACGCCGACAACGTCGCGCACGGGGTCGGCGGACCCCAGGAGACCGCGATCCTGCACAGCGTCGAGCGGCTGGCACCGGTCGCGGAGCTGCTCGCCGTCGACCGGCTGGAGCAGGTGCGCCGGGAGACGCCCGAGGGCGTCGCGCTCGACACGCTGCTCTGGGGACGACGCGCCGCCTGACAACACGCCGTTGGACCTTGGTCCCTGGCGTCACAGGCGCCCCATCGGTCATCGTGTCCGTGTCGTGATCCGGAACGGATCGGACCCCCTGTCCCCGTCGCGAAGGACCGCCCATGACCTCGGTGCTCCCTCCCGCCCTCGACCCGTCCGCCGACGTCTCCGTCGAGAGCGCGGTGGCCCGGCTGGCCGAGGAGTTCAGCGAGCGGCTGCGCCCGCAGCTGATCGTGCGGGTCGTGCGGGAGAGCCGGCGCGATCTCGGGGGCTCGCCGATCGGTGCGATGCCGGAGCTGGTGGAGCGCCTGGCGCGCTACCGCCTGCTGGAGAAGGTCGCCTGAGCGCCGCGACGGTGCCCCACGAGATCGAGGCCTGGTTCGCCGCGGCCGGCCCGCGTGAGGCGGAGCTGCGCCGGGTCGACGCCCTGGTGACGGCGGCCGCGCCCGGCATCGACCGGCAGCTGGTCCCGGCGGGCAGCGGCCGGATGCTCGGCTACGGGCTGATGCCGTACCGGCCGCGGTCGGCCAAGGAGACGACCACGACGCCGCTGATCGCGCTCGCGGCGCAGAAGCGGCACCTGTCGCTGTACGTGTGCGCGGTGGTGGACGGCGGCTACCTCGCCGAGACCCGGGCCGGCCGGCTGGGGTCGGTGTCGTGCGGGAAGAGCTGCATCCGGTTCACGTCGCTGGACAGGGTCGACGCCGAGGAGCTGTCGGCCGTGGTCCGGGACGCCGTGGCCGCGACCGCCGACGGGCGCAACGCCTTCGCCGCCGTCTGACGTATCTGCGGGCCGCCGCGCACGCTCCGAGCGGGCATGGTGTTCCTGGTGGTCACCGTGGTGGCCGACGTGACCGGCGTCGTGCTGCTGGGCAAGGCGCAGGGCTTCGAGCGGCCGGGACCGCTGATCGGCGGGGTGCTCGCGCTGCTGCTGGGGTTCGTCCTCTTCTCGTTCGCGACCAGGACGGTGCCCGCGTCCCTGGCCAACGCGGTGTGGGCCGGGGCGAGCATCGTTCTCGTGGTCCTGCTCGGCCGGGTCTTCCTGCGGGAGACGATCACCGCGCCGCAGTACGTGTGCCTCGGCCTGATCCTGGCCGGCACGGTCGGCATCTACCTCCTCGCCCGCGAGCCGGCGTGATGGTCAGCGTCACGGCCGCGACCTCCGCCGTCCCGACGCCGGCGGAGCTGGGTCTCGACCTCGCCGCGGTGGACGTCCCGGCGCTCGCCGAGCGGCACGGCACGCCGCTGCTCCTGCTCGACCCGGCCCGGGTGGCCGAGCGCTACCGGGTGCTGCGCCGGGCGCTGCCGGACGTGCGGCCGTACTACGCGGTCAAGGCGCTCTCGCACCCGGCGGCGCTGGCCGCGCTCCGCGACGAGGGCGCCTGCTTCGACGTCGCCTCGCCGGCCGAGGCGGCGCTCGTGGCCGGGCTGGGGGTCGCGCCGGACCGGTGCATCTACACGCACCCGGTGAAGAAGCCGGCGGACGTCGCGGCCGCGGTGCGCGCCGGCATCCGGACCTTCGTCTTCGACGGCGAGCGCGAGCTGGCCAAGTTCGCCGGTCTCGAGGACGACGTCGAGCTGCTGCTCCGGCTGCGCTACCGCTCGCCGCACGCCCTCATCGACCTGTCCTACAAGTTCGGCGCCGACCCCGGCGACGCCGTCGACCTGCTGCACGCCGCGCAGCGCCGGGGGCTGCGGGTCACCGGCCTGTCGTTCCACCCGGGCAGCCAGCTGTGGTCGGTCGAGCCGCTGGTCGAGGACATCCGGCACGCGGCGATGCTGCTCGACTGCCTGGCCGGCCTGGGCATCGACCTGGCGGTGCTCGACATCGGCGGCGGGCTGCCGGTGCCCTACGACGCCGCCGTCCCGCACCTCTCCGGGTTCGCCGCCGCGGTCGCCGAGGAGATCCACCCGCTGACCCGGCGCGGGATCCGGGTCATCTCCGAACCCGGACGCTTCCTGGCGGCGCCCGCCGTCCTGGCCGTGGCCGCCGTCGTCGGGGTGGCCGAGCGCGGTTGCGTGCCCTGGTACTACCTGGACGACGGCGTGTACGGCAGCTTCTCGAACGTGCTCAGCGACCACGTGCACCCGACCGTCCACGCGTACCGGGCGGTGACGGGGGAGGACCGCCGCGACGCCGTCCCCAGCGTGCTGGCCGGCCCCACCTGCGACAGCACCGACGTGATCACCACGACCGCGCTGCTGCCACCGCTGGAGGTCGGCGACCTGGTGGTCGCGCCGAACATGGGCGCCTACACCACTGTCACGGCCTGCGAGTTCAACGGCATCCCCAAGGCGCCGGTCGTCGTCCTCTGAAACCCGGTTGCCCGCGCCGGGAGGATGACGTCGTGGGTTCGGTCGACGTCTCCGGTGTGCGGCACACCCTGCCCGGCGGGCGGGTGCTCTTCGATGACGTCTCGTTCCGGGTGGGGGACGGCGTCCGGGCCGCGCTGGTGGGCGAGAACGGCGCGGGCAAGACCACGCTGCTGCGGCTGATCGCCGGTGACCTCACCCCCGAGGCCGGCACCGTCGCGCGCAGCGGCGGGCTGGGCGTGATGCGGCAGTTCATCGGCTCGGTGCGCGACGACACCACGGTGCAGCGCTTCCTGGTCGACCTCTCGCCAGCCGCCGTCCGCGCGGCGTGGGACGCCGTGGAGGCCGCCGAGCTCGCGCTGATGGAGACCGACGACGAACCGGCGCAGCTGGCCTACGCCGCCACGCTCGCGCAGTGGGGCGACGCCGGCGGCTACGAGGCCGAGGTCACCTGGGACACCGTGACGACGGCGGCGCTCGGCGTGCCGTACGAGCGGTGCAAGTACCGCGAGCTGTCGACGCTGTCCGGCGGCGAGCAGAAGCGGCTGGCGCTCGAAGCGCTGCTGCGCGGGCCGGACCAGGTGCTGCTGCTCGACGAGCCGGACAACTACCTCGACGTCCCGGGCAAGCGCTGGCTGGAGGAGCGGCTGCTCGAGACCCGGAAGACGCTGCTGTTCGTCAGCCACGACCGCGAGCTGCTGGCCCGTCTCGCCGACCGGGTGGTCACCGTCGAGGGCGGGACGACATGGGTGCACGGCGGCGGGTTCGCGACCTACGCCGAGGCGCGCACGGCGCGGCACGACCGCATGGCCGAGGTGCGACTGCGCTGGGACGAGGAGCACCAGCGGCTGATCGACCTCGTGCGCACGCTGCAGCAGCAGGCGAAGGTGTCCGAGGCGATGGCCGCCCGGTACCGGGCGATGCAGACGCGGCTGGCCAAGTTCGAGGAGGCCGGCCCGCCGCCGGACCGGCCGCCGGAGCAGAAGGTGGCGATGCGGCTGCGCGGCGGGCGGACCGGCGTCCGGGCGGTGATGGCCGAGCAGCTCGAGCTGACCGGGCTCATGCAGCCGTTCGACCTGGAGATCTGGTACGGCGACCGGGTCGGCGTCCTCGGGGCCAACGGGGCCGGCAAGTCGCACTTCCTGCGGCTGCTCGCCGGGGACGACGTCCGGCACACCGGGGCGTGGCGGCTCGGGGCGCGCGTCGTCCCCGGGTTCTTCGCGCAGACCCACGCCCACGCCGACTGGCTCGAGCTCACCCTGGTCGACCTGCTCTGGCACGGCGAGCCGGGCCGCCCGGGTGTCGACCGCGGCCGGGCGATGGCGGCGCTGCGCCGCTACGGGCTGGCCGAGCAGGGCGACCAGCTGTTCCGGACGCTGTCGGGCGGGCAGCAGGCGCGCTTCCAGATCCTGCTGCTCGAGCTCTCCGGCGCGACGCTGCTGCTGCTCGACGAGCCGACCGACAACCTCGACGTGATCTCGGCCGAGGCGCTGGAGGAGGCGCTGGTCGCGTTCGACGGCACCGTGCTCGCGGTGACGCACGACCGGTGGTTCGCCCGCTCGTTCGACCGGTTCCTCGTCTTCGGCGCCGACGGCCGGGTCTACGAGTCGACCGACCCCGTCTTCGACGAGACCCGGGTCCAGCGTGCCCGGTGACCTTGACTGTCTGGGTGGCCTGACGGACGCTCGGGTATGGACGTCGAGGCGCTGGAGAAGGAACTGACGCTGCCGGCTGCGGTCGCCCGGTTCGAGGGCCTGCGGCTGCGCGACTCGCTGGCCGACCCGCCGCTGAACCACGACGAGACGCTGGAGCTGCTGGCCCTCGGCGAGGTCATCGCGCGCAAGAGCGGCTACGGACGGCAGCTCACGGTGCGCTCGGCCCGGACCGCCGGGGCGTCCTGGGCCGCGATCGGGCGCGCGCTGGGCACCACCCGGCAGTCGGCGTGGGAGGCGCACCAGCGGTGGATCGACGGCCAGGCCGCGCAGCACGGCGAGGTCGGGCAGCTCGGTTTCGACGAGGAGGAGGCCGCTGCTGCCCGGGAGCTCGCCGGGCCACCCCTCGCCGAGTGAGCAGTTGCGGTCGCCGACACGCGGCGGCGCGCCGGGGTGAGCGGCCGCAACTGCGCACTCGGGCGGCGGTCGGTCAGTCGCGCACGAAGTCCAGCAGCGCCGGGTTGACCACCTCGGGGTGCGTCCAGGCGACGTTGTGCGGGCCGCCCTCGACCGTGACGACGGTGAGGTCCTTCATGAGCGCAGGCAGGCGGGCCGCGGTCGCCGAGTAGGGCAGGATCCGGTCGGCGTCGCCGTGGATCAGCAGCGTCGGGACGTCGATCCGGGCGACGTCCTCCCGGAAGTCGGTGAGCCACGCGTCCACGCAGTCGTGCGCGGCCAGCGGTGACATCGCGAGCGCGGTCACGAAGGCCGCCTGGCAGGCCTCGTCGCTGATCCGGGTCCCGCGGTAGGTGTCGACGTTGAAGAAGTTGTCGAAGAACGTCGTGAAGTAGGCCGGCCGGTCGGCCAGGACCGCTTGCTTGATGCCCTCGAACACCGAGCCGTCGACGCCCTCCGGGTTGTCACCGGTCTTGAGCAGGAACGGCGGGACCGCCCCCATCAGCACGGCCTTGCGCACCCTGTCGGAGCCGTACCGACCCAGGTAGCGGGTCACCTCGCCGGTGCCCATCGAGAAGCCGGCGAGCACGATGTCGGACAGGTCGAGCGCGTCGAGCAGGACCTTCAGGTCGGCGGCGAAGGTGTCGTAGTCGTAGCCGGTCGAGGGCTGGCTCGACCAGCCGAACCCGCGCCGGTCGTAGGTGATCACCCGGAAGCCGTTCTGCAGCAGGAGCCGCTCCTGCTTCTCGAACGAGCGGCCGTCCAGCGGGTAGCCGTGGATCAGGACCACCGGGCGGCCGGATCCGTGGTCGTCGAAGTGCAGGACGACGTCCTGGCCGTTCTCCTGACCCACCGTGATGCGTGGCATGTGCGTGTCTCCCCTGCTCAGAGCCTGCTGGGGAAGCGCGGGCCGGGGCGGGGACGACGCTGGCCGAGGGCCGGTCGACGCTTCCGGGACCCCGACCACGCTCGTGTCGATGGCCCATCCGAGCCAGGGCCGAACGGCCCGGCCCGTCGATCAGCCGAAGGCCTTGCCCTCGCCCCGGTAGGTCGG
The DNA here is from genome assembly GCF_013408985.1 of Petropleomorpha daqingensis. NCBI lineage: Bacteria > Bacillati > Actinomycetota > Actinomycetes > Geodermatophilales > Geodermatophilaceae > Petropleomorpha > Petropleomorpha daqingensis. Next base: position 3,110,261 of record NZ_JACBZT010000001.1, read on the forward strand.
GACGACGTCGCCGACCGCGTCGCCGGCGACCAGGTGCAGCTCGTCGACGTGCTCGCACAGCTCCCCGGCCTTGGCGTGCCGGAACCACACCCGGTCGCCGATCCGCAGCCCGTCGGCCGGCGCCCCGCGCAGCGGCGTCTGCACCTCGCCGGCGCCCTCGGACGGGACGAGCTTGAGCCCGGCGGGGTAGGTCGGGATCGGCACCCGGTCGGGGCCGGCCGGTCCCGAGGCGATCCAGCCGCCGCTGCCGACGGTGACGAGTCCGGGCGCCGGGCGGCGGGTCACGGCCAGGGCGTACAGCGCCGCCGGCCGGCCGCGGAACGCGCGGTAGCCGTCGAAGAGGCCGGGGGAGTACAGCCCGGAGCCCGCCGCCAGCTCGGTCACCGACTCCTCGGCCGTCGTCCGCTCGAGGCTGCCGGTGCCGCCGCCGTTGACGAACTCCAGGGGCGCGACCGCGCGCACCGCCGCGACCGCCTCGGCCCGGCGGCCGGCCAGCTCCCGCGCGGAGAGCTGCTGCATCCCGCGCACGGCGATCCCGCGCACGGGGCGGCCGGGGGGCGCGTCGCCGACGCCGGCGATCTGCGCCTCGTAGGCCATGACGCCGACCAGCCGGAACCCGTCGCGGCCGGCCACCGCCCGGGCCAGCGCGGCGGCGTCCTCGGCGGTGTGCATCGGCGACCGGCGCGCGCCGACGTGCACCCGGCCGCCCGCCGTCCGCCACGAGGCGTCGAGGTCCAGGCAGATCCGCAGCGCCGGCCGCGTCGAGGCCGGGACGACGGCGTCGAGGAACTCGAGGTGCTCGACGGAGTCGACCATCAGGGTGATCCGCGCGGCCGCGGTCTCGTCGTCGGCCAGCCGCCGCAGGGCCGCCCGGTCGGCGGTGGGGTAACCGAGGACGACGTCGGTGCTCACCGGGTCCGGCCCGCCGGCCAGCCAGAGCGCCTCGCGCAGCGTGTAGGCGAGGATCCCGGCGAAGCCCGGCCGGTCCAGCACCCGCCGCAGCACCGCCCGGCTGCGGACGGACTTGCTGGCCACCCGGATCGGCTTGCCGGCCGCGCGCCGCAGCAGATCGCCGGCGTTCGCGTCGAGGGCGTCGAGGTCGACGACGGCGAAGGGCGGGTCGAGGTCTGCGGTCGCCCGGTCCAGCCGCCGCGCCTCCCCGGGTTCGACGTCAGGACGCGTCATCGTGGCCATGATCGGCAGCGTGCTGGGCCGACCTGGCCCGGGTCAACCAGGCACGAGCGTTGACCTGCGGCCGTCGGGCGTGCTGGAGTGCGGCGCCGTGGACGAGGGAGGCGGGATGACCCAGGTGCTCAGCAGCGAGCGCACCCGGTGGCGGAACTGGGCGGGCAACCAGCAGGCCGAGGTCGACGTCGCGCATCCCGCGTCGGCCGAGGAGGTCGCCGAGCTGCTCACCAGCGGCCGGAGGGTGCGGCCGATCGGCAGCGGGCACTCCTTCACCGCCGTCGGTCGCCCGGACGACGTCCAGCTGGTCGCCGACCGGCTGACCGGCATCCACGACATCACCGACGACGGGCTGGTCACGGTCGGCGCCGGGACGCCGCTGCACCGGCTCAACGCCGAGCTGTCCCGCCGCGGCTGGGCGATGACCAACCTCGGCGACATCGACCGGCAGACGATCGCGGGCGCGCTGTCCACCGGCACCCACGGCACCGGCGCGCGCTTCGGCGGCCTGGCCACCCAGCTGCGCGGGCTGGAGCTGGTGACGCCCGCCGGGGAGATCCTGCGCTGCGACGCGGAGCGCAACGCCGACGTCTTCACCGCCGGCCGCGTCGGCCTGGGAGCGCTCGGGGTCCTCACCGCGGTGACCCTGCAGGCCGTGTCGGCCTTCGCGCTGCACGCGGTCGAGGGCCCGGGCACGCTCACGCACGCGCTGGCCGAGTTCGACGAGCTCATGACCTCGACCGACCACGTCGAGTTCTACTGGTTCCCGCACACCGACGCGATCCTGCTCAAGTGCAACACCCGCGTCCCCCTGGACGAGGGGATCGACCCGCTGCCCCGGTGGCGGTCGGTCTGGGACGACGAGGTGCTCTCCAACGTCGCCTTCGCCGGGGTGATCGCCGCCGGCAAGCGGGTGCCCGCGCTGGTGCCGCCGCTGGCCCGGTTCTCCGCGAAGGCGCTGGGCGCGCGGGCCTTCACCGACCACGCGCACCGGGTGTTCGTGAGCCGGCGCCGGGTCCGGTTCCTCGAGATGGAGTACGCGGTGCCGCGGGCCGACGCGCCCGCCGTCCTCGCCGAGCTGCGCCGGGCCCACGAGGCGAGCGACTGGCGCGAGGCGTTCCCGGTCGAGGTGCGCGTGGCCGCGGCCGACGACATCCCGCTGTCGACGGCATCCGGCCGCGAGAGCGCCTACATCGCCGCGCACGTGCCAGCGCACACCGATCCGGGCCCGTGGTTCGCCACGCTGGAGAAGATCGCCGGGGAGGTGGGCGGCCGCCCGCACTGGGGCAAGCTGCACGGCCTGGACGCCGCGGTGCTGCGGGAGCGCTACCCCCGGTTCGAGGAGTTCGTCGCCGTCCGCGACCGGCTCGACCCCACCGGGGTGCTGAGCAACGAGTACCTGGACCGGGTTCTCGGCCCGGCCCGTGGCTGACGCGACGACCGCCCTCGCCGCCCCGCCCACCCGGGCGTGGACGGTCCGGTTCGCCTTCGCCTGGCTCGGGCTCTGGGCGGCGCAGCTCGCGCCGGTGCAGCTGCTGCTGCCCCTGCAGCTCGAGGACGTCGACGCGGCGCACAAGGTCCGCGACTTCGGACTGGTCAACGGCGCGGCCGGGATCGCCGCGCTGGTCGCGCTGCCCGTGTTCGGGGCGCTGTGCGACCGCACGCGCAGCCGCTTCGGCCGCCGCCGGGTGTGGGTCGCGGGGGGAGTGGCGGGCTTCGTCGTCGGGCTGCTGCTCACCGGCCTGGCCGGCAGCTGGCCCACCGTCATGGCCGCCTGGGTGCTCGCCCAGCTCGGCATGTACGCGGCCATGGCCGGGCTCACCGCCACGATCGCCGACCAGGTGCCGCCCGAGCACCGCGGCGCCGTCTCGGCCGCCGTGTACGGCCCGCAGGCGCTCGGCATCGTCCTCGGCCTCGGCCTGATCACCGCTCTGAACACCGGCGTCGGCGCGAGCTACGCCCTCCTGGCCGTCGTGCTGGCGCTGGCCGCGCTGCCGTGGCTGCTGCGCGCCCGCGAGGCCGCGCCGGCCGCCGTCGAGCGCCCGCGGTCGGTCGCAGCCGCGCTGCGGGCCACCTGGATCGCACCGTCCCGGCACCCCGACTACGCCTGGGCGTTCGCCGGCCGGCTGCTGGTCAACCTCGGCAACGCCCTGGGGACGACGTACCTCCTGTACTTCCTCACCGACGGGCTGCGGGTCGACGACCCCGAGGGGTCGCTGCTGATCCTGACGCTCGTCTACCTGGTCGCCACGGTGGTGGCGACGTGGGGTGGCGGCGTCCTGTCCGACCGCACCGGCCGGCGGCGCATCTTCGCCGGGGCCGCCGGGCTGCTGCAGGCGCTGGCCTGCGCGACGCTGGTGATCGCGCCGAGCTGGACCGCCACGCTGATCGCCGGTGTCCTGCTCGGCCTCGGCTACGGCGCCTACACCTCGGTCGACCAGGCGCTGGTCACCCAGGTGCTGCCGGATGCCTCCGCGGTCGCCGGGGAGCTCGGGGTGATGAACGTGGCGGCCGTCGTCCCGCAGGCGCTGGCACCGCTGCTGGCCGCGCTGGTGATCGCCTCGCTCGGCGGCTACGGCGTCCTGTTCACCCTCGCCGGGCTGACCACGGTGCTCGGCGCCGTCTCCGTCGCCCGCATCCGCTCCGTCCGCTGAGGTGGTTTCGCGCGCTCAACCGCGCGCGGTTAAGCGCGCGAAACCGCGTCTACAGGTCGATGTCGGGTTCGCCGGTGCCGCCGATGCGGTCGAGCTCCTCGAGCTCGACCGGGCCGAGCACCCGCGCCGCGGACTCCAGGTTCTGCTCGAGGTGCGCGATCGAGCTCGTCCCCGGGATCAGCAGGATGTTGGGGGAGCGGGCCAGCAGCCAGGCCAGCGCCACCTCCATCGGCGTGGTCTCCAGCCGCCGCGCAACGGTCTCCAGTGCCGCCGACTGCAGCGGCGTGAAGCCGCCGAGCGGGAAGTACGGCACGTACGCGATGCCCTCCCGGGCCAGCGCGTCGACCAGCGGGTCGTCCTTGCGGTGCACCACGTTGTAGTGGTTCTGCACGCAGACCACCGGCGCGATGGCCTGCGCCTCGGCGAGCATCTGCGGGGTCACGTTGCTGACGCCGAGGTGCTTGATCAGGCCCTGCTGCTGCAGCTCGGCGAGGGTCTCGAAGGGTTCGGCGAGGGAGCGCTGCACCGGCTCGCTGAAGCCGGGCATCCGCAGGTTGACGACGTCCATCGCGTCGACGCCGAGGTGGTCGAGGTTGTCGTGCAGCGCCTGGCGGATCTCGTCGGGGGCCAGCGCCTCGGGCCACTCGCCGTCCGGAGTGCGCCGGGCGCCGATCTTGGTGACGAGGGTCAGGTCGGCCGGGTACGGGTGCAGGGCCTCGCGGATGATCTCGTTGGTGACGTGCGGCCCGTAGTAGTCGCTGGTGTCGATGTGGTTGACACCGAGCTCGACGGCCCGGCGCAGGACGGCGATCGCGGCGTCGCGGTCGGCCGGCGGCCCGAACACGTGCGGGCCCGCCAGCTGCATGGCGCCGTAGCCCATCCGGTGGACCGTGCCGTCCCCGAGCGGGAACGAGCCGGACTTCTCCGCTGTGAACGTCATGCCCGACTCCTACACCGCGAAGCTGAGGATCATGCACCCGGGCCGGAGGAATTCCGGCCCGGGCGCACGCCCTCACGGCTTGAGCAGGACCTTGACCGTGCCGTCCTTCTTCTCCCGGAAGTTCATGTAGGCCTGCGGGGCCTCGTCCAGGGGCACGTGGTGGGTGGCGAACTCGTCCACGCCGAGGAAGTCCTCCTCGAGCAGCGGCAGGATGTCCGGGATCCAGCGCCAGACGTTGGCCTGGCCCATCCTCAGCTGGATCTGCTTGTCGAACATGCGCATGAGCGGCAGCGGGTCGGTGGCCCCGCCGTAGACGCCCGACAGCGAGATCGTGCCGCCCCGGCGGACGGCCTCGATGGCGGTGTTCAGCGCGGCCAGCCGGTCGACGCCGGCCACCTGCATGATCTTCTCCATCACCGCGTCGGGGACGATCGCCGTCGCCTTCTGGGCCATGGTCGCCAGCGGCGAGCCGTGCGCCTCCATGCCGACGGCGTCGATCACGGCGTCGGGTCCGCGGCCGTCGGTGGCGTCGCGGACGGCGGCGACGACCTCGTCCTTCTTCGTCGTCTCGATGGTGGAGATCCCGCGCGCCCGGGCACGGGCCAGCCGCTCGGGGACGTCGTCGGCGGCGAAGACCTGCTCGGCGCCGAGGTGCTGCGCGATGCGCGAGGACATGTCACCGATCGGGCCGAGGCCGAGGACGAGCACGCTGCCGCCCTTCGGGATGCCGGCGTACTGCACCGCCTGCCAGGCCGTGGGCAGGACGTCGGAGAGGTAGACGAACCGGTCGTCGGCAGGGCCCTCGGGGACCTTGATCGGCAGGGTGTTGCCGAACGGCACCCGCAGGTACTCCGCCTGGCCGCCCGGGACCTGCCCGTACAGCTTGGTGTAGCCGAACAGCGAGGCGCCGAAGCCCTGGTCGCGGTTCTGCGTGGTCTCGCACTGGGAGTGCAGCCCCTGCGAGCACATCCAGCAGGTGCCGCAGGAGATGTTGAACGGGACGACGACGCGATCGCCCGGCTTGACCGCGGTGACCTCCGGCCCCACCTCGCGGACGATCCCCATCGGCTCGTGGCCCATGACGTCGCCGACCGTCATGAAGGGCGCCATCACCTCGATCAGGTGGAGGTCCGAGCCGCAGATGCCGGAGGAGGTGATCTGGACGATGACGTCCGTCGGCTCCTGGATGGTGGGGTCCGGGACGGTCTCGACACGGACGTCGGCACGACCGTGCCAGGTCACTGCACGCATGTAGGTGATCTCCCTCGAAGGGGCCGCATTTCGGCCGCCTGACGGCCCTCCTGCCCCTTCGTGAGGCTCGTCGCCCCCTTCTCTGCCCCAGACCGGCGTGTTCGTCACGCTGCGTTGGTGTGCGTTGCACGGAGCGACGAATGACACCGGTGAGGCTTTGTGAGCCAGACCACGATTGAAGGGTCTATTCCCGGCCGCGCAGATCACGAACAGATCACGGCATGTTTACATAGCTCCCGCCCGCCTCTGGTGCGGGCTCGTTCGCCTCACTTCCCCCGGGGCGCAGTCCTGTTCGCCGACGGAAGTCAGGTGCATGTCCTCGCACGACCACGAACGCCTCCGAAACGAGGGCCCGGAGCCCCGTACGCGCGCCGGATCGACCCTCGCCTCCAGGGGCGGGACGCGGTCCCGGCGGGTGTCCGCACCGGTCGTCGAGGAGACGGTGTCGAAGGCCGCGAAGACGACCGCCACGAAGTCGGCGGCCACCAGGGCCACCGCGGCGAGGACGGCGACGGCCGCCAAGACGACCGCCGCCAAGAAGACCGCTGCGAAGACGGCGCCCGCCAAGGCGACGCCTGCGAAGGCCGCTGCCGCCAAGGCGACGACCAGCAAGGCCGCCCCGGCGAAGAAGACCGTCACCCCGAAGCCGGCGCCCGCGAAGGCCGCTGCCACGAAGGCGTCGACCTCCAAGTCGACGTCCGCCAAGGCGACGACCGCCAGGGCGACGACCACCAAGGGCGCCCCGGCGAAGAAGACCGCCGCTGCGAAGCCGGCGACCGCTGCGCGGCCGCGGCCCACCCCGCGTCCGCGCCCGGTCCCGGCCGCTGAGATCGTGCCGGCCGCCGAGCCGGTGGTCGCGGTCGAGGAGGTCGTCGAGACCCCCGCCGCCGTCGGGACCCCCGCCGCCGTCGAGACCCCGGCCGCCGTCGAGGAGCTCGAGCCGACCGCGGTTCCGACCCGCCGACGGCGCATCCCCACCGTGCTGCGTCGGCGCCGGTCGCTGGTCATCGCCGCAGCTCTCGTCTCCATCGGCGTCGGCAGCGTCTGGGCCGGCGCCGCCGCGCAGGCCGGCCCGACCGACGAGCCCAGCCACTCGATGAGCGTCGCCGCCGAGCTGGGCATCTCCGCGCAGCAGAACGTCACGCCGCCGGACGGCCACGACGCCGATCGGCTCGCCGAGGTCGCCGCCAGCCGGGCGACGCGGGAGGCCGAGCAGACCGCCGCCGTCCAGGCGCAGCAGCAGGCCGACGCGGCCGCGATCGAGGCGATGCGTCCCCAGGCCGTGCTGCCGGTCAACGGCGCGCGGCTGACCACGTGCTTCTGCATGCGGTGGGGGACCATGCACTGGGGCATCGACCTGGCCGCCCCGATGGGGACGCCGGAGTACGCCGCGATGGACGGCGTCGTCCTGGAGGCCGGCCCCGCGAGCGGCTTCGGTCTGGCCGTCTACATCCAGCACGCCAACGGCGACGTCACCGTCTACGGCCACATGGAGAAGATCCTGGTCACGCCGGGGCAGGTCGTGAAGGCGGGCGACACCATCTCCCTGCTCGGCAGCAACGGCCAGTCGACCGGTCCGCACCTGCACTTCGAGGTGCACCAGGGCGGCATCAACGGCCAGAAGATCGACCCGATCCCGTGGCTGCAGGCCCGCGGGGTGCAGGTCCCCTCGGCCTGACCGCCGCACCGCTGCGTCGACGCCCCCTGCCGGTCGGTTCCGGCAGGGGGCGTCGCGCGTGGGGCACACTGCCGCTGTGGGGCACGACCACGCAGCACACGGCGCGACGGCCGGCGGCGCGCACCGGCGCCGGCTGACCGTCGTCCTCGGGCTGACCCTCGTCGTGCTGGTCGCCGAGGTCGTCGGCGCGGTGCTGTCCGGATCGCTGGCGCTGCTCGCCGACGCCGGCCACATGGCCACCGACGCGGCCGGGATCGCCCTCGCGCTCGGCGCGGTCACGCTCGCGCAACGCCCCGCCCGCGGACGGCGGACCTTCGGCTGGCAGCGCGTCGAGATCCTCGCCGCCGTCGCCAACGGCCTGCTGCTGCTCGGCGTGGCCGGTTACGTGCTGGTCGAGGCGGTGCTCCGGATCGGTGAGCCGGCCGAGATCTCCTCGGAGCTCATGCTCGTCGTCGCCGGCGCCGGCCTCGTCGTCAACCTGGTGTCGCTGGCGCTGCTGCACCGCGGCCGCAGCGACTCGCTCAACGTCCGGGGCGCCTACCTCGAGGTCCTCGGCGACGCCTTCGGCTCGCTCGCGGTCATCGTCGCGGGCGTCGTGATCCTCACCACCGGCTGGAGCTTCGCCGACACCCTGGCCTCGCTCGCGATCGGCTTCCTGGTCGTGCCCCGGGCCTGGCACCTGCTGCGCGAGGCGCTCGACGTCCTGCTGGAGGCCGCGCCGCGCGGGGTGGACCTCGACGACGTCCGGGCGCACATCCTCGCCGTCGACGGCGTCCTCGGCGTGCACGACCTGCACGCCTGGACGATCACCTCCGGGCTGCCGGTGCTCTCGGCGCACGTCGTGGTGTCGGATGCGGCACTGCAGGCGGGGCACGGCGGTCAGGTGCTCGACGCCCTCTGCTCGTGCCTGGGCAGCCACTTCGACGTGGAGCACTGCACCTTCCAGCTCGAGGCCGAGACGCACGCCGACCACGAGGCGCCCGTCCACGACTGAGTGGGAGAGTGGGCGGCGTGCAGCACGACCACACGGGCATGTGGATGCCCGACGAGCCGCCCACCTGGGCTCGGTTGTTCATCCCACGCCTCGACGGCTGGTCGGTCCTCGCGGTGGTCAGCGTCGTGCTGCTCGTCGCCTACCTGGTCGGGGTGGCGCGGCTGCACCGCAGCGGTGTGCGCTGGCCCTGGTGGCGGACGGGGTCGTGGGTCCTCGGCTGCCTGACGCTGTTCTTCGCCACCGGCACCGGCTTCAACGGCTACGGCATGGCCGTGTTCAGCGTGCACATGGCCCAGCACATGGTGCTGTCGATGGTCTCGCCGATCTTCCTGCTCTGCGGCTCGCCGATCACGCTGGCGCTGCGCTCGCTGCCGCGCGGCAAGGGGACGGCGGGCGTGCCGCGAGCGCTGCTGCTCGAAGCCCTGCACAGCCGCTTCGCGCGGTTCCTGTCGCACCCGGCGTTCACGGTGCCGCTGTTCCTGGTCAGCCTCTACGGCGTCTACTTCACGCCGATCTTCGACGACCTGATGGCCAACCCGCTCGGCCACCAGTTCATGCTCGCCCACTTCCTGGTCACCGGGCTGCTGTTCTTCGGCCCGATCCTCGGGCAGGACCCGTGGCCGCGGACCGTCGGCTACCCCGGCCGGATGCTCGAGCTGCTCATCCCGGTGCCGTTCCACGCGTTCTTCGGCGTCTCGATCATGATGGCCGACTCGCTGGTCGTGCAGACCTTCGCCCACCCGCCGGCGAGCTGGGGGATCGACGTGCTGGGCGACCAGGGCAGCGCGGGCGCCATCGCGTGGTCGTTCGCCGAGCTGCCCACGGTGGTCGTGCTCGCCGTCGTCTTCTTCGCCTGGGCCAATTCGGACGAGCGCCGCGGACGTCGGCTCGACCGCGCCGCCGAGCGCGACGCCGATGCCGAGCTCGCGGCCTACAACGCGCGGCTGAAGGCCCTCGCGGCGCAGGAGCACTGAAGGCTCCTGCGCCGCGGCGCCGGCTCAGCCGACGTGCACCATGTCGGCGTCGGTGGGCAGGTCGTCCTTCGTCGCCTTGATCAGGACGGCGGACACCAGGGCGCCGGCCAGCAGGAGCACGGCCGCCCAGAGGAACGCCGTCGTGTAGCCGTCGACCTGGGCGGCCATCCCCACCGCCGGGTCCTGCGGGTTCTGCCCGGCCGCAGCCGCGTCGGTGATCGAGGCGGTGATCGCGGCGACCGAGATCGTCGCGAGCAGCGCGGTGCCCACCGAGGCGCCGACCTGCTGGACCGCCTGCAGCACCGCACCGGCCGCGCCGGCGTCGTGCTCGCCCGCGCCGATCAGCGCGAGGTTGGACAGCGGCACGAACGTGAAGCCCAGACCGAGACCGAGCAGCAGCTCACCCGGGAACGGCAGCGCCCAGAACGAGGTGTCCACGGTCAGGAACGACAGCAGGAACAGCCCGACCGCGGCGATCACGCCACCGAAGACCATGAGCGGCTTGGGACCCACCTTGGGCACCAGCGCGCTGGCCGCACCGGCGGAGACGAGCACGCCCAGCGTCGTCGGCAGCGACGCGAAACCCGCCTCGACCGGCTTGTAGCCCAGCACCTGCTGGAAGTACAGGCTCAGGAAGAAGAAGGCCCCGATCAGCCCGGCGCCGACCAGCGTCGAGGTCAGGTAGGCCCCGCCCCGGTTGCGGTCGAGGATCAGCCGCATGGGCAGCAGCGGGTTCTTCACCCGCAGCTCGACGACGACGAACAGCGCCACGAGCACCACTCCGCCGGCGATGAACAACCACGCCGTCGCGTTGCCCCAGGCGTTCTGCGTCGGGTGCTCCTGTGCCGCCTGGGCCACCTTCGTGAATCCGTAGACGAACGAGGTGAGCCCGAGGGTCACCAGCACCGCGCCGGGGACGTCGTAGGTCGAGTCGCCCGGTGCCTTGCTCTCCGGGACGAACGGGATCGCCGCGGCGATGGCGACGATCGCCACCGGCACGTTGACCCAGAAGCACCAGCGCCAGTCGACGTACTCGGTGAGCACGCCGCCGAGCAGCAGCCCGACGGCCGATCCGCCACCGGCGATCGCGCCGTAGACGGCGAACGCCTTGGCCCGCTCCTTCGTGTCGGTGAACAGCACCGTCAGCAGGGCCAGGGACGCCGGGCCGAGCAGCGCGCCGAAGGCACCCTGCAGGGCGCGGGCGGCGAAGAGCATCGCCTCGTTCTGCGCCAGGCCACCGAGGGCCGAGGCGATGGCGAAGCCGGCGGCGCCGACCAGGTAGGTGCGCTTGCGGCCCCAGAAGTCGGCGATCCGGCCGCCCAGGAGCAGAAAGCCGCCGAACGTGAGCGTGTAGGCGGTGACGATCCACTGCTGGGTCGCGGCGCTGATCCCGAGGTCCTTGGACACCGAGGGCAGCGCGATGTTCACGATCGTCGCGTCGAGGATGATCATGAGCACGGTGACCGCGATGACGGCGAGCGCCAGCCATCGCCGGGGATACGGCTCGCCGGCCGTGATCCCGCTGGTCGGGAGGGGAGTCGAGTCGGTCACGGGAAGTCCTTCGTCGTCGTCAGCGGTCGTCGTCAGCGGCCGAGTCCGAGCGGGACCGTATCGGCCTGGGAGCATCGCGTCGTGCCTGTTTCGCTCGTGTTGACCTCCGACACGCACGTTCCGAAGCGGTCACGTGACCTGCCTCACTCTCTGTGGACGGCGATCGAGGCCGCGGACGTCGTCGTGCACGCCGGCGACTGGGTCGACGTCGCGCTGCTCGACCAGGTCGAGAAGCGCAGCCGAACGCTGCTCGCCGTGCACGGCAACAACGACCACGGCACGCTCCGCGAGCGGCTGCCCGAGGTGGCCCGGGCCGAGATCGAGGGGATCCGCATCGCGGTCGTACACGAGACCGGTGACAAAAAGGGCCGCGAGGAGCGCTGCGCGGCCCGGTTCCCGGACGCCGACGTCCTGGTCTTCGGGCACAGCCACATCCCGTGGGACACGACCGCGCCCACCGGGCTGCGGCTGATCAACCCCGGCTCGCCGACCGACCGGCGGCGGCAGCCGCACGGCACGTTCGTCACCGCCGTCGCCGAGGACGGCGTCCTGCGGGACGTCACGTTCCACACCGTGCCGCGCTGACGTGACCGGACGGTTTCCGCTGCCCGAACGGGCGGTTGCGCTCCTCGCCTGCCCGGTCTGCGGGGCGGACCTGAGCACCACCCCCGACGGGCTGCGCTGCGCCGCGGGGCACGCCTTCGACCGCGCCCGGCAGGGGCACGTCACGCTGCTGCCCCCGGGCCACCGGCCGCCCTCCGGCGACACGGCGGCGCAGGTCGCCGACCGGGTCGCCTTCCTCGACGCCGGCACCTACGCCGGCATCACCGCGGCCCTGACGACGGCGGTGCTCGCCGACGGCCCGCCGGAGACGCTGCTCGACCTCGGCGGTGGCACCGGGCACCACCTCGCCGCTGTCCTCGACCACCTGCCCGAGGCGGCAGGCGTGGTGCTCGACTCCTCGCCCTACGCCGCCCGCCGGGCCGCCAGGGCGCATCCCCGCGCGCTGGCCGTGGTCGCCGACACGTGGGCCCGGCTGCCCGTCCGGGACGGCGTCGTCGACCGGGCGCTCGTCGTGTTCGCGCCGCGCAACGGCCCGGAGACCGCCCGCGTGCTCCGGTCGGACGGCCGGCTCGTCGTCGTCACCCCTGCCGCCGACCACCTCGCTGAGCTGGTCGGCCCGCTCGGTTTGCTCCGCGTCGACCCGGACAAGGGCGCCCGGACGGCGTCGTCCCTCGAACCGCACCTGCGCCGGATCGCCGCCGCGGAGCACCGCGAGCACCTGGCACTGGACCACGCCGCGCTGCGGACGCTGGTCGGGATGGGCCCGCACGCCCGGCACCTCGCGGCCGACGAGCTCGCCGAGCGGATCGCGACGCTGGCGGCGCCGGTGCGCGTGAGCGTCGCGGTCGACGTCACGACGTGGACTCCGGTCAGCTGACCGCCACGGCGCCGAGCTCGGCGCCGCGCAGGGCCGCGACTTCCGCGAGGCCCTCGGTGATCCGCCGCGCGTGCGCCGGCCGCCAGCCGTCCAGGGGCAGCAGGGTCACGTCCAGCCGGCGACCGTGCTTGCGCGCCCGCCAGGCGCCCGAGACCGCCCCGTCGACCAGCGCGACGCCGGGGTTGGCGACCATCCGCCACACCTCCTTCTGCAGCACCGGGTCGGGCACGAGCGTCGCCCGGTCCGGCCCCTCGAGAGCGGCGTCGTACGGCGGCAGGAGGCGCACGCCGGGGGCCGGCTCGGCCGCGCGCAGGTCGTCGACGGAGTCGGTGGGGACCCAGGTCCGCCGGCCGTCGTAGTCGACCTCGACCAGCTCGGGTGCGCATGTCCAGCGCGCGTGAGCCTCGGCCGGGCCCAGCCCGATCCAGGCGGCCAGCTCGGCCGGGGTGGTGGGGGAGTGCGCCCGCAGGAACCAGGCGAGCAACGCGGCCGCGCCGGCGGCCGGGTCGCGGTCGGGGACGGCGTCCAGCCAGCGCTCGGGGCGGACGAACGCGTCGTCGTCCTTCCCGATGGCGCGGACCCAGCCGACGGCGAGCCCGACCATCCCGAACAGTCCGGTGTCGACGTGCACGGCGTCGCACGCCGTGCAGAACGCCGAGACGGACGGCGGCAGCGCGGCCGTCACCGCCTGCGAGAGCTCGCCCTGCGTCCGCGGACCGGCGTCGAGGGCGGCCGTGGCTGCGGCGGCGCCGGCGGAGAGCAGCGCGCCCGGATCCGCGCCGGCGGCCACCCCGCGGCGCCGCAGCCGGTCGACCAGGGCGCCGTCGTCGGGCGGGAGCGCGCCGGCGGTCAGCGTCGCGTGGTCGCGCGGGTCCAGCACGCGGGAGCCTCGCGCGGTGGGGGCCTCCACCCACCGGCGCTCCAGCAGGGCGTCGCGGACGTCGCCGGGGCCGACGCCGTCGGCCCGGGCGTGCCAGCCGACGACGGCGGAGTCCGGCCCGCCGGTGCGCAGACCCGCGGGCCGCACCGCCTCGAGCCGCCGGGCCGCGGGCAGCCGTTGGCCGAGCGAGTGCGCCGACAGCCGCCAGGCCAGCACCTGGCGGCGGCTCACCCGGAGGCCCATCGGCGCAGTCTGGCGCACGGGCCCGGACGCACGGAGGGGCCCGACCGTCCCCGTACGGCCGGGCCCCTCCGTGCAGAGCGCGTCAGCGGTGCAGGACGCCCTTGCGACTGCGGCCCTGGACGGCGAACACGTAGACGCCCAGCACGATGATCGCGCCGAGGATCGACGCCCACCACCCGCCGATGTCGAAGCGCAGGCCCTCGCCCTTGATCAGGCCGGCGAGCAGGTTGCCGACGATCGAGCCGATGAGACCCAGCACCAGCGTCATGAGGATGCTCATGTGCTGCTTGCCGGGGATGACCGCGCGCGCGATGAAACCGGCGATGAGGCCGATGATGATCGCGAGGATGATGCCACCGATGGTCACGGGGAACCTCCGCGTGGGAACGGCCACTGTGGCCGAAGCCCGGGGATCTCCCGGGCCGAACCGGGGATTCCCGTCCGGATCAAGATCGAAACTCCGGCGCCCGTAACGAGGAGATCGCGATCACGGCGTGCCTGCAGGTCCCCGCCCAGCGGTGTCCTTGGTCCCGGTTAAGCTCCGGTTCGTGACGATCGCACCGGCGCCCATCGTGAGCCGGCCCAGCCCGGTTCACGTGGCCCAGAAGGGGTCGCGGCTCTCGAACCTGCTGCGGACCACGGACCACAAGACCATCGGGCTGATGTACCTGACCACCGCCTTCGCCTGGTTCATGGTGGGCGGGCTGATGGCCATGCTGATGCGAGGTGAGCTGGCTCGCCCTGGGCTGCAGTTCCTCTCCCAGGAGCAGTACAACCAGCTGTTCACGATGCACGGCACGATCATGCTGCTGTTCTTCGCGACGCCGCTGTTCTTCGCCTTCGCGAACCTGGTCATGCCGCTGCAGATCGGCGCTCCCGACGTCGCGTTCCCGCGGCTGAACGCCTTCTCGTACTGGCTGTTCCTGTTCGGCAGCACCCTCGCCGTCGCCGGCTTCCTGACCCCGGGAGGTGCGGCCGACTTCGGGTGGACGGCCTACACACCACTCTCGGACGTCGTGAACAGCCCCGGGGCCGGCGCCAACCTCTGGATCGCCGGCCTCGCCGTGAGTGGCCTCGGCACGATCCTCGGTGGCGTCAACTTCGTCGCGACGATCGTCTGCCTGCGCGCGCCGGGCATGACGATGTTCCGGATGCCGATCTTCACCTGGAACACCCTGGTGACCAGCATCCTGATCCTGCTGGCCTTCCCGATCCTGACCGCCGCGCTGATGGCGCTGCTGGCCGACCGCAACCTCGGTGCGCTGATCTACAGCCGCGCCAACGGCGGGCCGATGCTGTGGCAGCACCTGTTCTGGTACTTCGGCCACCCCGAGGTCTACATCATCGCGTTGCCCTTCTTCGGCATCATCACCGAGGTCATCCCGGTGTTCAGCCGCAAGCCGCTGTTCGGCTACAAGGGCATGGTCTTCGCGACGACCTCGATCGCGTTCCTCTCCCTCGCGGTGTGGGCGCACCACATGTTCGCCACCGGCGCGGTGCTGCTGCCGTTCTTCAGCTTCCTGACCTACCTGATCGCGGTCCCCACCGGCATCAAGTTCGTCAACTGGATCGGCACCATGTGGAAGGGGCAGATCAGCTTCGAGTCGCCGATGCTGTTCTCGCTCGGCTTCCTCGTGACCTTCCTCTTCGGCGGTCTCACCGGGGTGCTGCTGGCCAGCCCGCCGCTGGACTGGCACATCTCCGACACCTACTTCGTCGTCGCCCACTTCCACTACGTGGTCTTCGGGACCGTGGTGTTCGCCGCCTACGCGGGCATCTACTTCTGGTTCCCGAAGATGTGCGGCCGGATGATGGACGAGCGGCTCGGCAAGATCCACTTCTGGCTGACGTTCATCGGCTTCCACGGCACGTTCCTCATCCAGCACTGGCTGGGCAACGAGGGCATGCCGCGCCGGTACGTGGACTACCTGCCGAGCGACGGGTTCACCACCCTGAACACGATCTCGACGATCTTCAGCTTCGTGCTCGGCGCCTCGACGATCCCGTTCCTCTACAACGTGTTCAAGTCCTGGCGGTACGGGGAGCTGGCGCTGCGCGACGACCCCTGGGGCCACGGCAACTCGCTGGAGTGGGCGACGTCGTCCCCGCCGCCGCGGCACAACTTCCTGGAGATCCCGCGGATCCGCTCCGAGCGGCCGGCCTTCGAGGCGCACTACCCGCACCTCATCGAGCGGCTGCACGCCGAGGCGCACCTGGGCAAGCGGCACGAGCCCTACGCCGGGGTCAGCGAGATCGGTCTCACCGACGGACGGCGCCAGGGTCCGAACGACCCCGACCCGACGTAAGTAAGGACCACCCTTCTCCCCACGCCTCGCAGGCTCGGCGCGGGCCCCTGAAGGGTGGCCGTTCCAGCACGTCGCCATGCCGGTGCCCGGTCCGTGCGGGCGCGTACGGCACCATGACGACGTGTCGCTCCACCCCGCCCCGCAGCCCGCGGCCGTCCCGGTCGGTGAGGGCCCCCGCGCGCTGCTGACGGTCACCGGCATCGACCGCCCCGGTGTCACCGCCCGCCTGTTCGGCGCGCTGGCCGGCTCGGCCGACGGGGCGCCGTCGCTGGAGGTCGTGGACGTCGAGCAGGTCGTCGTCCACGGCCAGCTGGTGCTCGGCGTCATCGTCGGGGCGGTCGCGGTCGACGAGGCCGGTCCGGAGACCGAGGACGCCCTGCTCGCCCGCCTGGTCCGGCTCGCGGGCGAGGTGTCGGGCGCGACCGGCGTGCAGGTGCGGGTGGAGCCGGCGTCCGGCCCGGAACCGGAGCGCCCCGGCCGTCCGCACCACGTGATCGTCCTGGGCCGTCCGGTGCCGCCCGGCGCGGTCGCCGGCGCCGCGCAGGCGATCGCCGCCATCGGCGGCAACATCGACGCCATCCGGCGGCTGTCGGACTATCCGGTGACCAGCTTCGAGCTGACCGTCTCCGGCGCCGAGGCCACGGCGCTGCGCACCGAGCTGGGGCACGTGGCCGCCGCGACGGGCGCGGACATCGCCGTCGAGCAGGCCGGCCTGGCCCGGCGGAGCAAGCGGCTGATCGTGCTCGACGTCGACTCCACGCTGGTCCGCGGCGAGGTGATCGACGAGCTGGCCGCCCGCGCGGGCCGGGCGGCGGAGGTCGCCCGGATCACCGCCGCGGCGATGAACGGCGAGCTGGACTTCGCCGAGTCGCTGCGTAAGCGGGTCGGTGCGCTCGAGGGCCTGCCCGTCGAGGTGCTCGACGAGGTGCGCGAGGCCCTGGAGCTGACGCCGGGCGCGCGCACGCTGATCCGCACGCTCAAGCGGCTGGGCTTCCGCTGCGGCATCGTCAGCGGTGGCTTCACCCAGATCACCGACCCGCTGGCCGAGCGCCTCGGGCTCGACTTCGCCGCGGCGAACACCCTCGAGGTGGCCGACGGCAAGCTCACCGGCAGGCTCGTGGGGGAGATCGTCGACCGGGCCGGCAAGGCCCGCGCGCTGGCCCGGTTCGCCGCGGAGTACGAGATCCCGCTGGAGCAGACGGTCGCGGTCGGCGACGGCGCCAACGACCTCGACATGCTCAACACTGCCGGGCTCGGCATCGCGTTCAACGCCAAGCCGGTCGTCCGCGAGCAGGCGCACGCGGCGCTCAACCAGCCCTACCTGGACGCCGTCCTCCAGGTGCTCGGCTTCACCCGCGACGAGGTGAGGGACGCGGAGTGACCGCGCGCAGAAATCGCGACTTCTGCCGTCAGGGGCGGTGGACCGAGCCCTCCAGCTCGACACCGGCCGTCCGCAGCTGGTCGAGCGCGGCCTCGGTCGACGCCTCGGCCACGCCCGCGGTCAGTGGCAGCAGCACCCGGGTCGCGAAGCCGTTGCCGACGGCGTCCAGCGCGGTGGCCCGCACGCAGTGGTCGGTCGCGATGCCGACGACGTCGACCGCGTCCACGCCGTGCCCGCGCAGCCAGTCGGCCAGCCCGACGCCGTCCGCCGTCCCCTCGAAGCCGGAGTAGGCCGCGGCGTACTCGCCCTTGTCGAACACCGCCGCGAGCGGCGCCCGGTCCAGGTTCGCGTGCAGCTCGACGCCGCCGGTGCCGACCACGCAGTGCGCCGGCCAGGTCTCGAGGAAGTCGGGGTGCTCGGCGAAGTGCCCACCCGGGTCGACGTGGTGGTCGCGGGTGGCGACCACGTGGTCGTACCCGGCCGAGCGGACGTGCTCGGTGATCGCGGCGGCGACCGCGGTGCCACCGGCGACGGCGAGGCTGCCGCCCTCGCAGAAGTCGTTCTGGACGTCGACGACGATCAGCGCGCGGGTCATGACTGCATGATCTCCAGCGCGCACTCGCCGCGGGACAGCGCCCACGCCTCGGCCGGCAGCGCGGCCCGCACCCGCTCGTGGTGGGCGCGCGCTTCGGCCAGCGCCTGCTCCGGCGTCGCCCCGCTCAGCACCCGGCCGCCCTCCACCAGGGGGACGACGAGGTCGCGGTCGCCGTCCTCGGCCTCGATCGGCCCGGCGCTGATCACCTCCGCGGTCGCCGTCCCGGAGCGGTCGTGCCGGCGCACGGCGTTCTTGCGCCCGCCCACCGAGGCCTTGCCCTCCGACCGCTTGGCCACCGGGTTGCCGTCGCGCTCGACCAGCTTGTAGACCAGCCCCACCGTCGGGGCGCCGGAGCCGGTCACCAGCGAGGTGCCGACCCCGTAGCGGTCGACCGGCGCGGCCATGAGGCCGGCGATGGCGTACTCGTCGAGGTCGCTGGTGACGACGATGCGGGTCTTCGTCGCGCCGAGCTCGTCGAGCAGCTGCCGGGCGTGGGTGGCCAGCGTGGGCAGGTCCCCGGAGTCCAGCCGGATCCCGCCCAGCTCGGGGCCGGCCACCTTCACCGCCGTCCGGATGCCCTCGTCGACGTCGTAGGTGTCCACCAGCAGCGTCGTCCCCGTGCCGAGCGTGGCCACCTGCGCGCGGAAGGCGGCCTCCTCGTCGTCGTGGAGCAGCGTGAACGCGTGCGCGCTGGTGCCGGTGGTCGGCACCCCGTAGCGCCGGCCGGCCTCCAGGTTGGACGTCGACGCGAAGCCGACCAGGTAGGCGGCGCGGGCCGCGGCGACGGCGGCCTCCTCGTGGGTGCGGCGCGAGCCCATCTCGATGCACGGCCGGTCGCAGGCGGCGGCGATCATCCGCGCCGCGGCCGAGGCGATCGCGCTGTCGTGGTTGAGGATCGACAGGACGAGCGTCTCGAGCAGCACCCCCTCGGCGAACGGCGCCTGCACGGTGAGCACGGGGGAGCCGGGGAAGAACAGCTCGCCCTCGGCGTAGCCCTCGATGTCGCCGCTGAACCGGAAGTCGGCCAACCAGTCGACCAGCCGCTGGTCGGTCAGGCCCTGCTCGCGGAGCGCCTCGAGCTCCTCGTCGCCGAACCGGAAGCGGGGGAGCGCCTCGAGCAGCCGGCCGGTGCCGGCGAGGACGCCGTAGCGCCGCCCGTGCGGCAGCCGGCGGGCGAACACCTCGAACACGCAGGGCCGGTCGGCGGTGTCGTCGGCCAGCGCGGCGGCGACCATCGTGAGCTCGTACCGGTCGGTGAGCAGTGCGGGGTGCGTCGGCGGGGCCACGGGCGTCGACATGCTCCGGAGCGTAGGCGGCGTCCTAAGGTGGAGCCGTGGCCGGACCGCTCGCGACCCCGGACACCACCGTCGACGAGGAGTACGACCTCGACCGGCCGTGGGTGACCGTCGTCTGGAACGACCCCGTGAACCTGATGACCTACGTGACCTTCGTGCTGCAGGAGCTGTTCGGCTACGACGAGCCGACCGCGACGACGCTGATGCTGCAGGTGCACCACGAGGGCAAGGCGATCGTCAGCTCCGGCCCTCGCGAGCGGATGGAGCACGACACCAGCCGGCTGCACGCCTACGGGCTGTGGGCCAGCTACCAGCGCGACTCATGAGACCGTTCCGCCGCAAGGGTTCCGACGTCGTGGCCCGGCTCGACCTCGCCGAGGCCGGCATCATCGGGCTGCTGCTCGAACAGCTGGAGCAGCTGCTCGAGGCCGCCGAGGACGACGTCGCCGGCGATCCCGTGCTGGCCCGGCTGTTCCCGGACGGCCATCGCGGCGACCCGAGGCTGGCCGCCGACTACCGGGAGCTGACCGAGTCGGCGCTGCGCAGCGGCAAGGCCGACGACCTGGCGACGGTCCGGGCGACGCTGCCGCCGGACGGGGGCGACGTCCGGCTCGACCCGGAGCAAGCCGGGGCGTGGCTGCGCTGCACCAACGACCTGCGGCTGGCGCTGGGCACCCGGCTGGAGATCACCGAGGACACCGAGCCGCCGGACGAGGTGACCGGCGAGGAGAGCCAGCAGCTGGCCGTCTACTACTGGCTCACCTCGGTGCAGGGCTCGCTGGTCGACGCGCTCGCCGCCGGTCGGGCCGGCCGAAGGTGAGCATGATCAGCGCCGCGAGCAGCAGGTCGAGCACGAAGAACGTGTAGACGAGCGTCGGCAGGTCGAGGTCGCGGATCCACGCGCCGATCGCCGACAGCAGCACGATGCCCGACAGCGCGAACACCAGGATCAGCGTGAGCACGCGCAGGACGACGAGCACCGCGTACGAGACGCGGTCGTCGACGGACATCCCGCGGCGGTGGCCGACGCCGCGCACCCCCATCACGAAGGCGGGGAGCGCCAGCAGCACCACGCCGGCGACCAGGAGCGACTCGACGACCACGAGACCGCACCGTATCGGGTGGAC
This sequence comes from Petropleomorpha daqingensis, assembly GCF_013408985.1. Taxonomy (NCBI): domain Bacteria; kingdom Bacillati; phylum Actinomycetota; class Actinomycetes; order Geodermatophilales; family Geodermatophilaceae; genus Petropleomorpha; species Petropleomorpha daqingensis. Next base: position 3,130,756 of record NZ_JACBZT010000001.1, read on the forward strand.
ACCTGGCGGCCGCACGGGGTTTACCCGGGTGTCGGTCACAGGGCCGAGGAGAAGGGGCCCGCGAGCGGCCGCCTAGAATCGACGTCGTGCTGCGCATCGACCGCGCGACCTACGACGCCATCGTGGCCCACGCCCGGAAGGATCATCCGGACGAGGCCTGCGGCGTCGTCGCCGGGCCCGAGGGCAGCGACCGCCCGGAGCGGTTCATCCCCATGCTCAACGCAGCGCGCTCGCCCACGTTCTACGAGTTCGACTCGGCCGACCTGCTCAGGCTCTACCGGGAGATGGACGACCGCGACGAGGAGCCGGTGGTCATCTACCACTCGCACACGGCCACCGAGGCCTACCCGTCGCGCACCGACATCAGCTACGCCTCCGAGCCGAACGCGCACTACGTGCTCGTCTCGACCCGGCAGCACGGCTCGGAGACCGGGCTGGCCGGCGACGAGGTGGAGTTCCGCAGCTTCCGCATCGTCGACGGCGAGGTCACCGAGGAGGACGTCGAGGTCGTCGAGTCCTACCTGTTCGGCCACTCGCCGACCACCGTCGTCTACGACTGACGGGTGATCCGCCTCGCCGTCCGGAATCCTCCGGGACGACGGGGCGTTCCCCTCATCGACTTGCCAGAACGCCGCCCTTCCGCGCGCGGCGCCCACGACCCTTCCGAGGAGAACTCGCAGCAATGGCCATCGAGGTCCGGATCCCGACCATCCTGCGCACGCACACCGGCGGTGCGAAGACCGTGGAGGGCAGCGGCAGCACCCTCGGCGCGCTCGTCGACGACCTCGACAGCAAGCACCCCGGCCTGAAGAACCGCCTGGTCACCGACGAGGGCAAGCTGCACCGGTTCGTCAACGTCTACGTCAACGACGAGGACGTCCGCTTCACCGGCGCGCTCGACACCCAGGTCAAGGACGGCGACTCGGTGACGATCCTCCCGGCGGTCGCGGGCGGCTGCTGAGGGGCTGTCCTCACTGGCCAGCGCCGTCGGCTCACCCAACCGAGAGATCCCTTATGGCCCGCTTCGCCTCGCTCGTCGACTCCCTCGGGGGCACGCCCCTCGTGGGGCTGCCCAACCTGTCGCCGACCCCTGACGTCCGGCTCTGGGCCAAGCTCGAGGACCACAACCCCACCGGGTCCATCAAGGACCGCGCGGCGATCGCGATGATCGAGAACGCCGAGAAGGAGGGGAAGCTCAAGGCCGGCGACACGATCCTGGAGCCGACCAGCGGCAACACCGGGATCTCGCTGGCGATGGTGGCCCGGCAGCGTGGCTACCGGCTGATCTGCGTCATGCCGGAGAACACCTCGATCGAGCGGCGGCAGCTGCTGGAGATGTACGGCGCGCAGATCATCTCCTCACCGGCCGCGGGCGGCTCCAACCAGGCGGTCGCGGTGGCCAAGGGGCTGGCCGCCGAGCACGACGACTGGGTGATGCTCTACCAGTACGGCAACCCGGCCAACGCGCAGGCGCACTACGACGGCACGGCTCCGGAGATCCTGGCCGACCTGCCGTCGATCACGCACTTCGTCGCGGGCCTGGGCACCACCGGCACGCTCATGGGCTGCTCCCGGTACTTCCGCGAGCACAAGCCCGACGTCCAGGTGATCGCCGCCGAGCCGCGCTACGGCGAGCTGGTCTACGGCCTGCGCAACATCGACGAGGGGTTCATCCCCGAGCTCTACGACGAGACGCTGCTCGACACGCGGTTCTCCGTCGGACCCGAGGACGCCGTGCACCGCACCCGCCAGCTGGTGGAGCGCGAGGGCATCTTCGCCGGCATCTCGACCGGCGCGATCCTGCACGCGGCGCTCGGCATCGCCGACAAGGAGGTCGCCGCCGGGCGGCGGGCCGACATCTGCTTCATCGTCGCCGACGGCGGGTGGAAGTACCTGTCCACCGGCGCCTACGCCGGCACGCTCGAGGAGGCCAGCTCGCGGCTCGAGGGCCAGCTCTGGGCCTGAGCGCTCGCCCCTGAGCCCGACACGCCGCAGCGGTGGCGCGAGGGCGGGGCAGGGGTTGCACTGGTGGTGCCGGCGTCGCCGGCTTGCTCGCGCGGCGCCGGCGGTGTGATCCGCGTCAACACCAGGAGCAGCGTCATGACCAGCATGACCAGCGAGACCGGCAACGTCACCGGCACCACCGACAAGGACTACAACCTCATCTGGTACACCGAGGCCTGCCTCAGCAACGCGCTGCGGCTGGACCTCTACATCCAGGACGCCGAGCGGGCCGGGGACTCCGAGCTCGCCGACTTCTTCCGCAAGGCGCAGGCGGACAGCCGCAAGGGCGGCGAGATGGGCAAGCGATGCTCAAGAAGCGCATGTAGCGCCTGATCCCGAGGGCCCTCTCCCGGTGCGGGGGAGGGCCTTTCGCATGTCTTCGTCGGTGACGCCGGTTAGCCTGACCTGCGATATGACGACGCAGCCGGGAGCGGACGCTCCCATCGGCATCTTCGACTCCGGGGTCGGTGGGCTCACCGTCGCCCGGGCGGTGCTCGACCAGCTGCCGCACGAGGCCATCCGCTACATCGGCGACACCGCGCACAGCCCCTACGGCCCGCTGCCGATCGCCGAGGTGCGCCGGCACGCGCTCGCCGTCATGGACGACCTCGTCGCCGCCGGCGTGAAGATGCTGGTCATCGCCTGCAACGCGGCCAGCTCGGCGTGCCTGCGCGACGCCCGTGAGCGCTACGACGTGCCCGTCGTCGAGGTCATCGTGCCGGCCGTGCGCCGGGCGACCGCGGCCACCCGCAACGGCCGGGTCGGCGTGATCGGCACCCAGGCCACGGTGACCAGCGGCTCGTACGAGGACGCCTTCGCCGCCGCACCCGACATCACGGTCACCACCTCGGCGTGCCCGAGCTTCGTCGACTTCGTCGAGCGCGGCATCACCTCCGGCCGGCAGCTGCTCGGCCTCGCGCAGTCCTACCTGGACCCGCTGATCGCCGCGGACGTCGACACCGTCGTCCTCGGCTGCACCCACTACCCGCTGCTCACCGGCGTGATCTCGCTGGTCCTCGGCGACGACGTCACGCTGGTCTCCAGCGCCGACGAGACGGCGAAGGACGTCTACCGGGCGCTCACCCGGCTCGACCTGCTGCGCGCCGACGACGGGCCGCCGCCCGTTCACCAGTTCCTCGCCACCGGCGATCCGGAGCCGTTCGCCCGGCTGGGCCGGCGGTTCCTCGGGCCTGAGGTGGGCTCGGTGCTGCACGCGCAGACGGTGGGCGCCGCGTGAGGCTGACCGTGGTCGGGTGCGCCGGCAGCGCACCGGGCCCCGCCTCGGCCGCGTCCTGCTACCTCGTCGAGCACGGCGGCTTCCGGCTGCTGCTCGATCTCGGCAACGGCGCGTTCGGCGCACTGCAGGCGCTCGCCGACCCGGCCACCGTCGACGCGCTGTTCCTCACCCACCTGCACGCCGACCACTGCCTCGACGTCGCGCCGTTCGTCGTCTGGCACCGGTACTCGGGCCGGGCCCGCAGGCCGCAGGTGCCGCTGTACGGACCGGTGGGGGCCGAGCGACGGCTCGCCCTCGCCTACGAGGACGACGGCGAGCCGCTCACCGACGTCTTCGACTTCGTGCCGGTCGGACCGGGCCTGCTGGAGATCGGACCGTTCGGGGTGCAGCTGGCGCGCACCGCGCACCCGGTCGAGTGCTACGCGATCCGGCTCACCGTCGACGGCCGCTCGCTGGTCTACACCGGCGACACCGGCCCGTGCGATCGGGTGGTGGAGCTGGCCCGGGGCGCCGACGTGCTGCTGTCCGAGGCCGCGCACCCCGACGAGCCCGGCCTGCCCGACGGGCTGCACCTGACCGGCCGGCAGGCCGGTGAGCACGCCGCGGCCGCCGGGGTCGGCCGGTTGCTGGTCACGCACGTGCCCGCCTGGGTGGACGCCGAGGCGCAGCTGGCGGACGCTCGGGCGGCCTTCCCGGCCGCCGAGCTGGTCGCGCCGGGCCTGACCGTCGAGATCTGAGGAGGCCGCATGGCGGACGACGAGCGGGACGGCGTCGCGCTGTCCAGCCTCGACGCGCCGCTCGGCGACGGCCTCGGGGTGACCAAGGGAGACCTGGTCGACTACGTCGACGCCTTCGCCGACCGTCTCCTGCCGCAACTGGCCGGCCGGCCGCTGTCGGTCAAGCGCGTGCGTCCCGGCCAGGAACCGTTCATGCAGCGCAACGTGTCGAAGGGTGCACCGGACTGGGTGCGCACCGTGGCCGTCTGGTCCTTCGGTGCCCACCGCGAGGTGCACCAGGTGCTCTGCGACGACCGACGGACGCTGCTGTGGCTGGCCAACCAGCGCGCGGTCGAGTTCCACGTGCCGTTCTTCCGGGCCGGCCACGAGACCGAGCCGACCGGGTTGGTCATCGACCTCGACCCGCCCGAGGACGCCGACTTCTCCGTCGTGGTGCAGGCCGCCGGCCTGGTCCGGCAGGCGCTGGAGGACAGCGGCCTGGCCGGTGCGGTGAAGACCAGCGGGTCGAAGGGCGTGCACATCGTGGTGCCGGTGCGCGGATCGGGTCCGGAGGACGTCGCCGCGGCGACCCGCGGGCTCGCGGCCCGCGCCGCCGCGCTGGACCCCGACCTCGCCACGACGGCGTACATCAAGGAGGACCGGCACGGCCGGGTGTTCCTCGACTCGACCCGCTCGGGATCGTCGACGATCGTGTCCGCCTACAGCCCGCGGCTGCGCCCGGGCCTGCCCGTCTCGACCCCGGTGGCCTGGGACGCGCTCGCCGACGTCCGGCCCGGCGAGGTCACGGTGACGACGGCGGCCGAGCGGATCGGCGACGCCGACCCGTGGACCGCCGCGCTGCCCGATCCGCAGGACCTGCCGGCCGACCTCGTCACCGAGGGCCACACCATTCCCGTCGCGCGGGTTGCTGCCATGCACGAGGGCAAGCGTCGCAAGCGGGCCGCTCAGGAAGGCTGACTTCTCCACAGGAGGCGGGCCTGTCCACAGTTCCGGGCCGGTGCCGGTCCTGTTGTCGGTGGCCGCGCGCACCCTTCCGCGCATGACGACAGATCCGCAGCTCATCGCCTGGCTCGACCAGGAGGACGCGCACGTCGCCCGGATGATCCGGGAACACCGCTTCGCCGTCACCTACGTGTGGGGGGAGGGGCCGGACGAACCGGCCTTCGGCTACACGACCGGCCTGTTCGGGCTCGGGCATCCCGAACTGGTCATGGTGGGCCTCGGCCAGGACTCGACCCACCACGACCTGAACCGGGCGGCCGGTCTGGTCGTCGACGGCCGCGACCTCGTGCCGGGGGAGCGGCTGACCTGGCCAGGATGGGCGGGCAGCCTCGTCGTCGAGACCCTGCCCAATCCCGGCGAGATCCTGTTCGGCGCCAACCGGTTCTACCGGCGCCCGGACGAGCACTCGGTGCCGGCCTTCCAGCTGGCCTGGCCGCACCGCGACGGGACCTTTCCCTGGGACGCCGGCTATCCGTGCGGACCGGACTGCCAGCCCCGGCCGGGGACCTGGCGAGCGTGAGGCCCCGTCGTGATCCGCCCGCGGCGGCGGCGACGTACTCGGGGCACGGCGTTCCCGCACGGGGATGCCGCCGCCCGGAGAAGGGGAGATCCGATGGCGCCGATCCATCGCGGTCGCTACGCAGCCGAGCTCGACGGAGACTTCGTGGTCTTCCTGATCGGGGCGCGCCTGAACAAGCCGTGGCTCGCGGTGCGCAGCTTCCTCGACCTCGGCGGCAGGCGGCGGGGCATGCAGGCGATGCTGACCTACCTGACCGAGCACCCGGAGAAGGGACTGCTGGGCTACCGGATGGGCTTCTCCACGATCGTGCAGTACTGGCGCAGCTTCGAGCACCTCGAGGCGTTCGCGCGCGACGAGGAGCTCCTGCACCGCGAGGCCTGGCTGCAGTGGTACCGGCGCGACCCGAAGGGCCGCACGGGGATCTGGCACGAGACCTACCTCGTGCGGGCCGGCGAGTACGAGGCGATCTACGCGGACATGCCCGAGGCCGGGTTGGCCGCAGCCGGCCGCGCGGTCCCGCTGAAGAGGAACAGCACGGCCCGGCTTCGGATGCGATCGGCTGCCTGACGATCGCTGTCCGCCGACGGCGCAAACGGGTGTACGGGGTCTCGCTGCGCGGTGTTCGATGGGCCGCGGCGACAGACAGCAAGCCTGTGCAGGGGGCGGTCCCATGGCCGAGATCCGACGGAGCCGGTTCAGCGCCGAGATCGACGGCGACTTCGTCGTCCTGCTCATCGGGCCGCGGTTCAACAAGCCCTGGTTGCTGCCGCAGATCCTCGGCGACCTCGGCGGCCGGCGGCGCGGGATGAAAGCCATGCTCACCGAGCTCGCGGCCCATCCCGAGAAGGGGCTGCTGGGCTACCGGATGGGTTTCCCGACGATCGTGCAGTACTGGCGCAGCTTCGAGCACCTCGAGGCGTTCGCGCGCGATCCGGGCGACCTGCACCGGCCGACCTGGCTGGAGTACTTCCGCCGCGACACCCGGGGCCGCACCGGCTTCTGGCACGAGACCTTCCTGGTGCGCGCCGGGGAGTACGAGGCGATCTACGACCACGTCCCGGTGGCCGGGCTCGCCGCTGCCGGCAGACCGGTGCCCGTCGACCGGTCGAGCAGCGCGCGGATGCGGCTGCGCACCCCGGCCCACCTCGGCAACGGTCACCGGATGCGCGGAGTGGGCCGTCCGTGACCAGCGAGGGCACCCGCCCCCGTCCCGACCGCCGGCGACGCACCTGGATCCGCCCGACGGACGAGCACTCCGGCGTCACCACCCTCGAGCTGTTCTTCGACCTGGTCTTCGTCTTCGCGATCACCCAGGTGACCGCCTTCATGGCCGACGACCTGGGCTGGCGCGGCGCGCTGCGCGGGCTGGTGCTGCTCGCGCTGATGTGGTGGGCCTGGTGCAGCTACGCCTGGCTCGGCAACCAGGCGCGCGCCGACGAGGGAGTGGTCCGCGGGGCGATGATCGGCGCGATGGCGGCGCTGTTCGTCGTCGCGCTGTGCATCCCGGAGGCGTGGGGCGACGAGGGCGGTGGGATCAGCGCCCCGGTCCTGCTCGCCGTCTGCCTCGGGCTGGTGCGGCTGGGCCATCTCGGGGTCTACGTGATCGCCGCCGGCGGCGACGCCTCGCTGCGCCGGACCGTGCTGCGCACCGCCGTCCCCGTCGCGGTGGCCGCCGTCCTGCTGGTGGTCGGAGCCGTGCTCGGCGGCGCGACGCAGACGGCGCTGTGGGCGCTGGCCCTGGTCGTCGACTACACCGGCATCTACCTGCTCGGCGGCGGCTGGCGGCTGCCCGCGCCGGGGCACTTCGCCGAGCGGTACGGGCTGATCGTGATCATCGCGCTGGGGGAGTCGCTGATCGCCGTCGGGGTCGGCGCGACCCACCTGCCGGTCACGGTGCCGATCGTCGCGGCCGCGCTGCTGGGGCTCACCGTCAGCCTGGCGATGTGGTGGTTGTACTTCGACGTCGTCGCGCCGGTTGCCGAGCGGGTGCTGCGCGGGAAGCAGGGCCAGGAGCGGGTGCGGCTGGCCCGCGACAGCTACACCTACCTGCACTTCCCGATGGTCGCCGGGATCATCTACCTCGCCCTGGGGCTGAAGAAGGTCGCCCAGTACGTCTCCGGGACCGACCACCACGCCCTCACCGACCCGCTGAAGGGCACCCCGCTGTGGGCGCTCTACGGCGGGGTGGCCGCCTACCTGCTCGCCCACCTCGCCTTCCGCGAGCGCAACGTCGGCTCGATCAACCGGCCGCGAGCCGTGGTGGTCGTCGTCCTGCTGCTCGCCCCGCTGGTGGTCGGTTCACTGCCCGCGCTGGCGCAGCTCGCGGTGCTGGCCGCCGTCCTGGTGGCCCTCATCGCCTTCGAGGTGGTCCGCTACGCCGAGGCGCGCGCCGCCGTCCGGGCCGACGAGGGCCACCACTGATCAGCGGGTCTCCTCCCGGCGGTCGTCGCCCCAGAGGGTGTGGAAGACGCCGTCGCGGTCGACCCGCCGATAGGTGTGCGCGCCGAAGAAGTCCCGCAGGCCCTGGATGAGCGCGGCCGGCAGGCGCTCGGCGCGCAGCCCGTCGTAGTAGGCCAGCGCGCTGGCGAACCCGGGCGCCGGGATGCCGTACCGGGCGGCGTCGGTGACCACCCGCCGCCAGCCGTCCTGCGCCGCGGCCACCGCGTCGCGGAAGTAGTCGTGGGTGAGCAGCGTGGTGAGGTCCGGCTCGTCGGCGAAGGCCTGCCGGATCCGGTCGAGGAACCGGGCCCGGATGATGCACCCGCCGCGCCAGATGGTGGCCAGGGCGCCGCGGTCGACGGTCCAGCCGTTCTCCTCGGCGCCGGCGGCGATCTGGTCGAAGCCCTGCGCGTAGGCCACCACCTTCGACGCGTACAGCGCCTGGCGGACCGCCTCGATGTAGGCGTCGCGGTCCTCGACCGGGTCGAGCTCGACCTGCGGTCCGGGCAGCACCTTCTGCGCAGCGGCGCGCTGCTCGGCGTGCCCGGACAGGGCCCGGGCGAAGACGGCCTCGGCGATGCCGCTGACCGGGACGCCGAGGTCGAGCGCCGACTGCACGGTCCAGCGCCCGGTGCCCTTCTGCTCCGCCTGGTCCAGGACGACGTCGACGAACGGCTTGCCGGTCGCGGCGTCGTCGTGCCGGAGCACCTCGGCGGTGATCTCGATCAGGTAGGAGTCGAGATCGCCCTCGTTCCAGCTCGCGAAGACGTCGCCGATCTCCTTGGGGGACAGCCCCAGCCGGTGCCGCAGCAGGTCGTAGGCCTCGGCGATGAGCTGCATGTCGGCGTACTCGATGCCGTTGTGCACCATCTTCACGAAGTGGCCGGCGCCGTCGGTGCCCACGTGGGTGCAGCACGGCGTGCCGTCGACCACCGCGGCGATGCTCTCAAGCATCGGCCCGACGATCGCGTAGGACTCGTCCGAGCCGCCGGGCATGATGCTCGGGCCGTTGAGCGCGCCCTCCTCGCCGCCGCTGACCCCGGTGCCGACGAAGTGCAGCCCGCGCTCGGCCAGCGCCGCCGTCCGCCGCTGGGTGTCCTGGTACCGGGCGTTGCCGCCGTCGATGACGATGTCACCCTCGTCGAGCAGCGGCACGAGCTCGTCGATGACGGCGTCGGTCCCCGGGCCGGCCTGCACCATGATCAGGATGCTGCGCGGCCGCTGCAGCGACTGGACGAACTCCTCGGTGCTCGTCGTCGGCACGAAGTCGCCCTCACCGCCGTGGGCGGCCATCAGCGCATCGGTCCGCGCCTGGGTGCGGTTGTGCAGGACCACCTGGTGGCCGTGCCGCGCGAGGTTGCGGGCCAGGTTGGCGCCCATGACGGCGAGGCCGGTCACGCCGATCTGAGAGGTCATGGCGCGACATGCTGCCGCACCCGGCGGGTCGTCCGATACGGCCTCGGGCGCGGCCTCTCAGCCGAGGCCGAGTTCCCGGCGGAGCTTGGCGACGTGCCCGGTGGCCTTGACGTTGTACGCGGCCCGCTCGATGCGGCCCTCGGCGTCGACGATGAAGGTCGACCGGATGACCCCGACGACCTCCTTGCCGTACATCTTCTTGGGCCCGTACGCGCCGTACGCGCGCAGGACCTCCTTGTCCGGGTCGGAGACCAGCGTGATGCCGAGGTTCTCCTTCTCCCGGAAGCGCATGAGCTTGTCCGGCGCATCGGGCGAGATGCCGATGATGTCCAGCCCGGCCTCGGCCAGCTCGCCGGCCGCGGCGGTGAAGTCGACGGCCTGGGTGGTGCACCCCGGCGTCAGCGCCGCGGGATAGCAGTAGACGATCACCCGTCGGCCGCGGTGCGAGGAGAGGGAGACGGGGTTGCCGTCGGCGTCGGGCAGCGTGAAGTCCGGCGCCGGGTCACCGGGGGAGAGACGCACAGGCGCGACGTCGGTCTCGGTCATGCCCCGCATCCTGCCCTGAGGTGCTGACGCGACGACACCGGGTGCCTCACCCCGCGAGGAACGACAGCCGGACGTGCCGGGTGGCGTTGTCGGTGTTGGTGTCGACCAGGCAGATCCGTTGCCAGGTGCCCAGCATCAGCCGGCCCTCGAGCACGGGCACGCTCGCGTACGGCGGCACGAACGCGGGGACGACGTGGTCGCGGCCGTGGCCCGGGCTGCCGTGCCGGTGCCGCCACCGGTCGTCGCGGGGGAGCAGCACGTCGAGCTGGGCGAGCAGGTCGTCGTCGCTGCCGGCGCCGGTCTCGATGATCGCCAGCCCGGCCGTGGCGTGGGGGACGAAGACGTGCAGCAGCCCGTCGGCCTCCTCGCGGACGAACTCGGCGCACTCGTCGGTCAGGTCGACGACGACGGGATGACCGCCGGTGCGGACGCTGCGGACCTCGGACCTCATGCCTCCGATCCTGCCCGGTCGGCCGATTCCGACACTGCCCGCGCCTCGAGGACCGCGCGTAGCCGGGCCACTTCGGCAGTCAGCATCGTCAAGTCGCGGCGCGTCACCGCTTCGGAATCCTCCCCGGCCTCTCGCACGCGCTCGACGAGCCAGGAGGCGAATGTCGCCGTCACAACGCCGAGCAGAGCGATCCCCGCCAGCATCAGGCCGACCGCTACAGCCCGGCCCTGCACGGTCACCGGGAAGCGGTCGCCGTATCCGACCGTCGTCACTGTCGTGAACGACCACCAGACGGCGTCACCAAAGCTCTCGATGGTGCTGCCCGGTCGTCCGCGCTCGGCGTCGAGAATGGCCAAGGACGCGACGACCATGACCAGGGATGTGGCGCCGACGACATAGACCACGACGCGCCCCCGCAGCGAGTGCCCCGCATGCCGGTTCAGAACGGCCAACAGGGTGACCAAGCGCAGGAGACGCAACGGTCGGAGAAGGGGAAGGGCAACGACAGCGAGGTCCAGCAGATTGTCGCGGAGGAAGCTCCGGCGGTCCGCGGCCATTACTAGCCGGACGACGAGATCGACGGCGAACAGACCCCATGCCAGCCAGGCGAAGAGGTGGCAAACGGTCGGCCATGGGGCGACGAGTGAGGGATTGAGAATTGGCCAGGCGTACGCGCCGAGGAAGGCAACGGCCGCCAACGTGAGAGGCCATTCTCGTGCAGCTTCCCAACGCTCTCCCCATGGCACGGCTGACTCACTCGTCGGCATGGCGCGGACGCTAATGGCGTTCGTGCCGCTCAGCTCGCGAGAAACCCATACCCGTTCTCAGCTCACCGCGACGGGTCCTGGCTCACCTCGCGAGGTGAGCCAGGAACCCTCACGATCAGCTCGGCTGATCGTGGCCCGCCCGGCCGAACTAGGCTGGCCTCCCGTGACTCGCCCCGACGGCCGCGCGGCCGACCAGCTCCGCCCGGTGACCATCACCCGCTCCTGGCTCGACCACGCCGAGGGCTCGGTCCTCGTCGAGTTCGGCCGCACCCGCGTGCTGTGCGCCGCCAGCGTCACCGAGGGGGTGCCGCGCTGGCGCAAGGGCTCCGGACTCGGCTGGGTCACCGCCGAGTACGCGATGCTGCCGCGCGCCACGCACACCCGCAGCGACCGCGAGTCGGTGAAGGGCCGCATCGGCGGGCGCACGCACGAGATCAGCCGGCTCATCGGCCGCTCGCTGCGCGCGGCGATCGACCTGGGCGCGCTCGGCGAGAACAGCATCGCCATCGACTGCGACGTCCTGCAGGCCGACGGCGGCACACGCACCGCCGCGATCACCGGCGCCTACGTGGCGCTGGCCGACGCGGTGAGCTGGCTCGGCGAGCGCAAGAAGCTGGCCAAGCCGACGGCGATCGTGAACTCGGTGGCCGCGGTCAGCGTCGGGGTCATCGACGGCGAGCCCCGCCTCGACCTCGCCTACGAGGAGGACGTGAAGGCCGGCTCCGACATGAACGTCGTCTGCACCGGTGACGGCGGCTTCGTCGAGGTGCAGGGGACCGCCGAGGGTGCCGTCTTCGACCGGGCCACCCTCGACGCTCTGCTCGACCTGGCCGTCGCCGGCTGCGCCGAGCTGACCAAGATCCAGCAGGAAGCCTTGTCGACGGAGGTGGGGCGCCGGTGAAGCTGCTGCTCGCCACCCGCAACAAGGGCAAGCTCGCCGAGCTCCAGCGGCTGCTCGCCGACGCCGTCCCGGGCGTCGAGGTCGTCGGCCTGGCCGACGTGGCCGAGTACCCCGAGGCCCCGGAGACCGGCGCGACGTTCGCCGACAACGCCCTGCTCAAGGCGCGGGAAGCCGTCCGGTACACCGGCCTGCCCGCGGTCGCCGACGACTCCGGCATCACGGTCGACGCGCTCAACGGCATGCCCGGCGTCCTGTCCGCCCGCTGGTCCGGCCGGCACGGGGACGACGACGCGAACACCGCGCTGCTGCTCGGGCAGCTGGCCGACGTCCCCGACGAGCGGCGCGGGGCGGCGTTCGTCTGCGCCGCCGCCCTGGTGACGCCGGACGGCACCGAGCACGTGCTCGAGCGCCAGTGGCGCGGCCACGTCATCCACGAGAAGCGCGGCACGAACGGCTTCGGCTACGACCCGGTGTTCGTGCCCGAGGGCCTCGAGCTCACCTCCGCCGAGCTCTCGCCGGAGGACAAGGACGCCCGCAGCCACCGGGGCCAGGCGTTCCAGGCGCTCGTCCCCGTCGTCGCGGAGACCCTCACCGCGAGCTGACCGGAGTCGACGAGGGGAGTCGCGGGGTGGACGAAGGGCCGTTCTTCCACGGCACGAAGGCCGATCTCCGGGTCGGAGACCTCCTGACGCCGGGTTTCCGATCGAACTACCGACCCGAGGTCGTGATGAACCACATCTACTTCACCGCGCTGCGTGATGGCGCCGGCCTCGCCGCGGAACTGGCGCCCGGGAACCGCGCCCCGCGCGTCTACGTGGTCGAACCGACCGGACCATTCGAGGACGACCCGAACGTGACCGACAAGAAGTTCCCCGGCAATCCCACCCGGTCCTACCGCAGCGCTGCCCCGTTGCGGGTTCTCGGTGAAGCTCCCGACTGGACGCGCCTGACGCCCGAGGCTCTGCAGGTGTGGAGGGATCGCCTGACGGCCCTCCGTGCCGACGAGCGGGGCGAGATCATCAACTGAGCTCAGCGGGAGCTGACCCAGTCGACGAACCAGAGCGAGAACGCGGCCACGCACGGCGGGAACGCCAGCACGAGGAACGCCGCGACCACGCGGTCGGTGCGCCACCGGATCCGCACCGCCGGGCCGGTGAGGCGGTGCCGTCCCACGACGGCCGGTGCGTTGCGGGCGGCCGCCGCCTCCTCCGAGGCGGTCAGCGCCTGGAAGCGCGCGGCCTGCCACGCCTCGACCCGCGACCAGCCGGGCGCGACGCCGCAGATCAGCGCCAGCACCGCGGCGCCGCCGAGCAGCGGCAGCAGGCCGACCGCACCGAGCAGCAGCAGCCCGGCCCCGGCCGCGCCGGCGACGAAGCCCGCGACCGTGACCGCACCGAGGCAGAAGGCCGCGCCGAACGCCAGCAGGATGATCGCGTACCCGGGCAGCAGCGTGGCCTGCCAGCGCTGGCCGAGCACGAGCAGCAGGGCGACCTCGGCGGCGAGCACGCCGCCGCAGACGAGGAAGACCCGGCCCAGGGGCACCCGGGGCGCGCTGAGCGTGCTCATCGGGCGACCTCCGCGGCCACGTCCCGCCAGGCCAGCCGGTCGACGGCGGCGGGTAGCGAGTGCAGGCCGACGTCCGGACCCGTGTCGGCCGAGCGCCGGGCCACCGGGGCCGCCGTGCCGACGTGGGCCGAGAGCCCGTGCGTCGTCTTCTCCCAGTAGAACGGCTTGGTCAGCAGCTGCCAGGCGGCCTTGTAGGAGGCCAGCGAGTGCAGCAGCCAGTACAGCGGCGAGAGCAGCGCGAACGGCACCAGCTCGTAGCTGCGCCGCTTGAACCCGGCCAGCAGCGACAGGTAGATGATCACGCCGTTGCCGAACAGCAGGTTGAGCAGGCTCACGATCATCAGCCAGGGCGGCACCGCGGGCACGAGCAGGCCCGGTGCCACGAGCTCGCAGACCAGCATCGCGTACAGCAGCGGCGTGGCCAGGAACATCGCCGGCGTCCCGCCGATGAGCAGCGCGAACCCGGCCGCCTGGCGCGGGCCGACGGTGCGGACCAGCCGGAACGGGTGCCGGGTGTGCACCAGCACCGTCTGCATGTAGCCCTTGATCCACCGGCTGCGCTGCCGCAGCCAGTTGCCGACCGCCATGTTGGCCTCTTCGAACGTCGTCGAGTTGACGACGGCGACCCGGAAGCCGCGCGCGGAGGCGCGGATGCCCAGGTCGGCGTCCTCGGTGACGTTGAACGGGTCCCACCCGCCGAGCTCGCGCAGCATGTCGGTGCGGAAGTGGTTGCTCGTGCCGCCGAGCGGGATCGGTAGCCGCAGCTTGTCCAGGCCGGCCAGCGTGTAGTCGAACCAGGACGAGTACTCGAGGGTGAACATGCGGGTGAGCAGGTTCTCCCGCGCGTTGAAGTAGTTCAGCGCCGCCTGGACGCAGACCAGGTCGTCCCCGCCCTTGCGGAAGGCGATCAGCGCCTTCTTCAGCTGGTCGGGCTCGGGGCGGTCCTCGGCGTCGTAGATGACGACGAACTCGCCTCGCGCGAACGCCAGCCCGACGTTGCAGGCCCGCGGCTTGGTCTTGGGCAGCGAGTGCGGGACGACGACGACCCGGACGATGTCCGGGGGAGCGGCGGCCAGCGCGGCCTCCAGCGTCTCCGGGTCGTCCTCCTCGAGCAGCAGCAGGATCTCGAGCTTCTCGCGGGGGTAGTCCAGCGCCGCGAGGTTGCGCATGAGCAGGCCGACGATGCCGGCCTCCTTGTAGACCGGCACCAGGATCGAGTAGTGCGGCAGCTCGGCGTCGGTGAGCGCGGCGACCTCGTCGTCGGTGACCTGCTCGACGGTCTCGTAGGCCGTGCCGACCGTGCTGATCAGCGCCTTCGCGCCCACGGCGAGGGCCACGGCCACGTTGACGAACGCGACGAGGGCCAGCATGGCCGTCGAGAAGTCGAGCACCAGCCCGGTGACGCTGGCCGCGACGAGCGCGACGCCGAGCACCACCTGCGGCCAGACGAAGACGGTGGACGCCGACTCCTCCGGGCGGCGCTCGGCCAGCGAGCGGACCGCCTCGTGCACGAGCTCGTCACGCCAGACGGTGCGCAGCGCGCGCTGGACGTCCCAGTCGGTGGTCACCACCTGGCGCACGCGGTGGACCCCGGTGCGGGCCTGGACCTCCTGCGCGATGTGCGCCGAGGGGCGCCCGGCCGTGGCGACGACGACGGCCAGCTGGCCGTCGTCCTGCCGCTCCACCTGCACCGGGACCCACAGCTCGCGGGCCAGCATGCCGGCGGGGAACAGCCGGGCGAGGTCGGGGTCGAGCTCGTCGGGCTCGACGAAGGCGAGGTCGGCGTTCCAGACCTCGGCCAGCGCGGCGTAGAGCTCGCGCCGGGTGACGACGCCCGCGGCCAGCAGCACCGCGCCGAGCGGCTCGCCGACCCGGTCGTGCTGGGACAGCGCCCGGTCGAGCTGCTCACGGGTCAGGACGCCCTGTTCGACGAGCACGTCGCCGAGGCGGCGTTCCGCGGGCGCGGACAGCCGCAGGTCAGCGGCGCCGAGGACCACGGGTCCCGGCGGCGGTGGCTGCAGTGCGGTCACGGTGAGGACGTCGGCAGCAACCGGCCTCGTGAACAGCGGTGAACCCGCGCGGCTCACCCGGTCGGGGGATACCGCCCGATCATCCGACGGCGCGGAAGCCGAGCCACTCGAACGGGTCGCCGTCCCGCTGCGGGTCGTGCGCCTCGCGTGCCCACTCCGGTTCCGCGTGCCGGCCGGTGCGGACGACGTCCTGCGGCGAGGCGATGCGCACCTCGGTGTTCTCGGGGGCGCGGTGCCGGGCGACGGACGGGGACGACGTCATACCCCGGTCTTCGGCCGATCGGGTTCCGGAAGGAACTCCTGGCGAGAGGAGGTGACCCGGACGGGTCAGAGCATCCCGGTGTAGATGACCTCTTCGGCGAGCTCGCGGAGCTTCTGGTTGCGCAGCTGGCTCTGCTCGCGGAGCAACTCGAACGCCGCCTCGTCGGTGAGCTGGTTGCGGGCCATCACGATGCCGATGGCGATCCCGATCCGCCGGTTGCTCGTCAGCGCCGTCTCGAGGTGGACGATCTGTTCCCGGGCCGCGAGCAGCTGCTCCTGCACCTGCTTGAAGACGTCGACGGCGGTATCCGGCCGTCCCCGCTGGTCCAGGCCGGCCCGGCGCAGTCGCGAGAGGCGCGCGCGGGTGGCGCTCAGCTGCAGCCGGAGCTCGCGGGAGCGGGCGCGAGCGTCCGCCGCGGCGCCGTCGAACGGCGCACGGGACGGCGTGGCGCCGTCACCGCCTGTCCCGTCATCGAGCATCGACCGGCTTCCTCTCGACGAGAGGTGGGCCGTGGCTCGTGGTTGAACCGCGGCCGGACGCCGAACGCGGAGGCGTTCGGCGCCAGCCTGCCAGAGGTCCTCCGAGTGCCGGAGACCGGTTGCTCCGTCACCCGCCCGTCGCGCGCCGCTCCTCCGCCGCGGCGAAGCGCTGCGCCTCGTCGGCGTAGCGCGCCAGCCGCTCGGCGTCGCGCGTGCGCCCCTCGGCCAGCGCGGTCTCGGCCAGCAGACGCAGCGTCGCGGCGAGCTGCCGCTCGGTCTCGGCGATGTCCGCGGTGACCCGGAGCGTCTGGTCGCGCGTCCGGGTCACCTCGTCGCGGACACGCGCCAGTTGCTCCCTCAGCTCGGCGTGGGCCCGCGCGGCGAGATGGCTCTCGTCCCGGCCGCTCAGCGGCGGCTTCTCGTGCCGCGGCATGACGCGAAGCGTTCCCGTTCGCTCCGCAGCCCACAAGTGCCGTGGCGGGGCGTCTCCCACCAACACTTGGCATCGGCGTACCGTCCCGCCGACGACGGGAGGGGCGGGTGCGGGCGGACCTGCGGGCATGGCGGACGGCGTTGCGGCCGGGGCCGATCGGCTACAAGCGGGCGGAGTTCCTGCGCGGTGGCATCGGGGCGCTGATCGGGATCGGGCTCGCGGCGCTCACGGCGGAGCTGATCCCCGGCGGGCCGGCGACGCTGCCCTACATCGTGGCGCCGATGGGCGCGGCGGCCGTGCTGCTGTTCGCCGCCCCGGCGAGCCCGCTGGTCCAGCCGTGGTCGCTGCTGGTCGGCAACCTCTCGTCGACGCTGGTCGGCGTCACCGCCGGCAAGCTCATCCCGGACCTCGCCCTGGCGGCGGCGGTCGCCGTCGCCGGCGCGATCGTGGTGATGATGGCGCTGCGCTGCGTGCACCCGCCGGGCGGGGCATGCGCCCTGTTCGCGGCGGTCGCCGGCGGCGCGGTCGCCGAGCAGGGGTACGCGTTCGCGCTGTGGCCGGTCGGCGTCAACACCGTCGTCCTGCTGGTCGTGGCCGCCCTGGTGAACAACCTGACCGGCCGGCCCTACCCGCACGTGCCCGAACCGCCGCCGCCCGCGCACGGGAGCGACCTCGCGCCCAGCCAACGGGTCGGCGTGCGGACCGAGGACGTCCGGGACGCGATGGCCCGCCTCGACCGCGGCCTCGACATCCACCCCGGCGACGTGATCACGCTGATCCGCGAGGCCGAGACGCACGCGCTCGACCGCCGGCTCGGCCAGCTGCGCGTGGGCACGGTGATGGCCCGGGACGTGCAGACGGTGCGCGCCTCCGACACGCTCTACCGGGCGCGGATGGTGATCAACAACTTCCAGGTCAAGGCCGTGCCGGTGGTCGACGACGCGCAGCACGTCGTCGGGATCATCACCGTCTTCGACCTTTTCAACCGCGACGTGGTCGAGTTCGACCCGGTGTCGAAGGTGATGACCAGCCCGGTCACCACGGTCGGCGTCGACACCCCGGTCGCGCGGCTGGTGTCGCTCATGACCGATTCGGGACTGCGCAACCTGCCGGTCGTGGACGACGAGGGGCGGCTGGTCGGGATCGTCACCCGCACCGAGCTGATCGCCGTCCTCAACCAGGCGCTCGTCGGCTCCGAGCAGCTCGGCGGCTGACCGGCGCAGACGCCGAACGGCGCCCCGGCTGGTGCCGGGGCGCCGTTCGTCACCTCCCTCGTCGGGTCAGGACCAGTCGGAGCCGCTCCAGCTGACCCCGGACCAGCTGACCCCGGACCAGCTCACGCCGGACCACGAGACGCCCGACCAGCTCACGCCGGACCAGGAGACGCCGGACCAGGAGACGCCGGACCAGGAGACGCCGGACCACGAAACGCCCGACCAGGAGACGCCGGACCAGCTGACCCCGGACCAGCTCACGCCGGACCAGTTCGAGCGATTGGCGATGCCGGACGCGACCGTGCGCGAGTTGAACGTCCGGCCGTGGACGTCGACCTCACCGCTGATCCGCCGGCCGTTCACCGAGACGTGGACCGAACCACGAGCCGCCTCGAGAGAACCGGTACCGACCGAGAGCCGCCAGCGCTGCGTGGCGTTCTGCGGCGTCGGAGCGGTGGCGGCAGCGGCCAGGTTGACCAGGCCGTTGCCCTGCGCCGGCGCGCCGACACCCGGCAGCCGCGACGCGGTCCCGGTGAGCAGCGCCTTCACCTGGTCCGGCGTCAGGGTCGGGCGCTGCGAGAGCAGCAGCGCCGCGGCGCCGGAGACCACGGCGGCGGCCTGCGAGGTGCCGCTGCCACGGAACAGCCGGTCCCCGATGCGGGCAGCCGGGTAGGTCGTGTCCAGGTAGGAACCCGGGTCACGCAGGCTGACCACGTGGTCGCCAGGGGCGATCAGGTCGGGGTTGCGGGAGCCGTTGCCGTTGTTCGAGAACGACGACACGGTGTCGTCGGCCGTCGTCGCGGTGCCGTTGGTCGAGTCGCTGCCGACGGCGATCACGTAAGGGTCGCTGGCCGGGTTGTTCAGCCGCAGCACGTTGTTGCCGTCGTTGCCGGCGGCGACCACGACCACGATCCCGGACCGCCACGCCATCTCCGCGGCGTAGGCCAGCGGGTCGTAGACGTAGCTCTGCACGCCGTCGGTGCCGAACGACATGTTCAGCACGCGGATGTTCAGGCCGTTCTTGTGGCCGTTCTCCACCACCCAGTCGATGGCGGCGATGGCCTGCGAGACGTCGGTCTGGCCCTTGGCGTCGGCGACCTTGATGCTGACGATCCGCGAGTCCGGGGCCATGCCGACGAAGTCGGAGGAGTTCCCGCTGGTCGTGGTCGCCGAGGCGTCGCGGCCGCCGATGATGCCGGCCATGTGGGTGCCGTGGCCGTAGGTGTCCAGGTTCTGCGTCGGCGTGCCGGCTTCCTGGGTCAGGTCCGGGCCGTAGACGATCTTCCCGGACCCGTTCAGGCCGTCGACCGGGACGACGCCGGAGTCCACGACGGCGACGTCGACGCCCTGGCCGGTGTACCCGGCGTTCCAGAGGGTCGAGGCACCGGTCACCTGGTTGGCGATCGTGTAGAGCGAGCCGGCCTGGCCGGCCTGGGCCTCGACGTCGGCGCTGCTCAGCGTGAGCGACGCGTCCTCGGTGACCGAGGTGACGCCGGGAACCGCGCGCAGTGCCTCGAGGCGATCGCTCGGCACCCGCGCGCTGAAGCCCGAGATGACCGAGAACTGCGTGGTCACCGAACCGCCGAACGCCTCGACGGCGCGCTGCGGACCGGAACCGGTGCCCTGGCTCTCCTGGACGACGACCGGCACGAGGTCGGCGTGCGACGGCGTGGCGGCCTGGGCGGCCGTGGCCATCGCCGGCCCCGCCACCCCGGCGGCGAGGAGGAAGGAGGTCGCGACGGTCGCGATCCTCCGCGCGGACAGGGGTAGCCCACCCCATGTCACGCCTTGTGAGAAGGGGGCTCCCGCCCCGCCTCTCTCGTCGACGAGCATCACGTGCACCTCCATGTGGTGTGTGCGAGGGCCTGCGTGATGGCTTCGGCGCCGGGAGGTGCGGCCTGAAAGGACTTACGCCCATCGGGTGAACGCGTGTTCTCACCCCTGCGGGGTGGCTTACGAGAGGTGCGGCGGGCCGGCTCTCGAGCGGCGGCTCGCTGACCGGGTCGTTTGCGCTCGGGCGGCCCGACACCCGCACATGCGGCGATCTCCGGGCCGGGCCCGGACGAGTGCGGGAGGGGGGAGTCGAACCCCCACGCCCGAAGGCACCAGATCCTAAGTCTGGCGTGGCTGCCGTTACACCACTCCCGCGCGAGACCTGCAGTCTAGGAGTCGCCCGGACGGGTGCCGGAGCACGAGGCGAACGCGCTGGACGAGACGGCGTCTGGCAGGCTGTCGCCGTGCCTCGCGACCCTCGACAGATCCAGCTGGAGATCGACGCCGCCCGCGAGTCGCTCGCGGCGACCCTGGACCAGCTGGTCTACCGGAGCAGCCCCACGCGGCTGAAGGCCAAGGGGCAGGCCGCCATCTCCTCGTTCCTGCAGAGCCCGGTCGGCATGGCCACGATCGGCGCCGTCGGTCTGCTGGTGACCGTCGCCGTCGTCCGGCGCATCCGCAACCACGACTAGAAGGACCCCGGTGCCCCCCAGCCCTCGCTCCGCTCGGGCCGGGTCCCTGCACCGCGGCCGTTCCATCATCTGAACTGTGACCCACCCGAAGCCTGATCCCGTCGGTCCCGGTCAGGAGTCGGTCTGGAGCTATCCCAGGCCGCCGTCCGCCGAGGTGACCGGGCGGCACGTCGTCGTCGAGGTGGCGGGGAGCACCGTCGCCGACACCACGCGGGCGATCCGGGTGTGCGAGACCAGCCACCCACCCGTCTACTACGTCCCCCGGGACGACGTCGCCGACGGTGTGCTCGAGCGGGCCCAGGGCGGCTCGTGGTGCGAGTGGAAGGGCGCGGCCACCTACTGGGACGTCGTCGTCGCCGGGCGCCGGGTGCCGGCGGCCGGGTGGTCGTACGAGCAGCCGACCCGGGGCTACGAGCACCTCGCCGGCGCGGTCGCGTTCTACCCGGGCAAGGTCGACCGCGCGTGCGTCGACGGGCAGACCGTGCGGCCGCAGCCCGGCGATTTCTACGGCGGGTGGATCACCGACGAGGTGGTCGGCCCGTTCAAGGGCGGGCCGACCAGCCTCTGGTGGTGACCTCGGCCTACGCGTCGCCCTTGCCGCGCAGCAGCGGCAGGATCACCGTAGCCAGCACCTGGTCGGCGTAGGCGTCGTCGACGTTGTCGCCGGTGAGCAGCCAGCGCTGCACCAGCAGCGCGCTGGTGGCCTCGGCCGACAGGCTGCCGCTGACCCCCGGACGCAGCTCGCCGCGCTGCTCGGCGCGAGCCCAGACCTCGTTGAAGGCCGAGCGCCAGACCTCGAGCGGGCCGGTGCGGAACGCCTCGGCCAGTGCCGGCTGGTGCGGCACCGTCGACAGCAGCGAGAGCGTCGCCGCGCCGACCGGGCCGTTGATCACCGCGACCAGCCGCCGCAGCATCAGCCGGAGGTCCTCCTCCAGCGAGCCGGTGTCGGGGGTCTCGGCCTCCTCGCGGTTCAGCTCGGCGATGGTGTCGACGACGAGGTCCTGCTTCGTCCTCCACCGGCGGTAGATGGTGGCCTTGCCGACGCCCGCCTCGGCGGCGACGGCATCCATGGTCAGGGCGCCGTAGCCGACGTCGGCGAGCAGCCGCAGGATCGCGGCCCGGATCACGCCGTCCCGGCTGGGGTCCCGTGGGCGCCCGCCCCGGCTGGTTCGGGGTGCATCGAGGGTCGAGAGTGCGGACATGGCGCAGACCTTAGACTCTAAAGTCAGGAAAACCAGTACTTCATCGCGCCAGTTGGAACTTTCGGGTCCTGAAACTGATCCGCACGGCAGCGCGCCTGACCCGGACGGGCGAACGGCTCGTCCATCCTCGGGAAGTGGGCACGACGCAACACCAGCGGTGGGAACTCCCGGGCCGGGCCGAACGGGCCCTGATCGCCACTCCGATCACCCACGTCCTCCCGGCGGTCGCGCGCACCGCGCGCTCGCTGGGCCTGTCCGTCGAGGCCTCCGCCCGGCTGCTCGACGTCGTCGACGAGCGGGGCGGTCGATGGCTCGATCGGCTCTTCGCCCGCCTCGCCCACGAGCTCACCGACGCCGAGACGCACGTCCTCCGGGTGGTGACCGACCCGCCCGCGGACGACGTCGCCTTCGCCACCGCGCTGCTGAACGCACCGACGCTCGCCGTCGAGCTGGCCCGCCGCGGCATCACCGCCGAGATCGGCGTCCTGGCCGAGGCCGAGTTCTGGTCGGTCTACCAGCCGATCGTGTCGCTCGCCGACCGCGCGAAGGTGGCCCACGAGGCGCTGCTGCGCGGCCTGGTCGACGGCCGCGAGGTGCCCGGTGCCGATCTGTTCTTCGTCGCCGAGTCGGCCGGCTGGCTGCACCACCTCGACCGGATCGGCCGCGAGGCGGCGGTCGGCGGCGCGGCCGGGTGGCTCGGGGCGGCCGACCTGTTCGTCAACTTCGCCCCGCGCTCGATCTTCCGTGCCCAGGTCTGCCTGGCCAGCACCGAGCGCGCCGCCCACGACGCCGGCATCGCACCCGGCCGGCTGGTGCTCGAGGTGACCGAGACCGACGCGCTGGCCGACCGCGGGCACCTCGACGCGGTGCTCGAGCACGTCCGCTCGGTCGGCTGGCGGGTGGCGCTCGCCGAGGTGGGAGCGGGCTGGTCCAGCCGCACCCTGCTGGGCGCCGTCCGGCCCGAGGTGGTCAAGCTGGACAGGGGCCTGGTCCGGCAGCTCCCGGACGACGGCGCCCGCACGATGATCCGCGCCGTCGTCGACCAGGCGCACGCCCTCGGCGCCGTCGTGGTGGCCGAGGGGGTGGAGACCGAACCGCTCGCGCAGGAGGTCACCGCCCTCGGCGCCGACCTCGGTCAGGGCTGGCTGTTCGGCCGCCCCTCCCGGCCGCGCGCCGCGGTCGAGGAGTCCTCGACCGGCTGGCAGCCGGTCAGCGCAGCCCCCAGCCGGTGAGCGCCGGGCGGGCGTGCTCCTGGCCGAGCACGCCGTAGGAGCCCGCCGGCAGCGCGAACAGCGCTCCGGACTCCGCGGCCAGCTGCAGGTACCGGGCGGTGAGCACGCGGAGCACGTGACCGTGCGCGACGAGCGCGACGTCCCCGTCGGCCAGGTGCGGGCGCGCGGCGGCCAGCACGCGATCCGCCCGTGCGGCCACCTGCTCCAGGGTCTCGCCCGGCGTCTGTCCCGGGACGACGGGATCGCGCCACACCGACCACTCCCGGCCGAGGCCGGCGCTGATGTCCGCCGTCGTCCGGCCCTCGTAGCCGCCGTAGTCCATCTCGACCAGGTCGTCGACGACCGCCGTCGCCTGCAGCCCGGCGAGCTCCGCCGTCCGGCGCGCCCGTTGCCGCGGGCTCACCCACACCGCTGCGAAGTGCCGGCCGGCCAGCGCCCCGCGCAGTTCACGGGCGCGTTCCTCGCCCTCCGGCAGCAGCGGCACATCGGTGACCCCGGTGTGCTGCCCGCTCTTGCTCCACTCGGTCTGCCCGTGCCGCAGCACCACCAGCTCGCCCATGGGTGTACCTCTTACCCGCTCGGGCCCCGTCCCGGCAGGTCGAGAGGTCAGCTCCAGCGGTGCAGGCTCATCGCATCGCGGGTGGGACGGCGCGGCGGATCGGGTCGCAACGACGGAGGACGGTGGGCCGGCCGGGGCTGCGGTCCGGCCGGATCGGGCTTCGGGAGCTCGGTGATGGGGCCGTCGAGCTCGAGGACGTCGGTGAGGTCGGCGGCCCGGATGAGCCGCCGGGTGGCCGGGCCCGCGCCGACGATGCGGCAACCGCGGCCGGCGCGGCCCAGCTCGCCGCTGATCGTGGCGAGCGTGCGCAGGGCAGAGCTGTCCCAGAAGCGCGCTGCGGCCACGTCCACGACGAGGCCACGCGTGCCGAGCGACGCCGCCTGGGCGAGCGCGTCGGCGAGCAGGGGGACGGTGGAGAGGTCGGCGTCGCCGGTGAGCCGGACGACGACCTGGTCGGGAGCGGGGACGAGAGCGACGTTGAGCAGTGGCACGGGGTCTCCGAGCGGGGGATGCGCCGGGGGGTCTGGGGCTCGGGGGCTGAAGACGCTTCCGAGCCTAGGGCGTTCCCTCGGTGGTGACAACAGAAAGTTATGACTTGACTCCGTTGTGTTTAGAGTCTTTCGCCAAGTACGAGCCGGGACCGAGGTTTCTGCCGCTCTCCCCTCGGTACCGTTGACCTCGTCGGGCAGGGGGTGGGCGATGGCGGAACTCCAGCACGACTTCGCGGAGCCCGCGGCGCCGCTCCCGCAGAAGGTCCTCGCCGCGCTCGGGGATCTCGAGATCGCGCACGAGGAGCTGCGGGTCGCCGAGGAGGAGCTCGACGACCAGCGCGCGCAGATCGAGCGGCTCGTCGCCCTCCACGACACCGGCCAGCGGTGGCGGGACCACCTGTTCGCCCTGCTGCCGGTCGGTGTCCTCGTCACCGATGCCGGGGGCAAGATCCTCGAGACCAATGCGAGCGCCGCCGCGCTGCTGGGTGTGCGGCCGGTCCACCTGCCGGGCAAGCCGCTGCTCGTCTTCGTCGCCAATGACCACCGCCGGCTGGTCCGCGATCTGCTCGGCCGGCTCGGGCGGGGCAAGGCGGAGCTGCACGCCACCGTGCAGCTCACGCCGCGCAGCGGCGAACCGGTCAGCGCCGACCTCGTCGCCGTCCCCGATCCCGACCAGGAGCCCGGAACGCTGCGCTGGATCGTCCTGCCCCAGGGCGATCGGCCGGCTCAGCCGCCGTCGGTGGCCGGGGAACACCCCGACGAGTCGCTGCAGGTGGCGACCGCGCTGGGGCAGCTGTGCACGCTGCCCGCCGACGGCTCCGACCAGCAGCGGCTGCTCGGCCGGATCGCGCTGGTGGTCGGAGCCGCCGTCCCCGGTGCGACAGGGGTGAGCGTCACGATCGGCGACCCGGTCGCACCGGACCGGGTCGCCACCGACTCCGCCGAGGCGCAGGTCTTCGACGGCCTGCAGCTGCGCACGGGGGAAGGGCCCTGCGTCGACGCCTACCGGGACGGCACGGTGACGGTGTCCGCGGACGCCACCGCGGATCCGCGGTGGCCGGGGCTGGCCAGAGCCGCCCGGGGGCAGCGGGTCAGGAGCGCGCTCGCCCTCCCGATCCGGGTCGCCGACGAGCGCACCGGCGTCATCAACGTCTACTCGACCGAGCGCGGGGCCTTCGCGACGCAGACGGTGCGGGTCGGCGAGATCGTCGCCTCCGCCGTGGCCGCCGTCCTGCGCGACGTCAGCGAGCGCGCGTCGCTGCAGGCGCTGATCCACCACCTGGAGCGGGCGCTGCACTCGCGGGCGGTGATCGAGCAGGCGAAGGGGATCGTCATCGCCCACCACGGCGGAACCGCCGACGAGGCCTTCGCCCGCCTGGTGGCGTTCTCCAGCCGGCAGAACGTCAAGCTCCGCGACCTCGCCGAGCTGATCGTCCGCGAGGGCGGGACCACCCCCCTCAAGGGTTTGTGACCTCAGTCCTGGCGGGGGTCCATCACGACGAGCAGGCCGGAGCCGCCCATCGGACGGTTGCGCAGCGGGCTGACGGTCACCCGGACCTCGATCGAGCGGCCGCGCCGGTTGACCGCCGGCACGGTGAGCTCGCCGTGGTCGCCGTCGGCCCGCGGGTCGGCGCGCAGCAGCGGGGTGAGCCGGTCGACGGGCAGGCCGATGTCCAGGTCGGCGAGGGTCTGACCGATCGCCTCCTCCTCGCGCACGCCCCAGAGGTCCTCGGCCGAGGTGTTCCAGGCGACCACGCGGTACTGCTCGTCGAGGACCGCCACCCCCGGCCGCAGGCTGGCCAGCACCGTGGTCAGCAGGTCGGCGCGGCTGGACACCGACTCGGTCTCCTGGCGCAGCTCGTCGTTGCCGGAGTGGAGCTCGTCGTTCATCGACTGGAGCTCCTCGTTCATCGTCTCCAGCTCCTCGTTGGTCGACTGGAGCTCCTCGTTGGTGGTCTCCAGCTCCTCGACCGTGGACTGCAGCTCCTCGTTGGTGGTCTCCAGCTCCTCGTTGGTCGACTGCAGCTCCTCGTACGCGGTCTCCAGCTGCCGGTTGGCGTACTCCAGCTCGCTCTGCAGCTGCCGGTAGCGCGTGACGTCCTCGAAGATGACCGTCGTCCCCAGCGGCTGGATGTCCTCGTCGGCGAGCGGCACGACCTGCACGTCGAGGACCACCGGGTCGGAGCCGGCGCGGTGCAGCTCGACGCCGCGGATCCACTGCGTCCGGCGGTCGCGCCCGGCCTGCTCGATGTGGCTGCGCAGCTCCACCGGCCGGTAGGAGAGCTCGAGGTCCTGGAACGGGCGGCCGACGTCCCGCGGCGCCAGGGAGAACAGCCGTCCGGCCTGCTGGTTGGCCAGGGCCAGGCGGCCCTCGGTGTCGATGATGACCTGGGCCGCGGGGGAGGAGAGCCACGCCTGCTCGCGCAGGAGCCCGGAGGCGCCGTCGGCGGCGTCGGCCGCCGTCGCCCCGATCAGGCCTGCGCGCATCCGCCGGTCGGGGACCGGCCGGTCGTCGCGTCGCTTGAACAGCCTCTTGGAGAGGTCCACCGGGCTGAACGTGGTCGCGTGGGAGAGCAGCAGCTCGGCCTTGCCGAGGAACAGCACCCCGTGCGGCTCCAGGGCGAAGTGCAGCCGGCCGAGCACCCGCTGCTGGGTCATGGCGTTCAGGTACATGAGCGTGTTGCGGCACAGCAGCAGATCGACGTGCGAGATCGGCGCGTCCTGCACGAGGTCGTTGCGGCCGAAGATCACCGACCGGCGCAGGTCCTTGCGGAAGACGTACCGGGAGCCCTCGCGCTCGAAGAAGGTGGCCAGCCGTTCCGGGCTCACGCCCTCGACCTCGTGCTCGGTGTAGCTGGCCAGCCGGGCGGTGGTCAGCGCCTCCTCGTCGACGTCGGTGGCGTAGATCTTGACCCGGTCACGGAACTCCTCGATGCCGATCTGCTCGGCCAGCAGCATGGCCAGGCTGTACGCCTCCTGCCCGGATGCGCAGCCGGCGCTCCAGGCGCGGATCGGGCGATTCCTGGCGACGAGGTCGGGCAGCACGTTGCCGGCCAGGAACTCCCACGACTCGGGGTCGCGGAAGAACGAGGTGACGTTGATCAGGATCGTGTTGAACAGGCTGGTGAACTCGTCCTGGTGCAGCTCGAGGTGGTCGCGGTACTCGCTGAACGAGCCGATCCCCACCTCCTGCATGCGCCGGGTGACCCGGCGGGCCAGGCTCGGCCGCTTGTAGCCGGTGAAGTCGAAGCCGCGGCTCTCCTTCAGCCACTCGAGGAGTGCCTCGAAGTCAGGATCGGGCTCAGGATCGGCCACCGGTGGCCCTCCTCTCGGGACGTGGGCAGCATCCTGCCTCAGGCGACGCCGTCCTCAGGGACGACGGGGGTGTCGCGGGTCGCGCGTTCCAGCAGGTCGCGGACCAGGACGGCGGCCTGATGGGCATCGTCGGCCCGTTCCTCGAACGTGCGCCCCGTGAGCTCGTGCCCGGCGGCCGACGCCCGCGCGGCCATCGCCCGGGACAGCTCGGCCTTCTCCTCGAGGGTGCGCAGGGCCATCCACAGCGCGCCCTCGACGGCGCTCGTGTGCTGGGCGGCGAGGCTCTCGGCCGACCACGCGTGGCCGACCAGGCAGCGGAACCGGTGCAGCACGCCGTCCGGGATCCGGAACAGCGGGCCGTGGCAGTCGGGGCAGGTGAGGGGCACCGGGTCACCGGGGTGGCTCTCGGCCCCCCAGGACTCGCCGTCCAGGTGCGCCATGGCGTTCTCCATACGCATGTCGAGGGGCGCGGGCGCGACCTGGACGTCGTCCCCGAGGTCCTCGCGGGTCAGGCGCCCCAGCAGGGGCCCGATCTCCGCGGCGGGCAGCACGTGCGCGGCGCCGACCGCGCCGCGGGCGGTGCGCGGCATGCTGTCGTAGAGCGCCTCGGTGGGGTCCTGGACGACGGCGGCGCCGCCGCGCGAGGCGATGGCGAGCATGCCGGAGGCCCCGTCGTCGAGCGCCCCGGACAGGACGACGCCGATCACGCGCGGTCCCGCCACCTGCGCCGCCGAGCGGAACAGCGCGTCGACCGACGGCCGGTGGCCGTTCTCCCGGGGGCCCAGACTCAGCGTGAGCCGTTCGTCCTCGGTGAGCAGCAGGTGCCGGTCGGGCACGCCGACGGTCACCGTGCCGGGCACGAGCGGAGCGCCCTCGATCGCAGCGCGCACCGGCAGCGAACTCGGCCTGGTCAGGACCGAGGCGAGGGCGCTGCGGCCACCGCCCGGCATGTGCAGCACCACGAGCACCGCCGCGGGCAGGTCGGCGGGCAGTCCGGACACGAAGTCGCGCAGCGCCTCGACGCCTCCGGCCGAGGCGCCGACAACCACCACGTCTCGATGGGCCACGGGTCCATCCTCGTCCCTTCCGCGCCGCATTGCGCCACCCGCTGCCCGGCCACTGGACGCCGGGCGTCACCATGGCGCCATGGACGCCGAGGACTTCCGCCAGATCCGCGACGCCGTCCGCGACCTCGTCCGCGAGCAGGTCGTCCCGCGCGAGGAGCAGATCGAGGACGACGACCGCATCCCCGACGAGCTGCGCGCCACGGCCGCCGAGATGGGCCTGTTCGGCTACGCGCTGCCGGAGGAGCACGGCGGGCTCGGCGTCACCATGTCCGAGGACGTCCAGCTCGCCTTCGAGTTCGGCTACACGACGCCGGCCTTCCGCTCGCTGTTCGGCACCAACAACGGCATCGCCGGGCAGGTCATCGCGAAGTTCGGGAACGAGGAGCAGAAGAAGAGGTACCTGCCGCGGCTGGCGGCCGGTGAGCTGATCGGCTCGTTCGCGCTCACCGAGGCCGAGGCGGGCTCGGACCCCGCCGGCCTGCGCACCGCGGCCCGGCGGGACGGCGACGGGTGGGTGATCAACGGCTCGAAGCGCTACATCACCAACGCGCCCCTCGCCGACGTGTTCATGGTGTTCGCGCGGACCGATCCGGAGCAGAAGGGCGGCCGCGGCATCTCCTCGTTCGTCGTCGAGGCCGCGACGCCGGGGGTCACGGTGGGGCCCAAGGACAAGAAGATGGGCCAGTCCGGAGCCTGGACCGCGGAGGTGTTCTTCGACGACGTGCACGTGCCGGCCGAGGCGCTGATCGGCGAGGAGGGGCGCGGCTACGCCAAGGCGCTCACCGTGCTCTCCCGCGGCCGGCTGCACATCGCCGCGCTCTGCGTCGGCATGGCGCAGCGGGTGCTCGACGAGTCGGTGGCCTACGCCGCGTCGGCCAAGCAGGGCGGCGCGCCGATCGGCCGCTTCCAGCTGGTGCAGGCGATGCTCGCCGACATGCACGCCGAGCTGCTCGCCGCGCGCGCCCTCGTGGTCGACGTGGCCGCCCGCTACGACAGCGGCGAGGACACCTCGGTCGGCCCGTCGTCGGCCAAGCTGTTCTGCACCGAGATGGTCGGCCGGGCCGTCGACCGGGCGGTGCAGGTGCACGGCGGGCTCGGCTACCTGCGCACCACGCCGGTCGAGCGGTTCTACCGCGACGCCCGGCTCTTCCGGCTCTACGAGGGCACCAGCGAGGTGCAGCGGCTGATCATCGGCGGCGCACTGCTGCGCGACGCGGGCATGGCCCGTGGCTGAGGACAGGGCGGCCCGCCGTGACGCCGTCGGTGCCCTCGGCGACGCGCTGCGGGACCTGGTCGACGCCGCCGTCCGGACCGAGGTGCCGATCCCCGATCTCGAGAAGGCCGCCCTCCTGGCCGGCGAGATCACCCAGCTGCTGCGCGCCGACCTCCGCGAGGTGCACGAGATCGCCTCGGTCGACGACCCCGAGATCGGCGAGCGCTGGTACAGCCCGGTCTACGGGCCGGGCAGCCCGGTCGCGCCGCCGATGCTGGTCGAGGACTTCCCCGACGAGGGCCGCTGCGTCGGCCGGGTGACCGTGGGCAAGAAGCACGAGGGGCCGCCCGGGCTGGTGCATGGCGGCGTCCTCGCGATCCTGCTCGACCACGTGCTCGCCCGCTCGGCGCGGGCCGCCGGGCACGGCGGGCTGACCGCGACGCTGACGGTGACCTACCGCCGCCCGGTGCACCTGGGCGTTCCTCTGGTGCTCACCGGACGGCTGGGCTCGGTCGACGGCCGGCGCGCGACCGCGACCGCGCGGCTGGTGGCCGAGGACGACCCCGCTACGACGCTGGCCGAGGGGGAGGCGGTGCTGGTCGCCCTGCGGTCGGAGCGCGCCTCGGAGGTGTTCGCGAAGACCGGCCGCGCCGTCGGGGCCTGGACGACCAGGTCGTCGGACGGCTGACCCGGCGGAACGCAGGTGACGAGCCGGTCCGGTTCCGCTACGGTCCGCGGCCGTGGCATCGGGCTGGGTGGCCTACGGGCCGGGCATCGACACAGGGGGTGCGCCCCCTCCGGAAGAACTGCGGCCGGAGCTCGCCGACGTCGGCCGGCTGCTGCGCCGCGGCGTGCGGGCCGTGGTCGGCGCCGCGCGCGCCGACGAGCGGGTCACGCTCTCCCGCATCCTCGCCGAGCACCTGGGGGACGGCGCCGCCGGGCTCGAGGTCGTGCAGGAACGCGCCCCGAGCTACGAGCACGTCAACCTGCAGGCCGGGCTCGACGCGTGGCTGGACGACCCGGGCCGGACGTTCGAGCTGGTCGGCATCGTCGGCTACCAGCACCGTCCCTTCGGCCTCGGTGAGCTGCTGACCGGCATCGACGGCTCGGCGCACGACCCGTTCGGTCCCCGGCCGGGCAACCCGTCGCGGGTCAACCGTGCGGCGGGCCCGGACGGGGAGGTGCGGCCGTGCATCCGCTGCGGTCTCTACCTGGTCACCGAGGGGGAGACCCGGCTCGCCGTGTTCTTCCGCGGGCCGGAGCCGGAGATCGGCATGCCCGTGTCCTCGCTGCACGTGACCGGCACGGATCCGGAGCGGGCGCGGCAGGCCGCGGCCGAGATCCGCGCGGAGGCGCTGGCGCGCAACGTCTTCCGGGGTCAGGTGCTGTCGTTCGGCGGCGAGGTGTTCGGGTTCGAGGTGTTCGGGCAGGGCGAGGCGCTGCTGTCCTTCCACCGCCGTCCGGTCATGACCGCCGACCAGCTCGTCCTCGACGCCGGCACCCTCGCCGAGGTGCAGCGCCAGGTGGTCGAGGTCGCCCGGCACAAGGAGCGCCTGCTTGCCGCGGGCCAGCACCTCAAGCGCGGGCTGCTCCTCTACGGCCCGCCGGGGGTCGGCAAGACGCACACCGTCCGCTTCCTGATGAGCCGGCTGGTCGGCACCACCGTGGTCCAGCTCAGCGGCGGCGCGCTGCAGTTCATCTCGGAGGCCTGCTCGATCGCCCGCGCGCTGCAGCCGGCGATGGTCGTGGTGGAGGACGTCGACCTGATCGCCGAGGAGCGCGGTATGCACCCCGGCCAGCACCCGTTGCTGTTCCAGCTGCTCAACGAGATGGACGGGTTGGCCGAGGACGCCGACGTCGTCTTCGTGCTGACCACTAACCGGCCCGACCTGCTCGAGCCGGCCCTGGCCGCCCGCCCGGGGCGGGTCGACCAGGCGGTCGCGCTGCAGCTGCCCGACGCCGGCGCGCGGCGGGCGCTGTTCGAGCTCTACCGCGGCGACCTCGACGTCGACACCTCGCGCCTGGACGACGTCCTCGCCCGGACCGACGGGGTGACCGCGTCGTTCCTCAAGGAGCTCCTGCGCCGGGCCGCCCTCGTGGCGGCGACCCGCACGCCCGGCGACGGGTCGATCGCCGTCTCGGCCGACGACCTGGAGGCCGCCCTCGACGAGCTGCTCGACGCGCGCAACGCGATGACCCGCGCCCTGCTGGGCGGCGCGCCCGGGTAGCTACTCCCCGGTCTCGCCGTCGACCGCCTCGCGGAGCAGGTCGGCGTGGCCGTTGTGCCGCGCGTACTCCTCGACCATGTGCACGAGGATCCAGCGCAGGCTGGGCCGCGTGCCGTCGCGGGAGGGGCGGGCGGCGAGCCGGTCGAGGCCGCCGTCGGCCAGCGCCTCGTCGACCGCCGCCCGCGACCGCTCGACCGACGCCTGCCACTGCGTGCGCAGCTCGTCGGGCGAGTCCTGGCCGGCCGAGTGCCACTCCCAGTCGGGGTCGGCGTCCCAGTCGACGGCGTCCCAGGGCGGCGGTTCGGGCCGGTCGTGCAGGCGCTCGGTGAACCAGTGGTCCTCGACCAGCGCGAGGTGCTTGAGCAGCCCGCCGAGCGTCATGGTCGACGGGGCGTGGGGAGCGCGCAGCGCGTCGGCGCCCAGCCCGGCGGTCTTCCAGGCCAGCGTCGCCCGGTGGAAGTCGAGGAAGCCCAGCAGCGTGGCCGGTTCGTCGGCGGCCGCAGGTGGTTCGGGTCGGCCCTGGTCGTCGACCTGCATCTGCGTCATGCGCCCAGCGTGTCAGTCGGCGGCCGGCTCGAGCAGCGGACCCGGGCCGCCCTCGCCCCGGCCCAGGGCGGCGACGAACTCGGCGAGCACCTCGTCGCCCTGGTGGACCGGCGCCCAGTCGAGCAGCGTGCGGGCCCGGGTGCTGTCCAGCGCGGGCGCGTGCACGCCCATGTCCAGCCAGCCGGGTTCGGTGGGCACCAGCCGCGCGTGGAAGGCGGCCGACAGCGCCGTCCGCAGCACGGGCGCGGGTACCGGCACCCGCACGTTCCCCAGCACCTTCGCGAGCGCGTCGCCGTCCATGAGCGGCTCGGCGGCGAGGTTGAACGCGCCGGACGCACGGCGGTCGAGGACGCGCTCGAGGGCGTCGGCCACGTCGTCGGCGTGCACGAACGCGACCGCCAGCCCGGGCAGGGGGAGGGGCAGCAGGTGGGCCAGCCGCGGCGGGAGCCGCCGGCCGAGGCCGAGCACGACCGGGCCGAGGAAGTAGCGGCCGATCTCGCTGGCGGCCTCCGGCTGCAGGATCAGCGTCGGGCGGACGACGGCGCCGACCACCTCCGGGTGCCGGCCGAGCAGTTCGCGCACGGCCCGCTCGGCCTCCGCCTTGTCGCGGCTGTACTGCGACGTCGGGATGCCGGTGGTCGGCCAGTCCTCGGTCACCTTCGTGCCCGCCGCCCCGGGCGCGTAGGCGCCGAGCGAGGACATGTGGACGACGTGCTCGACCCCCTGCGCGATCGCGGCGCGCACGACGCGGCGGGTGCCCTCGACGTTGACCCGCCGCAGCGCCTCGGGGTGCCGGCCCGGCTGCAGCGCCCAGGCCAGGTGGACCACGGCATCGACGCCGTCCAGGAACTCGGTGAGCACCCCCTCGCTCGCCGCCTCGCCGAGGTCGGCGAGGAACCACCGCACCTCGTCGTAGGGGCCGACGGCGGGCGGTAGCCGGCGGGAGAGGGCGCGGATCTCGGTCGCGCCGCTGCCGGTGAGCCGGCGCAGCAGCGCCGTCCCGACGTTGCCGCTGGCGCCGGTGACGGCGACGGTCTTCCCCGCGAGGTGGCCGGTGGAGAGGTTCGCCATCACCCGGCGCTACCCAGCCCGTGGCGGGAGAACCTACGGTCGCGGCGTGATCAAGGGAGCGCACGTCATCCTCTACAGCGCCGACGCCGACGCCGACCGGCGGTTCCTGATCGACCTGCTGGGCCGGCCGACGGTCGACGCGGGGGGCGGCTGGCTGATCGCGCAGCTGCCGCCGAGCGAGGTCGCCGTCCACCCTGCGGAGGCCTCGGGCGCCATCGAGCTCTACCTGGTGTGCGACGACGTCGAGGCGACCGTCGCCGAGTGGACCGGCAGGGGCGTGCCGTTCGAGACGCCGATCAGCGAGGAGCGCTGGGGCCGGGTGACCGCGTTCCGGCTCCCCGGGGGCGGCCGGGTGGGCCTGTACGAGGCCCGGCACCCGCTCGCGTTCGAGCTCTGAGCGCTACGCCGGGCCGAGCGCCGCGCCGGCGCCGCCCGACGGGCCGCCCTTGAGCTCGACGAACAGCACGTGCGTCGGGCTGTCCCCGATGTTCTCCCCGGCGTGCTCCTGCGCGGGCAGCCAGCCGGTCGTCCCGGCCGCGATCTCCACGTCGCGGTGCTGCCCGTTCTGGTGCAGCCGGCGGCGGAAGGAGGACAGCGTGTACATGACGCTGTCCGGGTGGGCGTGCGGCGTCGTCCGGTCGCCCGGCTGGTCGGTGTATTCCAGGACGCGCACCTGGTCGTTCTCGAAGACGACCTTGTAGAACTGCGCGTTGCTGACGGCCGGGTCGAGATCCATGGCCGGACACGATGTCCTGCTTGTTCGCCGGCCGCCAGCCCTTCCGTGCTCGGTAACGAACGGTTTACGGTAACCGCACGGTGACCGACAGGAGGCGCGCATGAGGTCGTACGAGTCCACGGCGAGCATCGCGGCGAGCCCCGACGACGTGTGGGCCGCGCTGGTCGACGCCGGTAGCTGGCCGAGCTGGGACTCCGGCGTCGACGCCGTGGAGGGCACCCTCGCCGAGGGGCAGAAGATCACCATCCGCTCGTCGGTGGCGCCGGGGCGGGCGTTCCCGGTGACGGTCACGGCGTTCGAGCCGTTCTCCCGGCTGGTGTTCTCCGGCGGCATGCCGCTCGGCCTGTTCCGCGGGGAGCGGACCTACACGCTGACCCCGGACGGCGCCGGCACCGCCTTCCGCATGCGGGAGGAGTACAGCGGGCCGCTGCTGCCGCTGATCTGGAGGTCGATGCCCGACCTGCAACCGTCGTTCGACCAGTTCGCCGCCGGGCTCGAGCAGCGCGTCGAGTCGGGTGCCTGAGCGGGCCGCAGGGAGGGCGTTCGAGGCGCTGGGGGACCCGAACCGGCGGGAGATCCTGAGCCTGCTCAGCGCCGGCGGGCGCTCGGTGCGGGAGATCGCCGAGGCGCTGCCGATCAGCCGGCCCGCGGTCTCTCGGCACCTGCGGCTGCTCAAGGAGGCGGGGTTCGTCGCCGAGGAGCCGCGTGGCACCCGGCGCATCTACCGGCTGCGCGAGGAGGGGCCGGCCGCCGTCCGGGCCTACCTGGAGCAGGTGTGGGGGAACGGCGCCGCCCGCTCATGAGCACCGAGCCGCTGCGCCGTGCTCACGCCGTCTTGACGTGCGCGGCGACGAGCGCGGCGGCCTCGCCGGCGGCGAGCTCGGGGATCCAGTGCGAGATCCCCTCGAGCACCTCCAGCCGGTAGGGGGCGTCGACGAAGCGGGCGCTCGCCTCGGTCGCGGTGCGGCCGAGGAAGGGGTCCGCGGTGCTCCACACGTGCAGGGTGGGCACCCGGACGACGCCGACCCGGTCGCGGGCGCTCCACGGGATCGCCCGGTACCAGTTGAGCGCCGCCGAGAGGGCATCGGGCTCGCGCATGCGCTCGACGTAGTGGTCGACCGTCGCCTCCGGCAGCCCGGAGCGCACGAGGGCCCGGCGCAGCGCCGCACCGCCGCGGGCCAGCAGGGCCGCCTCGGGCAGGAACGGCAGCTGGAAGGCGCCCATGTACCAGGAGCGCACGCCCTGGCCGGTGGTCAGCCAGGCGTGCTGCATCGCGGAGGGGTGCGGGGTCGACAGCGACGTCATGGTGAGCAACCGGTCGGCGTGCCACGCACCGAGCGCCCAGGCCACGGCGCCGCCCCAGTCGTGACCGACGACGTGGGCGCGGTCGATCGCCGCGGCATCGAGCAGGGCGACGACGTCGTCCGCCGCCTCCCGGATGCGGTAGTGCGCGCGGCCGACCGGGCGCGCGCCGGGGGAGTAGCCGCGCTGGTCGGGGGCGAGGGTGCGCAGCCCGGCCGCGTGCAGCGCCGGCGCCATCCGGTCGAACGCCGTGCAGTCCTGGGGGAAGCCGTGCAGCAGGACGACCGGCTCGCCGTCGGGCGGTCCGCCGTCCTGGACGTCGAACACCATGTCGCCGCGCCGGAAGCTGTCCACGCGCCCACTCTGCCGCGCGGTCCGGCCACCCGCGCGGGGTGGTCGCGACCCTCGCGGCACATCACGCGGTCCGCGACCACACCGCGAGGTCGACGGCGCCGTCCCGGCTCACGATCAGCTCAGCTGATCGTGGCCGCGCTCGGCCTGGGACGATGGGGGCATGGAGCTGATCGTGCTGGTCGACGACGAGGGGACGGCGATCGGCACCCTGCCCAAGGCCCAGGTGCACCACGGCGACACGCCCCTGCACCGCGCCTTCTCCGCTTACCTCTTCGACGACGCGGGCCGGCTGCTGGTGACCCGCCGCGCGGAGCAGAAGGCCACCTTCCCGGGGATGTGGACCAACACCGTGTGCGGGCACCCCGGCCCGGGGGAGGACGACGCCGCCGCGATCGCCCGCCGCGCCGGGTTCGAGCTGGGGCTGACCGTGGCCGACCTGCGGCCGGCGGTGCCCGGCTACCGGTACCGCGCCGAGTTCCGGGGCGTGGTGGAGAACGAGATCTGCCCGGTCTACGTCGGCCGCTTCGAGGGCACCCCGGCCCCCGAGCCGACCGAGGTGGCCGACTGGGAGCTGCTCGACTGGGCGGCGTTCCGGCGCCGGCAGGACAGCGAGGGCGACGCCTGGTCCCCGTGGTGCCGGGAGCAGGCGAGGCTCATCGAGGAGACCGGGCTCATCGCGGACGCCGGCCCGGTGCCGTGACGACGGAGGGGATCCGCGAGCGTCAACCGACGGATCCCCTCCGCGTCAGCCGGCCTTGGAGACCCGTTCCGAGGTCTCCTGGCCGGGGATGTCCTCCCAGGACTCGCCGCGGACGAGCGACATGACCATGTCGGCGTCCACGGGTCGGGAGAACAGGTAGCCCTGCGCCAGGTCGCAACCCAGCGCAGCCACGTGCTCCTGCTGCTGCGTGGTCTCGATGCCCTCGGCGATCGTCAGCAGGCCGAGCGTGCCGGCCAGGTCGACGATCGCGCGGGTGATCGCGTCGTCGTTGGCGTCCCGGCCGAGGCCGTCGACGAACTCGCGGGCGACCTTGAGCATGTCGATCGGGAACCGCCGCAGGTAGGCCAGCGACGAGTAGCCGGTGCCGAAGTCGTCGATCGCGATCCGCACGCCGAGGTCCTTGAGCGCCCACAGGGTGGTCGCCGCGGTGTCGCGGTCGTGCATGAGCATCGTCTCGGTGATCTCGAGGACCAGCCGGTGCGGGTCGAGCGCCGACTCGGTCAGCGCCGCGCGGACCTCCTCGACCAGCCCCTCGTGCTGCAGCTGCCGCGCCGAGAGGTTGACCGTGACCAGCAGCTCGTCCTCCGGGTCGATGGAACGCACCCAGCGGGCGGCCTGCATGCAGGCGTCGCGGAGCACGATCGCACCGATGTCGGTGATCAGCCCGGTCTCCTCGGCCAGCGGGATGAACTGGTCGGGCATCCGCAGCCCCTTGGTGGGGGACTGCCACCGGACCAGCGCCTCCGCGCCGATCGGCCGGCCGCTGCGCATGTCGATCAGCGGCTGGTAGGCGACGACGAACTCCTCGTTCTGGACGGCCGCGGTCAGCTCCGACTCGGCGTCCTGCCGGGTGTCGGTGTGCTCGCCGATGCCGGGCTCGTAGAACAGGTGCGTGCTGCCGCCGCTGCGCTTGGCGGCGTACATCGCGGCGTCGGCCTGGCGGATGAGCACGTCGGCGTCGCCGATGCCCTCCTCGCCCAGCGCGATGCCGATGCTCATGCCGACGGTGGCCATCCGGCCGTCGCCGAGGTCGACGGGGACTTCGAGCTGCGAGCGCAGCCGCTCGATCACCCGCGTCACGCCGGCGCGGTCGATCGGCCCGCCGAGCACGATGGCGAACTCGTCGCCACCGAGACGGGCGGCGGTGTCGGTCGGCCGCAGGCAGCCGCGGATCCGGTCGGCGACCGTGCGCAGCAGCAGGTCACCGGCGTCGTGGCCGTAGGTGTCGTTGACCGGCTTGAAGCCGTCGAGGTCGATGTACAGGATCGCCGGCCAGTCGTGCGTCCGGGCCGCCGACTCCACCGCGTGCTTGGCGCGGTCGAGGTACAGCGTCCGGTTCGGCAGCCCGGTCAGCGGGTCGTGCAGGGCCTGGTGGCGCAGCTGCTCCTTGAGGTCGGTGACCTCGCGCAGCGTCTCCTCCAGGCGACCGCGCTCCAGCGACGTGCCCACGTGGCGGGAGAAGGTCTCCAGCAGCGCGAGGTCGTCGTCGGTGAACGAGGAGACCTCACCGTGGCGGCCGCCGATGAGCAGCAGGCCGTGCACGCGGTCGTCGGTGCGCAGGACGGCGGCGATCGTGTCCTTGAGCTTGCGGTCGCTGGCGTAGGCGTCCAGCTGGCCACCGCGGCCGACACCCGCACGCGTGGTCAGGACGCCGGCGGCCGTGGCCAGGCGCAGCAGGCCCTCGTACTGCGTGTCGTCCTGCAGCGGCTCCAGGGCGACCGGCTCGCGGCCCTCCCGGCTGGTGCTGACGGTCGGCAGCTCGCGCTCGCTGGTGTCCAGCAGGAGCAGCTCGGCCATCTCGGCGCGGAAGGCCGAGCGGACCGACGTCAGGAACTCGCCCAGGGCGGCGTGGCTGTCGCCGTGGTGCAGCAGCGCGGTCACCTCGTGCAGCCGGCGCAGGTTCTCCTGCTGCAGGTTGGCCTTGGTGAACGCCCGGTAGGCGACGATGATCAGGGTGGTCGGCAGCGCCAGCAGGGCCAGCGCGGCCGGGTCGCTCGTGACGGTCCGGGCCACGACCAGGCCGATCGCCGCGGCGGCGATCGCGGCCGGCACGGTCGGCGTGCACATCTCGACGAACTTGCGCAGGTCGACGCGGCCCTCGGAGACGCTGATGACCGCGAAGATGCTCGCGTTGCCCACCAGGTTCGCGCACAGGACGGCGGCCAGGGCGGCCAGCCAGTACCAGGTCTCGGAGATCGGCGCGCTGAGGACGGCGTCCACGGTCGTGGCCACGGACCCGGTCAGCGCGAACAGCGCCGTGTTGAACGCCAGCTTCAGACCGCGCTGACGGCGGTGCAGGAGCAGCGCCGCCCCCTGGCCGACCACCTGGGCCACCACGAGGTGACCCGGGATGGTCAGCACCAGGCCGGCGGCGAGCACCAGGTCGCTGATCGAGAAGGTGTGCGAGTCCTTCTTGACCTGGACGTGCACCGGGAAGGCCTCGGCGGCGGCGAAGGCCGCCGCCCAGAGCACCCACGGCAGGTTCAGGGCCGTGGATGCCCCGGAAAGCGGGTGGACGACGATGACGAACAGCGCCACCGCCACCGCAGCCAGAGCGGTCGTGATCAGCATGATCCGCTGGGGAACATTGAGCCGGAACGCACGGGGAGCCGTGCCAGGAGCACCGTTCGTCATCGTCGTCACCTCCTTAAGGGGTTAGAGCCGTCAGGCCCAGTCCGCGCCGGACCAGCTGACGCCGCTCCAGCTCACGCCGGACCAGCTCACGCCGCTCCAGCTGACACCGGACCAGGACACGCCGCTCCAGCTGACACCGGACCAGCTCACGCCGCTCCAGCTGACACCGGACCAGGACACGCCGCTCCAGCTCACGCCGGACCAGCTGACACCGGACCACGACACACCGCTCCAGCTCACGCCGGACCAGCTGACACCGGACCAGCTGACACCGGACAGGGCCGGGTCGGCCTCGGGCGAGTCGGCCGGAGCCGGCTCCGCCGAGGGGTCGGTCGCGTCGGTGGCGGCCGCCTCCTGGTTGGTGGTGGCGACGTCCTCGGTGATCGTCTCGGCCGAGGACTGGTCGATGTCGGTGCCGGTCACGTCGACCTCACCGGTCACGGTCTGACCGTCGACCTCGACGTGGACCGAACCACGCGCGGCCTCGAGCGAACCGTTACCGGTCGAACGCGAGTAGTTCTGGACCGCGTCCGGGGTCGGGGCGTTCATGGCGGCGGCCAGGTCGATCAGGCCGCTGCCCTGCTGCGCCGGGGTGGCGTTCGGCACGTGCTGGGCCGTCCCCATGAGGAGGGCCTTCACCTGGTCCGGGGTCAGGTCAGGACGCTGCGAGAGGAGCAGCGCCGCGGCACCCGAGACGACCGCGGTCGCCTGCGAGGTACCACTGCCGCGGAAGTACCGCTCGTCGATGACAGCCCCGGGGTGGGACTGGTCGAGGAACGAGTTCGGGCTCCGCAGGCTGACCACGTGCTCGCCAGGGGCGACCACGTCCGGGTTGCGGGTGCCGTCACCGTCGTTCGAGAACGTGGAGACGGTGTCGTCGGCCACGGTGGCCGTCCCGTTGGTGTTGTCGCTGCCGACCGCGATCAGGTACGGGTCGTAGGCGGGGTTGTTCACCTTCTGGGTGCCGAAGCCCTCGTTGCCGACGGCCACGACCACGACGATGCCCTTGTGCCAGGCCTGCTCGGCCGCGTAGGCCAGCGGGTCCAGCAGGTAGCTCTGGGTACCGTCGGTGCCGAAGGACATGTTCACGACGCGGATGTTGAAACCGTTGTCGTGAGCGTGCTCGGTCACCCAGTCGATGGCGGCGATCGCCTGCGAGACGTCGGTGTGACCCAGGGCGTCAGCGACCTTGATGCTGACGATCCGGGCGTCCGGCGCCACGCCGACGTAGTCCGTCGAGTTGCCGGCGTAGTTCCCGGCAGCCGAGGAGTCACGACCGGCGATGATGCTGGCCATGGCGGTCCCGTGACCGTTGGTGTCCAGGTTCTCCACCGGCGTGCCGGCCTCGAACGACAGGTCCGGGCCGTAGACGACGTTGCCGCTGTCCATGCCCTGGACCGGGACGGTGCCCGAGTCGATGACCGCGACGTCGATGCCCTTGCCGGTCGCGCCGGCCTTCCACAGCGACGCGGCGCCGGTCTCGTTGTTGGTGATGTTGAACAGCGAGCCGGCCTGGGCAGCGACCCCGGACACGACGTCGGCGACGGTGTTCACCGCAGCGGTCGTCGTGTCGGCCACGGCCTGGGTCGTGTCCGTCACCGTGGTGGTCGTGTCCGCCACGGCGGTCGTGGCCACCGTGGTGGTCGTGCTCAGGACGCCCCCGAGCAGACCGCCGCCGAGGCTGTTGAGGGTCAGCGACGCGTCCTGGGTGACCTTGTCGACACCCGGGACGGCACGCAGCGCGTCGATGCGGTCACCCGGCACCTTGGCGCTGAAGCCCTGGAAGACCGAGTACTCCTGGCCGACCGAACCGCCGAAAGCCTCGACAGCGCGCTCCGGCCCGTTCCCGGTACCAGCGGTCTCCTGGACGATCACCGGGACGAGGTCGGCCGAGGACGGCGTGGCGGCCTCGGCCACCGATGCCATCGCCGGCCCGGCCACGCCCGCGGCCAGGAAGGCAGCGGTCGCGACGGTCGCGACCCTGCGTGCGTGCTGGGGCAGCCCGCCCCATGTCACGCCACGAGAGAAGGAAGCGGTCGCTTCCTCTCGCTTGAGCACCACGTGCACCTCCGTGTGTTGGTTGCAGTGCCTTGCGCAAAGGGAGTCGGCACGCGGAGGCGCAAGCTGTATGCGCTCAAGCGAGGAGAGTGGCGGAGCCTCACCCCTCCGGGGGGTGTGCCGCGCCGGGAGTGGAGATCACGGCCCGAACCGATCACGCTGCGTCGCCGCTCACGCGCTCTCGGCGGCCGTCGCCGTGACCCTCCGTCAACGGTCCCTGACGGTGCGAACGGGTGCGGCGCGTCGCCCCTGACCTGCACGGACACCCGGAGCGCCGTGGCTAGCGTCCGGCGCCATGGACCGACGACGGTTCCTGCTCCTCCTGGCCGCCGGGCTCGCCGGTGCCGCGGTGGCCCACGGCGCCGAGCAGCTGCCCATGGCCGAGGCCGCGGCGTCCCGCCCCGCCCGACAGCAGCCGCCCGCCCCGGCCGCCGCCCAGCAGCCGGCCGGGCCGGCTCCCGTCGTCCCGGTGCCGGCCGACCCGCCGGTGGGGGTGGTCAGCAGCCTGCCGGGGGAGGGGACCGCGCTGGCGCTGACCATCGACGACGGCGTGAGCGACGAGGTCGTCGGCGCTTACGCGCAGCTGGCCCTGGACACCGGGATCCGGCTGACCTTCTTCCCGAACGGCTGCTACCGCTCGTGGACCGACCGCGCGGCCGTCCTCCGCCCCCTGGTCGACTCCGGTCAGGTCGCGCTGGGCAACCACACCTGGTCGCACCGCGACCTGACCACCCTGGCCGACGCGGACGTCGCCGGGGAGATCGCGCGCAACCGCGACTTCCTGCAGGACACCTTCGGCGCCGGGGGCACCCCGTTCTTCCGTCCCCCGTACGGCGCCCACGACGAGCGCGTCGACCGGATCGCGGCCGAGCAGGGGCACCCGACCGTCGTCATGTGGAACGGCACCCTCGGCGACGACCGGCTGCTCTCCGGCGAGGAGCTGCTCGGGTTCGCACGGCAGTGGTTCGCCGCCCAGGCGATCGTGATCGGCCACGCCAACCACCCCCCGGTCACCACCGTCTACGGGCAGCTGCTCGACCTGATGGCCGAGCGCGGCCTGCACACGGTCACCCTCGCCGACGTCTGGGCACGGCCGGCCGACCGGCTGGGCGGGCTGTCCGGCAGCGCCGTCGCCCCGGTGCGCTGAGCCCGGACGGACCCGACCTGCGGGGCCTCCGGTTCTCCGCGAGAGTGATCACCGGCAAGGCCGTCGCACGGGAACGGAGCACTGCATGGCTGTCACCGGGTCGCTCGAGGGGCGCGTCGCCCTGGTCACCGGCGGAGCGAGCGGCCTGGGCCGCGCGACCTGCCTCGCGCTCGCCGAGGCCGGCGCGCACGTGGCCATCGCCGACATCGACGCCCAGGGCAGCGAGCAGACCCGGGCGCTGGTCACCGACGCCGGTGGCTCGGCCGACGTCGTCCCGCTCGACGTCACCGACGACGAGAACCGCCGCCGCGTCGTCGCCGAGCTGTTCGACCGGCACGGCGACGCCTTCGACGTCCTCGTGAACGTGGCCGGCATCGACCGGCCCGGCTACATCACCGACATCGACCTCGCCGACTACCGGCTCGTGCAGGCGGTCAACTGCGAGGGACCTGTCTTCCTGACCAGCGAGTTCATGAAGCGGGTGCAGCACCTGCCCGAGGGCCGCACGGCCGACGTCGTCCACATCGTCTCGCTGTCGGCGATCACCTCCGGCAGCGGCGCGATCGCCTACAACGGCTCGAAGGCCGGCTTCCGCAACGCGACCAGGTGCATCCAGCGCGAGCTCCGGGAGAAGGCGGTCCAGCTGCCCGACGGCGGCGAGCGGCCGTTCCCGTGCCGCGTGCAGAGCGTCGTGCCGGCGGCCATGGACACGCCGATGATGGAGCAGTGGGGCATCCCGTCCCACCTGATGATGCCGCCCTCCGCCGTGGCAGAGACCGTCCGCACGTTGGTGCTGCTGCACCCGGCGGCCTATGTTCCCGAGATGCAGATCGTGCCGCGGCTCGAGCCGAACTTCCCCCGCTGAGGAGATCTGCGATGGACCGCGATGACCTCCCCGACACCGCGATGGCCTCCGGCTCCGACGCCGGCGAGCCGGGCGAGCACCTGGGTCCCGCCGACCTCGGGCCCGACGAGCAGCGGCTGCTGCAGGCCCTGGAGAGCGACATCGACCGCTCGCCGGACGAGGACGCCGACCTGCTGGTCGAGGCGGCCGAGGACGAGGCGCCGCTGCCGGCGCAGGGCGGGGCCCAGGACGACGGCCTGAGCCCGCGCTTCTCCGCCCCCGACAGCGGGCCGACGGCCCCCTAGCCGGCGAGCCGGACGGCGACCAGCGCGACGTCGTCCTCGGTGCGCTCGGCGGGCAGCATCCCGGCCAGCAGCTCGTCGCTGACCTCCTCCACCGGTCGCTGCCGCAGCCCGGCGAGCAGCTGCTGCAGCTGCTCGACGCCGTCGTC
Organism: Petropleomorpha daqingensis; assembly: GCF_013408985.1. Lineage (NCBI taxonomy): Bacteria > Bacillati > Actinomycetota > Actinomycetes > Geodermatophilales > Geodermatophilaceae > Petropleomorpha > Petropleomorpha daqingensis. The sequence continues at coordinate 3,174,396 of NZ_JACBZT010000001.1, forward strand.
GAAGACCTGGTCGCGGCGCTCGACCAGCCCGTCGGTGTAGAGCAGCAGCGTCGAACCGGGCTCCAGCACGGCCTCGGTGTCGGTGCGGTCGGTCGTCGGCTCGACGCCGAGCATCAGCCCCCGCGCGGAGAGCACCTGCTGCGCGCCGTCCGGGCCGACGACCAGCGGCGGCAGGTGACCGGCGTTCGACCAGCGCAGCACCCGCGACCCGTCGTCGGCGTGCGCCAGCCGGGCGACCAGGACGGTCGCCATGGCGCCGAGCCCGAGGCCGTCGATCGCGGCGTCGAGGCGGGCGAGCACCTGCGCCGGGCTCTGCGCGCTGTCGTAGGCGATGCCGCGGAGCAGCCCGCGCAGCTGCGCCATGCAGGCCGCCGCCTCGGTGTCGTGGCCGGCGACGTCGCCGATCACCAGCATCGTCGAGCCGTCGGGCTGGGCGAACACGTCGTACCAGTCACCGCCGACCTGGGCCTCCCGGGCCGCGGGCACGTAGCGCACGGCGATCTCGAGGTGCCCCGGCTGCGGCGGATCGGTGAGCAGGCTGCGCTGCAGGGTCTCGGCCGCGCGCACGATGCTGCGCGAGCGGGCGTAGAGCGCCTCGAGCAGGTGGGTGCGCAGCTCGTTCGCCTCGGCGACCTGCTGCCCGGTCCACGGCTCCGACCGGCCGCGCACGGTCTCGCGCCACCTGTCGAACGACTTGCGGGGGGAGAGGCGGATCTCCTCGCCCTCTCGCTCGGCGATCGCCTTGTTGTGCGGGTCGCCGCCCCAGTCGATCTGCCGCACCCTCTCACCGCGGACCCACAGCACGAACTGGCCCTCGGGCAGCGGCAGCACGAGCGCGCCGCACGCCAGGTCCAGCGGCGCCCCCAGCTGCGGCGCCTGATCCGGCAGCGCGTCGGTGGCGACGACGTCCGCGCCGCGCCCGGCGGCCCACGCGGCGACCGCCTCGGCCAGCCCCGAGGGCAGCTCCGCGCCGCGGGTGGCGGTGTGCCCCTGCAGCCGGACGACGACGCTGTCGGCGGGCAGCAGGTCGAGCAGGTCCGGCGAGCCCATCAGGGTGTCGGCGAGCGGGCGGTCCTCGTCGAGCGTGGCCGCGGTGAGCCAGGCCAGCGTCGAGCGCACCTGCAGCGCGCGCTCGGTCTCCTCCTCCTTGGCCCGGTCCACCAGCCGCAGCGACAGCGTCGAGCCGAGGAACTCCGCCGCCGCCCGGGTCGCGTACGGCGGGGCGTGCGGCCCGGCGTAGTGGTGGCAGGCGATGAGGCCCCACAACGTGTCGTCGCGCAGCAGCGAGATCGACATCGAGGCGCGCACGCCCATGTTCTTCAGGTACTCGAGGTGGATCGGCGAGACGCTGCGCAGCGTCGAGAAGGTGAGGTCCAGCGGGAGGCCGTTGCCGGGGTGGTCGACCGGGGTCAGCCGCGACGGCACGTAGTCGACGTCGGAGATCAGCCGGATCCAGTTCTTCTCGTACAGCGCCCGCGCCTGCGCCGGGATGTCGCTGGCCGGGTAGTGCAGCCCCAGGAACGAGTTGAGGTGCTCCGCCCTGGCCTCGGCGACGACCTCGCCGTTGTAGTCGGCGTCGTAGCGGTAGACCATCACGCGGTCGAAGCCGGTCAGGGTGCGCACCGCCCGGGCGGTGATGTCGTACAGCTCCTCGAGCGAGCTCGCCCGGTTCAGCTCGCCGATCGTGCCGCGCACCGCCTGGTAGGTGTTCGGGAAGGAGAACGGCCGCGGCCCGCGGGCCGGCTCGAGCTCGACGACGAGGCTGGTGACCCCTTCACCCGTGTCGTTGGGCCGGATCACCGCGCGGTGCAGGATCGCGTCGACCGGCACCGGCGTGCCGTCGACCTCGAGCATCAGCTCGACCGGGTTGCGCTCGCGCAGGTCGCCGAAGGCGCTCGCCGAGCGGGCGACCAGGTCGGCCGGGACGACGCCGAGCACCTCCTCCAGCGGCCGGCCGAGGGCCTGCTCCGGCCGCACACCGGTGAGCGTCGCCAGGTTCTCCGACACCTGCTGGACGACGAGCTCCGGCTCGCTGACCGCGAGCAGCACGCCCCGCGGCTGGATGCTGCCGGGGATGTGGATCGGCTCACGCGCGCAGTTGTCGAGGTCGACCGGCGTCCCGGGCGCGAGCCAGTCGACCTCGGGGGTCGGGCCGGTCACGCCGCCACCGGCGCGCACCACTCCGCGAGCGACCGGAACGTCGCGCCTGCCGCGGCCACCACCCGCTGCGGGTCCTGCGTGCGCTCACGGGTGAACCGTCGGAACGCGTGCCACATGGCGCCGGTCTCGGCGCCGTAGGGCGAGAAGGCCTGCAGCCGCCCGGTCGCGGCCAGGTCGGGCAGCGTCGCCAGGTGGCGGGAGATGAACGTGCCGCCCAGCGTCGAGCCCTCGAGCACGTACAGCCGGCCGAGCGCCTCGTCGGTGCCGGCGACGGCGGGCAGCTCCGGGCGGTCGTCGGCGGACGGCTCGGCCCCCAGCATCCGCAGGTCGGCGGCGAACAGCACGCTGCGCCGTCGCCTCGCCCAGTCGACGTCGGCGGCGTCGGCCGGCTCGCGCTCGGCCCAGACGTCCAGCCCGTGCTCGGCGGCCTGCCAGAAGCCGTGCAGCAGGGTGAGGACGGCGGTCAGGCGGTCCCGGTCCAGTGCAGGACTCATGAGGTCGAGGGTGCTCTCGACCTGCTCGTGCTCGTGCGCGGTCGCCGTCCGCAGGCTCTGCAGGACATCGGCGCGGTCGCGTGCCCCTGCAGCCATCACTTGCGAGTTTACGGTCTCCAGTCCAGACGCGCCGCCCTCAGGGCGGTGTGCAGCAGCAACCGGTCGCCGCCGTCGGCGAGATCGAGGCCGGTGAGCTCCCGCACCCGGCCCAGCCGGTAGTACAGCGTCTGCCGGTGCACGCCGAGCGCGTCGGCCGCCCGCTGCGCGCTGCCGGCGCTGTCGAGGAAGACCTCGGCGGTGGCGGCGAGCAGCGGCTCGGCCAGCAGCGGGGCGACGGCCGGGTCCGGACCCGGGAGGGCGGTGATCGCCCGCCACGCGCCCAGCTCGGCCCAGTGCGCCACCGGGGAGAACTCGGGGACGGCGGCGGCCACCCGGGCGGCGGCGCGGGCCTGCGCCCACTGCCCGGGCAGGTCGCCGAACCCGGTGCCGACGGCGGAGAGCCCGGCGCTGCTCCCGGCCGGCAGGGCACGCAGCGCCGCGGCGGTCAGCGCCGAGGCCGGTCGCAGGTCCCCGGGGGAGCCCAGCGGCACCAGCACGGCCGCAACCGGGTCGTCGACGACCGCGCCGACCGTGCCGATCCCGGGGGGACGCCAGCCGGCCGGCAGCGGGCCGGGCGGCACCAGCGCGACCAGCACCTGCGCCGCGGTCGGCCCCAGCCGCTCGGCCATCGCCCGCGCGGCCCGGTCGCGGGCGGCGCCGCTGCCGGTCAGCGCGGGCGGCAGCAGGCGATCGAGCGCGTCCTCCGCCGGTTCGCGCACGGCCAGCAGCCGGCCGGCGTCGGCGGCCAGCTCCACCGCGGCGGCCAGCGCCGCGTCGTCGCCGTCGTCGGGATCGGTGCGGCCCTCGTCGAGCAGCCAGAAGTAGCCGTGCGTGCGGCCGGCGTGCCGGACCGGGAGGACCAGCCGGGTGCGGATGCCGGCCTCGGGGTCGGCGGGCGTCCGCAGCGGCCCCTCCGCCCGGGCGATCCCGAACTCCTCGAACCAGCGGCGGGTCTCCGGCGGCGAACCACGGGTCAGGATCGACCGGGTCCGGACGGCGTCCATCCCACCGGCCGCCTCCCCGTCGTGGGCGCAGAACGCCAGCAGCGTGAACTCGGCGTCCTCCAGCGTCGCCGGGGCGCCCAGCAGCCCGGACACCTGGTCCACCAGTTCCTGCAACTCGTCGCGCACGAGCCCTCCTTCCTTGTACAGGTGTATGAAAGCAGGAGGGGTGAGGTCGTACGTCTGTCGCTGGTCCCGGCGCGTCCGGGTGCTTAGCGTCGGAGGTGTTGTCGGCTGTTCTCTCCGGGTTCCTGGAGGTGGTTTCCCCGTGCTGATGCAGAGAGCCCTGCTCGCGGCCTCGCGCCGCCCCGGGCTGCGCCGGGTCGTGGTGGGCACGCCGGCCACCCGGCACGTCGTCGAGCGGTTCGTCGCCGGCGAGACGCTCGCCGACGCGCTGACCGCCGTCCGCGCGCTGGCCGACGACGGCATCGCCGTGACCCTCGACCACCTGGGCGAGGACGTCACCGACCGCGGCGAGGCCAAGCGCACCAGCGATGCCTACCTCGCCGCCCTCGAGGGGCTGGCCGGGCTGGGCCTGGGGCCGGCCGCCGAGGTCTCGGTCAAGCTGTCGGCGTTCGGGCAGTCGCTGCCCGACGGCGGCGAGGACCTCGCCCTCGAGCTGGTGCGCCCCGTCGTCGAGGCGGCCACCGCCCTGGGCACCACGGTCACCCTCGACATGGAGGACTCGACCACCGTCGACTCGACCCTCGCCGTCCTCGCCGAGCTGCGCCGCGACCACCCGGGCACCGGCGCGGTCCTGCAGGCCATGCTGCGCCGCACCGAGGACGACGCCCGCGCGCTGGCCACCGCCGGCTCGCGGGTGCGGCTGGTGAAGGGCGCCTACCGGGAGCCGCCGTCGGCCGCCTTCCAGGACCGCCGTGAGGTCGACGCCGCCTACGCGCGCTGCCTGGGCGTCCTCATGCGTGGCGGGGGCTACCCGATGGTCGGCTCGCACGACCCGGTGATGGTCGACCTGGCGCAGCGGCTGGCCGCGGAGTACGGCCGGGCAGCCGACTCCTGGGAGGTGCAGATGCTCTACGGCATCCGCCCCGACGAGCAGCGCCGGCTGGCCGCCGAGGGCGTGCGCGTGCGCGCCTACGTCCCCTACGGCGTCGATTGGTACGGCTACTTCATGCGCCGGCTCGCCGAGCGCCCCGCCAACCTCCGCTTCTTCCTGCGCTCCCTCGCGACGAAAGGCTGAGATCCATGGACGCCGTCACCCGGGTCCCCGCGCCGCGCAACGAACCGGTGCTGGACTACGCCCCCGGCTCGCCCGAGCGGGCCGCGCTCGAGCTGCGCCTCGCCGAGCTCGCTGAGACCCCGTTCGAGCTGCCGATGACCATCGGCGGCCGCGAGCGCATGGGGGCCGGGGCCGAGTTCGAGGTCGTGCAGCCGCACCGGCACGCCGCCGTCCTCGGCCGGTCCGCGCACGCCACCCGGTCCGACGCCGAGGACGCGGTCCGCTCGGCCAAGGACGCCGCCCCGCTGTGGCGCGACCTCTCCTTCGACGACCGCGCCGCGGTGTTCCTCAGGGCCGCCGACCTGCTCGCCGGCCCGTGGCGGCAGACCCTCAACGCCGCGACCGTGCTCGGCCAGAGCAAGACCTCCTACCAGGCCGAGATCGACAGCGCCTGCGAGCTGATCGACTTCTGGCGCTGGAACGTGCACTTCGCCCGCGAGATCGTCGCCGAGCAGCCCGTGAGCTCGCCGGGCGTCTGGAACCGGACCGACCACCGCCCGCTCGAGGGCTTCGTCTACGCCATCACGCCGTTCAACTTCACCGCGATCGCCGGCAACCTCCCGACCGCGCCCGCGCTGATGGGCAACACCGTCGTCTGGAAGCCGGCGCCCACCCAGCAGTTCGCCGCGCACTTCACCATGCGGCTGCTCACCGAGGCCGGGCTGCCGCCGGGCGTGATCAACCTGGTCACCGGCGACGGGCTGGCCGTCTCCGACGTCGTCCTGGCCGACCCCGACCTCGCCGGCATCCACTTCACCGGGTCGACCAAGGTCTTCCAGTCCCTGTGGCGCACGGTGGGGGAGAACATCGCCTCCTACCGGTCCTACCCGCGGGTGGTGGGGGAGACCGGCGGCAAGGACTTCGTCGTCGCCCACCCGTCGGCCGACGTCGACGTGCTGCGCACCGCGCTGATCCGCGGCGCCTTCGAGTTCCAGGGCCAGAAGTGCTCGGCCGCCTCGCGGGCGTACGTCCCGCGCAGCGTCTGGAGCCGGCTGCGCGACGACCTGATCGGCGAGACCGAGGCGCTGACGATGGGCGACGTCACCGACTTCTCGAACTTCATGGGCGCGGTCATCGACCGGCGCTCGTTCGACAAGCTGGCGCGGGTGGTCGACGCGGCGAAGAACGACCCGGCGCTGACCGTGGTCGCCGGCGGCTCCGTCGACGACAGCGAGGGCTTCTTCGTCCGCCCGACGATCGTCGAGGGCACCGACCCCGGGCACGAGATGTTCACGACCGAGTACTTCGGCCCGGTGCTCGCCGTGCACGTCTACGACGACGCCGACTACGACACCGTGCTCGAGCAGATGGAGTCGGTGGCGCCGTACGCGCTGACCGGCTCGATCATCGCCCAGGACCGTGCGGCGATCGCCGAGGCGCAGCGCTACCTGCGCTTCGCCGCGGGCAACTTCTACGTCAACGACAAGCCGACCGGCGCCGTCGTCGGCCAGCAGCCGTTCGGCGGCGGGCGGGCGTCGGGGACCAACGACAAGGCCGGCTCGGCGCAGAACCTGCTGCGCTGGACCTCGACCCGGTCGATCAAGGAGACGTTCGTCCCCCCGACCGACCACCGCTACCCCCACCAGGGCTGATGCGGAGGCTGAGAAGCGAGGTTTCCTCGCCTGCCAGCCTCCGTCGGGGCCGGTGACGGCGCCGTAGGCGGTTCCCTGCGCGGCCGGGCCGCGGGTGTGGTGCATGCTGCAACCATCCCGTCCCGTCTGCGCGAGGGCTGCTGGTGATCACGAAGACATCGCTCCTGCTCGACCGTCTCCCTGGTGAGCCGGTCGAGATCCCGTACGCCCGGATCGAGGGCGAGGCAGGGGACGGCCCGCACCTCGCGCTGCTGGCCGGGGTGCACGGCGGGGAGTACACGAGCATGGCGGCCGTGCGGACCTTCGTCGCCGAGGTCGACGTCCGCCGCCTCAAGGGGTCGATCACCGCGGTGCCGATCCTGAACCAGCCCGCCTTCTGGGCGCGCAGCGCGTTCGTGGTTCCCGCGGACGGCAAGAACCTCAACCGGTGCTTCCCGGGGGACACGTCCGGCAGCTACAGCGAGGCGCTCGCCCACGCTGTGCTCGACGCGTTCATCCGCCCGGTGGACCACCTGGTGGACCTGCACGCCGGCGACATCTTCGAGGCGCTGGAGCCCTTCTGCCTCTACGACGAGTCGCCGGTGGGGGCGCAGGCCCGCGAACTCGCCCTCGCCTACGGCAACGGGCACGTGGTGCGGCAGAGCAGCGCGACGCGGACCGTCGGGGGCAGCACCAGCAGCGCCGCGGCGGATCTGGGCATCCCCGCGATCGTCGCCGAGATCGGCGGCAACGGGATCTGCGACGAGGCCTCGGTGGCCGGCCACGTGCGCGGCATCCGCAACGTCTGCGCGCACCTCGGCATGCTGCCCGCCGAGCCGGGGGAGCCTGCCCCGGCCCCGGTCGAGCACGACGGCTGGATCTGGATGCGCAGTTCGGTGCGTGGGTGGTGGCACCCCCAGGTAGCAGTCGGCGACCGGGTCCACGCCGGTGAGCTGCTCGGCTGCGTGCTCGACCCGTTCGGCGAGGAGCTCGAGCGGGTGATCGCGCCCGCCGACGGTTGCCCGCTCTTCCTCACCACGAGCCCGGCGGTCGCCGGCGACGGGTTGCTGCTCGGGCTCGCCACGCCCTGAGCCGTCGCCCCTGGGGGGTGCGCCGGGCCGTGGCCGGGAGCGCCCAGCTGGCGTTCTAAACGTAACAACAGGGAAACAGTTCCCCTCTACTGTAATGAACGCTACGGTGGCGGCGGCCCCCACAAGAGGTCGTCGCACTCACCCCCCGTTGCCGGCATCAGCCGGAGCACGCCACCGCCCGCCCCGCGGGCCGATCGATGAGGCAGTCGATGACACGTTCAACCCGAGTCAGGTTCGCCGGAGTTGCGGCGGTCGCAGCGGTAGCACTTACCGCGTGCGGCGGCGGCGCGAGCTCGTCCGGCTCCGGGAACGGCTCGCCGGTCCAGGGCGGTGACCTCACCATCGCGCGGTCGCAGGACATCATCTCGATGGACAAGACCACGACGTTCGACAACAACTCGATCTACGTCATGGAACAGATCATGGAGCCGCTCTTCACCGTCTCGAAGGACGGCTCGAAGGTCGAGCCGTGGTTGGCGACCGGCTACGACGTCTCCGACGACAAGCTGACGTACACCATCCACCTGCGCGAGGGCGTCACCTTCTCCAACGGCCAGCCTCTGACGGCGGCGGACGTGAAGTTCTCCATCGACGAGGACACCGCGACCGGCTCCGACGGATGGGGCTACATCAACTCCGCGATCGACACGGTGACCGCGACCGACGACAACACCGTGACGATCACGCTCAAGTACGCGTGGGCGCCGCTGATCGCCGACCTCTCGCTGTTCAGCAACGGCATCATCCCGAACAACTACGGCGGCCAGACCAAGGACGCGTTCTACGCCGCGCCCGTCGGCACCGGCCCGTTCATCTGGGACAGCTGGAAGAAGGGGCAGTACGTCAAGGTCAAGGCCAACAAGGACTACTGGGGCCACAAGCCGCACCTCGACAGCGTCACCTGGACCGTCGTCGCCGATGCCAACACCCGCAAGCTGCAGCTGCAGGGCGGGCAGATCGACATCGACGACACCCCTGACTGGTCGAGCTTCACGTCGCTGAAGAGCGCCCCCGGCATCAACGCCCAGACCTTCAAGTCGACGTACATGGAGTACGTCACCTTCAACGAGCAGCGTCAGCCGTTCCAGGACCCGCACGTCCGCCGGGCGATCGCCTACGCCCTCGACCGGGACGCGATCATCAAGACGGTCCTGTTCGGCAACGGCACGCCGGCCGACTCGCTGCTGTCGCCCGGGACGCCGTTCTACGACAAGGACAACGGCGCGCCGACCTTCGACATGGACAAGGCCAAGCAGGAGATGGCGCAGTCCACGGTGCCCAACGGCTTCTCGACGACGATGCTGATCAGCTCCGGTGACCCGAACCAGGCCTCCATCGCGCAGATCATGCAGTCCGAGCTCAAGGACCTGGGCATCGACCTGCAGATCCAGCAGCTGGACCCGACCGCCCAGAAGCAGGCGCGGCTGAAGTCGGACTTCGACCTGGTCGCGCAGGCCTGGACGATGGACATCCCCGACCCCGACGAGTGGACCTCCTTCGCGGTCGACCCCGACGGCGGCTCGCACTCCTCGTTCTCCTACTACACCAACCCGCAGGTCATCGACCTGAACAAGCAGGCCCAGCAGGAGACCGACGAGAGCAAGCGGCAGGACCTGTACTCGCAGATCCAGACGCAGGTCAGCGCCGACTCACCGTTCGCGTACCTGTACTACGCGCCCTACGTGTTCGCGATGACCGACCACGTCAAGGGCTTCGACGTCACGCCCCTCGGCAACTACCACCTCGAGGACGTCTACAAGACGAAGTGACCTCCCCCGGGGGCGGCGCCACCGGCGCCGCCCCCGGGCTCCCCTCTGACAGATCCGCACGAGAGAGGAGGTGGTGAGGTGCTCGACCGGTTCCGGTTCGTGCCGGGTCGACTGCTCCAGGCGATCCCCGTGCTCTTCGGCATCACGCTGATCGTCTTCTTCATGGTCCACCTGCTGCCCGGCAACCCCGCCGTCGCGATCCTGGGCCAGACCGCGACCCCGGAGCGGGTCGCGGCGCTGAGCGCGCAGCTCGGCCTCGACAAGCCGCTCTGGGACCAGTACCTGCTGTTCCTGGGGCACCTGTTCCAGGGCAACCTGGGGACGAGCATCACCTACCAGCAGCCGGTCTCCGGGCTGGTGCTGCAGGACTTCCCGATCACGCTGCAGCTGCTGCTGTACGCGCTCGTGCTCTCCCTGCTGATCAGCGTCCCGCTGGCGGCGCTCGCCGCCACCGCGCCGGGCCGGGGCCGGGACCTCGGCGTGCGCGCGTTCACGCTGCTGGGCCAGGGCATGCCGCAGTTCTGGGTCGGCATCATGCTGATCCTCCTGCTGGCCGTGAACGCCGGCCTGTTCCCGGTCGGCGGCTACGGCGAGACCTGGGCCGAGCACTGGTACTACCTGTTCCTGCCGGCGCTGACGCTGGCCATCGCGATGTGCCCGACCGTCATCCGCAGCCTGCGGGCCTCGACGATCAACGTGCTCGGCTCCGAGTACGTGGGCACCGCCCGCTCCAAGGGCGCCGCCGGGTCCGAGCTGTTCCGCATGCACGTGCTCCGCAACGCCGCGATCCCGACCGTGTCGATCCTCGGCGTGAACCTGGGCTACCTGATCGGCGGCACGCTGGTGATCGAGAAGGTGTTCGCCATCCCCGGCATCGGGTCGCTGATGATCAACGCGATCCTCGCCCGCGACTTCCCGATCATCCAGGCCGTCGCCCTGTTCGTGGCGCTCTTCGTCATCGTCGTCGGGATCCTCACCGACGTCGTCTACACCACCATCGACCCGCGGGTCGACCTCAGCACCAAGGAGCTCGCATGACGGCGGCGGTGGTCCGCGCGTCCCGGGCGATGCGTCGTCCGGTCAGGTCGCGCGCGCTCAAGCCCTGGTACCGCAACGGGACGCTGGTCGCCGGCCTGGTGATCGTGGGACTGCTGGTCCTCGTCGCGGTGCTGGCCCCGGTGCTGACGCCCTACGACCCGATCAAGCAGGACCTGGAGCACGCGCTGCAGTCGCCCAGCGCGGCGCACTGGCTGGGCACCGACAAGTACGGCCGGGACGTCCTCACGCGGCTGATGTACGGCGCCCGGATCGATCTGCGGGTCGGCTTCCTCGCCGTGCTCATCCCGTTCGTGGTCGGCGGCGTCCTGGGCTCGCTGGCCGGCTACTTCGGCGGCTGGTTCGACACCGTCGTCATGCGGTTGGTGGACGTCTTCTTCGCCTTCCCGTTCTACGTCCTCGTCATCGTCCTCGTGTTCGTGCTGGGCGCGGGGGAGAGCAGCATCTACCTGGCGATCGCCACGGTCTCGTGGGTCTCCTACGCCAAGATCATGCGCGGCGAGCTGCTCGTGGCGAAGAAGCAGGACTGGGTGACCGCCGCCCGCCTCGGCGGCATGTCGCACGGGCGGATCCTCGTGCGGCACATCGCGCCGAACGTCCTCTCGCAGGCGCTCATCTACGCCATGAGCGACATCGTCATGGACATCATGGCGATCGTCACCCTCGGCTACCTCGGCCTGGGCATCGCGCCCCCGACACCCGAGTGGGGCAGCATGATCCTCGACGGCCAGGAGTTCATCACCACCCAGTGGCAGCAGGCCACGATCCCGGGCCTCGCCGTCGTCGTCACCAGCCTCGGGCTGTCCTTCCTGGGCGACGGGCTGTCCGACCTGCTCAACCCGGAGCGTCGCCGGTGACCGCCGTGGCCGGCGGGCCGCTGCTCGCCGTCGAGGACCTGACGATCGGGCTGCCCGTGCGCGGTCGGCCGGTGCGGATCGTCGAGGACGTGTCCTTCGAGGTCGAGCCGGGCCAGCGGATGGGCATCGTCGGGGAATCCGGGTCGGGCAAGTCGCTGACCCTGCGGGCGTTGGCCGGGCTGCTGCCCCGGGGCGTCGAGGTGCTCTCCGGGCGGATCGAGTACGGCGGCCGCGACCTGCTGACCATGCCGGTCAAGGCGCGGCGGCAGCTCATGGGGCCGGAGATCGCGATGATCTTCCAGGAGCCGATGACGGCGCTGAACCCCGTCATGCGCGTCGGGGACCAGATCGCCGAGGGCCCGCGCCGCCACCTCGGGCTGTCGGCCAAGGAGGCCGGCGACCTGGCCGTGCAGATGATGGCGCGCACCGGGATCCCCGACCCCGCCCGGCGGGCGCGTGCCTACCCGCACGAGCTCTCGGGGGGCCTGCGCCAGCGGATCATGATCGCGATGGCCGTCTCCTGCGGCCCGAAGCTGCTGCTGTGCGACGAGCCGACGACGGCGCTGGACGTGACCGTGCAGCTGCAGGTGCTCAAGCTCCTCGAGAAGCTCTGCGACGAGACCGGCACCGCGTTGGTCTTCGTGACCCACGACCTCGCCGTGGTGAACCAGACGTGCAGCGAGCTCGCCGTGATGTACGCGGGGCACATCGTCGAGGCGGGGAGGGTCAAGGAGACCTTCGCCCAGCCCCGGCACCCCTACACCCGGGGGCTGCTGGAGTCGGCGCCGGACTTCGACCGCCCGGACCGGCCGCTGATCCCGATCCCCGGCTTCCCGCCGAACGTGGCCGACCGGCCGCCCGGCTGCCCGTTCGCGCCGCGGTGCGGCTACGTGCGCGACCACTGCACCGACGCGCCGCCTCCGCTCGAGGAGGTCGTCCCCGGGCGCCTGGCCGCCTGCTACGAGAGCGACCGGCTGGTGGAGGTGCTGGCATGACCGGAAGCCTGCTTCTCCGGGACGGCGACGCGGAGGTGCTCCGCGTCGCCGGGGTCACCAAGGCCTACACCCGCGGCTCGTCCTGGCTGTCCCGGCTGGGCTCGTCCGGCCCCAGCACCCTCAAGGCGCTGGACGGGGTCGACCTGGACCTGCGGCGCGGGGAGATCCTCGCGCTCGTCGGGGAGTCGGGGTCCGGCAAGTCGACCCTCGCCAAGATCCTGGTCGGCAGCGTGGCCCCGACCGAGGGCGAGGTGCGCGTCGGCGACGGCTCGCCCCGGGCCCGGCACGCGGCGCGCCGGGTGCAGATGGTGTTCCAGGACCCGTACTCGTCGCTGAACCCGCGTCTGACGGTGGGCCGGATGCTCTCCGAGCTGCTGCTCCTGCACGAGATCGTCCCGCGGCGCGAGGTGCGGGCCGAGTCCGTCCGGCTGCTCAACCTGGTCGGGCTCGAGGAGGAGGTCCTCACCGCCTACCCGAGCCAGTTCTCGGGCGGGCAGCGGCAGCGGCTGGCCATCGCCCGGGCGCTCGCGGTCCGGCCGGACGTGCTGATCGCCGACGAGCCCGTCTCCGCCCTCGACGTCTCGGTGCAGGCGACGATCCTCGATCTGTTCGCCTCGCTGCGCGCCGAGCTCGGCCTGTCGATCCTGTTCATCGCGCACAACCTCGCCGTCGTCCAGCACCTGGCCGACCGGGTGGCCGTCATGTACCTGGGCCGGATCGTCGAGGTGGCCGAGACCGCCGAGATCTTCCGCGCACCGCGGCACCCCTACACGCGGGCGCTGATCGACTCGATCCCGCGGATGAGCGCGCACAGCGTCAACGACCCCTTCGAGGTCGACGGCGAGCCGCCGAGCCCCTACGACGTCCCGCAGGGCTGCCGGTTCCACCCGCGGTGCGCGCTGGCGAGCGAGATCTGCCGCCAGCAGGACCCGCCGCTGCTCGACGTCCGGCCCGCGACGACGTCCCCGCACCTGTCGGCCTGCCTCAAGGCCGACGAGCTGGCCACCATCCCCCTCCCCGAGGAAGTAGAGGAACTCGCGTGAAGATCTGGATCTCCTTCGACATGGAGGGTGTCGCCGGGATCGTCGACTGGGACCAGTGCCGGCCCACCGGCGGCCCGCGGTACGAAGTCGGCTGCCAGCTGATGCTCGACGAGGTCAACGCCGCCATCGAGGGCGCGCTGGCCGGCGGGGCGACGGAGATCGTGCTCAACGACTCGCACGGCACCATGGCCAACCTCGACCCGCGGAAGATCGCCGGCGGGGCCACCTACCTCTCGGGGCGGCACAAGCCGCGCTACATGATGCAGGGCCTCGACGAGACCTTCGACGCGGCGTTCTTCGTCGGCTACCACGGCTCCATCTCCGGCCGGCCGTCGACGCTGTCGCACACCTACAACCCCGAGGTGTTCGCCGCCGCCCGCGTCAACGGAGAGCTCGTCGGGGAGAGCGGCATCAACGCGCTGGTCGCCGAGCACTTCGGGGTGCCCATCGCGTTCGTCTCCGGCGACGAGGTGACCCGGGAGGAGACCGAGCCCTTCGCGCCCAAGGCGGTGCACGTGGTCACCAAGGAGTCGATCACCCGGTTCAGCGCCCTCAACCTGCACCCCGAGGAGTCCTGCCGGCGGATCCGGGCCGGCGCCGAGGAGGCCGTGCGGCGGGTGGCCGGCGGCGACGTCCCGACCCCGGGGATCGCCCGTCCCGCCACGCTCGACCTGGAGCTGCAGACCGCCGACATGGCCGAGGTCGCGACGTGGGCTCGGGGCACCGAGCGGATCGGCGAGCGCACGGTCCGCATCGCCGACGACGACCTGCTGCGCCTGTTCACCTCGTTCGTCGCGGTCACCTACATCACCCGGCAGGCCGGCGGCCGCTGACCGCCGCCGGATCTCTCACGGAACGGAACAACCGAGTCTCATGCACCTGTTCGAAGTCGCCCCCGCGGCGGCCGGCTGGGCCCTCGTGCTGCACGGCGGTGCCGGCGGCCGGGTGGACGAGCTGACCCTGGACGCCCGCGGCTCCTACGTGGAGGGGCTGACCCGTGCGTACAAGGCCGGCGCCGACGTGCTGGCCGCCGGTGGGGCCGCGCTCGACGCGGTGTGCGCCGCCGTCGAGCAACTGGAGGACGACCCGTTGTTCAACGCCGGCCGGGGCGCTGCGCTGACCTCCGCCGGAACCGCCGAGCTCGATGCCTGCGTGATGACCGGCGACGGCCGGGCCGGGGCGATCTCCGCCTGCCGGCATGCGCGCAACCCGGTGTTCGCCGCGCGCAAGGTCATGGAGGAGACGCCGGCCGTGCTGCTGGTCGCCCCCGATCTTGAGCGTCTCTCCGGCTGGGGCCTGGAGACCGTGGAGCCCGGCTACTTCGTCACGCCGGCCCGTCAGCAGCAGTTGCAGAACGTGCAGGACCGCCTGCTCGAACCGTCACGGCACGGCACGGTCGGCGCGGTGGCCCTCGACCTGGGCGGCCGGGTCGCGGCCGCCACCTCCACCGGCGGCATGGTCAACCAGAGCGAGGGCCGCGTCGGCGACACCCCGATCGTGGGCGCGGGCACCTACGCGCGGGACGGCGTCGTGGCGATCTCCTGCACCGGCGAGGGAGAGGCGTTCATCAAGGGCGTCGTCGCGCACGACATCGCGGCGCGGATGCGCTACCTCGGCACGCCCCTGGCCGCCGCGGTCGAGGCGACCGTGGCCGAGGAGCTGACCGCGCACGAGGCCATCGGCGGGTTGATCGCCGTCGGCGCCGACGGCAGGGTCGTCGTCGCCCACAACTCGCCGGCCATGTTCGCCGCCTACTCCGACGGCACCCGGCTGGTGACGCGCACGTGATGCACGCAGAGGACGCCCGCGGATGAGCCGGATCAGGGACGCGATCTTCGATCGCATGGAGGAGCTGAGCCCGGCCGAGAAGAAGGTCGCCCGGTCCCTGCTCGCGGACTACCCGAGCGCCGGGCTGGCCAGCGCGGCGGCCCTCGCCAAGGCTGCCGGGACGAGCACGCCCACCGTGCTCCGGCTGGTCACCCGCCTGGGCATGGGTGGCTACCCGGAGTTCCAGGAGCTCCTGCGCCGCGAGGTCACCGAGCACATGACCAGCCCGGTGAGCCGGGCGGCCGGCCGGCTGGCCAGCGATGGCGGCGACACGCTGTTCCAGCGCTCGGTCGCGCTCCGGGTGGCCCTCGTCGAGCGGCTCGCCGAGAGCGTGCCGCCCAGCGAGTTCGACGCGGCGGTCGCGCTGCTGGCCGCCCCGTGCCGCAACGTCGTCGTCTCCGGCGGCTACTTCTCCCGGCACATGGCGCAGATCCTGGCCCTGCAGCTGGACCAGCTGGTGCCGGACGTCCGGTACGCGGCGGAGCCCCTCGGCCGCGACATCGGGTCCTACCTCGAGCTGGGCAAGGACTCCGCGGTGGTCATCTTCGACCTGCGCCGCTACGAGCTCCCGGCCAAGGGGGTCGCGGCCATGGCCAAGCAGCGGGGCGCGTCGGTCGTGGTGATCACCGACGAGGGGCTGTCGCCGGCCGCCGACGAGGCCGACGTCGTGCTCCCGGTCGCCGTCGACGGCACGCCGTTCGACTCGTTCGCGGGTCTGCTCGTGCTGGTCGAGAGCCTCGTCGAGGGCGTCTTCCAGCGGCGGGGCGAGGCGGCCCTCGGCCGCATGCGGCAGTGGGAGGAGTCCGTCCAGATCCACCGCGCCTTCCGGGCGGCCACCGGCGCCGTGCACGACCGGGCCGAGGCGGGGGACGACGAGTCATGAGCGAGTTCGCCGCAACGCTGACCGGCAGGGTCGCCGTGGTGACCGGCACGGCCCAGGGCATCGGCCAGGCGGTCGCGCGGGGCATCCGGGACGCCGGCGGCACCGTGCACGAGGTGGACCGGGACGACGTCGACCTGTCCGTCGCCCGCGCGGTCGAGGAGTTCTTCGCCGGCATCGGCGACGTGGACGTCCTGGTCAACGTGGCCGGGGGAGTGGTCGGGCAGACCCACGTGCCGATCGACGAGCTCACCGACGAGGCGTGGGACGCCGTCGTCGACGCCAACCTGCGCACGACGATGAACTGCACCCGCGCCGCGGCGCGGTCCATGAAGCGGCGTGGCTTCGGCCGCATCGTGAACATCTCCTCCGGCGCCGGGCGCAGCGTGAGCCTCACCGGCATCCAGGCCTACGCCTCGGCGAAGGCCGCGCAGATCGGCTTCACGCGGCAGCTGGCCCACGAGCTCGGCCCGTTCGGCATCACCGTGAACTGCATCGCCCCGGGCTTCGTCCTGTCCAACCCCACCACCCAGCGGCAGTGGGAGAGCTACGGCGAGGAGGGCCAGCGCGCCCTGCTCGAGCGGATCCCGGTGCGCGCGCTCGGCAGCCCCGACGACATCGCGCGCGGGGTCCTGTTCTTCGTCTCGCCGGCGGCCGGCTGGGTCAGCGGCCAGACGCTGTCGATCGACGGCGGCCACTCGCTGTTCTGAGGAGAACCATTGACGTCCGGACCACCGGCCGCCGAGACGCTGCGCGCGCTCGGCGAGCGGTACTTCGCCACCCAGCACACCTACGACCCGTACAACGCCACGCTGCTCGGGCTCACCGAGTTCGACCACCTGGCGGGGGACCCGAGCCGGGAGGCGAGCAGCGCCGCCGCGGCGGAGTTCGCCGCGATCGGCGCCGAGCTCGAGCGCCTGCCCGTCGACGGGCTCTCCGACGACGAGCGCGTGGACGCGCGCGTGCTCGCCGTGCTCACCCGCGGTGCCGGCGGCGACGCCGAGCACTCGCTGTGGGCGGCCAACGCCTCCGCCAAGGGCTACGTCAGCCGCCAGGGCCTGGTCTTCCAGGCGGTGCCGGCCATGACCGTCGGCGACGCCGACGGTGCCGACCGCTACCTCTCGCGGCTGGCCGGCATCGGCGCGTTCCTCACCGCGCTCGGGGACCGCTACGCCGAGGAGGCCGGCGTCGGCCGGGTGCCCACCGCGCTCGGTGTGCACCACGCGATCGAGCACCTGACCGGTCACCTCGCCTCCGCACCGGCGGACGACGCGCTGCTCGCCCCCGCGGTCGCGTCGGGCGACGCCGCGCTGCTGGACCGGGCCGGCGCGCTGGTGCGGAACCGGATCCACCCGGCGATGGCCGCGCTCGCCGAGCGGCTGCGCGCCGAGCTGCTCCCGGTGGCGCGGCCCGACGACCGGGTCGGCATCGGAGAGGTGCCCGGCGGCGCCGAGGGCTATCTCGCCGCGGTCGCCCGGCACACCACGACCGACCTCACCCCGGACGAGATCCACGAGATCGGCCTGGACACCCTCGAGGAGCTGCGCCCGCGGTGGGCGGAGCTGGGCCGGCGGCTGTTCGGCACCGAGGAGCTGCCGGAGATCGCCGAGCGGCTGCGCAGCGATCCGGCCCTGCGGTTCACCTCCGGTGGGGAGATCCTCGCCGCGGCCGGTGCCGCGCTGGCCCGCGCGCAGGCGG
Organism: Petropleomorpha daqingensis; assembly: GCF_013408985.1. Classification (NCBI taxonomy): domain Bacteria; kingdom Bacillati; phylum Actinomycetota; class Actinomycetes; order Geodermatophilales; family Geodermatophilaceae; genus Petropleomorpha; species Petropleomorpha daqingensis. The sequence continues at coordinate 3,192,177 of NZ_JACBZT010000001.1, forward strand.
TGCAGGACGAGTGGTTCCTGCCACGGGCGCTGCCCGGCTGCGCGATCGAGGCGATCCCTCCGGCCGACGCCGGTCACTCGGCGATGGGCTGGTACCAGCCGCCGGCCGACGACGGCAGCCGCCCCGGCGTCTACCACCTGCTGGCCACCGAGCCGCACGAGCGGCACCGCTACGAGTACGAGGCGCTCACCTTCCACGAGTCGGTGCCCGGACACCACCTGCAGCTGGCCACCGCCCAGCAGCTCGACCTGCCGCGCTACCGCCGGCACCTCGACGTCGAGGCCTGCAGCTTCAACGAGGGCTGGGGGCTGTACTCCGAGCGTCTGGCCGAGGAGATGGGGCTCTACTCCGACGACCTGGCGCTGCTCGGCATGCTCTCGTTCTCCGCGTTGCGGGCCTGCCGGCTGGTGATCGACACCGGCGTGCACTCCCGCGGCTGGACCCGGCAGCAGTCCGTCGAGTTCATGTACGCGCACACGGCCACCACCCGCGACCACGTGGCCAGCGAGGTCGACCGCTACATCTGCTGGCCCGGGCAGGCGCTGGCCTACCGGATCGGCCAGCGGGAGATCCTCCGGCTGCGCGCCGAGGCGTCCGCCGCCCTGGGCGAGCGGTTCGACCCGCGCGCCTTCCACGAGGTCGTGCTCGGCAGCGGGGCCGTCCCGCTGGCCGTGCTGGCCGAGAACGTCACCCGCTGGACCACCGACCAGCTCATCCCTGTGAACGAGGAGGCGTCCGCGTGGACGTGACCATCAACGGCTGCCGGCTGAACGTCGAGCTGCACGGCCCGGAGGACGGACCGGTGCTCATCGCCCACCACGGCGGGGGAGGCATCGGCTCGCTGGAGGAGCCGCGCACCGCCTTCGGCCCCTTCGCCGACCGGTTCCGGCTGGTCGTGTTCGACGCCCGCGGCTGCGGACGCAGCGAGGGCGTGCCGCCGTACTCGCACGAGCAGTGGGCCGCCGACGTCGACGGGCTGCGCGAGTGGCTCGGCGCGGAGCAGGTCGTGGTCGCCGGCGGCTCCTACGGCGGGTTCATCGCCCTGGAGTACGCCGTCCGCTACCCCGACCGCGTGTCGGCGGTCGTGCTGCGCGACACCTCGCCCGACGGCAGCAACCTGGAGCTGGCCTTCGAGAACGCCCGCAACCAGGACCGCGTCGAGATCCCGTGGGAGGACTTCACCCGGTACTGGACGGGGAAGATCCACGACGACGAGGACCTCAAGGCCCGCTGGGCGGAGATGATCCCGCTCTACGACAAGGAGTACGACCCGGAGAAGTCCGCGGCCGCGGTCGAGGCCGGGTTCTACCGCCACGAGGCGCACAACTGGTGCTTCGTGCACAACTGGCCGGCCTACGACCTCAAGGACGCGCTGCCCGCGGTGACGGCGCCGACCCTGGTGACCGTCGGGCGGCACGACTGGGTCACCCCGGTGAGCTCCTCGGAGACCATCGCCCGGCTGATGCCGAACGCCGAGCTCGTCGTCTTCGAGAACTCCGGGCACTCCCCGCAGGTGGAGGAGGCCGAGCTGTGGCGGGCCACCGTCCGGTCCTTCCTCGACCGCGTCGTCCCCGCCGGGGTGCGGGCGTGACGCAGTACGTCGTGATCGGCTCCGGCGCGATCGGCGGCACGCTCGGCGCGCACATGGCCCGGGCCGGGCACGACGTGCTGCTGTGCGACGCCGACGCGGAGCACGTCGCGGCGATCAACGAGCGCGGCCTGTCGATCGAGGGCCCGGTCGAGCAGTTCACCGTGCCGGTGCCGGCCGTGCTGCCCGCCGACCTGCCCGACCGGATCGAGCGCGCGATCGTGGCGGTCAAGAGCCACCACACCGTGGCGGCGGTCGCGCCGCTGCGCGACCGGCTGACCCCCGACGGCTTCGCGCTCACCGTGCAGAACGGGCTGACCGCCGATGTGCTCGTCGAGGCCGTGGGCGCCGAGCGGGTGGTGTCGGCGTTCATCAACGTCGGCGCCGACTACCTCGGTCCGGGCCGCATCGTGCAGGGCAACGTGGCCGCCTTCCACGTCGGGGAGCTCGCCGGCGGCGAGATCACCCCGCGGGTCCGCGAGCTCGCCGAGGTGCTGCCCTACGCGCAGGCCACCGACAACGTGCTCGGTTACCTGTGGGGCAAGGAGGCCTACGGCGCGATGCTCTGGGCCGGGGCGGTCTCGGACCTGACCATCGCGGAGAGCCTGGAGGCTCCCGCCTACCGGCCGCTGATGATCGCGCTGGCTCGCGAGGTGCTGGCCCAGGCGCCGGTGCGGGTCGAGGGCTTCGACGGTTTCGAGCCCGACGACCTCGAGGGGTCGCTGGACCGGCTGGCCGCGTTCAACCGGCGCAGCGCCAAGCAGTACAGCGGCATCTACCGCGACCTCGTCGTCCGCAAGCGCAAGACCGAGATCGACAGCATGCTGCGCGACCTCGACGGGCCGATCTTCTCGAAGATCGGCGAGATCGTCCACGACATCGAGGACGGTCGGCGGGTCAACGAGGTGGCCAACCTCGACGAGCTCGCCGCCTTCGCCGCCTCTCTCCCGACCCCTCGCTAGGAGCCTTCTTCGCCATGCGCGCCGCCCTCTACCAGGCCGCCGGGGACGTCACCGTCGGAGATGTCCCCGACGCCGCCCTCGCCGAGCCCACCGATGCCGTGGTGCGGGTGCTGCGGTCGTGCATCTGCGGCTCGGACCTGTGGTCCTACCGCGGCGTCATCAACCGCCCCGCCGGCAGCCGGCTCGGCCACGAGTTCATCGGCGTCGTGGAGGAGATCGGTGCTGCGGTCACCACGCTGCGGGCCGGCGACCTCGTCGTGGCGCCGTTCCAGTGGTCGGACAACACCTGCCCGGCCTGCCGCGACGGCGTCCAGACCCGGTGCGACAACGGCGGCACCTTCGGCGCGCCGGGCACCGACGGCGGCCAGGGCGAGGCGGTGCGGGTGCCGCAGGCCGACGGCACGCTGGTCGTCGTCCCGGGCGGTCCCGACGGTGTCGACGAGAAGCTCTACCCCGCGCTGCTCGCGCTCAGCGACGTCGCCGGCACGGGCCTGCACGGCGCCGTCCTGGCCGGGGTCGCCGAGGGCGCAACGGTCGCGGTGATCGGCGACGGCGCCGTGGGCCTGTGCGCGGTGCTCGGCGCCCGGCAGGTGCTCGGCGCCGAGCGGGTCGTGCTGATGAGCCGGCACGACGACCGGGCCGCCCTCGGCCGGGCCTTCGGCGCGACCGACGTCGTCGCCGAGCGCGGGGAGGCCGGCATCGAGGCCGTCCGCGAGCTCACCGGCGGCCGCGGCGTCCGGCACGTCGTCGAGGCGGTCGGGACGCCGGAGGCGTGGGACATGGCGCTGGGCATGGCCCGCGTCGGCGGGACGATCGGCGCGGTCGGCGTGCCGCACACCACCCCGCAGCTCGGGCTGTTCCCGCCGTTCCGCCAGCACCTGACGATCAGCCTCGGCGTCGCCCCGGTGCGCCGGTACCTACCGGACCTGATCGACCGGGTGCTGGCCGGCAGCCTCGACCCGGGCCCGGTCTTCGACCTGGAGCTGCCGCTGGAGCAGGTGGCCGACGGCTACGCGGCGATGTCCGAGCGGCGCTCGATCAAGACGATGCTGGCCGGCTGAGTGCGGATCGTCGACGTCCTGGCCGTTCCCGTGCGCGCCGGCTTCTTCGCCGACGACCAGGCAGCCATCCGCCGCGGCGCCCGGCACGACGGCTTCCAATACGTCGGCGACCCGCTGACCCCCGGGTTCCGCGCGATCCGCCAGCCGGGGGAGGCGCTGTCGGTCGTCCTCGTGCTCGAGGACGGCTCGGTCGAGTTCGGCGACTGCGCGGCCGTCCAGTACAGCGGAGCCGGCGGCCGCGACCCGGTCTTCTCCGCCGAGCAGGCGCGCGCCGACGTCCTGACCCACCTGGCGCCGAGGCTGGTGGGCACCCCGGTCGCCGGCTTCCGGGACCTGGCCGGGGCGCTCGACGCGGTGGCCACGGACGACGGGCCGCTGCACACGGCGGTGCGCTACGGCGTGAGCCAGGCGGTGCTCGGCGCCGCCGCGCGGGTCGCCCGCCGCACCATGGCCGAGGTGGTCCGCGCCGAGTACGCCACCGGCGCCCCGCTGACCCCGGTCCCGCTCTACGCGCAGACCGGCGACGAGCGCTGGGTCAACGCCGACAAGATGATCCTCAAGGGCGTCGACGTGCTGCCGCACGGGCTGGTCAACAACGTGGAGTCCGCCTTCGGAGCGCGCGGCGAACTGCTCGAGGAGTACCTCGGCTGGCTGGTCGGGCGCATCCGCGCGCTGCGCCCCGACGGCGCCTACCGACCCCGGCTGCACGTGGACACCTACGGCACCCCCGGGCTCGCGTTCGGCGGAGACCTGTCCGCGGTGGCCGCCTACCTGGCCCGGCTGGGCGAGCTGTGCGCGCCGTTCGAGCTCGCGATCGAGCACCCGGTCGACGCCGGCAGCACCTCGGCCCAGCTGGTCGCCTACGCGACGCTGCGTGCCGAGCTGGCCCGGTTGGGCAGCGGCGTCCGGCTGGTCGTCGACGAGTGGTGCAACACCCTCGACGACGTCCGGGCCTTCGTCGCCGAGCGGGCCGCGGACGTGGTCCACGTGAAGATGCCCGACCTCGGCTCGGTGACCAACACGGTCGAGGCGCTGCTGCTCGTCCGCGACGCCGGCCTGGAGGCGTACTGCGGCGGCACCTGCAACGAGACCGACCGCTCGGCGCAGGTCTCGGCGCACGTCGCGATGGCCTGCCAGGCCGCGCAGGTGCTGGCCAAGCCGGGGATGGGCGTGGACGAGGGGCTGATGGTCGTCGGCAACGAGATGGCGCGCACGGCCGCCCTGGTCGCCGCGCGCGGGGACACCTGGGAGGGGACGCCGTGAGGAGCCCGGATCTGCAGCTGCCGCCGGCCGAGGAGGTGCTGGCCGAGCTCGCCGAGTACGTCGCGCTGCCGAGCGTGAGCCGCAGCGCGTCGGCGGAGACCATGCGCGCGACGGCGGAGTGGCTCGCGGCGCGGCTGGCGTTCGCCGACGGCCGGGTCGAGGAGACCGACGGCTTCCCGGTGGTGCGCGGCGAGTGGCTCGGCGCGCCCGGCGCCCCGACGGTGCTGGTCTACGGCCACTACGACGTGCAGCCCACCGGCGACCTGGGGGAGTGGTCCACCCCGCCGTTCGAGATGGTGCGCGACGGTGACGTCGTCCGCGGCCGGGGGGTGACCGATGACAAGGGCCCGGTCCTGCTGGTGCTGGCGCTCGCGCGGGCGCTGCTGGCCCAGCGCGGCGGGCTGCCGCTCAACGTCAAGTTCCTGCTCGAGGGCGAAGAGGAGATCGGCAGCCCGCACCTGCCCGGCTACGTGCGGGCGCACGCCGAGGAGCTCGCTGCCGACCTGGTCATCTCGGCCGACGGCGCGATGTGGCGGCCCACCGAGCCGTCGCTGTCCATCGCGTCCAAGGGCCTCGTCGCGCTGGACATCGAGGTCACCGGCGCCGCGGCCGACCTGCACTCGGGTCGCTACGGCGGCACGGTGGCCAACCCGCTGCACGCCCTGGCCACGGTGCTGGCCTCCCTGCACGGACCCGACGGCCGGGTCGCCGTCGCGGGCTTCGACCACGGGGTCCCCGAGCTGACCTCGGAGCGGCGGGCCGAGATCGGCGCGGTCGACTTCGACGACGAGGCCTACCGGGCCTCCGTCGGTGCCCCGGCGCTGTTCGGCGAGGCCGGCTACAGCACGCTCGAGCGGCTGTGGGAGCGGCCGACCCTGGAGGTCAACGGCATCTCCGGCGGCGGCAAGTACACGGTCATCCCGCACCGGGCGGTCGCGCACCTGTCCTGCCGGCTGGTCGGCCGGCAGGACCCGGACCGCGTCGTGGCGGCGATCGCGGCGCACGTGGCGGCGCTGGACGTGCCCGGGGTGGAGATCGAGGTGCGCGGCGACCCCGGACGCGTGCCGGCCTACCGGATCGAACCCGACCACCCGGCGATCACCGCCGCCACGGAGGCGCTGCGCGAGGTGTACCCCGACCAGGAGGTGCTGCTCGCCGTCATCGCCGGCACCCTGCCGGCGACCACGTTGTTCGAGGAGGCGCTCGGGGCGAAGACGCTGTTCTTCTCCTTCGCCACCGCCGACGAGCAGCACCACGCGCCGAACGAGTTCCTCCGCGTGCGGCGGATCGACGAGGGCATGCGCGCGTGGTCGGCGCTCTGGACCCGGCTGGCCGGTGCCCGGTGAGCGGCTACTCCTCCTACGACTACCTCCAGGGAGATCTGGGGCTGCCGGTCGTGGAGCTCGCACCGGAGTTCGGCCGGGTGCCGGCCTACGACGGCGGGTTCACCCCCGAGCAGGTGGCGCGCGCCGAGCGGCTGCTCGCCGAGCACATCACGATCAGCCTGCACGACCACCCGGTCCGCTTCCCTGCGGACATGGCCGACACCCCGCGGTACAACCGCACGGGCCGGCAGCACACCGCCTTCGCGGGGCTGCGCGCCGCGGGGCTCACGGTCGTGTTCGACAACATGATGGACGGCACCGCCTGCGTCACCGGGAACGCACCGTGGCAGTGGGACGACGTCATCACCGACCTGGGCATGCGCCAGGCCGACCTCGCCCACCAGTCCGATGTCGTCGTCGTTCGCACGGTGGCCGACATCGAGGCGGCGCACGCGGCGGGCCGGGTCGGGCTGGTGCTCGGGCTGGAGGCGGCGACCCCCATCGGCAACGACCTGGACAAGCTCGACGTCCTCTTCGGACTGGGGGTGCGGCAGATCGGCATCGCCTACTCCGACGCCAACGCGCTGGGCTCGGGTCTGAACGAGGCCGTCGACGGCGGCCTGACCACCCTCGGGCGCCGTGCGGTGCGGCGGATGAACCAGCTCGGACTGGCGATCGACGTCTCGCACTCCTCGGACCGGACCGGCATCGACGCCTGCGCCGTGTCCGACCGCCCCGTGTTCATCACCCACGCCGGCGCCCGCGCGGTGTGGGACATCCCCCGGCTCAAGGGCGACGACGTCCTGCGGGCGGTCGCCGACACCGGCGGGGTGATCGGGATGTCGGCCGCCCCGCACACCACCGTGTCGCACGAGCACCCCCGGCACAGCCTGGCGTCGGTCATGGACCACTTCGCCTACTGCGCGGACCTCGTGGGCATCGAGCACGTCGCGTTCGGCCCGGACACCCTCTACGGGGACCACGTCGGGCTGCACACCACGTTCGCGTCGCTGCTGGCCACCGAGCCGCGGCCGGGCGCCCCCGTGCCCGAGCGCGTGCCCTACGTCGACGGGCTGGAGAACCCGACGGAGAACTTCCACAACATCGCGGCCTGGCTGGTGCGGGCGGGGTGCAGCGACGAGGAGATCGTCGCGGTGCTGGGCGGCAACGTCCTGCGCGCGTTGGGGGAGATCTGGGTCTGAGCGCTACGGCCAGTGCACCTGGCCGTCGCCGCCCAGAACGGCGCCGGCGCTGGGTTCGTGCGCGCGCAGCCGGCCGTCGGGCATCAGGTGGGTCACCGGCACATCCCGGGCCAGGACGGCGACGTCGGCGATCAGCCGCCGGTGGCAGCGCCACCACACGCTCTCGCTGCACATGACCGCGACCGCGCCGGCCCGGGCCTCGGCCAGCACCTCGTCGAGCGCCGCGGAAAACTCCGGCGTGCGGGTGTGCGCGGCATAGGCCGCGAACTGCGCGACGGTCCACCAGGCGTCGGCCACCGGTTCGCCCTTCGGCAGCGAGCGGCGGCCGCCGAGCCGCTCCTCCCAGCGGTAGCCGATCCCGGCCTCGGGCAGCCACTCGGCCAGCGCCTCGCGCCGGACATCGGGGTTGTTCCGGCTGCCGGGGAAGCGCCGGACGTCGACCACCGTCCCGACCGAGGCCCCGGCGAGGCGCCCGGCGAGCGCGACACGGTCGTCGGGGCCGTGGCCGACGGTCAGAAGGGGCACCCGCTCTGCTTACCGTGTGCGCATGCAGGGGGCAGAGGCACGGACGGCGCTGTGGCGGACGCCCGCTCTCCAGGCCCTGGTCGGCGCGACCGCCCTCGGCTTCGCCAGCTACTGCCTGACCCTCGCCTCGCTGCCGGCCTACGCGGTCGCCGGGGGCGCGGGCGCCACCACCGCCGGTGCGGTGACCACCGTGTTCCTGCTGGTCACGATCGCGGTGCAGATGACCGTGCCGGCGCTCACCGCGCGGTTCGGCATCGGGCCGGTGCTCGCCGCGGGGCTGATCGCCCTGGGCGCGCCGGCTCCGCTCTACGTCCTGGACGACGGCCTCGGCTGGCTCAGCGCGGTCTCGGCGGTGCGCGGCGCGGGGTTCGCCGTCCTGACGGTGCTCGGCTCGACGCTGGCCGCGCTGGTCGCCCCGCCCGAGCGGCGCGGCGAGTCGATCGGCCTCTACGGCCTGGCGATCGCGGTGCCCAACCTCGTCGCCGTCCCGGCCGGGGTGGCGCTCGTGCTGGCCGGGCACCCCGCGTGGCTGGCCTGGCTGGCCGCCTCGCCGGTGCTGGCGCTGCCGCTGCTGCCGCGTCTCGTCCGCGCCGTGCCGCCGGGCTCCACGTCCGGGGGGACGGGCTCCCGACGGGCGGCGCTGGCCGCGCTCGCGCCGTCGGCGGTGCTGCTGGTGGTCACCCTGGCCGGCGGCGCGCTGGTCACCTTCCTGCCGATCGAGCGCCCGGACGGCGTGCTCGCCACGGTCGCGCTGATCGTCTTCGGGATCACCGGGGCGCTCACCCGCTGGCGGGCCGGCGTGCTGGCCGACCGGATCGGGCACCGGGTCCTGCTGCCGGTCGCGGTCGTCGTCGGCGCGCTGGGGCTGGTGCTCGTCGCGGTCGGGCTGAGCAGCGCCGATGCGGTGCTGCTCGCCGGCGCCGCCGTCTTCGGGGCCGGGTTCGGGGCGACGCAGAACCTGACCCTGCTGGCCGCGTTCGGCCGGGCCGGGGACGCCGGGACGACGACGGCGAGCGCGCTGTGGAACGCCTCCTTCGACGCAGGCACGGCCATCGGCGCGCTCGTGCCGGGCCTGGTGGCGGCGGCGGTCGGGCTGCCGTGGACCTACGCGCTCGTCGCGGCGGTGCTCGTCGCCGCGCTGCCGGTGGCCCGCATCTCGACCCGGCTCAGCTGACCGCGCGGTCGGCGGCGGCGCGCAGCGAGCGGAGGAACAGCACCTCCTCGCCGGAGCGCCGCAGCCAGGTGCGCAGGCCGTCGACGTCGTCGCGAGAGCCGTCGCGGAGGGAGGCGAGCCGCAGCTGCCGGGTGCTGGCCTGGGCGCGCTGCGCCGGCGGCAGCGACCGGCCGAGGGCGCGGGCCAGACCGGTCAGCCCGGCGCCGAGGAAGACCAGGTCGCGGATCTCGCTCAGCCCGTCCAGCAGCGCCTGGGCGGCGGGGTCGTCGGCGTCGAGCAGGCGGAGGAACTCGTCGGCGCGGTCGCGGCCCTGGGCGGCCGGATCGGGGGTGCTCACCCGCCCGACGATGCCAGGTGCGCGCGGAGCACCGCCGGCGCCGGGGCGGTCGACTGCCGCACCACCAGCTCGGTGGCCAGCTCCACGTGGTGCGACTCGACCTCCTCGTCGGCGGCCAGCCGCATCGCCGTCCGCATCGCCACCTTGCCCATCTCCTGCAGCGGCTGGCGCACCGTGGTCAGCGCGGGCGAGGAGAGCCGGGCCAGCTCGGTGTCGTCGAAGCCCACGACGCTGAGGTCATCCGGGATCCGCAGCCCGCGTGCCCGCGCCGCCTCGAGCACCCCGACCGCGGTCTCGTCGCTGCCGGCGAACACGGCGGTCGGCCGTTCGGGCAGGTCGAGCAGCACGCCGCCCTGCACCAGCCCGTCCTCGTGGAGGAACCCGCCGTAGCGCACGTACTCCGGGAGGACCGGCAGCCCGGCGGCGTCCATCGCGGCGCGGTAGCCGTGCATCCGCGCCTGGTTGCAGGCCGAGGTGGCCGGCCCGCCCAGGTAGGCGATCCGGCGGTGGCCCAGGTCGAGCAGGTGCTGGGTGGCCGACAGCCCGCCGGTGAAGTTGGTCGACCCGACGCTGGTCACGTCGACGTGCGGCAGGTTCACGGGATCGATGACGACGAGCGGCAGACCCGCGCGCGACAGGGCGGTGAGGTCGGAGGAGGTGAGCTCGTCGACGACGGTGATCACCGCGCGCCGTCCCGCCGCGGCGAGCTCGCTGGCCCACGCGCTCGGCCGCCCGCTGCCCGAGCGGCGCTGCCCGTGCCGCCGCATGCTCACCACGACGGCGACGTCCATCTCCTGCCCGGCGTCGAGCAGGCCCTGCAGCACCTCGGTGGAGTAGGCGTTGAGCTCCCCGGCGTAGACCAGCTCGACGGTCGGGCGGGTGGCCGGCACGGCGCGGCGCACCGCGTCGGCCGGCCGCCCGGCGTAGTCGAACTGCTCCAGCAGTTCCTGGACCAGCCCGCGGGTGGCCGGTGCGACGTCGCTGCGCCCGTTGAGCACCTTCGAGACCGTCGCCACCGACACCCCGGCCGCGGCCGCGACGGTGGCGAGCGTCGGGCGCCCGTCCTTGGTGGGAACCGGCCTCATGAGCTGCCTCCGGCGGGTTCGACCTGGACCGGGGTGACCAGCCGGCGGTCGGTGCCGACCTCGCGCAGCGATCCGGTCAGGCGGACCACCCCACGGCACGGCAGGGAGGACGACGAGGTCCCGACCAGCACCTCGACGTCCCCGGGCTCGACCACCCGGCGCAACGCGCGATCGTGGAACGCCGTCCGGTCGGCGTGCACGTCGAACCGGACGTCCACCGCCTCGCCGGGCTCCAGCGAGACCCGCCGGAACCCGGTCAGCTGCTTGACCGGCCGGACCACCGACGCCAGGACGTCGTGCAGGTAGAGCTGCACGACCTCGTCGCCGGCCCGCTCGCCGGTGTTGCGCACCCGCACGGTCGCGCTGAACTCGCCGTCGGTGGGCACCTCGGCCGCGGACAGCCGAAGGTCGTCGACCTCGAAGGTCGTGTACGAGGTGCCGAACCCGAAGGGGAACAGCGGGGTCGAGTCGACGCTGCTGATGCCGGCGCTCTCGGCCCCGCCGAGCGGCGGCTGCAGGTAGGTGTGCGGCTGACCGCCGGGGCGGTGCGGGATCTGCACGGGCAGCTTGCCGCCGGGGTTGACCCGGCCGGACAGCACGCCGGCGACGGCACCGCCCCCCTCCTCACCGGGCATGAAGGCCTGCACCAGCGCGGCGGCGCGGCCGTGCACCGCGCCCAGCGCGTACGGGCGGCCGGAGACGACCACGACGACCACCGGCGTGCCGGTGGCCAGCAGCTCCTCGAGCAGCTCGGCCTGCACGCCCGGCAGCCGCAGGTCGTCGGCGTCGCAGCCCTCCCCGGAGGTGCCGTGGCCGAACAGACCGGCCAGGTCGCCGACGACGGCGACGCACAGGTCGGCCCCGCGGGCGGCCTCGACCGCGGCGGGGAAGCCCGAGCGGTCCTCGTCCTGCACCGGGCAGCCGCGCTCGTGCACGAGCTCGATGCCCGGCAACTCCCCGCGCAGCGCGTCGAGGACGGTCGGCACCTCGATGCCGAGCCCGGCGTCGGGGTAGCGGGGCAGCACGTGGTTGGGGAAGGCGTAGCAGCCCATCATCGTGCGGCCGTCGTCGGCGCACGGTCCGACCACGGCGACCCGGCGCAGCTCCGGCCGGCCCTCGCCGAGCAGCGGCAGCGCCGTCCCGGCGTCGAGCAGGACGACGGAGCGCTCGGCGAGCTCCCGGGCGAGGGCCCGGTTGGCGGGGGAGTCCAGGTCGACCCCGTCGGCGCCGGCCACCGAGTCCTCCGGCGTCCAGTCCGGGTCGAGCAGCCCCAGCTCGGCCTTCTGCAGGAGCGCGCGGCGGGCCGCGCGGTCGACGACCTCCTCGGCCAGCTCACCCCGGCGGACCCGCTCGACCAGCCCGGCGCCGTAGCCCAGGGTGTCGGGCAGCTCGATGTCGATGCCCGCCGTGAGCGCCAGCGCGCCCGCCTCGTCGGCGTCGGCGGCGACGCGGTGCATGGTGGCGAGGAACGGCACGGCCCAGTAGTCGGAGACGACGGTGCCCGTGAACCCCCACTCGTCGCGCAGCAGCTCGGTGAGCAGCCAGGAGTCCGAGCCGGCGGGGATGCCGTCGACGTCGGCGTAGGAGTTCATCACCGAGCCGACCCCGCCCAGGGTCACCGCGGCCTCGAACGGCGGCAGGACGACGTCGAGCAGCTCGCGGCGGCCCATCGACACCGGACCGTGGTTGCGCGCCGCGCGCGAGGCGGAGTACCCGGCGAAGTGCTTGAGCGTGGCCAGGACGCCGGACCCCTGCAGGCCGCGGACGTAGGCGGTGCCGAGCGTGGCGACCAGGTGCGGGTCCTCGCCGAGGGTCTCCTCGACCCGGCCCCACCGGTAGTCGCGGACGACGTCGAGCACGGGGGACAGGCCCTGGTGCACGCCGAGAGCGGCCATGTCGCGGCCGATCGCCGCGGCCATCCGCTCCACGAGCTCGGGGTCGAAGGTGGCGCCCCAGGCGATCGCGGCCGGGTAGACGGTGGCGCGGAACGCGGTGAACCCGGTCAGGCACTCCTCGTGGACGAGGGCCGGGATGCCCAGCCGCGAGTTGGCCAGCACGATGCGCTGCTGCCGGACCAGGTCGGCCGCGCCGTCGGCCGCGGAGACCGGCACGCTGCCGTACACGCGGGTCAGGTGGCCCAGCCCGTGCCGGCTCGCCTCCTCCAGCGGGATCGTGCCCGAGGCGGCGAAGACGTCCTGCATGGGTGCCACGTTGAGCACCTCGGCCTCGGAGCCGGCCTCGGCCGGGTCCGCCGCGGGCGCTTCCTCGTGCTGCATGTCGTTGCCGACCCAGCGGCTGCCCAGCTGGGCCACCTTCTCCTCGAGCGTCAGCTCGCGCAGGAGCAGTTCTGCGCGCTCGAGGGCCGGCAGCGCCGTGTCCCGCCAGGTGCCCGCGGGGGAGGCGGTGTCAGGGTCGGACGTGGCCGTCACGAAGGCTCCTCGAAAGTTGTTACGAACTCGTTATTGTATCGACTTTTCGGGCCGTTTTGCGCCATTTCGGGCAGGTTCGGGGCATGTTAAGGCGAACATCTGCCCAGGCAGGGCGCTTGAGGCCGGTTCACTCTGGCGCACTGTGAGCGATAGCACAACCGCCCGTTGACAGGTCTCACACCGAAAAGTAGCGTCCGCCGCGCGGTCGCCTCCGACGTGGTGCTGCTCACACTCGCACATCCGTGGGAGCGTTTCCAGTACCTCGCAGGAGGAGTCCGCACCATCGGCGATGAATCCGCCGCGGGGCTCGGCGCCGCGGCCTCTGGACAACGGAGACCAGCGTGGATCTCGGACAGTTTTCCCTCTCCCGGCGGAACTTCCTCGGCTTGTCGGCGGCCACCGCCGGCGCGTTGGCGCTCAGCGCCTGCGGCAGCTCGGGCCCGGGTCAGGCCAGCAGTGGTGGCGCCACCTACTGGTTCCTCAGTGGTGAGCCGCAGCAGGACATCCGCCAGGGTGCGGTCGACGCCTTCAACAAGAAGAACTCCGACCACCAGATCAAGACCACGACCTTCCAGAACGACGCCTACAAGACCAAGATCAAGACGGCTCTCGGCGCCGGACAGGGCCCGACGATCATCTGGGGCTGGGGCGGCGGCGGCCTGAAGAGCTGGGTCGACGCCGGTCAGGTCGAGGACCTCACCTCGTGGTTCGGCAGCAACGGTGACGTCAAGGACCGGCTGTTCCCGTCCTCGTTCGGCCCGGCGACCATCGACGGCAAGATCTACGCCATGCCGGCCGAGACCGTGCAGCCGATCGTCCTCTTCTACAACAAGAAGCTGTTCGACCAGGTCGGCGCCCAGCCCCCGCAGTCGTGGGGCGACATCATGGCCCTGGTCCCCAAGTTCAACGCCGCCGGCATCGCGCCGTTCTCCCTCGCCGGCCAGTCCCGGTGGACCAACATGATGTGGCTGGAGTTCGCCTTCGACCGCGTCGGTGGCTCCGAGGTGTTCCAGGCCGTCTTCGACGGCGAGGCGAACGCCTGGTCCAACCCCGCCTCCATCCAGGGCCTGACGATGATCCAGGACCTGGTCAAGGCGAACGGCTTCATCAACGGCTTCGAGTCGATCGTCGCCGACCAGAACGCCGACCAGGCGCTGCTCTACACCGACAAGGCCGCGATGATGCTCCACGGCTCGTGGACCTACGCGAGCATGAAGACCGACGGCGGCGACTTCGTGACCGGCGGCAACCTGGGCTGGATGAACTTCCCGCCGGTCGAGGGCGGTACCGGCGACCCGAGCGACACCGTCGGCAACCCCGGTCAGTACCTGTCGATCAACGCCAAGGCCTCGGACGAGCAGAAGGACCTCGCCAAGAAGTTCTTCTCCGAGGGCGTCCTCCAGGACGCGGAAGTGAAGGCGTGGATCGACACTGGTGGTGTGCCGATCGTCAACGGCAGCGACAGCCAGCTCAAGAGCAGTGACGACGCCGACTTCCTGACGTTCGTCTACGACACGGCGAGCAAGGCCAAGGTCTTCGCCCAGTCGTGGGACCAGGCGCTCTCGCCGACTGCGGCCGAGTCGCTCCTGGACAACATCGCGAAGCTGTTCCAGCTGTCCATCACGCCCCAGCAGTTCGCCGACAGCATGAACCAGGTCATCGGCAAGTGACCGCCCTGGCACCACCCGCCGTGTCGTCGGCGCAGACCTCGCGGTCCGCGCCGGCGGCCGGCGGCCACGGCCGCGTGTGGTGGATGGTGCTGCCGGCCCTGATCATGTTCGCCGGGTTCGGGATCATCCCCCTCCTCGGCGTTCTGGGCCTCAGCTTCACCACCTGGGACACCCTCGGCGTCATCAAGCCGAGCGGCTTCGACAGCTGGCACCAGGTGCTCACCGACCCCGGGCTGCCGCACGCGCTCTGGGTGACCTTCGAGATCATGGCGCTGTCGTGGCTGTTCCAGACGCCCGTGAGCATCCTCATCGGCGTCTTCCTCGCCGGTAACCAGCGCTACCGCGAGTTCCTCGCGGTGCTGTACTTCATCCCGCTGCTGCTCTCGGCCGCGGCGATCGCCATCACCTACAAGGCGCTGCTCGACCCCAACTTCGGGCTCGGCGCCGGCCTGGGGCTGGGCATCCTGCAGCAGAACTGGCTGGGCGAGAGCGGACTGGCGCTGGCCACCGTGGTCTTCGTGGTCTCCTGGCAGTTCATCCCGTTCCACTCGCTGATCTACCAGGGCGCCGTCCGGCAGATCCCGGTCTCGATGTACGAGGCGGCGCAGCTGGACGGCGCCGGCCGCGTGCGGCAGTTCTTCAGCATCACGCTGCCGCAGATCAAGTACACGATCATCCTGTCCTCGACCCTGATGGTCGTCGGCTCGCTGACCTTCTTCGACCTCATCTTCGTGCTGACCGAGGGCGGCCCGAGCGACGCCACCCGCTCGCTCGCCCTCGACATGTACAAGACCGGGTTCCAGGCGAACCTCATGGGCCCGGCCTGTGCGATCGCCACCATCCTCGTCGTCATCGGGCTCCTGCTGGCCCTGCTGCTGCGGCGGCTGGGCGGCCGGGGTGACGAGAGCCAGCTGGAAGGGGCCTGACGTGACGTCGGTCATCGCTCCCGAGGTGGGGCAGTCCGCGCAGGCGGAGCAGGGCCAGGGGCAGCCGCGGCGTCGGCGTCAGCCGAGCGGCGAGCGCAAGAACTGGCTCGGCGGTGCGGTCGGCTGGATCTGGCTGCTGATCGTGGTCATCCCTATCTACTGGATCGTCGTCACGAGCTTCAAGACCAGGGCCAGCTACTTCATCACCAACCCGTTCCTGCCCGGCAAGCCCACGCTGGAGAACTACAAGTTCGTCATCGATGCCGACTTCGCGTCGTACTTCGTCAACAGCGTGATCGTGACCCTCGGCGCCACGGTGCCGGCGGTGATCTTCTCGTTCATGGCGGCCTACGCGATCATCCGCGGCACCGGCGGCCGGTTCCTGGGGTTCACCAACTCGATCTTCCTGCTGGGCCTGGCGGTCCCGCTGCAGGCGGTCGTCATCCCGATCTTCCTGATCATCATCAAGCTGCGGCTCTACGACACCCTGCTGGCGATCATCCTGCCGTCGATCGCCTTCGCGATCCCGCTGTCGGTCCTGGTGCTGAGCAACTTCATCCGCGACGTCCCGCGGGAGCTGTTCGAGTCGATGCGCATGGACGGCGCCAGCGAGTGGACGATGCTCTGGCGGCTGGCGCTGCCGCTGACCCGCCCGGCGATCGTGACGGTGAGCATCTACCAGGGGCTGACCATCTGGAACAACTTCCTGCTGCCGCTGATCCTCATCCAGAGCCCGGAGCAGCGGCCGCTGCCCTTGGCGCTGTGGAACTTCCAGGGCCAGTACGGGGTCAACGTCCCCGCGATCGCGGCCTCGGTCGTGCTGACCACCCTGCCCATCATCGTGCTGTACGCCATCGGCCGCCGTCAGCTGCTCAGCGGCCTGACCGCCGGCTTCGGCAAGTGACGAGGAGTCAACCGTGAACCTGGGTCCGCTCGAGATCGGCCTGATCATCCTGGCCGTCCTGCTGCTGTTCGGTTACAAGAAGCTGCCCGACGCCTCGCGCTCGCTCGGCCGCTCGCTGCGGATCTTCAAGGGCGAGATGAAGGGCATGAAGGACGACGGCACTCCCTCGGCGACCCGGCCCGTCGTCGTCCCGGGTGAGGTCGACCTCGAGGCGGTGCGCCTGGACGAGCAGGCCCGCGCCGCCGAGGCACACGCTGCCGAGGCGCGGGCGCGGGCGGATGCCGCCCGCGCCTCGGTGTCCGACCCGATCCGCTGACAGGGACGCCGGGGGAGGGTCGACATGGCCGCCGGCCGGAAGCGTCGGCCGCCGCGTGATGCGGCGGCGACGATGAGCCTGATCGCGCACCTGCGCGAGCTGCGCAACCGGATCGCGCTGGCGCTGCTGTTCATCGCGATCGCCACCGCGATCTGCTTCTGGTGGTACGACCACGGTCTCGGTGCATTCATCCGCGCGCCCTACTGCGCGGTGCCCTCGGACCAGCGGGCGCTGGGCGGGTCCGGGTCGGATTGCGCGCTGCTGATCACCGACGTGTTCGGTGGTGCGCTGATCCGGCTGAAGATCGCGTTCATCGCCGGCATCGTGCTCTCGGCCCCGTTCTGGCTGTTCCAGATCTGGCGGTTCATCACCCCCGGCCTCAAGCAGAACGAGAAGCGCTACGGGCTGACCTTCGTCGCGGCCTCCTCGGCGCTGTTCGCCCTGGGTGCGGTGCTGGCCTACTACTCGCTCAAGGCGGGGCTGACCCTGCTCATCGGCCTGGCCGGCAACAACGTGGCCGTGGCGCTGACCGCGCAGGACTACCTCGGGTTCGTGGTCAGCGTGCTGCTGGCGTTCGGGGTCTCCTTCGAGGTCCCGCTGCTGGCGGTCGCGCTGAACCTCGTGGGCGTCCTGACGTACGCGGTGCTGAAGAAGTCGCGGCGGTGGATCTTCTTCCTGACCATCGTGTTCGCCGCGTTCATCACGCCCACCCAGGACCCGTTCACGATGCTGCTGATGGCGCTGCCGATGTGCCTGCTGTTCGAGGCGGCCATCCAGATCGCCCGGGTGGTGGACAAGCGCCGGGCCCGCCGTGCCGACGTGGAGTCCTTCCACGACGTCGGCGACGACGAGGCCTCCCCGCTGGACGCCACCCCGTCGTCCCTCGACGAGCCCGTCGGTCAGCGATAGGGGAGCGACGATGTTCGACTCGATCGGCTGGGGCGAGATCGTCGTCCTCGCCCTGGCCGCGCTGTTCATCTTCGGCCCTGACCGGCTGCCCGGCCTGGCCAAGGAAGCGGCCACCGCGCTCAAGCACATCCGCTCGGCGATGCGCGACGTCCGCGGGCAGGTCAGCGACGACCTCGGCGACGAGTTCGCCGACCTGCGCGAGCTCGACCTGCGCAAGTACCACCCGAAGACCTTCCTGCGCGACCAGCTGCTCAAGGACGACTGACCCGCTCGCCCGATCGGGCGTTGACCGCCGCTCCCGGCTGCCGCAGGCTGCTGGGAGCGCTCCCGAGCCGTCGTCCCCGTCTGAACGAGGAGAGAGATCCGTGACCCTTCCCGGCACCCCCGACCCCGCCGGCTTCCCCGCCGACTTCCTGTGGGGCGCGGCGACCGCGGCCTACCAGATCGAAGGCGCGGCCGACGAGGACGGGCGCGGTCGCTCGATCTGGGACACCTACAGCCACACCCCGGGCCGGGTGCGGGACGGCGACACCGGCGACGTGGCCGCCGACCACTACCACCGCTGGCGGGACGACGTGGCGCTCATGGCCGAGCTCGGCCTGCGCTCCTACCGGTTCTCCGTCGCCTGGCCGCGCATCCAGCCGGGTGGCAGGGGGCCGGTCAACCAGAAGGGCCTCGACTTCTACCGCGGCCTGGTCGACGAGCTCAACGATCGGGGCATCGAGCCCTGGATCACGCTCTACCACTGGGACCTGCCGCAGGAGCTCGAGGACGCCGGCGGCTGGCCGGTGCGGGACACCGCGGAGCGGTTCGCCGACTACGCCGACGTCGTCGCGGAGGCGCTCGGTGACCGGGTCCGCTACTGGACGACGCTGAACGAGCCGTGGTGCTCGTCCTTCCTCGGCTACGCCAGCGGCGCCCACGCCCCCGGCCGGCACGAGCACGACGCCGCGGTCGCCGCCGTCCACCACCTGCTGCTCGGGCACGGGCTCGGCGTCCAGGCGCTGCGGGCCCGCGGCGCCGAGCAGGTCGGCATCACGCTCAACCTGGCGCCGATGACGCCGGTCGACGACCACCCCGCGGTGGCCGACGCGGTCCGGCGCGCCGACGGCTGGCAGAACCGGATCTTCCTCGACCCGCTGCTGCGCGGCAGCTACCCCGACGACGTCCGCGCCGACCTGGCCGGGGTCACCGACTTCTCCTTCGAGCAGGACGGCGACGCCGCGACGATCGCGGCGCCGCTGGACCTGCTGGGCGTGAACTACTACCAGACCCAGGTGGTCAGCACGTCCCCGATGCCGGGCACCAACCTGGCCGCGCTCGGGCCGACGGAGACGCCGCTGACCGCGATGGGCTGGGGTGTCGACCCCGAGGGGCTCGGCGACCTGCTGCGCCGGCTGCAGCGCGACTACGGCGACCTGCCCCTCTACGTCACCGAGAACGGCTCGGCCTACGAGGACGTGGTGACGGCGGACGGGGCCGTCCACGACGCCGAGCGGACCGCCTTCCTCGCCGCCCACCTGGCCAGCGCGCAGCAGGCGATCGCCGACGGCGTGCCGCTCAAGGGCTACTTCGTCTGGTCGCTGATGGACAACTTCGAGTGGGCGCACGGCTACAGCAAGCGGTTCGGCGTCGTGCACGTCGACTACGCCACCCAGCAGCGCCGGGTGAAGGACAGCGGCCGCTGGTACGCCGACTTCCTCCGTGCGCACCGCGACCGATCGGGATACTGACGCGGTGACCGCCCCGACCGACCGCCCCACGCTCGACCAGGTGGCCGAGCGCGCGGGCGTCGGCCGCGGCACGGTGTCGCGGGTCATCAACGGCTCGCCGCAGGTGTCCGCGCACACCCGGCAGGCGGTCGAGGCCGCGGTGGCCGAGCTCGGCTACGTGCCGAACCTCGCCGCGCGGGCGCTGGTGACCCGGCGGACCGACGCGGTGGCCCTGGTCATCTCCGAGAGCGAGGAGCGGGTCTTCAGCGAGCCGTTCTTCGCCGGGGTGGTGCGCGGGATCAGCGCGGGCGTCTCGGCCGCGGGGCGGCAGCTGGTGCTGGCCCTGGCGGCGGGGGAGGAGCGGCCGCTCGAGCGGTACCTGACCCCGCAGCACATCGACGGCGTGCTGCTGGTCTCGCTGCACGGCGACGACCCGCTGCCCGAGCTGCTGCGCACCCGCGGCCTGCCGGTGGTGCTCGGCGGTCGGCCGCCCAGCGGGTACGGGGGCGCCTACGTCGACGTCGACAACATCGGCGGCGCGCGGGCCGGGGTGGCGCACCTGATC
Source organism: Petropleomorpha daqingensis (assembly GCF_013408985.1). NCBI lineage: Bacteria > Bacillati > Actinomycetota > Actinomycetes > Geodermatophilales > Geodermatophilaceae > Petropleomorpha > Petropleomorpha daqingensis. The sequence goes on from NZ_JACBZT010000001.1 coordinate 3,212,130, forward strand.
GACAACGGCCGGAAGCGGATCGCGACCATCAGCGGTCCGCGCGACATGGGCGCCGGCCAGGACCGGCTGGCCGGCTACCGCGCGGCGTTGACCGCCGCGGGCCTGGCCGACGACCCGGCGCTCGTGGTCGAGGGCGACTTCAGCGAGGTCAGCGGGCTGCAGGCGATGCGGTCGCTGCTCGCCTGCCACCCCGACCTCGACGCCGTCTTCGCCGCGAACGACCTGATGGCCATCGGCGCGCTGCGGGCGCTGCGCGACGCCGGGCGCCGCGTGCCGGAGGACGTCGCGGTGGTGGGGTTCGACGACTCGCCGCTGTCCCGGGTGACCGACCCCCCGCTGTCGACGGTGCGCCAGCCGGTCGAGGAGATGGGCCGGGAGATGGCCGAGATGCTCCTGCGGCTCATCTCCGGCGTCGACGGGGACACCCACCAGTCCGCCGTCCTGCCGACCGAGCTGGTCGTGCGGGCGTCCTCGTAGCTAGAGGGCGACGGTCCGGCCGGCGCTGATCCGCGCCGCCGCGACGTCGATCCACGGCCCGCTGTCGTCGAGCCCCTCGGCCTGCGCGGCCGCGCGCAGGGTCGCGGTCGTCACCTCGATCGGCGCGCCCGCGGCGCGGTCGGCCGCGAGCTCGTAGACGAGCAGCGCCTTGAGCCGCTCCTCCAGCGGCAGCCCGTCCAGCGCGGTCCGCCAGTCGCTCGGCGTCGTCATGCGTCGTCCGGTGCCCGCGACGTGGTCGGACTACACCGGTCGCCTGCGTGTCGGCGGACCCGGCGACCCCGAACGTGTGACGACTTGAGAACGAACCTGTGCACCGCGTGTGCGAAACACGATCGGCCCCCTAAGGTTCTGATCCATGTGGCCCACGTCACAACTGTTGCAGGGTGAAACATGTTGACCGTCGACGGTCTGCACGTGACCTACGGCGGGGCCGTGCGGGCGCTGCGGGGGGTGACGCTGGAGATCCCCGACGGGGGTGTGGTCGCCGTGCTGGGCAGCAACGGGGCGGGCAAGACCACCCTGCTGCGCACGATCTCGGGCACCCTCGGTCTGCACAAGGGGCGGGTCGAGGCGGGCTCGGTGCGGCTCGGGGACGTCGAGCTGACCCGCCGCGATCCCGGGCAGACGGTCCGGACCGGGGTCGTGCAGGTCCCCGAGGGACGGCGGATCTTCGGCCGCCTCACCGTCGAGGAGAACCTCCGCGCCGGCGGGATGGGCAACCGCGACAAGACGGCGAAGGCGGCAGCGCAGCAGCGCGTCTACGACCTCTTCCCCGTTCTCGCCGAGCGCAAGGCGCAGCGGGGCGTGCTGCTGTCGGGCGGCGAGCAGCAGATGCTCGCGATCGGACGGGCGCTCATGGCCAGTCCCCGGCTGCTGCTGCTCGACGAGCCCTCGCTCGGTCTGGCGCCGCGCGTCATCGGTCAGATCGGCGAGGTGATCACCGAGATCAACCGCCAGGGGACGTCGGTGCTCCTCGTCGAGCAGAACGCCACCATGGCGCTCGGGGTCGCCAACGACGCCTACGTGCTCGACGTCGGCGAGGTCTCGCTGTCCGGCAACGCCGCGGAGCTGGCCCGCACCGACGAGGTCCGGCGGCTCTACCTCGGTCACGACACCGACGAGCCGGCCGCGGCCCGCCCCGTCAGGCCGCGGCGCACCCTCTCGCGGTGGACGGCATGAGCGAGGCGGTCGAGGTGGACGGGCAGATCCGCGCCGACCTCCCCCCGCTCGAGGTCGAGCACGTCAGCGTCCGGTTCGGCGCCATCAAGGCGCTCTCCGACGTCTCCTTCGCCGTCGCCCCCGGCGCCATCCACGCCGTCATCGGCCCGAACGGGGCCGGCAAGTCGACGATGTTCAACGTCCTGTCCGGCGTCTACAAGGCAGCGGAAGGCCAGGTCCGGTTCGGCGACGCGCGGCTGGACAGGATGCGGCCGTACCAGATCGCGGACGTCGGTGTGGCACGGGCGTTCCAGAACATCGCGTTGTCCGGCGCCCAGTCGGTGGCGGAGAACCTGATGCTCGGCCGCCACCACCTGACCCGCGCCGGGTTCCTCTCCGCGGGGTTGCGGCTGCCCCGCGCGACCCGGGAAGGGCGCCGGCACGGCGAGCGGGTGGCCGAGATCGCCGAGTTCCTCGACCTGGGCGACAAGCTGCACACCCCCGTCGGGGTGCTGTCCTACGGGGACCAGAAGCGGGTCGAGGTGGCCCGGGCGCTGTGCACCGAACCGCGGCTGCTGCTCCTGGACGAGCCGGTGGCCGGCATGAACGCGGAGGAGACGGAGCGGATGGCCGACGCCATCCGCGAGATCCGCTCCGCGCTGGGGATCTCGATCATCCTCGTCGAGCACGACATGGGCATGGTCATGTCGCTGGCCGACCGGGTGACCGTCCTCGACTTCGGCCGGCTGATCGCCGACGGCACACCGGCCGAGGTGCAGACCGATCCCGAGGTCATCCGGGCCTACCTGGGGTCGGGCAACGAGACCGATCCCTCCCTCGTCGCTGCCGACGCACCCACCGACCCTCCGGAGAGCCGCCCGTGACCCAGTTCCTCTCGCTGCTGCTCAACGGGATCTCGCTGGGCACGATGTACGCCCTCATCGCCCTCGGCTTCGTGATCATCTTCAAGGCGAGCGAGGTCGTGAGCTTCACGCACGGCTCGCTGCTGCTGCTGGGCGCCTACTCGATCGTCCGGTTCGCCGACCTGTGGGGGTTCTGGGCGGGCACGCTCGCCGGCGTCGTCCTCACCGGCCTGGTCGCCCTGGTGATCGAGCGGCTGGTCATCAACCCGTTGCGCGGTGCGCCGGTGATCAGCCTGGCGATCGTCACGATCGGTGTCGACATCATCCTGCTCACCGACCTGACCCGCCGGATCGGCTCGGACATCCTCAACGTGCCCCACCCGTGGGGTGGCCAGGTCTTCCGGATCGGCTCGGTCGGGATCAGCCTGAACCGGGCGCTGGCGATCCTCGTGGCCGCGGTCCTGATCACCGCCTTCTTCCTCGCCTTCAAGTACTCGTCCTGGGGCGTGGCCATGCGCGCCTCGGCCGAGGACGGCGAGGCCGCGGCGCTCATGGGCATCCGGCAGGGCCGCGTGTCGATGGTCGCCTGGGTGGTCGCCGGCGCGCTGGCGGCGGTGGCGGCGCTCTTCCTCGTCGGCGCGCCGACGCCCGGGGTCAGCCCCGCCGTCTACACCGTGGCGCTCGGTGCCTTCCCGGCGGCCATCCTGGGCGGCCTGGACTCGACCGGAGGAGCGTTGGTCGGCGGGCTGCTCATCGGGATCACCGAGTCGCTGGCCGCCGGCTACCAGGGGCAGCTGCTCTTCCTGGGCCGCGGCTTCAGCGCGGTCATCCCGTACATCGTCATGCTCGTCGTCCTCCTGGTCCGGCCATCCGGGCTGTTCGGCACCAAGGAGCTGACCCGTGTCTGAGGCGACTGCGCAGGCCCCGAGCGCCCGGGCCCGCTCCACGACGACCCGCCGTCCGGCCCGGTCGTGGCTGCGGCCGGTCGTCCTGGCCGTGCTGCTGATCGTGCTGCTCGTGCTGCCGCTCTACATCGAGGAGTTCTGGCTGCGCACCGGGTTCGCCGTCTTCGGCGCGGCCGTGGGTGCGATCGGGCTGAACCTGCTGGTGGGCACCAGCGGGCAGCTGTCGCTGGCCCACTCGTTCTTCCTCGCGGTCGGGGCGGTGACGTACACCTTCGTCTCCGGGGAGTCCGGCGGGCTCGGCGTCGCCGACCTCAAGGGGCTCGGGTGGCCCCCGCTCGTGGGCATGGTGCTCGGCGTCGTCGTCGCGGGCGTGGCCGGCCTGCTGTTCAGCCCGGTCGCGGCCCGCCTGCGCGGCATCTACCTCGGCGTCGCCTCCCTGGGCCTGGTCTTCATCGGCCTGCACGTGCTCAACAGCTGGACGTCGGTCACCGGCGGCTTCAACGGCCGCCGCGTCCCGGAGTTCTCGCTGTTCGGCTTCCACTTCGCCAGTCGTGACCCGCAGCTGTTCGTGCTGGGCATCCCCTTCCGGGAGGCGGAGCGGCTGTGGTACCTCGGCCTGGTCATCGCGCTGGCCGCCTACCTGTTCGCCCGCAACCTCCTGCGCAGCCGTCCGGGTCGGGCGCTGCAGACGCTGCGCGACAGCGAGGTCGCCGCGTCGGTGATGGGCGTGAACGTGCAGGCCTACAAGGCGCGCGTCTTCATGGTCAGCTCGATGTACGCCGGGCTGTCGGGCGTGCTCTACGCGCTCTCGATCGGCAGCATCGCCCCGGAGTCGTTCGGCCTGTTCGTCTCGATCCAGTACCTCGCGATGATCGTGCTCGGCGGGCTGGGCTCCGTGGGCGGAGCGGTGCTCGGCGCGGCCTTCGTCACCGCGCTGCCGCTGATCTTCCAGCGCTACGCCGACGCCATCCCCTTCGTCACCAGCGCCGGCGGCTCGGGGCTGGCGGCCGGCGAGGCGGCCCGCTACCTGTACGGCGCGGCGATCGTGCTCGTGATCATCTTCCTGCCCGGTGGCCTGGCCGGCATCCCGCAGCGCTTCCGGCGCCGGCGCGCCGGCCCTCCTGCCGAGCCGCCGTCGGCCCGAGCGCCCGAGTCTTCCCCGCAGTCCGTCCCGTCCGACCGTCCAGTGCAAAGGAGCACCCCCAGATGAGGATCGAGAAGTTCCCCCGGGCCGCGGCGGTGATCGCAGCTGCCGTGGTCGTGGCCGCCACCGGTTGCAGCACCAAGGCGGACAACGGCTCCAGCAGCGGAGGGGGGAGTTCCGGTGACGTCGCCACGGACGTCGGCATCGAGGGCAAGACCATCAGCCTGGGTGTCCTCACCGACCTGACCGGCGTCTTCGCCGCGCTCGGCAAGGACATCACCAACGCGAACACGCTGTACTGGTCCGACCACAAGGTGTGCGACACCTACGACGTGAAGCTGAACGTCCAGGACACCGGCTACGTCCCGCAGACCGGCGTCCAGCTCTACAGCTCGATCAAGGACAGCATCCTCGCGATGCAGCAGACGATCGGCTCACCGATCAACACCGCGCTGGCCCAGGACTACGAGGCCGACCAGATCGTCAACTTCCCCTCCGCCTGGGGCGAGACGCTCACGCAGATCCCCGGCACCGGCGTCCTCGGGCCGACGTACGACGTCGAGATGTCCAACGGTTACGACTACCTCTTCAAGCAGGGGCTGCTGAAGGAGGGCGACACCGTCGGCCACATCTACTTCGAGGGCGAGTACGGCGCGACCGGCCTCGCCGGCACCAAGAAGGTCGCCGAGGAGAAGAACCTCAAGGTCGTCGAGGCCCAGATCAAGTCCACCGACCAGGACATGAGCGCGCAGGTCAGCCAGTTCGCGGCGGCCGGCGTGAAGCTCATCGCCCTGACCGTGGCCCCGACGCAGACCGCGTCGGTGGCGGCGGCGGCGCAGGCCCAGGGGCTCGACGTGCCGATCCTCGGCAGCAACCCGGTCTACGCCCCGGGTCTGCTGCAGGGCCCGACGGCGCAGTGGCTGAAGGACCACCTGTACGTCGCGGCTCCCATCGGCACCTTCGAGAACCACGAGGACATCCTCGACGCCTACAAGAAGGCCTACCCCGACGTCGCGGCCCCCAGCGCCGGCGGTGTGCTGCTCGGCTACGGCATGTCCACGGTGATGAACCAGGTGCTCGACAAGGCCTGCGACAACGGCGACCTGACCCGCAAGGGCGTGCTCGACGCGTTCAACGGCCTGACCAACATCGACACCGGCGGCCTCATCGTCCCGATCGACGCCTTCAAGCTCGGCCAGTCGCCCAGCTTGCAGAGCTACATCGAGCAGCCGGCCGACGTGCCCGGCGGCGCGAAGATCGTGCAGGACGCGTTCGAGGGGCAGTTCGCGGAGAGCCTGGCCGGGAGCTGACCGGCGCCGCGGGCGGCGCCTCCCGGTTTCCGGGAGGCGTCGCCCGCGGTCACAGCCGGCCCAGCCGGGCCGGGCGCACCAGCCGGAGCGTCAGCAGCGCGGTGGCTCCACCGGCCACCACGAGGGGCAGCCAGTCCGCGGTCCGGTGGGCGGTCGCCGTCACCAGGTAGGGAGCGGCGAAGCCGAGATACGCCACGGCCAGGAAGGCGGCCGTCAACGCCCCGCGCCGGGTGGGGGCGGCCAGCCGTCCGGTGAGCGTCAGCCCGGCGGCGAGGCAGAGACCGCCGCCGGCACCGAAGAGAGGGGCGGCGGCGACCAGCCAGGCCAGCGCATCGGTCGCCACGAACAACGCCGCGCTCGCGCACCCGGCGGTCCCGAGCGCGGTGCCGACGACGGCCGCCCAGCTGCCGAGACGGCGTTGCGCGGGGGCGACCAGTGCACCGGCGCCGAGCGTGACCCCGGCGAGCGCCCCGACGACGGCCACCCCGGTGCCCGGCAGCGTCCCCAGCAGCGGCACGGCCGACACGATCGTGCTCGGGAAGGCGTAGACGCACACCGCTACAGGGGCCAGGACGCCGGCCGCCAGCCCGACGTCGCCCTTGCGGATCAGCGGATCCGGGGAGGGGAGGTGGCCGCCGACGCGCGTCCGGCGATGGTTCGTCTCGGGCAGCCCGGCGGCGACGGCGACGCCGGTCCCCGCCACCGCCGCGTGCACCAGGTAGGGCAGCACGGTCGGTGCCGGCCCGAACTGCCCGAGCAGCCCGCTGGTCAGCGGTCCGAGCGAGAACCCCGCCGTCATGGCGAAGGCCGCGCGGCGGCCTCCCGCGCCCTCGCCCGACGCCGCGGACAGCTCGGCCACCCACGCGCTGCCGACGCTGAAGACGACGCCGCTGACCACGCCCTGCAGGAAGCGCGCGGCGAAGAGCAGGGGCACCGAGTCGCCGGCCGCCGCGAAGGCGAGGGAGGCCAGCACGGACAGGGCGATGCCGGGAAGGGCGACCGGGCGGCGGCCGAGCCGGTCGGAGAGCGGGCCGCCGACGAGCAGCGCGGGCACCAGACCCGCGGCGTAGCACCCGAAGAGCGCCGTGAGCACCTCAGGGGACAGCCCCAACCGGTCCCGGTAGATCAGCAGCAGCGGAACCGGCACGTTGGTGCCGGCCGCGACGGTGAACAGCGCGAGGACGCCCCGCCTCCACGGCACCGGCCCAACCTAGGACGTCGGCGGCCGCCCGGCCCGCTCAGGCCTCCAGAGCCTGCCAGGGTTCGGTGGTCCAGGGCCGGCGGGAGTGCTCGAGGTGCAACCGGCCGGGGGCAGCCTCGATGAGCTCGCCGAAGACGGTCGCGTAGACCATCCCGTCCTGCTCGTGGCGGACCACCAGCGCGCCCGGGTCGTCCTGCGGCGGCTCCTTGGCCACCAGGGTGCGCCAGCCGTCGGGGTGCACCGCCTCGCTGAACGCCGGCAGCCACCGGTCGGCCTTGCGGTCCTCCGGGCCGCCCGACGTGACCATCCACGTGCCCTCGGCGTGCTCGGTCACGGCCAGGCCCGCGCCGTCGAAGTCCCAGGTGGTCAGCCGGTCCGGCGCCGCGAGCACGAGCAGGAAGCTCGCCATGCCGTCGAGCGCGACGTGCTCCAGCCAGTCGGGACCGTGCTCGACGCCGAGCAGCGGCAGCACGCCGCGGCTGGGTGCGCCCGGGTCGGCGTCGCGCTTCTGGGGCCGGTTGAGCACCAGGGCGGTGACCCCGGTGCCGACATCGGTGGCGCACCAGGTGCCGCCCGCCGTCCGGTCGCGGCCGCCGACGACGTCGGGCTGTCCGGGCCACCAGCGGCCCGGGTCGTCGAACTCGCGGGAGGTCAGCTCGTCGCGCAGCGCCAGGATCCGCACCGGCGCTCCGGACACCCAGCGGACGACGACCGTGCACACGCTGCCGATCGTCCCAGGTGCGGACGACGCCCGCCCGTGCGCTACCGCCAGCGGCTGACCGTCGCCGACCAGCGGGAGAGCGACGACGTGCGGTGCTTGGTCCGCGCGGCTTCCTGGAGGAAGTCGGCGGGGCTGAGCCGGCAGCCGCTCGGGCAGTCGACCTCGACCGGGCGGCCGTCGATCCAGGCCACCGCGGTGGCGTGCCCGCAGCGCGGGCAGGTCTCCCAGGTGACCCGTTCGATCACGCCGCCCCCCGACACCGTCCATGCTGGATGGATTCAGCTGGTTCAGTGAAGGACCGGTCCGGACGCCTGTCAAACCGGGCGGTGGGGCCGGTGAGAACACCCTGGTGAGGCGTTCGGCGTGCCAGACTCCGCGACGTGGAGCGGCGAGTCACGCTGCAGGACGTCGCCGAGCGCGCCGGCACGTCCCGGACCACGGCGCACTACGTCCTCACCGGGCGCGACCGCGAGATGCGGATCGGGGAGGACACCCGGCGCCGGGTGCTGCGCGCGGCCAACGAGCTGCGCTACCGGCCCGACCTCATGGCGCGCGGCCTCCGGACGCAGGTGACCCGCACGATCGCCCTGATCGCCGACGCCGTGGCGAGCGAGGCGTACGCCGGCGACCTGGTGGCCGGGGCGCTCGCGGCGACCGCGGCCCGCGGCTACCTGCTGTTCGTGTGCGAGACGGGGGAGGACGCCGAGCTCGAGGAGGCGCTGGTCGAGGAACTGCTGGCCCGGCACGTCGACGCCTTCCTCTACGCCACGTACTTCACCCGGGACGTCGTCGTCCCGGCGGCCCTGCGCGACCAGCGCGTGGCGCTGCTCAACTGCCGGGCTCCGGGGCTGCCCTCCGTCGTCCCGGACGAGGTCGGGGCGGGCCGGACGGCGGCGGAGGCGCTGCTGTCGGCCGGCTATCGCGACGGCATCTGGCTGGTGGGGGAGCCGGCGCCGCACGTCGTCGCCTCGGTGGAGCGGCTGCGGGGGATCGAGGAGGCCCTGACGGCGGCCGGCGTGCGGGCGGCGGGCACGGTCCCCTGCGCCTGGTGGCCGGAGTCGGCCTTCGAGCGCTTCGGCGCCCTGCTCGACGACGGGCAGGAGCCCGCCGCGGTCATCTGCGCCAACGACCGCGTCGCCATGGGCGTCTACCAAGCGCTCGCCGTCCGCGGTCGCCGCGTCCCCGACGACCTCGCCGTCGTCTCGTTCGACGACTCCGACCTCGCGGTCTGGCTGCACCCCGCGCTGACCAGCGTGGCCCTCCCGCACCGCGAGCTGGCGGCGATCGCCGTCGACCTGCTGCTGGGGGAGGGCGGCCCGCCGCCGGGGGAGCACCGGGTGCCGATGCCGTTGCGCCGGCGGGAGTCGGTCGCGGTGCGGGGATAGCTCTCGGTTTGCCGACGGGGACCGCCACCCCCAGGATGAGGACGACGAGGCATTGCCCGCGTCGGGTGGAGGGGGACTCCCCGGCGGGGCTCCGGACCGGGTTCCGAGCGCGAGCTCCCTGGTTCGGCTTGCCCGCGAACCGGACGGCCAGAACGACGAAGCGGCTCCGTCCCGGAGGACGAAGCCGCTGGTCGAGCGAGAGGTGCGCCATCAGGGACTCGAACCCCGAACCCGCTGATTAAGAGTCAGCTGCTCTGCCAATTGAGCTAATGGCGCGTGTCGCCCGCTCCGAACGGGCGCCGGGGGAGAACGATACCAGCGCGATCCGGCCGGACGACGAGCGGGCGGGTGGAACAGCTCACGTGCTGCCCATTCTGTCGCTCGAACGTGGACACTGAGGGCTGGACCAGCGCGTCTGCGGGTCCGAGACGGCGGACGGGGATCGAGAGGGGTCGAAGCGGTGCGACGCACAGCCGCAGTGATCGCGGGGGCCCTGCTGCTCCTCGCCGGGTGCAACGACGGTGCGAAGAGCGGCAGTGACGCCTCCGGCTCGTCGTCGTCCTCCGCTCCCGCCGCGCCGGCGCAGGTGGCGGTCTCGCCCGCCGACGGCGCCACCGATGTCTCCCCGGTCGAGCCGCTGGAGATCACGGTCACCGGCGGACGGCTCGCCGACGTGACCGTCGTCGACGCCGCCGGCAACCCGGTGACCGGCACGGCCGCCGAGGCGCCGGCCGACGCCGCCGCGACCTCCAGCGCGTCCTCGTCGCCGTCCAGCTCGCCGTCCGCCGCCCCCGAAGCGGTCACCGAGGTGTGGACGCCGGACGCCCAGCTGTCCTACGGCAGCACCTACACGCTCACCGCGACGGCCACGAACGCCGACGACAAGGAGGCGAAGGCGGCGACCACGTTCACGACCGTGACGCCGCAGTCGCTGAGCACGCCGTCGATCGGTCCGCTGAACGGGATGACCGTCGGCGTCGGGTTGCCGATCCGCGTCTACTTCGACGACCCGGTCGCCGACAAGGCCGCCGTCGAGAGCCACCTGCTGGTCACCTCGTCGCAGCAGACCGACGGCGTCTGGAGCTGGGTGAACGACGCCGAGGTGCACTTCCGGCCCTCCACCTACTGGCCGGCCGACACCGACGTCACGCTGAACGCCGACCTCTACGGCGTGAACTTCGGCGACGGGGTCTGGGGCGAGAAGAACCGCACGGTGTCCTTCCACGTCGGGCCGAAGCACGTCTCCGTCGCCGACGCCGGCGCGCACACCCTGACCGTCTACGACGGCGACCAGGTCGTGCAGACCTTCCCGATGAGCGCGGGCAGCAACGCCAACCCGACCCGCAACGGCGTGCACGTGGTCACCGAGATGAACCGCTCGATGGTCATGGACTCCAGCACGTTCGGGCTCGCGGTCGACGCCCCCGGCGGCTACCGGGCCGACGTCGAGTACGCCACCCGGATCTCCAACAACGGCGAGTTCGTGCACGCCGCGCCGTGGTCGGTCGGCTCGCAGGGCCACGCCAACGTCTCGCACGGCTGCATCAACCTGTCCACCGACCGGGCGGCCTGGTTCTTCAACTTCTCCCAGCCCGGTGACGTCGTCGAGGTGAAGAACTCGATCGGCCCGCAGCTGTCCCGCGCCGACGGCGACATCTTCGACTGGACGATCAGCTGGGAGGACTGGAAGGCCGGCAGCGCGCTGAAGTGAGCGGCGTCCGGGACGTCGTCCTCCTGACCCTCGGTTGGGAGGACCTGCCGCGCAGCGTCTCCGTCGAGGGGGCGCCCGCGCACGAGCGGCTGCGCGAGCCCGTGCCCGGCGTGCTGCTGCTGTGCGACGGCGGCTGGCTGCTGCTCGACACCGGCTTCAACACCGCCCTGCTGCACGACCCGGCCCTGCGGCGGCGCTTCCACGGCGATCCGTCGTCCCGCGCGATCCTGCCCGGCCCCGGCGAGCCGCTGGAGGAGGCGCTGGCGCACGCCGGCATCGAGCCGGACGAGGTGCACGCCGTCGGCCTCTCGCACCTGCACCTCGACCACGTCGGCGGCCTGCGGCACTTCGTCGGCCGGCCGGTGCACTGCCAGCGCCGGGAGCTGGAGTTCGGGCTCACCGACGAGGCCGAGCAGCACGCGATCTACCGCATCGACTTCGACGACCCGCGGCACGACTGGCGCCTGGCCGACGGCGACGTCGAGATCGCCCCCGGCGTCACGGCGGTCCTCACCGCCGGTCACACACCGGGGCACCAGAGCTTCGTCGTCGACTTCGACGAGAGCGTCGGCGGCGGCGGGATGGTCCTGGCCTTCGACGCCGCGGACCTGGCCGTGGAGAACATCGACCAGGAGCTGCCGATCGGCGGCCGGGTGCACGCGACGCCCGAGGAGTGCGTCGAGCAGGTCCGGCGGCTGAAGTCGATCGCCGCCGCCCGCGGCTACCCGCTGGTGCCCGGCCACGACCCGCTGGTCTGGCCGGCGCTCACCCGCGAGACGGCGCAGCGGTTCGGCCGCACGCCGGCCCGCTGAGTTTCCGGTCCGACCTCGTCGGGAACCCCCTGACGCGAACTGCTGTCACGGGGGCTGATCCGAGGAGTGGGACGTGGACACCTGGCTGATCGTGCTCATCGTCGTCGTGGTGGTGATCCTGCTGGCCGTGCTGGCGCTCGCCATGACCAAGCGGAACGGCGCCGCGAGGGTGCGCAAGCAGGAGCAGGCGCGCGAGCACCTGCAGGAGGCCCAGGTCCGTGCGGCCCGGGCCGACCAACAGCAGGCGCTGGCCGAGGAGCAGGCCGCCCGCGCCCGCCGCGAGCAGGCCGAGGCCCAGGAGCGCGCCGCCCGCGCCGAGCGGGAGGCGCGCGAGATGCACGCCTCCGCGCACGAGGACCGCTCCGCCGCCGAGCAGCTGCGGGCCAAGGCCGAGAAGCTCGCACCGGGGCTCAGCGCCCAGCACGACGGCGCGCCGCACCACGGCGCCCCGCAGGACGCGGGCTACGACACCGCCTACGACACGGCGCCGCAGGGCCGCACCCCTGAGTCCGGGCTGCCCCAGCACACGCAGCAGACCGAGGGCGGGTCCACCCGCCGCTGAGTTTTCGCCCTCCGGGCAGTCGATGGTCTGAGAAGGTCGACGTCGACTGCCCGGAGGGACCCATGACCGATCTGATCGCCATCGGCACGCGCAAGGGCCTGTGGCTCGCACGCAGTGACGACGACCGCCGCACGTGGACCCTCGACGGCCCGCACCTGCTCGCGCAGGAGGTCGCCGCGGTGTCGATCGACGCCCGCCGGCCGCAGCCGCGCGTGCTGGCCGGCATCCAGTACGGCCACTGGGGCCCGACCGTCATGTGGTCCGACGACCTCGGCGCGAGCTGGCAGGAGACCGACCACGGGGCGATCCGCTTCCCCGAGGACACCGGGGCCGCGCTGGCCCGCGTCTGGCAGCTGCGCCCGGACTCCGCCGCGCGGCCGGACGTCGTCTGGGCCGGCTGCGAGCCGCACTCGCTGTGGCGCAGCGAGGACGGCGGGGCCACGTTCGAGCTGGTCCGCGGGTTGTGGGACCACCCGCACCGGCCGACGTGGGAGCCCGGCGGCGGGGGAGCGGCGATCCACACGGTGCTGCCCGACCCCGCGACCGAGCGCGTGGTCGTCGCGATGAGCGCCGGCGGCGTCTACGTCAGCGAGGACGGCGGCGGCCGCTGGGAGCCACGCAACCGCGGCATCTCCGCCGGTTTCCTGCCGGAGGAGCCCGAGTACGGGCAGTGCGTGCACAAGATCGCCGTCGACGCCGGCGACCCCGAGCGGATGTACGCGCAGAACCACGGCGGCGTCTTCCGCACCGACGACGGCGGCCGGAAGTGGACGTCGATCGCCGGTGGGCTGCCGGCGGACTTCGGCTTCCCGATCGTCAGCTCGCCGCGCACCGCGGGCACGGCCTGGGTCATCCCGCTGGTCGCCGACATGCAGCGGGTGCCTCCGGAGGGCCGGCTGCGGGTGCAGCGCACGCGCGACGCGGGGGAGACCTGGACCGCGTCGACGGCCGGCCTGCCCGACGGCGCCTGGACCTCGGTGCTGCGCGACGCGTTCTGCGCCGACGACGCCGACCCGACCGGCGTCTACCTCGGCACCCGTGACGGCTGCGTCTACGCCAGCGCCGACGAGGGCGAGACGTTCACGACGGTCGCCGAGCACCTGCCCGACGTGCTCACCGTCCGGGCGGCGCGGATCCCGTGAAGGTGCAGGTAGTCCTCCCGGGCGTGCTCGCCGACCTCGCCGGGGGACGGCGGGAGCTCGACGTCGACCCCGGCGGCGCGACGCTGGCCGACCTGCTCGACACGCTGGCCGGGCAGCACCCGCTGCTCGGCCGGCGGATCCGCGACGAGGCCGGGCAGCTGCGCCGGTTCGTGAACGTCTACGTCGACGGCGACGACGTCCGGTACGAGCAGGGGCTGGCCACGGCGCTGCGCGACGGCACCCAGGTGCACGTGCTGCCGTCGATCGCCGGCGGCTGATCAGAGGGTGGCGAGCTCCGCGCACGCGGGGCAGAGCTGGTCGGGCTGGTAGCCCTCGGGCGGCCACGGCAGCTGATCGTCCTGCGCGACGTAGGCGCCGCACAGCGCCTTGCGGCTCTGCCCGTTCACCCGGCCGATCGTGGCGTGGGCCGGGCCGATCTGCCGTGCCTGCAGCGAGCCGAACGCGCCCACCATGACCACCGCGTGCGCGGTGCCGTAGGCGTACGTGCTCGTCATACCGGCCAGGGTCCGAGCGCGTGCGGGACCGGGCCAGTACCGGTCCCGGCGTGTCCGGATCTCCCGGCACACCCGCCCCACTCGTCCCGGCGATGGGTCCGTCCGTGACCGGCCCGTGATCGCAGGGCGGACGGAATCGTTCCACCCGGACGTTGGGGTCAATCGAGCCGTGGATCCGGCCGATCCAGCAGGGGTGACGACGACGCACGCGACGGCAGAGCGGCCGAGGACGGGCTTCTGGGCGGCCATCCCCCGGGGCGCCCGGCTGAGCGAGGAGAACTTCGGCGGCCGGCACCGGATCATCTCCGGCGTCCTGGCCGCGCACGTGCCGGCGCTGCTGGCCCTGGCCTCCTGGCAGCGGGTCCTCGACTTCCAGTTCTGGTGCTACCTGATCGCCATCGCCGTCACGTCCGTGCTGGCCTTCACCCTGCGCGGGCAGGGAACCCGGGCCAGCGCGACCGCCGCCGGGCTGATGTGCGGGGCCGCCGGGCTGCTGCACGTCGGCGGCGGGCTCACCGACCTGCACATCTGGTTCTACGCACTGCTGGCCCTCGTGGCCCTGTACCAGATGTGGACGCCGTTCCTGCTGGCCGTGGCCTTCGTCGCGGTGCACCACCTGGGCATGAGCGCCTGGATGCCGGAGATGATCTTCTCGACGCCGCAGGCGCTGCAGCACCCCTTCCTCTTCGCCTTCCTGCACGCGGCGTTCATGCTCGGCGAGGCGTTCTTCCTGGCGTACGCGTGGAAGTTCACCGAGGACGCCGACCGGGCCCGGCGGGCCGAGCAGTCGCGGGCCGAGGAGCAGCAGGCGGCGCAGGCCGCCGCGGTCGAGGAACTCGCCGCCGAGCGGGCCCGTGCCGCCGAGGAGGCCGCGCGGCAGCTCGAGCACCGCGAGGCGCGCGCCGCGCAGCTGGAGGAGCAGCTGGCCGAGCTGATGCAGGCCGGGCAGCGGCTCGACGAGAACGTCGGCACGGCCACCGACGTCATGGACGCCCTGCGCGCGGCGATCACCGAGATCTCCTCGGCGGCCAGCGTCGCGAGCGCCACGGCGACCGAGGCGAGCGAGCGCTCGCGCACCAGCGCCGACACCGTCGAGCGGCTCGCCGCGACGATGGCCGAGATCGACCAGATCGCCGGGAGCATCTCCAGCATCGCCGACCAGACCAACCTGCTCGCGCTCAACGCCACCATCGAGTCGGCCCGCGCGGGCGAGGCCGGCAAGGGCTTCGCCGTCGTCGCCGGGGAGGTCAAGGACCTCGCCACGGAGACCGCGCGGGCCACCGAGCGGATCCGCCGGGTCGTCGAATCCGTGCGCGGCGACGTCGGGGCCGCCGGCGAGGCGCTCACCGGGGTCCGCGAGATCATCGAGGGCGTCGTCGAGGCGCAGGGCACCATCGCCGCGGCGGTGGAGGAGCAGAGCGCCTCGACCGCGCAGGCGCAGGAGGCGATCACCGGCGCCTCGCGGGAGGCCGCCGCGATGGCCGCGGAGCTGCGCCGCATCGTCGCCGTCGACTGAGCAGTTGCGGTCGCTGCGCCCGGCGTGTCGCCGCGTGTCGGCGACCGCAACTGCGCACTCGGCCCGGCGCCGGTTCCGCAGGTCACGAAAAGGTCACGCTGCGGTGTGACCCTTGACACCGGTATGTAAGGACGGTGTCCTAACAAACCATGACGGCGATCGGGGAGACCTCGCGGCAGCGGCGCCTGCTGCGGCCGACCGCCAAGGTGCTGCCCGAGCACGCGCGGGTGCACAACCGGTCGATGGTGCTGCAGCACCTGTTCCACTCCGGTCCGCGGTCGCGGGCCGACCTGGCCCGGGCCACGGGACTGACCCGCGTCACGATCTCCGACCTGGTCGGCTCGCTGCTCGACGAGGGCCTGGTCGACGAGCTCGGCTCGCGGGCCGAGGGGCGCCCCGGCAAGCCGGCGACGCTGGTGGGACTGCGCACCGACGCCTTCCAGATCGTCGCGGTCGACCTCGCGGACGACGAGCGCATGCACGGCGCCGTCCTCGACCTCTCCGGCACCGTGCTCGAACGCCGGTCGGCCGCCGTCGAGGGGCGCACCGGCGCCGCCGCGGTCGACGCGCTGCTGGCCCTCTGCCGCGAGCTGGTCGCCGTGGCCACGCAGCCGGTGATCGGCGTCGGCGTCGGCTCGCCCGGCGTCATCGACCCGGACGGCACCGTGCTGCAGGCCCCCAACCGCGACTGGTACGACCTGCCGCTGGCCGCCGACCTCGGCGCCGCGCTCCGGCTGCCGGTGCACGTCGGAAACGACGCGAACACCGCCGCGCTGGGGGAGTTCACCTACGGCGGGGCCTCCGGCGGCGGGCTGCTGGTGCTCACCGTCGGCCTGGGCGTCGGCGCCGGGATCGTCCTCGACGGCGCGCTGGTGCAGGGCCACGAGCACGCCGCCGGCGAGATCGGCCACGTGACCGCCGTCGACGAGCGCGACGACCTCGACGGCGCCCCGCTCGGCCGGCCCGCGCCCTGCGCCTGCGGTCGCCGCGGCTGCCTCGAGACCGTGCTGTCGGTGCCGGCCCTGCGCCGCCGCACCGAGGGCCTGGACGCCCCGGCGGCCGACGCCGCGCTCGCCGCCGTCGGCCGCCGGTTGGGCATCGTGCTGGCGCCCGTCGTCAGCGCGCTGAACCTGTCCGAGGTCGTGCTGAGCGGACCTCGGGAGCTCCTGGACGGGCCACTGCGCGAGGCCGCGCTGGCCACCCTCCGGGAACGCACCATGCCGGTCGTCAGCAGCTCGCTGCAACTGCGGATGACCTCGCTCGGCGAGGACGGCGCCCTGTCCGGGGCCGCGGTCCTCGTGCTGTCCGGCCAGCTCGGGGTCACCTGACGACCCCGAGCCGGCCAGTTGCAAGTCGGAGAAGCACTCCCAGGAGGCGGCGCTGTCCGGCACCGCCCACGCGCATCGGAAGGAAACCCCGACATGAAGAGGGTACGCACGGGAGGGCTCGCCGCCGTGGGCGTCGGCCTCCTGCTCGCCGTCGCCGCGTGCGGCGGCGGATCGCAGGCCGCGGAGGGCGGCGACCAGACCATCACGCTCTGGCTCAACGGCACCGACACGCCGCAGGAGTTGCGTGACTACCTGGTCACGACCTTCGAGGCGCAGAACGACGGCGCCACGCTGAAGATCGAGCAGCAGGACTGGAACGGCCTCGTCCCGCGCCTGCAGACCGCGCTCGCCTCGGAGGACCAGACCCCCGACCTGGTCGAGATCGGCAACACGCAGAGCCCGACGTTCACCTACGCCGGGGCGTTCACCGACATCACCGACCTGGTGCCGGACCTCGGCGGCGACGACCTGCTGCCCGGCTTCCTCGACGCCGGCACGGCCGACGGCAAGGTCTACGCGGTGCCCTACTACTCGGGTGCCCGCGCCGTCTTCTACAACAAGGACATGTTCGCCGCGGCCGGCGTCTCGGTGCCGACCACGCTGCAGGAGTTCACCGACGTCGCGGTCAAGCTGCAGCAGGCCAACCCCAACGGCAGCGGGTTCTGGTTCCCCGGCCAGGACTGGTACAACGGCACGGCCTGGATCTACAGCGCCGGGGGCGACCTCGCGGTGAAGGACGGCGACAAGTGGGTGGGCAACCTGTCCAGCCCCGAGTCGCAGGAGGGCCTCAAGCAGGTCCAGAACCTGTTCACCAACGCAACCGCCGCCCCGCGGGACGCCGACTCCGCCGACCCGTGGGTGGCGTTCAACAACGGCGAGGCGGCGATGTTCTCCGCGCCGACCTGGGCGCGCTGGAGCATCGACCTGCCCGCGTGCAACAAGGGCGTCGACCCGGACGACACGTCCGACGCCGCGAAGGCCGCGCTGGCCGAGCAGCAGGCGTGCAACGAGCAGCACACCGGCGTCTTCGCCCTGCCCGGGCCGACGGCCGGCGAGCCGGCCACGGTGTTCGCCGGTGGCTCGAACATCGCCATCCCGGCGAAGTCGCAGCACCAGGAGCTCGCGCGGAACCTCCTGAAGATCATCTTCAGCGAGGACTTCCAGACGATGCTGGCCAAGAACGGGCTCATCCCGGGCAACAGCCAGTACGCGTCGGCGCTCGGGGACGACGCCTACGCGCAGGCCGCGCTGGCCGCCGCCCTCAACGCCAAGCTGACCCCGGCGGCGGAGAAGTGGGCCGACGTCGAGGGCGCCCGGATCCTGGAGGACTTCTTCCAGCAGGTGGCGAGCGGTGCCGACCTGGCCGAGGCCTCGGCCAAGGCCGACGACCTGATCACCCAGACGCTCAACTGACGCACCTGCCCGGCGCCGGGAGCACCGTCTCCCGGCGCCGGGGATCGACCACCGGAGTCCCGATGCTCGCACCTCCCACTCCCGAGGCGACGCTGGTGCCCCCGGCGCCGCCGCGGGCACCAGTGGTCCCCGCCTCATCCACCTCGGCCCGACCGCGACGCCGGCGGTTGCGCGGGCGCACCGGTCCGTACCTGCTGCTCCTGCCGGCGCTCGTGCCGATCGCCGTCGGGCTCGGCTACCCCCTGGCGCGCCAGTTCGTCCTCTCGTTCCAGGAGTACGGGCTGGCCCAGCAGTTCGGGCGCCCGGCCGAGTGGGTGGGGCTGGACAACTACACGAAGCTGCTGACCGACCCGTACGTCTGGGGCGTCATCGGCCGCTCGATCGCGTTCTGCCTGGTCAACGCCGGTCTCACCATGGTCGTCGGGGTGGCGCTCGCCGTCCTGATGACCCGGGTGGGCCGGTTCGCCAGGACGACGCTGCAGATCGGGCTGCTGCTGGCCTGGGGGACGCCGGTGCTGGCCACGATGACCGTCTGGCAGTGGCTGTTCGACTCCCAGTACGGCGTGGTCAACTGGCTGCTCGCCGAGCCGCTCGGCTTCGAGGGCATGCGGCACCACTCGTGGATCATCGAGCCGCTGTCGTTCTACCTGCTGGCCACGCTGATCGTCGTCTGGATGAGCGTGCCGTTCGTCGTCTTCTCGGTCTACGCCGGGCTGCTGCAGGTGCCCGACGAGACCCTCGAGGCCGCGGAGCTCGACGGCGCCGGTGCCTGGCAGCGGCTGCGGTACATCGCGCTGCCGCTCGTGCGCCCCGTGCTGCTGATCGTCGGCCTGCTGCAGGTCATCTGGGACCTGCGGGTGTTCACCCAGATCTACGTGCTGCAGCGGGCCGGGGCGCCGACCCGTGAGACGCACCTGCTGGGCACCTTCATCTACTCCCTGTCCAAGGAGTTCGGCACGGCCGGAGCCATGGCCACGATCATGCTGGCGATCACGCTCGCCCTGACCATCGTCTACATCCGGCGCATGCTGCGGGAGGAGCCGTGAGCACCCCGGTCGGCAAGCGGGGCGGTACCCGCCGGCGGCTGCTCGGGGCCGTGGCCGTCGTCGTCGCCCTGATCTGGGTCTTCCCGATCTACTGGATGATCAACAGCGCTTTCCTGCCGACCAACCGGCTGCGCACCCCCGAACCGACCTTTTTCCCCTTCTCCGGGACGCTGTCGAATTTCCGGCGGGTGCTCACCGACTCGTCATTCTTCGACGCTTTCCGCGTGTCCCTGGAGGTCACCGGGATCACCGTCGTCGTCGCCATTCTGTTCGCATTCGTCGCGGCTCTGGCGATCAGCCGTTTCCGATTCCGCGGGCGGAAGGCATTCCTCATCACCGTTCTGATCGTGCAGATGATCCCGGCCGAGGGCCTGTTCATCTCGCAGTACCAGGTGCTCGACGGCTGGCACCTGGTCAACCGGGTGCTCGGGCTGTCGATCGTCTACACCGCGGCGATCCTGCCGTTCACGATCTGGATGCTGCGCGGGTTCGTCAGCGGGGTGCCGGTGGAGCTGGAGGAGGCGGCCATGGTCGACGGCCTCTCCCGCACCCGGGCGTTCTTCCGGATCACCTTCCCGCTGCTCGCCCCGGGCCTGGTCGCCGCGGGTGTCTACGGGTTCCTGCAGGCCTGGAACGAGTACACGCTCGCCCTGGTGGTCATGACCGATCCCGACCAGCGCACCCTGCCGCTGTGGCTGCAGGGCCTGGTCGAGGGCAACCGGGCGACCGACTGGGGGTTGATCATGGCCGGGGCGACGGTCATCTCGATCCCCGTGATCGTGTTCTTCCTGTTCGTGCAGAAGCGGATGAGCGCGGGTCTGGTGGCCGGGGCGGTGAAGGGATGACCGCCGACCGACCCGGTGGGGGACGGTGGTCGGTCGGGCTGGACATCGGAGGCACCAAGGTGCTCGGCGTCCTCCTGGACGGCGCCGCGGCGGTGCGGGCCACGGCGCGGGGAGCCACCCGCCCGGGCGCGGCCGGTGTCGTGGCCGCGGCCGCCGAGGTGGTCGAGCGGCTGTGCGCCGGCGCCGGCCTCGCGCCCGCCGACCTGGCCGGCGTCGGGGCGGGCGTGCCCGGGCTGGTCGACCCGGCCACCGGCCGGCTCAGCCACGCCGTGAACCTCGGCATCGCCGAGGAGGTCGAGCCCGCGCCGATGCTCGCCGAGCGCCTGGGCGGGGTGCCCGTCGTCGTCGAGAACGACCTGAACGTCGCGGCCGTCGGTGCGGCGCGCGAGCTCGGGTTGTCCGGCGACCTGGCCTTCCTCGCGCTGGGCACCGGCGTCGCGGCCGGCCTGCTGCTCGGCGGCGAACTGCGCCGTGGCGCCCGCGGGGCGGCCGGCGAGATCGGGCACATCCCGGTCGACCACGCCGGGCCGGTGTGCCCGTGCGGCCAGCGCGGCTGCCTCGAGCTCTACGCCTCCGGGGCGGCGATCGACGCCGCCTGGCCCAACCGGAACGGCCGGCCGACGGCGGTGGACCTGTTCGCCGCGGCGGAGAACGGCGACCCCACGGCAGTGGCGGTGCGCGACCGGTTCGCCGACGCGGTCGCCGCGGCGGTGCGGCTGCTGGTGCTCACCTGCGACGTCGAGCACGTCGTCCTCGGCGGCGGGGTGGCCGAGGTGGGGGAGCCGCTGGTGGACGCCGTCGCGCGGTCGGTGCGGCGGCAGGCCTCGGGGTCGGCGTTCCTGCGCAGCCTGGCCCTGGCCGACCGCCTGCAGGTCGTCCCGCGGGAGGTGCCGGTCGCCCCGATCGGTGCCGCGCTGCTGGTCCGCGGGCTGCTGCCCACGGGAGGCTGAGCGCGTGGAGGTCGTGCTGCTCCCGGACGCCGCGGCGGTCGGGCGGCTGGCGGCGGCGCGCGTGGCCGCCGTCGTCCGGCGCCGCCCGAGCGCGGTGCTCGGGCTGGCCACCGGGTCCTCGCCGGAAGGGATCTACGCCGAGCTGGCCCGGCTGGTGGCCGCCGGCGAGCTCGACCTCTCCGGCGTCCGCTGCTTCGCCCTCGACGAGTACGTGGGGCTCCCGGCCCAGCACCCGCAGAGCTACGCCTCGGTGCTGCGCCGCAGCGTCGTCGAGCCGCTGCGCCTCGACCCCGCGCAGGTGCGCGTGCCCGACGGGTGCGCCGCCGATCTGGAGGCGGCCGCGGCGGAGTACGAGCGCGCGATCGCCGCGGCCGGCGGCGTCGACCTCCAGATCCTCGGGATCGGCGCGAACGGCCACGTCGGGTTCAACGAGCCGACGTCGTCCTTCGCCTCGCGGACCCGGATCAAGACCCTCGCGCCGCGCACCCGGGCGGACAACGCCCGCTTCTTCGCCGGCCCCGACGAGGTGCCGACGCACTGCCTGACCCAGGGTCTGGGCACCATCCTCGACGCGCGGGAACTGGTGCTCGTCGCCCAGGGCGAGGCGAAGGCCGACGCCGTCGCGGCAGCCGTGGAGGGGCCGCTGTCGAGCATGTGCCCGGCCTCGGCGCTGCAGCTGCACCCGCGGGCGAGCGTGCTGGTCGACGAGGCGGCCGGCGTGCGGCTGCGGCTGGCCGACTACTACCGGCACACCTACGCGCTCAAGCCGGAGTGGCAGCGACCCTGACGCCCGCGGCCCACACCGCGCGGACAGTCCAGTCGTCGTCCAGGACGACGACGTCCGCGGCGTAGCCCGGGGCGAGCCGGCCCAGCCGGTCGCCGAGGCCGAGCGCACGGGCGGGAGTTGCGGTCACCGCGGTGACAGCGGCGACCGGGTCGACCCCCTGACGCAGTGCGTTGCGCAGCGCCCGGTCGAGGGTGAGCGTGGAGCCGGCCAGCGTCGTCGTCCCGGCGAGGACGGCGACCCCGTCGTGCACGGTGATCTCCTGCCCGCCCAGCCGGTAGCCGCCGTCCGGACCGCCGGCGGCCGCCATCGCGTCGCTGACCAGGGCGACCCGGCCGGGCGCGCCGTCCATCAGCAGCCCGGCGACCACCGGGTGGACGTGCGCGCCGTCGAGGATCAGCTCGATCGTCACCCACTCGTCGCGCACGGCGGCCCCCACCGGGCCGGGCTCGCGGTGCCCGAGCCCGGGCATCGCGTTGAACGCGTGGGTGAGCACGCGCGCGCCGGCGTCGAAGGCGGCGGCCGTCGTGGTCAGGTCCGCCTCGGTGTGCCCGACGGCGACCGTGACGCCCGCGCCGGCGAGCCGCCGGACGGCGTCGAGGCCACCGGGCAGCTCGGGGGCCAGGGTGACCATGCGCGGGGCACCGGCGGCGAGCAGGCGGTCGACGTCTCCGGGGGATGGGGCGCGCAGGTGGCGCGGGTCGTGCGCGCCGCAGCGGGCGGCCGCGAGGAACGGGCCCTCCAGGTGCGCGCCCAGGACCAGCGGGTCGTCGAGCTCCGCGATCGCGGCGAGCGCGCTCTCCAGCCGCTCGACCGGCGCCGCGACCAGGCTGACCAGCGAGCGGGTGGTGCCGTGCGCGCGGTGCACGGCGAGCCCCGCCCGGATCGCGGACGGGCCGTCGTCGAAGGCGTGCCCGCCGCCGCCGTGCACGTGCAGGTCGACGAACCCCGGGGTCAGCCACGCGCCGGCGAGGTCGACGGTCTCGTCGGCGGACGGCGGCTCGCCGGTGCCGGTCGCGGCGATCGTGGCGCCGTCGAGCAGCACCCAGCGGCCGTCGGCGCGCCCGTCCGCGTCGAGCGCGCGGCCGCCGGTCAGCAGGGTGCTCATGCGGTGAGCGCCTCGGCCGCGGCCTCCGTGCAGACCCGCGCCGCGCCGTGCGTGGCCAGCGCCGGTCCGGGGACGAGCGCCAGGTCGTCGGGCATGCCCACGGCGACGGTCACCGCGTCGGGCCGCAGCGCGGTCAGTCGCCGCAGCCACGCGGCCTGCTCGGGCCGGCGGTAGGCGTCGCGGACGGCGACCACCAGCGGGCGCCCCTCGGCCCGGGCCAGCACCTCCTCGACCGCCGTGCCGGCGTCGGCGGTCACGCGCTCGGCCAGCAGCCCCCGGCGGGCGAGCGGGTCGGCCAGGCTCCACCGTGCCGCGCCCACCGCCATGTTCGCGTCCGCCCGCAGCTCGACGACGACGGCCGGGGCCTCGAGCGGGGCGACGCTCCGAACCACCAGGGCCCGGCGTGCGGCGACCAGACCGACGTCCCGGTCGCCCTCCGGCGCGGCGGGGACGGCGGTGAGCCGCTCGCGCAGCGCGGCCACCCGGCCGGCGGCCTCGTGCAGCCGCGCCTCGGGGAGCCGCCCGTCGCGGACGTGCTCGGCCACCGCCCGCCGGATCGCCGCGCAGTGCTCCTCGCCGTCCTCGGCCCCGAGCAGCAGCAGATCGGCGCCGGCGGCCAGGGACAGCGCCGCGGCCAGGGGGATGCCGTGCGCCGCCCGCACGCCCGCCATGTCGAGCGCGTCGGTGACGACGACGCCGTCGAAGCCGAGCTCGCCGCGCAGCACGTCGACCAGCAGCCGCCGGCTGAGCGTCGCCGGCCGGTCGTCGACGGCGGGGAAGACGACGTGCGAGGTCATGACCAGCGCCACCCCGGCCTCGACGGCGGCGGCGAAGGGCGGCAGGTCGCGGCGGCGGAACGTCGCCTCGTCGACGTCGACCACCGGCAGGCCCAGGTGCGAGTCGACGGTGGTCGCGCCGTGGCCGGGGAAGTGCTTGGCGGTCGCGGCCGCCCCGGCTGCCTGCAGGCCGCGGACGGTCGCTGCCCCGTGCCGGGCGACCAGGCCGGGATCGGCGCCGAACGAGCGGACCCCGATCACCGGGTTGCGGGGGTCGCTGTTCACGTCCACCGACGGCGCGAGGTCGACGGTCACCCCCGCCCGGCGCAGGTCGGCGCCGATCGCCGTCGCCACGGCGGTGGTGAGCTCCTCGTCGTCCACGATCCCGAGCGCGAGGTTGCCGGGGTAGCTGCTGCCGACCCGGTACTCGAGCCGGGTGACGTCGCCGCCCTCCTCGTCGAGGGCCACCAGCGCGTCGGCTGCGGCGGCCCGCACCGACGCGCTGATCCCGGCGACGGCGTCGGCCGCACCGCCCTCCGGCGGCAGATTGGCGCCGTACAGGCAGACCCCGGCCAGGCCTTCTCCCAGAGCGCGGACGGTCCATTCCGGGAGAGCGCGGCCGGCGAATCCGGGCAGCAGGCAGGAATTGACCAGCCGGTCGAGTTCGGACATGTCCTCCGCTTTCCGCGCGCGCATTTCTCCGGGCCCGGCGTGATCCTCGCATGAATGCGACCGGCGACGGGGGAATTGCCCGGCGGAAATGGCCGGACCCGGTGAACCTCACCCCCTCGGGACGAGGACCGGCGGCCGCTCGGCGAGGAGCCTCGTCTCCCATCAGCGACCGTCAGGAGGACTGCACCATGGCCGACGTCCGACGCGACGAGGCGGCCGCCCCGCCCCGCAGCGAGACAGCCCGTTCCGCCTACCCCACGTACGCCGAGGACGACTTCTCCGGATGGGCCTGGTTCACCGGGGGGCTGATGGGCCTGGTGGGGGTCTTCCAGGTCATCTTCGGCATCACCGCGCTGGCCCACGCCGCCACCTACTCCGTGCCCAGCAGCGGTCTCGTGATCGACGCGAGCTACACGACCTGGGGGTGGGTGCACCTGCTCCTCGGCCTCGCGTTCCTGGCCGCCGGTGGCGGACTGGCGTTCGGGCAGACGTGGGCCCGGATCGTCGGCGTCGCCCTGGCCGTGCTCAGCGGGCTCGTGATGTTCACGTTCCTGCCGGCCGCTCCGGTCGCCGCGGCCCTGATCATCGCCATCGACGTGCTCCTGATCTGGGCGATCGTGGTGCACGGCGGGGAGGGCCGGCAGGGCCGCTGAACCGTCAGGCCGCGGTGGTGTCCGGTTCGGGGAACAGCCGGCGCAGCACGTCGGACAGCGTGATGACGCCGAGCACCGCGCCGCCGTCGGAGACGACGGCCAGGTGGTTGCGGGTCTCCCGCATCGCCTTGAGCGCGGCGTGCACGGTGGTGTCGCCGTCGAGGGAGAACACCGGCCGGGCGAAGCCGGCCGCCGGCACGTCGTCGGCCGCGGTGAGCGTGTCGCGCACGTGCACCACCCCGGTCAGCCGCGCCCGCGTCCCGAGCAGGATCCGCAGGTGGCCGGTGCGGCGGGTCACCTCGCGGACGGCGCCGACGGCCGCGTCGTCCGGAACCGCGGCCAGCCGGGCCCCCGGGGAGACGAGCTCGCGGACGGTCATCCGCTCCAGCGCGAGCGCACCGGAGATCTGCGCCGAGAAGCCGGCGTCGAGCGCGCCGACGTTCGCCGAGTGCTCGACCAGGTGGCGCAGCGCGTCCGGGCTGTGCCCGACGGCCACCTCGTCGACCGGTTCCACCCCGGCCCGCCGGACGAGGGCGTTCGCGGCCGCGTTCAGCGCGCGCAGCAGCGGCCGGAACAGCGCCATGAACACCCGCATCGGCAGCGCGAGCAGCGTGGCCGAGCGTTCCGGGTGGGCGATCGCCCACGACTTCGGGGCCATCTCCCCGACGACCAGGTGCACGAAGGTCACGAGCAGCAGCGCGAGGAGGAACCCGGCGACGTCGGCGGCGACCAGGGGCAGACCCCACGTCTCGAACAGCGGGGTCAGCCAGTGGTGCACGGCGGGCTTGCTGATCGCGCCGAGCGCCAGCGTGGCCGCGGTGATGCCCAGCTGCGAGCCGGCGAGCAGGAGGGTCAGCTCCGAGGAGTTGCGCAGGGCGGCGCGGGCCGCGCGGCTCCCGGGCGCGGCCTCCTCGAGCCGGTGCCGCTTGGCGGCGAGCGCGGCGAACTCCACCGCGACGAAGAAGGCGCTCAGCGCGACGATCACGACGGTGAGGGCCGCGACGACCCAGGGGTTGCTCATCGGGGCAGCTCCAGGCGGACGCGCGAGGGCACGTGCCGGTCGACGGCGAGCACCTCGACGTGCAGCACCCGCGACGCCGGCGCGTCGGCGTGCACCAGGTCGCCCGGGTCGGGCGGCAGCTCCACGGTCAGCGTCGCACCCGGCTCGGGCAGCGTGCCGGCCACGGCGATGACGAGGCCGGCCATCGTCTCGTAGTGCCCGCGCGGCAGGTCGACGGCGAGGGCGCGCTCGACCTCGTCGACGTGCACGTCACCGGCCATCTCCCACACGCCGTCGTCCTGGACCGGCACGTACCCGGGGTCGACGTCGGTGTCGTGCTCGTCGGTGATCTCGCCGACCAGCTCCTCGGCGAGGTCCTCGAGGGTGAGGATCCCGGCGAACCCGCCGTACTCGTCGATCACGCAGGCCAGCTGGTTGCCGGTGTCGGTGAGCTGGCGGAGGGCATCGGGCAGCGGGGTGAACGTCGAGACCACCAGGCACTCGCGGGCGATCGCGGTCACCGGGGCGGTGGTCGGCTCGGCGGTGGTCAGCAGGTCGGCCAGGTGCACCACGCCGGTGACGTCGCCGGTCGCGGTGTCGAGCACCGGGTAGCGGGAGTGCCCGGAGGCCATGAGCTCCCGCAGCCGGCCGATCGTCTCGGTGCCGCCGACGGTGTCCACCCGTGGCCTCGGGATCATCGCGTGCTCGACGTCGCGGTCGGGGAAGTCGAGGATCCGGTCGACCAGCATCGACAGCTCCGCCGGCAGGTCGCCGGACTCCCGGGACTCCTCGACGATGTGCTCCAGGTCACGGGCGGTGGCGGCGTGCTCGACGTCGTGCACCGGCTCGATCTTCAGCACGCGCAGCAGCAGGTTCGAGGCCTGGTCGAACACCCGGATCAGCCAGCCGAACACGGTCAGGTAGACGGTGGTGGACGCGCTCAGCCAGCGGGCCACCGGCTCGGCGCGGGCGATGGCGAGGTTCTTCGGGAACAGCTCGCCGAAGAGCATCTGGACGACGGTGGAGAACAGCAGCGCGAGCACCGCACCGATGCCGACGCTGACCGCGACCGGGATGCCGACACCACCGAGCAGAGCGCCCAGGGACTCGCCGATGAGCGGCTCGGCGACGTAGCCCACGAGCAGCCCGGTCACGGTGATGCCCAACTGGGCGCCGGAGAGCATGAACGACGTCCGGCGGGTGACGGAAAGCGCGCGGCGGGCGGCGGCGTCGCCGGTCTCCGCCCGCGCGGCCAGGCCGGCCCGGTCGACCGCCATGAAGGCGAACTCCTGGGCCACGAAGTAGCCGGTGAGGACGGTGATCCCCAGGACCACGGCCACCCCGAGCAGCAGCGAGAGCACTTCTGTCACCGGCCCCGCGCCCCGTTCGCTGAGTGGGGATGCGTGGCCTGGGGACTGTGGTCGGGACTCATGGCTCTTTCGACGAAGGGCAGCGGCAGGTGGTCAACGGGCGAGCGTGCGGCGACGTTCCGGAAACGGGGAAGGCCCTGGTCAGCCACGCTGACCAGGGCCTTCCCGGTGAGGGTGAGTGACGGGACTTGAACCCGCGACACCCAGGACCACAACCTGGTGCTCTACCAACTGAGCTACACCCACCACGGACCCGTGCGGCCGGCGGCCGGAAGGGGAACCGGAGCAAGGATACCGGAGGGGGTCAGCCTTCCGACGCGGCCCGGGCGGCGCCGCCCCCGGCGTCGCCGGAGGCCAGCAGTTCGGCGTAGGAGGCGACCACTCCACCGGCGGCCGCCTGCGCCTCGTCGCTGCTCGGACCGGGGGGCGCCACGAACAGCGTCTTGCGGTAGTAGGCCAGCTCGCGCACCGACTCGATGATGTCGGCCAGCGCTCGGTGGGCGAGGCCCTTGGGCGGCTGGGCGAAGTACACCCGCGGGAACCAGCGCCGGGCCAGCTCCTTGAGCGAGGAGACGTCGACCATCCGGTAGTGCAGGTGGTCGTCGAGCTCGGGCATGTCCCGGGCGAGGAAACCGCGGTCGGTGCCGATCGAGTTGCCGCACAGCGGCGCGCTGCGCCGCTCGGGGACGAACCGCTTGATGTAGGCCAGCAGCTGCTGCTCGGCCTCGGCCAGGGTGAGCGTCGAGGCGCGCACGGCGTCGGTCAGCCCGGACTTGGCGTGCATCTCGGCGACGACCTCGGTCATCCCGTCGAGGACGTCGTCCGGCGCGTTGATCACGAGGTCGAGGCCGGGGTCCAGCGCGTTGAGCTCGGAGTCGGTGACGAGGACGGCGACCTCGACGAGCCTGTCCTTGACCAGGTCCAGGCCCGTCATCTCGCAGTCGATCCAGACCAGGTGTCCCGCGCTCTCCGCCACGGGGAGCGAGATTACGCACCGTCCGTCCCGCGCGTCCCGCCGACGCGCACCCGGCGCACCCCCACCGATCGGGAGCCCGGATCCCGGCTCGTCCGCCGTTACGGTGCGGGCTCCTCGCCGTCCTGACACCTGGGAGAACACCCGTGGCCGCTCCGACCAGCACCGCGCGGACGGTCCCGCGGGCCCCGGGCACTCTGGGGAGGGCGCTCGCCCATCCGGTGGCGACGGTCCGCTGGCTCTGGTCGGCCTACATGACCCCGGGCACGCCGGGGCGGCCGGTGAGCCCGACCGAGCTGCGCTGGATGTACACCGGCTGGCTGGTCGCGTTCCTGCTCAAGATGCTCGGCTCGTCGTGGGACGTCTCCTGGCACTTCCGGTGGCTGCGCGACGACCTCGCCCCGCCGCACCTGCTCAACTCCGTGGGCACGGCGGTGGTGATCGCCCTGGTGGTGGCGCACAGCTACAGCGGCTACGCCGTCGACCGGCGGGCGCTGCGGCTCATGCAGTGGGGGATCGGGCTGTTCCTCGTCGCCATCCCGGCCGACATCGTCAACCACCGCCTGTTCGGCCTGGACATCACCAGCTGGAGCCCGACGCACGCGCTGCTCTACCTGGGGACGGCGATCATGCTCGCCGGCGCGATCCGCGGCTGGTGGCTGTACGCCGCGCCGGGACGCACGCGGACCCTGATCTCGCTGGGTCTCTGGCTGTTCTTCTTCGAGAACGTGCTCTTCCCGAACCAGCACCAGGAGTACGGCGTCCTGTCGTTGCGGGACTACCGGGCCGGGCACACCACCGCCGAGCCCTCGCTGCTGGACTTCGCCGCCTCGCAGGGGCAGACGCCGACCCAGTTCATGCTGCCGGTGCCCTCCTGGGTGCACCCCACCTGGCTGATCTGCGCCGGTCTGCTGACGCTGGTCGTCGCCCGGAAGGTCGTCGGCCTGCGGTGGACGGCGACGACCGTCGCCGGCGTCTACCTGGCCTACCGCTGCCTCGCGTGGCTGGCGCTCGTCGGCGCCGGTTTCCCGCCCTCGGCGATCCCGTTCGTGCTGATCGTCGGCGCGGTCGGGGTCGACCTGGCCGTCACGTACCGGCTGCCCGGCTGGGCGGCCGGCCCGCTGGTGGCGGGCGTGGTCTACGCGGTCGGCGCCGGGCAGGAGGCGCTGGACCTGCTGCCGCCGTGGAACTGGTGGTCGGCGATCCCGGTCGTGGTCGGCTTCGGCGTCCTCTGGGCCCTCGTGGACGTGCTCGCGCGCAGCCAGTGGTGGGTCCGCTGGAGGCAGCCGGTGGAGCCGTTCCGGGACGACGCCGCCCGAGATGCGCTCCGCCCGATCGGCGTGTAAGAGCGGGACCGACTCGTCACATCACGTAGGGTCGGGCACTGATCCGCGTCCGGCGAGGGTGCACCCCGGCGACCCGGACGAGGCGGCCGCGAGGCCCGTGCGCCGCTCCGTCCCGACCACATCCGACCAGCGGAGGACCACGTGCTCGCACTCACCCCGGCGCCGTTGCAGACGGCGGGGGAGCGCGCGATCTTCGCGGAACTGGCCAGGTGGGACACCGGCGGTGCCGTCCGCGCGGCGGTGGTCGCGTCGCTGCCGTTCAGCGACGGCGTGCTCAACCGGCGGCTGTCCGACGCCGTCCTGCTCGTGCCCGAGGGGCTGGCCGTCGTCCGGATCGTCGAGGTCGTGCGCCAGACCGGCGTGGTGACCGTCAAGCCCGACGGGGCCTGGACGATCGGGCCCGGCACCGGGCCGGGCGACGTGCTGCAGCTGGCCGGCGGCGGGTCGACCCCGCTCGACGGGCTGATGCGCGCCGGCATGGAGGCCGCCATGCGGCTGCGCCGCGCCGGCCTGGAGCCCGGCCGGATCGCCCGGCTGACCGTGCTGGTCGGCGAGCTCTCCGGGCTCGACCCGGCGGACGGCGACCTCGGCGAGGGCGACCAGGTCGCGCTGCTGGAGCCGCGGTCGCTGCTGCTCGGCATCGCCCGCGCCAGCCGGTACTCGAGCGTGGACAACCCGCGGCTGTGGACCACCGCCGACGTCCGGGCCGCCCTGGAGGCGCTCGGCCTCGAGGGCCGCGGGCCCACGGTGGACCAGCTCAACGGCGAGGGCTTCCCGTACTCGCCGTACGTGCTGCGCCGCCCCGAACTGCTCGCGCCCGCGGCCATGACCGCCGGCTCGACCAGCCCGCCGCCGGCCGAGCCCGCGGCCCCCGCTCCCTCCCCGCCCGCCGAGGCCCCGCCGTCGCCGATCGCGGCCGCCGTCGCCGCGCAGGCCGCTGCCGCCGCGGCCGCGCCGCCGGTCGCCCCACCCGCCGCGCAGCCGGTGGTGCACCCGACCGGCCCCGCGCTGGCCCCGCCGCCCGGTTCGGTGTTCGCGCGCCAGACCCCCGCGGCGGTGCCCGCGTCGCCGGTGCGCGACACGGTCGCGGTGGGCGCCGCGCCGCAGCCGCCCCTGGACGAGACCGACGGCATCGGTGGCCTGTTCGCGCACGCCGAGCCGGAGAGCCCGGCGCCGCCCGCGCTGCCGCCCGTGCCGCGCACCGCCGTGCTGCCCGCGCAGCCGAACCTGCGTCCTGCCGAGCCCGCGCCGCCCTCGGGCGGCGGACGGCGGACCGGGTTGCTCATCGCGGTCGCCGTCCTCGTCGTCGCCCTGCTCGCGCTCGGCGGCGTGCTGATCCTGGGCCGGGGTGGCTCCGACGGCGGCGACACGGGCACCGGCTCCGCCAGCGCGGCGGCGTCGAGCTCGGCGAGCGGTCCGCAGCTCGGCTTCCAGCAGCAGATCGACGGGGTCACCTACACGCTCAAGGCGGTCGACGTCGTCGACACCTGCCGGGGGCACGGCTACGGCAAGGTCGGCGACTCCTTCGACCAGACCGACTGCGTGGGGCTCTCGCGCGGTCTCTACTCCGCGCAGATCGACGGCCGGGCCGTGGTCGCCGCGGTCTCGCACGTCCGGATGCCCGACAGCGCGTCGGCGCGGGGGCTCAAGGCCCTGGCCGACACGAACAACACCGGCAACGTCAGCGACCTGCTGCGCGAGGGCGCCGGGTACGTCGGTGCCCCGGACGCGCTGCACGACGCCGAGTACGCCAGCGCGGTGAGCGGCGCGGTGGTGACGATCGTCGAGACGTCCTGGGTCGACCAGGGCGCCGGGGGCACCGCCGACAGCCTCAACGCCGCGGCGAGCAGCGGCCTGGTCCTCCAGCTCCCGGACCCGCCGACCTCCTGACGGCAGAAGTCGCGACTTCTGCCTATGAGGTCGCGGCGGCGAGGGCCATCGCGGTGAGCAGGGCGGCCATCGCGGGGCGGTCGAGGCGGCCGGCGCTGTGCGGCGTGGAGTTGATCAGCCCGAAGACGGCGTGCGCCCGCGCCCGGCAGGTCTCGGCGTCGGACGCGGGGTGCAGCCGTGCCAGCACGGTCACCCACACCTCGACGTAGCGGCGCTGCAGCCGGCGCACCTGCGCGGCGTCGTCGTCCGGCAGTGAGCCCAGGTCGCGGTCCTGCACGGTGATCAGCGCGGGGTTGTCCAGCGCGAAGTCCACCTGGAAGTCGACCAGCGCCCGGAGCTGCGCCTGCGGGTCGGCCCCGGCGGCGGCCACGACCTCGGTGCCGCCGGCCAGGAGCCGCTCGCTGATCCGCAGCAGCATCTCGGCGAGCATCGCGTCCTTGCCCGCGAAGTGCCGGTAGATCGCGGGGCCGGTGACCCCGACGGCCGCGCCGACGTCGTCCACGCCGACGTTGCGCGAACCGCGCTCGGCGAAGAGCTGCGCCGCGGCGCGCAGGATCTGCTCGCGGCGAGAAGGATTGCCCGCGTCGGCGTGCAGCGCGGCGTCCATGACGCTCTCGGCCATGTGTGCATGCTAACCGCCGTTAACACCTGAGCACCAGCACTGGACGCCGAACGTGAACGACGGTTAACCTGACGCCCGTGGACGCACCGGTGCTTCCCCGACCCACCACGACCGACGTCGACGCCGCCGCGCGCAACGCCGCAGCGCACCGCGCGCTGGTCGCCGACCTGGCCGACGAGCTGCACCGCGCGGCCCAGGGCGGCGGGGAGCGGGCCCGGCAGCGGCACGTCGAGCGCGGCAAGCTGCTGCCCCGCGAGCGGGTGGACTCGCTGCTCGATCCGGGCAGCCGGTTCCTCGAGCTCTCGCCGCTGGCCGCGCACGGGCTCTACGACGGCGACGCCCCCTCCGCCGGGATCATCACCGGCATCGGGCGGGTGAGCGGCCGCGAGTGCGTCGTCGTCGCCAACGACGCCACCGTCAAGGGCGGCACCTACTACCCGATGACGGTGAAGAAGCACCTGCGCGCGCAGGAGGTGGCCCTGCACAACCGGCTGCCGTGCATCTACCTGGTCGACTCCGGCGGGGCGTTCCTGCCGATGCAGGACGACGTCTTCCCCGACCGCGAGCACTTCGGCCGGATCTTCTACAACCAGGCCACGATGTCGAAGGCCGGCATCCCGCAGATCGCCGCCGTCCTCGGGTCCTGCACCGCCGGTGGTGCCTACGTGCCGGCCATGAGCGACGAGGCGGTCATCGTCCGCAACCAGGGCACGATCTTCCTCGGCGGCCCGCCGCTGGTGAAGGCGGCGACCGGCGAGGTCGTGACCGCGGAGGAGCTCGGCGGCGGCGAGCTGCACAGCCGGGTCAGCGGGGTCACCGACCACCTGGCCGAGGACGACGCGCACGCGCTGGCGATCGTCCGGCAGATCGTCGGCACCCTCGGCCCGCGCGAGCCGCGGCCGTGGGAGGTGGAGCCGACCGAGCCGCCGCTCGTCGACCCGGAGTCGATCTACGACGTCGTCCCGCCGGACTCGCGCACGCCCTACGACGTCCGCGAGGTGATCGCCCGGCTGGTCGACGGCAGCCGGTTCGCCGAGTTCAAGCCGCTGTACGGGCCGACGCTGGTCACCGGCTTCGCGCGCCTGCACGGCCACCCGGTCGGGATCATCGCGAACAACGGCGTGCTGTTCGCCGAGTCGGCGCTGAAGGGCGCGCACTTCATCGAGCTGTGCGACCGCCGCTCGATCCCGCTGCTGTTCCTGCAGAACATCACCGGGTTCATGGTCGGGCGCGACTACGAGGCCGGGGGCATCGCCAAGCACGGCGCCAAGATGGTCACCGCGGTCGCCTGCGCGCGGGTGCCGAAGCTGACCGTGGTCATCGGTGGCTCGTTCGGGGCCGGCAACTACTCGATGTGCGGCCGGGCGTACTCGCCCCGGTTCCTCTTCACCTGGCCCAACGCGCGGATCTCGGTGATGGGCGGCGAGCAGGCGGCCAGCGTGCTGGCGACGGTCCGCCGCGACGGCATCGAGGCCCGCGGCGAGGAGTGGTCGGCCGACGACGAAGAGGCGTTCAAGGCGCCGATCCGCGAGCAGTACGAGCACCAGGGGCACCCGTACTACGCCACCGCCCGCGTCTGGGACGACGGCGTCATCGATCCCGCGCAGACCCGCACCGTGCTCGGGCTCGCCCTCTCCGCGTGCGCCAACGCGCCGCTGGGCGAGCTCGGCTACGGCGTCTTCCGGATGTGAGGACCTGATGTTCGACACCGTGCTCGTCGCCAACCGCGGCGAGATCGCCGTCCGCGTCATCCGGACGCTGCGCGCCATGGGCGTGCGCTCCGTCGCCGTCTACAGCGCGGCCGACGCCGGCGCGCTGCACACCCGCGTCGCCGACGTCGCCGTCCCGATCGGGCCCGCCCCGGCCGCCGAGAGCTACCTGTCGATCGAGCGGGTGCTCGACGCCGCCGCCCGCAGCGGCGCGCAGGCGATCCACCCCGGCTACGGCTTCCTGTCGGAGAACGTGGAGTTCGCCCGCGCCTGCGAGAAGGCCGGGATCGTGTTCATCGGACCGCCGGTCGCCGCGATCGAGGCGATGGCCGACAAGATCCGCGCCAAGCAGACGGTGAGCGCGGCCGGGGTGCCGGTCGTCCCGGGCCGCACCGAGCCGGGCATGGACGACGACGCGGTCGCCGCCGCGGCGGTCGAGGCCGGCTTCCCGGTGCTGCTCAAGCCCAGCGCGGGCGGTGGCGGCAAGGGCATGCGCGTCGTGCGGTCCGCCGACGAGCTGCCCGACGCCATCGCCGCCGCCCGCCGCGAGGCCCGCGGGTCCTTCGGCGACGACACCTTGCTGGTCGAGCGGTACGTCGGCAACTCCCGGCACATCGAGGTGCAGGTTCTCGGCGACACCTACGGCACCGTGATCCACCTCGGCGAGCGCGAGTGCAGCCTGCAGCGCCGGCACCAGAAGGTGATCGAGGAGGCGCCCTCGCCGCTGCTGGACCCGATGCGGCGCGCGCGCATGGGCACCGCGGCGGTCGAGGCCGCCCGCGCCGTCGGCTACACCGGCGCCGGCACGGTGGAGTTCATCGTCGACGCCGACCGGCCGGACGACTTCTTCTTCCTCGAGATGAACACCCGGCTGCAGGTCGAGCACCCGGTCACCGAGCTGGTCACCGGGCTGGATCTGGTGGAGCTGCAGGTGCGCATCGCCGCCGGGGAGCAGCTGCCGGTCGAGCAGGGCGACGTCTCGCTCGACGGGCACGCGATCGAGGCGCGGGTCTACGCGGAGGACCCGTCCCGCGGCTTCCTGCCGCAGGCCGGCACCGTGCTCGGGCTGGCCGAGCCGGACGGTCCCGGCATCCGGGTCGACAGCTCGCTGGCCGTCGGCAGCGTCGTCGGCACCGACTACGACCCGATGCTGGCCAAGGTCATCGCCTGGGGCCCCGACCGCGACACCGCCCGGGCGCGGCTGATCGGCGCCCTCGGGCACACCGCCGTCCTCGGTGTCACCACCAACACCCCGTTCCTGAGGGCGCTGCTCGCCGATCGGGACGTCGCGGCCGGCCGGCTGGACACCGGGCTGATCGAGCGCCGCGGCGACGCGCTCACCGTGCTGGCGCCGCCGTCGGCCGCGGTCCACGCCGCCGCCGCGCTCTTCGAGCTGCTCGAGGCCGAGCCCGCCGGGCCGGTCGTCGACCCGTGGGACGTGCCCGACGGCTGGCGGCTCGGCGAACCGGCGTGGACGGTGCGGCGGCTGCAGGCCGCCGGCGGCGACCCGGTGACGGTCCGGGTCCGCGGGCGGGCGGCCGCCGCGCAGGTCTGGGTGGGGGACGGCGTCGCCCTCGCGGCGTCGGCGCACCGGGACGGCGACCGGCTGACCGTCACCCTGGACGGCGTCACGCACCGCTTCGCCGTCGTCCACACCGGCGGCACCCTCTGGCTGGCCGCCGAGGGCCAGGTGACCGCCCTGCGCGAGCACGAGCGGCTGCACGACACGGGCGAGGGCGCGGCCGGCGGCGGCGTCGTCACCGCCCCGATGCCCGGCACCGTGACCGTGGTGCAGGCGGCCGTCGGCGACGAGGTGACGGCGGGGACCCCGCTGCTGGTCGTCGAGGCGATGAAGATGGAGCACGTGCTGACCGCCCCGGTCGACGGGGTCGTCACCGTGCTCTCCGTGACGGCCGGCCAACCGGTGCGGCTGGACGAGCAGGTGGCCGTGGTGACCCCGGCGACCACCGAGGGGGAGTGACCCGCATGCTGGACTACCGGCTCGACGCCGAGACCGAGGCCCTGCGCAAGACCGTGCGCGAGTTCGCGCTGGAGGTCGTGGCCCCGCAGATCGGCGAGTTCTACGAGCGCGACGAGTTCCCGACCGCGATCGTGCGGCAGATGGGCGAGCTGGGCCTGTTCGGCCTGCCGTTCCCCGAGGAGTACGGCGGCTCGGGCGGCGACTACTTCACCCTCTGCGTCGCGCTGGAGGAGCTGGCCCGGGTGGACTCGTCGATCGCGATCACCCTGGAGGCCGGCGTCTCGCTCGGCGCGATGCCGATCTACCGGTTCGGCACCGAGGAGCAGAAGCAGCGCTGGCTGCCGCGGCTGTGCGCCGGTGAGGCGCTGGGTGCGTTCGGGCTCACCGAGCCCGGCGGCGGTTCGGACGCCGGTGCCACCCGCACCACGGCCCGGCTCGAGGACGGCCAGTGGGTGATCAACGGCTCGAAGGCGTTCATCACCAACTCCGGCACCGACATCACCGAGCTGGTCACGGTCACCGCGGTCACCGGCACCCGTCCGGACGGCGGCAAGGAGATCTCGGCGATCGCCGTCCCGTCCGGCACGCCCGGCTTCACCGTCGGCCAGCGGTACTCCAAGGTCGGCTGGAACGCCTCGGACACCCGCGAGCTGGCCTTCTCCGACTGCCGGGTGCCCGAGGAGAACCTGGTGGGGGAGCGGGGCCGGGGCTACGCGCAGTTCCTGTCGATCCTCGACGAGGGCCGGATCGCCATCTCCGCGCTCGCGGTCGGCCTGGCCCAGGGCTGCGTGGACGAGTCGGTGAAGTACGCCGGGCAGCGCGAGGCGTTCGGCCAGGTCATCGGCAAGAACCAGGCGATCCAGTTCATGATCGCCGACATGGAGGTCCGCGCCGAGACGGCGCGGCTGGCCTACTACCGGGCGGCGGAGAAGATGCTGCGCGGCGAGCCGTTCAAGCGGGAGGCCGCCGTCGCCAAGCTGTACAGCTCCGAGGCGGCGATGGAGAACGCCCGCTGGGCCACCCAGGTGCACGGCGGCTACGGGTTCATGAACGAGTTCCCGGTCGGCCGGTTCTACCGCGACGCCAAGATCCTGGAGATCGGCGAGGGCACCAGCGAGGTGCAGCGGATGCTCATCGCCCGCTCGCTCGGGGTGGGCTGAACCCGCAGGTCAAGCGGGCGAACCGGCGCCGTTCCGTACTGGATGGCGGGCGGCGCCCAGTTCGCCCCGGCCGCTTGGCAACTCCGGCCGACGTCCGGCGGGGCCGGTGTGACGGCTGGGCACCGCGGGAGCGGCCCCCGGCGGACACCGAGGTCAGGCGGCGTGTCGGGACTCGCGGGCGTCCTGGTCGGCCAGGCTGCCGTCCGGCTCGCGCCGACGGTCGGCGCGCCACCCTGGAGTCCGCCATGCCCGCGCCCGCTCGTCGCACCGGCCGCCGCCTCCTGACGCGCCGGGGGGTCGCCCAGGGGTCGGTCCTCGGTCTGGGCCTCCTGCTGGCGACCACCGCCACGGCTCCCGCAGCCTCCGCGGCACCCGGCAACGCGAACGGCAACGCCAACGGCAACCAGAACGCGAACGGGCCGACCAGCTCGGGCCCGGTGAACACCCCGCCCGGCGCCGGGAACGGCAACGGCGTCGGCAACGGGACCGGCGGCGCCAACGGGACCGGGCAGGGAGCCACCAACGGCACCGGCGTCGGGGACGGCACGGGCAACGGGGTCGGCAACGGCAACGGCGTGGGCAGCGGCAACGGGAACGCGACCTCCACCCCGCCGGACGGGGGAACCCCGCCTCCGGTGGTCGACCCGCCGCCGATCGGCCCGGTGTTCGGTCCGTTCCCGAAGGACATGGACCCGACCAACGACATCGCGGTCGAGCCGACCGGCGACGTCCCCGGCGACCTGGACCTGTCCGGTGCCCAGTTCACCCTGACCAGCACCGACGACCCGACGGTGTCGGAGACGTGCGTCACCGACGAGTCGGGGCGGTGCACCGTGCACGCCTCCGTCGGCCAGGACCCGGTCGCGGGGCAGCTCTACCTGCCGGGTGGCAGCTACACGGTGCACCAGACCACGGCGGTCGCCGGGCTCGCACCGGCGGAGGCCGACGCGACGCTGGACGTCTGCACGTTCCTGCAGGCGTTCCTCGGCGGCTGCCCGGGGGGCGTCACGGTGCAGAACGCCGCGCAGTTCCGCACCGCGGTCGTCGCGGAGATCCTCGACGCGGACAGCGGTCAGCCGGTCCCGGGCGCGGAGTACCAGCTGACCGGTCAGGACTACCCGCACCTGCCCGGGCCGGACGGGCAGCCGGTCGCGGCGGCCGATGCCGTCGAGACCAGCGGGGACGACGGCCTGGTCTCCTTCGCCGGCTTCTTCCTCCCCGGCACCTGGACCCTGACGCCGGGGACCACCCCCGACGGATACGACGCGGACGAGGAGTTCACCGTCGAGGTGACCCCGCCGGGGGCCCAGGACGACGGCGGGCCGGTCACCGTCCAGCGGTTGCTGCACGCGGCCGTCGTCCCGGGTGAGACCACGACCCCTCCGGCGGGCGACGACGGCACCACCCCGCCGGCGGACGGCGACGGGACCACGACTCCCGGCGACACCGGGTCCACCGACACCCCACCCACCAGCGACCCGACCGGCACGACGGGGAACACCAACGGCACGACCGGCCCGACGGGCACGACCGGCACGTCGGGCAGCGCATCGGTGGCACCGGGTGGCGCACCGGGCGGCCGGGTCGCCGCCGCCGACCAGGGCACGGCGAGCGCGCCCACCGACGACCCGGCGCCGGCCGCCCCGCCCGCCGCGCCGTCGTCCGCCGGCGCCTCGACCCCGTCGCCGGCCGCCGAGGCGCTGGCGGCACCGCCGGCCGCCGACACCCCGGCTCTGCAGACCGAGAGCAGCAGCATCCCGGAGGTCGGGCTGATCGGCTTCGGGCTCCTGCTCGTCGTCGCGATCGTCGTCGCGGTGAACGTGCTGCGCCGGAGGGCACGTGGGCGGGCCTGACGCCTGGTGGGCCCGGCTCCTCGATCCCGAGGAGCCGGGGCAGCCGGAGGTGCGCACCCTCGTCGGGGTGCTGTCCGGTGAGTTCCCGCCCCGGGCCGTGGTCGACCTGCCCGGTGCACGCCGGCCGTCCGACTGGCTGGTCGCCGTCCGTTCCGACGGCCGGACCGGGCGGGTGCTGACGCTCGACGTCCGGCTGCCTGCCGCGCCGCTGCTCTGGTACGTCGAGGTGCCCGAACCGCACGCCGATCCGGCCGCCACCACGCTGGTCGCGTTCTCCGACGCGCGGCACGCCGACGGGACCCTGCTGGACGACGCCGCTGCGCGCGCCCTCGGCGTGGTCGGCGAGCACCAGGTCGCCGCGCTGCGCTGGTGGCCGCGGCGTGGGCTGATCAACCAGATCTACGTCGCTCCCGAGCACCGCCGGCTCGGCATCGCGGCGAAGCTCGGGCACGCCGCCTTCGCCCTCCAGCGGGCTCGCGGGCTACCGGACCTCACCGCGGACGGCCGCCGGACCGACCTCGGCGAGCGCTTCCGCGAGGGGTTGCCGGCCTACGCCGCGTGGCGACTGGCGCCGCGCACCCACCGGCAGCCGCCGATGGACGGAGCCGCCTGAGGTACGGAGTGGAGCTGTGCACGTGACGCGCACAGCTCCACTCCGGATCAGGCGGTGACGTCGATGAGGACCTTGCCGACGGCGCCTTCCTCGACGGCCTGGTGCGCCACGGCGGTCTCGGCGAGGGGGTAGACGTGCAGCGGCAGCCCGGCCTCGCCGCCCACGCGCACCGCGCCGTCCAGGACGGCGGCGTTCACGTCCTCCACCCCGATCGCCTTGGCCCGCTCCGGCTCGGCGTAGACCAGCACGAACTGCCAGCGGGCGTTGGGCGCCATCTGCGAGCGGATCGGGATGGTGATGCCCTGGTCGCCGGTCGCGGCGTAGATCGCCACCGCGCCGTGCAGGCCGATCACCTGAGCGTCCACGGCGGCGTTCTGGGCCGCGGCCACCTCGACGATCGCGTCCACGCCGTGCGGGACGATCTTGCGGACCTCCGCCACGACGTCCTGCTGCTTGTAGTCGATCACGTGCGTGGCGCCGGCGGCCGCGGCGAGCTGCGCCTTCTGCGGGCTGCTCACCGTCGCGATCACGGTGGCGTCGGCCCAGCGGGCGAGCTGGATCGCGGCGTTGCCGACCGCGCCCGCGCCGCCCTGCACGAGCACCGCGTGCCCGGTCAGCGAGCCGGGGCCGATGCGGTCGGGCAGCGACTCGGCGACGGTCAGGCAGCGGTGCGCGGTGAGGAACGGGATGCCCAGGGCCGCGCCCAGCTCGAACGACGGGTCCGGCCCGAGCAGCACCACCTGCCGGGCGGGGACGACGGTGTGCTCGGCGGCGGTGCCCCACGGCCGCTGGTAGGCCGCCTCCCAGATCCACACCCGCTCGCCGACCAGCACGGGGTCGACGCCCTCGCCGACCGCCTCGACGGTGCCCGAGCCGTCCTGGTTGGGGATCTGCCCGTCCGGGAAGGCCGGATCGGTGCCGGCACGGGACTTCCAGTCGGTCGGGTTGACCCCGGAGAAGGCGACCTTGACCCGCACCTCGCCCGGACCGGGCTCGGGAACGGGCCGGTCGGTCAGCTCGAGGACGTCGGGGCCGCCGGACTTGGTGTAGGAGATCGCTCGCACACGACCTTTCCTACTCCGGCTGGGAAGCTGCCCTCGTGACGACCCTCGTGCTCGCGGTGCTGGTCGTCACCGTGGCCATGCTGCTGACCCAGCGCCCGGACGGTCCCCGCACAGTGCTCGGCGGCGGGGCCGCGGTCGTCTCCGTCGGTCTGGCGCTGCTGCTGCTGTGCGGCGGCGTGGGTCGTCGGATGGGTGCTGTGCGGTCTCGGCGTCCTGGTCACGGCAGTCGGCCTGGTGCGCAACCGCCGCCGGTCTCCTGCCGAGCGGAGTGCGAGGGACGCGGAAACCGCGCCGTAGCACTCCGCTCGAGCACTGCGTGAGCGGCGGCGATGCCGCGCAGGTACGCGTCCAGATGCGCGAGCGTGAGGCCGCGGACGAAGGCCTGCGGCTCCTCCGGCGTCGCGGTACCGGGCTCGATCTCGTCGGCGAAGTGCTGGTGGCCGGCCGCCTCGAGCACGGCGAGCCGGCGCGGTCCGGGGATGCGGCCGAACACGTCCAGGACGTCGTCCAGCGGCACCGGCTCGTCGTCCTCGGCGGCGAGCACCAGGGTCGGCACCGCGCGGGTGAACCGCAGCGGCGCCGCCACCACCCCCGGGACCGGGTGCCGGCTGCCGCCCGGAGCGTGCGCGACCACGGCGCCCACCCGCGGGTCGTCGTCCGGCGCCGCCAGCACGGTCCAGCCGCCGAGGCTGTGCCCGACCAGGCCGGCGGCGTCGGACGCGAGACGGTCGAGGACCAGCCGGACGTCGGGGACCCGGCTGCCGACGATCGCCTCGACCCGGGCGGCCCGCTCGGTCGGGGTCTCGCCGGCCCGGGGCTGCAGCTCCGGGACGGAGGTCTCGCTGTGGTCGACCGCGGCGACGCGGTAGCCGTGCGAGGCGAGGTGCCGGGTCAGGAAGCAGGCCACCCGCCCGGTGCCCCCGGCGTGGTGCGAGTAGACGACGAGCGGTCCCGCCGGCCCGGCCGGTTCCCACAGCTCGCAGCGCAACGTCCGGCCCCGGGCTCGGTCGGGGAGCTCCACCGTGGTCGCAGCGACCTCGAACGGTCCGGGCGCGAACGGGTCGTACCCGCTCATCCCGCCACGCTGGCACCGGCGGACGGCCGACGAACAGGGCCGTTCACCGAGGGCACAACGGCCTACAGGCGGGCGAGCTCGGCGGTGAGCGGGCCGAGCCCGAGCGGGCCGAGGTCGAGCACCGACCGGTGCCAGGCCTTGAGGTCGAAGTCGGCGCCGTGCCGTGCCTTGGCCTCGTCGCGGCCGGTGAGGAAGACCCGCTCGCCCACCTTGTAGACCGGTGCCTGCCCCGGCCAGCCGAGGTAGCGGTGCAGCTCGTCGGTGCGCATCTGGTCCTCCATCGACACGTGCCGGCGGAGGAACTCCGCGGTCGAGTCGTAGGTCCAGCGGGTGCCCAGTTCCTCGGCGGCGGGCATCGGCAGGTCGAGGTGCACGCCGATGTCGAGGACGACGCGCGCGGCCCGCAGCTCCTGCGCGTCGAGCATGCCCAGCCGGTCGCCCGGGTCCTCGAGGAAGCCGAGCTCCTCCATCAGCCGCTCGGCGTAGAGCGCCCAGCCCTCGGCATGCGCGGCGCAGTCGAGCAGCAGCCGCTGCCAGCGGTTGAGCAGCTTGGCGTTGTAGACGGTCTGCCCGATCTGCAGGTGGTGCCCGGGTGCGCCCTCGTGGAAGACCGTCGTCGTCTCCCGCCAGGTGGTCATCTCGTCGACGCCGTCGGGCAGCGACCACCACATCCGCCCCGGCCGGCTGAAGTCCTCCGACGGGCCGCTGTAGTAGACGCCGAGACCGGAGATGCCGATGACCCGGCCCTCCAGGGTGCGCACCGGGTCGGGGATGTCGAAGTGGACGCCGTCGAGGGCGGCGATCGCCCGGTCGGCGCTCTCCTGCAGCCAGTCCTGCAGCGCGGGCCGGCCGCGGACCAGCCGCGCCGGGTCGGCGTCCAGTGCCGCCATCGCACCGGCCACGCCCTCGCCGGGAGCGATCTGCTCGGCCACCGCCTGCTTGGCGGCGACGATGCGGGCCAGCTCCTCCCAACCCCAGGCGTAGGTCTCCTCCAGGTCGAGCTCGACGCCGGTGAAGAACCGCGACTCGACGGTGTACCGGTCGCGGCCCGCGGCGTCGCGCTCGGGCGCCTTCGGCAGCAGCTCGCGCTCCAGCCGGTCGGCGAAGGAGTGCAGGGCGGCCGACGCCTCGCGGGCCCCGCGCTCCACGTCGCGGTCGACCGCGCCGTCCTGGGGAGCGTTGCCTGCCAGCTCCTGGAACGCGCCGGGCTGTGCCGGCGTGCCGGCCCACTGCCGTGCCAGGCCGGCGGCCAGCCGGACCTGTCGCGCGGCCGAGACGTGGCCGCCCTCCGCCGCGGCCACCAGCCCGTCCGCATACCCGTCGAGCGCCGCGGGCATCGCGGTCAGCCGGCGGCCGATGGTCGCCCAGTTCTCCTCGGTCTCGGTCGGCATGAGGTCGAAGATCATCCGGAACATCTGCAGCGGGCTGGCCGAGGTGTTCAGGTCCGACTGCGCCAGCCCGGCCTCGTGCCGGTCCAGCTCGGCGCCGAGCCGCTCGAGCATGGCCGCACGGGCCACCTCGTCGCGGCGGTCGACCGGCGTCAGCGCGGCCGCCTCCGCACGCGTGCGGCGCACCAGGTCGGCGAGACGCGCGTGCCCCTCGAGGGTCAGGTCGAACCACTCGTCGTCGTGCCCGGGCACGCCGAGGTACGTGGCCACGACGGGATCGGCCGCGGCGTACTCGTCGACGAACCGGTCGGCCAGGGAGTCGAGGGGGGACGGCGGACGGACGTCGGGCGAGCTCACGCCAGGCACGCTAACGGACGGCTCACAGGAACCGCTGTGCTCAACCAGATGGTTGACGACGACGGCGACGAGGGCTAGCG
Source organism: Petropleomorpha daqingensis (assembly GCF_013408985.1). NCBI lineage: Bacteria > Bacillati > Actinomycetota > Actinomycetes > Geodermatophilales > Geodermatophilaceae > Petropleomorpha > Petropleomorpha daqingensis. The sequence continues at coordinate 3,255,629 of NZ_JACBZT010000001.1, forward strand.
TCTTCTTCAACCGAACGGTTGAGCACGAGGAGGGGGCATGGCGGCCGATCCGCTGTCCCGGGTGTTCGCGGCGCTGTCCGATCCGCTGCGCCGCGACATGGTGGCCCGGCTGGCGAGCGGCGATGCCACGGTCCTCGAGCTCGCCCGGCCGTACGAGGTCACCGTCCAGGCGGTCTCCAAGCACCTCAAGGTGCTCGAGGAGGCCGGCCTGGTCAGCCGCAGCCGGGAGGCCCAGCGCCGACCGGTGCACCTCGAGGCGGAGGTGTTCGACCTGATGACCACGTGGATCGAGCGCTACCGCCGCGAGGCCGAGGAGCGCTACCGCCGTCTCGACGACGTCCTGTCATCGATGCCCGACGAGGAAGGGGAACAGCAATGACCACCGCCCGCACCCGGGAGACGCAGATCGAGGTCGACCAGGAGGTCCCGCTGGTCCGGATGACCCGCGAGTTCGACGCCCCGCCCGAGAAGGTGTTCCGGGCGCACGTCGACCCCGACCTGTTCGCCCGCTGGGCCGGGCCGCGCAGCCTGTCGACCCGCATCGACGGGTGGGACTGCCGCACCGGGGGCTCGTACCGGTTCGTGCAGACCCGCGGCGACGACGAGTTCGGCTTCCGCGGCACCTTCCACGAGGTGCGGCCGAACGAGCTCATCGTGCAGACCTTCACCTTCGAGGGCATGCCGGACGGCGTCGCCCTCGAGAAGCTGGTCTTCGAGGACCTCGGCGACGGCCGCACCCGCCTGACGGGCACCTCGCTGGTCGACTCGTTCGCCGACCGGGACGCCTTCGTCGTCAGCGGCATGGAGACCGGCGCGATCGAGGGCTACGAGAAGCTCGACGAGGTCCTCGCCACCCTCTAGCGCCAGGTGACCACCTCGGGACGCCGGCCGAGGACCCGCCCGACCCTCCGGGCGTCGTCCTCGCCGGCGTTGACGAGCACCGGTCGCGGCGTACCGGCGAACAGCGGCAGGTCCGAGACGCTGTCGCTGTAGACCGCCCGCCACGGCGGCGGGTAGCCGCGCTCGGTCAGCATCTCGACCTTGGCGCCGCCGATCGCCCGCCGCGGCGGGAGCGACCCGTTCGAGCCGACGACGTCGAGGTCGCCCAGCCCGATCGCCCGCAGGTAGCCGCGGGCCAGCACCTCCTCGCAGCCGGTGGCCACGACGACGACGTCGCCGGCCGCCCGGTGCTCCTGGACGCACGCGATCGCGTCGCCGACCGCCGCCTCGGGTTTGCGGGTGAGCGCCTCCTCGTAGGCCTCGGCGACCGCCGCGACGTCGTCGTCGTCCCGGCCGACCGCCAGCCGGGTCATCGCCCGCGCGGCCAGCGGGCGCAGCTGCGGAACGGCGGACCCCGGCACCAGCAGCGGGGCGGCCAGCAGCAGCGGCACCAGCCGGGCCGGCGACCGGCGCAGCCGCCCGTGCAGGAACAGCGTCGTGGCGTCCCCGCCGAGCAGCACCTTGTCCAGGTCGAAGACGACGACACCCCCGCGCACAGCGGTGTCATGACCGGCCGGACGCCGGATCACACCCCGAGCCCGGCGGCGCGGGCGCGCTCCTCGACGGTGCGGACGGCGGTGCGCAGGTCCTCGAGGTGCAGCTGCACGCTGCCCGTGAGCGACACGACCCGACGCCACCACGTGAGGTTGATGCAGCCCACGACCCGGTCGTCCAGCCGGATCGGCATTGCGATCGACTCACGACCGTCGTCGGCCTCCGAGCGGGGCCGGTCGTGGTCGCCGCCGAAGTCGGGCGCCCGGACGGCGTAGCCGCGCCGCCGCGTGGTCGCGACGAGCTTGCGCACCGCGGCGTCGTCCCGGGCGAGCGCGTACGCCCGGCCCTCCTTGTTGCGCAGCCGGGCCAGCACCGCCTCGAACTCCGGCTCCGGGCACCAGGACAGGTAGGCGCGGCCGGAGGCCGAGCCGAGCATGTTCACCCGGAAGCCGTGCGGGCGGGGCGGCAGCCCGTCGAAGTAGGTGCGCGAGCTGTTGGTCTCCAGCGTCTCCATGTGGTCCAGCCGCGGCACCGACAGCACGGAGGGCCAGCGCACCCGCCGCGAGAGCTCCTCGAGCACCGGTGAGCCGATCTCCACCAGCCACGCGTCGTCGTCGCTCTCCACCCGCCGCTGCAGCGTGTGGCTGGGCAGGAAGGCGCCGTCGACCATGCGCTGCCATACCAGCCCGTGCAGGTGCGCGGTCTTGAGGATCCGGGTCAGCGTCGGCTTCGGGATGCCGGTCGCCAGGTGCAGGTCGTGCAGGCTGGCCGCCCGCGACTCCTGCAGGACCTGCAGCACCTCCAGCCCGCGCGAGAGCGAGTCGATGGGCTTGACCCGGTAGTCGCGCACCGGCAGGGCCTCCTGGTTTTCGCGGTGTGAAAAGTCGGCAGAACAGTGTTGCCCGTCACACCGCCCGCCGACCAGTGTTCGACGCATGGGGACGACGGCGCCGCACGGGACCGGGCTCGCGGTGCGCGAGGGCGACCTGCTCTGGACGCCGACGCCCGAGCAGGCCGAGCGCACCCGGCTCACCGCGTTCACCCGGTTCGCCGCGCAGCGCACCGGCCGCGAGTTCCCCGACTACGAGGCGCTGTGGCGCTGGTCGACCACCGAGGTCGAGGAGTTCTGGGGAGCGATCTGGGACTTCTTCGACGTCCGCGCCTCGGTCCCGCCGACCGCCGTCCTCGCCGAGCGGACCATGCCCGGGGCTCGCTGGTTCCCCGGCGCGCGGCTGAACTTCGCCGAGCACGTGCTGCGCAACGAGCGGCCCGACGAGCCGGCGCTGCTGACGGTCAGCGAGACCGAACCGGTGCGCGAGGTCGGGTGGGCCGAGTTCGCCCGCTCGGTGCGGGTGGTCGCCACCCACCTGCGCGAGCGCGGCGTGCGACCCGGCGACCGCGTCGTGGCCTACCTGCCCAACGTCCCCGAGGCGGTCGTGGCGATGCTGGCCACGGCCGCCGTCGGCGCGGTGTGGGCCACCTGCTCACCCGACTTCGGCTCCCGGGGCGTCCTCGACCGGCTCGGCCAGCTCGAGCCCACCGTGCTGATCGCCGCCGACGGCTACCGGTACGGCGGCCGGGACTTCGACCGCCGCGCCGAGGTGGCCGAGATCGTCGCCGGGCTGCCGACGCTGCGGGAGGTCGTGACCGTCCCGGTGCTCGGGCTGGAGTCGACCGGCACCTCGTGGGCGGAGATCGTCACCGGACCCGAGCCCGACGAGCTCGAGTTCGAGCAGGTCCCGTTCGACCACCCGCTCTGGGTGCTGTTCTCCTCCGGCACCACCGGCCTGCCCAAGGCGATCGTGCACGGGCACGGCGGCATCCTCGTCGAGCACCTGATGCTGACCAGCTTCCACATGGACCTGCGGCCCGGTGACCGGACGTTCTTCTTCACCACGACCGGCTGGATGATGTGGAACTCGCTGATCGGCATGATGCTGGTCGGCGCCGTCCCGGTGCTCTACGACGGCAACCCCGCCCACCCCGACGTCGACGTGCTCTGGCGGACCGCGCAGGACAGCCGCGCCCGGCTGTTCGGCGCCAGCCCCAGCTTCGTCGAGCTCATGCAGAAGGCCGGCGTCGTCCCCAAGGAGCGCTTCGACCTCTCCGCGCTGGAGACGATCATGCCCGCGGGCTCACCGGTCTCCCCGGCGATCACCGCGTGGTTCTACGAGAACGTCAAGGACGACCTCTGGATCGCCACCGGCAGCGGCGGCACCGACTGCTGCTGCGGGTTCGTCGGCGGGGTGCCGACCCTGCCGGTGCGCGCCGGCGAGATCCAGGCGCGTTCGCTCGGGGTGGCCGCCGAGGCCTGGGACGACGAGGGCCGGCCGGTCGTCGGCCGCGTCGGCGAGCTGGTGATCACCCAGCCCATGCCCTCGATGCCGCTGTTCTTCTGGGGCGACGAGGACGGCGAGCGCTACCGGGCCAGCTACTTCGAGACCTTTCCCGGCGTGTGGCGGCACGGCGACTTCTTCGAGGTCAACGAGCGCGGCGGCTGCTTCGTCCGCGGCCGCTCCGACGCCGTGCTCAACCGGCAGGGCGTGCGGATCGGCACCGCGGAGATCTACCGCGTCGTCGAGGACGACCCCGCCGTCCTCACCTCGCTCGTGGTCAACCTCGACCTGCCCGGCGGCGGCTTCTTCATGCCGCTGTTCGTCGTCCTGCGGCCGGGGCAGGAGCTCACCGACGAGCTGGACGCGCGGCTGCGGCGCTCGCTGCGCCAGGAGTACAGCCCGCGGCACGTCCCCGACCGGATCGTCGCGGTGCGCGCCGTCCCGCTGACCCGCAGCGGCAAGAAGATGGAGATCCCGGTCCGCCGGATCCTCCTGGGCGCCGACCCGTCGTCGGTCGCCGATCCGCACGCCATGGCCGATCCCGACGCCCTGGCCGACTACGTCGAGTACGCCCGCACCCAGCGCGACTACTGAACCCATTGGCCGAGGAGGCTCGCTTGACTACTCGCTCGTTCCCGCTGCCCTCCCAGATCGCCGACGTGCCCGGCGCGGAGGGGTGGGAGCAGATGTACCCGTACTTCACCCGCTTCCAGCCCGAGGACGACCAGCGGTTCTGGTTCTACAACTCGATGCACTTCCCCGAGGTCATCCCGGCCTTCGACGGCGTCACCTCGGAGATCCCCTACACCGCGATCGGGGCGAACCTGGCCCGCCTGTTCTCCTTCCCGACGACGCTGGGCATCGAGTACCGCATCGTCAACGGCCGCGTGTACATCACCGCGAACCCGGTGCTGGACCCCGAGGAGATCGAGCGGCGGCTGCCGCACTTCCAGGAGCGGGCCGGCTACTACTACGCGAACTGGGACCGGCTCTACGGCGAGTGGCAGCAGCGGATGGACGCGCTGATCGCCGAGATCGAGGCGGTCGAGGTCCCGGTGCTGGGCGACCTCGACGACATCTCCGTGGTCACCAGCGGCCGCGGCTACGCGACCAACCACCTGCTCCGCGAGAACTTCCACCGCTGCATCGACCTGTACTCGAAGATGTGGCACTACCACACCGAGATGCTGCAGCTCGGCTACGGCGCCTACGTCGTCTTCTTCGAGTTCTGCAAGCAGGCGTTCCCGGAGATGGGCGACCAGATGGTGGCCCGGATGGTCGCCGGCATGGACGTCACCATGTACCGCCCGGACGACGAGCTGAAGAAGCTCGCCGCGCTGGCCGTCGAGCTCGACGTGGCCGACCTGTTCGTCGAGGGCGCGGACCCGGCCAAGGTGCTCTCCTCGCTGGGCGAGCGCGGCGGCAACGGGCAGCGGTGGCTGGCCGCGTTCGAGGAGGCCAAGGACCCCTGGTTCCACGTCTCGGTCGGCGACGGCTTCTACCACCACCACCTGTCCTGGGCCGACGACCTGACGGTCCCGTTCGCCGCGCTGCCCCGCTACGTCGAGCAGATCCGCGCCGGTGAGGACCTCACCCGGCCCACCGAGCGGCTGGCCGAGGAGCGCGACCGCATCGCCGACGAGCACCGCGCGCTGCTCGGCTCGGAGGAGGAGAAGGCCGCCTTCGACCAGATGCTCGGTCTGTGCCGGCAGGTGTTCCCCTACATCGAGTCGCACAAGTTCTACTGCGAGCACTGGTTCACCACGCGGTTCTTCCAGAAGATCCGCGCCTTCGGCCAGCTGCTCGCCTCCCGCGGCGTGCTGCGCGAGGCCGACGACGTGTTCCACCTGCGCTCGGTCGAGGTCGAGGACGCTCTGGTCGACGTCATGCTGGCCTGGGCCGGCGGTGGCACCGAGCTCGGTGCCCGGCACTGGCAGCCGATCGTGGCCCGCCGCAAGGAGATCCTCGAGGCGCTGGCCCAGTGGTCGCCGCCGCCGGCGCTCGGCCCGGTGCCGCCGGCGCTCAACGACCCCGCGGTGAAGATGCTGTGGGGGATCACCGACGACACCGTGCAGACCTGGCTCGGCGACGAGTCGCTCGACGAGAACACCGTCCGCGGCTACGCCGCCTCGCCGGGCGTGGTCGAGGGCGTCGCCCGGGTGCTGATGAACGTCAACGACATCGGCTCGATCCGCGAGGGCGAGATCCTGGTCTGCCCGGTGACCGCGCCGAGCTGGGGCCCCGTGTTCGGCAAGATCGCCGCCGCGGTCTCCGACATCGGCGGCACGATGTCGCACGCCGCGATCGTCGCCCGCGAGTACGGCATGCCCGCCGTCGTCGGCACCGGGCAGGCGACGGCGAAGATCCAGACCGGCGACCGGGTCCGGGTCGACGGTGACCGCGGCATCGTGACGGTGCTGCGATGACCGTCCTGCCCTTCGCCGAGCTCGGCCGGGACGACGTCCCGGCCGCCGGCGGCAAGGGCGCGTCGCTGGGGGAGCTGCTGCGCGCCGGCATCCGGGTCCCCGACGGCTTCGTGGTGACGACGACGGCCTTCCGGACGGCGGTGGGCGGGCTCGGTCTCGCCGAGCGGGTGTCCGCGCTCGACCCTGACGGCGACCTGGCCGGCCCGTGCGCCGAGCTGCGGGCGGTCGTCGAGACCGCGCCCCTGCCGGACGACGTCGCCGCCGCGATCACCGCCGCGTACGAGGCGCTCGGGGAGCCCGACCTGCCGGTGGCGGTGCGCTCCTCGGCGACCAGCGAGGACTCGGCGGAGGCGAGCTTCGCCGGCCTGCAGGACACCTACCTGTGGGTGCGCGGCGCCGACGCCGTCCTCGAGGCGGTGCGGCGCTGCTGGGCCAGCCTCTACAGCGTCGAGTCGGTGAGCTACCGGCTGCGCCGCGCGCTCGCCGAGGACGACCTGGCGATGGCCGTCGTCGTCCAGCGCATGGTCGACTCCCGCAGCTCGGGCGTGATGTTCACCCGCAGCCCGCTCAACGGCGACCGGTCGGTGGTCTGCGTCGACGCCAGCTGGGGACTGGGGTCGGCGGTGGTCAGCGGCGAGGTCACGCCGGACTCGTTCGTCGTCAGCAAGGTGACCGGCGAGGTGGCCAAGCGGTTCATCGCGACCAAGTGCACCTGGCACCGCCCGGACCCGCGCGGATCGGGGGTGATCGACCGCGACGTGCCCGGCGAGCTGCAGGACATCCCGTCGATCTCGGCCGAGGAGCTGGCCGCGCTGGTGGCGACCGCCCGCGCCGTCGAGGCGCACTACGGCAGCCCGCAGGACATCGAGTGGGCGATCGACGACTCCGGCGAGCTGTTCCTCCTGCAGAGCCGCCCGGAGACGGTGTGGGCGGAGAAGGACGCCGCGGCCGCACCCGTGGCGACGCCGGCCGCGCGCCCGTTCGACCACGTGCTCAACGTCCTCGGTGGCAAGAAGCAGGGGGCCTGAGGTGCAGCTGAGCCCGGACGACGTCCGTGACGTGCTGCGCGTGCTCGACTCCAGCGGCCTGGCCGAGCTGCACCTGGAGACGGCGGAGCTGACGCTCACCCTGCGCCGCGAGGGCGCGGCGGCCGGCTGGACCGCCGAGCAGCAGGTCCTGCGCACCCCGGTGGTGGAGAGCCAATTGTCCGCAGTCGGCGAGGAGGACGAGCCGGCGCCGGTGCAGGCAGAGGTGGGCGAGGGGCTGGTCGCCGTCCGGCCGCCGCTGCTCGGCACGTTCTACCGGGCGCCGCAGCCCGGCGCGCCGCCGTTCGTCGACGTCGGCGACCCGGTCGAGGACGACACCGTCGTCGGCATCGTCGAGACCATGAAGATGATGACGCCGGTGCACGCCGGGGTCCGCGGCACGGTGGTGGAGTTCCGCACCGGCAACGGCGAGTTCGCCGAGAAGGACGCCGTCCTCTGCGTCGTGGAGCCGGCATGAGCCACCGGATCCACCGGCTGCTGATCGCCAACCGCGGGGAGATCGCGGCGCGGGTGATCCGCACCTGTGCCCGGCTGGGCATCGAATCGGTGCTGGCCGCCTCCGACGCCGACCTCGACGCGCTGCCGGCCCGGCTGGCCGACCGCGTCGTGCGGCTCGGGCCGGCCCCGGCCGCGCAGTCCTACCTCGACCCGGCGGCGGTGGTGCGTGCGGCGCTGGCGGTCGGTGCCGACGCCGTGCACCCCGGCTACGGGTTCCTCAGCGAGAACCCGGCGCTGGCGCAGGGCTGCGCGGAGGCCGGGCTGGTCTTCGTGGGCCCGTCGGTCGAGTCGCTGCACGCGGTGGGCGACAAGCTCACCGCCCGAAGGCACGCGCTGGCCGCCGGGCTGCCGGTCGTGCCGGGCGGCGAGGCGGCCGACCTGGCCGCGGCCCAGGCGGTGGCGGCCGAGGTCGGCTACCCGCTGCTGGTCAAGGCGGTCGGCGGCGGGGGCGGCCGCGGGATGAAGCGGGTGCGGTCGGCCGGCGAGCTGGCGCACACCCTCGACCTGGCCAGCAGCGAGGCCGCCGCGGCGTTCGGCGATCCACGGGTCTACCTGGAGCGCTACGTCGAGTCCGGCCGGCACGTCGAGGTGCAGGTGCTCGGCGACGGCTCGTCGGCGGTGGCGCTGGGCGACCGCGACTGCTCGGTGCAGCGGCGCTACCAGAAACTGTTCGAGGAGGCGCCGGCCCCGCTGATCCCCGACCGGGTGCGTGCCGACATGGCGTCGGCCGCTCTCGCCCTCGCGGTGCACCTCGGCTACCGGGGGCTGGGCACCGTCGAGCTGCTCTACGACCGGCAGCGGGAGAGCTTCTACTTCCTGGAGATGAACGCCCGCATCCAGGTCGAGCACCCCGTCACCGAGGCGGTCACCGGCCTCGACCTGGTCGCCGAGCAGCTCGCCGTCGCGGAGGGTCTGCCGCTGCGGCTGCGCCAGGAGGACGTCGTCCTCACCGGGCACGCCGTGGAGTGCCGGATCAACGCCGAGGACGCGGCGCACGACTTCCGCCCGTCGCCCGGGCAGATCGAGCGCGTGGTGCTGCCGGTCGGCGACGGCATCCGGGTCGACACCCACGTGCAGGGCGGCTCCGTCGTCCCGCCGTTCTACGACTCCCTGCTGGCGAAGCTGATCGTGCACGGCACCGACCGCGCCGACGCGCTCGCCCGCGCGCGGGCGGCGCTGGACCTGCTGCGCATCGACGGGGTGACGACGACGGTGCCGGTGCACCAGGCGCTGCTGGCCGACGCCGAGTTCGCCGCCGGCGGCGTGGACACCGCCTTCTTCGAGCGGTTCCTCTCCCGCGACCTGGCGGTGGCCTCGTGAACGTGGGGCTCGTCGACGTCTCGATCCGCGACGGGAACCAGAGCCTGTGGGGGGCGACCGGGCTCCGGACGGCGCACATCCTGCAGGTCGCGCCGGTCCTCGAGCGGGTCGGCTTCCGGGCGCTGGACTACACCTCCAGCACGGCGATGGGCGTCGCCGTCCGCAACCACCGCGAGGACCCGTGGGAGCGGATCCGGCGCACCCGCGCGCTCATGCCGACGACGAAGCTGCAGCTGATCGGCACCGGGTTCCGGTTCATCTCCTGGGAGAACTCGCACCCGGAGACGATGCAGCTGGTGTACGACCGGCTGGCGGTCAACGGCATCGACCGGGTCGTCGTCCTCGACCCGATGCACGACATGGACGCCGCCCGGGAGACCGCCCGCCGGCTGAAGAAGGCAGGCATCGAGGAGGTCGTCGGCGCGCTGACGTTCACGATCAGCGCGGTGCACGACGACGCGTTCTACGCCGACCTCGCCCGGCAGATGCGCGAGTGCCCCGACATCGACCGCGTCTACGTCAAGGACCCGGCCGGGATCCTGTCGGCGGACCGTGCGCGCACCCTCTTCCCCGCGATCAAGGCGCAGCTCGGCGACACCCCGCTGGAGCTGCACTCGCACGCCACCATCGGGCTGTCGATGCAGACCTACGCGATCGCGCCCTCGCTGGGCGTGGAGGTGGTGCAGGTCGGCTGCGGCGCGCTGGGCAACGGCTCATCGCTGCCGGAGGCGCAGCGCACGGTGGCCAACCTGCGCGAGATGGGGCACACCGTCGACATCGACGACCGGGCGCTGGACCTGGCCTGCCGGTTCTTCGACCGGCACGCCGCGGCCGAGGAGCTGCCGGTCGGGCGGCCGCAGGACTTCGACGCGGCGTTCCTGCACCACCAGATCGCCGGCGGCGTGCTCACCACGACCCGGCGGCAGCTGCGCGAGATCGGCATGGAGGACCGGTTCGAGTCGCTCATCGAGGAGGTCGGCCGGGTCCGCGCCGAGCTCGGCCACCCGATCATGGTGACGCCGTTCCCGCAGATGGTGGTCTCGCAGGCGCTGTTCAACGTGATGGGGGAGCGCTACGCGAACGTGCCCGACCAGGTGATCCGCTACGCGCAGGGCACCTTCGGCCGGCCGACCGCGCCGATCCAGCCCGACGTCCTCGACCGGATCCTCGACCGGCCGCGGGCCCGCGAGCTCGCCGCCGAGCCGCCCCCGCCGTCGCCGGAGGAGCTGCGCAGGCGGTTCCCCGGCGTCTCCGACGAGGAGCTGCTGCTGCGCGCGCACATGCCGGCCGAGCAGGTCGACGCGATGGTCGCCGCCGGGCCCGCGCCCGACCACTACAACCCGTCGCTGGCGCCGGTGCTGTCGCTGCTGGGCGAGCTCGGGTCACGGCCGTCGGTGCACGACCTCGCGGTGACCAAGCCCGGGTTCTCGCTGGCGGTGCGCCGTGCCTGAGCTGCGGGGGGTGCGCGGGTTCGTCCTCGACATGGACGGCACGCTGGTGCTGGGCGACCGCAACAACAAGGGCCTGGCCCTTCTGCCGGGCGCCCTCGAGTTCCTGACGACGCTGCGCGAGCTGAACCTGCCGTTCTGCGTGTTCACCAACGGCACGGTGAAGACACCGGCGCAGTGCGCCGACGCGCTGCGGCAGGCCGGCCTACCGGTGCCGTCCGACGGCGTGCTGACCCCGGCGTCGTCCGCGGTCGAGGTGTTCCGCCGGCGCGGGCACCGGCGGGTGATGGTGCTCGGCGTCAAGGGGATCACCGAGGTGCTCGAGCAGGCCGGCATCGAGGCGCTGCCGCCGCTGCGCGGGACGACGTGCGACGCGGTGTTCGCCGGCTGGTACCGGCAGGAGCTGACCATCGAGGCGCTGGAGGCGGCGATCGAGGCGGTCTCGGCGGGGGCGGCGTACTACAGCGCGTCGCAGTCGCCCTACTTCGCCACCTCGGAGGGGCGCACGCTCGGCTCGTCGCGGGCGATCAGCGCCGTCGTCCGCGACGTGACGCGCACCCGGGTCACCGTCGTCGGCAAGCCCTCGGTGCAGGCCCTGCGGACGGCGAGCCGGCACCTGGGCGTGCCGGTGCCGGAGCTGGCCGTGGTCGGCGACGACCCCGAGCTCGAGGTGCCGATGGCGCACAAGGGCGGCGCGTTCGCCGTCGCCGTGCACACCGGCATCGGGCACGCGGAGTCCTTCGCGCACCTGCCCGAGCACCTGCGGCCGCACCTCGACCTGCCCGACGTCGGCGCGCTGGCGGCGCTGCTGCGCGCCGGGTGACCTGCCGTCCGGGTCAGGCGCCGGCGAACGGGCTGTGGTCGGTCGCTCCCGGCCCGGTGAACCCGGTGGTCCGCTCGTTGCCCTTGTTCACCGGCACCTCGCCGCCGTGCACGCAGATCGCGTAGATGAAGACGACGTCGATCGCGATCACGATGAGGGCGTACACCGGCGCGGCCGAGATGAACGTCAGGTTCACCAGCGCGCTGAGCCCCGCTGCCACCACACCGATGATGCGGGAGAGCTTGTTGCGGTTGAGCACCCCGACCCCGGCGGCGATCAGGACGAGGCCGCCGATCAGGTGGATCCAGCCCCAGGTCGTGTAGCTCCAGTGCAGGACCAGGCCGCGGGAGCTGACCGCGTAGTGGTCGGGCTCGGCGAGCGCGATGACCCCCTCCAGCACGTGGAACACGCCGACCAGGGCGATCATGATGCCGGCGAAGGTGACCCAGCCGCCCCAGGCCGAGTGCGGCGGTTCCGGCGGCACGACCTCCGGCACGTCCGGCTCTCGCGGACCGCTCGTGGTCCGGCTCTGCTGCCTGCTCTCCGACATGGCGCACCCCTTCGACCGGTCCCGCTCAGCGTCGGGCACCCGGGCCCGCCCCGGCCTCGTCCCGGCGGGGTGACCCGTCAGAGGGCGGCCCCGACCGCCTCGAGGTAGTCGTCGACGGTCGCGTTCGCGTCGTCCCCGCCGCCGGTGAGGGTCACGAGGACGACGACGTCGCCCATGCGCACGTAGCGGGTGACCACCGTCGGGTCGCCGTCCTCCTCGGTCCCGACGGCCACCCCGGTCCAGCCGTTGCGGTCGTAGCGCCCGGCGGTGGTGACCGTGTGGCTGCCCGCGTCGAGCTGCCCGTCGCCGTCGGTGTCGTAGTCGGCGTAGATCTCCTGCTCGCACGCGTCCGAGCCGTCGACGGCGCGGTCGACGACCTCCTGGGCGGAGTCCGACCGCCACGCCCAGACGTGCAGCTCGGCGTCGCCGTCGGTGTAGCCGGCCGACGCCGGCTGCCGCAGCGTCGCATCGACCTCCGGTCCGCGGTCGGACGACGACCCGCAGATCCGGCTCGGCGGCGCGGGGACGTCGGCGCTCTCGAAGCCGTCGACGCCGACCTGCAGTGCCTCCTCGAGCGCCGCGTTCGCCGACTCGCCCATCCCGGTCACGAAGGACGAGCAACCGCCGAGGAGGAGCAACCCGGCGCTGACCAGCGCAGTGCGGAGGAAGGACATGGGGCGGAAAGGTAAGGGGCCGTCAGCCCCGGCACACCCCTTCTCCGCGCGGGGACGATCGGACCTCGATCACAGGACCAATGCCGACTGCCGCGCCGGCCCGCGGGCGGCGAGCGTGGACGCATGATCCCCGTCAAGCAGGCCACCGCGGACTTCCTCGCCCAGCACCGGATCGCCGTGACCGGGGTGTCCCGGGCCCCGAAGGACCACGGCGCGAACGTCGTCTACAAGCGGCTGAGGGAGCGCGGCTACGAGGTGTTCCCGATCAACCCGAACGCCGACGAGGTCGAGGGCGATCGCGCCTTCCACGACCTCAAGTCGGTGCCCGACGGCGTCGACGGCGTCGTGATCGCGACCAGCCCCGCCCACGCCGAGGAGACGATGCGCGAGTGCGTGGACCTCGGCATCGACCGGGTCTGGATGCACCGCGGGCCGGGCGCGGGCAGCGTCTCCGCCGAGGCGACGCGCTACGGCCGCGAGCACGGCGTCACGGTGATCGACGGCGGGTGCCCGTGCATGGTCGGGCCGACTGCCGACACCGGGCACAAGATCATGCACTTCCTCGGCGTCGGGCACATGCCCAAGCAGGTCTGAGACCTAGGCGAGGGAACCCGGCGGCAGGGCGACGACGACGGCCTCCTGGCTGCTCCGGGCCAGGACGACGACCGCCTCCTCGTCGCCGGGGTTCTCCTCCCGGTGCGGGGTCCACGGCGGCACGAAGACGTAGTCGCCGGGCTCGGGCGTCAGCCGGACCTCCTCGCCGTCCTGGGCGAAGACGAACACCGGGTGCCCGGAGACGATGTAGATCGCCGACTCGGTGTCGCCGTGGTGGTGGTTGCCGGAGTCCGCGCCGGGGTGCAGGTGCGCCTGGCCCATCCACAACGCCTCGGAGCCGACGGTCTTGCCCGCCACGGCTTCCCGGCGGGTCATCGCGCCGGTCTGGGCGGTGTCGCTCGACAGCTCTGCGGCCCGGACGTGCCGGAGGGGGCGGTGCTCCTGCGCCATGCCCGGCACGGTAGCGGGCCTCGGGCGACGGCGGCGGTCTCAGGCGGGCGTGATGGAGAGGGTGAGCCGGCGGCGGCCCTCGTCGGAGCGAGCGGTGCGCAACCGCTCCTCGGACGGGGTGCCGTACTCGGTGGTGCGCTGCCGGGCCGGGCGGCCGATGGCCGCCGCGATCGCCTCGAGCTCGGCGATGGTCTTCAGCGAGCCGTTCTCGCTGCCGGCCATCCGGCTGATCGTCTCCTCCATCAGCGTGCCGCCCAGGTCGTTCGCGCCGCCGGTCAGCACGGCCTTGGTCCCGGCCTCGGCGAGCTTCACCCAGCTGGTCTGGATGTTGGGGATCCGGCCGTGCAGCAGCAGCCGGGCGACGGCGTGCAGCGCCCGGTTCTCCCGCACCGTCGGGCCGGGCCGGGCGACGCCGGCGAGGTAGATCGGGGCGTTGTGGTGCACGAAGGGCAGCAGCACGAACTCGGTGAAGCCGCCGGTCTCGTCCTGCTGCCGGGCCAGGGTGCGCAGGTGGGCGACCCAGTGCTCCGGGGTGTCGACGTGGCCGTACATCATCGTCGAGGTCGTCGGGATGCCGATCCGGTGCGCGGTGCCGATGATCTCCAGCCAGGTCGCCGTCGGCAGCTTGCCCTTGGTCAGCACCCAGCGGACGTCGTCGTCGAGGATCTCCGCCGCCGTCCCCGGGATCGAGTCGAGGCCGGCCTCCTTGAGCCCGGTGAGGAAGTCGGTGAAGGAGAGCCCGGTGCGGGCCGCGCCGTTGACGATCTCCATCGGGGAGAAGGCGTGCAGGTGGATGTCGGGCCGGCGCTGCTTCACCTCGCGGGCCAGGTCGAAGTAGGCGGTGCCGGGCAGGTCGGGGTGGATGCCGCCCTGCATGCAGATCTCGGTCGCCCCGGCCGCCCACGCCTCGTCGACCCGGTCGCCGACCTGCTGCATCGACAGCGTGTAGGCGTCGGCGTCGGTGCGCCGCTGGGCGAAGGCGCAGAACCGGCAGCCGGTGTAGCAGACGTTGGTGAAGTTGATGTTCCGGTTCACGACGTAGGTGACGTCGTCGCCGTTGACCTGAGCCCGGACCGCGTCGGCCACCGCGGCCAGCGCGTCCAGGTCGGCACCGTCGGCGCCGAGCAGCGCCAGGTACTCCGCGTCGGACAGCCCCGCGGGGTCGGCCTCGGCGTGCCGCAGCGCGGCCCGCACCTCCGGGTCGCCGACGGCCAGCGCGGTGGAGTGCCCGTCACGGGCGGCCGTCGTCCGGTCGCGGAGGTCCTGCCAGTCGCCGTAGACGGCGTCGAAGTCCGACCGCCGGTCGCCGGTCCGGCCCACGGTGTCGACCTCCACGTGCAGGTCCACCCGGCCCGTTCCGGCGGTGGCCCACGACTCGTCCGGCTCCTGCCACGGCAGGCCGGCCGGGATCCGGCCCTCGACCGCCAGCCCGTCCGGACCGGCGAGCGCCGCGACGTGCGGTCGCACCCGCGGGTCCAGCCACGGCTCGGGGGACAGGACGTACGGCGGCTGGGCGGCCAGCCGCTCGCGCAGCGTGTAGCCGGCCTCGGCGGTCAGCGCGGCGAGCTTGTCGATGTTCGGCCACGGCCGCTCGGGGTTGACGTGGTCCGGCGTGAGCGGCGAGACCCCGCCCCAGTCGTCGACCCCGGCGCGGATCAGCAGGCCGAGCTCGGTGGAGTCGCTCAGGTTCGGCGGCGCCTGCACCCGCGCCTTCGGCCCGAGCAGCAGCCGGGACACCGCGACGGCCGCCACGTACTCCTGCAGCTCCAGGTCGTCGTGCGCGGCCATCGCCGTCCGGGGCTTGGCCCGGAAGTTCTGGACGATGACCTCCTGCACGTGCCCGTGCCGCTGGTGGGCCGCGCGGATCGCGCCGATCGCCTCGACGCGTTCGGCGTAGTTCTCGCCGATGCCGAGCAGCACGCCGGTGGTGAACGGGACGGCGGAGCGCCCGGCGTCCTCCAGCACCCGCAACCGCACGGCGGGTTCCTTGTCCGGCGAGCCGAAGTGCGGGCCGCCGGGCTGCGACCACAGCCGGGTCGCCGTCGTCTCCAGCATCATGCCCATCGACGCCGCGACCGGCTTGAGCCGCTGGATCTCCTCCCAGCTCAGCACGCCCGGGTTGAGGTGGGGGAGCAGGCCGGTCTCCTCCAGCACCCGGATCGCCATCGCCCGCAGGTAGCCCAGCGTGGAGTCGAAGCCGTGCGCGTGCAGCCACTCGGCGGCGACCGGCCAGCGCTCCTCGGGCCGGTCGCCGAGGGTGAACAGCGCCTCCTTGCAGCCCAGCGCCGCGCCCTGGCGGGCGATCTCCAGCACCTCGTCGGGGGAGAGGTAGGGCGCCTTGCCCGACGCGCGCAGCTGCCCGGGCGTGGTGACGAACGTGCAGTAGTGGCAGCGGTCGCGGCACAGGTGGGTCAGCGGGATGAACACCTTGCGGCTGTAGCTGACGATCCCCGGCCGCCCGGCCGAGGCCAGCCCGGCGTCGCGCACCCGCGAGGCGGCGGTCAGCAGCCGGTCCAGCGGCTCGCCCTCGCCCAGCCCGCGGGCGTGCAGCAGCGTCTCGGCCTCGGTGGCGTCCAGCCGCACACCGCGCTCGGCGCGGGTCAGCGCACGGCGCAGGGCGGACTCGGTGGGAATCAGCGGCGCGTCCATCAGGACGAACGCTAGTCCTCGCCGCTGACTACACGTCCCGGCGCTGGAAGGCGAGCGCGGCGAGGCCGCCGATCAGCAGCACCCACACGACGACCCAGACCAGGTAGACGCCGCTGAGCGGGGCGGTGCCGAAGAACGGCGAGGCGTTGCCCGGCGTGACCTGCCGCAGCAGCGAGGAGTCCTGGAAGGCGTACATCGCGCCGTGCCAGAGACCGTCGGTGGGCAGCAGCATCCGGGAGATCGTGCCGACCCGCGCGACGCCCTCGTTGCCGAGGATGTCGCCGACGCTGCCCACGACGCCGGCGATCCACGTCGCGCCGAACAGCCCGACCGCGACGATCCCCGACGCCATCGGCGAGATGACCGTGGCCAGCAGGATGGTGAGGGTGAGCAGCACCCCCGTCTGAGCGGCGAGCAGCAGCAGCCCGATCACCGGGTCCGGCGGCCAGTAGCCGATCGTCACCTGCACGACGACGAACTCGGCCAGGCCCGCCACGGCGACGAACACGCTGCCGAACACCAGCAGCCCGAGCCACTTGCCGGCCAGGACGGCGGAGCGCCGCACCGGCCGGGCGAGCACCGCCAGCGCCTGGCCCGACTCCACCTCGCCGGACAGCGTCGGCCCGGCCAGGAACGCCGTGCCCAGGGCCGCGATGAGGCTGAGCCCGAACATGACCAGGTTGAGCACCTGCGCGGCGACCAGTTTGGACTCCCCGCTGGTCAGGCCGCCGAGCTCGTCGTTCAAGCGGGAGAAGCCCCACGCCGACAGGCCCAGCAGCGCGAGGGTGAGCAGGGCGAGCGCGCGCAGCACCTTGCGGCGGGAGGCCTCGCGCAGCGTCAGCCCGGCCACGGTCAGCACGGTGCTCATCGCTGCTCCTCCTCGTGCCGCAGGATCCCGAGCAGGCGCTCCTCCAGGCTGATCCGGCCCGGCTCGACCGCGTGCACCTGGACGCCGAGGCCCACCAGGTCGGTGATCAGGCCCGGCACCGTCGAGCCGTCGTCCTCGGCCGGGAGGACGACGGTGAACTCGTCCCCGCTGCGGTGCAGCGACCCGGTGGCGGCCAGCCGGGCCTCGGCCGCGGCGTTCACCGCGCCGAGGCGCAGCCGCAGCTCGCGCTGGCCGAGCAGCTCGGCCAGCGAGCCGGAGGCGGCGACCCGGCCCTTGTCGAGGATCACCACGCGGTCGCAGACCCGCTCGACCTCGCCGATGAGGTGCGAGTTGAGCAGCACCGCGACCCCGCGCGCCTTGAGCGAGAGCACGAGGTCGCGGACGTCGGCCCGCCCGAGCGGGTCCAGCGCGCTGGTCGGCTCGTCGAGGACGACGAGCTCCGGGCGGGCGACCAGGGCGACGGCGAGGCCGAGCCGCTGCTGCATGCCCTTGGAGAAACCGTTCACGCGGTCTCCGGCCCGGTCGGCGAGGCCGACCAGTGCGAGCGCCTGCCGCTGCTCCTCGGCCGGGACCGACGCGCGGGCCAGCCGGACGTGCACGGCGAGCACCTCGGCGGCCGACAGCCACGGCTGGTACCGGAAGAGCTCGGGCAGGTAGCCCACCCGCTCCCGGGACGCCGGATCGCGCCCCGGGCGGCCGAGCAGCAGGACCTCGCCGGCGTCGGGGCGCACCAGCCCGAGCAGCATCTTGATCACGCTCGTCTTGCCCGCGCCGTTGGGGCCGAGCAGACCGACGACCTCGCCGCGGCCGACGGTGAACGAGACCCCGTCGACCGCGGTCCGTCGTCCGTACCGCTTGCGCAGCCCGGAGCACCACACCGCCGGGGACGGCGGCAGGCCGCCGAGCAGCTGCTCGGCGGCCTGCAGCGCGGTGTCCTCCACGGTCAGCGCAGTCCCCGCGCCACGGCGAGGACCTCGTCCTCGGAGAGCGACCCGGCCACGCCGGTGACCACGCCGTCCTCGACCCAGACCACGCCGGTGAACGCGCCGTCGCGGGAGGCCAGCACCGTCGCGGTCGTGCCGTTCACGTCGGCGGTCGAGCTGGTCACCAGCTGCGCGGGCACCGGCAGCGGCAGCGTCGAGCCGTCGGCGGTGAAGGTGCGCAGCTGGTCGGCGAGGGAGTCGGGCAGGCCGGGCAGCGAGAGCAGGTAGTCGCGGGCGGTCGCGAACGGGACACCGGTGGAGTACGCCGTCGGCGCGACCACCCGGGCGACGACCAGCGCCGGGACGCCGTGGCCCTCCGACCAGGTCTCGGCGATCCCGGGACCGGCCTGCAGGCGGAACGTGGCGCCGTCGAGGCCGGCGGGGGGCGGCGGGGCGTTGCCGGCCGCCTGCGCCGCCTTCGCGGCGGAGAAGGTGAACTCGGCGACGAGCTGGCCGCCCACCGTGAACGACGGGTTCCCGGTCACGCCGGCCGGCAGCTGCTCGACGAGGGGCACGTCGAGGCCGGTCGCCTCGCGGGCGGCGGCCAGGCCGTCGACGTCGTGCACGTCCGGCTGGGCGATGACCTTCAGGTCGCCGTAGGCGGAGAGGTCCGGCAGCGCGACGAGCTCGGCCTCGGTCACCGGCACCGCCGCCACCTGCTCGGTGCGGAAGATCTGCAGCCAGTCGGCGGCCGCGGCAGCACCCGCGCCGCCCAGGATCAGGACGACGCCGAGCGCGGCGACGACCGGGCTGCGCAGCGCGACCCGGCGGCGCCGCGGGGCGGCCGGGACCGCGGAGCGCACCGGCGCGCTCGCGGCGGAGAACCGGCGCCAGGCGGCGTCGACGTCCGGGGCGGCGTCGGTGCGCAGCGCCGAGGCGACGGCCGCGGCGTCCCGCTGGGCGGCGGCCAGGCCGGCCAGGCAGGCGGCGCAGCCGGCGACGTGCGCGCGGTCGGCGTCGGACACGCCCGCCGGCTCGTCGACCAGACGGCGCAGCGTGCCGTCGGCCGGGTGTCGGTCAGTCAGCGAACGCATGGGTGCTCAGCTCCTCGCGCAGGGCGGATTCGGCGCGGCGCACGGTGGTGCCGACGCTGCCGGGGGAGAGATCGAGGGCGGCCGCGACGTCGGCGTAGCTGAGCCCGCTGTGCCGGAGCACGAGGGCGACGGCCTGCCGTCGGGGCAGCTTGGCGAGCGCCGCGCGCACGCGGCGGCGCTCCTCGCGGGTGACGACGTCGTCGGCGATGTCGGGGGCGACGTGGTCGGTCGGGGCGGCCTCCTCGCGGGCCGCGCGGCGGCGGCCCGAGCGGAGGTGGTTCAGGGCGGTGTGCGCGGCGGCCACCGACAGCCAGCGCGGCGCCTCGTCGGCCGGCACGCGGGAACGGCCGAAGGAGAGGAAGACCTCCTGGGCGACGTCCTCGGCCTCGTCCCGGGAGCCGAGCACCCGGGCCGCGACGGCGACCACCTGCGGGTAGTCACGGCGGAAGACGACTTCCAGATCGGCCCGGACGGCGTCGACCACGCGTGCGTCCCTCCGTGCGGGGGTGCGCACCGCGGTGACCGCGGCGACCCGACCGTGCCCGACTACGTCCACACCTGCATAGCACCGCCCGGCGGCGAAATGTGACACCCCGCCCGGCGGAGGGGCAGCAGCGTTGATCAGGTGACCTGATCAAACGCTGGCCGACTGCAGCAACGCTGGTGCGGGAGGACAGCCGTTGATCAGGTCACCTGATCACTGCTGCGGCCCGTCAAGCGCGGCCGGCGAGGCCTCCTGACTCGTCGACGTAGCGGCCGCGCAGCCGCAGCAGCGGCGGCCGTGCGGCGTCGGCGAGCACCGGGACGCCGACCACCTCGAGCAGCGCGAGCACGTGGTCGCCGGCCTCGACCAGCCGCTCCAGCCGGCAGTCGAGCGCGGCCAGCCCGCCACTGAGCACGATCGCGCCGCTGTGCTCGGCCCGGGTCCACGGCACCGACTCGAGCAGGTGCCGGGCGCTGGGCCGGCCGGCGGAGGAGAACCGGCTGGCCACGATCGCGTGCTCGGCGGCGAGCACGGTGAGCGCGCAGCGGCCGACCGCGCCGAGCACCTCTGCCGGGTAGCCGTCGGCCGCGAGCCCGACCGCGACGAGCGGCGGCACCGCCGAGACGCTCATCACCGCGCTGACCGTCGTCCCGACGTCGTCGATGTCGTCCTGCACCGTGAGCAGGCAGACCCCGGCCGGGTACTGCCGCAGTGCGGCGGTGAACTCCTCGGGGTCGACGGGCGAAGCCATGGCGGTCAGTCGACCACACCAGCAGGATGGGCCGGGTGAGCAGCGCAGGAGAGAACACCTACGACGTCATCGTGCTCGGCGGCGGGTCCACCGGGGAGAACGTGGCGGACATCGTCGTCAAAGGCGGGCTCTCCGCCGTGATCGTGGAAGCCGAACTGGTCGGCGGCGACTGTTCGTACTGGGCGTGCATCCCGAGCAAGGCCCTGCTGCGCGGACCGGAGGTGCTCGGTGAGGCACGCGCGGTCCGCGGCGCCAAGGAGGCCGTGACCGGGCAGCTCGACGTGCAGGAGACCCTCGCCCGCCGCAGCTGGTTCACCGGGGACGGCGACGACGCCGGCCAGGTCAAGTGGGTCGAGGGCGCCGGCATCGCGCTGGTCCGCGGCACCGGCCGGTTCGACGGCGAGAAGACCGTCGTGGTGACCGGGACCGACGGCACCGAGACGCGGCTGACCGCCCGGCACGCGGTGGCGGTGTGCACCGGCTCCTCGGCGGCGATCCCCCCGATCGACGGGCTGCGCGAGATCTCGCCGTGGACCCCGCGCGAGGCGACCAGCGTCAAGGAGGTCCCCGGCCGGCTGGTCATCGTGGGCGGCGGCGTCGTCGGGTGCGAGATGGCCACCGCGTACGCCGCGCTGGGCTCGACGGTCACCGTGATCGAGATGGCCGACCGGCTGCTGCCGCCGTTCGAGCCGAAGGCCGGCGAGGCGGTGGCCGCCTCGCTGAAGGACAAGGGCGTCGACGTCCGCACCGGGGTCGCGGTCACCGCCGCCCGGCGCGAGGACGGCGAGGTCGTGATCACCACCGACAGCGGCGAGGTGCGCGGCGACGAGGTGCTGGTCGCGGTCGGCCGCCGGGCGCGCACCACCGAGATCGGCGTCGAGGCGTTCGGGCTGGAGCCCGGCCGGTACCTGGAGGTCGACGAGTCGCTGCAGGTGAAGGGCGTGCCGTGGATGTACGCGGTGGGCGACGTCAACGGCCGCAAGCTGCTCACCCACATGGGCAAGTACCAGGCCCGGCAGGCCGGCGCGGCGATCGTCGCCCGCGCCCGCGGCGAGGAGGTCTCCCTCGCCGACTGGTCGCCGTTCGTGGCCACCGCCGACCACGTGGCGACGCCGTCCGTCGTCTTCACCGATCCGCAGGTGGCCACCGTCGGCCGCACCGCGGCCGAGGCGGAGAAGGCCGGGCTGGGCCACCGGGTCGTGGAGTACGAGATCGGCTGGACCGCCGGGGCATCGCTGTTCGCCGACGGCTACCAGGGGACGGCGATCGCCGTCGTCGATCCCGACCGCGAGGTCCTGCTCGGCGTGACGCTCATCGGCCCGGCGGTCGGCGAGATGATCCACACCGCGACCGTCGCGATCGTCGGCGAGGTGCCGCTGTCCCGGCTGTGGCACGCCGTGCCGTCGTTCCCGACGATGAGCGAGATCTGGCTGCGCCTGCTCGAGACCTACCGCGGCTGACCGCGTGGTGGTGCTCGCGCCCCGGATGGGGCTGGTCCTGCACCCGCGCCGCGACTGCTCCGGCGCGGTCGGGCAGGTGGCGTCGTGGACGGCCACCCACGGGGTGACGCTGCTGGCGGCCGAGGACGACGTCGCGCGGCTGGGCCTGCGCGGGGTGACGTCGGTGAGCCGGGACGAGCTGGCCGCGGCCTCCGACGCGCTGATCGCGCTCGGCGGCGACGGCACCCTGCTCGGCGCGATGCGGCTGGTCGCCGACCGGTCGGGCCCGGTGCCGGTGCTCGGCGTCAACCTCGGGCGGCTGGGGTTCCTCGCCGAGGTGGAGGGCCGCGACCTGGACTCGGCGCTGGAGGCGGTCGCCGAGGGGCGGGCGACCACCGAGACGCGCGCCTGCCTGGTCGTGCGGCACGACGACGCCGAGCACCTGGCGTTCAACGACGCCGTCCTGGCCCGCGTGCCGGGGGCCGGGCTGGTCGAGGCGACCATGTCGGTGGCCGGGCAGCCCTACGGGCACTACAAGTGCGACGCGCTGATCCTGGCCACGCCGATGGGATCGACCGCCTACAACTACGCGGCCGGCGGTCCGGTGGTCAGCCCCGGCGCGGCCGGGGTGCTGGTGACGCCGTCCGCGCCGCTGAACGGGATCGCCCGCAGCCTCCTGCTCGGGCCGTCGGAGTGGCTGACGCTGGAGCTCACCGCCGGCTCGCCCGCGGTGGAGCTGGACGGCGTGCTGTCCGGACGGCTGGAGCCGGGGGCCGTGGTGGAGGTGTCGCTGCGCCCCGACGCCGGGCGGCTGGTGCGCATCGAGGGCTCGCAGGCGGCGGCCCGCAGCCGGGTCAAGCTGTCTTTGCTGGACCTGCCGGTGCTCCCGCAGGAGCTGGTCGAGCTGCTGCCACCGGCGATGCGCGAGCGGATGGCCGCCCCGGACGGGGCCGCGCCGCTACCGACCGAGCAGCAGTAGGCCGTAGCCGGCGACCGACGGGCCGTCGGGGAAGCGGCCGTCGCGGATCCGCGCCCGGAGTTCGTCCTCGGGGACGAACGTGCACGTCATGTCGGCCTCGGTGGCCTCGCGGGCGGTCTCGCCGGGGGTGAGGTCGGTGGCCAGCCACACGTCGAACTCCTGGGTGGTGAGCCCGGGGGCGAGGTCGAGGTGGCCCAGGTGGCGCAGGCTGCCGGCCCGGAACCCGGTCTCCTCGGCGAGCTCGGCGCGGGCCAGCTCCTCGGGGGTGCCGGTCGCGCCGTGGGTCCACGTGCCCTGCGGGAAGCCGGGCACCCGGCGCTCGACCGGCAGGCGGTACTCCTCGACCACCCAGAAGCCGCCCCGCTCGAAGGGCAGCACGAGCGCGAAGTGCTCCTTCTCGACCACGCCGTAGACGCCCGGCGAGCCGTCGGCGTGCTCGACGGCGTCCTCCCGCACGCGGATCCACGGGTTGCGGTAGACCTCCCGGCTGCCCGTCGTCCGCACGTCCCCCACCCTGTCAGAGCCGACGGCGGCGCCACCGGCTGACCGGCTCGCCGGGCGCGAGGCTGCGCAGCCGGAGATCGCCGATGACCGCGTGCGCCCGGACGACGACCCGTGGGGTGCCGGGCGTCCGCGGTACCGGCGCCAGCTCGATCCGGCGGTTGCCGAGCACCGCGAAGCCGTCGAGCTCGCCGTCCACGCCCTCGTCGAGGATCACGTCGACGTCGCCGAGCCCGGTCCAGAGGTCGAACTCGATCCGCTCGGCGTCGGTGCGCAGGCCGCGCAGGTCGATCCGGACGTCGCCGAGCACGGTGCCGACCCTGCGCGGCAGCTCGGCGCCGCCGGCCAGCCGCACGTCGCCGAGGACGTTGACCAAGCTCTCCGGGTGCCGCTGCCCGACGACCTCGACCTGCTGCGGCGGCAGGTCGGCGAGCAGCGGCCGCAGCTCGGTCGTGGTCACCGCGGACTGGGCGATCGCGGCCCGCTCCTGGAACTCCTCGGCGGTGATCCGGCCGTCGGCCAGAGCCTGCTCCAGGCGGTCGACGGCGGCCTGCCGGTCGGCGTCCGATGCTCGCAGGGAGGCCTGCTGCGGGGGGATGTCGGTCATGGCTCGCCGCCTCGCTCGTCTCGCACTGCGCCGCGAGCAGCCTGGCACGAGGGCTAGGGGCTCGTCACGCGCCGGGCGAGGTCCGGGTAGTCGAGCACGAAGCCGGCGGAGTCGACGACGAGGTCGGCGGTGAAGTCCCCGCTGGCGAAGCGGACCAGTGCGCCGGTCGGCGTCGTCCGCAGGTGCTCGTAGCGCTGCACCGACACGTGCACCCGGAGGTCGGGCACCGACACCCAGGCCATCGTGAGCTCGACCGCGCCGGGCTCCTGGTGCAGCCGGTACCGCCGGATCGGCATCGTGTTGGTCAGCGGCGAGAGCCCGAGGTCGCAGTCCTCGGCTCCGGTCAACCCCGCGAGGTCGCTGCTCCACCGGCCGTCCGGGGTCCGCTCCAGGTGGAGCGTCCGCCGCCAGCCGTCGCCGGCGGCGGTGACGTGCAGCGCCCGGGTGATCCAGTTCGCGGTGGTCTCGAGGACGTAGTCCAGGCGGTAGGGCTCCGGGGTGAGCCCGAGCTGGACGCCCGTGGCGGACAACCGGTCCTCGTCCAGCCCGACGTCGGCCGTCTCGGCCCGCCACTCGTCGGTTCCCGCCCACGTCAGCACCGGCACGGCCACCACTGTGCCGGGACGTCTCAGGGCAGCGGGAACGGGGCGTCGTCCGGAGCCGGGAGGTCGCCGTCGGCGGTGGCCGTGACGGTGAGCTCGCCGAGCGTCGCCGCGTCGCCGAAGAGGGTGAGGAACGCGGTGTCGGCCGCGTCGCGGCCGGCGCAGATGCGCACCAGCGACGACGTCGGCGCCAGCCGGGTGGCGTCCACGACGCACCAGGTGCCGTCGACATCGGCCTCGACGACGGCGTGGAAGTCCATGGGGTCCAGGCCCGGGGCGTAGACGGCGACCAACCGGGCCGGTACCTCCAGCGCGCGCAGCAGGGTGATCGTCAGGTGCGCGTAGTCGCGGCAGACGCCCCGCCCGGCCAGCAGGGTGTCGACGGCGGTGTCCACCGGCCGGCTGGCGCCCGAGGTGTAGACCAGCCGGCCGTGCACCCAGTCGGCGACGGCGCGGACCAGCTCCGCCCGCGGCAGGCCCGTGTCGAACTCGGTCGCCGCGAAGCCCTCGAGCTGGTCGGAGGGGCAGTAGCGGCTGGGTCGCAGCGCCGTCGCCCAGTCGGCGGGGGTCACCGCGCGCGGCCGGCCGCCGTCTTCGGCCGAGGCGGTGTACGTGACGGTCGTGCGCCCGGCCGGCAGCCGCAGCCGGTGCACCCGGGCACCGTCGACGGGAAACTCCTCGGCCCCGACCGGGTGGCCGTCGGTCAGCACCGTGAGCGTCTCGGTGGTCGGCGCGGCGACGGCCACCTGGAGCAGTGCCGTCGCCGGGCCGGGGGAGTCGACCGTGAGCGTGGCGGCGACGTCGATGCGCATGCGGGCATGGTGTCCGCCCGTCGGCCCGTGCGCCCTGTGTGCTCGGTCACCGTGGTGAAGTGGTTGCCGTGCGAAACGTTTCCTGGCGGCGCTACGTGGCGCTCGGCGACTCCTTCACCGAGGGCCTGAACGACCCCGATCCGGCCCGTCCGGGCGAGTACCGCGGCTGGGCCGACCGGCTCGCCGAGCACCTCGCGGCCGCGACGCCGGAGTCCGACGTCGAGTACGCCAACCTGGCCATCCGGGGCCGGCTGGTGCGCCAGATCCTCGACGAGCAGCTGCCGGTGGCGCTCGAGGCGCGGCCCGACCTGGTCAGCCTGGTCGGCGGCGGCAACGACCTGCTGCGCCCCGGCGGCGACCCCGACGCGCTCGCGGCTCTGATCGAGGACGCGGTGGCGAAGCTCCGCGCGACCGGCGCCGACGTGCTCATCGCCACCGGCACCGACACCCGGCTGACGCCGCTGCTGCGCCGGATCCGCGGCCGGGTCGCGATCTTCAACGCGAACCTCTTCTCGATCGCCGCCCGGCACGACGCCTTCGTGCTCGACCAGTGGGGCGCGACCTGGCTGCAGGACTGGCGGATGTGGGACAGCGACCGCATCCACCTCACCGCCGAGGGGCACCGCCGGATGGGTCTGGCCGCGGCCGCCGTCCTCGGCGTGCCGGTGCACGACGCCGGCGACTGGTCGACACCGCTGCCCCCGCTGCCGCCGCGACCGCTGCGGACCGCGGTGAGCGAGGAGGCCGCCTGGGTCCGCGGATTCGTCGCGCCGTGGGTCGGCCGCCGGCTGCGCGGCACGTCGTCCGGCGACGGGCGGGCGGCCAAGCGGCCGGTGCCCCTAGCGCTGCCCCGCCAGCCGATCGCGTAGCCCGTCCCGGACCGCCGGCCACTCCTCGGCGGTGATGGCGAACAGCACCGTGTCGCGGACGGTGCCGTCGTCCCGGCGCTGGTAGCGGCGCAGCGTGCCCTCGTAGCGCGCGCCGAGCCGGGCGATCGCCTGCTGCGAGCGGACGTTGCGGACGTCGGTCTTCAGCTGCACCCGGCCCGCGCCGAGCGCCTCGAAGGCGTGCGTCAGGAGCAGCAGCTTCGTCTCGGGGTTGACCGCGCTCGCCCACACCGCCGGCGTGTAGGTGGTGAAGCCGATCTCCAGGCGGGCGTCGGGTGCGGACACCTCGAGGTAGGAGGACATGCCGACGACGGCGCCGCCGACCAGCCGGACCAGCCACGGGAAGCGGCCGGCGGCCAGCGCCCTGTCGAGCACGGCGGCCATGGCCGCGGCGTCGGCCGGCCGGCCGGCGACGTGCCGCCACACCGCGTCGTGGTCCAGCGCCTCGTGCAGTTCGGCGGCGTCCCGGTGCGGCACGACCGGGGTCAGGACGACGGTGTCGCCGCGCAGCTCGGTGTCGGGAGCCGGCGGCCAGCTCATCGCGGGCCACGGGACGTCGTCGGGCCGGGAGTCGGCGACCGGGTCGAAGCGCACGGCCGACAGCCTGGCAGGAACGCTGCGGTGGTCGTCGTCCCGGCCCCTCGTGCCCGCCGGACCGACCCGCCACGCTGGGCGCGTGCTGGAGATGCGCGGGAGCTGCGAGCGGTGCGGAACCGATCTACCGGCCGACGGGGAGGCGATGACCTGCGTCTACGAGTGCACGTTCTGCCCGGCGTGCACCGAGGCGATGTCCGGGGTCTGCCCGAACTGCTCCGGCGAGCTCGTCCGCCGCCCCCGTGCGGTTTCGCGCGCTTAACCGCGCGCGGTTAAGCGCGCGAAACCACCTGGGTCAGTCCTCCGGGGACTCCTCGACCAGGTCCTCGGCCGGCTGCTCGGTCCGCCGCGGCGCCGGGTACGGCTCGTCGTCCTCGTGCTCGTCGTAGGGGAGCAGAGCGGAGAGGTCGTCGGTCTCGTGCCGGGCCGGCGGCGCCGGGCGCAGCTCCGGGTACTCGCCGGTGAGCTCCTCCGGGGTGTCCTCGACGGTCTCCGCGGCCGGGGCGTCGGTCACCTCGTCGATGAGCACCTCGGCCGGGGTGGGCAGCGGCGCGGGGCGACCGAACGCGAAGCCCTGGGCCATCGCGCAGCCGTGCCGCAGCAGCCAGTCGGCCTGGTCGAGGTCCTCGATGCCCTCGGCGATCACCTGCAGGCCCATGCCGCGGCCGAGCTGCAGCAGCCCGTGCACCAGCGCGGCGGTCGAGGGCTCGGTGACGACGTCGGCCACGAACGAGCGGTCGATCTTGACCGTGTGGATCGGCAGCCGGTGCAGCGCGGTGATCGCCGAGTACCCGGTGCCGAAGTCGTCGAGCGCGAGCGTGACGCCCCGCTCGGTGACGACGGCGACCGCGTGCAGCGTCGCCTCCGCGGCGAACAGCGCCGTCGACTCGGTGATCTCCAGCTCCAGCCGCTCGGGCGGCAGGCCGGACTCCTCCAGCGCCGCGGTGACGAGTTCGCTGAAGCCCTCCTCGGCGAGGTGCCGGGCGGAGATGTTGACGTGCACGCGCAGGTCCGACGGCCACGTGGCGGCGTCGTTGCAGGCCTGCCGCAGCACCCACGCGCCGAGCTTGGAGGTCAGCCGGTTGTTCTCGGCGGCGGGCAGGAAGACGCCGGGCGGGAGCAGGCCGCGGGTCGGGTGCTGCCAGCGGATCAGCGCCTCGTAGCCGAGCAGCGTCTCGTCGGCCAGGTGGACGATCGGCTGGTAGAACAGCCGCAGCTCGCCGTTGTCGATGGCGTGGCGCAGGTCGGTCTCCAGCTGCAGCTGGTCGATCTCGCTGCTGGACAGCGCGCCCTCGTGCACCTCGATCCGCCCGCTGCCGTCGGCCTTGGCCCGGGTCAGCGCGCTCTGGGCCTGGCGCAGCAGGTCGTCGGGGGTCGAGTCCGATCCGAGGGTCAGCCCGACGCTCGCCGACAGCGTGATCTCGCGGTCGAGGACGACGAACGGCTCGTCGAGCACCGACAGCAGCCGGTCGGCCAGGGCACGCAGCCCGTCGAGGTCCTCGACGTCCTCGGCCACCACGAGGAACTCGTCGGCGCCGAGCCGGACGGCGGTGTCCTCGACGCGGGTGCTCCAGCGCAGCCGGTCGGCGACCTGGGACAGCAGCGCGTCACCGGCCTCGTGGCCGAGCGCCTCGTTGATCGCTTTGAACCGGTCGATGTTGATGTGCACCAGGCCGACCTGCAGCCCCCGGCGACGGGAGAGCGCGACCGCGTGCCGCAGCCGGTCGGTCAGCGCCCGGCGGTTGGGCAGGCCGGTCAGCGGGTCGGTGAACGCGCGGCGGACGAGGTCCTCCTCGGCCCGGCGGCGGTCGGTCACGTCGACCAGGGAGAGGACGACGAACTGCGGCTCGCCGCCGGTGTGCCGGACGACGTCGTGCGCCTGGACCACCCACAGCTCGGTGCCGTCGGAGCGGCGCATCCGCCGCTCGCCGTCGAGCAGGAGGTTCGGGTCGAGACCCTCCTCGCCGGGGCCGGGCAGCACGTTGAGCTCGGTGACCGGCGGGTCGTCGGGGTGGGCGAGCAGGTCGACGTGCCGGCCGGTCAGGTCCTCGGCGGTGCGGCCGGTCAGCCCGCACATCACCGGGTTGGGCACCAGGATGTGACCCTCGAGGTCGACGAGGGCCTTGGCGATCGGGGCGCCGAGGAACAGGGCCTGGAACAGCTGGCCGCGGTCGGCGAGCAGGGTGTCGATGGCCCGCAGCCGATGCGGGGCACCGGCCGAGGGCCGGGGCGTGCCGGGTGCGGGTGAGTTCACCTGAACAGAGTCGGCCATCGACGGCCGGAAGTGGCGGAACCTGCCGACGGAGAGTCGTGGTCGCGTCGCTACTCAACGTAGTGATTCCTCGGTGCACCACCGTCGGCATGGCACACCTCACCAAAGGTCGGTGCGGTTCCCGCCGGGAATCGACGACGGCCCGTCGACGCTCTGGGGAACGTGGACAAGAAGATCGGGTTCCTGTCGTTCGGGCACTGGCAGCCCATCCCCGGCTCGCAGGTGCGCACCGCGCGCGACGCGCTGGTGCAGAGCGTGGAGCTCGCGGTCGCCGCCGAGGAGCTCGGCGTGGACGGCGCGTTCGTCCGGGTGCACCACTTCGCCCGGCAGCTGGCCTCGCCGTTCCCGCTGCTGACCGCGATCGGCGTGCGGACCTCGCGGATCGAGATCGGCACCGGCGTCATCGACATGCGCTACGAGAACCCGCTGTACATGGCCGAGGAGGCGGCGGCCGCCGACCTGCTCAGCAGCGGCCGGCTGCAGCTCGGCGTCAGCCGGGGATCACCCGAGACCGCGCTGCGCGGCTCGGAGGCGTTCGGCTACGTCCCGCCGCCCGGGGCCGACGACGGCGAGCTGGCCCGGGAGAAGACGGCGCTGTTCCGCGCAGCGATCGCCGGTGCCACGGTGGTGGACGCCGACCCGCGGATGACCGGCGGCGCGAGCGGCCGGCTGGCCGTGCAGCCGCGCTCGGAGGGCCTGGCCGACCGCATCTGGTGGGGCTCGGGCACCCGCGCCACCGCCGTCTGGACCGCCGAGCAGGGCATGAACCTGATGAGCTCGACCCTGCTCAGCGAGGACACCGGGGTGCCGTTCGACGAGCTGCAGGCCGAGCAGATCGCGCTGTTCCGCGCGGCCTGGAAGGACGCCGGCTGGGAGCGCGAGCCCCGGGTCTCGGTGAGCCGCAGCGTGATGCCGCTGGTCACCGACACCGACCGGATGTACTTCGGCGACCGCTCGGGCAACGAGGACCAGGTGGGGGTGCTCGAGGGCGTGCGGGCGCGGTTCGGCAAGAGCTACGTGGGCGAGCCGGACGAGCTGGCCGAGGAGCTGGCGAAGGACGCCGCCGTCCGGGATGCCGACACCTTGCTGCTGACCGTGCCGAACATGCTGGGCGTCGACTACAACGTCCACCTGCTCGAGACGATCACGAAGCACGTCGCCCCGGCGATCGGCTGGGTGCACCCCGACGAGCGCGGCTGAGGTGGTCGCCGTGAGCCGGCCGGCGCGAGACACTGCAGCGGTGACGCAGACCGCCGTCGACCTCGACCGGCACGTGTACGGCTCCGTCGAGGCGCCGATCCGCATCGTCGAGTACGGCGACTTCGAGTGCCCCTACTGCCGGGCGGCCGCACCGGTGCTCAAGGAGCTGGTCGACAGCTCCGCCGGCGTCGTGGCCCTCGTGTGGCGGCACTTCCCGCTGTTCACCGTGCACCCGTTCGCGCTCACCGCGGCGCTGGCGGCGGAGGCGGCCGGGCCGCTGTTCTGGCAGATGCATGACGAGCTGTTCGCCAACCAGGACCGGCTCACCGACGCCGACCTGTCCGCCTACGCCGAGCGGATCGGCGCCGGCCCCGTCTGCGGGCCGACGGCGCAGTCCTTCCGCGAGGCCGTGAAGGCCGACTACAAGTCCGGCGTCGCGCTCGGCGTCCGCGGCACGCCGACCCTGTTCATCAACGGCGACCGCTACACCGGCAAGGTCAAGCTGGGGGAGCTCCGGCTGGCGCTCGGCCTGCGCTGATCAGGCCAGCGACGGGTCCTCCCACGGACCCTCGGGCAGCTCGGGCAGCTCCTCGTCGTCGTCGATCGTGCACAGCGGCAGCCGCTCGCCGAGGTAGCGCAGCAGCAGCGAGCCGAGGACGGCGGCCAGCAGCGACCCGGCGAGGACGCCGATCTTGGCGTCGCGGCGCAGCAGCTCGTCGGTGAACGCCAGGTCGGTGATGAACAGCGAGATGGTGAACCCGATGCCGGCCAGCACCGCGCCGCCGATGAGGTGCCCGTAGCGGACCCGGCCGGGCAGGGCGCCCCAGCCCGAGCGCAGAGCGATGCCCGCGGCCACCGAGATGCCCACGGCGTTGCCGACCAGCAGCGCGACGACGATGCCGATGGCGACGTTCGAGTGCAGGGCCGCATTCAGGGCGCCCCCGTCGAGCACGACCCCGGCGTTGGCCAGCCCGAACAGGGGGACGACGACGAACGCGCTGACCGGGTGCAGCTCGTTCTGCAGCCGGTCGTTGGCCGGCACCGTGGCCCTGGCCGCCGCCGTCGCCAACCGGGCGCGGGCCGGGTCGGCCCGGTCGATGAGGGCGCGGCCGTAGTAGCGCAACCGCTCGGCCTGCGCGTCCTCGACCGGCGCGGCCGGGACCAGCAGCCCGAGCAGCACACCGGCCAGCGTCGGGTGCACGCCGGAGGCGAAGACGGCGCCCCACAGGAGCAGCCCGACCAGCAGGTACGGGGCCAGCCGCCAGACGCCCAACCACCGCATCGCCAGCAGCACGACGACCAGGAGGCCGGTGACGACCAGCGCCGGGACCGACACCGACGGCGTGTAGAAGATCGCCATCACCGTGATCGCGCCGATGTCGTCGACGATCGCCAGGGTCAGCAGGAACAGCCGCAGCTGATCGGGGCAGCGCGGGCCGAACAGCGCCAGGATCCCGATGAGGAACGCGGTGTCGGTGGACATCGGGATGCCCCAGCCGGCGGCGGCGGGGCCTTCGTGCACGAAGGCGACGTAGATCAGCGCGGGCAGCAGCAGCCCGCCGATCGCGCCGAGCGCCGGCACGATGACCGTGCGCCGGTTGCGCAGCTCGCCGACGGTGACCTCGCGGCTGATCTCCAGGCCGACGACCAGGAAGAAGATCGCCATCGCGGCGTCGTTGACGACGTGCCGCAGGTCCAGCGACATCGACCAGTCGCCGACGTGCAGGGCGACCTCGGTGGTCCAGAACGCCTCGTACCCATCGCCCAGGTTCGCCCAGACCAGCGCCGTGATCGCGGCCACCAGCAGCAGGCCCGCGCTGACCGCCTCGTTGGCGAGGAACCGGCCGAGGCTGGCCGAGCGGTACGGCATCGGGACGCTGATCCGCAGCGCGGGTCCCGGACGGACCGGTGCCAGCGTCTGCTCACTGCTCACGAACGTCCCCCTCGTCGATACCGGCGATGGTTGGCAAGTATCTGCCACACCGGCTCTGTTCCCGGCCCTGTTCCCGGCGGTCAGGCGGGCGGCGGCTGCAGCCCGTCCCACGACCAGCGGGGGATCGGCAGATCGGCCGGGACGACGGCGTCCCGAGAGCCGTAGGCGAGCACGTCGGCGACCGCCCACTCCATGTACGCCCGCAGCGTGCCACGGAACTCCGGGTCGGCGGGAAGTCCGGCGTCATCGGCGGCGGCGGCGAAGCACTCGACGAACCGGCGCCCGAGGTCGCTGATGTCGCCGTTGCCGGCGTGCATGCGCAGCAGCGAGCTCTGGTCGGAGCACTCCTCGGTGAAGCGCGGCGGGCCACCCATGACCTCGGCCCAGTAGGCGGCGAGGCGGCTCGCGTGCTCGGGGTTCAGGTAGTCGTGCGAGAAGGGGTGGTTCAGCTCCGGGTCGGCGAGGCAGCGGGCGTGGTGCGCCTCGGCCAGCCGGAGGAACGCCTGCTCGCCACCGGCGTACTCGAAGAGCGTCGGGCGCATGGCGCGGAGTCTGGCAGGGCGCACGGGCGGTGGGCCAGGCGTGCCCTGCACGTGCGAGGGCGGTGGCACCGGGTCGCCCGGTGCCACCGCCCTCGCGTCGGTGCGGGAGGGATCAGCCCTCGTCGACCGACTCGATCGTGACGGTGCCGTCCTTGTCCACGCTGGCCGTGACGCCGATGCTCTGCGACGGGTCGTCGGCGTTGCTGACCGTGCAGGTGAGCGTCTCGCCGTTCGGGTCGACCAGGACGGTGCGGCCGCCGGCGTCGCAGGCGGTGTCGGCGTTGACCATCTCGTCGGAGGCCGCGGCCTCGACCTGCTGGCTGATGTTCTCCTCGACGTCGGACACCTTCACGACCTTGTTGTCGGTGGTGACCTGGATGTTGCCGTTGTCGTCGGTCTGCGTGACGGTGAACTTCACGTCCTGGCCGTCGACCGTGCCGGTGCAGGTGAACGTGCCGCCGTTCTTCGCCTCGACGTCGGCCGGGCAGCTGACGTCCTCGGGTGTGACGCCGAGCAGCTGCTCGCCGCTGTCGGCCACCGCGCGCTGGGCGTCGGCCTGGACGATGGTCTTGCTGCCGAACAGGAAGATCGCGCCGACCACGAGGCCGCCGATCACGATCACCGCCGCGATGAGCGAGCCGACGATCAGGCCGGTCTTCTTCTTTTGCGGCTGCTGGTAACCGAAGCCCTGCTGGCCGTAGGGGGCGCCGGGTCCGCCGAAGCCGGGCTGGCCGTAGCCGGGCTGCTGCCCGTACGGCTGCTGCCCGTAGGGCTGCTGGACGCCGGGCGGGGGCGGGGGAAAGGTCGACTGGGTCATGGGGTCCTCCTCCAAGGTGTGTGGCATCACCGTGGAGGAGGGCGCTTTCGGCGCACTTGATACGCGCTGGTGGTGCACTTGCAACGCAGCTCGGAGCGGTGTTCGCGCTGGTGGGGGCGCGCCCGGCAGGATTCGAACCTGCGGCCAAGAGCTTAGAAGGCTCCTGCTCTATCCACTGAGCTACGGGCGCTGGAAGCCCGATCATCGCATCCAGCCGCCGACGCCCGGCCTTCTCCGGAGCCACTCGGAACCCGGTTGTGACCTGACCTTGACCCGGTCGGGGAAGGCCGCGACGATGCCCCGCACGACGAGCGAGCGTCGGAGGTGGGCCGTGGCGCAGGCGTTCTCCCCGCCGGGCTCCTGGGCCGGTGGCGACCGGTACGAGGCCTACGTCGGCCGGTGGAGCCGCCCGGTGGCCCGCCGGTTCGTCGCCTGGCTCGCCGTGCCGGCGGGCGCCCGGTGGCTGGACGTCGGGTGCGGCACCGGGGCCCTCAGCGCGACCGTCCTGGCGGCGGCCGAGCCGTCGGCCGTGCTGGGCGTCGATCCCTCGCCGGACTTCGTCGCGCACGCCGCCGCGCACGTGACCGATCCCCGCGCCTCGTTCCGCGAGGGCAGCGCCCAAGCCCTCCCGGTGGACGACGCCGCCTTCGGCGCGGTGGTCTCCGGCCTGGTGCTCAACTTCGTCCCCGACCCGGTCGCTGCGCTCGCCGAGATGCGCAGGGTCGCCCGCCCGGAGGGCGTCGTCGCCGGCTACGTCTGGGACTACGCCGAGGGCATGCAGCTCATGCGGCACTTCTGGGACGCCGCGGCCGACCTCGACCCCGCCGTGCGCGGCCTGGACGAGGGCCTGCGGTTCCCGCTCTGCCGCCCGGAACCGCTGCGCGAGCTGTTCGCCGGCGCCGGCCTCGCGGACGTCGAGGTCGAGGAGATCGTCGTCCCCACGGTGTTCGCGGACTTCGACGACTACTGGACGCCGTTCCTCGGCGGCACCGGGCCGGCGCCGGCGTACGCGGCGCACCTGCCGGAGGCGGACCGCGTGGCCCTCCGGGAGCACCTGCGCAGCCGGTTGCCCGTCGAGCCCGACGGCTCGATCCACCTCACCGCGCGGGCCTGGGCGGTCCGCGGTCGCTGGTCGTCGCACGCCGCGAGTTGACCCGACCGCGCCGCGGTGGCGCGGCTCGTCGTCCACAGGCGAGGGCCTCGTCCACAGATCCTCGCGAGGTCTGTCCGGACCGGCTGTCGGCTCCGCAGGGTTCTCGCTAGCCGGCACCGCGCCGGCCGCGCTCCGGCGCCGAACGAACGAGGACCCACCATGGCGAAGGAAACCCTGATCACCGTCGTCGGCAACGTCGTCAAGCCGCCGCAGAAGAACCGGACGGCCAGCGGCAGCGTCACCAAGTTCCGCGTGGCGTCGACCGCGCAGCGCTTCGACAAGGAGTCGCAGCGCTGGGTCGACAAGAAGCCGCTGTTCCTCGATGTCGAGTGCTGGGGGGAGCTGGCCGGCAACGTCTCGCACACCGTCACCAAGGGGGACCCGGTCGTCGTCCACGGCGAGCTGTTCACCGACGAGTGGGAGACCGACCAGGGCCGGCGCAGCAAGACGGTGATCAGGGCGGCGTCCGTCGCACCCGACCTCACCTGGGGCACCGCCGAGTTCCGCCGGACGGCGCGCAGCGGCGCCCCGGCCCAGCCCGAGGTCACCGACCCGGGCGAGTTGGGCGAAGACGTGCCCGCCGACGAGGACTATCCGGCGGGGTTGTCGGCGTTGTACGAGGTGGACTCCGCCACCGTCCCCGAACCGGCCCTGCACTGAGGCCGCGGGAACTGGGAGGATCGGAGGCGACACCGCAGGGAGGCGGGCCGGGAAACGTCCGGCCCGCTCCCGTTCGCGAGACAACGGAAGGCCTACGAAGCCCAGTGGCTCAGTACATCTACTCGATGGTGCGTGCGCGCAAGGCGCACGGCGACAAGGTGATCCTCGACGACGTCACCCTGGCGTTCCTGCCCGGCGCCAAGATCGGCGTGGTCGGCCCCAACGGCGCCGGCAAGTCGACGGTCCTGCGGATCATGGCGGGACTGGAGAACGCGTCGAACGGCGAGACGGTCCTGGCACCGGGGGCCTCGGTCGGCATGCTCCAGCAGGAGCCGCCGCTGAACGAGGACCTCGACGTGCGCGGCAACGTCGAGGAGGCGGTCAAGCCGCTCCGCGACGCGCTGACCCGCTTCGAGGAGGTCAGCGCGGCGATGGGGGAGCCCGACGCCGACTTCGACGCGCTGCTCGGCGAGCAGGGCGAGCTCATGGAGCTCATCGAGAACCACGACGGCTGGGAGCTCGACGCCCGCATCGAGCAGGCGATGGACGCGCTGCGCTGCCCGCCGGGCGACGCCGACGTGAAGGTGCTCTCCGGTGGTGAGCGCCGCCGCGTCGCGCTGTGCAAGCTGCTGCTCGAGGCGCCCGACCTCCTGCTGCTCGACGAGCCCACCAACCACCTCGACGCCGAGAGCGTGGCGTGGCTCGAGCAGCACCTGGAGAAGTACGCCGGCACCGTCGTCGCGGTCACCCACGACCGGTACTTCCTCGACAACGTCGCCCAGTGGATCCTCGAGCTCGACCGCGGTCGCGCCTACCCGTACGAGGGCAACTACTCCACCTACCTCAAGACCAAGGCCGCGCGGCTGAAGGTCGAGGGCGCCAAGGACGCCAAGCGGCAGAAGCGCCTCAAGGAGGAGCTGGAGTGGGTCCGCTCCGGCGCCAAGGCGCGCCAGGCCAAGAGCAAGGCCCGGCTGGCCCGCTACGAGGAGATGGCCGCGGAGGCGGACAAGTACCGCAAGCTGGACTTCGAGGAGATCCAGATCCCGCCGGGTCCGCGCCTGGGCAACGTGGTCATCGAGAGCCACGACCTCACCAAGGGCTTCGGCGACCGCCTGCTGATCGACGACCTGTCGTTCACGCTCCCGCGCAACGGGATCGTCGGCGTCGTCGGCCCGAACGGCGCCGGCAAGACCACGCTGTTCAAGATGCTGGTCGACCAGGAGAAGCCCGACGACGGCGAGATCAAGGTCGGCGAGACGGTCAAGATCTCCTACGTCGAGCAGAACCGCAGCGGCATCGACCCCAAGAAGACGCTGTGGGAGGTCGTCTCCGACGGGCTGGACCACATCAAGGTCGGCAACGTGGAGATGCCCTCGCGCGCGTACGTCGCCGCCTTCGGCTTCAAGGGCCCGGACCAGCAGAAGCCGGCGGGTGTGCTGTCCGGCGGTGAGCGCAACCGGCTCAACCTCGCGCTGACCCTCAAGCAGGGCGGCAACCTGCTGCTGCTCGACGAGCCGACCAACGACCTCGACGTCGAGACGCTCTCCAGCCTGGAGGCCGCGCTCGAGGAGTTCCCCGGCTGCGCCGTGGTCGTCAGCCACGACCGGTGGTTCCTCGACCGCGTGGCGACGCACATCCTCGCCTACGAGGGTGACTCGAAGTGGTTCTGGTTCGAGGGCAACTTCGCCGACTACGAGAAGAACAAGGTCGAGCGGCTCGGCGTCGAGGCGGCCCGCCCGCACCGCGCCACCTACCGCAAGCTGACCCGCGACTGATCGGCTGACCCCCGCGCACGACGGCCGGCCGGAGCATGCGCTCCGGCCGGCCGTCGGCGTCTCCGGGGCCGGATGGCAGGCTCATCGGGTGCCCGAGCAGCAGTGGGAGCAGCGGCTGACCGCGCTCTGGACGACGCTGGACGATCGTCCCGAGGAGGAGTTCGTCGCCGCCGTCGACGAGCTGACCGCCGAGCTCCCGGACGACGACGCCGCCGGAGCCTTCGAGCGCGCGGCCGCCCGCGACTCCACCGGGCACTCCGACCTCGCCGTCCCGCTCTACCGGCAAGCGCTCGAGCGGGGACTGACCGGCGAGCGCCGGCGGCGCGCGGTGATCCAGCTGGCCAGTTCGCTGCGCAACACCGGCGACGTGGCCACCAGCGTCGAACTCCTCGAGGGCGAGCTGGCCCGCACCTCCGACGGGCTGGACGACGCCGTCCGCGCCTTCCTCGCCCTCGCGCTGGTCGACAGCGGCCGCGAGCGCGAGGCGGTGTCCCACGCGCTGATCGCCCTCGCCCCGCACCTGCCCCGCTACCAGCGCTCCACCGCGAACTACGCACGGGCGCTCGTCGAGGAGGAGTGAGGGATCCCACGGCCGGGCCTCCGGGCCCGTGCGGCAAGGTGGGCGCGTGCGGCACACGGTGCAGGTCCCGATGCGGTGGTCGGACATGGACGCGTACGGCCACGTGAACAACGTGGTCTACCTGCAGTACTTCGAGATGGCGCGCGTCGATCTCTTCTTCGAGCGCGCCTCGCTCGAGGAGCGCACCGGCCTGCGCCGCGGCACGGTGGTCGCCGCCCACGACATCCAGTACAAGCTGCCCGTCGTCTACTCGCCGCGGCCGCTGGACGTGCAGATCTGGGTGTCCGAACTGCGCGCGGCCGTGTTCACCTGCCACTACGAGGTGTACGACCACCAGCGGCTGGCCGTCACGGGCAGCACCAAGCTGGTCCCGTTCGACTTCTCGATCAATCGTCCGCGGCGGCTGACCCCCGACGAGAAGGAATTCCTCCTCCGCTGGACCGACGAGCCTGCGGGATCCTGATCGGCCCGACCGCGACGTCGGCCCGCGGCGACGACCGCGTCGCATCGCGCCAGGCGGTCGGGCTGAGGTCGAACTGCTGACGGAACCAGCGCGAGAACGCGCTCGGTGCGGCGAACCCCAGCAGGAGCGAGATCTCGGTCAGCGAGAACCGGTCGATCGACAGGTAGTGCTCCGCCAGCCGGCCGCGCGTGCCGTGCACGACGCTCGAGAAGTTCTGCCCCTCGGCGGCGAGCTGCTGCTGGAGCATGCGCGGACGCATGCCCAGGTGCCTGGCCACCTCCTCCAGCGAGCACCGTCCGAGGGGTAGCAGCAGCTCCACGACGCGGCTCGCCCCGGCCGACTGCGTGGCCTGCTCCGGGGGCAGGACGAGCGACAGCAGCAGCTGGCGGGTGTACGGACGGACGGAGGCGTCGGCGGTCACGACCAGCGCGTCGAGGTCGACCGAATCCAGGATGAATCCGGTGAACTCGGCGCCGAAGTGCACGTTCGCGCCGAGGAGCCGGCGGAAGGTGCCCGGCTGGGCCGGTGCCTCGTGCGCGAAGTGCGCGGTCGTCGGCACCCAGGTGGGGCGGATCAGGATGCGGATGATGCCGACCAGGTTGCCGATGACCAGGTCCTGCACCTGACGGGTCGGCACCGCCTCACCGAACTCGAGCCGGATGTCCACCGTGGCCCAGCGGTCCTCCTCGGTGACCCGCAGGTGCAGCACCCCGGTGTAGGCGTGCGCGTACCGGCTGAGCAGGTCCAGCACCCCGCGCAGGTCGGGTTCCTCACGCAGGACGACGCTGAGCGGGCCCAGGCTGCCCAGCCCGCGCCGCTCGGACAGCCGGAGAGCGAAGTCGTCGCAGCCCGACTTCCGGGCGGAGAGCTCCAGCAGCCGCGCCATCGGGCCGGCCGGCACCCACCGGTCGGGGACGTCGAGGTCGGCGACGTCGAGGCCGACGCTCGCCATCAGCTGCGCCGGGTCCAGCCCCAAGGACCGGCACAGCTCGGCGTACCCGGTGAGCGAGGCGGTGCGGGCGAACTGGCGCATCGGGGACCGTCCTCTCCCCCCGTGCGCGAAAAGGTAAGGGGAGCGACCCCATCCGTAAAGCGACTCCGGCCAGTACTCCCTAACGTCTCTTGACACGCGACCAAATACGGAACCTACTGGTTTAGCCACAGTGGGGGAGGGGCCATGCACTCAGCCAACGGTGCGCCACACCTCAGCGACCGCGATGTCGAACTCCTCCGCCACCTGGCCGCCGGGAGGTCCACCTCCCAGATCGCGGCGGCGATGGAGATCTCCGGCAACACGGTCCGCACGCGCATCCACCGCGTCACGGCGAAGCTCGAGGTGGTCAGCAGGGTCGACGCCGTCCGGACGGCGGAGGCCCACGGCGTCCTCTGATCGATCGTCATTCGAAAGGTCGACTGGCCGAACGGCCCTGGTCTGCCACACTGACCTCGCTCCGCCAGGTGACGACAGAGGGCTTCGGTCCGTGGTGCGCTCGCCTGGCGGAGCCTGTCCGCAGCGGGATGGCACCATCGCCCCGTGTCACCGGAGCCGGTCGACGTGCTGAGCGCCGCCGATCCTGTGGCGGCCGTGCTGTCGGCGCACGCCGGCCGACGGCCGATCGCGGTGCGCACCTCGGGCACGAGCGCGCGACCCCGCCGGGTGGTCCGCAGCACGGCGTCCTGGGTGGACTCCTTTCCCGCGGTGTCCGAGCTGACCGGCATCGGCCCTGGCTCGCGGGTCTGGCTGCCCGGCCCGCTGAGCGCCTCGATGAACCTGTTCGCCGCGGTCCACGCCCGGTTCACCGGCGCCGAGGTCGGCCCGACCCCGGACCGGGCGACGCACGCCTGCCTGACACCGACGGCGCTCGCCGGTGCGCTCGAGGACGGCGTCGACCTGGCCGGCGTGCACGTCGTCGTCGCCGGTGACCGGCTCGGCCGCGACCGGAGCGGCCGGGCCGCCGCCGCGGGAGCGCGGACGAGTCACTACTACGGCGCGGCCGAGCTGTCGTTCGTGGCCTGGGGCAGCGACGAGGACGACCTGCGCCCCTTCCCGGGCGTCGAGGTGGACATCCGCGACGGCGTCGTCTGGGCGCGGTCGCCCTACCTCGCCCTCGGGTACCTCGAGGACGGCGGGCCGCTGCGGGTCGCCGAGGACGGGTTCGCCACGGTCGGCGACCGCGGCCGCCTCGACGACGGCGTGCTCACCGTGCTCGGGCGGGGGACCGACGCCGTGCTGACCGGCGGCGTCACGGTCCTGGTCGACGACGTGGAGCAAGCCCTGCGCCGGGCCACCGGCACCGAGGTCGTGGTCGTCGGGCTCCCGCACGCGCGCTTCGGGCAGTTGGTCGCCGCCGTACTGACCGACCGGACGGCGGTGCCCGCCGCGCGGGCGGCGGCGGGAGAGCTGCCGCCGCCGCAACGACCCCGGCGCTGGTTCTGCCTGCCCCGCTGGCCGGTGACCGAGGCAGGCAAGGTCGACCGGGCCGCGGTCGCCGAGCTCGCCGCCGCCGGCCGGCTCGACCCCGTCCCCGTGGTCGCGTGAGCGGCGCTGTCGTCGTCGCCGCGCTGCGCAGCCCCATCGGGACGGCGGGGCGCTCGCTCGGCGCCGTCCCGGCGGCCGAGCTCGCCGCCCCCGTGCTGGCCGCGGTCGCCGACGGCCTGCCCCGTCCGCGCGAGGTCGTGCTCGGCAACTGCACCGGCCCCGGTGGCGACGTCGCCCGGGTGGCGGCGCTGGCAGCGGGCCTCCCGGCCTCCGTTCCGGCCCTGACCGTCGACCGGCAGTGCGCCAGCGGGCTGGCCGCCGTCGCTCTCGGCACGCATCTCGTGGCGGCCGAGCCCGGAGTGGTCCTGGCCGGCGGTGTCGAGTCGGCCTCGACCGCGCCCTGGCGGTTCTGGCCACCGACGCCGCACGCCGAGCCGGTGCGCTACGAGCGGGCCCCGTTCGCCCCGGAGGCGATCGGAGATCCGGACATGGGCCCGGCGGCCGACGCGCTCGCCCGGGCGAGCGGGATCTCGCGAGCGGAACAGGACGCCTACGCCGCCCGCTCGCACGCCCGCGCCGCTGCCACGCAGCGGGCCGGTGGGTTCGCCGCCGAGATCACGCCGGTCGCGGGCGTCGACCGGGACGACCGCCCCCGCGCCGGGCTCACGGTCGACCGGCTCGCCCGCCTGCGACCCGCC
Source organism: Petropleomorpha daqingensis (assembly GCF_013408985.1). Classification (NCBI taxonomy): domain Bacteria; kingdom Bacillati; phylum Actinomycetota; class Actinomycetes; order Geodermatophilales; family Geodermatophilaceae; genus Petropleomorpha; species Petropleomorpha daqingensis. The sequence continues at coordinate 3,297,032 of NZ_JACBZT010000001.1, forward strand.
TTCGGCCAGGACGGCACCCATACGGCCGGCAACTCGTGCGGGATCAACGACGGCGCGGCGGTGGTGGCGATCGCCGACGCGGCCACCCACCGTCGCCTCGGCCTGCCCGGGCTGCGGGTGCTCGCGACGGCGACCGCCGGAGCAGACCCCCTCCTCCCGGGGCTGTCCCTCGTCCCCGCCGCCCGGCGCGCTCTCGACTCCGCCGGGCTGACGTGGGACGACGTCGACGTGATCGAGCTCAACGAGGCCTTCGCCGGGCAGATCCTGGCCTGCTGCCGGGAACTCGGCCTCGACCCCGAGCGGGTCTGCCCGCAGGGCGGCGCGCTGGCCCTCGGCCACCCGTGGGGCGCCTCGGGGGCGGTCCTCGTCGTCCGGCTGTTCACCCAGCTGGTCCGGCAGCGGGCCGGCCGCTACGGGCTGGCCGCCATCGCCGCTGGTGGCGGGCAGGGCGTCGCGGTCGTCGTCGAGGCGCTGACCTAGACGATGCGGGGCACGGGCCGCCCCTCGCCCGTCGGCGCCCCGCGCGCCCCCGCCTCGTCCTCCGCCACGGCCCGGACGACGTCGCCCTCCCGGATCGGCCCTCCGACGAAGACCGCCGCGTTGATCCCGCCGCGGTGCACCATCGCCTTGACCAGCCGGATCCCGGTCAGCCGCTCCAGGTGCGTGCACGGCGGGCACCGTTTCGCCCCGAACAGCAGCGTCTCGCCGACGGCGAACCAGCCGCCGACCAGCGCCGGGAGCTCGATGCCCGTCGTCACCAGGTTCCGGCGGGTGTCCCCGGGCAGCAGGGCAGAGCCGGTCTCGTCCGCGACCGCGGCGACCTCGTCGGCGTCGATCAGCGTCAGCTGCTTCTCCAGCTGGGGGTACTGCGCCCACGTCCCGCCGCCGAGCGCGTACCGGTCGCCGTCCAGCCCGACGCCGGCCAGCAGGGTCGCGGCGGGCAGCCGCTGCATCGGCGCGGCCGCCGACGCCGTCCGCCAGATCTCGCGCAGCACGCCGCTCACGACAGCGCCCCGTCGGCGCCGCGCGCGTCGAGCGCCTCGCTGACCGTGTGCGCGAGCTGCAGCACCGAGACCAGCAGCGGGACGACGAGGCGCAGCAGGGCCCGCGGCCCCCGTGTCGAGCCGCCGCGGGCCGCCTGCGCCTCGCGGATCCGGTCGGCGCGCTCGGCGACCAGCGGGATGAAGCGCAGGGTCATCGCCAGCGCCAGCCCCACCCGGGACGGACGCACCCCGACGAGCCGCAACGGCGCGCACAGCCGCTCGACGACGGCGACCATCGCGGTCACCCGCGTCGTCGCGGTCACCACGGCCGCGGCGAGCACGAGGGCCAGCAACCGCAGGCCGGTCGCCACCGCCGTCGGCAGGTCGCCGACCGCGACCTGGAGGACGACGATCGCGGCGACCCAGACCGCCACCGCGCGCGCCTGGCGGGCCAGCAGCCCGACCGGCAGCCGGGCTCCTGCCAGGGCCACCAGCAGCACCGCGGCCAGGGCCCCGGCCGCCACCGGCAGCGAGGGGAAGGCGAAGAGCAGCACGCCCAGCGCGACCAGTACGAGCAGCTTGAGCCCGGCCGGCGCCCGGTGCACGGGACTGGTCCGCGGAACATAGAGGGCGAGGGTCATCAGAGGGTCACCGGTCGGCCATCAGCTTCCGGTAGGCGCGCACCGACTGCTCGGCGGGCCCGTCCTCCACGATGCGGCCGGCATCGACGACGAGCACCCGGTCGAAGCCGTCGAGCAGGTCGAGATCGTGGGTCACCACGACCACCGCCTGGGGCAGCTCCTCGATCACGCGGGCCACCCGGCGGGCGTTGACCAGGTCGAGCAGCGTCGTCGGCTCGTCGAACACGATCCGCGCCGGACGCATGACCAGCACCCCGGCGATGGCCAGCAACTGCTTCTGCCCGCCGGAGAGCAGGTGCGCGGGGTGGTCGGCGTGACCGGCCAGCCCGTACCGCTCGAGCACCTCGGCCACGCGCGCGGCCCGCTCGGCCGTCGGCACACCCTGGTTCTCCAGCCCGTACCCGGCGTCCTCGGCGACGGTCGGGTGCACGATCTGCGCGTCGGGGTCCTGGAACACGAACCCGACCCGGCGCCGCACCTCGCGCAGTGCCGAGCGGGTGTCCAGGCCGTCGACCAGCACCCGGCCGGCGGAGGGCAGCACGAGCCCGTTGAGCAGCCGGGCGAGGGTGCTCTTGCCGCCGCCGTTGGCGCCGATGATCCCGATCCGGCGCTCGGTCAGCCGCAGGTCGATCCCGTCGAGCACCGTCCGCTCGCCGTAGGCGTGCGCGACGCCGACGAGCTCGATGCCCCGCGATGGGTCGGCCACGGCCTGCGGGCCGGCCGAGCGGCGCCTCACGGGGCGGCCGGCGCCCGCCGCGGCCGCTCGATCACCGGGTAGGCGCGCCGCACGGCCACGGCCACCAGCGCGGCGACGACCGCCTTGACGACGTCGCCCGGCACGAACACCAGCGAGCCGGTGAATGCCGCCGACAGCGGGACGTCGGAGTAGACGCTGATGAACGGGATGCCGATCGCGTAGACGACCACGATCCCGCCGACCAGGGTGGCCACCATCGCCCACGCCAGGTTGAACCGCCGCCAGAACGCCTCGGTCAGCAGGCCGGTGACCAGCGCCGCGACGGGCCACGAGTAGAGGAAGCCGGCGCTCGGGGACACGAACACCGACAGGCCGCCCCGGCCGCCGGACAGGACCGGCAGGCCGATCGCCACGACCACCAGGAACAGCAGCAGAGCGAGGAAGCCGCGGCGGGCACCCAGGACCGCCCCGGCCAGCATCACGCCGAGCGTCTGCGCGGTGATCGGCACCGGCACCGCCGGCACGGGGATCGCCGGCAGCAGGCCGAGCACCGCGGTCAGCGCGGCGAACAGCGCGATGTAGGCCAGATCGCGGGTCTTCACGGCCGGAAAATACCGGAGTCCCGGGAAACGGCCGTCGTCACACCGGAAAGCCGCCTCGTCAGTGGCGGTTCTGCATGCTGAAGGCCGCCATCTCCAGATAGCCCCACAGCGTGGCGTCCTGCTCGTCGGTCAGCCCGAGGGAGTCCACGGCGTCGCGCATGTGCGACAGCCACGCGTCGCGCTCGGCCGGGCCGATCGCGAACGGCGCGTGCCGCATCCGCAGCCGCGGGTGCCCGCGCTCCTGCGAGTAGGTGGTCGGCCCGCCCCAGTACTGCTCGAGGAACATCCGCAGCCGGGTCTCGGCGCCGTCCCAGTCGTCCTGCGGGTACAGCGGCGCGAGCACGGGGTCCTGGCGGACGCCCTCGTAGAAGCGGTGCACGAGCGCGACGAAGGTCGGGTGCCCGCCGACCTCGTCGAAGAAGGTCCGGGCCGAGGGCAGGGTGCGGCTCGACTCGCTCATGACACCGATCGTCCCGCGGCAGCCCGCTCGGCTGCCACGTGACCCTGCGTACGCACGAACGCGAGCAGCGGCAGGACGACGGCGGCCAGCCCCAGCGCACCGCACACGACCACGACACCGCTGGGCGCGAGCACCTCGGCGGCCGCACCGGCGGCGAGCGCACCCAGCCCCTGCATGCCGTAGAGGCCGCTGACCGCCACGCCGAACGCCCGCCCCCGGTGCGACGCCGGCACGGCCTGCACGAACGCGGCGTTGAGCGGGATCATCCAGGCCGAGCCGAGGCCGGAGACGAACAGCAGCGCGACGACCACACCGAACGTCAGCACCCCCGGCTCGGCGAGGCCGGCGGTCAGCCCGGCCAGCACCATCGGCACGAGGGAGAGGACGACGAGCCCGGGGATGAGCTGCTCGCGACGACGAGGAGCGACCAGCCGGGCCACGGCCAGGCCCCCGACCGTCACCCCGAGCGGGTTGGCGGCCAGCAGGATGCCGACCCCGGTCGCGCCCAGGCCGAGCTCGGCGACCAGCGGGGCGGCGATGCCCTCCGGCGCGTAGATGAACGCCGTCCCCAGCCAGAGGACGGCGATGATCGCGAGCAGCCGCGGCGAGCGCTGGATGAACCGGAAGCCCTCCAGGGCGTCGCGCAGCAGCGACTGCCGCTCCGCGTCGCTGGTCGGCGCCGGCCGCCGCTGCAACCCGAACGCCAGCCAGATCGCCGAGACGACGAACGTCGCCGCGTCGATGAGCAGCGCGCCGGCGGGGTCGAGCACGGTCACCAGCGCACCGGCCGCGACGAAGCCGACCACCTGCGCCACCTGCAGGCCCACGTTGGTCATCGAGTTGGCCACCGCGTACCGGTCGCCCTCGAGGACGTCGGCGACCAGGGCCGAGCGGGCCGACTCGAACGGCGGGGAGCACATCGCCAGCACGAACATGAGCGCGAGCAAGGCGGGCAGCGGCATGCCCGGCACCGCCATCAGGGCGACCAGCACCGCCCGCCCGGCGTCGGTCGCGACCATCACCCGCTGCCGCGGCAGCCGGTCGGCCAGCGCCGAGAGCACCGGCCCGCCGATCAGCCACGGCAGGTAGCTGATGGCGAAGGTGATCGCCGAGAGCAGCGCCGACGACGTCCGCTGGTAGACCAGGACGGTCAGCGCGACGCGGGCGAGCTCGTCGCCGATGGTCGAGAGCAGGAAGTTGCCCAGCAGCGGCCGGAACTCCCGGACGGCGAGCACCTCCCGGAAGGTGGCCTGCCGGTCGCCGGAGGACGCCGGCTCCTCCTCCGGCGCGGGCGCGCTCAGGGGGTGCCTGCCGGGGACGCGCCGGCCAGCACCGGGGCCGGGGCCTTGAAGCCCTCGGCGACGAACCGCTCGTTGAGCCGCTGGCGCAGCTCGCGGCCCACCCGCCACTGGTCGGCGTTGGTGGTGCGCACCGTCAGCCGGAGGGTCACCCCGGCGGTGGTGATCGACTCGACGCCGAGCGATTCGGGCTCGGCGAGCAGCACGTCGGACCACTCCTGCTCGGCGTACATGGCGTCGGCGACCTCCTGCATCACCGAGCGGCAGCGCTCGAGATCGGTGTCGTGGGCCACCGGCATGTCGATGACCACCTGGGCGAAGCCCTGGCTCTTGTTGCCGACCCGCAGGACCTCGCCGTTGCGCACGTACCAGACCACGCCGTGCGAGTCGCGCAGCCGCGTGATCCGCAGGCCCACGGCCTCCACCGTGCCGGTGGCCTCACCGAGGTCGACGACGTCCCCGACGCCGTACTGGTCCTCGAGGATGATCCCGATCCCGGCGATGAAGTCCTTGACCAGGTTCTGCGCGCCGAAGGCCAGCGCGACCCCGATGACGCCGGCGCTGGCCAGGATCGGGGCCAGGTTGACGCCCAGCTCGCCGAGGATCAGCACGACGGCGACGCCGAGGATCACGAACGAGGAGAAGCTGCGCAGCACGGAGCCGATCGCCGCGGCCCGCTGCGACCGCCGGGCGGCGATCGTCTCGGCACCGACGTCGTCGGCCCGCCGGCCGCGCCGGCGCCAGGGACGCAGCACGCTCGGCACCGCGCCGGTGGCGGTGCGGTCGGTGAGCCGGCGGATGCCGCGGTTGACGACCACCCGCAGCACCACGGCCAGGACGACGATCAGCGCGATCCGCAGCGGCTTGGCGATGAGGGTCTCGGCGTTGTCCTGCCACCACTCCTGCGTGAACAGGCCTGCCGCCGCGGACGTGAGGTCGTCGGCGGCGGCAGTGAACACGGACAGTGAGGCGCTCATCACCGTAGATACTCCCAGGCGCGCGGCCGAATGTCAGCGGGACTTCAGTCCCGTGTCGTCGGGGTCACGCCAGGCCGGTCGCGGCGGCCAGGAACGCCAGCTGGTCGGCGGCCAGGCCGACCGTGCGGCTGACCGCCCGGGCACCGTGCCCGACCGAGGTCTCCCGGCGCAGCACGATCGGCGCCTCGCCGGTGGTCGCCTGCTGCAGCGCCGCGGCCAGCTTGCGGGCGTGCAGCGGGTGCACCCGCGTGTCGGACTCGAACGTCGTGAACAGCACCGCCGGGTAGGCCGTGCCCTCCCGCACGGCGTGGTACGGCGAGTAGCCGAGCAGCCAGCCGAGCTCGGTGGGGTCCTCGGCGGTGCCGTACTCGTCGTTCCAGGTGCGGCCCAGGCCGAAGCGCTCGTAGCGGACCATGTCCAGCAGCGGCGCGCTGCAGACCACCGCGGCGGCGAGGTCGGGCCGCTGGGTGAGCGTGGCCCCCACCAGCAGGCCGCCGTTGGAGCCGCCCATCACGGCCAGCTGCCCGTGCGTCGTCCAGCCCTCGGCGACCAGGTGCTCGCCGGCGGCGGCGAAGTCGTCGAACACGTTCTGCTTGTGCTCGCGCATGCCGGCGCGGTGCCACTCCTCGCCGTGCTCCGAGCCGCCGCGCAGGTTGGCCACCGCCCAGACGCCGCCGGCCGCGACCCAGGCCAGCGCCTGCGCCGAGTAGGCCGGGGTGAGCGCGACGTTGAAGCCGCCGTAGCCGTAGAGGACGGTCGGGCGCGGCTGGTCCGCCCGACCCGTGGGCGAGAGCACGAACAGGTGGACCGGCGTCCCGTCCTTCGACGTCGCGTGCGTCTCGACGACGGTCAGCGGCGGCACGTCGCCCGCCACCGGCGCCCGCTCCTCCTCGGCGAGGGTGTCGCCGTCCCAGTGGAAGACCGACGGCGGCGTGGCGTAGTCGGTGTAGCCCACCCAGGCCTCGGTGCCGCCCTCGGGCCGCGCGACGACGCCGGCGATGCTGCCGACCCCGGGGGCGGCCAGGTCGGTCAGCCGGCCCGAGCCGTCCGCGGCCCACAGCGACAGCCGGTCGGTGGCGTCGACCGAGTGGACGGCGAGCACCTGCAGGTCGCCGTCCGGGCCGTCGAGGAGCGCGATGTCGGACAGGACGGCGTCGTCGGCCTGCGGGATCACGTCGCGCCAGTCCGCGGGATCGGTCGGGTCGGTGACGGCGAGCCGCCAGCGGGGGGCGTCGCGGTCGGTCATCAGCCACAGCCGGCCGTCGCGGGCCACCCAGGCGGTGGTCTGCGCGTCGACGCCGACCTGCAGGTCGCGGAGGGTTCCGTCGCCGGCGAGGTCGGCCAGCCAGACGTCGTCCCGGGGCGCGGTGCCGATCGAGGCGGAGACGACCAGCCAGCGGCCGTCGCGGCTGGTCCGCACCCCGAAGTAGGTGGACGGGTCGCTGCCCTCGCCGTGCACGAGGACGTCGTCGGCCGGGTCGCCCCCCACGCGGTGCCGCCAGACGCGGCGGTGGAACTGCTCCTCGCCGGCGGGCACCTGGTCGGGGGCGAGCCGGCGGACGTAGTAGAGCTCCTCGCCGCCGGGCAGCCAGGCGACGGGGGAGTAGCGGCAGCGGTCGACCGGGCCGTCGAGGATCTCGCCGGTCGCGACGTCGAGGACGTAGAGCAGCGACTCCTCGTCCCCGCCGACCGAGACCTGGTAGGCCAGCCGGTCGCCCTCCCAGGACGGCGCCCACGCGTCGAGCGTGGTGGTGCCCTCGGGGTCGAGCGCCATGGGGTCGACCAGCACGCGCACGGTCCCGTCGGCCTCACGGACGCGCAGCACCGCGTGCTCCTGGCCGGGGTCGCGGCGGGTGGAGAACGCCCGCTCGCCGCGCCAGGCGGGGACGCCGACCGCGCCGGCGTGCACGAGCTCCTCGAGCCGGTCGGCGAACCGCGCGCGCAGCGGCAGCGCGGCCAGGTGCTCGGCAGCGAGCGCGTCCTGCGCGGCGGTCCACGCCGCGCTGCGGGGGTCGTCGTCGTCCTCGAGCCAGCGGTAGGGGTCGGCGACCCGGTGTCCGTGCAGGTCCTCGACCAGGTCGAGCCGGTCAGCCTCGGGATAGCGCATCGCAGGCACCGTATCGGACGGTCCACGCGATACCAGGAGCGGAATGCCGCCGTCGCAGGTCAGAATGGAGCCGCCCCCGGGTGTCGGAGCCACCGGTGGTCCGGGGCGTCGGAGGTGCCCCGTGCCGCGTGTCGCGTCCCGGTCGTCGACGGAGAGCCATCCAGGTTCTCGCCGCGACCCCTCTCCTCGACCACTGACGCCTGCCCCGGCGCGGGTCACGACAGCGGCGACGCTGTTGCTCAACGCCACCTACGAGCCGTTGTGCGTCGTCTCCAGCCGGCGCGCGATCGTGCTCGTCCTCGCCGAGAAGGCCGAGCCGGTCGACACCGCCGTCGAGCTCGTGCACTCGGAGACGATCGTGCTGCCGGTGCCGGTCGTCGTCCGGCTGACCCGCTACGTGCGGGTGCCCTACCCGGCGCAGGTGCCGCTCTCGCGCCGCGCCGTGTTCACCCGCGACGGGCAGACCTGCGTGTACTGCGGCAGCTCGGCGACCAGCATCGACCACGTCGTCCCCCGCAGCCGCGGCGGCACGCACACCTGGGACAACGTCGTCGCCGCCTGCCGGCGCTGCAACCACACCAAGGCCGACCGGTCGCTGGCCGAGCTCGGCTGGGTGCTGCCGCACCCGCCGCGCACGCCGTCCGGCGCCGCGTGGCGGCTGCTCGGCGCGCGCACCGTCGACCCGCGCTGGCGGGAGTGGCTCGGCGTTCCTGAGAGCGTCTCCGCGTGACGTCTCCTGCCACGGCTCGGCGCCTGTGGGCGCTGGGCGAGCCCTTCCACGCCCTGCTCTACTTCACCGACGAGTGCGTTCGGGCAGGCGAGGACGTCGGCCTGACCGGATTCTGGAACGGCTACTTCGCGTTCCGCGCCGCGCCGCTCGGCGTCGTCGGCGCGCCGGTGGTGACGGCGACCTTCTACAACTTCGCGCCCGCGTTCGTGCGGCGCCGGGTGCCCGGGGTGTGGGAGACGGTGACCCCGGCGCAGGCGCTGGCGGCCCGGCTGGCGGGGGTCGACGCCGCGGTGCGCCGAGTGTTCGGCGAGGAGTGGCCGGCGTCGGCCGAGGCCGCGGAGACCGCGGAGCTGGTCCGGATCGCCGCCGAGGCGGCCGACGTCGTCGGCCGGCCGCTCGCCGCCGCGAACGCCGGCCTGCCCGAGCTCGACCCGCCGCACCTGCAGTTGTGGCAGGACCTCACCACGCTGCGGGAGCACCGCGGCGACGGGCACAACGCGGCGCTGCTGGCGCGCGGGATCGACGGCATCGGCGCGCACGTGCTCGCGGCCGCGGCCGGGCGGTCCGACCGCGGCTGGCTGATCAAGGCCCGCGGCTGGGACGACGACGCGTGGGCCGGCGGGGTCGCCCGGCTCACCGAGCGCGGCTGGCTGGCCGACGAGGAGCTCACCGCCGAGGGGACGGCGACCGTCGCGGCGATCGAGGCCGACACCGACCGGCTGGCGCTCGCGCCGTGGCAGGAGCTGGGCGACGCCCGCTGCGACCGGCTGGCCGAACTGCTCGCACCGATCCGCCGCGCCGTCCTCGCCGCCGACGCCTGGAAGCCCGGCAACCCGATCGGCGTCCCCGACCCCGACTGACGGTGGTTTCGCGCGCTTAACCGCCCGCGGTTAAGCGCGCGAAACCTCGTCGGCGAACCGGTCGGTCGCGGCCACGACGGCCTGGGTCATCCCCGTGCCGCCGTGGCCGGCGTCCCCGATGACGACCAGGTCGCTGCCCGGCCACGCCTTGTGCAGCGCCCAGGCGGTGTCCAGCGGTCCGCTGACGTCGTACCGGCCGTGCACGAGCACCCCGGGGATGCCGGCCAGCGCCCCGGCGTCGCGCAGCAGCTGCCCGTCGGCCAGGAAGCAGCCGTTCGACCAGTAGTGCGTGACGACCCGGGCGAAGGCGAGCTGGAACGCGGGATCGGCGACCGAGAGGTACGGCTCGGCGTCGGGGGCGAGGGAGACGTGGGTGTCCTCCCAGTCGCACCAGTCCTGGGCGGCCTGCGCGCGCACGGCGGGATCCGGGTCGTGCAGCAGCCGGCTGTAGGCGGCCGACAGGTCGCCGTCCCGCTCGTCGGCCGGCACCCCGCCGCGGAACCGTTCCCACTCGCGCGGGAACACCCGGCCCATGTCGCGGGTGATCCAGTCGGTCTCGCGCCGGTCGCCGCTCGTGACGGCGGCGAGCACGAGCTCGCTCACCCGCCGCGGGTGCGCCTGGGCGTAGGCCAGGGCGAGCGTGACACCCCACGACCCGCCCCACACGAGCCAGCGCTCGACGCCGAGGTGCGTCCGCAGCCGCTCGATGTCGTCGATCAGGTGCGCCGTGGTGTTGGTCGACAGGTCGACGACCGGCTCGGCCGCGGACGGCGTGCTCCGCCCGGCGTTGCGCTGGTCGAGCAGCACGATCCGGTAGCGCGCCGGGTCGAACAGCCGGCGCATGCCCTCCGAGCACCCGGACCCCGGGCCGCCGTGGAGGACGAGCGCGGGCTTGCCGTCCGGGTTGCCGCAGACCTCCCAGTAGAGGGAGTGGCGGTCGCCCACGTCCAGCATGCCGAACTCGTACGGCTCGATCGGCGGGTACCGGTGGTCGTCCATGGCCGTCGATCCTGTCCGATCAGGTCACCCGCGCGTGCTCGGCGGGGTAGTTCGCGAACTCGCCGCTCTCCAGGACCCCGCGGAAGCGGTCCATCGCGTCCCAGACGTCGACGAACCGGGTGTACAGCGGCGCCGGGCCGAGCCGCACCCGGTCGGGGGTGCGGAAGTCGGGCACCACGCCGCGGTCGATCAGCGCCTGGGTCAGCTGCCACGCGGCCGGGTGCGCGACGGTGACGTGCGCGCCGCGCCGTCCGGCGTCGCGGGGCGAGGCGAGCGCCACCCCGTGCGGGGCCAGCCACTCGTCGGCCAGCGCCACGATCAGCTCGCCCAGCGCCCGCCCCTTGGCGGCCAGCGCGCCCATGCCGGCCTCGGCGATCAGCCCGATGCCCACTTCGACGGCCGCCATCGCGAGGACCGGCGGCGTCCCGACGGCGAACCGCTCGATCCCCGGCACCGGGTCGTAGGCCGGCCCCATCTCGAACTGGTCGCGCTGGCCGAACCACCCCCAGATCGGCTGCCGCAGCTGGTCCTGCAGGTCGCGGCGGACGTAGAGGAACGCCGGGGCGCCCGGCCCGCCGTTGAGGTACTTGTACGTGCAGCCGACGGCGAGGTCGGCCTCCGCGCCGGCCAGGTCGATCTCGACCGCGCCGGCCGCGTGCGAGAGGTCCCACAGCACCAGCGCGCCGGCGTCGTGGACCAGGCGGGTGACGGCGGCGACGTCGTGCAGCGCTCCGGACCGGTAGGCGACCGACGACAGGACGACGACGGCGACCCGCTCGTCCAGCGCCGCGGCCAGGACGGCGGGGTCGAGCCCCTCGTCGAGGTCGGCGGGCAGCTCACGCACCGTCATCCCACGGGCCGCCGCGACCCCGGCGACGATGTACCGGTCGGTGGGGAAGTCGTCGGCGCAGGCCACGATCACGTCGCGGCCGGGGCGCGCGTCGGCGGCGGCGACCAGGAGCTTGTAGAGGTTCACCGAGGTGGAGTCCGCGACCAGCACCTCGCCGGAGCGGGCGCCGAGCACGCCCGAAGCCAGCGCGTCGCCGAGCCGGGTGGCGTGCCCGATCCACGCCGACCACGAGCCGACCAGCCCGCCCGCCCACTCCTGCTCCACGACGCGGGTGAGGGCCGCGGGCGTCTCGCGCGGCATGCGGCCGAGCGAGTTGCCGTCGAGGTAGAGCAGCCGGTTCGGGGCCCCGTCGGCAGCGCTGTCGTCGGTGCCGGCGAAGCGGGCCCGGAACCCGGCGAGCGGGTCCGCGGCGTCGCGCGCCTCGGCGGCGGCTCGGCTGGTCTCCATGGGGGATGTCTATGCCATGACGCGGTCGTGGCGCGCGGCGGTGGCTGCTGCGGTGAACCGGCAGGTGCCCCGGTAAGTTGTGCCCCGTGACCGTCGTCGAGACCATCCTCGTCTACGTCGTCGCACCGCTGGCCGTGATCGCGGTGCTGGCGCTGCTGACGCTGGTGCCGGGCCGGCACTCGCGGCCCCGCTACAAGCCGGGCCAGGCCTGGGACCACGAGCCCATCTGGTACGAGCCGCACCCCGAGGCCACCGGTGGCCACGGCGACGCCCACCGGGCGCTGCCGGCAGGATCCGCGCCCGCGGCCGGCCCGCGCGGCGGCGCACGAGGGACGTGGTGAGCCAGATGAGCACTCCCGGCACCGACATCGAGACCCGGGTGGGACCCGGTCACTACGAGGCGGACTCCTACGTCGACGGCATGCACGACACCCGTGAGCCGATCACCGAGGAGAAGCTCGACGCGATCTTCTCCTGGCAGGAGCTCGCCCGCCTCGACGAGGCGCTGACGATGTCCTCCCGGGAGACCGGTCTGCGGTTCACGCTCTACATCGGTGACCTGGGCAAGCGCACCCGGGTGCGCGCCGAGGAGCTGCACGCCGCCAGCGCGGCCGACCCCACGCACGCGGTGCTGCTGGCGCTCTCGCCCGGCCAGCGGGTGATCGAGGTCGTCACCGGGTCCGCGGCGGCCCGCCGGCTGCCCGACCGGGCCTGCGCGCTCGCCGTTCTGTCGATGACGACGTCCTTCGCCGGCGGCGACCTCGTCGGCGGGATCGTCAACGGCCTGCGGCAGATGTCCGACCAGGCCGGCCGGCTCCGGACCCACTGACAGGAGCCACCCCGCGAGGCGCTCCGACCGAGTGGGGGCCGGAGGCCTCCGCGAGGAGGAGCGGGTAGTGCTCAGCGCAGGTCGGGCACGGCACCTGGCCGCGGTCGTCGGCCGGTAGGCCGACAGATCACCGAGCGTCCCGCTCGCGGGCCCGCAGCGCGCGGGCGATGCCGTCGCGGCCCTCGGAGACCAGCCGCCGCAGCGAGCTCGGCTGGTCGGGCGCGGACAGCCACGCGTCGGCGGCGTCGACCGTCCGCTGCTCCACCACCGGCGGGAACAGGTACTGGACGGCGTTCTTCGCGATCTCGCCGGGCCGGCGGTCCCACAGCGGCCGGATCTCGGCGAAGTACCGCTCGACGTAGCCGGCGGTCAGCTCGCGCTGCGCCGGGTGCCAGAAGCCGAGCAGCAGGGCCTCGTGGACGGCGTTGGGGACCTCGTCGTCGTGGAAGGCCCGCTGCCAGGCCCGCTCCTTGGCCTCCGCCGTCGGCAGCAGCGCCCGCGCGGTGGCGGCGCGCCGGATGCCGGTGGCCGTGGCGTCGCGCTCGGCCTCGGCGTCGATCTCGGCCGGACCGGCGGCGCCGATCGCGACCAGGCCGTGCAGGAACGCCCAGCGGGCGTCGGTGTCGACCGCCAGCCCCTCGAAGGCCACCGAACCGTCCAGCAGCCCGCGCAGGACGGCGGCGTGCTCCTCGGTGCGGGCGGCGGAGGCGAACGTCCGCGACCACAGCAGCTGCTGGTCGCTGCCCGGCGCCGCGGACTTGAGCGCGCGCAGCGCCTTGTCGGCCAGCGCCGTCCACCCGGTGGGCGCCCAGGCCGGGTCCGCGTAGGACGACAGCGAGGACTGCACCCGGGCCAGCAGCGCCTGGACGACGCTGCTCTCGGTCTCGGCGTCGACCCCGTTGAGCACGAGCTCGACCCACTCGCGGGCGGGCAGCTCGGCGTCGCGGGTCATGTCCCACGCCGCCGACCAGCACAGCGCCCGGGCCAGCGAGTCGGGCATGGTGCCGAGCTTCTCGCGCAGCGTGCGCAGCGACCGCTCGTCCAGCCGCAGCTTGGCGTAGGTCAGGTCGTCGTCGTTGACCAGGACCAGGTCCGACGACGGCGTGCCGACCAGCTCGGGCACCTCGGTGCGCGCGCCGGTGACGTCCAGCTCCACCCGCGTGGTGCGGGTCAGCCCCTGCGGGCCGGAGTCGTAGAGCCCGACGGCCAGCCGGTGGTTGCGCAGCACCGGGTGGTCCGGGACGGCGGTCTGCTCGATCGCGAAGCTCTTGTAGCGGCCGTCGTCCGAGAGCTCGAACACCGGCCGCAGGGTGTTGACCTGGCTGGTGCGCAGCCACTGGTCGGCCCACTCCGACAGGTCGCGGCCGGTGGCCTCCGACAGCGGCCCGAGCAGGTCGGCCAGCGTCGTGTTGCCGTACTCGTGCGTGCGGAAGTACCGCCGGATGCCGGACAGGAACTCCTCGCGGCCGACGTAGGCGACGAACTGCTTGAGCACCGAGGCGCCCTTGGCGTAGGTGATGCCGTCGAAGTTCACCTCGACCGCGGCCACGTCGACCATGTCGGCGGCGATCGGGTGGGTCGAGGGCAGCTGGTCCTGCGCGTACGCCCAGGCCTTCTCGGTGTTGGCGAACGTCGTCCAGGCGGTCTCGTACTCGGTGGCCTCGGACTGGCACAGCGTGCTGATGTAGGTGGCGAAGGACTCGTTGAGCCACAGGTCGTCCCACCAGCGCATGGTCACGAGGTCGCCGAACCACATGTGCGCCAGCTCGTGCAGCACGGTCTCGGCCCGCCGCTCGTAGCGCGCCCGGCTGACCTTCGACCGGAACACGTAGTCCTCGAGGAAGGTCACCGCGCCGGCGTTCTCCATGGCGCCGGCGTTGAACTCGGGCACGAACAGCTGGTCGTACTTGTCGAACGGGTACGGGTAGTCGAACACCCGGTGGTAGAAGTCGAAGCCCTGCTTGGTCACCCGGAACAGCTCCTCGGGGTCGAGGAACTTGGCCAGCGAGGCGCGGCAGTACAGGCCCAGGGCGATGCCGTCGTGCTCGTCGGTGACCCGGGCGTAGGGCCCGGCGATGAGCGCGACCAGGTAGGTGGAGATGCGCTTGGTCGGCGCGAAGTGCACCAGCTGCGACCCGCCGGGGCCGGCCTCGATCGTCCGCCCGCCGGTGTTGGAGACCACCTGCCAGTCGAACGGCGCGGTCACGTGCACGGTGTAGGGGCCCTTGAGGTCGGGCTGGTCGAAGCAGGCGAACATCCGCTTGGCCTCGGCCGGCTCGAAGTGGCTGTAGAGGTAGACCTGCCCGTCCTCGGGGTCCTCGAAGCGGTGCAGCCCCTCGCCGCTGTTGGAGTAGCGGCAGTCGGCGTCGATCGTGAGCGTGTTCTGCTCGGCCAGGCCGGGGAGCGGCAGGCCGTGCTCCTCGGTGTAGGTCGACACGTCGAGCTCGACGCCGTTGAGCGTCGCCGAGCGCACCTGCTCGGCGATGAGGTCGATGAAGGAGTCGGCGCCCGGCCGGCGGCAGGTGAACTCGACCGTCGTGGTCGACCGGAACGTCTTGTCGCCGGGGTGCCCGGCGCCGTCGGTCACGTCGAGGGACAGGTCGTAGGAGTGCACGGCCAGCAGCTCTGCGCGGGCGGCGGCGTCGTCGCGGGTCAGGTTGGGTACGGCCACACGTGCCAGCTTCCCACGGGCGGACGGCGATCCTGTGAGTGCTTCCCCCGATCGATCGTTGAGGGAACAACAGTTGGCCGACGAGACTTTCCCGGGATGGACCACCGGCGGCCCGGGCCGCCCCCCCGACTTCGAGGAGCACCACCGATGACCGAGGCAGTGCACAGCGCACCCACCACCGCCCGCGTGGACTTCTGGTTCGACCCGCTGTGCCCGTGGGCCTGGCTGACCAGCCGCTGGGTGCTGGAGGCGGCCAAGGTGCGCGACCTGGACATCCACTGGCACGTCATGTCGCTGTCGGTGCTCAACCGCGGCCGCGACCTGCCCGAGGAGTACCAGGCGATGATGGAGAAGGCGATCGGCCCGGTGCGCGTGCTCATCGCCGCGCAGCAGAAGTTCGGCGACGAGGTGCTCGGCGACCTCTACACCGCGATGGGCACGCTGCGCCACCACGAGCAGCTGGAGCTCGACGAGATCGTCGTCCCGGCGCTGGAGAAGGTCGGCCTGCCGGCCGAGCTGGCCGACGCGGCCACCTCCACCGACTACGACGAGGCCCTGGAGAAGAGCCACCACGAGGGCATGGACCCGGTCGGCGAGGACGTCGGCACGCCGGTCATGCACATCGACGGGGTCGCCTTCTTCGGTCCGGTGATCAGCAAGGTGCCGACCGGTGAGGACGCCGGCAAGGCGTTCGACGGCGCCGTCCTGCTGGCCAACCTGCCCTCGTTCTGGGAGCTCAAGCGCACCCGCACCGAGGGCCCCGACATGACCTCGGTCCCGGCCGACGTCCTCGAGATCACCCAGCGCTGACCCCTCTCGGAGGCCCAGGAGCGAGGTTTTCTCGGTCCTGGGCCTCCGCTCGGGTTGCCGGGTCCCCACGCGGGTAGTGACACCGCTTCGGCCGTTCGCGGCCCGGAGGAGCGCAGCCATGAGGACCGGTCCCGCACGCGGTCGCACCGGCAACGTCCACGAGGCCGGGTTCTACGGCTCGGACGCCGAATTCCTGTCGCTGATCGTGCCCTTCGTGGCGGACGCGGCAGCTGCCGGCGAGCCGGTGGTCCTCGGGTACGACGCCCGCAAGTCCGATCTGCTGCGGGCCGCGCTGCCGCGGCTGGACCCGGCCGCCTTCCTCGGCGACGCGAGCCTGTACGCCACGCCGGCCGGCGCGATCGAGGCCTACCGCCGGCAGTTCGAGCAGCACGTGGCGGCCGGCGCCGAGCAGATCCGGATCGCCGGCGACGTCCCGCACGAGGGCAACGGGGGACGGTTCGCCGGCTGGGACCGCTACGAGTCCGCGGTCAACGCCGTCTGGGAGGACTACCCGGTCTGGAGCCGGTGCCTCTACGACTCCACGACCGTCTCCGACGACGTCCGCGACGTGGTGGAACGCACCCACCGGAACCTCGTGGCCCCCGACGGCTCCGCCGCGGCCAGCCCCCGCTACCAGGAGGTCCCGGACTTCCGCGCGCTCCCGCCCCCGGTCGACCCGCTGGAGGCGACCGCGCCGGCGGTGTCGCTGGTCGACGCATCGCTGAAGAACACCCGGCGCCGGGTGGCGGCCGCCGCCCGCGGGCGGATCGACGCCGGCGCGTCCGACGACCTGCTGTTCGCCCTGTCCGAGGCGGTCATCAACGCCCAGCTGCACGGCCGGCCGCCGGTGAGCGTGCAGGTCTGGACGGCGTCGGACCGGGTGGTGACGCGGGTCCACGACATCGGTCCCGGGCCGGCCGGACCCCTGACCGGCCTGGTGCCCGCCCCCGACGGCACGTCCGGTGCGGGCCTCGGGCTGTGGCTGTCCCACCAGCGCGCCGGCGTCGAGCTCGCCCTGACCACGGACGACGCCGGGTTCGCCGTGCGGCTGCGCGCCGGCCGGCTGCCGGACCCGGCGCGGACGCCCGTCGGCACCATCCCGATCCGCGCGGGCACCGCGTGGGGGACGCCGCCGGACCGGGACGGCGTCCACGCGATCGACGGCGACGACTCCTCGTTCTGCGAGGTCGTCGGGGCGACGCAGATGATCCCGCTCGACGACGTGCTCTGGTCCGACGTGCCGGCCGCCCAGCGGTGCCCGGCGTGCCGGCTCCTGGTGACGCTGGACATCGGGCTCGAGGACCTCTGAGCGCCTGCGGCATGCTGACCCGGTGCCGCACCCCCTCCGTCAGCGCATCCTGATCACCGGCGCCAGCTCCGGCCTCGGCGAGGGCCTGGCCCGCCGGTACGCCGCGATGGGCCGCGACCTCGCGCTCGTCGCCCGCCGCACCGACCGGCTGGAGGCGCTGCGCAAGGAGCTGCTCGACGCGCACCCCGGCCGCCGCGTCGAGGTCGCGCCGATGGACGTCGACGACCCCGACGCCGTCGCCACCGTGATCCCGGAGCTGGCCGACCGGATGGGTGGCTTCGACCGGATCATCGCCAACGCCGGCATCGGCAAGGGCGCCTCGGTCGGCGCGGGCATGGCGGCGGTGAACCGGCACGTGCTCGCCACCAACGTGCTCGGCACGCACGCCACCTGCGAGGCGGCGATGGAGCTGTTCCGCGCGCAGGACGCCGGCCACCTCGTCGTCATCTCCTCGGTCGCCTCGATCCGCGGCATGAAGGGTTCGCGCAACGCGTACGGGGCGAGCAAGGCGGCGCTCAACGCGCTGGCCGAGGGGATCCGCTCCGACGTCCTGGGCAGCCGGATCGTGGTGACGACGATCCTGCCGGGCTTCATCGCCACCGACATCAACACCGGCCGCCGCGGCCCGTTCACCGTCGACCTGGACCCCGGCGTCGACGCGCTGCTGGCCGCCATCGAGCGCGAGCCGGCGAAGGCCTACGTGCCGCAGTGGCCGTGGCGCCCGATCTCCGCGCTGCTGCGCGTGCTCCCGCTGTCCGCCGTCCGCCGCGTCACGGGGGCCTGAGGTGGTTTCGCGCGCTTAACCGCGCGCGGTTAAGCGCGCGAAATCTCACCACTCGATCCGCATCGGGCGGCCGCGGGCGTCGCGCTCCTCGCCGCCGACGGACGACGCGCCGCCCTCGGCGATCCGGCGGGCCGACCACGCGACGGCGCAGGCGTCGAGGCAGTCCACCGCCGGCACCCGCGGCGGGGCCTCCGCCAGCGCGTCGAGCACGTCCATCACCGGCTCGAGCGCCCGGATCCGCTCGGCCAGCCCCCGCGCGGTGGCCTTGGGGGAGGCGATCCGCGGGTCGAGGGTGCGAAACGCCAGTTCCGGGAAGGCCTCGTGCACGCGCGGGTCGGGCGGGTCGCCGAGCGCCAGGTCCAGAGAGCGGATCGCCGGCACCAGGTTCCAGGCCTGCACCGACAGCGCCTTGCCCGACGCCGCCCGGGACACCGCGCACGCCTCCTCGTAGGTGGCGCAGGCCAGCACCGGGCGCAGCGGCGCGGGGAAGACCGAGCTGCCGGCGCGGCCCATCAGCTTGCGCGCGGCCACGTCGCAGGCGCGCGCGCCGTCGTCCGAGAGCCCGATCGGCATGTCGACGGCGACCACGTCGACGCCGGGCTCGGCCAGGACGGCGGCGGCGTCGGGCAGCACGGTGAGCGTCACGGACCGTCCCTCGAGCCGCGCGCCGACCCATTGCCCGCGCCAGCCGTCGACTCCCAGCACCACCACGCCCGGAGCCTGACAGACTGCCCGTCATGCGCGTTTTCCTCGGCAGCGACCACGCGGCGTTCGAGCTCAAGGAGCACCTGGTCAAGGTGGTCGGCGAGGCCGGTCACGAGGCGATCGACTGCGGCGCCCACGTCTACGACGCCGAGGACGACTACCCGCCGTTCTGCTTCGACGTCGGCGAGCGGGTGGTGGCCGAGCCGGGCTCGCTCGGCGTCGTCCTCGGGGGATCGGGCAACGGCGAGCAGATCGCGGCCAACAAGGTGCCCGGCATCCGCGCCGCGCTGGCCTGGAACCGCGACACCGCGACGCTGGCCCGGCAGCACAACGACGCCAACGTCGTCGCGATCGGCGCCCGCCAGCACTCGCTCGACGAGGCGGCGCAGCTGGTGCTGTGGTTCCTCGAGACGCCGTTCAGCGGCGACCCGCGGCACGTGCGCCGGATCGGGCTGGTCAGCGACTACGAGCGTGACCGGCACCGCCCGGCCGGCGGTCTCCCGACGCACACCGAGGCGTGACCGGCGAGCACCTGCGCCGGGCGGCGGTCGCCGCCCGCGAGGTCTTCGCCGGGGCCGACCCGGCGGCCCCGGTGCCGATCATGGGCTCGGACGTCGCGCGGGTCGCCGGGCACCTGGTCACGGTGCTCGTCTGGTACGCGCAGGACCTCGCGGCCGGTCCCGAGGAGACCGGGGCGATCGAGGTCAGGGCTCTCCCGGACGCCGGCCTGCCGGTGCTGCTGCGCCAGCTCGACGCCGCGGCCACCGTGCTCGCCCGCACCGTGGACGGCGCCGGCCCGGACGAGCGCGGCTGGCACGACTGGGGGATCGCCGACGCCTCGGGCTTCGCCGGCATGGGCTGCGCCGAGCTGCTCGTGCACGCCGGTGACGTCGCCGTGGCGCTCGAGCTGCCGTGGACACCGCCCGCCGAGCTGGCCGACGCCGTCCTGGCTCGGCTGTTCCCGTGGGTGCCGGCCGACGGCGACCCGGCGGCGGCGCTGCGCTGGGCCACCGGCCGGACCACGCTGCCCGGTCGCGAGCCGGTGAGCACCTGGCGCTGGCACTGCGCCCCGCTCGAGGAGTGGGACGGCGCCGTCCCGAGCTGACGGGCTTCCCGACCGACCCGGACCTTCGCTACGGTCGCGACCACTTCCACCCCGAGCAGCAGGGGAGTTCGTCATGGCCATCTCCGAGCGGGAGAACCAGGAGATCGAGGCGGCGAACGCGTCCGGGAAGACCCCGGTGGTGTTCATCCACGGGCTCTGGCTGCTGCCGAGCAGCTGGGCCGACTGGGCGGACTTCTTCCGGGAGGCCGGGTACGCGCCGCTGACGCCGGACTGGCCGGACGACCCGGTGACGGTCGAGCAGGCCCGGGCGGAGCCGGAGGTGCTCGGCAAGAAGAGCCTCAAGCAGGTCGCCGACCACACGGCCGAGGTCATCGCCGCCCTGAACACGAAGCCCGTGGTGATGGGGCACTCGACGGGTGGCCTGGTGGCGCAGATGCTCGCCGGTCGCGGGTTGGCGGCGGCGACGGTGGCGATCGACCCCGGCGTCTTCCGCGGCGTGCTGCCGCTGCCGTTCTCGGTCCTCAAGGGCGTGGGCCCGTTCTTGCTGGACCCGCGCACGCGCGGCAAGGCGCTCACCCTCACCTTCGACCAGTTCAAGTACGGCTGGGCGAACGCGCTGGACGAGGCCGAGGCCAAGGAGCTGTACGAGAAGTACCACGTGGCCGGCTCCGGGCAGGCGCTCGTGCAGATGGGCAACGCGAACATCAACCCCGGGACCGAGGCGAAGGTCGACACGACCAACCCCGCCCGTGGTCCGCTGCTGATCATCGACGGCGAGAAGGACCACACGGTGCCGTGGGCGATCGCGCACGCCGCCTACAACCGGCAGCGGCGCAACCCCGGCGTGACGGAGATCGTGCGGATGTCGAACCGGGGCCACTCGCTGACGATCGACCACGGCTGGCGCGAGGTCGCCCAGACCGCGCTCGACTTCGTCAAGCGCAACACCTGAAACTCGTGGAAAGCGGCCCCGCTGCAGGGGCCCGCGCTGAGCCTGCGAAGCGTGGGGGGGCAGCGGGGTCCTTCTAGTGCCGCGGCTGCCTACCTTTGCCCGGTAGCGGCGCTGGGTGGGGTGCCGGTCGATCTTGAACGCTGGAACGGTCGTCTCGTCTGATCCTGACTTCCCCGCAGGAGAGGCGAGATGACCCAGCAGGTGCAGGTTCGGCCGATCAGCACCGACGAGGGCAACCGACTGCTGCGCATCGTGCGCCGTGGCACCGGGTCGGTGGTGACCTGGCGCCGGGCGCAGATGGTGCTGCTGTCGGCCCAGCGGATGCCGGTGGCCAAGATCGCCGCGGTCACCTTCACCAGCCCGGACCGGGTCCGCGACGTGCTGCACAACTTCAACACCGACGGCTTCGACTCGCTGTATCCCCGCTATGCCGGCGGGCGGCCACCCCGGTTCGACCTCAAGCAGCGCAATGAGATCAAGAAGATCGCGCTGTCCCGCCCGGCCGATCACGAGCTGCCGTTTTCCACCTGGAGCCTGGCCAAGCTGGCGGACTTCCTGGTGGCCGAGGGGGTGGTCGACGACATCTCGCACGAGGGCCTGCGCGCCGTGCTCCGCGACGCGGACGTCAGCTTTCAAGCCGTGAAGACCTGGAAGAGCAGCACCGATCCGGACTGGGCACCGATCGCCGCCGGCCGGGGCGATCCGGCGGCGCCGCGGCGTCGCCGCCGGCGGGCGGTCTACTTCCGCACCCAAGGCGTGCGGCACCTGCTCGCAGCCCTGGATCTGCACCGCGACCGGCTCTACGGCCACGTCAAAACCCGGAAGGGCCGCACCCAGTTCCTGGCCTTCTGCCGGTATCTACGGGCCCTCTATCCGCCCGAGGTGCGGCTGGGCATCGTGCTGGACAACTACAGCCCGCACCTGTCCACCCGCAAAGACGACCGGGTGGGCCGCTGGGCACTCGAGAACAACGTCGAGTTCGCCTACGTGCCCTTCTACTGCTCCTGGCTCAACCGGATCGAGCCGCAGTTCACCGCGCTGCGCTACTTCACCCTCGATGGCACCGACCACCAGACCCACGCCGAGCAGGGCCGGATGATCCGTCGCTACATCGCCTGGCGAAACCAACACGCCACCGACCCCCGGCTGCGCAAGGTGATCAAGCGAGCCTCGACCATCAAGCGGGCGAAGGTTGCCTGACGCGGCACTAGAACTCTTCGGCGCACCAGGGGGAGACGGGCCAGCCGAAGGCGGTCGCCGCCAGGGTGACCGCGCCGGGGCTGATCTCCTCGACCTGCCCGGCCGCGGTCAGCGTGGCCAGCGAGACCCCGCCGAGGTAGGCGGCGGCGAGCGCCTCGACGTCGACCACCAGGTCGGCGTCGCGGTCGGTGCGCACGCAGCGCGCGCCGGACGGGTGGCCGCGCAGGTGCCAGCGCCCGGCGTTCCACGGGCAGAACCGGTCGCGGACCTCGAGCACCAGGTCGATCGGCGCGGGGTAGCGACGGGCCTCCAGCGCGCGGTCGACGTCCACCAGCCGCAGCCACAGCGCGTCGACCGGCGAGCTGTGCAGCGAGCGGGCGTTGGCGAGCAGGTGCCGGATCGGGTCGTCGTCCGCGGCCATCGGGTAGCGCACGTGCCGGACCAGGTCGATCGAGAGCAGGAACTGCCAGAGCGACGCGTACGCCGGCGTCGTCACCGCGCGGACGTCCTCGATCGACAGCGTGCTGTCGGGCTCGCTGTCGTCGCTCCAGGAGGCCTTCACGCGGTAGGCCGCGTACCCGGTGACCTCGCCGCCGGGCTCGGTGTGCAGGAGGTAGCGCCGGGCGGTGTAGCCGTGCCGGTCGTCCTTCTCGTCGCGCAGCGCGCGGTCCCACCAGCGCTCGTCGCGGGCCATGCTGCCGGGCACCTCGCGGCGGATCTCGTCGAAGAGGCCGACGGCGGCGGCGCGGTAGTCGGACTCCGGCACGCTGGTGACCCGGCCCTTGCCGAGGTCGAGGTCGCGTCGCAGCGACAGCCGCTCGGTGAGCCCGGTCAGACCGCCGCGCCAGGTGGCCGGCGCGTAGCCGAAGTGGCCGTAGATCGGGTACTCGGCCGCCCAGAGCCCGGCGACCGGCTCGCGCTGCTGCTCGTGCAGCTCGGTGAGCTGGCGCCGCATGATCGAGGTCAGCACGCCCTGCCGGCGGTGGGTGGGCGAGACGGTGATCCAGGTGACGCCGGCGCACGGCACGGTCGCGCCGGGCACGGTCATCTCCAGCGAGTAGATGCCGGAGGTGGCGGCCACCCGGTCGCCGTCCCAGAGCCCGAGCGAGCGGTCCAGCTCCATGGTGGGAGCGGGCTCCTCGAGCCACGGGCCGCTCGGGTCGTCGCCGAACACGTCGTACAGGGCACGGATGAAGGCCGGGTAGGTCTCGCGGGTCGCGGGGCGCAGCTGGCTGTCGTACTCGGGCACGGAGTCTGTCTACAGCGCGCCACCGACGCGACGCCAACGAGTTCTGGGGCAGCGTTGATCAGGTGACCTGATCAACGGCTGTCCTCCTGCACCAACGTTGCTGCGGGAGGACAGCTTTCGATCAGGTCACCTGATCACCGCTCGGCCAGACCTCACGGGCCGGTGGTGACGCCGTCCTCGGCCAGGGTCACGTCACCGCAGCCGACCGACTGCGCCTCGTCGGCCTCGCTGGCCCGGGTCACGGTCACCGTGTCGGTCGCCCCGTTGCGGGCCTGCGGACCGTCCAGCGTGATGATCGTGCGCGAGATCGTCCCGGCGCCGTTGCTCTCCGGCTGGTACTTCAGCCCGACCAGGTCGGTCGTGCCGTCGCCGTTCGCGTCCACGCAGCCGACGCCGGTGCCGTAGCCGGTGAAGCCCAGGTCGAAGGCGTACTGCTGGCCCCCGGCGTTGAGCTCCGGCACGAACGAGCACGAGCTGATCCCGTACAGCAGCACCTGCCGGTTGTCCGACGCCAGCGCGATCAGCTCGCCCTTCCCGGTCACGTCGGCGACCATCACCGACCGCGCGACCGGGCTCGCCGAGCGGATCGTCGTCCCGAACGTGCCGCCGGCCGCGGTGGTGATCCCGAACGGCACGCCGCCGTCGGCCTCCGGCTGCTTGGCGATCCAGAGGGTGTCCGGCTTGCCGTCGCCGTCGACGTCCAGGGTCGGCTTGGTCACGGCGCCCGCCGGCTTGGTCGCGCCCTTCGCGGTGCACCCGCCCGCCGGGGCGGACGACGACGGGGCGGACGACGAGGCCGAGGACACCGACGACGGTGCGGACGACGACGAGGTCCCCGACGCCCCCGACGAGCCGCCCGACGACGCGCACCCGGCCACGACCAGGGGAGCGAGCAGACTGACGGCGACGCGGGCGAAGCGCATGACCTGCACGTTCGTCCTTGCGGTTGCCGCGCGCAACGACCGGCGCGGCGTGTTCAGCTGCGCAGGTACGCGAGCGTGGCCATCACGCGGCGGTGCTGGTCCTCGTCGGGGGAGAGGTCGAGCTTGGCGAAGATGTGCTGGGTGTGCTTCTCCACCGCGCCCGGCGTCACCACGAGCAGCCGGGCGATCGCGGTGTTGGAGTGCCCCTCGGCGATCAGCCCCAGCACCTCCCGCTCGCGCGGGGTCAGCCGGCGCACCGGGTCGTCGGCCCGCCGCCGGGCGAACAGCTGCGCGACCACCTGCGGGTCGAGCACGGTCCCGCCGCCGACGACGTCCTCGAGCGCGGAGAGGAACGTGTCGACGTCGGCGACCCGGTCCTTGAGCAGGTAGCCGACCCTGCCGGCGCCGTCGGCGAGCAGCTCGTCGGCGTAGGCCACCTCGACGTACTGGGACAGCACGAGGACGGCGGTCCCCGGCACGGTCTGCCGCGCCTCGACCGCCGCCCGCAGCCCCTCGTCGGTGTGCGTCGGCGGCATCCGGACGTCGACCACCGCGACGTCGGGCCGGTGCTCCACCACCGCCTTCACCAGCGAGGGGCCGTCGGCCACCGCGGCGACGACCTCCGCGGAGGCCTCGGCGAGCAACCGCACGAGGCCTTCGCGGAGGAGCACCGAGTCCTCGGCGAGAACTACGCGCACGGGACCTCCGCGATCAGCCGGGTCGGGCCGCCGCGCGGGCTGTCCACGGTGAGGGCGCCGTCGACCGCGCGCAGCCGGTCGGACAGCCCGGCCAGGCCGTGCCCGGGGGCGAGCACCGCGCCGCCGCTGCCGTCGTCCTCGACCTCGACCCGCAGCAGGCCGCCGTACCGGGCCACCGACACCCGCACCGTGGTCGCGTCGCTGTGCTTGGCGGCGTTCGCCAGCGCCTCGCTGACCACGAAGTACGCGGTGTTCTCCGTGACCGGTGCCAGCCGCTCGGTGGGCAGGCCCTCGACGTCCAGCTCGACCGGCACGGGGGAGCGGGCCGAGATCGCGGCCAGCGCGGCGGCCAGGCCGCGGTCGGCCAGCACCGGCGGGGCGATGCCGCGGGAGAGCGCCCGCAGCTCCTCGAGCGTCTCGCGGGCCAGGCCGGCGGCGTCGCCGAGCGTGGTGCGGGCGGCCTCCGGGTCGCGCTCCATCTGGCGCTGCGCCCGGGCGAGGTCCATCTGCAGCCGGACCAGCCGCTGCTGCGGGCCGTCGTGGATGTCGCGCTCCAGCCGGCGCAGCTGCTCGGCCTCCGCGGCGACGGCGGCGTCGCGGCTGCCGGCCAGCCGGCCGATCTCGGCCTGCGCGGTGGCCCGCGAGGTCAGCAGCCCGCGGGCGATCTGCGCCTGCAGCAGCGCCGTGCCCCGCACCACGAACGGCAGCGTGATCGCGAACAGCAGGCCGACCAGCGCGTACGCGGTGATCCGCAGGGTGGGCGTGCTCTGGAAACCGAGCAGCTCGAACAGGTCGGTGTTGTCCGGGTCGGTGCCCGGGTCCGGCAGCGCCCAGTCGTAGGCGCCGTAGGTCAGGCCGCCGATCGTCACCGACCACCAGGTGACGGTGACGACGAAGCCCAGGATGGCGAACGGGAAGGCGACGAACCCGTGCAGCGAGTCCAGCCAGGTCTGCGGATCGCGCAGCGGCGTGAGCATCCGGCGCAGGCGGCTGCCCTCGGGCTGCCGGTAGACCGCCTGCGGCACGTCGTAGCCGAGGACGGCCGGGATCATCGCCCGTTCGAGCATCGCGAAGCCGCGCATGACGAGGAGCGCGACGGACAGGACGGCGACGCCGACCCAGATCACCAGCAGCCCGGCGCCGACGGACAGCCCGGTCACGACCGCGACGAACGCGGCGATGGCGATCGGGAAGCGCAGCAGGTTGTAGGCGGAGTCCGCGCCGAGCTGTGCGAGTCGCCCTCGTTGACGGAAGCCGGACGGCTTGGTCGAAGGAGTAGTCGGGAGCACGGCGGTGTCGGTGGTCATGGCACCAACCTTCGGGCGGACGGGGACGTCGTCCCAGCCCGCTGCCTGGCCGAACCGGGGTCGGGCTGGCCCGACTGCGCTGCGCTGGTCATGTCGGGCGTCGATGCTCCCCGCGGCGACTCGCCGGTGTCCAGTGACCGGCAGCTCGTGTCCCCGTTAGTGTCGGAATCGTGCCGCACCGCCCAGCCGTGGGGCGGTCCGCCCGGTTCGCCCGGGCCGCCGTCCTCGCCGCGCTGGTGCTCGTGGCCGGGTGCAGTTCGTTCGTCGCGGGGGCGCGCGAGCAGTCCGTCCGCACGCACCGTCCCGGCGCCCAGCTCACCGTCGTCGCCGACGCCGGTCCCTCAGCCGCAGCGATCGGCGTGAGCCGCGCGCTGTTCGCCGGGTCCGACGTCGCCGTCGTCGCCCGGGACGACGACCGTGCAGCGACGCTGCTCGGCGCGGCGGCCGCGGTCGGGCTCGGGGTGCCGCTGCTGGTCGGCGACGACTCGGCGGTGGCCCAGGAGGCCGATCGGCTGGGCGTGCGCCGGGTGCTCACCGTGGGGAAGAAGACCCATCTCCGCATCAGCAGCCTGACCGTGCCGGCCGTCCCGCAGGCGGTCGCCTCGGTCACCGGCCTCCGGTTCGCCGACGCCGATCCGGTCGAGGACGACGCCGCGGTGCGGGCGGTCGCCGCGCTGGACCCGCAGAAGCCCGCGGCACTGCGCCCGGTCCACATCCCCCCTGCGTCGACGGCGGCACCCCACGAGCGGCTGGTCCCCGTGCACCGGCCTCAGCCCTTGGACGACGTCGTCGTCCTGGCCAGCGGCAGCCCGGAATCGCTGGCCGGGGTGGCCACCGCCCGGGCGGCCGGCGCGCGGGTGGTGGTGACCGGCGGGACCGATCCGCGGGCCTCGGCCGACGCCGTGCAGGCCCTGGGCAGCGCGCGATCGGTCGTGGCGCTGGGGGCGGACTTCGCCGGCGCACCGGACCTGGGCTGGGAGGTCGACACCGCCCGCACCGGCACGCAGCTGCCCGGCGGCGGCCAGACGCTCTTCCCGGGCCGCATGCTGGTCGCGCTCTACGGCACCCCGGGCAGCGCGGCCCTCGGGGTGCTGGGGGAGCAGGACCTCGACGCCGGCATCCAGCGGGCCCGGACGACGGCCGCCGCCTACGACGACCTGGTCGACCGCCCCGTCGTCCCGGCCTTCGAGATCATCGCGACCATCGCCACCGGGCACCCGGGCGACGACGGCAACTACTCGGCCGAGAGCGACCCCGAGGCGCTGCGGCCGTGGGTGGAGAAGGCGCGGGACGCCGGGATCTACGTCGTCCTCGACCTGCAGCCGGGCCGGGCCGACTTCCTCACCCAGGCGCAGCGCTACGAGTCGCTGCTGGAGGAGCCGAACGTCGGCCTGGCGCTGGACCCCGAGTGGCGGCTGGGGCCCTCGCAGCTGCCGCTACAGGAGATCGGGTCGGTCGGCGTCGACGAGGTCAACGCCGTGAGCACCTGGCTGGCCGACCTGACCCGCGAGCACCGGCTGCCGCAGAAGCTGTTCGTCGTGCACCAGTTCCGCACCGGGATGATCGACGGCCGCGAGCGGCTGGACACCTCGCGCCCCGAGCTCGCGGTGACGATCCACGCCGACGGCCAGGGGGCGCCGGGGGACAAGCAGGCCACCTGGCAGCGGGTGCACGAGAACCTGCCGCCCGGGCCGCTGCACTGGGGCTGGAAGAACTTCTACGACGAGGACCACCCGATGCTCAGCCCCCAGCAGACGATCGACCAGGTGGACCCGGATCCCGATCTCGTCACCTATCAGTAGTCCGGGGGTCTGCGAATTGTCGGTGCGCTGTGATCTGCTGAGCGCCTTCGTCCCCGAGAGGAGTGGTCAGCAGTGACCAGCGTGGCGATCGGACCCGTCGACCAGCTCGACCCCAGGCTGCTGGAGCACCGGAGGGAGCTGACCGGCTACTGCTACCGCATGCTCGGGTCGTCGTTCGACGCCGAGGACGCGGTGCAGGAGACGATGGTCCGCGCCTGGCGGGGGCTGGGCGACTTCGAGGGCCGCTCGGCGCTGCGCTCGTGGCTGTACCGGATCGCCACCAACGTCTGCCTCGACCAGCTCTCCGGCCGGCAGCGCCGCGCCCTGCCGATGGACCTCTCCGGCGATCCGTGGCAGCCGGTCGAGTCGTCGCTGGCCGCCCGCCGTCCCGGCACGGCGTGGGTCGAGCCGGTGCTCGACCGGCAGGTGATCGCCGACGACGCCGACCCGGCCGAGCGCGCCGTGGAGCGCGAGTCGATCCGGCTGGCCTTCGTCGCGGCGCTGCAGCACCTGCCGCCCCGGCAGCGCGCCGTCCTGCTGCTGCGCGAGGTGCTGCGGTGGAAGGCCGAGGAGGTCGCGCAGCTGCTCGACACGACCGTGGCCTCGGTGAACAGCGCGCTGCAGCGGGCGCGGGCCACGATGGCCGAGCTCGACGGCAAGGAGGAGCGACCGCTCGACCCCGACGCCCGCGAGCTGCTCGAGCGCTACGTCGACGCGTTCGAGCGCTACGACATCGACGCGTTCGTGCAGCTGCTGCACGACGACGCCACGCAGCACATGCCGCCGTACGAGATGTGGATGCGCGGCTCGGCCGACATCGCCACGTGGATGCTCGGCCCGGGGGCCGGCTGCCGGAACTCGCGGGTGTTCCCGATCGAGGCCAACGGGCAGCCCGCCGTCGTGCAGTACCGGCCGGTCAACGAGGGCGGGCACGTGCCGTGGGCGGTGCACGTGCTCGACGTCGTCGACGGCAAGGTCGCCGGCATCACGAGCTTTCTCGACGAGGGCAACGGGCTCTTCGAGCGGCTCGGGCTGCCGGCGCGGCTGGCGCCGGGGGAGGCGTGGGTCTAGTGCTCGGTAGCAGTGCCGCGTTCAGCGGCTTCGCGGTCGACGACGTCGACGCCGCGCGCGCCTTCTACACCGACGTCCTCGGCCTGGAGGTCGAGACGGCGAACGGCATGCTCACGCTGCACCTCGGCGGCGGCACGAACGTGCTGGTCTACCCGAAGCCCGGCCACACGCCGGCCACGTTCACGGTGCTCAACTTCCCGGTGCCCGACATCGAGCAGGCGGTCGACGAGCTGACCGCGCGCGGCGTCGAGTTCCAGCACTACGAGCACCCGCCGACCGACGAGCGCGGCATCATGCGCGCGGGCGGGCCGCTGATCGCCTGGTTCACCGACCCGGCCGGCAACGTCTTCTCGGTGCTGCAGGAGGGCTGACCAGGCCGACACGGTTCCGCATCGTGTTGACCTGCGGCGCCGCGAGCGGAAACCTCTGTGCATGACGGTGATCGCGCTGCCCACCCACGGCCGCTGGGCGTGGGACGCCCGAGGCGACGGACGCGCGGTCCGCGTGTCCACGCACCCGGCGCTCGGGCTGCTCAACCTGAGCATCTGGCGGGACGACGTCTGCGTCGGCACCGTGCGACTGGCCCCCGAGGACGCCGCCACGCTGATCAACGGGCTGAGCGAGGGGCTGGCCGACCTGGCGGTCGCCGCGCCGCCCGGCGACCCGGCCGCCGACGCCGCGCGGTTCCGCGAGCTGGAGCAGCGGCTGGTCGCCCTCGAACGGCGCCCGTCGGGCTGGCGGCGCGCGGTGGACGCCGTCGTCACCTGGGCCGGGCAGTCGCCCCGGGGAGGTCAGAGCAAGCCGCGCTGACGCAGCTCACGGAGCCGGGCGAAGACCTGCCGTCGGACGTCGTCCTGGTCCTGCTCCGTCAGGCCGATGAAGCGCAGCGACAACTCCACCCGGGCGTCCGACCGGGGGTGCAGCCGGGTGATCTCCGACCGGCACCGCAGGGGCAGCTCGGGCAGGTCGACGACCACCCGGACGACGTCCCCTACAGCAGGCAGCTGCAGCCCGAAGTGCGCGGTCCGGTCCAGGACGCAGCGCAGACCGCCTTCGCTGAGGTCGATGGTCCTCCCGAGCACCGGGTGGATCGCGAGCCCCAGCTCGACGGGCACGATCAACGGTGCCCGCACCGCGTCCCGGCGCTGACCGCGCTTCGCGACCCCCACGACCCGCAACCGCCAGCGCGGCATCTCGCCGATCAGGGTCCCGGCGAGCTCGGCCGGCACCGCGTGCAAGCCGCCCGCGTCGGCCCAGACCACCTCCAGGCGCTCGCCCACCGGCAGCGAGATGGGCCGCCGGGCCTGGTCGCACGGCGTGGACACGATGAGATCGCCGTCGGCGAGATCGTCCATCCAGCTCATGAACGTCCCGCTGCGCGAGCTCGGGACCAGATCCAGCACGGATCCGATCCCCGGGAGGTCTGCCAGTGAGGTCACGGTCGGCTCCATGGGACACCGGGTCTAGGTGTGGGATCCCCGTGCACTGCGCGCAATCGTTGGACTGACTCCAACTACGATATACGGATTGACCAACTACTCCCAGTGACGCTTTCGGGTGATCTGTCGCCGCTCACCGGCGGGTCGGGTGCACCCGTGAGCCGGTCTGCCAGGCGGTGAGCCGCAGACTGTCGCTCGTGGCGACGTCCGAGGTGCGGCCTCCTGGGGGAGGTGTGCGGCGCGCAGTGCGTCATCGGGGCGCCTCGTTCTGGCCGCCGGGCCGCATCCGCCGGCCGGTCGACGTCCCGCGGCTGATCGCCTCCTCCCTGGCGGCCCTGGCGCTTGCGGCGCTGGCCGCCTTCGCGCCGGACGCGGCCCGGACGCTGGCCGAGCTGATCCCGGTCGCGCACACCGACCTGACGCGGGCGCTGCTGTCGATCGTCAACGTGTTCGCCTCGCTCACCGTCCTGATCGCGCTGATCGTGGTGGTCGTCGACGCGATCCGGTTCCGCCGGTTCGCCCTGACCTCGGCGGTGCTGGCGTGCGTGGTCGCCGTGCCGCTCGCGGTGGGGGTGGCGCTGCTTGCGCACCTGGCGTCGTCCGCGGCGCACACGCTCCTGCTCGGTGAGCCGCACCAGTCGGCCGGCCTGCCGGTGACGGCGGTGACCGCGCTGCTCGTCGGCGCCGATCTGCACGGCCGGCCGTGGTGGGCGCGATCGCGGATCGCGCTCGTGATCGGGATCGGTTGCGCGATGGGCCTGGGCAGCCTGACGCTGGTCAGCGCGGCGTACGCCGTCCTGGTCGGGACGGCGGCCGGCCTCGGCGTGCGGGTGGCCCTCGGTGTGCTGCCGGCGCGGCCGCCGGAGGACGTCGTCCGCTCGGTGCTGGCCGGCGCCGGCTGGCAGCTGACCGCGCTCGAGCCGATCCAGGAGGCGGCCGGGCGGGTCCGGTACGCCGGGGAGCGGGCCGACGGGCAGCCGGTGCGGGTGACCGTGGTCGACCCCGACCGGCGGGGGGTGACGTTCGGCCGGCGCGCGTGGCGGCTGCTGCGCCTGCGGACCGCCGCGGTCGGCCGCCCGGCGCTGTCGCTGCGCGGACTGCTCGAGCAGCAGGCGCTGTGCGCGGCCCTCGCGGCGGCTGCCGACGTCGCGGCGCCCAAGGCGCTGGCGCTGCTCGCGGCCGGGCGCGCACTGCTGCTGGTGGAGGAGCCGCTCGCCGGCCGGCCGCTGTCGGCCACCGAGATCGACCTGCCCTGCGCGACCGCTGCGATGCGCGAGCTGCGGCGGCTGCACGAGGCCGGTCTCGCGCACGGCGCGATCACCGCGGAGTCGGTGCTCGTGCTGCCCGACGGCCGGGCCGGGTTCGCGCACCTCGGCGCCGCGCAGCCCGCGGCCACCGACCTGCAGCGCGAGCTGGACGTCGTGGCGATGCTCGTCGTCGTGGCCACGTCGGTCGGTCCGGACGACGCGGTCGCCGCACTGCGCGCCGGCTACCGGACCGAACCGGTGGCGGAGACCCGGCTGGCGGCGCTGCTGCAGCCGCTCGCGCTCCCGCGCAAGGACCGGCCGCCCCGTCGCCGGCACCTGCTGCCGGAGCTGCGGACCGCGCTGACCCTGGGGGAGTCCGCCGGCGGCCCGGCGCCGCGGCTGGAGCGGCTGTCGACCCGCACGGTGGTGAGCATCGCGGCGGGCACGCTGGCGGCGTACCTGCTGATCGGCCAGCTCGGGCAGATCGACCTGCTGGGCGCGCTGCAGAAGGCGCAGCCGGGGTGGCTGGCGCTGGCGCTGCTGGGCTCGGCGATCACCTACGTCGGGTCGGCGCTGGCGCTGCAGGCGTTCGTGCCCGTCTCCCTGCCACTGGGGACGACGGCGCTGGTGCAGCTGGCGTCGTCCTTCCTCACGCTGGTGACCCCGCCGGCGGTCGGGCAGGTCGGGCTGAACCTGCGCTACCTGCAGCGGGCCTCGGTGCCGGTGGCCACCGCGGCGGCGGTCGTGGCGGTCAAGGAGTTCGTCACGGTGCTCGTGACGGTGCCGCTGCTCCTGCTCTGCGGCTGGCTGAGCGGGGTGTCGGCGTCCCGGCTGACCCTGCTGCCGAGCGGGGACGTGCTGTTCGTGCTGGGCGTGGTCGCCGCCGCGCTGGCGGTGCTGGTCGTCGTGCCGGTAACCCGTCGGCTGCTGCTGCGCCGGCTGCAGCCGTTGCTGCGCCAGACGCTCCCGCAGCTGATCGCGGCGGCCAGCGATCCGCGCCGGCTGGTGCTGGCGATCACCGGCGTGCTGGTGCTCAACGCCGGCTACGTGCTGGCGTTCGACGCGTCGCTGCGGGCGTTCGGCGCCTCCCTCGACCTGCCGACGCTCGTGGTCGTCTACCTCGCCGCCTCGGTGCTCGGGTCGGCCGCGCCGACGCCGGGCGGGCTCGGGGCCGTGGAGGCGGCGCTGGTCGGTGGCCTGACCGCCGTCGGCGTGCCGGTCGCCGCGGCGCTGCCCGCCGTCCTGGCCTTCCGGACGGCGACCTTCTGGCTGCCCGCGCCGCTCGGCTACCTCGCGATGATCGGGCTGCAGCGCCGCGGCCGGCTCTGACCGACGTCCCGGGTGCTCGGGACCTTCGATGGCTGCCCGACCCCGGAAGCCGGGCGAACAGTCGAAACCGTGATGGGCTGGTTCTACGGCAACGGCGCCCACATGACCGGCTGGGGCTGGGCGGCCATGACCATCAGCAGCGTGCTGCTTCTGGCCCTGCTGGGGACGATCCTGCTGCTCCTCGTGCGGCTCGGGTCGCGGCCGGTCGACCGCCCGGCCGAGCGACGCGCACCGGAGCAGCTGCTCGGCGAGCGGTTCGCCCGCGGGGAGATCGACGAGGACGAGTACCGGCGCCGTCTCGACGTCCTGGCCGAACGGCGCACTCCGGCGCCCTGATTCAGGCGCGCGCGTAGACCGAGACGTGGCGCAGGCTGCGCCCGTCGAACGGCTCGCCCGCCCAGCCGCCGTGACGTTCCCTCAGCCGGAGCCCGGCGAGGCGGGCCATGAGGTCGAGCTCGCTCGGCCAGACGTAGCGCAGCGCGAGCGGTCCCATCGAGATCCCGTCGGCGCCGATGCGGAGATGGGCCTTGTCCACGCGCTGGGTGGCCCGGTCGAAGCGCCCGACCTCGAGCCGGACGCCGTCCGGGCCGATCCCGGAGGCGTCGACGTACTGGTCGACGCCGTCGCGGTCCTGCCGCAGTCCGTACATCGGGTCGGGGACGACGTTCTCGACGACGAGGACGCCGTCGCCGGTGAGGTGCCGGGCGGCGTTGGCCACGCACTGCACCTGCTCGTCCTGGGTGATCAGGTTCATCAGCGAGTTGAAGGCGACGAAGACCAGCCGGTAACGGTCGGGCAGCTCGACGGTCGCCATGTCGCCCTGCACGACGGTCAGCCCGGCGCCTCCGGGCTTGGCGCGCAGCCGCTCGATCATCGCCGCGGAGAGCTCGATCCCGTCGACGCGCAAGCCTGTCGCGGCCAGGGGCAGGGCGAGCCGGCCGGTGCCGATCGCGAGCTCGAGCACCGGACCGTCGCCGGCGAGTCCGGCCAGGCGGGCGACCGCGGCCTCCTCGTCGCCGCGCGGCTGGTCGTCGTAGGTGGCGGCGACTTCCGGGCCGAAGCTGTCGGTCGGGTCGAACGGCATGAAGGTGAACGGCACGGACCGTGATCCTGGAACGGCGCCCGGCCCCGCACCAGCGGATATCGTCTGCAGCCGATGCAGCACTACGACGTCTTCGCGTGGTTCTACGAGTGGGGCACCGAGAAGCTCCACGGCCGGCACCGGCGGGAGGCGATCGACCTCCTCGACCTGAAGCCGGGCGCGACCGTGCTCGACGTGCCGACCGGCACCGGCGCCGGCATCCCGCTGCTCCGCTCGGCCGTCGGCGCGACCGGACGGGTCGTTGCGGTCGACTACTCGCCGGGCATGCTCGCCCGGGCGCGGTCGAAGGTCGCGAAGGCGGGGTGGGACAACGTCGACCTCGTCGAGGCCGACGCCCGCACGCTCTCCCGCGACCTCGTCGGCGTCGACCAGGTGGACGCCGCGATCTGCATGCTCGGGCTCACCGTGGTGCCCGACTGGCGCGAGGTGTTCCAGCGCGTGTTCGACCTGGTGCGACCCGGTGGGCGCATCGCCGTCATGGACCTCTACCTCGACGGCAAGCGGACGAGCGGCGTCGCGAACACCTACTACCGCCTGCTCGCGCAGGCCGATTCACGCCGTCGCGTGTGGGAGCCGCTGGCCGAGCAGGCCGACGACGTCCGGACCATCGACCACGACTGGTTCGGCGGTGTCGCCAGGGTCGTCGCGGGGACGAAGCGCTGACCTCAGTACCGGCCGCCCGGTAGGCAGGGAACGGGATCGCAGGCCGGGGTCGTTTCGATCAGCGCCCACACCGTCTTGCCCCGGCCGTCGCGGGTCCAGCCGTGCGCCGACGCGAGTCGTGCCGCCATGTACAGGCCGTGCCCCCCGGTGGCGGCGTCCCGTCCGACCGCCGGGACGGGGGCGCGGTCACCGGCGCCGTCGGCCACGGTGAGCAGCCAGCCGCACCCGGTGGCGTGCACCGCGACGCGGATCGGTGCCCGGCCGTGTCGGAGCCCGTTGGACACCAGCTCCTCGAACACCAGCAGGAGTCGTTCGAGGCCGTCCTCGATCGCGTCGTCGTCGAGCCCGGCCGGTCGGTCCGCCTCGGTGGCGCGGCGCAGCTCCGACCGCATCCGGCTCAACGCGGACAGCGACGGCGGCTCGCCGTCCCACAGCAGCACCTGCCCAGCTCCCTGTCGAGGGGGGCACTGCTGCCACTGCGGCTGGTCCATGAGCTGCCTCTCCTCGGCGTCGGGGCTGCACCTGCACCATCGGCACATGCCGCGGCGGCCTGAACCACCGGCACCCCCGTGCGCTGCCTGACCTACCCGGCGCTGGGCTGCCTAGTCGGCGCTCACCCGGCGAGGACGGGGACGGCCGGGCGGGAACGGGTGCGCTGGAGGCAGACGACGGTGTGGTCGTCCCGCCGGGCGGTGTTGCCGCCGAAGCGCATGCTGGCCGCGGCGATCGCCTCCACCAGCCGGGGCCCGTCCTCCGCGCCCACGGCGGTGACGGTGTCGAGGATGCCGCGGATGCCGAACTCGGTCCCGTGCCCGTCCCGCGTCTCGGTGACCCCGTCGGTGTAGGCGAGGAGCAGGTCGCCGGGCCGGAACGGCGCGGTGGCCGTGTTCCACGCCCAGCCGAGCACGATCGAGGAGAGCAGCGGTCCGGTGGTCGGCAGCTCCAGCCATGACCGCGGCCCGTGCGGGGCCACGATCGGGACGGCGGGTGACGGTCGCTGGACGCTCTCGGCGAGGGGGCCCAGCAGCAGCCCGGCCGGGTGCCCGGCGTTGGCGTAGGACACCGTCCCGCGCTCGGTGTCGAGGACGGCGACGAACGCGGTGGCGAACTGCCCAGGGGGGACGCCGACCAGCTCGGCGCAGACACCGGTGAGCGCCTGCCCGGGCTCGAGTCCGGCGCGCAAGGCGGTGATCAGGGAGTGCTTGAGCCGCAGGGCGAAGACCGCGCTGCTCGGTCCGTGCCCGGCGACGTCGCCGAGCACGAGGCCGAGGCGGGTGGGGGAGAGGGCCACGGTGTCGTACCAGTCACCGGCGAGCACGCCCTCGGCCGGGTCCAGCCGGCCGGCGATGCGCACGCCGGCGATGTGTTCTCCGGCGGGCTGCAGCGCGGTGCGCAGAGCCGACACCGCGGGGCCGGTCTGCTCCAGGGCTTCGAGGCTGCGGCGGGTGGTGTGCAGATCGGCGGTCAGCCGGTCGCGCATGGCGGTCACGTCGCCGGCCAGGCTGCGCATCTCGGGCGCGCCGGTGACGGGCAGCTCGGCGCTGAGGTTCCCCCCGGCGACGGCGCGCGTGGCTTCCGCGAGCCGCACGAGCGGGCGCGCCACGGACCGCCACAGCACGACGCACCCGGCGACCGTGAGCACCAGCAGCGCGGCCAGTGTCGCGGTCAGCAGCACGGTGAGGCGCTGCTGGAGCGAACCGACGCGGTCGGCGACGCGCGAGGTGGCGCTGCTCAGCCAGGAGTCGAGGGTCTGCTCACGCTGGC
Source organism: Petropleomorpha daqingensis (assembly GCF_013408985.1). NCBI lineage: Bacteria > Bacillati > Actinomycetota > Actinomycetes > Geodermatophilales > Geodermatophilaceae > Petropleomorpha > Petropleomorpha daqingensis. The sequence goes on from NZ_JACBZT010000001.1 coordinate 3,333,603, forward strand.
GGATGGAGTCGAAGAGCTCCTTGCCCTCGCTCGTGGCGGCCACCGTGCGTGCCTCGTCGACGTGCCCGCTCTGGACCAGCGCGATCTGGCCCTGCGCGTAGTCGATCCAGTTCTGGTGCGCGGTCTCGAGCGCGGTGATCGCGTCGGGCGGGCCGTCCACGGCGGCCCAGCGGGAGCGCAGCGTGGCCGTCAGGGCCGGGCTCGCGGCCTCGGCCTGCTGGTACGGGTCGAGGAAGGTCGTGCCTCCCGTCAGCAGGTAGCCCCGCAGCCCGGTTTCCTCGTCGACGTACCCCGTGAGCAGCTGCGACTCCACCCGCCCGGCGGCCGCGAGGTCGTCGAGCCGGGCCTGGCTGTCGCTGAGCTGGTTCGCCGTGACGGCGACCGCGGTCGCCGCCCCCGCTGTCAGCGCCACGACGACCACGCTGGCCACCAGCACCTGCCGGGCCAGCCCCTTCTGCACTCGGTCTCCTTCTCGCGCGCGAGCACGGCATACCGCCGGTCCGGCACCGGGTGGGTCTCACTCTCGCACGCGCCGGTCAGGCCAGACCGTTGACGCTCACGCCGGCGGCCCGCAGCTCCTCGATGCCGGTGACGTGCGTCGTGTCGGTGTCGTCCAGGCCGAGGTTGACCAGCGTGTGCACCTGCAGCAGCGGCGTCAGGTCGGTGAGCGGGTTGGCGCCGAGCTGGAGCTCCTGGAGCAGTTGCGCCTGGGCCAGCCCGTGGACGTCGGAGATCTGGTTGCCCCAGACGTCGAGGATCAGCAGCGTCGGGATGGTGCCGAGCGGCGCGGGGTCGGTGATCTGGTTCCGCGAGAGCCGCAGCGTGTCCAAGGCGGGCAACCCGGCCAGCGGCGAGACGTCGGTGATCGCGTTGCTCGAGAGGTCGAGCGTCCGGAGCCCGTCGTGATCGGCCAGAGGGGCGATGTCGGTGACCCGGGCCGCGGCCACGCCGAGCGCGTTCAGCGTGTTCGTGTGCTCGAGCGGCGAGAGGTCGCTGATGGGGTTGTTCGAGAGGCCGAGGTCGAACAGCTGCAGGCCCTCGAGGGGCGCCAGGTCGGTGACCTGGTTGTCGGTGAGGGTCAGCGTGTTCAGGTGCGACAGCCCGTGCAGGGGCGTGAGGTCGCTGATCTCGTTGCGGGGCGCGTCGAGGACGTTGAGGGCGGTCAGCTGCTCGACGCCGTCGAGGGAGTGGATGTGGTCTGCCGCGTCGAGGCCGTCGCAGTGCAGTTGCGTGAGCTCGCCGAGGTCGGCGGTGTGCGTGACGGGCGCCCCAGCCGCCATCGCCACGCACGCCGCCAGTGCGGGGTCGGGGAAGATCTGGTCGATCGGCTTCGCCGGGTCCGAGGGTGCGGCGCACGCGCCCAGTCCGAGCAGCAGGGTCAGGACGGCGCCGATCGCTCTCATCGCTGACCAGCTGATCACGCAGGTCAACGCGATACGCGGACCTGGAGGAGCATGTCGCAGATGAGCACGGCCGTCACGGTGTTCCGCGATCTGCGCCCGATGGGCGGCCCCGCGGTCGACCTCGTCGTCCGCGACGGGGTCGTCGCCGCCGGTCCGGCGGCGGACGGGGCGGACGTCGTGGACTGCCGCGGGTTGCTGGCGCTGCCCTCGCTGGTCGATGCGCACATCCACCCGGACAAGACGTCGTGGGGAGAGCGGTGGTTCTCCCGCCGGCCGGTGACCACCGGGATCGCCGGGTACGCGGAGCAGGACGTCGAGCTCTCCCGGGGAATGGATACGCCGGTCGCCGTCCGGGCCGGCCGGCTGATGGCGCACGCGGTCGCCCGGGGCACGCGGGCGATGCGCGCCCACGTCGACGTCGCCCCGCCTTTCGGGCTGGACGGGGTGCGTGGCGTCGCCGCCGCGCGGGACGAGCTGGCGCACGCGCTGACCGTGCAGATCGTGGGCTTCCCGCAGCAGGGGGTGTACCGGGCGCCCGGCACCGCGGAGCTGCTGGAGGAGGCCGCCCGGGAGGGTCTTATCGACCTGGTGGGCGGCATCGACCCGCTGGGTTTCGACGAGGCGTCCGACGCCCAGCTCGACCTGGTCTTCGGCCTGGCCGACCGCCACGGGCTGGGGGTGGACATCCACCTGCACGACACCGGCGAGGCCGGGCTCCTCCCGCTGCGCGGCATCATCGACCGCACCCGCGCGCTCGGGCTTCAGGGCCAGGTAACGGTGAGCCACGCGTTCTGCGTCCCGGCCGCGGACGACGTCGACCGGCTCGCCGACGAGCTCGCCGAGGCCGGGATCAGCCTGACCACCGTGGTCCCCGACGTGGTGCGGGTGCTGCCCGTCGCCCGGCTGCAGCGGCACGGCGTCCGGGTGGGTCTCGGCTCCGACGGCGTCCGCGACGCGTGGAGCCCCTTCGGCAACGCCGACATGCTGCACCGGGCCCATCTGCTCGGGCTGATCACCCGCGCCCGGGTCGACGAGGACCTCACCGCCTGCCTCGTGGCCGCCGCCCACGGCGGTGCCGACGTGCTCGGCCTGCCCCGCGCCGACTTCACGCCCGGGTCGCCGGCCGACTTCCTGCTCGTCGACGGCGAGTGCGTGCCCCAGGTGCTCGTCGACCTCCCGCCCCGCGCGCTGGTCGTGCGCGCGGGCCGGGTCATCGCGACAGGCGCACCTGCGCCGGGGGCGCCGGGCGGGCGAGCAGGAGGATGACGACGGCGGCCAGCGCCCCGATGCCGGCGCCGACCCCGTTCGCGACGACGTCGGCGAACGTCGCCACCCGGGTGGTCAGCGCCGCCTGGTAGCACTCGATGGCCATCGAGAGCGCCACGCAGAGCAGCACCGCTCTGATCGGTCGGCGCAGCAGCAGCGCGAGGAAGAGGCCGAGCGGCACGAACAGCACGACGTTGAGCGGGCCGTCGGCGGTCTGCGTCCACGCGGTGAAGTCGCTGGCCTGAGGCCGGACGTTGGCCAGGATGCTCGCCGGCACGTCGTCCACCAGGTGCAGCGCGGACCACCCGCCGGAGGGCACGACGGTCACCCCGAGGACGACGGCCAGCGCGGCGCCGGTCAGGAAGGTCAGCACGCGGTGCCGGCGGACGAGCGCGGCGACGAGGACGGCGAGCAGGAGGCCGGCGGCGATCGTCGTCGGCACGGAGGGCGCCCGCTCGAACATCGCCAGGTAGTCGACGCCGCCGCTCGGGATCGGCCCGGTCGGCGGGGTCATGGCGAACCGGCCGTGGTCCAGTGCGCCGGCGGCGGCACGTCATCGGGAAGGAGCGCTACGACGATCCGGAAGGCGATGAGCGCCGCCAGCGCCGGGGCGAGCAGAAGGGCGACCGTGGCGGTGCCCACCGCCCAGCGGCTGCGGCTCGTTGGTCGCTTCATGCTCTGGACCTTGCGCCGGACGTCGTCGCGCCCCGGTAACGCGCGGGCTTATGCCTCGCTTATCTCCCCGAAGCGGTAGCCGACGCGAGGGACGGTGGCGATCACCGGCGGGTCGCCGAGCTTGCGCCGCAGGGTCATGACGGCGACCCGCACCGCGTTGGTGAAGGGGTCGGCGTGCTCGTCCCAGGCCTTCTCCAGCAGCTCCTCGGCGCTGACCACCGCGCCGTCGGCCTGCAGAAGCACGCGGAGGACGGCGAACTCCTTGGGCGTGAGGTCGAGCAGCCGACCATCGCGGAAGGCCCGGAACTTCGGCTCGTCGAGGACGACGCCGGCGCTCTCGAGCACCGGGGGAGTGCCGACGGGGGGCCGTCTGGCGAGGGCCTGGACCCTTGCCGCGAGTTCGGCGAAGGCGAACGGCTTGGTCAGGTAGTCGTCGGCACCGAGGGACAGCCCGTCGACGCGGTCGCGGATCCCGCTCGCGGCGGTGAGCAGCAGGATTCGGGTGCCGACCTTGGCGTCGATCGCCCAGCGGCAGACGGCGTCGCCGGTGGCGCCGGGCATGTCCCGGTCGAGGACGGCGACGTCGTAGCGGTTGACGCCGAGCCGCTCTATCGCCCCCGCGCCGTCGTAGCAGACGTCGACGGCCATCGCGAGCTTGCGCAGCCCCTCGGCCACGGTGTCGGCGAGCAGCACCTCGTCGTCGGCGAGCAGGACGCGCACGGTCGATCAGACTCCTGGACGTCGGATAAGGACGAGATAAGCATGCGTCGGATCTCCGCGTTCGCGCCGGTACCGTCGGTGAGCGTGGTGCTGACCCCGCGCCGGCGCGCTGCGATCGCCGTCCTGGTGACCTGGCCGCTGGCGTACTTCTGGGTCGACTTCTTCCTGACCACCGTCAAGGGGCTCGTCTACTACCTGCGCGACACCCCGCCCTGGCCGTACTGCGCCGGCGGTGCCGGCTGGGTCAGCGTCACCAACAGCTGCTCCTCGTACAGCCCGGGGCTGGCGGTGGTCGAGCTGCTGGTGGCTGTGGGTCTGGCGCTGGCCGTGGCGGTGCTGTTGGCGCGGTGGGTGATGCAGCCCGTGCGGGCGCTGGGGGAGACCCTGGGCCGGTTCGGTCCGGCCAGCCTGGCGCTGCGGATGCCGGTGGACGGCGGTCCTTCTGATGAGACCGGCCGGCTGGGTGCCTCGCTGAACGCGGTGCTGGACCGGTTGGCGGAGGGCTACGAGGCGCAGCGGCGTTTCGCAGCGACCGCGTCGCACGAGCTGCGGACCCCGCTGGCGACGCAGCGGGCGCTGATCGAGGTCTCGCTGGCGGGTTCGCTGACGCCTGAGCAGCTCGAGCTGCTGTCGCGCCAGTTGCTGGCGACGAACGAGCGCAACGAGCAGCTCATCGACGGCCTGCTCACCCTGGCTGAGACCGACCGCGGGCTGGTGACGACGGCGCCGGTGCCGCTCGACGAGGTCGTGCCGGCGGCGGCCGAGCAGTTCCGCGCGGCGGCTGTCGCCGCCGACGTGACGCTGTCGGTGGAGGCCGCGCCGGTGACGGTGATGGGGGAGCGGCCGCTGGTCGAGCGGCTCGTCGCGAACCTGGTCACCAACGCGGTGAAGTACAACGAGCCCGGTGGTTCCGTCTGGGTCCGGGTGGACGACGACGGCGCGCTGACCGTTGAGAACACCGGCTCCGTGGTGCCAGCTGAGCTGGTGAATGGACTGTTCGAGCCGTTCCGGCGGCTGTCCGGCGAGCGACTGGTGCACAGCGGCGGGGTCGGATTGGGCCTGACGATCGTGCGCTCGATCGCGGCCGCCCACGACGCCACGGTGCTTGCGGAGGCCCGTCCGAACGGCGGGCTCCGGATCACGGTCCGGTTCCCGGCTCGGGCGGTGCGCCTCTCGGCCGCACCGCGCGTAAGCGTGGGATGAGGGTTCGCTCTACGACTGCCGGCCCGTCCGGTACCAGCCTGGCGCTACGCAGGCCCCTGATCAGCCGATTCTGCGCACAGCCGATGGATAGCGGCGGGTAGTTCCCAACTGCCTCGAGTCTCCCAGCCCACCTTCAGCGGGAGGGCTCCCATCTGCATCAGCCTCGGGGCAGAGCGGGAGAGGGCGTCGCTGTCGCACCCGACTCGCGGTCGCTAGCGGCACACTGTCGTCATGCGGCTCTCGGGGGAAGCGAAGGTCGGCCTTGTAGCTGCGGTCATCCTCGCAATAGTCTTCGCCACCGGGCCGCCTTGGTGGTTCAAATTCTTTGCTTCTAATGAGACCTCGTCGGAGAGCACGGCAACGAGTTCTCAACCAGTGGTCACGTCGTCCGCCCCCGCAACCACCAGTAATACATCAGGCCCAACCTCGCCAGTGACGACGTCGTCCTCAGATGAGCCGACGCCGGCCTCGCCTGTGTCGACCTTCAACCCACCGGCTCCATCGTTCTCCACCATGCCGCTGGCGGACGTCTTTCGAGAGAGCCGGGTTTTGAGTCAGCCGCGCGTCAAGGTTATTGGCTCGGCTCCGTTCACGTACGTGATCGAGCCCAACCTCGACAGCTACGAGTATGTGAATGATGACGAGGACAACGTGCTCTGGCAGGTGGCTAGTTCTACGTGTCAGTCGCTAGATTTGCAGATTGGCGTCTCGACCGACCAGCCGATCGGCGTTGACCGAACAAATCTAAGCGACATCATGAAGATCTCCACTCAGGCTGAGGCGTCATTGACCCTGCACCTGCCGGTTGATCAAGTCACAAACGCACACGTAGCGCTGACCCCCGGTGAGGCTTTCGCCATAACACTGTCGGGGAGCTACTACATTTTCATCAATGGGTCTGGAAACTGCACGGCTCCCTTGAGCTTTTCGTGACCGGTTTGGCGGCCCGTCTGCAAGGTAATGCCATGGGTGGCGTGGAGCGGGTGACGGGAATCGAACCCGCATGGCCAGCTTGGAAGGCGGGCCACGTGGTGGCATATGCGCTGTTCAGCGGGTCGTCGGAGCCTCGAAGAGGCTCGACGTGACCACAACATGACCAATCGACGCGCGGCTACTCCGGTCGATCGATGTCGTCGGGCGTCTCGGTGAGCGCGGCCAGCATGGCGTCGAGGGCGCGAGCGATGTCGGCGTCGCGGTCGTCGGCGGCGTGCTGGTAGAGCAGCGCGGCTGCGGGGGAGGAGTGGCCGAGCCGGCGCATGAGTTCCTTGGTGGTCGCACCGGTAGCCGCGGCCAGCGTGGCACCCGTGTGCCGCAGTTCGTGGGGCCGGACCGCCGGCAGCCCGATCGCGTCGGCGGCGCGCCGGAAGGTCGAGTTCCAGTTGCTGCGCGCGAGGTAGCCGCCCGAGCTGGTGGAGAACAGGAGGGCGTCCGGAGAAGGACGGACGTGCTTCTCCAGGTGGTCCTCCAGTGCTGCCGCCACGCCCGCGGGCAGTGTCACGGTCCGGTGCCCCGCGTCTGTCTTGGGCTCACCGCTCACCCACTGGCCCCCGACGCGCCGAACTGAGCGCTCGACCCGCACTCGGCCGCCGGGGAGAACGTCCGACCGGCGCAGGGCCGTGGCCTCACCGAACCGGAGACCGCCGAAGGCGAGGACGAGCACGAGGGCGCGGTAGCGCTCGGTTCTCCTGTCCCGCCCCAGTTGCTCAGCCAGCTGCAGTGCCTCTACAGCCGTGAGGGCTCGAGAAGGGCGGGACGCCCTCGGCGTGCCGCCACCCCGGAGCCGGCACGGGTTGGACGCGATGGCCTCGTCGGCCACGGCGACGTTGAGGATGGCGCGGAGAAGCCGATAGGACTGCGCCAGCGCGGTAGGGCCTGTTGTCCGGCCGGCCTGGGCATGCCATGAGCGGACGGAAGCTGGAGTGACCTCGTCGACGGGTACGGCCGCCCATGGTTCGGCGAGATGGTGTCGCCACAGGCCCTTGTAGAGAACGCGCGTTCCCTCCCTGAGGTCGTTGCGAGCGAGGTAGTCCTCGGCGTACTCGCCGACGGTCCGTCCCTTGGCGTTCGGCGCGCGCCAGCTTTTGCGGAGAAGGTCGGTCTGCTCGCTCGCCAGCCAGGCCCATGCGTCAGCCTTGGCGACGAAGATCTTGGTGTGGCGCCTGCCGTCCGGCCCCAGATACCGCGCCCGGTAACGGCCGCTGGGGAGTCGGTCTACCGAGCCGAACGTCCGCTTGGCCACGCCGCGACCTTGACGGCTGCGTCATAGCTCGTGTGGCGAGATCACCGCTGGCTGTGGACGCGGCCGGCGTCCACAAGCGCGTCTAGCGCCGACCGCTCGAGGCGCACATACTTGCCGATTTTCACGAAACTGATCCGACGCTCGGTGATCAGCCGGCGGACGAAGCGGGTCCCCGTACCGAGGTACTCGCCGGCCTGCTCGACCGTCATCAACGGACCCCGGGCCGTGGCGTCGAGGTCTGACAGCTGCGCCGATCGGGACGTCATGAAGCCGAGCCTCGTTGTCCGTCTTCCTGGACTTCTCCGGTCAGGTCCAGGGAAAGTTGCGATCCCGCACTGCAGGGCCGGTGCGTCGACGGTGGGCTTCGACGAGCTGGATCAAGGCGGCCTGGATCTGCGCCAGATCGCGGTCATACACCCGCCCGTCGTTCAGTTGACGGACGAGTTCGTCGAGCAACCGGGGCCAGTCCCGCCGGGTAGGTGTGATCGGTGTCAGAGCCTTCACCCGTCGCTCGACGACTTGGACGGCTGCGCGCCCGGAGGCCGCAGCCCGCTTCTGCTCCCACGCACGGTGACGACAAGTGGCCGAACACCACTTCGGGATCGGCCCGCGAGTGCCCGGAGTGATCGGACCACCGCACCAGCCGCACGTCGTGGCGGCGGAACGCCGTACAGAGCCGTCGGCTTCCGATCGGGGCTTGGCTGCAGTGCCGCTTGGCCGGCCTGCCCCGGCCCCACGGCGCTGCCTCTCTCGCTGGAGCCGTCGACTTCGATCGCCGGCGTTCGCCTTGCTTGCCATCGCTCCGACGATGCGGATGGGCCTTCAGAAAACCTGTGACAACGAATTCCGGAACCCGACGGTGCAAGAGGTGTGACGGTCGATGATCTTGAGGTCTTCAGGTTGTCGGGCACGCGCAGTCGGCGCCCGTCGGTAGCGGCCGATCCAGGCCGGCCCCTGGTGTCTCTGAAGGCGGCCTCAGAGACAGATGCCTCAGCGTCGCTGGGGCCGCAGGGCCCTCATCAACTACCGGGGCGCGGGGACCTGGGGTGCACGGAGCGTGCGGAAGCCGGCGCGAAGCTCTTCGGCGAACAGCTGCGGCTGTTCCCAGGCCGCGAAGTGACCGCCTCGGTCGAGCTGGTTGTAGTGGATGAGCCGGGGGTATGCCCGCTCGGCCCAACTCCTCGGAGCCTGGTAGGCCTCGTGGGGAAAGACGCTGACGGCCACCGGGATGGTGACGCCCTTGGCGTCCCAGAAACCGCCCTTGTACTCCCAGTACAGGCGTGACGCGGAGACGCCGGTGTGCGTCAGCCAGTACAGGGTGATGTTGTCGAGGACTTCGTCCCGGGTCAGCTCGCCGGTGTCGCTCGTGGGCCGGTTCAGGGCCGCGGCTACCGCCGCGGCGGGCTGGCCGCCGGCGTCGTCGTGGTCGAGCAGCCAGGCGGCCAGGCCGACGGGTGAGTCCGCGATGCCGTACAGGGTCTGCGGCCGCGAAGCCATGTACTGGGCGTAGGCGACTCGCTTGAGGGTGGTGGCCAGCTGCTCGTAGGCCCGTCGTTCCTCCGCGGAGAAGCCGGGCTGCGGCGGTTCGCCGGCCAGCAGGGATCGGTAGACGTCGGGCGGAACACTGCCGGCGTAGTTGGTGTGGATGGCGAGCAGGCCCGGCGGTTGCTGCACCCCCATGAAGTCGACGACGAACGCACCCCAGTCGCCGCCCTGGGCGACGTATCGGGGATAGCCGAGGCGGGGCATCAACTCTGCCCACGCCCGGGCCATGCGTTCAGGACCCCAGCCGGGGCTGGTCGGCTTGCCCGAGAACCCGTATCCCGGCATCGACGGGATCACCACGTGGAAGGCGTCCGCCGCGGTGCCACCGTGCGCCGTCGGATCGACGAGCGGGTCGATGATCTTGAGCTGCTCGATGATCGAGCCCGGCCAGCCGTGGTTGACGAGCAGCGGCAGGGCCTCCTCGTGCCGGGACCGGACGTGGATGAAATGGATGTCCAACCCGTCGATCTCGGTGACGAACTGCGGCAGCGCGTTCAGTCTCGCCTCGCATCGGCGCCAGTCATAGTCGGCCGCCCAGTAGCGGGCCAGTTCCTGCATCGTCGCCAGCGGCACGCCCTGCGACGGATCGGTTTCCTGGTCGGGCCAGACGGTCGCGGCGACGCGTCGGCGCATGTCGGCAAGCGCTTCGTCCGGAATCTCCACCTGGAAGGGGCGGATGGCGCTGCCGGTCTCCTGCACGACGGTGGTCATGGGGCTGCCTCTCGATCTTGGGACGGGGAAGTCCGGGACCGGTCGGTGCCGCAGGAGCCCCGTGGTCAGCGCCACCGGGAACGGTCCGCGCTTCTGGGACGGCCGACACATTTCTCCGGTGTCCCAGCTCGGCCAAGACCCGTCCGCGGCCCTCCCGGCACGCCGGAACAGCCCGTGATCGCGGATGTCGATGCTCCCACCTCGCAGGTCTTGGGTGTCCCTAAGTGGGCCGCTCAGGGCGAGTCCCGCGTGTCGCCCCACGGACGGCTTTGGGGCGCATTGGAGTGGGCCGATACTTCATGCGTGTTGGGACGCCGAGATGAGCGACGCCCGTCGATTCCCGACGGGCCGCAAGCCGTCGTCGGGCGGCGATCGGACCTGCAGCGCCTCGTCGGGACCGACCTCGCGGCGGTGACGTTCATCGCCGACTTCCTGGAGATCACCTTTGACGGGGACAACCTTCCGGCGACTCCCCGCCTCACTTGTCTGGCCTGGCCGAGACTGTCCGCTCCTGAGGGCACCTGGTCAGTCGGCCAGGCGGGATACCGGGATCGGCTAGTTGAGACGATCGGTAGCCGGGTCACGTCAGTCGACGAGACGCCGGATGACGGCATCACCATCAAGGTCGATGGCTGCGATCTGATCGTCCGGCCGACCGAGGACGAGGTCGCGGGCCCGGAGATTCTCCAGCTCTACTTCCTGGAGACCGGTGAGATGAGCGTCTGGCGCGGGGGAGAGGACTCCTTCGCGTACTTGGCCTGACCGCGTGTCCCTAAATGGGCCGTTCAGGGCGACTTTTGCTGCCGCTTGGTGCCGGTGTCGAAGAACGCGTCGAGGTAGTCGGAAGGAGCCAGATCGCTGTCCCGCAGCAGTGAGAACACTTCGACGCCGTCGTCCGGTGCATCGGGCAGTTGATACGACTGAGCGAGCCCCACGTACTCCGCCAGAGCGAGGGCAGTCGCGTAGTCACGCGCCTCGGTCTCTGCTCGGTCGATCGCTTCGTCGTGGCTCTCTGCCCGCCACAGCGTGACGCGCTCTTCGAAGGTTCTCTCGGCGTCTTCCGAGACCCCTTCCATCGCGAAGACGCATCGAACTGCGTACCAGCCGGAGGAAGGTTCGTCCGTCACCGCCAGGATGTTGCCAGGCACGGGACGTGAGCTGTCGACACTCGCCCTACATGGGCCGCCTAGGGCGACGGCCTCACACGGTGGAAGGACATTCCTCCTGAGCCAGGGCCGGATAGGTCTTCGAGCCGTACGGTCCGACGCGAGTGGTCATGAGGAAGGCGGGAGGCGCGGTGAGGACAGGCGGCACCCTTGTCATCATCGGGCTCGCGGCGGTCCTCATCCTTCTCCAAGCCGTCCGCCCACTTCACAACCTTCAGGCCAAGCCTGTGTCGCGAGGCTGGCTCATCGGGATCATCGGCGGCTTGGCCGTCATCGTGGTCGTCGTACAGATCTTCACCAAGTAGTCGCTTCGACAGGTGTCCCTAAGTGGGCCGCTCAGAGACAGTCGGCCGGGTAGCCCGGAGGGCGGCTTATGGGACACCTGTGGGTATGGGGCTGCGATGGAGGGCTGGTCGGCGTAGCCGTTCAGCTGACGTTCGGGAGCCTCGTCCGTTTGGTTCTACGCCGCACGACCGACGCCCCGAGGTCGTCGTGACTCACGAACGCGACTTCCGGGTGTTCCTCGAGAAGGGACTTGCCCCACTTGCCTAGGTCCGCTCCGACGACGATCCCCTTCGTCGGTCGCCCGCCGGCGAGCTCGTCGCGAGCGTTGGCCATGTACCTCAGCACCTGACCGACGGTGTCTCCATTCACGGTGCGCGCTTTGAGTTCGACGACCACGTACTGCCCGCCGGCCTTGTCCCAGTAGACGAGGTCGGCCCGGGTTCGGTCGGCCCAACGGCGCTGCTGGTCGCGCAGCTCGAGAGAGTAGCCCAGCTTTCGCCAGATGTCGCCGTTGTTGACGAGGTACTGCTCGAGCGCAAGCTCGTCCTCCAACTCGCGGGCCCTGTGCTCGATCGCGGACCGGACCTCCTCCGGCCGCCGGTTCGTTAACCGGTCGAGGAGTCGCTTCCATATCGCAGGGGGCACCCGGTGGACGGACCCATTGAAGTTGATCTTTAGTGCGGCCCACTCCGCCAGGGACGGGTCCGCCCTCATGGCCTCGATCGACAGCGGACGGCTGAACTTCTTGACGACGGTGTAGTCGCACCCGTGGGTGTTCCTTCCCGGGAGCCCGTCGCCCGCCGAGAGCGGGTACGCGTCCGACTCCGCTCTGACGAGGTATGCGATGTCCTTGCGCTGTCGTGCCCGGTACAGGAGCGCCACGTCGCCGAACCGCGTGTCGGAATGGCACGTCCACCAGCCTCTGGGCCCGTCGAACGACGCTGGGTCCAGGTCGGCTCGATCCCGGCCGCCGTCGTCCAGGTAGAACTCAGGTCCGGTGACCCAAAGCCACGTCTGTCCGGCCGTCGGGGTTGCGGAGCCGGCCCCGGTCCTCCGTTGAGCGCCGTTGCGACGGAGCCTCTCGATCCAGCGCACCAGCAACTCCTTCGGTCGTCCGACGCGATCGCATCGAGCGCGGCGAGGTCCCTGAGACGGGCTTCGGTAATCGAGCGGGACCGGACTGGTCCGGGCGTCGTCGAGTAACAAATAGCACACGTCGCTTGCGGAGACGGTGAGTCCGCCATTACTGTCCCAAACCGAACAACCCCACGCCGAGTCGGGAGTGCGTCCCCGGACGTACGGACCGATAGGCATTATTGGGGTCTCACGGACTGCATATGAGTCAGTCCAAGGGGTTGTTCAGCCAAGCAGACGCTTGCTGTCCATGAGGTGCTGCGATCCGGGGCGCGGCCACACCCTTGTGGAGTTTGCCATGCAGTTTGTTTCCCCTGCGGTCATGCCCGAGCCCGTGATCACCAGCCAGAACGTCGTACCCCTCGCGAAGCTGGCCGTCGGCGGGCTGTGCGTCATGAGCCTGCTCGGTGTGACCGCCTACTCGATCAACAAGACTGGGAGCGCTGAAGCGCTGAGCGGAATGGCGCCGGTCTTCACCGCAGTTTTCACCGCATTCATTGGGCCGCCTGCCGTTCTTGGCTGACGCACGGGCCGGATTGCCCGGCCTCACGCCGACCACCTAGCCGGAAGTGCCACCCCGTCGGCGATGCTGGATCTGGGGTGAGTGGCTCTAAATGGGCCCGCTATGGGACACGCAGTCCCCCGCAACGCGCTCCGAGGGTGCTGTCCTTCCCGTGGCCGGGGTAGAACCAGGTGTCCTCGTCCAGCCGGCCGAAGGTCCAGTCCTGCAGGTCGCCCATCAGCGATGTGAAGTCGGTCGGGTTTGTTGTCCTCCGAGGACTGCCCGGGAGGCAGAGCGGCCTGGGGCAAAGCGTTCGGGGTGAAGCCGACGTATCAGTCGCTTCGGGCGGTGGTCGTGGGTGCCCGCCTACCTCTCCGAGCCAGGACAAGTCGATCGTCGGCGGTCGTTCGCGGAAGGACGTGCTAGATATCGACTGTGACCTGGGGGAGAACTGGCCGCGACGAGCGCCTGTCGGCCATGACGGCCGACATGCGATCGTTCGACAGCGTCGCTGTTGTGGGCGCTGGCATGTCTGCCTTCGCCTACCCGATGACGATGCAACTCCCCGCTCTGCTCTGGCAGGCGATCGGTGAGGTGGAAGGTGCCGCACAGGAGCTAGAAAGACGAGCTGGAAGATCAGGGACGCCAAAGGAGATCCTCGGGACTGACCCAGAGGCCGTCGCGTTGGGCTGGCAGCTCGCCCGCGACATCCCTGCCGTACGGCTGGCCTTCCAGCGGGCGTTCGCGAATCTCGACGCCGGACGAGACCCCTCGCCGGCACATCGCGAACTCGCTCGCCTCATCCACGAGGGGAAGGTCCAGTTCGTCATCTCCTACAACTGGGACTCGTGTCTCGAACGTGCCTACCAAGACATCTACGGCATTCCGCTGCCGAAGGGCCTCCTCATCAAGCCGCATGGGGACGTCCTCGTACCGGACCAGCCATGGACTCTCCCCGATGAGGACGGGTTGGTACCCCAGGCGGTCCTCGACCGGCTGATCCAGTTCGACGATCGACCGCGGACTCTCCTGGTACTCGGGTACAGCGGTTCCGACCCCTTCGTGGTCGAGACCTTGCTGCGTCCGTTGCAGAACAAATGGCCGGTCTACAAGATCGGGCCGTCAGCGTCGGGCGCCGATGGAGTACCTACTACCGCGGACTACGCGTTGGCCGAGGTCGCTCATCGGCTTCTTGTTCCGGCCCGAAGCCCGGGGTGGCGCTTCGTGGTCTTCGGCCGGTCGCGTGGCTTCGAGGCGGCGCTGCGGGGCGAGCGTCTCCGGCCGGTGGACGTGGACGCCTGCCCGGAGTTGCCGTACGCGCAGACACTCGCCCAGCGTCTCGCTGCGTCGCGGTTCGCAACCCTGTCGGGCGGGTCTGGGACTGGGAAGTCCGTAACTGCGTTCCACGCCGCGCGACGGCTGAACCATGTGGGATGGGCCGTCGTCGAGCTGACGCGGGCGGGAGTAGCTGGGGCGCAGGAGGTACAGGCTTTCGCTGCAATGCCAGGGCCAGTGCTGGCTGTCGTTGACGACGCGCAGGCACTGGACCCTGACGTGGTCGCCGATCTTCAGGCTGTTGTTGATGACCGCCATGCGGTTCTGCTCGTCTCGACTGAACGACGCGAGGGCCACAACGACGAAACAGTGTCGGAGGTACGCGCCAAGGGTCTCATCTACGAGCACTGCATTGATCATCTAGACGAGGTTGAGCCCCTGCTCGCGTCGCTCGATGATCGGGTCGGGCCGGGCATGTTTCGCGAGTCGGCGCGCCATCGACTCCAGGTCGCGAACGCGAGCGCGCGTGACCCCTGGTCATTCATGTTCGTCGCGTCTGGCGGCGAGCAGCGGATCGCCGGCATCTTGGATCGAATCGCCGAGACTCCCGCGGCCGCTTTGCTTCTTGGTGCTGTCGCGGTAGGTCAGATGACCTCGCTAGACGCGGGCGTGACGCGCGAGCAGGCGGCGCTTGATGTGGCGCGCGTGACGGCGGACGCCTTTGGCGCCGCCGACGGCATTCTGGATGCGGAGCGTTTCAACTCGACCGTCGACATCCTCCAATCCGAGCGGTTAATCCGGGAGAACAGCGGACAACTGCGCACCCCTCATATTAGAGTCGCGGATCGCGCGCTGATGGACCTCGCGCGTCGTGACAACGTTGTCGGGGTCGGCGTGCGCGCGATCGTTCAATCGCACCTCTTGAACTCGGATCTTCCGGTTCGAGGTAAGTACTGGGTGCTGGACTCGTTCACACGGAGCGACTCGCTTCGCTACCGGTGGCGAGCCGAGTGGCTTGAGGACGCCACCGTCGACGCCCTTGTCGCACAGTGTCTGGCCGTCGGCACCGGCGCGGACCGGTCCGTGGCGGCGCAGTTATTGTCCGAGCTCGCCTTTGCAGGGGTGCTGGACCGCCAGCGGTGGGAAGCCATCGTGGCGCGCCTAGTCGTTTGGCTGCCAGACGTAGACGCTGCCGAGGTCTTCGGCATCCGACGTCTCATAAGTCACCTGCGCGGTGCTCACCGCGACCTCTATGGCTCGGTCCGGAAGTCCCTGGCTCCGGGGGACCTGGCGGCGTTGTTCAGCACGCGGGGATCGCGGCCGAGTGGGCCCGGTTGGGCCGACCTACTCCGAGAGTTAGCACCCGACCATGACGCGGACGAGCGCCCCGCGTGGGGCGAGGCGTTCGCGGAAAATATCGACGTCGGCGCCATGCAGGGCTGGCTGGCTCGTACCAGTTCCGAGTCTCATAACGATGAGATCGCGGATCTCATCGACACCCTCGCAAATCTTGCTCCAGCGGTTGCGTCGCAAGCGCTCCTCGCCTGTAGTCCGCATCTGACCAGCTCGATCGAGTCCAACCTGGCAGATGCGTCGCGCGGGTTAGGCCATTGGGCATTCGGCAGCATGGGCCTCGTCGCCCACCTAGCCCCTGCCGCTGGCCGGCTGACATTGCGTCGCGAGCGGTCCCAGCTCCACGAGGTTGAGTTCGATGATGTCGTAGACGCGCAGTTCGACGACGACTTGTCCGAGGAAGACCCACTCAAGAACGAGCACGGGGGCCGCTGGGAGCCGCCACAAGAATTCACCGATTTAGCGGCGGTAACGCTGGAGGTTATGCGGAGGATCGATTGGACCGCTGCGGGCACGTCCCTGAACGGACGGGCCCGACATGAGCTTGAATCCCTCGATCTGTTCCTGGCCTGGCTCGCATGGTTATCGTCTGACTTCATCGACATAATCGCGGAAGCCATCGCGTTCGACTGGCTCGACCAGCTGGTCTGGGAATCCTCGGACGACTCGACGGAAGACGGCGCACCATCGCCAGCTGACGCCTTTGACACATTTCCCGTCACAACCGTCGACCCAATAAGCGGCATCTTGGCGGCGATGGCGCAAGGGCGTCGCGGTCAGGAGCGCGCACGGATCTACCTGAGCGATCGCCTCGCCACGCTCAAGAGTTTCCCATTCGTGCTGATAGACGAGTTTCCCGACGTAGCCGTCGCGGTCGTCCGGGCGGGTGGATCCGTGCGACTGGACAGCCCGCGCGGCGGTGGCTGGGAGTCGAATGCGCGCGCTCTTCACGTGCTCCGGCGAGTCGACTCCCAAGCGGCGGATCGAGTCCTCGCCCAATCTGAGGCGAACCTGCTCGCGGCCCTGCAGGCGCCGCAGCCACACGACATGCGGGGCCTGGCGAGGGCCATCGCTATCGCCGACAGGGTTAATGAGGAGCATTTCAATCGCATGCTCTCGGTACTGGACGCGAGCGAATGCGAGCCAATCTGGCGCCAGCGTCTGGACGACGCTGGGGACGACGCTCGGGCGTTGGTCGAGAGAGCTGCTGGCATCGACGGCCCAGTCGCGGAAGTGGCACACCGTCTTCTAGGTAGCTGAGCGTTCTACTGCGTGCATTCATACGACTTTGGCCTGCTCAGCAGTGTCCTGTCGTCTGCGCGGGTCACTCATCCGTGAACGTGCGCCGGTTTCGGGAGCGCAGGTAGACCCTTCGAGAGTCTACGGCGCCGCATTGCCTCCAGACCGGGGCGTTGGCCTAAGCAAGCTCTGAGGCCGAGACCGCTCCTAACTAGAACAAGGTGTCGCTTTGCAACTTGCGTCGCGTGTGGTCGGGCACATTCCGGAAGCTCACGGTCTTGGTCTCGCCCGGCCCTAGTTGGTTCAGAGGCACCTTCTCGGTTCCAAGGATGGCGCCAACGGCGTCGTAGAACGTTGCCGCCAGTATCCCCGAGTGCACGACGCCATCGTTGTTCGTCACCTCGACGTGGAGTTCGCGTCCTCTTCGACCATTGGTTATGGACTCATTGCTGAAGCCGATCGGGGAGGCACCTCCAAGCGTGGGGGTGGAGGGTCTCGTCCACGACCCGTCCACCTCAGCGGCTTGGTCTCCTGGCAACAATGCTGCGCTTATGAGTGCTTGAATCTGGGCTTTATGGGAATCGATGGCCCGTTTCCACTGGGGCAATCGGAAGTTTAGGCCGGCATCCTGTTCGAGCCGATCGTGCAACTCGTCGAACACGTCCTCCATCTCCCGCGCCGTACCCATGATCCCCATCTGGACATTGCCGATGGCTTTGACGGCTTCGGCTCGGCTGAGCGGCGGAATAACGATGGGATACGTTGACAGCCCCATTACCCAAGCCCCTCCGAGTTCCATTAGACACATGGGGCGTTTCAAAAAGGTTGGCGAGACAAGCTCGATGACCAGTGACGCTTCTCGCAATGTCTCCCGCAAGTACGTTCCGACATCTTGGCCGGATGGGATTCCCGTCGCCCTGTCCGACGAATAGAAGAAGCGTTCCTGCGGAACGCCCGCGAGTACAAGCATGTCGCGAACCTTGTCGGCCAGCTCCTTGTCCGCGCTGGCATGGCTTACGAAGATCTGACCTCTTGGCACGTCGTCTCCATCTAAAGCGGGGCTGAAGTTTCGTGGCAAAGGAGCGGCGTCGGCATCTGCTGCTGGCTGGCCGCCGGCTTCCTCGACAATCCGCCGCTGCAGCTTCACGTAGTCGCCTATGTCATGAATCCCGCGCAGTCTTCTCGCCACCCCTGGATTGATCGCGCAATGCCAGCCCGCGTCGCCGCCTGATGCCCGAGAACTCAAGGGTTGCGGCGGCGAGTCCCACAGCAGGCTAAGCGCCCGGTCAAGGAGGAGTTCCTCATCGACGAACCGAGTGAGTCCGGGATCGGATCGACGAAGCTCAGGCTCTCGGTCGTCCGACAGATACAACTCTGAAACGCGCAGAATTATATGCAAGCAAGCTGCGACTACCGGCTCCGCGTCGGCGACATGACGGGCTACATGCAGCGGCACCCGGAAGATGCGGTCGTGGGCCGTCCATGGGTAAAGGGTCGGCAAGGAGCGCGCCGCAGTTTCAACATCTTCAACGATGTCTTCTCGGTCAAGGTTCCGTTGTAGCTGATCAAAGCCGGGCCAACTGCCCGTCTCGAGGAAGTTCTGAATCGCTAGGGTTGCCAACTCACGATGCGACGCGACCCAAGTTGCGGTGTGGCGATCTGAGCTTGACGACGGGACGGGCATCGTAAGAAGTATGTCAGCGACCTCTGCACGACGTCTTCGGGCCAGCCCCTAGAACGAGGAGTTCCCCAACGGTGTCTGCTGTCTCCTCGCTCAGCGTTGGCTCCGGCGGGACGTGTGACTGGTAGTGAGCTTGGTGGGTGTCCCGTAGGCCGCCGTTTTGGCCGACCCGGGCGCGGGCGTCCGTGAGCGGCCCACTTAGGGATACGCACGCACACGTAGCAGGACGCTCGACCGATCCACCGGGCGTCCGTTCTACCGACGAGCGCTTCGTTACCCGCTCGTTCGTATGGGAATTGGCAGGTGGGTTCTGCTGCGCACCGTCTTGCCTGAACCGAAGCTGGCCGAAGCCTGACACCACTTCGGCGGCTTGCTGCTGGCCTGTAGGAGACGGGACGCGGCATCGACCTCGTCCAAGGGACAGAGGAAGGTCACTTCGGCGCCTGGCTCCAACCGGCAGGGCAGCGACACGCGATCGTTCGGTTGCCAGCTCGGCAGGGTGTACGAGGCCTTGTTGTCGAAGGAGATAGACCAGTTGGTGACCGACACAGCCAGGCGGCCACGGTTCTGCACTTGCACGGCCAGGATCGGAGTCGAACAGCCCTGACGAACGAGCTGCTCCAGGCGAAAACCCTTGACGGGCGCCGTCACAGCGCCGTTGGCGTTCATCCCACCGATCATGAGTCCCACCCGAGGCCGGCTGGCGCCCAGTATGAACTGAACAACTTGCCAGGTCAGCGAAGCGGTGGAGATCACGAGAGCGAGCAGAGCGATGATGAAGGTGCCGGTCATCTCCGGAGCGTTGCGGCACCTCCGACAGTCTCACGAGAGCCGTCGGAGCTTCGCGCGTTGCAGGACGAGCGCGGCGTGACCGTGTCGGTGGAGCCGCCCCGTGTTCGTGAGCGGTCGACATAGGACCGTCAAGGTTCGCGGTTGGTCGTCGGTCAGGGCCCCGTTGCCCGCGGGCTGGGAGAACCACGGATCCTGCTGTTGTCCTATAACCGCGTGCCTCCCTTGCACGTCGGGTGTCCCTTAGGCCGCCTTCAGGGACACCCGTAGCGCTCGTAGCCAAGCTGAGGAGTCGCGCCTGGTTGCAGTTCTGGTTGCAGTTGGGCGCGTTCGCGTCGGTGCGCCCCCGTCCGTCGTCGTACGGACGGGCACGTCAAACGGCATACGGAACGGCGATGAACCGCCACGAACGCGATGATGACGGCCTGGCAGTGTGGGGTCAGGGCTCTGACTCACCGGCGCCCAACCGGTCAGATGTCGCCCCTGGAGACAGGGGCGGCCCGCATGGCTGCCGGACTCGTCCGGTCGCGGGCGCTCGGAGGGGCTAGCTGGGGTCGTTCCGGTGCGAGCTCGCCGGCGGGTGTTCTTGTCGGCGTCGCGCGCCGGGGAGCAGGGTGCTCGTCATGACCGAGCGCACCGTGCTGTCCTCGGAGCCACCCGCGCTGCTGTTCGATCTCGACGGAACCCTGATCGACAGCGTCTACCAGCACGTGCTGGCCTGGCAGGAGGCGCTCACGCGATTCGGAATCGAGTTGTCGGTGTGGAAGATCCATCGCCGGATCGGGATGAGCGGCGGGCTGTTCGTCGCCGCCCTGTTGCGCGAGACCGGCGGATCGCTGTCGACCGGGCAAATTCGGGAGCTCAACCTCGCCCACGCCGAGGCCTACGGGCGCCGCCGGGACAGCGTCCGCCCGCTGCCGGGGGCCCGCGAGCTGCTCGCCGCCCTGACTCGCCAGGACGTCACCTGGGCCATCGCGACGAGTGGACTCGCGGTCGCGGCTCGGCCGGCCCTGGACCTGCTCGGCCTCCCCGCCGACACCCCGCTCGTGACCCGAGACCAGGTACGGCACGCCAAGCCCGATCCAGACCTGTTCCTCGCCGCCGCGGCACGGGTCGGCGTGGCCGTCAGTGATGCCGTTGTCGTCGGTGACAGCATCTGGGACCTGCTGGCCGCCCGACGGGCCGGCGCGCTCGGGGTTGGGCTGCTCTCCGGCGGATACGGCAGTGACGAACTCGAGCGGGCCGGTGCCTACCGGGTCTACGCCGACCCCGCCGATCTGCTCGGCCACCTCGACGAGATCGGCGTGCGCCAGCAGGAGAACTGGACCGATCTGCCGTCGGAGGTCTGATCCGTCATCGCACCTACGCGAGCGTCTGCGCCGTTGTCATCGTCGGTCGAGCGGCTTGAGGTGCCATAGAGGGGATCGTTCGGAGGGTCGTCGCTCGGCACGGCCTCGAGCCCAACCGCGTGACCAGTTGTGGTCACAGGCAGGGCGGAACATCTGGCCTCCAGCTGGCCGGATCGAGCCGCCCGGCGTGACCAATTCATGACCAACCGAGCGGAAAACAGGGGTCATGAAAGGGTTCAAACGGGCCTTCCAGAGGCTCCTGCAGAGCTTCTCCAGAGGGTCTAACAGGTCGGGTTGACCTGCGGTGATGCGTGGAGCGGGTGACCGGGATCGAACCGGCATGGCCAGCTTGGAAGGCTGGGGCTCTGCCATTGAGCTACACCCGCGGAGGTGCCGGCCAAGCGTACCGGGCCGACGCGTGACAGCCGCGAGGGCGCCAGGCCGCTGCCCGGCGCCCTCGCGGTCCACGGATCATCCGGCCTGCACGGTGAACGGCACGGTGATGACGTCGCCGTCCGCCAGCCGGAACTGGGCCCACAGCTGGTAGATCCCCGCCGTCGGGAACGAGGCGTGCACCTCGAGCTCCGGGCCGAACGTCGTCCCGGGCAGGGCGAACACGGGGCGACCGGAGGCGTCGGTCACCTCGGCGTGCTCGTGAGCGAAGGTTTGCCCGTCCGCCCGCATGACCACGATGTGGCCGGCCGCCGCCAGGTACGGCTGCAGGTCGTCGATCGGCCGGCCGGTAGCGGCGTCGGTGAGCGTGAAGTGCAGGTCGCTCGAGCCACCGACCTCGGCAGTCCCGTCCAGCGAGACCCGGACGCCGTCCACCTCGACCGTCCGCGGTCCCGCCGTCAGCATGACCGGGGAAGGAGCCGGCCCTGCCACGGTCAGGACCTGTCGCGAGTGGACGTCGGCCATCTCGCCCTGCCGGCGGAACTCCGTGTTCACGATGTACCGCCCCGCTGTCGGGAAGGTCAGCGAAACCGCCAGCTCACCGGGCCGTCCGGTCGGCTCCGGGTGGACATGCGCGAACGTGCCCAGGTCCTCCCGCGTGGCGATCAGGTGCATCCACGCCTCGTGCGAACGGGTGATGTCCTCGATCGGCTGGCCGGTCGCGGCGTCCCGGAGCGTGACCACCAGCCGCGTCGGCTGCCCGGGCCGCACGTCGGCAGGCAGAGACAATTCCACGTCGACCGAAGCGTCAGCGGCGTCGACCGGCGGCACCTCGGCGGTCATCATCACGCTCATCTCCGGCCGCATCGGCATGCCGGTGCCCTCGACCCACGCCAGCTGACCGTTCATCCCGCGCGACGCGAAGTCCATCCGCGACACCGCCGTCAGTCCCGCCCCCAGCGCCAGCGCGACCACGGCCACGCCGGTCAGGTACGCGTACTGGCCGATCCGGGTGCGCAGCGGCGGCCGCAGGACCTCCGCGACGGAAGCCGGACGGCGGAACCGGCGCAGCCGAAGCGCGTTCGTCAGCACGCTCACCGAGCTCATCGCCATCGCGGCCGACGCCAGCACTGGGTCGAGCAGCAGGCCGTCCCACCAGTACAGCGCGCCGGCCGCGACCGGGATGAGCAGCAGGTTGTAGCCGAACGCCCAGCCCAGGCCCTGCTTCATCGTCGTCACCGTCCGCCGGGACAGCGCGATCGCCGAGACGATGCCCCGCAGGTCACCACCGACCAGCGTGATGTCCGACGCCGCGATCGCGACGTCCGCACCCGTGCCGACCGCGATGCCCACGTCCGCGGCCGACAGAGCGGCGGCGTCGTTGATGCCGTCCCCGGCCATCGCCACCACGTGCCCGTCGGCCTGCAGCTCGCGCACCTTCGCCGCCTTGTCGGCCGGCAGCACCTCGGCCAGCACGTGCTCGATGCCGATCTGCGCAGCGATCGCACGAGCAGTCGCCCGGTTGTCGCCGGTCAGCATCCACACCTGCACGGCCAGCGCCTGCAGCTGCGCGACCGCCTCGGCCGACTCCGGCTTCACGGTGTCGGCCACGGCCAGCACGGCGGCCAGGACGCCGTCCACCGCCACGAACATCGGCGTCCGGCCGGCGGCGGCCTCAGCGGCGGCAGCAGAGGTCAGAGCAGCGACGTCCACCCCACGAGCAACCATCAGCGCGGCGTTGCCCACCAGCACGTGCCGCGAGCCGACGACGGCGTCGATCCCGTGCCCCGGCACCGCGTCGAACGAGCGCAGAGCAGGCAGGTCCAGGAGCCGCTCGGTCGCGGCGAGAACCAGCGCCTCGCCCACCGGGTGCTCGCTGCCGGTCTCCGCGGCCGCGACCAGCGCCAGGACGTCGTCCTCGTCCCAGCCGGGGGCCAGGGTGACCGACACCAGAGCCGGCTTGCCCCGGGTGATGGTGCCGGTCTTGTCCAGGACGACGGCGGTGACCCGACGCGCGGTCTCCAGTGCGTCGCCGTTGCCGATGAGGATGCCCAGCTCCGCGGCGCGGCCGGTGCCGACCATCACGGCGGCCGGCGTCGCCAGCCCGAGCGCGCACGGGCAGGCGATGATCAGCACGGCGATCGTCGTGGAGACGGCCATTGTCATCGGGCCGAACAGCGCCCAGCCGACGAACGTCAGCGCGGCCAGGCCCAGGACGATTGGGACGAACCAGGCCGAGACCCGGTCGGCGAGGCGCTGCAGCGGCACCTTCGCGCCCTGCGCGTCTTCCACCAGCCGGACGATCTGCGCCAGCGCCGTGTCGGCGCCGACCGCGGTCGCCCGCAGCACCACGCTGCCGGTGCGGTTCAGCGTCGCGCCGATCACCGTGTCGCCGATCGACTTGTCGACCGGCAGGCTCTCGCCGGTCAGCATGCTCTCGTCGATCGCCGTCGCGCCGTCGGTGACGACGCCGTCCACCGGTACCTTCTCGCCGGGCCGCACCCGCACCAAATCGCCGACGGCGACCTGCTCCACCGGGACGTCGACCTCCGCGCCGTCCCGCAGCACCCGCGCGGTCTTCGGCGCGAGGCCCACCAGCGCGGTGATCGCAGCCGCCGTCCTCTTCTTGGCCTTGCCTTCCATCCACCGGCCGGCCAAGACGAGCGCCAGGATCACCAACGACGTCTCGAAGTACACGTGCAGCGGCAGCCCCCACCGCTCGGCGGCGGCCGGCCAGAGCGTGACGAACGCGCTGTAGCCGTAGGCGACGACCGTCCCCAGCGCGACCAGCGTGTTCATGTTGGTCGAGCGGTGCTTCGCGGCGGTCCAGGCGGCGCGGTAGACGTCCCGCCCGGCCCAGAACTGCACGACGGTCGCGACCACGAGGATCGCCGGCATCAGCCAGTCCATCGTGTCCAGGTAGAGCGGCACGTACATGAGCACCATCAGCCCGAGGCCGACGCCGAGCGTGATCTGCCACTTCCGCTTGAGAGCGGTGAGGTGGGGGTCGTCGTCCGTGGCCTGCGGAGGCTCCGGGGCGGCCTGTGCCGCCTCGCGCCGCGGGGTCGCGGTGTACCCGGCGCGGGCGACGGCCGCCGACAGCTCCTTGAGGCCGACGGTCGCCGGGTCGAAGCGGACGGTGGCGACCTCGGTGGCCAGGTTGACCTCGGCGCCGGCCACGCCACCCACTCGGTTGAGTGCCTTCTCCACCCGCCCGACGCAGGAGGCGCAGGTCATGCCGCCGATGTCGAGGGTGCAGCTGGCGATCGACGCGGTGGCCAGGGGTGGCGCCGTGGTGGTCATCGAAACTCCTGAAGGACGGTGGTGCAGCTACGGGCGAGGGTTGCGTGGGGATCACGGGGTCGGACCGGCGATTTCGCCAGGTTCAGGCGGCGATCCCGGCGACGAGGGCGAGGGCGACGAAGCCGGCGGAGACGAAGTCGACGGCGGCGCAGAACGGTGGCCACCACCGGGTGCCGGCGACAAAGCCCGTGCGGTGCTGCCACAGGTCCTTGAGCCCGTGGCCGACAAGCCCGGCTACGACGAGCCACAGCGATGCCGGGACGGCGACGGCGGCGACGACCACGAACAGGAGCGCGACCGTCACCTCGACGACGATCACGCGCCGTCGTCCGTCGGCGACGGCGAAGCCGACGTAGATGGCGGCGATCGCGGTGAGCTCGAGCGCGTAGACGGTCGTGGCGGTCAGCCAGGGGAAGACCAGCGGGGAGGCGGCCTGCACGGCGCCGAGGGCGGCGCCCCACGCGACCGGCGTTCGCAGCAAGGGCACCGTGGTCGCCGGGTGCGTGGTCACGAGCTGCACCCGCCGGCGCGCTCGGGCAGGAGTCGGTGCACCGGCGCGAACGGCGGCGCAGGGTGGAAGCCGGCTCGTACGAGGCGGCGGTGGTGGGCGGCGGCGAGCGGGTCCTGCCGGGGGGCCTGACCGAAGTAGGGGTCGAGGTGCTTCATGGCCGTGGTTCCTTCCGGGGTGTCGAGCGTGGTTCAGGGAACGAGGACGTAGCCGGCCTCGTCGACGGCGGCGGCGATGTCGGCGCGGTCGATCGGCCGGTCGGCGGTGACAGTGACCGTGCCGGTGGCGAGGTCGACGTCGACGGACTCGACGCCCTCGATGGCGGAGATCTCCTCGGTGACCGCGACCTGGCAGTGGGCGCAGGACATGCCGGTGACCGTGAAGGTGGTCGAGGCGGTGAAGTCGGGGGCGGTGTCGGACAGCATCGGGGTGCTCCTCTGTAGTGGCTGGTGCGGGTAGTGGCTGGTGCGGTGCCGGGATGAAGAGTCGGTGCGGAGCTGGGGTGCTCTCACCGGGGAAATCGCCGGTTGTGGCTCGGTGGCCGTGATGCCAGCGGTGGCTGTGAACCGGTGATCCGCACAGTGCGGGTGACCAGGTCGACCAGCAGGGCCCGCACGCCCGTGCTCGGTCAGCGCGGCGCGAGCGTCATGCCGCCGCGGACGGCCCGGACGACGTCGTCGATGGCGGAGGTCGACTGCTGCGCGCCCAATCCCTCGTCGAGGAGGCCGCCGTGGCCGGCGTCGGCGGTGCGGTGGCTGCTGTTCGTCGACAACGCGGCCATCCGGTCCTGTGCAGCGTTCCAGACAGCGTCCGACGCATGTCCTTCGGCCGTGAGCACCACCATGGGCGTGCTGCCGAGGCTGGACAGCCGCCGGGCGTCGTCCATCAGGGCGGGCATGGTGCCGATCTCGTCCAGGGTGTTCTGCAAGCCGCGGGGACTCGTGACGAATGCCGCGAACCGGCTCGCCTCGGGATCGGGGAACGCGGACCAGGTGGACGTCGGGAAGAGTCGGCCGACACCGAGGCGGGCGACGCTCGGCAGCAAGGCGAGCGGACCGGGCGAACCGGCCTGCATCGTGCCGGCGGCGGTCCGATAGGGGTTCGTGGTGTCGAGGAGGACCATCCCGGCGACCTGCTCGGGGTAGCGGTCGGCGTAGGTCATCGCGTAGTCGCCGCCGATGGAGTGCCCGACCAGGACGTACGGGCCGTGTTCGCCGGCGCGGGCGAGGAGCGTGTGCAGATCGGCGGCGGCCGCAACCCCGTCCTGCGGTTCGGCGGCGTCGCTCCAGCCCTGCCCGGCGCGGTCGTACGCGCACACGGGTGGTGTCGGCGACGGTGGGCGCGATCCGGGCCCAGCTCGCTGAGGATCCACCCAGCCCGCTCATCAACACCACGGTGGGGCCGCCGGAGCCGGTGCAGTCCAGGTGCAGCCGATGACCGCCGACGTCGTAGAGCCGGCCGGGCATCGCGTAGGTGTGCTGGTCGGCAGCCAGCCCGAAGGTTTCGGCAGCACCGCCGATGGCCGCGACGGTCATGACGACGACCACGGGGAACAGCAGCCAGCGACCGGCGCTCATCGAGCGGCGCACCCGCATCCCGATCCACACCGCCAGCGCCAGCAACAGCGGAGGCCAGACCCAGCCGGCCGCAGTCAGCCCCGGGTCGTCCGGCGCGGCGAGCACCAGACCCAGCCCGGTCGCCCCCAGTGCGGCGGCCGGAATCCAGGCCCACCGCTGTGGATGGTCGGTCAGCCGCGTCGAAAGCAGTGCCAGCATCGCCCAGCCGATCGCGAACCCGAGCAGCGCCGACCCGGTGACCGCGGATTCGGTCGTGCCGAGGAACACGAGCAGGGGGAGGACGACGGCGAGCATCGCGCCGGTGAGCAGCGACCCGGCGACGATCAGCCGGGTCCGGCCGCGGCGGGTGCCCTGGCGGGAGGTGCCCACGGCCGCCGCGGCGGTGTTCATGAGGGCTCCTTCGCGGTCAGGAAGGGAACCGGCTCGGACGCTCGCGGCGCGGCGCGGCGGATTGCGAAGGGTGCGCGGGGACATCGTCCTGGCCTCTCGAGGGTTGGTGGGCCGCGGCTCAGCGGCGGGGCTGTCCGGCGTTGGCCGCAGACGGCGGCGTGGCCGGGCTTGGGCTGGGCAGCCGGCCGGAGCCGCGGCGTAGCAGTCCCAGCGCACCGGCTGCCAGCACGGCTCCGGTCAGCGTCACCACCAGCACGCCGGTGCCGGTGGCGGTGGCGGCCGAACTGCCTGCTCCCGTGCTGGTCGTGTACACGGTGTCGGCGGCGGCCAGCGCAAGGGCGCCACCGACCTGCCGCACCAGGATGAGGGTGGAGAGTGCACCGGCGACCGCCGTCGGGACCACGGAGCGCTGCAGCGCGATCTGGAGCCCGGACAGCGCCGGTCCCACTCCGAACCCGATCAGCGCCATGAACACCAGGCCCTGCCAGACCGGCGTGCCGGCGTCGAACGTCCCCGAACCCGAGCGCCCCGAGCGCGGCGAGTCCTGTGCCGATGAGCACCGGCCACCGCCACTGCTGCCAGCGGTTGATGGTGCTCGCGGCGAGGGTGGTGGCCAGCACGAGGCCCAGCAGGAGCGGGTAGATCAGCAGTCCGGAGCGCGTGGCGCTCACGTGGCGGGCGCTTTCGAGGTAGCGGGGCAGCAGGAGCACGCCGGCGTACAGCCCCGAGGTGGCCGTGGCGCCGGCGACGAGCATCGCGGCGACCGCGCGGTCGGCGAGCAGCCGCAACGGAACGACCGGCGCGGCGGAGCGCCGCTCCACGGCCACGAACGCCGCGAGGACGGCGGCGCCGGCGACCATCGGAGCAACGGCGCGCTGGTCGAGCCCGACGAGGACGAGCCCTACGCCGATGCCCAGCAGGGCCATCCCGGCGACGTCGATGGGCACCTCGCGCCCCTCGAACCGGCCGAGCGACCGGGGAAGAAACCGCGCGACGACGACCAGGGCGGCCAGACCGAGTGGCACGTTGACCAGGAACGCCCAGCGCCAGCCCGGCCCGTCCGTGATGACCCCGCCGAGAAGCGGCCCGAGGATGAAGGCGAGACCCATCAGACCGGCAAGTGCCGCCTGCAGGGAGGCGCTGCGGCGTCCGGCGTACAGATCGGCGACCAGGATGAACGGCAGACCCTCGAGTGCGCCGGCGCCCAGCCCCTGCACGGCCCGCTCCGCGATGAACTGGCCCATGCCCTGCGCCGACGCGGCCAGCGCCGAGCCGACGAGGAAGAGCCCCAAGCCGAACAGCAGCATCGCGCGGCGTCCGTACCGGTCGGAGAGCCGGGCGTACACGGGCAACGAGACCGTGGCCGGGACCAGGTACGCGGTCACCGCCCACAGGTAGAGCGAAGCGCCGTCCAGGTCGCGCACGATCGCCGGCAACGCCGTCCCGACGATGGTCTGGTCGAGCATCGCCAGCAACAGGCCACAGACGACCGCGGCAAGCAGCAGCCGTGGGCGGCGCACGAAAACATCCACATGACGACACTTACATGTCATTTCTTACACATCAAGCATGTAGACTGGCGGCCATGTCGCTACCCCACGCCGTGCTCGGCCTGCTCGCGGTGGCGCCGGGAACGGGCTATGACCTGACCCGTCGGTTCGAGGCGTCGCTGAGCCATGCCTGGCATGCCAGCCACAGTCAGATCTACCCGGAGTTGGCCCGGCTGCAGGGTCGCGGCCTGGTCGAGGAGGCCGGCCGCGGGGCACGGGGGAGCCGCACCTGGGCGATCACCGAGCAGGGGCGGGCCGAGCTGGACCGCTGGCTGACCGAGGTGCAGCCCAATCGGAGTCAGCGCAACGAGACCGCGCTGCGCTGGTTCCTTCTCCCGCTCCTCCCGGCCGACCAGCGCCGCACCGCACTCGAGCGGGAGATCGCCGACATCGAGGACTCGACCGCCTTTCTGCAGGCATCTGCGGTCGGGGACGGCGGCGCGGGCGACGATCACCCCTTCCGTGCCACGGCTCGCCTCGGCTTGCGCATCAACGACGTCATGCTCGCGTGGCTCCGCGAGCAACTGGCCGACACGTGAACGTCCCGCGCCGCCGGATTGCCCCTTCCGCGGTGTCGCCGGGCTCCCCTCAGAGCTCGAACGGGAGGGCAGTGAGCTCGGCGTAGGCGTCGGGCGACCAGGAGGCGAGCACCTTGTCGCGGAGCCGCGCGCCGAGCCGGCGGTAGAAGCGCTGGGCGTCGACGTTGTCGGGCTCGACGCCCCAGGTGATGACCAGCCGGTCGGGTGCGGCGACCTCGGTCAGCGCCTTCATCAATTGCCGCCCGACGCCGTCGGAACGGCTGCCGGGCCGGACGAACAGGTCGTCCAGCGCGAGGACGTCGCCGCCGGTCCACAGGTGCAGACGGCGAACGGCGGAGACGTAGCCGACCGCCGTCCCGTCGCGCTCGGCGAGCAGCACGGTGACGTCAGGGCGGCCCAGCAGCGAGCGCCACAGCCCCTCGTCGACGTGCACGTGCGCGGACTGGTCCTCGTGCTCGGCGATCTCGCGGACCATCGCCGCCACCACGGGGGCGTCGGAGGACTCGGCCGCCCGAATCGCAACGGTCATCGACGACGCTCCGCGAAGACGGCGGCCAGGTCGGTCGAGTTGAGGTAGACGACGATCTGCCACGAGTCGGCGGACCGGCGCAGCAGGAACTGCGAGGGCAGCACCAGCGGCTCGGCGTCCTGCGTGTCGTGGGAGAAGCGGGCTGTCCACGTGGTGGCGACCGGCGTGTGCAGGTCGTCGAGGGGTGTCTCGCTCAGCTCGGTGAGCTTGAGCCCCTCGACGCCGATGCTGCCGAACAGCTGAGCCCGGCCGGACAGGGCCTTGATGAGCGCCTCGCGGGGGACCGGCGTCGCACTGCGAGGGTCGAGGCTGAGGAACGTCTCGGCGAAGCAGTCACGGGTCACCTCGGGGTCGGACGTGTCGGCTCCGTGGCGGTAGCGGTCGAAGAACTCGAGGACGTCGGGGCGGGCGGTAACGGGCATGGCGGTTCCTTTCAGGCGGTACGACGCGGCCGGCGCAGGTGCGTACGGCACCGATGCGGCCGACGAGCGCAGGCGGCGCGGAGCAGGTCGGTCTGGTGGTTGCGGACGAGGTACTGGTCGATGGTGGTCATGGCGAGGGTCCTTCCGGGGTCAAGAGGGGGTTCAGGGGACGAGGGCGTAACCGGCCTCGTCGACGGCGGCGGCGATGTCCGCGCGGTCGACAGGCGAGGTGGCGGCGACGGTGACCAGGCCGGTGGCCAGGTCGACGGTCACCGACTCGACCCCCGCGACAGCGGAGATCTCCTCGGTGACCGCGCGCCGGCAGTGGTCGCAGGTCATGCCGTTGACGGTGAACGTGGTCGTGCCGACGAACGTGCGGGGCGTGCTGGACAGCATCGGAACTCCTTGATCGGGAAGACGACGTGGTGTCGGTGCGAAATCGACAGGTTCAGTGGCCGTGGCCGTGAGCGACGGCGCCGACAGCCGGCTTGCCACCGGGGACGGCGAGCAGCGTGAGCAGGAACAGCCCGGCCAGGACGACGGCGGTGGCGGTGAACGCGCGGCCGTAGCCGTCCACGAGGCCGGCCCGGGTGGCCAGGTTCCCGGCGATCGCGGTGAGTCCGGCGACGCCGAGCGCCGCGCCGATCTCGTGGCCGGTCATCATCAGCCCGCTCGCGACGCCCGAGCTCTCGGCCGGCACGTCGCCCATCGCGGCGACCGCGATCGCCACGAACATCGGGCCGACGCCCGCGCCGACCAGCAGGAACCCGGGCAGCACGTCGGCGGCGTAGGAAGTGCCGCCGGCGTTGAGCGCCAACAGCAAGACGCCACCGGCCATGACGACCAGCCCGCCGAGGATCAGCGGCTTGGCACCCACGTGGCCGATGCCGTGCGACGCCGCGGCGGCCGACAGCGTGATCGCCCCGGCCAGCGGCAGGAACTCCAGGCCCGCGAACAGTGCCGACGACCCGATGACCGCCTGCAGGTACAGCGACGACAGGAAGATCGCGCCGACCACGACGCCGGTTACCCCGGCCATGACCGCGGAGGCGGAGACCAGCGAGCGGATCCGCCAGGTCGCCGGCGGCACCAGCGGGTCGGCGGTGCGCCGCTCCAGCCGGGCGAAGGCGGTCAGCAGCACCGCGGCCCCGGCCAGGGCGAGCCAGGTGCGCGGCGCCGTCCAGCCGGCCGACCGGGTGGCCTCGATGCCGAACACGAGCGCCAGTAGACCGCTGACCAGCGTCAACGCCCCCGGGACGTCGAGGCGGCGCAGCGCACCGGTCCGCGAGGCGCCAGGGGTGACCGCGCGCAGCGTGCCGACGACGACCGCGATGCCGATCGGCACGTTGATGAAGAACACCGCGCGCCAATCGAAAGCACTGGTCAGCGCCCCGCCGAACAGCACTCCGGCGGCGATGCCGAGGCTGCCGACGGTGCCCCACACGGCCAGCGCGGTCTGCCGCTGCTTGCCCGCGTAGGCGGTCATGATGATCGACAGCGCCGCCGGGGTGAGCAGCGCGGCACCGGCGCCCTGGGCGGCCCGCGAGGCGATCAGCATCCACGGGGCCTGGGCGAGCGCGCTGGCCAGCGACGCGGCAGTGAACAGCCCGACCCCGGCAAGGAAGGCGCGCCGCCGGTCGAGCAGGTCGGCGATCCGGCCGCCGAGCAGCAGCAACCCGCCGGAGAGCAGCACGTAGGCGCTGATCGTCCACTGGTAGTCCGCGGCCGACAGCTGCAGGCCGCGGGCGATCGACGGCAGCGCGACGTTCACGACGGAGACGTCGAGGATCACCATCACCTGGGCGGCGATCATCAGGACGAAGACGGTCCACGGCCTGCGTGGCTCGTCGGGGTGCGCGGGGTGCGCCGGGGAGACGGCGGAGTGGGCCGACATCGTTCCTCCTCGAGAACGGGGTGGTTGGTCGGCTGCCACGCTCGCGGCCGAGGAGTTCGCTCACGCCGGGGAAATCGCCAGGTTTCGTTCCTCCTCCTCGGTACGGTTCGGCTCGTGCTGGCCGGACGGGACTCGGAACGCGCGGCGATCGCCGCCCTCCTCGACGCCGCCCGGCAAGGCAGCGGTGGGGCGCTCGTCGTCCGCGGGATCGCCGGGTCCGGGAAGTCCACGCTGCTGGCCGACGCCCTGCCCACCGACATGACCGTGCTGCGGACCTCCGGCGTGGAGTCCGAGTCGCCGCTGGCCTTCGCCGCCCTGCAGCGGCTGCTGTGGCCGCTGCGCGGCCGGATCGGCGGCCTGCCCGCTCCGCAGCAGGCGGCGCTGCGCGCCGCGCTCGGTGAGGCCGAGGGGGACGGCGACCGGTTCCTCGCCTTCCTCGGCACGCTGAGCCTGCTCGCCGACGCCGCCGACGAGCGCCCGGTGGTGGCGGTCGTCGACGACGCGCACTGGCTGGACGACGCATCCGCCGCCGCGCTGCTGTTCGTCGCCCGCCGGCTGCAGGCCGAGCGGGTCGCCCTCCTGTTCGCCGCCCGGGACGGCGACGTCCGCCGGTTCGAGGCCGACGACCTGCCGACCGTCGTCCTGGGTGGGGTGACCGGCCCGGACGCCGACGCGCTGCTCTCCACGAGAGGTCCGGTCGACCCGGCGGTCCGCGACGAGCTGGTCGCGAGCACCGGGGGCAACCCGCTGGCGCTGGTCGAGCTGGCCGCGGCGCTCAGCGCCGAGCAGCTGGCCGGCCAGGTACCGCTGCCCGCGGCGCTGCCGCTGACCGGGGGAGTGGAGCGCGGGTTCCTCGACCGCTGCCGGCGGCTGCCGGAGCCGGCGCAGCGGTTCCTGCTGGTCGCCGCCGCCGACGACACCGGCCGGCTGACCGTCGTCCGCGATGCCGCCGAGGCGCTCGACGCCGGCGACGACGCCCTCGACGCGGTGGAGCGGGCCGGGCTGCTCCAGGTCGACGGCGACGCGCTGTCGATGTACCACCCGCTGGTGCGCTCCGCGGTCTACCGCGCGGCGACCAGCACTCAGCGGCGGGCCGCGCACCGGGCGCTCGCCGACGTCCTCGATGCCGACGCCGACCGCCGCGCGTGGCACCTGGCCGCGGCCGCCGACCGCCCGGACGAGACCGTCGTGGCAGCCCTGGACGGCGTCGCCGAGCGCGCCGCCGGCCGGGGCGGTCACGAGGCGGCGTCGGCCGCCTGGGCGCGCGCCGCCGAGCTGACCACGAGCGGGGAGGACCGCGGACGGCGGCTGTACCTCGCCGCGTCGTCCGCATGGCTCGGCGCGCACCCCTCGCGGGCGACGGCGCTGGCCGACGCGGCGGCTGCCCTGGTGACCGACCCGTCTTTGCGGGCGCGGCTGCTCCTGCTGCAAGGGACGGTCGCGTGGAACACCCGCTCGCTGAACGACGGCTTCGACCTCGTCGTGCAGGGCGCCGAGGCCGCGCTCGGCGCGGACGAGGGGATGGGGCGGCAGATGGCCATGCTCACGGCGTCGCTGTCCGCGTTCGGGGGCCGGTCGCCGCGGACCTTCGATCCGGTGCCGCTTGTGCCGCCGCCCCCGGCGGACGCGCCGGCCGGGATGCAGGTGGCCTTCCACCTCATGCACGGGTTCCACGCGCTCGCCCGCCCGGACTACGCCGCCGCCGCGCGGGAGTTCCGCGGCGCCTTCGCGCTCACCGACGCCGATCCGCTCGAGGGCGACCACGTGCTGCAGCCGAACCTGGCCATCGCCGCGTGGGTCGTGGACGACGACGAGCGCAGTCTGCGGCTGCACGACGACCAGCTGGTCGCCGCGCGCCGGGCCGGCGCCCTCACGATGGTCGAGCACGCGCTGACCCGCGGCTTCTTCTCGCAGCTGGTCACCGGCTCGTGGACGACGGCGACCGCGGCCGCGGCGGAGGCGCTGTCGCTCATGGCCGGCGCGGGCCAGACCGTGCTGATGGCGCTGCCGGCCGCGCAGATCGCCCTGGTCAGCGCGCTGCGCGGGGAGGACGCCGCCGATCGGCTGCTGGCCGAGGCGACGGCACTCCGCGACGCCCACCCGGTCGGGCTGACGGACGGGCAGGTGGTCGACCTGCTCCACTGGGGGCGCGGGCTGCGGGCCGCCGCCCAGCCGGCGACGGCGCTGCACCACCTCGAGCAGATCCAGATGCCGATGATGCGGCGCATGGCTGTTCTGGACCTGGCCGACGCCGCCCTGAGGGCCGGTCGCCTCGACGTCCTGGGCACGTGGCTCGACGGGGTCGCCGCCTTCGCCGACGGCACCGGCACGCCGAGCGCGGTCGCCGTCGTCGAGCACGGCCGCGCCTTGCTGGCCGACGGCGACGAGGCCGAGAAGCACTTCCGGCAGTCGCTCGAGGCGCACGCCGGCTCGCCGCGGTTGCCGGACCGGGCCCGCACCGAGCTGGCGTTCGGCGAGCACCTGCGCCGCAACCGCCGCCGGGTCGACGCCCGCGAGCACCTGCGGACGGCGCTCACCCTGTTCGAGGAGCTCGGCGCCACCCCGTGGGCCGAGCGCGCGGCCCAGGAGCTGCGCGCCTCCGGCGAGACCGCGCGCCGCCGCGACGTCTCGACCGCCACCGACCTGACCGCGCAGGAGCGCCAGGTCGCCGGGCTCGTGCGCCAGGGGCTGTCCAACCGGGACGCCGCCGCGCAGCTGTTCGTCAGCCCGCGCACCGTCGACTTCCACCTGCGCAACGTGTTCAACAAGCTCGGCGTGACCTCCCGCGCCGAGCTGATCGCGCTGTCGCTGGAGCTGTAAGAACCTGGCGGTTTTCCCGGCGTGACGCCGGCGCCGGATTCCTAGCGTCTCCGGCATGACCTTCGACGTGATCGTGATCGGCGCCGGCCAGGCCGGCCTCGCCCTCGGCGCGCAGCTCGCCGCCCGCGGCGCGGACTTCGTGATCCTCGACGCCGGCTCCGAGATCGGCTCGGCCTGGCGCAACCGCTGGGACTCG
Organism: Petropleomorpha daqingensis; assembly: GCF_013408985.1. Classification (NCBI taxonomy): domain Bacteria; kingdom Bacillati; phylum Actinomycetota; class Actinomycetes; order Geodermatophilales; family Geodermatophilaceae; genus Petropleomorpha; species Petropleomorpha daqingensis. Next base: position 3,368,259 of record NZ_JACBZT010000001.1, read on the forward strand.
CTGCGCCTGTTCAGCCCCGCGCAGTACGACTCGCTGCCCGGCCTGCCCTTCCCGGCGCCCGCGGACAGCCACCCCACCAAGGACGACGTCGCCGATTACCTCGTCGCCTACGCCCGGCACTTCGCGCTGCCGGTCCGGCTGGACTCGCCGGCGACGCGGGTGCACCGCGAGGACGACGGCACGTTCGCCGTCACCACGCCTGGTGAGCTGCTGCGGGCACGGCAGGTCGTCGTCGCCACCGGGCCGTTCCAGACGCCGTCCATCCCCGCCATCTGCGGACAATTGGACCCGGACGTGCCGCAGCTGCACAGCGCGAAGTACCTCAACCCGGACCAGCTCCCCGCCGGTTCGCACGTGCTCGTCGTCGGCGCGGCCAACTCCGGTCTGCAGATCGCCGACGAGCTGGCCGCCCGGTGCACGGTGACCGTGGCCGTCGGCTCCCGGCCGAAGGAGCTGCCGCAGCGGGTCCTCGGCCGCGACCTGTTCTTCTGGCTGACCCGCTCCGGGTTCTTCACCGTGAGCGCCGACAGCCGGATCGCCCGCCGGCTGCGCGAGCGCGGTGACCTGGTCATCGGCACCCGCAGCAGCCGGCTGCGCCGCCGCGGCATCGGCTTCCGTCCGCGGCTGACCGGCTTCACCGGCCGGACGGCACGGTTCGCCGACGGCGCGTCCACCGAGGTGGACGCCGTCGTGTGGGCGACCGGCTACCGCAGCGACTACTCGTGGCTGCACATCCCTGGCGTGATCGAGGACGGCGCCGTCCGCCACCAGGCCGGTGTCACCGACGTTCCCGGGCTGTACTTCCTCGGCCTGCCCTGGCAGACCAGCCGGGGCTCGGCGCTGCTCGGCTTCGTCGGCCGGGACGCCGAGACCCTCGACCGCCGCCTGGCCGCCGACGCGGCGCAGATGCCGGTCGGAGCGCTCCGGTGACCGCCGTCCTGACCGGCTGGGTACGCGCCCTGCTCGTGCCGGTGATCGCGCTGGTCGCGCTGCCGGTCGGGTGGACGCTCAGCGGCGCCGCCGGCTGGCCGGTCGCGATCGCCGCGGTCGCCGCCGCGGGCGTGCTCAGCGCGACCTGGCTGCGGATGCGCGGGTGGTCCCCGGCGCCGGTGCACCTGGTGACCTGGGCCGCGCCGGTCGCCGTCCTGGCCCCGCTGGCCGCGCTCGGCGAGCTGACCGCCGACGGGCTGGTCCTCTGGGCGCCGATGACGACCGTGCTGGCGGTGTCCCTGGCGCTGACCCGGCGCCCCGCGACGGTGGCGTAGCCATGCGCACGGCTCTGCTCTGGGGCGCCGGCGTCGGCGTCGTCCAGGCGTTCTCCCCGCTGGCCTTCCCCTGGCTGGGCGCCACGACCGTCTACGCGCTCGGGCTGGTCCTGATCGCGGCGGTCTACATCGGGTTCGCCGTGGCCGACGGGCGCCCGCATGTGCTGGTCGTGGAGACGGCGGTCGCGGCGGGCTTCGTCGTGGTGGCCGCGGTCGCGATTCCCGTCTCGCCGTGGCTGATCGTGGCCGGGCTGGCGGGGCACGGCGTCAAGGACGCCGTCCAGCACCGCACCGGCTTCGTCACCGGGACCCGGTGGTGGCCGCCGTTCTGCGCGGCCGTCGACGTCGTCGCCGCCGCACTGCTGGCGGTCGCGCTCAGCGCCGGAGTCCTCTCCTGATCGCGCGCCGGTCCTGCGTGGTTTCGCGCGCTTAACCGCGCGCGGTTAAGCGCGCGAAACCACGCAGGACCCCCGGGGTGCAGGGTGTCGGCGTGAGGTCCGGGTGTGCGGCCGGTGGTGCAGTGCTCGCGCTCGTGCTCGTGCTCGCCGCGTGCACGTCGGGGCCGCCCGCCGCTGACCCGTCGCCGGCCTTGTCCTCGTCCGTCACCTCCCCGGCCCCCGCGGCCGGCGCCGGGGACTGGCTGGGCTACCACGCCGACCCGGCCCGGACCGGGGCAGTCGCCGGACCGTCCCCGACCGGGGTGCAGGTCGCGTGGGCCGCCGACCTGGGCGGCGCCGTCCGGGGCCAGCCGCTCGTCGCCGGCGGCACGATCTTCGCCGCCACCGAGACCGACCGGGTCGTGGCGCTCGACCCCGCCGACGGGCACGTCGTCTGGTCGACGTCCCTCGGCACCCCGCTGACCGACGTCACCGACACGGTGGGCTGCGGCAACATCGACCCGCTCGGCGTCACCAGCACCGGCGTGATCGACACCGCCTCCAACACGCTCTGGGTCGTGGGCGAGGTCAGCGAGGGCGACGCCGTGCACCACCGGCTGTTCGGCCTGGACCTGGGCACCGGCAGCATCCGGGTGTCGGCGGACGTCGACCCGCCGCTGCCGCCGGGCCAGACGCCGCTGCACCTGCTGCAGCGGGCGTCGCTGGCGCTCGGCAACGGGCGGGTCTACGTCCCCTATGGCGGGCATCTCGGCGACTGCGGGCACTACCACGGCTGGGTGGTCGGCGCGGACACCGGCGACCCGACGCAGCAGGTCTCCTTCCAGGTGGCGCCGGACGGCGAGGGCGGGGCGATCTGGCAGTCCGGCGGGGCGCCTGCGCTCGACGACGCGGGGAACGTCTTCGTCTCCACCGGCAACGCCAACCCGTTCCCCTCGGAGGAGCCGGATCCGCTGCGGTACGCCGAGAGCGTCGTCAAGCTCGGCCCCGACCTGCAGCCGCTGGCCGACTACAAGGACCCCGAGGCCGGCGGGGACGAGGACCTCTCCACCGGCAACCCGGTGCTGCTGCCCGGCGGCCGGGTGTTCGCGGTGGGCAAGACGAACACCGCGTTCCTCCTGGACGGCGGCGACCTGCACCGGGTGGCCGACGTGCCCGGGGTCTGCGACAGCGATCCGGACGGCGGCCCGGCCTACGACCGCGCGAGCAACCGCGTCTTCGTGCCCTGCCGCGGCGGCGGGCTGCAGGTGGTCGAGCTCGACGGTCCCTCGCTCGGCCCGCGGCTGGACGGGGCGGACAGCGCGCCGGTGGTCGTCGGCGGCACCGTCTGGGCGGTGGACGTCGAGGAGAACACGCTGAACGCGTTCGACGCCGCGACAGGAAAACGCATCGAGAGCGTCGACGTCGGCACCGACCTGCCGGTCTTCGTCTCCCCGAGCTTCGGCGCCGGCCTGCTGCTCGTAGCGACGACGCAGGGCGTGACCGCCTTCCGCTGAGCCCCCCGGACACGGTTTCGCGCGCTTAACCGCGCGCGGTTAAGCGCGCGAAACCACGCACGACGGCTACTCGTGGGCGAGGCGGGCGGCCCGGCGGGCGAGCAGCCGCATGCCGATCTCCTCGGCGACCTCCCGTGCGGCGGCCGCCTCCCCGGCAGCGGCCGACCGTTCGCCCCGGGCGGCCAGGACGCCGGCCAGCGCCAGCCGCCCCCGCACCAGCGCCGGCCGCAGGCCCAGCCGCTCGGTGGTGTCGATCGCCTGCCTCAGGTGCCGCTCCGCCGGGTCGAGCTGCCCGGCCCCCGCCTCGACCATCCCCAGGAAGACGCCGACCGGCCCGAGGGCGCCGATCCCGCCGTGGATGGCGATCTGGTCGGCGAACGGCAGCAGCCGCTCCGCGATCGCCGCGCACACCGTTTGCTCGGCGTTCAGCTCGGCGGCGATCAGCGCCTGCCAGCAGGTGATCGACAGCGAGTCCCACTGCAGCGGGTACGGCTCGAGGCCGTCCTCCGCGGCGACCGCCGCCGCGGCCGCCGCCGGCTGGCCCGCCTGCAGCAGCGCCAGCGCGGTGATCAGCAGCGTGCCGCTGGTCGCCTCGGTCGTCATCGCGTCGGTGGCCAGCTCGGCCAGCCTCTCCGGCAGGCAGCCCTGGTCGATCCACACGAAGGCGCGCATGACCAGGTCGGTCCGGGCCTGCGTGTAGAGCTGCGTCCGCTGGGTGACCGCCCACGCCCGGTCGATGAGCTCCATCGCCACCTCGTAGGAGCCGTCGAGCATCGCCCGCGCGGCCTGCAGGCTGATCAGCTGCGAGGACACCAGCGGCAGGGCGTGCTGCTCGGTGACCTCCCAGGCCCGGGCGAGGTCGGCGTCGTTCCCGTCGACGTCCCCGAGCGCCAGCTTGGTGACGCCGCGCCGGGCCAGCGCGACCGCCACCATCTCCGGCCGCTCGCGCTCGTCGATCAGCTCCAGCAGCTCGGTCGCGGCGTCGATCAGCTCCTGCTCGTGACCCGGCAGCCAGGCGGCGGCCAGCTGCCCGAGCAGCGCGGTGACCAGCAGGTCGGTCCGGCCCGTGCGCCGCGCGACGGCCAGCCCCCGCGCCGCCTCGCGCAGACCGCGGTGCCGGTCCGGCCCGTAGTGGCAGTACATCGCCAGCGCGGCCAGCGCCTGCACCCGCGCGGTGTCGTCGTCCGAGGCGGCGACCGCCTCCAGCCGCTCGACCAGCCGCTCCGGGTACGTCTCGTACTCCACCGGGAACCAGACGCCGCCGATGGTCGACAGCTGGTCGGCGGCGATACCGGCCGACGTGGTGTCCCCGCGGGTCAGGGCCGAGTCGATCGCGTCGCTGAGCAGCCGCTGCGCCGCCGCCCACGAGCCCGCCCGGGCCATCGACGTCCCGGCGCGCAGCAGCAGGTCCTGCCGCAGCTCCGGCGAGGGGTCGGTGTCCAGCGCCCGCGACCACCAGCGCGCGGCCGTCTCGTGCGCGTGGTCCAGCGCGGCCCGCGTCGCCGCCGCGGCGCACGCGGCCACCGTCTGCTCCGCGGAGGTGAACGGCCGCCCGGCGACCAGGTGGTGCGCCCGCTCGAACGGGTCGGCGGAGTCCGGTAGGGCGTCGGCCAGCCGGGCGTGCAGCCGCGCCCGGCGCAGCTCTGGCACCTCGGCCAGCAGCGAGTCGCGCACCAGCGCGTGCGCGAAGGCCAGCCGGCCCGGTCCGGCCGCGCGCACGAGGTCGGCCTCGGTCGCGGCGTCCAGCGCGTCGAGCAGGGCATCGTCGTCCGTCCCGGAGGCCCGCTGCAGCAGGCCGACGTCGAAGCGCTCCCCGGCCGCCGCGGCCAGCCGCAGCACCGACCGGGCGTCGTCCGGCAGCCGGGCCAGCCGCCGGTCGACGACGTCGCGCACCCCCGGCGGGACGGCGTCCCCGGCCACCCGCGCCAGCTCCGTGGCGAAGAACGGGTTGCCGCCCGAGCGCTCGTGCAGATCCGCCGCAGCGCGCTCGTCGAGGCCGTCGGCCACCCGGCGCACCAGCCGTGCGGTGTCTTCTGCCGCCAGCGGCCCGAGCGGCAGCGACACGAAGCCGGCCGTGCGGGCCAGCGTCGCCCGCACCTGCGCCAGCCCGGCGTCGCGGACGCCGGTGCGGCAGGTGCACAGCACGGCGATCGGCCCGTGCTGCAGCTCGACGGCGAGGAAGGCGAGCAGCCGCAGCGATGCCGGGTCGGCCCAGTGCAGGTCGTCCAGGACGACGACCACCGGGACGTCCGCCGACGCGCTGACCAGCGCGGTCAGCACCCGCTCGAACGCCGCGAACGCTCCCTCATCCGGCGCGGCCGGGGGGAGCTGGGCGCCGAGCGCGGAGACGATCTGCTGCCACGGCCACAACGCGGGGGAGTCGTCGTCCTCGTGGCAGCGGCCCCACGCCACGCGCGCGCCGTCGTCCGCAGCCGCCGACGTGAGCTCGGCCGCGAGCCGGCTCTTGCCGATGCCCGCCTCGCCGTCGATCAGCACGAACCGCGGGCCGGACCGCCCGAGCCCCGCCACCAAGGCCCGGAGCTGTCCGAACTCGCGCTCGCGCCCGATCAAGGACGGGGGAGCGGGCGTCACGGGCGCCGGCACGTCCCCGGCGCCCAGCGCCCGGGCCTGCGCCGCCCGCAGCGCCGGCCCCGGCGTGACTCCGAGTTCGTCGTCGAGCAGCCGGTGGACGTCGGTGTAGCGGGCCAGCGCGTCGGCGGTCCGCCCGGCGGCGACCAGCGCGTCGATGAGCAGCACCCACGGTCGCTCGCGCAGCGGGTGCTCGGCAACCAGCGCCTCGGCGTCGGCGACCGCCTCCGCGGGCCGGCCCAGGACGGTCAGCGCGGCCAGCCGGTCCTCGCGGCAGGCCAGCCGCTGCTCCTCCAGCCGGTCCCGCGCGCGGACGGCGAACTCCCGGTCGCCGGCGTCCTCCAGCACGGTGCCCCGCCACAGCGCGAGTGCCGCGTCCGCGGCGGCCAGTGCGGCCGCGGGGTCGCCGGCGGCCAGGGCGTCCCGGGCAGAAGTCGCGACTTCTGCGAACCGGCCGGCGTCGGTCTCGGCGGGGGAGACGGCCAGCCGGTAGCCGGCCGGCGTGCGCAGCAGCAAGCGCGGCGCCTCCCCGGCCGCGCGCGAGGGCTCGAGCGCGCGGCGCAGCCGGGAGACGTAGGTGTGCAGCGACGCCTCCGGATCGGCCGGGGGCGCGTCGCCCCAGAGCTCCTCGACGATCCGGTCGAAGGACACCGAGCGGTCGGCCTCGGTGAGCAGCAGCCCGAGCAGCACCCGCTGCAACGGGCTGCCCAGGTCGATCGGCGGGCTGGACGGGAACGGGCGCGCCTCGACCACACCGAGCACGCCGAAGAGCACCAGCGCCTCCTGACCTGCGCGTTCAGCGGGGATCGAGTCAGGGTCGCGGCGCGTCGAGCGCCCGTCAAGGGAGTCCCGACACGGTCCTCGGCAACCGAACCGCACCGACCCGAGGAGCACGACATGTCCCGCATCCTGTTCACCACCATGCCGATGGCCGGCCACCTGCGTCCGGGGCTGCCGCTCGCCAAGCAGCTGATCGCCGAGGGGCACGAGGTCGCCTGGTACAGCGGCGCCAACTACGAGGCCGAGATCGCCCGCACGGGGGCGCGGATCTACCGGATGGACCCGGCGCTCGACTTCGACGACACGAAGATCGACGACCGCGCGAACAAGGCCGGCCGCAAGCCCGGGCTGGCCACCCTCAAGTGGGCGATCATGGAGGTCTTCGTCAACCCGATCCCCGCGTGGGTCGAGGAGATCGACCGGGTCCTCGACGACTTCCGGCCCGACGTCGTCGTCGCCGAGCAGGGGTTCATGGCCGGCCCGGTCGCCGGGTACCGCCGCGGCATCCCGAGCGTCGTCTTCTCCGTCTCGCCGCTGGGCATCTCCAGCGTCGACGCCCCGCCGTTCGGCACCGGCCTGCAGCCCGGCTCGCGGTTGCGCAACCGCACGCTGAACTGGGCGCTGCGCAACGTCGTGTTCGCCGCGCCGCAGCGGGCCGCCGAGCAGGTGCTCGAGCGGCTGGGCCTGCCCCGGCGGACGTCGTACTTCATGGACTGGGGCTCGGAGATCGCCGCGAAGTACCTGGTCCCGAGCGTCCCGCAGTTCGAGTACCCGCGGTCGGACCTGCCCGGGACCGTGGAGTTCGTCGGTGCGTTCCTGCCCGGCCCGGCCGCGAGCTGGACGCCGCCCGAGTGGTGGGACGACGTCCTGCAGGCGCACGCCACCGGCCGGCCGATCGTCCTGGTCACGCAGGGCACGATCGCCACCGACCCGGCGAACCTGATCCTGCCGTCGATCTCGGGCCTGGGCGGCGAGGAGCCGCTCGTCGTCGTCACCACCGTCGGCTACGACCCGGACGTCGTCCTGCCGCCCGACCAGCGGCCCGACAACGTGCGGATGGCGCCCTTCATCCCGTTCGGCGAGCTGCTGCCCATGGTCGACGTCCTCGTCACCAACGGCGGCTACGGCGGCGTGCAGCTGGCCCTGGCCAACGGCGTCCCGCTGGTCGTGGCGGGGACGACCGAGGACAAGATGGAGGTCTCGGCCCGCGTGACCTGGGCCGGTGTCGGGATCGCGCTGCGCACCGACACCCCGTCGGCGGAGCAGGTGCGGACGAGCGTATCCGCGGTGCTCTCGCAGCCCTCCTACCGAGCGAAGGCTCGCGAGCTCCAGCAGGCCTACGCCGGCTACCCCGGAGCGACCCGGGCGGCCGACGCGATCCTCGAGGTCGCACGCACTGCCCAGCCGGTCGGTTGACCCGCTCCCGGTCGGCTGGAGGAACGCACCGTCGTCCTGTCCGGACGGCGGTGCGTTCGGCGTGCGTCAGCCGAGGGCGAGCAGGACGCACAGCACGGTGAGGCACGCGGTCAGCGCGCCCATGCCCCAGCGCTCGAGCGGGTGCCGGCCCGCGAGGTTCCCGAGCGTGTTCACCGCGAACAGCGCCGCGAACGCCCAGCACGCGACGGTCAGCGCCGAGTTCTCCGACGCGGTGCCGACCACCCCGCCGCGCAGCAGGAGCAGCCAGCCGATCGCGACCAGCACCACCGCGGTGGCCAGGCTCGCGGCCCGGTGCCTGCTCGGCAGCCGGCCGTCGGGCTGCGCCGCACGACCGCCGTACGCGGCGGCCGCCCACGGCGCCCCCGCGCCCAGCGCGAGCTGGAAGGCGGCGGCGAGCAGCAGCAGAACGCAGGCGGCGATGGCGAGCCCTTCGATCACCGGGTGATCATCTCCTGCGGTCTCGGGTGACAATCGGGGTGTGACGGCAGAGGTCGCGTGCTGGTGCTGCGGACGCAGCCGCCCCGAGTCGGGCGTCGTCCGGCTCGGCAGCCATCCCGAGGTCGCCGTCTGCCTGTCCTGCGCGCACTACCTGCACCAGCAGGCCCGCGGTCGCGAGGACGCGCTGCGCCCGTCACCGGGGGCCCGGGTCCGCGACGTCGGGCGGGCGATCCGCCGCCAGGTGATCCAGCACGGCTGGCAGCACAAGCCCGTGATCGGCCCCGTGCTGAGGTGGCTCGGAAGCCGCATGCCCTGACCGGCTACGTTCCGGGATCGTGACGGAGACCACGTGGCTGGACGCGACGGAGCAGGCGGACCTCGTGCGGCGCGGGGAGGTGAGCCCGGCCGAGCTGGTCGACGAGGCGATCGCCCGCATCGAGAAGGTGAACCCGCAGCTCGACGCGGTGCTCCGCGACCGGTTCGACGCGGCGCGGCAGGACGCCGCGGGCGAGCTGCCCGACGGCCCGTTCCGCGGCGTGCCGATGCTGCTCAAGGACATCGGCTGCCACGTCGCCGGTGACGAGACCCGATACGGCACCTCCTTCCTGGCCGGCGTCCGCTGGCCGACCGACAGCTTCCTGGGCGCGCGCTTCCGCGAGGCCGGGTTCGTCTTCCTCGGGCGCACCAACGTCCCGGAGTTCGGCACCACCGTGACCACCGAGCCGGCCTGCAACCCGCCGGCCCGCAACCCCTGGAACCCGGCGCACTCCACCGGCGGGTCCAGCGGCGGCTCGGCCGCCGCGGTCGCCGCCGGGCTGGTGCCGATCGCGCACGCCAACGACGGCGGCGGCTCGATCCGCATCCCGGCCTCGGAGTGCGGGCTCGTGGGCCTGAAGCCGACCCGCGCCCGCGTCAGCCAGGGCCCCGACATCGGCGAGGGCTGGGCCGGCGCGACCATCGACGGCGTCGTCACCAGGTCGGTCCGCGACTCCGCCGCGGCGCTGGACTGGATCGGCCGGCCGATGCCCGGCGACCCCTACTGGGCCCCGCCGCTGCCGCGCCCGCTCACCGAGGAGCTCGGGGCCCCGCTCGGCCGCCTCAAGGTCGCGCTCCTCGACACCGAGCCGCCGGACACCTACGAGAACTCCCCGCACTGCCGGGCCGCCGTCCAGGCCGCCGGCCGGCTGCTCGAGGAGCTCGGCTGCGCCGTCGAGCCCGGCACGCCGGACGGCATGTTCGACGAGCAGTTCTCGCCGTTCTTCGTCGCCACGATCGCCGGCGACACCGCGCTGACGATCGGCACCTTCGAGAAGTTCGTGCTCGGCCGGCCGATCGCCGACGACGAGCTCGAGCCGCGCAACCAGGTCTACCGGTCGGTCGGCAAGGACATGCTGGCCACCGACTACCTCGGCGCGCGCGGCTGGCTGGGGCAGTGGGTGCGCCGGATGGCCGCGTTCTGGGCGCCGCCGGAGCTCGGCGGCCGCGGCGTCGACCTGCTGGTCACGCCCACCGTCGGCGCGCCCCCACCCGAGCTGGGCTGGTTCACCGCGGACGGCCCCGAGGGCGAGGGGCGGCGGATCAACAGCTTCATCCCGTACACCGCGCAGTTCAACGTCACGGGCCAGCCGGCGATCAGCCTGCCGCTGCACTGGACCGACGACGGCCTGCCGGTCGGCGTGCAGCTGGTCGCCGCGTACGGCCGGGAGGACGTGCTCGTGCGGGTCGCGGCCGCCCTGGAGCAGGCGGCCCCGTGGGCGGGCCGCCGGCCCCAGGTCAGCGCATAACTCACCGGCGGCGGGCGCGGGCCGCGATGTGCGCGGCGATCCGCTTCGCGTCCGTGCCCGCCCCGCCGATGAGCATCGACGCGAACGCCGTCTGGAACAGCAGCCCGACGTAGTAGAGGCCGGGCAGGTCGTCGACGATCCCGCCGTCGCCGCGCGGGTAGCCGTCGTCCCCGGTGGGGTCGGGGGAGACCAGGCCGAACTCCTGCCGGAAGCCGGTGCACCAGACGACGTTGGTCACGTCGAGGACCGTGCCGTCGTCGAGCACCGGGCGGCCGTCGTCCGCACCGGTCGTGCGGGCCTCGCTGAGGTGGACGCCGGCCTCGGCGAGGTCGGCCCGGCGGACCCGCAGCAGTGGCGCGCCGCCCTTGCGGACCTCCGGCTGCATCTTCCGGCCCAGCGGGGTGCGCACCGTCATCACGTGCCTGGCCAGGAAGAACAGCACCGGCAGCGCGAGACGCATGCGGCGGGAGCCGAACGGCACCGGCACCTCCGGCAGCGGCCGGCCCGACAGCCAGACCTCGTGGCCGGCCCGCCGGATCTCCAGGGCGAGGTCGGCGCCGGACTGGCCGGCCCCGACCACCAGCACCGGTCCGGGCAGCAGCTGGCCGGGGTTGCGGTAGCCCGACATGTGCAGCTGGCGGATGCCCGGGTCGAGGTCCGCCGCGACCTCGGGCACGTTGGGGAGCTGCTCCGCGCCGCCGGCGACGACGACGTTCTCCGCGGTGAGCTCGCCCTCGGAGGTGGTCAGCAGCCAGGTGCCGTCGGCCTGCTGGTCGACGGAGCGGACGGCGACGCCGCTGCGGACGTCGATGTCCATGACCTGCGCGTACCGCTCGAGGTGGTCGCCCATGTCGGCGCCGGTCGGGTAGCTCCACTTGGGCGCGGGGGAGGGCAGGCCGGGCAGCCCGTCGTACTGGGCGGGCGAGTTGAGCAGCAGCGAGTCGTAGCGCTGCCGCCACTGGTCGCCGATGCGGGCGTGCTCGTCGAGGACGACGCACGGGACCCCGGCCTTGCCGAGGAAGTACGCGGTGGCGAGCCCGGTCTGACCGGCGCCGACGATCACGGTGCCGAGCCGCTCGGGGGAGAGCTCGGCCGGCTGGACGGGGGAGTGCTGGGTGGTGGTCATGCCGGAGAGCCTGGAGCGGGAACCGTGCCTGCCGCGTCGGCCGAACCGTGCATCTGTGCAGGTCAGGGCATGGGTAGAACTGTGCATGTAAGGACCCCGTCCTCCTCACCCCTCGCAAGCTCGGGGCGAGCCTCGGGACGGGGCCGAGGTGCTCAAAGGAATTCGTTCACATCAGCCCGTGGTCGTAGGCGTAGGCGGTCGCCGCGGCCCGTGAGGGGATGTCGAGCTTGGCGTAGATGTTGGCCAGGTGCCTCGCCACCGTCTTCTCGCTGAGGCTCAGCTCGTTCGCGATCGCGCGGTTGGTGTGGCCGGCGGCGACCAGCCGGACGACCTCCACCTCCCGGGCGGTGAGGGCGCTCGACGGTGCGGGGGACGGGCCGTCGACGGCGGCGAGGTCTCGCGCCGCGCCGAGCCGCTCGAAGCACTCGCGGGCGGCCTCGAACTCCAGGTCGGCCGACTCGGGGTCGCCGAGTTCCCGCAGGCACCGGCCGGCGAGCACCCGGGCCTGTGCGCAGGCGTGCGGCAGGTCGAGCTCGGTCCACCGCTGCTGGGCCTCGCGCAGGACGCCCAGGGCGTCGCCGGGACGGCCGGCGGCGAGCAGCACCGCCCCCTCCGACTGGACGGCGAGCGCGGAGAGCAGGGGAGCGGCCAGCCCGTCGGTGATCGCGCGGAGCTCGCCGGCGGTCGCGGTCGCGGCCGCGACGTCGTCCAGGGCGAGCTCGGCCTCGACCCGGGCGGCGAGCAGCTCGGCCCGGTCCTCGGGGGGCCGCGGTTCGTCACACAGCCGCCGCAGCGTCCGGCACGCCGCCTCCGCCCGGCCTTGGGCGACCCGCAGCCGGGACAGGCCGGGCTCCGGTTGCACCCCGAGCGCGTTGGCCCGGCGGTAGGCGTCCTCGGCCTCGTGGTCGTGCCCCATGAGCCGGTGCACCTCGCCGAGCTGGTAGGCAGCCGAACCGGCCGCGGGCGTCCCGGCCAGCAGGTCCAGCGCACTGCTCGCGTCCGCGAGAGCCGCCGGCCAGTCCCCACCGAGGCTCGACAGCTGCGCCCGGTGCACGAGGCACGCGCCGCGGTAGGCGACGAGGTCGGGGCGCGCCGCGACCCAGCGGTCCAGCGTCGCCGTCCACGACCGGGCCCGGACGACGTCCCGCTGCTGCACGCACGCGGCCACCGAGACGCAGTAGCAGATGCCGACCACGGCGGGTGAGGTCTCGTCCGAGGACACCGAGAGCATGACCTCGTCGAACACGCGGATCGACGCGGCGCGCTCGCCGCGGAACAGCAGCGCGAAGCCGATCGTCAGCCGGGAGAGCGCCGCCGCGTCGGGCTCGCCGGTCGCCAGCGAGAGCCGTTCGCCCTCACGGGCGACGGCCAGAGCCTCCTCGACCCGCTGCTCGTCGAGCAGTTCGTGGCTGCGCCGGGACAGCAGCCAGGCACCGGCCGCGCTGCCGCCCAGGTCGTGCTCCTCGAGGAGCCGCTCGGCCCGGGCGCCCCAGGCGCGGGAGCGCACCAGCTCGCCGGCGTTCTCCAGGGCGAAGCAGTTCGAGACGGCGGCCCGGGCGGCCGCGGCGAAGTCGCCTGCCCGGAGGAACGACTGGTAGGCCCGGCTGATCGCGTTCACGGCCTGCTCGTCGGCCCCGATCAGGTACGCGGCCTCGCCGAGCAGCGCGAGCCCGGTGCCGTCCAGCGGGGTCTGCGCGTCGGCCTCGGCCAGCAGTGCGACGCAGTCCCGCCAGCGGAAGGCGGCGAACAGCTCCCGGGCCTCGTCGAGGACCCGGTCGCCCACCTCGAGGCGCGCCACGCGGCCACGATAGGTTCGCCGTCCCCGCCCGTCACGGCTGTCGCGCGCCGCCGCCGCCTAGACTCGGGCCGCCACGGGGTGTGGCGCAGTTTGGTAGCGCACCCGCTTTGGGAGCGGGGGGCCGTGGGTTCAAATCCCGCCACCCCGACATCAGTCCCGGCTCCGTAGACTCAGAGCCGATTCCGCGCGTCCATGTCCCGGACGACGCCGTCCCCACACTGCGATCGAGGAGCACTGCCGCTGTGAAGAGCACCATCGAGGAACTCGGCCCCACGCGGGTCAAGATGGCGATCGAGGTGCCGTGGGGGGACCTGGACCACGCCTTCGGTGAGGTCTACAAGGAGCTCGGCCGCCAGGTCCGCATCCCCGGCTTCCGTCCCGGCAAGGTGCCCAACCGGATCCTCGACCAGCGGCTCGGCCGTCCCGTCGTCCTGGAGCAGGTCGTCCAGCACGCGATCCCCGAGGTCTACTCCGAGGTCGTCCGCGAGAACCAGGTGCGCGTGCTCGGCCAGCCCGACATCGAGGTGACCCGCCTCGACGACAACGACACCCTCGCCTTCACCGCCGAGGTCGACGTCGCCCCGCAGCTCGAGCTGCCCGACCTCGACGACCTGGCGGTCACCGTCGACGACGTCGCGGTCACCGACGAGGAGATCGACCAGCAGGTCGACGTCATGCGCGAGCGGTTCGCCATGCTCACCGGCGTCGAGCGCGCGGCCGAGGACGGCGACTACGTCTCCATCGACCTCGAGGCGAAGCTGGACGGCGAGGTGCTGGAGGACGGCACCACCACCGGCATGTCCTACGAGGTCGGCTCCGGCAACCTCATGGACGGCCTGGACGACGCCATCCGCGGGCTGTCCGCCGACGAGTCGAAGACCTTCACCACCCCGCTGCTGTCCGGCCCGAACGCCGGTCAGGACGCCGAGGTCACGGTGACCGTCCGCTCGGTCAAGGCCAAGGAGCTGCCCGAGCTCGACGACGAGTTCGCCTCGACCGCCAGCGAGTTCGACACCCTCGACGAGCTCAAGGACGACGTCCGCCAGCGGCTGCAGCGGGTGAAGACCCTGCAGCAGGGCGCCGAGGCCCGCGACAAGCTGGTCGAGCACCTCATCGAGACCATCGAGGTGCCGATCCCCGAGAACCTCGTCGAGCGCGAGGTCCAGTGGCGCGGCCAGACCCTGCAGCAGGAGCTCGCCCAGGCCGGCATGAACTGGGACGACTACTTCTCCGCGGCCGGCGTCGAGAACCGCGAGGCCTACGACGCCGACCTGCGCACCAACGTGACCCAGGCGGTCAAGACGCAGTTCATCCTCGACGCGATCGCCGACGCCCGTGAGGTCACCGTCGACAACGACGACCTCTCCGCGCAGATCATCGCCGCGGCGCAGCGCAACCGGATGAGCCCCGAGCAGTACGCCGGGCAGCTGCAGCAGTCGGGCAACATCGCCGAGTTCGTCGCCGACGTGCGCCGCACCAAGGCGCTGGCCCAGCTGCTCGAGAAGACGACGATCACCGACGCCTCCGGCAACGTGGTCGACCTCGAGTCGCTGCGCCCGCAGACGGTGCAGGCCGAGGACGCCGACGCCGACGCCGACGCCGAGCCGGCCGAGGCGGAGTCCCAGGACGACGCGGAGCGCTGACGCCTCCTACCGGTGGCGCGCCACCGCGACCCGGCCGTTGGTCAGGGAGCGGCGGTGCGCCGCCGGTGAGCCCAGGCGCCCGGCGATCGCCAGCAGGTCGTCGTCCGTGACGACGGCGAAGCCGTGCTCGGCCAGCAGCCGGGCCATGGCCGTCGGGCTCCAGAGCGAGCGCCACGGCTCGGCGGCCAGCGGGTCGGGGGTCCGGGTCAGCCGCATCACCAGCCCGGAGAGCCGCCGGCCGGCGGTCGCCGTCCACGACCGGGTCTGGTACTGGACGACGGCGACGCTGCCCGGCGCCGAGCGCTCCGCGAGCGCGGCGACCGTGGCCCGCACGTCGCCGGCCGTCAGGTAGGGGACGACGCCCTCCCACACCCACGTCGTCGGCGCGGCCGGGTCGTGGCCGGCCCGCGTGAGCGCCGGGCCGAGGTCGTCGGTGCTCAGGTCGACGGGCACGAACTCGAGCCGGCCCAGCGGCGTCAGGTCGGCGGCGCGTTCCCGGGCCTCGGCCTGCGACGCCGGGTGGTCGACGGCGAAGGTCACGGCGTCGCGCAGCGCGGCCAGCCGCCAGGGCCGGGTGTCCAGCCCCGCGCCGAGGATCACGACCTGCCGGTGCCCGGCGTCGGCGATCGCGTCGTCGATGGCGACGGTGCGCGCGACCATGCCCTCCGCGACGGCGCGCAGCCTCTCCACGATCAGGCGTTCCCGCACGTCGGCCGGGTCGTCCGCGGCCCGGGCCAGGGCGACCTCGCGCCGCTCGTCGTCCTCCAGCAGGCGTACCGCCACGGGGTCGGCGAACCTGCCGACGGCCGCCCGGCCGTCGGCGACGGCCCGTCCCTGGCAGACGAGGACGGCGGTGCGGCTGGCGCGGGCGGTCTCCACGGACCGCCATCCTCCGCCGGGCGCTGCGCCCACGGCGAACACCGCCCTTCGGAGGACTGCCGCCGTCCGGGCGCGCGTTAGGGTCGACAGGACCCAGGCGAACTCATAGCCGGTCCGACCGCGCACCAGTCCAACGGAGGTCATTCCACCCGTGAGCACCGACCCGAACACGGCGGGCGCGCCCATGCTGCGCGCCGCGGCCGGAGGGATGAATCTCAACGACTCGGTCTACGAGCGTCTCCTGCGCGAACGGATCATCTTCCTCGGCAGCCAGGTCGACGACGTGATCGCCAACCAGCTCGCCGCGCAGATGCTGCTGCTGTCGGCGGAGGACCCGAAGCGCGACATCCACCTCTACATCAACTCGCCCGGCGGCTCGGTGACCGCAGGCATGGCGATCTACGACACCATGCAGTTCATCGACTGCGACGTCGCCACCTACGGCATGGGCCTGGCCGCCTCGATGGGCCAGTTCCTGCTCACCGCCGGCACCAAGGGCAAGCGCTACGCCCTGCCGCACGCGCGGATCATGATGCACCAGCCCTCCGCCGGCGTCGGCGGCACGGCCTCGGACATCGCGATCCAGGCCGACCTGTTCCGCCGGACGAAGCGCGAGCTCAACGAGCTCCAGGCCTTCCACACCGGCCAGTCGGTCGAGCAGATCAACAAGGACTCCGACCGCGACCGCTGGTTCACCGCGGCCGAGGCCCTCGAGTACGGCTTCGTCGATCACGTCGTGAGCAGGGCGGCCATGACCGACAGCGCCAACCCGGTCACCGACAACTGAGTCCGGAGGACACCGACATGAGCTTCCAGATGCCCTCCAGCCGCTACATCCTGCCCTCCTTCGTGGAGCGCACGAGCTACGGCATGAAGGAGTCCAACCCGTACAACAAGCTCTTCGAGGAGCGGATCATCTTCCTCGGGGTGCAGATCGACGACGCCTCGGCCAACGACGTGATGGCCCAGCTGCTGACGCTGGAGTCCACCGACCCCGACCGCGACATCACGATCTACATCAACTCGCCCGGCGGCTCGTTCACGTCGCTCATGGCGATCTACGACACGATGATGTTCATCCGGCCCGACATCCAGACCGTCTGCATGGGCCAGGCCGCCTCGGCCGCCGCCGTCCTGCTGTCGGCCGGCACGCCGGGCAAGCGCCTGGCGCTGCCCTACTCCCGGGTGCTCATCCACCAGCCCTCCGGCGAGGCCGGCGGTCAGGTCACCGACCTGGAGATCCACGCCGCCGAGATCGAGCGGGTGCGCACGCAGATGGAGGAGATCCTGGCGCGGCACACCGGCCGCTCCCAGGACCAGATCCGGGCCGACATCGACCGGGACAAGATCCTGACGGCCGAGGAGGCGAAGGCCTACGGCATCGTCGACGAGGTCATCCAGAGCCGGAAGCTGAACGCGCTGCCCGCGAGCGCCTGATCGGCGAAACGGGACGGGCCGGGACTACGCGAATCGGGGTTCCGGCCCGTACCGTCAAGGGGCCCAGGAAGCACAGGCGACAGATGTGGTTCGACGGCCGGACGGGGTGCGTCACTACCCCGGAGGGCCGGAAGGAGCCGGTACGTTCGGCGGGCGCCCGATACCCGGCCGGACGCGCCGGGAGGGGAGCCTCGCGGAGCGGATCGCCAGAGCGGGGTCGCACGGGGCGAACACGAGCACGGCAAGCACATATGGGGCACTTCCCACGAGGCCCTGAACCGAGGTGGAGGTCAGCTGGTGGCACGAATCGGTGAGAGCGGCGACCTGCTCAAGTGCTCTTTCTGCGGCAAGAGCCAGAAGCAGGTCAAGAAGCTCATCGCGGGCCCCGGGGTCTACATCTGCGACGAGTGCATCGACCTCTGCAACGAGATCATCGAGGAAGAGCTCTCCGAGTCCTCGGACCTGAAGTTCGACGAGCTGCCGAAGCCGAAGGAGATCCACGACTTCCTCGAGCAGTACGTCATCGGCCAGGACAAGGCCAAGCGCGCGCTGTCGGTCGCCGTCTACAACCACTACAAGCGGATCCAGGCCGGCGGTGAGCGGGCCAGCCGTGACGAGTCGGTCGAGCTGGCCAAGTCGAACATCCTGCTCATGGGCCCCACCGGCTGCGGCAAGACGCACCTCGCGCAGACCCTGGCCCGGATGCTGAACGTGCCGTTCGCGATCGCCGACGCCACCGCCCTCACCGAGGCCGGCTACGTCGGTGAGGACGTCGAGAACATCCTGCTCAAGCTGATCCAGGCCGCCGACTACGACGTCAAGCGCGCCGAGACGGGGATCATCTACATCGACGAGGTCGACAAGATCGCCCGCAAGAGCGAGAACCCGTCGATCACCCGCGACGTCTCCGGCGAGGGCGTCCAGCAGGCGCTGTTGAAGATCCTCGAGGGCACCACCGCCTCGGTTCCCCCGCAGGGTGGTCGCAAGCACCCGCACCAGGAGTTCATCCAGATCGACACGACGAACGTGCTGTTCATCGTGGGCGGTGCCTTCGCCGGGCTGGAGAAGGTGATCGAGCAGCGGATCGGCAAGCAGGGCATCGGCTTCGGCGCCGAGATCCGCGGCAAGAAGGAGCTCGAGGAGGCCAACGCCTTCGCCGAGGTCATGCCGGAGGACCTGCTCAAGTTCGGCATGATCCCCGAGTTCATCGGCCGGCTCCCCGTGATCACCAGCGTGCAGAAGCTGGACCGCGAGGCGCTGATCCAGATCCTCACCGAGCCCAAGAACGCCCTGGTCCGCCAGTACCGCAAGCTCTTCGAGCTCGACGGGGTCGACCTGGAGTTCACCGACGACGCCCTCGAGGCGATCGCCGACCAGGCCATCCTCCGCGGCACCGGCGCCCGCGGGCTGCGCGCGATCATGGAGGAGGTGCTCCAGTCGGTGATGTACGACGTCCCCAGCCGGGACGACGTCGCCACCGTGGTCATCTCCAAGGAGGTCGTGCTCGAGCACGTCAACCCGACGATCGTGCCGCGCAAGCCGGCCCGCGCCCCGCGCGAGAAGTCGGCCTAGTTCTCGCTTCCCGGCGGCCCGTACCCCCTGTGGGGTACGGGCCGTCGTGCGTTTACCCGGCAACACGCTGCGGGAACGGGAATGGTCGTGCACAACCCGGCGCTGCACCACGCGATCCCCCCGCCGACCCCAGGGAGACCGCCCGTGCCCCGTTCCCGCCGCCTCGTCCTGCCCACCGTCCTCGGCCTGGCCGTCGCCGGCCTCGGGTTCTACGCGCTGAACAGCGTCAGCAACCCGCTGGAGGAGAAGGTGATCGACCGCAGCACGACCCCGTTGCTGCTGGCGCTCGACGACCTGCACGAGTACCACGCGGCGACCGGCACGTTCCAGGTCGTGGTCGACCAGGAGCGGGACACCCCGTGGGTGCCGGCCGCGATCAGCGGCGAGCGGACGCAGCTGCTGGCCACCGGCACGGTCGACGCCTACGTCGACTTCGGCTCGCTGGACACCGACGGCGTGCAGCTGTCCGCCGACGGGAAGACCGCGACGATCACGCTTCCGGCGCCGGAGCTCGGCGACGCGTCCGTGGACCCCGCGCAGAGCCGGGTGCTGGACCGCGACCGCGGGATCGTGCAGCGCATCGGCGACGCGGTGGAGAACGACACCACCGACGACACGGCGCTCTACCGGTCGGCGGAGCGCCGGCTGTCGAGCGCGGCCGCGGCCAGCGACCTGCTGCACCGCGCCGAGGACAACACCCGCCAGATGCTCACCGGCCTGGCGCGCTCCCTCGGCGTCCAGCGCGTCACCGTCACCTTCGCCGCCGACCCCGCCTGAGCTCTGAACGCCTGAGGCCGCCGCTCTTGCGGTCGTCCTCGTGCTCCTGCGGTCCTGCAGCGCCGCAAGAGCACGCGGAAGACCGCAAGAGCCGGGGGCTCAGCGCACGAGGTCCCGGTGCAGGGCCTGGCCGATCAGCCGGGCCGCGCGCACGGTGGGGTGGACGCCGTCGTCGGTCATCCCGGGCGCGTAGTGCCCGCCGCCGTCCCGGATCTGCGTCATCGGGTCGACCAGCTGCCAGCCCTCGCTGCGGGCCAGGGCGGGCAGCTGCGCGTTGAAGGCCTGCACGTCGGCGGCGACGGCGTCCTCGGGCGGGATGGTCGAGAGCACGACCCGGGAGATGCCGGCGTCCCGGGCGATCGCGCGCAGGTGGTCGGCGGCCTCGGCGAACGGCACGCCGGCGTCCACGTCGTTGCTGCCGGCCATCAGCACGAGGACGTCGGCGTGGCGCATCGTCGACTCCGCCACCAGCTCGCTCACCCCGAGCAGCATGTCGGCGGTCGTCGCGCCGGCGTGCGCCCAGCCGCCGAGCATCAGGACGGGCGCCTGATCGGTGTACCAGGCCCACGACCCGCTCCCGAGATCGCCGTCGTCGAAGTCGGGGGAGTCCGCCTCGGTGATCGAGTCGCCCACCGCGAACACCGACAGCGTGGCGTTGGTGCTCGCCGAATCGACCGGCCGGCAGCCGGTCAGGCAGGCCAGGACCAGGAGGAGCGCCCAGGCGGCCCGCCTCACGCGCGAACCGGCGCCGGCTGCTCGGGACTGCGCACGGGACGCCGATGCCCCCGCACCAGTGCCTCGGTCAGCCGCGCGGCCTGCGGCAGGGACAGGTCCGGCAGGTAGGCCCGCGACACCGCCTGGGCGATCCGCGGGAGGTCGGCGGTGCCGGGGTAGACCAGCCACAGCGGGCGGTAGCGCGGCTGGAACTTGGCCTTGAAGGCGAGCAGCGACCGGAAGCCGTAGACCGGTTCCATGAGCCGGCCGGCGGCGGTCAGCAGGCGGGTCAGCCCGCTGCCGTCCCCGCTGCCCGGCGGCAGGGCCAGGGGAGCGCCCGACAGGCTGGTGAACTCGGCGCCTTCCTCCTGGAAGGTCAGCAGCGCCGTGGCGATCAGGAACTCGACGACGCCCGGCGGGGCGGTGCGCGCCCGGCGCATGACGTCGAGCGTCCACCCCACCGGCCGGCCGGCCCGGCGCGCGGGCAGCCAGCTGGTCAGGCCCAGGACCTCGCCGTCCCGACCGACCGCGACCAGGCACCGGACGGCGTCGTCGGCGAGCTCGTCCAGGCCGCCGAGCGTGAAGCCCATCTCCGGCAGGCCCTTGTCGGCCAGCCACTCCTCCGACAGCCGGGCCAGCTGCTCCCGGAGGGCCAGCGGAGCCTCCGACCAGGAGGTCCATCGCGCCTCGACGCCTTCGCGCCGGGCGCGGTTGAGCGCGGTCCGCACGTCCTGCCACCGGCGCCCGGTGAACGACAGGCCGGCCAGCGGCAGCCACGTCTCCGCCGCCACCTGCAGCCGCCGCGCGCCCGTCCCGACCAGCGCGTCGGCCACCTCGTCGGTCACGGCGTACCAGCACGGCGTCCACCCGTGCTCCTCGCACCAGTCGGTGAAGCGCAGGACGGCGGCGCGGCGGGCGGCGGGCGGGCCGACCGGGTCGCCGGTGGTGAGCGCGACCCCGCCCACCACCCGGTAGGCGACCACCGCGGCGCCGTCGTCGGCGAACCAGTAGCGGTTGCCCACCCACGTGGTCATGAACGAGAGCGGGCCCTCGCCGTGGCGGTCGACCAGCGCCCGCGCCCGGACCGCGTCCCCGGTGGGCGGCGCCGGGCGGACGACGAAGATCGCGGTCGCGAGCAGGACCGTCCACATCGCGACCCCGGTCCAGTCCGCGAGCAGCCGGGCACTGCCGTGCAGCGAGACCAGGCGCGGGACGATCTCGCCCAGGTACCCCGGCGGCAGCATGCGCGAGGGCAGGTCCAGCAGCAGCGCCCCGGCCGACGGCGGCCGGACCAGCGCGCCGCTCACCATCGATCCGGCGGACACGTACGCGACCGCGACGACCGTGATGCCCAGTCCGGCGGCGAGCAGCCAGCGCCGTCCCGATCCCGGCCGGGCGCGGACGTCGAAGCGGCTGCGGGTCACCACGAGCAGCACCAGCACCGCCAGCGGTGCCACCAGCGGGGCGACGACGGACGCCGCCGGCAGGCTGCCGGGCCGCACCCCGAGCATCGGCAGCTCCTCGGCCGGGGTGGCGACGACGGTCAGGACGACGAGCGCGCCGACCACGCTGAGCGCGCTGCTGAGCAGGACCGCCCCGCCCCAGGCCGCCCGCCGTCCCCGCCGCAGGCCCTCGGCGAGCACGAGCTGCAGCACGACCGGCAGCACCGACAGCAGCGCGGGGCCGTGCCCGGTGAGCCGCGCCCGCGCCTCGAGCACCCGGCAGTCCGCGCGGTCGCCGCCGGGGCCGCAGACCGCGTGCAGCAGCGCGTGGTCCGGCGGGGCCGAGACGAACAGGTGGGAGACCACGGCCCAGGGCCCGTCCGGCGTGCGCGACAGCGCCGCGAGCAGCGGGCCGAGCGCCGTCACCGTCAGCACGATCGCGACCAGCGCGCGGCCTTCCCGCCGGCTGGGGTGCGGCGCCGTCACCTCCTGCACCGGGCCCAGCAGGAGGCCCGCGCCGAGGCCCAGCAGCCAGCCGCAGAGCCGGACGACGTCGCCGGTCGTGCCGGAGTAGAGGACCAGGGCGGTGAGCGTCAGCGTGAGCAGCAGCCGCACCCGCCGCCGCCACAGCGCGGGGGAGCGGGCGGTGGCCAGCCCGGCGGCGGCGAGGACCCCCGCGAACGGCCCGAGCACCACGATCCCGCTGATCTCCCGCGCCCAAGTGTCCCCGGCGGCGGCCAGGGCGCCGACGACGGCCAGCCCGATCGCCGTCCCCAGGACCTGCCCGGCCGCGAGCGCGCCGAGCGCCGGCCGGCTGCCCAGCCGCCGCTCGGCCGGGCCGAGCAGGACGACGGTGGCCAGCACCGCCACCACCAGGGACGACGTGTCGGCGCACCACGCGGCCGAGGTGAGCCAGCCCGACACCGGACCGCGGACCGCGGCGCCGATCTCGCGGCGCAGGGCCGGATCGGCACCCGTCGTCCCGGTGAGCACCGCGGTGCCGATCAGCACGAGCAGGACGCTCGCCGTGAGCGGGAAGCGGCGCAGCGCGCCCAGGGCCCTCACGCCGTCAGCCCCTGCCGGGCCGCCAGCCAGGGCAGCGCGTCCTGGAGCGCCTGGCCCCAGACGCGCCACTCGTGCGTGCCCGGGACCTCCTCGGTGGTGATCGCCATGCCGGCGTTGCGCGCCGCCGCCGCGACGGCCCGCTGCTGCGGCAGGTACCGGGAGTCCTGGGCGCCCACGGCCAGGAAGCCGGCCGACCCCGCGTACGAGCGGCGCGCGAGCTCCTGCAGCGGGTTGATCGCGGCGAAGGCCTGCGCGTTGCCGCCGAAGGCCACCTCCACGGTCCGGGCGTGGCTGCCGAGGGTGGGTGCCTCCTGGCCCGAGGCGTCGAAGAAGGTGGGGAACAGGTCGGGGTGCGCGACGGCGAGCTGCAAGGCGCACGTGCCGCCGTAGGACAGCCCGCCGACCGCCCATCCGGCGTGGTCGGGGGTGACCTGCAGGTGCGTGCTCACCCAGCTCACGACGTCCTGGGAGAGGTAGGTGTCGGCCCGGCCGAGCGCGGAGTCGGTGCAGAGGGGGTTGGCGAGCTGCCCGCCGGTGCCGTCGGGCATCACGACGACCGGGGCGAGCCCGTGGTGCGCGGCGGCGAAGGCGTCCATGCGCTGGGCCAGCCGGCCGCCGTCGAGCCAGTCTCGCGGTCCGCCGGGCTGGCCGTTGATCAGCACGAGCACGGGCAGCAGCGGGTGGTGGGCGACGAGGTAGGCCGGGGGCACGTAGAGCCACGCGGGGCGCGCCGGGAACCCCGATCGCGTGGCCGGGATGACGACCTGCGTCACGTCCCCGTGCGCGGGCAGGGCCGCCGGGGGCGTCGGGGTCGGGCCCAGGACGGCGGACGCCGGCACCTGATCGCGCGGGGCGACCTGCAGCGCCGTCGCCACGGTCGGATAGGCGCCGAAGACGGTGTCGATGCCGTCGGCGGCACCGAGGACGACGAGCAGCGCCCCGGCGACCGCCAGCGATCGGATCCACCAGCGCTGCCGCCGCCAGCCGAGCCCCAGCAGGAGCAGCGCCAGGACGCCCGTGCCCACCCAGGCGTAGACCACGGGCGGCAGCGCGTCAGGCCACGGCTCGGTGACGTCGAGCCACGTCCGCACCCCGAGGACGACGACGCCGGCCGCGACCACGGCTGCGGCCACCGCCCGCATCCACCACGGCCGGCCCCGGCGCAGGAATCCCAGCCCGAGGAGGGCGGCCACGGACCCCGCGAGCAGTCCGACGTGCAACGGGCCGCGGACCAGCGACAACCCGAGCAGCCAGTTCCAGCCGTGCACGCCGTGGACCTCCCAGCTCCCGGCCGTTCACGGTGGCCACACAGGCTGGGAGATCCCTCGGTCCCGGCTGAGGGAGAGCTGCCGGTCAGTCCTCCGTGGGCGCCAGGACGACGGCGACGGTCAGCTCACCGGTGCCGGCGAGGACGTCGAGCTGCGCGATCCGCCCGGCGTCGACCAGGTCGGTGCGCGCCGCCTCGACCAGCGGCACCTGCGCCTCCGGGGCGATCACGGTGGCGGTCTGCACATCGGCCCGCATCGAGACCTTGGCGTCGGACTTCGCCTTGCGGACCCCGGCCAGCGCCACCCCCGCGACCTCCAGCACGGCCGGGTCGCCGCCGCGGGGCAGCTCCGTGGCGCGCGGCCAGATCGCCCGGTGCACCGAGCCGGCCTGCCACCAGGACCAGACCTCCTCGGTGACGAACGGCAGCACCGGCGCGAACAGCCGCAGCAGCACCGACAGCGCCACGGCGAGGGTCGCCTGCGCCGACTCCGCGGCGGCGCCGGACCCGTACGCCCGCGACTTCACCAGCTCGACGTAGTCGTCGCAGAAGGTCCAGAAGAAGGACTCGGAGACCTCGAGCGCGCGGGTGTAGTTGTAGGCGTCCATCGCCGCGGTGGCGTCGTCGACCACCTCGGCCAGCCGGGCCAGGACGGCGAGGTCCAGCGGCTCGGTGACCTGGTCGACCGACAGCCCCGCCGAGGCGCCCAGGCCCAGCACGAACTTGCCGACGTTGAGGATCTTCATGGCCAGCCGGCGGCCGACCTTCATCTGCGCCTCGTCGAACGGCGAGTCCGCGCCCGGCCGCGCCCCGGCCGCCCGCCAGCGCACGGCGTCGGTGCCGTAGCGCTCCAGGACGTCGATCGGGGTCGTCGCGTTGCCCTTCGACTTCGACATCTTCTTGCGGTCGGGGTCGACCACGAACCCGGAGATGGCCGCGTGCGACCACGGCACGGCGTCGAACTCGAAGTGCGAGCGCACCACGGTGGAGAACAGCCAGGTCCGGATGATGTCGTGCGCCTGCGGGCGCAGGTCCATCGGGAAGACGTGCGCGAACAGCTGCGGGTCGGTCTCCCAGCCCGAGGCCACCTGCGGCGACAGCGAGGACGTCGCCCAGGTGTCCATGACGTCGGGGTCGGCCATGAACCCGCCCGGCGTGCCGCGCTGGGACTCCTCGAAGCCCGGCGGGACGTCGGAGGAGGGGTCCACCGGCAGCGCGTCCTCGGCCGCCAGGATCGGCTCGTCGTGGACCGGCTGGCCCTCGTCGTCCAGGCGGTACCAGACCGGGAACGGGACGCCGAAGAACCGCTGCCGGCTGATCAGCCAGTCGCCGTTGAGGCCCTCGACCCAGTTGTCGTAGCGGTGCCGCATGTGCTCGGGGATCCACTGGATCTCCCGGCCGCGGGCCAGCAGGGCGTCGCGCAGCTCGGGGGAGCGGCCGCCGTTGCGGATGTACCACTGCCGCGTGGTGACGATCTCCAGCGGGCGCTCGCCCTTCTCGAAGAACTTCACCGGGTGCGTGATCGGCTTCGGCTCGCCGGAGAGGTCGCCGGACTCGCGCAGCAGCTCGACCATCCGCTGCTGGGCGCTGAAGACGGTCTTGCCGGCCAGCTCGGAGTACGGACCGGCGGGGACGTCGGCCGGCGGGTCGGCCACGATCCGGCCGTCCCAGCCGACGATCGCCCGGGTCGGCAGCTGCAGCTCGCGCCACCACGTGACGTCGTTGAGGTCGCCGAAGGTGCAGATCATCGCGATGCCCGAGCCCTTGTCCGGCTCGGCCAGCCGGTGCGCGACCACCGGCACCTCGACGTCGAACACCGGCGTGCGCACCGTCTTGCCGAACAGCGGCTGGTAGCGCTCGTCGTCGGGGTGGGCCACCAGCGCGACGCAGGCGGGCAGCAGCTCGGGCCGCGTCGTCTCGATGAAGACCGGGCCGGACGGGCCGTGGAAGGAGATCCGGTGGTAGGCGCCGGGGCGCTCGCGGTCCTCCAGCTCGGCCTGCGCGACGGCGGTGCGGAACGTGACGTCCCAGAGGGTGGGCGCCTCCTGCGCGTAGGCCTCACCGCGGGCCAGGTTGTGCAGGAACATCTTCTGCGCGATGGCCCGCGAGCTCTCCGAGATCGTCCGGTAGACGTTCGACCAGTCCACCGACAGCCCGACCCGGCGCCACAGCTGCTCGAAGGCGAGCTCGTCCTCCTCGGTCAGCCGCATGCACAGCTCGACGAAGTTGCGCCGCGAGATCGGCAGCTGGTCCTTGCCGGGGTTCTCCGGGGGCGTGAACGACGGGTCGTAGTGCAGCGAGGGGTCGCAGCGCACGCCGTAGTAGTTCTGCACCCGGCGCTCGGTCGGCAGGCCGTTGTCGTCCCAGCCCATCGGGTAGAAGACGTGCTTGCCGAGCATCCGCTGGTAGCGGGCGACGAAGTCGGTGTGCGTGTAGCTGAAGACGTGCCCCACGTGCAGCGAGCCGCTGGCGGTCGGGGGCGGGGTGTCGATCGAGTAGGTCTGCTCCCGGGGCGAGGTCAGCGCGGTGGCCCGGTCGAACGCGTAGGTGTCCTCGGCCGCCCAGCGCTGGACCCACTTCTCCTCGAGGCCCTCGAGCGACGGCTTCTCGGGTACGCCGCTCTCGGCTCCCGGGGCGATGCTGCCGGGGGTCGCGATGCGGGTCTCCATGGGGCCCATCGTAGGAAGGCCTGCGATCCGTTTCTCCGCGGCTGGCATCCTGGACACCGATGAGCACGACCGAGCACGGTGAGATGGCCCGCGTCGAGAAGGCACTGCTGGAGCGCTGGCCGGAGAACCGGCTCGAGCCGTCGCTGACCCGCATCAACGCGCTGATGGACCTCCTCGGGTCGCCGCAGCGCGCCTACCCCGTCGTCCAGGTGGCCGGCACCAACGGCAAGACGACGACGGCGCGGATGGTCGACGAGCTGCTGCGCGGCTTCGGCCTGCGGGTCGGGCGGTTCACCAGCCCGCACCTGCAGTCCATCCGCGAGCGGATCGTCCTCGACGGCGAGCCGGTCAGCGCCGAGCGGTTCGTCGAGACCTACAACGACATCGCCCCGTACATCGAGCTCGTCGACGCCGGCGGCGAGATCCCGATGAGCTTCTTCGAGGTCATGGTCGGGATGGCGTACGCGCTGTTCGCCGAGGCCCCGGTGGACGTCGCCGTCATCGAGGTCGGCATGGGCGGCACGTGGGACGCGACCAACGTCGTGGACGCCCGGGTCGCCGTCGTCACCCCTGTCGCGCTGGACCACGCCGAGTACCTCGGCCCCGACGTCGGCACGATCGCCGGCGAGAAGGCCGGGATCATCAAGCGCGACGCGATCGCCGTCGTCGCCCACCAGGAGCCGGCCGCCCTCGACGCCCTGGTCCGCCGGGTGGTCGAGGTGGAGGCCACGCTGGCGCGGGAGGGCACCGAGTTCGGCATCCTCGACCGCACGGTCGCCCTCGGCGGCCAGCAGTTGCGGCTGCAGGGCCTCGGCGGGGAGTACGACGAGGTGTACGTGCCGCTGTTCGGCGCGCACCAGGCGCAGAACGCCTCCACCGCGCTGGCCGCGGTCGAGGCGTTCCTCGGCGCCGGTGCGGCCACCGGCCCGATCGACGTCGAGACCGTGCGGACGGCGTTCGCCGCCGTCCGGTCACCCGGCCGGCTGGAGCGGGTGCGCACGTCGCCGACCGTGCTGGTCGACGCCGCGCACAACCCGGCCGGCATGGCGGTGACCGTCGCCGCGGTCCGCGAGTCCTTCGACTTCACCCGGCTGGTCGGGGTGGTGGGCTGCGTGCGCGGCAAGGACGTCGACGGGATGCTGCGCGAGCTCGAGGGCATCTGCGCCGAGCTCGTCGTCACCCAGAACAGCTCGGAGCGGGCGCTGCCGGCCGACGAGCTGGGCGCGCTGGCCGTCGACGTGTTCGGCGCCGACCGGGTGAGCGTGCACCCGCTGCTGCCCGAGGCGCTGGAGTCGGCGATCGAGCTCGCCGAGGCCGGCCCGGACGACGCCCTCGGCGGCTCCGGCGTCCTGGTGACCGGCAGCGTGATCACGGCGGGGGAGGCCCGCACGCTGCTGCAGGGTCGCTCGTCGTGACGGCGCCCGACCCGGTCCGCGCCGCGCGGGCGCTCAACGGCGGCGCCGCCGCGGTGCTCGTGCTCGAGGCGATCGTCGTCCTGTTCGTGCCGCGCGGGATCGCGCAGAGCGGGCCGGGCCTCACCGGCTTCCGGCTGACCTACCTGCTGGTCCTCGCCGTCCTGCTGATCCTGGCCGCGGGGGTGCAGCGGCGCCCGCGCGGGCTGGTCATCGGCACGGTCCTGCAGGTCCCGCTGGTCCTGACCGGGCTGTTCAACTCCGTGCTGTGGGTGGTCGGCGGCATCTTCGCGCTGCTGTGGCTGTACCTGCTGCAGCTGCGGCGGGACATGCTCGGCTCGATCCTGCCGCGCCCGGCGGCGCCCCATCCGGCGCCCGATCCGTCGCCCGACACGCCTCCCGGGTCGCAGGAGGAGCAGCCGCACCAGTAGTCGCCCGGCCGGGCGATTCTCGGCGCAACGGGCCGACGCGTTCCGCCTGCCGCCCTACTCTGGCGCACCCTGCTCGACCTCCCAGGAGCGTGCGCCGTGGTTGCGTCCGGTCGTCGATCCCGTCGCCCGTGGCTGGTGGCGGCCGGCGTGGTGCTGGTCGCCGTCCTGCCCGCGTGCGGCCCGGACGAGCAACCGCGGGCGACGGGGACGTCCTCCAGCAGCACGACCGCGGCCCCGACGACCACGACGCCGCCGCCCCCTCCGCCCCCGCCGCCGGTCTACCCGCTCACCGGGGTGCAGGCGCCGGGTGTGGTCAACCGGCCGGCACTCGCGGTGAAGATCGAGAACTCGATCGACGCCCGGCCGCAGACGGGGCTGAACATGGCCGACATGGTCTGGGAGGAGGTCGTCGAGGGCGGCATCACCCGCTACGTCGCGGTGTACCAGTCCGCCGTCCCCGCCGAGATCGGGCCGGTGCGCTCGGTGCGGCCGATGGACCCGGCCATCGCCGCGCCGCTGCACGGGCTGCTCGCCTTCTCCGGGGGGCAGCAGCAGTACGTCGACGCGGTCGGCGCGGCCGGCCTGCAGGTGCTCAGCATGGACGCCGGCTCGGGCGGCTTCTACCGGGTGCACTCCCGGCGCGCGCCGCACAACGTCTACGCGACGCCGCAGACCCTCCTCGACCAGGCCGACGGCGCGCACGTCGCGAGCCCGCCGCCGCAATTCACCTTCGCCGGGCCGGGTCAGCCGCCCTCCGCCGGTGCGCCTGCGGGGGTCGTGCGCCTGACGATGTCGGGGGTCAGCCACCCCAGCTGGACGTGGAGCCCGCCGGACGGCGCCTGGCTGCGCTCGGAGGGGCCGTCGCCCGCGGTCGAGGCGGACGGGGCCCGGCTGCGCGCGACCAACGTCGTCGTCCTGTCCGTGAACGTGGTGAACACCTCCGCGCGTGACCCCGCCGGCAACCCGGTGCCCGAGACGCAGCTGCTCGGATCCGGGTCCGCGCTGGTCGCGATCGGCGGGACCGTGGTGACCGCGACCTGGTCGAAGGCCTCGCTCGGCGACCCCGTCGTCCTGACCGGCCCGGACGGCGCCGTCGTGCGACTCGCTCCCGGCACCACCTGGGTGGAGCTCGTGCCGCTGCGGACCGGATCGGTGACCACCGGCTGAGCCCGCGGCCAGCAGCAGGCGCAGCCAGAGCACTACGCGGCGTCGGGGGCGTCGAGCCGCCGGCGCAGGTCGGTCAGGTCGACGTCCAGGTGGTCGAGGACGGCGCTCGAGCGCTTCTCCTCGGCGCCGAGGACACCGAGCAGGACGTGCCGGGTGTCGATCTCGCCGTCGCCCCGGCGGATCGCGGCCCGCAGGGAGAGCGAGAGCGCCTTCTTGGCGTGGTCGGTGAACGGGAGGTGCCCGCCCGGACGGCGGCGGCCCTGGCGGGCGCGGTCGGCGAGCGCGCCCGATCCGAACGCGGCCTCCGCTGCCGCCTGCACCTTGCCGAGGTCGATGCCGAGCGCGGCGAGCGCGTCGGCGTCCAGGGCGCTGCTGGGGTCGCCGACCTCGCGGACGGCGGTCCGCAACCGGGACGGGTCGACGCCCGCCGCGTGCAGCGCCTGGCCGCCCGGACCCCCGACCATGGCGATGCCGAGCAGCAGGTGGGTGGCGTCGATGAACGGCTCGCGGGCCTCGCGCGCCTCCGTCTGGGCGAGGACGACCACCCGCCGGGCCTCCTCGGTGAAGCGTTCGAACATCGTCAGCGATCCCTTCTCGACCGGGCGTGCTTCTTGTGGACCGCCTGCCGGGAGACCCCGAGCGCGTCGGCGACCTGCTGCCAGGACCAGCCGCGGTCCCGGGCGTTGGCCACCTGCAGCGCCTCCAGCCGGTCGGCGAGCTCGCGCAGGGCGCGGATGGCCCGCAGGCCGGTGGCCGGGTCGTCGGCCGCGGCGGCGGTCGTGACATCGGTGGGTGTTGCCATGGCTGTCAATCTAGGTTGACATCTCGGAGGTGTCAACCAAAGTTGACGAACGGCGTCCCGTACGCTGCCGCCTCGTGTCCGCACCCACTGCTGAGCGCACCCTGGTCCTGGTCAAGCCCGACGGCGTCGCCCGCGGCCTGGTCGGCGAGGTCGTCTCCCGGCTGGAGGCCAAGGGCCTGCGGCTGGTCGCCGCCGAGCTGCGCACCCTGACCGCCGAGACCGCCGAGACGCACTACGCCGAGCACCGCGAGCGGCCGTTCTTCGCCTCGCTGGTCGAGTTCATCACCAGCGGCCCGCTGATGGCGCTGGTCGTCGAGGGCCCGCGGGCGATCGAGGCGTTCCGCGCGCTGGCCGGCGCGACCGACCCGGTGAAGGCGGGCCCCGGCACGATCCGCGGCGACTTCGCCCTCGAGGTGCAGTCCAACATCGTGCACGGCTCCGACTCGCCCGAGTCCGCCGCGCGCGAGGTGCAGCTCTTCTTCCCCGACCTGGGCTGAGGGGAGCAGCGTTTGATCAGGTGACCTGATCAAACGCTGTCCTACTGCACCAGCGTTGCCGAAGGAGGCCAGCCGTTGATCAGGTGACCTGATCAACGCTGGACCCAATCCGGTCGTCGGGTGTCGGTGGGGCTGGTTACCGTCGTCCGGTGCTCTCCGACCGGTCCCTGATCCGCGCCCGCGGGCTGGTCAAGCGCTTCGGCGACTTCACCGCCGTCGACGGGATCGACGTCGACGTGGCGCCGGGGGAGGCCTTCGGTTTCCTCGGCCCCAACGGCGCCGGCAAGAGCTCGACGATGCGCATGATCGGCGCGGTGTCCCCGCCGACCGCCGGTGAGCTGCGCATCCTCGGCCTCGACCCGGTCGTCGACGGCCCGCGCATCCGGGCCCGGCTCGGCGTCGTCCCGCAGACCGACAACCTCGACCTCGAGCTGACGGTGCTGGAGAACCTGCTGGTCTACGGCCGGTACTTCGGGCTGCCACGCGGCACGATCCGCGAGCGGGCCGCCGAGCTGCTGGAGTTCGTGCAGCTGTCCGACCGCGCCGCCGACAAGGTGGAGCCGCTGTCCGGCGGCATGAAGCGGCGGCTGACCATCGCCCGCTCGCTGATCAACGAGCCCGACGTCGTCCTGCTCGACGAGCCCACCACCGGTCTGGACCCGCAGGCCCGGCACGTGCTCTGGGAGCGGCTGTACCGGCTCAAGCAGCGCGGGGTCACCCTCGTGCTGACCACGCACTACATGGACGAGGCCGAGCAGCTGTGCGACCGGCTCGTCGTCATGGACAAGGGCCGGATCGCGGCCGAGGGGTCGCCGACCGAGCTGATCCGCTCCTACTCCACCCGCGAGGTCTGCGAGCTGCGCTTCCCGCTCGCCGAGGGCCAGCCCGGCCCCGAGGCGTTCGTCGACGCGATCAAGCCGGTGGTGCACTCCGGCGCCGCCGAGCGGATCGAGGTGCTGCCCGACCGCCTGCTGCTCTACGCGCACGACGGCGAGGCCGCGCTGGCGGCGGTGACCGCGCACGGGGTGCACCCGCAGTCCAGCCTCGTGCGGCGCAGCTCGCTGGAGGACGTCTTCCTTCGGCTCACCGGCCGGACGCTGGTGGACTGAGGTGACCGAGCTTGCGAGGTCACCCAGGGGCACAGCACCGCCGGTCAGGAGTCCGACGAGCGTCAGCGAGGAGGGCTCGTGACCGTCCCCGTGCTCACACCGGGCGCCCTGGCCTTCGCAGGTCAGCGGCTCACCGCCTACCGGCACTTCTGGCGCAGCAGTCTGATCAGCAGCGTGCTGGAGCCGGCGCTGTTCCTCGCCTCGATGGGGCTGACGCTGGGCATCCTGGTCGACCGCGGCCCCGGCCTGCCCGGCGGCGTCTCCTACCTGTCGTTCCTCGCGCCGGGGCTGCTGGCCGCCGCGGCGATGCAGACCGGGTCGTTCGAGTCGACCTACCCGGTGCTCGGCGCGATCAAGTGGGACAAGACCTACGACGCCGTGCTGGCCACGCCGACCCGGGTGCCCGACCTGCTGGTCGGCCAGCTGCTGTACGTCGCGTTCCGGGTGACGACGTCGGCGGCGCTGTTCCTCGCCGTCCTGGTGCTCTTCGGGGCGGCCGACAGCTGGCTGGTGGTGCTCGCCGTGCCCGCCGCGCTGCTGACCGGCATGGCCTTCGCCGCCCCGATCACGGCGTACGCGGCGACGCTGGACAACGACAGCGGGTTCGCCGCGGTGCAGCGGTTCCTGATCATCCCGATGTTCCTGTTCTCGGGGACGTTCTTCCCGGTCAGCCAGCTGCCGGCGGTCTTCGAGTGGATCGCCTACGTCACCCCGCTGTGGCACGGGGTCTCCCTGGCCCGTGGCCTCGCGCTCGGCACCATCGATCTCGGCGCCGGCCTGCTGCACGTCGGCTACCTGGCGCTGTGGATCGCCGGCGGCGTGCTGCTCGCCCGGTGGGCCTACCGCCGGAGGCTGCTCACGTGAGCGCCGAGACGCTGGAGCTCGCCTCCCCGCCACAGCCCGGGTCGCTGCTGCTGCGGGTCTTCCCGCTCTACCCGCTGTCGGCCCGGCGGGCCGGGTACCTCGTGCAGCGCAACTTCCTGGTCGCCAAGCGGACCTGGGTCCTGTTCGTCTCCGGCTTCTTCGAGCCGTTCTTCTACCTGCTCTCGATCGGCGTCGGCATCGGCGGGCTGGTGGGCGACGTGGTGACCGACACCGGGACGTCGCTGACCTACCAGCAGTTCGTCGCCCCGGCGCTGCTGGCCAGCTCGGCCATGAACGGCGCGATCTACGACGCCGTCCACAACCTGTACTTCAAGCTGCGGTACTCGAAGCTCTACGACGCCGTGCTGGCCACGCCGCTCTCGGCGCCCGACGCCGCGGTGGGGGAGACGACCTGGGCGCTGCTGCGCGGCGCGTCCTACTCGGCGGCCTTCCTCGTGATCATGGCGATCCTCGGGCTGGTCGAGTCGTGGTGGGCGGTGCTCGCACTGCCGGCGGCGATCCTCATCGGCTTCGCCTTCGCCGCGGCCGGGCTGGCGGCCACCACGTTCCTGCGCAGCTGGCAGGACTTCGAGTTCGTGCAGCTCGCCGTCCTGCCGATGTTCCTGTTCTCGACGACCTTCTACCCGCTGTCGACCTACCCCGAGCCGTTGCAGTGGGTCGTGCGGTGCACGCCGCTCTACCACGGCATCGAGCTGATCCGGAACCTCGTCACCGGCGAGGTCGGCTGGTCGCTGCTCGGCAACGCCGTGTACCTGCTGGTCATGGGCCTGATCGGGCTGGCGATCGGCGCCCGCCGCCTGTCCGGCCTGCTGCTGAAGTAAGGCGGGCCGAGGCGAGCGGCATCGACGTGAGGTGCCACCCCCGGCAGGCCCCGCAGCGGTAGACGCGGATCGGCACCTTCTCACGCACCTGGTCGTCGCCGGCGCGCCCGATCCGGACGAGAGCCAGCTTGGCGTCGAGCGCCGTCCTGAACCTGTGCTTCCCGGTGCATCCGTGCACGTCGACCAGTCTCGGGCCTCCGCCGACTGCGCAGTTGCAGTCGCCGACATCTGTGGACACGCCGCGGCGGGCGACCAGTAGTGCTCACTCGGCAGGGGAGGGGCGCTCCACCGCCGTCTACCCTGGACCGGTCATGAGCGTCGCGTCCCTGTACCCCCGTCTCGAACCGCTGCTGGCCCAGGTCGGCAAGCCGATCCAGTACGT
The DNA here is from genome assembly GCF_013408985.1 of Petropleomorpha daqingensis. Classification (NCBI taxonomy): domain Bacteria; kingdom Bacillati; phylum Actinomycetota; class Actinomycetes; order Geodermatophilales; family Geodermatophilaceae; genus Petropleomorpha; species Petropleomorpha daqingensis. The sequence goes on from NZ_JACBZT010000001.1 coordinate 3,402,338, forward strand.
GGGCGGTGAGCTGAACTCGCAGGTCAAGGAGTGGGACGACGTCGCCGTCCACTGGGCGCTGATGTACCCCGACGCCTACGAGGTCGGGCTGCCCAACCAGGGCCTCATGATCCTGTACGAGGTGCTCAACGAGCGCCCCGACGCCCTCGCCGAGCGCACCTACGCCGTGTGGCCCGACCTCGCCGCGCTGATGCGCGAGCACGGGGTCGACCAGTTCACCGTCGACGCCCACCGGCCGGTCCGCGCCTTCGACCTGCTCGGCGTCAGCTTCGCCACCGAGCTCGGCTACACCAACCTGCTCGAGACGCTCGACCTCGCCGGCATCCCGCTGCACGCCGCCGACCGCGACGAGACCCATCCGGTCGTGATCGCCGGCGGGCACGCCGCGTTCAACCCCGAGCCCATCGCCGACTTCGTCGACGCCGCCGTCCTCGGCGACGGCGAGCAGGTGGTCGGCGACATCACCGACGTCGTCCGCATCTGGAAGGACCAGGGCCGTCCCGGCGGCCGCGAGGAGCTGCTCGCCCGGCTGGCCCGGGTCGACGGCGTCTACGTGCCGCGCTTCTACGCCGTCTCCTACGCCCCCGACGGCACCATCGCCGCGGTCACCCGGACCCGGGACGACGTCCCGGCCCGGGTCGGCAAGCGCACCGTGATGGACCTCGACGAGTGGCCCTACCCGAAGACGCCGCTGGTGCCGATGGCCGAGAGCGTGCACGAGCGGATGAGCGTGGAGATCTTCCGCGGCTGCACCCGTGGCTGCCGCTTCTGCCAGGCCGGGATGATCACCCGCCCGGTCCGCGAGCGGACGATCACCGGCATCGGCTCGATGGTCGACCAGGGGCTGCGCGCCACCGGCTACGAGGAGGTCGGGCTGCTGTCGCTGTCGTCGGCCGACCACTCCGAGATCGGGCAGATCGCCAAGGAGCTCGCCGACCGCTACGAGGACAGCAAGACCGGGCTTTCCCTTCCCTCCACGAGGGTTGATGCATTCAACGTCACCCTCGCCAACGAGCTCTCCCGCAACGGACGGCGCAGCGGGCTGACGTTCGCCCCCGAGGGCGGCAGCGAGCGGATCCGCCGGGTGATCAACAAGACGGTGTCCAAGGAGGACCTCGTCCGCACGGTCACCACCGCCTACGCCAACGGCTGGCGCCAGGTGAAGCTCTACTTCATGTGCGGCCTCCCCACGGAGACCGACGAGGACGTCCTGGAGATCGCCGAGCTCGCCGTCGAGGTGATCCGGGCCGGCCGGGAGGCCAGCGGCAGCAAGGACATCCGCTGCACGGTCTCGATCGGCGGTTTCGTGCCCAAGCCGCACACCCCGTTCCAGTGGGCCGGGCAGGCCAGCGCCGAGACGATCGACGCCCGGCTCAAGCTGCTGCGGCAGGCGATCAACAACGACCGCCGGATCGGCCGCTCCATCGGCCTGCGCTACCACGACGGCAAGCCCGGGGTCATCGAAGGCCTGCTCTCCCGCGGCGACCGCCGGGTCGGCCGGGTGATCGAGCGCGTCTGGCGCGACGGCGGCCACTTCGACGGCTGGAGCGAGCACTTCTCCTACGAGCGCTGGACGACGGCGGCCGCCGAGGAGCTCGGCGCCTTCGGCGTCGACCTGGACTGGTTCACCACCCGCGAGCGCACCGAGCACGAGGTGCTGCCCTGGGACCACCTCGACTCCGGCCTGGACAAGGAGTGGCTCTGGGAGGACTGGCAGGAGGCGATCTCCGAGGAGGAGGTCGGCGACTGCCGCTGGACCGGCTGCTACGACTGCGGCGTCTGCCCGACCATGGGCACCGAGATCCAGATCGGCCCGACCGGTCGCAGCCTCCTGCCGCTCACGGTGGTCGGCCGCTAGTGGCCCGCATGCCTGAGGGGCCGCCGCCGCCCCCGACCGTGCAGAAGCTGCGCCTGCGCTACGCCAAGCGCGGCCGGCTGCGCTTCGCCTCGCACCGCGACCTGGCCCGGGCGCTGGAGCGGGCGCTGCGCCGCGCCCAGGTGCCGATGGCGTTCTCCGCCGGCTTCACCCCGCACCCGAAGATCTCCTACCTCGGCGCGGCGCCCACCGGCGCGGCCAGCGAGGCCGAGTACGCCGAGATCGGGCTGGCCGAGCGGCGCGATCCCGAGCAGGTGCGCGCCGCCCTGGACGCCGCGCTGCCGGAGGACGTCGTCGTCCTGGAGTGCGTCGAGGCGGGGGAGGGGACCGGCTCGCTCGCCGACCGGATCGACACCTCGGTCTGGCGCATCGAGCTGCCCGGGCTGCCCCTCGCCGACCTGCAGTCGGCCCTGGACGCCTTCCTCGCGCGCGACGAGGTGACCGTCGCGCGGCGCACCAAGACCGGCCTCAAGGACGTCGATGCGCGCGCCGCCGTCTTCGGCGCGTCGGCGGTCGAGGAGGCAGGTTGTGCCATACTGAATGCGGTCGTCCGGCAGGTGACGCCCGCTGTACGACCCGACGACGTGTTGGCCGCTCTCGCTGCCGTCGCCGACCTGCGCCCGCCGTTGCCCGCCAGGGCCGTGCGTGCGGCGCAAGGCCGGCTCGACGACGACGGGACCGTGGCCGATCCGCTCGGTCCTGACCGTGCGGCGCGCACCCGCTGCCAGGGGGAGCACGCGACGGTCTGACCCGCGCCGTCGCGTGGCACGGCTGCCAGACGTGCCGCACGCTCGGAGTCACCCGGCCCCGGGCACCTCAGACCTGCACCACCGAAGACCTGCACCACCGAAGACCTGCACCACCGAAGACCTGCACCACCGGCCCCCGGCCGCGGCGACCGCCGCGCGGGAGCCACCCACAGACTTGATGCGGGTCGGGCGACCCGCCGCACCCCGTGCGGTCGCCCAGCCCCGCCCAACCCGCGTTCCTGCGCGGCCGCCGAGAGATCGGCGCCCGGGAACGCACACAGGAGGCGAGCCCTCGTGGCGAACCAGAACGACGACAACGACACCACCGGAGCAACCCCGGAGGCCACCCCGGAGACACCGGTCGCCGCGGAGCAGCCGACCGAGGTCGAGGAGACCCCGGTCGAGGAGCCCGAGGCCGAGGGACCGGAGGCCGAGGAACCGGAGGCCGAAGCGCCCGCCGCGGTGGCCGAACCCGAGGACGAACCCGAGCACGAGCCGCTGTCGCGGTTCGGCGCGCAGTTCAGCTCTCCCGAGCCGACCGCCGTGGTCGCCCGGCCGCGCCGGCGGGCCACCCGCCCGGCGGCCGCGGCCGACCCCGACGAGGTGCCCGCGGTGACCCCGCCGGCGCCGGCGATCCCCGCCTTCGTCAGCTTCGTGGCCCCGGCGCCCGAGGCCGCCCCGGCCCCGCGCCGGCGCAGCCGCCGTCCGGCCGAGAGCCCGGACGACGAGGCCGGCGAGGGCCCGGTCGACGAGCGGCACGAGGAGGCGGCGCCGACCCGCTCGCGCCGCAGCCGCTCGCGCCGTCGTCCCGACACCGAGGACGTCGAGGTCGCGGCGAACGAGGACGAGGACGTCGAGGACCTCGAGGAGGCCGCCGAGGACTCCGACGAAGAGGACCGCGACGAGACGGCCAGCACCGGCAGCCGGCGCCGCCGCCGTGGTCGCCGTGGCCGCGGCCGGGGGCGCAGCGCCGAGGACTCCGACGAGGACGGCGACACCGACAGCGACACCGACGGCGCCCGCGACGAGCAGGCCGACGAGGACACCGAGGACGCCGAGGGCGACACCGACGAGGACTCCGACGGCGAGGAGGCCGAGACCGGCTCCAGCACCCGTCGCCGCCGCCGGCGCCGTCGCCGCGGCAGCAGCAGCGAGGGCGGCGAGACCGGCGACGAAGAGCGTCCCGAGCGGGCCGGCCGCGACGGGCGGCTGACCAGCGACGACGACGTCCGCGGCGTCACCGGCTCCACGCGGCTCGAGGCCAAGCGCCAGCGCCGCCGCGACGGTCGCGACAGCGGCCGCCGCCGCGCGCCGATCCTCACCGAGGCCGAGTTCCTCGCCCGCCGCGAGGCCGTCGACCGCAAGATGGTCATCCGCCAGCGCGGCGAGCGCACCCAGATCGCCGTCCTCGAGGACGACATCCTCGTCGAGCACTACGTGACCCAGGCGCAGGCGACGTCCTTCGCCGGCAACGTCTACCTCGGCCGCGTGCAGAACGTGCTGCCCAGCATGGAGGCCGCGTTCGTCGACATCGGCAAGGGCCGCAACGCCGTCCTGTACGCCGGTGAGGTCAACTGGGACGCCGCGGGCCTGTCGGGCAAGCAGCGCTCCATCGAGCAGGCGCTCAAGTCCGGCGACAAGGTGCTGGTGCAGGTCACCAAGGACCCGATCGGCCACAAGGGTGCCCGGCTGACCCAGCAGATCAACCTGCCCGGCCGGTTCCTGGTCTACGTGCCCGGCGGCTCGATGACCGGCATCAGCCGCAAGCTGCCCGACACCGAGCGCACCCGGCTCAAGGACATCCTCAAGAAGATCGTCCCCGAGGACGCCGGCGTGATCATCCGGACCGCCGCGGAGGGCGCCTCGGAGGAGGAGCTCACCCGCGACGTCAACCGGCTGAAGGCGCAGTGGGAGGTCATCCAGACCAAGTCCCAGTCGGCGACCAACGCCCCGACGCTGCTCTACGGCGAGCCGGACCTCGCGATCCGGGTCATCCGCGACGTCTTCAACGAGGACTTCAAGGAGCTCGTCGTCCAGGGCGACGACGCCTGGGACACCGTCGAGGCCTACGTCGCGCACGTCTCCCCGGAGTTGGTCGGCCGGCTCAACCGGTACACCGGCGAGGGCGACGTCTTCCACGACCTGCGCATCGACGAGCAGCTGGCCAAGGCGCTGGACCGCAAGGTCTGGCTGCCCTCGGGCGGCTCGCTGGTCATCGACCGCACCGAGGCGATGACCGTCGTGGACGTCAACACCGGCAAGTTCGTCGGCTCCGGCGGCAACCTGGAGCAGACCGTCACGCGCAACAACATGGAGGCGGCCGAGGAGATCGTCCGCCAGCTCCGGCTGCGCGACATCGGCGGGATCATCGTCATCGACTTCATCGACATGGTCCTGGAGAGCAACCGCGACCTCGTGCTGCGGCGGCTCACCGAGTGCCTGGGCCGCGACCGCACCAAGCACCAGGTCGCCGAGGTCACCTCGCTGGGCCTGGTGCAGATGACCCGCAAGCGGGTCGGCCAGGGCCTGCTCGAGGTCTTCTCCGAGCCGTGCGAGCACTGCCGCGGCCGGGGCGTCCTCGTGCACATGGAGCCGGTGGACGAGAAGCGCCGCGGCGGCGGCGGTGGCGGCGGGAACGGCAGCGGCGGCAACGGCCGGCGCGACTCCGGCCGTGACTCCGGCCGTGACTCCGGCCGCGGCGAGAAGCCGCAGGCCAAGGAGACCGCCGAGGCCGAGGACACCACCGCCGAGCCCGGCCCGTCGGCCGACGAGGACGGCGAGGTCACCCGCTCGAGCGGCGGGCGGCGCAACCGCGGCCGCCGTGGCCGCGGTCAGGCGGGGGAGGAGCGCGCCGCGGAGGACGCCGCCGTCCTCACCGAGGTGCGCGAGGAGGAGTCGCCGGTCGAGATCGGCGCCTCTGCTGCTGAGGAATCGGCTCCCGCCACGGAGGAGCCGCCGGCCGGTGACGAGGCGATCGCCGCCGTCGAGACCGTGGGGGTCACCGACGAGGCGGTCGTCGAGCAGGCCCAGAGCGCCCCGCCGGTGGACGCCGACGAGCCCGAGGTGACCTCGGTCCCACGGCCGCGCCGGCGCCGGGCGGCCAGTCGCCCGGCCGGACCGCCCACCAACTGATCGGGTACGCTGGTCGGGTTGCAGGCCACCGGTCCCGGTCGGCCGTGCAGAAACCCGCCCAGCCCCGGTGAACGCCCCGAGGTGTGCGTGCGGGACGGAAAAGCGTTGCGAGGAACGAGGAGTCAGTGGTGTACGCAGTCGTGAAGGCCGGCGGCAGCCAGCACAAGGTGGCTGTCGGCGACCGGTTCACCGTGAACCGTCTCACCGGTGAGGCAGGCGACACCGTCACCCTCCCGGCGATCCTGCTGGTCGACGGGGACACCGTCACCAGCGATGCCGCGGCCCTGGCCAAGGTGACCGTGACCGGCGAGATCGTCGGCCACGGCAAGGGCCCGAAGATCCGCATCCACAAGTTCAAGAACAAGACCGGCTACCACAAGCGGCAGGGGCACCGTCAGCACCTGACCGACGTCGTGGTCCGCGACATCACGAAGGGCTGACGCCGACATGGCACACAAGAAGGGCGCCTCGTCCTCCCGCAACGGCCGCGACTCCAACGCGCAGCGGCTCGGTGTGAAGCGCTTCGGCGGCCAGGTCGTCAAGGCCGGCGAGATCATCGTCCGCCAGCGCGGCACCCACTTCCACCCCGGTCTCGGCGTCGGCCGCGGCGGCGACGACACGCTGTTCGCCCTCGAGCCGGGCGCCGTGACCTTCGGCACCCGCCGGGGTCGCAAGACCGTGTCCATCACCGCGGTCGAGGTCTAGACACTTCGTTCGTCCTCAGCGGCACCCCGGCGTCGATTCGACGTCGGGGTGCCGCTGCTTGCAGGTAGGAGCACTCCCGTGGCCGCGTTCGTCGACCGGGTGACCGTGCACGTCACCGCCGGCAACGGTGGGCACGGGGTCGCCTCGGTCCACCGCGAGAAGTTCAAGCCGCTCGGCGGCCCGGACGGCGGCAACGGTGGGGACGGCGGCGACGTCGTCCTCGAGGTCGACCCGAGCGTGCACACGCTGCTCGACTTCCACCACCGCCCGCACCAGAAGGCCGGCAACGGCCGCCCCGGCGCCGGCAGCAACCGCAACGGCGCCCGTGGCGAGGAGCGCGTGCTGCGCGTGCCCGAGGGCACGGTCGTCCGGGTCGACGGCGAGGTCGTCGCCGACCTCATGGGGGCCGGCACCCGCGTGGTGCTGGCCGCCGGCGGCAAGGGCGGCCTCGGCAACGCCGCGCTGGCCAACCCGCGCCGCAAGGCCCCCGGCTTCGCGCTGCTCGGCGAGCCGGGCGAGGCCGTCGACGCCGTGCTGGAGCTCAAGAGCATCGCCGATGTCGGGCTGGTCGGCTACCCGTCGGCGGGCAAGTCCTCGCTGGTCGCGGCGATGTCCGCCGCCCGGCCGAAGATCGCCGACTACCCGTTCACCACGCTCGTGCCGAACCTCGGCGTCGTCCGCGCCGGCGACACCACGTTCACGATGGCCGACGTGCCGGGGCTCATCCCGGGCGCGTCGGCCGGCAAGGGGCTCGGCCTGGAGTTCCTGCGGCACGTCGAGCGGTGCGCGGTGCTCGTGCACGTCGTCGACATGGCGACCATGGAGCCCGGCCGCGACCCCGAGACCGACATCGACGTGCTGACGCACGAGCTGCGGGAGTACGAGGGCGACGAGCTGGACCTGGTCGGCCGGCTGCGGTTCGCCGTCCTCAACAAGGTCGACGTGCCGGACGCCCGCGACCTGGTCGACCTCGTGCGCGCCACGCTCGAGGAGCGCGGCCTGCGGGTGTTCCCGATCAGCGCCGCCACCGGCGAGGGGCTGCCCGAGCTCGGCTACGCCCTGGCAGCGGCGGTCGAGGAGCACCGCGCCTCGCTGCCGGCGCCCGAGCCGGTGCGGATCACCCTCACCCCCCGGGCCGTCGACGACTCCGGGTTCACCGTCGAGCGCGACGACGAGGGCTTCGTCGTCCGCGGCGTCCGGCCGGAGCGGTGGGTGCGGCAGACCGACTTCACCAACGACGAGGCCGTCGGCTACCTCGCCGACCGGCTCAACCGGCTCGGCGTGGAGGACGCGCTGGCCAAGGCGGGTGCCGAGGAGGGCGACGAGGTCACCATCGGCGGGGTCACCTTCGACTTCGAGCCGACCCTGCCGGCCGGCACGCTCACGGCCGAGGAGAGCGCCGGGCTGGGCGGCCGCGGCACCGACAACCGGCTGGAGATCTCCGAGCGCGTGGGTGCGGCGGACCGGCTGGCCGCCAAGAAGGCCCGGCGGGTGCCCTACGAGCTCAGTGAAGAGTTCGAGGAGGCCGACGAGTGAGGCCGGAGTTCGCCGAGGCCCGTCGCGTCGTCGTCAAGGTGGGGTCCTCCTCGCTGACGACGGTGCCGGGCGGGCTGGACGTCGAGCGGCTGACCGCGCTGGTCGACGTCCTCAGCGGGCTGCGGGCCGCCGGGCGGGAGGTCGTGCTGGTCTCCTCGGGCGCGATCGCGGCCGGGCTGGCGCCGCTGGGCATCGCCGGCCGCCCGCGGGACCTGGCCACCGCGCAGGCGGCGGCCAGCGTCGGGCAGCTGCGTCTGGTGCAGACCTACGCCGACGCGTTCGCCCGCCACGGCGTGACCGTCGGGCAGGTGCTGCTCACCGCCGACGACCTCACCCGGCGCAGCCACTACCGCAACGCCGAGCGCACCCTCGACCGGCTGCTGGCGCTGGGCACGCTGCCGATCGTCAACGAGAACGACACGGTGGCCACCGACGAGATCCGGTTCGGCGACAACGACCGGCTGGCCGCGCTGGTCGCGCACGTCGTCCGGGCCGACGCGCTGCTGCTGCTCTCCGACGTCGAGGGCGTCTACGACGGCGACCCGCGGACCGGGCCCGCGCAGCTGATCGAGACCGTGCGCGACCCCGCTGAGCTGGACGCGATCACGCTCGGCACGGCCCGCCGCAACGGCGTCGGCACCGGCGGGATGGCGACCAAGGTGGAGGCGGCGCTGATCGCCGCGCACGCCGGCGTGCCCGTCGTCGTCACCTCGGCCGCGCGGGCGGCCGCCGCGCTGGCCGGCGAACCGGTCGGCACCTGCTTCGCGGTGATGGCGCCGCGGCCGCGCGCGCGGCAGTTCTGGCTGCGCTTCGCCACCCGGCCGCGGGGTCGCCTGCTGCTCGACGCCGGTGCGGTGGCCGCCGTCCGCGAGCGCAACGCCTCGCTGCTGGCGGCCGGGATCACCGGGCTGGCGGGGGAGTTCCTCGCCGACGACCCGGTGGAGCTGGTCGGGCCGGACGGCGTCGTCGTCGCCCGCGGCCTGGTCGCCTACGACTCGCGCGAGCTGCCGGCGCTGCTCGGCCGCAAGAGCGGCGAGCTGGAGCCGGAGTTCCGGCGGGAGGTCGTGCACCGCGACGAGATGGTGCTGGTCCGGCGCCCGGACCTGGGCTGAGAGACTGCTGGTCGTGACCGTCCGTCCCATTCGCGAGATCGGCGATCCGGTGCTGCGCACGCCCGCCGACGAGGTCAAGGCGTTCGACAAGGACCTCGCCGCGCTCGTGCGCGATCTCGAGGAGACCGTCGACCACCCCGGCCGCGCGGGGCTGGCCGGCCCGCAGATCGGCGTGGGCCTCCGGGTGTTCTCGTACAACATCGACGGCGTGATCGGGCACATGGTCAACCCGGTGATCACCGAGCGGTCGGAGGAGATCCAGGACGGCGACGAGGGCTGCCTGTCGGTGCCGGGCATCTGGGCGCCCACGGTGCGCGCGATGTGGTGCGCGGCAGAGGGCTTCGACGTCAACGGCAAGCCGCTGCGGCTGGAGGGGGAGGGGCTCATGGCCCGCTGCCTGCAGCACGAGGTCGACCACCTCGACGGCAAGGTCTTCCTCGACCGGCTGACCGGCGACGCGCGCAAGAACGCACTGCGAGCCCTGCGCAACCGCTGAGTTCTGTCCCCGAACCGCGCCGCGTACCCTCGCGGACGTGCCCGACGTCGCCGCCCTGCCGCTGATCGGAGCGTCCGCGCTGCGCGCGCGGGCCGCCGCCCGGGTGCTGCGGACCCTGCCCACCGACGTCAAGGACGGCGCCCTGGCCGCGATGGCCGACGCGCTGGTGGAGCGGGTGGACGAGATCCTGGCCGCCAACGCGCTGGACGTCAACGCGGCCCGCGCCGACGGGACGCCCGAGTCGACCGTCGACCGGCTGCGGCTGGACGCCGGCCGGGTGGCGGGCGTCGCCGAGGCGCTGCGCACGCTGATCGCCCTGCCGGACCCCGTGGGCGACGTCGTCCGCGGGTCGAGGCTGCCCAACGGGCTGGAGCTGCGGCAGGTGCGCGTGCCGCTGGGCGTGGTCGGCATCGTCTACGAGGCGCGGCCGAACGTGACCGTCGACGCCGCCGGGCTGTGCCTGAAGAGCGGCAACGCCGCGCTGCTCCGCGGCTCGGCGTCGGCGCACCGCACCAACACGGTGCTGGTCGCGGTGATGACCGAGGCGTTGTCGAAGGCCGGCCTGCCGGAGGGCTCGATCGAGCTGCTGCCGGCCGACCGCGCGTCGGTGGGTGAGCTGCTCGGGGCGCGCGGGTTCGTCGACGTCGTCATCCCGCGCGGCGGCGGCTCGCTGATCCAGCGCGTGGTGAACGAGGCGAAGGTGCCGGTCATCGAGACCGGTGAGGGCAACTGCCACGTCTACGTCGACGCCTCCGCCGACCCGGCGACCGCCGAGGCGGTCGTGCTCAACTCCAAGACCCACCGGGTCAGCGTCTGCAACTCCGCCGAGACGCTGCTGGTGCACCGCGACGTCCCGTTCCTGCCGCGGCTGCTGGCCGCGCTGGCCGACGCCGGGGTCACCCTGCACGGCGACGAGGCCGCCCGGGCCGCTGTGGACGGCGTGCTGCCCGCGACCGACGAGGACTGGGCCACCGAGTACCTGTCGATGGACATGGCGGTGCGGGTCGTCGACGACCTGCCGGCCGCGCTGGACCACATCGCACGGTGGAGCACCGGGCACACCGAGGCGATCGTGGCCGACTCGGCCTCGGCCATCGCGGCCTTCACAGCGGGGGTGGACTCGGCCGCGGTCATGGTGAACGCCTCGACCCGGTTCACCGACGGCGGCGAGTTCGGGTTCGGCGCCGAGATCGGCATCTCCACCCAGAAGCTGCACGCCCGGGGCCCGCTGGGGCTGCCGGAGCTCACCTCGACCACGTACGTCGTGACCGGCAACGGCCACGTGCGCTAGGAGATCTCTTGGCCCTGCCCCCCACCCAGTCCCCGCAGTTCTCCTCGGTCGCCGACGTCAGCAAGCGGCTGTCGGCGGCCGGCTACCTGCCCGACGCGCAGATCGCGACGACCGTGTTCCTCGCCGACCGGCTGGGCAAGCCGCTGCTGGTGGAGGGGCCGGCCGGGACGGGCAAGACCGAGCTGGCCAAGGCCCTCGCGGCCGCGACCGGCTCGGAGCTCATCCGGCTGCAGTGCTACGAGGGGCTGGACGAGGCCCGGGCGCTCTACGAGTGGAACTACAAGAAGCAACTGCTCCGGATCCAGGCCGCCCAGGGCACCGATGGCACGGACTGGGACACCGTCCACGACGACATCTTCGGCGAGGAGTTCCTGCTCTCCCGGCCGCTGCTCACCGCGATCCGGCGCAGCGAGCCGACCGTGCTGCTGATCGACGAGACCGACAAGGCCGACGTCGAGGTGGAGGGCCTGCTGCTCGAGGTGCTCTCGGACTTCCAGGTGACCATCCCGGAGCTGGGGACGGTGACCGCGTCGCGGCGGCCGACCGTCGTCCTGACCTCGAACGCGACCCGTGAGCTGTCCGAGGCGCTCAAGCGGCGCTGCCTGTACCTGGCGCTGGACTACCCGTCGGCCGAGCGGGAGCGGGAGATCGTGCTCTCGCGGGTGCCCGACCTCGCGCCGGGGCTGGCCGAGCAGCTGGTGCGCACCATCCGGGCGCTGCGGGCGCTGGAGCTGAAGAAGTCACCGTCGATCTCCGAGACCCTCGACTGGGCGCAGACCCTGCTCGAGCTGGGCCTGGACACCCTCGACGAGGGAGCGGTGAAGTCGACGCTGGGCGTGGTGCTCAAGCACGCCAGCGACCAGGAGCGTGCCGCGGCCGAGCTGCGGCTGAACTGATGACGGCGCCGTCCACGACCGCTGAGCCCGGCGGGCTGGCCGGGCACCTCGACGGCTTCGTGCGCGCGGTGCGCGAGGCCGGGATCCCGGTCGGCATCAGCCAGGCGGTCGACGCGGCCGAGATCCTGACCGTGGTCGACCTGCTCGACCGCGAGCAGCTGCGGCACGGGCTGGCCGCGGTCCTGCTGCAGCGGGCCGCCCAGCGGCCCGCCTACGACGTGCTGTTCGACCTGTGGTGGCCGCTGGGGGAGCGGCCAGCGGCGTCGGGCTCCGAGGGTGAGGACGACGACGGCGAGGGCACGCCCGGCTCGACCCTGGACCTGCCCGGCGACCCCGGTGAGCTCACCGAGCTGATGCGGGCGCAGCTGCTGCAGCTGCTGCTCGACGGCGACGACGAGGCGCTGCGCCGGTTCGCCCGCCAGGCCGTGGAGCTGCTCGGGCAGGGGCAGCCGTCGCCGTCCGGGCAGTCGTTCTTCAGCTACCGGGTGATGCGGGCGCTCTCGCCGGACACGCTGGTCTCCCAGCTGCTGGCCGGGCTGCTGGGCGGCGGCGAGCGGGGCGGGCTGGCCGAGCAGGTGGCCCGGCAGACGATCCGCGAACGGCTGGCGGCGTTCCGCGCGGCGGTCGAGGCGGAGGTGCGCCGGCGCTCGGCCGAGCAGCGCGGCCGTGAGCGGGTGGCCAAGAGCGCGGTCCGGCCGCTCGCCGACCAGGTGGACTTCCTGCGGGCGCAGGCGAGCGACCTGGCCGAGCTGCGCCGGACGGTGGCTCCGCTGGCCCGGCGGCTGGCGGTGCGGCTCTCGGCGCGCCGGCGGCACGGCCGCGAGGGCCGGCTGGACTTCCGCAAGACGGTGCGCGCGTCGCTGGGCACCGGTGGCGTGCCCGTGGTGACCCACCACCGGCCGCGCAAGGTGCACAAGCCCGAGCTCGTGGTGCTCTGCGACGTCTCCGGCTCGGTGGCCGGGTTCAGCCACTTCACGCTCATGCTCACCCAGGCGCTCCGGGAGCACTTCACCGGCGTGCGGGCGTTCGCGTTCGTGGACTCGACCGACGAGGTGACCCGGTTCTTCCGCCCGGGCGCCGACGTCGCCGATGCGGTGGCGCGGATCGGGCGCGAGGCCGACGTCGTCTCCTTCGACGGGCACAGCGACTACGGCAACGCGTTCGAGGTCTTCGCCGATCGCTGGCCCTCGGCGCTCGGCCCGAAGACGTCGCTGCTGATCCTGGGCGACGGCCGCACCAACTACCGCCGTCCGGGGCTGCCGGTGCTCGGCGACATGGTCAAGCGCTGCCGGTCGGCGCACTGGCTCAACCCGGAGCCGCGGCGGCTGTGGGGCAGCGGGGACTCCGCCGCCGACGCCTACGGCGAGGTCGTCGACATGGTCGAGTGCCGCAACGCCGCGCAGCTCGCGGACTTCGTCACGACGCTCTGACCGGCGCCGACACGCCCGGGGTGTGATCTGCGCCCCGATTCCGGGCCCGCGTCGTAACCGTTCGACTCCCTCGCCGTTGCTCAGGACGGCGCCGTTGCTCCATCCACGGCTCCGGTTGGCCCGGTTCTCGCCGGGCAGATCGCGACCGGCTGCACGGGGGAGCCGGTCGCAGACGGGCCGTCCGCCCCCGGATCCCCCCGGGGGCGGCGGTTCCGTTTCCGCGTCCTCGGCCGGTCCGGCGCAGGTGGGCCCCCGAGGCACCGGATACGCTCGCTCGGTGGTCGGCGGGCGGATCGGGGTGATGGGCGGGACGTTCGATCCCATCCATCACGGGCACCTCGTCGCCGCCAGCGAGGTCGCGGGCCTGTTCGGGCTGGACGAGGTCGTGTTCGTGCCGACCGGTCAGCCGTGGCAGAAGACCGACCGCGACGTGGCCCCCGCCGAGGACCGCTACCTCATGACGGTCATCGCGACGGCCTCCAATCCGCGCTTCTCGGTCAGCCGCGTCGACATCGACCGGGGCGGGCCGACGTACACCATCGACACGCTCACCGACCTCAAGGTGCAGCGCCCCGACGCCGAGCTGTTCTTCATCACCGGCGCCGACGCCCTCTCGCAGATCCTCAGCTGGCGTGACAGCGAGCGATGCTTCTCGCTGGCGCACTTCATCGGGGTCACCCGGCCCGGCTTCGCCCTGGCCGACGCCCACCTGCCCGAGGGCGTGGTGAGCCTGGTCGAGGTGCCGGCGCTGTCGATCAGCTCCACCGACTGCCGCGAGCGCGTCGCCCGGGGGATGCCGGTCTGGTACCTCGTGCCCGACGGCGTCGTGCAGTACATCGAGAAGCGCAGCCTGTACCGCCAGGGCCACCCCGCCCGCCGCGCCGGGGACCCCGGCCGGCCCACCGGCGGCCGCCCGACGTACGACCGGCCACCGCCGGGTACCGAGGAGGACGGCGCCGGGAACGGCCACCCGTCCTCCCCACCTTCGGCTGGACCACCGGCTGCTGAACCACCGTCCCCCCAGGCTTTCGAGGTGCCGAGATGACCGCCTCCACCGAGGCGCGTGAGACCGCGTTGGTCGCCGCTCAGGCGGCCGCCGACAAGCTCGCCACCGACGTCTCCATCGTCGACGTGAGCGACCGGCTGGCGATCACCGACGCGTTCGTGCTCGCGTCTGCGCCGAACGAGCGCCAGGTGCAGGCGATCGTCGACGAGGTCGAGGACCGGCTGCGCCAGCAGGGCATCAAGCCGGTGCGCCGCGAGGGCGTCGCCGAGGCCCGCTGGGTGCTGCTGGACTTCGTCGACGTCGTGGTGCACGTGCAGCACGCCGAGGAGCGGGCCTACTACGCGCTCGAGCGCCTGTGGAAGGACTGCCCGACGATCCCCTTCGTCGACCGCGACGCCGCCCGGCACGCGGCCGGCGAGGACACCGGCGGGCGACCCCAGGACCCGACGAGCCGGTGAGTGCCGTCCCCTCCGACCTGCCGGTGTCCCGCCTGGTGATCTGGCGGCACGGGCGGACCGAGTGGAACGCGGCCGGCCGCTTCCAGGGCCAGCTCGACCCGCCGCTGGACGACGAAGGTCGCCGGCAGGCCGCGCTCGTGGCGCCGCTGCTCGCCGCCGGGCCGGCCGCCGACCACCCCGTCGTCGTCTCCAGCGACCTGGTCCGGGCGGTGGAGACCGCACGTGCGCTGACCGATCTGCTCGGCGTGGACCTGCGCACCGACGCCCGGCTGCGCGAGCACGGGCTCGGGTGCTGGGAGGGGCTGACCCGCGACGAGGTGGCCGAGCGCTACCCGGAGCAGTTCGCCGACTGGCGGGCCGGTCGCCCGGTGCGGGGCCGCGGTGGCGAGGAGGCGGCGCACGTGGCCGAGCGGGCCCTGGCCGCTCTCGCCGAGCTGCCGGAGGCCCCGCTGGCCGTCGTGGTGACGCACGGCGGCACGGCCGGACGGCTGATGGAGGCCCTGCTCGGGCTGGACGCCGAGCACCGGCGGGTCCTCGGTCCGCTCGGCAACTGCTCGTGGAGCGAGCTGGTGTGCCAGTCCGGGCACTGGCGGCTGGTCCGGCACAACGTGTGGCTGCCGCAGCCGGTTGAGGGCGGCGGTCCGGCGCCGCGGATCGCCGTGCCGGCCGGCGCGAGCCCGGAGGAGGGCGGCGCGGCCGCCGAGTCGGACGCCGACGCCGTCCTGTAACCGGATCGGGGGTCTCCACCCCCGTCAGGCGTACGGGGATCGGGTCCGCGCGGGCTAGCCTCGGCGGGTGTCCGTCGCCGTCGTCACCGATTCGACGGCATATCTGCCCGAAGCGCTGGTCGAGCAGTACGGCATCGAGGTGGTGCCGCTCTACGTCGTGCTGCCGGGCCGCTCGGGGCGTGAGGGTCGAGACATCGGGCCCGCGGAGGTCGCCGCGGCCCTGGCGACGCGCGGTGCTCAGGTGTCCACGTCGCGTCCCACGACCGGCGACTTCGTCGCCGCCTACCGCCGCTGCCTGGCCGGCGGCGCCGAGCGGATCGTCTCGGTGCACCTGTCCGCGGAGCTCTCCGGCACCTGGGACGCCGCCCGGCTGGCCGCCGCGCAGATCGGCGAGCACATCGTCACGGTGATCGACTCGCGGGCCACCGCGATGGCGACCGGGTTCGCCGTCCTCGCCGCCGTCCGGGCCGCCGCAGAGGGCGCGGACGCCGCGGCGGTCGCCGAGGCCGCACGGAAGACCGCGGAGTCGACCAGCACGCTCTTCGTCGTCGACACCCTCGAGCACCTGCGCCGGGGTGGGCGGATCGGCGCCGCCGCGGCCATCCTCGGGTCGGCGCTCGCGGTCAAGCCGGTGCTGCACGTCGTCGAGGGCAAGGTCGTCCCGCTGGAGAAGGTCCGCACCTCGGCGCGGGCGTTCCACCGCCTGGTGCAGCGCACCGTGGAGACCGCCGGCGACGGCCCGGCCTCCGTCGCCGTGCACCACCTCGCCGCACCCGAGCGCGCCGAGCGGCTGGCCGAGGAGCTGCGCGAGCAGCTGCCCAAGCTCCGCGAGCTGTACGTCAGCGAGCTCGGCGCCGCGATCGGCGCGCACGTGGGCCCCGGCGCCGTCGGCGTCGTCGTGGTGCCCGCGCCGGACGAGGGCGCGCTGCTGGAGGTCCCGGAGCCACCGGAGGAGTGAGGTCGGCATGCGGCGACCCTGCCTGCCGCGGCTGACCGCGCGCCGCCCGTCGTCCACAGGCGGGGCCTCGATCCACAGATCCGCCAGAGCCGTCCCGGGCGGCTGATCGCCTCCCTAGCGTCACGCCGGTGCGCCTCTCCTCCCGCCGCCCCGACGACGCCGACGTGATCCGCGCGCGCCTGCGCTCGCTCCTGGACGAGAGCAACCGGGCGCACGGCTGGGTCCCGGACGACGAGTTCACCGACGACGTCGACGCGCCGGAGGCGGAGCCTCCCGATCCCGACCCGGATCGCGCGGTGCTTCCTGCGGGTCTGGGCCGGCACCGCGCCCCGGGGCCGGCGGTCCGGCTGGACCCCGGCCGCCGCGGCGCCCGCTCGCTCTGGATGGTCGGCCTGCTCGCCGCGCTGCTGCTGGCGGGCTGGACGTGGCTGGACCGCCCGCGGGTCGAGCCGGTCGACGATCCGGGCCCGGCCGCGCCGACCGCATCGGACACCTCCGCGCCGGCCACGCCGTCGGTCGGTGAGGTCGCGGACACGGCGAGCACCGTGGTCGTCTCGGTCGTGGGCCTGGTCGCCCGGCCCGGTCTGGTCACCCTGCCCTCGGGGTCCCGGGTGGCCGACGCGATCGAGGCGACCGGCGGGCTGCTGCCCGGGGCCGATCCGGCCTCGGTCAACCTGGCGGCTCTCGTCGCCGACGGCCAGCAGATCGCCGTGGGGGTGCCCGGTGCGGCGGGGGACCCGTCCGCTGCGCCGGGCACGGCCCAGGGCGGGCCGGTGAACCTCAACACCGCCACGGCGTCCGATCTCGACGCACTGCCCGGCATCGGTCCCGTGCTGGCGCAGCGCATCGTGACCTACCGGGAGCAGCAGGGCCGCTTCACCTCGGTCGAGCAGCTGGACGACGTACCCGGCATCGGCCCGTCGATCTACGACCAGCTCAAGACCTTGGTGACCGTCTGAAGGCGGGGCCGCCCGTGGCCGCCCCGGCCGGAGGCGGCAGGATGCGCGGATGCCGGCCGATCTCTACGACGTCATCTCCCGCCGCCGCGACGTGCGCACCCAGTTCACCGGGGAACCGGTCGATGAGGAGATCCTGCTCCGCGTCCTCGGCGCCGCCCACGCGGCGCCCAGCGTCGGGCTGACCCAACCGTGGGACTTCGTGCTGGTGCGGAACCTGGAACTACGCCGTAGGTTCCAGCAGCACGTCGCGGAGGAACGGGACACCTTCGCCCGGGCCCTGAGCGGTGAGCGCGCGGCCACGTTCGCTCGCATCTCCGTCGAAGGGGTGCTCCAGGCGTCCCTCGGCGTGGTCGTCACGTACGACCCGGAGCGCGGGGCACCTGCGGTGCTGGGCCGCCACGCCATCGCCGACACCGGGCTGTACTCGACCTGCCTGGCGATCCAGAACCTGTGGCTGGCAACGACCGCGGAAGGCCTCGGCGTCGGCTGGGTCTCGTTCTACCGGGAGCCCTTCCTCCAGGACCTGCTGGGCATCCCCGAGCACGTCCGCCCGGTCGGCTGGCTGTGCCTCGGGCCGGTCACCCACCTCGAGGAGACCCCGGACCTCGAGCGGCACGGCTGGCGGCAGCGCCGTCCGCTGGAGGATGCGGTGCACGTGGACCGGTACCGCGCGCCCGAGCCGTCCACAGCGGGGGCCGCTGTCCACAGTTCGCCGCGAGCCGTCGAAGGCCGCCAAGCCGCTTCGTAGCGTCGGTGCATGGCCGGTGACCAGGACCCCTCGTCCGACCGCTGGCACTGGCTCGACCTGCGGCTCGCGCCCGCGGCGGTGATCTCGTGGCTGGCCGCGCTGATCGCGCCCCGGCTGGGGACGGCGGCACTGTTCGCTGTCGCCGGCGCGGCGGTCGCCGTATCGCTGCCGCTGGTCCGCCGTCCCGGCCGGGCGGGCTTCGTCGTGCTCGGCGTGCTGGCCGTGCTCGCGCTCACCTGTGGTGCGGCGGGGCTGAGGAGCCTGGCCCGGGAGGCTTCTCCGCTGCACGCCGTCGCCGAGCGGCGGGGGACGGTGGAGGTGCAGCTCACCCTCGACGACCTGCCCCGTGCCGTGTCCGGCGTGGGCCCGCAGCGGATCGTCGCGGCCGCGACCGTGACCGCCATGTGGGACGGCCGGACGGCGAGCCGGCTCGACGACGCCGTGCTGCTGTTCGCGCCCGCTGAGCGCTGGGCCGACGTGCCGCCCGGTCAGGAGGTCCGGGTTCGGGCGACCGCGATGCTGCCGCGGGACGCCGGGATCGTCGCCGTCGTCACCGCGCGAGGGCCACCGCATTCGGCGGGCGCGCCGGGCCGGGTGCAGGCCGCCGCGCAGTCGCTGCGGATCGGGCTGGCCCACGCATCGGCGCGGGTGCTCGGACCGGGACCGGCGGGGCTGCTACCCGGTCTGGTCGTGGGCGACACGAGCGCCATGGATCCGGTGCTCACCGAGGACTTCCGGCGAACGGGTCTCGCGCATCTCACGGCCGTGTCGGGCGCGAACGTGGCGATCGCGGTGGCCGGCGTGCTGTGGCCGCTGCGCCGGCGAGCGGTCGACCGGCGCGTGCAGGCGGTCGTGGGCGCGCTCGCGCTGGTCGGGTTCGTGGTGCTGACCGGCCCGGGAGCGAGCGTCCTGCGCGCGGCGGCGATGGGCCTGGTGACGCTGGTGGCCCTCGCCTCGGGGCGGCAGCGGGCGGCCGTCCCCGCGCTCTGCACCGGCGTGCTCGTCCTCCTGCTGCTGCGGCCGGCGCTGGCCGCCGACCTCGGGTTCGCCCTCTCGGTGGCGGCGACGGCCGCGATCGTCCTGCTCGCACCGACGTGGTCGCGGGCGCTGCGCCGGCGGGGGATCCCGACGCTGGTCGCCGATGCCGTCGCGGTGAGCGCCGCGGCCGGCCTCGCGACGACGCCGCTCATCGCGGCGTTCAGCGGCCAGGTCAGCTTGGTGTCGCTGCCGGCGAACCTGCTCGCCGCCCCGGCCGTCGCCCCGGCCACCGTCCTCGGCCTGCTGGCGGCCCTGGTCGCGCCGGTGGCCGCCGCACCGGCCGAGGCCCTGGTGTGGCTGGCCGGGTGGCCGGTGCGCTGGCTGATCCTCGTCGCGGAACGCGGTGCGGAGGTGCCCGACGCCGTCGCCACCTGGCCGGCCGGCACCACCGCTGCGGTGGCGCTCACGCTCGGCCTGGTCGCTCTGGGGGTGCTGCTCCGGCGGTTCCGCAGGCTGCGTCCGCTGGTGCTCGCCGCCCTGGTCGGGCTGGTCGTGCTCGGCTGGCCGCTGCGCCAGGCGGTGCGCGGCTGGCCGCCGGAGGGCACCGTCGTCGTGGCCTGCGACGTGGGTCAGGGCGATGCGCTGGTCGTCCCGACCGGGCCGGCGGAGGGACTGCTGGTCGACACCGGTCCCGACGTCGGCGGCGTCGACTCCTGCCTGACCCGGTTGCGCATCGACCGGCTGCGGCTGGTGCTGCTCTCGCACCTCGACGCCGACCACGCGGGCGGCCTGGCCGGGGCGCTGGCCGGGCGTCGGGTCGACGCGGTCGCGACCGGCACGCTGTCCCCGGCCGATCACCGGGTGCGGGCCGTCGACCGGCTCGCGGCCGCCGCCGGCGCCCGCCGCGTCACCGCCGTCCCCGGGCAGGTCCAGGAGTTCGGCGAGGCGACCCTCGAGGTGCTCGCCCCGCCGCCCGAGATCGCCACCGCCGGCGCCGCGGCCAACGACCTGTCCGTCGTCGCCCGGGTGACCGTGCGCGGCGTGCGCGTGCTGTTCACCGGCGACCTCGGCGCCGAGGCGGAGGCCCGCATCCTCGATCGCGGGGTCGACCTGCGTGCCGACGTGCTCAAGGTGCCGCACCACGGCAGCGCCGACGTCGACCCCGACTTCCTGGCCGCCACCGGAGCCCGGGTGGCGCTGGTCTCGGTCGGTGCCGACAACGACTACGGCCACCCGACCGCCTACGCGTTGCGGCTGCTCGGGCAGGACGGCATGCGCATCGAGCGCACCGACCGGGACGGCGACCTCGCCGTCGTCGGCAGTGCCCGGGACTGGGGCGTTGCCGCCCGGGAACGTCGCAGGCGCGTGACACGATGCAGGCGTGGCAGCAGCACCTCCGGCACCGACCTCGCGGCTCCGGGTCGTGGTGGGGGAGGAGGAGCTGCTGCGCGCCCGCGCGGTCTCCGCCGTCCGCGCCGGGGTGCTCGAGCGCCACCCCGACGCCGAGGAGCACGAGCTCGCCGCCGCCGGCCTCCCGGTGGGTCAGCTGGCCGACGTGCTCGCGCCCTCGCTGTTCGGCGGTCACCGGCTGGTCCTGGTCAGCGGCGTGCACGAGGCCGCCACCGCCCTGGTCGACGCCCTCGTCGGGTACGCCAAGGACCCCGATCCCGACCTGACGCTGGTGATCGTGCACTTCGGCGGCAAGCGCAACGAGGCGCTGCTCAAGGCTTTCACCGCCGCCGGCGCCGCCGTCGACGACTGCCCGAAGATCACCTCGCCCGGCGACCGGGTCGCGTTCGTGCGCAACGAGGTCCGCACCTTCGGCGGCCGGATCACCCCCGACGCGCTCGCCGCGCTCGTCGATGCGGTCGGCAACGACCTGCGCCAGCTCTCCTCGGCGGCCAGCCAGCTCGTCTCCGACTTCGGCGGCACCATCGACGCCGACGCGGTGGCCCGGTTCCACCGCGGCCAGGCCGAGGTGAGCGGGTTCACCGTGGCCGAGAAGGTGCTGGTCGGCGACCGTCAGGGCGCGGTGGAGATGCTGCGCTGGGCCCTGGAGCGCGGCGTCGCGCACGTGCTCATCGCCGACGCGATCGCCGACGGTGTGCGTACCGCGGCGCGGGTGGCCAGCCTGTCCAGCAGCAACCCCGGCGACCTGGCCCGCGCGCTGAAGATGCCGCCGTGGAAGGTCAAGAAGGCGCAGGCCCAGTCACGCGGCTGGAGCATCGATGGCCTGCAGCAGGCCATCCGTGTTGCCGCCGACCTCAACGCCGACGTCAAGGGCGCCGCGGCCAGCGCCGACTACGCCCTGGAGCGCGCCGTCCGCCGGATCGTCGAGATCCGCACGGAGACCCGCCGCGACCGCGCCGTCCGGGGCCGGTAGCCGCAGCCGGTAGCTGCGGCACACGGTCGCCGAGACGCACGAGAGCCCCCGTCCCGTGCGGGACGAGGGCTCTCGGAAGCGAGGAACGTCAGCCCTGCAGGCCGGCGAACTGCTTGGCCATGCCCGACTTGCGGTTGGCGGCCTGGTTCTTGTGGATGATGCCCTTGCTGGCGGCCTTGTCCAGCTGCTTGCTGGCCACCTGCAGCGCCGAGGCCGCGGCCTCCGCGTCCCCGGCGTCGGCAGCGGTGCGGAAGCGCCGGACGGCCGTCTTCAGGGCGGACTTGACCGCGACGTTGCGCTGCCGCCGCCGCTCGTTGGTCTTGTTCCGCTTGATCTGGGACTTGATGTTCGCCACGCGTGAGCCTCGGTGTCTGGAAGGGGAATGCTTGCTGTCCATCGTCCGGGCGCACGTGCGCACGCGGACCGGCCTGCAAAGATACCAGCGTCTGCGGCCGCAGCCCAACGCGGGACTCAGGTGCAGCGTCCCGCCGGCTCCCACGAGCTGCTCAACACGTAGCGACCCGGGCGGGTGACGGCCAGGGTCGTCCAGCCCCGGCGGGAGCCCGGCTCCACGCAGCCGCCCGGGCCGGACACCGAGGTCCAGCGCGACCACCAGACCGCCACCTGCACGGACCCCGGCCGGCGCACGTCCAGCACGACGTGCGAGCGGTCGCTGGTCACCAGCCGGGCATCCCCGCGCACCAGCCCGCCGTCCGTGACGCGGAACACCCGCCACCACCGGTCGGACCAGACCTGCTGCAGCCCCGGCACCCCGCGGTGCAGCAGCCTCGCCTCCCCGTGCGCCTCCCAGTCGACCTGCCCGGTCGGCAGGGCGACGTAGGAGACACCGCTGTCCCGCAGCCATCGCAGGTACGCGGCACGAGACGGCGACCCGCCGTAGAACAGCGCCGCCCGGGACGTGTCCAGCTGGCGCAGCCAACCGCGGGCCAGCGGCACCGCGCGCGCCACCGCCACGCTCTCCTCGTGGTCGTGCAGGGGCACGACCTCGATCCGGCCGACGGGTCCGTAGCGGGTGAGCTCGTGCACCAGGGCCGTTGCCCGCACCTGTTCGGGCGCCGGGTCGCGCGGCACGAGATCGGTGCCGACCACCGGGGGCAGCAGCACCACGACCGCGATCGCGGCCAGCGCGGTCACCGGCGCCACCGTCCGAGCGGCGGCCACCAGGGCGGGGGCGGCGAACAGCAGCACCAGCCGGGTGGAGTTGGACCCGACGGGGTCGTGCACCAGCCACGTCCCCACCAGCAGCAGCACGGTCAGCGCCGCACCCACCCGCAGGACGCGGTGCTGCGGGGTGACCGGGGCGATCAGCAGGCCGGTCAGGGCGGCCGCCGCCACCGCGGCGAGCATCTGGTGGGCGCTGAACGGCTGCGGCCCGCTCACCGCCCCGAGCAGCCGCGCCGCGGCGACCGGGACCAGCGCGCCGCCGGCGATCCACCACGCCCCGGCCGGGGCTGAGAACACCGAGGCCCGACGCGCCGTCCCGGCGATCCATGCCCCCGCGGCCAGCAGCAGGAACACCGCCGCCACCGGGCTCACCGCCCCCGCGAGCACGGCCAGCAGAGCACCGGCCGGGCGGGAGCGGGAGACGAGCACGAGCGCCAGGCAGCCCAGTGCCGCGCCGAGCCCGAACGTCGTCCGCCCGCTCCACTCGTCGGCCGCCCAGGTGAGCCCAGCGACCAGCCCGACGACGACGAGCCGGCCCGGCGACGGTCGCAGCCGCGCGAGCAGCGCGGTCGTCGCGGCCGCGCCGAGGACGGTCCCCAGCACGCCCATGAGCGGCAGCCCGAGCAGCCCGGCGATCCAGGGCCCGGCAAAGCTGTACGACACGACCGGCACCCCGCCGTACCAGCCCAGGTCGACCGGGGGGACGCCGGACGTCGCCCATGACCGCCACCAGGACTGGGCCGCGAGGTCCCCGCCCACCACCGGCGCCGCCTCGACCGCCAGCGCGCAGGCCAGCGCCCAGAGCGAGGTCAGCGCAACGGGGTGGCCGACCAGCCACCGGCCGGCGGCGCGTGCCGCTCCCACGGACCGGATGCTGTCACAGGCACCACGGGTCGACGCCGTCCCACGGGCGAGCCCGTGGGCGTGGGACCATGGCAGCACTGTGACGACTCCCGCTGCCACCGATCCGACCCGGATCCGGAACTTCTGCATCATCGCCCACATCGACCACGGCAAGTCGACGCTGGCCGACCGGATGCTCGAGGTCACCGGGATCATCGAGGCACGGCAGATGCGCGCCCAGTACCTCGACCGCATGGACATCGAGCGCGAGCGCGGCATCACCATCAAGGCGCAGAACGTGCGGCTGCCCTGGAAGGTCGGGGACACCGAGTACGTCCTCGACATGATCGACACCCCGGGGCACGTCGACTTCACCTACGAGGTGAGCCGCAGCCTGGCCGCCTGCGAGGGCGCCGTCCTGCTCGTCGACGCCGCCCAGGGCATCGAGGCGCAGACGCTGGCCAACCTCTACCTGGCCCTCGAGAACGACCTGCACATCATCCCGGTGCTCAACAAGATCGACCTGCCGGCGGCGCAGCCGGAGAAGTACGCCGCGGAGATCGCGCACATCATCGGCTGCGGCCCCGACGACGTCCTGCGGGTCAGCGGCAAGACCGGCGAGGGCGTGCCCGAGCTGCTCGACCGGATCGTCGCCGAGATCCCGGCCCCGACCGGTGAGGCGCAGGGGCCCGCGCGGGCGATGATCTTCGACTCGGTCTACGACATCTACCGCGGCGTCATCACCTACGTCCGCGTCGTCGACGGCCGCATCTCCGCCCGCGACCGGATCAAGATGATGTCCACCGGCGCCACCCACGAGCTGCTCGAGATCGGTGTCATCTCCCCGGAGCCCAAGCCGGTCGACAGCCTCGGCGTCGGCGAGGTCGGCTACTTCATCACCGGCGTGAAGGACGTCCGCCAGTCCCGGGTCGGCGACACCGTCACCCTGCAGAGCCATCCGGCCACCGAGCCGATCGGCGGGTACAGCGACCCCAAGCCGATGGTCTACTCCGGCCTCTACCCGATCGACGGCAGCGAGTACCCGCTGCTGCGCGAGGCGCTGGACAAGCTGCTGCTCAACGACGCCGCCCTCGTCTACGAGCCGGAGACGAGCGCCGCCCTCGGCTTCGGCTTCCGCGTCGGCTTCCTCGGCCTGCTGCACCTGGAGATCGTCCGCGAACGACTGGAGCGCGAGAGCGGGCTGAGCCTGATCTCGACGGCGCCCAACGTCGTCTACCGGGTGATCATGGAGGACGGCACCGAGCACACCGTCACCAACCCGAGCGACTGGCCCAGCGGCAAGATCGACAAGGTCTTCGAGCCGATCGTCGACGCCACGATCATCGCCCCGAGCGACTACACCGGCACGATCATGGAGCTCTGCCAGAGCCGCCGCGGTTCGCTCAAGGGCATGGACTACCTCTCGGAGTCCCGCGTCGAGCTGCGCTACACGCTGCCGCTCGGCGAGATCATCTTCGACTTCTTCGACGCCCTGAAGTCGCGCACCCGCGGCTACGCCAGCCTCGACTACCACGAGTCCGGCGAGCAGGAGTCCCAGCTGGTCAAGGTCGACATCCTGCTGCAGGGCGAGCCGGTCGACGCGTTCAGCGCGATCGTGCACAAGGACAAGGCCTACAGCTACGGCGTGATGATGGCCGGCAAGCTGCGCGAGCTCATCCCGCGCCAGCAGTTCGAGGTGCCGATCCAGGCCGCCGTCGGCTCCCGGGTGATCGCCCGCGAGACGATCCGCGCGATCCGCAAGGACGTCCTCGCGAAGTGCTACGGCGGTGACATCACCCGCAAGCGCAAGCTGCTGGAGAAGCAGAAGGAGGGCAAGAAGCGGATGAAGATGGTCGGCCGGGTCGAGGTCCCGCAGGAGGCCTTCGTCGCCGCGCTGTCCAACTCCGAGCCCGCCAAGAAGTGACCGGCCGGGTCGACGCGGTCTGCGTCTCGGGGGACCCCACCTTCCGGCTGCCCAGCCGCCGCAGCGGCATCGACAAGCGGCCGGTGCCCGGCCGGGTCGCCGTCCACGCTCTGGGTCTGGACGGCGACGTGCAGGTCGAGAAGCGGCACCACGGCGGCGAGGGCCAGGCCGTCTACGCCTACGCGCAGGAGGACGCCGACTGGTGGGAGCGCGAGCTCGGCCGCGACCTGCCCGCCGGCTCCTTCGGCGAGAACCTCCGCACCAGCGGTGTGGACCTGGTCAACGCCGTCCTCGGTGAGCGCTGGCAGGTCGGGACGGTGCTGTTCGAGGTGACCGCCTGGCGCATCCCGTGCGCCACGTTCGAGCGCTTCTGGGCCGTGCCGCAGCTGATCAAGCGGTTCACCGTGCACGGGGCGACCGGCGCGTACCTGCGCGTGCTCGAGACCGGCACGGTCGGCGCCGGCGACGTCGTCGTGGTGGTCTCCCGCCCCGACCACGGCCTCACCGTGGGGGAGGGCTTCCGGATCGTGACCACCGAGCAGGCCCGCCTGCCGGAGCTGGTGCCGGTCCTGCACCTCCTCCCGGCCAAGGACCAGCCGAAGCTGGCGCAGCGGATCGCCGCACGGACCGGCGCCCGCGCCTGACCTTCCCGGCGCGCTACTGTCCGCCCGGACGGGGAGGAGGACCATGCAGCTGCGTCGGGCCGTGGTGTCGCTGCTCGCCGTCGTCCTCCTCGCCGGGTGCAGCGGCGGCGGGGATTCCGGCACCTCGGCCACCGATCTGCTCGCCAAGGCCAAGAAGACCCTCGACGCGGCCGAGAGCGCGCACTTCGTGCTCACCAGCGACGGCGCCCCCAGCACCGGCACACTGCTGGTCGGCGGCACCGGCGACATCGAACGCCCCGCGTCGTTCCAGGGCACGCTGAAGGTGCAGACCAGCGGCACGACCGCCGACCTCGAGGTCGTCTCGGTCGGCGGCACCGTCTACGCGCAGCTGCCGTTCCTGCCGACCTACAGCGTCATCGACCCCGCCCAGTTCGGCTTCGGTGACCCGGGCGCGCTGCTCGACCCCGACACCGGCATCTCCCAGCTGCTGGCCAAGGCGGAGAACGCGAAGAACGGCGACGAGAAGCGGGTGGACGGCGAGGTCGTCCAGGAGGTGACCGCCGACCTGCCCGGCCAGCTCGTCGCCGACCTGCTCACCAGCCAGGACCCGAGCCAGACCGTCAAGGCCTCGTTCCTGATCGCCACCGACAGCGGCGAGCTGCGGCGCGCCGAGCTGACCGGCCCGTTCTTCACCGCCGAGGACGACGGGACCTACACCCTCGAGCTCAGCGAGTTCGGCGCAGATGTCTCGATCACCGCACCGCCCACCGGCTGAGCGGGAGGCCGCGGCCACGGCACGGCCCGGGTTCGCGGCCGTCGTCCTGGCCACGCTGGCGGTCCTGGTCACCGCCGCCGACACCTACGTCGTCGTCCTGGCCCTGCCGGACATCCTCACCGGCATCGGCGTCGGCATCGACCAGCTGCAGCGGGCGACCCCGATCATCGGCGGCTTCCTGCTCGGCTACACCGCCACGCTGCCGCTGCTCGGCCGGCTGGCCGATCTGCGCGGCCGGCTGCCGGTGCTGGTCGGCTGCCTGCTGCTGTTCGCCCTCGGCTCGCTGCTCACCGCGACCGCCGTCGGCCTCGGCCCCGCCGTGGCCGGCCGCTGCCTGCAGGGCATCGGCGCGGGCGGGCTGGTCCCCGCCACGCTGGCCCTGGTCGCCGACCGCTGGCCGCCCGAGCGACGGGCGCTGCCGCTCGGCGTGGTCGGCGCCGTGCAGGAGGCCGGCGCCGTCCTCGGGCCGCTGGCCGGCGCCGCGGTGCTCGCCGTCGCCGACTGGCGGGCCATCTTCTGGCTGAACCTGCTGCTCGGCCTCGGCCTGGCCGTGGGAGCGCTGATCGCCGGCCACGCCCGCCGGCCGGACCTGATCGGGCTGGTGCTCCTCGCCGTCGCCGGGATCGCGCTGGCGCTGCAGCTGGCCGCGCCCGCGGCGCTCGCCGAGGACGTCACGCTCGGCCTGCTCTACGTCCCGCTGGTCGACGCCGTCCCGGCCAGCACCCCGCTGGTCCTCGTCGTGGTCGTGGCCGGGGCGGCCCTGGTGCTGCGCAGCCTGGCCGCGCCCGAGCGCGCCGTGCTGCCGCTGCGCGGGCTGAGGAGGCTGGCCGGCGAGGTCGACGTGCTCGGCTCGCTGCTGGTCGTGGTCGCGCTCGGCTGCCTGGTCTGGGCGTTCGCCGCCGCCGACCCGGCCACCCAGGTGGTCGCCCTCGGCCCCGTGCTGCTGCCGATCGCCGCCGTCGCGGCGATCGCGTTCGTGGTGCACGAGCGGCGCACGGCCGACCCGGTCCTGCCGGTGCGCGCGCTGAGGCCCACCGGTGCGTGGGGCGCGCTCCTGGTCAACCTGCTGGTCGGGGTCGCGCTCGTCGCCGCGCTGGTCGACGTCCCGCTGTTCGCCCGCGCCACGACCACCCCCGGCGACCAGTTCGGCGCGGCCCTCGTGCTGGTCCGGCTGCTCATCGCGGTGCCGGTGGGCGCGGTCGCCGGCGGCTGGCTGTGCCGGCGGGTCCCGCCGCGGCTGGTGGCCGCCGGCGGCATGGCGCTCACCGCGCTGGCGCTGGCCGTGATGACCCAGTGGGGGGAGCGGTCGCTGGACGGCGCCGCCTCCTACCTCGTGCTGCTCGCGGCCGGGCTCGGGTTCGGGCTGGCCATCGCGCCGGTGAACGCCGTCCTGCTCGCGGTCACCGGCTCCGAGGTGCACGGCAGCGCCAGCGCGCTGGCCGTCGTCGCGCGCACCGTGGGCATGCTGGTCGGGCTGTCGCTGCTCACCGCGGTGGCGCTGCGCCGGTTCGACCAGGCGGTGGCGGCGATCGGCTCGCCGGTCACGCTCTGCCCGCAGACCCCGGCCGACTGCCCCGCCTACGACCGGGCCACCGACGCCGCGGTGCTCACCCAGCTGCACACCGTCTTCGCCGGCGCCGCGATCGCCGCGGGGCTGGCCGCGGTCGCCGCTCTGGTGCTGCTGAAAGGCCCCCGCCGAGCCGAGTGAGCAGTTGGTGTCGACGACACGCGCCGACCCGCCGGGCGCGGCGACCGCAACTGCCCATTCGGCTGACCCCTGCCCGTCGGGGGCGTTCTCGTCTACCTTTCGGCCGACGAGGAGGGGTGCGTGGACGACTCTCGGCTGCGGGTGAGCCTCCTCGGCGAGCTCGCGGCCACCTGTTCCGGGGAACCCCTCGACCTGGGCGGTCCGCGGCAGCGCGCCGTCCTCGCCGTGCTGCTGCTCGCCCGCGGCGAGATCGTGCCGGCCGACCGGATCATCGAGTCGGTGTGGGGCGGGCGGCCGCCTGTCGACACCACCGGCGCGCTGCAGTCCTACGTGTCGCACCTGCGCCGGCGGCTCGAGCCCGGCAGCGCCGCCCGGACCCGCTCGGCGGTCATCGTGCGCGAGGGCCCCGGCTACGCCGTCCGGCTGCCGCGCGAGGCGGTGGACGCCTGGCGGTTCGAGGACCTGCTCGCGCAGGCCGCGGCGGCCGAGCACCCGGCGCGGGTGGCCGAGCTGCTGGCCGACGCGCTGCACCTCTGGCGGGGCCCGGCGCTGGCCGACTACGCCGAGGAGCCGTGGGCCGAGGCCGAGATCGGCCGGCTCAGCGAGCTGCGCGCCGCCGCGCGCGAACGGCTGCTCGCCGCCCGCCTCGAGCTGGGCGAGGCGGCGATGCTCGTGCCGGACCTCGAGTCGATGGTCGGCGAGGAACCCCTGCGCGAGGAGCGCTGGCGGCTGCTCGCCCTGGCGCTGTACCGGGCCGGCCGGCAGGCCGACGCCCTCGCCGCGCTGCGCCGGGCAAGGACGACGCTCGCCGACGAGCTCGGCGTCGACCCCGGGCCCGCGCTGCGCGAGCTGGAGTCGCAGGTGCTCAGCCAGTCGCCGGCCCTGCGCATCCCGCCGTCGCGGGCCGCCGCCCCTGCCCCGCAGCCCGCACCGGCCGCTCCGCCGCGCGACGACCTGACCGACCGGGACCGTGAGGTGGCCGCCATCCGGACGGCGCTGGACGCGCTCGCCGACGGCGAGGGCGGCCTGCTGCTGGTCGAGGGCCCGGCCGGGATCGGCAAGACCCGGCTGCTCACCGAATCCCGCCGGATGGCCGCGCAGAGGTCGGTGCGCGTGCTCAGCGCGCGCGGCAGCCAGCTGGAGAAGGCCTTCGGGTACAGCGTCGTCCGGCAGCTGTTCGAGCCCGAGCTGCTCGACCCCGGCCGCCGCACCGAGCTGCTGGCCGGCGCCGCGGCCGCCGCGCGCGGCGTCTTCGACCTCACCGCCGGTGAGGGCGACGGGTCGTTCGCGATCCTCCACGGCCTGTACTGGCTGGCGGTCAACGTGAGCGCCGAGGGCCCGGTGCTGCTCGCCGTCGACGACCTGCAGTGGTGCGACACCGCCTCGCTGCGCTGGCTGGCCTACCTCGCCCGGCGCCTCGACGGCGTGCCGGTCCTGCTCGTGGCCACCGTGCGCACCGGCGAGCAGCACGAGGACGAGGAGCTGCTGGCCGAGCTGGAGCTCGAGCCCGCGGCCGTCGTCGTCACCCCGGGACCGCTGTCGGCCGCGGCGACCGCGGACATGGTCGGCCGCCGGCTCGGCGAGCCGGTGTCGCCGCTGTTCGCGCGCGCCTGCCATCGCACGACGTCGGGCAACCCGCTGCTGCTGCGCCAGCTGCTGCGCGGGCTCGAGGCCGACCGCGTGCGGCCGGACGCCGCCCACGCCGACCGGGTGGTGGCCGTCGGCTCGCGGGCGGTCTCGAGCATGGTCACCCTCCGGCTGCGCCGGTTGCCCGACGTGCTGCCGGTCGCCCGGGCCGCCGCGGTGCTGGGCGACGGTGCGCCGCTGCCCGCCGTGGCCGCGCTGGCCGGGCGGTCGGACGTCGACACCGCCGCCGCGCTGGCCGCCCTCGCCCGCGCCGAGATCGTCAAGGACGAGTGGCCGCTCGCCTTCGCCCACCCCCTGGTCCGCGACGCGGTCTACCGCGAGCTGCCCGCCCCCGAACGGGCGCTGCTGCACGAGCGCGCCGCGGCGGTGCTGCAGGCGGTGGGCGCCCCCGACGAGCAGCGGGCCGCGCACCTGCTCCTGGCTCCCCGGCGCGGGGACGACGCGACCGTCGCGCTGCTGCGGCGGGCCGCGGCCACCGCCGCCGAGCGCGGCTCCTCCGACACGGCCGTCACCCTGCTGCGCCGGGCGCTGGACGAGCCGCCGGACGACGCCGGCGTGCGCCGCGACCTGCTCACCGACCTGGGGCTGCTCGAGTCGCTGGTCGAGGGCGCCGAAGGGGTCGAGCACCTGCTGCAGGCCTACGCCCAGCACGAGGACCCGCTCGTGCGGGCCGAACTGGCCGTCGTCATCAGCCGGACGCAGGTGTTCGCCGGACCGCTGGGGGTCGCGACGGCGTTCGCCCGCGAGGCCCGCCTGGCGCTGCCTCCCGAGCTGGACGACCACCGGCAGGCGCTGGCCGCGCTGGAGCGGCAGACCGGGTTCATGCACGGGCTCGACCCGGCGATCTGGCGCACCCAGCCGCCGCCCGAGCCCAGCGGCGACGGCACCGGAGCCCAGATGCTCGCCGCGGCCCTGGCCCTGGAGACCACGATGGCCGGGGTCGACCGGGCGCGGGCGGTCGAGCTGGCCCGATTCGCCCTGGCCGGCGACCGGCTCTTCACCGTCGACTACGGGCTGTTCTGGGTGGTCGCCG
Source organism: Petropleomorpha daqingensis (assembly GCF_013408985.1). Lineage (NCBI taxonomy): Bacteria > Bacillati > Actinomycetota > Actinomycetes > Geodermatophilales > Geodermatophilaceae > Petropleomorpha > Petropleomorpha daqingensis. The sequence goes on from NZ_JACBZT010000001.1 coordinate 3,433,499, forward strand.
CGGTGGTCCGCATGCTCGCCGACGACGACCTCGGCGACTTCTGGGCCCGCTCCCGCGCGGCCGCCCACGCCCGCGGCTCGGTGTTCGCCGTGCACTCCTCCAACCTGTGGCAGGGCATGTGGCACTGGCGGCGCGGTGACCTCGACGAGGCGCTCGGCCTGCTGCGCATGGCGTACGACCAGGCCCAGATCTGGGGTCACGCGGCGCTCGGCAACCCCTACTGCCGGGCGTTCGAGATCGGCTGCCACCTCGACCGCGGCGACCTCGCGGCGGCCCGGCGGGCGGCCGACGCCGCCGCGGCTGAGCCGGCCGCGGGCGACGGGGCCCGACTGCTGCAGCACGCGCTGGCCCGGCTGCTGGTCGCGGAGGGCCGCTTCGAGGAGGCGCTGGGGGCGGTGGTCGCGCTGCCGGCTCCGGTGCCGATCCCCAACCCGGCCTGGAACGGGTGGCGGGCCACCGGGGCGCTCGCCCTCCACGGCCTGGGTCGCACCGAGGAGGCCGTGCAGCTCGCCGAGGAGGAGGTCCGGCTGCTGCGCACGTGGGGCGCACACAGTTACCTCGGCGCCGCCCTCACGCTGCTCGGCCGGCTGCGCGGAGCGGCCGGCGTGGACGACCTGCGCGAGGCGGTCGACCTGCTGTCCGGCACGACCGCGGCGGTCGACCTGGCCCGGGCACGGTGCGTGCTGGGCAGCGCGCCGCAGGTGCCCGACGACGAGGCGGTCCCGCTGCTGCGCGCGGCGAGCGAGGCCGCCGGCGAGCTCGGCGCGGACGCGGTCCTCCGCCGCGCCTGCGCCGCGCTGCAGGCCCGGGGCGTGAGCGACGGGCACCGGCCCGCCGCCCCCCGCAGCTCGAGCATGGAGCGGCCGGTCCTCGCGCTGGCCGCCACGGGCCTCGGCGTGCCGGAGATCGCGCAGCGGCTGTTCCTGACGCCCGGCACCGTCGCCGCCGTCCTCGAGGCGGTCGACGGTGAGCGCCTCAAGTTCCTCTCAAGTTCCGCGACGGACGCTGTCCACCCCTGAGACGAGGAGCCTCGTGACCCAGCAGCCGGTCCCCGCCGCCGCCCACCTCCGGGCGGAGAGCCTGCGCGGCCTGTGCGGGGGATCGGTGCACCTGCCCGGCGACCCCTCCTACGACCTGGCCCGATCGCCGTGGAACCTGCAGGTGTCGGACTTCCCGGCGGCGGTCGCCTACCCCGCCTTCCCCGACGAGGTCGCCGAGGTGCTGCGCACCGCGACGGCGGCCGGGCTGTCGGTCGCCCCGCAGGGGACCGGGCACGGCGCACCGCCGCTGCAGGGGAACCTGACCGAGGCGGTGCTGCTGCGCACCTCGGCGATGACCGAGCTGCAGGTGGACGAGGAACGGCGCAGCGCCCGCGTGGGGGCCGGTGTGCTCTGGGGGGACCTCTGCGACGCCGCCGGGCGCGCCGGCCTGGCCGCGCGCCACCCGTCGTCGCCGGACGTCGGCGTTGTCGGGTACACCCTCGGCGGCGGGATCGGCTGGTACGCCCGGGCGAGGGGGCTGCAGTGCAACGCCGTCACCGCGGTCGAGCTGGTGCTCGCCGACGGCACGTTCGTGCGGGCCACCGAGGACGCCGACGCCGACCTGTTCTGGGCGCTGCGCGGCGGGGCGGCACCGCTGGGCGTGGTGACCGCGATCGAGTTCGACCTGCTACCGCTGGAGACCGTCGTCGCCGGCTACCTGGCCTGGGACGCGACCGAGGTGGAGCGGCTGCTGCCGGCCTGGGTCGACTGGTGCGCCAGGGCGCCGGAGGAGGCCACCACCTCCTTCCGCCTGTTGCAGGTGCCGCCGCTGGAGCACATCCCGCGCGAGCTGCACGGCCGGCACCTGGCCATGATCGACGGCGCCGTCCTCGGCGACGACGCGTCGGCCGCCGAGCTGCTGGCGCCGCTCCGGGCGCTCGCCCCGGAGTTCGACACGGTGGCCCGGGTGCCGGCCGCGTCGCTCGTCCGGCTGCACCTCGAGCCGGAGGGCCCGACCTCCGCGTACGCCAGCAGCACGCTCGTCGGGGGGCTTCCGGACGAGGCGATCGCCACGGTCCTCGAGAAGGTGGGCCCCGGCTCGGGCACCCAGCTGGCGATCGCGGAGCTGCGCCAGCTCGGCGGAGCCCTCGGCCGCCCGGACCCCGCCGGAGGCGCGCTGTCCTACCTCGACGGCGCGTTCCTCGCGCTCGGGGTCGGCTTCGAGGGCGGCCCGGAGGACTGGATCGCCCAGCGCGCCTCGGCGGCCGCGTTCCTCGACGCCCTGGAGCCCTGGGCCACCGGGCGCAAGTACCTGCCGATGCACGACGACCGGGTCGACACCCGCAAGGTGTTCCCCCCGGGCGTGCACGCGCGGCTGTCCGCGATCCGGCGCGGTGTCGACCCGCGCGGGCTGTTCGTGGAGCCGCACCCGGCACCTTGAGGCCGGCGTTCAAGAGGAACGCAAGAGCCGGTCAAGAACCCTCCGCCACGGTTTCCGCAGACGTCGACAGGGACGTCATCGGAATCAGGAGGAAACCGTGAGCTACACCCTCGACGCCGTTGTCGACGACGTCCAGATCGACGCCCCGTTCGACGTCCTCGACGCCGTCATCACCGGCGCGGTGCACACCCCCGAGGCCCCCGAGTACGCCGCCCACGTCACCCCGTGGAACCTGGCCGTGCAGCTGACCCCGTCCGCGGTCGTCGACGCGCGCACCGCCGAGGACGTCGCCGCCGCGGTGCGCTTCGCCGGCGCGTTCGGCCTCACCGCCGGCGTCCAGGGCACCGGGCACGGAGCGATCCCGGGGATCGCCGGGCACCTGCTCGTCTCCACCAAGGGCCTCGACGAGGTCACCGTGCACCCCGAGGGCTGGGCCCGCGTCGGCGCCGGAGTCAAGTGGCTGCGCGTGGTCGAGGCGGCCGCCCCGTACGGGCTCGCCCCGCTGTCCGGCTCGGTCACCGACGTCGGCGTGGTCGGCTACACCACCGGCGGCGGCGTGGGCCCGATGGCCCGCACCTACGGGATCGCCGCGGACAAGGTGCGCGCCTTCGACGTCGTCACCGGCGACGGCGTGGTGCGCCGGGTGACCCCCACCGAGAACCCGGACCTGTTCTGGGCGCTGCGCGGCGGCAAGGGGACGGCCGGCATCGTCACCGCGGTCGAGTTCGACCTCGTGCACCAGCCGACGTTCTACGGCGGCTCGCTGTGGTTCGACGCCGTGGACGCACCCCAGGTGATCGCGGCCTGGAGGACCTGGGCCGACGAGCTGCCCGAGGCCGGGACGACGTCGTTCGGCCTGTTCCAGCTGCCGCCGCTGCCGGGGGTGCCCCCGATGCTGGCCGGGAAGATGACGCTGTCCATCCGGTTCCTGTGGACCGGCGACGCGGCCGAGGGCGAGCGGCACCTGAACCGGATCCGCGCCGTCGCCCCGGCGATCCTCGACGACTGCGCGCTCAAGCCCTACACGGCCGTCGACTCGGTGCACACCGACCCGGTGGACCCGACGCCGGCGATCGACCCGGCGATCTTGCTCTCGGAGTTCCCCGCCGAGGCGGCCGACCGCCTGCTCGAGGTGGGCGGGCACGGCTCGGGCTCGTCGCTGATCCTGCTCGAGGTGCGGGCGCTGGGCGGTCAGTACGCCCGTGCGCCGCAGCACCCGGACGCCTTCGACCACCGCGGCGCGCGGTTCAGCGTCCTGGCCGTCGGGCTGGCGGCGACGCCGGACATGGCGGCCCAGGGCATGGTCGACGCGGAGCGCGTGTTCGACGCCCTCGCCCGGTGGGACAGCGGCCGGGTGTGGCCGAACTTCGGTCCGGTGCACGACGCCGACTCGGCCCGGCGCGCCTACGAGGAGGCCACCCGCGAGCGGCTCGCCGCGATCGTGCAGGCCTACGACCCGGACGGCGTCCTGCACTACGGGCGCTGGACGCGGTCGGTGGCTTGACCGGGCCTTTCCGCCCTTCCCCTGCCCCTGGAAGAGCGGCCACTGTCGGCCCCGGTCCGGTGAGCTCCCCCTCCCGGACCGGGGCCGCAACACGGACGGAGCGCACCATGACCTACGGATTCGTGATGGACGTCCCGGCGCCGATCGAGGCGTACGAGGCGATGCACGCCGAGATCGGACGGCGGACCACCGGCCCCGTGGAGGGGCTGCTGCTGCACCTCGGCCGGGCCACGGCCGGCGGCTTCCAGATCATCGAGCTCTGGGAGTCCAAGGAGCAGTACGACCGCTACGACGCCGAGCTCGTCGCGCCGGTGATGGCCGAGATGTCCGGCGGCCAGACCCCTCCCGACCCACCGACCGTCGAGGAGTTCGAGCCGCGCGGCCTGATCATCCCGAGCGCCGCGCTGGTCTCCTAGGCCCGCTGCGCACCGACCAGCGCGGCGACCTTGCCGGTGTCGACCCGGTCGACCGCGCTCACAGGGTGAAGACGATCTTGCCGTTCGTCCGCCCCTCGAGCATCCGCTCGAAGCCCTCGCGGGCCTGCGTCAGCGGGAGCTCGACGTCGATGGCCGGCCGGATGCCGGTGACCGCGCACATCCGGATGAGGTCCTCGAGCTCCTCGCGGGTGCCCATGGTCGAGCCGATGACCGACAGCTGGGTGAAGAAGACCCGGTTGAGCTCGGCGCCGGGGTTGAAGCCCGTCGTCGCGCCGGAGGTCACGATCACCCCGCCCGGCTTGAGCGACTTGACGCTGTGCGACCAGGTCGCCTCCCCGACGGTCTCCATGACGCCGTCGACCCGCTCCGGCAGCCGGGCGCCGGACTCGAAGGCCTGGTCGGCGCCGAGCGCGAGCGCCGCCTGCCGCTTCTCCTCGCTGCGGCCGGTCACCCAGATCCGGTAGCCCGCGGCCTTGCCGAGCTCGATCAGCGCGGTGGCCACCCCGCCGCTGGCGCCCTGGACCAGCACCGTCGAGCCGGGCCGCAGCCCGGACTTCACGAACAGCATCCGGTAGGCGGTGAGCCAGGCGGTGGGCAGGCAGGCGGCCTCGGCGAAGGACAGCTCGGCCGGCTTGGGCAGCAGGTTCCGCGTCGGGACGGCGACCTTCTCGGCCATCGTGCCCTGGTGCAGCTCGCTGAACAGGCTGCGCTTCGGGTCGAGCGTCTCGTCGCCGGTCCAGCCGGGGCTGGCCACCACGCCGTGGACGACGACCTCGTTGCCCTCGGCGTCCAGACCGGCCGCGTCGGTGCCGAGGATCATCGGCATCCGCTCCTCGGGCAGGCCGACGCCGCGCAGGCTGAACAGGTCGTGGTGGTTCAGCGAGACGGCCTTGACCTGCACCGTCGTCCAGCCGTCCGGCACCTCGGGCTCCGGGCGTTCGCCGATCTCCAGGACGGAGAGCGGGTCCTTCGGGGCGGGCGTCGAGACGAAGGCAGCGAGCATGCCTGCCATTACATCGCGGTCCTGCGGACCGCACCGCGGCCAGGTGCCGTCCCGACCTGCGCGGAGCCCCACCCGTCGTTCCTCGGGGAGCCCTCCGGGCCCCCGCTCGGACCGGCCCTCACCTGACGACGACGGTGTGCTCCCCCCGGGGGACGAATTCGCCGATCACGGGGGAGCCGGGGATCTCGCCGCCGAGCAGCAGCCCGCCGGAGGTCTGCGCGTCGGCCAGCAGCAGCGCCTCGCCCTCGTCGACCGCGGACAGGTCGGTGTGCGGGCGCACCCAGTCCAGGTTGCGGCGGGTGCCGCCGGAGACGAACCCGCCCGCCAGCGCCTCGCGCGCCCCGGCCAGGTACGGGACGGCGGCGGCGTCGACGACCGCGGTGACCCCGCTGGCCCGGGCCATCTTGTAGAGGTGGCCGAGCAGGCCGAAGCCGGTGACGTCGGTGCCGGCGCGGATGCCCGCGGCGACCGCGGCGCGCGAGGCCGCCGCGTTGAGCGCGGTCATCGAGGCGATCGCCTCCTCCGACACCTCCCCGGTCTGCTTGAGCCGGCTGTTGAGCACGCCGACACCGAGCGGTTTGGTGAGCGTGAGGGCGGTGCCCGGAGCGGCGGCGTCGTTGGTGATGAGCCGGTCGACGTCGACCAGCCCGGTGACCGCCATGCCGTACTTGGGCTCGGGGTCGTCGATGGAGTGCCCGCCGCCGACGTGGCAGCCGGCCTCCTGGGCGACCTCCAGCCCGCCGCGCAGCACCTCCGCGGCCAGCTCTGCCGGCAGCACGTCGCGCGGCCAGCCGAGCAGGTTGACCGCGACGACCGGGGTGCCGCCCATCGCGTAGACGTCGGAGAGCGCGTTGGCCGCGGCGATCCGGCCGAAGGTGTACGCGTCGTCGACCACCGGGGTGAAGAAGTCGGTGGTCAGGACCAGCCCCTGCCCGCCGGCGAGCCTGACCACGGCGGCGTCGTCGCCGTCGTCCAGGCCGACGACGAGTTCTGCCGCCGGGGCGACCGGACCGCCGGCGGTGAGCCCGGCGACGACGGCCTCGAGCTCGCCGGGCGGGATCTTGCAGGCGCAGCCGCCGCCGTGCGCGTACTGGGTGAGCCGGACGGTGGCAGGTGCGCTGGTCACACCCCGAATCTAGGCCGCGGTCACGCCTTGCCGCCGGGGAGGACGGTGAGCCCGCGCCGGGGGTCAGCAGGGTCGGGACGGCGGCCCAGCGCCTTGCCGGCCGGGTGCGTCTCGGACGGCGCGCCGAACAGCGCGGGGTCGCGGCGGGGCGCGGTCTCGGTCGTGAGCTCGGCGCCCTCGATCCGGTCCTCCCGGAACCAGCGCGGCGCCTGCCGCTCCCGGCACCAGCCGACGAGGAACCAGTGGTCGTGGGCGCGGGCGAGCAGGTGCGGCTCGACCTCGCGGCGGGAGGCCTGGCCCTTGCCGTCGCGGTAGCGCAGCACGAGCACCCGGCGGCGGGCCACCGCCTGCTCGACCACCGACCGCAGCTCCGCCGACCGGCCGGCCTCGGCGCTCACCCAGAGGCTGGTCGCCAGCAGCTGCGCGCGGCGGCGCGGATCGGGCTCGAGCACGTCGAGCACCTTCTCCAGCGCACCCCGGCCCGCGTCGGCGTAGGGGCCGTCGGGCTGGGCGGCGAGGGCGACCGCGATGGCCGCCGCCTCCTCGGGCGTGAGGGTGACCGGCGGCAGCGTGGCGGCGGGGTGGTGCTCGGTGCTGGCCATGCCGGGAGGGTGCGCGGGGGGTCTGACAGTTTTGTGATTTGTCTCCGGACGTACTCTGCGCCGCGGAGGCGTCAGGGTGTCTGGTGGCCCCCGCGGCCTCTAAAGCCGACGTGACCGAGCAGCTCGGTCAGGCGGGTTCGATTCCCGTCCGCCTCCGCCAACGACTTCCGCTTACGCTCCGTGCTGATGATCACGGATCCGCGCCGGCAGGTGCCCCGCACCGACGCGCTGCTCGCCGATCCCGCGCTGGCCGCGGCCGGCGAGCGGCTGGGGCGGGCCCTGGTCAAGGGCGCCGTCCAGGCGGTGCAGCAGCGCATCCGGGACGGCGAGCTGCCGCCGGAGGCCGCGGTCGACGCCGTCCTGGCCGTCCTGCCCGCGACCGCCGGCAGCCTGCGGCCGGTGCTCAACGCCACCGGCGTCCTGGTGCACACCAACCTGGGGCGCGCACCGCTGTCTCCGGCCGCGGTCGAGGCGGTGGTCGCGGCGGCCGGCACCACCGACGTCGAGCTGGACCTGGCCACCGGCCGGCGGGGTCCGCGCGGGGAAGCCGCGCTGGCCGCGCTGGTCGAGGCTGTCCCGGCCGCCGAGGCCGCGCTCGTGGTCAACAACTGCGCCGCCGCGCTGGCCCTGGTCGCCACCGCGCTGGGCGGCGACCTGGTGATCGCGCGCGGCGAGCTGGTCGAGATCGGCGACGGCTTCCGCATCCCCGAGCTGCTCGCCGCGACCGGCGCCCGGCTCCGCGAGGTCGGGACGACGAACCGGGTCACCCTCGCCGACTACCGGGCCGCGCTCGGCCCCGGGACCGGCGCCGTGCTCAAGGTGCACCCCTCGAACTTCGTCGTCCGCGGCTTCACGCGGTCGGTCGAGGTCGCCGAGCTGGCGCCCGCCCTGGCCGGCACGGGGGTGCCGCTGGTCGCCGACGTCGGCTCCGGGCTGCTCGCGCCGGACCCGGTGCTGCCCGAGGAGCCCGACCTGCAGTCGACCCTCGCTGCCGGCGCCGACCTCGTGCTGGCCAGCGGCGACAAGCTGCTCGGCGGCCCGCAGGCCGGGTTGGTCCTCGGACGGGCCGAGCTCGTGCAGCGGCTGCGCCGGCACCCGCTCTACCGGGCGCTGCGGGTCGACAAGACCACCCTGGCCGCGCTGGAGGCGACGCTGCGCGGACCGCTGCCGCCGGTGCGCGCGATGCTCGCCGCCGACCTCGACGGCCTGCGCGCCCGGGCCCGCGCCCTGGCCGACCGGCTCGCCGGGGCCGGCCTGGACGCACGCGCGGTCGACAGCGAGGCGCGGGTCGGCGGGGGAGGAGCGCCCGAGCACCCGCTGCCCAGCGCCGCCGTCTCGCTGCCGCCGTCGTTCGCCGAGCCGCTGCGGCTGGGGCGACCGCCGGTCGTCGGGTACGTCGACGGCGACCGCACGCTGCTGGACCTGCGCAGCGTGCCGCCCGCCGACGACGAGGCCCTGGCCGCCGCGGTGCTGGAGGTGGGGCTCCGTGGTGACTGAACACATGGACGTGATCGCCACCGCCGGCCACGTCGACCACGGCAAGTCCACGCTGGTCCGCGCGCTCACCGGGATGGAGCCCGACCGGTGGGAGGAGGAGCGGCGGCGCGGGCTGACCATCGACCTCGGCTTCGCCTGGACGACGCTGCCCTCGGGGCGCCGGCTCGCGGTGGTCGACGTGCCGGGGCACGAGCGGTTCGTCGGCAACATGCTCGCCGGCGTCGGGTCGGTGCCGGCCGCGCTGGTCGTGGTGGCGGCGGACGACGGCTGGTCGGCGCAGACCGCCGAGCACGTCGCCGTCCTGGACGCGCTCGGCGTCCGGCACGCGCTGCTCGCCGTCACCAAGGCCGACCTGGCCGACCCGGCGCCCGTGCTCGACGAGGTGCGCGCCCGGCTGGCGAAGACGGCGATGGGCGAGGTGCCCGGCGTCGCGGTGAGCGCCCCGACCGGCGCCGGCGTGCCCGAACTGGCCGCGGCGCTGGAGAGGCTCCTGGCCGGGCTGCCCGCCCCGGACGTCGCCGCGCCCGTGCGGCTGTGGATCGACCGGGCCTTCACGATCCGCGGCGCGGGCACCGTGGTCACCGGCACCCTGGCCGCGGGCAGCGTCGCGCCCGGTGACCGGCTGCGGCTGGGCGAGCGGGACGTCGTGGTTCGCGGGGTGCACGCGCTGGGCGAGCCGGTCGAGCGGGCCGTGGCGACCGCGCGGGTGGCGCTCAACCTGCGGGGGATCGCGGTCGAGGAGCTCTCGCGCGGCGACGCGCTGCTGACCCCGGGCGCGTTCCGCCGCACCCAGGTCGTCGACGTGACGCTCGACGCCGTGCCGGAGGACCGGCTGCCGGCCGAGCCGGTGGTGCACGTCGGCTCGGCGACCGTGGCCGCGCGGGTGCGGCCGCTGGACGGCGCGGCGGTGCGGCTACGGCTGGCCGCGGCGCTGCCGCTGCGGGTGGGCGACCGGCTGCTGCTGCGCGACCCCGGCACCCGGCGGGTGCTCGGCGCCGACGTGCGGGACGTCGACCCACCGGAGCTGCGCCGCCGTGGCGCGGCCCGGCAGCGCGCAGCGGACCTTGCCGCCCAGCCTCCCGGGACGGCCGGCGCCGCGGACGACCTCGTGCGGCGACGGGTCGTGCGGGCCGCCGACTTCGCGGCGATGGGCTGGCCGGTGCCGGCCGGCGCGGTGCGGATCGGCCCGTGGTTGCTGGCCGAGGGGCTGCCCGACGAGCTGGCCGCCCGGCTGCCGGCGCTCGTCGCCGCGCACCGCGAGCGGCACCCGCTGGAGCCGGGACCGCCGGTGGAGGTGGTGCGCCGCGCGCTGGACCTGCCCGACGCCGAGCTGGTTTCCGCCGTCGTCCGGCCGCCGCTGGCGCTGCGGGACGGCCGGGTGGTCGCCGCGGCCGCCGACCTGCCGCCGTCCGTGCAGCGGGCGGTCGACGCGATCCGCGCCCGGCTCGCGGCGGACCCGTTCGCCGCTCCTGAAGCAGGCGATCTGGCTGCCGCAGGGCTGGGTCCGCGGGAGCTGGCGGCAGCGGCGCGGACCGGCTCGCTGGTGCGGATCGCCGAGGGCGTCTACCTGGGGCCCGGGGTGGACGCCGTCGCCCGGGAGCGGCTGGCCGGGCTGCCGGCGCCGTTCACGGTCAGCCAGGCGCGGCAGGCGTGGGGGACCAGCCGCCGGGTCGCCGTCCCGCTCATGGAGTGGCTGGACGCGCGCGGGGTGACGGTCCGGCTGCCCGACAGCTCCCGCCGGCTGCGCTGACGTGGACGTGGCTTTCACCGCCGAGGTGTGGCACTGGGGCGGCGGCCCGCCGCCGTTCTGCTTCGTGACCGTGCCGGACGACGAGAGCCGCCACCTGCACGCGGTCGTCGCGGCGGTGACGTACGGGTGGGGGATGGTCCCGGTCCGGGCCGACGCCGGTGCCACGGTCACCGTCGAGCTGAGCGTGGACGACGGACGCTGGCGATGACGTGCTACGCGTGGCCGTGGCAGGGCGATGCTCGCGCTGTGAGTCCGCAGCGGACTCAGAGCGCGAGCGTGCGCCGGAGGGCTCAGTCGGTGGGCACCCAGCGGGCCGGGCGCTTCTCGCGGAACGCGGCGATGCCCTCCTGGCCCTCGTCGCTGGCGAAGAACCGGGCCGAGAGCTCCAGCAGCTCGTCGAACCGCAGCTCCGGAGCCCCCGCGCGCAGCAGGCGCTTCGTCTCGGCCAGCGCGGTCGGCGCCCCGGCGGCCAGCGCGCGCACCTGACCGGCGACCACCTCGGAGACCTCGTCGTCGGCGGTCACCAGGTCGACCAGGCCGCCGGCGGCCGCGGTCGCGGCGTCGAAGACCTCCCCGGTGAGCATCAGCCGGTGCGCGGCGTGGGTCAGCATCCGCGGCAGGACGACGGCCGAGATCACCGCCGGGACGACGCCGATCCGCACCTCGCTGAACGCGAACGTCGCCGAGGCGCCGGCCACCACGACGTCGCAGGCCGCGAGCAGCCCGACCCCGCCCGCCCGGGCCGGCCCGCGCACCGCCGCGAGCACCGGCTTCGGCGAGGACCAGAGCGCCGACAGGATCTCCGGGAACTCCCGCACGCCCTGCTGCTCCGCCCCGCCACCGGCCGCCTCGGAGAGGTCCATGCCGGAGCAGAACACCCGCCCGGTGTGGTCGAGCACGATCACCCGCACCGCGTCGTCGGCGAGCGCCTCGTCCAGCGCCGCGCGCAGCCGCGCGCGCATCGCCCGGGACAGCGCGTTGCGGTTGGCGGGGGAGTCGAGGGTCAGCGTCGCGACCCCGCGCTCGATCGTGACCTTCAGGACGTCGTCGTCGCTCACGGCACCCGATCCTGCCGGAGAGGCACACTGGGAGCAGATGGACACCTTCGAGCTGCCGGCGACCGCCCGCGACGGCCTGGCCACGACGCCCTTCGGGCTGTACGTGCACGTGCCGTTCTGCGCCACGCGCTGCGGCTACTGCGACTTCAACACCTACACCTCCGAGGAGCTCGGCCCCGGCGCCAACCGCGCGGAGTACGCCGGCACCGCGATCGCCGAGCTGCGCCGCGCCGCGGCCACGCTCGGCCCCGACCTGCCCACCGTCGAGACGGTCTTCGTCGGCGGCGGCACGCCGACGCTGCTCCCGGCCGGTGACCTCGCTGCCGTCCTCGCCGAGATCCGTCGGCTCTTCCCGGTCGCCGACGACGTCGAGGTGACCACCGAGGCCAACCCCGAGACGGTGCACCCGCAGTACCTGACCAGCCTGCGCGAGGCCGGCTTCACCCGCATCAGCCTCGGCATGCAGTCCGCCGCCGAGCACGTGCTCGCCGTGCTCGACCGCCGGCACACCCCCGGCCGGGCGGTCGAGGCCGCGCACGAGGCGCGCGCCGCCGGCTTCGAGCACGTCAACCTCGATCTCATCTACGGCACGCCCGGCGAGACCGACGCCGACTGGGCCGCGAGCCTCGACGCCGTCCTGGCCGCGCCGGTCGACCACGTGAGCGCCTACGCGCTCATCGTCGAGGAGGGCACCCGCCTGGCCCGGCGGATCCGCCGGGGCGAGCTTCCGATGCCCGACGACGACGTCCTCGCCGACCGGTACGAGCAGGCCGACGCGACCCTGCGCAAGGCCGGCTTCGAGTGGTACGAGGTCAGCAACTGGGCGACGTCGGACGCCGCCCGCTGCCGGCACAACGAGCTGTACTGGGCCAACGCCAACTGGTGGGGCGTCGGTCCGGGAGCGCACAGCCACGTCGGCGGGCTGCGCTGGTGGAACGTCAAGCACCCCGCCGCCTACGCCGACCGGCTGGGCAGCGGCGAGAGCCCCGCCCAGGACAGCGAGCTGCTCGACGACGCCGATCGCGCGCTGGAGACGATCATGCTCGGGCTGCGGCTGCGCGAGGGACTCCCGCTTCCCGCGCTGTCCGACCTCGGCCGGGAGCGGGCCGCGCGGGCCGTCGAGCAGGGCCTGCTGGAGCCGATCCCGCACGATCAGGGCCGCGCCGTCCTCACCGACCGCGGGCGGCTGCTCGCCGACGCCGTGATCCGGGACTTGACCGACTGAGAAAGGACCCCCTGCCCCCCACCACTCGCAAGCTCGCGGTGGGACCCTGCAGGGGGCCGCTCCGAGGAGGTCACCTTGCCCCGCTACGCCGTGCGGAACCGGATCCTCGAGCTCGACCCGGCCGTCGACTTCCGCGAGATCTGCCGGCTCATGACCACGTTCGAGTTCCCGTGGGACATGAACCAGGCGCTGTCGTTCGCGCTGTTCCGCACCTACGCCGTCCCGAGCATCGGCGGCCTGCTGGCCCGCACCGGTGAGCTGGTCGACCGCGTGCAGAAGCGCTACGACGACACCGTCGTCCTGCTCGACGAGATCCTCGAGAACGGGCCGACGGAGGGCGACGGCCGGACGGCGCTGCGGCGGATGAACCGCATGCACGGCTCCTACGACATCAGCAACGACGACCTGCGTTACGTGCTGTGCACCTTCGTCGTGATGCCGATCCGCTGGATGGACGCCTACGGCTGGCGGGCGATGACCGAGACCGAGCGGATCGCCAGCGCGAACTACTACCGCGAGCTCGGCCGGCACATGGGCATCCGCGACATCCCGCAGACCTGGCAGGCCTTCTCCCGGCACCTCGACGCCTACGAGCGCGAGCACTTCGCCTTCACCCCGGAGTCGCGGCGGGTCGCCGACGCCACCCTCGGGCTGCTCACCACCTTCCCGCCGAACTCGCTGTTGCCCGCGGCGCTGGTCCGGTGGATGTCCTACGCGCTCATGGACGCCCCGCTGCTCGACGCGTTCCGGTTCCCGCACCCGCACCCCGCGTTCCGGGCGCTGGTCCGGGCGGGGCTCCGGGCGCGCGGACGGGCGGTGCGGTTCCTGCCGCCGCGGCGACGGCCGCTGCTGCCGCGGGACATGCCCCAGGTGCGCAGCTACCCGCAGGGCTACGACGTCGCCGCGCTCGGCACGTTCCCTGAACGGGAGGCGGCCCCCGCCTGACGGATGTCAGAGGGGACCGACGACGTCTCGCACTGCCGCTGCACCCGAGCTCCGGGCGAGGCTCGACGCCGTGACCAGCCCGCTCGCCCTCGAGATCTCCGGCCTGTCCGTGCGGTTCGGCGACACCCTGGCCGTCGACGGCCTCGACCTCGCCATCCCGCGTGGCGCCACCGTCGCCCTGCTCGGTCCCAACGGCGCCGGGAAGTCCAGCACCGTCAACGCCGTCCTCGGGCTGATCCGCCCGGCCACCGGCTCGATCCGCGTGCTGGGCCGCTCGCCGGCCGCGGCGGTCCGCGCCGGCGGCGTCGGCGCGATGCTGCAGCACGGCGGCCTGCCCAGCGAGGCACGCGTCGGCGAGGTGCTCGACCTGGCCCGGCGCAGCTTCCCGACCGCCTGGCCGCTGGACGACCTGGTCGCCACCGCCGGCATCGACGGACTGCTCGGCCGCTCCACCGACGCGCTCTCCGGCGGCCAGCGCCAGCGGGTGCTGCTCGCCCTCGCGCTGGCCGGGGCGCCCCCGCTGCTGCTGCTCGACGAGCCCACCTCGGCCATGGACGTCGAGGGCCGCCGAGCCTTCTGGGCGACGATGCGCGGCCTGGCCGAGCGCGGGCACACCGTCGTCTTCGCCACCCACCACCTCGACGAGGCCGACGCCGTCGCCGACCGCGTGGTCGTGCTGGCCGGCGGCCGGCTGCTCGCCGACGGGCCGGCGGCCTCGCTCAAGGCCGGCTTCGCCGAGCGGACGATCTCCTTCACCTCGGCCGGTGAGCTCCGCTTCGACGCCGTGCCCGGGGTGAGCGCCACCGAACGGCGCGGCGACACCGTCGTCCTCACCACCGCCGACCCCGAGGCGACGCTGCGCGCGCTGCTCGCCGACGGCGGCCGGCTGCCCGACCTCGAGGTCCGCGGCGCGAGCCTCGAGGAAGCCGTGCTCACCCTGACGGGAGCCCTCCGATGAGCGCCCTTCTCGCCTTCCAGCTGCGCCGGGTCGGCCGCAACCGGCAGTACCTGCTGTTCACCGTCCTGCTGCCGGCGCTGTTCACGGTCTTCTTCGTCAAGGTCTTCGGCGGGCAGGCCGGCAGCGGCGCGCGCTACCAGGACTTCGCCGCCACCTACATGGTCTCGATGATGGCCTACGGCGCGCTGGGCGCGGCCCTGGGCGCGACCATCCGGATCGCCTTCGACCGGGCCTCGGGCTGGCTGCGGCAGCTGCACGTGCTGCCGGTGCCGACCAGCCGCGTCTTCGCCGTCGACGTGGTCGTCGGCGCGCTGCTGACGCTGCCCAGCCTGCTCGTCGTCGCCCTCGTCGGCCGGTTCATCACCGGTGTCGAGCTGCCCCTGCTGCGCTGGATCGCGCTGGTCGGCGTGCTGTGGCTCGGCTCGATCGCGTTCGTCGCGCTCGGGCTGCTGGTCGGCCTGGCGCTGGACGAGAAGGCGGCCGGCGGCGCGATCGGCTTCCTCGGCGTCGTCCTGGCGGCGCTCGGCGGGTTGTGGGTGCCGGTCGAGATCTTCCCGGCGGGCCTGCGCGACGTCGCCCACGGCCTGCCCTCGTACTGGTACGCGCAACTCGGCCGCGACGTGGCCGCGGGCAGCGGGCCGTCGGCGGCGGCCGTGCTCGCCCTGGCCGGCTTCACCGCCGTGTTCGCCGCCCTCGCGGTGCTCGTGGCCCGGCGCCGCCCGCTGCACGCCGTGAGCGGATGAGCGGCGCTACCGTCCGGATCGTGGACCCGCGGATCCGGTGGCGAGAGCTGGGCTGGGCGCTGCCCTGGCTCGCCTTCCAGGCGTTCCCGGTGATCGACCTGATCCAGACCCCGCGCCCGCTGTGGGTCCGGCTGCTGGCCGGCGCCGGGCTGGTGGCGTTCACCGCCACCTACCTCGGCGTCTTCCGGCGGGCGTTCGGGCGGTGCGGGCCGCTGACCGGCCGGCTGGTCGCCGTCGTCGTCCTCGGAGTGGCGCTGGCCGTCTGGCTCGGGCCGGCCTGGTCCGGGCTGATGATCTACGTGTCGGCGGCGTTCGGCGTCGCCCTGCCCACCCGGTGGGTCTTCCCCGCGACCCTGGGCGCGGCCGGGGTCTGCGCCGGCGTCCTCGCCGCGCACGGGCAGTTCGGCGAGCTGTTCATCCTGCCGCTCCTGTGCGTGCTGACCGGCTTCGCGCTGCAGGGCACCCGGCACCTGATGTCGATCAACGCCGAGCTCACCGAGGCGCGCGACGAGCTGGCCCGCAACGCCGTCGCCGAGGAGCGGCTGCGCTTCGCCCGCGACCTGCACGACCTGCTCGGGCACAGCCTGTCGCTCATCGCGCTGAAGAGCGAGCTCGCCGGGCGGCTGGCCGAGCGCGACCCGGCCCGGGCCAAGGAGGAGATGGCCGACGTCGAGGCCGCCGCCCGCCGCGCGCTGGCCGAGGTCCGCGACGCGGTCAGCGGCTACCGGCAGGTCAGCTTCGCGCAGGCGCTGGCCGAGGCCCGCTCCGCGCTGTCGGCCGCCGGCATCGGGCTCAAGGCGCCGTCCACGGTGCCGCCGCTGCCGGGCACGGTCGACGCCGTCCTCGGCTGGGTGGTGCGCGAGGCGACGACGAACGTGCTGCGGCACAGCGGGGCGCGGTCGGTGACCGTCGAGCTGGTCCGCACCGAGGACGGCGCGACGCTGACCGTCACCGACGACGGCCGCGGGCCGGCCGGCGGGCACGGCGCCGGCCTGGCCGGCATCACCGAGCGGGTGGCGGCACTGGGCGGCACGGTGGAGAGCGGTGCCGCGCCGGGCCGCGGCTTCCGGCTGCGCGCCGCCGTCCCGGTGCCGGCGCCGGCCGGGGTGGCCGCCTCGTGATCCGGGTGCTCATCGCCGAGGACCAGACGATGGTGCGCGGCGCGCTGCGCGCGCTGCTCGACCTCGAGGACGACCTGGAGGTGGTCGCCGAGGTCGGCCGGGGGGACGCCGTGGTGGCCGCCGCCCGCGAGCACCGTCCGGACGTCGCCCTGCTCGACATCGAGATGCCGGGGCTGGACGGCATCGAGGCCGCCCGCGCGCTGGCCACCGCGGTGCCCGAGGTGCGCGCCGTCGTCCTCACCACCTTCGGCCGGCCCGGCTTCCTGCGCCGCGCCATGGAGGTCGGCGCGTCGGGCTTCCTCGTCAAGGACGCGCCGGTGGCCGAGCTGGCCCGGGCGATCCGCGCCGTGGTGGCGGGGGAGCGGGTGATCGACCGGGAGCTGGCCGCCGCGGCGCTGGCCATCGGCGCGACGCCGCTGTCGACCCGCGAGGCCGACGTGCTGCGCGAGGCCGCGGACGGCGCGACGGTCGCCGAGATCTCGCGCCGGCTGTTCCTGTCCGAGGGGACGGTGCGCAACTACCTGTCCTCGGCGATCGGCAAGACCGGCGCCCGCACCCGCGTCGAGGCCGCTCGGGTCGCCGAGGAGAAGGGCTGGCTCTAGCGGCTGTCGCGCTGCTGGGGAGCGGGCACCGGCGGCTGCGCGGGCAGCGACTCGGTGGTCGGTCCGGCGGCCGGCTGGGCCACCGGCATGAGCGCGTCCAGGTCGAGCACCCGCACGTGGATCACGTTGCGCTGCTGCAGCGCGGCCCGCAGCGCCCGGTGCAGGCCGTCCTCCAGGTAGAGCTCGCCCTTCCACTGCACGGCGTGCGGGAACAGGTCGCCGTAGAACGTCGAGTCGTCGGCCAGCAGGGCGTCGAGCGCCAGCTCGCGCTTCGTGGTGACCAGCGTGTCCATCCGGACCTGCCGCGGGGGGATCAGCGCCCAGTCCCGCGTGGTCATGCCGTGATCGGGATACGGACGGCCCTCGCGCACCGCTTTGAAGATCAGGGGAACTCTCCTCCGCTCTCCGCCGCCGGCCCCGCGTGCTTTCCCACCCTAACGGCCCCGGCCGCTGGACGCGCCTCCCTCGTCCGGGCCCCGACGCACCCCGAGGAACGCGACTGGCGGCTCCTCCGGTCGTATGCTGGTTTGGCACTCCGCTCCGACGAGTGCCAGTTTCCGGCACTCCGGTCGCAGGGGTGGTTGACCGTCCCGGGGAGGTGTCTGGCACGTGGCGCACGACGAACGCCGATTGCAGGTCCTGAGGGCGATCGTGCAGGACTTCGTCTCGACCAACGACCCGGTGGGCAGCAAGGCGCTCGCCGAGCGGCACGACCTCGGGGTGTCCCCGGCGACGATCCGCAACGACATGGCCGTGCTCGAGGAGCAGGGTTACATCACCCAGCCGCACACCAGCGCGGGCCGGGTGCCCACCGACAAGGGCTACCGGCTCTTCGTCGACCGGCTTTCGGCGATCAAGCCGCTGTCGGTGGCCGAGCGCAAGGCCATCGAGCGCTTCCTGGACGGCGCGGTCGACCTGCACGACGTCCTCGGCCGCACGGTGCGGCTGCTGGCCCAGCTGACCCGGCAGGTCGCCGTCGTCCAGTACCCGACGCTGTCGCGCAGCTCGGTGCGCCACCTCGAAGTCGTCCCGGTGGCCGCCACCCGGCTGCTGCTGGTGCTCATCACCGACACCGGCCGGGTCGAGCAGCGCGTCGTCGACACCCACGTCGAGATCGACCACGAGGCCGTCGCCGAGCTGCGCGGCCTGCTGAACTCGGCGTTCGTCGGCGTCAAGCTGGTCGACGCCGGCAACAAGGTGCCCGACCTGCTGGAGACCGCGCCCCCGCACCTGCGTGCCCTGGTCGGGGCGGTCAGCGCGACGCTCATGGAGACGCTGGTCGAGCCGGGGGAGGACCGGCTGGTCATCGGCGGCACGGCCAACCTGGCCCGCAGTTCGCTGGACTTCCCGGGCAGCGTCCGGCCGCTGCTGGAGGCGTTGGAAGAACAGGTGGTCGTCCTGCGGTTGATGGGCGAGGTGGACCCCGGCACGGTGCTGGTGCGCATCGGCGAGGAGAACGCCCACGAGGCGCTCGTCGAGGCCTCCTTCGTGTCCGTGGGCTACGGCTCCGGCGACCGGGCCCTCGGTGGGCTCGGCGTCGTCGGCCCCACCCGGATGGACTACCCAGGCAACATGGCCGCGGTCCGCGCCGTGGCCCGCTACGTCGGCCAGCTGCTGGCCGAGAGCTGAGGAAAGAGACTTGCCAACCGACTACTACGCCGTCCTCGGGCTGAGCCGCGGGGCCTCGGACAGCGAGATCAAGCGCGCCTACCGGCGGCTGGCTCGCGACCTGCACCCCGACGTCAACCCCGACCCCGAGGCGAAGGAGCGCTTCCAGGAGGTCAACCGCGCCTACCAGGCGCTGACCGACCCCGACAAGCGGCGCATCGTCGACCTCGGCGGCGACCCGTTCGACACCGCCGGCGCCGGCATGGGCGGCGGCAACCCGTTCGGCGGCGGCGGGTTCGGCGGCCTCGGCGACATCATGGACGCCTTCTTCGGCGGGGGGACGACGACCCGCGGCCCGCGCAGCCGGGTGCGCGCCGGCGGTGACGCGCTGATCCGCGTCGAGCTCGACCTCGACGAGACGGTCTTCGGCACCACCAAGGACATCACCGTCGACACCGCGGTGCTCTGCACGGCGTGCAGCGGCGCCGGCACCGCCCCCGGCACGCACCCGGCCACCTGCACGACGTGCGCCGGGCGCGGCGAGGTGCAGAGCGTGCAGCGCTCGTTCCTCGGCCAGGTCGTGTCCACGCGCACCTGCCCGAGCTGCGCCGGCACCGGCCAGATCATCCCCGAGCCGTGCCCGCAGTGCGGCGGCGACGGTCGCGTCCGCGCCCGCCGGACCATCCCGGTCAAGGTGCCGGCCGGCGTCGAGGACGGCATGCGGATCCGGCTGACCGGTCACGGCGAGGTCGGCCCCGGCGGCGGTCCGGCCGGCGACCTGTACGTCGAGATCCACGAGCGGCCGCACCCGGTGTTCACCCGGGACGGCGAGGACCTGCACTGCCGGGTCACCCTGCCGATGACCTCGGCCGCGCTCGGGACGACGCTGTCGCTGAAGACCCTCGACGGCGAGACCGACCTGGACATCAAGCCCGGCACGCAGTCGGGCAGCGTGCTCACCCTCCGCGCGCAGGGTGCGCCCCGGCTGCGGGCGACCGGCCGCGGCAACCTCCTCGTGCACGTCGAGGTGCAGACGCCGACCAGGCTCGACCCGGAGCAGGAGAAGCTGCTGCGCGAGCTGGCCGTACTCCGCGGCGAGGACAGCGCCGGCTCCAGCCGGGAGACCCAGCAGGGCTTCTTCTCCCGCGTCCGCGACGCCTGGAACGGCCACTGATGGCGGCCGAACCCGGCATCCCCGAGCCCGACGGCGCGCCGCTGTTCCTGCTCGACGAGCTGCCGGACGACGCAGAGCTGCTCGTCGACGGCGCCGAGGGCCGGCACGCGGTCGACGTGCTGCGCCTGGCACCCGGTGAACCGGTCCGGGTCGGCGACGGTCTCGGCACGCTCGCCGAGGGCACCGTCGTCGCCGCCGGACCGGAGGGGCTGCGGGTGCGGGTGTCGGCCCGCTACGAGGTGCCGGCGCCGCAGCCGGAGCTGGTCCTGGTGCAGGCGCTGCCGAAGGGCGACCGCGGCCCGCTCGCCGTCGAGCTGGCCACCGAGCTCGGCGTCGACCGGATCGTGCCCTGGACGGCGGCCCGCTGCGTCACCCGCTGGCGGGAGGACCGCGTCGACAAGGGCCTGGCCAAGTGGCGGGCCACGGCGCGGGCGGCGACCAAGCAGTCCCGCCGTCCCCGGGTGCCCGAGGTCACCGAGCCGATGACCACCCGGCAGGTCTGCGGCCTGCTGGCCGACGCCGACCTGGCGCTCGTGCTGCACGAGCAGGCCCGCCGGCCGCTGGCCGGCGTGGCGGTGCCCTCGTCGGGCACGATCGCCGTCGTCGTCGGGCCCGAGGGCGGGCTCACCGACGGCGAGGTGCTGGCCTTCCGCGCCGCCGGCGCGCAGGCCGTCCGGCTGGGTCAGGAGGTGCTGCGGACCTCGACCGCCGGCGCCGCCGCCCTGGCCGCGCTGTCGGTCACGACCCGCTGGAGCTGAGCGCGAGCAGCGCCTGCCGGGCCTCCTCGGCCAGCGGCGCGGCGGCGACCGCCCCGCGGATGCGCTCCGCGTCGGCGCCCTCGTCGAGGAGCGTGCCGATCCGGGCGCACGCCGCGCGCGCGGCGGCGTCCGCGCCGGCCAGCGCGGCACCCAGCCGCAGCGACCAGCCGGTCGGCGAGTCGGGATCGCCGCCACCGTCGAGCCCGCCGGCCGCGCGCAGCAGGTCCAGGTAGGAACCGGCGCTGAATCCGGTGCGCAGGGCGTCCCACACCGGGCCGATCGCCTCGAGGGTGTCCTCCGGGAGACCGGAGCCGGTCAGCACCTCCTGCGACCAGATCAGCGCCAGGTCGCCGCTCAGGATCGCCCGCCCCACCGCCGGGACCGGCCCGGGCGCGGCGGCGTCGGCCGACACGTCCGCGTGCTCGACCGCGCACACCCGCAGCAGTTCCAGCGCGGCCACCGCACGCCGCACGGCGCCGTCGTCGACCGGGGCGCCGGCGGGGGCGGACCCGCGCCAGGCCCAGTAGGCGTACGCCGGTCGCCGGCCGGGGGCCTCGGCGCACCGCCGCGCGATCTCGTCGACCACCGCCGCCAGGGCGGGGTGCATCGCCGTCAGCTCCGCCCGCTTGCCGGCGAGGAACGCGGCCAGCGCGGCGGAGACGTCGTCGTCCAGGGTGTCCGGGGCTGGGACTGCCACGGTCGCGGAGTCTGCCACTCCGGAGCGCGCGCGAGCAGGCCTTGCGGTGCTACAAGGAACAGGTGGTCCGAGCAGCGGCGATGGGGACCGACCGCGTCCGGCCGGCGCCGTCGGCGCGGCCGCGGCCGGTCGGCGAGCTGCTGGTCGGGCTCGCGGTGTTCGGGCTCTACGGGCTGGTCCAGGCCCTGGGCGGCGCGGGGCGCGACGCAGCCGCCGCGCGCAACGCCGACGCCCTGTACGCGCTGGAACGGGCCCTGCACCTCGACATCGAGGCGCCGCTGAACTCCTGGCTGGCCGCCCGGCACGGCCTCGCGGTCATCGCGAACTACGAGTACGCCTACACGTACGTGCTCAGCGCCCTCCTGCTGCTGGGTTGGCTGTGGTGGCGTCGGCCGGACGTCTACCGCTGGGCGCGCACGTCGTTCGTCTGGCTCAACCTGCTCGGCATCGCCTGCTTCGCGCTCTACCCGCTGGCCCCGCCGCGGCTGCTGGCCGGGGCAGGGTTCGTCGACACCGTCCTGCGCGGCGGCACCGTCGGCTCGTGGGGGTCGCCGCTGGTGGCCCACGCCAACCAGGTCGCCGCGATGCCGTCGCTGCACGTGGCCTGGGCGCTGTGGGTCAGCGTCGTGCTGGCCCTCGTGCACGGCGGGCTGCGCACGCAGGTGCTCAGCGGGGTGCACGTCGCGCTCACGTTCCTGGTGGTGCTGGCGACGGCGAACCACTGGACGCTGGACGCGGTCGGCGGGGCCGTGGCCGTCGCCCTGGCCGTCCGGCTGGCCGGCTCCCGGCCGGCCGCGGCCGGCCGGCGGGTGCGGGTGCCCGCCGCCGACACGTTCTTCGTGCACGTCGACACCCCGGAGTACCCGCAGCACGTGGGCGGCGTCGTCCTGCTCGACACGAGCGAGCGCCCGGGCAGCGCGCCGTCGGTGGAGGAGGTCCGGGCGCGGGTGGCGGCGGCGCTGCCCGACCTGCCGCGCTTCCGGCAGCGGCTCACGCCGCCGGCGCGGTGGCGCCGGGCGCGCTGGGAGCAGGTCGAGGAGCTGGACTGGGAGTACCACGTGCCGCTCGACGACCTGCACACCCCGGAGGGCGCCCCGGGCGGACCGGCCGCCTTCGACGCGCTGGTCGCCCGGATCAGCGGCACGCAGCTGCCGCGGGACCGCCCGCTGTGGCGGCTGCACGTCGTGCACGGGGTGGACGTCGACCGCGCCGCGGTCGTCTTCGTCGTCCACCACGTCGTCTCCGACGGGATCGGCACCGTGCTGCAGGCGCTGCGGTTCCTCGACCCCCCGCGGGACCGGCCGCTCGGCGGCGCCCGGCGCACCCCCGGTGCGCTCGCCCGGCTGGCCGCCACGGTCGTCGGCCTGGCCCAGCTGGCCACCGACGGACCGGCGCGGGGGCGCTTCCCGGTCGAGGGCACCTCCGCGCGCAGCTTCACCACCGTCGTCGTCCCCCTGGACGACGTGCGCCGGGCGGCCCGCGGCCGCGGTGTCCGGATCACCGACCTGCTGCTCACGGGGGTGGCCGCCGCGCTGGGCCGGGTGCTGCCCGAGGGGACCAGCCTGCCGCACCGGATGCGCACGTCGGTGCCGCTCATGGTCCGCGACCCCGACACCGCGGCCGAGGCGAACCTGACCGCCGCGGTCATGGTCGACCTGCCCCTCGGTCCGCGCGCCGAGGCCGACCGGCTGGCCGAGGTCTCCCGGCGGACCGCGCGGCTGCACAGCGGCTCGCGGATGCTGGCCTCGCGGTTCGTCATGCAGGACATCGGCGAGCTGATGCCGCTGCCCCTGCACCGGTGGTTCGCCCGCACGGTCTACGGCCGGCGGTTCTTCACCGCGATCGTGTCCAACATGCCCGGCCCCGACTGGCAGCTGCACATGGTGTGGGCGCGCATCGTCTGGGCCGGCCCGCTGCTGCCGCTGGCGCCCGGGACGCCGCTGGCCGTGGGTGCGCTCAGCTGGAACGGCGACCTGGTCATCGGGATCACCACCGACCCCCTGCTGCTGCCCGATGCCCGTCGCTTCGGCGACGAGCTGGTCGCGGTGCTGGGCGAGCTCGGCGCTCAGCCCCAGGCGAGCGCGAGCAGCAGCTCCAACCGGATCTCCGGGTCCTCGAGCGCAGCGCCGTAGAGCTCCCGGAGCCGGGCCAGCCGGTAGCGCACGGTCTGCGGGTGCACCTGCAGCTCGACGGCCACCTTCGCGGTGTCGCCCATGTGCACCAGCCAGGAGCGCAGGGTCTCCCTCAGCGCCGCGCGGATCCCGGGTGAGGCGCTCTCCAGCGGGGCCAGCCGCCGCCGGCGCAGGGCCTCCAGCAGCCGCGGCTCGCGGTGCACCAGCAGCGTGCCGATGTGCTCGGCGACGAACACCGGGTCGCCGCGGAGCAGGCCCTGGCGGTGCAGGTCGAGGCCCACGCTGGCGATCCGCGCCCCCAGCGGCAGGTTGGCCGTGGGGACGAGCGGCCCGACGACGGCGGCGGTGCCGTCGAGCAGCCGGGCGGTGCGCTCGCGCCACTCGGCGGTGTCGGCCGCCGGGACGACGACGCCCTGCCCGGTCGGCGTCCGGAAGCGCAGGCCGGCGGGCTCCAGCCGGGACAGCGCCGCGCGCGCCGCCTCGTCGTCCGGGTCCGCCAGGACGACGGTGGCCAGCTCCGGGAGCGGCCACCGGGCCAGCTCGGCCGCCCGCCGCACCGCACCGGAGTCGGAGCGGTCGGACAGCAGCAGCTGCACCAGCTCCTCCCGCAGCCGCTGCTGCGCGAGTCCGCGCTCCTCCTGCTCGGCGAGGTAGCCCGCGGCCGACGCCGAGGAGAGCTGGTCGACGAGCTGGAACACGGCCCCGGCCAGGGCGGCCAGCCGGGCGGGGTCCACCCCGGTCGCCAGGGCCGCGCCGGAGACGTGCCGCCAGGCGACCCGCGCGCCCACCTGGAAGGCGGCCAGGAGCGTCGGCAGGGGGTACCCCGCGCGCCACTGGCTGCGCCCGACCTCCTCGAAGAGGGCCTGCACGATGCGCGCCGCCGGGTCGGGCCCGGTCCCCGGCAGCGGCCCCGGTTCCGCGGCCTGGGCGACCAGCCGCTGCATCGCCGCGACGGCGGCCTCGAGCACCTCGGCGTCCCGCTCGGCCAGCACCGCCGCGTACTCCGGCGCCACGTCCCGCATCTCCTCGGCGACGTCGGCGAGCATCGCCGGCACGCCCGCCACGAGGGAGGGCAGCAGGTCGTGGACGGATCGGCGTCCTCCAGGATCGCCGCCGTCCTGTGGAATAGCTGGTACCGATTGTGCGCGGATGACAAAGTCCACCGCGCGGGCACGCGTTGTGGCAACAATCTGCATCGGGAAACGCAGATCGAGCGGGTCCGGGGCGATGCTTCGGCCGTGCGCGATGGCTCGCCGACCTCCGCCGACCAGCTGGCGGGAACCGAGGGTACGGACCGGCGCGAGCGCCGGGCCGTCGAGATGGAGCGGGCCGAGAACTTCCCGGTCGCGCTGCGGGTGCTGCCGCGGGTCGTCCGGGTCGACCTGCGGGCGGTCTACGACGTCGTCCGGCTCATCGACGACGCCGGCGACGAGGCCGTGGGAGATCGCACCGCGCAGCTGGAGGCGCTGTCGGCGGAGCTGGGCGACCTCTGGCAGGACCGGCCGGTGCACACCGCGGCGCTGGTGCGGCTGCGCCCGACCGTCCGCGCCCGCCGGCTGCCCGAGGAGCCGTTCCAGCGGCTGGTCGCGGCGAACCTGCAGGACCAGCGGGTCGTCCGGTACGCCGACCACGACGAGCTGCTGGCGTACTGCGCGCTGTCGGCCGCGCCGATCGGCCGGCTGGTGCTCGCGGTGTTCGCCGTCCCGGCCGACGAGGCGCTGCTGGCCGCGTCGGACCGGGTCTGCGCCGGGCTGCAGCTGGTCGAGCACTGGCAGGACGTCGCCGAGGACCGCCGCCGCGGGCGCGTCTACCTGCCGCAGGACGCCATGGCCGCGGCCGGCGTCGTCGAGGCCGATCTCGACGCGCCGACCGCGGGCCCCGCGCTGCGGGAGCTCGTCCTGGCCGAGACCGCTGCCGCCGCCGAGCTGCTGGCCGCCGGGTCCGGACTCGTCCGCGGCCTGCACGGGTGGGCGCGCTGCGCGGTGACCGGTTACGTGGCCGGAGGGCGCGCGTCGGTCGACGCCCTCCGCCGGTCGGGAGGCGACGTGCTGGCGGCCACCCCACGACCGCGGCGCCGGGACCTGCTGCGCCACGCCGCCGCGCTGAGCCTCCCGCGGGGGCGGCGGTGACCGCGACGGTGGCGGAGGCCTACGCCACCTGCGAGCACATCACCCGGCGCGAGGCCGGGAACTTCTACTACGGCATCCGGCTGCTGCCGGCGGGCAAGCGGGCGGCGTTGTGCGCCGTGTACGCGCTGGCCCGCCGGATCGACGACATCGGCGACGGCGACCTGCCGGTCGAGGAGAAGGTGCAGGGGCTGGCCGGGGTGCGGGCCTCGGTCCAGGCACTGGCGGCGGGGGACGACGGCGGCGACCCCGTGCTGGCCGCGGTCGGGGACGCCGCCCGCCGGCACCCGGTCCCGCTGGACGCCTTCGAGGAGATCGTCGACGGCGCCGAGATGGACGTGACCGGTCGCCGCTACGCGACCTTCGAGGAGCTGGTCGGGTACTGCCGCTGCGTCGCGGGCTCGGTGGGCCGGCTCTGCCTCGGCGTCTTCGGCAGCCGGGACGGCGACCGCGCCCCCGCCCTGGCCGACGCCCTGGGCATCGCGCTGCAGCAGACCAACATCCTGCGCGACATCCGCGAGGACCTGGTCAACGGCCGGGTCTACCTGCCGCAGGAGGACCTCGACGCGCACGGCGTCGAGCTGCGCCTCGACGAGCGGGGTGCGCTCGACGACCCGGACGGCGGGC
Source organism: Petropleomorpha daqingensis (assembly GCF_013408985.1). Classification (NCBI taxonomy): domain Bacteria; kingdom Bacillati; phylum Actinomycetota; class Actinomycetes; order Geodermatophilales; family Geodermatophilaceae; genus Petropleomorpha; species Petropleomorpha daqingensis. Next base: position 3,459,613 of record NZ_JACBZT010000001.1, read on the forward strand.
TGGCCGAGCTGATCCGGGCCGGGGTGGCGCGCGCCCGCGGCTGGTACGCCGACGGCGAGCGGCTGGTCCCGCTGCTCGACCGGCGCAGCGCCGCCTGCACCACGGCGATGTCGGGCATCTACCGCGAGCTCTCCGAGCGGATCGGCGCCGACCCCGCCCTCGTCTACGACCGCCGGCTGTCGCTGTCGGGCCGGCAGAAGGCCCTCGTCGCCGTCCGGGCCCTGGCGGGTCGGGGATGAGCCGGGTGGCGGTCGTCGGCGGGGGGCTCGCGGGACTCACCGCCGCCCTGGCCTGCGCCGACGCCGGCGCCGACGTCGTCCTGCTGGAGAGCCGGCCGCGGCTGGGCGGCCTGACCGCCTCGTTCCGCCGCGGCGGGCTCGACGTCGACACCGGCCAGCACGTCTTCCTGCGCTGCTGCACGAGCTACCTCGGGCTGGTCGACCGGCTCGGCGTCCGGGACCGGGTGCACCTCCAGCCGCGGCTGGACATCCCCGTGCTGACCCCCGGCCGTGCCCGCCCGGTCCGGCTGCGCCGCAGCGGCGCGCCCGCCCCGCTGCACCTCGGCGCGGCGCTCGCCCGCTACGCCGTCCTGCCCCCCGCGGACCGGCTGCGCGCCGTGCGCGGGGCGCTGGCCCTGCGGCGGGTCGACCCGCGCGCCCCGGCCACCGACGCGCAGAGCTTCGGCGACTGGCTGGCCCGGCACGGGCAGAACGCGCGCACGGTCGCCGCGCTGTGGGACCTGGTCGGCGTCGCGGCGCTCAACTCGGCCGCCGCCGACGCCTCCCTGGCGCTGGCCGCGACCGTGTTCCAGGAGGGGCTGCTCACCGACGCCCCGGCCGCCGACATCGGCTGGTCGCTGGTCCCGCTCGGCGAACTGCACGGCACCGCGGGCGCCCGGGCGCTGGCCGACGCCGGGGGAGAGGTGCGGACGTCGGCGCGGGTGACGGCGCTGCGGCCGGCGCCCGCCGGCTGGGAGGTCGACGTCCGGGAGGGGGCGCCCCTGACCGTGGACGGCGTGGTGCTGGCCGTGCCGGCGCCGGCCGCCGAGGAGCTGCTGCCTCCCGGTGCCCTGGCGTCGCCGCCCGGCTGGGCCGCGCGGCTGGGCAGCGCCCCGATCGTCAACGTGCACGTCGTGCTCGACCGGCAGGTCCTGCACGAGCCGTTCGTCGCCGGCGTCGGCACCCCCGTGCAGTGGGTGTTCGACCGCACCGCCCAGTCCGGCCTGACCACCGGGCAGTACCTGGCCGTCTCGCTGTCCGCGGCGCAGGCGTGGATCGACCGGCCCGCCGCCGACGTGCTCGGCGAGATCCTCCCGGCGCTGCGGGCGCTGCTGCCGGCCATGGCCGGCACCGAGGTCCGCGACGCCTTCGTGACCCGCGAGCGGGCCGCCACGTTCGCGCCGCGGCCCGGCACCGCCGCCGACCGGCCGGGCCCCCGGACCCGTGCCCCGGGGCTGGTGGTCGCCGGCGCGTGGACCGACACCGGCTGGCCGGCGACGATGGAGGGCGCGGTCCGCAGCGGCGCGGCTGCCGCGCGCGCCCTCGTAGCGGAGCTGACCGGCCCGACAGTTCGAGAGGGAGTGGCCGCCGCGTGACCACGATGCTCGTGCCCGCGCTGCACCGGAGCCGGGACCTCGTGACCCCGTCGCTGCGGGCGGCGGTCGACCGCCTCGACCCCACGACCCGGGCGCTCGCCTCCTACCACCTGGGGTGGTGCGAAGCCGACGGCACGCTGCGCGAGGCGGGCGGCGGCAAGGCCCTGCGGCCCGCGCTGGTGCTGCTGGCCGCCCGCGCCTGCGGCGGTCCCGAGGACGACGCCGTCCCCGGTGCGGTGGCCGTCGAGCTGGTGCACAACTTCTCGCTGGTGCACGACGACCTCATGGACGGCGACACGCAGCGCCGGCACCGGGCCACCGTGTGGTCGGTCTGGGGCAGCTCGAGCGCGATCCTCACCGGCGACGCGCTGCTGACGCTGGCCCAGCAGGTGGTGCTCGAGAGCGGCTCGCCGTACCTGGCCGACCAGCTGCGGGTGCTGCTCGACGCCACCGCGGAGCTCATCCGCGGGCAGGTCGACGACCTGGCGTTCGAGAGCCGGCCGCTGGTCGGGCTGGACGAGTGCTTCGACATGGCGGCCGGCAAGACCGGGGCGCTGCTGGCCGCCAGCGCCGCGCTCGGGGCGCTCTCGGCGGGCGCGTCCCCGGCGGCGGTCGAGGCGCTCACCACCTACGGCCGGCACCTGGGGACGGCGTTCCAGCTGGTCGACGACCTGCTCGGGATCTGGGGGTCACCGGCGGAGACCGGCAAGCCGGTGCTGTCGGACCTGCGCTCGCGCAAGAAGTCGCTGCCGGTCTGCTACGCGATCGCCCAGCGGGGCCCGGCCGCAGAGGAGCTGGCGGCCTGGCTGACCACCCCGGCGCCCGACCGGTCGCTGCCGATCACCGTCGACGAGGCCGAGGAGGCAGGGTTGCACCGCGCCGCGGAGCTGCTCGAGGCCTGCGGGGCGCGGGAGTGGACGCTCGGCGAGGCCCGCCGGCACGTCGCGCAGGCGCAGTGCGGCCTGGACGCCGTCGCGCTGGAACAGGAGCCGCGCGCGGAGCTCGCTGCCCTGGCCGAGTTCGTCGTCGAGCGGGAGAGCTGATGACGCTGGTCCGCGATCCCGCCCGCCCCGCGGCGCAGGACACCGCCGAGGCCGCCCTGGCCCGGGCGGTCGACCACCTGCGCGCGCTGCAGGACGACGCCGGCTGGTGGAAGGGCGAGCTCGAGACCAACGTGACCATGGACGCCGAGGACCTGCTGCTGCGGCACTTCCTCGGCATCCTCACCGGCGCCGAGGCGGCCGAGGCCGCCCGCTGGATCCGCTCGCAGCAGCGGGACGACGGCTCGTGGGCCACCTTCCGCGGCGGCCCGCCCGACGTGTCGACGACGGTCGAGGCCTGGGTGGCGCTGCGGCTGGCCGGCGACGACCCGGCCGCACCGCACATGGCCCGGGCGGCGGCGGTGGTCCGGGAGCTCGGCGGGGTGGAGCGCAGCCGGGTGTTCACCCGGATCTGGCTGGCGCTCGTCGGCCTGTGGTCGTGGTCGGAGCTGCCGGTGATGCCACCGGAGATGGTGCTGCTGCCGTCGTGGCTGCCGCTGAACATCTACGACTGGGGCTGCTGGGCCCGCCAGACGGTGGTGCCGCTGACCGTCGTCTGCACCCACCAGCCGGTGCGGCCGGTGGACTTCGACATCGACGAGCTGCGCACTGGCGCCGCCGCTGTCCCGCGCGCGCCGCTGCGGACCTGGAGCGGGTTCTTCCAGCGGCTGGACCGCGGGCTGGCCCGCTACGCGAAGCACCCGCTGCGCCGGGTCCGGCGGAGGGCGATCGCGAAGGCCGTCGAGTGGATCGTCACCCGCCAGGAGGCCGACGGCGGCTGGGGCGGCATCCAGCCGCCGTGGGTGTACTCGCTGATCGCGCTGCACCTGGAGGGCTACGCGCTCGACCACCCGGTGATGAGGGCCGGGCTGGCCGGGCTGGAGGGCTTCCTCGTCCGCGAGGAGACACCGGACGGCGTCGTCCGCCGGCTGGAGGCCTGCCAGTCGCCGGTGTGGGACACCGGCCTCGCGCTCACCGCGCTGCTCGACGCCGGCGTGCCGATCGACGACGCCGGCGTCGTCCGGGCCACCGACTGGCTTCTGGGCGAGGAGATCACGGTCCGCGGCGACTGGGCGGTCCGCCGTCCTGACCTCGCCCCCGGGGGCTGGGCCTTCGAGTTCGCCAACGACGGCTACCCGGACACCGACGACACCGCCGAGATCGTGCTGGCCCTGCGGCGGGTCGCGCACCCCGACTGCGCGCGGCTGCGCGGCGCGGTCGACCGCGGGGTGTCCTGGACCCGCGGCATGCAGTGCCGGGACGGCGGCTGGGCCGCCTTCGACGCCGACAACACCGGCTCGATGCCGCTGAAGCTGCCGTTCTGCGACTTCGGTGCGGTCACCGACCCGCCGTCGGCCGACGTGACGGCGCACGTGGTGGAGATGCTCGCCGCCGAAGGGTTCGCCGCGGACGAGGACTGCCGCCGCGGTGTCGCTTGGCTGCTCGAGCACCAGGAGGCCGACGGCTCGTGGTTCGGCCGGTGGGGCGCCAACCACGTCTACGGCACCGGCGCGGCGGTGCCCGCGCTGATCGCGGCAGGTCTCCCGCCGTCCGACCCGGTCATCCGGCGGGCGGTGGCCTGGCTGGAGCGGACGCAGCAGGAGGACGGCGGCTGGGGTGAGGACCTGCGCTCCTACCGCGACCGCGCCTGGATCGGCCGCGGGGAGCCGACCGCGTCGCAGACCGCGTGGGCGCTGCTGGCGCTGCACGCCGCGGGGGAGCGCGGGCCGGCCGTGCAGCGCGGGGTGCGCTGGCTGGTCGAGCACCAGCGGCCCGACGGCACGTGGGACGAGCCGCAGTTCACCGGCACCGGCTTCCCCGGCGACTTCTACATCAACTACCACCTCTACCGGCTGGTCTGGCCGATCAGCGCGCTCGGCCGGCTGGTGCGGGAGGGCGTCGGGGACGGCGCCGAGGAGGGCGCGGCATGAGCGCCGTCGTCGCCGTCCCGCTGCGGGCCGAGCGGGCCGCCCTCGCCGGGCGGCTGCCCGGCACCCGGGTCGTGCGCACCGGGATGGGGCCGGATCGGTCCGCCGCGCGCACCCGGGCGTTGGGCGCTGATGCGGTGCTGGTCGCCGGGGTGGCCGGCGCGCTCGACGAGCGGCTGCGCCCGGGCGACGTCGTCGTGGCGTCGGAGTTGCGCGGTGGCGGCGCGAGCATCCCCAGCCCCTCGGCGCCGCTGCTGGCCGCGGCGCTGCGCCGGGGCGGCCTGACGGTGCACGTCGGGCCGCTGCTGACCCGTTCGTCGGTCCGGGGGCCGGGCGGCAACGCCCTGGCCGTGGACATGGAGTCGGCCGCGGTAGCAGCGGCGGCCGGGGCCCCGACGGCGGCGGTCCGCGCGATCGTCGACACCCCGTCGCAGCCGCTGCTGCGCCCGGGCACCGCCGTCCGCGGGGTGCGCGCCCTGGCCGCGCTGCGGCGGGCGGCGCCCGCCCTGCAGGAGTGGGTGGCCGCCGCCGGCCCCCGCGAGGTGCTGCTGGCCAGCCCGCGGTCGTTCTGCGCCGGCGTCGAGCGCGCGATCGGCGTGGTGGAGCGCGCGCTCGAGACCGGTCCCGTCTACGTGCGCCGGCAGATCGTGCACAACGCGCACGTCGTCGCCGACCTCGAGGCGCGGGGCGCGGTCTTCGTCGAGGAGGTCGACGAGGTGCCCGAGCGGGCGACCGTCGTCCTGGCCGCGCACGGCGTCGCACCGTCCTTGCGCGCGGACGCCGCCCGCCGGGGGCTGGCGGTCGTCGACGCCACCTGCCCCCTGGTGGCCAAGGTCCACTCCGAGGTGCGCCGCTACGCCGGGCGCGGCGACACCGTCTTCCTCATCGGGCACGCCGACCACGAGGAGGTCGTCGGCACGCGCGGGGAGGCGCCGGGCCGGGTCGTCGTGGTCGAGGACGCCGAGCAGGCCGAGCGCGTGCAGCCGGCCGACCCCGACCACGTCGCCTACGTCATGCAGACCACCCTCGCCGTCGACGAGGCCGAGCAGGTGGCCGCGGTCCTGCGCCGTCGCTTCCCGGCGCTGACCGCACCCCGCAGCGACGACATCTGCTACGCCACGACCAACCGGCAGCGCGCCGTCCGCGAGCTCGCCGACGCCACCGATCTGGTCCTCGTGGTCGGCTCGGCCAACTCCTCCAACTCGGTGCGGCTGGTCGAGGTCGCCGAGCGGGAGGGGACGCCGGCGCACCTGGTCGAGGACGCCGCCGCCGTCGACCTGCGCTGGCTGGCCGGTGCCGCGCGAATTGGCATCACCGCCGGGGCGTCGGCCCCGCCGTCCCTCGTCGACGACCTCGTGGCCGCCCTCGGCGGCCTGGGCCCGCTCACGGTGCGCAGCACCGCCGGAGCGGCCGAGTACGTCCGGTTCGCCCTGCCGAAGGAGTCGATCTGATCATGGCCATGCCGATGCGCCAGTCCGTCCGGCTGGGGACCTACCTGATGAAGCAGAAGGTGCTGCGCCGGGAGAAGTTCCCGCTGCTGGTCGAGCTGGAGCCGCTGTTCGCGTGCAACCTCAAGTGCGCCGGCTGCGGCAAGATCCAGCAGCCGCACACCCTGCTCAAGCAGCGCATGCCGGTGGAGCAGGCGGTCGGCGCGATCGAGGAGAGCGGCGCCCCGATGGTGTCGATCGCCGGCGGCGAGCCGCTCATGCACCCGCAGATCGACGAGATCGTCCGGCAGCTGCTGGACCGCAAGAAGATCGTCTTCCTCTGCACCAACGCCGTCCTGCTGCCCAAGCACCTGAACAAGTTCCGGCCGCACAAGAACTTCGCGTGGATGGTGCACATCGACGGGCTGCGCGAGCGGCACGACGCCTCGGTGTGCAAGGACGGCGTCTTCGACCAGGCCGTCGCCGCGATCAAGCAGGCGCAGGCCGCGGGTTTCCGGGTCATGACGAACACGACGTTCTTCGACACCGACACCCCGCAGGACGTCATCGACGTCCTCGACTACCTGAACGACGAGCTCGGCGTGGACAACATGCAGATCTCGCCCGGTTACGCCTACGAGAAGGCACCCGACCAGGAGCACTTCCTCGGCGTCGAGCAGACCCGTGAGCTGTTCAAGAAGGCCTTCGCCGACGGCCGGCGCAGGAAGTGGCGGCTGAACCACACGCCGCTGTTCCTCGACTTCCTCGAGGGCAAGGTCGACTTCGACTGCACCGCGTGGGCGATCCCGTCGTACTCGCTGCTGGGCTGGCAGAAGCCGTGCTACCTGCTCGACGACGGGCACGTCGGCACCTACCGGGAGCTCATCGAGACCACCGACTGGGAGGCCTACGGTCGCGGCAAGGACGCCCGCTGCGCCAACTGCATGGCCCACTGCGGCTACGAACCCTCGGCGGTGATCGCCACGACGGCGTCGCTGAAGGAGTCGTTGCGCGCCGCGGTGTCGCTGTGAACCTGCTGGGTGCGATCGGCAGCCCGGCCGACCTGCGGGATCTCGGCCGGGCGGAGCTCGACGCGCTGGCCGCGGAGATCCGCTGTTCGCTCGTGGCGTCGGTGACCTGCACGGGTGGGCACCTCGGCCCGAGCCTCGGCGTCGTCGAGCTCACCCTCGCCCTGCACCGGGTGTTCGACTCCCCGGCCGATCCGATCGTGTGGGACACCGGGCACCAGGCCTACGTGCACAAGCTGCTCACCGGCCGGCAGGACGGGTTCGGCACGCTGCGGCAGGCCGGTGGGCTGTCCGGCTACCCGAACCGGGCCGAGAGCCCGCACGACTGGGTGGAGAACTCGCACGCCTCGACCGCGCTGGCCTACGCCGACGGGCTGGCCCGGGCCCTGCAGCTGCGCGGCGAGAGCGAGGCCACCGTGGTCGCCGTCGTCGGGGACGGCGCGCTGACCGGCGGCATGTGCTGGGAGGGGTTGAACAACCTCGGCGCCGGGCCGCCGCGGGCGGTGGTCGTCGTCCTCAACGACAACGGGCGGTCCTACGCGCCGACCGTCGGCGGCCTGCCGCCGCACCTGGCCGACCTACCGGCCGGGCCGTCGCTGTTCGAGCTGCTCGGCCTGGCCTACGTGGGACCGGTCGACGGGCACGACGTCGAGGCGGTCGAGGAGGCCCTGCGCAAGGCGCGCGCGTTGCGGTCGCCGGTCGTCGTCCACGTGCGGACGACGAAGGGGCGCGGGTACTTCCCGGCCGAGAGCGATCCGCACGACCGGCTGCACGCGGTCCCGCCGCCGCGCACCGGGCCTTCTGCGCCCGGCTGGACGGCACAGGCGGGGGACGAGCTGGTGCGGATCGGGGAGCGGCGGCCCGACGTCGTCGCGCTGACCGCGGCCATGCTCGAGCCGACCGGGCTCGCCCCGTTCGCCGCCGCGTTCCCCGACCGCGTGGTGGACGTCGGGATCGCCGAGCAGCACGCGGTGACCTCGGCGGCCGGTCTGGCGCTGGGCGGGCTGCACCCCGTCGTCGCGGTCTACTCGACGTTCCTCAACCGCGCCTTCGACCAGGTGCTGCTCGACGTCGGGCTGCACCGGCTGCCGGTCACGTTCCTGCTCGACCGGGCGGGGATCACCGGCGCCGACGGCCCGAGCCACAACGGCATGTGGGACCTGTCGGTGCTGGGGATCGTGCCGGGCATGCGGGTGGCCGCGCCGCGGGACGCGACCCGGCTGCGGGAGCTGCTCGGCGAGGCCGTCGACGACGACCGCGGGCCCACGGCGGTGCGCTTCCCGAAGGGCAGCCCGTGCGCCGACCTGCCGGCGGTCGGCCGGCTCGGCGGCGCCGACGTCCTGGTGGACGGCGGGTCCGACGTGCTGGTGCTGGCCGTCGGCCCGCTCGCGGCAGCGGCGGTGGCGGCGGCTTGCGACCTGCGGGCGGCCGGCGTCGGCGTCACCGTGGTCGATCCGCGCTGGGTGCTGCCGGTCGATCCGGCGCTGGCCACGACCGGGCACCGGCTGGTGGTGACCGTCGAGGACAACGGGCTGGCCGGTGGGTTCGGCGACGCCGTCGGCCGCGCGCTGCGCGAGGCCGGTTCGGACGCCGATCTGCTCACGCTCGGGCTGCGGCAGGAGTACGTGCAGGTGGGGGAGCGGGAGACCCTGCTCGCCGAGCACGGCCTCGACGCCGCCGGCATCGCGACCGCGATCCTCGCTCAGCCGAAGCGGCGGGCGAGGGCGCGGTAGGTGCGCGGCGCCGCGGCGGACAGGCGGGCCGGGATCTCCAGCCAGCGCGGCTCGATGCGCCGGGGGCGACCGTCGCGCAGGGTCCGCACCACGACCTCGGCCACCCGCTCGGGAGGGATCGGCCGGGGGAAGCGCCGGTCGTAGGCAGCGCCACGGCGGCCGAAGAACCCGGTGTCGACCACCCCGGGCAGCACGGTGGACACGCTGATCCGCGCCGGCCGCAGCTCCTCGCCGAGCAGCGGCGCGAACGCCTCGAGCGCGGCCTTGGTGGCGCTGTAGACGCTCTCGCCCGGGACGCCGACCGCCCCCGCGATCGAGGAGACGAACACGATCGCGCCCGGCCCGGTCATCGCCGCCGGGGCCGCGCGGGCCAGCAGGAACGAGCCGCGGACGTTGACGTCGACCAGCTCGGCGATCCGCTCCGCGGGCATCTCGGCGACCGGCCCGGCGTGGCCGACGCCGGCGTTGACGACGACGGCGTCCAGCCGACCGTGCTGGGCCACGGTCCGCTCGACGAGCCCGGCCGGGGCGTCGACCTCCCGCAGGTCCGCCGTCAGCGCGGCACCGCCGACGGCCGCAGCGACCTCCTGCGTCGCCGCGGCGTCCCGACCGGCGCACACGACCTGCGCCCCCGCGCGGGCGAGCGCGGTCGCCGTCGCCCGCCCGATGCCACCGGACGCGCCGGTGACCAGCACGATCGCACCCGTGAGCCTCACGGGGCCAACTGTGTCAGGCGGTGGCGGGCGCGGTGGGGGAGAAGCGGAACCGCACGCCGGCACGGCGCATGGCCCGCCAGCCCCAGAAGACGCAGGCGGCCACGGTGAGCACGGTCAGCACCGGGCTGAGCACGCCGCGGGAGAGCAGCCCCGCGCCGACGCTCCAGTGCAGGAAGGCCATGCTCATGCCGGCGTCGATCAGCCGGCCGAGCCCCCACAGCAGCGCCACCTGGATGAACATCATCCGCACCGGGCGCCGGGAGAGCACGTGGGTCGGCAGGTGCACGAAGTCGCGGGCCAGCCGCATCGTCACCGGCCGGCCGAGCAGGGCGCTGCCGAGGAAGAGCAGGGCCATGACCCCCGAGCCGAGCGCCGGCTGCAGCAGATAGACGAAGGCGCTGCCGGTGGCCATCGCCAGGGCCGCCTTCCCCGACAGCATGCTGACGCAGAGCATCATCGTGCCGGGCATCTTGTGGCCGCGGAGCCAGCGGACCAGGACCGCCAGGTAGCACCACCCCAGGGCCGCGCCGAGCGCGACGAACAGGTTGGTCAGCGGCAGCAGGACCGTGATGAGCAGCGACGGCACGACCACGGTCTCGCCGAACAGGCGCAGCGCGTGCAGCACGGTGCGGCGCACGCCGTGGATCTCCACGACGAGGTCGTCCTCGCCGGGAGCCTCCGTTCCTGCCTCCGTCGGGGCGCTGGTCGGCGCCGGGCTGTGCGTGGGGGCGGTGCTACGGGGGGAAGAGAGCACGCAGTCCTCTAACGGTCGGTCGGTGAGGCCGGCTGGGGGGAGAGCGGTTTCACTCATGGAACCAGACATCGCGGGCAACCCATGTCGACATGTCGACGAATTTCCTGTGATCCAGCGCACACGTGGGTTTCCCACGCCGGGAGAGCCGCAAACAGTTCTCGACCGGTCTCGCACCGGCTAGCGGCGGCTGACCTCCAGCACCTCGGGCGCGACGTCCTGGCGGATGGCGGGCGAGTGGGCCAGGCCCACCGCGCCGAGGAACAGCAGGAGCAGGGAGACTGCGACGGCGACCAGGGTGCCCGGGTCGGTGGGCAGGTGGACGTGGAACGCCAGGACGCCGATCAGGTAGCTGACCAGCGGGTTCGTGACCGACATCGCGGCCACCGCGACGGGCAGCGAGGCCGCGGCGTAGGCCTGCTGACCGAGCAGCAGGCCGATCGCCGTCGACACGGCGAGGGCGTAACCCGGCCAGTCGAGCGCCGTCGCCAGCACCCCGCGGTCCAGCAGGTCGGTCGTGGTGAGCTTGATCAGGACGGCGCTGACGGCGAAGCAGATGCCGGCGGCGACCCCGATCGTCGCCGCGTGCACGGTCGGCTCGCGACCCTGGGCGAAGACCACGATCGCGAACACCACGACCGCCGACGCTGTCAGGGCCAGCAGCACCTCGGACCGCTGGGCAGCGCCCTCGACCGGCGCGGCGCCCCGCACGGACAGGAAGATCGCCACGCCGGCGCACATCGACAGGACCGAGAGCCAGTCACGCGTCAGCGGCCGGCGCCGGCTCCCGAGCGACACCAGGGCCAGCGTGAACAGCAGCTGTGTGGTGAGCAGCGGCTGCACCAGCGCCACCGATCCGAAGTGCAGGGCGAGGGCCTGGGCGAGGAAGCCGAAGAGGTTGGTCAGCCAGCCGATCAGCCACAGCGGATGGCCCAGCAGGCGGCGGACGAGCAGCAGCACCGGCAGGTAGCGGGTCAGCTGCGAGTGGCCGCCGTGGTCGTGGCGCTCGGCGATCGCCCCCCGCGAGGCGCGCTGCTGCAGCACCGCGGACGCGGCGAAGAGGAAGGCGGCCAGCAGACCCACGACGGTCGGGAGGATCACGCGCGCTGCCTCCTCCCCGGGCCTGGCGCCCCGCTGCGGCGGAGCCGCCGATCGCCCCTTCTTATCGGCGCGGTAGGACGATTCCGGAAGTCCGACGCGGACACCAGCGGATAACGCCCGCCGACGGGGCCGTTCTTCCCAGCGACCTACAGCCGGACGCGGGGGGCGGGCTGGCCGCGGCGGGCGGACTCGGCGGCGACCCGCTTGCGCAGGTCACGGCCCTTCGCCAGGAAGCCCGCCGTCTTCGCCAGCCGCGACCCGGTGATGCTCCAGTCGGTGAGCGCCCGGTCGATCCGCACGTGCACCCGGCCGTCGTCGGTGGGCTCCGCGGTGCCGACGAGCACGACGTTCTCCTGCCCGGTGAAGGACTCCTCGTGCGAGTGCGCGGTCAGGCAGGCCGGGCCGCTGCCGATCGCGATGCCGGCCGGCGGCCGGACGAGGAAGCCGTCGGCGGTCCGCTCGGACTCCTGGCAGCGCACCGGCAGCGGCCAGCCGTCGGCGCCGGCGACCGTGAGCACCGGCGCGCCCAGCCGTCCGGCCCGCTCGGCGAACGGCCGCCAGTCGCGGGCCGGCTTCGCCCAGGCGGTGCCGAGCGCCGGCCCGGTCGGGGCCGGGTCGGACGGCGGCGCCGTCGTCCCCTCGGGCGCCGTCCAGACCTCCGGCTGCTCGTCGAGCCGGCCACCCGGCCAGCTGGTGATCCGCAGCGGCGTCAGCTGCACGTAGACACGGGCGAAGTACCAGGCGCTGCGGCGCAGGGCCCATCGCGGGGAGCCCTGGTAGGCACCCGGCAGCTTGATCAGGGAGTCGTGCACGTAGCGGTCGAGGTTGGCCTGCAGGTCGGCGTCGCGCACGGTGGCCAGGCCCTGGACGAGGACCATCGGCGGGTCGGCCGGACCGGGCGTGCTGCCGGCGGAGAACAGGACCGCCACCCGGGGATCGCGGCGGGCGCGCTCGGCCTTGGCCGGGTAGGTCAGGCCGGTGGTGACGTCGACGGTGCCGGTGTCCTCGCCGCGGTAGGGGGTCACCGGCCAGGTGATCGGCCGGCCGTCGCGGGTGAGGCTGGCGTACTCGGCGACGAGGCTGCGCCGGGCCAGCTCGGCGAGATCGCCGGGCCAGTCGACGAGGGTGGGGGTCAGGGCGGTCACGGGAGGCTCCTTCGCGCAGTCGGTGCGGACGGCGGAAGGGTGCGAGCGGCCGCTTGACGCCTGCTTGCCGGTGTCTGAACGCCCGGCCCCCCCATAAGGTCGGGGCGTGAGCGACTGCCTGTTCTGCCGCATGGTCGCCGGGGAGATCCCGGCCGACGTCGTCCACGAGACCGACCGGGTGCTGGCGTTCCGGGACATCAACCCGCAGGCGCCGACGCACGTCCTGGTCATCCCGAAGGAGCACCACCGCAACCTCGCCGCGCTCGCCGCGGCCGACGCCGAGCTGCTCGCCGCGGTGGCGCGCGCCGCCGGCGAGGTGGCGCGCCAGGAGGGGCTGGTCAGCGACGGCGGCGTCGAGCCCGGCTACCGGGTGGTGACCAACACCGGTCCGGACGCCGGGCAGTCGGTCGACCACGTGCACCTGCACCTGGTGGGGGGACGGCCGCTGGGCTGGCCGCCCTTCCCGAAGGGCTGAGACGTGACCGAGCCCGTACGCATCGAGCGGGACGGCGACGTCGCCGTCGTCGTCCTGGACAACCCGCCGCTGAACCTGTTCGACGAGGCGACCTTCGCCGGGTTCGAGCGCGCGGTCGGCGAGCTGGTCGGCCTGACCGATCCGGCGCGGCCCGACCGGGCGCGGGCGGTGCTGATCGAGGCCCGCGGCAAGGTCGTCTCCGCCGGTGTCGACGTGCACGAGTTCGACGCGATCGCCTCCTCGCCGGACGCCGTCGCGCGGGGGAGTGCGCTCTGGCGGCGACTGCTGGCGATCAGCCACACGCTGGAGAACCTCCCGGTGCCCACGGTGTTCGCCGCGCACGGGCTGTGCCTGACCGCGGCGTTCGAGATCTCGCTCGCCTGCGACATCCTCCTGGCCGCCGAGCGCGCCGCGTTCGGCCTGGTGGAGATCGTCGTCGGGCTGACGCCGTCGATGGGCGGCCCGCAGCGGCTCGCCGAGCGCGCCGGACCCGCCCGGGCCAAGGAGCTGATCTTCACCGGCGAGCGCTATCCCGCCGCCGTCCTCGCGGGGTGGAACGTGGTCAACCGGGTGCTCCCGGACGACGGCTTCGCCGAGGCCGCGCGCGACTACGCGCGCCGGGTCGCGGCCGGGCCCACCGTGGCGCACGCGGCGACGAAGCGGCTGGTCACCGCGGCGGTCCGGGACGGTGTCCGCGCCGCCGACGAGCTGACCCCGTCGCTGTCGGGCGCGCTGTTCGCCACCGAGGACCTGCGCGGCGCGGTCGCGTCCTTCCTCGCCGACGGACCGGGGAAGGCGACCTACACGGGCCGCTGACCTGCCCCCGGACGGGTCAAAGCGGAGGTTCTCGTCGCCGCCCGCGGGTAGACTTCACAGGGTCCGTAGCCCCGTAGCAGGAAGGCAGGGTCGAGGGTTCTTGCCCGACACCGCCCCAGGCGCCCCAGCCGCCGGTCTCCCCACGTCCCGTGAGGCCTCGGCGCGGGCCGCCGCCACGGACGACGCCCCGCTCGCGACGCAGCCGGCCGCCGTCCGGACCACCATCACCGTTCCCCAGTCCGTCTCGATGGTCGCCCTCCTGGGCTCCGGCGACGAGCTGCTGCGCCTCGTCGAGGCCGAGGTCGACGCCGACGTCCACGTGCGCGGCAACGAGATCGCCGTCACCGGGCAGCCGGCCGACAACGCCTTCGCCGTCCGCGTCTTCGACGAGCTGATCGCGCTGCTCGGCACCGGCCAGCAGCTGCGCCCCGACTCGGTGCGCCGGGTCATCGGCATGCTGCGCAGCGGCGGCTCCGAGCGCCCGGCCGACGTCCTGTCGCTGGACATCATCAGCCGGCGCGGCCGCACCATCCGGCCCAAGACGCTGAACCAGAAGCGCTACGTCGACGCGATCGACGCGCACACGATCGTCTTCGGCATCGGCCCGGCCGGTACCGGCAAGACCTACCTGGCCATGGCCAAGGCCGTGCAGGCGCTGCAGACCAAGCAGGTCAACCGGATCATCCTGACCCGGCCCGCGGTCGAGGCCGGCGAGCGGCTGGGCTACCTGCCCGGCACGCTGTCGGAGAAGATCGACCCGTACCTGCGGCCGCTGTACGACGCGCTGCACGACATGGTCGACCCGGAGTCGATCCCCCGGCTCATGCAGGCCGGCACGATCGAGGTCGCGCCGCTGGCGTACATGCGTGGCCGAGCTCAGCCGTACCGCTCGGAGGTCCTCACTCCAGAAGGCTTCGTTCCGATCGGCACGCTGCGAGTCGGCGACCTCGTCATCGGGTCCGACGGAACTCCGACGCCGGTCCTCGGCGTCTACCCCCAGGGCGTCAAGCAGGTGTACCGGGTCGCGACGCAGGATGGCGCGTGGACCCTGGCCTGCGGCGAACACCTCTGGACAGTCGCCACTCCAGAGGACAAGCGGCGTGGGAAGACTCGCACGCTCGAGACGCAGGAAATGGTCGGAAAGCTGCGGCGGGGAGCGATCCGTCGTTACGAACTGCCGTTGGTGCAGCCCGTGCACTTCGAGCCCACGGACGTTCCCCTCGACCCCTACGCGCTGGGCCTCCTCTTGGGCGACGGATGCCTCACGACGACCACGACGCCTGCCTTCTCGACTG
Organism: Petropleomorpha daqingensis; assembly: GCF_013408985.1. Lineage (NCBI taxonomy): Bacteria > Bacillati > Actinomycetota > Actinomycetes > Geodermatophilales > Geodermatophilaceae > Petropleomorpha > Petropleomorpha daqingensis. Next base: position 3,474,662 of record NZ_JACBZT010000001.1, read on the forward strand.
CCGATCCTGAACTGGCCGTGGCGCTCGAGCATGCCCTTGACGGCATCTCGGTGGAGCGCAGGAGCGGCTACGACTACGTCCTTCGCCATCGCGACGGTGGTCGCGGCGGCCTGCGGATCGCCAATCCGGTGACCGTCGTCCTGCGCCAGTTGGACCTCGCGGGTACGACGTCTGCCACGAAGTTCGTCCCTGAGAACTACTTGCGAAACTCGGTGACCGTACGGACGGCCGTCCTGCAAGGGCTGCTGGATTCGGACGGCGGCCCGGTGACGCAGACAGGCCGGACGTGTCGGATCCAGTACACGACGACATCCCCAGGTCTCAAGGACGACGTCACGTTCCTGGTCCGCTCGTTGGGCGGTGTCGTCTACACCCGCTTGCGTGAGTCCGCGGGACGTCCACCGGGCAGGGCGAACGGCCGGCCGGTCGAGTACCGCGAAGATGCCTACATTCTCGACATCCGCCTCCCGGCGGACATCCAGCCGTTCCGTCTGACGCGCAAGCGCAGGGCCTACGAGCTGGCGGGCGGCGGGCGGCCGATGCGGTTCATCGACAGCATCGAGCCCATCGGCGAGATGGACACCCTGTGCATCCAGGTGGGCGCGCAGGACTCGCTCTACGTGACCGACGACTTCCTGGTCACGCACAACACGCTGAACGACGCGTTCGTCATCCTCGACGAGGCGCAGAACACGACCGCCGAGCAGATGAAGATGTTCCTGACGCGGCTCGGATTCGGTTCGAAGATCGTGGTCACCGGAGACGTCACGCAGGTCGATCTCCCCGGCGGCGCGCAGAGCGGGCTGAAGATCGTCCGAGAGATCCTCGACGGGATCGACGACGTGCACTTCGCGAACCTGACCAGTTCGGACGTCGTCCGGCACCGGCTGGTCGGCGACATCGTCGACGCCTACGAGCGCTGGGACAACGCCAAGCAGCAGCAGAACCGGCCCGCGTCCGGGCCGCCCGTGCGCGCCAACCGCCCGCGCCGGCAGGGGAGCTGAGCGACATGCCCGTCGAGGTCGCCAACGAGAGCGAGATCGCCGTCGACGAGGCCGAGCTGGCCGGCATCTGCCGGTACGTGCTGGCCCAGCTCGAGGTGAACCCGCTCGCCGAGCTGTCGGTGCTGTGCGTCGACCCGGACTACATGAGCACCCTGCACGAGCGGTGGATGGGGGAGAAGGGCCCCACCGACGTGCTGGCCTTCCCCATGGACGAGCTCGACACCGCCCGGCCCGACGACCCCGATCCGGGGCCGGCGCTGCTGGGGGACGTCGTCCTGTGCCCCTCGGTGGCGGTCCGCCAGGCGCGCGCCGCCGGCCACTCGATGGACGACGAGCTCGTCCTGCTGGCCACCCACGGCGTGCTGCACCTGCTGGGCTACGACCACATGGAGCCCGAGGAGGAGAAGGAGATGTTCGGCCTGCAGCAGAAGCTGATCGACGGCTGGCGCTCCGCCCCGCGCGAGCCGGTCACCGGCGAGCCGACGGCCAAGGAGACGGGGCCCCGATGAGCCCCGGCGCGGTCACCCTGCTGGTGATCGCCATCTGCCTGGTCCCGCTGGCCGGGCTGTTCGGCGCGATGGACGCCGCCCTGCAGCGGGTGTCCAAGGCCCGCGTCGAGGAGATGCGCCGCGAGGGGATCAAGCGCGCGAAGGCCCTGGAGCAGGTCGTCGAGGACCGTGCCCGGCACGTCTCCCTGCTCCTGCTGCTGCGGATCGTCTGCGAGACGCTCGCCACGGTGCTGGTCACGCTGCTCCTGTTCGACCTGTGGGGCGGCGGCTGGCGGGCGGTGATCGCCGCGGTCGCGATCATGACCGTGGTCAGCTACGTGCTGGTCGGCGTCGGCCCGCGGACCCTCGGCCGGCAGCACGCCTACGGCGTCGCCCTGCACACCGCGGGCCTGATGAAGCTGCTCGGCCGCGTGCTGGGGCCGATCGCCACGCTGCTGATCTTCATCGGCAACGCGATCACGCCCGGCCGCGGCTTCCGCGACGGGCCGTTCTCCTCCGAGGTCGAGCTGCGCGAGCTGGTCGACATGGCCGAGGAGCGCGGCGTCGTGGAGTCCGGCGAGCGCAACATGATCCACTCGGTGTTCGAGCTCGGCGACACCATCGCCCGCGAGGTGATGGTCCCGCGCACCGACGTCGTGTGGATCGAGCGGCACAAGACGGTCCGCCAGGCGCTCGCCCTCGCGCTGCGCAGCGGGTTCAGCCGGATCCCGGTCATCGGCGAGAACGTCGACGACGTCGTCGGGGTGGTCTACCTCAAGGACCTCGTCCGGCGGTCCCAGAACAGCACCGACCGCAACGGCACCAAGACCAGCGGGCCGCGGGTCGAGGAGCTCATGCGCCCGCCGACGTTCGTGCCGGAGTCCAAGCCGGTCGACGAACTGCTGCGCGACATGCAGGCGCAGCGGATCCACATCGCGATCGTGGTCGACGAGTACGGCGGCTTCGCCGGGCTGGTCACCATCGAGGACATCCTCGAGGAGATCGTCGGCGAGATCGCCGACGAGCACGACCGCTTCCAGCGGCCGCCGGTCGAGGAGCTGCCCGACGGCTCGGTGCGGGTCACCGCGCTGCTGCCGGTGCAGGACCTCGCCGAGGTCTTCCCCGGCGTCGAGGTGCCCGAGGACGACGACGTCGAGACCGTCGGCGGCCTGCTCGCCCGCGCGCTGGGGCGGGTGCCGATCGAGGGGTCCGCCGCCGAGGTGGCCGGGCTGCGGCTGGTCGCCGAGAGCACCGGCGGCCGGCGCAACCGGATCGACACGCTGCTCATCTGCCGGGTGCCCGAGCCCGAGGACGGCGAGGCGGCCGAACCCGCCCGCGCGGAGGAACCGGCCGCCGTGGAAGGCTGACGCCTCGTGTCAGAACTCGACCCCGAGGACGCCAAGCTCGTCACGCTCGCCCGCTCGGCCCGCGGCCGCACCGGTGCACCGGAGGGGGCCGCGGTCCGCGACACCGACGGTCGCACCTACCTCGCGGCCGGCGTCGCGCTGCCGTCGCTGCGGCTGTCCGCGCTGCAGGCCGCCGTCGCCGCCGCCGTGTCCAGCGGGGTGACCGGGCTCGAGGCCGCCGCGGTGGTCAGCGAGTCCGAGGCCGTCGAGCAGGACGGGCTGGCCGCCGTCCGCGACCTGACGCCGTCCGCCCCCGTGCTCCTCGCCGCCCCCGACGGCACCCTCAAGGGGACTTTTGGCACCCTCAAGGGGACTTTTTCGGGCTGAAGTCCCGCTTGGCGAGGGCGTCGCGGACGTAACCGGCCACGGCACCGGGGTCGATCTCGGCGCCGAACGGGAAGTCCCACGTCATCAGGTGCGAGCTGCCGGCCCGGAGCACCCCGAGCGGGTCGTCGAGCAGCACCCCCTGCAGGAACCGCAGCTGCACGCCGCGGGTGCTGGTGCCGACGGCGATGATCCAGTTCCGCCACTTCGCGTCGAGCGTGTACATGACCATCCGGTACTTCACGGCGACGTCGAAGCCCGGCTCGACGCCCCGGATCGCCGCGTCCAGCGCCCGCACGATCGGGTGCGCCGCCTCCTCCTGCCCGGCGAGGTAGTCGTCGACCACGCTCACAGCGCACCGTCGCGGGCCCAGGTCTCCATGGCCGCCCGGATCGGCCGCGGCGCGAGCAGCAGCACCGGCCGCAGCTCCTCCCAGCCCGGCTCCTTGCAGCGCATCGCGTAGGCCTGGTGCTCGGCGTCCACCGGGTTGGCCAGGTCGAGCCCGCCGCCGTCCTCACCGGACAGCTGCAGGTGGTAGAGCCACTCGGTGCCGTCGGCATCGGTGTGCCGGAAGGTCGCCTCGAACGCCATCCGCTCGGCCGAGAGGGTGTCCAGGCACTCCTCGTAGCGCTGGTGCAGCGGTAAGGACCTCCTCCTCCCCACTCCTCGCACGCTCGGAGCGGTGCCCTGGAGGAGGCCGGCCGGGGGCCACGAACCGCGGCACCGGGAAGCGCGCCCGCCCGTCACAGCGGGCGGTCCAGCGCGTCGGCGAACGCCTCCGGGTCGCGCACCCAGACGGTGAGCGCCCGGTCGGTCACGGTGTCGGGCGCCAGGTGCCGGACGGCGACCCGCGTGCGCCCGGGCCACCACCCGCCGCGCCCGCGCGCCCGCGGCCAGTCCGCCGGCGGCGCCCCGACGACGACCTCGCGCACCAGCGACAGCGGGACCACACCGAACGACGACGCCCGCCGCAACCCGGCGATGTCGGTGGACAGCGCGGTGTCGGACACGGTCAGCCGCCCGGTCGAGCCCAGCACCACCAGCACGGCCAGGACGACGACCAGCGGCAGCTCGTCGGTCACCGCGGACGCGCCGTCCCGGATCCCGATCACGGCCAGCCAGACCGCGGCCGCCACCAGCACCAGGACGACGACGACCCAGCGGGCGGCATCGAACTGCCAGTACCGCAGCGGCGCCGGCGTGACCGTGACGCTGCGCCGCGGCCGACGGGGGAAGAGGAAGCCGAAGGACGCCACCCCCGCCAGGTGCCGCTCCCGCTCGCGCGCCGCGCGCACCGCCAGTGGTTCCTCGCCGCGCCGCGTCCGTCCCGCCACGCCCCGGATCCTCCCAGGTGCCGGAGCCGGCGCCGTCAGGTGATGGGCCGCGGCGTGAGCTCGTCGAAGCGCTCCACGGCGTCCTCGGTCGGCCCGTCCGCCGGTACGTAGGTGACCATCCGCAGCCCGGTGCCGGGGCTGAGCCAGCCGTGCGTGAAGGTGAACTGCAGCAGGCCGAGGTCGCGGTGCAGCACCCGTTTGCGCGCGGTCTCCGGCTGCGCGACGTCGTGCCGGGCCCACAGCGCCGCGAACGCGGGTGACACCTGGTGCAGCCGCTTGACCAGGCACTTGTACGCGGGATCGGCAACGTGTTCGGCAATGGACGCGCGCAGCTGCGCCACCATCCGCCCGCGCGCCTCGTCCCGGTCGACGAAGCACTTGCTCGTCGTCTCCTTGGCGAAGATCAGCCAGAGCGAGTTGCGCTCCTCGAGCGGCAGCCCGTCGACGTCGCCGACGAGCACGCGGTACGCGCGGTTGGTCGCCAGCAGGTCGTAGCGGCCGTTGGTGACGAACGCCGGGAACGGGTGCAGCTTGTCCAGGACGGCGCGCACCTCCGGGCTGACCACCTGCGCGTCGCCCTCGGACGGCGGAACGGCCGCGCCGGCGAGGACGAACAGGTGCCGCCGCTCGTGCGGGTCCAGCCGCAGCTCCCGGGCGATCGCCTCGAGGACCTGCTCGGACACGTGGATGTCCCGGCCCTGCTCCAGCCACGTGTACCAGGTGACCCCGACGCCGGCGAGCAGCGCGACCTCCTCGCGGCGCAGCCCGGGAGTGCGCCGGCGGCCGCCCGCCGGCAGGCCGACGTCGGCGGGTGCCAACCGCTCGCGGCGGCTGCGCAGGAAGTCCGCCAGCTCGCGCCGGCGCAGCTCGTCCGGGACCGGGGGTGCGGGACGGGCGGGGACGGTCGTCGTCACGCCGTCCATGCTGGTCCTCCGCCGAGGCGGGTGCCAGGTGCTGCTGGTACCAGGATGAGCACTGTCTTGGTACCACCCTCGCGGCGCCCGCAAGGTCGGGTCATGACCGCAGTCGACCGCCCCCGCACCGAGGTCCCGGCGCCCGTCGTCGCACCCGCCCTGACCGCCGCCGGGCTGGCCACGGTCCTGGTCGGCGTGCTGCTGCCGATGCTCGACTTCTTCATCGTCAACGTCGCGCTGCCCACGATGGCGGCCGATCTGGACGCCTCCACCGCGGCGCTCGAGCTCGTCGTCAGCGGGTACGCGACGGCCTACGCCGTCCTGCTCGTCGTCGGCGGCCGGCTCGGCGACGCCTTCGGCCGCCGGCGCCTGTTCCTCCTCGGCATGGCCCTGTTCACGATCACGAGCCTGCTGTGCGGGCTCGCCCCGACGGCGACGACGCTCGTGCTCGCCCGCGTGCTGCAAGGGGCAGCGGCGGCACTGCTGGTCCCGCAGACGCTCTCCACGATCCAGGCCACCGGCGACCAGGTCTCGCGAGCCCGGGCCGTCGGCTGGTTCGGCGCCACCGGCGGCATCGCGGCGGTCGTCGGTCAGGTGCTCGGCGGGGCGCTCGTCTCCGCCGACCTCGACGGCACCGGCTGGCGCCCGATCTTCCTGGTCAACGTGCCGATCGGACTCCTCGGGCTGTGGGCGGCCCGGCGGCTCCTGCCCGAGACCCGGTCGCCGGTGTCGGCCCGGCCGGACCTGCCGGGCACGGCGCTGCTCGCCGCCGCCGTCGTCGCGGTGCTGCTGCCGCTCACCGAGGGCCGTGCCCTGGGCTGGCCGGCGTGGTCGGTGGTCCTGCTCGCCTCGACACCGGGATGGGTGGCCGCCTTCGCCGTCGTCGAGCGCCGGCTGGAGCACCGGGGACGCACGCCGCTGCTGCCGCCGTCGATCCTCGAACACCGCAGCATGCGCCGGGGACTGCTGCTCGCCGGGCCGTTCTTCGCCGGCTTCGGGGCGTTCATGTTCGTCTACGCGCTGGTCGTGCAGGGCACCCTCGGCTGGAGCGCGGGGGAGGCCGGACTGGCGCTGCTCCCGCTGGCGCTGCCGTTCCTGGCCGCGTCCCTGCTCATGCCCCGCGTCGTCGGCCGGCTGGGCCGCACGGTGATCACGATCGGCGCGGCGCTCCAACTGGTGGGCCTGGCCGCGCTGGCCCTGACGCTGGAGGTCGGCTGGCCCTCGATCGGGGTGTGGGACCTGGCGCCGGCCTTCGTGGTCATGGGCTTCGGCCAGGGCTGGATCATGCCGTCGCTGATCCGCGTCGTCCTGTCCGACGTGCCCGTCGCCTCGGCGGGGGTCGGCAGCGGGGTGCTGACGACGACGCAGCAGGTGAGCCTCGCCGTCGGCGTCGCCACGCTCGGCACGCTGTTCGTCAGCCTCGCCGGGCGCGCCGGGACGCTGGACGCCGCATTGCTCGTGTTCGCCGTGCAGGCCCTCGTCGCCGTGGGCATCGTGGTCGGCAGCAGAGGACTGCCCGGAGCCCGGCGCACCTGAGCCGGGCTGTCGGTGCGGGGTGGGAGACTGGACGGCGTGACCGCACCCGACGAGCAGCCGTACCGCAGCGGCTTCGCCTGCCTGGTGGGTCGCCCCAACGCCGGCAAGACGACGCTGACCAACGCGATGGTCGGCACCAAGGTCGGCATCGTCAGCAACCGCCCGCAGACGACGCGGCACGCGATCCGCGGCGTGCTCACCCGCCCGGGCGGCCAGCTGGTGCTCGTCGACACCCCGGGGCTGCACAAGCCGAAGAGCCTGCTCGGCCGCCGGCTCAACGACGTCGTCCGCGACACCCTCGCCGACGTCGACGTGATCGTCTTCTGCGTCCCCGCCGACCAGCCGGTCGGCGCCGGTGACCGGTTCATCGCCCGCCAGCTCAAGGAGTTCACGGCCCCGGTCGTCGTCGTGGTCACCAAGACCGACGCGGCGAGCAAGAAGCAGATCGCCGAGCAGCTGATGGCCGCCAGCTCCCTGGTCGAGGCCGCCGAGGTCGTGCCGGTCAGCGCGGTCGCCGGCGACCAGGTCGAGCTGCTCGAGGACCTCCTGGTCGGGCTGCTGCCCGAGGGCCCGCCCATGTACCCGGAGGAGCAGCGCACCGACGACGACGTCGAGCGGCAGATCGCCGAGCTGATCCGCGAGGCGGCGCTGGAGAAGGTGTACGAGGAGGTGCCGCACTCCCTGGCGGTCACCGTCGAGGAGCTCGTCCGCCGTCCCGACCCCAAGAAGCCCGGCGCCGAGCTGGTCGAGGTGCACGCGCTGCTGCACGTCGAGCGGCAGACCCAGAAGCCGATGCTGCTCGGCCGCGGCGGCGAGATGATCAAGCGGATCGGCACCGAGGCCCGCGCCGGGCTCGAGCAGCTGCTCGGCGCCCGGGTGCACCTCGACCTGCACGTCACGGTGCTGGGCGAGTGGCAGGACGACCCCAAGAAGCTCAACCGGCTGGGGTACTGACGTGTCGACCACCCCGAAGTCGCTGTACCGGGACGAAGGCGTCGTCCTCCGCACCCAGAAGCTCGGCGAGGCCGACCGGATCGTCACGGTGCTCACCCGCCGGCACGGCAAGGTCCGCGCGGTGGCCAAGGGCGTGCGCCGCACCAAGAGCAAGTTCGGTGCCCGGCTGGAGCCGTTCAGCCACGTCGACCTGCAGTTCTACACCGGCCGCAACCTCGACATCGTCAACCAGGCGGAGTCGATCCGCGCCTACGGCGAGCCGATCGCCGCCGACTACCCGGCCTACACCGCGGGCACCGCCGTCCTGGAGACCGCCGACCGGCTCACCGCCGAGGAGAAGGAGCCGTCGCTGCGGCTGTTCCTGCTCGTGATCGGCGCGCTGCGGTCGCTGGCCGAGCAGGCCCACCCCGCCGGGCTCGTGCTCGACGCCTTCCTGCTGCGCGCGATGTCGGTGGCCGGCTGGGAACCGGCGCTCGGCGACTGCGCCCGCTGCGGCGAGCAGGGCCCGCACCGGCACTTCTCCGTCCCGGCCGGCGGCACCGTCTGCCCGCCGTGCCGCCCCACCGGCTCGGCGATGCCGAACCCGCTCACCATCGAGCACCTCGACGCGCTGCTGACCGGCGACTGGGACCGCGCCGAGGCCAGCCTCGGCCCGCAGTGCCGGGAGGGCAGCGGCCTGGTCGCGGCGCTGCTGCAGTGGCACCTGGAGCGGGGGCTGCGCTCGCTGTCGCTGGTGGACCGCAGCTGATGCCGCAGCCGCCGACGCCGCACCCGTCCGGTGCCCGCCCGCCGGACATCCCGAAGGACAAGGTCCCGCGGCACGTCGCCCTGGTCATGGACGGCAACGGCCGCTGGGCCAAGCAGCGCGGGCTGCCCCGCACCAAGGGCCACGAGGCCGGCGAGCACTCGCTGTTCGACTGCGTCGAGGGCGCCATCGAGCTCGGCGTGAAGGCGCTCTCCGCCTACGCGTTCTCCACCGAGAACTGGCGCCGCAGCCCCGAGGAGGTCCGCTTCCTCATGGGCTTCAACCGCGACGTGATCCGCCGCCGCCGCGACGAGATGCACGCCCTCGGGGTGCGGGTGCGCTGGGCCGGTCGCCGTCCGCGGCTGTGGCGCAGCGTGATCAAGGAGCTCGAGATCGCCGAGGAGCTCACCAAGGACAACGACGTCCTCACCCTGACCATGTGCGTCAACTACGGCGGGCGGGCCGAGATCGCCGACGCCGCGGCCGCCATCGCCCGCGAGGCCGCCGCCGGGCGGCTGGACCCCGACAAGGTCGACGAGGCCACCGTCGCCCGGTACCTCGACGAGCCGGACATGCCCGACGTCGACCTGTTCGTGCGCAGCTCGGGGGAGAACCGCACGAGCAACTTCCTGCTGTGGCAGTCGGCCTACGCCGAACTGGTCTTCCTCGACACCCTCTGGCCGGACTTCGACCGCCGCCAGCTCTGGGCGGCGTGCGAGGAGTACGCCTCGCGGCAGCGTCGCTTCGGCTCCGCGTAAGGCGTCGCTGACCGGCTTCGCAAGGCTCGCGCAAGCCCGGTCCAAGTCCTCCCGGGGACTCTTCGGACGCCGCCCGGACACCCCGTCCGAGCCGGTCCCGACGACCATTCGGCCACGACTGCTCGCAGCGCGCGGGGACCCGTTGACACGGGTCCTCAGCGAGCCCGAGAGTGGCGGCTCCCCGTGAGAGGACGGACCCCCACCGTGAGCGAGAGCACCATCGCGCCGCAGCATGGCCAGGGTGCCGCGGCACCTGCCCAGCCGGGCGACCTCAACGACCAGTTGATCGCCAGTGATTTCTGGACCGACCAGATGCTGGCCGAGGCCGGCATCCCCATCATCGACGTCCCGTTCGTCACGGTCGGGGGTGGTATCGGCTCGTTCGTCATGGCCGACTACCTGCGGATCTCCGGCGTCCCGACGAACTCCATCCGCGTGCTGACGCCGCTGAAGACGCCGTGGGAGAGCTACGAGTACCTCACCACGGTCTCCCAGGTGCCCCGCAAGGAGCGGCTGCGGTCGGACTCGCAGTCCCGGCCGGACAACATCTGGGGCTTCCCCAGCTACGCCCTCTCCGAGGGACTGCACGGCAACATCAAGATGCTGTGGAACGTCCTCGTCGAGCCGATCTTCGCGAACTACTACACGCCCAAGGCCGGCGTGGTGTTCGAGGGCATCGAGCGGGAGATGTACCGCATCCGCTACCCGGAGATGGTCGTGCACGGCCAGGTCCGCATGGTGCGGCGGCGCGTCGGTGGCGGGTACTTCACGATCCTCACCCCGCCCGAGGGCGCGGCCCCGACCAAGCGCATCGCCTACCGCAGCCAGTGGGTGCACGTGGCGATCGGCTACCCGGGCCTGAAGTACCTCGACGACCTGCAGAACTACCGCTCCACGTACAACGACTACAAGGTCGTCAACGCCTACGAGTCGCACGAGCACCTGTACGAGAAGCTCGCGCTCAAGCCGGGCATCGTGCTCATCCGCGGCGGCGGCATCGTGGCCTCCCGCGTGCTGCAGCGGCTGATCGACGACCGGGACGCCAAGGGCCTGCAGACCCAGATCATCCACCTGTTCCGCACCTACACGGACAAGCCGCACGGGCCGGGCATCTTCAAGCGCCGCAAGGGCGCCGACGGCTGGGCCTACCAGGGCTTCAACTACCCGAAGTCGGTGTGGGGCGGTCAGCTCAAGGCGCAGGTGCGCAAGTCCGAGGGGGCCGAGCGCGCCAAGCTCTACAAGGAGATGGGCGGCACCAACACCCCCTTCCGGCGCAACTGGCTGGAGCAGCTCAGCCGCGGCCGCCGGGAAGGCTGGTACCGGGTGATGATCGGCGAGATCACGTCGATGAAGCCGGTGGGTGAGCTCGTCGAGGTCGGGCTGAACACCGACCAGGGCCCGCAGGTCGGCACCGTGGACTTCGTGCTCGACTGCACGGGGCTCGAGGCCGACATCCGCGAGCACCGCGTCCTCGCCGACCTGCTCGACCACTCCGGCGTCGGGCGCAACCCCGTCGGCCGGCTGGACGTCGAGCGTTCGTTCGAGCTCCGCGGGGCGCAGAACGGCGGCAAGATCTACGCGGTCGGCAGCGCCACGCTCGGTGGCTACTTCCCGGGCGTCGACACCTTCTACGGCCTGCAGATCGCCTGCGTGGAAGTCCTCGACGACCTGGTCAGGCAGGGCTTCACCAAGAAGATCGGCCCCGGACGATCGACGAGCCAATGGTTGAAGTGGATGCGGAACAAGACGATCTGATCCCGACTGCGGCTATCCCACCCCTCGACCGAGAGAGACGACCGTGCTGCCCACCCTGAACGGCCGCATCCAGACAAGGATCTTCCTGCTGGCTGTGGTCGGCTCGATCTGGACCCTGATCATCACCCCGGTTCTCCCCATCGACGCCCCGCTGTCGACGGCGTACAAGGTCACCTTCTCGGTGCTCCTGGTGACGACCGTGCTGGGCGTGGTCTGGGAGTTCATCTACCACGGCATCCAGCAGTTCCGCTGGGAGAAGGACTGGCCCACCCTGTTCGGGCTGCTCACCGCGATCCCCGAGGGCCTGCTCGTCTGGTTCCTCTTCAAGGGCGGCGCGGTGTGGTGGATCGACCCCGACCAGCTGCCCGGGCCGGCGTTCGTGATCGACTTCGCGACGACCTGGCTGCTGGTCTGGCTCGTCGCCAACGGCCCCATGCGGGTGCCGTTCATCCACTGGCGGATCAACGGCGGGAGGCTCATCTGATGGCGGCCGACAGCGCGCTCGCTCCGGCGAGCTCCACCGGGCCGGCCCCGACGACGGTGCCGCCGTTCGACCAGGTCTCGGTGGCGATCGCCCCCGGCGACGACCTGATCGTGCGGATGCCCGGCATCCTGCTCGTCGTCGGCGTCGAGGCCACGCCGGCGCCGCCGGCCGCACCCGCCCCGAAGCTGGGCGGCTGGGGCGCGGCGCCGGTCAAGGCCCCGGCCGCCGCCCCGGTCGGCGACACCAAGGTCGGCGAGCTGGTCGCCCTGTGCCGGCGGGTCTCCGCCGCCGGCAGCCGGGCGCCGGGCCGCCGGCTGCACGACGAGCTGCGGGCGTGGCTGCCGACGGTGTCGGACCTGCCGTCGTTCGCGCTCGCCGCGGCCACCGAGGAGGGGCTCGCGGTCGCGCTGGTGGGGGAGGGTGTCGCCGAGGTGCCCGACCTCGGCCTGCGGCTGACCCCGGCGGACGGCGAGCGGCTCCAGGACGGCACCCGCATCCTCGACCGGCTCGTCGACTGGCCGCCGGCACCGCTGCGGCTCTCGGCGGGCGGCCCGCTCGACATGGCCCCGCACCCGCTGGCCGACCTCGAGTCCGGCGTCGTCCCCGGCGCGGCGGCGGTGCTCTCGCCCGCGGTCGCCCCGGCGCCGACACCGATGCCCGACGCACCGTCGCCCACCGCGCTGGTGCGGCTGCCCTCGCCGAGCTCGCTGCTGCCGCCCCCGGGCGTCCCGGCGCAGCCGGTGGCGGTCGCTCCCACGCCGGTGGCGCCACCGCCGGTCGCGCACGACCACGACCACGCGCACCCGCACGAACACGCGGTCCCGGAGCAGGCTGCCGCTCCGCAGGCCGAGGAGGCGCCCGCGCCGCCCCCGGTGGAGCTGCCGCCGCCGGCGTTCGCGTCGTCCCTGCTCGCTCCGCCGGAGGAGGAGGCTCCCCGCGAGCCGCTGCCGGTGCTCGACCGCGAGCAGCCGCCGGCCGCTCTGATCGAGCAGGAGCCCGAGGACACCCGGCCCAAGGTCAAGGGCTTCCTCTGCTCGCGCGGGCACCTCAACGACCCGCGGGTGCTGTTCTGCAACCTCTGCGGCATCCGCATGGCGGAGCGGACCGGCGTCTTCATCGAAGGTGTCCGGCCGCCGCTCGGGCTGCTGGTCTTCGACAACGGGGCCACGGTCTCGCTCGACATGGACTACCTGCTCGGCCGCGAGCCGGAGACCGACGACCGGGTCACCTCCGGTCAGCTGCGCCCGCTGCTGGTCGTCGACCAGACCGGTGGGGTCAGCCGGCACCACGCGGAGATCCGGCTCGAGGGCTGGGACGTCGTCCTGGTCGACATCGGCTCGGCCAACGGCACCCTCGTCGCTCCGCCCGGGGCCCCGGCCTGGCAGTCGCTGGTGCCCAACCAGCCGGTCCGGCTCGTGCCGGGCATGGCGGTCCGCATGGGCAGCCGCCAGTTCGCCTTCGAGTCGCCGCACGGCGCCACGTAAGGGCCGCGAGAAGCACGCCGGCGCCCGCGCCCCCGCTCCGGGGACGCGGGCGCCGTCACGTTCAGGGCGTCTTCCCGGGTGTCCGGCGTCCCCCGGACCCGAGAAGGCGATCTGTGCAGCCGACACGCCCCGACACGCCGGGCGATCGTGCACGGATTGCCTTCTCGAGGCAGCGCCCTCCCGGTCGGGTGCGGCTAGGTCGTCGCAGGACCGGCGGAGATACCGGCCAGCGTCTCGTCCATGTCCCGGTCGCTGTCGGCGATGCCGGCGTGGACGGTCAGCACCGGGGTGAGGTCGGCGTCCGCCATCTCCGTCGGCACCCCCGCGGGGGCCACCAGCAGCGACGGCACCGCGGCCGGGTCCTCCTCCTCGGCCACGGTCACGCCGGCACGGCGCAGGCCCTCGGCGACGCCGGAGACCCGCCGCCCGGCCCGCCAGCCCTCGCCTGCCCGCAGCTGCAGCGGCACCGACCGGCCCATCGACGCCTGCGCGGCCAGCCGCAGCGCGGCCCGCCCGTCGGCGTCGCCGTCCGTGACCACCGAGACCGGGCCCTGCGGGACCAGACCGGGCTCACCCAGCTCCCCGGAGACGAGGACGACGGACCCCAGCAGCCCGGCCGGCCACGGCGTCTCGGACGCAGTGCCGCTGTCGGGCACGCCCCAGCCGCGCCGGGCCAGCACGAGGTCGGCCTCGCTGCTCGTGGCGATCTCGCAGAGGTCGGTCCAGGGCTCCGCGCTGAACCGCGACGCCACCGAGGCCTTGATCCCGCGCGCCTCCACCAGCCGGGCGAGGTCGCGCAGCTCCAGGCCGGCCTCGGCGATGAGCGCCAGATCGGCCCCGATCCCGCTGGCGACCTCGGGCTTCGGCGTCGTCCGGCGGACGACGCGGACCAGCACCACCTGAGCCGGGGACTCCCGCCCGACCAGGTCGCAGGCGAGGTGCACCAGTGCCTGGTCGTGCACCGGGTCGTCCACCGCGACCACCACGGTGTAGGCGTCGACGAGGCCCAGCTCGGCCTTCTCGGCGGCGGCGATGTCGCGGGCGAGCACCCGGGGCGGGTAGATGACCTTGAGCAGCGGCGAGGTCATCACCGTCGTCACGATGGCCATGATCACCAGCAGCGTGAACATCTCGCCGTCGAGCACGCCGAGCTGCACACCGATGTTGAGGATGACCAGCTCGGTGAGACCTCGGGTGTTCATGAGCGTCGCCAGCGCCGTCGCCTGGCGCCGCGGGACCCGCTGGAGCCGGGCCGCGGTGAACGCGCCGATGAACTTCCCGGCGATCGCGGCCAGCAGGATCAGGAGGAGCTCGACGAGGCCGGCCGCGTCGATCGCGCCGAGGTCGACGTTGAACCCGGTGATCACGAAGAACACCGGCAGCAGCAGCAGGACGCTGACCTGCTCCAGCCGGTCGACGATGTCGTGGGTGAGCGCGGCGGCGTGCTTGCGCGGCATGATCACGCCGAAGATGAAGGCACCGAAGATGAAGTGGATGCCGATCTCCTCGGTGATCCACGAGCTGGCCAGGATGCCGACGAGCACCACGGCCATCATCTCGGGGGTCAGCCGGCCGAACCGTTCGTAGCGGGTCACCAGCGCCGTGAGCAGGCGGCGGACCACGAGGAACATCACCAGGGCGAAGATGATCGTCAGGGCGATGATCTTCGCGACGCCGACCAGCGACCCGGCGGAGACGATCGCGACCACCACGGCCAGCAGCGCCCACGCCAGGACGTCGTCCACCGCGGCGCAGGCCAGGGAGAGGACGCCCACCGGGATCCGGTGCATGCCGCGTTCGGTCAGGATCCTCGCCAGTACGGGGAACGCCGTGATGGACATCGACACACCGATGAACAGCGCGAAGGCGAGGAAGGTGACCTTGTCGCCGTTCACCACCGAGTGCGAGGCGTACAGCACCGAGGCGATCAGGACGCCGAGAGCGAACGGCAGGATGATCGACGACAGCGACACCGACACGGCGATCCGCTCGCGGCCGCGGATGAACGACAGGTCGACCTCGAGACCGACCAGGAACATGAACAGCACCAGGCCGAGCTGGGCCAGCACGTTCAGGAAGGGCCGGACGTCGGGCGGGAAGAGCTTCGTGTCGAGGTCCCCGGGCAGGGCGCCGAGCAGCGTCGGGCCGAGCAGGATGCCGGCGATGATCTCGCCGACGACGGCGGGCTGGCCGACCCGCAGGGCCAGCCGCCCGAACAACCGGGCGACCACCACGATCACCGCCAGGTCGAGGAAGACGTAGCTGACGATCTCGGCCGGTGTGTGGTCCACGAGTTACTCCGCAGGGGAACCGGCCTGCGCTGCCAGGGCCGGGAAGACGGGCGGACACCGTGCCCCGGGGCTCGGGACACGCCCGCAGCACGCGTGCGAGCGCGCGGATGCTAACCGCGCCGCGGGGCCCGTGGGGGGTTCCCGAGCGCCCTGGGAGAACTGCCCCGCAGCGGGCGCGCAACAGGGTTCCGCCACCGCCCCGTCCCCGGCAGACTGACCCGCTGCCGCGCACTGCGGCGCCCCGGGCGACCGGGGATGCGCAAGGTTTCTGGAGGACATGCATGGACGCCGCCGGCCTGGTCGGTTCCGCCCCCGCCGCCATCGCGGACTACCAGGTGGTCCGGTTGCTCGGCGAGGGCAACCACGGCCGCTTCTACCTCGCCCGCCCGCCGGCGCGGCTCGGCCTGCCCGACGAATTCGTCGCGGTCAAGGTGTTCACGGGCCAGCACAGCGAGCAGGCGTACGAGCGGGGGGTCCGCGAACTGCGGGCGTTCGCGCAGGTCAAGTCGCCGTACCTGGTGAAGGTCTACGACGCCGTCCTGCAGGACAGCTTCCTGTACGCGATGGAGTACCTGCCGCTCGGCTCGCTCGCCGCCCCGGCCCGGCCGCTCTCGCGCGGTGAGGTGCTGCGGGCCGTCGCACACGCCGCGCACGCCCTGCACGCGCTGCACGAGGCGGGGCTCACGCACGGTGACCTGAAGCCGGCCAACATCCTGCTGACCGAGGACGGCGCGAAGCTGTCCGACCTCGGCCTGGCCCGCTACCTGACCCCGGGCGTCACGCTGACCGGCATGGCCAGCGCGGCGTCGGTGGAGTACCTCGACCCGGCGCTGCTGCGCGGGGAGCGCCCGTCGCGGGCCACCGAGGTGTTCGCGCTGGGGGCCACGCTGCACCGGGCGCTGACCGGCACCGGCCTCTACGGCGAGCTGCCCGACTCCGAGCCGCTGCTGGCCATCCGCAAGGTGATGAGCGCCGAGCCGACCGTCGCCTCGGGGCTGTCCCCGGAGGAGGCGGACCTGGTGCGCGCCTGCCTGGCCCCGGTGGGGGAGCGGCCGGCGACCGCCGAGGAGGTCGCCCAGCGGCTGGAGGCGCTCGCCGCGCCCGCGCTCGCCAACGCCTGAACGACGCAGAACGGCCCCGCTCCCTGGGAGGAGCGGGGCCGTTCTGCTGTGCCGCTAGAGCTGGAAGTCGCTGTTGGCGCCGTCGCGCCACCAGGTCCAGAGGGTGGCCAGCCCCTCGGTGCCGCCACCGGTCAGCTGCACGACGGCCTCGGCGTGGGCGTCGTCCTGGGTCCAGACCAGGACGGCGTTGTTGTCGTCGCTGACGTAGCAGGCCACCCGGCCGGCCTGGTCGCCGTTCGTGCCGGTGTAGTAGTAGTAGCCCTGGGTGTCCGGGCAGGCCTGGTCCGCGCTCAGCTCGGTGAGGTTCACGCCGGTGACGTCGTCCAGGAACACCTGCTCCACCGTGGCGCTGTCGGGGTAGAGGTAGAACCGGGAGAAGTCCGGCCCGGGCTGCGACGTCGCCGCGCCGCAGTCGAGCGCGGCGAGGTCCCCGTCGCCGGCCGGCGCCAGCGTGGTGCAGCTCGCCGAGTCGAAGCCCGCGGGGATCTCCGAGCGCAGCGTGTCCTCGTCACCCGACGCCGAGGGCGTCGTCTCGGTGGTCGTCGTCTCGGTCGACGTCGACGTCTCCGACGAGGTGGACGTCGAGGAGGAGCTGGTCACAGGCGGGTTGTCGCCCCCCTTGCCGCCGGTCAGCACGATCACCAGGACGACGACGCCGACGACGACCAGCGCGCCGACCCCGAGCAGGATCGGCAGCAGGGTCTTCTTGCCGCCGCCGGATCCCGGTGCGCCGGTGGGACCGCCCGGCGCGTACGGCGGGGGCCCGCCGGCCTGCCCGGGCGGGGCGTACGTCGAGGGGCCCTGCGAGTAGAAGCCCTGCCCGGGGCTGGACGGCGGCCCGTAGCTGCCGCCGGGGTTCGACGGCGGCCCGTAGCCGGTCGACGGGCCCGGGTTGGACGGCGGCCCGTAGCCGCCGCCGGGGTTGGACGGCGGCCCGTACCCGGTGGCGGGCAGGCCGGGGCTGGACGGCGGCCCGTAGCTCGCCGCCTGGCCCGGGTTGGACGGCGGGCCGTAGCCACCGGCGGGACCGGGGTTGGAGAAGCCCACCGTCTGCGGCGGGATGTAGGGGATCGGCGTGATCGAGGTCGGCGGCGCCACCGGTGCCTTCGCCTCGGGCTTGACCGTCACGCCGGCGGCGTGCAGCGCCTTGCGGGCGGCCGAGGCGAGCTCACCGGCGGTGCCGTAGCGCTCGTCGGGGTCCTTGGCCAGACCCTTGAGCACCACCTCGTCCAGCGCGGCGGGCAGGTCGGGGCGCACCGACGACGGCGTCGGCGGGGCGGTGTTGAGGTGGGCGTACATCAGCGTGGCCAGACCGTCGCCGACGAACGGACGACGTCCGGTCAGGCACTCGAAGAGCACGCAGGCCAGCGCGTAGACGTCGACCCGCTTGTCCACCGGCTTCTCGAGGAAGCGCTCGGGGGCCATGTAGTCGAACGAGCCCAGGGCCGCGCCGGTCTGGGTCAGCGCGGGTCCCGACGTGTCGGTGGTGGAGCGGGCGATGCCGAAGTCGACGAGGTAGACGAACTCGTCGTCGCCGTCGCCGGTCAGCAGCACGTTCGAGGGCTTCACGTCGCGGTGGACGAGACCGTCGGCGTGGGCGGAGTCCAGGGCGCGGGCGACCTGGCTGACGATCGAGACGGCCCGCTCGGGGCCCATCGGGCCCTCCTGCGCGAGCACCGCGGCGACGTCGCGGCCCGGCACCAGCCGCATGTCGAGGAACAGCCGCCCGTCGATCTCGCCGTAGCGGTGGATCGGGACGATGTGCGGCTCGTTTAGCCGGGCGGCGAGGTGGGCCTCGCGGCGGAAGCGCTCGCGGTAGCCGCGGTCGGCGGCCAGCGCCTCGGAGAGGACCTTGAGTGCCACGACCCGGTCGTGCTCGGTGTCGAAGGCCCGATAGACCTCACCCATGCCACCGCGACCGAGCAACGCCTCGATGCGATAGGCACCGAACTGTTCGAATTCCACCGCGAAACCTTCCGTGTGGCCGCCGGCCAGGGCGCTCGTCGGATAGGCGCCGGGCGGTCGTCGGGGCGGAGTCTAGGTACCGGCCTGGCCCGCGAACAGGCATCACGTCCTCGGCGAGCCGGATCTCGCTCGCCGAGCGGTCCGCCGGGACGAGCGGGGCATTTCGTGACGGACCCGTGACAGATACCGCGCACGAACCCGTAGGCGGCGGCACCGCCGATCACTACCTTGGCCGCCGCCACGGGCGAGCGCCGCCCCCCGCACGTCGAACGAGAGAAGCACGATGAGCCAGCCTCCAGGTCCTTACGGCGGCCAGTACGGCCAGCCGGGTCAGCCCGGCCCGTACGGGCAGCCCGGTCAGCCCGGCCCCTACGGCCAGCCCGGCCAGCAGGGGCAGCCCGGTCAGTACGGACAGCCCGGTCAGCCGGGTCAGTACGGCCAGCCGGCGTACGGCCAGCCCCAGCAGCAGCCGGGGCCGTACGGCGCTCCCGGGGGCGGGTTCCCGCCCGGTGGCGGCGCTCCCGGTGGCTACCCGCCCTACGGTCAGCCGCCGAAGAAGAGCCCTCTGCCGTGGATCATCGCCGCGGTCGTCGTCGTCCTGGTGGCCGCCGGTGTCGTGCTGTTCGTCGTCCTGAACAAGGACGACAACAACTCCGCGACGGCGGCGAGCACCACGACGTCGACCAGCTCGTCGAGCTCCAGCTCCTCGTCGAGCAGCTCGTCGGAGTCGATGCGGCCGATGAACACCGACATGAGCCTGCCCGGCGGTGCGGAGCCCCCGCCCACCAACCCGGGCGGCTCGATGGGCGGCGACCAGACCGGCGCCGACAACGGCTCGTTCGCCGGCTCGGGCCAGGCGGCTCTGGACTGGGTGAACGCCATGGTCAGCGGCGACTTCACGACGGCCTACAACTCGCTGTGCCCCGACTGGCAGTCGACCATCGCCCAGGCGGCGTCGGAGAACGGTGTCTCCCCGGAGGACGCGACCCAGATCCTCTTCTACCAGGTCACGCTCAGCGGCCACGGCATCTCCGGCGGCAACGTGGACGGCGTGGAGAACGGCGGTGACCTCGACATCGTGTCGTTCACGCTGCAGCTCGACGACGGCAGCACGTACGACCTGGTCGTCGGCGTCGACCAGAACCTGGCGGTCTGCGGCTGGCAGTGACCCAGCCAGTGGTCGACGGCCCTCGCACCCCACGGTGCGGGGGCCGTCGTCGTCTCAGCTCTCGGCCGGGACGACGCGGCAGTCGGCGCAGGTGCCGAAGATCTCCAGCGTGTGGCTGACGTCGGCGAAGCCGTGCTCGTCGGCGATGCTGTCGGCCCAGCGCTCCACCGTCGGCCCCTCCACCTCGACGGTCCGGCCGCACGCCCGGCACACCAGGTGGTGGTGGTGCTGGCGGCTGCACCGGCGGTAGAGCGCCTCGCCGGAGTCGGTGCGGATCGAGTCCAGCTCGCCGTCGTCGGCCATCGCCTGCACGGTCCGGTACACCGTCGACAGCCCGACCTGATCGCCGGTCGAGCGGAGCAGTCCGTGCACCTCCTGGGCGCTGTGGAAGCCCTCCAGCCCGGCGAAGACGGCGCGGACCGCTGCGCGCTGTCGGGTGGTGCGGGCCATTACCTCATGGTGCCATTCGCACCTGCGCGTTTCCGCCGTCTCGTCGCGTGGCACCGTCGTGCGCATGTTCGCCGTCACCCGCCTGCGTGCTCCCGCGAACGAGGACCTCACCACCGCGGTGGGTGAGCTGCTCGCCGCGTTGGCCGCCCGTCCCGGTTTCGTCGACGGCGAGTTCGGCCGGTCGACCGAGGACGGCGACCTGTGGGCGCTGGTCACGCGGTGGGACGGCGTGGGCTCCTACCGCCGGGGGCTGTCCGCCGCCGAGGTGAAGATCGCCGGGGCGCCGGTCTGGGTGCACGCGGTCGACGAGCCCGGCGTCTACGTGGCCGCCGAGGACCCCGCGTGACCCGGCCGCCGGACGAGCCGGAACCCACCGACGAGATGCGCGTGCCGGCCCCGGGTCCGGCCGAGCCGCCGCTGGTCGACCTGCCGACCGAGCAGGTGGGGATGCCGGCCGTGCAGGCCGAGCCGACCACGCCCCTCGCGCCGGTTCCGGTCGCCCGCCACCGCCGGACGGCGGTCCTCGTGACGGCGCTGGTGCTGCTGGTCCTCGCCGTGATGGCGGTCGCCGTCCTGGTCTGGGGGTGACGGCGGGGGGAAGCGCGGCCCAACTACCGTGGAGCGGTCAACCCGCCGACCGCCAGCCGGATGGAGCCTTTCGTGGCAGCCCCCGCCAGTCCCAAGCACGACCCCGCCCGCCTCGACAAGGTCGTGAACCTCTGCAAGCGCCGGGGGTTCGTCTTCCCGTCGGGTGAGATCTACGGCGGCACCCGCTCCGCGTGGGACTACGGGCCACTGGGGGTCGAGCTCAAGGAGAACATCAAGCGGCAGTGGTGGCGCACCGTCGTCCAGAGCCGGGACGACATCGTCGGCCTGGACTCCTCGGTGATCCTGCCGCGGCAGGTGTGGGTGGCCTCGGGGCACGTCGGCGTCTTCACCGACCCGCTGACCGAGTGCCAGCACTGCCACAAGCGCTTCCGCGCCGACCACCTCGAGGAGGAGTTCGAGGCCAAGAAGGGCCGGGCGCCGGAGAACGGCCTGGCCGACATCACCTGCCCGAACTGCGGCACGAAGGGCGCGTGGACCGAACCGCGCGACTTCAACATGATGCTCAAGACCTACCTCGGCCCGGTCGAGGACGAGTCGGGGCTGCACTACCTGCGCCCGGAGACCGCGCAGGGCATCTTCGTGAACTTCGCCAACGTCAGCGGCGCGGCCCGCAAGAAGCCGCCGTTCGGCATCGGCCAGATCGGCAAGTCGTTCCGCAACGAGATCACGCCGGGCAACTTCATCTTCCGCACCCGCGAGTTCGAGCAGATGGAGATGGAGTTCTTCGTCGAGCCCGGCACCGACGAGACCTGGCACCAGTACTGGATCGACGAGCGCACCCGCTGGTACACCGACCTGGGCATCTCGGCGGACAACCTGCGCCACTACGAGCACCCGAAGGAGAAGCTGTCGCACTACTCGACGCGCACCGTCGACATCGAGTACCGCTTCGGCTTCCAGGGCTCGGAATGGGGTGAGCTCGAGGGCATCGCCAACCGCACCGACTTCGACCTGAAGACCCACTCGGAGCACTCCGGGGTCGACCTGTCCTACTTCGACCAGGCGTCGAACACGCGGTGGGTGCCCTACGTCATCGAGCCGGCGGCCGGGCTGACCCGCTCGCTCATGGCGTTCCTCATCGAGGCCTACACCGAGGACGAGGCGCCGAACACCAAGGGCGGTGTCGACGTCCGGACGGTGCTGCGGCTGGACCCGCGGCTGGCACCGGTGAAGGCCGCCGTCCTGCCGCTGTCGCGCAACGCCGACCTCTCGCCGAAGGCCCGCGACCTCGCCGCGACCCTGCGCAAGAACTGGAACGTCGACTTCGACGACGCCGGCGCTATCGGCCGGCGCTACCGGCGGCAGGACGAGATCGGCACGCCGTTCTGCCTCACGGTCGACTTCGACACCCTCGAGGACGACGCCGTGACGGTGCGCGAGCGGGACACGATGAGCCAGGAGCGGGTCGGTCTCGACCAGGTCGAGCGCTACCTCAAGGACCGCCTCCCCATCTGCTGACGTGGTTTCGCGTGCTTAACCGCGCGCGGTCAAGCACGCGAAACCACCCGTGACATCTCTCACGGGGATGTCGTGATGCGCGGCAGAGGTGGTCGGGGCCGCCGCTCCCGATGCTCTACGCATGACGCAGACCTTCCCGGGCGCGGCCGCTCCGGCGGCCGGCCGCGCCGCTCCGGCCGTCGCCCTGCGCGGGCTGACCAAGCGCTTCGGCGCGGTCACCGCGGTCGACGGCCTCGACCTCACGATCGAGCAGGGTGAGATCGTCGCCTTCCTCGGCCCCAACGGCGCCGGCAAGACCTCGACCATCGACATGGTGCTCGGCCTGTCCCGCCCGGACGCCGGCACCGCGGAGGTCTTCGGGATGACCCCGCGCTCCGCGGTCGCGCACGGCCTGGTCACCGCCGTCATGCAGACCGGCGGCCTGCTCAAGGACCTCACCGTCGCCGAGACCGTCGAGCTCACCGCCGCGCTGTTCGCGCACACCCGGCCGATCGCCGAGGTGCTCGAGCGCGCTGGGCTCACCGCGATCGCCGGCCGCCGGGTCGCCAAGTGCTCCGGCGGCGAGCAGCAGCGGCTGCGCTTCGCCATGGCGCTGCTGCCCGAGCCCGAGCTGCTGATCCTCGACGAGCCCACCACCGGGATGGACGTCGAGGGCCGTCGCGACTTCTGGGGCGCGATCCGCGCCGACGCCGAGCGCGGCCGCACCGTCGTCTTCGCGACCCACTACCTGGAAGAGGCCGACGCCTACGCCGACCGGATCGTCCTGGTCAGCCACGGCCACGTGGTCGCCGACGGCACCGCCGCCGAGATCAAGGCGCAGTCCTCCGGCCGGCTGGTCACCGCCACCTGGGAGGGGGTCGGCACGAGCGAGGCCGTCGGCCTGCGGTCGCTGCCCGGCGTCGAGGACGTCGAACTGCGCGGCGACACCGTGCTCGTCCGGGCCAAGGACTCCGACTCCGTCGCCCGGCACCTGCTCACCACCACGCCCGCGCGGGACCTCCAGATCACCTCGCGCGGCCTCGAAGACGCCTTCCTCGCCCTGACCGGAGACAACCGATGACCGCCGCGATCGCCACCGTCCCCCAGCGCCGCGTGCCCCCGCTGGGCGGCTTCTCGCTCACCTTCCTGCGGCTGGAGATCACCAGGATGCTGCGCAACCGCCGCACCCTGGTGTTCACGCTGATCATGCCGCCGGCGTTCTTCCTGCTCTTCGGCGGACTCAGCGACGCCTACCAGCACCAGGTCGCCGGCCGCGGCAACGTCTCGGCGTACCTGATGATCAGCTTCGCCGTGTACGGCTCGATGATCGCCAACACCGCCGCCGGCGCCTCGGTCGCCGTGGAGCGGGCGCTCGGCTGGTCGCGCCAGCTGCGGCTCACCCCGCTCAACCCGCTGGCGTACATGGCCACCAAGGTGCTCACCGCCATGGTCATGGGCGCGGTCTCGGTGGCCATCGTGTTCGCCGTCGGCGGCCTGAGCGGCGCGGTGCGGATGCCCGCCTGGGCGTGGGTCGTCAGCGGGCTGGTCGCCTGGATCTGCGCGGTCGTCTTCGCCGCGTTCGGCCTGTTCATCGGCTACCTGGTGCCGTCGGAGAACGTCATGCAGCTGCTCGGCCCCGCGCTGGCGCTGCTGGCCCTGATGGGCGGCATCTTCGTGCCGCTCGACGTCCTCAGCCACACGCTGCAGACCCTGGCGAAGTTCACCCCCGCCTACGGCGTGGGCGCGCTGGCCCGGGCGGCGCTGATCGAGGACCACGTGAACCTGGCCGCGATCGCCAACGTCATCATCTGGACGGCGCTGTTCGCCGCCGGCGCGGTGTGGCGGTTCCGCCGCGACACCGCCCGCGTCTGACCGGGAGTCACACTGCTCTCCGTGACCACCACGACCGAGGGGACCGCGCCGCACGGTGCGGTCCCCTCCGGCGTGCCCGCGGACGCCGGCATCCGCCGCCCCGGGCGGTTTGGGTGGGTCTTCGCCGCGGTCTGGCTTTACTTCCTGTACCAGCCGCTCGAGGCCGCGTGGAACTCCGACGCCGCGCTCGGCTGGCGGGTTGTCGGCATCGCGGCGCTCCTGACGTTCGCCGGCGGCTTCGTCTGGTTCTTCGCCCGGATCCGTTACCGGCGCGGCTTCAGCCGGCCGCCCACCGCGCAGGTGTGGTGGGTGCTGGCCGGCGGGCTCGGCCTGCTCGCGCTCGCCGCCCCCGCCGCCGGCGAGGAGGCGATGGCCGGGCTCATCTACGTCGGGGTCACGGCGGTGATGACGCTGCGGGCGCGGGCGGCGTGGGCGGTGGTCGCCGGGCTCGTCGTCCTCGTCGTCGTCCTGCCCCTCGTGATCCCCGGCTGGAAGCCGCTGGGCGACTTCCTGCCCAGCCTCCTGCTCGGCTGCTTCGCCGCGTTCGGGATCAGCCAGGTCATCGAGCGCAATGCCCAGCTCGCCCAGGCGCGCGAGCAGCTGGTGGACCTCGCCGTCACCCAGGAGCGGGAGCGCCTGGGCCGGGACGTGCACGACATCCTCGGCCACTCGCTGACCGTCATCACGGTGAAGACCGAGCTGGCCGGCCGGATGTTGGAGACCCTGCCGCCCGGTCCGGCCACCGACCGAGCTCGCAGCGAGGTCGCCGACGTCGAACGGCTGGCCCGCGAGGCGCTCGCCGACGTCCGCGCGACCGTCTCGGGCACCCGCGAGGTCTCGCTCACCGGGGAGCTCGCGGCGGCCCGGTCGGCGCTGGCGGCGGCCGGGATCTCGGCCGACCTGCCCAGCGGGGTCGACGTCGTCCCGGCCCGGCACCGGGAGCTGTTCGCCTGGGCGCTGCGGGAAGGGGTCACCAACGTGGTGCGGCACTCCGGTGCGAGCTGGTGCGGCGTGCACCTGACCGCCGACTGCGTGGAGGTGCGCGACGACGGTCGCGGGCCGGGCACCTACCAGAGCGGTGGCAACGGCCTGGCCGGGCTGCAGGCGCGGGCGGCGACGTCGGGCGCCACGCTCGAGATCGAGCGCGCGCCGGAGGGCGGCTTCCTGCTGCGGGTGGTCGCGTGATCCGGCTGCTCCTCGCCGATGACCAGGCCCTGGTCCGTGGCGCGCTCGCCGCGCTGCTCGCGCTGGAGTCCGACCTGGAGGTGGTCGCCGAGGTCGGCCGGGGCGACCAGGTGGTCGAGGCGGCGGTGCGGGAGAAGGCGGACGTCGTCCTCATGGACGTCGAGATGCCCGGGCTCGACGGGATCGCGGCCACCGCGGTGCTGCGCAAGGCCCTGCCGTCGTGCCGGGTGCTGATCGTGACCACGTTCGGCCGGCCCGGCTACCTGCGCCGCGCGATCGAGGCCGGCGCCAGCGGGTTCGTCGTCAAGGACACCCCCGCCCGGCAGCTGGCCGAGGCGGTGCGCCGGGTGCACGCCGGGCTGCGGGTGCTCGACCCCGCCTTGGCCGAGGAGTCGCTGGTGTCGGGCGCCAGCCCGCTCACCACCCGGGAGACCGAGGTGCTCCGGGCGGCGCGCGGTGGGGACACGGTCGCCGACGTCGCCGCCGTCCTGCACCTGTCGGAGGGGACGGTGCGCAACCACCTCTCGGCCGCCATCGGCAAGACCGGCGCGCGCAACCGCGCCGAGGCCGTCCGCCTCGCCGAGGACCGCGGCTGGCTCCTGTAGGTGGTCTCGCCGCGCGACCGCACGCGGGTCAAGCCGCCTGGGGAGGGGATGAGCCGCAGGAGCATGCGGCTCAACCCCGCCTCGGATGGGTCAAGCCGGGGACGACGATGCGGTCGTCGGCGCGGGGTAACCAGCCGTCATCCCCTGTGTCCTCGCCCCGGAACCGACCCTCGACCCGCGGGATCTCCTGGAAGTCCCGCACCGTGGGCCCTGGGGTCTCGAGCGATCGCCGCACCTGTCGCTCCAGCGCGTCACGGCCTCCGTTCAGGTCCTCGGCGGCGACCCGCACGAACCGCACTCCCAGGGAGCGCAGATGATCCTCCGCCCGCTTCTCCCGCCACAGCTCTTCGTCCGGGGTGCGGCCGTACCTCGGTCGCTGGTACTTGATCCGGCCGTCGAACTCGATCGCCAGTGCGGCCTCGGGATACCAGCCGTCGACCACCTTGAGCAGCGTGCCGTCGACCCACAGCTCGACCTGCGGGACGAACCGCGGTAGCCCGAGGGCGGCGAAGGTCAGCCGGCCGCAGGTCTCCAGCCACGACTCGGCCCTGCCGTCAGCCAACGCGACCGCGCGGACCGCGCGGGGCACACCCGGGACGAAGCATTGCCGGGCCAGCACCGCGGCCAGTTCCTCACGACTGGTCAACCGGCGCAGCAGTGCGGCGTCGACCGCGGCGACCGCATGCACTTCGGGCCAGATGCGGGCGACGTCCACCAATGTCCGCGCCGCTGTGGTCACCCGGTATGCGCCACGGACGACCACGTCCTCATCGGGAAGGGTGGCGCGGGTCATCAGCCAGCCGGTTCCGCGACGCCAGCGGTGCGGATCGGTCAGCTGTACGACGTCGGTGCTCGACCGTGGGCCAGGCAGTCCCCAGATCCACGCGGCAGTGGCCCCGCTGAAGACGGCGGATGGTCGATCCAGGCTCGCCATGACGGCCAAGGCATCGAGACCGGGACGGCGGCTCGTCCGCGTCACCTCGGCGAGGTCGGCGGCAGTGACGAAGACGCCAGGTCGCAGCCGCACCCAGGTGCCGGCGCGCACGGCGGCGGCGGTCTCGACCTTGCCGATGCCGGAGGCGGTGAGGTCGGCGGCTGTGAACACGCCGAGCCGCCGGCGCACAGGCAGGTCGATGGCGAGCGGTAGGAAGAGCGGCGCGGGCACGGGTCCGAGGGTGGCGCCCCGCGCGAAGGCCGTGACCCTGCTCGTGGAATCTGTGGAGGGCGCGGTCTCCTGAGGAGGGGTGGGCCGGGACGGGGGCGATCGGTGATAGCGGCTCAACCCGGGCCGGTCGGGGGAGAGCCGCGGGAACACGCGGGCCCACCCAGCCCTGAGCGGCTCAACCCGGACAAGTCCGCCCACCTACCCTGGGGACGTGACGACGACGGTGGCGCTCCCGGCCCTGAAGCTGGGGACGTTGAGCGTCGACCCCGCCGTCGTCCTCGCGCCGATGGCCGGCATCACGAACCCGGCCTTCCGGACCCTGTGCCGGGAGTTCGGGGCCGGCCTCTACGTCTGCGAGATGATCACCACCCGGGCGCTGGTCGAGCGCAACGAGAAGACGCTGCAGATGGTCCGGGCGACGCCGGACGAGAAGGACGCCTTCTCCGTGCAGCTCTACGGGGTCGACCCCGCCACCGTCGGCCGTGCGGTGCAGATGCTGGTCGACGAGGGGATCGCCGGCACCCGCCCGGCGCACATCGACCTCAACTTCGGCTGCCCGGTGCCCAAGGTGACCCGCAAGGGCGGCGGCTCGGCGCTGCCCTGGCGGCGAAGGCTGTTCGAGAACATCGTCCGTGAGGCGGTGCGAGCGGCCGGCGACGTCCCGGTGACGGTCAAGACCCGGATCGGCATCGACGCCGACCACCACACGTACGCAGACGCCGGCCGGATCGCGCAGGACGCCGGCGCCGCCGCGATCACCCTGCACGGCCGCACCGCCGACCAGCTCTACAGCGGCACTGCCGACTGGTCGCACATCGCCCGCCTGGTCGAGACCGTGGACATCCCGGTGCTGGGCAACGGCGACATCTGGGAGGCCGACGACGCGCTGCGCATGGTCGCCGAGACCGGGTGCGCGGGCGTCGTCATCGGCCGCGGCTGCCTGGGGCGGCCGTGGCTGTTCGGGGACCTGGCCGCCGCGTTCGCCGGGCAGCCGCGACGGGCGCTGCCGACCCTGCGGGAGGTCGCCGCCGTCATGCACCGGCACGCGACACTGCTCGGCGAGGAGCAGGGTGAGCGGCACGGCTGCACCGACTTCCGCAAGCACGTCGCCTGGTACCTCAAGGGTTTCTCGGTCGGCTCCGACGTCCGCAAGGCCCTCGCCATGGTGAGCTCCCTCGACGAGCTGGCCGACCTGCTCGCGCGGATCCCCGACCAGCCCTACCCGGTCGAGGTGCTCGGTGCCCCGCGGGGGCGCACGAGCCCGCCGCGGCCGGTGGCGCTCCCCGAGGGTTGGCTGGCCGACCGCGACGACCCTCGGCCGCCGGCCGGCGCGGAGCTCGAGGTGAGCGGCGGGTGACCGAGGGCCCGTACCTGTACGACGAGGGGCCGGAGCCGCTGCACACCGGCGCGGGCCGCCGCCGAGGCCGCCTCCTGGTGCTGATCTTCGCCGGCACCGTCCTGCTGGCGATCGCCGCCGTCGTCGTGCTGCCGCTGGTCAAGGGGACGGCGGAGGAGCAGTCGACCCAGGCCGTGCAGGTCTTCTACGCCGCCCTGGAGCAAGGTGACACCGACACCGCGTACAGCCTGCTCTGCAACGACGAGCGCGCCCGGTTGCAGCCGGACCAGGTCGCCGGGAAGTACGTCCGGTCCGGGACCCCCACGGTCGGGAAAGCGACAGCGGATCCCGGTGACAGCGGCGCCCGTGTGGTGACGGTCCGCTGGACCGACGGCGGGGCCGTGACCAGCACGTTCCTGACCGTCGTCAACGAGGACGGCGCCCACATCTGCGGAACGACGACGGACGGCTGAACGAGACCGCGCGGACCGGGACCGGAAGTCTTCTCAGGAGCCGGTGAGGCTGCCACCATGGCGCGCGCAATCGCTGGGCCAGCTCGAGAGGACGATCCGTTGTCGCAGCCGCCGTACCCGCCCGTTGCCGGTCCCCAGGTGGGCTATGTTCCCCCGGCCCCCGGCGCGCCGGCGCCCGGTGGGCCAGCGCCCGCCGCGCCGACCCAGGTGGTCTTCCCCGGTCAGGTGCAGCTCCCGCCGCAGCCGCAGTACGCGCCCACCCCGGCGCAGCAGCAGCCGCAGTCGTTCGCCACCGGTTTCCCGCAGTACCGGTCGCCGGCGCCGTCGCCCAAGAACCGGACCGGCCTGATCGTCGGCATCATCGTGTGCCTGGTCGTGATCGCCGGCGCGGTGATCGGGTTCCTGCTCATCGGCTGAGTTCCGCACTGGCCGGGTCCCGGGGGCGCTGCGGCGTGCCCGGGACCTGTGTCGTCCAGGTCACATCGGTGTGCGACCTGGGCCGTCGTCCGCCAAGATCGCTCTAATTCCTGAAAGTGGACGTCCCAGACGTCTGCTCATCTGACCGCGTCTGCTCCACGATGGAACGGTCCGGTCCGGGTGAACGAGCGCGGAGGTGCGCGGTGGCTGGCACGAAGTGGGTCTACGACTTCAGCGAGGGCAACAAGGACCAGAAGGACCTGCTCGGCGGGAAGGGCGCGAACCTCGCCGAGATGACCAACCTGGGCCTGCCCGTCCCGCCCGGGTTCACCATCACCACCGACGCCTGCCGCTTCTACCTGGAACACGGGTCGACTCCTCCGGACCTGTCCGACGAGGTCACCGAGCACCTGACCGCGCTCGAGAAGGCCATGGGCAAGACCCTCGGCGACCCGTCGGACCCGCTGCTGGTCTCCGTGCGCTCCGGGGCGGCCGCCTCCATGCCCGGGATGATGGAGACCGTCCTCAACGTCGGGCTCAACGACGAGTCGGTGCAGGGCCTGGCCACCCAGTCCGGCAGCGACCGGTTCGCCTGGGACTCCTACCGCCGGCTGATCCAGATGTTCGGCAAGACGGTGCAGGGCATCGACGGCGAGCTGTTCGACGAGGCGCTCGACGAGGTCAAGCGCGAGCAGGGCACCGAGCTCGACCTGGACCTCGACGCCGAGCACCTCCAGGACGTCGTCCGGCGGTTCAAGGAGATCGTCAAGCAGCACACCGACCGCGACTTCCCGCAGGACCCGCGCGAGCAGATGGACCTCGCGATCAACGCCGTCTTCGACTCGTGGAACTCCGACCGGGCGATCCTCTACCGCCGCCGCGAGCGCATCCCGGGCGACGCCGGCACCGCGGTCAACGTGGTCGCGATGGTGTTCGGCAACCTCGGCATGGACTCCGGCACCGGCGTCGCCTTCACCCGCGACCCGGGCAGCGGCGAGCAGGGTGTCTACGGCGACTACCTGCAGAACGCGCAGGGCGAGGACGTCGTCGCCGGCATCCGCAACACCGTGGCGCTGACCGAGCTCGAGCAGATCGACAAGGACGCGTACGACGAGCTGCTGCAGACCATGTCGACGCTCGAATCGCACTACCGGGACCTGTGCGACATCGAGTTCACGATCGAGCGCAACAAGCTGTGGATGCTGCAGACCCGCGTGGGCAAGCGCACCGCGGGCGCGGCGTTCCGGATCGCCACCCAGCTGGTCGACGAGGGCCTCATCGACATGGACGAGGCGGTCCGCCGGGTCACCGGCGACCAGCTCGCGCAGCTGATGTTCCCGCGCTTCACCGAGGGCGGCGACGCCAAGAAGCTCACCCAGGGGATGAACGCCTCGCCGGGTGCCGCCGTCGGCAAGGCCGTCTTCTCCTCCGAGGCCGCGGTCGAGCAGGCGCAGAACGGCGAGAAGGTCATCCTCGTCCGCCGAGAGACCAACCCCGACGACCTCGCCGGCATGATCGCCGCCCAGGGCGTGCTCACCAGCCGCGGCGGCAAGACCTCGCACGCCGCCGTCGTGGCCCGCGGCATGGGCAAGACCTGCGTCTGCGGCGCCGAGGAGCTGCAGGTCGACACCAAGGCCAAGAAGTTCACCGCGCCCGACGGCACGGAGGTCACCGAGGGCGACGTCATCTCGATCGACGGCTCCACCGGCAAGGTCTGGCTGGGGGAGGTCCCGGTCGAGCCGTCGTCCGTCGTCCGGTACTTCGAGGGGGAGGTGGATCCCGAAGCTGATGACACCGAGGCTTTGGTGAACAGCGTGCACCGGATCCTGACCCACGCCGACTCCCGCCGGCGGCTGGACGTGCGGACCAACGCCGACACCCCGGAGGACTCCGCCCGCGCCCGTCGCTTCGGCGCGCACGGCATCGGGCTGTGCCGGACCGAGCACATGTTCCTCGGCGACCGTCGTCAGCTGGTCGAGAAGCTGATCCTGGCCGAGGGGGACGACGACCGGCAGGCGGCGCTCGACGGCCTCGCCCCGCTGCAGAAGCAGGACTTCGTCGAGATCTTCGAGGCCATGGACGGGCTGCCGGTGACCGTGCGGCTGCTCGACCCGCCGCTGCACGAGTTCCTGCCCGACCTCACCGACCTCTCGGTCCGCGTGGCTGTCGCCGAGGCCGAAGGGCACCCCGACGAGGCCAACCTGCGGCTGCTGGCTGCCGTCCGCCGGCTGCACGAGCAGAACCCGATGCTCGGCCTGCGCGGCGTCCGGCTCGGGCTGGTGGTACCCGGCCTGTTCGCCATGCAGGTGCGCGCCATCGTCGAGGCGGCCTGCGAGCGGAAGAAGGCCGGCGGCGACCCGCGGCCGGAGATCATGATCCCGCTGGTCGGCGCGGTGCAGGAGCTCGAGGCGATCCGTGAGGAGACCGAGCAGGTCATCGCCTCGGTCTGCGAGGAGCACGGTGCCGAGATCCGGCCGCTGATCGGCACGATGATCGAGGTCCCGCGGGCCGCGCTGACCGCGGCCGAGATCGCGCACTCGGCGGAGTTCTTCTCCTTCGGCACCAACGACCTGACCCAGATGACGTGGGGTTTCTCCCGGGACGACGTCGAGGCGGCGTTCTTCCACGCCTACCTGGACAAGGGCATCTTCGGGATCTCGCCGTTCGAGTCGCTGGACCTGGACGGCGTCGGTCGGCTGGTGCGGGTAGCGGCTCGCGAGGGCCGGGAGGCGCGGCCGGAGCTGAAGCTCGGGATCTGCGGCGAGCACGGCGGCGACCCGGAATCGGTGCACTTCTTCCACGAGGTCGGGCTGGACTACGTCTCCTGCTCGCCGTTCCGAGTGCCCGTGGCGCGGCTCGAGGCCGGCCGCGCGGCGCTCGGCGCGGAGAGCGTCGGGTCGTAGGCCCGGGCGGGCGGGAAGCCAACACCGTCCCCAGGCGTCCCACCCCGTCGTCCACGCGTGGTACCCATGACGCGTGGGGGTGCGGCTCGGGACGCTGATCGGCAGGATCGTCGGGGCCGCCGTGCTCGCGTTCGTGCTGCTGGTCACCTCGACGGCGCTGGGCATCTGGTGGACGGCGCGGCAGGACTCGCGCCCGCACTCCGACGCGATCGTGGTGCTGGGCTCGGCGCAGTACAACGGCGTCCCGTCGTCGATCTTCGAGGCACGGCTGGAGCACGCGATCACGCTGTACGAGGCCGGAGTCGCGCCGGTGATCGTCACCGTGGGTGGCAAGAAGTCCGGTGACCAGTTCACCGAGGCCGAGGCCGGCCGCGACTACCTGGCCCAGGCGGGCATCCCGTCCGACGCGCTGCTCGCCGTGCGCGGCGGGGTGGACACGCTGGAGAGCATGAAGCTGGTCGCCTCCGCGTTCCGCGAACGGGGGTGGACGTCGGCGGTGCTGGTCACCGATCCGTGGCACGCGATGCGCGCCGAGCGCATGGCCGACGACTCCGGCATCGACGCCGCCAGTTCGCCGACCCGGCAGGGCCCGGCAGTGCAGACCCGCACCACGCAGTTCAAGTACATCCTCCGCGAGACGGCGGCGTACCTGCTCTACCGCGCGACCGGGCACAGCGTGGCCGGCGCACCAGGGATCGGCTGAGGGAGAAGCACATGGCCGGTCGAGGCAAGATCCGGGCCGCGGACATCGCGCTGGTCCGCGAGCGCAGCCGGATCGACGAGATCGTAGGGGAGCACCTCCAGCTCAAGCGCGCGGGCGGAGGCAGCCTCAAGGGGCTGTGCCCGTTCCACGACGAGAAGTCGCCGTCCTTCCACGTGACGCCGTCGAGAAATCTCTATCATTGTTTTGGCTGCGGCCAAGGCGGCGATGTTATTTCTTTCATCCAGCAGATCGACCATTTGTCGTTTGGTGAAGCCGTCGAATACCTGGCCGGTCGGACCAACATCGAGCTGCACTACGAGGACGACGGGGGGCGACCGACTGGCGGGCCCGACCGGGCGCAGGGCGGCCAGCGCGCCAGGCTCGTCGCCGCGAACCACGCGGCCGCGGAGTTCTACGCCGAGCAGCTGAAGAGCCCCGAGGCGGCCCCGGCCCGGCAGTTCCTCGCCGACCGCGGCTTCGACCGGCAGGTGGCCCTCGACTTCGGCTGCGGGTTCGCGCCCGGCGGCTGGGACGGGCTCACCCGGCACCTGCGCAGCAAGGGCTACACGCAGCAGGAACTGGTCACCGGCGGGCTGGCCAAGGAGTCCAGCCGCGGCACGCTCATCGACCGGTTCCACCGCCGGCTGATCTGGCCGATCCGCGACATCACCGGCGACGTCATCGGGTTCGGCGCGCGCAAGCTGTTCGACGACGACCAGGGCCCGAAGTACCTCAACACCCCCGAGACGCCGCTCTACAAGAAGAGCACGGTGCTCTACGGGATCGAGCGGGCCAAGCGCGACATCGCCCGGCGGCACCAGGCGGTCGTCGTCGAGGGCTACACCGACGTCATGGCCTGCCACCTGGCCGGCGTGACCACCGCCGTCGCGTCCTGCGGTACCGCGTTCGGGCCCGAGCACATCGCCGTCCTGCGGCGGCTGCTCATGGACCAGGACGAGTTCCGCGGCGAGGTGGTCTACACCTTCGACGGCGACGCGGCCGGCCAGGCGGCGGCGATGAAGACGTTCAAGGAGGACCAGCGCTTCGTCGCGCAGACCTTCGTCGCCGTCGAGCCCGACGGCCGCGACCCCTGCGAGCTGCGGCAGGCGCACGGCGACGCCGCCGTCCGCGACCTGGTCGCCCGGCGCACGCCGCTGATCGAGTTCGTCCTGAAGACGACGCTGGCCGAGTACGACCTGGAGACCGTCGAGGGCCGGGTGCACGCGCTGGAGCGGACCGCGCCGCTGCTGGCCTCGATCAAGGACCACGCGCTGCGCCCCGCCTACGCCCGCCGGCTCGCCGCGCTGATCGGCGACACCGACGAGGCCGACGTCATGCGCCGGGTGCGTCGCGCGATGGGCGGCGGCGAGGAGCCCGAGCAGTCCCGTGGGCGGGGCCGGGTGCCCCGCAAGAGTCCGGACGACGTCGCGATCGAGGTCGAACGGGAGGCGATCAAGGCCGCCCTGCAGGTGCCGGAGCTGGCCGGGCCGTCGTTCGACGCGATCCCGGCCGAGGCCTACACCGACCCGGACTACGCCGCGATCGCCGCCGCGGTGGCCGGCGCCGGGGGAGCGGCGGCCACGCACGTGACCGGTCCGGCCTGGCTGGAGGCCGTGGCGGCGCAGTGCCCGCGGGAGACCGCGCAGGCCCAGCTGACCGCGTTGGCCGTCGAGCCGCTGCGCTCGGTGAACGGGGAGTCCGACACCGTGTACGTGAACGCGATCCTGGCGCGGCTGCAGGAGATGGCGACCGTGCGCCAGGTGGCTGCGCTCAAGGGCCGGCTGCAGCGGATGAACCCGGTCGAGGAGGCCGACGCCTACAACAAGGCGTTTCTGAAGCTGCTCGCGCTGGAGCAGCAGGC
This sequence comes from Petropleomorpha daqingensis, assembly GCF_013408985.1. Lineage (NCBI taxonomy): Bacteria > Bacillati > Actinomycetota > Actinomycetes > Geodermatophilales > Geodermatophilaceae > Petropleomorpha > Petropleomorpha daqingensis. The sequence goes on from NZ_JACBZT010000001.1 coordinate 3,509,409, forward strand.
GCGGTCGCTGCGGGAGCGGGCGATGGGCGGCCTGACCCCGTGAGCCTTCTGGACACGTGGCGCCGGCGCTGGACCCGGGCGCCCGAACTGGTGCGCGCGGTGCTGCAGGCGTCGCCGGACCCCGACGAGCACCTGCTGGGCTGGGGCGTGCTGGTGCGCGACGAGGGCTGGCTTGTGGCGACGTCCCGCGGGCTGCGCCGGGTGCCGGCCGACCTGTCCCTCGACCGCGCCGGTGAGGTGGGCGTGCTGCGCTGGCACGAGATCGGCTCGGCGAAGTGGAACAAGATCGCCGACGGCGGCACGTTCGAGGTCACGCCGCTGACCGAGGTCGAGCCCGGTGTGCAGGCGCGGCTGCCGGTGGAGAAGCACGTGCTGACCGACGCCCGCGACCTGCCGCCCGTCGTCCGCCGCCGGGTCGACCAGACCGTGGTGGCCAGCCGGCGCTCGCCCCTGCCTGGCGGGGGAGGGGTGCTGCTGGTCGCGCGCCGGATCCCCGGTCAGGCGGCGCGGGAGTGGACCGTCGTGTTCGACGACGACGCCGACCGCACCGACGAGCAGTCGCGCGAGGTGGCGCGGCAGAAGCTGGCCGACGCGGTCGCCGCCGACTCCCCGGAGTGACGGAGGTCCTGCTCGCCGTCGGCGGGCTCGTCGTCCTGGTCGGCGTCCCGGTGGGCTTCCTGCTGCTGGGCCGGCGGGCCCGGCGACGGGGGATCGGCGGCTCGGTGCTCGCGCCGCTCGAGGAGATCTGGGACCCGGTCGCGCACCGGACCAACATCGAGATCCAGGTGCAGGCAGAGGCCGAGGCGCCGGCGCCGTCCCCCGACGACCGGCCGTAGGTCAGCGCGGGGCGTCGCTGCCCATCTTGGCCTTGACCGACTGGACGACGTTGTCGGCCTGGGCCTGCGCCATGCCGGCGACGCTCTGCAGGCGCGGGTCGTCCTTGGCGTGGTCCCAGGCGCGCACGATCTGCTCGTAGCGCTCGCGGCCGGCGCGGGAGCCGAGCACGTAGCCGACGCCGAACCCGGCGAGGAAGGACAGCTTCGCCACGAGAGACCTCCTGGGACTGGGAACGTCGTGATCACGCTACCTGTGGCGCGGCGCACTCGTCGGACCGCGAGCCGGTCCCGGGGTGCGGGGGGCCGTCAGGTACTCTGGTCGGGCGCGCGGGTCAGGCCCGCCCGTCCCCCGTAGCTCAATTGGCAGAGCATGCGACTGTTAATCGCAGGGTTATTGGTTCGAGTCCAATCGGGGGAGCAAAACCGCAGGTCAGTGGGGCAAAATTCGTGACCCGGGGCAACGAGCCCCATCAAACCCCCAGCTTTGGTTATGTGGTCGGCTCAGCGAGGAACCATCTAAGGGTTCGGTCCGCAGGTTCCGATACGTCGGCTGAGGACGCGCACCCGCTCCAACGAGCAGTGGGTGTGACGGCTATTGATCTTGCTACCTCCAGGGCGTTCGTGGGGTGCACGTGGCCCCGGAGAAGCCGGCGAAGACTGGAGGCAGCAGGTCAGTTGGCGGCTGGGCGCTCTTGCGGGAGCTCGCTTGGCATGCGTGCCACCGGGTACCAGGGGCGACGCCAAAGGCCTGCCCATGCTCGCCGACGCCATGGCAGCAGGTCCCACCCCAACGCCTTGTTGGTTGCGTTGACCGTCTTCTGAATCGCATCGAGTACGCCGAGCCGTGCAGCAGTTAGGCGTTGCTGGCTCAGCGCGAGCGGGGCGGGGTCTCGACGAGCGATTGCGTCAACCGCGGCAGCTCGAGCGACGTCGAATTTCACCAGTGCGGCCTGCAGTTCTGCCGACGCGTAGACGTATCGCCGGGTTAGCACATCGCGCCATGCCGCATCGACGTCATCGATGCGCTCAGCTTTGACCTCCACTCGTTTGCCGAGTGCAGCATCCCCGACCTGTACGTAGACCAGTTCCAAAAAGTCGACGGCGCTACAGACATCTGCCGCATAGGAGGTGTGACGGTCGATCTGACCCGCGAGGAACTCTCGTCCCCATCGTCGGCGGTCACGGGCCGAGGTGAGGAACGAGCCAACGATGGCGCCCAGAAGAGTGCCCAGGACCGCCACCCACGGGCCGTTCCACCAGGGCGCCGCGTCTGTCATTGCTGCAGCATTCATGAGAGCGCGCCGTGCGCGGGGTCGGTGACGTTTCTGTCGAGCGAGCCTAGAGCGGTCAGCAGGGGGGCTCGGAGTAGGCACAAAGGGTGGGAGGTTGGCACGGAGGACAGCTTGCTTGACGCTCGACCGTCAGATGTGGCGGACGGGGTTGGGCCCCTCGGGTGCCCTCGCGGACGATGCGCCAGCTCGAGGCGGTGGCATGGGTGCGCCGGTGCCGGTTGATGTCGCTATCTAACGTGTCGTAGGCGCTCTTTAGCGTTGAGGACGTGGGTGCGGCGTCATCTGGATCGGTGGTCAAGTTCCTCGTCGGTGACCGAGCGCTGGGCAAGTGGAGCTACGGCTGGCGAATCGGAAGCGGCGGATCGTCCTTCTACGTCAAACCCCTAGCCGGCTGGGCTCAAGACATCAAGGTCAGCATTCACGGTCCCGACATCGCTCGCGGGCTCGTTGGCGGATACAAGATCGAGCTTGACAGCTCAGCTGTCGGGGTCGTCAACAGCGCTGGCGGAGCTGCCCGCAAGCGAACCAACTGGCCAGATAAGTACTGGTTCTCTGGCGCTCCAGTATGCGACGACGTGGACTTGGTTATGCGACTGAGGTTTGCGTGGGACCTGTTCACTCCGGAGGCAACTACAGTCCCTTCGCCTAAAGCGCCCCGGGGTCGGGAGTTCGGAGGGCTCATTGCGGTCCCGCAGCGTGACCGTGCCGTCGATGTGGAGCTTCTGGTCTGCAAGTCCGTCCCCTGGTGGCCCAACGAGGCTCAAGCTCGAGAGGACAACGCCTGTCTCGGTCCTGTCGTGAACAAGTCTGGGCAGCACCTAACTGGCGTGGTGGTTCATCGGGACATTGCGGCTGAGCCATCGCCGCTGATGCAATACGAGCCCGCGGGGCAGGTCGGAGGGCCCCCCTTGTTTGATCGTGGCCGAGGGATCGGCGCGGCAGTCGATCCGCGCGGCTTCCTTTGGGTTCACGAGTGTTGGCTTTCCCGGTCGGAGCTAGAGGCGGAGAGATTCGCGATGTTCCGGTCTGAGAGCTGAGCGAAGCAGACCACGCGGCGTGAGCAGTCGCACTTGGTGGCCAGTCGCGTGATGAACCTTCCTCGGGCATCAGGCTGCCTATGAGGGCTGGATGTTGCCGATGACTCAGACCACCATTACGCGGCGTTCGGGCAGGTCCGCCTTCGTTCGCGTTCGTCCCGCACGCCGGAATGACGGGAGTAGGCGTACGACGGTGAGCGTGGGCGAATGTGAGGCTGAAGGCTGAGGGTCAAGAGCTCATTGGGGCCGAGCGCAGAGGCGGGGGAGTCGGCGAGGTGTCTCTTAAGCACCCATTCAGTCCCGGATGCCCCTGCGGGGCACCAGCAAGGATGAGAATCGCGGGCGGCCGCCCGTAGAGCCCGGGAATGTCACTGGCGCTGTGAGCCCGTCATTCAGTCTGGCGCCGGGGCCTTTAGGAACCAACAACTGTCGCCGCGAGCACGAGTGTCAGAGTCTTCGATGCGCAAAGGTCCCACGGGCGGCCACCCCTGATTCACATCACAGGGAGGGGCCTCGAGATGGACGTACTGGTGGATCGGTGCGCGGGGCTGGACGTGCACAAGGACACCGTCATGGCGGTGGTGCGCCGCCCGAGGAAGGACGGCTCCGGGCGCGAGCAAGAGGTGCGCCAGTACCGGACCTTCACCGGCGCGCTGCGCGAGTTACGCGACTGGCTGGTGGCCGAGCGGGTCACGCAGGTGGCGATGGAGGCGACCGGCTCGTACTGGAAGCCGGTCTGGCATGTGCTGGAGGCCGAGACCGGCTATGAGTTGCTGCTGTGCAATCCGCGGCACGTGAAGAACCTGCCCGGGCGCAAGACCGACGTCGGCGACGCCGCCTGGCTGGCCCAGATGCTGGAGTGCGGGCTGCTGCGCGGCAGCTTCGTGCCCACCCCGGTGATGGCCCGGCTGCGCGACCTGACCCGCTATGCCAAGAAGCTGACCGAGGAGCGCACCCGGGAGATCCAGCGGCTGCAGCGGGTGCTGGAAGACGCCGGGATCAAGCTGGACTCGGTCGCCTCCGACGTGATGGGCAAGTCCGCCCGGGCGATGCTGGAGGCGCTGATCGCCGGCGAACGCGACCCGGCGGTGCTGGCCGATTTCGCGCAGACCCGGATGCGGGTGAAGATCCCCGACTTGCGCCTGGCACTGGAGGGCGGGTTCAGCGAGCACCACGCACTGCTGCTGCGCATGCTGCTGGCCCACATCGACCACCTCTCCGCCGCCGTCGACCAACTCCATGCCCGGGTGGAGGCCGAGATCGCCCCTTTCTCCCGGGCGGTTGAGCTGCTCGGCACCATCCCCGGCGTCGGTCCCCGCACGGCGTGGGTACTCCTGGCCGAGGCCGGCCCCGACATGACCCGCTTCCCGACCGCGGCGCACCTGGCCTCCTGGGCGGGGCTGTGCCCGGGCAACCACGAGTCGGCCGGCAAACGACCCTCCGGGCGCGCCCGCAAGGGCGACACCGCGTTGCGCACCGCGATGGTGGAGGCCGCCTGGGCCGCGACCCGCACCCGCAGCACCTACCTGGGCGCGCAGTACCAGCGCTTCCGGCGGCGCTTCGGCAGCCGGGGCGAGACCAAGGCCATCTTCGCCGTCGCCCACACCATGCTGGTGATCGCCTGGCACGTCCTCGCCGAGCACAAGCCTTACGCCGAGCTCGGGGTCGACTACTTCACCCGCCGAACCGACCCCGAGGCGCACGCCCGACGCCTGGCCCGCGAAATCGAGAAGCTCGGCTTCGACGTCACCCTCCAGCCGCACGCCGCCGCCTGAACAAGCGCCCTCACGCACCGCGGCTCAGCCCCCTCACGCACCGCGGCTCAGCCCCCTCACGCACCGCGGCTCAGCCGTGGAACTGACGCCTGCCTACGAACACGGATTCTCGTGTCAGGGTCAGTGGTCGAACGCGTCCTGCACCTCGTCCGAGTTCAACTGGCATCCCGACGTGCAGTCAATCTCGGTGGGTTCATCCTCGACGGGTTCGCCCGACGCCCATGCCACCGTCGTCCAGCCCACGGCCGCGGGGGCTCCGCACTTCGGGCACTTCTCCCATGTCACCCGGTCGCTCATGAGTCCGGCTCCCTGCTCCGGAGGAGGCTTACGCATTACCCCAGATCCGGGCGAAAACCTTCGCCGGTCGCCGCCTGTTCCGGATCGGGGTCTCTCGGATATAAGTGCAGGCAGCCGCCGAGCGGTGGCAGAGGGCGCTCCCCAGATGGGGACGTCCGGGGCACGTCGCCCGGCGGTCTCGAAGCTGCGCCTGCGCAGCTCCAGGACGACGTGGAGTGAAGCCCCCCAAAACCGCCGTCAGGGCGAGTAGGCGACTCGCCCTGACGGCCCATTCAGAGAGCCCGGCGCCTCGCCCCCTGCCTCCGCGGACCGGCGAGATCGGCGGTCTCGCACGGTTTCCGCCGCCAAAGGTGTCACACCGACTCCCGGGGCTCGTCGCTGGCCGGGTCCGGCGCCGTCTTGACCGGCGCTCTGACGACGTTCATCGGCCTGCCCACACCGCATCGTCGGCCATGACCGGGTCGAGATCGACGCGGACCAGGCTGGCCTGCCAGTCGAGGCTGGGGTTGGCGCTGCGGTACGGCGCGGCGACGCAGGCGTAGAGGGTGTCCGCGGCCGGCCCCCCGACGGCTACGGCGAAGGCCGTCCGGGTGCCGAAGCCGATCCGCTGGAGGACCTCGCCGCCCTGCGCGACCCGCAGGACCCCCTGGCGGGCGGCGTCGGCGACCCACAGGGTGCCGTCCGCGTGCAGCGCGATCCCATCGGGCAGGACGGCCCCGGAGGCCATCGCCTCGGTGAGGGTCGGAAAGGTCGCGCCGTCGGCGAAGTCCGCCCAGACGCGACGGTCGCTCAGGGAACCGTCGTCGCCGATGGTGAAGGCGGTGACGCGCGCGGCGAAGGTCTCGGCGACGAGGAACGTGGCGCCGTCCGGGGTGATCGCCATGCCGTTGGGGAAGACCAGGTCGGTGGCGGCCGTCGATACCGAGCCGTCGGGGTCGACGCGGGCGATGACGGTGGCGGCGATGGTGTCGACGGTTCCTTCGTCCCAGCCGAAGTTCCCGACGTAGCTGCGGCCGGAGCCGTCGACGATCAGGTCGTTGGCGTGCCAGGGGAACAGGCCGCTGAGGTCGGCGAGCTCGGTCAGCTCACCGTTCTCGAGCCGTAACAGGCGACGGTCGAGCATCGAGACGACGTGCAGCACGCCGTCCGGGCTCCAACCGAGCCCGGAGGGCTGCCCAGGGACCTCGCAGACGACGTCGCGGACGCCGTCCCCGTCGAAGGTGAGCACCGTCCTGGCGAAGAAGTCGGACGCGTAGAGGCGGCCGTCGCGCCAGCGGGGGCCCTCGAGGAACCCGTGGCCGATGCTGACCACGGTCTGGCTCACGGTCATGGGGCCGTCCCTTCAGCTCTCGGGCTCGAAGCCGACGTTGCCGTTGATGGTCATCCCGCCGTCGACGACGAGCTCGTGCCCGCAGACGTAGCTCGCCGCGTCCGAGCACAGGAACAGCACCGCGGTGGCGATGTCCCGCGGAACGCCGATGCGTCCGAGCGCGATGCGGTCCTCGTAGACGGCGCGGACGGCCGGCGTGTAGAGCTCGGCGTTGAGCGGCGTGGAGATCGCGCCCGGAGCGACGGCGTTGACGCCGATGCCGAGCGGGCCCACCTCGAGGGCGAGCGCCTTCGTGAAGGAGACGACGCCGCCCTTCGCGGTGATGTACGCCGTCATGTCGGTGATGGCCTGGTGGGCGGTGATCGAGGAGATGTTCACGATCCGGCCGGTTCGGCGCGGAGCCATCCGGCGGACCGCGGCCCGCGCGCCGTGGATGTACCCGAAGAGGTTGGACCCGAGCAGGCGGCTCCAGTCCTCGTCGCTGGTCTCCAGGAACGGTTTGACCATGATGGCGGCGGCGTTGTTGACCCAGATGTCGATGTCGCCGAGCTCGTCGGTGACGCGGTCGGCGAAGGCCTCCACGACATCGGGAGCTGCGGTGCTCCCGTCCACGAACAGGGCCCGTCGCTCGAGCGCCTCGACCTGCTCGACGGTGTCGCGGTTACCGTCGGGCTCCGGCAGATGCAGGCTGGCGACGTCTGCGCCGGCCTCGGCGAGGGCCACCGCGATCCCCTGCCCGATCCCGCGGGATGCCCCGGTCACGACGGCGACCTTGCCCGACAGATCCATCGTTGCTTCCCTCTCTCGCTGCGTTGTCGGCGATGCCCGGCGCAGACGCGCTGAGCGCTCGTGCGTCAGGGCCGGTCGCCCATGACGTGACCGTCCTGGTCGACACCGGTGATGACGGCGGGCAGCTGCTCCGGGAGCGCCACGGTGATCCACGACTCCACGGACCGGCCGGGCGCGACCGTGAGCTCCTGGCCGCGGGAGCGGGCGCCGGCGAGGCCGTCGAAGGGCCAGGCGCGTTGTGGTTCGACGGCCAGGCAGCGAAGGCGGCCGAACCAGGGGAAGCCGGTCGCGGCGCGGTTCTGCCAGATCCACGTCGCGGGGTATGCGGCGACGTCCCAGGACAGGGCGGCGTGCGGGAGCAGGCCGTTCTGCTCCACCACCGCCCAGCCCTCGTCGTGGCCGTGGCAGTAGACGAGTCGCTGGCCGGTCGCGGCGCTGAACCGCGACAGGTCCACCGGTCCGTCGGGAGCGGAGGACGTCGGCCAGGTGCCTTCCGTGGTGTCGAGGCCGTCGGGCTGCGCCGGGTCGACGGAGTAGCGGGTGGCCGGGAGGTGGAGCACGGTGCCGGCATCCGCGGCGAAGGCCGGGTGGTGGCCCCACACCATCGGGACGGGCAGCAGGCCGGTGTTCGTCACCCGCGTCGCGACCTGCACGGCGGGGTGGGTGGCGGACAGCGTCATGGACCGGGTGGCGGACAGCGTCGGGCGCAGGTGGGTCGCGACGACGCAGTGGTCGGGCCCGGACTCCACCACCTGCCAGGGGATGAAGGAACCCTCGCCGTGGAAGGGAAGCGGCATCCCGTCGAGGTGCGAGGCCTGACCGGCGTTGGGCAGCGTCTCCTGCCAGCCGCCGTGGTAGCCGGAGAGCCAGTCGAGCTCGGGGTCGTAGTAGGAGCTGACGCCGTCCGCGGCCGGTGGGCTGTCCCAGGTCTCGAACGCGAGGGCGTTGACGTCGTCACCGGCTCGCGAGAGCTCGACGATCTGGGCGCCACGCGCGGGCTCGATCGTCAGGCTCACGTGCACGTTGGACAGTCGGAGCATGCGGATTCCCTCCTGGTAGGCGTCATGAGGAAGGGGCAGGGTGGTCCAGCGGGGGCTGTGCTCTCCGCGACGGGCCCCGCCGCTCGCTGCTGAACGGTGAGTTCGACGAGCACCACGGACAGCGGCTCGATCGCGACATTCAGATCGATCGAGCCGCTGCGCGTCAGATGTCCAGGACCAGGCGTCGTCCTCGGCAGCGGGAGACGCAGGTCATCACGGTCTGGTTGGCGAGCCTTTCCTCGAGACCGAGCACTGAGTCCCGGTGCTCGGGGATGCCGTCGAGGACGTGGACCTCGCAGGTCCCGCAGGTGCCTTCGCGGCAGGTCGACAGCACGTTGGCGCCGACCCGGTTGACCGCATCCAGCATGGTGTCGTCCTCGGCCACGGTCACGACGGTGCCGCTGCGGGCGAGCACCACCTCGAACGGCCGGTTCGGTTCGTAGGTTGCGGGGCGGGCAGCGAACCGCTCCACCACGAGTTGCGATTCGCGGCCGACCCGGCGGGCGGCGTCCTCCAGGCCGGACAGCAGTTCCTCGGGTCCGCAGGCGTAGACGTACGCGCCGTCCGGCAGCTCCGCCCACAAGCCTGCGAGGTCGAACCGGCCCAGCTCCTGGCTGGGCCACGTCTCCACGCGTGACCCGTGCCGGGTGACGAGGTCGTCGACGTAGGCCATCCGCTCGCGGGACCGGCCGAGGTAGACCAGCCGCCAGTCGGTACCGCGGCGTTCGGCCTCCTCGATCATCGCCAGCAGGGGAGTGATCCCGATACCGCCGGCGACGAAGACCAGCGAGTCCGCCGGTCGCAGCCGGAAGTGGTTGCGCGGTCCGCGGATCCGCAGCCGGTCGCCGGCCTGCACCTGGTCGTGCACGGTGACGGATCCCCCGCGACCGGTCTCCTCCCGCAGCACCGCGATGCGGAGCTCGGCAGCACCGGGGCGTCCGCACAACGAGTACTGCCGCAGGGCGCCGTCGGGGAGCTCCAGGTCGATGTGCGCCCCCGGCTCCCAGGTCGGCAGCCTCTCCGGCTGGTCGACTGTGAGAGTCAGCTCGACGACGTCCGTCGTCAGGGCCCGCCGGGCCGCCACGGTCACGGGGACGGCCTCGGCCGCGGCCACCTCCACCGCGCGAACAGCCGTGCGCTCGGTCACCGGGACCGGCGTCCACGCCAGCGGAAGCGCCACCATGCCCCGGGCCTCCGAGACCATGGTGTACTCCAGGGCCTCGTACGGAACGGCCAGCCGCAGGTCGGGCAGCCGCTCGTGCAGGACGTCAAGCTCGACTCGGAGCAGCAGCCGGGCCAGCGGGGCGCCGATGCAGGCGTGCACGCCCTGACCGAAGCCGAGGTGGGGAACGGCCCACGACCGGTCGAGATCCAGTTCGTCCGGGTGGGAGAAGCGGCTGGTGTCTCGGGATCCGGACGCGTAGGCGAGGAACACCTGCTCGCCCGCCTTCAGCGGCACACCGCCGAGCGTGGTGTCTCGGGTGACCAGCCGCTTCATCCCGGTGATGGCCGACTCGTAGCGGAACAGTTCCTCGAGGGCGGCCGCGCGGCTGGTGTCGTCCTGCTGCGCCGCCGCGTAGCGGGCGGGGTCGGCCAGCAGGTGCGACAGGCCCGTGCAGATGAGGTTGGACGACGTGTCGTGGCCGGCGAGCATCAGTCCCGGGAAGAGCGACAACATCTCGAAGTCGCTCATCTCCACCGTGCCCGCGTCCCGCATGTCCCAGACGTGGCTGATCAGGTCGTCCCGCCGATCATGCTTGCGCTCGGCCATGACCTCGAGGACGTAGTCGTGCAGGTCGAGCAGCAGCTGCGCCTTCTCCTCCGGCGTCCCGGAGTGGTAGATGTCGCCCGGGCCCAGGAAGAAGCCGAGCGCGGCACCGATCCAGTCGGCGCGCTCGACGTCCAGACCGACAACGTGGGCGATGACGCGCAGGGGCAGCGGCCGAGCGAACGAGAGCTTCAGGTCGGTGTTGCCCTGCTCGACGAAGCCGTCGACCAGTCGGTGCGCCTGCTCGCGGATCCACGGCTCGTAGCGGGCCAGGCGGCGCGGCATGAAGAAGGTGTTGACGGCGGCCCGCAGCCGGTCGTGGTCGGGGTTGTCGAGACCGATCAGGGTGCCTCGGCTGGGCACCCGGCCCGCGAACTGCTCTCGGAACGGCGGCGGCATCTCGGGGACCGTCGCCGTGGAGGAGAAGGTGTCCGGGTCGTGCAGCGCCACGGTGATGTCGTCGTACCGGCTGACCACCCGGGAATCGAAGACCTGGGAGTACGGAAAGCCGTCGGTGGCCCGGGTGGCCGCGAGGTCCTGGAAGAGGTGGCGCGGATCGGAGAACGGGCAGGCGCCCTGGGGCTGCTGAGAGGACATCGGGTGCTCCGGGTCGGGATGGCAGGGATGGTCAGATGTGGCCACGGGTCGTCAGCGGGGCGAGCACGGACGAGTCGACGTCCGCGAGGCGGGCGGCGCCTGTGATGGCCATGACCTGCGCCAGCTCGTCGCGCAGGATGCCGATGACGCGCTCGACTCCGTCAGCGCCGCCGACGGCGAGCCCCCACAGGGTGGGACGGCCGATCAGCACGGCCCGGGCGCCGAGCGCGAGCGCGCGGAGCACGTCCGCTCCCGTCCGGATGCCGCTGTCGGCGTAGACCTCGAGGTCGTCTCCCACGGCGTCCACGATCGCGGGCAGCGCGTGGGCCACCGGCATCGAGTACCGCAACCCCTGGCCGGCGTGGTTGGACACGATGACAGCGGCGGCGCCGTGCTCACGGGCGAGGACGGCGTCCTCGGGCCGGATGACACCCTTCAAGATCAGCGGCAGGTCCGACAGCCCGCGGAGCCACTCCAGCTCGGCCCAGGTGACCGCGGAGTTCGGGAAGGTCGAGCCGAACGGCTTGTGCTGGTAGTCGTGGCGGACGTACATCATGTGCTCGTCGGTGGCCCACTGCTCGTCGAGCGCCCGAGACGCGGCCCGCATGCGGGCGGGGAAGGACGGCATGACCGGCAGGTCCACCGTCAGGCACAGGCCCGTGGCGCCGGCCGCGACCGCCCGGTCGACCATGTCCTTGACGACGTCGCGGTCGCGCAGCCAGTACAGCTGCTGCCAGTAATGGCCGGCGGCCACCGCTCCGACCTGCTCGGGTGTCCGGGAGCCCATCATGCTCAGGGTGGTGATCGTCCCGGCGGCCACGGCTCCCCGCGCCGTGGCGATCTCGCCGTCCGGGTGGACGAAGGTGGAGCCGACGAAGGGCGCGGTGATGACCGGTGCCGTGATGTCCTGGCCGAGGACGGTGACCGACGTGTCGATGGCGCTGACGTCGGTCAGGGCGCGGGGGCGCAGGTGCAGCCCGCGCCACGCCCCGAGGTCGTCGCGCAGCGTCTCGTCCATCCCGACGTTGTTCACGAAATCCCGGTAGGCCTCGGGCATCACGCGCTCCGCCGCGGCCTGGAACTCCTCGATCTCGACGAGGTCGGTGAGGTCTGCCGTCAGGTCCGTGGTCATCGCCGCTGTCCTTTTCAATGAGCGTGCCGGTGGGAGCTGGTGAGCGTCGGAGAACGCGAGACCCCGGTGTTCCGGGTGCGTGGTCGCACGGAGGGGCGTCGATCCGGAACCGGGTTCGGGCCGGGCCGCAGGCTCAGGCTTCTAGCGCATGGAGGTCCTCGGCGTGCCGCACGCCGAGTTGTGCGGTGGCCTCTTCCAAGACGGAGAGGACGGCGAGCGTGTCCGTCCAGGGCACGACCGTGCTCTCGGTGCGTCCGTCGAGGACGCACCGGGTGACCTCGGTCAGTTCGGGAACGTATCCCTGGCCCGGGATGGGGTCGTGGAACGTCTCCGGCTCTGCTCCACGACGGTGGAGCTGCAACCGCTCCGGCCGGAGGAACGGCGGACCGACGTCGATCCAGCCGGCGCTCCCGAACACGCGCGCCGACGCCGGCATGCCATGGCGCATCGACAGGGTGAAGGAGGCGCTGCGTCCCCCTGTCCAGCCCAGCAGCAAGCCGACCTCCTCGTCGACGCCGGTGGTGGATCGCACGCCGGTCGCTGCGACCGTGTCGGGAGCGCCTAGGATCATCTGCGCCAACGAGACCGCGTACACGCCGACGTCGAGCAGCACGCCGCCTCCCAGCGCCGCGTTGTAGAACCGGTCGGCCGGGTCGGTCGGCAGGGGCAGCCCCGCGGTGATGTGCAGTGCGCGCACGTCGCCGATGGCCGCCTGGGCCAGCAGGTCGCGCAGCCGGGCGATCGCCGGGTGGAAGCGCATCCAGACGCCCTCCATGGCGAACCTGCCGGCCTTGCTCGCGGCGTCGAGGATCTCCTCGGCGCCGGCCAGCGTCAGCGCCAACGGCTTCTCGACCAGGACCGACTTGCCGGCCCGCAGGGCAGCTACCGCGATCGCGTGGTGTTGAGCACTGGTGGTCGCGATGTACAGCACGTCGATCTCGGGGTCGTCGAGCAGCTGGCCGTAGCTGCCGTAGGCGCGCCCGATGCCGTGCCGGCGTGCGAAGTCCTCCGCGCGGGACGCAGAGCGGGAGGCGACCGCCACGACCTCGGCGCCCTCGACGAGCGGGAAGTCGGCCATCACGGTCTCGGCGATGCGCCCGGGGCCCACGATGCCCCACCGCACGGCTCGTCCGTCAGTGGACGGGGAAGCTGGCTGCACCACCGGATCTCCTCGCTGAGAAGCGCTGCGGCATGTCGGTCCAGCGACCTTATCCGAGTCGGAACATTAGTTCTAGTTTTTTCCGCGACGAACTTGCATGGCTAATAGGTGGCTCGGCCCCCGCTGATGTCGTAGACGGCGCCGGTGGAGAAGCTGACCCGGTCCGAGCAGAGGAACGCGACCAGCTCGGCGACCTCCTCGGGTCGTCCGATGCGCTTCATCGGGATCAGGCTCGTGATGTGCGCGAGCACGTCCGGCGCGGTGTCGTCGTTCATCGGGGTCGCGATCACCGCTGGTGCGATGACGTTGACCAGGACCCCGGAGGTGGCCAGTTCCTTGCCCGCGGACTTGGTCAACGCGATCACGGCGGCCTTGGACGCCGAGTAGATCGACAGGTTCGGGTTGCCGTCCTTGCCGGCCATGCTGGCGAAGTTGACCACGCGGCCCCACCCCCGCTCCCGCATGCCGGGGACGAAGGCGCGCATGGTGTTCACGGTGCCGACGACGTTGATGTCCAGGACGCGGCGCCACTCCTCGGCGGTGGTCTCGACCAGGGGTTTGTTGGGGCCGACGACGCCGGCCGCGTTGACCAGCACGTCGACCGGGCCGATCTCCTGGGCGATCCGGCGCAGCGCGTCGTCGTCGGTGACGTCGGCGGAGATGTCCGCCCCGGTGAGGTCCAGGGTGGTCACGGCCACGCCGTCGGCTCGCAGGCGGTCGGCGGTGGCGGCGCCGAGGCCGCGGCCCCCGCCGGTGACGAGTGCGGTCCGGGTGGTCGTCATGGGTCTCCTGTCGGCGGAAGGTAGCTGCTCACCGGGTGACGGTCTCGAGGAGTTCGAGTACGTGCCGGTAGGGATGTCCGGTGGCTCGCGTCATGCCGAGCTCGCAGGTGCGGTTGACCGACGCGTAGGCGCTGGCCGGGTGTTCCCGGACGGCGTGGGCTTCGGCTGCGGTGGCGCTGGCGGTGAGTTCGGGGTGCAGCAGACCGCGGTCGCCGGCGAAGGCGCAGCACGTCCAGTCGTCGGGGCGCACGACCTCGTCGGCGACCGCTGCGGCCACCCGCAGCAGCGCGTCCTCGATGCCGAGCTGGGTCGAGGAGCAGGTCGGGTGCACGACCACCGAGGCGATCCGGCGGGCGGCGGGCAGTCGCGGCAGCACGGTGGCGTCGACGAACGCGACGGCGTCCACGACGTCGATGCCCTGTTCGCCCAGCAGGAGCTGCAGGCCTTCGGTGCACGAGGTCGCGTCGACCGCCACCGGAAGAGCGCCCCCGTCGGTGGCGCGTCGCAGCACAGGGAGGACGCGTTCCCGCATCGCGGCGTACCCCTCGGTCAGGCCCTTGGACTTCCACGGTGTTCCGCAGCACAGCGAGCCGATGCCCTCCGGCACGCGGACGGGGACGGCGGCCCGATCGCACAGCTCGAGGAACGCGTCGCGGACCCCCAGGGCGCCGGCTGCAGGGCCGAACATGGTCGAGATGCAAGCCGGGAAGTACACGGCTACGGGTTGCTCGGCCGGGTGGGGGAGGCGGCGGCTGCCTCCCCGGGGCAGCTCCGGGGACCAGGCAGGGACGACGTCGTCGCCGAGCAGCGCCCGGCCGGCGGCCGTCACGGCGCGGGGGAGGGGGGCGGGCACCGCCCTCGCGGCGGTCAGCGCGGCCGCGGCCGCGCGGGTGGCGGCGTCCCAGTGCCGGGCCGCGGTGGTCCAGGCCTTCTGCTCGATGCGGCCGTGGGACTCTGCGCGCAGCCGGCGGGTGAGGTCGCCGGTGTCGATGAGCACGGGGCAGGCGGTCCGGCACATGCCGTCGACCGCGCAGGTCTCCACCGCGTCGTACCGGTACTCGTCCTCCAGGCACTCGAGCAGCGCGGCGTGCCCGGCATCCCGGGCGCGGGCCATCTCGCGGCGCAGCACGATCCGCCGCCGGGGCGTGGTGGTGAGGTCCTTGCTCGGGCACACCGGCTCGCAGTAGCCGCATTCCACGCAACGGTCGACCTCGACCTCGACGGTCGGGGTGGACTTGAGATGGCTGACGTGGCCGGCCGGGTCCTCGTCGAGCAGGACGCCAGGATTGAGCAGGCCGCACGGGTCCAGCAGCCGCTTGGTCTCGCGCATGACCTCGTACAGCTCCTCGCCGTACTGCCGTCGCACGAACGGGGCCATGATCCGGCCGGTGCCGTGCTCGGCCTTGAGCGTGCCGCCCGCGTCCAGCACGAGGCCGACCATGTCGTCGGTGAAGCGCAGGTAGCGGTCGACGTTGCCGGCCGCGTCGAAGTTCTCGTTGAGCAGGAAGTGGACGTTGCCGTCCTTGGCGTGGCCGAAGATCACGCTGCCGGTGTAGCCGTGGACGTCGAACAGCCGGACGAGCTCTTGGCAGGTGGGCAGCAACTCGGGCACGGGGACGGCGATGTCCTCCAGCAGTGCCGTCGTCCCGGACGGGCGTGCCCCGGCCACGGCGGTGTAGAGGCCCTTCCGGATGTGCCACAGCGCTGCCCGTTCGGCCGCGTCGGCGGAGAGGGCCGCGGGGGAGGACAGCGGCAGGCCGGCGAGCACCCGCTCGGATGCGGCGACGCGGTCGGCGAGCTCTTTGTCGGTGGGCTGCTGGTGCTCGACGAGCAAGGCGGCGTGGTCGCGTACCTCGAGGGATCGGAGGGCGGCGATCGCCCCCGGGTCGGTCTGGGCGACGCGCAGGCTCGTGGCGTCGAGCAGTTCGATGGTGGCCAAGCCCGAGTCCACCAGCGCAGGCAGCGAGCCGGTGGCCGCGGCGAGATCGGGGAACACCAGCAGCGCGGTGGCGGCGTGCCGGTGGGCGGGGACGGTGCGGAAGGTGGCCTGGGCGACGAAGGCCAGCGTGCCCTCGGAGCCGATGACGAGGTGCAGCAGGACGTCGACCGGCCGGTCGTGGTCGAGAAAGGAGTTGACCCCGTACCCCATGGTGTTCTTCAGCGAGTAGAGGGCCTGGATGCGGCGCACCGAGCCGGGGTTGCCGCGCACCCGGTCGCGCAGCCGGGCCAGGCCCTCGTACACGTCGGGCTCGAGTGCCCGCAGGCGCTCGTCGGCGTCCGGAGCCCCGGTGTCCAGGACCGTGCCCGAAGGCAGTACCAGGATGGCGGACTCCAGCGTTCGGTAGGTGTTCAGCTCGGTGCCGCAGGCCATGCCGGAGGAGTTGTTGGCGACGACGCCGCCGATCGTGCAGGCGGATTCGCTGGCCGGGTCGGGGCCGAGCTTGCGCCCGTACCGCGCCAGCCGGGTGTTGACCTCGCGCACCGTCGCTCCGGGCTGCACACGTACCCGGGCGCCGTCGTCGAGCACCTCGATACGCCGGAAGTGCCGCCGCGTGTCGACCAGCACGCCGTCGTTGGTCGCCTGCCCGGACAGGCTGGTGCCGCCCGAGCGGAACGTCAGCGCCAGCCCGGAGGCGGCAGCGGTGCGTAGCAGGGCGCCCACCTGGCTCGCGTCGCGCGGGCTGACGACCGCCTGCGGGACGAGCAGGTAGTGCGAGGCGTCGTGGGCGAACCCGAGCCGGTCGGTGGCCCGGGCCGCGACCGCGCCGGGCGCGGCCTGCTCCAGCGCGGCGAGCAGCCCGGGGTCGGGGGAGAGGAGGTCCTCAGTGCGACTCACGGCTCACCTCGGAGCCGCTGGAGCCGACGAGGAAGTCCAGGTCGGCGCCGGTGTCGGCCTGCAGGACGTGGTCGACGTAGAGCCGCTCCCAGCCGCGGGCGGGGTTGGCGAAGCCGGCGACGGTGGCCTCGTTCGGAGTGCGGGCGGCCAGCACGGCGTCGTCGATCTCGACGTCGATCCGGCGGGCCTCGACGTCCAGGCTGATCACGTCGCCGGTGCGGACCAGCGCGAGCGGGCCACCCGCGGCGGCCTCGGGGGCGACGTGCAGGACGACGGTGCCGTACGCGGTGCCCGACATCCGCCCGTCGCAGACCCGGACCATGTCGCGCACGCCGGCCTCGAGCAGCTTCTTGGGCAGCGGCATGTTCGACACCTCGGGCATGCCCGGGTAGCCCTTCGGTCCGCAGCCGCGCAGCACGAGCACCGAGTCGGCGGTGACGTCGAGGTCGGGGTCGTCCACGCGGGCGTGGAAGTCCTCGATCGAGTCGAAGACGACGGCCGGGCCGCGGTGGCGCAGCAGCTTCGGCGACGCGGCGGCGGGCTTGATGACCGCGCCGGACGGGGCGAGGTTGCCGCGCAGCACCGCGATGCCGCCGTGGGCGACCAGCGGGTCGGTGCGCGGGCGGATCACCTCGGCGTCCCAGATCGGGGCGTCGTCCAGGTAGTCGACCAGCGGCTTGCCGGTGACCGTGAGCGCGGAGGGGTCGAGCAGGTCGCGCACCTCGCGCAGCACGGCGAGCAGGCCGCCGGCGCGGTGGAAGTCCTCCATGAGGAACCGGCCGGCCGGCTGCAGGTCGACCAGGACGGGTACCTCCGAGCCGATGCGGTCGAAGTCGTCGAGGGTCAGGTCGATGCCCAGCCGGCCGGCGATGGCCAGCAGGTGGACGACGGCGTTGGTGGACCCGCCGATCGCGGCCAGCGCGACGATCGCGTTGGTGAACGACGCCTTGGTGAGGAAGGTCGAGGGCCGCCGGTCGGCGGTGACCAGGTCGACGACCAGCCGGCCGGTGCCGTGGGCGGCCTCGAGCAGCCGGCTGTCGGCGGCCGGGGTGCCGGCCACGCCGGGGACGACGGTGCCCAGGGCCTCGGCGACCAGGCCCATCGTCGAGGCGGTGCCCATGGTGTTGCAGTGCCCGCGGGAGCGGATCATCGCCGACTCGGAGCGGGTGAACTGCTCGGCCGACAGCGTGCCGGCGCGGACCTCCTCGCTCAATCGCCACACGTCGGTGCCGCAGCCCAGCGGCACCCCGCGGAAGGTGCCGGTCAGCATCGGGCCGCCGGGGACGACGACCGCCGGCAGGTCGACCGAGGCCGCGGCCATGAGCAGCGCCGGGATCGTCTTGTCGCAGCCGCCGAGGAGCACCAGCCCGTCGATCGGGTTGGCGCGGAACATCTCCTCCATCTCCATCGCGGCGAGGTTGCGCCAGAGCATCGCCGTGGGCCGCACGTTCGTCTCGCCCAGGCCCAGCACCGGCAGCTCGAGCGGGGTGCCGCCCGCGGCGTGCACGCCGTCGCGCACCGCCGCGGCCACCTCGGTCAGGTGCCGGTTGCAGGGCACGAGGTCCGAGGCGGTGTTGGCGATGGCGATCTGCGGCCGGTCGAAGCCGTCGGAGGGGATGCCGCGGCGCATCCAGGCGCGGTGGATGTAGGTGTTGCGGTCGTCGCCGGCGTACCACTGCGCGCTGCGGAGACTCATGTGCCCTTCCAACTATCGACATGATGGTCTAACTTCTGGAACGCCATGGACAGTACGCAGACATCGGGCCGAGCAACAGCACCCGCCGCCGGCACCGTGCAACGGCTCGACGAGGCGCGGCTCGTGGGCTCGGACCGGGTGCTGGCGGTGCTCAAGGAGCTGGGCCGGTTCCCGGACGGGGTCGGCCTCGAGGAACTGACCCGTGCCATCGGCAGCCCCAAGCCGACCGTGCACCGGGCCCTGCAGTCGCTGCGCCGGGCCGGCCTGGCCGACCAGGACGCGCGCGGCCACTACCTGCTCGGCGACGAGTTCCTCCGCTTGGCCTTCGCTCACCACGAGGTCCGACCGGAGCACGTGCGCATCCGCCCGGTCCTCGAGGCGCTGGCTGCGAAGTTCGGCGAGACCGCGCACTACGCCGTCCTCGACGGCCGCGACGTGGTCTACCGGGCCAAGGTGGACCCTCCCGCAGGAGCTGTTCGGCTGACCTCCACGATCGGTGGCCGCAACCCCGGCCATTCCACGGGGGTCGGCAAGCTGCTGCTCGCTCAGCAGTTGCCGACTCTCGACCGGGTGACCGCCTGGGTGGGGTCGGCCGAGTTGGAACGCCGCACCCCGCACACCCGGTGCTCGGCCGCCGAGCTGCACCGCGATCTGGTGGAGATACGGGACCGCGGGTACGCCAGCGACGACCAGGAGAACGAGATCGGGATCAACTGCGTGGCGCTGCCTGTCTACGCGTTGTCGCCGGCCGCGCCCTCCGGGGCGGTCAGCGTCAGCGCGCTGGCCTACCGGACGCCGTTAGCAGCGCTCGTCGACGCTGTCCCCGAGATCCGACGCCTGCTCGGCCCGTTGGCCGGCGGCCGCTGACCCGTTCCTCGAATCCTGGAGAGCTGTGCTGTGTTCCTGATGCGCATCGGCGCGCCCGGCGCCGAGAAGCCGATCGCCCGGCTCGACGACGACACCTACGTCGACCTGGCCGACGTCGTCGACGACTTCGACGAGGCCTTCTTCGGCAGCGGGGGACTGGACCGCATCCGCCCGGTCGTCGCCGAGCGGGCCGCGGCCGGCCAGGTCTCCCGGTTCGCCGGCGAGCGGATCGGCGCCCCGATCGCCCGGCCGCACCAGATCCTGTGCATCGGGCTCAACTACCGCGACCACGCCGCCGAGACCGGCCAAGCCGTGCCCGCCGAGCCGATCCTGTTCACCAAGTCGCCCAACACCCTCATCGGTCCGGACGACGACGTGCGCATCCCGCGCGGCTCGACCAAGCCCGACTGGGAGGTCGAGCTCGGCGTCGTCATCGGCCGCCGCACCAGCTACCTCGACTCGCCCGAGGAGGCGCGCGACGCGATCGCCGGCTTCTGCGTGGTCAACGACGTCAGCGAGCGGGCGTTCCAGATCGAGCGGGCCGGTCAGTGGGTCAAGGGCAAGTCGGCCGAGACGTTCAACCCGGCCGGCCCCTGGCTGGTGACCCCCGACGAGATCGACGACGTCCTGGACCTGGACATGTGGCTCGACGTCAACGGCGTGCGCCGGCAGACCGGCAACACCAAGACGATGGTGTTCGACCCGTACGTGATCGTGCACTACCTCAGCCAGTTCCTCGTGATGGAGCCCGGCGACCTCATCAACACCGGCACGCCGCCCGGCGTCGGGATGGGCTTCGACCCGCCGGTCTGGCTGCAGCCCGGCGACGTCATGGAGCTGGGCATCACCGGGCTCGGCGCGCAGCAGCAGACCGTGCTCGCGCCCCGGTGAGCACGCCGACCATGCGGGCCTACGTCCTCACCGGTCCCCGGCAGGGCTCGGTGCAGGAGGTCCCCGCGCCGGTGGCCGCACCCGGTGAGGTCGTCGTCGACGTGGAGCGAGTCGGCGTCTGCGGCACCGACGTCGAGTTCTTCACCGGCGAGATGGCCTACCTGCACCAAGGGCACGCCGCCTACCCGATGCGCCTGGGGCACGAGTGGGCCGGCACCGTGACCGCCATAGGGCCGGGCGTGGACCCGGCCTGGGTGGGCCGCCACGTGACGGGCGACACCATGCTCGGCGACCAGGTCTGCCGCCGGTGCCGCAAAGGCCAGCAGCACGTGTGCGAGGACCGACAGGAGCTGGGGATCCGCGGCGGCCGGCCCGGTGCGCTCGCCGAGCAACTCGCCGTCCCGGCGTGGTCGCTGCACGCGCTTCCGGAGTCCGTCGGCGCCGTCCTGGGCGCGCTCGTCGAGCCCGGCGGGAACGCGCTGCGGGCCGCACAGGCCGCCGATCTCGAGCCCGGTGAGCGCGTGCTCGTCACCGGTCCGGGCACGATTGGGCTGCTCGTGGCCATGTTCGCCCGCGCCGCCGGCGCGGAGGTCCACCTCCTCGGCCGCTCGGACAGATCCCTCGCCTTCGCCCGCGGGCTCGGCTTCGAGCACACCTGGACCGAGGACGAACTACCCGCCCTGCCGTTCGACGCCGTGGTGGAGGCGTCCAACGCGGTGCATCTGCCGGCGCGTGCCCTGGACCTGGTCGAGCCTGCCGGCCGGGTCGTCTACATCGGCCTGGCCGGGAGCCCCAGCACGATCGACACGCGGACCCTCGCGCTCAAGGACGTCACCGCCGTCGGGATCCTCTCCGCCTCACCGGGCCTGCCCGACACCATCGCCGCCTACGCGAGCGGCGCTGTCGATCCGCGGCCGCTGGTAGCGGCCACCGTCGGACTGGATCAGGTCGGTTCCGTGCTCGCCGGGGCACGGCCGCAGGGCGCCGGTCCCGGACCCAAGGTCCACATCGACCCCCGCCTCGTCTGAAGGGACGAACATGGACGACTTCGAGGGCCTCGTCGCCCTGGTCACCGGCGGTGCCAGCGGCATCGGCGCCGCCACCGCCGCGCACCTGCAGGAGCGCGGCGCGCGCGTGGCGGTTCTCGACCGGGACCCGGCCGGCGCGCCGGACGGCGTGCTGGCCCTGGGCTGCGACATCACCGACAGCGGCGCGGTCGACTTGGCCGTCGCATCGGTGGTCGACCGGCTCGGCGGCCTCGACGTGGTGGTGAACAACGCCGGCATCGGTGCCACCGGCGACGTAGCCGGCAACGACGACGCGGAGTGGGCCCGCGTGCTCGATGTCAACGTCACGGGCATGGCCCGGGTGTCGCGGGCGGCTTTGCCGCACCTACGCGCGTCACGGCACGCCGCGGTGGTGAACATGTGCTCGGCGGTGGCGTTCGTCGGCGTTCGGCAGCGGGCGCTCTACAGCGCCAGCAAAGGCGCCGTCCTCGCCCTCACGCTGGCGATGGCCGCCGACCACGCGGCCGACGGGATCCGGGTGAACGCGGTCGCGCCGGGCACCGCCGACACCCCGTGGGTAGGGCGGCTGCTCGCGGCCGCCGACGACCCGGAGGCCGCGGCCGAGGCGCTGCGCAGGCGGCAGCCGATCGGCCGGCTGGTCACCGCGGGCGAGGTCGCCCATGCGATCGCCTCGCTCGCCTCTCCCTCGGCCGCTTCGATCACCGGCACCGTCCTCCGGGTCGACGGCGGCATGACCACGCTGCGACTGTGACCGCGGACGCGGACCTGCCACTTCTGCGCGTGGTCATCCTCGGGGCCGCCCGCATCGCCGAAGCGGCCGTGGTGACGCCGGCCCCCGACATCGGCGCGGACGTCGTCGGCGTCGCGGCCCGCGATCTGTGGCGAGGGGAGTCCTAGGGACGCGGCGGTCGGTTGTCGGCTGGTCGGGTGATGGCTGCGCGCGGTCGCTGCGTCACAGGTCGGGGCCCCGTACCGTCGTGGCGTGGCCGACGTCCAGCCCTTCGTCCGGGAACCCAAGCAGGAGCGCAGCCGTCAGTCCTTCGAGAAGGCACTCGACGCAGCCGTGGCCCTGATGGTGGAACGACGATCGGGCGCATTCACCCTCGCCGAGGTCGCCGAGCGGGCCGGGGTGTCCATCGGGTCGATGTACGGGCGGGTCGACAGCAAGGATGACCTCATCCGCACGGTTCACGCCCGCGAAATGGCCCGCATCCGCAACGAGCAGGAGGAGGTCTTCGCCACGGCTGCGCCGGCCGACGAGGACCTCCCCCGGCTGGTCCGACGCATCATCGTGACGACAGCGGAGCACCTGCGCCGCAACGCCGCGGTTCTGGCGCCACTGATGGTGGTCGGCAGCCAGGACCCGCAGGTCTTCGCGGCTGGACGCCCGGTCTACTACGGCCTGGTCGAGGCCTTCTGCTCGGCGTTGCTCACCCACCGCGACGAGATCCGGCGCGCGGATCCGGACCGGGCCGTGGTCTGGAGCTTCGACGTCGTCTACAGCGTCGTGGCCCGCCACCTCGGGCTCGGGAGCGCCCCGGATTTTGCCGTCGGTCTGGCTGACTGGGACCAGGTCCTCGACGATCTCACGGAGATCGTGACGGCCTTCCTGCAGGGCTCGACCGCGGGCTGAATCCCTGTCGCCCGGTCGCCCGACCGGGCGGGAAGCACCCGTGGCCAGCGAACTGGGTTCGACGCACGCCATGTCCAGGCCGTGCCTCCTCGCCGGCGCTACTCCCGTGCCTCGGGCACCCATTGACCTGTGGGCAAGCGCACTCTAGCCTCAGATCAAAATCGTGATTCTGAAACTTATCTGAGGGTGGGCGATGTCCGAGTGGCCAGCGGGCCGGTTTCTGCGGCGGACTTCCGCTGGACTCTCGGGCACTACCCGACCGGGGTGGCCGGAGCGGTACGTGGGTGGCGAGCTGGTGCGGTCGTCGGCCCCGGTGCAGGCGCGGGCGGCCGGTGACGTCGCCGCCCTCGGCCGACTGATGTCCGCCTCGCTCGGCGGCGATCTGCGGGTGACGACCAAGCAGGCCGACGGGACCGTGGCAGCGGTGCCCGGCGCCGCCGCGCCGCGGTCGGTGCTCGACCCCACCGGTCAGCCCGGGCGACTGCGGTGACGCCGCTCCGGATCGGCCTGGTGGGGGCCGGGCCGTGGGCCGGCCTGTCCACCGGGCCCATGATCGCCGCCGGTGCCGCCACCGAGCTGTCGGCGGTCTACGCGCGCCGGCAGGACGCGGCGGCGTCGATCGCTGCGCGGCACGGCGGCGTCGTCGCCCGCACCTTCGACGATCTGCTCGCCTCGTGCGACGCGGTCGCCTTCGCGGTGCCCCCGGACGTCCAATCCGACCTCGCGCCCCGCGCCGCCGCCGCCGGGCGGCACCTCCTGCTGGAGAAGCCCCTGGCCGGATCGGTGGCCGCGGCCGAGGCGGTCGCCGCGGCCGCCGCGGAGGCCGGTGTCGTCACCCAGATGGTGCTCACCAACCGCTACACGCAGCCGGTGCGCGACTTCCTTCGCCAGCTGTCCGAGGAAGTCGTCCGCGGAGTGTCCGCGCAGCTCATCAGCGGGGCGGCCCTGACCGGTTCGCCGTTCGCCACACCGTGGCGGGACCGGAACAGCGCCCTGCTCGACGTCGGCCCGCACGTGCTCGACCTGCTCGACGCCATCGCGGGCCCGATCTGCGCGGTCTCCGCCGTCCGGGACCCGTCCGGCTGCCTGGCCTTGACCTGCCGCCACAGCGGCGGGGCGATCAGCACGGCGCTGCTGTCCTCGACGACCCCGGGGACCCGCGGGCCGCTCCGCTGCGAGGTCCTCACCGACCGCGGACTCCTCGTGCTCCCGGACCCGAGCAGCCACCCGCGCGCCGACCTGCAGCGGACCATCGCCGACGAGTTCGCCGCGGCGGTCGCGAACCGATCGCCCCACGCCCTCGACGTGGTCCACGGCCTGCGGCTCCAGCGGCTGCTGGACGCTGTGGAGCGTTCGGCCGCGAGCGGCGCGCCGGTCGCGCTCGACACCGCCTCTCCGCAACACCCAGTCGTCGAAGGAGACAGATGACCGAGCACCACCCCGTGACGGTGGCCATCACGCAGGTCGAGTACCTGGCGGGCTCCCGGTTCGTCCCGGTGCCGGCGCCCCGCCTGACCTGGGTCACCGAGACCGACGTCCCCGACTGGCGTCAGGCGTGGGCGGAGGTCGAGAGCGGTGGCTCGGTTGCCCGCGTCGACGGCCGCGACTCGGTGCTCGTCCCGTGGCCCTTCGCCCCCCTTGCGCAGGGGGAGGGCCGGGCGGTGCGGGTGCGGGTGCACGGTGAGGACGGGTCGGTCTCCGGGTGGAGCGAGTGGCGCGAGGTCGAAGCCGGCTTCCTGGCCGAGGGGGCCTGGTCGGCATGCCTGGTCGGGTTGGCCGCTCCCGACCGGACGTCGCAGCCGGCGCTGCTGCGCGGGGAGTTCGACGTCACCGGCCCCGTGCGGCGGGCGACGCTCTACGCCACGGCCCGGGGCCTCTACCAGGTCGAGATCAACGGCTCGGCCGTCGACGAGGACACCCTCAAGCCCGGGTGGACCTCCTACCAGTGGCGCTACGTCCACGAGACGACCGACGTGACCGCGCTGCTGCGCCCCGGGCGCAACGCCATGGGCATCCAGCTCGCCGGCGGCTGGTACAGCGAGAGCTACGGCTTCGGGGAGGACAAGAAGCCGTTCTACGGCGACCAGCCGGCGGCGGCCGCCCAGCTGGTCATCACCTACCAGAACGGGAACACGGCCGTGGTCGCCACCGGGGAGTCCTGGACGGCGTCGGGGGACGGCCCGGTCGTGAGCGCCAGCATCTACGACGGCCAGCACGACGACGCGCAGCGGAACCAGCCCGGGTGGTCGACGGCGGGGTTCGACGACTCCTCCTGGGACCCGGTGCGTGCGCAGACGGCGCCCACCCCGGCGCCACGGCTCGGGCCACCCGTTCGCGTCGTCGCCGAACTCCCGGTGGTCGAGCGGTGGGTTGCGCCGTCGGGGGTCACGATCCTCGACTTCGGGCAGAACATCGCCGGCCGCCTGCGCCTGCGTGTCGACGCGCCCGCGGGCACGACGATCGTCGTGCGGCACGCCGAGATCCTCGACGGCGAGGAGCTCGACACGCACTCGCTGCGCGGCGCCGCCGCCACGGACTCGTTCGTCTCCGACGGCTCCCCGGGAACCTGGGAGCCGCAGTTCACCGTCCACGGGTTCCGCTACGCGAGCATCGACGGGTGGCCCGGCGGCGTGCCCGAGGGTGCGGTCACCGCCGTCGCGATCTCCAGCGACCTGGAGCGCACCGGATGGCTGGAGACGTCGCACCCCCTGGTGGACCGGCTGCACGAGAGCGTCGTGTGGAGCATGCGCGGCAACTTCGTCTCGCTGCCGACGGACTGCCCGCAGCGGGACGAGCGACTGGGCTGGACCGGAGACATCCAGGTGTTCGCGCCGACCGCCGCCACCTTGTTCGACGTCAACGGCTTCCTCGCCAACTGGCTGGCCGATCTCGCCCTCGAGCAGAAGCGGCTCGACGGCGTCGTGCCCTACGTCGTGCCCAACATCTCGGGTGTGCCGACCTTCGCCACGGCGGCGTGGGGGGACGCGGCGACGGTGGTGCCGTGGGTGCTGCACCACCACTACGCCGACACGCGGGTGCTCGAGGACCAGTACGAGAGCATGACGACCTGGGTCGACCTCGTCGACCGGCTCGCCGGGTCGGGTCATCTGTGGAAGGGCGGCTTCCAGTTCGGGGACTGGCTCGACCCGACGACACCGCCGGAGTTCCCGCTCGACGCCCGGGCGGACGCCGAACTGGTCGCCACCGCCTATTTCGCCTATTCGGCGCAGCTCCTCGCCTCGAACGCCGCCGCGCTGGGCAAGGCGGATGACGCGGCGAGGTACCGCGACCTGGCGGCCGGGATCAAGGCGGCCTTCCACGAGGAGTACGTCACGGGCAACGGCCGCGTGGTGTCGGACGCGCAGACCGCCTACGCGCTGCCGATCGTCTTCGGTCTCGCCGCGGACGAGGAGGAGGTCCGCCGTCTGGGCGCGAACCTCGGCGCGCTCGTCCGCCGCAACGGCTACCACATCGGTACCGGCTTCGCGGGCACGTCGTTCCTCGCCGAGGCGCTGTCCCGGTCCGGCCAGCTCGCTGTCCTGGACCGCTTGCTGACCCAGACCGAGCAGCCGTCCTGGCTCTACCCGCTCACCCAGGGTGCGACGACGACCTGGGAGGCCTGGGACGCCATCCGGCCGGACGGATCACCCCACCCGAACCACGTGTCGTTCAACCACTACGCCTTCGGCGCCGTGGCCCACTGGCTCCATGAGGGTCTGGCCGGCCTCGGCGCGGCCGAGCCGGGGTGCCGCACGCTGCGCATCGCACCGACGCCGCTGCCCAGCTTCGACCACGCCCGTTCGCGGAGGAGGACGCCGTACGGCGTCGCGGTCTCCGGTTGGCGGCGCGAGGGCGACTTGGTGCACGTGAGCGCGACGGTGCCGCCGAACACCACGGCGGTGGTGCAGCTCCCGGACGGATCGGCCGAGTTCACGGTCGGCGCGGGCAGGCACGAGTGGACGGCGCGCGTGCCGGTAGCAGCGCGCCGCCGTCCCGGCCTCTCGCTGGCGACGGACGGCGTCGACGTGATCGACGACCCGGCGGCCTACGCGGCGGTCCTGGCAGCGTTCGACCGGCACGCCCCCTGGGCCGCCGACGCGTTGCGGTCCCACCCGCGGTGGCATCCAGGTGTCCCGCTGATCATGGACGTGTTCATGCTCCCCGCCCCGGTGCGGGAGGCCATCGACGCGGAGCTGGCCACCTTCGGTCAGGACTCGTAGCGTCCCCGGACGCTTTTTCGGCCGACGCCCGCGCCCATGGCGGACGGGCGGCTCCAGATGCGGTTCTGCACTGCCACAGGGCATCAGCGCCGGCTATGGCGTCCATCGCCCGGAATCATAATCCGAACGTTGAATTTGGTTCCTCGCCCCGGCAGACTGACGGCCGACCGTGACCCACACCACCATCCCCCGACGGCGGCCGCCGGTCCTCAGCGGGGCGGTCTCGACCACCAGGAGAACCAGGTGCCCCTTGTCTCGATGACCCGGCTCGCCCGGGTGACCGCTGCCGCAGGCAGCGCTGTCGTCCTCGCGACGGCGCTGGCCGCGTGCGGCTCGTCCAGCGCGGACAGCGGTTCGTCCACCTCGCAGAGTCTCCCGATCGGCCTGAACGGGAGCGTCGCGTACTCGTTCAACCCCTACGACCAGTCGTCGCTCAGCGACCTGGAGGACCCGGCGTACGACACGCTCATCCACTACGTCGACGGCGAGCTGAAGCCGTGGCTGGCGACGTCGTGGGACTTCAAGGACCCGACGACGCTCGAGCTCAAGCTACGGAACGGCGTCACCTTCACCGACGGGACGACGTTTGACGCCGAGGCCGTGCGCGCCAACTTCCAGTACGCGATCGACAACAAAGCCAACTACGGCAGCTTGATCTTCCTGCAGAACGTCAGCGGTATGACCGTCGTGGACCCGACCACCCTCGACGTGACGCTCAGCACGCCCAACCCGGCGTTGCCCTACGACCTCAGCCAGAACGCCGGCTACATGGTCAGCCCCAAGGCGCTGCAGAACCCGGACGGGCTGAAGCAGGCGCCGGTCGGCACCGGACCGTACGTGCTCGACACCGCCGCGACGCGCGCCGGCGTCAGCTACTCGTTCAAGCGCAACCCCGACTACTGGGCGGCCAAGGAAAACGTCTTCCCGTACGACACGGTCACGTTCACCCTGCAGGGCGATCCCAACGCGGCCAAGAACGCCGCTGCCTCCGGTCAGGTCAAGGCCCTCACCGTGCAGCCCGGCACAACGATCCCGGGGTTCACGACGGTCACCAGCAACTCCGGCAACCAGTCCGGCTTCAGCGGCGCCTGGGTCGACGTGACCGGTACCGCCTTGAAGGCCATGGGTGACCAGCGGGTCCGGCAGGCGCTCAACTACGCGATCGACCGGGCGAAGATCGCCAAGGCGGTGTACCAGGACGCGGCGGTCGCCGTGCCGCTGGTGCCGGTCACCAAGGACAGCCCTGCCTGGAGTGAGCAGTTGGGTTCGATGTACCCGTACGACCCCGACAAGGCCAAGCAGCTGCTGGCCGAGGCCGGCTATCCGGACGGCTTCGAGCTCACGATGATCAGCCTCCCGCCGGCCGACCAGTTCGCCCAGGCGATCGCCGGCCAGCTGCAGCAGGTGGGCGTGAAGGTGAACATCGAGAGCCACACCAGCGACCTGGTGCAGGCCGTGCAGTCCGGCACCCGACCCACCGGCTTGCTGTTGTCATCCCTCACCGGTGACTTCGGCCAGGACATGGCGAACCTGTTCTCGTCGACCGCCTTCTACAACGTCCATCAGGCCGACGACCCGCAGCTCGACGCGCTGCTGAAGCAGGCGGCGCAGGAGACGGACGAGAACGCCCGCAACCACCTGTACCAGCAGGCTGCCCAGCGCGGCGCGGACGACGCCTGGTTCCTCGGCACGGTTCAGCTCCAGACCATCACCGCCTTCGACCCGAAGGTCGTGAAGGTCGAGCCGCCGGACCGCGGCGCGATCCACCTGTACGACTACCACCTGCCCAGCTGAGCTGTCCGGGGGTGGGCCGGCCTCCCGGCCCACCCCCGGACACCTAGGTCCGCCCCGAGCAGTACCAACGCCACGGAGGCCCCCGTGCTGAGATTCGCTGCCCGTCGCCTCGCGGTGGCCGTACCGCTGCTGTTCGTCGTAGCCACCCTGTCCTTCTTCCTCGTCCAGCTCGTGCCCGGCAGCCCGGCCGCCGCCATCCTCGGGCTGAACTCCACCAAGCAGCAGGTCAGCGCCCTCGAGCACACCCTCGGCCTGGATCGTCCCGTGCTCACCCAGTACGGCGACTGGCTCGGCCGAGCGCTGCGCGGTGACCTCGGGCGCTCCTACGTCAACGGCCAGTCCGTCAGCGACGCGCTCGGCCAGGCGTTGCCCCCCACGCTCTCCCTGGCCCTCCTGTCGACGCTCGTCACCCTCGTGCTCGGTGTGGTGCTCGGCATGGCCGCGGCGGTGCGCGGCGGGCGCACCGACCGCACCGTCCAGTGGGCGGGCAGCCTGGGCATGGCGATCCCGAACTTCTGGCTCGCCGCCCTGCTGGTCTTCGTGTTCGCCCTCAAGGTCTCGGTGTTCCCGGCCACGGGCTACGCGGAGCTGAGCACCGCCGGCTTCGGGCCGTGGATCCTCCACCTCGTCCTGCCGGTCATCGCGCTCAGCGTGGCCAACCTGGGCCAGATTGCGTTCCAGGCGCGTGCCGCGGTGCAGGACGCGCTCGGCCGCGACTTCGTGCGCACGCTGCACTCCACCGGCGTGCCACGCCGGCGGATCCTCTACAAGCACGTGCTGCGCAACGCAGCGACCCCCGTCGCCACGGTGACGGGGCTGACCTTCATCTTCACCCTGGGCGGCGTCGTCGTCCTGGAGCTGATCTTCGGCTTACCCGGGATGGGCAACCTGATGCTGCGCTCGGTGCAGACCCACGACTTCTCCATCGTGCAGGCCGGTGTCCTGTACTTCAGCCTCGTGGTCCTCCTGGTCAACCTGGTCGTCGACCTGGCCACGGCTGCTCTCGACCCCCGGGTGCGTGTCCGATGACCGCTGCCACCGTTCCCGCCCAGGGCGTCGGGGAGCCGGTCGCCCAGCCGGGGCGGCCACGACCCGCAGGCACCTTCTCCTCAGCAGTCCGGGCGGCGCTGCGCCGGCCGGCCGTGCTCGTGGCGCTCGGCTGGGTCGTGCTGGTCGTCCTATCCAGTGCGCTGGCCGGGGTCCTCGCGCCGCACGACCCGCTGGCCCAAGACCTCGACCACACGCTGTCCGGCCCGACCGGCACCTACCTGCTGGGCACCGACGAACTGGGCCGGGACCTGCTGTCCCGGATCCTGCACGGGGGCGGCAGCCTGCTGCTCGCGGCGCTCATCCCGCTCGCCGTGTCCTACCTCCTCGGCGTGCCTGCCGGCCTGCTCGTCGGGTACGTCGGCGGCA
The DNA here is from genome assembly GCF_013408985.1 of Petropleomorpha daqingensis. Classification (NCBI taxonomy): domain Bacteria; kingdom Bacillati; phylum Actinomycetota; class Actinomycetes; order Geodermatophilales; family Geodermatophilaceae; genus Petropleomorpha; species Petropleomorpha daqingensis. Next base: position 3,539,624 of record NZ_JACBZT010000001.1, read on the forward strand.
AGGCCGACGCGGTCGCCGACTTCGTGGTCAACGTCCTGTTCGCCATCCCGGCCCTGGTCATCGTCCTCGCCGTGGCCGTCGTCTCGAACAACAACCTGCTGGTGATGACGGTGATCTTCGGGGTCATCATCAGCGGCGGGATCTTCCGGCTGGTGCGCGCCTCGACCCAGGCCTCCCGGGACCTCCTCTACGTCGACGCCGCCCGGGTCAGCGGCGTCGCGCGGTGGACGATCCTGCTGCGGCACATCCTGCCCAATGTCTTGGGGCCGCTGATCGTGCAGGGCTTCCTGCTCTACAGCGGCGCCTTCCTGTTCCTGACCTCGCTGTCGTTCCTCGGCCTCGGCTTCGACCCGCAGCAGCCCAGCTGGGGACAACTGGTCTTCGACGCCTCCGGCCACCTCGACACCGACCCCTGGATGATGGTCCCGATCGGCATCGTGCTCATCGCCACGGTCGCCGCACTGAACTACCTGGGCAACTCCCTGCTGGCCACGCTCCCCACCGCTCGACGAGCCCGGCTGCTGACCCCGCTGCGCCGACCGCAGCTGCCACCGGAGGCCGCGGCCAGGGCTGCGGGGGAGAGGCGGCGCTCGTCGGCCGCGGACCCGGCCGACCACGACCTCCCGCTGGTCGTGGAGGACCTCGTCGTCTCCTTCCGCACGTCCGAGGGGGGTTGGCAGTCGGTCGTGGACGGCGTCTCGTTCGCCGTCCGTCAGGGGCAGACCCTGTGCCTGGTCGGCGAGTCCGGCTGCGGCAAGACGATGACGGCGATGGCGACCCTGGGCCTGCTCCCCGAGGGCGGTGCCGCCGCCGGCTCCGTCCGCCTGGGCGGCCGCGAGCTGCTGACCCTCTCGGAGAAGGACATGGCGCAGGTCCGCGGCTCGCAGATCGCGCTGATCTCGCAGGAGCCCATGGTGGCCCTCGACCCGTGCTTCTCCGTGCGCTCCCAGCTGGGCGAGGTGGTCACGCTGCACCGGGGCGGATCACGCGTGGAGGTCCGCCAGAGGGTGCACGACCTGTTGCGGCTCGTCGGCATCCCGAACGCCGAAGCCGTGGCCAAGAGCTACCCGCACCAGCTCTCCGGCGGGATGGCACAGCGGGTGTGCATCGCCCTGGCACTCGCGGGGGAGCCCCGGGTGCTCATCGCCGACGAGCCCACCACGGCCCTGGACCCCACGATCCAGGCCGAGATCCTCGACCTGCTGCGCTCGCTGCAGGAATCCCTCGGCCTGGCGCTCGTGCTGGTCACCCACGACCTCGGTGTGGTGGCCGACATCGGCGACGTCGCGGCGGTCATGTACGCCGGGCAGATCGTCGAGCTGGCCCCGGTGGACGAGCTGCTCGCCACCCCCCGGCACCCCTACTCCCGCGGTTTGCTCGACGCGATGCCCGAGGACGCCGTCCGCGGGGAGCAGCTGCCCACCATCCCCGGCGTCGTGCCGCTGCCCCAGGACTGGCCGGCGCACTGCCGGTTCGCCGCCCGCTGCCCGCTGGCCGCCGACGCCTGCCGGGAGGGCACGATCCCGCTGATCCGCGTCGGGGACGAGCGGTCCAGCCGGTGCATCCGCACCGACGAGCTCGACCCGATCCCCGGCCTCGCGAAGACGGGAGCCATCCGATGAGCGCCGCCCAGCAGACAGCGCCGTTGCTCGCCGTCACAGACCTGCATGTCCGGTACAAGCTGCCCGGGTGGCGAACCCCACCGGTCAAGGCCGTGGACGGCGTCAGCTTCACCATGGCCGCGCACGAGACCGTCGGCCTGGTCGGGGAATCCGGCTCCGGCAAGTCGACCATCGGCCGGGCACTGCTCGGCCTGGCCCCGGTCAGCGACGGTCGGATCGTGCTGGACGGGCACGACATCACGCACAGCAAGGCAGGCGAACGCCGGCACATCGCCTCGGACCTGCAGGTCGTCTTCCAGGACCCGTACGGGTCGCTGAACCCGGCCCGCACCGTGGGCAGAACGCTCGCCGAGCCGCTGGAGGCCGCGGGGGAACTCGACCGGTCGGCCGCTCTGGAGCGGATCCGCGAGGTGCTGACCAAGGTCCGGCTGCCCGAGGACGCTGCCGATCGCTACCCGAACGCCTTCAGCGGCGGCCAGCGGCAGAGGATCGCCATCGCCCGAGCCCTCGCGGTCAACCCCAGGCTCGTCGTCTGCGACGAGGCGATCAGCGCCCTCGACGTCGTGACCCAGGCTCAGGTGCTCAATTTGCTCGCTGAGCTGCAGCGCGAGACCGGGGTCGGCTACCTCTTCATCGCCCACAACCTCCCGGTCGTCTCCTACTTCTCCGACCGTGTCCTCGTGCTCTACCGCGGCCGGATCATGGAGTCCGGCCCCGCCGCGGCGATACACGACCGGCCCGCCCACCCATACACGCAGGCGCTCCGGGCGGCCGTCCCGGTGCCGGACGCCGCGCAGCAGCGCATCCTCCGGCGCCAGAGGCAGGCCGTCGTCCGGGCCACCACGGCCCAGGCCAAACCCGCACCGGCGGAGGGCTGTCCGTTCGCGCCGCGGTGCCCGCACGTGGCCGACGTGTGCTGGAACAAGCGGCCGATCGACGCGCCGTTCGAGGACCGGACGGTCGCCTGTCACGTCTTCGACCCGTCCTCTGGCCACCCCCAGGCAGGGAACGCCGCCGCACAGGCGGCCGGCGAGCTCGCACCGACGACGCGCTGATCCCACGTCGCACCCGGCCCGCGCGGCCGGTGCCCCTAGGAGAACTCCTTATGCCACTGCACCCGCACCTCGCCTCGAACCTGCACCTGCTCGACGGCATGACGTCGATCGAGGCGGCCCTCGCCGATCCCCAACAGGCCCCCCGCCTGGCGCAGTTCATGTCCGTGGGGGAGGCGGCGCCTTGTCCCGAGGTGCTCACCCGCGACCTGGAGGCCCCAGGCCCGCACGGACCTGTGCGCGTCCGCGTGTACACCCCCGTGGAGGGCGACGGCTCGCCGGCCAGGCCCGGACTGGTGTGGGTGCACGGCGGCGGGTTCCGCATGGGGAACCTCGACGACGCACCGATCGACGGGCTCGTCCGCGAGTTCTGCGTGCGGGCGGACGCGGTGGTGGTCAGCGTGGATTACCGCCTGGCCGTCGACGGGGTCGCTTATCCAGTTCCGCACGACGACGTCGTGGCTGCGTTGCGCTGGGTGCGGGCCAACGCCGACGCCGTGGGCATCGATCCGACGCGGCTCTCCGCGGGCGGGGACAGCGCGGGGGGCAACCTGGTCGCCGGAGCTGCTCTCCGCGTGCGGGACGAGGACGCCTGGACGCCCGCCGCGTTGCTGCTCGTCTATCCGGTCCTGCACCCCGTGGTGCCGCCGTTGTCGCCTGGACTCGCGGCTGCCGCCGCCACGCTGCCCGACCTCCTGCGTTTCCTGCCGAGCGATGTGGCGGAGATGAACCGCAACTACCTGGGCGGGCCGGAGACCACGGCCGACGGGTACGCGATGCCCGGCCTGGCGGTGCTGGACGGGCTCCCCCCGACGCTGGTCGTCAACGCCGAGTACGACGACCTGCGCGCCTCGGGGGAGGCCTTCGTGGCCTCGCTGGCCCTGGCCGGTGTCGATGTTCGGCAGGTCTGCGCGCCGGGGATGCTGCACGGCTTCCTCATGCTGCCGGACTCGATCGAGCCGGCCGGGCGGACCCGGCAGTTGCTCGCCGACACCATCTGCGACGCCCGCAGCGCTGCGCCGTCCGCGGTCGCTCTCGAGCAGGCGGTCGGCTGATGGAGGCGGACCTGGACCGGGCGGGGCGACGAGTCCGTCCTCGGACCCGGACAGTCCGAGAGCCGACGATCAGCCCACGACCGAGGAGTTCCCAGTGACGACGACCCAGCGATCCAGCCCCATTGCCGCCGGGTTCCACCCCGATCCCAGCGTCGTCCTCGTCGACGGGGTGTACTACCTCGTCAACTCGACGATGGAGTACCTCCCGGCCCTGCCCGTCCACCGCAGCACTGATCTGCTCGAGTGGACACACATCGGCAACGTGGTCACCCGGCCTGAGCAGGTCGATCTCGGCGACGTGCCGACCCCCGGCGGGGTCTGGGCTCCCACGATCCGGTATCGCGACGGCGTCTTCTACGTCATCGTCACGGTGGCCCTCGGTGGGCGCGGCTGCGTCGTCTTCACCGCCACCGATCCGTCCGGCCCGTGGAGCGACGGGCTGTCCCTGCGGGCGGTCGACGGCATCGACCCCGATCTCGCCTGGGACGACGATGGCACCGCGATCGTCACCTACGCCCGGTACCCCCATGCCATCCAGCAGGTGCGGGTGGACCTCGCGACCGGTGAGGCGCTGGAGCAGCCGCGGCCACTCTGGGTCGGCAGCGGGCTGTCCACCCCTGAGAGCCCGCACCTGTACCGGCGCGGCGGCTACTGGTACCTGCTGGCTGCCGAGGGCGGCACCGAGCGCGGGCATGCCGTGACCGTCGCCCGGAGTTCCTCGCCCGAGGGTCCCTGGGAGGGCTGCCCGTCCAACCCCGTGCTGACCGCCGCCGGCACACGCCGGCCGGTGCAGAACACCGGCCACGGTGACCTGGTCGAGACCCCGGACGGTGGAACAGCGCTCATCCTGCTCGGGGTGCGCCCGGTCGGCTTCACCCAGGCGTTTTCCCCGCTGGGCCGCGAGACCTTCCTGACCGACGTGGACTGGGTCGACGGGTGGCCACGGCCGAGGCCGGTCCTGCTGGCCGGGGGTCCGGCCCGGCAGGAGGCGGTCTTCGACTTCGCCGACCCGGCCGCCCTGGACGACCCGGGATGGATCGCCGTGCGTCGCACGCCGGCCGAGGTTGCCTCGTTGGACGGGGCGACGGGGCGGCTGTGCCTCGCCGGCGACGGTGCCGGCCTCGACGCACGGCGCCCCGTGTTCCTCGGGCGCCGGCAACGGCATCTGTCCGCGACGGTGACCGCTCGGGTGGACGCGACGGTAGGGGTCGGGGGCCTGGCGGCCCGGCACGACGAGCGGCACTGGTTCGCCCTCGAGGTCCGCACGGAGGGGAGCGCGGCCGTGGTCACCGCGCGGGCCGCGCTGTCCGGGTTCGAGCGCACATGGGAGGCGACGCTGCCGGCCGGGGAGGTGGAACTCGCCATCGAGCTGCGCCAACCGTCCAGGGACATCCGGGCCATGTGGACCGGTGGGGACCACATCCGGCTGTGCGCGGCGGCCAGCGGCCGCCGCGTGGTGCTCGCCGAACTGGACGGCCGGTACTGGAGCTTCGAGACGGCGAACTCCTTCACCGGCCGGGTGATCGGTCTGTACGCCACCGAAGGCATGGTGACCTTCGCCGACTACGCCTACTCCGGGACCGACCAGCTCCCCGACGCGGACGACGGCCCCTCTGCTGCGGAGCGTTCGGAGGAGGTGGCATGAGCCGGGCGGTCGGACCGCCGCCGTTCGACGCAGAGTGCGCCGCAGCGCTGGAGCGGTTGCCCGCGTTCCCGCCGCTGACCCTGGAAACGATCCCGGAGGTGCGCATCCCTCCTCCCGGCTTCGAGCCCCCGAGCGACGCCGACCTGAGCCGGGACGGCGCCTTCGACATCGTGCGTCGGACCGTCCCGGGACCGGAGGACGCCCCCGACGTGCGACTGGTCATCTGTCGTCCGGCGGAGGCAGATGGCACTCGACCGGTCATCTACCACGTGCACGGTGGTGGGATGTTCAGCGGCAGCCCCGAGATGTCGCTCCCGCAGGTCCTGGAGTGGGCGGGGGACCTGGGGGCCGTCGTGGTGTCGGTCGACTACCGGCTGGCGCCGGAGACGCCGCACCCCGGCCCGGTGGAGGACTGCTACGCGGGCCTGTGCTGGCTGGCCCGGCACGGGTCCGAGATCGAGGCCGACGCCCGGCGGATCGTCGTGGCGGGGGAGAGCGCCGGCGGAGGGCTCGCCGCCGCGCTCGTCCTCCTGAGCCGCGACCGTGGTGGTCCGCGACCCGCCGGGCAGCTGCTCAGCTGCCCGATGCTCGACGACCGCAACGACCGGCCGTCCGTCCTCCAGATGGCCGGGGTCGACACCTGGGACCGCGCGCGCAACGAGGTCGGGTGGACGGCCCTGCTGGGCCCGGCGCGAGGGACGCCTGACGTCTCGGCGTACGCGGCGCCCTCCCGCGCGGAGGACCTCACCGGGTTGCCACCGACCTTTCTGGACGTCGGCTCGGCAGAAACGTTCCGCGACGAGGTCGTCGACTACGCCAGCCGCATCTGGCAGGCCGGCGGACGGGCCGAGCTGCACGTGTGGCCCGGCGGTTTCCACGGCTTCGACGTCCTCGCCCCCCACGCGGCCATCTCTCAGCAAGCCAGGGCGGCTCGTCTCAGCTGGCTGCGTCGGGTCCTGACCGACTGACCGCCCCACCGATTTCCCACCCACAGCCACCCAGAGGTTCCTCATGCCTGATGACGATCTCGACCAGCTGCGCCGCGTCTACGACGAACTCGTAGATCTGCAGGGCTGGGCCCGGTTCCGCACGCCCCGCAACATGGCCCTGGCGCTGACCGGGCGCGTTGGTGCCGTGGCCACCCATCTGCAGTTCGCCGGAGAGGGCGAGCCGACGGCGGAGCCGGCTGCTCCGGAGCTGCGCGCCGAACTCGCGGACTGCCTGGTGTACCTCGTGGCCCTCACCGACGCTCTCGGCTTCGACGTGGCCGAGGAAGCTGTGGTGCGGCTCCGCGCGGCAGTCGAGGACAGCCGGCCGGGGGCGGAGGTGCCGGCATGACGGCGCAGCGGCCCGTCGTCCCCGGGTTCTTCCCCGACCCCAGCATCTGCCGCGTCGACGACGCCTACTACCTGGCCTGCTCGAGCTTTGAGTACGCGCCGGGACTGCCGGTCTTCCGCTCGACGGACCTGCGCTCGTGGGAGCAGATCGGCAACGCGCTCGACCGGCCGTCCCAGCTGTCGGTGGCAGGGGCGGTCTCGTCCGGTGGCATCTTCGCGCCCACGCTGCGGCACCACGCCGGCCGGTTCTGGTTGATCACCACCAACATGTCCGATCCGCAAGGCCACCTGCTGGTCACCGCCGACGATCCGGCCGGCCCGTGGTCCGAGCCGGTCTTCTTCCCGGAGGCCCCCGGCATCGACCCCGATCTCTCGTGGGACGAGGACGGCAGCTGCTACCTGACCTGGGCGGGCTTCGCCGACGGGCAGCCGCTGGGCGTCGTCCAGGCGGTCGTCGACCCGACGACCGGAGCCGTCCTGTCCGAGCCACGGCAGCTGTGGCAGGGGACGGGTGGGAAGTTCCCGGAGGGCCCGCACATCTACCGGATCGGCGACCTCTGGTATCAGCTGATTGCCGAGGGGGGCACCGAGCGCGGGCATGCGGTGACCATCGCCCGCGGACCGTCGCCCTCCGGTCCGTTCGAGCCCTGCCCCTGGAATCCGGTCCTGACCACCCGGGGGACCGACTCCCCGGTGCAGAACGCCGGCCACGCCGACCTCGTCCAGCGGCCCGACGGCTCGTGGGCGCTGGTCTACCACGGCGTCCGCGTCCGCGGGTCCAGCCCCCAGTGGCACGTGCTCGGTCGGGAGACGTTCGCCGCGGACGTGACCTGGGAGGACGGCTGGCCCCGGGTGACGGAGCCGATCGAGCCACCGCCGGTCGGGTTGGTCAGCGAGTCCCTGTCCGGACCGGAGCTCCCGCCGAGCTGGGTCTCGCCGGGACGCTTCCCCGGCGAGGTGCTGCACCCCGCGGAGGGCGGCCGGCGTCTCACGGCCGACGACGCGGCGGAGCCGGTCTTCGTCGGCCGCCGGCAGCAGCACCTGCACGCCGGCGTCCGGGCGGACGTCCGCGTGGAGGACGGCGCGGGCGGCCTCGAGCTCCGCATCGACCCGCGACACGCCCTGCGTCTGGAGGCCGACGGAGAGCGGGTCCGGGCGGTGGTCCGGATCGGATCGATCACGTCGGTCCTGGGGGAGGCGGCCACCGGACCGGACGTGACTCTGGAACTGCGCGCCGAGCCGTCGACCGGCCACGTGTGGAGCACCGAGTCCGGCCCGGACGACCTGGTGGCCGGCGTCGTCACAGCAGGCAGGCTCGTCGAGCTCGGGCGTCTCGACGGCCGGTATCTCTCCACCGAGGTGGCCGGGGGGATGACCGGACGCGTCCTCGGCGTCTGGTGCAGTGCCGGCGAGGTGCTACTCCGGTCCTTCGAGTACACCGGCGCCGACGACCCGTCGGAACTACGCCGATCGTGAGAGGTCCATGCCTGCGCGTGTCCGACCGTCTCAGGTCTTGGCGCGGCCGGTGAGCGCCCCGCCGCATCTGCGGGTCGAGCACCTCGACAACCCGCTCGGCGCCGCGACCGCCCGCCGCGCCTGTCTCGCCTTCCCCACCCACATTCACCCGGAGGTTCCTGATGTCTGACACCGATCTCGACCAACTGCGCCGCGTCCACGACGAACTCGACATGACAAGTCTTCGGAATGCGCCGGGGACGGGGAAGCGGCTGAAGATCCTGGTGGTCGGGGCCGGCGTCGGCGGTCTGAGCGCTGCGATCGCGCTGACGCAGATCGGAGCCCAGGTCGATGTCATCGAGATCAAGCCGGACAACAGCGTGCCGGGAGTCGGTTTCGGCCTGCGGCTCAACGGCATGCGCGCTGTTCGCGAGCTCGGACTTCTGGAGCAGTGCAAGGCGTTCGGGACCAAGCCGTCGGGGTTGACGTACTACGACAACCGCGGCCAGCACCTAAGCACACTGAGCTACGGCCCCGATGACGGTGACGTCCCGAGCATCCTCGTCATGTCGCGAATCGGTTACCTGGACGTCGCCACCGCCCGGGCGCAGGAACTGGGATGCGACATCCGGATGGGAACGACCGTGGCGAGCCTGGAGCAGAAGCCGGACACCGTCGCGGTCACCTTCAGCAACGGGGACAGTGCGGAATACGACCTCGTCGTCGGCTTCGACGGGATCAATTCACAGATCCGCCACGAGTACTTCGGCGCCCGGTACGACCCCACCCCGGCCGGAGGCGTGGCGTGGCGATGTCCTCTGCCGCTCGCGGACGGCCTGACCGACACCACCTTCCTCCAGGGCCACGGGGGCAAGATCGTCTTCTCTCCGCTGTCGAGCGACATGATGTACATGGTGCTGACCGTCGCCGAGGAGGGCCGCCCGCGCTACGACCCGGCCGAGATGCCCCGGATCATGTATGACCGCGCCCGCGCGCTCATGGGGGACTCGGAGTTCATGGCCGAATCCATCGTGCAGGTCCTGCAGTCGACCAGTGTCGCCTACACGCCGTACTCGACGGTGTGGGTGCCCTACCCCTGGTTCCGCGGCCGGGTGATGATCGGGGGCGACGCAGCGCACACCATGCCGCCGTACCTCGGCTCGGGCGCTGCCATGGCCATCGAGGACGGCGTCGTCCTCGCCCAGGAACTGGCCAAGGACCACTCCCTGCTCGACGCCCAGCTGATGTTCATGGCACGACGCCTTCCCCGCGCGAGAGCGGTGCACGAGCGGTCGATCGAGTCGATGCTCGAGGAATTCGACTCGGTCACACCCGAGGCCTTCCAACGGCGACTGCAGTTCTTGCGCGACCTGGAGCCGATCGCGAACGAGTACTCCAACCGACTCCTGGCCCTGCCCTACTGACCCCAGTCGGCGGCCAACACGTCCCTCTGCCCGCGGCGCACCAACGGGACGCATGTCGACATCACGCGCGAGACGAAAGGATCGATCATGCCGGAGTTGCAAGCAGAGCCACACGTGCGCGTGCTGGAGATCGACGCGGGTGACGCCCGTGACTTCAGGTCGCACAAGGGGCTGGGTGGGATCCCCGGCCCCCTTCCCGAGCACCCCGATTTTCCCGACATGACCCCGTTGTGGCGGGAGGCCGGCGTGACGCTGGTGCGGTCCTACGACTGGATCTCGCGGCTCGACACGAGGAACAACCCGGCGAGCCTCTTCCCCGACTGGGACGCCGATCCGACCGACCCGGCCAGCTACAACTTCGCGGCGACCGACCAGTGGGTCCAGGCGGTGCACTCCATCGGCGCCGACGTCCTGTTCACCTTCGCGAGCGCCATCCCCGCCAACAAGCTTCCGGCGCTGGACGTGGACAAGTACGGCGTGGTCGTCGAGCACGTCGTGCGCCACTACGCCCGCGGCTGGGCCGATGGCCCGGCCAGGCCCATCCGGATGTACGAGTTCGGCGACCAGCCGGACCTGGGACCGCTGCACTTCGAGGGTCCGGCCGATGACTTCTTCGCCATGTACGAGGCCTTCTGCGCGGCCGTCAAGCGGGTCGACGACACCCTGGTGGTCGGGGGCCCGTCGCTGGCCTTCCCGCTCAACCCCGACGCCGACTACCGCGAGGGCTTCCTCTCGTTCGTGCGGGAACGACGACTGCCGCTGGACTTCTTCTCGTTCCTGTGGTTCGTGGACCCCACGCGGGATCCTCTGGACTTCCGGTTCGTCGCCGGGGAGATGCGCGCGCTGCTGGACAGCTACGGCTTCGATGACACCGAGCTGATGCTGTCCTACTGGAACTACCTGGCGATCCCCAGCAACGACGCCCCGTCACCGGAGAAGGCGGCGTTCCAGGCCGCCGCCGCGATCTACCTGCAGGACACGCCCGTGCACCACGCCCTCTTCTTCCGGGCGGACAGCGGCCGGGACCCTCACTACGGCTTCGTCGACCCGGCTGCCATCTACAACCGGGAGGGCTCGCCCGACGAGCGCGCCATGGCGTTCTCCTTCATCGGGCAGGCCATGACCGGTCAGCGACTCGCCGTCACCGGCGGGGACGAGGCCGGCTTCGCCTGTCTCGCCAGCCGCGACGGCGACCGCGCGCGCATCCTCATCGCCAACTTCGTGGCACCGGAGTCAGCGCTCACGGCGAGGAACAGCGACGAGTTCCGGTTCCGCATCCCGATCGGCCCCAAGCACATCGAGCTCAGCTACCGCCTCCCACCGCAGCGCGACGGACTGGCATCGGCCGGCGTCGAGTCCGCGCAGGTACGGCTGACCAACCTCCCGTGGAAGGGGCGGGCCGTGTCGATCAGCCAGCGATCGCTACGCGGCGAACTCGGAGCAACCCGGGAAGAGCTCGTAACCGATTCCGGCTCCCTCGACCTGGATGTCGAGATCGAGCCGCAATCCGTGGTGCTCGTCGAACTCGCCGCTCAGTAACGCCAGGCTGCTCGTGCCGCTGCGGCGCTTACTCGGGGTGCAGGTCCGGCGTCTCTGGCCGGGGGGAGGGAGCGCGATAGCCACTGACGGCACCGTCGACAGCAGTCGGTCAGCTCCTGGTTGATGGATCGTTCGGCGGGCCGATGTGCGGACGAGTGCCCAGCTCCGGGCGGCTCTGATCCAGCCGCATGAGCAATTTCCCTTGCATGGCATGGGGCGGCCTTGATCGGCCAAGCAGCCGTTGCCATGGTTGGCCCTCTGCGCGATTCGGGCAGAGGGCCAACTGCTGGCTTCCTACGGCTCACGCTGGCACCGACCTGACCGACAAGACCCGCGGCGTCATGAGCGATGACAAGGCCTACGTACTGCGCACAGGACTCCCACAGCACGACTTCGGCCTGCCTTCTCTTGATCAGGTTCTTGGCGAGAAGTCGGCGATTGGTGCTGACCGCCGCGCTGCAGACGACGAACTGTTGCGCTTCGTCGACGAGGAGGATTTCGTTGTGGTTGCCCGGTGGCAAGCCGGCGCGGATCACCGATGACATGGCCGACCGGTGCTGCGAACGTGGTCCATGGATTACTCCTCTCCAGTCATACGACGGTGCGGCCACGTGGGACTGTCCCGGTCCTGGTGACCGGGGTTGCGGAGGCTCTCATTTGGAGACGCCGTCTCTGACGGTGCCTGTGCTGTTGAGCGACTCGGTGTCGGCCAGTGCTTCGAGAACCGTGGCGGCGCCGGTCGCGGCGATCTTGCGGCCGAAGTAGACGTCGGTGGTCATGGACGTGTTGGCGTGGCCGAGCTGGTCGGCGGCGGCGCGGGAGGACAGACCGGCCTGGTCCATGAGGGTGGCGACGGTCTTGCGGAAGACATGGGAGGTGACCCAGTCGAAGCCGGCGGCGGCAAACGCATCTCGTAGGTCGGCCTGGGTGTTGGACGGGTCGCGCCAGCCGCCAAGCGGTGCAGGAAACACCGGACGAGCTCCTCTGCCGCCGGTCGTGCCTCCGGAGCGGCGCGCTCGGTCGCGGAGCATGTCGGTGCACCAGCGGGGGAGGATCAGGGTGCGGCGGCCGGCGTCGGTTTTGGTCGACTTGATCGCCAGCCCTTCGCCACGCACGCGCACCGCGGCGGCTGTCACCTCGACCAGCCCGCCCTCGAGGTCGACGGCGCTCCAGGTCAGGCCGCAGGCTTCGCCGATGCGCAGGCCGGTGGCCATCAGGAAGGCGACCAGCTCGGGTAGGTCGCGTGCTATGGCTTTCTCGTCGTAGGTGAGCGCGGCGCGCAGCTGCCGGAGCTCGGCCAGCGTCAGCGCGCGGGGGGCGGTCTTCGGCCGGCCGTTGATGCGGCCGAGGTCCTTGACGGGGTTGTGGGGGAGGGCGTCGTGGCGGGCAGCCAGCGCGCACATGCCCGACAGCACGGACCGGCACATCCGGGCGGTGGCGATCCCGTGGTGGTCGGCGATGTCGCGCAGGTGCCGGTCGAGGATCCCCACGGACAGTTCGCGGATGCGGAGCTGGCCGAGACGGGGCAGGAGCTGGCGGTCCAGCCGGTCGCGGTAGGCCTGCAGTGTGATGGGGGACAGGTTGTCCAGGCCCGCGTACCAGGCCTCGCCCAGCAACAGCACGCGACTGTCTGCGGTGAGCTCGCCGCCCGACTTGCCGGGTGCCCGGTCGCGCAGGGCGAGTTTGAGCGCGCGCTCGGCCGCGATCCTGCTGGCGGCGTTGCGTTCCACGGCCCGCACGTGCCCGTCGTAGTCGCGGACGAGCACGCGGGCGCGAAAGCCGGTGCTGGTCTTGTAGATGCGAATGGCGCCGGCGGTGCCCAGGGCCATCGGTGGGCGTCCCATGCCGGCGCACCCTAGCCCCCATTTATCCCCCACCAATCAAGAGTCCACAGGGGTCAGAAAGGGGCAACACCGGACAGGGCTGGAGGGAAACTGGAGGAAGTCTGCAGGTCAGGTGCGTACACAAGGTGCAGCAACGTGATGCCAGTCGAATGGAGCCGATCAATCGCAGGGTTATTGGTTCGAGTCCAATCGGGGGAGCACAACCGCAGGTCAGCGGCTTGCCCCTCGGTCCAGTGACCGGGCCCCGGGCGCACCGCGGATCAGTCGAGCACGGTCCCGGTCGGGACCGCTTCGGGGATCCCGCGCGCCAGCTCGTCGTCCCGGGGTGGGCTCTTCCACTCGACCATGAGCAGCGAGGCGTCGTCGCTGGTCCGGCCGCCGCGCCCCCTCAGGAGCGCGTGCGAGAGAAGCCGCACGGTCTCGGCAGGGTGCAGCGCGAGCAGCGAGGCGTCCTCGACGAACTGCTGCAGCCGCTGCTCTCCGAACTGGCCGCCGTCGTCGAGCCGTTCCTCGACCACGCCGTCGGTGAAGAACAGCACACGGTCCCCGGGCTCCAGTTGCGTCGAGTGCACACGGGGTTCGGCATGGCCGAACCCGACCGGCCGGGTGATCGGTCCACCCAGCTCACCGAGTACGAGGCCGTTGCGGATGAGCAACCCGCTGGGGTGGCCGGCGTTGATCCACGAAAGCCGTCCGGTGACGGTGTCGAGCTGTCCGATCAACGCGGTGGCGAACCGTCCCGGGAACGAGGCGGCCATGACGTCGTCCATCTGCCGGTACATGTCCGGCAGTGCCTGGTCGGAGAGCCGACCGTGCCGGTAGGCGGCGATCAGCAGGCTGGCCATGCTGGCCGCCTCGATGCCGTGGCCCATCGCGTCGAAGACCGCCAGGTGCAGCGTGTGCTCGTCCAGGGCGTAGTCGAAGCTGTCGCCGCCGACCTCGTAGGCCGGTTCCAAGGCTCCGGCCAGCGCGATGTCGGGCGTGGTCATGACCAGCGGCGGCAGCGTCTGCCACTGCAGGTGGGCCGACAGGCTCATGGGCTTGGTCATGCGGGCGCGCGCGAAGGTGTCCGTGTAGCCGGACTTGGTGACCACCAGGTCCGCGGTGAGGCCGGCGATGCGCTGGGCGAGCCGCCGATCGTTGTCGTCCACCTCGGGAAGGGTCAGGGCCAGCACGCCGACACGGTCCGAGCCGTCGAGCATCGGCACGAACAGCCGCACCGTGCCGTCCGCCTGGGGCACCTCGCACCGCTGGTCGGTGCGGAACGCGTCGCCGGCCGGGCTGCCGTCGATCGGTTCGGGCCGTCCGACCAGCCCCGGCCCTTGCAGCGGACGCAGCATCGCGTGCTCGAAGTCCTGCAGGTAGACGGCGACGTCGCGGCCGCCCATCTCGGCGACCTCCTGGGCGACGAGCGGACCGACCAGGCGCGGAGGCATGAGGTGCGCCCGGTCGAGCAGAGATCCCAGCAGCCGTTCGCCGAGGCTCTCGCCCCGGGTCCGCCCGCCGGGGTCGGCGAACCCGACACCCATCAGTGCATCCGCTTCGTCCTGCGTCATACCCGCCCAACCGGTCAGCCCGCGCCGATCGCGGCGGGTCGACTCTTCCCGAGGGTTGCGGTGAGAGCAAGGGGCCGAGACCAGCGCGAGACGTTCGGCTGCCTGGACGCCGGCGCACGGGTCGGCGGGTGTCGCCGTGCCTTGGGCGTTACGACTCCAGATGGTGCGCTTAGTTGGCGGAAGAAACGGTTTGGGCGGGCATAGCTTTCCCCCGCCGCTTGCGGCCGGATGAGGATCGGCCGGGGCGCTGCCTTGGGGGGCCTCGTGAGAAGAAGTCGGGTCGTCGTGATCACCGCCGGCGCTGTTGCGCTGCTCGGAGCTGCGGGAACAGCGTCCGCGCTGTCACCGAGTCCGGTGGACAGCTCGGGGGTGATCCACGGCTGCTGGACCAGCGCCGCGGTGAGGGGGAGCCACGTCGTCGTCCTGCAGGATGCAGGGACGTCATGCCCCCGAGGGACGACGGCGATCCAGTGGAACCAGACAGGTCCCCGCGGAGCGCAGGGTTCTCAGGGGTCTCCGGGCAAGGACGGAGCCTCCGTGCTCAACGGATCGGGCGCTCCGGCGAACTCCGTCGGGCACGACGGCGACTTCTACATCGACACGGCGACCACCACGCTGTACGGGCCGAAGGCGAACGGCGTGTGGCCGACGCCGGGGACGAGCCTCGTCGGTCCCCAGGGCGCGGCGGGCAGCTCCGGCGCGCAGCCCTTCTCCGTCATCGGAACGCCCGCTGCCGAAGGTGACCGGATCTTCAACGGCGGCCAGGCCGAGGTGGAGGCCTTCTGCGGATCCGCGCCGGAGATGAGGGTCGCAAACAGGCCCGGGGCGACCGGCATCGTCGTCCGAGGGTTCGTCGCGCCCACCTCCGGGAGCCAGGCCTACTTCGACAACGGCTCCGACGCCCTGGATCCGCTGTCGACCGGATCCGTGAGCTTCCAGGGCACGACCACGTTCGGGCAGCAGGCCGGGCTCACGACCGGGAATCTGCTCGTGACGCAGGGCAGCACGACGTTCACCGTCACGTTCGCGCTCTCGGGCGACAACAGCGGGTCGTGCGTGGTCACCGCTCAGGTCACACCCACGAGCTGACCTCATCACCGACGACCGGACGGGCGTGAACCGGAACCACCCGAGCGTGCGAAGGCTGGGTGACGCTGTCGCAGGAGCCTTCGAGACCGGGGGGCCGGCGCCCTGGTCGATCGGAGAGGGTTCTGAGCACCCAGATGCACGACCTCTACGCCGCTGCGCTGCGCTCGATGCGCCGGCCCGGCGGTGTCCGGCACTGGTATTCCCGGTGGGAGGACGGCGAGCGATCCTCGCTGGGAGCGCAGCTGCACCGGTGGTGCGGGCCTGCGGATCCGACCGACCTCGCCCTGCTCCGCCGCAGCCACGGCATGGTCCTGGACGTCGGCTGCGGGCCGGGTCGGCTGGTGACCGAGCTGACCAGGCAACGCCGTCAGACGGCGGGCGTCGACACCTCGGCAGCAGCCGTCGCGCTGGCTCGGCGGACCAGCGCCGCCGTCTTCCACCGCTCGGTCTTCGATCCGCTGCCGGGGGAGGGGCGGTGGGACACGGTGCTGCTCGCCGACGGCAACGTCGGGATCGGTGGTGATCCGGTTGCGCTCCTGGCCCGGTGCCGGGAGCTGATCGATCCCCGCGGCACGATCCTGGCCGAGCTGCGCACCGGGGCGACGGGCCTGCGCACGGGGCTGCTCCGCCTCGAGAGCGACACGCAGAACGGGGGCTGGTTCCCCTGGGCGGACCTGGGCCCGGACGCGATCGACGGGGCGGCTCGCGCGGCGGGTCTGCACGTCGACGACGCGTGGCAGCACCACGGTCGCTCGTTCGCCGCCCTGTCCCTCGTCCGTGGCAGGGGCTGAGCGGTGCGAGTGCTCGTCACCGGTGGCTGTGGCTTCATCGGTTCGCACGTCGTCGAGGAGTTCCTGGACGCGGGCATCGAGGTGCGTGTGCTCGACGCGCTGCTGCCCGCGGTCCATCCACCCGGTTCTCCGCCACCGCCGGTTCCGCATGGCGTCGAGATGGTGGTGGGCGATGTGCGGGACGCCGGCGTCGTGCGGCGCGCGCTCGACGGGGTCAACGTGGTCTGCCACCAGGCGGCCATGGTCGGCCTCGGCATCGACATCGGTGACATGCCCGACTACGCCGGCATCAACGGCGTCGGTACCGCGGTGCTGCTCTCCGGGATGGCCTCCGCGGGTGTCGGACGCCTGGTCCTCGCCGGCTCGATGGTCGTCTACGGGGAGGGCCGCTACCGCTGCCCCGAGCACGGCCCGGTGCGGGCGGCGGCGCGACGGCGCGCCGATCTGGACGCCGGCCGTTTCGAGCCTCCCTGTCCGCTGTGCGGCCGCCAACTGGCCTGGGAGCGGGTGACCGAGGACGACGTCCCCGACCCGCGCAACACCTACGCGGTCACCAAGCTGGCGCAGGAACAGCTGGCCGGGGTCTGGGCTGCCTCGACCGGTGGCAGTGCCGTGGCGCTGCGCTACCACAACGTCTACGGACCGCGGATGCCGCGCGACACCCCGTACTCCGGCGTGGCGGCGCTGTTCCGGAGCGCCCTGGAGGCCGGTCGGGCGCCACGGGTGTTCGAGGACGGCGCTCAGCAGCGGGACTTCGTGCACGTCCGAGACGTCGCGACCGCCAACCGGACGGCGCTGACCCGGGGCGGCGCCGATCACTGCCTGCGGGCCTACAACGTGGCGTCGGGCACCCCGCGCTCGGTGGGCGACATGGCCCGCGCTCTCGCCGATGCCTTCGGCGGTCCGGCGCCGCAGGTCACCGGCGAGTACCGGGTGGGCGACGTCCGGCACGTGGTCGCCAGTCCGGAGCGTGCGGCCGAGGAGCTGGGCTTCCGGGCAGGAACGGCCTTCGAGGACGGCGTCCGCTCGTTCGCCACCGCGCCGCTGCGTGGCGCAGTGGCATGAGCACCCCGCAGCTGGAGACCTCGCCCGTCCGAGCCGAGACGGCGCCGCAGGAACGGGGCCGGCGGCCCGTGCTGCTGGTCGCTGCCGTCGCGGTGTTCGTCGCCGCGGTGTGGTTCACCGGCCGGCACCTCACGCGCACCGGCACGAACCTGAGCCTCGCCGGCGGCTACCTGCTCGTCGGCCGGTTCGCCGTGGTGCTGACCCCCCGCGTGCTGCTGCCGCTCGGGGTGGCCACGGCGATCGTCGTCTGGGGGCCGGCGCTGGCTGCGCGGCTGCGGTGGCAGCCCCTGCTCGTGATCGCCGCGGCGGGCAGCGCCCTCTGGGCGGTGACCCTCGCACTGAGCAGCGGCTGGGATCGGCTCGTCGCGCCGCTGCTCAGCCGCCACGACTACCTGCACGACGTGCCGCGGGTGCGTGGTCTCGGCACCCTGCTGTCCACGTTCGTCGACCACGTGCCGGTCACCGCCGCTGACCACTGGACGACGCACGTGGCCGGCCATCCGCCGGGGGCACTGCTGACCTTCGTGCTGCTCGACCGGATCGGGCTGAGCGGTCCGGGCTGGGCGGCCGCGCTGTGCATCGCCGGCGGCTCGCTCGCCGTGGCAGCCGTGCTCATCACCGTGCGTGCCGTGGCGGACGAGACGGCGGCGCGCACGGTCGCCCCGTTCGCCGTGCTCGTGCCGGCCGCGGTGTGGATCGCCACCAGCGCGGACGCGTTCTTCGCCGGGGTCAGCGCCTGCGGCGTCGCGGCACTCGCGACGGCCGCCCGGCGCCGGCGGGGCCCTGCTGCTGATGTGCGGGCGCTGGCAGGCGGTCTGCTGCTCGGCGGCAGCCTCTTCCTGTCCTTCGGCCTGGTCGCGGCCGGGCTGATCGCGCTGACCGTCGTCGTCGTTCAGCGGCGACGGATCGGCTGGGTCGCGGTGCTCCGCGTGCTGGCGATCGCCGGGATCGGCGTGACCGTGGTGTTCGCGGTCTTCCGCCTGGGCGGCTACGACTGGTTCAGCGCTCTGCCGGTGGACGCGCAACGGGTGCGGGACGGCGCGGCGTATGCAGGCAGACCGGGCGAGTACTTCCTGTTCGCCGACGTCGCCGCCGGTGCCGTCGCCGCCGGCCCGGCCGTGGTCGCCGGGCTGGCCGGCCTGCGCCGGGGAGCGCTGCGCTGGCTCCCGCTGGCCGCGCTGGGCGCGATGGCGGTCAGCGTCAGCTCCGGGCTGGTGCTCGGGGAGACCGAGCGGATCTGGCTGCCGTTCGTCGTCTGGCTGCTCCCGGCGACCGCGACCATCCCGGACAGCCGGCGCCAGCCCTGGCTGGTCGCGGCCGCCGTGGTCGGGCTGCTGGTCGAGATCACGGTGCGCACACCGTGGTGAACCGGCACAGGGCAGCGGCGCGAACACACCCAGTGCCCGCCCCCGAGAGAATCCACGTGGACGTCGTCCTACCGTGCCTGGACGAGGCCGCGTCCCTGCCGTGGGTGCTGTCCCGGCTGCCCGACGGGTACCGCGCGATCGTCGCCGACAACGGCTCGACCGACGGATCGGCCGAGGTGGCCGCCGCGCACGGCGCACTGGTCGTGCCGGTGCCTCAGCGCGGCTTCGGCGCCGCCGCGCACGCAGGACTCGAGGCGGCGACCGCCGACGTCGTGTGCTTCTGCGACGCCGACGGGTCGATGGATCCCGCCCAGCTCCCGCGCGTGGCCGACCCCGTGCTCGCCGGGAACGACGACCTGGTCCTCGGCCGGCGCCGACCGGTCCGCGGCGCATGGCCCGTGCACGCGCGACTGGGCAACGCCGTCCTCGCCCGCAGGCTCCGTCGCAGCACCGGCCTGTCGCTGCGGGACCTGGGCCCGATGCGAGCCGCCTCCCGCACTGAGCTACTCGGCCTGGGTCTCACCGACCGGAGGTTCGGCTACCCGCTGGAGATGGTGACGAGGGCGGCCGCCGCAGGCTGGCGGATACGCGAGGTCGACGTCGACTACGGGCTGCGCACCCCCGGGAGCCGGTCGAAGGTGACCGGCACGCTGCGCGGGACCGTGCGCACGGTGCGCGACATGCGGTCGGTCCTCGCCCGATGAGCCCGAGGCAGATCCTGGTGATCACGAAGGCGCCGGTGCCCGGCCGCAGCAAGACCCGCCTGGCCCCACCCTGCAGCCCCGAGCAGGCGGCAGCGATCGCCGCCGCCGCCGTCGGTGACACGCTCGACGTCGTTCGGTCCGTGCCGGACGCTCGCGTCGTCGTCGCGCTGGACGGCGATCCGGGCCTGCTCGACCTGAGCGGCTGCGTCGTCGTCCCGCAGGCCCAGGGAGACCTGGGCACCCGGCTGGCCGCCGCCTTCTCCGCCGCCCTGCCCGGCGGGCCGCTCCCCACCCTGCTGATCGGGATGGACACCCCGCAGGTCTCACCGGCCCTGCTCGACCGCTGCCTCGAGCACTTGGCGACCGCCGGACCCGGGGCGGCGGCACTCGGCCCGTCGACCGACGGCGGTTGGTGGGCACTCGGCCTGCACTCGGCCGAGCCGGCGCAGGTGCTGCCCCGGGTGCCGATGTCGCGGGCGGACACCGGCTCGCGCACCCGCGCGGCGCTCGAGGACGCCGGGCTGACCGTCACCGACCTGCCCACCCTCACCGACATCGACGAGTTCCCCCAGGCGCTGGCAGTCGCGGCGCGCTGCCCGCCGACCAGCCGCATCGCGAGAACCGTGAGCGGGATCGTCGACGAGCTGGAGCGGGCCGCGTGAGCGCCCGGCTGGACCGGTTGCTCGGTGCCCGCCTCCCTGGTCCTCCGGACGGGCTGCGCCGCGGGCCGTTCCGCGCGGGTGCCTTCCCCAGCCCCTTGCACTCGGAGCGGCGCGCGGCGCGGGTCGGTGTCTGGCTCGGCATCGCGTTCGCGGTCTGCTTCGTCACCGGCCTGACCAGCCACCTCATCCAGCATCCACCGGGCTGGTTCTGGTGGCCGGCCTCGCCGAGCTGGCTCTACCGGCTCACCCAGGGGGTGCACGTCGCGACGGGCCTCGCGGCGATCCCGCTGTTCCTGGTCAAGCTGTGGACCGTCTACCCCAAGCTGTTCGAATGGCCACCGGCCGGCACCCCGGCCCGGCTGATCAGCCGGCTCTCGATCCTCGTCCTGGTCGGCGCCGGGGCCATGCAGCTGCTCACCGGGCTGATCAACATCGCCGAGTGGTATCCCTTCGGCTTCTTCTTCACGACCGCGCACTACTGGACGGGCTGGATCGCGATCGGGGCGGTCGCCGTGCACGTCGGTGCGAAGGCACCGCAGATCCGCCGGGGACTGGCCCGTCGCGGTGCAGCGCCGTCGCTCCCGGTCCGCTCGGACGACGCCGCTCCCGACGACGGGGTCCCCACGGTGGGCCGGCGCGCCTTCGTGCTCGCCGCGGGGCTCGGTGTCGGAGCCGTCACCCTCGCGACGGTGGGTCAGACGCTGTCCCCGCTGGCGAGCGTCTCGCTGCTCTCACCCCGGGTTCCCGGGATCGGGCCGCAGGGCCTGCCGGTGCGGCAGACCGCCCGCAGGGCCAGGGTCACCGACGTCGGACCGGACTACCGGCTGCTGGTCGACGGCCCGACGCCGCTGCAGCTGACGCTCGACGACCTGGGCCGGCTTCCGCAGCGCACCGTCCGGCTGCCGATCACCTGCGTCGAGGGCTGGAGCGCAGAGGCCGGCTGGACCGGCGTCCGGCTCATGGATGTCCTGGCGGCCGCCGGCCTCCCGGCCGGCACCCCGGTCGTCGTCGAGTCGCTGCAGCAAGGCGGTCTCTACCGGACGTCGACCGTGGCCGCCCCGCACGTGCGCAGTCCGCTGACGCTGCTCGCCACCCGGCTGAACGGAGAGGTCCTGGCCGCCGACCACGGCTACCCCGTCCGGCTGATCGCGCCGAACCGACCCGGCGTGCTGCAGACCAAATGGGTGCACCGGGTGCGACCGGCATGAGCGAACCCACGTCGACGTCGCGCCCGCCCACGCCGGCACGGGGCCCGTGGTGGCGCTGGCTGTTCGTGGTCCCTGGGCTGGCCGCCGTCGGCTACGGCGCGGTCGGGCTGCTGACCGCCGGGAACAGCGTGCCGCTGTCCGCCTGGGCCACCTGGTTCATCGGGAGCGCCCTGCTCCACGACCTCGTCATCGCGCCGATCTGGATCGGCCTGGGCTGGCTGACCACCAGGTTCCTGCCTGCGGCGGCCCGCCCCCCGTTGGTCGTCGGGGGCGCCGTCACCGGGGTGCTCACCCTCGTGGCCCTGCCCTTCGTGTTCGCGCCGGGCCGCGACCCGGCGAACCCGTCCTTCCTGCCCCGCGACTACGGGCGCAACCTGCTGCTGATCGACGCCGCGATCCTGGTCGTCACGGCCCTCTGGGCCGTCGCGGCGAGCCGCCGGAGCCCCGCCACGTGATCGATGCCGCTCCGGTACATCCGGATCGCGGGTCGGCTGCGAACCCCCAGTGGTAGATGACGCCAAATCTTGTTGACGTCAATCAATTTCCGAAGGGGTAACTCGATGAGCCGCACCACCCTCCTGGCCAAGGGCACGATCGCCACCGCGATCGCCGCGAGCGCCGTGTTCGGACTCGGCGCCTGCAGCAGCGATTCCGGCACCTCGGCGGCCGCGTCCACGACCAGCAGCAGCTCCGGACACACGGCTCCGGAGCCGACCGCGACCGTGGCGGCCGTCCCCGGCGGCACCACCTCGGTGGCCCTGGACCAGGGTTTCGTCGCGGCGCTGACCCAGCTCGGCCTGACGCCCGGCACGGTCGGCAACGCCGCGCTCGACGGCACCACGGTGACCTTCCCGATCACCGGCGGCACCGTGACGCTCTACGACAAGACGACCGGCTACCGGCCCTACGTGCAGGGCGTGCTGCTGCACGAGGGCAGCGGGCTGTCCCTCGCGGCCGGCGGCACCACGGTCCAGCTGACCAACTTCACCGTCGACCCCGGCAACCCGGCCCGGGTCTTCGGCGACGTGACCGTCAACGGTCAGCTGGCCGCGCCGAGCGCCCCGATCTTCGATCTCAACGGCAGCACGCTCGAGCCGATCACGATGAACTCCGACGGTTCCGCGGTGCTCTCCGGTACCACCGTCACCATCTCGCCGGAGGCCGCCCAGCTGCTCGACCAGACCTTCAGCACCGATGCCGTCAAGGGTGGCCTGGTCGTCGGCATCTCCACCATCACCGTCCAGACCAAGTGATCCCCGCCGCCTGAGCGCGGCACAGGCACGAAGCGGCCCCTGCCCGGCGAGTCCGGGCAGGGGCCGGTCCTCGTCGCAGTGAGGGCGGGGGTTCCTGAGAGGCTGACCGGCATGCGCGTGGGGATCGTCCTGCTGCCCGAGCTGGACTGGGCGGAGGACCGGCAGCGGTGGCAGCGGGCCGAGGAGCACGGATTCGACCACGCGTGGACCTTCGACCACCTCGCGTGGCGGTCCCTGGCCGGCGGGCCCTGGCACGCCACGATCCCCACCCTCGTCGCGGCGGCCCTGGCGACGACGCGGATCCGGCTGGGCACCCTGGTGACCTCCCCGAACTTCCGCCACCCGGTGCCGCTGGCCAAGGACCTGATGACCCTGGACGTCATCTCCGACGGCCGGCTCTCCGTCGCGCTGGGAGCCGGCGGCCCGGGATTCGACGCCGCCGTCCTCGGTGGCCCCGCGCTGACGCCCGCGCAGCGGTTCGACCGGTTCGCCGAGTTCCGCGAGCTCCTCGACCTCCTGCTGAGCCAGCAGCGGACGACGTGGTCGGGCGCGTACTTCCAGGCCGTCGACGCCCGCATGATCCCCGGCCCCCGTCAACAGCCGCGGCCGCCGCTGCTGATCGCGGCGAACGGTCCCCGGGCGATGCGGCTCGCCGCATCATCGGCGCGCCGGCCCGGCGACGGGTGGGTGACCCTGGGGCCCGCCGAGGCGACCACGGAGGCGGAGTGGTGGACCGGCGTCGCGGCCACCGGGGCGCGGATGGACGACCTCCTCGCCGGCGTAGGAGGTGCACCCGACGGGTTCGTCCGGCTGCTCGACGCGGAGTCGTTCCGGGTGACCGGCGCCGACCACGCCCGCCATCTGCTGGGTCGCTCCGCGGAACTGGGTTACACCGACGTGGTGATCTCCTGGCCGCGCTCTTCCGAGCCCTTCGCGGGCAGCGAGGCGGTGCTCGACGCCGTCGCGGAGGTCCTCGCCGAACGGGCGTCGTGAGGCGCGCCGTCCTCGTAGCGCGACAGCAGCCAACCTCCTAGGGGGATCAGCAGGACGACGAATCCGGCGAGCGGCGCACCGACCGCGGCGAACATGATCGCCACGCCGACCGCGCCGACCGCGAGCGCGCGAAGACCCTCCCGATCGGTGTGCACGATCCACCTCCTCGGTTCCGATCGTGCGTGCGCGGCCACGCCCCGACCAGGGCCGGCGTCGGCCATCCCGGACCGGCAGTGCTTGCCGAGCACCGGCAAGGAGCGGGCCGGTTGCCGGGCGTCGGCAACGGAGAGGGCTCCCGGTTCACCGGCGGCCGCCCTGTTCGCGCCGCCGGTAGGACGGGATGGTCGGGTTCCGGCGTCGGGGACGCAGTCGCAGAGGGGGTGATCGGGATGACCAGCAGGGCGTCGCTGCACCGCAGTCAGGACCGGTCGCCCCCGGGAGTGCGCTGACCCCGTCGTCCCAGCTCACGTCCCCAGGCGCGTCCCACCGATCGGTGGGCGCGCCTTCTCGTTGTCCGAAGGAGAGCGCCATGTCCGTCACCCTCAGCTCGCCGGCGTGGGAGTCGTTCCGGGTCCTGCTCGAGGAGCAGCGCGCCGACTGCCTCCGGCAGCGCGAGCTCGCCCTGGCCGAGGCGGCCACCTCGGTGCCCGATCCGGTCGCCCAGAGCCGCGCCGCCTCCCTGGCGCTGACGATCGACGAGATCGACGCGGCGCTGCACCGGATCGCCGGGGGCACGTACGGGTCCTGCGTGCACTGCGGGGGCGCGATCCCCGTCGAGCGGCTGAAGTTCCGGCCGTTCGCAGCCGGCTGCGTGACCTGCCAGTCCTCGGTGCGCTGACGTGGACGTCGCCGTGATCGGGGCCGGCATGGTCGGCCTGTCCACCGCCTGGTTCCTGCAGGAGGCCGGCGCCCAGGTCACCGTCTACGACCGCGACCGGGTCGCCGCCGGCGCCTCCTGGGGCAACGCCGGCTGGCTGACCCCCGCGCTGACCGCGCCCCTGCCCGAGCCGGCGGTGCTGCGCTACGGGCTGCGTGCGGTGCTCAGCCCGCGCTCGCCGGTGTACCTGCCGCCGAGTGGCGACCGCACCCTGGCCCGCTTCCTCGCCGGCTTCGTCCGGCACAGCACCGCCCGGGCGTGGCGGCGCGGCATGGCCGCCTTGGTGCCGCTCAACCAGCGCGCACTGGAGGCGTTCGACGTCCTGGCCGCCGGCGGGGTGATGGCCCCCACCCACCGGGCCGAACCGTTCCTCGCCTGCTTCGCCACCGCACGAGACGCCCAGCGGCTGTGCGCGGAGCTGGAGCAGATCCGCGACGCGGGGCAGAAGACCGGCTTCTCGCCGCTGCTCGGCTGGCGGGTACGGGCGATGGAGCCGGTGCTGACCGACCGGGTGGACGCCGCAGTGGAGATCCACGGGCAGCGCTACCTGCACCCGCCGGAGTTCGTTCCCAGCCTCGCCTTCGCGGTGCAGGCCCGTGGCGGAGTCGTCGTCCAGGGCGCCGACGTGGCGCACCTGCAGCACCGCACGGGCGGGATCACCGTCGTCACGGCGGCGGGTGAGCGGCTGCAGCACGACGCGGTCGTCGTGGCCACCGGCGCCGACCTCGGCCGGCTGGCGGCGCCCTTCGGGGTGCGGTTCCCGGTGCAGGCCGGCCGCGGTTACAGCTTCAGCGTGCCCGTGGAGCGGATGCCGCGCGGGCCGCTGTACTTCCCGACCCAGCGAGTGGCGCTCACGCCGCTGGGGGAGCGGCTGCGCGTGGCCGGGATGATGGAGTTCCGCCGTCCCGGCGACCCTCTGGACCCGCGCCGCGTGGCGGCGATCGTCGACGCCGTCCGCCCCTTCCTGACCGGGGTCGACCTCGACGAGCGGCGCAACGAGTGGGTCGGCTCGCGGCCCTGCACCCCCGACGGGCTGCCGCTGCTGGGGGCGACCGCGTCGCCGCGGGTGTTCGTCGCCGGCGGGCACGGCATGTGGGGCATCGCGCTGGGCCCGGTCACCGGCCAGCTGGTGTCCCAGGCCGTGCTCAAGGGGGAGACCCCGCCGGAGCTCGCGCCGTTCGACCCGTTGCGCTGACCCGGCACGATGTCCTTGCCGATCGTCGGCAAAGGCCAGGAGGTGGAGCGCGTGGACGACTGGCTGGCCTCGGTCGGGGCGGCGGCGGCCGCCGACGTCACGGCGCCGGAGGAGCTGCTCGGGGAGTACCTGCCGCTGCTGGCCGACGCGGCCATCAACGGCCGCCGTCCCGACTCGTTCGAGCTCGACGCGGTGCGCGAGCTCGGCCGGCGCGCCGCCGCCGAAGGCGTCACCGCGCGCCGCGCGGTCGACCTCTACCTGTCCGCGGCGTGGCGGCTGTGGCGGCAGCTGCCGGTCGTGGAGCGCTCGTCCGATCCGGAGAAGGTCCGCCGGGCCGCCGAGGCGGTGCTCCGGGTGCTCGACGACGCCATCAGCGTGCTGGTCGCCGGCCACCAGGCGGAGCGCCGCGCGATGATCCGCCAGGAGGAGACGCTGCGGGTCGAGTTCGTCGACGACCTGCTGCGCGGGGACGCCGACGTCTCCCGGATGGTGGTGCGGGCCGAGCCGTTCGGCATCGATCTGGGCAAGCCGCACCAGGTCGCGCTGGTCGCCCCGCTCGACGAGGACGGCGCGGCCGACCGGGTGGCGATCGCGCTGGAGCGGGCGGTGGTCGAGCGGTTCGGCGACCGCGAGGTGCTGGTGGCGACCAAGGACGGGCGGGTGGTCGTCGTCGCCCCCGGCGGGTCCGTCGCACCCGAGGTGGGGACGGCGATCCAGCAGGACCTGCGCCGGCGAGAGCTCCCCGGCCGGTGGCGCGTGGCTGCCGGACGCGCGTTCCCCGGCGCCTACGGTGTGGCCCGCTCCTACGAGGAGGCCCTGGAGGCGCTGACCTTCGCCGACCGGCTGGGCCTGGACGCCGACGTGGTGCACGCCCGCGACCTGCTCGTCTACCGGGTGCTCGGCCGCGACCAGGCGGCCCTCGTCGACCTGGTCCGCGACGTGCTGACCCCGCTGGACCGGGTGCGCGGCGGTGCGGACGTGCTGCTGGAGACCCTCCGCGAGTACTTCGCCGCCGGCGAGGTCGCGACCGAGGCCGCCCGCCGGCTGCACGTGTCGGTCCGGACGGTCACCTACCGGCTGGCCCGGGTCGCGCAGCTGACCGGCCACAGCGTCGCGCAGCCCGACCAGCGGTTCGCGCTGCACGCGGCGGTGCTCGGTGCACGGCTGCTCGAGTGGCCCGGGAGGGCGCTGCCCGCCGAGCAGTGAGCGGCGGGCTTGCCGGTCGTCGGCAACCGGGGCGGGTTCGAGTCGTCCGGCCGCGGCCGTGGTCCGTCCCGATGTCCGAGGGCACGCTGGAGGCACCAGCACTCGAAGAGAACAGGAGAACGCGTGCCTCTCACCCTCGTCAGGCCGCCGGAGTCCGAACTCGCCCGGGTCGCGGTCCTGGAACGACGGGTCGTCCCCGACGCGCCCCGGCGGCGGACGGCCGACGACATCGTCGAGGAGTGGGGGCTGCAGTCCTTCCCGGCCAGCGACCCGCCGGCCAACTGGTGAGCGGCCTGTCCGTCGCGGCCCTGGTGCTCACCGCGGTCCTGGTCCTGGTCGGCCTCGTCCTGCTGGGCCGGTCGCTGCGCCGCGAGGACGCCACCGGTGATCTCGCCGGCCTGATGGCGCTGATCGCCGCCGGAGGCCCCGCCTCCGTCTACGGCGCCGCGTCCGGCTGACGCCCCGGCGCGTCCCGGCGTCGGTCGCGTCTCTCGGGGAGTCGCCGGAACCCCGCGGACTCGTACGTGGCGATTCCGCCGACGTTGGCACTCGGTGTGCAGACGGTCGCGCTCGACGAGCCCAGGTCGCGGAGCGCGGCGGCCGCGGCCAGGCAGATCGCCCGGCCGTGGCCCCGCCCGCGGCGGTCCCGGTGCACACCCATCGGCTCGAGCAACCCGGGTCGTCCCGGGCCGGCCGACCAGACGGTCACCGCCGCCACCGCGTCGCCGTCGTCGTGGGCGACCAGGCAGCGCGCCTCGGCGTACGCCGGTCCGCCCGCCATCGCGTGCCAGGACCCGTCGGTGAACGTCGAGCGGTCGAACGCGGCCCGGTGGACGGCGGCCCGCACCTCCGCCTGCTCAGGCCCGACCACCTCGATCCGGACCCCCGGCTCCTCGACCGGCTCGGTGAGCTCGAGGCGCAGCGGCGTCCACACCTCGTCGCTCGACCAGCCCTCCTCGGCCAGCCGCTCGTCGACCAGTGCGCCCGTCGGCGCCTCGACCGAGGCCGGCCCCGGCGGGAGGACGGCGCCCAGGTCGGTGATCAGCTGCCGGGCCAGCTCCGGGTCCCGCTGGAGCCCCGGCGCGATCCCCAGGCGCAGCAGCGTCGGACCGTCGAGCAGCCCGACGGCGACGAGCTCGCCGCCCCGGCTCCAGGTCCGCACCGCCGCGGCCGTCGCCTCGGCACCGAACCGCCAGAACCAGCCCAGGTCGCCCGGGTGCAGCTGGAACGGTGCGGCGTCGTCCTGCCACTGCCGCAGCGCGCCCACCGCCCGACCGAGGCCCTCGACCCCTGGCTCGCTGACCATGCACCGATCAGACACCAGGCGCTCGTGAAGTGCCTGCTCAGCGGCCGTCCCGCTAGGTTTGGCCCACCGTGCGCAGAGCGGCGCACCCTCCCACGGCAGGAGATCACCCGGTGAACAAGACCGACCTGGTGTCGCGGTTGACCGACCGGTTCGACGGCGACCGCAAGGCGGCGATCGCCGCCGTCAACGGTGTGCTCGAGGAGATCCAGCAGGGCCTCGCGCGCGGGGAGCGGGTGATCCTCGCCGGGTTCGGCACCTTCGACCGGCGGGAGCGCGGGCCGCGCACGGGTCGCAACCCGGCCACCGGCGAGACCATCCAGATCGGCGCCACGGTGGCGCCGGTGTTCCGGGCCGGTGCGGGTCTCCGGCAGGTGGTCACCCAGGCGGCCGGGACGGCGGTGGGGACCGCGCGCACCGCCGTGGCGGAGGTGGCCTCGGTCGCCCAGGCCGTCCCAGCGGCGGTGGCGAGTGCCGTTGCCCCCTCCGACGGCAAGGCGGCGAAGCCGGCCAAGGCGGCCAAGCCGGCGAAGGCGTCGGCGAAGAAGGCCAAGGCCGACGCCGCCAAGGCCCCCAAGAAGGCGGCCGCGAAGAGCGGCAAGAAGAAGTAGATGGCGGGCCCCGACGTCGACCTGCGTCAGCGGTGGGCCGCCGGGCAGGCCTGTCACGGCGTGTGGAGCTCGCTGCCCGGTGCGGTGACCGGCGAGGTGCTGGCCCGGACCGGGGTGGACTTCGTCGTCGTCGACCTGCAGCACGGCGCGGTCGCGGAGGCCGAGCTGCCGGGCGTCGCGGCGGCGATCGGCTCCGCCGACGCCGTGCCGCTGGTCCGGACCCGCAGCCCGTTCTTCGCCGACGTCGGCCGCCCGCTCGACCTGGGTGCCCGGGGCGTGATCGTGCCCAACGTGCGCGATGCCGAGCACGCCCGCGAGGTGGTCGCCGCCTGCCGGTACGCCCCGGACGGCGGCCGGTCGATCGGGCGGCTCTCGGGCGGCGCCGACCAGCCGCTGGTGATCGTCATGGTCGAGTCGGCGACCGCGCTCGCCGATCTCGACGCCGTCCTCGCCGTGGAGGGGATCGACGGCGTGTACGTCGGTCCGGGCGACCTCTCCCTGTCCTTGGGCCTGACCGGTGCCGACCGCCGGGCCGAGCTGCGCGAGGTCCTGTCCTCGATCATCGCCCGGGCCCGTGCCGCCGGGGTGCCGGTCGGCGTGCACGCCTACAGCGGGACCGACGCAGGCGGGTACGCCGCCGAGGGGGCGACGATCGTGACGGTCGCCGCCGACGCCGTGGCGCTGGGCGAGGCCGTGCGGGACCACCTCGGCGTCGCGCGCGGGCACTAGATTGCCCCATGGCCGTCGCCGTGGACCCCGGAGCGCGGGCGGTGGCGCGGCGGATGGCCGAGGCGGCCGGCTCCTGGTTGGACAGCCTCGAGCCGGGGCAGCGGACGGTCGCGGTCGGCGCGGGGCCCGACGACGACGACGCCGAGCGCCGGCGCTGGTTCTACACGCCGACCGACCACGGCGGCCTGACCTTCCACGAGCAGCGGCCGGCCCAGCAGCGGGCCGCCATGCGGCTGGTCTCCACCGGCCTGTCCGCGGCCGCCTACGTCACGGTCGCGACGATCATCGGCCTGGAGAACGTGCTCGATCAGGTCGAGGGCTTCCTCGCCCGGTTCGACCGGGAACGCGGTCGTGACCCGGGCCTGTACTACCTGCGCGTGTTCGGCGAACCCGGCGGGAGCGCGCCGTGGGGCTGGCGGTTCGGCGGCCACCACGTCTCGCTGAACAACCTCGTGGTCGGCGGCGCGGTGGTCGCCACGACCCCGTGCTTCCTCGGCGCCGACCCGGCCACGTCGCCGCTGCTGGGCGGGGCGGTCAACCGGCCGCTGGGCCGGGTCGAGGACCTCGCGCGCGACCTCGTCCGGTCGCTGCCGCCGGAGCTGGCCGACCGCGCGGTGCTGCTGCCGGCCCCGCCGTCCGACCTCGTCACCGCCAACCGCACGACGGTCGCGCCGGGGAACCGGGTGGTCCCGCTGGCCGGGATCTGGCGGGGCGCCTTCGCCGACCCGGTCGAGTGGGCCAAGCTGCGGGCCGCCAGCGACGCCATCGACGCGGCCGCGGGCTACCGCGACGAGGACCACGCGGTGCTGGAGTACACGGCGGCGCCCAAGGGGGTCGCCGCCGCCGAGCTGGACGCCGAGCAGCGGGGCATGCTGCGGGCGCTGCTCGGCACCTACCTCGGCCGGGTCCCCGACGAGGTGTCGGTGCTCTCCCGCTACGACGACGACGCCGCCCTCGACGCGGTGCACGTCGCCTGGGCCGGGTCGACCGAGCCCGGGGCGCCGAACTACTACCGGCTGCAGGGGCCGCGCCTGCTTCTCGAGTGGGACAACACCCAGCGCGGGGCGAACCACGCGCACTCCGTGTGGCGCGATCCGGGTGCCGACTTCGGCCTCGACGTCCTGGCCCGGCACCGGGCGGAGATGCACGCCTGACCAGGATCTTCGTCGGGGGCGCAGGAATCTGACATCGAGAGGTGTCACATGCGCTGAACCGGGTTATCTATGTCCAGGCGTCACGGGTAACCGACCGGACGCGTCCATCACGACTCCGAGACCTGGGACAGCGCGATGACCACCATCGACGACACCGCCACCACTCGCGAGGGCTCGATCGCGGAGCGCCTGCTGCAGTCCAGCCAGGAGCTCTCCTACGACCCGCTGGTCGAGGTCGACTGGGACACCCCGCTCGACCGGAGCCACCACGGCGCCAGCCCCGAGTGGTCGACCCTCTACGGAACGCCCTACTGGGACGAGCTGAGCGAGAGCAAGCGCGCCGAGCTCACCCGCCACGAGTCGGCGTCGGTCGCCTGCACCGGCATCTGGTTCGAGATCGTGCTGCAGCAGATGGTGCTGCGGGACATGTACACCGCCGACCGGAAGTCGCCGGAGTTCCAGTGGGCGCTCACCGAGATCGCCGACGAGTGCCGGCACTCGATCATGTTCGCCCGCGGCGTGGAGAAGCTGGACGCGCCGGCCTACCTGCCCTCGCGCAAGGTGCTGGAGCTGGGCCGGTTCTTCAAGACGGTCGCCTGGGGCGAGGCGGCCTACGCCGCGATCCTGGTCGCCGAGGAGGTCCTCGACGTCATGCAGCGCGACTGGATGCGCGACGAGCGGGTGGCGCCGTTCGTGCGCACGATCAACAACATCCACGTCGTCGAGGAGTCGCGGCACATGAAGTTCGCCCGCGACGAGGTGGCCGAGCGCATGAAGGGCGCCGGGCCGGTGCGCCGGCACGTCAGCGCGATGCTCGTCGCGTCGGCCGCATACCACATCGTGACCAGCATGGTCAGCCCGAAGGTCTACGCCGACGTCGGCCTGGACGTGGCCCGCGCCAAGCGCGAGGCCGCGGCGAACGAGCACTACACGTCGCTGCTGCGCTCCAGCTGCCGCAACCTCATGGAGTTCCTGCACGGCGTCGGCCTGCTGACACCACCGGCCGCGCAGATGTACAAACGGGCGAACCTGCTCTGACCGCGCCGCCATGACCTACGTCATCACGCAGAACTGCTGCAAGGACGCCACCTGCGTCTCGGCCTGCCCGGTCAACTGCATCGCGCCGGTGCCCGGTGCCGCGGACTTCGACGAGCCGCCGATGCTGTTCATCGACCCGGCGGTGTGCATCGACTGCGGCGCCTGCGCCGACGCCTGCCCGGTCGACGCCGCCGTCCCGGCGGACGCGCTGAGCGAGGCCGAGCAGGTCTACGCCGACCTCAACGCCGACTACTACCGCGGCCGGGAGCCGGTGTCGCCGGTGGCCTCCGGGCCGCTGTTCCACGCCTGGGACGAGGCGCGCTTCGACTGGTCGCTGCCCAGCGACTTCCGGGGTCTGGACGTCGCCGTCGTCGGCACCGGGCCGGCCGGGCTGTACGCGGCCGAGCTGCTCCTGCTGCGCACCCGCTCGACCGTCACCTTCGTCGACCGGCTCTCGACACCGGGCGGGCTGATCCGCTACGGCGTGGCCCCCGACCACCCCAGCACCAAGCGGATCGGGCGCACGCTCGGCCGGCTGCACGACCACCCCCGAGTGCGCACGGTGCTCGGCGTCGACGTCGGCACCGACGTGCCCGTCGACGAGCTGGCCCGGCACTTCGACGCGGTCGTCTACGCCGTCGGCGCGGCCACCGGCCGCCGGCTGGAGGTGCCGGGGGAGGACCTGCCCGGCATCCACACCGGTCCGGAGTTCGTCGGCTGGTACAACGGCCACCCGGACGTGCCGGCCGACGCCGTCCGGCTGGACGACGAGCGGGCGCTGGTCATCGGCACCGGCAACGTCGCCCTCGACGTCGCCCGGATCCTCAGCACCGACCCCGACCGGCTGGCGGGCACCGAGATCGCCGACGCCGCGCTGGACGCGCTGCGGACCTCGGCGGTGCGCGAGGTGGTGCTGCTCGGCCGCCGCGGCCCGGAGCACGCCGCCTACACGGGGCCCGAGCTCCTGGCGCTGCGCCGGCTGCCCGACGTGGAGCTGGTCGTCGACGACTCCGACCCCGCGATCGGCGAGGCCATCGACGCAGCTGCGCCCGGCAGCCAGGCGGCGCTGCTGCAGGGGGTGCGGCGGGCGTCGTTCGACCACGCCGGACCGCCGAAGCCGGGCCGCCGGATCGTGCTGCGCTTCGCCAGCTCGGTGACCCGCATGCTCGGGGACGACGCCGTCCGCGGGGTGTGCCTGGACGACGGCAGCACGCTGCTGGCCGGGCCGGTCGTCAGCGCCATCGGCTACGGCGGCCACGAGGTGCCCGGGCTGCCCTTCGACCGGGCCAACGGCACCGTGCCGCACCAGGCCGGGCGGATCACCGGGGCTCCGGGCGCCTACTCCGTCGGCTGGTTCAAGCGGGGCTCGTCCGGGGGCATCGGCGACAACCGGGTCGATGCCGCGGAGACGGTCCGCACGCTGCTCGACGACGCTCTCGCCGGCCGGTTGCCCGCGCGGGACGGCTCCCCGCGGTCCTTCGCCCGCGTGGCCCGTGCGGCCAGGAAGGCTGCCAGGAAGCGGAGCTAGGGTCCGCGCCATGACGGAGTGGGACGGCCGCGGTCTCCCTCCCGCGGCGGCCGCTCGCATGGCGCGGTTCCAGGCCGACGGGGTGCACACGTCGCTGCTCGACGTCCCGGGCGCCGCCGCCGTCACCGGCGTCGGCCTGCCGCCGGTCGGCGAGGTCATGGGCTGCATGGTCGAGCACATCGGCTGGGCGGGGTTCGGCGGCTGCGGCTACTGGGGACCCGGCGCGGGCTGGGGCCTGGGCACCGTGACCAGCGGCTCCGGCGCGCGCTACGCGGGCTTCGCGCCGTACGTCGACGCGCTCTACCGCGGCTACGACACCGCGCTGCACCGCATGCTCACCGAGGCCCAGGCGATGGGCGCCGACGGCGTCGTCGGCGTCCGGCTCTCCGTCGAGCACCTCGGGCAGGACAACCGGGAGTTCGTCGCGCTCGGCACCGCCGTCCGCGCCGCCGGCCCGGTGCACGCCCCGCGGCCGTTCGTCACCGATCTGCCCGGCGCCGACGTCGCCAAGCTGCTGCACGCCGGGTGGGTGCCGGTCTCGATCGCGTTCGGCATCTCGGTCGCGATCCGCCACGACGACTACGCCACCCAGCAGCAGGCCCGCGCGTGGGGCTACAACACCGAGGTCTCCGGCTACACCGAGCTGGTGCAGCACGTGCGGCACGACGCCCGGACCCGGTTCGCCGAGCACACCGCCCGGGCCGGCGCCGAGGGCGCGATCGTCTCGCACATGGACCTGCAGATCTGGGAGCGCGAGCCGGCGGAGGGCCACCGCGACCACGTCGCCGAGTCCACCGTCTTCGGCACCACGCTCGTCCGCTTCCACCGGGGGCGCACCGCGCCGACCCGAGCCCTGACCGTCCTCCCGCTGCGGCGGGTCTGAGCCTCCGGGAGCCCCATGACCATCGAGGCCAACGAGCTCGGCGTCCCCGAGGACGCCCTGCGCAGGCTCGCCGAGATGCGGCCGGGGCAGCGGACGACGCTGTTCACCTCGGACCTGTCGGTCAACGAGTTCCTGCTGGTCCGGGAGGCCGGGTTCCGGCCGCTCGGCCTGGTGCTGGGCAGCTCGATCTACCACGTCGGCTTCCAGATGGGCCGGTGGAGCAGGAACCAGGAGCTCGAGACGCTCTCGCAGGCGATGTACCACGCCCGCGAGCTGGCGATGACCCGCATGGAGGCCGAGGCCGACGTGCTCGGTGCCGACGGGATCGTCGGCGTGCGGCTGGACATCGAGTTCAAGGAGTTCGGCTCCGACCTGGCCGAATTCATCGCCGTCGGGACGGCGGTCAAGGCCGACGAGGCGCACGCCCGGACGCCGGACGGGTTCTCCTGGCGCAACAACCAGAGCAAGCCGTTCACCTCGGACCTGTCCGGCCAGGACTTCTGGACGCTGCTGCAGGCGGGCTACGCGCCGCTCGGCATGGTGATGGGCAGCTGCGTCTACCACATCGCCCACCAGCGGTTCTGGCAGGCGATCGGCAACACCGGGCAGAACGTGGAGATCCCGCAGTTCACCGAGGCGCTCTACGACGCCCGCGAGCTGGCGATGAGCCGGATGCAGGCCGAGGCCGAGTCGCTGCAGGCCGAGGGGATCGTCGGCGTGCAGCTGCTGTCGCTGCCGCACCGCTGGGGCGGGCACACCACCGAGTTCTTCGCGATCGGCACCGCCGTCCGGCCGCTGCGCGAGGACCACACGATCGCCACGCCGTCGCTGGTGCTGCCCCTGACGGACGCGCCGTGACGCTGGAACCGCTCGGGCCGGACTCCGTCGACCTGGTCGCCTCGGCGCTGACCGCGTCTGCCGACCTGTCCGACGTCGGCATGTTCGTGCGGGTGTTCACCCGCAGCCTGGCCGACGCGCTGCCCGAGGGCGTGGTCGACGTCGACCACGACCGGACGATGGGGGACCGGCTGGCCGGCCGCCCGGGGACGCCGACGGCGCTGCGGCTGACCTTCCCCGAGCGGCGGCTGTCCCTCACCGCGACCCGCGGCTGGCCGGAGGCCGAGGTGCAGCAGGTCGTGCGCGGCGTCGTCCTCAGCCGGAAGCAGGTGCCGGTGGAGGAGTGGGTGCGGACCCTCGCCGCCGAGCTGACCGATCTGGCCGCGCGCAACGCCTCGGCCCGGGCGGCGCTGGCGGCCCTGCTCGGCAGCCCTTGAGCGATCGCGTTCCGCCACGTAACTTCCGGTGTGATCGACGTCACGGTGGGTGGCCCGGAGGAGATGCGCGTGGGGATCGTCCTGCACGACTGCGACCCCGATCTGTCGCGCGCGCCGGCGTGGGGTGCACCGCCTGCTCCTGGCCTGCGGTCGACCCTGGTCCTGCTCGCGCTGCTCCTCGCGACGGCCTATCTGGCCCTCGGCGGCTTCGCGCTCGGGCTCGCTCTGCCTGCCGGCGTGGTCGCGATGCTGACCGCGTGGGCGCTGGTGCGCCGGGCGGCCTCCGCGATCCGCTCGAGCAGCCGGCTCAGCGGCTCCGGGACCTGATCG
The DNA here is from genome assembly GCF_013408985.1 of Petropleomorpha daqingensis. Taxonomy (NCBI): domain Bacteria; kingdom Bacillati; phylum Actinomycetota; class Actinomycetes; order Geodermatophilales; family Geodermatophilaceae; genus Petropleomorpha; species Petropleomorpha daqingensis. The sequence goes on from NZ_JACBZT010000001.1 coordinate 3,575,413, forward strand.
GGCACCAGTTCGGCGGCCAGCGCGGCCGCGAACAGCGACTTGCGCCCCGACGTCGTCCCCGCGAACCGGTGCAGCTGGTCGCCCAGCGGACGGCCGCGCCACGTCGGCTGGTTCCGGAAGGTCGCGAACCGCTCGCCCAGACCCAGCCGGTCGAGGACGTCGAGGACGCGGTCGTGCCCGCAGGCGCGGATGAGCTCGTCCTCCAGGTCGGCGTCGCACACGGAGAACCCGTGCTCGGCCAGCTCTTCCTCGCCGATCCGGAGCGCTCGGGCGACGACGTGCGCCTCGCCCGCGTCGCACATCCCGAGCACCTGCTCGCCGCCGAGAGAGGCCAGCTGCCGGCGGATGTTCGTGACCCCGCCCATGTCGACGAGCCGGTAGGCGTCGGGGGGCAGGCCGGACGTCGTCGCCACCGCTCGGACCGCCGCCACGTCGCTGCGACCCTCGAGGAGCACGACTGCCGGCATGCGGGCACCTTCGCACCCGCGCCCGAGGCCGTCGCGGCAATTCCGCCCGCGGCCTACCGGGCCACGCGCAGCGCCGGCGCCTGGGAGGAGCCGCCGTCGGACCCTCCGGACAGCAGCACCAGAGCGGGCCGGGCCCCGGCCGGACGCGGCCGGAGGAACGTGTTCGCGTAGCCGGCGGGCAGCCGGTCGCAGCGGTCACCGGCGGGCTCCTGCGCCAGGTGGACGTAGCAGATGCGGTCCGCGGGGTCGTAGGTCCTCATCCCGCCGTCGCCTCCTCCTGGAGCTCCCGGACGAGGACAGCGTGGACCCCGGGTACGACAGAACGGCCCAGGCGCGCCGAAGTCGGCGCAGCCACGATCAGCTCACCTGGTCCCGGCGCGCGGAACCGCGGCGACGGCGGCGAGGGCGGCCAGCGCGAGCTGGGCGCCGGCGAGCACCAGGCCGGCCCATGCGAGGGTGCCGGGACCGGCGGCACCGTGGTGCATCGCCATCCCACCGCCGGCCATCAGCGTCGCGTGCACCAGGATCATCCCGGCGTCGAGCGCGGCGGTCATGCCCCACACCGCCGGCGTGGGCGCGCGCCACAGGTGCCACGCGCACGGCAGGCAGGCCACGGCCATGACCGGCATGAGCAGCCCGGCCAGCGACGCCGTGTCGGCCTGCAGCACGTGGACGACCGCGGACGTCGCGACCAGGACGGCGGCCACCCGGCCGAGGGCGAGCGCCCCCGGCCGGGCGACCGGCACCACCGTCGTCACTCGTGCGACGCGCAGTGCGACGAGGTGGACCGCGGCAGGCCCAGCGCCGGGTTGCGGTCGAAGAAGCCGACCGGCTTGAGCGTGAAGCCGGTGTAGTCGGTCGGCATGACCGGCCAGTCCTCCGGCCGCGGGAAGTGGGTCAGCCCGAAGGTGTGCCACAGGACGACGTCGGCGTCCTCCAGCGGGGCGTCGTCCTCGACGAACGTGGGCAGACCGCCGGACCCGGGGTGCTGGTTGACGAAGTCGCCGGCCGGATACCGCTCGGCCGGGTCGTAGGCGGTGACCCAGAGGCTCTTCGTCGAGAAGTTCGCGCGCTGGTGGATCGACGACCCGTCGTCGGCCAGCAGGACGGGCGCGTTCTGCGGGTGCAGCGCGTAACCGACGGGCTGACCGAGCCGGTTGGTCCTGGCGCTGTTGAGCACGTGCCAGGTGCGCCCGACGGTGGCATCGCTCGCCCGTGCCGCCTCGGACTCGCGGGTCAGCGGCGTCAGCCGGCGGGTGAAGGCGTTGCCGTAGGGGTTGCCGTCGCCCATGGGCACGCGGACGGCGTCGACCTCGTGCACGGTGTTGCGCTGCCCGTCGACGGCCATGTCCAGCCGCGCGGAGAACAGGTGCTGGTGGAACGGCGCTCCCAGCCCCGGCGCGATCTCGGTCGCGTACGGGTGCTCCTCGCCGCGGAACGCCGAGGTGAAGACGATGCCGGTGGCCTTGCTCTCCAGCTGGATGGTGCCGTCGGTGTAGAGGTACCAGTAGAAGCCGTAGTCGTAGTTGCCGATGGTCGTGAAGAAGCTGATCACCAGCCGCCGCGACCGGCGGGTCTCGGCCATCTGGTTGAACAGGTCGGTGTGCTTCCAGCCGACGCCGTAGTCCTCCTCGTGCAGGCAGATGGCGTTGGGGATGGTGCGCGGGTTGCCGTCCTCGTCGGCGAGCAGCGCGTCGAAGTAGTGGATCTCGCCGAGGCAGTCGCAGCCGAGCTCGAGGGAGTTCGTGTACCGGGCGAAGAGGTATTCGCCGGTGTCGAAGTAGTTCTGCCAGAACCGGACCGGTGAGGGGTCGGCGTAGGGCACGACCATCTCGGCGATCGAGGCCCGGTAGACCACCGAGCGGCCGTCGATCGAGAGCTGGTTGAGCACGAGGCCCTCGCGGGCGTCGAAGCCGACCCGGAACTCCCAGCCCGCCCAGCGGACGACGTCGTCCTCGACCGTGAAGCTCGGGCCCTCGGGCTGGGTGATCTCGATGGGCTTCAGGTCGCGGGGTGTCGCCGGGTGCGCGGGGCCGTCCCACTCGCCGCGCTCGGCCGGCACGGGCAGGTCGAAGTGGTCGTGCACCGCGGTCGCCACGCCGCGCGTGATGTCGACGTAGGCGACGACGCCGTCCACCGGGTGCGCCCACGGCAGGTCGGCCTCGTCGGCCTGGTGGAAGCCGAGCACGCGGACGGTGCGGTGGCCGAACTCCTCCGGGAAGTACGACCCGGCCGACAGCGGTACGGCGCGCACGTCCGCCACGTCCAGACCGCGCTTGGCCATGGCGGAGACCCAGCGCTCGTCCTCGGCGAGGATCGGCTCGATCGCCTCGAACTCCGCGTCGAGGATCGGCAGCTGCCCCTCGGCGACGGCGTCGATCTCCTCGTCGCGGACGACGGCGCCTGCGGTCACCGAGACGGTGAGGTCGCGGCCGTGGCCGGTGGCGCGGTCGAGCAGCAGCACGCGCAGCCGCCGCTCGATCGGCGTCCCCGGCGTCCAGCCGAGGACGTCGCGCTTGTGCGGCTCCTCGAGGCCGACGTAGACGAACTTGCTGGTCGCCCGCAGCAGCCCGGCGTCCGCGACGACCGCCTTCGCGGCGGCGATCTCCTCGGCGGTCATCCGCGACAAGGGGTGGGTGGCGGTGGTCTTCGGGGCGGTGAGGGTCATCGGAGGTCCTCTCAGATCTGCGGGGCGGAGTCGGCGATCGAGGCGAGGCTGAGCTCGCGGGCGGCGTGGGGGCGCAGGCGGGCGAGCGGCCAGCCGGCGACCAGGGCGACGGCGAGCAGCACACCCGCGCCGACGCCGAGGGCCGTGGAACCGCCCATGAGCAGCGGCAGGTTCTGGACGAGGAGCACGAGGATCAGCGCCAGCCCGACCAGGCCGAGCGACGGGGCGATCAGCGTGTTCCACGGCCGCCGGTCGGTGTTCGTGCGGCGGAAGAACACGAGCACGGCCAGGCAGGCCAGCAGCATCAGGACGACGATGCCGACGCTGGCGACCCCGGCCAGCCAGGTGAAGATCTGGGTCACCGGGTCGAGGCCGGCGATCGCGCCGATGGCCATGAGCGCCGCGCCGACGGCCGTGGTCACCAGCGACGCGACGTGCGGCGAGGCGTGCCGCGCGTGCGACCGGCCGCAGATGCCCGGCAGCACGCCGGTGTTGCCGAGGGAGAAGAAGTAGCGGCTGAGCACGTTGTGGAACGACAGGACGGCGGCGAACAGGCTGGTCACGAAGAGCACCTGCATCACGTCCGACGCCGCCGTGCCGAGATAGCGCTGCGCGGTCTCCACGACCATCGTCCCCGGGTCGGCGGTGGCGCGGGCGACGGCGGGTCCGTCGCCCCACGCGCTCACGATGGCCCACGCGGAGACGGTGTAGAAGACCCCGATGAGCGCGAGCGCGGCGTAGGTCGCGCGCGGGATGGTCCGGTTCGGGTCACGGGCCTCGTCGCGGAAGATCGCGGTCGCCTCGAAGCCGATGAACCCGGCGATGGCGAACATCAGGCCGATGCCCGGGGCGCCGGAGAAGATCTCCGAGGGCTGGAACATCGCCGTCGACAGGCCCTCCGGACCACCGCCCTGGCCGGTGACCACGGCGTCCAGCAGCAGCACGATGCCGACCTCGCAGACCAGCAGGACGCCGAGCACCTTGCTGGACAGCTCGATGTGCCGGTAGCCGAGCAGTCCGGCGACCGCGATCACCACGCCGGTCCAGAACCACCACGGCAGGCTCGGGCCGCCCCAGCGGGAGACGAGGTCGCCGAGGGCGAAGCCGATGTAGCCGTACACGGCGCCCTGCACCGTGACGTAGCTGATCAGCGCGACCATCGCGCTGCCCAGGCCGGCGCCGCGGCCGAGACCGGTGCCGATGTAGGAGTAGAAGGCGCCGGCGTTCGGCACGTGCCGGGTCATGGCGGTGAAACCGACCGCGAAGAACATCAGCACGACCGCGCTGATCACGTACATGGACGGGTAGGCGGGGCCGTTGCCCGCGGCGATGCCGATCGGCACGGTGCCGGCGACGACGGTCAGCGGCGCGGCGGCGGCCACGACCATGAAGACGATCGAGCCGACACCCAGCCGGCCGGAGAGCCGTTTCTGGGTCGCGCCGGCCGTGGACGGGTCGGAGACGGTGGCCATCGCAGGACCTCCGGGAGAGGGCAGCACCAGGACTGCCGGGGGCGGTTGCCGATGGCCGAAGAGCCTGACGCCTTCCGGGGCGGGGTCGGTTACACGATCGTCATATTCCGGAAACATCGCCGTGACATCGAACGGGAGACCGGCGTCACACTTTTCTCATTCGAGAACCGGCCCGCCGTCACGGGCCGTCGTTAGGCTCGCCTCCCCGTCGTCCGGGAGGACCCATGGCACAGCTGCCTGCCGAGTCGCCGGTCGCCGGTCTGCGGCGTCGCCGGCTGAGTTTCGTCGAGGTGCTGGCCCAGTCGGTGTCCTCGCTGGCGCCGTCGGCCGCGATGGTCGTCGTCCCCTCGATCGTGCTGGTCGCGTCGGGTGCGGCGACCCTGCCCGCCTTCGCGATCGCGACGGCCCTGGTGCTGCTGGTGGGCTGGTGCCTGACCCAGTTCGGCCGCCGGATGGCCGCGGTCGGCGGCACGTACAGCTACACCGCGAAGGGGCTCGGCCCGGTCGGTGCGCTGATCGGCGGCTGGGCCCTCCTCATCGGCTACGCCGCCGTGGCCATGGCCGCACTGGTCGGGGCCGCGATCTACCTGGCCGGCCTGTTCGGGATGACCGCCTCGCCGTTCGGGGTGGCCGGGCTCGGCGCGGTCCTCGGGCTGGCCGCGACGCTGTTCGCCGTCCGGGGGATCCAGCTTTCCGCGCGGGTCGCGCTCGGACTGGAGGTGGTCTCGATCGCCCTGGTGGTCGCCGTGCTGACGGCGCTGCTGGTGGCACCGCGGGGCGCCCCGGGCAGCGCGGCACCGGTGGTGGACGCCGGCGTGCACTGGGGCGGGCTGGCCGTCGGCGTGGTGCTGGGCGTGACCGCGTTCATGGGCTTCGAGAGCGCCGCGACGCTGGGCGTGGAGGCCCGCCGGCCGTTGATCGCGGTGCCGCGGGCGGTGCTGTGGACGCCGGTCGTGGCCGGGGTGCTGTTCATCGGCGCGGCCGCGGCGCAGGTGGTGCTGCTGCGGGCCGCGCCGCTCGACGTGCTGACCAGCCCGGTACCGGTCGCCGAGCTGGCGCAGCGCGACGGGCTGGACCTGCTGCGCCGGCTGCTCGATCTCGGCATCGCGGCGTCCTTCTTCGCCTGCGTCACCGGGTCGACGAACGCGCTGGGGCGGGTGCTGTTCTCCATGGGTCGGGAGGGTGTGCTGCCACGCCCGCTCGGGTCGACGCACCCGCGCTTCGAGACGCCGCACGTGGCGCTGGCGACGGTGCTGCCGGCGGTCGTCGGCGTGCCGGTGGTCGCGCTCGCCCTCGGCGCGCAGGCGCGCACCGTGCTCACCGACGCGCTGATCGTCTCGGTGTTCGGCTACGTCGTGGCCTACGCCCTGGCCTGCCTGGCGATGCCGCTGTTCCTGCGCCGGATCGGTGAGCTGACGGCGCTGCCGGCGGTGGCCGGCGTGGTGGCCTTCGTGGTCGGGGTCGGCGGGCTGGCCGCGGCGATGGCCGGGACGGCGTGGTCGGGCGCTCGCGGGCTGGGGGTGGTCTTCCTGCTGGCGCTGCTGCCCGGGGTGGTCTGGGCCCTGTGGCTGCGGTGGCGGTCGCCGGGCCGGCTGCGGGCGGTCGGCGTCTACGACCAGGCGACCGTGAGCAGCGTCCTGCCCGGCAGCGTGCCGGCCGTGCGATGACGCCCGCCGTCGACCGCGGCCTGACCGGCCGGCAGCCGAAGGCGGTGCAGAGCGCGCTGGCCATCCTCGAGGCGGTGGCCCGCGCTGGCGCGGGGGTGACCGCGAAGGAGGTCGCCGAGGACGTCGGCCTGCCCCCGGCGACCACCTACCGGCTGCTGAACCTGCTGGTGGGGGAGGAGTACCTGGTCCGGCTGCCGGACCTGCACGGGTTCGCGCTGGGTCGGAAGGTGGCCGGGCTGGCCGGTCCGTCGGTGGCGCCGGCGCTGTCGACCGCGGCGCGGGAGGTGGTGGCCGAGCTGCGTTCCCGGGTGCGCAGCGGCATCCACCTGGTGCTGTACACCCCCACCGCGCTCCGCTGCGTCGACGTCGACCCCGACCACCCGCTGCAGGCTCCGGAGCTGGTCGAGCGGCACCTGCACGCGTCGGCCGCGGGCAAGCTGCTGCTGGCCGAGCAGCCGGACTGGCAGGAGCTCGTCCACGCCCAGCGGCTGCACCGGCTGACCGACCGGACCGTGACCCGCGCGGCCGACCTCGACGCGGAGCTGAGGGCGATCCGCGGCGGCGGCTGCGCGGTCCAGGCCGGGCAGGTGCACGAGGACCTCGCGTGCTGTGCGGTCCCGGTGCGCGCGCCGGCCGGAGCGCTCGTGGCCGCCCTCGTGGTCACCGTGCGCAGCACCGATCCGGCGGCGGCCGTGGCGCACGCCGGGCTGGTCCGGGAGTTCACCGCCCGGCTGGGGCCGCTGCTCGGGTGAGGCCGCGAAGGCGGTCGATCGCGGGGCCGACGTCCTCGGTGCGGGTGAGGACGGCGGCGACGTGGGCGTCCGGGCGCAGCACCCAGAGCTCGTCGGGTCGGGCGCCGAGCGCATCCCGCAGCACCGGCGTGGGGTCGAGGTCGGCGATCCGGTGGACGGCGACCGGCGGACCAGCCGCGGGGAGGACGGCGTCGTCCCCCGCCAGCACGGTGATCCCCTCGCGGGCGAGCTGCCGGAGCCGGACGACGTCCGGCCGGCCGGGCACCGTGACCGGGCAGTCGGGCACGAGCACCCCCGGCGCGGGGGTCGGCACCTCACCGCGCGCCGGTCGGCCGGCGAACGGCCGCCGCGGGTCGGGCGTGGTCAGCGGGGAGTCGACGTACCAGAACGGCTCGGCCAGCCGGCCGGAGTCGACCAGCGCCCGGGCCGCCGGGTCGGTCGCGGCGCGGGCGAGGACGTCGCGGCGGTGCCGGGCCTCCTCCTCGGTGCCGGGCACCAGGAACCGCATGGTGGCGCTGGTGACCTCGAGGTTCTCCCGCGCGGCCGCGTGCCGCTCGGCGTGGTAGCTCTCCAGCAGCCGGTCCGGCGCCCAGCCGCGCAGCACGAAGGCGGTCTTCCAGGCGGCGTTCTCCGCGTCGAGCACGCCGGAGTTCAGGCCGCGGGCGCCGAACGGCGAGTACAGGTGCGCGGCGTCGCCGGCCAGCAGCACGCGGCCGACCCGCATCCGGTCGACGAGCCGGCCGGAGAAGCGGTAGACCGACCGCCACACGACCTCGTACGGCCGGTCGCCGATCACCTGCCGGATCCGCCGGTCCAGCCCGCCGGAGGCCTCCTCGGCCAAGAGGTCGAAGTCCGGCGGCACCTGCCAGTCGATGCGGAAGGTCGAGCCCGGGCACGGGTGGACGAGCACCTGCCGGCCGGGGTTCCACTCCGGGTCGAACCAGAACCGCCGCTCGGTCTGCCAGCCGGGCAGCTCGGCGCGGATGTCGCAGATGAGGAACCGGTCCTCGAACGCCCGGCCCTGGAAGGACAGGCCCAGCGCCGAGCGCAGGTCGTCGCCGCGGGCACCGGTGCAGACCAGGGCGTAGGAGCCGCGCACCTCGCTCCCGTCCGCGCAGGTGAGGGTCACGCCGTCCTCGTCCTGCCCGATCCCGGTCACCGGCGTCCCCCAGCGGACGTCGATCCGCGGCTCGGCGGCGATCCGCTCGTCGAGCAGCGTCTCGGTCTCGCACTGCGAGATGTTCACGAACGGCGGGAACGGCGAGCGGCCGCGGTCGCGAAAGGTGAAGGAGAACAGCTCGCGGTCGCGGTGGAACGTGCGCGCGGTGGTCCAGGTGACGCCGCGGCGGGCGATCTCCGCGCCGGCGCCGACGGCGTCCCAGACGTCGAGGACGTCGCGCTGCTGGCAGATCGCCCTGCTGCCGACCAGGTCGCGTCGGGCGCGGCCCTCGAGGACGACGACGTCCAGACCCCAGCGGGCCAGCAGCAGCGCCGCCGTCTGCCCGACCGGCCCGCAACCGACGACGAGGACCGGGTCCGCCATCGCCGCTCAGCCCTGCAGCTGGTCCCAGACGGCGCGGTCGCGCTCGGCCGTCCAGATGACGGGCCGCTCGATGCCGGAGAACTCGTCCCACAGCCGGGAGACGTCGAACGGCAGGCAGTGCTCGAAGATCGGCCAGGCGCCGTACTGCGGGGCCAGCGCGGCGTGGGTGGCGGCGAAGGCGTCCTGGAGGGTGCCTCCTGCGCGGTGCGCCTCGCCGACGGTGCGCTGCATGGTGCGCAGGAAGTCGCGGGTCTGCTCGATGGCCGCGTCGACCTGGTCGCGACCCTTCGCGATCCTGCCGCGGCCCCCGACCAGCTGCTGGGCGCCGAGGGCCTTGACGCGGTCGAGGGTGCCGGCGGCCCAGTCGAAGTGGAACGCGTCGCCGGTGTAGAGCGCGGCCTGCGACTCGACGAGGTCGCCGGCGAAGACGATCCCCTGCTCCGGCAGCCAGGCGACGATGTCGCCCTCGGTGTGCCCGCGGCCGAGGAACTGCAGGACGAGCCGGCCGCGGTCGCCGCCGAGCTCGATGATCAGCGTGTCGCGGAAGGTCAGCGTCGGCCAGGTCAGGCCGGGGATCGACTCGGGCTCCTCGAACAGCCGCGGCATGCGGCCGTACTCGCTCTCCCAGTCCTGCCGGCCGCGCTCGGCGATGAGGTGCCTGGTCTGCTCGGAGCTGACGATCACCTCGGCGTCGAACGCGCTGGCGCCGAGCACGCGCACCGCGTGGTAGTGCGACAGGACCAGGTAGCGCACGGGCTTGTCGGTGTGCTCGCGCAGCCTGGCCAGCCACCGGCGGGCGGCGACCGGGGTGGCCAGCGCCTCGAAGCAGACGAGGAAGTCCTCGCCCTCGATCGCGCCGATGTTCGGGTCGCCCTCGGCCGTGAGCGCGTAGACGCCGTCGGCGAGCACCTCGAGGGTCTGCTCCTTGACGCCCAGGTCGGCGGAGGAGGCGAACGGCTTCGCTGCCATGGGCGGACGCTACGCGGACGGTCCCCCTGCACCAACAGCTGTCCTCCCTCAGCAACGTTGCCGCAGGAGGACAGCCTTCGATCAGGTCACCTGATCAGTGCTGAGCCCGCGAAGTCAGGCGTCGAAGTCGACCGTCACCGCGTCGGTGAGCGGCAGGCTCTGGCAGGTGAGCACGTACCCGGCCGCGACCTCGTTCGGCTCGAGGGCGTAGTTGCGGCGCATCTCCACCTCGCCGTCGGTGACCCGGGCGCGGCAGGTGCCGCAGACCCCGCCCTTGCAGGCGAAGGGCAGGTCCGAGCGCACCCGCTGCGCCGAGTCGAGCACGGGCTCGTCCTTGGGCAGGGCCAGCGTCGTCGAGCGCCCGTCGAGGACGACGGTGACCTGGCTGCTCGGCCCGACGACCAGCTGGTCGTCGCCGCGGACCGGCTGCGGCGGGATGTCGTCGACGTAGAACAGCTCCTGGTGCACCTTCTCGCGGGGGACGCCGAGCTCGGTGAGCAGCTCCCTCGCGTCGGTGACCATGCCGTGCGGCCCGCACAGCCACCAGTGGTCGACGTGCTCGGGATCGGTGAACGCGTCGACGAGCGTGCGCAGCCGTCCGGCGTCGAGCCGGCCGGTGGTCAGCTCGGCGTCCCTGGGCTCGCGGGAGAGGACGTGCACCAGCTGCAGCCGCGTGCCGTAGCGGTCCTTCAGGTCGGCGAGCTCGTCGGCGAACATCACCGTGTTGGTGCGCCGGTTGCCGTAGAAGACGGTGACCGTCGACTCGCCGTCCCGGAGCACGCTGCCGGCCAGGCTGATCGCCGGCGTGATGCCCGAGCCGGCGACGACGAAGACGTGGTCGCCGGGCACCGACAGGTCCGCGGTGAAGGTGCCCGACGGCGGCAGCACCTCGATCTCGTCGCCCGGCCGGACCTCGTGCACCAGGTAGGAGGAGAAGAAGCCGCCCGGCACCTCGCGGACGCCGACCCGCGGCGCGGCGCCCATCGGCGCGCAGATGGAGTAGGAACGCCGCTCGTCCTGCTCGCCGACGACCCGGCGCAGGGTGAGCGCCTGACCCGGCTTGAAGCGGTAGTCCTCCGCCAGCTCCGCCGGGACCTCGAAGGTGACCGCGACGGCGTCGTCGGTGAGCTGCTCGACCTTCGCGATCCTCAGCGGGTGGAACTGCGGTCGGCGCCGGGCGGGTGCGGTCACGGGTCAGATCTCCTTGACGTGCTCGAACGGCTCGCCGCACTCGCGGCAGCGGCGCAGGGCCTTGCAGGCGGTGGCGCCGAACTCGCTCAGCTCGACGGTGTCGGTCGAGCCGCAGAGCGGGCAGGCGGCGGTGCGGCGGGTGGGGAGGAGGCTCAGCGGCACCGGGCCGGCCGCGCGCACCGGCGCCGTCCCGGGCGGGGCGATCCCGGCGTCGGCGAGCTTGCGGCGGCCGGCGTCGCTGATCCAGTCCGTCGTCCAGGCGGGGGACAGGACGGTGCGGACGTCGACGTCGGCGAAGCCGGCGCGGTGCAGGGCGTGCACGAGGTCGGCGCGCATGACGCCCATCGCCGGGCAGCCGCTGTAGGTCGGGGTGATCTCGACGACGACGGTGCCGTCCTCGACGCGGACGTCGCGCAGCACGCCCAGGTCGGCGAGCGTGAGCATCGGCAGCTCGGGGTCGGTCACCGTCTCCGCGACTGCGCGGGGGTCGGTCAGCAGGGCGGTCACCAGGTCGCCGCCGGGTGCTCGCGGGCCAGCCCCTGCAGCTCGGCCAGCAGCTCGGCGAGCTCCTCACCGTGCTCGCCGTCCCGTCCGCGGGGCCCGGTGTCGGACGGCCACTCCGGCACCCGCAGCGTCGCCCGCTCGAGCACGGTCGTCAGCACCTCGCGCACCTCGTCGCGCACCGCGGCCGGGTCGACGGCGACGCCGACCTCCACCAGCCGGCGCTCGACGTCCGTCGCCGTGAACAGCTCGGCCAGCAGGGGCCAGACGGCGGTGGCGCCGTCCTGCGCCCGGCGGTGCGACTCCTCGGTGCCGTCACCGAGCCGGAGCACCCAGCGCGCGGCGTGGTCGCGGTGGTAGGTGAGCTCGTTGACGCCCTTGACGGCGATCGCGGCGAGCACCGGGTCGCGGGACTGCCGCAGCCGCGCCAGCACCGCCAGCCGCACGGTGGAGGCGACCAGCAGCCGGAGCATCGTCTGCGCGAAGTCCCCGTTCGGCGCCTCGACCAGCCCGGTGTTGCGGAACTCGTCGGCGTCCCGGAAGTAGGCCAGCGCGTCCTCGTCCGGGATGGACTCGGTCGCGCGCTCCCGCGACCGGCCGAGCACGCCGACCGAGCCGGCGCGGGCGAGCAGCAGCCGCGCCTGGCCGAGCAGGTCGAGGGCGATGTTGCCGATCGCGACCTCTTCCTCGAGCTCGGGGGCGTTGGTGATCCACTGCGTCAGCCGCTGCGCCAGCACGAGCGCGTCGTCGCCGAGCATCAGGCAGTACGCGCCGAGGTCGGCGGGGACGACGCCGTCGGGCACCGTGGTGTCGACGCCGGCCAGCGGGTCGTCGAACCCCGTGCCGAACGCCCAGTGCCCCGCGTCGTCGTGCGCATTCGCCAGCGCGTCGTAGACGGTCTCTTCGTGCAAGGGGACTCCAGGTGAGGTGCTGGAACGGCTCCCTCCCAGGGGTCCCCGCGCCGAGGTACGAGGTGCGGGGGAGGGAGGGGGTCCTTCTACATGTGGGGGACGTTCTCGGGGATCTCGTAGAAGGTGGGGTGGCGGTAGACCTTGTCGCCGCTCGGGGCGAACATCGGGTCCTTCTCGTCGGGGCTCGAGGCGGTGATGTCGGCGGCCTTGACCACCCAGATGCTCACGCCCTCGTTGCGCCGCGTGTACAGGTCGCGCGCGGCGTGCACGGCCATCTCGTCGTCCGGCGCGTGCAGCGACCCGACGTGCACGTGGTTGAGCCCGCGCTTGCCGCGCACGAACACCTCGTACAGCGGCCAGTCGCGCTTGGCGGTGCTCGCCTTCGGCGTCACCGGGACGTCGGCCGAGGTCGGGACGGCGCCGTGCCCGCCCTCGGCGGTCATGTCGGAGCTCATGCGTGCTTCTCCGCGTACGCCGTGGCCGCGTCCATCACCCAGGCGTTGTCGTCGCGGGCGGCCCGCCGGCGGGCGATCCGCACCGCGTTCATCGGTCCGCTGCCCGAGACGACCTGCTTGAACTCGGCCCAGTCGATCTGGCCGAACCGGTAGTGCCCGGTCTCCGGGTCCAGCGACAGCTCCGGGTCGGGCAGCGTGACACCGAGGACATCGGCCTGCGGGACGGTCATGTCGACGAACCGCTGGCGCAGCTCGTCGTTGGTGTGCCGCTTGATGCCCCACGCCATCGACTGCGCCGAGTTGGGGGAGTCGGCGTCCGGCGGGCCGAACATCATCAGCGACGGCCACCACCACCGGTCGACGGCGTCCTGCACCATCGCCCGCTGGCCCTCGGTGCCGCGCATCATCGTCATCAGCAGCTCGTAGCCCTGCCGCTGGTGGAACGACTCCTCCTTGCAGATGCGGATCATCGCCCGGGCGTAGGGCCCGTAGGAGGAGCGGCACAGCGGCACCTGGTTGCAGATCGCGGCCCCGTCGACCAGCCAGCCGATGACGCCGACGTCGGCGTAGGTCAGCGTCGGGTAGTTGAAGATCGAGCTGTACTTCTGCTTCTGCTCGATGAGCTTGTCGGTGAGGTCGGCACGGTCGGCGCCGAGCGTCTCGGTGGCCGAGTACAGGTACATCCCGTGGCCGGCCTCGTCCTGCACCTTGGCCAGCAGGATCGCCTTGCGGCGCAGCGACGGCGCGGCGAGCAGCCAGTCGCCCTCGGGCTGCATGCCGATGATCTCGGAGTGCGCGTGCTGCGCGATCTGCCGGATCAGCGTCTTGCGGTAGCCCTCGGGCATCCAGTCGCGCGGCTCGATGCGGTGGTCGGCCGCGATCGTCGCGTCGAAGTGGGCCTGCAGCGCGGACTCGTCGGTGGTCGGGCGGTCGAGGGGAGGCGCGGACATCGGACTCCTCGGAGGTCTTTACTGACCGGACGGTCGGTAATAGTGTGCATCACCGGAACGGGTGGCACAAGGACGGCGGGAGAGACACCGACGATGACGACGGCGACCAGCGAGACCAACCGACGGCTGGGCAGCGCCCCGGACCCCGCCCTCCTGGACGACGCCGAGCGGCTGGACCTCGACGAGCTGCGCGCCCTGCAGCTCGAGCGGCTGCAGTGGACCCTGCGGCACGCCTACGAGAACGTCCCGCACTACCGGCGCGCGTTCGACGAGGCCGGCGTCCACCCCGACGACTGCACGGACCTGTCGGACCTGGCCAGGTTCCCCACCACGAGCAAGGCCGACCTGCGCGAGAACTACCCGTTCGGCATGTTCGCCGTCCCGCAGGACCAGGTCCGCCGGGTGCACGCCTCGTCCGGCACGACCGGGCGCCCCACCGTCGTCGGCTACACCGAGAAGGACATCGACACCTGGGCGACCGTCATGGCCCGGTCGATCCGCGCCGCGGGCGGGCGGCCCGGGGACAAGCTGCACAACGCCTACGGCTACGGCCTGTTCACCGGCGGGCTCGGCGCGCACTACGGCGCGGAGAAGCTCGGCTGCACCGTCATCCCCGTCTCCGGCGGCATGACCCCGCGGCAGGTCCAGCTCATCCGCGACTTCGAGCCGCGGATCATCATGGTCACGCCGTCCTACATGCTCACCGTGATCGACGAGTTCGAGAAGCAGGGCGTCGACCCCCGGGACAGCTCGCTGGAGATCGGCATCTTCGGCGCCGAGCCGTGGACCGAGCAGATGCGCCTGGAGATGGAGGAGCGCGCCGGCATCCACGCCGTCGACATCTACGGCCTGTCGGAGGTCATGGGCCCCGGCGTCGCCCAGGAGTGCGTGGAGACCAAGGACGGCCTGCACGTCTGGGAGGACCACTTCTACCCGGAGGTCATCGACCCGATCACCGGCGAGGTGCTCCCGGACGGCGAGAAGGGCGAGCTGGTCTTCACCTCGCTGACCAAGGAGGCCATGCCGGTCATCCGCTACCGCACCCGCGACCTGACCCGGCTGCTCCCGGGCACCGCCCGGCCGGGCATGCGGCGGATGGAGAAGATCACCGGCCGCACCGACGACATGATCATCCTGCGCGGGGTGAACCTGTTCCCGACGCAGATCGAGGAGATCGTGCTGCGCACCCCCGGTCTGTCGCCGCACTTCGCCCTCGAGCTGATCACCAAGGGCCGGATGGACCACCTCATCTGCCGGATCGAGGCCCGCCCCGACTGCCCGCCCGAGCGCCGCGAGGCGGCCGCCGCCGAGGTGGCCAAGGGGGTCAAGGACACCGTCGGCACCAGCATCGAGGTGCTCGTCGTCGACCCGGAGACCCTGGCCCGGTCGGTGGGCAAGCTGCAGCGGCTGGTCGACCACCGGAACCGCGTGTGACCGCCACCGCGCGCCGAGGCCGGCCCGGGCACTCGCTGGAGTCGCTGCTCGACGTCGCCGTCGCCGTCTTCAACGAGCGCGGGTACGACGCCACGAGCATGGACGAGCTGGCCGGCCGGCTGGGCATCACGAAGTCGGCGATCTACCACCACGTGCCGAGCAAGGTCGAGCTGCTGCGCCTGGCGCTCGACCGCGCGCTGGACGGCCTGTTCGCCGTCACCGAGGAGCCGGCTGCGACGACCGGGCGGGCGATCGACCGGCTCGAGCACGTCGTGCGCGGCTCGGTCCGCGTGCTGGTCGGCGAGCTGCCGTTCGTCACCCTGCTGCTGCGCGTGCGCGGCAACTCCGAGGTCGAGCAGGCCGCGCTCAAGCGCCGGCGCGAGTTCGACCGGATCGTCACCGACCTCGTGGCCGCGGCGGAGGACGAGGGAGACGTCCGGCAGGACGTCGACCCGGCCGTCACCAGCCGGCTGCTGTTCGGCACCGTCAACTCCCTCACCGAGTGGTACCGGCCGGACGGCGGCCTGTCCGCCGACGCCCTGGCCGACGCCCTCGTCGCCACCACCTTCGACGGCCTGCGCACCCGCCCCCGCCGATCTGCGGTTTCGCGCGCTTAACCGCGCACGGTTAAGCGCGCGAAACCGCATCAGAGAGGACTCCCCGATGACCGCACCGCTTCTCGAGAGCTACGTCGCCGGCCGCTGGTACGCCGCGCCCGACGCCGGCACCCCGATCGCCGACGCGGTGACAGGGGAGACCGTCGCCCGGATCAGCAGCACCGGCCTCGACGTCCCGGCGATGCTGGCGCACGCCCGCGACGTCGGCGGTCCCGCGCTGCGGGAGCTGACCTTCCACCAGCGCGCCGGCCTGCTCAAGGCCCTGGCGCTGAAGCTGATGGCCGACAAGGACGCGTTCTACGCGCTGTCCCGCCGCACCGGCGCCACCGACCGGGACAGCGCCGTGGACGTCGACGGCGGCTTCGGCACGCTGCTGTCCTACGCGAGCAAGGGCCGCCGCGAGCTGCCCGACGACACCGTCGTCCTGGACGGCGCGGTCGAGCCGCTGGGCAGGGCCGGCACGTTCGCCGGCCAGCACCTCTACACCCCGCTGCGCGGCGTCGCGGTGCAGATCAACGCCTTCAACTTCCCCGTCTGGGGCTTCCTCGAGAAGCTGGCCCCGGCGTTCCTCGCCGGGATGCCGACGATCGTCAAGCCGGCCAGCCAGACCGCGTACCTCACCGAGGCCGTGTTCCGGGCGATCGTCGAGTCGGGGCTGCTGCCCGAGGGCACCGTGCAGCTGCTCGCGGGCAGCGCCACCGGCCTGCTCGACGGGCTGGCCGGGCAGGACCTCGTCGCCTTCACCGGCTCGGCCGCGACCGCCCGCAAGCTGCGCAGCCACCCGGCGGTGGTCGCCAACAGCGTCCGGTTCAACGCCGAGGCCGACTCGCTCAACTGCGCCGTCCTCGGCCCGGACGCCACGCCCGGCACCCCCGAGTTCGAGCTGTTCGTGGGTCAGCTGGTCACCGAGATGACGGTCAAGGCCGGGCAGAAGTGCACGGCGATCCGGCGCGCGTTCGTCCCGCGCGAGCTGGTGGACGACTTCGTCGAGGCCACGCGCGACCGGCTGGCCCAGGTCGTGGTCGGCGCGCCCGGCGCAGAAGGCGTCCGGATGGGCGCGCTGGCCTCCCTCGACCAGCGCGAGGAGGTGCTGCGCTCGCTCAAGGCACTGCGCGGCGTGGCCGAGCTGGTCGCCGGAGACCCCGAGCACTTCGAGGTGGTCGGCGCCGACCGCGACCGCGGCGCGTTCCTCCCGCCGCTGCTGCTGCGCTGCGACGACCTCGCCGCCGCCGAGCCGCACGACGTCGAGGCGTTCGGTCCGGTCAGCACCGTGCTGCCCTACGACGGGGTCGAGCAGGCCGTGGAGCTCGCCGTCCGGGGCCAGGGCAGCCTGGTCGGCTCGGTGGTCACCCACGACCGCGAGTTCGCGCGGGCGTTCGTGCTGGGCGCCGCGCACGCCCACGGCCGGATCCTGGTGCTCGACCGCGACGACGCCGAGGAGAACACCGGGCACGGCTCGCCGCTGCCGGTGCTCGTGCACGGCGGTCCCGGCCGCGCCGGCGGGGGAGAGGAGCTCGGCGGCATCCGCGGCGTGCTGCACCACATGCAGCGCACCGCCGTGCAGGGCTCGCCCGACATGCTCACCGCGATCGGCGGCCGCTGGGTGACCGGCGCGCACCGGACCGACGACGGCGTCCACCCGTTCCGCAAGTCGCTGGCGCAGCTGCGCATCGGCGACTCGATCACCGCCGGCCCGCGCGCGGTCACCCTCGACGACATCGAGCACTTCGCCGAGTTCACCGGCGACACCTTCTACGCGCACATGGACGAGGAGGCCGCCCGCGCCAACCCGCTGTTCGGCGGCCGCGTCGCGCACGGCTACCTCATCGTCTCCTGGGCGGCCGGGCTGTTCGTCGACCCGGCGCCGGGCCCGGTGCTGGCCAACTACGGCGTGGACAACCTGCGCTTCCTCACGCCGGTCAAGCCGGGGGAGGAGCTGACGGTCACGCTCACCGCCAAGCAGATCAGCCCGCGCGGCGGCGCCGACCACGGCGAGGTCCGCTGGGACGCCGTCGTCGTCAACGGGGAGGGCAAGCCCGTGGCCACGTACGACGTCCTCACCATGGTGGCGAAGACCTGGCCGCAGGCCTGAGCCGAGCCGGTTCGGCGGTCCAGCGGATCGGCAGCCTCTTCACGCCCCGCTGGAAGTTCGACCGCAGCAGCGCAGGCGGCCCGTCGGGCTCCAGCGTCCGGGTGCGGCGCAGCAGCTCGCCGAGCAGCGCCCGCATCTGCACCCTGGCCAGCTGCGCGCCGAGGCAGAAGTGCGGCCCGTGGCCGAAGGACAGGTGGGGGTTGGGCGCGCGGCGCGGGTCGAAGCGGTCGGGGTCGGGGAAGACCGACTCGTCGCGGTTGGCGGAGGTGAAGGAGACGACCACCTTGTCGCCGGCCCGGACGTCGACGTCGCCGAGCCGCGCGTCGGTGGTCGCGGTGCGGCGGAAGACCATGACCGGCGTCCACCAGCGCAGCATCTCCTCGACCGCGCCGGGCAGCAGGGACGGGTCCGCGCGCAGGGCCGCCAGCGCGGCGGGGTGCTGCAGCAGGGCGATCAGGCCGCCGGGCAGCCCGTTGCGCAACGTCTCGTTCCCGGCGACGGCGAAGAGCCAGAACATGTTCTCGAACTCCGCGTCGCTGACCCGGCCGCCGCCCTCGTCGACCTGGGCCAGCAGCACCGACATGACGTCGTCGCCCGGGTGTCGGCGCTTCTCCTCGGCGAGCAGCCCGGCGTAGGCGTAGAGGTCCGGCATCCCGGCGCGGGTCCGTGGGTCCGGCATGCGGCCGCTGTCGTCCGGCCGCGGTCGGACGGTGAGCGCCTCGCGGGCCATCGCCGTCCCGCCGGTGCCGTCGAACGCGGCCGAGTTCGCGTAGTCGGGGTCCTGCCAGCCGATCACCCTGTTGGACCAGTCGAAGAGCAGCCAGCGGTCCTCGGCCGGTACCCCGAGGACGTCGGCGAGGGTGAGCAGCGGCAGGTCGGCGGCGACGTCCTTCGCAAAATCGCAGGATCCTGACCTCGCCCCGCCGATCATCCGGTCGACCAGCCCGGCGGCCGTGGCCTCGATCGACGAGGTGAGCGCCGCGACCGCCCGGGGGGTGAACGACCTCGACAGCAGCCGCCGCAGCCGGGAGTGGTCCGGCGGGTCCATGTTCAGCATCATCCGGCGCACCCACTCGAGGTCGGTGGCGTCGCGGACCTGGGTCGCCCCGAGCCAGGAGGAGTACGTGGCCGGGTCGCGCAGGACCCGGTCGACGTCGGCGTGCCGCAGCACCAGCCAGAACCCCGGCCCGGCGGCCTGGCCGTGCAGCGCCGGCTCCTCGACCCACGCGACCGGCGCCTCGGTGCGCAGCCGGCGCAGCAGCTCGAAGGGAGGCCCGTTCTCGTAGGTGGCCGGGTCGATGAGGGCTTCGGTGTCCACGGCTGGGCTCCCGGCGGCGCTCGGAGGGGCAGGACGCGACGCTACGTCCGCCCAGAGCTGAACAGGAACAGAGGGGACGACGCCGGGGTTGAGTGGGGCAGGCTCAACCCTAGGAAGTGAACGACATGGCCGAAGCCCTGCGGCTTCCCGTCCTGCCCCTCAACGACACCGTCCTCCTGCCCGGCATGGTCCTGCCGGTCACCCTCGACTCCGAATCCCAGGCCGCGGTCGACGCCTCGGTGTCCTCCGCCGACAAGAAGCTGCTGGTCGTGCCCCGGCTCGACGGCGTCTACGGCGCCGTCGGCGTCCTCGCGACCCTTGAGCAGGTCGGCCGGCTGCCCTCCGGCGAGCCGGCCGCGATCCTGCGCGGCACCGGCCGCGCGCGCATCGGGACGGGTGTGCCCGGCGCCGGCGCGGCGCTCTGGGTCGAGGCCACCCCGGTCGACGACACCGCGCCCACCGCGGGCACCGCCGAGCTGGCGGCCGAGTACAAGCGGCTGGTCGTCTCGGTCCTGCAGACCCGCGGCAACTGGCAGACCATCGACTCGGTCCAGCGCATGACCGACCCGGGCCGGCTGGCCGACCTGGCCGGCTACGCCTCCTACCTCGACGCCCGGCAGAAGCTCGAGCTGCTCGACACCACCGACGTCGACGACCGGCTGCACCGGCTGATCGAGTGGACGCTGGCGCACATCGCCGAGATGCAGGTCTCGGAGAAGATCGCCGACGACGTCCGTGAGGGCATGGAGAAGTCCCAGCGCGAGTTCCTGCTGCGCCAGCAGCTGGCCGCGATCCGCAAGGAGCTCGGTGAGGACGGTGACGGGGGCAGCGACTACCGCGCCCGCGCCGAGGCCACCGAGCTGCCCGACAAGGTCCGCGAGGCGGTCGTCCGGGAGATCGACCGGCTCGAGGCCACCAGCGAGCAGAGCCCCGAGGGCGGCTGGATCCGCACCTGGCTGGACACCGTCCTCGACCTGCCCTGGAACGTCCGCACCCCGGACAACGACGACGTCCGCGCCGCCCGCGCGGTGCTCGACGCCGACCACTTCGGCCTCGACGACGTCAAGGACCGCATGATCGAGCACCTCGCCGTCCGGGCCCGGCGCTCGTCGCGCGGCCTGCAGCTGGTCGGCGGCCGTGGCTCCGGCGCCGTCCTCGCCCTGGTCGGCCCGCCCGGGGTGGGCAAGACCAGCCTCGGCGAGTCGGTCGCGCGGTCGCTCGGCCGGAAGTTCGTCCGCGTCGCCCTCGGTGGCGTGCGCGACGAGGCCGAGATCCGCGGCCACCGGCGCACCTACGTCGGCGCGCTGCCCGGCCGGATCGTGCGGGCCATCCGCGAGGCCGGCTCGATGAACCCGGTCGTGCTGCTCGACGAGATCGACAAGGTCGGCAGCGACTACCGCGGCGACCCCGCGGCCGCGCTGCTGGAGGTGCTGGACCCGGAGCAGAACCACACGTTCCGCGACCACTACCTCGACCTGGACCTCGACCTGTCCGACGTGCTGTTCCTGGCGACGGCGAACGTGATCGACACGATCCCCGGGCCGCTGCTGGACCGCATGGAGTTCGTGCAGCTCGACGGCTACACCGAGGACGAGAAGGTCGCCATCGCCCGCGGGCACCTGCTGCCGCGGGAGATGGACCGGGCCGCGCTCACGACCGACGAGGTCACCGTGGACGACGACGCCCTGCGGGCCATCGCGGCCGAGCACACCCGGGAGGCCGGCGTCCGCCAGCTCGACCGGGCGCTCGCCCGGATCCTGCGCAAGGCGGCCGCCACCCTGGCCACCGACCCGGCCGCCGCGCCGCTGCGGGTGACCCGCGACGAGCTGCGCACCTACCTGGGCCGGCCGCGGTTCACGCCGGAGACGGCCGAGCGCACCGCCGTCCCCGGCGTGGCGACCGGCCTGGCGGTGACCGGCACCGGCGGTGACGTCCTGTTCATCGAGGTCACCGCGGTGGACGGCGAGCCCGGGCTGACCGTGACCGGGCAGCTGGGCGACGTCATGAAGGAGTCGGCGCAGATCGCGCTGTCCTACGTGCGCGGCCACGCCGCCGAGCTCGGCGTCGACCCGGCGGTGCTGACCAAGCGCCTGCACCTGCACGTGCCGGCCGGCGCCGTCCCCAAGGACGGCCCGAGCGCCGGCGTGACGATGGTGACCGCGCTGACCTCGCTCGCCTCCGGCCGTCCGGTCCGGGCCGAGGTCGGCATGACCGGTGAGGTCACGCTGTCCGGGCGGGTGCTGCCGATCGGAGGGGTGAAGCAGAAGCTGCTCGCCGCCGACCGGGCGGGCCTGACCACGGTGTTCCTGCCCGCGCGCAACGAGCCCGACCTGGACGACGTCCCGGCCGAGGTCCGCGAGCGGCTGACCGTGCACCTGGTCGGCGACGTCGCCGACCTCGTGGCCCGCGCGCTGGAGGCCCCGGCCGCCGTCCCGCTGGCCGCCTGAGAAACCGCGCTCGGCCACGGAAGCGACCACCCGTTGGGTGGACGTTCGCGGAACAGGCGTCGACCCGCGCGACCGCCACCCCCTAGGGTCCGCGCCGTGAACGGCGGGCAGTGCCTGGTGGAACGGCAGATGCACCGAGCGCGCCCGGTCGAGGTCCTCGTCGACGGCCGGTGGTGGCCCGGCGTCCAGTACGGCTGGCGCATGTACGACGACGGGACCGGCTGGCGCGCGGCGGTGCGGTTCGTGGTCCCCGGGCCGGGCTCCCCGAAGGCCCGGCACGCGCACCTGCCCATGGACGCGGTGCGCCCCCTCGGTTCACCCGCCTGAGCCGCCAGGTGCCGCAGCGGGCGGCAGCGCCGCGCGGAGGCGGGCGGTGACCTCGGCGACCTCGCCGTGCGCGTCGACCCGCCGGAGCAGGCCCGCGGCGGCGTAGAAGTCCGACAGCGGGGCGGTCAGCTCCCGGTAGACCTGCATTCGCCGCAGGACCGTGTCGGGCCGGTCGTCGTCCCGGGTCACCCAGGCACCGTCGACCTGCACCCGCCGCGCACCCAGCCGCCGGACCACCTCGTCCTCGTCCACCACGAGCTCGAGCACACCGTCCAGCGAGAGTCCCGCGGCGGCCAGGTGGTCGTGCAGCCGCTCGGCCTGCCCGAGCGTGCGCGGGAAGCCGTCGAGGAGGTAGCCGCCCCGGCAGTCCGCCTCCGCCAGGCGCGTCGCCAGCATCGCGACGGTGAGTTCGTCGGGCACGAGCTCACCGGCCGAGGAGTACACCTCCGCCTGCCGGCCGGCCTCCGTCGCGGCGGCGATCTGGGCCCGGACGATCTCGCCGGTGGAGATCGCGGGGATGCCCAACTCCTCGGCCAGGACGGCGGCCTGGGTCCCCTTGCCGGAGCCCGGCGGGCCGAGCAGGACGAGTCGCATGCCGGATTCTGCTCAGTTCCCGGTGGTCGGCACCAGGCCGCCCTGCGACCAGGTGGCCCAGTCGAGGTTCCAGTCGCCCCAGCCGTCCTCGACCGGGATGACCGTGCCGGTCCCCGTGTTGGTCCAGGTCACCGGGTCGCCGATCTGGGCGAAGCCGTAGTACCACTCGGCGTCGGCCGGGCTGAGGTTCGTGCAGCCGTGCGAGAGGTTCTGCGTCCCGATCGAGCCGTTCCAGTAGGCGTCGTGGATGAACTCGCCCGAGTTGGTCACCCGCACCGACCACGGCACCTCGATGTCGTAGGCCGGCGTCTCACCCGGGTCGCTCTTCATCTCCTCGGGGTTGGACTTGGCCATGACGACGGCGGTGCCGAGGTAGGTCGGCGTGGTCGCCTTGCCCAGGGACACCTCGAGCGTCTTCACCGGTGCACCGTCGGAGGTGATGGTCATCGTGTGGGCGTTGCCGTCGACCTGCGACACCTGCGCGGCGCCGGTCGCCATGTCCAGCGTCAGGCTGTTGTCGAAGGTCAGCCCCGTGCCGGCCGTCTTGCCCTCCAGCGGCAGGTCGACGTGGATGCTGGCGTGCCCGGGCCAGTACTGCTGCATCCGGAAGTGGGCCTCCAGCGCCGCGTTGTCCCGCTGCGAGTGCTCGAAGTACCACGCGCCGTCGGCCTTCTGGCCGTTGACGGTCACCGTGGCCGCCTTCCGGAAGGCCGACGCGTCGGTGATCTTCTTCGAGAAGTACACGATGACCGGCATGCCGACGCCGTAGGTCTTGCCGTCGGCCTCGAAGGTGCTCACGTGCACCGGGTCGCCAGGGGGAGTGGTCGGTGCCGCGGACGACGTCGGCGCGGCGGAGCTGCTCGACGCGGACGTGGCGGCCGCGCCGCTGTGCGACGAGCCGTCCTGGCACGCCGCGAGCACCAGACCGGCCGCGACCAGCCCGGCAGCCCACGCTCGGCGCTTCTCCCACATGACGTCGCCCTCTCCTCGCTGATCCTCCGCCGGAGCACCCCACCGTGCCACGTCTTGCTGGCAGACCACCGATGATATGTTGCTTCGAGCAACTATCTGTGCGGTCGCGCGCGAGGAAGGGCTCTGGGGGACATGGCGGAACCTGCGCGGGGCGCGCACTACAAGTGGATCGCGCTGTCGAACACGACCATCGGCATCCTGATGGCGACGATCAACAGCTCGATCCTGCTGATCGCGCTCCCGGACATCTTCCGGGGCATCGGCCTCGACCCGCTGGCCCCGGAGAACACGTCCTACTTCCTGTGGATCCTCATGGGATTCATGCTGGTCACCAGCGTGCTGGTGGTCAGCCTCGGGCGCATCGGGGACATGTACGGCCGGGTCCGCATGTTCAACCTGGGCTTCGCGATCTTCACGCTGTTCTCGATCCTGCTGTCGGTCACCTGGACGACCGGGACGGCGGCCGCGCTCTGGATCGTGCTCATGCGCCTCGGCCAGGGCGTGGGCGGTGCGTTCCTCTTCGCGAACTCCTCGGCGATCCTCACCGACGCCTTCCCGCAGGACCAGCGCGGCCTGGCGCTGGGCATCAACGGCGTCGCCGCGATCGGCGGGTCGTTCCTCGGCCTGATCCTGGGCGGCTTCCTGGCGCCGATCGAGTGGCACCTCGTCTTCGTCGTCTCGGCGCTGATCGGTGCCTTCGGCACCGTGTGGTCGATCCTCAAGCTCCGTGACAACAGCGTGCGGACGCCGGGTCGCATCGACTGGCTCGGCAACGCGCTGTTCGCCGTCGGCCTGATCGGGATCCTGACCGGCATCGTCTACGGGCTGAACCCGTACGGCGGGCACACCATGGGCTGGACCAAGCCGTTCGTGCTGGTCTGCCTGATCGGCGGCGCCGCCGTCCTCCTCCTGTTCGTGGTCGTGGAGCTCAACGTCGCAGACCCGATGTTCCGGCTCACGCTCTTCCGCAACCGCGCCTTCAGCATGGGCAACCTCAGCGCGCTGCTCGCCGCGCTCGCCCGCGGCGGGCTGCAGTTCATGCTGATCATCTGGCTGCAGGGCATCTGGCTGCCGCTGCACGGCTACACGTTCGAGCAGACACCGCTGTGGGCCGGCATCTACCTGGTCCCGCTGACGATCGGCTTCCTCGTCGCCGGGCCGCTGGCCGGCCGGCTGGCCGACCGGTACGGCGCCCGGCCGTTCGCCACGGCGGGCGCGGCGCTCTCCGGCGTCGTCTTCCTGCTGTTCGACCTGCTGCCGATCGACTTCCCCTACTGGTCGTTCGCGGTGCTGGTGTTCCTCGCCGGCCTGTCCATGGGGTTGTTCTCGGCGCCGAACACGGCCAGCGTCATGAACTCCCTGCCGGCCAACCAGCGCGGTGGCGGCGCCGGCATGCTCAACACGTTCCAGAACAGCGCGAGCGTGCTGTCGATCGGCATCTTCTTCACCGTCATCACGCTTGGTCTCGCGGCCACGCTGCCGCACGCGCTGTCGAGCGGGCTGACCGGGCAGGGTGTGCCGGCGGACCTGGCCGGCCAGGTGGCGCAGCTGCCGCCGATCGGTCTGCTGTTCGCCTCCTTCCTCGGCTTCAACCCGATCCAGCAGCTGCTGCCCTCGGCCTCGGCCGCGCACGTGTCGCAGTCGCAGTACGACTTCCTGACCGGCCGCGGGTTCTTCCCCGACCTCATCTCCTCGCCGTTCGGGCACGGCCTGCACCTGGCCTTCCTCATGGCCGGGGTGCTGTGCTTCCTCGCCGCGATCTTCTCCTGGCTGCGCGGTGCCGAGACCCGTCCGCACGTCGAGCGGCCGCTGCTGGAGGAGACCGAGGAGGGGCTGGCCGGCTCCGGCGAGGTCGCGATGCAGGAGGCCGGCGCCGGTTCGCCCCTCGAGTAGAGACCTTTCTCCACTGGATTGGTAGGGTTTTCTCCGTGACCAGTGCGTGCCCGGAGGTCGTGGCCGTCGACGGGCACGCGGGTCATCCGCTCGACCACCCGGTGCGCGCCGCGCTCGCTGGTCCGCACGCTCGCTTCGCCGAGCGCCGGGGGAACGTGCTGCGCTACCCGGTCGACGTCTCGCCGTTCCTGGCCCTGCCCGACGAGCCCTCCGCGCAGGACTGGGCCGACCTGGCCGAGCTGGCCGGACCAGGCGTGGTCGTGCCCCTCGCGGTGGTCGGTCCGGAAGCCCCGGCCGGCTGGGAGACCGTCTTCTTCATGCCGGGCGTGCAGATGGTCGACGACGGGCTGCCCGCCGCGCCCGAGGAGCAGGCGGTGCGGCTCACCACGGCCGACGTGCCCGAGATGCTCGACCTGGTCGAGCGCACGCGGCCGGGGCCGTTCCTGCCGCGGACCGTCGAGATGGGCTCGTACCTGGGCCTGCGCGACGCGGACGGCGCACTCGTCGCGATGGCCGGCGAGCGGCTGCACCCGCCCGGCTTCACCGAGATCAGCGCCGTCTGCACCGACCCGGCGCACCGGGGCAGGGGCCTGGCGAGCCGGCTCGTGCTCGCCGTCGCGCACGGCATCCGGCAGCGCGGCGAGACGCCGTTCCTGCACGCGGCCGCGAGCAACACGAATGCCATCCGGCTGTACGAGCAGCTGGGTTTCCGCCTGCGCCGGACGGTTCCCTTCGGTGCCGTCCGCGTCCCCGAGGGGAGCACCGCATGACCACCACCGAGGCGCGCGACGTCTTCGCCGCCGACTGGGCGCAGTGGCACCGGCAGAAGGAGGCGCGGCTCGCCGATCCGCACGGCTTCCTCGCCGTCACCAGCCTGAACTGGCTCAGCCGGGAGCCGCAGCGCTTCCCCGACGCGCCGGGCGGGTGGTCCACCGGTCCGGACGGCGTCGTGGTCGAGCTGGCCGACGGCGAGGAGCTGGTCGTCGACGGCGTCACCGTGCGCGGGCGGCACGCGTTCGGCGTCGTCCCGGAGCGCGGCGGCAGCACCGCGGTGTGGGGCGACGCGGTGATCGAGGTGGCCAAGCGCGGCGGTCACGACATCGTGCGACCGCGCCACCCGGACAACCCGTTGCGGACGGCGTTCGCCGGGACGCCGGCCTACCCGCCGCACCCGCGCTGGCGGGTGACCGGCCGCTACGTGCCGTTCGACGCGCCGCGCCCGACGACGGTGGGTGCAGCGGTCGACGGGCTCGAGCACGTCTACGACGCGCCGGGCCGGATCGAGTTCGAGCTGGACGGGCAGCAGTTCGCCCTGACCGCCTTCCCCGGCCACGCTCCGGGCGAGCTGATGGTGCTGTTCACCGACGCCACCTCGGGGCTCACCACGTACGCGGCGAACCGGTCGCTGCGCGCGGTGCCGGACACGGACGGCTCCGTCGTCCTCGACTTCAACCGCGCGACCAACCTGCCGTGCGCCTACACCGACCTGGCCACCTGCCCGCTGCCGCCCGCCGAGAACCGGCTGCCGATCGCGGTCGAGGCCGGGGAGCAGACGCCGCACGAGCGCGGCATACGTTAGGGCTCACGACGCCACACGACGCGGGCGTCGGGGGACGGGAGGACCGACGCATGCAGGACCTGGCCTTCGGGCTGTTCGACTGGATCGACGAAGCGCCCGGGAGGACGGTGGGCGAGGTCTACGAGGACCGCCTGCGCCTGCTCGCCGAGGCAGACCGGAGCGAGTTCGCCGTCTACCACCTCGCCGAGCACCACGGGGCGCCGCTGGGCCTGTCGCCGTCGCCCGCCGTGTTCCTCGCCGCGGCGGCCCGGGAGACCTCGCGCATCCGGCTGGCGCCGACGACGTTCATCGTGCCGCTGTACGACCCCCTCCGGCTGGTGGAGGAGATCGGCATGCTCGACCACCTCAGCGGCGGCCGGCTGGACATCGGCGTCGGCAAGGGGTCCTCGCCGCACGAGGCCGCGATGTTCGGGCTCACCGGTCCGCAGCCGGCCGAGCGGTTCGAGGAGCTGATGCCGGCGATCCTCGAGGCGCTGGAGACCGGCGTCTTCCGTCGTCCCGGCGGCGGCGACCCGATCCCGCTGCACGTGCCGGTGGCCCAGCGGCCGCACCCGCCGCTGTGGTACCCGACGTCCAACGCCGCCTCGATCCCGCGGCTGGGCGACGAGGGCTACAACGTGATCTTCGGCTTCGGGTTCGTCTCGCCGCCGCTGGACGTCATCCGGGAGCAGAGCAAGCTGTTCTTCGAGCGGTTCCGCGCCTCGGCCGAGCGCGGCACGGTCCGCTACGGTCTGCCCGGGACGACGCCGCGGTTCGGGCTCATGCGGCACGTCCTCGTCGCGCCCACCGACGACGAGGCGCTCGAGCTGCTCCGGCCGGCCTTCGCCGACCACCACACCAACTTCACCCACCTGTGGCGGCTGCACGGTGACGAGAAGCGCAGCCGGCCGGTGGACGTCGACCAGCTGCTCGCCGACGGCCGGCTCTACGCCGGGTCGCCGGAGACGGTCGCCCGGCAGGTGACCGAGGCGGTGACGGCCGGCGAGGTGAACTACGTGGCCGGCTCGTTCGCCTGGGGGTCGCTGGACGTCGAGACGTCGCTGCGGTCGCTGCGGCTGTTCCGCGACGAGGTGATCCCCGCCGTCCGCCGGGAGACCACGGCCTCGTGACCGAGGACGTGACGGTCCGCACCGACCTGGTCTACGACTCGGTGCAGGGCCGGGAGCTGCACCTCGACCTGTACCTGCCGGCGTCCCGGCCGGCGCCACTGTGCCTGTGGCTGCACGGCGGCGCCTGGCTGCGCGGCGGGCGCGCCGTCCGGGCAGAGGAGCGGCTGCTGCCCGTGGCGCGGGCCGGGGTGGCGGTCGCGGCGGTCGAGTACCGGTTCAGCAGCGAGGCGACGTTCCCCGCCCAGCTGGACGACGTCCGGTCGGCCGTCCGCTGGCTGCGCCGCAACGCCGACGAGCTGGGCGTGGACGCCGACCGGATCGGGGTCTGGGGCGGGTCGGCCGGCGGCTACCTCGCCGCGCTGCTGGCGCTGTGCCCGGATGAACAGGGGGACAGCTCCGTGCAGGCCGCCGTCTGCTGGTTCCCGATCACCGACCTCACCCTGCGGGACACCGACGTCCCCGAGGGGCCGCTGCCGCCGTTCGTCACCGGGCCCCCGCCGCCCGTGTCGAACGAGGCCCGCCTGCTCGGCGTGGAGTCGGTCGCGGAGGCGTGGGACGCGGCCCGGGCGGCCAGCCCGGTCACCCACGTGCACGCCGGCGCCCCGCCGTTCCTGCTCGTGCACGGCGAGAACGACGGCCTCGTCCCGTCCACGCACAGCCGCACGCTGCACCGGCTGCTGCGGGCGCAGGGCGTGGACTCGACGCTGCTGCTGGTCGCCGGCGCCAACCACGAAGACCCGGCGCTGGACACCCCGCCGGTGCTCGGGGCGGTGTCCGCGTTCCTGCGCAGCGCGCTCAGCTGAGCGAGGTCGCCTGGCCGAACGCACATCACCCTGGAGGGTCTCGGGGCGCCAGCGCACCCGCACGCCACGCCCGGGCCCGGGCCAGGATGTCGGCGATGACCTCGGTCTTGGCATCGGCGTAGTCGTTCATGTCGCTCCACCGCCGCCGGGCCAGCACCCGCTTCGTCGCCGCGTAGAGCGCGCGATCCTCCGCGTCCACGCGCAGCCAGTCCCGCAGGTCGAGGTAGTCCCGCACCTCCGGTCGGCCCGGCTCGTAGACGTGCACGTGCACGTCCCGGGCCGGCGTCCGCACCATCCGGTGCGCCGGCTCGCGCACCCGGAGCACGAAACCCGCCGACTCGAGCGCGGGCACGTACGCCGCCTCGTCGTCGACGTCGGCAACGGTGAGCAGCACGTCGACGATCGGCTTCGCCGCCAGACCCGGTACGGACGTCGACCCGATGTGCTCGACGCCCAGGGCGGCCGCACCCACGGCTGCGCGGACGCGCTCGGCGATCTCGCCGAAGCGCACGGGCCAGCGCTCGTCGTAGTCCACCACCGTGATCGCGGCGGCCTCGCGACCGCCGATCAGCACCCTGTCCAGGTACGCCTCGCGCTTCTCGTCCACCCCTGAACAGTCCCCTCGACGTCTCAGCTGAAGGCGAGGCCGCCGTCCACGATCAGGGTCTGACCGGTGACGAACCCGCTGCCGCGCGAGCACAGGAACGACACGACCGGGGCGAGGTCGCCGGGCTCCTGCGCGCGGGGGATCGCGCGGCGCACGGCGGCCGCGGCCAGGTACTCGTCGTCGTTGAGGGAGCGGGTCGCCTCGGTCTCCACCAGCCCGGGCGCGATGGCGTTGACCGTGATGCCGTCCTGACCGACCTCGCGGGCGATGCTGCGGGTCAGCGCGATGACCGCACCCTTGGACGCCGTGTAGTGCGCGAAGTGCGGCACCCCCATGTGCACCGTGGACGAGGCGATGTTGACCACGCGCCCCCACCCCTGGGCCTTCATGACCGGGTGCACCGCCCGCATCCCGAGCCAGACGCCGCGGGTGTTCACGGCCAGGACCCGGTCCCACTCCTCGACGGTGAGCTCGGTGAAGTGCCGCTTGGCGCCCAGCCCCTGGTAGATCGCGGCGTTGTTGACCAGCGCGCCGATCCGGCCGTGCCGGTCCACGACCGCGTCGACCAGCCGCTGCCAGGACGCCTCGTCGCTGACGTCGACGCGCTCGTGCGTGACCGCGAGGTCCCCGGCGTCCCACTCGGGGTCGACGACGTCGGCCGCCACGACGACCGCGCCCTCGGCCGCCAGGTGCCGGCTGAGCTCGGCCCCGATGCCGCGCGCGCCGCCGGTCACCACGACGACCGTGCCGGGTTCGACACCTGCCTGGTCCACACGTCCTCCTGTGCTCTCGTACGTCGATTGTCGCGGGCCGCCTGCCCGAGCTGCGGGCGGTGAGGGGCCGCCCGCGCGCTTGGAGGCGTCCCACGCTCTGCATACCGTGCTCGGCAGAGGTGTAATCCGCGCCATAGGCGTGGCCCGACGATCCTGGAGGTCTCATGACCCGACCCGCCGACGAGCACCACGGCGTCCTGGTGCTGTCCTGCAAGGACGTCCCGGGCATCGTGCACGCGGTGTCGGGCCTGCTCGTGGACGAGCAGTGCACCATCGTGGAGAGCCACCAGTTCGACAGCCGGACGAGCGGCATGTTCTACATGCGCGTCGAGTTCGCCCACGCCGACGGCTCCCCGCTGGACCTGCAGCGTCTGTGCACCGCCTTCGAGCCGATCGCCCAGCGGTTCGGCATGAACTGGCGGATCGCCGACCGCGACGAGCGCCAGCGCGTGCTGATCATGGTCAGCCAGTACCCGCACTGCCTCAACGACCTGCTGTTCCGCAACTCCATCGGCGAGCTCAACCTCGACGTGGTCGCGATCGTGTCCAACCACCCGACGCTCTCGGACATCGCCGACTTCTACGGCATCCCGTTCCACCACATCCCGGTCACCAAGGACACCAAACCGGAGGCCGAGGCGGCCCTGATGGAGCTGGTCCGCGAGAAGGACGTCGAGCTGGTGGTCCTGGCCCGGTACATGCAGATCCTCTCCGACGACCTCTGCCGGCAGCTGGAGGGACGGGCGATCAACATCCACCACTCGATGCTGCCGAGCTTCAAGGGCGCGCGGCCGTACCACCAGGCGCACGCCCGCGGCGTGAAGTTCATCGGCGCGACGGCGCACTACGTCACCGCCGATCTCGACGAGGGCCCGATCATCGAGCAGGAGATGCTCCGGGTGAACCACTCGCTCTCGCCCGAGCAGCTGGCCGCCCGCGGCCGCGAGGCCGAGACCCGCGCTCTCGCGCACGCCGTGCGCTGGCACACCGAGAACCGCGTGGTCATCCTCGGCAACCGCACCGTCGTCTTCGAGTAGGTCAGCCGACCGCGGCGACCACCCGCACCGCGTCGACGGTGCCGGCCACCTCGTGCACGCGGACGCCCCAGGCGCCCGCGCGGGCGGCCAGCACCGTCGTCGCGAGGGTCGCGGCGTCGCGCTCCCGGGCCGGGGGCGCCTCGCCGTCCGGTCCGGCGAGCACCGCGCCGAGGAAGCGCTTGCGGGAGGCGCCGACCAGCACCGGGAAGCCGAGCTCGACGAGCTGGTCGAGCCGGCGCAGCAGGGCCAGGTCGTGCGGCGGCAGCTTGGCGAACCCGAGCCCGGGGTCGAGCAGGATCTGGCGTTCGGCGACGCCCTTCGACACGGCGTCGTCCACCCGCTGCAGCAGCTCGCGGCGGACGTCGGCGACGACGTCGTCGTAGGTCGCCGGCGCGTACATGTCCGCGCTGTGCCCGCGCCAGTGCATGAGCACCCAGGGCACCCCGGTCGCGGCCACGACCGCGGCCATGTCCGGGTCGGCCAAGCCGCCGCTGACGTCGTTGACCAGGACGGCGCCGGCCTCGACGGCGGCTGCGGCGACCCGGGCGCGGGTGGTGTCGACGCTGACCGCGACCCCCCGGCGGGTCAGCTCGGCGACCACAGGGACCACGCGGGCCAGCTCCTCGTCGACGTCCACGCGGCCGGCACCGGGCCGGGTCGACTCCCCGCCGACGTCGACGTAGTCGGCGCCGCTGCAGGCCATCTGCACGCCGTGCGCGACCGCGGCCTCGGGGGAGCCGTAGCGGCCGCCGTCGGAGAAGGAGTCGGGCGTGACGTTGAGGATGCCCATGACGCGGCAGGTCATCGGCGCATCTCCGCGCGGACCGCGTCCTCGATCTCGTCCGCCCGCGCGAGCAGCTCGTCGACCACGGCCACCGCCGTCCTCAGCTCGGCGCGGGCGTCGTCGTCCTCGATCCCGGGCAGGTTGGTCTCCACGGCCAGCCGGGCCGTCGAGGCCGCGGCGCGGGCGGCGGCGGCGGCCGCCGCGACGTCGCTGATCAGGTTGCGGTTGGCGATCGGCAACAGCCGCTCGGCCAGCGCCACCAGCTCGACCGCGGCCTCGATCACGACCTGGGGAGGCCGGGCGGCCTCGAGCTGCGCGGCGCCCAGCGCCCGGCGGCGGGAGGCCCGCTCCTCGTCGGTGTCCCGCGGCAGCTTCATCGCGTCGGCGACCGCGGAGAACGCCTCCTCGTCCGCCGCGGCCGCCGCCAGGCAGGCGTCGCGGCGGGCGTCGGCCTCGGCCACGATCTCCTGGATCACGTCGGCGTGCTCCGGGTCGGTGGTGAAGCGCCCGATCATCGCGACCAGGCCGGCGGAGAGGCCGGCCTCGATCGCCGCGGTCGCCCCGGCGCCGGGGGCGGGCAGCCGTGCGGCCAGCTGACCGAGGAACTCACCGATCGGCTGGCGGGTCAGTGCGTCGTCCATGGCCTCAGGAGGGTGTCGGGAGCAGGGGAGAGCGGTCGAGCAGCGCGGCGGTGCGCCAGCCGCGCAGGGAGTTGAGGACGGCGAGCCCGTCGGCGGCGGCGAGGTCCTCGACGTGCAGGACGCGTTCGTGCAGCCGGCCGAGGTCCAGCAGGCGCGCGCGCTCGACCCCCGGCAGGCAGCCCGACGCGGTCGGCGGGGTCCACCACCGCCCGTCCAGCCGGACGGCGAGGGTGGCGATGGTGGTCTCGGTCAGCTCGCCGCGCTCGTTGACCAGGACGACGTCGTCGGCCTCCGGGTGCCGCAGGGCCCGGGTCACGTAGGGCTCCCGGCGGGTGGTCTTGTGCTGCAGCCAGGGGCTCGTGGAGTCCACCGGGTCGTCGTCCACCACCAGCCGGACGGGGCCGCTGACGGACGGCGGCAGCTCGCCCACCTCGACCGCGACGTCGCCGGAGCGGTCGAGCAGGATGCGCACCCGGGCCGGCCCGGACGGCTCCGCCAGCGCGTGCCCGGCCGCGGCGAGGACGGCGTCCCGGTCGAACCGGAAGCCGAAGTACGCGGCCGAGTCGGCCAGCCGCGCGAGGTGGCGGTCCCGGGAGCGCAGCCCGGTGGCCGGCAGGAACGCCAGCGTCTCGACGAGCCGGTGCTCCTCGGGGTCGTGGGCGAGGACGGCGGCCTTCGCGTGCAGCTCGGCCCGCTCGGCGGCGGCGTCCGAGCCCCAGGTGATGCCACCGCCGGCTCCGTAGCCGGCCTCGCCCGTCGCGCGGTCGACCTCGGCGGTCCGGATCGCCACGCTGAACCGGGCGCGGAAGGGCGCGGTCGGGGGAGCGACCAGCCCGACCGCGCCGCAGTAGACGCCGCGGGGCGAGGGCTCCAGGTCGCCGATCAGCTGCATGGTCCGCTGCTTGGGCGCGCCGGTGACCGAGCCGCAGGGGAACAGCGCCCGGAACAGCTCCAGCAGCCCCACCTCGGGGCGCAGCCGGGCGCTGATCTGCGAGGTCAGCTGCCACACCGTCGGGTACCGCTCGAGGGCGAACAGCTCGTCGACGACCACGCTGCCGATCTCCGCGACCCGGCCGAGGTCGTTGCGCAGCAGGTCGACGATCATCAGGTTCTCGGCCTGCTCCTTGGCGCTCGCGCGCAGCTCGCGCGCCACCAGCTCGTCCTCGGCCGTCGTCCGGCCCCGGGGTGCCGTGCCCTTCATCGGACGGGTGCGGACCTCGTCGCCCACCCACTCGAAGAAGAGCTCTGGGCTGGCGCTGGCCACGACGTGCCGGCCCAGGTCGAGATAGGCGTTGTGGGCGCCGCGCTGCGCGAGGGCCAGCCGCGTGTAGAGGGCGAAGGGATCGCCGACGAGGCTCGCGCGCAGCCGGTCGGTGAGGTTGCACTGGTAGGTCTCACCGGCGGCGATGTGCTCCCGGACGGCGGCCACGGCACGGGCGTGTTCGTGGTCGGTCCAGTCCGGCCGCCAGGAGGGGAGGTCGGTCGGCGCACCGGCGGTCACGGGGGAGGTGCGGGCGGGTTCGTCGCACAGCCCGAACCACACCAGCGGCGGCTGCCCGGCGCCGGCGCCGCCGGGCAGCCGCGGATCGAGGCCGCTCGCCGCCTCGTACGCGACGTACCCGTAGGCCCAGCTGCCGGCCTCGGTCGCCTCGTGCACCTCCTGCAGCACGCCGGCGACCTCCTCCGGCCGCGTCGCGGTGAGCACGCGGTGCGGCGGCGGGCAGAGCAGCGCCTCGCCGCCGCGCAGGTCGTCGAACCGGGCCCACGGACCGGCGGTGCCACCGGCCGGGGCCATCAGTCCTCGAGACCCTGCTGGGCCTTCGCCGCCGCCAGCGTGTTGGCGAGCAGCATCGCGATGGTCATCGGTCCCACTCCGCCCGGCACGGGGGTGATCTTCCCGGCGACCTCGGCGACGGCCGCCGTGTCCACGTCGCCGCGGAGCCCGTCGTCGGTGCGGTGGATGCCGACGTCGATCACGACCGCGCCCGGCTTGACCGCGTCGGCAGCGACCAGGCCGGGGATGCCCGCCGCGACGACGAGCACGTCGGCGCGGCGGCACACCTCGGCGAGGTCGCGGGTCCGCGAGTGGCAGATGGTCACCGTCGCGTGGCGCTCGAGCAGCAGCTGCGCCATCGGCTTGCCGACCAGCACCGACCGGCCGACGACGACCGCCTCGGCGCCCTTCAAGGGGACGTCGTACTCGTCGAGCAGGACCATGACGCCCGACGGGGTGCACGGGCGCAGCCCGGGGCGCCCCTGGGCCAGCAGGCCGGCGTTGACCGTGGTCAGCCCGTCGACGTCCTTCTCGGCCGGGATCCGGGCCAGCAGCGCCTCGGAGTCGAGGTGCTTCGGGGTGGGCAGCTGCAGCAGGATGCCCGAGACCGCGGGGTCGGCGGCCAGCTCGTCGATCAGCGCGGCGGCCGTGGCCTGGTCGACGTCGCCGGGCAGGTGCCGGTGCAGGTCCTGCATGCCCGCGGCGACGGACAGCTTGCGCTTGTTGCGGACGTAGACCTCCGACGCCGGGTCGTCGCCGATCAGCACCGTCGCCAGCCCGGGCGCCGTCCCGCCGCGGGCGACCAGCTCCTCGACGCCCTTGGCCACGTCCTCGCGGACCTTGCGGGCGACCGCGGTGCCGTCGATCGTCTGGGCAGTCATCAGGCGAGATTCTCCAGAGTCCGCCGGCGCCAGGCCTCGGTGGGGCCCAGATCGTTGAACGTGAAGACGTGGAAGCCCTCGATGTGGTTGTCGGGCTTGCCGATGTGCGGCGCGAGTCCCTTGATGATCTTGTCGGGGCTGTAGCCACCGGGGATGAAGAACCGCCAGAACATGGTCTGCTGCTTCTTGAGGAACTTGGCCGACTCGCCGATGCCGAGCCCGCCGGAGACGCGCAGCAGCTTCTGCCGGTGGACCGCGCCGGGGACGCCGATGTGCACCGGCAGGTCGATCCCGCGGTTCTTCAGCTCCCGGGCCCAGTCGAGGATGACCTTCGGGTCGAAGACGATCTGGGTCTTGATGTGGGTGGCCAGGGCGGCCTTGTCCTTGAGCGCCTGGAACAGCACGTCGTCGGAGACGGCGGGGTGGCCCTCGGGGTGGCCGCCGATGCCGATGTCGGTGAAGCCGTGGTCGAGTTCGTGCAGCGCGGTGAGCAGCGCGAGCGCGTCGGGGAACTCGGTCGGCGTGTCGGTGGGGTCGCCGCCGACGACGAAGACGTCGGTGAGGCCGGCCTCCCGGCAGCGGGCGACGATCTCGGCGAGGTGCGCGCGGTCGCGGACCTGCTGGGCGGACAGGTGCGGGGCGACGGTGTACCCGGCCGCGGCCAGGCTGACGGCGAGGTCGACGGTCGCGTCCTGGCCCTTGGCCGGCGAGGCGGTCACGGTCAGCCGGACGTCGGTCGGCACGGTGTCCAGAACCGCCTGCTCGGTCTTCTTGAACGGGATCACCTCGTAGCCGAGGTCCCCGAACACCCGCTGCAGCGTCCGCCGGGTGGCGGGGTCGCGCACGACCAGGGCACGGTCGGTGACGACCTTCTGCACCGCCGTGTGCACGGCCTTCTGCACCGCGTCCCGGGCGGCGGTGGTCCGCTCGACGAGGGCGGGATTGGTGCGGATCCTCTGCATCGTCTCCCGGGCGGCGGTGGCCCGGTCCTTCACGGTGCGCGTCACGTGGTGGTCTCCTCCTGTGCAGCGGGCCGTCTCGGCCGAGGGCGGGGCGACGGGAGAGCGGTCGCGGCCAGCGAGCGGTCGTCTCGACGGCATTCCCATCGTGAGTCGTGCCACGCGGCGGGGGCACGGTGGGATGGCGGCACTTCTGCCGCCGGATCGCCTCGCCGCCCGTACGTCAATCGTCGCGGTGGACGGGTTCCCCCGCCTGCGGAGCGCCACCCGCCCGGGTGGTGGCCGGGCGGCGAGGTCGCTTCGGCATGTCAGCATGGAACGCAGGTGCCGGCCGCATCGCGGCGGCCGCACAGCGAGGAGGAGCGGTGGAGTCCGCGGGACGAGACCCTGCCGGCGTGTCGGTGGCAGTGGCCCCCTCGGCCGGCGAGGTGGTGGCGAACGCACCGGACGGACTGGCCGTCATCGACGCCGACGGCCGGTTCGTGGAGGCCAACCCGGTCGCCGTCCGGCTGTGCGGGCTGCCCGCGGGCACGGTGGCCGGGCTGCGTTCCCCCTTCCCGCCGCCGCAGGACGAACCGCCCGCCCGGAGGGCCGGTGAGCTGACCGTCGAGTGGGAGCCTTCGCCAGGGGTCCGGCGCGAGTTCAGCTACGTGCTGCAGGAGATGCCCGCGCACCAGCGGTGGGTGGTGTCCTTCCGCGACGTGACGGTGCCGCGGCGCCAGGAGCGGCGGCTCGCCGCGATCGCCAAGGCCGCGGCGAGCGTGGCCTCGAAGCGGTCGCTGGTCGGCACGCTCGAGGCGCTCGCGCGGGAGGTGGTGCGCACTGACGCCATCGCCGGCGTGCAGATCCTCACCGTCAACTCCGCCGGGGACCGGCTGCACGTGATGGGCACCGCCGGGTTCGGGCGCACCCACGACTTCTTCGACAAGCTGATGGCCTGCCGGGCCCTGGGCGCGCGGCTGCTGATGCTCGAGGCCTTCGACACCGGGCAGACCGTGGTGATGGAGAGCCGGTACGAGGCCGTCATGGCCGACCCGGCGTGGGCGCCGCTGCGGGAGGACCTGCGGCACCCCCGGTGGGACTCGTTCGCCAGCGTGCCGCTGATGGCGCGCGGGGAGCGGCTGGGCATCCTCAACGCCTTCTACGCCCCGGGGCAGACGGTGGGGGAGACCGAGCTGGAGTTCCTGGTCGCCATGGCCGAGCAGGCCGCGATGGCCGTCGACCACGCCTCGCTCCTGGAACGGGAGCGCGACCTCGCCCGGCGCGAGGAGCGGCAGAAGCTCGCCCGCGACCTGCACGACTCCGTCGTCCAGCAGGTCTTCTCGATGATGATGCAGAGCAAGTCCCTCGGCGTGCTGGTCCGCCGCGGCCTCCCGCCGGCCCCGGAGACCGTGGCGCAGGTGGCCGACG
Source organism: Petropleomorpha daqingensis (assembly GCF_013408985.1). Taxonomy (NCBI): domain Bacteria; kingdom Bacillati; phylum Actinomycetota; class Actinomycetes; order Geodermatophilales; family Geodermatophilaceae; genus Petropleomorpha; species Petropleomorpha daqingensis. The sequence continues at coordinate 3,613,010 of NZ_JACBZT010000001.1, forward strand.
AGCTGAGCAGCACGGCCGAGGACGTGCTCGGCGACCTGCGCGGCATGGTCGTGGAGCTGCGCCCCGTCACCACCGTCGACCAGAGCTTCGCCGGGGCCCTGCGCTCGCTGCTCGACACGACGGCGGCGCGCTCGGGGCTGCGCACGGACCTCGACATCGACGACGCCGGGGACGAGCTGTCCGCGCTCGACGGCGACCTGGTCGAGGACGTCTACCGCATCGTCGCCGAGGCCGTGCACAACTGCGTCAAGCACGCCGCCGCGGAGAACCTGCAGCTCCGGTTGGCGATGACCGCGCACGGCCGCCGGCGGCGGCTGGTCGCGGAGGTGGTCGACGACGGTCGCGGCCTGCGGGCGGCCGCCGAGGACACCGCGGGAGGGGTCTCCTCCAGCGGCTTCGGCATGACCGCCATGCGCGAGCGCGCGGCCCGCTGGGGCGGCAGCGTGCGCGTGCAGGAGGTCCCCACCGGGGGGACGCGGATGCGGCTGACCGTGCCCGTCCCGGCCGCGGTGCCGACGACGGAGGGCTCGTCGTGGACAGTGGAGCGGTGAGCGCACCGACCCCCATCCAGGTCCTGGTCGTCGACGACCACGCCGTCGTCCGCCGCGGCGTCGTGGCCTACCTCGAGGCGCTGGAGGACGTCGCCGTCGCCGGGGAGGCCGGCACCGGCTCGGAGGCGCTGGAGCGGCTGGCCCGCGCCAGCGCGCTGCAGGAACTGCCCGACGTCGTCCTGATGGACCTGCAGATGCCCGAGATGGACGGCGTCACCGCCACCGCGGAGATCGTCCGGCGCTTCCCCGGCGTGAAGGTGGTCATCCTGACCAGCTTCGGGGAGACCGAACGGGTGCACGCGGCGCTGGAGAAGGGCGCCTCGGGCTACCTGCTCAAGGACGCCGGCCCCGCCGAGGTGGACGCGGCCCTGCGCGCCGCCGTCCGCGACGAGGTGTTCCTCGACGCGGCGGTGACCCGCAAGCTCACCCAGGAGATGCGGGCCCCACGCACCGGCCTCGGGGTGCTGACCGCCCGCGAGAAGGAGGTGCTGATCCTGGTGGCCGAGGGCAGGTCCAACAAGGACATCGCCGACCACCTCGTGATCAGCGAGCGCACCGCGCGCACCCACGTGAGCCACCTCCTGGCGAAGATGGGCCTGTCGTCGCGCACCCAGGCGGCGCTGCTCGCGGTCAAGGAGGGGCTGGTCCAGCCCCGCTGAGCACGACCGGCGCGACATCCGTCGCGGCGGTTCCCGGTCAACCGCGGGATCCGCCGGCGACCGGCCGCTCCTAGCGTCGCCGCATGCCCGCCGTCCACGTCGTCTGCGCCACGGCCGGCCTCGACCTGGTCGTACCGCCGGGGGCCAGCATCCTCGACGTCGTCCGCGACGCCGGCCTGCCCGTCGCCGGTCCGTGCCGGGACGGCAGCTGCGGCGCGTGCGAGACGCGGGTCCTCGAGGGCGAGCCCGAGCACCGGGACGCCGTGCTGACCGCCGAGGAGCGCGCCTTCGGCGAGACGATGATGATCTGCGTGTCCGGGGCGCAGGGGGACCGGTTGGTGCTGGACCTGTGAACTGGGGCCTCCGATCCGGGGTAGCCCCGAGGGATGAGATCCACGACGGATGACGTAGTCACGGCGGGTGGCCGCGGCGGGTCCGACGGTGACATCGCGCCGATCCGGCGCGGTCCGGCGCTGCCTAGGGTGGAAGGATGAGCACGTTCGTCCTGGTCCACGGCGCGTGGCACGGCGGCTGGTGCTGGGACAGGGTGGCGCCGCGGCTGCGTGAGGCCGGTCACGAGGTGCACGCGCCCACCCTCACCGGGCTGTCCGAGCGCGCCCACCTGCTCTCGCCGCTGGTCGGGCTCGACACCCACGTCGAGGACGTCGTCCGGCTGATCGACACCTTCCGGCTCACCGACGTGGTGCTGGTGGGGCACAGCTACGCCGGTCAGGTCGTCACCGCGGTGGCCGACCGCCGTCCGGACGCGGTCGCCCGCCGGGTCTACCTCGACGCCTTCGTCGGGGACGACGGCGAGACCGCCCGCGACCTGCTGCCCGAGACCGTCGAGCACCACTGGGCGGAGTCCGCCGCGGAGCAGGGCTTCGAGTGGCTGGTGCCGGTGCGCAAGCTGTCGGTGCTCGGCGTCACGGAGCCCGCCGACATCGACTGGCTGACCCCGAAGCTGACCCCGCACCCGTGGAAGACCTACACCGACCCGCTGCGCCTGACCGGTGCCGTGGACGGCGTGCCGGCCGCGTTCGTCGAGTGCGTGACGTGGATGCGCGTGTTCGCCGCGCAGGCCGACCGGGCACGGGAGCGCGGATGGCCGGTGCACGAGCTGGACACCGGGCACGAGGCGATGGTCACCGCCCCCGAGGCGCTGGCCAAGGTCCTGCTCGAGCTCGCCGACTGACTGCAGGGAGAGATCACGTGGAGTTCCTCGTCCGGTCCGAGAACCGGTTGCCCGTCGACACCCCCGCCGAGCGGCGGGAGGAGCTGCGCTCCGCGGAGCGCGCCCGCGCCATGGAGCTGCGCGCGGCCGGCGTGCTGAAGCGGTTGTGGCGGGTGCCCGGCCGCACCGCGACGATCGGCCTGTACGAGGCCGACGACCCGGCGGCCCTGCACGACGCCCTGATGTCGCTGCCGATGGCGCCCTGGCTCGACGTGCAGGTCGAAGCGCTCGCCACGCACCCGCAGGAGCGGGCGTGACCGAGGGGACGCCGACCCCGATCTTCGACGGGGAGACCAGCCGGCGCGGCTTCCGCATGAACAAGCTGTTCATGAGCCTGCGCACCGAGGCCAACCGCGAGCGCTTCCTGGCAGACGAGGCCGCCTACTGCCGCGAGTTCGGGCTCACCGACGATCAGGAGCGCGCCGTGCTGAGCCGCGACTGGCAGGCGATGATCGACCTCGGCGGCAGCATCTTCTACGTCTACAAGCTGGCGATGATGGACGGGCGGTCGATGCAGTACCTGGGCGGAGTGTTCACCGGCATGGGCGAGGCCGACTTCCTCGCCGCGATGAAGGCAGGGGGCCGTCGCGATGGCTGAGGTGATCTGGGGGCTGGCGACGTCGCACGTGCCGTCGATCGGCGCGGCGATGGACCGCGGCAAGACCGAGGACCCGAGCTGGAAGGCGCTGTTCGACGGCTACGCCCCGGCGCGGGAGTGGCTGGCCGAGCACACGCCGGACGTCGCCATCGTCGTCTACAACGACCACGCCAACGGCATCGACCTCGACTTCGTGCCGACCTTCGGGCTGGGCACCGCCGAGCGGTACGAGGTGGCCGACGAAGGTTTCGGCCGCCGTCCGGTCCCCGACGTCATCGGCCACCCGGAGCTGTCGCTGCACCTGGTCAAGGAGCTCATCGACGAGGGCTTCGACCTGACCGTCTTCCAGGAGCTCGACGTCGACCACGGGTTCACCGTGCCGCTGTCGGTGTGGACGCCGGACCCCGGCGAAGCGTGGCCGTGCCCGGTGATCCCGCTGCTGGTCAACGTGATCCAGTACCCGCAGCCCACCGCGGCGCGCTGCTACGCGCTCGGCCAGGCGCTCGGCCGTGCGATCCGCAGCTTCCCCGGCGACCTCACTGTCGGCGTGCTCGGCACCGGCGGCATGAGCCACCAGCTGGCCGGCACCCGGGCGGGGTTCATCAACCCGGAGTTCGACCACATGTGGATGGACGCGATCGAGAAGGACCCGGCGAAGCTCGCCGCCCTCTCCCGCGAGGAGCTCATCGCCCAGGCCGGCTCGGAGGGGATCGAGCTGATCATGTGGCTGATCATGCGGGGCGCGATGAACGAGCAGATCCGCAAGGTGCACTCGGACTACTTCGTGCCCGCGTCCAACACCGCGGCGGGGATCGCGCTGTTCGACAACCGGGTCTCGCAGCCCGCCTGATCGCGTCAGGCCACGGGGCGGTGGTTTCGCGCGCTTAACCGCGCGCGGTTAAGCGCGCGAAACCGCGCGCACCGCGGCGCCCCGAGCCCGCATGAGAAAGGGCCCCCGGACGGATCGTCCGGGGGCCCTTCGTCGTGGTGGGTCAGCCCGCGCGGTAGGTCTCCCGCGCGTCGTACGGGCAGGGGGCGACGACGGCGCGGATCTGCACCTGCTCGTGCGGCTCGACGGCCGGCTTCGCCGACACCGGGTTCTCGCCCCAGACGACGGTCACCTCGGTGCCCGGCTCGGCCAGCGCGCTGTCGATGGTGGCCAGGGACACCATCTCCCGCTCGTTGGCGAGGTAGCCGACGTCCAGCGAGATCCCGACCTGCCGGCCGTCCTTGAGGACCGCGTCCTCGTGGTGGGTGGCGTAGCGGGCCTTGGGCATCTCGATGTACTTCGCGCCGGGGCCCGGCCGGTACATCGAGCCGACGGCGGCGGTGACGTCGTCGGCGTTCCAGACGAGGGTGACCTTGGTGCGGGCGGGCGTCTCCTGCGCCATCCGCTCCAGCGCCTCCCGGCCGACGAAGTCGTGGTCGAACTTGACCGTCTTGCCGTAGCCGATGTCGTAGGGCGTCAGGTAGTAGTCGGCGATGTCGTCGGAGTCGAGGCTGCCGCCGATGGAGCCGACCTTGCCGACCGGCAGCCACTCGCGGTACTCGGCCAGCAGCGGGTCGTCGCCGAAGATCGCCGGCAGCGGGGCCGGGACCCAGCCGGAACCCAGGTTCGCCGTCGAGTAGGCCTTGGCTCCGACCCGCACGAGCCCGTGGTCCTGGCCCGCCTGGAGCAGCGCGCCCAGCACGGCCTCGCCGTCCTCCCATGGGCCGAACAGCTCGAAGCCGGGCTGGCCGGCCATGCCGTGCCGCAGCCCGCGGACCCGCTTGCCGGCGATGGTGAACTCGGCCATGTTGAAGAACTTCACGTCCGGCGCCGGCGCGCCCGACACCTGCTCGACGATCGCGGCGGCCGTGGGGCCCTGCAGCTCGTAGCGGTAGAGCTTCGGCGGCCCGGACTGCCGGACGATCGAGTTGTCGTCGCGCTCGGCGGTGGCCTTGTAGTCGCCCCGCTCGAGGTGGAACGTCACCCAGTCCAGCACCATCGGGTGCCCCACCAGGTCGAACGAGTCCTCGTCGAGGTGGAACAGGATCGCGTCACCGATCAGGTGGCCGTCGGGGGCGACGGCGACGAACTGCTTGGCCTTGCCCGGGCCGAAGTTCGCGAAGGTGTTGACGCCGAGGTCGCTGAACAGCCGCAGCGCGTCCGGGCCCTCGACGAACAGGTCGGTCATGTGGTGGGACTGGTCGAGCAGTGCGCACGAGTCCAGCCACGCCCGCTGCTCGGAGCGCCAGTTCGTGAACTCCGGCTTCACCGGGAAGGTGCTGGGCGGGAAGCTGAGGTTGCGCAGCAGCTCCACTGCGCTCCCGGCGCGGGCCAGTGCGGCGGCCAGGCTTTCGGACGGCATGACGAGGGAGGTCCTTTCCTCTCGGGGGGCGGATATGCGACGGGGCCGGGCGGCGTGGGTTTCCCCGCCACCCGGCCCCGTCTGTCGACTCAGGCGGTCGCCTTGCTCCGCCAGCCGGCGTGGTAGTCACCGCGGGCGGTCTCGGCGTACGGCGCCGGGCTGACCACGGCGCGCACGGCGAGCTGCTCGTGCGGCTCGACGGTGGTCTTCTTGCTGCCGCCGTCGGGCTCGCCCCAGACCACGCGGACCTCGGCGCCCAGGGGCACGTTCGGGTCGACGGTGGCCAGGGAAAGGCCCTTGCGCTCGTTGGCGCTGTAGCCGGTGAACAGCGACGCGCCGATCACGTGGCCGTCGGCGTCGATCACCGAGTCGAAGTTCGACGACCCGTAGTTGGCGTTGGGCAGGTCGAACGTCATGTACCCGGGCTTCTCGCCCAGGATCCCGCCGAGCAGCTTCGTCAGGTCCTCGTCGTTCCACGCCAGCGTCACCTTGCGGCGCTGGGTGCTGGGGTCGATCGCCTCGAGCGCGTCTCGGCCGATGAAGTCGTGGTCGAACTTCACGAACGAGCCGTAGCCGAGCTCCCACGGGTTGAGGTAGTAGTCCTCGATCTTGTCCGACACGAAGCTGCCGGCCAGCGCGTTGGTCGCCTCGTAGCCGTTGGCCGGGAGCCACTCGCGGTAGTCACGGAGCTCGTCGGCGGTGTAGATCGCCGGCAGCGGCGAGGGGATCCAGCCCGACTCGAGGGTGTTGGACGAGTAGGCGCGCGAGCCGCACGGCTCGAGCCCGAACTCGCGGCCCACCTCGAGGATGGTGTCGCGGACCTTCTCGTAGGACTCGTACGGGCCCCAGATCTCCAGACCGGGAGCGCCGGCCATGCCGTGCCGGAGGGTGCGGACCTGCTCGCCGCCGATGTTCATGGTCGACATGCGGAAGAACTTCAGCTGCTCGAGGTCCCCGCCGTGCAGCTTCTCGATGATCGGCCAGGCGTTGGGGCCCTGGATCTGGAAGCGCCACACGTCGCGCGACACGGCCTTGCCGTACGGCCGGGAGGTCGAGCGCGGGTCGTTGCGGACCTCGACGTTGTAGCCCTTGGAGCCCTTGAACTCCAGCCAGTTCGCGACCGGCGCGCGCCCGACGAAGACGTACTCCTCCTCGTCGAGGTGGAACAGGATGCCGTCGCCGATGACGCCGCCCTCGGGGGAGACCGGGACGAACTGCTTGGCCATGTTGACCGGGAAGTTCGCGACGCTGTTGATGCCCAGGTCGGAGATCAGCTTGAGCGCGTCCGGACCGGAGATCCACGTGTTGTACATGTGGTGCGACTGGTCGAAGAGCACCGCGGTGTCCCGCCATGCCTTCTGCTCGCGGCGCCAGTTCGTGAACTCCGAGGGCACCACCGGGTAGATGTAGGTGCCGAGCTGCGAGTTGCGCAGCAGCTCGACGGTGTTGCCGGTCTGGTCGAGAAGTTCCTGCAGGTTGCTCGCGGTCATGTGCATCCGTCCTCGTGTGTTCTCGGCTGGGCTGTCGCGCTGTTCCTGCCCCGCGGGGCGGAAGCGCAGTCCGCGATGAACGCTAGGCCTGCCCCGTGTCGTGGGACACAGCCGGATGGCGGGCCGTCTCCGGCCGCAACGGGCGTCCTCGCGTACGTCAGATGTCGCACCGGCGGAGGGCCGCCGGGTGACCCTCGTCACCCTCGCAACGTAACGCCTCGCGCGGTGCGCCGCCGGGTGCCCGCGGGGCGACCGCCGATCTGCTTACCGTGAGCCGTGCTCAGGTCGCGTGCGTCGGCAGCGGTGCGGGGTCCGGCGGCTGCCGCCGTCGGGGCGGGGGAGGCCACCCGGTGGACCGCCGTCGGCAGCCTGATGGCCGCGGGCTTCGTCGCGGCCGCGCAGGTCGGCAAGGGGGCCTCGGCGCTCACGGAGCTCCAGGCGGATTTCGGCCTGAGCGCGTCGGCCGCCGCCTGGTACCTCTCCGCGATGAGCGCGCTCGGCGCCGTCTTCGGCACGCTGCTGGGCTGGGCCGGGCAGGCGCTGGGCTTCCGCCGGCAGGTGCTCCTGGGGCTGGCCACGATCGCCGTCGCCAACGTCGCCGGCGCCGCGCTGCAGACCACCGGCGCGCTGCTGGTCACGCGGGTGGCCGAGGGTCTCGGCTTCGTCCTCGTGGTGCTGGCCGTGCCCGGCCTGCTCCCCGGCCTGACCGCGCCGCGCCAGCGCCGGCTGGTCATGGGCGCGTGGGGCGCCTACATGCCGGTCGGGTCGGGCCTGGCCGCGCTGCTCGTGCCGCCCGTCGTCGCCGGCCTGGGCTGGCCCACGGCCTGGGTGCTGGACGCCGTGCTGGCCGTGCTCGCCGCGGTGGCGGTGCTCCGCTGGGTGCCGGGCTCACCGGCGCGCCGGCTGCCCGACCGGGCGGGGCTGCTCGGGGCGCTGCGCTCACCGGGCGTGCTCTCCCTCGCCGGGGTGTTCGCGCTCTACGCCGGGCAGTACCTGGCGGTCCTCGGGCTGTTCCCGGCCATGCTGGTGCACGACGGCGGGATCTCCCTGCGCACGGCGGGCGTGCTGAGCGGCCTGGCCTTCCTCGCGAACGCCCCCGGCAACCTGCTGGGCGCCTACCTCCTGCACCGCGGGGTGGCCCGGTGGCGCCTCGTCGTCACGGGCAGCCTGTGCATGGCCGCCACCGTGTGGGCCGGGCAGGACGACGCCCTCCCGCTGGGCGTGCGGATCGCCGCGGTGGCGCTGTTCTCCTTCCTCGCCGGGCTGGTCCCCTCGTCGCTGTTCAGCGGGGTGGCCGCCCTGACGGCGGGCACCCCCGCCGCCGGCGCCTCGGTCGGCGTGCTCACGCAGGGCTCGAGCATCGGGCAGCTGCTCGTCCCGCCGCTGGTCGTGGCGGCCGGTGCGTCATCGTCGTCGTGGACGGCGCAGCCGGCGGTGCTCTCCTGCCTGGGGCTGCTCGCCGTCCTCGGTGGGGTGCTCTACCGGCGGTGGGACCCCGCCTCCGGCCAGGGCGAGCCGCCGCGCTGACGAGCGGGGGATACGTCATCTGTCTCGACTTCGGCGCTGCCGCGGATCGAGACGTTCGCGTGACCGACAGCACCCGTCCTGTCTCGTAGCCTCCTCCGCAGGGGCCCCGGACGCCCCCACGCCAGGCGAGATCCGCCGAGGCAGCCCACCCTTGAAGTCGGCCCCCGCCACCGGGCGGTCGTGCACGGGACGGGAGCCACGGCGGACCGCGACACGGGAGGTGGCCGACGTCCGACGCCGGACTCACACCAAAATCGTTGACAATCTCGGACGAGATTCGTAGGTTCCTCGGCGGGCTGTGCGCCCGCACACACCGATGCAACGCGGCAACGGCGGGAAAGGCAGTCAATGGCGGCTGAGCTGACCTTGCAGGACGTGAGCCTGCAATTTGGCGGCATCAAGGTGCTGCAGGAGGTGAGCTTCTCCGTCGAGCCGGGCCAGATCTTCGGGCTCGTCGGACCGAACGGCGCGGGCAAGACGTCGCTGTTCAACTGCATCAGCGGCCACTACAAGCCGACCTCCGGCACGGTGCGGATCGACAGCACCGAGGTGCACGGCGCGCGCCCGGCGACGCTCGCCCGGCACGGCCTGGCCCGGACCTTCCAGCACCCGGCCCTGCAGCTGCACTCGACGGTGCTCGAGAACGTGCTGCTCGGGGCGCACACCCGGCTGCCCGGCGGATCGCTGGAGTGGTCGTTGCGACTGCCGCGCACGCGGCGCTCCGAGAAGGAGCTGCGCGCCGAGGCGCTCGAACTGCTGGAGCGCAACAGCCTGGGCTGGGCGGCGCACCTGCCCGCCGACGAGCTGTCGCACGGCCTGCACAAGGGCGTCGAGCTCTGCCGCGCGCTGCTCATGAAGCCGCGCCTGCTGCTCCTCGACGAGCCCGCCGCCGGCCTCCCGCACGCCGAGGTGGAGCAGCTGATCGAGACGGTCCGGCGGCTGCGCGGCGAGGACGACATCACCGTCGTCATCGTCGAGCACCACATGGGCCTCATCGCCGCGCTGACCGACCGCGTCGTCGTGCTCGACCACGGTCGCAAGCTGATGGAGGGGACGGCCGCCGAGGCGCAGTCCGACCCCCGGGTCATCGAGGCGTACATCGGGAAGGACGCCGCAGATGACGCTGCTTGAGCTCGAGGACGTCACCGCGTTCTACGGCCCGGTGCAGGTGCTGGAGGGGGTGTCGCTGACCGTTCCGGACAACGGGGCGGTCGGCATCCTCGGCGCGAACGGCGCCGGCAAGACCACCACCCTCCGCACGATCAGCGGCACCGTCCGCGCCGGCGGCCGCATCGTCTTCGACGGCAAGGACATCCGCGGCATGCGACCCGACCAGGTCGCCGCCCTCGGCATCGCGCACGTCCCGGAGGGGCGCGGCACGCTGGGTGACCTCACCGTCCGCGAGAACCTGCGGGTCGGTGCGTACCTGCGCAAGGACCGCAAGGGCATCGACGCCGACATCGACTACTGCCTCGACCTGTTCCCGAACCTGAAGGAGCGGATCAAGTCGAACGCGTCGGCCCTGTCCGGCGGCGAGCAGCAGATGCTGGCCGTGGGGCGGGCGATCATGTCCAAGCCACGCCTGCTGCTCCTCGACGAGGCCTCGCTCGGCCTCGCGCCGAGCACCGCGAAGAACGTCTACGACGCGATCCGGCGCCTGCGCATCGAGTCGGGCATCGCCATGGTCGTCGTCGAGCAGAACGCCAACCTCGCCTTCACCCTCGTCGACAGCGCGACGGTCCTGGAGACCGGCCGGAACGTGCTCACCGGCACGTCCGCCGAGCTCAAGGGGATGGACGAGATCCGACGCGCATACCTGGGGGGTTGAGGTGGGCAAATTCGTCCAGCTCGTCGTCGACGGTCTGTCGACCGGCTCGATCTACGGCGCCATCGCCCTCGCGATCGTCCTGGTCAACCAGGCCACCGGCCTCATCAACTTCGCGCAGGGCGGCATGGCCGTGCTGGCGGCCTACGTCGCGTGGTGGCTGACCACCCACGACGTGCCGCTCGTCCTCGCCATCCTGATCTCGATCCTGTTCTCCTTCGTGCTGGGCGCCGTGGTCGAGCGGTGGCTGATGCGGCGGTTCGAGCGGGGTGACCCCGACACCGCGGTGGTCGTCACGATCGGCCTGCTGACCCTGATCACCGGCATCTGCGGCTGGCTGTGGACGTACAACAACCAGCAGTTCCCGTCGCTGTTCCCCCTCGGCACGGTGTCGGTCCTGGGTGTCTCGATCAGCATCCGCTCGATCGGGACGACGCTGGTGATCATCGTGGCGATGCTCCTGCTGCAGGGGCTGTTCGTCGGCACGAAGCTCGGCCTGGCCCTTCGGGCCGTGGCGATCAACCCGCAGTCCGCGGCGTTCTCCGGGCTCCCCGTCGGGCGCCTGCTGATGGTCGGCTGGGGCCTCGCGGCGGCGCTCGGCGCGGTCGCCGGCGCGCTCGTCGCCCCGCAGCTCACGCTGACCCCCGGGATGCTGGACAACGCGCTGGTCTACGCGCTGGCCGCGGTCATCCTGGGCGGTCTGACCAGCCCGATCGGCGTCGTCGTCGCGGCCTGGATCATCGGCGTCCTGGAGAACCTGGCCGCGGTCTACGTCGACTTCATCGGCTTCGACCTCAAGGTCGCCGTGCCGTTCATCCTCATCTTCGTCGTGCTCATCGTTCGACCTCAGGGCCTGTTCGGCCGGAAAGTCGTGGTGCGGGTGTGATGGCCCCTCAGATGGCATCCGCCTCGGCCGTGTGGCAGCGCCCGTGGGTCCGCTGGGCAGCGGTGCTCGTGGTCCTGGTCGTGCTGTTCGTGGCGCCGCTCGGGCTGTCGGAGTTCACCAACCAGACGCTCGCCCGCATCGGCGTCTTCGCCGTCGCCGTGCTCGGCCTGAACGTGGTGATGGGCTACACCGGCCAGGTCTCGCTGGGCCAGATCTTCTTCCTCGGGTTCGGCGCGTACGTCACCGCGTACGGGGTGACGAACGACTGGAACATCGTGCTGACCTTCGCGCTCGCCTGCCTGGCCCCCGCCGTGGTGGGCCTGCTGGTCGCGCTGGCCGCCGCCCGCCTGGGCGGGCTCGCGATCGCCATGGTGACCATCGCGCTGCCGATCGTCGGCGTCCCGCTGGCCAAGCGGCTCAGCGACTTCACCGGCGGCTCGGAGGGCACCTCGACGGCCTTCGCGAAGGCGCCGGAGTGGAGCGGGCTCTTCGACGACCAGTGGCAGCTGTACCTGGTGCTGGTCATCGGCGGCATCGTGTACCTGCTGACCCACAACGTCGTCCGCGGCAAGTACGGCCGGGCGTTCGCGATCGTCAAGGGCAACGAGAACGTGGCGTCGTCCATGGGGATCTCGCCGTACCGCTACAAGGTGCTGGCGTTCACGATCGCCTCGCTCATCGGCGGCGTGAGCGGGTTCCTGTACATGGTCGTCATCCAGTACACGTCCCCGGAGACGATGAGCTTCGGGCACTCGATCAACCTGGTCGCCGCGATGGTGATCGGCGGCTCGGCCAGCATCGTGGGCTCGATCCTCGGCGGCCTGTACTACGTGCTCGTCCCGCAGCTGACCAACGCCGTCGACCCGAGCCTCACGGCGCTGCTGCAGGGCGCGATCCTGCTCGTCGTCCTGTTCGTGCTCCCCGGCGGCCTCGTGTCGCTGCCCCGCGCGCTGACCCGCGGACGGCGGCGCTCCCGCGCCGCGCGCGGCCCTGCCGCGCCCCCGACCACTCCGTCGTCGACCACCGGGTCGGGCACCGCGGCGGAGCAACCTGAGACAGAGAGGCAAGGTCACGCATGAGGAGACACACCCGATCGCGGACGGCGTTCCGCATCGTCGCCGGCGCGTCCGCGCTCGCGCTGATGCTCGCCGGGTGCGGCAGCCGCGACGACTCCGGACGCAGCGGCGCCGGTGACTCGGGGACCAGCCCCGGCATCACCGACACGACGCTCACGCTCGGCATCACCACCCCGCTCAGCGGTGCCACGGCGGGCCCGGGCACGTGCACCGTCGCCGGCGTCAAGGCCTACTTCGGTGCGAAGAACGCCGAGGGCGGCATCAAGTTCGGCGACGGGAAGACCCGCACCGTCGAGATCAAGGCGCTCGACGACGGCTACGACCCGCAGAAGGCCAAGGCGAACTACGACCAGCTCAAGGGCGACGTCTTCGCGATGACCGCCGGGCTGGGCACGCCGACGAACCGCGCATGGCGCCAGGCGGCGATCGCCGACGAGGTGCCCCAGGTGCTGGTCATGACCGGTGACCCGATCTTCAGCGACGAGAAGGAAAGCCCCTGGCAGCTCGGCTTCGTGCCGAAGTACCAGAACGAGGGCGAGGCCATGGGCGAGCTGCTGGCCACCTCGGGCGGCGAGCACAAGGTCGCGATCCTGTCGCAGAACGACGACTACGGCAAGGGCTACGTCGAGGGCTTCAAGAAGGCCATCGAGGGCAAGGACAACATCAAGGTCGTCAAGGAGCTCACCTACGAGGCGACCGACACCTCGGTCGACGCGCAGCTCACCGAGCTCGCCTCCAGCGGCGCCGACGTCTTCTTCAACGCGATGTCGATCACCCCGCTGATGATCTCCTCGCTGCAGAAGGCGCAGCAGCTGAACTGGAAGCCCAGCTGGTTCCTGCCCTCCAACACCTCGAGCCCGGGGGCGATCCTCGAGCCCGGTGGTGCCAGCGCGTACCCCGGCGTCTACTCGGTGTCCTTCGCCAAGGCTCCGGCCAGCCCGGCGTTCGCGTCGGACGAGGACGTGCAGACCTACCTGGCCGCCCTCAAGCAGTACGGCGACTACCCGGACCCGCCGGCGTTCCCGCACTGCCAGTGGAGCTGGATGGTCGGCGCGACGCTCGACCAGGCCTTCCAGAAGATGAAGGAGCCGACCCGCGAGTCCTTCATGGAGGCCCTGCGTTCGATCAAGGACTACCAGGCGCCGCTCATGCTCGAGGGCACGTCGGTCGACACCACCCAGGGCGACCAGCCCGCGGTGTCCTCGGTCGTCGTGCAGAAGTACAACGGCAGGGGCTACGACACGGTCCAGTCGTTCGACTGACGCCGGTCTGAAGCGACAGGGGCGGCTCGTTCTCGAACGGGCCGCCCCTTCGTGCCTCCGCCCGGACACACCCACCCCTCGAAGGAGACCTCCGTGCCGCCGCTGCACGACATCGCCCACCTCGCCCACGTCGAGCTGCTCACCGACAAGCCGGAGGAGAGCCTCGACTTCTTCGTGCGCTACCTGGGCCTGACCGAGAACGGCTCGGCCGGCGACTCGGTGTTCCTGCACGCCTGGGACGACTACGAGAACGCCACCATCAAGCTCACCGCCGCCCCGCGACCCGGCGTCGGCCGCACCAACTTCCGCGCCAGCACGCCCGAGGCGCTGCAGCGTCGGGTCGCCGCGATCGAGGCGACGGGCCTCGGCCGCGGGTGGGAGGACGGCGACCCCGGCTACGGCCCGGTCTACGTCTTCACCGACCCCGACGGCCACGAGATGGGCATCTACTACGAGTGCGAGTGGTACCGGCCCGAGGGTGACTTGAAGCCGTCGCTGAAGAACCAGGCCCAGGCCTACCCCGGCCGCGGCGTGAGCGTGCGGCGGATCGACCACATCAACTACCTGGCCGTCGACCCGGTCGCCAACCGCGACTTCGCGCGCGACGTCCTCGGCGGGATGGTCACCGAGCAGATCGTGCTGGACGACGGGGTCGCCGGCAGCTGGACCACCTTCACCAACAAGGGCTACGACGCCGTCTGGACCCGGGACAACACCGGCACCTCCGGCCGCCTGCACCACCTGTCGTTCGCGGTGGACAGCCGTGACGACATCATCCGGGCGGCGGACCTGGCGCTCGAGCACGGGATCCACATCGAGACCGGCCCGCACAAGCACACCATCCAGCAGAGCTTCTTCCTCTACGTCTGGGAGCCGGCCGGCAACCGGATCGAGCTGGACAACGCCGGTGCCCGGCTGGTCTTCGCCCCCGACTGGCAGCCGGTGGACTGGTCGGCCGAGGAGCGGGCGAAGGGCCAGGCCTGGGGATTGCAGACGATCTCCACCTTCCACACCCACGGCACCCCGCCGGTCGGCGAGTGACCGTGCGGATCGCCGTCCTCGGGCTGGGCGAGGCCGGATCGGCGATCGGCGCCGACCTCGTCGCCGCCGGCGCCGACGTCCGCGGCTACGACCCGAAGCCGATCACCGTGGACGGCGTCCGGCATCGGGGGAGCGAGGCCGAGGCGGTCGCGGACGCCGATCTCGTGCTGAGCCTGAACAGCTCGCACGACGCGATGACCGCGCTGGAGAACGCGCTGGACGGGCTGCGCCCGGGCACGCTGTGGGCCGACCTGAACACCGCGTCGCCGGGGCTGAAGGTCTCCCTCGCCGAGCGGGTGGCCGGCCGGGACGTCGACGTGGTCGACGTGGCGCTGATGTCGCCGGTGCCGGGCAAGGGACTGCGGACGCCGATGCTGGTTTCCGGACCACGCGCCCGGACGTACCGCGACCTGCTCGTCCCGCTCGGCGCGGAGGTCACCGTGCAGCCCGGCCCGGTGGGGGAGGCGATCTCGCGCAAGCTGCTGCGCAGCGTCTTCTACAAGGGCCTGGCCGCCGCGGTGGTCGAGGCGCTGCGCGGGGCCGAGGCGGCCGGCTGCGCGGACTGGCTGCGCGGCAACATCTCCGCCGAGCTGGCCGGCTTCGACGAGCGGACCGTGGACCGGCTGGTCGACGGCACGCACACGCACGCGCGCCGGCGGGCCGACGAGATGGCCGCCGCGACCGACCAGCTGGTCGAGCTCGGCGTCCCCGCCCGCATCGCGCCGGCGGCGCGCGACCTGCTCGTCGAGCTGCGCGACGCCCCGCCGGCCTAGCTGTCGTGACCGGACAGGTTGTTCACGCGGCGAGGCGGCTGACCGGCGGGTGACCTCCGAGGGCGGAATGGCTACGGGCAGTGTTGTAGTGCTCGAGCCAGCCGTCCAGCGCGACGGTGCGCTCCTCGTTCGATGCCCAGGCGGTGGCGTAGGCCCACTCGCTCTGCAGGGTGCGGTTGAACCGTTCGGCCTTGCCATTGGTCCAGGGCCGGCCGGGCTTGATGAACCGGCGGGCGATGCCCAGCTGGGCGCAGGCCGCGATCCAGGCGGCACCGATCCGGTAGCTCTTGGCGTTGTCGGTCAGCACCCGGGCGATGGTCACGCCCTGGGCGGCGAACCAGGCCACCGCGCGGGTCAGGAAGCCGGCGCAGGTGCCGGTGCGCTCGTCGGGCAGCACCTCGGCGTAGGCCAGCCGGGTGTGGTCGTCGATGGCCACGTGCACGTAGTCCCAGCCGATGCCGCGCCCGCGCACCTCCTCGCGGCGGCCGTGGATGCGCCAGCCACCGCCGACCGGCACCCGGCCGAGCTTCTTCACGTCCACGTGCAGCAGGTCGCCGGGGTGCTCGCGTTCGTAGCGGACCTGGCTGTGCCGGCGGCCGCGCAGCAGCTCGCCGGTCAGCCGGTCGACGTCGGCCAGCCGGGGCAGGCCGGCCCGGCGCAGCACCGCCCCGATCGTGGAGGCCGCCAGCCCGAGGATCGCGGCCAGCCGCACCGGCCCGGCATGGTGGGCCTTGCGCGCGGCCACGATCGCCGCGGTCCTCTCGGCTGAGGTGCGCCGCGGCAGCCGATGCGGCCGCGAGGAGCGGTCGGCCAGCCCAGCCTCGCCCTCGGCCCGCCAGCGGCGCACCCACTTGTAGACCGTTTGGCGGCTCACTCCGAGCTGCTTGGCGACCTCGCCGGGGCGGTGACCAGCTCGGACACGAGCGACGATCAGCTTGCGGGCGTAGACGGTGGTGCGGGCGTTAGCGTGGGCCACGGAGACCTCCGGTTGGGAATGGTGACGTCAAGCACCGCCACTCCTTCCGGAGGTCTCCTTCGTGATCAAGCCACCACGCCGACTGTCAACAACGTGTCTGGTCGCGACACCTAGCCCAGGGCCGCCCTGATCGCGGAGGTGAGCTCGTCGGGCGCCTCGAGCGGCACGAAGTGCCCGGAGTCCGGCAGCGAGGTCAGGGTGACGTCGGCGAAGAACTCCCCGAGGCGGTCCGACCACGCCGACGGGAACAGCGGGTCGTGCGCCGGCCAGAGCACGTGCGTGGGCGTGCTCAGGCGGTCCGCGGGGTCGGGGGTCTGCTCCTGGAGTCCCCGGGCGAGGATCCCCGACCCGGCGCGGTACCAGCCGATCGAGCGGGTGAAGGCGCCGGGCCGGGCGTAGCCGTCGGCCAGCCGGTCGAGGTCGGCGTCGGCAGGAGTGAACGCCGGGCCGGACCAGTGGGTCCAGAAGTGCTGCAGGTAGCTGCGCACGGCGTCCCGGTTGCCGTCGAGGAGCCGTTCGGCCAGCTCGAGCCGGTGGAAGTTCTGGTACCAGAACTCCTGCAGCACCGCGGGGTCCAGCAGGCGCTTACCGGCGCCGGGCACCGGCGGGGCGATCACCAGCGCGCGCACCCGCCCCGGCGCCTGCCGGGCGACGACCTGCGCGATGCGGCTGCCTATGTCGTAGCCGGCCAGCACCACCTGCTCCAGGCCCAGCTCCTCGATCAGCCCCAGCACGCTGCGCGCCTGGGCGTCTCCTGCGTACTGGGCGGGGTCCACGTCGGGCTTGTCCGAGTCGCCGAACCCGCGCAGGTCCGGGACGACGACGTCGGCGGCGTCCGCCAGCGCGGGTGCGACCAGCCGGAAGTCGCCGCGGTCGCCCGGCCAGCCGTGCAGCAGGACCACGGGCGGGCCGCCGCCCGTGCGGTCGTAGGCCAGCCGGAACCCGTCGACAGGCGAGGTGAACGGCACGGTCAGTTCGTCTCCGGCACGCCGAGGTGGGCCAGGGCCAGGTCGAAGTCGCCGGTGTCGAGCACCTCGATGCCCATCGCGGGGGCGAACTCGTCGCGGAACTCCCGGGCCCCCTCAGCGGCGGCTCGCAGGTCCTCCCAGGTGTCGTAGGCGACCGCGGCGACGGCCGTCCCGTCGTCCGGGCGGACCATCACGCTGAGGCTGCAGAAGCCCGGCAGGTCGTCGAGCTTGGGCATGAGGGACAGCCGGACGGCGTCCACGGCCTTGCCCACCTCGTCCGGGGCCGTGCGCAGCCAGGTGACCCGGGCGCAGGCGCCGTGGTGGGCCTCGTGCACGCGGTGCATGGCCGCGATCGCCCACTCCTGCACCTCGGCCGGCCCGCCGAGCGCCTCCGCCGTCCGCTCCAGGGTCGGCCGGACGACGTCGCGGCTGGACCGGACGGCGTCGGCGTCCTGCCACGACGTCGTCACGATGCAGCGACCCGACTCGGGGTCGGCCAGCATGGACAGGCCCACGCAGCCGTCCATCTGCCGGAGGATCGGCATGGTCTCGTCGCGGACGAAGGCGATGCCGGTCGGCACCGCCCCCGGGTCGCCCTGGATGGTGGTCGAGCGAGCGTGCACGGGCGTTCTTCCTCTCGGAGCGGTGGTCAGGCGGCGGGCGGGACGACCCGGTCGAGCCAGGCCAGCAGGTCGGCGACGACCTCGTCGCGGTTGGTCTCGTTGAACACCTCGTGCCGGGCCTCCGGGTAGACGACCAGCGTGACGTCGGTCAGCCCGGCGTCGGTCAGCCGCTGGACCAGCGGGTGCACCAGCGCGAGCTGCCCGTTGACCGGGTCGTGCTCGCCGACGGGGATCCAGACCGGGAGGTCCTTGCGGAGCCCGGCCAGCCGTCCGGGGTCGGCCACCTGGCGGGCCGAGGCGAACATCTGCCGGCCGTCGACGTCCGAGAGCCCGAAGCCGCAGCGCTCGTCGGCGACGTAGGCGTCGACCTGGGCGGTGTCGCGCGAGAGCCACTCGTAGCCGGTGCGGTGCTCGAAGGGGGCGTTGAACGCGGAGAGGTCCAGCGGCTGGTCGAGGTCCAGCGCCGGCTCGAGCAGGTCGAGGACGGCGGTGCCCGTCAGCACCAGGCCGGCCAGCTCGTCGCTGTGGTCGAGCACGTACTGCTGGGCGGCGAAGGACCCCATGCTGTGCCCGAGCAGGACCAGCGGCAGGTCGGGGAAGTCCTGGCGGGCCACGTCGCTGACCCGCCCGATGTCGCGCACCAGCTCGTCCCAGCCGCCCTCGCCCAGCGCGCCCCACTCGCCCTGCGCCGAGGCGCCGTGGCCCCGGTGGTCCTGGCCGATCACCACGAACCCGGCCGCGGTCAGCGCACCGGCCAGGGGCTCGTAGCGGAGCAGGTGCTCGCCCATGCCGTGGGTGAGTTGCACGATCCCGCGCGGTGTCCCGGCCGGGTCCCAGCGGTAGGCGGTGAGCTCGACGTCGTGGGCGGAGGGGACCTGCAGCACGGCGGGGGGCATGTCCGCAACCTAGGCGGTGCGAGGCGGCCGGCGCGCGTCGGGAATCATTCGGGGCGAGGACGGCGGTGCGCAGGCGTCGCCGCCGACCCCGGTTCTGAGGGAGCGAAACCATGTCCGTGCAGGCTGCCGACGGTCCCGTGCGGGCCCTGCTGGTGGAGGGCGTCCACCCCGTGGCCGCCGAGCTGCTCTCCGCGGCCGGCGTCGTCGTCGAGACCGAGAAGCGCGCGTTCGGGCCGGAGGAGCTGGCCGAGCGGCTGCAGGGCGTGCACGTTCTGGGCATCCGCTCGCGCACGCAACTGACCGCCGAGGTGCTGGCCGCCGCGACCGACCTGCGCGCGGTCGGCGCGTTCTGCATCGGCACCAACCAGATCGACCTGCCGTCGGCCACCGAGCGCGGCGTCGCCGTCTTCAACGCGCCCTTCTCCAACACCCGCAGCGTCGTCGAGCTGGCGGTCGCCGAGATGATCGCGCTCACCCGCCGGCTCACCGTGCAGGACGACGCCATGCACGCCGGGCGCTGGGACAAGTCGGCCAAGGGCAGCCACGAGATGCGCGGCCGCCGGCTGGGGATCGTCGGCTACGGCCGGATCGGCAGCCAGCTCTCGGTGCTCGCCGAGGCGCTGGGCATGAGCGTGCGCTTCTTCGACACCGCCGACCGGCTCGCCCTGGGCAACGCCCGGCGGTGCGCCACGCTCGACGAGCTGCTGGCCGACTCCGACGTCGTCACGCTGCACGTCGACGGCCGGGCGGGGAACAGCGGCTTCTTCGGCGAGGAGCAGTTCGCCCGCATGGTGCCCGGCGCGGTCTTCCTCAACCTCTCCCGCGGCTTCGTCGTCGACCACGTGGCGCTGCGCAAGCACATCGAGTCCGACCACCTGGCCGGTGCCGCCGTCGACGTCTTCCCGACCGAGCCGGCCGCTTCCGGCGACCCGTTCGAGTCCGACCTCCGTGGCCTGCCCAACGTGATCCTCACCCCGCACGTGGGCGGCTCGACGGAGGAGGCCCAGCTCGACATCGGCGACTTCGTCACCGGCAAGCTGCTCGGCTACCTGCAGAACGGGACGACGGCGCTGTCGGTCAACTTCCCCGAGGTCCTGCTGCCGCACCTGGAGGGCGTCACCCGGTTGCTGCTGCTGCACCGCAACCAGCCCGGCGCCATGGCGCACGTGAACAGCGCGCTGGCCGACAACGGGCTCAACGTCGAGCAGCAGCAGTTGTCCACCGCCGGCCACGTCGGCTACGCCGTCACCGACGTCCGCGGCCCGCTCACCGCGCAGGTGGTGGAGCAGCTGCGCGCGATGCCCGAGATCATGCGGGTCGACGTCCTGCCCTGCTGATGGAACCGCACGAGGAGATCCCGGCCGACCGGCTGCTCGAGGTCGCCCAGCGCATCGCCGACCGCCTGCTGGAGCTGCAGGAGCGGGTGAACCGGCAGATGGACGCCACGGCGTCCGCCGAGCTGCCGGAGATCCGCCGGCAGCTCGGCTACGGCACGGCGGAGCCGGTCGAGCTCGACGGCCTGGTGAACACGCGGATCGCGGGTCTGTCCATCGTCGTCACGCCGGAGGCGGTGGCGACCCTGCTGCCGGTGACCGCCGACTCCGCCGCGACGACGCGGGCCGGCCGCCGCGCCGTCACCGACATCGTGAGCGGTGCCGACGGGAGGCTGACGGTCATCGCCGGGCCGTGCTCGATCCACGACCCCGCGGCGACGGTGGAGTACGCCGGCTTCCTCGCCCGGATGCGGTCGCGGTACGCGGACGACCTCGAGATCGTCATGCGCACCTACACCGAGAAGCCGCGCACCGAGGTCGACTGGAAGGGGTTCGCCTACGACCCCTACCTGGACGGCTCCAACCGGATCAGCGTCGGGCTGATCGCGACCCGGATGCTCATGCTGCGGATCACCGCGATGGGCGTGCCCGTGGCCGCCGAGCCGCTCAACGCGCTGACCCCGCAGTACGTCAACGGCCTGGTCACCTACAACGGCGTCGGCGCGCGCAACGTCACCGACCAGACCGCACGGGAGCGGGTGTCCGGGTTCTCCTCGGTGGTCGGCTTCAAGAACTCGCCGGAGGGCAGCATCGAGGCGGCGATCCAGGCGATCGTGGCGGCCCGGGCGCCGCACGAGTTCCTCGGGATCGACCAGCACGGGATCACCGCTCAGCTGTCGACCCTCGGCAACGAGACCGGGCACGTGATCCTCCGCGGGGACAAGAACGGCCCGAACTACTCCGCCGAGCACGTCGCCGAGACCCGCGCGCTGCTGGCCCGCCGCGGGCTGCCCGAGGTGCTGGTCGTCGACGCCTCGCACGGCAACAGCCAGAAGAACCACCTGCGCCAGATCGAGGTGGTGCACGACCTGGCCCGGCAGATCGCCTCGGGGGAGCAGGCGATCCGCGGCGTGATGGTGGAGAGCAACCTGGTCGCCGGCCGGCAGGACCTCGACCTGCAGAGGGAGCCGAACGGCTTGACCTACGGGATGAGCGTCACCGACGCCTGCGTCGACCCCGAGACGACGACGGCGATGCTCGACGAGCTGGCCGCCGCCGCCCGCGCCCGCCGCGCATGACCGCGCGCGGTTAAGCGCGCAAAACCACGCGCGGTTAAGCGCGCACAACCTCCTAGTCCTGGGGCGGGCCGGCAGGAGCCGGTGCCGGGACGGCGGACCGCCGCCGCACCATGCGGATCGGCACCAGCACCGCCGCGGTCACCACCGCGGCGAGAGCCAGGAACGGCAGGGCGACACCGAGGACGACGACGGCCGCGCGCAGCGCGGTGACCAGCGCCTTCCACCCGGTGCTGAGCCCGTCGGCGAAGCTGTCCGGCCCGCCGACCGGGG
Organism: Petropleomorpha daqingensis; assembly: GCF_013408985.1. Classification (NCBI taxonomy): domain Bacteria; kingdom Bacillati; phylum Actinomycetota; class Actinomycetes; order Geodermatophilales; family Geodermatophilaceae; genus Petropleomorpha; species Petropleomorpha daqingensis. The sequence continues at coordinate 3,634,588 of NZ_JACBZT010000001.1, forward strand.
CGACGCCGAACGGTGCCAGGTGGATGCTGAGCGTCGAGAGCTCCACCTGGTCGGCGAGCGCCGCCCGCTGGGACTGCAGCGACTCGAGCCGCTCCTGCCGCTCGGAGAGGGCCTTCTCCGCCGCGAGCAGCGCCTCGGTGGTGGCCGCCTGGCTCATCAGGCCCTGCAGCCGCGCCACCGAGGCCTGCAGCGCCGAGATCCGCGCGTCCAGGTCGACCGCGGTGGCGGTCACGTCGGAACGGGACACCGACACGTTCGCGACGTCACCGACGTCCTCCAGGTCGGCCAGCAGACCGGTCAGCGCATCGGCCGGCACCCGCACGACGAGGTCGGCGGAGGCACCCTCGAGCCCGCTCTTCCCGGACCCGGCCTGCTCGGTGCGCTGGTCGACCCGGCCACTGGCGGCCTCCACCAGCTCGCTGATCCGCTGGGCGCCGGTCGCCGGGTTCTTGACGGCGACGGACGCGGTGGCGGTCGTGACCACCTGCCGGTCGGGGTCGGACGGCGTGCTCCCGGGATCTCCCGGGGCGTCGGGCACGACCCCTGCGCCACCGTCCGCACCGGATGAGTCCGAGCCGGCCCCGGGGCCGGAGCAACCGACGAGCACCACCATGGTCAGCGCCGCGAGCGCTGTGCCGAGAGAGCGCCTCATCGTCGGGACGCTAGGCCTGCGATCTCGGCCCCGACCAGCACCGATGCCGAATCGTGGCGGCCGCGAGGCCTGATCGTGACTCGGGGGAACTACCCCGCGAGTTCGCGCAGCAGCCGGGCCAGCGCCACCCGGTCCTCCGCCGCGAGCCGGCCGAAGAACGCACGCGCGTCGGCGGCGCGCGCCACGGCCACCTCGTCGCGGATCGACCGCCCGGCCGCGGTCATGCGCAGCAGCACCGCCCGCCGGTCGGCCGGGTCGGGGGTGCGCTCCACCAGACCGCGCGCCTCCAGGCCGTCGGCCACCTCGGTCGCCGACCGCGGCGCGATCCGCAGCGCCTCGGCCAGGTCGGAGACCCGCGTGCCGTCCCCGTCCCCGATCACCCGCAGCGCCCGCGACTGCGACGGCGTCAGGTCCCACGGCTCGAGCAGCTCGCGCCACCGGCGGCGCTGGGCGCGGGCGGCGTGCATGAGCAGCTCGCTGAGCGTCCCGCTGTCGTCGTCGGCCACGGCGGAATGCTAGCCGAGACGTTGCGGTTACCACATCGTGAGGTAACCTCCGCATCGACTCGAAGACCCGACAAGGTGATGCCTTCTGACTGCCCCCAACTTCGGCGGAGGCGGTGGAGGCGGTGGCCGCTCCGGCCGCCGCGTCGACCCCGCCGACCGCGCCCAGCTCGACCGCAACCCGGTGCCGCTGCGCCGGATCGCCGCCCTGTTCCGCCCCTTCACCGGCCAGCTCGCCGTCGTCGTCACGCTGATCGTGGCGTCGTCCGCGATCGCCCTGGCCTCCCCGTTCCTGCTCCGCGAGGTCATCGACCACGCGCTGCCCGAGCACGACGTGCCGCTCCTCGCGTGGGCCGTCGCCGGCATGGTCGCCGTCGCCGCGAGTACCGCGCTGCTCGGCGTCGTCCAGACCTGGCTGTCCACCACGGTCGGCCAGCGGGTCATGCACGGCCTGCGGACCGCCGTCTTCACCCACTTGCAGCGCCAGTCGCTGGCCTTCTTCACCCGTACGCGCGGCGGCGAGGTGCAGTCGCGGCTGACCAACGACATCGGCGGCATGCAGTCCGTCGTCACGTCGACGGCCACGTCGCTGGCCTCCAACACCACGACCGTCGTCGGCACGGTGATCGCGATGGTCGCGCTGAGCTGGCGGCTCTCCCTGCTCTCGCTGCTGGTGCTGCCACCCGCCGTGCTGCTCACCCGCAAGGTCGCCCGCATGCGCCGGAGCGTCACCGCGCAGCAGCAGCGGCAGCTCGCCGAGATGAACGCCCAGGTCGAGGAGGGTCTGTCGATCAGCGGTGCGCTGCTGTCCAAGACCGTCGGCGCCGGGCCCGTCCAGGCCGACCGGTTCGCCGACACCTCCCGCGATCTGGTCTCCCTCGAGATCCGCTCGCAGCTGGCCGGCCGCTGGCGGATGGGCACGATGAGCATCGTCTTCGCCGCGATCCCGGCCGCGATCTACCTGGCCGCCGGGTTCCCGGCCACCTCGGGTGGCATGACCATCGGCACCCTCGTCGCCTTCACCACGCTGCAGGGCGCGCTGTTCCGGCCGCTCATGGCGCTGCTCGACGTCCAGGTGTCGGTCACCAGCTCGATGGCGCTGTTCAGCCGCGTGTTCGAGTACCTCGACCTGCCCGTCGACATCGCCGACCCGCCGCACCCCGTGCCGCTGGACCCGGCCGCGGTGCGCGGCGAGGTGCGCTGGGACGGCGTCACGTTCCGCTATCCGGACGCCGCCCGCAACGCGCTCACCGACGTCGAGCTCACCGTGCCCGCCGGCGCGAACCTGGCGATCGTGGGGGAGACCGGCTCGGGCAAGACCACCCTCGCCTCGCTGGTCCCGCGGCTGGCCGATCCCACCGTCGGCCGCATCACGATCGACGGCGTCGATCTGCGCGACCTGACCCTGGCCACGCTCGCGCAGATCGTCGGCGTGGTCAGCCAGGAGACCTACCTCCTGCACACCACCGTGCGGGAGAACCTGCGGCACGCCGCGCCCCAGGCCACCGACGAGGAGATCGAGGACGCGGCCCGCAAGGCGCAGATCCACGACGTGATCACCCGCCTGCCGCAGGGCTACGACACCGTGGTCGGCGCGCGCGGGCACCGGTTCTCCGGCGGGGAGAAGCAGCGGCTGGCGATCGCCCGCACGCTGCTGCGCGACCCGCGCGTGCTGGTGCTCGACGAGGCGACCAGCGCCCTGGACAACGAGACCGAGCGGGCGGTGCAGGCGGCGCTGGACGAGGCCAGCCGCGGCCGCACGACGATCACCATCGCGCACCGGCTCTCCACGATCCGCGACGCCGACGCGATCGCGGTCCTGGACGGCGGCCGGGTCGTCGAGCAGGGCACGCACGAGGAGCTGCTCGCCCGCGGCGGCCGCTACGCGCGGCTGGTCGGCGCCGCCGAGCGCGCCGTCACCCTGGCGGCCTAGTCGGCGGTGGCGACCGGCTGCGCCTCCGCGGGCACCGGCGCGACCGCCGGCGTGGCCCGGTCGCGCGGCATGCATGCGACCGCGACGAGCATCAGCACCGCGACCGCCACCGTGCCCAGGAACACGAGGTGCACGGCGTCGGTGAGCGGCCCCGGCGGCACGTGGCCGTCGACGGTCGCGGTGCCGAGCCTGCCGTTGACCACCGCGCCGAACACGGCCACGCCCACGGCGCTGCCCAGCGAGCGGAAGAACATGTTCGCCGCGGTGACCACGCCGCGCTGCTGCCAGTCGACCGCCGCCTGCGCCGCGATCAGCGTCGGCGCCGCGGTGAACCCCATGCCGAAGCCGATGACGAAGCACGTGATCGCCACGTGCAGCACGCTGGAGCCCTGGTCGAGCGGGAGCAGCAGCAGGGTGCCGCCCACCACGATCACGCCCCCGATCAGCGCGGTCACCCGCATGCCCAGCCGCAGGTACAGCCGCCCGGACTGCGAGGCCGACAGCGGCCAGCCCAGCGTGAGCGCGGCCAGCGCGAACCCGGCGATCAGCGGGCCGGTGCCCAGCGCCACCTGGACGTAGGTGGGCACGTACGAGGTCAGCCCGAGCAGGATCGCGCCGACGCACGCGGCCACCAGGCAGGTGGCCACGATCAGCCGGACGCGCAGCAGCTGCAGCGGGACGACGGGGTCGGCCGCGCGCCGCTCGACCAGGACGAAGACGACCAGCAGGACGACGCCGGCGGCGAAGACGCCGATGCTCTGCGGCGAGCCCCACGACCACGCCTGCCCGCCCTCGAGCAGGCCGAGGATCAGCAGCGTGAGCGCGGCGGTGAGGGTGACGGCGCCGGCGTAGTCGATCCGCGGCTTGCTGCGCTGCACCTGCTCGGTGAACCCGCGCATGATCATCGCCCCGGCGAGCAGGCAGAGCGGGATGTTGACGAAGAAGATCCACCGCCAGCTGACGTACTCGGCGAACACGCCGCCCAGCGTCGGGCCGATCACCGCGGACATGGCCCACACGCTGGCCATGTAGCCCTGCACCTTGGCCCGCTCCTTCAGCGAGTACAGGTCGCCCACGATCGTCAGCGACATCGGCTGGATGGCGCCGGCGCCCAGACCCTGCACGGCCCGGAACGCGATGAGCGCGCCCATGCTCCACGCCGCGCCGGCCAGGATCGAGCCGAGCAGGAACAGGCCGATCCCGGCCATCATCACCGGCTTGCGGCCGAAGACGTCGGCCAGCTTGCCGTAGACCGGCACGGTGACCGCCTGCGCCAGCAGGTAGATCGAGAAGAGCCACGGGAACTGGGCGAAGCCGCCGACGCTCTCCACGATCGACGGGACCGCGGTCGCGATGATCGTCGAGTCGATCGCCACCAGCCCGGTGGTGAGCATGACCGCGATGAGCACCGGCCCGCGCTCGGAACGGAAACCCACACCGGGCTCGTCCGTCGTCCCGGGTTCCCCGCTGCGCGTGCCTCGTCCCACGTCCGCTCACAGTGCCACGGACGTGGGACGAAATTCCCGTTGCGTTCAGAAACCTTGTCGACGGGGCCGCACGAGCAGCACGCCGACGACCGTGATCCCGGCCCCGACGATCAGCACCGTCCACGCGACCGTGCCCAGAGCGGGGAACTCGGCGCCGATCCGCCCGTCGACGTCGACCCCGGCCGAGCCGTCGGCGTTCATGACCACGAACACCCAGTCGCCGTCGCCGGCCGGCCAGGCGACCTGCTGCGTCCCCGTCCCGGACGACCGGGCGATCCAGAAGTCCTGGTCGGCGGGCGGGCCGGACGGCGCGCCGCCCGGGAACTGGTCGTCGGTGCCGGCGGGGGAGTCGAAGCCGAGCGCGTCCACGTGGGTCCGGCTGACCCCGTGCAGGTAGGCGTTCACGTCGTCCGCCCGGGCGACGCCGACGAACACCGCGCCGCGGTCGTCGGCGGTGACCTGGACGCGGGCGTCGCCGATGGAGGTCGAGACCGGGAGCCAGTCGGCGCCGGTCCGCAGGTCGATCCGGTCGCTGAACAGCGCGTGGGTCGAGGTGCTGAGCCGGTCCTCGGGCGAGAAGACGAAGCCGTCGGAGCGGTGCACCCCGTGCGCCCAGAGCAGGAGCCCACCGGCGGCGACCAGCGCGATGCCGGGCAGCAGGAGCAGGGAGCCGAGGACGAGTGCGACGACGCGGGCGGCGCCGCGGCGCCGCGGAGCGGGCGAGGTGTAGGCGGGCGGTGCGGAGATGCTGGTCATGACCAACTCCTCGGGGTCAGCCGTGCAGGACGATCGGCAGGACGAGGGCGAGCAGGAAGACGCTCTGCGCGCTGTGCACGGCGATGCCGATGAGCGCGCTGCGGTAGCGCCGCGACGGCAGCGCGAGGGCGACCATGTCGAGCAGGGCCGACGGGATCACCCACGGCAGGTGGACGTGGTAGCAGGCGAAGAGCAGCCCGTTGACCACCCAGTCGTAGCGGCCGAACGCGCCGGACATGCGGGGCAGCAAGTAGCCGCGGAACAGCAGCTCCTCGCCGAGCACGGTGTTGAACACCCACAGCACGACCAGGACGGCGAGCCAGCCCCACGACCCGCCGAGCAGCGCCGCGCCGGCGTCGGAGCCCATGAAGGCGCCGAAGTCGCGGGCCGCGGGGACCGGCAGTGCCGGCACGAACTGCTCGGCGGCGAACCACGCGACCGCCGGGATCAGGACCAGCCAGAGCCGGCCACCGCGGCGGCCGGTGCGCGAATTCCGCGGAGCCCGCAACCACAGGGCCTCCCGGACGACGGGCCAGCGCAGCGTGCCCTGCTCCCGCCGGACGAGGACCGCCACGAGCACGAACTGCCAGACCAGCCCGGCGGTCAGGCAGACGATCAGCGTGCGGGCCAGCGGTGCCGGGCCGTCGAGGTGGTCGGCCACGAGCGGCGCGACCACCCACGCGAGCACCCCCATCGGGACGGCGGCGGCCGCCCAGACGGCGAGCACCCCGCGCCGGCGGAGCTGAGGGATCACGACCTCGCCCGACGCGGGGCGGGGGACGGTGGTGGTGCTCATGACGGTGCCTCTTTGGGGGAGCCGGATCGGTCGGCGAGAACCGTGCCGCCGTCGCCGCCCCGCCACGAGCCCCGGCCGGGTCCGGTCCCTCCCTCGCGCGAGGGAGGCGGGAGGCCTCGCGCGAGGGCTCCCCGCGAGCGCCCGGGACCGCCACGATGAGGCGTGTCGTCGTTCCCGGGCACCTCGCACAGCCGGCCGTGGTGGGCCGGTACCCGCCTCGACGCCTGGCTCGCCGCCGGGCTGGTCGTGCTGTCGCTCTCCTCGGCCCTGGCCATGCCGGCCGGGCCTCCCTACCGGCCGGTGGACGGGTGGACCTTGCTGCTCGCCACCCTCGGGCCCGCCGCGCTGGTCTGGCGGCAGACCGCACCGCTGCTCACGCTGGCCGTGGCCGGCGGGACCGTGGTGGTCAACGCCGCCGTCGGCGGCGCGATCGGGTTCCTCGAGTGGCCGGCCTGGATCGCGCTGTTCACCTGCTTCGACGTGGGCGACCGGCGGGTCCGGACGGCGGCCGGCGCGCTCACGGCCGTGGCGATCGCCGGCTACGTGGCCTTCGACCGGGGCGACCCGGTCGGGGCGCTGCCGGGCATCGTCATCCACTTCCTGATCGCCATGGTGATCGGCGACCTGTCCAGCCGCCGGGCCCGGGCGGCGGCGACGGAGGCGCGGCGGGCGGCGGAGAGCCGCCAGCAGGCGCTCGCCGCGGAGCGGTTGCTGCACCAGGAGCGCAGCCGGCTGGCCCGCGAGCTGCACGACTCGCTCGGCCACACGGTGAACGTCATGGTGCTGCAGGCCGGGGTCGGCCGGCGGGTGTTCGCCGACAACCCCGCGTTCGCGCGCGAGGCGCTGCTCTCGATCGAGACCGTCGGCCGGGCCGCGCTCGAGGAGCTCAACCGGTTGCTGCGGGTGCTGCAGCCCGACGAACGCGGGGCGCCGGACCCGTTCTCCCCGACGGCCACCGACCTCGAGCAGCTGGTCGAGCGGGTGCGGACGACCGGGCGGGACGTGGAGTTGCGGGCGGACGTCGGCGCGCTGCCGGAGGGCACCGCGCGGGCGGTCTACCGGATCGTGCAGGAGGCGCTGACCAACGCCGTCCGGCACACCCCCGCGGGAGGGATCCGCGTCGAGGTGGAACGGCGGGACGGCGACGTGCGGCTCGAGGTGACCAACGACTGCGCGCCACCTCCCGAGCCGGTGCCCGGGCACGGGCTGGTCAACATGCGCGAGCGGGCACGGCTGGAGGGCGGCGTGCTGGAGGCCGGCCCGGTCGAAGGCGGGTTCCGGGTGCGGGCGGTGCTGCCCGTGAGCGCGGCGGTGGTCCCGTGATCCGGGTGCTGCTCGCCGACGACGACGTCCTGGTCCGCAGCGGGCTGCGCGCGCTCCTCGACGCCGAGGAGGACCTGACGGTGGTGGGGGAGGCCGCCGACGGGCGCGAGGCGGTCGAGCGGGCGCGGTCGCTGCGGCCCGACGTCGTCCTCATGGACGTGCGGATGCCGCGGCTGGACGGGGTGCGCGCTACCCGGGAGATCGTGGCGTGGCCGACCCGGCCGCGCGTGCTCGTGCTCACCACGTTCGACCTCGACGAGGTCGTCGACGACGCGCTGGACGCCGGCGCCGACGGCTTCCTGCTCAAGCGGGCGACCCCGGAGCAGCTGATCGACGGCATCCGCACCGTGGTCGCCGGCGAGGCGCTGGTCGCGCCCGCGGTGACCCGGCGGCTGCTGGCCGCCTACGCGAGCCGCCGGCCGCCGGACCGCGAGCGGCTGCGGCTGGCGGCGCACCTGACCGAGCGCGAGGCGGAGATCCTGCGCGCGCTGGCCGAGGGGCTGTCCAACGCCGAGATCGCGAGCCGGGTGTTCCTCGCGCCCGAGACGGTGAAGACGCACGTCAAGGCGATCCTCGGCAAGCTCGGTGTCCGGGACCGGACCCAGGCGGTGGTCTGGGCCTACCGCACCGGCTTCGTCGGCGCCGACGAGCCGCGATCGAGGTGATCTGCGTAACCCTCGGGCGTCTCGCGCGTTGTTACCGGTGAGTATCCCCGGTCCCGAGGAGAAGCCCGTGCGTCGTCTCGCCACCTGCGTCCTGGCCGCTGCCGCCGTCGTCACCGGCGTGGTCGTCGCGCCCACCGCCTCGGCCGGCACCACCCAGCCGCTGGACTACGTCGCCCTCGGCGACTCCTACAGCGCCGCGTCCGGCGTGCTGCCGCCGGACCCGACCGCCGCCCCGCAGTGCCTGCGCTCGACGAGCAACTACCCGCACGTCATCGCGGCGGCCACCGGCGCCCAGCTCACCGACGTCACCTGCGGTGGCGCGGACACCGGCGACTACGCCGGCGCGCAGTACCAGGGCGTGCCGCCGCAGCTCGACGCGCTGCACCCCGGCACCCAGCTGGTCACGATGACCATCGGCGGGAACGACAGCAACGTCTTCATCAGCTCGATCCTCGAGTGCGGCACCCTCGGCGCCAGCACGCTGGGCCAGGGCAGCCCCTGCAAGGACCGCTACGGCTCCTCGTTCGAGGACACCATCAACACCACCACCTACCCGGCGCTGGTGCAGGCGCTGCAGGCGGTCCGGGACCGCGCGCCGGACGCGCAGGTCGCGATCCTCGGCTACCCCTGGATCCTCCCGGCCACCGGCGGCTGCTTCGACAAGATGCCGGTCGCGGAGGGCGACGTCCCCTACCTGCGCGGGGTGCAGGCGACGCTCAACGACGCCGTCCGCCGCGCCGCCGCGGCCACCGGCGCGACCTACGTCGACATGAACCAGGTGTCCGAGGGGCACGACGCCTGCCAGGCGATCGGCGTCCGCTGGATCGAGCCGGTGCTGCAGGGCACCAACCCCGTGATCGTGCACCCGAACGCGCTCGGCGAGTCCCAGATGGCGGCGCAGACGATGGCGGTGCTCGGCCTGAGCTGACGGCTCGCAGGACGTCGCCAGGATTGTTGACAATCTGACCGACGGCGGACGAAGCTGTTCCCCGGACGAAGGGGAACAGCGTTGATCATCGACTGCCATGGCCACTACACCACGGCGCCCGCCGCGCACACGGCCTGGCGGGAGAAGCAGGTGGCCGCGTGGGAGGCCGGGACCGCTCCCGAGCCGTATCCGGTGATCAGCGACGACGAGATCCGCGAGACGATCGAGGCCAGCCAGCTGCGGCTGATGGACGAGCGCGGCATCGACGTCACCGTCTTCTCCCCGCGCGCCTCGGCGATGGCCCACCACGTCGGCGACGCCGCGGTCAGCCTGGAGTGGGCGCGCCGCTGCAACGACCTCATCCACCGGGTGACCACGCTGTTCCCCGAGCGGTTCATCGGCGTGGCCCAGCTGCCGCAGTCGCCGGGCGCGCCCATCGAGGGCTCGATCGCCGAGCTGCGCCGCTGCGTCGAGGAGCTGGGCTTCGTCGGGGTCAACCTGAACCCCGACCCCAGCGGCGGCCACTTCACCTCGCCGCCGCTGACCGACAAGACCTGGTACCCCTTCTACGAGGCGATGGTCGAGCTCGACGTCCCGGCGATGGTGCACGTGTCGTCGTCGGCGACCAAGGTCTTCCACGCGACCGGCGCCTACTACATCAACGCCGACACGACCGCGTTCATGCAGCTGGTGCAGGGCAACCTGTTCGGCGACCTGCCCGAGCTGCGCCTGGTCATCCCGCACGGCGGGGGAGCGGTGCCCTACCACTGGGGCCGCTACCGGGGCCTGGCCGACATGCTCGAGCAGCCGGCGGTCGAGACCAACGTGATGGGCAACGTCTACTTCGACACCTGCGTCTACCACCAGCCCGGCATCGACCTGCTGCTCGACGTCATCGACACGAAGAACATCCTGTTCGGCTCGGAGATGGTCGGCGCCGTCCGCGGGATCGACCCGCGGACCGGTCACCACTTCGACGACACCCGCCGCTACGTCGAGGCGTCCTCCCTGGACGACGAGGCGCGCGCCGCCGTCTTCGAGGGCAACGTCCGCCGGGTCTACCCGCGGCTGGACCGCATCCTGCGCAGCCAGGGCCGCTGATGGAGGGCACTCCCGACCGGTCCGTGGCCGAGGAGCGGCTGCGCACCGCCATCACCGACGGCGACCTGGCCCCCGGCGCCCGCCTGGTCGAGGCCGACCTGGTCGAGCTGTTCGGGGTCAGCCGCGGCACCGTCCGGCTGGCCATCGACGCGCTCGTCGCGGAGGGCCTGGTCGAGCGGATCCCCAACCGGGGTGCCCGCGTCCGGGTCGTGACGACCGAGGAAGCCGTCGCGATCACCGAGGCGCGGATGGCGCTGGAGTCGCTGATCGCCCGCAAGGCGGCCCAGCGGGCGACCGACGACGACGTCGACCGGCTGCGCGCGCAGGTCGAGCTGATGCGCGGCGCGGTGGGGGCCGGCGACCTGCTCAAGTACTCGGCGCTCATCTCGCAGCTGCACGGCCAGATCCGCGACCTCGCCGACCAGCCGGTCGCCAAGGGGCTGGTCGACCGGCTGCAGGCCCAGCTCGTCCGCCACCAGTTCCGGCTCTCGCTGCGCCCCGGCCGGCCGCAGGTCAGCCTGCGCGGGCTCACCGCCATCGTCGACGCCATCGCCGACCGCGACCCCGACCGGGCCGAGGCCGCGGCCGCCCAGCACTTCCGCGGCGTCATCGCCGCGCTGTCCGAACCGAACCCCGGAGGTCCCGCATGAGGAACGTCGTCGTCACCGATCCGCCGCGCGCCGACGTCGGCGACGCCGAGACCCTGGGCGGGTTCGGCACGGCCACGGTGCACGAGGCGCTGGGCCGGGTCGGCTACCTCGGCCCGGAGTTCCGCCCGGCGTGGGCCGGCGCGCGGATCGGCGGCACCGCCGTCACGGCGCTGTGCTGGCCGGGGGACAACCTGATGATCCACGTGGCCGTGGAGCAGTGCCGGCCCGGCGACGTCCTGGTCGTGGCGACCAACTCCCCGTCGACCGACGGGCTGTTCGGCGAGCTGTTCGCCACCGCGCTGGCCCGCCGCGGCGTGCGCGGCGTCGTGCTCGGGTGCGGCGTGCGCGACGTCGCCGAGCTGCGCGAGATGGGCTTCCCGGCCTGGTCGCGGGCGGTCAGCGCGCAGGGCTCGGTCAAGGCCACCGCCGGCGCGGTGAACGTGCCGGTCGTCCTCGGCGGGCAGACCATCCACCCCGGCGACGTGGTCGTGGCCGACGACGACGGCGTCATGGTCGTCCCGCGCGCCGACGTGCCGCGGGCGCTGACCGCCTCGCAGGCCCGCATCGACAAGGAGGCGGCCAGCCGCGCGGCCTTCGCCGACGGCGAGCTGGGCCTGGACCGCTACGGCCTCCGGGACAAGCTGCCGGAGTTCGGCATCGAGTACGTCTCCTACGACAAGTGGGTGGCCGAATGACCTACGACGACACCGGCGTCCGCTGCACGATGCTGCGCGGCGGGACGTCGCGCGGGCTGTACTTCGAGCCGCAGGACCTGCCCGCCGACCCGGCCGAGCGCGACGACCTGCTGCTGCGGCTGATGGGCACCCCCGACCCGCGGCAGATCGACGGCCTCGGCGGGTCCACGACGCTGACCAGCAAGGTCGCCGTCGTCTCGCGGTCCGACGACCCGGAGATCGACGTCGACTACCTGTTCCTGCAGCTCGGCGTCGATCAGGCGACGGTCAGCGACCGGCAGAACTGCGGCAACATCCTCGCCGGGGTCGGCCCGTTCGCCGTCGAACGCGGGCTGGTCCCGGCCGGGGACGGCGAGACGAGCGTGCGGATCCGGATGGTGAACTCCGACAGCGTCGCCGTCGCCACGTTCCCGACCCCCGGCGGCCGGGTGGAGTACCGCGGCGACGTGGAGATCGCCGGCGTCCCCGGCACCGCCGCGCCCGTCGTGCTCGACTTCGCCGACACCGAGGGCTCCGCGACCGGGGCCCTCCTGCCCACCGGGCACGTGCGCGACACCGTCGAGGGCGTCGAGGTCACCTGCGTCGACAACGGCATGCCGGTCGTGCTCGCGATGGCCTCGTCGTTCGGCCTGACCGGGTACGAGTCGCACGAGGAGCTCGCCGCCGACGCCGACCTGCTGGCGCGGGTCGACGCCTTCCGGCGCAAGGCCGCGGAGCTCATGGGGCTCGGCGACGTCTCGGCCGCCAGCGTGCCGAAGACGGTGCTGCTCGCGCCGGCCCGCGACGGCGGCCAGGTCTGCACCCGCTCCTTCATCCCCGTGCAGCCGCACACCTCGATCGGCGTCCTCGGCGCGGTCAGCGTGGTCACCGGCATGCTCGTCCCGGGCGCCGTCGGGCACGAGCTGACCGAGGACTGGCCCGAGGGCACCTCGCGGGTCGACGTCGAGCACCCCACCGGGCACCTGCTGGTGGACGTCGAGGTCGACCCCTCGGTCACGCCGCCGCGCGTCGTCCGCTCCGGCGTCGTCCGCACCGCCCGCAAGCTCTTCGACGGGACCGCCTTTCCCCGGGCCTGACCAGAAGACTCATAGGCGGCGCACAGCCGAACCCCGTCCCGCCGTCCAGGTTCGGCACCGATGGTTGAGCATGTGACCACCGTTGCCGCGCCGCGCTCGCCGGCCCTCCCGCGAAGCGCCCCCGACACGACCCGCGCCCGGCTCGACGCCGCCGTCCGCTCCGGCGGGCTCGTCGCGCTGTGGGCGAGCCTGCTGCTCGTCACCTACTGGTGGGCGACCGGCGGCGGTTTCCAGGACCTCGCCGGGTGGGCGACCGGCCTGACCTCGACCGGCCGGCTCACCGGCCTGCTGTCGGCCGACCTGGTGCTGGTGCAGGTGCTGCTCATGGCCCGGCTGCCGGTGCTCGAGCACGCCTTCGGGCAGGACCGGCTGGCCCGGATGCACCGGCTCGTCGGCTTCACCTCGTTCACCCTGATGGTCGCCCACATCGGCCTGATCACCTGGGGTTACGCCGCCGGCCAGCTGACCCGGACCCCGGCCGAGCTGTGGGACCTGACGGTGAACTACCCGGGCATGCTGCTGGCCGTCGCCGGCACCGCCTGCCTGGTCATGGTCGTCGTCACGAGCGTCAAGGCCGCCCGTCGGAAGCTGCGCTACGAGTCGTGGCACCTGCTGCACCTCTACGCCTACCTCGGCGTCGGCCTGGCCCTGCCGCACCAGCTGTGGACCGGCCAGGACTTCGTCTCCTCGACCGGGCGCCAGGTCTTCTGGTGGGGACTGTGGATCGCCGCCGCCGGCTCGGTGCTGGTCTGGCGGGTGGCGCTGCCGCTGTGGCGCAGCGCGCGGTACGGCATCCGGGTCACCTCGGTCGTGCCCGAGGGGGACGGCGTCCTGTCGGTGTACATGACCGCCCGCCGCGGCGCCCGCATGCCGGTCGAGGCCGGGCAGTTCCTCACCTTCCGGTTCCTGGCCGGCAGCGGCTGGACCCGCGCGCACCCGTACTCGCTGTCGGCGGCGCCGGACGGGCGCAGCCTGCGGATCACGGTCAAGCTCGTCGGCGACGGCAGCGCCGCGCTCCGCCACCTGCGCGCCGGCACCCGGGTGCTCGTCGAGGGGCCGTACGGACGGCTCTCCGACCGGGCCCGCACCCGCCGCAAGGTGGCGTTCATCGGCGCCGGCGTCGGCGTCACCCCGCTGCGCGCGCTCGCCGAGGCGATGGACTACGCACCCGGCGACGCCGTCCTGCTCTACCGGTTCACCGGCTCGCCGCTGTTCGCCCGCGAGCTCCAGGTGCTCGCCGCCGAGCGCGGGCTCGACCAGGTGCTGCTGCCCGGGCACCGGCGCTCGCCCGGCTCGTGGCTCGGCGCCGGCATCGGCCCCGCCGACGACCTGACCGCCCTCCTCCACTGGGTGCCCGACCTCGCCGAGCGCGACGTCTACGTGTGCGGCCCCGAGGCGTGGGCCGAGGACGTCCGCCGCACCACCGAGGCCGCAGGCCTGCCCGCAGACCGCTTCCACGTCGAGAGCTTTGGCTGGTAATCCCCGATGAGACGCATCGTCCTCTGGTGCATGAGCACGCTGACCGCGCTCGTGCTGCTGTTCGGCTACCACACGTCCACGTCGTCGACCCAGGCCGCCGCGGGCGGCCAGTCCTCGGCGGTCGCGCCGGTGCAGGGCAGCACGTCGTCCTCCGACTCGTCGTCCTCCGACTCGTCGTCGTCCGGTGCGACGTCCGGGACGTCGACGGCGTCGAGCACCGTCACCGGCTCGGTCGCTTCCACCCGCTGGGGTCCGGTCCAGGTCGAGCTGACCGTGGCGAACGGCTCGATCACCGACGTCTCGGTGCTCCAGTACCCGAGCGGCAACGGCAGGGACCAGCAGATCAACGCCCGCGCGCTGCCGGTGCTGATCCAGGAGACTCTGGACGCGCAGAACGCCAAGATCGACATGGTCAGCGGCGCGACGGTGACCAGCGAGGGCTACCTCGAGTCGCTGCAGAGCGCGCTGGACAAGGCGGGCCTGTCGTGAACGCCGTCCTCCCCGACACCGCCCGCTACGTCGAGCACGTGATGGGCATGCCGATCAGCCTCGCGCTGCGCGGCCGGCACACCGACGACGCCGCGGCCCGCGCCGCCTGGGCGGAGGTGATGATCTCGCTGCGCGAGGTCGACCGGGTCTTCAGCACGTACCGGGCCGACTCCTACGTCTCCCTGCTCAACGCCGGCGAGCTGGAGCTGGAGGACTGCCCGGTCGAGGTGGCCGAGGTGCTGGCGCTGGGCGACCTCGCCCGCATCGGCTCGGGCGGCGCGTTCGACATCCGCCGTCCCGGCCCGGACGGCGAGCGGGTGCTCGACCCGAGCGGCGTGGTCAAGGGCTGGGCGGTCGAGCGCGCGGCGCGCGTGCTGGCCGACCTCGCCGACACCGACCACTGCCTGTCGGCCGGCGGCGACCTGACCTGCCTGACCGTCGACCCCGACGGCCGGCCGTGGCGGGTCGGCGTCGAGGACCCCGCCGATCCCCGGCGCATCCTCGCGGTCGTCCCGGTGTTCAGCGGCGCGGTCGCCACCTCCGGCACCGCGCACCGCGGGCAGCACCTCGTCGACGCCCGGACCGGCCTCCCGCCGGTCGGCGTCGCCTCGGTCACCGTGATCGCCGGGTCGCTGACCTGGGCCGACATCGACGCGACCGCCGCCTACGCGCAGGGTCGCGACGCGGCCCGCTGGCTGGAGACCCGGCCCGGCCGCTCCGGCCTCGTCGTGTGGGACGACGGGACGACGACCACCGTCGAACCGGTGCTCTGAGCGCTCAGGCGTCCGACTCGAGCAGCGCGGTGATGACGCTGCTCAGGTGCGCCCGGGCGGCGGCCTCCGCCGCGGCCGGGTCGCGGCGAGCGACGCCGTCGATGATCGCCAGGTGCTCGGGCAGCGAGACCTGCGGACGACCGGCGCGCAGCGCGAGCCGGAACTGGTGGCGCACGATCTGGCCGTTGAGCCGGTCCAGCAGGTTGGAGGCGACCGGCTGCGCGGAGTACTCGCGCACCAGGCGGTGCAGCTCGCGGTTGAGCGCCGAGTACTTCATCGGGTCGCCGCCGGCGACGGCGTCCTGCATCTGCTCGCCCAGCCCGGTGAGGACGGCGATCTGCTCGTCGGTCGCCCGCTCGGCGGCCTTGGCCGCGCACAGCCCCTCGAGGACCATGCGGCACTCGGTGATCGCGACGGCCTCGGGCACCGAGACCACCCGCACGCGGGCGCCGCGGTTGGGGATCCGCTCGACCAGGCCGTCGGCGGTCAGGTCGATCAGCGCCGCGCGCACGCTGGCCCGCGAGACGCCGTACAGCTCGGCCAGCTCGGCCTCGACCAGCCGCTGCCCGGGGGCCAGGTCACCGTTGAACAGCGCCGTCCGCAGGGCCGCCACGGCCTTGCGGGTCGCCGCGGCGCCCTCGCGGGGGTCGGTCTCCTCCGCGCGCAGGTCCTCGCTCACCCGTGGCTTCCTCCTCGACGGTGGGACTGCCAGGCTTCGGGATGCGAGCTCGATCGTCAACGATGTTCGCGACGTGCTCGCCCCAGCGGGGGACCCGCCGGCCCGAGCTCAGCGCGGCCCGAGGACGTGTCGCTCGAACCAGTCGTTGCGGAAGGCGCCGCGCGGGTCCAGCCGCTGGACCAGGTCGACGAAGGCGCCGTACCGCTCGTACAGCGGCGCGATCTGCTCGGCCGGGGCGAGGAAGAGCTTGCCCCAGTGCGGTCGAGCGCCCAGCCGCGCGAGCGCCGGCTCGAGGTCGGCCAGCACCTCCTCCACCGCGGCCGGCTCGCGCTTCCAGGTGAAGTGGACGCCGACCGAGTCGCGGCCGTAGGCGGTGCTCATCCAGAGGTCGTCGGCGGCGATCGTGCGGATCTCGCACACCTGCAGGAGGGGCGCGATCCGCTCGGCGCGCTGCCGGACGGCGTCGACGGCGGCGAGCGCGTGCTCGCGGGGGAGCAGGTACTCCGACTGGATCTCCTCCCCGGCGCTCGGGGTGAAGCCCATGCGGAAGTGCGGGAGCCGGTCCGACCAGGGCCCCGGCCGGCCCAGCTGCGGGGTGCACGGCGTGGGGTCCAGGCCGAGGATCGGGTGCCGGTCGACGGTGGCCGGCCGCGCGTCGAACAGCGACTCGGGCGCGGCCTCGTGCGAGCGGGACTTCACCCACACCTGGTCGACGGCGTCGCGCAGGGTGGTGAAGACGCTGACGCTGTAGCCGGCCGACACGATCTCCTCGAAGTGCCAGGCCAGCGCCTGCCAGGACAGCCCCTCGAACACCGTCTGCCGCACGTCGTAGGCGGGCTGGACGTCGAGGGTCAGCCGGGTCACCGCGCCCAGCGCTCCCAGGTTGACGACGGCGCCGGGGAAGTCGGCGTCCCCGCGGGCCAGCCGGCGCAGCTGCCCGTCGGAGGTGACCAGCTCCATCGCCGCGACCGCGGTGGCCAGGTTGCCGTTGCCCACGCCGGAGCCGTGCGTCGCGGTGGCGACGGCGCCGGCGACCGAGATGTGCGGCAGCGAGGCGAGATTGGCCAGCGCCACCCCCTCGTCGTTGAGCACCTCGGCCAGCTCGCCGTACTTCATCCCCGCGCCGAAGGAGACGGTGCCGGCGTCCCGGTCGACGACGACGTCGGCCGGCAGCGCCTCGGTGGTCCGCAGCGACTCCAGGCTGACGAGCTCGGCGGAGTCGGCGATGTCGGTGAACGAGTGCCGCGAGCCGAGCACGCGCACGCGGGGCGCCGCGGCGACGATCTCCTGCAGCTCGGGCAGCGACCTCGGCCGGTGCAGCGTCGCCGCCCGGTACGTGTACGTGCCCGCCCAGGTCCCGCCCGCCTCGCCCACGGGCCCATCCTGCCAAGGTGGAGGGGCACGCACCCGCTGTCGAGGAGGAACCCATGACGCTGCCCGCCGCCGACGAGCTCCAGAGCGCGGCCGAGAAGGCCCTGGGCCGGTGCGGCGTCGACCTCCAGGCCGGCGAGCACGACGTCGTCTCGCCGGTGAACGGGCGGCCCCTGGCCTCCCTGCGCTGGCAGGACGCCGGGGACGTCGAGGCCGCCGTGGCCCGCGCCGGCGAGGCGTTCCGCACCTGGCGGACCGTGCCCGCCCCCGTCCGCGGCGGCCTGGTGCGCCGCTTCGGCGAGCTCTTGCGCGAGCACAAGGACGACCTCGCCACCCTGGTCAGCCTCGAGGTCGGCAAGATCACCTCCGAGGCCCGTGGCGAGGTCCAGGAGATGATCGACATCTGCGAGTTCGCCGTCGGGCTGTCACGGCAGCTCTACGGCCGCACGATCAGCTCCGAACGGCCCGGCCACCGGCTGATGGAGACCTGGCACCCGCTCGGCGTGGTCGGGGTGATCAGCGCGTTCAACTTCCCGGTCGCCGTGTGGTCGTGGAACACCGCGATCGCGCTGGTCTGCGGCGACCCCGTCGTCTGGAAGCCGTCGGAGCTCGCGCCGCTGTCGGCGCTGGCCGCCGCGGCGCTGCTGGACCGGGCCATCGCCGAGCAGGGCGCGCCCGAGGGGCTCAGCCAGGTGCTCGTCGGCGGCCCGGACGTCGGCGAGGCGCTGGTCGGCTCCCGCGGGATCGCGCTGCTGTCGGCCACCGGCTCGACGCGGATGGGCCGGGCGGTGGGCCCGCGGGTGGCCGACCGGTTCGGCCGCTCGCTGCTGGAGCTCGGTGGCAACAACGCCGCCGTCGTCACCCCGTCGGCCGACCTCGATCTCACCACTCGCGGGATCGTGTTCAGCGCCGCCGGGACGGCGGGGCAGCGGTGCACGACCATGCGCCGGGTGATCGTGCACGCCGACGTGGTCGACGAGGTCACCGAGCGGGTGGCCGCGGCGTACGGGCGGTTGCCGATCGGCTCGCCGGTGCAGGAGGGCACGCTGGTCGGCCCGCTCATCGGCGGCCGGGCGTACGACGCGATGCAGGCAGCGCTGGAGGAGGCCCGGGCGCAGGGCGGCGAGGTCGTGGTCGGCGGCGGACGGCGGTTCGCCGACGAGGCCCCCGACGCCTACTACGTGGAGCCCGCCGTCGTCCGGATGCCGGCGCAGACCGACGTCGTCCGGCGCGAGACGTTCGCACCGATCCTGTACGTGCTGCCCTACCGCACCCTCGACGAGGCGATCGCCCTGAACAACGACGTGCCGCAGGGTCTGTCGTCGAGCATCTTCACCGGCGACCAGGCCGAGGCCGAGCGGTTCCTCGCCGCCGACGGCTCCGACTGCGGCATCGTCAACGTCAACATCGGGACGTCGGGGGCGGAGATCGGCGGCGCCTTCGGCGGGGAGAAGGAGACCGGCGGCGGCCGGGAGTCCGGCTCGGACGCGTGGAAGAGCTACATGCGCCGCGCGACCAACACGATCAACTACTCCGGCGAGCTGCCGCTGGCGCAGGGCGTGACGTTCACCGTCTGAGGGTCAGTGGCTCTCCAGCCGGCCGCGCTGCGCGAGCACGAACAGCAGGCCCATCGAGGGGACCACGAGCAGCAGCGCCACCACCGCCACGATCGTGAGCGCCCAGAGGGTCGACGTCGGGGCGGCGGCGGCCGTGATCCTCAGGTGCGTGCCGAGCAGGAAGGGGTACTGGGCGACCCCCCAGCCGGCGATGATCGCGGCCACGGCGGTGACGGCGAGCCCCTGCAGCACGCGGGGCGCGGCGCGGCGGAGAAGCACGACCGACGCCAGTCCGCACAGTGCCGAGAGCAGCACCAGCGGCAGGCCGCGGCCGAGCAGGTCGTCGAACAGCCGCGGTGAGTCGGCGTGCAGGACGGCGATGCCGGCGAGCGCGACGACGCCGGTGACGACCGCCGCGACCAGGGCCCGCCGGCGGAACCAGGTCTCCAGCCCCGGCTCGTCGCGGCGGCGTGCCTCCGCGGTGAGGAACACCGCCGCGGTGAAGGCGCACGCCAGCACGGCGAGCACACCACCCAGCAGCGACGTCGGGTTCACCCAGCTGGTCACGCCGTCGCCGTGGCCGGCGGTGGGCACGCGACCCGAGGCGATGCCGCCGGCGACGGTGCCGAGGAAGAACGGCGTGACCACCGACGACGCGGCGAAGGCCGCGCCGGTGACCCGCTGCTGGTCGGTGCGCACCATGACCTTGCGGAACGCGAAGCCCGCACCACGCATCACGATGCCGAGGGCGGCGAGGCCGAGCGGGACGTAGAGGGTCGTCGTGATCGCGGCGAAGGCCGGGGAGAACGCCGTCCAGAGCATGACCAGCACGAAGATCAGCCAGACGTGGTTGGCCTCCCACACCGGCGCCAGCGACTCGTCGACCAGGTGCCGCGGCCGCCGGCCGGCCTCGGCGCCACCGGCGGTGAGGTCCCAGAAGCCGGCGCCGAAGTCGGCGCCGCCGAGCACGGCGTAGACCAGCACGCCGACGAAGAGGACGACCGCCGCGAAGGTGCTCACGTGCCGGCCGCCTCGCGGGCGCGCGAGGGGCCGTAGGGGACGTCGCCGTCCTCCTCCACCTGCGCGCGCCACCGGCGGCGCAACAGCCGCAGTGCGACGAACGTGCCGTAGCCGACCGCGACGTACAGCGCCAGGGTGGCGCCGAAGAACAGCCAGACGTCGCCCGAGGTCGTCACCGCGTCGCGGGTGAGCAGGTAGCCGACGACCGTCCACGGCTGCCGGCCGACCTCGGTGACGATCCAGCCGCATTCCAGCGCGGCGATCGCCGCGACCCCGGACACCGCGGTGCAGCGCAGGAACCAGCGGCCGGTGGGGACAGCGCGGCGGCGCCAGGCGGCGACGGCGAACCAGATCGAGAGCGCGAGCAGCGCGAACCCGATGCCCACCATGATCTGGAAGCACCAGTGCACGAGCGTGATCAGGTGGTCGGGCGGCCGCAGCTCCGGCGGGATGGCGTCGAGTCCCCGGATGCGGGTGCCCGGGCTGAAGCCGGACAGCAGCGAGGCGCCGTTCGGGAGATCGATGCCGAAGCGCACCCGGCCGTGCTCGTAGACGCCCAGCAGCGTCTCGGGCACGTGGGTGCTCGTCCTCGGCACCATCTCGATCGCGGCGAACTTGGCCGGCTCGTTCTGGAAGACCGCCCGGGCCGCCACGTCGCCCACGAAGATCTGCACCGGCGTGGCGATCGCCGCGACCGTGAACGGGATGGCCAGGCCGAGGCGGTGCAGCCGGTCGTTCCGTCGGCGGAGCAGGCCGACCGCGTAGACGCCGGCCACCGTGAAGCCGGCGATCATGTAGGCGGCCAGCAGCATGTGCAGGGCTTCGTACCAGAAGGCGCCGTTGAAGATCACGCCCAGCGGGCGGACGTCGACGACGCGGCCGTCGCGCAGCGTGAAGCCCGCGGGCTGGTTCATCCAGCCGTTGGCCGCGACGACCGACAGCGTGCCGCCGATGCCGGCCAGCGGCACCGGGACGCCGGTCCAGAAGTGCGGCCACGGGCGCATGCGGTCCCAGCCGTAGATGTAGATCGCGACGAAGATCGCCTCGAGGAAGAAGAACAGCCCCTCGACCGCGAACGGGATCCCGAAGGCCGCGCCGAAGCGGCCCATCAGCCCCGGCCAGAGCAGCCCGAGCTCGAACGAGAGCACGGTGCCCGACACCGCTCCCACGGCGAACAGCACGGCCGAGACCTGCGACCACCGGCGGGCGAGCACCAGCGCCTGCTGGTCGCCGTGGCGCAGCCCGCGCCAGTTCGCGATGAGCATCAGGAAGGTGAACGCGACGCCGAACGGCACCAGGATGATGTGGAAGCCCAGGGTGAACGCCATCTGCTCGCGGGCGGGCAGCAGCTGCGAAGGGTCACCCGCAGCGGCGAGCAGCTCCCCGGCCGCCCGGGGGAGCAGGTCCGGCACGGCTCCAGCGTGCGCCCGGTCTCCCCGCCGCACACTCCCGCCGGCACCGTCGGAGCACGACTGGTCCGGTCGCTCGGTCGCTGACAGGCTGGGGCGATGATCTTCATCACCGCGAAGTTCCGGGTCCGCCCCGAGGACGCCGACGCCTGGCCGTCGATCAGCAAGTCGTTCACCGAGGCGACCCGCGCGGAGCCCGGCTGCCTGTGGTTCGACTGGTCGCGCAGCCTGGACGACCCGAACGAGTACGTGCTGGTCGAGGCGTTCCGGGACGGCGACGCGGGCGCCGCGCACGTGCAGTCCGACCACTTCAAGGCCGCGCAGCGCGAGCTGCCGCCGCACCTGGCCGAGACGCCGCGGATCGTCAACTTCACGGTTCCGCAGGACGACTGGTCGGAGCTGGGGGAGATGCGGGTCTGACCCAGGGAGATCGACGGGCGCGAGGGCGGCGCGGCGGCGGCTAGCGTCGCCGGCGTCGTTCTTCCGCGCACGGGGGCCTTCTGGAGGGTTTCCGCATGTCCGAAGCGAACGTTGTCGCCCCCACCACCCCCACCGTCGTCCTCGTGCACGGCGCCTTCGCCGACAGCTCGTCGTGGAACGGCGTGGTGGAGGGCCTGCAGGCCGCCGGGATCCCGGTGACGACGGTCCCGAACCCGCTGCGCGGCATCTCCATCGATGCCGCCTACGTGGCCAGCGCGCTGGCGCAGGTACCGGGACCGGTGCTGGCGGTCGGGCACTCCTACGGTGGGGCGATCATCACCAACGCGGCGCTGCACGCGGGCAACGTCGTCGGGTTGGTCTACGTCGCCGCCTTCGCACCGGACCAGGGCGAGAAGCTCTTCGACATCGAGGCCGGCTCGACCGACAGCGTGCTCAACTCGGCGCTGGTGCAGCGGACCTACCCGACGGGGGAGGGCGACGCGACGCAGGTCGAGGTCGGGATCGACCCGGAGAAGTTCCACGACGCGTTCGCCGCCGACCTGCCGCACGCGCAGACCGCGGTCATGGCCGCGACGCAGCGCCCGGCCTCACTTCTCGGGTTCGTCGAGCCGACCGGGACGCCGGCCTGGCGCAGCCTGCCGTCGTGGGCCGTCGTGGCCACCGGCGACAAGGCGGCCGGCAGCGACGTCGTCCGGTCGATGGCCCAGCGGGCGGGGGCGACGATCACCGAGGTCGAGGGATCACACGTGATCATGATCTCGAAGCCGCAGGTCGTGATCGACGTGATCCGGCAGGCGCTGACCGCGGTGAGCTCGGCGGCTCCGACGCCGTCCGGCGCATTGAGCTGATGACCGGTCCCGCGCCGGCGCTGGAGCGGACCGAAGTCCAGCGCGGTGCGCTGTCCGTCGCGGGACGGGAGGTCGTGCAGCTGCTGATCCGCATCCCGGCCGGAGAGGGGTCGGGTCGGCACACGCACCCCGGCGAGGAGGTCGGTTACGTCCTCGCCGGGAGCGTCGAGGTGCGGGTCGAGGGCGACCCGCCTCGGGTGCTGCAGGCCGGCGACGGCTTCGTCGTCCCGCCGCGGACGCCGCACGAGGCGCGCGCCGCCGGGCCCGGGACGGCGGAGCTGCTCAGCACCTACCTGGTGGCCACGGGCGAGCCGATCTCGACGCCGGTCGGCTGACCCGCGGTCGCGGGACGGGTGGCGTAGCGCTGCATCATCGCGGCCATGTCGACCGGGTCGAACCGGCCGTCGGGGCCGGGCCGGAGCCTGGCGAGCTCCCGGAAGTACTCGACGTAGTCGGCCGGCGTGATCGTGCAGAGCAGCAGGGCCGGGGCGTCGGAATCGGCGTTGGCGAAGGTGTGCGGCGCCCCGATCGGCGCGACGACGAGCCGGCCCGGGGTGGCCACGAACGAGTCGCTGCCGGTGGTGAAGCGGACGGCGCCGGAGAGGACGAACCAGGTCTCGTCGTTGCGCTGGTGCACGTGCTGCGGCGGGCCGACCCAGCCGGGGACCAGCGAGCACTCGACGATCCCGATCCGGCCGGCGGTCGTCGTCCCGTCCTCGAGCAGCCGGAAGGTGTTGCCGGCGGCGGTGAAGGTCTCGACCTCCGCCGGGCTCATCACGACGGTCACGACCGGGCACCTTCGTGGACGATCTCGTAGAGCGCCGGAGTCGTGGGGAACGCCCGCCACTCCGGGTCGCTGACCAGCCGGCGGAACTCCTCGCCGTGCGCATTGCGCCAGTCCTCCGCCGTCGCCCACTCGACGTAGTTGACGAAGCGGAAGCGGGCGTCGGGCGACAGCGACCGGTGCAGCTGGTGGCCGAGGTAGCCGCGCTGCGCGCTCATGTGGGCGTTGACCACGCCGAACAGGGCGAGGAAGTCGTCGTCCCGGCCGTCCGGGACCTCGAAGCAGTTGATGAAGCGGACCACCGAGTCCTCCTACGTTTGTTGCACTTGTGTGCAATGAGTGCACGTCGTTATAGTCCGGGCATGACAGCCGGTCAAGAGGTTCGCCCGGGGGGTCGCGAGGCGCAGAAGCGGCGCACGCGGAACGCCATCGTGGCGGCCACGCGGGAGCTGGTCGCGGGCGGACGCACGCCGTCGATCGACGAGATCGCGGCGGCGGCCGACGTCTCGCGGCGGACGATCTACATGCACTTCCCGACGCTGGACCACCTGCTGCTCGACGCCGCGTCGGGGTTGCTCGCGGAGACGACCGTCGACGCGCGGCTGGCGGCCAGCGAGGAGCAGGGGGAGGACGCCGTGGCCCGCACCGATGCGCTCGCTCGCGGGCTGGCCGAGACGGCGCCGTCGGCGCTGCCGCTGGGGCGCAAGCTCATCGCGCTGACCGTGGACACCCCGGCGGGATCCGTCCGCCGGGGGTACCGGCGGACCTCGTGGGTGGAGCGGGCCCTGGCGCCGGTGCGCGAGGAGCTGTCGCCGGAGCGCTACGAGCGGCTGGTCTCGGCGCTGTGCGTCGTCCTCGGCTGGGAGGCGATGGTCGTGCTGCGCGACATCCGCGGTCTGGACGCCGCCGACGAGGAGGAGACCCTGCGCTGGGCCGCGCGGGCGCTGGTGCAGGCCGCGCTGGAGGAGGAGCGGACGTCGTGATGACCGAACCCGTCAACCCCTGGACGTGGCAGGAGCGCTTCGGCTACTCGCAGGCCTGGCGGGTGGACGGCGCGGAGTCCCTGGTCGTCGTCGCCGGGCAGGGCCCGATCGCTGCGGACGGCTCGCTCGTCGGTGCCGGCGACTTCGAGGCGCAGGCCCGCCGGACCTTCGAGAACCTCCGCACCGTGCTCGAGGCGGCCGGCACGTCGTTCGCCGGTCTGGTGTCGACGACGACGTACCTCACCGACGTCACGCGAGCCCGCGACCTCGGCCGCGTGCGCGCCGAGTTCGTCACCGGGCCGCCGCCCGCGGGCACCGTCGTCGGCGTCACCGGCCTCGCGGTGCCCGGCATGATGCTGGAGATCTCTGCGATCGCCGTCCGGTAGCAGGGTTTCAGACGGCGGCGGGCGTGCCCGCGGGTGTGACGACGAGCCAGGTGCCGCCGAACTCGGCTACGCCGTGGCAGAGGACCTGCCCCGGGCCCTCTGCGGCGTAGTGGTAGAGCGGGTGGCCGGCGTAGGTGACCTGGGTCGAGCCGTCGTTCCGCGGCGTCGTGCCGAGCAGCTCCGCCTGGGCCTCCCCGGCCGCGACCGGCGGTCCGTCGGTGAGCACCGGGGGCCAGGCCGCGGCGCAGTCGCCGTAGCAGTCGGGGCTGCTGGTCGTCTCCTTGTCGAACAGGTAGATGGCCTGTCCGCGGAGGTCGAACAGCATGGTCCCGTAGTCGCTGCCACCGGTCGTGACGGTCTGCGCGGCGGCCGCCGGCTCGCTCGAGGAGGAGCTCGGCGTGGTCGGCCCGGTCGCGGTGGACGCTGCCGCGGGGGTCTCGCTGTCCGCGGAGGAGCCACCGCAGCCGGTGAGGAGCAGGCCAGTCGCGAGCAGACAGGCGGCGAGGCGCCGGGGAAGGGACATCGTCGACCTCCGACTCGTCGACGACCACGGTCTCGGCGGCGGGCCGAGCTGTCAACGACGCCACGAACCTCCGGCCGCCATCGAAGATGGGGCAACTGCCCCATGTGTGCCACGTGGTGTCGCTCCTAGCGTTCGCGGCATCAACCGCACCGGCAGGGAGGGCCCGAGATGGGGTTCACGAACAAGAGCACCGCCGAAACACAGGATTTCGGCCTGGCCGTCGATCGCTCCGCGGACCTCGACGACATCACCGTCAACTTCGTCAGCATCCGTGAGACGCACTCGCTCAAGGACGCGCTCGCCGGCCTGCCGAACGGGCAGTGCGCGTGTCCGCACTGGGGCTACGTGCTCGCCGGCACGCTGACGGTCGACTACGGCGACCGCGAGGAGTCCTACGGCCCGGGTGACGCCTTCTACATGACGCCGGGTCACGTGCCGACCGCCGAGGCCGGAAGCGAGTTCGTCCAGTTCAGCCCGAAGGACCAGCTGGCGGCCACCGTGGCTGCGATCCAGGCGCACATGCAACAGCTCCAGCAGGCCTGAGGGCCCAGTCGCCGAGCTGGGTGAGCGAGGTGGTGACGCCGCCGTCAGGGCGATGCACCGCCGGTACCGCGGCGGCAGGTGCACCAGGCGAGGCGCAGTTCATCGTCGGGCGGGGCAGCGCGACGCAGGGCGCCGGTCAGCCGGGCGTCAGTTCCTAGGTCGATGTCGTCGAACCGCCTCACGGTGGTGTGCATCGACGCCGACGCCGCCCGCTCGGTGAGCACCTGCTCCGTGACGCCGTCCATCCACGCTGCCGCGCGGAGCGGGCAGCCCGGCTCGTGCTCGGTCACGGGGGGATTGTCTCTCGTGCTGCGGACATGTCGGCTGGTCGACTTGATGACGAGCCGACATGTCCGGGTGTCGATCAGAAGGGCGGTGGATCCGGTTCGGGTGGTGCCGGTGGTCCATCTCCGCGCTGAAGGTGGCCCGCCCGTCGGCGCCGGGCTCGACCCACACGTCGGAGTTCTTCGCGGCCAGGTCGCGCCGCTCGTCGGCTCCGTCCGGGTCCAGCTCCAGCAGCACCGCCCGGATGCGCATCTTCAGCGCGTCGAACCCCAGAGTCACGGCTTCGGGCAGTACGACCTGCTCGACCCGCCAGGCCAGCCGCGGAGCGGTGTGCTCGAGGGTGTCGGCGAAGATCTGCGCCCGCCGCTCGTCCAGCTCCCCACACTTCAGGGCGGCGAAGGTGGCCGGCAGGCTGTCGCGCCAGGTGAACGCCCGGGTCGCCTTGTGCGCGGCGGTGCCCCGGCCGACCCCGAGGACGGCGGCGAGCTCGTCGACGAAGAACTCCGAGACGCCGGGGAACTCCGACCGCGCCGACATCCAGTAGGTCTTGGCTGCCCCCGGGTGATCCGGCGGCGGGTCGTCCTCGTCGGGGCACAGCGCGGCCAGCCGCAGGATGAACCCCGCCTCCTCGGCGGCCGCCCGCGACCGCTGCCGCTGGATCAGCTGCAGCCAGGCCGCCGTGCGCTCCTTGGGCGGGCGCGCGGCGGCCGCCCGGTGCGACTCGTGGACGACGTCGATCACGAACCAAGGTTCGTGAGCGGCGGTCGTCGTCATGACCCCAACCCAGGCACGGGGTACGACGGTTCTCGAAGCTCAGCGCGACAGAGAAGAACGCCCCGCACCCGGCGCGGCCTCGGCCGACAGCAGCGGCAGGGTCCGGAAGGGCACCAGCACGGACAGCGCGATCACGCTCGTCGAGCGGACGACGTTCGGCGAGCGCCCCAGCTCCACGAGCACCTGCTGCAGCGCCTCGTGCGAGCGGGCCGCGACCCGGCACAGCACGTCCCCCTGACCGGTCGTCGCGTGCGCCTCGAGCACGCCGGGGATCGCCTCGAGGTCGTGCCGGACGGCGTCCAGCGCCCCCTGCGCGATCTCCAGGGTGACGAACGCCTGCACGCCGAACCCGGCCGCGGCGACGTCGACGTCCGGACCGTGCCCGGTCACCACCCCGGAGGACTCGAGTCGCTGCAACCGCGCGGTCACCGTGCCGCGGGCGACGCCCAGCAGCCGCGAGAGCTCCAGGTCGCCGGCCCGGGGATGGTCGCGCAGGGCCGTGAGCAGGGCGACGTCCAGACCGTCCATGACTGTGCAGTCTGCACAGCAGAACCGACTGACCGCTAGACCGAACCATCCGAACGGGCAGTCGGCAGAGTGCCGCTTGCGCAGCAGGCGACCGAGGGTGTGCCCTGGCTCACGCACCGCACGCACAGGAGGAGGAGCGATGAGCCTGGACCAGATCCTCAACGACGAGGAGCGGCTCGCCGAACTGGACCTCGACCAGCTCAAGCAGCTGGTCGGCCTGGTCGAGCACGACGACTCGACCGACCCGTTCCCGGTCTCCGGGTGGGACGCCCTGGTCTGGACGGTCGGCAACGCCGTGCAGACGGCGCACTTCTTCCAGTCCGCGTTCGGCATGGAGCTGGTCGCCTACTCCGGCCCCGAGAACGGCAACCGGCACCACCACGCCTACGTGCTCACCTCCGGGGCGGCGCGCTTCGTCATCCAGGGCGCGTACGACCCGGCCAGCCCGCTGGCCGACCACCACCGCACGCACGGCGACGGCATCGCCGACATCGCGCTGACCGTGCCCGACGTCGACCGCTGCATCGAGCACGCCCGCCGGCAGGGCGCCACGATCGTCGAGGAGCCGCACGACGTCTCCGACGAGCACGGCACCGTGCGCCGCGCCGCGATCGCCGCCTACGGCGACACCATCCACTCCCTGGTCGACCGCTCGCGCTACAGCGGCCCCTACCTGCCGGGCTTCGTCGAGAAGCGCTCGACCTTCGTCAAGCGGCCGGGTGCGGCCAAGCGGCTGTTCCAGGCCGTCGACCACGTCGTCGGCAACGTCGAGCTCGGCAACATGGACCAGTGGGTCGACTTCTACAACCGGGTCATGGGCTTCACCAACATGGCCGAGTTCATCGGTGAGGACATCGCCACCGACTACTCCGCGCTGATGAGCAAGGTGGTCGCCAACGGCAACCACCGGGTCAAGTTCCCGCTCAACGAGCCGGCGCTGGGCAAGAAGAAGTCGCAGATCGACGAGTACCTCGAGTTCTACTGCGGTCCCGGCGCGCAGCACGTCGCGCTGGCCACCAACGACATCATCGCGACCGTCGACGCGATGACCGCCGAGGGCGTCGAGTTCCTCTCCACCCCGGACTCCTACTACGAGGACCCCGAGCTGCGCGGGCGCATCGGCACCGTGCGCGCGCCGATCGAGGAGCTGCAGCGCCGCGGCATCCTGGTCGACCGCGACGAGGACGGCTACCTGCTGCAGATCTTCACCAAGCCCACCGGGGACCGGCCGACCGTGTTCTTCGAGCTGATCGAGCGCCACGGCTCGCTCGGTTTCGGTAAGGGCAACTTCAAGGCACTCTTCGAAGCGATCGAGCGCGAGCAGGAGCGGCGCGGCAACTTCTGACGGAGGAGTCCGGTGGCGCACTACAGGCAGATCGGGCAGGTGCCGCCGAAGCGGCACACGCAGTTCCGCCGTCCGGACGGCGGCCTGTACGCCGAGGAGCTGATGGGGGAGGAGGGCTTCTCCAGCGACTCCTCGCTGCTCTACCACCGCGGCATCCCGTCGGCGCTGGTCGACGTCCGGCCGTGGGAGCTGCCCGACCAGGCGACCACGCCGAACAGCCCGCTGGTGCCACGGCACCTCAAGCTGCACGACCTGTTCCCGGGCGAGGAGCACAAGGCCACCGACGCGGTGACCGGCCGGCGGCTCGTGCTGGGCAACGCCGACGTCCGCATCTCCTACGCGGTCAGCAGCGTGGCGAGCCCGCTGTACCGCAACGGCACCGGCGACGAGTGCGTGTTCGTCGAGCGCGGGACGGCGACCGTCGAGACGGTCTTCGGCGTCCTCTCCGTCGGCCCCGGCGACTACGTGATCCTGCCGCGGGCGACCACGCACCGGTGGCTCCCCGCGGGGGAGGAGCCGCTGCGCACCTACGTGATCGAGGCCAACAGCCACATCGCCCCGCCCAAGCGCTACCTGTCCCGCTACGGGCAGCTGCTCGAGCACGCGCCCTACTGCGAGCGCGACCTGCGCGGCCCGGTCGAGCCGTTCACCGTCGAGGGCGGCGACGTCGAGGTGTACGTCAAGCACCGCGGCGACGGCCCGGGCGGCCTGGCGGGGAGCATCCACGTCGTCCCGGAGCACCCGTTCGACGTGGTCGGGTGGGACGGCTGCCTCTACCCCTACGTGTTCAACGTCGCCGACTTCGAGCCGATCACCGGGCGGGTGCACCAGCCGCCGCCGGTGCACCAGGTGTTCGAGGGGCAGAACTTCGTCGTCTGCAACTTCGTCCCGCGCAAGGTCGACTACCACCCGCTCGCCGTGCCGGTGCCCTACTACCACTCCAACGTCGACTCCGACGAAGTCATGTTCTACGTCGACGGCGACTACGAGGCGCGCAAGGGCTCGGGCATCGGCAAGGGCTCGATCAGCCTGCACCCGGGTGGGCACTCGCACGGCCCGCAGCCGGGGGCGACGGAGCGGTCGCTGGGGGTCGAGTTCTTCGACGAGCTGGCCGTCATGGTCGACACGTTCCGCCCGCTCGCGCTGGGTGAGGCCGGGGCGGCGGTGGACGACGGCCGCTACGCCTGGTCCTGGTCCGGCCGCGGGCCCGCGACGTCGTGACCTGGCTGGAGCTCCCCGAGGACACCGGGTTCGGCCTGGCCAACCTGCCGTTCGGCGTCTTCTCCTGCCGCGGGCGGGTGATGCGCACCGGGATCGCGGTCGGCGACGCCGTCCTCGACCTCGGCGGGCTGACCGAGGACCCGCTGCACCTGTCCGGCTCGCTCAACGAGCTCATGGCCCTCGGCCCGCGCGCCTGGCGCGAGCTGCGCGAGCAGGTGACCGACTGGCTCACCCAGCCGTCGTGCCGGCGGGTCGTCGAGCCGCACCTGATCCCGCAGGCCGAGGTGCGGATGCACCGGCCGTTCGAGGTCGCCGACTACGTCGACTTCTACAGCTCGCAGCACCACGCGGAGAACCTCGGCCGGATCCTGCGGCCGGGCACGCCGCCGCTGCCGGCGAACTGGAAGCACCTGCCGGTCGGCTACCACGGCCGGGCCGGCACGGTCGACGTCTCCGGCACACCGGTGGTGCGTCCGTGCGGTCAGCGCAGGGACGGCGACGACGTCACCTTCGGGCCGACGCGGCGGCTGGACATCGAGGCCGAGGTGGGCTTCGTCGTCGGCATGCCCTCCGAACCCGGCACCAGCGTGCCGGTGGCGGCGCTGCCCGAGCACGTCTTCGGCGTCTGCCTGGTCAACGACTGGTCGGCCCGCGACCTGCAGGCGTGGGAGTACGTGCCGCTCGGGCCGTTCCTCGGCAAGTCGTTCCTCACCTCGGTCTCGCCGTGGGTCGTGCCGCTCGCCGCGCTGGACGCCGCCCGCGTCGCCCCGCCGCCGCGCGACGTCCCGCTGCAGCCCTACCTGCAGGACGACGCCCCCTGGGGGCTCGACCTCACCCTCGAGGTGCGGCTCAACGGCGAGGTGGTCAGCCGGCCGCCGTTCGCCTCGATGTACTGGACGCCGGCCCAGCAGCTGGCGCACCTCACGGTCAACGGCGCCTCGCTGCGCACCGGCGACCTGTTCGCCTCGGGCACGGTCAGCGGCCCGGAGCGCGACCAGCGCGGGTCGCTGATCGAGCTCTGCGAGGGTGGCGCCGATCCCCTCACCCTCGCCGACGGCACGACGCGCACGTTCCTCGAGGACGGCGACGTCGTCACGATCACCGCCACCGCGCCGGGTGCCGACGGCTCGCGGATCTCCTTCGGCGAGGTGACGGGGCAGGTCATGCCGGCGCGGTGACCGCCGGGTCCAGGCCCAGGGCCTCGAGGCCGGCCGGCGCCAGCACGAAGAGCTCGACGGGGAAGGCATCCGGTCCCCGGAAGTTCAGGTGCGCGCCGAACTCCGAGTCCACCGGACCGGAGTGGGGGATCCCCGCCTCCTCCAACCTCCGGATCCACGCCTGGAGGGCGGCGGTGTCCGAGACGGCGAGGGCGAGGTGGTCCAGGCCCGTGCGGCGTTCGTCGAACGGGCCGGTCACGGCGCCGTCGTGGTTCGCGAGGCCGATGACCAGGGGGTTCGGGCGGTACAGGAGCAGGGCGAACGCGGGCGCGCGGTCGAGGACCTCGAAGCCCATCGTGCCGCTCCAGAAGGCGACGGCGGCGTCGAGATCGGCCACGCTGAGGCCGACGTGGGAGAGGCCGGCCAGCGGCGGCGCGGTCATCGCCGGCTCTCCCGGCGCTGCGTGAGCCGGCGGACGCCGATCGGCGTCCCGAAGCACAGCGCGGTCAGGGTCAGCCCGTCCCCGACGACGTCGAGGACGCGCCGGGCCAGTTCGGTGTGGTTGCGCATGCCCACACGCTCCTGCCCGGGCGCATCCCGTCGCGTCGGGGAAATCCCCCGACAACGCCGGCGCACCGGCGCTAGCGTTCCCCCGTGCTCGTGGGTCGGGCGGCCGAGCGGGCGGTCGTCGCCGCCGTGCTCGACGCGGCACGGGCCGGGCGCTGCCGCACCGTCTGCTTCGAAGGCCCGGCCGGCGCCGGCAAGACCACGCTGCTCGCCGCGGCCGCGACCGCCGCCGACGGGTTCCGGTGCGTGCGGACCACGGGTGTCCAGGCCGAGCTGGAGCTCGGGCACGCCGGTCTGCTGGAGCTGCTGACCCCGCTGCGCGGTCTCGTCCCCGGCCTGCCGGCGCCGCAGCGGCGATCGCTGGCCGCCGCCCTCGGCTGGGCCGAGGGGAGCCCGGCGGGCGACCGGTTCCTCGTCGCGGTGGCGACGATGACCCTGCTCGCCCGAGCGGCCGAGGACGCACCGGTCCTCGTGCTCGTGGACGACGTCCAGTGGGTGGATCGCGAGTCGGTCCGCGCTGTGGCCTTCGCGGCGCGACGGCTGCAGCACGACCGCGTGGCCTTCGTGCTCGCTCGGCGACCACCGGAGAGCACGGACGACGAGCTCGCCGACCTGCCGAGGCACCAGCTGCGCGGCCTGGAGCTCGCGGCGGCCGCGGAGCTGCTGGGCCCCTCGGTGGCCCCGCCCGTCGCCGAGACGCTGGTCGCAACCACCGGCGGCAACCCGCTGGCGCTCGTGCAGGCCGTGGGCTCGCTGACCCCCGAGCAGCGGCGCGGCTCGGCACCCCTGCCCGAAGTGCTGCCGGTCGGCGAGCGCACGGATGCCGCGCGGCTCCTCGCCGGACTCGGGTCGGGTGCCCGGCGGGCCGTCGTCCTGACCGCGCTGTCGGCGGGGACCGAGGCGGGGCCGATCGTGTCCGCTCTGCTCGCCGCCGGCGAGGACCCCGACGCCGCGCTGGGCGAGGCCGAGCGCGCCGGTGCGCTCGTGCTCGGCCCGGGCACCGCGGACTTCGCCCATCCGCTGCTGCGCTCCGCTGTGCTCGGCTCCGTGCCGCCGGAGGCGCGCCGGGAGGCGCACGCCGGTCTGGCGGCCGCGCTGGCCGACGATCCCGATCGGGCTGTCCGCCACCGCGCCCGAGCGGTGCTCGGGACGGACGAGGTCCTGGCCGGCCGTCTCGAGGAGCTGGCCGCACGGGAGCGGCTGCGGCGCGGCTTCGCTGCCGCGTCGGAGCTCCAGGAGCAGGCGGCCCGGCTGCACGTCTCGGGGGCGGCCACCGCCGCCGCTCGGGCGCTCGCCGTGGAGGACGCGTTCCTCGCCGGCGACCCGCGGCGGGTCCGGACGTCGGCCGCGCAGTTGCTCGCCGGATCCGCCCCGCCGGGCGCGCGTGGACGTGCCCTGCTCTGCCTGGGCACGCTGGAGCACTACGCCGGCTCGGTGCCGGCCGCACCGGGGCTGCTGCGTGAGGCGGCGTCCTGCTCGACCGGTTCGGTCCGGCTGCGGGCGCTCACCGAGCTCGGCGTTGCGGCCTACCGGCTGGCCGACCGCGCGGCGGTCACCGAGGTCGCGGACGAGATCA
This sequence comes from Petropleomorpha daqingensis, assembly GCF_013408985.1. Lineage (NCBI taxonomy): Bacteria > Bacillati > Actinomycetota > Actinomycetes > Geodermatophilales > Geodermatophilaceae > Petropleomorpha > Petropleomorpha daqingensis. Next base: position 3,667,890 of record NZ_JACBZT010000001.1, read on the forward strand.
CGGCGACCGCCGACCGCTCCGACCCGGAGCAGGCGATGCTGGCCGACTACGCGCACGCGCACGCGCTCGCCTTCGCCGGGGACTGGTCGGGGGCCCGGCCGCTCGCGCTGCGCGCCTTCGACCTCCTGGAGCGCGAGCCGCTGCTGCGCGACGAGCCCCGCTACCTGATGGTGGCACTGCTCGCGGCAGGCTGGGCCGACGACGTCCGGCTCCTCGACGGGGTGCTCGACCGCCGGCTGGCCGCGGCCCGGGCGGCCGGGGCGCTCGGCGTCCTGCCCCCGGTGCTCAGCCTGATCGCAGGGGGAGCCCAGTTCGCCAGCGAGCACCGCCTGGCCTACGCCGCGGCGGGCGAGTCGGTCGAGCTCGGCGGCGAGCTCGGCTACGTCGCCGACGTGGCCACCTCCTGCGAGCTCCTGGCCTGGGAGGAGGCGGCCCGCGGCCGGCACCGGGAGGCGGCGGCCGCCCTGGCCAGAGCGCGTGACCTGGGTGACCGTGCAGGAGTGACGCCCCGAGCGGTGCACCTGCACCTGGTCGACGCGTTCACGGCGCTGTGCCGGGGCGACCTGGCGCGCGTCGTCCTCGTCCTCGAACGGCAGATCGCCGCGGACGGCGGACGGCTCCCGCGGGGTGAGTACGAGCTGTCGGTCGCCCCCGACCTGGTCGAGGCCTATCTCGGCCTCGGACGCCGCGACGACGCCGTCGCCCTGGCCGCCCGGCACGCGGCACTGCACCGCGACTCACCGGTGCCCGACATCCGCGGCCACGTCGAGCGGCTGACCGGCCTGCTCGCGGACGACGACGCCGCGTCCGACGCCGCCTTCGAGCGGGCGCACGACGCGCACACGTCCGGCGCCGTCCCGGTCGAGGCGGCCCGCACCCGCCTGCTCCACGGTGCGCGGCTGCGCCGAGCCGGGCGGCGGGTGGCGGCCCGCCATCAGCTCGAGCGCGCCGTCGAGGCGTTCGACGCGCTGGGACTGGACGGCTGGACCCGGCGGGCCCGCGACGAGCTGGCCACCACCGGTCAGCGGGCGCGCCGCGGTCCCGCGGCGGGCGACGAGCTGACCTCGCAGGAGACCCGCGTGGCGCTGCTGGTGGCCCAGGGGATGACCAACAGGGACATCGCCGCCGCGCTGTTCCTGAGCCCGAAGACCGTCGAGCACCACCTCACGAGCATCCTGCGCAAGCGGGGACTGCGATCCCGCGCCGCCGTCGCCGCGCAGTTCGCGCGTCAGGCGACCTGAAGCGACCGCTTCGCCATCCCGATCTGGAAGTCGTCGATCACCGTGGTCGGCGCGGCGGTCGGGTCGGTGGCCGCGCCGAGGGTCACGAACAGCGGCGTGAAGTGCTCGACCGTCGGGTGCGCGTACGGCATGCCGGGCGCCCGGCGGAAGTCGGCGAGGGTGTCCAGGTCACCCGTCGCCAGGGCCTCGGCCACCCAGGCGTCGAACTCGCTGGACCACGCCGGGACGGCGTTGAACTCGACCATCTCGCGGGTCATGAACGGCAGCCCGTGGGTCATGAAGCCGGAGCCGACGAGCAGCACGCCCTCCTCCCGCAGCGGGCGCAGCCGCCGGCCGAGCTCGACCAGCCGCGCCGGGTCGTGCGTCGGCATGGACAGCTGCAGCACCGGCACGTCGGCCCACGGGTACATGACCTTGAGCGGCACCCACGCGCCGTGGTCGAGGCCGCGCCGGGCCGACGCGTGCACCGGCTCGGTGGCCGGCATGAGCGCGGCCACCCGGCGGGCGAGGGCGCTCGCGTCCGGCGTCGCGTAGGTCATCTCGTAGTAGCGCCGGGCGAAGCCGCCGAAGTCGTAGACCAGCGGCGTCCCGGCCTCCGGCGCCGAGAGCGCGAGCGGCGCGGACTCCCAGTGCGCGCTCACGATGAGCACCGCCGTCGGCTTGGGCAGCGCCTGCGACCACGCGAAGAGCTGGCCGATCCAGTGCGGGTCGTCGAACAGCGGCGGGGCGCCGTGGCTGAGGTACAGCGCCGGCATCGGCCCGTCGTCCGGCGTCCAGGTGGGGCGGCCGCGGTCGGCGGGGGCGGTGGCGGCGAGGAACTCGTCGAACGCCGCGGCCGGCGTCTCGGGGAAGAGGAACGACATGGCTACAGCACCCTCCGGACGTACTCGGCGAGCGTGGTCGTCGGCCGGCCGATCAGCTCCGACAGCTGGTGGCTGCCGGTGTCCAGGGCGCCGTTCGCGATCGCCTGGTCGGTGCCGACGACGAACTGCACGGCGCCCTCCGGCAGGCCGGCGGCCTCGAGCGCGCGCGCGTGCTCCTCGGCGGACAGGTCGCGGTAGGTGACCTCGCGACCGGTCGCCGCCGCGACCGCCGCGGCGAGGTCGGCGAGCGTCCAGGCCTCGTCGCCGCCGAGCTCGTAGATCCCGGGGACCGGCTCGGCCGCGGTGAGCACGGCGACCGCGCCGGCGGCGAGGTCCGCGCGCGTGGCCGCGGCGATCCGGCCGCCGTCGGCGCTGCCGACGACCTCGCCGGTCTCGGCCGCCCGGGCGATCGCCGGGTCGTAGTTCTCGAAGTACCAGTTGTTGCGGAGCAGCGCGCCGGGCAGGCCGAGCTCGGCGATCAGCCGCTCGGTCGCGAGGTGGTCGGGGGCGACCGCGAGCGCGCTGCTCTCCGCCTTGGGACCGCTGGTGTAGGCCACCAGCTCGACTCCGGCGGCCTGCGCGGCCCGCAGCACGGTGCCGTGCTGCGCCACCCGCGTGCCGAGCTCGCTGCCGGAGATCAGCAGCAGCCGGTCGGTGCCGGCGAGGGCCTGCGCGAGGGCGTCGGCGTCGTCGTAGTCGGCCTGGCGGACCTGGACGCCGCGCTCGGCGAGGTCGGCGACCTTCTCCGGACTGCGGACGACGGCGACCACGTCGGCGGCGGGGACGCCGGCGTCGAGAAGACCGAGGACGACGAGCCGGCCGAGCTTGCCGGAGGCTCCGGTGACGGTGAGCATGCGAACCACGCTAGGCGCATTTAGTTGAGAGATCAAGCAACTGTGGTCGGGGAGACTGCCGGCATGCCGATCGTGCTGCTCGTCCGCCACGGCCAGGCCTCGTTCGGGGCGGAGGACTACGACAGCCTCTCCGACCTCGGGCGCCGCCAGGCCGAGCTCGCCGGGCACCGGCTCGCCGCGGCCGGCCTGCGGCGGCCGGTGGCGGTGCACGGCTCGCTGCGCCGCCAGCGGGACACGGCGAGCCTGGCGCTGGCGGCTGCGGGGATCGGGACGACGCCGCGGGCCGACGAGCGGTGGGACGAGTACGACCACATCGACCTGGTCCGCCGGTACGCCTCGGCGCAGGGAGCGCCCGAGCCGACGACCTCGCGCGAGTTCCAGGTCGTGCTCGACGCGGCGCTGACCGCCTGGGTCGAGCACGGCGACGCCGGCGGGTGGCCGGCGTTCACCGGCACCGTCGGCGACGCCCTCCGCGAGCTGGTCACCGGCCTCGACAGCGGCCAGGACGCCGTCGTCTTCACCTCGGCCGGCGTGATCGCCGCGGTCTGCGCCGACCTGCTCGGCACCGGCGCGCCGGGCCTCGTCGCGCTCAACCGGGTGGCGGTCAACGGCGCGATCACCAAGCTCGCCGCCGGGCGCTCCGGCCTGGCACTGCTCACCTTCAACGAGCACTCCCACCTCGAGGGTGAGGACCTCACCTACCGCTGAGCCGCTCGAGGCCGTCGAGGATCAGGTCGAGCCCGAACTCGAACTCCGCGCCGAAGTCGTAGCCGGGGCGCAGCACGTGCTCCCGGGTGAACGCGGCGAGGTTCGGGAACTCGTCGACCGGGAAGTGCGCGAGCATGGCCTGCGCCATCTCGGCCGTCTGCTCCGGCGTGTCGAACGGCAGACCCTTCTCCTGCAGGGCGAAGCCGTAGACGTAGCTGTCGATCGCGGCGAACGCGTGCGCGGTGAGCTCCATCGAGAAGCCGGCGGCGAACAGGCAGCCGAGTACCGCGTCGTGCTGGCGCAGGGTGGTGGCGCCGGGCGAGGTGCGCGACTCCATGAGCCCGACCGCCCAGCGGTGCCGGGTCAGCGCCTCCCGCATCGAGATCGCCCGCTGCCGCAGCGCCTTCTTCCAGTCGCTCCCGGCCGGGAGGTCGATCTCGGCGAAGACGAGGTCGACCATGCCGTCGAGCAGCGCCTCCTTGCCGGCGACGTGGTTGTACAGCGACATCGCCTCGACCCCGAGCGCCTGCCCGAGCTTGCGCATGCTGAGCGACTCGATGCCGGCCTCGTCGGCGAGGGCCACCGCGGCCCGCAGCACCTGCTCCCGGTCCATCCCTCTCCGCGGCACGTTGACAAGCTTACGGCGTAAGTCTATTACTTACGCCGTAAGTCTCACTCGTCGGGAGGGCACCATGACCACGCACCAGCTGCCGGCCACCATGACGTCGCTCGTCCAGGACTCCTACGGCTCCGACCCGGAGCAGACGCTCCGGACGGCGGAGGTCGCCCGCCCCGCCCCCGGGGACGGCGAGGTGCTGGTGCGCGTGCGCGCGGCGAGCGTCGACCGCGGCACGTGGCACCTGATGGCGGGGCTGGCCTACCCGATCCGGCTCGTCTTCGGCCTGCGCCGGCCGCGGTTCGCCAACCCCGGCCGCAACCTCGCGGGCACCGTGGCGGCGGTGGGCGCCGGGGTGGACGGGTTCCGGGTGGGCGACGAGGTGTTCGGGCTCGCTGCCGGCAACGGCACGTTCGCCGAGTACGTGGTCGCGCGGCCGGACCGGCTCGCGGCCAAGCCGGCGAACGTCTCCTTCGAGGAGGCGGCCACCGTTCCGGTGTCCGGCAGCACGGCCCTCCAGGCGGTGCGCGACCACGCGCGGGTGCGTCCGGGGGAGTCCGTGCTGGTGCTCGGCGCGTCGGGCGGCGTGGGGAGCTTCGCCGTCCAGATCGCCAAGGCCATGGGCGTCGAGGTGACCGGGGTGGCCAGCGCCGGCAAGCTGGAGGCGGTGCGGGCGCTGGGCGCCGACGCCGTCGTCGACTACACGGCCGAGGACCCGGTCGACGGGCGCCGCCGCTACGACGTCGTCCTGGACATCGCGGGCAACCGCCCGCTGCACCGGCTGCGGCGGGCGCTGACCCCGCACGGGCGGCTGGTGATCGTCGGGGGCGAGACCGGCGGCCGGTGGCTCGACGGCCTCGACCGGCAGCTGCGGGCGGTCCTGCTCTCGCCGTTCGTCGGCCAGCGGCTGGGCTTCTTCGTGAACAAGGAGAACGCCGCGGACCTGGCGGCCCTGCGCGAGCTGATCGAGGCCGGCCGGGTGCGCACGGCCGTCGAGCACGCGTACCCGCTCGCCGAGGTGCCGGTCGCGATCCGGCGGCTGGTCGACGGGCAGGTCACCGGCAAGCTCGCCGTCACGATCGGGTGATGCCGGGCCAGCGCTGCGACCGCCTACGATCCCCGGCGTGAGGCCTTTCCTGCTGCTGGCCTCGCGCGCCGAGGACCAGGCCGCCGACGACGAGTACGCCGCGTTCCTACGGTTCGCGGGGCTGCCACCCGAGCAGTTGCACCGCGTCCGGCTGGAGGCGGGGCCGCTGCCCGACCTCGACCTCGACGACTACGCCGGCATCTTCCTCGGCGGCAGCCCCTTCAACAGCAGCGATCCGCCGGAGCTCAAGTCGCCGGTGCAGCGGCGGGTCGAGGCCGACCTGGCGCGGCTGCTCGACGAGGTGGTCGCGCGCGACTTCCCCTTCTTCGGCGCCTGCTACGGCGTCGGCACGATCGTCAGCCACCAGGGCGGCGTGGTCGACCGCACGTACACCGAGCCGCTGTCGGCCGTGTCGATCCAGCTGACCGCGGCCGGCGCGGAGGACCCGCTGCTGGCCGGCGTGCCCGATCGGTTCGACGCGTTCGTCGGGCACAAGGAGGCCTGCCGGGTGCTGCCGCCGTCCGCGGTGCTGCTGGCGACCGGCGAGGCGTGCCCCGTGCAGATGTTCCGGGTGGGCGCCAACGTCTACGGCACGCAGTTCCACCCCGAGCTCGACGCGCCGGGCTTCTGCGCCCGCGCCCGCGTCTACCAGCACTACGGCTACTTCCCGCCCGACGAGCTGGACGCGCTGATCGCCCGGCTCTCGCAGGGCGTCGTCACCGAGCCCGGCCGCCTGCTCAAGAACTTCGTCGCCCGCTACGCCTAGCCGCCAAAAGGACGCAGTTGGCGGCGCCGAAGTGGCGCGATCGGCGGGGGGATCAGCGGACGGCGAGATCGCGGGTGCGGGCGCGGCGGTGAGCGGCCATCCGCACCGGCGCGTCGAGCGTGCCGTAACCGTCGTAGCCGCGCAGCCGCTGCACGAACTCGACGAACACGCGGTCGCCGAGCACCTCGGTGGCCAGGTGCAGGTAGGCGCCCGAGGCGTCCTCCTCGTACATGAGCCCGTGCTCCCGGATCGCGGCCAGCAGCGCCGGATCGAGGTCGAACCGGGCGTCGAGGTCGTCGGCGTAGTTCTCCGGCAACGCGAGCAGCGGCGCACCCGCAGCGCGAAGCGCCACAGCCGTCGCCACCAGGTCGTCGGTCGCCAGCGCGACGTACTGCGGCTCCGGCACCCCGGGCGACCAACCGCCGCGGCGCAGTGCGGACACCGACAGCGCCAGCCGCACCGACCGCGCGGCGTCGGTGACCGCCCGGGTGCGCACCAGCCCGAACGGCGCGGCCACCTCGGTCGTCGTCTGCGGCTCCAGGCCCAGGACGGCGCGGTAGAACAGCGCCGCCTCGTCGAACGAGTCGAACGGCTGGGTCAGCCCCACGTGGTCGACGCCGGTCACCCCGACGCCGTCCTCGGCGGTCTCGCCGGTGGCCAGGAAGTCGGCCGGCCAACCGTCGGGACCGGTGCGGGTGAACAGGATCTGCGTGCCGTCGGGCGCGGCCACCGTCGACAGGTCGGCCTCCGCGGCACCGCGGGTGCGCGGCAGCACGGGCGCCTTGAGCGCCTCGGCCCGCGCCGCGGACAGCGACGGGTCGGCGCTCTCCAGCCCGAGGGCGGTCACCGCCGCGACACCGGCGGCAGCAGGCCGGACGACGGCGTCGTTGAGCAGCACGCGGGCGGCGCCCTGCTCCCACAGCTGCACCGGCTTCGAGCGGTGCTGCCCGGTGTGCGCGAAGCCGAGAGTGCGCAGCACCGAGGCCAGCTGCGGCCCGGAGATCCCGTCGACGCCGAGCTCGACGAACGACCAGCCCGACAGCGGCGGCGCCGGCGGGGGAGCCGCCAGCCCGGACGACGGCGAGCCAGCGGCCAGCGCTTCCTGCAGCCACCGCAGCGACCGCATCGCGTCGACCGCCGTCCGCCCCGGGTCCGACTGGCGGAACACGTCGTTGAAGACCTCCAGCGACCACGGCCCGGCGTAACCGGTCGCGAGGACGGCGGCGACGAAGCCGGGCAGGTCGAAGGCCCCCTGGCCGGGGAAGAGCCGGTGGTGGCGGCTCCACTGCAGCACGTCCATGTGCAGCTGCGGCGCGTCGGCCAGTTGCAGGAAGAACAGCTTCTCCCCGGGCACAGCGGCGAACCCGGCCGGATCGCCGGCCCGCGAGAGCACGTGGAAGCTGTCCAGGCAGAGCCCGAGCGCGGGGGAGTCCACCGCCCGGACGACGTCCCACGACGCGTCCCAGGTCGAGACGTGCGCGCCCCACGCCAGCGCCTCGTAGGCGATCCGCAGCCCGCGCTCCCCGGCCCGGGAAGCCGCCACGGCCAGCTGCTCCGCGAGCCGGTCCGGAGAGCCCACCGCGTCGGGCGAGACCGAGGAGCACACCAGCACCGTGTCGACGCCGAGCTCGGCCATGACGTCGAACTTGCGGTCCAGCCGGCGCAGGTTCCGCGCGAAGCGCTCGGCGTCGGTCGAGTCGAGGTCGCGGAAGGGCTGGTAGAGGTCGATCGACAGGCCCAGGTCGGCGCAGCGCTCGGCGAGCTCGCGCGGCGACCACGGCGCGGCGACCAGGTCGGGCTCGAACACCTCGATCCCGTCGAAGCCGGCGCCCGCGGCCGCGATCAGCTTGTCCTCGAGGGTGCCGGACAGGCAGACCGTGGCGATCGAGCGGCGCGGCTCAGCCGACACGGGCGGCGTCCCCGATCAGCTGCGCGAAGTGGGCCAGCATCCGGTCGGCGTCGGGCTCCACCCCGGTGAACAGCTTGAAGGCGTCGACCGCCTGGAACACCGCCATGCCGCCGCCGTCGAGCACCCGGCAGCCGCGGGCCCGGGCGGTCTGCACGAGCGCGGTCTCCAGCGGCCGGTAGACGATGTCGGCCACCCACAGCTCGGGCCGCAGCAGCTCGGCCGGCAGCGGCAGGCCGGGGTGGGCAGCCATGCCGGTCGGGGTGGCGTGCACCAGGCCGTCGGCGGTGGCGAGCGCATCGGGGGCGTCCGCGGTCCCGGTGCCGACGGCGCGGCCGCGGCCGAAGCGCTTGACCAGCGAACCGGCGAGCTCGCGGGCGCGGCGCTCGTCGACGTCGGCGATCGTCAGCTGCCGGGTGCCCAGCGTGAGCAGCGCGTGCGCGACGGCCGCCCCGGCCCCGCCCGCGCCGAGCAGCACCACGCGGTCCAGCGGGGCGTCGGCGAGGCCGCGGTCGAAGGAGCGGGCGAAGCCCGACCAGTCGGTGTTGTGCCCGATCGCCCGGCCGTCGCGGAACACCACGGTGTTCACCGCGCCCAGCGCCTCGGCGTCGGGGGAGAGCGCGTCGAGGTGCCCCAGCACCAGCTGCTTGCAGGGGTGGGTGACGTTGAGGCCGTCGTAGCCGGCCATCCGCGTGGCCGTGAGCAGGTCGCCGATGGCGGTCGCGGGCAGCCGCAGCTCGTCGAGGTCGAAGCGGCGGTAGAGGTAGCGCAGGCCCAGGGCGTCGGCCTCCCGCTCGTGCATCGGCGGGGTGAGCGAGGGGCCGATCCCCGTGCCGACCAGGCCGACGAGGAAACCGCGAGAGCTGGGGGACACGGGAGACCTCCGCTTGTGTACCAACTGGTGAGTTAGTACCGAGGGGACCACACTTCCGGGCCGGGCGCCAGCCCCTGGTGTGATCCGGCTCGCGGCCGTCCGCCGTAGGCTGCGCAGCGTGAGCGCACTGCCGACGCCGGACGAGCCGGTGGTCGCGCCCGAGCGGATGCGGGACGCCGAGCGCACCAAGGCCGACATCCTGGCCGTGGCGACGGCGGAGTTCGCCGACCGCGGCTACGCGGGCGGCCGGGTCAACGAGATCGCCGAGAAGACCAGCACCACCAAGCGGATGATCTACTACTACTTCGGCGGCAAGGAAGGGCTCTACATCGCCGTCCTGGAGCAGGCGTACAGCCGCATCCGCAGCCTCGAGCAGCAGCTCGACGTCGAGCACCTCGACCCGGTCGAGGCGATCCGCGAGCTGGCCGGGCTGACCTTCGACCACCACGAGGCGCACCCCGAGTTCATCCGGCTCGTGGTCAACGAGAACATCCACCGCGCCGAGCACATCGTGCGCTCGGGCGTGCTCTCCGGGCTGGCCAACCCCGCCGTCGACGTGCTCGGCACGATCCTCGACCGCGGCTGGGCGGCCGGCCTGTTCCGCGAGGACGTCGACGCCCTCGACGTGCACCAGATGATCAGCGCCTACTGCGTCTTCCGCACCGCCAACCGGCACACGTTCGGCGCGATCTTCGGCCGCGACATGCTCGACCCGGACCGGCGGGAGCACCAGCGCCGGATGCTCGGTGACGCCGTCGTCGCCTGGCTCACCGCCCGCTGATCCTCGCGGGTAGGCCGGGCGGGCCTCCAGCCGACCCGGCAGGAGCGGTGTGCGTTCGTGGCGGGTTCTGAGCGCAGAACCCGCCACGAACGCACATCACCGGCCGTGTCGTCGAGCGCCGACTCAGCTACCAGCGGCTTCGCACGACCTTGGCTCGTCGGCTTGACACGGTGACGCCGGTCACCTCACCATCTGGTACGTAACCAGTTGGTACATAAGCCCCTGGGACGACGACGGCCCGGAGACCCCGGCCGCGCAGCACGAGCAACGACGCACCGCTGACCGCCCCCCGGCACGATCCTCATCGCTGCCGCCGGCACACCCTGGAGACCGTCATGAGCGCGACCACCGCATCCGGTGGCACCACCGAGCAGCGCTTTCCCGCCAAGGCCGCCCGCGCGAGCTTCGTGGGCAGCATGCTCGAGTACTACGACTTCTTCATCTACGGCTCCGCGGCCGGCCTGGTCTTCCCCAAGGTCTTCTTCCCGGAGAGCAACCCCTCGACGGCCACGCTGCTGTCCCTGGCGACCTTCGGCGTCGCCTACGTGGCCCGCCCGATCGGTGCGGTGATCATCGGGCACTTCGGCGACCGGGTCGGCCGCAAGCGGATGCTCGTGCTGACCCTGCTGCTCATGGGCACCTCGACGTTCCTCATCGGCGCGCTGCCCTCGTACGCCGCGATCGGCATCGCCGCCCCCGTCCTGCTGGTGCTGCTCCGGGTCCTGCAGGGGCTGTCGGCCGCCGGCGAGCAGAGCGGGGCCAACTCGCTGACCCTCGAGCACTCACCGGAGAACAGGCGCGGGTTCTTCACCAGCTTCACCCTCACCGGCACCCAGGCCGGCGCGATCCTCGCCGTCCTCGTCTTCATCCCGGTCGCCAAGCTGCCCGACGACGCCCTGTTCAGCTGGGGCTGGCGGATCCCGTTCTTCCTCTCCGCGATCGTCGTCGCGGTCGGCTACTGGGTCCGGCGGACGCTGCCCGAGGCGCCCGAGTTCACCAAGGTCGAGCAGGCCGACGCCGTCGCCAAGTTGCCGATCGCCGTGCTGTTCCGCGACCACTGGGCGTCGGTGATCCGGGTGATCTTCTGCGCCCTCGTCTCGGTGGTCAGCACGATCTTCGGCACGTGGTCGATCGCCCAGGGCACCACCGTGCTCGGCATGGAGAAGGCGCCGTTCCTGTGGGTCGTGGCGCTGGCCAACGTGATCGCGCTCGGCGCCATCCCGTTCTGGGGCCGGCTGTCGGACCGGATCGGCCGCAAGCCCGTGTTCGTCTTCGGCGCGTTCGGCTCGGCCGCGCTGGCCTTCCCGTTCCTCTGGGCGCTGCAGCAGAAGAACTTCCCGTTGATCTTCCTGTTCGGCCTGCTGCTGTCGGGGATCGTGTACTCCGCGGCGAACGCGACCTGGCCGTCGTTCTACGGCGAGATGTTCGACACCCGGGTGCGCTACTCGGGCATGGCCATCGGCACGCAGATCGGCTTCGCGCTCGGCGGCTTCTCGCCGGCGATCGCGGCCGCCATCGTGGGCGAGGGCAGCAGCGGGTGGATCCCGGTCGCGCTGCTCACCGCCGGCGCGGCCACCGTGGCCGGCCTCTGCGCCCTGACCGCCCGCGAGACGGCGCACGTGCCGACCGCGGAGCTGGGCGGCAAGCCCGCGCAGGAGCTCGAGCGCGCGCTCGCCACCGCGTGAGGCGCTCCCAGGTGCAGACGACGACCGGGCCGGTCTCCGGCCCGGTCGTCGGCGGTGTCCGCAGCTGGCGCGGCATCCCGTACGCCACCGCCGACCGGTTCGGCCCGGCCCGGCCCGCGCCGGCGTGGACGGAGCCGCTCGACGCCGGCCGCCCCGGCCCGGTCGGCGTCCAGTTCCTGCCCGACGGCACGCTCACCGGCACGGAGCAGTGCCTGACGCTCGACGTCCACGCCCCGGCAGAGGCGAGCGGCCCGCTGCCGGTGCTGGTCTGGGTGCACGGCGGCGCCTTCCTCACCGGCGCCGCGGCCGACTACGACGGCTCGTACCTGGCGGCCCACGGTCCCGCCGTCGTGGTCGCCGTCAGCTACCGGTTGGGGCCCTTCGGCTTCCTACAGCTCGGGACGGCGGACCGGCCGGAACCGAGCCCGGCGATGACCGACCTGGTCGCGGCGCTGGACTGGGTGGCGCGCGAGATCGGCGCGTTCGGCGGCGATCCCGACCGGCTCACGCTCATGGGCCAGTCGGCCGGCGCCAGCCTGGTGTGCGCGCTGCTCGCGACCGGGGCCGGACGGCGGGCACGGGCCGTCATCGCGCTGTCCGTCGGCGGCGCACCGGTGTCGCCGGAGGAGTCGGCGGACGTCGCCGGGCGGGTGCTCGCCGAGCTGGACGTCCCCCGCGACGAGCTCTCCGCGGTGCCGGCAGCGTCGGTGATGGCCGCCGCCCGCCGGGTGTCCCGGGCGTCGTCTGCCGTCGGCGGGGCGGTCTTCGCGCCGGTGCTCGACGGGGCCGTCGTCCGGGCGCAGCCTGCGGACCTGGTCGCCTCCGGCGAGCTGCGGGACACCGCGCTGTGGTTCGGCTGGTGCCGCGACGAGATGGCCGGCTTCCTCGCCGGCGGCGCCGGGGTCGCGACGGCAGCCGCCCGCGGACGGCTGGGCGAGGCCGCCTTCGGCCGGCTGCTCGACGTGTACCGGCGCACGGCCGGCGCGGGGGAGGACCCGCTGCAGGCGCTGCTCACCGACGAGATGTGGGTGCGGCCGGTCGAGGACCTGGCCGAGGCCCAGGCGCGGGCGGGTGGCCGGGCGTGGCTGAGCCGGTTCGACCACGCACCGTCGCTGCCCCCGTTCGACGTCCTCGGGCCGTCGCACGGCGCGGACAACGCGTGCCTGTGGGCGCGGCCGCCGCGGTTCGTCGAGCGGCCGCTCCTGCAGCGCCCCGGCGGGGACATGACGCCGGCCGACCTCGCTGTCACCGAGGCGTTGCAGTCGGCGGTGCTGCGCACGGTCACCGAGGGCAGCCCCGGCTGGCGGATCTACGACGCCGACGAGCGGCCGACGCAGCTGTTCGACGCGATCAGCCACGTGCGGTCCGCCCCGTCCGCGGCGCGCTACGACACCTGGAAGAAGTCGAAGGTGACCGAGGTCGGCTGACGGGCGCCGGTACCGACGAACACGTGCGTCATCAGCCGGGCCAGCCGCGGGGACGCCGTCTCGAAGCGCGGCGTGCTGCGGAAGTAGATCCGCGCCGGGTCGACCGGCTCGTCGCGGCGCAGCCGGGCGATGTCCTCGGCCGAGCCGGTCCGCAGGCCGCTGTTGTGCACGGTGACCAGCTCGCCGTCGTCGCTCTCCAGCAGGTAGCGCGCCTCGACCTCGGACTCGGTGTCGCTCCGGATCAGCTGGATGTCGGCACCGCCGGGCAGCACCCGGCCGGTGAACAGCCCGGACACGGTGCCGCCGGTGATCGGCACGACCCGGCGCAGTCCGGAGGTCAGCCGGCCGACCTCGATCGGCGCGGCGACCTCGACCTCGAGGTGCAGGACGTGGACCAGTGCGGGGGCGTCGGGCACATCGCGACTCTAGGGAGGACCATCCCGCCCATGAGCACGCCGACCACCGAGCGGCCGGTGCCGTTCGCCGTCCCGCGGATCGAGGCCGAGCAGCGCCCCGGCGGCCGGCTGGTGATCCGCTCCACCGAGCCGCTGGGCGAGCACCCGGTCAGCGTCGTCCACGCGTTCCGGGCGCACGCCGACGCGCACCCGGACCGGCTGCTGGTGGCCGAGCGCGGGCCGGACGGCGAGTGGGCGAGCTCCACGTGGGGCGAGGTGCGCGCGCAGGCCGACCGGGTGGCGCAGGGGCTGCTCGACCGGCGGCTGACCGGCCGCCCGGTGATGATCCTGTCCGGCAACAGCCGCCTGCACCTGGTCGCCACCCTGGGCGCGCTGACCGTCGGGGTGCCGGTGGTGCCGGTCAGCGTCGCCTACTCGCTGCAGAGCACCGACCACGCCAAGCTGCGCGCGATGGCCGACCTCGTCGAACCCGCCGTCGTCGTGGCAGAAGACGCGACTTTCGCCGCGGCGGTGGCCGCCGTGGCCGAGGGCCGGGAGGTGCTCAGCCGGGACGGCGTGCTGAACCTCGAGACCTTCGGCGCCGACCCCACCGGTGAGGTCGACCGCCGCTGCGCCGCGCTGGAGCGCACCGACATCGCCAAGATCCTCTTCACCTCCGGCTCGACCGGCTCGCCCAAGGGCGTGGTCAACACCCACGGGATGCTCGCGGCCAACCAGCAGCAGATGCGCCAGGTGTGGCCGTTCCTGGACGACGAGCCGCCGGTGCTGCTCGACTGGCTGCCCTGGTCGCACACGTTCGGCGGCAACCACGACCTGAACATGGTGCTGACCTTCGGCGGCTCGCTGTGGATCGACGACGGGCGCCCGGCGCCGCCGCTGATCGGCCGCACCGCGCGCAACCTGCCCGACGTCCGGCCGACGCTCTACTTCAACGTGCCCGCGGGCTGGGCCTCGCTGCTGCCGCTCCTGGAGGACGACGCCGAGCTCGCCCGCGCCTTCCTCGACCGGCTGCGGCTGGGCTTCTTCGCCGCCGCCGCGCTGCCCCAGCAGCTGTGGGACCGGCTGGAGTCGCTCAACGCACGGCACGGCGGGCGGATGCGGATGACCACCTCGTGGGGGCTGACCGAGACCGCGCCCGCCGCCACCTCCGCGCACTACCCGATCACCCGCAGCGACGTGCTCGGCGTACCGCTGCCGGGGGTCGAGATCGCGCTGGTGCCGGTGGGGGAGAAGACCGAGATCCGGGTGAAGGGCCCGAACGTGACCCGGGGCTACCACCGGGCGCCGGAGCTGACCGCCGCGGCGTTCGACGCCGACGGGTTCTTCCGCACCGGTGACGCCGTCGCGCTCGCCGACCCCGACGACGTCGCCGCCGGGCTGGTGTTCCGCGGCCGGATCGCTGAGGACTTCAAGCTCGCCACCGGCACCTTCGTCTCCGTCGGCACGCTGCGGCCCCGGCTGCTGTCGGCGTCGGCCGGGCTGCTGTCCGACGCGGTGCCGTGCGGCGCCGACGGCGACTGCGTGACGGCGATGGTGTGGCTCGCGCCCGCCCACGCCGGCCGGGTCGACGCGGACGGCGTGCCGGAGCAGTCGCTGCGGGCAGAGTTGACCGCGACGATGCAGCGGCTGGCCGACGAGGGCGGCGGCTCCTCGCAGCACGTCGAGCGGCTGCTGGTGCTCACCGAGCCGCCGCAGCTCGACGCCGGGGAGATCACCGACAAGGGCTACGTCAACCAGGCCGCCGTCCGCGACCGCCGGGCCGACCTCGCCGCGCAGCTGTCCGCCGACCCCCTTCCGCGACGGGTCGTGCGCCGCGTCGTGGGCTGACCGGGCCGCGCAGGGGTAGTGGCCGGGGATGGACGTCGTCGCCGCGGCCTTCAGCGAGCCCACCGGCCAGGGCTGGGTGCAGATCACCGAGCTGCTCGTGGCCTTCGTGCTGTCTTCGCTCATCGGTCTGGAACGGCAGCTGCGGGGCAAGAGCGCGGGGCTGCGCACCCAGGCCATCGTGGGCACGGCCTCGGCGCTGTTCCTGCTGGTGAGCAAGTACGGCTTCACCGACGTGCTGACCAGCGACCGGGTCGTGCTGGACCCGTCCCGCGTGGCCGCGCAGATCGTGTCGGGCATCGGATTCCTGGGGGCGGGGCTGATCATCACCCGCCGGGGCACGGCGAGAGGCCTGACCACCGCCGCCGCCGTCTGGGAGACCGCGGCGATCGGGATGGCCGCCGGCGCGGGGCTGCCGCTCCTGGCCGTGGTGGTCACGGTCCTGCACTTCGTCGTCGTCCTCGGCTACACCTGGGTCGCCGGGCGGTTGCCGTCGGCCGGACGCGACAGCGTCCGGCTCCGGGTCGCCTACGCCGACCAGCAGGGGGTGCTGCGGGCCATGCTGGCCGAGTGCACCCGGCGCAACTGGGTGGTCCACGACCTCGCCGTCGACGACCGGCAGGACGACGGCGTCGCCGACCTGCTGGACGGCGACGGCCACCGCGGTCGGGGAGTGGCCGTCACCCTCGGTCTGAGCGGCCCCGACGTCACCGCGGCGGCCGGCGTGCTCGGCAGCACCACGGGCGTGCTGCAGGTCTCCCGCGCCGAGGAGGAGACCGAGTAGCGGCGGATCAGGCCCGGACGAAGTCCAGCGGCACCGAACGGGTGCCCCACTCGGCCCAGATGGCCATCTCCGGCTCGCCGGCCAGCCGGAACGTGGCGCTGCGGGCCAGCGCCTCCTCCAGGGTGATCCGGAACATCATCCGCGCCAGCGGGGCGCCGGGGCAGCTGTGCGTGCCGCGGCCGAACGAGATGTGCGAGGCGATGTTCTCCCGGTCCAGCACGAAGGACTCGCCGTCGGGGAAGACCCGCTCGTCGCGGTTGGCCGAGGTGTAGACCAGCGCGATCGGGTCGTCCTTGCGGATCAGCTGCCCGGACAGGACGACGTCCTCGCGGGCGGTGCGGGCCATGCCCCGGTACGGCGAGTACAGCCGCAGGAACTCCTCGACCGCAGCCGGGATCAGCGCCGGGTCCCGGCGCAGCCGGTCCTGCAGCTCGGGGTCGCGCGACAGGTGCACGAACATGTTCCCGATGAAGACGCTGGGCGCGACCATCCCGGTCACGATCAGCTGCCGCACGCAGCCGAGCACCATGTCCGCCGGCAGCGGGCCGCCCTGGTACTCCGACGCCAGAAGCGCCGCGGTGAGGTCCTCGGCCGGGTCGTAGCCGCCGCCCTTGCGCTCGTCGATGATCTGCTGCGCGATCTCGTAGAGCCGCCGGCTCAGCTTCTTGACCACCTCGTGGTCGAGCACCTGGATGGCGTCGACGTAGGTGCCGCTGACCGTCTTGATCTCCTCCGACACCTCCACGTTGAGGTTGAAGAACTCGGCGAAGACGTGCGCGGGCAGCTTGTGCGCGTACTGCTTGCAGACGTCGACCCAGCGCGCGTCGACCAGCGGGTCGAGCAGCTCGACGGCGGCCGCGCGCACCTTCGGCTCCATCGCCCGCATCTTCGGCGGGGTGAAGAAGGAGTTGATCACCCGCCGGTAGGCCATGTGCTCCGGCGGGTCCAGGTGCAGCGGCGGGCGGACGCCGGTGAAGGCGAACTTGGGGATGGCGTTCTGCTTTGACGTCGTGAAGTGCTCGATGTCGGTGATCACCGACAGGACCTCGTCGTAGCCCAGCGCGGCCCAGAAACCGCCGTACTCCTGGCTGCGGGCGATCGGGCAGCGGGGGCGCAGCTCGGCGAACTCCTCGTGCGCGCTGGTGAAGGTCTCGCCCGGGCGCACCGGGTCGAAGTCGTTGTCAGCGCGGCGAGCGTCGTCCGGGGTCATGGGGAGCAGTAGACCCGATTCTCGACATTTTCGCCAGACTGTTGACGGCAGTCATGGATTCGGCAAACATGGGCCGCGACGCGAACCCGTGACCGGGGTCACCGTTCCGACACCCGGCAGTGTGCATTCCCGCACGAAGATCCAGCTCGCACGACGCGCACAGAGAGACAGGTCGACGCGATGACGTCCGACAGGCCCACCGCATCCACGACGCCGGTCGTGGAGGTGAAGAACGTCGTCAAGCGCTTCCGGCGCGAGAGCGGGGCCGTGGTCAACGCGATCGACGACGTCTCGTTCGAGGTCCCGCCCGGCGACTTCGTCGTCCTGCTGGGGCCCAGCGGGTGCGGGAAGACGACGCTGCTGCGGAGCATCGCCGGCCTCGAGACGCCCGACGAGGGCGCGATCTCGATCGGCGGACGGACCGTCTACTCGTCGGCCGAGCGGATCGAGGTCGCCCCCGAGCGCCGCGACATCAGCATGATCTTCCAGTCCTACGCGCTGTGGCCGCACATGACGGCGTTCAAGAACGTCGCCTACCCGCTGCAGAGCCGGCGCGGCCGCAAGGTGGCCAAGGACGAGGTCGCCCGGCGCGTGCGGCAGGCGCTGGAGCTGGTCGGCGTAGGCGACCTCGAGAAGCAGTACCCGGGGCAGATGAGCGGCGGCCAGCAGCAGCGCATCGCCCTGGCCCGGGCGCTGGTGAGCAACGACGAGCTGGTGCTCTTCGACGAGCCGCTGTCCAACGTCGACGCGAAGGTCCGCGAGCAGCTGCGCTTCGAGCTGGTGTCGATGCAGCGGGAGCTCGGCTTCTCCGCCCTGTTCGTCACCCACGACCAGACCGAGGCCATGGAGCTGGCGCACCGGATCGCGGTGCTCGACAGCGGCCGGATCGCCCAGCTGGGCACCCCGCAGGAGATCTACCACCGACCGGCCACGCGCTACGTCGCCAGGTTCATCGGCGCCATCAACGAGGTCGTCGGAACGGTCGCCGGGGTCGACGGCGACGGCGTCGTCGTCGACACGCCCTACGGCAGGTTCGTCGGGACGACGGGCGGCCGGCGGTTCGCCGTCGGCGACCGGGCGGCCGCGATGTGGCGGCCCGAGCGCGGGCTGCTGACCCGCGACGAGCCGCAGACGGTGAACCGGTGGCCCGGCCGGGTCAAGGCGCCGCTGTTCGTCGGCTCGCACACCGAGTACGTGGTGAGCGTGGGGACGTCGGAGACCGAGGTCCGGCTGTGGAGCCCGCGGTCGGACCTGGTCGCCGCCGACTCCGCGGCCTGGGTCTCGGTCCACCCGGACGACGTGCTGGTGCTGCCGGTCGACGGGGCGACCGAGCCCGCCGCCCAGACCGCGACCGCGCCGTCCGCTCCCGCGATGGTGCCGGCGTCGTGACCACCGCCAACGCCCTCGTCGGCGACCGCGCCCCGGCCCGCGCCCGGCGCCGCTTCCGGCGCCCCAGCGCCTTCGACGCGGTGACCCTGGTGATCGCCGCGGTGCTCATCGCGATCGTCGTCGTCCCGCTCGGCCGGGTGCTGGTCCGGCTGTTCTGGGTCGACGGTTCGTTCACCCTGGCGCCGATCCGCCGCACGCTCGCCATACCGGACCTGGGCAAGCTGCTGCTCGACACCGCCATCCTGGTGATCGCCAGCGCGCTGCTGGCGTTCGTCATCGGGGTCACCCTGGCCTGGCTGAACGAGCGCACCAACGCCCGCATGGGTCTGCTCACCGACGCCCTGCCGTTGCTGCCGTTCCTGCTGCCGCCGGTGGCCGGCGCCGTGGGCTGGACGATGCTGCTCTCGCCGCGCGCCGGGCTGCTCAACAGCTGGATCCGCGACGCCCTGGGCTGGTTCGGCGTCGACCTGCGCGAGGGCCCGTTCGACATCAACTCCTGGTACGGGCTGATCATGGTGATGGCGTTCTACGCCGTCCCGTTCGTCTTCATGAACGCCTCGGCCGGCCTGCGCAACCTCGACCCGGCGCTGGAGGAGGCCTCGCGGCTGTCCGGTGCCGGCACCTTCCGCACGCTGCGCAAGGTGACCCTGCCGGCGGTCGCGCCGAGCCTCGGGGCAGGGTTCCTGCTGGCGGTCTGGTTCGGCGTCGGCATGTTCTCGATCCCGGCGATCATCGGCACGCCGGCGAACATCGACGTCATCTCGGTGCGCATCGTCGAGCTGCTCACCTTCACCTTCCCGCCGCAGACCGACGTCGCCATCGGCCTGTCCGGGTTCGTCGTGATCTTCGTCGGGCTGGCCTACTGGCTGCAGCTGCGCATCCTGCGGCGCGGCCGCTACGCCACGGTGGCCGGCAAGGGTGCCCGCGCCAAGACGATCGACCTGAAGGCCTGGAAGTGGCCGGCCCGCGTGCTCGTGCTCGGCTACGTCATCGTCTCGACGATCCTGCCGATCGTCGCCCTCGTCCTGGTCTCGCTCAACGGCTTCTGGACGCCGCACATCCGCTGGGCGAACCTGAGCTTCGCCGCCGTCTCCAAGGCCGTCTTCGAGGACGAGACCACCCTGCACGCGCTGCTCAACAGCCTGGGTCTCGGCCTGGTCGGCGGCGTCATCGGGATGTTCGGCGCGGCGATGATCGCCCTCTACGTCGCCCGCCGGCGCACCGCGCTGAGCAAGGGCATCGACGTGGCGATCAAGCTGCCCGCCGCCATCTCCAACATGGTGATCGCGGTCGGCATCCTGCTGCTGCTCGCCGGGGCGCCGTTCCACCTGACCGGCACGCTGCTGATCCTGCTGATCGGCTACCTGGCGCTGGAGCTGCCGCAGGCCTCCATCGCCGCCGACGCGGCGGTCAGCGGCGTCGGCAAGGAGCTCCCGGAGGCGTCGTCGATCTCGGGCGCCCGGCAGTTCCGCACCTTCCGCAAGGTGTACGTGCCGCTGATGCTGCCCGGCCTGGTCGCCGGCTGGGCGCTGCTGTTCATCCGGATCGTCGGTGACCTGACCGCCTCGGCGATCCTGGCCGGCACGGCCAACCCGGTGGTCGGCTTCCGCATCCTCGAGGTGTTCACCAGCGGCTCGTTCGCGCTGCTGGCCTCGCTGTCCACGGTGCTGGTGATCATCACGGCCACGGTGCTGGTCGTCGTCCTGGCCTACACCCGGCGCAAGTCCAAGCTGGGCGTGAGCGCCCGGGTCGGCGGGGTCTGATGGCCAGCCCGGTGCTGGCCGACGAGGCCGACCTCTACGCATCCGAGCCGGGCCTCCGGCCGGAGAGCCTGCTGCTGACGTTCTTCGGGGCCCACGTCCTGGGCCGGCCGGTGATGGTCGCCTCGGCGAGCGTCCTCGACGTCATGGAGCGGGTCGGCGTCTCGCCGCACGCCACGCGCTCGGCGCTGGGCAGGATGGTCAAGAAGGGCCTGCTGGTCAGCGAGCGCCAGGGGCGGCCGGTGTACTTCGGCCTCACCCCCCGCTCGGCCGAGGTGCTCAACGACGGCGCCGTGCGCATCTGGCGCAGCGGGGCGGTCAACCGGCACTGGGACGGCCGCTGGACGCTGCTGAGCTTCTCGCTGCCCGAGTCGTGGCAGCGGCAGCGGCACGAGCTGCGCTCGCGGCTGCTGTGGGCCGGGTTCGGCTCGCTGCAGGGCGGGCTGTGGGTCGCCCCGGCCACCGTCGACGTCGAGCACCTGCTCGAGGAGCTCGAGGCCGCCGAGCACGTGCGGGCCTTCCTCGCCTTCCCGGCGACCGGCACCGACGTCTCGGCCATGGTCGCCGACGCCTGGGACCTGCCCGCGCTCGCCGAGCGCTACGAGACGTTCATCGAGCGGTGGGACGGCGGGATCGCCGACCGGACCCACACCGACCCGCTCGGCCGCCAGCTGGCGCTGGAGGCGGAGTGGCTGCGCGCGATCCGCACCGATCCGCGGCTGCCGGTCGACCTGCTGCCCGCACCCTGGCCGGCCGAGCGGGCGCAGGAGCTGTTCCA
This sequence comes from Petropleomorpha daqingensis, assembly GCF_013408985.1. Taxonomy (NCBI): domain Bacteria; kingdom Bacillati; phylum Actinomycetota; class Actinomycetes; order Geodermatophilales; family Geodermatophilaceae; genus Petropleomorpha; species Petropleomorpha daqingensis. Next base: position 3,688,859 of record NZ_JACBZT010000001.1, read on the forward strand.
CCGGCTGCACGCCGAGGTCGAGGTGCAGGCCCGGGCGATCGCCGCCGAGCTGCTGCAGACCATCCCGGTGCCGGTCCGATGAGCGACTTCGACCCCCTGGCCTCGGACGCGCCGGACGACGCCCTGGCGACCTATGCGGAGCTGCGGGAGCGGTGCCCGGTCGCGCACACCGACGCCTACGGCGGCTTCTGGGCGCTCACCCGGTACGCCGACGTGGCCGCGGCGGCGGCGGACTCCCGGACCTTCATCTCCTCCGTGAAGGCCGTCGTCCCGAGCGACCCGCGGGGCCTGCGCCGTCCGCCGCTGAACTTCGACGCGCCGGCGCACACGCCCTACCGCAAGGCGCTGGACCGCACCCTGCAGCGGGCCCGCATCGCGGTGCTCGAGCCGCGGCTGCGCGCGCACGCCGCCCGCGTCCTGGCGCCGATGGTCGAGCGCGGGCACGGCGACGTCGCCCAGGAGTTCGGCGCCACGTTCCCGGCGTGGGTGACCACCGAGTGGCTCAACCTGCCCGACGACGTCGCGCCGCGGCTGGCCGAGACCGCGGCCGCCTGGGTCCGCGCCTGGCGCCGGATGGACGGTCCGGTCGTCACCGAGATGAGCGAGCGGATGTACGGCATCGCCCGCGACCTCGTCCGCGACCGGCGCGAGAGCCCGCTGCCGGTGGAGGAGGACCCGGCCAGCTCGCTGCTCGCCGAGCGCCTCGACGGGCAGCCGCTGGACGAGGAGCACCTCGTCGGCGCCCTGCGGCAGAGCCTGGTGGTCGGGATGGTCGCGCCGCCGATCCTGCTCGGCTCGATCGCCGTGCACCTCTCCCGCGACCAGGAGCTGCAGAGCCGGCTGCGGGCGCAGCCCGAGCTGGTGCCCGCCGCGGTCGAGGAGTTCCTCCGCCTGCACACTCCCTACCGCGGGTTCGCCCGCACGGTGGCCGACGACGTCGAGCTGCACGGCCGCCGGATCCGACCGACCGAGCCGGTGACCCTGGTCTACGCCTCGGCCAACCGGGACGCCGAGCAGTTCCCCGACCCGGACGCGTTCGTGCTGGACCGGCCCAACATCGCCACCCACCTCGCGTTCGGCCGCGGCCGGCACCGCTGTGCCGGCATGCCGCTGGCGCGGCTCATGGTCCTGATCGCCCTGCAGGAGCTGCTGGCGGCCACGACCGGATTCGAGATCGACGGCCCGCTGGAGGGTGCCCGGATGCCCGAGATCGGCTACGTGTCGGTGCCCCTGCGGATCACCGGAGCGGCGGCGTGAGCGGGCAGCGGCCGCTGGCGGGCATGGTCGTGCTCGACCTGACCAACGCGCTGGCCGGCCCGTACGCGACGCTGCTGCTCGCGGGCCTGGGCGCTCGAGTCATCAAGATCGAGAACCCGCACCGCGGCGGCGACCCGGCGCGCAACAACTCGCCGTACGTCACCGACGAGGGCCTCGCCGTCCGCCGGAGCACCCCGGAGGACATGTCGGTCTCGATGCTGGTCCGCGGCCGCGGCAAGGAGAGCATCACCCTCGACCTGCGCGACGAGCGCGGCCGCGAGGTGCTCGCCGACCTGGTGCGCCGCGCCGACATCCTGGTCGAGAACTACAGCGCCGGCGTGACCGCGCGGCTGGGTATCGACGCCGCGTGGGCGCACGGGCTCAACCCGCGGCTGGTCTACACGTCGATCAGCGGGTTCGGCGCCGACGGCGGCCCCGGCACCGGCAAGGCCATGGACACGATCGTCCAGGCCCTGTCCGGCGTGATGATGACCTCGGGCGCGCCGGGGGAGCCGCCGGTGCGCCTCGGCCTGCCGATCGCCGACCTGCTGGCCCCCCTGTACGCGGTGATCGGCACGGTGTCGGCGGTGCTGCAGGCGCAGCGGACCGGCGCCGGCCAGCACGTCGACGTCTCGATGCTGGGGGCGCTCACGTCGCTGGTCGCCTGCGAGCCGTTCGACGCCTTCGAGCAGATCGGCCTGCCGCTGCGCACCGGCGCGACCGTGCCGCGGCTCGCGCCGTTCGGCACCTTCCAGGCCAAGGACGGCTGGTTCGCGCTGTGCGCGCCGGTCGACCCGTTCGCCCACGGCGTCCTGCGCGCCATCGGCCGGGAGGACCTGGTGGACGACGCCCGGTTCGCCGGCCGGGACGGCCGGGTCGCGCACGCCGACGAGCTGCACGGGCTGATCTCCGACTGGGCCGCGGGCCGCACGGTGGCCGAGGCGGTCGCCGTCCTCGACGCGCAGGGCGCACCGGCGGCGGAGGTGCGCGATCCGAGCGCCGCCGTCCGCGATCCGCTGGTGCTGGCCCGCGGCGAGGTGGTCCGGCTGACCGAGGGCGGCGGCACCGAGCTGTACGGCACCGGCGTGCCGATCGTCTTCTCCGGCAGCCCGTCGACCCTCGACGGCCCGGCGCCGCAGCTGGGCGAGCACTCCCGGTCGGTGCTGCAGGAGCTCTGCGGCTACGCCGACGAGCGCATCGAGGCGCTGGTCGACGCGGGGGTGGTCTGAGTGACCGCCCTCGACCGCCTGGCCGAGCTGTACGCCGCGCGGCCCGACCACGTCCGCGCCCTCGGCCGTCCCGTGGTCGGGGTCGTCGGCGCGGACGTGCCCCCGGAGCTGGTCGAGGCGGCCGGGGCGGTGGCCTACCGGCTGCACGGCTCGCCCGACCACGTCTCGCCCGAGGCGCGGGAGATCCTCGGCGCCGCTCTGGACCCGGTCGCCCACTCGGTGCTGACCCGCCTGCTGGACGGCTCCCTGGCGTTCCTCACCGGGGTGGTCGTCTCGCGCGACTCGCAGGCCTCGCTCCAGCTGTTCTACGCGCTGCGCGAGCTGCGCCGGCTCGAGCCGGCCCGCGGGCTGCCGCCGGTGGTGCTGCTCGACCTGCTCCACCTGCCCACCGAGCACACCGCCCGCTACGACGAGGCCCGTCTCGAGCAGCTGGCCGGCACCCTCGCCGGCTGGACCGGCACCGAGCCGACGCCGGACCGGCTGGCCGCCGCCGTGCGGTCGGTCGCCGGCGTCCGGGCCCTGCTCCGGCAGATCAGCGCCGCGCGGTGCTCCGGCACCGCGGCTCTGCACGCGGTGGGGGTGGCGACGGCGCTGCCGTCCGCCGACGTCGTCCCGCTGCTCGAGCAGCTGCTGGCGGAGTCGGCGGAGGTCCCGGGCGGGCGACGGGTGTTCCTCACCGGCAGCGGCCAGGACACCGACGAGCTGTACCGGGTGCTCGAGGGCGAGCTCGGCTGCCTGGTGGCGGGGGAGGACCACGGCTGGAGCGCCGCCGCGCTGCCCGCAGACCCGGCGACCCCGGACCTCGAGGGCCTGGCGCGTTCCTACCGCGACCGCGGTCCGGCCGCCCCGACGGCGTCGATCGCCGACCGGGCCGCGGTCACCGCCGAGCGCGTCCGCGACGCCCGGGCCGACCTGCTGCTCGCCGTCGTCCGCGAGCACGACGAGGCCCCCGCGTGGGACTTCCCTGCTCAGGCGGCCGCGGTCGACGTGCCCGCCGCGCTGCTGGCCCGGCAGCCGTACCGGATCGCGACCGACGAGCTGCAGGACGCGCTCGCCCAGCCGATCGGCAGCCGCTCGTGACCCGGCTCGGGGCGGCGGCTGCCGCGACGGCGTACCAGAAGGAGTGGTTCGCGGGGATCCGTGCGCGGGCCGCGGCCGGCGAACCGCTCGTGCTGGTCAACGCCGACGCGCCGCAGGAACTGCTGCGGGCGATGGACCTCCCGTACGTGGTCAACCAGTGGTGGGCGTCGGTGGTGGCGGCCAAGCAGCGCGCCGACGACGCCCTGCAGATGCTGCGCGACCGCGGCTACCCGGACTACAGCCGGCAGTACGACGCGATCTCGCTCGGCTCGCTGTCGCTGCAGGACCCGCCGTGGGGCGGCCTGCCGCAGCCCACCGTCGTCCTGGCGGAGAACAGCGGCGACGCGGCCCGCAAGGTGTTCGACCTCTGGGCCGAGCTGCCCGGCACCGACTTCTACCCGCTGGAGCGCTCCTCGGCCGTCGAGGCGCCGCCGCGGTGGTGGGAGCTCGTGCCGCACCGCTGGGAGGAGGCGTTCGGGGCCGAGCGCATCGACCTGCTCGCCGGGGAGATCACCGATCTGGCCGGCTACCTGACCGAGCGCACCGGGCGCGTCCTCGACCTCGACCGGCTGGGCGCGGTCATGGAGCTGGTCAACGAGCAGGCCGAGTGGAACCGGCGCACCCGCGACCTCATCGCCGCCGCCCGGCCCACCCCGGTGCGGGTCGGCGACACCATCCCGGCGGTCATGGTCCCGCAGTGGCACCGCGGCACCGAGTGGGGCCGTGACGCCGCCCGCCGGCTGCACGACGAGGTCGCCGGGCTGGTCGAGCAGGGCGCGGCCGTCGTCCCCGACGAGCGGCTGCGGCTGATGTGGCTCGGCCGCGGCCTCTGGTACGACCTCGGCCTCTACCGCCGGTTCGAGGAGCGCTACGGCGCCGTCTTCGTCTGGTCGATGTACCTGGCGATCGCCGCCGACGGCTACGCCCGCTACGGCACCGACCCGGTGCGCGCGCTGGCCGCCCGCTTCGCCGGGCTCACCGACCAGCTGTACACGCCCCCGTGGAGCACCGACTGGTACGTCAAGGAGGCGCAGGCCCACGGTGTGGACGGCGTCGTCCACCTGGTCGCCGACGACGTCCCGGGCAGCTGGTTCACCACCAAGGCGCTCGAGGACGCCGGCATCCCGGTGCTCGAGATCCACGCCAGCAACGCCGACCCCCGCACCGGTGGACCCGACCGCATCGACCGGGCGGTGAGCGGGTTCATCGAGCAGCGACTGCTCTCCCGCGAAGGGAGGGGGCCCCTGCGCGCCGCCGGACGCTCCCGCTGACGACCCCCACGCACTGACCTCGCATCGCACAGACCGCGGCACCCGCCGCGAGAGGAAGGAACGACATGCGCACCACCTGGAAGAGCATCGGCGCTCTGGGTGCGGGCCTCGCCCTCACCATGACCCTCACCGCCTGCGGGGGAGGGAAGGACGACAGCAGCCAGACCGTGGCGGCACCGACGCTGCAGGACTCGGCGGAGCTGGACTCCCTCGTGGCCGACGCGAAGAAGGAGAACTGCCTGACGCTCTACGGGGCGCCGGACGAGTCGATCCTCAAGTCGGTCACCGACGCGTTCACCAAGCAGTACGGCATCCCGGTGTCCTACGTCCGCCTGGTGTCGGCCGACCTCACCCAGCGCTACTCCAGCGAGGCCCAGGCCGGGGCCGAGGTCGCCGACGTCATCCTGCTGACCTCGTCGCCGTTCTACGCCGACGCCCTGAGCAAGGGCTGGCTGCAGCCGGTGGACAAGGCCGGCCTGCCCGCCTTCCCGGGCGAGTTCCCGGCCGACTACACCGCCGACGACGGCGCCACCCCCGTGGTCAGCCTCGTGCCGACCACGATGGTCTACAACACCGACCTGGTGGAGAAGGCGCCCACGTCGTGGGAGGCCTACGGCGACTCGAAGTACAAGGGTGAGCTGCTGTTCGCCGAGCCGTCGTCGTCCCCGGCCAACCTCTCCTTCTGGGAGCTGATGCGGAAGACCTACGGCGACGACTTCCTCAAGGCCGTCGCCGCCAACCAGCCCAAGTGGTACAACTCCGCGGTCCCGGCCACGCAGGGTGTCGCCGCCGGTGAGGGCTCGCTCGGCTTCCCGGGTGTCGCGGCCATCGTGAAGAGCCTGCAGGCCTCCGGCGCCCCGGTGGACGACACCGTGCTCGCGCCCACCACCGGGCCGGAGATCGCCCTGGGTCTGTCCGCGAAGAGCCCCTGCCAGGCGGCCGGGAAGCTCTTCTCCAACTACCTCCTGTCCAAGGAGGGCAACGTCTACTTCAACAAGGTGTCCGACGCCATCTCGCCGTACGCCGACAACGTGAGCGACTTCGTCCGGCCCACGCCGGTCGACGACGCCGAGAAGGCGCAGATCGAGCAGCTGCTCGGCGGCGCCTGATCCACCCCGAGGGCCGGCCGGTGCGCACGCACCGGCCGGCCCTCGCACGTCCACACCCCGTTTCCTGATCCGGAAGGAAGGCTGTGCACACGACGACGACGAGGGTTCGCCGGCGGTGGCTCGGTGCGACGGTGGGGGCGGCGGTGACCGCCTCGGTGCTGCTCGGCGGCGCCTCCACCGCCGCGGCCGCGACCGACGTGAGCGTCAAGGGCGTCCTGCACCAGGGAGAGCGCGGTCAGGTCGTCTACGAGGCGATCAAGCCCGCCTCGTGGAACGGCACGCTCGTGCTCGACCTCGACTTCAACAACTGGAACCCCGCCCAGCGGCAGTGGTTCCTGTCGCACGGGTACGCGATCGGCGGCAACCAGCGGACCCAGAACGAGACCGCGTACGAGCTCCACGACTACGTCGACAACCTGGTGGAGACCCGCAGCCTGCTCATGAAGGCGGTGTCCGCGGCCGACGGGGAGCCCAGCGAGCCGACCCGCACGATCGCCTTCGGTGCCTCGCGCGGGTCGTTCGTCTCGCGCATGGCGGTCGAGTACCGGCCCGACGTCTTCGACGCGGCCGTCGCCTTCGCCGGTGGCGGCGCAGGCGTCATCGGCAGCTGGCTGGGCAAGACCGATTCGGTCTGGGCGCTCAAGCAGCTGGTCGACCCGTCGTCGCGGCTGGCGATCTCAGGGCTGCCGGACTCGCCGACCGGGGAGTACGGCGCGACCTACGACCAGGACGTCGCGCTCGGCCAGCTCGTCGGCACGGCGTCGGCGACCCCGCAGGGCATGGCCCGGCTGGTCCTGGCGGCGGCCTTCGAGCAGGCGACCGGCTGGCCGTCCGGCCCGGAGCCGGCCGCGACCGACTACGAGACCCAGGGCAAGGCGATCGCCGGTTCCTTCGCCTTCGGGAACCCGCAGTTCGTGCTCAAGGAGATCGAGATCATGGGTGGCGGCCCGGTCACCTGGAACCACGACGTCGACTACGCCGACCTGCTCCAGCGCTCGGGTGCGCTCGACCGCGTCCAGTGGTGGTACGACCACGCCGGTCTCGACCTGCAGGCCGACCTGGCCACGCTGGCCGGCGCGCCCCGGTTCGCCGCCTCGCCCGAGGCCGTCTCCACCGTCGAGGGCATCGGCACGTTCAGCGGCCGGACCGGGGGTGCCCCGGTGTTCAGCGTGAAGACGATCGGGGACTCCGCGGACTCGGTGTCGCTGGACACCGCGTACCAGCAGACCATGCGGTCGGCCGGCAACGAGAACCTGCTGCGCTCGGCGTTCATCGAGCGGCCGGGGCACAGCAGCCAGTCGCTGGTGGAGAAGCTCGCGGCGTTCCAGACCGTCGTCGACCGGCTCGACACGGGGGAGTGGCCGAACACCAGCGCCGCCGCGCTCAACACCCGGGCGCAGCAGATCGCCGCGACGCTGCCGGCGTCGGCGGGCGACTCCCGGTTCATCGAGTACTCGCCGGCGCCGGCGTTGCGCACGTGGGACTTCACGAACTGGGGCAGCTACCCGTACCCGGCGGCCACCGCTGCGTCCCCGGGTGAGCTGACGCCGTCGACGCGGGACAGCGTGACCGTGGCCGCAGGCTCGGCCGCTCCCGGTTCCGACGTCGAGGTGGATCTGGGCGAGCAGCGTGCCGGGCAGTGGGTGTCGGTCTGGCTGTACTCGCCGGCGCGGCAGCTCGGTGGGTGGCTCTGGGTGGGGGCGGACGGCGCCGTGACGGTGTCGCTCCCGGCCGATGCCACGCCGGCCAAGCACCGCCTCGCCGTCCTCGACCACGAGGGCACGGTGCTGGGCTGGTCCGACCTGAAGGTCACGCCTCCGGGCCACCGCTGATCCCCACCGCGGCGGCGGTGCCCCGACCGGGTGGTCGGGGCACCGCCGCCGCTGCACTCCGGGCCCGACCTGCGCGATCATGGCGGGGATGACGACGGACGCGGACCTGCACGGTCCGAGCAGCGGGGACGACGACGTCGTCCTGCGGCCCGAGAGCCTGCTGCTGACGTTCTACGGTGCGCACGTGCTCGGGCGGCCGGTCCTGGTCGCCACCCCCAGCCTGATCGAGGCGATGGAGCGGGTCGGGGTCTCGCCGCACGCCACCCGGTCGGCGATCGCCCGCATGGTCAAGCGCGACCGGCTGGTCGCGCACCGCAACGGCCGGCAGGTCTACTACGGCCTGACCCCGAGCTCGGTCCAGGCGCTCAACGAGGGCTACGTGCGCATCTGGCGCACCGGCGCGGTCAACCGGCACTGGGACGGGCGCTGGACGCTGCTGAGCTTCCACCTGCCGGAGTCCTGGCAGCGGCAGCGGCACGAGCTGCGCACCCGGCTGCTGTGGGCCGGGTTCGGCCCGCTGCAGGGCGGCCTGTGGATCGCGCCGTCGGTGCCCGACGTCGAGAAGCTCCTCTCCGGGCTGGAGGCCGCCGACCAGGTGCGGGCCTTCGTCGCCCAGCCGCAGGCCGGGGTCGACTCGGCCGCGATGCTGGCCGACGTCTGGGACATCCCCGGCCTGGCCCGCCGGTACGAGCGCTTCCTCGAGCGGTGGGACGGCGGGGTCGCCGACCGCGCCCACACCGATCCGCTCGGCCGCCAGCTGGCGCTGCAGGAGGAGTGGCGCCTGGCGCTGCGGCAGGAGCCGCTGCTGCCGGTCGAGCTGCTGCCGCAGCCGTGGCCGGCCGAGCGGGCGCAGGAGCTGTTCCACCGGCTGCACGCCGAGATCGAAGTGCAGGCGCGCGCCGCGGCGGCCGCCGTCCTCGACACGATCCCGGCGCACGGAGGGGCCTGACCGCGCACGGCGGTCAGGCCCCTCCGGGCAGTGTCGTCAGCCGAGGAAGCGGACGACCAGCTCGGCGATGCAGACCGGCTTGTCGCCGCCGTCGCGCTCGATGGTCGCGGCGGCGGTCAGCTGGTAGCCGCCCTTGATCTCCTCGACGTCTTTCAGAGTGGCGGTCAGCCGGACCTTGGAGCCGACCGGCACCGGGGCCGGGAAGCGGACCTTGTTCAGCCCGTAGTTCACCGCCATCTTCACGTCGGTCACCGTGAGGACCTGCGACCACATCGGGATCAGCAGCGACAGGGTCAGGTAGCCGTGCGCGATCGGGCCGCCGAAGGGGCTCTCGCGGTTGGCCCGCTCGACGTCGACGTGGATCCACTGGTGGTCGTTGGTGGCGTCGGCGAAGAGGTTCACCCGCTCCTGGGTGACCTCGATCCAGTCGCTGGTCCCCAGCTCTTCGCCGACCAGGGAGGGCAGCTCGGCGAGGGTGGTCGTGGTGGTGCTCATGCGGGGGATTCCTCCAGGTAGTGCGAACGCAGGTCGGGTTTGCGGATCTTGCCGGTGGCGGTCTTGGGCAGCTCGTCGGCGAACTCGATCAGCCGGGGCACCTTGAACCCGGCCAGCCGCTCGCGCAGCGCCGTCCGGATCGCCTCGGGGTCGCGGTCGGCGTCGGGGGCGGCGACGAGGACGGCCAGGCCCACCTCGCCCCACTTCTCGTCCGGGATGCCGATGACCGCGGCCTCGACGACGCCCGGCAGCTCGAGCAGCGCGCTCTCGATCTCGGCGGGGTAGATGTTCTCCCCGCCCGAGATGATCATGTCCTTGTAGCGGTCGCGGATGTAGAGGAAGCCCTCGTCGTCCAGCGAACCGGCGTCGCCGGTGTGGTACCAGCCGTCGACCAGCACCTCGGCGGTCTTCTCCGGGTCCTGCCAGTAGCCGGCCATGATGTTCGGCCCGGAGACGATCACCTCGCCGACCTCGTCGACGTCGACGTCGGTGCCGTCGGGCCGCACCACCCGCAGGTCGGTGAAGAACACCGGCTTGCCGGCCGAGCCCACCTTGCGCTCGGCGTCCGCAGAGTCGAGCACGGTGCACCCGGGCGCGGCCTCGGTCATGCCGTAGGCCTGCTGCATGGTCACGCCGCGGTCCAGCCAGGTGCGCAGCGTCGGCAGGGGGAGCGGGGCGCCTGCGGCGCCGATCGTGCGCAGGGCCGACAGGTCGCGGGTGCGGAACTCCGGCCGGCGCGACATCGCGTCGAGCATCGTCGGGACGGCGAAGAACGAGTTGACCCGCTGCTCCTCGATGACCTGCAGCGTCTCGGCGGGGTCGAACCGGCGGACGACCACCGCGCAGCCGCCGCGCAGCAGCGCCGGGTTGACCGTGCCGTTGAGCCCGCCGATGTGGAACAGCGGCGCCAGCGCGAGAGTGCGCTCGTCCTGGCTGAAGTCCATGCCCATGAACTGGTTGACCGCGTTCCAGGTCATGTTCCCGTGGGTGAGCACCGCGCCCTTGGGCTTGCCGGTGGTGCCCGACGTGTACATGACCAGGCAGGGGTCGTCGAGCGCGACGGGGACGTCGCGCGGCTCGGGGTCCGCGTCGGCCAGCAGTTCCTCGTAGGGGAGGGAGGCCGTTGCGCCCTCGGCCGGCGGCTCCGCGGCGATCCAGGTGGGGACGACGTCGCGCAGCGCGTCGGCCAGCACCCCGTGGTCCCGGCCGTGGACGACGGCCGTCGCTCCCGAGTGCCCGAGCACGTACCGCGCCTCGGGGGCGGTGAGCCGGGCGTTGACCGGCACCCAGATCGCGCCGAGCTGCCCGCAGGCGTAGAGCGTCTCCAGCGCCGAGGGGTGGTTGCCGCTGATCCACGCGACCCGGTCGCCGGGTCGCACGCCCAGCCCGGCCAGCGCGCCGGCGGTGCGCCGGACCCGCTCGGCGAACTGCGCGTGCGACGTCGTCGTCCCCTCGAACCAGATCGCGTCGCGCGTCGGTGAGATGCGCCGGCGGCGCTCCGGCCACGAGCCGAGCCCGGCGTTACGCATCGCGCAGGCCGAGGGCGCGGATCGCGTTCTCCTTCATGATCAGCGGCTTGACCTCGTCGCGGATCTCGAGGGCCTCGAAGTCCTTGATCCACCGCTCGGGTCGCAGCAGCGGGTAGTCCGAGCCGAACAGCACCTTGGTCTTGAGCAGGGTGTTCGCGGCACGGACCAGCTGCGGCGGGAAGTACTTCGGCGACCAGCCGGACAGGTCGATGTAGACGTTCGCCTTGTGCTGGGCGACCGCGATCGCGCTGTCCTGCCACGGCACCGAGGGGTGGGCCATGATGACCGTCAGGCCGGGGAAGTCCGCGGCCACGTCGTCGAGCAGCATCGGGTCGGAGTAGCGCAGCTTGATGCCGCGCCCGCCCGGCAGCCCGGAGCCGATGCCGGTCTGGCCGGTGTGGAACAGCGCCGGCACGCCGAGGGACTGCAGCTCCTCGTAGAGCGGGTAGACGGCGCGGTCGTTCGGCAGGAAGTCCATCAGGCTCGGGTGGAACTTGAACCCGCGGACGCCGTGCTCCTCGACCAGCCTGCGGGCGGCCCTGATGCCGGCCGCGCCGCGGTGCGGGTCGATCGAGCCGAACGGGATGAGCACATCGGGGTGCTCGGCGGCCAGCTGGGCGATCTCCTCGTTGGACAGCGCCGGCTGGCCTGTGGCCGCCTCGGCGTCGACGGTGAAGATGACCGCGGCCATCTTCTTGTCGCGGTAGTCGGCGGCGATGTCCGGGACGGTCGGGTCGTACGGGTCGCCCTTGAAGTACTTCGCGGCGGCCGCGTTCAGCTCGTCGTCCAGGGCCAGGTGGCCGTGCTGGTCGGCGTGCACGTGGACGTGCACGTCGATGGCGACCAGGGCGTCGAGGTCGAGCCCGGTGGGTGCGGCGCTCACTTCGGGGGCTCCGGCAGCTGCTGGCCGACGGTCTGGAGGCTGCCGGCGAACGTCGAGGGCCAGATGCCCGCGATGGCGTCGGCCGACCAGCCGGTGCCGTCGGCGAAGTCGACGACGACCTCGCTCGGGTGGCTCCACAGCGCCAGCCGGTCACCGCCGATGCCGACGGCCTGGCCGGTGATGTCCTTGGCGGCGTCGGAGGCGAGGAAGGCGACCAGCCCGGCGGCGTCCTCGGGGGTGCCGAAGCCCATCTGCTGGCGGGCGAAGGGCGGCAGCGGCTCGCCGGCCTTGAGCGCCTCGATGTAGGGCTGCAGGAAGGGCACCGTCTCGGTCATGCCGGTGGCGGCGACCGGGACGATCGCGTTGACGGTGATCCCGGCCCGGGCCAGCTCCATCGCCCAGGTGCGGACCATGCCGACGATGCCGGCCTTCGCGGCGGCGTAGTTGGTCTGGCCGAAGTTGCCGACCTGGCCGGTGGGGGAGCCGACGCAGATGATCCGGCCGCCCTCGCCCTGCTCGCGCATGCGGATCGCCGCGGCGCGGGTGCAGGTGAACGTGCCGCGCAGGTGCGTGGTGATCACCGCGTCGAACTGCTCGTCGGTCATCTTCCACAGCGTCGTGTCACGGAGGATGCCGGCGTTGTTGACCAGGACGTCGAGCCGGCCGAACTCGTCGACCGCGCGGTCGACCAGGGCCTGGGCGGCCTCGCTGGTGCCGACCGGCACGACCTCGGCGACCGCGGTGCCGCCGGCGTCGGCGATCGACTTCACGGCGGCGTCGGCGACGGCCTCGTCGACGTCGTTGACGACGACGGCGGCGCCGCTGCGGGCGAGCTCGGTGGCGTAGGCGAGGCCGAGGCCCCGCCCGCTGCCGGTGACGACGGCGACCTTGCCGGTGAGATCCAACGTGCACTCCCTGGGGTGAGCTTCCTCGTTGCCAGACCCGACGCTAGGCCGATATCGTGGAGATTGTCAACGATTGAGGAGCTCACCGATATGACGGGTCTGACCGACGACGTCGGCTTCCTGCTGACGCGGGCGAGCGGTCTCGTCGTCCGCGCCACGAACACCGCGCTGGCCGATCTCGGGCTGCGGGTCCGGCAGTACTCGGTGCTCACGCTGGCCGACGACAGCAGCGACGGGATCTCGCAGCGCGACCTCGCCGAGGTGCTGGGCCTCGACCCCAGCCAGGTCGTCGCGCTGGTCGACGAGCTGGCCGCCGCGGAGCTGGTCGAGCGCCGTCCGTCGCCGACCGACCGGCGGCAGCGCCTGGTCGCGGCGACCGCCAACGGCGTGCGGCTGCGCCGGCGGGCCGACACCGCCGCGGCGGCGGGGGTGCAGCGGCAGCTGGGCGACCTGACCGCCGAGGAGCAGCAGACGCTGCGCGGTCTGCTGCAGCGCGTCGTGGCCGGTCCGGACGACGTCGGTGAGGAGACGCGCCGGGCGGGGTAGGGAATCGTCCGGATCCGTTCTCGTCCCAGCCCCGGACACGAGCCGCGCACGGGTCCTCCGGAGTTCGCATGACGAGGGTCGGGCTGGTGCTCGGCGGGGGTGGCGTGGTGGGGCAGGCCTACCACGCGGGCGTGCTGGCGGTGCTCCAGCACGACGTCGGCTTCGACGCCCGCACCGCCGACCTGGTCGTCGGCACCTCGGCGGGGTCGATCACGGGCGCGCTGCTGCGGCTCGGCGTCTCGCCCGAGGACCTCGCCGCGTGGACGGTCAAAGCTCCGCTGTCCGGCGACGGGGAGGTGCTGGCGCAGCTGGCCGGCACCGACGTCCCCGAGCTCGCGCCGTTCCGGCCGCTCGAGCTGCTCAGCCGCCCGGCGCGGCTGCCGGGCTGGCACATGGTGCGCCGGGCCCTGAGTAACCCGCTGAGGTTCCGGCCGCTGGCCGCCGGGCTGGCGCTGCTCGCGCCGGGGAAGCACGACATCGTCGCCCAGCTCGCCGCGCTCGAGGAGCTCGAGACGACGACCTGGCCGGAGCGCGACCTCTGGATCTGCGCGGTCCGCCGGCGCGACGGGCGGCGCGTCGTCTTCGGCCGCCCGGGCAGCCCGCCGGCACCGCTGCACCTGGCGGTCGCGGCGTCCTGCGCCGTCCCGGGCTACTTCGCGCCGGTCGAGATCGGCGGGCACGGCTACGTCGACGGCGGCGTCCACTCGCCGACCAACGCGGCGCTGCTCCGCGGCTGCGGGCTCGACCTGGCGATAGTCGTCTCGCCGATGAGCGGGCCGCCCGGCGTCGTCCCCGACCTGTACGCCGCCACCCGTCGGTACTCCGCGCGGCTGCTCCAGCGCGAGGTCCGGGCGCTGGAGCAGACCGGCGTCCGCACCGTCGTCTTCACGCCGTCGGCGGCCGAGCAGAAGGCGATGGGCAACGACATGATGTCCCGGGAGCGGCTGGACGAGGTGATCCAGCAGTCGTTCTTCGCCGCCGGCGCGGCCGCCGCCCGGGAGGACGCCCGCGCCCTGCTGAAGGAGGCGCTCGGCGGGGGAGACGGCGGCTGACCCGCGCCGCGTCGTCGCGACCCTCGGCGCACGACGCGCGGGTCGCGACCACACCGCGAGGGTGAATCGGAGCCCGACGCGGGTAGGGCATCGGGGACGCCGGCGATCGAGGAGTTCTTCCCGTGACCATGTCCTCCGTCAACCGCGCACCTCGGCCGAGCAGCCTGGCCGACGTCCTCGACGTCGTCCTGGACAAGGGCATCGTGGTCGACGCCTACGTGCGGGTCGCGCTGCTCGGCGTCGAGCTGGTCACCATCGACGCGCGCGTCGTGATCGCCAGCGTCGACACCTACCTGCGCTTCGCGGAGGCCGTGGACCGGCTCGACATCCAGCCGGCCCAGGAGCCGGTCGGGCTGCCGGAGCTCGGGGAACGCGCGATCGAGAGCACCGCGAAGCACGTCGTGGAGAAGAAGCTCGAGGGTCCCGCGGAGAAGGTCAAGGACGTCATCGAGGCGGTCCGCGGCCGCCGCCGGGAGGAGTAGCCGGTCGTCAGTCGGTGCGGCGGCGGCCGATCTTCGAGCCGAGCCAGGTCAGCGGGTCGTACTTGCGGTCGACCACGCGCTCCTTCATCGGGATGATCCCGTTGTCGGTCAGGTGGATGCCCTCGGGGCAGACCTCGGTGCAGCACTTGGTGATGTTGCAGTAGCCGAGGCCGAAGACGTCCTGCGCCGCCTCGCGCCGGTCGACGGTGTCCAGCGGGTGCATGTCCAGCTCGGCCAGCCGGATGAGGAACCGCGGTCCGGCGAAGACCTTCTTGTTCTCCTCGTGGTCACGGATGACGTGGCAGGTGTCCTGGCAGAGGAAGCACTCGATGCACTTGCGGAACTCCTGCGAGCGCTCGACGTCGATCTGCGCCATCCGGTGGTTGCCGTCGTCGTCGCGGGCCTGCGGGGTGAACGCCGGGATCTGCGCGGCCTTGGCGTAGTTGTAGGAGACGTCGGTGACCAGGTCGCGGATGACCGGGAAGGTGCGCATCGGGGTCACCGTCACGACCTCGTCCTCGGCGAACGTGCTCATCCGCGTGAGGCACATCAGCCGCGGCCGGCCGTTGATCTCGGCGCTGCACGACCCGCACTTGCCGGCCTTGCAGTTCCACCGGACCGCGAGGTCACCGGCCTGGGTGGCCTGCAGGCGGTGGATGATGTCGAGCACGACCTCGCCCTCGTTGACCTGAACGGTGAAGTCGCGCAGCTCGCCGCCCGAGGCGTCCCCGCGCCAGACCCGGAACTTCGCGTCGTAGCTCATGCGGTCTCCTCGAAGATCTCGGCGAGGTCCGACGGCATCTGCGGCAGCGGTTGCCGCCGCACGCCGACGTCGCCCCCCGGGCCGCGGCTGCAGATCAGGTTCGTCTTCCCCCACTCCGGGTCGGCGGTGGGGAAGTCGTCGCGGGTGTGCCCACCGCGGCTCTCCTGCCGCTCGAGCGCGGCGCGCGCGATGCACTCGCTGACCAGCAGCATGTGCGGTAGGTCCAGCGCCAGGTGCCAGCCCGGGTTGTACTGCCGGTGCCCGTCGACCGACAGGTTCGCCACCCGCTCCTTGAGCTCGGCGATCCGCTCGAGCGCGCCCTTCATCTCCGCCTCGGTCCGGATGATCCCGACCAGGTCGTGCATCGTCTGCTGCAGGTCGTGCTGGACGGTGTAGGGGTTCTCCCCGCCCTCGCGCTCGAACGGCGCGAGCGCCGCGCGGGCCGCCGAGGTCAGCGCGTCGTCGGCCAGCCGCACCCGGCCGGCCCGGTTGCGGGCGTTCTCGGCCGCCGCGACGCCGGCCCGGCGGCCGAACACCAGCAGGTCGGACAGCGAGTTGCCGCCCAGCCGGTTCGACCCGTGCATGCCGCCGGCCACCTCGCCCGCGGCGAACAGACCGGTCACCTTCGCCGCCTGGCTGTCCGGCTCCACCTCGACGCCACCCATCACGTAGTGGCAGGTCGGGCCGATCTCCATCGCTTCCTTGGTGATGTCGACGTCGGCCAGCTCCTTGAACTGGTGGTACATCGACGGCAGGCGCTTGCGGATGTACTCCGGCGACCGGCGCGAGGCGATGTCCAGCCACACCCCGCCGTGGTCGGTCCCGCGGCCGGCCTTGACCTCGCTGTTGATCGCGCGGGCGACCTCGTCACGCGGCAGCAGCTCCGGCGGGCGCCGGTTGTTCTTCTTGTCGGTGTACCAGCGGTCGGCCTCTTCCTCGGTCTCCGCGGTCTCCTTGCGGAAGAAGTCGGGGATGTAGTCGAACATGAACCGGTTGCCGGCCGAGTTCTTGAGGATGCCGCCGTCCCCGCGGACGCTCTCGGTGACCAGCAGCCCGCGCACCGACGGCGGCCACACCATGCCGGTCGGGTGGAACTGGACGAACTCCATGTTGACCAGCGACGCCCCGGCCTGCAGGGCCAGGGAGTGCCCGTCGCCGGTGTACTCCCACGAGTTCGAGGTGACCTTGTAGGCCTTGCCGATCCCGCCCGTGGCCAGGACGACGGACGGCGCCTGCCAGGCGACGAACCGGCCGGACTCCCGCCAGTAGCCGAACGCGCCGACGATCCCGACGTCGTCGGTGAGCAGCCGGGTGACGGTGCACTCCATGAAGACGTCGATGCCGAGGGCGACCGTGCGCTGCTGGAGCGTGCGGATCAGCTCCAGGCCGGTGCGGTCACCGACGTGCGCCAGCCGGGCGTAGCGGTGGCCGCCGAAGTCGCGCTGGCTGATCAGCCCGGCATCGGTGCGGTCGAACAGCGCGCCCCAGTCCTCGAGCTCGCGGACCCGGTCCGGCGCCTCCTGCGCGTGCAGCTGCGCCATCCGCCAGTGGTTGAGCATCTTCCCGCCGCGCATGGTGTCGCGGAAGTGCACCCGCCAGTTGTCCTCGGGGTAGAGGTTGCCCATGGCCGCGGCGATGCCGCCCTCGGCCATGACCGTGTGCGCCTTGCCCAGCAGCGACTTGCAGACCACCGCCGTCCGGGCGCCGGCCTCGTGCGCGGCGATCGCCGCCCGCAGTCCCGCCCCGCCCGCGCCGATGACGACGACGTCGTAGGCGTGCTCCTCGAGCTCCATCAGAAGAACCTCACGTCGGTGATCACGTCCGCGGCCAGCAGGTAGATGTAGAGATCGGTGAGCGCCACGCCGACCAGCGAGATCCACGCCAGCTGCATGTGGCGGACGTTGAGCTTCGACACCGCCGTCCAGAGCCGGTAGCGCACCGGGTGCCGGGAGAAGTGGTTGAGCCGGCCGCCGAAGATGTGCCGGCAGGAGTGGCAGGACAGCGAGTACAGCCACAGCAAGGCGGCGTTGACCAGCAGGATCAGCGTGCCCAGGCCCATGTGGCCCCACGCGCCGGTCTCGTCGCGGAAGGCGACGACGGCGTCGTAGGTGAGGATGACGTTGAAGACCAGCCCCAGGTAGAAGAAGTACCGGTGCACGTTCTGGAAGACCAGCGGGAACCGCGTCTCGCCGGAGTACTTCCCGTGCGGCTCACCGACCGCGCACGCCGGGGGCGAGAGCCAGAACGACCGGTAGTAGGCCTTGCGGTAGTAGTAGCAGGTCAGCCGGAAGCCCAGCGGCACGATGAGGATGTAGATCGCCGGGGAGATCCACGACGGCCCGGTGAACAGCTTCGGGAAGGTGTCGCCCTCGCACTGCGTCGTGATGCACGGCGAGTAGAACGGCGAGATGTAGGGCTCGGAGAAGTAGTAGGCGTTCTGGAAGGCGCGGAACGTCGAGTAGGCGACGAACAGCAGCAGCACGACGACGGTGATGAGCGGCTGGACCCACCACGCGTCGGTGCGCAGGTGCCGGGCCGCGATCGTCGCCCGGGCGGTCGCCGCCGACCAGATGGGCCGGCGCACAGTGCCGCGGCGGGGCACCTTCAGCGGGGGAGGCCCGGGCGGCGCCTCGGTGGTTCCGCCGTTGCGGAGGCGCCGGGCCAGCAGGCCGACGGCGGCCACCGCCGACACGGCCGCGGCCACCGGCCAGCGCCGTCCGCGGCCGTTCTCCGATCCGGGCTGCTTCGTGGGGCGGGGCGCGGTCGCCGTCATGACGTCGCGCGCCCCGCGGATGGGGCGCCGTCGACGGCGTCCTCCGGGCCCTGCTCCTGCTCCAGTGACATCGCTGCCCCCGAACTGTTGCCTCCATTGGCGACGATGCGCAGTCGACCACGGACGCGCCGTTTCGGAAAGGGGGCCGGTGCAACAGTTCAGCCGCGACGGCGCAGGGTGCGCGCGGCCCCGACCACGGACGTCGGCAGGGCCGGCCCGCCGACCAGGACGCCGACGTCGGCCACGACCGCGGTCGCGTTGTCCCCTGTCGAGCGGGCGAGCGCGGTCTGCAGCAGCCGGCGCACGGTGTCGGCGGGGGAGGCCTCGGCGGCGAGCAGCTCCCGCAGCACCAGCTCGGGCACGGCGCCGGACAGGCCGTCGGTGCACAGCATCAGCCGGTCGCCCGGCTGCACGGGCAGCGCGCGCACCGCGAGGCCGGCGAGGTCCTCGGGCCGGCCGCGCAGGGCGGCCAGGACGACGGAGCGCATCGGGTGCACGCGGGCCTGCTCCGGGGTGATCGCGCCGGAGTCGACCAGCGCCTGGACCAGCGAGTGGTCGGTCGACAGCCGGATGAGCTCGCCGCGGCGGAGCAGATAGGCGCGGGAGTCGCCGACGTGGGCCAGCACGAGCCGGCCTCCGGAGGTCAGCGCGGCCGCGGTCAGCGTGGTCGCCATGCCGGCGAGCGCGGGGTCACGGGTCAGGGCCACCATGAGGTCGCCGGTGGCCGCCTGGACCGAGCCGACGAGGTCCGGCGCGTCGGGGCGGGCCAGGTCGGCCGCGGCGCGGAGCCGGTCGATCACCAGGCCCGCGGCGGTGGCGCCCCCGAACGAGCCGCCCACACCGTCGGCGACCGCGATCACGCGCGCCGCGGCCAGGCCGGCGTCCTGGTTGTCGGGGCGCGGACCGGCGATCGAATCGGCCGCCGACTCCAGGACGAGCGTGAGCTCGCCCGGGAGCACCAGCGGTTCGGTCACCGACACGGTCCTCACTGTCCTCCGGTTCGCTGTGGATCTCCTGGAAACGCCCCCTCGAATCGCCGGATCGAGGGGCTCATACCCCGTGCTCGGCCAGCACAGTCGGCAGCGCCAGCGCCTCCCCGCGCGCGGTCGCCGCCGCGAACTCGTCGCGGCCGAGCCGTGGCCGCACCAGCCGGTCGCGGATCAGCACGTGGTGCACGAACCCGGCGGTGTCCGAGAACAGCGCGCCGCCGGCGGCGGCGATCAGCTCCGCGGCCCGGGTCCAGTCGTCGCGGCAGGCCGCCGCGTAGCCCAGGGCCAGGACGACGTCGGCCTCGGCGGCGCGGCCCTCCTGCTCCGCGCGCTGCCGGGCGAGCCGCAGCCGCGGGAGGTAGGGCTCGGCCGACGCGACCAGGACCAGCGACGAGGAGAACGTGGTCAACCAGTTCTCGTCGAGACCGCTGGCCCGCAGCTGCGCCAGCTGCCGGTCCATGAGGGCCTGCAGCCGCGGACCGTCCCGGTCGACGAGCGCCGCCAGCCAGGTGGCCCAGATCGCGATGTAGCTGTCGTAGTCGGCGCCGCCGTCGGCGAGCAGCGCGGACCCGCCCACCCCACCGTCGCCCAGCAGCAGGTGGGCGACCAGCCCGTAGGCGTCGGCGAGCCGCGCCAGTCCCGGCTCCCCGGCCTCGACCGCCCGGGCGCGGGCGACGTCGAGCCGGGCCAGCGCCTCCGCGGGCCGCGAGAGCCGGCAGATCGCGTCGTAGTGCGCGGCGACGGCGGCGCCCGCCGGGTCCGCGGCGGCCGGAGCGAGCTCGGCCGCCTGCCCGGCGGCGGCCATGCGCCGCGGATCGCCGCCGCCCAGGGCCACGTCGGCGTCGACCACGAGCGCCCACAGCCGGTCGCAGGGAGTCAGATCGCCGGCGAGCAGCGCGTCGACCCAGCGCCGGCCCTCGGCGTAGCCGACGGCGTTGCGCCACAGCGTCGCCAGGCCGAGCGCCAGGTCCACAGCGGCCGTGGGATCGCCCGCGGCGAGGCTCGCCGAGAAGGCCAGCCGCACCGTGTCCAGGTCGTCGCGGCTGCGCGCCGCGGTGCCGGCGGAGAGCCACCGCCGGGCCCGCGGCAGCTCCCGCGCCCGGGCCACCGCGAAGGCGCGGAGCCGCTCGGTGGTCTCGTCGCGCAGCCCGGCGTCGTCCAGCTGCTGCGCGGCGAACAGCCGGAGGGTCTCCAGCAGCCGGTACCGACGCCGGACCGGGTCGTGGACGACGAAGCTCTTGGCGACCAGGTCCCCGAGCAGCCGCGGAACGCTGCCTGCGTCGCCGGAGACCGCCTGGACGGCGGGCAGGTCGAACCCGGCCGGGAACACCCCGAGCCGGGCGAAGAGGTCGCGGCTGTCGGCCGCGAGCAGCTGGTGGCTCCACTCGACGGTGGCCCGGAGCGCGGAGTGCCGGACGCCGGCGCGCGGACGGGCCCCGCCGAGGAGGGTCAGCCGGTCGTCGAGCCGGGCGACCAGCTCGTCCAGGTCGAGGTGCACCAGCTGGGCGGCGGCCAGCTCGATGGCCAGGGGCAGCCCGTCCAGCCGCCGGCACAGCTCGGCCACCCGGGGATCGCCGCGCGCCGCGACCCCGGGGCCGGCCGCGGCGGTGGCCCGCTCCACGAAGAGCTCGGCCGCCTCCGCGCCGAGCGGGCCGAGGGCGTGCACGACCTCGCCGTCGATCCGCAGCGGCTCGCGGCTGGTGAGCAGGATCCGCACCCGGGGCCCCGCGTCGAGGACGGCGTCGAGCAGCTCGGCGGTGGCGTCGAGCAGGTGCTCGCAGTTGTCGAGCAGCAGCAGCACGGGGCGGGTGCCGAGCAGCGCCGCGAGCCGGGCCGGGGCGACCGCGCCCTCGCCCTGCACCCCGGCCGCCTCGGCGACGACGCGGACCAGCCCGGCGCGGTCGCGCACGGGGGCGAGCTCGGCCAGCAGCACGTCGGCCTCGCCGTCGGGCTGGTAGCGGCGCGCGACGGCCAGCGCGAGCGTCGACTTGCCCGCGCCGCCGGGCCCGGTCACGGTGACCACCCGCGAGGTGCGCAGCAGCGACTCCACCGCGGCGACGTCGTCGTCCCGGCCGATCAGGCGGCTCCGCGCCGGCGGCAGCCTCGTGCGCCGGCCCCCCGCGGCGCGGGCCGCCTCCCGGCGCAGCGCCGCGGCGGCCGGGCCGGGCTCGGCCCCGAGCTCGGCCCGGAAGACCTCGGCCATCCGGTCGAGGCTGCGCACCGCGGCCTGCCACCGGCCGTGCGCGAGGTGCTGGCGGGCCAGCGCCAGCTGCGCCTGCTCGTCGAGCGGATCGGCCGCGACCAGCTCCTCGAAACGGCCGGCCGTGCGCAGCACCTCCAGCCACCGCCGGCGCAGGTGCTCGCGCGGCAGCTCGGCCCACGGCTCGTACGGGTCGTCGGGCAGCAGGTCACCGGCGTAGAGGTCGGCGGCGGCGGACGCCGGCTCCGGCCCGCCGTCCCGCGCCGCGTCGGCAGCCCGCTCGAACTCCTCGACGTCGACGCCGAGCCGCGCACCGGGGAAGAGGGCGACCGCACCCTGGTCGAGGACGACGGCGTCCCGGCCGCCGAGCGCCGCGCGCGCGTAGTGCGCGGCGGTGTGCAGGCGGGGGAGTGCGTCGTCGAGGAGCAGGTCGGGCCAGAGCGCGTCGGTGACCTGCTCGCGCAGCACGCGGTGTCCGGGCGCGAGGGCGAGCAGCTTGACCAGCGCGGTCGCGGACCGCCGACGCCAGGCGTCGTCGGGCACCGGACGGCCGTCGACCGCGACGGCGAACCCGCCCAGGAGCCGGACGGTCACGTCCATGGAAGCCTCCGGGAGCCGACCGGCGGAGTCTAGGGCGAGGATCGGGTCCATGACGGTCGTCGCGGTGCTCGGAACGGGAACGATGGGCGCCGGCATGGTCCGCTCGCTGCGGCGCGCCGACCTGCCGGTGCGGATGTGGAACCGCGATCCGGCCAAGGCCCGCGCACTGACCGACACGGGGGCGGAGGCGTTCGACTCGCCCGGCGAGGCGGTCAGCGGCGCCGACGTCGTCCTGACCATGGTGTTCGACCTGGACGCGGTGGACGAGGTGATCCGCCGGGCGGCACCCGCTGCCGGCACGATCTGGCTGCAGGCCTCCACGGTCGGCGTCGACGGCGTGCAGCGGACGATCGACACCGCTCGCGAGCTCGACCTCGTGCTGGTCGACGCACCCGTGCTCGGCACCAAGGAACCGGCCGAGCAGGGCGCGCTGGTCGTGCTCGCCTCGGGGCCGGAGGAGGCGCGCGAGCGGGTGGCGCCGGTGTGCGACGCGATCGGCTCGAAGACGCTGTGGCTCGGCCCGGCCGGTGCGGGCAGCCGGCTGAAGCTGGTCTGCAACTCCTGGGTCTTCATGGTCACCGCGGGCGTGGCCCAGGCCGTCGCCGGCGCCCGGGCGCTGGGGCTCGACCCGCGCGACTTCCTGGCCGCGATCGAGGGCGGACCGCTCGACGCGCCGTACGTGCAGCTGAAGAGCGGGCTCATGCTCCGCGAGGAGTTCCCGCCGAGCTTCGCGCTGGACGTGGCGGCCAAGGACGCCCGGCTGATCGCCACGGCGCTGGCCGCAGCCGGGGTGTCGGACCGGCTGACCGCCGCGGTGCTGGAGACGATGGACGCCGCCGCGCAGCGGCTGCCCGACCCCTCGGGGGTCGACCTCGCGGCGCTGATCGCCGGCCTGGGAAGCTGACCGCACAGCCGAGCCACGACCAGGGAGTCCACGCTGAGCGCAGCGCTGTCAGAAACCGCGGTCCGCGCGCGGGCGGCCAAGCAGGCCACGGCCGTCGCCTTCATCGGCTCGGGGTTCGCCTTCGCCAACTGGGCGGCGCGGATCCCGCAGGTCCGCGACCGGCTGGACCTCTCCTCGGCGCAGCTCGGGCTGGTCCTGCTCGCCATCGCCGCCGGGTCGGTGGTCGCCCTCCCGCTGGCCGGTCCGGCGGTCACCCGGTTCGGCTCGCGGCGGACCGTCCAGGCGATGGCCGTGCTGTTCGGGATCGCGCTGGCGGTCGCCGCGCTCGGGCACCTGGCCGGCGTGTGGCCGCTGGTGGTCGGGTTGTTCCTGTTCGGGCTGGCCAACGGCGCCTGGGACGTCGGGATGAACGTGCAGGGCGCGCGGGTCGAGCAGGAGCTCGGCCGGTCGATCATGAGCCGCTTCCACGCCGGCTGGAGCTGCGGCACGGTCGCCGGCGCCCTGGTCGGGGCGCTCATGGTGGCGCTGTCGGTGCCGGTCGCGGTCCACCTGACCGTCGTGGCGGTGCTGGTCGGTCTCGCGGTGCCCGTGGCGGTGCGGCGGTTCCTGCCCGACGGCGCCGCGCACGAGGAGCCGACGTCCGGCGGCGGGGCGCTGACCGCGTGGCGCGAGCCCCGCACGCTGCTGGTCGGCCTGTTCGTGCTCGCCTTCGCCTTCGCCGAGGGGGCGGCCAACGACTGGATCAACGTGGCCCTCATCGACGGCTACGACGCCTCGGCCACCGTCGGCGCGGTCGGCTTCGCGGTGTTCCTCGCGGCCATGACCACCGCCCGGTGGTTCGGCCCGCCGCTGCTGGACCGCCACGGCCGGGTGCCCGTGCTGCGGGTGTGCGCCGTGGTGGCCGGCGCTGGGCTGCTGCTGTACGTCTTCGCCCCCAACATCCCGCTCGCCCTCGTGGGTGCGCTGCTGTGGGGGCTGGGCACCTCGCTGGGCTTCCCGACCGGGATGAGCGCGGCCGCCGACGACCCCCGCCGGTCCGCCGCGCGGGTCAGCGTGGTGGCCTCGATCGGCTACTGCGCGTTCCTCGGCGGGCCGCCGCTCATCGGCTTCCTCGCCGAGCACTGGGGAATCCTCGACTCGCTGCTCGTCGTCGCCGTGCTGCTCGCGATCGCCGTCGTCATCACCCCGGCGCTGCGGCCGCTGCGGGTCGAGGAGGACTGACCCGGTTCAGCCGACGGCGGTCAGCAGGCCGTCGCCGCGCGACACGAGGTCCCGGCTGAGCTCCTCCTCCAGGTCGCCCCACGGGAGGTCGACCCAGGTGCAGCGCTCCGCTCGCCGGAGCAGCGGGGCCACGGCCTCGCCGAACCGGTTCACGGTGACCACGACGAGGCCGTGCGGCTCTTCGCTCAGCAGCCGCGCGCCGGCAGCCAGCCCGTCCGGGTCGGCGTGCCGGCGGAAGTGGTAGACCAGCGCCCCGGCGCCGTCCAGTCCGACGTCGGCGAACATCCGGACGCCGGCGGCCGGGACCAGGACGAACAGCGCGCCGCCGAGCAAGGCCCCGCCCCAGAGCAGGTGCTGAGCCGTGCTGTGGCTGCGTTCGACGTCGATCTCGTCGACGACGGTGCGGCGCATGAGCGCGACCGCGGTGTGGTGGAAGGGGCCGGTGTGCCGCGCCTCCCAGACCGACTCGAGGTCCTCGACCGCCCTCTGGCGAGCGCCGTAGCCGGCCACGACCACGGAGATCGGCGCGTTGGCGTTCATGTGCGGCTACCTCCCGGCCGGCGCCCGGACTCGGCGCCCATGCGGCCGAAGGTAGGGAACGCCCGAACCGGCGAGCTCACCCGGAACGGATGAGCGGGGACGGCCCGTCCCGCTCCGACAGGACGCCGCGCCCCATGACGGCGGGACGGGCTCCACCGGACGGTCGAGCGGACCCACCCGCCCGTCCGAGGAGTTCCCGTGCCATCGCTGCGCACCGCCCTGCCGTTCCTGCTCGCCGCCACTGCCCTGACCGCCTGCGGTGGTGCCGCGTCCGGTGCCTCGTCCCCGTCGCACCGGTCGACGTCGCAGCCGGAGGTCCACGTCGGCGTCGACGACACGTCGTTCACCGGCGTCCCCGACTCGGTCCACCCCGGCGGTCTGACCCTCACGTTCGACAACACCGGGACGACGCTGCACATGGCCGCGATCGGGCTGCTCGGCGACGGGCACACCGCCGCCGATCTCACCTCGTTCCTCGCCTCGCCCGAGGCCTCCGCCCCGCCGCCGTGGCTGTCGCTGGTGGGTGGGGTCGACGAGCTTGACCCCGGGCACACCGGCAGCTGGTCGGGCTCGCTGGCCGCCGGCGACTACGTGCTGCTGTCCTTCGTGCCCGACGCGCAGGGCGTGCCCGAGGTCGCCGACGGGTTCCTGGCGCCGTTCACCGCCGGCGGGTCCGTGGTGCACGGGGAGGCGCCGGACGCCACGGCCACCGTCACCCTCGGGCCGGACGCCGCCGCGCTCGACCTGTCCGCCGTCCCGGCCGGGACCACGGCGCTCGCGCTGGTCAACGACGGCGACGCGCCGCGCACCGTCGACGTCGCCTCGATCAGGAGCGGGAAGACCTACGACGACGTGGTCGCCGAGGCACAGCAGGGCCAGGGCGTCCCGCCGTCGCTGATCCGGCTCGGCGGCACCGCGGTTGCGCCGCACGGCCGGGTCGTTGTCGGGATCGAGCCCGCGGCCGTCGGCACCACCTACGTCGTCTTCGACCTCGACCACGTCGGCGAGGGCGCGATCGACCACGAGACCGCCGGCTGAGCGACACTCCCGCCCGTGGTGACCACGCAGGACGGAGCCCGCTCGAGCGGCCTCTCGGAACGCATCGCTGGACGGGCGCTGCTCTTCGTCGCCCTCACCGGCGTCGGGGTCGCGGTGTACGCCGTGTCGGTGGTGGTCCTCGGCCCTCAGGTGCCCGTCCACGGCGCCTTCGCCGTGCTGGTCGGCGGGGCGATGGCGGCCGTGCTCCTCCTGGCCCGGGACACCGCCCAGCGCGGGGTGGACTGGCTGCTCTACGGCGACCGGCGGGCGCCCGAGCGGGCCGTCCTGCGGGTCGGCCGGCGGGCCGAGTCGGCGGCGGACCCGAGCGGGCCGGTCGACGCGCTCGTCGAGACGCTCGCCGCGGCGCTGCGCCTCTCCTACGCCGAGGTGGTGCTCGACGCGGGGCCGGCGGACTGCCGGGTCGGCATCCCGACCAGCCGGGTCAGCGAGATCCCGCTGGTCTCGCAGGGACGCCGGCTGGGCACGCTGCGGGCCGGCCGGCGCGGGGAGCCGCTGAGCCGGCCGGACCTGCAGGTGCTCGCCGGCGTCGCCCCGCAGCTGGCCGCGGCGGCCGAGACGGTCCGGCTTCAGGCCAGCCTCGCCCGTGCCCGCGAGCGGGTCGTCCGCGCCCGCGAGGAGGAGCGCCGGCGGCTGCGGCGCGACCTGCACGACGTCCTCGGCCCCGCCCTGGCGGGGGTCGGTCTCGGCCTCGACGCCGCGCGCAGCCGCGCAGCGCGAGACCCGGCCGGCGCCGACGCGCTCATCGTCCAGGTGCAGGACGAGGTGCGCGAGTGCGTCGGCGAGATCCGCAAGATCATCGAGGGGCTCCGCCCGCCGGTGCTCGACGACCGCGGCCTGCTCGGCGCGCTGCAGCAGCACGCGGACCTGCTCACCACCCGCGCGCCGGCCCTGCGGGTCGAGGTGGCGGGCGCCGTGCCTCCGGGGCTGCCCGCCGCGGTCGAGGTGGTCGCCTACCTGATCGGCCAGGAGGCGGTCACCAACGCCGTCCGTCACGCCGCCGCCGGGCGGGTCACCGTGACGCTGACCCCCGAGGACGGCGACCTCCTGTTGGAGGTGCGCGACGACGGCCGCGGGCTGCCCGCCGATCCCGGCGGCGGGGTGGGCCTGGGGTCGATGCGGGAGCGAGCGGAGGAGATCGGCGGCTCGCTCGCCGTCGGCCCGGGGCCGGACGGCGGCACGCGGGTGGCGGCGCGGCTGCCGCTGCGTGCCGCGGTGGCGGTCTCGTGATCCGCGTGCTGCTGGCCGACGACCACCCGGCGTTCCTGCGCGGGCTGCAGGCGATGCTCGCGGAGAGCGGGGACGTCGAGATCGTGGGGACGGCGACGACCGGGCGGGCGGCGGTCGACGCCGTCCGCGAACTGCGGCCCGACGCCGTCGTCATGGACCTGCACATGCCCGAGCTGGACGGTGTCGAGGCCACCGCGTGGATCGCGCGCGAGGCGCCGGGCACCGCCGTCCTTGTGCTGACCATGCACGACGACGACGCCTCGCTGCGGGCTGCGCTGCAGGCCGGCGCCTCCGGCTACCTGCTCAAGGAGGCCGGCGGTCCGGACATCGTGCGGGCGCTGACCGGCGTGGTGAACGGCGACGCCGTCTTCGGCCGCACGCTGGCCCCACGGGTGCGGCGCCAGGTGGCCGCAGACCCGACCCCGGCCGAGCCGGCCTTCCCCATGCTGACCAGCCGCGAGGTGGAGGTGCTCGAGCTACTCGCCCGTGGGCGCAGCAACGGCCAGATCGCCACCGCGCTGTTCCTGTCGGCGAAGACGGTGCGCAACCACGTCTCCAACATCCTGGTCAAGCTGCCCGCGGCCGACCGGCACGCAGCCGCGGAGCTCGCTCGCGCCGCCGGGCTGGGCACCGACCCGGGCCGGCCGGCCTGGCGGGAGAGCGCCCGGCGTCCCGCGGACCCGGGTCGCGGCGCCCCATGACCGCGGGACGCGGCCGGCAGCACGGTGGGGGAGTCCGCCCGACCCTCCCGAGAGGTGCCCGATGATCCAGCGCCACCCGTTCCGCCTGATGCTCGGCCTTGTCGTCCTCGCCGCGGTGTTCTTCGCCCTCGGCGGCCCCGGGCGCAACGACACGTCCGGCCCGTGGATGTACGTCAGCGGCCTCAGCTTCATCGCGTTCCTGCTGACGACGGCGACGCTCGTCGTCCTCGGCCTGTACCTGCTGGCCGTCCGGCTGCGCGCCCACCGCTCCGCGGCCGACCGCTAGACGCAACGAGGCCCCCAGCTCGTCGAGCCGGGGGCCTCGGTCACGCGATCGCCGATCAGTACCAGTGCTTGCGTCCGCCGACCGTCGCCCGGCCGGTCGTACCCACCAGCAGCAGGACCAGGCCGATGACCGCCACGATGATGCCGATCGTCGTCAGGATCCCGATGTGCAGGAACAGGCCCAGCAGCAGCAGGATCAGTCCCAGGATGATCACGTTTCCTCCTCTGTGCGCATACGGGGTGCGCAGCGCTGATATCGCCGTTGATGCCCACTGGGGTTCACAGGTAGTCCGATCTCACCCGATCGGGCGGTCCGCCCCGTGCCACACTGCGGCGCGTGGCGCGGGGCAGCAGCGGGGAATCGGTGCTCACCCGCGCGGTGCGGATCCTCGAGGTGTTCACGCCGGAGGAGCCGTCGCTGCCGGTGAGCGAGATCGCCCGGCGGGCCTCGTTGCACGTCGCGACCGCGTCCCGGCTGGTCGCCGAGCTGACCGGGCACGGCCTGCTCGCCCGGCAGCCGGACGGCCGGGTGCGGATCGGCGTGCGGCTCTGGGAGCTGGCCTTCCGCGCCTCGCCGGCGCTGAGCCTGCGCGAGGCGGCGATGCCCTACCTCGAGGACCTGCACGCGATCGTCGGCCACCACGTGCAGCTCGCGGTCCTCGACGGCGAGCAGGTGCTGTTCCTGGAGCGGCTGTCCTCACCCGGCGCCGTCGTCAACTACACGCGGATCGCCGGGCGGCTGCCGCTGCACGTCTCCTCGTCCGGCGTGGTGCTGCTGGCGCACGCCGACCGCGCGCTGCAGGAGCGGGTCCTGGCCCGGCCGCTGGTGCGCTACACCGACGCCACGATCACCTCGCCGGACCGGTTGCGCGCGCTGCTGGCCGACGTCCGCCACCGGGGGTCGGTGCAGCTGGACGGGGCCGTGCACGAGGAGGCGACGGGGATCGCCGTCCCGGTCCGCGACGCCGGGGGCGACGTGGTCGCGGCGCTGTCGGCGATCGTGCCGAACGACGGCCAGGCGCACACCCGCATCCCGGTGCTGCTCGCCGCCGCCCGCGGCGTGCACCGAGCCCTGGGAGCCCCGCCGCCACCGTGGTCTCTCATTGGATGAGACTGCTCTGTCCCGGAGTGTGACCCGCACCGCACCCTCGTCGTCATGACTGCCGCCGCACCGCCGCGGACGACGACCGTCACCCTCGCCGTCACCGGCAAGGAGCTCGTCGCCGAGGGCGTCGCCACGCTGACCCTCGCCCGGCCCGACGGCGGCCGGCTGCCGGACTGGACGCCGGGCTCGCACATCGACCTCGTGCTGCCCAACGGGCTGACCCGCCAGTACTCGCTGTGCGGCGACCGCTGGGACGCGCACTCCTACCGGGTCGGCGTGCTGCTGGAGACCGGGGGCCGGGGCGGCTCGTCGCACGTGCACGAGCAGCTGCAGCCCGGGCACCTGGTCGGCGTCGGCGGTCCGCGCAACAACTTCCCGATGGTGCCGGCCGAGCGCTACGTGTTCGTCGCCGGCGGCATCGGCATCACGCCGCTGCTGCCGATGGTCCAGCAGGCCGACCTGCTCGGCGCGGACTGGCAGCTGCTCTACCTCGGCCGCAGCCGACGGTCGATGGCGTTCCTCGACGAGCTGGCGCCCTACGGCGACCGGGTCGTCGTCCACGCCAAGGACGAGCTCGGCCCGCTGGACCTGGCCGGCTTCCTGGGCACGCCCGCCGAGGGCACCCGGGTCTACTGCTGCGGGCCCACGCGGCTGCTCACCGCGCTGGAGACCGCCTGCGCCGACCTGCCGCCGTACACGCTGCGCACCGAACGGTTCGTCGCCGAGGAGCAAGGCGCGCCCGCCCGGACCGCGCCGTTCGAGGTCGAGCTCGCCCGCACGGGCGCGACGGTGACCGTGACGCCGGACGTCTCGGTGCTGGAGGCCGTGGGCAGCGCCGGCGTCGAGGTCCTCTCCTCCTGCCGGCAGGGCATCTGCGGCACCTGCGAGACCGGCGTCCTCGCCGGCCGCCCCGACCACCGCGACTCGCTGCTCGACGACGCCGAGCGCGCCGCCGGCGACTGCATGTACATCTGCGTCTCCCGGGCGCTGACCGACCGCCTCGTCCTGGACCTGTAAGGAGCCCCCCGTGACCGTCACCCCCGAGGCGCCCGCGATCGAGGCGCCGACCAGCGACGTCGACCCGTTCAGCCACGAGGTGCTCGAGGACCCGATGCCGATGCACGAGGAGCTCCGCGAGGCGGGGCCGGTCGTGTACCTGCGTCGGTACGACATCTACGCGGTCGCCCGCTACCAGGAGGTGCACGCGGCGCTGACCGACTGGCAGGAGTTCCCTTCGGCGGACGGTGTCGGGCTGTCCAACTTCCGGTACGAGAAGCCGTGGCGGCCGCCGAGCCTGCTGCTGGAGGCCGACCCGCCGAGGCACGACGCCCCGCGCCGCGTGCTGTCGAAGATCCTGGGCCCGCGCGCGCTGCGGAAGCTGCGCGAGGACTGGTTCGCCGACGCCGAGGTGCTGGTCGACGAGGTGCTCTCGAACGGGCCGGAGTTCGACGCCGTCGAGTCGCTGTCCTCGGTGTTCCCGCTGCGGGTGTTCCCGGACGCCGTCGGGCTGCTGCCGGACGGCCGCGAGAACCTCCTGCCCTACGGCGACCACGCGTTCAACGCCTTCGGCCCGGCCAACGACCTGGTCGCCAAGGGCGAGCCGCGGGTGGCGGAGCTCGCGGGCTGGGTGGGCTCCCGCTGCGCCCGCGAGGCGCTGACCGACGACGGCTTCGGCGCGGCGATCTGGGCGGCCTCCGACCGCGGCGAGATCACCCCGCAGCAGGCGCCGCTGGTCGTGCGCTCGCTGCTGACCGCCGGTGTCGACACCACGGTGCACGGCATCTCCGCCGTCCTGTACGGCCTGGCCACGCACCCCGAGGAGTGGCAGCGGCTCCGGGCCAACCCGGCCCTGGCCCGCGTCGCGTTCGACGAGGCGGTGCGCTGGGAGTCGCCGGTGCAGACGTTCTTCCGGACGGCGAACCGCGACGTGCAGCTCGGCGGGACCACCGTGCCCGACGGCAAGAAGGTCCTCATGTTCCTCGCGGCGGCCAACCGCGACCCGCGACGCTGGGAGGACCCCGACCGGTTCGACCTCACGCGCGACCCGTCGGGGCACGTCGGGTTCGGCATGGGGATCCACCAGTGCGTGGGTCAGCACGTCGCGCGGCTGGAGGCCGAGGCGGTGCTGCACGCGCTGGCCCGGAGGGTGGAGTCCTTCGAGGTGGCCGGCGCGACGCGGCGGCACCACAACAACACCCTGCGCGCCTTCGACAGCCTGCCGCTGCGCATGCACCTCGCCTGATCCGGAGGCTGGGAGCGCAGGTTTCCTGCGCTCCCGGCCTCCGCTCAGCCGGTCGGGACCGTCGGGCGCGGCCGGGCCGCTGCGGCGCGCGGATCGCGGCCGGCGGCGATGACCGCCAGGGACCGCAGCGCGGCCACCGCACCCACCGGCTCGATCGCCGACGGCGACGCGCCGTGGTGGTGCCGGTAGATGCGCACCCGCAGCGCCGCCGGCCGGCTGCGGAAGTGCACCGGGGGCTCCAGGACGACGGCCTCGCCGTCGATGCCCGCGGGCACCGGCCCATCGGAGTCGACGGTGAACTCCGGCTCGGTGAACTGCCGCCAGGGCAGCGGCCCCCCGGGCCCTTCCGAGGCGGAGCTGCGGGGGTCGAGCACGGTGACCCCGAGCAGGCCGTCGGTCAGCGACGGGCGGCTGCCGGCCCCCGCCGCTCCGCCGAGCCGGTACTGGCCGTTGGAGACCAGCACGACCGCGGCGCCCTTCTTGACCCGCCCACCCGGTGTGGTCCACCGCAGCGGCGGGCAGTCGCTGGACGGGCTGACCACCATCGGGACCGTGGCCAGCAGGGTGCGGATCTTCCGCTGCCGGTAGCCGGCCTGCTGCACGGCCTCGGCGTAGATGCCGAGCGACACGTTGTTCACGAACACCCGGCCGTTGACCTCGCCCAGGTCGACGACTCGTTCGCCGCCGTCGACGAAGGCGTCGAGCGCGCCGACGACGTCCTCCCGGTCGACCCCGAGGTCGAGCGCGAAGTGGTTGCGGGTCCCCGACGGGATGCAGGCGTAGGGCAGGCCGTGCTCGGCGGCGACGGCCGCGACGATCGCCTGCGAGCCGTCGCCGCCCGCCATCGCGAGCCCGTCGGCACCACCGGCGACCGCGTCGCGGACCAGCTCCTCGAGGTCGTCGCCGGGGTGCAGTTCGACCGTCGCGATGTCGCGGGCCTTCGCCTGCTCGACCAACCCGACGCGGGCCGCCTTCCCGTCGCCGGACCGCGGGTTGACGAACAGCACCGGCCGCTGCGGGGGCACGGCGTGGGGCAGCGCCACGTGGGTGTCGAAGGCGATGCGGGCACCGACGTGCCACACCAGCACCCCGAGGGCGAACAGCAGCAGCAGCCGCAGGAACCCGTCGTCGGCCAGCGCCCAGAACATGCCGGCCAGTGCGGCCAGGGCGAGGAGGATCGCGCCGGAGCGCGCCCAGCCCCGGCGGAGCACGGTCTCCCACGTCGCGCCGACGGCCAGCAGGCCGCCGCCGAGGAACACCAGGCCGCGGGGGAAGTCGTCGAACGCGGCGACGAGCGCGACGCCGAGCGTCCACACCGCTGCGGCGAGGGCGATCGCCGCGGCGGCACGGCGGCCCGTGGTCCTTCGGTGCACGGCTCACACCTCCTGGCCCCCGCGGGGAGGTGCCCGACGTTCCCGAGGACGGCGGCCCCCGTCAAGGGGCCGTCGTCACCGGTCGGGGCTCAGCAGGGAGTGGCCGGGCCGACCTCGGCGCACCCGTCGTCGACAGTGGTCAGCGGGCCGCCGGGGGAGGGCACCGACGAGTTCCGGGGCACGGCGACGAGGACGACGGCGACGGTGACCGCGGCCAGGACGGCGACGGCGAGCACGAGCAGGAGGCGGTGGGCGGCGGCCCAGGCGGCGGGGGAGGGGTGGACGGTGGTGGACATCGCTGGCTCCTCGGCGGGACGGCGGGCCCGAGCGGACCCGCCGTCCACGCTCGCCACTGCCCGACCGGCGCGACATTCGCCTTCGGGCGTATTTCTCGCGGCGCCGAACCGGCCTACCGTCGTCGTCCAGTCCGGTGGAACCTGCCTTCCGGAGGCGCCATGGACAGCGGCCACCTGCGGGAGAAGGACGCCGACCTCATGCTGCGGGTGATCGAGGAGAGCCTGCGGGATCCGCAGGGGCCGGCCATGCCGGATGCGCTGCTCATCGGCCTGCAGGAGCTGGTCCCGTGCGATCACGGGGTGAGCTACCAGCACCACCGGCCCGGGGCCCACGAGTGCCGGGTGATCCACTGGGCCGACCCAGGCGGGCCCACGGGGGTGGAGTGGCCGGGGCGGTCACCGGCCGCCGAGCCGTTGTGGCAGCTCTGGCCGACGGCCATGTGCTCGTGGCCGCAGCGCGCCGGCGATCTGCGCACGGTCATCCACAGCGACGACTTCTACCCGACCGACCGGGCCTGGCGGGCGGACCCGCTGAGCGAGGTCATGAGCGAGGTCCGGTACTCGATGATCGTGTCGCTGCCGGCGCCGCGCAGCGAGGCCCGCCGGCTGTGCTTCCAGCGCAGCGCGGACCCGGCCTTCACCGAGCGGGACCGGCAGGTGGTCGCGCTGCTGCGCCCGCACCTGCAGGAGATCTGGCTGGCCGCCGAGCAACGGCGGCGCGGCGTCCCGGACCTCACGCCGCGGGAGTGGGAGGTGCTGGAGCTGGCGGCGGCGGGGTTCGCGTTCGCCGAGATCGCCGCGCAGCTATACGTGTCGGTGGGCACCGTCCGCAAGCACATGGAGCACGTGCGCGAGCGGCTCGGCGTGCACAGCGTGGCGGCCGCGGCAGCGATCGCGCTGCCGCGGCCGCCCGCTCAGCGCTCCCGCAGGTAGGCCGCCGCCGTCGACTCGGAGTGCCACGGCGCGGTTTCTGCGCCCCTGGCACTCCGTTCAGTCGTCGGGGAAGAGGACGCCGAGGCCGAGGCGGGTCGGACGGCGGAACGGCCGCCACGCGTCGGCCGGCTGGGCGAGCCGGTCGGCGACCACCCACAGCACGGCCGGATCGAGCCCCATGCCCAGGTGGCTCGCCCGGACGGCGATGTTCTCGCTGGTCGGCCCGGTCTCCTGCAGGCACGCCCGCCAGGGGACGACGCCGTCCCAGCGGGAGTAGATCGACGTGCTCGGCATCGGCAGCGCGCGGCGCAGCGGAGTCCGGGACGTCGACAGCCGCCGGGTCGAGTGCAGCGGCCGGTAGCGCTCGAACACCCGCGCGGCCGGCGAACCCGGCTCCGGCCGGGAAGCGGCGAACGGCGAGCCGAGGGTGATCACCTGCCGGACCTGGGCCGGCGCACGCAGCGCCAGCCGCCGGGCGTAGATGCCGCCGAGGCTCTGCCCGACGATGCTCACCGGCGACCCGTGCTGCGCGTGCAGCCGCGCGAGCAGACGCGGCAGCTCGTCGACCACCTCCTGGGTCGGCCCGCGGTTGCGGCCCAGCTCCCAGCCGACGACGGGATAGCCGAGACTGCGCAGCCAGCGGCGCAGCGTCCCGGTGGACAGGTCCGTCGCCCCCAGCCCCGGCAGCACCAGCACGGGGTGCCGGTCGCCGCGCGGGGCGAAGGCGAGCACCGGCAGGGCAGCGGCGAACGCGCCGGCGCTGGCGGCGGCGCGCAGCGGCTCGGTCGCCGCCAGCAGCCGGCGGTCGATCGGGCGGCTCACTCGGTCGGCGGGAGCAGTCGGGGGAGGAACACCTCGTCGATCGGCCGGGGGCCGATGTACTGCCGGCAGGTGCACGGCACCCAGGTGTGGCCCGCGAAGCGACCGCGACGGTCGAAGGTCTCGCGGCGCAGTTCGGCGTAGCAGGTCGAGGTCTCGGTGTCGTGCTGGCTCAGGGGGTGCCCGCAACCGCAGATCGGGGTCACCGGCGGGGGCGGCCCGGTCGGGCGGCGACGCGACAGCCGCCCGCCCACGAAGCCCGCGGCCAGCAGCGCCGCACCCACCACCAGGGTGATTGGTTCCACCGGTGTCCCTCCTCCTCGCTCGCGTCCGACGGTAGCGCCGAGGAGCCCCGCGTGGAGCGGCGTCCCACCGACGACCCCCAGGCGGACCGATCTCGTCCGAAATTCCTCGTCCGGCGGGATTGATCGCTTGTGAGGTGGGGCACAGCACTCCCGTGGAGAGCTACGCCGTCGGGTTCGCGCGACCCGACCGCCGGTCCTGGGGGAGGCCGGTCGAGGACACCCGGCCCTGGCACGCAGTCGCGGCCCACCGGCCGCCGGACGAGCTGGACGGGGAGGTGGAGCTCGCGGTCTGCGGGGCCATCGTGCAGGTGTGGGGATCGCAGCACTGGGAGCGCGTCGGCGTCGGCCGCACCGCGTGC
This sequence comes from Petropleomorpha daqingensis, assembly GCF_013408985.1. Classification (NCBI taxonomy): domain Bacteria; kingdom Bacillati; phylum Actinomycetota; class Actinomycetes; order Geodermatophilales; family Geodermatophilaceae; genus Petropleomorpha; species Petropleomorpha daqingensis. Next base: position 3,724,172 of record NZ_JACBZT010000001.1, read on the forward strand.
CCGGACTGCGTGCGCATCACCGCCGTCGTGCCGGTGCTCACGAAGACGCTGACGACCGCGAGCTGACGCGCGGTCAGCGGCGGTCGGGGCGCCGTCCGCTGATCGCCGACAGGCCGGTGATCTCCCGGCCGACGATGAGGGCCTGCACGGAGTCGGTGCCCTCGAAGGTGAACACCGCCTCCATGTCCGCGTGGTGCCGGGCGACGTGGTGCTCGAGCAGGATCCCGTCGCCGCCGAGGATGTCGCGCGCGTCGGCGACGATCGCCCGCGCTTTCGCGGCGTGGTTCATCTTCGCCATCGAGGCCATCGCCGCGGTCATCCGGCCCTCGTCGGCGAGCTTCGACAGCCGCCAGCACATGAGCTGCATCGCGGTGATCTCCGCCAGCATCCGGGCCAGCTTGTCCTGCACCAGCTGGTAGCCGGCGATCGGCTGCCCGAACTGCTCGCGCTCCAGGGCGTGCGCCAGGGCCAGCTCGTAGGACGCCGTCGCCAGGCCGAGGGCACGCCAGGCGACGGTGTACCGGGTGCGGTCGAGCACCGTCGAGACGTCCTTGAACGAGCGGCAGTTCTCCAGCCTGTTCTCGGCCGGCACCCGGACGTCGTCGAGGGTGATCTCGGCCTGCCACACCGCCCGCAGCGCCGTCTTCCCGGTCATCACCGTCGCCGTGTAGCCCGGGGTGCCCTTCTCGACGACGTACCCGCCGACGTTCCCCTCCTCGTCGCGGGCCCAGATGAGCACGTAGTCGGCGATCGACCCGTTGCCGATCCACTTCTTCTGGCCGTTCAGGACGTAGGAGTCGCCGTCCCGGCGGGCCGAGGTCTCCAGGCCGACGGCGTCGGAGCCGTGCCGCGGCTCGGTGAGCCCGAACGCGCCGATCTTCTCCAGCCGAGCCATCTGCGGCAGCCAGCGCTCCCGCTGCTCCGCCGAGCCCAGCATCGCGATCGACTGCATCGCCAGGAAGCTGTGCACCCCGTAGAAGGTGCCGATGCTGCCGTCGGCGCGCGCCCACTCGGCGGCGACGAGACCGGCGGCGACCGCGCTCATGCCCGGCGACCCGTAGCCCTCGACGGTGCCGCCGGAGATGCCCAGCTCCGCGATCTTCGGCACCAGCTCGAAGGGGAACTGCGCGCGCTCCCAGTAGTCGTTGATCCGCGGGGTGACCTCCTGCTCGCAGAAGGCGCGCACCCGGTCGCGGATCGCGATCTCGTCGGGTTCCAGCAGGTCCTCGAAGGCGTAGAAGTCGGTCGGCGAGGTCACGGCGCGACGCTAACGGGACACGGTCGGTGCCGCTCGTCGGTGATCACTTCCGGCGCCGTTGACCGGTCGGAGAGGGCGGGTCGACACTGACCGGCGCGCGGAAGGAGCCCGCCATGTCGTGGAACCTGAAAGGCAGCTACGCGGAGACCTGCTCCTGCGAGCTGATGTGCCCGTGCAACACGTCGCTCGACCACGGCGCCACCTACGACTACTGCCGGGTGGTCCTCGCCTGGGACATCCGCGAGGGGCAGGTCGAGGGCACGGATGTCGGCGGCCGCCGGGTCGTGCTGATCGCCGACACCCCGAAGGTGATGACCGACGGCAACTGGCGGCTGGGCGTGTTCATCGACGACGGCGCGTCGGACGAGCAGTTCGACAAGCTCGTCCAGGTCTACGGCGGCCAGCTCGGCGGCCCGATGGCCGCGCTCGGCCCGCTGGTGGGGGAGATGCTCGGCGTGGAGCGGGCGCCGATCACCATCTCCGGAGACGGGCTGCGGCACGGGGTGCGCGTCGGCGACGTCATCGACTTCGAGATCGAGGACATCGTCCCGTTCGGCAAGCCGGACGGGACGCCGGTCCGCTTCGACGGCATGTTCCACCCCGTCGCCCCGAACCTGACGATGGCCGAGGCGAAGCGCTCGCGCATCGACGCCTTCGGCATCCGCTACGAGGGGAAGACCGGACTGTCCACGTCGGAGTTCAGCTGGGCCGCGTGACGGCGTGAGCGCCCCGGCGCAGGCCCGGGCCGCCGGCGAGGGACTGGCCCCCGCCTTCGCCGCCGTGCGCGTGCGGCTCGGCCTCGTCGCGCTGCTGTTCGTCCTGGCCGCGGTCGGCTGGTGGTGGACGGTCCGCGAGATGCAGGGCATGGACGACGGCCCGTGGACCGCCCTCGGCGCGCTCGGCTGGTTCCTCGGCGTCTGGGTCGTGATGATGGCCGCGATGATGTTCCCGTCGGTCGCGCCGACGGTGGCTCTCTACTCCCGCATGACCCGCTCGCGCGCGCCGCTGCAGCCGCTGGTCTTCGTCGCCGGCTACCTGCTCACGTGGGCCGTCGCCGGCCTCGTCGCCTTCGGAGCCGTGGCGCTGGTGAACGCGCTGGCCGGCGACGTGCTCGCCTGGGACCGCGCCGGCCGCTGGGTCGCCGGGACGACGCTGATCGTCGCCGCCGTGTACGAGCTGACCCCGCTCAAGGACGTGTGCCTCGGCAAGTGCCGCAGCCCGCTCGGGCTGCTCCTCGGCTCGTGGCGCGACGGCCCGGCCGGCGCGCTGCGCATGGGCGCGAAGAACGGCGCCTGGTGCGTCGGCTGCTGCTGGGCGCTGATGGCGTCGCTGTTCGCGCTCGGGGTCATGAGCATCGTCTGGATGGCCGTCGTCGCCGGGATCATCGCCGTGGAGAAGACGCTGCCCTGGCGGCGGGTCGCGACCTACGGGACGACGGCGCTGCTGCTCGCGCTCGGCGTGCTGCTCCTCGTCGCGCCCGACGCCATCCCGGCGCTCACCGTGCCCGGCAGCGCCTCGATGACCGAGATGGCGCCCTAACCGGGGTCCGGCGGTGTCAGGCCGGCCCGTCGGCGGATGTCCGCGAGAGCATCCGCCGGGATGTCCTCGGGGGACACCGGCTGGAGGTCCTCCCGAGCGAACACACCGAGACCAGCGCCGGCCTGGGCGACCAGCAGCCCGCCGACGGGCAGGCTCTCCCCGACCATGCCGAACGGCGGATTGCCGTCCGCCTGGTCGTGGGCGTGCGGGAGTATCCGCACGTAGTCGCCCTGCTTCGGCGTGGGTCCCCCGCTGCCGCCCGGCTCGACCACGTCGCGCAGGCTAACGGTCGCTCGCTGGGCCCGATGGCCGGCGCGTCGTCGACCGCCTAGGTGAGCAGACCGCGCAGGTAGGCGGCCTGGCCGGTGTGCTGCAGGTCGTCGGAGAGCACGCTCACCAGGCGGACGCCGAGGGTGACCGGCGGGTCCCAGCGCTCGTCGACGACCCGGTCGAGGTCGTCGTCCGAGAGCCCCCGCAGGAAGTCCTTCGACTGCTCGTGGACGGCGGCCGCGTAGTCGAGCAGCAGCTGCGGCGACTCGACGCGGACGGCGGCGACGTCGTCCGGACCGAAGCCGTAGCCGGTGGCGTCGTCGTCGAAGGGCAGGTCGAAGCGACGGGCCCAGCCGCCCGCCTTCCAGACCTGCTCCCGGCCGGCGACCTCGGCGACGTGGTCGTCCTGCACCCGGACCAGGTGCCACGCGAGCCAGGCGATGGTGTTCGCCTCGGGCCCGACCCGGGCGGTGAGCTGCTCGGCGGTCAGCCCGTCGAGGGCGCGCTTCAGGGTGCCCTGGATCTGGTCGTAGGCGTAGAGCAGCAGGTCTCGGCTTCGCATGCGCTGCCGCTACCCCCGGTGCGGTGCGGCGAACACCGGAGGGTGGACGACGGCCCCCGGAATGCCGACACTGCCCAGCACGGGTCGGCCGACGACGGGGACGGGCGTGGAGATCTCGACGGGCACGGTCATCGGCGGCTACGTCGTCCGCGAGCAGCTCGGCGCCGGCGGCATGGGCTCGGTCTACCTCGTCCGGCACCCCACGCTGCCCCGCGACGTCGCCCTCAAGGTGCTGCACGCGGGCCTGTCCGCCACCCCCGCGATGCGCGCCCGGTTCGAGCGGGAAGCCGAGCTGCTGAGCCGCCTGTCGCACCCCAACGTGGTCGACGTGCGCGACCGCGGGCAGCAGGGCGACCTGCTGTGGATGGCGATGCAGTACGTCCCCGGGCCCGACCTCGCCACGCTGCTGGAGCGGTCCGGGGCGCTGCCGCCCGAGCGCGCCCTCGACATCGTCGCGGCCATCGGCAACGCCCTGGACCACGCGCACGCGTGCGGGCTGCTGCACCGCGACGTCAAGCCGGCCAACATCCCGCTGGCCCAGATCCCGGGCGGCGGCGAGCGGGTGATGCTCACCGACTTCGGCATCGGCCGGGACATGACCGCCTCCTCGGCGCTCACCCAGGACGGCGAGGTGGTGGCCTCCTTCGCCTACGCGGCCCCGGAGCAGGTGAGCGGCGCGGCGATCGACGCGCGGGCCGACGTCTACTCGCTCGGCGCCGTCCTGTTCGAGCTGCTCACCGGGCGCCGCGCCTTCGACGCCGACTCGCTGCCCGCTCTCCTGTACGCCGTCGTGCACGCGCCGCCGCCGGACGTGCGTGCCGTGCGGCCCGACCTCCCGCCCGCGATCAGCGGGGTGCTTGCCCGCGCGATGGCCAAGGACCCGGCCGACCGCTACCGCTCCTGCGCGGAACTCGTCGCCGCGGCCCGCGCCTGCTGGCCGGCGCGGGTGCCGGCGCCGGAGACCTCGGTCGGACCGGTGCCGGTGCCGCCTCCTCCGCAGCACCCGACCGCCCCGGCCCGGTCGCGACGCGGTCCGCTGGTGGCCGCCGCTGCCGTGCTGGTCGTGATCACCATCGGCGTCGCGGTGCTCGTGATCGCGCCGTGGCGGGGGGAGGCGGAGGACCCGGGGAACGGCCCGGCCGCGACCGGTTCGACCTCGCAGTCCCGCTCTGGCGGGCTGCAGGACTGGGGCCAGGCGCAGTTCGTCGTCGACGACTTCCCGAGCCTGCTGCCGGCAACGCCGGCCGATGAGGGCTGGGGCGGCGGCTCCTGCGCGCCCACCGCGTTCGCCGACGACGTGCACGCCGACGTCGGCGTCACCTGCAGCTACGACAACGGCATCACCGCCGAGGTGACGCACTACCCGGACGTCGCGGCACGCGACGCGCGGCGGGCTGAGCTGGAGCAGGGCGACGCCGCCGACTCGCCGCAGAGCTGGGGGATCGGCAACGCGCGGGCGGGGATCCGGCTGCTCAGCGAGGACGACCCCCAGTTCATCTGGCAGTGGATCATGTTCAACCAGCCCGACAAGGCGCTCTACGTGGTGATCCTGGAGTGGGCGGAGCACACCCACGCCGAGCTGGCCGAGGAGTGGTTCAGCCAGGCGCCGTTCACCGGACCGGCCGGCACCTGACCCGTCACGCGGGCTGGTCGGCCGTGATCCAGCACAGGCAGAAGGGGTGCCCGGCGGGGTCCGCGTAGACCTGGAAGGCGTCCGGCGCGGGCCCCTCCTCGACCGGCTTCAGCACCGTCGCGCCCAGCGACGTCACGGTGGCGTGCGCCTCGTCGAAGTTCTCGACCCACAGGTCCAGGTGGATCTGCTGCGGCGGCGTGCCGTCCGGCCAGTCCGGCGGCACGTGGTCCGGCGCGAGCTGGACGCCGACCCGCGGTGCGCCGTCGACCATCACCATGTGCCAGTCGTCCTCGGCGTCGACGGTGCCGCCGAGCACGCCCGCCCAGAATCGGCTCTCGGCCTCGAGGTCGGCCGCGTCGAACACGACCACCTGGTGGTTGATCTTCACGCGCGCATCCTGCGTCCTCCTGCCGACAGGTTCAGCCCAGCCCGAGGACGTGCAGCACCAGCCAGACCAGGCCGCCCAGGACGGCGAGGACGACGACCAGCGCCGTCACGACCGGGACGACGACCCACCGCTTCTTGAACCGCCGCCGGCGCTGGGGGGCTGACGGCGGCCGCCCGGCCGCGGTCTGCCGGCGCCGCTCGACCAGCGTCCGGGCCTGGTCGCGGGCGTCGCGGGCGACCGAGCCGAGCACCGCCGCCGAGGCCGCGGCCAGCTGCTTGAGGTCCGCCGCGTCGAAGCGGTGCACCGACTCGTGCGCCACCGGCGGGGGCGGCGGAGGCGGAGGTGTGGTCGGCGGCACCTCGGCGCCGGCGAGCACCGCCTGCAGCCCCTCCCGCGCCTGGGCGGCGGTGCTGCGCCGGGCGGGATCCTTGGCGAGCAGCGCGCGCACCACCGGCTCGAGCGGGCCGGCCCGGACCATCGGCGCCGGGTCCTCCGCGACGACCGCCATCGCGGTGGCCATCGGCTCGCCGCGGCTGAACGGCGGGCGGCCCTCGACGGCCGCGTAGAGGGTCGCGCCGAGCGACCAGAGGTCCATCGCCGGCCCGGGCTCGTCGCCGTGCAGGCGCTCGGGGGACATGAACGACGGCGAGCCGATCAGCGCGCCCTGCGTCGTCAGCGGGGTCTCACCCAGACTCGTGGCGATGCCGAAGTCGGTCAGGCAGGCGTGCCCGTCGCGCTCCACCAGCACGTTGGCCGGCTTGACGTCGCGGTGCACGATGCCGGCGGCGTGCGCGGCCTCCAGCGCCGACAGGACGTCGAGGCCGATCGTCGCCACCGCCCGCGGCGAGAGCGGCCCGCCGTGCTCGAGCAGCGACTGCAGGCTGTCGGCGTCGACGTGCTCGAGCACCAGCCAGGGCTTGCCGTCCTCCTCGACCACGTCGTAGACGGTCGTGACGCGCGGGTGGTCCAGCCGGGCCGCCGCCCGCGCCTCGCGCAGGGTGCGCTCGCGCAGCACCCCGCGCTCCTCGTCGGTCAGCCCGATCGCGAAGGTCAGCTCCTTGATCGCGACCTGGCGGTGCAGCACCTGGTCGGTCGCCCGCCAGACGACCCCCATGCCCCCGCGGCCGAGGACGTCGGTGAGCGCGTACCGCCCGCCCAGGACGCGGTCGGCCGTTACCGCTCCTCCTCCTGGTCGGCGGTGCCGGCCTCGGGGCTGCTCTGCGCCTCCAGCTCCTCGGCCTGCTCCGGGGTCTCCATCTCCAGCGCGATGTCGCGCGGCTCGGGCAGGCTGGGCGGGGCGGTGGTCTCGTTGGGTTCGGGCGTCGTCATGGCGCGGATCTGCCCCGTGACCTCGCGACCTACACTCCGGCGGATGCCGATCACCCGGCTCCTGGTGGCCAACCGGGGCGAGATCGCCGTCCGCATCCTGCGGACGGCGGCGGCCCTCGGACTGCGCACGGTCGCGGTCGCCCCGGCCGACGACGCCGGATCGCTGCACGTGCGACGCGCCGACGACGCCGTCCGGCTGGCCGGCGCCGGACCGGCCGCCTACCTCGACGTCGCGGCGATCGTGGCGGCCGCGACGCGGTCGGGCGCCGACGCCGTCCACCCGGGCTACGGGTTCCTCGCCGAGTCAGCCGAGCTGGCCCGCCGCTGCGCCGAGGCCGGGCTGGTCCTCGTCGGCCCCGACCCGTCGGCGCTGGAGCTGTTCGGCGACAAGGGCCGCGCGCGGGCACGGGCGCGGGAGCTCGGCGTCCCGGTGCTCCGTGCGACCGACGGCCCGACCGACCTGGACGAGGCCCGTGCGTTCCTGCGCGAGGTCGGACCGGTCATGGTCAAGGCGCTGGCCGGGGGCGGTGGCCGCGGCCAGCAGCCGGTGCGGTCGGCCGAGGAGCTGCCCGAGGCGCTCGATCGGTGCCGGTCGGAGGCCCGCGCCGCCTTCGGCGTCGCCGACGTGCACCTCGAGGAGCTGTGGACCGGAGCGCGGCACGTCGAGGTGCAGGTGGCCGGGGACGGCGAGACGGCGGTCGCGCTCGGCGACCGCGACTGCAGCGTGCAGCGCCGGCGGCAGAAGCTGGTCGAGATCGCCCCGGCCCCGGCGCTGGACCCCACGCTGCGCCGTCGGCTGACCGAGGCCGCGGTCGCCCTCGGCCGGTCGGTCGGCTACCGCGGGCTGGCCACCGTGGAGTTCCTCGTGCGCGGCGGCGAGTGCGCCTTCCTCGAGGTCAACCCGCGACTGCAGGTGGAGCACACGGTCACCGAGGAGGTCACCGGCCTGGACCTGGTGGAGGTCGGGCTCCGGCTCGCGGGCGGCGCCACGCTGGCCGACCTCGGTCTCGACCGGCCGGTCGAGATCCGCGGCGCCGCCGTCCAGGCGCGGGTGAACGCCGAGACCCTGCGCCCCGACGGCACCGTGCACCCCGCCGCCGGCCGCCTGGAGCGGTTCGTCCCGCCGGCCGGCCGGGGCGTGCGGGTGGACGCCGGCGTGGTCGCCGGGGACGAGGTCAGCCCGCGCTACGACTCGCTGCTGGCCAAGGTCGTCGTCGCCGACCGCGACCTGCCGCGCGCTCTCGCCGCCGCCGGCCGCGCGGTCGCCGAGTTCGAGGTGGCCGGCCCGGCGACGAACCTGCCGCTGCTCGCCGCGCTGCTGGCCCGCCCGGAGCTCGCCGACGCGACGATGACCACCGACTTCCTCGACGCCCACCTGGCCGAGCTGCTGCCTCCGGCGCTCGCCGAGCGGCCGACCGACGCCGACGTCGTCGCCGCACCGCTGCAGGGCGTCGTCGTCGAGATCGCGGTGGCCGAGGGCGACCGCGTGCCCGCCGGCACGACGCTGCTCGTGCTCGAGGCGATGAAGATGGAGCACGTCGTCCGGGCGCCGGCGGCGGGGGAGGTGAGCGGCCTGCGGGTCGCCGTCGGCGACGTCGTCGCCGAGGGTGACGTGCTCGCCCGGCTGTCCCCGGCCCCCGACGAGGCGGCCGCCGAGGAGGACGCCGGCGAGGTCGATCTCGACGCGATCCGGCCCGAGCTGGCCGAGTCGCTGGAGCGGCACCGCACCGGTCTGGACGATGCCCGCCCGGACGCCGTGGCCGCGCGGCACGCCGCGGGCCGGCGGACCGCGCGGGAGGTGGTCGCGGCGCTGTGCGACGAGGGGTCCTTCGTCGAGTACGGCGCGCTGGGCCTCGCCGCGCAGCGCCGGCGGCGGTCGCTCGAGGAGCTGGTCGCCCGCACGCCCGCCGACGGCATGGTGACCGGGATCGGCGAGGTCGACGGGGTGCCGTGCGCCGTCCTGGCCTACGACTACACCGTGCTGGCCGGCACTCAGGGAAAGGTCAACCACGCCAAGACCGACCGGCTGCTGACCCTGGCCGAGCAGCGCCGGCTGCCGGTGGTGCTGTTCGCCGAGGGCGGTGGTGGGCGGCCCGGGGACACGGACACGTCCGGCGTCTCGCTGCTCGACGTCCCGACCTTCACGACGATGGCCCGGCTGGCAGGGAAGGTGCCGACGATCGCGGTGGTGAGCGGCTACTGCTTCGCGGGCAACGCCGCCCTGGTCGGCGTCTGCGACGTGATCGTCGCGACCGAGGGCAGCAGCATCGGCATGGGCGGCCCGGCGATGATCGAGGCCGGCGGGCTGGGCGTCGTCGCGCCCGAGGACGTCGGCCCGGTGCGGGTGCAGACGGCCAACGGGGTGCTCGACGTCGTGGTCCCGGACGACGACGCCGCGGTCGCCGCCGCCCGCGCCGCGCTCGGCCTGCTCACCGGACGGGTCGTGCCGGGGGAGGGCGCGGACCAGCGGCGGCTGCGGCACCTGCTGCCGGCCAACCGGGTGCGCAGCTACGACGTCCGGCCGGTGCTGGAGACCCTCGCCGACGCCGGCAGCGTGCTCGAGCTGCGGCCCGCCTTCGGCCGGGGGATCGTCACCGCTCTGGCCCGGCTCGACGGGCGGCCGGTCGGGGTGCTGGCCAACGACCCGCGGCATCTCGGCGGCGCGATCGACGCCGAGTCGGCGGACAAGGCCGCGGCGTTCCTGCGGCTGTGCCAGACGCACCGGCTGCCGGTGCTCTCCCTGGTCGACACCCCCGGCTTCATGGTCGGCCCGGAGTCGGAGACGACCGGGACCGTCCGCCGCTTCGGCGGGCTGTACGTCGCGGGTGCCGCGCTCACCGTGCCGCTGGTGGCCGTCGTCCTGCGCAAGGCCTACGGCCTCGGCGCGATGGCGATGACCGGCGGCGACATGCGCGCACCGCTGCTCACCGTCGCCTGGCCGACCGGCGAGTTCGGGCCGATGAGCCTGGAAGGCGCCGTCCGGCTGGGCTACCGCCGCGAGTTCGAGGCGCTGCCCGACGACGCCGCCCGTTCCCGGCGCTTCGCCGAACTGGTCGCGCAGGCCTACGAGCAGGGCAAGGCGCTCAACGTCGCCTCCGTGTTCGAGATCGACGACGTGATCGACCCGGCCGACACCCGCGCGGTGATCAGCGCGGCGCTGGCGGCGGCCGGCCGGGATCAGCTCCCCTGATCGTGACTGTTCCTGGCTCACGCCGGGAGGTGAGCCAGGAACCGCTGTGCTGAGCCCGGACGTTGCCGGCGGACCTTTGGTTCCTCTACGGTAACCGTCACCCATGAGCAACCAATCGGCCGCAGACGGCGCGTTCGACGCTCTCGGCGACCCGATGCGGCGCCGGATCCTCGAGTGCCTGCGCGACGGCGCGCTGCCGGTGGGGGAGCTGGCCGGCCGGTTGCCGGTGGGCCGCCCCGCCGTCAGCAAGCACCTGCGCGTGCTTGAAGGCGCCGGGCTGGTCGAGCACCGCTCGCGCGGCACCCGCAACCTGTACGCGCTCGCTCCGGGCGCCCTCGCGCCGCTGCAGCAGTGGCTCACCGGGGTGTGGGACACCGCGCTGGCGTCCTTCGCGCAGTTCGTGGACGACGAGGAGAGGAACCGCCCGTGAGCACCGTCCGGCCCGTCCGCCGTCAGGTCGTCGTGGGCGCCCCGCCCGAGCGCGCGTTCGCGCTGTTCACCGAGCGCATCGGCGAGTGGTGGCCGCTCGGCGCAGGCCACAGCGTCTTCGGCGAGGGCGGCACGGTCGCCTTCGAGGGCGGGGAGCTGGTCGAGCGGTCCGGAGACCGGGTCGCGGTATGGGGGAAGGTGCTCACCTGGGAGCCGCCCGGCACCCTCGAGCTCACCTGGCACCCCGGTCGCGCGGCGGAGATCACCACCCGCGTCCGCGTGACCTTCGAGCCCGACGACGAGCGCACCCTCGTCACGCTCGAGCACGACGGCTGGGAGCGGCTGGCCGAACCGCAGGCCGCCCGCGACGACTACGACGAGGGCTGGCCGGTCGTCCTCGCCCGGTTCGCCGCCCTGCTCGAGGACCGCTGGTTCGCGCTGCTGCACCGGCCGGGTCCCTCGCTCCCGGAGGGCGCCTCGATCTTCGCCCAGCCGGAGTTCGCCGAGCACCTGGCGTTCCTGGGCCGGCTGCGCGAGCGCGGGCTGCTGGTGGCCGCCGGCCCGGTGCTCGGCGGCGAGGACGGCTCGGGGATGACCGTCGTCCGGGTGCGGCCCGAACACGGGGACGTCGACGTCGAGGAGCTCGCCACGAAGGACGACCTCTGCGTCGCGCAGGGCTTCCTCGCCGTCGAGGTCCGCCCTGGCGTGTGATGCTCATCGCCTGAGGCACCTCAGACCGTCTCTCAGGTGCTCTGCGCTGCGGAAATGAGGGGTCAGCCGCACCGGAACTCAGGATTTCGGCGGGGGCCGCTACCTGCGTTTCTAGCGTCGTCACCGTCCGGCCATCCAGCGTGCCGGCGGACCGCCGGAAGGCCCTCTCGTGAACGCCCAGACCCGGAACCTCCGCGGCCGGACCGGCCGCCGCATCGCTCCACTCGCCGCCCTGGTCACCGGCCTGGGCTCTGCCGCCATCGCATTGGCACCAGCAGCGCAGGCGGAGACGACGACGCAGTTCTTCTCCTACACCGGCGGAGAGCAGACGTTCGTGGTCCCGGACGGGGTGACCAGCATCCACGTCCTCGCCGTGGGCGGACACGGCGGAGAGGTGGAGCAGTCGCCGCCGATCCGCGGCGGCTCCGGCGCGGTCGTCGAGGCAGACGCGGACGTTGCTCCTGGCCAGACGCTGTACGTGAACGTGGGTGGCAACGGCGTCGCAGCTCAACCCACCACCGCCGTCGGGCTGGTTCCAGGCGGATTCAACGGGGGCGGCGCGGGAAGCAATTCCGGCGGCTCCGGCGGTGGCGGCGCCTCGGACGTGCGGACCACGTCCCGCATGGCGAGCGAATCCCTCGAGTCGCGCGTACTCGTGGCCGGCGGCGGGGGCGGCGCCTCCAGCGTGGGGGCGGGAGGCTCCAGTTCCGAGATCGGGCAGGACGGGGGATCCGGGGCCATCGTCGACGGGCAGGGAGGTCATGGCGCCACCGCGGCGGCAGGAGGCGCCGAGGGGCTGGGCACCGGGATGGTCGCGACGGCCGGCGCTCTGGGGACTGGCGGGGACGGCGGCTATACCCCGTCCGGCCTCTATGCCTCCGGTGGTGGTGGCGGCGGTGGAGGCGGCTACCACGGTGGCGGCGGTGGAGGCGGCGGCGACCCTCGCGCGGGGGGTGGAGGCGGCGGCGACCCTCGCGCGGGGGGTGGTGGCGGTGGCTCCAGCTTCGTGAACCCCAAGGTCGGTCAGGCGTTCTCCTTCGCCACCGACACCAGCGGCACGCCGCGGATCGTGATCAGCTATGTCGTCCCCGTCCCGCCGCGGGCCACCACCACGCCGGCCAGCGGCGTCGGCCAGACCGGCGCCACCCTCAACGGCGTGGTCGACCCCGAGGGTCTGCCGACCACGTACGACTTCGAGTACTGGACCGACGGCACCCATCCCGTCAGCACCGACGCCGGCGATGCCGGCTCGGGCACGGCGCTGCGGGCCGTCTCCAGCACGATCACCGGGCTGGCGCCGAGCACGGAGTACCACTACCGGCTGGTCGCCACCAACGGCACCGGCCAGTCGGCCGACGGCGGCGAGGTCACGTTCACCACGGCGGCGGCACCGACCCAGGCACCTCCCACCGTGACGACCGGTTCGGCCAGCGGCGTCGGTCAGACCGGCGCCACCCTCAACGGCGTCGTCAACCCGAACGGCGCTCCCACGAGCTACCAGTTCGAGTACGGGACGAACCCCTTCGGCCTCGGGTCCGTCACCGACCGGCCCGACCTGCCCTCGCCCACGGGCCAGCAGTTCGTCTCGCTCCCGCTGAGCGGACTCGCCCCGGGGACCGAGTACTTCTACCGGCTGGACGCCTTCGCCGACAACGGCATGATCACCGTCGGAGAGGTCCGGAGCTTCACCACCGCGGCCGCCCCCGTGCAGTCGCCGCCCCTGGTGACGACCAGTGCGGCGAGCTCGGTGAGCCAGACCGGCGGCACGCTCAACGGTGTGGTGAACCCGCAGGGTGCCGGCACGACCTACCACTACGACTACGGCACGGGGACCGGGTACGGGTCCTCGACCCCGGAGACCGGTCTGTCCGCCACCACCGGCCAGCAGTTCGTGACCGCGCCCGTGTCCGGTCTCGCCCCTGGCACCACGTACCACTACCGCCTGGTCGCGACGAACACCGGTGGGACGACGACCGGTGACGACCGCACCTTCACGACCGCCGCCGCTCCGAAGCCGCCCGCGCCGCAGGCCAGCACCTCGCCGGCCACGGGCGTCGGGACCACCGAGGCCACGCTGCACGGCGCGGTCAACCCCCGCGGCTCGACCACCGTCTACTTCTTCCAGTACGGCACGACCACCAGCTACGGGCAGAGCACGTCCAAGGCGTCCGCCGGCTCGGGGACGACGAGCAAGACCGTCCAGAGCGCGCTCTCCGGGCTCAAGCGGCACACCACCTATCACTTCCGGGTGGTCGCGGTGAGCGCCAACGGAGTCACGTACGGCGCCGACCGGACGTTCCGCACGAGCTGACCGGTTCCGCCAGGCCGCCCGTCGTCGGGAAATCCGGACGACGGGCGGCTTCGTGCGCACTAGCGTCGCCCGCCGTGGACGGCGTCCGCGAGGTGGTCTGCAGCGACGACGGCACCCCGATCGGCCTGGTGACGGCGGGGTCCGGCCCGCCGCTGCTGCTGGTGCACGGCGGGCTGTCCGGCCGGTGGCGCTTCGCGCCGCTGTGGGCGCAGCTCGTGCCGCACTTCCGGGTCACCGCGATCGACCGGCGGGGGAGGGGGAGCAGCGGCGACGGTGCCGAGTACGCGTTGCAGCGGGAGTTCGAGGACGTGCGCGCGGTCGCCTCGCACCTGACGACGGACGGGCCGATCGACGTCTTCGCGCACAGCATCGGCGGCGTCGTCGTCCTCGGCGCCGCGGGCCTCGGTGCGCCGCTGCGGCGGATCGCTCTCTACGAGCCGCCCGGACCGGTCACCGTGACCGCCGACTGGCTGGACCGGTTGCGGGCGCTGATCGCGGCCGGCCGCCCGGGTCCGGCGATCGCGAGCTTCCTGATCGAGGTGATCGGCCTGACGCCGGAGCAGGTGGCCGAGCTGCGCGACGCGCCGCCCGGGCCGGACGACGTCCTGGCCATCGCCTCCCGGACGCTCGTGCGCGAAGGCGAGGCGCTCGCGGCCCTCGACCTGGCCGCGCTGGCCGGTCCGGTGGTGCAGCCGGTCCTGCTGATGCTGGGTTCCGCGAGCCCGCCGTGGGCAGCATCCGTGGTCCGGGACCTGAGCACGGCCCTGCCCCGCGCCGACGTGGTCGAGATGGCCGACGCCGACCACGAGGGCGTCGACACCGCCGCGGAGACGGTGGCCGAGCACCTGGTCCGGTTCTTCGGACTGGCCTGAGTCAGGGCGTCGAGGTCGGGGTGGCCGGGGCCTCCGCCGGCTCGCAGGTCGGCGCTGCGGGGTCGGTCGCCGGGTCGGTGACGGTGGGGTCGGTGACCGCTGGGTCGGTCGTCGGATCCGTCGGCTCGGTGGCCGGGTCGTCCGCAGGTGCGCACGGATCGGGCGGGCAGGCCGTCGTCGGATCGGTCGTGCCGTCGGTCGTCGTCGAGTCGGTCGTGCCATCCGTTGGTGCGGCAGGGCAGCTGGGATCGGTCGGCGTCTCGCTCGGCGTCTCGCTCGGTGGCGGGGTCTCCGTCGTCGGTGGCGGGGTTTCCGTCGTCGGCGGCGGCGTCTCGGCGACCGGCGGGTTCTCGGTCGGGGACGGCGTCTCGGTCGCCGGCTGCGTCGGCGTCGTCGTCCCGTCGTCCGGCGGCTGCGCGGGCGAGGTGCCGGGGTCGGCCGGAGGCGCGATCGGGTCCTGCGCCGGAGGATCGGCCAGGACCGGCCCCGGGTCGGGCGGCGTGCCGGGGTCGACGACGTCGAGCGAGGGCGGGAGGTCGACGAACCACGACGCTGGCAGGAGCGCGGGCGGCACGGTCGTCGTCGGCGGCGGGCTGAGAGCGACGGTCAGGTAGGGGTCGTCGAACCCTGGGGCGACGACGCCGATGGTCGGGATCTCCAGCGGGCCGGCGGTCGGCGACGCCTCGTCGCCGGAGACCGGCCGGCTGGTGGCCGAGAGCGAGGTCGCGCCGGAGGCCGGGGGCAGACCCGCCTGGAGGGCGGCGACGAGGGCGGCGGCGCCGAGCACCCCGGCGCCCGCGCCGATCACGGAGGTGCCGCGGCCGGCGCGACGGTGCCTGCCTGGTGGTCTGCTCATCCTGCGACCCCCCCGAGCCTCGGAACACCTCCGGCGGCAATCCTGGGCTGCCCCGCCACCGACCGTCCACGGGTCGGGCGACGGGAGGGCGAACGAATTGCGTCGCGGCGGCGTCCGTCGAGCGTGCGACCGGGTGGTCGTGACGCCGAGTGATCAGCTGCGATCGATGCGCTTCAGCAGCCGGTCGACCGCCTCGTCCTCCAGGAACGCGATCGGCCCGTCGTCCGGCGGGAGCTCCACGGAGAGCTGGTCGGGCTCGACGTAGGCGACCCAGCCGTCGTCGATCGACTTCGTGACGACGTCGATCGGGCCGTACTTGGTGTCGAGCCGGTACTCAGCCACGGGGCGAGGCTCTCATGTCGCGTCGAAGTACGTCACCCGGTCCGGCCGGGCGGTGAACGGGTTCGCCCACTCCGACGCCGCCCCGGTGATCGGCTGGGCGTCGGTGACGACGACGAACGGCGCGCCCGGGTAGATCGCCAGCACGCGCGAGGACGACGACAGCTCCTCGGTGCGCTCGATGAGCTCGCCGCGGCGCAGCTGCTGCGTCGTCCGCCGTCCGGAGAGCTCCTCGCCGACCGCGGCGACCCACTCGGCGCCCTCGTGGGTGAACGTCATCGACTGCACCCGCTGCCCGTGAGGGGCGGGCTCGGTGCCGGCGAACTCGGCGAGCGCGTCGTACAGCCGCTCGGCCTGCTCGTCGTCGCTCGCCCGCGGGAGGAAGAAGGCAGCCATGCAGCCGATTCTCGCCGCCGCGTCCGACAGTCCGGTCAGCGGAAGCCGGGCGCGGCCCGTTCGAGCAGGGCCCGCCGCTCGCCGGACGGGCGACGGGGACAGGAGGTGCAGAGGTCGCCCCCGGCGCGGTAGAGCAGGCAGCAGGAGCTGCGGACGAGGAAGCGGGCGCCGACGACGTCGACGAACCGGGGCACGGGGACCGGCGCCCCGCTGGAGACGACGAGCTCCTGGGCGAGCGTCGTGGCGAGGTCCAGCCGGTGCTGAGCCCGCCCGAGCGCGAGCAGCCGGGTCGCCAGCGAGTCGGTGGCGATCGCCCAGAGCGGCCGCGGACGCAGACCGCTGAGGGCGCAGAGGCCGTCGACGAGCAGGCCGAAGGTGGCGCCGAGCGCCGGGCCGGCGTCGTCCGGACCCAGCCTGCGGGAGACCGCGGCGGCCGGCATGCCCGCCGGACCGACGTGCAGGTCGAGGTCGTCGGGATCGGCGGACAGCGGCACCCCGGCCAGGGCGCCGGCCGCCGGCGGACCGGCCAGGACGGCGGAGGCGAGGTACCACCAGACCGTCGTCGCCACGCCGATCGAGGCACCCGGGTAGAGCGCCGCGTGCGCGGCGACGATCTCACCCAGCCGGTCGACATCGGCGAGCTCGCGGACCGGGAGCGGGGGAGAGCCGGGCGGGGCGACCAGGCCGTAGGCGGCCGCCGGTGGGAGGGCGGCGACGACCTGCCGCTGCGCCTCGCCGTCCACGGCGTCAGTGTGTCGGACGACGGAATTGACGTCGCTGCGGCCGCCCCATAGCGTCTGGCCCAGCGGGAGCGGCGAGAAGCTGGTGAGAGTCCAGCGCGGTCGCGCCACTGTGACCCGGCAGCAGTGCCGGGGAGTCAGACCTTGCTCCTCCCGCCACCCATATCCCGAGCGGGGACGCGGAATCCCCGGAGGAAGGTCAAACGCCATGAGCAGCATGTCCAGCACCCCCACCGCCGCCCGGACGCCGGTCGTCGTCTCGCTGCCCAGCGCGGCGATGTGGCTGGTCGGCACCGCCGTGCTGGCCGTGCTCGCCTACTACTTCATCGGCGTCGACCAGGGCATGACCTCGGTGTTCGGCAACAACACCGTCATCCACGAGTTCGTGCACGACGCGCGGCACTTCCTCGGCTTCCCCTGCCACTGACTCCGGCGGCGAGCGCAGTGCCGCACCCTCGCTCGTTCATCGCGTTCGGCGTCCTCGCGGGGGCGATCGGGGGCCTCCTGGCCTTCGTCTTCGCGTGGATCTTCGCCGAGCCGCTGATCCAGCAGGCCATCGACTACGAGTCCGGTCGCCACGAGGCGCAGGAAGCGCTGGACCGCGCCGCGGGCGTGTCCACCGGTGACCACGAGCACGAGATCTTCAGCCGGGCGGTGCAGGGCAACCTCGGCGCCGGCGTCGGCATCGTGCTGTTCGGCGTCGCCATGGGCGCGCTGGTCGCCGTCGTCTACGTCGTCCTGCTGGGCCGGGTCGGTCAGCTGGGCCCGCGGTCGCTGGCGCTGCTGGTCGCCGGCGGCGGCTTCCTCGGCGTGTTCCTCGTGCCGTTCCTGAAGTACCCGGCGAACCCGCCGGCCATCGGGCACGAGGAGACCATCACCGTCCGCGGGACGCTGTACCTGGTCATGGTCGCCACCTCGATCGTGCTGCTGATCGTCGCGGTGGCGGTCGGCCGGCGGCTGCAGGCCCGGCTGGGCACCTGGAACGCCTCGCTCGCCGGCGGCGCCGTGTTCGTCGTCCTCATCGGGATCGTCATGGCGGTGCTCCCCTCGGCCGGCGACCTCGCGGCCAACGTGGCCATCTACGGTCACCACGCCACCGAGACGCCGCTGCCGCTCGAGGACGCCGAGGGCACGATCGTGTTCCCAGGCTTCCCGGCCGACGTGCTGGCCGGCTTCCGGCTGTACTCGCTGCTCGCCCAGGTCATCCTCTGGGGCGCGATCGGACTGGTCTTCGGCGTGCTGGCCGACCGGCTGCTCCGGCGGTCCGCGGAGCGGTCGCCCAGCTCCGTTCACGCCTAGCTCGCCCGGTGGTCGCAAGCGTCTGACCAGCAGAAACGGGGGTGGGGCGGGTGGGGCTCGAACCCACGACCCAGGGATTATGAGTCCCATGCTCTGACCAGCTGAGCTACCGCCCCGGCGCGGTCCCCAGGCCCTCTGTCCGCAGGGGAGCGCCTCACCAGCCTGCCAGACGCTCCGGTGGCGGAGGTCAGCCGATGGTCGTAGCCGCGAGCCGGGAGTCGTAGGGGAGCAGGCGGCCGGGTCCAACCGGTCGACGGATGGCAGGAGCGGTCGTCGTCCCTAGCGTCGTGGTCATGAGAACCAGGAGTGCCTCGTGATCGAGGTCCGCGGGCTGACCAAGCGCTACGGCGAGAAGACCGCCGTCGACGGGCTGACCTTCAGCGTCAAACCCGGCGTCGTCACCGGCTTCCTCGGCCCGAACGGCGCCGGGAAGTCCACGACGATGCGGATGGTGCTCGGCCTCGACCGCCCCACCGCCGGGACGGCGACCATCGGCGGCCGGCCCTACGCCGACCAGCCCGCGCCGCTGCACGAGGTCGGCGCGCTGCTCGAGGCCCGAGCCGTGCACACCTCCCGCTCGGCCCGCAACCACCTGCGCGCGCTGGCCGCCACGCACGGCATCCGCCGCAGCCGCGTCGACGAGGTCATCGACCTGGTCGGCCTCGCAGACGTCGCGCGCAAGCGGGCCGGAGGCTTCTCCCTCGGCATGGGCCAGCGCCTGGGCATCGCCTCGGCGCTGCTCGGTGACCCGCCGACGCTCATCCTCGACGAGCCGGTCAACGGCCTGGACCCCGAGGGCATCCGCTGGGTGCGCGAGCTGCTCAAGGGGCTCGCGGCCGAGGGGCGCACCGTCTTCGTCTCCAGCCACCTGATGAGCGAGATGGAGGACACCGCCGAGCACGTGATCGTGGTGGGCCGCGGCCGGCTCATCGCCGACACCTCGATCGCCGACCTCATCCGGAGCGCCTCGGGGAGCTCGGTGCTCGTCCGCAGCCCGGAGGCGCAGCGGCTGCGCGGCGCGCTGGCGGCGCCCGACGTGACCGTCTCCAGCACCGAGGACAGCGTCCTGCACGTCACCGGGCTGACCGCCGCCCACATCGGCGACGTCGCCCGCGACCTCGGCGTCGCCGTGCACGAGCTGACCCCGCAGCAGGCCTCGCTCGAGGAGGCGTTCATGACCATGACCCGCGACGAGGTCGAGTACCACGCGCACACGACCACGGAAGGACCGGCGACGGCATGACCACCGCCACCGCGCCGGCCACGAGCCGACCGCCCGCCGACACCCGCCGCGAGCGGGTGACCTTCCCGCGGGCCGTGACGTCCGAGTGGATCAAGCTGTTCTCGCTGCGCTCGAGCTGGATCACCCTCGCCGTCGCCGTGCTCGCCGTGATCGGCCTCGGGGCGTTGTTCTCGGCCGTCACCAACGCGCACTGGTCGGAGATCCGGCCGGAGGAGCGGCTGAACTTCGACCCGGTCGGCGTCAGCCTGCGCGGGGTGATGCTGGCGCAGCTGGTCATCGGCGTGCTGGGTGCGCTGGTGGTCACCGGCGAGTACGCCACCGGCATGATCCGCTCCAGCCTCATGGCCGTGCCGCGCCGGTGGCCGGTGCTGGGCGCGAAGGCCGTCGTCTTCGCCGCCGTGACGTTCGTGCTCATGCTCGTCTCCGCGTTCGTCGCCTTCTTCATGGGCCAAGCGGCGCTGGGCTCGCACGGCACGACGCTCGGCGCGGCGCACGCTCTCCGGCCGATCGTGGGCGTGGCGCTGTACCTCACGGTCGTGGCGCTGTTCGCGCTCGGGCTCGGGTTCGCCCTGCGCAACACGGCCGGGACGATCGCGACCCTGTTCGCTCTGCTCCTCGTGGTGCCCGGACTGGCCCAGCTGCTGCCCACCAGCTGGCAGCCGCACGTGCTGCCCTACCTGCCGAGCAACGCCGGGGCCTCCGTGTTCCAGGTGCACCCGGACACCGGCATGCTCAGCACGTGGACGGGCTTCGCCGTGTTCTGCGCGTGGGCGGCGGCCGCTCTGGTGGCGGGGCTGGTCGTGCTGAAGAAGCGCGACGCCTGACCGCGCCCGTGCCTGTCGCTCACCCCGTCGCCGCACCCGGGCCCTCCCGGGTGCGGCGGTGGGGTGCCCGGCACCCCTGGGTCGTGGACGGCGGCGTCGCGTGCCTGGTCGCGCTGACCGGCCTGCCGACCACGCTCCACCACCCGACGCTGGGCCCGTGGACCTGGCTGCTCAGCCTCGCCTTGGCGGTGCCGCTGGTGTGGCGGAGGCGGGCGCCCGCCGTCGTCTTCGGTGTGGTCGCGGCGATCGGGTTCCAGCAGTGGCTGATCGGCTTCCCGATCCCGGCCGACGCCGCGGTGCTCGTCGCGCTGTACACCGTCGCCGCCTACCGGCCGCGCCGCTGGGCGTTGGTGGCAGCGGCCGTCGTCGAGCTCGGGGTCGTGCTCGTCGCCGTCCGGTTCCTCCCGGCCGGTGACGTCTGGGGCTCCCTGATCTTCCTCTCCGGCCTCGTCGCGGCCGCCTTCTTCACGGGCACGAGCGTGCAGAACCGCCGCGCCTACCTCGGTGCGCTCGTCGACCGCGCCACGTCTCTCGAGCGCGAGCGCGACCAGCACGCACGGCTGGTCGCCACCGCCGAGCGCGCCCGCATCGCCCGGGAGCTGCACGACATCGTGGCGCACAGCCTGACCGTGGTCGTGACGATGTCGGAGGCGGCCGCCGTCGCCGTCGACTCCGACCCCGCCGCCGCGCGCGGGGCGATGACGCAGGTCGCGTCCACCGGCCGGACGGCACTGGGGGAGATGCGCCGGCTCCTGGGTGTCCTGCGGGCCGACGAGCAGCAGGCGGACCCGGGCGCCACGCGCGCCCCGGCGCCCGGCCTCGACCGGGTGGACGACCTGGTGGCCAGCGCACGGGCGGCCGGACTCCCGGTCCGGCTCACCGTGAGCGGCCCGGCCCGGCAGCTGCCCTCCACCCTGGACGTGACCGCCTACCGCGTCGTCCAGGAGTCGCTCACCAACGCGCTCAAGCACGCTCACGACCCCACCGGCGTCCACGTCCGCCTGCGGTGGGACGACGACGACCTCGCCATCGACGTCACCGACGACGGGCGGCCCGCCGACTCCACGGGCGGACCGCCGGGGCACGGCCTGACCGGCATGCGGGAGCGCCTCGCCCTCTTCGGCGGGACGGTCTCCTCCGGTCCGACGGCGTCGGGCGGATGGCGGGTGCGCGCCGTCGTCCCCCTGGAGGCGGCACCGTGACCCCGGTGCGCGTCCTCCTGGCTGACGACCAGGAGCTGCTCCGGACCGGGTTCCGCATGATCCTCTCGGCCCAGCCCGACCTCGAGGTCGTCGGTGAGGCCGTGGACGGCGCCGACGCGGTCCGGCAGGTCGGCCGCCTCCGGCCGGACGTCGTCCTCATGGACGTCCGGATGCCGGGCATGGACGGGATCGAGGCCACCGCCGCGATCACCGCCACCCAGCCCACCCGGGTCCTGGTGCTCACCACCTTCGACCTGGACGAGTACGCCTTCGCGGCGCTGCGGGCCGGTGCCAGCGGGTTCCTGCTCAAGGACGTCCCACCGGCTGCGCTGGCCGACGCGATCCGCTCGGTGGCCGCCGGGGACGCCGTCGTCAGCCCGCGGATCACCCGTCAGCTGCTGGACCGCTTCGCGGCGCGGCTGCCCGCGACGAGTGCTCCCGCCCGGGACGACGGCGCGCTCGCGACGCTCACCGACCGGGAGCGGGAGGTCTTCGCCGAGGTGGCCCGCGGGCACACGAACGGCGAGATCGCGGGCCGTCTGCACCTGTCCGAGGCGACCGTGAAGACCCACCTCACCCGCGTGCTGGCCAAGCTCGCCCTGCGCGACCGCGTGCAGATCGTGATCTTCGCCTACCAGAACGGGCTGATCGACGGCTAACCGCGGCCGAAGAGCCGCCCCAGCACCCCGCTCGCGCCGCCGACCGTCTTCGCGGCCAGCTGCAGGATCGGCCCTCCGGGGATGCCCGGCACCGCCTGCACGATCGGCGCCAGCTTCAGCAGCCCGCCGATCTCGCGCACCTTCAGCCGGCGCCGGGCGACGGCCGGCACCGGGTTGATCCGGCCCGACGCCGCCTCGAGCAGCACGGCGGCCGGTGCCTCCACCGTCGCCCCCGACGCCTCGCCGGGGCCGACCTGCGTCACCGTCCAGCCCTGGGGGTCCGCGGCGAACCGCCATCCGCCGTCCGGCGTGGTCAGGGTCGCGCCCCCGGTGATGCCGCAGGCCGCGGCGAGCGCCCCGGTCACGTCGGCGAGCGCCGCCAGGCCCGACAGCAGCACCTCGTCCGGCACCGGCGGCGCGCCGAGGTCGGCCAGGTCGAGCCCGTGCACGGCCAGCTCGTACGCCTGCCCCAGGACGACGGTGAGCAGCGGCAGCCGGCCGACCACCGAGACGGTCGGCGCGGTGTCGAGGTCCTCGGGCTCCTCGGTGAGGTAGCGCTCGGTGGCCTCCCGGTTGGCGCGCAGCGCGGCGAGCACGTCGGCCCGCGAGGCGTCCCGGTGGGCGGCGACCACCCGCGCGTTCACCGCGTCGACGTCGGGCTGCGGGCCGTCCCCTCCCGCGCGAGCCGACGCGATGAGGTCGGCCATCGCCGTGTTCTCCGGCCAGAGCCCCAGGTGCACGCAGATCTCCTGCGCCCGCCAGCCCGGCAGCCGCGAGGTCCGGGAGAGGTCGACGTCCTCGGCCTGGGCGAGGAAGGCGTCCCACGCCGGCAGCACCATGCCGGCGATCTCCTTCCGCCCGGCGTCGGCCATCCCGTGCGTGCGCATGCCGTCGTCTCCAGCCATGGAGGGCGCGTACCCGCGCACATGCCACGGCAGGCCTGTGAACCGCCACACCCGAACGGGTGAACCCCGGTCAAGGACCGGTCCGCGGATCCCGATCGCCCAGGTGTGGACCGAACCGCGGCAGGGGACCGCCGGGCGACGGACGCGCAGCCGCGCGTCCACCGCCGGCTGGGTGCTGCCCTGCGCGCGGCGCTCTACCGCAGGCTGGCCGAGGACGACGACCGCGCCGCCTACTGGGTGCGCCACGTCCGCATCGGCGTCCTGCTCACCGAGACCGCGTGCGCCGTCTCGCTCGGCTATGTGCTGCTGACCGACACGGCGGCGCACGCGTCGCTGGTCGTCCACTGCCTGCTGGCGGTGGCCGCGTTCGGAACCCCTGGCCTGCTCCTGCTCCCGCTGGCGACGTGGATGCGCGACTCGCGCGGTTCGCTGCTGTTCTACGGCTGGAGCCTGGCGGTCACCGTCATCGTCGCCGGCGTCTCCCGGATCGACGGAGGCAGCTCCAGCCCCCTGTACTCCCTGCTCTTCCTCACCCTGGCCTACATGGCCCTGGCCTATCCCCCGGCGGGTGTGGTCGTGACGGGCACGCTCATGGCCGGCACCTACGTGTTCGTCGTCGCGCCGCCGCACATCACGCTGTCGGTGCTTTACATCGCGGTCATCATGGGTGCGTTCACGACGGCCTGCGCCATGGCCTCGGCGAACTCCTGGGACGCCTACGAGCGCCAGATCCAGCTCCTCCGGGCACATCAGGCCCTGGCGTCCACCGATCCGCTCACCGGCTGCTCGAACCGGCGCGCGTTCCTGAGCCGGCTCGAGACCGCGGTGGAGGAGACCACGCCGACCGTCGTCTGCCTGGTCGACCTCGACGGCTTCAAGGGCGTCAACGACCGCGGCGGCCACGCCGAGGGCGACCGGGTCCTCCAGCAGGTCACCGCGGCGCTGAACGCGGCGGTGCGCGAGTCCGACACGGTCGCGCGGCTGGGCGGCGACGAGTTCGCCGTCCTCGCCGAGGTGACGACGGTGCTGCCGGCCGCCGATCTCGCCGAGCGGCTGCGGCAGGCCGTCGCCTTCGTCGGGCAGCACTGCGGGGTCACCGCCAGCGTCGGTGTCACCGAGGTCGTCCCCGGGGACGACGTCCACGACCTGCTCTTCCGCGCCGACGCCGCGATGTACCGGGCGAAGACCGCCGGCGGCAACCGGGTCACCGCCCCCGCCTGACCTTGCCGCGGGTCGGCGACCCGGCCAGCCTGGGGCGATGGCGCGCAGTGGGCAGAGCCTCGGCACGGTCGTCCGGTGGGACGACGACGCCGGCCGCGGCTGGATCGACCTCCCGGAGCTGCCGGGGGAGTGCTGGGTCGACGCGGCCGTCGTCCGGCACAGCACCGGTGCGGAGGCGCTCCGGGCCGGTCAGGTGGTCGCCGTCGAGTGGGCGGAACCGGACGACGGCGGGATCCGCGCCGTCCGGGTGACGCCACGGGAGGACCTGCAGGCCGGCCTCGGCGGGTGAGCTGCCGTCGGCGTGGCGTCGGCGAGTCCGCGCTCGCGCCGGCTACTGTGCGTGATCGACGGGCGGGGGCCGGCGACACGCCGTCCGGGGCACTCGGCGCGTGCTTGACACGACGTCGCAGCACCCGTTCGGAACCGGAAAGGGCCGGTGGACGACGCGCCGCAGGTCGTGATATAGGCCGTTGACCAGCGGTAAGAGGTAACACACGTCACCTTGCGTCACATTCGGCGCATCCGCCCCACCCCCACTGGCGCGATGGGGTGTCCATCGGGCAGACTGTCTGCGGGAGCCCTGCTCCGTCATTGCCGAATACAGCGCGTCACCGAATCGGTGGGTCCGTAGGGGAAGACGAGACCGGTCGATTCGATGGAGGTGCCTCGTGCAGCGACGGTCTACCCAGGGTGTCGTCTTCGTGCACGCGTGCCCGAAGGCGCTCTGCCAGCACGTCGAGTGGGCGCTGGAACGCGTCGTCGGCGCGCCGGTGTCCCTGTCGTGGGCCGAGCAGCCTGCGGCGCACGGGTCGTACCGTGCCGAGGTCGCCTGGACGGGCGCACCCGGCACCGGTGCGAAGCTGGTTGCTGCCCTGCGGGCGTGGCCGATGCTCCGGTTCGAGGTGACCGAGGAAGCCAGCCACGGCAACGACGGCGAGCGCATGTCCTACGTGCCCGGCCAGGGCGTCTACCGCGCCCCGACCAGCGCCAACGGCGACCTCGTGGTGACCGAGCAGCAGCTGCGCCACCTGGCCGCGACCGCCACCTCCATCGAGGCGTTCCGGCACGGCGTCGACGAGCTGCTCGGTGCGGCCTGGGACGCCGACCTCGAGGTCTACCGCCACGCCGGCGACGGCAGCCCGGTCACCTGGCTGCACCAGGTCGTCTGAGGAGGAATCCGCAGGTCACGATCTCGCTACGACACACCCGGCCGGGCCGGGACGGCATCGTAGTCTGAGGGTCCGGCCGTCCGGACGCCGTCGGGGAAGCGGCGTCCGGACGGCCGTTCCACGTGTCGCCCTCGCCGTGTGGCCGCCAGCCTCGGGGCACACCGCGAGGGGCGCCACCACACCGCGAGGGTGAGGCGCCCCTACAGCGGGATGTTGCCGTGGGCGCCGCGGCCGGCGGACGCCGTCGCCAGCGCCTCGACCAGCCGGCGCCTGGTGCAGGTCGGCTCCACGACCTCGTCGACCACGCCGATCTGCAGCGCCCGGTTCACCCCGCCGGCGATCCTCTCGTGCTCGGCGGCCAGCTGCTCGTGCAGCGCGTCGCGCTCCCCGGGAGGCGCTGCGGCCAGCTTCTTGCGGTGCAGGATGCCGACGGCGGCCTTCGCGCCCATCACCGCGACCTCGGCGCCCGGCCAGGCGAAGACCTTGGTCGCCCCGAGCGAGCGGGAGTTCATCGCGATGTAGGCGCCACCGAACGACTTGCGGGTCACCAGGGTCACCCGGGGGACGACGGCCTCGGCGAAGGCGTGCAGCAGCTTCGCCCCGCGGCGGACGACGCCGTCCCACTCCTGCCCGACCCCGGGCAGGTAGCCCGGGACGTCGACGACGACGAGCAGCGGGACGCCGAACGCGTCGCACATCCGCACGAACCGCGCCGCCTTCTCCGCCGACGCGGAGTCCAGGCAGCCGCCCAGCCGCAGCGGGTTGTTGGCGATCACCCCGACCGTCCGCCCGGCGATGCGGCCCAGCGCGGTGACGATGTTCGGCGCGAAGCGCGGGTGCAGCTCCAGGCCGGGGGAGTCGAGGAGCGCGGCCACCAGCGGCTTGACGTCGTAGGCGCGTTGCGGCTGGTCAGGCAGCAGCGCGCGCAGGTCGACGTCCGGCTCGTCCACGGCGGGGGCGAACGCCCCCTGGTTCGCCAGCAGGTCGACCGCCTGCCGTGCGGTGTCGAGCGCAGCGGGCTCGCTCTCGGTGACCACGTGGACGACGCCGGAGCGGCGGCCGTGGGTGTCCGGACCGCCGAGCTGCTCCTGGTCGACGACCTCGCCGGTGACCGAGCGGACGACGTCCGGGCCGGTGACGAACACCCGCCCGGCCGGGCCCATGATCACCAGGTCGGTGAGCGCGGGACCGTAGGCGGCACCGCCGGCGGCCGGCCCCAGCACGACCGAGATCTGCGGAACCCGCCCCGAGGCGCGCACCATCGCCGCGAACACCTCACCGACGGCGTGCAGCGCGACCACGCCCTCGGCCAGCCGCGCCCCGCCGGAGTGCCAGATGCCGACCACCGGCACCCGCTCGCGGACGGCGGTGTCGATCGCGTCGACGATGTGCCGGCAGCCGTCGACGCCCATCGCGCCGCCCATGACGGTTGCGTCGCTGCAGTACGCGACGGCCGGCGCGCCCTCGACCGTGCCCCGCGCCGCCAGCACCCCGGAGTCGTCGGCGGGCACCAGCAGCTGCATCGACCCTTCGTCGAACAGCCGCAGCAGCCGCGCCGCCGGGTCCCGGGGGTCGGCGACGGGGGCCGGGGGAGCGGCCTGCAGCGTCGTCACGCCGTCGTGAACACCAGGGCGATGTTGTGCCCGCCGAAGCCGAAGGAGTCGTTGACGGCGGCGGAGAACGACGCCTTGCGCGGCTCGCGACGCACGATGTCGAGGGCCTGGACCGCGGCGTCGTCGTCCGGGTCGTCGAGGTTGGCCGTGGCCGGCACGATCTGGTCGCGCAGGGCCAGGATCGTGAACACCGACTCCAGGGCGCCGGCGGCGCCGAGCAGGTGGCCGGTCTGGCTCTTCGTGGCGGTCACCAGCACGTGCTCGCCGATCGAGCTGCGGATCGCCGCCGCCTCGGCGGTGTCGCCGACCGGTGTGGAGGTCGCGTGCGCGTTGACGTGCCCGATGTCGGACGGCGACAGACCCGCGTCGCGCAGCGCGGCGCCGATGGCCCGCGCGGCGCCCTCGCCCTCGGGGTGCGGGGCGACCAGGTCGTAGCCGTCGGCGGTGGCACCGGCACCGGCCACCCGCGCGTACACCGTCGCGCCGCGGGACTTCGCGGAGTCGGCCCGCTCGAGGACCAGGGCCGCCGAGCCCTCGCCGAGCACGAAGCCGTCGCGGGCTTTGTCGAACGGCCGCGAGGCGCGCTCGGGCTCGTCGTTGCGGGTGCTCATCGCCCGCATCGCGGCGAAGCCGGCCATCGGCAGCGGGTGGATGCAGGCCTCTGTGCCGCCGACCAGGACGACGTCCGCCCGGTCGAAGCGCAGCAGGTCCAGGCCCCAGCGGATCGCCTCGGCGCCCGAGGCGCAGGCCGAGACGGGCGCGTGCACCCCGCCCTTGGCGCCGATCGCGAGGCCGACCGCGGCGGCCGGTCCGTTCGGCATGAGCATGGGGATGGTGAAGGGCGAGACCCGCTTGGGGCCCTTCTCCTCCAGGACGTCGTCCTGGCCCAGCAGGGTCAGCGCCCCGCCGATGCCGGTGCCGAAGACGACGGCGATGCGCTCGGGCGCGACGTCGAGCTGCGCGGCGCCGGAGTCCTCCCAGGCCTCCTGCGCGGCGACGACGGCGGCCTGCTGGCTGCGGTCGAGCCGGCGGGCGCGGACCCGGTCGAGCTGCTCGACGGGGTCGCTCGCCATGCGCGCGACGAGCTGGGCCGGGTACTCCTTGGCCCAGTCGTCGGTGATCCGGCTGACGCCCGACCGCCCGGCCAGCAGCGCCTCCCACGTGCTGGCCACGTCCCCGCCGAGCGGCGTGGTGGCGCCGAGGCCGGTGACGACGACGTCACTGGTTGACGTGCTCATGTCTGTTCCCTCCAGAAGGAGATGGCCGGGCAGTCGGACGGGGCCTCAGCCTTGGTTCTTCTCGATGAAGCTGATCGCGTCGCCGACGGTCTTGATGTTGCCGAGCTCGTCGTCGGGGATGGCGACACCGAACTTGTCCTCGACGGCGGTGGCGATCTCGACCATCGACAGCGAGTCGACGTCGAGGTCCTCGGTGAAGGACTTCTCGGGAGTGGCGTCGGCGGGGGTCACGCCGGCCACCTCCTCCAGGATCTCGCCGAGTCCGGCCTGGATCTCCTGGGTGCTGGCCACGCGGGGTCCTCTCTCTCGGAAGGTGGCGGCATCCACGTCGGACGCCGCCGTCGTCCCGGGACGGGTGTCCCGGCTGACGACAGGATTTCAGGGAAGGCGCAGAACCTGCCCGGCGAAGGTGAGCCCGGCGCCGTAGCCGAGCACCAGCGCGAGGTCGCCGGACTTCGCCTCGCCCGACTCCAGCAGCGCCGACAGCGCGAGCGGGATCGAGGCGGCCGAGGTGTTGCCGGACTGGACGATGTCGCGGGCGATCACGGTGCGCTCGGGCAGCCCCAGCTTCTTGACCATCGACTCGACGATGCGCAGGTTCGCCTGGTGCGGGGCGAAGACGTCGATGTCCTCCGGCCCGACGCCGGCGCGCTCCATCGCCTCGACCAGGGTCTCGGTCAGCTTCGTCGTCGCCCAGCGGTAGACCGCCTGGCCGGCCATCGCCATGAAGCCGGTGCCGGCGACGATCTCGATCGCGTTGTGCTGGTCGCCGTCGCTGCCCCAGGCCACCGGGCCGATGCCCGGCTCGTCGGAGGCGCCGACGACCGCCGCGCCGGCCCCGTCGGCGAAGATCACCGCGGTGGCCCGGTCGGTCATGTCGGTGACGTCGGTCAGCCGCTCGACGCCCACGATCAGCGCGTTGCGCACCGACCCGGCGCGGATCGCGTCGTTGGCCAGGCCGAGGGAGTAGCAGAACCCCGCGCAGCCGGCGTTGAGGTCGAAGGCGCCGGGGCGCCGGATGCCCAGCCGGTAGCCGACCTGCGGGCCGATGCCCGGGATGGGGTGCCGGAGGCTGGCGCTGGCGGCGATGACCATGTCGATCTCGTCGGGGTCCAGCCCGCTGGCCGCGATCGCCTTGCCGCCGGCGGCGACAGCCATCTCGACGAGCGTCTCGTCCTCGCCGGCCCAGCGCCGCTCGGCGATGCCGACGCGGGACTGGATCCACTCGTCGTTGGTGTCCATCACCTGGGCGAGCTCGTGGTTGGTGACCCGCCGGCGCGGGCGGTAGCCGCCGATGCCGAGGATGCGGGCGCCGGGGGCGCCCTGACGCTGCTGGAGCGTGGTCATGCCGAGACCTCCGGGTAGAGACGGGCCAACGGGTCGCCTGCGTCGACCAGGTCGCCCTCCTGCACGAGCCACTCGGCGAGTACCCCGTCGTAGCCGGCCGAGACGTCGACCTCCTCGCGCCGGCTGCGCACGCGACCCAGCGGCGTGCCGGCGGGGAGGAGGGTGCCCTCGGCGACGTCCGCCGGGCTCACCGTGCCGCGCACGGGAGCCACGACGACACGCCAGCCGAAGAAGCTGCCGAGATCAACCACGAGCCGCCCCCAGCAGCTCCCGCGCCCGGTCGAGGTCGGCGGGGCCGGAGACGGCGAGCACCTCGATGTCGCTGCCCTTCCACTCGCGCTTGGCCAGCCCGGCCAGCGCGCCGGCGGGCGGCAGCTCGACCGCCGCGGTCACGCCGAGGTCGCGCAGGGTGGCCAGGCAGGCGTCGAAGCGGACCGGGCTGGTGATCTGGCTGACCAGGCGCGAGAGGGCCTCCGCGCCGCTGCCCACGGCCTTGCCGTCGGCGTTGGACAGCAGCTGGCGGCTGGGATCGGCCGGCCGCAGCCCGGCGACCAGGCCCTCGAGCTCCTCGCGCGCCGGGGCCATGTACGCGGTGTGGAAGGCGCCGGCCACCGACAGCGGCAGCACCCGCGCCTTGGCCGGCGGGTCGGCCTTCAGCGCGGCCAGCCCGTCGAGCGAGCCGGCCACCACGACCTGGCCGCCGCCGTTGTAGTTGGCGCCCTGCAGCCCGTGCTGCTCCAGCGCGGCCTGCAGCTCGTCGGGGTCGCCACCGAGGACGGCGGACATGCCGGTCGGCGTCTGCGCGCAGGCGGCGGCCATCGCCCGGCCGCGGACGGCGGTGAGCGCGATGGCGGCCTCGACGCTCAGCACACCGGCCAGCGCGGCCGCGGTCAGCTCGCCGACGCTGTGCCCGGTGATGACGACGTCGTCGGCCGGCGCTCCCGGCTCGGGCAGCGCGCCAAGCTCGCGGGCGATGAACAGGCTCATCGCGACCACCAGCGGCTGCGTGACCGCGGTGTCCTTGATCGCCTCGGCGTCGCCGGTCGTGCCGAGCGTCAGCAGGTCGGCGTCGGCGATGGCACCGGCCCAGTGGAAGAAGGACTCGGCGCCGGGGAGGTCGAGCCAGTCGGCGAGCATCCCGGGCTTCTGAGCACCCTGTCCGGGGGCGAGGACGGCGAGCACGTCCCTCACCCTGCCGGAGATCACCGCCGTCCGCGCCCGGGGAGCGGCACGAAAGGACACCGGTGATCTTTGGAGGGTTCCTACAAAGCTGTGACGCATCTGGCGGGATGGACAGCCGATTCGTGGTAGAGACCACACGTCAATGCCAGAGCGAGCTGTCCTTGCCGAGGTTCGCGAGCGCCAGGGCCACCTGCAGGGTCCAGGCACCGCGGGGGTCGGTGGCCGAGAGCCCGGTCAGCTCCGCCGCCCGGCGCAGCCGGTAGCGGACCGTGTTCGGGTGCACGAACAGCGCCCGCGCGCTCGCCTCGAGGTTGCCGCCCCCGGCGAGCACCGCGCGCACCGTCTCGAGCACCTCGCCGCCGGCCGCCTGCAGCGGGACGGCGACACGCTCGTTCAGCGCGGTCCGGGCCAGCGGATCGCCGTCCAGGGCTCGCTCGGCCAGCAACGCGTCCGCGGCGACCGGCCGGGGGGCGCCCGGCCACGCGGGCGCGGCCCGCAGGCCGGCCAGCGCCGCGGCCGCCGACTCCGCGGCCCGGGACAGGCCGTCGACCACCGGCCCGGTGACCACCGCGCCGGGCCCGAACTCGTCGCTGAGCTTCTCGGCCACCGTGTCGAGGTCGTCGGAGCCGCCGAGGACGACGACCAGCTGGTCGGCGTGCACGCCGACCAGCACCTCGGCGCGCATCGAGCGCGCGGTGCGGCGGACGAGCGAGTGCGCGTCGACCCCGGCCGGCGCCCCGCCCACGACGACGACCACCGGGCTCATCGCCGCCCAGCCGAGAGCCGCGGCCCGGCCGGGCAGCTCCTCGGAGCGCTCGCCGCGCACCAGGGCGTCGACGACCAGGGCCTCAAGGCGGGCGTCCCAGGCACCGCGGTTCTCCGCGAAGCTGGCGTAGACGTGCGCGGTGGCGAAGGCGACCTCGCGGCTGAAGGTCAGCACGGCGATGCGCAGCGCCTCGGCCTCGTCGGGCTCGGCGACCGAGTCGACGTTCTCGTCGAGCACCTCGACGGTGGTCTTGATCAGGTCGACGGTGTGCCGCAGCGGCACGGCCCGGACCAGCTCCCGCGGCGCCGCGCCGAACACCTCGCCGGTCAGCCGCGGCGGCTTGTCGGGGTTGCGGCACCAGTCGACGAGCGAGGCGATGCCGTTCTGCGCGACGAGCACGACCCACGAGCGCTGGTCGGCCGGCATGGTGCGGAACCACGGCAGCTGCTCGTCCATGCGGGCGACGGCCCGGGTGGCGAGCCGGCCCGAGGCCCGCTCGAGCCGCCGGAGGGTCGCCTCGCTCGGCGGGTGGTTGCTGACCCGGCCGCTCACCGGTTCAGCCTGTCATGCGGCCGCAGGTCGGGGAGAGTGGACACGTGGAGGTTCGTCCGGA
This sequence comes from Petropleomorpha daqingensis, assembly GCF_013408985.1. NCBI lineage: Bacteria > Bacillati > Actinomycetota > Actinomycetes > Geodermatophilales > Geodermatophilaceae > Petropleomorpha > Petropleomorpha daqingensis. Next base: position 3,756,276 of record NZ_JACBZT010000001.1, read on the forward strand.
CGGCGCATCGCGGTTCCCGCGACGGGGGGCCCTGATCGCCGCGGCCGCGTGCGTCGCCGTGCTCGTGGTGCTCGGGATCGGCGTGGCCACGAAGTTCGGCCCGCAGCTCCGGCTGGACAGCACCGTCAGCCGGGCGCTGTACGCCGGCGACGGGCGGTCGGCCGTGGTGAACGACCTGCTGCAGGTGCTCACCTCGCCCGGGCTGACCGTGTTCCGCGTCGTCGTCCTGCTGCCGGTGGTGGTCTGGCTCGTCCTGCGCCGGCTCTGGTGGACCGCGGCCTGGGTGCTGACCGCGATCGTGCTCATCGCCCCCCTGACGACGGCGGTCAAGGAGCTCGTCGGCCGGGTGCGGCCGGACTTCGTCAACGGCGGGGCACGGCTGGAGTCGCTGAGCTTCCCCAGCGGTCACTCCTCGGGCAGCGCCACGCTGGTCACCGTCGTCCTGGTGCTGACCTGGCCGCTGCTGACCCGCACGGGACGGCGGATCTGCCTCGGGCTCGGGATCGCGCTCGCCCTCCTCGTCGGGCTGACCCGGATGTGGCTGGGCGTGCACTTCCTCTCCGACGTCCTCGGCGGGTGGGCGCTCGGCGTCGCGTGGACGCTGTTGGTCGCAGTGGCGTTCGGGGCGCTGCCCGGCGGGCGGGCGGCGCTGCCGGCGCGGGACCGGGCGGAGGTGGCGTGATGGTCGAGGGTCGGGTGGTGGCCGCGCCGGAGGACGGCTCGCTCGGGCCGCTGCTGCGGCTGGCCGACGACCGGCTGGCGCCGGGGGAGGGCTACGGCCGGCACGCGCACCGGGCGGTCGACGTCGTCGCCGTCGTCCTCGCCGGGTCGCTGCGGCACGCGTGGGCGGACGAACCCGTGATGGAGGCCGGGGACGTCGCCGTGCTGCGCGCGGGGGAGGGGCTCGACCACGACGAGATCGCCGGGGACGACGGCGCCCGGGTGCTGCAGGCCTACCTGCGGCCGGTCGACCCGTCGGCGCCGCCGTCGCACGTCGTGCACCGGGCGGTCGCCGGCTGGGTCGATCTCGGCCGGCCCGACGCGCGGCTGTGGGTGGGCCCGCCCGGGGCCGACGTGCCGGACGGCCGGCTCGACGTGGACGCCGGCGACCGGGTCGTGGTCTGGCGGACCAGCACCGACCGCCCCGACTGGGCCGGCTTCTGACCCTGCGGTGAGGATGGGGGCATGCCCACCAGCGCCGCCGATCTCCTCGCCGCCGCCTACTCCGACGCCGACCGCACCATCGACCTGCGCCGGCGGTTGCACCGCCGTCCGGAGATCGGCCTGCACCTGCCGCAGACGCAGGCCACGGTGGTCGACGCGTTCGACGGTCTGCCGATCGAGGTGACGACGGGGAAGTCGACCAGCTCGGTGGTCGGGGTGCTGCGCGGCGCGCGGCCGGGGCCGACCTTCCTGCTCCGCGGCGACATGGACGCGCTGCCCGTGCACGAGGACACCGGGCTGCCGTTCGCCTCGGAGATCCCCGGCGCCATGCACGCCTGCGGGCACGACACCCACGTCGCGATGCTCCTGGGCGCGGCCCGGCTGCTCGCCGAGCGCCGCGACGAGCTCGCCGGCCAGGTGGTGTTCATGGTCCAGCCGGGGGAGGAGGGCTTCCACGGCGCCCGGTACATGCTCGACGAGGGGCTGCTCGAGGCCGTCCCCGAGGCGCCGGTGAGCGGCGCGTTCGCGCTGCACATCACCTCGACGTTCGCCAGCGGCACGATCAACGTCCGGCCGGGCCCGATGATGGCCGCCGCCGACCAGTGGAAGATCACCGTCCGCGGCCGCGGCGGGCACGCCTCGATGCCGCACGCCGCGAACGACCCGATCCCGGTCGCCGCGGAGATCGTGCTGGCCCTGCAGTCGATGGTCACCCGCCGGGTCGACGTGTTCGACCCCGCCGTCGTCACGGTCGCGCACATCGAGGCCGGGTCGACCAACAACGTCATCCCCGACTCGGCGTTCCTCGAGGGCACGATCCGGACGCTCTCGGCGGACACCCGCGCCGCGGTGGTGGCCGGCGTGCAGCGGGTCGCCACGGCGCTGGCCGGTGCCCACGGCATGACCGTGGAGTTCGAGCACGTCGAGGGCTACCCGGTGACGGTGAACGACCCGCGCGCGGCCGCGACCGTGCTGGAGACGTCCGCGGCGCTGCTCGGTGCGCAGGCCGCGGCCCCGATGGCCGTGCCGCTGATGGGCGCGGAGGACTTCTCCTACGTGCTGCAGCGGGTGCCGGGCGCGCTGGCGTTCCTCGGTGCCTGCCCGCCCGGGACCGATCCGTCGGAGGCCGCGCCCAACCACTCCAACCTCGTCGTCTTCGACGAGGAGCCGCTGCCCGCCGGCGTCGCCCTCTACGCCCGGATGGCCCTGGACGCCCTCGCCGGCTGAGCGGTGATCAGGTGACCTGATCGAAGGCTGTCCTCCTGCGCCAGCGTTGCTGAAGGAGGACAGCTGTTGGTGCAGGGGGACGGCGCTGCGGCTCAGCTCGCCTGCGCCCGCGGAACCCTGCGGAGTCCGCCCTGCCAGAACTCCGTCCGGTACCTCGGCGCGGCACGACGACCGCGGGCCAGCAAGGCCGCCAGGCGCTCGAGCTTCTGATCCCGGCGTTCCCAGAGGTCGTCCGGGGCGACGCGCAGCCCGTTCAGGTCGAGGTCGAGCAGGGCGTCCTGCCGCTGCTTCTCCTCCCACAGCACCTGCGCCGGCGTGCGATCCCGCCAGGGGTCGGTGTACTTCACTTTCCCGTCGCACTCGACGAAGACGCCGTGGTCCGGCCAGTACATGTCCAGGACGGCGACCAGCCGCGCGCCGACGTAGACGGCCTGCTGCAGCAGTGGCTCCGGTAGCCCTGCCTTCAGGATCGCCAGGCGGGTGAGCGTCTCGTGCGGCGAGTGCGCGCCGATCCGGGCCGACGACAACGCTCGTGCTGCGCGGCCGCAGTTGATCCAGTGCGTCTGAGCCAGCGATGCGCCTGTCAGCTGCTCGGTTGTGACGCGACCGTCCGCCAGCGCGTCGTCCGCCGCGATGACCGTGTCGACCAGCGCCCACTCCCGTCCGACGTCGGCGAGGGTGCGGCTCAGCGTGGTGACGTGCAGGCCGTCCAACACGACGACGTCGTCCGGTGGGAGGGCGGCGACCCTGATCCGGTACGCCTTGCCGGTCCGGAACTGCTCGGGATCGGTCAGCTGCACCTCGTCCTCAGCCGCTCGTGGGAGAACCAGTCCGTGGAGTCGTGCCGCCGAGCTGTGGCTGATGACCACGCCCTTCCGTTCGAGGCGACGCAGGACCGCGGCGCACGACAGCCGGTGCGTCGTCCCGGTGCTCTCGTGCCGGCGCCACACGTCCGCGGTGGTGTAGACGCCGTACCGCAGCCGCCGCCACTGCCCGGTGCGCAGGAGGGGGCCGATGGCGTTGCGGTCGATGCCGGCGGCCAGCGCGTCGGCGGTGGCGAAGACGCCATGGTGGCGGGTCATCGCGGCGGCGAGGAGCGGTTCCACGCGGGCACCGTCCCCGAGGCAGACCGCGGTGGGAACCGCTTGCGGATACCTGTGGACGACGCGGCCACCTGTGCAAGCGCCGCGGAACTGCGACCGCTGACGACGTCCCCCCGCAGCAACGACTGTCCCCCCGCACCAACGTTGGTGCGGGGGGACAGTTTTCGATCAGGTCACCTGATCAGTGCTGCCTCCGACGATCAGGTCGCGGGGCTGGGGTCGGACCGCTGCTCCGCGGGCGCGGCCTGCACGTCGCGGATCTGGTACTTCTCCACGGCCTGGCGGACGACGTCCCGGTCGAGCCAGCCCCAGTCGGCCAGCGAGGCGAGCGTCCGGACGACGATCGACTCGGCGTCGACGTGGAAGTGACGGCGCAGCGCCGGACGGGTGTCGGACAGACCGAACCCGTCGGTGCCCAGCGACTTCATGCCGTGCGGCGCGTACGGCGCGATGAGGTCGGGCACCGCCCGCATGAAGTCCGACACCGCGACGACCGGGCCCTCGGCGTCCCGCAGCCGCCGGGTCACGTAGGGCACCTTCGGCTCGGCCTCGGGGTGCAGCAGGTTGTGCTCCTCGGCCTCGACCGCGTCGCGGCGCAGCTCGGTCCAGGAGGTCACCGACCAGACGTCGGCCGAGACGCCCCAGTCCTGCGCCAGCAGCTCCTGCGCGCGCAGCGCCCACGGCACCGAGACGCCGGAGGCGAGGATCTGCGCCTTCTTGCCGTTCTCGATCTGCGGACCCTCGGCGTAGCGGTACATGCCGGCGAGCAGGCCCTGCAGGTCGAGGTTCTCCGGCTCGGCCGGCTGGTTGAACGGCTCGTTGTAGACCGTCAGGTAGTACATGACGTCGGGGCTGCGGTGCCCGCCGAGCGGCGCGCCGGGGTCGTCGCCGTACATCCGCACCAGGGCGTCCCGGGTGATGTGCGCGACCTCGAAGGAGAACGCCGGGTCGTAGGTGACGACCGCCGGGTTGGTGGCGGCCAGCAGCAGGGAGTGGCCGTCCTCGTGCTGCAGCCCCTCGCCGTTGAGCGTCGTGCGCCCCGCGGTCGCGCCGAGCAGGAACCCGCGGGCCATCTGGTCACCGGCGGCCCAGAACTCGTCGCCGGTCCGCTGGAACCCGAACATCGAGTAGAAGATGTAGATCGGGATCATGTGCTCGCCGTGGGTGGCGTAGGAGGTCCCGGCGGCGGTGAACGAGGCCGCCGAACCCGCCTCGTTGATGCCCTCGTGCAGGATCTGGCCCTGCTCGGACTCCTTGTAGGCCAGCATCAGCTCGCGGTCGACCGAGGTGTAGCGCTGGCCGTGCGGCGAGTAGATCTTCTGCGTCGGGAACAGCGAGTCCATGCCGAAGGTGCGCGCCTCGTCGGGGATGACCGGCACGAACCGCGGGCCGAGCTCCGGGTCCTTGAGCAGCTCCTTGAGCAGGCGGACGAACGCCATCGTCGTCGCGACCTCCTGCTTGCCCGAGCCGCGGCGCAGGACGTCGAGCGCCTTGTCCTCCGGCGCCTTGAGCGGCTTGGCCAGCACCTGCCGGCGCGGGATCGAGCCGCCCAGCGCCCGGCGCCGCTCGAGCATGTACTGCATCTCGTCGGAGTCCGGCTCGGGCTTGTAGTACGGCGGCAGGGTCTTGTCCAGCGCCTCGTCGGGGATCGGCAGGTAGAGCCGGTCGCGGAAGGCGACGAGGTCCTCGGCGGTCAGCTTCTTCATCTGGTGGGTGGAGTTGCGGGCCTCGAAGTGGCTGCCCAGCGTCCAGCCCTTGATGGTCTTGGCGAGGATGACCGTCGGCTGCCCCTTGTGCTCGCTCGCCGCCTTGTACGCCGCGTAGAGCTTGCGGTAGTCGTGGCCACCGCGGGAGAGCTCCCAGACCTCCTTGTCGGAGAGGTGCTCGACCATCTTGCGGGTGCGCGGGTCACGGCCGAAGAAGTGCTCGCGCACGAACGCGCCGTCCTCGGCCTTGTAGGTCTGGTAGTCGCCGTCGGGGGTGACGTTCATCAGGTTGACCAGCGCGCCGTCGCGGTCGGCGGCCAGCAGCGGGTCCCACTGCCGCCCCCAGATCACCTTGATCACGTTCCAGCCGGCGCCGCGGAAGAACGACTCCAGCTCCTGGATGATCTTGCCGTTGCCGCGGACCGGCCCGTCGAGCCGCTGCAGGTTGCAGTTGATGACGAAGGTGAGGTTGTCCAGCTCCTCCCGGGCGGCCAGCCCGATGGCGCCCAGCGACTCGGGCTCGTCCATCTCGCCGTCGCCGAGGAACGCCCAGACGTGCTGGTCGGAGGTGTCCTTGATGCCGCGGTCGTGCAGGTAGCGGTTGAACCGCGCCTGGTAGATCGCGTTCATCGGGCCCAGGCCCATGGAGACGGTGGGGAACTCCCAGAAGTCCGGCATCAGCCGGGGGTGCGGGTAGGACGACAGCCCGCCGCCGGGGTGGCTGACCTCCTGGCGGAAGCCGTCGAGCTGGTGCTCGGTCAGCCGTCCCTCGAGGAAGGCTCGGGCGTACATGCCGGGGGAGGCGTGGCCCTGGAAGTAGATCTGGTCGCCGCCGCCGGGGTGGTCCTTGCCGCGGAAGAAGTGGTTGAACCCGACCTCGTACAGCGACGCGGAGGACGCGTAGGAGGAGATGTGCCCGCCGACGGCGATCCCGGGCCGCTGCGCGCGGTGCACCATGATCGCGGCGTTCCACCGGATGTAGGCGCGGATGCGCTTCTCCACGAACTCGTCGCCCGGGAACCAGGGCTCCTGCTCCGGCGGGATCGTGTTGATGTAGTCGGTGCTGCGCAGCGACGGGACGCCGACCTGCTGCTCGCGGCTGCGCTGCAGCATCCGGAGCATCAGGTACCGAGCGCGGGTCCGCCCCGCGTGGTCGACGACCGCGTCGAGCGAGTCGACCCACTCCTGGGTCTCGTCGGGGTCGGTGTCGACCAGCTGGCTCGGCAGTCCTGCGGTGATGACCGCGCGGGGGGTGGTGGCGTCGCGGGCGGGGTCGCCGTCCGGCTGCTGCGGTGCGCTCATACCCCCATCGTCGTACGTCAGAGGTTCCGACGTCACGCGAGGGACCCGTGTCCCGGTCGATACGCCGCCGTACCGGCGTGTTCCCGGCGGTGCGCGTGCCCTGGGGAGGCTTGCGCCCGGCCCGGCATGCCCTACGCTTCCGCCAACGCCAAGCCCGGTCCACCGGGCACGAGGAGATCCAGAGGGGTGACATGACCAGGGTGCGGGCAACCTTCCCGCTGGTCGTGTCCGCCGTCGCCGCCGTCGTCGTCTTCCCCTCGTTCCCGAGCGCGCGCTCGTGAGCCGTCGTCGCGCGCCGGGTTCTCCCACGGTGCACCATGTCGCAGACAACCGGTCAGCAGAGGACCGTTCCACGGAGGAGCAGCAGGGATGAGCGTCGACTCGGGCAGCGCCAGCCTGGCGGCCCGGTTGGGCATCAAGCCGGGGATGGTCGTGCAGGAACTCGGCTGGGACGAGGACGCCGACGAAGACCTGCGCGACGCCATCGTCGAGGCCATCGGCAGCGACATGGTCGACGAGGACACCGACGAGGTGGCCGACGTCGTCCTGCTCTGGTGGCGGGAGGACGACGGCGATCTCTTCGACGCCCTCACCGACACGCTGACCTCGCTCGCCGACGACGGCGTCGTGTGGCTGCTGGTGCCGAAGTCCGGCCGGCCCGGGCACGTCGAGCCCGGCGACGTCACCGAGGTGGCGCCGACCGCGGGGCTGCAGCAGACCAGCAGCATCTCGGCGGCCAAGGACTGGTCGGGGATCCGCCTGGTCACCCCCAAGGCCGCCCGCTCCCGGCGCTGAGGGACGATCGGGTCATGACCGTCTCCGTCGGCGACACAGCACCCGACTTCAGCCTCCCGGACCAGGACAAGCAGGTCGTGACCCTGACCGACCTGCGCGGCGCCCCGGTGCTGCTGGTCTTCTACCCGTTCGCGTTCTCCGGCATCTGCACCGGTGAGCTCTGCCAGCTGCGCGACGAGCTCGCGACCTACACCGACGCCGGGGTGAAGGTGCTGGCGGTCAGCACCGACCCCGTGTTCAGCCTCAAGGCCTTCCGCGAGAAGGAGGGCCTGGACTTCCCGCTGCTGTCCGACTTCTGGCCGCACGGCGCGACCGCCCAGACCTACGGCGTCTTCAACGAGAAGGCCGGCATGGCCCTGCGGGCGACCTACCTGCTCGACGCCGACGGCGTGGTGACCTTCGCGCAGGTGAACCAGCCGGGCGACGCCCGTGAGCAGTCGGCGTGGAAGGACGCGGTCGGCCAGCTGGCCGCCTGACGAGGCAGGCCTGGTGACCGGGGCCACGGGGACGGGAGCTGCCGTCCTCGTGGTCGTCCGGACGCGGGACCGCCCGGTGCTGCTCGCCCGCGCACTGGCCGACGTCTGCGCGCAGACGTTCCCGGACTGGCACCTCGTCGTCGTCGACGACGGCGGGGACGCCACCGAGGTCGACCGGCTGGTCGAGGAGTGCCCCGGCCTGACCGGCCGGGTCACGGTGCTGCACAACGACGTCGGCCGCGGCATGGAGGCGGCGGCCAACCAGGGCGTCGGCGCCCTCGACGCGGAGTTCGTCGCGATCCACGACGACGACGACACCTGGCACCCGGCGTTCCTCGAGCGCACGGTCGCGCACCTGCGCACGAGCGACGACGTCGCGGTCGCGGTCCGCACCGAGATGGTGTCGGAGAGCATCGACGGCGACGCCGTGGTGGAGCGCGGCCGGGAGGTCTTCTCACCCGACGTCCACTCGTTCACCCTGTTCGACCTGCTGCGCAGCAACCGGTTCGTGCCGATCTCGGTGGTCTACCGGCGCCGCCTGCTCGAGGACCTCGGACCGTTCCGGGAAGACCTCCCCGTGGTCGGCGACTGGGAGTTCCACCTGCGCCTGGCCCAGAGCGGGCACGCGGTGGGCTTCCTCGACGGCGAGCCGCTCGCGTTCTGGCACCAGCGGCCCGAGGCACGCGGCACGGACGCCAACAGCGTCATCGACCGCAGCGACGAGCACCTCGGGCGCGACCTCGAGGTGCGCGACGCCGCCCTGCGCGACTACGTCCGGCAGCACGGCGCCGGCGGGCTGCTGTACGTGACCAGGTACTTCCAGCGGGAGATCGACCTGCTGCACGAGCACGTCGAGCGCGTGCACGCGCGCGCCGGCGAGGTGCCGCCACGCCTGCAGGAGATCGAGCGCGCGCTGGCGGCGCAGGGCGCGACGTCGGCGCGGACCGGGGAGGTCCTCGAGCAGCTGGTCGGGCGGTTGGACCGCCTCGAGACGGCCGTCTCCGACGCCAGCCTGGTGAGCCTGCTGCGCCGCCGCTACCGGCGGTGGAAGGCGCGGGTGCAGGGGCTGGCCCGGCGGGGCTGAGCCCGCGCCTGCGCACCGGCCGGCCGCTCGCACCTTAGGCTGGGCCCGCGGGGCGCGTAGCTCAGCGGGAGAGCTCTCGCCTTACAAGCGAGCGGTCGCCGGTTCGATCCCGGCCGCGCCCACATTTTCTGTCGCTGCGTATTGAGTTGATCTCGCACTGTGACCGACCATGGTTGTGTGGTCGCTACCGTTCCGATAACGCTTCCGTCGGCGGGCAGCATCACCGTCGAGGCCCGAGACGGCGCCCCCGTGCTGCGACTGGTCGGCGAGGTCGACCTGGAGACCGTCGCCGCCTTCCAGAGAGCGCATCCGCCGGTGGCGGTCGCGGCGGTGGACCTGACCGACGTCCGCTTCCTCTCCTCCAGTGCCGTGTCCTTCCTGCTCCGGCAGACGCAGCCCGTGCGGGACCGGGGGCAGCTGCCTGCCGTTCTCGGTGCCAGCGCCCAGGCCCGGCGGGTGCTCGAGCTGATCGGTGTCGTGGAGCTCTTCGCGCTCGCCTCCTGACGCCGTCGTCGAGGAGTTCCGCCGGGGCGCGGGTGGGCCGCCCGGGTCGTGCGCCGGGCGCACTTGCGGACGAATCAGTCCTGAGGATTGACCGCAACCTTCGCGGGTAAGGCTCGTTTCGCTTGACAACGGGGAACTCCAAGACACACGTATCACGTCGAGGAAGACGGTGCGCAGGTCGATGGTGCTCGCCTTCGATCGGACCGAGCAGGGGTCCGACGCCCAGCAGGACAGGCCCACTCCGTACCCGCGCGCGCAGCGCCCGGCCGCGGCGGAGCCCGCGCCGCCGCCGCGCCGCGTGCGGCGCCGCCGGCGCTGGCCCGTCGCCCTGGCGGCGGCCGCCGCGCTGGGCGCGGTGTTCGCGCCGCCACCGGAGCACCACCTGGACCCGGTGGCGCAGCTCAACGACGCCTCCCTGCCCTGGGACGTCGCCGCGCGGCAGCAGAACCAGCAGCTGTCCGCCGGCGCCCCGGTCGGCGCGCTGACGCTGACCGCGATGCCGGTGCAGGTGGCCCAGACGCAGCAGGCCGGCCCGCCGGAGATCACCGGCCTGGCCTCCAACGGCATCCCGAACGTCGCGCTCAACGCCTACCGGGTGGCGGCCGCCCGCATGGCCAACGCCGATCCGTCCTGCGGCATCGACTGGTCGCTGCTGGCCGGCATCGGCCGCATCGAGTCCAACCACGGTCGCTTCGGCGGCGCCACGCTCAACCCCGATGGCAGCACGACCCCGAAGATCATCGGCCCGCCGCTGGACGGCGGGCAGTTCGCCTACATCGGCGACACCGACGGCGGCACGTGGGACGGCGACACCCGCTACGACCGCGCCGTCGGCCCGATGCAGTTCATCCCCTCGACCTGGCGCGCCTACGCGGTGGACGGCGACGGGAACGGCACGACCGACCCGACCAACATCAACGACGCGGCGCTCGGCGCGGCCCACTACCTCTGCGTCGCGGGCGGTGACCTGCGCACCAGCGCCGGCCAGCACCGCGCGGTCATGGCCTACAACCACTCCGACAGCTACGTCGCCGAGGTGCTCGCGCTCGCGGCGGCCTACGCCTCCGGCATCCCGGTGGCCGACCTGCCACCGCTGGTCGGCAACACCAGCGGCGGCCTCCCGGCGCCGTCGGGTTACTGGGCGGCCCCGGCCGCACCTGGCCCCGCCATGGGTGCTCGCGACACCACGACGTCGTCCGGCGACACCACCTACAGCCAGAACATCCAGCCGGCCACGGCGTCGGGCGGCTCCTCGCCGAACGGCAGCGCGGCGCCGGCGGCGAGCGGCGGTTCCTCGGGGACCTCGGGGAGCTCCTCCGGCAGCGCCGGTGGGTCCGGCGGTGGCGGCTCGACCCCGGTCGGCGGGAGCGGCGGCTCCTCCGGCGGGAGCTCCGGCTCTGCGCCGGCGCCCGCACCCGCGGCCCCGGCCGCTCCGGCGCCGAGCGTCCCGCTGCCGCCGGTCCAGGTCCCGTCGGTCCCCCTGCCGGTGCCGGCCCCCGCGCCCGCTCCTGCACCGGCGCCGGCTCCGGCCCCGACGGTGCCGCAGGTGGTGGACCCGGTCACCGGCGCGCTGGTCGACGCCGTCCGGGGCGTGACGTGCGACGACCTCGCGCTGACACCGCTGCCGGTCTGCCCGGCCGGGGTCTAGTCCCCGACGACCGAGGGCGGTTCCCCCGCGGGGGAACCGCCCTCGGTCGTCCTGGGGACGGGTCAGGCGGCGGGGTCGGCCGCCTGCGCCGGGACCGGGACCACCGGCTGGTCGGGGTGCGGGAAGGCCGGCCGCAGGAACAGCGGGGCCTTGAACGGCTTCCAGGTGCCCTCGGGCTGCGCGAGCCGGTCGGCGATCGCCCAGATCGCCGCCGGGTGGTGGCCGAGGCCGAGGTGGCTGGCCATCACCGCGATGTTCTCGCAGCGCTCGCCCGGCAGGTCGAGGCAGGTCCGCCAGTGCACGATGCCGTCGAAATGCGAGTAGATCGAGGTCGCCGGTACCGGCAGCGGTGTCGCCTCGCTCTCCAGGGGCAGCGTGCGGTGCTCGACGTGCAGGTGCGAGTACCGGTCGAAGACCTTGGTCGCCCGGCTCTGCCCGTTGTGCGCCAGCCGGAACGGGCTGCCCAGGGTGATCACCTGGCGGACCGACTCGGGGGAGCGTCGGGCGATGTCACGGGCGAAGATGCCGCCGAGGCTCCAGCCGACGAGCGTGACCGGCCGGCCGTAGCGGTCGGAGAGCTCCTCCATCCGGTCGCGCAGCCCTGCCACGCACGCCGCGGTCGGGCCGATGTTGCGGCCCAGCCGCCAGCCGTGCACGCGGTAGTCGAGCCGGCGCAGCACCCGCCGCAGGATCCGGGTGGACACGTCGTCGGCGAGCAGGCCCGGCAGCACCAGCACCGGATGGCCGTCGCCGTGCGGCAGGCGGTCCAGCAGCGGGCGGGTGGCCAGGTACAGGCCGTAGTCCGCCGCCGCGCGACCCGGCTCGCTGAGGTACAGCGGGAGCGCGGGGCCCTCGACCTGCCGTCCTGCCACGTGTCCTCCTCTGTTCGACGTCCTGCTGGTACAGACCTGTACCAAGATGGGGCGCCCGTCACACTCCGTTCTTATCGGCGACAACGTCTCGACATGAAGTTGTGATGCAGAACACGTCGAGGTCCATGGTGGCGCTCGACCCGCGGGAGTGGGGCGGTTCGCGCCCGGGGTAGGAAGAGAGACGATGACTGCTCAGCTCGGCACCAGCGCCACGCTCGACTGGGACGGCCCGGTCCACTACGTCGATTTCGGCGGCAACCCCGACGGGCCCACGTTCGTGCTGGTCCACGGTCTGGGCGGCTCGCACCTCAACTGGGACCTGCTGGCCCCGCTGCTCACGCCGCACGGCCGGGTCCTCGCGCTCGACCTGCCCGGGTTCGGCCGCAGCGAGCCGGGCAGCCGCCGCGCCACGGTGCAGGCCAACGTCGCCGTCCTGCGGCGGTTCCTGCGCGAGGTCGCCGCGGCGCCGGTGGTGCTCGTCGGCAACTCGATGGGCGGGATGATCTCGATCTTCACCGCGGCGTCCGCACCGCGGGCGGTGCGCGGCGTCGTCCTCCTCGACCCGGCGCTGCCCGGCGGGCGGCGGTCGCTCGACGGCGTGGTCGCCGGGCAGTTCCTGCTCTACGCGCTGCCGTTCGTGGGGGAGCGGTTCCTGTGGCTGCGCCGCCAGCGGTCCACCCCGCTGCAGCGGGTGCGGGACATGCTGCGGCTGGTCGGCGTCGACCCCGACGAGCTGCCCGCCGAGGTGATCGACCGGTCGGTCACCCTGCTCGAGGAGCGGCAGGACGTCGCCGGCATGGACAAGGCGTTCCTCGTCGCGGCCCGGTCGCTGCTGAAGATCCTGGTGGACCCGCGGCCCTACCGCGGCGCGATGGCGGCCATCCGGGTGCCCGTGCTGCTGGTCCAGGGCGACCGCGACCGGCTCGTCCCGGTGGCCGCGGCCCGCTCGGTCGCCGAGGCGCACCCGCACTGGACCTACGTCGAGCTCGCCGACGTCGGCCACGTGCCGCAGCTGGAGGTGCCCGACCGCGTCGCGGCCGAGGTGCTCGGCTGGCTCGAGGCGACCGCCGGGACGCCGTCCCCGGCCTGAGGTCAGCGCCCGAGCGCGACGATCTCGTCGAGCCCGGCCTGCAGGTCGGCGACCAGCCCGGCCGGGTCGGACACGGCGGACGAGTCCAGGTTGATCCCGATGCAGCAGGTGCCCTCCTGCGAGAGCAGGGTGACCATCGCGGCGCAGCCGGGCAGCGGCCCGAACGGGAACATCCGCTCGATGCGCGAGCCGGCGATGTACACCGGCTGGGTCACCCCGGGCACGTTGGACACCTGGACGTCGTTGCCGCTGGTCAGCGCGCCGGAGACGGCCCCGAGGACCGGTGCGGGCAGCCAGCCGAGCACCGGGCCGACGAGGTCGTTGACCGCCGAGGCACCGCCGGAACCTGCGCTGCGGACCGACAGCACGAACTCGCGGACCGCCGCGATGCGGGCCGCCGGGTCGGCCTCGGCCAGGTCGGCGGTGAAGCGTGCGCCGGTGAACCGGTTGCCGCCCTGCGGGTCGTCCTGCGCCCGGAGGCTGATCGGGATGCCGAGCGTGAGGCCGCCCAGCGGGGCGCCGAGCCGCTCGTGGTAGCGGCGGAAGCCGCCCACGACCGCGGCGAGGTAGCCGTCGTTGAGCGAGCCGCCGCCGGCCTTGGCCCCGGCCTTGAGGTCGGCCAGCGGCACCTCGAGCACCTCGAGGTGCCAGTCGCCGCCGCGCGGGGTCAGCAGCTCGGAGCCGCCGTGGGCGCCGAGGCTGTGGGTGGCCGAGCGCGCGGTCCCGACGACGGTGTCGACGGCGGCGCTCGCCGCGTCCAGGGGCCGGAGCAGCCCGCCCAGCGCCCCGACACCGCCGCGGAGCACGGCGAGCGGGGCGGCCCGGACGACGTCGCTGACGTGCTCGGCGGCCACCTCCAGCGGCGTGACCTCCTCGGGCGCGGGCACCGGCGGCTCGGGCCGGGAGGGGTCGTGCTCGGGCGAGTGGCTGTGCAGCCGGCTCATCAGCTGGACCGCGCCCAGCCCGTCGGTCGTGCTGTGGTGGGTCTTCACCACGTAGCCGGCGCGGCCGTCGGCGAGGCCCTCGACGAGCAGCACCTGCCAGAGCGGGTGGTCGCGGTCCAGCGGCCGCGAGATGAACTGGCCGACCACGTCGAGCAGCTGCCGCATCTCGCCGGGCGGGTCGAGCACCACGCGGTGCACGTGCTGGTCGAGGTCGAGCTCGGCCACGGTGACCCAGCGCGGTGCGCCCAGGCCGAGCGCCGGCTCGACGACCCGCTGGCGCATCCGCGGCACCATCCGCGACGCCCACTCGTGCGCGCCGCGCAGCCGTTCCCAGTCGGGCGCGGAGTCGAGGATCTCCAGCAGGGCGACGTTGGCGCGCAGCCGCGGGTCGGCGGCCTCGGCCCGCCACATCGCCGTCTCCAGGGGGTTCATCTCCGCGGAGATGCCCCAGTCCAGCGGCGCGGCCGGCGGCGGGGGGCCGTCCATGCTCGCCGTCGGCTCGTGGACGTCGACCGGCTGCCCGCTGCGGCCGGTCCAGTGGGCGAGCGCGTCGACGTAGGCCGCGCGGACCTCGCCGACCTTCTCGTCGAGGCCCTCGGGGCTCCAGCCCTCCGTGGGGATCGGCGGCAGGACGCGGACCTGCACGGTCCCCGGGTGCAGCGTCGCCGCGCCGCGCCACATCAGCTCGCCGGCGTTGCGGATGACGATCGGCACGATCGGCACGCCGGCCTGCATCGCGACGTGGAAGGCGCCCTTCTTGAACGGGCCGAGCGACGGCGTGGCCGAGCGGGTGCCCTCCGGCGCGATCACCAGCGACAGGCCCTCCTTGAGCCGCTGCACGGCCGGTTCGAGCGCCTTGCGCGCCTGGTCCTTGTCACCGCGGTCGACGAAGGCGACGTCGGCCAGCCGGAAGGCCAGCCCGAAGCCCGGGGCGTGCGCGAGCTCCTTCTTCGCGACCCCGGTGATCCCGCCGTGCAGCAGCTTCGCCAGCACCAGGACGTCGAGCTGGCTCTGGTGGTTGAACAGGAAGACGGCGGGGCGGGCGGCCAGGTGCTCGGCGCCCTGGACCTCGAGGCGGACCCCGGCCAGCGCGCTGCCGAGCTCGCCGGCGAGGGTGATGCCGAGGTCGACGGCCTCGCGGCGTGATCCGCTCAGGGAGCCCACGGC
The DNA here is from genome assembly GCF_013408985.1 of Petropleomorpha daqingensis. Classification (NCBI taxonomy): domain Bacteria; kingdom Bacillati; phylum Actinomycetota; class Actinomycetes; order Geodermatophilales; family Geodermatophilaceae; genus Petropleomorpha; species Petropleomorpha daqingensis. The sequence continues at coordinate 3,771,358 of NZ_JACBZT010000001.1, forward strand.
CAGCCCGGCGGCGAACCCGCCGAGCATCCCGCCCACCCCCGCGGCGGTGCGGGCGATCTCGATGGGACCGCCCCGGCCGCGCCGGCGGAAGCGGGCGATCGGCCAGGAGTAGTGGCGGGCGGCGGCGGCCAGGTCGCGGCCCGGGTTGAGCGCGCGGGCGCGCCCGACGGTGCGCAGGAAGGGCACGTCCTCGTCGCCGTTGCTGTAGGCGTAGCTCTGCGCCAGGTCGATGTCGTGCTCCTCGGCGAAGGCCTGCACCGCGGCGACCTTGCCCGCCCGCCAGAGCAGCGCGCCGCCGGGGCGGCCGGTGCACACGCCGTCGACGATCTCGACCGGCGAGACCAGCACGTGCTCGACGCCCATCGCCCGGGCCGCGGGCTCGACCTGGAACCGGGTGGCCGAGGAGGCGAGCACGACCGTGTGGCCGGCGTCGAGGTGCGCCTCGACCAGCCGCCAGGCCTCCGGGTAGAGAGCACCGGCGATGCCCTGGACGAACAGCCGCTCGCCCAGCTCGGTCAGCTCGTCCTCGGTCCGCCCGGCCCAGGCCCGCATGCCGACGACGGTGAGCCGCTCGAAGTCCTCCTCGCTGGTCACCCCGCGCAGGCCGATGAGCAGCAGCTCGCCGAGGGCGGCCGGGGTGACGTCGAGCGAGCGCAGGTGGTGCCGGGCGAAGGACGCCAGCGAGTAGCCGTCGATGACCGTGCCGTCGAAGTCGAAGAAGGCGGCGACCCGGGGCCCGGGCGGCGACGCGGCGACGTCGGCGACCAGCTGCTCCTCGGTCCACACGCCGGCGGTCGGCTGTCCGTTCGTCACTGCTGCGCTCCCACGATCTCCCGCTGCGCGGCGGCGTCCAGCTCGCCGATCACCACGACCCGGGCGACGACGTCGCGGACCTGGGCGGCCCACTCCTGCCGGCGTCGGGCGAGATCTTCCCGTCCGGGGTCGACCAGGTCGAGGTTGGCCGCCAGCCGCAGCGCGGAGCCGAACAGCTCGCGGGACAGCGACTCGGGGCTGCTCAGCCGGCCCTGCAGCAGCATCTGCTGGCCCACGCCGCTGCACTCGGCCAGGAAGTCGGACTCGACCACCGGCGTGCGCGGGTTGCGCGCCGCGAGCCGCTCGGCGACGACGAGCTGGGCCTCGACGAAGGACCGCAGCGCCCGGTGGGCCACCCGCAGCGGCGCGCGGCAGAGGACCTCGCGGCCGTCGGCGGTCTCCCAGTCCGGGTCCAGCCGCGCCAGCTCGGCGGACAGCCGCTCCCGGAAGGCGTCGCGCTCGGGGAAGAAGAACTCGAACTTCAGCAGGTCGCGCAGCCGCAACGCCTCGTCCCAGCGATCGGCCGGGTCGTGCAACAGCACCAGCTCCGCGATCGCCCGGTCGACGAAGTGGTGGATGGCGCTGTTGCGGTAGAACGCCGCGACGAGGTGCTGCCCCCGCTCGATGGAGTACACGGGCTCCTCGCCGCCCTCGTACACGGTCACGACCCCCTGCTGGGCGAGCGCCCCGAGCACCCGCCGTGCCCCGCGGGCGGTGCCGAGCACCGATCCGGAGTGCGGCAGGTCCCGCTCGGTCAGGTAGCCGACCAGCGGCGCGACCACCTGCTGCACCTGGCCGAGCGTCAGCGCCCGGCCCTGACCCCCGAGCAGCGCCACGGTGATCAGCGCCGTCGCCGTCGCGGGGGTGACCGAGTTGATCCCGACGGCGACCTGGAAGGCCACCTTCTGCAGGGTGAGCCGTCGTGCGTCGGGGTCCGTCGGGTCGGCGCCCGCCTGCAGCGCCGCGGCCAGCGACAGCGGCTCGGCGAACGACACGTGCACCGTCCCCAGCGGGGTGCTCACCTGCTCGCGGGCGTAGGTGGCCAGCCAGGACAGCCCCTCGCCGCGCTTGGCGGCGCCGCGCTGCTCGGCGGCCATCAGGGAGACCTCGCGCAGCTGGTCGTAGGTGATCGAGACCGGGACGACGAAGACGTCGTCCACGCGGCCGCGCTCCACCGCGTCGGCGACGTAGCGCAGCAGGCCGTGCCGCGGCGGGCGCAGCTTGCCGGTGCGCGACCGGCCGCCCTCCATGTACCACTCGAGGTTGAACCGCTTGGCCAGCAGGAAGGCGAAGTACTCGCGGACCGCGAGCTTGTAGACCCCGTCGTCCCCGAACGTGCGGCGGATGAAGACGATGCCCGCGCGCTTGGCCAGCGACCCGAGCGGCCAGAAGCTCAGGTTGTCCCCGCCCAGCACGTGGTTGCGCGGGAAGTCGTGGCGCGCGAGGACGTCGGCCAGGACGAGGGGGTCGACGTAGGAACGGTGGCTGGGCAGGAAGACCAGCGGGGCGCGGCGGTTGAGCTCGCGCAGCCGCGCCAGCCCGGCGGTGTCGGCGTCCACGGTCCACGCGCGGGCGTGCAGCGGCCGGAAGATCGACCGGAACAGCTCCACCGCGGCCGGGTCGATGGCCGCGACCAGACCGTGCAGGTCGGCGACCGCCTCGGCGAGGACCTCGTCCTCGGGTCGCTCCAGCCGCTCGGCGAGGGCGCGGACCTCACGGTGGAACTCGGGGCTGGCCTCGATCGCCTCGACGACCTGCCGCGGCACCTTGACCCGGTCACCGACGACGCTGCGCTCGGCGCGGTCGAGGGCGAGCTCGGCCTGGGCGGCGACGAAGCCGGCCAGCGATCCCGCGCCGTCCCAGCGCCGGGCGAGCTCGGCGACGGTGGCCGGCTCGGCGACGACGACCCGCGCGCGCTCGGGATCGCGGCGCAGCGCCGCCGCCTGCATCGGCCGCGGCGGCCGGCGGGGGATCGGGGGAGCGGCCGAGGTGAGCCGGGCCCGCCGCCCCCGGCGGCGCCCCTGCCCCTCGTCGGTCTGCCGCGGGCGCCAGGCGACCCGCAGGGCGGTCACGACGGTCTCGGGACCGGCCGTCGGCAGCAGGTCGCGCAGCGCGTCGCCGTGGAGCGGCAGGACCGCGGCGTCGGCACCGCCGTCGAGCTCGCCCAGGGCCTCGGTCAGCAGGCGCCGCTCCACCTCGCTCCTGGCGTCGGTGAGCACGAGGAGTGGGGTGTCGGTCCGGCTCGACAGTGCGGTCATGCCTCTCCTCGGGAGGAGCCGATCCCACACCGACCCGGGGAGCCGCGACCCGATCACCGATCACCCGGGTCGGTGCGCAGGGTGGCGCGCAGGGCCTCCAGGCCGCTGTAGCGAGGCCGCCAACCTAGCCGCTCCCGGGCCTTGGTGGTGTCCATGATCGCCGGGTGGCTGAACGCCTCCACCCACTCGGCGGCCGGGGGCAGGAAGGGCAGCCGCGAGATCGCGCGGGCGGCGAGCTCGGCCGGCGCGGCCGGCACCGGGATCGGCAGCGCCCCGTACTCGCGGGCGACGTCGACGGCGGTCAGCACGCCGTCCCCGGCGATGTTGTAGGCCCCCGGCGGCCCTTCGCCGAGCGCGCACAGCAGCAGGGCCCGGCCGACGTCGTCCTCGTGCACGAACTGCACCGGCATCCTCGGCACCACGACCGGCACCGGGACGGGCAGCCGGCGGTTGGCCGCCTCGGCGAGCCGGCGGCCAAGGGGCGCGAGCGGCCCGGGCAGCAGGTCCTTGGCCCCGACGGTGTTCGGACCGAGCACCACCGGCGGCCGCAGCAGGTAGAGGTCGAGCTCCGGGTGCTCGGCCGACTCGGCCGCCAGCAGCTCCTCGACCTCGGCCTTCTCCTGCGCGTAGAACAGCCGGGCCGCCGGTCGCACCGGCCAGTCCTCGGTCATCCCGATCGGGTTGTCGCGGTGGAAGCCGTAGGCGGCGATCGACGAGGCGTAGACCAACCGGCGCGCCCCGGCCTCGGCCGCGGCGCGGAACACGTTGAGCGTGCCCTCGACGTTGATCGCGCGGGCGGTCTCCCGGGGGGCGTTGCCGGTGATCAGGAAGGCCAGGTGGACGACGACGTCGGCGCCGGCGAACGCCTCGCGCAGGGTGTCCGGGTCGCGGACGTCGCCGCGGCGGTAGGCCATCTTCGTCCAGCCGCGCTCGGCCGGGTCGAACGGCCGCCGGGCCAGCCCGAGGACCCGCTCCACGCGGGGTTCGTCCTGCAGCAGCGGCACCAGTCCCGAGCCGAACGTGCCCGTCGGACCGGTGACGGCGACGGTCAGGCCCCGCTCGGGGCTCACTGCTGGGCCGCCGCCGACTCCTTGGCCGGCTTCTCCTTCGCCGGCGCCTTGCCGGCCAGCTCGGTGAGCTCGTCGACGCCGCGCCGGATGCCCGTGGCGAGGACGTCGACGTCCGGGAAGGCGTCGAAGTCGGCGTTGATCCCGAAGGTCATCGTGTTCAGGTAGGAGAAGATCCCGATCGACACCCGGGTGCCGCCGCCGATCGGCACGTAGGCGTGCGCGGAGACCATCCGCTTGCCGAGCACGTACAGCGGCACCCGCGGGCCCGGCACGTTCGTGGTCACCGCCTGCGCCCAGAACTGGCCCAGCTCCATGGCCGCCCGCACGCCGAGGGACAGCAGCGTCGGCGCCACGAAGTCGGCCATCGCGATGATCGAGCGGGCGTCGACCGCCTGCATCGAGCGCTTGTAGTCGTCCATCTGCCGGCGGATCCGGGCCAGCCGCTCGGCCGGGTCCGGCTCGCCGACCGGCAGGTCGACGAACACGGCGGACACCCGGTTGTCGAGGGAGCCGCGCTCGCCGGGACGGCGGACCGAGACCGGCACCATCGACCGGACGACGGCCTTGTCCGACAGCGCACCGCGGCCCTGCAGCAGGTCGCGGAACCCGCGGGTGATCGCGGTCAGGACGACGTCGTTGACCGTGCCGCCCAGCGCCGTCCGGGCCGCTTTGAACTCCTCGAACTGCGCGTCGGTCCACGCCCAGCGCCGGTGCGGGCCGATCGGGCCGGTGAGCGTGCGGGCCATGGGGGTGGTGGCCTGCCGGGCCAGCGACGGCAGGCTGGAGGCCAGTGACTTGCCCGAGCCGAGCAGCCCCTTCGCCGTCCTGGTCGCGGTGCCGGACCCGGGCAGCGCGGTGAGCTGGCGCAGCGGGTGGGCGAGGGCGTCCTGGACGGCCCCGGCCAGCAGCTCCGCCGAGGAGGGGCTGCGCTGCGCCGTCCACTCCTTGGGCTCGGCCTGCTTCACGTCGGGGCTGAGGTCGAAGATCACCTGCATCAGGTCGGTGCCGGCGATGCCGTCGACCATGCAGTGGTGGACCTTGGAGATGATCGCCCAGCGGTCGTCCGCCAGGCCCTCGACGAGCCAGACCTCCCACAGCGGCTTGGCCATGTCCAGACGCTGGCCGAGCACGCGGCCGGCCAGGTTGCGCAGCTGCTCGTCGCTGCCCGGCCGGGGCAGGGCGGTGTGCCGCACGTGGTACAGGATCTGGAAGTGCGGGTCGTCGACCCACATCGGGCGGCCGAGGTTGAGCGGCACCTCCCGGACCCGCTGCCGGTAGCGGGGTACCAGCGGCAGCTTCGACAGCAGCAGCCGGACGAGGTCGCCGTAGGAGGGCGCGGGGCCCTCGAAGACGGCGACCGATCCCACGTGCAGCGGGGTGTTCTCGCCCTCTGCGTAGTAGAAACCGGCATCGGTCGGGCTCATGCGGTCCACGATCAGCTCCCTTGCCGTCTCCGCGCGCCTGGCCGCCGAAGTTATGGGCCGAGGGCCGCGTGTGCAACCCGAGCCGTACCCGCCGGTAACACGTACTCAGCCGGCCTCGCGCTGGTCGTCCAGTTCGCCCTGCACGCGGTCGAGCAGCCCGAGAAACGCCTGGTCGACCACGGCGGCGCGGGTCAGGTTGACGCTGTGCCCCGCGCCCGGGACGACGACCAGCTCGGCGTCCGGGCCCAGCCGCCGGGCCATCGCGCGGGCGTGCGCGGCCGGGGTGAGCCGGTCGTGCGAGCCGGCGACGATCGTGACCGGCACGCGGGCGAGGACGTCGAGCGCCGCGGTCTCGTCGTGGTCGAGGAAGGTCGCGTAGAAGGCGGCGTTCACCGTGTACGGCGTCTCCTCGAGCAGCTCCTGGACCATGCGCACGTGCTGCGGGTCGGCGTCGTCCCGGCCGAACAGGTAGCGGCGGGTGAACCACCGGCCGAACCGGGTGCCGCGCCGCCGGTGGCGCTCGACCGTCGGCGCGAGCGCCTGCAGCAGCCGCAGGTACAGCGGCAGCAGCCCGAGCAGGCGGACGACCTTGACCGACCGGCCGAGCAGCCCCTTCTCGACCAGCCCGCCCGCGGAGGTGGCGAGCAGGAAGACGCCGACCACCCGCGTGCCGAACAGCTCCGGCCGCTGACGGGCCAGCGCCATGACGCTCATGCCGCCCATCGAGTGCCCGGCCAGCACGACCGGGCTCTCGGGGGTGGTCGCGTCGAGCACCGCGCCGAGGTCGCGGCCGGTGCGGTCGATCGTCGCCTTCGTGAGGTCCGTCCAGCTCGACCGGCCGTGGCCGCGCTGGTCGAACAGCACCAGTCGCGCCCGCGGGCGCAGCGCCTCCCGCTGCAGCTCCCACTCGGCGAGCCGGGCGGTGAACCCGTGCGCGAGCAGGACCGTGACGTCCGCGTCGTCGTTCTCGTCCACCTCGACGTGCAGGTCCACCCCGTCGTCCGTGCGCACCGTGCGCGAGCCCGGCGGCGGCGGGTCGGAGAGGCTGGGGAGGACGAGTTCGGGAGGCATGGCCACCGTCATACCCCGACCCGCCTCTGCATGACCATGCACGGTCGTGCATACTCTTTCTCGTGTCCAAGGTGCTCACCTCCCTGCCCGTCGGCGAACGCGTCGGCATCGCCTTCTCCGGCGGTCTCGACACCTCGGTTGCGGTCGCGTGGATGCGCGACAAGGGGGCGGTGCCCTGCACCTACACCGCCGACCTGGGGCAGTACGACGAGCCCGAGATCGACAAGGTGCCGGGGCGGGCGACGTCCTACGGCGCCGAGATCGCCCGGCTGGTCGACTGCAAGGCGGCCCTGGTGGAGGAGGGGCTCGCGGCGCTGACCTGCGGGGCGTTCCACATCCGCTCGGGCGGGCGGGCCTACTTCAACACCACCCCGCTCGGGCGGGCGGTGACCGGCACCCTGCTGGTGCGGGCGATGCTCGAGGACGACGTCCAGATCTGGGGCGACGGCTCGACCTTCAAGGGCAACGACATCGAGCGCTTCTACCGGTACGGCCTGCTGGCCAACCCGTCGCTGCGGGTCTACAAGCCGTGGCTGGACGCCGACTTCGTCACCGAGCTCGGCGGCCGCAAGGAGATGTCGGAGTGGCTGGTCGCCCACGGCCTGCCCTACCGCGACAGCACCGAGAAGGCGTACTCCACCGACGCCAACATCTGGGGCGCCACCCACGAGGCCAAGTCGCTGGAGCACCTCGACGCGGGCATCGAGATCGTCGACCCGATCATGGGCGTGCGGTTCTGGGACCCCGAGGTCGAGATCCCCGCCGAGGACGTGACGATCGGCTTCGAGCGGGGCCGGCCCGTGACCATCGACGGCAAGGAGTTCGCCTCCGCCGTCGACCTGGTGCTCGAGGCGAACGCGATCGGCGGCCGGCACGGCATGGGCATGTCCGACCAGATCGAGAACCGGATCATCGAGGCCAAGAGCCGGGGCATCTACGAGGCGCCGGGCATGGCGCTGCTGCACGTCGCCTACGAGCGGCTGGTGAACGCGATCCACAACGAGGACACCCTCGCGACCTACCACAGCGAGGGCCGGCGGCTGGGCCGGCTCATGTACGAGGGCCGCTGGCTGGACCCGCAGTCGCTGATGCTGCGCGAGTCGCTGCAGCGCTGGGTGGGCACTGCGGTCACCGGTCAGGTCACCCTGCGGCTGCGGCGCGGCGAGGACTACTCGATCCTCGACACCTCCGGCCCCGCGTTCAGCTACCACCCGGACAAGCTGTCCATGGAGCGGACGACGGACTCCGCCTTCGGACCCGTGGACCGGATCGGCCAGCTGACCATGCGCAACCTCGACATCGCCGACTCCCGCGCCAAGCTCGAGCAGTACGCCGCCGTCGGCATGATCGGCACCGCGCACCAGGCGCTGGTCGGGCCGCTGACCGAGGGCGGCGCGGAGGCGATCGCCTCCCGCGGCCGCGCCGCCGACGAGGAGCAGATGCTCGACCGCGCCGCCATGGAGTCCGGCACCGACTGAGCGTCGCGCTTTATCGCGATGAAGCACGCGTGCTTTATCGCGATAAAGCGCAGCTCACCGGCCGGGGGCGGCTTCTCTCACCAGGCGGCGGGCGGCGTCCACCTCGCGGGCGACGGGCGCGAGCACGCCCTCGGCGAGGATCTCCGCGTCGTCGGGCAGCCGGTGCACACGGACGTCGTCCTCCAGCTGCCGGATCGCCCGGCGCAGGACGGCGACCTGCGCGAGGTCCGGCGCGGGCTCGCCAGAGCGGATCGCGATGACCGCCTCGGTGACCGCGTCCGAGGTCCGCTCCAGCTGCACGATCACCGGCCACCACGCGCCGGCCCGGGTGCTGATCGGCGGCGGCTCGGCCAGCCGGCGCTGCAGCTGCGTCTGCACCTCGGTCAGCGCCCGGTAGCAGCGGCGGCGGGCGCGGCGGCGCTCGGTCGGCGTCCCGGTGAACGCCGCCGCGACGAACTCGTCCAGCGCCAGCGTGGCGGCGCGCAGCGCCTCGTCCAGTGGCGCCCGCCAGGTCTGCGGCCAGAGCAGGTAGCCGAACACGAGCACGATCGCGCAGCCGATCAGCGTGTCGAGCAGCCGCGCGACCACCAGCCCCGAGCCGCTCGGGACGGCGAGGTCGAGCAGCAGGATGACCAGCGGGGTCAGGAACACCGAGAACAGGCCGAAGTTCGCCCCGCGCGCCCACGGCAGCACGGCCGCGGCCGCGGCCATCGCGACCAGGATCCAGGGGGAGCGGGGGAGCACGGTCAGCAGCAGCGACCCGACCAGGACGCCGAGCACCGTGCCGACCCCGCGCTGCACCGCCCGGGTGAACACCGAGCCGAAGTCGGGCTTGAGCACGATCGCGACGGTGAGCAGCACCCAGTACGGCCGCGGGATGGGCAGCAGCTGGCGGGTGACCTCGGCGATCGACATGCACAGCGCCAGCCGGACGGCGAACGAGCGGCTCTCCGGGCTGGCGATCGTGCGGTCGGCCAGGTCGCGGGCCCGCGTGCGCCAGTCGAGGTCCTCCCGCACGACCGCCGCCCCGGCGCGTTCCTCGGGGTCGCCGACGACGTTCCACACCAGCCGGATGCCGTGCCGGGTCGCCCGTCGTCCCGGCGGCCCCTCCTCGAGCGCCGGCGGGCGCTCGGGCGGCAGCTCCCGCTCGCCGCGCACGGCCGCGGCGAGGGCGGTCACCGCGGCGACGTCCTGCGGATCGGCCGCGACCCCTGCCCGAGCGGCCGCCACCGCCCCCTCGACCAGGGGCGCCGCGGCGTTGAGGATCCCGGCCAGCTCCGACAGCTCGCGCGAGCGCCCGGCCGAGCGGCTGCGGCTGCGGATCACCCGGTCGTAGCCGGCGTTGAGCGCGGTGGTCAGCTCGCGGCGGGCGTCGTCGGCGGCGTCGGTGCCGCTGGCGCTGAGCAGCGCCGCGATCTTCGTGCAGACCGCCGCCACGGCCGAGCGGTCCGGATCCTCCGGCTCGAACCACCACTGCACCAGCGTGGTCAGCGTCGCCCAGCAGGCACCGGCGAAGAAGAACCCGATCTCGGCGTAGGTCGGCAACGGGGTGACCAGACCCGACGAGAGCGCCGTGTAGACCAGCAGCTGCAGCGCGCCCAGCGACAGCGCCGCGTTGATCCCGCTGAGCAGCCCCGACAGCGCCGACAGCAGCGCGATGACCACGACCGGCTGCCAGCCGCCGCCCTCCGCGTACTGCCCGGCGAGCAGGCCGACCACGCCGAACCCGGCCGCGGACGCGATCCGGCGCAGCTTGTCCCGCAGCGGCCCGTCCTGCGGGGCGATCGTCCCGACGAGCGCACCCGTCGTCCCGAACACCCCGGCGCCGAGGGCGGGGCCGTTGGTGAGCCCGCCGCCCACCAGCAGCGCGACGGCCAGCGGCATCGGGATCGTGACGGCGAATCGGACGACGTCGGGCCACGGCACCGGCGGGCGCTGGGTGCGGACCAGCTCCTCCAGCCAGGCCGGCGCCCGCACACCCCGCTCCGCCACGATCCGGAGCTTCCCACCCCGGTTGGGTTCCACCCGGCTCGGGCACGCAGGCCCCATGGACCTGGTCACAGATGCGCCCTGCGGCGACCTCGAGCTCGTGCACGCCTTCGCCGACGGACCGATGCCCACCGGCGTCTCCGTGTCGCACGCGGGGCGGATCTTCGTGAACTTCCCGAAGTGGGGCGACGACGTCCGGTTCACCGTCGGCGAGCTCCGCGACGGGCAGGTCGTGCCCTATCCCGACCAGACGTGGAACAGCCCCGACGGGGACGACGACGAGACCGCCTTCGTGAGCGTGCAGAGCATCGTCGTCGACCCGGCCGACCGGCTCTGGGTGCTCGACACCGGCTCGCCGATGTTCCAGCCGACGAAGGTCGGCGGCCCGAAGCTGGTCTGCGTCGACCTCGCGACCGACACGGTGGTGCAGACGATCGTGTTCCCGCGGGAGACGGCGCTGGAGACGACCTACCTCAACGACGTCCGCTTCGACCTGCGCCGCGGCGAGGGCGGCATCGCCTACATCACCGACTCCTCCGACCAGGGCGAGAACGCGATCATCGTGGTCGACCTGGCGTCGGGGGAGTCGTGGCGGGCGCTGCGCGACCACCCCTCGACCACGGCCGAGCAGCCGCCGGCGTTCGTGCCGATGGTGGAGGGCCGGCCGTTCGTGGAGCAGGAGGAGCCGGACGGCGAGCGGCAGCCGATCACGATGGGCGCCGACGGCATCGCGATCTCCGCCGACGGCGCCCGGCTCTGGTACTGCCCGCTGGCCTCCCGGCACTGGTACAGCGTCCCGACCGACGCGCTGGTCGACCGGTCGCTGTCGGCCGACGAGGTGGGTGCGCAGGTGGTCGACGAGGGCGACAAGGGCAGCGCCGGCGACGGCCTGGAGACCGACGAGACCGGGACGATCTACGCCACGGCGGGGGAGCAGAACGCGATCCTGCGGCGCCGTCCGGACGGCGTGGTCGAGACCCTGGTCCACGACTCGCGGCTGCTCTGGCCCGACACCATGTCGGTCGCCGCCGACGGCCACCTCTACGTGACCGCCAACCAGCTGCACCGGCAGGAGAAGTACCGCGGCGGCACCGACGAGCGCGTCTACCCGTACGCGCTGTTCCGCACCCGGATCGGCGCCGGGCCGGTGCGGCTGCGCTGATCCAGGATCGGTGCATGACCGCAACGCTCGGCGAGGTCATCGCCGCCCTCGACGCCCGCTACGCCCCCGCGCTCGCCGAGGGCTGGGACGCCGTCGGCCTGGTCTGCGGCGATCCGGCGGACCCGGTCGAGCGGGTGGTCTTCGCCGTCGACCCGGTCGCCGAGGTCGTGGACGAGGCGCTCGAGGCCGGCGCGCAGCTCGTGGTCACCCACCACCCGCTGTTCCTCACCGCGGTGCACGGCGTGCCCGCCGACGACCCCAAGGGCCGGGTGGTGCACCGGCTGGTCCGCGCCGGCGCCGCGCTGTTCGTGGCGCACACCAACGCCGACCGCGCCGCGGACGTCGGCGTGAACGACGCCCTCGCCGCCGCCGTCGGGCTGGTGGCCGCCCGGCCGCTCGAGCCGGTCGCCCCCGGCAGTCGCCAGGGTCTCGGCCGGGTGGGCCGGGTGGCCGGCGAGCCGACGCTGCGGGAGTTCGCCGAGCGGGTCGCCCGGGTGCTGCCGGCGACGGCGGGAGGGGTGCGGGTGGCCGGCGATCTCGGGCGTCCGGTGCGGACGGCGGCCGTGTGCGGAGGCAGCGGCGGCTCGCTGTGGGAGGCGGCCACCGCGGCCGGCGCCGATGTCCTCCTGACGAGCGACCTCAAGCACCACGTCGTCTCAGAACGGCAGCAGTCGACAGGCGCGGCGCTGTGCGATGTCGCACACTTCGCCTCGGAGTGGCCATGGTTGCCGGTCGCCGCGGAGACGCTCTCCGGGGACCTCGACGGTCGGGTGGAGGTGCTCGTCTCCTCGCGGCGGACCGATCCGTGGACCGCTCTCGTGGAACAGGAGAGGAGCTGATCCGTGGCCACCGCCTCGACACCGCCGTCGACGCCCGGACCCCAGGACGCCGCACCGCGGCGCAGCGACCGCAGCCCGTGGAACTGGCTGCTGCTGATCCCCATCGTCGTGCCGCTGATCGTGCCGCTGTACAACGCCGTCGACCCGAAGTGGGGCAGCTTCCCGCTGTTCTACTGGCTGCAGCTGGCGTTCGTCGCCCTCGGCGTCGCGACCACCGCACTCGTCTACCGGATGACCCGCCGCCCCGCGGCCGAGCGGGAGGCCGCCGCCCGCGCGGCCACCCGGGACCGGGAGGGCTGACCCGTGAAGGACGTCAACGTCGTCGAGCTGGTCATCGTCGTCCTCCTCTTCCTCGTCGTCACCGTCATGGGCTTCGCCGCTGCCCGCTGGCGGCGGGCGGAGAGCCTCATGCACCTCGACGAGTGGGGTCTGGGCGGCCGCAGCTTCGGCTCGTGGATCACCTGGTTCCTGCTCGGCGGTGACCTCTACACCGCCTACACGTTCGTCGCCGTCCCGGCGCTGATGTTCGGCGCGGGCGCGGCGGGCTTCTTCGCCGTCCCGTACACGGTCGTGATCTACCCGCTGGTCTTCCTGGTGGTGATCCGGCTGTGGTCGGTCAGCCACGTGCGCGGGTTCGTGACGCCGGCCGACTTCGTCCGCTCGCGGTTCGGCTCGCCCACGATGGCGCTGCTCGTGGCGATCACCGGGATCGTCGCGACGATGCCCTACATCGCCCTGCAGCTGGTCGGCATCGAGGCCGTGCTCAAGTCGATGGGCTTCACCGGCTCCGGCTTCGCCGCCGAGCTGCCGCTGATCATCGCGTTCCTGGTCCTGGCGCTGTACACGTACAACTCCGGGCTGCGGGCCCCGGCGATGATCGCGTTCGTCAAGGACACGTTGATCTACCTGACGATCATCGTCGCGGTGATCGTGATCCCCGGGAAGGTCGGCGGCTGGGGCCACATCTTCGACTCCGCCGCGGACAAGTTCTCCGCCACCGGGGGCGTGATCCTGCCGGCCACCGGCCAGCTGGGCTACGCGACCCTGGCGTTCGGCTCCGCGCTGGCGCTGTTCCTCTACCCGCACTCGGTCACCGGCGTGCTGGCCGCCAGCAACCGCGACGTGCTCAAGCGGAACATGAGCGCGCTGCCGGTCTACAGCCTGGCGCTGGGCTTCATCGCCCTGCTCGGGTTCATGGCCATCGCCGCCGGCACGAAGCCGATCGGCACCGACGGCAACACGATCGTCCCGGAGCTGTTCCAGAGCAGCTTCCCGAGCTGGTTCGCCGGCATCGCGTTCGCCGCGATCGCCATCGGCGCCCTGGTGCCGGCGGCGATCATGTCGATCGCCGCGGCCAACCTGTTCACCCGCAACATCTGGAAGGAGTACGTCCACAAGGACGCCGACTCCCGGGAAGAGGCGCGGGTCGCCAAGATCGCCTCGCTGGTGGTCAAGGTCGGCGCCGTCGCGGCCATCCTCTTCATCGACCCGCAGTTCTCCATCGACCTGCAGCTGATCGGCGGCGTGATCATCCTGCAGACTCTGCCGTCGGTGGCGCTGGGCCTCTACACCCGGTGGATGCACCGCGGCGCGCTCGTGGCCGGCTGGGTCGCGGGCATGGTGGTCGGCCTGTGGATGCTCTACGAGATCCCGAAGAAGGACCCGACCGGGGCGATCATCAAGGAGCACTTCGGCGGGTCGTCGTTCCCGCTGTCCAAGCTCGGCCTCGACACCAAGCTCACGATCTACCCGGGCATCGTGTCGCTGGCCGTGAACCTGCTCGTCGTCGTGATCATCACGCTGATCCTGCGCGCGATGAAGGTCGCCGACGGCGTCGACGGCACGGCCGACACCGACTACACCGCAGAACGGGAGGACCCCTCCTTCCGCGAGCTGCCCGAGCCGCTGGAGTCCGCCCCGCCGGGGGTGGCGGAGGAGGCCGTGCGTCGCGGATAAGTTGGGGGCGTGAAGGCCGACCACTTCGACCAGCAGCGCCTGCTGGCCCTCGCCGACGAGGACGTCGCGCTGACCCAGCTCGCCCACCGGCGCCGCACGCTGCCGGAGGCGGCCGCCGTCGACGCGGCGCTGGAGGCCGAGCGCGCCCTGGCGGCCGCGCTCGTGCGGGCCGAGACCGAGTCGCGCGACCTCGAGCGCGAGGTCAAGCGGATGGAGGGCGACGTCGACGTGGTCCGCCAGCGGGCCACCCGCGACCAGCAGCGGATGGAGGCGGGTGGCCTGCCGGCGCGCGAGGTGACGGCGCTGCAGCACGAGCTCGACTCGCTGGCCCGCCGGCAGAGCGACCTGGAGGACCAGGAGCTCGAGCTCATGGAGCGGCAGGAGGCCGCCGACTCCGCGCTGCGCTCGGCTCAGGAGGGACTGCAGAACGCCGAGGCCGACCGGGCGCGGGCCGAGCAGCTGCGCGACGACGCGCTGGCCGAGCTCGCCGACGCCACGGCCCGGCACGAGAAGGCCCGGGCCGACGCCGCGGCCGGCATCCCCGCTCCGTTGCTGTCGCTGTACGACCGCATCCGCCAGCAGACCGGGACCACCGGAGCCGCGCTGCTCAAGGCGCGGCAGTGCCAGGGCTGCCGGATCGAGCTGTTCGGCAAGGAGCTGGCTGCCGTCCGGTCCGCGGACCCGAACGAGGTCGTGCGCTGCGAGAACTGCGGGCGCATCCTCGTCCGCACGGCCGAGTCCGGCCTGTGACCCGGCGGCTGATCGTCGAGGCGGACGGCGGATCGCGCGGCAACCCAGGGCCGGCCGGTTACGGCGCCCTCGTCCGCGACGCCGAGACCGGCCGGGTGCTCGCCGAGCGGGCGGCGTCGGTCGGCATCGCGACCAACAACGTCGCCGAGTACGGCGGCCTGGTCGCGGGCCTGCAGGCCGCCCACGACCTCGACCCTGAAGCTCAGGTCGAGGTCCGGATGGACTCCAAGCTGGTCGTCGAGCAGATGAGCGGGCGCTGGAAGATCAAGCACCCGGACATGCAGAAGCTCGCGCTGCAGGCCCAGCAGCTGGCCCGCCGGATGGGCCCGATCCGCTACACCTGGGTGCCGCGCGCGCAGAACAGCGCCGCCGACGCCCTGGCCAACAGCGCCATGGACGGCAAGCCGGTGCACCGCGACGCCGCCGCCGAGCCGGTGACGATCGAGGACGACGTCCAGCCCGCCCCGGAACCGCAGCCCGTCGTCACGACGCTGACCCACCTGCTGCGGCACGGGCAGACCGAGCACACGCCGGAGCGTCGGTTCAGTGGCAGCAGCGACCTGCCGCTGTCGGAGCTGGGCCGCGCGGAGGCCCGGGCGGCGGCGCTGTCGCTGAAGGACCGCGGCATCGACGCGATCGTCAGCTCGCCGCTGCAGCGCTGCCGGCAGACCGCCGCGGCCGCCGCCGAGGTGCTGGGCCTGCCGGTCGAGGTGGACGACGACCTGCGCGAGCTCGACTTCGGCGAGTGGGAGGGGCTCAGCCGCGACGAGGCGGTCGCCCGCAACCCGCTGGCGCTGCGGCGGTTCTTCGCCGCGACCGACGTCCGTGCCCCCGGCGGGGAGTCGATCGCCGACGTCGCCGAGCGCGTCGCGCGGGCCCGCCGGCGGATCCTGACCCGGCACGCCGGGGAGACGGTGCTCGTGGTCAGCCACGTCACCCCGATCAAGCTGCTGCTCGCCGCGGGGCTGGGCACCGGCGCCGAGGTCGTGCACCGGGTGTTCCTGGAAGCGGCGTCGCTGTGCACCGTGGCCTGGTCCTCGGACGGCCGGACCAGCGTGCGACTGGTGAACGACACCGGGCACCTGCGCTGAACCTGCGAGACTGGTGCGCGTGACCGCCACCTCCGTCCCGGCCCTGATCGGCGACGAGCGCACCCTGTCGGCCGCTGAGTACGAGACCTGGGCGGCCGAGGTGCGCGCGCTCGCCGCCGAGCGCGGGGCGGTGATCCTGGCGCACAACTACCAGGTGCCCGAGATCCAGGACGTCGCGCACTTCACCGGCGACTCCCTCTACCTGTCGCGGGTCGCCGCCCAGACCGATGCGCGGGAGATCGTCTTCTGCGGCGTCCACTTCATGGCCGAGACGGCGAAGATCCTCTCGCCGGGCAAGACGGTGCTGCTGCCCGACCACGAGGCCGGCTGCTCGCTCGCGGACTCGATCACCGCCGAGCAGTTGCGGGAGTGGAAGGCCGAGCACCCGGGCGCCGTCGTCGTCAGCTACGTGAACACGACCGCCGCGGTGAAGGCCGAGACCGACATCTGCTGCACGTCGTCCAACGCCGCCGACGTCGTCCGCTCGATCCCGGCCGACCGGGAGATCCTGTTCTGCCCCGACCAGTTCCTCGGCGCGCACGTCAAGCGGGTGACCGGACGGGAGAACATCCACGTGTGGGCGGGGGAGTGCCACGTGCACGCCGGGATCAGCCCGGCCGACGTCCGCGCGCAGGTGGCCGCCCACCCCGACGCCGAGATCCTCGTGCACCCGGAGTGCGGCTGCACGACCTCGGTGCTCGACCTGGTCAGCCACGGTGACCTGCCGGCCGAGCGGACCCGGGTGCTGTCGACCGGCGGGATGGTCGAGGAGGCGGCGCGGACGACCTCGGCGCAGGTGCTGGTGGCCACCGAGGTCGGGATCCTGCACCAGCTGCGCGCGCTCAACGAGGGGACCGCGTTCATCCCGATGAACGACCGGGCGGCCTGCCGGTACATGAAGATGATCACGCCGGAGAAGCTGCTGCGGACGCTGCGCACCGGCGAGGGTGCGATCGACGTCGACCCCGAGACGGCCGCGAGGGCGCGCGCCGCGGTCGAGGCGATGATCGCGATCGGCGAGCCGGGCCGGGGCGGGGAGTAGAAGGACCTCACCGATCCTGTTGACCCGCACGGGTCGGGTTCGGAAGGGTTGCCTGTCGTGACCTCCGCCGTCGACATCCGCGAGATGGTCGTCGTCCACAGCGCTTTCCGGCGGGAGTTCGCGGAGGCACCTGAGCTGATCCGGGCGGTGGGGGTCGACGACCGGCGGCACGCGGCGACGGTCGGCGCGCACCTGCAGCTGCTGCTCGAGCTGCTGCACCGGCACCACGAGGGCGAGGACCGGCTGCTCTGCCCGAAGCTGCGCGCGCGGATCGAACCCGAGCGCCAGCCAGTGCTCGACGCGATGGAGCAGCAGCACGCGGCGATCCACGCCGAGGTGACGCAGGCGACGGCGGTGCTCGGCCGCTGGCGGACCTTCGCCCACGAGCGCGACCGCGAGCCCCTGGCCGACTGCTTCGACCGGTTCTCGCGGCTGCTCGACGAGCACCTCGCGGCCGAGGAGGAGCAGATCCTGCCCTTGGCCGCGCGCTGGCTGACGCGGGAGGAGTGGGAGGAGCTCGGCCAGGAGGGCATGGCCGGCGTCCCCAGGAAGCAGCGCTCGGCCGTCGTCGGGATGATCATGAAGGACGGCGACCCCGAGGTGGTGCGGGGGATCCTCGCGCACGTACCGGCGCTCGCCCGCACGCTGCTCCCGCGGACGGCGCCGCGCTCCTACGCCCGCTACGCGCGGCGGCTGCGCGCCGCTAGCTGAGCTGCAGGGCGACCCAGAGAGCGGTGGTCGCGGCGAGCAGGGTGAGCGGCACGGTGGCCGCGCCCATGAACGAGAACCGGCTGGCCCGCGGGGCGTGCTCGCCCATCACGCGGCGCCACAGCAGGTTGGCCAGGGATCCGACGTAGGTCAGGTTCGGGCCGATGTTGACGCCGATCAGCACCGCCAGCACCGGACCCGGGCCGCCCGCGGCGGCGACCGGCAGCAGCGCGAGGGTCGCCGGCAGGTTGTTCAGCAGGTTGGCGACGACGGCGGCGATCGCGGTGATCGCCAGCAGCGCGGGCAGGCTCGTGCCCTCGGGGAGGACGGCGGCCAGACCGGCCTCGAGGCCGCTGTCGAGCACCGCCCTCACCACGACCGCCAGCCCGAGCACGAACAGCGCGAACTTCAGGTCCGCGGCCCTGACCAGGTCGCCGATCGTCGTCCGGCGCCGGAGCAGCTGCCGCACCCCCAGGACGACGACGCCGGCGACCGCAGGCCAGACGGGGGAGATGCCGGCCAGCGACGCGACCGCGAAGCCGGCCACCGTGGCGCCGACGACGACGAGGGCGAGCACCGGCGCCGGTGGCACCTCGGTGACCGGGTCCTCGACCTCGACGGCGAGGTCGTCGCGGAACATCCACCGGAGCACCGCCCACTCGACGGCGACCGCGACGATCTGTGGCGCGAGCATCAGACCGGTGAAGTGCAGGAACGACAGCCCGGTCGCGGCGAACGCCAGCAGGTTGGTCAGGTTGGACACCGGCAGCAGCAGCGACGCCGAGTTGGCCAGGTGCCCTGCCGCCCAGGCGTGCGGGCGGGCCGGGATCCGCATGTGCACCGCGGTGGCGAGCACGACCGGGGTGAGCAGGACGACGGTCGCGTCGAGGCTCAGCACCGCCGTCACCACGGCGGCGAGCAGGACGACCCGCAGCAGCAGCCCCTTCGCCGACCTGCCCGCCTTCTTGGCGGTGAGCTGCGCGGCCCACCCGAACAGGCCTTCGTTGTCGGCGAGGTGCGCGAGCAGCAGGATCACGACGAGGAAGGCGACCGTGGGCGCGATCTCCACCACGGCGTTCTCGGCGTCCGGCCAGCCGATGGCGCCGACCACCGCGAGGTAGAGGGCGCCCGGGACGGCGATCAGGGCCGGCGGGACCCGCGGGTTGCCGACGGCCGCGGCGACCAGGACGGCGACGAGGACGACGGCGGAGACGCCCAGGGCCAATGGGTCCACGGGCGGCTCAGCCGCGGAGGAACAGGTAGAGGGAGACCGCGACGCCGAACGTCACGATGAGGATCCGCAGCGGCGTCGAGGGGATCCGGGTGGCCACGCGCGCGCCGAGGAAGCCGCCGACCAGGCTGGCCGGGGCGGCGACGGCGACGACGCCCCAGTGCACCGGGCCGAAGATCCCGAAGATGATCAGGGTGACGGTGGCGGTGATCGCCGACAGGGCCGACTTCAGCGCGTTGGCCAGCTTGAGCCGGTGCAGCGCCAGGCCGAGGACGCCGACGAGGATGACCCCCAGCGCGCCGCCGAAGTAGCCGCCGTAGACGGTGGCGAGGAAGAGCGCGACGTAGACCCAGACCGGGTCGCGCGTGCGGCCGACCTCCTCGGCCTTGCGCAGCCGCTTGGTCACGAACGGCTGGACGGCCAGCAGCAGGCTGGCGAGCAGCACCAGGACCGGGACGACGACGTCGAAGGCTGCGGTCGGGGTGGTGAGGAGGAGGACGCAGCCGGCGATGCCGCCGAGGACGGCGACCGTCCCGAAGCGGATCAGCCGCCCGCGCTGGCCCACGTACTCCTCGCGGAAACCGGCGACGCCGCCCAGGTAGCCCGGCCACTGGGCGACGGAGTTCGTGACGTTCGCGTCGACGGTGGGCAGCCCGAGCGCGACCAGGGTGGGGAAGAGGATCAGCGAGCCGCCGCCGGCGATCGAGTTGATCCCGCCGGCGAGGAAGGCGACCCCGGCTGCGATGGCCAGGTCGAGTGCGGACACGACTCCCGAGATTACGGTGGGTCCCGTGGCAGTGCCGTGGAGAGCCGTCGGACTCGCCGTCGTCCTAGGCGGTTCCGGCGTCCTGCACCTGGTGCGGCCGGGTCTCTACGAGTGGCTGGTGCCGCCGGAGCTCGGGTCCGCCCGCGGGTGGGTGACCGGCAGCGGGGTGGCCGAGCTGGCGACCGCAGGGCTGCTCGCCGTCCCGTCGTCCCGCCGGTCGGGCGGCTGGGCCGCGGCTGCCCTGCTGACCGCCTTCCTGCCGGCGCACCTGCACACGTTCCGCGTGGTGCCGCGCCGGCCGCTGCCGATGACCGCCGCGGTGGTCCGGCTGCCGCTGCAGGCTCCGCTGATCGCGGCGGCGATGAGGGTCGCGCGCGGGCGCTGAGTCGGAGCAGTCGCCCGCTCGGGTGAATCTGCCGATCTCGTTCCGCCGGCCGGGTCCGGCCGTGCTTACGTCCAGCGACCGCACCGCCCGGCGCCGCCGGCTCGAGGACCGCGGCTCGGGACGGAGAAGTCATGAAGCGGGTCGTCCTCGCCGGTGCGCTCGCCGCGGCACTAGTGGGCTTCGCGGTCGTCGCGCAGCCGGCGTCGGCTTCGGCGGCGGACACCTGGACGGCGACCTACGGCGACGCCGGCAACACGGCGAACGACGTGGGCGAGACCAGCATCACCGCGGCCACGGCACCCCGGGTGAGCGCAGCGTGGTCGGCGCCCCTCTACTCGTCGTCGCCCTTCGCGCCCGCCGTCGTCAACGGCGTGGCGCTGCGCGTCACGTCGCCGACCGGCATCGCCGCGCCGAGCTACCTGACGTCGACCTCGCCGGTCACCGGCGGGACGCTGAGCACGATCCCGCTCCCGATGGACAACGCCCAGTACCAATGGGGACTGACCGTGAGCGGCTCGCGGGTCCTGATCCCGTTCTCCGGCTTCGGGCGGCCGGGCGGCATCGTCGCGGTCGACCTCGGCACCCGGTCGGTCGTGTGGACGGCGGACCTCCCCGCGCCGGCGGTCTCGTGGTCCGGCAACGCCCAGCCGAGCGTGGCGTACACCGACGGCCAGCGGGTCTACGTGGCCGGCGCCGGGAGCCCGATCGTCGCCTACCGGGTCAGCGACGGCGCGCTGCTCTGGCGGGCACCCCTCACGACCACCCAGGGCGGTTCCTCCGGCTGGGGCGGCATGGCCGTCGGGAACGGCGTCGTCTACACGGCCGGCGGCCAGGGGCTCGTCGCCTACGACGCCACCAGCGGGCGCCCCCTCTGGACCGGTGCGGGCGGTCAAGGTCGACCGGTCGTCGCGGGTGGTCGGGTCTTCGCCACCGGCTACGGGTACGCCGTCGCCTTCCCGGCCGGTGGCTGTGGTGCCGCGACGTGCTCGCCGCTGTGGAAGCGGACCTTCTCCGGCATCGACACCGACGACGTCGTGGTGGGCGGCGCGGACGCCTCGACGATCTTCGTGACGTACAACAAGCACGGCGGCGCCGGTGGTTTCGTCGCACGCCTGTCCGCGAGCACCGGGAACGTGCAGTGGTCGGCATCCACCGGGCGGTACGCACAAGGTCTCGTCCGCGGCGGTGACACGGTCTGGCTGAACAGCGAGTACGTCGACACCGACACCACGGTCCGGCAGCGGATCCTGGGCTTCTCGACCACAGCCACCGGGTCGACGCCGCTGCGCACCATCCCGCTCCAGCAGGATCTCGCCGGCTTCCCGCAGACGCTGGCCATCGCCTCCGGCACGTTGTTCCAGCAGCTCAACGCGAACCTGCTGATGGGCTACCGCGTCTTCGCGACCCCGCAGAGCAACGCGGCGCCGGTCGCGTCGTTCACGACCACCGTCAACGGCATGTCGGTGCTCTTCGACGGCCGGTACTCCACCGACCGCGAGGGGCACGTCTACACGTACTCATGGAGCTCCGACGAGGGCTACATGAACAACACCGGCCAGCTGACCTGGACGTTCCAGCACGCCGGCACCCACCGGGTCACGCTCACTGTCACCGACGGGTCCGGCGCCTCCGGGTCCACCACCCAGACGGTCACGGTCGGAGGCGCGCCTCCGCCGCCGAGCGATCCGGCGACGTTCGCGGCGGACTCGTTCCAGCGCACCGCGAGCGGCGGCCTCGGCATCGCGGACGTCGGCGGTGCCTGGACGGCGCTGGACGGTGCGAGCCGGCAGTCGGTGTCGCCCGGGACGGCGCGGCTGGCGCTGACCGCTGCGGGGGCGTCGACCACCGCGCACCTGGCGACCGTCTCGCAGTCCACGGCTGACATGTCGGCGACCGTCTCGCTGAACGCTGCTCCTGACGGCGGCGGCGCGTCGTTCTACCTGATCGGCCGGCGGACCGGCGTCAACCAGGACTACCGGCTGCGGGCCCGCTTCCTCGGCGACGGCACCGTGCGACTGGTCCTCACCGCGCGGAAGTCGAGTGCGAGCGAGACCTTCCTCGGAGCCGAGACGGTGGTGGCGGGGCTCCGGTACACGCCGGGCACGGCGCTGCACGTGCGGCTCCAGGTGACCGGCACGGGGACCACGACCCTTCGCGCCCGGGCGTGGACGGGGAGCACCGAACCGTCCACCTGGACGGTCACGGCGGCGGACACGACGCCGTCCCTGCAGGGAGCCGGCTCGGTCGGCGTCGGCGCCTACCTGTCCGGCAGCGCGACACGCGTGCCGCTGACCTTCTCGGTCAGCGACTTCCTTGACCAGCAGCCGGGGTGACCGAGTGGTCCCGCTGCCGCTTCGGCGGTAGCGGGACGAAGCCGCTCGTGCGTGCCACGTACTCGGCGAAGCCCTGCCGCGAGCTCTTCATCCGCTCCTCGGTCAGAGGCGCTCCCGTGCCCTTGGCCAGCGTCCACGTCATGAGCACGGGGGAGAGGACGAACACCAGGCCGGTCCACGACCACGCGGACACCAGGAACAGCCCCCACCAGACGCAGGCGTCGCCGAAGTAGTTGGGGTGCCGGGTGTAGCGCCACAGACCCCGGTCCATCACCCGGCCACGGTTGGCCGGGTCGGCGGTGAAGCGGGCCAGCTGCCGGTCGCCCACCGCCTCGAAGAA
Source organism: Petropleomorpha daqingensis (assembly GCF_013408985.1). NCBI lineage: Bacteria > Bacillati > Actinomycetota > Actinomycetes > Geodermatophilales > Geodermatophilaceae > Petropleomorpha > Petropleomorpha daqingensis. The sequence goes on from NZ_JACBZT010000001.1 coordinate 3,794,064, forward strand.
GAGCCCGACCGCCCAGACGGCGACGCCCACCGAGGTCAGCACGGCCGACGCGCCCGACCAGAGGACACCGTTCTGGTGGACGGCGACCTGCACGGGCAGCGAGACGAACCACAGCGCTGCCGCCTGGGTCAGGTAGACCCGCCGGTACATGTGCGCGGCGACCGACCCGGTCGCGCGGGCGGCGATGTCGGCGTAGCGCGGGTCCTCGCCCTTGCCGGAGTTGCGGCGGGCGATGTGCGCGGCCAGCCGCAGTCCCCAGAGCGCGGTCAGGACGACGACCAGCACCTGCCGGCCGCCGTCCCCGACGTCGTGCGCCCGGGCCAGCAGCACCGAGACCAGGGCGACGACGACGAACCCCGAGCCCCAGACGACGTCGACGATCGCGTGCCGCCCGACCCGCAGCGCCACCGCCCACGTCCCGGTCAGCAGCAGCCACACGACGCCGAGGCAGATGGCGGCGTCGATCCCGAACGCCGCCCAGTTCACAGTGCCCAGCCGGCGCGGGTCGGCGGCATGCCGCTGCCGCCGTCGTCGGTGGGCCGGACGAGGAGCACCTGGTCGACCCCCATCCGGCCCTCGCGGAAGGTCAACCCGCCGCCGGCGAGGTAGAGCCGCCAGATCCGCGCACCCGCCACGCCCACGAGCCCGACGATCTCGTCCCAGCGCTCCTCGAGGCGTCGGGCCCAGGCGGACACGGTCCAGTCGTAGTGCTCGCGCAGGCTCTCCACGTCGCGCAGCTCCAGACCCGGCGCGCTGAGCATGGCGACGGTGTCCCAGGTCGGCCGCATGTGCATGTCGGGGGCCACGTAGCGCTCGATGAACGCGCCGCCGCCGGGCGCGCTCGGGTGGCTCATCGCCTGCACCAGCACCCGGCCGCCGGGGCGGACCAGCCGGTGCAGGGTCGCCGCGTAGACCCGGTACTGCTCCTGCCCGACGTGCTCGCTCATCTCGATCGAGGCCACCGCGTCGTACCGGCCCTCGACCGGCACCGGAACGTCGCGGTAGTCCTGCAGCCGGACCGTCACCCGGTCGGCCAGGCCGCGCTCGGCGACCAGCTTCTCGACGTGGTCGCGCTGCTGCGCGGAGATGGTGACCCCGGTGGCGTGCACACCGTGGTGCTCGGCGGCGTAGAGGATCAGCGAGCCCCACCCGCAGCCGACGTCGAGCAGCCGCATGCCCGGCTGCAGGCCCAGCTTGCGGCAGACCAGCTCGAGCTTGTCCCGCTGGGCGTCGGTGATGTCGTAGTCGCCGTCCTCGAGTGCCGGGTCCTGCCGGAAGTACGCGCAGGAGTAGGCCATGTGCTCGTCCAGCAGGGCGGCGTAGAGGTCGTTGCTCTGGTCGTAGTGGTACTTGATCGCGTCGCTGTCGCGGTGGGTGGTGTGCTTCTCGCCGGCCAGCACCGCCTCGGCCTCGGGCGGGGCGGGCCGAGGCCCGACGACGCCGAGCCGCAGCGCTGCGCGTGCCCAGCGCAGCCGGTCCCGCCACCCGGGGAGCCGTGGGGGCCGGGCCCGGACCAGCGCCCAGACCCGGGACAGGCCGTCGGCGAGGTCACCGTCGACGTCCAGTTCGCCGGCGACGTAGGCGCGCGCCAGGCCGAGCTCGTCCGGGTCCCAGAGCAGGCGGCGCAGCGCCCGGCGGTCGCGGATCACCACGGTCGGGGCGCCCGCCGGGCCGGCCTCGCTGCCGTCCCAGGCGCGGATGCGCAGCGGCAGGTCGCCCAGCACCTCGGTGACGAGGGCGGCGAGTCGGGCGGCGGGGGACGAGGTGGCCACGCGGTTTCCTGTCTGTCGGGGAGTGATGGGCAGGCGGCGGGCCCACAGCCGGAGGCCGTGCCAGCGGATGAGCGCGCTGCCCTTGAGCGCGGGCAGCGGGCGGCGCAGGGCGAGCGCCGCGACGCGCGCGGCCGTGGCCGGTCGCCCGGTGCCGGACACCCAGGCGGAGAACACCCGCTCGCCGTCCTGGTGCAGCTCGACGGCGACCCGCACCCGCTCGCCGGGCGACGCCACGGACATGCGGTAGCGCCCGGCGACGGTCAGGAAGGGGGACACGTAGAACTCCTTGTCCACCTCCGCGCGGCCGGCCTCGTCGGGGTGCAGCAGGTAGGCGTGCCGCTCGCCGTAGGTGTTGTGCACCTCGGCGACGACGCAGGCCGGGCTGCCGTCGGCCCGGTAGCACCAGTGCGTCGAGAGCGGGTTGAACACGTGCGAGGCGCGGCCGGCCCCGGCGCGCGGGTGCGCGAGCATGAGCACCCGCGCGACGTCGTCCACGCCGTGCTCCGCCGCGAACGCGACCACGTTCTGCTTGATCGAGCGGTCCGGGTCGCCCACGTGGTCGGCCGCCTCGAACCGGGCCTGGCCGGCCAGCCACCGGGGGAGGCCGAGTTCGCCTGCGGCGACGTCGTCCAGGTCGACCAGCCAGAGGTGGCTGCGGTGCTCGAAGGAGCGCCGCACCGGTGTCGCCCGGAGGTGTCCGATGCGGACGTCGTAGAGGACCGGCGCCCTCACCAGACGGCACCGAAGGCTGCGGCCGCCCGCACCCCTGACGAGCAGCCGTCCTCGTGGAAGCCCCACCCGTGGTAGGCGCCGGCGAACGCGGTGCGGCCGGTCGTGAGCTCCGGCAGCCGCCGCTGCGCGGCGACCGACGCCGGTGTGTAGATCGGGTGCTCGTAGACCATGCGCTGCAGGACCGAACCGGGGTCGACGCCCTGGCCGCCGTTGAGCGTCACCAGGTAGTCCTCCGGCACCTCGAGGTCCTGCAGCCGGTTCATCCAGTAACTGACCTGGACGTCGTCCCCGAGCCGGTCGCACCCGGACAGCCGGTAGTTCCACGATGCCCGCGCCCGGCGGGCGTCCGGGAGCACCCGTGCGTCGGTGTGCAGCAGCGTCTCGTTGCGGGAGTACTCGAACGCCCCGAGGACCTCCCGTTCGGCGTCGGTGGGGTCGCCGAGCAGCGCGAGCGCCTGGTCGGCGTGGGTGGCGACGACGACGACGTCGGAGTCGTGGTGCTGACCGTCGTCGTCGACCAGCTCCACGCCGTCGGCGTGCCGCGTCAGGGTCCGGACGCCGGCCCCGGTCTGGACGGCGGACAGGCCCTTGGCCGCCCGCTCGACGTAGGTCCGCGAGCCGCCGGTGACCGTCCGCCACTGCGGGGAACCCGTGACGGAGAGCATCCCGTGGTTGTGCAGGAACCGGAACAGGTAGACCGCCGGGTACTCCAGCGACAGCCCCGCACCCGCCGACCAGACGCAGGAGACGACCGGCAGCACGAAATGGCGGACGAAGTACGGGCTGAACCCGCAGATCGCCAGGAAGGTGCCGAGGGTCAGGCCGTCGATGCTGCCGCCGGGGTGCGCGTCCGCGTGCCGGAGCAGCCGCCGGGCGGCCCGGTGGAAGGCCGTCACCTCGGTGAGCATGCGCAGGTAGGTGGGGTTGCCGAGGCGGCGCAGCTGCGCGAACAGGCCGGCGAAGCCCTTTGCGCCCGCGTACTCGAGGCCGCAGCCGTCGCAGCTGATGGACATGCTCATCTCGGTGGGCTGGGTGGCCACGCCCAGCTCGCGGAACAGCCGGATCAGGTGGGGATAGGTCCGCTCGTTGTGCACGATGAAGCCGCTGTCGACCGCGACCGGGTGACCGTCCGAGCCGGTCAGGTCGTGGGTGTGGGAGTGGCCGCCGAGCCGGTCCTCGGCCTCGAAGAGCGTGACGTCGTGGGTCCGCTGCAGCAGGTAGGCCGCCGTCAGGCCGGCGATCCCGGACCCGACGACGGCGGCGGTCGGACGGTGCAGGCGCGCGGCGGTCACCGGTTGTCGACGCGCAGGGCCAGCGCGTTCAGCGCGGCGAACCCCACAGCGGCGCCGACCGCCTTGACGCGCCGGCCGGCGTCCGGAGCGTTCAGGCCGAAACCGACGGCGTCGCTGAGGTCCGAGGCGATCCGGTAGACGCTGGCCGCCCGCAGCGGCGCGCCCTGCGGCGCGAACAGCAGGGCCAGGCCGGAGGCGACGTCTCGGGCGCCGAGCGTGTGGTGCCAGGCGCGCATCGCCGGAGAGGGACCGACGACCCCTGTGGGCTTGCTCCAGAGGTCGGGTTTGGCCAGCTCCAGCAGCCCGAAGGCGGCAGTGGCGATCCCGAGCGATCGGGTGAGGACGGGCATGGGGCGGTCCCCTTTCTCGAAGTGGGTCCGCGGGAGGCGCGCGATCCGCGCCGCGGCGGTGGAGGGGCTGCGCTACAGCGGTACGGCGAGCCCTTCCGGAACGGGTCGTTGCAGGGCATTCGCGATATCGGCCCGGATCGGTTCGATCCCGGTGGCGCCCAGCACCACATCACGCACGAAGGAGTGCCAGCGGTCGGCTCTGCGCAGCATCGAGTGCCCACCGACGGTGGTGAACCGGGCGACCCGGGCACCGGCCTCGCGAGCGCGCAGGGCGAAGTCGGCCGACAAGTGCGCCGGCACCCAGCGGTCCCCGCGGCCGTGCAGGATCGTCACGGTTCGCCCGCGCAGGTGCGCCACTGGTTCGCGTGGCGGCGTCCACGGCGCGAGCGCGCAGACGGCGGCGACCTGCGGGTCGCCGCCGGCGCGCAGCACGGCGCGCCCGCCCATCGAATGTCCGATCAGCACGATCGGTACTTCGCCGCCGAGCTCGTCCTGGATGCGCTCGATCGCCCAGCGCACATCGACGAATGGATCAGCGGCGTCGCCGTTCCAGCCGGCCACGCGGTACCGCAGCAGCTGCGTGGTGATGCCTCGCCGTCCGACGGCATGCCGGACGAAGCGCTCGATCGCGCGCATGCGCACCAGCGAGAGGGCCTGGTCGCGCGGCGGCGCCTCGCTGGTCGCCGTTCCACCGTGGCAGAAGAGCGCGACGCCGCGCAGACCTCCGGTGGACGGGTGGACTTCGACGGCCGGCCTGTCCACCTGCACATCTGTAGTGCACAACTCAACCGCCTGCAAACCGGACCTCGTGCCGACCTCTGTCCACGCTCCGGTCCCCGGTGCACACTGCGCCCATGACCCCGGCACCGATGCCCGACGACTGGCAGCGCGCACTCGTCATCGCAGCGCACCCCGACGACATCGAGTACGGGCTCGCGGCGGCGGTCGCCGCCTGGACCAGCGCGGGCAAGGAGGTGCACTACCTGCTGGCGACCCGCGGTGAGGCCGGCATGGCCGGGGTGAAGCCCGAGGACGCCGCGCCGATCCGCGAGGAGGAGGAGCGGCGCTCGGCTGCCGTTGTCGGCGTCAGCGAGGTGGAGTTCCTCGACGAGAAGGACGGCGTCCTGCAGGCCGGTCCGGAGCTGCGGAAGGCGATCGCCGGCGGGATCCGGCGGCACAGGCCCGAGCTGGTGGTGACCGGCTACTTCGGCGCGACGTGGAGCCCGCCCGGTCAGTCGCCGGCCTTCCTGAACTCGCCCGACCACCGGGCGCTGGGGCAGTCGGCACTGGATGCGGTCGCCGACGCGGCGAACGAGTGGATCTTCCCGGATCTGCCCGAGGAGCGGTGGAGCGGTGTCCAGTACGTGGCGGTCTCCGAGATGCTCGAGCCGATGCACCAGGTCGACGTCACCGATCAGATCGAGAAGGCGGTCGCGTCGCTCAGCGAGCACCGGCGCTATCTCGAGCTGCTCTCGGACACCCCGGTCGAGGAACAGGCCCGGCAGATCGTCGGGATGATCGCGGCCGACGAGGACGGACGCCACGAGGTCGGTTTCAAGCTCTACTGGGGCTGACCTGCGGTTTTCCTGTCCACAGGGCTTGCCGCGGTCCCTTTTTCGAACGTATGATCGAGAGCGTGAGCATCCCTGCTGACCCGCCGGCCTACGGGCCGCAGACCGCCCTCGGGCGCGGCCCGTTGGGGGCCGCGCAGGTGGCGGATCGGGCGATGGGTGCGGCGTTCGTGGCGCGGGTGCGGGCGCTGGCGGCGTTCGCCGCGGAGCGCCCGGCGTCGGCGGATCGGGCGCAGGGTGAGCCGGGGGCGATGAGCCCGCAGCGGTGGGCGGCGCGCCCGGAGCTGCTGCAGCCGGTCAGCGAGTGGGCGGCGCAGGAGGTCTCGATCGGGCTGGTCTGTTCCCGGCGCAAGGCCGAGGATCTGCTGGGCCAGGCGCTGATGCTGGCCCGGTTGCCGGCCGCGTTGGCGGCGACCGAGGCCGGGCTGCTCACTGTCGGGCATCTGTGGTGCCTGGAGGAGCACGTGGCGCCGCTGGCCGATCCGGTGCTGCGCGCGGAGATCGAGGGTGTGCTGCTGGACTGGGTCACCGCGCGGGCGGCGAGGGGCACGATCACGACCCCGGGGCAGTTGGCGGAGAAGGTGTTGCGCGAGCTGGCCCGGCGCAACGCCCGGGATCGGGCGCAGCAGGCGATCAAGGCGCTGCGCCGCCGCGGCGTGTTCCCGGCGCACGAGTCCGGCGAGGGACTGGCCGCGCTGCTGCTGGTGGGCTCGATCCCGGAGATCGAGGCGCTGCGCGCGGCGCTGGCCGCCTACGCCGACGCGCTGCCCAAGGGGCCCGATGACACCCGCACCCGGGAGCAGAAGCTGCTGGACGTGCTGATCGATCTGGTGCTGCGACCCGGGGAGCACGGCATGCCACCGGTGCAGGTGGTGCTCACCCTGGTCGCGGCGGTGCAGACCGTCCTGGGCGGGGATGCCCCGGCGGAGCTGAACGGGCGGATCGTGTCCGCGGAGACCGCGCGGCAGCTGCTCAACGCGCTGACCGGCGCCGGCCTCGGCGACGGCGCCCTGGCCGAGCTGCGGCGCATCGCCGACAACGACGACGCAGTCACCGAACTAGTGCCTGCCCAGCCCGTGGAGGACGACGATCCCGATCCGATGCCCGACGACGTCTGGCGCGCCTCGGTGGAAGCCCGGCTGGCCAGCGGCGAGATCGAACTCGAGCTGGATCGGGAGCTGGCCGCGACGCAGGACCGCTGGTGGCGCGAGTACGCGGCGGGCTTGCATCCCGACCCCGACCCGGACGACCACCCCGAACCCCCGCTGACCGAACCACCACCGGCAGATGGCTGGTGGACGAGCGCGGAGCGGGCGCTGGAGGACGCGCGGGCCGCGCAGGAACGGTCTGAGGCGGCGCTGAGCCACGCCGGTGGGCAGGTGCGTCAGGCGGTGTGGTCCGACGCCGACGACGAGCAGGCCTGGCGGACCGGCAGCGGCGGCCGGGTCGACGCCGCCGAGGATGCGATGACCGCGCTGCGCGCGGCCACGATCGCCGACCGGACGGCGCTGACCGACCTCCTCGGGCGCACCGCCGGCGGCGGGCTGGCCGACCGTCCCCGCCTCGCGCTGGTCGACGCCCTCACCGGCGCCCTGGTCTCCCTCACCGACCTGCCCGCCCTCCGCCGCGCCGTCCGCGACGGTGTTCCGCTGGGCGCGCCGCCGCCGACCGACGGCTACCGGCCCGGCGCCGAGCTGGACCGGTTCCTGCGCCGCCGCGACCGGCGCTGCCGCTTCCCCGGCTGCCGGCTGCCGGTCTCCAAGGGCGAGCTCGACCACTTCGCGCGCTGGCCCGAGGGCCCGACAGACGCCATCAACTTGGCCGGGTTCTGCACCGGCGATCACCGCGGCAAGCACCAAGCACCCGGGTTCACCCACACCATGACCGCCGACGGCACCCTCGTCGTCACCACACCGTCGGGCATCACCGTCACCACCGAACCGGCTCCGTTCTGATCCACCACTAGACTGGTCGGCACGACGGACGAGTCGGCCGGGCGGTCGCGTCGGTGGGGGAGACCCCGCCGCCGAGGAACGTCCGGGCTCCACAGGGCAGGGTGGTCGTTAACGGCGACCCGGGGTGACCCGCGGGACAGTGCCACAGAGAACAGACCGCCAGCACCGCGTCTCCGGACGCGGAGCTGGTAAGGGTGAAACGGCGGTGTAAGAGACCACCGCGCACCGGGTGACCGGTGCGGCTCGGTAAACCCCACCCGGAGCAAGGCCAAGAGGGACGGCGGTCCGCCGCCGTCCTGCGCAGGCGTTCGAGGGCTGCCCGCCCGATGCCTGCGGGTAGGCCGCTCGAGCCTGCCGGCAACGGCAGGCCTAGATGGATGACCGCCCATCGGGAGGCCGCGAGGCGCCCGAGGACAGAACCCGGCGTACAGGCCGACTCGTCCGTCGTCCGCCTCAGCGGGCGCCCAGTCCCTGGATCCCGTCGTAGGCGGACATCACCAGCTCCAGCCCGCGGGTGTCGTCCCCGGGTTCGCGCATCTGGTTGGTCACGTACGCGACCACCATCCGGGCGTCGGGATCGACCATGACCAGCGAGCCACCCCAGCCGCCCCAGCCGAAGCTGTTGCCGAACACCCCGAAGCCGAGCCCCCAGGTCACCGGCATCCCCAGACGACGGTCCTCGCCGCGGAACTGCACCTCCCGAGCGCGCGCACACCCCGCCGGCGACAGCAGCCGCACCCCACGCACCTCGCCGCCGCAGGCCAGCACCGACTGCACGAGGGCGACCGAGCGGGCGTTGCCGAAGCCGCTCGCCGCAGGGATCTGCGCCCGCCGCCAGGCCACGCTGTTCCCGTCGCGCACCCGGATCCCAGTGCCAGGGGCGGAGTCGCCGGCGGCCGCGCTCGCCGCGTAGTCCTCGTCCCGCGACGGCGGCGGGACGGCGAGCGCCACCCGGGAGTCGTGCTCGGCCGCCAGCCCGAGGGAGAAGTCCGCGCCCAGCGGCCCGGCCACCTCGGCGGCGAAGAACTCGCCCACCGACCGGCCCGTGATCCGGCGGATCACCTCGCCGACGAGGAACCCCTGAGTGAGGGAGTGGTAGCCGGCCGCGCTGCCCGGTTCCCACACCGGAGCCTGCGCGGCCATCCGCGCTGTCGCGGCCGACCAGTCGTAGAGCTCCTCGACCGGCCCCTCCCAGTCGGGCAGGCCGGCGGTGTGGGAGAGCAGGTGGCGCACCAGCACCCTCTCCTTGCCGGCGGCCCCGAACTCCGGCCAGTACCGGGAGACGGGCGCGTCGAGATCGAGCGATCCGCGGTCGGCGAGCAGCAGCGCGCACAGCGCAGTCATCGTCTTGGTCACCGAGAAGACGCCGGTGATCGAGTCCCGCTGCCACGGGATCGTGCGGTCCGCGTCGGTGAACCCGCCCCAGACGTCCACCACCGGCTCGCCGTCCACGAAGACGGCGACCGAGCCGCCGACGTCCCCGGCGTCCAGCAGCCCGGCCAGCGCGTTCGGCGCCGCGGTGAACAGGTCGTCGTACGAGCCCTGGATCTCGGCCATGCGCCGTATTAGCCCGCAACCACCCGCGACGGGGCACCCTGTTTCCGCGCCCGCTCACCGCGATCTCCCAGGGGACCCTCAGGAACCCGGCCGACCGTGGGTGCGAACCACCCGGAGGTGCGCCGTGACCCTGACCTTCCTGCTCCTGGTCGTCTTCCTCGCCGTCCTGACCGTCGCCGACCTGCTGCCCGCGATTGCGGAACCGCACGGGCCGCGGCGGCGATGAACTCGGCGGGCTGCGGCAGTCTCTCTTCCTGACAGCGCGACCAGCAGGGGAGAGGGACGTGGAGAAGACGACGTCGGCGGACGGCACCACCATCGCCTACGACGCCTGGGGCGACGGCCCTGCCGTGGTGATCGTCGGTGGCGCCTTCAACGACCGGAACACCTGGGCCGAGCTGGCGCAGGCGCTCGCCGACCGGGGTCTGCGCGGGGTCTCCTACGACCGCCGCGGCCGGGGCGACAGCGGCGACACCCCTCCGTACGCGCTCGAGCGGGAGTTCGAGGACCTGCGTGCCGTGGTGGACGCGGTCTCGCCGGGGGCGCCGGTCTTCGCGCACGGCGTCTCCTCCGGCGGCGCGCTGCTGCTGCGTGCCGTCGAGGCCGGCGCGCCGGTCGCCCGCGTCTCCGTGCTGGAGCCGCCCTACCGCATCGAGGGCGCACCGCCCCCGCCGGAGACCTACCTCGCCACGCTGCAGTCCTACGTCGACCGCGACGACCGCAGCGGGCTGGTCGAGTACTTCCAGACCCAGGTGATCGGCCTGCCCGCCGAGATGGTCGCCTCGTTCAGGACGACGCCGATGTGGCCGAGCCTCGAGGCGCTGGCCCCCACGCTCGTGTACGACGGCCACGCGATGGGCGGGGACGACCAGTCCCTGCCGACCGACGTGCTCGGCCGGATCGGCATCCCGCTGCTCGGCGTCACCAGCGAGGGCACCGCCGTCCCGTGGATGTCGCGGACCGTGGAGGTGGTCGCGGACGCCGTCCCGGACGGCCGGTGGGCGCGGCTGCCGGGCGGATTCCACGAGATCCCGCCCGCGGTGCTGGCCCCGGTGCTGGCCGACTTCTACCGCGGCTGAGCCCTCGCACCCCCCTCGGGGAACGGGTGCGCATACCCACTCGACCCGGTGACAAACGGCCACCGGATGGTCACTCGTGCCTGATGTTATTGACAGCGAGTGACGTTCCGTGATCGGTTGCGCCCTTGAGCGCCCGGGACAGCGGCCTGACGTGGCCGTATCCCGGACAAGCGCGACGATGTCCTAACGCAGGGTGACCGTCACGGGGGGACCGCAATGGCACGACGTGCTGCAGTCACGGCGACGGAACCGAACCGACGGCGCCACCCCGGCCCCGTGTCCTTGTCGCTCCGTCCTGAGGGTCGTCCCATGTCTGCTGCCACCACCGCGGCTCCGCGCCGGAGGGCTCCGCTCGCCGCGGTCATCGCCTTCGGCATGCTGGTGCTCGGGTTCGTCGTCCCCGCCACGGCCTCGGCCGACACCCGGCCCGACTCCGGCACCCCGGCGACCGTCGCCGCCGACGCCCTGCCCACCGTGCAGGTCAACGGCGTCGTCTGGTCGACGGTGACCGTCGGGAACACCGTCTACGCGACCGGCAGCTTCACGCGGGCGCGGCCGGCCGGCAGCGCCGCCGGTGTGAACGAGACCGCGCGCGCCAACATCGTCGCGTTCAACCTGACCACCGGCGTGATGACGACCTTCAACCACACGCTCAACGGCCAGGGCCGTTTCATCACGGCATCGCCCGACGGCACGCGCATCTACGTAGGTGGCGACTTCACCACCGTGGACGGCGTCGCCCGCGGGCACATCGCCGCGTTCAACGCCTCCACCGGTGCGCTGATCACCACCTTCGCGCCGACGACGAACGGCATCGTCTACTCGCTGGCCGCCACCAACACCACGGTGTACGCCGGCGGCTCGTTCACCATCGCCGGTGGCCAGACCCGCACCCGGCTCGCCGCCTTCGCGGCCAGCAACGGCGCCCTGAGCACGACCTTCGCGCCGACCGCGAACCACAACGTCCGCGGCATCCTGCTCAACCCCGCGGGTACCCGCGTCATCGTCGCGGGTCAGTTCTCGCAGGTGAACGGCGTCTCGGCGGTCGCGATGGCGTCGGTGAACCTGACCGGCGGTGACACCCAGACCTGGCAGTACGGCATCGACGCCTCCGGCGACGCGGCCGGCGTCTACAGCCTCAAGCGCGACGGGGCGAACTTCTACGCCACGATGTACGGCTACCTCGTCGGCAACATCGAGGGCGTCGTGGCGTTCAACCCCAACGACCTGTCGCTGGTCTGGATGAACGACTGCCACGGCGACACCTACGACACGTACTCCACCGGCACGGTCGTCTACGCCGCCAGCCACTCGCACGACTGCGAGACCTCCGGTCAGTTCCCCGACCAGAACCCGCGGGTCTGGAAGCGCGCGATCGCCATGACGGTCGCCGTCACCGGCACCCTCAAGGCCACCACCCAGCTGCCGCGCTACACCAGCTGGGAGGGTCGCCCGCACCCGTCGGTCCTCGACTGGTTCCCGACCATCCCGGCCGGCACCTACACCGGTCAGGACCAGGGCAGCTGGACGGTCACGGGCTCGGGCAACTACATCGCCTTCGGCGGTGAGTTCACCTCGGTCAACGGCACCGCGCAGCAGGGCCTGGTGCGCTTCGCCGCGACGTCGATCGCCCCGAACCGGCGCGGTCCGGAGATCAGCGCCGGCAACCTGCGGCCCAACGCCACGTCGACCACGGCCGGCGAGGTCAAGGTCGTCTGGCCGCAGGCGTGGGACATGGACAACGAGACGCTGACCTACAACCTGTACCGGGGCAGCGGCACCACGCCGATCTACACGACCACGGCCAAGACGCAGTGGTGGAACACCAGCACGATGACCTTCACCGACACCGGACGCGCCGCCGGCTCGACGGCGTCCTACCGGGTGTCGGTCAGCGACCCGCTGAACAACACGGTGACCAGCAACCAGGGCAACACGGTGACCGTCGCCGGCACCACCAGCGGCTACTCCAACCAGGTGCTGACCGACGGTGCCGCGCAGTACTGGCGGCTCAACGAGTCCAGCGGCAGCACGGCGTACGACTCGGCCGGGCTGACCAACATGACCGAGCGGGCCGGCGTCACCCGCGGCACCGCCGGGGCGCTGGCCGGTGACACCGCGATCACCGTCAACGGCACCGCGACGGGCACCGCGCAGACGACCGCCACGGTCGCCACCCCGACCAACGCGTTCTCGGTCGAGGCCTGGGTCCGGACGACGTCCACGGCCGGCGGCATCATCGCCCAGCTCGGCGACTCGGCCACGGGCGCGAACACCGTCAGCGACCGCACGCTGTACGTCGACTCCGGCGGCCAGCTCTCCTTCGGCCTCTCCCGCCGGCAGGGCCAGACGACCACCTACACCAACACGGTCCGCAGCACGGCGCCGATCAACAACGGCCAGTGGCACCACATCGTGGCCGCGGTCGGCACCGGCGGCACGACGCTGTTCGTCGACGGTGCGCAGGTGGGCGGCAGCGCCACGATGACCAGCGCGAACACCCGGCTGGCCTCGGGCTACTGGATGATCGGCAGCGGCACGCTGACCCCGTGGCCGAACGCGCCGACCAGCTCGTCGCTGAACGGTTCGATCGACGACGTCGCGATCTACCCGTCGACGCTCACCTCGGCCCAGGTGGCCCAGCACTACTCGCTGGCCACCGGGACGACGACCAACCCGGCACCGACGGCCTCGTTCACCGCGACGCCGTCCGGGATGAGCGTCTCGGTCGACGCCAGCGCGTCGAGCGACTCGAACGGGACGATCTCGTCCTACTCGTGGAACTGGGGCGACAGCACCGCGGCCGGCACGGGCGTGACCGCCAACCACACCTACGCGACGGCGGGCAGCTACACGGTCACGCTGACGGTCACCGACAACGGCGGGGCCACGGCCTCGACCAGCCGCACGGTCAACGCCGCGCCGCCGAACAACGCCCCCGTGGCGGCGTTCACCTCGACCGTCACCGACATGAGCGTCGCGGTCGACGGCTCGGGCTCCACCGACTCCGACGGGACGATCGCGACCTACACGTGGCAGTGGGGTGACAACACGCCCAACGGCACCGGCCAGACGGCGAACCACACCTACACGGCGGGCGGGACCTTCAACGTCCGGCTGACCGTGACCGACAACCTGGGCGGCACCAACACGGTGACGCACCCGGTGACGATCGTGGCCCCGCAGTCGCCGGCCTTCGCCCAGGACGCCTTCAGCCGCACCGTGGCCGCGGGTGGTTGGGGCAGCGCCGACACCGGCGGCGCGTGGACCGCGCAGGCCGGGGCGACCCGCCTGTCGGTGAGCCAGGCGACCGGCGGTGTCCTCGACCTGCCCGCCGCGGGCAACAACACGGGTGCCTACCTGGGCAGCGTGTCCCAGCCGAACGCCGACGTGACGACGACGTTCACGCTGAGCTCCGCGCCGACCGGCCTGGGCACCGACGTGTACGTCACCCCGCGCCGGATGGCGAACGGCGACGACATGCGGGTGCGCGTCCGCGTGGCTCCGGATGGTTCGGTCTCGCTGCTCTACTCTCGCCGCGTGGCTGGGGCGGAGACCTTCGGGAACACGGCGACGATCGCCGGCCTGACGTGGACCGCCGGTACGGCGTTCAACGTCCGGGTCCAGGTGACGACGACGACCAACGGTGCCAGCACGGTCCGTGCCCGCATCTGGGCCGGCACCGGCACCGAGCCGACCACCTGGCAGCTCACCCAGAACGGCGAGAACAACGCCGCGCTCCAGGGTTCCGGCTCGGTGGGCATCAGCGCCTACCGCGGCTCGACCTCGACCGCCGCCACCCAGGTCCGGGTGAGCTCGTTCGCGGCGCGGCCGATCGCGTGACGGCTCCTGCACCGACCCGGCGGAGCCGCAGGGATCTGCTGCTCCGCCGGGTGCTTCCCGCACTGGCCGTGCTCGTCGTCGCCGCGGTCGTCGTCTTCCTCGTCCTCCGAGGCGGGGACGACGGCTCGGGCAACGCCGCCGCGGCGTCGTCCACGTCGGCCGCGGCTCCGTCGACCGACCTGGGGCTGGAGCCGACCGAGTCGTCGCCGAGCGTCTCGCCGTCCCCCGCGACGGAGGCGCCGGCGCCGACGGTGGTCAGCCGTCCGGGGGTGCCCGAGGCCTCGCGCACCGTGCAGGCCACCAACGGGGACTTCGCGGCCACCGCGTCGTGGTCCGACGGCGCGACGATCCGGGTCGCCGAGGCGCACCAGCAGGTCACCTCCGGCACCGGTCCCGGCGAGCTCGCCGGGCAGCCGCAGACGGTGTTCAACCTCGAGCTGGTCAACGGCACGGACAAGCCGCTGGACCTCAACACGGTCGTCGTCCAGGCCACCTACGGCTCGGGCCCGACCCAGGCGAGCCCGATCTACGACCAGAAGAGCGTCGACTTCGGCGGAACGCTGGCGCCGGGGGACACGGCCACCGCCGTCTACTCCTTCGCCATCCCCGCCGACCAGCTGGGCAAGGTGACCCTGTCGGTCGACGTCGACGGGTTCCGCTTCCCGGCCGTGTTCTCCGGGGCCGTCCCGGCCTGAGCCGTCAGACCAGCGCGACCACGGCAGAAGACGCCGGTCACCCGCGCAGCAGCACGCCCTTGCGCCAGACGTCGCCGCGGGCGCTCTGCCACGCGGTCGGGCCGTAGACGCGGTCGACCCGGCTCTCGCCGTTCTCCTCGACCAGGACGATCAGCGCCCCACCGGCGCCGACGTGGTAGCAGTAGCGGCCGGCGGGGAGGTCGGCGTCGGGGAAGGTCGTCGTCCCCTCGCCGTCCAGGTCGATCTCGACGCTCATGCGTGCCAGCCCTTCTGCGCTCCCCGGGGCGGATGAGGAGATCCGGCGGTACCCGGACGAGGCCGCCGTTCGGCTCATCGGTGCTGGTCGGAGCCCTGATCGCGCCGTTCCTGACCGCATCCAGGGCGTGCCGGAGCACTTTGCAGTCGGTCGATCACACAACGTGACTACGAGTGAAGACCGTTAACCCATGGCGTGACAACGGTCCGCCGCAGGGCTGACAAAGCTTCAGATCGGGCACCGCGGCGCCGGATCCTCGCTTCCAACGCCGCGACGGCGGGCCACCCCGGCCCGTCCCGGTCGGTGCGCATCCCCCAGGAGCAACCCCCGTGATGAACTCGTTCGCCACCCTGGCCACGCTCGTGGCCTTCGCCAAGGACCGCCTGCAGCGCGAGGAGAAGGGCGCCACCGCCGTCGAGTACGGCCTCATGGTCGGCCTGATCGCCGCCGTCATCGTCGGCACCGTGCTGCTGCTCGGCGGTCAGCTCAACGACCTCTTCACGATGGTCACCGACGCCCTCCCCGGCGGCAACTGATCCCTCGAGCACGTCCCTGCGGCGCAGCGGCCCGTCCCCCGCGGGCTGCTGCGCCGCACCCACGTCGATGCACGGAAGGAGGGCCGCGATGACCTGGCGACGACTGCGCGACGAGCGCGGCGCCAGCGCGGTGGAGTTCGCGCTGATCGTGCCGCTGCTGGTGCTGCTCGTGGTCGGCATCGTCGAGTTCGGCCACGCCTTCCAGGTGCAGGGCCAGCTCTCGGCGGCCGCCCGCGAGGGCGTCCGTGCGATGGCGCTGCAGAACGACCCGGCCGCGGCGCGCACCGCCGTCCGCAACGCGACCTCCACCTTCGACCCCGCGGTCACCGACGCCGAGATCAGCATCACGCCGGCCGCCTGCCCGCTGGTCGGCGGCAGCAGCACCGTGCGGCTGACCGTCGACTACGACATGCCGTTCCTCACCGGGCTGTTCGGCGCCGGCGTGGACCTGTCCGCGACGGGGGTCATGCGATGCAACGGCTGACCCGCCGGCTGCGGCGCGACGAGCGCGGCGCGGCGGCCGTCGTCCTCTCGCTGCTCATGGTGCCGATGCTGGGCTTCACCGCCCTCGCCGTCGACGTGGGCGCCGTCTACGCCGAGAAGGCCCGGCTGCAGACCGCCGCCGACGCGGCCGCCCTCGCCGTGGCGCAGGACTGCGCCCGCGGGAACTGCGGCGACATGCTCGCCACCGCGACCGCGATCGTCGCGGCCAACAACGGCGGCGCGACCTCGCGGCCGCCGGTGCTGAACTCGGCCCCGACGAGCGTGACCGTCACCGGCGACAAGCCGGTGCAGCACTGGTTCGCGCCGGTCATCGGCATCGACTCGACCGCCGTGTCGGCCACCGCGACCGTCGCGTGGGGCAACCCGGGCGCCGGGACGGCGGAGCTGCCGCTGACCTTCTCCTGGTGCGAGTTCGCCGCGCAGACCGGCGGCGGCCTGCCGTCGGGCACCACGGTCCGGACGATCAAGTTCACCAAGACCTCCGGCACCGGCTGCACGGGTCCGTCGCACAACGTCGTCCCCGGCGGCTTCGCCTACCTCGACACGAACCCCGGCCACTGCGAGGCGACCAGCGCCCGCGGCGGCAAGTCCTACTCGTCGACCGGCAACAGCGTCCCGTCGCCCTGCTCGGCGGCCGACTTCGCGGCGCTGGTCGGGCACACGGTGCTGCTGCCCCTGTTCGACAACTGGGGCGAGACCGGCAGCAACGCCTGGTACCACGTCTACGGCTACGCCGCGTTCAAGATCACCGGCTACTTCTTCGGCGGCCAGTTCCGCACCAGCCCGCAGCCCTGCAGCGGCAACGAGCGCTGCGTCGCCGGCTACTTCACGCGCTTCGTGGACCTCTCCGAGCGCTTCACCTACACCAACGACGGCCCGGACCTCGGCGCCTCGATCCTCCGTCTGGTCCGCTAGGAGCTTCCCCCGATGAGACGCCGATTGCTCGCCGCCTTCGCGGCCCTGGTGCTGACCCTGGTCGGCGGGGTCGTGCTCGTGGCCTACGTGCGCGGTGCCGACGCGCGCGCCGCCGCGGGCCTGCAGACCGTGCAGGTGCTGGTGGTCCAGGAGCTCGTGCCCGCGGGCACCCCGGCCGACCAGCTCGCCGACAAGGTCGACACCGAGCTCGTCCCGGCCAAGACCGCCGTCGCCGGCCGGGTCGCCGACCTGGCCGACCTCGCCGGGAGGGTGGCGACGGTGGACCTCCAGCCGGGGGAGCAGCTGCTCGCCAGCCGGTTCAAGGTCCCCGGTGACCTGCGCGCGGCCGGCACCGTCGACGTCCCCGCGGGCAAGCAGGAGGTGAGCGTGCTGCTCGATCCGCAGCGCGCCGTCGGCGGCCGGCTGGCGGCGGGGGACACGGTGGGGGTCTACCTCTCGATGACCGACCCCACCGCGAGCACCCACGGCGTGCTGCACGGGGTGCTGGTCACCCAGGTGCAGGGCGCGCCGGCGGCGCCGTCGGACGGCGCGGACACCCAGACGGCGAGCGCCGGCTCGGCGGCACCGACCGGCAGCCTGATGGTCACCCTCGCGCTCACGGCCCGTGACGCGGAGGAGGTCGTCTTCGGCGCCGAGCACGGGACGCTGTGGCTCTCCCTCGAGCCGGACGGCGCCGACAACTCGGGCACCCAGGTGGTCACCCCCGACAACGTGTACGGAGGTCGGCCATGAGCCGCGTCGTGCTCGGCGGCGCCGACGAGGAGCTCGCGCTGCGGATCAAGGAGGCGGCGGACGGCGACGTCCTCCTGCTGCCCCCCGGGCGGCTGCCGACCGACCCGGCCCGGCTGTTCGAGCAGCTCGTGGACGGGGAGCTACCCGAGGTGCTCGTGCTCGGGCCGGAGACCAGCCCGGCCGAGGCGCTGAACCTGGCGGCCCGGCTCGACGCCCAGTGCCCCGGGATCAGCGTCGTCCTCGTCGCCGATCCCTCGCCGACGCTGTGGCAGACGGCCATGCGCTCCGGGGTGCGCGACGTCGTCCCGTCGGCGACCGACGTGGCCGAGCTGCGGGCGGCGATCGACCGGGCGGCGCAGGCCGCGTCGGGCCGGCGCCGCGTGCTGCGGCCGGTGGAGGAGACCGCCCGCTACACGGGCCGGGTGATCACCGTCGCCTCGCCCAAGGGCGGGGTCGGCAAGACCACGGTGAGCACCAACCTGGCGATCGGGCTGACCCAGGCGGCGCCGCAGTCCACCGTGCTGGTGGACCTCGACGTGCAGTTCGGCGACGTCGCCTCCGCGCTCGGGCTGGCGCCGGAGTACGCGCTGCCCGACGTGGTGGCCGGCCCGGCCGCGGAGGACACCATGGTCCTCAAGACGTTCCTCACCCAGCACCCCAGCGGGCTCTACGCGGTCTGCGGTGCCGAGTCACCGGCCGCCGGCGACACCGTCTCGGGGGCCGACGTCGGCCGGCTGCTGGCCGCGCTCGCACGGGAGTTCCGCTACGTCGTCGTCGACACCGCGCCGGGGCTGTCGGAACCGACGCTGGCCGCGCTGGACCGGGCCACCGACGTCGTGATGCTGACCAGCATGGACGTCCCCGGCGTCCGGGGACTGCGCAAGGAGCTCGACGTGCTGCGCGAGCTGTGCATGATCCCGGCCGGCCGGCACGTCGTCATGAACTTCGCCGACCCCAAGGGCGGGCTGTCCGTGCGCGACGTGGAGACGACGATCGGCAGCGGCGTGGACGTCGTCCTGCCCTGGTCCAAGGCCGTGCCCGCCAGCACGAACGCGGGCGTGCCGCTGCTGCAGAGCGGCCGCAAGGACCCGATGGCCAAGGAGCTGCGCCGGCTGGTGGCGCGGTTCGCCGCGACGCCGCTCAAGCAGGGGCGCCGCGCGAAGCACCGGGCGGCGTCGTGAACCTCTCCTCGCGGCTCGAGGCCGCGCGCCTGCCGCAGCCCAGCTCGGCTGTGCCCGTGCCACGGCCGCCGGTGCCCGTGCCGCCACCGCCGACCGACGCGCTGACCCGGCTCAAGGACCGCGTCGGCAAGGCGCTGTTCGAGCGGGTCGGCAGCCGGATGAACGACCCGTCGCTGGGCGAGGCGGCCCTGCGCGCCCTCGTGCTGGCCGAGCTGGACGCCGTCGTCGACGAGGAGAAGGTGCCGCTCTCGGCCGAGGAGCGGCAGCGGCTGACCGCCGAGCTGGCCGACGACGCCCTGGGTCTGGGTCCGCTGCAGCGGCTGCTCGACGACGGCAGCGTCACCGAGATCATGGTGAACGGGCCGGAGAACATCTACGTCGAGAAGGACGGCCGGCTGACCCGCACGGCGGCCCGGTTCACCTCCGAGGAGCACCTGCGGCGGGTCATCGACCGGATCGTGTCCAAGGTGGGACGGCGGATCGACGAGAGCTCGCCGCTGGTCGACGCCCGCCTGTCCGACGGCTCGCGCGTGAACGCGATCATCCCGCCGCTGGCCTTCAGCGGGTCGACGCTGACCATCCGCAAGTTCTCGAAGGACCCGTTCACCGTCGAGGACCTGCTCGGCTTCGGCACGCTCTCGCCGGAGATGGCCGAGCTGCTGCGCGCGTGCGTCGAGGCCCGGCTCAACGTCATCGTCTCCGGGGGCACCGGCACCGGGAAGACGACGCTGCTCAACGTGCTGTCCTCGTTCATCCCGGAGGACGAGCGGATCGTCACCATCGAGGACGCCGTCGAGCTGCAGCTGCAGCAGGAGCACGTCGTCCGGCTGGAGTCGCGGCCGCCGAACATCGAGGGCAAGGGCGCGATCACCATCCGCGACCTGGTCCGCAACTCGCTGCGGATGCGGCCCGACCGGATCGTGGTCGGGGAGTGCCGTGGCGGGGAGTCCCTCGACATGCTGCAGGCGATGAACACCGGCCACGACGGCTCGCTGTCCACGGTGCACGCCAACTCGCCGCGGGACGCGATCGCGCGGCTGGAGACCCTCGTGCTCATGGCCGGCATGGACCTGCCGCTGCGGGCGATCCGCGAGCAGATCGCCTCGGCCGTCGACGTCGTCGTCCAGCTGACCCGGCTGCGCGACGGCACCCGGCGGGTCACCCACGTGACCGAGGTGCAGGGCATGGAGGGCGAGACGGTCACGCTGCAGGACGCCTTCTTGTTCGACTACTCGGCCGGCGTCGACGCGGCCGGCCGCTTCCTCGGCAAGCCGGTGCCCACCGGTGTGCGGCCGCGGTTCACCGACCGGTTCACCGAGCTCGGCATCGAGATCTCGCCCCGGGTCTTCGGCATGCTGCAGCCCCCGCGACCGCAGAGGTGGGGCTGATGTCGCCGGCGCTGCTGGTCGCCGGGCTGGTCGCGGTCACCGGTGCGCTGCTGCTGCTGGCGCTGGTCGTCGTCCCGCCGGGGCACGGGCGGGTGCCGCTGGCCCGCCTGGACCCGTCGGTCGCGCCGCAGTCCTCGGCGCTGGCCGGCGCGGGTGCCGCGGCCGGGGCGGCGGTGGAGAAGGTGCTCGCCCGCCGCGGCCGGCTCGCGGCCGGTCAGGCGGCCCTCGAGCGCGCCGGGGTGTCGATGAGCCTGGCCGACGTCGTCCTGGTCACCGGCCTGCTGACCGTGGGCGCGGGCGTGCTCGGCGCGCTGCTGGGCGGCCCCTTGCTGGCCGCACTGGCGGTCGTCGTCAGCCCGTTCGGGACCCGGCTCTGGCTGTCGCTGAAGTCGGCGCGGCGACGGGCCGCCTTCGCCGACCAGCTGGAGGACTCGCTGCAGCTGATGGCGAGCAGCCTGCGGGCCGGCCACAGCGTGCTGCGCGCGGTGGACTCGGTCGCCCAGGAGGCCGCCGCCCCGACGTCGGAGGAGTTCGCGCGGATCGTCGTCGAGACGCGGGTCGGCCGGGACCTCACCGCGGCGCTGGACGAGACCGCCGAGCGGATGGGCAGCGACGACTTCAGCTGGGTCGCCCAGGCCATCGCCATCCAGCGCGAGGTCGGCGGCAACCTCGCCGAGGTGCTCGACGCGGTGAGCGGGACGATCCGCGAGCGCAACGCGATCCGCCGCCAGGTCAAGGCGCTGGCCGCCGAGGGGAAGCTCTCGGCGATCGTGCTGATGGCGCTGCCGTTCGGCGTCTGCCTGTTCATCTCGGTGACCAACCCGGTCTACCTGTCGATGTTCACCTCGACCCCGATCGGCTGGCTGCTGCTCGCCGTCTGCTGCGGCCTGCTGGTCGGCGGCGGGCTGTGGCTCAAGAAGATGGTGAGCATCCGGTTCTGATGAGCATCCCGCCTCTCGTCCTCGCCGCCGCCGGCGCGGTGGCCCTCGCCGTGCCCCTGCTCGGCTGGGCGCTCCTCGCCCGGACCGACCCCGCCGCGGTCGCCGCCCGCGACAACCTGGTGCGCGGCTACGCGCCGGCCGCCGGCGGGCCGAGCCGCACCGGGCCCGGCGCGGTCAGCCGGCTGGCCCGCGCCCTCACCCCCGGCGGCACCCTGGCCCGGCTCGACCGGCTGCTCACCACCGCGGGGCGTCCGGCCGGGTGGCCGCTGCCGCGGGTGATCGCGGCCAAGCTCGTGCTCGCCGCGGTGTCCGGGGGGCTCGGCGCGCTGCTGGTGTCCGCCAAGCCCGGCCTGCCGATCGTGCTGCTGATGGGCGCGGTGACGGTGGTGTGCTGGTTCGTGCCGGACCTGCTGCTGCTCAGCCGCGGCCAGGAGCGGCAGCAGGCGATCGGCCTCGAGCTCGCCGACACCCTCGACCAGATGACGATCGCCGTGGAGGCCGGGCTCGGCTTCGAGGCGGCGATGGCCCGCACCGCGCGCAACGGCAAGGGCGCGCTGGCCGAGGAGCTCGTGCGCACGCTGCAGGACATCGCGGTCGGCCAGCCGCGCCGGGAGGCGTACCTGTCGCTCGCCGAGCGCACCGGCGTGCCCGACCTGCGCCGCTTCGTGCGGGCCGTCGTCCAGGCCGACCAGTACGGCATCTCGATCGCCGACGTGCTGCGCACCCAGGCGGGGGAGATGCGGCTCAAGCGTCGTCAGCGGGCCGAGCAGAAGGCGATGCAGATCCCGGTCAAGGTGATCTTCCCGCTGATCCTCTGCATCCTGCCGACGCTGTTCATCGTGCTGCTGGCCCCGGCGGTCATGCGGATCGTCGAGGCCTTCAGCCACTGACTAACGGGGCTGCCTGGGGTTGCTCGGGTCGCCGTGGGACGGCGGGTTGAGCGCCGGACCGGTGGTCGCCTCGGAGACCTTGGAGCCGCCGGCCGCGTGCTCGGGGGCCTCGGACGTGACGTCGGCAGCCGGGTCGCCGCCGGAGGGCTGCGCGCCGGACTGCAGCGAGCTGAGCCGGTGGCGCATGATCTCCACGGCCTGCAACCGGTTGCCGTGCGACTTCTCGTAGTCCAGCAGCGTCTGCACACCGTCCGCGTCCAGCGTGCGGATGCGCGACGCGAGCCCGCCGATCGGCAGGTGGTCGTAGTCGGGCAGGGGCAGCTGATCGTGCTCGGTCATGCCGGACCGCCTACCCGTCGCCCGGGGATCCGACACCGGGTGTGAGGGTGCGGTCGCTGGGTAGGCGGCCAGCCATGGACCTGTCCTTCCTGGAACCCGTGTTCACCAGTTCCGGTCCCTACGCCACGGTCTGCGCCGACGTCACGCACACGACGGCGACCGCCGACACCGAGCTGGACCTGCGCGTCCGGGCGGTCGCCCAGAAGCTCACCGAGCAGGGCGCGCCGGAGGTGGTCGTCGAGGCGGTGCGCGGCCGCCTGCTCGAGGGCAACGAGGGCGGTGTGGCCGGCACCTGGCGGGGCCGGGCGGTCGTGGCAGCCGCCGACGGCACGGTGGTGCTGGACCAGCCGCTGGTCGACCAGCCCCGGCAGGAGCTCGCGGAGTGGTCGCCGCAGCCGGCGCTGCTGCCGGTGCTCACCCAGCTGCCCGGCCGGGTCCCGCACGCGGTCGTGGTCATGGACCGCGTCGGCGCCGACATCACGGTCAGCGGTCTGGACGGCGAGGTGGAGCAGGAGGACGTCGACGGCGAGACGTTCCACCTCCGCAAGGTCAAGGTCGGCGGCTGGGCGCACGACCACTGGCAGAACAGCGCCGAGGAGCTGTGGGACCGCAACGCCGGTCAGGTCGCCGACTCGATCTCCTCCTACGCCCGCCGGCAGGGGCTGGACTTCGTGCTCGTCGCGGGCGACGTCCGCGCCCGGCAGCACCTGCTGGAGAACGCCGGGGACTCGTGGAAGGACGTCGTCGTCCAGATCGAGGAGGGCGGCCGCGCGGCCGGCGCCGACCGGGAGCCGATCGAGCGCCGCGAGGCGGAGCTGGTCGCCGAGCACGAGGCGCACGCCGAGGCCCGGGCGGTCGAGCGGATCGAGGCGGCCTCCGCGCACGGCCTGTCGGTCACCGGCACCTCGCTGGTGGTGGAGGCGCTGCGCAAGAACCAGGTGGAGACGCTCGTGCTCGCCGATCCGGTGGACGACGAGACGCTCTACGTCGGCGGTTCGCCGCTGGAGCTCGGCGTCGACCAGGGCGATCTCGAGGCCCTCGGCTCGCGGGAGCGGCACGCCGTCCCGGCCGACCGGGCGCTCGTGGCCGCGGCCGTCGCGACCAAGGCCGACGTCGTCGTCTTGCCCCGTGCCGCGATGCCGGGGGACATCCCGGTCGCCGCCGTCCTGCGTTACACCGATGCCTCGACCCCGGGAGGGGCGAACGCGTGAGCACGCAGAAGAAGCCGAGCCCCGAGGCGCTGGCCAACGTCACCGAGGAGAACATCGAGACCCGCTCGCAGCTGCTGCCGGAGGAGAAGCAGCTCCGCGGCAGCGGGATGGAGGAGGTCGCCGCCGAGGTGATCCTGGCCGAGTCCGAGGAGCGGACGGTCAACCCCGATCCGGACGACGCCCAGGGCGGGCACCGCCAGTCGTCGGACACGGCGGACCTGCCCTGAGCGAGGTCCACGACCACTGGGTGCAGCTGCGCTGGTCCGACCCCGACTCGTACGGGCACGTCAACCACGCGCGGGCGCTCGGCCTGCTGGAGGACGCCCGGCTGGCGATGGCGGCCGGTTCGCCGTCGGTCGCCGCCGGGCGGCAGCCGGACATCATCCTGGCGAGGCTCGAGGTCGACTACCTGCGCCAGCTCTACTACCGGGCCGGCGAGCGGCTGTGCGTGCGCAGTTGGCTCACCCGGATCGGGACGAAGTCGCTGACCATGCGCCAGGAGCTGGTGCAGGACGACGAGGTGGCGATCCGCCTGGATGCCGTGCTCGTCGTCTTCGACGTCGCCGGCGACAGCTCCCGGCCGTTGACCGGCGAGGAGCGGAGCTTCTGGAAGCGCTACCTGGCATGAGCTTCTTCGACGGCTTCGAGCTCGGCCACGTCGACGTCGGCGAGGGCGTCCGGATCCGCTACCGGCGCGGCGGGGACGGGCCGCCGGTGGTGCTGCTGCACGGCCATCCGCGCACGCACACCACCTGGTACCGGGTGGCGCCGCAGCTGGTCGCGGCCGGGCACACCGTCGTCTGTCCCGACGTGCGCGGTTACGGCGGGTCGAGCGCACCACCGCCGGCGCCCGACCACGCCCAGGCGTCGAAGCGGGCGATGGCGCACGACGTGGTCGCGGTGCTGCGGGAGCTCGGGCACGAGCGGTTCGCCGTCGTCGGGCACGACCGCGGCAGCTACGTGGCGTTCCGGCTGGCGATGGACCACCCCGACGTCGCCACCCACCTGGCGGTGCTCGACAGCGTCCCGATCGGCGAGGCGCTGGCCCGCGCCGACGCCCGCTTCGCCGCCGCCTGGTGGCACTGGTTCTTCTTCGGGGCACCGGAGAAGCCGGATCGGGCGATCCTGGCCGATCCGCGGTCCTGGTACCTGCACGACCGCACGGCCATGGGGGAGGAGAACCACGACGACTTCCTGCGGGCGATCGACGACCCGGCCACCGTGGTCGCGATGATCGAGGACTACCGCGCCGGGCTCGGCGTCGACCGCGCCCACGACGACGCCGACCGGGCGGCGGGCAGGCGGGTCCGCTGCCCGACCCTGGTGCTGTGGTCGGCGCGCGACGACATGGAGGAGCTGTACGGCGACCCGACGAAGGTCTGGGCCGACTGGACGGCGGACCTCCGCGGCGGTGGCCGCATCGACAGCGGCCACCACATGGCCGAGGAGGCACCGGACGAGCTCGCCGCGGCGCTGGTCGAGTTCCTGCGTCCCCCGAAGGGCTGACCTGCGGGAATGACCGCGGGGTTCGCGGGTAGGCGACAGGCATGCCGAAGACGACGAAGAGCGGGACCGCGAAGAAGAGCGAGCTGCCCAGCACGCTCAAGCGCTCCCCGGCCAAGGCGCAGCGCACGTTCGCCAAGGCGCACGACTCCGCCGCGGACGAGTACGGCGACGAGCGGCGCGCGAACCAGGTCGCCTGGGCCGCGGTGAAGCACAGCTTCGAGAAGGTCGGCGACCACTGGGAGAAGAAGGGCAAGAAGGGCCCGTCGGACGCCCAGGCCGCCGGTGGCCGGAACACGAACCGCAAGACCAAGGGCGGCGTCGACGCCAAGGCGTCCAAGGAGCACCTGCTCGACGTCGCCAAGCGGCTGTCGATCTCGGGCCGCTCGAAGATGAAGAAGACCGAACTCGTCGACGCCATCCAGAAGGCCAACGACAAGAAGACCGCGGACTCGCGCAAGAAGAAGAAGTAGCGCTCGAGCGGAGTGCCACGGGCGCGGGATCCGCGCCGTGGCACTCCGCTCAGGCGCCGGGGATCAGGATCAGCTCGGTCTGCCGGCCGTCGAGGTACTCCACGCCCGCGGCGGTGAGCGAGATGCCCTGCTCGAGCGCCATCCGCACCGTCTGCCCGCCCCACTCGGGCACGGGTGTGCGCACGCAGAGCTCCAGCGCGTAGACGGTGTCGAGGTGCAGCGGCCGGTCGCCGGCGCCCGGGACGCCGGTCTGCGCGTCCCACATGCCGATCGCCGGCCCGGCGGCGTGACCGTGGTAGCCGACCGGGTGCGAGTACACGTCGCCGTCCAGGCCGGCGGCAGCCGCAGTGGCGCGGGCCGCGGCGAGCACCTCGTTGCCGGTGCGGCCGGGGACCATCGCCGCCGTCGTCACGTCCTGCATGCGGTTGCCGGCGGCCATGGCCGCTCGCAACCCGGCCGGGGCCTCGGTCTCGCCGGGGCGCAGCACGTAGGCGTTGCGCTGGGTGTCGGTGTTCAGCCCCAGGCTGGACAGGCCGACGTCGCAGTGCAGCAGGTCACCGGGCTCGATGACGGCGTCGTAGGGGACGGCGGGCAGCGTCGTCCCGCGCTCCTCGACCAGCGGGACGCCGGCCCGCTGCAGCCCGACGGTCGGCTGGAACCAGCCGTCGACGCCGAGGTCGGCGAACCGCTGCCGGATCCACCAGGCCACGTCCAGCGCGGTCGAGGCGCCGACGGTGACGACGGCGGGGGAGAAGGCCTCGGCGATCACCTCGTGCGCGAGCCGGTTGAGCCCGTGCAGCACCGCGATCTCCTCGGGCAGCCGTGTCTCCAGCCAGCCGATGGCGAGCTCCTCGGCCGAGGTCAGCCGGTCGGCGTAGGGGCCGAGCGCGGCGCCCAGCAGCTCGTGCTCGGTGTGGGACAGGCCGTCGGCCAGCGCGAACTCGGCGGAGACGTCGACCCCGATCCGGCGCGGGTCGGCCTGCTCGACGATCCGGCGCACGACCGCCCACTGCGACTCCTCGGCGGGCACCCCGGCGTCCTCGTCGGGCGACCAGGCCGGCACGAACTGCCCGACCGGGTACCGCGAGACGGCGGCCGCGGTGACGCCGTCGTCGCTGCGGTGCAGCGCGAGGATCGTGCGGCGCCGGGCCGAGAGCCACGTGGCCGGCAGCAGCGTGGGCAGCACCGGGTCCTCGTTGTACTCACGGCCGATGACCAGCCACAGGTCGATGCCGGCGCGGTCCATCAGGGTGGGCAGCAGGTCGAGCAGCCGCTGGGTGAGCCAGCGGTCGCGGACGTCGGCCTGCTCCCGCAACGGCAGGGGCACCGTGCGGGTGGGGTCGGGCGCCACGAGCGTCATGAGCACAGCGAAGCAGAGAACCGGCTGCTCCACCGGACGAGCGGGCTAGGCGACGTCGCTGGCCGGCCTGTCGGCGTCGGCCGGGCAGGGCGGCGCTGGGTGCGGGACGAGCAGCGCGGCGACGCGGTCGCGGCCCTGCTGCTTGGCCTCGTACATCGCGGCGTCGGCGCGGTCGATCAGGCGCCAGAGGGCGTCGCGGGCGTTCTCGCCGTCGACCGGCCGGGTGAGCGCGACGCCGATCGAGGCGGTGACGGCGTGGCCGGCCTCGGTCCGGCTGGCGGCGACCGCGGCGCGCAGCCGCTCGGCCAGGCGGGCCGCCTCGGCGCCGTCGCCGACCAGGCCGAGCACGACCAGCTCCTCGCCGCCGGTGCGGGCCAGCACGTCGGTCGGCCGCACGCCGGCCGACAGCGCGCTCGACACCGCGCGCAGGACGGCGTCGCCGGCCGCGTGCCCGTGGGCGTCGTTGAGCCGCTTGAAGTGGTCGAGGTCGAGCACCATCGCCGCGACCCGGGTGCCGTCGCGGCGGGCCTGCCGCCAGATCCGCGGGGCCTGCTCGACCAGGTAGCGGCGGTTGTACAGCCCGGTGAGGGGGTCCTTCACCGACAGCGCCTGGGTCGCCTCGAGCAGCCGCTCCACCCGGCGGCGGAGCACGAAGACGCCGAGCGCGGCGGCGTTGAGCATCCCGGCGTTCACCACGACCTGGATGGCCAGTCCGGCGGGGTCGTCGTAGCTGCTCCACATCGCGATCAGGACGGCGAGCGGGGTCACGACCAGGTTGACCGCGAACTCCCACGGCCCCAGGAACCAGGCCGCCACGAACGAGGCGAACAGCAGCATGAGCGGCGTCGCGTACCGCAGCGGGTCGTCGACGCACAGCGCGACCACGACGTAGATGAGGTCGCCGAGCAGGACGAGGGCGAAGGTCTGCGGGCGGGTGGCCCGCCGGCGCGCGGCGAGCAGCACCGCGGCAAGCATGCAGAGCGCCATGGTCGTGCCGTAGAGCCAGCGCGGGCCGCCGCCGCGGATCATCCCGTCGACGAACAGGTTGGCCGTGCCCATGAGGCCGCCGAGGAACAGCAGGACGGCGAGGGTCAGCGCAGCGACACGGTGTTCGGGGCCCCGGCTCATGAAGGCCAGGGCCGACCCGTGGTCCTCTGCTTGGCCCACTGTCACGGCAGCAGGATGCCGCATCTGCGGCGCCCTGCGGGCGAATGCGAGCGTCATCACACGTGTGGGGTACGCCCGGACGGCGTGTCACGGGGCACGCGCCGCCGGGCTGTGCGCCTCGCCGCGGGGTGCCAGGGTGAGGGCATGTCGCACCCCGACCCCGCACTGGTCGACGTCCGGACCTTCGCGGTGCACCCGCTGGTGGACAACGGTCCGACCAGCTCGCTGCGCATGGTGGCGCCCGGTGCGGTGACCAAGGGGCGGTACGGGCTGGTCGAGTACCGGGTCGCGCCGCACTCGGCTGGTGCGGCACCGCACTACCACCAGACGTTCTCCGAGTCGTTCTACGTGCTCACCGGCGAGCTGACGATCTACGCCGACGGCACGTGGCAGCCCTACCGGCCCGGCGACTTCGCGCTGGTGCACGAGACCGGCGTGCACGGCTTCCGCAACGACGGGGACGAGGAGACCTCGTTCCTGATCCTGTTCGCGCCCGGGATCGCGCGGGAGAACTTCTTCGCCGAGATGGCGGAGCTGCGCAACAGCGGGCGCACGCCGGCGGACATGACCCCCGAGGCGCGCACGGCCTTCTACGCGAGGCACGACCAGGTCATGGTGGACGTCTGAGCGCGGGCGGGGAGAGCCACGGGTACGTTCCGCTGGGACGTGCCGTTTCGATGGGTTGGGAGGCTGTCCATGGCCGAGCAGGGGCCCTGGTTCTACTGCCTGAAGCACCACACGGTGGAGACGCGGGACGGGTGCGCGGAACGGCACCGGCTGGGGCCGTACGCCACCCGCGAGGAGGCCGAGCACGCGCTGCAGTCGGTCGCCGACCGCGAGCAGAAGCTGAGCGCCGAGGACCGCGCCTGGGAGGGCGACTGACCGGTTCCCAGGATCGTCTGGGCAGAATCGGCGTGTGACGGACGGACGCGCGGTCGAGGAGCTGGTCGTCGGGGTCATCGGCGGCACCGGGCCCCAGGGCCGCGGGCTGGCGGTGCGGCTGGCGGCGGCGGGGCAGCGGATCCTGCTGGGGTCGCGCGACGCCGAGAAGTGCTCTCGGATCGCCGCCGAGGTGGCGGAGCGGGCGACGTCGGCGGCCGGGGGCGCCGAGGTCTCGGTCACCGGCGGGGCGAACGTCGACGTCGCCGGCGCCGCCGACCTGGTGATCGTGGCGGTCCCGTACGCCGGGCACGCCAACATCGTGCGCGAGCTCGCCGAACCGCTCGCGGGCAAGATCGTCGTCGACTGCGTCGTCCCCATGGGCTGGGACGAGCTCGGTGCCTACGCGATCGACGTGCCCGAGGGCAGCGCCGCCCAGCAGGCGGCCGCCCTGCTGCCGGACTCGAACGTGGTCGGCGCGTTCCACCACCTGTCGGCCACGCTGCTGGAGGACCTGTCGAAGCCGACCCTCGACGGCGACGTCATGGTGGTCGGCGACGACCGCGCCGCGATGGACACCGTGCAGGCGCTGGCCGGCCGGCTGCCCGGCATGCGCGGCATCTACGCCGGGCGGCTGCGCAACGCCCGCCAGGTCGAGGCGCTCACCATCAACCTCGTGTCGGTGAACCGCCGCTACAAGGCGCACGCCGGGATCAGGGTCACCGACGTCTGAGCGGGTCGTCTCCCTCGTCCCGTCGCTGACCGAGGCGGTCGCGGCGACGGCGCCGTCGGTGCTGGTCGGCGCCACCGACTGGTGCACGCACCCGGCCGGCCTCGACGTGGTCCGGGTCGGTGGCACCAAGTGGCCGAACCTGGAGCGGGTGCTCGCGCTCGAGCCGGATCTCGTGATCGCCAACGCCGAGGAGAACCGGCCCGAGGACGTCGAGGCGCTGCGGGAGGCCGGCGTCCGGGTCTGGGTCAACGCGCCGGCCACCGTCGAGCAGGCGCTCGAGTCGCTCGGCCGGTTGTGCGCGCTGCTCGGCGCGCCGGACCCGCCGTGGCTGCTCGCCGCCCGCGCCGCCTGGACCGACCCGCCGATGGTGGCGCCGGTGCGCGCCGTCGTCCCGATCTGGCGGCGGCCGTGGATGGTGCTCGGGCGGGACACCTTCGCCGGCGACGTGCTGGCCCGGCTCGGCGTCCGCAACGTGTTCGCCGGCGCCGCCGACCGCTACCCGAAGCTGGCGCCGGGGGAGCTCGCCGCCGTCGAGGCCGACCTCGTCGTGCTGCCCGACGAGCCGTACGCGTTCGGCCCGGACGACGGACCCGAGGCCTGGCCGCAGGCCCGGCCGGCGTTCGTCAGCGGCCGGCACCTGACCTGGTACGGCCCGTCGCTGACCGAGGCGCCGGCGCTGCTCGTCGCACAGCTCGAGGGCGCAGACTGACCTCGTGCTGCTGGCCGGGCTGGTCGCGGCGGTGCACGGCGCCGCCGTCGTCTTCATGCTGGTCGGCTCGCTGCTCGCGCTGCGCCGGCCCCGGCTGATCTGGATCCACGCACCGGTCGCCCTGGCGATCCTCGCGATCAACCTGGCGGGGGCGCCGTGCCCGCTGACCCGCTGGGAGCTCCGGCTGCGCGGCGGCGCCGGGTACTCCGGCGGGTTCCTGGAGCACTACGTCTTCGCACCGCTCGGCCTGGACGTGCACAGCGCGGTCGTCCAGGTCGGGATGTACACCGTGGCGCTCGGCCTCAACGTCCTCGGCTACGGGCTGCTCATCGCCCGGGCACGCGAGCGGCGAGCTGCTCGAGCACCGGCACCACCTCGGTCGGGTGCGGCATCGCCGCCATCTCCGCCGCCACCTCCCGCGCCGCCGCGGTCAGCGCCGCGTCGCTCACCAGCCGCTCCAGCAGCGCGGGGGAGAGGTCGCTGAGGTCCGCGGCCAGCCCCGCCCCGCGCGCGGCGAGCACGTCGGCGTTCACCCGGCGGTCGCCGGACCCGCGGAGGACGAGCTGCGGCACGCCCGCGGCCAGCGCGGTGAGCAGGGTGCCGGCCCCGCCGTGGTGGACGATCCCGGCCGCGGCGGGGAGCACCTGCGGGAACGGCAGCCATCCCGTCGTCGCGACGTTCGGCGGGAGCTGCCGCCTGGTCACCCAGCGGTCCGGCCGGACCAGGACGACGTCGAGGTCGGTGCCGCCGGCCGCGTCGGCGACGGTGCTCATCAGCCGGTCGCGGAACGGGTCGTCGACGGTGCTCCGGCTGACCAGCACGCGCGGCCGCTCACCGGGGCGGGCGTAGGTCTCGTCGAACGGCCGATCCGGTGCGAAGCCGATGAAGCGCATCGGCCGCCCGCGCGCCCCGCCGACCAGGCTCGGCGGCACGGAGCTGAGGATCTCGGTCGGTGCCGGCAGCCCGGGCTGGTAGGCCGCGAGCACGGCGGCGAACAGCGCGGGGGTGTCGACCAGCAGCGCGTCCACGAGCACCGAGGGGATGCTGCGGTACCTGGCGACGCCGGACGCCGCGCCGGCGAGCGGCTCGTGCAGCACCAGGTCGGGGCGGAACCGGTCGGCCAGGTCCCGCAGCCCGCCGGCCATCCGGTGGTTGACCGGTGCCCACAGCAGGGCGCCGGTACGGATCTCGTCCCGGCCGGCCATCGCCTCGCGCGACAGCCGAGGGTGCCGGGCGAGGAAGCGCAGGAACAGCGGCATCATCCGCAGGCGTGGGGCGACGTCCGCCGTCGTCAGGTCCGGCGGGCAGACGCCCAGCGCTTCCCCCGCCGTGCCGACGACGACCTCGTGGCCGGCGTCCCGCAGGGCGCGGGCGATCGGGACCAGGGGCAGCAGGTGGCCGGTCAGCGGCGCGGCGACGACGAGGACGCGCATGCCGCGCGACCCTGGCCCGGTGCCGGTTGCGGCACAAGGCAGTCCGGTGCGCTACTCGAAGCTGTGCTCCGGGCCCGGGAAGGTGCCGGTGCGGACGTCCTCGGCGTACTCGCGGGCCGCACGCAGCAGTTCGGCGCGCAGGTCCGCGTACTTCTTGACGAACCGCGGCACCTTGCCGCCGGTGAACCCGGCCATGTCGGGCCAGACCAGCACCTGCGCGTCGCAGTCCGCGCCGGCACCGATGCCGATCGTCGGGATCGACAGCTCCTTGGTCACCTGGGCGGCCAGCTCGGCCGGCACCATCTCCAGGACGACGGCGAACGCCCCGGCGTCCTGCACCGCCTGCGCGTCGGCCATCAGCTGGTCGGCGCCGGCCCCGCGCCCCTGCACCCGGAACCCGCCCAGGGCGTGCTCGCTCTGCGGCGTGAACCCGATGTGCGCCATGACCGGGATGCCGTTCTCGGTGAGCAGCTTGATCTGCGGCGCCACCCGGATGCCGCCCTCGAGCTTGACCGCCTGCGCGCCGCCCTCCTTCATCAGCCTCATGGCGTTCTCGAGCGCCTGGGTCGGCCCGGCCTCGTACGTGCCGAACGGCATGTCGCCGACCACCAGCACCCGCTTGGTCGAACGGGTGACCGCCTTGGTCAGCAGCAGGATGTCGTCGAGGGTCACCGGCACCGTGCTCGAGTAGCCCAGGACGACGTTGCCCGCGGAGTCGCCGACGAGCAGCACCGGGATGCCGGCCTCCTCGAACACCGCGGCGCTGTTGGTGTCGTACGCGGTGAGCATCGCCCACTTCTCACCGCGCTCCTTGGCCTGCTGCAGGTGGTGGATGCGCACCCGGGCCGTCGACTGCCCGCCGTAGAGGACGCTTTCGCTCATGACTGTGCAGCCGCTCCTTCGCGGACGCTGGGCAGGCTCTCCCGCCAGCGGTTGGTGATCGGCAGGCGCCGGTCACGGCCGAACGCCTTCCGGGAGATCTTCGTCCCCGGCGCGGACTGGCGGCGCTTGAACTCGGCGATGTCCACCAACCGGAGGACCTTCGCCACCACCTCGGGGTCGTGCCCGCGCTCGAGCAGCTCGGCCATGCCGAGGTCGTTGTCGACGTAGTCGCCGATCACCGCGTCGAGCTCGTCGTAGGAGGGCAGCGAGTCGGAGTCCTTCTGCCCGGGCGCGAGCTCGGCCGACGGCGGCTTCTCGATCGAGTTCTGCGGGATCGGCTCGGTCTCGCCGTTCTTCAGCGCCTCGGCGTTGCGCCACCGGGCCAGCTCCCACACCAGCGTCTTCGGCACGTCCTTGATCGGTGCGAACCCGCCGGCCGCGTCTCCGTAGAGGGTGGAGTAGCCGACCGCCGCCTCGCTCTTGTTGCTGGTGGCGAGCAAAAGGTGCCCGTGCTGGTTGGACAGCCCCATGAGCAGCGTCCCGCGGATCCGCGCCTGCAGGTTCTCCGCCGCGACGCCGGTGAGCTCGATCTGACCCTCGAAGCCCTCGACGATCGGCGCGATCGGCACGACCGAGTAGTGCAGCCCGAGCCGCTTCGCGAGGTCCTCGGCGTCGGACAGCGAGTGCTCGCTCGACCACTTCGACGGCAGCCCGACGCCGTAGACGCGGTCGGCGCCGAGCCCGTCGACGGCGATCGTGGCGACCAGCGCCGAGTCGATGCCGCCGGACAGGCCGAGGATCACCGAGGGCATGCCGTTCTTGTCGATGAAGTCCTTGAGGCCCAGCACGAGCGCCCGCCAGACCTCCGCGCAGTCCGACAGCGGCTCGGCGATCGAGCTCGGCTGCGCCTCGAACGGCGCCACCGGCTCGTCGGAGAGCACGGTGCGGGTGACCGTCATGGGCCCGATCCGGCCCTCTCGGCGCTCGGGCACGGCGGCCGGGTCGAACGTCAGGTCGGCGGTCATCAGGTGCTCGACGAACTGGGGCGCGCGGGCCAGCAGCTCGCCGTCGCCGAGGACCACCATCGAGTCGCCGTCGAAGACCAGCTCGTCCTGCCCGCCGACCTGGTTGCAGTAGACGACCGGCGCGTGCGCCTCGGCGGCCCGGCGGCGCACCAGCGGCAGCCGCAGGTCGTCCTTGGCCCGCTCGTACGGCGAGGCGTTGGGGGAGACGACCAGGTCGACGCCGGCCTGCCCGGCCACGCCGCACGGGCCGCCCTCGACCCAGAGGTCCTCGCAGATGGTCAGCGCGACGTCGGCCCCGTGCAGCCGCACGATCTGCAGCTCGTTGCCCGGCACGAAGTAGCGCGCCTCGTCGAAGACGCCGTAGTTGGGCAGGTGCCGCTTGTAGTAGCGGACGACGACCTCGCCGCCGTAGAGCAGAGCGGCGGCGTTGCGCGGTGCCCCGCGGCGGGGGTTGGCGTCGGCGGGCCGGTCGTCGTCGGTCGGCGGTGCGTCGACCGGGGCCGGGCCCACCCCCTCGGTGTGCGCCAGGTACCCGACGACGACGGCGGTGCCGCCCAGGCCCTGCCGCTCGAGGTCGGCCGCGAGGTCGACCAGCGCCCGCTCGCTCGCCTTCGCGAACGACTCGCGCAGGACGAGGTCCTCCGGCGGATAGCCGGTCAGCGTCATCTCCGGGAAGACGACGAGGTGGGCACCGGCGTCCTGGGCCCGGCGCGTCCACCCGAGCACGAGGTCCGCGTTGCCCGACAGGTCACCGACGCGGGTGTCGACCTGGGCCAGGGCCACCCGCAGCTGCACCGGCTCGCTCATGCATCCAGTCTCGTCGTCCGGGCCGGCACGCGGCCATCCGGGGCCGGGTCGGGCGGCGTCGACCGCTCCAGGAAGCGCAGCAGCTCGACCGGGAAGGGCAGGACGACGGTCGAGTTCTTCTCCGCGGCCACCTCGACCATGGTCTGCAGCAGGCGCAGCTGCCGCGCGCTCGGCTGGGTGGCCATGACCCGGGCGGCCTCGGCCAGCTTCTCCGACGCCTGCAGCTCGCCCTCGGCGGTGATCACCCGCGACCGGCGCTCGCGCTCGGCCTCGGCCTGGCGGGACATCGACCGCTTCATCGACTCGGGCAGGACGACGTCCTTGATGTCCACCCGGTCGATGTGGATGCCCCAGTCCACCGCGGGGTTGTCCAGCATCAGCTCGAGGCCCTGGTTGAGCCGCTCCCGGTTGGACAGCAGGTCGTCGAGGTCGCTCTTGCCGATGATCGAGCGCAGCGAGGCCTGCGCCACCTGCTCGATCGCCGCCTCGTAGTTCTGCACCCCGACCACGACCCGCACCGAGTCGTAGACCTTGTAGTAGACGACGGCGTCGACCTTGACGGTGACGTTGTCGCGGGTGATGCCCTCCTGGGCCGGCACCGGCATCGTGACGACCTGCATGTTCACCTTGTGCAACCGGTCGGCGGCCGGGGCGAGCAGCGTCAGTCCCGGACCGCGGGGCTGGCCGTGCAGCTTCCCGAAGCGCAGCACGACGCCCTGCTCGAACTGGTCGATCACCCGGATGCTCGCGCCGGCGAGGACCACGGCGAGCAGCACCACGATCGCGACGATTGCGAGAACGACGTCCATCTCGCCCTCCGCCACCCGCGCCGGCGGGGGACGTGCGGGTCGCGCCCGTGCCGCGGCGCCCTTGCCGATGGCCTCCTTCATGCTAGGTCGCGGATGACACTCCGTGCTGGTGGGCGGGCGGATGCGGCGTCCTCACCCGGAAGAGGGCAGGCTGGGCACCGGCAACCGGCGACGTCACACAGAGGAAACGAGCGAACGGGATCATGGCGAGCATGGACCGACAGCAGGAGTTCGTCCTGCGGACCCTCGAGGAACGCGACATCCGCTTCGTGCGGCTGTGGTTCACCGACGTCTCCGGCTACCTGAAGGCGGTGGCCGTCGCGCCGGCCGAGATCGAGGCGGCGTTCGCCGAGGGCATCGGCTTCGACGGCTCGGCGATCGAGGGCTTCGCGCGCGTCTACGAGTCCGACATGCTCGCCAAGCCCGACCCGGGCACGTTCCAGGTGATGCCCGCGCGCGAGGGGCGGCCGAGCGACACCGCGCGGATGTTCTGCGACATCTCGCTGCCCGACGGCTCGCCGGCCTGGGCCGACCCGCGGCACGTGCTGCGCCGCACGCTCGGCAAGGCCGCCGACATGGGCTTCACCTTCTACACCCACCCCGAGGTCGAGTTCTTCCTGCTC
The DNA here is from genome assembly GCF_013408985.1 of Petropleomorpha daqingensis. NCBI lineage: Bacteria > Bacillati > Actinomycetota > Actinomycetes > Geodermatophilales > Geodermatophilaceae > Petropleomorpha > Petropleomorpha daqingensis. The sequence continues at coordinate 3,830,227 of NZ_JACBZT010000001.1, forward strand.
AAGAACCTGCCGACCGACGGCAGCGCGCCCGAGCCGGCCGACACCGGCGGCTACTTCGACCTGTCCACGCACAACGTGGCCCACGACTTCCGCCGCGAGGCCGTGTTCGCGCTCGAGGCGATGGGCATCTCGGTGGAGTTCAGCCACCACGAGGTCTCGCCGGGGCAGCAGGAGATCGACCTGCGCTACGCCGACGCGCTGTCGATGGCCGACAACATCATGACGCTGCGGCACGTCGTCCGTGAGGTCGCGCTGGCCCAGGGCGTGCACGCGACGTTCATGCCCAAGCCGTTCACCGACCTGTCCGGCTCGGCGATGCACACCCACCTGTCGCTGTTCGAGGGCGACCGCAACGCCTTCCACGACGCGGCCGACCCGATCCGGCTGTCGACGACGGGCAAGCAGTTCATCGCCGGCCTGCTCACCCACGCCCGCGAGTTCACCGCGATCACCAACCAGACGGTGAACTCCTACCGGCGGCTGCTGGCCGGCACCGAGGCGCCGACCGCGGTCACCTGGGGCCGCGCGAACCGCTCGGCGCTGGTGCGCATCCCGTCGTACAAGCCGTCGAAGGCGAACTCGGCGCGGGTCGAGGTCCGCTCGCCGGACTCCGCGTGCAACCCGTACCTGACCTTCGCCGTGCTGCTGGCCGCCGGGCTGCGCGGAATCGAGAAGGGCTACGAGCTGCCGCCCGAGGCCGAGGACGACGTCTGGTCGCTCACCGACACCGAGCGCCGCGCCGCCGGCTACGAGGACCTGCCGGTGTCCCTCGGCGAGGCGCTGACCGCGATGGAGAGCAGCGAGCTGGTCGCCGAGACCCTCGGCGAGCACGTGTTCGACTTCTTCCTGCGCAACAAGAAGGAGGAGTTCGCCTCCTACCGGCAGAACGTCACGCCCTTCGAGCTCCAGCGCTACCTCCCCGGCCTGTAGGTGGTTTCGCGCGCTTAACCGCGCGCGGTTAAGCGCGCGAAACCACGAGGGACCGGGGTCCGCGGCGGGGGCCATTACGCTCGATCGCGTGTCCAGCACCGGCCGTCTGCTCGTCGTCGTCCCCAGCCGCACCGATCCGCCGGCCAAGCTGGGGGAGTGGCTGCGCGCGGCCGGCATGGAGCTCGACGAGCGGTACGTGCGCGCCGGTGAGGGGGACGACGACCTCCCCGCGACCCTCGACGGCTTCGACGGCCTCGTCGTCCTGGGCGGCCCGCAGTCGGCGCTGGACGACGCCGACGAGAGCCCCGAGCTGGTCGGCGTCCGGAACGTGCTGCGGACGGCGCTCGCGGCCGACTTCCCGACCCTGGCGGTCTGCCTCGGCGCGCAGCTGCTCGCCGACGTCGGCGGCGGCCGGGTGCGCGAGGGCGTCGACGGCCCCGAGGTCGGCGCGCTGCTCGTGGCCAAGCGCGACGTGGCCGACCACGACCCCCTGTTCGCGCCCCTGCCGATGACCCCCGACGTCATCCAGTTCCACCACGACGAGATCTCGCAGCTGCCCACCGGCGCGACGCTGCTGGCCAGCAGCCCGATGTACGCCCACCAGGCCTACCGCGTGGGGCGGCACGTCTACGGCATCCAGTTCCACATCGAGACGACGCCGGAGATCGTCGCCGAGTGGGCCGAGCGGGACGTCGTCGGCGTCGCCGCCACCCCGTTCACCCGCGAGGAGATCACCGAGCGCACCACCGCCGCGCACCCGGACATCGAGCAGGTCTGGGCACCCTTCGCCGCCCGCTTCGCCGAGCTCGTCCGCTCCGCCGCGCAACGGGCCGCATGAGCAGCCCTGGCGCCCCGGAGGTGCCGCGGCGGGCCGTCGTCCGGCTGGCCCGCTTCGGTTTCGAGGACGGCGAGCGCGCCGCCCGGCTGCTGTCGGACCCGTCGCTCGGGCTGTGGGACCTCGAGCGCAACGAGCCCGCCGACCCCGAGGCCGGGCCCGTCGTGAGCGCGCTGGCCCGCGCCGGCGATCCCGACCTCGCCGTCCGCTCGCTGCACCGGCTGATCGAGGCCCTCGACCGGGCCGATCCGAGTGGCGGCTCGGCCGCCGCGCTGCTGGCCCGCCTGCGCGGCTCCGGCCCGCTGCGGATGCGGCTGCTCTCCCTCCTCGGGGCCAGCGCCGGGCTGGCCGACCACCTCGCGGCCCACCCCGGTGACTGGACCGTCCTGGACGCCGACGACCGCGGCGCCGTCCGGCCCACCGCGCACGCCCTCGAGCGGCAGATGCTGGTCGCGGTCGGCGCCGACCCCGACGACCCGCCGTGGGGGGTGCGCATCGGCAAGGCCGCGCCGGACGCCGCGCCCGACCGGGTCACCGACCTGCGGCTGGCCTACCGCCGCGCGCTGGTCTCCCTGGCCGGTCGCGACCTGGGGGAGAACCTCTCCGCCGAGGACGTCGCCGGCGAGCTGGCCGACATCGCCGCCGCCGTGCTCAACGCCGCGCTGGCCATCGCCGTCGCCGAGCAGCCCGCCGACGCCGCCGCGTGCCGGTTGGCCGTCATCGGCCTGGGCAAGTGCGGTGGCCGCGAGCTCAACTACGTCAGCGACGTCGACGTCGTCTTCGTCGCCGAGCCGGTCGACCCGACCGACCCGGAGGCCCCCGCCCTCCAGAGCGCCACCCGCGTGGCCACCGCCCTGCTGCGGATCTGCCGCGAGGCCGCCTGGGAGGTCGACGCGGCGCTGCGGCCCGAGGGCAAGGCCGGCGCCCTGGTGCGCACGCTCAAGGGCCACACCAGCTACTACGAGCAGTGGGCGAGCACCTGGGAGTTCCAGGCGCTGCTGAAGATGCGCCCGGTCGCCGGCGACCCCGACCTCGGCCGCTCCTACGTCGAGGCGCTGTGGCCGTTGGTGTGGAAGGCCGGCGACCGTCCCGGCTTCGTCGGCGAGGTGCAGGCGATGCGCCGCCGGGTCGAGGAGAACATCCCCCCGGCGCAGGCCGACCGCGAGCTCAAGCTGGGCCGCGGTGGGCTGCGCGACGTCGAGTTCGCCGTCCAGCTGCTGCAGCTCGTGCACGGCCGGGCCGACCCGACCCTGCGGGTCGGCGGCACGCTGCCCGCGCTGATGGCGCTGCGCGCCGGCGGCTACGTCGGCCGGGACGACGCCGACACCCTCATCGCCTCCTACCGGTTCCTGCGCACCGTCGAGCACCGGCTGCAGCTGCTCCGGATGCGCCGCACCCACCTGCTGCCCACCGACGAGCAGCAGCTGCGGTGGCTGGCCCGCGCGCTCGGCTACAAACCCGACCACCGCGGGGACGCCGTCGCCGTGCTGCGTGCCGAGCTGGCGCTGCACAACCGGGAGGTCCGGCGGCTGCACGAGAAGCTCTTCTACCGCCCGCTGCTGTCCGCCGTGGCCCGCGTGCCCGGCGAGCAGCTGCAGCTGGGGTCGAAGGCGGCCGGCGAGTGGCTGCGCGCGCTGGGCTTCACCGATCCGGAGGGCGCGCTGCGGCACATGGCGGCGCTGACCGGCGGGGTGTCCCGCTCGGCGTCGATGCAGAAGTACCTGCTGCCGGTGCTGCTGCAGACCTTCGCCTCGTGCGCCGACCCGGACGCCGGCCTGCTGGCCTACCGCCGGGTCAGCGAGGCGCTCGGCGGCAACCAGTGGTTCCTGCGGCTGCTGCGCGACGAGGGCTCCGTCGCCGAGCGGCTGGCCGTGCTGCTCGGCTCCAGCCAGTACGTCGCCGGGCTGCTCACCCGGACGCCGGAGGCGCTGAAGATCCTCGCCGACGACGCCGAGCTCGAGCCGCGGAGCGCCGCCGCCCTGGCCGGGGCGATGCGCGCGGCGGCCGGGCGGGCCGCGGATCCGCAGGAGGGCATCCGGGTCGTCCGCGGGCTGCGCCGCCAGGAGCTGCTCCGCGTCGCCTGCGCCGACCTGCTCGGCCGGCTCGACGTCGTCCGGGTGGGCCGTGCGCTGACCGACATCGCCGTCGCCACCCTGCAGGCGGGGCTGGACGTCGCGCTGCGGGCGCACGTGGACGAGACCGGCACCGACGTGCCGGTCGACTTCGCGATCATCGGCATGGGGCGCCTCGGCGGGTCGGAGATGGGCTACGGCTCGGACGCCGACGTGCTGTTCGTGCACCGGCCGCGGGACGGCGCCGACGAGGGCAAGGCCGCGACAGCCGCCAACGCGATCGCCGCCACGCTGAGGCGGCTGCTCGGCGAGCCCGCGCCGGACCCGGCGTTCGAGATCGACGCCGACCTCCGGCCGGAGGGCAAGAAGGGCGCGCTGGTCCGCAGCCTCGACGCGTTCCGCGAGTACTACGAGCGCTGGGTCGACGTCTGGGAGATCCAGGCGCTGCTGCGGGCCGTGCCGGTGGCCGGCGACGAGGACCTCGGCCGCGCGTTCGTCGCGCTCGTCGACCCGCTGCGCTACCCCGACGGCGGGCTCTCGGCCGAGCAGGTTGCCGAGATCCGGCGGATCAAGGCGCGCGTGGAGCGGGAGCGGCTGCCCCGCGGCGCCGACCCGGCCACGCACACCAAGCTGGGCCGCGGCGGGCTGGCCGACGTCGAGTGGACCGTCCAGGTGCTGCAGCTGCAGCACGGCGCGAAGGACCCCGACCTGCGGGTGACCACCACGATCGACGCCCTCGCCGTCCTGGCCGAGAACGGCGAGCTCACCGGGGAGCAGGCGGGCGCCCTGCAGGCGGCCTGGGAGCTGGCCAGCCGGGCGCGCAACGCGATCTTCCTGGTGCGCGGGCGGCCCAGCGACCAGCTGCCCCGCGCCGGGCTCGAGCTGGCCGGCGTCGCGCGGGCCTGCGGCTACGGTCCGGACGTGGATCCCGGCCAGTTCGTCGACGACTACCGCCGCACGACCCGGCACGCCCGCACGGTCGTCGACCAGGTCTTCTACGGGCAGGCGTGACGTGTACGTGCCCGCGCACTTCGCCGCGCCCGACGACGCGCTCGACCAGCTGCTCGCCGCCCCCGGCGCGGTCGACCTGGTCAGCACCACCGCCGGCGGGCTGACCGCGACGACGCTGCCGATGCTCCACGACCCGGCCGCCGGCACGCTGGCCGGCCACCTGGCGCGGACCAATCCGCAGTGGCGGGACAGCGTCGGCGACGTCCTGGTCATCGTGCGCGGGCCGGACGCCTACGTCTCGCCGGCCTGGTACGCCAGCAAGGCCGAGCACGGCCGCGTCGTCCCGACCTGGGACTACGTGCTCGCGCACGTGCACGGCGAGCTCGTCGTCCACGACGACGTCGACTGGCTCGCCGCGCACGTCCGCCGGCTCACCGCTACCCACGAGAGCGCACGGCCGGAGCCGTGGACCGTGTCCGACGCGCCGGAGAAGTACGTCGCCGGCCAGCTGCGGGCGATCGTGGGCGTCGAGGTGCGGATCCGCCGGGTCGAGGCGAAGTGGAAGCTCTCGCAGAACCGGCCCGGCGCCGACATCGACGGCGTGGTCGCGGGCCTCACCGCCGACGGGCGTCCGGACGTCGCCGCGGCGGTGCAGGCGGCCCGCCCCGCGGATCGCTAAACGGAGCGGTACCGCAAAGGCTCTGGCGTGTCGCGCCGTAGGGGGCCAACCTGGGCGGCGACCCGAACCGTTGGAGGTCCGCCGTGTCTCCCACGCTCGTCCGCTCGGTGATCGCCGAGTTCGTCGGGACCCTGCTCCTCGTCTTCCTCGCCGTCGGCGCGGCCGTCTCCGGGGTGACCGGCCGCGGCCTCGTCTCCGGTGTCGTCGGCGTCGCGCTCGCCTTCGGCCTGGTGCTGCTCGCGCTGGCCTACGCGATCGGCCCCGTCTCCGGCTGCCACATCAACCCGGCCGTCACCCTGGGCGTCCTGCTCTCGCGCGGCATGACCTCGCGGGAGGCCGGCTACTACTGGGTGGCCCAGTTCGCCGGCGGCATCGCCGGCGCGGCGCTGCTCAAGCTGATGACCAGCGGGTTCGGGGACGTCACCGACACGACCGGTTCGCTCGGCTCGAACAACTGGGGCGCGAACATCAGCGGTCCGGGTGCGTTCCTGCTCGAGGTGCTGATCACGATGGTGCTGGTGACCGTGGTCCTGCTGGTCACCGGCCGCTCGGCCACGCCGGGCTTCGCCGGCCTGGCCATCGGCCTGACCCTCACCGTGGTGCACCTGTTCGCCATCCCGCTGGACGGGACGTCGGTCAACCCCGCCCGCTCGCTGGGCCCTGCGCTGTTCGCGGGCGGCGACTCGCTCAAGCACGTGTGGCTGTTCATCGTCGCGCCGCTGATCGGTGCGGTGGTCGCGGTCGGGCTGGTCCGGCTGATCACCCCGCCGGTGGTCACCGAGGTGGCCCTGCGCGACGAGGCGGGCGTCGACACCACCGGTGCGCAGGTGCCGGCCGAGACGGAGGGCGTCCCGACCGCCCGGCACGGGGCGGACGACGGGTACGAGGTCGAGGTCGTCGCGGTCGAGGTGGAGGAGCGCCGGCCCCCGACCGGGTGAGCCCAGGTGTGCCCGGCGTCGTCCCGGGGCAGGGGAGGGCCGTGTCCGAACCCGCCCTCGAGCCCCTGGACGACGACCACCCGGCCGCCGCCACGATCACGCCCTACCGCGACGGTCCGCTGATCGTCCGCGGCGACTTCCGGCTGGTCGACCAGGACGGCGTCGAGATCGACCCGGGCCGCGCGACGATCGCGCTGTGCCGGTGCGGGAAGTCCGGCATCAAGCCCTTCTGCGACGGCAGCCACAAGCGGTCGGGGTTCTCCGCGCCGAGTGCGCCGTCGCGCCCGCGGCCCGCTGCCCGGATCCTGCGCGAGGCCGGCGAGGAGACGAGCTAGCCGCTCGGCCGCAGTCCGCTGCGTCGCCCTCGCCGTGTGGTCGCCGACCCCGCGGCACAACGCGCGGGAGGCGACGACGCCGCGAGGGTGAGGCTCGCCGCTGTGTCGGCTCAGCCGCGGTGCTCGAAGCGGGCGGCCATGGTCACCTGCTCCTCGAGCGCCTCGCCGATCCGGGCCTGGACGGCGTCGAGCTCGCCGACGATCTCGCTGGTCGTGTGGATGCCCGCCGACACCGACTCGCTGCTGGCCTGCAGCGACACGATCTGGTCGGTGACGCGCTGGGTGGCCTTGTTCGTCTCCCGCGCCAGCTCCTTGACCTCGCTGGCCACGACGGCGAAGCCCTTGCCCAGCTCGCCGGCGCGGGCCGCCTCGATGGTGGCGTTGAGCGCGAGCAGGTTCGTCTGGTCGGCGATGGCGGAGATGACCTGGATGACCTCGCCGATCGCCCCCGACGCCTGGCCGAGGGACTCGACCTCCGTCGTCATCGTGGAGGCCTGCTCGACGGCTCGCTCGGCCACCCGCCCGGCCGCGGCGGCCGCGTCGCGCAGCCGCGAGACCGTCTCCAGCAGCGCCTGGGCGTTGACCGCGTCCTCCGTGGTCCGGCGCAGCACGTCGAGCCGCTGCGAGACCAGGGTCTGCACGTTGCGCAGCGCGGAGGCGCGCGACTCGGACAGCTCGATCGTCTCGGTGACGAAGAAGTCCATCGTGCCGATGACCGTGCCGCCGGCGGTGATCGGGAAGCAGACGCCGGACTTGACGCCGGCCCGCTGCGCGGCGGGTGCGCGCACGCAGTCGGGAACCTCGGCGAGGTCGCGGACGAACACCAGGTCGCGGCTGCGCCACGCCCGTCCGGACAGGCCCACGCCCTCGGCGAAGCTCGCCTCGAGGGTCACCTTCCGGAACTCCTCGCCGGCCGAGCCGGACTCCTGGCCGAACCGCAGCACCCGCTCGGCCTGGTCGAGCGCCCAGAAGGAGCCGTAGGCCCAGCCGAACGCCGTCCGGACGGTGTCGAGCGCGACCCGCAGCGCCTCCTCCTCGTTGCGCGCCTCGCCGACCTTGGCGACGACGGTGGTGACGGCGACCCGGTCGTCGAGGTTCTCCTGCAGCTGCGCCTGGGCGAGCGCGGTCGCGCGGGCGTGGCCGAGGATCCGCCCGATCACGTCCCACTTCGTCTTGCGGCCGCCGAAGAAGGGCAGCTCGCCGCGGCTGTAGTACTCGATGATCGCGACGACGCGGCCGTTCTCGAGGATCGGCAGGAAGCAGCCCTGCAGGGCGCCCGCGGCGTGCGCGGTCTCCCAGCGCAGGCAGCGGCCGCGGACCGGCTCCCCGCTGAGCAGGACCGGCTTCCGGTCGCGCAGCGCCTGCCCGCCGTAGCCGGCCTGCTCGTCGAGCTCGGTCTCGGCGTGCCAGCGCGCGCTCATGGCCGGGGCGAGCTCACCGGTCTCCCACTCCAGGCGGAACCGGTTCTCCCCGCACGGCCACCAGACACCGCCGTAGGCCATGCCGACGAACTCGACGAGCCCCCGGGTGATGAGCTCGACGGCCTGGCGGGCGTCGGAGACCCGGGTGTCGAGCAGGAGCCCGATGACGTGCTCGAGGGCCTCGACGTCGCGCGGCATCTGCTCCGGCTGCAGGGGTGGGGGAGTGGTCGGAGCCGAGCGGCGCAGCATGGGTACGACTTCGGTCGCATGCAACCGATCTTGAGCCGAAACAGTTCCGTTCCGCTTTGCGCAGGTCAGGCCGCTACGGGTCGCGCACCGCGCAGGGCCGAGCGGCCGGACGTCCACGCCTCCAGCAGGACCCGTGCCGCGACGCCGTCCACGGCCAGGGAGCAGGCGGCGCCGAACAGCACGTCAGCCGCGAGCGCGGGGGTCTCGGCGACCAGCGAGCCGCACATGTCGACCGCCGCGATCTGCTCGTGGACGGCGTCGGCCTCCACGTGCTCGTCGTAGAAGACGGTGGTGCGCCCGTCGAAGCCCAGCCGCCGCAGCCCCGCCGAGTAGCGCCGGCTCGGCTCGGACGACGTCATCTCGACGCAGGCGAGGTGGCCCAGCGCGGCACCCCGCCAGCGCCGGTGCAGGCCGAACAGCGACATCGTGTTGACCGAGGCGAACGCGATCGCCGGGGCGTCGTCCCACAGCGCGCCGTACCCGTCGTCCAGACCGAGGTCGGCCATCATCCCGGCGAACAGCCGGCTGTGCATGCGCTCGGCCGAGCCACCGCCGTACTCGTCGGCCTGGATCTCGACCATGGCCGACTTCGCCCGGCCGGACAGCCGGGGGACGGCGAAGGTGTGCGGGTCGCCCTCCTTGAGGTGGTACACCGAGCGGACGGCGAGGTACTCCCGGAACTGCTCGAGCGTGCCCTGCTTGGCCATGAAGGACGACAGCGAGGGCGAGTCGTCGGCGGCGATGAGCGCGGCCAGCTGCTGGTCGATCGCCTCGTCGGTGGCCTCGAGCGGGCCGACCAGCGCGCGCAGCGCCTCGGTGTGCCGGTGCTCGAGCAGCGCCCGCAGCCGCAGCAGGTCCGGCTCCCACTCCCAGCCCTCGTCGACGTCGTCGAACCCGCGGTAGTGCAGCTCGTAGCAGACGGCCAGGCTCAGCTGGAGGTCGTCGTCGGCGAGCACGTCGGACGACGCGGCCGCGGTGCGCTCGGCCTGGGCGAGCGTGTCAGGGGACAGGGACGTACCGCTCGTCAGATCGGCGAACAGCGCGGCGCTCAGCGGGCCCCGAGGCTCGGGCAGGTGCATGCGCTCAGCATGCCCACGGCCGCGGAAAACGATGCGGGACGTGGCCTGGGTCCCACCGGAGCGGGTGAACGTTCGAGGGATTGATCGGGTTCCCGGGAGGGAAGGAACGGCTCCGGCCACAACAGAAGAGCCCAAGCCCGGAGGCGCGTTCGATGACGACGACCCGTGAGGCACCGGCACCTGGCGTGATCCGCAGCCTGATCCCGGCGCGGATCGACCGGTTGCCCTGGTCCCCGTTCCACACCCGGATGGTGATCGCCCTCGGCGTCGCCTGGATCCTGGACGGCCTGGAGATCACCGTCGCCAGTGCGGTGGTCGACAAGCTGACCGAGGCGGACACGCTCCACCTGTCCACCGGCCAGGCGGGCTTCATCGCGACGATCTACCTGATCGGTGAGGTCGTCGGGGCCCTGTTCTTCGGGCAGTTGTCCGACAAGCTGGGCCGCAAGAAGCTGTTCGTGATCACGCTGGCCGTCTACCTGGTCGGCAGCGGCCTCACCGCCCTGACCATCGGCAACGGGGTCGGCTGGATCGTCTTCCTCTACGCCACCCGCTTCATCAGCGGCATGGGCATCGGTGGCGAGTACGCGGCGATCAACTCGGCCATCGACGAGCTGATCCCCGCGCGCTACCGCGGCCGCGTCGACATCGCGGTCAACGGCACCTACTGGGCCGGCGCCATCCTCGGGACGCTCGGCACCTTCATCTTCCTGAACGTCATGAGCCCGAGCGTCGGCTGGCGGCTCGCGTTCCTGCTGGGCCCGGTGCTGGGTCTGGTGATCATCTTCGTCCGCCGGCACCTGCCGGAGAGCCCGCGGTGGCAGGTCATGCACGGCCACGCCGAGGAGGCCGAGCGCAGCATCAGCTACATCGAGCACGAGGTCGAGCAGGGCGGGCGGCAGCTGGAGCGCGTGCCGGACGACAAGGCGATCGATCTGGTGCCTGCGGAGAAGATCGGCTACTTCGCGCTCGCGCGGGTGCTGTTCAAGGAGTTCCCGAGCCGGTCGATCTACGGCGCGACGCTGATGATCACCCAGTCGTTCCTGTACAACGCGATCTTCTTCACCTACACGCTGGTGCTGGGCAACTTCTACGGCGTCGACTCGAACAAGGCGCCGCTGTTCCTCATCGCCTTCGCGGTCGGCAACCTGGCCGGACCGCTGACCCTCGGGCACCTGTTCGACACCATCGGGCGCAAGAAGATGATCGCCGGGACGTACATCATCTCCGGTGCTCTCCTCGCCCTGACCGCGTTCCTGTTCCGGGCCGACGTGCTCAACGCGACGACCCAGACGATCGCGTGGTGCGTGATCTTCTACTTCGCCTCGGCCGGCGCCAGCTCCGCCTACCTGACCGTGAGCGAGATCTTCCCGCAGGAGGTGCGTGCGAAGGCGATCGCCGTCTTCTTCGCCATCGCCCAGTGCTTCGGTGCTCTGGGCCCGTGGCTGTACGGCCACCTGATCGGTGACGGCACCGACCGCATCCCGCTGTTCTACGGCTACCTGCTCGGTGCCGGCGTGATGGTCCTCGGTGGTCTGGTCGCCGCGTTCATCGGCGTCTCGGCGGAGGGCAAGTCCCTGGAGGACGTCGCCACGCCGTTCGCCGCTCGCCGCGGCAGCACGCGGGCCGAGGGGGCTGCCTCGCCGCGCTACCAGAGCTGACCGACCGCAACCGCCGCGGCCCTCGACCGGGCAGGTCGGGGGCCGCGGCGCGTTCTGCTCCACCGCCGACTGAGCACTTCCGGTCGGCGACACGCGGCGCCACGCCGGGCGCGGCGACCGCAACTGCACAGTCAATGGGGTGGCGCGGTGCTGCGGCGTCGCGCCACCCTGTCGTCGATGCGTGATGACAAGTGGGGCGACGAGCGGGTCACCGCGTGGGTGCTCGCGCTGATCGTCCTCGTCCTGGTGCTCTGGGCGGGCCGGCTGTTGCCCTTCTGAGACCCACGTTCGGGCTGTGGTGCCTTGCCGTTTCCTTTCCGGGGCGGTTCCCTTCGAGGACCCGACCTGGCGAGGAGAGCCGTGGACTTCCTGCAACCGACGACGTGGGGCGAGGCCCTGGAGGCGCGGGCCGAGCACCCGGACGCGCTGCCCATCGCCGGTGGCACCGACGTGATGGTCGAGCTGAACTTCGACCGCCGGCGACCGGGAGCCCTGCTCGACCTCGGCCGGGTGCCGGAGCTGCGGGAGTGGTCGGCGGACGACGGTGTGGTCCGGTTGGGCGCCGGCGTGACCTACGCGAGGGTGATCACCGAGCTGGGGGTGGAGCTGCCCGGGCTGGCGATGGCCTCGCGCACGGTCGGCTCGCCGCAGATCCGGATGCGCGGCACGGTCGGCGGCAACCTGGGCGCCGCCTCGCCCGCGGGTGACTCGCACCCGCCGCTGCTGGCCGCCGACGCCGTCGTCGAGGTCGCCTCGGCCGCGCGCGGCACTCGGCAGGTGCCGGCCGCGGAGTTCTACACCGGCGTCAAGCGCAACGCCCTGGAGCCCGACGAGCTGATCGCGGCGGTCCTCGTGCCGGCCGCCTCGGGCCCGCAGCAGTTCTCCAAGATCGGCACGCGCAACGCCATGGTCATCGCGGTGACCGCGTTCGCCGTGGCGCTGCACCCCGACCGGCGCGCGGTCGGCACCGGCATCGGCTCGGCCGCGCCGACGCCGCGGCGGGCGACCGAGGCCGAGGCGTTCCTCGCCGGCGAGCTCGACGCCGCCGGTCTGTGGGACTCCCGCGGGGAGCTGCCGGACTCCCTGGCGCGGGCCTTCGGCGACCGGGTCGCCGCGGCGTCCGCGCCGATCGACGACGTCCGCGGCAGCGCCGCCTACCGCCGGCACGCGCTGTCGGTGATGGGCCGCCGCGCCGCGACCTGGGCCTGGGACGAGTACCGGAGGGCAGCCTGACCATGCGCGTCACCACCACAGTCAACGGCACCGAGCAGTCGGTCGACGACGTCTGGCCCGGCGAGAGCCTGCTGTTCCTGCTGCGCGAGCGGCTGGGCCTGCCCGGGTCGAAGAACGCCTGCGAGCAGGGCGAGTGCGGCTCGTGCACCGTCTACCTCGACGGCGAGCCGGTGTGCTCGTGCCTGGTCGCGGCCGGGCAGGCGATCGGCCGCGACGTCGTCACCGTCGAGGGGCTGGCGGGCGGGCAGGCGTTGCACCCGGTGCAGGAGGCCTTCGTCGAGGCCGGCGCCGTCCAGTGCGGCTTCTGCACCCCGGGGCTGGTCGTCGCCGCGCACGACCTGCTGGCGCGGGTGCCCTCGCCGTCCGACCTCGAGATCCGCGAGGCGCTGGCCGGCAACCTCTGCCGCTGCACCGGCTACGAGAAGATCCTCGACGCCGTCCGGCTGGCCGCGACCAAGCAGGTGCAGCCATGAGCGAGACGACGACGACGCGCCCCGCGCCGCCGACCACCGTGACCGGCCGGATCGGGGACGGGCGGGTGGGGGATAGCCCATTGCGGCCCGACGGCACGCTCAAGGTCACCGGCGAGTTCGCCTACGCCAGCGACCTGTGGCACGACGACATGGTCTGGGGCATCACGCTGCGCAGCCCGCACCCGCACGCGCGGATCAGGGGCATCGACCTCACCGAGGCGCTGCAGGTGCCGGGGGTGTTCGCCGTCCTGACGGCGGACGACGTCCCGGGCGAGAACGCCTACGGGCTGGAGCACGCCGACTCACCGGTGCTGGCCGCCGACGTGGTGCGCTACGAGGGCGAACCGGTGGCGCTGGTCGCCGCCGACCACCCGGAGACCGCCCGCCGGGCGGCCCGCCGGATCCGGGTCGACTACGAGCCGCTGCCCGCCGTCACCGACCCCCGCCGGGCCCTGGACGACGACGCGCCGCTGGTCAACCCGGGCGGCAACCTGGTGCGCCACCTGAAGCTGCGCCGCGGCGACCCGGCCGCCACCGCGCCGGTCGTGGTCTCCCTCGACTTCGAGGTCGGCATGCAGGACCAGGCGTTCCTCGGGCCGGAGTCCGGGCTCGCGGTGCCGGCCGAGGACGGCGGCGTCGACCTGTTCGTGGCCACCCAGTGGCTGCACGTCGACCAGCGGCAGATGTGCCTGGCGCTGGGCATGCCGCCGGACAAGGTGCGGCTGACGCTGGCCGGTGTCGGCGGCGCGTTCGGCGGCCGCGAGGACCTGTCGGTGCACATCCACGCCTGCCTGCTGGCGCTGCGCACCGGCAAGCCCGTGAAGATGGTCTACGGCCGGGAGGAGTCCTTCTACGGCCACGTGCACCGGCACCCGGCCTGGCTGCACTACGAGTTCGGCGCCGAGGACGACGGCACGCTGGTCTACGCCAAGGCCGACATCCTGCTCGACGGCGGCGCCTACGCCTCCTCGACGCCGGCCGTGGTCGGCAACGCCGGCACCCTGGGCATGGGGCCGTACCGCATCCCGAACGTGTCGGTCGACGCGGTCGGCGTCTACACGAACAACCCCCCGTGCGGCGCGATGCGCGGGTTCGGCTGCGTGCAGGCGGCGTTCGCGCACGAGGCGCTGATGGACGAGCTGGCGTCGGTGCTGGAGATGGACCCGGTGGAGCTCCGGGCCCGCAACGGCATGCAGGAGGGCGACCTCAACATCACCGGGCAGGTCATCGACTCGGCCGCACCGGTGGCCGAGCTGATCTGGAAGGTGCGGGATATGCCGCTGCCGCCGGAGCCCTCCGGCGAACGGGACCTCCTGACCCTCCCGGGCGCGGTCGGCAACACCACGCACGGCGAGGGCGTGCGACGGGGGATCGGCTACTCGGTCACCTACAAGAACGTCGGCTTCTCCGAGGGCTTCGACGACTACTCGACCGCGCGCGTGCGGCTGCAGATGACCGCCGGCGAGGCGGTGGCCACGGTGCACACCGCGGCGGCCGAGGTCGGCCAGGGGCTGATCACGATCCACGCCCAGATCGCCCGCACCGAGCTCGGCGTCGACCGGGTGGTCGTCATCCCGGCCGACACCCAGGTCGGATCGGCGGGGTCGACGTCGGCGTCCCGGCAGACGTACGTCACCGGCGGTGCGGTGAAGGCCGCGTGCGAGGCGGTGCGCGACCGGGTGCTGCAGCGGGCGGCGGTCGCGCTCGGCCGGCCGGCCGCGTCGCTGCGGCTGGACGGCGAGAAGATCGTGGGCGCCTCCGGCGAGGTGCTCAGCGGGCTCGCCGACGTCCTCGGGGACGACGCTGTCGAGGAGACCGTGGAGTGGCGGCACCGACCCACGCACGCCATCGACCCGGAGACCGGCCAGGGCGACGCGCACGTGCAGTTCGCGTTCTCCGCCCACCGGGCCGTGGTCGACGTCGACACCGAGCTGGGGCTGGTCAAGGTCGTCGCGCTGGACACCGCGCAGGACGTCGGCAAGGCGCTCAACCCCGACGCCGTCGTCGGCCAGATCCAGGGCGGCAGCGCGCAGGGCATGGGCCTGGCGCTGATGGAGGAGGTCGTCGTCGTCGACGGGCACGTGCGCAACCCGTCGTTCACCGACTACCTGATCCCGACGATCCTCGACATCCCGCCGATGCAGATCGAGGTGCTCGAGTACGCCGACCCGCACGCGCCCTACGGCGTCCGCGGGGTGGGGGAGCCGCCGACGATCTCGTCGGGTCCGGCGGTGGCCGCGGCGGTGCGAGCGGCGACGGGCAGGCAGCTGCGCCGGGTGCCGATCCGCCCGGAGCACATCACGGGTACCTGACGGTCAGGTCCCCGGGGCTCGGAAGACGGCGCGGCCGTCCCGCACCTTGCCGAGGACGGTCTGCAGCTCGTCCTGGTCGAAGAGCTGGTGGGTGCCCAGGCTGCGGACGGCGCCGGTGCTGGCCGAGGTGAGCGTCACCGCGGCCGCGGTCTGGGCGTCCGGCGCCTCCAGGATCACCATGCCGTCGGCCTCGCCGAGCATCCAGTACAGGGCCTCGAGCCGGGCGCCGACGGCCTCCGCCGATGCGCGCACCGCGGCGGTGCGGTCGCCCGGCTGGTCGACCATCCGGCCCCAGGTCTCGCCGGTGTAGGCGAAGAAGATGACGAACCTCGGCATGGCGATCACCTCGCTGCGCGTCGCTGAGGCAGCCGATTACAGCAGCCGATCGCGCCGTAAGGTGCCGCCGTGAGCACGCCGGAGGTGCCCGTCCCGACACTGGTCGGGCAGAGCGTGGTGGTGGAGCCGGACGCCGTCCGGATCCTCGACCGCCGCGTGTTCCCCTTCGAGCGCACCTGGGTGACCTGCCGCAGCGTCGAGGACGTCGCGAAGGCGATCGAGGACATGGTCACGCAGAGCCTCGGCCCGCCGTTCGCGGCCGCGGGCGGGATGGTGCTCGCGGCGCGCAGCGGGGGACTCGACGCGGTGCGGGAGGCAGCACGGAGGCTGGTCGCCACCCGGCCGACCAACAACGGCATCCGGGACGTCGTCGCGTCGCTGCTGGAGGTCGCGGAGGCGGGCGGGGACGTCGAGCGGGCGGCCGCCGAGCTGGCCGAGCGGTACCGGGCCGGCTTCCGGGCGCTGGGGGAGCACGCGGCGCCGCTGATCCCGGACGGCGCCACGGTGCTCACCCACTGCTGGGCCGACGCGTACCTGACCGAGACGGTCGCCGCGGTGCTCCGCGCGGGCAAGCGGATCCAGGCGATCTGCACCGAGACCCGCCCCTACCTGCAGGGCGCCCGGCTGACCGCGGAGAGCCTGGCCGAGATGGGCGTGCCGACCCGGCTGATCACCGACGGCATGGCCGCGCACCTGATGAGCCGCGGCGAGGTCACCACGTTCGTCACCGGGGCCGACCGCGTGACCATGGACGGCGCCGTCGTCAACAAGATCGGCACCCTGCAACTCGCCGTCGCGGCACAGGCGTTCGGGGTGCCGTTCGTCGCGCTCGTGCAGGCGCCCGACCGGCAGGCGGCCACCGCGGACGACGTCGAGCTCGAGAACCGGGACGGCGACGAGGTGCTGCACTGCCTCGGCCGGCGCACCGCGTCGTCCCGGGTCACCGGCGTCTACCCCGCCTTCGACGTCACCCCGCCGCGGTTCGTCAGCGTCGTCGTCACCGACCGCGGGCGGTTCGCGCCGGCCGACGTGGGCTCGTACTTCTCGTGAGGCCGGCGACCACCCGCGCCGACGCGGTCGAGCAGCTGATCGAGGTCGGCCGGCTCGCGGTCGAGCGCGGGCTCGTGCTGGCCAGCGGCGGCAACCTGTCGGCCCGGCTGCCCGGCGAGGGTGACTTCGTGATCACCGGGACCGGCACCTGGCTCGACCGCCTCACGCCGGCCGACTTCAGCGTCATGAGTCCGGACGGCGAGGTGGTCGGGGGCGCCGAGCGGCCCTCGACCGAGTGGAAGCTGCACCAGCGGACCTACCGCGTGCGCCCCGACGTGCACGCCGTCGTCCACCTGCACCCGCAGCACGCCGTCCTGGTCGACGCGCTCGGCCACCCGATCCGGCTGCTGTCGTTGGACCACGCGGTCTACGTGCGCTCGATCGGCACCGTGCCCTACTTCCCGAACGGCTCCGACGAGCTGGCCGAAGCCGCGGCCGAGCAGGCGCGCGAGCACGACTGCATCGTGCTGTCGCACCACGGCTGCTCGGCGCTGGGGGAGGACGTCCGCATGGCGTTCCGGCGGGCGATGAACCTGGAGGAGGCCGCCGTCGCCACCTACCGGATGCTGCTGCTCGGCGACACCACCACCGCGTTCCCCAAGGGAGTCCGGCTCCACCACGAGTGAGTCACCGCGCGACCGATGAGTTCCCGTGGCGGGCGTCGTTCCAGTAGGCAGAGGAGCGACAACCGCTGCGGAGAAGGAGGCAGGACATGGACTGGAAGCTCGAAGTTCTCGTCATCCCGGTGAGCGACGTGGACCGCGCGAAGGAGTTCTACGCCGGCAAGCTCGGCTTCTCCCTCGACACCGACTTCGCGCCGAACGAGCACTTCCGGGTCGTGCAGGTGACCCCGCCGGGCTCGGCGTGCTCGATCGTGTTCGGCAAGGGCCTGCCGACCGGGTCGCAGATGAAGGGCTGCCAGTTCGTCGTCGCCGACATCGCCGCGGCCGCCGACCAGCTGACCGGTGCCGGCATCGAGCACAGCGGGATGGTGCACTTCGCCGACGGGGCGCAGACCCCCGGGCGCGACCCGCAGGACGCCGACTACGGCACCTTCGTCTTCTTCGACGACCCGGACGGCAACACCTGGTCGGTGCAGCAGGGCAAGCGGTGACCGCAGCGCCGGCGCTCGACTTCGACGCCGCGACGTCGCCGCACCGGCGCGAGCTGCACGTGCACTGCTACCGGATGCTGGCCTCGTTCGACGACGCCGAGGACGCCGTCCAGGAGACCTACCTGCGCGCCTGGCGGGCGTGGGACGGCTTCGACGGGCTGCACCCGCGCGCGTGGCTGTACCGCATCGCGACCAACGTCTGCACCGACCTCATCCGCGCCCGGAAGCGCCGGTCACCGGAGCGGCCGACCGACATCGCCTGGCTGACGCCCTACCCCGACCGGTTGCTGGACGAGATCCCGGCCGAGGACGACGGACCCGACGAGGTCGCGGTCGCCCGGGAGACGATCGAGCTCGCCTTCCTGGCCGCCCTGCAGGTGCTGCCCGCCCGGCAGCGGGCGGCGCTGCTCGCCCGGGAGGTGCTCGGCATGCCCGCCGCGGAGACCGCCGAGCTGCTGGACACCAGCGTCGCGGCCGCGAACAGCGCGCTGCAGCGGGCCCGGGCGACCATGGCCCAGCACCTGCCGTCGCACCGCGCCGACTGGTCGGCCGGGCAACCCAGCGCCGCGGAGAAGGAGCTGCTCGAGCGGTTCATCGACGCGCACGAGCGCTGCGACGCGGCGGCGGCGCTGGCCGTGGCCGCCGAGGACATCCGCGTCACCATGCCGCCCTACCCGTGGCTGTTCGACGGGCGGGACGCCCTCGTGCCGCTGCTGGAGCGCGGGTTCGGCCCCGACCGCGAGGGCGACTGGCGGCTGCTGCCGACCAGCGCGAACCGGATGCCGGCCGCGGCGAGCTACCTGCGCCGTCCCGGCGACTCCGTCTTCCGCGCCTTCAAGCTCGACGTGCTGCGCATCGAGGACGACGCGATCGCCGAGATCACCACGTTCGGTCCGGCGCTGTTCGAGGCGCTGGGCCTGCCCCAGACCGTGACCTGAGCCCGCGTCATCCGGGCGCGGATGCGGCGTCGTCAACTGTGTGACCGACAACCACGCAGAACCCCGGCCCTCACTCGCCGCACGCCGCGAGCGCCTCGACCGGCTTCGGCGCGCGGCGGCGCAGGTGGGCACGGCCGACGTGCTGGAGCGGCAGGCCGGCCAGTCCCGGAGCACGGCCCTGGCCGGCCTGCTCCGCGAGCGCGCCGCCCTGCACCGGCGGGTCGCCGAACGGGTGCGGGCCGGGTAGCCGTCGCGCCGTCCATTACCGAGCCGTGCTGGTCCGGCGGGCGGCGGTCGCCGGTTGTAGCGTCTCCCGCATGCCGGCCCCGGAGCCTGCCGGCCAGCTGCCGGAGCGCCGCGGATCGGTCGACGTCGCCGCGCTCATCCCGATCGTCCGGCGGATCGTGGCAGCGCGGGTGGCCGACCGGGCCACGGCCGACGACCTGGTCCAGGAGACGCTCGCGCGGGTGCTCGGCGCGGTCGGCCGGATCGAGGCCGGCATGCTCGAGCCCTACGCGATCGTCACCGCGCGCAACGTGGTCGCCTCGATGTGGCGCGAGCAGGACCGCCAGCGCCGCCACCAGCACCGGGTGGTCGACCTGCGGCCGTCCGAGGCCCCCGACGAGGACCTCCTCGCCCAGGAGGACCGCGCGGCCATGGCCGAGGCGCTCACCCGGCTGTCCGACCGCGAACGCGACACCCTACTCGCCCACGAGGTGTCCGGGCAGGACACCCGCTCGCTCGCCCGGGAGCTCGGGTCCACCGCCGGCGCCGTCGCCGCCCAGCTCAACCGGACCCGTGCCCGGCTGCGCGTGGAGTACCTGCTGGCCGCCGAGCGGGTCGAGCCGGACACCGAGCGCTGCCGCCCGGTGCTGCTGGCCATCTCGAGCGGGGACCGGCGCCGGCAGCGGGAGGTGGACGCGGCCCGCCACCTCCTCGAGTGCGAGCTCTGCGCCCGGCTCAGCGAGCCGCTGATGGGCCGCGGCCGGGGCCGGCAGGAGGAGGTCCGCGTCGCCGTCCGCACCGATGCCGACGTCGTCGCCGCCCGGCAGGCGGCCCGGGAGCTGGCCGAGCGGCTCGACTTCTCGCCGACGGAGCTGACCGAGATCGCCACCGCCGTCTCGGAGATCGTGCGCAACATCGTCCGGTTCGCCGACTCCGGCGACGTGCTGGTCGAGCTGCTGGATGCGCCGCGGCGCGGGCTGCGGATCACCGCACGCGACTCGGGTCCCGGCATCGCCGACGTCCAGCAGGCCCTGCAGGACGGCTACAGCACCTACCAGGGGCTCGGCCTGGGACTTCCGGGCGCACGGCGGCTGATGGACGAGTTCGCCGTCGTCTCCGAGCGGGGACGCGGCACGACCGTGACCATGATCAAGTGGCGGGGGGCGGAATGACGACCAGGGAGGGCACACCGTGACCGAGCGAGCGTCTGTCGTCGACGACGAGGGGCTGCTGCCGCAGCTCGTGGCCCATCTGCGCGAGCACCGCACCCGGCTGCGCCAGGAGTGGGCCGGCCGGATCCACGAGGCGCACCTCCTGCAGGCGATGACCGCCCAGGAGATGGCCGCCGAGACCACGTCGGTCTACGACAACTACGTCGAGGTGCTCGAGACCGGCAGCGTCGAGGCGCTCCAGCACTACGCCCGCGACCTGTCCGAGCGGATCATCCCCAGGGGCGTGGAGACGCACGAGGTCGTCGGCAT
The DNA here is from genome assembly GCF_013408985.1 of Petropleomorpha daqingensis. NCBI lineage: Bacteria > Bacillati > Actinomycetota > Actinomycetes > Geodermatophilales > Geodermatophilaceae > Petropleomorpha > Petropleomorpha daqingensis. The sequence continues at coordinate 3,850,539 of NZ_JACBZT010000001.1, forward strand.
CGTCCTGCTGCTCCGCGACGTCCTCGCCCGCTCCCTGTTCGAGAAGTACCAGCGCGACTTCCCGCACCTCAACCGGGTGCTCGACGCCTACGAGCCCGCGGCGAACCGGATCGCCAACACCGTCGCGGTGAGCTTCGTCGACGAGCGCGAACGCGTCATCCGCCAGCAGCAGGACTCGATCCGCGAGCTGTCCACCCCCGTGCTGCCGGTCCGCGAGCGGCTGCTGATCCTGCCGATCATCGGCGTGCTCGACCAGCAGCGGGCGCGGCAGCTGACCGAGCAGCTGCTGACCGGGATCCGCACCCACCGGGCCAAGGTCGTCGTCATCGACATCACCGGCGTCCCGGACGTCGACGAGACGGTGGCCAACCACCTGGTGCAGACCGTCGACGCCTCGCGGCTCATGGGCGCCAGCGTGATCATCACCGGACTGTCGCCGCTGATCGCGCAGACCCTGGTCACCATCGGCGTCGACCTGTCCAAGATGAACACCATCGGCGACCTGCAGGGCGGCCTCGAGGAGGCCGAGCGGCTGCTCGGCTACGAGGTGACCCGCGACAGCGCGGCGGGTGGGCCGTGACCAGCGGCCCCCGGCTCTTCTCCATCCTGCGTCAGGGCGCCTACCTGATCGCCTCGATCCACACCGCCCTCGACGACTCCCAGCTGCTGCGCTTCCAGCAGGACCTCGTCGAGCGGATCGGCCGGGACCGTGCCCGGGGCGTGGTCATCGACGTCGCCGCCCTCGACGTGCTCGACTCCTTCGCCTCCCGCACGCTGCGCGACATGGGCGAGATGGCCCGGCTGCGCGGGGCGGTGACGGTGATCGTCGGCATCCAGCCCGACGTCGCCTTCGCGATGGTCCGCCTGGGGATGGACACCGGCTCGGTCTCCACGGCCCTGGACCTCGAGGAGGGTCTGCTGCTCCTCGACCGCGCCACCTCGACCGCACGCCGCCCGTGACCACCCAGGACGACGCGGCGCGCGACTACCGGGCGGCGTTCCTGCGCTTCCTCGGCCGGCACGAGGAGGTGGCCCGGCACGCGGGCTACGAGCTGGGCCGCGCGGCGCTCGCCGCGGACCTGAGCCTGCTCACCCTGGTGCGGGTGCACCACGACGTGCTGATCGAGGTGCTGCGCGACACCCCGGCCGACGAGGTCTCGGCCGTGGCGGGTGCCGCGTCGGACTTCCTGCTCGAGGTGCTGGCCAGCTACGACATGGTCCAGCGCGCCCTCCGCGAGGACGGCTGAGCGGACGGAGCCACGTGCCCCCGCACGGGGGAAACGGGGGCACGTGGCCGTAGTGGGGGAGCGGTCCGGGGCCATGGGCCGCTCCCCGGTCCGGTGCCCGGCCTACGCGGTCCCGAGCAGACCGAGCAGCTGGTTGAGCAGGTTCGCCAGAGCGCCGCCCGTGGTGCCGCCGTTGAGCAGGTTCGCGACCGCGCACAGCAGGTTGCCCAGCAGGTTCCCCGGTCCCTGGACCGCCGTGATCACCAGGTGGACCTGGTTGAGGTCCACGACCAGCCCGAGCAGGTCCAGGTGGAGCGGGCCGAGCGTCAGGTCGAGGATCGTGCAGGAGCCGGTGGCCTGAGCGGCCGTGACGGGCGCGCTCGCCGTCTGCGAGACCGGTGTTGTCGTGCCGGTGAGCGAGGTCAGCGTGCCCTGCACCAGCCCGGTCACCGTCGTCTGCCCGCCGGAGCGGGCGAACCCGGTCGGGGTGAAGGTGCCGACGAAGGTTCCGACACCTGGGATCGTCTGGTTGATCGTGCTGGTGAGCGTGGCGGGCGCGGCGGCGGCAGTGGGCGCCGCCGTGGGGGCCGGCGCGGCCGCGGCCGAGGTCGCGGTCAGGCCGATCGTGCCGGCGACGAGCGCGGCGGTCAGGGGAGCGATCAGGCGGATGCGCATGCGTGGTCTCCAGGGCTGAGGGAGCCGGCGGCCGGAGCGGTCCCGTCGGCGCGTGCACCGGTGAAGAGGTCCCGACCGGTTTCGCATGACGGGGAGCGCGCCGGTCGATGCCGTCAGATCGGCGGCGCGTCCCGCGTCATCCCGGGGTCGCGGGCGCGTCCGGACCTGAACCAGACGAAGTCGTCTCGCCCCGGGGTGCGCGCAACGGTCTCCGGGGTGACCCTGCAAGGGAGGTTCTTCCGAGGGGGAGGGGACGGCGATGGTCGTCCACCACGGCCGGCACAGGCGGCGGAACAGGACGGCGCGCCTCGCCCTGATCAGCGCCGCCGTCGTCCTCCTGCTCGCCGGGGTGGTCGCGGTGGTCCTGCACGCCGGGAGTGGCCACGGCGGGGCGTCCGCGGCCGGGAACCCGAGCGGGACGCCGACGCGCACCACGGCCTCCTCGGCGTCCTCGACGGCCCCGCGCCCCAGTTCGCCCACCCCCACCGCGGGTGCCGTGATCGCCGTCGGCGGGACGCCGCACTGCGTGAAGCTCGCCCCGGACGGGAGCTTCGCCTACGTCGCCGACCCGGCGGCCGGCACCGTCATCCGCCTCGATCCGGCCACCGGGAGGGTGACCGCGACGATCGCGATCCCGCAGGCGCCACCCGAGATGGTGTCGATCGCGCCGGACGGGCGACGCGCCTTCGTCGGCGCCTACACGGAGGACTTCGCGACCGACCTCGTCGCGGTCGTGGACACGGCCAGCAACACGGTGACGAGGACGATCCCCGTGGGCCGCGGGCCGTACGCCCTCGCGCAGGGCCCGGACGGCCGGCTCTACGTGCCGCTGTACGACGACGACCACCTCGAGGTCGTCGATCCGGACGCCGGCGCCGTCGTGGCCCGCGTGCCGATGGCGCGAAGCCCGCACTGGATCGCCTTCGCCCCCGGTGGGCGCACCGCCTACGTTCCCAACCACTTCTCCGACGTGGTCAGCGTCCTCGACCTGGCCTCGGACCGCGTGACGGCCACGATCGGGGTGGGCGACGGGCCGCACGCGATCACGCTGTCGCCCGACGGCACCCGCGCCGCGGTCGTGAACTACATCAGCGGCGACGTCTCGGTGATCGACCTGGCGACCGGCACGGTCGTGGCCACCGTGCCCGGCGTCGGCGCCGCGCCGCAGGACGTCGAGTACGCCCCCGACGGCCGGCACCTGTACACCGCCAACTCGAACGACGGGACGGTCTCGGTCATCGACACCGCCACCGGGACGGTCACCGCCCGGGTCGCGACCGGTGCCGGCCCGACCAGCATCGCGGTGCTGCCCGACGGCACCGAGGCGATGGTGACCGGCTTCGACGACGGCACCGTGCGCATGCTCCGGACCGGTTCCTGAGGGACGAAGGTCCCGGTCGGCTGCACGCCGTCGCACCGCGTGCCGAAAGCTGCAGCACTCCGAGCAGTAGGAGAGCAGCCATGGCCTCGCACGCCGACGTCCCGCCCGGCGACCAGCTCCGGGCGGCGGTCTCGATCCTCAGCAGCGCTGCCGCCGACCGGCAGTGGGGCGGTGCTCCCGTCGTCCGCGTCCGGGCCGGCGGCCTGCAGCTCGGCGACGGCCGCGGGGTGGTCGACGCCGCGGCCGTGTACCAGGCCGCGCGCGGGCTAGTCGGAGCGCTGCTCGACGACCTGGTGCAGAGCACCGGCCGCGACCTCGACGACGTCGTCGGCCCGTGGCTGCTCTCCCTCGAGGTGCGCGAGGCGTTCGCCGGCGTCGACGGCGTCTGACGCGCGGCGGACTCGGACGCGGTCGGTCGAGGGGGATACGGTCCGCTCGTGACCTGGAAGCGGAGCGTCGTCCCCGTGCTCGTCGCGGCCACCGTGCTGCTGACCGGCTGCGACCAGACCAAGTGGATCGACGAGGCCGGCGCGCCCGCGACCCCGACCGACGCCGCCGGGCTGGCCACCTTCCTGCAGGACGGGACGAAGAGCATCCGCTCGGCGCACCTGGAGCTCGAGGTCGACGCCGCCGGCAACGCGATCAAGGGCAGCGGCGACGAGACGCTCAAGGACGGCAAGGCGGAGGCGTTCGACCTCACCGAGACGATCCCCGGCGTCGGCGACATCCGGGTGCTCATGGTCGACGGGCAGACCTACGTCCAGCTGCCCTCCGGGCTCAACCCGAGCGACAAGCCGTGGCTCCTGATCTCGGCCGAGAGCTCCAACCCCGTGGTGCAGCAGCTCGCCACCTCGCTGCAGTCGGTGACCTCCTCCAGCAGCCTCGACCAGTACACGGCCTTCACCCAGGCGGCCACCGTGCGGCTGGTCGGGCCGGAACAGGTGAACGGCACCGACGCGACGCACTACGCGCTGAGCGTCGACGTCACCAAGCTGCCCAACGACACCCCAGGGCGCAGCGACCTGCTCAGCGCCGGGCTGGTCACGCTGCCGGTCGACCTGTGGGTCGACGACCAGGGCCGGCCGGTCAAGGTCAGCGAAGAGCTGACCGTGCAGGACCAGAAGGTCACCACGCTGGTCACGCTCAGCAAGTTCGACGAGGACGTGACGATCACGGCGCCGCCGGCCGACCAGGTCGCGAACGACTGAGGGGTCGGCCGGCACCGGGATCTCAGGCGGCCGGGGCGCGGCCGTTCTGCAGCGTGTTCCGCAGGCCGGTGGCCGGGGTGTCGGGACCGGCCGGCACGAGGATCCACATCAGCGGGTAGACGAGGATGCCGGCGCCGATCAGGGCCAGGGCGATGAACCCGACCCGCCAGATCAGCGCCTCGACGCCGCTGTACTCGGCCAGCCCGCCGCAGACGCCTCCGAGGACGCGGTTGGTCCTGCTCCGGTACAGGTGCGGGCGCGGCGGGACGGCGGTCACCGGCGGGGGCGGCGCGTCCGGGAAATCGGAATTCGGGAGAGCGGTCATGCACCGAGGCTGCCGCCGCTCCCCGTGGCCCACCACGGAGGAAGGTCCCGTCCGGGAACGGGACTTCCGGCCCGCGTCACGCGTGCGCCTCGGCCTCCACGAGGATCGCGGCGAAGAAGTCGCCGAGGGCCTGAGGGTCGTCGAGCGGGAGCACGTCGGCGACGTACTGGTCGGGCCGGACGACGACCACGCAGCCGGCGTCGCGGTCGATGCCCCGCGCGTCGAACACGTCGTCGGCCGGATCGGGGCAGAACGCCTTCTCGTGGTCGACCAGGCCGAACCGGCCCTTGCGGGGAGCGAGCACCGGCGGCAGCGCGTCGACGGCGAGCTCCCGGTGGCCCTGCTGGAAGACGGCCCGGACGTCGATCACCGAGTCGGGCTCCGCGCCGGCCGGGGTGAACCGGGCGAGCGGTGACTTCTCGGAGGCGAGGAACTCGCACAGCCGCCGCGCGCGCGACTCCGGGGACGCCGGATCGGCGCGGTCGGCGAAGACGTACACCCGCCAGGCGCCGTCGGCCCGGGCGACGTGCCCCAGCTGCAGCGGCCTGGCGTCGGCCAGCCTGATCACCCGGGCGGAGTGGAAGCGCATCCCGACGGGGAAGCCCTCGGCGAGGGACGGGAACCGCGCCTCGGCGGTGATCATCGACGGGGCGTAGCGCGTCGCGACGCCGGCGGTGAACCGGCCCTGCTGCACGAAGTACCGCTGGAACTCCTCCGGGTCGACGCCGTCGCCACCTTCGTCCTTCGGGGCGGTGCTGAACATCGCGGCGAACTCGCGGTCGAAGTCGATGAGCTCCTGCGCGATCACCTGCCGCTCCGCCGAGTAGGTGCGCAGCAGCTCCGGCCGGGCGGTGCCGCGCAGCACCGTGCCGAGCTTCCAGCCCAGGTTCCAGGCGTCGGCCATCGAGACGTTCATGCCCTGGCCGGCCTTGGCGCTGTGCGTGTGGCAGGCGTCGCCGGCGATGAAGACCCGGGGGAGCCGGGTGGTCGCCTCGTCGGCCGGGACGTCGTCGAACCGGTCGCACAGCCGCTGGCCGATGTCGTACACCGACCACCAGCCGACGTCCTTCACGTCGATCGTGTACGGGGCGAGGATCCGGTTGGCCACCGCGGCCAGCTTCTCCGGCGTGACGTTCTGCCGATCGAGCAGCTCGGCGTCGGCGACCTGGTCGAGCTCGATGTAGAGCCGGACGAGGTAGCCGCCCTCGCGCGGGATGATCAGCAGGTTGCCCTGGTTGGCCGAGTGGATCGCGCACTTGAGGCGGATGTCGGGGAAGTCGGTGACGGCGAGGACGTCCAGGACGCCCCACGAGGAGTTCATCGGGTCGCCGGCGAGCTCGCGGCCGATCGCCGTCCGGACGGCGCTGCGGGCGCCGTCGCACCCGACGACGTACCGCGCGCGGACGGCGGCCGTCTCCCCGGTCGACCGCTGCAGGGTGACCGTGGCGCCGTCCGGGTCGACGTCGACGCCGACGGCGGACAGGCCGTAGTGCGGCCGCAGCCGGGACGGCGAGCGCTCCATGTGCTCGCGCAGGTAGGCCAGCATCCGCGCCTGGTTGACGATCACGTGCGGGAACTCCGAGAGGCCCTCCTCGACGTCCCGCACCCGGCCGGTGCGGGTGATCCGCGAGCGGTCCTCCGGGTCCGGGCGCCAGAAGGTGACCTCGTTGACCCAGTAGCCCTCGCCGATCAGCCGGTCGGCCAGACCGAACGCCTCGAACATCTCCACCGTGCGGACGGCGACGCCGTCGGCCTGCCCGACCTGGAGCGGCCCGTCGCGCCGGTCGACGATCGCCGTCCGGATCTCGGGGAAGTTCGCCAGCTGCGCGGCGAGGACCAGCCCGGCCGGCCCGCAGCCGACGATCAGGACGTCGACGTCGGTCGGAAGGCCGTCGGGCCGGTCGGCCACCGACGGGTGCGGCTGCTCGATCAGCGGGTCGCCGGGCCGGTAGCCGTCCAGGTAGAACTGCATGCACCGAGCCTGTCGCGATTCTGCGACGAGGGATACGGTCTTCTGCTGTGAAGAACAAGCCGACCTATGCGATCGCCTCGGTCGACTCCGCGCTGCTGCTGGCGACGCTGCTGCAGCAGGAGGGCCCGATGCGGGTGACCGACGCGGCCGAGCGGATCGGCGTCTCGGGGTCGACCGCGCACCGGCTGCTCGGCATGCTCGTCTACCGCGACTTCGCCGAGCAGCTGCCCGATCGCCGGTACGGGCCCGGTCCGCTGATGCGCGGCGGTCCCGCTCCGCAGGCGGCCGTGGCGGCGCTGCGCGACGCCGCGCTGCCGCACCTGCGCCGGCTGGTCGACGAGCTGGGGGAGACGGCGAACCTCATGGTGCTGGCCGGCTCGGACGTCCGGTTCCTGGCCACGGTCGAGTGCGACCACGTGCTGCGCGTCGGCGACCGGACCGGCCGGACGCTGCCGGCGGTGAGCGCATCGGGCGGCAAGGCGCTGCTGGCCGCGCTGCCGCCCGAGCGGCGGGACGACGTCCTGGGCGGGCTCGACCCGGCCGGCGCCGACCGGCTGCAGCGGGAGCTCCGGGGGATCCGGCGCCGGGGGTTCGCGGTCAACGACCAGGAGACCGAGACCGGCCTGACCGCCGTCGGCGCCGCCGTCCCGACCCCGCCCGGCGCGCCGCCGGCCGCGATCTCGGTGGCCATGCCGCGCGCCCGCTACTCCCGCGACCGCCTCCCGGAGTGGGGTGCGGCGGTGACCGCCGCGGGGGCGGCGATCGCGCGCGACCTGACCGGTCAGAAGACGGCGTAGCCCCCGTCGACCAGCACCGTCGTCCCCGTCTGGTAGCTGGAGGCGTCGGCGGCGAGGTAGACGGCGATGCCGCCGAACTCCTCCGGCCGGCCCCACCGGCCCAGCGGGACGCGGCTGATCACCCGGTCGGTGAAGACCTGGGAGCCCTGCGCGGTCGTCGTCATGTCGGTGGCCGTCCAGCCGGGCAGGACGCCGTTGACCCGGATGCCGTACCGGGCCAGCTCGACCGCGGCCGAGCGCACGAACGCCGTCAGGCCGGCCTTGCTCGCGCCGTAGGCGTGGTTGCGCGCCGCACCGCTGAGCGCCGCGAGGCTGGCCACGGCGATCACCGAGCCGCCGGTGCCCCGCTCGACGAGGACCCGGGCGGTCTCGCGCAGCGTCCAGAAGGCGCCGTCCAGGTTGGTGGCCATCACCGTCCGGTAGTCCTCGGCGGTGGTGTCGACCAGCGGCTTCAGCGGCACCCCGAGCCCCGCGTTGACGACGACGACGTCCAGGCCGCCCAGGAGCCCGACGGTCTCCCGGACGCCATCCGCGACGGCGGCCTCGTCGGAGACGTCGACCTGCTGGGCGTGCGCGACCGCACCACCGGCGGTGAGCTCGTCGGCCGCGGTGCGCACCTTGCCGGGGTTGCGGCCCCACAGGGAGACCGCAGCACCGTGCTCGGCGAGCGCGCGGGCCATGGCCAGGCCGATGCCGGAGCCGCCGCCGGTCACCAGCGCCCGCCGGCCGGTCAGGTCGAACAGCGCGCTCATGCGCCGAGCCGCCGGCGGACGACCGCAGCCTGCTCCGGCGAGCCGATGAGCGCGCCGATCTCCTCCTGCTCGGCCTGGAGTCCCTCGGCGAGCGGGACCCGGCCGGCCAGCTCGACCAGCCGCTTGACCGCGCGGGTGGCGCTGCGGCTGTGCCCGGCGATCTCGGCGGCCAGCGCCTGCGCGTCGGCCAGCGGGTCGTCGGCCGCGCGGGTGGCCAGGCCGAGACCGACCGCGTCGGTGCCGGACACCTTCCGCCCGGTGAGCGCCAGCTCCTTGGCGACGTCCCGGCCGACCAGCTCCGGCAGCAGCTGCGTGCCGCACATGTCGGGCACCAGGCCCCACTGCACCTCCATGACCGACAGCTGCGCGTCCGGGGCGACGATGCGGATGTCGGCGCCGAGCGCGATCTGCAGCCCGCCGCCGAAGGCGAACCCGTGCACGGCGGCGATCACCGGCGCGGGGACCAGCGACCACACGTGCACGGCCTGCTGCCCGAGTGCGCGCGCCGCGCCCAGCGGCTCCCGGGGGACGACGACGCGCGCGGCGCCGCCCTCGGCCATCGCGGCGAACGAGCCGAAGTCCAGCCCGGCGCAGAACGCCCGGCCCGCGCCGGTGAGCACGACCGCCCCGACGTCGTCCCGGTCGATCAGCGACGTGCCGGCCTCGACCAGCGCCTCGAACATGGCGGGGTCGAGCGCGTTCAGCTTGTCCGGGCGGTCCAGCCGCACGGTCGCGATGCCGTCGGCCACCTCGAGCGCCACACGGCGCGAGACGTCGTCGTCCACCCCCGCTGTCTACGGGTGAGGTGACGATCGTGTCAACGAGGGACGTGTTTGACGCAGCGTCATCGAGCGGTCACGTCACGGCAAACGAGCCGTCGTCCGACCGCGGTCTGATGGGGTCGTGCCGCAGCAACCGCTACCCGAGCAGCCGCCCGTCCGCTGGGTGACGCGTCGCCGGGTCGTCATCCAGCGGGTCCCGCCGGGCGACCGGCCGGCCTGACGACACCGTCGCGGCCGCCGACTCCAGCGCCAGGTGGGCCATCGCCTGCTCGTAGCACTCGTGCAGGAGGTACAGCCGGTCGACGAGGCGCCGGACGTAGGCCGATGACGTGCGGGTGCGGGCCGGGTGGTCCATCAGGTCCCAGAACACCCAGGAGACCTCTTCACCGCACCCGGACCAGATGTCGGTGACCGACGCGGGCGACCTCCCCAGCGCCAGCACGAACCGGCGGGACACCTCGCGGCGCAGCCGCACGGCCTGCCGTTCGTAGCGGGCGATCTCCTCCCGGCGCTGCCGCCGCTCGGCGGCCGGCCGGGCCCACAGGCGCCGCTTCGGCGGCGGTCCCACGCTCAGGCCGATGCTCCTGCCGAGCAGCGGGACCAGCAGCGCCCGATCGGCGTCGCCCAGCTTGTCGTTGGCACCCCGCAACACCGCGGCCAGCTCCGCGTCCACGCACGCCGGCTGGTCGGTGTGCGGTTCACCGGCCAGCAGCGCCGTGTACTCCATGAAGCAGGCCCCCTGTGCGGGGTTCCTGTGCTTGCCCCTGCTCAGCACCGGCATCCCAGCGGGCACCGTCGCGTGGGGTGGGAACTCGGACATGGCGCCTACCTCCTCGTGGCCGCGGCCGAACGCTAGGGAGACCGGGGGGCGGGAGTCGTCGTCCGCGGCGGATGAGCCGGCTCGCTCGAGGCCGCCGCCTCCTCGGGCTCGGCCTCGGCAGCCTCGGCGCGCCGTCGCGATCGGCGACCGGGCCGTTTCCGCCGCGGCGACGAGGCCGCTCCCGACGCGCCGGCGAGCAGCGTGCGCGCCCACACGCGGTCCGGGTCCTGCCCGACGAGCACGGCGACCACGAACAGGGTCAGCGGCACGGCAAGGATGGCGCCCATCGGGCCCAGGACGACGGTCCAGACGAACACCGACAGGAACGACAGGGTGACCGACAGGCCGACGGCGTCGCCGACGAACACCGGCTGGATCACCGACTGGATGACGAAGTTGGCCAGCGAGTAGATCAGCACGACGAGCAGGGCGAGCCCGGGGCCGCCGACCAGGAGCGCCAGCAGCGTCGGCGGCGCCAGCCCCAGGAGGAACCCGATGTTGGGCACGTAGTTGGTCAGGAACGACAGCAGGCCCCACAGCAGCGCCAGGGGCACCCCCAGGACGAGCAGCGCGATGGTGTCGGCGATGGCGACCAGCAGCCCGAACACCGTCGTCACGACGATGTAGCGGCGCGTGTTCCTGGCGAACCCGCCGAGTGCCGCCGTCAGCCGCTCGCTCCCGGGAACGGCGGACAGCCGGGCCGGCAGCCCCGCCGCCTCCGCCGTCATGAACAGCACCGTCGCCAGCACCAGGACCAGGGCCCCGACCGAGCCCAGCAGGTGCTCGAGCACCGACCCGAGGGCGGCGAGCAGCTTGCTCAGCTGCAGGCCCTGCAGCGCGTCCTTGATCTGCTCCTTGCCGATCCCGGCCGAGGACAGCGCGGACTTCGCGTTGTCGAGCAGGTGCTGCCACTCGTCGGAGTACTGCGGCAGCACCGTCGCCAGCCGGCCGAAGGACAGCGCGATGGCGGCGGCGAACAGGATCAGGCCGCCGTCGAGGACGACCACCGTGATCGCCACCGCGAACGCGCGCCGCATCCCCCGCCGCTCCAGCGCCCCGATCATCGGATGGGCCACCACGGTCAGCACGAACGCCAGCAGCACCGGCGCGAGGATCCACGAGGCCGACCGGATGCCCCAGACCGCGATCGACGCCCCGGCCACCCCGAGGACGACGGTCAGCCACAGCGGCAGGGTGCGCGGGGGCCGGGGCTCGGACATGGTCAGTCGTAGACGACCGAGGTCCGCAGGACGAGGTCCTGCACGGAGCGGTTCTCGGCGCTGACCAGCACCCAGAGCAGCCCGATGGGGAGGAGCACGCACAGGACGGCGCGCAGGGCGCTCCGGGCCCAGCCCAGCCGGGCCCCCTGGTGGTCGGTGACGCGCAGCCCGAGCAGCCGGTCGCCGTACGTGCCGCCGACGACCGCCCAGGTGATCGCGAAGTACACCGCCTCGACGAGGAGGCCGGCCAGCAGCAGCGTCCGCCAGGACGCCACCGGGAAGGTGAACCTCGTGGGGTCGATCAGGAACTTGGCGACCGCGACGGAGGCGTACCCGCCGATCACGACCAGGACGACCACGACCAGATCGGCGACGTTGGCCAGCGAGCGGGTCACCAGCCCGGCGCGGAAACCGAGCACCGAGGACCGTGGGCCCGTCTCCACCGGCACCGGACCGGTGGCGGCGTGCCAAGGGTAGTCGGCGCTGGGGACGGGCCGTTCGTCGGCGGTGGTCACTCGTCGCTCCCCGGTGGTCCGGTGCGCCGGACCTGACGGCGCAGCAACCGGTCGACGACCCGCTCCACGGCCCGGTCGGCGTCGGCCCCCTGGTCGCGCACGGTGCGCACCACCTCCGTGGTCACCGATCCGGTCGAAGCGCGCAGCAGACCGGGCAGGTCGATCTCGGCGATGACGTAGCGGGCCAGCCCGGCGAGATCGGTCCGGGAGAGCACCCTGTCGATGTCCACCCGGTCGACCGCGCGGTCGAGGTCGACGCGGTCCACGGCGCGGTCGAGATCCACCCGCGCCACGACGGAGTCGAGGTCCACCCGGTCGATCACCCGGGAGACGTCGACCTTGTCCACGATCGTGTCGAGGTCGAGCCGGGCCACCACCGCGTCGAGGTCGAGCTTGGCGGCGACGGCGTCGAGGTCGACCCGGTCCATCACCGCGTCGAGGTCGACCCGGGCGACGACGGCGTCCACGTCGAGCATCGCGGCGAGCCGGTCGATGTCGACGTACTCGCGGACGAGGGCCGGGATGTCCAGCCGGGCGAGCACCGCCCGGGCCACCTCGGGCACCAGCTGGTCGGCCGCCACAGAGACCGCCCGGACGGCGGTGGTCGCGGGATGTGCGAGCGCCCGGGCGGTCGGCCCGTAGAGCGCCCGGCGCAGCACGCGGCCCTGACCGGCGAGCGGCAGCCGGGCGAGCACCCTGCGGCGTCCGGTCGCGGCCGCCTCCGCGGCGTACCGGACCAGCGCGCCGCTGACCGCCAGGACGGCGAAGGCGCCGTCGACGGCATCGCCCACCGCGCTCCCGTACGCCTCGACGCCGGCCCTCGGCGGCAGGTGCGAGGGAACGTGCTGCTCGTCCGCCGGGATCACGGCCACGGCGAACCGCTGTCCGCTGCCCGACTCATTCCGACCTCCCGGGTCCGCCGGCTGGGGGCCAGGATCGGGCAGCGGAGGCGGGCGTCCCTCATCCGGAACGGGTGAGCCGCCCGTCCGGCCCGGTCCAGCAGGGTCGGGGCGTGCCGGCAGTGACCTTCGGCCCTCACCCGCGGGTCTGTTTTGCGCAACTCTCTGGGACAGGAAGTCGCCAGGCACGCCCCAGGACGGGGGACGACCGGCACAGGTGCAGGCCAAGACGTGACCTGGGAGCACGCCGATGACGAGGCTGTCGAGCACAGGAGGGGCCGCCGTCCGGCTCGGGGACGACGGCAGGCGGACGGGAGCCCGGAGCATCACCCTCCTCGCGACCAAGCTCGCACCGCCGGAGCCCGCGCACGCCACCGTGGTCCGCCAGCGCCTGCTCGCGCAGCTGACCCGGGAGGTGCAGCGGTATCCGCTGACCCTGCTCAGCGGCCCCGCCGGGTCCGGCAAGACCGTGCTCGCGTCCTCGTGGCGGCAGGGCAGGGCCACCGCCGGATCCGCGATCGGCTGGCTGACCCTCGACGAGTACGACGACGACCCGGCCACCTTCTGGAGCTACGTCCTCGGCGCGCTGGCCGGGCTCGGCGTCCCGGTGTCGGAGAACCCGGGGCTGGTCGCGGGCGAGCCCCCGGCCGGTTGGCTGATCCCTCGCCTGGCCGCGGATCTCGCTGCGTCCCCGCGCCCGGTCGTCCTGGTCGTGGACGACGCCGACCACCTCACCGACCGCTCCATCGTGGCCGGCCTCGACCTGCTGATCCGCAACGCGGCCGGCCGGTTGCGGTTGGTGCTGTGCGGCCGCGCCGACCCGCCGCTGCCGCTGCACCGGTACCGGGTGGACGGCACGCTGGGGGAGATCCGCGGCGACCAGCTCGGCTTCACGCCGGAGGAGACCCGCGAGCTGCTGGCCGCCATGGGCGTGCCCGTGACCACGGACGTCGCCGTGGACCTGTGCGGCGAGACGCAGGGGTGGGCGGTCGGGCTCCGGCTCGCCGCGGCGCCGCTGAAGAACGGGGTCCCGCCCGAGCGGCTGGTCACCTCGCTGGCGCACGACGACGGCAGCGTCGCGCAGTACCTGTTCGCGGAGGTGCTCGAGGGTCAGCCGGCCGGGGTGCGCCGGGTCCTGCTGCGGACGAGTGTGACGCCGGAGCTCTGGCCCGACCTGGTGGACCGGCTGTGCGGGCGCAACAACGTGCGGCGCGTGCTCGCGGGGCTGGCGCACGCCAACGCCTTCGTGGAGGAGTCACCGGGAGCGCCCGGCGGCTTCCGCATCCACCCCCTGTTCCGCGAGATGCTGCAGGGCCAGCTCGCCTACGAGAACCCGGGCGAGCTCGCCGGCCTGTACCGCACGTGCGCGGCCTGGTTCGCCGAGAGCGGGCACGTCCACGAGGCGATCGGCTACGCCGTCGCCGCGGAGGACTGGACCTCCGCGACCCGGTTGCTCGTCGACGACCTCGTCGTGGCCCGGGTGCTGGCGCACGGCTCGGATCCGGCGCTGCGCAGCCTGCAGGCCCTCCCGCAGACGCTGCGCGGTCCCGAGGCCGCGGTCCTGCGGACCGTCGTGGCGGTGGTCGCGGGCCGCGCCCCGTCCGCCCCGGACCTCGCCGCCGCCGTGCGGGCCCAGGACGACGACACGAGCCGGCTCGCGCTGCGTGTCTCGGCCGCGCTGGCCGCACTCGCGGCCGGTGCGCCGGGCGACGCCTCGGCGGAGCAGTTCATCGCCGGCGTCGACGCCGCCGCCGACCTGGTCGACGAGCTCCCGGACGCCGACGCCACGGCGCGGCACGAGTGCGCGGCCGTGCTCGGCGACCTGCGCGCGCTCGCCGCGCTGCGGACCGACGTCCCCAGGGCGCAGCTGTCCGCCGTCCTGCGGTCGGCCGCGTCCGCGGCGCTGATCGCCGGCGCCGGCCGGCTGCGCGCGCGGGCGCTGGGCACCCTCGCCCTCGTCGAGGCGCTCGAGGGGCACCTGTCGCGGGCCGTCCAGCTCGCCGACGAGGCCGAGGCGTTCGCCACGGAGGAGGGTGCCGACGACGCCGCCCGCGACCCCGCCACGGCGACCGCCCTCGCCTGGGTCCACCTGCGCCGCTACGCGCTGGTCGAGGCCCGGGAGTGGCTGGGCCGGGCGCGGTCGCGGGAGCGCTCGGCCGGGCAGAACCGGGACCTGGCCGGCCCGCTGATCGCCGTCCTGCAGGCCCAGCAGTTCCGGCTGCGGCACGAGTACGACCAGGCCGAGCACGCCCTGCATCCCCACCTGCAGGGACGGCGGCTGCCCCGCTGGGTCGCCGAGCAGGTCGTCAGCGAGATGGTCCGGCTGGCGGTCGCCCGCGGGCACGTCGACGACGGGCTGGCGATCCTCCGCGACCGCGGCTCCGACGAGGCGTGGAGCCAGCGGCTGCGCGCGACGGTGGGGCTGCTGGCCGGCGAGCCGGTGCCCGACGTCCCCGTCGCGGTCGAGCCGTCGGGGGCCACCGCCGAGACCGTCGACGCGGCCGTGATCCGCGCCTGCCAGCTCCTGGAGGCCGGCCGGGTGCCCGCCGCGGTCGACGAGCTCGCGGCCGCGCTCGAGCTCGCCCGGCCCGAGCTGATGCGCTGGCCGTTCGTGGACACCCCACCGCAGGCGCGCCGGCTGCTGCGCACCCACCAGCGGCTGCAGGGCCCCAGCACGTGGCTGAACCCGTCGAGCGGGGCCCAGCCGCGCCCGGCCGGCGTCGCCGCGGCGGCCCATGCCGAGGGCCCGGAGGTCGTCCAGGAGCTCAGCGAGCGCGAGATGGAGGTGCTCCGGTACCTCGCGGAGATGCTGTCGACCGCGGAGATCGCGGCGACGATGTACATCTCGGTGAACACGGTCCGGACCCACATCCGCAGCATCCTGCGCAAGCTGGCAGTGAGCCGGCGCAACCAGGCGGTGCGCAAGGCACGCGAGCGCGGGTTGCTCTAGGCGGCACCTCTCACGCGGGGCGGACGAGGCGCGTGCCCTCCCTCCCTGGCAGCGTCGAAACCCACGGCAGTCGAGGTCCTGGGCACCCGGGGCACGGGACGGAGGTCGGTAGCGATGGCGATGGCTGGCACCCGCTACGAGCTGCGGGTGGGGACCCGGGTCAGCGAGGCGGTGCTGGCCGCCTTCCGGGTTCCCGTGAGACCCACCGTGGTGCCGCGCAGCACCGTCTACCGGCTCCGCGTCCCGGCCGATCGCGATCTCGCCGAGGTGCTCCAGCTGCTCACCGAGCGCGAGGTGCAGGTGCTCGAGATCCGGCGGTGCACCGAACCGCGGCGTCGGGACGACGGGTCCTCGCAGGTCGCGGCGGTGCAGCCCGCGGAGGTCGTCGACACCGCCGGCGTCGTCGTCCCGTTCCCGCGCCGGGTCGCGGACGCCACCGGCTGACGTGGCCGTCCCCGCCGGTCCGGGATCGTCCCGTCGGGGGGAGGTCGCACCCGGGCTGCGACGCCAGTCTGACTGTCGACAGACAGCTGTCACCGACAGGAGGACAAGGACATGACGGACACCTCGCGCCGCGGGACGACGGAGACCGACGTCTCGTACAGCGACGCGCCGACGGCCTGGGCGGGTTGGGTGGTCTTCGGTGGCGTCATGCTGATCATGCTCGGTTCGTTCCAGATCATCGAGGGGCTCGTCGCCCTGTTCGACGACGGGTTCTACCTCGTGCGCTCGAACGGCCTCGTGGTCGACGTGAACTACAACACCTGGGGCTGGATCCACCTGATCATCGGCGTCGTCGGGGCCCTCGCCGGCCTCGGGCTGCTGGTCGGCAACCTCGCCGCGCGGATCGTCGGCGTCGTGGTCGCCGTCCTGAGCGCGATCGTGAACATCGCGTTCATCTCGGCCTACCCCATCTGGTCGGCCATCATGATCACGCTCGACGTCGTCGTGATCTACGCGATCGTCGTCCACGGGCGTGAGCTCAAGGGGTACTACCGCTGATCCCTCGCACCCAGCCCGTCCTGCCGCCTACGGCCGGGCGGGCTGGGTCGTCTTCACGGACCTGCTGATCAGGGGCTCGGATCGTCCGCGCCGGGTGACGCGTGCCGCGCCGGGAATCGCGAGGGTGGGCGGTGTCCGATCCCGATCCTCGCCCCTGGGGGGAGTCCATGACCGCTGACCTCGCGCAGGCACCCGACCTCGACGAGATGGGCCCGGTCGACTACATCGTCCTGGCCTTCCCGACCAGCCGGATGACGGGGGAGGCCCTGCCGATGCTGATCGACCTCGTCGACCGCGGCATCATCCGGATCCTCGACCTCGTCTTCCTGCAGAAGAGCGACGACGGCACCGTCACGACGCTCTCCCAGGTCGACCTGGAGCGGATGAAGGTCATCGAGGCGGCGCTCTTCGAGGGTGCCGCCTCCGGCCTGCTCGGCGCCGAGGAGCTCGCCGAGGCCGCCGAGGCCCTCGACCCCGGCACCGCGGCCGGCGTGCTGGTGTACGAGAACGTCTGGGCCGCCCCGTTCGCCGCGGCCCTGCGCCGCTCCGGCGGCCAGCTGGTGGCCTCCGGCCACATCCCGATCCCGGCGCTCGTGGCCGCCCTCGACGCCCTGGAGTCCGACGCGCCGGCAGCCCCTGCCGACCCCGTCGGGTAACCCGAGAGCCGACCGCTGAGCTGACCGGGCACCCCCGGTCAGCTCAGCCGCGTGTTCCAGACCGGCTCGACCGCCGCCCAGTCCCGACCCCACCGGCGGTCCCGGTAGGTGTCGAGCACGAAGCAGCACAGCGCGTACAGCAGCCAGGTCACGACGGGCAGGCCGATCAGCGGCAGCGCGCCCACGGCCACCGCCGAGCGCGGGATGCCTGCCGGGTCCAGGGGCGGCGGGACGAGAGCGCCCGTCCGGTCCACCCACACCGGCACCGGCGAGCCGGCCGGGGTCCCGGCCCGGGCCATCACCAGCCCCTCCTGGGAGCCGCCGCCGGGCACCGGCCACCCGGCGCGCACCGGCACGGTGAGCGTGGAGACCTCGGTGTAGTCGGGTCCGCGGCTGGGCTCGGCGGCGTCCTCGAGCAGCACGGCCCGGACGTGGGAGCGCTCGGCGGCCTGGTCGTCGGCCACCGCCTGCAGGTGCGTGGTCACGGCGCCGGCCGTGGCCACGGCGACGATGGGAGCCAGGAGCACGGACAGGACGACGACGAGGCGGGCCACCAGCTGCAGCCGGTCCGAGCCGCGCTTGAGCGGACCCGAGCCGAGGGTGAACCGGCGCAGCGCTCGACGCACGACGCCGTCCTGGCGGGCGGGCATGGCGCACCCTCCGGACGGGTCGGGCTCAGACCAGGACGCGCCGCTTCAGCTGCTCGAACTCCTCCTGGCTGATCGCCCCCTCGTCGAGCAGCTGCTTGCCCCGCGCGATCTCGTCGACGCCTCGGTAGCCGGGGGAGACGACCGAGCGGATGTACTCGTCGGTCTGTTGCTTGACCTCGCGGGCCTGCCGCGTGTCGCGGTCGGCCATCGCGCGCCCCTGCGTGACCAGGTAGGTGAGCGTGCCGATCAGGGGCAGGACCAGGACGAAGACGACCCAGCCGGCCTTGGCCCAGCCGGAGACGTCGTGCCGGCGGAACAGGTCGGCGAAGACGGTGATGATCAGCCAGAAGTAGATGACCAGGGCGAAGAACCAGACGAAGGTCCAGAACAGGTCGACCAGCGGGTAGTTGTCGGCGGCCGAGAACATGGTGCACCTCCAGGACAGGGATGCCGTCGCGCCCAGGATGGGGACCGGCCGGCCCCTGGCCCATCCCCCTGGTCGGATGAGCGGTCCGCGCCGTGCCGGAGCCCGTCGGCGAACGGGACCACGCCTCATCCGTGCGGGAGGAGGCAGCGGGGTCCTGCGGCGGACCAGGCTTCACGCACCGGATCGGACCCGTCGACGGAAGGGCCCGGGCGTGGTGGTCGTCCACCTGGCTGAGCGGCTCCGGTACGCCCGTGGACCACGGCGGGTGCGGGCCGAGAGGGGAGCGGGCAGATGGGACGGCTGGTTTACGAGCTCCGGGTCCGTGGACCGGTCCCGGCCGAGGTCCTGGAGGAGCTCGGCGCGGAGGATTTCGGCGAGGAACCACCGTTGACGATCCTGCGGACCGAACCGACGGACCAGCCCGGCCTGGCCGGCGTCCTGCAGCGGTTGCGCAGCCTGGGGCTGGACCTCATGGAGGTGCGCACGGCCGGGCCCGACCCGGCCGACGCCGCCGAGGCGCCCTGACCTGGGGATTCATCCGAGCAGGGTGAGGCGGCGCGGCGGCCGGACGGCGACGCTCAGCGGCGACCGCCGTCTCCTTTGGAGGAGCCATGCCTCTGCTCGACCTGTTCTGGACGACGCTGCTGATCTTCGGCTGGGTCCTCTGGTTCATGCTGCTGTTCCGCGTCTACGGCGACCTCTTCTCCCGCGACGACATCGGCGGGTGGGCCAAGACCGGCTGGGTCGTCTTCACGCTGCTGGTGCCGTTCCTGGGCGTGTTCGTCTACCTGATCGCGCAGGGCCGCGGGATGGGCGAGCGCGCGCTGGCCCGCATGGAGCAGCAGCGCGCCGCCAGCGACGCCTACATCCGCTCGGTCGCTTCGCAGACGCAGGACGACCAGCTGGCGAAGGCTCGCGAGCTGCTGAGCAGCGGAGCGATCACGCCCGACGAGTTCCAGCGCATGGTGCCCTCGCTGCACAGCTGAGCGAGAGTCCATGTGGTTTCGCGCGCTTAACCACCCACGGTTAAGCACGCGAAACCACCTCAGGCGGGGGACTGCTGGGGTGGGGTCTTGGGCAGCAGCAGCGCGGCGACCCAGCCGATGAGCGCGAAGGCGCCGACGACCACGATCGCGGTGAGGTAGGGCGGGTTGCCCTTGTTCGTCGCGGCGACGAGCACCGAGCCGGCCAGCGCGACACCGAGGGACGAGCCGAGGTTCGACACGCTCCGCGACACCCCGGAGATGTCGCCCTGGACGCTCTCGGGCCAGGCGGACTGCACCACGTTGACCGAGGCCGTGAGCATCGCGCCGACCCCGAACCCCATGAGGAACAGCCCCGGCCAGAAGGTCCAGACGGCGGAGTCCTGCCGGCTGAGCAGGAGCAGCAGGGCGATGCCGACCAGCGTCGTGGTGAAGCCGGCGCGGACCAGCAGCCGCTGGGAGTGGCGGCTGGCCATGCGCTGCGCCATGCCCGACGAGGCCAGGATGCCGATCGTCGCCGGCACCAGCATGAGCCCGGTCTGGATCGCGGAGAACCCGCGCTCCTGCTGCAGGAACACCGAGATCACGAAGAAGACGCCCTGGAGCACGAGCCACTGCACGGTCTGCGTGACCAGCCCGAGGTTCGACGTCTTGTTCTTGAACAGCGACGGGGAGACCAGCGGCGCGCGGCCGTGGCGCTCGCGGGCCTGCGCGTACAGGAAGAAGACCGCCAGGATCAGCGCGCCGACGGCGACCAGGATCCAGACCCGGGCCGATCCCCAGCCGTAGGTGTTGGTCTGCAGGATCCCGAAGACCAGGAAGAACAGGCCGGCCGCCGAGAGGACGGCGCCCAGCACGTCGAAGCGCGGGCGCTGCGCCGGCAGCGGCGGGTCGGTGATCCGGCGCGCGAGCAGCGCGATGGCCAGGACGACGAGCACCTGCAGCCCGAACGACGCCCGCCAGCTGATGTAGCTGGTGATCAGGCCGCCGATCAGCGGGCCGGCGGCGGACCCCAGGCCCGCGGCGCCGCTGACCACGCCGAACCACTTGGCGCGGTCCTTCAGATCGGCGAAGAAGACCGTGATCAGGATGTAGATCGGCGGGATGAGCAGCGCCGAGCCGATGCCCTCGAGGAGGGAGTAGCCGATCGTCAGCAGCGCCAGGCCCTGGGAGAGGGCGGCCAGCAGCGCCCCGGTCGCGTAGATCAGCAGGCCGAGGATGAAGCAGAACTTCCGGCCCCAGATGTCGGTGAGCTTGCTGCCCGGGATCATCAGCGCGGCCATCGTCAGCGTGAACAGCGTGATGGTGGTCTGGATCCCCGACACGTCGGTGTCCAGGTCGTCGGCGATCGTGGTGATCGCGACGTTCATGTTCGACGCGGCGTAGCTGGCGATGAACTGGGCGAGGGCGAGCGGCAGGACGACGGCGCCCGCCGTCGTCACTGCCGAGCCGCTGCCGGCGCCGGTCCTGGTCATGGCATCTCCTCCGTTGCACCAGCGGCGCCGGCAGCGGCGTCAGATCAGGGGGTCCGCTGCTCGGGAACGGCGGCCTCGGCCAGCGCCTCGGCGCCGAAGAGCGCGCGCAGGATGTTCCCGGCGGCCGCGGTGATGCGCGGGCTGCCGACCAGCGGGGCGATCGCGACGAGCACCGACTGGGCCATCTCCACGGTCACGCCGGATTCGGCGGCGACGGGGAGGGTGGCCAGGTAGGACGCCGGCGGGGCGTCCAGCGCGACCAGGACGGCGAGGCGCACGAGCACGTACGTCTCGGGGTCGAGGCCGGAGCGCTCGAGCGCGTCGAGGTTCATCGCGAGGACGGTCTCGATGATCGGGGCGTCGCCCTGCGCGATGGGGCCGAGCGCGTTCTCCGGGGCGGTCTGGGTCATGGCTCCTCCTGGGCAGGACATGGGTGGACGGCGTCCAGCCTTCGCAGCCGGACGCCGTCCGTCCTCACCCGCAGGAGACGAGGTGCCCCGCCTATCGCGGCGGACGCCCGTCGAGCGCCGCGTCGAGGGTGAGCGCGGCGTCGATGAGCTGCAGGTGCGTGAAGGCCTGCGGGAAGTTGCCGATCTGCTCACCGGTCAGGGCGATCTCCTCGGAGTACAGCCCGACGTGGTTGCCGTAGGTGAGCATCTTCTCGAAGGCGAGCCGCGCGTCGTCCACCCGGTCGGAGCGGGTGAGCGCGTCGACGTAGGCGAAGCTGCACAGCGAGAACGTCCCCTCCGACCCGCGCAGCCCGTCCGGTGAGGCCTCGGGGTCGTACCGGTAGACCAGGCTGTCGGTCACCAGCTCGCCGTCCATGGCCTGCATGGTCGACAGCCACAGCGGGTCGCGGCCGTCGATCATCCCGACGGTGGGCATCCGCAGCAGCGAGGCGTCCAGGACGTCGGTGTTGTAGTGCTGCACGAACGCGTGCCGGGACTCGTGGAACCCCTGCTCCATCACCTGGCGGTAGATGGCGTCGCGCGCGGCGGTCCAGCGCTCCAGCGGTGCCGGCAGCGCCTTCTCGGTGGCCAGCCGGATGCCCCGGTCGAAGGCGACCCAGCACATGACCCGCCCGTAGGTGAACGGCTGCCGGCCGCCGCGGGTCTCCCAGATGCCCTCCTCGTCCTGGTCCCAGTTGTCGGCCAGCCAGTCCAGGACGTGGCTGACCGCCGTCCAGCCCTGGTTGGCCAGCGGCAGACCGCCCATGACGCCGGCGAAGATGCTGTCCATCGCCTCGCCGTAGATGTCCAGCTGCAGCTGCTCGGCCGCGCCGTTGCCGATCCGCACCGGCGCCGACCCGCGGTAGCCGCGCCAGTGGTCGAGGCTGTCCTCCTTGAGGTCGGAGGAGCCGTCGATCCGGTACATGATGTTCAGCGGCCCGCTGTCGCTGCCCATCCGTTCCCGGATCCGGTCACCGAGCCAGCGCCCGAACTGCGCGGCCTCGTCGTGGAAGCCGAGCCGCATCAGCGCGAAGATCGAGAACGAGGCGTCACGGACCCACGTGTAGCGGTAGTCCCAGTTGCGCTCGCCGCCCACCTGCTCGGGCAGGGCGGCCGTCGGCGCGGCCACGATCCCGCCGGTCGGCGCGTAGGTCATCAGCTTGAGGGTGATCGCCGAGCGCTGGATGTCCTCCCGCCAGCGGCCGCGGTACGTCGACTGGGCGAGCCAGTTCCGCCAGTAGGAGACCGTCTCGTCGAACAGCGCCTTGATGTCGGCCGGCCGGATCTCCCGCGGCGGCCCGTCGGCAGCCGACTCGAGCACCACACCGCGGGTCTGCCCGGCGACGAGGGGCAGCGTGGCGTGCCCGTCGCCGTCCCCGAAGGCCTGGAGGAGGCGCTCGTCGTCGGGCTCCCGGACGACGTGCAGCGTCAGCTTCTGGCCGTTGGCCGCGAAGACCGCGCCGTTCTCGCTCATCTCGAGGTGGTGGGGGTGCCGGCCGTAGTCGAAGCGCGGTTCGACGTCGATCTCGAAGGTCATGCTGCCGCGGACGCACTGGACGATCCGCACGATGCGGTGGTTGTCGGTGGCCGTGGCGCCGGTCGGCGGCATGAAGTCGACGACCTGCCCCATCCCGTCCTCGGTGAAGAAGCGGGTCACGAGGACGGCGGTGTCGGGCAGGTACATCTGCTTGGCGGTGTAGCCGGGATCGGCCGGTCGGATCCGGAAGCGGCCTCCGCGCTCGTCGTCGAGCAGGGCGCCGAAGACGCTGGGGGAGTCGAAACGGGGACAGCAGAACCAGTCGATCGAGCCGTCCGTGGTGACCAGCGCAGCGGTCTGCAGGTCCCCGATGAGCCCGTGTTCGGCGATGGCGGTTTCTTGCCTGACGGTCTGGGTCATCGCCCGACCGTGTTCGCCGCGACCGGGCGTCGCCTCATCCTCCGGGGGTGAGGGGCGGCGAGCCCGACCGCTGCGCCGTCCGCTGCCGGCCGCGGTCGACGGCGGTCAGGAAGAGCCGGAGCACCAGGCCGATGAGGATCAGGTCGCCCACCATCTGCACCGTGACCAGCACCCGTGCCAGCTCGGACGCCGGGGTGATGTCGCCGAAGCCGACCGTGGCGAAGACCGTCACCACGAAGTAGAGGCTGTCGACCTTGCTCAGCGGCTGGGTGAAGGCGTGGGCGTCGCTGCCGGCGAGGACGTAGTACGTCGCGGCGAACAGCAGCAGGAACAACGGCAGGGACAGGGCGATGGACTCGACGGCCCGGACCGCCGGATGGCGGGACTGCAGGATCGAGCGCACCTGCCAGGCCACGAGCAGTCCCACGCCCAGGAAGGCGAGCACGAGCCCACCCAGCGTTCCCGCCGAGAACCCGCGGGAGAGCGGGATCACGAAGTAGAGGGCCAGCAGCCCCACGAACGTGGCCCCGGTCCGCAGGAGAGCCCGCAGCAGGGGGTGCCGGGCACCGCCCGGCTCGGCGGGCAGGAGGTGTCCGCTCACTCCGGGCCCCGCTCAGACATCCGGCGTCGCGGCCACCCGTCCCGCCGCGACGGCCGCCGCCAGTGCTCCGTGGTCGCTGTCGTTGATGTCGGCATAGGCCTCGCCGAAGTCCGCGAGGGCGTGGTCGAACGCGGGGGAGGAGCCCAGGTAGCCCGAGATCGCGAACCGGTCGCCGGAGCGGGCGTGCGCTCGGGCCAGGCACCAGGCGCAGACCTCGCCGTAGGTCTTCAGCCCGTCGGGGCGCAGGTCGGTGATCTCGAGCGAGCCCTTCCAGTCCCGCAGCTGCCGGATGTAGAAGTCGCGTTCCACGCCGTCGATGCCGGTGGTCCGCAGCCAGCCGAGGAAGATGTCGCTGGCCTGCTGCATCAGCCGCTGGCCCGCGACCACCCGCTGGCCCTGGTTGGTGTACTTGCTCTTGCCGACGTAGTCGGCGTGCACCGAGGGTGCGGCCTCCTTGACCTGCAGCAGCAGCGGGTCGTCCTCGTCGCGGCCGACGAGCAGCACGACCCAGCAGCGGGTGCCGACGCTGCCGACGCCGACGACCTTGCGGGCCATGTCGACGAACGAGTAGCGCTCCAGCAGCGTCCGGCGGTCGGACTGCAGCGTTCCCCGGTACTGGCGGATCAGGGTCCGGAAGGCCGACTGGAGGTCGTCCAGCGCCGGGCTGTCCGCCGGCATCAGGTCCCGCAGCGGCTCGAGCAGCGGTGGCTCGGCGCGGATCTGCAGCCGGCCGTCGACCACCTCGGTGAGCTTGCCGAACGCCTGGAGGGTGTCGCGCGTCCGTGCCTTCTCCAAGGCCTTCGCCAGTCGCTTGCGGGGACCGGGGTCGAGCTGCGTGGCCAGTTGCTGCTGCAGTTCCACGGCGTCGATCCGCGAGTACCAGACCTCGATGTCCCGGGCCTGCGCGAACTCGGCCATCGCCTCGCGGTAGCGCGCGGTGGCGGCGAGGGCGTGGAGGCGTCGCTCCTTGCGCCCGATGCCGAGGCCGCGCCCGGCGATCACGATGCTGGCCACCAGCCGCTTGACGTCGTGCTCGAAGGGCCCGGGCAGCGTCTCGTCGAAGTCGTTGGCGTCGAACACCAGCCGCCGCTCCGGCGAGCCGTAGAGCCCGAAGTTGGACACGTGCGCGTCCCCGCACATCTGCACGGTGAGCCCGGACCGGGGTGCGGTGGCCAGATCGGAGGCCATGACCCGGGCGGCCCCGCGGTAGAAGGCGAACGGGGACGCCAGCATCCGCCCGTACCGGATGGGGCCGAGCTCGGGCAGCCGGTCGGCGGCCTGCTCCTGCAGCAGGGTCAGCGCGTCCGGCGAGGCCGGTGTCCGGGTGACCTGCGCGTGCGACTCCAGCGGCCGGGTCGCGCGCAGCGCCTTGCCCGTGGCGCGCCGTTCCTTCGGGGTCGGGCGCCGGGTCTTCTCGGCGGTCTGCTCGGCGGTCTGCGGTGGCAGCACGGTCAGCATGTCGACCTCACCTCGTCCACGAGGGCACCGGCGTTCGTCACGAACGCCGTGATGGCGGTCCCGGCGGCGGCCAGCGTCTGGGCCGACGCGCCCGACGCGGCCGCCTCGACGGCGTCGCGCGCGGCGTCGGCGTCGGCCTGCACGCTGTCGACGTCGTCGGAGTAGGTGGCGCGCGCGTCGTCGGCGAACTGCGCCCAGTCGTCCTGGACCTTCGTCCACGCCGCCTGCAGCGAGTCGGTGCCCTCCTGGACCACCTGCACGTCGGCCAGCGACGACAGCGACGAGCGCAGCGAGTCGGCCGAGGCGCAGACCGCCGGCGAGCCGGACGTCGCCGCCGTCGACGTCGCCGACGACGAGGCCGCCGACGTCGTGTCGCCCGACGAGCAGCCGGACAGCGCCAGGACCAGGGAGCCGAGCCCGGCCACGAGCGCCGCCGCTGCTGTCCGCATGCACCGACCGTGCCGGTTCCGGACGACGAGTGGCGTCATCCCCGGGGGATGAGGTAGCTGCCCGCCGCGGCGCGCGAGTCTCGAACTCCCAGTTGGGACCGCCCCGGGGAGGAAGCCGGCATGGCCGCGAACGTCTCCAGCTCCTACACGGACGCCACGCCGTCCAAGCACACCGGCGTGCGCGTCGCGGTCGGCCTGCTCGGCCTGGCCGCCCTGGTCATCGGGATCGTGCTGCTGTTCAACCCCGTCGCCGCCGCGAAGACGCTGGCCCTGCTCATCGGGCTCTCGCTCCTGATCGGGGGCCTGCTCGAGATCGCGGTCGGCTGGGATTCCGGTCGCCGGTGGGCGTCGGTCGTGCTCGGCGCCATCCTCGTGATCGGCGGGATCCTCGCCGCGGCGTGGCCCGGGGCCACGCTGTTCACCGTCGCCTTCATCACCGGGCTCTCGCTCATCGTGCACGGCGCGGTCCGGGTCGGGGTCGCGATCGTGGCCCGGCGCGAGATCCCCGGCTGGGGCTGGCTCGCCCTGGCCGGCGCGGTGAACGTCCTCATCGGCGTCATCGCCATCGCCTGGCCGCAGGCAACCGTGTTCGTCCTGTCCTTCGTCCTCGGCCTGCAGATCGCCGTCTTCGGGCTGCTGCTCCTCTGCGCGGCCTTCCTGCGACCCGGAGCGCGCACCGGCGCGCACACGGGCTGACCACCCCCTCCACACCGACCGAAGGAGTCGACATGGGACTGCTCCGCGGGATGGCCCGCACCGCCGTCGTCGCCGGGACGGCGACCGCCGTGTCCAACCGCGTCTCGCGGCGTCAGGCCAACCGGTGGGCCAACCAGGAGGCGCAGAGCGCGCCCCAGGAGTACTACTCCGACCCCGCGCCGGCGCCCCAGGCACCGGCCGGGACCGACACCAACACCAAGCTCGCCCAGCTGCGCGAGCTCGGGCAGCTGCACGACTCCGGCGTCCTGGACGACGCGGAGTTCGAGCTGCAGAAGAGCCGGATCCTCAATTCCTGACCCCGGACCGACCGGCCCGGCCGACACCCACCCGAGGAGATGTAGATGGCCACGATGACCGTCTGGAAGTTCCCCACCGCCGAAGGAGCGGCCGTCGCGGAGGCGACGCTGAAGGACCTGCAGCGCCAGGAGCTGATCCAGATCCACGACGCCGCGATCGTCAGCTACCCCGCCGGGGCCAAGAAGCCCAAGACCCGTCAGCTGGCCAGCCTGGCCGGGGCGGGCGCGCTCGGTGGCGCCTTCTGGGGCATGCTCTTCGGCCTGATCTTCTTCATCCCGCTGCTCGGCCTGGCGATCGGCGCCGGCATCGGCGCGCTCACCGGCAGCATGACCGACGTCGGGATCGACGACTCGTTCATCAAGAAGATGCGCGAGGAGATCCAGCCCGGCACCTCCGCGCTGTTCGTCCTGTCGTCGAACGCCGTGGTCGACCGGGTGAAGGAGGCCTTCGAGGGCCAGCACATGGTGCTCGTCGAGAGCAACCTGTCCCGCGAGCAGGAGGACAAGCTGCACGAGGTGTTCTCCGACGAGGAGGCCACCGCGACCGCCTGATCGACCACGGGCATCCGGGCCCGGCCGCCGACGGCGGCCGGGCCCGGCTCGTGCTCAGTGGTGGAACCCGCTCGGCTGCACCTCGTGCGGCATCGGCGAGGCAAGGTCGTCCAGCCAGCGCAGCGCGGTGCGCAGGTCGCGGAGGAACAGCTCGGCCATGTCGTGGGAGAAGCCGTTGCGGACGACGACCCGCAGCACGGCGAGGTCCTCGCGCTTGGGCGGCATCGTGTACGCCGGCACCAGCCAGCCGCTCTCGCGCAGCTTCCGGGACAGGTCGAAGACGTCGTACTTCGTCACCTCGGGAGCGAGCGCGAACGTGACGACGGGGAGGTCCGTGCCGTCGGAGATCACGTCGAACTCCGGCATGGTCTTCAACGTCCGGGCGATGTGCACGGCGACGTCCTGGCAGGTGCGCTGGACCAGCCCGTAGCCCTCCTTGCCGAGCCGGAGGAACTGGTAGTACTGCAGCACCACCTGCGCGCCCGGCCGCGAGAAGTTGAGGGCGAAGGTCGGCATGTCGCCGCCCAGGTAGTTCACGTGGAAGACGAGGGACTCGGGCAGGTGCTCGGCGTCGCGCCAGAGGACCCAGCCCACCCCCGGGTACACGAGGCCGAACTTGTGGCCGGACGCCTGGATCGAGACCACGCGGGGGAGCCGGAAGTCCCAGACCACCTCGGGCTGCAGGAACGGCGCGATGAAGCCGCCGGAGGCGGCGTCGACGTGCACCGGCACCGAGACGCCGGTCGAGCGCTCGTACTCGTCCAGGACGGCGCAGATCTCCTGGACCGGCTCGTAGCTGCCGTCCATGGTCGAGCCCAGGACCGCCACGACGCCGATGGTGTTCTCGTCGACGTGCTCGAGCAGCCGGTCGGCGGTGAGGTGGAAGACGTTGCCCTCCAGCGGGACGTAGCGCGGGTCGACCTCCCAGTAGTTGGCGAACTTCTCCCACACGACCTGCACGTTGCCGCCCATGACGATGTTCGGGCGGTCCGTGGGCTTGCCGGCCTCCTGGCGCGCCTGCTGCCAGCGGCGCTTCATGGCCAGCCCGGCGAGCATGCAGCCCTCGGAGCTGCCGGTCGTCGAGGTGCCGACGCTCTGCTCGGCGTGCGGGGCGTGCCACAGGTCCCCGAGCATGCGCACGCACCGCGCCTCGATCTCCGCCGTCTGCGGGTACTCGTCCTTGTCGATCATGTTCTTGTCGGCGGTCGCGGTGTAGAGCCGGTCGGCCTCCTCGTCCATCCAGGTGGTGACGAAGGTGGCCAGGTTGAACCGGGCGTTCCCGTCGAGCATCACCTCGTCGCAGACGATCTGGTAGGCGGTCTGCGGGAGCATGACGTGGTCGGGGATGCGGTCCCTCGGGACCTCGACCATCCCGCTGCGCGTGAACCGCGGCAGCAGGGCCTGCTCCTCATCGGGCCTCCGGCTCTTCCACACGGCCATGGCTCGGCGTCCTCTCGTTCGGCGGAGATGCCAGGCTCGTCGGGCCGCGCACGGGGCTGCCTCATCCGCGAGGGACGAGGTCGGCCGACCGGGCGGCTGGTCTCATCCGGGGCCATGACGGCAGGCGGACGACGGCACCTGCCCACCCGCGAGCGGACGATGGCGCTGGCCTTCGCGATCGGGTCGCTGTGCTTCCTCGTCGGGCCGTTCCCCGGGTACCTCGACCTGGTCGGCCCGGCCGCCGACGCGGTCACCTTCTTCGTCGGGTCGGTGTTCTTCACCGTCGGCGGCGGCCTGCAGACCTGGCTGGCCGCGCCGGACCGGCGGCTGCCGGGCGCCGGCCGGGCCGCGTGGTGGACGGCCGTCGTCCAGTCGGCGGGGACGCTGTTCTTCAACGTCACCACGTTCCGCGCGCTGCACACGGCGATCACCTCGCCCGACTACGACCACCTGGTCTGGCGTCCCGACGCGTTCGGGTCGGTCTGCTTCCTGGTCAGCGGGGTGATCGCCTACCGGGCCTCCGACCGTCGCGGCTGGTGGCCGCGGCGCGGCGGGCGCGGGTGGTGGCAGCCGGCCGTGAACCTCCTGGGCTGCGTCTTCTTCGGCGTCGCCGCGGTGGCCGGCTACGTCGTCCCTGCCCACGGGTCCGACCTCGACCTGGCCGCGGCGAACTGGACCACCGCCGCCGGGGCGGCCTGCTTCCTCGCCTGCGCGGTCGCCGGCCTGTTCGCCGGTCGTCAGGCGGCGGGACGGCTGACCAGCAGGACGGCGGCGGAGCGGGACGTCATGAGGTAGGCGTCCTTCACCCGCTCACCGGCCGGGTGCTGCACGCTCGTGTCCAGCACCACCTCCACGTCGAGGGCGCCGAGCCGGGCGGGCAGGACGAAGTCGACCGGGTCGGGTCCGGCGTTGAGGAGGAGCAGGTAGCTGTTCCCGCGGATCGGCCGGCCCTGCTCGTCGAGCTCGCTGATCTCCTCGCCGACCAGCAGCACGCCGAGGCCGTGCAGCTGGGTGCCCCAGTCGCCCTGCTGCATCTCCACCCCGGCCGGGCTGATCCAGTAGATGTCCTTGACGTCGCCGCCGGTGATGGGGCGGCCCTGGAAGAAGTTCCGGCGGCGGAAGACCGGCTCGGCGGCGCGCAGCGCCAGCAGCTGCCGGGTGAAGTCGACGAGCGCGCGGCGCTCGTCGTCCCACTCCCAGTCCAGCCACGTCAGCTCGTTGTCCTGGCAGTAGGCGTTGTTGTTGCCCTGCTGGGTGTGCCCGAACTCGTCGCCGGCCTGCAGCATCGGCACGCCCTGGCTCAGCACGAGCGTCAGCAGCAGGTTGCGCACCTGCCGGCGGCGCAGGGCGGTGATGTCGGCGTCCGTGGTCGGGCCCTCGACGCCGCAGTTCCAACTCGCGTTGTCGTCGGTGCCGTCCCGGTTGTCCTGCTGGTTGGCCTCGTTGTGCTTGCGCTCGTAGCTCACCAGGTCGGCGAGGGTGAACCCGTCGTGCACGGTGACGAAGTTGATGCTGGCGCTCGGCCGGCGGCCGTCGTCGCCGTAGAGGTCCGCCGACCCGGCCACCCGCGTGGCGAGGTCGCCCAGCTGCTGCGGTGCGCCGGCCCAGAAGCGGCGGACGGTGTCGCGGTAGCGGCCGTTCCACTCCGACCAGTTCACCGGGAAGTTGCCCACCTCGTACCCGCCGTCGCCGACGTCCCAGGGCTCGGCGACGAGGTACACCGGGGCCAGCACGGGGTCCTGCAGCAGCAGGTCGAAGAAGGAGGACAGCCGGTCGTAGGACCGGAACTCGCGGGCCAGCGCCGGGGCGAGGTCGAAGCGGAACCCGTCGACGTGCATCTCCTGGACCCAGTACCGCAGGCTGTCGGTGATCAGCTGCAGGGTCCGCGGATGCCCGACGTTGAGCGTGTTGCCGGTGCCGGTGACGTCGTAGGTGTACCGGCGCTGGTCGGCCAGGTGGTAGTAGGCGGCGTTGTCCAGCCCGCGGAAGGCCAGCGTCGGCCCCCGCTCGCTGCCCTCGGCCGTGTGGTTGTAGACGACGTCGAGCAGGACGGCGATCCCGGCGTCGTGCAGCGTCGCGACCATCGTCTTGAACTCGCGGACCACCCCGTGCGGATCGCGCGCCGCGGCCAGCCGCGGATCGGGCGCGAAGAAGCCCAGGGTGTTGTAGCCCCAGTAGTTGGACAGCCCCTGCTCGACGAGGAAGCGCTCGCTGACCCGGTAGTGCACCGGCAGCAGCTCGACCGCGGTGACCCCGAGGCCGACCAGGTGCTCGATCGCCGCCGGCGAGGCCAGGCCGGCGTAGGTGCCGCGCAGCGGCTCCGGGACGCCGGGGTGCCGCCGGGTGAAGCCCTTGACGTGCAGCTCGTAGACGACGGTGTCGGCGAGCGCACGCACCGGCCGGGAGTCGGTGCCCCAGGTGAACGCGGGATCGATCACCGCGGCGAGCGGGGCGGTGGCGGCCGAGTCGCGGAGGTTGAACGTGAGGTCGACGTCGGTGGCCCCGAGGTCGTAGCCGAACTGGCTGTCGTCGTGCCGGATGTCGCGCCCCACCGCCTTGGCGTACGGGTCGAACAGCAGCTTGTTCGGGTTGCACCGCGGACCGTCCTGCGGCCGGTACGGGCCCGACGCCCGCAGGCCGTAGAGCTGGCCCGGCCGCAGGTCGGGGAAGTAGCCGTGCCGGATGCCGCCGGTCGAGCCGGGCAGCGCGATCCGCTCGGTCTCCGTGGTGTCCGCGGGGTCGTCGAACAGGCACAGCTCCACCTGCTCGGCCACCTCGGAGAAGACGGCGACGTTGACGCCCCGCCCGTCCCAGGTGGCGCCGAGCGGGTAGTGGGAACCGCGGTGCACGCGCATGGTGCGAGCCCTTCCTAGGAGCGGTCGGCGGCCACGAACGTGGCGAACCGGCGGCTGGTGACGAGGTCGGCGACCAGCGCGGTCCAGCCGGTCTGGTGGCTCGCACCGAGCCCGGCACCGGTGTCGCCGTGGAAGTACTCGAAGAACAGCAGCTGGTCGCGCCAGTCCGGGTCGCTCTGCAACCGCTCGTCGTCCCCGAACACGGGCCGGCGTCCGTCGCGCTCGACCCAGATGCCCACCAGCCGGTCGGCCAGCGCCCGCGAGACGTCCACCAGCCGCATCCGCCGGCCCGAGCCGGTGGGCATCTCGACGGTGAGGTCGTCGCCGAAGTACCGGTCGAGGCGGGCCAGGGCGTTGACGATCAGGTAGTTCATCGGGAACCAGACCGGCCCGCGCCAGTTGGAGTTGCCCCCGAACATGCCGGTGCGCGACTCACCGGGCTCGTAGTCCAGCCGGCCGTCGGGCCCGAGGTCGAGCGGGTGGTCGGCGTGGTACCGCGACACCGCGCGGATGCCGTGCGGGGACAGGAACTCCGACTCGTCCAGCAGCCGGGTGAGCATGCGCTCGAGCCGGCGCCGGCCGAACACCGACATCAGCCGGCGGCCGGTCGGGCCCGGGCGGTCGAACTCGGCCAGCGCGTCGAAGCGGTCGCCGTACCGCTCGGCGAACCACTCGATCCGCTCCCGCAGCGCGGGCAGCTGCTCGAGCAGCTTCTCGGTGGGGACGGCGAAGGCGGCCAGCGGGAGCAGCCCGTCGACGGAGTGCGCGCGGATCGGCCACGACCGGCCGTCGGGGGTGTGGACGGCGCTGTAGTACAGGCCGTCCTCCTCGTCCCACAGCCCCTGGTCGGCCATGGCCAGCGCGATGACCCAGAAGTGCTCGAAGAACTTGACCGCGATGTCCTCGTAGGCCGGTTCCTCGGCGGCCAGCGTGACCGCCATGGCGAGCAGGCCCAGCTCGAACAGGGCCACCCAGGCGGTGCCGTCGACCTCGACCAGCCGGCCCCCGCCGAGGTCCGGCGGGTGATTGCGGTCGAAGGGCGCGATGTTGTCCAGCCCGAGGAAGCCACCGGCGAACAGGTCCTTGCCGTCGACGTCGACCCGGTTCATCCACCAGGTGAAGTTGACCAGCAGCTTGTTGAACATCGCCGTGAGCCAGGCGAGGTCCTGGCCGCCGTCGATGGCGAACACCCGCATCGCGGCCAGCGCGTGCACCGGCGGGTTGACGTCGCCGAAGTCGTACTCGTAGGCGGGCAGCCGGCCGCGCGGGTCCATGTACCACTCGTGGGTCAGCAGGAGCAGCTGCTGCTTGGCCAGGCTCGGGTCGACGTGGGCCAGCGGGATCGTGTGGAAGGCGAGGTCCCACGCGGCGAACCACGGGTACTCCCAGTCGTCCGGCATCACGATCACGTCGCTGGCGTGCACGTGCTTCCAGGTGCTGTTGCGCCCGGCGCGGCGCGACTGCGGGGGCGCCGGCTGGCCGGGGTCGCCCTCGAGCCAGCGGTCGACGTCGTAGTGGTAGTACTGCTTGCTCCACAGCAGGCCGGCGAAGGCCTGGCGCATGATCCGCGCCTCGTCGGCGGTGGCGTTCTCGGGGACCAGCGGGGCGTAGAACTCGTCGGCCTCCCGTGCACGGTCGGCGAGGACGGTGGCGAACCGCTCGCCGACGTCGCCGGCCTCGGGCGCCAGCCGGACCCGGATCTCCGCGGTCCCGCCGGCCGCGACCTCCAGCCGGTACCACAGCGCCGCCTTGGTGCCGCGCCGCTCCGGGTTCACCGTGGCGGCGCCGTGGACGACCGCGTCGCCGATCCCGTCCTTGGGGTAGGCCGTGCCGCGGTCGACGCCGTAGAGCCGGCGCAGGTTGGTCTCGTTCTCGCAGAACAGCGGCTCCGGGTCGCCCGACCAGGTCAGCGCCCGGGCACCGAGCTCCTCGTGCGCGACGGTGATCCGTCCGCCGCCCAGGGCGAGCGAGGGCTTCGGCGAGCCCGGCTCCCAGTCCCAGGTGTTGCGGAACCACAGCGTGGGCAGCACGTGCAGCGTCTCGGTGCGCTCGCCGAGGTTGCGCACCGTCACCCGCATCAGCAGATCCTCGGGAGCGGCCTTGGCGTGGTCGACGGTGACCTGCCAGCAACCGGAGTCGAAGACGCCGGTGTGCAGCAGCTCGAACTCACCGACGTCCTTGCCGCGGCGGGCGTTCTCCTCGACCAGCCGCTGGTACGGGAACTCCGCCTGCGGGTAGTGGTAGCGCCAGCGCATCCACGAGTGGGTCGGCGTGGAGTCCAGGTACCACCAGTACTCCTTGGCGTCCTCGCCGTGGTTGCCCTCCGGGCCGGCCAGCCCGAACATCCGCTCCTTGAGGATCGGGTCGCGGCCGTTCCACAGCGCCAGGCCCAGGCACAGCCGCTGCTTGTCGTCGCAGACCGCGGCCATGCCGTCCTCGGACCAGCGGTAGGCCCGGGAGCGGGCCTGCTCGTGCGGCAGGGACCACCACGACTCGCCGTCCGGGCTGTAGTCCTCCCGCACCGTGCCCCAGGCGCGGGCCGCCACGTACGGACCCCACCGCCGCCACGGTTGCGCGCCCGCGTCGGCCAGCCGCAGTCGTTCCCGTTCGGCCCCGAGCACGGCCCCTGATCCGCCGGTGTCCGCCACGTCGCCGACTCTGCCGGGGCACCTCGCGGGCCTGCCTCGTCCCCGGCGCATGAGGCTCAGGGCAGCGCGTCCTCGCTCGGCTCCGGTTCGACGGCCGAGGACCGCGGCCCGGTCGCGGTCAGGAGGCCGACCCCGACCGCGACGCCCGCGAAGGCGATCCCGGCCAGCGCGACGGTCACCGGGTCGTCCGAGAAGTGCTCACCGAACAACCACACCGACAGGCCGGTGGCCACCATCGGGTTGAGGACGACGAGCAGCGGCTGGGACACGGTCAGCGGTCCGGCGTGCAGGGCGGCCTGGACCACCACCCCGCTCGCCGCGCCGGAGGCGATGAGCGCGTACACCGGCCAGTTCGTGAGGACCGCCGAGAGCCCACCCGCGCTCAGCTCCCCGGTCACGGTCTTGATCAGCGCGGCCTCGAGCGCGCCCAGCACGGCCCCGGACGTCGCGAAGCAGGCGGCCCGGCGGGCCGGCGTCCCCGACAGACCCAGCACGGCGGCGCCCCCGGCGGCCCCGCCCGTGGCGAGCAGGGCCCACACCCAGGCCGAGGCGGTCGCGTAGGGATGGCCGCCGCGGGGTTCGGCGGCGACGAGGAACACGCCGAGCGAGCCGCACAGCAGCACCGCCGAGCCCCACGCCGCCGCCCGGACCGGCCAGTGGGAGACGAACCGGCGGATCAGCAGCGTGAACACCAGCTCGGTGACCAGGACCGGCTGGACGACGGAGAGCCGGCCGAGGTGCAGCGCCAGCGCCTGCAGGCCGAACGCCACCAGCCACGCCGCCTGGCCGAGCAGCCACAGCGGGTGCCGCAGCAGGTGCCCGACCAGCCGCCACCCCGTCACGCTGCTCGGCGTGCCGCGGTTCGCGTCGCGCTGGAGGACCACGTAGACGGCTGCCGACAGGGCGGACAGCACCGCGAGGACGACGGGGAGAGCGCTGCCGCGCACGTCGGGAGCCTGGCGGTGCCGCGACGGCGAGCGATTCATCCGGAACGGGGGAGGTTTCCTGTGAACGCCCGCCGATGCAATGGCCTCGCCGTCGACGACCCGGAGGCCTCCATGAGCACGGCATCCGCCCCTCCGACCGGATCCACCCCCGTCGCAGAGCAGGAGCCGCGCGGCACCCTGGGCCTCGGTCCGGCGACGGCGCTGATCGTCGGGTCGATCATCGGCGTCGGCATCTTCAACCTGCCGTCGTCCCTGGCCGGCTACGGCCCGATCAGCCTGATCGCCATGGCGCTGACCACGATCGGCGCCCTCGCCCTGGCGATCATGTTCGCCTCGCTGTCCAAGCGGCTGCCCGCGGACGGCGGCCCGTACGCCTACGCCCGCGCAGGCTTCGGCAACATGGCCGGCTTCTCCAACGCCTGGCTGTACTGGATCACCGCCTGGTCGGGCAACGCCGCGATCGTCGTCGGCTGGGTGCTGTACGTGGAGGAGTTCGTCAACAAGGGCCAGAACAAGTGGCTCTCGATCCTGATCGCGCTGGTCGGTCTGTGGGTGCCCGCGGCGATCAACCTCAGCGGCGTCAAGAACATGGGCGCCGTCCAGACCTGGACGTCGATCCTCAAGTTCATCCCGCTGGTGTTCATGTCGACCGTCGGGCTGTTCTTCATCAGCTCCGGCAACTTCACGCCCTGGAACATCAGCGGCGAGAGCAACCTGTCCGCCATCGGCGGCGCGATGGCGCTGTGCCTGTTCTCCTACCTCGGCGTCGAGACCGCCGCCGTGGCGGCGGCGAAGGTCCGCAACCCCGAGCGGAACGTCCCGCGGGCGACCATCTTCGGCACCCTGGGCACCGCCGTCGTCTACCTGCTGTCGCTGATCGCGGTGTTCGGCATCGTCGCCAGCTCCGCGCTCAGCGAGTCCACCGCGCCGTTCTCCACGGCGGTCAACAGCATCTTCGGGGGCACCTGGGCCGGCTACGTGATGGCCGCGCTGGTGGTGATCTCCGGCTTCGGGGCGCTCAACGGCTGGACGATGATCTGCGCCGAGATGCCGCTGGCCGCGGCCAAGGACGGGATGTTCCCCGAGGCGTTCGGCAAGCTGAACAAGAAGGGCGTGCCGGCCTTCGGCATCATCTCCT
The DNA here is from genome assembly GCF_013408985.1 of Petropleomorpha daqingensis. Lineage (NCBI taxonomy): Bacteria > Bacillati > Actinomycetota > Actinomycetes > Geodermatophilales > Geodermatophilaceae > Petropleomorpha > Petropleomorpha daqingensis. The sequence goes on from NZ_JACBZT010000001.1 coordinate 3,886,701, forward strand.
CGACCCTGCTCGCCTCGCTGTTCATGGTCTTCTCCTACGCCGGTTCGGCCGGGATCACGGTCTTCAACACCCTCGTGTACATGAGCGGCATCACGGCCGCCATCCCGTACGCCTTCTCCGCCGCCGCGCAGATCAAGTGGCGGCTGGTCGACCACCGCGAGTTCCACACGCCGCGGTTCGCCCGGGACGTCGGGATCGCCGGAATCGGCCTCGTGTTCTCGATCCTGTTCGTCGTCTACTCGCGCAACACCGGCGAGGAGGCCGTCTGGCGGCAGTACCTGCCGTTCATCTTCGCCGGCATCGCGTTCCTGGCCGGCATCCCGATCTACCTGCGGCACCGGGCCTCGATGGGCCCGCCGCCCGCCGTCCCCGCCTGGCGTCCCTGAGCACCGCACCGCCCGAGAAAAGGAGCACCCCATGTCGTTCCACGTCGACTCCGAGGTCGGTCGGCTGCACCAGGTGATCGTGCACAAGCCGGGTCTCGAGCTGACCCGGCTCACCCCGCAGAACGTCGACGACCTGCTCTTCGACGACGTCATGTGGGCCCAGCGCGCCCGCGAGGAGCACGACGCCTTCGTCATGAAGCTCGAGGCCAAGGGCGTGAAGGTCTACCTGTTCCACGACCTGCTCGCCCAGGCGCTCGACCAGCCCGGGGCCCGGGAGTTCGTGCAGGACGAGCTGACCACCGCCACCCGGTTCGGCCCGGCGCTGGACGCGCCGCTCGACGAGCTGGTCGCGCAGACGCCGGCCGACCGGCTGGCCGAGGCGCTCGTCGGCGGCGTCCTCAAGTCCGACCTGGACCTGCCCAAGACCTCCAGCCTGCTGCTGGAGTACCTCGACGACGACGACTTCCTGCTCCCGCCGCTGCCCAACCACCTGTTCCAGCGGGACAACTCGGCCTGGGTCTACGACGGGCTGTCGGTCAACCCCATGAGCAAGCCGGCCCGCAAGCGGGAGACGATCAACTCGCGGGTGATCTGGAACTTCCACCCGATGTTCCGCGACAACCCGCCGCACTTCTACTACGGCAACGACAGCGAGAACCACGACCCGGCCAACTGCGAGGGCGGCGACATCCTCGTCATCGGCAACGGCACGGTCATGGTCGGCATGGGGGAGCGCAGCAGCCCCCAGGGCATCGAGTTCCTGGCCCGCGAGTACTTCAAGCACGGCAAGGTCACCAAGGTCATCGCCGTCGAGCTGCCGAAGACCCGCGCGTTCATGCACCTCGACACGGCCATGACGATGATCGACCGCGACGCGTTCAGCGTGTACCCGATGCTGCCGCCGTCGCTGCGGTCGTTCACCCTCACCCCGATCGGCACCGGCGGCGACTACCAGGTCACCGAGAACGCCGAGCTGTTCCCCGTCGTCGCCGACGCGCTGGGCGTGGAGAAGATCCGGGTCATGCGGACGCCGATCGACCTGCTCGGCGCCCAGCGCGAGCAGTGGGACGACGGCAACAACTTCCTCGCGATCGCGCCCGGCGTGATCTTCGGCTACGAGCGCAACACGACCACGAACACGTTCCTGCGCAAGAACGGCATCGAGATCGTGACGATCGCCGGCGAGGAGCTCGGTCGCGGTCGCGGCGGCCCGCGGTGCATGTCCTGCCCGATCGAGCGCGATCCCGTCGACGCCGCGGTCGCCTGAGCCCAACGGTCGGGCTGGTCGAGCCGTGGCGGTGGACGACCGGACCGCGAAGGCGCTGTCGGTCCGTCAGGCGGCGTTCATCGGGGTCGGGGCGATGGTCGGCGCAGGGATCTTCTCCCTGCTCGGCGCCGCCGGCGAGGTGGCGGGCGCGGCGGTCTGGCTGTCGTTCCTCCTCGCCGGCGGGGTGGCCGTCCTGCAGGGGTACTCGTTCGCCAAGTTCGGCGCCCGGTACCCCTCGGCCGGCGGCTTCCTCGAGTACGTGCTGCGGGGGTTCGGCAACGGCCACCTGCTCGGCGTCGTCGCGTGGCTGCTGCTCGCCGCGAACTGCATCATCACCGCGATGGTGGCGGTCTCCTTCGGGAGCTACGCCAGCGGCGCCCTGACCGACGGCAGCACCGCGTGGACCAAGGTCTTCGCGGTCGTGCTGATCGCGGCCATGACCGCGCTGAACGTCCTCGGCGCGCAGGCGGTGGCCCGGACCCAGACCCTCATCGTCTACGTCGTCATCGGGATCCTCGTCCTGTTCGCCGTGGTGACCCTGGTGAACATCGACCCTGGCCTGCTGTCGTTCTCGGGCTACCCGCCGTTCCGGCACATCGTCTCCAGCGTCGCCCTGACCTTCTTCGCCTTCCTCGGGTTCGGCGTGATCACGTTCACCGCGAAGGACCTGGCCCACCCGGCCAAGCAACTGCCGCGGGCGATCACCATCGCGCTGGGGATCGCGACGGTGATCTACGTGGCGGTGGCGCTCGGCGTCTTCGGCACGCTGACCGTCGACGAGGTCATCTCCTCCGGCGGGACCGCGCTGGCGGAGGCGGCGAAACCCGTGCTGGGCAACGCCGGCTACTGGCTGATGACGGTGACGGCGCTGTTCTCGACGGCCGGCGCGACCAACGCCGGGCTCTACCCCGCGGCCGGGGTCTGCGAGGAGATGGTCGCGACCGGTCAGTTCCCGCCCGTGCTCGGCCGCCGGCTGGGCGGGCGGGCGTCGTCGGGGCTGCTGGTGACGGCGGTGGCCTCGATCGTCCTCGCCGTCGGGTTCGACCTGAGCGCCATCGCCTCGATCGGCAGCGCGATCGCCCTGCTCGTGTTCACCCTGATCACCGCCGCCCACTTCCGGGTGCGCGGCGAGACGGGCGCGAGCCTCCCCGTCCTGGTCCTCGCGATCGCGAGCACGCTCGTGGTGCTGCTCGCCTTCGCCGTCACCACGCTGGTGTCCGAACCCGCGACGCTGGTCGCCATCGTGGTCATCCTGCTGCTCAGCGTCGTGCTCGACGTCGGCTGGAAGCGCCGGCGCGACTCCCGGACCGAGGTAGGGACATGACCGCGCAGGCGGACACGCAGCAGATCCGAGTCGCCGGGGGAGCGGCGTGGTACGCGCGGCCGCCCGAGGAGGTCGCCGCCACGCTCGGCGTGGACCCCGCGGTCGGCCTGCCGGCGACCACGGCCGCCCAGCGACTGCGCGACAACGGCCCGAACGCGCTGCCGGAGGAGAAGTCCAAGCCGGGGTGGCTGCGCTTCCTCGAGCAGTACCGCAGCTACATGCAGATCATCCTGGTCGCCGCCGCGGTCGTCTCCCTGGTCATCAAGGAGTGGAGCACCGCGGTCATCCTCGTCGCGCTCACCGTGCTGAACGCCGTGGTCGGCCTGCGCCAGGAGGGCAAGGCCGAGAGCGCGATGAACGCGCTCAAGTCCATGATGAAGGCGACCGCCCGGGTCCGGCGGGACGGCGCGGAGTCGCAGATCCCGGCCGAGCAGGTGGTCGTCGGCGACGTCGTCCTGATCGCTGCCGGCGACGAGGTGCCCGCCGACGGCCGGATCATCACCGCCAGCGCCCTGCAGATCGACGAGTCCGCCCTCACCGGGGAGAGCGTGCCCGCGGCCAAGGGCGCCGAGACGCTCTCCGGCGACGACCTGGGGCCGGGTGACCAGACGAACGTCGCGTTCATGAACACCCCGGTCACCCACGGCAGCGGCACGGTGATCGTGACCGCGACCGGCGCCGACACCGAGGTCGGCAAGATCTCCGGGATGCTCGCGGCCACGGCACGCGAGCAGTCCCCGCTGGACCGGGAGCTCGACCGGCTGACCCTGTGGATCGCGGCCGCCGCCGGACTCACCATGATCGTGATGTTCGTGCTCGGCCGCGCCCGGGGGGAGGCGTGGGACGCGCTGTTCGTCAGCGCGGTCGCCCTCGCCATCGCGGCGATCCCCGAGGCGCTGCCCACCGTGGCGCAGACGATCCTGTCCCTCGGCGCCGTCGACCTGGCCAAGCAGCACGCCATCGCCAAGGACCTGCCCTCGGTCGAGACCCTGGGGTTCACCTCGGCGATCAACTCGGACAAGACCGGCACCCTGACGATGAACCAGATGACCGCGGTCGAGGTGGTGGGCACGACCGACCGCTACGCCATCTCGGGCACCGGGTACGAGCTCGACGGGCAGGTCCAGCACGCCGCGGGCTCGTCGGCCGGCATCGAGGGCGCGATCCTGCCGTACCTGGTCGCCAACGACGCGAAGCTGGTCGAGGGCAAGGTCGTCGGGGATCCCACCGAGGGGGCCCTGCTGGTGCTCGGCCACAAGGCCGGCCTGGACATCGAGGGCACCCGGGACCGGCTGCCGCGGCTGGCCACGCTGCCGTTCGACCCCGGCTACAAGCTGATGGCCTCGTTCAACTCCACGACCGACGCCTCCGGCGCTCCGGTGGTGCGGCTCTTCGTCAAGGGGGCGGCGCCGGCGGTGATGGGGCGGGCGGCCAGCGCCCTGTCCGGCAGCGCGAGCGTCCCGTGGGACGAGCACCTGGACGCCCGGGCCACGACCGAGATGGAGCGGATGGAGGGCGAGGGGCAGCGGGTCATGGCCGCGGCCACGCGGGACCTCGATCCGGCGTCCTTCGACCCGGCGGGCGACCTCCTCGGCTACGTCACCGACCTGCAGATGGTCAGCCTGGTCGGGATGGTCGACCCGCCGCGCGCGGAGTCGGCGGCCGCGGTGGCCAGCGCGCAGGCCGCCCACATCCGGGTGCGCATGGTCACCGGGGACGACGTCACCACCGGCGCGGCCATCGCCAAGCAGGTCGGGATCCCGGGGGAGGCCATCCTGGGAGCGGACTTCGCGGCGTTGCCCGAGGCCGAGCGGCTGGCGCGCATCGACGACATCGGCGTGGTCGGCCGGGTCGCGCCGGAGCACAAGGTGCTGCTCGCGGACACGCTGAAGAAGAAGGGCGACGTCGTCGCGATGACCGGCGACGGCGTCAACGACGCACCGGCCATCAAGGCCGCCGACATCGGCATCGCCATGGGCAGCGGCACCGAGGTGGCCAAGAACGCCGGCAAGATGATCCTGTCCGACGACAACTTCGCCACGATCGTCTTCGCGGTGGAGCAGGGCCGGAAGATCTACGACAACCTCTCCAAGTACATCCGCTTCGTGCTGGTGCTCCTGGTCGTGTTCGTCCTGACCTTCCTGGGCGCCTCGCTGTTCAACATCGCGGCCGGCGAGCCCTTCACCTCACCGCAGGTGCTGTGGATCCACTTCTTCGTCAACGCGCCGTTCGGCTTCGCGCTCGGCTTCGACCGGGAGAGCCCGGGGTTGATGGCCCGGACGCCGCGCCGCCGGGGCGAGCCGGTGCTGACCCGGAGCGTGGTTCTCACCGTCGGGCTGACCGGGCTCGCGATCACCGTCGGGCTGCTGTCGCTGATCCAGCTCGGCTCCCGGACGTTCGACAGCGTCCAGGTCGGTCAGTCGATCGCGTTCACGTCGTTCGCGCTGTGCCTGATCGTCGCCGCCGTCCAGTGCCGCAGCGAGACGGAGACCGCCCTGACCACGCAGACCTTCGACAGCAAGCAGCTGAACTGGGCCATCTTCGGCGAGTTCGTGCTCGCGGTGCTCACCACCCAGATGGACGTGTTCAACCGCCTGCTCGGCACCGTCCCGCTGACCGCGCAGCAGTTCGGCTGGGCGCTGGTGCCGGCGCTGGCGCTGCTGGTCCTGTGGGAGCTGGGCAAGCTGATCGCTCGTCGCCGGAGCCACCGGTAGCGCGGCAGGGCGGGGGATTCATCCGCTGAGGGGGAGGACCCCCGCGGGACGCCCCGGCTGGAATGGCGAGGTCGGCGCAGCCCTGGCCTGAGGAGAGAGTCCCGATGCCCCTCAACCTGCACTCCCGCGACTTCCTCAAGGAGATCGACTTCAGCACCGCCGAGCTGCAGTTGCTGCTCGACCTGTCGCACGAGCTCAAGCGGGCCAAGGCGACCGGCACCGAGCGGCAGCGGATGCGCGGGCGCAACGTCGCGCTGATCTTCGAGAAGACGTCGACGCGCACCCGCTGCGCCTTCGAGGTCGCGGCCTACGACCAGGGCGGGCACGTCACCTACCTGGACCCGCAGTCCTCGCAGATCGGGCACAAGGAGTCCGCCGCCGACACCGCGCAGGTGCTCGCGCGGATGTTCGACGCGATCGAGTTCCGCGGCAAGGCGCAGGCCACCGTCGAGGAGCTGGCCGCCAACTCCGCCGTCCCCGTCTACAACGGGCTGACCGACGAGTGGCACCCGACGCAGATGCTCGCCGACTTCCTCACCATGACCGAGCACTCGGGCAAGCGGCCGCACGAGCTGACCTACTGCTTCATGGGCGACGGCCGGTTCAACATGGGCCGCTCGCTGCTCGTCACCGGCGCGATCATGGGCGCCGACGTGCGGATCTGCGCTCCCGAGGCGCTCTGGCCGGACAAGGACGTGCAGGACCTCGCCCGGGAGCGGGCCGAGGAGTCCGGCGGGCGGGTCACGCTGACGGCGGACCCGGCCGAGGCGCTGCCCGGCGCGGACTTCGTGCACACCGACGTCTGGGTGTCGATGGGCGAGCCGGACGACGTCTGGAAGACCCGCGTGGAGGAGCTCAAGCCCTACCAGGTCAACGCCGGGGCGCTGGAGCGGACCGGCAACCCGCGGGTGCGGTTCATGCACTGCCTGCCGGCCTTCCACGACACCAACACCGCGGTCGGCCGCAAGGTCGCCGACCTGACCGGCATCACCGACGGCCTCGAGGTGACCGACCAGGTCTTCCGCTCGCCGGCGAACATCGCGTTCGACCAGGCGGAGAACCGGCTGCACACGATCAAGGCGGTCATGGTCGCCACGATCGGCGATTGAGGAGCCGACCATGAGGATCGTCGTCGCCCTCGGGGGCAACGCGTTGCAGCGCCGGGGTGAGCCGATGACCGTCGAGGGCCAGCGGGCGAACGTGGCCGTCGCCTGCCGGTCCCTGGCGCCGGTGGCCATCGACCACGAACTGGTCATCTCGCACGGCAACGGCCCGCAGGTGGGGCTGCTCGCGTTGCAGGCCTCGGCCTACGACGACGTGTCGATCTACCCCTTCGACGTCCTCGGCGCGCAGACCGAGGGGATGATCGGCTACCTCATCGAGCAGGAGCTGGGCAACCTCGTCCCGGCGGAGAAGCGGCTGGCGACCGTCCTCACCATGACCGAGGTCGATCCGGCCGACCCGGCGTTCGAGAACCCGACCAAGTTCGTCGGTCCGGTCTACACCGGCGAGCAGGCGGGCAAGCTCGCCGAGCAGCGCGGCTGGGTCTTCAAGGCCGACGGTGACAAGCAGCGGCGGGTGGTGCCCTCGCCGGTGCCGCAGCGGATCATCGAGATCGAGCCGATCCAGTGGCTGCTGCAGCACCGCTGCGTCGTGGTCTGCGCCGGCGGTGGCGGCATCCCCACGATGTACGAGCCGGGCACGCACACCCTCATCGGCGTCGAGGCGGTCATCGACAAGGACCGCGCCAGCGCCGTCCTGGCCGGTGACCTGGGCGCCGACCTGCTCGTGATCGCCACCGACGTCGACGCGGTGTACCTGGACTGGGGCACGCCGCAGCAGCGCGCGGTCGTCACGGCGCACCCCGACGCGCTGGACCCGGCGCTGTTCCCGGCCGGCTCGATGGGCCCCAAGGTGGAGGCCGCCGCGCACTTCGCCCGCGCCTCCGGGCGGCCGGCGGTCATCGGCTCGCTGGAGCAGCTGTCGGCGATGCTCGCCGGCGAGGGCGGCACCCGCATCTCGGTCGAGGCCGAGGGGATGGAGACCCGATGAGCGCCCCGACCGACCCCGGCGTCGCCGCGCACCCGACGGTGCCGGTCCCGCGGGTCGGGGAGGAGGAGACGCCGCCCTGGCTGCGCTCGGCCGCGGAGGTCATCGTCGCGGCCGGCATCGACCTGCAGCACGGGCTCAGCCACCGGGAGGCGGCCCGCCGGCTGCAGGAGGTCGGGCCGAACAAGCTGACCAGCGAGAAGCCGCCCTCGGGCTGGGTGGTGGCGCTCGGCCAGCTGCGCGACCCGATGAACATCATGCTGATCGCGGTGGCGGTGGCCAGCCTGCTCATCGCGCAGATCTCCACCGCCGTGCTGGTCTTCGCCCTCGTGCTGCTCAACGTGGTGCTCGGTGCCCGGCAGGAGCTCAAGGCCCGGGCCAGCGTCGACGCCCTGGCCAAGCTCCAGGTGCCGCAGACCCGGGTGCTGCGCGAGGGGCAGGTGCAGCTCATCCCGGCCGAGGAGGTCGTGCCGGGTGACGTCGTCCGGCTCGAGGCCGGCGACGTCGTCCCCGCCGACGGCCGGGTCGTCGTGGCCGCGACGCTGGAGACCCAGGAGGCGGCGCTGACCGGGGAGAGCGCGCCGATCAGCAAGGGCGCGGAGACCCTCCCCGGGCCCGAGGTCGCGCTCGGTGACCGGGTCAACATGCTGTTCCAGAACACCTCGGTCACCCGTGGGACGGCGACGATGGTCGTCACCGCCACCGGCATGCAGACCGAGATGGGCCGGATCGCCACCATGCTCACCTCGGTGGAGCGGACCCGCTCCCCGCTGCAGAAGGAGCTCGACGGGCTCACCCGCGTGCTCGGCATCATCGCCTGGTCGGCGGTGGCGCTGATCATCGTGGTCGGCCTGATCCGCGACCTGCCGGCCGAGGACGTGCTGCTGCTCGGCACCGCGATGGCGATCTCGGCCATCCCGACCGGCCTGCCGACCTTCGTGCAGGCGATGCTCTCCTACGGCGCCCGGCAGCTGGCCGACGCCAAGGCCGTGGTCAAGAACCTCACCGACGTCGAGACCCTGGGCGCCACCAGCGCGATCAACACCGACAAGACCGGCACGCTGACGCTCAACCAGATGATGGTCTCCACGATGTTCGTCGACGGGGCCTGGTTCACCGTCGAGGGCGAGGGCTACAAGAAGACCGGCGGGATCCGCTCGGTCGCGGGCGCCCAGCTCCCGGACTTCACCCGGCTCGCCTACGCCCTGGTGCTCGACAGCGACGCCACGGTCGGGGACGACGGCGCGGTCATCGGCGACCCGACGGAGGCGGCGCTGGTGGTCCTCGCGGCCAAGCTCGGTGTCGACGCCGACCAGACCCGGCGGGCCTACCCGCGGCTGGCCGAGGTGCCCTTCGACTCCGAGTACAAGTTCATGGCGACGTTCCACAAGATCGAGATCGACGGCGCGTCCTACGTGGTCGAGCTGGTGAAGGGCGCACCGGACGTCGTCCTGGACCGGTGCAGCATCGCCGGCGGACCGTTCCGCTCGCAGCGGCTGCCGATCGAGCAGGAGCGCGGGCGGATCGAGGCGGCCAACCGCGCGATGGGGGAGAAGGGCCTGCGGGTGCTCGCCTTCGCGGCCCGAATCGTCGCCGACGACGAGCTGCCGACGATGAACAGCGACCCGATGGCGCTCACCCGAGACCTCGGGTTCGTCGGGATGGTCGGCATCATCGACCCGCTGCGGCCGTCGGCGAAGGCGGCCGTCGAGACGGCGCTCCGGGCCGGCATCGACGTCCGCATGATCACCGGCGACCACGCCGTGACCGCGCACGCGATCGGGGAGTCGCTCGGTCTGGGCGAGGGCGCGATCAGCGGCGCGGAGCTGCAGACCCTCTCCGACGAGGAGCTGCGCCGGCGGCTCCCCCGGCTGCACGTGTTCGGCCGGGTGACGCCGGAGGACAAGCTCCGGCTGGCCCGGCTCATGCAGAACGAGGGTCTGATCGTCGCGATGACCGGGGATGCGGTCAACGACGCCGCCGCGCTCAAGCAGGCCGACATCGGCGTCGCGATGGGCAGCGGCAGCGAGGTCTCCAAGCAGGCCGCGCGGATGATCCTCACCGACGACAACTTCGGCACGCTCGTGCACGCCGTGGAGCTCGGCCGCAGCATCTACGGCAAGGTCGTCTCCTACATCCGCTACCAGATGACCCAGCTGCTGTCCCTGGTGCTGCTGTTCGTGACGGCGACGGCGTTCGACATCAACAGCGGCGTCGCCATGACCCCGCTCATGGTGCTGTTCCTCAACTTCTTCGTGTCGATCTTCCCGGTCGTGGTGATCATGCTCGACCCGGCGGATCCGCAGATCATGGACCGGCCGCCGCGGGACCCGAAGGTGGGGATCACCAACGGCCCGGCGGTGACCCGGTGGGTGCTCTACGGCGGCGTGCTCTTCCTGGCGGCGCTCGTCCCGCTGGTGGCCGGGCCGGACCAGCTGCACACCGATGCGCCGAGCGCGTCGATGACCATGTGCTACGTCGTCATCGGCCTGGGCACGATCTTCAGCGGCGTGGTCATGCGGCGCGATCCGACGTCCGGGCTGACCCCGCCGATCCTGACGGCGGTGAAGTGGTCGGTCCTCCCGGCGCTGCTGCTCGTGCTCTCCACGCAGCTGGACTTCCTGCAGCACGCCCTGCTCACGCAGTCGCTGTCCGGACTGCAGTGGCTGGCCTGCATCGGCCTGGCGCTGGTGCTGCCGATCGTCGTCGAGATCGACAAGGGGATCCGCCGGACACGGTCGCACCCACCGGCGGGACTTCCGGTGGAGACTGCCGTCGCACCGGCCCGAGCGACCGTGGGGGTCTGACATGTGCCGCTGGATGGCGTACAGCGGGAGTCCCGTGCTGATCGAGGACCTGCTCTACACGACGGAGAACTCGCTGATCGTGCAGAGCCTGCACTCCCAGCTGGGGGTCGAGCCGACCAACGGCGACGGCTTCGGCGTCGGCTGGTACGACGACCGGCCGACCCCGGGGCGGTACCGCAGCACCGAGCCGGCCTGGAACGACCGCAACCTGCGCGAGGTGGCCGGGCACATCCGCTCGCCGATGGTGCTCGCCCACGTGCGGGCCTCGACCGGCACACCGGTGCAGCTGACCAACTGCCACCCGTTCCGGCACGGACCGTGGCTGTGGATGCACAACGGCGGGCTGGCCGGTTTCTCCGCGATGAAGCGGGATCTCCTGCTCGCGGTGGCGCCTCAGCTGTTCCCGCACATCGAGGGCTCCACCGACTCGGAGCTGTTCTTCTACCTGGCGCTCACGTTCGGGCTGGAGTCCGACCCGCCGGCCGCGGTGGCCCGGGCCGTCGGGCTGATCGAGGAGGTCGGCCGTCAGCACGGGCAGCAGTTCCCGGTGCAGATGACGGTGGCGACGACGGACGGCGACACCCTGTGGGCGTTCCGGTACTCCACCGAGGGGCGGTCGCGGTCGCTGTTCCGCAGCACCGACATCAGCGTGCTGCGCGAGCAGTACCCGGACAACCCGGTGCTGCACCGGCTCTCCGACGACGCGCGGCTGGTGGTCTCCGAGCCGCTGGGCGGCCTGCGCGGCGCCTGGCACGAGGTGCCCGAGTCCACCTGCATCGTCATCCGGCACGGCCAGGAGGAGTTCCTGCCGTTCGCGCCGACGGTGCTCGAGCCGGTCGGGTGATCCGCTCGGCGACGGGGACCGGTTGCCGGTGACCGCCGTGCCCCGGCTCGTCGTCGGCGATCTCCCGGTGCGGGACGGCGACGTGCCCACGGTGGGGGTCGAGGAGGAGTTCCTGCTGCTCCGGCCGGACGGGCGCACCGCGCTGGTCGCGCCCGACGTGCTGGCGGGCCTGCGCCCCGAGGTCCGCGCGCAGTCGGAGTTCGCCCGCTGCCAGGTCGAGACGACGACGGGGGTCTGCACGGAGCTGGGCACGGTCGCTCGCGAGCTGGCCGCGGCGCGCCGCACGCTGGCCGCCGCCGCGGCCGACCGGGGCGCCTTCCTCGTCGCCTCGGGCACGCCGCCGTTCGACGCCCCGGGACTCTCCGAGCTCACCGACGACCCGCGGTACCGGCTGCTGGTGGCCACGGTCCCGGGCGTGACCGGCGAGGAGATCACCTGCGCCGCGCACGTCCACGTGGCGGTGCCCTCGCGGGACCTCGGGGTGGCCGTGCTCGGCCGGCTGCGGCCGTGGCTGCCGGTGCTGCTGGCCATGCACGGCAACAGCCCGCTGTGGCGCGGGCAGGACACCGGCTGGGCCAGCCACCGGTTCGTCGTGCAGCGGCGGTGGCCGTCGTTCGTCCCGCCCCCGCGGTGCGCCGACGCGGGGGAGTACGACCGCCGGATCGACGACCTGGTCGAGAACCGGGCGGCGCTCGACGGCCGGGGCGTCTACTTCTGGGCCCGGCTCTCGCCCCGCTACCCGACGCTCGAGATCCGCATCTCCGACGTCTGCCTCACCGTCGAGGACGCGGTGCTCCTCACCGGGCTGTGCCGGGCCGCGGTGATGACCGCGATCGCCGACGAGCTGGCCGGCCGGCCGGTGGTCGACCTGCCCGAGCCGGCGCTGCTCGCCGCCGGGTCCGCCGCGGCCCGCAGCGGTCCGGCGGCGCTCGTGCCGGTCCCGGGACGGGACGCGTTCGCGCCGGCCGCCGAGGCGCTCGACGAGCTGCTGAGCGCGGCCGCCCCGGCGCTCGAGGCGTCCGGCGACCGGGAGCTGCTCGGCCGGCTGCTGGCCGGGTCCCGGAGCCGGCCGTCCGGGGCCGAGCGGCAGCGGGCGCTGTGGCGGCTCGGCGACCGGCCGCGCCTGGTGCGCACGCTGGCCGCTCTCACCGCGGGCGGCGACCCCCGGCGCTGAGCATCAGGCCGGCGCCGGCCGCTGCGCCGTCGTCCGCCACTCGGTGGGACTGCGGCCGAACTGCTGGCGGAACCACCGCGAGAACGCGCTGGGCGCGGTGAACCCGAGCAGCTCGGAGACCTCGGTGAGCGAGTACCGCTCCGCGGAGAGGTAGCGCTCGGCGAGGGCCTCCCGCGTGCGGTGCACGATCGCGGAGAACGACGTGCCGTCGGCGGCGAGGTGCCGGTGCAGGGTCCGCTGGGTGACCCCGAGGCTGCGCGCGACGTGCACCGTCGAGCACCGGCCGAGGGGCAGCAGCAGCTCGACCAGGTGCCGCACCTGGTCGGTCACCGTCGCCGCCCGCGGGCCGCCGAGCGCCTGGAGGAACTGGTCGGTGTAGGGCCGCAGCAGCGGGTCGGCCGTCGTGTTCGGGGTGTCGAGCTCGGCGGTGTAGAAGACCAGGCCGGTGAAGGCGTGCCGGAAGTGCAGCCGGGGCCCGAACACCTCCCAGTGCGTGGTGAGCACGGCCGGCGCCGCGGAGGCGAAGCAGACCGACAGCGGCTCCCACTGCCGGCCGAGCAGTTCCCGGACGATGGCCAGCAGCGCCGCCATGGCCAGGTCCAGCGACTGCCGCGTCGGGACGGGCTCGCCGAACTCCAGCCACATCCGCAGGGTGGTCAGGTCGCCGTCCTCCTCGAGCCGCAGGCGCAGGGCCTCGTTGTAGCTGTGCTCGTAGCGCGTCAGCAGACCCAGCGCGCTGCGCAGGTCGGGCTCCTGGCGCAGCACCACGCTCAGCGGCCCGAGCGTCGCCAGCCGGCGCAGGCGGGACAGCCGCAGGCCGAAGTCCGGCAGGCCGGACTCCTCCGCCGAGCGCTCCAGCACCCGGGCGACCGAGGCCGCGGGGACCCACTTGTCCGGGACGGCGAGGTCGGCCACGGACAGGTCGGCGGCGGCCAGCAGGCGGGCCGGGTCGAGCCCTGACCTCCGGGCCAGGCCGACGTAGCCGTCGAGCGTGGCGCAGCGGCAACTGGGGCGCATCGGAGGCCTCCCGCACGACTCGACCTGTCCGAAGAGGCTAAGACCCCTGTCCGGATCGGTACAGCCCGGCCGGGTGGCCGATCCCACACTGGAGGCCGTCCGGGGGAGACGAGAACAGCCCCCCGAACCCGTCCCACATCCCACGCACACGCGCGAGTGCCGCGTGTCCTCGGCGTACCCGGAAGAAGGAGATCTGCATGGCGAAGGGCATCCGCTTCTACGAGACCGGCGGTCCGGAGGTGCTGCGCTGGGAGAGCCTCCCCGTCGGCGAGCCCGGCCCCGGCCAGGTGCGGATCCGCCACGCGGCCGTCGGCCTCAACTTCGCCGACACCTACTTCCGCTCGGGCCTCTACCCGGCGGCGCTGCCCACCGGCATGGGTGTCGAGGCGGCCGGCGTGATCGAGGAGGTCGGCCCCGGCGTGGTCGGCTTCGCCGAGGGCGACCGGGTGACCTACACCGGCAGCCCGCTGGGCGCCTACAGCACCGAGCGCGTGATGGACGCCGCGCACCTGATCCCGCTGCCCGACGCGATCGGCTTCGAGACCGCCGCGGCGATGACCATGCGCGGGCTGACCACCGGCTACCTGCTGCGGCGCATCGCCGACCTGCAGGCCGGCGACACCGTCCTCCTGCACGCGGCCGCCGGCGGCGTCGGCCTGATCTTCTGCCAGTGGGCGAGCCTGCTGGGCATCCGCGTCATCGGCACCGTCTCCACCGACGAGAAGGCGGAGATCGCCAGGGCGCACGGTTGCTGGGAGACCGTCGTCCACACCCGCGAGGACGTCGCCGCCCGGGTGCGCGAGCTGACCGACGGCGCCGGCGTCCCGGTCGCCTACGACAGCATCGGCCGGACCACCGTCCCGTCGTCGCTGGACTCGCTGCGCCGGCGCGGCCTGCTGGTCTGCTTCGGCACCGCCTCCGGCCCGATCCCGCCGATCGACGCGATGCAGCTGGCGGTCAAGGGCTCGCTGTTCGTCACCCGCCCGGCGCTGGCCGACTACATCGCCGACCCGGCGGAGCGGGGCGCGCTGGCCGGCGAGCTGTTCGACCACGTGGCCTCGCGCCGGATCACCGTCCCGATCAACCAGCGCTACGCCCTGGAGGACGCCGTCCGCGCCCACCAGGACCTGGAGTCCGGCCGCAGCGTCGGCTCCTCCGTCTTCGCCCTCGCCTGAGCGACCCCACCCCCTCAAAGGAGAGAACCGTGTCCGTCGTCGTCGACTCCACCGTGGAGCGGGAGGCCTGGCCCTCCTTCACCACCGGCGCCCACTCGATCGAGGTCGTCCCGCTGACCGCGACCATCGGCGCCGAGCTGCGCAACGTCAGCCTGGCCCGGGCGTCCCGCGACGCCGAGCTCTTCGCCGAGCTCAAGGCCCTGCTGCTGCAGTACAAGGTCCTGTTCGTCCGCGACCAGGACATCACCCGCGGCGAGCACGTCGCCCTCGCCGAGCGCTTCGGCCCGCTCGAGGACCACCCGGTGGCCGGCAGCGACCCCGACCACCCCGGTCTGGTGCGCATCTACAAGGACCTGGACAGCGCGCCCGAGCACTACGAGAACGCCTTCCACTGCGACGCCACCTGGCGCGAGGTCGCGCCCATGGGCTCGGTGCTCCGGTGCGTCGAGTCGCCGCCCGTCGGCGGCGACACGATCTGGGTGAACATGGTCGAGGCCTACCGCCGGCTGCCCGAGCACGTGAAGCAGCAGATCGCCGGCCTGCGGGCGCGGCACAGCATCGAGGCCAGCTTCGGCGCCTCGATGCCGGAGGAGAAGCGGCGCGCCCTGCACGCCACGTTCCCCGACGCCGAGCACCCGGTCGTGCGGACCCACCCGGAGACGGGCGAGGAGATCCTGTTCGTGAACGCGTTCACGACGCACTTCGTCAACTTCCACACGCCGGAGAACGTGCGATTCGGGTTCGACTACGCGCCGGGCGCGAGCGAGCTGCTCAACTACCTGATCCGCCAGGCCGCCGTCCCGGAGTACCAGGTCCGCTGGCGCTGGACGAAGAACAGCTTCGCCATCTGGGACAACCGCGCGACCCAGCACTACGCCGTCCAGGACTACTGGCCCGCCGTCCGCAAGATGGAGCGCGCGGGAATCGTCGGCACCCCTTCCTTCTGACCCCCACTCTCTCCCACCCCTCGCAAAGGAGCGATTCCCCGTGTACTTCCTCGACGACTCCCTGTTCCCGGAGAACCAGGAGAAGCTGGTCATCACCGCGGCCCCGTACGGCCCCGAGTGGGAGCCCGCCGACTTCCCCGAGGACATCCCGCTGACCATGGACCAGCACGTGCAGCAGGCCGTGGACTGCTGGAACGCCGGCGCCACCGTGCTGCACATCCACGTGCGCGAGCTCGACGGCAAGGGCTCCAAGCGGATGTCGCAGTTCAACGAGCTGCTCGGCCGGCTGCGCCTGGCCGTGCCGGACATGATCCTGCAGGTCGGCGGCTCGATCTCCTTCGCCCCGGAGGGCGACGGCGCCGAGGCCAAGTGGCTGTCCGACGACACCCGGCACATGCTCGCCGAGCTCGACCCCAAGCCCGACCAGGTGACCATCGCGATCAACACCTCGCAGATGAACATCGTCGAGCTGATGACCGACTCCGACATCGAGGGCACGTCGTTCCAGCGGCCGGAGCTGTACGAGACCTACCGCAACATGGAGGTGCCGGCCAACCCCGCGTGGGTCGAGGAGCACCTGCGCCGCCTGGTCGCCAACGGCATCCAGCCGCACTTCCAGCTGGCCCACTCCGCGCAGCTGGAGACCGTGGAGCGGATGGTCCGCCGCGGCGTCTACACCGGCCCGCTCAACATCACCTGGGTGGCGATCGGCGGCGGCTTCGACGGCCCGAACCCGTACACGATGATGGAGTTCATCCGCCGGGTGCCCGACGGCGCGTCGCTGACCCTGGAGAGCATCCAGCGCAACGTGCTGCCGATCAACGCGATGGCCCTCGCCCTGGGCCTGCACACCCGCTGCGGCAACGAGGACACGCTGTGGCGCAAGCCCGGCGAGAAGATCACCTCGGTCGCCGCCATCGAGCAGCTGGTCCGGATCGCCACGGAGCTCGGCCGCGAGGTCGCGACGGGCAAGGAGGCCCGCGAGATCTACAAGCTCGACGAGCACTGGGGCAGCACCGACGAGGCGCTGGCGAAGCTCGGCTACCCGCCGAACCGCAAGCCCGGCCAGGTCGGCTTCCTGCACCACGCCTGAGCACGAACCGCCCGATCAGCACCGCCTGATCCGACGGTCCTCCTCGGCCGTCCGCGTGGGGTGCGGGCTTCCCTTCCCGCACCCCACGCGCCATCGTCGACTCGCGAACCACGGGGATCCGACGTCGACCCACCCCCTGCCGGGACCCCGGCACCCTGCTCGTCGCATCGGAGCGTCGACATGGCCACTGTGGCCCCCCAGAGCCCGGTTCTCGCTGACCGGGCCCCCACGACCCGGGTTCGCCGGGCCTTTCCGTGGATCGTCTTCACCCTCACGTTCGCCCTGCTGCTCTCGGACTACATGTCCCGGCAGGTCCTCTCGGCCGTCTTCCCCTTCCTCAAGGCGGAGTGGGCGCTCACCGACACCCAGCTCGGGGCGCTGACCAGCGTCGTCGCGCTGACCGTCGGCCTGCTCGCCGTCCCGCTGTCCCTGCTTGGCGACCGCTGGGGCCGCAGCAAGGCGATCGTCCTCATGGCGGTCATCTGGAGCCTCGCCACGCTGGGCTCGGCGCTCTCGGCCAACTACGGGGAGCTGATGCTCTCCCGCCTGTTCATCGGCGTCGGTGAGGCCGCCTACGGCAGCGTCGGGCTGGCCGTCGTCCTCGCGGTGTTCCCCGCCTACCGCCGGGCCTCGTTCACCGGTGCGTTCATGGCCGGCGGCTCGTTCGGCTCGGTCGTCGGGGTCGCGCTCGGCGGCTCCCTCGCCGTCCACCTGGGCTGGCGCTGGTCGTTCGCCGTCATGGCGCTGCTGGGCCTGGTCCTGGTCGCGCTGTACCGCCTGTTCATCACCGACGCGAAGCTGGCCCGCCACCGCGTCGTCGACCCCGCCGACGGCTCGCAGGTCGCGACCCCCGGCGAGCGGGCGAAGCTGCGCACGCTGTTCAGCACGCCCGCGGTCATCTGCGCCTACGTCGGCAGCGGCCTGCAGCTGTTCATCGCCGGCTCGCTGTTCGCCTGGCTGCCGAGCTACCTCGGCCGCACCTACGGCCTGCCGGCGGACAAGGCGGCCGGCGTCGCCGCGATCGCCATCCTGCTCATGGGCGTCGGCATGATCGTCTGCGGCACGGTGACCGACCGGCTGGCCCGGCACCTGCCCATCCGCAAGTGGACGACGGCGATCGTCTACACGAGCGCCTCGCTGGTCTTCCTGGGGATCGGGTTCTCCCTGGCCCCCGGTGGCGCGCAGCTGCTGCTGCTGGCGATCGGCGTCTTCTTCGCGGCCGGCACTTCCGGCCCGGCCGGCGCGATGGTCTCCAACCTGACCCACGAGTCGATCCGCGCCACCGCCCTGGGCACGCTGACGCTGGCGAACAACCTGCTCGGCCTGGCGGCCGGCCCGCTGGTCACCGGCATCCTCGCCGACCGGCTCGGCCTGGCCGGTGCCATGCAGATCGTGCCGCTGGCCGCTGCCGGCGCCCTGGTCGCGCTGCTGATCGGCCGCAAGGTCTACCCGAAGAGCCTGGCGAAGGTGACCGCGCAGGCGGTGACCAGGTGACCCGGCCGACCCTCGTCCTCGTCCCGGGCCTGCGCGGGGAGGTCGCCGACCACTGGCAGACGCGGCTGGCCGCGAGCCGGCCGGACGTCCGGACGGTCCGCCCGCTCGGCCGCACGGAGCCCAGCCTGCACGCGCGCGTGTCGCTGCTCGAGCAGGTCGTCGCGCAGGCGCGGGGTCCGGTGGTCCTCGTCGCGCACAGCGCCGGCTGCCTGGTCGTCGCGCACTGGGCGATCTGGTACCGCGGCTCGGCGGTGGCGGGCGCGGTGCTCGCCACCCCGCCGACCCTGGCGACCGAGCTGCCGCCGGAGTACCCGTCGATCCGCCAGCTGCGGACGCACGGCTGGCTGCCGATCCCGCGGCTGCCGCTGCCGTTCCCGAGCATCGTCGCGGCCAGCGAGAACGACCCGCTGGCCAACCCGGTGCGGCTGCGGTCGCTGGCCCGTGCCTGGGGCAGCCGGGTGCACGAGCTCGGGCCGGTCGGCCACCTGAACCCCGCGTCGGGGTTCGGCGAGTGGCCGGGCGCGCTGCCGCTGGTGGACGAGCTGCTGGCCGAGGCCCGGCAGCCGGCCCTCGCCTCGGCATGACCGCCTCCTCGGTGGACCCGGCCGTCCGCGGTGCGGCAGCGCCGCCGCCCGCGGACGCGCCGTCCACCCCCACCCGCCGGTGGCCCGGCCTGCTGGCCGCGGCCCTCGGCCTGGGCGGCGCCCTGCTCGCCCACCGGTTCGTGCCCGCGATCGGCGTCCTGACCTGGGCCGTCTTCCTCGGGATGGTGGCCGGCAACACCCGGCTGCTGCCCGCGGCGGCCCGGCAGGCGCTGGGCAAGCTGACCAAGCGACTGCTCCGGATCGGGATCGTCCTGCTCGGCTTCTCGGTCTCGTTCGCCTCGATCGCGGCGCTCGGCATCGGCACGATCGCCCTCGTGGCCGGTTCGCTGGTCGCCACGCTCGTCGTCACGACGTGGCTGGGCAACCGGCTCCGGCTGGGCCGGGCGCGCAGCCTAATCATCGGTACCGGGTTCGCCATCTGCGGGGCCTCGGCCATCGCCGCGATGGAGGACACCGCCCGGGCCGACGACGAGGACGTCACGGTCGGGATCGCGATGGTCACCCTGTTCGGGACGATCGCGATGGTGGCGCTGCCGCTGCTGTGGCACCCGCTGGGCCTGTCGGACGCGCAGTTCGGCATCTGGGCCGGCGCCAGCATCCAGGAGGTCGGGCAGGTCGTCGCGGCGGCGGGCGCGGGCGGGGCCGCGGTGGTCGCCATCGCCGTCGTCGCCAAGCTGACCCGGGTGGTGCTGCTGGCCCCCGTCGTCGCGGCGGTCAGCGTGCGGCGCCGGCTCGCCGAGCCGGGTGGCGGGGCGGACGGCGAGGCGGGCGCCAAGCGGCCGCCGATCGTGCCGCTGTTCGTGCTGGGCTTCGTCGCCTGCGCGGCGCTGCGCAGCACCGGGATCGTCCCCGAGGGCGTGCTCGGCGCGATCTCGCAGGTGCAGGTGGCCGCGCTCGGGGCCGCGCTGTTCGGGATGGGCGCCGGCGTCCGGCTGGCGTCGCTGTTCCGGGGCAGCAGCCGGGTGCTCGCGGTCGCGACGTTCGCCACCGTGTTCATCGCCGGGCTGTCGCTGGCCGGCGTGCTGCTGCTCGGCTCCTGACCTCTCGGGCACCGGTCGCGTCACCCTCGCGGGATGAGGGGGCGCGCCGGCGTCCGGGCCAGGCTCTTCCCGACGAACCTTCCGACGGAGGTGCACCGTGCTCGCAGCGGTCTCGGGGAGTGACTTCCCGCTCCAGAACATCATCTGGACGATGCTGATCTTCTTCGGGTTCGCCCTCTGGGTGTGGCTGCTCGTCGTCGTCCTGACCGACCTGTTCGCCCGGGCCGAGCTGAAGACGTGGCTGAAGGTCGCGTGGGTCGTCGTCTTCTTCGTGCTGCCGATCCTGGGCCCGCTCGGTTACCTGTGCACGCGCCCCCCGGACGCCGGGGAGCTGCGGTTCACGGGCCGACGGTCCGTGCCGGTGGACGACGACTACTACCGGACGACGGTCACCGGCGACGGCCAGTACCACGGGCTGCACGACGAGGCGACGTGGCGCCGGGACATGTCGGGGCCGGTCCGGCCGGCGTGAGGTCAGTGCACGAGTGACTTGAGCACGATCAGCCCGGCACCGATCAGCGCCACGAGCACGCCCTTGAGCAGCGCCCGGAGCGGTGGGGCACCGGCGAACCGCGCGGCCCAGAAGCCGTAGAAGCCGATCAGCCCCAACCCCGACCACTTCGCGACCGCGAACGCGGTGTCGAGGTCGAGCACGTGCAGCGCGCCGAGCAGGAAGAACACGGCCGGGAAGGCGACGCCGAAGCCGACCGCGACGGCGTCCTCGGCCATGTGCCGCCACTGCGTGCGGGTGACCGGCTGCCGGGTGCGGGTCTCGGTGCCCACGTACTCCGCGTAGACCTCGGCCAGGCCGACCGCGACCGCCGTCCCCACGAGCCAGATCGCCATGACGGCGGACGTCGGCGGGTGACCGGAGAGGGCCACGACCAGGGCGAGGCCGATGATCGAGCCGTAGACGACCTTGCCGACCTGCCGCGACCCGAGGTGTGCTTCGAGGCTCTCCCGCATGGTGCGCAGGGTGCGACCGCCCGGCCCCCGGACGCCTCACCCTCGCCGAATGGTCGCCGCCCTCGCGGCGCACCGCGAGGGTCCCGACCACTTCGCGAGGGTCAGCCGGCGGGGGCCGCGGCGGTGAAGAGCTTCTCGCGCACGCTCTCGCGCAGTTGCAGCGCCTCCTCGATGCGGCGCAGCTGGTCCGGCGCGACGGGCAGCCCGTAGACGTCGCTGAGGAACCGCGGCAGGTCGGCGCGGTAGTCGTGCGCGAAGGCCCGGTACGGCCCCGGCGTCTGCGCGTTCTTCATGTCCACCAGGCTCTGGAAGAACGTCGTCACCGGGCGCCAGCGCATGGCCCGGGGGATGCCGCGCGGGCTGGCGTCGGGGACCGGCTCGGGCGTCGGCCGGTCGGGGCCGAGCCAGTCCGGCGGGAACCACAGCAGGTCCAGCCCGAACCGGGTGACGCCGTCGTTGTCGTGGCTGAGCAGCACGAACCGCGGCGGCGTTCCGCGCTCCTCGGTGAGCCGGGTCAGCGCGTCGTGGTCGTTCACCACGGCCACGGTGTCCCGGTCGACGTCGAGCCGGTCGCCGCGGGTGACCTGCCGCATCCACTTGCTGCCGTACGGCGTGCCGAGCCACAGCGCGCGGTCGACGCCCATCGCCTCGAGGCCCAGCGTGCCCCAGTGGAGGAAGACGTCCTGGCTGGTGTGCGCACCGAGGCTCTCGCCGAACAGCACGACGCGCGGCCCGCCACCGCGCGCCCGGATGCGCTCCAGCACCCGCAGGCACAGCAGCCGGTTCTGCTCGCGGGCGGTCTTGACCATGCCCAGCGAGAGCGGTGACGGCCGGCGGGAGTACTGCAGCGTCACGGAGGCGACGTCGCCCAGCGTCAGGTACTGGACGGCGGCCATGGCGACGTAGTTGACGTAGCCGGTGCCGGTGGGGGAGACCAGCACGAGCAGGGACCGGTCGAGGGCCCCCGTGCGCTCCAGCTCGGCCATCGCCAGGTCCACGCGCTCGCGGGGGGTCGGCGCGCTGTCCAGCCCGACGTAGACCTGCACGGGAGCGGCGCGGGCCGGCGTGCCCATCACCGTCTCGATCGACAGGTCCGGCGTCCCGTCCGGCCGGTTCGCGAGCGGCTGGGGGCGCACCGTGGCGAGCGCGTGCCGGCGCCCCTCGCGGCCCAGGCCCGCCCACGGGACGAGGCTGCCGGGTCCGCCGCTCACCGTCGAGGGCACCCACCGCTCGGCCTCGTCGTCCTCGAGCACCGGGACGTCGGCCGAGGTCCCGGCCTCGATCCCGCGCATCGCCCGGTGCCAGACCGTGGAGGCCCCGCTCGCCAGTGCGACGAGGGAGCCGGCGTGCCCGGTCAAGCGCCAGAGCTCCGGTGGCCCGGGCAGGACGGCGGACAGCCGGCGCCCGGCGAGGTCGGCGAGCAGGTGCTCGCCGTACCCGGCAGCGGAGAGCCCGCCGACCACGCCGGTGGCGATCCCGAGCGAGGAGAGCGCCGGCGGTGCGCCGTCCGAGGACTGCCCCTCCTCGCCCTCCCGCCCGCGCAGCAGGTCCAGCACGAACGCGACCGCGAGGCCGACCGGGATCGCCAGCGGCAGGCGGGCGAGCCGGCCATCCAGCCGCAGCCGGTCGTCCAGCGCCTGCGCGCCGAGCTCGGCGCCGCCGAGCAGCGCGCCGCACAACCCCGTCGCGCCGAGCCGCCAGGCCGCCTGGCGCACGAGACCGCGCAGCGGGTCGTCGGCGCGCGGCGGGAGCGCCCGGAGCACGAGCAGCCCGAGCGGCACCGCCGCGCCGTCGACCGCGATGGCGCCCGCCCGCCGGACCGCCGGGGACGTCTTCCCGTCGATGAGGAACCGGGCGGTCGCCTCCAGGGTGTCCTGCCCACCGGCGGCGAGCAGGTAGTGCAACCCGGTGGCCAGGCCGGTCACCAGTCCCTGGTCGAGCGCGCTGCGGCGGGAGAGCGAGCCGGCGAACGTGCCCGGGGCCGTCGCCGCGGCCATGACCACGCCGACACCGGGGGCGTGGCTGCGTGCCGGCACCTGGCCCATGCCCGCATGGTGGCCCCCGCGCCGGTCCTGCGGTTCATCCTCCCGGTAGGAGTCCCGGCCCTGCGCAAGCCCCTTAGCGTCTGGTCTCCGACGAGCGGAGCAGGGCATGACGACGACGACGTCTGCGGCCGGCGGCACGGAGGTCCCCACCCCGCGGGCACCCTCGGAGCCCGCCGCGGTGGGGTCCCGGCCTCCGCGGCGACGGTGGCGGTGGCTGCCGCGCTACACCTGGAACGGAACCCTCGGCGCCCTGCTCTTCGGCTGCAGCTCCCTGACCCCCTCGCTGCTGCCCCGCGGCTGGCTGCTGCAGGGCCTCATCGCCGGCATCACCGCGGCCCTGGGCTACGGCGTGTTCGTGGCCCTCGCGTGGTTCGTCGCCGAGCTGACCGCGACCCGGATGTCGCCCGGCTTCCGCCGGCGCGCCTGGCAGGTGCTCGCCGTCCTGGGGACGGTCCTGGTCGTGGTCATGCTCGTCCTGGGCGCGCGCTGGCAGAAGCAGATCCACGAGCTCATGGGCCTGAAGGCACCCGCGGGCTACACCGCGATCGGGATCGTCGTCGTCGCGGTGCTGACCTTCGCGCTGTTCGTGCAGATCGGGCGGGGCGTGCGCTGGCTGGGTCGCGCGCTGGTCCGCTTGTTCAGCCGCTTCCTGCCGCGCCGGATGGCCCGGCCCCTCGGGGTCCTCGTGG
Organism: Petropleomorpha daqingensis; assembly: GCF_013408985.1. Classification (NCBI taxonomy): domain Bacteria; kingdom Bacillati; phylum Actinomycetota; class Actinomycetes; order Geodermatophilales; family Geodermatophilaceae; genus Petropleomorpha; species Petropleomorpha daqingensis. Next base: position 3,910,337 of record NZ_JACBZT010000001.1, read on the forward strand.
CCGGCGCCCTGGTGATCTTCCTGCTCAACGGCGTCCTCTTCCAGGGCTTGATCAACGCGGCCAACTCGGCGTTCAGCGTCAAGGACGACGGCACCGAGAAGGGGGCGGTCGAGCCCACCGCCCCGGAGCGGTCCGGCAGCCCGGCCTCGCTGATCCCGTGGGCCGACCTGGGCCTGCAGGGCCGCAACTTCGTCGGCACGGGGCCGACCCCCGACGAGCTCACCGCCTTCTCCGGCCGGCCGGCGCTGGAGCCGGTCCGGGCGTACGCCGGGCTCGCGTCGTCGGACGACGCCGGCGAGCGAGCGGCGCTCGCCGTGCGCGACCTGCAGCGGGCGGGCGGCTTCGACCGCTCGGTCCTGGTCGTGGCGACGACGACGGGCACCGGCTGGGTGGACCCGGCGGCGAGCACCGCGCTGGAGTACGAGTTCAACGGCGACACCGCGATGGTCGCGATGCAGTACTCGTACCTGCCCAGCTGGCTGTCCTTCCTCGTCGACCAGGCCAAGGCCCGCGACGCCGGACGGGCGCTGTTCGACGCGGTCTACGGCGTCTGGGCGAACCTGCCCCAAGGCTCGCGACCCAAGCTCTACGTCTTCGGCGAGAGCCTCGGCACCTTCGGCGGCGAGGCCGCCTTCAGCGGGCTGGCCGACATCGTCAACCGCACGGACGGCGTGCTCTGGGCCGGCCCCCCGAACTTCAACGACCTGTGGCGCGGGCTGGTCGCCGACCGCGAGTCCGGCTCGCCGGAGTGGCGGCCGGTGGTGGACGACGGGAAGACCGCCCGCTTCGCCGACGAGCCCCAGGACCTGAGCCAACCGCCCGGGCCCTGGAGCACACCGCGGGTCGTCTACCTGCAGAACGCCTCCGACCCCATCGTGTGGTGGTCGCCGCGGCTGATCTTCAGCCACCCCGACTGGCTGCGCGGCACCCGCGGGCCGGACGTCTCGCAGAGCATGGTGTGGATCCCGTTCGTCACGTTCTGGCAGGTCACCGCGGACATGGTGTTCGCCGTGAACGTGCCCGACGGGCACGGCCACAAGTACTCGGCGGACTACGCCAACGGGTGGGCCGACGTCGCGCAGCCCCCGAACTGGACCGACGCCGACACCCAGCGACTGCGGGAACTGATCGGGTGAGCGGAGCGCCGGTGACCACCTCGGCGGTCCGCCGCCGCTACCGGCGGGTGTCGGGCGCGGTCGTCGTCGTCCTCGCCGGGATCAACGTCACCGACCACGTCCTGCACCCGCCCTGGTGGGTGCGCGCGATCGAGGGCGGCGCCCTGCTCGCCTGGGCGCGGCTGGACGGGCTGACCTGGTCGCAGCTGGGCCTGGGCCGCGACCGGCTGAGGTCCGGCCTGCGCTGGGGGCTCGGCGCGGTCGGTGTCATCGGCGCGGTCTACGTCGTCGGCGTGCTCATCCCCGTCTTCCGGCCGCTGTTCCAGGACGCGCGGTACGACGTGCCGCTGGGCGACGGCCTGCGCACTGTGTTCGTGACCATCCCGTTCGGGACGGTGCTGCTCGAGGAGCTGGCCTTCCGCTCGGTCCTCTGGGGCGTGCTGAGCCGGCACCTGCGGCAGTGGCAGGTGCTGGTCACGACGTCGGTGCTGTTCGGGTTCTGGCACGTGCTGCCCTCCCTGAACGTCGGCAGCTCGAACAAGGGGGTGGGGGAGGCGGTCGGCACCGGCGGTGTGCTCGTCACCGGGGGCGCCGTCCTGCTGACCACCCTCGGCGGCCTGGTCTTCGGCGAGCTGCGCCGGCGCAGCGGCAGCGTCGTGGCCAGCGCCCTGGCGCACTGGGCGTTCAACGCCCTCGGCGTCCTGTTCGGCCTGGTGGCCTGGAAGATCGATCCGTCGCCCTGACCGCGGGTCCTCATCCGGCACGGATGATGCCCGGTGCGCGGCGCAGCCGCGACGCTCGACCGGTGTCCCTGACCGCCGCTGTGGTCATCCCCGAGGACGACGCCCCGCTCGCCGGCGGGGATCCCGTCGTCGACTCCCTCGTCGCGCGGCTGCACGCCGAGTTCGGCCTGGATCCGGCGCACCTGCGCCGGCTCGCCGTCGAGGTGCTGGGCGGCTTCGCCACCGCCCGGGTGCAGACGTTCGTCCCGATCCTCGCGGAGAAGCGGCTGCGCCAGACCTGCCGCGAGCTGACGCCCCGCGATCGGTGAGCGCGCCGTGCGCCTGGTGCCGCCGGGGGTGGACGCGCTGCGCGGGTACCGCCGGGCGTGGCTGCCCAAGGACCTCGTCGCCGGGGCGGTGCTGACCGCGCTGCTCGTGCCGCAGGGCATGGCCTACGCGCAGCTGGCCGGGCTGCCGTCGATCACGGGCCTGTACACGTCGATCACCTGCCTGCTCGCCTACGCGGTGTTCGGGCCGTCGCGGATCCTGGTGCTCGGCCCGGACTCCTCGCTCGGCCCGATGATCTTCGCGACGATCGCGCCGCTGGTGGTCGCCGGCTCGGACCCCGACCGGGCGGTCGCGCTCGCCTCCACCCTGGCGCTGCTCGTCGGCGTGGTCATGGTGGTCGCGGGCTGGGCCGGGCTCGGTTTCGTCGCCGACCTGCTGTCCAAGCCGACGATGATCGGCTACCTCAACGGCCTCGCCCTCACGATCATCGTCGGGCAGCTGCCGAAGCTCTTCGGCTTCTCCGTGGACGCCGACGGGCTGCTGCAGGAGATCGCCGCGTTCGTGCGCGGGGTGGCGGACGGCGAGACGGTGCCCGCCGCGCTCGCGGTGGGGGTCGGCGGCATCGTCGTCGTCCTCGCCCTGCAGCGGTGGTGGCCGAAGGTGCCCGCGGTGCTGGTCATGGTCGTGCTGGCGATCGCGTTCAGCGCCCTGCTCGACCTGGAGGAGCGGGGCGTGAGCCTGGTCGGCGTGCTGCCCCAGGGCTTCCCGCCGCTGACGCTGCCCGACATCGGGTGGTCCGACCTCGCCCCGCTCGCCGGCGGGGCGGTGGCGATCGCCCTGGTCGCGCTCGCCGACACCATGTCGACCGCGTCGGCCTTCGCCGAGCGCACCGGCCAGGAGGTGCACGGCAACCAGGAGATGATCGGGATCGGCACGGCCAACCTCGCCGCCGGCCTGTTCCAGGGGTTCCCGGTGAGCACCAGCGGCTCCCGGACGGCGGTCGCCGAGCGCGCCGGGGCGCGCACCCAGCTGACCGGGGTCACCGGCGCGGCCCTGATCATCGTGATGATCGTGTTCCTGCCGGGCCTGTTCCGGGACCTGCCGCAGGCGGCGCTGGCGGCGGTGGTGATCACCGCGGCGCTCTCGCTGGCCGACGTGCGCAGCGTGGTCCGGTTGTGGCGGCAGCGCCGGGTCGAGTGCACCCTGTCGCTCGTCGCATTCGCCGGGGTGGCGCTGCTCGGCGTGCTGCCGGGCATCGGGATCGCCGTGGCGCTGTCGATCCTCAACGTCTTCCGGCACGCCTGGCGGCCGTACTCGACGACGCTCGGGCTGGCCGAGGGCGTGCCCGGCTTCCACGACGTCCGCTCCTACCCGGCGGCCCGCCGGCTGCCCGGTCTGGTGATCTACCGGTTCGACGCACCGCTGCTGTTCGCCAACGCCAAGACCTTCCGCGACGAGGTGGTCGGGCTGGCCCGGACGGTGCCGTCGCCCGGGTGGGTGGTGGTCGCCGCCGAGCCGATCACGGACGTCGACACCACCGCGGCCGAGATGCTCTTCGACCTCGACCGGCTGCTCGACGAGCGCGGCCAGACCCTGGTGCTCGCCGAGCTCAAGGACCCGGTGCGGCGCAAGGTCGAGCGCTACGGCCTCACCCGCGAGATCGAGCCGCGGCACTTCTTCCCGACCGTCGAGGCCGCGGTCGACGCATGGCGCGCCGAGACCGGCGCCAACTGGGCCGACGCCCCCTAGGGTGGGGGCCGCGGTGCCAGGTCACTCCCTGGGAGGTCCGCATGACCCAGCTCGCTTCGCCGCCGGCGTTGAACCCTCGGGACGTCGTCCTCCTGCGGTGCCTGGCCGACGGCCGGTCGACGGCGCAGATCGCGGAGTCGCTGGCGGTCTCCGGGAACACGGCGCGGACGCGGATCCGCCGGCTGGAGTCCAAGTTGCAGGTCTCCGGACGGGGCGCGGCTGTGCGCGCGGCCCGGGAGCTGGGGGTTCTGCTCCTCGTCTGACCGGATCGGCGCGGATGATCCGCCCGACGGCGTTCCGATAGGGCATGATGTCGCCACCTCGCCGGGTGGGCGACAGAGGGCCTACGGGTCCGTGGCGCGCCCACCTGGCGGGCCCCGCCGCACGTCAGCGCCTCGGACGCCAGCGCCGCTCACCCTCCCGGGGTGCATGAACAAGGTCACAGAGGCATCACGGCGGATCTCGTTCAGCAACACGCGATCCGTGCCGAGAACGTCTGTGGTCACCCTGCAACGCTCGCCCCCGCTCGACGACGGTTCGATCCGTGCGGCCGGTTCCCGGCCGGTGGCCCACCCCTGGCCCCGACCGAACGGATCCCGCTCCACCATGACCGCCGCTCTCGGCTTCCTCGCGGCTGCCCTCTCCATCTGCCTCGTCTGGCCGCAGGTCTGGCTCTCCTGCCGCCGCGGCCGCACCCGCGGCCTCTCGCCGGCGGCCGCCTGGCTCGCCGTCGGGCTCAACGCCTCCTGGCTGACCTTCGGCCTGCTCACCCGCGACCCGGCGCAGATCGTCACCAACGCCGTCGTCGGTGCGGGCAACACCGCCGTCCTGGCGGCACTGCTGTTCTCCCAGTCCCACCTGCGCACCCGGACCGCCCTGCTGCGGTCCGCGGCCGGCGCGGCCGGCCTCGTGACGATCGCCGCGGGCAGCGCCCTGTCGGTGGTCCTCCTCGGGGCGGACCGGGTGGAGGTCGGCACGGCGCTCGGTGCGCTGGTCTCGGTCGTCGGTGCGGGCACCGCGTGCGTGCAGCCGTTGAGCATGCTGCGCGACCGGACGCAGGACCTCTCCGGGCTCTCGGCGATCCGGTACCGGCTCGGCGCCGCCGCCAACGCCTCGTGGCTGAGCTACGCCCTGCTGCGGCACGAGCCGACGGTCTTCGCCGCGGCCGGCATCGGCTTCGGCTGCGCCGTCCTGGTCTGCACGCTGCTCGCCCGTCGCTCGAGCCCGTCGGCCGCGGCGGTCCGGGCGCTGCCCACCCGCGGCCCGGCGCTGGCCCCCGCCGCCTGACCGCTCCGTGCCGGACAGGTTTCCCGCCTACCGTGGGCCCGTGAACGTCCCCGTCCTGGTCACCACGTTCTTCGCCGCCGCCATCGAGGTCATCGAGATGGTCGCCATCGTGGTCGCGGTCGGGAGCACCCGGTCGTGGCGGGCCGCGCTGGCCGGCGCCGGCGGCGGGCTGGTCGTGCTCGTGGCCCTGGTCGCCGCGCTCGGCACCGCCCTGCGCACGGTCCCGCTGGCCCCGATCCGGCTGGTCGTCGGGGCGCTGCTGCTGGTCTTCGGGCTGCAGTGGCTGCGCAAGGGCGTCCTCCGCATCGCCGCCGGCGGGTGGGCGATCGGCCAGGGAGAGGAGCACGTCGACGAGGGCGACGTGCCGCCCGACCGGTTCGACTGGACCGGCTTCGTGCTGTCGTTCAAGGGCGTCTCGCTCGAGGGGCTCGAGGTCGCGATCATCGTGGTCGCCGTCGGCGGCGCGGCCGGCGCCCTCGGCTCCGCGGTGGTCGGCGCGGCGGCCGCCGTCGTGGTCCTCGCCGCCGTCGGCGCGCTGACCTACCGGTGGATCGCGCGCATCCCGCGGCGGGCGCTGCAGCTGTTCGTCGGGGCCCTGCTGTCGGCGTTCGGCACGTTCTGGGCCGGGCAGGGGATCGGCGTCGGCTGGCCCGGGGACGAGGTCTCGCTGCTGGGGCTGGTCGCCCTGTACGCGGGCGCCGGGGTGGGGCTGCTGTCCCTCGTCCGCGGGTGGCGGCGCTCGGCGTCCCTGGAGTCCCGGTGATCGTCCTGCGCTGGCTGCGCGCCTTCGCCGAGTTCTGGATCGACTTCGTGGTCGGCGACGACTGGACGGTCGCGGCCGCCGTGCTCGTCGGGCTGCTCGGCAGCTGGGGGCTGGTCGAGGCGGGCCTGCCCGCCTGGTGGCTGCTGCCGGTCGCCGCCCTCGGCAGCACCGCGGTCAGCCTCCGCCGGGCAGCCCGCCGCTAGGTCAGCAGGCCCAGCCGCTCCAGGACGCCGACCAGGTACAGCCGACGCGGCCGGATCAGCCCCGGGACGTGGCACCAGCCGGTCCCGGCGACGTCGGCCATCCGGCCCAGTGCGCGGTCGACCTCGGCCCGGGCTTCCGGGGCCAGCCCCGCGTACACGGCGACGAGCTGCTCGCCGCTGTACTCGGGCAGCCGTCGTCCCTCGGGCTGGTCGGCGACGGGAGCCGGCGCGACGACCGGGGTGGGCAGCGGTGGGGGGACGACGGCGACCGGCGGGGCCGGCTGCGGTGCGGGCGTGCTGCCGGCGAGCAGCCGGCGCAGGTAGGCCCCGGGATTCTTGATCTCGCCGAACCGGGCGGAGATCTCGCGCAGCGCTGCGTCGAGGACAGCCGGGTCGGCGGTCCGGACGACGGTCTCGGCGTCGAACACGCCCCACTGCTCGAGCAGTCGCACGACCTCGGCGGCCGGCAGACCGGCGACCGACGGCGGCGTCAGCCGCGCGTCGGTGGTTCCGGGAGATGGATGATCGTCATTCATCCCATCCTCATGAGGGTGACTGCGCGCACCGGTGTCGGAGAACCTGCCACCGGTGCGACCTGCGGATCGGCCACCGGTGTCACGTCCGCCGACACCGGTCGACGTGGTGTCAGCTTTCGCGACACCGGTCGGTTGGGAACCGGTGTCAGCTTTCGTGACGACGGTGGGGACGTCGCCCAGCGGGCGCTCACTGTGCGTGAGGGTCTGCCGCCGCTCGACCGCCCGGTAGAGCTCCGGGCACAGCACGTACCGACCGCGGCCGAACCGGTCGGCGCGGCCGCCGATCCCACGGGCCTGCTCGCGGTCGAGGAAGCCGGCCTGCTCCAGGTGCGTCACCATCTCGCCGGCCTTCTGCCGGCTGCAGCCGAGCTGCTCGGCGAGCCGGGCCGCGTTGGTGTCGACCACGAGCCGCGAGCCGTCGTCGCCGGCCATGCAGATCAGCGTGAACAGCGCGGAGAACAGCTTCACGCCGAGCGCGCGCTGCAGCTGCAGGGCGGCCTCGGGCATGACGGTCACCTTCAGGCCGCCGCCGGGGGCGAGCCCGTCGGTGGTGTAGGCGGCGATGGTCTTGGTGACCTCGAAGACGAGCGCCGGCCGGGCAGCGGTCGTCACCGGGTCCCCCAGGTGCGGGGGAGGGGAAGAGGGCATGGGGAAGGAAGCTTTCTCAGGCGCAGGACGCGCGGCACCGCATCAGCGGACCCAGGCGTCCCGAAGGCAACAGAAAGACCCGGCGGACCCTGCTAGCCTGACTGGCGTCTACTCCGGTGGCTGTTGCAGGTCGTCGGGCGTGTGCGTGGCATCAGCTGGCCGGCTGGTGCCACGTTGCGTTTCCGGGGATGTCACCCCATGACGCCCCTCACGGGGGCAGGTCTGCGGCGGTGTGCGGGCGCATCGTCACGACGCTTTCTCAGGCGGCCGCGGTGGCCGGCTGCACCGCCGGCACCGTCAGCGTGATCACCAGCAGCGAGGCGTCCGGCAGCGGGTAGCTGCGCAGGTAGTCCGCCAGGCCGGTCGGGTCGTTCAGCAGCTCGACATCGCCGTCCCCGTCGATGACGACCAGGCCGCTCCACCCGGGCTGCAGCCGCTTGCGCTTGAGCCGCAGGGCGTCGCTGAGCCGGCGCAGCTGCTCGCCGCGGACCCCGAGCCGGTGCGCGGCCATCGCGAACCGGCCGACGGCCAGGTCGCTGGTCGAGTAGAGGACCGGCCGGGTGTCGCCGCGGCGGCGGCGCTGCTCGGCGCCCAGCACCCCGGCCCGCTCGAACGTGTCGAGCTCGGTCGCGGTCAGCCGGAGGTCGTCCTCGACCTGCGCCCGGGTGTAGAAACCCGGCTCGCGCGAGGTGCGGCGGGCCCGGGCGGGCGCGGTGGTGCTGGTCGGCACGCGTTCTCCTCGAGTTGCACGGTGGTCATTCAGCTCCCGGATCCTGACACGGCGTCCGGACCCCTCCCGGCCGACTCGCGGGGCGCGTCCCGGGAGTTCTCCGTCGGCAATCACATCCGTCCCACTCGGGGGGTCCACCCCGGGAGTTCGGCTGTTTCCCGCACGGCTCGCTCGGGGGAGCGGATCCGCAAGTTGCGCACTCCTGACGCACTTGCGCAACCACATCGAGCAGTGCGACCCCTAGTTGCGCAAATCAGAGGGAGCCATTTGCGCACATGTGGCGGAGGGTTTTCGTGACTGCGCAGCGGGTCAGATTGCTCGACGTCCGGTCGGTCGTCATGCTGGTGCGCAACCCAGGACGACGGAGTTGCGCAACCATGACGGACGACTACCTCACCGTCGACGAGGTGGCCCGGCTCCGGCAGATCACCCCGGCGGCGGTCCGCGCGCAGCTGCGGGCGGGCACCCTCGCCGGCGACCAGGTGCTGCAGGGACAGCGCACGGTCTGGCGGATCCCGGCGAGCGCCGTCCGGCGCCCTGAGGTCGAACCGGTCCGCCGGCCGAGCCCGGCGCCGAGCCCGGCCCCGAGCTCGGCTCCGGTCGTCCCGCCCGAGCCCGTCGTGCGGTCCGGCCCGGCGCCGTCGGCCCGCGTCGAGGCGCTCGAGGCCGAGGTGCTCCGGTTGCGCCGGCAGCTGGCCGCGCTGTCCGACGCGCACCGCCGGCTGCTCGACACCGTGACCGCCGGGTTGCCCGACGACCGCGTCTGAGCGGCGCGCGGGAACCGCGTGACATCCGGTCCTTCGCGGGTCAGCATCGACTGATCGTCACGGGGGATGGCCCAGTCAGCAGCGGTTGGGCGGGGGTGGCGCTCGGTGACGGATCTGGCGACTCCGCGGGCGGTCGAGCCCCTCCACGTCCCCGAGGACGTCGAGCCGCCGCCAGGCCCCACAGCCGGCGTGGAGCTGAGCCGGCTGCTGGCCCTCGCCAGGCTCACCCCGCAGCAGGCCCTCGAGACCGGCGCGGGCGTGCTCGCCGACGCGGCCTCGCGGTCCGGGCCCGCCGCGGATCCCGGACCGGTCGCGGCACGGCTCGAGGAGATCGCCGCCGCCGCGCGGTTCCCGGGCAGACGGCCCGATCCCGCCACCGATCCGCTGCTGGACGAGCTCGACCGGGCGGCGCTCGACCTGCCGCGGGTGGGCGTCGCCGCCGTCGCCCGGAGGCTCGCGGAGGCGGCCGCCGCGATCGACCGCGACGCCGTCCGCGCCGAGCTCGCTGCCCTGGTGGCCGCCGTCCCGGCGGGTGCTCGGGGCGAGGGCGGCCCGGCCCGCGCGCCATCGGCGGCCGCCCGGTCCGGACGGGCCGCTCCGCTGGAGACGACGAACAGGGGACGGCGGGTGGCCGCGTGGCTGCTGTCGGTCCTGGTGCTCGCGGCGGTCGTCCTCGTGGAGGTCGTCGTCCTGCGCGGCAAGATCTCCGCCGACGTCGGGATGCTCCTGGACGCCGGTCGCGGCGGGGGGAGGACGACGTCCGCGGCGACGTCCGACGGTCCGCCCGTCCGGGCACCGGCCCCTGCGGCGGCGGGGAGCGTGACCCGGGTCGACCTGCGCCCGCTCGCGCCGTGCGCCCCCGGCGGCGCGTGCACGCTGCGGCTCCTCGTGCGGCTGGCGCCCCGCGCCGACCCGCAGACCGTGACCTGGTCCTACCTGCTCGTCGACAGGTGCACCGGCGCCACGAGCACCGCGCCGGGGGGAACGGTCCCCGTGGCCCCGAACGGCGAGCAGGCCGTCGCGGTCGGCGTCGTCGCTCTGCCGGCCCTGTCGTCCGTGGCGGTGGTCGCCGTCACCGGTTCCCCGGCGGTCGCGGCGTCGCCGCCGGTGTCCGTGGGCTCGTGCACCGGAACGGGCTGACCGATGACCCGGGAGCGGCGCCGGAACCGCCTCGGCGGGGTGTTCGACCTGCTCGCCGTCGCCGCCGCCCTGGGGGTGGTCGTACTCGGCCTGGTCAACCTGCGCCTCGTCGGGGAGACCGGCCTGGCGGTGCGGCAGGGCACGATCGCGGCCGCGGGCCTGCTCGCCCTCGGGGTGTTCTGGCGGACCCGCGTGCGCTACCTCGGCGTCCTCGGCTGGCTCGCGTACGGCACGTCGATCGTCCTGCTGGTGGGCGTCCTGGGTCTCGGCCGGTCCGCCAACGGGGCCACCCGGTGGATCGCGCTCGGCTCGTTCACCTTCCAGCCCTCCGAGCTGGCCAAGCTGGGGCTGCTGCTGGCCCTCGCCGCCGTCCTCGGCTCGGAGCGGCCGGCCTGGCAGCGGTTCACGGTCGCCCTGCTGCTCGCCGCGGTCCCGATCGGGCTCACGCTGCTCCAGCCGGACCTCAGCACCGCGGCGCTGCTCGCCGTCCTCACCGGCGCGATGCTCGTCCTCGGTCGCGTGCCCGCGCGGTTCCTGCTCCCGCTGGCCGCCGCGGCGGCGGTCCTCGCGCCGCTCGCGATCAGCCTCCTGCGGCCCTACCAGCTGTCCCGGCTGGGCAGCTTCCTGGTCGGCGCGCACCAGTCGCCGACCGGCTCGGGCTGGGCGGTGCGGCAGGCGCGGATCGCGCTGGGGTCCGGCGGGCTGTTCGGGCGGACCGGTGACCCGTTGCGCGGCGTCCGCGCGCAGTACCTGCCCGAGCGGGACACCGACCTGGCCCTGGCCAGCCTGGTGGGGCAGTGGGGGCTGGTCGCCGGCGCCGCCGTGGTGCTCGCCGCGATCGTCCTCGTGTGGCGGCTCGCGCTGGCCAGCCGCGTCCCGCGTTCCGCGCACGCCGCGCTCGTCGGCGGCGGCCTGGCGGTGCTGCTGGGGCTCGAGGCGATCGTGTCGGTCGGGGCCAACCTCGGGCTGCTCCCGCTGGCCGGTGTCCCGTTCCCCCTGCTGAGCTACGGCGGGACGGCGCTCGCGGTGCACCTGGCCGCCATCGGCGTCGTGCTGGCGGTCCGCCGGGACGGCGCAAGGCGGCGGCTGTGGGCGACGGCGAGGTGGCGCAACCCCAGGCCGCGGCTCGTCCGGCTGGCCGCGCTCGGCGTCTCGGCGCTGCTCCTCGCGTTCGGCCTCTACGGCTGGCGGCTGCAGACGACCGAAGGGGCCGCGCTCGAGGTCGCCGGGCAGGACCAGATGACCCGGTGCGTCCGGCTGCCCGCGACGCGGGGCGCGATCGTCGACCGGCACGACGCGCCGCTCGCGGTGAACGCCGTCGCCGTCGGCAGCGGCGTGGACCGGGTGGTCGTCGTCCCGGCGCTCCTGCTGGACCGGCCGGCCGACCTGGACCGGCTCGCCGGGCTCATCGGCCGGCTCCCCGCCGACCTGCGCACCCAGCTCCGGGCCGCCGACCCCACCACGCTGTCGCTGCCGGTGGCCGACGTGCCCGGCAGCGTCGGCGACGCGGTCACGACGGCGGCCATCGCCGCCGTCTGGGTCGACCCGGAACCGCGCCGGGTGTACCCGACCGGGGCCCTGCTCGGTCCGGTGCTGGGCTTCGCCGGCGTGGCCACCCCGGACGACGAGAAGCGCTGGCCGGGCCTGCCGCCCGGGGAGATCGTCGGCCGGGCCGGCCTCGAGCAGGAGTACGACGCGGTGCTGCGCGGGATCGACGGGCAGCAGTGCCTCTACGTCGACCCGGCGGGTGTGCCGGTCGAGCTCGGGGCGCGGCGGGACCCGGTGCCCGGAGCCGACCTGCGGCTCTCGCTCGACCTGGGCCTGCAGCAGCAGCTGGCGGCGAGCGTGGCCGCGGCCGTGCGGGCACAGCCGCACCCGCGGGGGCGGATCGGTGCCGGCGTGGCGATGGACCCCCGCACGGGGCAGGTGCTCGCCCTCGTCAGCACCCCCTCCTTCGACGACAACCTCTACGGACCGCCCATCGACACCGCGGCGCTGCAGGCCGCCTCCCAGGCGCCCGGTTCGCCGATGCTGGAGCACGCGACCCAGGGCGTCGCGCCGCCCGGGTCGACGTTCAAGCTCGTCGTCGCCGCGGCCAACCAGGCCTCCCCGGTGTGGAGCCCGAACCAGATCGTGCCCACGGGGGCGGACTTCACCTACGGCGGCCACGTCTTCCACAACTGGAAGCCGATGGGGCCGATGAACCTGGTGCAGTCGATCGCCATCTCCAACGACGTGTACTTCTACAAGCTCGCCGTCGCGCTCGGCCCCGACGCCATCATCGGCACGGCCCAGGCGCTCGGGGTGGGGCAGCGGACCGGCATCGACCTGCCCGGGGAGTCGGCCGGGTACCTGGGGACGCCGGACTCCGTCCGGTCCGCGGGGCGCGCCTGGTACGGCGGGTCGACCGTCATCCTCGGCATCGGGCAGGGGGAGCTGCAGGTGACCCCGCTGCAGAACGCCCGGTGGACCTCCGCCGTCGCCACCGGCAGCCTCGTCACCCCCCGCCTCGGCCTCGCGGTCGGGACGGGCACCTCGGGCTGGACGGCGCTCCCGGCGCCGGCCGCGACGCCGCTGCCGTTCGCAAGTGCGCTGGGGCCGGTGCAGGCCGGCATGCGCGCGGCGGTGACGGGCGGCACCGCCACCCGGCTCGCCGGCCTGCCCCTGCCGGTCGGCGCGAAGACCGGGACGGCGCAGGACGGCGGCCTGCCCGACGGGCAGTACGACAACTGGATCAGCGCCGTCGCGCCCATGGACGCCCCGGAGATCGCGGTGACGGCGTGGGTGCAGGGGCCCGGGACCGGCGGCAACAGCGCGACGGCCGTGGCGGTCGACGCCCTGGGCTACTACGCGGCGCACCGGTCCGACGTCCTCGCCACCGCCCCGGTGCCGATGCCGTGACGCGTCAGCGCCGGCCGTAGGCGGCGAGCAGCCGGCGGTTGCGCAGGGCCCGGGCGGCGCCCTCGGCCACGCAGGTCAGGGGCTCCTCGGCGAGCTTGACCGGCAGGCCCAGGCCGCGCTCCAGCTCGGTGGCGAACCCCTGGACGCGTGAGGACCCGCCGAAGACCAGCACGCCCTCGGCGAGCACGTCCGCCAGCGCCTGCGGGGGCAGGTCGTCCAGGCACGCGGCGAGCGTGCGCACGATCTCGTCGGTGATCGGCCGCACCGCCTCGGCCACCTCCGCGGCCTGCACCGTGGCCAGCCGCGCCCGGCCGGTCGCGGCGTCGCGGCCCTGGGCGACGAGCGGCCCCTGGTCCTCGGCGCTGCGGATCTTGAGCTGCTCCGCCTCGAGCTCGCCGACGTGCAGCTGGTGCTGCTCGCGCAGGTAGCGGGCGACGGCCACGGTCATCTCGTCGCCGCCGAGCTTGGTCGTGCGGTGGGCGAGCACCCCGCCGAAGCAGAAGGCCACCGCCTCGGCGGTGCCGCCGCCGACGTCGACGACCAGGTGCACCCGCCGGTCCATCGGGTCGAGCCCGCACCCGATCGCACCCGCGACCGCTCCGTCGAGCGCGGTCGCCGGGCGGATGCCCGCCTCCTCGGCGGCCTCGAGGAGAGCACGGTTCTCCAGGGCGGTGGAGGCGACCGGCACCCCGAGCACCGCCCGGACGGGCGAGCTCCAGACGCGCCGGCCCGCCTTGTGCAGCACCGTGCGCAGGTAGGACCGCGCCGTCTCGAGGTCGGTCACCACGCCGTCCTGGAGCGGCCGGACGGCGACGAACCCGTTGGACGTGCGCCCGAGCAGGTCCGCCGCCTCCTGCCCGACGGCCAGGATCTTCGCGTGGCGGCCGCCGGCGCGCACGAGCAGCACCGACGGTTCGTCGAAGAGGATGCCGTGGCGGCCGTCGCACACCACGGTGTTCGCCGTGCCCAGATCGATGCCGAGGTTCACCGGTGTGCCTCCTGACGCCGGCTGCCCCATCAGTCTGAGCCCGCGATACTGCACCGACCAGGGCCGTCGGCGCGGGACGGCCGGAAAGTTCCAGCGAGGAGGGGTCATGGCCGAGGAGGCGACGGGCTGGGGCGGCGCGGTGTGGGCGGCCGCGGACCTGGTGACCCCGATGGCGATCCGGGTGGCGGCGACGCTGCGTCTGGCCGACTCCATCGCGGCGGGCACGCGGACGGCCGCCGACCTGGCTGCCGCCGTGCATGTTGACCCTGACGCGCTGGCACGGCTCATGGGGCACCTGGTCACGGCCGGCGTGCTCACCCGGACCGACGGCGGCTTCGGCCTGACCGCCGTCGGCGAGCAGCTCCGCGACGACCACCCGGCCGGCATCCGGCCCTGGCTCGACCTGGAGGGCGCGATCGGCCGCGCCGACCTGTGCTTCGTCGAGCTGCTGCACACCGTGCGCACCGGCGAGCCGGCCTACCCGCGCCGGTTCGGCCGGCCGTACTGGGACGACCTGTCCGCCGACGCCGGCCTGTTCGCCTCGTTCGACGCGCTGATGGGCGGCCGGCTGGCCGAGGACGCGCCCGTCGTCGCGACCGCCTACCCCTGGGGCTCGTTGCGGTCGGTCGTGGACGTCGGCGGGGGCGACGGCACGCTGCTGCTGGCGATCCTGCGCGAGCACCCGGAGCTGCGCGGGACGGTGGTCGACCTGGCCGGTCCGGCGGCCCGTGCCGGACGGGCGATCGCCGCGGCCGGGCTGGGGGAGCGGGCGGACGCCGTCGCCGGCAGCTTCTTCGACCCGCTGCCCGCAGGCGCCGGCGGCTACCTGCTCTCCGGCGTCCTGCACGACTGGGACGACGAGCCCGCCGGCCGGATCCTGCGGCGCTGCGCCGAGGCGGCAGGGGAGACCGGGCGGGTGCTGGTCGTGGACCACGTCGGCGGCCCCGTGGACACGGAGGGCGACCTGCGCATGCTGGCCTACGTCCGCGGCCGTGAGCGCGACCTCGACCAGCTGGCGTCGCTGGCGGCGTCGGCCGGTCTGCACCTGGGGTCCTGCACGCCCGCCGGCACGCGCACGGTCGCCGAGTTCAGCCGCTCGCCCTCGTGACGGCGTGGGCCACGAAGGCCCGCGCCGCCTCGGCCTCGCCGGGGCGCGGTGCCTGGTGCGGCTGCCAGCCGAGCTCCCGCTCGTCGCGGACCTGCCCCAGCAGCCGCCGCCAGCGCGGCTCCACCGTGCGCAGCGCCCACTCCAGCGCACCCCGCTTGCTCGCGACCTCGCCGGTGTCGAGGGTGAAGAGGATGCGGCAGGCCGTGACCACCGCGTAGCGCTGGCCCCAGGCGAGGGCGTCGATGTCGACCCACGTCGCGAGGTCGTCGAGCAGGGTCGGCAGCGAGGCGGCGGCCTCGGCGCGCAGCAGGTCCGCGGGCACCGGGGGCAGGAACGAGCGCGGTTCCGGGCCGGTCAGCGCGATGCCGTGCTCGCGGAGGATCCAGCGGGTGTAGCCGCGGTTGCAGTGGTCGTCCCACACGAGCGTGCGGTGCCCGTGGTCGTTGAACAGCCACTGCCGGCCGAGGAACTCCACGGAGGCGAGCTCGGCGAGCGGCGCGTAGGAGCCCTCGAGGTCGTGGCACCAGTGCCCGTCCCGGGTGGGGATCTCGTCGTGCAGCTCCCGCAGCCGGGCGATCTGCGGCTCGGTCAGCGCGTCGTGCGTGGCGACCAGCCAGTCGCAGTCGCTGTGCCGGTCGCCGCTGCCGAGCGCGAACGAGCCCTGCACGTAGGCACCGGCGAGGTTCGCGCCGAGGATCCGCTGCCAGTGGCCGAGCAGCTCGAGGAGGAGTTCGTCGAGGTCGGCGTAGGGGGTGATCACGTCGGGCGGGGTCACCGGGCGACGGTAGGCCCCTTGCCGCGCCCTCCGCCGGGTGCTATCAAAGTGATATCACTTTTCCTCGGGAGGGGTCATGACCACCGATCTGCAGCAGCCCGCCGTGGACCCGACCGCGTCGCCGGTCGGGCACCGCGGCGCGCGGGTCGAGATCCAGGAGCGCCGGTCCGGCGCGGTCAACGGGTGGATCGGCGTGCTGCTGGTCGCGCTGTGCATCGCCGCGGTGGTGCTGCTCGCCGGCAGCAGCCAGCCGGGGTGGCTCGCCGTCCCGGCGGTGGTCGGGATCCTCGTCCTGATCTCGCTGGTCGTCGTCCAGCCCGGGCAGACCCAGGTCGTGCAGTTCTTCGGCCGGTACGTCGGCACCGTGCGGCGCACCGGTCTGTCGCTGGTGGTGCCGCTCTCCATCCGCCGGTCGATCAGCGTGCGGGTCCGCAACTTCGAGACCAGCCACCTGAAGGTCAACGACGCCGACGGCAACCCGGTCGAGATCGCCGCGATCGTCGTCTGGCAGGTGGCCGACACGGCCAAGGCCGTCTACGCGGTCGACGACTACCTGAACTTCGTGCGGGTGCAGGCCGAGTCGGCACTGCGGCACGTGGCCACCACGCACCCCTACGACGACGCCGGGGCTGAGGGCGCGACCTCGCTGCGCGGCTCGACCGACATCGTCGCGGCCGAGCTGGCCACCGAGGTCGCCCAGCGGGTGGCGCTGGCCGGCGTCGAGATCGTCGAGGTCCGGATCAGCCACCTGGCCTACGCCGCCGAGATCGCCCAGGCGATGCTGCGCCGCCAGCAGGCCAACGCCGTCGTCGCCGCCAGGACGCGGATCGTCGAGGGCGCGGTGGGCATGGTCGAGCTGGCGCTCGCCCGGCTGGGGGAGCGGGGGATCGTCGACCTCGACGAGGAGCGCAAGGCCGCGATGGTCAGCAACCTGATGGTGGTCCTGTGCGGCGATCAGCCGCCGTCCCCGATCGTGAACACCGGCACGCTGTACTCGTGACGAGCGAGCGCAAGCAGCTCGTCCTCCGCATCGACCCGGCGGTCCACGACGCGCTGGCCCGCTGGGCGGGGGACGAGCTGCGCAGCGTGAACGCCCAGATCGAGATGGTGCTGCGCCGCGCGCTCAAGGACGCCGGCCGGATGCCCGAGGCCGTCGCCCCGATCCCGAAGCGCGGCCGCCCGGCCAACGAGAAGGGCCGGTGACCAGCCTTATCCGGTCGAGGGCCAGGTGAGGCCGCCCCGGCAAGGGCTCATCCGGCGATCGACTCGCAGGCGCTGCAGATACCGGGCCAGCCGCCGACCTTGGGGGGCCACAAGTTGTTCCCAATGACCTGGACCAAGGCGCCGCACGCCGCGGCCACGGTTCCAGGGCACTCACCCGCTGCGGACGTTGTGACTGCGTGAAGGGGGCCGACCGGTTTCAAGCTGCTCTCACAGTCGGTTTCGTGACGGAGCATCGTGGCGCCGATGAAGAGGATGTTCATGCTGTCGATGCTGTAGTTGAGGCGATGTCTTGTCCTGACCCTCGGCCTGGCCGTCAGGTCGGGACGGGCGCAGCGGGGACGGCCCAGCCAACGAGAAGGGCCGGTGACCCGCAGGTCACCGGCCCTTCGTCGTGCTCGACTCAGATGTCGTAGTACATCGCGAACTCGTGCGGGTGCGGGCGCAGGCGGATCGGGTCGATCTCGTTCTCCCGCTTGTACTCGATCCACGTCTCGATCAGGTCGGGGGTGAACACCCCGCCGTCGACCAGGTACTCGTGGTCGGTCTCGAGGTTGTCGAGGACGGCGTCCAGCGAGGCCGGCACCTTCTCGATGCCCAGGGCCTCCTCGGGCGGCAGCTCGTAGAGGTCCTTGTCGACCGGCGCCGGCGGCTCGATCTTGTTCTTGATGCCGTCGAGGCCGGCCATCATCATCGCCGAGAAGGCGAGGTAGGGGTTGGCCGACGGGTCGGGCACGCGGAACTCGATGCGCTTGGCCTTGGGGTTGTCGCCCGAGATCGGGATGCGGCAGCAGGCCGAGCGGTTGCGGGCGGAGTACACGAGGTTGATCGGCGCCTCGTAGCCCGGCACCAGGCGGTGGTAGCTGTTCACCGTCGGGTTGGTGAAGGCCAGCAGCGACGGGGCGTGGGCCAGCAGACCGCCGATGTAGTGGCGGGCGGTGTCGGACAGCCCCGCGTAGCCGGTCTCGGCGTGGAACAGCGGCTCGCCGTCCTTCCAGAGCGACTGGTGGCAGTGCATGCCCGAGCCGTTGTCGCCGAACAGCGGCTTGGGCATGAAGGTCGCCGTCTTGCCGGCCGCCCAGGCGGTGTTCTTGATGACGTACTTGAACAGCATCAGGCTGTCGGCCGCGCGCAGCAGCGTGTCGAACTTGTAGTTGATCTCGGCCTGGCCGGCGGTGCCCACCTCGTGGTGGCCGCGCTCGAGCTCCAGCCCGGCGTTGGCCAGGTTGGCCATCATCGTCGAGCGCAGGTCGCTGTAGTGGTCGTAGGGCTCGACCGGGAAGTAGCCGCCCTTGGGGCGGGTCTTGTAGCCCAGGTTCGGGCCGCCGTTCTCGCCGGTCAGCGACCCGGAGTTCCAGGAACCCTCGACCGAGTCGATGTGGTAGTAGCCCTCGTTGATGCCGGTGCTGTGCCGGATCGAGTCGAAGACGTAGAACTCGGCCTCGGGGCCGAAGTAGGCGGTGTCGGCGATCCCGGACGCGGCCAGGTACGCCTCCGCCTTCTTCGCCACGTTGCGCGGGTCGCGGCTGTAGGCCTCGCGCGTGATCGGGTCGTGGATGAAGAAGTTGACGTTGAGGGTCTTGTGCTGGCGGAACGGGTCGAGGAAGGCGCTGTTCGCGTCGGGCAGCAGCAGCATGTCCGACTCGTTGATCGCCTGGAAGCCGCGGATCGACGAGCCGTCGAAGCCGAGGCCCTCGGAGAACGTGTCCTCGCCGAACGTCGACGCCGGGATGGTGAAGTGCTGCATGACGCCGGGAAGGTCGCAGAAGCGCACGTCGACGAACTCGACGTCGTTGTCGCGGATGTAAGCGGCGACCTCGTCGGGACTGTTGAACATCGATCCTCCGGATGTGGGCGGACAGCCGTCGGCGACGTTACGAGCGAGGAGTTGCCCGCCGGTGTCCCGGTTGTTTCGGGCCGGTAACACCGCGCCCGGCGTGTCGCCTGCCCCCAGTCTGCTCGTCGCGCGCGGCGCCGGTGCGCGCGGGTCCTACCCTGGCGGTCATGGTCAGGGATGCAGAACAGCCCTCGCAGGGGCGTGTGCGCGGCGCCGCTCTGGGGTTGCCGGCCGAGGGACCGGGGTCCCTGGCGAGCTTCAGCACCCGGGTGACCGCCTACGTCATCGACGCGATCGCCGCGGCGTTCATCGCCGGTCTCTTCACCGCGCCGAAGCTGCCCGGGCTGTGGAGCCTGGTCAGCTTTGCCGCGATCACGATCGGCAGCCTGCTCGCGTTCGGGCAGACGCCGGGCATGCGGGTCTGCGGCCTGCGGCTGGCCCATCCCGTCGAGGGACGGCGGCTGGCGCCCTGGCGGGCCGTCGTCCGGACGGCGCTGCTGATGCTGCTGGTCCCCGCGCTGCTGGTCGACGCCGACGGCCGCGGGCTGCACGACCGCGCGACGCAGACCGCCGTCGTCCGCGAGCGCTAACGCTCCACCGACAGCCCCGACTCGATCGCGAAGACCACCAGCTGGGCGCGGTCGCGGGCCCGCAGCTTGAGCATCGCCCGGCTGACGTGCGTGCGCACCGTCGCCGGGCTGACCACGAGCTCGTCGGCGATCTCGTCGTTCGAGCGGCCGGTGGCCACCCAGGCGACGATCTCCCGCTCGCGCTCGGTCAGCTCGTCCAGCCCGGGCCGGGGCGCGGCGCGGCGGGCCGGTGCGGCGGCGAACTGCTCGATCACCCGGCGGGTCACGCTGGGGGACAGCAGCGACCCGCCCTCGGCGACCACCCGGATCGCGCGGAGCAGGTCCGCCGGGTCGCCGTCCTTGAGCACGAACCCGCTGGCGCCGGCGGCCAGCGCCTCGAACACGTACTCGTCGAGTTCGAAGGTGGTCAGGACGACGACCCGCACGTCGCGCAGCGCCGGGTCGTCGGTGATCCGGCGCAGCGCGGTCAGCCCGTCGGTGCCCGGCATGCGGACGTCCATGAGGACGACGTCCGGTGCGGCCGAGCGGACCAGCTCGACGCCGGCCGCGCCGTCGGCGGCCTCGCCGACGAGCTCGGTGTCCGGCTCGCTCTCCAGCAGCACCCGCAGGCCCATGCGCACGAGCGCCTGGTCGTCGACGACGGCCACCCGGATCACGGCGTTTCCACCCGTGACGCAACGGCCAGGGGCAACGCCGCCCGGACGACGAAGCCACCCTCCGGTGCCGGACCGGCCATGAGCTCGCCCCCGACCGCGGCGGCCCGGTGCCGCATGCCGGTGATGCCCGACCCGGGCGGTGCCGCGGCGCCGTGGCCGTCGTCCCGGACCTCGACCTCGAGCCGTCCGGCGCGGCGGCTCAGCCGCACCTCCGCCGCGGCGCCGCCCGCGTGCCGCAGCACGTTGGTCAGCGACTCCTGCACGATCCGGTAGGCCGCGGCACCGACGTCCTCGGGCACGTCCGGGCCGGGGTCGATCCACCCGGTGAGCCGCAGGCCGCCGGCGCGCATCCGCTCGAGCAGCCGGGGGAGCTCCGCCAGCCCGGGCGTCGGACGGCGGGCCGCGGCGTCGTCGGGGGCGCGCCACCGGTCCAGGTCGGCGCGCAGCCCGTCGAGCGCCTCGCGGCTGGTGGCCTGGATGGTGGTGAGCAGCTCGCGGGCGCGCTCGGGGTCGCGGTCGAGCACGTGCAGCGCGACGCCGGCGTGCATCGCGATGACCGCGAGCCCGTGCCCGACCCCGTCGTGCACGTCCTGCGCCATCTGCAGCCGCTCCTCGGAGACCGCGCGCCGGGCCTGCTCCTCGCGGACCCCGGCCTCCGACCGCCGGCGCACCTGCCGCGCGGCGGAGATCGCCGCGACACCGCCGACCAGCGCGGCCCACGCGGTGGCCCACACCAGGGGGGCCAGCCAGCCCTCGCCGGGAGACCGGCCGAACGCCGGCGCCACCCCGGTGACCAGCACCAGCGCGCCGGTCCACGCGGCCGCCTCGCGCCACGGCCGCCGCGCGGCCACCGCCCAGACGGCAGCGGGCAGGCACAGCAGGATCGGGCCGTAGGCGTACCCGGCCGCGAGGTAGACCGTCGTGGCCAGGCCGGAGACGACGGCCGCCGTCCGCGGCGCGGCCCGGCGCAGCAGCAGCGCCGCGGCGGCGACGGCGACCAGCGCGTAGGCCCAGCCGTCCAGCGGCTGCACCCAGTCCGGCTGCTGCGCGGCGGCGCGGCCGGTGCCGCCCAGCCCGATCGCCAGCAGCGGCAGGGCCGGCACGAGGTCGCGCCAGTCGAACCGGACCGAGGTGTGCACGCGGCGACCATAGGCGCGGCGTGCGTCGTCCGTCGTCGTCCCCGGTGTACGCAGATCTGCGTACACGAGGTGCCGCTCCACGGCCGACGACGGCGGGGGAGGGCCGGCGCCAGGGTGGCCGGCATGAGCGAGACCGTGGTCGGAACCGACCGCCTGACCAAGCGCTACGGAGACCGGCTCGCCGTCGACTCCGTCAGCCTGACCGTGCGCCGCGGGGAGGTGTACGGCTTCCTCGGACCCAACGGCGCGGGCAAGACGACGACGCTGCGCATGCTGCTCGGCCTCGTGCGGCCCAGCGGCGGGACGGCCACCGTGCTCGGCGCCGCACCGGGTTCGCGGACCGCCGTCGCCGGGACCGGTGCCCTCGTCGAGGGGCCCGGCTTCTACCCGTACCTGTCCGGGCGGGACAACCTGCGCGTGCTGGCCCGCTACCGCGCGCTGCCGGAGGCCGCGGTCGACGCCGTCCTGGCGCGGGTCGACCTCGTGGGCCGTGGTGGCGACGCCTTCAAGTCCTACTCGCTGGGCATGAAGCAGCGGCTCGGCGTGGCCGCCGCCCTGCTCGGCGAGCCGGAGCTGCTGGTCCTCGACGAGCCGACCAACGGGCTGGACCCGGCGGGCATGGCCGACATGCGCGAGCTGCTGGTCGACGTCGCCGCCGGCGGGCAGACGGTGATCCTCTCCAGCCACCTGCTGGCCGAGGTGCAGGAGATCTGCGACCGGGTCGGGGTGATCTCCGACGGCCGGCTGCTGGCGGAGAGCACGGTGCGCGACCTGAGGGGCGCCGCCGCCGTGGTGCTGCGGGCCGATCCGCTCGACCGCGCGCTCGCCGTGGCGATGCGGGTCGCCGGCGACGACGCGGTCGCGCTGGTGGACGACGGCCGCGCGGTGCGGCTGGAGGGCGGGGCGCCGGTGGTACCGGCGCTGACCCGCGAGCTGGTGGCCGAGGACGTCGAGGTGCGCGAGATCCGCACCGTCGAGCGGTCGCTGGAGGAGGTCTTCTTCGAGATGACGGGAGGAACGCGGTGAACGCGCTGGTCGCGAGCACCCGGGCCGAGCTGCTGCGGCTGCGCCGCTGGCCGGCGCTGTGGGTGCTGCTGGGGGTCTGGGTAACCCTCAACCTGAGCTTCGGGTACGTCTTCGACTACATCGCCTACCGGACCGGCGACGCCGCCGGCCCCTCGACGACCGGGCGGTCCCAGGCGGAACTGCTGGCCGGGCTGCTGCCCTCGGCGGCGCCGGTCACGCTGACCCAGGGGATGCCGATGTTCGGCGGCGCGCTGGTGATGATCATGGGCGCGCTCGCGGTCGGCAGCGGCTACGGCTGGGGCACCTGGAAGACCGTCTTCACGCAGGGGCCGTCGCGCGCGGCGGCGTTCGGCGGCACGCTGGCCGCGCTGGCGAGCTTCGTCGTCGGCCTGGTGCTGGTCTCCGCCGTCGTGGACCTCGGCGTCTCCTGCGGGATCGCGGCGATCGAGGGCCAGGCGATCGACCTGCCGTCGGCCGGCGACTGGCTGTCCGCTCTGGGCACCGGGCTGCTGGTGCTCGGCATGTGGGCGGCGGCCGGCGTGCTGGTCGGCGTCCTCACCCGCAGCCCGGCGCTCGGCGTGGGGCTCGGGCTGGTGTGGGCGTTGGTCGTGGAGAACCTGCTGCGCGGGGTGAGCGGCGTGCTCGACCCGATCGCCGCGGTCACCGATCACCTGCCCGGCACCGCGGCGGGCTCGCTGGTCGGGGCGCTGAGCACGGCCGAGAGCGGTACGGGTGCGGGCACGCCGGGCGTGTTCGACACGCTCTCCGGGACGGCGGCGATCGGCTGGCTGGCCGTCTACCTGGCCGGCTTCGTCGTCCTCGCGCTGGCTCTCGTCCGCCGCCGCGACGTCGCCTGAGGGGATGGGCATGGGAAGCCATACATGCGTTCTGACCTCGGAAACGCACGTATGGCTTCCCATGCCTGGGTCAGCGGCGGCGGACCTGGCGCTGGCTGATCGTCATCGGCTTGCCGCCGGGCAGCGGGCCGCCGGGGACCGGCATCCGCGGCCCGCCGAGCGCGGCCATCCGCTTGCCGAGCGCGTTGACCTCGCCGGCGGAGATGTTGCGCGGCAGCTTCATCACGTGCGAGGAGAGCTTGCGCAGCGGCACCTGGCCCTCGTCGTCACCGACGACGATGTCGTAGATCGGGGTGTCGCCGACGACGCGGGAGACCTTCTTCTTCTCCTGGGCGAGCAGGCCGCGTACACGGTTCGGGGAGCCCTCGCCGACGAGGATGATCCCGGGCCGGCCGAGCACCCGGTGGACGGCGTCGAGCTGCGGGGTGCCGGCGACGCCGGCGGTCACCCGCCAGTCGCCGCGCATGCCCTCGAGCACCCACGAGGCGGCGCCCGGCTGGCCCTCCACCTGCCGGTAGGCGGTGCCCTGCGCGCGGCGGCCGAAGATGATCAGCGCGACGAGGACGCCGAGCAGGATCGCGATCGGCAGGAAGAACCAGGGCGAGTCGAGCACCAGGATCGCGAGCAGCTCGATCACGATGAACGGCACCGCGAACGCGATGAGCAGGATCCAGGGCAGCTTCGGGTCGTTCTTGCGGGTCAGCGAGTAGGCCTGCTTGATCATGCTCAGCTGGCTGCCGAACCGCTTCAGCCGACCGGGCTTCTTCTCGCCGGCGTCCTTGCCCTTGCGGCCCGGCGCAGCGCTCGCACCGCGCCCCCGTCCGCCCGATGCCGGACCGCGGCCGGCCTTGCCGCTCGGGGCAGGGGTGTCTGTGGGCTTGCTGCGCGCCATGTCCCCAGGATACGGGCGGCGCGGCGCCGTCCCGTGGATCAGGCCTGTGCCGCGACCCCGCGCGCCTCGATCGCCTGCTGGTAGAGCCGCCCGGCGCGGTAGGAGCTGCGCACCAGCGGGCCGGCCAGCACGCCGGCGAAGCCGATCTTCTCGGCCTCCTCGCGGAAGCCGACGAACTCGTCGGGCTTCACCCAGCGCACGACCGGGTGGTGGCGCACCGACGGGCGCAGGTACTGCGTGATCGTCAGCAGGTCGCAGCCGGCCTCGTGCAGCGCCTGCATGGTCTCGACGACCTCGTGCGGCTCCTCGCCCATGCCGAGGATCAGGTTCGACTTGGTGACCAGGCCGGCCTCGCGGGCGGCGGTCAGCACCGACAGGGACCGCTCGAACCGGAAGCCGGGGCGGATCCGCTTGAAGATCCGCGGCACGGTCTCGACGTTGTGCGCGAGCACCTCGGGCCGGGAGGAGAACACCTCGGCCAGCTGGGCGGGGTCGGCGTTGAAGTCGGGGATGAGCAGCTCGACGCCGCAGCCGGGGACGGCGGCGTGGATCTGGCGCACCGTCTCCGCGTACAGCCACGCGCCGCCGTCGGGCAGGTCGTCGCGGGCGACGCCGGTGACCGTCGCGTACCTCAGCTGCATGGTCTGCACGCTCTCGGCGACCCGGCGCGGCTCGTCGGCGTCGAACTCGGCGGGCTTGCCGGTGTCGATCTGGCAGAAGTCGCAGCGCCGGGTGCACTGGTCGCCGCCGATGAGGAAGGTCGCCTCGCGGTCCTCCCAGCACTCGTAGATGTTGGGGCAGCCGGCCTCCTCGCAGACCGTGTGCAGCCCCTCGCGGCGGACCAGCGACTTCAGCTCGGTGTACTCCGGGCCGGTCTTGAGCCGGGTCTTGATCCACTCCGGCTTGCGCTCGATCGGCACCTGGCTGTTGCGGACCTCGAGACGCAGGAGCTTGCGGCCGCTCGGCCCGATCGGAGATCCCGGATCAGTGGTCGGTACGGCCGTCTCCGTCATGATCCCCACGGTACCCCGCACGCACGACGCCCCCGGGACGACAGAGGTCGTCCTGGGGGCGTCGATCGATCGATCGAGTTACGCGGGGTTCGGCGGGGTCGACGGCTGGCCGCTGTCGCCGGTGTCGCCGCCGGGGGTGTTCTCGTCGCCGGCGGACTCGGCGTCGGCCGGAGCCGGCTGCGCGGTCTGGATGCCGAGGTCGGAGTCGGGCGGCGTCGCGTCGCCCGGGGCGGTCTCGGCGTCGGAGACCGTCTTGCCGGAGTTCGGAGTGCTGGGCACGGGGTCCTCTCGGTAGCTGGGCACGGGGCCGTCACCGGCGGGGGCGGGGGTCCAGGAGTCCTGGCCGCCCTGCAGCCGGCGGAGCACGGCGAAGACGACGCCGCCGGCGGCGACGACGGCGAGCGCCCACGGCCAGCGGCGCGGCTTCTTCTCGACGCCGACCGTGCGCTTGACCTTGGTCGCGGTCTTCGCCGCCTTCTTCTCCAGCTCCTTGCGCTGCTTGGCGGCCTTCTTCTTGGCCTTCTTCCGGGCGTCGGCGGTGCTGGCGACGAGCTCGTCGCGGTAGGCCTCGAGCTCCTTCTGCGCCTGCTCGGCGGCGGAGACGACGGCGTCGCGCGCGGCCAGCACCCGCGGCGTCGCGTAGGCCACCGCGGCGGCCTGCGTGGCGGCGAGCTTGGGGACGACGTCCTTCTCCAGCGTCTCGCGCGCGGCCTCGACCCGGGGGCCGAGGTCGGCGGCGGCCTTGACCGCGGCGAGGCGGGCGGCCTCGACGCGCGGCGCGGCCGCCTCGCGGGCGGCCTCCACGCGCGGACCGATCGCCTCGAGCGCCGCCTCCACCTTCGGGCTCATGGTCTCGCGGGCGCTGGCCACCACCGGAGCGGCGGCGGCGACCGCGGCGGCCACCTTCGGCGACACCGCCTTCTGCGCCGCCTCGATGCGGGGCGCCGCAGCCTTCTGCGCGGCCTCCACGCGGGGTCCGAGCTCCTCCGCGACCGCGCGGCTGGCCTCGGCTACCGCCGTCCCGAGGTGGCTGAAGCCTTCCTGCAGCTCGGCGCCGATGACCTGACCTCGCGTCTTCTTGCGGAACACGGCATGCACCTCCGTCGATGATCGTCTGCGGGCCATCCTGCCCGGTCCGGGCGGTGAGCACACCCCGGGCGGTCCCGCTAGCGTCGGACGCGTGCAGCTGCGGATCTTCACCGAACCCCAGATGGGCGCCACCTACGACGACCTGCTCGCCGTCGCCCGGCGGACCGAGGAGAACGGCTTCGACGCCTTCTTCCGGTCCGACCACTACCTGACGATGGGCGGCGACGGGCTGCCCGGACCGACCGACGCCTGGGTGACCCTCGGCGGCCTGGCCCGCGAGACCTCGCGCATCCGGCTGGGCACGCTGATGACGGCGGCGACCTTCCGGCTGCCCGGCGCGCTGGCCATCTCGGTGGCCCAGGTCGACCAGATGAGCGGTGGCCGGGTCGAGTTCGGCATCGGCGCCGGCTGGTTCGAGGCCGAGCACACCGCCTACGGCATCCCGTTCCCCGAGCTGGGCGAGCGGTTCGACCGCTACGAGGAGCAAGTGGCCGTGCTCACCGGGCTGTGGGGCACGCCGGCGGGGGAGACCTTCGACTTCGAGGGCGGCCACTACCGGCTCGCGGGGTCCCCGGCGCTGCCCAAGCCGGTCCAGGACGGCGGGATCCCGGTGATCATCGGCGGCAAGGGGACGAAGCGGACGCCGCGGCTGGCCGCCCGCTACGCCGCGGAGTTCAACGTGCCCTTCGAGTCGCCGGAGGCCAACGCCCGGCTGTTCGCCGGCGTCCGCGAGGCCTGCGAGGCGGCCGGCCGCGACCCGGCGTCGATGGTGTTCAGCTCGGCGGTGACCGTCGCCGTCGGCAAGGACGACGCCGAGGTGGCCCGGCGCGCCGAGGCGATCGGCCGCACTCCGGGGCAGTGGGGAGCGGCCGACGTCGGCGGCACGCCCGCGCAGGTGGTCGACGTCCTGGGGCGCTACGCCGAGGCCGGCGCCACCCGCGTCTACCTGCAGGTGCTCGACCTGGCCGACCTCGACCACCTCGACCTGATCGCCGCGGAGGTCGCGCCCCAGCTCCCCTGAGGGTGGCCCTCGCGTGCTTTATCGCGATAAAGCACGCGTGCTTTATCGCGTTAAAGCGCGAGCCTAGGGGCGGCGGCCCCAGGTGAGGGCGTGCATGGGGGTGAGCTGCACCCAGCCGAGGTCGGTGAACCCGTGCCGGGCGAGCAGGTCGTCGTAGGCGGCCCGGGGCAGCAGCTGGTCGTCGATCTGCGCCTCGAAGAACTGGATGCCGCTCATGATCCGGCCGGGCGCCGTCCGCAGGCCCTCGTCGGTGTCGGGGAACGGGAAGTCCGAGATCACGAACCAGCCGCCGGGCTCCAGCGACTCGCGGACCGCCTCGGTCACCCGGTCGATGTCGCGGCACTCGTGCATCGAGATGTTGTTGACGACGACGGTCGCCGGCTGCTCGAGGGTCAGGTCTTCCAGCGCGCTGCACACGAGCTCCACCCGGTCGGCCAGGCCCGCGGCGGCGATCCGGTCGCGGGCGACGTCGATCGAGTGCTGGTCGCCGTCCACCCCGACGACCTGGCATGCGGGGTGGTGCTCGGCCAGCCGGACGACGCCGACGCCGGTGCCGCACGCGGTGTCCACCACGCGGCAGCCGGCGTCGAGCGCATCGACCAGCCCGGGGACCTGCGACAGCCCACCGGGCACCAGGCGCGTGTAGAACGGCGTGCCGGTGCCGGTCACGGCGGCGATCCACTCCGGACTGGTGTCGTCCCACCACATGCGCTCGCCGCTGCCCAGCTCGGCCTCGAACCGGCCGAACACCTCCGGAGCCTCCAGCACCGGGAACACCCCGCCCACGTAGGCCGGGGAGCCACTGTCGAGCAGCAGGGTGTCCACGTGCGGCAGCAGGGCGAACCCGGCGCCGTCCCGGACGACGATGCCGGCGGCGACCGCGGAGCGGCACCAGACGGAGACGTAGAAGGGGTCGAGGTCGAGGAACTCGGCCAGGTCCTCGGCGGTGCTGCCCGGTGCGTCGGCCAGCCGGCGGACCAGGCCACGGCGCAGGCCGATCGAGACCGTGCGGTGCCCGGCGTAGCCCGCGGCGAGGGAGAGCAGCACCGGCGCGGTCTCGGCGATCGTGGGGGAGGGGGCGGTGAGGGTCATCGGGGTTCTCCGGTGAAGGGGGATCGGACGCCCCCGACGCTGCCGCCCGCGCGGGGGAGCGCATCAGTGCTGTCTCTGTAGCGAACCGGTACAGCTTCTGTACTACCGGCGCGCGTCTCTGCGGCCCTACGGTCGGGCCCGGAGGTGGCGCGATGTCCTCGCACTACGGCCAGTTCTGCCCGGTCGCCAAGGCGATGGAGCTGCTCGACGAGCGGTGGACGCTGCTCGTCGTCCGCGAGCTGATGATGGGCAGCCGGCACTTCAACGCGCTGCGCCGCGGGGTGCCGAGGATGTCGCCGGCGCTGCTGTCCAAGCGGCTGCAGACGCTCGTCAGGGCCGGGGTGGTGGAGCGCTGGGACGACGGCAACCGGGTCACCTACCAGCTGACCGAGGCCGGCAAGGAGCTCGAGCCGATCGTCGAGGCGCTCGGCCGGTGGGGCACGCGCTGGATCCCCGAGCTCGGTGACGAGGACCTCGACCCGCACCTGCTGCTGTGGGGCATGCACCGCAACGTCGACCTCGAGGCCGTGCCCGACGGGCGGACGGTCATCCGGTTCCTCTTCCCCGACGTCCCGGCGCCGTCCCGCCGCTGGTGGCTAGTGATCAGCGCCGACGGCGTCGACATCTGCGACGAGGACCCGGGGTTCCCGGAGCGGGTCGGGGTCGAGGGCAGCCTGCGCACGCTGATCCGGATCTGGCGCGGCGACCTGGACTGGGCCGCCGCCCTGCGCTCCGGCACGCTCACGCTGGACGGCACCGCCCAGGCGCAGCGCGCGCTGCCGCGGTGGCTGAAGCTCTCGCCGCTCGCGGGCACCCCGCGGCCGTACGCGGCCGCGGGGTGATCTGCTCCGCTCAGCGTCGCCAGCCGGGGTCGCGCCCCTGCCAGGCCACGAGCTGCTCGATCAGCGAGGCGTCGTCCGGCACCGGCACCGCGGGGGCGAACGGGATCCGCTCGTCGCGCCCCTCGGCCGGCAGGAGGTGGCGCGAACCGGCCAGACCGACCGCGACCGCGTCGTCGTCCCAGGTGGGGGACTGCCCGGTCGCGGCGGCGAGGTCCCAGGTGTGGGTGGACAGCTCGCCGGTGTAGGTGGCCAGCGCGACCGACCCGCGGTGCGTGCCGAAGGGGAGGGTGAACTCGCGGTCGAGCAGGGCGTCGTCGGTCCACACGCCCAGGACGTCGTCCGCTGCGGCGCGGGCGGCCGCGCCCCAGCCGTCGTCGGGGACGCCGGTGCTGACCTGCGGAACCGAGAACGGCGGCTCGCCGCGGCCGACGGCGGCCACCCGGCGCAGCCCGCTGAGCAGGTGCCCCAGCAGGGTGCGGACGTCGAACTCGTCGCACGGCGTGGGGCCGCCGAGATGGTCGGTCCGGACGGCGCTCATCGCCGCGACGGCGGTGCCGACGGCGGTGGCGAACGCGGGGCGGGGGTCGGTCGGGAGCGTCGACGTGGTCATGGCACGACCGTCGCAGCCAAAGTGGCCACGTCCTGGCCACTTTGCGCGAGAATCTCCGACCGTGCGCGCCGACCGGCTGATCGCCGTCCTCCTGCTGCTGCAGACGAAGGGCCGGGCGACCGCGGCCGAGGTCGCCCGCGAGCTGGAGATCTCCGAGCGCACCGCCCGGCGCGACCTCGAGGCGCTCTCGCTCGCCGGCGTGCCGGTGTACAGCTCGGCGGGCCGCGGCGGCGGGTGGGCGCTGGTCGGCGGCGCGCGCACCGACCTGACCGGGCTGACCACCGACGAGGCGCGGGCGCTGTTCCTCGCCGCGGGCTCGGCCAGCGCCGCCGGACCGGCCGCGCAGGCGGCGCTGCGCAAGCTGCTGGGGGCGCTGCCGGCCCCGCTGCGCGAGGGCGCCCGTGCCGCCGGGACCGCGGTGGTCGTCGACGCGGCGAGCTGGGGGCGGACCGCGCCGCCCGAGCCGCCGCACCTGCCCGCGCTGCAGCAGGCGGTGGTCGACGGCGAGCAGGTGGTGCTCGGCTACCGCGGCCGCGACAAAGCGCCGTCGGTCCGGACGGTGTCGCCGCTGGGCCTCGTGACCAAGGCCGGCGTCTGGTACCTGATCGCCGGCACGGAGGCCGGCGTGCGCACCTTCCGCGTCGGGCGGGTCACCGACGTCGCCCCCGCCGGCACGCCGGTGGTGCGCCCCGAGGGCTTCGACCTGCGGGCGGCGTGGGAGGCGAGCGCGGGTGAGGTCGAGCGGCGGCGGACCGAGACCAGCGTGCAGGCCCTGGCCGACCCGACGCTGGTGCCGCTGCTGCGCCGCTGGCTGGGCCCGGCGCACGTGGCCGTGGGGGAGCCGACGGCCGACGGGCGGGTGGCCGTCGAGCTCGGCGGCCCGTCGGTGCCCGTGCTCACCGCGCAGTTCGCCGGCTTCGGCCACCGGCTGGAGATCACCACGCCCGAGGCGCGAGAACGGCTCCGGGCCCTCGCCGGGGAGTTGACGGAGCTCTACGCGGAGCGCTGACCCTCGTCGAGCAGGAACGGCTGCGGAGTGGCCAGCCAGCCGAGGAACTCCTCCTCCGGCAGGGGGCGGGCGATCGCGAAGCCCTGCGCGACGTCGCAGCCGAGCCGGGCCAGCACCTCGCCGGTGGCGGCGTCCTCCACGCCCTCGGCGACCAGGCGCAGGCCGAGGTCGTGGGCGAGGGCCACGGTGTGCTTGACGATCGCGGCCGCGCGCGGGTCGCGGTCGACGTCGGCGGTCAGGCTGCGGTCCAGCTTGAGCTCGTCGGCCGGCAGGCGCCGCAGGTAGGCCAGCGAGCTGTAGCCGGTGCCGTAGTCGTCGATCGACGTCCGGACGCCGAGCCGGCGCAGGTCGCCCAGCACGGTCCGCCCGCGCTCCGGGTCGGCCATGAGGGTGTCCTCGACCAGCTCGAGGGTCAGCGCCTCCGGGGGCAGCCGGTGGCGGGACAGCGCGTCGGCGACCTTGAGCGGCAGGTCGAGGTCGGTGACGTTCGCGGCCGACAGGTTGACCGAGACCGGCACCTCGTGCGCCGGCCACCAGCGGGCCGCCGCCGTCAGCGCCAGCTCGAGGACGGTGTCGGTCAGCTGCCGCATCAGGCCCGCCTGCTCGGCGGCCGGCAGCAGGTCGGCGGGGGACAGCAGCCCGCGGGTCGGGTGCTGCCACCGGACCAGGGCCTCGGTGCCGGCGACCGTGCCGGAGACGAGGTCGACCTGGGGCTGCAGGTGCACCCGCAGCTCGCCGCGGTCCAGCGCGGTGCGCAGCTCCTCCATCGTGCGCAGCCGGTCGCCGGTGCCGCCGTGCGGATCGGGCACGTAGACGTGCACGCCCTCGCGGCCGGTCTTGGCCTCGTACATGGCGACGTCGGCGCAGCGCAGCAGCTCCTTGACCGTCGCCGCGGGCACCGGGGCGGTCGAGACGCCGATGCTCACGCCGATGTGCAGCCGGATGCCCTCCACGGTGAACGGCTGCAGCAGCAGCTCGCGCAGCACCGCGGCGCAGGCCTGGGCGTCGTCCAGGCCGGTGCCCGGCAGCAGGACGGCGAACTCGTCGCCGCCGAGCCGGGCCAGCAGGTCACCCGGGCGCAGCCCGCCGCGCAGCCGGGGCCCGACCTGGCGCAGCAGCTCGTCGCCGGCGGAGTGGCCGAGGCCGTCGTTGACCTCCTTGAAGCCGTCGAGGTCGAGCAGCAGCAGAGCCGCCGGCGAGCGGCTGCCCGCCGACTCCAGCACGGCGGTCGCCCGCTCCAGCAGGGCGCGGCGGTTGGGCAGGCCGGTCAGCTCGTCGGTGCGGGCCTGCTCGCGCACCTCGTTGTAGGCACGCACCTCGCGGAAGGTGACGGCGGTGCGGGCCAGCGCCGCGGTGACGCAGGCGATGGCCAGCCACGCGGCGATGACCGGCATGGTGTCGCCCCAGCCGACGGCGAGGACGACGAGGCTGGCCACGTTGCAGATGAGCGGGAGCGCGAGCAGCCGCCACCCGGTGCGCGAGTGGCCGACGTCGACGGTCACCGGCCGGGGCCGGGCGCGGACGGCGGCGTAGGCCACCAGCCCGATGCCGGCCAGCCAGGTCAGCTCGAGCGGGCCGCCGTCGTGGTAGCTGCCGTGCACGGAGCGCAGGAACAGCACGATGTCGCCGGCGCAGACGCAGGCCATGGCGCCGGTGATGGTGCCCAGCGTGCGGTCCATGCGGACGCCGAGGATCGCGCCCATCGCGACCACGAGGGCCAGCAGCAGCAGGTCCGCGGCCGGCCAGGCGAGGTCGAGCATGCCGACCGGCTCGTGGCCGGTCGCCGACAGGAACGGGCCGAGCAGGAAGGCGACGCCGACCGCGAGCGTGCCGAGCGCGCCGATGAGGCCGTCGAGCCACATGCTCGGGTGGAACCGCGGCACCCGGGCGCGCAGCATCCCGATCAGGGTGACGTAGAGGATCACGTAGCCGATCGAGTTCGGCAGATCGGCGAACGGCGGCGTCGGGCCGGCGCCGGTGACGCCCGCGAACACCGTGCGCAGCGCGTTGCCGGAGGCGTTGAGCAGCAGCCCGACCGCGAGTGCCCGCCAGGCCAGCCGCTCGCTGCGCACCCGCCCGCTCGCCACCCAGCACGCCGCGGCGGCCGGGAGGTAGGGCAGGTTGTAGAGGACGACGTCGTAGACGCGGTCCCAGGCGGCGCCCGCCGGGCGGGCCGGGATGCCGGTCGCGAACAGCACGATGCCGGCGAGCGTCCCCCACAGGAGCGCACGCCGGAGAGACCGCCGGTCCCCGACCACGTTGACGTCATCGACCGCCGTCGTCCGAGCAGCAGCCGAATGCGGACGGGTGTCCCTCGAAGGGGTGAGCCGCCCTCACCCCGGGTTTTCGGCTGCGCTCCTGAGGGGGCGCGGTAGTCTGGACCCGTGTCCGGGCTCCTCCTTCTCCGGCCGTGCTGACCTGATCCGAACGGACAGCACGGCGACCCCTCCTGCGCGAGGGGTTTTTTTCTGCCCGCCCACGCCGAACAGCGAGACCAGGAGCGCGAGACGATGAGCCAGACGGCCAGCCAACCAGGTGCCGAGCCGACCAGCACCGGCCCCGGCAGCGAGGTGCCCCCGCACCGGTACACCCCGGCCCTGGCGCAGCAGATCGAGCTGGCCTGGGAGGACCGCTGGGAGGCCGAGGGCACCTTCCACACGCCCAACCCCACCGGCCGGCTGTCGGCGGGCTTCGAGAAGGTGGCCGACCGGCCCAAGTTCTTCGTGATGGACATGTTCCCGTACCCCTCGGGTGCGGGGCTGCACGTCGGTCACCCGCTGGGCTACCTGGGCACCGACGTCACCAGCCGGTTCCGCCGGATGGACGGCGCCAACGTGCTGCACCCCATGGGCTACGACGCCTTCGGCCTGCCCGCCGAGCAGTACGCGGTGCAGACCGGGCAGCACCC
This sequence comes from Petropleomorpha daqingensis, assembly GCF_013408985.1. Classification (NCBI taxonomy): domain Bacteria; kingdom Bacillati; phylum Actinomycetota; class Actinomycetes; order Geodermatophilales; family Geodermatophilaceae; genus Petropleomorpha; species Petropleomorpha daqingensis. The sequence continues at coordinate 3,943,859 of NZ_JACBZT010000001.1, forward strand.
GCGGATCACGACCGAGGCCAACATCAAGGCCATCAAGGCGCAGCTGCGCCGGCTGGGCGTCGACCACGACGAGCGGCGCACCTTCGCCACGATCGACCCGGGCTACTACAAGTGGACCCAGTGGATCTTCCTGCAGATCTTCGGCTCGTGGTTCGACGAGAAGGCCGGGAAGGCGCGGCCGATCGAGGAGCTGGTCGCCGAGCTGGACGCCGGGATCCGCGAGCCCGCGCCGGGCACCAACCCGCTGGGCACGCCGTGGGCGGAGCTGGACGAGAAGGGCCGCCGTCTGGTCGTCGACGCGCACCGGCTGGCCTACCTGCACCAGGCGCCGGTCAACTGGTGCCCCGGCCTGGGCACCGTGCTGTCCAACGAGGAGGTCACCCCGGACGGGCGCTCCGAGCGGGGCAACTTCCCGGTGTTCCGCCGTCCGCTGACCCAGTGGATGATGCGGATCACCAGCTACGCCGAGCGCCTGCTGAGCGACCTGGACCGGCTGGACTGGTCGGACTCGCTGAAGCAGATGCAGCGCAACTGGATCGGCCGCTCCACCGGCGCCAGGATCGGCTTCTCGGTCGGGAACGAGACCGTCGAGGTCTTCACCACGCGCCCGGACACCCTGTTCGGCGCCACGTACATGGTGCTGGCGCCGGAGCACCCGCTGGTCGGGTCGCTGACCGCCGCGGCCTGGCCCGACGGCACCGACCCGCGCTGGACGGGTGGCGCGGCGACCCCGCGCGAGGCCGTCGAGGCCTACCAGCGGCAGGCCTCGCGGCGCTCGGAGCTGGACCGGCAGAACGAGGCGCGGGAGAAGACCGGCGTCTGGCTGGGCGTCACCGCGACCAACCCGGTCAACGGCGCCCAGCTGCCGGTGTTCATCGCCGACTACGTGCTGACCGGCTACGGCACCGGCGCGATCATGGCCGTTCCCGGCGAGGACACCCGCGACTGGGAGTTCGCCGAGACGTTCGGCCTGCCCGTCGTCCGCACCGTGCAGCCGCCGGAGGGCTTCGACGGCGGGGCGTTCACCGGCGTCGGGCCGATGATCAACTCGGCGAACGACGAGATCTCGCTGAACGGCCTGGAGAAAACCGCCGCCATCGCCGCGATCACCGAGTGGCTGGTGGAGCACGGCCACGGCGAGGCGACGACCACGTACAAGCTGCGCGACTGGCTGTTCAGCCGGCAGCGCTACTGGGGCGAGCCGTTCCCGATCCTGTACGACGAGGACGACCTGCCGGTCGCCGTCCCGGATTCGCTGCTGCCCGTGCTGCTGCCCGAGGTCGACGACTACTCGCCGAAGACCTTCGCCGACGACGACGCCGACTCCAAGCCCGAGCCGCCGCTGTCGCGCGCCGTCGAGTGGACGACGGTCGAGCTGGACCTGGGCGACGGCCCGAAGACCTACCGCCGCGAGACCAACACGATGCCCAACTGGGCCGGCTCGTGCTGGTACTACCTGCGCTACCTGGACCCGGGCGACGACGAGCGCATGGTCGACCCCGAGCTGGAGCGCTACTGGCTGGGCCCGCGCGAGCCCGGCGACGTCGGCGGCGTCGACCTGTACGTCGGCGGGGTCGAGCACGCCGTGCTGCACCTGCTGTACGCGCGGTTCTGGCACAAGGTCCTGTTCGACCTGGGCCACGTCACCAGCGAGGAGCCGTTCCGCCGGCTGGTCAACCAGGGCTACATCTCGGCCTACGCCTACACCGACTCCCGCGGCTTCTACGTGCCCGCGGCCGAGGTGGAGGAGCGCGACGGGCGGTTCTTCTACCAGGGGGAACCGGTCAACCGTGAGTACGGGAAGATCGGCAAGAGCCTGAAGAACATGGTCACGCCCGACGAGATGATCGGCGCGTACGGCGCGGACACCTTCCGGGTGTACGAGATGTCCACCGGCCCGCTGGAGCAGTCGCGACCGTGGGAGACCAAGGCCGTCGTCGGCTCGCAGCGGCTGCTGCAGCGGATCTGGCGGGTGGTGGTCGACGAGGAGACCGGCGCGGTGCGCGCGGCCGACGACGTCGAGCCGTCCGAGGAGACGCTGCGGGCGCTGCACAAGGCGATCGCCGGCGTGCGTGATGGCATGTCGACGCTGCGGTTCAACATCGCCATCGCGCGGATCACCGAGCTGACCAACCACCTGACATCCGCCTACGGCGCGGACCGCCCGGTGCCGCGGTCGGTCGCCGAGCCGCTGGTGCTGATGCTGGCGCCGCTGGCCCCGCACATCGCCGAGGAGATGTGGGCGCGGCTGGGCCACTCGTCGTCCCTGGCGTGGCACGACTTCCCGGTCGCCGACGAGCGCTGGCTGGTCGAGGACACGGTGGAGGTCGCCGTCCAGGTCAACGGCAAGGTCCGCGCGCAGGTGCGGGTGCCGGCCGACGCCGACGCGGCGGCCCTGGAGGCCGCGGCGCGGGCGGACGAGAAGATCGCCGGGCACATCGACGGCAAGACCGTGCGCCGCGTCGTCGCCGTCCCGGGCCGGCTGGTCAACTTCGTGCTGGGGTGAGTCGGAGGCTGAGAGCGCAGGTTTCCTGCGTTCTCAGCCTCCAACGGCTTCGACCATCTCGTCGCGGGAGGGCGGCCGGGGCCGCGGCACCGCCCGCATCTCGCTGAAGAGCTGCTCGATCCGCCGGTGCAGGGCGGGGTCGTCGTCCAGGACGGCGGTGCTGTCGAGCAGGCCGATCCGGCGGAGGAAGACGCGGAAGACGTCGGGGTCCCGCGTCGCCGCCGCGCCCGCGGCCAGCTGGCTGAACAGGGCGTAGTCCCCGTCCGGGCTCAGGTCGACCGGCTGCCCCAGCCACATCCGCAGCCGCTGCTCGTCGAGGGCGGTGGCGAAGTCGAACCGCTCGCGCAGCTCGCGCCGGGTCGCCGCGGCGTAGGCGCCGGCCCGGTCGACCGGGTCGTCGTGCTCGCGCAGGGCCGTGCGGAGCTGGGCCGCGTGGATGAGGGCGAACGGCAGCCCGTGCGCGAGGACCGGGTCGACGTGCGCCGCGGCGTCGCCGACGGGGAGCAGACCCGCCTCCGCGCTCCAGTGCCGGAGGGAGTTGCGCAGCCCGGCCATCGGCAGGACGTCGGTGATCGGGTCGACGCCGGCCGGATCGGCCCACGCGGCCAGCGCCGGGATGCGGGCGACCACGGCCTCGTACGCGGTTTCCTCGCGCAGCAGCCGCCACTCGCCGACACCGGGCGGGACGGCGAGCACGGTGGCGAACGTGCCGTTGTCGCCGGGGAAGGTCGAGTAGGCGAAGTAGCCGAGGTCGCCACGGGGGCTGAGCAGAAAGGGCCCGTCGGGCAGGTCGAATCCGGGCCGGCAGCGGTAGTAGCGGCTGTAGTAGACGACGCCGCAGTCGCTGCTGTCCGTCTCGGTGGGGATGCCGTGCTCGGCCAGCCACTGCGGCGTCGGCGTCCGCCGGCCGAGCGCGTCGACCACGACGTCGGCCGGGAGCGCGCCGTCGTCCAGCAGCACCCCGGTCACGCGACCGTCCTCGACGGCGAGACCGCGGACGTGCACGCCCTCCCGGACGGTGATGCCTGGCTCCTGGGTGACCGCCCGTCGCAGGGCCCACTCGAGCAGGGGACGGCGCGCGCCGAGGTACTGCAGGGACTCGTCCTCGGGGAGGACGTCGCCGGGGAGCTTGCGCCGCAGGTCGACCTCCTGGGCGCCCGCGTCGAGGAGGTCCGCGTACACGTCGGGGAGGTTCGCCCGCAGCTCGTCGCGACCGCCGGGGATGAAGGCGTGCGGTTGCAGGAAGTGCGGGATTCCCTTGCGCGGCCAGCCAGGGGCGTCGTCCGGCGCACCGACCGGCAGCGGATCGCGCTCGACCACCGTCACGCGGTGCCCGTCGCGGGCGAGCAGCAGCGCCGCGGTGAGGCCCGCGACCCCGCCGCCCAGGACCATCACCGGCATCGCGCCACCCTAGGGCAGCGCGCGGCTCAGAGGGGGAGCGCGGAGGGTGCCAGAACCCGGCGGAGGGCGTCTTCGGTCGCGTCGATCACCTCGGCGATCGGGACGTCGCGGCCGAGCTCCTGGGTGAGCGACGTGGCGCCGGCGTCGACGATGCCGCACGGGATCATGTTGCCGAACGCCGACATGTCGGGGTCGCAGTTGAGCGCGAACCCGTGCATGGTCACGCCCCTGGCCACGCGGACGCCGATCGCGGCGACCTTGCGGTCAGGGCCCCGGTCGTCGGCGCGCACCCAGACGCCGCTGCGCCCCTCGACCTGCTCGGTGGCGACGCCGAGACCGGCGCAGACGTCCATCAGCGCCTCTTCGAGGCGCCGGACGTGGGCGACGACGTCGACCGGGTCGGGCAGCCGCACGATCGGGTAGCCGACCAGCTGCCCCGGGCCGTGCCAGGTGATCTTGCCGCCGCGGTCGACGTCGATGACCGGCGTGCCGTCGAAGGGGCGCTCGTGCGGCTCGGTGCGCTTGCCCGCGGTGTAGACCGGCGGGTGCTCGAGCAGCAGCAGGGTGTCGGGGGTGGTGCCCTCGACGACGCCGGCGTGGATCTCGCGCTGGCGGTCCCACGCCTCCTGGTAGTCGACGAGGCCGAGGCGCAGCACCTGCAGATCGCTCACGGCCTCAGCGTAGGCGTCGCGGCTCGAGGCGCGTCTCGACGACGCCGCCGTCCGGGCCGGGGGCGACCCGGTAGGCGGCCTTGTCCGGCCGGTCGGCCACCGCCTCGACCAGCTCGGTGCCCCGGTAGACCAGGCCCACGCCGTCGTCGGTGGCGTGCCCGGCGGGCAGCGTGCCGTCGGCGACCAGCCGGTGGTAGAGCGGACGGCGCTGCTCCTCGGAGTCGTAGTGCACGCCGTTGGAGGTGGGGATCAGCGCGAGCCCGTTCGTGACCGGGCGCAGGTCGGGGCCGTAGGAGTCGGTGGTGCCGCCGACGTGCCAGCACAGCGAGCCGGCGGAGACCCCGCCGAGGACGACGCCGGCCTCCCAGACCTCGCGGAAGATCTCGTCGAGGCCGTGCACGCGCCAGACGGCGAGCAGGTTGGCGACGCTGCCGCCGCCGACCCAGACGACGTCCTGGGCCAGGAGGTGCGCCCGCATGTCGGGCACGGTCGGCATCGTGAACAGGCTGAGGTGGCTGACCTCGACGGCGCTGCCGGCGAAGGCTCCGTACACGCCGGCGATGCGCACCGGGTCGTCGCCGGTGGCCGTGCCCAGGTAGCAGAGCTTCGGCCGCTCCGGCGCCCCGGCGAGGGAGAACGCGAGGTCGAAGACCGGGCCGGGGCTCCAGTCGTACGGGCCCCGGCCGCGGCCGGCGAAGCCGATGCTGGTGGCCAGGATGGTGGGAGCGGACGCCGGCATCAGGTTCCGTTCGGGCGGAGGGCGCGCAGGACGGCGCGGGCGCAGCGCGCCCCGCTGGCCATCGCGCCCTGGATGGACGGGGTGTCGCGGTGATCGCCGCAGACGTACAGGCCCTCGCCGAGAGCGACCGGCCGGCGCAGCTGCAGCGGCGGCTCGGCCGCGGGCTGCGCGCCGGTGACGGTGACCGTGGTGAGGTGCTCGAGGTCGGTCGCTGCGACGCCGTGGGAGCGAGCGATCTCGTCGCGGACGTCGGATTCCCGTGTGGGCGCGAGCGTGGAACTCGACACCAGCGCCCGGCCGTCGGGGCTGTAGCGCGGCTGGGCATCGGTGAGGACGACGGTGTTCACCAGTCGTCCGCCCGGCTGCCCGAGCACGAGCAGCGGTGTCGGCCACGGTGAGGCGGGCAGCACGTGCACGTGGGTGGTGACCTGCCGCGGGGCGGCGGCCTCGACCCCCGGCAGGAGGGCTGCGGCCGTGGCCGGGTCGCTGGCGACGACGACGGCGTCGGCGCGCACCGCGCCGGCGTCCGCGGTGACCCGGTCGCCGGTGACCTCTGCGGCGCGCACTCCGAGGTGCAGCCGCTCCGCCGGCAACCGCGCCGCGAGCTGCTCGGGAACCGTCTGCATGCCTCCCGCCGGAAGCCCGATCGCGCCCCGGGCGAAGCTGCGCCACAGCAGGTCGAGATAGCGGCTGGAGGTCGCCAGCTCGGCCTCGAGCAGGACGCCGGCGAGAAAGGGGCGGAAGAAGCGCTCGACGGCGGTCGACCCGATGCCGGCTCGGCGCAGCGCCGACTCGGCGGTGCGTTCGCGTGCGCCGAGCAGCCGACCGGCCGGTGCGTATGCCGCGCGCGCGGAGAACGCGGCGATCGCGGCCTTGTCCTTCAGCGACCCGATCGGTGCGGTCAGGGTGCCGGGGAGGGCAGTGGGCCGGCGGCGCGGGTCGACGACCCGGTGCACCCGGCCGTCGACCCGCACGAGTGCTCCCGGCTCGAAGTAGCCCAGTCGCAGAGCGGGTAGGTCGAGGTCGGCGATCCGGGGGTAGCCGGTGTTGAGCACCTGGAACCCGCGGTCCACCACGAAGCCGTCGACGACGTCCGTCGCCACCCGTCCGCCGACGTGCCGAGCCGCCTCGAGGAGGTGCACGTCGCAGCCGGCTGCGGACAGCCGGGTTGCGGCGGTCAGCCCGGCCAGGCCGGCGCCGACCACCACGACCTCGGCGCGCGGGGGGAGGGACATCGCCCACGAACCTAGGGCAGGTGGCGACCGCCGTCCTGGCGGGTGGCGACCCCGTGGACAGCAGTGCGGCCTGTGGACAACCGGAGCGGTGAACCGGCCGGTCCGCCTACCGTCCGCCGCATGCCCGATCCCGCTCCGCCGGTGGTGCCCGGCTACACGCTGCAGGAGCTGCTGGGGCGCGGCGGCTCGGGCGAGGTGTGGCGGGCGGTCCCCCGTGGCGGGGGAGCGCCGGTCGCGGTGAAGGTGCTGGTCGCCGGCGATCCGGAGCGGCAGGCCCGCGAGGCGGCACTGCTCGGCGAGCTCGACCACCCGCACCTGGTGCGGCTGCGCGACGTCGTCCACCAGCCGCGCCGTGGCGGTGAGGCCCGGGTCGCGCTCGTGCTCGACCTGCTGCCCGGCGGCAGCCTCGCCGCGCTGCTCGCCCGCCGCGGCCGGCTGCGGCCCGGGGAGGTGGTGACGGCGATCGCGCCGGTCGCCGCGGCGCTGGAGCACGCGCACCAGCGCGGGGTCGTCCACGGCGACCTCTCGCCCGGCAACGTCGTGTTCACCGCCGAGGGGCGGCCGGTGCTCACCGATCTCGGCGTCGCCCGGGTGCTCGGCGAGGCGGCCGCCCGCGAGGTGACCCCGGCCTACGTCGACCCGACTGTCGCCCGCGGCGGCGCGCCCGGGCCGGCGTCCGACGTGTTCGGGGTCGCGGCGGCGGCCTTCCACGCGCTGACCGGGATCGCGCCGTGGAACGCGGCCGGGCCGGCCGAGACCCTGGCCGTCGCCGCAGCCGGGGTGCTGCCCGATCTCGCCGAGCTCGCCCCGGGAGCGCCGGCCGAGCTGGTCGCCGTGATCGCCCGCGGGCTGGCCGCCGATCCGCACGAGCGCGGTTCGGCCGGGGCGTTCGCGCTCGACCTGCGGCACGCCTGCCGTCCGGAGCCGGTCCGGCTGCCGGTCGCGGGCGTGCCCGACGAGGAGCTCGGCCGCACCGGCCGCGGCCCGCGCACCGAGCTCACCCACCAGGTGCCCGGCCGGCGCCGTCCCGAGCCGGAGCCGGTGGAGGAGGAGCGCCGGGCGTGGGTCGTGCCGGTGCTGCGCCGCGCCGGGGCGGTGGTGGCGGTGGTCGCCGTCCTGGCCGCGGCGGTGTGGGCGGGCAGCCGCTGGGGGGCGACGGGCGACTCGCGGCCCGCCGCGGCGTCCCGGTCCGTGCCCGCGCCGACCTCCACGGCCGCGCCGTCCGTGCCGGCCGGCGCCTCGCCGCCGTCCGAACCTCTGCTCGCCACCCCGGACGGGCCGGACGACTGGTTGCCCCTGGTCGAGGAGCTCTACCGGCGGCGCGCCGAGGCGTTCACCAGCGCCTCGGCGCGGCTGCTGACCGGTGTCTACAGCGACGGTAGCGATCGGCTCGTCGCCGACACCGACTTCGTCGAAGGCCTGGCGGCGGCGGGAGAGGTGCTGCGCGGGTACGCCCCGTCGGTCGTGCGGGTCAGCGCGGCGGGGGTGACCGGGGACCGCGCGGAGCTGGAGGTGATCGACAGCGTGCCGGCGTACGAGGTGGCGCCGTCGGCGGGCGGCCCGGCGGTGCGCTCGGAGCCGGGACGGGGAGAGGCGACCGTGCACATGGTGCTGCGCCGGTCCGCTGACGGCTGGCGGATCGAGTCGGCCCAGCGGGTCAGCTGATGACGCTGCCCCAGCCGCCGTAGCTGCCGCCGTGCGGCCCGGCCAGGGCGGCCAGCCGCAGCACGTGCCGGTCGAACGCGGCGGTCAGCGGCGGTTCCTCGGTGCGGACGGCGACCTGCCAGCCGACGTCCCCGTCGTAGGCCCGTCCGTCCACGGCCTCCGGTGCGGTTGCCGCCTCGCCGTGGGCGAGCGCATCGTCGGCGAACGCCTGGGCCGCGCTCCGGTCGGCAAAGCCGAAGTACTGGTCGACCCGACCGGTGTCCGGGGCGGGCGGCTCGTCGTACTCACCGTTCGCGTAGCGGATCCGCTGGTTGAGGTTGGCCAGGGCGAGCCGCAGCTCGGCCGGGCCGGCGTCCGCCGCCAGCTGACCGGGGTCGCGCAGGTGGCGGACCAGCGCTTCGATCAGGTGCGGGTCGAGCTCGCCGATGAGCATGTGGCCCTCGAGCACCGCCGCGATCCCGATGAGCGCTGCGGCGTCCTCGTGGCGCAGTGGACGTGGGTCGGCCATCGTCAGCGGCGGGACAGCGCCGCGCGCAGGGCGCCGTCGAGGTCGGGGTGCGCGAAGGTGAACCCCGAGTCGAGCAGCTTCCGCGGCACCGCCCGACGGCCACCCAGGATGCTCGAGCGGGCGAACTCGCCGAGCGCGAGCGACAGGGCGAACCCCGGGACCGGCAGCGGGGTGGGCCGGTGCAGCACCTGGCCGAGCGTGCGGGTGAACTCGGCGTTGGTCACCGGGTTCGGCGCGGTCAGGTTGACCGGGCCGGAGACCTCGGAGCCGAGCAGGTGGACGATCGCCTCGACCTCGTCGGTCAGGCTGATCCAGGGCCAGTACTGCTGCCCGGAGCCGACGCGGCCGCCCAGGCCCAGCCGGAACACCAGACCGAGGATGCGGACCAGCGGCGCGCCCGGGCCCAGCACCAGGCCGGTGCGCAGGTTGACGACGCGGACGCCGGCCTCCGCGGCCGGCGCTGTCGCGGCCTCCCACCGCACGCAGAGCCGCGCGAGGAAGGAGTCGCCCGGGCCGTCGTCCTCGGTGACCTGCCGGTCGCCGAGGTCGGGGTAGTAGTCGATGCCCGAGCCGGAGACCAGCACCCGCCGGCGGCCGAGGTCGTCGGCCGCGGCGGCGGCCAGTGCCTCGCTGATCGTGGTGGTGCCGTCGACCCGGCTGGCCAGCAGCCGCTGCCGGTAGCCCTCGGTCCACGGGCGTGGGCGGATCGGTTCCCCGGCCAGGTGGACGACGGCGTCGACGTCGGCGAGCAGCGCCGGGTCGATCCGCCGGTGCTCGGGGGCCCAGCGGTGCTCCTCCGCGGCGCGCGGCGTCCGGCGGACCAGGCGCAGCACCTCGTGCCCGTCGGCCTGCAACCGCGGGACGAGCGTCCTGCCGATCAGCCCCGACGCGCCGGTGACCGCGATCTTCACGCTGGTTCCTTCTCCTCCCGGACCCCCTGCGGACGCGACGGGGCCCCGGCAATCCTGCCGGGGCCCCGTCGGAGTTGTTCAGCCCAGGCCGAGGTCGCCCTCGAACTGACCGGCCTCCAGCCGCTCGCGGACCGTGGTGAGGAACCGCGCGGCGTCGGCCCCGTCGACGATCCGGTGGTCGTAGGTGAGGGCCAGGTAGACCATCGACCGGATCGCGATGACCTCGCCGAGGTCGGGGTCGGAGACGACCACCGGCCGCTTCACCACCGAGCCGGTGCCCAGGATCGCGACCTGCGGCTGGTTGATGATCGGCGTGTCGAACAGCGCACCGCGGCTGCCGGTGTTGGTCAGCGTGAACGTGCCGCCGCCCAGCTCGTCCGGGGTCACCTTGTTCGTCCGGGTCCGCTCCGCCAGGTCGGCGATCTTGCGGGCGAGCCCGCCGATCGACAGGTCGCCGGCGTCGTGGATGACCGGGACCAGCAGGCCCCGCTCGGTGTCGACGGCGACGCCGAGGTTCTCGACGTCGTGGTAGGTGACCGTGCCGGCCTCGAGGTCGATCGAGGAGTTCACGGCCGGGTGGGCCTTGAGCGCCTCGATCGCCGCCTTCGCGAAGAACGGCAGGAACGAGAGCTTGACGCCCTCGCGGGTCTCGAAGTCCCGCTTCGCCCGGTTGCGCAGCGCGGCGATGCGGGTGATGTCGGCCTCGACCACGGTGGTCAGCTGCGCGCTGACTGCCAGCGACTCGACCATCCGGCGGGCGATGACCGTCCGCAGGCGGGACAGCTTCTCGGTGCGGCCGCGCAGCGAGGTGTCCGGCTGGGCAGCAGGGGACGGCGTGCGGGTCGCCGCCGACGCGGCCGGCGCGGCGGCGGGGGCCTTCGCCTGCTCGGCCGCGGCCAGGACGTCCTGCTTGCGGATCCGCCCGCCGACGCCGGAGCCCTCGACGCTGCCCAGGTCGACGCCGTGCTCGGCGGCCAGCCGGCGCACCAGCGGCGTGACGTAGGTGCCGCTGCCGTCACCGCCGCCGCCGGACGGCGCCGCGGCGGGAGCGGGAGCCTGCGCCTGGGGCTGTGGCTCGGGCGAGCGCTGCGGTTCGGGGGCCTGCGCCGGCTCCGGAGCCGGGGCCGGGCGCTCCTCCTGCTGCGGCGGTGCCGCCTGCTGCTGCGGTGCCGCCTGCTGCTGGGGCGCGGGCGCCTCCTGCTGCGGCGCGGGCGCCGGGGCGGCCGACTCGCCGCCGCCCGCTGCGCCGCTGCCGATGACCGCGAGCTGCGCGCCGACCTCGACGGTCTCGTCCTCGCCGACCGTGATCTCGAGCAGCGTGCCGGAGGCCGGCGACGGGATCTCGGTGTCGACCTTGTCGGTGGAGACCTCGAGCAGCGGCTCGTCGGCGCTGACCTCGTCGCCGACGGCCTTCAGCCAGCGGGTGACCGTGCCCTCGGTGACGCTCTCGCCCAGGGCCGGCATGGTGACCGGCGTGCCCTGCGCGGCACCGCCGCCACCGCCACCGCCGCCCGACGGGGCGGCCTCGGCGGGCTGCTCACCGGCCTGCGCGGCCGGGGTGGCGGGCAGCTCCTCGTCCTCGGCGGACTGCGGCTCGGCCTGCGGCGCTTCCTGCGCCGGGGCCTCCTGAGCCGGCGCCTCCTGGGCCGGTGCCTCCTGCGCCGGGGCGGACCCGCCGCCGGCGCCGTCCCCACCGATGACGGCGAGCTCGGCGCCGACCTCCACGGTCTCGTCCTCGGCGACGAGGATCTTGGTGAGCACGCCTGCGGCGGGGGAGGGGATCTCGGTGTCGACCTTGTCGGTGGACACCTCGAGGAGGGGCTCGTCGGCCTCGACCTGCTCACCCTCCTGCTTGAGCCAGCGGGTGACCGTGCCCTCGGTGACGCTCTCGCCCAGGGCGGGCATGGTGACGGACGTCGGCATCGAGGCAGTGCTCCTTCTGGCGCTGTGTGCGGTTGTCGGGTGGGTGGATCAGCTGTGCGCGTGCAGCGGCTTGCTGGCCAGCGCGAGGTGCGCCTCGCCGACCGCCTCGCTCTGCGTGGGGTGCGGGTGGATCAGGGTGGCGACCTCGTCGGGCAGCGCCTCCCAGTTGTAGATCAGCTGGGCCTCGGCGATGAGCTCCCCGACGCGGCTGCCGACGATGTGCACGCCGACGACCGGGCCGTCGGGGGCCTGGACGAGCTTCACCGCGCCGGCGGTCTTGAGGATCTGGCTGCGGCCGTTGCCGGCGAGGTCGTAGGTCAGCGTCGTCACCTCGCCGTGCTTCTCGCGGGCCTGGGCCTCGGTCAACCCGACGGAGGCGACCTCTGGGTCGGAGTAGGTGATCCGCGGGACGCCGGCGTAGTCGATCGGGCGGACCTCCAGCCCGGCCAGCCGCTCGGCGACGAGGATGCCCTCGGCGAAGCCGACGTGGGCCAGCTGCAGGGTCGGGATGAGGTCGCCGACCGCGGAGATCGTCGGCACGGTCGTCCGGCAGTACTCGTCGACCAGGACGAAGCCGCGCTCGGTGGTGACGCCGGCCTCCTCGTAGCCGAGGCCCTCGCTCACCGGGCCGCGGCCGACGGCGACGAGCAGGAGCTCGGCCTCCAGCGCCTTGCCGTTCTCCAGCTCGACGCGGACGCCGTCGTCCGTCGTCTGCACCTTCGTGACCTTGGCGCCCAGCTCGAAGCCGACCTTGCGCCGGCGGAACGCGCGCTCCAGCAGCTTGGAGGAGGCCTCGTCCTCCAGCGGGACGAGGTGCGGCAGCGCCTCGACGATCGTGACGTCGACGCCGAAGGAGGTCCACGCGCTGGCGAACTCGCAGCCGATGACGCCGCCGCCCAGGACGATCGCCGAGGCCGGCACGCGGTCCAGGCGCAGCGCGTGGTCGCTGGTGATCACCTTCGTGCCGTCGATCTCGACGCCCGGCAGCGTGCGGGCGTAGGAGCCGGTGGCCAGCAGCACGTGCCGGCCCTCGTAGGTCTGGTCGCCGACCGCGACGGCGGTGGGGGAGACCAGCCGGCCCTCGCCCTCGACGTAGGTGATGCCGCGGCTCTTGATCAGGCCCTGCAGGCCCTTGTAGAGCCGGCTGACGACGCCGTCCTTGTAGGCGTTGACGCCGTCCATGTCGATGCCGGCCAGGGTGGTCTTGACGCCGAACTGCTCACCCTCGCGGGCGGCGTCGGCGATCTCGCCGCTGTGCAGCAGCGCCTTGGTCGGGATGCAGCCGCGGTGCAGGCAGGTACCGCCGAGCTTGTCCTTCTCGACGAGGACGACCGACAGCCCGAGCTCCGCCGCCCGCAGTGCCGCCGCGTAGCCACCGGAGCCGCCACCGAGGATGACCAGATCGGCGGGGGAGCTGGGAGCGGTCACGCCCACATCCTGCCACCAAGGGAACGGCGCAGCCCGACGCACCGTTGATCACCGGGAGCGTCGCGGCGGGGGCCGCGACCGCAGACGACGGGAGAGGGCATGGGGCTGCTCGACCGGTTGCGCGGCCGGGGACCCGGTGGCTCGGGCCGCCGGAGCACGCTCGACCGCGGCTCGCACCGCACCGACCTCGCCCACCTGGAGCAGTTCGTGGCCAGCCGGCGCGGGGTCGAGGGGTACGTCGAGCCGCGGACGGCGGTCACCGAGACCACGATCGTGCTGGTCGCCGCCGACGGGGAGTGGACCCGCCGCCGCATCGACGGCCCGGACGTCGCCCGCCGGCTGTCCAAGGACCTCGCGATCCCCGTCTACGACGCCCAGGTCACCGGTTACCCCCAGCGCATGCGCGACTGGAGCGCGAAGCAGACCGACAAGCTCGAATAGCTGCGCTTTATCGCGATAAAGCGCAGGGTCACTCCGCGATGAGGTCCTCGATGGTGGCGAGGAGGGTGCGCACCGGGACGCCGGTGCCGCCCTTGGGCGTGCAGCCCCACGGCGACTGCGTGTTGTAGGCCGGCCCCGCCACGTCGATGTGCGCCCACGGCAGTCCGTCGGGCACGAACTCGGCGAGGAAGTGGCCGCCGACGAGCATCCCGCCGAAGCGGTCGGCGTTGGAGTTGACGAAGTCGGCGATCGGCGAGTCGATGCCGCGGCGCAGCTCGACCGGCAGCGGCATCGGCCACATGCCCTCGCCGACCCGCTTCCCGGCAGCGACGACGGCGTCGCGCAGCTCGTCGCTGCCCATGACGCCGGAGGTGCGGTTGCCCAGCGCGACCTGCTGGGCGCCGGTCAGCGTCGAGGTCTCCAGCAGCGCGTCGGGACCGTCCTCGGCCGCGCGGGCGATCGCGTCGGCCAGGATCACGCGGCCCTCGGCGTCGGTGTTGGTGATCTCGGCCTTCTTGCCGTTGCGGAAGGTGACGATGTCGGCCGGGCGGTAGGCGGCGCCGCCGGGCAGGTTCTCGGCGATCGGCACGGTGGCGGTCACCTCGACCGGCAGGCCGAGGTCGGCGACCAGGCACACGGTCGCGATCACCGCGGCGGCGCCGGCCATGTCGCTCTTCATGTTCTGCATGTTCAGCGCCGGCTTGATCGACAGGCCGCCGCTGTCGAAGGTGATCCCCTTGCCGACCAGGGCGATCTTCTTCCTGGCCTTCTTGCCCTTGTAGGTCAGCCGCAGCAGCCGGGGACCGCGGGCCGAACCCTGGCCGACCGCCACGATGCCGCCGTACCGGCCGGCCTCGAGCGCCTTCTCGTCGAGGATCTCCACCGACAGGCCGGCCTTCTCGCCCGCGGCGGCGCCGCGCGCGGCCAGCTCGGCGGGGTAGAGGTCGTTCGGCGGGGTGTTGACCAGGTCGCGGACCAGCCAGATCGCGTCGGCCACGGCGCGGATGTGCTTGAGCGGCTCCTTGGCGGCGCCGACGTCCGGCACCACCACCTCGAACGAGGACGGCGGCGTCGGCCGGTCGGCCGGCAGATCGGACTTGTACTCGGTGAACTCGTAGGCGCCGAGGAGGGACCCCTCGCCGACGGCGTGCAGCCGCTGGACGTCCGGCGTCCCGCCCACCGCGGCCAGCAGCGTGACCACCGAGCCGCGGCCGGGCAGCGCCCGGCTCGCCGCGCCGGCGGCGCGGCGGACGACGTCGGGGGAGTAGCCGCCGTCGGCGGACGGCGCACCCAGGCCCACGGCGACGACGACCGGGAACGGGCCCTGGCCGAACGTGGGCAGCCGCGTGACCTCCTCCTCGGCACCCCGGGCGCCGAGGTCGGCCAGCGCGGCGAACAGCTTCCCGCCGAGCAGCCGGTCGACCGCCTCGCTGCCGGGGGTGGGGAGCAGGCCGCCCGGGCCCTTCCCGACACCGATCACCACCGCGTCGGCGGAGAGCTTCTCGAGCGGGCGGTCGGTGGTGGCGATCGTCGGCGGCACGGCGTCGAGGGTAGTGACCCCGCTAGCGTGACCTGCCGTGAGGACCTCACCCCTGAACGACCGGCACGTCGCCCTCGGGGCCAAGCTCGCCGACTTCAGCGGCTGGTCGATGCCGATCGAGTACGCCGGCGGAGGGGTGATCGCCGAGCACACCGCGGTCCGCACCGCCGTCGGGCTGTTCGACGTCTCCCACCTGGGCACCGGCACGGTCCGCGGCCCGGGCGCGGCGGCGTTCGTCGACGGCTGCCTGACCAACGACCTGTCGCGGATCGGCCCTGGGCAGGCGCAGTACACGCTGTGCTGCACCGAGGACGGGGGCGTCGTGGACGATCTCATCGTCTACCTGCACGGCCCGGACGACGTCCTGCTGGTGCCCAACGCGGCCAACGCCGCCGACGTCCTCGCCCGGCTCGCCGATGAGGCGCCCGACGGCGTGCAGGTCACCGACCGGCACGAGGAGGTCGCCGTCCTCGCCGTCCAGGGACCGCGCTCACCGCAGGTGCTGCAGGCCGTGGGCCTGGCCGCGGACCTGCCCTACATGTCCTTCGTGGACGGCGACGTCACCGTCTGCCGCACCGGCTACACCGGCGAGCACGGCTACGAGCTGCTGGTCGCCGCCGGCCGGGCCGGTGAGCTGTGGGACGCGCTGCTCGCCGCGGGCGAGCCCGAGGGGATCCGGCCGTGCGGGCTCGGCGCCCGCGACACCCTGCGCACCGAGATGGGCTACCCGCTGCACGGGCACGAGCTGTCGCGCGAGATCACCCCGAACCAGGCGCGGGCCGGCTGGGCCGTCGGCTGGAAGAAGCCGCGGTTCTGGGGCCGCGAGGCGCTGCTCGCCGAGAAGGAGGCCGGGCCGGCCCGGCTGCTGTGGGGACTGCGGGCCACCGGCCGCGGCATCCCGCGCCCGGGCATGGCGGTCCTGGACGGCGACGGCACCCGCATCGGCGAGGTCACCAGCGGCACGTTCTCCCCGACGCTCAAGGTCGGCATCGGGCTGGCGCTGCTCGACACCGCGGCCGGCGTAGGTGACGGCGCGGAGGTCAGCGTCGACGTCCGCGGGCGCCCGCAGCCGGCCGAGGTCGGAAAGCCCCCGTTCGTGGAGTCCCACGTCCGCTAGGCGGACTTCGCGGACTCCTTCGTGGGCTCCGGCGGGTCGGGCAGGGTGTCGGCGACCGTGGCGTCGCGGGAGCCCATCGGCTGCGGATGGCCCTCGGTGGTGTCCCGGGCCGTCTGGTGCTCGGTCTCGGCGTTGATCTCGGCGCCGAGCAGGATCAGGTAGCACGTGATGTACAGCCACAGCATCAGCACG
Source organism: Petropleomorpha daqingensis (assembly GCF_013408985.1). Lineage (NCBI taxonomy): Bacteria > Bacillati > Actinomycetota > Actinomycetes > Geodermatophilales > Geodermatophilaceae > Petropleomorpha > Petropleomorpha daqingensis. Next base: position 3,960,136 of record NZ_JACBZT010000001.1, read on the forward strand.
ATGACGCCCGCGATGGCGCCGTACGTCTTGTCGTAGGACCCGAAGTTGTTGACGTACAGGCTGAACAGCAGGCTCACGATCGCCCAGACGACGGTGACGACGATCGAGCCCAGGCTGACCCAGCGGAACTTGGGCGCGTCGCGGTCGGGGGCGACCCGGTAGAGGACGGCGAGCGAGCCGGCCATGATCGCCAGCAGCAGCACCCACCGGACGACCTGGGCGAGGATCGTGCCGAAGATCCCCAGCGGCAGCGCGTTCAGCACCGCCGGGACGACGGCCACCAGGCCGATGGTGAGGAGGAAGAACAGGATCCCGCCGAGGGTCAGCGCGAGGGAGAGCAGCCGCAGCTTGACGGTGTTGCGGGTCTCGACCTCGTCGTAGGCCAGGTTGATGGCGGTGATCATGTTGTTCACGCCGCCCGAGGCGCTCCAGAGCGCGGCCAGGATCGAGATGATCAGGCCGACGGTCAGCGCACCGCCGGCGTTCTCCGTGATGCTCTTCAGTTGCGTCTCGATGAGGCTCGCCGCGTCCTGGGGGAGCTGCTTCGAGAGGCTCTCGACCTGCTTGGCCACCGACTGCGGCGAGGCGACCAGGCCGTAGATCGAGATCACCGCGATCAGCGCGGGGAAGACGGCGAGGAAGCCGAAGAACGCCACGCCGCCGGCGATGATCGGCATGTTGTCGGCCTTGTTCTCGGCCCACGCCCGCTTGACGATCTGCTTCCAGCCCTTGAGCGGGATCTGGGTGGGCTTCTCGGCGTGGACGCCGGGCAGCACCTGCTCGCTGGGCGCGCCGTTCGGCGGCCGGTCGGCGTCCTGGTCCGGGTGGCGCGCCGCCTCCTCCTCCGCGGCCTTGGCCGCGGCCCGGCGGGCGGCCTTCTCCTCGACCCGCTGCTTGATCCGGTCGACCGCGCTCTCGCGGTGGCTGGTGCCGGTCATGACGTTTCCCCCTGAAGTCTGCGGCGGGTCGAGGAGCGGTCCGCGATCAGTCGCCGGGCCAGGCCCCGGTCAGCCGGGTGAACCCGCGTGCGCCGGCGCGGTCGATGGCGGCCTTCGTGGCGGCGAAGATCGCCCCCTGCAGCGCGGCGGCCAGCACCACCTCGCGCATCGAGTACTCGCTCTGCAGCGCGTCGGGCGCTTCTTCCTCGTCGGCGATCTGTTTCCAGATCTGCTTGAAGACGATCCCGGACAGGGTTCCGGCCAGGATGCCGCCGATCAGCCCGATCGGCCGGTAGGCGATCTTGGCTCCCTTGCTCGCCACTACTTCCTCCTCGTGCTCGAACGCTTCCGGCGCCACACCACCAGACCGACGACCGCTGCCGCCAGTGCCAGGCCGATCCCGAGCACGATCGGGGGGCTCTCCCGGTAGGTCTCGACGGCGGTGTCGCGGGCGCGGTAGACGCCTTCCTTGGCCCGGGCCGGGACGTCGAGGCGGCGGCTGAGCTCGTCGACGGTCGCGGCCAGCTGCTCGCGGGTCGCGTCGATCTCGGCCTTGATCGCCTCGGGGTCGGTGGGGCCCGTCACCTCGGGGACGCCGGGCTGGTTCTCCGTCACCGCGCGATGCCTTCCTTCACCGCGGCGACGTCGTCCTGGACGCTGGCGAGGGTCTCGGTCGGCAGCGGGGGAGTGGCCTGCTGCACGTCCTTCTTGCCGATCAGCGCGAGCACACCGGCGACGGCGAAGAGCACGATGGCGACGATGATCGCGGCCAGCCAGCCCGGCAGGACGTTGGCCAGCCCGAGGATGGCGGCGGTGATCAGGCCGTTCAGGCCGAGCAGCGCGACCAGGCCGGCGCCGCCGAAGAGACCGGCGCCGACACCGAGCCGCTTGGCCTTCTGGGTGATCTCGGCCTGGGCGAGCCGCACCTCGTCGCGGACCAGCGTGCCGATCTGCTCGCCCAGGCTGCCGACGAGCTCGGCCGTCGAGGCGCTCGTCGGATCGGGCGGCGGTGTCTCGGCGCGGGTGGCGCCGCCCGTCGCGGGCTCGCTCATGGGTCCTCCGGTCCTCTGCTCGGGCGCGTCGATGCACCGTCATGCCCGCGCAGGGGACCGGATAACCGGCGGTTGATCACACTCGGGCAACGGCTAACCTCGCCAGCCATGACCTGGCACTGGCGGCTGGAGGACCCGTCCGGCACGGCGATCGACCCTGCTTCGCTGGGGATCGAGGTGGCCGAGGCGGACAACCAGGGCGACGCCGAGTCGTGGCTGGGGGAGAACTGGCGGGAGCTGCTGGCCCGCGGCGTCGCGACGGTGACGCTGTTCCACGGCGACGACGAGGTCTACGGCCCGATGAGCCTCGCCGCGACCTGATGCGGAGGCTGGGAGCGCAGGATTCCTGCGCTCCCAGCCTCCGACGACTCAGCCGCGCTGGGTCTTCGAGGCGTCGCGCTCGACGACGTCGCCGAGCACCTCGTCGATCTTCTTCAGGACGTCGTCGTCCAGCTTGACGCCGGCGGCCTTGACGTTGTCGTGCACCTGCTCAGGCCGGCTGGCGCCGATGATCGCCGCAGCGACGTTCGGGTTCTGCAGCACCCAGGCCACCGCGAGCTGGGCCATCGAGAGCCCCAGGTCGTCGGCGATCGGGCGCAGGTTCTGCACCGCGCCGAGGATCTCGTCGGTCAGGAAGCCCTGCATCGAGCCACCGACGCTCGCGTGCCCGGCGCGGGTGTCGGCGCCCGGCTGCTCGCCCGGCTTGTACTTGCCGGTGAGCACGCCCTGGGCCAGCGGCGACCAGACGATCTGCGACAGGCCCTCCTTCTCCGAGGTGGGGACGACCTCGGACTCGATGACCCGCCAGAGCATCGAGTACTGCGGCTGGTTGCTGATGAGCTGGATGCCCAGGTCGCGGGCGAGCGCCGCGCCGGCGGCGATCTCGTCGGCCCGCCACTCGGAGACGCCGATGTAGAGCGCCTTGCCCTGACGCACGAGGTCGGCGAAGGCGGTCATCGTCTCCTCGAGCGGCACCGTCTCGTCGTAGCGGTGGGCCTGGTAGAGGTCGACGTAGTCGGTCTGCAGGCGCTTGAGCGAGGCGTTGCAGCTCTCGATGATGTGCTTGCGGGACAGCCCGCGGTCGTTGGGGCCGGGCCCGGTCGGCCAGTAGACCTTGGTGAAGATCTCGAGGCCCTCGCGGCGCTGGCCGGCCAGCGCGCGGCCCAGCACGGACTCCGCCTTGGTCTGCGCGTAGACGTCGGCGGTGTCGAAGGTGGTGATCCCGGCGTCGAGGGCGGCGCTGACGCAGGCGTGCGCGGCGTCCTCCTCGACCTGGCTGCCGTGCGTCAGCCAGTTGCCGTAAGCGATCTCGGAGATGGTGAGGCCGGAACGGCCGAGTCGTCTGTACTCCACGTACGCCGACGCTATCCCCGGGCTCAGCCCTCCGTGACCTCGGGCTTGGGGAAGCGCCAGCGGCGGATCATCGTCGAGCGGCTCACGCCGTACCAGACCGCGCCCTTCGGGTTCTCCTTCGGCAGCTGCTCGGCGATCGCCTTCTTGATCCGCCGGGAGAGGAAGACCGAGTCGACGATGAAGAAGAGGAAGAAGACCAGCAGCAGCAGGCTGGTGTAGGTCTGCACGTAGGCGTTGCGGACGAAGAAGCTGACCACCGCGAGCGCGGCGATGACCAGGAACAGGCTGCCGACGTTGCGGCGGCTGTCGACGATCTGGCGGGTCAGCCGGCGCACCGGGCCGCGGTCACGGGCCGGCAGGTAGTTCTCGTCGCCGCGGGCCGCCGCCGCGCGGGCGGTGCCGCGGTTGGCCGCCTGCGACGAGCGCATCCGCCGGTAGGCCTCCTTGCGGGTCGTCGGCGGCGGCGGGGGCGGACCCGGGCGGCGCCCCTGGGCCTCGCTGCGCTTGGGCGTCGGACGGCCCTTGCCGGAGCTCCTGACCAGCTGGTCGGTCAGGTCGGCAGAGGGGTCCGGCGTCGTCTCGGCGCTCGACTTGCGACCCGGGAGGCGGAGCTTCACGACCGACGAGTCTACGTGCGCTCGATCGGGTGCCTCGGCTGATGCGTGCGCGCGCCGTACAGTGGGAAGAAGCTCCGCCGCGGCGGTGTTACCCGGTCTCGGAGAACGACCGCTGCGGGACCTCGGATCTGGGAGGACAGAACATGACGGTGCAGGACACGCAGGCTCCCGACGCGACGAGCGTCACCCTGAGCGAGGCCGCATCGAGCAAGGTGAAGACGCTGCTCGACCAGGAGGGCCGCGACGACCTGCGGCTGCGCATCGCCGTCCAGCCGGGCGGCTGCTCGGGCCTGCGCTACCAGCTGTTCTTCGACGAGCGCTTCCTCGACGGCGACCAGACCTACGAGTACGGCGGCGTCGAGGTGATCGTCGACCGGATGAGCGGCCCGTACCTGGGTGGCGCCGTGATCGACTTCGTCGACACCATCGAGAAGCAGGGCTTCACGATCGACAACCCGAACGCCAGCGGTTCCTGCGCCTGCGGCGACAGCTTCCACTGAGCTGACCGCCGCTCGGCAGCGAGCGTTGAACGCCTGAGGCCCGGAATCCTGGTGATTCCGGGCCTCAGGCGTTCAACGGTCCGGTGGGCCCGATGCTGCATCCCCGTGGTGGAGGACGACGGCATTCGCGCTGACCATGGCGTGGGCGAGCCGACGCTGGCTCCACGTCAACCATCCGATCGCGGCGGCCACGAGCCCGCCGCCGACCAGCACCCAGCCGACACCGATGGCCAACTGCGCGAGCAGGCCGAGGATCGCAGCGGTCAGCCCTGCCACGACCATGCTCGAGCGGGGAATCCGGTTGGACCACGTGCGCTGCAGCATGTACTGCCCCCACTGGAGCGTGGCGGCGGAGAGTTCACGTGACGGTGCGGGGAGTCCTCGCTCGGCCAGCCGACCCGCGCGCATGCGCTCTCGGGCGCTCAACTGCCGCCAGCGTGCTCGAGCTGCCCGGCGTTCTGCCTTGGTCAGCGGAAAGATGTCGTCACGCATCTGGAGAGGTTCGGTCGATCATCGGCGGGTGGCTGTGCGACACGCCGACGGGTGCAGCCGTTCGCCGATGATCACGGCTCAGAGGCGGACCGGGTAGACGGTCTCGGGGATCTCGGGCTTGATCCGCCCCTCGACGAAGATGCCGTGCCAGACCATGAAGACCAGCAGCGTCCAGAGCTTGCGCGAGTAGTCGACCGACGAGCCGGCCCGCTGGTTGTCCCGGTGCTCGTCGAGCATCCAGAGGATGTGCCGGCGGTCGAGCCACTCGTCGGTCTGGCTCTCCTCGATGATCTGCCGCGCCCAGTCGTGCAGGTCCTCGGCCAGCCAGTGCCGGGTCGGCACCGGGAAACCGAGCTTGCGCCGGTTGAGCACGTGCGGCGGCACGATCTGCTCCAGCGCGCGCCGCAGCGCGTACTTCGTCGTCTCCTTGGTCACCCGCTGGTCGACCGGCAGCGTGCCGGCGACGGCGAACACCTCCGGGTCGAGGAACGGGACCCGCAGCTCCAGCGAGTTGGCCATGGTCATCTTGTCGGCCTTGACCAGGATGTCGCCGCGCAGCCAGGTGAACAGGTCGACGTACTGCATCGCGGTGACGTCGTCGTAGCCGGCCGCACGGGTGCGCCGGTAGAGCTCCGCGGTGACGGCCACGTGCGAGAGGTCGGGATCGCGCTTCTCCAGGAAGGAGAGCTCGTCGTCCCGGAAGATCCGCGCGTTGCCGTAGTAGCGCTGCTCCAGCGGGATCGACCCGCGGCGCAGCAGGTCCTTGCCGCGCATGCCGTCGGGCAGCTTCGACGAGAGCGCGCCCAGCGCGCGGCGGATGCCGCCGGGCAGCTTGTCGAACGCGGCCAGCGACAGCGGTTCGCGGTAGATGTTGTAGCCGCCGAACAGCTCGTCGGCGCCCTCGCCGGAGAGCACCACCTTCACGTGCTTGCGGGCCTCGCGGGCCACGAAGTACAGCGGCACCAGCGCGGGGTCGGCCACCGGGTCGTCGAGGTACCAGACCACCAGGGGGATCGAGTCGGCGAACTCCTCCGGCGTCACGACCTTGGTGATGTGCTCGACCCCGATCGCGCGCGCCGACTCGGCGGCCACGTCGATCTCGGAGAACCCCTGGCGCTCGAAGCCGACCGTGAAGGTCATCAGCTTCGGGTTGTACCGCTTGGCCAGCGCCGCGATCGCGGTCGAGTCGATGCCCCCGGAGAGGAAGGAGCCGACGGTGACGTCGGCACGCATGTGCACACGGACGGAGTCGTCCAGGACGGCGGCGATCCGGTCGTAGAGCGCCTGCTGCTCGTCCGGGGCCACCGGGCGGACCGGGAACGTCGGGTGGAAGTAGCGCGTGGTGGTCAGCTCGCCGCCGGCGACGGTGAAGCTGGTGCCGCTCTCGATCCGGTGGATGCCGCGGTGCAGGGTCGCCGGCTCCGGCACGTACTGCAGGGTCAGGTAGTGCTGCAGGCTCGCCCCGTCGACGCCGCCGGCGGCGTCGCTGCCGCCCAGCAGCTCCAGCAGCGCCTTCTTCTCCGACGAGAAGACCAGCCCGCCGTCGGCCAGGCGGGCGGTGAACAGCGGCTTGATGCCGAACGGGTCGCGGGCGCCGAACGCCGTCCTCGTCTCGGTGTCCCAGATGACGAAGGCGAACATGCCGCGCAGCCGCTCGACGACCTTCTCGCCCCACAGGTGGTAGCCGGCGACGATGGTCTCGGTGTCGCCGTGGGTGGCCAGCTCCATGCCGGCGGCGGCGAGCTCCTCGCGCAGCTCCACGTAGTTGTAGATCTCGCCGTTGAACAGGATCCGGTAGCGCCCGGCCGCGTACGGCATCGGCTGGGGGCTGCCCTCGATGTCGATGAGGGCCAGCCGGTTGAAGGCCAGGACGGCGTGGGCGTCCGACCAGACGGCGGTGTCGTCCGGGCCGCGGTGGTGCAGGCAGTGCAGCGCGCCGCGGAGGTCGGCCACGCGGGTCTCGTCGACGCGCTCGGCGTCGGTGGACAGGTAGGCCAGCAGGCCGCACATGCGCGGGTCTCCAGGGAAGTGGGGGACGAGGGGGCTACAGGCGCTCGCCGGCGCGCGTCTTCCGGGTGACCTTCCGCTCGGCGACGAACGAGAGGAACGGGATGGTCCCGGCGAGGAGCACCAGCACGGTGCCGAGGGCGCGCCAGCGGGCCCGCAGCGCCAGGTCGAACGCGGTGAGCAGGTACACGCAGTAGAGGAAGCCGTGCGCCGTCCCGACGATGGCGACGGGGGTGTCGTTGTGCCCGAAGTACTTGATCGGCATGGCCACGAACACGAGGACCAGGAGCATCGTGCCCACGATGTAGGCCATGACGCGGTAGCGGGTGAGCGCCGCCGGGATACCGCGGTCGGCGGACCGGGCGGGCTTGCGGGCAGGGCTCTGGGTCTGCTCGGTCATCAGCGAGCCGCCTGGCCGCGGGAGTTCTTCAGCGCCCGCTCGTTGAGCTCGGCGAGGTAGGCGTTGTAGGCGGCCAGTTCGGGGTCGCCAGTGGTGTCGACGCGCGGGCGCTGGTACAGGACGACCTCCCTGCCGGGCTCGCCCTCGTCGGGATCCCGGTGCAGTTCGTTGCGGATCATGCGGGAGTAGAACCACAGGCCCATGAAGCCGTAGAGCGGCCACTGGACGGCGTAGCTCCAGTTGACCGCTCCGCCGCCGGCCTCGGCCTTGGACAGCTGCCAGTACGCGAGGAACCAGGTGGCGACGAACAGGGCTGCCACGAGCAGGTGCAACAGCACCCAGCGGGGGGTCAGCAGCCGGCGGTACACGCCTCTGACTCTAACCGTCGGCGGACCCCGACCGGGCTGCGCGGCCGGGAACACCGGCACCCGGACAGCGGGCGGGCACCCGCCCTGGTCACGGCCGGGCCACGACCCGCCGAGCCGCGGTCTGGCGGTGGTCGGTCGCCGAGCGGGGTCGGATAGTCTCGGCCCACACTGTGATCGACGTGCGGGGCACCGCGGCGCCCGGGTTCTCCGGACGGCGGCGGGTTCGCGCGAGGAGGCCGTCCGGGCGGTCCGGGCGGGGGACGAGGAGGCAACGGGCAGTGGCTCGAGTCAGCAGGCTCGCGCGGGTGGGCGCGCTCGGTCTCCTGGGATTGGTCGCCCTCGCCGGCTGCGAGGCCCCGAACAACACGTTCTGGCGGTTCGGCTGGCCCGAGGGCGTCACCAAGCAGGCCACCGACATGCGGGAGCTGTGGACCTGGTCCTGCATCGCCGCGCTGATCGTCGGCATCATCGTGTGGACCCTGATCATCTGGTGCATCGTCCGGTACCGGAAGCGCGGTGACGAACTCCCGCGTCAGACCGCGTACAACCTGCCGCTGGAGATCGTCTACACGGTCATCCCGTTCCTGATCATCGCCGTCCTGTTCTTCTTCACCGTGGTGACCCAGAACAAGGTGCAGGAGCGCACGAACAACCCCGACCTCACCGTCGCGGTCAACGCATTCAAGTGGAACTGGCAGTTCGTCTACCCGGACAGCCCCGGCCCGGACGGCACCCCGGTCAACACGGTCGGCAACAGCGAGCAGATCCCCATCCTCGTCCTGCCCACCGACCGCACGATCCGCTTCGAGGTCGCCTCGGCCGACGTCATCCACTCGTTCTGGGTCCCGGAGTTCCTCTTCAAGCTCGACGTGATCCCGGGCAACGAGAACGGCCGGAACAACGTCTTCGACGTGACGGTGAACAAGGAAGGCGCCTACGTCGGGCGCTGCGCCGAGCTCTGCGGCACCTACCACGCGTACATGAACTTCGAGGTGCGCGCGGTGTCCGGGGACGACTTCGACGCCTACATCCAGGCGCGCCAGTCGGGTGACACCACGGCGCAGGCGCTGGAGAGCATCGGCCAGCCCGGCACGTCGGTCACCACGCACCCGTTCGACCTGACGACCGAGGACCAGCGGGGCGCCACCACGGTGGGCGCCAGCGGCGGACCCCATGACTGATCGCCGCGTCGTCGTCATCAGCACGCAGCAGGAGGGACGGCCGTGAAGGTCGAAGCCGCCATCTTCAACATCATCGCGGTGGCGTGCCTCATCGCCGCCATCGTGTACGGGGTGTGGGCGAAGGAGCCGATCGGCACCACCGCGCTGGCCCTCTCGTTCGGCCTCACCGGCCTGGTCGGCGGGTTCTTCCTGTTCGTCTCGCGCCGCATCGACGCCCGCCCGGAGGACCGCAAGGACGCCGAGATCGCCGACGGCGCCGGCGAGCTGGGCTTCTTCAGCCCGGGCAGCTACTGGCCCTTCGCGATCGGCCTGTCCGCCGCGCTGATGGGCCTCGCGCTGGCCTTCTGGTACGCGTGGCTGATCATCATCGCCGGCGTCGCCCTGCTGGTCACCATCGGCGGCCTGCTGTTCGAGTACTACGTGGGGCAGAACGCCACGCAGAGCTGATCGGCGTCCGCGACGTCGAAGGGCCCCTCCCGCCGCCGGCGGGAGGGGCCCTTCTTCGTGTTCGGTCAGCTGCGCGGCGGGTGGCTGGTCATCGCGCCCCGCAGCCGCTCGATGGGGCCGTCCAGGGGGCCGGGACGGCGGTCGGGCGCCGGCGGCATGAGCACCCAGAGCAGCAGGTAGACGAGGAAACCCGAGCCGCCGAGCAGCGCGAGGGCGACGAAACCGACCCGCCAGAGGACGGTGTCGATGCCGCTGTACTCGGCCAGGCCGCCGCAGACGCCGCCGAGCATCGAGTCGGTGCCGCTGCGGCGCAGCTGGGGCCGGGGGAGGGGACCGGGGGTCGGCTCGGTCGTCGGCGGGGGGAACGGCGTTGCTGAGGTCATGCGGCAAGCCTGCTCGGCCGCGCCGTCCTGGTACATCGGGGAAGGCCCGGATCCGTCCCTGGTTCCGGCCGCCCGGGAGGGCCCTGAGCGCCGGCGCACGTGGGTGGTGGTGCCGGCCGGAAAGCAGCGAGGGCCCCGACGGACGACACCGTCGGGGCCCTCGCTGGGGACGTGCTGAGCTCAGTCGCGCGGCTCCTGCGGGCGACCGCCGTCGGAGGGCCGGCCACCCTCGCTGGGTCGGCCGCTGCTGGTCAGCTCGCGGTCGGACTCGGCGGCCGACAGACCCCGGCCTTCCGCGCGCTGCTCGGCCTCGACCGCGGCGGGCGACTCGACGGGGGAGAAGAAGCCCTTCACGGCCCGGCGGGCACCGCCGACGTGGTTCATCCGCTTGGGCACCGGAGCGCCGCCGTAGGCCAGCTGGCCGTGGCCGTGCTCGTCGACCGGGCCGAGCGGCTGGTGCACCTCGATGAACTCACCGTGGGGCAGGCGCCGGATGACACCGGTCTCGATGCCGTGCTCGAGCACCTCGCGGTCGTGCCGCTCCAACCCGATGCACAGCCGGTAGGTGAAGAAGTAGACGATCGGCGGCAGGATCACCAGCCCGATGCGCCCGGCCCACGTCATCGCGTTCAGGCTGATGTCGAACTTGTCCGCGATGATGTCGTTTCCACCCGACAGGAACAGCACCAGGTAGAAGGTCAGCGACATCGCGCCCAGCGACGTCCGCACCGGCACGTCCCGCGGCCGTTGCAGCAGGTGGTGCGACGCGGTGTCCCGGGTCAGCTTCCGCTCGATGATCGGGTACAGCGCCAGCAGCGTGAACAGGACCCCGGGGAGGAAGACCGTCGGCCAGAACGGCGCCGGGATCTGGTAGCTCCCCGGCAGGTTGATCTCCCACGCCGGGAACAGGCGCATCGATCCTTCGAGGAACCCGATGTACCAGTCCGGCTGCGACGCTGCGGACACCTGAGCCGGGTTGTACGGGCCCCACAGCCAGATCGGGTTGATCTGCACCAGGCCGCCCAGGGCCGCGCACACGCCGAAGACCAGGAAGAACAGGCCGCCGGACTTGGCCGCGAACACCGGGAAGAACCGGTTGCCGACGACGTTGTGCTCGGTCCGCCCCGGGCCGGGGAACTGCGTGTGCTTCTGCTTGATCAGCAGCAGCAGGTGCACGGTGATCAGCGCGACGAGGATCGCCGGCACGAGCAGCACGTGGATGATGTACAGCCGCCCGACGATGAACTCGCCGGGGTAGTCGCCGTTGAGCAGGGCGAAGAAGACCCAGGTGCCGAGGATCGGGATCGAGATGATCACCGTCATGAAGATCCGCAGGCCGGTGCCCGACAGCAGGTCGTCGGGGATGGTGTACCCGGCGAAGCCCTCGAGCAGGGCGAGGACGAACAGACCGACACCGATCAGCCAGTTGATCTCGCGCGGCCGGCGGAAGGCGCCGGTGAAGAAGATGCGCAGCAGGTGGACCAGGATCGACGCCACGAACAGCAGCGCCGCCCAGTGGTGCAGCTGGCGCATGAACAGCCCGCCGCGCACGTCGAACGACAGGTGCAGCGTGGACTCGTAGGCCGCCGACATCGACACACCCCGGAGCGGCGCGTACGACCCGTCGTAGACGACCTCGCGCATCGAGGCGTCGAAGAAGAACGTCAGGTACGTGCCCGACAGCAGCAGGACGACGAACGAGTAGAGCGCGATCTCGCCGAGCAGGAACGACCAGTGGTCGGGGTAGACCTTGTTGAGGGTGCGCCGGAACCAGTTGGCCGCGACGAACCGGTCGTCGAGCTCGACGGCGGCCTTGCCCAGACGCGTGGTCGGGACCCCTGGCGCCGTTGCGGTGCGAGCCATCAGATGCGCTCCCGGTTCCAGTACGTCGGGCCGACGGCCTCAATGTAATCGCTGCGGGCGACGAAGTAGCCCTCTGAGTCGACCGTGATGGGCAGCTGCGGCAGCGGGCGGACAGCGGGCCCGAAGACCGGCTTGGCGTCCAGGACGATGTCGAACTGCGACTGGTGGCACGGGCAGAGGATGCGGCTGGTCTCCTGCTCGTACAGCGACACCGGGCAGCCGGCGTGCGTGCAGATCTTCGAGAAGGCGACGTAGTCGGCGTACCCGAAGCCCTCGTTGGCCGGCCGGGGCTGGAACTGCGCCACCTGCTCCGGGCGCAGGCGGAAGAGCATGGTCGCCGCGTCGGCGGCCGTGTTGCCCCCCTCGACACCCGGGAAGACGGTCTGCAGCGAGCCGGGCTCCGCGTCGCCGGGGCGGATCGGGGTGCCGTCGATGCGCAGCAGCCGGACACCCTTCGCCCAGGGCGTCGTGCCCAGGGGGTTGCCCTTGTTCGGGTTCTTGATCAGACCGCCCAGCGGCATGATCAGCGCCAGGCCGATGCCGCCACCCATGAACAGCAGCGAGCGGGTGAGCAGCTTGCGCCGGGCCAGACCGCTGCGGTGCCCCCAGGTGACCAGGGTCGCGCCGGTGGTCATCTGGTCGAAGTGACCCGCCTCGTGCTTGGCCTGCACCGCGGTCTCGTGGGGGAGCAGCTTCTTGGTGTAGAGCACCAGCCCGAGGCCGACGAAGACCAGCGCCAACCCGAGGGTCGCGCCGAGCATCGGCGTGAACAGCGCGCTCCAGGTGCTCTCGTGCTCGGTCCACGACCACTCGGGCAGGAACCAGCCGGAGCCCACGTAGACCACGACGAAGGCGAACGAGAGCAGGCCGGCCAGGAAGAACAGCAGCCCGACCTGGCGGACGGCGCGCTTCTCCAGCCGCGAGCCGGGCGCGGGACCCGGGTCGACGTGCAGGACCTCGACGCCGTCGTAGCTGGCGCCCAGGGCGTCCAGCTCGTCGCGGCTCATCGTGGCGAGCCGCTCCCGGCTGTACTCCTCGTCCGGCCCGCTGTGCTGCTGGCCGCCGGTGCTACCGGGTCGCGTTTCCCCCGCCGTCACGCCTTGCTCCCCATCCAGAAGACTCCGAACATCAGGATCCCGATCCCGACGACCCAGATGACCAGGCCCTCGCTGACCGGGCCGATCCGTCCGATACCCGCGCCACCGGGGTCCGCCTGCGCCTTGACCGTCTGTATGTAGTTGATGATCGCGCGCTTGTCCTGCGGCGTGAGCTGGTTGTCGCCGAACACCGGCATGTTCTCCGGACCGGTGAGCATCGCGGTGTAGATCGTCAGGTCGTCGGCGTCCAGCAGGCTCGGCGCCGCCTTGCCCGAGGACAGGGCGCCGCCCTCACCGACGAAGTTGTGGCAGGACGCGCAGTTGAGCCGGAACAGCTCACCGCCCTGGGCCAGGTCGCCGTCGCGGAGGTCCCCGGAGGGCAGCGTCGGGCCCCCGCCGTGGGCCTGGACGTAGGCCATCAGCTGGTCGATCTCGGCGTCGGAGAACACCGGCGGCTTCTCCTGCGCGTCGGCCTCCTGGCGGGCCAGCGGCATGCGGCCGGTGTGCACCTGGAAGTAGACCGCCGCCTCACCGACACCGATGAGCGAGGGGCCGCGGTGCGGCACACCCTCGAGGTTGGCGCCGTGGCAGGTGATGCAGCTGCGGTTGTAGATCGCCTCGCCGGCGGCGACGGCGTCGGACGCCGTGGCCGTGTCGTCGGCGGCGTTGGCCGGCGCGAACGTCGAGTAGACGGCGCCGGTCAGCACGAGCGCGGCCATCAGGCCGGCGACGTTGGCCAGCCGCCGACGCGCCTTGGACCGCTTGCGGGCCCGCGCCCGGTCGCCGGGCGTGCCGGAGACGGCGCGTCGGCGGAACAGGCGACCGCGGGCAGGCGCGTCGTCGTCGAGGGAGGACTCGGACTGCGAAGTGTGAGACACCGGCTTCCTAGCGGATGAAGTAGATCGTGCTGAACAGCCCGATCCACACGACGTCGACGAAGTGCCAGTAGTAGGAGACCACGATGGCCGAGGTCGCCTGGGCCGGCGTGAACCTGCCCATGGTGGACCGGATGAGCAGGAAGACGAAGGCCACGAGACCGCCGATGACGTGCAGCCCGTGGAACCCGGTGGCCAGGTAGAACACCGAGCCGTAGGTCGAGCCGGAGATCGTCGTCCCCTCGTCGACCAGGTTGCGGTACTCGTTCGCCTGGCCGAGCACGAACAGCAGGCCCATGACGAAGGTGATCGAGAACCAGCGGCGCAGCCCGTACACGTTGCCCTGCTCGGCCGCGAAGACGCCCATCTGGCAGGTCACCGAGGACGCCACCAGGATGATCGTGACCACCAGGGCGTACGGGATGTTCAGCTCGGTCGGCGGCTGCGGCCACCCCGTCGTGGAACGCGCTCGCGCGGTGAAGTACATGGCGAACAGTCCGGCGAAGAACATCAGCTCGCTGGCGAGCCAGACGATCGTGCCGACGCTGACCATGTTCGGACGGGTCAGGGAGTGCACCCGCGACGTGTCGAAGGTGCTGCTCGCGACGGGGGCCGTTGTCACGGCCTCATCATGGCATCGGCACAGGGCAGTCACGACTGCGGGTGCGATGGCGTGGCGGCCACCGTGATCAGCTCGAGACCGATCCGCCGCGGTTGCGGAGGAACCGCTGGACAGGGCACTAGGCTCCCGGACCGTGACCGACGCGACCGTGCTCGTCTACAGCCACCGGCCCGAGGTCCGCGAGGCCGTCCGGACGGCGGTCGGGCGCCGTCCTGCCGCCGACGTCGGCCCGCTCACCTGGGTCGAGTGCGAGACCGGCGACGAGGTGATCACCGCGGTGGACCTCGGCGGCATCGACCTGTGCATCCTCGACGGCGAGGCGCAGCCCACCGGTGGCCTGGCGCTGTCGCGCCAGATGAGGGAAGAGGTCCTCGACCCGCCCGCGCTGTGCGTGCTCATCGCGCGCCAGCCCGACCGCTGGCTGGCCCACTGGTCGCTGGCCGACGGCACCCTGCCCTTCCCGATCGACCCGCTGACCGCCCCGGGCGTCGTGGCCGAGCTGCTGCGCGAGCACGCGGACCGCCCGCCGGTCGTCCGCCGCCGGTGAGCGCCGGCCAGACCTGGCCGGGGCTGCTCTCCCGCCTGCTGGCCCGACAGGACCTCGCCGCGGCCGACACGGCCTGGGCGATGGGCGAGATCATGAGCGGCGAGGCGACGCCCGCGCAGATCGCCGCGTTCGTCGTCGCCCTGCGGGCCAAGGGTGAGGCGGCCGACGAGGTGCGCGGCCTGGCCGACACGATGCGCGACCGGGCCACGCCGGTCGACCTCCCGCTGGACTGCGTCGACGTCGTCGGCACCGGCGGGGACGGCGCGCACACGGTCAACATCTCCTCGATGGCCTCGGTCGTGGTCGCGGCGGCCGGCGTCCCGGTCGCCAAGCACGGCAACCGCGCCGCGTCGTCGTCGTCCGGGTCCGCGGACGTGCTCGAGGCGCTCGGCGTGGTCATCGACCTGCCCGCCGCCGGGGTCGCCCGCTGCGTTCAGGAGGCCGGCATCGGCTTCTTCTTCGCGCCGGTGTTCCACCCGGGCTTCCGGCACACGGGTGCGCCGCGCCGCGAGATGGGCATCGGCACGGTCTTCAACTTCCTCGGGCCGCTGACCAACCCGGCCCGGCCGGTCGCGGCCGCCATCGGCTGCGCCGACCTGCGCATGGCGCCGGTGCTGGCCGCGGTGCTCGCCGGCCGCGGCACCCGCGCGATCGTCTTCCGCGGGGACGACGGCCTGGACGAGCTCACGACGGCGACGACGTCGTCGGTCTGGGTGGTCCGGGACGGCGAGGTCGAGCCCGACCGCGTCGACCCCACCGCCCTCGGCATCGCCGTGCCTCCGGCGGACGCGCTGCGCGGCGGCGCCCCGGACTTCAACGCCGCGGTGTTCCGCCGGCTGGTCGACGGGGAGCCGGGGCCGGTGCGCGACGCCGTCCTGCTCAACGCGGCGGCCGCGCTGGCCGCGTACGAGGAGCGCGGCGGGCGGCTGCACGACGCACTGGCGGCAGGTATGGCCCGCGCCGCGGCGGCGGTGGACGACGGACGGGCCGCAGCGCTGCTCGACCGCTGGATCGCGGTCAGCCGGCAGATCGCGCGTACCTGACGGCCCCTCTGCAGGGGCCCGCCGCGAGCGTGCGAGCGGTGGGGGGCAGAGGGCTCCTTGTTCAGTCGGCGGTGTCGAAGCCGATCGAGAAGGCCGCCTCGAGGTCGTGCTTCGAGTAGGCGCGGAAGGCGATGTGCGTGTCGGTGTCGATGACGCCGGGCACCTTGTTGATCCGCCCGGCGATGACCTGGGCGACCTGCTCGAACTCGCGCACGCGCACGATGGCGATCAGGTCGGTGTCGCCGGCGACGGAGTAGACCTCGCTGACGCCGTCCAGGTCGGCCACCGCCTGGGCGACCTCGCCGATCGAGTCGGTGGCGGCGTCGATCATCACGATGGCGGTGATCACGCCCGGGAGCCTAGCCGGGCGGGGGCCACGCCCGCCGTCACCCGCTCCGGCCGGGCGCGGGTGGACAGCGACCGGTCGTCGGCGAACGGGTTGCGCTCGGCCCGGCTGGCCTCGACGCGGGCCAGGAAGCCGTTGAACGGGCCGGTTCCGGGCACCGGGCAGGCGAGGGTGCCCTCGACCTGGACCAGCCGCGTGCCGGGCTTCTCGATCCACCGCAGCACCAGCTCGGTCTCGTCGACCGAGGCGGCCGGCTCGTCGGCCGGGCCGATCGGCGTCTCGGCGGTGGACAGCAGGCCCGGCAGCGTGCCGCGCACCGACGTGCCGCGCGGGGCGTTGCCCGCCCCGACCAGCCGTCCGCGGCGGACGACGGACAGGTGCCAGCCGCCGTCGCCGTCCGGCCGGGCCAGCACCAGCTCGGGCACACGGGCCAGCGACTCCAGGCGCTGACGCCGGCGCACCGCGCGGAGCAGGACGGCGACCCGGTCGCGCAGCACCGCGGCGTCCTCGTAGCGCTCCTCGGCGGCGAGCCGGTCGACCCGGCGCAGCAGCGGCGCGACGAGCTCGCGCGGGTCGAAGGCGACCGCGGCCCGGAAGACCTCGGCGATGGGGGCGTACTCCTCGACCGTCTGCGCCCCCGTGCAGGGCGCGCCGCAGCGGCCCATGCCCGCCAGCGCGCAGGCCGTGTTCCCGGTCGCGCGGGCCGAGATCCGGGCCGTGCACTGGCGCAGCGGCAGGGCGTCGTGCACCGCGGCCGCCGCGGCGTCGGCGGCGCGGCGGTCGGGGAACGGCCCGAGGAACACCCCCGCGCCCGGCCGGACCCGGCGCACGATCGACAGCCGGGGGAACGGCTCCTCGGTCAGCCGCAGCCACAGCGCCCGCTCGGGGAAGCGGGACCGGCGGTTGTACCGGGGCTTGTGCTCGGCGATCAGCCGCAGCTCGCGAACGGCGGCCTCCAGGTCGTGCGCGCACGGCAGCGCCTCGACCCGCTTGGCCAGGCCCACCATCTCGGTGATCCGGTGGCGCTGCTCGCCGGAGGTGAAGTAGCTGCGGACCCGGCTGCGCAGGTCGTTCGACGTCCCCACGTAGAGCGGCTCGTCCTTGGGCCCGCGGAACACGTAGACGCCGGGGCCGTGCGGCACGTCGTCGGCCAGGTGCCGCTTGCGCCGCCGCTCGGGGTCGACCTGCCGGGTCAGCCCGGTCAACTCCTCGAGCGAGGTGATGCCGAGCGGTCCGAGCCGCTCGAACAGCCCGTGCAGGACGTCGACGGTCGCCCGCGCGTCGGCCAGCGCGCGGTGGCACGGCTGGGTGCTCGTGGAGAAGAAGGGGGCGAGGGTGGCCAGCTTGCAGTTGGGCACCTCGTCGCGGGTGAGCAGCCGCCGCGCCAGGACGGCGGTGTCGACGGAGGCCGCCGGCGGCCAGGCGAAGCCGTTCGCGGCGCAGGCGGCCTTGAGGAACCCGATGTCGAACGGCGCGTTGTGCGCCACGAGCACCGCGCCGCGGGCGAACTCGAGGAACGCGGGCAGGACGGCGTCGATCCGCGGGGCCGCCCGCACCATCGCGGTGGTGATCCCGGTCAGCACGCTGATGTAGGGCGGGACCTCGGTGCCGGGGTCGACGAGCGTCTGGAACTCGCCGAGCACCTCTCCGCCGCGCACCTTGACCGCGCCGATCTCGGTGATCGCGCTGTCGTTCGGCGAGCCGCCGGTGGTCTCCAGGTCGACGACGACGAACGTCACCGTCGACAGGGGGGTGCCGAGCTCCTCGATCGTCGCCTGCACGTAACCGGGCGGGTCGAAGACCGCGCCGCCGGCCCGGGAAGCGGGGAAGAGACCGGTGGAGGGGGGCACGGGGCGGACGGTAGGTCGGGGCAACGACAGTCCTGGGGACGCGCGCCGGACGACCACGGTTCGGCCACGGGGCGCCCGAGGGGCTCCCGCAGGTCGCCCGGGAGGAGTAACAAGGCCTCTCACCTGGCGAGACGGGGATCCCCAGGACACGATCTCCCTCGTCGGGGACCGGTCGGTCCCGAGGTCCGAGAGGTGGTCCGATGCTCCCGCGCTCCCGGTGGCGCGCGTCCCTCCCGGTGGTCGCCGTGGCCGCCGTCCTCGCGCTCGCCGCCCCGGCGCCGGCCCTGGCGGACCCGAGCGACCAGCCGGGCGGTACCTCCGGAGTGCTCGACAGCTCGGCCCTCGACGAGCTGCAGCAGCGGGCGGCCGAGGTCCAGAAGGGGCTGCAGCAGCGGCAGGCGGAGATCGCGGACGCGCAGCGCGACCTCGTCGCGGCGCAGCAGCAGGTCGACGCCGCGCAGGCGGTCCTCGACCAGACCCAGGGCGTGCTCGCCGAGCGGCAGGCGGTGGTCGCGCAGTACGCGGCGGCGGCGTACCGGGACGGCGGCACGCTCGACCCGCTCACCGTGCTCCTCAACGGCGCCGACCCCGGTGACGTCATCGCGGCGATGGGCTACCTCGACGCCGTCGACAAGCACACGGCCGTCGTCGTGGCCGCCGCGGAGCAGCAGCGGCAGGCGGCGCTGGACGACCAGGCCCGGGCGCAGGCGGCGCTGGACCAGGCGAAGCAGCGGGCCGACGCGGTGCAGCAGCAGATCGACGACCTCGAGGCCCAGGCGGCCGCGGTCACCGACGAGCTGGACAAGGCGCTCGGTGTCGTCGACTCGCAGCTGGCCCAGCTGCAGAAGCAGCAGTTGGAGGTCAACCAGAAGACGGCGGCCAACTGGCAGGCCTACCTCGACCAGCTCAAGGCCGCCGGGATCACGCCGCCCCCGGCCTCCGCGCTGCGCGCCCCGGCCTCCTCGCTGCCGGCCGGCCTGGTGCCGGTGGCCGCGCACTCCGGCGGCGCGCAGGCCGGTGCCGCCCAGCTCCCGGCGCAGCCGTCGTCCCTTCTGGTGCTGCCCGCGGAGACCGTGTCGGCGGTGTCGTTCGCGATGTCGCAGCTCGGCCTGCCGTACGCGCCGGGCACCGCCGGCCCCGACTCGTGGGCCTGCGGCTCGCTGGTCCAGTCGGCCTTCGCCGCCGCGGGCATCCAGCTGCCCGGCGACCAGGCCGGGCTCTTCTCGGTCACCACACCGGTCGACCCGGCCGACGTCCTGCCCGGTGACCTCGTCTTCCTCGGGACGCCGGAGGCCGGGCTCGGCCACGTCGGCATCGCGCTGGACCCGCAGACGATGCTGGCCGCCGACGCGCGGGCCGGGGCGGTCGTCGTCCGGAAGCTGCCGTCGGACCAGGTGCTGATGATCGGCCGGCCCAGCGTGGCCCAGCGGGCGCCCGTGGCGCCGCCCGGCCCGACGGGCGACGCGTTGAAGGTCGAGTGCGGCAACACGGTCTACCCGCCGAGCTACGACGGAGCCCGGGCCTGGGGCGGTTACCCGAACGGGCTGATCCCGCCGAGCGCGCTGTGCGAGATCGGGGTGGGCGCGCACCGGCTGCGCTGCGACGCGGCGGCGGCCTACCGGGCGATGTCGGCGGCGTTCGCGGGCGCGTTCGGGACGCCGATCTGCATCACCGACTCCTACCGCACCTACGACAGCCAGGTGACGTTGTACGGGCAGAAGCCCGCGCTCGCGGCGGTGCCCGGCACCAGCAACCACGGCTGGGGGCTGGCCGTCGACCTGTGCGGCGGCATCGACGCCTACGGCACGCCGCAGTACCTGTGGATGGTCGCCAACGCCGGTCGCTTCGGCTGGCTGCACCCGAACTGGGCCGACCAGGGCAACGGCCGCGAGGAGCCGTGGCACTGGGAGTACGCGGGCACGTAGCCCGCCGCCTTGTCAAGGCCTGCCCGACGCCGACCGCCGGGAATTGTCGGTGGCCCTTCCTACCGTGCAGAGGACTCACGGAGGAGATAGCGATGCTCATCGACTGCGACACCTGCACCGCCCGCGGCACCGGCTGCGGCGACTGCGTCGTCACCGTCCTGCTCGGGGCGCCCCCGGGCTGGCAGACCGAGGACCCGGTCGTCGTCTCGCTCGCCGACCGCGCGGCCGGTCCGGCCGCCCGCGCCGAGGAGGAGTGGACGGCGGAGGACGTCGTCGTGCCCCCGGCCGGCGTGGTCGTGGACTTCGACGAGGTCGAGCGGCGGGCCGTGCGTGCCCTGGCCGACGTCGGTCTCGTGCCGCCGCTGCGCCACCAGCCCGGCGAGGACGGCCGCCGCACCGGCTGACCGCGGAGCGGGGAGCCCGTCGGTCTCGAATCGATCACGGCGCGCGCTTGTGAGCGTGCTCGCAGTGATGATCCCGACAAATGGGGCACCCCCTATTTGTCACAACTGCATCACACCCGTACGGTGGCTGAGTTCGACCGGGCGGTCGTCGCCCTACCGGGGTGACCTCGGTCGATCACCGCCGAGTCATCGGAGGGCACTCTCAGTGCCCGAGGATGAGCCGGGGACCCACCGCAGTACTGGGGTGAGTTCTCACGGGCACCGGTCCGCCGGTGCGCACGAGATAGGGCGCCATCTTCCCAGCCCGAACCCGTCAGCTAACTCGGTAGGCGGTCGCTGAGGAAGAAGGAGAGCCGCCGCACGTGGCGACGCTTCGCCCTGCCTTGGGGCATGCAGATCGACGACCCGACCACCATCCGACCCGCACCCGCGCCAGCGCCTGGATCCGCTCCGGACTGCTCGTGGGTGCCACGACGGCCCTCACCGTCACGCTGCTGCCCGGCACCGCCGCCGCGGAGCCCGGCCGCGCCACGACCGCCGAGCAGGCCGCCCAGCTCGTCGCCGACGCCAGCCACCAGCTGGAGGTCGTGCAGGAGCAGGTCAACACCGCCCGTGAGGCGCTGACCCAGCAGCAGGCCGCCGCCGACGCCGCCCAGCAGGCCGTCGCCGACGCGCAGCAGCAGCTCGACGCCCTCGACGGGCAGGTCCGCCAGATCGCCCGCACCGCCTACACGACCGGCGGCAACCAGCTCGTCGGCCTCGACGTGATGCTGACCAGCGACTCGGCCGACGAGTTCATCTCGCAGCTCGGCACGCTCGACGCGATCGCCGGGCACACCAACGACGTCGTCGAGCAGGTCTCCCAGGCCGCCGCCGCCGCCGACACCGCGCGCGACAACGCGGACAAGGCCGAGGCGCAGGCGCAGCAGACCCTCGCCGACATCGAGGCCAAGCAGGCCGACCTCGAGAAGCAGAAGGCCGACTACCAGCGTCAGTACGACGCCCTGTCGGCGCCGCAGCAGGCGGCGGCCACCCGGGCCTCGTCCGGGCAGTCGCTCACCACGATCGCGGCCGCGCCGGCACCGACCGCCGCCGCCCAGGTCGCGGTCAACACGGCGCTGGCGCAGGTCGGCGACCCGTACGTGTGGGGCGCCGCCGGTCCGAACGCCTTCGACTGCTCGGGCCTCACGCAGTACGCCTACGCCGCGGCCGGCATCAGCCTGCCGCACTCGAGCAGCGCCCAGTCGCGGATGGGGGCGCCCGTCTCGCGCGACGCGCTGCAGCCGGGTGACCTGATCTTCTTCTACAGCCCGGTCAGCCACGTCGCGATGTACATCGGCAACGGCCAGATGGTCCACGCCTCGACCTCCGGCCAGCCGGTCAAGGTCGTCAGCGTCGACTCGATGCCCGGCTACAACAGCGCGCGGCGCATCGCCACGGGCTGAGCCACCGCACTTCCCCGACGCGGGCCGGGAACCTCGACGCCGAGGTTCCCGGCCCGCGCCGTCTTCCCAGGTCGGCCACTTAGGCTGGCCCGCGTGAGCACCGGCGTGAGCGAGGCGCGGCGCACCGGTGCCCGCACCGCGCTCATCGCGGCGGTGGTCCTCGGCGCCGCGTTCGTGCTGGTCGTCGTCCTGCGCACGCCGTGGACGCCGCTGCCCACACCGCCCGGCGGGCACGTGCCGATCGACCCCACGGCCGGGCTGCCGGCGGACGTCGTCGCGCGGGCGAGCTCCTTCGCCGCCGCCCTGCGCCCGGCCTCGCTGGCCAACCTGATCCTCAGCCTCGCGGTCGCGGGCGTGTTCGGCCTGACCCGCCTCGGCGGCCGGCTGGTCCGCGCCGTCGCCGCCCCGTTCGGCGGTGGCTGGTTCTGGCAGGTCGTGCTCGGGACCATCGCGCTGACCCTGATCGGGTACCTGGTCACGCTGCCGCTGTCCGCCTACGGCGAGATGGTGCGGCACCGCTACGGGCTGTCGACCCGCAGCTGGCCGCTGTTCCTCCGCGACGTCGCCGTGTCGGCCGGGATCAACGCCGGGCTGACCGCGCTGACGATGCTGGTCCTGGTGGCGCTGGCGCACCGCACCCCGCGGTACTGGTGGGCCTGGGCCGCCGGGGCCGCCGCGGCGCTGGTCGTGGTCGGCTCGTTCCTCTACCCGGTGGTCATCGAGCCGGCGTTCAACTCGTTCCAGTCGCTGCCCGCCGGTGAGCTGCGCACGCAGATCCTCGACCTGGCCGAGCGCAACGGCACACCCGTGCAGGACGTGCTCGTCTCCGACGCCTCCCGGCGGACGACGGGGCTCAACGCCTACGTCTCGGGCTTCGGCTCGACCCGCCGCGTCGTCCTCTACGACACGGTGCTGAAGGCGCTCCCCGACGACGAGATCGAGTCGATCGTCGCCCACGAGCTCGGGCACGTGGCCACCGACGACGTCCTCACCGGCACGCTGATCGGCGCGCTGGGGGCCGCCTTCGGCGTCGCCGTCCTCGGCCTGGTGCTGTCCTGGTCGCCGCTGCTGCGCCGCGCCGGCGCCGACGGGCCGGGGGATCCCCGGGCCGTGCCGCTGATCCTGTTCCTGGTCGCCGTCGGGATGCTGCTGGCCACGCCCGTGCAGAACCTGGTGTCGCGGCATCTCGAGGCGCGCGCCGACGCGCACGCGCTGGAGCTCACGCACGACCCGACCGCGTTCGTGTCCATGCAGCAGCGGCTGGCCCAGACCAACCTCGCCGAGCCGAGCCCGCCCGCCGTCTGGCAGTGGTTCTTCGGCAGCCACCCGACGACCGCCGAGCGGGTCGCCATGGCCGGTGACTGGGTGCGGCTGGAGGGCCGGTGAGGACGCTCGTCGTCACCAACGACTTCCCGCCGCGGCAGGGCGGCATCCAGACCTTCGTCGCCGCGCTGCTGGAGCGCCGGCCGCCCGGGTCGCTCGTCGTCCTGGCCTCGCGGTCGCCCGGCTGGGAGGCCTACGACGCCGCGCTGCCGTACCCGGTGGTCCGCCGTCCGACGTCGATGCTGCTGCCCACCCGGGCCACCGCCCGCGACGCCGTGTCGCTGGTGCGCGAGCACGGCTGCGACACCGCCTTCTTCGGCGCCGCCGCGCCGCTGGGCCTGCTGGCGCCGGCGCTGCGCGCGGCCGGGGTCCGCCGGCTCGTCGGCGCCACGCACGGCCACGAGACCGGCTGGGTGGCGCTGCCCGGCTCGCGGCAGCTGATGCACCGGATCGCCGGTGGCCTGGACCTGCTGACCTACATCAGCGAGTACACGCACACCCGGCTCGCGCCCGCGCTGGCCGACCGGGTCGCCATGGCCCAGCTCTCCCCGGGGGTCGACGTCGACGCGTTCACCCCGGACGCCGACGGCGCCGCGGTCCGCCGCCGCCACGGGCTGGGGGAGGGGCCGGTGGTCGTCTGCGTCTCCCGGCTGGTCGCCCGCAAGGGGCAGGACGTGCTCGTCGAGGCCTGGCCGCGGGTGCTCGCCCGCCATCCCGGCGCCCGGCTGCTGCTGGTCGGCGGCGGCCCGCTGGAGGCCGCGCTCCGGAAGACGATCGCCGATCGCGGGCTCGGCGGCTCCGTCGTCCTCACCGGGCCGGTCGCGGCACCGGAGCTGCCCGCGCACTACGCCGCGGGCGACGTCTTCGCCATGCCGTGCCGGACCCGCCGCGGCGGGCTGGACGTCGAGGGGCTCGGCATGGTCTTCCTCGAGGCCGCCGCGTGCGGGTTGCCGGTGGTGGCCGGCACCTCCGGCGGCGCGCCGGAGGCCGTGCAGGACGGCGTCACCGGGCACGTGGTCGAGCCCCGCTCGCCCGAGGCCGTGGCGACGGCGATCACCGCGCTGCTCGACGACCCGGCCAAGGCGCGCGCCATGGGCGCGGCCGGCCGGGCGTGGGTCGAGCAGCGCTGGTCGTGGACGACGATCGCCGCGACCTTCGCTGCCCTCCTCGAGGGCTGATGGCCCCGCTGCAGGGTCCCGCCCCGAGCGTGCGAGGGGTGGGGGGGCAGCGGGGGCCTTCATCTCGAGTAGAGGGCCTCCACCTCGTCGCCGAACTCCTTGAGGACGACGGACCGCTTGAGCTTGAGGCTCGGGGTCAGCATCCCGTTCTCCTCGGTGAAGTCCGAGTCGAGCACCCGGTACTTCTTGATCGCCTCGGCGTGCGAGACCGCCTTGTTGGCGTCGGCCACGGCGGCGTCGAGCTCCTTGATGAGGTCCTCGTCGTCGCGGAGCTTGTCCAGCGGGGTGTCCTTGGGCTTGCCCTTGGACTCCAGCCAGCCCGGCAGCGCCTCCTCGTCGAGGGTGATCAGCGCGGCGATGAACGGCCGCTGGTCGCCGACGACGATGGTCTGGCTGACCAGCGCGTGCGCCCGCAGCCGGTCCTCGAGGACGGCGGGGGCGACGTTCTTGCCGCCCGCGGTCACCAGGATCTCCTTCTTGCGACCGGTGATCTTGAGGAAGCCGTCGCCGTCGATCTCGCCGATGTCGCCGGTGTGGAACCAGCCGTCGCCGTCGATCGCCTCCTTGGTGGCGTCGTCGTTCTTCCAGTAGCCGCGCATGACGATGCCGCCCTTGATGAGCACCTCGCCGTCGTCGGCGATGGCGGCGGAGACGCCGGGCAGCGGGCGGCCGACGGTGCCGATGCGGAACGCCTCGTCGTGGTTGACGGCGGCCGCGGCCGTGGTCTCGGTGAGCCCGTAGCCCTCGTACACGGGCACGCCGATGCCCCGGTAGAAGTGGCCGAGCCGGTCGCCGAGCGGAGCGCCACCGGAGACCGCGCCGATGCAGTTGCCACCGAGCGCGGCACGCAGCTTGCCGTAGACGAGCTTGTCGAACACCGCGTGCTGGGCGCGCAGCGCGATCCCCGGGCCGCCGGTGTCCTGCGCCTTCGACCAGTCGATGGCCACCTGGGCGGCCTTGTCGAAGATCTTGCCCTTGCCGCCGGAGTCGGCGGTCGCCTTCGCCTGGTTGAAGACCTTCTCGAACACCCGCGGGACGGCGAGCACGAACGTGGGCTGGAACTCGCCGAGGTCGCCGACCAGGTTCTTCACGTCCGGGGTGTGCCCGACGACGGTGCGGGTCTTGACCGCGCCGACCTCCAGCACACGGGCCAGCACGTGCGCCAGCGGGATGAACAGCAGCAGCGAGCCCTCGACCGACAGGAAGCGGCCGAGCAGGGTCATGCCGTTGTTGATCTCGAACAGGAAGTTGCCGTGGGTGAGCTCGCAGCCCTTCGGCCGGCCGGTGGTGCCGCTGGTGTAGATCAGCGTGGCCAGGCTGTCGGCCTTGAGCGTGGCGCGCCGGGCCTCGAGCTCGGCGTCGTCGACGTCCTTGCCCGCGGCGGTCAGCGTGCCGACGGCGTCGTCGTCGAGCACCCAGACCGGGCCGAGATCCGGCGCCTGGTCGCGGACCGACTCCATCGCCTCGGCGTGCTCGGACTTCTCGACTATCGCGGCCTTGGCCGCGGAGTCGGAGAGGATCCACGCCACCTGGTCGGCGCTGGAGGTCTCGTAGACCGGCACGGTGACCGCGCCCGCCGTCCAGATGGCGAAGTCGCAGACGGTCCACTCGTAGCGGGTGCGCGCCTGCAGGGCCACGCGGTCGCCCGCGCCCACCCCCGAGGCGATCAGCCCCTTGGCGACGCCGGCGACCTGGTCGCCGAACTGCTTCCAGGTGACGTCACGCCACTGGCCGTCGCGGTGCACGCGGTAGCCGACCTCGTCGCCGTGCTCGGCGATGTTGGCGGCGAGCAGGTCCGGGATCGCCTCGTCCGGGCCGACCTCGGTCTTCGCGGGGACGCTGAACTCGCGCACGCCTGGTCCTCTCCTCCCGGACCGTCCGCCGAGCACCGTCGCTCGCGGCCACCGGTACGGGTCACGATCAATCTACCGTCGCTGGTGGGCGGCGTCCTACTCGTGAGTAGCAGGGAACGGCCCTCCCGGGACCAGCGGCGGCCCGGCAGCGGTTAGCCTGCCACCCATGGCCGACCAGTCCACCCAGTCGATCGTCGTCGATGCGCCCGCGGCCGACGTCATGGCGGTGATCGCCGACTTCCCCGCCTACCCCCAGTGGGTGGCCGCCGCGAAGAAGGTCGAGGTCCTCGAGGACGGCCCCGGTGGGCGGGCCCAGCGGGTGCACTTCGTGCTCGACGCCGGCGCGGTCAAGGACGACTACGTCCTCGACTACACCTGGGACGGCGACCGCCAGGTGTCGTGGACGCTGGTCCAGGGCCAGATGCAGAAGCGCCAGGACGGCTCGTACACGCTGGTGGAGAAGGACGGCTCGACCGAGGTCACGTACTCGATCACCATCGACCTGTCGATCCCGATGCTCGGCATGATCAAGCGCAAGGCGGAGAAGGTCATCCTGGACACGGCTCTCAAGGAGCTGAAGAAGCGCGTGGAGAGCTGAGCAGCGGGCTGATGCGCACGCTGCTGTTCACCGGGCCGGGCGGCGCCGGGACGACGACGCTGGCCGCCGGCGCGGCGGTGCAGGCCGCCCGCGCCGGCCGGCGCACGGTGCTGGTGTCCCGGCAGCGGCCGCTGGTCGAGGGGGTCGACGACGTCGACGGGCTCACCGTGGTCCGGGTCGACGCGCTGGCGGCCGCCGAGGGGATCTGGGAGCGGCACGCGGGCGTGCTCGCCGCGGCCCTGCCGCACGTCGACCTGCCGCCGGCAAGCTCCGTCGTCCCGCCGCCCGGTGCGGCCGAGCTCGCCGTGCTGGCCGCGCTGGGCCGGGCCTCGGCCGACGCCGACCTCGTCGTCCTCGACGCCGGACCGCTCGAGGCCGGCCTGGCGCTGCTCGCGCTGCCGGCCGGCCTGCGCTGGTGGCTCGACGTCGCGCTGCCGCCGCGGGTCCGGGCGCTGGGGGCGATCCGGACGGCGGCCGTGCGGTCCGGGGCCGCGCGCTCGGGACCGTTGGACGCGCTGCTGGCCGCCCTGCCGGCGGTGGAGCGGCTCGCGGCGACCCCGCTGGCCGACCCGGCCGCGACGTCCGTCGTCCTCACGGCGCAGGCCCGCGCCGGCGCCGTCCCGGCTCTCCGCTCGGCGGCGACCACCCTCGGGTTGCTGGGGCAGCGGCCCGCGGCGGTGCTCGCCCGGGTGCTGCCCGGCGGCGGCACCGGGACGTGGTGGACGCAGCGGCTGGCCGAGCAGGACGAGGCGGTGGCCGGGCTGGCCGAGATCGCCACGGTGCGGCCCGTGGCCGAGTGCGCCACCACGCCGGCCGACGTCGCCGGCCTCGCCCCGCTCGCCGTCGAGCTGCCGGAACCCGAGCCGCTGCCGGTGCCCGCCGCCGAACGGCTGGACGGCGCCTGGCGGCTGAGCCTGCCGCTGCCGTTCGCCGAGCGCGACCAGGTGGAGCTGACCCGCTGGGCCGACGACCTCGTGATCACCGTGGGCGGGGTGCGCCGGTCGGTGCGACTGGACTCGCTGCTGCGCCGCTGCGCGGTGACCGGGGGCCGGCTCGAGGAGCCCGGCACCGCCGCCGCGCGGCTCGAGGTCACCTTCGCCCCGGATCCCCGGCTGTGGCCGGCCGATCTTCTTCCCGCCGAGGAGAGTGCGTCATGACGACCGGAGCCGACTGGGCCGAGCAGGCCCGCCGACTGCTGGAGGCCGTGAAGGCCGCTGCCGCCCCGGACAGCTCCGGCGACGACACCGGCGAGCACCCCGCCGGTGAGTGCAAGTGGTGCCCGCACTGCCAGCTGCTCGCCGTTCTGCGGGGTGACCGGCCCGAGGTGACGGCGGTCCTCGACGACGTGCTGGCCACCGCCTCGGCCGCGCTGCGCTCCCTGTCCGGCCAGCCCACGCCGGAGCCGGCCGAGCACGCGGACGAGCCGTCGCACCGCGATCCCGCGCCGACGGTGCAGCGCATCGACATCGCGTGAGCGAGCCCGCGACGCTGCCGGCCATCGGTGTCGACATCGGCGGCACCAAGGTGCTCGGCGGCCTGGTGACCCCCGACGGTCGCATCCTGCAGACCGCGCGCCGGGCCACCCCGGGCGCCTCGGTGTCGCAGACCGAGGACGCGATCGCCGGCGTCGTCGCCGATCTGCTCGCCGGCAACGAGCCGGTCGTCGGCGTCGGGGTGGGCGCGGCCGGGTGGTTCGACCGCACCGGTGACACGGTGCTGTTCAGCCCGCACCTGGCCTGGCGCAACGCCACCCTGCGCAAGGACCTCGCCGCCCGGCTGCAGCTGCCGCTGTGGGTGGGCAACGACGCCGACGCCGCCGCCTGGGCGGAGTACCGCTACGGCGCGGCCCGGGGCGCCGACCTGGCGCTGATGATCACGCTGGGCACCGGCATCGGCGGCGGCATGGTCCTCGACGGCCGGCTGCGGCGCGGCTCGCACGGCGTCGCGGGGGAGTGGGGGCACATGCGGGTCGTCCCCGACGGGCGGCTGTGCGCGTGCGGCAACCGCGGCTGCTGGGAGCAGTACGCCAGCGGCACGGCGCTGGGCCAGACCGCGCGGGAGGTGGCGACGTCGTCCCCGGCCGCCGCGGCCCAACTGCTGGAGCGGGTGGACGGCGACGCCACGCGGCTCACCGGCGAGGACGTCGCCGCCGCGGCCGCCGACGGGGACGCGCTGGCGCTGGAGCTGGTCACCGAGGTCGGCACGTGGCTCGGGCAGGGCATCGCCGACCTCGCCGCCGCGCTCGACCCGGAGGTCGTCGTCATCGGCGGCGGCGTGAGCAAGCTCGGTGAGCTGGTGCTCGCGCCGGCCCGCGAGCGGCTGGAGCGGGCGCTGCCCGGTCGCGGGTTCCGCCCGGGGCCGCGGATCGTCGCCGCCGAGCTCGGCCCGCACGCCGGCCTGGTCGGCGCCGCCGACCTGGTCCGCCAGGACGCTTAGCCTTCCGGCGCCAGCTCTCTCGCCAGCTGCTCGAGGAACAGGCCGATGTCGGTGACGATGCCCATCGCCTGGGCGCTGCCGCGGTCGGCGAGCTTGGTCACCGTCGCCGGGTTGATGTCCACGCAGACCAGCGGGATCGACGCCGGCAGGATGTTCCCGGTCGCGATCGAGTGCAGCATCGTCGCGACCATGATGCAGAAGCCGACGCCGGGGAGCTCGGCGCGCATCGCCCGCTGACCCTCGATGACGTCGGTGTAGACGTCGGGCAGCGGGCCGTCGTCGCGCACGGAGCCGACCAGCACGAAGGGCTTGCCGGCCTCGACCATCGCGTGCATGACGCCGCCGGTGAGCACGCCCTTCTCGACGGCGGCGGCGATCGACCCGGCCGCCCGGATCGTGTTGATCGCGCGGATGTGGTGCTCGTGCCCGTGCGGCACCCCCGAGCCCTTGGACAGGTCGACGCCCAGCGAGGTGCCGAACAGCGCCGACTCGATGTCGTGGGTGGCCAGCGCGTTGCCGGCGAACAGGATGTCGACGTAGCCGGCGCGCACCAGCCGGACCATCGCCGGGGAGGCGCCCGTGTGCACGACGGCCGGCCCGCCCACCCACAGCACCTTCTGGCCCGCGGCCTTGACCTCGCGCATCCGCTCGGCGATCTGGTGGACCAGCAGCGCCTGCGGCTTCTCGCTGGAGACCGCCGAGGACATGAAGCCGAAGTCCTCCTCCTCCCCGCGGACGACGCTGGGGGTCATCTCGACCCGCACCCCGTGCGCGCCGCAGACCACCGAATCACCGGCCTTCACGTCGCTGACCGGCACGTTGCGCACGAGCGGCCGGCCGCCCTGCTCGGTGACGACCAGCCCGCAGTCCATCTCGGCGCGGTCGACCGGGATCCACTCCCGCTCGAGCCGGACGAAGGTGTCCAGGTTGGTCGTGGAGTAGAAGTCCTCCGGGAAGACGCCGTCGGACGGCGCCGGCCGCACCGTCGCCGTCCCGGGGTCGACGGCGTTGGCGCCGTGCACCTGCAGCCGCATGACGATCCGCTCGAGCAGGTCGTGGTCGTCGGCCCGGACCTCCACGCGGGCCGTCGACTCGTCCTGGTGCTCGCGGCCGATGTCGATGCTCTCGATGCGGTAGTCACCGCCGTACTCGAGGACGTCGTCGAGGACCCGGGCGAGGATGCCGGTGTCCATCAGGTGGCCGGTCAGTTCGACGGTCGCGGAGGTCGCTGCGCTGCTCACGCCTGGCACGCTAGCGGCTCAGACGACGGCTCCGTCATCACCGTCGTCGGTGGACCTGTCGCGCATCCGCGACACCGCCGTCCCGACGCCGCCGGCGACCGCGGCGAAGCCGAGGACGAGCCCGAGGTCGTCGGACAGCCCGATCACCGACGGCGCCCAGATGAGCACCAGCCCGGCGGCGACCAGCAGGAACGAGTACAGCGTCGACGGCTTCGGCACCGGCACCTTCGGCGGCGGCGGGGGCTCGAAGTGCTCGTCGGGCCGGTCGAGGACGTCGGGCTCGGCCGGTGCCGGCGGTGGTGTCTCGGCGGGGGACTCCTCGACGGTCATCTGCCCGTGCTCGGCCTCGAACGCGGCGACGATCCGCGCCCACTCGGCGTCCTCGTCGAGGTCGCGGCGGACCCGCGCGCGTTCGGGCACCTGCCCGCGGGCGTGCTCGTCGGCGTGCGCGTCGACCAGCGCCCGCGCCTCGGTGCGGTGGGCGCGGTCGACGAAGAGCCGGTCGGACGGCGGGCTGGGCAGGAAGACGGTGCGCGTGTACGGGCCGACGTCGGCGGCCGGCTCCAGGTAGGCGGCGATGCCCGCGTCGTAGAGGACGTCGAGGAGGTGCTCGCCGACGCGCGGATCGACGTCGCGCAGGGGGCTCCACAGTGCGGCGTCGAGGCCGTTGTCCCGCCGCCCCCGGCCGCTCACGTCGGCTCCGGGTCGCCCGCGCGGGTGCGGGCGCGGATCCAGTCGACCGAGCCCTCGAAGATCGTCGGGGCGTCGTTGTCGAGGGTCGCGACGTGGTAGCTGTTCTCCAGCAGCACCTCGGTGACGTCGGTGCTGGAGACGCCGGCGAGCAGCACCTTGCCGGAGGCGGGCTCGACGACGTGGTCCTCGGTGCTGCGGTAGAGCAGCACGGGCGCGCGGACCCGCCCCAGGTCGGCGCGGGTCGCCGTCCACAGCCGGCGCAGCCCGAGCACGGCCCGCGTCGGCAGCTTGGGGTAGGCGAGCTCGGTGATGCCGGGCTTCTTGATGTCGCTGGCGATCGGCGCCCAGCTCGGGGTGAGCTTCGCCAGCAGCGGCAGCAGCTTGGCGTCCAGTCGCTGGGTCAGCAGGGACGGGTTGACCAGCACGAGGGCGGCGACGTCGTCCGGGCGGGTCTCGGCCAGCCGGATCGCCAGGGTGCCGCCCATCGACAGCCCGGCGACGACGACGCGGTCGACGTCGCGGGCGAGCTCGTCGAAGGCCGCGCCGACCGCGGCCGTCCAGTCCTCCTCGGTGACCAGGTTGCAGTCCTGCCACCGCGTGCCGTGGCCGGGCAGCAGCGGGCAGCGCACCGCGAACCCCTCGGCGGCGAGGTGCTCGCCCCACGGGCGCATGCTCATCGGCGTGCCGGTGAACCCGTGCACGAGCAGCACCCCGGTGCGCCCGTCGGGGCCGTCGCCGCCGGGGAACGCGAACGGCTCGGCGCCCGGGAGCACCTCGGCGGGCAGGTCCGACTGCGGCACTGGGCGTCCTCCTCGAGGCGGCGACGGAGAGTCACCGGGTGGGCACTGTTGTAGTTCGTGCCCCGGGCTCCCTAGTCTGGCAGTTCACGAGGGAGGCGTGTTGTTCTACTGGTTCCTCAAGTTCGTGGCCGTCGGGCCGGTGGCCAAGCTGGTCTTCCGTCCGCAGCCCGAGGGCACCGAGAACGTGCCCGCGGAGGGTGCGGCGATCCTGGCCAGCAACCACCTGTCGGCCGCTGACTGGATCTTCATGCCGCTCATGCTCCGGCGGCGGGTCACCTTCCTGGCGAAGCAGGAGTACTTCACCGGGAAGGGGGTCAAGGGCTGGGCGCAGCGCGTCTTCTTCGCCGGCAGCGGCCAGGTGCCCATCGACCGGACCAACGCCTCCGCCGCCGAGGACGCCATCCAGACCGGCATCCGGATCCTGCGCGGGGGCCACCTCCTGGGCATCTACCCCGAGGGCACCCGCTCGCCCGACGGGCGCCTCTACCGCGGCAAGACCGGCATCGCCCGGATGACGCTGGAGACCGGCGCCCCCGTCGTCCCCCTCGCGATGGTCTACAAGACCACGAAGCTGCCCTTCGGCAAGAAGCTGACCCGGGTCTGCGTTCGGTTCGGCAAGCCGCTGGACTTCTCCCGCTACGAGGGGATGTCCGGCGACCGGTTCGTCGAGCGCTCGATCACCGACGAGATCATGTACGAGATCATGACGCTGTCCGGTCAGGAGTACGTCGACGTCTACGGCGCGACGGTGAAGAAGTCGATGGACGCCACCGGGGACAGCGCGGAGAAGGTGCTGACCCGGCTGCAGCCGCCGTCCGACGAGTCCGGGGACCGGGTCGACTCGATCGCCAGTTGAGGGGCTCCCCGCCGGGGAGCCCCTCCCTCGTCACGGGTCAGTAGCGCATCCCCATCGCGTCGCGCACCCGCCCGAGGGTGGCCTCGGCCAGGCCGTTCGCCCGCTCGTCGCCCCGCCGCAGCACGTCCCGCACCAGACCCGGGTCCGCGGCGAGCTCCGCGCGGCGGGCGCGCATCGGGCGCAGCCGCTCGTTGACCGCCTCGGTGAGCGCCGCCTTGAGCGCGGCCGCGCCGCCGGCGCCGATCTCGTCGGCGAAGGCCTCCGGCGACTGCCCGCGGCACAGCGCCCCGAGCAGCACCAGGCTGGCCACCTCGGGGCGCCGGCCGGGCTCGTAGGTGATGGTGCGCTCGGTGTCGGTGACCGCCCGGCGGACCAGCCGCGCGGTGGTGTCCTCGTCGGCGCGCAGCGCGATGGCGTTGCCCCGGCTCTTGGCCATCTTGGTGCCGTCGGTGCCCAGCAGCAGCGGGGCGTCGCCGAGCAGCGCGTCCGGTTCGCCGAAGACGGGCCCGTAGCGCTGGGTGAACCGGCGGGCGATCGTCCGGGTCAGCTCCAGGTGCGGCAGCTGGTCGCGGCCGACCGGGACGAGGTTCGCGCCGCAGAAGAGGATGTCGGCGGCCTGGTGGACCGGGTAGGTGAGCATCAGCCCCGACATGGCCCGGTCGCCGGTCGCCTCCGTCTCGGCCTTGACCGTGGGGTTGCGCTGCAGCTCGGGCACGCTGACCAGGCTGAGGAACGGCAGCAGCAGCTGGTTGAGCGCCGGCACCGCGCTGTGGCAGAAGATCGTGGTCCGCTCGGGGTCGAGGCCGGCCGCCAGCTGGTCGAGCACCAGCCCGGTCACCGCCCGCTGCAGGTCCTCGGCGACGTCGCGGTCGGTGATCACCTGGTAGTCGGCGACGAGCACGAGCACGTCGACACCGGCCTGCTGCAGGCGCACGCGGTTGGCCAGCGTGCCGAAGTAGTGCCCGAGGTGCAGCGGTCCGGTGGGCCGGTCGCCGGTGAGCACGCGGAACCGCTCGGGGGTGGCGGCGATCTGCACCTCGAGCTCGGCGCTGCGGGCCACCGCCCGGCTGAAGGGGTCGTGCTCGATCGTGGGGGCGTTCATCGGTTCTCCTGGAAGTGAGGAGAGCCGCCCTGCCGCCGTCGCGGATCCGCCGCCGAGCTGCCGCAGGGCAGCTCGGGACGCGTCAGGTCACAGCCGCCAGGACGACGGCTGCCACCAGGTGAGGCGGGTGTGCTCCACGCGGTGAGGTTAGCGTGCGGTGAGCCGGTCGAGGACGTCGCGGAGCAGGGCGAGCAGCTCGTCGCGGGACATCGTCGGCTCGCGGGTCCACTGGCCGACGAGGTCCTCGGTGAAGGCGAACCAGGAGCGCACCAGCTGCCGGCGGCGGGCGTCGTCCGGCAGGTCCAGCGCCGTGAGCGCGACGTCGACCAGCCGCTCCCGGGTCTCCTCGTAGACCTCCGCCACCCACGGGTCGCCGCCGGCCGCACCGCGGACGAACGACAGGTGCGCCTCGCGGAAGGTCTCCACCCAGCCGACGTAGCGGTCCAGCATGCCCGGCACCTGCGCGGCACCCGGCTCACCGCCGGCGAGCAGGTGCTCCTCCAGGGCCCGGGCCGCCGCGCGGGTGACCGCGGTGTAGTAGTCGCGCTTGGTCGGGAAGTAGTGGAACAGGAGGCTGCGGCTGATCCCGGCGCGGCGGGCGACCTCGTCGATGGTGAGCTCCTGCACCGGCGTGGTGGGCAGCAGCTCCAGCCCGATCTCGACCAGTTGCGCGCGCCGGTCGACCGCCGAGCGGCGTATCGATGTCATGGCGCGGCGGTCACCTCAGGCGGCCGTGCGGTCGGCGTCCACGGTCGCGAGCAGCCGGTCGAGCGCATCGGCGACCAGCTGCGGCCGCTCCTGGGTGAGCATGTGCCCGGTCCGAGGGACGACGTGCAGCTCCGCCTCCGGCAGCGCCTCGACCAGCTGCTCGCTGTGCCGCTTCGGTGTCAGGTTGTCGCTGTCGCCGACGAGGATCTCGACCGGCACCTTCGCCAGCGCCGCGAGCTCGGTGCGCTTGTCGTGGTCGCCCAGCGCCGGCATGAACTCCAGGAAGGCGCGGATCGTCGAGGCGTGCATGATCTCGGCCCCGGCCAGCACCATCGCGTCGGTGGCGTCGGCGCCGTAGAGGAGGTCGCGGACGATCTTCTGGTGCCGCGGCGAGCTCGGCGGCAGCTTCTGCCGCAGCTTCTCGATCACCCGGGCGCCGGCCAGGGCGGTGTTGAGCATGCCGGGGGTGAGCCGGCTCATCCGCGCACCCGGCGACTTCGGGTCCGACGTCAGGTCGCCGGCCGAGGTGGAGACGAGCAGGGCGCCGCGGACGCGCTCGCCGAAGAGCTCCGGCCGGTTCGCGGCCAGGCACATGATCGTCATGCCGCCCATCGAGTGGCCGCCGAGGACGACCGGGCCGTCGGGTACGAACTGGTCGAGGACGGCGGCCAGGTCGTTGCCGAGCTGGTCGACGGTGATCTGCGTGTCGCCCCAGGTCGAGCGGCCGTGCCCGCGCTGGTCGTAGCGGACCAGTCGCAGCTCGCCGGCACCGGCGCGGGGGAGCAGCAGCTCCGCGACGTCGTCCCAGGCGGCCTGGGCGAGGGTCCAGCCGTGGGCGAGGACGACGGTCACGGGGGCGTCGTCGTCCCCGTCGATCGTGGCGTGCAGCAGGGCGCCGTCGTCGGTGCGGACGGCGGCGGTGCGGCGCTGGACGAGGGTCATGCCGCCACCTCCAGCTCGCGGCCGGCCGGGACGCCGACGTAGTTCTCGCGGTCGAAGGCCGAGAGCATCTTGCGGAACCGGAAGGTGAAGTCCGGCCACAGCGTCGAGTTGTGCCCGTGCTTGTCGAGGTACCAGCTGGCGCAGCCGCCGGCCAGCCACACGGTGCCCTTCGACTTGTCGGCGATGAGCTCCCGGTAGGCCTGCTGGGCCTCCGGCGTCGTCTCGAGGGCGGCGAGGCCCTCGCCGTCGATCACCTGCAGCGCCTGGTCGACGTAGGCGACCTGCGACTCGATCATGTAGACCATCGAGGTGTGCCCGACGCCGACGTTGGGGCCGACCAGCAGGAACATGTTGGGGAAGCCGGCGACCGTGGTGCTGCGGTTGGTCACCATGCCGTCCTCCCAGACCTGGGCCAGGGTGCGCCCGTCGCGGCCGCGGATCTTCTCGGCGATCGGCAGGTCGGTGACGTGGAAGCCGGTGGCCAGGACGAGGACGTCGGTCGGCCGCTCGACGCCGTCGGTGGTGACGACCGAGTGCGGGCGGACCTCGGCGATGCCGGAGGTGACCAGCTCGGCATTCGGCGCCGCGACGGCCGGGTAGTAGTCGTTGGAGATCAGGATCCGCTTGCAGCCGATCGTGAAGTTCGGGGTGAGCGCGGCGCGCAGCTTCGGGTCGCGGACCTGGCGCTGCAGGTGGGCGCGGGCCACCTTCTGCACCGGCTCGAGCAGCCGGCGGCGCTTGGTCATGCCGACGACGAGCAGCTCGCGGAAGACGTAGAGCAGGCCGCGGACCGCCTTCTGGAACAGCGGCAGGTGCCGGTAGAGGAACTGGGCGCTGCGCTTCACCGGGCGGTCGCTGCGCGGGACGATCCAGGGCGCGGTCCGCTGGTAGACGGCGATGCTCTCGACCTGCGGCTGGATCGCCGGGACGACCTGGATCGCGCTCGCCCCGGTGCCGATGACGCCGACCCGCTTGCCGTCGAGGTCGACCGCGTCGTCCCAGCGGGCGGAGTGCATGAGCTCGCCCTCGAACGACCGCAGCCCCTCAATGTCGGGGTAGGTCGGGTCGGCGAGGGCTCCGGCGGCGGAGATCAGCACCTGGGCGCGGAACTCGCCGGCGGTGGTCAAGACGATCCACTGGTGCGCGTCGTCGTCCCACCGGGCGGCGGTGACGTCGGCGCCGAAGACGGTGTGCTCGTAGACGCCGTACCGGGCGGCGGTGTTCTCCAGGTAGGCCTGGATCTCCGGCTGCTCGGAGTACGAGCGCGGCCAGTCGGGGTTCGGCGCGAAGGAGAACGAGTACAGGTTCGACTGCACGTCGCAGGCGGCGCCGGGGTAGGTGTTGTCGCGCCAGGTGCCGCCGACTTCGTCGGCCCGTTCCAGGACGACGAAGTCGGTCTCACCGCGCTGCCGCAGCTGGACCGCCATGCCCAGGCCGGCGAAGCCGGAGCCGACGATGGCGATCTTCGCCTCGCGGCGGACGGTGGCCCTGTTCTGCGCGGGCTTGGTCTCGACGGTGGTCACGGGCAGGCTCCTCGGCAGGTCGTCCTCGGCTTGCTGAGCACTGCTCAACAAGCTACAACGGTTGTTGAGCAGTGCTCAACTCGAAGCAGAGGAGCTTGGGAATGGCACGCACCCCTTTGGCCGGAAAGACCGTCCTGATCACCGGGGCCGCCCGCGGCATCGGCGCCGCGCTGGCGCGCAAGGCCGCGGCCCGCGGCGCCCGCGTCGCGCTGGCCGGCCTCGAGCCCGAGCTGCTGGCGACGGTGGCCGACGAGCTCGGCCCCGAGCACCTGTGGGTCGAGTGCGACGTCACCGACGCCGAGGCGCTGAAGAACGCCGTCCAGCGGACCGTCGACACGTTCGGGGGCCTGGACATCGTGGTCGCCAATGCGGGCATCGCCCCGCTGACCACCGTGGCCACCGGCTCGGCGCACGCGCTGTCGCGGACGATCGAGGTGAACCTGATCGGCGCCATGCTGACCGCGCACGCCGCGCTGCCGGAGATCGCGAAGCGGCGCGGGCACATCCTGCTGGTCAGCTCGGCGGCCGCCTTCACCGTGCTGCCGGGGATGAGCGCCTACTGCGCCGCCAAGGCCGGGCTCGAGCGGTTCGGCGACGCGCTGCGGCTGGAGGTCGCCCACCGCAGGGTCACCGTGGCCAGCGCCCACCCGACCTGGATCGACACCGACCTGGTGCGCGACACCGAGGACGCGCTGCCCACCTTCAAGGAGACCCGCCGGCAGCTGCCCGGGCCGCTGGGCGCCTACACCTCGGTGGAGGCCTGCGCGCAGGCGCTGGTCGACAACCTGGAGACCCGCCGCCGCCGGGTGTTCGTGCCGCGGTCGGTGGGTGTCGTCTCGGCGCTGCGCCAGGTGGTCACCGGCGCGCTGTCGGAGAAGGTGATGCTGAAGATCTCCGCAGGCCGGGTGCCGCAGCTGGAGGCCGACATCGCCAAGCTCAACGGCCAGGAGTTCGGCAAGAACTCGGTCGGCGACCGCAAGTCCGCGGCCTGACCAGCGAGGTTTCGCGTGCTTAACCGCGCGCGGTTAAGCACGCGAAACCACCGTCAGGCCGGGCCGCCGCCGAAGCCGATCTCGTTGCCGTCGGGGTCGCGGTAAGTGATCTTGCGGACGCCGTTGTCGTAGGTCTCCCGCTGGGCGGGCTCGAGGCCGCGGGTCGCGATCTGCGCCACCCGCGCGTCCAGGTCGTCGACGAACAACGTGTGCATCGCGTGGCCGGCGCGCTCGGGCAGCTGCTCGAGGTAGAGGTACCGGTGCTGGGCGAGCTCCCAGACGGCCTCGACGTCGTTCGGCAGGAAGGCCGGCGGCGAGCCGAGGAGCTGCTCGTACCAGGTCTTGGCGCGGGCGAGGTCGGTCACCGGGATCCCCGCGAACAGGTCGACGGTCATGGCAGGGACTTTTTCGGGCTAGAGTCCCGCGGTCCAGCCGCCGGCGCGGCGGAGGGCGTCGCGCCATCGGTCGTGACGGCCGTCGTCGCGGCGCCCGGGCGTGGGCTCCCAGCGCGCGTCGAGGGTCCAGGTCGCGGCCAGCTCGTCCGTGGAGCCCCACACGCCCGTGCCGAGCCCGGCGAGGAAGGCCGCCCCGAGCGCCGTCGTCTCGGCGACCACCGGACGGCGCACCGGAACCCCGAGCTCGTCGGCCTGCAGCTGCATGAGCAGCCCGTTCGCGCTCGCCCCGCCGTCCGCCGACAGCTCCGGCACCGACAGCCCGGCCTCGGACACCATCACGTCGACGACGTCGCGCACCTGGAACGCGATCGCCTCCAGCGTCGCCCGCACCAGGTGCGCCCGCGTCGTGCCGCGGGTGATGCCGAGGACGGCGCCGCGCGCGTGCGGGTCCCAGTGCGGCGCGCCCAGCCCGGTCAGCGCGGGCACGAAGACGACGTCGCCGGAGTCGGGCACCGTCCGGGCCAGGCCCTCGGTCTCGGCGGCGGAGTCGATCAGCCCGAGCCCGTCGCGCAGCCACTGCACCGCCGCGCCGGTCACGAAGATCGAGCCCTCGAGCGCGTAGACCAGCCCGTCGCCGAGGTCCCAGGCGACGGTGGTGAGCAGTCCGGCGTCCGACCGCACCGGCGTCGACCCGGTGTTGGTGAGCACGAACGACCCGGTGCCGTACGTGCACTTGGTGTCGCCGGGGGCGTAGCACGCCTGCCCGAACATCGCCGCCTGCTGGTCGCCGGCGATGCCGGCGATCGGCAGCTCCAGGCCCAGGAACGAGTCGGGGTCGGTCGTGCCGACGACGCCGGAGTTGGGCACGAGCTCGGGCAGCGCGTCGCGCGGGACGTCGAACAGCTCGCACAGCTCGTCGGACCAGCCGCCCTTCTCCAGGTCGTAGAGCAGGGTGCGGCTGGCGTTGCTGGGGTCGGTGACGTGCCGGGCGCCGCCGGTCAGCCGGGCGATGACGTAGGAGTCGACGGTGCCCAGCGCCAGGGAGCCATCGCGGACGCCTTCCCAGATGCGCGGCTCCTCGGCGGCGAGCCAGCTGAACTTCGTGCCCGTGAAGTAGGGGTCCAGCCGGAGGCCGGTGAGCGTGGCGACCCGGTCCTCGTGGCCCTCGGCGCGCAGCCGGTCGCAGATGCCCGCGGTCCGGCGGTCCTGCCAGACGATCGCCGGCCGCGGGGCGCGCAGCGTGCGGCGGTCCCAGACGACGGCGGTCTCCCGCTGGTCGGTGATGCCGATGCAGGTGGGCTGCGCGTCGGTGCCGGCCAGCGCCTCGCGGCAGGCCGCGACGGTCGCCGTCCAGATGTCGTCGGGCTCGTGCTCGACCCAGCCCGGGCGCGGGAACAGCTGCGCGAACTCGCGGTACCCGCGGGCGAGGACGCCGCCGTCCTCACCCACGACCAGCGCGGTCACCCCGGTCGTACCTGCGTCTATGGCCAGCACCGGCATGGGTCGCACGCTAGCGGCGAATACCGTGTCCGGCGTGCGCCGGTACTTCTACGACACCGAGTTCATCGAGGACGGGACGACGATCGACCTCGTCTCGATCGGCATCGTCGACGAGACCGGTCGCGAGTTCTACGCGGTGAGCACCCAGTTCGACGACCGCAAGGCGATCCCGTGGGTGCGCCGCCACGTGCTCGACAAGCTGCCCTCGCCGGCCGATCCGGCCTGGCGCACGCGCGATCGGATCCGCGACGACCTGCTGGCCTACCTCACCGAGCCCGGCGAGGAGATCGAGCTCTGGGCGTGGCTGGCCGCCTATGACCACGTCGTCCTGG
This sequence comes from Petropleomorpha daqingensis, assembly GCF_013408985.1. NCBI lineage: Bacteria > Bacillati > Actinomycetota > Actinomycetes > Geodermatophilales > Geodermatophilaceae > Petropleomorpha > Petropleomorpha daqingensis. The sequence goes on from NZ_JACBZT010000001.1 coordinate 4,000,363, forward strand.
CCCAGCTCTGGGGGCCGATGCCGGCGCTGCCCCGGGAGATCCCGCGGTTCACCCGCGAGCTGCGCCAGCGCTGGGACGACCTGGGCCGGCCGGCTTTGCCACCGAAGCCCGCGGACGCGCACGACGCCCTCGTCGACGCCCGCTACAACCTCGCCCGCTGGCAGGCGATGGAGGGGACGCGCCGGTGACGATCAGGACCGGGGACGGCAGCGACCTGCCCGGCGTCGTCCGGCTCATGGACCGGGCGGTCGAGTGGCTGGTCGCCCAGGGCCGGACCGGCCAGTGGGGCGACCAGCCGTGGTCGGCCTCGGAGCGCCGGGTCGAGCGGCTGGGCCAGATCATCGAGGACGGCGAGCTGCTGGTGCTCGACCGGGACGGCGCCGCGGTGGCAGCCCTCTCGCACGGGCCCGTGGCGCACGCCTACGTCCCGGCCGTCGACGAGCCCGAGGACTACGTGCTGCTGCTGGTCAGCGATCCGGCCGTGCGCGGCGCGGGCAGGCAGCTGCTCGACGAGTCGTGGCAGCGGGCACGGGCCCGGGGGATCGGCCTGCAGCGGGTCGACTGCTACGGCGGGGACGACGGCAAGCTCGTGCGCTTCTACGAGTCGGCCGGCTTCACCCGCACGCAGCCCTTCGACGTGGACGGCTGGCCCGGCCAGCTGCTCGAACGGCGCGCCTGACGCCGCCGGTCGAGAAGGCAGTTCGTGCGCGCGACACGCGCCGACCCACCGATCGGCCGTGCACGAAGTGCCTTCTCGGCCGGGCCGTCCGCGGGAGAGGCTGCACGCCGTGACCGACCTGACCGTGGTGCAGGCGCGCACGCTGCTGGCGCGGGCGTTCGTCGACGACCCGCTGATGCGGTGGTTCTTCCCGGACGACGGCTCGCGGCTGCACGCCTGCGCGGCCCTGTTCGGGCACTTCGCCGAGCACTACCTCGAGGCCGGACGGGTCGACGTCGTCCGCCGCGACGAGCCGGTGGCCCTGGCCATGTGGCGCCGGCCCGGCACGGGCCCCACGGCGGACGACGGCTCGCTGCCGACCACGCCCGGGCTCATGGGCGTGCTGATGGGCCCCCGCGCGGCCGAGATCGGCGGCGCCATGTCCGTGATCGGCCCGCTGCGGCCGCCGGAGCCGCACGCCTACCTGCACTTCCTCGCCGTCCACCCGGATGCCCGGCGGCAGGGGCTCGGGGGAGAGGCGCTCGCACCGGGGCTCGACGCCGCCCGCGCCGACGGCCTGGTCGCCTGCCTGGAGACCATGAACCCCGCCAACGTGCCGTTCTACGAGGCGCACGGGTTCGCCGTCCGGGGAGAGGTGCAACTGGCCGCCGGCGGTCCGCGGGTGTGGGCGATGGCGACCAGCCGCTAGCCGAGCACGGCCTGGGTCTGCGTCGTCCGCGCGACCAGCCGGCCGTCGTCGTCGCTGACCTCGACCTCGACGAGGATGAACGAGCGCCCGACGTGCGCCGGCCGGGCCACCGCGTGCGCCGCTCCGGACCGCACGCCCCGCACCAGCGACGTCGTCGACGAGACCGTCGACGTCGAGGCCCCGGGCGGCAGGTTGAGGAACGCGCAGGCCGCCCCGACCGAGTCGGCCAGCGTCATCAGCGCACCGCCGTGCATCAGGCCGCCGGCGGTGCACCGCTCCGGCGCCCACGGCAGCGACCCGGTCACCTCGTCCGGGGCGGCGGCGTCGAGGGAGATCCCCGCCGTGACGGCGAAGGGCATGAGGGCGAGCAGGTCGGCAGGCTCGGGCACGTCGTCTCCTCGGGGATCGGCGTCCCGGAGCCTGCCGTACGCCGCCCTCAGTCGCGCGGCTCCTGGGGCCGGCCGCTGCTGCTCAGCTCGCGGTCGGACTCGGCCGCCGACAGCCCGCGACCATCCGCGCGCTGCTCGGCGTCGACCGCGGAAGGCGACTCGACGGGGGAGAAGAAGCCCTTGATCGCCCGGCGGGCGCCCCCGACCTGGTTCATCCGCTTGGGCACCGGAGCGCCGCCGTAGGCCAGCCGGCCGTGGCCGTGTTCGTCGACCGGGCCGAGCGGCTGGTGCACCTCGACGAACTCACCGTGCGGGAGCCGCCGGATGACGCCGGTCTCGATGCCGTGCTCGAGCACCTCGCGGTCGTGCCGCTCCAACCCGATGCACAGCCGGTAGGTGACGAAGTACGCGACGGGTGGCACGACGACCAGCCCGATGCGCCCGATCCAGGTCATCGCGTTCAGGCTGATGTCGAACTTGTCCGCGATGACGTCGTTGCCGCCGGAGATGAACAGCACCAGGTAGAACGCGACCGCCATGGCCCCCAGCGACGTCCGCACCGGCACGTCCCGCGGCCGCTGCAGCAGGTGGTGGGAGGCCGTGTCGCCGGTGAGCCGGCGCTCGATGACCGGGTAGAGCGCGAGGACCGTGAACATGATCCCGGGCAGCACCAGCGTCGGCCAGAACAGGGCCGGGATCGTGTAGTCGCCCGGGAGCTCGATGTCCCAGGCGGGGAACAGCCGGGTCGAGCCGTCGAGGAAGCCGATGTACCAGTCCGGTTGCGAGGCGGCCGACACCTGCGCCGGGTTGTACGGGCCCCACAGCCACACGGGGTTGATCTGGACGAGCCCCCCGAGGACGGCGCAGACGCCGAAGACGAGGAAGAACAGCCCGCCGGACTTCGCGGCGAACACCGGGAAGAACCGGTTGCCGACGACGTTGTGCTCGGTCCGCCCCGGGCCGGGGAACTGCGTGTGCTTCTGCTTGATCAGCAGCAGCAGGTGCACGGTGATGAGCCCGACGAGGATCGCGGGGATCAGCAGCACGTGCACGATGTAGAGCCGGCCGACGATCAGTTCGCCCGGGTAGTCGCCGCCGAAGACGGCGAAGTAGACCCAGGTCCCGACGACCGGGATGGCCAGCATGATGGCCGAGGCGATCCGCAGGCCGGTGCCCGACAGCAGGTCGTCGGGCATGGAGTAGCCGGCGAACCCTTCCAGCAGGCCGAGCACCAGCAGGCCGATGCCGATCAGCCAGTTGGTCTCGCGCGGCCGGCGGAAGGCGCCGGTGAAGAAGATGCGCAGCAGGTGGACGATGATCGACGCGACGAACAGCAGGGCCGCCCAGTGGTGCAGCTGGCGCATGAACAGCCCGCCGCGGACGTCGAACGACAGCGCGAGCGTGGAGTCGTAGGCCGCCGACATCGACACGCCCCGGAGCGGCGCGTAGGAGCCGTCGTAGACGACCTCGCGCATCGAGGCGTCGAAGAAGAACGTCAGATAGGTCCCGGACAGCAGCAGGACGACGAACGAGTAGAGCGCGATCTCGCCGAGCAGGAACGACCAGTGGTCGGGGTAGACCTTGTTGAGGGTCCGGCGGAACCAGTTCGCGGCGACGAACCGCTCGTCGAGCTCCACGGCGGCCGTGCCCAGCCGCGTGGTCGGGACCCCTGGCGCCGTGGCGGTGCGAGCCATGGCAGGAGACTACGTTGCACGCAACCGAATGGCGACCGATAAGGTTGATCCGTCTGGCTCAGCGGACCAGTGGCGCCCAGTCCTCGGGGTGCCGGCGCAGGTGCTCCCCGACGGTCAGCGCCGGGTGCCCGGTGACCCGGGGGACGACGTCGCTGACGGTCGCCAGCTCGCCGGCCGCGATGGCCAGGTAGCTGGTCACCCAGCCCTCGACCTCCCAGTCGGGGTGCCCGGAGGGACGGCGGGTCGCCCAGGCCTCCTCGACCGTCTGGTTCTCGTAGCGGACCGGCCGCCCGATGACCTCCGCCAGCACCGCCGCGGCATCGGCCAGCGACAGCGCCTCGGGCCCGGTGACGTCGAGCGCCTGCCCGTCGAACTGCTCGGAGTCGTCGAGCAGGACGGCGGCGCCCACGTCGGCGAGGTCGTCGCGGGAGACGAAGCTCGCGCGACCGTCGCCGGCCGGGGCGGCGATCACCGCGCCCTCGCCCTCCGGGACGGCGAAGAACGGCACGAAGTCGGCGTACATCGAGTGCCGCAGCGCCGTCCACCGCAGGGCCGTCCCGGCGATCGCCCGCTCGGTCTCGTGGTGGTGGCGGACCAGGGTGAACACCGGATCGGGGCGGCCGGCGCCGAGGAAGGACGTGTAGACGATGCGCTGGACGCCGGCATCGGCGGCCGCCCGGACGGCGGAGAAGTGCTGCTCCAGCCGGTCCTCCGCCTCGGCGGCGGAGACCAGGTAGAGCGTGTGCACCCCGGCCAGCGCCTCGGCGAACCCCGCGGTGTCCGGGTAGCCACCGGCGAACTCCGCGATCGCGGCCCCCGGTAGCCGCGGCGCCCGGGTCGCATCGCGGACGACCAGGCGCACCGTGGCGTCAGCGGCGGCCGCTCCGGCCACCACCCGGTCGGCCACCCGCGCACCGAGTGCTCCTGTGGCTCCAGTGACTGCGATCACCCTGGTCATGGGCCCACTCTCCCGCCTGGGGCATCATGTCGCGCAGGCCAACCCGGACATCCTCGAGTTCCTTCCCGGAGGACGGCACATGCGCATCGGCATCCTCACCGGCGGCGGCGACTGCCCCGGCCTCAACGCGGTCATCCGCGCGGTGGTCCGCAAGGGCATCACCGAGCACGGCGACGACTTCGTCGGCTTCCGCGACGGCTGGCGGGGGGTGCTCGAGGGCGACACGGTGCCCCTGGACCTGGCCGCGATCCGCGGGATCCTGCCGCGCGGCGGCACGATCCTCGGCACCTCGCGGACCAACCCCTACGGCGTCGACGGCGGGGTCGAGCGCGTCCTGGCCACCCTGGAGCGCCTGGGCATCGAGGCGCTGGTGCCGATCGGCGGCGAGGACACCCTCGGGGTGGCGACCAAGCTGTCGGAGGCCGGCGTCCGGGTGGTCGGCGTCCCGAAGACGATCGACAACGACCTCGACTCCACCGACTACACGTTCGGCTTCGACACCGCCGTCGGTGTCGCGATGGAGGCGATCGACCGGCTGCACACCACCGGTGACAGCCACCACCGCACGCTGGTCGTGGAGGTCATGGGCCGGCACGCGGGCTGGATCGCGCTGCACGCGGGCATGGCCGGTGGCGCCAACGTCATCCTCATCCCCGAGCACCCGTTCGACGTCGACGCCGTCGTCCAGCACTGCCAGCACCGTTTCGCCTCGGGCTACTCGCCGATCGTCGTCGTCAGCGAGGGCGCGGCGCCCAAGGGCGGCGAGCTGGCGCTGGCGACGGGGGAGAAGGACGCCTTCGGGCACGTCCGGCTCGGCGGCATCGGTGCGGCCCTGGCCTCGCTGATCGAGGAGCGCACCGGCCGCGAGGCGCGGGCCGTCGTCCTCGGGCACGTCCAGCGCGGCGGGACGCCGTCGGCGTTCGACCGGGTGCTGGCCACGCGGTTCGGCCTGGCCGCGGTGGACGCCGTCCACGACGGGCAGTCCGGCGTGATGGTGGCGCTGCGCGGCACCGACATCGTGCGGGTGCCGCTGACCTCGGCCACGTCGCAGCTGAAGCTGGTGCCGGTGGAGCGGTACGCCGAGGCCGAGGTGTTCTTCGGATAAAGGACCCCCGTCCTCCCCACCCCTCGCAGGCTCGGGGCGGGCCCCTGGACGGGGGCCGTTCCATCCCGTCACCTCGCCGTAGGCTGACGGGCGTGACTCTGACCGACCCCGCCGAGCTGGTCCCCGGTCTGGACCGGTGGCGGGAGCTGCCCGCTGCCCAGCAACCGCAGTGGCCCGATCCCGGTGCGCTCGACGCCGTCCTGGAGACGCTGTCGACCGTGCCGCCGATCGTGGCGCCCGCCGAGGTCGACCACCTGCGGGCGCAGCTGGCCGACGTGGCGCGGGGCAAGGCGTTCCTGCTGCAGGGCGGCGACTGCGCGGAGACCTTCGACCTGAACACCGAGCCGCACCTGCAGAGCACCACCCGGACGCTGCTGCAGATGGCGATCGTGCTCACCTACGGCGCCAGCGTGCCGGTGGTCAAGGTCGGCCGCGTGGCCGGCCAGTACGCCAAGCCGCGCTCGTCGGACCTCGACGCCCTGGGCCTGCCGTCCTACCGGGGCGACATGGTCAACGCGCTGGAGCCGGTGCTCGAGAAGCGGATCCCCGACCCGACCCGGCTGGTCCGCGCGTACGCCAACTCCGCGGCCGCGATGAACATGATCCGGGCCTACGCCCGCGGCGGCCTGGCCGACCTGCACGCCGTTCACGACTGGAACAAGGACTTCGTGGCCAGCTCCCCCGCGGGCGTGCGCTACGAGGTCATCGCCCGCGAGATCGACCGGGCCCTGGCCTTCATGAAGGCCTGCGGGATCGACCACTCCGAGATGCGCTCGGTCGACCTGTACAACAGCCACGAGGCGCTCATCCTCGAGTACGAGCGGGCGCTGCTGCGCGTGCACGAGGGCCGGCCCTACGACCTGTCGGCGCACTTCGTCTGGGTCGGGGAGCGCACCCGGCAGATGGACGGCGCGCACATCGAGTTCGCCTCGCGGATCGCCAACCCGATCGGGGTCAAGATCGGCCCGACGACGACTCCCGAGCAGGCCGTCGAGCTGGTCGAGCGGCTCGACCCCGAGGGCGTGCCCGGCCGGCTCACCCTGATCAGCCGCATGGGCAACGGGAAGATCCGCGACGTCCTGCCCGGCATCGTCGAGAAGGTCACCGCCAGCGGCCACCTGGTGGTCTGGCAGTGCGACCCGATGCACGGCAACACGCACGAGTCCTCGACCGGCTACAAGACCCGGCACTTCGACCGGGTCGTCGACGAGGTCCTCGGCTTCTTCGACGTCCACCGGGCGCTGGGCACCTGGCCGGGCGGCATCCACGTCGAGCTGACCGGCGAGGACGTCACCGAGTGCCTCGGCGGCGCGATGGAGATCAGCGACGAGGACCTCAACAGCCGCTACGAGACCGCGTGCGACCCCCGGCTGAACACCGGCCAGTCCCTCGAACTGGCCTTCCTGATCGCGGAGATGCTGCGTGGGTAAGGACCCCGCTGCCCCCCACCGTTCGCGAGCTCACGGCGGGCCCCTGCAGCGGGGCCGGGAAGACTGACGGAATGACCTCCTTGATCGACCTCCGTTCGGACACCGTCACCCGTCCCACGGAGGCGATGCGGCGCGCCATGGCCTCGGCCGACGTCGGCGACGACGTGTACGGCGAGGACCCGACGGTCAACGCCCTCGAGGAGCGGGTCGCCGCGCTCATGGGCCACGAGGCGGCGCTGTTCGTGCCGTCCGGGACCATGGGCAACCAGATCGGCATGCGCCTGGTCGCCGAGCCCGGCCAGGAGGTGCTCGCCGACGCCGACGCGCACGTGGTCACCTACGAGATGGGCGCCGCGGCCGCCGTCTTCGGGCTGTCGACGCGCACCGTGGTGTCGGACGGCGGCCGGCTGGACGCCGACGCGCTGATCGCGCAGGTCCGCCCGAAGGGCGACTGGCACCTGACGGCCACCGCGGCGATCGCCGTCGAGAACACGCACAACCGCGGCGGTGGCATCGTGCAGCCGCTCGACCAGCTGCAGAAGCTGTGGAACTGGTCGCGGGAGGCCGACGTCGCCGTCCACCTGGACGGCGCCCGGCTGTTCAACGCGCACGTCGCCTCCGGGGTCGCCCTGGACACCTACGGGCGGCTGGCCGACACCGCGTCGGTCTGCCTCTCGAAGGGGCTCGGCGCGCCCGTCGGCTCGGTGCTGGTCAGCTCGGCGGAGCGGATCGCGGTCGCCCGGCTGTGGCGCAAGCGGCTGGGCGGCGGCATGCGGCAGGTCGGCGTCCTGGCCGCGGCCGGGCTGCACGCGCTGGACCACCACGTCGACCGGCTGACCGAGGACCACGAGCACGCGCAGCTGCTGGCCAAGCGGCTGGGCGCCGACCCGGCCACGGTGGAGACGAACATGGTGGTCCTGGACGACGTCCCGGCCCCGATGCTCGCCGAGGCCGCCAAGGCGCAGGGCGTGCTGGTCAGCCAGGTGAGCGCCACGCGCGTGCGGCTGGTGACCCACCTGGACGTCGACCGGGCCGCCGTCGAGCGCGCCGCCGACGTCCTGGCGTCGATCCTCGGCCGCTAGCGCTCGCGGTTTCGCGCGCTCAACCGCGCACGGTTGAGCGCGCGAAACCTCAGGGGGACGTGCTCAGTCGCCGGAGGGGTGCTCGACCTGGCCGGCGAGGTAGAGCTGCTCGCCGAGGTGGTCCATGAGCGCGAGCTGGGTCTCGAGGTAGTCGATGTGGTGCTCCTCGTCGGCGAGGATCTCCTCGAACAGCCGCTTGCTGGTGTGGTCGCCGACCTCCTCGCAGTAGCCGATCGCCGGGCGAAGCCGGTCGATGACCTCGACCTCGATCGCCATGTCCGACTCGAACTGCTCGCGGACGGTCTGACCCACCCGCAGGGCGAGCAGCCGCTGGTAGTTGGGCAGGCCCTCGAGGAAGAGGATGCGGTCGGTCAGCCGCTCCGCGTGGGTCATCTCCTCGATCGACTCGGCACGGGTGTGCGCCGCGAGCTTCGTGTAGCCCCAGTTCTCCTGCATCTTCGCGTGCAGGAAGTACTGGTTGATGGCGGTCAGCTCGCTGGTCAGCTGCTCGTTCAGCAGCTCGATCACGCGCGCGTCACCCTGCATGGGTCTCCTCCTCGGTCAGCGTTGCGCCAGGAGGCTATCGGCTCACGCGACGGCGGAGATCTCCAGGCCGTGCAGCGGATCGGCCGCGCGCAGCCGGTCGCAGATCCGCTCGAGGCAGTTGCCGCAGCCGGTCCCGGCGCCGCAGGCGTCCCCGACCTCCTCCTCCGTGCGGGCGCCGTCGTCGATCACGTCTGCCAGCTGGGTCTCGCTGACGGCGAAGCAGATGCAGACGTACACGAGGAGCGCTCCGGAGGTGCGGGGGAAGGTAAGGCAGTCCTAAGTTAGCTCAGCCTTCCCTTCCCGCCAAGCCCTGCGGGCAGGAATCATGCGAGCAGCGCGACGATCTCGACGTCGACGTGGTCGTTCTCGTCGGGATCGCCGTAGATCTCCCACGTGTCGCCGGTCGTGGCGAGGCCCCGCGCCGCGCAGAAGTCCCGGATCGCGTCGTAGGTGACGTGCAGGTCGCCGTACCCGGTCGTGTGCACCGCCGAGGCGACCCGGCCGCCGGGCAGCGAGGACGACTGCACGTCGCCGACCTGCTCGAACCCGCGGTCGACCTCGACCCCGATCTCCATCGTCGCGTCGCTCCGGTAGAGCGCGACGTTCTGGCCGGTCTGGCGCACGTCGGTGGAGCCGCCCCGCAGGTAGGCGTACACCGCGTCGAAGCAGGACATGATCCGCGACAGGTCCAGCAGCCCCCGGACGACGGCCGTCCGCGACGGCGGCACCTCCCGGACGACGACGTCCACGGCGGGGGACTCTAGAAGCCCTCGACGAGCACTGGGGGAACATCGCCGCGCCGCAGCCCCTCCAGCACGCGCAGTTCGTGCGGCACCACCGGATCGGGCAGCGCGGCCAGGTCGAACCAGCGCAGCTGCGCCGCCTTTTCCGCCTCGACGCGCCGCGGGTCGCCGGTCCACCGGCGGGACTCGAAGAAGAAGTCGACCCGCTCCTCGCCGGGCTCGGTGCGGCCGGCGGTGCGGTGCATCGCGCACAGCGCGACGAGGTCGGCCCGGTCGAGGACGACGCCGAGCTCCTCGGCGGCCTCGCGCACGGCCGCCGCCACGGCGTCCTCGCCGGCCTCGACGTGCCCGGCGGCGGAGACCGCCCAGTGGCCGTCCATGTAGCCGGTGCCGCGGCGCAGCTGGAGCAGCACGCGCTCGACGCCGTCCTCGGTCCGCCGGAGCAGGACGTAGGACGCCGGCACGAGCGCGTTCACCCGCCGACCTTATGCGGCGGGAGCGAGCTCCAGGACGGAGACCAGCCGGTCGCAGATGCGGTCGAGGCAGGTGCCGCAGCCGGTGCCGGCGCCGCAGGCGTCGCCGACCTCCTCCTCGGTGCGGGCGCCGCCGGCGATCACGTCGGCCAGCTCGGACTCGCGGACGGCGAAGCAGATGCACACATACATGGCACAGAGGGTCGGACCCGGTGCCAGATACGGCTGTACCGATCCGGACGTCCTGAGTGACCGATCCGGTCAGGCGGCCGCGGCGGTCCCGGCGTCGGTCGCGGCGGTCCCGGCGTCGGTCGCGGAGTCCCGCAGCGAGCAGAGCAGGGCGATGTCGCGCGCGTGCCCGGCCGATGGTGAGCCGTCGAGCTCGCTGGGTGTCTCGACAACGACCGGGACGCCGGCCAGCGACGGGTGGGCCAGCAGCTCGCGGAACGGCTCGGCCCCGATCGACCCGGCGCCGATCGTGGTGTGCCGGTCGCGCTTGGAGCCGCACTCGTCGAGCGAGTCGTTGGCGTGCACCAGTGCCAGCCGACCCGGGCCGACGGTCGCGGTCAGCGCGTCGAGGGTCGCGGTCATCCCGCCCGGCACGGTGAAGTCGTGGCCGGCCGCCCAGGCGTGGCAGGTGTCGAAGCAGACGCCGACCAGCGGGTGGTGCTCGAGCGCGGCCAGGTACGGGCCGAGGTCCTCCACGGTGGCGGCCAGCGACTTCCCGCCGCCGGCGGTCGGCTCGACGAGCAGCCGCGGCCCGTCGGCCGGCAGGGTCTCGAGCACCGGCAGCAGCCGCTCTCGCAGCTGCAGCAGGGCAGCCTCGTAGCGGTCCTCGCCGACGGCCGACCCCGCGTGGACGACGACGCCGCGGCAGCCGAGCTGGGCGCCCCGGAGCAAGTTGTGCCGGATCGAGGCGATCGACTGCTCGACGGTGGCCTCGGTGGGGGAGCCGACGTTGACCAGGTACGGGGTGTGGATGAACGACGGGATGCCGCGCTCGGCGCAGCCGGCGGTGAAGGCCTCGTCCTGCCTCGGGTCGCCGGGGGTGAGCTTCCAGCCGCGCGGGTTGCCCACGAACACCTGGACGGCGCGGGCGGCGACGTCGTCGGTGTAGGCGAGGCCGCCCTTGGCCAGGCCGCCCTTGATCTGGATCTGCGCGCCGATCGGCGTCGCATCCGCGGTGCGCACGATCAGCCGAAGCTCACCGCGAGCTGGATGACGGTGCCCTCGTCGACGGTCTCGCCGGGCTTCGGGCTCTGCTGGTAGACCCGGTTGCCCGCGATGAAGGTGTTGACCTTCACCTTCAGGTGCAGGTCGGTCAGGATCTTGGTCGCGTCGTCCACGCTCTTGCCGCGGACGTCGGGCACCTGCACCTGGGGGACGCCGGTGGAGACGGTGATGGTCACGGTGCTGCCGTAGTCGACGGGACCGCCGCCGGGGTCGGGGGCGACCGCCATGACCTGCCCGGGGGAGACGTCGCGGCTGCGGCCGTCGTCCCCGCGCTTGACCGTGAACCCGAGCTCCTGCAGCGTCGCCGTCGCCGCCTCCGGCGTGGAGCCGACGACATTGGGGATCGCGACCGGCTCGTGGCCCTTGCTCACGAAGACCGTGACGACCTGGCCGCGCTTGAGCTGGCTGCCGGCGGGCGGGTCGACCCCGCTGACCAGGCCGGCGTGGACGGTGTTGTCGAACCGCTCCTGCGTGGTCACCTGCAGCGGCATCTGCTGGAGGGCGGCGAGCGCCTCGTCGGCCGTCTTGCCGACCAGGTCGGCGGGCACGGTGAAGCGCTCGGGGCCCTTGCTCACCACGAGGTGGACGTCGGAGCCGCGGATCGCGTCGCCCTTGGCCGGCTTGGCCGAGATGATCTGCCCGGCGGGGACGTCCTCGCTGAACTGCTCGGTGCAGCAGTCGGGGTCGAGCCCGGCCTCCTGCAGCAGCCCGATGGCGGTGTCCTTGGACTTGCCGACCAGCTGCGGCACCGTCGTCCACCGGCCCGAGCCCAGCCACCAGCCGACCGCGCCGATGGTGACCGCGAGCAGCAGGATGATCGCGACGATCAGCCGGGTGCGCCGCCGCCGGACGTGATCGGGCACGCCGGTGGCCGGTCGCGGGCGCACCGGGGGACGGTGGCCGGCGACGCTGGCCGTCGGGCCGGCGCCCAGCACGCTCGTGCGGTTGGCCGGGCGGGAGTTGCCGAGCACCTCGGTGCCGGGCCGGATGTCGCGCGTCCCGGGACTGCTCGGGTGCCGCGGGCGGGTGGCGTGCGGCCGGTTGGTCGGCCGCAGCGTGTCCGGGCCGGCCGAGCTGCGGCCGGTGGGAACCGGCACCCGCTCGATGCCGAGGTCGGCGCGCAGGTCCGACAGCTCGGCGAGGAACGCGCCGGCGTCGATCGGGCGGGCGGCGGGGTCGCGCCGGGTGACCCGCGCGACCAGCTCGTCGACCTGCCACGGGATGCCGGGCACCTCCGCGGAGGGCACGGGCATGTCGTGGTGCACGTGCTGGTAGGCCACCGCGAGCGGAGTGTCGCCGCCGTAGGGCGGGTGGCCGGTGAGCATCTCGAACAGGACGACGCCGGCGGCGTACACGTCGCTGCGCGCGTCGGCCTTGCCGCGTTCGAGCTGCTCGGGGGAGAGGTAGGCGACCGTGCCGATGAGCACGCCGCCGGTGGCGCTGGTCTGGCCGGGCCCCTCCATGGCGCGAGCGAGGCCGAAGTCGGCCACCTTCACCACGCCGTCGAGGCCGATGAGGACGTTCTCCGGCTTGATGTCGCGGTGCACGATCCCGGCGCGGTGCGCGGCGGTGAGCCCGGACAGCACCGGCTCGAGGACGGCGAAGGTCTCCGCGACGGTCAGCCGGCCCCGGGCTTGCAGCAGGTCGCGCAGCGTGCGGCCGCGGACCAGCTCCATGACCAGGTAGACCAGCCCCTGGTCGCTGCCCTGGTCGCTGACCGAGACCACGTTGGTGTGGCTGAGCATGGCCGCGGCGCGCGCCTCGCGGGTGAACCGGTCGACGAACGTCGGGTCGCCGACCAGGTGGTCGGCCATGATCTTGACCGCGACCGTACGGTGCAGGCGGAGATCGGTGGCGGCGTAGACGGTGGACATGCCGCCGCGGGCGACGCGCTCCTCGAGGCGGTAGCGCCCCTCGAGGGTGGCACCGACCACGGGGTCGGTCACAGCGGTGTCCACCTGCCCGAGTGTAGGAGCGGCAGGCGCTCCTCTCGGCGAACCACGCGCTGGACGTGGTCGCCGGGGCGGCTGGGACGAAAGGGTCCTGCCCTCACGCGCCCCCGGTGAGAGGGGTCAGGTCGGGTGCCGCGGCCCCGCCGAGCCGCTCGACGGCCAGTTCGCGGATCCGGAAGCGCTGCAGCTTGCCGGTCGCCGTCTGGGGCAGCTCGTCGAAGACCAGGATGTGCCGCGGCCGCTTGTAGGCGGCCAGCCCCTCGCGGCAGAACGCCGTCAGGTCGTCCGCGCCCGCGCTCGCCCCGGCCACCAGGACGACGCAGCCGACCGGCTTGTCCAGCCCGTCGGCGTCCGGCACCGAGACGACGACCGCCTGGTTCACCGCGGGGTGGGCGCGCAGCCGCTCCTCGACCTCGGTGGGGGAGACCCAGATGCCGCCGGCCTTGATGATGTCGTCGGTGCGGCCCAGCGAGGAGTAGTAGCCGTCGGCGCTGCGCACGTAGGTGTCGCCGGTGCGCACCCACTCGCCCTGGAAGACCCGCCGGGTGACCGCCGTCCGCGACCAGTAGCCCGTGGCCGCCGACGAGCCCTTCACGTACAGGTTGCCCGGCGTCCCGTCGGGCACCGGCAGCCCCTCGTCGTCGACGATCCTGGCCTCGTAGCCGGCCACGATCTCGCCGGTCGCGCCGGCGCGCGTGCGGCCCGGCCGGCCGCTGATGAAGATGTGCAGCATCTCCGTCGAGCCGATCCCGTCGAGCATCTCGACGCCGAACGTCGAGGTGAACCGCTCGAACAACGCGGCAGGGAACGCCTCGCCGGCCGAGACGCAGGCCCGCACCCCGCTGAACGTGTCGGCGGGCAGCCCGGCCGACAGCAGCGCCGCGTAGTAGGTGGGCCCGGCGAAGAACAGCGTCGGGCGGTGCTCGCGCAGCACCTGCGCCGTGCGGGCAGGGGAGGGGCGGGACCGGTCGAGCACGGTGCTCGCCCCCACGGCGAACGGGAAGGTCATCGTGTTGCCCAGCCCGTAGGCGAAGAAGAACTTGGCCACCGAGAACGTGACGTCGTCCGGGCCGATCGCCAGCACGTCGCGGGCGTAGGTCTCGGCGGTGTCGCGGAGCGACCCGTGCCGGTGCATCGCGCCCTTCGGCGTCCCCGTCGTCCCGGAGGTGTACAGCCAGAACGCCGGGGAGTCCGCCGTGGTCGGGTACGGCTCGGCGACGTCACCCACGAGGTGGGCACCGGCCGCGACGAAGTCCGCCCACGCGTGCACGCGGGGCCCGGGCACGTCGGGCAGGTCGCCGTCGGTGAGGACGACGACGTCGGCGAGATCGCGGCTGCCGCCCACCGCCGGCGCCAGGTCGGCGAACTCGGCGCTGAGCACGAGCAGCCGGGCGCGGGAGTCGGTGGCCAGCGTGCGGATGTCGTGCGGCTTGAGCATCGTGCTCACCGGCACCGGGACGGCGCCGATCCGCAGGCCGGCCAGGAAGGCGGTGAGCAGCTCGGGGGTGTCGCCCATGCACAGCAGCAGGCGCTCCTCGGGCCGGACGCCGGCGCCGAGCAGGGCGGCGGCGAACCCATGGACGGCGTCGTCCAGCTCGGCGTAGCTGAGCGTGCGGACGCTGCCGTCGAGGTCGAGCGCGGTGATCGCGCGCTTGTCCGGCGTCGCAAGGGCGTGCCGCGTGACCAGCCACTCGGCGGCGTTGAACGGCTCGCCGGTCACTGGCGGCGTCGCCGGCACGGGCGGCGGCGGAGCGGTGTCGAGACTGGTCACGGCCGTGTCCCTTCGCGTTCTCGACGATGATCATGAAGTTCGGGAAGCAACACGCCGCGAATCCTCGGCGCGTCGCTCCCCGAACTTCATGATCGTCTGGAAGTGGGGCTCAAAAGCGCACGTAGTCGTACTCGACCGGCAGGTTGTTGATCCCGACCGGCGGCGGGGAGATCCAGCCGGCGAACTCGCCCGGCTCGTAGTGCGGCACCATCAGCGCGGCGACCCGGGCGTGGTCCTCGGCAGTGGGCAGCCACTCGTCGGCGTGCGCCTGCCAGGTGGCCTCGTCGATCAGCTCGCCGGTGGGCGAGACGTGGTGCCCGGCGAACGCGCCGACCTTGCGGTTGAAGCCCTGGTGCGGCAGCGCGAGCCGCTCCTCGAGGCCGGCGGCCTCCAGCTCCTTGTTCCACTTCTTCACGCCGGCCCCGCAGTCGGCCGAGTAGTCGCTGCGCAGGTCGTAGTTGAGCGCGGTCAGCATCGGCACGGTCCGGGTGGTGATCGCGCCGCCCTCGACGACCGGGATCTCCATCGTCGCGTCGGTGAGCAGGTGGTCGTCCTTGCGGCGGGTCTCCATCCAGCGACCCTTGAGCCCGGCGGAGTAGTAGGCGGCCACGTTGGAGGAGGTCTCCGAGCCGAACAGGTCCAGCGACACCGAGTAGTGGAAGTTCAGGTACTTCTGGATCACCGACAGCGGGATGCCGCCGTGGTCCCAGATGTCGTCGGTGCCGTGCTGCTTCATCAGCTCGGCGGTCCGCTGCACCGTGCGCTGCACGCCCGTCGTCCCGACGAACATGTGGTGCGCCTCCTCGCGCAGCATGAACGTGCAGGTGCGGGCCAGCGGGTCGAAGCCGGACTCCTTGAGGGTCCCGAGCTGGTACTTGCCGTCGCGGTCGGTGAAGTAGGTGAACATGAAGAAGGCGAGCCAGTCGGTCGTCTCCTCGTTGAACGCGCCGAGGATGCGCGGCGAGTCGTAGTCGCCGGAGTTGCGCTTGAGCAGTTCCTCGGCCTCCTCGCGGCCGTCGCGGCCGAAGTAGGCCTGCAGCAGGTAGACCATCGCCCAGAGGTGCCGGCCCTCCTCGACGTTGACCTGGAAGAGGTTGCGCATGTCGTAGAGCGACGGCGCGGTCATGCCCAGGTGCCGCTGCTGCTCCACCGACGCGGGCTCGGTGTCGCCCTGGATGACGATCAGCCGGCGCAGCTCCGAGCGGTACTCGCCGGGCACCTCCTGCCAGGCCGGCTCGCCCTTGTGCTGGCCGAACGGGATCGTGCGGTCGGGGTCGCGCTCGGCGAGGAAGATGCCCCAGCGGTACTGCTCCATGGGCACGCGGTCGAAGTGCGCCCACCCGTCGCGGCCGACCTCGATGGCGGTGCGCAGGTAGACGTCGTGCGTCGGGATCGAGGGCCCGAGGTTCTTCCACCAGTCGAGGAACTTCGGCTGCCAGCCCTCCAGCGCCCGCTGCAGCTTCCGGTCGCCGGCCAGGTTGACGTTGTTCGGGATCCGCTCGCTGTAGTCGATCTTCGACGTCGGCCCGGTGGGGGCGGGCGACTCGCCGTGGACGGTGCCGTCGGTGGGGTTGCTCTCCGTCGTCGTCATCGCGTTCAGACCCGCTTCCTGTCGTAGTCGGCGCGCCGGCCGCTGCCGTAGCGGCGCAGCGCTCCCTCGGGGCCGGCGGCGTTGGGCCGCTGGAAGATCCAGTTCTGCCAGGCGGTGAGCCGGCCGAAGACCTTCGTCTCGGGTGTCTCGGCGCCGGCGAAGCGCAGGTTGGCCTCCATGCCGGTCAGGGCGTCGGGGGAGAAGCTTCCGCGCTCCTCGACGACCAGGCGGATCTCGTCCTCCCAGTCGATGTCGTCGGGGGTGGCGGTGACCAGGCCCAGCTCGGCGGCCGCCGCGGCGTCGAGGTCCCGGCCGGTCGCGGCCTCGGCGGCGGCCAGGTCGTCGGCGCTGCCCACGAAGCGGACCTGCAGGCGGGTCAGGTCGTTGCTCATCGGCAGCAGGCCGGTGTTGAACTCATCCAGCCGGATCGTCGCCGGGGGCTTCGGGCGCTCGTCGTCCTCGAACTGGCCCTCGAGCATGTACTGCCGGTCGGCGGCCAGCGCGATCTCGAGCAGGGTGCCGACGAAGCAGCTGCCCGGCTCGATGAGCGCGAACAGGCTGCGGCTCGTGGTGTCCAGCCGCTTCGCGGTGCGCCGGTAGAAGCCGATCGTCTCGGCGACCAGCCAGTCCTGCCGGTTGTCCAGGAGGAACCGGTCGTACGCCGCCACGGTGGCGCCGTCGCCCTCGGTGCGCAGCAGCCAGGTGCCGATCTCCAGCTCGTTGGTGCGCAGCCGCAGGATCGCGTCGTCCAGCTCGCGGGTGGCGGCCAGGAGCCACGCCCGGTCGCCCTGGGCCCGCAGCTCCTCGACGTCGCCCGGGACGGAGGTGGGGCCGAGCACCGTGATCGTGGCGGTGCCGGCGTCGCGGTCGAGGACGACGCGGACGTGCTCGTAGCGCGTGGTGTCGCCGTCCACCTCGCGGTGCAGCGGGGTCAGCGCGATGCCCTGGGCGCCCGCGCCCGGGCGGGTGGACCGCGCCGCCAGCTCGGCCGCCCGGCGGGCGGCCGCGTCGGGGAAGTCGCGGGCCTTGGCGACCTCGTCGACCAGCCGCCACTGCACCGCCCGCTGCCCGCGGACGCCCTCGGCGGTGGTGGAGAAGAGGTCGGCCAGGTCGCGCCGTACCCCGCGCTTGTCGACCACCCGGGTCAGCCCGCCGGTGCCGGGCAGCACGCCGAGCAGAGGGACCTCGGGCAGCGAGACCGCCGAGGAGTTGTCGTCGACCAGCAGGATCTCGTCGCAGGCCAGCGCCAGCTCGTAGCCGCCGCCGGCCGCGGCGCCGTTGACCGCGGCGAGGAACTTCAGCCCGGCGGCGGAGGAGTCCTCGAAGCCGTTGCGGGTCTCGTTGGTGAACTTGCAGAAGTTCACCTTCCAGCTGTGCGGGGACGCCGCGAGCATCTTGATGTTGGCGCCGGCGCAGAACATGCGGTCCTTGCCGCTGGTCACCACGACCGCCTTGACCTCGGGGTGCT
Source organism: Petropleomorpha daqingensis (assembly GCF_013408985.1). Taxonomy (NCBI): domain Bacteria; kingdom Bacillati; phylum Actinomycetota; class Actinomycetes; order Geodermatophilales; family Geodermatophilaceae; genus Petropleomorpha; species Petropleomorpha daqingensis. Next base: position 4,018,165 of record NZ_JACBZT010000001.1, read on the forward strand.
CGAAGCGGATCCGCTGGACTGCGTCGTGCAGCTCGATGTCGACGCCGAGGTCGTAGCTGTTCATCTTCAGCTCGTAGCCGGGCACGATCCCGCCGTCCTCGGCCACGTCCAGGGTCAGCGTCGCGATCTCGCCGTCGGTGGCGAGGCGCCAGTGCCGGTACCGCTCGGGCGAGGTGTCGAAGGAGACCTCGGGCGCCGTTTCGAGGGTGGTCACGCTGCCTCCAGAGGTGCCGGTGGGCCCCATCGTGATCTGCTACACGACCTTGCGCAAGGTGCACGACGAATGTAGAAAAGTGGCGCAGGTCACGATCCTAGACACGGGGCCCGGGCGGAGGCGAGATGGCGCTGCAGTGGGTGCACGACGACCACCCGCGGTGGGACGACGACCGCCGGCGGGTCCTCGCGTCGGTGCCGGAGGGCGTGTTCGGCACGGAGTCGCGGGCACCGGGGGAGCCGCTGTCCAGCGACTGGTGGCGGGTGGAGCGCGACGGCCGGGTCGTCGGCTACGGCTGGCTCGACGACGTGTGGGGCGACGCGGAGATCCTGCTCGCCGTCGACGCGGGGGAGCGGCGCTCCGGGGTCGGCGCGTTCGTCGTCGAGCACCTCGAGCAGGAGGCCGCGGCGCGCGGGCTGAACTACGTGGTCAACGTCGTCCGGCCGACCCATCCCGAGCGGGAGGCGGTGACCGCCTGGCTGCAGGGGCAGGGGTTCGCGGCCACCGAGGACGGCCGGCTGCGCAAGCGCGTGGGCGCGCCCGTCGTGGGCGCCGCGGTCGCGCCCGACTCCGGGCGGCAGGCCCGCTACGCCGCCGAGCGGGACCGGGCCGCGGCCCGTCCGCACGGCACGGACGAGGCCGGCGGCGGGGAGCCGATGGGGCCGGGGCACGAGGAGAGCGGCGGCTACGTCGACGTCGAGGAACACCGGTTCTGAAACCATGACCGACGTGGAGGTGGACGAGGGGCCGTTCGTCACCCGCCGCCAGGAGCTCGGCGCGGCCAGCGCGCGCAGCCTGCTGCTCACCGTCCTCGGCGAGTACGTCCTGCCGGCCGGCCGGCGGGTCTGGACGGCGGCGCTGCTCGACCTGCTCGCCGACCTCGACGTCGCGGAGAAGGCCGCCCGGCAGGCGATCATGCGCACCGCCGACAGCGGCTGGATCGCCGGGCACCGCCTGGGCCGGGAGACCCGCTGGTCGCTCACCGAGGCCGGCACGCGGCTGCTCAAGGAGGGCACCGACCGCATCTACGGCTTCGCCTCCGACCAGCGGGCGTGGGACGGGCGGTGGCTCGTGCTCACCGTCGCCGTCCCCGAGAACGCCCGGGCCCTGCGCCAGCGGTTGCGCACCCAGCTGGGCTGGGCCGGGCTCGGCTCGATCAACGCGACCACCTGGGTGACGCCGCGGGTCGACCGCGAGCACGAGGCCCGGCAGGTGCTCGAGGAGCTGGACCTGCTCGCCGGCAGCTGGTCGTTCGTCGCGGCGGCCGGTGCCGTCGGCGACGAGCGCGCGCTGGCCGGCAGCGCCTGGGACCTCGACGCGCTGGAGCGGCGCTACGAGGACTTCCTCGACCTGGTCTCCGGCCGGCGGCCGCGCACCGACCGGCAGGCGCTGGTCGCCCAGGTCCGGCTCGTGCAGGAGTGGCGGCGCTTCCCGCTGCTGGACCCCGGGCTGCCGCGCGAGCTGCTGCCCCCGCGGTGGAGCGGGCACCGGGCCGCGGAGGTCTTCCGCGAGCGGCACGCGGCCTGGGCGCCGAGGGCCCAGGCCGCGTGGGCCGAGCTCGTCGGTCAGGATCGCTGACATGCTCGACGGCCACGTCCTGGTGGACGCGCACGTGCACGTGCCGGTGCTGGGGTCGCTCGCCCCGGCCTGGATCGAGTGGGCGCGGCAGTTCGGCCGGCCCGGGATCCTCGAGGAGATCTGGGGCCCCGACGGCGTCCCGCGACCCGACGCGCTGGACCGGCTGTTCGCCGAGGAGGGCGTCGACGCCGCGCTGCTGTTCTGCGAGTACAGCCCCAAGGCGACCGGCTACCAGCTCTTCGACGACCTGCTGCCGCTCGTCGAGCACAACCCGCGCCGGTTCCGGCCGGTGGCCAACGTCAACCCGCACCTGCACTTCCCGATCGCCCGCGAGCTGGAGCGCCAGCTCGACCTGGGCGCGGCGGCGCTGAAGATCCACCCGGTGCACGGCGGCTTCCGCGCCGACGACGCCGCGCTGTACCCGGCCTATTCGGTGCTGGTCGAGCGCGGGGTGCCGCTGGTCGTGCACTGCGGCACCAGCACGTTCCCGGGGGCCACCAACGCCTACGCCGACCCGCTGCTGCTCGACGCGGTGCTGCGCGACTTCCCCGACCTGCACGTCGTCCTGGCGCACGGCGGCCGCGGCTGGTGGTACGACGCCGCGGCGTTCCTCGCGCTCTCCCGGCCGAACGTGTGGATCGAGCTGTCCGGCCTGCCGCCGAAGCGGCTGCCCGAGTACTACGCCCGCTTCGACCTGGCCCGGCTGGCGCGCAAGTGGATCTTCGCGACCGACTGGCCGGGCGTGCCGGGGACCGCGGCCAACGCGCGGGTGGTGGCCGGCCTGGGCATCCCGGACGACGTCGTCCCGCTGGTGCTCGGCGGCAACGCGCTGCAGGTGTACACGGGCCTGGATCCCGCCCGCTGAGGACCGCCCGTGGGCCGAGTGCGCAGTTGCGGTCGCCGACACGCGCCGGCACGCCGGCGCGGGCGACCGCAAGTGCGCACTCGACGGCAGGGCGGCGGGCGCCGGCCCGGGGCCACCGTCGACATAGGCTCCGCACCGTGGAGACGCTCACCCCCGCCGAGGTCGCGCAGACGCTCGGGGTCTCACCGAACCGGGTCCGACAGCTCATCCGCGACGGCAAGCTGATGGCGGTCCCGGGCAGCGGCAACAGCAAGATCCCCGCCGACTTCGTCAAGGAGGGGACGGTCCTCAAGCACCTGCCGGGCCTGCTCACCGTGCTCCGCGACGGCGGGTTCAGCGAGCAGGAGGCTTTCGACTGGCTGTTCCGGGACGACGAGTCGCTGCCCGGCACCCCGGTCGAGGCGCTGCGCGGCGACCGGCACACCGAGGTCACCCGCCGCGCCCAGGCCCTGGCGCTGTAGGCCGCATGCGGCACCTGACCTACCTGGCGCTGCTGGTCGGCTGCCTGGTGGTGACGGCGCCGCTGGAGATCGTGCTGCGGGTCCGGGTCTACGCCCGGTGGCGGCGGCTGCTGCTGGCCCTGGTGCCGGAGTTCGCCGTCTTCGTGGCGTGGGTGCTCTACGCGATCGCGGCCGGGCACTGGGACTACAGCGCGACGCGCACCGTCGATGTCCGGCTGCCCGGCGGCATCCCGGTCGAGGAGGTGCTGTTCTTCCTCGTCGTCCCGGTCTGCGCGGTCCTCACGCTGGAGGCGGTGCGCAAGGTGACCGGCTGGAACGCCGGCTACCCCGCCGAGGAAGCGGACGGATGAGCTACTCCGCCCTGGCGGTGCTCGCCGTCGTCGCCGTCCTGGTCGTCGACCTGGCCGTGCTGCGCACCCGGATGGTGACCCGCAAGGTCTTCTGGGCCGCCTACGCGATCATCCTGGTCTTCCAGCTGCTGATGAACGGCGTGCTGACCGGCTTCTCCGTCGTCGTCTACGACCCCCACGCGATCTGGGGGCCGCGGATCGCCTACGCGCCGGTCGAGGACCTGCTGTTCGGCTTCGCCCTGGTCGTGCTCACCCTGGCCAGCTGGGCCGCGGTCAACCGCCGGGCGAACACCGCCAGGCGCCGCGGCCTGGACACCCGCACCCGCCGGTCGAGCACCCGGTAGTCGGCCTTCTCGATCTCGCCGAGGATGCCGCCGTAGAGCGCGGTGGCCGCGCGCACGCAGTCGCGGGACTCGCGGGCCAGCATCGGGGTGCCGGGGGCGGCGTCGTCGTAGCGGCGGCGGGTGATCGCGACCATCTCCCGCATCAGCTCGCGGAAGCCGGGGGAGTGCTGCCGGGCCGCGAGCTGCTCGCGGGTCACGCCGTGCGCGGCCATGAGGTCCGCGGGCAGGTAGACCCGGCCGCGGTCGACGTCCTCGCCGACGTCGCGCAGGAAGTTGGTCAGCTGGAACGCCTCGCCCAGCGCGATCGCGTGGGGCGCCGCCTCCTCCCGGCGGACACCCGGCGCGGTGCCGAGCACCGGCAGCACCATCAGCCCGATCACCGCGGCCGACCCCCACATGTAGCGGTCGAGCGCGGCCAGGTCGGCGTAGCCGGGCACGGTCAGGTCGCTGGTCATCGCGGCGAGGAAGTCGACGAGGTGGTCGACGTCGATCGCGTACCGGCGGTAGGTGTCCACCAGGGCCAGCCGGACGGGGTCCTCGGACCAGCCGGTGTCCAGGTCGGCGAGGGCGGCGCGCGACCAGTCGGCCAGGTCACCCGCCGGGTCGGCGCCCGGGACGTCGACCAGGTCGTCGGCGGTGCGGGCCGCGGCGTAGAGCGCGTGCACCGCCGGCCGCCGCTCGGGGGTCAGCAGCCGGGTGGCCAGGTGGTAGCTCTTGCCGTGCCGGGCGGCGATGTCCGCGCAGTGCCGGTAGGCGGCGGCGAGCTCGGCCTGCTTTCCGGCGACGGCGGTCATCCGGTGATCCGCTCCGCGGCCAGCCGGCCGCTCATCAGCACCATCGGGACGCCGACCCCCGGCTGCACCGACGACCCGGCGAGGACGACGTTCTCCGGGCCGGACCTCGGCAGCGTCGAGGGGCGGAACGGGCCGGTCTGCCCGAACGTGTGCGCCAGCGCGAACGGCGTGCCGGCGGCCATGCCCTGCGCGGCCCAGTCGTGCGGGGTGGCCAGCTCCTCGACCTCGATCGCGCCGGTCAGCCCGGTCCAGCCACGGGCCTCCAGCGTGGTCAGCAGCTCGTCGCGGTAGCGGGGGCCGAGCGTGCGCCAGTCGAGGGAGGGCCCCACCTCGAGGTTGGGGGTCGGCGCGACGACGCTGAGCACCTGACCGCCCTCGGGGGCCAGCGAGCGGTCGGTGACCGACGGCATGCTGACCAGCAGGCTCGGGTCGCTCATCGGCCGGCCGTCGCGGGTGAGCTCGTCGAAGACCTCGCGCCAGGCGGCGCCGAAGCTGATCGTGTGGTGCGCGTGGCCGGCCAGCGGCGCCCGCACGCCGAGGTGCAGCGCCACGCAGGACGGCGAGTGGACCGGTCGCCGCGGCCCGCGCAGCCCGGGGACCAGCCGGTGCGGGGCATCGGCGGTGACCACGACGGCGTCGGCGGGCAGCGTCTCGCCGTCCGCCAGCCGCACGCCGGAGACCCGGCCGCCCGACGTCGTCAGCTCGCGGACGTCCGCGTCGTACCGCAGGGCCACCCCGGCGTCGGCGGCGGAGTCGGCCAGCGCCCGGGGGATCGCGCCGATGCCGCCCACGGGGTGCCAGACGCCGGCGCCGATGTCGAGCTGGGCGATGACGGCGTACGCGGCGATCGCGCGGAACGGTGAGACGCCGGCGTAGAGCGCCTGGAAGCTGAACAGCCGCCGCAGCCGGTCGTCGGCGAACCGCCGCGCGACGTGGTTCCACAGCCGGCCGAAGCCGCCACGGCGGGCCAGCGTGAGCAGCTGCGGGCCGAGCAGGTCCAGCGGCGAGTCGAGGTTGCGGTCGATGAAGACCGACAGCTGCAGCCGGTAGAGCTCGGCCAGCTCGGCGAGGTAGCGGCGCAACGCCGCGGCCTCGGCCGGCCCGCACAGCGCCTCGACCGCCGCGGCGAACCGGTCGGGGTCGGCGGCCACGTCAAGGGTGGAACCGTCGGCGAACTGTGCCTGGTACGTCGTCTCCAGAGGGAGCAGCGTCAGCCGGTCGGCGAGCTTGTCGCCGACCGCGGCGACGGTGTCCTCGAGCACCTCCGGCGCGGTGAACACCGACGGCCCGGTGTCCAGCACGTAGCCGGACCGGGTCAGCACCCCCGCGCGGCCACCCGGACCGGGGCCGCGCTCCACGACGGTGACCTCCCGCCCGGCGCCGCGCAGCCGCAGCGCAGCGGCCAGCCCGGCGAGCCCGGCGCCGACGACGACGACCCGGTCGGTGCGGCCCGGGACGGTCCTCACGCGGTGCGGGTGGTGGCGGCGACGGCGAGCGCGTCGAGCGCGGCCCGCGCCTCCTCGGTCACCGGGGCGGCGGCGATGGCGGCGCGCGCCTGCTCGGTGCGCTCGGCGATCCGCTCCTCGACGCGGGCGCGTGCCCCGGTGCTGTCGATGAGGTGGCGGAGGGCGTCGAACTGCTCGTCGTCGGCGTCAGGGTTGCCCAGCGCCTCGTGCAGCAGCTCCCGCCCGGGCTCGTCGGCTTCGAGCTCGGCCAGCGCGATGAGCAGCGTCTGCTTGCCCTCGCGCAGGTCGTCGTCGGCGGACTTGCCGGTGACCTCGGGGTCGCCGAACACCCCGAGGACGTCGTCGCGCAGCTGGAACGCCTCGCCCAGAGGCAGGCCGATCGCGGTGTAGGCCTCGAACAGCCGCGGGCCGGCACCGGCGATCGCCGCGCCGAGCTGCAGCGGTCGCTGCACGGTGTAGCCCGCGCTCTTGTAGCGGGCGACGGTGAGCGCGCCGTCCGGGCCGGGCAGGCCGCCCGCGGCGCGGAGCAGGTCGAGGTACTGCCCGGCGGTGACCTCGGTGCGCATCGTGTCCCAGACGCCGCGGGCGCGGGTGAGCGCGGCCGGGGTCAGCCCCGAGCAGCGCAGCAGCTCGTCGGACCAGACCAGCGCGAGGTCGCCGACCAGGATCGCGGCGCCGACGCCGAAGGCCGCCGGGTCGCCGTCCAGGGCGTGCTCGTCGTGCCGGGAGGCGAAGCCGAGGTGGGTGGCGGGCCGGCCGCGGCGGGTGGAGGCGCCGTCCATGACGTCGTCGTGCACCAGGGCGCTGACGTGCACGAACTCCAGCGCGGCGACCGCTCGCAGCACGGCCGCCTCGTCCTCGGGGGGCCCGCCGGCGTCGGCCGTCGCGCCGCGCCAGCCCCAGTAGGCGAACGCCGGGCGCAGCCGCTTGCCGCCGCGGGCGAGCGCGCTCATCTCCTCGGTGATCGCCGTCAGGGCGGCGTCCATGCCGGTGAGCGTGCGGCGCTGCGTGGCCAGGAACCCCTCCAGGGCCGCGGCGACCGCCGCGCGCAGCCGCTCGAGGTCGACCGCGGCCAGGTCGTCGAGGTCCACGGCGGACAGCTGGTCCGCCGCGTCGAGGTCCTGCGTCCCGGCGGTCACCGTGCCAGTATCGCTCCACCCCGCGGGCCGCCATCCGGGCGCCAGGGTCGTGCGCGGACTGCCGTTGACGCTCACCGGCGTCTCCTCCTCGAGCGGGCGGACGTGTGATCCACCCCTCCTTCCGTCGTGAGGGGCCGGTCGGATGCAGCGGGTTCCGTACCCTTTCGGCATGACCCCGACCGTGCGCGAGCTCCTCCAGGAGGGGCGGCCGACGTGGTCGTTCGAGTTCTTCCCGCCCAAGAGCGACGACGCCGAGCGCCAGCTGTGGACGGCGCTGCGCGAGCTCGAGCGCCTGCAGCCGTCGTTCGTGTCGGTGACCTACGGCGCCGGCGGCACGACCCGCGAGGGCACCGTCCACGTCACCGAGCGGATCGCGCACGAGACGACGATGACGCCGCTGGCGCACCTGACCGCCGTCGACCACAGCGTCGCCGAGCTGCGGCACGTGGTCAGCCGGCTGGCCGCCGCGGGCGTGCGCAACATCATGGCGCTGCGCGGCGACCCGCCGGGCAGCGATCCGCAGGCGGACTGGATCCCGCACCCGGAGGGCTTCTCCTACGCGGCCGAGCTGGTCGAGCTGATCCGCTCGATGGGCGACTTCTCGGTGGGCGTCGCGGCGTTCCCCGAGCGGCACCCCCGCTCGACCGACTGGGCCACCGACGTCGACATGTTCGTGGCCAAGTGCCGCGCGGGCGCCGACTTCGCGATCACCCAGATGTTCTTCCGGCCCGAGGACTACCTGCGGCTGCGCGACCGGGTCAGCGCCCGCGGCTGCGACGTCCCGATCATCGCCGGCGTCATGCCGGTGACCAACGTGAAGATGATCAACCGGATCGTGCAGCTGTCGGGTCAGGCGTTCCCGACCGACCTGGCGGCGCGGTTCGCCGCGGTCGACGGCGAGACGCCGGAGGCGAGGGCCGCCGTCCGGGCGCTGGGCGTCGAGGTGGCCACCGAGCTGTGCGCCCGCCTGCTCGCCGAGGGCGTGCCCGGCATCCACTTCATCACCATGAACCGGTCGACCGCGACGCGGGAGATCTACGCCAACCTCGCCGCGCTCCCGATCACCTCCTGACCGACAGCGCCTCGGCCGTGCGGCGGGCGGCGCGGCGCAGCCCCTCCCGCTCGGCGGCGTAGCCGCCCAGCACGCCGGCCACGGGCAGGTTCGACAGCGCCCGGTGCCGCAGCTTGCCCTTGGGCCGGGCGTCGAGCATGTCGTCGATCCGGCCGAGCAGCCGGGACATCCGCCAGATCGTGCGCACCGGCCCCCGCTTCGCGCCGAGCGCCTCGTCGCGGTAGGTGCCGGCGGCGTGGGTCAGCAGCGGCCGGACCTTCTCCGGCGGCAGGTCGCGGTCGAGCAGCACCCTCGCCAGCAGCGAGACCCGCTCGGCAGGGTCGGTGACGCCGTGCTCGCCGGCCACGCCGAGCACGACCAATGACTGGACGGCGGTGCCGACGGTGTTCTGCAGCGGCAGCAGGTCGGCCAGCCGGCCGAGGAACCGCGGCGCCGCTGCGACCCCGGCCGCTACCGTGGACGCCTGGTCGGCCCACCAGGCGTCCCGCTCCGAGGGGGAGCGCGACGCCGGCCGGCCCAGCCGCCGGACGCCCGGGGTGGCCAGCCGGTCGACCCGGCGCAGCACGTCGACGACGACCGCGTCGCTGATGGGAACCATGCCCCTCCCGGTTCCCCGCTCGCGCCGTTCGCACGCGTCGATGAGTTCCGGCCGCGCCGGACGTCTCTCCAACGAGCACGACATCCCCTGGAGGACGCCATGACGACCACCCCCACCACCGCGAGGCCCGGCCGTCCGCCGGTCGTCGACCTGGCCACCTGGCAGGCCGCGCGCGACGAGCTGCTGGTCCGCGAGAAGGCCCACACCCGCGAGGGCGACGCCCTCGCCGCCGCTCGCCGGCGGCTGCCCATGGTCGAGATCGACGGGACGGCCGAGGTCGTCGGACCCGACGGCGCGGTCCCGTTCCTGGACCTGTTCCAGGGCCGCGACGAGCTGCTCGTCTACAAGCACATGTGGTACGACGGCGCCCCGCACCAGGGCCAGTGCGAGGGCTGCACGCTCACCGCCTGGCAGCTCCGGGACGCCGTGTACCTCAACGCCCGGGGCGTCTCCTTCGCCGTCCTGACCACGGGCGCGTGGGATGAGGTGGCCGCCTACGTCGAGTTCATGGGCTACACGCAGCCCTGGTACTCGGTGCGCGACGTGCCCGAGCCGATCGGCGGCGACATGGGCTACCTGACCGTCTTCCTGCGCGACGGCGACCGGGTGTTCCTCACCTACTCCACGACTGGCCGCGGCAACGAGCCGAGCGCCCCCTCCTTCGCCCTGCTCGACCTGACCCCCTACGGCCGTGGCGAGGCGTGGCAGGACAACCCCGAGGGCTGGCCCGAGGGGCAGCACGCGTGCTGGTACTGGCGGGTGGACGTCGAGGGCAACCCCACCTGGGGCGGGACAGGTCGCCCCGTGCCGCAGTGGACCCGCCCCGGCGCGACCCCGGAGGAGACGCTCGGCCGGCGCGGGCCCCACCACTGACCTGCGCGGTCAGCCCGCCGTCGTCAGGACGTAGAAGCGGAACAGCGGGTGCTCGATGTCGGCGATCTCGCACGAGGCGAACCCGGCCTCCTCGGCGTAGCGGCGCACGGTCGCCGGGCGGATCGCCGCCCCGGTGCCCACTCCGCCGTCGGCCAGCGAGCCGGGCAGGCAGACCAGCACGGACGAGCCGTAGAACAGCCGCTCGACCATGTCCCCGGGAGCCGTGAACTCCTCGGCGGCACGCTCGTCGACGACGAGCAGCACCCCGCCGGGCACCAGCGACCGGCGGCAGGCGTCGAGCACCTGCACCGGGTGGCTCAGGTCGTGCAGCGCCTCGACCATGAGGGCCGCGTCGTAGGGCTCGTCGGCGGGCTCGGTCAGGTCGCAGACCTCGAAGGACACCCGCGCCGCCACCTCGGTCCCGGCGAGGTTGCGGCGGGCCAGCGCGATGGACGTGTCGTCGATATCGAACCCGTGCACGACCGCCTCCGGGTAGCGGCGGCCGAGCGCCTGCGTCGACCAGCCGGCGCCGCACGCGGCGTCGACGATGCGGGCCCCGGGGCGGCGGGCCTGCTGGTCGAAGCCGGGGACGGCGGCCAGCCACCCGTCGAGCTCGTGGGTGAACGCCGGCCGGTTGAACGCCGCCTGCGCCTCGACGATCCCGGTCGGGTAGTCCGACCAGGAGATCCCCTCACCGGTGCGGTACACCTCGAGCAGCCGGTCGAAGACCTGCGCCAGGGGTGGGATGAAGCCGGCGATGGGGGCGACGTAGGCGGGTGAGGTCGGGTCCAGCAGAGCCGGGACGACGTGCGCCGGCAGGCGGTACCGGCGCTCGTCGGCCGGGTCGCCGGAGTCGACGGTCACGATGCCGGTGACCGCCTGCTGCTCGAGCCACTCGCGGGCGTAGCGCTCGGCGACGCCGGTGCGCCCGGCCAGCTCCGTGCTGGTCAGCGGGCCGTCGTGGGCGAGCGCGGCGTACAGGCCCAGCCGGTCGCCGATCCCGATGGCCAGCAGGTCCATGCTGCCGAGGGCGGCCTCGAAGATCCGGCCGACGAAGGCCTCGGTCGCCTCGTCGCTGATCTCCTCGACGGCGGGCTCGGTGGTGTCGATGCTCATGGCTTCCTCCTCGCGGGTGGTGCGGACACCCGCTCGGCGTCAGTCGCCGGCTGACGTCGTCAGGTGGGCGGCGGCCCGGTCCTGACCCGCCAGCGCACCGGCTGCTCCGGGTCGTAGCAGCACTCGCGGCCGGTGCGCAGGGCCGCGCGCAGGTGCCGGGCCAGCGCGGGCATCGGGGTCTCCAACCGGGTCACGACATCGCGGAGGCGCATGGTCACCGCCTTGCGGGCGCGGTCGGCGTCGTCCCCGAGCCGGCGCGCCCGGCCGCCCAGCCCGACCGCCGCCGCCAGCTCGCGGAGCAGGAACTCCCGCTCGTCCCGCAGCCGCCCGGCCCGGCCCAGGTCGGCGTCGGCCTCGGCATCGGCGATCTCGTCCTCCAGCGTCCGCAGCCGGTCGCGGTAGGCCGACCGGGCGCGCTCGTCGAGCACCTCGTCCCCTCCGGCCGCGGCGATCTCCACACCGGTGCCGGCGGCGAGCAGCCGCACAGCGGGCACCGGCACGCCCGGCCGGGACACCAGGGTCGCGAGGTCGCGCAGCCCCTTGAGGTCCGGCAGGACGGCGGACGCCCCGGCCCAGCCGACGACCCAGCCGCCGGCCTCGCGGCGCAGCAGCGCCTCGCCGTCCCGGGCGCCGTCCGCCTTGCCCGTCAGCCGCCGCAGCGGTCCCTCGGCGCCCGCCTGCCGGTAGGCCCGCTCGGCGGTGTCGTGCCACCGCGCGGCGTCGTCCCGCCGGCCGAGCAAGCCGGCCAGCAGGGCCAGCCACTCCTCGACCACGCCCCAGCAGGCCGCGCCGATCCCGTCCACCACCCACAGCCCGGCGTGCGGTGCGAGCAGCTCGAGCAGGTCCGCGGCGGCGTCGCGCTCCTCGAGGAAGGCCACGGCCTCGACGCAGGCAATCAGGCCGCTGAGGAACTCCGCGTCCTCGGGGATCGACCGGAAGCGGGCGTCGGCCAGCGGCCGCAGGAAGCGCGCGGTGGCTGCCCGGTCGCGCAGCCCGGCCGCGAGGGAGGCCCGCGCCACGAGCAGCTGCGGCATCCGCGGCGGGAAGTCCGCGGCGTACTCGGTGAGGGGCGGTTCGAGCTCGGCCAGCTCGTCCGGCCGGCCCCAGCGGGTGGCCATGCGCAGCGTCATGGCCAGGATCACCGCGTTGCGGCTCTGCGCGCGGCGGCCGATCGCGGCGGCCTCGTCCGCGCCGGCCTCGGCGTCGGCGTCCCGCCCGGCCAGCTGGGCCCGCATCCCGCGCCACAGCGGCGGGTACCAGAGGTGGGCCGGCTCGTGGGTGCGCCGGGCGAGGACGTCGAAGGCCTCGATCTGGGCGTCGGCGGCGGCGAACTCGCCGCTCTCCAGCTGCGCCACGAGCAGGAACCGCCGGGCGAGCAGCTCCCCGTCGACGTCGGCCAGCCGCTGGGCCACGGCCAGCATGTTCTCGGCCACCGCGCGCCGCTCGGCGAGGTGCCGGGGACCGCCGATCATGTCGGCGTAGCCGGCGAGGGCGTGCAGGATCGCGCGCTCGTCGCGCACGGACTCGGCCTCGCGGACGGCCGACCGGGCGTACCGCAGCCGGGTGCCGGGGTCAGCCGACAGGTAGGTCGCGACGGCGAGCCGGGCCCGCACGCGGGCGCGCAGCCCACCGGGCGGGAGGTCCCGGTCGGCCTCCTCGAGCAGCGCGACCTGCTCCTGGTCGTGCAGCGCGACCTCGAAGCCGCCCTCCCCGCCGGCGAGGGCCAGCGCGGCCCGGGCCAGCACGTCCACCCGCCCCGAGGCGCGCGCGGCGGCGGCCGCCCGCAGCAGTTCGGTCCGGGCCGGTCCGGTGTCCCCGCGGCGGGCCCGGACGTCGCCCAGCACCAGCAGGTCCTCCGGGTCGTCGCTGCGCCGGTGGGCCAGTTCGGCGAAGGCGAGCGCCTGGTCCAGCGCCGCGGCGGCCCGCGCCGCGTCGCGGGCGCGCCGGGCGGAGCGCAGCGTGCGCGCGTCGGCCTCGGGGCCGGCCACGTGCGACCAGTGCACGGCCAGCGCCTCGTCCGCTCCGGGCCGGCGGGCCTCGAGCGCCAGCGCGGCCCGTTCGTGCAGGGCGGCCCGGGGACGGGTGCCGGCCTCGTCGAGCAGGACCTCGCGGACGACGGCGTGCACGAACCGCACCGGCGTCGTGGGATCAGAGGGCTCGACCAGCCCGGCCCGTTCCGCGTGCTCCAGCAGCTCGCCGGTCTCCTCGAGGGGGCGCCTCGCGGTGGCCGCCAGCACGGGGAGGTCCGCGTCGGCGCCCAGCACGGCGGCCGCGGTGAGCACCTCCACCGTCGCGGAGTCCAGGCGGGCCAGCCGGCGGGTGAGCACGTCGCGGACGCCGTGGGGGACCCGCTCGGCCCCGGCCGCGCCACCAGTCTGCATGCGCACCAGCTCGCGGACGAAGAACGGGTTGCCGCCGGACTGGTGCGCGGCGCGGGCGAGCGCGTCCTCCGGGAGCGCGCCGTCCGCGGTCGCCTCCGCCAGCTCCAGGGCCTCGGTCGGCGGCAGCGGCGCGAGCGGGATCCGCAGCACCCGCGGCGGCAGATCGGCGAGCAGGTCGCCGCCCTCGGCGGTCCGCCAGCTGGCGAGGACGGCGACCGACCGGCCGGCGGTCGCGTCGACCACCCCGCGCAGCAGCCACCGCGTGTCGGCGTCGGCCCAGTGGAGGTCCTCGAGCAGGAGCAGCACGGGGCGCTCGGCGGCCGCGACGTCCAGCCGGTCGACGAGCGCGGCGAGCACCCCGCTGCGCCCCTCCTGGGCCCCGGGCACGCCGAGCGCCGCGAGGACGTCGCGCCAGGCCCAGAACGGCGGCACCCCGTCGAGCTCGGTGCAGTGGCCCCACGCCACCAGCGCTCCCCGCGCGGCGGCGCGGCCGGCGCACTCCTCCAGCACCCGGGTCTTGCCGATGCCCGCCTCGCCGGAGAGCAGCGCGGCGCCGCCCGCCCCGGCCGCGGTGGCGTCGAGCAGGTCGTCGAGGGTGCCGAGCACGGCGGACCGCCCGACGAGGGACGTCCGGCCGGCCCGGGGCATGCGGGGAGTCTCCCGGGCGGGTGCGCTCGCGGGAAGGCTCGCGCACGGCCGCACGTCGTACCGTCGGAGCGTGGCTCGGGAGCGGTACGGCGCCGGGCGGCGCTGGTCGCTGGTGGTCGCCCTGGTCGCCGTCCTCGCCGCGCTGCCGGCGCTGATCGGCGCCCTGCCGGCGTCGGACTCCCGCGTCTCCGCCGCCGACCTGCGCGCCGCCGTCCTCGCCAGCGCCGACGTGCCCTTCTCCGGCTACGCCGAGTCGGCCGGCGGGCTGGCCCTCCCGGTGAGCGACCAGCTGACCAGCCTGGCCGACCTGTTCAGCGACCGGACGACGATGCGGGTCTGGTGGCGCAGCGCGATCAGCAACCGGGTCGACGTCGTCACCGCCACGGGCGAGACCGACGTGCACCGCGACAGCGAGGGCAGCTGGACCTGGGAGTACGAGAGCAACCGGGTGACCCGCACGGAGGCCGCCCCGCTCGCGCTGCCCGCGCCGCCCGATCTCCTGCCGCCGACGCTCGGCCGCCGGCTGCTGTCGGAGGCGGCGGACGACGAGCTCTCCCGCATCGACCCGATCCGGATCGCCGGCCGCGACGCCCTCGGGCTGCGGCTCGTCCCGTCCGCATCCGCGTCGTCCGTGTCCCGGGTCGACCTCTGGGCCGACGCCGCTACAGGCCTGCCGCTGAAGATCCGGGTGTTCGCCAAGGGGGCGGGCGCGCCGGCGCTGGACACCCGGTTCCTCGACCTCGACCTGTCCGCGCCGTCGCGCGAGGTCACCGCGTTCACCCCGCCGCCCGGCGCGACGTTCATCCGGGACCCGCAGAACGAGGTGATCGACGAGGCCAACCGGCGGCTGCGACCGGTCTCGCTGCCGCACACCCTCGTCGGGCTGGACCGCCGCTCGATCGAGGGCGCGCCCGGGGCGATCATCCTGTACGGCCGCGGGGTCACGCTGCTCGCCGTCGTCCCGGTGCCGCCGCGGCTGGCCGGGTCGTTGCGGCAGGCGGCGCAGTCCTCGCCCTCGGCGGTGGCCGACGCACTCGGCATCCGGCTGGCTGCCGGCCCGGTCGGGATCATGGTGGTCGGGGCACCCGGCGAGCAGGCCTACGTGCTCACCGGCACGGTGACCCTGGACGCGCTGGAGACCGCGGCGCGCGCACTGCCCGAGCTGCGGAGGGGCGGATGAGCGCGGTCATCGCCACCCGGGGGCTGGTCAAGCGGTTCGGCCGGCTGCGCGCGGTCGACGGCATCGACCTCGACGTCCGCGAGGGCGACGTCTACGGCTTCCTCGGCGCCAACGGCTCGGGCAAGACGACGACGGTGCGCATGCTGCTCGGCCTGGTGCTGCCCACCAGCGGGGAGGTGGAGCTGCTCGGCGGGCGGATGCCGCGAGCCGGCCGGCGGGTGCTGCCGCGGGTCGGCGCGCTGATCGAGGGCCCGGCGCACTACGGCCACCTCTCGGGCCGGGAGAACCTGTCGCTGCTCGACGCCGCCGGTCCGGGCGGAGGCCGGCGGACCCGGCGCACGCGGATCGACGAGGTGCTCGAGCAGGTCGGCCTGGCCGGGGTGGGCCGCCGTCCGGTCAAGGCGTACTCGCTGGGCATGCGTCAGCGGCTGGGCCTGGCCGGCGCGCTGCTGCGCCGTCCCGAGCTGCTGGTGCTCGACGAGCCGACCAACGGGCTGGACCCGCAGGGCATCCACGAGATCCGCACGCTGCTGCTCGAGCTGCACCGCGGGGGCACCACGATCTTCCTGTCCAGCCACCTGCTGGCCGAGGTCGAGCAGATGGCGACCCGGGTCGGCGTGCTCGACCGCGGCCGGCTGGTGCTGCAGGACGAGCTGGCCGTGCTGACCGCGCCGACCGGGCGCACCGTCGTGCACAGCCCGGCGCCGGAGCTGGTGCGGGCGACGCTCGACGGGCGGGTGAGCGCGGTCGACGGCGAGCGGGTGCTGGTGCGCGGCGCCGACCCGGCGGAGGTCAACGCGCTGCTGGTGCAGGCCGGTGTGCCGGTCCGCGGGCTGGCGCTGGAGCGGCCGTCGCTGGAGGAGGTCGTGCTCGCCGCCGCCGGGACGAGCCCGGACCGGGTGGAGGCGGTGCGGTGATCCTCGTCGAGCTGCGCAAGCTGTTCCGCCGTCCGCGGACCTGGGTGACGATCGGCATGCTCAACCTGCTGCCGCTGATCGTGGCGATCCTGCTGGTGGTCACCCACCTGGCGCCGCGGCCGGGGCAGGGGCCGCTGTTCCTCTCCACCGTGCTGACCAACGGCACGCTGTTCCCGCTGGCCGCGCTGGCGATCGTGCTGCCGCTGTTCCTGCCGATCGCCGTCGCCGTGGTGGCCGCCGACTCCGTCGCCGGCGAGGCGCAGACCGGGACGCTGCGCTACCTGCTCGCCCGCCCGGCCGGGCGGACCCGGCTGCTCGTGGCCAAGCTGGTCGCCGTCCTGGTGTTCGTGCTGGTCACGGTCGTGATCGTGGCGCTGGTCGGGTACGTCATCGGGACGACGATGTTCGACACCCAGCCGCTGACCGGGCCCGGCTCGATCGGCGGGACGTCGGTGTCGGGGACGTCGCTGACCCCGCAGGACCTGGTCGAGCGCACGCTGCTGGCGGTCGGCTACATCGTCGTGTCGATGTTCGGCGTGGCCGCGTTCGCGCTGTGCTTCTCCACGTTCACCGAGTCGCCGCTGGGCGCCACGCTCGGCGCGCTGGCGGTGCTCGTGGCGTCGTCCCTGCTGTTCACCCTCGACGCGGCCTCGCCGATCGCGCCCTACCTGCCGACCCGCTACTGGCTGGCGTTCGTCGACTTCTTCCGCGATCCGATCCTGTGGCGCGACATCCTGCGGGGGCTGGCGCTGCAGGGCGTCTACGTCGGCGTGCTGCTCGCCGTGTCCTGGGCCAACTTCACGACCAAGGACGTCACGAGCTGACGCGGGCGGCGCGGGGGAGCAGCGCGGCGCTGCTGCCGGCGGCCGCGGTGAACAGCAGCACCATCCCGGCGATCTGACCCAGGTGGTAGGCCGAGTCCGGCTCGAGCCCGACCAGCCCCGACAGCCCCGGCACCAGGCGGAACATCGCAGCGGCGATGCTCGCGCCGATGGCGACCAGCATCGGGCGGGCCTTCGGGTGCCCGTGCGCCGCGGCCCAGACCCACAGCCCGAGCACGCAGGCCACCGTGATGCTCTCGCACCACATGATCGCCGCGATGCTGGCGTGCCCGGTGGCGGCGAAGATCGCGTAGGCCACCAGCCCGACCAGGCGCAGCGGCCAGAAGACGATCGCCCGGCTGCGGCCGAGCACCTCGATCACCGAGGCCGCCAGCAGGAACGACATCACCACCACGACCATGCTGCTGACGATCGCCCAGCTCACGCGGGCGACCTGCGGGTCGCCGACCAGGACGGCGTGGTGCACCGCGCCGCCGAGCGCGGCCACCGCCGCCCACAAGAAGGTCAGGCGCCAGTACTTCGAGGCCGGGGTGCCTCCGGGCAGCCGCACGCAGAGGTAGAGGCTCACCAGCCCCAGCGCCAGATCGGTCAGCGACGCCATCGGCTCGAGGAGCACACCTCACCGTAGGTCGGCGTGGCCGCGCCAACCAGGAGTTCAGGCGCGGACGAGGCGGACGTGCGCGACCGACGGCGTACCCGTCGAGGGACACCGCCAGGTTGTGCACCCGCAGCTTCGCCATGCCCATGACGACGGCGCGTCGCCGGGGAACTCATCGACGGATCAGCTGCCGCTGAGGCGGGCGCAGTCGGCCGAGGTCAGCTGCACCGGGTCGCCGGCGCCGAGCTCGGTCACGACCATCGCCTGCACGAGCGGGTCCTGCGGCAGCCCGCCGTGGCCGACCCGCGCGTCCGCGCACACCGACTGCACGGTCATGTTCAGCGCGCCGTCCAGGCGGGCGGAGTCCGGCGGGGTGACCGTCTCGTCCTGCGTCGTCCAGATCGAGACCCAGGTCGGCCCGTCCGGCGTCTCGTCCTTCGCGTTGAGCGAGGCGAGCAGCTCGCTGTCGCTCGCCAGCTGCCGGCAGCCCTCCGGGCACTGGTCGGGCGCCACATCGCCGGCCAGGTCGGCCAGGCTCGTGCCGTGCTGCGGCGAGCCCAGGGTGACCACTCGCCGGACGACGGCGTCGCCCCCGTCGGCGACCCAGAGCCGGGCGATCACCCCGCCGGCCGAGTAGCCGACGACGTCGACGCTCCGCGCGCCGGTCCGGTCGAGCACGGCGGTCGCGGCCTCGTCGAGGGCCTCGGCCGATGCGCGCAGGTCGCCGGTGCCGTCGCCCGGCAGCGCGACGACGGTGGCGTCCCGGCCGGACGCGGTCAGCCGGTCGGCGAGGCTCTGCAGGGACTGGGTCGAGCCGCCGTACCCGGGCACGAGGAGCACCGGCCCCGGCCGGTCCTGCGACACGGCCGCCCCGCCGCGCCCGTTGCCGGCGGGCAGCAGCAGCACGACGGCCAGCGCCACCACGGCGACCGTGACCACGGTCAGCAGGACGAGGACGGCGCGCCGTCGGGCAGGGGAGAAGCCGGCGAGCACCTCTCCACTGTCCCCGCTCTCGCCCGGCGCGCCACCGGCTGGTGGACTGCCGGGGTGCTGAGCCGCGAGGAGTACCTGGCCGCGTGGGCGCGCTGGCACGGCGGCACCGACCCGTCGGCCAGCCCGCTCGTGCGCGGCTGGCTGTCGCTCGCCTACGCGCTGGCCCGCCCGCTGGCCGGGGTGCCGCCGCTGCTGGCGACGGCGCTGGGGCTGCTGGTCGCGGCCGGCGCGGCGGTGCTGGCGGTGCCGGGTGGCGGCTGGCTGGTCGCCGCCGGCGTGCTGGTCGGCGTCTCGGGACTGCTCGACAGCCTGGACGGCGCCCTGGCGATCGCCGGCGGCCGGGCCTCGCGGCGCGGGTTCGTGCTGGACTCCGCCGTCGACCGGCTCACCGAGGCCGCCTACGCAACTGCGCTGTGGCTGGCCGGGGCGCCGGGCTGGCTGGCCGCCGCGTTCGGCGCGCTGTGCTGGCTGCCGGACTACCTGCGCGCCCGCGCGGGGCAAGCCGGCGTCGCCGAGACCGGCGCGCTCTCGGTCTGGGAGCGGCCGACCCGGGTGGCGATGACCGGCTTCTCCCTCGGCGGCGCCGGCGTCGTCGCGCTGCTCGGCGGCCGCGGGTCGGTCGTCGTCCTCGCCGGGACCGCGGCCGGGGTGCTGCTGGGCGCGATCGCCGTCGGGCAACTCGGTGTCACCCTGAGGCGTTCACTTTCCGGCTGAGCCCGACCACCGCCGGGCGGGCCCTCGGGGCGGCCCCTACCCTGAGGTGCTCGTTCCACCAACCCCAGGGAGGGTCCGCGTGACCGTCGTCGTCACCGGTTCCATCGCCACCGACCACCTCATGACCTTCCCGGGCACTTTCACGGAGCAGTTCGTGGAGGGCCAGATGGAGAACGTCTCGCTGTCGTTCCTGGTCGACGACCTGGTGCAGCACCGCGGTGGGGCGGGCGCGAACATGGCGTACGGGATGGGCCTGCTGGGGCTCGCGCCCGTGCTCGTCGGCTCGGTCGGCAGCGACTTCGCCGACTACGAGGCCTGGCTGTCGCGGCACGGCGTCGACACCGGCAGCGTCCGTTGGTCGGAGCTGAAGCACACCGCGCGCTTCGTGTGCACCACCGACGCCAAGAACAACCAGATCGCCTCCTTCTACTCGGGGGCGATGTCCGAGGCCGGCGACATCGAGCTGGCCCCCGTGGTCAAGCGGGTCGGGGCGCCGGAGTACGTCGTCATCGGCCCGAACGACCCGACGGCGATGGTGAGGCACACCGAGGAGTGCCGGCAGCGCGGCTTCCCCTTCGTCGCTGACCCGAGCCAGCAGCTGGCCTGGGCGGACGGCGGGATGATCCGCGGCCTGGTCGAGGGCGCCGACGTCCTGTTCACCAACGAGTACGAGCACGCGCTGCTGCTGCAGAAGACCGGCTGGACCGACGCCGAGGTGCTCGCCCGCGTCGGCACCTGGGTGACCACCCGGGCGGCCGACGGGGTGCGCGTGGAGGCCGCCGGCCGGGACCCGATCCACGTGATCGCGGTCCCGGAGACCAAGCCGGTCGAGCCCACCGGCGGCGGCGACGCGCTGCGGGCCGGCGTGATCGCCGGGCTGACCTGGGGGCTGTCGATCGAGCGGGCCACCCAGCTGGGCTCGGCGGTCGCCACCGAGGCGGTCGAGGTCATCGGCACGCAGGAGTACGACATCCTCCGCGAGCCGTTCCTGCACCGGTTCGCCGACGCCTTCGGCCCCGACGCCGCCGCCGAGATCGCCGAGCACCTCCCGAAGTAGCGGTGGAGTGCCAGGGCGCGGAATCCGCGCCCGTGGCACTCCGCACCTACCCGCCGCGGAGGCGCTCGCCGATGCTCGGGTCCTCGCTCCACGTGCCGTAGGGGATCCGCGGGATCTCGAGGATCTCGCCGAGCGTCGTCCACTCGTTGCCGCCGAGCCGGGCGACCGGGTCGAGGTGCTCGATGCGCGGCCGGCCGTCGCGGACCGCCGACTCCCAGGCGGTCACCGCCAGCACCCGGCCGAACACCACCCAGCAGTCGCCGAGCTTGATCGTCGAGTGCAGCGTGCACTCGATGCTGACCGGCGACTGCGCCACCCGCTTGGCCGCCACCTTGTCGCTGGGCTCCAGCACGACGCCGGTGTGCTCGGCCTCGCTCTGGTCGGGCGGGAAGTCGGTGGCCGTGGCGTTGATCTGCTCGAACAGCGCCCGCGGGGTGAGGTTGACCGTGAACTCGCCGGTGGCCTCGGCGTTGTTCAGCGAGTCCTTGCGGCCGACCGACGTGAACTGCACGATCGGCGGCTTCACGCAGGACACCGTGTAGAAGGAGTGCGGCGCCAGGTTGTCCACGCCGTCGGCCGAGCGGCTGCACACCCAGGCGATCGGGCGGGGCACCACGACCGAGTTGAGGATCCGGTAGAAGTCCCGCGACCTCATGTCGTCGGGATCGAAGCGCACGCGCGCGGGCGAGGTCACCGGCCCATCGTCGTCGGCCCGGGTGTTCCCGGCGCGGGCAGGGTCCGGCCACGCCAGGTGAGGGTGCCGCGGCGGTGGCCGCGGACCGAGCGGACCACCAGCGCGTCGAGCACCAGCAGCGAGACGGGGTGCGCCAGCGCGTCGGGCCAGGGCCGGCTCCCCGTGCGGACGGCGACGACGGCGCGCCCGGCCACCCCGGCGGCGTAGCCGAGCAGCCCCGCGCGCGACCCCCGCAGCGCGGCGAGCGCCGGGACGACGCCGACCGCGGTCAGCGCGGCCGCCGCGGCGAGGGTTCCCGCCGGCGAGCCGACTGTGGCCCAGAGCGACTTCGTGTAGCCGTCGCGCAGCGCGGGCCAGCCGTCGTACATCCGGCAGGCCGCCAGCCGCGACCCGTCGACCGGCCCGCCCCGGCCGCCGGCGCGCTTGACCGCCCGCAGCAGCGCGAGGTCCTCCAGCACCTCGCCGGCGACGGCCGCGTGCCCGCCGGCCCTGCGGTAGGCGGCGGTGCGGACGACGAGGAACTGCCCGTTCGCGGCGGCGAGCGATGGCCGCGGCGAGCACTCGGCCAGCCGCACCGGCAGCGTGGTCGCCCACAGCCACGGCGACAGCGGCTGCACCAGCCGCTCGGCGAGGCTGCCGGTCAGCGGCCGCGGCCACGGGGAGACCAGGTCGAGGTCGTGCGCGTCGAGCACGGCCACGGCGGCGGCGACCGCGTCCGGCCACAGCCGCACGTCGGCGTCGACGAAGACGAGGACGCCGTCGTCCGCCCGGGCGGCGCCGACCGCGCAGGCGTGCGGCTTGCCCAGCCACCCCGGCGGCGGGGCACCGGCCTCGACCAGCGTGACGCGGTCGTCGGCGAAGGCCAGCACCGCCTCGCGCGTGCCGTCGGTGGAGCCGTCGTCGACGACCACCACCCGCAGGCCGGGCACGCCGCGCTGGTCGAGGACCGCGGCCAGGCACGCACCGACCTGCCCGACCTCGTCGCGCACCGGCAGGACGACGGTCACCGGCCGGTCGACCGGTGGCGGCGCCGCGGGCGGCCGGCGGAGCAGGGCCGTGTTCAGCGCCGCGTGGGCCGCGCCGGCCACCGAGGCGGCCGCGAGCAGCCGCACGATCCGGCCGCTCACACGCGCGTCCGGTGCCGGACGGCGAGCGCGACGAGCACCGGCACGGCGAGCGCCACGCCCCACGCGGCGGAGCCGGGCAGCCCGAGCCAGCCGGCGTGGGCCAGCGCGCCACCGAGGGTCATCCAGCCGAGGACCAGCAGCGGCGCGGCGTCGCCGATGCGCGGTGCGGTCGCGGTCCGGGCGACCAGCACCTCGAGCAGGGTCATGAGCAGCGCGCCGGCGAGCAGCCACCCGCCGAGGTTGGTCAGCGGGACCGTGCCGATGCCGGGCAGTCCCGGTCGGGGGTGCGCCCAGGTCCAGTAGCCGGCCTGCACCATCTGCGGGTCGAGGACGACGTCCCACGCGGCGAACACGGCAGCCGCGACGGCCACCCGCGCGGCCGGACGGCCGGCCAGGCGTGCGGCCAGCACCCAGCTGGGCCAGGCCATCATCAGCCAGGCCAGGGGCACGAGGAACGGCACGCCGAGCAGCCGCGGGCCGAGCACGTCGCCGTAGCGGTACTCGCCGTACGGGAAGCCGGTGGCCAGCCCGATCGCCTCGACGACGACGGCGGTGCCGCCCACCAGCAGCAGGACCCCGACGCCGGTCCGCCGGCCGCGGCTGATGCCGGCGTGGGTGACCGAGACCGCGGCGCCGAGCAGCACGATCGCCCAGGTCACCGCGTCGCGGGCGCCGCCGTCGGTGAGCGGGTAGGCGATCGCGGCGAGCACGAGCAGCCCGGCCAGCGCGAGCGGGACGCGCCTCACGCCCGCCGCCACCGCCGTCGCCGGTCGGCCAGCACCAGCCGGGCCGCCGTCCGCCCCGAGTTGCCCGACACCCCGCCGCCGGGGTGCGTGGAGGCGCCGGCCAGGTACAGCCCGCGCAGGCCGGGGACCCGCTGGCCGGCCAGCGCCGGCGTCGGCCGGAACGCGAACATGCTGGCCAGCCCCATCTCCACGTGCATCACGTTGCCACGGGGCAGCACCAGCTCCCGCTCCAGCGCGAGCGGCGTCTGCACGTACCTGTCGACGACCGAGGCGGCGAACCCGGGCGCGAACCGGTCGACCGCGGCGAGCAGCCGGTCGGCCTCGGCGTCGGCCAGCGCGTCCCAGTCGCCGTCCTTCGTCTCGTACGGGTACCACTGCCCCCAGACGGTGACCACGTGCCGGCCTTCCGGCGCGAGGGTGTCGTCGGATGCGGAGAAGCACATCGCGAGCGGCACCGGCACGCGCGGCAGCCGGCCGGCCTGCCAGTCGCCGTGCGCGGCGGCC
Organism: Petropleomorpha daqingensis; assembly: GCF_013408985.1. Taxonomy (NCBI): domain Bacteria; kingdom Bacillati; phylum Actinomycetota; class Actinomycetes; order Geodermatophilales; family Geodermatophilaceae; genus Petropleomorpha; species Petropleomorpha daqingensis. The sequence continues at coordinate 4,041,436 of NZ_JACBZT010000001.1, forward strand.
AGCTCGGCGCGGTCGGTGCACAGCAGCTGCAGCCCGCCCAGCGCCTCGGGTCCGGCGCCGGGGTAGGACGGCGGCGCGTCGGTGAGCGCGCGGACGACCAGGCCGAAGCCGTTGCCCAGCGGCGGACGGGCGTCGGCCAGGGCCGGGGGAGCGGCGTCGCCGGCCAGCTCGCGGGTGGCCAGCACGTGGCAGGCGGCGACGACGGTGCCGGCCGCGATCCGCCGTCCGGACGCCGTCTGCACCCCGGTGACCCGGCCGCCGTCGGTGAGCAGCGCGACGGCGGGGTCGCCCAGGGTGACCCGACCGCCGTCGGCCTCCAGCCGTCGCCGCAGCGCGGCGGTGAGCGCCCCCGAGCCGCCGACCGGATGCCCGGGCGGGACGTCGTGCAGCAGCGCCACCCAGCCGACCATCGCCGCCGTCCCGGGCTCGGACATCGCCGGGCCTGACTGCGCGCCGAACCAGGCCAGCGCCGCCTTGAGCCGTTCGCTCTCGAACCAGCGGTCCAGCAGCGCGTCGCCCGAGCCGAGGAAGTCGACGGCCAGCTCCCCACCGGGGGTGCGCGGGCGGCCGTTGCGCGGGGCGCCGAGCGGCCAGAACGCCCGCAGCAGCGGGCCGGCGGTGGGCCGGGCGGCGAACGACCTGGCGACGGCGCGGCCGCGCGGGGCCCAGACCTCGACGAAGCGGCGGTAGGCCGCGGCGTCGGCGGCGCCGCAGGCCTGCTCGATCGAGGCGCAGGTGGCGTCGAGGTCCTTGGAGAAGACCAGCGGCGGTTCTCCGGGCGGGCCGGGCGCGAAGCCCCACGGGTCGCAGTCGACGTAGCGCAGCCCGTGCGCGGCCAGGTCGAGCTCCTCGACGATCCCGCTGTGCCGGATGATCACGTGCGCGCTGGAGCCCCGGTCGACCCGCACGCCGGGCCAGCGCTCGACGGTGGAGACGGCGCCGCCGAGGACCTCGTCGCGCTCGACCACCTCCACCGACAGGCCGGCGCGGGCCAGGTAGCAGGCGGCGACCAGGCCGTTGTGGCCGGAGCCGACGACGACGGCGTCGGTCACTCCGGCGCTCAGGCGCCGGGCTGCAGCGGCAGGCGGGCGCCGAGGATGGCGAAGGGCCGCGAGTCGCCGGGGAAGTGGTGCCCGCGCGCGAGGTCGACGAACCCGTCGGCGTGGTACAGCCGGAAGGCCTTGGTGTCGGCGTCCGGGGTGGACAGCAGCGCCGCCGGGTGCGGCACGTCGGCCACGAGCGCGTGCAGCAGCTGGCGGCCGAGGCCACGGCTCTGGTGATCGGGGTGCACGTGCAGCTCGCAGACCTCGAACGCGCCGGGTAGCCACCGCTTCGCCGTCCGCCGGTCCAGCGCGGCGCGCACCTGGTCGTGCCACCACTGACCCGGGGCGACGACGTAGCCGTAGCCGAAGCCGACCAGCTCCTCGCCGTCCGGCGTCGCGGCGAACGCACCCACGGCGCGGAAGCCGGGCCGCTCGGTGTGCTGCATCGCGTAGCCGTAGCGGCCGGCGACGACCGAGGAGTCGTAGCCCATCGCCAGGCCGTAGATGGCGAGGGCCTCGTGCATGTGGTCGCGGATCCACGGCACGGGCAGTTCGACGACCCGCACCGCGGGCCGGGTTCCTGTCACGGGCCGACCGCCTCCTCGACGTCGGGGGAGGAGCCGTCGGGGATCGGGCTGCCGCCGACCTCGGCCGCCGTCCCGGCGGTCAGCCGGAGCAGCTCCTCGTAGCTGGTGGGGAAGACCGCCGAGGGGTGGCCGGCGGAGGCCCAGACGCGCTCGTACCGGGCCAGTTCCACGTCGACCAGGGTGCCGATCGGCTCCGGGTGGCCGATCGGGGCCACGCCGCCGATCGGCTGGCCGGTGTGCTCGCGGACGAAGTCGGCAGCGGCCCGCCGCACCCGCTGGACGCCGAGCAGGCCGGCCACCTGGACCTCGTCGACTCGGTGCCCGCCGCTGGTGAGCACCAGCAGCGGCTCGCCGTCGACGTCGAAGACCAGGCTGTTGGCGATCGCGCCGACGGGGACGCCGAGCTGGGCGGCGGCCTCGGCAGCGGTGCGGGCGCTGCCGGTCAGCTCGCGCACCTGCCCGGACGCGCCCGAGGCGGCCAGCAGGTCGGCCACTTCGGCGACCCGTGGGTGCGCGGGACGGGTCATGCCGGGAATCCTGCCACCGGCCCGGTTCGCTCGGCACGCCGCGGCACGGCGCAGCACTTGACGGGCCGCCCCGGGTCGGGTCTACTTCTCCGTGTTCGAACACGCGTTCGAACCGAGCTCGTTCGACACAGGCGGAGCGTCAGCGCAGCCGACCCCCGCCGTTCTCGGGTCCCTTCCCCGCCCGGGGCGGTGGGCCGGCGGCGGGGCCAGGACAGGGGAGTGTGCCATGAGCCGGGTGCTCGGTGCGGCTGGGATCGGTGAGCGGACCCGGCCCGGCGAGGAGGTGCAGGTCGAGCGCGGCCCGCTCGGCCCGGCACAGTTCTGGCGCGGATCGTCGCGCTACGTCGTGGGCGAGCTGCTCGACTCCTGGGTGGAGACCGCGCCGTGGTGGCAGCAGCACGCCGCGTCGGCCGCCTCCGGGGGCGGCGCCTCGGCCGAGCTGGTCGCCACCCGCGAGGTGTGGCGGGTGGAGGCGGTGCGGGCCGGCCGGTCGCGGATGAGCTTCGCCGGCGTCTACGACCTGTCCTGGGACGCCGCCGGCAACCGCTGGTGGCTCGTGCGGGTGCACGACTGATGGGCGCCGCACGAGCCATGCCTGCCGACCAGCTGCCCCTCCCGCCGCCCTTGCCCCCGGCGGCGGCCCAGCTGCTCGACCAGGCCCACCGGGCGCTGGCGGAGGCCGCGGCCTGCACCGACGACCCCCGGCGTCGGTACGCCACCGCCCACCTCGGCGCGCTGCGCGGGGCGGCCGCGGTGCTGGCCGCGCGCACCCGTCCGGAGACCGGCCGGCGCCGGCCGCGCAGCGCCTGGGTGCTGCTCGGCTCGGTCGCGCCCGAGCTGGGGGAGTGGGCCACCTTCTTCGCGGCCGGCGCCGCCAAGCGGGCCGCGGCCGAGGCCGGGCTCTCCCGCGCGGTCACCGAGCGGGAGGCCGACGACCTGGTCCGCGACGTCGGCGCGTTCCTCACCGTGGTCGAGCACAGCCTCGGCCTCTCCGTTCCCGAGCCGGTCCGGCCGGCCGCCCCCCGTCCACGGGTGGTCGGCGGCACCGACCACCGAAAGTGAGCGGCGACCCCTTCGTCCACCTCCACGTCGCCTCGGGCTACTCCATGCAGTACGGCGCGAACCATCCCGCCGATCTCGTGGCCCGGGCTGCCGAGCACGGCATGCCGGCGCTCGCGCTGACCGACCGCGACGGCCTCTACGGCGCGGTCAAGTTCGCGCTCGCCTGCCGTGCGGCGGGGGTGCGACCGATCTTCGGGGTGGACCTCGCGATGGCGCCGGCCGTCGACTCCGCGCTGCCGCGCCCGCTGGGCCGGGCACTGGGAGAGCGGCCGGTCCGCCGGGTGCCCGCGCGGGGCGGCGCCAGCGTCGACCCGCGGCTGCCGCGGGTCACCTTCCTCGCCCGCGATGGCGAGGGCTGGCGTTCGCTGTGCCGGCTGACCAGCGCGACCCACCTGCGCGGCACCCGCGGTGAGCCGGTCAGCTCGCTGGCGCTGGCCGCCGAGCACGCCCCCGGGCTGGTCGCGCTGCTCGGCCCCGACTCCCCGGTCGGGCGGGCGCTCGCCGAGGGCCGGGCCGACGCGGCCGCTGCGGCGCTGGACGCCTGGCGGGCGGTCTTCGGCCCCGGCCGGCTGGCGGTCGAGCTGGTGCACCACCGCGGCCGGGGCGACCGGGCCCGGGCGGCGGCCCTGCTGCGCTTCGCCACCGAGCAGCAGGTGCCCGTGGTGCTCAGCAACGCCGTCCGCTACGTCGACGCCCTCGACGCGCCCACCGCCGACGTGCTCGACGCGTCCCGCCGGCTGGTCGCGCTCGACCTGCGGCACGTCGACCGGCGCACCGCCGAGGGCTACCTGAAGTCGGGCAAGGAGATGGCCCAGGTCGCCGAGGACCTCGTCGGCCCCGACCGCGACGCGGCGCTGCGGCTGCTGGAGGGCACCGCCCGGCTGGCCGAGCAGTGCGTCGTCGACGTCACCGCCGACCTCGGCATCGGCACCGTCCGCTATCCCGAGCTGGAGGTGGTGACCACCCCGGCCGAGCGGGAGCTGAGCCCCTCGCAGGTGCTGCGCGCCCGGTGCGAGGCCGGGCTCGGCCGGCGCGGCATGGCGCTCACCGAGCGGGTCCGAGTGCGCCTGGACGAGGAGCTGACGGTCATCGACTCCCTCGGCTACCCGTCGTACTTCCTCACCGTCGCCGACGTGGTCGAGCTCATCAAGGGGCTGCGGGTGCGGGCGGCGGCCCGCGGCTCCGGCGCCGGCAGCCTGGTCACCTACCTGCTCGGCATCTCCGACGTCGACCCGATCCGATACGGGCTGCTGATGGAGCGGTTCCTCTCGCCGCTGCGCCACCAGCTGCCCGACATCGACATCGACGTGGAGTCCGCCCGGCGGATGGAGGTCTACGACGCCGTCCTCGAGCGCTTCGGCGCCCACCGGGTCAGCTGCATCTCGATGATGGACACCTACCGGGTGCGGCACGCGATCCGCGACGTCGGCGCCGCGCTGGGCATGCCGATCGCCGAGGTCGACGCCATCGCCAAGGCGTTCCCGCACATCCGGGCCAACCAGGTGCACGAGGCGCTGCGCGACCTGCCGGAGCTGCAGGCCAGCCGGTACGGGTCCAAGCGGGCCGGCGGCAACGGCGACCTCGACCTCATGTTCGACCTGGTCGCCCGGCTCGACGGGCTGCCCCGGCACATCGCGCTGCACCCGTGCGGGGTGCTGCTCTCCGACGCCACGCTGCTCGACCGCACCCCGGTGGAGAGCAGCTTCCTGGGCTACCCGATGAGCCAGTTCGACAAGGACGACGTCGAGGAGCTCGGGCTGCTCAAGCTCGACCTGCTCGGCATCCGGATGCAGTCGGCGATCGCGCACGCCCTCGGCGAGATCGAGCGGGTCGACGGCGAGACGGTGGACATCGACGCGATCCCGCGCGACGACCCGACCACGTTCGAGCTGATCCGCAGCACCCGCACGCTGGGCATGTTCCAGATCGAGTCGCCGGGGCAGCGGGAGCTGGTCGGCAAGTTCGGCCCGGAGACGTTCGAAGACATCGTCATCGACATCTCGCTGTTCCGGCCCGGACCGGTGAAGAGCGACATGGTCACCCCGTTCCTCATGGCCCGGAACGGCTGGCGCGAGCCGGAGTACCCGCACCCCGACCTCGAGTTCGCCCTGGAGCAGACCGCCGGCGTCGTCGTCTTCCACGAGCAGGTGCTGCAGATCGTCGCGCGGATGACCGGGGTGAGCCTGGCCGAGGCCGACGAGGTGCGCCGGGCGCTGGGAGAGAAGGACGCCCATGCGGAGGTGCGGGCCTGGTTCGTGCCGCAGGTGCTCGAGGCCGGCTACCCGGTCGAGGTCGCCGAGCGGGTGTGGCAGGTGCTGGCCGCCTTCGGCTCGTTCGGCTTCTGCAAGGCCCACGCCGCGGCGTTCGCGCTGCCCACCTACCAGTCGGCGTGGCTCAAGGCGCACCACCCGGCGGCCTTCCTCGCCGGGGTGCTCACCCACGACCCCGGCATGTACCCGAAGCGGCTGATCCTCGACGACGCCCGCAACTTCGGCATCCGCGTGCTCGGCCTCGACGTCAACGCCTCGTCCGACACCTACCGGGTGGAGGGGGTCGAGGACGACGACGGGATCGTCCGGCCGCGCCCGGAGTGGATGCCGGCGTCGATGCCCGAGCCGTCGCGCTACGGCATCCGGCTGGCGCTGGCCGACGTCAAGGGCATCTCGGACGACGAGGTGGGCCGGATCGTCGACGGGCAGCCCTACCGGTCGCTGGCCGACTTCTGGCAGCGGGCCTCGGTGTCCCGCCCGGTGGTGGAGCGGCTGGTGCTCGCCGGCGGCTTCGACTCCCTCTACGGCTTCGGGCTGCGCGACCGGGAGGCCGGCCGGCCGTCCCGGCGGCGCCACCAGGTCAACCGCCGCGACCTGCTGCTGCAGATCGGCGAGCTGGACCGGTGGACCCGCAGCGGCGCCCGGGCGGGCTCCCGCGGCCAGCTCAGCCTCGACTTCATGGGGCTGGAGCTGGCCGAGGAGGAGACCGCGCCGGACTGGGCCGACAGCAGCGGGCTGCCCGAGTTCACCGACGCCGAGCTGGTGCGCGCGGAGCTGGAGGTGCTGGGTCTGGACGCCAGCCGGCACGTGATCGACTTCTACCGGCGGTTCCTCGGCGAGCTCGGCGCCGTCCCGGCGGGGGAGATGCTCGGCTGCCGCAGCGAGGCCGAGGTGCTGGTCGCCGGGGTGAAGGTGGCCACGCAGACCCCGCCGATCCGCTCCGGGCGCCGGGTCATCTTCGTGACCCTCGACGACGGCACCGGCTGCACCGACTCGACCTTCTTCGAGGACGTGCAGGGCCCCTACGCCGCGACCGTCTTCCACTCGTGGCTGCTGGTCATCCGCGGGGTGGTGCGCCGCACCGGGCCGCGCGGGATCTCGCTGCGGGCCACCGGCGCGTGGGAGCTGCCCGCGCTGCACGAGGCCTGGGAGGCAGGCGGGCTGGCCGCGGTCGCCGAGCACATGGCCGCGCCGGGGGAGTTCACCGAGCAGGCGATCGCCGGCGCGGCGGCGTCGCGCAACTCCCGACCGGTGATGGTCCGGCCGGTGCTCGTGCACCCGACCGGCTTCCGCATGTCGCCCTACGCCGACATCAAGCCCGCGGGGGAGGACACCAAGATCGCCGCCCGCCGCGCCGCCGCACCGCGCAAGCTCTGGCACTCCAGCCCGGGCAGCTCCGGCCACTGAGAAAGGACCCCCTGCCCCCCACCGCTCGCAAGCTCGCGGCGGGACCCTGCAGGGGGCCACCGATGAGTTCCGGGCGCCCGGCGCGTTCCTAGTGCAGAAGGGACACCACACCGAGAGGACGACGACGATGCCGAAGACCGTGATCTGCCTGTGGTTCGACACCGAGGCCGAGCAGGCCGCCGAGTACTACACCTCGATCTGGCCGGACTCCGAGATCCTCGGCGTCCTCCGGTACGGCGAGGAGGACCCGCAGCGCGCGGGCACGGTGCTGACCGCGAGCTGGCGGCTCGGTGACACCGAGTACGTCGGCCTGAACGGCGGCCCGCAGAACTGGGGCTTCAGCGAGGCCATCTCCTTCCAGATCCTCTGCGCCGACCAGGACGAGGTCGACCACTACTGGGACGAGCTCACCGCTGGCGGCGAGGAGAGCCAGTGCGGCTGGCTCAAGGACAAGTTCGGCGTCTCCTGGCAGGTCGTGCCCACCCGCCTGATCGAGCTGCAGAACGACGCCGACCCGGCCCGCCGGCAGCGCGCGGTCCAGGCCATGTTCCAGATGCAGAAGATCGTCATCGCCGACCTGGAGCGGGCCGCGGACGCGGTCCCCGCGTAGCCCCGCCGCTAGGCTCGCCGGGTGCCGCCCGCCCCGACCGCTGCCGAGCAACTGTCCCCGCGCGCCGCGGCGGTGTGGGCCGCGCTCGACCCGGTCGTCGGCGCCGGCGGCCGGCTGCGGGTGCTCGACGTCGGCGGCGGCAGCGGCATCTTCGCCGTCCCGCTGGCCGCGCTCGGGCACGAGGTGACCGTCGTCGACCCCAGCGCCGATGCCCTCGCCACCCTGGCCCGGCGGGCCGGCAACGCCGGCGTCGCCGGCGACGTCCGCGGCGTCCAGGGGGACGGCGACCTCCTGCACGAGGTGCTGCCCGCCCTCGGCGACGGCGGCTACGACCTGGCGCTGTGCCACTCCGTGCTCGAGGTCGTCGACGACCCGGCGGTCACCCTCCGGGAGATCGCCGGGGCGCTGCGGCCCGGCGGCCAGGTGAGCGTGGCGACGGCGAACCGGGCCGGCGCCGTCCTGGCCCGGGCCCTGTCCGGGCACCCGGTCGAGGCGCTCGCCCTGCTCGAGGACCGCGATCCCTCGCCCGGCCGCTCCCGTCCGGCCCGCAGGAGGTTCGGGCCGGACGAGCTGCTCGCGCTCGTCGCGGACGCCGGCCTGCGCCCGGGCAGCTGGCGCGGCGTCGCCGTCGTCGCCGACCTGCTCGACGCCGACGCGGGCGCCGACCCGGCCGCCGTCCGCGCGCTGGAGCTGGCACTGGCCGAGCGGTCGCCCTACCGCGACGTCGCCACCGGCCTGCACGTCCTCGCCGTCCGTGAGTGACGCCCTGCCGCCGGACCTGGTCCGGCCGCGCTACGGCGCGGCCACCCTCGCCGACGTGCTGCCCGGCGTCGCCACCGCGCTCGGCGTCGCCGTCGAGCGCGACGGGCTGCCGGCCGATCCGCTGGACCTCACGTCCGCCCTCGCCGGTGCCCGCCGGGTCGCCGTCCTGCTCGTCGACGGCCTCGGCGCCGACCTGATCCGCGCGCACGCCGATCTCGCCCCGACCCTGGCGGCGCTCCGCAGCCCGGTCGGCGACCTCGAGGCGCCCTGCCCGAGCACCACCCCGGTCAGCCTCACCTCGTTCGGCACCGGCCTGCCGCCGGGCAGCCACGGCGTCCTCGGCTTCGTCACCGCCGTGCCGGGGGAGGACCGGCTGCTCAACCACACCCAGTGGAAGGACGACCCCGACCCCGACGCCTGGCAGGCGCGGTCCACGGTCTTCGAGCAGGCCGACGCCGCCGGGGTGGCGGTCACCTCGGTCGGCCCGTACGCCTTCGCCGCCTCCGGGCTGACCCGCGCGGCCTACCGCGGGGCCGACTACGCGCCGTCGGTCAGCCCCGGCGACCTGGCGGCGGTCACCGTCCGCGCGCTGGCCGCGATGCCGCGCGCGCTGGTCTACGCCTACATCCCTGAGCTCGACCTCACCGGGCACGTCCGCGGGGTCGACTCGCCCAGCTGGCGTGGGCAGCTGGCGATCGTCGACCGCGTCGTCGAGCAGATGGTCGCCGGTCTGCCCGACGACGCCGTCCTGCTGGTCACCGCCGACCACGGGATGGTCGACGTCCCGGCCGGGACTCGGCTGGACGTCGACGAGCAGCCCGACCTCACCGATGGCGTCCGGCTGCTGGCCGGCGAGCCGCGGGCGCGCTACGTGCACGCGCTGCCCGGCGCCGCGACCGACCTGCTGGCCCGCTGGCGGGCGGTGCTCGGCGACCGCGCCTGGGTGGTCGGCCGCGACGAGGCGATCGCCAGCGGGGTCTTCGGCCCGGTCGACGACGCCGTGGTCGACCGGATCGGCGACGTCGTCGCGCTCGCCCGGGGCAGCTGGGCGATGACCGCCTCGACCCGCGAGCCGGGGCCGAGCCGGCTGGCCGCCTACCACGGCTCGCTCACCGCCACCGAGCTCGCCGTCCCGCTGCTCGCCGCCCGCGGCCGCGCGCTCGGCTGATCAGGCTCGCGACTCCAGCGACCAGATCCGCATGTGCGCGGGGTGCCGGGCGCGGCAGGTCAGGTGCGCGGCCACGTCGGAGGGCCGCCCCTCCACGGTGACGGTCAGCTCCCGGTCGGGGGCGGCGAGGGTGACCTCCCACCGCTCCGGTTCGGTGCCCGGCTCGTGCAGCTGCCGCAGCGCGACCGTGCGCAGGTCGTCGACGCCGAGCAGTCCGAGCTCGGGGCGGAGCAGCTGCTGGGCGGCCTGCGCCGGCGGGGCCAGTCCGGCCCGCCCGCGCAGCCACGGCAGCGCGACCCGGCCGTGCGTGTGCGCCTCGACCAGCTCGGCGCCGTCGCCGGGCACCTGCCCGTAGTAGTAGCCGTGCGGCAGGACGACGACGTTGGCGGCGAACCGGTCGCCGCCGAGGTGGCTGCACTCCCACACGTCGGCCGGGCCGGGGGCCGGCAGGGTGCGCGCCAGCGGCCGGCCGCGCAGCGCGCAGCAGGCGTCGTGCGCGCCGTGCGTGCACACCAGGTAGACCGGCCCGGTCGCGGGCTCGCCCACCGAGCCGTCCCACGGCACCTCGAGCAGGTCGGCGTCGTCGGCACGCACCGACCACCACAGCCCTTCGCGGCCGGGCCGCGAGTCGACGTAGGCCCACCGGCGGCCGGAGTCGGTCAGCCGGTCGTCGGGACGGCGGATCAGCAGCAGCCGCACGTTCTCCGCCCGCGACCGGCGCGCCAGCAGCGGGGCCACCTCGGCGTCGAGCCGCGACTGCGCCAGGGCGTCGCGGCCCCACGGGCCGGGCTGCTCGATGAGCACCCACCGCTGCGCCAGCGAGGCGGTGGCCACCATCGAGTCACCGCGGGCCAGTGCCTGCACCGAGCAGCGGGCGGGGTCCAGCCGCCCGACGGGACGCGTCACGCCCCGCCGGCGACGGCGATCCCCTCGAGAACCAGCCGTCGCGCCAGGGTGAGCTGGTCGGCCGCGTCCAGCTCGGGGAGGTCGGCCACCTTGAGCTCGCCCACCGCCAGCAGCTCGGCCACCGCCGCCGCGGTTGTCGCGGGCAGGTCGTGCGTGCGCCGCCCGGCGATCAGCGTCACCCGGTCGCCCTCGGCGGGCAGCAGCCGGCAGCGCAGCCGGCGGCGCAGCTGCAGCACGCTGTCCGGGCCGAGCGCCGCAGCCGCGGTGGACTGCGCCAGCGGCGCGACCGGCCCGGGCCGCACCTGCGACCAGGTGCGGGCGCGGACCCGGTCGGCCACCTCGGCGGGGTCGACCCGGGTCAGCCAGTCGCGCAGGCCCGCGATCACCGCGGCGACGTCGTCGGCGACGGAGGCGGGGTCGGCGAGGTCCACGCCCAGCGGCAGCGAGCGGCGCAGCTCCGGGTCGTCGGCGGCCAGGGTGCGGACGACGTCCAGCGCCGACTCCGCGGCCGTCCAGCGGGTGACCGAGTGGACGCCGATGGTCAGGTGCCCGCTGATCCCGCCCAGCGCCCGGGCCGAGTGCAGGTATCCGCGCGGCAGGTAGAGGGCGTCACCGGGCCGCAGCACCGTGTCGATCACCGGGTCGTTCTCGGCGGCGGCGGCCACGGCGGCCGCGCGGTCGTTCCACGGCTGGGTGCGCAGCGGTGCCTCGAGCACTGGCTCGTGGATGCGCCAGTGCTTCTCGCCGGCGAACTGCAGCACGAACACGTCGTGCACGTCGTAGTGCGGGCTGAAGCCCTGCGAGGACGGGGGAGTGATGTAGGCGTTGACCTGCGTCGGGTGGCCGAGGTCGGCGGCGAGCTGGTCGGCGAACTCGATCAGCGGCGGCCAGAGCCGGTGCAGTCCCTGCAGGACGACGGTGCTCCCGTCGGCGAACAGCCGCAGCACGGCGTCGGAGGAGACCTGGTCGGCGACCTCGGCGCCCGCGCCGCCGGAGGTCGTGAAGCGCTTGGGATCGACGACGGCGCCGTCCTTGGCGATCCGCAGGAACGGGGTGCGCAGCCCGCGGCGGCTCAGGAGCTCGTCGACGTCGTCCAGGGTGAGCAGGTCGGCGAAGGACTCACCGGTGTCCTCGGCGCGGGCCAGCAGCGGTCGGCGCGCCCAGCGCTCGGCGGCGAACGCCTCGGGATCGGTGTGCGTGCAGCGCCACAGGGCCGGACGGGGAGAGGTCCCCGTCCGGCCCGCGGCAGGAAGGTCCTCGCTCACGCGCCGCTGTCGGCCCCGCCGTCGGCACCACCGTCAGCGCCGCCATCGGCGCCGCCGTCCGCACCGCCGTCGGCCCCACCATCGGCCCCGCCGTCGGCCCCACCATCGGCTCCGCCGTCCGCGCCACCGTCACGGGCGCCGCCGTCGGCACCACCGTCACGGGCGCCGCCGTCGGCCCCGCCGTCCGCGCCGCCGTCCGCGCCGCCGTCGTGCTGGCCGGGGGTGCCTGCAGCGCCTCCGTCGGCCGGGCCCTCCGTGCTGGTCATGTCGTCGTCGTCGAGCGCCATGGCTCCTCCGCTCTCGATCCCGGCCGCCTCCGCTAGGCGCCCGCTCGCGATCTTCCTACCGCACCGGAGCAGGGCCCACACCTGCTCGGTCGTGCGCGACGGGATTGCGTCGCCCAGGGCACGGGTAGCCGCGCGGCGTGCTGGGATCCGGCGACGTCGAAGCAGTCGCGACCGCCTTCGGTGAGCTGCTCGACGGCGGCTGGGGAGTGCCGCTGCCGGGCATGGGTGCGACGGCTGCCCGCTGGCGGTCCTTCGCCGCGTTGGGGGAGCGGAGCCTTCCGCTGGCCCGGCTCGCCGAGGGGCACGCCGACGCCCTCGCCGTCCTCACCGAGCTCGACGGGCAGCTCCCCGAACGGGGGAGCCGGCTGGGGGTGTGGGCCGCGGAGCCGCCGACGGCGCGGCTGTCGGCCCGGTGGACCGGGACGGAGTGGCGGCTGGACGGGCGCAAGGCCTGGTGCTCCGGCGCCCGGGTGCTCACCGGGGCTCTGGTGACCGCGACCGCCGACGACGGCGCCCGGCTCTTCCTCGTCGACCTCACCGGCGGCGGGCTGGAGGTCGACCCGTCGGCCTGGGCCGGTCCGGGCATGCACGCCAGCGACACCGCCGACGTCACGTTCACCGATGTGCCCGCCACGCCGATCGGGCCGCCCGGCGGCTATGTCGGCCGGCCCGGCTTCTGGCACGGCGGCATCGGGGTGGCGGCGGTCTGGTTCGGCGGCGCCCGCGGCGTGGCCGGGGCTCTCCAGCGGGCGGCCGCGGAGCGCGAGCCGGACCCGCTGCTCGATCTCGCTCTCGGTTCGTGCGCGATCGCGCTCGGGACGGCGCAGGCCGTGCTCGACGCCGCCGCCGGGGAGATCGACGCCGTTCCCGTGGACCTGCCCGCCGCCCGGCTGCGCGCGCTGCGCGTCCGGGCCGTCGTCGCCCGCGTGGCCGAGGAGGTGCTGACCACGGTCGGCCACGCCCTCGGGGCCGCGCCGCTCGCGCACGACGGCGAGCACGCGGCACGGGTCGCCGATCTCACCGTCTACCTCCGCCAGCACCACGCCGAGCGGGACGTCGCCGCGCTGGGGGCGGCCCTGCGCGAGGAGAACCGCACGTGACCCGCGGCCGCCCGACGCCCGCCGGGACGGCGACCGGCACCGGGACGCCGGAGTCCGTCTGGCGGGCGTGGCTCGCGCGGCGGGACTGGCCGGAGCTCGCGCCCGACCCGGGCTGGCGCACCGCCCTCGTCTGCTCCGCCCACCCCGACGACGACGTGCTCGCGGTCGGAGGCCTGATGCGGCTGCTGGCCGGCGCCGGGCTCGCGCTGCGGCTGCTCGCCGCGACCGACGGTGAGGCCAGCCATCCGGGGTCGGCGGTCCTCGAGCCGCCGGAGCTCGCCCGTCGCCGCGTCGCCGAGACCGCCGCCGCGCTCGCCGCGCTCGGCGTCGATCCGGTCGATCCGGTGCGCCTGCGGCTGCCCGACTCGGCGCTCACGGCGGTCGAGGACCAGCTGACCGCCGCCGTCACGGCCGCGGCGCGGGGCGTCGACGTCGTCCTCGCTCCCTGGTCCGGGGACGCCCACCCCGACCACGAGGCCGTGGGACGGGCCGCGTGCGCGGCCGCCGCTGCGCACGGGATCCCGTTGCTGGCCTTCCCGGTGTGGACCTGGACCTGGAGCGGACCGGACGACCCCCGGGTGCCCTGGCACCGCGCGCGGCTCGTGCGGCTGCCCCCGGCGGTGCAGGCGGCCCGCCGGGACGCGGTGGCGTGCTTCGCCACGCAGGTCCGGCCGCTCGGGCCCGCCCCGGAGGACGCCGTCGTCCTGCCGCCCGAGGTGCTGGAGCACTTCGACCGGGACGTCGAGGTGGTGTTCGCGTGAGTCTGCCCGGGTCCTACTTCGACGACCTCTACGCCGCGACGGACGACCCGTGGTCGCTGCGCTCCCGCTGGTACGAGCAGCGCAAGTACGCCCTGACGACGGCGGTGCTGCCGCGACGTCGCTACGCCGAGGCCGTCGAGGTGGGGTGCTCGGTGGGGGAGCTGACGGCGGCGCTGGCGCAGCGGTGCGACCGGCTCACGGCGTGGGACGTCAGCGCCGCCGCGGTCGAGCGGACCCGTCGGCGGACCGCGGAGCTGCCCGGGGTCCGCGTCGAGCAGCGCGCGCTGCCCTCGGATCCGCTCCCGCCGTGCGATCTCGTCGTCCTCTCGGAGGTGCTCTACTACCTCGATCCCGACGACCTGCGGGCCGCCGTCGCAGCCGTCCGGGAAGCGATCGGTCCCGGTGGGACGGTGCTGGCCGTGCACTGGCGGCACCCGGTGACCGACTACCCGCAGACCGGGGACGCCGTCCACGCGGTCCTCCGGCGCGAGCTGGACTGGTCGCGGGTCGCCGTCCACGAGGAGACGGACTTCCTGCTCGACTGCTGGGTGGCCGCCCCCGCCGCCGACCCGCGGGCGGGATCCGTGGCCGCTGCGGAGGGCCTGTGGTGAGCGTGGCTGCGCGTGGCTGAGGCCGCGCGCCTGGGGCTGGTGGTGCCCGCGCGGGACGAGGTGGCGCTGCTGCCGGCCTGCCTCGCGGCGCTCCGCGAGGCGGCGGCGCACCCGGCCCGTTCCGGGGTCCCGGTGGTCGTGGTGGTGGTGGCCGACGGCTGCACGGACGCCACCGCGGAGGTGGCCGCCGCAGCGGGGGTCGTGGTGCTGGAGGGCGGCAGCGGGAACGTCGGCGCCGCACGCGACGCCGGTGCGCGCTGGCTGCTCGCCGACGCGGTGGCCGCCGGGATCGCGCCCGAGCGGCTGTGGTTGGCCACGACCGACGCCGACAGCACCGTCGCGCCGGACTGGGTGCTGCTGCACGAGATCGCCGCGGCTTCCGGGAGCGACGCCGTGGTGGGGACGGTGGCGGTCGACGACTGGACCGGCGTGCCGGCTGCGGCGGCGGCCGCGTTCGAGCGGGCCTACGGCGCGTGGCGGGACGCCGGCCCGGCGGCGGTGCACCCGCACGTCCACGGGGCGAACCTGGGGGTGCGGGGGAGCGCCTACGTCGCCTGCGGCGGGTTCCCCCCACTCCCGGTGGGCGAGGACGTCGCCCTGGTGCGGGCGCTGGAGGCCTCGGGGGCCGTGGTGCTGCGGACCGCCGCCAGCCCGGTGCGGACCTCGGCACGGCGTCGTCCCCGTGCGCGGGGCGGGGTCGGCGACGACATCGACCGGCTCGCCTCCGGGTACGACCTGGGCTGACGCGCTACCCTCCTCCCGTACTCGAACAGGTGTTCGACAGCGGGAGGTGAGCGTGCGCGCGGAGGGGTGCACCGTCCTGCACGTCGACATGGACGCCTTCTTCGCCAGCGTCGAGGTGCGGCGGCACCCCGAGCTGGCCGGGACGCCGGTCATCGTCGGCGGCGCGGGCAACCGCGGGGTGGTCACCTCGGCCACCTACGAGGCCCGCCGCTACGGCGTGCACGCCGCCATGCCCACCGCGCGGGCGCTGCGGCTGTGCCCGACGGCCACGGTGCTGCCCGGCGACATGGGGCTCTACGCCGAGGTCTCCCGCTCGGTCATGGCGCTGTTCCGGTCGATCACGCCGCTGGTCGAGCCGCTGTCCCTCGACGAGGCCTTCCTCGACGTCGCCGGCGCCGGTCGCCGGCTGGGCGATGCCGCCGAGATCGGCGAGTACATCCGCGCCCGCGTCTTCGACGAGCAGGGCATCACCTGCTCGGTGGGGGTGGCGCCGACCAAGTTCGTGGCCAAGCTGGCCTCCACCGCGTCCAAGCCCGACGGGCTGCTCGTCGTCCGCCCGGCCGAGGTCATGGACTTCCTGCACCCGCTGCCGGTGGGCGCGCTGTGGGGCGTGGGCCCCAAGACCGAGGAGCAGCTGCTGCGGCTCGGGCTGCGCACCGTCGGTGATCTCGCGCACGTGCCGGCCCGCACCCTGCAGCGGGCGGTCGGGGCGGCCGCGGGGTCGCACCTGCACGAGCTGGCGTGGGGGCGCGACCCGCGGCGCGTCGTCCCCGACGAGCCGGAGCGCTCGACCGGGGCGGAGGAGACCTTCGCCACCGACGTCGACGACCCGCAGGTGATCCACCGCGAGCTGCTGCGGCTCGCCGAGCGCACGGCCGGCCGGTTGCGCTCGGTCGGCGCGCTCGCTCGCACGGTGAGCATCAAGGTCCGCTTCGCCGATTTCGCCACGATCACCCGGAGCCGGACCCTCGCCGTCCCCACCGACGTCGGGCAGGAGCTCTACGACACCGCCCGCACGCTGTTCGACGCGCTCGGCCTGGACCGGGCGCGGATCCGGCTGGTGGGGGTGCGGGCCGAGCGGCTGGTCGACGCCGACTCCGCACCCCGCCAGCTCGAGCTCGGCGCCCGCGAGCACGGCCGCCGCGAGGCCGAGCTCGCCGCCGACCGCGCCGCCCGCCGGTTCGGCGCCGGCGCGGTCCGTCCCGCCACGCTGCTGCACCGGGACCGGTGGGCCCGCGGCGAGGGGGACGGCGGCCTCGCGGCGAGCCGCCCGATCCCGCGTCCGGAGCGGCCGAGACGCCCGATCTCGGGCCGCAGCGAGGCGGTCTGACCGGTTCCGGGGGCACCCGTGCGGGTGATCACCGCGAGAACCCGGCGGGTCGCCGCAGACTCGCCTTTCGCAGCCCGCAATCCCCTCGTATCCTCGGAGACACCGCCGGCGGTGACTGCCGGCGGTACCTGGCTAGGCCCGTATGGAGGTCGACGTGCCGCTCTCCGAGCACGAACAGAGACTGCTGGAGCAGATCGAGCGCGCCCTCGTCGACGACGATCCCAAGTTCGCTTCCACGGTCCGGTCCGGTGATCGGCGGCTGAAGGCGCGCCGCAAGCTGCAACTGGGCATCGTGCTCGTCGTCGTCGGCCTCGCCGTCCTGGTGGGCGGCGCCGTCGCGCAGTCGTGGCTGCTCGGCGTCTTCGGGTTCCTGGTGATGTTCGTAGGCGGGCCGATCCTCGTCGTCCTGAACTACAAGAACGCCACCGGCGCCCCCGAGGCCGGGGCCGCCCCCGCCTCGGGCAGCCGCCCGGCGACCGGCCGCAAGGGCCGCCCCCGCCGGCAGCCGCTGAAGACCCGCCTCGAGGAGCGCTTCCGCCGCCGCTACGACCAGTAGCCCGCACGCATCCGCCGACGGCCGCCGTCCCCCGAGGGACGGCGGCCGTTCGCGTTCCGGGGTGGCCGCGGCGCCGTCCTCCCGCACCAATGGCTGTCCTCCCGCACAAGCGTTGGTGCGGGAGGACAGCGTTCGATCAGGTCACCTGATCCACGCTGCCGGAACTCAGACGGTGCGCGGGCGGCGGCGGGTCAGGCCGGTGGCGCGGCGGCCCAGGGCGTCGCCCCAGCGCCGGCCCGCGCCGGTGAGCAGGGACGACGGCCACAGGACGGCGAGCGCCCGGGTCCGTGGCGGGGTGGCCCGCACCAGACCCCGGCGTGCCGCGCGCAGCGCCGCGACCAGCTCGGGATCGGCCGACACGGTGCCGGGGCGGGCGTAGCTCGACGCCTCCTCAGCGAGGGCCAGCCGGCGCAGCGCGTCCACCGCCGCGGGATCGGTGTCCGGACGGCGGACCGCCCGACCCGCCGAAGCCCCGTCGGTGCGGTTGACCACGCCGGCCAGCTGCCGCGCCGTCTGCCGGGGCGTCCACGCCGGGTGCACGGGGATCCCGAGGTCCACCGCGGTCGCCGCCAGCTCGTCCCACAGCGCCGCGGGTGCGCCGTCGGACAGACGTCTGCGCCGCTGCAGCCGCCGGATCAGCGCCGGGGTGGCGATCACGGCGAGCAGCACCAGCGTTCCACCGCCGAACAGGAGCGTCGGGCGCAGCCAGGCGGCCGTCGAGGACTGGGGGAGGTTCAGCGGCCTGAAGGTGTTGTCGGGGTCCAGCTGCTTGGTGGGGCCGGCCTGGGTGGGTCCGGTCGGCGCGGCCGCGGTGGGCAGCGGCTCGTTGTTCTGCGGGGCGTCGGCGCGCGGCGCCCAGGGCAGCTGCACCGCGCGGTCGGCGGAGATCGGCGTCGGGTCGAAGGGCACCCAGCCCAGGTCGGCGAAGTAGACCTCGACCCAGGCGTGCGCGTCGTCGCTGGTGATCAGCCGGGTGCCGTCGCTCGCCTCCTTGCCGGGGGTGTAGCCGAGCGCGACCCGGGCCGGGACGCCGGCCGCGCGGACCATGACCGCCATCGCGCCGGCGTACTGCTCGCAGTAACCGCGGCGCAGTCGCAGGAAGTCGGTCAGGTCGTCGCCACTGGTGCCCGGGGCGGTCGAGAGGCTGTACACGAAGCCGTTGGCCCGGTTGGTGAGGAAGCCGTGGATGGCCCGCACCTTGTCGTAGGGCGTCCTGGCGTCGGCGACGAGGTCGCGGACGAGCGAGGCGACGCTGGGGTTGAGCAGCGGCAGCTGGGTGTACTGGTTCTGCACCGGGTTGGTCTGCGGCAGAGCGGGGGAGGCCTCCAGCAGCGCGGTGCTGGGCTCCGGCTCGCTGGCGGTCACCTCGTAGCTGAGCCCGGCCGTGGTGACGTTGCGGCCGAAGACCGTGCCGGTGGTCTCGTCGAAGCGCCAGTTGCGGCTGTCGCCGTCGTGCACCGCGACCGTCAGCGGCGAGTTCGGCACGGGCATGAACCGGTCGTCGTGCCCGAGCACGGTGATCGACTCGGTGACCCGGCGGGACTGCTCGTCGCTCGGCAACGGCGCCAGCGAGCCGCGGTCGGCGATCGAGCGCTCGCCGTCGAGGTTGGACAGCGACCAGCCCTTGTTCGCGTCGTACCGGTCCAGCGAGACCGCCCGCAGGTAGCCGGGGTCGTCGACCGAGGCGTCGACCCGCAGCAGGTCGATCGGGTCGGGCAGGGTGAGCTGGCCCTGCAGCGCCGCGACCGGGTCCAGCGAGGTGCCGGTCGAGCTGCCGCCGCCCTCGCCGCCGCCCAGGCCTGTGGTCAGCGAGCCCTCGGTCAGCGTCGGCACCAGCGCGCCGATCACCAGCCCGGCGGCGAGCGCGAACACGCCGGTGCGCACCGCGAGCAGCGTGCCGGTGCCCAGCAGGGTGCGCCGTCCCGACCGGTTGCGGCGGGCCAGCCGGCGGTTCTGGTCGGCCCACAGCAGCAGACCCAGCCCCGCCGCCGGCGCGGCGATGGCCGTGAGCCCGATGCCGCCGGTGATCGTGGCGACCGGCACGCAGTAGAAGATCAGCAGCCCGAGGCCGGCCAGGGCCGGCTGCCGGCCGGCGACCGCCACCAGGTCGATCGCGATGGCGACCAGCCCGACCAGGACGACGGTCAGCGCGAGCAGCCCGTGCAGCGGCAGCGCGGGCGTCGCCTGCTCGCGCATCTCGGCCGATCCGTCGGAGAGCACGGCGCCCAGCGCCCGGATGCTGGTCGGCGTCGGGATCACGCCGAGGAACGCGTCCCGCGGCGCGTACAGCGCGGTGAGCAGGCAGCCGACCAGCACCATCTGGCCGATCGGCACCAGCGGGACGGCGAGGCCGCCGAGCTTGCCCGGCACGGGCCGGTCCCCGGCGAACCGGGTCCACAGCGCCGGACCGGCCGCGCGCAGCAGCAGCCCCCCGGCCAGGACGACGACCACCGTGGCGAGCACCGGCGGGAACCAGGCGCCGGTGGCGTACACCGGCTTGAGCGCGAACGCCCCGAGGAGGGTCGCGACCGCCGCCGCGACGGCCGAGCCGATGTCCTCGCGGTTCACGCCGGCACCCCCACGCCGCGCGCGGGCGCCGTCTCGGTCAGCTCGGCCCAGACCTGGTCCACCGTGACGTCGGCGCGGGCGATCGCCACGTGCCAGCCGGCCGCGCGCAGCAGCGTCACGGCGTCGTCCCGCTGCCGGTCCAGCTCGGCGCGGGCCGCGTCGGACGGCGCCCGCCGCCCGCGCAGCAGCCCGGCGTCGGCCCAGCTGCCGACGTCGACCAGGACGGCGTAGTCGGTGCTGGGCCCCGACCGCGAGCGGACCAGGTCGGCGACGTCGTCCGCGCCGACCGCGCCGAGCAGGCAGACGACCGGCCCGTCTCCGGCGGCCTCGCGCAGCGCCTCGATCCCGGTGTCGAGGGCGGAGTTCTTCGAGGGGCGGACCGCGGCCAGCGCGTCCAGCAGCGTGTCGGCGTCCATCCCGCCGCGGTGACCGGCCACGGCCAGCTCGCCGGCCTCGGTGACCACGCGCAGGGTCGCCCCGCGCCGGCCGAGGGCGCTGCCGATGCTCGCCGCCGCCTCCACCAGCCACTCGAGGCTGTCCGGGGGCGGGTTGTCGTCGCCGGGCGGCCCGGCGACCGGGACCCCGCCGCGGGCCGTCGCGTCGCGGTTGGCGATCAGGTGCGCGCGGGAGCGGGTGTCGAGCAGCAGCGTGGCCTGCGCCCGCCACGGCCGCTCCTCGAGCCGGACCATGAGCTCACCGGTGCGCGCGGTGGTCCGCCAGTGGACCTTGCGCAGGTCGTCGCCGTGCCGGTACTCCCGCACGCTGACGTCGTCCTCACCGTGGACGGCGATCGACCGCCGGCTGCCGTCGCCCCCGCCGCCGTGCCCGCCCGCCGGGCCGCCGGGCCCGAGCGGGCGCACCCGCGGGACGACGAGCAGCGACACGGTGTCGGCGCCGGCCGCGCTGCGCATGACCAGGCCGAACGGGTCGACCAGCCGCAGCCGCAGCGGCCCGAGGGTGTGCCGCCCCCGGCGCGAACCGTGCACCTGGTAGCCCAGGGCCGCCGTCTCGCCGCCGCCCAGCCGCTCGACGACGAACCGCGGCGACGCGCCCAGCTCGGAGGGCAGCTGCTCGGCCAGCAGCCACAGCCCGCCGGTCCGCCGGTCGGCGTTGGTCACCTCGAGCAGGACGTCGGCGTCCTGGCCGCGGGGCACCCGGGACGGCGTCACGGTGCGCCGCGAGGCCAGCCGGAACCGCTCGCGGGCGACGGCAGCCGCCGACAGCAGCGGCAGCGCGAGCACGAACACGGCGAGCTGGACCAGCGACCGCTCGCCCAGCAGCATCCCGAGCAGGAGCAGCGTGCCGCCGGCCGCGACGAGGCAGCGGCCCCGCACGGTGAGGGAGGACAGCGCCGCCCCGACCCGACCGCGCACCGCGGTCAGCGTCCGCGCGGAACCGGCACGGTGGCGAGCAGGTCGTGCACGACCTGCTCGGCCGAGCGCCGGGCGAGAGTGGCGTCCGCGGTGAGCAGCAGCCGGTGCGCCAGGACCGGGACGGCGAGCGCCTGCACGTCGTCGGGCAGCACGTGGTCGCGGCCGGCCAGGGCCGCGGCGGCCCGGGCGGCCCGGAGCAGCTGCAGCCCGGCGCGCGGCGAGGCGCCGACGCGCAGGTCGGGGGAGCGGCGGGTGGCGTCGACCAGCGCGACGACGTACCGCCGGACGGCCTCGGCGACGTGCAGCGTGCCGACCGCGGTGATGAGCTCCTTGATCGTCGCGGCGTCGGCCACGGCGGGCAGCGTGGTCAGCGGGTCGGTGGTGGCCCGCTCGTCGAGCATGGCCAGCTCGGCCTCGCGGTCGGGGTAGCCCATCGACACCCGCGCGGTGAAGCGGTCGCGCTGGGCCTCGGGGAGGGGGTAGGTCCCCTCCATCTCGATCGGGTTCTGCGTCGCCATCACCAGGAACGGCCGGGCCAGCTCGTAGCTGACGCCGTCGACGGTGACCTGCCGCTCCTCCATGCACTCGAGGAGGGCCGACTGGGTCTTGGGCGAGGCGCGGTTGATCTCGTCGGCGACGACCAGGTTGGCGAAGATCGCGCCGGGCTTGAACTCGAACTCGCGCGTCTCCTGGTCGTAGACGCTCACGCCGGTCACGTCGCTCGGCAGCAGGTCGGGGGTGAACTGGATCCGCCGCACGGTGGCGTCGATCGAGGCGGCCAGCGCCTTGGCCAGGGTCGTCTTGCCGACGCCGGGCACGTCCTCGATGAGCAGGTGACCCTCCGCGAGCAGCACCACCAGGGCGAGGCGGACGACGTCCGGCTTGCCCTCGATCACCCGGCCGATGTTGGCCGCGATCCGCGTGCCCTCCGCTGCGACGTCGACCGAGCGACCGGCCGTTCCGTCGGCGGTCCGTGTCGTCTCCGTCACGTCTACAAGGTACGTGCCCGGACCCGCTCCAGGTTCAGTCCTGCGCTCCACTCCCTCCCACCTGCCTCCCCACCGGGCCCCACCGGGCCTCCGAGGCCCTGACCTGGGCCGCCGACGGGGGAGCGCGAAGGTCACGACACGGCGTCGAGTGGTGTCCAGTGGGGGCTAGTGGGTTACTGTGTCGCCCGGTGGGGAGCGGTTCCCGAACGTGGGGGATCCGCGCAGCGGTCCCTCATCTCGGAGGGGGAGATCCAGTGACGGGGGTGATCCGGTGTTCGTCGGCAGCTATCCGCTGCGCCTCGACGAGAAGGGCCGGCTCGCCCTGCCCGTCCGCTTCCGGGAGCAGGTGGCAGAGGGCATGGTGATCAAGAAGGGCCAGGAGCGCTGCATCTACGGCCTGACCATGGGTCGGGTCGCCGAGCAGAGCGCCGCCATCGCCGCCATGGCTCCCGCCGACACCGCCGCCGCCCGCATGCGCGCCCGCCTGGGCTTCGGGTCGATGGTCGAGGTCGAGCCGGACAAGACCGGCCGCATCACCATCCCCGCGGGCCTGCGGGAGTACGCCGGCCTGGACCGCGACGTGGTCGTGGTCGGGGTCGACACCCGCTTCGAGATCTGGGACTCCGCCACCTGGGACGCCTACGTGGCCGAGCAGGAAGCGGCCTTCGCCGACATGGAGAGCGAGGGGATGCCGACCCTGTCGTGACCCCCGAGACCTGGTCCGCTCCAGCCCGGAGCCCCGTGTGCTCGTTCGAACCGCCTTCCCCGCGGCTCGACCGGAACCGGCCCGAACCGCCTTCCCCGCGGCTCGGTCCTCGCACCCGGGACGGAAAGGCGTGGCGGACTCTCCCGTCCCCGCGGGGACCCACCTGACGCTCTTCCCCGGCGCCAGGCGGGCCCCGCGGGGGGCGGGCTCCCCCTCTCGTCACGGCAGGTCGCCCCATTCCGCCCCACGTCCTCCACTGCGCCCCACTTCCTCCACCACGCCCCACGCCGCTCCCCGCGCGCTTCCCACGGCCTCGGGCCGTCCTGCGTCACGATCGGGGGCAGACGTCTGAGTTCGAGAGGCGGTCGACGATGAGCAGCACTGGTGGGGCACCGGTGCCGGTGCACGTGCCCGTGCTGCTCGACCGCGTCGCCGAACTGCTCCGCCCGGCGTGCGCGGCGGAGGGCGCCGTCCTGGTCGACGCCACGCTCGGCCTGGCCGGCCACTCCCTGGCGCTGCTCACCGCCCACCCCGGCCTGCGGCTGGTCGGGCTGGACCGCGACCCCGACGCGCGCGCCGAGGCCACCCGGCGGCTCGAGGCGGCCGGCTTCGCCGACCGGGCCACCGTCGTCCCCGCCGTCTTCGACGAGCTGCCCGACGTCCTCGACCGGCTCGGCCTGGCCGAGGTGCAGGCGGTGCTGTTCGACCTGGGCGTCTCCTCGCTGCAGCTGGACACGAACGAGCGCGGCTTCAGCTACGCCGCCGACGCCCCGCTGGACATGCGGATGGACAAGGCCGGGCCGCTCACCGCCGCCGACGTCGTCAACACCTACTCCGCCGCCGACCTGGCCCGGGTGCTGCGGGTCTACGGCGAGGAGCGCTTCGCCGCGCGGATCGCCGGGGCGATCGTGCGCGAGCGGGCCCGCGAGCCGTTCACCGGCACCGGCCGCCTGGCCGAGCTGGTCCGCTCCTCGATCCCGGCCGCCACCCGGCGCACCGGCGGCCACCCCGCGAAGCGGACCTTCCAGGCGTTGCGGATCGAGGTCAACGACGAGCTCGGCGCGCTGACCCGCGCCCTGCCCGCGGCGATCGACGCGCTCGCCGTCGGCGGCCGGATCGCGGTGATCACCTTCCACTCGCTCGAGGACCGCATCGTCAAGCAGACCCTGGCCGCCGGCGCGACCGACTCCACCCCGCCCGAGCTGCCGGTGCCGCTGCCCGAGCACAGCCCGGTGCTGCGGCTGCTCACCCGCGGCGGGGAGGCCGCCTCCGACGCCGAGACGGCGGTGAACCCCCGTGCCGCCTCGGCCCGGGTCCGTGCCGCCGAGCGCATCCGGCGGGCCGCGTGACCACCCCAGCCCGCCGGACGACGACGCGGTCCACCACACCGCGCCCGCACCGCACCGGGGCGGTGCGCACCGGCACCCTGCGCAGCACCCCGATCCGCCCGCACCTGTGGGTCGTGCCGGACGGCGAGACGGGCCGCCGGCTGCGGTCGGGTCCGCGCCGGCGCGCGCCGTTCGTGCTGCTCGTCGTCGCCCTGCTGCTCGGCACCACGCTGGGCCTGCTGTTCCTCAACACCGCGATCGCCGTCGACTCGCTCAAGGCCACCCAGCTGCGCACCGAGAACGCCCAGCGCGAGCAGGACATCCAGCGGCTGCAGCAGCGGGTCGTGAACGGCAGCACGCCGGAGCAGCTGGCCGGCGACGCCGCGAAGGCGGGGATGGTGCCGGCCGGGCCCCCGGCCTACCTGGTCATCCAGCCCGACGGCAGCTCCACCGTGCGCGGCACCGCCCAGCCCGCGCCGGAACCCGTCGCCCCGCCGCCCGCGTCGTCGTCCTCCCCGGCCGTCCCCGACCGGGCGGGGGACTGACCGGTGACGAACACCCTCGGGCCGGTCCGGCGCGGCCCGCAGCGCCCGGCCCCGCGCGCGGACAGCCCGTTCACCCCGCGGCGCCCGCCCGGCAGCCGGCGCTCCCGCGGCGGCCTCAGCCTGGCCCAGCGCGCGCTGCGCAACAAGGTGGGCCTGGTCGTCCTCGTCCTGCTCCTCACCACCGTCCTGGTCAAGCTGGTGTTCGTCCAGGGCGTCGACGGCGCGACCTACGCCAACGCCGCCCAGCAGGACCGGCTGCGCACGTACCCGATCGCTGCGCTGCGCGGGGCGATCGTCGACAGCTCGGGCCGGACCCTCGCCTACACCGTCGACGCCAACCGCGTGGTCGCCGACCCCACCGTGGTCAAGAACGCGCAGCGCACCGCGCAGAAGCTGGCCGCGCTGCTCGACGTCCCGGCCGCCGGCCTCGCCGACAAGCTGTCCGGCAGCGGCCGCTACGTCGTCCTCGCCCGGCACGTGTCGCCGCAGACCACCGACGCCATCCAGGCGCTCGGGCTGGCCGGCATCTCCTTCGAGGACGACCCGCAGCGGCTCTACCCGGCCGGGGCGGTCGGTGGGCAGGTGGTCGGCTTCATCGGTGCGGACGGCGACGGGCTGGCCGGCGTCGAGCGGCGCTTCCAGGACCGGCTGGCCGGCACGAACGGCCAGCGGCGGGTCGAGGTGGGCAGCGGCGGCAACCCGATCCCGGCGGGCATCGACGAGTCCACACCCGCGGTCGACGGCAGCTCGGTGGCCCTCACCATCGACGAGGACCTGCAGTACGTCGTGGAGCAACGGCTGGCCCAGGCGTGCAGCGACGGCGCCACGACCCGGGCGTCCGCCGTGGTGCTGGACGTGCACACCGGCGAGGTCAAGGCCATGGCCTCCTGCCCCGGCTACGACCCGGGGCACTACAACGAGACCGATCCGAACCTGCTGGGCAACCCGGCCGTGTCCGACGTCTTCGAGCCCGGCTCGGTGATGAAGGCGGTGAGCCTCTCGGCGGTCCTCGAGGAGGGCGTGGCCACCCCGGACACGGTGCTGACCGTGCCCGGCCACATCCAGGCCGGGGACGTCGTGGTGCAGGACGCCCACGACCACGCACCCGTCCAGTGGACGGTCACCGGGATCATGGCCCACTCCAGCAACATCGGGACGATCATGCTGACCCGCCAGGTGGGCGACGAGACGCTGGAGAAGTACCTGCGCGCGTTCGGCGTCGGCAGCCGGACGGGGATCGAGCTGCCCGCGGAGAGCCCGGGCATCCTCCAGAAGTCGTCGGACTGGACCGACAGCCGGGCGGCCAACGTGCCGATCGGCCAGGGCGTCTCGGTCACCACCCTGCAGCTGGCCTCGATCTACCAGACCATCGCCAACGGGGGCGTGCGCATCCCGCCGCGGATCGTCCAGTCCGTCACCGCCGCCGACGGCCGGGTCACCCGCGAGGGGACGCCGGACGGCACCCGCGTGATCAGCGAGCACACCGCGTCGCAGATGACCTACATGCTCGAGTCGGTGGTGAGCCGGCACGGCACCGCCCCGACCGCCGCGATCGACGGCTTCCTCGTGGCGGGCAAGACCGGGACGGCGCAGCGGGCCAACCCCGACACCGGCAGCTACGCCGGGGGCGGCTACGTGACGACCTTCGCCGGGTTCGCGCCGGCCGACGACCCGCAGTACGTGATCGCGGTCAACCTGGAGCGCCCGACCAGCTCCGAGGAGGGCGGGGAGACCGCCGCGCCGGTGTTCCACGACATCATGAGCTACGCGCTGACGGCCGGCGGCGTGGTGCCGTCGGGAGCCTCGCCGCCGGAGTTCAAGCTCGACGGTCCGTGACCTGAGCCGATCCGCTGAGCTGCGAAAACTGTCGTACCCCCTCCGTAGTTTGCGGTCATGACGACGACCGCCGATCACGAGCCTTCGTTCGTGATCGACGTCGTCTACGAGTCGCACCGGGCGGCTGCCGCGCGCCCACCCAAGGAGCGGACGGCGGCCTGGCTGCAGCTGATCCAGCGGCAGCGGTCGCGGGCGGCGGCCGAGGAGGCCGAATTCATCCTGCGGCTGGCCGAGCTGTGCCCGGACGAGGAGGATCCGCCGCCGGATCACCCCGGTGCGGCCAAGACCTATTGGATGTCGGCGCGGTCGGAGTTCCCCGGGGTGTCGGAGTTCTTCGTCGACGAGCTGGCCGCCGTCCTCGGGGTCGGCCGCGGCACCGCCGCGCACAAGGCGACCCGTGCGTTCACCTGGCGCGACAGCCTGCCGGCCACCTTCGCGGCGCTCAAGGGCGGGGAGCTAGAGGAGCGGCGGGCGCAGATCTTCGCCGACACCCTCGAGCACACCGCCTCGCGGCTTGCCTGGCGGGTTGAGCAGGTGGTGCTGCCCGAAGCGAGCAGGTTGGGGTTCGACGCGCTGAAGAAGCGCATCCTGGCCGTACTGCTCGAGCTGGACCCGGAGGAGGCCGATGAGCGGCGCGAGCTGGCCGCGAAAGCCTCCGACGTGTGGGTCGAGCCCGGCGCCGACGGGCGGGCCACCTTCAGCGCGGAGATGGACGCCGAAGAGGCCGCCGAGGGCAAGGAGTTCATCAGCACCCTCGCGGTGATGGCCAAGCAGGACGGCGATCCGCGGCCGATCGGGCAGATCCGCTGCGAGATCCACTCGCTGCTCATCCGGGGCGCCGCCCTTGATGCGGCCGGGGTGCGCACCAGCCTCACCATCACCGCGGCCCTCGAATCACTCGAAGGCACATCGGCCCAGCCGGGCGAGGTCAGCGGGCACGCGATCACCCCGGCCCAGCTGGCCGACCTGCTGCGTCGCGTCGGCGCACTCGGCGTGCACACCCCCGACGGTGGGCAGCTGACCTTCGCGATCACCGACGCTGACGGCCGGATCATCGCCACCCTGGACCTGGAACAGCTGCAGCGGCGGGTCATGCGCGGCCAGGGCGCCGACCCGCCGCCCCCGACCGAGTCCTACACCCCCACCCGCAGCCAGCGGGCTCTCGTGAACACCCGCGACCGGGGCTGCCGCTATCCCTTCTGCCCCGAGCGGGCCGGCTGGGCCGACCACGACCACGTCGTCCCCCACGCCGAGGGCGGCCCGACCACCTGCACCAACCTGTGCTGCTTGTGCCGGCACCACCACCGGCTCAAGACCTTGGCCAAGGGCTGGCTGTTCCGCATGGAACCCGACGGCACCCTGCACGTCACCACCCCGTCCGGCATCACCCGGACCACCCAACCCTGGGCGATGCGCCGACGACCACCCTCGCCGCCACCCGATCCCGACCCGCCGCCGTTCTAGTGCCGCGGCTGCCTACCTTTGCCCGGTAGCGGCGCTGGGTGGGGTGTCGGTCGATCTTGAACGCTGGAACGGTCGTCTCGTCTGATCCTGACTTCCCCGCAGGAGATGCGAGATGACCCAGCAGGTGCAGGTTCGGCCGATCAGCACCGACGAGGGCAACCGACTGCTGCGCATCGTGCGCCGTG
Source organism: Petropleomorpha daqingensis (assembly GCF_013408985.1). NCBI lineage: Bacteria > Bacillati > Actinomycetota > Actinomycetes > Geodermatophilales > Geodermatophilaceae > Petropleomorpha > Petropleomorpha daqingensis. Next base: position 4,069,426 of record NZ_JACBZT010000001.1, read on the forward strand.
GCACCGGGTCGGTGGTGACCTGGCGCCGGGCGCAGATGGTGCTGCTGTCGGCCCAGCGGATGCCGGTGGCCAAGATCGCCGCGGTCACCTTCACCAGCCCGGACCGGGTCCGCGACGTGCTGCACAACTTCAACACCGACGGCTTCGACTCGCTGTATCCCCGCTATGCCGGCGGGCGGCCACCCCGGTTCGACCTCAAGCAGCGCAATGAGATCAAGAAGATCGCGCTGTCCCGCCCGGCCGATCACGAGCTGCCGTTTTCCACCTGGAGCCTGGCCAAGCTGGCGGACTTCCTGGTGGCCGAGGGGGTGGTCGACGACATCTCGCACGAGGGCCTGCGCGCCGTGCTCCGCGACGCGGACGTCAGCTTTCAAGCCGTGAAGACCTGGAAGAGCAGCACCGATCCGGACTTCGAGGCCGAGTCCAGCCGGGTGCTGCAGCTGTATTCCATCGCCGATGGCAGCGTCGAGCCGGGGCCCGGCGATCCGACGGTGATCTTCTGCTTCGACGAGTTCGGCCCGCTGAACCTGCAACCACGGCCGGGCAAGCACTGGGCACCGATCGCCGCCGGCCGGGGCGATCCGGCGGCGCCGCGGCGTCGCCGCCGGCGGGCGGTCTACTTCCGCACCCAAGGCGTGCGGCACCTGCTCGCAGCCCTGGATCCGCACCGCGACCGGCTCTACGGCCACGTCAAAACCCGGAAGGGCCGCACCCAGTTCCTGGCCTTCTGCCGGTATCTACGGGCCCTCTATCCGCCCGAGGTGCGGCTGGGCATCGTGCTGGACAACTACAGCCCGCACCTGTCCACCCGCAAAGACGACCGGGTGGGCCGCTGGGCACTCGAGAATAACGTCGAGTTCGCCTACGTGCCCTTCTACTGCTCCTGGCTCAACCGGATCGAGCCGCAGTTCACCGCGCTGCGCTACTTCACCCTCGATGGCACCGACCACCAGACCCACGCCGAGCAGGGCCGGATGATCCGTCGCTACATCGCCTGGCGAAACCAACACGCCACCGACCCCCGGCTGCGCAAGGTGATCAAGCGAGCCTCGACCATCAAGCGGGCGAAGGTTGCCTGATGCGGCACTAGATGCCGGCGAGCAGACATGTCGGCTCGTCCCCATGTCGACGAGCCGACGCCCACGTCATCCCGCCGCGCGGGATGCGTCGTCAGGGCGTGACCAGAACAGACCAGCTCCCTCGACAGCCTCGCCTCCGAAGGGGCACGCGCAAGGCCACGGCAGGTCTCGACCTCGCCGAGTTCGTCCGGGCCCGCCTCGACGACGACGAGCGGACTGCCGAGCGGTGCTGCTACACCGACCAGCCGTGGATCGGTCTCGTCGACTTCCGCGGAGCGCACTACCTCGGCCTGTCCTGCGCCCGCGTCCGGGCCGACGTCCACGCCAAGCGGCAGATCGTGAGGCTGCACGCGGCCTGCGGGACCGGAACGGGCCGCTGCGACGAGGGCGGCCCCGAGGGGATCGGTTGCGCGACGCTCGCCTACCTCGCCGTGCCGTATGCCGCCCACCGGGACTACCGGCCGGAGTGGCGCCCCTGAGCAGTCCGCCCGAGAGCTCCGCCGCAGGTGGGCGCGCGGACCTCCGCGGGTGCGCGGGTCCGAGCGGGTGCGCCGGTAGATTGGAGCCCCGTGATCCCGACCGCCCCCGGGTCGACGCCCCGACCTGCGGGGAACCGACCGCTGCCGCTCGCCGAGCTGGCCGACCTCATCGGCCGGCCCGTCGGCGGATCCGCGGACGGGACGGCGGTCCGCGGCGTCACGCTGGCCTCCACCGAGGTGCGGCCCGGCGACCTGTACGCCGCGCTGCCCGGCTCGAAGACCCACGGCGTGCGCTACCTGCCCGACGCGGTCGAGCGCGGCGCGGTCGCCGTCCTCACCGACCCGACGGGCCAGGAGCAGGTGCCCGCCGGCGGCCTGCCGGTGTGCGTCGTCGACGACCCGCGGGCCGTGCTCGGGGACGTCGCCGCCCGCGTCTACGGCGACCCGGGCAGCCGGCTGACCGTCGTCGGCATCACCGGCACCAACGGCAAGACGACGACGAGCTACCTGGTCGAGGCCGGGTTCGCCGCCGCCGGGCGCACCACCGGGCTCATCGGCACCGTGCAGACCCGCACCCGGGGCCGCGACGGCGTGCCGACCACCTGGCCCAGCGCGCGCACCACGCCCGAGGCCCCGGTGCTGCACGCGCTGCTGGCCACCATGGAGGAGGCCGGGGTCTCCGCCGTGGTCATGGAGGTCTCCAGCCACGCCCTCGCCCAGGGCCGGGTCGGCGGCCTGCGCTTCGCCGCCGCCGGGTTCACCAACCTCAGCCAGGACCACCTCGACTTCCACGGCACGCTGGAGGAGTACTTCCAGGCCAAGGCACTGCTCTTCGACGGCCGCGCCGCCGTCGAGGTCGTCGACGTCGACGACGCCCACGGCCGCCGGCTGGTGACGAACGGCACGGTCACCGTCTCGGGCACGGGCGCGGACGCCGACTGGCGCGCCACCGACGTCGCCCCGGCCGCCGACGGCGGATCGGCCTTCACCCTGCACGGCACCGGCGGGCGCAGCTGGCCGGCCCGGCTGCGGCTGCCCGGCGCGTTCAACGTCGCCAACGCCGTCCTGGCCGTCGCGCTGCTCGACGCGGTCGGCGTCCCGGTCGAGGCCGCCCTCGCGGGCATCGCCGAGACCGTCGTGCCCGGGCGCATGGAGCCGGTCGACGCCGGTCAGCCGTTCGTCGCCGTCGTCGACTACGCGCACACGCCCGACGCCGTCCGGACGGCGCTGGAGGCCCTGAGGAACGCCACGACCGGCCGGCTGATCACCGTCCTCGGCTGCGGCGGCGACCGCGATCCCGGAAAACGCGCCGCGATGGGGACCGCTGCGGCCCTCGGCAGCGATGTCCTGGTCGTGACCGACGACAACCCGCGCTCCGAGGACCCCGCCGCGATCCGTGCCGCCATGCTGGCCGGCGTCCCCGCGCACCACCGCGCCGAGGTGCTCGAGATCGGCGACCGCCGCGCCGCGATCACCGCCGCCGTCGGCCTGGCCCGCCCGGGCGACACCGTGCTGGTCGCCGGCAAGGGCCACGAGACCGGCCAGGAGGTGGCCGGGGTGGTCACCCACTTCGACGACCGCGAGGTGCTGCGCGAGGCGCTCGGCACGCTCGCTGCCGGGACGACGGCATGATCCGGCTCTCCCTCGCCGAGGTCGCGGACGCCGTCGGCGGCACCCGCACCGGGGACGCCGAGATCACCGGCGCGGTCACGGTCGACTCCCGCACCGTCGGCGCCGGCGACCTGTTCGTCGCGCTGCCGGGGGAGCGCGTGGACGGCGCCGACTTCGTGGCCGTCGCGGCGCAGGCCGGTGCGGCCGCGGCCCTCTCGACCCGTCCGGACGACGCGCTGCCCACCGTCGTCGTCGACGACCCGGTGGCCGCGCTCGGCCGGCTCGCCGCCGCCGTCCACGCCCGGCTCGCCGTCACCACGGTCGGCATCACCGGCTCCTCGGGCAAGACCTCGACCAAGGACCTGCTCGGCCAGGTGCTCGCCGCCGCGGGCCCGACGGTCAGCCCGCCCGGCTCGTACAACAACGACATCGGCCTGCCGCTGACCGTGCTCTCCGCCGACGAGGACACCCGGTTCCTCGTGCTCGAGATGGGCGCCCGCGGCCCCGGCCACATCGCCCGGCTCTGCGGCATCGCGCGGCCGGACATCGGCGTCGTGCTCAACGTCGGCTCGGCCCACCTCGGTGAGTTCGGCTCTGCGGAGGTCATCGCCCAGGCGAAGGGCGAGCTGGTCGAGGCGCTTCCGGAGAACGGCACCGCCGTCCTCAACGCCGACGACCCGCGGGTGATCGGCATGGCCCCGCGCACCGCCGCCCGCGTCGTCACGACCGGCATCCGCGAGCCCGCGGACGTCCGGGCCACCGGGGTCCGGCTGGACGAGTCCGGCCGCGCGCGGTTCACGCTGCACGCTGGCGGCGAGGAGCAGGACGTCGCCCTCCGCGTGGTCGGCGAGCACCAGGTCGCCAACGCGCTGTCCGCCGCGGGCGCGGCGCTGGCCGCGGGCCTGTCGCCCGCCGCGGTCGCCACGGCCCTGTCGGCGGCCGAGCCGCGCAGCCGGTGGCGCATGGAGGTCGGCCGACGTCCGGACGGCGTCACCGTGGTCAACGACGCCTACAACGCCAACCCCGAGTCGATGCGGGCCGCCCTCGCCGCGCTGACGGCCCTGCCGGGGGAGCGGCGGATCGCCGTCCTCGGCGCGATGGCCGAGCTGGGCCCCGGCGGCGGTGCCGAGCACGAGCGGCTCGGCCGCGACGCGGCGGCCGCCGGGGTGGACCTCGTCGTCGCCGTCGGGGCCGATGCGGTAGGCATAGCGAGCGGGGCAGCGGCCGCCGGACGGCGGCCAGGAGAGGAGTCGGTGCACGTGCCGGACCGGGCTGCCGCCCGCGCGCTGCTGTCGGAGCTGCTCCGGCCCGGCGACGTCGTCCTGGTGAAGGCCAGCCGCAGCTACGGGCTGGAGCGCCTCGCCGAGGACCTGCTGGGGGCGGGCGCGTGAAATCCGTCCTCTTCGCCAGCGGCTTCGGCCTGATCATCTCGATCCTGCTCACGCCGCTGGCCATCCGCGCCTTCCGCCAGAAGGGGCTGGGGCAGGAGATCCGCGACGACGGCCCCGAGAGCCATCTGTCGAAGAAGGGCACGCCCACGATGGGCGGCACGGTGATCGTCGCGGCGACCGTCGGCGGCTACGTGATCGCCCACCTGCTGCTCGTCAGCCAGCCCGGCCGCGGGTTCACCGCCACCGGCGTGCTGCTGCTCTTCCTCATGGTGGGGCTCGGCACCGTCGGCTTCCTCGACGACTACCTGAAGATCCGGCACCGCCGCAGCCTCGGGCTGAACAAGACGGCGAAGCTGGTCGGGCAGCTCGTGGTCGGGGTGACCTTCGCCGTCCTGGCGCTGAACTTCGAGAGCGGCGGCCAGACGCCGGCCTCGACCAGCGTCTCCTTCGTGCGCGACATCGCGCCGATGGGCCTCGGCGCGGTCGGGTTCGTGATCCTCGCCTACCTGTTCATCGCCGGTTTCTCCAACGCGGTGAACCTGACCGACGGCCTCGACGGTCTGGCGTCCGGGTGCTCGGCGATGGTGTTCGCCGCGTACGTGTTCATCTCGTTCTGGCAGTTCACCCACGACTGCGCGCTCAAGCCGATCGACGGCTGCTACCTGGTGCGCGACCCGCTCGACGTCACCCTCGTCGCCGCGGCGGCGCTCGGTGCCTGCCTGGGCTTCCTGTGGTGGAACACCAGCCCGGCGCGGATCTTCATGGGCGACACCGGCTCGCTGGCCCTCGGCGGCCTGATGTCCGGCCTGGCGATCGTCACCCGCACCGAGCTGCTGCTCGTCGTCCTCGGTGGGCTGTTCGTCGCGGTCACCCTGTCGGTGGTGATCCAGGTGGCCTTCTTCCGGGCGACCAGACGCCGGGTCTTCCGGATGGCACCGCTGCACCACCACTTCGAGCTGGCCGGCTGGACCGAGAACACCGTGATCGTGCGGTTCTGGCTGGTCACCGGCATGGCCGTGGCGTTCGGGATCGGGCTGTTCTACACCGACTGGCTCTCGTTCGCGGGGCTGTGAACGTGCAGCTGTCCGGCCGGACCGTGCTGGTCGCCGGCCTCGGCGTGTCCGGGGCCGCGGCCGCGCGCGTGCTGCTCGAGCGCGGCGCGCGGGTGCTGCTCGCCGACGCCGCTCGCCCGTCGGCCGTCGACGCGTTGCTGGAGTCCGGTGCCGAGTGGCTCGGCCCGCTCGCCGAGGTGCCGGCGGACGTCGAGCTGGTGGTCACCTCGCCGGGCTGGCGCCCCGACGCCCCGCTGCTGGTGGACGCCGCCCGCCGCGGCATCGAGGTGCTCGGCGAGCCCGAGCTCGCCTGGCGGCTCCGGGCCGAGCCGGCCGCCCCGTGGTTGGCGGTCACCGGCACCAACGGCAAGACGACGACGGTCACCATGCTCGAGGCGATCCTGCTCGCCGGCGGGCGGCGGGCGGTGGCCGCGGGCAACGTCGGCCGCCCGCTGGTCGAGGTGGTCACCGAGACGGGGGCGGACGGCGCCCCGGCCTACGACGCGGTCGCCGTCGAGCTCTCCAGCTTCCAGCTGCACTGGTCGAGCACGCTGGCCCCGCAGGCCGCCGCGGTGCTCAACATCGCTGACGACCACACCGACTGGCACGGCAGCTTCGCCGCCTACCGCGACGCCAAGGCGCGCATCCTGCGCGGGGCCGAGGTGGCGGTGGCCGACGCCTCCGACGAGGTCGCCGCCGCGCTGGTGGCCGGCGCGCCCCGGCCGGTGACGGTCACCCTGGGCGAGCCGGCGCCCGGCCAGCTCGGTGTGCGGGACGGCGCGCTGGTCGACCGCGCGTTCGCCGACGACCCGGCGGGGGAGGTGCTGCTCGAGGCCGGCGCGTTGCAGGTCAGCGGCCCGCACAACACCGTCAACGCGCTGGCCGCGGCGGCGCTGGCCCGGGCCGCCGGGATCCCGGCCACCGCGATCGCCGCGGGGCTGGCCGGCTTCCGCGGCGGCGCCCACCGCAACGTCCTGGTGGCCACGGTCGACGGGGTCGACTACGTCGACGACAGCAAGGCGACCAACCCGCACGCCGCCGGCGCCTCGCTCGCCGCCTACCCCCGCGTGGTCTGGATCGCGGGCGGGCTGCTCAAGGGCGCCGACGTCGATCCGCTGGTCGAGGCGGTCGCGCCGCGGCTGGCCGGCGTCGTCCTGCTCGGCCGCGACCGGGCGCAGCTGGCCGCATCCCTCGCGCGACACGCCCCGTCGGTGCCGGTCGTCGAGGTGCCGAGCGGCGACGATGAGGGGATGGGGACCACCGCTGAGCAGACGATGCGGCAGGTGGTGACCGAGGCCGCCCGGCTGGCCCGGCCCGGCGACACGGTGCTCATGGCCCCGGCCGCCGCCTCCATGGACGTGTTCACCGACTACGCCCACCGCGGGCGCGCCTTCGCCGACGCGGTGCGCGAGCTGGGTTAGCCCCGGATGACCGCCGGCACCACCACCCGCCACGACACCGGCTCGGTGTCGGACCGCCCCGCCGCGCGCCGCTACCGCGTGCGCCGGCTGCAGGGCCCCGACTGGCTGGACGGGCCCATGGTCAGCTGCACCCTCGTGCTGGGCGCGGCCGGTCTGCTGCTGGCGATCGGCCTGGTCATGGTGTTCTCCGCCTCCTCGGTCAAGGCCGCCCTGTCCCACGAGCCGGCCTGGGCGCCCGGCGTCCAGCAGCTGGTCTGGGCGGCCATCGGCGCCGTGGCGCTGGTGCTCGCGCTGCGGCTGCCGGTCGGGTTCCTGCGCCGGTGGTCGGGCTGGTTCATGGTCGCGATGCTCGTGCTGCTGCTCGCCGTCCTCGTCTTCGGCGTCCAGCTCAACGGCGCCCGGCAGTGGTTCGACTTCACGATCGCCCACTTCCAGCCGTCGGAGCCCGCGAAGCTGGCCTTCGCCCTGTGGGGCGCGCACATGCTGGCCACCCGCGACCGGTACCTGACCACGAAGTCGCTGCTGCTGCCGATCATCCCGGCGTTCCTGCTCATCGCGGTGCTGCTGCTCGCCGAGCCGGATCTCGGGGGCGTGGTGACGTTCTTCGTCATCCTCGTCGCGCTGCTCTGGGCCGGCGGCGCCCGGCTCAAGGTCTGGCTGGGTCTGGGCGCCGTCGCGGCGATCGGCATCGTGTCGCTGATCGCCGTCGCCCCCTACCGGCTGGCCCGGTTCACCTCGTTCCTCGACCCGTTCGCCGACGCCTCCAACACCGGCTACCAGGCGGTCCGCGGGCTGTACGCCCTCGCGACCGGGGGCTTCTCCGGCGTCGGCCTCGGCAACAGCCGGATGAAGTGGGGCCTGCTGCCGTACGGGGAGTCCGACTACATCTTCGCGATCATCGGCGAGGAGCTCGGTTTCCTCGGCTGCCTCGTCGTCGTCGCCCTCTACGGCGTGCTGGCCTACGTCGGGTTCCGCATCGCCCGCCGCTCGGCCGACCGGTTCGTCCAGCTGGCCAGCATCGCGATCACCACGTGGCTGGTCGGCCAGGCGACCATGAACATGGGGTACGTGGTGGGTCTGCTGCCGGTCACCGGCGTCACGCTGCCCCTGGTCTCGGCCGGGGGCACCTCGCTCGTGCTGACCTTGTTCATCGTCGGGGTGCTCGCCCGATTCGCGCTGTCCGAACCGGCCGCGATCGAGGCGCAGCAGAACCGTCGCCGCAGCCGGCTCTCGCGCTGGCTGCTGCCGGTGCCCGCGCACGCGGTCGACCCGGTGCGCTCGCGCCGGCGGCCGGGCAGCGGCCGGACGGTCGCCCGGGTGCCCGGTGGGGGAGCGGAGCGCACGCCGCGGCGCAGCACGCCGCCGCGCCGCCGCCCGCCGCTCGAGGAGCGGGAGCGCGGCGTCCCGCGCCGTCCCGTCGGCTCCCGCGTGTCCGAGGCGGCCACCCGCCGGCCGGGGCGGCCCGGATGAGCCCGCTGTCGATCGCGCTCGCCGGCGGCGGCACGGGCGGCCACATCGAGCCCATGCTGGCGCTGGCCGACGCCCTGCGCCGCCGCGACGATGACCTGACGATCACCTGCCTGGGTACCGCCCGCGGCATGGAGACCCGGATCGTCCCCGCGCGGGGCTACGACCTGCGGCTGATCCCGCCGGTCCCGCTCCCGCGCAAGCCCACCCTCGACCTGCTCAAGGTGCCCGGCCGGGTCGTCGGCGCGGTCCGGCAGACCGCGGCGCTGCTGCGCGAGCTCGACGCCGACGTCGTCGTCGGCTTCGGCGGCTACGTCGCGCTGCCCGCGTACCTCGCTGCCCGGCGGGCACACGTACCGGTCGTGGTCCACGAGCAGAACGCGCTGCCCGGCCTGGCCAACCGCATCGGCGCCCGGCTCGCCGCGCGGGTGGCGGTCACCGCGCCCGGGACACCGCTGCGGCACGCCGAGGTGGTCGGCATGCCGCTGCGCGGCGCCATCAGCGGCCTGGACCGCGCCGCCCGCCGCGCCGAGGCCCGGGCGGAGTTCGACCTGGACGCCGACCGGCCGACCCTGCTGGTCTTCGGCGGCTCGCAGGGCGCCGCCTCGCTCAACCGGGCCGCCGTCGGCGCCGCCGACGCGCTCACCGCCGCCGGGGTGCAGGTGCTGCACGCCCGCGGGCCGAAGAACACCGACGTCGAGGTGCCGGCCCGCCCGGCGGGCGAAGCGCCCTACGTCGTGGTCGACTACCTGGACCGCATGGACCTCGCCTACGCCGCCGCCGACCTCGCCCTGTGCCGCTCGGGCGCGGTGACCGTCGCCGAGGTGGCCGCCGTCGGCTTGCCGGCCGCGTTCGTCCCGCTGCCGATCGGCAACGGCGAGCAGCGCCGCAACGCCCAGCCGCTGGTCGACGCCGGCGGCGGCCTGCTCGTGGAGGACGCCGACCTGAGCCCGGCGTGGATCGAGCAGCACGTGGTGCCGCTGCTCACCGACGCCGACCGGCTGGCCGGCTTCGCGGCGCACGCCAAGGCCGCCGGGGCGCGGGACGCCGACGAGAAGCTGGCCGAGATCGTGCTGGAGGTGGCCCGTGGCTGAGGTCACCTGGACCGAGCCGGTGCCGACGCCGGACGAGCTCGGGGCGGTGCACTTCGTCGGGATCGGCGGGGCCGGCATGAGCGGGATTGCGCGGATCCTGCTGGCCCGCGGCGTCCCGGTCTCCGGCAGCGACCGCCGCGACACCCCGACGCTGCTGGCCCTGCGGGCGCTCGGCGCGCGGGTGGAGGTCGGCCACGACGCGGCGAACCTCGGCGCCGCCGACACGGTCGTCGTCTCCACGGCGATCCGCCCCGACAACCCCGAGCTCGCGGCGGCGCGCGAACGCGGGCTGCGCGTGCTGCCACGGGCGGTCGCGCTGGCCGCGGTGATGGCCGGACGGCGCAGCGTCGCCGTCGCCGGCACCCACGGCAAGACGTCGACCACCTCGATGCTCACGGTCGCGGTGCAGGCCTGCGGTGCCGACCCCTCGTTCGCGATCGGCGGCACCCTCAACGAGTCCGGCAGCAACGCCCACGCCGGCGAGGGCGACGTCTTCGTGGCCGAGGCCGACGAGAGCGACCGCTCGTTCCTGGTGCTGGCCCCCTTCGCGGGAATCGTCACCAACGTCGAGGCCGACCACCTCGACAACTACGGCGACCTCGCGGCGGTGGAGGCGGCGTTCGACCGGTTCCTGCAGACCATCGACCCCGAGGGGTTCGTCGTCCTCTGCCTCGACGACCCCGGCGCCGCACGGCTGGCCGACGTCCCGGTCAAGGCGCGGGTGCGCACCTACGGCACCGCCGCGGCGGCCGACCTGCGCCTGGTGGACGTCGCCGTCGGCGGGAACGGCGCGAGCTACACCGCCGTGCTGGACGGCACCGAGCTGGGCCGGGTGGAGATCCGGGTGCCGGGCGAGCACATGGCGCGCAACAGCGCCGCCGCCCTGCTGGCCGGGCTGGAGCTGGGGCTGCCGGTCGAGGGGCTGATCGAGGGCCTGGGCCGCTTCGGCGGCGTGCACCGGCGCTTCGAGCTCAAGGGCGTGGTCGGCGGCGTGCGCGTCTACGACGACTACGCCCACCACCCGACCGAGGTGCGCGCGCAGCTGGCCGCGGCCCGGGCGGTGGCCGGCGACGGCCGGCTCGTCGTCGCCTTCCAGCCGCACCTCTACAGCCGGACCCGCGAGTTCGCCGACGGCTTCGGCGACGCGCTCGGCCTGGCCGACGAGGTCGTGGTGATGGACGTCTACGGCGCCCGCGAGGACCCGGTGCCCGGCGTGACCGGTGCGATGGTCGCCGACGCCGTGCCGCTGCCCCCTGAGCGGGTGCTGTTCGAGCCGTCGTGGTCGGCCGCGGCGCCCGCGCTGGCCGCCCGCGCACGCCCCGGCGACCTGGTCATGACCATGGGCGCCGGCGACGTCTCGATGGTCGGGCCGGAGGTGCTGGAGGCCCTGCGCCGCGCGGGGGAGACCTCGGCATCGTGAGCCGCACGGGCACGACCACGCGCGACCGCGCCGGCGCCCCGCAGAGCGTGCGCCGCGAGCGGCCGGCTCCCGCGCGCAACCGCCGGCGCGAGCACAGCCGCCGGCACAAGCGGCTGCGGCTGGCCCTCGTCGTGCCGGTCGTCGCCACGATCGCCTGGGCGCTGTGGGCCAGCCCGCTGCTGTCCGTCCGGTCCGTCCAGGTCGACGGCATCCAGGACGGCGGTGCGGTGTCGCTGTCCGCCGACGAGGTGCGCGACGCCGCCGGGGTCCGCACGGGCACCCCGCTGCTGCGGGTCGACACCGACGCCGCCCGGGACCGGGTGGCCCGGCTGCCGCATATCAGCTCCGTGCAGGTGGCGCGCGGCTGGCCGTCCAGCGTGGTGATCACCGTGACCGAGCGGGTGCCGATCGCCGTCGTCCAGTCCGAGGGCCAGCGCTACCTGGTCGACGACGAGGGCGTGCTGTTCGACACGATCACCGGGAACCCGCCGGCCGGCGTGGTGCCGCTCGACGTCCGGCACCCGGCGGCGGGGGACCGCGCGACCGAGGCGGGCCTGGCGGCGCTGGCCAGCCTGCCGCGCACCGTGCGCGCCGACGTGGTCTCGGCCACGGCGACGACCGCCGAGGACGTCACGCTCACCCTGACCGACGGGACGACGGTGCTCTGGGGCGACGGCGCCGACAGCGAGGCCAAGGGCCGGGTGCTCACGGCGCTGATCGCGCAGATCGCGGCCGGCACGCTCGACCCGGCGCACACCATCGACGTCAGCGCTCCGGACGCGGTGGTGCTCCGCTAACCGTCCAGCGGGTGGACACTCCGCGCGCCGGCACCTCCGCCGGGAGACGCCGGAAGGGCAGGAGCCGCCCGTGTCCTCGCACGAGTACCTGTTGGACAACCAGGCGCGGCAGGCGGTCGACCGCTTCGGCGCCCTGTCGGCGCTCTTCGACCCGGTCACCTTCCGGCACGTCGACGCGCTGGGGATCGGGCCGGGCGGGCGGTGCTGGGAGGTCGGCGCGGGCGGCCCCTCGGTGCCCGACGGCCTCGCCGACCGCGTGCGTCCCGGAGGCCGGGTCCTGGCCACCGACCTGGACACCCGCTGGCTCGACGGCCGGACCGGACCCTCGGTCGAGGTGGCCCGCCACGACGTGGTCACCGACGACCCGCCGGACGGCGGGTTCGACCTCGTCCACGCGCGGCTGGTGCTGCTCCACCTGCCGGCGCGCGAGGAGGCGCTGCGCCGGATGATCTCCGCGCTGCGGCCCGGTGGGTGGTTGCTGGTGGAGGACTACGACGTCAGCCTGCAGCCGCTCATCTGCCCGGACGCCGTCACGTCGGACCACCGGTTGGCGAACGCGGTCAAGGCCGCCTTCCGGCAGCTCCTGGTCGACCGCGGCGCCGACACCGAGCTCGGCCGGAAGCTGCCCCGGCTGCTGCGGGAGGCCGGCCTCACGGAGGTGCGGGCCGACGCCTACTTCCCGCTCGCGGTGCCCGCCGTGGCGGTGCTCGAGGCGGCCAACGTCCGGCAGGTCCGCGACGCGCTCGTCGAGCGCGGGGACGTGACCGCCGCCGAGGTGGACCGGTACCTCGAGCTCGCCTCGACCGCAGAGGTGGACCTCGCCACCGCGCCGCTGGTCTCCGCGTGGGGCCGGCGCGCGCCGTCCTGACCCGGCTGGACCGCTCCCGCACGCCGGCGCAGCATGGGCCGATGAGCGCGCCGATCAGCCGGTTCCCCGTCGTCCCCACCGCCGACCTGCCCGACGACCTCCGCGAGCGCTACGCCGCCGTCGAGGAGCGCTCCGGGTTCCTGCCCCACGTCTTCGGCGCGCTGGCCTGGCGCCCGGCCGAGGCGGCCGCGTTCTTCGCCTACCACGACGCCCTCATGGACAAGGAGACGCCGGGGCTGTCCAAGGGCGACAGGGAGCTGATCGTGGTGGCCACCAGCGCGGCCAACGACTGCCTCTACTGCGTCGTCGCGCACGGCGCCATCGCGCGGATCCGCACCCGCGACCCCTACCTCGCCGACCAGGTCGCCGTCGACTGGCGCAAGGCGCCGCTGTCGCCGCGGATGCACGCCGTCCTCGAGGTGGCCGTGCGGCTGGCCGTGGAGCCGGCGGCGGTGAGCGCCGCCGACCTCGACCGGCTGCGCGAGCAGGGGCTCACCGAGGACGACGTCTGGGACGTCGGCGCGATCGTGGCGTTCTTCGCGCTGTCGAACCGGCTGGCGCACTGGGCGGCGATCCCGCCGAACGAGGAGTTCTTCCTCCTCGGACGGCTGCCGAATGCCTGAATCCGCAGGTCGGGGTCGAGGGTTGGTCACACCCGTCGCAGCCGACACGCTCGACACGCGCGACACGCCCGGTGGACGAAACAGTCTGCGGGGAGACGTACGGCACGGTCTGCAGCCGCCCGTGAGACGTTTCGAGGGCGGGTCGTCACACTTCGTGATGCTCTTGTGACGAACGGGTCCTCAGAGATTGGTGAGAACGCGGCCGGCCGACACGCCGGTCCACCGAGGGTGTTTGTGCCGCCCCGATGGCCTGCCTAACTTCCTCTCCGTCGACCGAGTTGACATAACTGTAAGGCTGTACTCGAGGTTGAGGGACGGGTTGGAGCGCCGCATGACACCTCCGCACAACTACCTAGCGGTCATCAAGGTCGTCGGCATCGGCGGCGGTGGGGTGAACGCGGTCAACCGGATGATCGAGGTCGGCCTCAAGGGGGTCGAGTTCATCGCGATCAACACCGACGCCCAGGCGCTGCTGATGAGCGATGCCGACGTGAAGCTCGACGTCGGCCGCGAGCTGACCCGCGGCCTCGGCGCGGGCGCGCAGCCCGACGTCGGCCGGCAGGCCGCCGAGGACCACCGCGAGGAGATCGAGGAGGTGCTCAAGGGCGCCGACATGGTCTTCGTCACCGCGGGGGAGGGTGGCGGCACCGGCACCGGTGGCGCGCCCGTCGTGGCCTCGATCGCCCGAAAGCTCGGCGCGCTGACCATCGGCGTCGTCACCCGCCCGTTCGCCTTCGAGGGCAAGCGGCGCGCGGTGCAGGCCGAGTCGGGCATCGAGGAGCTGCGCAACGAGTGCGACACGCTCATCGTGATCCCGAACGACCGGCTGCTGCAGCTGGGCGACCGGAACGTCAGCGTCATGGACGCCTTCCGCACGGCCGACCAGGTGCTGCTGTCCGGTGTCCAGGGCATCACCGACCTGATCACCACGCCGGGCCTGATCAACCTGGACTTCGCCGACGTCAAGTCGGTCATGTCCGGGGCCGGCTCGGCGCTGATGGGCATCGGCAGCGCGCGCGGGGACAACCGTGCCCTGCTCGCCGCGGAGCAGGCGATCGCCAGCCCGCTGCTGGAGGCCTCGATGGAGGGCGCCCACGGGGTGCTGCTGTCGATCTCCGGCGGGTCGGACCTCGGTCTGTTCGAGATCAACGAGGCCGCCTCGCTGGTCTCCGACGCCGCCCACTCCGACGCCAACATCATCTTCGGTGCGGTCATCGACGACGCCCTGGGCGACGAGGTGCGGGTCACCGTCATCGCCGCCGGGTTCGACGGCGGCCGGCCGAGCAGCCGCAAGGACGCCGGTGTCGCCCACGTGGCCCCGGGCACCTCAGCGGCCGGTGCGTTCACACCCGGCCTGCCGCACCGCTCGCCGGTCCCGCCGGTGACCCCCGCCGTCCCCGTCGCGGGCCCCACGGCGACGGGGGAGCGGCTGGTCGGTGCGGCGCCGTCCGGGTCGGTGACGCCGCCTCCGGTGCCGCCGTCGTCCCCGGCCGGGTCGCGCCCCGCCGTCCCGTCGAACGGCTCGCCGATCACCGTGCCGCCGCTGCCGCCGATCTCGGGCAGCGGAGGCAGCCGGCGGCCGCTGTCCAGCGAGGACTTCGAGGAGGAGCTCGACATCCCGGAGTTCCTCCGCAACTAGAAGGACCCCCTCCCCACCCTCCGCAGGCTCAGGGCGGGCCCCTGGAAGGGGGCCGACAGTTAGGTTCAGTACATGAGTTCCGTCCCGGCCGCCTCGTCGGCGGTGCGGCCCCGCCGGGTCGTCACCGATCGGCGGGGCGGCCGGTCGGCGTCTCCGTACGACTCGTTCAACCTCGGTGCGCACGTCGGGGACGCCCCGGCGGACGTCGCGGCCAACCGGGAGCGGCTGGCCCGCGAGCTCGGCGTCGCGGGCGACCGGCTGGTCTGGATGACGCAGGTGCACGGCAACGGCGTCGCCGTCGTCGACGGGCCGCAGGAGGCCCCGGTGCCCGACGTCGACGCCCTCGTGACGACGACGCCCGGCCTCGTCCTCTGCGTGCTGGTCGCCGACTGCGTGCCGGTGCTGCTCAGCGACGCCGAGGCGGGCGTGGTCGCCGCGGTGCACGCCGGCCGCGAGGGGGTGCGGCAGAAGGTGGTGCCGGCGGCGCTGGCCGCGATGGGCCGCCTGGGCGCCCGGCCGCGCAACGTCACCGCGCTGCTCGGGCCCGCCGTGTGCGGTGCCTGCTACGAGGTGCCCCGCGAGATGCAGGCCGAGGTCGCGCGGGTGGTCCCGAGCGCCGCCGTCCGCACCCGGTCCGGGACGCCGGGGCTGGACCTGCGCGCCGGGGTGGCCGAGCAGCTCGGCCGCGCCGGGGTCGGCCAGGTGGTGCACGACCCGCGCTGCACCGTCGAGGACCGCTTCCTCTTCTCCCACCGCCGCGACGGCGTCACCGGCCGTCAGGCGGGGGTCGTCTGGCTGTCATGAGCACCGCGGGGGCGGCTGCGAGGATCGCCGTCGTGCCCGCGTCGCCGTTCGAGGAGAACCTCACCGCCGTCCACGACCGGATCGCCGCGGCCGCTCGCGCCGCCGGCCGCGACCCGTCCTCCGTGCGGCTGATCGCGGTGAGCAAGACGTGGCCGGCCGGGGCGGTGCGCGCCGTGGCCGCGCTCGGGCAGGTCGACTTCGGCGAGAACCGCGTGCAGGAGCTGCTCGGCAAGGCCGGCGAGCTGACCGACCTCCCGCTGAGCTGGCACGCGATCGGGCAGCTGCAGCGCAACAAGGCCGCCGCGGTCGCCCGGCTCGGCGCCGTCGTCCACTCGGTCGACCGCACCTCCCTGGCCGGCATGCTGGCCCGGGCGGCGGAGTCCGCCGGGCGCCGCCTCGACGTCCTCGTGCAGGTCGACCTCGGCGGGCCGGCGGGGGAGGAGGCCGCCCGGGGCGGGGCGGCGCCCGCCGACGTGCCGGCCCTGGCCGACGCGATCGCCGGGCTGGACGCGCTGCGGCTCCGGGGGCTGATGGCGGTGGCCCCGCGCGACGAGGACCCGGCGCCCGCCTTCGCCCGGCTGGCGGCCCTCGCCGAGCGGATCCGCGCCGACCACCCCGGTGCCGTGGAGCTCTCCGCCGGGATGAGCGGCGACCTCGAGCAGGCGATCGCAGCCGGCGCGACGCTCGTGCGTGTCGGAACCGCGATCTTCGGCGCGCGCGCCCTACATTCCTCGGAGGATCGGGGGATCCCGACCACACGAGTCACACCAGCAACACGGGCCACGGACGACCCAGGCGTGTGAGTGCTCGTTGGACGAAGTTGACGAACGACCGCGACGCTGAGGACACCAGTAGAGGGGGAGGTCCGATGGCCGGAGCCATGCGGAAGATGGGGATCTATCTCGGGCTCGTCGAGGACGACGACGCGCGGGCCTACGGCCGCTATGACGCCCGTCAGTCCGAGCACCCCGACTCCGAACGCCGCTACGGCCGGTACGAGGACAGCCGCTACGCCACCGACTACGTCGACGACGGCTTCGCCGACGAGTCCTACGGCGACGAGCGCTACCCCTCCTCCCGCGACCGGTTCGGCGCCGGCTACGCCGACGACGTCGAGGCCGAGGAGGTGCCCGAGGCCCGCGAGCCCGAGCCCGCGGCACCCCGGCGTCCGGCCGCGCGCCCGCTGGGCCTGGCGCCGTCGGCCACCTCGGCGACCCCCGCCCGCCTGGGCGGCAGCCTCGGTGGGACGACGTCGGGGGCCGGTGCGGCCGGTCTCGCCGTCCGCGAGCCGGTGACGGCCGAGGCCGAGCCCGCCCCGGCGCCCAAGGAGCCGTACCGGATCACCACCGTGCACCCGCGCACGTACAACGAGGCGCGCCAGATCGGCGAGCGCTTCCGCGAGGGCGGCGCGGTCATCATGAACCTCACCGAGCTGGCCGATGCCGACGCCAAGCGACTGGTCGACTTCGCCGCGGGTCTCATCTTCGGTCTGCGCGGTAGTATCGAGCGCGTCACGAACAAGGTGTTCCTGCTCAGCCCCAGGGACGTCGACGTGACCGCCGAGGACAAGGCGCGGATCCGCGAAGGCGGGTTCTTCAACCAGTCCTGACGGCGAACGAGAGGACAGACAGCCCGGCACGAGAGGTGCCCCGAACGAGCGAGGACCGTGGCTCTCTTCTGGCAGATCGTCGACTGGGTGCTGCTCGTCTTCCTCGTGCTGCTCTTCGCCCGGTTCGTCGTCGACTGGGTGATGGTCCTCGCACGCAGCTGGCGGCCTCAGGGCCTGGTCGCGGCGGGGCTGGAGGTCGTCTACACGACGACGGACCCGCCGCTGAAAGCCGTCCGCAAGGTGATCCCGCCCCTGAACCTGGGGTCGGTCCGGTTGGACCTCGGGTTTATGGTCTTGTTGATCGCCGTCATCATCCTTCGCAACATCGCCCAGAATCTCGCTCTGTGAGCGCAGTTCTGCTCAGGGGCGCAGGCCGCACTGGGGGCGTGGTCCACCGCCGCTCGCCCGAGAACGTCCCTGTTCCCGCCGTCCGACCCGAGGTGACCCGATGCCACTGACGCCTGCCGACGTGCACAACGTCGTCTTCAAGAAGCCGCCGATCGGCAAGCGCGGCTACGACGAGGACGAGGTCGACGCCTTCCTCGACGTGGTGGAGGGCGAGCTGGCCCGCCTGATCGAGGAGAACAACGAGCTCCGGGCCGGCAACGGCCGCGCCCCGCGCGCGGAGGAGCGCCCCGAGCCGGTGGTGGCGCCGCCCGCGCCCGCCGTCCAGGCACCCCCGCCGCCGCCGGTGCAGGCCGCGCCGCGCGAGGACGACAGCGCCCGCGCATCGCGGATGCTGGCGCTGGCCACCGAGACGGCCGACCGGTACGTCAACGAGGCCAAGACCCAGGCCGAGCAGATGCTGGTCAGCGCCAAGACCAACAGCGAGCGGCTCATGACCGACGCGCGCGCCAAGAGCGAGCAGATGGTCAGCGAGGCCAAGCACCGCGCCGACTCGATGGTCACCGACGCCCGCACCCGCGCCGAGACCATGGAGCGGGAGGCCCGCGCCAAGGCCGCCGCCCTGGAGCAGGACGCCGAGCGCCGGCACACCGAGGTGATCAGCTCCCTGGAGGGCAAGCGCACCAGCCTCGAGCGCAAGGTCGAGGAGCTGCGCACCTTCGAGCGGGAGTACCGGACGCGCTTCCGGTCCTACCTCGAGTCGCAGCTGCGCGAGCTCGACAGCCGCGGTTCCGCCGAGCCGGCGATCAACGCCCGGCAGACCCAGCACGCGTCTGCTTGATGGGCCAAGCCTGACGGCCTGCGTCTTCAGAGCGGCCCCCGGACCTGGTGTCCGGGGGCCGCTCTCGTTCCTCGCCGTTAAGGTGCTCACGTGATCTTGGCTGCAGGTCTGCTCGTGCTGGTGGGGCTCGGCCTGTTCGTGGCCGGGCTCGCCACGGGGACGACGCTCCTCTACTGGGCGACGGTGGTCGTCTGCGCCCTCGCCGCCGTGCTGCTCGTGCTCTCCCGGCGCGGGATGTCCGCCGCGGCCGCCCCCGCCGCCCCGCGGAAGTCCGCCGCGACCCGGGAGGTGCCCGCGGCCGAGGCCGGCGAGGAGAGCGCGGCGGCACCGGGGCGCGAGGAGCCGGCGGCCGAGCCCGCGCCGGTCGCGGCCGCGGCGGTCGAGCCGTCGGAGGCCGCAGTGGCCGCGGTGGCAGGTCCCGCCGACGAGGGGGAGCCGCCGGTCGAGGAGGTCGAGGTCACCGACCTGCTGCTCGTCGTCGACCTCAAGGACGACGTCTTCGTCCTCGACGAGCACCCGCGCTACCACGTCGCCGAGTGCCCCCGGCTCGTCGGGCACGAGGCGATCCCGCTGCCGCTCGACGAGGCGCGCACCGACGGCTTCACGCCCTGCGGCGTCTGCTCGCCCGACCGCACGATGGCCGAGCGCGAGCGCGCCCGGCGGGCCGGTCGCACCTCCTGACGGGGGTGCTCAGAAGATCGGCCGCAGCCCCGCCGCGGCGAGGCTGATCTCCATCCGCCGTCGCTCGGCGGCGCGGGCGTTGCCCGGAGGCAGCCCCGTCAGGCTGTGCGGCACCTCCAGCAGCAGGGCGGCCTCGATGAGGACGTCGTCGTAGGCCGCCTGCAGGCCGCTGCGCCGGGCCTGCGGTGCGCCGGCCGGAACCCGGGCGAGCTGCCCGGAGAGCCGGTGCAGGTCGGCCGCGACCTGCTCGATCGGCCGGTGCGGCGGCTCGGTCGGCGGGCGGGCCCGCCGGCGTGCGGACCGCTCCATCTCCAGCTGGCCGCTGAACCACCGGCACAGGAGGTCGATGGCGGCGAAGGCGGCGACCAGCCCACCAGTGATGAGCCCCAGGTACAGCAGAGAACCGAGCATGCTGTCCGTCCGGTGCACGTCGCGACCGCAGATGGCCGCGACGGTACGCCTGCGGACGGGCCTCGGGTCAGGGTTCGGGTCAGGAGTCCTTGCGGGCCAGCCAGAAGCGGGAGCCCTCGGGGCCGTCGACCGCGGCGCCGGGGCCGGTCTCACCGGCGTGGACGGCGACCGCCAGCACCTCACCGGCCAGCTGCTCGGCCTGCTCGGTGAGCGCCTCGGCCATGGGGCCCTCGGCGGTCCACCACAGCTCGATCCGGTCGCTGACCTCCAGCCCGGCGGCCTTGCGGGCCTCCTGGACCAGCCGGATCGCCTCGCGGGCGCGCCCGGCCCGCTCCAGCTCCGGCGTCAGCGTCAGGTCCAGCGCCACGGTCAGCCCGCCGCCGCTGGCCACCGTCCAGCCCTCGCGCGGCGTCTCGGTGATCACCAGGTCGCCGTCCTCGAGCGGCACCGCGGCGCCGTCGACCTCGACCGACGCCGTCCCCGCCCGGTAGGCGGCGACCAGCGCGGCCGGGTCGGCCGCGGCGACCGCCTTGGCCACCGCCTGCACCTGCTTGCCCAGCCGGCGGCCCACCGCGCGGAAGTCGACCTTGACGGCGACGTCGACCAGGCCCCCCTCCACCGAGGAGAGCTCGACCAGCTCGGCGACGTTGAGCTCGTCGGCCACCTCGGCGACCAGGTCGCGCGGCAGCGAGGTCCAGCGCGGGGCGGCGACCAGCGCCTGCGCCAGCGGCTGGCGGGTGCGCACCTTCGCCGACGTGCGGGCGGCGCGGCCCAGCTCGACCAGCCGGCGGACCAGCGCCACCTGCTCGACCAGCCGCTCGTCGCGCGCCGCCTCGTCGACCGTCGGCCACGACGCGAGGTGCACCGAGTCCACAGCGTCCGCGAGGCCCGGCGCGACGGCCCGCGCCCACACCTCCTCGGTCACGAACGGCGTGAACGGCGCCATCAGGCGGGTGAGGACGTCGAGCACCTCGTGGAGGGTGGCGAGCGCGGCCGGGTCGCCGTCCCAGAACCGGCGCCGCGAGCGGCGCACGTACCAGTTGGACAGGTCGTCGACGAACTGCGCGAGCAGCCGGCCGGCGCCCTGGGTGTCGAAGTCCTCCAGCGCGTCGGTCACCTCGGCGGTCACCCGGGCCAGCTCGGCCAGCGCCCAGCGGTCCAGCAGCGGCCGCTCGGCCGGCGCCGGGGCGGGGGCCGGCGCCGGGTCCCAGCCGTTGGTCTCCGCGTAGAGCGTGAAGAAGCTGGCGGTGTTCCAGTAGGTCAGCAGGACCTTGCGGACCACCTCGGACAGCGTCTCGTGGCCGACCCGGCGGGCCGACCACGGCGAGCCGCCGGCGAGCATGAACCAGCGGACGGCGTCGGCGCCGTGCCGGTCCATCAGCGGGATCGGCTCGAGGATGTTGCCCAGGTGCTTGCTCATCTTGCGGCCGTCCTCGGCGAGGATGTGGCCCAGGCACAGCACGTTCTCGTACGAGCTGCGGTCGAAGACGACGGTGCCCACCGCCATGAGCGAGTAGAACCAGCCGCGGGTCTGGTCGATCGCCTCGCAGATGAACTGCGCGGGGTAGGCGGCCTCGAACTCCTCGCGGTTGCGGTGCGGCGCGCCCCACTGGGCGAACGGCATCGACCCCGAGTCGTACCAGGCGTCGATCACCTGCGGCACGCGCCGGTAGGTGCCCTCCTCGCCGGGCACGGTGAAGGTGACCTCGTCGATGAACGGCCGGTGCGGGTCGAGGTCGGACAGGTCGCGGCCGGTCAGCTCCGACAGCTCGGCGAGGGACTCGACGACCACCATGCGGGAGGGGTCCTCGTCGTTGCGCCAGATCGGCAACGGCGTGCCCCAGTAGCGGTCGCGCGAGAGCGCCCAGTCGATGTTGTTGCGCAGCCAGTCGCCGTAGCGGCCCCACTGGATGGTCTCGGGGTGCCAGTGCGTCTTCGCGTTCTCGGCCAGCAGCTGGTCCTTGATCGCGCTGGTGCGGATGTACCAGGACGGCTGCGCGTAGTACATGAGCGGCGTGTGGCAGCGCCAGCAGTGCGGATAGCTGTGCTCGTAGCGCTGCTCCCGGAACAGGATGCCGCGCTGCGCCAGGTCCTCGACCAGCCGGGGATCGGCCGACTTGAAGAAGTGGCCGCCGACCAGGCCGACCTCGGGCAGGAAGTGCCCGGACGGGTCGATCGGGTTCACCACCGGCAGGCCGTGGGCCCGGCCGACGGCGAGGTCGTCGGCGCCGAACGCGGGCGCCTGGTGCACCAGGCCGGTGCCGTCCTCGGTGGTCACGTAGTCGGCGAGGACGACGTAGTGCGAGTCGCCGTCGGGGAACTCGACCAGGTCGAACGGCCGCCGGTAGTGCACGCCGGCCCAGTCGCGGCCGGTGGTGCGGGCCAGCACCTCGGCGTCATCGCCGAGCACCGCGGTCAGCAGCGGCTCGGCGACGACGAACGTGCCGGCCTCGTTCCGCGCGACCACGTAGGTCACGTCGGGGTGGACGGCGACGGCGGTGTTGCTCGGCAGCGTCCACGGCGTCGTCGTCCAGATGAGCAGGTCGGCCTTGCCGGCCCACTCCCCGTCGATGACCGGCAGCCGCACGTACACCGACGGGTCGGTGATGGACTCGTAGCCCTGGGCGACCTCGTGGTCGGACAGCCCGGTGCCGCAGCGCGGGCAGTAGGGGGCGACCCGGTGGTCCTCGACCAGCAGGCCCTTCGCGTGCACCTGCTTGAGCGACCACCAGACGCTCTCGATGTAGGCCGGGTCCATCGTCCAGTACGCGGTGGACAGGTCGACCCAGTAGCCCATCCGCCGGGTCAGGTCGGAGAAGGCGTCGACGTGGCGGACGACGGACTCCCGGCAGCGCTCGTTGAACTCGGCGATGCCGTAGCGCTCGATGTCCGGCTTGCCCGCGAAGCCCAGCTCCTGCTCGACGGCGATCTCCACCGGGAGCCCGTGGCAGTCCCAGCCGGCCCGCCGGGGAACGTGCCACCCCTGCATGGTCTTGAACCGCGGGAAGACGTCCTTGAACGCCCGCGCCTCGATGTGGTGCGTGCCCGGACGACCGTTCGCCGTGGGCGGGCCCTCGTAGAAGGTCCACTGCGGCTTGCCCGCTGAGTTCTCCAGCGTCCGGGCGAAGACCTTGCCGTCCTCCCAGCGCTGCAGGATCTCCTGCTCGAGGGCGGGCAGGTCGACCTGCGGGGGCAGGGCCGTGAAGGGGCCGGACGCGCGGGGAGCACTCACGGGTCCATTGTCCCTGAGCCGACAACCGACTTCGTGCAAGCCTTCCGCCATGACCCGCTACCGCTTCCTCGACGCGATGGGCGACGTGGTCGCCGAGGAGGAGTTCGCCAGCCACGCCGACGCGCTCGCGTGGGCCGAGTCCGAGGAGCCGGAGGACGACGTCCAGCGGGTCGAGTTCCTCGGGCCGGAGGGCGACTGGCGCTGGGCGGGCGCGCTGAGCGGCTGACGGTTGCCGCCCCGTAACAGCAGTACGGGAGACTGCGGCGCATGAGCGGGGGCCGACGGTGAATCCCACGGTCACCGCTGCCCTGGCCATCGGCGCCCTGGTCATCCTCGTGGCCGCGGTGGCGCTGCGTGTCGCCGACCGGCTCGGGCTGCCCAGCCTTCTGCTCTACCTGGCGTTCGGGGTCGCGCTGGGGGAGAGCGGCCTGGGCGTCGAGTTCGAGGACGTCTCGCTGACCCAGACCCTCGGTGTGGCGGCCCTGGTGGTGATCCTGGCCGAAGGTGGCCTGACCACCCGCTGGGCCGACGTGCGCAGGGCGATCGGCCCGGGCCTGTCGCTCGCCACGATCGGGGTGGCGGTCAGCGTCGTGGTCACCGCCGCGGTCACGGCGTGGCTGCTCGACCTGCCGTGGGTGCTCGCGCTGCTGCTCGCCGCCGTCATCAGCTCGACCGACGCCGCGGCGGTGTTCGCCACCCTGCGCCGGCTGCCGCTGCCGCGGCGGATCGCGGCGTCGCTGGAGGCGGAGAGCGGGCTCAACGACGCGCCGGTGATCCTGCTCGTCGTCGTCTTCGCCGACCGGCTCGCCGGCGCGCAGACCGCGCCGTGGTGGCTCACCGGCCTGGAGATCGTGGGGGAACTGCTCGGGGGCTCGGTCATCGGGCTGCTCATCGGGGTGGGCGGCGCCGCCCTTCTCCGGCGGGTCGCGCTGCCGCTGTCCGGCTTCTACCCGCTGGCCACGCTGGCGCTCTGCGTCCTGGCGTTCTCCACCACCTCGCTGCTGCACACCTCCGGCTTCGTGGCGGTGTACCTGTGCGGGCTGGTGCTGGGCAACGCGCCGCTGCCGCACCGCACGGCCACCCTCGGGTTCGCCGAGGGGATGGCCTCGCTGGCCCAGATCGGGCTGTTCGTCATGCTCGGCCTGCTCGTCAGCCCCGAGCGGCTGCCCGGTGCGGTCGGGCCGGCCCTGGTCGTGGGCGGGGTCCTGCTGCTGGTCGCCCGGCCGCTGTCGGTCGTGGCCAGCCTCGCCTGGTTCCGGGTGCCGTGGGCGCAGCAGGCCTTCATCTCCTGGGCGGGCCTGCGCGGCGCCGTCCCCATCGTCCTGGCCACCTTCCCGCTGACCGCCGACGTGCCCGGGGCGACCTTCGTCTTCGACACCGTGTTCGTGCTGGTCGTCGTCTTCACCCTCATCCAGGGCGGCTCGCTGCCCTGGGTGGCGCGGCGGCTGGGCATCGCTACGCCGGTGGCCCCGCGCGAGGTCCACGTGGAGTCCGCGCCGCTGGAGGAGCTCGACGCCGACCTCATGCAGATGACCATCCCGCCCGGGTCGCGGCTGCACGGCGTGTACCTGCCGGAGCTGCGGCTGCCCGAGGACTCCGCGGTGGTGCTCATCGTGCGCGACGGCAGGTCCTTCGTCCCGGACGAGACCACCCGGCTGATGCGCGGGGACCAGGCGCTGCTGGTCTCCGCGCGGCGCTCCCGGGCCCAGGCCGAGCGGCGGCTGCGGGCCGTCAGCCGAGCCGGCCGGCTGGCCGCCTGGCGCGGTGAATCGGGCGCGGCGGGGGAGCAGGACTGAATCGATTCCGTGCGTGTCGGATCTCGGCCTGGTAACGGCGTGCGGTGCGAGCCGATCCCGAATTGACACGGTATGTGACCTGGGCCACGCTCCGGAGACCGCTTCCTGGTCAGCTAGCGCCACCGGAGGGGATGACCGTGTCCCACGCTCCCAGCCCCGGAAACCGCCCCGGGCGAACCTCAACCGGATCCGCACCGGGACGATCAGGACGGCGGCGCGCTCGTGTCGGCGCCCTCGCCTCGCTGGTCCTGGCCTCCACCCTGGCCGCCTGCGGAGGTGGGTCGGGCGGCCCACCGACGCTCACCTGGTACATCAACCCGGACTCCGGGGGGCAGCAGGAGATCGCCAACCGGTGCACCGCGGCGGCCAACGGCCAGTACACGATCGAGATCTCCCAGCTGCCGCGTGACTCGCCCTCCCAGCGCGAGCAGCTCGTGCGCCGGCTGGCCGCCGAGGACTCCTCGATCGACCTGATGAGCCTCGACCCGCCGTACATCCCCGAGTTCGCGCAGGCCGGCTTCCTCGCCCCCGTGCCCCCTGACGTCGCGTCGCGGGTGTCCGACGGCGTCGTGGAGTCGGCGATCCAGGGCTCGACCTGGGACGGCAAGCTCGTCGCGATCCCGTTCTGGGCCAACACCCAGCTGCTCTGGTACCGCAAGTCGGTCGCCGAGGCCGCCGGCCTGGACATGAGCCAGCCCGTGACGTGGGACCAGCTCATCAAGGCGGCGAAGTCGCAGCACAAGCTCATCGGTGCGCAGGGCATCCGCTCGGAGTCGCTGACGGTGTGGCTCAACGCCCTCATCGAGTCCGCCGGCGGCCACATCATCGAGAAGGTCACGCCCAAGCCCGAGGACTACCAGTTCGGCCTGACCTCCGAGGCCGGCGTCCGCGCGGCCGAGGTCATGCGGGACGTCGCGAACTCCGGCGAGGTCGGCGCGGCCTTCTCCACCTCGAACGAGGACACCAGCGCGACCGGCTTCGAGAGCGCGGACGGCGGCTTCCAGGTGAACTGGCCGTTCGTCTGGCCGCGGGCGCTGTCGGCCGTGGACGCCGGGACCCTCGACAAGTCGGTGCCCGACGACTACGGCTGGGCGTTGTACCCACGGGTGGACGCCGACACCCCGTCCAAGCCGCCGTACGGCGGGATCAACCTGGGCATCGGCGCCTTCAGCGAGCACACGGACTTCGCCTTCGAGGCGGCCGAGTGCATCACCAGCGACGAGAACCAGGCGTACTACTTCGAGACCAACGGCAACCCGGCGTCGTCGAAGGCCGTCTACGACGACCCCGCCGTGCTGAAGGTCTTCCCGCAGGCGCCGGTGATCCGCGAGTCGCTGGACGCCGCGGCGCCCCGACCGCAGACCCCGTACTACAGCGAGGTGTCCGGCGGCATCCAGCGCGAGTACCACCCGCCGGCCGACGTGGACCCGAAGTCGACACCCCAGCAGGCGACCGACCTGATCGCCGCCGTTCTCCGAGGGGACCAGCTGCTATGAGCCAGACGACCCTCCCACCCGTCGAGAAGACCCAACCCGTCTCGGCACCCTCGAGGCGGATCAGCGACCGGTCCCGGGCCGAGCGCAAGCTCGGCTGGATGCTCGCCGGGCCGGCCTTCCTGGTGATGCTCCTGGTCACCGCCTACCCGATCGTCCAGGCCGTCTACTACTCCCTGTTCAACTACCGGCTCACCGACCCCGAGAACCGGTCGTTCACCGGCTTGAGCAACTACGGCGTGATCCTGACCGACTCGCTGTGGTGGCAGGCCTTCGGCGTGACCGTGCTCATCACGGTCATCACCGTCGCCGTGGAGCTGGTGCTCGGCTTCGCCCTGGCCTTCGTCATGGCCAAGGCGTTGCGGTCGCTGCGCCCGACGCTGCGGGCGGCGATCCTCATCCCGTACGCGGTGATCACCGTCGTGTCGTCGCTGGCCTGGAAGTTCGCCTTCGACATCGACACCGGGTTCGTCAACCACTGGTTCGCGTGGCTGCCCGGGATCAGCGTCGACACCGACTGGTTCGGCGGCCAGGCGTCCTCGCTGACGGTCGTGTGCCTGGCCGAGATCTGGAAGACGACGCCGTTCATCTCGCTGCTGCTGCTCGCCGGGCTCGCGCAGGTCCCCGAGGTCCTGCAGGAGGCGGCCAAGGTCGACGGGGCGACCTTCTGGCAGCGGCTGTGGAAGGTGACCATCCCGAACATGAAGGCCGCCATCATGGTGGCGGTGCTGTTCCGGACCCTCGACGCGTTCCGGATCTTCGACAGCATCTTCGTGATGACCGCCGGCGCCAACAACACCGAGACCGTGTCGTTCCTGGCCTACCGGCAGACGATCACCCGGGTGGAGATCGGTCTCGGATCGGCGGTCTCCGTGCTGCTCTTCCTGTCCGTCGTGATCATCGCGTTCGGCTTCATCAAGGGATTCAAGATCGACCTGGCCCAGGCGAGGGGTGAGTGATGTCCACGCGCGAGAAGGTCTGGTGGTGGGTCGCGGGGGTCCTGATCATCCTGTACTGCTTGTTCCCGATCGCCTGGATCGTGTCGCTGTCGCTCAAGGCGCCCAGCGACATCTCCAACGCCGCGTTCCTGCCGACGAAGGCGACGTGGGAGAACTACACCCAGATCTTCAGCGGTAGCGCCGCCGACCTGTTCCTCCCGGCGCTGCGCAACTCGTTCGGCATCTGCCTGATCGCGACGTTCGTGTCGTGCATCCTGTCGATGTTCGCCGCCTACGCCATCGCCCGGCTGGACTTCCCGGGCAAGAAGCTCATCCTGTCCACCGCGCTGGCCGTGGCGATCTTCCCGGTGATCTCGATCGTCACCCCCCTGTTCAACCTGTGGCGGCAGATCGGCCTGTACGACACCTGGCTCGGCCTGATCATCCCCTACCTCTCGCTGACCCTGCCGATCTCGATCTGGACGATGTCGGCGTTCTTCCGGGAGATCCCCTGGGAGATGGAGCAGGCGGCCCAGGTCGACGGGGCCACCACCTGGCAGGCGTTCCGCAAGGTGATCGTCCCGCTGGCCGCCCCGGGCGTGTTCACCACGGCGATCATCGCCTTCTTCATCGCCTGGAACGACTTCGCCTACGGCATCTCGCTCACCTCGACCAGTCGCGCACGACCGGTGCCGGCCGCGCTCGGCCTGTTCTCCGGCGCGTCCCAGTTCGAGGACCCGACGGGGATCACCGCCGCGGCCGCCGTGGTGGTCACGATCCCGGTCGTCGTCCTGGTCCTGCTGTTCCAGCGGCGGATCGTGGCCGGCCTGACCAACGGCGCGGTCAAGGGCTGACCCGCACCCGACGCCTCCCACCCATCGACACCTGCGAGGGACGAGCAATGGCTTCCATCGAGATGCGCAACATCGTCAAGCAGTACGGCGACGGTTTCCCGGCGGTCAACGACGTGAGCCTGGACATCGCCGACGGCGAGTTCATGATCCTGGTCGGGCCGTCCGGGTGCGGGAAGTCGACCCTGCTCCGGATGATCGTCGGGCTCGAGGACATCACCAGCGGGGACATGATCATCGGGGGCAAGCGGGTCAACGACAAAGCGCCGCGGGACCGCAACCTGTCGATGGTGTTCCAGAACTACGCGCTCTACCCGCACCTGACGGTGTACGAGAACATCGCCTTCCCGCTGCGCCTGTCGAAGACCCCCGACGACGAGGTGCGCCGCCGGGTGGACGAGGCCGCCGACGTCCTCGAGCTGCGCGAGCACCTCGAGCGCAAGCCCGCCAACCTCTCCGGTGGCCAGCGCCAGCGGGTGGCCATGGGCCGCGCGATCGTCCGCCAGGCCGAGGCGTTCCTCTTCGACGAGCCGCTGTCCAACCTCGACGCGAAGCTGCGCGGGCAGATGCGCACCGAGATCGCGCGGCTGCAACGCCGGCTGGGGATCACGACGGTCTACGTCACCCACGACCAGACCGAGGCGATGACCCTGGGCGACCGGGTGTGCGTCCTCCGCAAGGGCCGGATCCAGCAGGTCGCCTCGCCGCGGGAGCTCTACGAGCAGCCGGTCAACCTGTTCGTGGCCGGGTTCATCGGCTCGCCGCCGATGAACTTCCTGCCGGCGACGCTCGAGGGCAACAAGCTCCAGACGCCCTTCGGCGCCATCGAGCTCGACGAGCGCCGGGCCGGCCTGGTCGCCGGGCGCGAGCTGCTGCTCGTCGGCATCCGTCCGGAGTACTTCGAGGACGCCGCGCTGGTCGACGAGGCCAAGCGGCCGCACGGGACGCTGTTCAAGGCGCGGGTGGACGTGACGGAGTGGCTGGGCGACTCCCAGTACGCCTACATCCCGTACGAGGCGCCGGCCGCCGTGGAGCAGCAGCTGCGCGAGCTGTCCCGGGAACTGGACTCCGAGGAGCTGCGGACCCAGGCGGTCGTCTCGATCGACGCGACCAGCCGGATCCGCGAGGGCCGCGAGGCCGACTTCTGGCTCGACGGCCGCAAGGTGCACGTCTTCGACCCGCAGACCGGGGACAACCTCACCCGCGACGCCGAGGCCGGGGCCGAGCTGACGCGGATGGCCACGCAGGACCGGGTCGAGCAGGTGCAGGAGGCGAGGTCCGAGGTCGCCGCAGGCACCGGGGCCGCCTGACCCCGTGGGCGACCGCGCCGACGCGGCCTGGTGGCGGTCGGCCGTCATCTACGAGGTCTACCTGCGCAGCTTCGCCGACTCCGACGGGGACGGCGTCGGCGACATCGGCGGCCTGCGCAGCCGGCTGGGCTACCTGCGCGACCTCGGGGTCGACGCGGTCTGGATCACGCCGTGGTACCCGTCGCCGATGGCCGACGGCGGGTACGACGTCAGCGACTACCGCGACATCGACCCCCGCTTCGGCACCCTGGCCGACGCGGACGCCCTCGTCGCGGAGGCGCACGCCCTCGGGCTGCGGGTGATCATCGACCTGGTCGCCAACCACACCTCCGTCGAGCACCCCTGGTTCCGGGCCGCGGTGGCCGCCGGGCCCGGCGGACGCGAGCGGGACCGCTACTTCTTCCGCGACGGCCGGGACGGCGGCGACCGGCCGCCCAACGACTGGATCAGCGCGTTCGGCGGGATCGCCTGGACCCGCGTGCAGGAGCCCGACGGGAGCCCCGGGCAGTGGTACCTGCACCTGTTCGCCCCGGAGCAGCCCGACCTGAACTGGGACGACGAGGGGGTGCGCGCCGAGTTCGACGACGTGCTGCGGTTCTGGTTCGACAGGGGCGTCGACGGATTCCGGGTCGACGCAGCACCCGCGATGGCCAAGGCCCCGGGCCTGCCCGACGCCGGGCACGGGCCCGGCGCCTCGTTCGAGTCCACCCGGTGGGTGGACAACCCGCACTGGGACGTCGACGCCGTCCACGACGTGCTGCGCCGCTGGCGCGCCGTGGGCGACGGGTACCCGGGCGAGCGCCTGTTCGTCACCGAGGCGGTGGTCAACGGGCCGGTGCGCCTGAGCCGGTACGTGCGGCCGGACGAGATGCACACGACCTTCAACTTCGACTACCTCCGCTGCCCGTGGGAGCCGCGGGCGCTGCGGACGGCGATCACCGAGACGCTCGCCGCGATGGAGTCGGTGGGCGCCCCGCCCACGTGGGTCCTGTCCAGCCACGACGAGACCCGCCACGTCACCCGGTTCGGGCGCGCGGACACCTCCGGCGGCGCGATGGGCTTCGACGCCGCCGTCCCGACCGACCTGGCCCTCGGACGCCGCCGGGCCCGGGCGGCCCTCCTGCTCACGCTGGCGCTGCCCGGCAGCGCCTACCTCTACCAGGGCGAGGAGCTCGGGCTGCCCGAGGTGGAGGACCTGCCGGAGGAGGCGCTGCAGGACCCGACCTGGGAGCGGTCGGGCCGCACGGTCCGGGGGCGGGACGGCTGCCGCGTGCCGCTGCCGTGGTCCGGTCAGCAGCCGCCGTTCGGGTTCTCGCCGGACGGCGTGCGCCCCTGGCTGCCCCAGCCACCCGGCTGGCGGGCGCTCACCGCGGCGGCGCAGGAGGCCGATCCGTCCTCGACCCTGTCGCTGTACCGCGCGGCACTGCGGCAGCGGCGGCAGCTGTCGTGCCTCCGGGAACCCGGCTTGAGCTGGGCGGACGCCGGCGACGGCGTGCTCGCGTTCGACCGCGGTCCCGCGTTCCGGTGCCTGGTGAACTTCTCCGACGAGGCCGTCGACCTGGCCGGGGAGGGCGAGGTCCTGCTGAGCAGTCAGCCGGGCGACAGGGCCCTCCCGACGGACGCCGCGGTGTGGCTGCGCCCCGCTCGGGACCCCGGCCGGTGACGCGCTCACCGTGCTGGGCGATTGTGTGGCACCACTCACACCGACTGTGACAGTGTTCCGTTGAAACGCACCAACCAGAACGACGCGAGTCCGGGCGGACCGCGCGCCCACGTGAGAGGACATGCGGAATGGCCGGGATCACCTACGACCACGCCACCATCCAGTACCCCGGTGCCGACCGGCCCTCGGTCAACGCCCTCGACCTCGAGATCGCCGACGGCGAGTTCCTCGTGCTGGTCGGCCCCTCCGGGTGCGGCAAGTCCACCTCGCTGCGCGCGCTGGCCGGGCTGGAGGCGGTCACCGAGGGGTCGATCCGGATCGGCGACCGCGACGTGACGCACCTGCCGCCCAAGGAGCGCGACATCGCGATGGTGTTCCAGAACTACGCGCTCTACCCGCACATGAGCGTGGCCGACAACATGGGCTTCGCGCTCAAGATCGCCGGCATGAAGAAGGAGGAGATCCGCGCCCGCGTCGAGGACGCCGCGAAGATCCTCGACCTGGAGCCCTACCTGGACCGCAAGCCCAAGGCGCTCTCCGGTGGTCAGCGGCAGCGCGTGGCCATGGGCCGCGCGATCGTGCGGCACCCGCAGGCCTTCCTCATGGACGAGCCGCTCTCCAACCTCGACGCCAAGCTGCGCGTGCAGACCCGCACCCAGATCGCGGCACTCCAGCGCCGGCTGGGCGTCACCACCGTCTACGTGACCCACGACCAGGTCGAGGCCATGACGATGGGCGACCGCGTCGCCGTCCTCAAGGACGGGTACCTGCAGCAGGTCGGCACGCCCCGCGACCTCTACGACCGCCCGGCCAACGTCTTCGTGGCCGGCTTCATCGGCTCGCCGGCGATGAACATCGTCGACCTCCCGCTCAGCCAGGACGGCGCGGTCATCGGCGACCAGACGCTCCCGCTGCCGCGCGAGGTGCTGGGGCTGCTCGGCAGCGAGAACGCCACCACCGCGACCGTCGGCTTCCGGCCCGAGTCGGTGCGCGTGGTGCCGGCCGGCGAGGGCTTCCCGTTCGAGGTCGTGGTGGTCGAGGAGCTCGGCTCGGACGCCTACGCCTACGGCAACCTGCACCTGGGCGGGTCGGGTGCCGCCGGCGACGACAAGCTGCTGACGATCCGCGTCGACGCCAAGCGGGTCCCGCTGAAGGGCGAGGAGATCGCCATCGCGATCGCGCCGGAGGAGGTGCACGTCTTCTCGCCCGAGTCCGGCCGGCGGGTGTCCGGGGACGTCGCCGTCCCCACCGCCTGACCGCTACCGCCGCCACCGGGCGGCGCGGCGCCCCGACGGCGCCGCGCCGCGACCGGTGACACCCTTCGTACGCTGAGCGCACCGTCGTCCGGGGGAGCGTTCGTGCACTTCGTGTTCAGCCCGCCTGCCGAGGCCGCCGCGGGCCTGCTCGACCTGCCGTGGAGGCAGCCGCTGGAGCAGTGGACCGACGACCGGCTCACCGAGATCCCGCAGCGGGGCCTGTCGCGGCACGTCGTCCGGTTCGTCAGCGAGGGCGGGGAGGTCTTCGCGCTCAAGGAGATCTCCGAGCGGCTGGCGCGCAAGGAGTACGCGCTGCTGCGCCGGCTCAAGGACATCGGCATCCCCTCGGTCGACGTGCTCGGCGTCGTGGTCGACCGGCCCGACGACCTCGACGCGATCCTGGTGACCCGCTTCCTCGAGTACTCCTCGTCCTTCCGCGCGCTGTTCTCCAGCCCGCGGGGGGCGAACATGAGCGACCGGCTGATGGACGCGCAGGTCGAGCTGCTCGCGCGGCTGCACCTCGCGGGGTTCTGGTGGGGCGACTGCTCGCTGTCGAACACGCTGTTCCGCTTCGACGCCGGAGCGCTCACCGCCTACTTCGTCGACGCCGAGACCGCCGAGCTGCACGAGCGGCTGTCCGACGGGCAGCGCGCGTACGACCTGGAGCTGGCCCGGGAGCGGGTCGCGGGGGAGCTGATGGACCTCGCCGGCGGCGAGCTCCTGCCCCCGGAGCTCGACCCGATCGAGGTCGCCGACGAGCTGGTGGACCGCTACGACCACCTCTGGCACGAGCTGACCGACGAGGAGGTGATGACGCGCGAGGAGCAGCGGTTCCGCATCGCCGAGCGGATCCGGCGGCTGCAGGAGCTGGGCTTCGACGTCGACGAGGTGGAGCTGATCGACGACCCGAGCGGCGGGAGCCGGCTCAAGCTGACCACCCGGGTCGCCGAGCCCGGGCGGCACCGGCGCGAGCTGCTCGCGCTCACCGGCCTGGACGTGTGGGAGAACCAGGCCCGCCGGCTGCTGGCCGACATCGCCAGCTTCCGCGGCTGGATGGAGCAGGTCCAGGGCAAGCGGGTGCCCATGCACGCGGCGGCCACCCGGTGGCTGCGCGACGTCTACCAGCCCGTGATGGTCATGGTCCCGCCGGAGCTGCGCACCCGCCTGGACGAGGCCGAGATCTTCCACGAGATCCTCGAGCACCGGTGGTTCCTGTCCGAGGCGGCCGGCCGCGACGTGGGGACGACGGCGGCCGCGGAGGACTACATCACCAACGTGCTGCCGAACGTGCCCGACGACCTGCTGACCCCGCCGGCGGCGGCGCTGAACCCCGAAACCTGAGCCGTCTCAGCCGTTCAGTTCGAGCGTCTGCATGGTCTCGGCGCGCACCTCGGCGAGCAGCGCCTCGTCCGCCGACAGCGAGCGCCCGTAGGAGGGGATGGCCTCCTGCAGGGCCGGCGTCCAGGCCGGGATCTGCTCGGGGAAGCAGCGCTCCAGCAGCGTGAGCATCGCCGAGACCGCCGTGGACGCGCCGGGGGAGGCGCCGAGCAGGCCGGCGATGCTGCCCTCGCCGCCGACGACGAGCTCGGTGCCGAACTGCAGCACACCGCGGCCGGTGGCCGGGTCGCGCTTGATCACCTGGACCCGCTGGCCGGCGGTGATCATGTCCCAGTCGGCCGCGTCCGCCTCGGGCACGAACGCGCTGAGGGTGGTGTGCCGGGCGTCCCGCGACTGCAGCAGCTCGCGGACCAGGTAGCGGGTCAGCGCCATCTCCGTGCGGGCCACGCCGAGCATCGAGCCGATGTTGCCCGGCCGGACGCTGCGCGGCAGGTCGACCAGCGAGCCGGCCTTGAGGAACTTGGGGGAGAAGCCCGCGTACGGACCGAACAGCAGCGAGTGGTCGCCGTCGATGAGCCGCAGGTCGAGGTGCGGGACCGACATGGGCGGCGCGCCGACGGCGGCCTGGCCGTAGACCTTGGCCTGGTGCCGGCTGACCAGCTCCGGGGAGCGGGTGCGCAGGAACTTGCCGCTGACCGGGAAGCCGCCGAAGCCCTTGATCTCGGGGATGCCCGCCCGCTGCAGCAGCGGCAGCGCGCCGCCACCGGCGCCGACGAAGACGAACCGGGCGCGCAGCACCCGCTTCTCGCCGGTGCGCGTGTCGCGGACGGTCACCCGCCAGCGGCCGTCGGTCTCCCGGCGCAGGTCGTGCACCCGCTGCTCGGTGTGGACCGGCACGCCGCGGCGCCCGGCGTCCTCGAGCATCAGGCGGGTCAGCGCGCCGAAGTTGACGTCGGTGCCGGCGACCGAGCGGGTGCCGGCGACGACCTGCCGCGGGTCGCGGCCGGCCATCATCAGCGGCACCCACTCGGCCAGCTCGGCCTGCCCCTCGGCGTGCTCGAGCCCGGCGAACAGCGGCTGGCGGGCCAGCGCCTCGTACCGGTTGCGCATGTAGGCGCGGCCGTCCTCGCCGGTGACGAAGCTGACGTGCGGCACGGGGGTGATGAAGGTCTTCGGCGAGCCGTCGCTCATGCCGCCACGGACCAGGTGCGACCAGAACTGGCGGGAGACCTGGAACTGCTCGTTGATCACGACGGCCTTGGCCGGGTCGACCGCGCCGTCCGTGCCGGCGGGGGTGTAGTTCAGCTCGCACAGCGCGGAGTGACCGGTCCCGGCGTTGTTCCACGGCCCCGAGCTCTCGCCGGCGACGTCCGCGGCCGACTCGAACACCGCGACGGACCACTGCGGCGCGACCACCCCGAGCAGCGCCGCGAGGGTCGCGCTCATGATGCCGCCGCCGACCAGGACCACGTCGGGGTTGGCGCTGTCAGGTACTACACCGTCGGGAGTCACGTCGGCCTTTCTCACGTGCCTTGTCTCGCGTGCCAGGAACGGGCGCTGCGCGCCGCTCTTCTGATGGTCGGACGATCCGGCCCGTGACATGCGCGTTCGGCGCTGTGAGGAATCTCCGGTCCGTGACCTTCGCCATGTTTTCGGGTCACGATCGGCTCATTCGGCGGGGGATCGGGTCGCGTGCGTCACTCCC
Organism: Petropleomorpha daqingensis; assembly: GCF_013408985.1. NCBI lineage: Bacteria > Bacillati > Actinomycetota > Actinomycetes > Geodermatophilales > Geodermatophilaceae > Petropleomorpha > Petropleomorpha daqingensis. The sequence goes on from NZ_JACBZT010000001.1 coordinate 4,104,640, forward strand.
GGGGGGTGGGCAGCGGCTCCGCGGTCGGAGCGCCGGGGCGCCGTATCGTCGTCCGCGAGCGCGGCCGGCGAGGCCGCACCGGACCCTGGAGCGCCGTCCTGGCCGAGCCCACCGACCCCGACCTCGTCGAGGACGACGCTGCCCCGGCCCGCCGGCCGCGGATGCTGCTGCTCCTGTCGATCGCCGTGGCCGTCCTCGCCGTCGACGTCCTCACCAAGGTGCTCGTCGTCGCGAACATCGAGCCGGGCGAGGACATCAAGCTGCTCGGCGGCGCGGTCTACCTGACCTTCTGGCGCAACACCGGCGCCGCGTTCTCCTTCGCCGAGGGCGCCACCGTGCTGTTCAGCCTCATCGCGGTCGCCGTGGCCGTGGTCATCGTGCGGCAGGCGCGGCGGCTGTACTCGACCGGCTGGGCGATCGCGCTCGGCCTCGTGCTCGGCGGCGCGATCGGCAACCTCTCCGACCGGATCTTCCGCGCGCCGGGCTTCCTGCGCGGCGGCGTCGTCGACTTCATCTCCGTGTTCGCCCCCGACGGGCGGGTGTTCCCGGTCTTCAACGCGGCCGACTCGGCCATCACCATCGGCGGCATCCTGGGCGTGCTGCTGGCCCTGCGCGGCATCGAGTTCGACGGCACGCGGAGCCGCAAGGAGACGGCCCGCGGCTGACCCCGGTCACAATGGGGTCGTGACCTCCGGCCTGTACCGCGCGCTCCCCGTGCCGGACGGGCTCGAGGGGCAGCGCGTCGACCAGGCGCTCTCGCGGCTGTTCGGGCTCTCCCGCACTGCCGCCGCCGAGGTCGCCGACGCCGGCAACGTGCAGGTCGACGGCCGCGTGCGCGGCAAGGGCGAGCGGGTCACCGGCGGCAGCTGGCTCGAGGTCGAGCTGCCCCCGCCGCCGGGCGAGCCCGCTCCGCCGGCGCCGGTCGAGGGGATGACCGTCCTCTACGACGACGAGGACGTCGTGGTCGTCGACAAGCCGGTCGGGGTGGCGGCGCACCCGAGCCCCGGCTGGGAGGGGCCCACCGTCGTCGGCGGGCTGGCCGCGGCCGGCTACCGGATCTCGACGTCGGGGGCGGCCGAGCGGCAGGGCGTCGTGCACCGGCTGGACGCCGCGACCACCGGGGTGATGGTCGTGGCCAAGAGCGAGCGCGCGTACACCGCGCTCAAGGCGGCGTTCAAGGAGCGGACCGTCGAGAAGGGCTACCACGCCCTGGTCCAGGGCCACCCCGACCCGTCCCGCGGCACCATCGACGCCCCGATCGACCGCCACCCCCGGCACGACTGGAAGTTCGCCGTGGTCAGCGGCGGCCGGCCGTCGGTCACGCACTACGAGGTGATCGAGGCCTTCCCGGCGGCGAGCCTGGTCGACATCAAGCTGGAGACCGGCCGCACCCACCAGATCCGGGTGCACTTCTCGGCCCTGCGGCACCCGTGCGTCGGCGACACGACCTACGGCGCCGACCCGACGCTGGCCGAGCGGCTGGGCGTGGCCCGGCAGTGGCTGCACGCCGTGCGGCTCGGCTTCCCGCACCCGGCCGACGGCCGCTGGGTGGAGTTCACCAGCGACTACCCGGCCGACCTCGCCGGCGCGCTCGCGATCCTGCGCGCCGAGTCGTGAGGGTGGCTTGATCCCGTGGACTGGTTGCCCTCCTCGCTGGACGCCTGGGGCCCCGCGGCGCTGGCGGCGATCCTGCTCGCCGGCTACCTGGTGGTCGGCGAGCCGCTGGCCGGCTACGTGCTGCACCGCCGCTTCGAGGGGCGGCTGTCCCGCGACCCGGCCGCCCGGCGCTCGTTCTACCGGCGGCTGCTGATCCTCGAGTGGGGTCTGACGATCATCGCCGCGATCGTCTGGGCGGCCGCCCCGGGCGTCGACCTCGCCGCGGTGGGCCTGGCCTGGCCGACGGCGTGGCCCGGGCCGGTCACCGCCGTCGCCGTCGTCGCCGTCCTGGTCTTCCTGCTGTTCTCCCTGCGCGCCATGGCCTCCGGGGCCCTGCGCACCGCGACCGAGCAGCTGCGCCGGCCTGGTGACGGCCGGCACGCCGACCCGGGCGTGCACTCCACGCTGGCGCTGCTGCCGCGCACCCCGGGGGAGCGGCGGCTGTTCTCCGTCGTCGGGCTCACCGCCGGGATCTGCGAGGAGTGGCTGTACCGCGCCTTCTTCCTCGCCGTGATGTCGGCGCTGCTCGGCTCCCCGCCCGAGCCGATCCTCGTGCTGCTCGCCGCGGCGGCGTTCGGGTTGGCGCACGCCTACCAGGGGGTGGCCGGGATCGTGACGACCGCCGTCCTCGGCGGGGTCCTGGCCCTGCTCTACCTCGACACCGGCTCGCTGCTGCTGCCCGTGCTGCTGCACGCGGCGATCGACCTGCGCTTCCTGCTCGTGCCGGCGTCGGTGCTGCCCGCCCTCACCCGGGCGGCGCCGTGAGCGGGCCGACGGCCGAACTCGCCGGCCACGAGGATCGCCCGGAGGTGGCGGCGCTGCGCACCCGGGTCTTCGTCGACGAGCAGGGCGTGCCGCCCGAGATCGAGCAGGACGACGCCGACGCGACCGCCGTGCACGCGGTCAGCCGCGACTCCAGCGGGCGCGTGGTCGCCACCGGGCGCCTGCTCGAGCGGGACGGCGTCGCGGTGATCGGCCGGATGGCCGCCGACCCCGCCGTCCGCGGGCAGGGCCACGGCGCGGCCGTCCTGGCCGAGCTGCACCGCCAGGCGGCGCTGCGCGGGCACCGGGAGGTCGAGCTGCACGCGCAGATCACCGCCCGCGGGTTCTACGAGCGCGCCGGCTACACCGCGGTGGGGGAAGAGTACGAGGAAGCCGGGATCGCGCACGTCACCATGCGCCGGCAGCTCTGATCAGGTGACCTGATCACCGGCTGTCCTACCGCAGCAGCGTTGGTCCGGGAGGACAGCTTTCGATCAGGTCGCCTGATCACCGCTGGGCCAGCGCGGCTAGGTAGCCCCGCTGTATAGCTCGTCGCTACCATGCTGACCATGGCGGACGACCGACGGGCGCAGTGGCTGCGCGGCGTGCTGGACCTGTGCGTGCTCGCCGAGCTGGAGCGGGGCGAGTCCTACGGCTACGGCGTGGCCCGCGCGCTGGAGGAGCTCGGCCTCGGGCCGGTGCCCGGGGGCACCCTCTACCCGGTGCTCGGTCGGCTGGAGCGGGCCGAGCTGATCCGGTCGCGTTGGGTGGAGTCGGCGTCCGGCCCGCCGCGCAAGTACTACGCCATGACCCCGCCCGGGGTGGAGCTGCTGGCCCGCGAGCGCGGCGAGTGGGCCGTGTTCGCCGGCCGGGTCGGGACGGCGCTGGGCGCGGAGGCGGCCCGATGACCGGCGCGGAGCCCTGGCTGGGCGAGCTGACCCGCGCCCTGCGCCGGGAGAACCTGGACGGCTGGCACGTCGACCAGGTCATCGCCGAGACGCGGGCGCACCTGGCCGAGAGCGGTGAGCAGCCCGAGTCGGCCTTCGGTACCGCGGACGCCTACGCCCGGGTGGTCGCCGCCGAGTTCGCCGGCACGGTGGAGCCGGCGTCGGTCGCCCCGCCGCGTCTCGTGGTCGAGGGCATCACCAAGAGCTACCGCCGCCGACCGGTCCTCGACGGCGTCGACCTCGTGGTCGCGGCCGGCGAGGTCGTGGCGGTCGTCGGGCCCAACGGCGCCGGCAAGTCGACCCTGCTGCGCATCTGCGCAGGGCTGGAGAGCCCCGATGCCGGGCGGGTCACCGTGCACGGGGCGCTCGGCTACTGCCCGCAGCAGCCGGCGCTGGTGGACCTGCTGCGCGCCGACGAGCACTTCGAGCTGGTCGGCGCGGGCCGCGGGCTGTCCCGGCACGAGGCCCGGCGTGCCGGTGCGCAGCTGGCAGGGCGGTTGGACTGGCGGCCCGACCGGCGCACCGCGGGCGAGCTCTCCGGCGGCACGCGGCAGAAGCTCAACGTCGTCCTCGCGGGGCTGGGGGATCCGGCCGTGCTGCTGCTCGACGAGCCCTACCAGGGTTTCGACGGCGAGTCCTTCCTCGACTTCTGGGAGCAGGTCTGGCACTGGCGCGACGAGGGCCGGGCGGTCGTCGTCGTGACGCACCGGCCCGAGCAGCTCAAGCGGGTGGACGCCGTCCTGGATCTCGGGCGGCAGCGCGTCGGCGTGGGGGAGCGGTCGCGGTGAGCCGTGTGCGGGTGGTCGCGCGGGCGACCGTGGTCGAGCTGCTGCGCCGGCGCGCGGTGGTGGTGCTGCTGTTCCTGGTGCCGCTGGCCTTCTACCTGGCGCGGCACGACCTGGTCGGGCAGTCCATCCGGCTGGCCACCGTCGGCATGGCATGGGCGCTGTCCACCCTGGCGGCCTTCGCCGGGCTGGCCGGGCAGGCGATCGACCCGCGGCTGCGGCTGTCGGGGTTCGGCACCTTCGAACTGCTGGCCGGCCGGGTGCTGGGTCTCTGGTGCCTCGCCGCGCCGCTGATCGCGGTCTACTCGACGGTGATCCTGGTCGACCAGGGCGGTCTGCCGCGGTGGCCGGGGGTGATCGGCGGGCTGCTGCTCACCGCACTGATCGCCGTCCCGTTCGGGCTGCTGGTCGCGGCGGTGCTGCGGCGTCCGCTGGAGTCGGCGATGCTGCTGCTCGTCGTGTCCGGACTGCAGGTGATCCTCGACCCGTTCGGCCTCGCGGCGCGGTTCGTGCCGTTCTGGTCGGTGCGCGAGCTGGGCACCTGGACCGTCGACGGGACCGACGGCGGTTACGTCCGCCGGGCGCTGCTGCACGCCGTCGCCGTGGTGGTGCTGCTCGGCGCGCTGACGGTCCTCGCCCGGGTCCGGGCTCTGCGTTCCCGCCCACACCTGCGCCTCATCGAGGTGTGACGGAACGGACGCCGCGGCCTGGGGAGACACGTTCTGTCAGACCCTCGGCGTAGACCTCGGACAGTGCGAGGATCGACCTACCGCCCACCGACCTCGCCCGACAGCACAGCACCTGCCGGTCTTCCCCGCCGGTCGCCCGCCGGACGCACCGACGGTCGGGCACGCACGACCACCGAGGAGCACGACCGCCCGTGAGCAGCCCGTCCGATTCCTTCGCGCACCTGCACGTGCACACCGAGTACTCGATGCTCGACGGCGCGGCGAAGCTGCCCGAGGTGACCAAGGCGGCCGCGGAGCAGGGCATGCCGGCGCTGGCGATGACCGACCACGGCAACGTGTTCGGCGCCTACGACTTCTACAAGCAGGCCAACGCCGCCGGCGTGAAGCCGATCATCGGCATGGAGGGCTACTACACCCCCGGGTCGCGCTTCGACCGGGCGCCGTTCGACTTCGGCGACAACCTCATCGACGAGGACGGCGAGGGCGGTTCCTCGCGCGGCAAGGCCGCCTACACGCACATGACGCTGCTGGCCCGCACCACCGAGGGCATGCACAACCTCTTCCGGATCTCCTCGCTGGCCAGCCTCGAGGGCCAGTACCGCAAGCCGCGCTTCGACCGCGAGCTGCTCGAGCGGTACGGCACGGGCCTCATCGCCACCACCGGCTGCCCGTCGGGCGAGGTGAACATGTGGCTGCGCGCCGGCAAGGAGGACAAGGCCCGGCAGGCGGCGGCCGACTTCCAGGACATCTTCGGCAAGGAGAACTTCTACGCCGAGCTCATGGACCACGGCCTGTCCATCGAGAAGAAGACCCGCCCGCAGCTGATGGCCATCGCCAAGGACCTCGGCATCCCGCTGCTGGCCACCAACGACCTGCACTACACCCACCAGGACGACGCCGAGGCGCACGACGCCCTGCTGTGCATCCAGACCGGCGCCCGGCTCAACGAGACCAACCGCTTCAAGTTCAACGGCAACGGCTACTACCTCAAGAGCGCCGCCGAGATGCGCGCGCTGTTCCCCGGCGAGCTGGCCGTGGCCTGCGACAACACCCTGCTGATCGCCGAGCAGTGCGAGGTGGAGTTCACCGAGGGCGCCGACCTCATGCCCCGGTTCCCGCTGCCCGAGGGCGAGGACGAGACCTCCTGGTTCGTCAAGGAGGTCGAGCGGGGGCTGCACAAGCGCTGGCCGAACGGCATCCCGGACCACGTGCGCAAGCAGGCCGACTACGAGGTCGGGATCATCACCCAGATGGGCTTCCCCGGGTACTTCCTCGTGGTCGCCGACTTCATCAACTGGGCCAAGGACAACGGCATCCGGGTCGGCCCCGGCCGTGGCTCGGCCGCCGGCTCGCTGGCCGCCTACGCCATGGGCATCACCGACCTCGACCCGCTGGCGCACGGGCTGATCTTCGAGCGGTTCCTCAACCCCGAGCGCGTCTCGATGCCCGACGTCGACATCGACTTCGACGACCGCCGCCGCGGCGAGGTCATCCAGTACGTGTCGCGCAAGTACGGCGAGGAGCGGGTCAGCCAGATCGTCACCTACGGGACGATCAAGGCGAAGGCCGCGATCAAGGACGCCGCCCGCGTGCTCGACCGCCCCTACTCGGTCGGCGACGAGCTCACCAAGCTCATGCCGCCGGACGTGATGGGCAAGGGCATCCCGCTGTCCGGGGTGTTCGACCCGGCCCACCCTCGCTACAAGGAGGCCGCGGAGTTCCGGTCCAAGTACGAGTCCGACCCCGGTGCGGCCGAGGTCGTCGACCAGGCCCGCAAGCTCGAGGGCCTGAAGCGGCAGTGGGGCGTGCACGCCGCCGGCGTGATCATCGGCCGCTACCCGCTCATCGACTCGATCCCGATCATGCGCCGGGAGGCCGACGGCGCCGTCATCACGCAATTCGACTACCCGACGTGCGAGACGCTCGGGCTGCTCAAGATGGACTTCCTGGGCCTGCGCAACCTCACCGTCATCGACGACGCGCTGCGCAACATCGTCGCCAACGGCAAGGACGCGATCGACCTCGACGAGCTCAGCAAGAACCTCACCGACCCGGCCACCTACGAGCTGCTCGCGCGCGGCGACACGCTCGGCGTCTTCCAGTTCGACGGCGGGCCGATGCGCTCGCTGCTGCGGCTCATGCGCCCGGACAACTTCGAGGACATCTCCGCGGTCGGCGCGCTGTACCGGCCCGGCCCGATGGGTGCGAACTCGCACACCAACTACGCGCTGCGCAAGAACGGTCAGCAGGAGATCACGCCGATCCACCCGGAGCTCGCCGAGCCCCTGGAGGACATCCTCGGCGGCACGTACGGCCTGATCGTGTACCAGGAGCAGGTCATGGCGATCGCGCAGAAGGTCGCCGGGTACTCGCTCGGCAAGGCCGACCTGCTGCGCCGGGCCATGGGCAAGAAGAAGAAGTCGGTCCTGGACGCCGAGTTCGTCGGCTTCGAGGCCGGCATGAAGGAGCGCGGCTACTCCGCCGCGGCGATCAAGACGCTGTGGGACATCCTCGTCCCGTTCGCCGACTACGCGTTCAACAAGGCGCACTCGGCCGCCTACGGCCTGGTCTCCTACTGGACGGCGTACCTCAAGGCCAACTACCCGGCCGAGTACATGGCCGGCCTGCTCACCAGCGTCCAGGACGACAAGGACCGCCGGCCCGTCTACCTGGCCGAGTGCCGCCGCATGGGCATCAAGGTGCTGCCGCCCGACGTCAACGAGTCCTCGTGGGACTTCACCGCTGTCGGCACCGACATCCGCTTCGGACTGGCGTCGGTCCGCAACGTCGGGCACAACGTCGTCGAGTCGATCGTCAAGGCCCGCGAGGAGAAGGGGGCGTTCAAGGACTTCCCCGACTTCATGCGCAAGATCGACACGGTGGCCTGCAACAAGAAGGTCATCGAGTCCCTCGCCAAGGCCGGCGCGTTCGACTCCCTCGGCCACTCCCGGCAGGGCATCGTCTCCATCCACGCCCAGGCCGTCGAGTCGGCGATGGGACTCAAGCGCAGGGAGGCCGAGGGGCAGTTCGACCTGTTCGGCAGCTTCGGCGACGGGGCCGAGGACGATCCGTTCGGCAGCGCGCTGAACCTCGTCATCCCGATGGCCGACTGGTCCAAGGCCGAGCGGCTGATGTTCGAGCGCGACATGCTCGGCCTCTACGTCTCCGACCACCCGCTGCACGGCGTCGAGCACGTGCTCGCCGCGCACGCCGACACCCCGATCGCCGAGATCAACGCCGGCGGGGTGGAGGACGGCGCCAACGTCACGATCGCCGGCATCCTCACCGCGGTCGGGCCGCGCACCAACAAGCAGGGCGCGCCCTGGGCGATCGCCACGGTCGAGGACCTCGAGTCCGGCATCGAGGTGCTGTTCTTCCCGAAGACGTGGGCGGAGTACTCCGAGCGCGTGGTCCGCGACCAGATCGTCGTCGTCAAGGGCCGGATCAGCCGCCGCGACGACCAGCCGTCGCTGTTCGCCTCCGAGATCAGCATCCCCGAGCTCACCGAGGGCCCGCGCGGGCCGGTGCTGGTGTCGATGCCGGCGACCCGGTGCACCCCGCCGGTGGTGGAGCGGCTGCGCGAGGTGCTCGGCAGCCACCCCGGCACCACCGAGGTGCAGCTCAAGCTGATCAACGGCAGCCGCGAGACCGTGCTGCGCCTCGACCAGGGGCTGCGGGTGCGCCCGAGCACCGCGCTCATGGGCGACATCAAGGCGCTGCTCGGCCCGACCAGCGTCGCGATCCTCTGAGCGTTCGCGGGCACGGCCCCGCGTCGAAAGAGATGCACGTCCGTGGCCCTCTCGCCCTCGGGGAGAGGGCCACTGACGTGTGATCACCTCGGGTCCCGCGAGGCGGTTGACCTTTTCCCAGGCTTCCGGGGTTCACTGGGGTCATGAGCTCTCCCGACCCGGACGACCGCCCGGGCGCGGTTCCAGCGGCCGGGGCCGGCCCGGCGTGGTTCCCGCCCGCTCCGGCGGCGGCCGCGCCGCTGCCCGCCCGGCGACCGTGGTCGGCGTTCCGGGAGGTGCGCGGGGACCTGCGGACCGCCGCGGTCGTCGTCGCGGTGCTCGCGGTCTCCGGGTTCCTCGTCGGCCTGCTGTGGTGGCTGCTGGCGCCGCGCGCCGACTTCCGGATCACCGCCGAGGGACCGGCCGCGATCGGCAACCCGTCGGAGGAGCTCTTCGCCGCCGACGACGCCGTCTTCGCGCTGCTGATGGCCGGGCTCGGTCTGCTCGCCGGCCTGCTCGCCTGGTTCCTGCTACGGCGGCGCCGGGGCATCGCCACGCTGCTGGCGCTCGCCGTCGGGACGGCGGCCGCCGGCGTGATCGCCTGGCGGCTGGGCGAGCTGCTCGGGCCCGCGCCGAGCAAGGCGGAGCTGGCCGACGTCGGCGGCAAGGTCACCACCGCCCTGGGCCTGCACTCGCTGCCCGCGCTGGCGGTGGGCCCCTTCTGCGCGGTCCTCGTCTACCTGGCCGCCTCGCTGTTCACCCGCCGCGACGACCTGGGCCGCTCGTACCTGCCACCGCCCGTGCTGGCCGCCGAACCGACGTTCCCCGAACCGTTCGACGCCCCCGCGGGCCGGTCGCAGGGCTGACCGGTCAGTTCACCGTCATCGGGGTGGCGAACTCCTGCAGGGGCACGGGCACCGCGCCCAGGGTCTGCAGGATGGTCAGCTCGCGGCGCAGCAGCCGCGACTCCGCGGCCAGCCGCCGTCGGGTCGCCGAGATCGCCAGCAGCGCCTGGCGGTCCTCGGTGGTGAGCAGCGCCGCGGCCGCGACCAGCCAGGACAGCGCGCGGGGGTCGTCGGCCACGGCGCGCAGCAGCTCGGCGGTCTGGGCGCCGACGCTCAGCGCCGGGCCGTCGGCGGGATCGGCGAGGTCGGGGTCGAGGTCCTCGTCGTCCCCGGGTGTCCAGCCGCCGCCGCGCAGCGCCGCCACCTCGGCCACGTAGCGGGTGAACAGCTCCCGCACGCCGCGGACGACCACGGCCATCGAGCTGCGGGCGACCTCGGCGGCGACGTCGTCCCCAGCCGGGCCGACCAGGCCCTCGGCGTCACCGGCCGCCTCCTCGGCGGCCTCCTCCTCGGCCAGCCACTCGACCTCGCCCTGCAGGTAGGGCGGGTCCTCCCCGACGACGACGTCGAGCAGCCGGAACCGGTCGGCGCCCACGGTGGTGATCCGGAACCGGCCGTCGGGCTGCGGCCGGACCGCCTGCAGCCGGGCCGAGCAGCCGACGTCGTAGAGCGCCTCGGCGGGGGAGACCCGCTCGACCTCCCAGCCCTGCCTGATCGCGACGACGCCGAAGAAGCGCTGCGGGCTGCCGGCCGGCAGCGCGATCAGGTCCTGCACCAGGCGGCGGTAGCGCGGCTCGAAGATCGACAGCGGCAGCACCACACCGGGGAACAGGGGCGACCCCAGGGGAAACAGCGGGATGAGCTCGCCCACGGGCCCGAGCCTACGGTCGCCGGGCGGCAGGCGGCGGGCGGGCTCTCCCGGCGCGCTGGCTACCCTTGAGGTTCGCCCGCCCACTCCGGAGGTGTCGCCCGTGCTCGCCCGCATCGACCTGCGTGGATCTGCGTTGCCGCCGGCGCGCGAGCTCGCCGGCCTGCTGCCCCGGGCAGCCACCGACATCGACTCGGTCCTGGCCACCGTGCGCCCGCTCTGCGAGGACGTCCGGCTGCGCGGCGCCCAGGCCGTCCGGGAGATCACCGCCCGGCTCGACGGCGTCGACCTCGAGGACTTCGCCGTCCCGCAGGCCGCCCTCGACCGCGCCCTGGCCGAGTGCGACCCGACGCTGCGCGCCGCCCTGGAGGAGTCGATCGCCCGGGTCCGCACGGTGCACGCCGACCAGCGGCGCACCGACGTGACCACCCAGGTGGTGCCCGGCGGGACGGTCACCGAGCGCTGGCTGCCGGTGCGCCGCGTCGGGCTGTACGTGCCCGGAGGCCTGGCGCCGCTGCTCTCGAGCGTCGTGATGAACGTGGTGCCGGCGCAGATCGCCGGGGTCGGCTCGATCGCGGTCGCCTCGCCGCCGCAGCGCGACCACGGGGGGCTGCCCGACCCGGGCGTGCTGGCCGCGTGCGCGCTGCTCGGCGTCACCGAGGTCTACGCGGTCGGCGGCGCGCAGGCGATCGCCGTCTTCGGCTACGGCGCGGGCTCCTGCGAGCCGGTCGACATGGTCACCGGGCCGGGCAACGTCTACACGACGGCGGCCAAGCGGCTGCTCCGCGGCCTGATCGGGATCGACTCCGAGGCCGGCCCGACCGAGGTCGCCGTCCTCGCCGACGACACCGCCGACCCCGTGCACGTCGCGGCCGACCTGATCAGCCAGGCCGAGCACGACCCGCTGGCCGGCGCGGTGCTGGTGACGACGAGCGAGGCGCTCGCCGACGCCGTCCTCGACCTGGTCCCGGGGCAGGTGGCCGCCACCAAGCACTCCGACCGGATCATGACCGCCCTCGACGGCAGCCAGTCCGGCGTGGTGCTGGTCGACGACCTCGATGCCGGGCTCGCGGTGGTCGACGCCTACGCCGCCGAGCACCTGGAGATCCAGACCCGGAACGCCCGCGAGGTGGCGCTGCGCGTGCGCAACGCCGGCGCGATCTTCGTCGGACCGTGGTCGCCGGTGTCGCTGGGCGACTACGCGGCCGGGTCCAACCACGTGCTGCCCACCGGCGGCTGCGCGCGGCACTCCAGCGGGCTGTCGGTGCAGTCGTTCCTGCGCGGCATCCACGTCGTCGAGTACGACGAGCAGGCGCTGGCCGAGGTCGCCCCGCACATCGACGCGCTCGCCGGCGCCGAGGACCTGCCCGCGCACGCCGCCGCCGTGCGGGCCCGCACCCGCGCATGACCGATCTGGACGCGCTCCCGCTGCGGCCGGAGCTCCGGGGTCGCACGCCCTACGGTGCGCCGCAGCTGAAGGTCACCCACCGGCTCAACACCAACGAGAACCCCTACCCGCTGCCCGCCGAGCTGCTCGCCGACCTCGGCACGGCGCTGGCCGAGGCGTCGCGGGAGCTCAACCGCTATCCCGACCGCGACGCGGTCGGCCTGCGCGCCGATCTCGCGACCTACCTGACCAGGACGTCGGGGGAGCGGATCGAGGCCGGACAGGTGTGGGCCGCGAACGGGTCGAACGAGGTGCTCCAGCAGCTGCTGCAGACCTTCGGCGGCAGCGGGCGGACCGCGCTGGGCTTCACGCCGTCGTACTCGATGCACCCGATCATCTCGGCGGGCACCGGCACGGCCTGGGTCGACGGGCACCGCAGGGCCGACTTCACCATCGACGCCGCCGCGGCGGTCGCCCAGGTGCGCGAGGTGCGGCCGGACGTCGTCTTCGTGACCAGCCCGAACAACCCGACCGGCACCGCCGTCGCCCTGGAGACGATCGCCGAGCTGTACGACGCCACAGACGGGGTGCTCATCGTCGACGAGGCGTACGCCGAGTTCGCGCGCGAGGGGACGCCGTCGGCGCTGACCCTGCTGCCCGGCCGGCCGCGGCTGGTGGTCAGCCGGACGATGAGCAAGGCGTTCGGCATGGCCGGGCTGCGGCTGGGCTACCTGGCCGCCGACGCCGCCGTCGTCGACGCGCTGCAGCTGGTCCGGCTGCCGTACCACCTGTCCTCGCTGACGCAGGCGGCGGCGCGGACGGCGCTGGCGCACACCCCGGCGCTGCTGGCGACGGTCGAGGCGGTCAAGGTCGAGCGGGACCGCATCGTCGCGGCGCTGCCCGCCATGGGGCTGACCAGCGTGCCGAGCGACGCCAACTTCGTGCTGTTCGGCCGGTTCGCCGACGCGGCCGCCGCCTGGCAGGCGCTGCTCGACCGCGACGTCCTGGTCCGCGACGTCGGCCTGCCCGGCTGGCTGCGGGTCACGGCCGGGACGCCCGTGGAGACCGACGCCTTCCTCACCGCACTGGGTGAGGTCGCGCCGGAGTTCCGCGCCTCTCTGGGAGACTGAGCCCGGTGAGCGAGCTTGCGAGCTCACCAAGAACAGAGCCCGCCGCGGCGAACGAGCCGACGAGCGTCAGCGAGGAGGCGTAGTGAGCCGCACTGCACGGGTGGAACGGGCGACCAGCGAGACCAAGCTGGTCGTCGAGCTCGACCTCGACGGCACGGGCGTCGGCGACATCAGCACCGGGGTCGGCTTCTACGACCACATGCTGACCGCGCTGGCCAAGCACAGCGGAATCGACCTCACCGTCCGGGCGGACGGCGACCTGCACATCGACGCCCACCACACCGTGGAGGACGTCGCGATCGCCCTCGGCCAGGCCTTCGCCGAGGCGCTGGGGGACAAGAAGGGCATCACCCGCTACGGCGACGCCACGATCCCGATGGACGAGGTGCTGGTCCAGGCCGCCGTCGACCTCTCCGGCCGCCCGTACTTCGTGCACGCCGAGCCCGAGACCATGACGCCGATGATCGGGCCGGACTACCCGACGTCGCTGACCAAGCACGTGCTCGAGTCGTTCGCCTTCAACGCGCGGATCACCCTGCACGTGCGGGTGCTCTACGCCGGCCGCGACGCCCACCACATCGTCGAGGGGCAGTTCAAGGCCCTGGCCCGCGCGCTGCGCGTCGCCGTCGCGATCGACCCGCGGGTGGCCGGCGTCCCGTCGACCAAGGGCGCGCTGTAGTCCGGTGGACTTCGGCCTGGTCCTGCTCATCGTGGGCGGCTTCCTGCTGGGCGGCGCCTGGAGCATGTGGCGGCAGAGCGGCGAGCAGGACGAGCCGCCGGCGACCGGCCGCCCGAAGCCGGGCGCGCAGGCCGCGCAGCCGCGTGGGCGATCGGTACCGCACGTCGTGATCGCGGTGATCCTGCTGATCGCCGCGCTGCTCGCCACGGCGTCGGGCATCCTGCGGCTCATCTGAGCGGCTCACCGGGACGCCGTACCGTGGGCAGCGTGAAGAAGGTCGTCGTCCTGGACTACGGCTCGGGCAACCTGCGCTCGGCCGAGCGCGCACTGGCCCGGGTCGGCGCCGACGTCACCGTGACCGCCGACGCGCAGCAGGCGCTCGACGCCGACGGCCTCGTCGTCCCGGGCGTGGGCGCGTTCGCCGCGTGCATGCAGGGGCTGCGCGCGGTCGACGGGCCGCGGGTCATCGGCCGGCGGCTGGCCGGCGGCCGCCCGGTGCTCGGCATCTGCGTCGGCATGCAGATCCTCTTCGAGCGCGGGGTCGAGCACGGGCACGACGCCGAGGGCTGCGGCGAGTGGCCGGGCGTCGTCGAGCAGCTCAAGGCCCCCGTGCTGCCGCACATGGGCTGGAACACCGTCGAGTCGCCGCAGGGCAGCGTCCTGTTCGACGGCCTCGCCGACCAGCGCTTCTACTTCGTGCACTCCTACGGCGTCCGCGACTTCCCGCTCGGCAGCGACGGCACCCCCTCGCGGATCAAGCCCCCGCTGGTCACCTGGGCCGAGCACGGCGACCGCTTCGTCGCCGGCGTCGAGAACGGCGCCCTGTCGGCCACCCAGTTCCACCCCGAGAAGAGCGGTGACGCCGGGGCTCAGCTGCTCAGGAACTGGCTGGACACGCTGGACTGACGACAGCCCGCAGGCGGGCCGACACCTAGGGTGACGCCGTGCCTGCCACGCCGATGCCCCGAGGTCGAGGGCGGCTTCCCGGTCTCGCCGTCCCCCTTCTGGTCACGGCGCTGCTGCTCGGCCTGATCGCGTGGACGGTCGTCGCCCTGCAGCCGCCGCAGCCGAAGCCCGCGAGCGCACCGGCGGGCGAGTTCAGCGCCGCGCGGGCCTTCGAGCACGTCCAGCAGATCGCCGTCCGCACCCACGTCGCGGGCAGCGCGGCCGACGCCGACGTCGTCGACTACCTGGTCTCGACGCTGTCGAGCTACGGGCTGGACACCCGCGTGCAGACCTCCGTCGGCAGCTACGCGGCCCTGCACGGCACCACCGAGATGGCCAGTGTCCGCAACGTCGTCGGCGTCCTGCCGGGCACCGACCCCACCGGGCGGCTCTTCCTCGTCGCCCACCACGACTCGGTCGAGACCGGCCCGGGCGCGAGCGACGACGGCGCCGGGGTCTCCTCGCTGCTGGAGACCGTCCGCGCGCTGACGCAGGGGCCGCGGCTGAAGAACGACGTCGTGGTCGTCTTCACCGACGCCGAGGAGGCCTGCCTCTGCGGCGCCGAGGCCTTCGTGCACTCGCACCCGCTGGCCAACCGGGGCGGCGTCGTCCTCAACTTCGAGGCCCGCGGCACCAGCGGCCCCCCGATCATGTTCGAGACCTCGCTCGGCAACGCCGACCTGACCGAGGTCTACGCCGACGCCGTGCCCGACCCGGTGGCCACCAGCTTCGCCGTCGAGGTCTACCGGGCGCTGCCCAACGACACCGACTTCACCCCGTTCCGCGAGAGCGGTGAGTTCACCGGGCTGAACACCGCGTTCATCGACGGTGCCGCCGCCTACCACGCCCCGCAGGACACCCCCGACCGGCAGGACCAGGCCAGCCTGCAGGGCGAGGGGGAGAACGCGCTCGCCCTCGCCCAGGCCTTCGGCGACCGCGACCTGACCGCGCTGAGCACGGCCTCCGGCGGCGACGCCACGTACTTCCCGGTGCTCGGCCGGCTGGTCCGCTACCCGGGCTCGTGGGTGTGGCCGCTGGCGATCGCGGCGATCGTGCTCGTGCTCGGGCTGGTCGTCGTCCTCGCCCGGCGGGGGATCAGCTCGATCGGCCGGACGGCGGCCGCCACCGGGCTCGCCGTCCTGCCGCTGGCCGCCGCGCCGTTCGCCGCGCAGGAGCTGTGGTCGCTGCTGGTCCTCATCAGGCCCGGCTACGCCTCGATGCTCGACCCGTGGCGCCCCGGCTGGTACCGCGTCGCCGCGGTCGCGGTGGTCCTCACCGTGGTGCTGCTCTGGTACGCCCTGCTGCGCCGGCGGATCGGGGGCGCGGCGCTCGCCACCGGCGGCCTCGTCTGGCTGGCCGTCCTCGGTGCCGTGCTCGCCGCGCTGGCCCCCGGCGGCTCCTACCTCGCGGCGATCCCGGCGCTGGCCGGCGCGCTGACGGGTCTGCTCGCCGTGCTGGTCCCGGCCACCCGGCCGGTCGCCGCGCTGCTCGGCGGCGCGGTCGCGGTCGTCGTCCTCGCCCCGACCGTCGCCCTCTTCCTGCCCGCGCTCGGGCTCTCCGCCGTCGCGGCCCCGGCGTTCGTCGCCACGCTGTGCGCGGTCGCGCTGCTGCCCGCGGTCGAGCTGCTGTTCGACGACGGCGGTCCGCGCCTGGCCGCCGCGGCGGTGCCGGGGGTCGCGTTCGTCGTCGCCTGCGCCGTCATCGGCCTGCAGGTCGACCGCTTCGACGCGCGGCACCCGATCCCGAGCCAGCTGGTCTACGCGCTCGACACCGACACCGGCGAGGCCCGCTGGGCCACCACGGAGGCCGACCCGGTCGCGTACACGAAGCAGTACGTCGACGAGAAGAAGCAGCTCGACGAGCCCTACCCCTACATCGGCGGCAAGGACGTCTGGACCGGGCAGGCGCAGGCCGCGTCCCTCGTCGCCCCGGCGGTCCAGACGCTGTCCGACCGGCCGAGCCAGGACGGCCGGGAGATCACCGTGCGGGTGACGCCGCAGCGCCAGGGGGCGCGGCTGCTCGTGCTGCAGCTCGACGCCGGCGCCGGCACGGTGGTCGCCGCCCGGGCCGAAGGGCGCGACGTGGAGAAGAACGCGCTCGGCGGGCACACGCTGTGGATCACCTACCACGCACCGCCCGCCGACGGCGTCGAGATCACCTACACGGTCAAGGACCCGGGCAGCGTGGAGCTCTGGGTCTGCGACGGCAGCGACGGCCTCGACGGGCTGCCCGGCTTCGTCCCGCGCCCGGACGACGTCAGCGCCGCCGGCTCGCACAGCTCCGACCTCGTGCTGGTCGCGAAGACGGTGCCGCTGTCCTGACCTATTGCAGGGGGAACGGCGACTGCACCCACCACGGGGCGTCGACCACCTCCAGCCGGACCACCCACTTCACCCACCAGAAGCCGCGCCGCCCGGGCGCGACCAGCCGCACCGGGGCGCCGTGCCCGGCCGACAGCGCCGTCCCGGCGGCCGAGGTGGCCAGCAGCAGGTGCGCGGCGTCGGCCAGCGGCAGGCGGCGGGTGTAGCCGGTCGCCGAGACGACGTCGACGCTGCCACCGTCGGGGAGGTCCAGCCCGGCGAGCAGCCGGTCCAGCCGGACGCCGGACCACTCCTGCTCGGCGTACCAGCCGCCGGTGCAGTCGAGGACGGCGCGCACCCGGTCACCGCGGTCGAGGTCGGCGACCGGGACGACCACCGACCGCCCGCCGGCCACGACGGTGACACCACGGGGCGGGTCGGCAGGCAGCTCGTCGGTGAACCACTGGGTGACCGGCATGGCCTCGGGATCGCCGCTGCCGCGCTCCGCCGAGCCGGTCGCCCGGCGGCGGGCGCCCGGCGCGCCGGTCAGCCGCAGCACGCCTTCGAGCCCGCCCCACAGCGCGGCGGCGCCCAGCCCGAGCGCGCCGGTCTGCAGCAGCGCCCGCCGCTGCAGGTCGGTGGTGCGGAACCGCTGGCGCCGGCCCCACACGTGCGTGCCGAGCACGACCAGCGTGCAGATCGCCGCCCCGACGTGCACCTGCAGCGCCGTCACGCCGGCCCACGGGCCGGTCGCGCCCACCGCGTGCATCACGCCGGAGACGACGGTCAGGACGACGAGCACGGCCAGGAACACGGCGGTCCCCGGCGCCCGGACCGAACGCGGCAGCCGCCAGGCCCGGCGGACGACGACGGTCTTCCACGGCACGAGCAGCAGCAGCCCGAGGCCGGCGGCACCGTGCACGGCCACCACGACGCGGGCCGGCCCGGGCGTGCCGACCGCGTAGGCCAGCAGCCCGGTCGCCCCGGCGAGGACGAGGAGGGTCAGCAGCCCCAGGTTGGTGCGCCGCCCGGCGCGGCGGGGCAGCCGCAGCGCCATCCCCGGATCACCAGCGCCGGCTCCACCGCCGGGACCGGAGGACGAAGAACAGCAGCAGGAGCGGGAAGATCGGCACGACGCCGTGCACGGCCAGGACCATCGACATCGACACCACCACGGCTGCCAGCACGATGGCCGCCGCGGACGGCGCCCACGCCGGCGGACGCGACCGACGGGGGGCGACCGGCGTCGGGTCCGGCGGCAGGTCGGTGAACAACGGCGGCAGCTGGTCGAGGTAGACCGCGGCGTGCGCCTGGCCGACCCGCTCGTCGAACTCTTCGACGGTCAGCCGTCCCTCGCCGAGATGCCGGCCCAGCCGTTCCACGGCCTTCGCGCGGTCGGCATCGCCGGCGCGCATCCGGGGCTGCAGGTCTCCCATGTCCGGAGCCTCCTTCGTCCGCTGGCACCCCATCGTGCTCCGCGTTGCTGTGCGACGTCGTCGTCCGCCGTGCGCGAGCTGTGTACGGAGATCGACGTACGGGCCAACGCAGGGGAGCGGTCGGCAGTGCCCGGGGTCAGCTGCGCAGGTACGAGGCCCCGTTGACGTCGACGATCGTGCCGGTGGAGAACCGCGCCTCCGGCGAGGCCAGCCACAGCACCGCGGTGGCCACCTCCTCGGGGCGGGCCACCCGGCCGAGCGGCGACTGCGCCCGGACGGCGTCGCCGCCGGGACCGTCCAGCACCTCGCGGGCCATCTCGGTCTGGACGAAGCCGGGTGCCACGCAGGTCACCGAGATGCCGTGCGGCGCCAGCGCGAGCGCCATCGACTGGGCGAACGCGTTCAGCCCGGCCTTGGACGCGCCGTACGCCGGCGTGTTCGGTTCGCCGCGGAACGCGCCGCGGCTGGAGACGTTGACCACCGCGCCACCGCCCGCGGCGATCAGGTGCGGCACGGCGCGGAAAGTGGCGTTGGCGGCGCCGAGCAGGTTGACCGCCAGGGTCCTGGCCCAGGCCGCCTGCCACTCCTCGTAGGAGACCTCCAGCGGCGGGTGGGCGGTGAAGACGCCGGCGTTGTTCACCAGGACGTCGAGCCGGCCGAGGGCGGCCGCGGCGTCGTCCACCATCGCCCCGACCGCCTCGGGTTCGGCCATGTCCGCCTGCACGAGCGCGTGCCCCTCGCCCGGCAGCCCCGCGAGCACCTCCTCGGCCCGCTCCCGCGAGGAGCCCCAGTGGACCGCGACGCGGTCGCCCCGCTCGGCGAAGGCGCGGGCGATCACCCGGCCGATGCCGCGCGAGCCGCCGGTGACCAGGACACCGCGAGCCTCACCAGCGGCCACGGTGCACGACCTCCTCGACGCCGCGGCGGCCCCGCTTCAGCGAGGGGGAGCGGCGGTCGTCGGCGCCGGCGTAGCCGACCGCGATGCAGCCGATCGCCGTGTGGTCGTCGGGCACCCCGAATGCCTCGTGGAAGGGCGGGTGCTGCTCGGCCTGGATGCCGAAGAAGCACGCCGCCAGGCCCTCGTCGACGGCGGTGAGCAGCATCAGCAGCGAGGCCATGCCCGTGTCGATGTGCCAGTACGGGATCGGCCAGTGGCTCTCGTCGAGGTCCTGCCAGGGCTTGTCCGGCTCGGCGTAGCGCTCGAGGTAGGCCCGCTTGTGCGACAGCGGCACGATGATCAGCGGCGCCCGGCGCATCCGCACCAGCCAGGCGTCCATCGTCTGCTCGTCCTCGGCCGAGGTGGTCGCCGCCCAGAACCGGTCGCGCTCCTCGGGCGTCTCCAGCACCAGGAACGCCCAGCCCTGGCTGAAGCCGGCCGACGGCGCGTGCAGCGCGTGCTCGAGCAGCCGTTCGCGCACCTCGGGCGGTACCGGCCGGTCGGGGTCGTAGTCGCGGACCATGCGCCGCTTGCGGACGACGTCGGCGAATTCCATGCCCGCACTCTGCCCGGCGCGAGGACCGATCGATACGTTGCGGGGGTCAACCGGTCGGTGCCGAGACGGGAGCACAGCCATGGCAGGACGCCTCAGCGGCAAGGTCGCCTTCATCACCGGCGCGGGCCGCGGCATGGGCCGCAGCCACGCCGTCCGGTTCGCCCGCGAGGGTGCCGACGTCGTCGTGCTGGACACCCCCGGCGAGCTGCCGGACATCCCGTACGACCAGCCCACGCCGGAAGACCTCGACGAGACGGTGCGGCTGGTCGAGGCCGAGGATCAGCGGGCAGTGGTCGTCCGCCGCGACGTGCGCGACCTCGAGGGCATGCGCGCCGACGTGGACGCGGCGGTGGGCGAGCTCGGCCGGCTGGACGTCGTCGTCGCCAACGCCGGCATCTGCACGCCGAGCGCCTGGGACACGGTCACCCCGCAGCAGTTCCAGAACACCCTCGACATCAACGTCACCGGCGTCTGGAACACGGTCATGGTGGGCGCGCCGCACGTGGTCCGGGCCGGCGGCGGCTCGATCATCCTGATCAGCTCGGCGGCCGGGCTGAAGGTGCAGCCGTTCATGGTCCACTACACGACCAGCAAGTTCGCCGTCCGCGGCATGGCCAAGGCCTTCGCCACGGAGCTGGCCAAGCACAACATCCGGGTCAACAGCGTCCACCCCACGGGCGTGGCCACGCCCATGGGCACCGGGGACATGCAGGCCGCGCTGGGCGGTCCGATGGCCGCCGACCAGCGGCTCGGGGCGATGTTCATGAACATGCTGCCGGTCGAGGGCACCGACCCCTCCGACGTCTCCGACACCGTCGTCTTCCTCGCGTCCGACGAGTCGCGGTTCGTCACCGCCCACGAGCTCGCCCCGGACGCGGGCGTCACGGAGATGTGAACCTAGGCTCTGGCACGTGCCGAAGCTGCAGCTGCTCCCCGCCGTCGACGTCGCCGACGGCCAGGCCGTGCGCCTGGTCCAGGGCGAGGCCGGCAGCGAGACCTCCTACGGCGACCCGCTGGAGGCGGCGCTGGCCTGGCAGCGCGACGGCGCGGAGTGGGTGCACCTGGTCGACCTCGACGCCGCGTTCGGCCGCGGGTCCAACCGCGAGCTGCTGGCCCGGGTGGTCGGCGAGCTGGACGTCGACGTCGAGCTCTCCGGCGGCATCCGGGACGACGCGTCGCTCGAGGCGGCCCTGGCCACCGGCTGCCGGCGGGTCAACCTCGGCACCGCCGCGCTGGAGTCGCCGGAGTGGTGCGCGCAGGCGATCGCCGAGCACGGCGACCGGATCGCCGTCGGCCTCGACGTCCGCGGCACCCGGCTGGCCGCGCGGGGCTGGACCCGGGAGGGCGGCGAGCTGTACGAGACGCTGGCCCGGCTCGACGAGGAGGGCTGCGCCCGCTACGTCGTCACCGACATCACCAAGGACGGCACGCTGCGCGGGCCGAACCTCGACCTGCTGCGCGAGGTCTGCGCCGCCACCGACCGGCCGGTGATCGCCTCCGGTGGGGTGAGCTCGCTCGAGGACATCCGCGCGCTCGCCGGGCTGACGACGATCGGTGTCGAGGGCGCGATCGTCGGCAAGGCGCTCTACGCCGGCGCGTTCACGCTCCCCGAGGCCCTGGAGGTGGCGTCGTCGTGACGGTGCTCCGGTTCGGGTCGGACACCCCGTGGGAGGGCGTGGTCGGGTACAGCCGCGTCGTCGTCCGCGGGGACACGGCCTGGGTCAGCGGGACGACGGCCACCGTGGACGGCGTCGTCGTCCACCCCGGCGACGCGTACGCGCAGACGAAGCAGGCGATCACGAACCTGACCGAGGCGCTGGAGCGGGCCGGCTTCACGCTGGCCGACGTCGTCCGCACCCGGATGTTCGTCACCGACATCAGCCGGTGGGAGGAGATCGGCCGGGCGCACGGCGAGGCGTTCGGCGACGTCCGCCCGGCGACCTCGATGCTGCAGGTCGCGGCGCTGATCGACCCCGCGATGCTGGTCGAGATCGAGGCCGACGCCGTCCGGGAAGGGGTGGCGTGAGCCTCGCCGTGCGGGTGATCCCGTGCCTGGACGTCGACGCCGGCCGGGTGGTCAAGGGCGTCAACTTCGTCGACCTCGTCGACGCCGGCGACCCGGTCGAGATGGCCCGCGTCTACGACGCCGAGGGCGCCGACGAGCTCACCTTCCTCGACATCACGGCCAGCTCCGGCGACCGCGAGACCACCTATGACGTCGTCCGGCGGACCGCGGAGAGCGTGTTCATCCCGCTGACCGTCGGCGGCGGCGTGCGGTCGGTGGACGACGTCGACCGGCTGCTCCGCGCCGGGGCGGACAAGGTCGCGGTCAACACCGCCGCGGTCGCGCGGCCGGAGCTGATCGCCGAGATCGCCGACCGGTTCGGCAACCAGGTGCTGGTGCTGTCGCTGGACGCCCGCCGGGTGCAGGACGGCGCGGTGACCGACTCCGGCTTCGAGATCACCACGCACGGCGGTCGGCGCGGCACCGGCCGGGACGCCGTCGAGTGGGTGGTGCAGGCCGCGCAGCTCGGCGTCGGCGAGGTGCTGCTCAACTCCATGGACGCCGACGGCACCCGGCAGGGCTTCGACACCGAGCTGATCCGCGCGGTGCGCCGCGAGGTCGGCGTGCCGGTGATCGCCAGCGGGGGAGCGGGCGCGGTCGCGCACTTCCCGCCCGCCGTCGAGGCCGGCGCCGACGCCGTCCTGGCCGCGAGCGTCTTCCACTTCGGGATCCTGCGGATCGGGGACGTCAAGGCCGGTCTGGCCGCCGCCGGCGTCCCCGTGCGCGAGGAAGTCGACCACCCGACGCGCTGAGAAGTCGCTGGACGGCGGCGTTCCGCTTACCGAGACTCCAGCGGTGCTCCTCACGCTGTCGACCACCCACCGTCCCGCGACCGACCTGGGCTTCCTGCTGCACAAGAACCCGGCCCGAGCGCAGACGGTCGAGATCGGCGCGGGCACGGCGCACGTCTTCTACCCGGAGGCCACGGACGAGCGCTGCACGGTCGCGCTGCTGCTCGAGGTCGACCCGATCGCGCTGGTCAGGGGCTCGCGCGGCGCGGAGGGGTTCAGCCTCGGCCAGTACGTCAACGACCGGCCCTACGCCGCCTCCAGCCTGCTCGCCGTCGCGCTCGGCAAGGCGTTCGCCAGCGCCCGGCGCGGCGTGAGCAAGGAGCGCCCCGAGCTCCCCGGGACCGCGCTCCCGCTGGAGGTGCACCTGCCGGCGCTGTCCTGCCGCGGCGGGGCCGAGATGGCTCGACGGTTCTTCGAACCGCTCGGCTGGACCGTCGACGCGCGCGCCGTCCCGCTGGACCCCGAGTTCCCGCAGTGGGGGGACTCCCGCTACGTCGACCTGCGGCTGACCGGCACGCTGCGGCTCGCCGACGCGATCAACCACCTCTACGTCGCGCTGCCGGTGCTCGACGACGCCAAGCACTACTGGGTGGGCACCGACGAGGTGGACAAGCTGCTGCGCGCCGGCGGCGGCTGGCTGGCCGGCCACCCCGAGCGGGAGCTGATCACCCGCCGCTACCTCGCCCACCGGGGCAGCCTCGCCCGGCAGGCCATGGCCCGGCTCGCCGAGGTCGACGACCTGGACACCGAGCGGCTGGACGACGCCGTCCCCGAGGAGCCCGTCGACACGCCGGTGCCGCTGGTGCTGCAGCGGCACGGCGCGGTGCTCGCCGCGCTGCGCTCGGCCGGCGCGACCCGGGTGCTCGACCTCGGCTGCGGCGACGGTGCCCTGCTGCGGGCGCTGCTCGACGAGCGGCAGCTCACCGAGATCGTCGGCGTCGACGTCAGCGCCCGCGCCCTGGAGATCGCCGCCCGCCGGCTGCACCTCGACCGGCTGCCCGAGCGGCAGCGGGATCGCATCACGCTGCGCCAGGGCGCGCTGACCTACACCGATGCCCGGCTGCGCGGCTACGACGCCGCCGTGCTCATGGAGGTGGTCGAGCACCTCGACCCCGACCGGTTGCCCGCCCTCGAGCGCACCGTCTTCGCCGACGCCGCGCCGGGCACGGTGGTCGTCACGACGCCGAACGTGGAGCACAACGTCCGTTACGAGAACCTCGCCGCGGGCTCGATGCGCCACCGCGACCACCGCTTCGAGTGGACCCGCGCCGAGTTCGCCGACTGGGCGAGCGGCGTCGCCGGCCGGCACGGCTA
Organism: Petropleomorpha daqingensis; assembly: GCF_013408985.1. Taxonomy (NCBI): domain Bacteria; kingdom Bacillati; phylum Actinomycetota; class Actinomycetes; order Geodermatophilales; family Geodermatophilaceae; genus Petropleomorpha; species Petropleomorpha daqingensis. Next base: position 4,128,460 of record NZ_JACBZT010000001.1, read on the forward strand.
CGCCGTCCGGTTCGTCCCCGTCGGTTCCGACGACCCCGAGGTCGGCCCGCCCACGCAGATGGCCGTGTTCACGCGGACGGCGCAGGAGGCCGCCGCGTGAGCGAGCTCGCCGTCCCCGATCTCGCGCTGGTGGTGCTGATCGGCGCCTCCGGCTCGGGCAAGTCCACCTTCGCCCGCCGGCACTTCCGCGGCACGCAGGTCCTGTCCAGCGACTTCTGCCGCGGGCTGGTCGCCGACGACGAGAACGACCAGGCGGCCACGCCGGACGCCTTCGAGGTGCTGCACGCGATCGCCGGCGTCCGGCTGCGCCGCGGGCTGCTCACCGTCGTCGACGCCACCAACGTCAAGCGCGAGGACCGCGCGTCGCTGGTCGCGCTCGCCACGGCGCACGACGTGCTGCCCGTGGCGATCGTGCTGGACCTGCCGGAGGGCGTGCTGCTGCAGCGCACCGCCGAACGCCCCGACCGCGACCTCGACCCGGGCGTGATCCGCCGGCAGCGCTCCGACCTGCGCCGGGGGCTGCGTGGGCTGGGCCGCGAGGGCTTCCGCAAGGTGCACGTCCTCGCCACGCCCGAGGACGTCGACGCCGCGACGATCACCTACGAGAAGCAGTTCAACGACCGCCGCGAGCTGACCGGCCCGTTCGACGTCGTCGGCGACGTGCACGGCTGCCGCGCCGAGCTCGAGGAGCTGCTCACCGCGCTCGGCTACGCCCTGACCCGCGACGCGCAGGGCCGGCCGGTCGACGCCGAGCACCCGGACGGCCGGACGGCGCTGTTCGTGGGCGACCTCGTCGACCGCGGCCCCGACTCACCGGGCGTGCTGCGCCTGGTGATGGGCATGGTCGCCGCCGGCCACGCCCTCTGCGTGCCGGGCAACCACGAGAACAAGCTGGTCAGGGCCCTGCGCGGGCGCACCGTGCAGGTCACCCACGGGCTGGCCGAGACGCTCGCGCAGCTGGAGCAGGAGCCCGCCGAGTTCCGCGAGGACGTCGAGCGGTTCTGCTACGGCCTGGTCAGCCACTACGTCCTGGACGGCGGCGCGCTCGTCGTCGCGCACGCGGGGCTGCCGGAGAAGCTGCAGGGGCGGGCGAGCGGCCGGGTCCGCTCCTTCGCCCTCTACGGCGACACGACGGGGGAGACCGACGAGTTCGGGCTCCCGGTGCGCTACCCGTGGGCGACGGAGTACCGCGGGCGGGCCATGGTGCTCTACGGGCACACGCCGGTGCCCGAGCCCGAGTGGGTCAACAACACGATGTGCCTCGACACCGGCTGCGTGTTCGGCGGCCGGCTGACCGCGCTGCGCTATCCGGAGCGCGAGGTCGTCTCGGTCCCGGCGCACCGCACGTACTACGAGCCGGCCCGACCCTTCCTGCCGGAGGGGGCGGCCGCCCCGGCGGCGGTGGCCCGGGCGGACGACGTCCTGGACGTCGAGGGCGTGCTCGGCAAGCGGATCGTCGAGACCCGGGTGGCCGGTCGGATCACCGTGCGCGCGGAGAACGCCGCGGCCGCGATCGAGGTGATGAGCCGGTTCGCGATCGCACCGCAGCGGCTGCTGCACCTGCCGCCGACGATGAGCCCGGTCGCGACCTCAGGTCTGCCCGGGCTGCTGGAGCACCCCGCGGAGGCGTTCGCCTACTACCGGGGCGAGGGCGTGGCCGAGGTGGTCTGCCAGGAGAAGCACATGGGCTCGCGGGCCGTGGCGCTGGTCCGCGCCGACGGCACGGGCGCGGTGCACACCCGCACCGGCCGGTCGTTCTTCGGCCCGGACCTGACCGCCGACCTGCTCGGCCGGCTGGCCGCGGCGGTGCGCGGCGCCGGCCTGTTCGACGAGCTCGGCTCCGACTGGGTGCTGCTCGACGCCGAGCTGCTGCCGTGGTCGGCGAAGGCGGAGGAGCTCATCCGCACCCAGTACGCGGCGGTCGGCGCGGCGGCGCGTGCCGCGCTGCTAGCGGCGGTGTCGGTGCTCGAGCAGGCGGCCGCGCACGGGCTGGACGTCGGCGAGCTGCTCGACCGGCAGCGGGGGAGGGCGGACGACGCCGCGGCGTTCACGGCTGCCTACCGCCGCTACTGCTGGCCGACCGACGGGCTGGCCGGGATCTCGATCGCGCCGTTCCAGGTGCTCGCCGCGGCCGGGACGACGTTCGCCGACCGGCCGCACGCCTGGCACCTGGCGCAGGCCGACCGGCTGGTGGCCGCCGATCCGGAGCTGGTCCGCCCGACCGCGCACCGGTTCGTCGACGTCACCGACCCCGCATCCGAGCAGACCGCGGCGGAGTGGTGGACGGAGCTCACCGAGGCCGGCGGGGAGGGCATGGTGGTCAAGCCGGCCGCCAACCTCACGAAGGGCCGCCGCGGGTACGTGCAGCCGGGGCTCAAGGTCCGCGGCCGGGAGTACCTGCGGATCATCTACGGCCCCGACTACACCCGCCCGGAGAACCTCGAGCGACTGCGCGAGCGCAACCTCGGGCGCAAGCGCGGCCTGGCGCACCGCGAGTACGCGCTGGGGCTGGAGGCGCTGGAGCGGGTGGCGCGCGGCGAGCCGCTGTGGCGGGTGCACGAGTGCGTGTTCGCCGTCCTGGCGCTGGAGTCCGAACCCGTCGACCCCCGCCTGTGACGATGCGCTCGTCCTCTCGGGGTGACGCCGCACGCGGTGGTGGCGCGCAGGCTGGGGTCACGGGCGGGTGGACCGAGAGGAGAGATCGGTGGGCGGCTGGCTCATGTGGGGCTTGGTCCTTCCGGTGCTGCTGGTCGTCGCCGGGCTCGTCAGCGCCGGTCGCCGCAACCGCCGGCACTGACCCCGGTCAGGAGATCGCGACCCGGGCGACGTCCTTGCGGCCGCTGACCCACAGCAGCAGCTCCAGCGGCTCGCCGGTGACGGTCTTCACGGTCTCGCCGCTGCCCAGCCGCTTCTCCTCGCCGGGGACGTCGGCGCGGCGCAGCACCAGCGACCGGCCGCGGGCCGCCCGGCGGGCCAGGATCACGACCGCCCGCCAGATCTGGTCCTGGTCGGCCTTCGCCAGCTTGCGCGGGGTCCAGCCGGGGCGCGCGCGCCGCACGTCCTCGTGGTGGATGACGAACTCGGTCGTGTTGAACAGCGGCCCCAGGCCCGGCCAGCCCATCGGCGACCAGCGCGGCGCACCGTCACGCACCTGCCGCACCACGTCGGCGTAGTCGGCGGACTCCCGCAGCCGGTCCTCGACCCGGTGCGCCCAGGCCCCGAGCGCGGGGGAGACCTGCTCCAGCCCGTAGCCGGGCATCGCGTCGACCCGGCGGTCGCGGGTGGCCACGTGGGCGGCCAGGTGCGCCGTCGTCCACCCCTCGCAGCAGGTCGGCGCGTCGGGACCCAGCTTCTCCAGGAGGTCGGCGAGCTCGGCGCGCTCCCGGTCGGCGAGGGAAGAGCTGCTCATCCCGCCACGTTACGTCCGGTGATCGCGGGCGCGTAGCACTTAGCGGACCTAACGATCACGTACAGTGTCCGCACCGCCCCGAGAACCCTGGAGGACAGCTGTGCCCCGCCGCCGAGACGCCGTCGTGCGGCGCGGACTGCGCCACGTCGGACGAGCCATCCGCGAGCAGAAGGGCATCTTCGCCCTCGCGGTGCTCGGCAGCAGCCTCTACGGCGCGATGACCGTGGCCAGCGCCTACGTCATCGGCGGGGTGACCGACCGGCTGATCCTCCCGGCGTTCCGCGACGGCCGCACGACGGCCGGTGCGCTGATCCTCGCCGCCACCGCGATCATCGTGGTCGCCGTCCTCAAGGTGCTCGGCATCCTCGGCCGCCGGCTGTTCGCCGGGATCATGAGCTACCGGCTGCAGGCCGACTACCGCCGCCGGGTCACCGGCCAGTACCTGCGGCTGCCGCTGTCCTGGCACCAGCGCCACCCGACCGGGCAGCTGCTGTCCAACGCGAACTCCGACGTCGAGAGCTCGTGGTTCTTCGTCTCGCCGCTGCCGTTCGCCTGCGGCGCGCTGGTGATGATCGCGATCACCGTGACCGCGCTGCTGCTCACCGACGTCTGGCTGGCGCTGGTCGGCCTGATCGTCTTCCCGCTGGTCTTCGCGGCCAACTACTTCTACTCGCAGGCGATGAGCCCGCGGATGCAGCGGGCCCAGCAGCTGCGCGCCGAGGTCAGCGAGATCGCCCACGAGAGCTTCGACGCCGCCCTGGTCGTGAAGACCCTCGGCCGCGAGGACACCGAGACCGCCCGCTTCGAGACGCGCGCGCGGGAGCTGCGCGACGGCCTGGTCGACGTCGGCCGGGTGCGGGGGCTCTTCGACCCGATGCTCGAGGCGCTGCCCAACCTCGGCATCCTCGCGATCCTGCTGGTCGGGGCGACCCAGGTGGCCGGTGGCAGCACCAACGCCGGCGCGCTGGTGTCGATCGCCTACCTGTTCAGCCTGCTCACCCTGCCGATCCGCGCGATCGGCTGGGTGCTCGCCGACCTGCCCCGCGCGCTCGCGGGCTTCGACCGGGTCCGGCCGGTGCTCGACGCCACCGGCGAGACGCCGCACGGTCCGGACGCCGCACCGGCCGGCACCGGCGGCGCCTCGCTGTCCGTCCGGAACCTCGACTTCGCCTTCGAGGGCGCGCACCGCAGCACGCTCACCGGCGTCACCTTCGACGTCCAGGCCGGGACGACGCTCGCCGTCGTCGGGCCGACCGGCTCGGGCAAGTCGACGCTGGCGGGCCTGCTGGTCCGGCTGGTCGACCCCGCCGACGGCCACGTGCTGCTCGACGGCGTCGACCTGCGCACGCTGCGGGAGGGCGAGGTCAGCGGGCAAGCCGCGTTCGTGCCGCAGGGCACCTTCCTCTTCGACGACTCGGTGCGCGGCAACGTGACCCTCGGTGGCGACTTCGACGACGAGCAGGTCTGGGCGGCGCTGCGCACCGCGGCCGCCGACCGGTTCGTCGCGGCGCTGCCCGAGGGCCTGGACACCCGCGTCGGCGAGCGCGGCGCGACCCTGTCCGGCGGCCAGCGGCAGCGGCTGGCGCTGGCCCGCGCCGTCGTCCGCTCGCCCCGGTTGCTGGTGCTCGACGACGCGACCAGCGCCGTCGACCCGGCGGTCGAGCAGCAGATCCTCGACGCCCTGCGGGCCACCGACCCGCCGTCCACCGTCGTGGTCGTCGCCTACCGGCAGGCGACGATCGCGCTGGCCGACGAGGTGGTCTGGATCGAGCACGGCCAGGTGCTGGCCCGCGGCACCCACGAGGAGCTGCTCGCCGAGGTCCCCGGCTACGCCGCGCTGGTGCGCGCCTACCAGCAGGCGGAGGTGGCCGCGTGACCGAGATCAGGCTGACCGCCGACGAGCGGCCGGAGAGCGCCTTCGCCACCTTGCGCCGGGGCCTGCGGATGATGCCGGAGTTCCGCCGCGGCCTGCCGGTCACCTTCCTGCTCGCGCTGATCGCCACCGCCGGCCGGGTCGTCGTCCCGATCGCCGTCCAGCAGACCATCGACAAGGGCCTGTCCGGACCGGGCGGCCCCGACCTCGAGCTGGTCCGCACCCTGGTGCTGGTCTGCGCCGTCGTCGTGCTGGTCACCGCCGTCGCCGTCTACCGGATGAACGTCCGGCTGTTCCGGACGACGGAGACCGCGCTGGCCGGCCTCCGGGTCCGGGCCTTCCGGCACGTGCACGACCTGTCGGTGCTGCACCAGCAGGGCCAGAAGCGCGGCTCTCTGGTCTCCCGGGTGACCAGCGACGTCGACCAGCTGTCGGTGTTCATGCAGTGGGGCGGCGTGCTCGGCGTGATCAGCGTCGGCCAACTCATCGTCGCCACCGGCGTCATGGCCTTCTACTCGTGGCAGCTCACCCTCGTGGTGCTGGTCTGCTTCATCCCGCTCGCCTTCGCGGTCAAGCTGTTCGCCCGCAAGCTCGCCCGCGTCTACGGCGTCGTCCGCGAGCGGATCGGCGACGTGCTGGCCGCGGTCTCCGAGTCGGTCGTCGGTGCCTCCACCGTGCGGGCCTACGGCGTGCGCGAGCGCACCGCCGCCCGGATCGACCACGCGATCGGTCGGCACTACCGCGCCTCGGTCGACGCCCAGAAGACGACGGCGGCGGTCTACGTCACCGGCGAGCTGGTGGCCGCGATCGCCAACGCGGCCGTCGTCGTCATCGGCGTCCTGCTGGGCATCGGCGGGCACATCACCGCGGGCACCCTGGTCGCCTTCCTGTTCCTCGTCACGCTGTTCGTCGCCCCGGTGCAGACGGCCAGCGAGGTGCTCAACGAGGCGCAGAACGCCGTCGCCGGGTTCCGCCGCGTGCTCGACGTCCTGGACACCGAGCCCGACGTCCGCGACCCCGCGCTCGAGGGGCACGGCCGCGACCTGCCCGAGGGTCCGCTGTCGGTCCGCTTCGACCACGTCTCCTTCCGCTACGCGCCGGGCGCCCGCAAGGCCCTGGACGACGTCGACCTCGAGATCGCGCCGCGCCGCCGGGTCGCGATCGTGGGCGAGACGGGATCGGGCAAGACCACCTTCGCCAAGCTGGTCACCCGGCTGATGGACCCGGTCGAGGGCCGGGTGCTGCTGTCCGGGGTGCCGCTCCAGGACGTCGCCTTCGCCGGCCTGCGCGAGCGGGTGGTGATGGTGCCGCAGGACGGCTTCCTGTTCGACGCGACCGTCGCCGACAACGTCCGCTACGGCCGGCCCGGCATGACCGACGCGCACGTCGCCGCGGCCTTCGACGAGCTCGGGCTCGGTGCCTGGGTCGAGGGCCTGGCCGACGGCGTGGCCACGCCGGTCGGCCAGCGCGGCGAGTCGCTGTCGGCGGGGGAGCGGCAGCTCGTGGCCGTGGCCCGTGCCTACGTGGCCGACCCCGACCTGCTCGTGCTCGACGAGGCCACGAGCGCGGTCGACCCGGCCACCGAGCAGCGGCTCACCCGCGCCCTCGACACGCTCACCGACGGCCGGACGACGCTCACGATCGCGCACCGGCTCTCCACCGCCGAGCGCGCCGACGAGGTGCTGGTCGTCGACGGCGGGCGGGTCGTGCAGCGCGGCACGCACGCCCAGCTGGTCCGGGCCGAGGGGCCCTACGCCCGGCTGCACGCGTCGTGGCGCCGCTCGTCGGCGGGCGAACCCGAGCCGGTCCGGTAGCCCTCAGCGAACTCCCAGGAGCGCGGGCCCCGCTGAGCGGGGTTCCCGTCCTATCCTTCCGCGCCATGCCGTCCTCCTCCCGATCCCGGGTGGCGGCGCGACGCTCCCCGCGGTCCGCGCCGCTGGCCCGCCCGGTCCCGGCCGCGGCGATGGCGCGCCCGATGGAGGCGCCGTTCGCCGCCGTCCTCGGGCTGCTCGTCGCCGCCGAGTTCCTCTACCTGGGCTGGCTGCTCTACGAGCCGGGGTCGCTGCTGGACTGGTACGTCGTCGTCCCGGCCCTGCTGGCCGCCGGCACCGTGGCGGGGGCGGTGCTCGTCTTCCTGGGCCGCGGCCGGGGCTGGATCGTGCTCACCGCCGGCAGCGTGCTCCTGCTGCTCACCCTGCTCGCCCTCGTGCTGCTCTTCGGGGCGCTCGGGGGCGGCGCGGCGCTGTGGCAGGCGCTGCTGCTGCTCATCGGCCCGATCGGCTGCCTGGCGCTCACGCTGCGCCGGCCGGTGCGGGCCTGGAGCGGCCGCAGAACGGGGCGTGGGGGGAGTCGCTCCGCGGGGGGACGGCGGGAGGGCACCCGCTCCCGTTAACGTTCGCCCGTGACTACCGACACCGACGTCGTCGTCGTAGGGGCCGGACTGGCCGGGCTGGTCGCCACCGCGGAGCTGGCCGATGCCGGCAAGCGGGTCGTCCTGGTCGACCAGGAGCCCGAGGGCTCCCTCGGCGGGCAGGCCTGGTGGTCCTTCGGCGGGCTGTTCCTCGTCGACTCCCCGGAGCAGCGGCGGCTGCGGGTCCACGACTCGCTGGAGCTGGCCCGGCAGGACTGGTTCGGCACCGCCGGGTTCGACCGCGAGGAGGACCACTGGCCGCGGCAGTGGGCCGAGGCGTACCTGCAGTTCGCGGCGGGGGAGAAGCGGTCCTGGCTCAAGTCGCAGGGCATCGGGTTCTTCCCGATCGTCGGCTGGGCCGAGCGCGGCGGCTACACCGCCACCGGCCACGGCAACTCGGTGCCCCGGTTCCACATCGTCTGGGGCACGGGTCCGGGCATCGTCGCACCGTTCGCCCGCCGGGTGCAGGAGGCCGCCGAGAAGGGCCTGGTCCAGCTCCGGTTCCGGCACCGCGTCGACGACCTGGTGGTCACCGACGGCGCGGTCACCGGCGTGCGCGGGCACGTGCTCGAGCCCAGCGACATCGCCCGCGGCGAGGCCAGCTCGCGGGTCGAGGTCGAGCCGTTCGAGATCGCCGCCCAGGCCGTCGTCGTCACCTCCGGGGGCATCGGCGGCAACCACGACCTGGTCCGCAAGAACTGGCCGGCCCGCCTGGGCCCGGTGCCGAAGCGGCTGCTCTCCGGCGTCCCGGCCCACGTCGACGGCCGGATGCTGGTGGCCACCGAGGCCGCCGGTGCCAGCGTGGTCAACGGCGACCGCATGTGGCACTACACCGAGGGCGTGGCCAACCACTCGCCGGTCTGGGACAAGCACGGCATCCGGATCCTGCCGGGGCCCTCGTCGCTGTGGCTGGACGCCACCGGGCAGCGACTGCCGGTGCCGCTGTTCCCCGGCTTCGACACCCTCGGCACGCTGGCCCACATCGGGCAGACCGGCTACGAGCACACCTGGTTCGTCGCCACCCAGAAGATCGTCGGCAAGGAGTTCGCGCTCTCCGGCTCGGAGCAGAACCCCGACCTGACCGGCAAGGACGTCCGGCTGCTGCTCAAGCGGGCCCGCGTCGAGGTCGCCCCGCCGGTGCAGGCCTTCCTCGACCGCGGCGAGGACTTCGTCGTCGCCCGCTCGCTGCCCGAGCTGGTCGAGGGGATGAACCGGATCACCGGCGGCACCCCGCACCTCGACCTGGCCACGGTCGAGGCCGAGATCGTCGCGCGAGACCGCGAGGTGGCCAACCCGTTCACCAAGGACCTGCAGATGACCGCGATCCGCGGCGCGCGCAGCTACCTGGGGGACAAGCTGATCCGCGTGGCGGCGCCGCACCGGCTGCTCGACCCGGACGCCGGGCCGCTGGTCGCCGTCCGGCTCAACCTGCTCACCCGCAAGACGCTCGGCGGGCTGGAGACCGACCTGTCCGGCCGGGTGCTGCGCCCGGGCGGGGAACCGTTCCCGGGCCTGTACGCCGCCGGTGAGGTCTCCGGCTTCGGCGGCGGCGGCATGCACGGCTACCGGTCGCTCGAGGGCACCTTCCTCGGCGGCTGCCTGTTCTCCGGGCGCACCGCCGGCCGGGCGCTGGCGGCGGCCCTGTGAGCGATCCCTGGGCCGACCCGAACGCGCAGGCCTACGCCGGCCCGCCGGCCACCGACCCGCCGCCGGCCCCGCAGCCGCCGCCGTACGGGTACCCGCCGTACGGCTACCCGGGGTACCCGCCCTACGGGTACCCGCCGTACGGCTACCCGCCGGTCCCGGCCGGGCCGCGCCGGCCGGGGCAGGTCATCGCCGCCGCCGTGCTCGCGTTCTGCCAGGCCGCGTTCGTCATGGTGGCGTCGATCTACGTCGTGCTGTTCTCGTCGCTGATCGACATCGCCGCGGACGCCGATCCCACCTCCGCACCGCCGGAGGAGGTGTCGCAGCTGGCCGGCGAGGGCACCGTGGTCGGCATCGTGCAGGTCGCCTCGGCGGTGCTGCTCATCGTCGCCGGGGTCCTGGCGCTCAACTCCCGCCGCCGGCGCTCGCTGGTCGTGCTGGTGGTGGGCTTCGCCGTCCAGGTGCTGCTGTGCATCTACTGGGCGGTGCGGCTGTCGGTGATCGCGTCGGAGATCCCCGGCTCGGGCTCCACGAGCGCGTTCCTGGCCTTCGCGCTGGTGTTCTTCGCCGGGCCGGCGGTCGGGCTCGGGCTGGTGCTGCTCGGCGGCGGACGACGCTGGTTCGACACCGCGCGCTGACCGGCACTGCTCCCCGGGGGCGGCGGCAGGGACAATCGTCGGCATGCCCGCCGTCGAGAACGCACTGGACCCGGAGGTCGCCGCGCTGCTGCGCCGCGATCCCGCGGGGCTGGTCGCCGCCGTCGTCCAGCAGCACGACACCGGTGAGGTGCTCATGCTCGCGTGGATGGACGACGAGGCGCTGCACCGCACCCTGACGACCGGTCGGGCCACGTACTGGTCGCGCAGCCGGCGCGAGTACTGGGTGAAGGGCGAGACCTCCGGGCACCGGCAGTGGGTGCGCGAGGTGCGCCTGGACTGCGACGGCGACGCGCTGCTGGTGCTCGTCGACCAGGAGGGCCCGGCCTGCCACACCGGCGAGCGCTCGTGCTTCCACCGGCCGCTGTCGGCGGAGGTGGCCGCGTGAAGCTCGGGGAGACCAGCCCGACGCGGGAGGAGTTCGCGCAGCTCGACCAGCCGGTCGTCCCGGTGACCCGCAAGCTGCTCGCCGACGCCGAGACCGCGGTCGGCATCTACCGCAAGCTCGCCGCCGGACGGACCGGCACGGTGCTGCTCGAGTCCGCCGAGCAGGGCAAGCAGTGGTCGCGGTTCAGCTTCGTCGGCGTCCGCAGCGCCGGGGTGCTGACCGAGACCGACGGCGCCGCGCAGTGGCTGGGGGAGCCGATCGCCGGCCTCACCGACGCGCTGCCCGCCGACCCGCTGGCCGCCGTCCACACGCTGGCCAGAGCGCTGCGCTCGCCGCGCACCGAGGGCCTGCCCCCGCTCACCGGCGGGCTGGTCGGCTACCTCGGCTACGACGTCGTCCGCCGCCTGGAGCGGCTGCCGGTCATCAGCACCGACGACCTCGGCATGCCGGAGCTGGCGATGATGCTGGTCACCGACCTCGCCGTGCTCGACCACCACGACGGCACGGTGCTGCTCATCGCCAACGCGCTCGAGCGGACGCCCGAGGCCTACGACGACGCGGTCACCCGGCTCGACGCGATGGCCGCCGACCTGGTGAAGGCGACCCCGCCCGGGGTCGCCGTCCTGGAGACCGCCGAGGCCCCGCCGGTGCGCAGCAACATGGCGTCGGGCGTCTACGAGGACGGCGTCGAGCGGATCCGTGAGCACATCCGCGCCGGCGACGCCTTCCAGGTCGTGCTCAGCCAGCGCTTCGAGCTGACCACCGACGTGGACGCGCTCGACCTGTACCGGGTGCTGCGGGTGACCAATCCCTCGCCCTACATGTACCTGCTGCGCTTCGCCGGCCGCGAGACGCCGTTCGACGTCGTGGGCTCCTCGCCGGAGGCGCTGGTGACGGTGACCGGCTCGTCGGCCGTCGTGCACCCGCCGGCCGGCACCCGCCCGCGCGGGGCGACCCCGGAGGAGGACGTCACGCTCGCCGACGACCTGCTGGCCGACCCCAAGGAGCGGGCCGAGCACGTGATGCTGGTCGACCTGGCCCGCAACGACCTCGGCCGGGTCAGCGTGCCGGGCACGGTCGAGGTGCCCGACTTCATGCGGATCGAGCACTACAGCCACGTCATGCACCTGGTCTCGACCGTCGCCGGGCAGGTCGAGCACGACCGGGACGCTCTCGACGTCTTCGACGCCACCTTCCCGGCCGGCACGGTGTCGGGGGCGCCCAAGCCGCGGGCGATGGAGATCATCGAGTCGCTCGAACCCACCCGGCGCGCGCTGTACGCCGGCACCGTCGGTTACCTCGACGCCGGGGGCGACATGGACATGGCGATCGCGATCCGCACCGCCGTCCTGCACCAGGGACGGGCGTACGTGCAGGCGGGCGCGGGGATCGTGGCCGACAGCGACCCGGCGACCGAGGAGGCCGAGACGCGGCACAAGGCGCGGGCGGTGCTGTCGGCGATCGCGACGGCGGAGGGCCTGAAGGAGGTCCGGTGAACGCGCGCCGCGAGCTCACCGGGGCCGTCCTCGGGGCGGCCGTGGCCGGCGGGCTGGCGCTGTTCGCCGCCGGGCAGCGCTGGGCCGGGGTGACCGCGGAGCGCCCGCGGCCGCTGCCGCCGGTGGTCGGGTCGCTCACCGGGTCGGCCGCCGCGCCCCTGGTCCCGGCGATGGGACTGCTGCTGCTCGCCGCCGCGGTCGCGCTGTTCGCCGTGAGCGGGGTGGTGCGGGCGGTGCTGGGCGGCGTGCTGGTCGTCGCGGGGGGCGTGCTCGTGTGGTCCGCCGTCCGGGCGCTGAACGGTGGCCTGGCCGAGGCGTCCACCCAGCTGCCCGGGGTCGGGCGGGTCGCGGGCCCGGTGACGGTCGATCCCGCGGCCGGCTGGCCGGTGGCCGTGATCGTCGCCGGGCTGCTCGCCGTCGCCGTCGGGCTGCTGGTCGCCGTCCGGGGACGCGGCTGGCCCGGGATGGGACGGCGGTACGAGCGTCCCGGCGCGCCGGCGGCCCGTCAGCGCACCGAGGAGGAGCGGGCGACCGACGCGTGGCGGGCGCTGGACCGGGGAGAGGACCCGACCGCGGACCCCGCGGAAGCGCCGTCCGACGCGCCCGGGTCAGGGACGCATTAGCAGGTCGCAGGGCGCGCCGAACCCCCGCCCCCTGGCAGGGGCGGTCGTCGGTCCCTTCTAGAGTGGGTCCACCGATCCGGCTGGTGAGGGGATGTACCCGTGCGAAGTCCGAGAAACCCCGGAGAAGTGTGCGCGAGCCCACTCCGCGGGACGACGTCATGACGGAGATCCCCCAGCAGCACGGCACCGTGCTCGACGCGATCCTGGTCGGCGTCCGGGAGGACGTCGCCGCCCGCGAGGCGCTCACGCCCCTCGAGGAGGTCAAGGCCGCAGCCGCCGCCACCCGCCCCGCGCTCGACGCGCTGGCCGCGCTGCGGGCTCCCGGCGTGGGCGTGATCGCCGAGGTGAAGCGGCAGAGCCCGAGCAAGGGCCCGCTGGCCGAGATCCCCGATCCGGCCGAGCTGGCCCGCCAGTACGCCGCCGGCGGGGCGCGGGTGATCAGCGTGCTCACCGAGCGGCGCCGCTTCGGCGGCTCGCAGGCCGACCTGGACGCCGTCCGGGCCGCGGTGGACGTACCGGTGCTGTGCAAGGACTTCGTCGTCTCGGCCTACCAGGTGCACGAGGCGCGGGCGCACGGGGCGGACGTCGTCCTGCTCATCGTCGCCGCGCTGGAGCAGAACGCGCTGATGGGACTGCTGGAGCGGGTCGAGTCGCTCGGCATGACCGCGCTGGTCGAGGTGCACACCGAGGCCGAGGCCGACCGCGCGCTGGGCGCCGGCGCCTCGGTGATCGGCGTCAACGCCCGCGACCTGACCACCCTGCAGGTCGACATGTCCACCTTCGAGCGGATCGCGCCGGGGCTGCCCTCGGGGATCGTGAAGGTGGCCGAGTCCGGCGTGCGCGGCCCGCGCGACCTCATCGCCTACGCCGCCGCCGGGGCCGACGCCGTCCTGGTCGGGGAGGGGCTGGTCACCGCCGGCGACGCCCGCCAGGCCGTCGCCGACCTGGTCACCGCGGGCTCCCACCCCGCCACGCCACGCGCCGCCCGCTGACCCCTTCACCGCTTCCGCGGGGACGCGCGGGACAATGGCGCCATGACGACCAGCTCGCTGCACCCGCCCGAGGACCGTCTCGTGCCGGCGCGCCCGAGCTGGCCCGACGAGACCGGCCACTTCGGGATCTTCGGCGGCCGCTTCGTGCCCGAGGCGCTGATCGCCGCGCTCGACGAGCTGACCGAGGCGTACGAGGCCATGCGGGTCGACCCCGCGTTCATCGCCGAGTTCGAGCGGCTGCAGCGCGACTACACCGGCCGGCCCAGCCCGATCACCGAGGCCGCCCGCTTCGGTGCGCACGCCGGCGGCGCACGGGTCCTGCTCAAGCGCGAGGACCTGAACCACACCGGCTCGCACAAGATCAACAACGTGCTGGGCCAGGCGCTGCTGACCAAGCGCATCGGCAAGGAGCGGGTCATCGCCGAGACCGGCGCCGGCCAGCACGGCGTGGCCACCGCCACCGCCGCCGCGCTCATGGGCCTGTCCTGCACGATCTACATGGGCGAGGAGGACACCCGCCGCCAGGCGCTCAACGTCGCCCGCATGCGGCTGCTCGGCGCCGAGGTGATCCCGGTGACCACCGGCTCGCGCACGCTCAAGGACGCGATCAACGAGGCGTTCCGCGACTGGGTCACCAACGTCGAGACGACGAACTACGTCTTCGGCACCGTGGCCGGGCCGCACCCGTTCCCGGCGATGGTCCGCGACTTCCAGCGGGTCATCGGCGACGAGGCCCGCGCCCAGGTGCTCGAGCGGGAGGGCCGGCTGCCCGACGCGGTCCTCGCCTGCGTGGGGGGCGGTTCCAACGCGATCGGCATCTTCACCGCCTTCGTCCCGGACGACGGCGTGCGGCTGGTCGGCCTGGAGGCCGGGGGCGACGGCGTCGCGACCGGCCGCCATGCGGCGACGATCACCGGTGGGACGCCGGGCGTGCTGCACGGCGCGCGGTCCTACCTGCTGCAGGACGAGAACGGGCAGACGATCGAGTCGCACTCGATCTCCGCGGGCCTGGACTACCCGGGCGTCGGCCCCGAGCACTCCTACCTGCACGACATCGGCCGGGCCGAGTACCGCGCGGTCACCGACGCCGAGGCGATGGAGGCGTTCGCGCTGCTCTGCCGCACCGAGGGGATCATCCCGGCGATCGAGTCGGCGCACGCCCTCGCGGGAGCGCTGACGCTGGGCCGCGAGCTCGGCCCGGAGGCCTTGTTGCTGGTCAACCTCTCCGGCCGCGGCGACAAGGACGTCGAGACGGCCTCGCGCTGGTTCGGGCTGGGCGACCACGACGACGCCGAGCCCGGCCCGGGCCTGGACACCGACCAGCAGCCGACCGAGGGTGCCGTGTCCAACGACGAGGCCGTCCCCGGCCACGAGGCGGGGGAGAGCGCATGAGCACGCTGGCCGAGGCCATCGCGGGCGCGAAGGCCCACGACCGCGCCGCGCTGGTCGCCTATCTCCCCGTCGGCTACCCGGACGTGCCCACCTCGATCGCGGGGATGGTCGCCGCGGTCGAGGCCGGTGCGGACATCGTCGAGATCGGCATCCCCTACAGCGACCCGGGCATGGACGGGCCGGTCATCCAGCAGGCCGTCGACGTCGCCGTCCGGGCCGGGGTCGGCATGCGCGACGTGCTGCAGGCCGTCGAGGCGGTGGCCGCCGCGGGCGCCGTCCCGGTGCCGATGAGCTACTGGAACCCGATCGAGCGCTACGGCGTGGCCCGGTTCGCGCGCGACCTGGCCGCCGCCGGGGGAGCGGGCGCGATCACCCCCGACCTGATCCCCGACGAGGCGGCCGAGTGGCTCGCCGCGTCCGACGAGCACGGGCTGGACCGCGTGTTCCTCGTCGCGCCGTCCTCCACCGAGGCCCGGCTGCGCTCGACCACCGCGGCCTGCCGCGGCTTCGTCTACGCCGCCTCGACGATGGGCGTCACCGGCACCCGGGCCACGGTCAGCGACACCGCCGAGAAGCTCGTGGCCCGGACCCGGGCGGTCGCGCCGGACCTGCCGGTCTGCGTCGGGCTGGGTGTGTCGAACGCCGAGCAGGCGGCGGAGGTCGCCTCCTTCGCCGACGGCGTCATCGTCGGTTCGGCCTACGTGCGGCAGATGATCGACGGCGGTCCGGACGCCGTCCGCGCGCTGTCCGCGCAGCTGGCCGACGGGGTGCGCAGAGGGGTACGGGCATGATCCTCGCGAGCATCCCCAGCCCGGCGCAGGGCGTCTGGCACCTCGGCCCGCTGCCGGTGCGGGCGTACGCGCTGTGCATCATCGCCGGGATCATCATCTGCTGCTGGATCAGCGAGAAGCGCTGGGTGGCCCGCGGCGGGGCACCCGGCGACGTGCTCGACATCGCCGTCTGGGCGGTGCCCTTCGGCATCATCGGCGGCCGGCTCTACCACGTGATCACCACGCCCGAGCCGTACTTCGGCGAGAACGGCGACCCGCTCAAGGCGTTCGCCATCTGGGAGGGCGGCCTCGGCATCTGGGGCGCGATCATCCTCGGTGGGGTCGGTGCCTGGATCGCCTGCCACCGCCGCAAGATCCCGCTGCCGGCGTTCGCCGACGCCATCGCCCCGGGCATCCTGGTCGCCCAGGCGATCGGCCGGCTCGGCAACTACTTCAACCAGGAGCTGTACGGCCGGCCCACCGACCTGCCGTGGGCCCTCGAGATCGACCCGGCGCACCGGGTGCCCGGCTACGAGAACGTCGCCCTCTACCACCCGACGTTCCTCTACGAACTGGTCTGGAACCTGATCGCCGCCGGGCTGGTCGTCTGGGCCGACAAGCGGTTCCGGCTCAGCCACGGGCGGGCCTTCGCGCTGTACGTGGCGCTGTACTGCCTGGGCCGCGGCTGGATCGAGATGCTGCGGATCGACACGGCCGAGCACTTCTTCGGCCTGCGGCTCAACGTCTTCACCTCGATCGTCCTCGGGCTGCTCGCCGTGGCCTACATGGTCTGGCAGCGCGGACGGCCGCGTGAGGTGATCGACCGGGGAGCGACGAAGGCCACATCCCGGTCGGCGAGGGCCTCGCGAGGGCCGAAGGCGGCCGTCGAGGCGTCCGACGCCGAGGGGCAGACCGCCGACCGGGTCGCCGCTGACCAGCGAAGACGCGGGGATGCAGAACCCGACGCAGACGCCTGAGCACGACGCGCCGCGGAGAAGGTTTATCGGTACAGGCCGTGTGTTACGGCTGTGTACCCTTCTGTCGCGACCCGCCAGCGATCCTGAGCGGGTCCGCATCCGTCGGAACCGGGCCAGTGCCGCCCCGTGGACGACCGCCCAACGGACACCCGCCCGGTGGGCTCCGCGAGTCGAGGCCGCCAGGACGTACGCGTCCGGCGACGCGGCTCCACCGCCGCCCACCTTTCGAACACCCCGGCTCTCGCCCGCGACCTCTTCCCCCAGGCGCGGGACCACGCCGACGACGGGAGTGACATGTCCGACCTCACCGCCCCCGCCGTGCCCATGTCCCCGCTGACGCGGCCCGCGGTGCCCTTCTCCGCCGTCCCGGCGGCGCACGGGCTGTACGACCCGGCCAACGACAAGGACGCCTGCGGCGTCGCCTTCGTCGCCGACGCCCGGGGACGACGCTCGCGCGCCATCGTGGCGGCCGGGCTCACCGCACTGCACAACCTCGACCACCGCGGCGCCGCCGGCTCCGAGCCGAACTCGGGCGACGGCGCGGGCATCCTCACGCAGGTCCCCGACGCGCTGCTGCGCGCCGAGGTCGACTTCGAGCTGCCGCCGATGGGGGAGTACGCCGTCGGCGTGGCCTTCCTGCCGGTCGACGAGACCGAGCGCGCCGCCCGGGTCGAGGACGTCGCCCGCCTGGCCGCCGAGGAGGGCCTGACCGTCCTCGGCTGGCGCGAGCTGCCGGTCGACCCCGACGGCGCCGACGTCGGCCCGACCGCCCGCGCGGTCATGCCGCACTTCGCGCAACTGTTCGTCGCCGAGACCATGGCCGCGCGCGCCGACGAGAAGGCCTTCGGCGGCAACGTCGAGTGCAACGGCGTGAGCCGGCTGGAGCGGCGCGCCTTCGTGCTGCGCAAGCGGGCCGAGCGCTCCGCCCGCGAGGCCGGCAGCTCCCTGTACCTGCCGTCGCTGTCGTCGCGGACCATCACCTACAAGGGGATGCTGACCACCGACCAGCTGCCGGCGTTCTTCCCCGACCTGCGCGACGAGCGCTACGAGTCGGCGATCGCCCTGGTGCACAGCCGGTTCTCGACCAACACCTTCCCGAGCTGGCCGCTGGCCCACCCGTTCCGGCTGATCGCGCACAACGGCGAGATCAACACGATCAAGGGCAACCGCAACCGCATGCGGGCCCGCGAGTCGATGCTCGAGACCCAGCTGTTCGACGCCCCCGAGGGCAGCCCGGCCGCCGAGCTCGGCCTGGAGCGGATCTTCCCGATCACCGCCGGCGACTTCAGCGACTCGGCGACCTTCGACGAGGCGCTCGAGCTGCTGCACCTGTCCGGCCGGTCGCTGCCGCACGCGGTGCTGATGATGATCCCGGAGGCGTGGGAGAACCACGACGAGATGGACCCGGCCCGCCGGGCCTTCTACCGGTTCCACGCCTCGATCATGGAGCCCTGGGACGGGCCGGCCGCGGTGGCGTTCACCGACGGCACGCTCATCGGCGCGGTCCTCGACCGCAACGGCCTGCGCCCCGGCCGCTGGTGGCACACCAAGGACGACCTCGTCGTCCTGGCCAGCGAGGTCGGCGTGCTCGACATCCCGGCCGCCGACGTCGTCGCCAAGGGCCGGCTGCAGCCGGGCCGCATGTTCCTCGTCGACACCTCCGCCGGGCGGATCGTGTCCGACGAGGAGGTCAAGGGCGCCCTGGCCGCCGCGCAGCCGTACGACGACTGGCTGCACGCCGGGCTGGTCCAGCTGCCCTCGCTGCCGGAGCGGCGGCGCGCGCGGCCCAGCCACGAGTCGGTCGTGCGCCGGCAGCTGGTGTTCGGCTACACCGAGGAGGAGCTGCGCGTCCTGCTGACGCCGATGGCCTCCTCCGGCGCCGAGCCGATCGGCTCGATGGGCACCGACACCCCGGTGGCGGCGCTGTCGGACCGCTCGCGGCTGCTCTACGACTACTTCGGGCAGCTGTTCGCGCAGGTGACCAACCCGCCGCTGGACGCCATCCGCGAGGAGCTGGTGACCAGCCTCGGGCGGACCTTCGGCCCGGAGCAGAACCTGCTCGAGGCCGTCCCGGCGTCCTGCCGGCAGGTGTTCCTGCCGTTCCCGGTCATCGACAACGACGAGCTGGCCAAGATCCTGCACATCGACGACGACGGCGACCTGCCCGGCTTCGCCGCCGTCCGGATCACCGGTCACTTCGACGTCAACGGCGGCGGCCCCGGCCTCGCCCAGGCGCTGGAGGACCTGCGCACCAAGGTGAGCAAGGCGATCGCCGCCGGCGCGCGGGTCATCGTGCTGTCCGACCGCGACGCCGACGAGAAGCGCGCGCCGATCCCGTCGCTGCTGATGACCGCCGCGGTGCACCACCACCTGATCCGGGAGAAGACCCGGATGAAGGTCGGCCTGGTCGTCGAGTCCGGCGACTGCCGCGAGGTGCACCACGTCGCGCTGCTGCTCGGCTACGGCGCCGCCGCGGTCAACCCGTACCTGGCGTTCGAGAGCGTCGAGGATCTCATCCGCGACGGCTCGCTGGTGGGCGTCGAGCCGGCCCAGGCGATCCGCAACATGGTCAAGGCGCTCGGCAAGGGCGTCCTCAAGGTCATGAGCAAGATGGGCATCAGCACCGTCGGCTCGTACACGATGGCGCAGATCTTCGAGGCCATCGGCCTGTCGCGGGAGATCGTCGACGAGTACTTCACCGGCACCTCCGCCCCGCTCGGCGGCGTGGGCATCGACGTCCTGGCCGAGGAGGTCGCCGTCCGGCACCGCCGGGCCTATCCGCCGAACCCGACCGAGCGGGCGCACCGCCGGCTGGAGACCGGCGGCGAGTACCAGTGGCGCCGCGAGGGCGAGGTGCACCTGTTCAACCCCGAGACGGTGTTCCTGCTGCAGCACGCCACCCGGTCGCGGCAGTACGAGGTCTTCGAGCGCTACACGCAGACCGTCGACGAGCTCTCGGCGGACGCCGCGACGCTGCGCGGCCTGTTCACGCTGAAGACCGGCGTGCGCGCGCCGGTGCCGATCGACGAGGTCGAGCCGGTCAGCGAGATCGTCAAGCGGTTCTCCACCGGCGCGATGAGCTACGGGTCCATCTCGCAGGAGGCCCACGAGACGCTCGCCATCGCCATGAACCGGCTCGGTGCCCGCTCGAACACCGGCGAGGGCGGCGAGGACCCCGACCGCTTCGTGCCCGACCCGAACGGCGACCTGCGCCGCTCGGCGATCAAGCAGGTCGCCAGCGGCCGCTTCGGCGTCACCAGCGAGTACCTGGTCAACGCCGATGACATCCAGATCAAGATGGCCCAGGGCGCCAAGCCCGGTGAGGGCGGCCAGCTGCCCGGCCAGAAGGTCTACCCGTGGGTGGCGCGCACCCGGCACTCCACGCCGGGCGTCGGCCTGATCAGCCCGCCGCCGCACCACGACATCTACTCGATCGAGGACCTCAAGCAGCTGATCCACGACCTGAAGAACGCCAACAACCAGGCGCGGGTCCACGTCAAGCTGGTCTCCGAGGTGGGGGTCGGCACGGTCGCGGCCGGGGTGAGCAAGGCGCACTCCGACGTCGTCCTGATCTCCGGGCACGACGGCGGCACCGGCGCGGCGCCGCTGACCTCGCTCAAGCACGCCGGCTCGCCGTGGGAGCTCGGCCTGGCCGAGACCCAGCAGACGCTGCTGGCCAACGGGCTGCGCGACCGGATCACCGTGCAGGTCGACGGGCAGATGAAGACCGGCCGCGACGTGATCATCGGCGCCCTGCTGGGTGCCGAGGAGTACGGCTTCGCGACCGCGCCGCTGGTCGTCTCCGGCTGCGTGATGATGCGCGTCTGCCACCTGGACACCTGCCCGGTCGGCGTCGCGACCCAGAACCCGGAGCTGCGCAAGCGGTTCACCGGGCGGCCGGAGTTCGTCGTCACCTTCTTCGAGTTCCTCGCCGAGCAGGTCCGGGGCTACCTCGCCGAGCTGGGCTTCCGCTCGCTGGACGAGGCGATCGGCCACGTGGAGCTGCTCGACACGCGCAAGGCGGTCGACCACTGGAAGGCCGCGGGCCTGGACCTCACACCGGTGCTCGCCGTCCCGGAGCTGCCCGAGGGCACGCCCCGGCGGCGGGTGCGCGAGCAGGACCACGCCCTCGACATCGCGCTGGACCAGACGCTGATCCAGCTGTGCGAGGGAGCGCTGCTCGACGCGCGGCCGGTCAGCCTCGAGCTGCCGGTGCGCAACGTCAACCGCACGGTCGGCACGATGCTCGGCTCGATGGTCACCCGCCGCTTCGGCGGCGAGGGCCTGCCCGACGGCACGATCGACCTGACCTTCACCGGGTCGGCCGGGCAGTCGTTCGGCGCGTTCGTGCCCCGGGGCATGACCATGCGGCTGTTCGGCGACGCCAACGACTACGTGGGCAAGGGCCTGTCCGGCGGGCGGATCATCGTCCGGCCGGCGCGCGAGGCCACCTTCGCGGCGGAGGACAACGTCGTCGCGGGCAACGTGATCGGCTATGGCGCGACCGGTGGCGAGATCTTCCTGCGCGGCCGGGTCGGCGAGCGGTTCTGCGTGCGCAACTCCGGTGCGCTGGCCGTCGTCGAGGGCGTGGGTGACCACGCGCTGGAGTACATGACCGGCGGGCGCGCGGTGATCCTCGGCCCGACCGGCCGGAACGTCGCGGCCGGCATGTCCGGCGGCATCGCCTACGTGCTCGACCTCGCCGTGCACCGGGTGAACACCGAGATGGTCGACATCGAGCCGCTCGACGTCGAGTCCGCGCAGTGGCTGCGCGACGTCCTGGTGCGCTACTCGGAGGACACCGAGTCGCCGGTGGCCGGGGCGCTGCTGGCCGACTGGGGACGCTGGGCCGACCAGTTCAGCGTGATCATGCCCCGCGACTACCGCCGCGCTCTCGAGGCGCAGCGGATGGCGGAAGCGAACGGTACGGATGTGGACAGGGCGCTGATGGAGGCTGCTCGTGGCTGACTCGACCGGTTTCCTCAAGTACGAGCGGAAGCTGCCGCCGCGGCGCCCGGTCGACCTGCGGCTGCTGGACTGGAAGGACGTCTACCTCTCCCGCAAGAACGGGGAGGACGAGGTCTTCCCGCTCGCCGACGTCCGGGAGCAGGCCGCCCGCTGCATGGACTGCGGCATCCCGTTCTGCCACCACGGCTGCCCGCTGGGCAACCTCATCCCCGAGTGGAACGACCTGGCCCGCCGGGACGACTGGTCCGAGGCGATCGAGCGGCTGCACGCGACCAACAACTTCCCGGAGTTCACCGGGAAGCTGTGCCCGGCGCCGTGCGAGGGCTCCTGCGTGCTCAACCTGCAGGAGTCGCCGGTCACGATCAAGCAGATCGAGTGGGAGATCATCGACCAGGCGTTCCAGCGCGACCTGGTGACGCCGCGGCCGGCGCAGGAGCGCACCGGCAAGAAGGTCGCCGTCGTCGGCTCCGGCCCGGCCGGGCTGGCCGCCGCGCAGCAGCTGACCCGCGCCGGGCACGACGTCACCGTCTACGAGCGGGCCGACCGGATCGGTGGGCTGCTCCGCTACGGCATCCCCGAGTTCAAGATGGAGAAGGCCGTGCTGGACCGGCGGCTGGACCAGATGCGGGCCGAGGGCACCCGGTTCGTCACCGGCGTCGAGGTCGGCGGCCCTGCGGACGGCGACCTGTCGGTCGAGCAGCTGCGCGAGGAGTTCGACGCCGTCGTCCTCGCCGGTGGCGCCACGGTCGGCCGCGACCTGCCCGCCCCGGGCCGCGAGCTCACGGGCATCCACCTCGCCATGGAGTACCTGCCCTTCGGCAACCGGCAGGCGCTCGGCGAGCTCGACGAGCCGCCGATCACCGCGACGGGCAAGCACGTGGTGATCATCGGTGGCGGTGACACCGGCGCCGACTGCCTCGGCACCGCGCACCGGCAGGGCGCGCTCTCGGTGACGCAGCTGGAGATCATGCCGGCGCCGCCGGACCGCCGTGACCACGGCAGCAACCCCTGGCCGACCTACCCGATGATCATGCGCGTCTCCAGCGCGCACGAGGAGGGCGGCGAGCGGCTCTACGCCGTCAACACCGAGCGCTTCCTGGGTCATGAGGACGGCCCCGCCCACGGCCACGTGCGCGCGCTGCTGCTCCACGAGGTCGAGCGGGTCGAGGGCCGGTTCCAGAAGATCGAGGGCACCGAGCAGGAGCTGCCCGCCGAGCTGGTGCTGCTGGCCATGGGCTTCACCGGCGCGCAGCGGGAGGGCCTCGTCGACACCCTCGGCGTCGAGGTCGACCAGCGCGGCAACGTCGCCCGCGACGGCGAGTTCATGTCCACCGTGCCCGGCGTCTTCGTCGCCGGCGACATGGGCCGCGGCCAGTCGCTCATCGTCTGGGCGATCGCCGAGGGCCGCGCCGCCGCGGCCGCCGCCGACAGCTGGCTGACCGGCGACTCGATGCTGCCCCGCCCGATCACCCCGACGGCGGTCGCGCTGCGCTGATCCGCTCGACCCGGGCCGGGTCCTCGCCGTGTGGCGGGGCCCGGCCCGAGTCGTCTCCTGGGCCGTGGGGTCCCCACTTTCGCGGTGTTCCTGTTGCTCTTGCGGTGCTGCAGGACCGCGAGAGCGAGAGAAGAACCGCAAGAGCAGCGAGGGGAGCGACGGTGAACTCCTGAGGCGGATGTGAGCGCTCACAGGGGTGGCTCCGGCAGGCCGGGGGGCGTCCCGATAGCGTTTGCGCCATGACGCGCCGCGCCAAGATCGTCTGCACGCTGGGACCGAAGACGAGCAGCCTGGAACAGGTCACCGCGCTCGTCGAAGCGGGCATGGACGTCGCCCGCCTCAACTTCAGCCACGGCGCGCACGAGGACCACGCCGCCGCCTACACCGCGGTGCGCCAGGCTTCCGATCGCACGGGCCACGCGGTCGCCGTCCTCGCCGACCTGCAGGGCCCCAAGATCCGCCTCGGCACCTTCGTCGACGGTCCCGTCGTCTGGGAGACCGGCAGCCGCGTCTGCGTCACCGTCGAGGACGTGCCCGGGACCGCGCAGCGCGTCTCCACCACCTACAAGGGCCTGGCCAACGACGTGCGCGTCGGCGACCGCCTCCTGGTGGACGACGGCAAGCTCGCGCTGTCCGTGGTCGAGGTGAACGGCCCCGACGTGTGGTGCCTGGTCACCGAGGGCGGCCCGGTCTCCAACAACAAGGGCCTGTCCCTGCCCGGCGTCGCGGTGAGCGTGCCGGCGCTGTCGGACAAGGACGAGGAGGACCTGCGCTTCGCCCTGCACCTGTCGGTCGACTTCGTCGCGCTGTCGTTCGTCCGCTCGCCGGCCGACGTCGAGCTGGTGCGCGAGATCATGCGCCAGGAGGACATCGAGGTCCCGGTCATCGCCAAGCTGGAGAAGCCGGAGGCGATCGACAACCTCGAGGCGATCGTCGAGGCCTTCGACGGGATCATGGTGGCCCGTGGCGACCTGGGCGTGGAGCTGCCGCTCGAGCAGGTGCCGCTCGTGCAGAAGCGCGCCGTCCAGGCGGCCCGCGAGCGGAACAAGCCGGTCATCGTCGCCACGCAGATGCTCGAGTCGATGATCGAGTCGTCGCGGCCGACCCGTGCTGAGGCCTCCGATGTCGCCAACGCCGTCCTGGACGGCGCGGACGCGGTGATGCTGTCGGGGGAGACCTCGGTCGGCAGGCACCCGATCGCCGCCGTCCGGACGATGGAACGGATCATCGACGCCGTCGAGAGCCACGGCGAGATCCGCGCACCCGAGGTGAGCCGCCGGTCGCGGTCGCGCTCCGGCGCGATCGTGCGCGCGGCCAAGGACGTCGGCGAGACCCTCGACGTCAAGGCGCTGGCGACCTTCACGCAGACCGGCGACACCGCGCGCCGGCTCGCCGCGCTGCACCCCCGCCAGCCGCTGCTGGCCTTCACGATCGACGCCCGCGTGCGCAGCCAGCTGGCGCTGTCCTGGGGCGTGGAGACGTTCATCGTCCCCGAGGTCTCGCACACCGACGACATGGTCCGGCAGGTGGACTTCTCGCTGCTGTCGATCGGCCGGCTCAAGGAGGGCGACCGCGTCGTCGTCGTGGCCGGCAGCCCGCCGAACACCGTCGGCTCGACCAACCTGATCCGGGTCCACGAGGTGGGCACCGACTCGTGAGCGAGTCCACCGCGCCGCTGATGGCGGTGCTCGGGCTCGAGGAGCGGGAGGAGGACGTCTTCGTCGGCCAGACGCCGACGACGCCCTCGCAGCGGGTCTTCGGCGGCCAGGTGGCCGGGCAGGCGCTGATGGCCGCCGGGCTGACCACGCCGGGCGACCGGAGCGTGCACTCGCTGCACTCCTACTTCCTGCGCCCGGGCGACCCGAACGAGGAGATCCGCTACGTCGTCGAGCGGATCCGCGACGGCCGCACGTTCAGCACCCGTCGCGTCCTGGCCCACCAGCGGCGCAAGGGCGAGGACGTCGCCATCTACGCCCTCACGGCCGACTTCACCGCCGGCGAGCGGGCGCTGGCCGAGCACTCGCTGCCGATGCCGGACGTCCCCGGCCCCGAGGGGCTGCCCGGCATCCCCGACGTCGTCGCCCGGCACCCGGAGCGAGGGGCCTTCATGGAGGCGATGAGCGCCGCGGTCGAGCAGCGGTTCCTCGAGGACCCTTTCTCGCCGGTGGCCAAGAAGTACCCGGACACCCAGCACCGGACCTGGCTGCGGGTGGCCGGCCGGCTGCCCGACGACCCCGCCGTGCACGCCGCGGCGCTGACGTTCGCCAGCGACCTCACCCTGCTCTCGTCCGGCGTGGCCCGGCTGGGCGTCGGCTGGGGCGGCTTCATGGGCGCGAGCCTCGACCACACGGTCTGGTTCCACCGGCCGATGCGCCCCGACGAGTGGTTCCTCTACGAGGGCGACAGCCCGGTGGCCTCGGCCGGTCGCGCGCTGTGCATCGGCCAGATCTGGACCGTCGACGGCGAGCACGTCGCCACGGTGGCCCAGGAGGGGCTCATCCGCGCCGTCCGGGAGTGACGACGGCGGGCGCCTTCCCGGTGACGGCGTCCTCCTCGCTGTCGGCCGGCCCGCGGAACTGGCTGGCGTAGAGCCGCTGGTAGGCGCCGCCGGCGGCGAGCAGTTCCTCGTGGGTCCCCGACTCGACGATCCGGCCGGCCTCCATGACCAGGATCAGGTCGGCGTCGCGGATCGTGGACAGCCGGTGGGCGATCACGAAGCTGGTCCGGTCGGCCCGCAGCGCCGCCATGGCGTGCTGCACGAGCACCTCGGTGCGGGTGTCCACCGAGCTGGTCGCCTCGTCGAGGATCAGCAGCGACGGGTCGGCCAGGAACGCGCGGGCGATCGTGATCAGCTGCTTCTCCCCGACGCTGACGTTGCTCGCCTCGTCGTCCAGGACCGTGTCGTAGCCGTCGGGCAGGCTGCGCACGAACCGGTCGACGAAGGCCGCCTCGGCCGCGGCGTGGATCTGCTCGTCGCTCGCCTCCGGGTCGCCGTAGCCGATGTTGTCCCGGATCGTGCCGCCGAACAGCCAGGTGTCCTGCAGCACCATGCCGACGTGCGCCCGCAGGTCCTCGCGGCGCAGCGCGGTGATGTCGACGCCGTCCAGGGTGATCCGGCCGGCGTCCAGCTCGTAGAACCGCATGATCAGGTTCACCAGCGTCGTCTTGCCGGCCCCGGTCGGGCCCACGATGGCGACCGTCTGCCCGGGCTCGGCGACCAGCGAGAGGTCCTCGATCAGCGGCTGGTCGGGGGAGTAGCGGAAGGAGATGTGCTCGAACTCGACCCGGCCGCGCCGGGTGGTGGGGACGACGGCGTCCACCGGGTCGGGGACCTGCTCCTCGGCGTCGAGCAGCTCGAAGACCCGCTCGGCGGAGGCGACGCCGGACTGCAGCAGGTTGGCCATCGAGGCGACCTGGGTCAGCGGCTGCATGAACTGCCGGGAGTACTGGATGAACGCCTGCACGTCGCCGAGGCTGATCGCGCCGGTGGCCACCCGGACGCCGCCGACGACGGCCACGGCCACGTAGTTGAGGTTCCCGAGGAACATCATCGCCGGCATGATCAGCCCCGAGACGAACTGGGCCCCGAAGCTGGCGCGGAAGAGGTCCTCGTTGCGCTCCTCGAAGGACCGCTGCACCTCGCGCTGCCGGCCGAAGACGGTCACCAGCTCGTGACCGGTGAACGCCTCCTCGATGTGCGCGTTGAGCGCGCCGGTGTTCTTCCACTGGGCGACGAACATCTTCTGCGAGCGCTTGGCGATCCGGGTGGTGATCGCCATCGAGATCGGGATGGTCACCAGGGCGATCAGCGCCAGCAGCGGGGAGATGACCAGCATCAGCACGACGACGCCGATCACGGTCAGCAGCGAGGTGAGCAGCTGGCTCAGCGTCTGCTGGAGGCTCTGGGCGATGTTGTCGATGTCGTTGGTGACCCGGCTGAGCAGCTCGCCGCGGGGCTGGGTGTCGAAGTAGCGCAGCGGCAGGCGGTGCAGCTTGGCCTCGACGTCGGTGCGCAGCCGGAACATCGACCGCTGCACGGCGGTGGTGAGCAGGTAGCCCTGCAGCCAGCTGAACAGCGAGGCGCCCGCGTACAGCGCGATCGCCCAGAGCAGCACGGTGCCCAGCGCGCCGAAGTCGATGCCGTGCCCGGGGACCACGTGGTTGCTCGTGATGATGTCGGCGACGTTGCCGTGCCCGGCCGCCCGGGCCGCGTCGGCGGCCTCCTGGGTGGTCAGCCCCGCAGGCAGCTGCCGGCCGAGGATCCCGGCGAAGATGATGTCGGTCGCCCGGCCGAGGAGCTTGGGACCCGACACCGACAGCCCGACGGCGGTGATCGCCAGCAGGACGACGCCGACGAGCATGCCGCGCTCGGGGGAGAGGCGGCCCAGCAGCCGCTTCATCGAGGGGCCGAACGACATCGCCTTCGCCGCCGGCATGCCCATCGCGGCCATCGGTCCGCGGCCGAAGCCGGGCCCCGCAGGCCGGGGCGGCGGGCCGACCGGGCGCTCGGGGGCGGTGGTGGGGCGCGTCATGCCGGCGTCTCCACGGTGCTGGCCTCCATCGCGTGCTGGGACTCCACGATCTCCTGGTAGGTGGGGCAGGTCTCGAGCAGCTCGTCGTGCGTGCCCAGGCCCGCGACCCGGCCGTCCTCGAGGACGACGATCTGGTCGGCGTCGGCGATCGTGGAGACCCGCTGGGCGACGATGAGCACCGTCGCCTCGCGGGTCCACGGCCGCAGCGCCGTCCTCAGCCGGGCGTCGGTGGCCAGGTCGAGGGCCGAGAACGAGTCGTCGAACAGGTAGATCTGCGGACGGCGGACCAGCGCGCGGGCGATCGCCAGCCGCTGCCGCTGACCCCCGGAGAAGTTCGTGCCGCCCTGGCTCACCGGCGCCTCGAGTCCCTCCGGCAGCGCGCTGACGAAGTCGGTGGCCTGCGCGATCTCGAGCGCGGCCCAGAGCTCCTCGTCGGTCGCGTCGGTCCGGCCGTAGCGCAGGTTGCTCGCGACCGTGCCGCTGAACAGGAACGCCTTCTGCGGCACCAGGCCGATCCGGTCCCACAGCTCGTCGGGCGCCAGCTCGCGGACGTCCACCCCGTCGACGACCACCGCGCCGCCGGTGACGTCGAGCAGCCGCGGCACGAGGGAGAGCAGCGTCGACTTGCCCGCGCCCGTGCTGCCGATGATCGCCGTCGTCTTCCCGGGCTCGGCGCGGAAGGAGATGCCGCGCAGCACCGGCGCCGCCGCACCCGGGTAGCGCAGCTCGACGTCCCGGAACTCCAGCTCGCCGACGGCGGGCACGTCGGTGACCGGCGCGGTCGGCGGGGCGATCGAGGAGTCGGTGGAGACGACCTCCATGATCCGGTCGGCGCAGACCGAGGCGCGCGGGATCATGACCGCCATGAACGTCGCCATCATGACCGACATGAGGATGAGCGTCAGGTAGAGCAGGAAGGCGGTCAGCGCGCCGATCTGGATCTCCTCGGAGTCCACCCGGCCGGCGCCGAACCACAGCACCGCGACGCTGGAGACGTTCAGGATCAGCAGCACGGTGGGGAAGATCAGCGCCTGGAGCCGTCCGGCCCGCAGCGCGGTGTTAGTGAGCTCGGCGTTGGCGGCGCCGAACCGGCGGACCTCGTGCCGCTCGCGGACGAACGCGCGGACCACGCGGATGCCGGTGAGCTGCTCGCGCAGCACGCGGTTGACGTTGTCGATGCGCACCTGCATGGCGCGGAACTGCGGCACCATCCGGACGACGATCGCGCCGATCGAGACGAGCAGCGCCGGGACGCAGACGAGCATGAGCCAGGACAGGCCGACGTCCTCGCGCAGCGCCATGATCACGCCGCCGATGCACATGATCGGTGCGCCGATCATCAGCGTGCAGGTCATGACGACGAGCATCTGCACCTGCTGGACGTCGTTGGTCGTGCGCGTGATCAGCGAGGGCGCGCCGAACCGGGCCATCTCCTGGGCGGAGAACGTCCCGACGCGGCCGAAGATGGCGCCGCGCACGTCGCGACCGAACGCCATCGCGGTGCGGGCGCCGAACCAGACCGCGCCGATCGAGCAGGCGATCTGCACGACGGTGACCCCGAGCATCAGGCCGCCGACGCGCAGGATGTAGCCGGTGTCCCCGGTCACGACCCCGCTGTCGATGATGTCGGCGTTGAGGCTGGGCAGGTACAGCGAGGCCATGGTGGAGACCAGCTGCAGGCCGACCACCGCCAGCAGCGGACGCTTGTAGGGCTGCAGGTGACCGCGCAGCAGCCGGATCAGCATGCGGGGACCTCCATCGTGTGCGCGGGCCGCGGAGGGGCGGTGTCCCGTCGGCGCAGGCCGTCGAGCAGCAGCGAGACGATCTCGGTGGGCGGCAGGGGCTCGGTGTC
The DNA here is from genome assembly GCF_013408985.1 of Petropleomorpha daqingensis. Lineage (NCBI taxonomy): Bacteria > Bacillati > Actinomycetota > Actinomycetes > Geodermatophilales > Geodermatophilaceae > Petropleomorpha > Petropleomorpha daqingensis. The sequence goes on from NZ_JACBZT010000001.1 coordinate 4,157,937, forward strand.
GACCAGGCGGTGGCTGCTCAGCGCCAGCGTGATCAGCCGGAGCCGGCGTGCCGTCTCCTGCGGCGAGCAGCGCAGCTCGTCGCGGTCGGGGTCGACGAGCAGCGCGAGGGCGTCGACCACGCGGGCCTCGGAGGCACGGATCCGCCAGCCGCGGTCGCGGTCGTGCTCGCGGTGCGGCAGCGACCCGTGCGCGGCGAAGGCGTGCATCAGGCCGGCGATGCGGCGACCGCGCGCCTGCATGAGCTCCACCGCGGCGACCAGCCGGTCCTCCAGCGGCGCCGTCCGGTCCAGCTCGGCGATCGCATCGACGACGGTGGAGGGGTCGAAGGCGCTGGCGAGCACCGCCTCCATGAGGTCCTGCTTGCTCGGGAAGACCCGGAAGATGGTGCCTTCCGCGACACCGGCGGCCTCGGCGATCAGCCGGGTGCTCACGTCGGTGCCGTGCTCGAGCACCAGCGGCAGGGTGGCGGCGATCAGCGCCTCACGCCGCTCCTCGGGCGGGAGGGCCGCAGCGCGGCGGGACGGTGTGGTCACGGCCACACACTACATGTGAGTGAGTCCTCACTCATTCAATTTTCGCTCAGGGCGTGTCCGCCTCCGAGAGGTCCTCCTGGGCGGCGGCCTGCGTCGCGGTCTCGTCCTGGGCTGCGGGCGTCTCGACGGCGGGCGTCTCCGCGGCGGGGACCTCCGCGCGCTCGGCCGCGGCCGCGGCCCGGCGCTCCTCCGCCTCCCGGGCCCGCTGGGCCGCCGCCTCGGCGAAGTCGTTGGCCAGCCAGTCGTGGTTCTCGCAGAGCAGCGCCCACAGCCGGTCGACGTGCTCGCGGGTGGTCGCCGGTGTGCCGATCGCCACGCGCAGCACCGGCTGCCCGCCGACGGTGGTGTGGGTCAGGAACACCTCGCCGCCGTCGTTGAGCCGCTCCAGCAGCGTCATCGTGGCCACGTCGGCGTCGACGTCGCCGGCCCAGCGCGGCTTGAGGCAGACCAGCGAGAACGGGTGCTTCGTGACGACGTCGAACCGGTCGTCGGCGTCGACCAGGGCGGCGAACTCCTGCGCGAGCGCGACGTCCCCGCGGATGTGCTCGCGCAGCCCCTCGGCGCCGTACCAGCGCAGCACGAACCAGAGCTTCAGCGCGCGGAAGCGCCGGCCCAGCTCGATCTGCCAGTCGCGGTAGTCGACGACCGCGCCCGCCTCGGTGGCGGCGTTGCGCAGGTACTCCGGCAGGATCGACAGCGCACCGGTGAGCGCGGCCCGGTCGGCGACCCAGAACAGCGTCGCGTCGAAGCCGGTGAGCAGCCACTTGTGCGCGTCGGTGGTGTAGCTGTCGGCCCACTCGACGCCGGCCTGCAGCTCGCGCAGCTCCGGGACGACGCCGCTCACGCCCGCGTACGCGGCGTCGACGTGCAGCCAGACGCCGGCCTCGCGGCAGATCGGGCCGAGCTCGGCCAGCGGGTCGATCGCCGTCGTCGACGTGGTCCCGACGGTGGCGCAGACCAGCACGGGGGTGAACCCGCGGGCGGTGTCCCGCTCCAGGCGGGCCTTGAGCGACGCGGGGCGCATCGCGAGGTCGCCGTCCACCTCGACGATGCGGACGGCGTCGCTGCCCAGGCCGGCGATGCGCGCCGCCTTCTCCATGGAGGAGTGCGTCTCGGCGGAGACGTAGACCAGGGCCCGGTCGGGATCGACGCCGTGCCGGACGGTGCCGCCCTTGCTGGCGCGGTGCAGCGCCGCGAGCAGCGCGACCAGGTTGGCGCCGGAGCTGGAGTCCTGGACCACCCCGCCGCCGGTGCTGGTGGAGAGGAACGTCTCGGGCAGCCTGAGCAGGCCGGCGAACCAGTCCATGACGTGCTGCTCGAGCTCGGTGGCCGCGGGGCTGGTCACCCACGACATGCCCTGCACGCCGAGCCCGGCGGAGACCAGGTCGCCGAGCACCGACGGCCCGGAGGTGTTGGCGGGGAAGTAGCCGAAGAAGCCCGGGTGCTGCCAGTGGGTGACGCCGGGCAGGACGACGCGCTCCAGGTCGGCGAGGACGGCGGAGATCGGCTCACCCTGCTCCGGCGGGGACGCCGGCAGCGCCGCCCGGACGTCGCCGGGGGAGACCTGCGACCGGACGGGGAACGACCCGATGCGCGTCCAGTAGTCGGCGATCCAGTCCACGACCTCGTGGCCGTGCTGCCGGAACTGCTCGGGCGTCATGTGAGCGGTCACGCCCTGAACCTATGCGGTGCCCCCGGTGCGACTCGAACGCACACTGCGCGGGTTTTGAATCCGCTCCCTCTGCCGATTGGGGTACGGGGGCGCGCCGGGCGTCCCGGCTCCAGCAGGGTAGCGGGCGGTCTCAGAGGTATGGCGCACAGCACCGACGCGGTCACGCGGGTCTCGATAGGCTGCGCAGCGTGAGCAGCCAGACGACACGGGTCCTCATCGCCGAGGACGAGGCGCTGATCCGCCTCGACCTCAAGGAGATGCTCGAGGAGGAGGGCTACACCGTCGTCGCCGAGGTCGGGGACGGGCAGCAGGCCGTGGACCAGGCGGAGGAGCTCCGTCCCGACCTGGTCATCCTCGACATCCAGATGCCGGTGCTCGACGGGCTGGCGGCGGCCGAGCAGATCGCGAAGGCGCGCACCGCCCCGGTCATCGTGCTCACCGCGTTCAGCCAGCGCGAACTGGTCGAGCGGGCCCGCGACGCCGGCGCGATGGCCTACCTGGTCAAGCCGTTCAACAAGAACGACCTGGTGCCGGCGATCGAGGTCGCCCGCGCCCGCTTCGCCGAGATGACGGCGCTCGACGGCGAGGTGCGCACCCTCGAGGAGCGGCTGGAGGCCCGCAAGATCGTCGAGAAGGCCAAGGGCCGGCTCATGGCCGAGCGGGGCATCACCGAGGCCGACGCGTTCCGGTGGATCCAGCGGACGGCGATGAACGAGCGCACCTCCATGAAAGCGCTGGCCGAGCGGCTGCTGGCCGAGGATCCCGCGGCGGAGAGCTCCACCGCCTGACGGTTCCGGTACCAGGACGGCGCTCGTGACGGCGCGTGATCATGCGTGTCTGTGCCGAACCTGTGAGGTCACGACCTCATTACGGAAAGTCTCGGAGGGGGCTGCAGAGCGCCTCGCTGCGGTTAGGTTCTGCGCACCGATCGGGCGGTCGACCGGCGTTCTTTCGCCGTGCGGCCCTCCGACAGCGACGCACACCTCTGGGAGTTGCTTGATGCGCACTGGCACCATCGCCCGCAGCATCGCAGTCGCCGGGGCCGCTCTGCTCGCTGTCTCCGCCTGTGGCGGCAGCAGCGATGACAACAGCAGCAGCGGTTCGAGCGGCAGCAGCGGCGAGAAGCAGACGAACGTCTACGGCACCGACGGCAACATGGGCAACGCGCTCGGTGAGGACTTCACCAAGGAGGGCTCGCTCGCCGGCATGAGCGGCACGACCCCTCTGACGAACCTCAACGACGACTTCAAGAAGCGCCTGCTCACCATCGACCCGGCGCTCAAGGACTACAACTACGCCGGTGAGTCGTACGACGCCGTGATGATCACGGCCTTGGCGGCGCAGATGGCCGGCACGAACGACGCGAACACCTTCAAGGCGTTCGTGAACGGCGTGACGGTCGGCGGCGACAAGTGCTCCGACTTCAAGTCCTGCCTCGACATCATCAACGGTGGCGGCAACCCCGACCTCGACGGCATCACCGGTCCGCTGAGCTTCACCGACCCCGGTGAGCCGGCGCAGGCCTCCTTCGGCCTGCTGCACTTCGGTGCCGACAACAAGATCGACGACGCGAAGACCAAGTTCGTGCTCGCCGGCGACGAGGCCAACGCCACCACCAACGAGGGCCCGAACGGCGGCAAGGCGGCTACCCCCAACGCCACCGGCAACCCGCTGATCATCGGCACCCTGCTGCCGCAGACCGGCAACCTGGCCTTCCTCGGCCCGCCGGAGATCGCCGGCGTCAAGCTCGCCATCCAGGACATCAACGCCGCTGGTGGCGTTCTGGGCCAGCCGGTCCAGCTGGTCGAGGGCGACTCGGGCGACACCTCCACGGACACGGCCACGCAGACGGTCGACCGGCTGCTGCAGGCCAACGTCAACGCGATCATCGGTGCCGCGTCCTCCGGCGTGAGCCAGACGGTCATCGACCGGATCACCGGCGCCGGCGTCCTGGAGTTCTCCCCGGCGAACACGTCGGACATCTTCACGACGTACAACGACAACGGGCTGTACTTCCGTACCGCCCCGCCGGACCTGCTGCAGGCCCAGGCGCTGTCGGACCTGATCTCGGGTGACGGCAACACGTCGGTCGGGATCCTGGCGCTCAACGACCCGTACGGCACGGGTCTGGCCGACAACACCGAGAAGGACCTCATCGCGGCCGGCCTGAGCCAGGGCGACATCAAGAAGATCATCTACGACCCGCAGGCGGCGAACTACGACTCCGAGGTCCAGCAGATGGTCGACTTCGCGCCCGACGCCATCGTGGTGATCGGCTTCGAGGAGTCCTCGAAGATCATCCAGGGTCTCAACGCCCAGGGCATCGGCCCGCAGCGCTGACCCGCTCGCTCCACCACGGAGGCCCGGTACCCGCGAGGGTGCCGGGCCTCCGTGCCGTTCAGGGGCCGTTGGGGGGGCCGATGGCGCCGAGATGGCGATCTGTGCGCGCAACACGCGCGCACGCGCCGGTCGAGCGCGCACGAAGTGCCTTCTCGGCGCGCGGCGGGGGCCGGCCGGCTCAGCGCTGCAGGTGCTGGCCCTCCGGCTGCCAGTCGGCGGGCCGGCCGACGTGGTTGGAGAACTCCACCGACCAGCGCCACCAGGACCGGTCCGGGGCGTGCTCCCACGCGGTCAGGACGCCGACCTCCCCGCCCGGCAGCAGCACGGGCAGGCCGAGGTGGCTCTCGTCCGGCCAGATCTCGGCGCGCCGCAGCTCGCCGCCGGCGAGCTCGAGCAGCGTGATGGGGGAGTAGTCGCCGTCCCGGTCGGGCTCCCCGCGGGCCACCGTCGTCCCGTCGTCGGCGCGGACGTGCACGCGCAGGTGCGCGGGGGCGGCGTGCACCAGCACGCGGGAGAAGCCCCCGGCGGTCAGCGCGAGGGCGAACTCCAGCCCGTTCATGCCGCCGTCGCGGGAGCGCAGCTCCCAGGTCCAGTTGGCCACGGGCCTACTGTGCCTTGGCGAGCGTCCCCAGGTAGAGCTCGATGACCTTCGGGTCGGTCATCAGCGACTGGCCGGTGTCGGTGTAGGCGTTGCGGCCCTGGTCGAGGACGTAGCCGCGGTCGCAGATCTGCAGGCACCGGCGGGCGTTCTGCTCGACCATGATGATCGAGACGCCGGTGGCGTTGATCCGCCGGCAGCGGATGAACACCTCGTCCTGGTAGGCCGGCGACAGGCCCGCCGAGGGCTCGTCGAGCAGCAGCACCGACGGGTCCATCATCAGCGCCCGGCCCATCGCGACCATCTGCCGCTCGCCGCCGGACAGCGACCCGGCCTTGCCCTTGCGCCGCTCGCCGAGCAGCGGGAACAGGTCGATGACGTAGTCGAAGCGCTCCTTGAACGTCTTCGGCCGCAGGTACACGCCCATCTGCATGTTCTCCTCGATGGTGAGCGAGGGGAACACGTTGTTGTTCTGCGGCACGTAGCCGACGCCGAGGGACACCAGCCGGTGGGCCGGCGCGGAGGTGATGTCCTCCCCGCGCAGGGTCACCGCGCCCGAGCGCACCGGGATCAGCCCGAAGAGGGTCTTCAGCAGCGTCGACTTCCCGGCCCCGTTGGGACCGATGATGCCGACCAGTTCGCCGTCCTGGAGGTAGAAGTCGCAACCGCGCAGGATGTTGACCCCGGGGACGTAGCCGGCCACCAGGTCGTCGGCGCGCACCAGCGCGCCCTCGGCCAGCCGCTGGTGCTCCTCGCGGGTGGCGGCCTTCTCCGCCGGCGACAGCGTGTCGGTGGCGGTCGCCGCCTCGTCGGCGCGGGTGATGTCCTCGCCGGACTCGTCGACCTCGAACAACGGCTCGCTCATCGGTCGGTCCCTTCCTTCGCCTCGGAGCTGAAGACCTCGCCGTCCACGTTCTCCTCGCGGGCGATCTCGCGCTCGGCCTGGGCGAGCACGCGGTCCTCCTCCTCGGCGGTCAGCGGTGCGTCGTGGTGGGCCCCGAGGTAGGCGTCGACGACGGCCTGGTTCTGGCTGATCGACTCCGGCGGGCCCTCGGCGATCACCCGGCCGGCGGCCATGACGACGACCCAGTCGCTGATGTCCCGGACGACGTCCATGTCGTGCTCGACGAAGATCACCGTCATGCCCTGCTCGCGCAGGTCCTTGACGTGGCCGAGCAGGCTCTGGGTGAGCGCCGGGTTCACGCCGGCCATCGGCTCGTCGAGCATGACGACCTTGGGGTCGCTCATCAGCGCGCGGGCCATCTCGAGCAGCTTGCGCTGGCCGCCGGACAGCGTGCCGGCGAAGTCGTCCTTCTTGGCGTCGAGCTTGAACCGCTGGAGCAGGTCCATGGCCTTCTCGGTGTTGGCCTTCTCCTGCGCCCTCCACGTGCCGGGGATCAGGGCGCGCAGGAAGCTCTCGCCGCGCTGGCCCTGCGCCCCGAGCAGCATGTTCTGCAGCACGGTGAGGCGGGACAGCGCCTTGGTCAGCTGGAAGGTGCGGACGACGCCGAGCCGGGCGACCTGGTGTGGCGCGGTGTGCCCCATGTCGCGACCGTCGAACGTCCAGGAGCCGGTGTTGGGCTGGTCGAACCCGGTGAGCAGGTTGAACAGCGTCGTCTTGCCGGCACCGTTGGGCCCGATCAGGCCGGTGATCCCGCCGCGCTGGATCTCCAGGTGGTCGACCGCGACCGCGGTCAGACCACCGAAGGTGCGGGTGATGCCGTCGACGACGACGGCCGCGTCGGGCTTGGCGACGCCGACCTCCCACGGCACGTCGCGCAGCGCGGCCTGGGCGAGCCGACGGGGTGCGCCCGCGCCGGACGCTGACGCACCTGAGGACGTGGCGCCGGCAGGGGTGGGCTCAGCGGGCATCGATCATCACCTCTCGTCGGTCCCCGAAGATCCCCTGTGGTCGGAAGATCAGCAACAACATCAGCCCGACGCCGACGAGCACGAAGCGGATCTGCGCGACGTCGGTCGAGGAGAGCAACCCGGCCGGGATGATGCCCTTGTCGATGAGCAGCCGGAGCCCCGTGTCGGCGAACTGCAGGATGAACAGCAGCAGCATGCTCCCCACGACGGGTCCGAGCACGCGGGCCGCGCCGCCGAGGATGAGCGCCGCGTAGGCGAGGAACGTGTTGGCGTTCTGGTACTGGTCGGGGATCGCCGAGCCGGTGCCGATGGCGTAGACCATGCCGCCGAAGGCACCGATCACACCGCCGAGCACGAGGGACTGCATCTTGTACGCGTAGACGTTCTTGCCGAGCGCCCGGACGGCGTCCTCGTCCTCGCGGATCGACTTGACCACCCGGCCCCACGGGCTGCGGACCAGCAGCCAGGTGAGCAGGCTGAAGACGACGACGAGCAGCCAGCCGATGAGGGCCACCCAGAGCTCGCCGCCGCTCCAGCGGGTGCCGAGGACCGGGTAGCGCGTGGAGGTGTCCCACGGCGCCAGCGCGATGAAGTCGTGGTTGAACGAGGCCAGGCCGCGGGTGCCGCCGGTGACCGAGGTGGCCGACACCGAGCGGAACAGGAGCCGCAACCCCTCGGCGGCGGCGATGGTGACGATGGCCAGGTAGTCCGCGCGCAGCCGCAGGGTCGGCAGACCCAGCAGCAGCGCGAGCACGACCGCCGCGCCGATCGCGACGAGCACGCCGACCCAGAAGTTCAGGCCCCACTGGGTCACCGAGACCGCGATGCCGAACCCGCCCAGCATCGCGAACGCGATCTGACCGAAGTTGAGCAGGCCGGTGTAGCCGAAGTGCATGTTCAGGCCGATGGCCAGCAGCGCGAAGAAGATGGCCTGGAAGCCCAGGGCCGACTTGCCCGCGACTGCGACCGCGTTGAGGAGATCGCTCACTGGCTTCAGCCGATCCGTGCGCGGGAGCCCAGGATCCCCTGGGGCCGGATGACGAGGATGACGATGAGCAGCAGCAGGCCCCCGACGTACTTCATGTCGTCGGGGATCACCAGCGTGGACATCTGGACGAAGACGCCGACGATGATGCTGCCGACGAGGGCGCCGTAGGCCGTGCCCAGACCGCCGAGCGTGACGCCGGCGAACATGAGCAGCAGCAGCCGGAAGCCCATGTCCCACTGCACCTGGTCGGACAGGCCGAGCAGGACGCCGCCGAGCGTGGCCAGCGCGCCGCCCATCATCCAGACGACCAGGATCACCCGGTTGACGTCGATGCCCGAGGACGAGGCGAGGTCGCGGTTGTCGGCGACGGCGCGCATCGCCTTGCCGATCTTGGTGCGCTGCAGCATGACGGCGACCAGCACCAGGACGACGACCGAGATGATGATCGAGAACAGCGCCCGGTTGGTCAGGGTGAAGACGCCGTAGTCGACCGCCCGCTGGTTCTGGAAGTCGGCGTAGGGGTTGGAGAACCCGCCGTAGACGATCTGGATCAGGTACCGCAGCGCGAGCGACAGACCGATCGAGACCACCAGGGCGGCCACCAGGCCCGTGCCGCGCCTGCGCAGCGGCCGCCACAGGGCGAGTTCGTTGAGGGCGCCGACGGCGGCGCCGGCCACCATCGCGATCAGCGTCGCCGGGATCAGCGGGACGCCGCCGCGCACGTTGATGTACCAGGCGATGATCGCGCCGATCGTGACCAGCTCGCCGTGGGCGAAGTTGGTCAGGCCGGTCGTCCCGAAGATCAGCGACAGGCCGACGGCGCACATCGCGATCAGCAGGCCGAACCGCAGGCCGTCGACCAGCAGCTGGACGGCGCGGACGTTGCCGCCGCCGGTGCGGCTGCCGTCGCTGAGCCCGAACAGCACCGGCTGCTGGCGGTTGGGCCCGACGGTGACCGTGCGGGTGTCCTCACCGTTGAGCTTGACGGTGTCGGGCAGGTCCTTCTCGTTGATCGAGACGACGTACTGGCCGGGACCGGGCACGTCCACGGCGAACTTGCCGTCCGAGTCCGTCTTCGCCGAGCCGACGTCGTCCCCGTTCGGCGTGGTGACCGTGATCTCCACGTCCTCGATGGGACCGCTGCGGCTGGTCTGGAGCGTGCCGATGACCTGCTCGCCCTCGGCCGAGGCGATGCCCGGCGTCAGGGTGGCCAAGCCGCCGGCGAAGATCGTCACCAGAAGCAGCCGGAGCAGGATCCTGCGTACGCCGGAGGATCGACTCCGGGTACCGCCTCCCGCGTGGGTCACGCAACCTCCCTGATCGAACGGTTGAGCAGGGACCGTAGTTCATTCCTGTGTCGCGGCTGTCTCCGTTCGTCCAGCTGTGACCTTTCCGCGACACGCGCGTGTGCTCACCGTGGGTGTCCTACCGGCGCGCCGCCGTGATCATCGGGTCTCCGAGGTGCACGCTGCCGCCACCACCGGTAGGGAGGCTCGGGTGCCTGGAACCGCGTCGCGGTCGCGCGTCGCTACGCGCACCGCGCTGCCCGACGATCTGCCCGCGGTCGTCTCCCTCGTCCGCCAGCACCGGGTCGAGGCGCACGCCGAGGGCGTGCTCACGGGGCAGCTGCCCGGCGCGGCGGCCGCCGGCGGGTTCGCCCGGCTGCTCGCCGATCCCGCCCACTGCGTCGTCCTCGCCGTCCTGCCCGGCCCGGACGGCGAGCTGCCGGTGGGGCTGGCCGTGCTCGGCGTCGACCCGCTGTCGGTCCTGCTCGGGGTGCCGCAGGTGACGGTGGACAACCTGGTCGTCCACCGGGAGCACCGGCGGATCGGGGTGGGGACGGCGCTGCTGTCGGCCGCTGCCGATTTCGCCGCGGAGGTCGGTGCCGACCACGTGGTGGCCACCGCGGGCGGCCACGAGCCCGAGCGGCTGCGCTTCCTGGGCCGGATGGGCTTCGCACCGCTGAGCACCCGGCGGATCGTCCCCCGCGAGACGCTGGTCCGCGCGCTGGCGGCCTGGCAGCGCAGCCGGCGGGCGATCCCCGTGCCGCGGCGGGTGCCGTCGCTGGGTCGCCGCTCCTAGCTCTTGGTCAGGCAGGTCAGCCGGCCGGTCGCCGTCGGGCGGCCCTGCTCGTCGCTGACCTCGATGAGGAAGGTGCCCAGGGTCCGGCCGCGCCGCACCGGGGTGCAGACGGCGGTCACCGAGCCCTCCGTGGCCGAGCGCAGGTAGCTGACGTTGAGCTCGATGCCGACCACCTGCCGGTCCGGTCCGGCCGCGAGGGCTGCGGCCCAGGAGCCCACCGTCTCCATGAGCGCGCACGTCGCGCCGCCGTGCAGCAGGCCGTAGGGCTGCTGGTTGCCCTCCACCGGCATCGTGGCGACCAGGCGGTCGGGGTCGTAGTCGGTGATCCGGATGCCCAGCTTGTCGTCGAGGGGGCTGATCGAGCCGGTGGGCAGCCAGTCGGGCCGGGCGGTGGTCACGACTCCCGACGGTAACCAGCGGCCGGGGCGGTCCTGTCGGGGGGCGCACCTAGGATCGGAGCCGATGTCCGCTCCCGCTGCTGCCCCCGCCGGCACGACGACGGGGCCGCGCCCCCGCCTGCTGCTCCTCGACGGCCACTCGCTGGCCTACCGGGCGTTCTTCGCGCTGCCCGTCGAGAACTTCTCGACGACCACGGGCCAGCCGACGAACGCCGTCTACGGCTTCACGTCGATGCTGATCAACATCCTGCGCGACGAGCAGCCCACCCATCTGGCCGTCGCCTTCGACGTGGGCCGCAAGACCTTCCGCTCGGAGATCTACGCCGAGTACAAGGCGAACCGCTCGGAGAGCCCGACGGACTTCCGCGGCCAGGTCAGCCTCATCCAGGAGGTGCTCGGCGCGCTGCGGATCCCGTTCATCACCGCCGAGGGCTACGAGGCCGACGACGTGATCGCCACGCTGACCACGCAGGCGGTCGACGCGGGCATGGACGTGCTGATCGGCACGGGCGACCGCGACGCGCTGCAGCTGGTCAACGAGCACGTCACCGTGCTCTACCCGCGCAAGGGCGTCTCCGACCTGACCCGGTTCACCCCGGAGGAGGTCGAGGCCAAGTACAACCTGACGCCGGCGCAGTACCCGGACTTCGCCGCGCTGCGCGGCGACCCGAGCGACAACCTCCCGAACATCCCGAGCGTGGGGGAGAAGACCGCGGCCAAGTGGGTCCGCGAGTACGGCTCGCTGGACGCGCTGGTCGACCAGGTCGACACGGTCAAGGGCAAGGTCGGCGACGCGCTGCGCGCGCACCTGTCCTCGGTGCTGCAGAACCGGCGGCTGACCGAGCTAGACCGGCAGGTGCCGCTCGAGGTGGGCCCGGACGACCTCGCCGTCCAGGCGTGGGACCGCAACGAGGTACACACCCTCTTCGACAACCTGCAGTTCCGGGTGCTGCGCGACCGGCTGTTCGCCACGCTGACCAGCGCCGAGCCGGAGGTCGAGGGCGGCTTCGACGTCGCCGTCGACGACGTGGCGCCCGGGCAGCTCGGCGCCTGGCTCGGCGAGCACGCGATCGGCCGGACCGGCCTGATCTTCCGGGGCACCTGGGGGCGCGGCACCGGCGAGCTGACCGGGCTGGCGCTGGCCGCGGGCGACGACCACGCCGTCTTCGTCGACCTCGGGCCGGCGCTCGACGTGGCCGACGAGCAGGCGCTCGCGGCCTGGCTGGCCGACCCGGCGCGGCCCAAGGTCGTGCACGACGTCAAGGGCCCGCTGCTGGCGATCTGGGCGCGGGGCTGGGACCTCGCCGGCGTGGTGAGCGACACCGCGCTGGCCGCCTACCTGGCCACGCCCGGGCAGCGCTCGTTCGACCTGGGCGACCTCGCCGTCCGGTACCTGCGCCGCGAGCTCAAGGACGCCGCCGCCGAGGAGGCCCAGCTCACCCTCGACGGCCTCGGCCCGTCCGAGGAGGACCTCGCCCGCGACGCGGCGAAGGCCGACGTCCTCAAGGCGGTCGCGGTCAACGACCTGTCCGACGCCCTCGAGACCGTGCTCGGGCAGCGCGGCGGCGACCGGCTGCTCGGCGAGCTCGAGCTGCCGCTGTCGTTCGTGCTCGCGCGCATGGAGCAGCGCGGCATCGCCGCGGACCTCGACTTCCTCACCGAGCTGCAGCGCGAGTTCGCCGACGAGGTCGCCGCCGCGGCGGCGGAGTGCTACGCGGTGATCGGCCGCGAGGTGAACCTCGGCTCGCCGAAGCAGCTGCAGACCGTCCTGTTCGACGAGCTCGGCCTGCCGAAGACCAAGAAGATCAAGAGCGGCTACACCACCGACGCCGACGCGCTGACCAACCTGCTGGCGCAGACCGGGCACCCGTTCCTCGAGAGCCTGCTGCGGCACCGCGACGTGACGCGGCTGCGCACGGTCATCGACGGGCTGATCCCGATGGTCGACGACGCCGGTCGCATCCACACGACCTACCAGCAGACGATCGCGGCCACCGGCCGGCTGTCCTCGATCGACCCGAACCTGCAGAACATCCCGATCCGCTCCGCGGAGGGCCGCCGGATCCGGCAGGCGTTCGTGGTCGGCCCGGGCTTCGAGTCGCTGATGACGGCGGACTACAGCCAGATCGAGATGCGGATCATGGCGCACCTGTCGGAGGACGCCGGGCTGATCGAGGCCTTCACGTCGGGAGAGGACCTGCACTCCTTCGTCGCGTCGCGGGCGTTCGGCATCCCGATCGAGGACGTCGACCCGGAGATGCGCCGGCGGATCAAGGCGATGAGCTACGGCCTGGCGTACGGGCTGTCGGCCTACGGCCTGGCGCAGCAGCTGCGGATCACCCCGGAGGAGGCGCGCGAGCAGATGCACGCCTACTTCGAGCGCTTCGGCGGCATCCGCGACTACCTCGACGGGGTGGTCGACGACGCGCGGCAGACCGGCTACACCGAGACGACGCTCGGCCGCCGGCGCTACCTGCCGGACCTGACCAGCGACAACCGGCAGCGGCGGGAGATGGCCGAGCGGATGGCGCTCAACGCGCCCATCCAGGGCTCTGCCGCCGACGTCATCAAGGTCGCGATGCTCGAGGTCGAGCGGGCGATCGCCGCCGAGGGCCTGAAGTCGCGGATGCTGCTGCAGGTGCACGACGAGCTCGTCCTCGAGGTCGCGCCGGGGGAGAAGGAGGCCCTCGAGGCGCTGGTCCGGCGCGAGATGGCCGGCGCGGCGCAGCTGTCGGTGCCGCTGGAGGTCTCGGTCGGCTTCGGCGCCAGCTGGGACGCGGCGGCCCACTGAGTCATCGCGATCCTCCGGATCGCACCGCGACCACGTGCCGTCCCCCGGCTGCGCGGAGCCGCTTCCGTCGAGCCTCGGGAGACCCTGCGGGCCTCCGCTCGCCTCGACCGACAGCTCGGGGGCGGTCGCAGCGCTGGCCTTCGAGGGCACAGTGCCACCGACGCCGGGTCCGCGCTCTACCTCTCCCGCGGGTGGCAGCTCTGGACGGGGCCGACGTCCGCGCTGACGCCGTCGGGTAGCCGTCGCACGCCCGAGGACGACGGCTCGGTGCACGTGCTGGTCGGCGGGACCGACCTGGACCTGACCGCCGAGCTGACCTGCGACTGGCGCGACGGCGACCTCTGGTGATCATGCGTCCGGCTTGGTGCAGACCAGGATCAGCGTTCCGGGGACGAGCGCCCCGCGCGCCGGGGACCACTGCCCCCACACCTGCGTCCGGCCCGGCGTCCACTCCGGCTCGACCATGTCGACCAGCACCAGGCCGGCGCCGACGACGGCCCGCACCCAGTCGCCGACCGTCCGGTGGTGCTCGACGTAGACGATCTGCTCCGCGTCGTCGGTCTCCACGTACGGCCGCCGGTCGAAGTAGGAACCGGTGACCCGCAGGTCGTCGGGATCGGGCGAGTCGGGGAGCGGCCAGCGCATGGGGTGGTTCACCGACGCGACGAACCGGCCTCCGGGCCGCAGCACCCGCGCGACCTCGCGCAGCGCGCCCTCCACGTCGGCCACGAACGGCAGCCCGCCGAACGCCGAGCAGGCCAGGTCGACGCTCGCGTCGGCGAGCGGCAGCGCGCCGGCGTCGCCCTGCACGAGGGGGACGTCGACGCCGGTGAGCGTGTTCAGCGCGGCGGCCCGGACCAGCATGCCGCCCGACAAGTCCAGCCCGATCGGCTCGGCCCCGGCCCGGCGCAGCCAGCGCGAGCACGGCGCGGAGCCGCAGCCGATCTCGAGCACCCGCCGGCCCGCGACGTCGCCGAGCAGGTGCGCGTCGTCCTCCCGCAGCCCCTCCGGGCACCAGAGGAAGTCGACGTCGCCGAGGTCGCGGCCGTGCTCGGCGAGGTAGGCCGGCGCCGCGGCGTCCCACCACCGGCGGTTGGCCCGCGCCGACTCCGCCGAACCGGCGTCCCGGCGGGCCACGCCGCTCGCGGCCGGGTAGCCGTCGGTGCCGAGTGGAATGGGGTCGGCGGGCGGGGGAGCGCTCATGTCCTCTCCAGCGTGGCACGCGGGACGGCGGTGCAGGGGCTTTCGACCCAGGTGGACCGACCACCCCCGGCGTCCGTACCATGGGAATGCGCCAGAGGTCTGTCAGCGTTGTGCCCCTGTCCGGGGAACGGCGCCCGCCGGCTCTCCCCGCTCTTCCCCGCGGTCAACCGGCCGCGGGTGTCCCTGTCCCTACGCATTCCCCGTCCGGAGCACTCGACCACATGACCTCCACCCAGGTCCGTCCTTCCAGCACTCCCCAGATCGCGGTCAACGACATCGGCACCGAAGAGGACTTCCTCGCCGCGATCGACCAGACCATCAAGTACTTCAACGACGGCGACATCGTCGAAGGCGTGATCGTCAAGGTCGACCGGGACGAGGTGCTGCTGGACATCGGCTACAAGACCGAGGGTGTCATCCCCTCGCGTGAGCTCTCCATCAAGCACGACGTCGACCCCAACGAGGTCGTCAAGGTCGGCGACGAGGTGGAGGCTCTGGTTCTCCAGAAGGAGGACAAGGAAGGCCGCCTGATCCTGTCCAAGAAGCGCGCCCAGTACGAGCGCGCCTGGGGCACGATCGAGGCCAAGAAGGAAGCCGACGAGGTCGTCACCGGCACCGTCATCGAGGTCGTCAAGGGTGGCCTCATCCTCGACATCGGCCTGCGCGGGTTCCTCCCCGCGTCGCTGGTCGAGATGCGGCGCGTCCGCGACCTGCAGCCCTACGTGGGCCGCGAGCTCGAGGCCAAGATCATCGAGCTCGACAAGAACCGCAACAACGTCGTCCTGTCCCGCCGGCAGTGGCTGGAGCAGACGCAGTCCGAGGTCCGCAGCGAGTTCCTCAACAAGCTCGCCAAGGGCCAGGTGCGCACCGGCGTCGTCTCCTCGATCGTCAACTTCGGCGCGTTCGTCGACCTCGGCGGCGTCGACGGCCTGGTGCACGTCTCCGAGCTGTCCTGGAAGCACATCGACCACCCGTCCGAGGTCGTCGAGGTGGGCCAGGAGGTCACCGTCGAGGTCCTCGACGTCGACCTCGACCGCGAGCGGGTCTCCCTGTCGCTGAAGGCGACGCAGGAGGACCCGTGGCGTCAGTTCGCCCGCACGCACCAGATCGGCCAGGTCGTGCCCGGCAAGGTCACCAAGCTGGTGCCGTTCGGTGCGTTCGTCCGCGTGGACGAGGGCATCGAGGGTCTGGTCCACATCTCCGAGCTGGCCGAGCGCCACGTGGAGATCCCGGAGCAGGTCGTGCAGGTCGGCGACGAGATCCTCGTCAAGGTCATCGACATCGACCTCGACCGGCGCCGCATCTCGCTGTCGCTCAAGCAGGCCAACGAGGGCGTCGTCGGCGAGGAGGACGTGTTCGACCCGGCCGCCTACGGCATGGCCGCCAGCTACGACGACCAGGGCAACTACATCTACCCCGAGGGCTTCGACCCGGAGACCGGCGAGTGGCGCGAGGGGTACGACACGCAGCGCGAGGAGTGGGAGCGGCAGTACGCCGAGGCCCAGGCCCGCTACGAGGCGCACCGCAAGCAGATCGCGGCGGCCAAGGAGGCCGACGCGGAGGCTGCGGCCGGCGGCAACTACTCCAGCGGTGGCGAGACCGAGACCGGCGACACCACCGGTGGCGGCACGCTGGCCAGCGACGAGGCGCTCGCCGCGCTGCGGGCCAAGCTCGCCGGCGGGGAGTGATCGCCGTCAGGTAGCCGCCTGACATCGCGACGACGAGAGGCCCGGAACCCCATGGGGTTCCGGGCCTCTCGCTCTCTCGCGCTCCGTGCGAAGGCACGAGAAGAGCCCCGCGGACGACGTCTCGTCCGCGGGGCTCCCTTTCTCCCCTGGTTAGAGACTCAGGATGATCGCGAACGCCGTGCGGGGGCGGCCGCCGGACGTCGCGAGGAAGTTCCAGGTGTGCCGGCCGGCCGGGGCCGTGGGCAGCAGCCAGCGCAGGAAGGCGTTGCGCGGCTGGGTGTCGCGGCCCTCGGCGAACAGCCGCTGACGGACGGCGGGGAGGTCGGTGACGCGCAGCCCGCCGGCGCGCTCGATCCGGTGCCGACCGGGGCCGCGGCCCGTCGTCGGGGTGGTCGGGCGGGTGTGCAGGGGACGGGACATTTCGGTTCTGCCTCTCTCGGCGGGGAAGATCGCCGAGACGGACGTTATGGGTGGTAACTCCTGTGACTGGTGCGACGCGCCGGGCGGGATGGACGCGTGTTGCCGATCCGTGACCAATTGCGGGCCGCGATCGGTCGCCGGATAGGTTCGCCGGGTGCTGAACATCGGGCTGACCGGCGGGATCGGATCGGGGAAGAGCACCGTCTCCGCCCTGCTGGCCGAGCGCGGGGCGGTGATCATCGACGCGGACCGGATCGCCCGGGAGGTCGTCGAGCCCGGGACGCCGGGGCTGGCGGCCGTGGTGGCGGCGTTCGGGGACGCCGTCGTCGGCCCGGACGGCTTCCTGGACCGGCCCGCGCTCGCCGCGGTCGTCTTCGTCGACCCGGCGGCGCGGGCGCGGCTGGACGGCATCGTGCACCCGCTCGTGCGCGCGCGGGCCGCCGAGGTGGCCGCTGCGGCCCCGCCGGACGCCGTCCTGGTGCACGACATCCCGCTGCTGGTGGAGACCGGCCAGGCGGAGCGCTACGACGTCGTCCTCGTCGTGCGGGCCGACCATGCCACGCGGGTGGCCCGGCTCGAGGCGCGCGGCATGGCCGCGGACGACGCCCGCGCCCGGATCGCCGCGCAGGCCACCGACGAGCAGCGCGCCGCGGTCGCCGACGTCGTCCTGGACAACAGCGGCACCCGGGAGGAGCTGGCCTCCCAGGTGGACCGCTTCTGGACCGAGCAGGTGCTGCCGCGGGTCAGCTCGGCGTGATGACCACCTTCAGCGCCTCGTGCGCCGCGGCGTTGCCGAACACGTCGTAGGCCTCGTCCAGCTGGTCGAACGTGAACGAGTGGGTGCCCATCTTCTCCGCGGGGATCCGGCCGCCGGCGACCATCTTCAGCAGCGTGGGGATGGAGACGGTGTCCACCAGGCCCATCGTCAGCGTGACGTTCTGGATCCACATCTCCTGCATGGGCAGCTCGACCGGGACGCCGTGGACACCGATGTTGGCGATCCGGCCGCCGGGCCGGACCAGCGCGGCCGTGGTGCGCAGCGTCTCCGGGTAGCCGACCGCCTCGATGGCGACGTCCACGCCGAGGCCGTCGGTCAGGGCCTTGACCGCCTCGACGGTGCCCGGGCCGACCTCGACGACGTCGGTGGCCCCGAACTCGAGGGCCTTCTGCAGCCGGAACTTGTTGGTGTCGACGGCGATGACCCGCGACGCGCCCCACAGCCCCGTGGTCAGGACGGCGGCCAGCCCGACCGCGCCGGCCCCGACGACGGCGACCGTGTCACCCGGCCGGACCCGGCCGGCCAGCACGCCGACCTCGTACCCTGTCGGCAGCGAGTCGGCGAGAAAGATCACCTGCTCGTCGGTGAGGCCCTCGGGCACCGCGTAGAGCGAGGTGTCGGCGTAGGGCACGCGGACCAGCTCGGCCTGCGTGCCGTCGATGAGGTGCCCGAAGATCCACCCGATGCCGCCGACCGTCTGGCAGTGCGAGGGCATGCCGCGCTGGCAGTACTCGCAGCGGCCGCACTTGGTGATCGCCGGGACCAGGACCCGGTCGCCGACGGCGAACCCGCGCACGGCGTCCCCGACGGCGGTCACGGTGCCGACCGCCTCGTGCCCGAGGATCCGGCCGTCGGTCACCGCCGCGACGTCGCCGTGCAGGATGTGCAGGTCGGTCCCGCAGATCGTGGTGGTCTCCACGCGGACCACGACGTCGGTGGGCTCCTGGACCGTCGCGTCCGGGACGTCCTCCCAGGCCTTGCTCCCCGGTCCGTGGTAGACGAGCGCCTTCATCTCTGCCTCCGGTGATCCGTGCGGCTGGCTCGGTCCGGGGGACGCTAGGGCGCCGGGCGGTGCCCGGGCGTCCCAGATTGAGACATCGGGCCAGGGGGAGAGGCCGGCGTCGCCCGTTGCCGATGGATCCCGGAACGGGCGAAGCCCCGGGTCGGCGACCCGGGGCATCGATGTGACGTGGGCGATACTGGGTTCGAACCAGTGACCTCTTCCGTGTCAGGGAAGCGCGCTACCACTGCGCTAATCGCCCGAGCCCGGCCTTGCGGCCGGTCCCACCCACCTCGCGAGAGGCGACGAGGTGGAGACGGGATTTGAACCCGTGTAGACGGCTTTGCAGGCCGTTGCCTCGCCTCTCGGCCACTCCACCGCACACGGGCGCCGGCCTGGTGGACCGACGCCCGAGGTTCCGAGCGGACGACGGGATTCGAACCCGCGACCCTCACCTTGGCAAGGTGATGCTCTACCAACTGAGCCACGTCCGCGTTGCGTCGAGAACTTTACACGGACCCGGAGGGGCCGTGGAGCAGGGGGTCGGACAGCGCGTCCGGATCCCTCGTTCTCGCAGGTCAGCGCCCCGTCGGGTCCGCCCCGCCATTGGACAGCAGCACCGTGAGCTCGTCGTCGAGGTCGAGCACCGCCGCTTCCGAGCCGACCGGGACCAGCGCCTCGGTCTCCCGGAGGAACGCCGAGAGGGTGGCCCGGGACAGCTCGAACAGCGCCTCGCCGGACGGCGCGCGCAGGTGCAGGAAGAGGACGTCGGCCGTGGCGGAGGCCGGCCAGACGCGGACGTCGCCGTCGCCGGCCGGGCGGTCCATCCCGACCCGCAGCAGGTCGCGGCCGACCAGCCAGGTGACGCCGTCGTCGGCGGCCTCGGGTCCGGCGACGTCGCCGAAGGTGATCCGGACGGCGAAGGGATCGGCGGCCTCGTAGCTGAGGAGGGCCGGTACTTCCGTCCACGACCGCGGCCCGATGAGCTGCAGCGTGAGAGGACAGGAGTACCGAGAGGTCGATCCGTGCGCCATGTTTCTCACAACGACGGTGTGCCCCCGTGGTGACGAGTCGATTCATGAAACGCCGCACCAGTCACACCAGCCCCACCGACCACAGGGGCCAGGGCGAACCGGAAGGCCTGCCCGCAGCGAAGGGAACGTGTGACGATGGGAGCTGTGAGCCCCCCGGATAGGCGCTCGGCGGAAGACCTCGCCGACGCGACCCTCGTGCGCAGGATCCGCGCGGGGGACAGGGGAGCGGTCGACGACCTCTACGAGCGGTTCCGCCGCCCGGCCTTCGCCCTGGCGCGACGGATCCTGGCCGACGACGTCCTGGCCGAGGACGTGCTGCAGGACGTGTTCCTCAGCGTCTGGCGCGACCCGTCGGCGTACGACCGGGCCCGCGGCAGCTTCGCCTCCTGGCTGCTGGCGATGGTGCACCACAAGGCCGTCGACGCCGTCCGCCGCGAGGAATCGCAGCGCCGTCGGCAGTCCCGCGCCGGCGAGGAACTGGTGCTCGCCGCACCCGTCGAAGCGCAGGACGTGGAGGCGGAGGCCTGGGCCCGGGTCGTCTCGGAGCGGGTGCGCAGCGCGCTGGGCCTGTTGCCGGCGGCGCAGCGCGAGGCGCTCACCCTGGCCTACTACGGGGGCTACACGCAGCGGGAGGTGGCCGCGCTGACCGGTGCCCCGCTGGGCACCGTGAAGACCCGCATGCTCGCCGGCATGCGCCGGCTCAAGGAGGAGCTCGGGGGTGTCGCGGGCGGGGCCTCCCTGGGTGGCGCCCTGGGCGGTCCGGCGCCCGTCGACGGGAGCAACCGGTGAGCGGCGACCCCCGCGCGCGGCGCGGTGGCGACCACGCCCTGTTCGACGAGCTCGCCGTCGGCTGGGCGCTGCACTCGCTGGAGCCCGAGGACGAGGCGCTCTTCGTCCGCCACCTGCCCGACTGCGCGCGCTGCGCCCGCACCGTCTCCGAGACGTCGGAGGTCATGGCCGCGCTCGCCGCCGACCTGCCCGCCGCCGAGCCGTCGGCGCAGCTGGGCGACCGGCTGCGCGCGGCCGTCGAGCGCACCGAGCAGGTGCCGCTGCCGGCCCCCGACGACACCTCCGATCTGGCCGAGCTCGACGACTTCGACGAGCCGGTCGACGAGCCGGCGCCGCCGCGGCGGGCCACCGGCTTCCCGCACTACGAGCACGTCAGCGCCGCGAGCGTGCCGACCCCGACGCCCTGGCGGCGGCTGCTGCCCTCGCTCCTCGTCGCCGCGGCGGTGGTGGTGATCCTCGCTCTGGGCACCTGGAACGTGATGCTCAGCGAGGCGCGCACGAGCGCCGAGAGCGCCGCGCAGCAGCAGTCCGAGGTCCTGCACAGGGTGCTGCAGCCCGGCCAGGCCACGATCGCCCGGCTCGCGGACGAGGCGGGGCACGAGGTCGCCACCGTCGTGGCGCGCCCGGAGTCGGTGCAGGTGGTCACCGACGGCCTGGCGGTCAACGACCGGACCCAGTCCGTCTACGTCGTCTGGGGCATGCGGGACAGCGGAGCCGTGCCGATCGGCACCTTCGACGTGGATCGGGCCCAGATGGACCTGAGCACCGTAGGCTCCTCCGACGAGTCCGGGCTCGACGGCTACCCGGCGTACGCCATCAGCCTCGAGCGCGGCCGCTCGGCACCGCCGGTGCCGTCGGACGTCGTCGCACGAGGGCAGGTGACCAGCTGAGCGCACAGGGGACCGCGCCGGACACCGGACCCCGCGACCGGGAGACCTCCGAGGAGCGGCGCGACCGGTACGACGCCGACGAGTTCCGCAGCCTGCGCGAGCGGATCCGGGACACGAAGTGGCGCAAGCGGATCGCCGGGCGGCGGTCCCTCGATCACCCGTACCGGATCGGCGTGGGCATCATCGGCGGGCTCATCGTCGCCTTCGGGCTGGTCACGATCCCGCTCCCCGGCCCCGGCTGGCTCACCGTGATCGCCGGCCTGTTCGTGCTGGCCACCGAGTTCACCTGGGCCGAGCGGCTGCTGGAGTACACGAAGAAGCAGGTCAAGCGCTGGACCGACTGGGTGACCTCGCAGCCGGTGTGGGTGCGCATCGTCATCGCGCTGGCCACGGCCCTGTTCGTCTACGGCGTCGTGGTGCTGGTGCTGCACGTGTTCGGCGTGCCCAGCTGGGTGCCGGGGTGGGTCCCCCTCTGGCACTGATCGTCTCGTACACTCGTCGGGGTCGCGGGCGATTGGCTCAGTGGTAGAGCGCTTCGTTCACACCGAAGAGGTCACTGGTTCGAACCCAGTATCGCCCACCGCGCCGAAGGGCCAGGTCGGTCGTGGACCTGGCCCTTCGTCGTTCCCGGCGCCGGTCAGCGGGCCCGGTAGTGCGCGTGGATCAGCCCGGAGTCGAAGGCGCGCTGGTCGACCAGCTCGAGGTCGAGGCGCACGCCGTCGGGGAAGAACCGCTTCCCGCCGCCGACCACGCTCGTCGTCACGAAGAGGTGGTACTCGTCCACCAGGCCGGCCGCGATCGCCTGGGCGGCCAGGTTCGGGCCGTCGACGCTCAGATCGTGATCGGTCTCGTCCTTGAGCCGGCGGACGGCGTCCGGGTCGAAGGTCCGTTCGATCCTGGTCCTCTCGCTCGCCACCGACTCCAGCGTCGTGGAGTAGACGACCTTGTCGGCGGCCTGCCAGTCGCGCGCGTACTGCACGATGTGCGGCGGCGCGTCGGGCAGGGAGTGAGCGGTCTCCCAGAAGACCATCGACTCGTACATGCGCCGCCCGTAGAGGAACGTCCGGACCGGGCGGAAGAGGTCCCCGATGAAGGTGTGCACCTCCTCGACCTCGGCCCCGGAACCCAGGTCGCCCTCGGCTGCCTCCGCGTAGCCGTCCAGCGAGGTGATCATCGAGTAGACGAGCTTGCCCATGCAGCCTGTGACCTGCGCCGGACCCGGAACTGATCGGGGTCGGCGAGGCGACGCCCTAGGTTGACGGGATGGCGCGCCGTCGCATCGAGCGATCCGAGTCCTTCACCGAGTCGGTCGCGGACCCCACGGAGCCGGACGGCGCACGGGAGATCCCGAACCTGGCAGCGCAGGAGCGGATCACCGACGCCGATGGAGTGGTCTGGCGGCGCCGCGGCAGGGACTTCGTCGACGAGAAGCGGTTGCGGAAGCTGCTCCGGGATCCGGCGGTGCGCGTCGTCCACGACTACCTCGGGGAGGTCGCCGACGTGCCCCCGGACGACAGGACCGCCTTCTGGGAGCGCGCACTGGACCTCATGGCCCGCTCCGCGCACTCCGACTTCGTCGCCGCCGAGTTCACGAACGAGTCCCACGCTCATCTGCTCGTCGTGCACGAGTACTGCTGAAGCCTCGATAGCCTCCGGACGTGCGACTCCTCGAGGGCGTGTTCGTGCCGGCGGTCACCCCGTTCGACGAGTCCGGCCGGGTGGACGTGGCCTGCCTCGAACGACTGCTGGCCGGGTTCCTCGACGACGGCGCCGCGGGGGTCGTGGCCCTCGGGACGACGGGGGAGGCCTCGGCGCTGGACGACGCCGAGCGCCGCGCGGTCGTCGACGCCTGCGCTCGCGTCTGCGCCGACCGCGGCGCGCCGCTGGTCGTCGGCGCGGGCACGAACGACACCCGGACGACGATCGCCCGGCACGAGGAGCTCGCGGGCGTCCCCGGCGTGGTCGCCTCCCTCGCCGTCGTCCCGTACTACGTGCGGCCGTCGGAGCCCGGCATCGTCGCGCACTTCGCGGAGGTCGCCGAGCGCTCACCGGTCCCGCTCGTCGTCTACAACGTCCCGTACCGCACGGCACGCGGGCTGGGCGCCGACGCGCTGCTCGAGCTCGCCGCGCACCCGCGGATCGTCGGTGTCAAGCAGGCGGTCGGCGGGGTGGACGCCGACACCCTGCGGTTGCTCGCCGCGGCGCCGCGGGACTTCGCCGTCCTCGGTGGGGACGACGCGTACCTGCTGCCCGTCGTCCTCATGGGTGGGGCCGGTGCGATCGCCGCCGCCGCGCACGTCCGGACGGCGGACTTCGTGCAGATGATCGACGACGGCCTGGCCGGCCGGGTCGCCGAGGCGCGCGCCCGCGCAGAGGCCCTGCTGCCCGTCGTCCTCGCGCTGTTCGCCGAACCCAACCCCGCGGTGATCAAGGGCGTGCTGCACGCCCAGGGCCGGATCCCCACGCCCGACGTCCGCCTGCCGCTCACGCCGGCGTCCAAACCGGCCGTCGACGACGCGCTCGCCCTGCTCCGGTAGCGCACGATGGGGGAGTGCCCCAGCTCGACCGCGCCGACCGGCTGACGGCGATCCTCGAGCGGGACGGGCCCACCTGCGTCTGGTGCGGCCGCGCCTTCGGCCCGCTGATCCGGCCGACCACCGAGCACGTCGTCCCGCGGGTCAAGGGCGGCCCGTCGCGGCTGGAGAACGAGGTGGCCGCCTGCGGCCGGTGCAACCGCGAGCGCGGGCACCGCACCCCGGTGGAGTGGCTGGAGGCCTGCGAGCGCCGCGGCTGGACGCCGGACGCCGACCGCCTGGCCCGCGTGCTCGCCGCGCTGGAGGAGGCGATCGCCCGCGAGGGCGGCCAGCGGCGCGCGCGGCCCTACCTCGACGCCCAGCTCCGCCGGTTGCGCCGCCGGGAATCCGCGCGCGGAGACGGTCCGGGTCGTCGTAGCGTGGCGATGTGAACGGCGTCGTCGGCACGGTCGACCAGGTGAGCGTCTACCCGGTGAAGAGCCTGGCCGGGCGCACCGTGGCCGAGGCGCGCGTCGAGCCCGCCGGCCTGGTCGGCGACCGGGCCTGGGCCGTCGTCGACGCGACGACGGGGGAGCGGGTGACGGTCAAGACGACGCCCGAGCTCGCCGAGGTCGTCGCCACCGGGGACGACGAGGCCGACACGATCACGCTCACCGAGGTGCTCGGCCGCCCGGTGCGGCTGCAGCGGACCTCCGCGGAGGCCCCGCAGGTCGACGCGGCCGCGGTGCACCTGGTCAGCCGCTCGGCGATCGACCGGGCCGCCGGCGGCGACGTCCCCGCCGGGTGCTCGGCCGACGACCCGCGCGCCAACCTGCTGCTGAGCCTCGACGGCGACGAGGACGAGCGCGCCTGGGTCGGCCGCAGCCTGCGGATCGGCGAGGTGGAGCTCACCGTCACCCGCCCGCCGAAGCACTGCCTCGGCGTCTACGCCGAGGTGCGAACTCCCGGCCGGGTCCGCCCCGGCGACCCGGTCGAACTCCTCTCCTGACCGGCTGCCCGCGTTCCGGGCACTAACCTTCTGACTGACCTGGCCGACGGGCCAGGTCCTCCGCCGACCCCCTTGGAGCCCCTCGTGTCTGCCGCACCCCTCCCCGCCGCGCTCGCCCCGATCCGGGTGCCGGCCGGGACCACCGCGGCCGACGCGCTCAAGGAGGCCGGCGTCCCGCTGAAGGGTCCGGACGGCGCCGTCGTCGTCCGCGACCTGGCCTCCGGCGACCTCAAGGACCTCGCCTGGACGCCGGACGCCGACGCCTCGGTGGAGCCGGTGCCGGCCGCGAGCCCGGAGGGCCGCGCGGTCATCCGCCACTCGACGGCGCACGTGCTCGCCCAGGCCGTGCAGGAGGTCTTCCCCGGCACGCGGCTGGGCATCGGCCCGCCGATCGAGAACGGCTTCTACTACGACTTCGACCCCGAGCGGCCGTTCACGCCCGAGGACCTGCAGGTCCTCGAGAAGAAGATGACCGAGATCGTCCGGGCCGGGCAGCGCTTCTCCCGGCGCGAGATCAGCGACGCCGACGCCAAGGTCGAGCTGGCGCACGAGCCGTACAAGCTCGAGCTGATCGACCTGAAGGGGAGCGGCAACGACGACGCCGAGGGCGCCTCGGTCGAGGTCGGCGGCGGCCAGCTGACGATGTACGACAACCTCGACGCCCGCACCGGCGAACGGGTCTGGACCGACCTGTGCCGCGGCCCGCACCTGCCGCGCACGAACAACATCCCGGCCTTCTCCCTCACCCGGTCGGCGGCCGCCTACTGGCGCGGCAACGAGAAGAACCCACAGCTGCAGCGGATCTACGGCACGGCGTGGGAGAGCAAGGACGCGCACAAGGCCTACCTGGAGCAGCTGGCCGAGGCCGAGCGCCGCGACCACCGGCGCCTGGGCGCCGAGCTGGACCTGTTCAGCTTCCCCGACGAGATCGGCTCCGGCCTGGCCGTCTTCCACCCCAAGGGCGGGGTGATCAAGCGGGAGATGGAGGACTACGTCCGCCGGCGGCACATCGAGGAGGGCTTCCTCTACGTCGGGACGCCGCACATCACCAAGGAGCACGTCTTCGAGCTCTCCGGCCACCTGCCGTACTACGCCGACACCATGTTCCCGCCGATGGAGCTGGAAAACGCGAAGTACTACCTCAAGGCGATGAACTGCCCGATGCACAACCTGATCTTCAGGTCGCGCGGGCGGTCCTACCGCGAGCTGCCGCTGCGGTTCTTCGAGTTCGGCTCGGTCTACCGCTACGAGAAGTCCGGCGTCGTCCACGGCCTGACGCGGGTGCGCGGGCTGACGCAGGACGACTCGCACAGCTACGTCACGCCCGAGCAGGCGCCCGGCGAGATCCGCCACCTGCTGTCGTTCGTGCTCGGCCTGCTGCGCGACTTCGGCCTCGACGAGTACTACCTGGAGCTGTCCACCCGCGGCGACGACCCGGACAAGCAGGACAAGTTCATCGGATCCGACGACCAGTGGGAGATCGCCACCAAGGTGCTCGAGGAGGCGGCCCGTGAGACCGGCCTCGAACTCGTGCCCGACCCGGGCGGCGCGGCCTTCTACGGGCCGAAGATCTCCGTGCAGGCGCGTGACGCCATCGGCCGGACGTGGCAGATGTCGACGATCCAGTACGACTTCAACCAGCCGGCCGGGTTCGGTCTGGAGTACACGGCCGCCGACGGCAGCCACCAGCAGCCGGTGATGATCCACTCGGCCAAGTTCGGCTCGATCGAGCGGTTCTTCGGGGTGCTCACCGAGCACTACGCGGGTGCCTTCCCGGCCTGGCTCGCGCCGGTGCAGGTGGTGGGCATCCCGATCACCGACGAGCAGATCGGCTACCTGGAGGACGTCGCGCTGAGGCTGCGCGAGCGCGGCATCCGGGTGGAGATCGACGACTCCGACGACCGGATGCAGAAGAAGATCCGGACGGCGAGCAAGCAGAAGATCCCGTTCGTGCTGATCGCCGGCGCCACGGACGCCGAGGCCGGCGCGGTCTCCTTCCGCTACCGCGACGGCAGCCAGCGCAACGGCGTGCCGATCGCCGACGCCGTCGAGCAGGTCGTGAACTGGGTCGCCGCCCGGCACAACGCCGACCCGACCGCCGAGGTCCCGGTGTGAGCCAGCAGGACGAGCAGTACCGGGTCGCCGTCGGCAACGACGGTCGGGCGTCCGTGGGTGAGACGTCCGATCAGCCGTACCGCGTGCCCGTGTCCAACGACGAGAACGGCCCGGCGTCGGTGTTCGAGCACCTCTGGACGCCCTACCGCATGGCCTACATCCGCGGCGAGGGCAAGCCCACGGGCGACCACGACTGCCCGTTCTGCCTCATCCCGAAGATGGGCGACGAGGAGGGGCTGATCGTCGCGCGGGGCCGGACGGTGTTCGCCGTCCTCAACCTGTACCCGTACAACGCCGGGCACCTGATGGTGGTCCCGTACCGGCACGTGCCCGACTACACCGACCTGACCGTCGAGGAGGTCGCCGAGCTCGGCGACCTCACCCAGACCGCGATGCGGACCATCCGCGCGGTCAGCGGCGCGCACGGGTTCAACATCGGGATGAACCAGGGCCACATCGCCGGCGCCGGCATCGCCGACCACCTGCACCAGCACGTGGTGCCGCGGTGGGGCGGCGACACCAACTTCATGCCGGTGATCGGCCTGACCCGGGTGCTGCCGCAGGTGCTCACCGAGACGCGCCGGTTGCTCGCCGATGCCTGGGCCGAGCACGCCGACACGGGTGCGGAGGCCTGAGTGCTCGGCATCAACGCGCGTCCGAAGGTGGCCAAGGTGCTCTCGCCCGTGGTCACCCGGCTGGCGCGCTCGGGCATCACGCCGGACATGGTCACCCTGACCGGCACCCTGGGCTCGATCGCCGCCGCGGTGTTCCTGATCGGCACCGGCCACCTGTTCTGGGGCGCGTTCGCCGTCACCCTGTTCGTCCTGCTCGACATGCTCGACGGGGCGCTGGCCCGGGCGCGCGGCGGCGGCTCGCTGTTCGGGGCCGTGCTGGACTCGACCGGCGACCGCGCCTCGGACGCCGCGATCTTCGCGTCGCTGGCCTGGTGGTTCTCCGGCGGCGGCGACAACCGGCTGCTGGTCCTGCTCGCGCTGATCTGCCTGGTGCTCGGTGTGCTCACCTCCTACGTCAAGGCGCGCGCCGAGGGTGTGGGGCTGTCCGCCGACGTCGGCATCGTCGAGCGCACCGAGCGGCTGATCCTCGTCCTGGTCGGCACCGGCTTCCTCGGCCTGGGCGTGCCGTACGCCCTCCACGTGGCGCTGTGGCTGCTGCTGGTCGGCAGCGCGATCACCGTGGGCCAGCGGTTCGTGGCCGTCCACCGCGCCGGCCGCCGCCCGCTGCCGACCGCCGACCCGGTCCCGCCGACCACGCCGGCGCCATGAGCGTGGTGGTCGAAAAAGCCCCCGGACTCCGCGCCCGCGCCGGCGCGGCGCTCACCGACGCCGGCTTCGCCGCCGGCTGGGGTGCGGTCAAGCTGCTGCCCGAGGGGCTGGCCCGCCGCGCCTTCGACGCCGGCGCCGGCTGGGCCGCCCGCCGCGACGGCTCGGGCACCCGGATGCTGCGGGCCAACCTGCGCGTCGCGACCGGCGGGAAGCTGAGCGAGACCGAGCTCGACGAGCTGACCGTCCGCGGGGTGCGGTCCTACGCCCGCTACTGGCGGGAAGCGTTCCGGCTGCCGACCATCCCCAAGGACGGCATCGTCGGCAAGACCGAGTCGCCCGGCGTCGAGCACATGGAGAAGTCGCGCTCCGACGGCCGGCCGGTGATCCTCGCGCTGCCGCACAGCGGGAACTGGGACGCGGCGGGGGTGTGGTTCGTCGACTGGCTCGGCGGCCCGTTCATGACCGTCGCCGAGCGGCTCAAGCCCGAGTCGCTCTACCGCCGGTTCCTCGAGTACCGCGAGTCGCTGGGCATGCGGGTCGTGCCGCTCACCGGCGGCGAGCGGCCGAGCTCCACCGTGCTGCGCGAGTGGCTCAACGACGGGCGCTCGGTCTGCCTACTCATGGACCGCGACCTCGGCAGCTCCGGGGTCCCGGTGAGCTTCTTCGGCCGGCCGACGACGATGCCCGGCGGTGCGGCCCTGCTGGCCGCGCAGACCGGCGCGGCGCTGCACCCGGTGATCTGCCAGTTCCGCGAGGGCGGCTGGCGGCTGATGATCCACCCCGAGGTGCCGCTGGACGGCGGCGCGCGGCTCAAGGACCGGGTCGCGGTGGCCACCCAGGGCGTGGCGGATGCGTTCGTGGACTCCATCTCCGCGCAGCCGGAGGACTGGCACATGCTGGGCCGGATCTGGTCGGATGTGCAGCGCGATCCCCCGAGGAGAGGGGTGTCCTGATGCGCATCGGCCTGGTCTGCCCCTACATGTGGGACACGCCGGGCGGGGTGCAGTACCACGTGCGCGACCTGGCCGAGACCCTCCGCGGGCTGGGCCACGACGTCGAGGTGCTCACCCCGGCCGAGAGCGAGGAGTCGCTGACCGAGCCCTGGATGACCTGGGCCGGGCGGACCGTGCCGATCCCGTACAACGGCTCGATGTCCAGCGTGCACTTCGGGCCGGTGTCCGCCGCGCGGGTGCGGCGCTGGCTGCGCGAGGGGCACTTCGACGTCGTCCACGTGCACGACCCCGCGGCGCCGTCGATCGGGTTGTCGGTCTGCATGCTGGCCGAGGGCCCGATCGTGGCCACGTTCCACGCGGCCACCGTCCGCTCGAAGTGGCTGACCGTCTGGGGCCCGATGGTGCGGCCGTGGCTGGAGAAGATCAGCGGCCGGATCGCCGTCTCCGACTTCGCCCGCCGCGTCCAGGTCGAGCACCTCGGCGGCGACGCGGTGATCATCCCCAACGGCGTGCACGTCGACGTCTTCGCCGAGGGCCCGTCGCTGCCCGGGCACACCCGCGGGGTGGACGGGCCGACGATCGGCTTCCTCGGCCGCTACGACGAGCCGCGCAAGGGCCTGCCGGTGCTGCTCGAGGCGATGCGCACCGTCGTCCGCCGCCACCCGGGGGCGCAGCTGCTCATCGCCGGACGCGGCGACCCCGAGGCGCTGCAGGAGCTGGTCGGCGCGGACCTGCGCCCGCACGTCGCGCTGCTCGGCGAGCTGACCGAGGAGGACAAGGCGGCGTTCCTGCGCTCGGTCGACGTCTACTGCGCGCCGAACCTGCTCGGGGAGTCCTTCGGGGTGATCCTCATCGAGGCGCTCGCCGCCGGCGCGCCGATCGTGGCCAGCGACCTCGCCGCCTTCAGCGCGGTGCTGGAGGACGGCGCCGCCGGGGTGCTGGTGCGCCGCGGCGACGCGGCCGCGCTGGCCGGCGCGATCGGCGACCTGCTCGTCGATCCGGTGCGCCGAGCGGAGCTCTCCGCGCGGGGGCAGGAGGTGGCGGCGGGCTACGACTGGTCGGTGCTCGCGCAGCGGATCCTCGCCGTGTACGAGACGGTGATCGTCCCCGGCGGCGGCGAGGTCACCGCCACGGGCGGCGAGGAGATCCTGCTCACACCGGACGGCCCCGGTCGGGGGACCCGTCGGGCGCGGGTGCGGCGATAGCGTCAGGCCCCGTGACGACGACCGGGGTGTGGCTGCTGGTGGCGGCTGTCGTCGTCCTGCTGCTGCTCGCCTGGACGCTGTGGACGCTCACCCGGCTGCGCCGGCTCTCCGGCCGGGTCGACCGCGCGTGGACGGCGCTGGAGACGCAGCTGCAGCGCCGGGCCGGGCTGGCCGACGAGCTCGCCCGCGAGCACCCCGACGCGCTGGGGGAGGGGACGGCGCAGCGGCTGGCCGAGGCCGCGGCGGCGGTGCGCACCCCACCGGGCGGCGACCGGGAGCTGGCCGAGAACGCGCTGGGCCGGGAGCTGCGCGAGCTGCCCGCCGGCCTCGCCGTCCCGGCCGCGCTGCAGGCCGACCTGGCCGGCACCGGCACCCGCCTGCAACTGGCCCGCCGGTTCTACAACGACGCCGTCCGCGACACCCGCGACCTGCGGCACCGCCGGCTCGCCCGGCTCCTCCGGGTGCACGCCGGGCGACCGCTGCCGCGGTTCTTCGACATCGACGACGGCCTGGGGCCGGCGCTCGGCGCGGCTCCGCCCGCCGATCGGGGTGCCGACCGGCCGTAAGATCGGTCGTTCTTTCCACACGACAAATGAGGCACGCAGTGGCAGCGCACGAGACGTCCGAGAACGGCACCGGCACCGACCTGGTCAAGCGCGGCATGGCCGAGCAGCTCAAGGGCGGCGTCATCATGGACGTCGTCACCCCCGAGCAGGCCAAGATCGCCGAGGACGCCGGCGCGGTCGCCGTCATGGCCCTCGAGCGGGTCCCCGCCGACATCCGCGCCCAGGGCGGGATCGCGCGGATGAGCGACCCGGACATGATCCAGGGGATCATCGACGCCGTCTCGATCCCGGTGATGGCCAAGGCGCGGATCGGCCACTTCGTCGAGGCGCAGGTGCTGCAGGCGCTCGGCGTCGACTACATCGACGAGTCCGAGGTGCTCACCCCGGCCGACGAGGCGCACCACATCGCCAAGCACGAGTTCACCGTGCCGTTCGTCTGCGGCGCGACCGACCTGGGCGAGGCGCTGCGCCGGATCGCCGAGGGCGCGGCGATGATCCGCTCCAAGGGTGAGGCCGGCACCGGCAACGTCGTCGAGGCGACCCGGCACATGCGGGCCATCCGCGCCGGCATCAAGCGGCTGGGCACCCTCGACGAGACCGAGCTCTACGTGGCGGCCAAGGAGCTGCGCGCGCCCTACCCGGTCGTGGCCGAGGTGGCCCGGCTCGGCAAGCTGCCGGTGGTGCTCTTCACCGCGGGCGGCATCGCCACCCCGGCCGACGCGGCGATGATGATGCAGCTCGGCGCCGAGGGCGTCTTCGTCGGCTCGGGCATCTTCAAGTCCGGCGACCCGGCGCAGCGCGCGGCCGCGATCGTGCAGGCCACCACCTTCTTCGACGACCCCGCCGTGATCGCCAAGGTCTCCCGCGGTCTCGGCGAGCCGATGGTCGGGATCAACGTCAGCACGCTGCCCGAGTCCGAGCGGTACGCGACCCGCGGGTGGTGAGGACGCCGCACGTCGGGGTGCTCGCGCTGCAGGGCGACGTCCGCGAGCACCTCGCGGCGCTGCAGGCGCAGGGCGCCGAGGCGACCACCGTCCGCCGTCCCGAGGAGCTCGAGGCGGTCGACGGGCTCGTGCTGCCCGGCGGGGAGTCGACCACGATCGCCAAGCTGGCCGACCGGTTCGGGCTGCTGGACCCGCTGCGCAAGGCGGTCGCCAACGGCCTGCCGGTCTACGGCTCGTGCGCCGGGATGATCCTGCTCGCCGACCGGCTGCTCGACGCGCCGCCGGACCAGGAGACGATCGGCGGGCTCGACGTCACCGTGCGGCGCAACGCCTTCGGCCGGCAGGTCGACAGCTTCGAGGCCGACCTGTCGCTGGAGGGCCTCGACGGGGGACCGGTGCACGCCGTGTTCATCCGCGCGCCGTGGGTGGAGGAGGCCGGCGAGGCCGTGCAAGTGCTCGGCCGGGTCGTGGGCGGACCGGCCGACGGTAGGATCGTGGCCGTCCGCCAGGGGAATCTGGTGGCCACCAGCTTTCACCCGGAGCTGACCGGGGACCGCCGGGTGCATGCGCTGTTCGTGGACGTGGTGCGCGCCCACCTGGCCGGGGAGGCCGGCGCCGACGCCGGGAACGAGGAGGTAGCACCGTGAGCGGCCATTCCAAGTGGGCGACGACGAAGCACAAGAAGGCCGCGATCGACGCCAAGCGCGGCAAGCTCTTCGCCAAGCTCATCAAGAACATCGAGGTCGCGGCCCGCACCGGCGGCGGCGACCCGGCGGGCAACCCGACGCTCTACGACGCCATCCAGAAGGCGAAGAAGTCCTCGGTCCCGAACGACAACATCGACCGCGCGGTCAAGCGGGGGTCCGGCGCCGAGGGCGGCGGCGCGGACTGGCAGACGATCATGTACGAGGGCTACGCCGCGGGCGGGGTCGCCGTGCTCATCGAGTGCCTCACCGACAACCGCAACCGGGCCGCCTCCGAGGTCCGCACCGCGATGACCCGCAACGGCGGCTCGATGGCCGACCCGGGCTCGGTGTCCTACCTCTTCTCCCGCAAGGGCGTCATCGTGGTGCCGAAGGCGCAGGAGGGCGGCGCCGAGACCGACGAGGACTCGGTGCTCCTGGCCGTGCTCGACGCCGGCGCCGAGGAGGTCCGCGACCTCGGGGACACCTTCGAGGTGATCAGCGAGCCGACCGACCTCGTCGCCGTCCGCACCGCGCTGCAGGACGCCGGCATCGACTACGACTCGGCCGAGGCCGGCTTCGTGCCGAGCACCACGATCGAGCTCGACGAGGACGGCGCCGGCAAGGTGTTCCGGCTCATCGACGCCCTCGAGGACTGCGACGACGTGCAGAACGTCTACGCCAACTACGACGTGTCCGACGAGGTGCTCGAGAAGGTCGACGCCTGAGGCTCGTCTGCCCCAGCGACCTCGCGGCGTCGCACCCTGCACACCTGTTCGGCCGGTACCGGGGTTCGGGGCCGCGGCGTCCTTAGCGTGCCCGCGTGGCACGGAAGGGGAAGCGGCGACGGCTCGGCCGGCTGCTCGTCCGTGTCACCGCGCTCGGCCTCGCCGCGGGCGTCGTCGGGCTCACCTCGTCCGCCTCGGTCGCGGAGACCCCGGCGCTCGCCGACGACGTCACGGCCCTGCGGATGCCGGTCCCGGTGACCGACCTGACCCGGCTGCGCGCCGACGTCCCCCCGGGCTACGGGACCGTCGCCGAGACCCAGGCACGCGAGGGCGCGGAGGCCGCCGCTGCCGCCGCCGCAGCAAAGGCGGCCGCCGACGCCGCGGCCGCCCAGGCCGCGGCCGCCGCGCCGCGGGCAGGCTCCTCGTCGTCCCGGACGTCGGCGTCCCCCCGGACGTCGACACCGTCGGCCGCACCGGCGGCGGGCGCGACGCTCCCGCTGGGACTCGACCCGGGCCGCTCCACGCAGGTGGTCACGGTCGTGGCGTCGTCCTCCCGCGCGACCACGGCGAAGCTCACCGCCTGGGAGCTCGGCCCGAACGGCTGGACGGCGGTGCTCGGTCCGGTGACCGCGCGGATCGGCTCGGCCGGCGTCGGGCAGGCGAGCGAGAGCACCACCCGCACCCCGGCCGGCGTCTTCTCCCTCAGCGAGGGCTTCGGCCGCCAGGGCGACCCCGGCACCGGGCTGCCCTACCGCGTGGTCGACGGCCTGGACTGGTGGGTCTCCGACGTCAACAGCCCGCTGTACAACCAGCACGCGCGCTGCGCCCCGGGCACCTGCCCGTTCGACGAGTCGGTGAGCGAGAACCTGCAGGCGGCCGGTGCCGTCTACGACTACGCGCTGGTCATCGACTACAACCGGGGCGGGACGCCGGGCGCCGGCTCGGCCTTCTTCCTGCACGTGAGCAACGGCTCGCCCACCGCCGGGTGCGTGGCCATCGACCGGGGGAGTCTGGTCACGCTGATGCGGTGGCTGGACCGCGGCAGCCGGCCGCTGATCGCCATCGGCGTCGGCTGAGGCGCGACGCGCCGCCGCCGGGTCTCGCGCCCTGCCGGTCCGGCAGGCTAGCGTGGGTCGAACACCCGTTCGGCTGCTGTGGGGGGAGACGGGGCATGCGCGTCCTGGGCATCGACCCGGGTCTCACCCGGTGCGGTTGGGGCATCGTCGACGGCCGGCCCGGCTCCCGCCCGACCGCGGTCGGCGTCGGGGTGATCCGCAGCTCGGCCGAGCTCGACCTGGAGCTGCGCCTGCTCGAGCTGCACACCCAGGTCACCGCGCTGCTGCGCGAGCACCGGCCCGACGTGGTCGCCATCGAGCGGGTCTTCACCCAGAACAACAAGGGGACGGCGATGGGCACCGCCCAGGCCGCCGGCGTCGCGGCGCTGGCTGCCGCGCAGGCCGACCGGCCGGTCGCCTGGCACACCCCCAGCGAGGTCAAGGCGGCCATCTCCGGCAACGGCCGCGCGGACAAGGAGCAGGTCACCCTCATGGTCACCCGTGTGCTCGGGCTCTCGGCGGCGCCGAAGCCGGCCGACGCGGCCGACGCGCTCGCCCTGGCCGTCTGCCACGTCTGGCGCGGTCCGGCCCAGACCCGGCTGCGGACCGCCGCGCTGACCGGCGGCCTGGGCGCCCATGTCGCGCCGCGCACGCTGCCGCGCTGGCAGGGGGTGGCCCGGTGATCGCCTCGGTGAACGGCCGGGTCGCCGCGGTCTCGCCCGACGGCGCCGTCGTCGAGGTCGGTGGCGTGGGCCTCGCGGTGCAGTGCACCCCGGGCACCATCGCCCGGCTGCAGGTGGGGGAGAACGCGCGGCTGTCGACCAGCCTCGTCGTCCGCGAGGACTCGCTGACCCTCTACGGCTTCGCCGACGACGACGAGCGCCAGCTGTTCGAGCTGCTGCAGACCGCCAACGGCGTCGGCCCGCGGCTCGCGCAGGCGGTGCTGGCCATCCACCCGCCGCGCGAGGTCCGCCGCGCGGTGACGATGGGCGACCTCAAGGCGCTCATGCAGGTGCCCGGCATCGGCAAGAAGGGCGCCGAGCGGCTCGTGCTCGAGCTGCGCGACCGGCTCGGCGCGCCCACCGGCGACACCGCCCTCGACGGGCCGGGCCTGCCGGCGCTCGGTGGTCCGATCACCCCGGTCGCGCCCTGGCGCGACCAGCTCGTCTCCGCCCTGCTCGGTCTGGGCTGGACCGGCCGCGAGGCCGACAACGCGCTCACCGCGCTCGCCCCGGTCGCTGACGAGCAGATCGCCACCGACGGCCAGGTGGACGTCGCCGTCCTGCTGCGGCAGGCCCTGCAGATCCTGGGTCGCTCATGACCAATCCCTTCGACATCCCCATGACGGCGGAGCTCGCCGAGGGCTACGGTCGCGACTTCTCGGTGTCGGCGGGGGCCGGCGACGAGGAGCGGGTGGTCGAGTCCGCCCTGCGGCCGCACTCGCTGGCCGACTTCATCGGCCAGCCCAAGGTCGCCCGCCAGCTCGACCTCGTGCTCGAGGGCGCCAAGCGCCGGGGCCGGCCGCCGGACCACGTCCTGCTCTCCGGGCCGCCCGGGCTGGGCAAGACCAGCCTCGCGCTGATCATCGGCTCCGAGCTCGGGACGTCGGTGAAGATCACCAGCGGCCCGGCCATCGAGCGCTCCGGCGACCTCGCCGCGATGCTGTCCAACCTCGCGCCGGGCGACGTGCTGTTCATCGACGAGATCCACCGGATCGCCCGTCCCGCCGAAGAGCTGCTGTACATGGCGATGGAGGACTTCCGGGTCGACGTCGTCGTCGGCAAGGGGCCCGGGGCGACCGCGATCCCGCTGGAGATCAGCCCGTTCACCCTGGTCGGCGCCACCACCCGGGCGGGCCTGCTCACCGGCCCGCTGCGCGACCGGTTCGGCTTCGTCGGGCAGATGGAGTTCTACGAGCCCGAGGAGCTGCAGCGGGTGCTGGCCCGCAGCGCCGCGCTGCTCGGCGTCGAGCTGACCGACGAGGGGTCGGCCGAGATCGCCGGCCGCTCGCGCGGCACACCCCGCATCGCCAACCGGCTGCTGCGCCGGGTGCGCGACTTCGCCGAGGTCAAGGCCGACGGCCGGGTCACCCGCGAGGTCGCCCGCGCGGCGCTGGCGCTCTACGACGTCGACGAGCTCGGCCTGGACCGGCTGGACCGCTCGGTGCTCGACGCGCTGGTCACCAAGTTCGGCGGTGGCCCGGTCGGGGTCGCGACCCTCGCCGTGGCGGTGGGGGAGGAGCCGCACACGGTCGAGGAGGTGTGCGAGCCGTTCCTGGTGCGCGCCGGCCTGCTCGCGCGCACACCCCGTGGGCGTGTCGCCACCGAGGCGGCATGGCGGCACCTCGGAATCCCCGTTCCGCGCGGGGCCGGGGTCCTCGGTTCCCTCCCAGGGGTCCCACACACACCAGGGTCGTCGTCAGAGACGCTGTTCGACGCTTAGACTGCTTGTCGCTGGCGCGCAAATCGTCCGGCCGCGGCCGTGCGTGTCCCGCCCGGTTGCGCCGTGCCGACGGTGATGGCGCCACCACCGGACGCACCCGAGCGTCCCCGACGGGGGCGCACCCACCGTGCAGACGCTGCACGGTAGAGAGGCACACCAGTCGTGGACAAGTACTTCCCGCTCATCCTGCTCGCTCTCGCGGCAGTGCTGCTGTTCGTGCTGCCTGCCCGGCAGCGCAAGCGGATGCAGGCGCAGCAGCAGTCGATGCGGGACTCCCTCGCTCCCGGCACCCCGGTGATGACCACCAGCGGCATGCACGCGACGGTCGTCGGCAAGGGGGAAGGCACCGTCGACCTGGAGCTCTCGCCCGGCGTCGTGGTCACCTTCGCCCAGCAGGCGATCCTCGAGGTGCGCAAGCCGGCCGGTGAGTTCCCCGCCAGCCCGGCCGAGCCGGACCTCCCGGGTGAGGACGGCGCCGACGGTCGGCCGTCCGACGGCCCGCGCTGACCCGGAGGAACCCCGTGGCCAACCGTTCGCTCCCGGCGCGGAACTACTTCATCGCGCTGGTCCTGATCCTCGCGGGTCTGTACGCGCTGGTGTTCTTCACCGGCACCAGCCGGGCGCCGCAGCTGGGTCTCGACCTGCGCGGCGGCACGACCGTCACGCTCACCGCGAAGACCCCGGACGGCAAGGCGCCGGCCAAGGAGGACCTCGAGCTCGCTCGCCAGATCATCGAGCAGCGGGTGAACGGCCTCGGTGTCGCCGAGGCCGAGGTCGTCACCGAGGGCAGCTCGAACATCGTCATCTCGGTTCCCGGTGACAACGGCGAGAAGGCCCGCGAGCTCGGTGCCACCGCGCAGCTGCGGTTCCGCCCGGTTCTCCAGGGTCCTGAGGCGGCGACCCAGGCGGCGACCGACAGCGCGTCGGCGAGTGCCGGCGCGAGCGGCTCGGCCACGCCCACGGACAGCGCCGCGGCGACCCCCACGGACAGCGCGGCGGCCACGCCGACCGACAGCGCCGCCAGCCCGACCGACAGCGCGGCGGCCGGCCCGACCGACAGCGCCGCGGCGACCAGCGGCGCCGTCGAGGACCCGTCGCTGGACCCGAACCGTCCCGCGGTGACCCAGGACGAGGCGGCCGCGGCCTACGCGACCCTCGTCTGCGACAAGAACGACACCACCAGCGACACGGCGCGGCCCGACGACTACGTCGCCGCCTGCACCCAGGACGGCACGGCCAAGTACCTGCTCGGCCCGACGATCATCGAGGGCACCGACGTCACCGACGCGAGCTCCGGCACGCAGCAGACCACCGGTGAGTGGGTCGTCCTGCTCGACTTCAACAACAAGGCCGAGAACACCTGGGCGGAGTACACCGCCGCCAACGTCGGCAAGAACGTGGCCTTCACCCTCGACGGCCGGGTCATCTCCGCGCCGACGATCCAGTCGGCGATCAACAGCAACCCGACGACGATCAGCGGCAGCTTCACGCAGACGACCGCCGACGAGCTGGCCAACCAGCTGAAGTACGGCGCCCTGCCGCTGACCTTCACCCAGGCCACCGCCGAGTCGATCTCCACCGAGCTCGGGGCCGCGCAGCTCGAGGCCGGGCTCATCGCCGGCGCGATCGGCATCGCGCTGGTGTTCATCTACGCGCTGCTGTACTACCGGCTGCTCGGCCTGGTCATGATCGCGAGCCTGATCGCATCCGCGGCGCTGGTCTACGCCAGCCTGGTGCTCCTGGGTCGGGAGATCGGCTTCACGCTGAGCCTCGCGGGCATCGCCGGGTTCATCGTGGCCATCGGCATCACAGCCGACTCCTTCGTCGTCTACTTCGAACGCATCAAGGACGAGATCCGCGAGGGCCGGACCCTGCGCTCGGCGGTGCCGCGCGCCTGGGTCCGGGCGCGGCGCACGATCCTCTCGGCCGACGCCGTGAGCTTCCTCGCCGCCGCGATCCTCTACGTGCTGGCGATCGGTGACGTGAAGGGCTTCGCGTTCACGCTGGGCCTGTCCACCGTCCTCGACCTCGTCATCGTCTTCCTCTTCACCCACCCGCTGCTGGCCGTGCTGTCGCGCTGGCGCTCGTTCGGCAGCAGCCGGATGTCGGGCCTCGGCCGGGTCGACAAGGCCGGGCGCAAGCCGCGGGGTCTCGCCACGGCCGAGCGGGAGCTGGTCGGCGCCGCGTCCGGCGCCCAGGACAGGAGCAAGGCATGAGCCCGCGCGACACCAAGGGCCCCGTCCCGGTGGGAACGGACGCCGACGAGGACGAGGTCCTCGCGTCGACCGTCGAGGACGACGCCGCTGCCGCAGCCGACGACGCCGCTCTCGAGGACGCCGGGCTGCCGCACGAGGAGGAGGGCGGCCGCCGCAGCAGCCGTCCGCCGCGCAAGGCGTCGCTGGCGCACCGCCTCTACAACGGCGAGGCCGGTCTCGACGTCGTCGGCAAGAGCAAGCTGATCTACCGGATCACCGCCGTCGTCGTCCTCATCTGCCTGGCCTCGATGATCTTCCGGGGCTTCAACTTCGGCATCGAGTTCGCCGGTGGCAACAGCTTCCGGGTGCCCGGCACCAGCGCCGAGATCACGACGGTCCAGAACGCGGCGGCCGACGCCGGCGCCGACGTCGCCAGCGCCCAGGTGGTCGGCGGCGACTCGATCCTGGTCCGCACCGGTCAGCTGTCGGCGGCCGAGGAGCGTCAGGTGGTCACGGCGGTGGCCGACGCCGCCGGCGTGTCGGAGAACGAGGTCACCCAGCAGGCGGTCAGCGCCGCCTGGGGGCAGGACGTCACGAAGCAGGCCCTCATCGGCCTGATCGTCTTCCTGGTCGCCGTCGTGCTGTTCCTGGCCGTGCGGTTCCAGCCGAAGATGGCGTTCGCCGCGATCGCCGCGCTCATCCACGACCTGATCATCACCGCCGGCGTGTACTCGATCATCGGCTTCGAGGTCACGCCCTCGACGGTGATCGGCCTGCTGACCATCCTCGGGTTCTCGCTCTATGACACCGTCGTCGTCTTCGACAAGGTGGACGAGAACACCAAGGGTCTGGCCAGCGGTGCCCGCATGACGTGGGGCGAGGCGGCCAACCTGGCGGTCAACCAGACCCTCATGCGGTCGATCAACACCTCGGTGATCGCGCTGCTGCCGGTCGCCGGGCTGCTGTTCGTCGGCGCCGGCCTGCTCGGCGTCGGCACGCTCAAGGACCTCGCCCTCGTGCTGTTCGTCGGTCTGGCCGCCGGCACCTACTCGTCGATCTTCCTGGCGACGCCGATCGTGGCCGACCTCAAGGAGCGCGAGCCGGAGCAGGTGCAGCTGCGCAAGCGGGTGCTCGCCCGCCGTGCCTCGGCGGCCCGGGCTGCCTCGGCACGGGCCGAGGGCGGCCGCGTGGCCGTGGCCAGCGCCCGCCGTGCCGGGGGCACCGCGACCCGGAGCACCGGCGTCGCCGTGGCCGAGCGCGACGAGCTGCCCGGCCGGGTGGCGGCCGACGTCGTCATCGAGTCGCCGGACTCGGTCCGGCCGGAGCCGGGGAGCGGCGGCACCACCGCGCCGCGTCCGGGCGCCCGGCCGCAGCGGCCCGGCAACCGCAAGGCGAGCGGCAAGAAGCGCCGGTGAGCACGCTTCCGGCGCACGAGCCGCTCGACGCGCTCATCGCCGGTCTCGCCGTCGACGTCCCCGACTTCCCGACCCCGGGCGTCGTCTTCCGGGACCTCACCCCGGTCTTCGCCGACGCCGCGGCCTTCCGCCGCATGGTGGACGGCCTGGCCGCCCCGGCGCTGTCCGACCCGCGGGCGGCGGCGGTGGCCGACGGCCGGGCCGGCCCGGGCTTCGACGTCGTGGCCGGTGTGGAGGCGCGCGGGTTCCTGCTCGCCGCCGCGGTGGCGCTGGACGCCGGTACCGGCGTGGTGCCGATCCGCAAGGCGGGCAAGCTGCCGCGCGAGGCGATCGCCGCCGGCTACGAGCTCGAGTACGGCACCGCCGCGCTCGAGCTGCACACCGACGCGATCCACCCCGGGCAGCGCGTGCTGCTCGTCGACGACGTGCTCGCCACCGGCGGCACGCTGGGGGCGGCGATCTCGCTGATCGAGCAGCTGGGCGGTGTGGTGACCGCGGTTTCCGTCGTCATCGAGCTCACCGCCCTCGGCGGTCGGCAGCGGGTCGCGCCGCACACCGTGCACGCCCTCTGGACGACGTAGCGGGTCTGTTCACCCGCATGGGGCGGGCCGTCGGGTGTGTCGCCCGGCTAGCATGGGGAGGGTCTCTTTCTCTGCCCGCCCGCAGGAGTTGCCGTGGCCCCCGACGTAGCCGCAAACGCGGCTCCCGCACGGCCACCCGCGCCCGCGAAGGCGGAGCCAGGGAAGCCGGAGGTCGACGCCCCGGCTGTACCCGAGGCCGGTGCGACGCCGGCCGCCCAGCGAGCCCCGCTGCCCGACCGTCCCGGGATCCGCCGTCCGGACGACGTCGACGCCGAGCCGCGCGCCGACAGCGACGTCCCGCGCCGGCGCGTGCGCGACCGGCTGGCCCGCCGCATCGTCGCCGGCCAGCGCAGCGGCCTGGTCCGCCCCGTGCTCGAGCCGCTGGCCGCGCTGCACCGGCAGAGCCATCCCAAGGCCGATCTGGCGCTGCTGCAGCGGGCCTACGACGTCGCCGAGGCGGCGCACGCCTCCCAGAAGCGCAAGAGCGGCGACCCCTACATCACGCACCCGCTCGCGGTCGCGACCATCCTCGCCGGCCTCGGCATGGACACCACGACGCTGGTCGCCGCCCTGCTGCACGACACCGTCGAGGACACCGGCGCCACGCTGGAGTCGATCACCGCCGACTTCGGGCCCGAGGTGGCGCACCTCGTCGACGGCGTCACGAAGATCGACAAGGTCAAGTTCGGCGACGCCGGCGCGCAGGCCGAGACGATCCGCAAGATGATCGTCGCGATGGCCCGCGACCCGCGCGTGCTGGTCATCAAGCTGGCCGACCGGCTGCACAACATGCGCACGCTGCGCTTCCTCCCGCCGGAGAAGCAGGAGAAGAAGGCGCGCGAGACGCTGGAGATCCTCGCCCCGCTGGCCCACCGGCTGGGCATGAACACGATCAAGTGGGAGCTCGAGGACCTCGCCTTCGCGACGCTGTACCCCAAGCGCTACGACGAGATCGTGCGGCTGGTCGCCGAGCGGGCGCCGTCCCGCGACACCTACCTGGCCGAGGTGACCAGCGCGGTCACCGAGCAGCTCAAAGCGGCCAAGATCGAGGCGGTCGTCACCGGCCGGCCCAAGCACTACTACTCGATCTACCAGAAGATGATCGTCCGCGGCCGCGACTTCACCGACATCTGGGACCTGGTGGGCATCCGGATCCTGGTCGACTCGGTGCGCGACTGCTACGCGGCGCTGGGCATCATGCACGCCCACTGGCAGCCGGTGCCGGGGCGGTTCAAGGACTTCGTCGCGATGCCGAAGTTCAACATGTACCAGTCGCTGCACACGACGGTGATCGGCCCGCAGGGCAAGCCCGTCGAGCTGCAGATCCGCACGCACGACATGCACCGCACCGCCGAGTACGGCATCGCCGCGCACTGGAAGTACAAGGAGAAGGCGCGGGCCGGCGGCAAGCCCGGCGTCGGTGAGCTCGGCGGCCCGAAGCCCGGCACGGCCGACGACATGCTGTGGCTGCGCCAGCTGCTGGACTGGCAGCGCGAGGCGCAGGAGCCCGGCGAGTTCCTCGAGACGCTGCGCTACGACCTCGGTCCGCAGGAGGTCTTCGTCTTCACGCCGAAGGGCGACGTCATCAGCCTGCCCGGCGGCTCGACGCCGGTCGACTTCGCCTACGCGGTGCACACCGAGGTCGGCCACCGCACCATCGGCGCGCGGGTCAACGGCGCGCTGGTGTCGCTGGAGAGCAAGCTGTCCAACGGCGACGTGGTCGAGATCTTCACCTCGAAGTCGCCGACGGCCGGCCCCTCGCAGGACTGGCTGTCGTTCGTCGGCTCGTCCCGCGCGCGCACCAAGATCCGGCAGTGGTTCACCAAGGAGCGGCGCGAGGACGCCGTCGAGGCCGGCAAGGAGGCGCTGACCCGGGCGATGCGCAAGGCGGGCCTGCCGCTGCAGCGCCTGCTCGGCGGCGAGGCGCTGTCGACCCTGGCCAAGGACCTGCATTTCGCCGACGTCACCGCGCTCTACGCAGCGGTCGGGGAGAACCAGGTCTCGGCGGCGTCGATCGTCGAGAAGCTGATGGCCGCGCTCGGCGGTACCGAGGGTGCCGTCGAGGACATCGCCGAGACCGCGATCCCGACCCGGCGGCCCTCGCCGCGCCGCTCGGCCGGCGGTGAGCCCGGCGTCGTCGTGCACGGCATGACCGACGTCTGGGCCAAGCTCGCCAAGTGCTGCACGCCGGTGCCCGGCGACGACATCCTCGGGTTCGTCACCCGCGGCGGCGGGGTCAGCGTGCACCGGACCGACTGCACCAACGCCGAGGACCTCAAGCGCAAGCCCGAGCGGCTGGTCGAGGTCGAGTGGGGCAGCGCGCCCGGGTCGATGTTCCTCGTCTCGATCCAGGTCGAGGCCCTCGACCGGCACCGGCTGCTCTCCGACGTCACCAAGGCGCTGGCCGACGAGCGGGTCAACATCCTCTCGGCGTCGGTGCAGACCAGCCGCGACCGGGTGGCGATCAGCCGGTTCACCTTCGAGCTGGCCGACCCCGCGCACCTCGGCGCGGTGCTGCAGACCGTCCGCAACGTCGAGGGCGTCTTCGACGTCGAGCGCGTCACCGCGTGAGCTGAGCCGCGGCAGCAGTGATCAGGTCACCTGATCAGACGCTGTCCCCCCGCAGCAGTGCTGGTGCGGGAGGACAGCCATCGATCAGGTCACCTGATCAACTGCCGACGGTCATCGAGGTGATCGTGACCGGCTGGTTCGGGGCGCCGTCGCCGGGACCGTTGGCGCCGTTGTTCCCGTTGGCCGCGATCGTGTCGAGCACCTGCAGGCCCGCGTCGTCGATCGTGCCGACCACGGTGTAGTTCGGCGGGAGCTGGCTGTCGCCGTAGACGAGGAAGAACTGGCTGCCGTCGAAGCCCTGCCCGCTGTTGGCCATCGCCACCGTGCCGCGGGGGTAGGTCTCGCTGCCGGTGACCTTGGTCGGGAACTGGTAGGTCGGGCCGCCCGAACCGGTGCCCGACGGGTCCCCGCACTGCAGCACCTTGAGACCCTCGCTGGCGGTCTCGCGGTGGCAGGGCGTGTTGTCGAAGAACTTCTGCTGCGCCAGGTAGATGAAGCTGGCCGACGCGCACGGGGCCTTCGCCTGGTCGAGCGCGAGCGTCAGCGTGCCGAAGTTCGTGTTCATCGCCAGGTTCACCAGGCCGGACGTGGGGACGTCGCCCGAGGGCGTGCCGACGTCCTTGAGGTTCGGGTTCTCCGTGCTGTCCGGCGTGAACTGGCAGGTGCTGGCGGGCGTGTCGCTCGCGGACGCGCTGGAGCTGTCCTTGCCGTTGCCGAGCCCGGCGATCAGCCAGGCGGCGCCGCCGACCACGATCACGGCGACCACGACCCCGATGACGAGCAGGTTGCGCCGGCGCTTGCGCTGCAGCTCGGCCCGTCGCTCGATCTGGCGCTGGAGGCGGCGCTGGGCAGCCTGCCGCCGCTGCTTGTTGGTCGGCACGGATCGACTCCTCGGACAGCTTCTCGTCTGTGGGTGCGGGGCGCCCGCGGGTGTGATCTCGCCCGGGGCGGCGTCGTCCCGCCGCTCGTCGGGGGATTCTAGGCGGCCTTCCTGGACGATCCCTGGCACGTCGGCCGCGGCGGGGCGGCGTGATCACCGCCGCGTAACCTGCACGCGTGCTCATCCGCTCGTTCCCCGCCGGCGCGTTCGGCACCAACTGCTACGCCGTCGCTCCCGGGGCGGGGCAGGAGTGCGTCGTCGTCGACCCGGGCATGGACGCCGTCGAGCCGCTCGCGCAGATGCTGGCCGGCGACGGCCTGAAGCCCGTCGCCGTCGTCCTCACCCACGGCCACCTCGACCA
Source organism: Petropleomorpha daqingensis (assembly GCF_013408985.1). NCBI lineage: Bacteria > Bacillati > Actinomycetota > Actinomycetes > Geodermatophilales > Geodermatophilaceae > Petropleomorpha > Petropleomorpha daqingensis. The sequence goes on from NZ_JACBZT010000001.1 coordinate 4,202,513, forward strand.
CACCTTCTCGGTGCTGCCGGTCTGCGACGGCTACGACATCCCCGCCTACCTGCACCCGGCCGACAACGGGATGCTCGCCGACCCGGTGCGCTGGCACGGGCCCGCGCTGGCCCCGCTGATCAGCGGGGTGCGGCTGCCCGACCCGTCCGAGGTCAGGCCCCTGGACGACGGCGCGGTGCTCGACCTGGCCGGCGTCCGGCTCACGGTGCGGCACGCGCCGGGGCACACCCAGGGCTCGGTGGTCTTCACCCTGGACCTGGACGACGCACCCGGTGTCCTCGCCGGTGACGTGCTGTTCGCCGGCTCGGTGGGCCGGGTCGACCTGCCCGGCGGGTCGTGGCCGGACATGCTCCGCTCGCTGCGCGACGTCGTCCTGCCCCTGGACGACGCCACCGTCGTGCTGCCCGGGCACGGGCCGGCGACGACGATCGGCCGCGAGCGGGCGAGCAACCCCTACCTCGCCGAGGCCGCCAGCGCACCGACGGGACGGGGCCTGTGACCGACCAGATCATGCGTGCCCCCAAGGGCACGTTCGACGTGCTGCCCCCGGACTCCGAGCGGTTCCTCGCCGTCCGCGAGACGCTGACCGCGCCGCTGCGGCGGGCCGGCTACGGCTACGTCGAGACGCCGGTGTTCGAGGACACCGCCGTCTTCTCCCGCGGGGTGGGGGAGTCCACCGACGTCGTGACGAAGGAGATGTACACCTTCGACGACCGCGGCGGCCGCTCGCTGACGCTGCGCCCGGAGCTGACCGCGGGCCTGATGCGGGCGTTCATCGAGCACCGGCTGCACACCGGCGCGCTGCCGGTGAAGCTGTGGACCGTCGGCTCGGCGTTCCGCTACGAGCGGCCGCAGGCCGGCCGCTACCGGCACTTCACCCAGGTCGACATGGAGGCGCTCGGCGTCGACGACCCGGCGCTGGACGCCGAGGTGGTCGCGCTGGGCGTGCAGGGCTTCCGCGACCTCGGCCTCACCGACTTCGAGCTGCTGCTCACCTCGCTCGGCGACTCCAGCGACCGGCCGCAGTACCGGGAGAAGCTGGTCGCCTTCCTGGAGAAGCTGGACCTCGACGAGGACACCCGGCGCCGGGCGGAGATCAACCCGCTGCGCGTGCTCGACGACAAGCGACCCGAGGTGCAGGCGCAGCTGGACGACGCCCCGCTGATGGTCGACCACCTGTCGGACGCGTCGAAGGCGCACTACGACGCCGTCCGGCAGTACCTGACCGACCTGGGCGTCACCTGGACCGAGGCGCCGAAGCTGGTCCGCGGCCTGGACTACTACACGAAGACGACCTTCGAGTTCGTGCACTCCGGGCTCGGCGCGCAGTCGGCGATCGGCGGCGGCGGGCGCTACGACGGGCTGTCGGCGGCGCTCGGCGGCCCGGACGTGAGCGGCATCGGCTACGCCATGGGGGTCGACCGCACGCTGCTCGCGGTGGAGGCCGAGGGGCTGGACATCGTGCCGGCCACCGGCGTGCAGGCGTTCGTCGTCCCGCTGGGCGCGGAGGCCAAGCGTCTGGCGGTCCGGCTGGTGGGGCGGCTGCGGCAGGCCGGCATCTCCGCCGACACCGTCTACGGCGACCGCGGGCTCAAGGGCGCGATGAAGGCGGCCGACCGGTCCGGCGCCTCGCACGCCGTCGTCATCGGGGAGCGCGACCTGGCCGAGGGGGTCGGGCAGCTGCGCGACCTGCGCAGCGGGGAGCAGACCGCCGTCCCGGTCGAGAAGCTGTTCGAGCGGCTCCGTGACACGGTGGGGCGGTGAGCATGGAGCAGCGACCTCTCGGACGGACGGGGGCCGACGTCAGCGTCGTCGGCCTGGGCACCTGGCAGCTCGGCGGCGACTGGGGGGACGTCGACGACGACACGGCGGCCGACGTCCTCGACGCCGCGCTCGACGCGGGGGTGACCCTGCTCGACACCGCCGACGTCTACGGCGACGGCCGCTCCGAGGAGCGCATCCGCAAGGCGCTGGTGGCCCGCGCCGAGCGCCCGTTCGTGGCCACCAAGGCCGGCCGCCGGGCCGACCCCTTCGAGGCCGCCCAGTACACGCCCGAGAACCTGCGCGCCTGGATCGACCGGTCGCGGCGCAACCTCGGCGTCGACACCCTCGACCTGGTGCAGCTGCACTGCCCGCCGACCGCGGTCTACTCCGACCAGCGGGTGTACGACGCGCTCGACTCGTTCGTCGAGGACGACGCCATCGCCGCGTACGGGGTCTCGGTGGAGACCGTGGCCGAGGGGCTGACCGCGCTCGAGCACCCCGGCGTGCAGACGATCCAGGTGATCCTCAACGTCTTCCGCCGCAAGCCGCTGGAGGAGCTGCTGCCGGCGGCGGCCAAGGCGCAGGTCGGCGTCCTGGCGCGGGTGCCGCTGGCCAGCGGGCTGCTGACCGGCAAGTTCAGCGAGTCGACCACGTTCGCCGCCGACGACCACCGGAACTTCAACCGGAACGGCGAGGCCTTCGACGTCGGCGAGACGTTCGCCGGCGTCCCGTACGAGGTGGGCGTGCAGGCCGCGCGGGAGTTCGTGGAGATCTGCGGCGACCGCAAGCCGGCCGCCGTCGCGCTGCGCTGGGTGATCCAGCAGCCCGGGGTCACCGCGGTGATCCCCGGAGCGAGCAGCGTCGCCCAGGCCCGCGGCAATGCGGAGGCGGCCGAGCTGCCCGCTTTGACAGACTCGGAGCTGGCCGACCTCGAGCGGCTCTACGACGAGCGCATCCGCGCCCACGTGCACGACCGCTGGTAACCCTTTAGAAAGGCTCGCTGTGCTCCGCACCCACGACGCCGGCACGCTGCGCGCGTCCGACGCCGGTTCCACCGTCACCCTCGCCGGCTGGGTGGCCCGCCGCCGCGACCACGGCGGCGTGGTCTTCGTCGACCTGCGCGACGCCTCGGGTTACGTGCAGGTCGTCGTCCGCGAGGAGGAGGCGCACGCCCTCCGCAACGAGTTCTGCGTGCTGGTCACCGGTGAGGTCCGCCGCCGGCCCGAGGGCAACGAGAACCCCGAGCTGCCGACCGGCGAGATCGAGATCGCGACCAGCGAGCTGCGGGTGCTGTCGGCGGCCGCGCCGCTGCCGTTCCCGGTCGAGACCGACGCGGCCGCCGGCGACGAGGTCCGCTACAAGTACCGCTACCTCGACCTGCGCCGGCAGGGTCCCGCGCAGGCGATGCGGCTGCGGTCGGAGGTCAACCGGATCGCCCGCGGCGTCATGGCGCGGCACGGCTTCGTCGAGGTCGAGACGCCGACGCTGACCGCCTCGACCCCGGAGGGCGCGCGCGACTTCCTCGTGCCGGTGCGGCTGCAGCCGGGCAAGTGGTACGCGCTGCCGCAGTCGCCGCAGCTGTTCAAGCAGCTGCTCATGATCGGCGGGCTCGAGCGGTACTACCAGATCGCCCGCTGCTTCCGGGACGAGGACTTCCGCGCCGACCGGCAGCCGGAGTTCACCCAGCTGGACTTCGAGATGAGCTTCGTCGAGCGCGACGACGTCCTGGCCGTGGCGGAGGAGGTCGTCCGGGCGCTGTGGCGGGAGCTGGCGTCCTACGACGTCCCCGAGATCCCGCGGATGACCTACCGCGAGGCGATGGACCGCTTCGGCTCGGACAAGCCCGACCTGCGCTTCGGCCTCGAGCTCACCGAGCTGACCTCGTACTTCGCCGACACGCCGTTCCGGGTCTTCCAGGCGCCCTACGTCGGCGCCGTCGTCATGCCGGGCGGCGGTGCGCAGCCGCGGCGGGCGTTCGACGCCTGGCAGGACTGGGCCAAGTCGCGCGGCGCCCGCGGGCTGGCCTACGTCACGGTCGGGGACGACGGCACGCTCGGCGGGCCGGTGGCCAAGAACATCTCCGACGAGGAGCGCGCCGGTCTCGTCGAGGCCGTCGGCGCGAAGCCCGGCGACTGCGTCTTCTTCGCGGCCGGCGCCCGTCGGCCCTCGCAGGAGCTGCTCGGCGCGGCGCGCAACGAGATCGCCCGCCGGCTGGAGCTGATCGAGCCGGGCACGTGGTCGTTCCTGTTCGTCGTCGACTTCCCGATGTTCGAGGAGACCGAGGACGGCGAGTGGACGTTCATGCACCACCCGTTCACCTCGCCCACCCCGGAGTGGCGGGAGACCTTCGCCGAGGACAAGGGCGCCGCGCTGTCCGATGCCTACGACATGGTGGTCAACGGCAACGAGCTGATGAGCGGCTCGGTGCGTATCCACGACGCCGCGCTGCAGGAGAAGGTCTTCCAGACCCTCGGCATGTCGCAGGAGGAGGCCCGGGCGCGGTTCGGCTTCTTCCTCGAGGCGTTCGCCTACGGCCCGCCGCCGCACGCCGGCGCGGCGATCGGCTGGGACCGCACCTGCGCGCTGCTGTCGGGCGTGGACTCGATCCGCGAGGTCATCGCCTTCCCGAAGACCGGCGCCGGGTACGACCCGCTGACCGGGGCGCCGACGCCGATCTCCGAGGCGCAGCGCAAGGAGGCCGGCATCGACGCCAAGCCGGAGGAGCCGCCGCTGCCCGGCGAGCCCGGCGCCCCCGGGCCGACCAACCCGGCGCACTGAAAAACACCCCCTGCCCCCCACCGCTCGCAAGCTCGCGGCGGGCCCCTGCAGGGGGCCACGAGAACGCCTGACGCCACGTCGGCCGGTCGGGGTCGGCCTCCCACTCGAAGCGGAGCCGGACCGGCCGGCCGGCGAGGACGTCGGTGCCCTCGAAGGTCCCGCGGGGGCCGGTGAACGAACCGACGACCGGCGGGTCCAGCCGGCCGGGCACGCGCGTGGAGCTCCAGTGGATGCTCCAGGTGCCGGCGGCCGGGTCGAACAGCCGCAGCGTGATGCCCTCGAACGGCGGGCCGTCGGGCGGGTCGGCGACGCGGATCCGGTCGAGGTGGCCGAGCCCGTCGAGCAGCGGGAACGCCTCGCTCGTCCCCTCGAACTCCACCCACTCGTCGCACGCGGGGTCGGTGTTGTCCCGCAGCTTGCGGTTGTGCACCCGCCACCGGCCGAAGACGAAGTCGAACGCGTGCGCTGCCTCTGCGGTCATGCGCCGCAGGCTGGCAGGCGGCACCGACAGAAGGCCGAACGGGCGGCCGTAGGGTGCGGGACATGCCGCTGCGTTCCCGCACCCTGCTCGGTCCCGGCCCGTCCAACCCCTACCCGGAGGCGACCGTCGCGCTCGGGTATCCGCTGCTGGGCCACCTGGACCCGCTGTTCCTGCAGGTGCTGGACGAGACGTCGGACCGGCTGCGCACGATCTTCGGGACGGCGAACCGGCGCACGCTGCCGCTGTCGGCGACCGGCTCGGCCGGCATGGAGGCCGCGTTCGTCAACACCGTCGGGCCCGGTGACGTCGTCGTCGTCGCGGTCAACGGGCTGTTCGGGCAGCGGATGGTCGACGTCGCGTCGCGCTGCGGCGCCGAGGTCATCGCGGTCGAGCACGAGTGGGGGCAGCCCGTGGACGCTTCGCGCGTCCTGGCCGCGCACCCCGCACCCAAGCTGATCGCCGCCGTGCACGCCGAGACCTCGACCGGCGTGCGCTCGGACCTCACCCCGCTGGCCGAGGGCAAGGGCGACGCGCTGCTGCTCGCCGACTGCGTCACCTCGCTGGGCGGCATCCCGGTGCTCCTGGACGAGTGGGGCGTCGACCTGGCGTACTCCGGCTCGCAGAAGTGCCTGGGTGTCGCGCCCGGCCTGGCGCCGTTCACGATCAGCGACCGCGCGTGGGAGCGGCGGATCGAGAAGCCGCAGAGCTGGTACCTCGACCTGGGCATGCTCGGCGGCTACGCCGGGGAGGCCGCCGGGTCCGGTGGCCGCACCTACCACCACACCGCGCCGACCGGCATGGTCGTCTCGCTGCACGCAGGGCTCGGCCGGATCCTCGACGAGGGGCTCGAGGCCGTCCACGCCCGGCACGAGGAGGCCGGCCGGCTGCTGCACGAGGGCCTGGAGGCTCTCGGCCTGGAGCTGTTCGCGGCCGACGGGTACCGGCTGCCCGAGCTGACGACGGTGAAGGTGCCGGACGGCGTCGACTCCGCCGCGGTGCGCAAGGAACTGCTGGAGCGCTACGACCTGGAGATCGGCGGCGGCGTCGGGGCCTACGCGGCGACGGTCTGGCGGATCGGGCTCATGGGGCAGAACGCGCGGCCCGACACGGTGGCGCTGGTGCTCGCGGCCCTCAAGGAGGTCCTCGGCCGCTAGTGTCCCGGGGCGTTCCGCAGCCGTCGGAGGTGCCCCGTGCGCGTGCTCGTCGCGGCCATGCCGTTCGCCGGCCACGTCGGGCCGATGGTCGCGGTCGCGGCGGAGCTGGCCCGCCGCGGCCACGAGGTGGTCGCCCACACCGGGGCGAAGTACGGCTCCCGGTTCTCCGACGTCGGCGCCACCTGGCTGCCGTGGGAGCGGGCGCCGGACTTCGAGGAGTCCGACCTGTCGGCGACCTTCCCCGATGTCACCGACGGGCGCGGGCTGCGGGCGGTCACGGCCAACGTCGAGCACGTGTTCCTGCGCAGCGCGGCCGGCCAGGCGCGCGACATCCTGGCGGCGGGTCCGTTCGACCTCCTGGTCTCCGACCAGCTCACCGGCGGCTCGGCGCTGGCCGGCGAGGCGAGCGGGACGCCCTGGGCGTCGGTCGCCGTGACGCCGCTCGCGCTGCCCAGCCGCGATCTGCCGCCGTTCGGGCTCGGGTTGCTGCCCGGGCGGGGTCCGCTGGGCCGTGCCCGCGACGCGGCGCTGCGGCGGATCACCGCGCTCGTTCTGGGTCGGAAGCTGGACGCGGTCGCCGCCGAGGTCCGCGCATCGGTGGACCTGCCGGCGACGCGGGTCCCGGCGCTGGAGGCCTTCTACTCGCCGTACCTCGTGCTCACGCACGGTGTTCCGGAGCTGGAGTACCCGCGCAGCGACCTGCCCCCGCAGGTGCACTTCGTGGGGCACCTGGCGCCACCGCCGAGCGGGCGGCCGCTGCCGCCGTGGTGGGCGTCGCTGCCCGACGACCGGCCGCTCGTGCACGTCACCCAGGGCACCTACGACGTCGACCCGGCCGAGCTGCTGCTCCCGTCCCTGACCGGGCTCGCGGACGCCGGGGTGACCGTGGCGGCGGCGACCGGGGGAGCGGCGCTGCCTCCCGGTGCCGTGCCGGGCAACGCGCACCAGGCGGCGTTCCTGCCCTACGACTCGTTGCTGCCGAGGACGTCGGTGGTGGTGACCAACGGCGGCTGGGGCGGGGTGCTCGCCTCGCTGGCGGCCGGAGTCCCGCTCGTCGTCGCCGGCGGGACGATCGACAAGCCGGAGATCGCCCGCCGCGTCGCGTGGTCCGGCGCCGGCCTCGACCTGCGCACCGGCCGGCCCTCGCCGGCGAAGGTCCGCGCGGCCGTGGAGCGGGTGCTGGCCGAGCCGTCGTTCGCCGAGCGGGCGCGGGCGGTGGGGGAGTCGCTGGCCCGCCACGGCGGCGCGGCCACCGCCGCCGACCTGCTGGAGCGGCTGGCCGAGACCGGAGCCCCCGTGCGCCGGGAGGAGGCCGGCTGAGCCACCCGCGCTGGCCGAGTGAGCAGTTGCGGTCGCCCGCGTCGGCGTGTCCGCGCGTGTCGGCGACCGCAACTGCTCACTCGGCCGGCTCACCAGCGGGCGCCTCGGCTCCGGAGAGCTCGCGCGGTGCGGTCGACGACGGTCCACGGGCGGTCGATGTGCAGGTCGCCGAAGCGCAGGAGCAGCCAGCCGTCGGCCGCCGTGAGCGTGTACCTGTCGAGGTCCGCGCGGAACTGGTCGCGCTCGGCGTGCTGCCGGCCCTCGTACTCCAGCGCCACCTGCCACTCCGGGTAGCCGAGGTCCGCGTGCACGACCTCCCGTCCCCACCTGTCGAGGATCGGCACCTGGGGTTCGGGATCCGGGACGTCGCCCTCGATCAACGCCACCCGGAGCAGGCTCTCGGGGCGGGAGGCGGCCTTCGGGGTCAACACCGGGGCCCACTGCCGCGCACGGACGACGCCACGGACGCCGTCCGCACGGGCCACGCGCTCCGCCAGTCCCTGCGCGTCGAATCGCTCCGCCCGCCACAGCGCATCACCGACCGCCACGAGGTCTCGAGCCGGCAGCACGGCAGCAAGGTCGAGCCACGTCTGCGCGCCGCTGGTCATCGGCAGACCGCGGTGGAGGACGACGTCCGACGCCTCGAGCGTCCGGACGTGGATCCGCAGACGGTCGCGGCGTGCGCGGTACGTGCCCGGCGGAACGCTGAACTGGAGCGGCCACCGGTGCGGGACCGGCGCGCCCAGCAGCGCCGCGGCCGTCAGGTGGGAGACGACGGCGCCGTCCGGCAGGACGCCGAGAGCGGCGGTGCACGCGGCGTGGACCGAGAGCGGCAGTGCCTGCGAGACGTACGCGCCGCGCGTCACCCGCTGTCCGTCGTCCCGAAGCTGTGCTCGCGTCATGCCCACGGCCAGCGCCTCGGCGCGGGTGTACGTCGGCCTGAGAACTCGTCGATCCACCCGGCGACCGTCGCCGCGAAGGCGACGCCGATGTCCTTCTCCGCGGGATCCGTGGACAGCGGATCTGCCTGTGGACATGCCGAGTGAGCACTTGTGGTCGCCCGCGTCGGTGTGTCCGCGCGCGTCGACGACCGCAAGTGCTCACTCGGCCGGAGGGGCCGCGCTTGACCGGAAGCGTCGGAGGGCGCGGGTAGCTTCGGAGTTGTGAGTTCGCTGTTCGACGAGCCCGTCGAGGAGACCGGCGCCGTCGATCCCGGGGCGCCGCTGGCGGTGCGCATGCGGCCGCGCTCGCTCGACGAGGTGGTCGGGCAGCAGCACCTGCTCGGTCCGCGCTCGCCGCTGCGCAGGCTGGTCGAGGCCGATGAGCCGATGTCCGTCGTCCTCTACGGCCCGCCCGGCACCGGCAAGACGACTCTCGCGCACGTGATCTCCCTGGCCACCAAGCGCCAGTTCGTCCAGCTCTCGGCGCTCGACTCGGGTGTCAAGGAGGTCCGCGCGGTCATCACCGCGGCCAAGCGGGAGCTGACCTTCGCCGGCCGGCGCACCGTGCTGTTCATCGACGAGGTCCACCGCTTCTCCAAGACCCAGCAGGACTCGCTGCTGGCCGCGGTCGAGGACCGCATCGTCAGCCTCATCGCCGCGACCACCGAGAACCCGTACTTCTCCGTGGTCAGCCCGCTGCTGTCGCGCTCCCTCGTGCTCGCCCTCCAGCCCCTCGAGGACGACGACATCCGGACGCTCCTGCACCGCGCGCTCACCAGCGACCGCGGTCTCGACGGCGCGGTCACGCTGACCGAGGAGGCCGGGGAGCACCTCGTCCGCATCGCCGGCGGCGACGGGCGCAAGGCGCTCACCGCCCTGGAATCCGGCGCCGGTGCCGCGATCGCGGCCGGGCACGCCGAGCTCGACCTCGAGACCCTCGAGACCGCGGTGGCGCAGGCCGCGGTCCGCTACGACCGGCAGGGCGACCAGCACTACGACGTCGCCAGCGCGCTGATCAAGTCGATCCGCGGTTCGGACGTCGACGCAGCGCTGCACTACCTGGCCCGGATGGTCGAGGCAGGGGAGGACCCGCGGTTCATCGCCCGCCGGCTGGTCATCAGCGCCAGCGAGGACATCGGGATGGCCGATCCGACCGCGCTGCTCACCGCGGTCGCCGCCGCCGACGCGGTCGCGTTCATCGGCATGCCCGAGGGGCACTTCCCGCTCGCCCAGGCCGTCGTCCACCTGGCCACGGCACCCAAGTCGAACGCGGTCACCGTGGCCATGGGCGAGTCGGTCGCCGACGTGCGCGCCGGGCTGGCCGGGCCGGTGCCCGCCGGGCTGCGCGACGCGCACTACTCCGGGGCCAAGAAGCTCGGCCACGGCAAGACCTACGTCTACCCGCACGCCCACCCCGACGGCATCGTGCCGCAGCAGTACCCGCCCGACGCGCTGGTCGGCAAGGACTACTACCGGCCGACCGGCCGCGGCGCCGAGGCCGCCATCGGCGCGCGTCTGGGGAAGCTGCGCGCCATCCTCCGGCGTCCCCGGTGAGCCGCCGGGCCCCCGACTACTGTTGCCGGGTCGAGGCAACTCCGCCGAGGGCGGCACATCCGGGGAAGTGGGAGCACGCGTGAGCGCAAGCGAGTGGATCGGGCTGGCCGCGGTCGTGGTCTTCGCCGCGCTGGTGCTGCTGCTGGCGGTGCCGCTGCGCAAGCTCGGGCGGTACCTGGACGAGGCCGCCGCCACCCTGCGGTGGACCCGCGAACAGCAGCCGGCGCCGGTCGCGGACCGGCCGAGCACCGCCCCCCGGGTGGCGGACGAACCGGCCGGGCCCGTGCGCAGCACCGTGGCCGAGCCGGTCGACGTGCCGCCGCCCCACGTCGTCGCTGAGCCCGCCCCGCTGGGCACCGTCGTGTCCGCGACCCTCGGCGGGCCGCTGATCAAGGTGGCGTCCCTCGGTTACGGCGTCCGCACGGCAGCGCGGATCCGGCAGGAGAGCCGGGCACGCGCCACGGCCGGCCGGCGCGGCTCGTCCGCGCGCCGCACCTCCCGGCGGGCGGCATGATGCGCCGGCTGTTCTGGCTGTCCATGGGCGCCACCATGGGCGCCCTCGTCGTCCGCAAGGTCTCCGCCGCCGCGGAGCGCCTGACGCCGGCCGGGGTCCTCGGCTCCGCGGCCGACGGCCTGCGCGACCTCGCGGCCGCCGTGGGCGACTTCGGCGCCGACGTCCGCCTGGCCGCCGCCGAGCGCGAAGCCGAGCTGCGCGCCGCGGCCGGCCTCGACGTCCCCGCTGCCGTGCACCGGCCCTTCGCACTGCCCGCCGGCGAGCGGCTCGCCCTGCCCCGCCACGGCCTGTACGCCGCCGACGACTAGGCCCGCGGGCGCCACCGGCCACCCATCCTCCCGAGCCCGAGCGAGAACGAAGTAGAGACGAATGCAGACCGCCGAGATCCGCCGCCGCTTCCTCGAGCACTTCGCGGAACGCGGCCACACCATCGTCCCCAGCGCCTCGCTGGTGTCGCCGGACCCCTCGCTGCTGTTCACGGTCGCAGGCATGGTGCCGTTCATCCCGTACCTGACCGGCCGCGAGCCCGCGCCCTACCCGCGGGCCACCAGCGTGCAGAAGTGCGTGCGCACCCTCGACATCGAGGAGGTGGGCAAGACCACCCGCCACGGCACGTTCTTCCAGATGAACGGCAACTTCTCCTTCGGTGACTACTTCAAGGAAGGAGCGATCCAGCACGCCTGGGACCTCGTCACCGGCTCCCAGGAGGACGGCAAGCTGGGCTTCGACCCCGACCGGATCTGGGTCACCGTCTACCTCGACGACGACGAGGCCGCCGACGCCTGGAAGCGGATCGCCGGCCTGCCCGAGGAGCGCATCCAGCGGCGCGGGCTCAAGGACAACTACTGGCACACCGGCCAGCCCGGCCCGGGCGGCCCCTGCAGCGAAATCTACTACGACCGCGGCCCGGAGCACGGCCCGGACGGCGGCCCGGTCGTCGACGAGGACCGGTTCCTGGAGATCTGGAACCTCGTCTTCATGCAGTACCAGCTCGACGACGTGAAGTCGAAGGAGGACTTCCGCATCGTCGGCGACCTGCCGAAGAAGAACATCGACACCGGCATGGGCCTGGAGCGCGTCGCCTACCTGCTCCAGGGCGTGGACAACCTCTACGAGATCGACGAGGTCGTCCCGGTGCTGCGCCGCGGCGCCGAACTCGCCGGGGTCACCTACGGCCGCAACCACGAGGACGACGTCCAGCTGCGGGTCGTGGCCGACCACGTCCGCAGCGGGCTGATGCTCATCGGCGACGGCGTCACCCCCGGCAACGAGGGCCGCGGCTACATCCTGCGCCGGCTGCTGCGCCGTGCGATCAGCTCGATGAAGCGCCTCGGGGTCGACGAGGCCACGCTGCCCGAGCTGCTGCCGGTCTCCCGGGACGCGATGAGCCCGAGCTACCCGGAGCTGGCCAGCGACTTCGACCGCATCTCCGCCGTCGCCTACGCCGAGGAGGAGGCGTTCCGGCGCACCCTCAGCCAGGGGACGACGCTGTTCGACAACGCCGTCCGCCAGGCCAAGGCGTCGGGCACGCCGCGGCTGACCGGCGAGCAGGCGTTCAGCCTGCACGACACCTACGGCTTCCCGATCGACGTCACCCTCGAGATGGCCGCCGAGCAGGGCGTGAGCGTCGACGAGCCGGGCTTCCGCGCGCTCATGCAGCAGCAGCGCGAGCGCGCCCGGGCCGACGCGCGGGCGAAGAAGACCGGCTCGGTCGACGTCCTGGCCTACCGCCGGCTGCTGTCCGACCACGGCCCGACCGACTGGCGGGCCTACGAGACGCTGCGCACCGACTCGCGCGTGCTCGGGGTGGTCTCCGACGTGGAGGAGGACGGCGAGAGCGTCGCCGGGAGCGGCGAGATCACCCGCGTCGTCCTCGACCGCACGCCGTTCTACGCCGAGTCCGGTGGCCAGATCGCCGACGCCGGCGTCCTCACCTGGGACGGCGGGCGCGCCGAGGTGCTCGACGTGCAGCGGCCGGTCAAGGGCCTGGTGGCGCACCAGGTGCGCGTGCTGGAGGGCGAGCTGCGCGCCGGCACCGAGCTGGTCGCCGAGGTCGACCGCGAGTGGCGGCTCTCGGCCTGCCAGGCGCACTCGGGCACGCACGTCGTGCACGCCGCGCTGCGCCAGGTGCTCGGCCCGCAGGCGCTGCAGTCCGGCTCGTACAACCGCCCCGGCTACCTGCGCCTGGACTTCGCCTGGCAGGGCGCGCTCACCCAGCAGCAGCGGCACGACATCGAGGACGTCGCCAACGCCGCCGTCCGCGCCGACCACCAGGTCACCGCGACGTACATGACGCTGCCCGAGGCGCAGGCCATCGGCGCCCTGGCGCTGTTCGGCGAGACCTACGGCGAGCAGGTCCGGGTGGTCGAGATCGGCGGCCCGTGGTCGCGCGAGCTCTGCGGTGGCACGCACGTGCGCGGCAGCGCGCAGATCGGCACCCTGGCCCTCACCGGTGAGTCGTCGGTCGGCTCGGGCGCCCGCCGTGTCGAGGCCGTCGTCGGTCTCGACGGCTTCCGCTACCTCGCCCGCGAGCGCGACCTGGTCCGCCAGCTCGGCGACCTGCTCAAGACGCCGACCGACGGCCTGGTCGAGCGGGTCAGCGGCATGCTCGCCCGGCTGCGCGACGTCGACAAGGAGCTCGCGGAGCTGCGCGCCCAGCAGACGCTCGCCGTGGCCGGCACGCTCGCCCAGCAGGCCACCGACGTCGGCGGCGTCGCGGTCGTCACCGGCGCGCCGGACGGCCTGGGCGGCGGCGACCTGCGCACGCTGGCCCTCGACGTGCGCGGCCGGATGGGTTCAGACCGCCCCGCCGTCGTCCTGCTGGCCTCCGAGTCGGGTGGAAAGGTCGCGCTGGTGGCGGCGCTCGACCCGGGCGCCGTCGCGCGCGGGCTGTCGGCGGGCGAGCTGATCAAGACGGCGGCGCCGCACGTGGGCGGCCGCGGTGGGGGCAAGCCGGACGTCGCCCAGGGCGGCGGCACGGACCCCGCGGGTATCCCCGCAGCGCTCAAGGCCGGAGAAGAGGCGGTCGCGGCCGCCGTCGGGAGGTAGGAATCGTGACGGAGCACAACCCGGAGGACACCGGCCCGGTCGGTGAGCGGCGCCGCGACCTGCCCAAGGTGCCGCCCGCCCGGCCGCGGACCGCGCCGCAGCCGGCGTACCACCCGACCACCGAGATCGACCTGTCGCGGGGTTTCCCGCCGGTCTCCAACGAGACCGCCGAGATCGACCTGTCCAAGGGGCTGCCGGCCGGGCTGTCGGTGCCGCCGCGGCGCCGTCGCGGCGGCCGGGTGATGGGCGTCGACGTCGGCACCGTCCGGGTCGGGATCGCGCTGTCCGACGCCACCGGCACGCTGGCCAGCCCGCTGGAGACGGTGAAGCGGGCCAAGGACGAGTCCGACCTCGACCGCCTGGCCGCCCTCGTCGTGGAACACGAGGTGACCGAGGTGGTGGTGGGAGACCCGAGGCACCTGTCAGGTGCGTCGGGCGCCTCGGCGGAGGACGCCGACGCCTACTCTCGGGCACTGGCCGGGCGCATAGGGGACGTGCCCGTGCATCGTGTCGACGAAAGGCTCTCCACTGTGACCGCCGCCCAATCCCTCCGGGAAGCAGGCCGCGACAGCCGCGCGCAGCGCTCCGTGATCGACCAGGCCGCGGCCGTGGTGATCCTGCAGCAGTTCCTCGATACGCGGGGGTCATCCTCGTGAGGTATCCGGACGCGCCGCGACCCCGGGGACGGCACTCGTCGTCCGAGGACGCGAGCGGCGTCCCGACCTCCTGGCAGCCGTCCGCCGAGCCGGACTCCGGCTACTGGGAGGACGACGAGGACGTCTTCGACCAGGCGTCCTGGGAGCAGCAGCTGCCCGACCCCCGCCTGGCCCGCTCCGATCGGTCCGACTGGGAGGACGGCGACACCGCCGCCTTCTACCCCGCCCGCGCCCCCCGGCGCCGCGACGTCTTCGCCGGTGCCTCCGGCGCCGGCGTGCCCCGCGGCTCCCGCTACTACGACGACGCCGACGAGACCGGCCCCGTGCCGGTGCAGTGGCGGCACCGCGGTGGTGGCGAGCACCCCGAGAACCAGCCCGTCACCGAGGACCTGCCGGCCACGTGGAGCGGGCAGGTGGACGACGAGGGCCACCACCCCTCGGCACCCTTGCCGCCGCCCCCGCCGGGCGCCTGGTCGCGGCTGGCCGGCCGCGACGGCGACGACGCGCCCACCGAGGCGCAGCCGCCGCTGCACCCCCACGACCTGCACCCCGACGACCTGCACGACGACGACCTGCACGGGCACTCCGACGAGCCGGCCACCGACGCGCACGCGCTCGACGACCTCGGCTGGGAGGACCGCACCGGCGGCCTCGAGGTGATCGGTGCCAACGTCGACGAGGACCAGCCGCGACGCGGTCGCCGTCGCCGCCGGGCCGAGCGGCGGGTCGCCGACGTCCACGACGACCTGCACGACGACGACCTGCACGACGACGAGCTGCACGACGGTCACCCGGACGACGAGCACGACGAGGACATCCCGCTCAAGCCGTACGACCCGCGCAGCGGCCGGCGCCGCCGGCGGCGCCGGCCCGTGGCCGTGGTCTTCGCGCTGCTCGTGCTCGCCGGGCTGATCGCCGGCGTCGTCTTCGGCGGGCAGAAGCTGATCGGCCTGTTCGTGTCCGAGGACTACAGCGGTCAGGGGACCGGCAGCGTCCAGGTCCGGGTCCAGAACGGCGACACGCTCAGCGACATCGGCCGCACCCTGGTGAACGCCGACGTCATCGCCTCGGTCGGGCCGTTCACCGACGCGGCCAAGGCGAACCCCAAGGCCATGGGCATCACCGCGGGCGTCTACAAGCTGCGCACGCACATGAGCGGTGCCGCGGCGCTGGAGCTGCTGCTCGAGCCGTCGTCCCGGCTGGTCACGCGGGTGACCATCCCCGAGGGCACGATCGCGGTGAACACGCTGCAGAAGATCTCCGACGCCACCGGCATGCCGCTGGCCGACCTGCAGGCCGCGGCCGCCAACCCGGCCGCGCTGGGTCTGCCGGCCTACGCCAACGGTTCCCTCGAGGGCTTCCTCTTCCCGGCGACCTACGACGTCGAGCCCGACACCACCGCGGCCGCGCTGCTCTCGGCCATGGTCGCCCGCACGGTCCAGGCGCTGGACCAGCTGGGCGTGCCCGAGGACCAGCGGCTGTCGGTGCTCACCGAGGCCAGCATCGTGCAGGCCGAGGCCGGCAGCGTCGAGGACATGGCCAAGGTCGCCCGGGTGCTGGACAACCGGCTGGCGATCAACATGCCGCTGCAGCTGGACACCACCGTCAACTACGCCAACGGCAAGTCCGGCCTGACGACGACGCCCGAGGACCGGCAGAACCCGTCGCCGTACAACACGTACGTGCACCCGGGGCTGCCGCCGGGCCCGATCGGCAACCCGGGCGAGGACGCGATCAAGGCCGTCCTCACCCCGGCGCAGGGCGACTGGCTGTTCTTCGTGGTGGTCGACCCCGACACCGGCGAGACCCGGTTCGCGACCACCGCCGAGGAGCACGCGGCGAACGTGGCGCTCTTCCAGCAGTGGCTGCGGGAGCACCCGGGCGGATGAGGGCCGCGGTCCTCGGCCGCCCGGTCAGCCACTCGCTCTCGCCGCTGCTGCACCGCGCGGCCTACCGCGCGCTGGGGCTGAGCGACTGGACCTACGACGCGCTCGACCTGGGCGCCGAGGACGTCCCGGTCCTGCTCGCCGGCCTGGGCGAGGAGTGGCGGGGCTTCTCGGTGACCATGCCGTGCAAGCAGGCCGCCGCGGCGGCCGCCGACGAGGTCGGTGCGCTGCCGCGGCTGCTGCGGGCGGCCAACACGCTGACCCACCTGCCGGGCGGTGGCTGGCGGGCCGACAACACCGACGTGCACGGCGTGGGCATGGCGCTGCAGCTGGCCGGCGTGGAGCGCGTCGCCCGGGCGGCGATCCTCGGCGCCGGCGGGACGGCCGCGGCCACCGCGGTCGCGCTGGCCGAGCTCGGCGCCGAGCACGTCGACGTCGTCGTCCGGGAGCCGGCGCGCGCCGCCGACGTGCTGCGCGTCTTCGAGGCGCTGGGCGTGCCGACGACGGTCACCCCGATGGCCGGGGCGGTGGTGGCCGCCGACGTCGTCGTCAGCACCGTGCCGATCGGGGCCCAGCCGGACCTGCTGGGTCTGGGCTGGCGGGCCGGGCAGACCGTGCTCGACGTCCTCTACGCCCCGTGGCCCACACCGCTGGCCGAGCGCGTGCTCGAGGCCGGCGGCACCGTCATAAGCGGGCTCGAGGTGCTCTTCTGGCAGGCCACCGAGCAGGTGGAGCTCATGACCGGGCAGCCGGCGCCGATCACCGAGATGCGTGCCGCCCTCGACGGCCGCTGACGCCACGTTTGACAGAATGTCGCCATGTTGCGCTGGCTGACCGCCGGTGAGTCGCACGGCCAGCAGCTCACCGCCATCCTCGAGGGCCTGCCGGCCGGCGTCGAGGTCCGCAGGGAGGACATCGACGCCGCCCTGGCCCGCCGTCGTCTGGGACACGGTCGCGGGGCGCGGATGTCCTTCGAGCAGGACGAGGTCACCGTCACCGGCGGCGTCCGGCACGGCCTGAGCATGGGCGGCCCGATCGCGATCCAGGTGGGCAACACCGAGTGGCCCAAGTGGACGACGGTCATGTCGGCGGACCCGGTGGACCCCGAGGTGCTCGCCGGCCAGGCCCGCAACGCCCCGCTCACCCGCCCGCGGCCCGGCCACGCGGACCTCGCGGGCATGCAGAAGTACGGCTTCGACGACGCCCGCCCGGTGCTGGAGCGGGCC
Source organism: Petropleomorpha daqingensis (assembly GCF_013408985.1). Lineage (NCBI taxonomy): Bacteria > Bacillati > Actinomycetota > Actinomycetes > Geodermatophilales > Geodermatophilaceae > Petropleomorpha > Petropleomorpha daqingensis. Next base: position 4,219,835 of record NZ_JACBZT010000001.1, read on the forward strand.
AGCGCGCGCGAGACCGCGGCCCGGGTCGCGCTCGGCGCCGTCGCGCAGGCCTTCCTGCGGCAGACCCTCGGCGTCGAGGTGGTCAGCCACGTCGTCGCGATCGGCCCGGTCACCGTCCCCGACGGCGTCGTCCCCGGCCCGGACGACACCGCGCGGATCGACGACGACCCGGTGCGCTGCGCCGACCCGGCCACCAGCGAGCGGATGGTCGCCGAGATCGACGACGTCCGGAAGAACGGCGACACCCTCGGTGGGGTGGTCGAGGTCGTCGTCCACGGCCTGCCCCCGGGCCTGGGCAGCCACGTGCACTGGGACCGGAGGCTGGACTCGCGGCTGGCCGGCGCGCTCATGGGCATCCAGTCGGTCAAGGCGGTCGAGGTCGGCGACGGGCTGGAGACCGCCCGCCGTCGCGGCTCGGTGGCCCACGACGAGATCGTTCCCTCGGAGGCGGGCGTGCGGCGGCTGACCGACCGCGCCGGCGGCATCGAGGGCGGCATGACCAACGGCGAGGTGCTGCGGGTCCGCGCCGCGATGAAGCCGATCTCCACCGTCCCGCGGGCGCTGCAGACCGTCGACGTGGCCACCGGCGACCCCGCCGTCGCGATCAACCAGCGCAGCGACGCCTGCGCGGTTCCTCGCGGGACCGCCGTCGCCGAGGCGATGGTCGCCCTCGTGCTCGCCGACGCGGCGCTGGAGAAGTTCGGCGGCGACTCGGTGCCCGAGACCCGCCGCAATGTGCAGGCCTACCTCGACTCGCTCGCGATCCGATGAGCGGCCCGCTCCTGGTGCTCGTCGGTCCTCCGGCGTCGGGCAAGACCACGGTGGGCACGGCGGTGGCCGACCTGCTCGGGGTCGAGTTCCGCGACACCGACGCCGACATCGAGGACGTCGCCGGGACGACGGTCGCCGACCTGTTCGTGCAGTACGGCGAGCCGCACTTCCGCGCCCTGGAGGAGCAGGCGGTGTCCCGCGCGCTGGCCGAACACGACGGCGTGCTCGCCCTCGGTGGCGGCGCGGTCACCAGCGCGGCCACCCGCGCGCTGCTCGTCGCGCACGCCCACGACGGCGGCACGGTCGTCTGGCTGGACGTCGACCTGCCCTCGGCGGCCAAGCGGGTCGGGCTGTCCCGCGACCGGCCGATCCTGGGCGTGAACCCGCGCGCGATGCTGCGGCAGATGCTGGAGACCCGGGCGCCGCTCTACGCCGAGGTGTCCACCGCGACCGTGCCCACCGGCGGCCGCGAGCCCGGTGACGTCATCGCCGACGTCGCGGCCCTGCTGACCTCGAGGACCACGCCGTGAGGCGGGTGACCGTCGCCGGCGACAAGCCCTACGAAGTCGTCATCGGCCCGGGCGCGGCCGCCGAGCTCGGTCTCGTGCTGGCCGGGACGGCGCGGGCCGCGGTCGTGCACGCGCCGCCGCTCGCCGCGGTCGCCGGGGCCGCGGTCGAGGCGCTGCAGACCGCCGGCGTCGCCGCCGAGGCGGTCGTCGTCCCCGACGGCGAGGCCGCGAAGACCGCCCAGGTCGCCGCGCAGGTGTGGGAGGAGTTCGGCCGGCTCGGGCTGACCCGCTCGGACGCGGTGGTCGGTGTCGGCGGGGGAGCGGTCACCGACCTCGCCGGGTTCCTGGCCGCCACCTGGACCCGGGGCGTCCGCGTCGTGCAGGTGCCGACCAGCCTGCTGGGCATGGTCGACGCCGCGGTCGGCGGCAAGACCGGCATCAACACCGGCGCCGGCAAGAACCTGGTCGGGGCGTTCCACCCGCCGGCCGCCGTCCTCGCCGACACCGACGTCCTGACCGGGCTGTCCGACGCGGAGTTCCGCAGCGGGCTGGCCGAGGTGGTCAAGTGCGGCTTTCTCGCCGACGGCCGCATCCTCGAGCTGCTGGCCGCCGACCCGACCGGTCGCCGCGACACGGCCGAGCTGATCGAGCGTGCGGTGCAGGTCAAGGCCGACGCGGTGGGGGAGGACCTCTTCGACACCGGGCGCCGGGAGTACCTGAACTACGGGCACACCCTCGGCCACGCCATCGAGCGGATCGAGGACTTCGGCTGGCGGCACGGCGAGGCGGTCGCCGTCGGGCTCGTGTTCGCCGCCGAGCTCGGCGTGCAGGCCGGGCTGCTCGACCGCGCCGCCGCCGACCGGCACCGCGACCTGCTCACCGCGATGGGCCTGCCCACCCGGTACCGCGGCGACTGGGCGCGGCTGCAGTCGGTGATGCGGGTGGACAAGAAGGCCCGCGGCGCGTCCCACCGCTTCGTCGTCCTCGACGGCATGGGCAATCCCACGATCCTGACCGATCCCGACCAGGCCTGGCTCGACGCCGCCTGGGCAGCAGTTGCGGAGGCAGCGTGACGATCCAGGTCCTCAACGGCGCCAACCTCGGCCGGCTCGGCAGCCGCGAGCCGGACAAGTACGGCGCCACCACCTACGCCCAGCTCGTCGAGATCGTCGAGAAGACGGGGCACGAGCTGCAGATGGAGGTGCGGATCCGGCAGACCGACGACGAGGCCGAGCTGCTGCGCTGGGTGCACGAGGCCGCCGACGCCGACGACCCCGTGGTGATCAACCCGGCGGGCTGGTCGCACACCTCCGTCGTCCTGCGCGACGCGCTGGCCATGGTCGGCGCCCCGGTGATCGAGGTGCACCTCACCAACATCCACCGGCGCGAGGACTTCCGGCACCACTCCTACGTCTCCGGCGTCGCCACGGGCGTCATCGCCGGGCTCGGGGTGGAGGGGTACGTGCTCGCGCTGCAGTGGATGGCGCTGCGGGGCGTCCGGTGAGGACGGCCGAGCGGCGGGACCGGCTCCGGGCCACCGCCGCCGAGCGGGGGCTGGACGCCGTCCTGGTCACCAACCTGCTCAACGTCCGCTACCTGACCGGCTTCACCGGGTCGAACGGCGCGCTGCTCGTCCGTACCGACGGCGCTGACCTGTTCGGCACCGACGGCCGCTACGTCACGCAGGCCGGCGTCCAGGTGCCCGACGTCGAGCTGCTGGTCGACCGCAGCACCGTGGCGAGCCTGGCCGCCGAGGCGGTCCGCCGCGGGGTCGGCCGGATCGGCTACGAGAGCCACGACGTCACCGTCGACGGCCTGGCCGCGCTGCAGCGCGTCCTCGCCGACACCGCCGCCGGGGGGACCGTGCCCGAGCTCACCTCGATCCGCCGGGCGGTGGAGGCGCAGCGGCTGATCAAGGACGACGACGAGATCGAGGCGCTGCGCCGCGCGTGCGCGATCGCCGACCGGGCGCTGGCCGAGCTCGCGAGCGAGGGCGCGCTGCGGCCGGGCCGCACCGAGCGGCAGGTCGGCCGGGAGCTCGACGCTCGGATGCTGGCGCTGGGCGCCGAGGCGCCGTCCTTCGAGACGATCGTGGCCGCGGGCGCGAACTCGGCGATCCCGCACCACCGGCCCGACGCCACCGAGCTGCGCGCCGGTGACTTCCTCAAGCTGGACTTCGGCGCCACCGTCGACGGCTACCACTCCGACATGACGCGCACCGTCGTCCTGGGGGAGCCGGCCGACTGGCAGCGGGAGATCTACGCGCTGGTGGCCGCCTCGCAGGCGGCCGGGCGGGCGGCGCTGGCGATCGGCACCGACGTCGTCGCCGTCGACAACGCCTCCCGCGACGTGATCGCCGAGGCCGGGCACGGCGAGCACTTCCTGCACGGGCTGGGGCACGGCGTCGGCCTCGAGATCCACGAGGCACCGAGCATCGGCCCGCTGGGCACGGGTACCCTGGCCGCCGGCATGGCCGTCACCGTGGAGCCCGGCGTCTACCTCGCCGGCCACGGCGGTGTCCGGATCGAGGACACGCTCGTCGTCACGGCGGACGCGCCCGAGTTGTTGACCCTCACGAGCAAGGAACTGCTGGTCCTCTAGATGGCTACCACCAACGACCTCAAGAACGGCATGGTCCTCAACCTCGACGGCCAGCTCTGGGCCGTCACCGAGTTCCAGCACGTCAAGCCCGGCAAGGGCGGTGCGTTCGTGCGCACCACGCTGAAGAACGTGCTCTCGGGCAAGGTCGTCGACCGCACCTTCAACGCCGGCACCAAGGTCGACACGGCCACCGTCGACAAGCGCGGCATGACCTACCTGTACAAGGACGGCGCCGACTACGTCTTCATGGACGGCGACACCTACGAGCAGATCCACGTCCCGGGCGAGACGGTCGGCGACGGCGCGAACTACCTGCTGGAGAACACCGAGGCAACGGTCGCCGTCCACGAGGGGACGCCGCTGTACGTCGAGCTCCCGGTGACGATGGAGCTCGTCGTCGAGCACACCGACCCGGGCCTGCAGGGCGACCGCTCCACCGGTGGCACCAAGCCCGCCACCCTGGAGACCGGCGCGCAGATCCAGGTGCCGCTGTTCGTCAACACCGGCGACAAGCTCAAGGTCGACACCCGCGACGGCCGGTACCTCGGCCGCGCCAACTGACCTCTCTGCCATGGCCGCACGGTCCAAGGCACGCAAGCGGGCCGTCGACGTCCTCTACGCCGCCGATCTCCGCGGGGACGACCGCCTGGAGATGCTCGCCGCGGAGGTCGAGGTCGGGCAGCCGCCGGTGAACGAGTACACCGTGCGGCTGGTCGAGGGCGTGGCGGCGCACGCCGGCGAGATCGACCGGCTGATCGACGAGCACGCCGCGAACTGGTCGCTCGAGCGGCTGCCGGACGTCGACCGCGCGATCCTGCGCATGGCGGTGTTCGAGCTGCGCTGGGCCGACGACGTCCCCGACCCGGTGGCGATCGACGAGGCCGTGCAGCTGGCCAAGAACCTCTCCACCGACGACTCGCCGGCGTTCGTCAACGGCGTCCTGGCCGCGATCGCCGAAGCGCCGACACCGTCGTCCTACCCGACGACACCGCGGCCAGGAGCCGTCCCCGACTAGGCGGAGCCGCTGTCGGCGCGCTCGTCGGGGACCCTCCGGGCCCCACTCCTCGCGGCCACCACGGCGGTCAGCAGCAAACCTGCCGTCCAGCCGGCGAGCACGAGCGTCGCCTGCAGGTGGCCGGACTCGAAGCCGTGGACGGTGTCGGCCGGGCCCTCGGGACGCGAGTGGTCCGGGATGAACAGGCCGAACTCCTCGAGCAGGGACAGCACGCCGCCCCCCGGCGTCCAGGGCGTGGCGACCGGTGCCAGCAGCCACAGCGCCGTCTCGACGCCGAGCCAGCCGGCCAGCGCACCGCCGGCGACGAGCAGCCGGCCGCGGGCCAGCCGGCCCACGCCGACGCCGAGCAGCGCCAGCAGCACGGTGAGCACGACCGCGCGTCCGGCCGCGGGGAGCAGGCGATCCCACACCGGGAGATCCCACGGCTCCGGCCACTCGTCGGCCGGCCCGGCGACCGCGTGCAGGAACGCCGCGGAGCCCACCGCGACCACCTGGCCGACGACGGCGAAGCCCGCAGCCCCCGCGACCACGGCGGCGAACCGGGTGGTCGACCGGCGCAGGCCGGCGAGCAGGCCGAGCGCGCCGGTGACCACCGCGGCCCAGAAGACGGCGTCCGGGGCGTCCCGCCCGAACTCGTAGGGCTCGGCGACGATGTACGGGTCGAGCGCGACGTCCTCCGCGCGCACCGGCAGGCCGCAGCCCTCGCCGGGGGCGAGATCCGGTGGGCGGTCCGGGTCGGCGAAGCAGGCCGCCCGCTGGGCGTCGATGCCGGCCACGTACTCCGCGACCCGGTGGTGGGCAGCGGCCAGCTCGGCCGCGCCGGGCGTCCGGTAGGTGCTCAGCGCGAGGGCGAGCAGCGCCAGCCAGCAGGCCAGCGCCAGCCCGCCGAGGAGCAGGAACGGACGGCGGCGCGGCGGGGCGGGGCGGAGCACGGCGGCGAATGCTGACCGAGCTCTGGTGAGCTGTCCAGGGGATCGGCCGCGGCGGTCAGCCGAGGTCGCGGCCGCTGCCCATGTGGCCACCGAGGAAGGCCGCGGCGAGGAGCGGCACGTCGGCCACGCTGCTGAGCGCGATACCGAGCCGGTGGCGATCCCGCGCGCGGGCCGCCCAGGAGGCGGCGTACAGCAGGGTGGCCAGGCCGTTGAGCGATGCGTGCGTCATGCCCGCGCGCTGGGTGCGGCGGCCGGCAGCGGCCCACTCGGCCCAGCCGGCGATCGCCGTCGGGACCGCGGCGGCGACGCCGAGCGCCATCAGCCGGGTGGCGGCACGACGGGATCCCTCGTCGCGGAACAGGTCGAGGTACTGGGCCATCCACCACGCGCCGAACGGCGCGTCGGTGAGGATCTCGTGGAGCGGGACGCCGGTCGCGTCGCCGTGCAGGATCCGGCGTGGGAGGTCCTTGGCCACCAGCCGGTCCGCCACGGGGGTCAGCGCGTCGATGGTGCGGTCCCAGCGCGGGCTGTGCTCGAGCCGCCGGAGCAGTCGCGTGTACGGGTCGTCGCTCACGTCGGCAAGCTACTACTGGCGTAGTGCGCTGTCACTACGTTTATAGTGTTCGGGTGACGACCACCCGGAGCCGGGCCGTCGACGCGGCCATCGAGCTGATCGGTACGCAGGGCCTGCGCGCGATGACGCACGGCCGCATCGACGCGCACGCCGGCCTGCCGAGAGGCTCGGCCTCCAACGCCTTCCGGACCCGGCGTGCGCTGCTGTCGGGCGTCCTGGACCGCCTGCTGGACGTCCAGCTGACCGACGTGGGGGAGGTGCTCCGGCCGGCGACGGCGGAGGAGCTCGTCGAGGACCTGTGCACCCTGCTGGAACGGGCGACCGGCCCCGAACGGGTGCAGACCGCGGCTCGCCTGGCGCTGTTCGTCGAGGCCGGGCACGAGCCGGACCTGCGGGAACCCCTGGCGCGGGGGCGGGCGACGATGGAGGCGCCGGTCCTGCTGGTGCTGGCGCAACTGGGCGCGCGCGATCCGCGCGCCGCGACCGCCGTGGTCGTGGCCTGCCTCCAAGGACTGCTGCTGCGCCGCATCTCCGGCCTCGACGACGCCGACCCGCGCCCGGTGGTCGCGCGGGTGGTGGCCGCCGCCCTGGCCTGAACCGGCCGCGGACGGCGAGGGCCCCGACCGCGTCGGCGGCCGGGGCCCCGTCCTGCGTCAGCGCGGGGTGCGGCGGCGCTCCCAGTGCGGGTCGACCTCGTCGTCCTCGTCGTCGCCGGCCGAGGCGATGCCCTCCATGCCGGGGGACAGGACACCCCACTCGATGAGCCGCGAGGTCAGCTCGTCGGGGCTCATGTCGTAGATGATCGCCAGCGACTTGAGGTCCTCGGCGCGGATCGAGAGGACCTTGCCGTTGTAGTCGTGCCGCTGCGCCTGGATGGTCGACGCGTACCGGGCCAGCGGACCCGCCTCGTCGGCCGGGAGCGAGCCCAGCGACTCGAGGTTCAGCACGATCTTGGTCGTCGAGGTGACCGCGGAGCTCGGCCGCGGGTCGGGAAGCAGCTCCGATACCGGCACGCCGTAGAAGACGGCGAGCTCGGAGAGCCGCTGGACGGTCACCGCCCGGTCGCCACGCTCGTAGGAGCCGACGACCACGGCCTTCCAGCGCCCGTGCGACTTGTCCTCCACGCCCTGCAGGGACAGGCCCTGCTGGTTGCGGATCGCGCGGAGCCGGGCCCCCAGTGCCCGTGAGTAATCGGTGCTCATGCTGTCCTGCTCACTGTCCGTCGTCGGGAAGGGCGGTCATCGGTCACTGAGCGTACTGGTCCGGCCAGAGACGCAACAGCAGGACACACCCTGGCAGTCCAGCCGCGAGCAGGGGAGAGGCACCCTCGCGGCACGAGTACGGACTTTTCTCCCGTGCGGCGGCCCCGCCCCCGGTCCGGACCTGTCGGCGCGGTGCAGTACGGTGGCACGCGGTCCACCCCACTCCTTTAACGACCCGTCCCGTGAGGCGGGGAAGGAGGCCTGATGGCCGGCTCGTCCTCTGCTGCGCCAAGCAATTCTGAAGCGCGCAGCCCCGCAGCGCCGGGAGCGCTGCTTTCCGCCACCGATGTCGCCCGCGTGGTCGACCGGATGGCCCACCAGCTCATCGAGAAGTGCGCTCGGGGTGGTGGGGAGGGAGACAACACAGCGGACCTCTCCCATCTCGTGCTGGTCGGCATCCCCACGCGCGGCGCCCCGCTGGCCCGCCGCCTCGCCGCCCGCGTCGAGGCCTTCTCCGGCACACCGGTCGACGTGGGCACCGTCGACATCACGCTCTACCGCGACGACCTGCGGATGCGCGGCGTCCGGGCGCTGGAGCCCACCGTGCTGCCGGCCGCCGGCATCGACGGGCGGCTCGTCGTCCTGGTCGACGACGTCCTGTTCTCCGGCCGCTCGGTGCGGGCCGCGCTCGACGCGCTGCGCGACCTCGGCCGCCCGCGCGCGGTGCAGCTCGCCGTCCTGGTCGACCGGGGCCACCGCGAGCTGCCGATCCGCGCCGACTACGTCGGCAAGAACGTGCCGACGTCGCGCAGCCAGTCCGTCAAGGTCCGGCTGGCCGAGATCGACGGGGCCGACGAGGTGCTGGTGACCGAGGGGGAAGCCACGTGAAGCGACACCTGCTGGAGGCGGCCGACCTCGACCGGGACGACGCAACCCTGGTCCTCGACACCGCCAAGGAGATCGAGTCCGCGCTGGCCGGGCGCGAGGTCAAGAAGCTGCCGACGCTGCGCGGCCGCACGGTGGTGAACCTGTTCTTCGAGGACTCCACGCGCACGCGGATCTCCTTCGAGCTGGCGGCCAAGCGCCTCTCCGCCGACGTCATCAACTTCTCGGCCAAGGGCTCCAGCGTCAGCAAGGGCGAGAGCCTCAAGGACACCGCGCTGACGCTCGAGGCGATGGGAAGCGATGCGATCGTCGTCCGCCACTCGGCGTCCGGGGCCCCGCACCGGCTGGCGCACTGGGTGCGCGGCAGCGTGGTCAACGCCGGCGACGGCACGCACGAGCACCCGACGCAGGCCCTGCTGGACGCCTACACGATCCGGCAGCGGCTGGGCCGGCTCGAGGGCGTGCGGGTGACGATCGTCGGCGACGTCCTGCACAGCCGGGTCGCCCGCTCCAACGTGCGCCTGCTGCACACCCTCGGCGCCGAGGTCACCCTGGTCGCGCCGCCGACGCTGCTGCCGGTCGGTGTGGAGAGCTGGCCGGTGACGGTCGGCTACGACCTCGACGCCGCGCTGCCCAAGGCCGACGTGGTGATGATGCTGCGGGTGCAGGCCGAGCGGATGAACGCCTCGTTCTTCCCGAGCGCCCGCGAGTACAGCCGCCGCTACGGCCTCGACGCCGTCCGCATGGCGGCGCTGGCCGACGAGGCGATCGTCATGCACCCCGGCCCGATGAACCGGGGCATGGAGATCGCCGCCGAGGTCGCCGACTCGGTCCGCTCGACGATCGTCGAGCAGGTCGGCAACGGCGTGAGCGTCCGCATGGCCGTCCTGTACCTGCTGCTCGGGGGAGCTCCTCAGTGACCACTCTGATCAAGGGGGCTCGCCTCTACGGCGAGGACCCCGTCGACGTCGTGCTCAAGGACGGCGTGATCACCTCCGTCGGCGAGCACCTCTCGGTGCCGACCGCCGAGGTGATCGACGCCGACGGGCTGATCGCGCTGCCCGGCCTGGTCGACCTGCACACCCACCTGCGCGAGCCCGGCCGCGAGGACACCGAGACCGTCGAGACCGGCAGCCGCGCCGCCGCGCTCGGTGGCTTCACCGCGGTGCACGCCATGGCCAACACCGATCCGGTCGCCGACACCGCCGGCGTCGTCGAGCAGGTCTGGCGCCTGGGCCAGGAGGCCGGGCTGGTGGACGTGATCCCGGTCGGGGCGGTCACCGTGGGCCTGGCCGGCGAGCGGCTGGCCGAGCTGGGCGCGATGGCCGACTCCGCGGCCCGGGTGCGGGTGTTCTCCGACGACGGCAGGTGCGTCGCCGACCCCGCGCTCATGCGCCGGGCGCTGGAGTACGTCAAGGCGCTGGACGGCGTCGTCGCCCAGCACGCCGAGGAGCCCCGCCTGACCGTGGGCGCGCAGATGAACGAGGGCGACCGCTCGGCGCGCCTCGGCCTGGGCGGCTGGCCCGCCGCGGCGGAGGAGTCGATCATCGCCCGCGACGTGCTGCTCGCCGGGCACGTCGGCGCCCGGCTGCACGTCTGCCACGTCTCCACCGCCGGGTCGGTGGAGATCCTGCGCTGGGCCAGGTCCCGCGGCGTGCAGGTCACCGCCGAGGTCACCCCGCACCACCTGCTGCTCACCGACGAGTGCGTCGAGGGCTACGACCCGGTGTTCAAGGTCAACCCGCCGTTGCGCACCGACGAGGACGTGCACGCGCTGCGCGCCGCGCTCGCCGAGGGGGTGATCGACGCGGTCGCCACCGACCACGCCCCGCACGCCGTCGAGGACAAGGAGTGCGAGTGGGCGATGGCCCGGCCCGGGATGCTCGGGCTGGAGCAGGCGCTGTCGGTCGTCGTCCAGACCATGGTCGAGCCCGGGCTGCTCGACTGGCGCGGCGTCGCCGACCGCATGTCGGTGCGGCCCGCGGCGATCGGCCGGCTCCCCGGCCACGGCCGGCCGCTGAGTCCCGGTGAGCCGGCCAACCTGGTGCTGCTGGATCCCGCCGCGCGCTCGGTCGTCGACCCGGCCGCGCTGGCCAGCCGCAGCCGCAACAGCCCCTACGCCGGCCGGGAGCTGCCCGGCCGCGTGGTGCACACGTTCCTCAGGGGAGCCCAGACGGTGACCGACGGAAAGGCAGTGAAGTGAGCGAGGCCCTCCTGGTGCTGGAGGACGGCAGGACGTTCCGGGGCGAGGCCTACGGCGCGGTCGGGACGACGGTCGGCGAGGCGGTGTTCGCCACCGGGATGACCGGCTACCAGGAGACGCTGACCGACCCGAGCTACGCCGGGCAGATCGTCGTCATGACCGCCCCGCACATCGGCAACACCGGGGTCAACGACGAGGACGACGAGAGCAGCCGGATCTGGGTCGCGGGCTACGTCGTCCGCGACCCCGCCCGGCGCCCGGCCAACTGGCGGGCCACCGGCACGCTGGACGACGAGCTGCGCGAGCAGGGCGTCGTCGGGATCAGCGGCATCGACACGCGCGCGCTGACCCGGCACCTGCGCGAGCGGGGCGCGATGCGCGCCGGCATCTCCAGCGAGCTCGACGCCGAGCAGCTGCTCGAGAAGGTGCAGGCCGCCGAGAGCATGGTCGGCGCCGACCTCGCCCCGACGGTGAGCACCGACGAGCGCTACGTCGTCCCCGCGGTGGGGGAGAGGCGCTACCAGATCGCGGCGCTCGACCTGGGCATCAAGACCGCCACCCCGCGGCACCTGGCCGAGCTCGGCGTCGAGACCCACGTGCTGCCGGCCACGGCGACCGCCGAGGAGCTGCTCGCCGCCGGGCCGGACGGGGTGTTCCTCTCCAACGGCCCCGGCGACCCGGCGGCCGCGGACTACGCGGTCGAGACGGTCAAGGGCGTGCTCGACGCCCGCCGGCCGCTGTTCGGCATCTGCTTCGGCAACCAGATCCTCGGCCGCGCGCTGGGCCTGGGCACCTACAAGCTGCGCTTCGGCCACCGCGGTCTCAACCAGCCGGTGCTCGACCGGGTGACCAACAGCGTGCGGGTGACCAGCCACAACCACGGCTTCGCCGTCGACGCCGCGCTCGACCGGCCCACCGACACCCCCTACGGGCAGGTCGAGGTCAGCCACGTCGGCCTCAACGACGACGTCGTCGAGGGGCTGCGCTGCCTCGAGGTGCCCGCGTTCAGCGTCCAGTTCCACCCGGAGTCGGCGGCCGGCCCGCACGACGCCGCCCCGCTGTTCCAACGTTTCGTCGACCTGATGGAGGAGCAGCGCAGTGCCTAAGCGGGACGACATCCACCACGTGCTGGTGATCGGCTCCGGGCCGATCGTCATCGGCCAGGCCAGCGAGTTCGACTACTCCGGCACCCAGGCCTGCCGCGTGCTCAAGGCCGAGGGGCTGCGGGTCAGCCTGGTCAACAGCAACCCGGCGACGATCATGACCGACCCCGAGGTCGCCGACGCCACCTACGTCGAGCCGCTCACCCCGGAGTTCGTCGAGCGGGTGATCGCCAAGGAGCGCCCCGACGCGCTGCTGGCGACCCTCGGCGGGCAGACCGCGCTCAACATCGCCATCGGCCTCTACGAGAACGGCGTCCTGGAGAAGTACGGCGTCCGGCTGATCGGCGCCGACGTCGACGCGATCAACCGCGGCGAGGACCGCCAGCTGTTCAAGGACATCGTCCGCTCGGTCGGCGCCGACGCCCCGCGCTCCACGGTCTGCGCCTCCGTCGAGGAGGCGCTGGCCACCGCGGCCGAGGTCGGCTACCCCGTCGTCATCCGGCCCTCGTTCACCATGGGCGGCCTCGGCTCGGGCATCGCCACCGACGAGCCGATGCTGCGCCGCATGGCCGGCCACGGCCTGGCCGACTCCCCGGTGCACACGGTGCTCATCGAGGAGTCGGTGCTCGGCTGGAAGGAGTACGAGCTCGAGCTCATGCGCGACCGCAGCGACAACGTGGTCGTCATCTGCTCGATCGAGAACGTCGACGCCATGGGCGTGCACACCGGCGACTCGGTGACCGTCGCCCCGGCGATGACGCTCACCGACCGCGAGTACCAGCGGATGCGCGACGTCGGCATCGACGTCCTGCGCGCGGTCGGGGTGGACACCGGCGGCTGCAACATCCAGTTCGCCGTCCACCCCGAGACCGGCCGGCTCGTCGTCATCGAGATGAACCCGCGGGTGTCCCGGTCGTCGGCGCTGGCGTCGAAGGCGACCGGCTTCCCGATCGCGAAGATCGCCGCGAAGCTGGCGATCGGCTACACCCTCGACGAGATCCCCAACGACATCACCGGCGTCACCCCGGCCTCCTTCGAGCCGGCGCTGGACTACGTCGTGGTGAAGATCCCGCGGTTCGCGTTCGAGAAGTTCCCCGGCGCCGACCCGCGGCTGACCACGACGATGAAGAGCGTCGGCGAGGTCATGGCGCTGGGCCGCAACTTCCCCGAGGCGCTGGGCAAGGCGATGCGGTCGACCGAGACGTCGGTGGCCGGCTTCTGGACCGGTGGGGACGACGGCTCGACCGCCGAGGAGCTGCTCGAGGCCCTGCGGACGCCGGTCGACGGCCGGCTCTACCTGGCCCAGCGCGCCCTGGCCGCCGGGGCGACCGTCGAGCAGGTGTCTGCCGCCTCCGGCTACGACGCGTGGTTCGTCGACCAGATCGCGCTCGTGAACGAGATCGGCGAGGAGATCCGCGACGCGCCGGCGCTGACCGCCGCGCTGCTGCGGAGGGCCAAGCGGCACGGCCTGTCCGACCGGCAGATCGCGGCGCTGCGCCCCGAGCTGGCGGGGGAGGACGGCGTCCGGCGGCTGCGCTGGCGGCTCGGCGTCCGGCCGGTCTACAAGACGGTCGACACCTGCGCGGCCGAGTTCGCGGCCCGCACGCCCTACCACTACTCCTCCTACGACGAGGAGAACGAGGTCGAGCCGCGGGACAAGCCCGCCGTCCTCATCCTCGGCAGCGGCCCCAACCGGATCGGGCAGGGCATCGAGTTCGACTACTCCTGCGTGCACGCCGTCATGGCGCTGCAGGACGCCGGCTACGAGGCGGTGATGGTCAACTGCAACCCCGAGACCGTCTCCACCGACTACGACACCGCCGACCGGCTCTACTTCGAGCCGCTGACCTTCGAGGACGTCCTCGAGGTGGTGGAGGCCGAGCGCGCCGCCGGCGAGGTGGCCGGGGTGATCTGCACCCTGGGCGGGCAGACCCCGCTGGGGCTGGCGCAGCGCCTCAAGGACGCCGGCGTGCCGGTGCTCGGCACCGCGCCGGAGGCGATCGACCACGCCGAGGACCGCGGCGCGTTCTCGCGGGTGCTGCACGACACCGGCCTGCTGGCGCCCAAGCACGGCACGGCGACCGCGTTCCCCGAGGCGCGCGAGATCGCCGCCGAGATCGGCTACCCGGTGCTGGTGCGGCCCTCGTACGTGCTCGGTGGCCGGGGCATGGAGATCGTCTACGACGACGCCACGCTCGAGGCCTACATCGCCAAGGCCACCGACGTCAGCCCCGAGCACCCGGTGCTGGTCGACCGGTTCCTGGAGGACGCCGTCGAGATCGACGTCGACGCCCTCTACGACGGCACCGAGCTCTACCTCGGCGGCGTCATGGAGCACATCGAGGAGGCCGGCATCCACTCCGGCGACTCGGCGTGCGCGCTGCCGCCGATCACCCTGGGCTCGGCCGACCTGATCCGGATCCGGGCGGCCACCGAGAAGCTCGCCGCCCGGATCGGCGTCCGCGGGCTGATGAACGTCCAGTACGCGGTCAAGGACGACATCCTGTACGTGATCGAGGCCAACCCGCGGGCGTCGCGGACGGTGCCGTTCGTGTCCAAGGCGACGGCGGTGCAGCTGGCCAAGGCGGCGGCCCGGATCGCGGTGGGGGAGACGATCGCCCAGCTGCGCGCCGCCGGCGTGCTCCCGGCGACCGGCGACGGCACCGACCTGCCCGAGGACATGCCGATCGCGGTCAAGGAAGCGGTGCTGCCGTTCCACCGCTTCCGCACCGTCGAGGGGCAGAACGTCGACACGGTGCTCGGCCCGGAGATGAAGTCCACCGGCGAGGTCATGGGGCTCGACTCGGGCTTCGGGACGGCGTTCGCCAAGTCGCAGGCCGCCGTCTACGGCGACCTGCCGACCGAGGGCACCGTGTTCGTCTCGCTGGCCAACCGCGACAAGCGCTCGGCGATCTTCCCGGTCAAGCGGCTGGCCGACCTCGGCTTCACGGTTCTGGCGACCTCGGGCACGGCGCAGGTGCTGCGCCGCAACGGGGTCGCCTGCGAGGTGGTCGGCAAGTACAGCGACGGCCCGGGCAACTGCGTCGAGCGGATCCTCGCCGGCGACGTCGACATCGTGGTCAACACCCCGTTCGGCGCCCCCGGCAACAGCGGGCCCCGCTTGGATGGCTACGAGATCCGCACCGCCGCGGTGGCCGCCGGCATCCCGTGCATCACCACGGTGCAGGGCATGGCCGCCGCGGTGCAGGGCGTCGAGGCGCTGCGGGCCGGGGGCCTGAGCGTGCGCAGCCTGCAAGAGGTGCACGAGGCGCTGCGGGCCTCGTCGTGACCGGGCCGCTGACGCAGCCGGCCGCGCCGGCGACGAACCGGCCGGTGCAGCGCGAGGTCGAGGTGGTCGGCCGCCGGCCGGTGGCGGCCTACGTGGAGCTGACCCTCGCCGCCCCGGAGATCGCGGCCGCCGCCGAGCCCGGGCAGTTCGTCGCGTTCGCCGTGGGTGGCCCGCTGTCGGCCGCGCTGCTGCGCCGCTCGATCGCCATCGCCGGCACCGGCGAGGACACCGTCACCGTCGTCGTCGCACCGCACGGGGTCGGCTCGACCTGGCTGACCGGGCTGCAGCCCGGCGACCGGGTGGACGTCGTCGGGCCGCTGGGCCGCCCCTTCCCGCTGCCGTCGCCGGGCACCTCGGCGCTGCTGGTCGGTGGCGGCTACGGGGCCGCGGCGCTGGTCCCGCTGGCTTCTGCGCTCGCGGCGCAGGGCTCACCGGTCGCCGCGGTCGCCGGCGCCGCCTCGGCCGACCGGCTGTGCTCGCTCGACGAGCTCGCCGCGGCCGGGGCGCGGGTCGAGGTCACCACGGACGACGGCAGCGCCGGTCGCGAGGGGCTGGTGACCCTCGCCGTCGACGAGCTGATCGGCGACGCCGGGGTGGTCTACGCGTGCGGGCCGATGCCGATGCTGCGCGCGGTCGCGTCCGCCGCGACCGACCGCGGGATCCCCTCCTACGTGGCGGTGGAGGAGGCCATGGCCTGCGGGATCGGCGTCTGCATGACCTGCGTGCTGCCGGTGATCGGCGCCGACGGACGCAGCCGCTTCGCCCGCTCCTGCGCCGAGGGCCCGGTGTTCGGCGGCGACCGCGTCCGCTTCGCCGACGTCGGCCGCCTGCCCGCCGACCTCCTGGGCGCGGATGCGATGGGGGTGCTGCCGGCATGACGACTCCTCGACCTGTCGACATGTCGACCACGCTGGGCAAGGCCGAGATCCCGAGCCCGGTGCTCACCGCCTCCGGCTGCTCGTCGTTCGGCCGCGAGCTCGAGCCGTTCGTCGACCTCACCGCGATCGGCGCGGTGGTCACCAAGTCGGTCCAGCTGCGCCCGCGG
Source organism: Petropleomorpha daqingensis (assembly GCF_013408985.1). Taxonomy (NCBI): domain Bacteria; kingdom Bacillati; phylum Actinomycetota; class Actinomycetes; order Geodermatophilales; family Geodermatophilaceae; genus Petropleomorpha; species Petropleomorpha daqingensis. The sequence continues at coordinate 4,235,964 of NZ_JACBZT010000001.1, forward strand.
TCGGGCCGCCCGACGCCGCGGATGGCCGAGACGCCCAGCGGCATGCTCAACTCGATCGGCCTGCAGGGCCCGGGCATCGACGGGCTGCTGGCCGAGGAGCTGCCGTGGCTGGCCGAGCGCGGGGTGCGCGCGTTCGTCTCCATCGCCGGCACCCGCGTCGAGGACTTCGCCGAGCTCGCCCGCCGGCTGGCCGGCGTCCCCGGCGTCCTCGGCCTCGAGGTCAACATCAGCTGCCCGAACGTGGAGAGCCGCGGCGAGGTCTTCGCCTGCGACCCGGTGGCCGCGCACGACGTCGTCGCCGCCGTCCGCGAGGCCGCCGACCCGGCGCAGCCGGTCTACGCCAAGCTCAGCCCCGACGTCACCGACATCGTCTCGGTCGCGCGGTCGGTCGCCGACGCCGGCGCCGACGGGCTGTCGATGATCAACACGCTGCTCGGCCTGGTCATCGACCCCGACACCATGAAGCCGGTGCTCGGCGGGGTCACCGGGGGGCTGTCCGGCCCGGCCATCCGCCCGGTCGCCCTGCGCTGCGTCTGGCAGGTGCACGCGGCGCTCCCCGACGTGCCGATCCTCGGCATGGGCGGCATCCGCAGCGGGCTCGACGCCCTGCAGTTCGTGCTCGCCGGCGCGAGCGCGGTCAGCGTCGGGACGGCGGTCTTCAACGACCCCACCGCCGTGGCCCGGGTGCACACCGAGCTCGAGCAGGCGCTGGCCGACCGCGGGTTCGCCTCGCTGGCCGAGGCCGTCGGGTACGCCCACCGATGAGGACGTTCGGGGAGCGGCTGAGCGACGCCGTCGGCGCCCGGGGGCCGCTGTGCGTCGGCATCGACCCGCACGTGCCGCTGCTGGCGAAGTGGGGGCTGCCGGACAGCCCCGAGGGCCTGGCGCGGTTCACCGACGCCGTCGTCGACGCGCTCGCGGGCTCCGTCGCCGTCCTCAAGCCCCAGCTGGCCTTCTACGAGCGGCACGGCTCGCGCGGGCTCGCCGTCCTGGAGGACGCCGTCCCGCGGGCCCGGGCCGCCGGGGCCCTGGTGCTGCTCGACGCCAAGCGCGGCGACATCGGCTCGACCATGGACGCCTACGCCGACTACCTGCGCCCCGACCACCCGCTCGCCATCGACGCGATGACGGTCAGCCCGTTCCTCGGGCCCGACTCGCTGCAGCCGGCCGTCGACACCGCCCGGGAGTTCGGCGGCGGGCTGTTCGTGCTCGCGCGCACCTCCAACCCGGACGCGGGCACGCTGCAGCACGCGGTCGTGGGGGAGCGCACCGTGGCGCAGGCCGTCGTCGACACCGTGGGCGGGTGGAACGCCGCCGACGGGTCCGGCTCCTTCGGCGTCGTCGTCGGGGCCACCCTCGCGGAGATGGACGTCGACCTCGACCGTCTCGGCGGGCCGGTCCTCGCGCCGGGGCTCGGTGCCCAGGGCGGCTCGGTGGCCGACGTCCGGCGGCTGTTCGGCGCCGGCGTCAGGGTGCTGCCCTCGGTGTCGCGGGACGTGCTCGCCGCCGGTCCCGATCCTGCGGCCCTGCGCGCCGCGGCCGACCGCTGGGCTGCCGAGCTCGCCGGATGAGACGCGCGCTGCCCTGGCTCCTGGCCGGCGCCGGGGTCGCCCTCCTGGTCGCGGGTGTGGCGGTGTTCTGGCTGGCGAACCTGCGACCCACCGGATGGACGGCGTACACGGCCGACGTGCCGCTGCGGGCCTACCAGAGCTCGCTGACGCTCTCCTTCGAGGGCGGCACCGTGCTCTGGACGGGGCAGCACCTGCTCGGGGCCGGCCTGGCGGTGCTCGGCCTGCTGCTCCTGGCGGGAACGGGCGGCTGGCTGCTGGGCCGCCGCGCCGGACGCCGCCTCGCCCATACCGAGGGCTGACCCTCCGCCGCTCGGCGAGAAGGCGATCCGTGCACGCGACACGCGCGCACACGCCGGTGGGCCGGGCACGGACTGCGTGCTCGGCCGACTCGGCCGGCAGCCCTGCGGGACGAAAGTCCCTGCTCACCGGCGTGCTGGCCGTCACGGCGGCGTCACCGCCCGGCGTGTCGCGCATGGCGTGTCTCCCGGGCGCGTCCTCGGCACGATTACGGATCGCGACGAGCCGTAACGCGCTGACCAGCGGGGATGACGGTGTGTCACCGCTGGCGCGGACAGTGGGTGAACGGGCCAGGTCCAGATCTCGACGATCTCGCGGAGGAGGCGCGTGACCAGCGCATATGCCGGGAACTAGGTTGTCCGCCGGGCACGTACCGCGCGCCCGGAACCGACCGAAGCACCACCCGACCCGCCGGGTCCAGACCTCCGGCGACGACGCGATTGGGTCGCAACCATGCCTCTTCCTTCCCTCACCCCCGAGCAACGTGCCGCTGCTCTCGAGAAGGCCGCCGCGGCCCGCAAGGCACGGGCCGAGCTCCGAGAACGGCTCAAGAGCAAGGGCGCGACCGTCGGTGACGTCCTCAAGCAGGGCGAGACCGACGAGGTGATCGGCAAGATGCGCGTCTCCGCGGTGCTCGAGTCGCTGCCCGGCGTCGGCAAGGCGCGGGCGGCGAAGATCATGGAGCGCCTGGAGATCTCCCCGACGCGGCGCGTCCGCGGCCTCGGCGCCAACCAGCGCAAGGCGCTGGAGCAGGAGTTCGCCGGGGAGAAGGCCACCTCCTGATCGACACCCCTCGCCGACGGGGGCGGCGGGGGGTGGCGCACGGCGCTGGGTGAGAATCGACGAGTGGTAGACGCTCCGGCACGGCTGACCGTGCTCTCCGGCCCCTCGGGGGTCGGCAAGGGCACCGTGGTGGCGGAGGTCCGCCGCCGGCACCCCGAGGTCTGGGTGTCGGTGTCGGTGACCACCCGGGCGCGCCGCCAGGGCGAGGTCGACGGGGTGCACTACCACTTCGTGGACGACGCCGAGTTCGACCGGCTGATCGCCGAGGACGGCCTGCTGGAGTGGGCCGAGTACGCAGGCAACCGCTACGGGACGCCGGTGGCCCCGGTCCGCGAACGCCTCGCGGCCGGGGCGCCGGCGCTGCTGGAGATCGAGCTGCAGGGCGCGCGGCAGGTGCGGGAGCGCCAGCCCGAGGCCCAGCTGGTGTTCCTCGCCCCGCCGTCCTGGGCGGTGCTGGTCAGCCGGCTCGCCGGCCGCGGCTCCGAGCCCGCCGAGGTCCAGGAGCGCCGGCTGGCCATCGCGCAGGCCGAGCTGGACGCCGCCGGGGAGTTCGATCGGGTGGTCGTCAACGACGACGTGGCCCGGGCAGCCGACGAGTTGGTAAGCTTGCTGACTGCGCCGTCGTCCCCGTGCCTGAGCCAGGGCACCGGCGCTCCCACCACCGACTGAGGAGCCTGCCCGCACGTGTCCGGAGTCGCACCCCACCCCGAGGGCATCACCAACCCGCCGATCGACGAGCTGCTCGAGCGCACCAGCAGCAAGTACGGCCTGGTGATCTTCGCCGCCAAGCGCGCGCGGCAGATCAACGCCTACTACAGCCAGCTCTCCGAGGGCCTGCTGGAGTACGTCGGCCCGCTGGTCGACACCGCCCCCCAGGAGAAGCCCCTGTCGATCGCGCTGCGCGAGATCAACGAGGGCCTGCTCACCCACACCGCGGGTGAGAACTGATCCGCACCCCCAAGTAGTGACCACGCCCCCGGCACCTCGTGCCGGGGGCGTCGTCGTCTAGGGAGAATGAGCACATGAGCCGGATCGTGCTGGGTGTCAGCGGGGGAGTGGCCGCCTACAAGGCCGCCCTCCTCCTGCGGCTGTTCACCGAGGCCGGCCACGACGTCCGGGTCGTCCCGACGCCGGGTGCGCTGCACTTCGTCGGCGCGGCCACCTTCGAGGCCCTCTCCGGCAACCCGGTGACCACCGACGTCTGGTCCGACGTGCCCGAGGTCGCGCACGTGCGCATCGGGCAGACCGCCGAGCTCGTCGTGGTCGCCCCGGCCACCGCCGACCTGCTCGCCCGCGCCGCCGCCGGCCGCGCCGACGACCTGCTCACCGCCACGCTGCTCACCGCCTCCTGCCCGGTGGTGTTCGTGCCGGCGATGCACACCGAGATGTGGCGGCACCCCGCCACCCAGGACAACGTCGCCACGCTGCGCCGCCGCGGGGCGATCGTGCTGCCGCCCGCCGTCGGCCGGCTGACCGGGCCCGACTCCGGTCCCGGCCGGCTGCCCGAGCCCGCCGACATCGCCGCGCTCGCGCTGGTCGTCCTGGAGCAGGGGGCCGCCGCGCTCCAGCAGGACCTCGTCGGCCGGCGGGTCGTGATCAGCGCCGGCGGCACCCGCGAGCCCCTCGACCCGGTGCGCTTCCTGGGCAACCGCTCCTCGGGCAAGCAGGGCTGGGCGCTCGCCAGGGTCGCCGCCGCCCGCGGCGCCGACGTCGTCCTGGTGGCGGCCAACGTCGAGCTGCCCGCGCCGTTCGGGGTGCGCGTCGTCGACGTCGGGACGGCGGAGGAGCTGCGCGCGGCCATGCTGGCCGAGGCCGTCGACTCCGGGCAGGGGGCCGCCGACGTCGTCGTCATGACCGCGGCCGTGGCCGACTTCCGGCCCGAGAACGTGGCCACCACCAAGCTCAAGAAGGACAGCGCCGCCGAGCCGTCGTCGGTGCCGCTGGCGCGCAACCCCGACGTCCTCGTCGAGCTCGTGACGAAACGGGCGGCCGGTCAGCTGGTCGTCGGCTTCGCCGCCGAGACCGGGGACGACGAGGGCGACGTCCTCGCGCACGGGCGGGCCAAGCTGGCCCGCAAGGGCTGCGACCTCCTGGTGGTCAACGACGTCTCGGGGGGCCAGGCGTTCGGCCGGCCGGACAACGCGGCCGTCGTCCTCGGCGCCGACGGCAGCGCCGTCGAGGTCCCGCGCGGCAGCAAGGACGCCGTCGCGGCCGCCATCTGGACCGCCGTGGCCCCCCGGTTGGGCCGCCCTACCGACGGCTGACCGCCCCTGTGTCCAGGTCCGCCCGGTAACGTTTCCCCAACGCGCGTCCCCGACGCCCCGCCCGTCGACCCAGGGAGTACCGAGTGCCACGCCGTCTCTTCACGTCCGAGTCGGTGACCGAGGGCCACCCGGACAAGATCGCCGACCAGATCAGCGACTCGATCCTGGACGCGATGCTGGCCCAGGACCCGCGCAGCCGGGTCGCGGTCGAGACGCTGATCACCACCGGCCAGGTGCACGTCGCCGGTGAGGTCACCACCGAGGGCTACGTCGACATCCCCTCGATCGTCCGCGAGACGATCCTGGGCATCGGCTACGACTCCTCCCGCAAGGGCTTCGACGGCGCCTCCTGCGGGGTGAGCGTGTCGATCGGCTCGCAGTCGCCCGACATCGCCCAGGGCGTCGACACCGCCTACGAGGCGCGCACGTCCGGCTCGGCCGACGACGCCATCGAGCGGCAGGGCGCCGGCGACCAGGGCCTGATGTTCGGCTACGCCACCGACGAGACCCCCGAGCTCATGCCGCTGCCGATCGCCCTGGCCCACCGGCTCTCGCGGCGCCTCTCCGCGGTGCGCAAGGACGGGTCGGTGCCCTACCTGCGCCCGGACGGCAAGACCCAGGTCACCGTCGTCTACGAGGACGACCGGCCGGTCGCCGTCGACACCGTCGTGGTCTCCTCGCAGCACGCCGAGGACATCTCGATCGAGCAGCTGCTCACCCCGGACATCCAGGAGCTCGTCGTCGAGCCCGAGCTGCAGGCGCTCGGCCTGCCCTCGACCGGCTACCGGCTGCTGGTCAACCCGACCGGCAAGTTCGTGATCGGCGGCCCGATGGGCGACGCCGGCCTCACCGGCCGCAAGATCATCGTCGACACCTACGGCGGCATGGCGCGGCACGGCGGCGGCGCGTTCTCCGGCAAGGACCCGTCGAAGGTCGACCGCTCCGCCGCCTACGCGATGCGCTGGGTGGCCAAGAACGTCGTGGCCGCCGGCCTGGCCAAGCGCTGCGAGGTGCAGGTCGCCTACGCGATCGGCGCCGCGCACCCGGTGGGCCTGTTCGTCGAGACCTTCGGCACGGGCGCGGCTCCGGACGACGTCCTGGAGAAGGCGATCACCTCGGTGTTCGACCTGCGCCCGGGCGCGATCGTGCGCGACCTCGACCTGCTGCGGCCGATCTACCGGCCCACCGCCGCCTACGGCCACTTCGGCCGCACCGACGGCGACTTCCCGTGGGAGCGGCTGGACCGCGTCGAGGCGCTCCGCGCCGCAGTCTGAGGAGCTGTTCCAGCGCGTCACCACTGTCGGTAGCGGTTGGGAGACTGGGCCCGTGGTGATCGCACGGGTCGTCGTCGACGTGCCGCTGGCCCATCTGGACCGGCCGTTCGACTACGCCGTCCCCGACGAGCTGGCCGACGAGGTGCGGGCCGGCTGCCGGGTGCGCGTGCGCTTCGCCGGTCAGCTCGTGGACGGGTTCGTGCTCGAGCTGGGCGACACGACCGAGCACACCGGCAAGCTCGCGCCGCTGGCCAAGCTGGTCTCCGGCGAGCCGGTGCTCACCCCCGAGGTCGCCGAGCTGGCCCGGTCGGTGGCCGACCGCTGGGGCGGCACGATGACCGACGTCCTGCGGCTGGCCGTCCCGCCCCGCCGCGCCGCCGCCGAGAAGCGCCCGCGCGCCGACCGGCCGGCGCCCCCGGAGCCGCCCGACCCGGCCGGGTTCGCCCGCTACCCGACCGGGCCGATGCTGCTCGACGCCGTCGCCGCCGGGGCGCCGGCCCGCGCCGTCTGGACCGCGCTGCCCGGCGAGGACTGGCCCGCCCGCCTGGCCGAGCTCTGCCAGGCCGCGCTCTCGGGCGGCCGCGGTGCGCTGGTCGTCGTCCCCGACGGCAAGGACCTCGACCGGCTCGAGGCGGCCGCCGACCGCGTGCTGCCGAAGGGGTCGTTCGTCGTGCTCCGGGCCGACGCGGCGCCGGACACCCGCTACCGCCGGTTCCTCGACGCCGCCCGCGGCAGCGCCACGGTGGTGCTCGGCACCCGGGCGGCCGCGCTGGCCCCGGTCGCCGACCTCGGGCTGGTGGCGATCTGGGACGACGGCGACGACCTGCACGCCGAGCCCCGGGCGCCCTACGCCCACGCCCGCGACGTGCTCGTGCACCGCGCGCACCTGGCCTCCTGCGCGGCGGTCGTGGCCGGGACGGCGCGCACCGCGGAGGCGGCCCTGCTCGTCGAGTTCGGGTGGGCGCACCAGCTGGTCGCCGACCGCGCCACGCTGCGCGCCGCCGCACCGCGGGTGCAGGCCCTCGGGGACGACGCCGAGCTGGCCCGCGACCCCGCCGCCCGGACCGCCCGGCTGCCCAGCCTGGCTCACCGCGTCGCCCGGCAGACCCTCGCCGACGGCGCACCCGTGCTGGTGCAGGTGCCGCGGGCCGGCTACGCGCCGGGGCTGTCCTGTGCGCGCTGTCGCGCGCCCGCGCGCTGCGCGGTCTGCTCCGGGCCGCTGGGCATCTCGGCCACGCCCGGGCCCGGCGGCTCCCGGGTCCCCGCGTGCCGCTGGTGCGCGCGACCCGCGGCCACCTTCGACTGCCCGCACTGCCACCACACCAAGCTGCGCGCCTCCGTGGTCGGCGCGGCGCGCACCGCCGAGGAGCTGGGCCGGGCCTTCCCCGGAGCGGCGGTGCGCGTCTCCGGCCGCGGCTCGGGCGTGCTCGCCACGGTCCCGGGCGGGCCGGCGGTCGTCGTCGCCACGCCGGGGGCGGAGCCCGTCGTCGAGGGCGGCTACGGCGCGGCGCTGCTGCTGGACTCGTGGGCGCTGCTCGGCCGGGCGGACCTGCGGGCGGGGGAGGAGACGCTGCGCCGCTGGATGAACGCGGCCGCGCTCGTGCGACCGGGCGGGCAGGTCGTGGTCGCCGCCGATGCCGCGCACCCCGTCGTCCAGGCGCTGGTCCGCTGGGACCCGGCGGGGCTGGCCGAGCGCGAGCTCGCCGACCGCCGGGAGCTGGGTTTCCCGCCGATCACCCGGATGGCCTCGCTCACCGGCTCGGCGGCCGCGCTGGCCGAGTTCCTCGAGGCGGCCCGGCTGCCCGACGACGCCGACCTGCTGGGCCCGGTGCCCGAACCGCCCCGGCCGGGTCAGGACACCGACGGCGACCGCGAGCGCTACCTGGTCCGGGTGCCACGGGGCGAGGGGCTCGCACTGGCCCGGGCGCTGGCCGAGGTGCAGGGCGTGCGCAGCGCCAAGAAGGTCGCCGAGCACGTCCGCGTGCAACTGGACCCGCTGGACCTGATCTGATGCGACCGTGACGACGATCGGCCTGCTCGGCGGGATGAGCTGGGAGAGCAGCGCGCTGTACTACCAGCTGCTCAACGAGGCCGTGCGCGACCGGCTCGGCGGCCTGCACTCGGCGCGCTGCGTGCTGCTCTCGGTGGACTTCGCCGAGATCGAGCGGCTGCAGGTCGCCGGCGACTGGGAGCGGGCCGGCGAGCTGCTCGCCGCCGACGCGCAGGCCCTCGAGGCGGCCGGCGCGGACCTGGTGCTGCTGTGCACCAACACCATGCACAAGGTCGCCGGGGCGCTGACCGCCGTCCTGTCCGTGCCGCTGCTGCACATCGGCGACGTCACCGCCGAGGCCGTGCGCGCGGCCGGGGTGCACCGGGTCGGGCTGCTCGGCACCGCCTTCACGATGGAGCAGCCGTTCATGAGCGACCACCTGGCGGCGAGGGGCCTGCACGTGCACGTCCCGGACCCGGTCGACCGGGCAGTGGTGCACCGGATCATCTACGAGGAGCTGTGCCTCGGGATCGTCCGCGAGGAGTCGCGCGAAGCGGTGCGGGCGGTGATCGAGCGCCTGGTCGCCGAGGGCGCCGACGGCATCGTGCTCGGCTGCACCGAGCTGGAGCTGCTGCTCGGCGACGACGACGCCGACGTCCCGCTGTTCCCGACGACGAAGCTGCACGTCGAGGCCGCCGTGGCCGCCGCGCTGGCGTAGCGGGCCCGCCGCATACGCTGGAGAAGTGAGCGTCACCCCGATCCGCCTGATGGGCGACCCCGTCCTCCGCACCCCCGCCGCGCCCGTCGTCGACTTCGACGCGGAGCTGCGGCAGCTGGTCACCGACCTGACCGAGACCATGCACGCCGCCGGCGGCGCCGGGCTCGCCGCGCCGCAGATCGGCGTGGGCCTGCGGGTCTTCACCTGGTACGTGGACGGTGAGGTCGGGCACCTGGTCAACCCGGACGTGACGCCGATCGGCGTGGAGGACCAGATCGACCCCGAGGGGTGCCTGTCCATCCCCGGGTTCCGCTTCGACTGCCGCCGGCACCTGCACATCGCCGCGACCGGCTGGAACATGCACGGCGACCCGGTGCGGATCGAGGGCTCGTACATGCTGGCCCGTGCCGTGCAGCACGAGGTCGACCACCTCGACGGTGTGCTGTTCGTCGACCGGCTCGACGCGGAGGCGCGCGAGGCGGCGCTCGCCGTCCTGCGCGAGGCCGAGTGGCAGGGCGAGCAGGCCTACCTGCCGGCCGGCGAGCCGGTGCCGACGCCGGTGGTGAAGGTGAGCCCGCACTGAGGATCGTGTTCGCCGGGACCCCGGCGCCCGCCGTCCCCTCGCTGGAGGCCCTGCTGGCCTCCGAGCACGAGGTGCTCGCCGTCCTCACCCGGCCCGACGCCCCCGCCGGCCGCGGCCGCACGCTGAGCCGCTCGCCGATCGCCGAGCGGGCCGACACCGCCGGCATCCCCGTGCTGCAGCCGCGCTCGCCGCGCGAGCCGGAGTTCCAGGCGCAGCTCGCCGAGCTGGGCGTCGACTGCGTCCCGGTGGTCGCCTACGGTGCGCTGATCCCCGTCCCGGCGCTGGAGATCCCGCGGCACGGCTGGGTGAACCTGCACTTCTCGCTGCTGCCGGCCTGGCGCGGCGCGGCCCCGGTGCAGCACGCGATCATGGCCGGCGACGACGTCACCGGCGCCTCGACCTTCCTCATCGAGCAGGGGCTGGACACCGGTCCGGTCTACGGCACGCTCACCGAGGCCATCGGCCCGCGCGACACCGCCGGCGACCTGCTGGCCCGGCTGGCGGTCAGCGGCGCACAGCTGCTCGTCGCCACCCTCGACGGCATCGCGGCCGGCGCGCTGGAGCCCCAGCCGCAGCCCGCCGAGGGTGTCAGCCTGGCCCCGCGCATCGAGGTCGCCGACGCGCGCATCGACTGGGCGCTGCCCGCGCACGTCGTCGACCGGCGCGTCCGCGGGGTCACGCCCGCCCCCGGCGCCTGGACGACCTGGCGCGGCGACCGGTTGCGGGTCGGCCCGGTCGAGCCCGTGGCCGACGCGGCGCTGGCGCCCGGGGAGCTGGCGATCGGCAAGCAGGTGCTGGTCGGCACCGCGAGCGGCGCGGTCCGGCTCGGCGAGGTGCAGCCCGCCGGCAAGCGGATGCTGCCGGCCGCCGACTGGGCCCGCGGTGCGCGCCCGGCGGCGGGGGAGCGGCTGGAGTGACCCGCCCGCCTCGCCGGCCGGGGAGCGGCCCGCGGCCGGGACGACGGCAGCGCCGTCCGGCGCCGCGGCGTGAGCTCGACGGCGCCCGGCTCACCGCCTTCGACGTCCTGGACGGCGTCTCCTCCCGGGACGCCTACGCCAACCTGCTGCTGCCCCAGCTGCTGCGCGAACGCGCCGGCGACCTGGGCCCCCGCGACGCCGCGTTCGCGACGCAGCTCGCCTACGGGGCGCTGCGCGCGCAGGGCACGCTCGACGCGATCCTGGCGCGACTGGTCGACCGGCCGCTCGCCGACCTCGACCCCCGGGTGCTCGACCTGCTGCGCCTGGGCGCCTACCAGCTGATCGACCTGCGGGTGCCCGACCACGCGGCGGTGGCCACCACGGTCGACCTCACCCGGGCGGTCGTCGGCACCGGCGCATCGGGGCTGGTCAACGCGGTGCTGCGCAAGGTCGCCGCCGGCGGGGACCGCGCGAGCTGGCTGGTCACCCTCGGCGCCACCGGCGACGAACGGCTGGGGCTGGCCACCGACCACCCGCGGTGGATCGTCGAGGCCTGGCGGGACGCACTGGGCGAGGAGACCGAACTGGAGGCGGCGCTGCTCGCCGACGACGCCGCCCCCGAGGTGCACCTCGTCGCCCGGCACATCGACCGCGAGGAGCTGGCGCAGCAGTCCGGGGGAGAACCCGGCCCGTGGTCGCCCTACGCCGTCCGGCTGCACGGCGGCGACCCCGGCCGGCTGCCCGCGGTGCAGGACGGCGCCGCCGCGGTGCAGGACGAGGGCAGCCAGCTCGCCGCGCTCGCCCTCGCCCGCGCCGAGCTCGACGGCCCGGACGCCGCGTGGCTGGACATGTGCGCCGGCCCCGGGGGCAAGGCCGGCCTGCTCGCCGCCGTCCGCCCGGCCGGGGTGCGGCTGACCGCGGCCGACCGGGCCGAGCACCGCGCCGAGCTGGTCCGCCGGTCGCTCCGCGACGCCGACGACGTCGAGGTCCTGGTCGCCGACGGCCGCGAGCCCCCCTGGTCGGAGGGCTCCTTCGACCGCGTGCTGCTCGACGCCCCGTGCACCGGGCTGGGCGCGCTGCGCCGCCGGCCCGAGGTCCGCTGGCGGCGCACCCCGGACGACGTCCCGCCGCTGGCCGAGCTGCAGACCGAGCTGCTGGCCGGGGCGCTGCGCAGCGTGCGCCCCGGCGGGCTGGTCGCCTACGTCACCTGCTCGCCGCACACCGCCGAGACGGTCGCGGTGGTCGACGCCGCCGCGGAACGGGACGACGTCGAGGTGCTGCCGGTGGCGCCGCTGTTCCCAGAGGTGCCCGGCATCGAGCGCGGTCGCTACGCCCAGCTGTGGCCGCACCGCCACGGCACCGACGCGATGTTCATGGCGCTGCTCCGCCGCACCCCCCAGTAGGCGCTTTTCGTCGGGTCAGGTGCCTTCGGCGTCAAGGGTCTTCGCAGATCTGTGAACAAGCCTCTGACCTGGGGATTCAGGTGTCATTCGCACTCGCGCCGCGATATGATTCGAACACCTGTACAGGTCGACGTAATCGGGAGGTGTCGTGGGAGAGCTGGCCTCGACCCTCGATGCCCTCGCCGTCGACGACCTGCCCGCGATGTTCGGCCCGCAGCTGCTGGAGCGGCTGGGTGAACTGCTGAAGGCTCAGAACCGGCTGGCCGCCGAGGTGGCCCGCACGGTGCGACAGTGCGAGGTCGCCGGTGCGCCCGAGTTCGACGGCAAGAAGACCATGGCCTCGTGGCTGCGCGGGCACGCGCGGTTCTCAGCGCACGCCGCGGCGGAGCTGGTGGCCACCGGGCGGGCGATGGAGCAGCTGCCCGCGGTGGCAGCAGCGTTCGCCGACGGTGCCGTGACCGCGGCGCAGGCAGGGGTGATCGCCTGGATCGCCCGACCCGAGGAGCTGGCCAGAGCCGACGCCCAGGACGTCGACCTGGCCGCGGTCGACCAGGCGATGGCCACCGTCGCCACCACCCAGTCGCACGAGCAGCTCGTGGCCGTGGTGCGGCACTACCGGCAGGCGCTAGACCCCGACGGAGCCGAACCCGACCCCACCGAGGGCCGCCGGCTATCGCTGATCAAGCACGCCGACGGGGCACTAGGCATCCGCGGCGAGCTCGACGCGGTCGGCGGCGAGAAGCTGCAAGCCGCACTCGAAGCGATCCTGCAGGCCGGCCGCGGCAAGGGCGACACGCGCACGCGCGCCCAGCAGTTGGCCGACTCGCTCGTGCAGCTGACCGACAACGCCCTGGCCTCGGGTGTGCTGCCGATCAACCGCACGGTCAGGCCGCATGTGGTCATCACCGTCGACGGCGACGACCTGGCCGACCCGGACCACCACATGGGCGCGGCGGCCACCGGCTTCGGTGACCTGCTGTCGGCCGCGAAGGCTCGGGGGCTGGCCTGCGATGCGCAGATCACCCGCCTCGTGATCGATCCCGACGGCCTCCCGCTGGACGTCGGGCGCACCCAGCGCGTCGTGCCTCCGCACCTGCGCCGGGCAGTGGAGCACCGGGACAGGCACTGCGTGTTCGCCGGCTGTGTGGCCCCGCACTACTGGTGCGACGTTCATCATCTGCTCGAATGGATCTTGGGCGGCGCAACCTCCCTGGAGAACTCCGCGCTGCTGTGCGAACGGCACCACACGAAGGTCCACCATGGGTTCCGGGTCGAACGAGATCCGGGCGGGCGCTGGCGAACGTGGCGACCAGACGGAACCGAGATCCTCGTCAACTGACGAACCTGCAGCGTCGTCTTCGGGCGCGGGATGGGTATCTGGGGCGCATCTCGACGAGGTACGAGGCGGTCGAGGCTCAGGCGGAAGCGCGGAGGTGCCGCTCGGCCCACAGCGCGGCCTGCGTCCGGTCGGGGACGCCGAGCCGCTGCAGGATGTGCGTGACGTGCGCCTTGACCGTCCGCTCGCTGATGCCCAGCCGGCGGCCGATCGACTTGTTGGGCAGCCCCTGCCGGATCAGCTCCAGGACCTCCCGCTCCCGGTCGGTCAGCTCGTCGCTCTGGGCGCGCTCGCGCCGCTCGAACAGCAGCGAGCGGGTCACGCTCGGGTCGACGGGGCTGTCGCCCCGCGCGACGGCACGGATCCCGCCGAGCACGGCCTCGGCCTCGCTCTGCTTGAGCAGGTAGCCGTCGGCCCCGGCGTGCACCGCCTCGAGCACCATGTCGGCGTCGCTGAACGAGGTCAGCACGAGGATGCCGACCCGGTCCCCGGCGGCCCGCAGGGCGCGGATCACCCCGACGCCGTCCAGCACCGGCATCGACAGGTCGAGCAGGACGACGTCCGGGCGCAGTTCGGCGATCGTCTCGAGGGCGGCCGCGCCGTGGGGCGCCTCGCCGACGCACTCCATGTCGGCGGCGGTGGCGACCAGGTGCGACAGGCCGGCCCGGACGACGGCGTGGTCGTCGGTGACCAGGACCCGGATCACCGGGCCGCTCCCACGAGAGCCGGTGCGCTCGCCAACGGCACGGTGGCCGTCAGCCGGGTGCCGCTCCCGGGCGTGCTCGTGGCGACCAGCGAGCCGCCGGACTCCGCCAGGAGGTCCTCCATCGCCCGGAGGCCCAGGTGGCCCGCGGCGCTGCGGCTGGCCAGGCGCACGTCGTCGAACCCGACGCCGTCGTCGGCGACGGTGAGCGTCGCGGTGTCCTCGTCCGCGACCAGGTCGATCTGCACGCGCTGCGCCCCGCTGTGCGCCGAGACGTTGCGCACCGCCTCCAGCGCGCAGCGGTGCAGCAGCGCCGCCGCCGGCCGCGGCAGCGCGCCGTCCCCCGTGTCGATCCGCATCGTGACCTCGCGTCCTTCCCGTCGCAGCCCCTCGGCCAGCACGGACAGCGCCGGCTCCAACCCGCCCTCCGGCAGCGGTGGCGGGTTGAGGTCCACCAGCAGCCGCCGCAGCTCGCTCACGCAGCGGCGCAGGCCCGCCGCCGTCCGGGTGATCAACCCGCTCGCGTCGTCGTCCACCCCGCCCAGCCGAGCCGCGTCGAGCCCGAACGTGAGCCCGGTGAGGTCCTGGACGACGCCGTCGTGCACGTCGCGCGCGATCCGGCGGCGCTCGGCCTGCGAGGCGTCCACCGCCGCCTGGAGCAGTGCCGCCTCGGCCTCCTGGGCGCGGCGCAGCCGGCGGGTGAGGCGCCAGGCGAAGGGCACCTGCACCGCCTGGAGCAGCGCCAGTGCGCCGAGTGCGGCCGGCGCGAAGCTCCACCAGGTCTCCCGCGCCGCGTCGGCCACGGCTCGGTACTTCTGGTAGACCTCCACGACCAAGGGCGCCCCGGTCGTGTCGTGGACGGCGACGTAGGCCTCCAGCAGCTGGCCGTGACCCCGCTCGAACCGGTTCTCCGGCCGGCTCAGGTCGGTGATGTCGGAGATCACCGTGTCGCCCTCGAGGGCCTCGCGCGCCTCGTCGTCCAGGGAGAAGCGCACGCCGATCAGGCGGGGCTCGTCGGACCAGAGGGTGCGCCCGTCGGGCGCCCACACCTTCACCCGCACGACCGTGCCGTCGGCCAGCACCGGGGCGACGGCCGCGGCGAGCGCGCCCCGCGCGGTGGGATCACCGGCCGCCAGCCCCGGGCTCAGCGCCGGTGCCACGACGCCGGTGGCCACCACGCGAGCGATCCCCTCGGCCGACCGGGTGGCCTCGTGCTCGCCGGCGCGCTGGGCGAGGACGCCGGTCGCGGCCGCGAGCGCGGCGGTGACCACGAACCCGGCGAGGGTGAAACGCAGGACCGCGGAGCCTCCGACGGTGATGCGGGTCACGGCGGTGAGCGTAGAGCCCGATACTTGAAAGAACAAGTACCCGGTACTAGTCCCAAGGTGCCATGGGAACCGCGACGTCGTCCGGGTCAGGGTCGGGGTGTGCGACCGCGCTGTGTGAACCGAACGCACCCGGCTCTGCGTGAAGCGCAGTGAGCCGCGATCGAAGGAGGCACACCATGCGCGCAGGCATCGCCGGTGCAGCGGTCGGCCTGCTCGCCGCCGCGGTGCTCTCCGCGTGCGGCGGGAGCGGCGGCGGCGGCGGGAGCGCCGCGTCAACGTCGACGAGCGGATCGTCGCCGTCGTCCTCCGCCGAGTCGGCCGCGGCCGCCTCGGGCGCGGGCCAGGGCACGCCCACCACCGTGATGGTGACGGCGAAGGAGTACTCGCTGACGCTGTCGATGAACACCTTCTCGCCCGGCCGGTACACCTTCCAGCTGAGCAACACCGGCGGCACCACGCACGGGCTCGAGATCGACGGGCCGGGCGTGGAGGACCAGAAGGCCCAGGAGATCGCACCGGGCGGGTCGTCGTCGATCACGGTGACCCTGCAGAAGGGCAAGTACGAGCTCTACTGCCCGGTGCCCGGCCACCGGCAGCTGGGCATGGAAACCGACATCACGGTCGGTTGAGGCGATGACGACTCAGCTGCGCACCGACCCCGTCCGCGGGCCGGAGGACGACTCGGCGACGCAACGGACCCTGACCCTGTCCGTGCGCGTCGTCGGCGCGGCGATGCTGGTCGCGACCGGCTGGATCCACCTCGACCTGTGGCTGGACGGCTACCGCGCCGTCCCCTGGATCGGGCCGCTGTTCCTGGCCAACGTCGTGCTCGCCGGCCTCGCCGCGCTCGCGGTGCTGGTGACGCCGACGCGGTGGCTGCCCTGGGTGGCGCTGCCGGCCGGGCTGCTGGAGCTCGGCACGCTGGGCGCGCTCGTGCTCAGCCTGACCGTCGGCCTGTTCGGCTTCGTCGAGTCGCTCCGGGCGAGCCTCGTCGTGCCGACGATCCTCGTGGAGTCGGTCGGCTTCCTGGTCCTGGCCGGCTACGCGGTGGTCGCACTCGCTCGACAGCGCAGGCGCCGGGCGTGATCGTGGGGCGCGTGAGCCGCGTCGGGTTCACCGGGTCCGATGACGACGCCACCCTGCGCCGTCTGTGGGACGAGCACGCCGGTCCGCTGCTGGCCTTCGTGCTGCGGCTGACCGGCGGTGACCGCGGCCGCGCCGAGGACGTCGTCCAGGAGACGCTGCTGCAGGCCTGGCGGCACCCGGAGGTGCTCGACCCGGCCCGCGGGCCGGTGCGGCCGTGGCTGCTGACGGTGGCCCGCCGGGTGGCCATCGACCACTACCGGGCGCGGCAGGCGCGCCCGTCCGAGGTCGGCGACGAGGGGCTGGCCGACCTCGGCATCGACGACGGGATCGACGAGGCGCTGGAGAGGTGGCTGGTCTCCGACGCGCTAGCGACCCTCGCCCCGGCGCACAGGGAGGCCTTGCTGCACACGTACTACGCCGGTCGCACCGTCACGGAGGCGGCGACCGTGCTCGGCATCCCGGTGGGAACTGTGAAGTCGCGCGTGTTCTACGGCCTGCGGGCCCTCAAACTGGCTCTCGAGGAGAGGGGGGTGACGACGTGAGGTGCGAGCACGAGATCTCGGTCGGCGCGTACGTCCTCGACGCCCTCGAGCCCGACGAGCAGCTGCTCATGCAGCAGCACGTGCAGGAGTGCGCGATCTGCTCGGCGGCGGTGCAGGAGCTGGAGGGGCTGCCGCGCCTGCTGGCCGGCGTCCAGACGCCGGGGGAGACGCCGGTCGCACCCGTGCCGAGCGAGTTCGCCTACGAGCGGTTCCGCCGCTCGGCGGCCGCGGCCGCGGCCCCGCCCCGGCGCAAGGGGAGCTGGCGGTGGGCGGTGGCCTCGGCTGCGGCGGCCCTCGTGATCGGCGGCGCGGTGGCCACCGGCGTCGCCGTCACCTCGACCGTGGCCGCGCCGGAGACCGTGGAGGCGGTGCACGACGGCGTGCACGTCGCTGCGACCTACCTGCCGGCGACCAAGGGCACCGACGTGACCGTCGCGCTGGACGGCGTCCCCACGGGGACGCAGTGCGAGCTGGTCGCGGTCAGCCGGGACGGCCGGGAGGAGGTCACCGGCCCCTGGACGGTCAACTACACCGGCACCTTCCACTGGACCGGGTGGGTGGCGATGGAGGACGAGGACATCGCGTCGTGGGAGGTCCGGACGACGGACGGCGTGACGCTGGTGACCGTGCCCGCCTGAGGCCTCACCGCAGCAGGACGGCGGGTCACCCCTACCGGTCGCAGGCACCTCTCAGCGCCACTGCGGCGGGCTGCTGCGGCGGCGCGGTGCACCGTCCCACTCGGCGAGCGGGGCGCTGTGCCACCACCAGTCCGCCCCGGCCGGCGGCACGTCGCCCAGCGGGGCGCGGCCGGTGCCCTGGAGCAACCGGGCCCAGCCGTCGCCGGGCGGCGTCCAGGGCAGCACCCGGCCGACGACCGCCGCGGCCAGCGGCTCGAGGGCGTCGTCGTCCGGGTCCGGGCCGCAGGCCTCTCGGGTGTGCACGAGCACCTCCGTGGCGGCCATGCCCAGCCAGCCGGTGCGGTCGGCGAGGCCGGAGGGGTGCAAGGCGCGCTCGTCGTCGTCCATGCCGGCCAGCAACCCGGCGAGCTTCTCCGCGGTGAGGGTCAGCTGCGCCACCAGCTCGGCCCGGGAGGCGCCCGGGTCGCCGTCTCGGGGCGGATCGAGCCGAGCGGTCGCGCGGGTGCGCACGGAGGCCGCGTAGAGCTCGAGGGTGTCGACGAGGTGGTCGAGCGTGCGCCGCGGCGTCCAGTCGGGGGCGGGCCGCTCCCACATCTCGTCCGGGACGAGCGCGAACCGCCGGCCGGCCCACCGGGCGGCCAGGAGCAGGTCGTCGGGCGTCAGCACGGCCCGGGCACCGGGACGGCGACGCCGCCGGTGAGCAGCGCGTTCGTCACGGCCGCAGGCTAGCGCCGGACCCGGGCCGAGGCGGGGGGAGCGGTGATCACCGCCCACCTAGACTCGGCAGACGTGTCGCACGGACCGCTGATCGCCCCCAGCCTGCTCTCCTCGGACTTCGCCCGTCTGGCCGAGGAGTCGCAGCGGGTCGCCGACGCCGACTGGCTGCACGTCGACGTCATGGACTACCACTTCGTCCCGAACCTCACCCTCGGGCTGCCCGTCGTCCAGGCGATCCAGAAGACCAGCCCGGTCCCGCTCGACTGCCACCTCATGATCGAGGCGCCCGAGCGGTGGGCCCCCGGCTACGCCGAGGCCGGCGCCCGCAACGTCACCGTGCACGCCGAGGCCTGCACCGGCGACCCCCGCGACGTCGCCCGCGACCTGCGCGCCGCCGGCTCGCTGGCCGGGCTCGCCCTGAAGCCCGCGACCCCGCTCGACGACTACCTCGACGTCCTGCGCGACTTCGACACGCTGCTGGTGATGACCGTCGAGCCCGGCTTCGGCGGCCAGGAGTTCATCGCCGAGGTGCTGCCCAAGGTGCGCACCGCCCGCGAGCTCGTGCAGACCGGCCACCTGAAGCTGTTCATCGAGGTCGACGGCGGCATCAACGCCGACACGATCGAGCAGGCCGCCGAGGCCGGCGCGGACGTGTTCGTGGCCGGCTCGGCCGTGTACGGCGCCGACGACCCGGCGAAGGCCATCGCCGCCCTGCGCGCGCAGGCCGGCGCCGCGCTGCGCGGCTGATGGAGGTCACGCCCCCCGAGCGGGAGGCGATGGCGCGGGCCCGAGAGCTCGCCGCCGCCGTGCTCGGCAGCACCAGCCCCAACCCGCCGGTCGGCGCCGTGGTCCTGGCCGCCGACGGCACGGTCGCCGGCGAGGGCGCCACCGCGCCGCCCGGCGGCCCGCACGCCGAGGTCCACGCGCTGGCCCAGGCGGGGGAGCGGGCGCGCGGCGGCACCGCCGTCGTCACCCTCGAACCGTGCGCGCACACCGGCCGCACCGGGCCCTGCGCCGACGCGCTGCTGGCGGCGGGCATCGCCCGCGTGGTCGTCGCCGTCCCCGAGCCGACCGAGCTGGCCGGCGGGGGCGCCGCGCGCCTGCGGGCGGCCGGCGTCGAGGTGCTCGAGGGCGTCGAGCGCGCCGAGGCCGAGGACGGCGCGCTCGCCTCGTGGCTGACCGGCGTCCGGGAGCACCGCCCGCGCGTCGTCTGGAAGGTCGCCGCCACCCTCGACGGCCGGGTCGCCGCGGCCGACGGCAGCAGCCGCTGGATCACCGGTCCGGAGGCCCGCGCCGAGGTGCACCGGTTGCGCGCCGGCTGCGACGCCGTCGTCGTCGGCTCGGGGACGGCGCTCACCGACGACCCGCAGCTGACCGTCCGCGACGTCGAGGGCGCCCGGCAGCCGCTGCGGGTGGTGGTCGACCGCCGCGGCCGGCTGCCCGCGACCGCCCGGGTGCTGGACGACGCCGCCCCGACCCACGTCAGCTCCGCGGCCACGCCGCGGGCGCTGCTCGACGAGCTGTTCGCGCGCGACGTCCGCCGGCTGCTGCTCGAGGGCGGCCCCACCCTGGCCGCCGCGTTCCTCCGCGACGGGCTGGTCGACGAGATCGTGATGCATCTCGCACCCAAGCTGCTCGGTTCCGGTGCCCCGCTGGTCGGCGACCTGGGAATCCCCACGATCGCCGACGCGCTGGACCTGGACATCAGCGACGTCACCCTTCTGGGCAGGGACCTTCAAGTCCGTCTCAAGGCCACCCGGCACACTGGGGACGCAGCAGCAGGAAACGGGAGGGATTGACGTGTTCACCGGGATCGTCGAGGAGGTCGGCACCCTGCTGGTCCGCGAGGACCAGTCGGACGCCGCACGCCTGCAGATCCGGGCGCGGAAGGTCCTCGAGGACGTCGCGCTCGGCGACTCGATCTCGGTCAACGGCGTCTGCCTCACCGTCACCGACGTCCGCACCGACGAGGGCGGGAGCACCTGGAGCACCGACGTGATGGGGGAGACCCTCCGTCGCAGCAGCCTGGGCAAGGCCCAGGCCGGTGACCCGGTCAACCTCGAGCGGGCGGTCAGCGCGCACACCCGGCTCGGCGGGCACATCGTGCAGGGGCACGTCGACGGCGTCGGCTCGGTGCTCGCCCGCACGCCCGGTGAGCACTGGGAGGTCGTGCGCATCGGCCTGCCGGCGCAGCTCGCCCGCTACGTCGTCGAGAAGGGCTCCATCTGCGTGGACGGCGTCTCGCTGACCGTCAGCGCCGTGAGCGCCGCGACCGACCCCGAGCCCTGGTTCGAGGTCAGTCTCATCCCCACCACCCTCCGGGAGACCACGTTGGGCACGCGTGCCACGGGGGACCCGGTCAACCTGGAGGTCGACGTGATCGCCAAGTACGTGGAACGACTGCTGGAGGGACGGCGGTGAGCACGCTCCGTCTCGATTCGATCGAGGACGCGATCGCGGCCATCAAGGACGGCCGGGCCGTCGTCGTCATCGACGACGAGGACCGCGAGAACGAGGGCGACCTGATCTTCGCCGCCGAGCTCGCGACGCCCGAGCTGGTGGCCTTCATGGTCCGCTACACCTCGGGCTACATCTGCGTGCCCGTCACCGAGTCCGACGCCGACCGGCTCGACCTGCCGCCGATGTTCCGGGTCAACCAGGACCGCCGCGGCACCGCCTACACGGTCACCGTCGACGCCCGCGAGGGCGTGAGCACCGGCATCTCCGCCGCCGACCGCGCGCACACGATCCGGCTGCTCGCCGACCCGTCGACCGGCCCGGCCGACCTGTCCCGCCCCGGCCACATCGTGCCGCTGCGGGCCCGCGACGGCGGTGTGCTGCGCCGCCCCGGCCACACCGAGGCCGCGGTGGACCTCGCGGTGCTGGCCGGCCTTCGCCCCGCCGGGGTGCTCTGCGAGATGGTCAGCGAGAAGGACCCGATCGGCATGGCCCGCGGCGACGAGCTGCGGGTCTTCGCCGACGAGCACGACCTGTGCCTGATCTCGATCGCCGACCTGATCGCCTACCGCAAGCGGTTCGACAAGCTGGTCGAGCGGGTCGCCGAGGCGACCGTGCCGCTGGCTCCCGGCACCTTCAAGGCGGTCGGCTACTCGAGCTCCTACGACAACCGCGAGCACGTCGCGTTCGTCATGGGCGACATCGGGGACGGCGAGGACGTCCTGGTCCGCGTGCACTCCGAGTGCCTGACCGGCGACGTGTTCGGCTCGCTGCGCTGCGACTGCGGTCCCCAGCTGCAGGCGGCCCTGGAGGCGGTCGCGCAAGAGGGCCGCGGCGTCGTCCTGTACATCCGCGGGCACGAGGGCCGGGGGATCGGCCTGCTGCACAAGCTGCAGGCCTACCAGCTGCAGGACGCCGGCGCGGACACCGTCGACGCCAACCTCGACCTGGGCCTGCCCGCCGACGCCCGCGACTACGGCACCGGTGCGCAGATCCTCGTCGACCTCGGCGTGCACACCATGCGGCTGCTCACCAACAACCCGGCCAAGCGGGCGGGGCTGGAGGGCTACGGGCTGAAGATCGTCGGCCGGGTGCCGCTGCCCAGCCACGTCACCGCCGAGAACCTGAACTACCTGCGCACCAAGCGCGACCGGATGGGCCACCTGCTCGACATCATCGAGCCGGAGACCGAGGCCGGGCCCGCGGACACCCCCGTGCAGGAGCAGCGGCTGTGAGCGGCTCCGGGGCACCTGTCGCCGAGCCGGTCGACGCGGCGGGGCTGTCCCTCGGCATCGTCGCGACCACCTGGCACGCCGAGATCACCGACTCGCTGCTCGAGCGGGCGCTCGCCGCGGCGCGGGCGTCCGGCATCGAGGAGCCCACCGTGGCCCGGGTCCCCGGTGCGGTCGAGCTGTCGGTCGTCGCGCAGGCGCTGTGCGAGCGGCACGACGCCGTCGTCGCGCTGGGCGTCGTGATCCGCGGCGGCACCCCGCACTTCGAGTACGTCTGCGACGCCGTCACCCAGGGGCTGACCCGCGTGGCCCTGGACGCCGGCAAGCCGGTCGGCAACGGCGTCCTGACCACGAACGACGAGATGCAGGCCCGCGACCGGGCGGGGCTGCCCGGCTCGGCCGAGGACAAGGGGTGGGAGGCCACCATCGCCGCGCTGCAGACCGCTCTGGTGCTGCGCGGCTTGCGCACCCCGCAGCGGCAGACCGGATTCCGGATCACCCCGGCCGCGGACGGCCGCGCGTGAAGACCTTCGACGAGCTGTTCGCCGAGCTGGCCGGCAAGGTCGCCGCCGGCGACCCCGCGTCCGGGACCGTCTCCGCGGTCCGCGACGGCGTGCACGCCGCCGGCAAGAAGGTGGTCGAGGAGGCCGCCGAGTCGTGGATGGCGGCCGAGCACGAGTCCCTCGACCGGACCGCGGAGGAGATCAGCCAGCTCCTCTATCGGGTGCAGGTGCTCATGCTGGCGCGGGGTCTGACGCTGGACGACGTCTACTCTCACCTGTAGTCCCCGCCCGTAAGGAGCTCGTCCCGTGCTGCGCATCGCCGTGCCCAACAAGGGCGTCCTGAGCGAGCCCGCGGCCGAGATGCTCGCCGAGAGCGGCTACCGGCAGCGGCGCAGCACGAAGGACCTCGCCGTCTACGACCCCGACAGCGACACCGAGTTCTTCTACCTGCGCCCCCGCGACATCGCCGTCTACGTCGCCTCCGGGACGCTCGACGTCGGCATCACCGGCCGCGACATGCTCATGGAGACCGCGCCGGTCGAGGGCCCGTCCGCCGTCGAGGTCATGCCGCTCGGCTTCGGCCGCTCGTCGTTCCGCTTCGCCGTCCCGGTGGAGTCGGGCATCGACGGGATCGACCAGCTCGCCGGCAAGCGGATCGCCACCGCCTACCCGGTCCTGCTGCAGCGCTACCTGGCCGAGGCCGGCATCAAGGCCGCCGTGGTCAAGCTCGACGGCGCGGTGGAGACCGCCTGCCGGCTGGGCGTGGCCGACGCCGTCTGCGACGTGGTGGAGACCGGGACGACACTGCGGGCCGCGGGCCTGCGCACGGTCGGGGAGCCGGTGCTGACCAGCGAGGCGATCCTGGTGCGCCGTCAGGGCGCCGAGGAGATCCCGGCGGTGGCGCAGCTGCGGCGGCGGCTGCGCGGCGTGCTCGTGGCCCGCCAGTACGTGCTGCTGGACTACGACTGCCCGAACGAGCTGCTGGAGAAGGCGACCGCGCTCACGCCGGGGCTCGAGGGCCCGACGGTCAGCCCGCTGCAGACGCCGGGCTGGTCCGCCGTCCGGGCGATGGTGCCGCAGGGCGAGACCAACCGCGTGATGGACGACCTCTGGGAGCTCGGCGCCCGCGCCATCCTCGTCACGAAGATCCACGCCTCCCGCATCTAGGAGGACCGCCCTCGTCGCGTGGTCGCGGACCTCGCGGCACGACGCGAGGGTGACGACGACACCGCGAGGGTCGAGGGCCGACGACGGCGAAGGCCCCGCCCGGAGCACCGGGCGGGGCCTTCGACGTCAGGTCAGCGGCGGGTGGTGCGGTCGACCAGGTCGATCGCGGTGCACAGGCCCAGCGCCATGGCGCGGCCGCTGGTGGAGCCGGTGGCCAGCAGCCCGGCGATCGCCGGGGTGAGCGGCCGCTCGCCGACCAGGCCCTGCAGGACGGCGGCGTACTCGCCGCTGACCCGCCCCGCGGCGGCGTGCCGCAGCAGAGCCCGGGACAGCTCGGTGGTGCGACCGGCGGCCAGCGAGTAGACCCCCGCGGCGAACCGCTCGGCGGCCGGGTGGCCGAGGAGCACGAGGCCGGCCATGGTGCCGGCCATGACGTCGTCGCCGGCCGGGGTGAGACCGGGGCCGAGGCCGATCAGCCGCGCGGCGGTGCGCAGCGCCGCGTCGAGGTCGGCACGCCGGACGGCGCCGCGCAGCGCGGCGAGCGGGCCGCCGGGCCCGGTCGGCAGGCCGGGGAGGGTGAACGCGCTGTGCGGGACGCCCTCGCCGTAGAGCGCGTTGCGCAGCTGGCGCACGCCCTCGGGCAGCAGGGCCGGCCGGGAGTGCGGCAGCCGGGGCCGCGGGTCCCACCAGGCCGCGGCGCTGACCGCGAGGTCGCCCACGATGATCCGGCCGCCCCCGACCTCGGCCGGAGCACCCGTGGGCAGCGCGACGAGCGGGCGGCCGTTGCTCGGCCGGAACAGCACGCAGCCGAGCGGCAGCCGTGCCGCGTCGCTGGTCAGGACGCCGACGACGTCGTTGCCGCGCTCGGTGCTCACCGACAGGTAGACCGCGGCGGGCAGGCTCATGAGCACGCGTGCCGAGCGGATCGGACCGCGCAGCATCTCGGCGACACCGGTGCTGGCGGAGGCGGGGACGGCGGTGGCGGCGCGGGCCGGCGGGGCGGTCCGGACGGTGGCCTGCGCGGATTCGCGCGGAAGGGGGATCAGCGGGACCCCGGCCTGGGCGGCCCGGCCGCGCGGCGAGTTGGTGAGTTCGTCGATGGTGCGCATGGCGGCGGCCCCTCAGCGGAAAAGCGGCAACGGGGTGCCGGTACTCAAGGGCCCCCCGCCCTGGCCCACGTCCCCCGGTGGAGGGTGGGCGCTCACCACTTGGGGTGACGACCTACCATCCATCGGGTTGCAGTGAACCGGGTCTCGAACCTATTCGGCGCGTCGCGGGCCGCTATATGGCGGATGTCGCCAAGAATGGGGGAGGCCGTCCAGGGACACCTGACAGCGGGCGGGGATGTGGCACTCTGGATGGCAACCAAAGGGGGATGAGCCGGTGACACAGAGCGATGCTTCGCTCGCAGGTGCCACGCAGCGTAGCGCCGCACTCCCGTTCCGTCATAGTCGGGACGGTGGGCGCGCCACTTTCTCACAGCCTTTCGACCCCCGCACCTCGTGGCACGACCGGATGGGGCTGACGCTGGAGGAGGCCCTCCGCCTGCCCGCGCTCGCCGGCTCGACGGTCGTCGCCGGGGCGCAGGGTCTCGACCGGGCGGTCCGGCACATGGTCGTCGACGACCCCTCCGACCCGCTCGGCGTCGCCGGCCCCGACGTCGTCGTCGTCCTCGGGGCGCGGCTGCCCCCGGCCGACCCCGCCAACTGCCGGGCCCTGGTGGAGCGGCTGGTCTCCATGGGCACCGCGGCCCTGGCCTTCCGCCGCGCCGACGGTCCGCCGCCGGTGCCGGGCGAGGTGCTCGCCGAGGCCGAGCGCCGCAGCTTCCCGGTCCTCGCGCTGCCCTCCGGCGTGCGCATGGACGAGGTCGTCTCCGAGGTCCTCGGGGCGGTCGTGGCCAAGCAGAGCGAGGCGCTCGACCTCTCCTCGCGGATGCAGAACCAGTTCATCGACGTCGCCCTCTCCGGCGGCGGGCTGGAGGAGGTCACCGACCAGCTCGCGACGTTCCTGGAGGGCGCCGCGGTCCTGGGCCTCGGGCCCGACCGCGAGATCGTCACCAGCGCCGGGCCCCCGGACGACGTCGCGGAGATCAGCGACTGGCTGTGGCTGCTCGACGCGGCCGCCGACGACGCGCTCGCCGAGCTCGCCCCCGCCCGGCGGGTGTCCGCCGTCCGGGCCGACCAGAGCGTGGTCACCCCGGCCGACGTGCTCGCCGACGCCGACCTCTCGCCGGCCGACGGCATCCTGCTCGTCCCGGGGCACCACGAGCTGCCCGGCGGGGTGGGGGAGTACGCCGTCGCCCCGATCATGGCCGGCGACCAGCGGCACGGCTGGCTGGTGGCGGTCAACCGCACCGGTCCGCTCCTGGTCGGCGCCGGTGGCGTTCTGGAGCGCGCCGCGATGGTCTCCGCGTTGTCGGTGATCCGCCAGCAGGCCGTGCACTCGGTCGAGCTGCGCTTCCAGGGCGACCTGGTCCGCCGGCTGGTCGGCGGCTCGATGCGGCACACCGAGCGCGCGCTCGCGCAGACGCGCTCCTTCGGCTGGCGGCTCGACGGGCCGGTCGTCGTCCTCGTGTCGGCGACCGAGACGGTGGCCGACCCGCAGGCCGATCCCACCCGCGCCCTCGACGTCCTCGACCGGCTGGCCGACGGCTGGCGGGCGGCGCTGGAGGGCGAGGTCGCCGGCGCCGCGGTCGCCGGGCTGTCCACCGAGATCGTCACCGTGCTGCCGCTCGACGGCCACACGCCCGAGGAGATCTCGGCGCTGGTCTCGGCGGTCACCTCGCGCGTCAACGCGCGGCTGCGCCGCGTGGGCCGCGTGCTCGGCACCGGCATCGGCCGCCCGGCGGCGAACATCACCGGCCTCGGCGACGCCTACCAGCAGGCGCAGCGGGCCCTGTCGGTCGGGCAGGAGATCCACGGCGGCGGCGCGGTCACGCACTTCGACCAGCTCGGCGTCTTCCGGCTGCTGTCGCTCATCCCCGACAGCACCGAGCTGCGGTCCTACGTCGACGAGGTGCTCGGCCCGCTGGCCGACAGCGGCGACCCGGACTCCGCCGACCTGCGCGAGACGCTGCGGGTGCTGCTGGAGACCAACCTCAACGTGGCGGAGTCGGCCCGGCGCCTGCACTTCCACTACAACACGATGCGCTACCGGATCGGGAAGCTGGAGCGGCTGCTCGGGCCGTTCACCACCGACCCGACGCTGCGGCTCAACCTGCTGCTGGCGCTGCACGCGGCCCGGATGCGCGGGCTGGACCAGCCGTTGCGGCCGCCGATCGAGTCGGTGGGGGCCGTGCTCGACGACGGCCTCGACGCGCTCATCTAGTTGAACCTTCCAGCGCGTGCGGCCCGAGAACTCTGACGAGAGGACGTCCGGAGAGGGAGGGCCCGTGGGCGGAGCGGTCGACCTCCTGCTGTCGCGCATGGTGGCGCTTCAGGAGGAGTTGGAGGTCACGGGCGACCCGGCCCGGTTCTTCCTCGGCACGTACCTGCGCACGACGCAGGCCGTGCGCATGGCGCTGGACGACGGTCGGTTCGAGGACCCGGCCTGGGTCGCGGAGTGGGACGTCGACTTCGCCGGCTTCTACCTCGACGCGCTGGAGGCCTACCGGCTCGACCCGGACAGCGCCCCCGATCCGTGGCGGCGGGCGTTCGGCGCGGCGCGGACGCTGCCGCCGGAGGCGCACGTGCTGCTCGGCATGAACGCGCACATCAACTTCGACCTGCCGCAGTCGCTGGTGCGGGTCATCCCGGACGACGAGTTCGCCGATCCCGACCTGCTGGCCTCGCGCGAGCGCGACCACGAGCGGATCGACGGCGTCCTGGCCTCCCGGGTGGCCGCCGAGGACGCCGAGCTGGTCCGCGTCGGCGGCCGGCGGACGACGCTGGACCGGGTGCTGGCCCCGGCCAACCGCGCCGCCAGCCGGCTGTTCCTGCGCGAGTCGCGCCGCAAGGTCTGGGCCAACACCGCAGCCCTGCACGAGGCGGCGTTGCGCGGCAGCGGCGCCTACGAGCGCCGGCTCGGCCAGCTCGAGGCGCTCGCCGCCGGCCGGGTGGCCGACCTGCTGCGCCCCGGCCCGGTGCTGCTCCGCCTGGCCGTGCACGGCTTCGGCGTCACCCTCCCCGCCTAACCGACGCTCAGCCGGAGACAGGTCACCTCCGGTCCTGGATAGGACTGCTCGCTGCCCTCGTTGCGCTCGCCCGGGTCGATGCCGAGCCCCGCGGCCGGGTCCTTGTCCACCGCGTACGGCTGCAGGTCGGGGCGCCCGGGATCGCGGAGCGACACGATCAGGTGCCAGGGGAAGGCCGGGTTGTGCAGCCGGAAGTCGATGACCGAGAAGTTGGCCGGCTGGCGGCGGTGGACGTGGAACACCGCGACCGCCTCCAGGCCGGCCCTCTCGAGCCGGCGGTGCACCCGGAGCAGCTCGGCGGGGTCGGCGACGAAACCGGCGTCGTCGTAGGCGCGGAAGTACCGGCCCTGCGCCTCGAACGCCGGGCGCAGCGCCGGGTCGTTGCGCCGGTTCCGCGTCGGGTCGAAGAACACGACGTCGGTCGCCGTGTAGGGGAAGCCGGGCGCCTCCGGAGCGGCGACCAGCAGGCCGAACGACTTCAGACCCGCGTCGTGCACGGCGGTCGCCGTGCTCACGATGCGGTCGCGCAGCGGTGCGGGCAGTTGGACGGTTCGCATGCCCGGAGGAGGCCACCGGACCGGGCGGGGATACCCGTCAGTCGTGGAAGACCTCGATGTCGGCACCCATCTCGACCAGCCGCTCGTACAGGTGCTCGTAGCCGCGGGCGATGATGTCGACGTTGCGCAGCACGCTGGTGCCCTTGGCCGCGAGCATCGCCAGCAGGATGCAGACGGCCGGCCGCAGCGCCGGGGGGCAGACCACTTCGGCGCTGGACCAGCGGGTGGGGCCGGTGACCAGCACGCGGTGCGGGTCGAGCAGCCGCACGTTCGCGCCCAGCCGGGTCAGGTCCGACAGGTGGATCGCCCGGTTGTCGTAGACCCAGTCGTGGATCAGCGTCTCGCCGGCGGCGTGCGCGGCGATGACCGCGAAGAACGGCAGGTTGTCGATGTTGAGGCCCGGGAAGGGCATCGGGTGGATCTTGTCGATCGGGGCCGCGAGCGCCGACGGCCGGATGGTCAGGTCGGCCAGCCGGGTGTGCCCGTTGTCGGCGAGGTAGTCGGGGGAGCGCTCGATCCGCAGGCCCATCTCGGCCAGGACGGCGAGCTCGATCTCGAGGAACTCCACCGGCGCGCGGCAGACGGTGACCTCGGAGTCGGTGACGATGCCGGCGGTCAGCAGGCTCATCGCCTCGACCGGGTCCTCGCTGATCGTGTAGTCGACGTCCGCGTCCAGCACCGGGCGGCCGCGCACGACCAGCGTCGTCGTCCCCAGGCCCTGGATGTCCACCCCGAGCCGCTGCAGGTACAGGCAGAGGTCCTGGACCATGTAGTTGGAGCTGGCGTTGCGGATGGTCGTCGTCGAGTCCGACCGCGCCGCAGCCAGCAGCGCGTTCTCGGTGACGGTGTCGCCCCGCTCGGTCAGCACGATCGTCCGGTCGTGCGCCCCGTCGGCACGGACGGTGGCCTGGTACTCCCCGCCGTGCGCCTGCACCTGCAGGCCGAACGGGCGCAGCGCGATCATGTGCGGCTCGACGGTGCGCGTGCCGAGGTCGCAGCCGCCGGCGTAGGGCAGCCGGAAGTCCTCGTACCGGTGCAGCAGCGGGCCCAGGAACATGATGATGCTGCGGGTGCGGCGGGCCGCGTCGGCGTCGATGCCGGCCAGGTCCAGCTCGTCGGGGACGACGAGGGTGAGGTCGCGGCCGGCCGCGTCCCAGGTGGCCTCGACGCCGATCGAGCGCAGCACGTCGAGGATCCGGTCGACCTCGACGATGCGGGCCAGGTTGCGCAGCGTCGTCCGGCCGCGGTTGAGCAGGGCGGCGCACAGCAGGGCGACGGCGGCGTTCTTGGACGACTTCACCGTCACGCTGCCGTGCAGGGTGCGCCCGCCGGTGACCCGCAGGTGGGTCGGGCCGGACGGCGTGCTCGGGCCGACGCTGATCAGCTCGCTGCCCAGCGCCGCCGACAGCCGGCCGAGCAGCTCGAGGGTCAGGTTCTGGCCGCCCTGCTCGATGCGGGCCACGGCGCTCTGGCTGGTGCCCAGGCGTTCGGCGAGCTGCAGCTGGGTGAGGCCGCGATGCCGTCGGGCGTCACGGACGAGGACGCCGATCCGCTGCATGACGCTGGCGTCGCCGGCGGTCTCGGGAAGAAGGTCGGTCACCGTCACGCCCGCCACGGTATCTCGCATGTGAGATGCGCCCCGCACGCCACGCTGTGACGGACCCGTTCGCCTTCAGGCGGCGGCAGAGTCCGGCAGCAAGCGTTGTTCTGGCTGGGAAAGTCGTCCGACCGGGAGGTGAACGCCCGGGCGGCAGAGACGCCAGGGCGTCGGCAGGACTCAGCCTGCAGCCGCTCGTCCGGCGTGCTGGGGAGCTGAGCCGGCAGCGCGCCTGCCCAGCAGATCGGCCAGCAGCATGCCCGCCACGCCGATGGCCACCCCGACGAGCGTGTAGAGAACGCGCTCGCCCTCGGCCGCCAGCGTGTCCGGGTGGGGCAGGTCGATCGCGATCAGCGTGGTCGCGGCGACCGCGGCGCAGTACAGGGCGTAGTTGACGAAGCGGATGGAGGCCGCCACCGCGGCGAGGACCACCAGCACCGCCTCCACGGCGTAGCGGTTGTCGATGGTGAGCAGGACCAGGCAGGCCAGCCCGGCGCCGAGGATCGCGCCGGCCAGGCGCTGCTCGGCTATGAGCTTGGACTGCTCGATGTCGGGCTTGAGCGTGATGATCGTGGCGACGGGCAGCCAGGAGGCGTTGGGCAGGTGCAGGCCCAGGGCGATGGCGACGGCGCCGGCCACGAGCACCGCCCGCAGGGCGGCGAAGATGGCCACCTGCCGTGTCAGCGGCCGCGGCGAGACGTCTCCCGGCAGCTCCGGGAACGGCGAGGTCTCCGCCTTCCGGCCGCGGGCCAGCCACAGCAGGCAGGTGGCCGCCAGCCACAACGCGCTGGCGGTGAGCCAGGCCAGCGCCTGGGGCCACGGGTGCAGCGGCGTCCCGTGGTGGGCGTCGAAGACCGCGGTGCCCAGGGCCACGAGCAACCAGATGTTGAGCAGCAGCGCCCCGATGAACCGGTGCACCCCCAGGCACACCGCCAGCCCGCAGAGCACGGTGACGGCGAAGACGATCAGCACCGCCAGCCCCCACGGCCACCCGCCGGCGGCGAAGCCGAGCGCGGTCAGCAGCGTCCCGGCGCCCCCGACCAGGGCCATCTCGCGCGCCCGGACCAGGTAGGCGCCCCCCGGGTCGCTGACCGCCACGAACAGCAGGCCGAACAGCACGCTCAGCTCGTACGCCTCCAGGTCGAGGGCGTGCAGCGCGGCGAACACGGCGCCGAGGATCACGACCGCCGCGATGCCGCGGCGAAGGGTGAGCCCGGCCGCGTGGATCTCGAAGATCGTCGCCAGCCGATGCTCCGGGCGCACGTCGGTCAGCCCTGGGCGGCTCATCGCACCGCCTCCCACCTGTCACCGGTCCGGGAATCCCGGCCGGCAGATCAAACGTCGCCCGCCGGAACGCGCCGCCGCCTCATCCGCCCCGGACGACCCCCGCTCGCTCGTCCGGCGCTCGGCGGGGAGCCACGTGGACGTCCCCACCCGGAACGACGCTTGCCGCCGAACTCACCGACGGCAGAGCGCGAGCACGCGGTGCAGCCGGCGGTCGGAGGGCGAGGCCAGCGGGGGCAGCAGGAGCGTGGCGATGCCGCAGTCGACGGCGGCGCCGTCGCGCTCCGCGCGGTCGCCGACCACCAGCGCGTGCTCGGGCTCGACGCCGAGAGCGCGCAGCGTGCGGGTGAACATCCGCGGGTCCGGCTTCTGGATGCCGTGCTCGACCGACAGCGTGAAGACGTCGACGACGCCGTCCAGCCCGGCCGCCGCGAAGGCCGGGCGGATGTCGACGTGGATGTCGCTGACGACGGCCAGCCGCAGCCCCGCCGCGCACAGCTCGCGCAGCGTCGACGCGGCGTCTTCGGCGAACTCGTCGAGCGTGAGGTCGGACTCGACGGCGTAGAGGGCTTCGGAGAGTTCCCCGTCGAGGCCGAGGTCGTCGAACGCCTCGAGGTACGTGCGGCGGTGCCGGGCGGCGTCGGTGTCGACGCCGGGGGCGTCGAGGCGCTCGGCCGCCTTCGCCAGACCGGCGGCGAGCAGCGCGGGGTCGTCGTCCCGGCCGAGGCGGCGCAGCGCCTCGGTGGCCCAGGCCTCCTCGTCCAGCGTGGTGACGAGGGTGCCGCGCCAGTCGAAGAGGACAGCGCGGAAGCTCATCGGGGCGTCAGCGCAGGACGTCGTCGGCGACGTCGTTGACGATCGCGCGGAACGTGGTCGTGTCCACCTCGTCGTCCACGGTGACCCGCACGATGTCGGCGACCTGCTGGACGCTGGCCGGGCGGACGGCGCTCGCCCGGGCGGAGGCGACGAGGTGCAGGTACTGGACGCGGGCCGGATCGCTGTGCATGGGTAGCGACGGTAAGCAGCGTTCCTGGGAGTGACGGGGACCACGCGCGGCGTGTGTGAACGATTCGTCACAGCCGTCGCAGGAGGCCCCGAAAGCCTCTTGGGATGCTTCCCGTGTGTCGTGGACCTGGGACCCCACGTTGTACGCCGGCAGCGCTGCGCACTACGTCGTGGGCCGGGTGCCCTACCCGCCGTCGGTCGCATCCGCGCTGGTCAACGCGGTGCCGCTGGACGGCCGGCAGCGGCTGCTCGACGTGGGCTGCGGGCCCGGGTCGCTGACGCTGCTGCTCGCGCCGCACGTCGCCGAGGCGATCGGGGTCGATGCCGACGGCGACATGCTGGTGGAGGCCGCCCGGCTGGGCGCCCGGCTGCCGAACGTGCGGTGGGTTCGGCTGCGGGCCGAGGAGCTGCCGGCCGACCTGCCCGCCGTCGACGTCGTGACCTTCGCGCAGTCCTTCCACTGGATGGACCGGCCGCGCGTCGCCGCCGCGGTGCGCCGGATGCTCCGGCCCGGCGGCGCCCTCGTGCACGTGGGCGCGACGACGCACGAGGGCATCGAGCCGCACGGCGACCTGCCGTTCCCGCGGCCGCCGCGCGAGTCGGTGGCGCGCCTGGTGGAGGGCTACCTCGGCCCGGTGCGCCGGGCCGGTCAGGGCGTGCTGCCGTCGGGCACGGGCGGGGGAGAGGACGACGTCTTCCGGGCGGCCGGGTTCTCCGGGCCCTCGCGGTTCGAGGTGGAGGGCCGGGTCGTCGAGCGGTCGGTCGAGGAGGTCGCGTCGTCGGTCTACTCGCTGTCGAGCTCCGCGCCGCACCTGTTCGGGGCGCGCGTGGCGGCGTTCGACGCCGAGCTGCGGGCGCTGCTGGTCGACGCGAGTGACGAGGGCAGGTTCAGCGAGCAGATGCGGTCGATCACCCTGAGCCTCTGGCGCTGACCGATGATTCCTCGGCGCCGTCCTGGTCTGCACGACGACGACCGACTCACCGGGGAGCTGACCCGATGCGGAAGCTGGCCTTCGCCATGAACGTGAGCCTGGACGGCTACATCGCCGCGCCCGGCGACGACCTCGGCTGGAGCGTGCCGAGCGACGAGCTGTTCCAGTTCTGGTCCGACCGGGTGGCGGCGACGGGCCTGGCGCTGTACGGGCGCAGGCTGTGGGAGACGATGAGCTCCCACTGGCCGACCGCCGACCAGCAACCGGGCGTGACACCGGCGCACATCGAGTACGCCCGCCGCTGGCGGGACATGCCGAAGGTGGTGTTCTCCTCGACGGCCGGCGCGGTCGACCGGAACACCCGCCTGGTCACCGGCGACGCCGTTCCCGAGATGGCCCGCCTCAAGACGGAGGACGGCGGACCGATGGAGATCGGCGGCGCGACGCTCGCCGCCGTGGCCATGCGGGCCGGGCTGATCGACGAGTACGCGATGGTCACCCATCCGGTCCTGGTCGGTGGTGGCACGCCGTTCTTCACGGCCCTGGACGACTGGGTGGCGCTGAACCTCGTGGAGACCCGGACGTTCCCCGACGGTGTGCTCCTGACCCGGTACGAGACCAGGCGCTGAGCCCGCGAAGGCCAGCTCAGAAGGTGCCGCGGTAGAGGGAGCAACCGCGGCAGACCTCCGGCGGCTGGTCGGTGAGCAGCGCGGCGCGGAACGCCTGGTACGCCTCGCCGTGCCAGATCGTGGCGAGGTCGTCGTCCTCGAGCGACCCCAACGACACCCGGTCGTCGCCCATGACCATGCAGCACGGCTGCACGGTGCCCCGGCTGGTCACGTAGGCGGCGTCCCACGGCCAGCTGCACCCCGGGTGGCCGGGCCGGCGTGGGGACGGCGTGGCGTCCGGCGTCGGCAGCCGCAGCGACACCGCGCACTCGGCGGCGGCCGTGCGGGCCGCCGCGAAGACGGCGGCGACCTCCGCCGGGTCCATGGACCCCAGCGACTCCGTGGCCGCGAACGCGCGGATCCCGGCGTAGTTCCCGGAGGGGTCGGTGTCGTCGAAGTCGTGCGAGAGCCCCTGCACCCTCAGCTCGTCGACGCCCCACTCGCCGAGCCGCCGCACCAGCAACGGCAGCTCGTGCACGTTGCGGCGCATCGCCACGAAGACCACCCGCACCCACGGCTTCGCCGAGCCCGCCGCCTGCCGCGCCTCGATCAGGCCGCGCAGGTTGCGGGTGATCCGCGCGAAGTCGGCGCCGGCGCGGATGCCCTCGTGGGTGGCGGCGGTGGCGCCGTCCAGGGAGACGTGCAGCCAGCCCAGGCCGAGGGCGACCAGCTGCTCGGACCGGGCGCGGGTGAGCAGCATGGCGTTGCTGTTGAACCCGACCTCGATGCCGCGGGCCGTGGCCACGCCGACCATCTCCATCAGGTGCGGCTGCAGCAGCGGCTCGCCGAGGCCCTGCAGGGTGAGCCTGGTCAGGTCCGGCAGCTCGTCCAGGAGCCGGCGGAACAGCTCCATCGGGAACGCCCCCGTCGCCCGGTCGATCCGCGGCCGGTAGCTGACCAGGCACATCGCGCACGAGAGGTTGCAGGCCGACGTCACCTCCAGCTGGAGATGCCGCGGAAGCGGTGGAGCGAGTGGCTGGTGGTGCGCCGCCATCCGATCATCGTCCCCCGGGGGGTGCGCGACGGCAGGTCGTCCGGCCAGACTGCGGGGCGTGGAGGTACTCGTCACCGGAGGAACCGGACGGCTCGGCCAGCGCATCAGCGGCCCGCTCCAGGAGGCGGGGCACAGCGTGAAGCTGATGTCCCGGCGCGGCGCGGGGCCCGGCGGGGTCCGCGGCGACCTGGTCACCGGCCAGGACCTGTCGACCGCGCTGCGCGGCGCGGAGGTCGTCGTGCACGCGGCCAGCGACCCGCGCGGGGACTACTGGCAGGCCGACGTCGCCGGCACCCGCCGCCTGGTGGAGGCGGTCGACCGCGAGCGGCTGCGGCACCTCGTCTACCTCTCGATCGTCGGGGTCGACCGGATCCCGTTCGGCTACTACCACGCCAAGTTCGCCACCGAGCAGGTGCTGCTCGCCTCCGGCCTGCCGGTCACCCTGCTGCGGGTCACCCAGTTCCACGAGTTCGTCGACGAACTGCTCGCGTCGACCCGCCGGGGCCCGGTGCTCCCGGTGCCGATGGGCTGGCGCGTGCAGCCCGTGGACACCGGGGACGTCGCCGCGCACGTCGCCCAGGTGGTCGGGAACGCGCCGACCGGCGGGGTGATCGAGTACGGCGGTCCCGAGGACCTCGCCGTGGCCGACATCGCCCGCGCCTGGGCGGCGGCCCGTGAGCCGAGCGCGCACGTCGTCGCCACCCCCATCCCCGGCAAGCTCAGCGCCGCGCTGCGGGACGGCGCCGCGCTGCCCTCGTCGGGTGAGCGGGGCCGGCGCACCTACGGCGAGCACCTGCAGGGCTGACCGCAGCGGAACTGCCCACCTGCGCAACCCGACGGCCAACACCACGACGGTGTCCGGAAACCGCCGGAGAAGCGTCGGGGGCCCCACCTAGGGTTGCCGATCGTGAGCAGCTCGAAGAACGTCCCCGTCCTGGCCGCCGTCGGTGTCACGATCCTGGCCTGGGCCTCGGCGTTCATCGGCATCCGCGGGGTGCGCGACGACCTCTCGCCCGGTGCGCTGGCGCTGGGCCGGCTGCTCGTCGGCACGCTCATCCTCGGTCTGCTGCTGCTGCTCCGCCGCGGCTGGGTCCGCCCGACCGGTCGCGAGTGGGGGCTGCTCGCCGTCTGCGGCGTCGGCTGGTTCGCGATCTACAACGTCGCGCTCAACGCCGCCGAGCACCACCTCGACGCCGGGACGACGGCGATGCTGGTCAACGTCGGCCCGATCCTGATCGCGGTGTTCGCCGGCCTGTTCCTCGGCGAGGGCTTCCCGCGGTGGCTGGTCATCGGCATCGTCGTCGCCTTCGCCGGCGTCGTGATCATCGGCCTGGCCACCCGCAGCGGGGGAGCGGACCTGGCCGGCGTCCTGCTGTGCCTGCTCGCCGCGCTGACCTACGCGATCGGCGTGGTCGCCCAGAAGGTGGCGCTGCGCCGCCTGCCGCCGCTGCAGGTGACCGCGACGGCGTGCGCGATCGGCACCGTCTGCTGCCTCCCGTGGGCCGGCGCTCTGGTCAGCGACCTCGGTGGCGCGAGCGCCTCCTCGATCGCCGGCATGGTCTACCTCGGCGCCGTCCCCACGGCGATCGCGTTCAGCACCTGGGCGTACGCGCTGTCCCGGATGGACGCCGGCAAGCTCGGCATCACCACCTACCTCGTCCCGCCGCTGGTGATCCTCATGGGCTGGCTGCTGCTCGACGAGGTGCCGCCGGCGCTGGCGTTCGTCGGCGGAGCGGTCTGCCTCGCCGGGGTCGCGGTCTCGCGGCGCAGGGGCCGACCGCGCCGTCCGGTCCCTGTGCCGCTGGAGACCGCCACCACGGCCTGAGCTGCCAGGATGCGCAGCGTGCTGGTGATCACCCAGGCCCGGTTGCGCAGCGGGGACGTCGTCGACGTCCACTGCGCCGACGGGCGGATCACCGCCCTCGTGCCGACCGGCGAGCACGCCGTGCCCGGTGCGGCCACCGTGGTCCCGGCCGACGGCGGGCTGGTCACCGAGCCGTTCGTGGACGCGCACCTCCATCTGGACAAGGTCCGCACGCTGCCGCTGATCGGCGACGAGGCGCTGCGGGCCTACACCGACCGCGGCATGGCCGACTCCGCCGCCGCGATCGACCTGGCCAGCGCGGTGAAGCGGCACTACCGGGTCGAGACGCTGCTGCCCGGCATCCGGCAGGCCCTGGACGACGGCCTGCGCAACGGCGTGCTGCACGTGCAGGCCTTCGCCGACGTCGACACCGCCGCCGGGCTGGTCGGCGTCCAGGCGGTGCTCGCCGCGCGGGAGGAGTTCGCCGGGCGGGTCGACGTCCGGGTCGTCGCCTTTCCGCAGGACGGCGTCCTGCGCGACCCGGGCGCCGCGGACCTGGTCGAGCAGGCCCTCGACCTCGGCGCCGACGCCGTCGGCGGCATCCCGTGGATCGAGGCGACCCCGGCCGAGCAGGCCGAGCACGTCGAGTGGGCGTGCGCGCTGGCGGCCCGCCGCGGCCTGCCGGTGGCGATGCTCACCGACGACGCCCCCGACCCGCGCTTCGACACCACGCGGATGCTCGCCGAGGCGATGCTGCGCCACGACCTGGTCGGCCGCGGGGTCGCCTGCCACGCCCGCGCGCTCGGGCACTACGACGACGAGCGGCTGGCCGCCGTCCTGGACGTGGTGCGCCGAGCGGGGCTCGGGCTGGTCAGCGATCCGCACACCGGCTCGGTGGCGCTGCCGGTGGAGCGGGCGCTGGCCGCCGGGATCCCCGTCGCGCTCGGTCAGGACGACATCGAGGACGCGTACTACCCGTTCGGCCGGCACAACCTGCTCGAGGTGGCCTTCCTCGCCGCGCACCTGCTGGATCTGCGCTCGTCGGCCCAGCAGGAGGTGCTGGTCGACCTGGTGACGACGTCGGCCGCCCGCGTGCTGGGCCTCCGGGACCACGGCCTGCGCCCGGGCGGGCCCGCCGATCTGCTGGTCCATAACGCGACCCGCACGGTCGACCTGCTCGCCCGGCACGAAGCCCCGCGTGTGGTCATCAGAGCGGGCGCGGCCGTACCGACCGGGTTCCCGGGATGAGGCGACCGACGCTGTTCCTGACGGTGGGACTGCCCAGCACGGGGAAGACCACGGCCGCGCGGCGGATCGAGGTCGAGCAGCAGGCGCTGCGCCTGACCAAGGACGAGTGGGTGAAGGCTCTCTACGGCGACGAGAACCCGCCCTCGGCCCAGGACGTCATCGAAGGGCGGCTCGTCGAGATCGGGCTGCGCGCGCTCGAACTCGGCATCGACGTCGTCCTCGACTACGGCCTCTGGAGCCGGGACGAGCGCTCCGCTCTGCGGCAGGCCGCGGCCGACCGCGGCGCGAGGGTGGAGCTGCACTACTTCGAGCTCGGCCCGGCCGAGCAGCGGCGGCGACTCGACCGGCGGCAGGCCGAAGCGCCCCACACGACGTGGCCCATGTCCGACGAGGAACTCGCCGCGTGGGCCGCCCGCTTCGAGATCCCCACCAGCGGTGAGCTCGACGGCAGCGAACCCGTCGACGACCCGCCGGCCGGTTTCGCGACCTGGGACGAGTGGCGCGCCGATCGCTGGCCCTCGTCGGTCTCCCGCCCGGTCTAGAGGTAGGCGCGCTCGTCGACGCCCCACGGCAGCCGCCCGGGCACGATCCGCCGGCCGGTGACCTCCTGCGGGATGATCCGCAGCCAGTTGCCGTGCTCGCCCGGTGCCCAGGGCGCCACCCCGGCCGCGTGCGTGCGGGCCACCAGGTCGGCCCGGTGCTCCGCGCCGACCTCCTCGGCCAGGCCGCGGACCAGCACGCTCCACCCCGACCGCGTCGTCCGGTCGATCTCGTCGACCTCGAAGGTGACGTTGGCGTGCGCGGCCGCCGTCAGCGTGGTGCCCGGGTGCGTGCGGATCACGATCGTCCGGCCGTCCATGCCGTAGTTGACCGGGATGATCAGCGGGAAGTGCTCGGCGTTCACGCCGATCCGCCCGACCTCGTGGGAGGCGAGCAGCTCGTAGCACTCGCCGACATCGATCACGTCCAGGGAGCCGCTCGTCATGTGCCCACCTGATCAGCAGGCGGTAGGACTGCACGCGGGTGTTTCGGCCGGATGCGGTAGGACCAAGGACCTGAGCAGGCAGCGCGACCGGGAAGGCAGGCTGGCACCGTGGCAGACATCGACTGGACGCGGATCGTCACCGCGGCGACGCGGGCTCCCTCCATCCACAACACGCAGCCGTGGCGTTTCGTCGCCGGCCCGGACCGGCTCGACGTCTTCTACGACCGCGAGCGGGCCCTGCCGGTGCTCGACCCGACCCACCGCCAGCAGGTGATGAGCTGCGGCATCGCCGCCGCGTTCGCCGAGGTCGCGCTGCTGGCGTCCGGCGCCGCCGCGACCACGGAGCTCCTGCCCGACCCGGCCGACCAGGACCACCTGGCCACCCTCACGGTGACCGGCGGCGCGGAGGCCGACGACCGGGCCCGTGCCCTGGCCGCGGCGATCGACGAGCGGCACACCGTGCGGGCGGCGTTCGAGCCGCGCGGCGTCCCGGCCGAGCTGCTGGACCGCCTCCAGCGCGCGGCCGAGCGCTACGGGCTCTGGATGAAGGTCGTCGACCGCGAGGAGGAGGAGACCGCGACGGTCTTCCTGCTCTCGCAGGCCGAGGAGATGGAGCAGGGCGACCCGGCGTACGTCAAAGAGCTCGAGAGCTGGATGCGCACCGACCCCGGCGCGGTCGACGGCGTGCCGGTCGAGGCGGTGCCGGAGGGCGATCCCCACGACCGGCCGTCGAACTGGCTGGTGCGCGACTTCGTCGTCGGCGCGCGGGTGCCGCGCATGTTCCGCGCCGCGGGCGACCCGGACGCGCCGCCGCCGGACGTCGAGCGCCCGACCGTCGTCCTGCTGGGCACCGAGAGCGACGACCGCGCGGCCTGGCTGCAGGCCGGCCAGGCGCTGGGCCAGGTGCTGCTGCTGGCGACGGCGGAGGGCCTGGTCGCCTCGCCGCTGACCCAGGCGCTGGACTGGCCGGCCACCCGCACCCGGCTGCGGCAACGGCTCTCGCTGATCGGCCATCCGCAGATGCTGCTGCGCATGGGCTACCCGCCGGCCGGGCTCGCGCCGTCGGTCACCGGCCGCCGGCCGGTCGCGGAGGTGCTGACGACGGAGGGCTGATCAGGGACGGCGCCGGTCCTCGCGCACCGACGGCGCCCACGGGTCCTCGTCGTCCTCGTCCTCGGCCGGCTCGGGGGTGCGGTCGGCCTGCTGCCGCGCGGCGGCCGCCTCCAGCGCCTCGTCGCGCCGCCGGGCCTGCTCCTCCCGCTCGGCGCGCTCCTGCTCGCGCAGCTCCTGGCGGGTCGGGCGGCCGTCGGCGGTCTCGCCGTCCGGGCCGAAGCGCCAGAGGGCGGCGCCGGCGAGCGCCAGCCCGATCGGGATCACGTAGGCCGCGCCGCGCTCCGTGCCGCCCTCGCCGAGCCACTCCACGACGCCGAAGAGGAAGAAGACGGTCAGCGCGGTGCCGATCACGCCGAGCAGCGCGAGCGCCGTCCCGAGCCACTCCGAGCGCGGCCGGACGGCGTAGGCCAGCGCGATCAGCCCGATGTTGCCGCCGACGAAGTGCGCGACGGCACCGATCGAGTGCAGCGTGCCGACCCCGTCGGAGGGGAAGACGCCGACCACCAGCACGCCCAGCCCGGCGAGCACGAGCAGCACCTGCGCCACCCGCTTCGCGCGACCGCGCAGCGCCGGGCCGAGCAGCAGGGCACCACCGATGATCAGCGCCCCCTGGACGACGAACGACAGGTTCATCAGCGTGCGCGCGGGGGAGACCGCGGTGCCCAGGTCGCTGATCACGTCGTCGACCCGCGAGTAGGGCAGCACGTCGGTCCGCGCGGTCCACCGCAGCTGCACGATCGTCTCCACCACGAAGAACTGGAGGGTCAGCAGCCAGAGCAGCGCTCCGAGGCGGAGCCGGTTCGCGGTCACCCCGCCATCGTCCCAGCCGACCGGGACGGCGACGGCGTGCCGCGGTTCACAAGCCTCCGCCCCACCCCGCCGGGCACCGCGGACGAGCATGGGGGACGTGCCGCCCGACCCCCTGCCCGACGGACACCGGGCGGGGGAGCAGGGGTTCCGGCGCGCCTCGCTGGCGATCTTCCTGGCCGGCGTCGCCGTCTTCGCGATGCTCTACGAGACGCAGG
The DNA here is from genome assembly GCF_013408985.1 of Petropleomorpha daqingensis. Classification (NCBI taxonomy): domain Bacteria; kingdom Bacillati; phylum Actinomycetota; class Actinomycetes; order Geodermatophilales; family Geodermatophilaceae; genus Petropleomorpha; species Petropleomorpha daqingensis. The sequence continues at coordinate 4,276,817 of NZ_JACBZT010000001.1, forward strand.
TGCTGCTGCCCGAGCTCGCCCGGTCGTTCGGGATCTCCTCGGCCGCCTCCACCCTGGCCGTCTCCGGGGCCACCGCGGGGCTGGCGGTCGGGCTGCTCGTGCTCGGCCCGCTGTCCGACCGGCGCGGGCGGACGGCGATCCTGCACACCGGGCTGATCGCGGCGACCGTGCTCGCCGCCCTGCTGGTCGTCGTCCCGACCTGGCCGGCGCTGCTCGTGCTGCGCGTGCTGCAGGGCTTCGCGCTCGCCGCGCTGCCGGCCGTCGCGGTGGCCTACCTGCGGGAGGAGCTGCACGGGTCGGTCAGCGCGCGGGCGATCGGGCTGTTCGTCAGCGGCAACGCGATCGGCGGGCTGGCCGGGCGGCTGCTCGGCGGCCTGCTGGTCGGTCTCGGCGGGTGGCGCGCGGCGCTGGCCGGCATCGCCGTCCTGGGGATCGCGTGCACCGTCGCCGTCCGGCTGCTGCTGCCGCCGTCCCAGCGGTTCGTGCCGGTGCCGCGGGACCGGCCGGTGGTCCGCCAGCTCGCCGGCGCGTTCACCGATCCGGTGCTGCTCGGCCTCTACGGCATCGCGGCACTGCTCATGGGCGGGTTCGTCGCCGTCTACAACGCGGCGACGTTCCGGCTGGAGGCGCAGCCGTACGCGCTCGCGCCGGCCGTGGCGGGGCTGGTCTTCGTCGCGTACCTGCTGGGCTCGGCGTCGTCCGCGGCGGCGGGGGAGCTGGCCGGGCGGGTGGGCCGCCGCCCGGTCGTGCCGGTGGCGGTCGCGGTCATGGGCGGCGGGATCGTGCTGACCCTCGCCGGGCCGCTGCCGCTGTTCGTCGTGGGGCTCTGCGTGCTCACCATCGGCTTCTTCGCCGCGCACAGCGTGGCCAGCGGCTGGGTCGCGGTGCGCGCGGCCGCCGGTGCGCGGGCCGTCGGGCAGGCCGCCGCGCTCTACTCGTTCTGGTACTACGTCGGGTCGTCGGTCGGCGGCACGCTCGCCGGCCGGGCGTGGGACTCCGCCGGCTGGCCCGCCGTCGTGGTGTTCACCGGCGCACTGGCGGCCGGGGCCCTGGTGCTGTCCGTCGTCCTCGGTCGGACGAAGGCGCTGCAGGCGACCTGAGGGCCCCGGCCGTGCGCGTTACTCGGTGGCCGAGTGCTCCTCGGCGCCGGCCGGGTCCGCGTCGTCCGAGCCGACCATCTGCCGCTCCTGCTCGGTGCGGTGCTCCAGCGCGTCGTCGTTCGGCCGGTCGTAGCCCTTGCCGTGCTGGTGGTGGTCGGGCGGTGCCGACTCGGTGGGCTCCATGACGTCGTCGAGATTCGGTTCCGGTGCGGTCATGCGTTCGGCCATAGCCCGCGCGTCGGCGGAGCTAACGTGGTTCCAGTCGCACGGCGGGCAGCCAGGCCTCGACCAGCCGCGAGCCGGTCGCCCCGACGACGGTGTAGACCACCCGGCCCTGCCAGCCCGCCTCGCCGCGGCGCCATTCGACGAGCAGCCCCGGCCAGGTGCCCGCGGCGTCGGGTGGGTCGTGCACCCAGCAGTGCCGGCCCTCGGTGACGTCGTGCGGCGCGGTCGGTCGGGGCTCCGGCTCCGCCCGGACGCCGGAGTCGGCGGCGCGATCGGCGAGCGAGCGCCCCGACCGCCCCCGGTACATGCCGCCCGCCACCCGAGCAGTCTGGCACGTCGGTCGAACGTCTGTTCGACCGATCAGCCGCGACGCGCCGCGCCGTCCGCGAGGGTGCGGGCCAGGTCCTGCACGAGCGGGTGATCGGGCAGTTCCTCGACGCGCACCGGCAGCGGCAGCGACCAGTTCGGGCGGTCCGTCGTCCCCGGCATGTTGGGTCGGCGCTGCTCGGCGACGGCGTCGTCCAGGGTGGCCGACAGCAGCAGCGACGGTGCCTTGGCCAGCAGTTCGTGCGCCCGGCGGACGGCGTCCTCGGGCGAGGCGTCGTCGGCCAGGCCCGGCAGTTGCTGGACCAGCCCGGCCCGGCCGGCCCTCGCCTCCTCGTCCGTCGCGGTGCCCAGCGACACCTGCTCGTCGGCGTCGGCGCCGGTCCACAGCCCGGCCACCGTCGGCAGGTCGTGCGTGGTGACGGCGGCCATCGCCGCCTCGGGCCACTCCTCGGGCCCGTTCTCCTCGAACCACAGCAGCCGGTAGGAGAGGACGCCGTGCTCGGCCATCGCCTCGCGGACGCCCTCCTCGACGGTGCCGAGGTCCTCGCCCACGACGAGCGCGCCCGCCCGGGCGCTCTCCAGGGCGACGATGTCGAGCAGGTCCTCGGCGGGGTAGCGGACGTAGGCGCCCTCGACCGCGCCGCCGTCGGCCGGCACCCACCACAGCCGGAACAGGCCCATGACGTGGTCGATCCGCAGGCCTCCGGCGCCGGCGATCGTGGCGCGGATGGACTGGATGAACGGCTCGTAGTCGGCGTCGCGCAGCCGCCAGGGGATCAGCGGCGGCGAGCCCCAGTCCTGGCCGTTCGCGTTGAACGCGTCCGGGGGCGCGCCGACGCTCGCGCCCTCGGCGAGGACCTCCTGCCAGGTCCACGCGTCGGCGCCGCCGCCGGCGACGCCGATCGGCAGGTCCTGGATGACGGTGAGCCCGTCGGTCGCCGCGGTCAGCTGCAGTTCCAGCGCCCACTGCAGCCAGGCGTGGAAGGCGATCGCCGCGCCGCGCTGCTCTGCCCACTCGGCGACGCCGGGGGAGTCGGGACGGCGCAGCTCCGGGGGCCAGGCGTGCCAGTCGGCGCCGTGCTCGTCGACGATCGCGGCCCAGGTGGCCCAGTCCTGCAGGGTCGGCCCCTGCTCCTCGCGCCAGCGGACGAAGGCCTCGCCGCCGCCGTGGGACAGGAAGACGGCGTGCAGCGCGGCGCGCTTGCGGGCCCAGATGGCGTCGCGGTCGATGAGCTCGCCGTCGTTGAGGTCGGCGCCGTCCCCGATGTCGACCGTGTCGGCGCCGGGCACCTCGCCGACCCGCAGGTAGATCGGGTTGAGGAACCGCCGGGTGGCCGGCAGGTACGGGCTGGCCTCCTGCTGCGGGATCGGCGCGACCGCGTGCAGGGGGTTGATGAGCAGGAAGCCGGCGCCCTGGGCCTGCGCCATCTTCCGGATCGCGCGCAGGTCGGCCAGGTCGCCGATGCCCCAGCTGCCGGCGCCGCGGACGGCGTAGAGCTGGACCGCCCAGCCCCAGGTCCGCCCGTCGGGCAGCCAGCAGCGGCCGGGGGAGACGATCAGCCGCCGGCGCCGGCCGTCCTCGGTGTGCAGCCAGTGGTAGCCGAGCGGGAAGTCGTCGGGCAGCTCACCGTCGATCCGGCGGACCTCGCCGTCCTCGCAGACGACGTCGACCTCGTCGATCTCGAGCGCGTCGCCGGGGCGGGCGACGATCGGGGCGCGGTCGTCGAGGTCGGCCGGTGGCGAGCCGATGATCTCCCGCAGCCGCTCGAGCGTCGCCGCGGCGACCTCGTGCTCCTCGTCCTTGGCGTCGATCCAGGTGGCGTCGATGCCCCACTCGTCGGTCGTCGGCGTCATGTGGGCCACCTTGCCCCGTGGCCCGGTTCTCACGCGTGACTTCTGCGATCTCGTGGCTGTCCAGCCCCGGATAGCCACGAGATCGCAGAACTCTCTGACAGCGAGACTGTCGGCATGGCGGCTGACATCAGGGACGACGGCTGGCTCAGCATCGGCGGCGGCTTCGAGTCCGTGCCGGACGACCAGGTGCTCAAGTTCATGGACAAGGCCCGCGCTGCGCAGGGTTTGCTCCGCGCGGACGTCGATGTCCAGGCTTGGCGCGAAGTCGCCGGTCTGCAGGTCCTCTACCTGGTGCTCACGCACGTGTCAGGCCTCGCCGAGCTGAACGTCAGCCTCGTCAGCCGTCAGGGCGCGGTCCAGACGGTCGCCGTGGAGTACGACTGGCTCGGTCGGGAGGTCCTTGACGGCGCCGCGGGCGTGTGGCAGATCGTCGGACTGGTCGCCCTCGCGCTCGCCAGCGTGTCCAGCGAGCACGGCATCGAGCTGCCGGTGCTGCCGATCCACGGCTGACGACCTCACCCTTTGGGGTGTCCCCGCGCTCCTCCGGCTGCATCCGGGGATCGCCGACGCCGAAGCCAGGTCGTTCGCCCCCGAGGGAAGGCCCAGCGTGAACGACGTGGTTGCACCGCACGGCCCGCGGGCCGGGTACCGCTCCGCCCTGCTCTGCGCGGCGGCGGCCGTCGTCCTGACCGCCTGCCAGCCGCTGGTGGACGGCGCGCCGAGCCACACGCTGCTGACCGTCGCCGCCGTGCTGACCGCCGCGGGCTCCGCCGACCTCCGCCAGCGCGCCCGCCGGCAGCGCACCGAGCACGAGCTGGAGCACCTGGCCTTCCACGACGGGCTCACCGGGCTGGCCAACCGCGCCCTGTTCACCGACCGGCTCGAGCAGGCGCTGCGCCGGATCGCCCGCAGCGACCGCGACGTCTCGGTGGTCTACATCGACCTCGACGGGTTCAAGAACGTCAACGACAGCCTCGGCCACGCGATGGGCGACAGCCTGATCCGCGAGGTGGCCGCGATCCTCACCGGCGCCGTCCGCACCGAGGACACGCTCGCCCGCCTCGGGGGCGACGAGTTCGCGATCCTCGTCGAGGCGACCCACGGCTCGAACGAGGCGGTGCGCATCGCCGAGCGCGTGCTCGCCGCCCTGCGCCAGCCGCTGGACCTCGGCACCGCCCGGGTGAACGTGAGCGCCAGCGTGGGCATCGCCACCGGCGACATCACCTCGACCGGCAGCTCGCTGCTGCGCGACGCCGACAACGCCATGTACTGGGCCAAGGGCGCCGGCCGCGGCCGCTACGTCGTCTTCAACCCGCAGATGCGCTCGGCCGCCGCCGAGCGGCTGCAGCTGGAGCAGGACCTGTGGGCCGCGCTGCCGGAGGGCCAGTTCCGGCTGGTCTACCAGCCGGTGGTCGACCTGGTCAGCGAGCGCGTCGTCGGCTTCGAGGCGCTGCTGCGCTGGGACCACCCGACGCTCGGCGTCGTCCTGCCGGAGCGGTTCCTGCCGGTCGCCGAGGACATCGGCCTCATCGCCGAGATCGGTGCCTGGGTGCTGCACGAGGCCGCCGCCGCGGCCGCGGGCTGGCAGCGCCAGCACCCCGAGGTCGCGCTGTCGATGGCGGTCAACGTCTCGCCGTCGCAGCTGGGCTCGCCGGACCTGATCCGGCACGTCCGCGAGGCGCTGGTCGACAGCGGCCTGCCGCCGGCGTCGCTGGTGCTCGAGCTGACCGAGTCGGTGCTGGTCCGCGACCCGGTGCTGGCCGCCGAGCGGCTGCGCGAGCTGCGCGCGCTCGGGGTCAAGCTGGCCCTCGACGACTTCGGCACCGGGTACTCGTCGCTGTCCCACCTGCGCCAGTTCGCCGTCGACATCCTCAAGATCGACCGCTCCTTCGTCAGCACCATCGACGACAAGGAGGCCATGCCGGCGATCCTGCGCGGGCTGATCAACCTGGGCCGCACGCTCGACCTGGAGATCGTGGCCGAGGGCATCGAGGAGGAGCTGCAGCGCACGCACCTCCGCGACGGCGGCGCCGGGCTCGCGCAGGGCTACCTGTTCGCCGCGCCGCTGGAGCAGGCCGACGCCGGGCTGCTGCTGCTCGGCCAGGCCGACTCGCCCGCAGGCGAGGACGCCGCCGCACCGCTCGCGTAACCGCCAGAAGGGCGCAGTTGGCGACCGTGGTGCGGAGAACGGCGGTTCCCGGTAGGCAGACCGCATGCGGATCACCGACACGTCGGACCTGTGGTGGAAGACGGCGGTCGTCTACTGCCTCGACGTCCAGACCTTCATGGACTGGGACGACGACGGGATGGGCGACTTCACCGGCCTCGCGCAGCGGATGGACTACCTGCACGACCTCGGCATCACGTGCCTGTGGCTGATGCCCTTCTACCCGACCGGCGACCGCGACGACGGCTACGACATCACCGACTTCTTCGGCGTCGATCCACGGCTGGGCACCCACGGTGACCTGGTCGAGGTGATCCGGACGGCGAACGACCGCGGCATCCGGGTCATCGCCGACCTCGTCGTGAACCACACCTCGATCCAGCACCCGTGGTTCCGCTCGGCCCGCCGCAGCAAGGACGCGCCGTTCCACGACTTCTACGTCTGGCGCAGCGACGAGCCACCGGACACCAGCGACCAGGTCGTGTTCCCGGACGCGGAGAACAGCATCTGGGAGTTCAACGAGCCGACCGGGGAGTGGTACCTGCACCACTTCTACAAGGAGCAGCCCGACCTCGACGTCACCAACCCGAAGGTGCGGGACGAGGTCGCCAAGGTCATGGGCTTCTGGCTGCAGATGGGCCTGTCCGGCTTCCGCATGGACGCCGTCCCGTTCTTCCTCGACACCGTCGGCGGCGACCAGAAGGACTTCCCGGACCCGCACGAGTTCATGAGAGCGCTGCGGGCGTTCCTCGGCCGGCGGGTGCACGGCGGTGTGATCCTCGGCGAGGTGAACCTGCCGCACGCCCAGCAGGCGGTGTTCTTCGGCGGTCCCGAGGGCGACGAGCTGACCATGCAGTTCGACTTCCTCGCCATGCAGGCGCTCTACCTGTCGATGGCCCGCGCGGACGCCGGACCCCTGGCGAAGGCACTGCTCGACCGGCCCGAGGTCTCGCCGGACAACCAGTGGGCGACGTTCGTGCGCAACCACGACGAGCTGACGCTGGACAAGCTCAGCGACGAGGAGCGGGCCGAGGTCTTCGCCGCGTTCGGGCCGGATCCGTCGATGCAGGTCTACGGCCGCGGGCTGCGCCGCCGCCTGCCACCGATGCTGGACGGCGACCCGCGGCGGCTCCGGATGGTCTACAGCCTGCTGTTCTCGCTGCCCGGCACCCCGGTGCTCTTCTACGGCGAGGAGATCGGGATGGGCGAGAACCCCGAGCTCGAGGGCCGCATGGCGGTGCGGACGCCGATGCAGTGGACCGACGGTCCCAACGGCGGGTTCTCCCAGGCGCCCCCGCGAAAACTGCGCCGGCCGCTGACCACCGGCGGGTACGGGCCCGAGTTCGTCAACGTGGCCGACCAGCGCCGCGACCCCGAGTCGCTGCTGTCGTTCATGAAGCTGCTCATCCGCCGCTACCGGGAGTGCCCGGAGCTGGGCTGGGGCGGGTTCGAGGTGCTCGACCAGCCGCACGCCTCGGTGCTCGCCCACCTGTGCCGCTGGGAGGACGGCGCGATGGTCGCCGTCCACAACCTCGGCCCGGAGCCGCAGACGGTGCCGCTGACCCTGGAGGGCTGCGACAGCAGCCACCGCCTGGAGGACCTGCTGCAGGAGCGCAGCACCCCCCTGGACGAGAAGGGTCGGGCGGAGCTCGCGCTGGAGGGCTACGGCTACCGGTGGCTGCGCGTGGTCGCCGAGGGCAGCCGCCGGCTGCTCTGAGCCAGCAGCCCGGCGGCGTCGTGGGTGTGCACGCGCACCGGGCCGCTGCCCAGCACCGCCAGCGCCGCGGCGAACCCGGCCGGTGCCGGCAGGTCGACCAGCGCGACCCGCGCCGGCGCCGCCTCGCCGCCCAGCCCCTGCCCGGTCGCCTTCGCGACCGCCTCGGCGCGCACCCATGCGCGGGCGAGCGCCTCGGGCCCGGCCGCGTGCCCCGGGAGGACCGCGGCGAGGTCCGGCGTGCACCGGGCCACCGCCTCGACGTCCACGCCGACCGCGCGGGCCGCGTGCACCGCGACCACGACGACGTCGTCGGCGTGCGACACCGAGAACTGCGGGCCGCCGGCCACCCGGGGCTTGCCGTGCGGCGCCCCGCACTCGGGGCAGGTGCGGTCGATCGGCACCTCGGCCGGGGCCACCCCGAGCGCGGTGCCGAGCAGCGACCGTGCCACCGCGGTCGCCACCGTCGTCCGCCGCCGGTCGCCGTCCTGCCGCAGCCGGGCCCGGCGGGCCAGGTCGTCGGCTGCCAGCAGGCCGTCGAGCGCGGGCGAGGCGTCGGAGGTCCGGGCCCACCAGACCTGGCAGGTGCTCATCGCGGGGCCAGCGCGCGCTCGACGTCGTCCAGGGTCGCCGCGACGGGCACCTCGGCCGGCCCCCCGGGGTCGCCGGTGGGCGCAACACCGCGTCCGGTGACCAGGAGGACCACCGTCTCCGCCGCGTCGAGGAGCCCGCCGTCCAGCGCCGCGCCGACGGCGGCCAGCGATGCCGCGCCCGCCGGCTCGGCCGGCACCCCCGCCCGCGACGCCAGCGTCCCGACGGCCCGGCGCAGGACGTCGTCCGGCACCGCCACCATGCCGCCGCCGCTGCGCCCCACCGCGTCCAGCACCGCCGGGCCCGTGGCCGGGCGGAGCACGGCGATGCCGTCGGCGACCGTCCCGCCCGGGTCCAGCTGCTCGGTCGCGGCCGGCTCGCCGAGCCACGCGCGGACCAGCGGCGAGCAGGACTGCGCCTGCACCCCGACCAGCCGCGGCACCCGCTCGGTCAGCCCGCAGCGCCGCAGCTCCTCGAAGCCCTTGCCGAGCGCGACGAGGGTGGGGCCGTCGCCGACCGGCGCGACCACGACATCCGGCAGCTCCCGGCCCAGCTGCTCCCACACCTCGAACGCCACCGTCTTCTTCGCCTCCAGGGTCGCCGGGACGACGCCGGTGTTGCGGTCCAGCCAGCCGAACGCGGCCGCGGCGGTGCGGGAGAGGTCGACCGCGGCCGCGTAGCCGTCCGGGACGGCGAACACGCGGGCCCCCGCCCGGGTCATCAGCGCGAGCTTCTCCCGGCGACAGCCGGTCGAGACGAAGATGACCGCCCGCAGACCCGCGGCGGCGGCGCCGAACGCGGTCGCCACCGCCGCGTTCCCGGTGGAGGCGGTGGTGACCGTGCCGATGCCCCGCCGCAGCCCGTCCTCGATCACCAGCGCGGTGGCGCGGTCCTTGTTGGACCCGGTCGGGTGCCGGGTCTCGTCCTTGAGCCACACGGCCGGAAGGCCGAGCGCGGCGCGCAGCGCGGGCGCAGCCAGCAGCGGGGTGCCCCCCACCGGCAACGGGTAGCGGACCGGCCCGGGGTCCAGCGGCAGCAGGTCGCGGTAGCGCCACATGCCCGACGGGTCCGGTGGGCCGTCGGGGACGAGGTCCGGACCGTAGGCGTACTCGAGCCACGTCACGCCGGCCCGCTCGACCCTGCCGGTCACGGTGCCCACGTCGCTCACCCGTGCCGGCGCAGCTCGGAGAAGAAGTCCTCGACCACGCGCAGCTCGCCGGCACCGGCCACCGCGTCGTAGACGAACCGGCCGACCGCGAGGTCCAGCACCCCGAGGCCGAACGGGGAGAACACCACGGTCGCGTCGGGCGGGATGGTGACCCGGCCGGACAGGACGTCGTCCAGCGTGCCCGCGACGAAGTCCCGGGAGCCGGTGAGCTGCTCGGCCAGGTGCGGTGAGGTGCCGGCCGTGAGGCAGTGCTCGACGTCGTCGACCACGTTCACCGCGTCGAGCAGCACCTCCGGCGCGAGGTCCCGCAGCGACAGGTGCAGCACCAGCGGCCCGTGCGCGAACCACGACCGGTCGTGCACGTGCGGCCGGGCGGCGACGGTGGCGAACACGACCAGATCGCTGCCGCGGATCAGGTCGCCGGCCTCCTCGTGCACCGTGACCGCGGCCGCGGTGCCGCTGCGCGCCAGGTACGCGCGGAAGCCGGCCGCGCTGCCCGGGTCGAGGTCGTGCACGCCGACCTCGTCGAACGACCAGCCGGTGCCGACCAGGAACGTGTGCACGTACCGGGCGATCAGCCCGGTGCCCACGAACCCGACCCGGGCCGGCCGGGGCCGCGAGCGGCTCAGCCAGTCGGCCGCGGCCGCCGCCGAGGCCGCCGTCCGGGTCGCGCTGATGACCGAGCTCTCCAGGCACGCGACCGGGTACCCGGTGTCGTGGTCGTTGAGGATCAGCACCGCCGAGGCGCGGGGCAGCCCGGCGGCCACGTTGTCGGGGAAGCTGGAGATCCACTTGATCCCGTCCACCGCCCTCGCCCCGCCCAGCGAGGCCGGCAGCGCGATCGCCCGGGCGGTGGGCCGGTCGGGGAAGCGCAGGAAGTACGACGGCGGGTTCACCGTCCCGCCGGCACCGTGCAGCCGGTAGGTGGCCTCGACCAGCTCGACGAGCTCCTTCTCGCGCCCGGCGAGCACCGCCTGCACCTGCGCGCCGGGGACGACGGCGAAGGCCGGGACGCCGACCCCGGTCACTACTGCGCTCCCGCATCGAGGCGCACCGGGTCGGCCAGGCCGGCCACGACGTCTCGGGCGCCGGTGTAGGCCTCGCGGTCGTGCGCGGTGCGGATGTTGTCGACGAGCAGCAGGTCCCCGTCCTGCCACGGCTCCCGGAGCGTGTGCGCCGCGTAGACCTCGTTGAGCAGCGCGACGACGTCCGCCCCGATCGGGTCGCCACCCCCGAACCGGGTGGTGAACGGCAGCCGCTCGGGCCCGTAGACGTCGACGAGGTACTCGCGGATCTCGGGATCGAGGGTGTGCTCGTTGAGGAAGGCGACCTGGTTGAACCAGCAGCGCCGGCCGGTGACCGGGTGCGGCAGCACGGCCCGGCGCCGCTGCCGGGTGTGCAGCCCGCCGTCCGGCAGCCACTCGGGGGTGATCGCGGCGGCGGCGCAGTACCGCTCCACCGCGGCCCGGTCGCCGGTGCCGAACGCCTGCGGCCACGGCTCGCCGATCTCCTCGGTGTAGGTGCGCACCAGCAGCCAGCCCTCGTGCTCGAACCGCGCCACCAGGTCGGCCGGCAGGGCGGCCAGCACGGTGGGACCGTCGGCGACCCCTGTCGACCCGCCCCGCTCCGGTGCGTGCAGGCAGGCGAACAACAGCAGCGAGGGCACCTCGAGCCGGTAGCTCAGCTCGTGGTGCATGCACATGGGCTGGTTCGCCGGCCACGGCGTCGACGACCAGACGCCGTCGGCGCGCGGCTGCCGGGGCGCGAACGCCTCCTGCTCGCCGGTCAGGCCGTCGGTGACCGCCCGGATCACCGCGCCGCACTCCTCGGCCGTGCGCAGGCCCAGCCCGCGCACCAGCACGGCGCCGTGCTCCGCGACGAGGGCGCGCAGCGCGTCGCGGGCGTTCGTGGCCCACGTGGCGAGGTCCCCGTCGGGTCGGGCGGGCAGCACCGCCGGCCGGCCGGGGGTGAGGACGACGTCGGGGAGCGCCGTGTCGGGCAGCATCGTCAGCTCCTTCCGGACAGGAGTGCCGCCTGGTCGGCGAGCACGGGGACGGCGAGCACCTCGGGCAGCGAGAGGGCGCGGTCCAGCGCGACGGCGAGCTTGACCGCCGACAGCGAGGTCCCGCCGAGGTCGACGAACGAGTCGTGCCGGCCGATCTGCTCCGCCGGGACGCCGAGCACGGCCGCCCACGCGGCCGCCAGCCGCCGTTCCTCCGGGGTGGCCGGTGGCGCGGAGCGCTCCGCGACCCCGCCGTCCGCCGCCGCGGCCGCTGCCGCGAGCGCGGTCCGGTCGACCTTGCCGTTCCCGGTCAGCGGCAGCCGGTCCCACCAGAGGAACGCCGACGGCAGCATGTACTCCGGCAGCACCCGGGCCAGCGCGGTCCTCAGCCGGTCGGCCGGCAGCGGCGCGGGGCCGGCGCAGCAGGCGACCAGGGCCCGGTTGCCGTCGGGCCGGTCGGCGACCACGACGGCGCCGTCCCGGATCCCGTCGATCCGCAGCAGCGCGCTCTCGATCTCCCCGATCTCGATGCGGAAGCCGCGCACCTTGACCTGGGTGTCGCGGCGCCCCAGGAACTCCAGCGTGCCGTCGGGCAGCCATCGGCCCGAGTCGCCGGTGCGGCAGACCCGCTGTCCCGGCCGGTGCGGGTCGGGCCCGAAGACGGCCGCGGTGCGCGCCGGGTCGTGGACGTAGCCGCGGCCGACGCAGACGCCGGAGAACGCGATCAGCCCCGGGGCGCCGAGCGGCACCGGCTCGCCGTGCTCGTCGACGACGTCCACGGAGGTGTTCGGGATCGGCCGGCCGAGCGGGACGCGGCCGTCGTCGCGCGGGCCGTGCAGCACCAGGTGGACGGCGTCGTCGGAGGTCTCGGTCAGCCCGTAGGTGTTGACCAGCGGGATGCCCGGCTGCGCGGCGAACCAGCGCTCGACCAGCTCCCGCTTGAGCAGGTCGCCGGTCGGCGACACGTGGTGCAGGTCGGGCAGCGCGCGCGGGTGCTGCTCCAGGTAGGACAGGACGACGTCCAGGTAGGAGGGCACGACCTGCAGCACACCGGCGCGGTGCTCGACGAGCGTGTCGACCAGCCGCTCGGCGTCCAGGATCGTCTCCTGCTCGACCAGCAGGGTGCGGCCGCCCACCAGCAGGGCGCCGACCAGCTGCCACACCGAGATGTCGAAGCACTGCGGGCCGGTCTGCGGCACGACCTCGCCCTCGCCGATGCCCAGGTCGTCGAGCTTCGCCAGGACGTGGTTGAGCATCCCGGCGTGCTCGCACAGCACGCCCTTGGGCTCGCCGGTCGAACCGGACGTGAACAGCACGTAGGCCAGCTGGTCGGCGCCGACCGGCAGGCCGAGGTCCCCGTCGGGGTGGTCCTCGCCGAGCAGGTCGGCGAGCAGCACGCGGTGGCCGGGGAGTCCCGCCAGGGCCGCATCGACCACCCCGGTGCACCCCGGCTCGGTGAGGACGAGCCGCACGTCGGCGCGGGTGAGGGCGGCGGCGATCCGGCCGGCCGGGAAGTGCGGCTCCAACGGCAGGTACGCGGCGCCGGCCTTCCAGATGCCGAGGACGGCGGTCATCCAGTCCAGGTCGCGCTCGGCGACCACCGCGACGATCTCCTCCCGCCGCACGCCGCGGGCGAGCAGGCCGCGGGCCAGCCGGTTGGCACGCGCGTTGAGCTCCCGGTAGGTGAGCGACCGGCCGCGGTGCACGGCGGCGACCGCGTCGGGGTGGATCGCCGCGCGCTCCTCGAACAGCTCGTGCACCCGGCGGTCGGGCAGCCGCCGGGCGCGGCCGGCCAGGCCGTCGAGCTGGAGGCGGCGCTCGTCGGCCGACAGCAGCGGGGTCCGGCGGGGATCGGCATCCGGGGCGGTGCAGAGGGCGGTGAGCGCGGCGCGGTGGTAGCCGGCCACGCGGGCGGCGCCGGCGGCGTCCACCGCGTCCTTGCGGTGCCGCACCTCGACGGCGAGGCCGGTGCCGCGGCGGCGGAACGAGATCGCGAGCAGGGTGCCCGGCGGCAGCCCGCGCCCGCCGCCGTCCGGGTCGACGGCCACCTCGACCAGGGGTGGCAGCCCGAGCTCGGCCCGCAGCTCCTCGACCGGGAACCCGGCGTGCGCCCTCACCGCGGCCGCGGCCCGCTCGGCCGCGGCGGCCAGCTCCCGCCACGAGGCGCCGGTGGCGGCGATCCGGCAGGGGAGGGCCGACCCGTCGAGCAGGAGCCCGGGAACGACCTCGCCCTCCCCGGCCAGCGCGGCGAGCACGCGGGCGTGCGCGGCGAGGAGCAGCGCCGACACCGGCACGCCCAGCGCGGCGGCGACGCCGGGCAGCCGCTGCACGACGGCCCGCGGCACGGGGACCTCGACCGCACCCGTGCCGGGAACCGGCGCGACGGTCCACCGCGGCACGGCGGTCGCTGCGCCGGCGAGGAGCACCTCGCGCCAGAACTCCCGGTCGGTGTCGGCGAGCACGGTCATCGCAGGGCTCCCGGCCGCAACGCGCGGACGTCACGGGCGGGGTTGCCGGCCCACGAGGCGCCCGCCGGCACCTCCTCGCCCTTCATGAGGAAGGCGTCCGGTCCCAGCTCGGCGTCGTCCTCCATCGTGACGCCGTAGTGGACGAGCGCGGCCACGCCGATCGTGCAGCCCGAGCCCACCGACGTCCGGTCGGACTTGAAGGTGAAGTCCTCCTGCGAGTGGCACTGGATGAACGACCCGGCGTTGAGCGTCACGTCGTCGCCGATCGTGACGAGGTTCTTCTCCGACATGCCGCAGCCGTCGTCGAACAGCCGCCGGCCCAGGCGCACGCCGACCAGACGCCAGAACCACGACTGCACCGGGGTGCCGACGAACACCGCGTTCAGGCCCGGACCGGACTGCATCTTGAAGAACCGCTCGGCCCGCCAGAACCCGACCTCGTAGATCGAGCAGTACGTCGGCCGCATCCCGCGGAAGCCGGTGGCGGCGCGCTCCACCAGCGAGACGTGCAGCACGGTGAACAGCAGGACGGCGACCTCGCTCGCGGCCAGCGCCACCGCGCCGAGCGATGCGTACAGGTCGGCGGCGAGCAGGCCGAAGAGGGTGACGCCGAACGCGTACACCCACTTGGCGGCCAGCCAGGCGGCCATCGTCCGGCCGTTGTGCCGGTTCTTCGCCGCCAGCCGGCGGTGGAACTCCTCGCCCTCCATCAGGTGGTTGAACCGGCTGTCCCGGGCGACGGTGCGGGGGATCTCGAAGCTCGGTGACCCGAGCAGCCCCACGCCCTCGCGGACCGGCCCGTCGATCGGCACCAGGACCTTGGTGGCCAGCAGGACGTCCTCGCCGGTCCGCGCCCGCGGCGGGTAGACGATGTCGTTGCCGAGGAAGCTCTGGGCGCCGATCGTCGTCCGGGAGACCCGGAAGGAGGTGCTCGTGTAGTCGGCGTTGAGGAAGGTCAGCCCGCTGGCGATGACCGTGCCGCGGCCGACCGCGCACTCGTACGGGTTCTCGTGCCGCAGTTCCGAGCCGAAGTTCGAGCCGGTCTGCAGCAGCGGGCGCAGCCGGTAGCCGATCCAGCGCAGGTAGTGGACCACCGACGAGCTGTCGCCGAAGAACTCGACGAAGAACCGCCGGTTGGTCAACCGCGTGATCGCCCGGTGCGCGGAGTAGTGGATGCCGTGGAGCGGGTACACCCGCCCGGGCCGCACGAGGACGCGCAGCAGGCGGGCCCCGACGACCGCTCCGACGGCGCTCAGCGCCATCGAGCCGAGGAACACCACGGCCGACGACACCAGCACGATGCCGAAGAACCCCGGGTCGCTCAGCGCCCGCGACCCCGGCTCCAGCAGCACGTTCAGCGACGGAACGGCGGTGAGCAGCAGCGCGATGCCGCCCGAGACGACGGGCACGTAGACGAGGAACCACAGGACGGCCTGCAGCGCGGTGATGACGCCGGCGTGGCCGCGGCGCGCGTCCTCCGGTCCCAGAGCGCGGTAGTCGGCCGTCGCCGGCCGCGCGGGTGAGCCGTGCCAGGTCTGCCCCGCCGGCACGCGCTGCCCCTCGTGCAGCGACGACGCGTGGCCGAGCTGGGCCCCGTCGCCCATGACCGTGCCGATGTCGAGCACCGAGCGCTCGCCCACGTACACGTCCCGCCCGAGCTCGACCCGGCCCGTTTCGATCCAGCCGGCCCGGGCGCGGTAGCCGTTGAGGAAGGTCTGGTTGCGGACCACCGTGCCGTCGCCGAGGGCGACCAGGTCGGTGCAGATCGGTACGTGCCGGGTCAGCACGACCACCCCGCGCCCGACCCGGGCCCCCAGAGCCCGCAGGTACAGGCTGAAGACCGGGGTCCCGGCGAACAGGGCCAGCGGGTTGAGCAGCACCAGGGTCTTGACCGTCCAGAAGCGCAGGTAGCCGAGACCCCAGATCCGGACCCGGCCCGGCTTCCACCGGCCGACCAGCACCCACTTGGCCGCGATCGGCACCAGGCAGGCCGCCAGGAAGCCCAGCCCGCCGGCGACGACCGCGCGCAGGTAGTCGTCGACGAACCCGCCACCGGCGAAGATCCAGTCGAAGCCGCGCTGCAGCACGACGGCCACCCCGTAGGCGTAGCCGCAGATCAGCAGCACCTGCAGGACCCCGCAGAGCACGTACCGGCCGGTGGTGGCCCGCGCGGCCGGCACCGACGGCGGCCGGCCGACGGGGGCCGGTGCGTCGGCGACCGCGACGGCGTCGGCCAGGGTGCGCACGGTCGGGTACCGGTAGACGTCCGTGATCGCGACCGGCGGCAGGCCGCCGGCCTTGCGGACGCGGGCGCAGAACCGCGTCATGAGCATCGAGTCGGCGCCGAGGTCGTCGAAGAAGTTCTGGTCCGGACCGACGGAGCCGGTGCCCAGGACCTCGGCGAGCAGGCCGGCGAACCGGGCCTGCACCCGGGCCGGTCCGTCGTCGACGAGGGTGCCGGCGAGGGCGCGGACCGAGGGGGTGGCGTAGACGTCGGTAATCGCGACCGCGGGCAGGTCCGGCCGCTTGCGCACCCGGGCGCAGAACCGGGCCATGAGCATCGAGTCGGCGCCGAGGTCGTCGAAGAAGTGCTGCTCGACGCCGATCTCCTCGACCGACAGGACGTCGGCCAGCACCTCGGCGAGGCCGCGCTCGACCGCGGTCGCCGGGGCGGCGGGCGGGGCCACGACGTCGGCGGTCACCGGACCAGCACCTCGGTCGCGGCGGACCGGCGCTCGGCATGCGCGGGCACCAGCACGTCGGCGCCGTAGCGGTCCGCCACCCACGACGGCTGGTAGACGGTGTCCAGGTACCGCTCGCCCAGGTCCGGGGCGATCGCCACCGCGGTGACGTCGTCCCCGTCGTGCCGGGCGAGCCAGCCCATCGCCCCGCTGACCACCGTGCCGGTCGAGCCGCCGAACAGGAAGCCGTGCCGCGCCATCCGGTGGCAGGCGCGGATGGTGTCGGGCTCCTCGACCCAGACCACCTCGTCGACGTAGCTCTCGTCGAGCATCGGCGGCCGGACGGCGGTGCCGAGCCCCGGGATCAACCGGCGCGCGGGCGGCCGGCCGAAGGTCACCGAGCCGACGGCGTCGACGGCGACCACGCGCACCGGCCGGTGCCACTCGCGGAACCATCGCGCGCAGCCCATGAGCGTGCCGGTGGTGCCGGCCCCGACGAAGAGCACGTCCAGCCGCGGAAACGAGCGGGCGATCGCCGGGGCGGTGCGCCGGTAGTGCGCCCGCCAGTTGCCCGCGTTCGTGTACTGGTTGAGCCAGACGTAGCGCTCGTCGGAGGCCACGAGCGCGCGGACGTGGTCCAGCCGCGCTCCGAGCAGCCCGCCGGTCTCGGCCGGCTCGGTGACGACGTGCACCTGGCTGCCCAGCGCCTCCATGAGGCGGCGGGTCGAGGTGTTGCACCGGGAGTCGGTGACGCAGACGAAGCGGTAGCCCTTGCTCGCCGCCAGCATGCTCAGCGCGACGCCGAGGTTGCCGGAGGAGGACTCGACGAGGATCGAGTCGGGGGTCAGCGCGCCCTCGCGCTCGGCGCCCTCGACCATCTCGGTCGCGGCCTTGAGCTTGATCGAGCCGGCGAAGTTGAACCCCTCGCACTTGAGGAACAGCTGGTGGGCGAAGACGGTGCGCAGGTCGACGAACAGGTCGTCCTCGTCGAAGGCCTGCGGAGTCGAGATGACCGGCACGACGCCTCCCTCACCGGGGCCCGTGGTCGGCTCTGCGGTGCTCAGGGCGCACGGCGGGTGGGGTGGTGGAGCGACGTCGATCGGCGCTGATCGGGCTCATGGCGGGTTCCTGTCTGCTCAGGGCATGCCGTTTCTGCCTGGCCGGGGGCGAGGGGCCTCTCGGGCCGGGCGGCAGGGAACCTGCGTGTCTGATCGCTCCCCGACAGCGGCCCCCATGGCCCTCAGCACGAGTGCGTCGTCGATGCAGGTTCAGCTTCCGGCCGGACCCTTTTCAGAATCCAGGCGTGTTCGGACCGGACGGATCGAACCGGCGACGGTCCGTCATCCACGCAGGCTCCTGAGCGCGCGACACGGGTCCGCCGCTCCCCGGGGGCGTCGGTGCCTGCTTCTAGGGTCGCCGAGGGTCGGCCGATCGGGGCGGCGGGCCCGGGGGAGGGGGAGCGATGAACCGCCGCAGGCGCACCGCGGGCGGGCTGACCGGGCTGGGTGCGCTGGTGGCGGCGCTGGTGATCATCGCCGTCTACCTGAGCGTCGACCGGTCGCAGCCGTCGTCGTCCTCGGGGTCCGGGTACCGTCCGCCGTCCGGACCGGTCGGGGTGGGGCACGTGCCCGCCGGCACGCTGGACCCCACGGCGGCCGCCGCCGCCCTCGCCCAGCTGCCGGTCGCCCCCAAGAGCAGCCTCGCCGGCTACGAGCGCGACTGCGACAACGGCGCCGGCTGCGTCTTCGGCCCGGCCTGGGCCGACGTCGACGGCAACGGCTGCGACCAGCGCAACGACGTCCTGCACCGCGACCTGATCGCCATCGCCGTCCGCGCCGGGACGCACGGCTGCGTGGTCACCTCCGGCACCCTCCACGACCCCTACACCGGGACGACGGTGCACTTCACCAAGGCCGACGCGGGTGAGGTGCCGATCGACCACGTGGTGCCGCTGGCCGCCGCCTGGACCCAGGGCGCGGCCAGGTGGACCGCGCAGAAGCGCGAGCAGTTCGCCAACGACCTGGACAACCTCATCGCCACCGACCGCGAGCAGAACTCGGCGAAGGGCGACTCGACCGCCGAGGAGTGGGTGCCGCCCGACCCGGCGTACGGCTGCTCCTACGCCACCGTCGTCGTCACGGTGAAGCAGGAGTACGGGCTGACGGTGACCGACGCCGAGGCCGGCGCGCTGCGCACGCTGCTGGCCACCTGCTGAAACGCCGGGCCGAGGTCCACGGGTCGTGGGGCTCCTGTGGCTAGCGTGACGGATGAGGTGAGCGATGACTGAATCCGAGGGCCCCGGCACCCCGCCACCGGAAGGGGTGGCCTTCGCGGCGCCGGAGCCGGAACCGGCCCAGCCCACCGCCCCCGTGCCGACCCGGCCGGCGGTCCGGCCGCGGCGCCGCGGCCCGCTGACCCGGATGGGCCCGTGGGCACCGGTCGCCGGCGCGCTGCTCGGCGCGGTGCTCGGGGTGGTCGCGGTGCTGCTGCTCGTCGGCTCCGCGGACGCGTTCGCCCAGCGCCTCGCCCTGGTGCTGCTCGTGGTGGGCATGGGCCTGCTCGGCGCGTCCGGTCCGCTGCTCGCCGACGAGGTCCGGCTGGTGCGGCGCAGCGTCCGCGAGGCCGCCGTCCGCCCGGCATGGGCCGAGACGACCGCCGGGCTGCTCACCGGGCTCACCCCTGCCCGGCTGCTGCTCCTGGTCAGCGGGTTCGTGCTGTTCCTCTCGGCCTACGTGGCGCGCGGCTGATTCCTGGCAGCCGGCTGGGGCCGGCTGCCAACGTCCTGGGAACCGTGCGCGGCGCGGCGTCCGCCGCACGGCCGCCGCGGAGGGTGGCGACCGCACGATCCGCCGCCCCTCAGGAGGAACCTCATGGACGTCAGCTCCGTCAGCGGCAGCGCCGCGATGCGGCCGGCCGGACCGCCGCCCGGTGGTGCTCACGCGAAAACCCTGAAGGCCGTCGCCGAGAAGCTCGGGATGAGCACCGGCGACCTGAGGTCGGCGCTGAAGAGCGGCTCGACCATGGCCGACCTGGCCACGACCGCCGGCGTGAGCCGGGACGACCTGGTGCAGACGATCGCCTCGACGCTGCCGGCCACCGGTCGGGACGGCGCGACAGTCGACACGACGGCGATGGCGACGGACATCGCCGACGGCGTCCGGCCGCAGCGCCCCTCGCAGAGCTCCGAACCCGACCTGGGCAAGGGGCTGGACGCGTTGTCGAGCGCGCTCGGGATCAGCAGCAGCGACCTGCTCGACCGGCTGACCGAGGGCTCGGGGATCACCGACCTGCTGCAGGGCAGTGCGCAGGTGTCCGCCCAGCTCGCCGCCCTGCAGAACAAGGGCGCCCTGGTCGACGGCTACGCGTAGGAGTCGATGCCCAGCTTGACCGCCAGCGCGATCCCGGCGACCGCGATGACCCGGCGCAGCAGCTTCTGCGGCGCCCGCCGGACCACCCGGGGCCCGAGCCGGCCGCCGAGGAACAGCCCGATGGCCAGCGGCACCGCCGCCGACCAGGCGATCGAGGTCAGGACGACGTAGCCGACCGCGGCGGTGGCGTTGGCCGCACCGAGGACGACGTTCTTCAGCGCGTTGGACACCGGCAGCGACTCGCCGGTGGCCAGCAGGTACATCGCCAGCATCATCACGCCGGCGGCCGCGCCGAAGTACCCGCCGTAGATGGCGACGGCGAACGTGCCGACCGGCAGCCACCACGGGTCGCCCTTGGGGTGCGGGTGGGTGATCGCCTCGGCGGCGAGCTCGCCCGGCGGCTTCTGCACGAGCAGGAGGATCGAGGCGCCACCGATCAGCCAGGGCACGATCCGCTCGAAGGCGTCCGAGGGGGTGAGCAGCAGCAGCGCCATGCCCGCGGCCCCGCCCAGGACGGCGCCGACCGCGAGCCGGCGCAGCCGCGCGCCCTGCCGGTGCAGCTCGGGCCGGGAGGCGCTGACCGAGCCGACGCTGTTGAGCACCAGCGCGACGGTGTTGGTGACGTTCGCGGTGACCGGCGGGATCCCCATGGCCAGGAGGGCGGGATAGCTGATCAGCGAGGCCAGCCCCGCGATGCTGCCGGTGAGTCCCGCGCCGATGCCGGCGAGCACGAGCAGGGCGAACTGCAGTGCGTTCACCCGTGCGCGGTCCCGGTCATCGGCGTCGAGGTTGTCACACGTCGCTGAGCGGGCGGCGTGACGGCTGGGCAGACTGCGCGTCGTGTCCTCCGGCGTGCGCCTGCTGGTCGCCCCCTACGACTCGGGCCACCGCGACGTCCGCATGGGCGCCGGTCCGCTCGCGCTGCTGCGGGCCGGTGCCGGGGAGCTCGCGGCCGACGTCCGCGTGCTGGATCCGGCGGGGGAGTGGCGCGCGGAGCTCGCGACGGCCTTCGAGCTGAACCGGCTGGTCGCCGCCGAGGTGGCCGACGCCGTCGCCGAGGGCCAGGTCCCGGTGCTGCTCTCGGGCAACTGCCTGGGCACCGTGGGCGTGCTCGCCGGGTTGGCCGCGGCCGGGCACCGAGTGGGCCTGCTCTGGCTGGACGCGCACGGCGACTTCAACACCCCGGACGAGGACGGCTCGGGGTTCCTCGACGGGCAGGGGCTGGCCATAGCCGTGGGCCGCTGCTGGCGGTCGGTGGCCGGGCGCATCCCCGGCTTCACGCCGCTGCCCGAGCGGGACGTCGTCCTGGTCGGTGCTCGGGACGTGACCGAGGCGCAGGCCGCCGTCCTGCGCTCATCCGGCCTCGCCTGGCTGCCGCCGGCACAGGCGCGCGACCCCGAGCTGCTGGCCGCGACCCTCGCCGACCTGGCCGGGCGGGTCGACGTCCTGCACTTCCACGTCGACCTCGACGTCCACGACCCCTCGATCGCCCCGGCCAACGGCTACGCGGCTCCCGACGGGCTGTCCGCCGAGGAGGTCCGGCGCGTGCTGGGCCTGGCCGCGGCGCAGCTGCCGGTCGTCTCGGCCACGCTCGCCTCCTGGGACCCGTCGTTCGACGTGGGCGACCGAATGCGGGACGTGGCGCTGGACCTGCTCGGCGAGATCACCGCGGCCGCCGTCCCGGTTGCTAGGTAGTCCGACGTGCGCCCGGCGCCGCCACCCGCTGTCTCTGACGGCGGCTAATCCGAAAATCCCGGAACCCCTCGGTCAGGCTGCGGGGTTGAGGGTGACCGAGTAGCCCAGGGCCTGGAGCTCGCGGATGTGGTGGCGGGCCTTGCGCTCGGGGTTGTTGCGGCGGGCCCAGTAGTCCGGCCCGAGGTCGATGAACTGGGCGTCGCTGTCGGAGAGCAACGCCCAGATGATGACCAGGATCGAGCGGCCGATCGCCACGATCGCCCGCTTCTTGCCGCGGCGGCGGGCGATCCGCCGATATCGCTCGCCCAGGAACGTGTCGGTGCGCGCGGCGCTGACCGCGGCCTCGCCGAGCACACGGGCCAGATAGCGGTTGCCCTTGCCGCTGGCCGCCTTGCCGGTGGGGCGGCCGGCCGATTCGTTCACGCCCGGCGCGAACCGCGCCCAGGAGGCCAGGTGCGCCGGGGTCGGGAACCGGGTCATGTCGGTGCCGATCTCGGCCAGGATCATCTGCGCGGCCACCGGCCCGATCCCCGGAATCGCATCCAGCTTGGCCACCGCCGGCGCCAGGTCGCCGATCTGCTCATCGATGCGGGCCTGCACGGTGGCGATGTCGGCCGTGGCCGCATCCACCCGGGCCAGCATCTGGGCCAGCAGAAAGGCGTGGTGCTCGGTGAACCGGCCGGTCAGCGCCTCGGTCAGGCGGCCGGTCTTGGACCGCAGGCTGCCGCGGGCCAGGTCGGCCAGCACCGCCGGATCCCGCTCGCCGGCGATCAGCGCGGCCATGATCGCCCGCCCGGAGGCGCCGAACGGATCGCTGGCCACCACCGAGAGCTTGATCAGGGCGTCCTCGAGCAGCTTGTCCACCCGCTGCTTCTCCGCGGTACGCGCCGCGAGCAGGTCGACCCGGTAGCGGGTCAGGTCCCGCAGCGCCCGGATGTGCGGGGGCGGGACGAAGCTGGGGCGCAGCATCTGCCGCTCGGCGACCTTGCACAGCCACACCGCGTCCAGCCGGTCGGTCTTGGGTCGGCCGGGCAGGTGCTTGACGTCGTGCGCGTTGACCAGCCAGGTCTGGAAGCGGTCCTCCAGCAGATAGAACGGCGCCCGCCAGTAGTCGCTGGTGGCCTCCATGACCACCCGGGTCACGCCCAGCTCGGTCAGCCAATCGCCGAGCTCGAGCAGCGCGGCGGTCATCGTGGAGACGGTGCGGACCTCCTGCATCCGCTGCCGGCCCGCACCGGGCACCCGGGCGCAGCACACCACCTCGGCCTTGGCCACGTCCAACGCGGCGACCCGCTCGATGATCTCGGGCTCGTCGGTGTCGACCCGCATCGCTCTCGCCTCCCGGTTCCGATGGAGGCGGCCACCCGCAGGAGCTGCAAGGGAACGGCGAATCTAATCCTCGTGCTCGAAGCACACGTGACGGCCCTCAGCGCAGCTCCCGGCGCCCGACTTCAGACCGGCCTCGAACGACCAAGCCACCACGACGTCGACGGGCGGCCGCGCACCATTTTCAGCCCGGAACGGCTCTCCCCGACAGGGGACACCCAGGACTTTAGAGACACTCTCCGGGCGGTGATTTCTGCGATCTCGTGGCTATTCAGGCCTCGAAAGCCACGAGATCGCAGAACTCATGGAGCCGTTGGTCATGCGCTCTGAATGGGCCGTTTGGGGACGCAGCGGCTTGCGAAGACTTCCAGCGCGGCGGCTACTTCCGGCGGCGCTTCTGACGGCTCCTGACGAGACCGACAGTCACCCCGATCACGCCGAAGGCAAGGAAAACGTAGCTCAGCCACTCGAAGCCAGGTGGAGCTGGCTGAGGGGCCGCCATCATGGCGTCGAGGGTCAACTGGCCGTCCCCTTCTGCTGTACTACCCGGGCGATTCGATCTTGGAGTGTCCGAGCCCGCACAGCATCTCGAACGATCTCGTCGTGGCTCGCTGTCCCAGAGTGGGCCGCTCAGGGCGCCCCTGAATTGGCCGCGAAGGACTCCACGAGCCGGATCGTGCCCACAATGTGCTCGTTCAGCCGATCCAGGTCCTCGGCTGGAATCCAGTACTCCAGGATGGTTTGGCCTCCGACCTGGTGAACCTCGTAGTCGTCGAGAAACGAGGAGTCGACGTCGAAGGCGGTGACAAAGCCGGCTCCGTCATGGCGGACGTTCCAGTCGCGCGCGATGCGCGTCGCGTAGTCGCGGTTAAGTACCGGATAAAAGATCGGCTGCTCGGGTAGACGCGGCGGCCAACTTCTCCAACCGTTCTGCTCAAGCAACCGGAGCTCAGCCGGGCCTACCGGTCGCCACAACGTGGTCGCCTGCACGGTGACAGGATGTCCGCCGATTGGAGGCAGGGCCTAGAGACCGCGCCGGGAAGTCGCCCTAAATGTGCCGCTTTGGGCGACAGGCAGCTCGGCTGACGGCAACGAACGACCAGCCCGCTACGTGGGCTCCACGTCTGCAACGGGACCGGTAACCAGGTCTGCCCGGACCTTCCAGTCGGCCATCATGACCGTGTGCGCGACTTGATCTGCCCGTTCTGCGGACTGCCGATCGACCCGGCTGGCCCCGGCGTTGCCTCACATCATCCCGGGTATGACGCCGAGCGCGGCTGGGTTTCCAGATGGGTTCCGTTCATCGGCGATCTACGAAGTTCGCCGACGCGGCTCGTTCACCCGAGATGCTTCGCCGACAGGGAGGGCGACGAAGCCTTGGCGGCTCTACTGCATGTCCCGACCCAGAAAGATCGCTGACTGGACTGATCCCCGACCATGCCACTGCGGTCTCATGGCTGGCTGATGATCCGGACCAGCGTGACGTCTCTAAGTGGGCCGCTCAAGGACATTTGTTTCGGGGCCGAGGCGCGTTCCCGCGGGAACGTCCTCAAGCCGCGAACCTTGGCCACGTTCCCGCGGGAACGTCTCCGGCGGCTACGCCAGGGACGCCAGTCGATCGGGTGGGGCAGTTGTGGAAGTCCGCCGATGAGCAGCCGGACGGCGCTGTGCGATGAGTTCGGCGGCGCGTGGTCGTCCAAGTGTTCGTGACTCTTCAGGACCAGGCGCCACGTCGGGAAGCGTCGTCGATGCGTTCGACCGCTCGGCGGATGTTCGAACTCGTCGAGCCGATCGGTGCCGTCCCGTACTCGACCCACGAACCCAACGAGGCGATGTTCGCCCTGGGATTCACGAACTACTGGGACACCTACTTCGCCGGGCGCGCGGCGCCCCTCGGCCTCGCGACGGCAGAGGTGGTGGACGCGCTCTTCTACAACTTCGCTCCCGGCGAGGTGGCCCGGCACATCCCGAAGGTGTGGCGCACGACCACGCCCGAGGCAGCGATCGCTGCTCGTCGCCTGGGTTGCGGGAACGCGCTCCGGCGGATCCTCGGCGAGCGGGTCGACTCGCCCGCTCTCGCCCGCACCGCCGACCTCTTGCTGAAGGCGGCGAGCGGCGCCCCGCCCGACGGGCGACCGATGTACGCCGCGCTCCGCGCCCTCCCCGCGCCCGACGACGTGGTCGGCCGGCTCTTCCATGCGGCCTCCCTGCTGCGCGAGCACCGCGGCGACGGGCACATCGTCGCCCTGAGGACCGAAGGCGTCGGCGGACTCGAGGCGCACGTGCTTCTGGCCCTGGACATGGGCATGCCGGCGGAGAGGTTCGGACGCATCCACCACCTCCCCGCGGCTCAGCTCGCCGAGGTGATCGGCGGAATGCGCCGCCGTGGCCTGATCGGGGACGACGGCTGGCTCAGCGATGCGGGCCGTGCCGTCAAGCAGCGGGTCGAGGCGCTCACGGACGACCTCGCGGCGCAGCCCTACGAGTGCCTCCAGCCGTCCGAGCTCGACGAGCTCATGGTCGGTCTCGAGCCGCTCGCCGCGCTGGTCCTCGCCGCACCGGACTAGGCCCGGACGTCCAGATCTCGGGCCGCCGTCAGGGCGCACCCTCCAGTGCCCGGGCGTCGAGCCGCCCGTCGACCAGGTCGGCCGCGACGTCGTCGACGACGCGGCCGGTGGCGAACGCGTGCGCCTTGAGCACCTGCAGCGCGTCGCCCGGTTCGAGATCCCGCTGCAGCGCGACCATGCCCATCGCCTGCCAGACCCGGGTGCGGCGCTGGGCGTCCGGTCCGCTCCACCACCCGTCCGCCTGCTGCCCGTCGTCCGGGCCGAGCAGTCCCTCGGCCAGTCGGATGGTCAGCCGGACCAGGACCGCCTCCACCTCGTCGCGGTCGAGCCGGGCCAGCTCCGCGGGGTCGCGGACGTAGACGTCGAGGACGATCAGCGGGCCCAGCGGCGGCAGCAGGGGCAGCGACAGCACGGCGCGGTAGGGCGTCTCCGTCGTCAGCGACGCGTGCAGCTCGGCCCAGTTGCGCCGGATGTCCTCCTCGTCGAAGACGATCGCCACGCCGTCGTCCGCCGCCCGCAGGCACGGACCAGCGCCGAAGGTGAACTGCAGCTGCTCGGCGTGGGCCGTGATCGGGTCGCTCGCGCCGATCGGGGCGCGCATGCCCGCGTCGGCGTGCACGGTCAGGCCGGCGCCGTCCACCGGCAGCGCCGCCGCCACCGCGTGCGCCAGCCGGGCGGGCAGCAGCTCCGGCGCGGCGAGCTCCGCCGGGGGCGGCTGCTGGGCTGCCTGCTCGAAGCGGCCGGCGGCGGACTCGGGTGCGCTCACGCCGCGCACCCTCTCATTCGTCCTTGCGGCCCGCCTCCACGAGGCGGAGGACGGCATGGCCTTCCTCGTCGGAGGCGTCCAGGTCGACCTCGGCGTCCAGACCCCAGTCGTGGTCGCCGGCCGGGTCGTCGAGGATCTGCCGCACCCGCCACAGCCGTGGGTCGCTCTTGTCCCAGATGAGCAGCGCCGGGCCGCGGGCGTCGGCGCCGGTGGGCAGCTCGCCGTGCTCGGCGAAGTACGCCTGCACGACCTCGCCCCAGCGGTCGGCGTCCCAGCCGGCGGCGCCGTCGAGCTCGCCGAGGTCGTACCAGCGCCGCCGCGCCCACAGCTGCACCCGGTTGAACAGGGCGTTGCGGACCATCGCGGTGAACGCCCGCTCGTTGCCGGTGAGCGGTCGCGGCCGCGCCGGCACCGCGGCCTCGGCGACGGCGTCCTCGTCCGGATTGGTCAGCGACTCCCACTCGTCGAGCAGTGACGAGTCGACCTGGCGCACGAGCTCGCCGAGCCACTCGACGAGGTCGACGACCTCGTCGGTTCGGGCGGCGGCCGGGACGCCGGAGCGCAGGGCCTTGAACGCGTCGGAGAGGTAGCGCAGCACCGCGCCCTCGGAGCGCGTCAGCCCGTAGGTCGAGACGAACTCTCGGAACGTCATCGCCCGCTCCCACATCTCGCGGACGACCGACTTCGGCGACAGGTGCGCATCGCGCGCCCACGGGTTGGACCGGGCATAGACCTCGAAGGCGTGGTCGAGCAGCTCGGCCAGCGGCTGCGGGTAGGAGATCTCCTCGAGCAGCTCCATGCGCTCCTCGTACTCGATGCCCTCCGCCTTCATCTGGGCGACCGCCTCGGCCTTGGCCTTGGACAGCTGCGCGCCGAGGATCTGCCGCGGGTCGTCCAGCGTCGCCTCGATGACGCTGACCACGTCGAGCGGGAAGGTGTCCGACGCGGGGTCGAGCAGCTCGATGGCGGCCAGCGCGAACGTCGACAGCTCCTGGTTGAGCGCGAAGTCCGGCGGCAGGTCGACGGTGAGCCGGTAGCGCCGTCCGTCCGGCTCGGGCTCGTCGAGCCGGACCAGGATGCCGGCCTGCAGCAGCGACCGGGCGATGGCGACCGCCTCACGGACGAGCCGCAGCTGCCGCTGGCGCGGCTCGTGGTTGTCGGTGAGCAGGTGCCGCATCGCCGCGACCGGGTCGCCGGGGCGGGCGACCACGTTGAGGATCATCCCGGTGGTGACGACGAAGTGGCTGGTCAGCCGCTCGGGCTCGGCGTCGACGAGCCGGTCCATCGTCGCCTTCGACCACGGCACCATGCCCTCGGGCACCTTCTTGCGCACCAGCTTGCGGCGCTTCTTCGGGTCGTCGGCGACCTTCGCGAACTGCTTGAGGTTCTCCACCTCGTGGTCGGGCGCCTGGACGACGACGGTGCCCGCGGTGTCGTAGCCGGCCCGTCCCGCCCGCCCGGCGATCTGGTGGAACTCGCGCGCGTTGAGCAGCCGGGTCTTCGAGCCGTCGTACTTGGAGAGCGCGGAGAAGACGACGGTGCGGATCGGCACGTTGATGCCGACCCCGAGCGTGTCGGTGCCGCAGATGACCTTGAGCAGCCCGGCCTGGGCCAGCTGCTCGACCAGCCGCCGGTACTTGGGCAGCATCCCGGCGTGGTGCACGCCGATGCCGTGCCGCACCAGCCGGGAAAGCGTCGTGCCGAACGCGGAGGAGAAGCGGAAGCCACCGATCATGTCAGCGATCGCGGCCTTCTCCTCCTTGGTGCACACGTTGACGCTCATCAGCGCCTGCGCCCGCTCCAGCGCCGAGGCCTGGGTGAAGTGGACGACGTAGATCGGCGCCTGCCTGGTCGACAGCAGCTCGTCGATCGTCTCGTGCATCGGCGTCGTCGCGTAGTAGTGGTGCAGCGGCACCGGCCGCTCGGCGTGCGCCACCAGCGCGGTCGGCCGGCCGGTGCGGCGGGTGAGGTCGGCGCGCAGGTCGGTGGTGTCGCCGAGCGTGGCCGACATGAGCAGGAACTGCGCGGTCGGCAGCTCGACGATCGGCACCTGCCAGGCCCAGCCGCGGTCGGGGTCGCCGTAGAAGTGGAACTCGTCCATGACGACGAGGCCGATGTCGGCGCCGGTGCCCTCGCGCAGCGCGATGTTGGCGAGCACCTCCGCGGTGCAGGCGATGATCGGGGCGTCGTGGTTGACCGCGGCGTCGCCGGTGAGCATGCCGACGTTCTGCGCGCCGAAGACGCCGCAGAGGGCGAAGAACTTCTCGCTGACCAGCGCCTTGATCGGCGCGGTGTAGAAGCTGCGCTTGCCGGCCGCGAGCGCGGCGAACTGCGCACCGGTGGCGACCAGCGACTTGCCCGAGCCGGTCGGGGTCGCCAGGACGACGTTCGCGCCGCTGACCAGCTCGATCAGCGCTTCCTCCTGCGCCGGGTAGAGCGTCGTGCCCGCCGCGTCGGCCCATTCGGCGAACCGCGCGAACAGGGCGTCGGGATCGTCGCCGAGTGCGCGCAGCGCGGTCAGGTCAGCCGGGTCGTCGAGCAGGGGAGGGGCGATCGTGGACGTCATCGTGAGGAACAGCGTGCCGGACGGGCTTTCGCTTCCCACGTCCCCATGCCGGGTGAACAGCCGATCACGATCCGGTAACGACCCCTCAGGCCAGGCGTGAGATGGACCGATGGTGGAGAGAAGGTGAACAGCAGGTGAACGGAAGGAGGCGCATCGGTGCGCAACAAGGAGTGTCCGGAGTGCCGCTGGGTGTCCGTCGTCGACGCGTCGGGCCGGCGTTCGCTGGAGATGCGCTGGAACCTGCCGATCGCTGCGCCGGCTGAGGAGTCCGTGCGCCGCGCGGCCTGAGCGAGCATCGCCTCTTCTGGGGTCGAACTCGCGCTTCAGGGGTCCTGCAGGACCCGGGGAGCGCGGATTCGACCCCAGAAGCATGTTCGGGGCGCCTCGGTTCCGGTGGGCGGCGGACGGGTAGTCGCGGGCGCATGTCGTCCCCGCGCCCCGAGTCCCAGCCCGCCCAGCAGCAGACCCCGCCCGGCACGCTCGGCGAGATGACGCCGCGGCCCGACCACGGCGAGGAGAGCTACCGGGGCTCGGGCAAGCTGACCGGCAAGGCGGCGGTGATCACCGGCGCGGACAGCGGCATCGGCCGGGCGGTCGCGATCGCCTTCGCCCGTGAGGGCGCCGACGTCCTCATCTCCTACCTCGACGAGCACGAGGACGCGAAGGACACCGCCCGCTACGTCGAGGAGGCGGGCCGGAAGTGCGTGCTCGTCGCCGGTGACCTTTCCGACCGCGCGCACGCGAAGACGATCATCCCCACGGCGGTCGAGGCGTTCGGCAAGGTCGACGTCCTGGTCAACAACGCCGCGTTCCAGATGAGCCACGAGTCGCTCGAGGAGGTCTCCGACGACGAGTGGGACCACACCGTCGCCCTGAACCTGACGGCGATGTTCACCCTGTGCAGAGCCGCGATCCCGCACATGCCGCCGGGCGGCTCGATCATCAACTCCTCGTCGGTGAACTCCGACATGCCGAGTCCGCAGCTGGCCCCGTACGCCATGACCAAGGCCGGGATCGCCAACTTCACCGCCAGCCTCGCGCAGCTCTACGGCGAGAA
Organism: Petropleomorpha daqingensis; assembly: GCF_013408985.1. Taxonomy (NCBI): domain Bacteria; kingdom Bacillati; phylum Actinomycetota; class Actinomycetes; order Geodermatophilales; family Geodermatophilaceae; genus Petropleomorpha; species Petropleomorpha daqingensis. The sequence continues at coordinate 4,306,459 of NZ_JACBZT010000001.1, forward strand.
GGGGATCCGCGCCAACAGCGTGGCGCCGGGGCCGATCTGGACCCCGCTGATCCCGTCGACGATGCCCGAGGAGAAGGTCGAGACGTTCGGCAGCGACACCCCGCTGGGCCGCGCCGGGCAACCCGCCGAGCTGGCGCCGGTGTACGTCCTGCTGGCCAGCGACGAGGGCAGCTACATCTCCGGTGCGCGGGTCGCCGTCACCGGCGGCCGCCCGATCCTCTAGCGGCGCTCGGCGGCGACGAACGCGACCGCGAGCGCGAACGGCGCCGCGCCCGCGAGCAGGACCATCGAGACGACGTCGGCCGTCGCCAGCGCGACGCCCGCGGGCGAGGCGTACAGCGCCCACCCGACGGCGAACAACGGGAGGGTGACCGCGCCGGTCCCGAGCGCCGCCCGGATCCGGGCACCGCGCCCGTCGCGGCGGGCGAGCACGCCGGCGAGGACCGCGGGGACGAACGGCACCAGCCACCGGGCCAGCAGCACGGTCGGCTGCAGGTGCGCCCCGGCGTCGGCGGCCAGCGACAGGGCCGCGGTGATGGACACGACGGCGGCACCCGCCGTCAGCACCCACCAGAGCTGGGCTGCTGTGGGGGAGCGGAACGTCTCCGCCGGCCGGGTCGCCTTGCCGGCGGCCCAGAGGCACGCCCCGGCGCACACCAGCAGGAAGCAGACCAGCGACTGCGGGACGTGCGACACCGATCCCGCCGTCCGCAGCGGCAGCTGCCAGCGCTGACCGGCCAGCATCGCGAGGACGACGGCGAGCGCGGCGGTCGTGGCCACGAGTGGCACCCACCGGGACTCAGGCGCGAGCACCGGTTCCGGCTCCTCGACCACGACCTGCAGGTGTGGCGTTCCCCCATGCGTCACGGGCCGAGGGTCACACGCTGTAGTCGCCCTGGCGACCCCGTCGAGCGCGGTTCACCGCACCGGGCGACACGCCCTTCACCCACAGTGAGGAACCCTGCGGTTTCGCGTGCTTAACCGGGCGCGGTTAAGCGCGCGAAACCACCTCGGGGTCAGCGGGGGAGGGCGGCGGCGATCTCGCGGATCTGGTCGGGGCCGATCCGGCAGCAGCCGCCGACCAGCCGCGCCCCGGCGGCCACCCAGCGGGGCACGTCGGCGGTGGCGCGCAGCGGCTCGCCGGTCCACCGCCGTCCGGCCGCGTCCCAGCCCTCGCCGCTGTTCGGGTAGACGACGACCGGCTTGCCGGACGCCGCGGCCGCCTCGACCGCAGCGAGCACGCCCGACGGGTAGGTGCAGTTGACGCCGACGGCGAGCACCTCGTCGACACCGGCGGCCATCGCGAAGACGTCGGCGGCCGGCTCCCCGCGGCGGGTGCGGACGACGCCCTCGTCGTCCACGACCGTGGTCAGCGACAGCCAGATCGGCACGCCCAGCGACTGCGCCTCGGCGACCAGCGCCTCCGCCTCGGCCGCCGCGGGCACGGTCTCGCACGCCAGGACGTCGGCGCCGGCCTCGGCGAGCACCTGCATGCGGCGGCGGTGGAAGCGGCGCAGCTCGTCGACGGAGAGCCCCCCGCCGGCGTGCCCGGTCCACGCCGGGTCGGTGTACGCGCCGGTGTACTCCGACCCGTCGGCGAGCAGCGCGCCGAACGGCCCGACCGAGCCCGCGACCCAGGCGTCCGGCGCGCCGCGGCGGGCCAGCTCGACCGACCAGCGCAGCAGCCGCTCCGTCGTCCGGGCGTCGATGCCGGCGCGGGCGAACCCCTCGAACGTCGCCTGGTAGCTCGCCGTCGTCACCACCTGGGCACCGGCCCCGGCATAGGCGGCGTGCACCGCGGCGATCGCCGTGGGGTCGTCGCGCAGCAGCCGCGCCGACCACAGCTCGGTCGTCAGGTCATGCCCGCGGCGCTCCAGCTCGGTGGCCATCCCGCCGTCGAGCACGACCGGACCGGCGGCCAGCCTCTCGGCCAGCGGGGTGCGCGCTCCCACGGCGAGCATCATCCGCGTTCGTCGCGGAGGATCGGAACATGGTCTTCGTCTGGGGCTGGGGCCCGCGCCGCCGCCGCCCGCGGTACGGGCGCCCGTACGGTCCGCCGCCCGGCTACGGGTACGGCCGGCCCCCCGGCTACTACCGGCGCGGCGGTGGCGGCGGGTCGTGCCTGCGCGACCTGCTGTTCCTCGAGACCGGCTGCTGCCTGGCCGAGCTGCTCGGCTGCGGCGCCGACGCCTTCCTGGTCGCCCCGGCCACGCTGCGCCGGGTCGCGCGCGACGGCTCCGGCGGCGGGAGCGTCGCCGACCGGATGGTGGCCGCGATCGGCGTCTACCAGCGCGAGATCAGCCCCCACCGGCCGGCGTGCTGCCGGTTCGCGCCGACCTGCTCTGCCTACGGCGTCGAGGCGATCCGCACCCACGGCGCGCTGCGCGGCGGCTGGCTGACGCTGCGCCGGCTGGTCCGCTGCCGGCCCGGCGCGGTCGGGGGTCCGGACCCGGTGCCGACGGCGGCGTAGCGGCATCGACGCGGTGGATGACCGGGCATCACCACCTGCGGCTTCCCACCGCCCGGGAGGCCCCCATAGCCTCCGGAACGACGACGTCCGCAGAGGAGAACGATGAGCACAGCTGCCCCCGGCACGGTCCTGCGCGGCGGGACGCCGTCGATCGAGGAGGTCGGCGACGGGCTGTTCGCCTACGTGCAGCCCGACGGCAGCTGGATGGTGAACAACACCGGGTTCGTCGTCGGCCCGGACGGCGTCACCAGCATCGACACGTGCTCGACCGAGCTGCGCACCCGCACCTACCTGGAGAGCCTGGCCCGGGTGACCAGCGCGCCGGTGCGCACGCTGCTCAACACCCACTCGCACCCCGACCACACGACCGGCAACGGCCTCCTGCCCGAGGCGACGATCGTGGCCCACGAGCTGGCCCGGACCGAGATGATCGCGCTGGGGCAGGTGCACCCGCCGGGCATCTGGGCGGACTTCGACTCCGGGAACGCGCCGTTCGCGCCGCCGTTCCTCACCTTCCGCGACGAGCTCACCCTGTGGGCCGGTGATCGGCGCTGCGAGGTCCGCCACGTCGGCGGACCGGCGCACACGAACGGCGACGTCGTCGTCTGGATCCCGGACCAGTCGGTGCTCTACGCCGGTGACCTGCTGTTCAACGGCGGCACGCCGTTCCTCATGGGCGGCTCGGTCGCCGGCTCGGTGCAGGTGCTGGAGGACGTCGTCCGCCCGCTGGGAGCGCGCACGATCGTCCCGGGCCACGGCCCGGTCTGCGGCCCGGAGGTGATCGACGACGTCCTCGAGTACCTGCGATTCGTGCTCGACGTCGCCGGCCGGGCCCGCGACGCGGGGCTCTCGCCGCTGGACGCCGCCCGCGAGACCGACCTCGGCCGGTTCGCCGAGTGGACCGACCGCGAGCGGATCGTCGGCAACCTGCACCGGGCGATGGCCGAGCTCGACGGCACGCCGCCGGGCGGCCCCCTGGACTTCGTGCAGGTGCTGCGCGACATGGTCACCTACAACGGCGGCCGGCCGCTCACGTGCCTGGCGTGAGCGGTCCGCGTCGCTGGCGCGAGCAGCGCTGGCTGGTCGACGAGACCATCCGCACGCAGACGATCGAGTTCGACCAGCCTCGGCTGATCTACCACCTGGCTCCGGTCGCCGACGACCTGTCCGGCGCGGACATGGCGGTGATCCGAGGCGGGGTGAAGAAGGTCGCCGACCACGTCCCCGTCGTCCGGTCGGTCGCCGAGCGCCGGGAGCGCCGGGCACGGGAGGCCGAGGACGGCGGTCACCCGCTGAGCGCGGGGGCCCACTGGTACGCCGCCGCGCAGTTGTGGGCGATGGCGTGCTGGCCCGTGTGGGAGGACGACCACCTCGCGCACGAGCTCGACGGGAAGAAGAACGCCGCCTACCAGGCGTGGGCCGCGACCGCTCGGCACCGGGTGGAACGGGTCGACGTCCCGTTCGGCGACCGCACGTTGCCCGCCTGGTTCCATCTGCCGCCCGGCGGGGCCGGCCCGTTCCCGACCGTCCTGGCGATCGGCGGCATGGACGCGCCGCGGGAGGTCCTCGTCTCCCGGGTCGGCGATCCGTGGCTCGAACGGGGATTCGCCGTCCTGGCGGTCGACGGCCCCGGTCAGGGAGAGGCGGCCGTCAACGGCGTGCACGTGTCCGACACCGCGTTCGTCGAGGCCGGCGACGCGCTCGTGGCATGGCTGCGGGCACGACCGGAGGTGGACGACGACCGGCTGGTCTGCACCGGCACCAGCTTCGGCTCGTTCTGGATGACGCAGATCGCCGCCACCCAGCCGGTCTTCAAGGGCTGCGCGGTCGCGCTGCCGGTGTTCGAGCCGGGCGCGCGGACGATCTTCGAGTCGGCGGCGCCCACGTTCAAGGCGCGGCACATGTGGATGGCCGGCCTCTGGGACGACGAAGAGGCGTTCGACCGCATGGTCGCCCGCTACGACCTGCGCCCCCTGCTCGACGGCATGAGCGTGCCGTGGCAGGTGGTCGGCGGCGCGGCCGACGAGCTGTCGCCGTCGTCCTGGGTGGGGGAGATGGCCCGGCGCTGCCCGGCGCCCTCGTCGCTGACCAGCTATGCCGGCGGCCGGCACTCCATGACCGAGACCCCGGCCGCCGCCCTCGGGCCGTCGTGGCGCGGGCTGACCGTCGACTGGCTGCACGACCGGGTGCTGGGCCGGCCGGCGGCCGACGAGAACCGGCTGGTGACCCCCGCGGGGCAGGTCGTCGACCTGCCCCACCCGCGCGAGCGCCGCTGAGCCAGACTGTCGCGGTGCCCGCCTCGGACGACGCCACCGGCGATCTGCCGGTCACCGACACCGTCGTCGTCCCGGCCGGAGCCCTGGACTGGCGGTTCTCCCGCTCGTCCGGGCCCGGCGGCCAGGGGGTCAACACCGCCGACTCGCGGGTGGAGCTCTCGGTCTCGATCGACGCGCTCGGCCTGTCCGACGCCCAGCGGCAGCGGCTGACCGAGCGGCTGGGCAACCGGCTGGTGGACGGCGTGCTGACCATCGCCGCCAGCGAGCACCGCCAGCAGCTGCGCAACCGGCAGGCCGCCCGTGACCGGCTGGCCGCGGTGCTCCGCACCGCCCTGGCCCCGCCCCCGCCGGCGCGCCGCCGCACGAAGCCCACCCGCGGCAGTCAGGAACGGCGGATCCAGGCCAAGAAGCAGCGCGGCGAACTCAAGCGCTCCCGGCGCCGCTGGGACTGACGCGCACGAGCACCCACAGCGGGAGCTCGTCGTCCGCCGTCCTGATCGAGGCCGCCACCTCGAAGCCGAACGGGCGCAGGAAGGCCGCCTGCGCCCAGGCGAACACCGCGGTGGCGGCCGGCAGACCGCTCGCGTCGACCTCAGCCAGCCCGGCCTCCAGCAGCGCGGTCGCCGCGCCCCGGCGTCGGGCGGTCGGGCGGGTGCCCAGGTGCGCCAGCCACCAGTGCGGCCCGGCCGGGCGCTGCGCCGCGACCAGCTCGGCGGTGCGCCGCACGGCCGAGGCCCGGTCGGCGGACAGGAACGGCAGCTCCCGGTCCAGCGCGGCACGGACGTCGCCCGGCAGCGGTCGCGTGCCCGGTGCGCCCGGCGGCGGCTCCCAGGCGGCGACGGCGGTGACGTCGTCGGTGACCCAGGCGGTGCCGGTCGCGACGGCGCGGTGCCCGGCGGACAGCTCGTGCAGACGGGTCAGCCGCTGCATCCGGCCGTCGTCGGGCAGCGCCCAGCGCACCCAGCGCGAGTCGCCCAGCGCCAGGGTCAGCGTCGCGGCGATCCGCGGGATGTCGCGCTGCTCGGCGAGCCGGACCCGGGGCAGCGGCGGCGGGGGAGGGTCCTCGATCCGGCGGACGGTGGGACGCCGATCGGTCACCCGGAGATCCAGTCGGTGACCGCTCGCAGGCCGTCGGCGCCGAGGAACAGCAGCCGGAACTCGCCGCGCGGCGGCGGCGTCACCGTGAACCAGCCGACCTCGTCGACCTCGACCCGCCGCGGCCGGTCGCCCTGGGTCTGCACGTCGATCTCGCCCGGCTGCGGCGGCACCACCTGACCGGACAGCTGCCGGCTGGACAGCTCCACGTGCAGGGTCAGGGTGCCGAGCGTGAAGTCCAGCTCCCGGGCGCCGGTCGAGGTCGAGCGGACGCCGGCCAGCAGCTTGTCGCCCTGCTCGAGGGCGGCCAGCTCGGCCTCCAGCGAGTACAGCGAGAACAGCCCCTTGCCCATCGCGGTCACCCGCGGTGGGACGGCGTCCTCCTCCTGCAGCGCCTCGCCGAGCGCCGACAGCAGCTCGTCGTCGTCCGGCTCCCACCGTTCGGACATGTCGCTCACCGCCGTCCCCGGTCGAAGTCCAGCTCCATGAAGTCGGCCACCGGCGTGCTGCGCCGCAGCTTGTCCAGACAGCGGGCCCGCGTGGGCCCGAGCCCGCCCACCGGGGTGTCGAGCCGCTCGCCGATCTCGACGTAGGACAGCGGCGGGTCGTGCAGCAGCAGCCGGAGCAGCTCCTGGCAGCGCGGCGTCAGCGAGGCGAATCCCGCGCGGATGGCCGCGTTGCGCTCCGCCGTCTCGACCAGGTGCTCGGCCGTGGCGTCGCCGGGCTCGCTGGGGACGTCGCCGTCGATCGCCGTCTCGCGCTCCCGGCGCCGCTTGCCGACGTCGAGCACCCGCAGGCACTCGCGCTCCGTCGTCCGGGCCAGCCAGCCGGGCAGCGCCGCCGGCTCGTTGATCTGCCCGAGCCGCTCGAGCAGCTTGAGCCAGACGCTCTGCGAGACGTCGTCGGCGTCGGCGTCGGAGAGGCGGAAGCGCCGGCACACCGACCACAGCAGCGGCGCCAGCCGCTCCACCAGCTCGTCCCAGGCCAGCTGCTCGCCGAAGCGCGCGCTCAGGAAGAGGTCACCGATCGGCACGTCCTCAGGCATGGCCCCTCCTTCACCGTCGAACGGCTCGGCGGACGGGCCGTGGACCCCCGCCGTCACGGTCGGGGCAGATCTTGCCGGACCGCCTGCACCGCCTCCGGAGGGGTCTTACCCCCGGCGATCTGCGCAGCCACCAGACCGGTGACGTGCGCGGAGGCGAAGGAGGTACCCGACCAGTTGGCGTAGCCGCCGAAGGACACGGTCTCGTACTCCACCGGCTTCGTCTTCTCGATCGGCACCTGCACGCGCTGGTCGCCGGTCTCGTCGAGGTACGTGCTGACGACCTCCACGCCCGGGGCGAAGACGTCGATCCACGGTGCCGGCTTCGTCTCGTCCTTGCCGTCGATCGGGTTGAAGGACGCGGGCACGCCCTGCGCGTCGACCGCGCCCACGGCGAGCACGCCGTCGAGGGCGGCCGGGAACAGCGGCGCGGCGCGGCGGGGCATGCCCTGGTCCTCGCGGTCCTTGTCCTCGAGCTCGTTCGTGCCGTGGTTGCCCGCGGCGGCGACGACGGCCATGGTCGGGGTGAGCTGGGCGATCGCCCGCTCGAGCACCATCGGGGCCTGCCCGTCGGCGGTGGAGCAGCCGAGGGACAGGTTGAGCACCTGGACGCCGGAGTCGCGGTAGTCGGCGAGCCGTTGCGCCAGGGTCCACAGGGGCATGGTCCAGCCCGCGTCGGGAGTCGTCCCGGGGGCCAGGGCGGTGCGGACGTCGAGGTCGGCGGTGGGCGCGAGGCTCAGCACGATGCCGGCGATGAACGTCGCGTGCCCCTCCCACCACTGCCGCTCCTGGTCGGGCTGCACGTGGGTCAGCGCGTCGGGGTCGGTGTAGTACCGGCCCCCGAGCCGGGTGTGCGGGTCGAGCCGGGTGTCCAGGATCCCGACGCGCACCCGGCGCCCGCTGCGGGGCTGGGCCGTGTACGCGCGGGGGATCTCGCCCTCCTCCGGCCTCGTGGGCCGGGTGAACCCCCCGGCGTTGGTGTACGGCTTGAACTGGACGCCGGTGAGGATGCGGTTCTTGCCCAGCGTCGGCGACCACCCGGCGTAGCGGTACTGGGTGATGGCACGCAGGTTGCCCAGCACGCTGTCGAGCGGGCCGTGCACGTGCTCGGGTTCGCGGTCGGGGACCTCTTCCTTGCGGGCCTGCTCCAGGCGTGCGGCGAGGTCGTGCACGTCGGCCAGCTGGACCAGGGTGAGGCCGAGCCGGGGGTCGGTGCTCTCCGGTGTCGCCCCGTTGCCCAGCAGGTCGAGCACCATCCGGAGGTGCTCGTCGGCCACCACGATGTGCTCGTCGTACGCGTCTTTGCCCATGGTCTCTCCCGTGTCGCGGAATCGTGCGTCTCGATATGCAGAGGGCGCTCGCAGCGCTCAGATTCGTTTCCCACCGCTTTTCTTGGCAGGGCCCAATGTCGTTGACAAGGGCTTCGCGTCCGGCAGGCTGGGACGTCGTGGACGGGACGACGCTCGAGCTGGCGCAGGAGGCGTTGCGCCTGGCCGAGGCCGACCCGGTCGAGGCCGTCACGCGGGCGCGCAGCGCGGTCCGCCGCGCCGAGCGGTCCGCCGACGGAGTGGCGCGGGCGGTGGCGGAGCGGGCGTGGGGTCTCGCGCTGCGGCACGGGGGGCACCTCGACAAGGCGCTGGTGCACCTGCGCCGGGCGGTGGACGTCGCGCTCGAGGCGGGCGCGCCGGAGGTCGCCGGCGAGGCGCGGATGTCGCTGGCCTACGCACTGGTGGAGCGCGGCCGGGCCGGGCAGGCCCTCGACGAGATCGGCCGGGCGTTGCGGCAGCTGGACGGCGTCGCCCACGCCCGCGCGCAGACCCAGCGCGGCTCGATCCTGCTCGACATGGGCCGCCACGCCGAGGCGCTCGAGGAGTACGAGGCGGCGCTGCCGGTCCTGCAGGAGGCCGGCGACCTGCTGTGGAGCTACCGCGTCGTGTGGAACCGCGGGCTGGCGCGCGCCTACCGCCACGAGTTCCTCGGCGCCGAGGAGGACCTGCGCCGCGCCGAGGAGCTCGCCGACCGGCTGGACCTGCCGCTGTCGGTCGGCTTCGCCCAGGCCAACCTCGCCTTCGTCCTCGGCCTGCGCGGTGACGTGCCGGCCGCGTTGGATCACTCCGCCCGCGCCGAGGAGCGCATCCGCGCGCACGGGGCCCAGCTCGGCGAGCTGCTCAAGGACCGCAGCGAGCTGCTGCTGTCGGTCCGGCTGGTCTCGGAGGCCCGTGAGACGGCGGAGGCGTCGGTCGCCGAGTACGAGCGCGAGCGGCGCAGCATCAAGCTGCCGCAGGTGCGGCTGGTGCTCGCGCAGTCCGCGCTGCTGGAGGGGGACGCTGACGGCGCGCTGCGGCACGCCCGGCGGGCGGTCGCCGAGTTCTCCCGGCAGCGCCGTCCGGAGTTCACGGCGCTGGCCCGGCTCGGCGTCCTGCAGGCCCAGCACGCCGCCGGCGCGGTCCCGCCGGCCGGGGCGCGGGCGGCCGAGGAGGCCGCGGCGACGCTGGCCGCCGTCCGCTGGCCGGCCGCGGCGATGGAGGCGCGGCTGCTGGCCGCCGCGCTGCTGCGCGACCGGGGCCGTCCGGACGACGCCGACCGCCACCTGGGCGCGGCCGCGGCGACCCGGCGCACCGGTCCCGCGACCCTGCGGGCGCGCGGCTGGTACGCCGAGGCGCGGCTGCGGGCGGAGGCCGGACGACGGCAGGCCGCGTGCACCGCGCTGCGGACCGGCCTGCGCATCCTCGACGAGCACCGCGCCGTCCTCGGGGCCACCGACGTCCGGGCGCACGCCGCCGCGCACCGCAGCGAGCTGGTGGAGCTGGGGCTGCGCCTTGCCCTGGACGGCGGCAGCCCGCGGCAGGTGCTCGAGTGGGTGGAGCGCGGCAAGGCCACCGACCTGCTCGTGCAGCGCCCGGTCCGCCCGCCGGAGGACCCGGAGGTCGCCCAGGCGCTGGCCGAGCTGCGGGCCACCGTGCTGCAGATCAACGAGCTGCAGGCCGGCGGCGAACGCGGACCGGCCCTCGACGAGCTGATGGCGCGGCAGCCGCTGCTGGAGCGCCGGGTCCGCGACGCCACGCGGCGGATCGGCGGCGCGGGCACCGGCCGGCTGCCGGCGCCGGTGCCGGTGGGGGCGCTCGCGGAGCGGTTGGACGGCGCGGCGCTCGTGGAGCTGTTCGTCCTGGACGGCGTCCTCTGCGCGGTGACCGTCGTCGGCGCCCGCAGCCGCGTGCACCGCCTCGCCGCGACCGCCGACGTCGAGGGACTGCTGGACCGGGTGCTGCACGCGCTGCGCCGCCTCGTGCGCCGCAACGTCGACGCCGCGGGGCGGGCCGCGGCGGAGGACCTGCTCCGCGCCGCCGCTGCCCGCCTCGACGAGCGCCTGCTGGGGACGCTGCCGGAGCTGGGGGACCGGCCGCTGGTCGTCGTCCCGACCGGGGCGCTGCAGTGCCTGCCCTGGGCGGTGCTGCCCTCGTGCGCGGCGCGGCCGGTCGCCGTCGCTCCGTCGGCGTCGCTCTGGCACGCCGCGCGCAGCCGCCCCGTGGAGACCGGGGGCCGCGTCGTCGTGGCCGCCGGGCCGAGCCTGGAGGGCGCGGTCTCGGAGGTGCGCGGCGTCGGGGACGTGCACGGCGTCGAGCCGATGCTGCCGCCCGAGGCCACGGTCGCGCGGGTGCTCAAGGAGATGGAGGGTGCGGCGCTGGTCCACCTGGCCGCGCACGGCCGGCTGGTCGCGGACAACCCGCTGTTCAGCGACGTCCTGCTCGCCGACGGCCCGCTGCTGGCCTACGACGTGGAACGGCTCGACCGCGCGCCGCACACCGTCGTCCTCGCCGCCTGCGACACGGCCCGCTCGGTGGTCTGCGCCGGCGACGAGCTGCTCGGCCTCGGCGCGGTGTTCCTCGGCGGCGGCACCGCGCAGCTGGTCGCGCCGATGCTGCCGGTGCCCGACGTGGAGACCGCCGAGATCATGGGCACCTTCCACCGGATGCTGGCCGCCGGCTCCGGCGCGGCCGACGCCTTGGTGCGCACTCGCGCGCAGGTGGGGGAGGACGTCGGTGCGGCCGCCGCGGCGAGCTTCGTCGTCCTGGGCGCCGGGGTCTAGTCCTTCGGCTCGGCCATCTGGCGGTGCGCCATCGCCTTGACCCTGTCGGGCAGGACGTCGTTGAGCGCACCCTGCGCCTTGGTCTTCAGCGACCCGGCGACGATCTTGTTCTTGCCGTCCATGAGCGCGGCGAAGCCCTGGGCGGCGACCTGCGCCGGGTCGTCCTTCGTGCCCTGGCCGACCGCGGTGTCGTCCATCTCGGCGCGGTGGAAGAAGTTGGTGTCCGTCGGGCCGGGCATCAGCGAGGTGATGGTGACGCCGGTGTCCTTGAGCTCCTCCTGCACGGCTTGCGCGAACGACTGCAGGAACGACTTCGAGGCGTTGTAGACCGGCTGGAACGACCCCGGCATGGTCGAGGCGATCGACGAGGTGATCAGCACCCGGCCCTCGTCGCGGGCGGCCATGTCCCGGAGCACCAGCTTGGCCAGGTGCACGGTCGAGGTGATGTTGAGGTCGATGATCTCCTGGTCGTCGGCCAGGTCGGTGTCGACGAACGCCCCGCCCTGCCCGACGCCGGCGTTGAGGGCGACCGCGTCGAGAGCCCGCCCGCCCGCGGTGGCCGTCGCGTAGAGCTGCCGGACGCCGTCGGGCGTGCGCAGGTCGACCTGCACGGGCTGCACGTCCGCGCCGGTCGAGCGCAGCTCGGCGGCGGCGGTGGAGAGGCCGGGGTCCTCGGCGGAGATCACGAGGTCGAACCCGTTCTCGCCGAACTGGCGGGCCAGCTCCAGCCCGATCCCGCTGGAGGCGCCGGTGACCAGGGCGAGCGGCTTGTTGTCCGGAGACGTCATGCGCTGCGCCCTACCCGGACGGGCCGGGTCCGATTCAGGATGTCGCCCGTGCAGTTCGACGAGGCGCTGGTGGCGGTGCTCGCGCTGCCCGGTGCGTACGAGGCCGACCACCACGGCCGCCGCTCGTTCCGGGTCGGCGACGGCAAGGTGCTGGTCACCGTGCCCGAGACCGGCGTCCTGAACGTCATGGTGGACGACGACCTGGCCCGCTCGGCGGCCGGTGCCCCGGGCGTCGACCTGCTCTGGTGGGGGAAGAAGCTCTCCGGCGTCCGGGTCGAGGTGGCCGAGGTCGACCCGGCCCTGCTGGAGGAGCTGCTCGAGGCGGTCTGGCGCCGCCGCTCACCGGACGCCCGGCGCCGGGGTGAGGGGTTCGGAACGCGACCTTGACGCCGGGGCAGCGGCCGGGAAACGACCGCGCCCCAGGCTCGGTCCGTGCGCACCACCGCCACCCACTGCCCGTACTGCTCCCTGCAGTGCGGGATGCACCTGACCGCCGGCGACCGCCCGGCGACCCTCGTGCCGGCGGACTTCCCGACCAACCGCGGCGGGCTGTGCTCGAAGGGCTGGTCGGCGACCGAGCTGCTCGACCACCCCGAGCGGCTGCTGCGCCCGCTGGTCCGAGCGGTGCCCGGCGACCGCACCAGCCCGCTGGTGGAGACCACCTGGGACGACGCCCTCGACCTCGTCGTGGCCGCGATCCGGCGTACCCAGGCCGACCACGGGCGCGACGCCGTCGGCTGCTTCGGCGGGGGCTCGCTGACCAACGAGCAGGCGTACGCCTTCGGCAAGTTCGCCCGGGTGGCCCTGCGCACCAGCGCCATCGACTACAACGGCCGGTTCTGCATGTCCTCGGCCGCGGGCGCGGCCAACCGGGCGTTCGGGCTGGACCGCGGCCTGCCGTTCCCGCTGTCCGACCTGGCCGAGGCCGACGTCGTCGTCCTGGTCGGGAGCAACCCGGCCGACACCATGCCGCCGGCGATGCAGTGGTTCGACGCCGGCCGCGAGCGCGGCGCGCAGCACATCGTCGTCGACCCCCGGCGGACGGCGACCGCCCGCAACGCCGCCCTGCACCTGCAGCCGCTGCCCGGCACCGATCTCGCGCTGGCCAACGGGCTGTTGCACATCGCGCTGGCCGAGGGCCTGGTCGACGAGGAGTACGTCGGAGAGCGGACCACCGGCGTCGAGGAGGTCCGCGCCGGCGTCGCCGCGTACTGGCCGGACCGCGTCGAGCGGCTGACCGGCGTCCCGGTCGCCGACCAACGGCGGACGGTGTTCGCCCTGGCGCGTGCCGAGAAGGCGATCGTGCTGACCGCGCGCGGCGCCGAGCAGCACCGCTCCGGCACGGACACCGCGCAGGCGTGGATCAACCTCGCCCTCGCGCTCGGCCTGCCCGGGCGCCCCGGCAGCGGCTGGGGCACCGTCACCGGGCAGGGCAACGGGCAGGGCGGCCGCGAGCACGGGCAGAAGGCCGACCAGCTGCCCGGCTACCGGAGCCTGGCCGACCCGGCCGCCCGCGCGCAGGTCGCCGCCGTCTGGGGGATCGACCCGGACGACCTGCCGCGGCCCGGGCGCAGCGCCTACGAGCTGCTCGACGGGCTCGGCACGCCCGGTGGTGTGCGTGCGCTGCTGGTGCTCGCCTCGAACGTGGCGGTGAGCGCGCCGGACGCCCGCCGGGTGATGAGCCGGCTGGCCGACCTCGACTTCCTCGTGGTCAGCGACTTCTTCCTCTCCGAGACCGCGCAGCTCGCCGACGTCGTCCTGCCCAGCGCCATGTGGGCCGAGGAGGACGGCACGATGACCAACCTCGAGGGCCGGGTGATCCGCCGCCGGCGCGCGCTGGCCCCGCCGGAGGGCGTCCGCGACGACCTGCAGCTGCTCGCCGAGCTGGCCGACCGGCTGGGCGTGAGCGGGTTCAGCGGCGACGCCGAGACCGTGTTCGAGGAGCTGCGCCGGGCCAGCGCCGGGGGAGCGGCCGACTACTCCGGCATCAGCTACCGGCGGATCGACGAGGAGCAGGGCATCTTCTGGCCGTGCCCGTCCGACGACCACCCGGGCACCCCGCGGTTGTTCACCGAGCGCTTCGCCCATCCCGACGGCCGCGCCCGGTTCGTGCGGGTCGAGCACGTCCCGGCGCACGAGGAGACCGACCGCGACTTCCCGTACGTGCTGACCACCGGCCGGGTGCTGGCGCAGTACCAGTCGGGCACGCAGACCCGCCGGTCGCGGTCGCTGCAGCTGGTCGCGCCGCTGCCGCGCGCCGAGCTGCACCCCGACCTCGCCCGCCGGCACGGCATCGGCCCGGACGACGTCGTCGAGCTGACCACCCGCCGCGGCACGGCCCGGTTCGCCGCGGCCGTCACCGACGCGATCCGCCCGGACGTCGTCTTCGCGCCCTTCCACTGGGGCGGCGGCTCGTCGGCCAACGCCCTGACCGACGCCGGTGCGCTGGACCCGACGTCGAAGATGCCGCCGTTCAAGACCTGCGCGGTCGCCGTCGCCCGGATCGGGCCGCCCGCCGAGCTCATCACCGAACCCGCCGACCAGCCGGCCGCCGTCCGGACCCTCTCCACCCGCAGCCCGCGAACCCCGTCCCGACCGAGGAGCACCCGCATGAAGAGCACGCCGCGGTTCCTGCAAGGCGTCTTCCCGATCACCGGCGAGGGGCTGGCCAAGCCCGGGCCGGTCGACCCGTCCCTGCGCTACACCGTCCCGGCCGGGGCGTCGGCGCAGGCCCTCTACTTCCGTGGCGGCAACTCGACCGGCGAGCTGGTCTACGTGCTGCTGCTGCGCGACGGCGAGCCGGTGCGCTGGTTCCCGATCGGGGCGAAGGGCGACGTGCACGTGCCGCTGCGGGTGGTCGAGGACCTGCCCGGCGGCACCGTCGTCGAGCTGCACGCCGCCGCGCCGGACGGCGTCGCCGGCGAGCTCGTGGTCGACCTCGGGCTGGTGGAGGTCTGATGACGGCGATCCTCGGCGGCCGGGCGCACGGCCTCACCTCGCTGCGGCTGGACGACGACCTGGACGACCGGGACCGGCTGGTCGTCGTCGGCAACGGCATGGCCGGCGCCCGGTTCGTGGAGGAGGTGCTCGAGCGCGGCGGCGGGGACTCGTTCCGGATCACCGTCTTCGGCGACGAGCCGCACGGCAACTACAACCGGATCATGCTCAGCCCGGTGCTGGCCGGGGAGACCGCCGAGGACGAGATCGTCCTCAACTCCCACGAGTGGTACTCCGACAACGACGTGGAGCTGCGCGCCGGCGTCCGGGTGCAGCGGATCGACACCGCGGCCAAGCAGGTGCACGCCGACGACGGCACCGTCACCCCCTACGACCACCTCGTGCTGGCCACCGGCAGTTACTCGTTCATCCCACCGGTGAAGGGCGTGCACCGCGAGGACGGCAGCCTGCTGCCCGGCGTCTTCGGCTTCCGCACCATCGAGGACACCCGGGCGATGATCGAGGCCGCCCGGACCCACCGGCGGGCCGTCGTCGTCGGCGGTGGGCTGCTGGGGCTGGAGGCGGCCCGCGCGCTGCAGACCTACGGCATGGCGGTGGACCTGGTGGACGCCGCGCCGCACCTGATGAGCGCTCAGTGCGATGCCGACGCCGGCGCGATCATCCGGGCCGGGGTCGAGGCGCTCGGCATCACCGTGCACCTGTCCACGCTCACCGGCGAGGTGCTCGGGTCGGACCGGGTGCGCGGCGTCGTCCTCTCCGACGGCCGGGAGCTCGAGGCGGACGTGCTGGTGCTCGCCGCCGGCATCCGGCCGCACACCGACGTCGCCGTCCGCTCCGGACTGGAGGTGGAGCGGGCGATCGTCGTCGACGACCAGCTGCGCACCGACGACCCCGACGTGTACGCCATCGGCGAGTGCGCCCAGCACCGCGGCACGGTCTACGGTCTGGTCGCCCCGGCGTGGGAGCACGCGAAGGTGCTGGCCGACGTGCTCACCGGCGCCGACCCCACCGCCGAGTACCACGGCAGCCGGCTGGCGACGAAGCTCAAGGTCGCCGGCGTCGACGTCGCGACCATGGGGGTCAAGGCGCCCGAGCGCCCGGACGACGAGGTGCTCGTGATCTCCAAGCCCAGGCGCGGCGTGCACTGCTCGGTGGTGATCCGGGACGACCGGCTGGTCGGCGCGACGATCGTCGGCGACACCCGCAAGGTCGCCTACCTGACGCAGGCCTTCGACCGCGGCTCGCCGTTGCCGGAGGAGCGGATCCGGCTGCTGGTCGACCTCTCCGACGGCGCGGCGGACGTCGGCGTCGCCGAGCTGCCGATGGACTCGCAGGTCTGCAACTGCAACGGCGTCTCTAAGGGCGCGATCTGCGGCGCGGTGGCCGACGGGTGCAGCAGCGTCGGCGAGGTCATGGACCGCACCCGCGCGGGCAAGGGCTGCGGCTCGTGCAAGTCGCTGGTCAAGCAGATCGTGGAGTGGGCCGCGGACGGCGACGTGACCGAGGACGTCTCGGCGTCCTGGTACGTGCCGGGGGTGCCGCTGGCGAAGCCGGCCCTGATGGCGGCGATCCGCGCCCGGTCGTTGAGGTCCGTCTCCGCCGTCTTCGCCGCGCTCGCCCCGGACGGCGCGGAGGACGCGAAGTCGAAGATGGGGCTGACCTCCCTGCTGCGGATGATGTGGGGCGAGGAGTTCGTCGACGAGCGCGACGGCCGGTTCATCAACGACCGGGTGCACGCCAACATCCAGCGCGACGGCACCTTCTCCGTCGTCCCGCAGATCAAGGGCGGGGTGACCACGCCGGCCCAGCTGCGCACGATCGCCGACGTCGCCGAGAAGTACGAGGTGCCGATGGTGAAGATCACCGGTGGCCAGCGGATCGACCTGCTCGGCGTCCGCAAGGAGGACCTGCCCGCGATGTGGGCCGACCTCGGCATGCCGTCGGGCCACGCCTACGGGAAGTCGTTCCGGACGGTGAAAACCTGCGTCGGGTCGGACTTCTGCCGGTTCGGGCTCGGCGACTCCACCCAGCTGGGCATCGAGCTGGAGGAGCGGTTCAAGGGCATCGAGGCGCCGGGAAAGCTCAAGCTCGGCGTCGTCGGCTGCCCGCGCAACTGCGCCGAGGCCTACGTCAAGGACGTCGGCGTGGTCGCGGTCGGCAACGGCCGGTGGGAGGTCTACGTCGGCGGTGCGGCCGGGGCGACGGTGCGCAAGGGCGACCTGCTGGCGACCGTCTCCTCACCGGCCGAGGTGCTGCAGCTCGTCGGCCGGTTCATCCAGTACTACCGCGAGCACGCGAACTGGCTGGAGCGCACGTACGACTTCGTGCCCCGGGTGGGGCTCGACCGGCTGACGGCGGTGCTGCTCGAGGACGCCGAGGGGATCGTGGCCGAGCTCGACGCGGCGATGCAGCGCTCGGTCGACGCCTACACCGACCCGTGGGGCGCCGACGGCGCCGTCCCGGCCACGCCCGGGCAGTTCCGCACCTCCCTGCCCCTGATCGACCTGCCGAAGGTGCCCGTCCGATGAGCGTGCTCGAGCAGTCCACCGCCGCCGGCGTCCGGGCCTGGACCGTCGGGCGGGTCGAGGACGTCCCGCTCGGCGAGGGCCGGGCGTTCGTCGCCGGGGAGACGCCGGTGGCCGTCTTCCGGCTGCGCGACGGGTCGCTGCACGCGACGCAGGCCGCCTGCCCGCACGCCGGCGGCCCGCTGGCCGACGGGCAGACCGACGCGTCGGTGCTGGTCTGCCCGCTGCACCTCTACGCGTTCCGCTGGCGCGACGGCGGCTGCACGTCGTCCGAGCTGACCCTCCGCACCTACCCCGTCCGCGACGTCGACGACGCCCTCGTCGTCGACCTCTAGGTGGTTTCGCGCGCTTAACCGCGCGCGGTTAAGCGCGCGAAACGTCGCCCTTGGGGCGGGCGCGGACGTGCAGGCGCTCGCCCTGGGGGCCGAACAGGCCGAGCACCTCGGCCGGCTCGTCGAACGGGTTGGTGATCGAGTGCGGGGTGCGGGTGTCGAACTCGGCCACCTCGCCCGGCCCGAGGACGACGTCGTGCTCGCCGAGCAGCACGCGCATCCGGCCGGACAGCACGTAGAGCCAGTCGTAGCCCTCGTGCGACTTCAGCTCGGGCTCACCGGGCGGCGTCCGCGGCGGGTAGACCATCTTGAACGCCTGGATGCCCCCGGGCCGCCGGGTCAGCGGGACGACGGTGGTGCCGTGGTGGCTGGCGCGCGGCTTCAGGTGCACCCGCGGGTCCCCGGTCGGGGGCGCGTCCACCAGCTCGTCGAGCGGCACCTGGTGCTCGCGCGCCAGCGGCAGCAGCAGCTCCAGGGTGGGCTTGCGGTCGCCGGACTCCAGCCGCGACAGCGTGCTCACCGAGATGCCGGTGGCCGCCGAGAGCTGGGCGAGCGTGTCGCCGCGCTGCTGCCGCAGCGCCCGCAGCCGCGGTCCGATGCCGGTGAGCACGTCGTCGAACTCCATGCCGACCAGTTTGCCGTTCCGGCAACGAAGTTTGTCAAGCCGGCCTCACCCGGTGCACCGTGCTCGGCATGCGGAGCGACGAGTACGACGTGGTGGTGGTCGGCGGCGGGGCTGCCGGCCTGAGCGGTGCGCTGACCCTGGCCCGGGCGGGCCGGTCGGTGCTGGTGGTGGACGACGGGACGCCGCGCAACGCGCCGGCCGGGCACGTGCACAACTACCTCGGCCGGGAGGGCACGCCGCCGGCCGAGCTCTACGCGATCGGGCGCGGCGAGGTGGCCGGCTACGGCGGCGAGGTGGTCGAGGGCCGGGTCACCGGGGTCCGCCGGGAGCACTCCGGTTTCGTCGTCGTCCTGGCCGACGGCGAGGTCCGGGCCCGGCGGCTGCTGGTCACCACCGGACTGGTCGACGAGCTGCCCGACATCCCCGGCGTCGCCGAGCAGAGGGGGAGCGGCGTGCTGCACTGCCCGTTCTGCCACGGCGCCGAGGTGCGCGGCCGGCCGATCGGGATCCTCGGCACCACCCCGTTCGCCGTCCACCAGGCCCTGCTGTGGC
This sequence comes from Petropleomorpha daqingensis, assembly GCF_013408985.1. Lineage (NCBI taxonomy): Bacteria > Bacillati > Actinomycetota > Actinomycetes > Geodermatophilales > Geodermatophilaceae > Petropleomorpha > Petropleomorpha daqingensis. The sequence continues at coordinate 4,325,209 of NZ_JACBZT010000001.1, forward strand.
GGCAGTGGAGCGCCGACGTCGTCCTGTTCCGGCACGAGGCACCCGAGCCCACGGAGGAGGAGCGGGAGCGGCTCGCCGCCCGAGGGATCGCCGTCGTCGACCAGCCCGTCGCCGGGCTCGTGACCGACGGCGACCGGCTGACCGGCGTCCGGCTGGCCGACGGCAGCGTTGTGGACCGCGAGGCCGTCGTCGTCTCGCCGCGGTTCACCGCGCGCGCCGAGCTGCTGTCCGCGCTCGGGCTCGAGGCGGAGGTGCAGGTGCGCGACGGCGTCCCGTTCGCCAGCGCCGTCCCGGCCGGGCCGACCGGTGCCACCGCCGTCCCGGGCGTGTGGGTGGCCGGCAACGTGACCGACCCGATGGCGCAGGTGATCGTGGCGGCGGCGGCCGGCCTCATGGCGGGCGCGCACATCACCGGCGACCTCGGCGAGGAGGAGACCCGCCGCGCGGTCGAGGCCGCCCGGCAGGCGAACGAGGTGCACGACCGGGCCTGGTGGGAGGACCGCTACCGGACGGCGCAACACCTGTGGAGCGGCCGGGCCAACGACTTCCTGGTCACCGAGGCCGCCGATCTGGAGCCCGGGCGGGCGCTCGACGCGGGCGCCGGTGAGGGCGGCGACGCGCTGTGGCTGGCCGAGCGCGGCTGGCAGGTGACCGCGCTGGACCTCTCGCAGGTCGCGCTGGACCGCGGCGCGCAGGCGGCCGAGGAGCGCGGGCTGGGCGAGCGGGTGCGGTGGCGGCAGACCGACCTCGCCGAGGAGGCGCCGGAGCCGGGCGCCTACGACCTGGTCACCAGCGCCTTCCTGCACCCGCCGGCCGACGTCCGGGAGAAGGTGCTGCGCGGGCTGGCCGACGCCGTCGCCCCCGGGGGGACGCTGCTCGTGGTCAACCACGACCCGAGCGATCTCGCGCTCGGCATCCGGCACGACGCCCGCCCCGAGTACTTCGCCTCGGCCGAGGAGCTGGCCGCGATCCTCGACCCGGCCGAGTGGGAGATCCAGGTCGCCGAGGCCAGGCCGCGGGTGGCGCGGCACCACGAGGAGCACGGGCACGGCGGGCAGGTCCACCACGTCGCCGACGCGGTGCTGCGGGCCCGGCGGATGTCCCGCGAGGTTTCGCGCGCTTAACCGCACGCGGTTAAGCGCGCGAAACCGCGGGTCACGGGTGCATCCGGGCGCCCTTGACCACCTTGTCGACGGCGTTCTTCGGCCCGTGGAGCGCGATGCCCACGAGGTCGAGGTCGGGCCCGGTCACGGAGGCGACGGCGGCGCGGTTCTCGTCGTCGCCGCCGGTGGCGAACAGGTCCGCGGTGAACAGGGCCAGCGGCAGCCCCCGCTGCAGGGCCTTCGCGCGCGCCTGCTGCAGCACCGCGCCGTCGCCGGTGAGCACGAGCACCGGCTGGCGGAACATCGCCAGGTACGCCGTCCCGTCGCCGTCGACGTACGGCTTGCCCATCAGCTCGGGCACCGCGCCGGCGATCGCGCCGGCCAGGAACGCGGTGACGTTGAGCTCCTGCCACGGCAGCAGCCCCTCGCGCAGGACGACGGCGATCTTGGTGCTCCAGGGCGGGCCCGGCTCGGTCTCCATGCCGTTCAGCGTCGGCCGGGCGGGGCGTCGCCGTCTTGTACGTTCCTGACGTGGTCGACGAGGTCGTCACGGCGTGGCGCCCGGACGTGCCCGGGCTGACCGAGGTGCTGCACGCCCGGTTCACCGACCACGTCTACCCGGCGCACACCCACGAGGCGTGGACGCTGCTGCTCGTCGACGACGGCGCGGTCAGCTACGACCTCGACCGGCACGCGCACGGCGCCACCGGGGCCGAGGTGACGCTGCTGCCGCCGGGGGTGCCGCACGACGGCCGCTCGCAGTTCCCCGGCGGCTTCCGCAAGCGGGTGCTCTACCTCGAGCCGGCCACGCTGGGGGAGGATCGGGTCGGCCGGGCCGTCGACCGGCCCGCGTTCGGCGACGTCGTCCTGCGCGAGCGGATCTCGGCGCTGCACGGGGCGCTGCACGGTGACCGCCTCGAGGCGCAGAGCCGGCTGGCGCTGGTCGTCGAGCGGCTCGGCCAGCACCTCGACCGCGACGTCCGGCCGGCGCCCGACGTCCGGGACGACGCCGTCGCCGACCGGCTGCGCGACCTCCTCGATGCGCACGTCGTCGAGGGGCTGTCCCTGGACGACGCCGCGGCCCTGCTCGGCCGGCACCCGACCCACCTGGTCCGCGCCTTCGCCCGGCGGTTCGGCATCCCGCCGCACCGCTACCTCACCGGCCGGCGGATCGACCGGGCCAGGCGGCTGCTGCTCGAGGGGTTGCCCGCCGCCGAGGTGGCGGTCGCGGTCGGGTTCACCGACCAGTCCCACCTGACCCGGCACTTCCGCCGGATGCTCGCGACGACGCCCGGCGCCTACGCCCGCTCGGCCTAGGAGCGCGGCAGACCCAGGTCGGCGAGGGCCGCGGCGATCGCGTCGTCGCGGACGAAGTCCAGCGCCAGGAGCCGGTGCACCAGCACGCCGCGGCGGGTCAGCCGCAGGTCGGCCATCCGCAGCCGGGGGAGCGGCGCACCGCCGGGACGCGGCGCGGCCGGCGGCGGGTCGAGCAGCCCGGCGCGCTGCAGGTCGGCGAGGTCCTCGCGGGCACCCCACGCCGTCCAGGCGCGCGGGTCGTCCTCCAGAGGGGCCATGGGCAGCGGCACGCGGTCGCGGCGGCCGACGCCGGCCAGCAGCGCGAGCTGCCGCCAGCCAAGCTGCTCGGCGATCCGCAGGGCGCGGACGACGAGCTCCGCGTCGAGGTCGGCGGAGAACGCGACCTCGGCCAGCAGGTAGCCCAGGTGCCGCACCCGCCGCTCGTCGGCCGACCGGCGTGCGGCCCCGACGACGGCCTCGACGATCTCGCCCGCGGCGGCCCTGGCGCCGGCGCGGCCGGCGAAGAAGGAGTCGTTGCGCAGCGTGCGGTCGGAGCGGGCCAGGGTCACCGAGTGCTCGACGGCGAAGGCCAGGACGGCGCCGGCCCGCACCCGCTCGCGGGGGACCGCCACCGCCGCGGCCTCCTCGGCGCCCGCGCGCAGGCAGGCGGCCAGCCGCGCGTCGAGCTGCACCGCGCCCGAGCCGGCCTCGAAGACCAGGTTCGCCGCGGCACCGGTCATCGACCCGGCCACGGGGCTGCCCGCCTGGAGGAGGGCGCGCCCCGGCGCCTGCTCGTCCGCGGTGGTCACGCCGATGATCTTCCCCGGCGCCGGGCGGCCCGCGCACGCCGGCGGCGGCTGCCCTCACCACACCGGGGCAGGCGCGGTGAGCGAAAGGGAACACAGGTTCTCCCGCGCGGCAACGGCGAGGGAACCGGCGCCCGACATCGTTCGGCGCATGGCCGCTCCGACCCGCACGTCGCCGTCCGCCGATGTCCTCGCCGCGCCGTCCCGATCGCACTGGATCGACGACTGGCGCCCCGAGGACCCCGCCTTCTGGGAACGCGCCGGCCAGCGCGTCGCCCGCCGCAACCTGTTCTTCTCGGTCTTCTCCGAGCACATCGGTTTCTCGATCTGGAGCCTGTGGTCGGTGCTGGTGCTCTTCCTGCCCGAGGACGTCTACGGCATCGACCCGGCGGGCAAGTTCCTGCTGACGACGCTGCCGACGGCGCTCGGGGCGGCCCTCCGGCTGCCCTACACCTTCGCCGTGGCGAAGTTCGGCGGCCGCAACTGGACGATCGTCAGCGCCGCGCTGCTGCTCGTGCCCACCGTGGCCACCGCGATCGTGCTGGAGCCCGGCGTCGACTACGGCACCCTGCTGCTCGTCTCCTGCCTGGCCGGGGTCGGCGGCGGCAACTTCGCCAGCTCGATGGCCAACATCAACGCCTTCTACCCGGACCGGCTCAAGGGCTGGGCGCTCGGCCTCAACGCCGGCGGCGGCAACCTCGGCGTCCCGGTGATCCAGCTGGTCGGCCTGCTCGTGCTGGCCACCGCCGGCGTCGGGCACCCGCGGCTGATCCTGTGGATCTACCTGCCGCTGATCGTCGTCGCCGCCGTCGGCGCGGCGCTGCTGATGGACAACCTCGCGACGGCGCGCAACCAGCCCCGGGCGATGCGCGCGGCCACCCGTGAGCCGCACACCTGGGTCATGTCGCTGCTCTACATCGGCACCTTCGGCTCGTTCATCGGCTTCGGCTTCGCCTTCGGCCAGGTGCTGCAGAACCAGTTCGCCGCCGAGTTCGCCACCCCGCTGGCCGCGGCGTCGCTGACCTGGCTCGGCCCGCTGCTCGGCTCGCTGATCCGCCCGCTCGGCGGCTCGCTGGCCGACCGCTTCGGCGGCGCGCGCATCACGTTCTGGAACTTCCTGGCGATGGCGGCCGGCGCGGCGGTGGTGTTCTGGGCGTCGCAGATCGGCTCGCTGGCGCTGTTCGTCTTCGGCTTCGTGCTGCTGTTCGTGCTCAGCGGCCTCGGCAACGGCTCGACCTACAAGATGATCCCCGCGATCTTCCGCTCCCAGGCGCTGCGGCAGGTGGCCGAGGGTGGGGACGCCGCCGCCGCGGAGAAGCGGGCGCTGCGGATGTCGGGCGCGCTCATCGGCATCGCCGGGGCGGTCGGCGCCTTCGGCGGGGTGCTGGTCAACCTCGCGTTCCGGCAGTCGTTCCTGACGACGGGCAGCGGGGACGCCGCGTACCTCGCGTTCATCGCCTTCTACGCCGTCTGCGTCGTCGTCACCTGGGCCGTGTACCTGCGGCCGGGAGCCGCGCACCGCGTGTAGGAGTTGTCGCACCCCGCCGCTAGCGTGCGCGCGCATGAGCGACCGAGCGGTGCTGCCCGTGCTCCTCCGTGGCTGGGACGACGCGTGGGGGCGCCTCGACGCCCGGCTCGCCGGCCTGACCGACGCCGAGTACCTGTGGGAGCCGGTCCCGTCGTCCTGGACGGTCCGGCCCGGCGAGGGCGGGTGGACGGCCGACCGGGCCGATCCCGATCCGGACCCCGCGCCGGTGACCACCATCGCGTGGCGGATCTGGCACCTCGGCAGCGACTGCCTGGCCTCCTACCTCAGCCGGTCGCCGGCGGGGCGCCCGCTCGCGGTCACCGGCGCGCAGTGGCACGGTGACGCCGCCACGGCACTGGTCGACCTGCGCACGGCGGCGGGAGCTTTCCGCGACGCCACGGTCGCCCTCGGCGAGGACGGGCTCTGGCAGCCGCTCGGCCCGACCTGGGGCCCGTACGCCGAGGACACCTGGGCCGACCTCGTCGTCCACGCCTTCGACGAACTGGCCCACCACGGCGCGGAGATCGCGCTGCTCCGCGACCTGTTCCGCGCTCAGACGGCCAGCCGGTAACCCCGCTTCACGACCGTCTGCACCAGCGGCGCACCGATGGCCGCGCGCAGCCGGGTGACCGCCATCTCGACCGCGTGCACGTCACCGCCACCGGGCAGCACCGCGGTCAGGTCCGGCCGGGAGACGACGGCACCGGGACGCTCGGTCAGCGCGCGCAGCACGGCCAGCGACCCGGGTGCGGGCTCGACAAGCCGGCCGTCGACCACGGCCGCGTACCCGCGCACCTGCAGCGTGTGCCCGGCGACGTCGAGCACCGGGTCGCGCTCGGGCAGCCGGGTGACCACCTCCCGGGCCAACGCTCCGAGCCGCGCCCGCTCCGGCTGCCACGTCGGGATCCCGGCGGCCTGCAGCGGGCCGGCGGTCACCGATCCGACGGCGATCGCCCGCACCCGCCCGCGCAGCGCGGCCACGAACTCGTCGCGCCGACCGAGGTCCCCGGCCACCTGCAGCAGCGAGGCCGCGGCCGGGGCGCTGGTGAACGTCACCGCGTCGATCCCGCCGCCGATCACCGCGGCGACCAGCCGCTGCACCGGGACGACGTCCTCCGGCAGCACCCAGCGGTAGACCGGAACGGTCAGCACGTCGGCGCCGGTGGCGCGCAGTCCCTCGACGAAGTCGGGCAGCGGGTCGCCGTGCAGCTGGACGGCGATCCTCCGTCCGGCCAGCGGGCCCTCCGCCCCGGAGAGCAGGTGCTCGAGCACCTCGGCCGACGACTCCGACTCCGGCGACCACGCGTCGACCAGGCCGCCACCGCGGATCGCGCCGCGCGCCTTGGGTCCGCGGGCCAGCACCCGCGCCGCGCGGAGGTGCTCGACCAGCGGCAGGTCCCAAGCCTCGGCCGCCTCCAGCCAGCCGCGGAACCCGACGCCCGTCGTCGCCACCACCAGGTCGACGGGGGCCGCCAGCACCGCGCGGGTCGCCGCGACCAGCTCGGAGTCGTCGGCCAGGGGCACGATCCGGATGGCCGGCGCGTGCACGACGCGGGCGCCGCGGCGGTCCAGCAGCGCGCCCAGCTCCTCCTTGCGCCGGGCCGCGGTCACCGCGACCGTGTAGCCGGCCAGCGGGAGCGGGCCCTCGGGCTCGGCGTCCGGGAGGGCGTCGGTCACGTCCCCATGGTGCGGCCCCCACGTTGCGGCCGTGTGTCGGGGCCGTGTCACACGGTGCGGTCGCGGCCCCAGGCGGCCAGCAGGATGCTCGCGTCGTCCTGGAGCACGCCGCGCTGGTGGGCGAGCACCGCCCGGGTCAGCCGGCGCACCGTCTCCGGCGGCGGCTGGTCGGCGGCCGCCGCCCGGCGCAGGTACTCCACCAGGCGGGCCTCGCCGAACTCCCGGCCGGACGGGTCGCGGGCCTCGGTGACCCCGTCGGTGTAGAGCACGAGCCAGTCACCCGGCTGCAGCACCTCCTCACCGACCGCGAGCACCCCCGAGGCCAGTCCGAACGGCGTCCGCCGGCCGCCCTCGAGCGCGCGGACCACCTTGCCGCCGCGCAGCACCAGCGGCGGCGGGTGCCCCGCGCCGACGTAGCGCAGCCGGCCGCTGGCGACGTCCAGCTCGGCGAGGACACCGGTGACGAACGCGCTGCCGGAGAAGTGAGCGGCGACCACGTCGTCCACCGCGCGCGCCTGGTCCTCGAGGCTGCACCCGGCCCGCCGGGCGGCCCGGTAGCCGGCGAGCGCGGCGGCGGCCATCAGCCCGGCGGGCAGCCCGTGGCCCATCGCGTCGAACACCGCCAGCGAGACGGCGTGCTCGGCCAGGGCGTAGTCGAAGGCGTCCCCGCCCACCTCGTAGCAGGGCTCCAGCATCCCGGCCAGCGTGAACGCGCCGGTGGAGGCGGTCAGCGGCGGCAGCTGCTGCCAGATCAGCTCGGCCGAGGCCGACCGGTGCTCGGTGCGGCGCGCCCGCTCCAGCACGTCGCCGTACGGGCCCATCGCGGCGAGCAGGTGCCCCAGCAGCGCGGCCAGCCACGAGCACTGCTCGCGCAGCGCCGGGTCGTAGAGGTCGCCGGCGTTGCGCACGCCGACCTCGAGCACCCCGAGCCGGTCGGTGCCGTCGAGCAGCGGAAGCCACAGCCGCGGCGGGTCGGCCTCCGGCGGGAGCAGCCGCGCGGCCTGGAACACCCGGCCGGGCAGCGTGCCCTCGATCGCCGTGGGGGACGGTTCCGGCCGGCCGGCCGGGGACAGACGGCGCAGCTGGCGCTGGTCGTGGTCGACCAGGTGGACGACGACGTCGACGTCCATGGACCGCCCGGCCCCGGCGGCGAGCGCGGCCAGTCGCTCCGGCGGTGCGGTCCGCGAGGCCTCGAGCAGGTGCACGAGGGCGGCGAGCGGGCCGGTGGCCGGCCGGCGCTGGCGGATCGGGTGGCTGTAGGGCACCCGACGTTGCCAGCGCAGCTCGTCGAGCCGCTCGTTGACCGTGTGCGCCAGGATGTCGCACTCGTGCGGCGGCGCCGGTACCAGCCCGGCGAGGAAGGCCTCGACGTCGAGCAGGTCGAGGTTGCCGCCCAGCGCGAAGTAGCGGGACCACAGCTGCTCGAGGGTCAGGTCGGCGTGCCGGTAGGCCTCGACCAGCACGCTGCGCTGCTGCTCCTCCCCGGCGGACGGTGGGGCCATCACCGCCGCCGGCGGACGGCGGAGCCCGCGACGGTGCGCGCGACCTCCCGCAGCGGCAGGGCGTCCTGGGTGTCCCGCGCCAGCAGCATGCCGAACGCGGCGTCCTCGTCGACGCCGTGCCGGGCCATGAGCACGCCCTTCGCCACGCTCACCAGGTCGCGGTCGCGCACGGCCTGCTGCAGCTCGTCGGAGCGCCGCTGCGCGCGCTCGTAGGACTGCACGTTGGCGACCAGGACGGCGGCCTGCGCGGAGAACAGGCCCATCAGCCGCTCGGCGTGCGCGTCGAACGCGTGCGGCCGGTCGGCGTAGACCTTCATCGCGCCCAGCGCCCGGTCGCCGGCGACCATCGGGGCGCTCAGTGCCGAGCGCAGCCCCAGCGGTCGCGCCTCGGCCGCCCAGAACGGCCAGCGAGGGTCGTCGGACAGGTCGTCGACGCGCACGACCTGCCGCAGCGCCGTCGCGGCCAGGCAGGGACCCTCGTCCCGCTCGTACTGCAGCGCATCGGCGCGCTCGACCCGCGCATCGGTGGCGGCCGAGCTGCGCCGGCCGCGCTCGTCGACGATGGTGACGCCGGCGCCCACCGAGCCGGGCACCGTCTCGACCGCGAGGGACGTGACCAGGCCGAGCGCGGTGGTCACCGTCTCGTGGGACAGCAGCAGGCCGGACATCCGGGCGAAGACGACGGCCAGCTCGTCGGCCAGGGGCAGTGCGGAACCCGTCGGGTCCACGGAACTCCTCGTTCCACCGTCGCACGCGCCCCGTGAGCTCGAGGACGGCGACGTGCGCCCAGGATAGGCGGAGCCGTTCCGCTACCGCGCTTCCTGCGCTGCGCCGTCCACGATCAGCTGCGCCCGTTCGCGGGTGCGGTCGGCGGCGAACCAGCGGGCCTCGGTCCGCTGCCAGGCCCGCCAGTCCGCCTCGTGCTCCTCGCCGTCCCTGGCCAGCCCTCGGGCCAGGCGCAGCTGCGCCGGGGCCTCGACCCAGACCCGCAGCGTCGTCCACGGGTCGAGGGCGGCCGGGCTCGAGCCGCACCCCTCGACGACCAGCACCTCCGGAACCGGCACCGGGGTCGGCTGCGCGGCGAACCGCCGGGCGGCCCAGTCGTAGCGGTGGTACCCGCCGGGCTCGCCGTCGGCGAGCGGCCGCAGCACCCCGGCGGCCAGCCGGGCGGCGGCGCCGGTCAGCGTCCAGCCGGCGTAGAGGTCGTCCATGTGCACCTGCTCGGCGCCCGGCCCGAGGGCGGCGGCCAGCCGGCCGGCGAACGTCGTCTTGCCCGAGCCGGCCGGTCCGTCGACGCAGACCAGCCGGACGGCGCCGAGCCGGGCCGGCGCCGCGCGCAGTCGGTCGACCAGGGCCCTCACCGGACGGCGGCGGTCCAGGTGGGGACGGTGCTCCCGCTGCCGACCACGAGCCCCCGGCTGGCCAGCAGCCGCAGGTGGGCGTCGGTCTCGGTGACGGCGAAGATCCGCATCCGCCGCTCGTACTGGTCCCACGGCCGCGACCAGGTGAGGTGGGCGGCGAGCTCCCACGGCGTGCTGCCCGGGTGCCCCCGCACCGCGGTGAGCAGCTCGGCGAGCCGGTGCTCGTGGTGGGCGGCCAGCTCGTCGGTGCGCGAGGCCAGGCCCCGGAAGCGCCACTCGTGCGCCGGCAGCACCTCGGTCGGCTCGCCCCGGCCGGCGACGGCGGCCAGCGAGGCGAGGTAGGCGCGCAGCGGATCGGCCAGCCCGTTGTGCATCGTCGAGATGTTGGGGCTGATCCGGGGCAGCACGTGGTCGCCGGAGAACAGCAGCCCGGTGCGCTCCTCGGCGAAGCACAGGTGGCCCGGGGTGTGGCCGGGGGTGTGCACGGCGCGCAGCCGCCAGCCGGGCAGGTCGGCGACGTCGCCGTCCTCGAGCAGCCGGTCGGCCAGGGCCATCCGCGAGAAGGGCGCGTGGTGCTCCGGCGGGCCGACGTCGGCGGTCGCCTCGTCGGGGTCGGCGCCGAGCGAGACCAGGAACGCGACCTCGGCGGCGACCGAGGCGGCCGGGTCGCGGTGCACGGGGGAGGCGACGATCCCGGCGTCGGCCGGGTGCATGGCCACCCACGCACCGGAGGCCTCGCGGACCCGGCCGGCCAGGCCGAGGTGGTCGAAGTGCAGGTGGGTCACGAGGACGCCGCGGACGTCGGACACCGAGCCGCCGAGCGCGGCGAGGCCGTCGGAGAGCGCCGTCCACCCCTCGTCGCTGTCCCAGCCAGTGTCGATCAGGCCGAGCCCACCGCCGGGCAGCGCCAGCACGTAGGCGGTGACGTAGCGCAGCCCGCCGTGCGGGATCGGCACCGGGACCGACCAGAGGTCCTCGCGCAGCCGCTCGACGGGTGGGAGGGCGCGCGCCCGCCACGCCTCGTGCTGCGCGGTCCCGGTGATGTCCACGCCCGGCACTCTGCCAGCCCGCACAGCCGCGGCTGGCAGCATGGGGCCGTGCCGTCCGCCGTCACGACCCGCGTGTCCGCCGTCCCGCGCGTCATGCGGCTGGTCTGCGCCGGGCTGGCGGCCGTCGTCCTCGCGGTGATGGTGATCGTGGCGATCTTCCTGAAGTCGTCCTCGACAGGCGTGGTCTCGTTCCACACCTCCGACCAGGTGGCGATGATCGGGCTCGGGGTGCTGCTCGCCGTGGGCATCCTGCTGTTGGCGCGGCCCCGGGTGGACGCCGACGACGCCGGGGTGCGGGTGCGCAACATCCTCGGGTCGCACGCGCTGCCGTGGTCGGCGGTGCGCTCGGTGCGCTTCGAACGCAAGTCCCCGTGGGCCACGTTGCTGCTGGTCACCGGGGAGGAGATCGCCGTCCTCGCGGTCCAGTCCGCCGACGGCGAGCGGGCCGTGGCCGCGACCGAGGGGCTGCGCGCGCTGCTGGCCGCCAACCGGCCGCCGGAGCCGCCCCGCCCACCCCTGCTCTACGACAACTAGGGGCGGGGCCTCAGCGTTCGATCAGGTGACCTGATCGAACGCTGTCCTCCCGCACCAGCGTTGCCGCGGGAGGACAGCCGTTGATCAGGTGACCTGATCGATGCCTGTCCCGGGAGGGGTGGGAATGACCTGCGGGTGCAGGGCGCTGTAGCATGGGCGTGCCTCCCTGCTTCACGAGGCGCGCGAACCACCTGCGACCCACCCGGGTCGTACCAAGAGGAGCCCGCTCCCACCTGGCGCCGACGAGGCGCCCAGGTCCCCGGATCGCGGTACCGGCCCAGCGCCGGGGCCGCGTCGCGCACGGACCCCCGGTCCGTGCCGCACCGGTGCGAGTGGGCCCTGCGAGCGAACTGCTCGCAGGGCCTTCTGTCGTTCCGGCGCCGGTCGGGCAGCGGCCCCTCACCTTGCAGCAGCAGAGGAGAGGCCATCACCGAGCCCCGTATCAACGACCGTATCCGCGTCCCCGAGGTCCGACTGGTCGGACCCGAGGGCGAGCAGGTCGGCATCGTGCCGATCGGCGAGGCGCTGCGCCTGGCCCAGGATTCCGAACTCGACCTGGTCGAGGTCGCGCCCATGGCCCGGCCGCCCGTCGTCAAGCTCATGGACTACGGGAAGTTCAAGTACGAGTCCGCGCAGAAGGCCCGCGAGGCCCGGCGGAACCAGGCGCTCACCGTCATCAAGGAGATGCGGCTGCGTCTGAAGATCGACCCGCACGACTACGAGACCAAGAAGGGCCACGTCGAGCGCTTCCTCAAGAGCGGCGACAAGGTCAAGATCACCGTGATGTTCCGCGGTCGCGAGCAGTCGCGCCCCGAGATGGGGTACCGGCTGCTGCAGCGGCTGGCCGCCGACGTGTCCGAACTGGGCGTCGTCGAGTCCAACCCCAAGCAGGACGGCCGGAACATGGTCATGGTGATCGCCCCGCACCGGAACGCGCAGGTGCAGGCCCAGCAGGCCCAGCACGCCGCGCAGGCCGAGCGCCGTCAGGCCAAGGCCGACCGGTCGGCGGCCGAGCAGCCGGCGGCGCAGGAGCAGCCGGCCGCGGAGGAACAGGCGCCCAGCGCCTGACCTGCCTCCACCGGACGACCGCACCACCGAGGCGGTGACGTGCGGCAGCCCAGCGCTGCCATCCGGCACCGAACGACGAACAGGACGACGAGGACATGCCGAAGCAGAAGACCCACAAGGGCACGGCCAAGCGCGTGAAGGTCACGGGCACGGGCAAGCTCATGCGCGAGCAGGCCAACAACCAGCACAAGTTCGAGTACAAGTCCTCGACCCGCAAGCGCCGGCTCGACCAGGAGCAGGTCGTCTCGCCCGCCGACGCCAAGAGGCTCAAGAAGCTGCTGGGCATCTGACCGCCCTCCCGTAACGATCAGTAAGGAGCTCACGTGGCACGCGTGAAGCGGGCGGTCAACGCCCAGAAGAAGCGCCGGACGACGCTCGAGGCGGCCAGCGGTTACCGCGGTCAGCGTTCGCGGCTGTACCGCAAGGCCAAGGAGCAGGTGCTCCACTCGGCCACCTACGCCTACCGCGACCGCAAGGTCCGCAAGGGCGACTTCCGCAAGCTGTGGATCACCCGGATCAACGCCGCGGCCCGCCAGAACAACATGACCTACAACCGGTTCATGCAGGGCCTGAAGCTGGCCGGCATCGAGCTCGACCGCCGCGTGCTCGCCGAGCTCGCGGTCAACGAGCCCGCTGCCTTCGCCGCGCTGGTCGAGACGGCCCGCGCGGCCGTCGCGGCCGCGCCGGCCGGCGACGCCGCCGCCGCCTGATTCCGGAGGACCCCGTTTCCTCTCGCTCCTCGCAACCCGGTCGGCCCCGTCCAGAGGCTCGCGCCGAACTTGCGAGGCGTGAGGGGGACGGGGTCCTTTCGCTGCTGACCGAGCGCTCGGCCCGGATCGTGGCCGCCCGCAAGCTGACCCGCCGCGCCGGCCGCGACGCCGCCGGCGCCTTCCTCGCGGAGGGCCGCCAGGCGGTGCGCGAGGCGCTGGCCGATCCGGCCTCGGTGCGCGAGGTCTTCGCCACCGAGGCGGCCGCGGCGGCGTCGGCGGACCTGCTCGCCGCGAGCCCGCTGCCGGTCCGGCTGGTCACCGACAAGGCGGCCGCCTCGCTGTCGGAGACGGTGTCGCCGCAGGGCCTGGTCGCCGTCTGCGCGCTGCGCGACGTCCCGGCCGAGCAGGTGCTGGCGACCCCGCCGCGGCTGGCGGTGGCGCTGGCCGAGCTCAACGACCCGGGCAACGCCGGCACGGTGCTGCGGACGGCGGACGCCTGCGGGGCCGGGGCGGTCGTCTTCGGCGCCGGCTCGGCGGATCCCTTCGGCGGCAAGGCGGTGCGGGCGTCGGCCGGCAGCCTGTTCCACCTCGACGTCGTCCGCTCGGCGCCGCTGGAGCCGCTGGTCGGGAAGCTGCAGGCCGCCGGGGTGGCCGTGCTGGCCGCCGACGGCGGGGGAGAGGCGTCGCTGGACGAGCTGGACGACGTCCTGGCCGGGCCGGTGCTGTGGCTGTTCGGCAACGAGGCGCGCGGGGTGCCGCCGGCCCTGGCCGCGGCGGCCGACGCGCGGGTGCGGGTGCCGATGCGCGGCCGGGCGGAGAGCCTCAACCTCGCCGCCGCCGCCGCGATCTGCCTCTACGCCACCCAGCTCGCGCAGCGGTGAGGCGGCTAGAGGAGCTTGGCGCGGCGCCAGAGCAGCTCCGAGGGGCCGCCGATCAGGCCGACCTCGCGCAGGAACCGGGTCAGGCCCGCGGCGGCGTCGCGCAGCTTGGCGGCGTAGTGGTCGTTGGCCCGCGCCGCCGTCTTCGCCTCCGCCGGGTCGAGCCCGACCGAGGCGTAGACGCCCGGCTGGACCAGGTTGTCGGCGACGATCGCGGCCACCGAGGCGACGATCGTGCGGTGCTTGCGCCGCTGCCAGCCCGACAGCTCCGGCGTGCGGCGGGCGACCTCCTCGCGGGCGAAGCGCATGTGCCGCGCCTCCTCGACCACGTGGATCTGGCTGGTCGCGCGGGTCAGCGGTTGCACCCGCTCGTCCTTCATCAGGTCGCGCTGGAAGATGTCGAGGATCTCCTCGGCCACCAGGATCGCCGCGTACGCCGACGGGCCGTCGCCCTTGGCGGCGAAGATCTTCCCGAGCCGCAGGATCGAGGCGGGCGGCTGGTAGGACGGCGCACCGAACGTCTCCGCGGTGCGGGCGAACATGACCGAGTGCCGGCACTCGTCGGCGATCTCGGTGAGCGCCCACTGCACGTGCGGCTGGGCCGGGTCGTCGCCGTAGACGTCGCGCAGCACGAGCTGCATGAGCAGGCACTCGAACCAGATGCCGACGCCGGAGATCGAGCAGTACTCGTGGATGGTCAGCGTGACCCGCTGCTCCTCGGAGAGCGCGTCCCACAGGGGCGTGCGGTACAGCGTCGACCACTCCGGCGACAGGCCGTAGAGCCCGTCCGGGATCGGCGCGCTCCAGTCGATGTCGACGACGGGGTCGTAGGACTTCTTCGCCGCCGAGCCGAGCAGCCGGGTCGAGAGCTCTTGTCGGTCGACGGGCTTCTTCGGGGTAGTGAGGGTGGCGGTCATCGGGCGGTCCTCCGGGACGACGAGCGATGGTGTGACGAAGGGTAGCTGTTACCGTGAAACACATGCAAACCGTGACCGAGACGCCGGGCGTGTCGGGGACCGACGGCCGGCGCTCGCGCTGGACCGAGCACCGCCGCGCCCGTCGCGAGGAGCTGGTCGGCGCCGCCGTCGAGGCCGTCCGCGGCGCCGGCCCCGACTTCGCCGTCGAGGACGTCGCCCGCCAGGCGCAGGTGTCGAAGACGGTCATCTACCGCTACTTCAGCGACAAGGACGAGCTGATCGACGCCGTCCTCGAGCGCATCTCCGGCGCGGTGCTGCTGCCGCGGCTGCTCGGCGAGCTCGCGGTCGACCGGCCGGACGACCGCGACCGGCTGCACGCCGTCATCGCCGCGTTCGTCGCGCTCATCGAGGACGAGCCGGCGCTGTACCGCTTCGCCTACGCCCACGCCGGCCGCTCCGGGCGCAAGGACCTCGTCGCGGCCACCGAGCGGGAGATCGCCGAGGCGCTGGGCCTGCTGGTGGGGGAGCGGCTCGCCGACGCCGGCCGCCCCGCGGCGCCGGCGCTGACCTGGGCCTACGGCGTCGTCGGCATGGTGCAGCTGACCGCGCACTGGTGGTCGGGGACGCGCAGCGTGCCCGCCGCCGACCTCGTCGAGCAGCTCACCGACCTCGCCTGGGGCGGGCTGGGCACCCTCCTGCCGCCGCGGAGGAACGCGTGAACGACGCGCCGGAGGGCTACGAGGGCGAGGTCACGGTCGCCGTCGAGGGGGAGCAGCCGCGGACGGCGCACGCCGCCCTGGCCGCGCGGTTCGACCCGCTGGCCGGCCACGTCGTGTGGAGCGGCCGGGTCGCCGCCGGGTACGCCCCGCGCGCGGTGCTGGTGCTCACCACGCCGCACGGCAGCGCCCGCGCCGAGGCCACCGAGCGCGACGCCTGGGGCAACACCCGGGTGGTCGGCCTGGACCGGCCGCCGTTCCCGGTCGAGCTCCTGGACGCAGCCGAAGACTGAACGCCCGCTCAGCCCGGGGTGCGCTCGTGGCGGTTGAGCGAGGCGGCGCGCAGCAGGTCGTCGGCCTCCGGTCCGTCCTCCGGGAACACCGCCAGGCCGAGCCGGGCGCCGACGGGGACGTCGGTGCCCTCCAGCAGCACCGGCCGGCGCACCGTCTCCAGCAGCTCGCTGCCGATCCGCAGTGCCTGCGCCCGGGCGACGTCGGGCCGCAGGTCGCGCAGCGCGACGAGGAACTCGTGCCCGCCGATCCGGGCCAGCAGGTCCTTGCGGCGCAGTGCACCGCGGAGCCGGTCGGCCACCGCGCGCAGCAGCTCGTCGCCGGCGTCGTGGCCCCACATGCCGGTCGCGGTCAGCACGCCGTCCACGTCGAGGACCAGCAGCGCCAGCCCGTCGTCCCCGGCGCGGGCCGACCACACCGCCGTCTCCAGCTCCTCGGCGATCCGCTGGCGCCCGGGCAGGCCGGTCACCGGGTCGGTGCCCACGAGCTCCTCCAGCCGGGCGAGGTAGCCGCGGCTGCGGTCGCGCTCGGCGCGGAGCTCCTGCTCGGCGGCCAGGGCCCGCTCCAGCACCGGGTCGCGCACGGGGACGGGGGCCGGCAGCGTCGGCCGGGGTCCGCCGACGGCCGGCGCCACCCGCGAGAGCAGCGCCGCGGCGGCACGGACGACGGTGTCGCGGTCGTAGGTGAGCGCGTACTCGAAGGTGCGCTCGAGGTCGGGCCCGTCGTCGGACAGGTCGCGGGCGAGCAGCGCCGCGGCGAAGTGCGGACCCAGGACGACGACGTCCCACTCACCGAGCACCGGGTCGTCGGCGTCGAGCGCGGCTCCGCGCACGCCGGGCAGCGGCTCGGCCGGCAGGTCCGCGCCGAGCGCGCAGACGAAGCCGGCCCGGTCGACCAGCTCGCGGTAGCGGCGGCCGGTCGCGACCGTGAAGTGCCGCGCCTCCTGGAACGCGGCGGCGACCACGCAGGTCTCGCCCAGCCGTGCAGCCTCCCGCTCGAGCTGCTTGGACAGCTCGATGAGCAGCGCCTTGGGCGAGCGCCGCAGCGGGACGCCGGGCGGCAGGCAGGCGAACGGGGAGCGGCCGTCCGGCTCCTCCGCGGCCGGCGCGGGCAGGGGCAGCGCGGCCACCGGCCGGTCGGCGACGGGCCCGGCGGCCGGGCGGCCGAACAGCCAGCCCTGCCCGAGGGTCGCGCCGAGCGCGCGGGCGGTGACCAGGTGCTGCTCGGTCTCGATCCCCTCGGCGAGCACCAGCGCTCCGGTGCGCTCGGCGTGGGCGTTGACCGCGTTCATGATCTCGGCGATCGCGGGGCCGGGGCGCTCCTGCACCAGCCGCAGGTCGAGCTTGACCACGTCCGGGCGCAGCAGCGGCAGGAACGCCAGCGACAGCGACTCGGCGCCGACGTCGTCCACGGCGATGCCCCAGCCGACGCTGCGCACCCGCTCCACCGTCCGAAGAAGCTCGGCCGGGCGGGCCGCCAGCGCGCGCTCGGTGATCTCCAGGACGATCCGCAGCTGCCCCGGCGCCTGCTCGGCGATCGCCAGCAGCTCGGCCAGGGGAGCGGTGTCGAGCACCGCGGGCTCGACGTTGACGAACACCGTCAGCGGGGCGACCAGCGCGGCGCCGACCGCGCCGCGGAAGGCCGCGGTGCGGCAGGCGGCGTCCAGCTCGGCGAGCCGGCCGGCCGCACGGGCGGCGGCGAACAGCGCGTCCGGCCGCTCCAGCGGACCCTCCGGGCCGCGGGCCAGCGCCTCGTAGGCGACGACGGCCCCGCTGTCGAGGTCGACGATCGGCTGGAAGACGCTGCGGACGCCCCCGGGAGCGAGGGCGGCGGCGAGGGCGAGGTCCACGTGCAAGGCATCGGCCGCTCCGGCCGCGCCGGCACCCGAGCGGGGCCTGGCTGACCCGTTCGGGTCACACCGTGATGAGGACGACGGCGAGCACCGCCGCGCCGAGCCCGGCCAGCTGCGCCGGCACCAGCCGCTCCCGCAGCACCACCTGGGCCAGGACGACGGTGCTCACCGGGTACAGCGACGCCAGGACGCCGACGACCGCCAGCTGTCCCGGTAGCTGCGTGGCCACCAGGTAGAGCACGTTCGCGGCGATGTCGAGCACCCCGCTGAGCAGCACGAGCGGCAGGGCGGCGCGCGGCAGCCGCGGTGGGCTCCGCCGGGCGACGGCGACCAGCAGCAGCAGGACGACGGCGGTGACCCGCTCGGCGATCAGCGGGCTCAGCCCCGCGTCCGACGAGACCTGGGCGAGCAGGGCGAAGAACAACCCGAACCCGACGCCGGCCGCCAAGGGCAGGCCCAACCCGGCAGGGCGCACCCGCCCCAGCGACGCCAGCCCGGCGTCGGCGGAGACGAGGACGACGGCGACCAGCGCCAGCGCGATGCCGACCGCGGCCGGTACGCCGAGCCGGTCGCCGAGCGCGAGTCCCACGAGGACCGGCACCGCGGCGGCGCAGAGCGCCGTGACCGGCGCGACGACGCTCATCACGCCGTCGGCGAGCGCCCGGTAGAACAGCACCAGCCCGAGGGTCCCGGCAGCACCGGCCGCCGCGGCCCAGGCGAGGTCGGCGACCGACGCCGGTCCGCCCAGCCAGGGCAGCAGCGCGAGCAGGAGGACCAGCCCGACGCTCTGGGCGCCGGCCACCGCCGACTGCGCGTTCGCCCGCCGGGTGGCCAGGCCGCCGCAGAAGTCGGCGCTGCCGTAGACCAGCGCCGAGGCCAGAGCCAGGAGCGCCGCCACCCGCCCAGCATGCCGGACCGGAAACCCGGCGGCGGGCGGGGGACGGCGCCGGGCAGAATGGCCTCCCGTGTCCGGCGCGAACGATCCCTACGACCCGAAGCAGGTGGCCGCCCTGTCCGCGGACTCCCTCGACGCCGCGGTCGACGCCGCGGTCAAGGCCTTCGCGGGGGCCGGTGATCTGGAGGCGCTGGCCGCCGTCCGGCCCGCCCACCTCGGCGACCGCGCCCCGGTGCTGCTGGCCCGCCGCGAGCTCGGCGCGCTGCCGCCCGCGGCCCGCGCCGATGCCGGCAAGCGGGTCAACGCCGCGCGCACCGCGGTCACCGAGGCCTACGAGCAGCGGCGGGCCGACCTGGAGGCCGAGCGCGACGAGCGCGTGCTGGCCGAGGAACGGGTCGACGTCACGCTGCCCTGGAACCGCGCCCCGCGCGGCGCCCGGCACCCGCTGACCACGCTCACCGACCGGATCGCCGACATCTTCGTCGGCATGGGCTACGAGGTCGCCGAGGGCCCCGAGCTCGAGGCGGAGTGGCTGAACTTCGACGCGCTCAACATCGGCCGCGACCACCCGGCACGCACGATGATGGACACCTTCTTCGTCGCGCCGGAGGACTCCGGCCTGGTGCTGCGCACGCACACCAGCCCGGTGCAGGCGCGCACGATGCTCGAGCGCACGCCGCCGATCTACGTGATCGCGCCCGGCCGGGTCTACCGGACCGACGAGCTCGACGCGACGCACACCCCGGTGTTCCACCAGGTCGAGGGCCTGGCCGTCGACCGCGGCCTGACCATGGCGCACCTGCGCGGCACGCTCGACCACCTCGCGCGGTCGCTGTTCGGCGCCGACGCGGTCACCCGGTGGCGGCCGTCGTACTTCCCGTTCACCGAGCCGTCGGCCGAGTTCGACGTCTGGTTCCCCGAGCACCGCGACGGCCCGCGCTGGGTCGAGTGGGGCGGCTGCGGGATGGTCAACCCGCGGGTGCTCATCGCCTGCGGCATCGACCCGGAGGAGTACTCCGGCTTCGCGTTCGGCATGGGCATCGAGCGCGCCCTGCAGTTCCGCTCGGGTGTGGGGGACATGCGCGACATCGTCGAGGGCGATGTCCGGTTCACGAGGTCTTTCGGGGTGGAGCAGTGAGGGTTCCCGTCGCCTGGCTGGCGGAGTACGTCGACATCCCCGCGGGGACGACGGTCGAGGAGCTCGACACCGCGTTCGTCCGCCTGGGCCTCGAGGTCGAGGAGATCCACCGGCCCGAGCAGGTCACCGGCCCGCTCGTGGTCGGCCGGGTGCTGGAGATCGAGGAGCTGACCGGCTTCAAGAAGCCGATCCGCTACTGCCGGGTCGACGTCGGCGAGGCAGAACCGCGCGGCATCGTCTGCGGCGCGCGGAACTTCGCCGTCGGCGACGCCGTGGTGGTCGCGCTGCCCGGCGCGGTGCTGCCCGGCGGGTTCGAGATCGCCGCTCGGACGACCTACGACCGGATCTCCGACGGGATGATCTGCTCGGTCCGCGAGCTCGGGATCGGCGAGGACCACACCGGCATCCTGGTGCTGGGGGACGACGCCCCGGAGCCGGGCACACCCGCCGGCTCGCTGGTCGGGCTGGACGACGTCGTCATCGAGCTGGCGATCACCCCCGACCGCGGCTACTGCCTGGCCATGCGCGGCCTGGCGCGGGAGATGGGCACCGGCCTGGCCGTCGACTGGCGCGACCCGGGCGCGCTTCCCCCGCCGGCGTGGTCCGGCGAGCCCGCGTGGCGGGTCGAGGTCGCCGACCCCGAGCGCTGCGACCGGTTCTCGATGATCGCGCTCGAGGGCCTCGACCCGACCGCGCCGACCCCGTGGTGGATCCGCCGCAGGCTGGCCCAGTCCGCCGTCCGGTCGATCTCGCTGGCCGTCGACGTCACCAACTACGTGATGCTCGAGCTCGGCCAGCCGATGCACGCCTTCGACCGGGACGCCGTCCGGGGCCCGATCGTCGTGCGGCTGGCCGGCGAGGGCGAGAAGCTGACCACCCTCGACGGCGTCCAGCGCGTGCTGTCGACCGACGACCTGCTCATCACCGACGACAGCGGGCCGATCGGCCTGGCCGCGGTCATGGGCGGCGCGTCCACCGAGATCGGCGACGGCACCACCAACGTGCTGCTGGAGGCGGCGCACTGGGAGCCGACCGGCGTGGCCCGCACCGCGCGCCGGCACCGGCTGCCCAGCGAGGCGGCCAAGCGGTTCGAGCGCGGTGTCGACCCGGAGATGACCGTGGCCGCGCTGGCCCGCGCGGCCGCGCTGCTGACGCGGTACGGCGGCGCCCGCGTGGTCGGCGCCCCGGTCGACGTCGACACCCGGACCCCGCGCACGCCGATCCGGCTCGACCCCGCGCTGCCCGCGCGGGTGGCCGGGATCGACTACGACCCGCGGCAGGTCGTCGAGCTGCTCGACGCGGTCGGCTGCGTCATGACCGCCGACGGCGAGGTGCTCGACGTCGTTCCGCCGTCGTGGCGGCCCGACCTGACCGACCCGGCCGACCTGGCCGAGGAGGTCGTCCGGCTGGCCGGCTACGACGAGGTGCCCTCGGTGCTGCCGACCGCCCCGCCGGGGCGCGGGCTCACCGACCGGCAGCGCCGGCGGCGCAGCATCGGCCGCACCCTGGCCGAGGCCGGGTACGTGGAGGCGCCGTCCTACCCGTTCGTCGGGACGGCGGCGCTCGACGCCCTCGGCCTGCCCGCGGACGACCCGCGCCGGCAGGTGGTGATCGTGCGCAACCCGCTCTCGGAGGAGGAGCCGGCCCTGCGCACCACGCTGGTGCCCGGCCTGCTCGCGACCCTGGCCCGCAACCTGGCCCGCGGCCAGCGCGACGTCGCGCTCTTCGAGCACGGGGCGGTGTTCCCCGGCGGCGTGCGCACGCCGGCGCCGGTGCCCGGGGTCGACCGCCGTCCGGACGACGCGACCCTCGCCGCCCTGCTCGGCGCCGTGCCCGACCAGCCGTGGCACGTCGGCGTCGCGCTGGCCGGCCACCGTGAGCCGCGCGGCTGGTGGGGTCCCGGACGGCCCGCGATCTGGGCCGACGCGATCGAGGCCGCCCGCCTCGTGGCCGCGACCGCCGGGGTCGAGCTGACGGTGCGGGCCGGGGAGCGCGCGCCGTGGCACCCGGGCCGTTGCGCCGAGCTGCTGGTCGGCGACCGCGTCGTCGGGCACGCCGGCGAGCTGCACCCGCGGGTGTGCGCCGCGCTGGACCTGCCGGCCCGCACGTCGGTGATGGAGCTCGACGTCGACGCGCTGCCGGCCGCCGAGGTGCCGGTCGGCCCGCACGTGTCGACCTTCCCGCCGGTGCTGATCGACCTCGCGCTGGTCGTGGACGGCGACGTCCCGGCCGCCGACGTGGAGGCCGCTCTGCGCGCCGGGGCCGGGGAGCTGCTGGAGGACCTGCGGCTCTTCGACGTCTACACCGGTTCCTCCATCGCGGCCGGCCGGAAGTCGCTGGCCTACGCGCTCACGCTGCGGGCGCCGGACCGGACGCTGACCAGCGAGGAGGCGACGGCGGTGCGCGACGCGGCCGCCGCCGCGGCGGCCGAGCGGACGGGAGCCACGGCACGTGCCTGAGCCGAACGGGGTCGCGCTGGTCACGGGTGCCTCCACGGGGATCGGGCGGCACCTGGCCGA
This sequence comes from Petropleomorpha daqingensis, assembly GCF_013408985.1. NCBI lineage: Bacteria > Bacillati > Actinomycetota > Actinomycetes > Geodermatophilales > Geodermatophilaceae > Petropleomorpha > Petropleomorpha daqingensis. The sequence goes on from NZ_JACBZT010000001.1 coordinate 4,347,049, forward strand.
GGGCCTGGCCCGCCGGGGCATGGCCGTGGCCGGGCTGGCTCGCGGCGAGGACCGGCTGCGCACCGAGATGGACGTGATCGCCGACTCCACGGGCGCGCGGACGCTCGCCGTCGCCGCCGACGTCACCGACCGCGAGGCGGTCGAGGACGCCGTCGGGCGGGTGCTCGGCGAGTTCGGCCGGATCGACCTGCTGGTCAACAACGCCGGGCAGATGGACGCCGAGGAGGTCCCGGTCTGGCAGGCCGACCCCGACGAGTGGTGGGCGGTCGTCACCAGCCACATCCGCGGCGGTCTGCTGCCGGCCCGGGCCGTCGTCCCGGGGATGGTGGAGCGCGGCAGCGGCCGGGTGGTCGACCTCGCCAGCGGGCTGTCCACCCGCGGCGGGCGGCTGTACTCGGCGTACTCGGTCGGCAAGACCGGCCTCATGCGGCTCACCGAGGTCCTCGCCGCCGGCCTGGAGGGCACCGGGGTGCACGTCTTCGACCTCGCGCCCGGGGTCGTGAGGACGTCGATGTCGACCTCGATGTCGCTGCACGAGAACCGCACCGAGTGGACCGACCCCGAGCAGGTGGTGGCCTTCGTCGCCGCGATCGCCGCGGGCGAGCTGGACCAGTGGTCGGGGCGCTTCCTGCACGCGGGGATGGACGAGCTCGACCGGTTGCGGACGACGCAGCCCGACGCCACCCAGCGGCAGCTGCGGCTGCAGCCCTACGCGGACGGCGACCCGGCGGCCGGCTGAGGTTCCGGCGCGTAGCTGCACGCCGTCCCGGTGGTGACCGTGGCGCGCAGGTGCGCGCCCAGCTCCGGGTGGACCTCCTCGATGCGCCGCAGCGCGTCCCGGATCCGCGCGGTGACCGTCTTGCGGGCCCGCTCGCCGCGGTCGCCCAGGCGACGCGTGCGCCCGCCGAGCCCGGCCGCCGCGGCCAGCTCGTGCACGAGGGCCTGCCGCTCGGCGGTGGCCCTCTCCGCGCGCGCCGGGTCGTGCCGGTCCTCCGCCTCCTCGATCTCGGCGTCCAGCTCGGCCAGCCGGGCCCGGTAGGCCGCGCGCGCCCGGTCGTCGAGCACCGGGTCGGCGCCGCCGGCCTCCTCGCCGCCGAGCAGCCGCAGCGCGGGAACGTCGGTACCGGGCTCGGCGAGCAGGACCGTCAGGTCGCGGATGCCCTTCGCGTCGGGCAGGTGCACGGTCCGCCCCCGGTAGGACAGCTCCCAGGACGCCCCGTCGAAGCGGAACACCGGCACGTCGGTGCGGTCCGAAGGCAGCCCGGCGAGCGCTTCCGTGCAGCGCTGCGCCCACGCCGGTGCCCCCAGCCGGTCGTAGGCCGTGCGGGCCGACGTCAGGAACCGGGCGGCGTCGTCGTCCCGGCCGAGGGCGGCGGACAGCGCCCCCAGGTGGTGGTCGACGGCGCCCCAGTACGACGCGCAGCCGCCGACCACGACGTGCAGGCCCGAGTAGGGGAGCAGCCGGGCGAGGACCCGTTCGCGCTGGTCGGCCGACCCCGCCGGCGCGACGACGGCGGCCAGGAGGGCCAGGGGCTCCAGGTCGTGCATCACCGGCAGGTCGTCGACGGCGAAACCGGTCAGCTCCTGCCGGGCCCGGTCGGTCTCCCCCCGAGCGAGCTGCGCGACGGCACGGAGCACGGGCGCGTGGGCGGGGCTCGGCGCCCCCGCGGCGAACTCGGCGGGGGAGGTGCGGCCCGCCGCCGGCGAGCCCAGCACCAGGAGCGAGCCGCGCAGCGTGCCCTGGACGCCGGCCGCGTCGGCCTCGCCGATGGCCCGGCCCCGCTCGAACGCCTCGCCGGCGATCCGATCGGCCTCGGCGGCCTCCCCGGCGATCGCCGCGAGCGTGGCCCTGCGGGTCATGGCCTCGTAGCGGCCGCGCGCGGTGCCGGACGCCGCCACGAGCTCGACGTAGGTGGCCAGCTCGGCGCGGCCCCGCGGATCGCCGGACTCGAGCAGCGCCGCGGCCCGCAGCTGGTGGACCAGCGCCAGCAGGTCGGCGTCGGCGGCCGCGGCGCCCCGCATCCGGTCGAGCACGGCCAGCCGGGCCGGCCCCGAGCCCGACTGCCAGAGCGCGTCGTGCAGGGCCAGCAGGGCGCGGGCCAGCGTCGAGGGCTCGCCGACGGCGCGGGCGACGGCGACCGCCTCCTCGGCGGCGGCGACGAGGTGCTCCTGCCCCGTGCCGCCGAACTGGTGCCGCGTCGACCGGACGAGGGCGGTGAGGACGAGCGCGCGCAGCTCCGAGGGCTCCGGCGGCAGCCCGACGGCGGCCTCGCGCAGCAGCGCCGCGGTCGCGGTCGCCTCCGGGCCCGCGCCACGCGCGCCGAGCCCGTGCAGGGCGACCGCGGCCCGGGCCAGGCCTTCGACGTCGCCGCGGCGGCGGGACAGCTCGGCGGCCCGGGAGAGGTCCTCCCGTGCCCCCGCCGCGTCGCCCGCGCGGTTGCGCGCGTCGGCCAGGCCGAGCAGCAGGTCCAGCCGCTCGGCGGGGTCGCCGCCGGGCAGCCGGTCCGCCGCGGCGAGGGCGCGCAGGTAGTGCCGGCGGGCCTCCTCGTAGCCCAGCCGGGCCATCGCCGCGGTCGCGGCGGCGGCCGAGAACCGCACCGCGTCGGCGGCGGCCTCGGCGGTGCCGGCGGCCAGCAGGTGGTCGGCCACCTCCGCGGGGTGCACCTCGCCTCCGGCCTCGGCGACCGCCTGCAGCGCCCGGCCGATCGCCAGGTGCAGGTCGCGGCGGGCGGCGGGGACCAGACCGGCGAGGATCGTCTCGCGGTACAGGTCGTGGCTGAACCGGTGCCGGCCCGACGGCTCGGCCGGCCCCAGCAGGACCCGGGCCGCGACCGCCTCGGCGAGCAGGTCGGCCAGCGGCGGCCGCTCGGCGCCGGCGGGCACGACGCGCACCAGCACCTCCTGGCGGAGCTCCGGGCCGGCCACCGCGGCCGCGGTGAGCGCCTCGGCGCACGGCGAGGACAGCCGCGCGAGGCGTCGCTCGAGGGTGTCCCGGACGGCGTCGGGCACGGCCGCGTCCAGGCCGGGGGTCCCGTCGTCGGGCCCCCACCCACCCTGGGCGAGCAGCAGCCGGGTGAGCTCGCGGACGAGGAACGGGTTGCCGCCGGTGCGCTGCCACACCTCGGTGACCACGCGCGAGGGTGGGCCGGGCGTCCCGACGGCGCTCATCAGGGCGGCCACCTCCGGCCGGGTCAGGCCGAGCAGGGGGAGGTGCTGCGCGCCGGCGGTGACGGCCCGGACCGCCGGGCCGGCCTCCGCGTCGCGGTAGGCGCCGAGCAGGAGCACCGGGGCCGCGCCGAGCCGGCGGACGAGGAAGCCGAGCAGCTGCAGCGAGGGCTCGTCGGCCCACTGCAGGTCGTCGAGGACGACGACGACCGGTGCCTGGGCGGCCAGGCGCGCCAGGGTCTCGCCGACGGCGTCGAGCAGCCGGAAGCGGGCCTCGGCCGGGTCCGGCGACGCCTCGCCGGCGTCGCTCGCGGGATCGGCCGGCAGCAGGCGGGCGGCGGCCCCGAGGTCCGCGCTGGTGAGCCGCCCCGGCTCCAGGGCGGAGCGCAGCACCTGGGTCCACAGCCAGTACGCGGGGGCGGCGCCGTCCCAGCAGGACCCGTGCAGCACGCGCGCGCCGCGGGCCGCCGCCTCCGACGACAGGACCGCCAGCAGCGCGGACTTGCCGATGCCGGGTTCGCCGCTGACCAGCAGCAGCTGCCCGGCACCGGCCAGCGACTCCTCGAGCGCCGCGCGGGCAGCGGCCAGGACCGGCCCGCGCCCGACGAGCGTGGCGGGCACGCCGATCATCCTGGCCGGGTCACGGCCGCAGCTCCAGCAGCAGGTTGAACGGCGCCTCGACCGGCACCGTCCGCACCGTGCCGAAGCCGGCCGCGCGCGCGACGGCGGTCAGCGCCGACGGACCGGCCAGGGTGCCGAGCGCCGCGCCTCCCTGCGAGACCGCCGTGGGCGTGCAGAACATGGTCGAGACGGCGTAGAACATCCGGCCCACCGGGTGCAGGTTGTCCTCCACGCGGTCGCCGGCCCGCGTCTCGACGAGCAGCACGGCGCCGTCCGGCGCGAGCACCTCCCGGGCCCGGGTCAGCGCGCCGACGGGGTCGCCGAGGTCGTGCAGCGAGTCGACGAACACGACGACGGCGTGGCCCTGCCCGGGCGCACGGGTGGCGGGAGCGACCTCGAACGCCACGCGGTCGGCGAGACCGGCCGCGGCGGCCGCCTTGCGGGCCGCCGCGATCGACGCGTCGTGGAAGTCGCAGCCGACGACGCGGGCAGCGGGGAAGGCCTGCGCCATCCAGATCGTCGGCCGGCCGAAGCCGCAGCCCACGTCCAGCAGCGATCCGCCGGCGGCCAGCCGGTCGGCGACCCCGGACATCGCGGTGATCGCGGCAGGCAGGAAGTCCGGCGTCATCGCCGCCGCCGTGAACGCGTCCACGCCGCGCCAGTGCTCCGGGGCGCGCTCGTCCCAGCCGAAGCCGCGACCGGTCCGGAACGCCTCCTCGAAGGCGGGGAACCGGGCCGCGGTCGCGGTGAGCATGGTGGTGGCGGCGTCGATCATCGGGCCCATCTGCCCCAGCACGGCGGCGACCTCGGCGGGCAGCTCGAAGGCGTCGCCGACGACGCGCAGGTAGCCGGCCGCGGCCTGGGTGCGGCACCACTCCCGCGCGTAGGGCTCGGCGGTGCCGGTGCGCCCGGCCAGCTCGGCCGGGGTCAGCGGGCCGGCGTCGGCGAGGGCCGACCACAGCCCGGCGCGGACGCCGAGCGCGGTGGTGAGGGTGCTCAGGGTGACGCCCAGCTCGGTCAGCAGCTGGTCGGCCACCGCCTCGGCGCGGGCCGGGTCGATCACGGGAGTGCTCACGGGTTCCTCCTGGGACGGCGGTGCGGACATCCCTGGGGCGCCAGATCCGGCCTCGCGGCCCGCGAGACCGCATCTCGCGCCTCCCGGGTGACCGCGCTGCCCGAGGAGGACGCCGTGACCCTGACCCGAACCTCTGCCGACGTCGTGCCGTGGTCGGACGCCACCGCCCAGCTGGCCGCGCTGGCCCGCCGCGAGGTGGGCAGCCGCGAGCTGCTCGAGCACTACCTGGACCGCATCGCCCGCATCGGCGGGCCGATCAACGCGGTGGTCACCCTGGACGTCGACCGGGCGCGCGCCCGAGCGGACGACGCCGACCGCGCCACCGCGCGCGGCGAGAGCTGGGGACCGCTGCACGGGCTGCCCGTCACGGTCAAGGACTGCCTGGAGACGGCGGGGCTGCGCACCACGGCCGGCGCCGCCGAGTACGCCGACCACGTCCCGGTGCGCGACGCGGACGCCGTCGCCCGGCTGCGCGCTGCCGGCGCCGTCCTGTTCGGCAAGACGAACGTGCCCGCCTACGCCGCCGACTGCCAGACCTACAACACCGTCTTCGGGACGACGAGCAACCCGTGGGACCTGACCCGGGCGGTGGGCGGCTCCAGCGGGGGATCGGCCGCCGCGCTGGCCGCGGGGCTGACCGCGCTGGAGCTCGGCAGCGACCTGGGCGGCTCGATCCGCAACCCGGCCGGCTACTGCGGCGTGTACGGCCTGCGTCCCTCGGTCGGGCTGATCCCCACGCGCGGGCACGTGCCCGGGCCGCCCGGGTCGCTCGCGCCGATCGACCTGGGCACCGTCGGACCGCTCGCCCGCTCCGCCGCCGACCTGGGCCTGGCCCTCGACGTCCTGGCCGGTCCCGACGAGGCCGCCGCGGTGGCCTGGCGGCTCGCGCTGCCACCGCCCCGGGCCGGGTCGCTGACCGGTTACCGCGTCGCCGCCTGGCTGGACGACGCCTTCTGCCCGGTCGACGCCGAGGTCCTGCGCGTGCTCGGGGCGGCGGTCGACGCCGTGCGGAGTGCGGGGGCGACGGTGACCGAAGCCCGGCCGTGCGCGCTGCGGGACGCCGAGCGGCTGGCCCAGCGGCTCATCCAGTCGGCGTTCGGCGGGGCCTACCCCGACGCCGTGTTCGACCGGCTGGTCCGCCGCGCCGCGGCCGCGGACCCCGAGGACGACAGCGCCCCGGTCCGGCACGCCCGCAACGTGACCGCCCGCGCGCGGGACGTCGCCGTGGCCCGCGAGGAGCAGGCGCGGGTGAAGGCCGGCTGCGCGGCGTTCTTCCGCGACCACGACGTCCTCGTCTGCCCGATCACGCCGACGGCGGCGATCCCGCACGACCACACCCCGGACGTCGACGCCCGCCGGATCACCGTCAACGGGCGGCCGCGGCCCTACGGCGACCAGATCCCGTGGGCGTCGCTGCCCGGGCTGTGCGGGCTGCCCGCCGCGGTCGTGCCCGCCGGCCTCACCCGCGACGGGCTGCCGGTCGGGCTGCAGGTGATCGGCCCGTTCCTCGAGGACCGCACGGTCCTCGACGTCGCCGGGCGGATCGGGGCCCTGATCGGCCCGCTGGTGCCACCCCGTCTCGAACAGGAGCAGTGAGATGACCACGACCACCGTCCAGCCCGACATCGCGCAGGCCCACCGGAGGGCGCTGGACGCCACCGGCTCGCTGGTCGCGCAGATCCGGCCCGACCAGTGGGGACTGCCCACGCCGGACGACGACTGGGACGTCCGGGCCCTCGTCGGTCACGTCGTCGAGGGCAATCTCTGGGTGGCCGAGCTCGCCGCCGGCCGCACCATCGACGAGGTCGGCGACCGGTTCGCCGGCGACGTCCTCGGCGCCGACCCGCGAGCCGCCTACGACGCCTCGGCCACGGCAGCGGCGTCCGCCTTCGAGGCACCCGGTGCGCTGGACGCCCCGTGCGCGGTCTCCTACGGGCCGGTGCCGGGGCGCGTCTACGCCGGCCACCGGCTGGTCGACGTCCTGGTGCACGGCTGGGACCTGGCCGTCGCCCTCGGCCTCGACCCGGTGCTCGCCCCCGACCTGGTGGAGATCTCCCTCGGCCTGGTCGAGCCGGACGTCGCAGTGCTCAAGAGCACCGGCGCGTACGGCGGCGACGTCCCCGTGCCGGAGGGCGCGTCGCCGCAGACGCGGCTCCTGGCCCTGCTCGGCCGGCAGACCTAGCGGGCCGCGCGCACGGCGTCGGCGGTGGCCTCGTCGGCGGGCAGGAACGCCTCGACGCTCACCTCGGCGGCGGTCAGGTCGACCGCGGTGCCGAACGTCGTGACGGTGGACAGGAACGACAGCTCGCCGTCCCCGGCCCGGATCCGCAAGGGGACGGCGATGCCGTCCGGTGGGCGCGGGTCCGTGCCGCCGGGGAGCAGGGAGAGCTCGCGGTGCAGGGCGGCCAGCGCCGGGTCGCCGGACAGCCGCGCCTCGCGGGCCAGCCGGTGCAGCACGTGCGCCCGCCACTGGGCGAGGTTGCGGATCCGCGGCGCCATGCCGTCGGGGTGCAGCGAGAGCCGCAGCACGTTGACCGGCGGCTCGAGCAGCCGCGGGTCGGCGCCGTCGGTGAGCAGCGGCACGCCGCGGTTGCCCGCGACCAGGTGCCAGCCGCGGTCGACCACCACGGCCGGGAACGGCTCGTAGGCGGCCAGCACGGTGTCGATGGCGCGCCGGACGGCGGCCATGTCCGGGGCGTCGAGACCGCGGCGACCGTAGAGCGGCGCGAACCCGGCCGCCACGAGCAGCTCGTTGCGCGCCCGCAGCGGCACCTCCAGCGACTCGGCGAGGTGCAGCACCATCTCGCGGCTCGGCTGCGACCGCCCGGTCTCCACGAAGCTGAGGTGCCGGGCGGAGACGCCGGCCTCGTTGGAGAGGTCGAGCTGCGAGAGCCGGCGCCGCTGCCGCCAGTCGCGCAGCAGGGAGCCGACGGGCGGGGAGGTCATGGCGCCGACCGTAGGGGGCGGCCGTCGTCGCGTCGCTTACCTCCCAGGTAATCGACCCGCTTCCCTCGGCCCGCCACGGTGGTCCCAGCGCCGCCACCAGGGTGGCCGATCCGAGAGGACACCGTCATGAGCGACTTCACGACCCTCGCCGAGCGCTACATCGCCGCGTGGAACGAGACCGACGACGCCGCCCGCCGCAGCGCCGTGGCCGAGCTCTGGACCGCCGACGGCCGCTACGTCGACCCGCTCGTCGACGCCGAGGGCACCGAGGGCATCGCCGCCACCATCGGGGCGGTGCAGGCGCAGTTCCCGGGCTTCGTCTTCCGGCTGGCCGGCCCCGTCGACGGCCACCACGAGCAGCTGCGGTTCTCGTGGGAGCTGGGGCCGGAGGGGGAGGCGGCGCCGATCGCCGGCTCCGACGTCGCGGTCACCGACGGCAACGGCAGGCTGCGCACCGTCCTCGGCTTCCTCGACCGCGTCCCCTCCTGACCCCGACCGTTATCCCCAACACTGACCCCGCCGCAAAGTGGCGCAGCCAGGCATGGGAAGCGATACCTGCGTTTTGAGCGCTGAGACACACGTATGGCTTCCCATGCCTGCACCCCCGGGCGATGCACGGTCATGCATGGCTGTGTATGGTCATGCATCGTGAGTTCGGAGACGTGGACGGTCGGGGTCACCGGCGCCACCGGGTACGCGGGCGGGGAGGTGTGCCGGCTGCTGGCCGGACACCCGAACCTCCGGCTGGCCGGGGTGCACGCCAATTCCAGCGCCGGCCGACGCCTGGGCGAGCTGCAGCCGCACCTGCTGCCCTTCGCCGACCTCGAGGTGCAGCCCAGCGACCCGGCCGCGCTCGCGGGCTACGACGTCGTCGTCCTCGCGCTGCCGCACGGCGAGTCCGCCGCGGTCGCCGCGCAGCTGCCCGACGACACCCTCGTGATCGACTGCGGCGCCGACCACCGGCTCAACGACCCCGCCGCGTGGGCCCGCTGGTACGGCGGCGAGCACGCCGGCTCCTGGCCCTACGGCCTGCCGGAACTCCCCGGGCAGCGGCAGCAGCTCACCGGTGCCCGCCGGATCGCCGTCCCGGGCTGCTACCCGACCTCGGTCACCCTCGCGATGGCCCCGGCCCTCGCCGCGGGCCTGGTGACGCCGGACGTCGTCGTGGTCGCGGCCTCCGGCACCAGCGGTGCCGGGAAGAAGGCGTTGCCGCACCTGCTCGGCAGCGAGGTCATGGGCTCGGTCAGCGCCTACGGCGTCGGCGGGGTGCACCGGCACACGCCCGAGATGGTGCAGAACCTGTCGCTCGCGGCCGGGGGAGACGTGACCGTCAGCTTCACCCCGACGCTGGTGCCGATGAGCCGCGGCATCCTGGCCACCTGCTCGGCGCCGCTGACGCCGGGCACGGACGCCGAGGCCGCCCGGGCCGCCTACACCAAGGCCTACGCCGACGAGCCGTTCGTGCACCTGCTGCCCGAGGGCCAGTGGCCGACGACGGCGCAGGTGCTCGGCGCCAACACCGTCGCGCTGCAGGTCGCCGTCGACCCCGACGCCGGCCGGCTGGTGGTCGTGGCCGCCGTCGACAACCTCACCAAGGGCACCGGGGGAGCGGCCATCCAGTGCGCCAACCTCGCCCTCGGCCTGCCCGAGACCACCGGCCTGCCGCTCGTGGGGGTCGCGCCGTGAGCGTCACCGCACCGCAGGGCTTCCGGGCCGCCGGCGTCGCCGCCGGTCTCAAGACCACGGGGAACCCGGACGTCGCCGTCGTCGTCAACGACGGCCCGGACGACGCCGCGGCCGCCGTCTTCACCACCAACCGCTTCCCGGCCGCACCGGTGCAGTGGAGCCGCCAGGTGCTGGCCGACGGCCGGCTGCGCGCCGTCGTCCTCAACTCCGGCGGGGCCAACGCCTGCACCGGGCCCGAGGGCTTCCAGGACACGCACGCCACCGCCGAGCACCTCGCCGCCGAGCTCGGGCTCGGCGCGATCGACGTCGCGGTCGCCTCGACGGGACTGATCGGCGTCCGGCTGCCGATGGACAAGCTCACCGCCGGCGTCAGCGCCGCGGTCGAGGAGCTCTCGGACGACGGGGGAGACGCCGCCGCCCGCGCGATCATGACCACCGACACGGTCCCGAAGACGACGGTGCAGACCCGCAGTGGTCCGGGGGGTGGCTGGACCGTCGGCGGCATGGCCAAGGGCGCCGGCATGCTCGCGCCGAGCCTGGCCACGATGCTCGTCGTCCTCACCACCGACGCGGTCGTGGACGGGGAGACGCTGCAGGCGGCGCTGGAGACGGCGACCGGCGTCAGCGTCGAACGGGTCGACTCCGACGGCTGCCTGTCGACCAACGACACGGTCATCGCCCTGGCCAACGGCGCCAGCGGCACCACCCCGACGGCCGAGGAGCTGACCGAGGCGCTGACCGCGGCCGCCACCGACCTCGCGATGCAGCTGCTGGCCGACGCCGAGGGCTCCACCAAGGACATCGCGATCACCGTGCGCAACGCCGCGACCGTGGACGACGCGCTCACTGCCGGCCGCGCCTGTGCCCGCAACAACCTGCTCAAGACGGCGCTGTTCGGCAACGACCCCAACTGGGGGCGGGTGCTGGCCGCGATCGGCACCACCGACGCGGCGTTCGAGGCCGACCAGGTCGATGTCAGCATCAACGGCGTGACGGTCTGCCGCGGTGGCTCGATCGGCGACCCGCGCGAGGGCGTCGACCTGACCGGCCGGTCGGTCATGATCGACATCGATCTCCACGCTGGCGAGGAGATCGCGACGATCTGGACCAACGACCTGTCGATCGCCTACGTGCACGAGAACTCGGCCTACTCCTCATGACCCATCAGGACCCCACCCCGCCCGACGTGGCCGTCGACGCGATCCCGCCGCGGCGGCGCATCGGCACCTCCCGGAAGATGCGCAAGCACGACCCGGAGGGCGACGCGCTCAAGGTCGCCGTCCTCACCGGCGCGCTGCCGTGGCTCAAGGAGTTCCACGACAACGTCGTCGTCGTGAAGTACGGCGGGCACGCGATGATCGACGAGGACTGCCGGCGCGCGTTCGCGGAGGACATGGTCTTCCTGCGCACCTGCGGCATCAAGCCGGTCGTCGTGCACGGCGGCGGCCCGCAGATCACCGAGATGCTCACCCGGCTCGGCATCCCCAGCGAGTTCCGCGGCGGCCTGCGGGTGACCACACCGGAGACGATCGACGTCGTCCGGATGGTGCTCACCGGCCAGGTCGGGCCGGACATCGTCGGCCTGATCAACCAGCACGGCGCGCTGTCGGTGCACCTGTCCGGTGAGGACGGCGGCCTGTTCACCGCGGCCCGGACGACGGCGGTCGTGGACGGCGAGCCGGTGGACATCGGCCTGGTCGGCGACGTGATCGCGGTCGACCCCTCACCGATCACCGCGCTCATCGACGCCGGGCACATCCCGGTCGTCGCCAGCGTCGCGCCGGACAGCCACGGCGTGGTGCACAACGTCAACGCCGACACCGCGGCCGCCGCGGTCGCCGTCGCGCTGGGTGCGGTGAAGTTCGTCGTCCTCACCGACGTCGAGGGGCTCTACGCCGACTGGCCCGACCGCGACTCGCTGGTGCAGCAGATCGACGCGACCGAGCTGGCCGAGATCCTGCCGACCCTGGACGCCGGGATGATCCCGAAGATGGCCGCCTGCCTGCGGGCGGTCGAGGGCGGGGTGAACCGCGCGACCGTGGTCGACGGGCGCACCCCGCACGCCCTGCTGCTCGAGATGTTCACCACCGAGGGCACGGGAACCATGGTGGTCCCGGCCGGGAAGGAGCCAGCGCAGTGACCACGACGGAGGAGCTGGCGTCCCGCTGGTCCGCGGTGATGATGAGCAACTACAAGACGCCGCCGGTCGCGCTCGCCCGCGGCGCCGGGGCGACGGTCTGGGACGTCGACGGCCGCGAGTACACCGACCTGCTCGGCGGCATCGCGACCACGATCCTCGGCCACGCCCACCCCAAGGTCGTCGAGGCGATCTCCACGCAGGCCGCCACCCTCGGGCACGTCTCCAACCTGGCGATGCACGAGCCGGGCGTGACGCTGGCCGAGCGGCTGCTCGAGCTGGCCGGGCGGCCCGGCCGGGTCTTCTTCTGCAACTCCGGCGCCGAGGCCAACGAGGCCGCGTTCAAGATCAGCCGGCTGACCGGCCGTCCCCAGGTGATCACCGCCGAGGGCGCCTTCCACGGCCGGACGATGGGCGCCCTGGCGCTGACCGGGCAGCCGTCGAAGGCCGCGGCGTTCGCCCCGCTGCCCGGCGGCGTGTCCTACGTGCCCTACGGCGACCCCGACACGCTGTCCGCCGCGGTGGGCGGGCAGACGGCGATGGTGCTGCTCGAGCCGATGCTGGGGGAGGGCGGCGTCGTCCCGGCGCCCGCCGGCTACCTGGCCTCCGCGGCCGCCGCGGCGAAGGACGCCGGCGCGCTGTTCGCCGTCGACGAGGTGCAGACCGGCACCGGCCGCACCGGGCACTGGTTCGCCCACCAGGCCGACGGGCTGCAGCCCGACCTGATCACCGTGGCCAAGGCGCTCGGCGGCGGATTGCCGCTCGGGGCGACGCTGGCCTTCGGCGAGGCGGCCGAGCTGATGCAGGCCGGCTCGCACGGCTCCACGTTCGGCGGCAACCCGATCGCCGCGGCCGCCGCGCTGGCCGTGCTCGACACGATCCGCGACGAGGGTCTGCTGGAGCGGGCCAAGGAGCTCGAGCACCGCTTCACCGCGGGTATCGAGGGGCTCGGCCACGCCGGCATCGCGTCCGTGCGGGGGAGGGGTGCGCTGCTCGGCGTCGTCCTCACCGCCGACGTCGCCGCTGCCCTGGAGGCGAACCTGCGCGCGGCCGGATTCCTCACCAACGCGGTCGCACCGAACGTGCTCCGCCTGGCCCCGCCCCTCGTCCTCACCGACGAGCAGGTCGACGCCTTCGTCGCCACCCTGCCCGCCGCCCTCGACAGCGCTCTGGAGACCCAGTGACCCGGCACTTCACCAAGGACGACGACCTCACCCCGGCCGAGCAGGCCGAGGTCCTGGCGCTGGCCGCCGAGCTCAAGCGCACCCGGTTCACCGCCGAGGCGCCCACGCCGCTGGCCGCCCCCAACGGCGTCCCGCGGTCGGTCGCGGTGCTCTTCGACAAGCCCTCGACCCGCACCCGGGTCTCGTTCTCCGTCGGCGTCGCCGAGCTGGGCGGCTACCCGCTGGTCATCGACGCCGGCTCCAGCCAGCTCGGCCGCGGCGAGCCGGTCGAGGACACCACCCGGGTGCTCGACCACCAGGTCGCCGCGATCGTGTGGCGCACGTTCGGCCAGGACCGGCTCGACGCCATGGCCTCGGTCAGCCGGGTGCCGGTGGTCAACGCGCTCACCGACCTGTACCACCCGTGCCAGATCCTGGCCGACCTGCAGACCGTCATCGAGCGCAAGGGCTCGCTGGCCGGCCGGTCGCTGACCTACCTCGGCGACGGCGCCAACAACATGGCGCACTCCTACCTGCTCGGCGGCGCCACGGCCGGCATGCACGTGCGGATCGGCTCGCCGGAGGAGTACCAGCCCGACGCCGACGTCCTGAAGCGGGCGGCCGAGGTCGCCGCCGAGACCGGCGGCTCGGTGGCCTGGACCGCCGACCCGGCCGCCGCGGTCGACGGCGCCGACGTCCTGGCCACCGACACCTGGGTCTCCATGGGCCAGGAGGACGAGTACGACGCCCGCATCGCGCCGTTCCTGCCCTACGCCGTGGACGAGAAGGCGGTCGCCCGGGCCGCGGACGACGCCGTCGTCCTGCACTGCCTGCCGGCCTACCGCGGCAAGGAGATCGCCGCCGAGGTGATCGACGGGCCGCAGAGCGCGGTGTGGGACGAGGCGGAGAACCGGCTGCACGCGCAGAAGGCCCTGCTGGTCTGGCTGCTGGAGCGATCGTGACCGCTGCGCTGACCCGCTCGGCCCGGCAGGCGCGGATCCGCCAGCTCATCGAGGCGCAGGCGGTCACCTCGCAGACCCACCTCGCGGCGCTGCTCGCCGAGTCGGGCATCGAGGTCACCCAGGCCACGCTCTCGCGTGACCTGGAGGAGCTCGGTGCGGTCAAGCTGCGCGGTTCGGACGGCGTCCCGGCGTCCTACGTGCTGCCGCCGGAGAACGCCCCGCTGCGCCCGGCGCAGACCGCGCCCGCGCGGCTGACCCGGCTGCTGGCCGACCTGCTCACTAGCGCCGAGGGCAGCGCGAACCTCGCCGTCCTGCGCACGCCCCCGGGCGCCGCGCAGTTCCTCGCCTCGGCGCTGGACAAGGTGGGACTGCCCGACGTCCTGGGCACCATCGCCGGGGACGACACCGTGCTGGTGATCGCCCGCGAGCCCGACGGCGGTCCGGCGCTGGCCGAGCGGCTGCGGGCCCTCGCCGCGCGGACGCCCGCCGTGTACCCCGAACTCAAGGACGACCTGGAGGAAGACGCGTGACCTCAGGGGCCAACGAGACCCGGCTCTGGGGCGGACGCTTCGGCGGCGGGCCGTCGCCGGCGATGGCGGCGCTGTCCAAGTCGACCCACTTCGACTGGAAGCTCGCCCCGTTCGACCTGGCCGGGTCGCGCGCGCACGCCCGCGTGCTGCACCGCGCCGGCCTGCTCGCCGACGACGAGCTGGAGAAGATGCTCGGCGCGCTGCGCGAGCTGTCCGACGAGGTCGCGGCCGGGACGTTCGTGGCCGTCGAGTCCGACGAGGACGTGCACGAGGCGCTCGAGCGCGGGCTCACCGAGAAGCTCGGCGCTCTGGGCGGCAAGCTGCGGGCCGGCCGCAGCCGCAACGACCAGATCGCCACCGACCTGCGGCTGTACCTGCGGCACTGGGTGCGCGCGCTGGTCGCCGAGCTCTCCTCGCTGGAGTACGCGCTGGTCGGGCTCGCCGAGCGGTACGCCGACGTCGCCGCCCCGGGCATGACGCACCTGCAGCACGCCCAGCCGGTGCTCATCGCCCACCAGCTGCTCGCGCACGCGCACTCCCTGGCCCGCGACGTCGACCGTCTCCGCGACTGGGACCGCCGCGCGGCGGTCAGCCCCTACGGCTCCGGCGCGCTGGCCGGGTCGTCGCTGCCGCTGGACCCCGATGCCGTCGCCGCCGAGCTCGGCTTCGACCGGGCGACGGACAACTCGATCGACGGGGTCAGCGACCGCGACTTCGCCGCCGAGTTCTGCTTCGCCGCAGCGTTGATCGGGGTGCACCTCTCCCGGCTGGGGGAGGAGGTCGTGCTCTGGACGTCGACCGAGTTCGGCTGGGCGCGCCTCGACGACGCCTGGGCGACCGGGTCGTCGATCATGCCGCAGAAGAAGAACCCCGACATCGCCGAGCTGGCGCGCGGCAAGTCCGGCCGGTTCGTCGGCAACCTGACCGGCCTGCTCACCATGCTCAAGGGCCTGCCGCTGGCCTACGACCGCGACCTGCAGGAGGACAAGGAGCCGGTCTTCGACTCCATGGAGCAGCTGCTGCTCCTGCTCCCCGCGGTCACCGGGATGATCGCCACGCTGACCCTGCGCCCGCAGGTGCTGGAGGCCGCGGCGCCGTCCGGTTTCGCCCTCGCCACGGACGTCGCCGAGTGGCTGGTGCGCCAGGGGGTGCCGTTCCGGTCGGCGCACGAGATCTCGGGTTCGATGGTGGCCTTCTGCGAGGAGGCCGGCCTCGAGCTCGACCAGCTGGACGACGACCAGCTCGCCGGCATCGACGAGCGGCTCACGCCGGAGGTCCGCTCGGTGCTGTCCGTGCCGGGTGCGCTGGCCGCCCGCAAGGCCCGGGGCGGGACGGCGCCGGAGAGGGTGGCCGGGCAGCTGGCCTCGCTGAAGACGCTGGCCACCGAGCACGCGGACTGGGCGCTCACCTCGCCCGTGGCTGGGGCTCTGTGAGTGATGGCGCTCTGATCGGCCCGCTGCTGACCCCGGCCGACCTGCTCGGGAAGCCGGACGAGGTCGCGCCGACCCTGCTCGGCTGCTGGCTGGTGACCGACCGCCTCGACGGGACGGTCGCGGTCCGGCTGACCGAGGTCGAGGCGTACTCCGGGGAGGGCATGGACCCGGCCGCGCACTCCCACCGCGGCCCGACACCGCGCGCGGAGATCATGTTCGGCCCGCCCGGGAAGCTGTACGTCTACTTCAGCTACGGCGTGCACTGGTGCGCGAACGTCGTCGTCGGGCCGCCCGGCGTCGGTTCGGCGGTGCTGCTGCGGGCCGGTGAGGTCGTGGTGGGGGAGTCTCTCGCCCGCGCCCGGCGGCCGGCGGCTCGCGCCGCCCGCGACCTCGCTCGTGGGCCGGCCCGGCTGACGCAGACGCTGGCGATCGGGCCCGAGGACAAGGACGCCGACCTGCTGTCGCCGTCGTCGTCCGTGCGGCTGCACCGGGGGACGGCGCCCTCGTCGGTGTCGGTCGGCCCCCGTGTGGGGATCTCGGTCGCGACCGACCTGCCGTGGCGGTTCTGGGAGACCGCCGCGCCCTCGGTGAGCGTGTTCCGGGCGGGCGGGAAGCCTCGCCGCGGCAGGGCCGGGCAGGATGGTGTCCCGTGAACGACGTGATCGACGAGTTGCACCGCCGCGGGCTCATCGCCCTGAGCACCGACGAGGAGGCGCTCAGCAAGCACCTCGCCGACGGCCCGGTCACGTACTACTGCGGCTTCGACCCGACGGCGCCGAGCCTGCACGTGGGGCACCTGCTGCAGTTCATGGTGCTGCGCGCCCTGCAACGGGCCGGGCACCAGCCGATCGTCCTCGTCGGCGGGGCCACCGGGCTCATCGGCGATCCGCGCCCCTCCTCGGAGCGCCAGCTCAACTCCAAGGAGACCGTGGCCGGCTGGGTGGACCGCATCCGCCGCCGGGTCGCGCCGTTCCTCGACCTGCCCGCCGAGCGGGACGGCCTGCGCGCGCCGATCTACGTCGACAACCTGGACTGGACGGCGCCGCTGTCGGCGATCGATTTCCTGCGCGACCTGGGCAAGCACTTCCGGGTCAACCGGATGCTGGCCAAGGAGGCGGTGTCGGCCCGGCTGAACTCCGACGCCGGCATCAGCTACACGGAGTTCAGCTACCAGATCCTGCAGGCCAACGACTTCCTCGAGCTGCACCGCCGGCACGGCTGCACGCTGCAGTCCGGCGGGTCGGACCAGTGGGGGAACATCACCGCCGGCGTCGACCTGATCCGCCGGGTCGAGGGAGTGAGCGCGCATGCCCTGGCCACGCCGCTGATCACCACGTCCGACGGCAAGAAGATCGGCAAGACCGAGGGCGCGACGATCTGGCTCGACCCCGAGCTCACCAGCCCGTACGCGTTCTTCCAGTACTGGCTCAACATCGACGACGTCGACGCCCGCGCCTGGCTGCCGCTGTTCTCCGAACGCCCGGCCGACGAGATCGACGCGCTGCTCACGGAGTCGCTGGAGCACCCGGCCGCCCGTGGGCTGCAGCGGGCGCTGGCCGAGGAGCTGACGCTGCTGGTGCACGGCCCAGAGGAGCTGCGCCACGCGGAGGCGGCGGGGCGGGCGCTGTTCGGGCGGGATGACCTGGCCACGCTGGACCCGGCGACGCTCGGCGCCGCTCTGCGCGAGGCCGGTGTCCTCGAGCTGACGGCGGGGGAGACGCCCACGATCGCCCAGCTCTTCCAGCGGGCCGGCCTGGTCAGGAGCCTCTCGGAGGCCCGGCGCACGGTGAAAGAGGGCGGCGCCTACCTGAACAACGAGCGGGTGACCGACGCCGACGCGGTGCCTGCCGAGTCCGACTGGCTGGCCGGTGGCTGGCTGGTGCTCCGCAGGGGGCGGCGCAACGTCGCCGGCGTCGTCCGCGGGGCATGACGATCCTGTTCCGGAAGGGGTGTCCGGCGTCACCGCCCAAGCGGTTTGACACCGGTCCCGGGCGCACGTAACTTTGCCTCTGCGCCGCGCGAGACCGCCTGAGGGTGGCCGCCGGGACGGCCCGAGGGCCGGCCCGCCGCGGGGCGCCACTTCGAGAAGTCGCCATCGACGAAGCCCGTGAGGGTCGAGTTGGTGCGCGTCCGCTCCTTGAGAACTCAACAGCGTGCCGAAAGTCAGTGCCAAGTAACAAACCCCCGATGCCGGGTCGTCTTTTGGATGGCCCGGTGGGGATTCCTTTGGTTGATTGACATCAAGAGTGCTAGCTCTTGGTTCTCAGCCGCGATCAAATCATCTACGGAGAGTTTGATCCTGGCTCAGGACGAACGCTGGCGGCGTGCTTAACACATGCAAGTCGAACGAGGCCCTCCTTCGGGGGGTGTCCTAGTGGCGAACGGGTGAGTAACACGTGGGCAACCTGCCCCCGGCTCTGGGATAACTCCAAGAAATTGGGGCTAATACCGGATATGTCCGCTGACCGCATGGTCTGGTGGTGGAAAGGGTTTCCGGCTGGGGATGGGCCCGCGGCCTATCAGCTTGTTGGTGGGGTAGTGGCCTACCAAGGCGACGACGGGTAGCCGGCCTGAGAGGGTGACCGGCCACACTGGGACTGAGACACGGCCCAGACTCCTACGGGAGGCAGCAGTGGGGAATATTGCGCAATGGGCGAAAGCCTGACGCAGCGACGCCGCGTGGGGGATGACGGCCTTCGGGTTGTAAACCTCTTTCAGCAGGGACGAAGCGCAAGTGACGGTACCTGCAGAAGAAGCACCGGCCAACTACGTGCCAGCAGCCGCGGTAATACGTAGGGTGCAAGCGTTGTCCGGAATTATTGGGCGTAAAGAGCTCGTAGGCGGTTCGTCGCGTCGGCTGTGAAATCCCGAGGCTCAACCTCGGGTCTGCAGTCGATACGGGCGGACTGGAGTTCGGCAGGGGAGACTGGAATTCCTGGTGTAGCGGTGAAATGCGCAGATATCAGGAGGAACACCGGTGGCGAAGGCGGGTCTCTGGGCCGATACTGACGCTGAGGAGCGAAAGCGTGGGGAGCGAACAGGATTAGATACCCTGGTAGTCCACGCCGTAAACGTTGGGCGCTAGGTGTGGGGGCCATTCCACGGTCTCCGTGCCGCAGCTAACGCATTAAGCGCCCCGCCTGGGGAGTACGGCCGCAAGGCTAAAACTCAAAGGAATTGACGGGGGCCCGCACAAGCGGCGGAGCATGTTGCTTAATTCGATGCAACGCGAAGAACCTTACCTAGGCTTGACATGCACGGAAATCTCGCAGAGATGCGGGGTGCCTTTGGCGTCGTGCACAGGTGGTGCATGGTTGTCGTCAGCTCGTGTCGTGAGATGTTGGGTTAAGTCCCGCAACGAGCGCAACCCTCGTTCCATGTTGCCAGCACGTAATGGTGGGGACTCATGGGAGACTGCCGGGGTCAACTCGGAGGAAGGTGGGGATGACGTCAAATCATCATGCCCCTTATGTCTAGGGCTGCAAACATGCTACAATGGCCGGTACAAAGGGCTGCGATACCGTGAGGTGGAGCGAATCCCAAAAAGCCGGTCTCAGTTCGGATTGGGGTCTGCAACTCGACCCCATGAAGTTGGAGTCGCTAGTAATCGCAGATCAGCAACGCTGCGGTGAATACGTTCCCGGGCCTTGTACACACCGCCCGTCACGTCACGAAAGTCGGTAACGCCCGAAGCCGGTGGCCCAACCCCTTGTGGGAGGGAGCCGTCGAAGGCGGGATCGGCGATTGGGACGAAGTCGTAACAAGGTAGCCGTACCGGAAGGTGCGGCTGGATCACCTCCTTTCTAAGGAGCAGCTGGCCGGCCGGGGTTCTCCTGGTCGGTGCAGACCCATGCCAGAACGAAGACGGTGGATCACTCCGATCCGCCGCGGGTTGTCTGGGTGGTGCTCGAGGGTGGAACGCTGACCAGTTCGGATGTCCGGCTGTGGCCGGCCCGCTAGTACTGCCGCGGTTCCTTCGGGGATCGGGCGTGGAGCGCGGGCGGGGTGCAGTCCGGGTCCGTAGGCACGCTGTTGGGTCCTGAGGGAGCGGACTGTTTCCCTTGACGCAGGACCATCCCTGGTCTCACAGCGCCGGCCCCTTGTGGGGGGTCCGGGTCTGGTGGGGCCGGTGGGGGGTGGTGGCTGTTTGTTGGTTGAGAACTGCACAGTGGACGCGAGCATCTTTGACCGGCCGCATCGTCTTTTTTTCAAAAGAGGGTGTCGGCTGGTTTTTGTCGAGTTGTTTGTTGTGTGTTGGTTAAGTTGTTAAGGGCACACGGTGGATGCCTGGGCATCAGGAGCCGATGAAGGACGTGGGAGGCTGCGATAAGCCTCGGGGAGCTGCCAACCGAGCGTTGATCCGAGGGTGTCCGAATGGGGGAACCCCGCACCAGTCATGTGGTGTGACCCGCGCCTGAACACATAGGGCGTGTGGAGGGAACGTGGGGAAGTGAAACATCTCAGTACCCACAGGAAGAGAAAACAACCGTGATTCCGTGAGTAGTGGCGAGCGAAAGCGGATTGAGGCTAAACCGGTCGCATGTGATACCCGGCAGGGGTTGTGTGGTCGGGGTTGTGGGAGCATCCAGTTCGGTCTGCCGGCCGGGCGGGGAGTGAGAAAGACTCGTGGTTAGTGGAAGGCCTCTGGAAGGGGTCGCCGCAGAGGGTGAGAGCCCCGTACACGAAAACCCGAGTCCTCCCGGATGTTTTCCCGAGTAGCACCGAGCCCGTGAAATTCGGTGTGAATCTGGCGGGACCACCCGCTAAGCCTGAATACTCCCTGATGACCGATAGCGGACGAGTACCGTGAGGGAAAGGTGAAAAGTACCCCGGGAGGGGAGTGAAATAGTACCTGAAACCGTGTGCCTACAAGCCGTGAGAGCCTTAGCCGGGGTTACCTGGCGGGGTGATTGCGTGCCTTTTGAAGAATGAGCCTGCGAGTTAGCGGTACGTGGCGAGGTTAACCCGTGGGGGGTAGCCGTAGCGAAAGCGAGTCCGAACAGGGCGAGGATAGTCGCGTGCTCTAGACCCGAAGCCGAGTGATCTACCCATGGCCAGGTTGAAGCGCGGGTAAGACCGCGTGGAGGACCGAACCCACCAGGGTTGAAAACCTGGGGGATGAGCTGTGGGTAGGGGTGAAAGGCCAATCAAACTCGGTGATAGCTGGTTCTCCCCGAAATGCATTTAGGTGCAGCGTCGCGTGTTTCTTGCCGGAGGTAGAGCACTGGATGGCTGATGGGCCCTACCAGGTTACTGACGTCAACCAAACTCCGAATGCCGGTAAGTGAGAGCGCGGCAGTGAGACTGCGGGCGATAAGGTTCGTAGTCGAGAGGGAAACAGCCCAGATCATCGGCTAAGGCCCCTAAGCGTGTGCTAAGTGGAAAAGGATGTGGGATCGCAGAGACAACCAGGAGGTTGGCTTAGAAGCAGCCACCCTTGAAAGAGTGCGTAATAGCTCACTGGTCAAGTGGTTCCGCGCCGACAATGTAGCGGGGCTCAAGCACACCGCCGAAGCCGTGACACTCCAGCAGTACTCCGCCGGTCCTCGTATGGGCCGGCCAGGGGCTGGGGTGGGTAGGGGAGCGTCGTGTGGTGGGTGAAGCGGCGGAGGGATCCAGCCGTGGACGCCACGCGAGTGAGAATGCAGGCATGAGTAGCGAAAGGGGAGTGAGAAACTCCCCCGCCGGATGACCAAGGGTTCCTGGGCCAGGCTAATCCGCCCAGGGTGAGTCGGGACCTAAGGCGAGGCCGACAGGCGTAGTCGATGGACAACGGGTTGATATTCCCGTACCCGCGAAGGAGCGCCCATGCCGGACCCAGCGATGCTAACCGCCCGAACCGGTCGCGGCTTTCGAGCCAAGATCGGGGAGCGCGGGACCCGGACTGGTAGTAGGCAAGCGATGGGGTGACGCAGGAAGGTAGTCCTCCCGGTGAGTGGTAGTACCGGTGCAAGGGTGTGGCCCGTCCGATAGGCAAATCCGTCGGACATTGTGGGTGAGGCCTGACGCATAGCCGAATGAGGCGAATGGGATGATCCTATGCTGCCGAGAAAAGCCTCTAGCGAGTTCCGAGCGGCCCGTACCCCAAACCAACTCAGGTGGTCAGGTAGAGAATACCGAGGCGATCGAGCGAACTGTGGTTAAGGAACTCGGCAAAATGCCCCCGTAACTTCGGGAGAAGGGGGACCCTCTGCTGTGAACCGCCGCGCGCGGGGTAGCGGTGGGGGGTCGCAGAGACCAGTGAGAAGCGACTGTTTACTAAAAACACAGGTCCGTGCGAAGTCGTAAGACGATGTATACGGACTGACGCCTGCCCGGTGCTGGAACGTTAAGGGGACGGGTTAGTGCCCTCGGGTGCGAAGCTCAGAACTCAAGCGCCAGTAAACGGCGGTGGTAACTATAACCATCCTAAGGTAGCGAAATTCCTTGTCGGGTAAGTTCCGACCTGCACGAATGGCGTAACGACTTCTCAGCTGTCTCAACCACAGGCTCGGCGAAATTGCACTACGAGTAAAGATGCTCGTTACGCGCGGCAGGACGGAAAGACCCCGGGACCTTCACTACAGCTTGATATTGGTGTTCGGTTCGGCTTGTGTAGGATAGGTGGGAGACTGTGAAGCGGGCACGCCAGTGTCCGTGGAGTCGCCGTTGAAATACCACTCTGGTCGAATTGGATGTCTAACCTCGGTCCGTGATCCGGATCAGGGACAGTGTCAGGTGGGTAGTTTAACTGGGGCGGTTGCCTCCCAAAATGTAACGGAGGCGCCCAAAGGTTCCCTCAGCCTGGTTGGCAATCAGGTGTCGAGTGCAAGTGCACAAGGGAGCTTGACTGCGAGACCGACGGGTCGAGCAGGAGCGAAAGCTGGGACTAGTGACCCGGCACCGGCATGTGGAAGCGGTGTCGCTCAACGGATAAAAGGTACCCCGGGGATAACAGGCTGATCTTCCCCAAGAGTCCATATCGACGGGATGGTTTGGCACCTCGATGTCGGCTCGTCGCATCCTGGGGCTGGAGTAGGTCCCAAGGGTTGGGCTGTTCGCCCATTAAAGCGGTACGCGAGCTGGGTTTAGAACGTCGTGAGACAGTTCGGTCCCTATCCGCCGCGCGCGTAAGAGACTTGCGAAGAGCTGTCCCTAGTACGAGAGGACCGGGACGGACGAACCTCTGGTGTGCCAGTTGTACCGCCAGGTGCACTGCTGGTTGGCTACGTTCGGCAGGGATAACCGCTGAAAGCATCTAAGCGGGAAGCTCGCTTCAAGATGAGGTCTCTCACCCACTCGATGGGGTAAGGCCCCCGCCCAGACCAGCGGGTTGATAGGCCGGAGGTGGAAGCACCGCAAGGTGTGCAGCTGACCGGTACTAACAGGCCGAGGACTTACCACACACACATTCTTCTCGATCGTGTCTCGCGTCCACTGTGCGGTTCTGAACCCACAAACCCACACCCGGTAACGGGTCTGCGGTGTTTGACAGGTTCACAGCGTTACGGCGGCCATGGCGAGAGGGAAACGCCCGGTCACATTCCGAACCCGGAAGCTAAGCCTCTCAGCGCCGATGGTACTGCCCTGGAGACGGGGTGGGAGAGTAGGACGCCGCCGGACATACTTTCTGAAATGGGGGTCGGAGCGATTTGCTCCGGCCCCCATTTTGGTTTGTCCGGCATCTTTCTCGTGTCCGTTCCCGGCGAATACGCCCTTGACCGATGAGGTACCCACACGTCATGACTGCTCCGCGACGAGGTTCCGGCGGCTCCCCGTCCCGACGGGGCGGCCCGCAGGGCGGAGGTGCCCGCGGGGGCTCAAGTTCCGCCGGCCGCTCGAACCGGGCCGGATCCGGCGGTCGGCCGCAGCGCCCGACGGGCGGCTATCGCGGCCGGTCGGAGGGCGGCTCGGAGCAGGGTGACTGGCGGGACCGTCGTCCCTCGCAGGGACGTCCCCAGCGCGACGGTGAGCGGCCGCAGCGCCCGACGGGCGGCTATCGCGGCCGGTCGGAGGGCGGCTCGGAGCAGGGTGACTGGCGGGACCGTCGTCCCTCGCAGGGACGTCCCCAGCGCGACGGTGAGCGGCCGCAGCGCCCGACGGGCGGCTATCGCGGCCGGTCGGAGGGCGGCTCGGAGCAGGGTGACTGGCGGGACCGTCGTCCCTCGCAGGGACGTCCCCAGCGCGACGGTGAGCGGCCGCAGCGCCCGACGGGCGGCTATCGCGGCCGGTCGGAGGGCGGCTCGGAGCAGGGTGACTGGCGGGACCGTCGTCCCTCGCAGGGACGTCCCCAGCGCGACGGCGACCGCCCTCAGCGCTCCACGGACCGCCGTTCGGGCTCGTCGCCTGCCGGAGCGCGATCGCGCCGTCCGGACGCCGAGCAGGGGGACCGGCGCGAGCGCCGTCCCTCCGAGGGGCGTCCCCAGCGCGACGGTGACCGTCCTCGTCGGCCCCACGAGGACCGGCCCCGCGCGGACGGCGGGTCTCGCGGCAAGCCGTCGTGGCGGGACCGGCGTCCCTCCGACGACCGCCGCGGACGCGACACGGGCGCGGCGCGCGACCAGTCCCCTCGTGGGGCCATCCCCGCCGGGCCGGAGATCCCGGAGTGGGCCGACCCCAAGGAGCTCGACGGTTCCGTGCGCGCCGCGCTGCGCGGCCTGGAGTCGCGCAACGCCGACCGCGTCGCACGGCACCTCGTGGTGGCCGGCGCCCTGGTCGACGAGGACCCCGAGACCGCGCTGGCGCACGCCCGTGCGGCCCGCGACCGGGCCTCCCGGGTGGCCGCGGTCCGCGAGGCCGTCGGGGTGGCGGCCTACCACGCCGGGGACTACGCCGAGGCGGCACGGGAGCTGCGCGCCTACCGGCGGATGACCGGCGACGAGGGCTACCGCGCCGTCCTCGCCGACTGCGAGCGCGCCATGGGCCGCCCGGAGGTGGCGCTGCGCCTGGTGGCCGAGGCGCTCGAGTCCGCTCCTCAGGCGGACGAGCTGCTCGAGCTGCGGCTTGTCGAGGCAGGGGTTCGCCGCGATCTGGGCGAGCAGGCCGCCGCCCGCCTCGTGCTCGAGGACGCCCTCGGCGGCGCTCGCGTCCCGGAGGGGCTGAGCGCCGAGGACCCCGGTCGCCTCCGGCTGGCCGCTGCCTACGCCGACCTGCTCGACGAGCTCGGGGAGGTCGAGCGGGCTGAGCAGTGGGCTGCGGCCATCGCCGCCGTGGACGAGGACGACGTCGCCGGTACGGGACGCGGGCCCCAGGTCGTCTTCTCCGAGGAGGAGATCGAGGTCGAGGACGAGCTGCCGGCCGCCGAGGAGCCCGAGCTGGACTTCGACGACGACGTCGAGCGCGAGGTGGCCGAGCTGCTCGGCGAGGACCACCCGCTCGCGCACCCGGAGGCCGAACCCCGCAGCACGAGCGACTGACGAAACCGTCGCGGCCGTCCACACCGGACAGGCGCGTCCACAGATCTCCGGCAGGCCTGGGACGACGGCCCACCGCCGGACAGGCTCGGCGCATGAGCGTGGCTGTGATCGACCGCAACGACGTGCTGCTGCGGGGGCGGTTGTCCGCCCCCGCGGAGGTGCGCACCCTGCCGAGCGGGGACGCACTGGTGACCTTCCGGCTGATCATCCGCAGACCGGAGCCCCGGAGCCGGGGCAGTGCCGTGGACGTGCTGGCCTGCATCACCTACGACCGGGCGCTGCAGCGGCGCGCCACGCTGTGGCAACCCGACGACGTGATCGAGGTCGAGGGTGCCCTGCAGCGCCGCTTCTGGCGCACCCCCACGGGCAAGGCGTCGGTCTACGAGGTGAACTGCCGCAAGGGCAGAAAGGTCACCCGCGCGGGGACCACCGATGCCCGGTCGGCCTGAACTAGTCGTCGTACGGGCGGAGCACCAGGCCGGTGCGCGGCTTGGGCACGAACAGCGTCGACTTGCGCGGCATCCGCGCTCCCTCGCGGGCGACCGCCGCCACGTCGGCGGGGGAGGGCGCCTGCAGGAGGACAGCGGTCCCTCCGCGTTCGCCGGCCAGCCGGAGCGCCTCGGGCACGTCGTGGGCCACCAGCACCGACGTGGGCTCGTCGGGCCGTCCCCACAGGTGCGCGAACAGCCCGTGGTGGGCCAGCACGACGTCGAGCCGTCGCCAGGCCGCCGGCGCCTCCGGTGGCACCGAGGCCGACACCTCGGCGGTGGGCTCGCTCAGCTGCACGACCCGGGCGCCGTCGGTCAGCAGGAAGCCCGACGCGGAGGGGTCGGCCAGCCACCGGGCGGCGACGTCGACGACGGCCGCGTCGCCGGGCAGCGCGTCGGCCCGGAAGCCGGCGGCCGCCCATCGCGTCGCCTCGTCCAGCGGCAGGTCGGGCACCACCCGGTGGATCGCCTCCACCCGCAGCCCGCCGGGACCCATCGGGGTGAGCAGCGCCAGGATCGCGTCGTCACCCGGCCGGCCCGAGCTCGCACGGGCATGGGCCTGCGCGGCGGCGAAGCGGTGGTGGCCGTCGGCGATGACCGCGCCGGTCCGGGCGAAGGCCTCGGCGAGCCGGCGGATCACCGCCGGGGAGGTCACCCGCCACAGCCGGTGCCGGACGCCGTCGGCGTCCTCCAGCTCCAGAGTGGGCGGCTCCTGCTGCGCCGAGCCGGTCAGCTCCGCGATGGCCGGGTCCGGGTCGTGAGCCAGGACGATCGGCTCGAGGTCGGTCCTGGTCGCCGCCAGCAGCGCCCGGCGGCCCTCGACGGCGACCGGGTAGGTGTCCTCGTGCGGCAGCACCGCGCGCGAGCCCCCAGCGGGCAGCCCCACGGCGCCGAGCCAGCCCACCGTCGCCGGGGCGCCGGCCGGCCGCAGCTCGTAGAGCCAGAAGGCCGGCGCGTCGTCCTGCACGAGCACGCCCTCGTCCCGCCACGCCCGCAGCGTCCGCGCGGAGAGCGCCGCCGATCGGACTGCCGGCGGCTCGTCGCCGTCCCGGCCTGGTTCGACGCCGGGGAGGATGAGGCGCACGATGTTGTGCGGGTCGGCGTCGGCCAGGCGCTCCCGGCTCGCCGGGGTCACCAGGTCGTAGGCTGGCGAACTCACCCGGGCCAGGTGCTCGGGGTCTCGCCGACGGTAGGTCAGGGCCCGAAAGGGGCGCAGATCCAGACCCGTCGCCTGGGGCGACCGGGCATCCGCCGACGACGAGAGCACAACGGCGATCGTAGGAGCGTCCCGCTCCTCGCCGCCGGGGTGCGTCAGCCACAGCGGGAGGGGCAGCGGTTGTCCGAGGCAGGCACCCCGGAGGGGGGCGTCTACGAGTGGTACCAACGCGGCCTGCAGCTGCTCGGCAGCGGTGATCCCGACGCCGCCGCGACGCTGCTCGCCCGCGTGGCCGAGGCCGAGCCGGGCTCGCGCAGCGTCCGCGAGGCACTCGCCCGGGCGCAGTACGACGCCGGGCGCTACGAGGAGGCCATCGCGTCCTTCCGGGAACTGATCGCGGTCAACCCGACCGACGACTACGCCCACTTCGGCCTGGGGCTGGCGGCCAGCCGTGCGGGGGAGCTCACCGTCGCCGCCGAGCACCTCGCGCTGGCCGTGGCGATGCGCCCCGACCTCGGCCACTACGAGCGGGCGCTGCGGGGCGTCCGCGCCCGGCGCGCGGCGGGTCCGGCGTGACCGGCGCGCGCACACCCACGCTCGCGTCGGGCAGCAGCCGGCCACCGGCCACGGCCTTCGACGTCGCGCTGCTCGACCTCGACGGCGTCGTCTACGTCGGTCCCGACGCCGTGCCCGGGGTGCCCGACGCCCTGGCCGACGCGCGCAAGGCGGGCATGCGGCTGGGGTTCGTGACCAACAACGCCGCCCGCACCCCCGAGGACGTCGCGCAGCACCTGGCCGAGCTGGGCGTACCGGCGCAGGCCTCCGACGTCATCACCAGCGCGATGGCCGCCGCCACCGTGGTCGCGGAGCAGTTCGGCGCCGACGCCCCCGTGCTGCCGGTCGGCGGCCCCGGCGTCGCCGCGGCGCTTCGCGCCGCCGGGCTCACCGTCGTGGAGCGGGCCGAGGACCGCCCCCGGGCGGTGGTCCAGGGCTACGGCCGCGAGGTCGGCTGGCTGCAGCTGGCCGAGGCGGTCGTCGCCGTCCGCAACGGCGCCCGGCACGTGGCCACCAACGCCGACTCGACCATCCCGTCCCCGCGCGGGCCGCTGCCCGGCAACGGCGCGATGGTCGCGGTCGTCCGGAACGTCACCGGCCAGGAGCCCATGGTCACCGGCAAGCCCGACCCGGCGATGCACGCCGAGTGCGTGCGCCGCACCGGCGCGCAGCGGCCGCTCGTCGTCGGCGACCGGCTCGACACCGACATCGAGGGCGCCGCCCGTGCCGGCGCGGCCAGCCTGCTGGTGTTCACCGGGGTCACCGACCCGGCCGCGCTCCTGGCGGCGCGGCCCGACCACCGGCCCGACCTTCTCGCCGCCGATGCCGCGGGGCTGCTGGTCGCGCACCCGGCGGTCGTCGCTGAGGAGGGCGGCCACCGGTGCGGTGCCTGGATCGCCCGGTCCGGCGGCGATCGGCTCGCCCTGCGTCGCCGCGGTGGCGCCGAGGCGGACGACGACGGCCTCGACGGACTGCGTGCCCTGTGCGTCGCGCACTGGACGGCGCACCCCGACGAGGGCGCCGCAGCGCAGGTCACCGCCGAGGACGACGACGCCCGGCGGGCCCTGGAGAGCTGGCGCCTCGCCTGAGCGGGCGGGTCAGAACGCCGAACGCAGCCGGAACATGTCCTTGAGCGGCGCCTCGACCTTGACCTTCCCGGCCAGCATCGCCTTCGGGAACGACAGCTGGCCGTCGGTCATGGCGAGCAGGACGTCGCTGTCCATCGTCAGCCGCACGTCCGCGCGCGGCATGTCCGCCACCTCCACCGCCTTGAGGTCCGAGAAGGTGCCGTCGTGCAGCCGGCCCAGGACCGCCTGGCCGAGGTCGGGGAAGCGGCACGACACGGTGCGGTCGATGCCCTGGGTCGCCTTGTGCGCGGCGATCGGGCCCAGCACCCCCTGCAACGCCGTCATGCACTCCTCGATCGTCGCCACGGGTCCCACCTCGGCTTTCCCATCCGTACCTGCGGGCGACCGTAACGGTCCGTCCGTGGCCCCGTGCCCGTCGGTCCCGGCCGGTAACCTCGATCGCATGACCGAGCCCAGCCCGTCCGACGCCCCGGGGGGAGCGCCGGCGCCCGCGGACGAGGCCTCCGGCGACGACCGGTTCGCCGGCCTGGCGGAGCGCCCCGTCGCCGAGCACGTCCAGGCCTTCGAGGACGAGCACGAGCGCCTGAAGCGCGAGCTCGGCACGATCGACCAGCTCTGATGCCCCGCCGCAGCCGACTCGACGCCGAGCTCGTGCGCCGGGGCCTGGCCCGCTCGCGCGAGCACGCCGTCGCGCTCATCGCCGAGGGTCGCGTGGCCGTCTCCGGGCAGGCGGCGACCAAGCCGGCCACCGGTGTCGAGGCGGGCACGCCGGTCGTCGTCCGCACCGATCCCGACACCCCGACGTGGGTTTCCCGCGGCGCGCACAAGCTGCTCGGCGCGCTCGACGCCTTCGCCGTGCCGGTCGCGGGCCGCCGGGCGCTCGACGCCGGCGCCTCCACCGGCGGGTTCACCGAGGTGCTGCTGCGCCGCGGCGCCCGCGAGGTGGTCGCCGTCGACGTCGGCTACGGCGAGCTGGCCTGGTCGCTGCGCACCGACGAGCGGGTGCAGGTGCACGAGCGCACCAACGTGCGCACCCTCACGCCCGAGGCGATCGGCGGCCCGGCCGACCTGGTCGTCGCCGACCTGTCCTTCATCTCGCTGCGGCTGGTCCTCCCGGCGCTGACCGCCTGCGCCACCGAGAGCGCCGACCTGCTGCCCATGGTCAAGCCGCAGTTCGAGGTCGGCCGGGAGCGGCTCGGCGCCGGCGGCGTGGTCCGCGACCCCGAGCACCGGGTGACCGCCGTCCTGGAGGTCGCCGAAGCCGCGCAGGGGCTGGGCTGGGGCAGCGCCGGCGTCGTCGCCAGCCCGCTGCCCGGTCCCGCAGGAAACGTGGAGTTCTTCCTGTGGTTGCGTCGCGACGCCGCCCCGCTCCGCGAGGACGACGTCCGCCGGGCCGTGCAGGAGGGACCGCAGTGACCGAGGAGGAGACGGTGAACGAGAGCGGCTGGACCCCGGGCCGGGGGCGGCACGTGCTGCTCGCGGTGCACACCGGCCGGCAGGACATCGTCGAGCTCGCCCAGCGCTCGGCCGCCCGCCTGCAGCGCGCCGGCATCACCGTGCGCGTGCTCGACGACGAGGCCGAGGCGCTCGCGATCGACGGCGCCGAGGTCGTCCCACCCGACGCCGAGGCGGCCCGCGGGGCGGAGATCGTCATGGTCTTCGGCGGTGACGGCACGTTCCTGCGCGCCGCCGAGCTGGCCCGCTACACCCACGCCGCGCTCATGGGCGTCAACCTCGGCCGGGTCGGCTTCCTCGCCGAGACCGAGCCCGAGGCGGTCGAGGAGACCCTGCTGGCCATCGAGCGCTGCGAGTACGCCGTCGAGAAGCGCCTGGCCCTCGAGGTCGACGTCTTCGACGCCGACGGCAGCTCCGTGGGCGGCACCTGGGCGCTCAACGAGGCCTCGATCGAGAAGACCGAGCGCTCCCGCGTGCTCGACGTCGTCATCTCCATCGACGGCCGGCCGCTGACCAGCTTCGGCTGCGACGGCGTCCTGTGCGCCACCCCCACGGGCTCCACCGCCTACGCGTTCTCCGCCGGCGGGCCCGTGGTCTGGCCCGACGTCGAGGCCCTGCTGCTCGTGCCGACCAACGCGCACGCGCTGTTCGCCCGCCCGCTGGTCACCTCGCCGGACTCCGTCCTGTCCGTCGCGGTGCCCGCCGACGGCAACCGCGCCCGGGTCTCCGCCGACGGCCGCCGCGCGATCGAGGTGCCGATCGGCGGCCGGGTCGACGTCCGCCGCGCCGACCGCTCGGTGCGCATCGCCCGCGTCCACTCCGCCAGCTTCGGCGACCGGCTCGTGGCCAAGTTCGGCCTGCCGGTCCGCGGCTTCCGCGACAGCCGGCCCCGCCAGCACCACCAAGGGCCCGGCCACGAGCTGCCGCCGCCGAACGTGCTGACCCGCGACATCGTCGGCGCCGACGGGGACCGGAGCGCGGAGGAGGTGAGCGGTGCCGTCGCGCACGACGACTGAGAAGAAGTCGCTCGGCGCCCTCACCGAGCTGCACATCCGCGGCCTCGGCGCGATCGACGAGGCCACCCTCGAGTTCGGCCCCGGCCTGACGGTGGTCACCGGCGAGACCGGCGCCGGCAAGACCATGGTGGTCACCGGGCTCACGCTGCTGTTCGGCGGCCGCGCCGACCCCGGCCGGGTCCGCGCCGGCGGCCGCGCCGGGGTGGAGGGCCGGCTGGTCCTGCCCGGGGACTCCCCGGTCTGGGAGCGCGCAGCCGAGGCCGGCGGCGAACCGGACGACGACGGCAGCCTGATCCTCGCCCGCACGGTCACCGCCGAGGGCCGCTCCCGGGCGCACCTGGGCGGTCGCAGCGTGCCGGTCGGCGTCGTCGCGGAGCTCTCGGAGGGCCTGCTCGCCGTCCACGGGCAGACCGACCAGCTGCGGCTGTCCCGCCCGGCCGAGCAGCGGCGCGCGCTCGACCGGTACGCCGGCCCCGACCACCTCGCCACGCTGCAGCGCTACCGCGACGCCCACGCGCGCTGGCGCGAGCTCACCGCCGACCTCGACCGCCGGCAGAAGCAGGCCCGCGAGCTCGCCCAGGCCGCCGACGTGCTGCGGCACGGCCTGGAGGAGATCGACGCGGTCGCCCCGGAGGCGGGGGAGGACGACGCCCTCGACACGCTCGCCCGGCGGCTCTCCGACGCCGACGCGCTGCGCGCCGCCGCCGACGAGGCCCGGCTCGCGCTGATCGGCGACGTCACCGGCGACTTCGGCGTCGACGAGGCCCCGCAGGACGCCACGGCCGCCCTCGCCGTCGCCGAGCGGGCCCTGGCCGGCTCCGACGACCCCACGCTGGTGCTGCTCGCGCACGACCTCGCCGACGCGGTCAGCGTCGTCTCCGACGTCGCCGTCCAGCTCGGCACCTACGTCGCCGACCTCGACGCCGACCCCGCCCGGCTGGCCGAGGTGATGGACCGGCGGGCCGCGCTCACCGCGCTGGTGCGCAAGTACGCCGAGGTGGGGGAGGGCCTGACCGGGGTGCTGCGCTGGGCCGAGGACTCCCGCCGGCGGCTCGACGAGCTCGACGTCTCCGACGAGACGCTGGAGAAGCTGGCCGCCGAGCGCGACGCCGCCCGCGCCGAGGTCGACGAGCTGGGCCGCCGGCTCACCGCGGGCCGTCACGCCGCCGCCGAGGGGTTCGCCGCCGAGGTCGGCGCCGAGCTCGCCGGGCTGGCCATGAAGAGCGCCCGCGTCTCGTTCTCCATCGAGACCGATCCCGACGACCCCGGGCCCGAGGGTCTCGACGAGGTCGCCCTGCTGCTCGCGCCGCACCCGGGCGCCCCGCCGCGGCCGGTGCACAAGGGCGCCTCGGGCGGTGAGCTCTCCCGCGTCATGCTCGCCATCGAGGTGGTCTTCGCCGGCGCCGATCCGGTGCCGGTCATGGTCTTCGACGAGGTCGACGCCGGGGTCGGCGGGCAGGCGGCCGGCGAGATCGGCCGCCGCCTGGCCCGGCTGGCCCGCGACCACCAGGTCGTCGTCGTCACCCACCTGGCCCAGGTCGCCGCCTTCGCCGACACCCACCTCGTGGTCGACAAGTCGCCCGACACCGAGGGCGGCGTGACCGCGACCGACATCCGGGCGGTCGACGGCGAGGACCGCGTGCGCGAGCTCGCCCGGATGCTCTCCGGGCTGGCCGACAGCGACACCGGGCAGGCGCACGCCCGTGAGCTGCTCGCCGTCGCGGCGCGCCCGAGCGGGTGACGGGCGGCGTAGTTCCGCTACCGCCGGGGTAGGTCGCGGTCGTGAGCTGCTTCTCCTCGGCCGACGAGTCGGCGCACTACGGCTTCTCGGTCTGCATGCTGCTCGAGCAGTACCGGCAGCAGCTCGCCTGGGCCGACGGCGGGGTCGTCGAGCTCGGCACCGGCGACGCTTCCGCGATCGCCGACGTGGTCAGGGCGCTGCCCGACCTGCGGGTGCGCAGCTACGACATCAGCGCCCCGTCGGTGGAGAGGGCCCGGCGCAACATCGCCGAGCGGGGAGTGGCCGACCGGTACACCGTCGAGCTCGGTGACTTCTTCGACTCCGCGGACGCGGCCGGTGGACCCGCGGTCGGCACGGTCATCGCCAATCCGCCCTACATCCCCGCCCCGGACCGCGACATCCTCATGCCCGAGCTGTGGGGCGGCGTGCACGGCAACGACCTCGTGCTGCAGTTGCTCAAGGCCGGCTACCCGAACGTGATCTGCGCCGTCGCGAGCTACTCCGACCCGGTCGGCACGGTGCTGACGGCGGGCGACCTCGGCTACCGCGTCGCCAACTTCCTGGCCATGGGCCTGGACTACGGCCCCTACAGCGGCGAGCCCAAGGTCCGGGAGCACATCCGCCGGCTGTGCGCCGAGGGCCGCGGCTGGGCCGGCGACGACGAGTACATGGTCGCCGTCGCCCTGTTCACCCAGGACCCGGACATCCCCGGCGACCGCGGCACCCAGCTGCTCAAGGCCCTCCAGGTCTAGCGCGGCTTCTTCGCGTAGCCCGCCAGGCCGAACTGCAGCAGCGCCAGGCCGCGCTCGCCGCGAGCACGCAGCACCTCGGTCAGCGCCGTCCCCGACTCGCCGGCGAGCACCCTGTCGCGGGCCAGGTCGAGCAGTGCGGCGTAGAGCCCGGTCACCGCGTGCGCGGTCAGCCACGGTTCCAGCGCCCCCGGGACGGCGCGCGTCTCCTCGGCGATCAGCTCGGCCAGCGCGGTGGTCAGCCCGTCGAGGATCTCCCGCTCGCGCACCTGCAGCGTGCGGCTGCCGCGGATCACCCGTGCCATCTCGGTGACGCCGGCCGCCGCCTCCGGGCAGCCGAGCATGCTCACCGCGGCGACGACGAAGCTGCCCGCCGCGGCCGTGACCGACTCGCCGGCCGGCCGGCGGCGGACGGCGTCGAGCAGCGCCGCACGCATCGGCGGGTCGGCCTCGAAGACGAGGCCCTCCTTGACCGGGAAGTGGTTGAAGACCGTCTTCTCCACCACGCCTGCCCGCTGCGCGATCTCCACCACGCTGACCGCGTCGAAGCCCCGCTCGGCGAACAGCTCCGCGGCGGCGTCCACGATCCGCCCCCTGGTCTGCTGCCGGCGCCGCTCCCGGATGCCCGCCCCCCGCAGTCTCCGCCGTCCGCGGGGGGCGGACACGCCCTCCGACGCCGCGCCGTCGGCCGGCAGCTCATCCGGCGGCGCGTCGTCCTGCGCCTGGCTGCTCCCGTCGACGACCGGGTCAGGGGCCGCGTCCGGGAGCTCGTCCGGGACCGCGCGGACCGCCGCCCCGGGCGGCTCCTCGTCGGCCTCTCGGCCGGGGATCGTCGCTGTCGTGCGCACCGCAGACGTCCCACCAGTCACAGCCGCCACGCTAGACACAGTTCGGTAACGGTCCCGGGCAACCGGGGGATCTGGCGTGTCGTGACACGCCGGTGTCGCGCACGGTGTGTAACCAGAAGGTCGCCATTGCGCGTCGGACGACGGAGCTCCTCGGGCCGCGTGACAGCATGAAGGTCATGCGCATCGGCACCCTGCGACGCGGCCGGGCCCAGGAGACGGCGCCTGGGGTGGCCGGGACCGTCCGCCTGGACCGCCGCACCAAGAACCTGACCAAGCGGTTGCGGCCCGGTGACATCGCCGTCATCGACCACCAGGACGTCGACCGGGTCAGCGCCGACTCGCTGGTGGCCTGCCGTGTCGCCGCCGTGGTCAACGCCGCGCCGAGCATCTCCGGCCGGTATCCGAACCTCGGCCCCGAGATCCTCGTCTCGGCCGGCATCCCCCTGCTCGACGACGTCGGCAAGGAGATCTTCACCAAGCTCAAGGAGGGCGCGCACGTCCGCGTGGACGGCGACACCCTCTACACCGAGGACGGCACCGTCGTCGCCAAGGGCAAGGCGCAGGACGCCGCGAGCGTCGCCGCCGCGATGGTCGACGCGAAGGCCGGGCTGTCCACGCAGCTGGAGGCGTTCGCCGCCAACACGATGGAGTACATGAAGCGGGAGCGCGCGCTCCTGCTCGACGGGGTCGGCGTCCCCGACGTCGAGACGCAGATCGAGGGCCGGCACGTCCTGGTCGTGGTCCGCGGCTACGACTACAAGGAGGACCTCGCGGCGCTGCGCTCCTACATCCGCGACTACCGGCCGGTCCTCATCGGCGTCGACGGCGGCGCCGACGCGCTCCGGGAGGCCGGCTACCAGCCGGACATGATCATCGGCGACATGGACTCGGTCAGCGACGACGTCCTGCGCTGCGGCGCCGAGGTGGTCGTGCACGCCTACGCCGACGGCCGTGCGCCGGGCCTGGCGCGGGTGCAGGACCTGGGCGTGGAGGCGATCACCTTCCCGGCGGCGGCCACCAGCGAGGACATCGCGATGCTGCTGGCCGACGAGAAGGGCGCCAAGCTCATCGTCGCCGTGGGAACCCACGCGACCCTCGTGGAGTTCCTCGACAAGGGCCGTGGCGGCATGGCCTCGACCTTCCTCACCCGGTTGCGGCTGGGCGGCAAGCTGGTCGACGCCAAGGGCGTCTCCCGGCTCTACCGCAGCCGCATCTCCACGGCGGCGCTCGTCGTCCTCGTGCTGGCCGCCTTCGTCGCCATCGGCTCGGCGGTCATGGTGTCGACGGCCGGCCGGGTCTACCTCGACCTGCTGGTCGACCAATGGAACAGCTTCGTGTTCTGGCTGGAGAACCTCTTCTCGTGATCGACTTCCGCTACCACCTGGTCTCCCTGATCGCGGTCTTCCTCGCGATCGCCCTGGGGATCGTCATCGGCACCACGCAGCTCAACGGCAAGGTGCTCGACGACCTCCGCGGCCAGGTCAGCTCGCTCGAGCAGGACAAGCGCGACCTCGAGGACAACACCCAGCAGCTGCAGGGCCAGCAGGACGAGGCCGACGCCTTCGAGACCGCGGTCGCGCCCGCGCTGGTCGACGGCTCGCTGAACGGCCGCAGCGTCGTCCTCGTCGTCACCGACGACCAGGTCTCCAGCGACACCGTCGACGAGGTCACCGCCCTGATCGGCCAGGCCGGCGGGACGGTCAGCGGCACGATCCGCCTCGCGCCGGCCTACAGCGACCCGGCGAAGACCTCGGCGCTGGAGAACTACGTGACCGGTGGCGGGCTGCCGACCAGCGTCACGTTGCCGGCCGGCGGCGACGCCGGCCAGCTGGCCGCCTCGGTGCTCGCGCAGGTGCTCATGACCAAGGTGACCGACCCGCCGCCGTCGACCGCCGACCTCTCCTCCGTGCTGGCCGGGCTCACCTCGCTCAAGGTGCTGTCCGCCGACAGCGCGTCGGTCACGCCGGCCAACTTCGCGGTCGTGCTGACGGCGGGCGCCTTCAAGGGCGATGACGCCGACCAGCGCAACAGCGCCCTGGCCGAGCTGGCCGCCGCGCTGGACGCGGCCGGCGAGGGCGCGGTCGTGTCCGGCGACGCCGCCTCCGCCGCCGACCAGGGCCTGGTCGGCGTCCTGCGCAACGACCCGACCACCTCGGCCGCGGTCTCCACCGTCGACAACGTCGACAGCATCGCCGGTCAGATCAGCACCGTGCTCGCCCTCGGCAGCGAGGGCGACGGGACCTCGGGCAAGTACGGCACCGGGCAGGACACCCAGCCGGTCCCGCCGGTGCCCGCCAAGACCCCGTGAACCGGGGGCTGCTCGCTCTCACCGGAGCCGCTGCGGCACGCGCGGCGCTGGCCGGCGCGGCCGCGCTCACCGCGCGCCCGGCCGGCGCCCGGTGGCGCCGGACCAACTACGCGGGCCGGCCGGTCACCCTGCTCGGCGGGCCGGCGCTGGCCGTCTCGGCCACCGCGTCGGCGGTGCTGGGCGCGCCCGCCGGGACCCGCGCCGCGGCCGCCGTCGTCGGTGGGGTCGCCGGCCTGGTCGGCGGCTACGACGACGTCGCCGGAGCCCGGCCGGAGCAGGCCCGCGACAAGGGCCTGGCCGGCCACCTGCGCGCGCTGGGGGAGGGCCGCGTGTCGGCCGGCGCGGTCAAGGTCGCGGGGATCGTCTCGGCCGCCGGTGTGGCCGCGCTGCTCACGCGCCGCAGGCCGCTGGACGTCGTCCTCACCACGGGGCTGGTCGCCGGGACGGCGAACCTGGTCAACCTGCTCGACCTGCGCCCCGGCCGGGCCGGCAAGGCCGGCGTGCTCGCCGCCGCGGCCGGGCTCGGCGGTCCCGCGGGCGGGCTGGTCGCCGGCCCGCTCGGTGCGACCCTGGCGGTGCTGCCCGAGGACCTCGGCGAGCGCGTCATGCTCGGCGACTGCGGCGCCAACGCCCTCGGGGCGCTGCTCGGCCTGCGGCTGGCCGCGATCGAGCGCGGCGGCGCCCGCGCCGGGCTGCTCGGCGCCGTGGTCGCGCTCACCCTCGCCAGCGAGAAGGTCAGCTTCACGAAGGTGATCGAGGCCACGCCCGGGTTGCGGGAGCTGGACCGGCTCGGCCGCCGGCAGCCGTGAGCGGACGGCGGGTCGCCCAGGGGGTCGCGGGCGCGGCGGCGCTGATCGCCGTGCTCACCGTGCTGGCCCGGCTGGCCGGGTTCGTCCGGACGCTGGTCTTCACCAACGCCGTCGGCGCGGGCAGCACCGGTGACACCTACACCGCGGCGAACAACGTCCCGAACATCGTCTACGAGATCGTCGCCGGCGGGGCGCTGGCCAGCCTGGTCGTGCCGATGCTGGCCGGCGGCATCGTCGCCGGCAACGCCGAGCAGGTCCGCCGGACGGCGTCGGCGCTGCTCGGCTGGGTGCTGCTGGTGCTCACCCCGCTGGCCGTGCTCGTCGCGCTGCTCGCCGAGCCGATCGCCCGGCTGCTGCTCGGCGGCGACGACCCGGAGAAGGTCCAGCTGGCCGCCCGGTTCCTGCTGGTGTTCGCCCCGCAGGTGGTGCTCTACGGCATCGGGATCGTGCTCGCCGGCGTGCTGCAGGCGCACCGCCGGTTCGCCGGACCCGCGATCGCGCCGCTGCTGTCCAGCGTCGTCGTCGCCGGCGCCTACCTGCTGTTCGCGCTGATCGGCGGCAGCCGGTCGGTGGCGCACCTGTCCGAGACGGGGGAGCTGGTCCTCGGGGTGGGGACGACGCTCGGCGTCGTGGCGCTGAGCCTGAGCCTGCTCGTGCCGATCCGGCGGCTGGGACTGGGGCTGCGGCCCTCGCTCAAGTTCCCGGTCGGCGTGGCCCCCCGGGTGGGCCGGCTGGCGATCGCCGGTGTGCTCACCCTCGCCGGCCAGCAGGTCCTCGCCGCGGTCGCGATCCGGCTGGCCAACGCCGGCGCACCCGACGGCACCCAGGTCGCCTACGCCGCCGGGCTGACGGTCTTCCTGGTGCCGTGGGCGGCGCTGGCGGTGCCGCTGGCCACCTCCGCCTACCCGGGCCTGTCCGAGAGCGCGGAGCTCGGCGACGAGGAGGGCTACCGGCGCAGCCTGGCGCCGGCCGCCGTCCTGATCGTCGTCGCCTCGGCCGTGGCCGCGGCCGTGCTGGTCGCCGTCTCCGGGCCGATGGCGCGCGTGTTCCTCGCCGGCGGCTCGGAGCAGACGGTCACCGCGCTGCGCAACACGATCATCGCCTTCGCGCCCGGCCTGCTGGGCTACGGGCTGATCGCTCTGCTCACCCGCGGGCTCTACGCGCGCGGGCTGTGGAAGGCGCCGACGGCCTGCGTGGTCGGCGGCTGGGTGCTCGCGGGGGTCGCCGACGTCGTCCTGTCCGCCGCCCTGCCGGCCCGCGACCGGGCGTTCGCGCTGGCCGCCGGGCACAGCCTGGGCGTCACCGTCGCCGGGATCGGGCTGCTGGTGGTCGTGGCGCGGGTGGCCGGGCGGCCGGCGCTCGGCGGTGTGCTCCGCACGGGCGGTCCCGCGGTGCTCGCGGCGGTGCTGGCCGGGGCGGCGGGGCTGTTCGTCGCGCGGCTGCTCGGGGCCGACCCGGTGCCCGACAGCGGCGTCCTGGGCGCCGTCGGCATCGGGGTGGCGGCCGCGGCGGTGGTGGCGGTCGTCGCCGCGGCGGTCATCATGGGAACGGCGCGGGCACCGCTGACGGCGGCGGTGCACGGACTGCGCCGATCGGGCCGGCAGGAGGTGCACGGTGGCTGACACGCCGCCCCTGGCGGGCCGTTCGCTCGCGGAGGCGCTCGCCACCAGCGCCGGTGGGGTGGGCGCGCACATCCGCTCGCTGCTGCCCGCGCTCACCGCCGCGGGCGCCGAGGTCCGCGTCTGCGGCGCCCCGGCCACCGAGGAGCTGTTCGGGTTCACCGGGGCCGGCGCGGACTTCCGCCCGGTCGGGATCTCCGCGGGGCTCGCGCCGCTCGCCGACGCCCGCGCCGTGCTCGCCATGCGCGCCGCCACCGCCGGCGCCGACCTCGTGCACGCGCACGGCCTGCGCGCCGGCCTGGTCGCCGCGGCCGCCCGCCGGCTGGACCGCAGCCGCCGGCCGCTCGTGCTCACCCTGCACAACGCGCTGCAGGAGGGCACGGGCCCCAAGCAGCGGCTGCTGCGCCGGCTCGAGGGCGTCACCATCCGCGCCGCCGACCTGGTGCTCGCCGTCTCCGGCGACCTGGCCGCCAACGCCCGCCGGCTCGGCGCCCGCGACGTCCGCCTGGCGCCGGCGATCGCCCCGCCGCGCCCGCCCGCTCAGCGCTCGCGCGCCGAGGTGCGCGCGGAGCTGGGCGTCGAGGAGGGCCGCCCGCTGGTGGTCGCCGTCGGCCGGCTGCACCCGCAGAAGGGCTACGACGTCCTGCTCGACGCCGTCGCCCGCTGGGCCGGGGTCGTCGACCCGCTGGTGGTCATCGCCGGCGACGGCCCGCTGCAGGAGGAGCTCTCGGCGCGCATCGCGGCCGAGCGGCTGCCGGTGGCGCTGCTGGGCCGCCGGGACGACGTCGCCGACCTGCTCGGCGCGGCCGACCTGTGCGTGCTGCCCTCGCGCTGGGAGGGCAGCCCGTTCACCGGGCAGGAGGCGCTGCGGGCCGGCACGCCGCTGGTCTGCACCCGCGCCGGCGGGATGCCGGAGCTGTTCGGCACCGCGGCGGAGATGGTGCCGGTCGGCGACGCCGCCGCGCTGGCCGACGCCGTCGTCCGTGTGCTCACCGACCCGGTGCGGGCCAAGGAGCTGGCCGAGGCCGGCCCGCGCCAGGCGGCCGGCTGGCCCGACCAGGCCGCCACCGAGCGCCAGGTCGTGGCGGTCTACCGCGAGCTGCTCGGCGATCCGGAGGGCGGCCCGTCGTGAGGGCCGCCCTCCGCTGCGCGGTCGTGCTGGCCGCCGTCCTCACCGCACTGCTCGGGGTCTGCTCTCCTGCCGGGGCAGCCCCGGCCGGCGCGGCGGACGATCCCGGCGACCGGCACGTGGTCGTCGTCGGCGTGCCCGGCCTGGCGTGGAGCGACCTGGACCCGCAGCAGACACCGGAGCTGTGGGACCTCGCAGGGAGCTCGGCGATCGGGGCGCTGTCGGTGCGGGCCGCCCGCGGCACGAGCTGCCTGCTCGACGGCTGGGCCACGCTCGGGGCCGGCAACCGGGCGCGGTTCCCGGGGGCCGACGAGCAGATCCCGCCCGTCCCGCTCCCCAGCGCGCCGCTGCCCGACGGCGAGAACGGCGCCGCGGCCCCCACCGACTCCAACGGCGAGCAGGCCGATCCGTCCACGGCGGTGGACGCGTCCCTGTCGCACTGCGGCCTGCAGGAGCAGATCGCGAGCCTCGGCCTGGCCGACCCGGTGGCGACGGTCGGCAACATCGCCGAGGACGAGGCCACCGCGCGCTTCGGCGCCGTGCCCGGTCTGCTGGGGGAGCAGGTCGGCTGCGCGGGCGTGGCCGGCAAGGCGGCGTCTCTTTCGGTGGCCGCCGAGGGGGTGAAGCTGACCAGCGTCGACGGCCTGCCCGCCGACCCCGCCGCGATCAGCGCTCTCCTCTCCGCCTGCCCGCTCACCGTGGTCAGCCTCGACTCGCTCACCGACGCCGGGAAGCCGGGGGTGGACGCGACCGACACCGGCACCGACCCGAACTCCCGCCCGGCGGCGCTGCGCGCGATCGACGCCGCGGTCGGCCGGCTGCGGGCCGCGCTGCCCCCCGACACGCTGCTGGTGATCGCCGGCATCTCCGAGGTCAACGACGGCCGCCCGCAGCTGCACGTGGCCATCGCCTCGGGCCCGGGCTACGACCAGCCGACCTGGCTCACCTCGTCCAGCACCGGCCGGACACCGTTCGTGCAGCTGATCGACCTCGCCCCGACCGCGCTGTCCTTCCTCGGGCTGGACCGCCCGGCGTCGATGAACGGCGAGCCGATGCGCGCGGCGGGGGAGCGGCCCCCGCTCGCCGAGGCGGTTACCCAGCTGGACCGCTCCAGCACCGCGGCCGCGGTGCACTACCGCAGCACGAGCGACTTCTTCTGGACGCTGGTCGTGGTCAACGCGGTCGTGGTCGCCCTCGGCCTGCTCGTCCTGGGCGGCTGGCGGGTGGCCCGGTGGGGCCGCCGGGCCGCGCCCCGGCCGGTCGGCAGCCCGGCGCGCCGCGCGCTGCGGGTCCTCGCCGGAGCCGCGGCGGCGCTGCCGGTGGCCACCTACCTCGGCGACCTGCTGCCGTGGGAGGCCGCCGGTTCGCCGCGCTGGGCGCTGGTCGGCGTCGTCGTCCTCGCCGACGTGCTCGTCACCGCGGTCGCCCTGCTCGGCCCGTGGCGCCGGCACCAGGTCGGGCCGCCGCTGGCGCTGCTGGCGATCACGCTGGGCACCCTGTTCGGCGACGTCCTCACCGGGTCGAACCTCGAGCTGGACGGGCTGCTGGGCTACGACCCGATCGTCGCCGGCCGGTTCATCGGCTACGGCAACCTGTCCTTCGGGCTGCTGGTGACCTGCGGCCTGCTGCTCACCACCGCGGCGGCCACCTGGGTCGGCGGTCGCGGGGGGAGCCGGTGGGCGGTCGCGGGCACCGTGCTCGGCTGCGGTGTCGTGGTCGTCGCCCTGGACGGCGCCCCCCAGCTGGGCCGCGACTTCGGCGGCGTGCTCGCCTCGGTGCCGGGGTTCCTGCTGCTGGCGATGCTGCTCACCCGCACCCGGGTGACCGTGGCCCGCCTGCTCGCCATCCTGGGCGTCGCCGTCGTGGCCGTCGGCACGGTGGCCTACCTCGACTGGCTGCGCCCGGCCGACCAGCGCACCCACCTCGGCCGGTTCGTCGACCAGATCCTCTCCGGCGAGGCGTGGACCGTGATCAGCCGCAAGGGGCAGGCGAACCTGGACATCCTGCTGGGCAGCTCGCTGGCCTGGATGCTGCCGGTCGCGCTGGTCGCCGCCTGGTGGCTGGTCCGCCCGGGCGGCCTGCTGCGCGGCGGCTCGGCGGGCGGGCTGTCGGCCCCGCACACCGCGGCGCTGAAGTCCGGGCTGCTCGCCGTCGCCCTCAGCCTGACCCTCGGCGCGGCGGTCAACGACTCCGGCGTCGCCGTCCCGGCCACTGCCGCCGCCCTGCTCGTGCCGCTGCTGGTGTGGCTGGCCGCCGCACCCGACCGGGAGGGAAACGTGGCTGACGGCACTGCCCTTTCAGGCCAGGAGGGAAGCGCCCACCGTGTTACGGTCGTCTCCCGTGGATCGACCGTCTCGAACGCGTGACCAGTCCTTCTCGCAGGGCCTCCTGCACAACTCCCAGCCGACGAAGTTCGTCTTCGTCACCGGCGGCGTCGTCTCCTCGCTCGGCAAGGGGCTGACTGCCAGCTCCCTGGGCGCGCTGCTGTCCAGCCGTGGCCTCCGGGTCACCATGCAGAAGCTGGACCCCTACCTCAACGTCGACCCCGGGACGATGAACCCGTTCCAGCACGGCGAGGTCTTCGTCACCGAGGACGGCGCCGAGACCGACCTCGACATCGGTCACTACGAGCGCTTCCTCGACGTCGACCTGTCCGGGCGGGCCAACGTGACCACCGGCCAGGTGTACTCCGACGTGATCGCCAAGGAGCGGCGCGGCGAGTACCTGGGTGACACCGTGCAGGTCATCCCGCACATCACCAACGAGATCAAGTCGCGCATCCTCGACGGCGCCACCAGGTGGAGCGGGGACGACGGCCGGGTGGACGTCGTCATCACCGAGATCGGCGGCACCGTCGGCGACATCGAGTCGCTGCCCTTCCTCGAGGCCGCCCGCCAGGTGCGCCACGAGATCGGCCGGGACAACTGCTTCTTCCTGCACATCTCGCTGGTGCCCTACATCG
Organism: Petropleomorpha daqingensis; assembly: GCF_013408985.1. Lineage (NCBI taxonomy): Bacteria > Bacillati > Actinomycetota > Actinomycetes > Geodermatophilales > Geodermatophilaceae > Petropleomorpha > Petropleomorpha daqingensis. The sequence continues at coordinate 4,390,085 of NZ_JACBZT010000001.1, forward strand.
CCCCGTCCGGCGAGCTGAAGACCAAGCCGACGCAGCACTCGGTGGCCGCGCTGCGCAGCATCGGCATCCAGCCCGACGCGCTGGTCTGCCGCTCCGACCGGGAGATCGGCACCAACCTCAAGCGCAAGATCAGCCTGATGTGCGACGTCGACGCCGAGGGCGTGATCTCCTGCGCCGACGCCCCGTCGATCTACGACATCCCGAAGGTGCTGCACCGCGAGGGGCTCGACGCCTACGTCGTCCGCCGGCTGGGCCTGCCGTTCCGCGACGTCGACTGGACCGTCTGGGGCGACCTGCTCGACCGGGTGCACAAGCCCAAGCAGACGGTGACGATCGCGCTGGTCGGCAAGTACATCGACCTGCCCGACGCCTACCTGTCGGTCACCGAGGCGCTGCGGGCCGGCGGCTTCGCCCATCGCAACCGGGTGGAGATCCGCTGGGTGCCCTCGGACGACTGCGAGACCCCGGAGGGCGCCGAGCGGGCGCTGGCCGGCGTCGACGGCGTGTGCGTGCCGGGCGGGTTCGGCGTGCGCGGCATCGAGGGCAAGCTCGGAGCGCTGCGCTGGACGCGCACCAACGGCGTCCCGACGCTCGGGCTGTGCCTGGGGCTGCAGTGCATGGTCATCGAGTACGCCCGACACGTGGCCGGGCTGGAGAAGGCCAACTCGGCGGAGTTCGACCCGGACACCCCGGACCCGGTCATCGCCACCATGGCCAGCCAGGTCGACGTCATCGCCGGCGAGCGGGGCATGGGCGGGACGATGCGGCTGGGCAGCTACCCGGCGGCGCTTGAGCACGGGTCGGTGGCGGCCGCCGCGTACGGGTCGCAGGACATCACCGAGCGGCACCGGCACCGGTACGAGGTGAACAACGACTACCGCGACCGGCTGTCGGAGGCCGGCCTGGTGTTCTCCGGCACCTCGCCGGACGGGCTGCTGGTCGAGTTCGCCGAGCTGCCCCGCGAGTCGCACCCGTTCTACGTGGGCACGCAGGCGCACCCCGAGCTGAAGAGCCGCCCGACCCGGCCGCACCCGCTGTTCCGCGCGTTCGTGCGGGCCGCGATCGACTACGCCGAGTCCTCGCGGATCCCGGTTCCGGACGACGACGCCGAGAAGGTCGGCATCTGATGGCCGAACCGGCCTCGCCGGGTGCCTACGCGCTGCTGAAGACCGAGACGGTCTACGAGGGCCGGATCATCACCCTCGTCAAGGACGTCGTCGCCATGCCCGAGGGCGGCGACAGCGTCCGCGAGGTGGTCCGGCACATCGGCGCGGTGTGCGTCGCGGCGGTGGACGACGAGAGCCGCGTGGTCATGGTCCGGCAGTACCGGCACCCGGTCGGCGGCTACCTGTGGGAGCTGCCGGCCGGGCTGCGGGACGCCGACGGCGAGCCGCCCCTCGAGACGGCGAAGCGCGAGCTGGCCGAGGAGGCCGGGCTGGCCGCGCAGCGCTGGTCGCTGCTGGTCACCTCGTACTCCACGCCGGGCTTCTGCGACGAGCAGGTGCTGATCTACCTCGCCGAGGGGCTGTCGGAGGCCGAGCGGCCCGACGGCTTCACCGCGGAGCACGAGGAGATCGACATGACCGTCGAGCGGGTGCCGCTGGACGAGGCGGTCGGCCGGATCTTCACCGGCGGGATCCGCAACGCCTCGGCGGTGATCGGGCTGCTGGCCGCCGCCCGGGCGCGGGAGACCTCGCCCGAGCTGCGTCCCGTCGACGCCGACTGAGCAGTTGCGGTCGCTGCGCACGGCGTGTCCGCGCGTGTCGGCGACCGCAACTGCTCACTCGGCGGGCACGGGGGCGCGATCCGGCAACCGCAGGCCGAGGCGGCCCAGCTCGAGGGCCGCGAGTGCGCGGACCGCGGCCGGGTCGCCGTCACGCCAGGCGGCGCCGGTGCCGGCGGGGAGCGCGGCCAGCCGGGGCAGGGGAGCGGTGGCCAGGGCCCGGACGGCGAGCAGCTCGAGGTCCGGTGTGCCGCGCAGCAGCCGGGCGGCCGCACCGGCCTCGCGGGCGTAGCGCCAGCGGCCGGGCAGCCAGCGCAGCAGCAGCCAGCCGACCGGCAGCAGCACGAGGACGACGGCCAGCAGGAGGGCCAGCGTGCCGACGGCGTCCTGCGCGTTCTGCCCCGCACCGCTCACCGAGCTTCCCGCGTCGCCGAGCGCCTGGAACGGTCGGGCCAGCGCGTCGCCGGCCACCGGCACCCGATCGGCGGTCTCCGCGGCCGAGGCCATGTTCCGGGCCACCGAGCTCCCGAGGTCCTCCACCGCCTGCCCGGGCTCGGCGAGCACCAGCACCGCACGGTGCACCGCGCGGGCGACGAGCACCCACAGCACGATCCAGGTGACCACGCCGGCATCGCCGAGCGCCTGGCGCAGGCGCAGGTCGGGGCGTTGGGCGTACAGGCGCATCGACGTCCTCCGGGCTGGTCGGGCCGTTCGGAGGAGGAAGTGCCCCGGCCCGGCGCGCGGGAACCGGACCCGGACGTGCCTAGACTCCGCCACGAGGCAGGCTCCGACCGGGCCGCCCACATCGCGGTGGGCAGCTCCCTCACCCATGGGGAGCTGCGACCCGCATCCCTGGAGAAGGAGCATGGTCATGCGGGTCGGGGTCCCCCAAGAGGTCAAGAACCACGAGTACCGGGTCGCGCTGACCCCTGCGGGGGTGGTCGAGCTGGTCCGTGCGGGGCACACGGTGCTCGTCGAGAAGGGCGCGGGTGAGGGGTCCTCCATCCCCGACGCCGACTTCGTCGCCGCCGGCGCGCAGATCGTCGCGACCGCCGACGACGTCTGGGGCGCGGCCGACCTGCTGCTCAAGGTCAAGGAGCCGGTCGCCGAGGAGTACTCCCGGATGCGCGCCGACCAGACCCTGTTCACCTACCTGCACCTGGCCGCGTCGAAGGAGTGCACCGACGCGCTGGTCACCTCCGGCACCACCGCCATCGCCTACGAGACGGTGCAGTCGCCGAGCGGCGCGCTGCCGCTGCTCGCCCCGATGAGCGAGGTCGCCGGCCGGATGGCACCGCAGGTCGGGGCGTACTGCCTCGAGCGGGCGCACGGCGGCCGCGGCGTGCTGCTCGGGGGCGTCTCGGGTGTCTACGCGGCCAAGGTCGTCGTCATCGGCGCCGGCGTCTCGGGCATGAACGCCGCCGCCATCGCCCTGGGCATGCAGGCCGAGGTCATCGTCCTGGACCGCAACGTCGACACGCTGCGCGCGGCCGACCGCATCTACCAGGGCCACATGCAGACGGTCACCTCCAACGCGTACGAGGTGGAGCGCGCCGTGCTCGACGCCGACCTGGTGATCGGCGCGGTGCTGGTGCCCGGCGCCAAGGCACCGACGCTGGTCAGCAACGAGCTGGTCTCGCGGATGAAGCCCGGCTCGGTGCTGGTGGACATCGCCGTCGACCAGGGCGGCTGCTTCGAGGACACCCGGCCGACCACGCACGACGCGCCGACCTTCCGGGTGCACGAGTCGGTCTTCTACTGCGTGGCCAACATGCCCGGCGCCGTCCCGAACACCTCGACCTTCGCGCTGACCAACGTGACGCTGCCCTACGTGATGGCGCTGGCCAACGAGGGGACGGCGGCCGCGGTGCGCGCGCACGCCGACCTCGCGCACGGCGTCAACGTCGTGGCCGGCCAGGTCGTGCTGCCCGAGGTCGCCGAGGCGCACGGGATGAAGAGCGTCCCGTGGGAGGAGGTGCTCGTCTGACCGCCACCGTCTCCGACGTCTCCGCCATCGAGCGGGTCGTCACCGGCTACCTGGACCACCTGACCGTCGAGCGCGGCCTCGCCGCCAACAGCATCGCCTCCTACCGCCGCGACCTGCGGCGCTACACCGCGTACCTGGCCGGCGCCGGCGTCACCGCGCTGCGCGAGATCGCCGAGTCCGACGTCGAGGGCTTCCTGGTGGCGCTGCGGCAGGGGGACGACGAGCACCCGCCGCTGTCGGCGAGCTCGGCGGCGCGCGCGGTCGTCGCCGTCCGCGGGCTGCACCGCTTCGCCCTGCTCGACGGGCTGGTGCCCGACGACGTCGCCCACGAGGTGCGCCCGCCGTCGCCGGCGAAGCGGCTGCCCAAGGCGATCCCGGTCGAGTCGGTCGTCGCGCTCATCGAGGCCGCCGGGTCGGTGGAGGGCCCGCGCGGGCTGCGCGACCGGGCGCTGCTGGAGCTGCTGTACAGCACCGGCGCGCGCATCTCCGAGGCGGTCGGGCTGGCCGTCGACGACCTCGACCACGGGCAGGCCGCCGTCCGGCTGGCCGGCAAAGGCGGCAAGGAGCGCGTCGTCCCGGTCGGCTCCTACGCGCTCAAGGCGGTCGAGGACTACCTGGTCCGTGCCAGGCCGGCGCTGGCCGCGGCCGGCCGGGCCGGGGTGCGCGGCGGTGCGCTGTTCCTCAACGTCCGCGGCGGGTCGCTGTCGCGGCAGAGCGCGTGGGCGATCCTCCGGACGGCGGCCGAGCGGGCCGGCCTCACGGCGGAGGTCTCGCCGCACACCCTGCGGCACTCCTTCGCCACCCACCTGCTCGACGGCGGCGCCGACGTCCGCGTCGTCCAGGAGCTGCTCGGCCACGCGTCGGTGACGACGACCCAGGTCTACACGCTGGTCACCGTGGACCGGCTGCGCGAGGTCTACGCCAGCAGCCATCCGCGGGCACTGAGGTGACAGCGGTCCACAGGCTTCCTCGGTAGGTTCTGCCAACTGCCTCGGCTCAACCCGTTCGCTGGTTGGCATCCTTCGACACGTCACACTCCGTTGTCGGCGTGCCTCCTCAGGAATGCGCGCCAGCTTCCCTACGGTCGGGGACACCCGAGCGGGCAGGACGGCTGACCGCACCCGGATGACCCCGGATCGGGCAGGCACTGGAGGCAACGGACACCATGGCGACCCGAGCGGACGCGGCAAGCCCCGCCGTCGCGCGCCCGCAGGACACCGATCCGGAGATGGGTGCTGCGGCGCTGCGGTCGGGAGACCCGGCCAAGGCGCGTCAGACCAAGCTGCCCGACCCGAAGCCGCTCACCGAGCACGGGCCGGCGCGGGTCATCGCGATGTGCAACCAGAAGGGCGGCGTCGGCAAGACGACGTCGACCATCAACCTGGGCGCCGCGCTGGTCGAGCACGGCCGCAAGGTGCTGCTCGTCGACCTGGACCCGCAGGGTGCGCTGTCGGTGGGGCTGGGCGTGCCGGCCCAGAACCTGGACCGCACCATCTACAACGCCCTGATGGAGCGCAACACCACGCTCGCCGACGTCACGGTGCCCACCGACATCCCGGGCCTGGACCTCGTGCCGAGCAACATCGACCTGTCGGCCGCCGAGGTGCAGCTGGTCAGCGAGGTCGCCCGCGAGCAGACCCTGCTGCGCGTGCTGGCCGCCGCCCGCGAGCACTACGACTACATCCTCATCGACTGCCAGCCCTCGCTGGGCCTGCTCACGGTGAACGCGCTCACCGCGGCGCAGGGCGTGATCATCCCGCTGGAGTGCGAGTTCTTCTCGCTGCGCGGCGTGGCCCTGCTGGTCGACACGATCGACAAGGTCAAGGAGCGGCTCAACCCGTCGCTGGAGATCTCCGGCATCCTCGCCACGATGTACGACTCGCGGACCGTGCACTGCCGCGAGGTGTTCAGCCGGGTGGTCGAGGCCTTCGGCGACACCGTCTTCCAGACCGTGATCACCCGCACCGTCCGGTTCCCGGAGACCACCGTCGCCGGGCAGCCGATCACCACCTGGGCCCCGACGTCCTCCGGCGCGTCGGCCTACCGCGACCTCGCCAAGGAGGTGCTGGCGCTGTGACCCGCCGGCCCGTGCTCCCCGGCGCGAACGAGCTGTTCCGCCGCACCGACACCCCGCCCGTCGAGGCCGAGGTCACCGAGCTGCCCAGCCTCAGCTCGACGGCCAGCTCGCCGGCCATGCGCGGCGGCGCCGCCCGCAAGGACGACGTCCAGCCGCTGACGCTGGTGCCCGGTGGCGCCTCGGCCGCCGGCGACGACCTCGCCGCGTTCCGCACGCCCGTTGCGCCGGCGCCGGTGTCGGCGCCGGCCATCCCGACCCGCGGCCGACCGCAGAAGTCGATGCGCGCCGACCGGACCAAGCACGACGAGAAGATCACCGTCTACCTCTCCGCCGAGGAGCTCCTCGGCCTGGAGGGCGCCCGCCTGGTGCTGCGCGGTCAGCACGGCGTCGCCGCCGACCGCGGGCGGATCGTCCGCGAGGCGGTCGCGGTGATCCTCGCCGACCTCGAGGAGCGCGGCGACGAGTCGGTGCTGGTCCGGCGGCTGCGCGGGGCCTGAGCATCACCGCTCGACCTGATGGACCACCGCGCCACGGCACGGCGAACCATCAGGAGGTGCGGCTCACCTCATGACGGAGCTGGTCCGGACGGGCGTCGCCTACGCTCGGCCGACGTGATGGTCAGCAGCCCGCCGGACCCGGCGGCGCAGCCCGAGGGCGGGCAGCGGTTCACCGTCAAGCTGACCAACTTCGAGGGCCCGTTCGACCTGCTGCTGCAGCTGATCGGCAAGCACAAGCTCGACGTCACCGAGATCGCGCTGTCGAAGGTCACCGACGAGTTCATCGCGCACCTGCGCGCGCTCGGCGACGAGCTCGACCTCGACCAGGCCAGCGAGTTCCTGGTCATCGCCGCCACGCTGCTCGACCTCAAGGCGGCCCGGTTGCTGCCCGCGGCCGAGGTGGAGGACGAGGAGGACCTCGAGCTGCTCGAGGCCCGCGACCTGCTCTTCGCCCGGCTGCTGCAGTACAAGGCCTACAAGGAGGCCGCCGCGTTCCTGCGCGAGCGGGAGGCGCAGGCCGCCCGGCGGTTCGCCCGCGACGCCGCGCTGGAGCCGCGGTTCGCCGAGCTCATGCCCGAGGTGCTGCTCGGCATCACCCCGCAGCAGTTCGCCGCGCTGGCCGCCAGGGCGCTGACCCCGAAGGCGCCGCAGACGGTGAGCGTCAGCCATCTGCACGCCCCCGCGGTCAGCGTCGCCGAGCAGCTGCTCGCCGTCCGCAACCAGCTGATCCGCTCCGGGACGGCGAGCTTCCGGGCGCTGACCGCTGACTGCGCGCACACCGTCGAGGTGGTGGCCCGCTTCCTCGCGCTGCTGGAGCTGTACCGGCAGCAGCGCGTGGTCTTCGAGCAGGTGACGCCCCTGGGCGACCTGTCCGTGCGCTGGACCGGGGGCACCGCGGACGACGAGCCCACGGACGCCGACGAGGAGTACGCATGACCGAGGGCGAGAAGACGCCGATCTCCTGGGACGCGCTCGCCGCCGAGCTGGCCGCCACGCGCGAGGAGGCCGAGGCCCGCGGCGACGCCGACCCGGAGACCTGGGACGCCGTCGCCTCGCAGCTGGCCGCGCGGGTCGCCGAGCGCGAGCCGGAGGCCGTCGAGATCCTGCCGCCGGTCGACGAGCCGGCGCCGCTACCGCCACCCGTCGCGGCGGTCCCCGCCCCGAAGCCGGAACCCGAACCGGAGCCCGAGCAGCTGGAGATCGCGCTGCTCGAGCCCGAGGAGCTGCGCGGCGGCCTGGAAGCGCTGCTGTTCGTCATGGACGACCCGGTCGACGTCGCGACCCTGGCCACCGCGCTGCGCTGCCCGCCGCACCAGGTGGTCGAGGGCCTGGCCGGGCTCGCCGAGGAGTACGACCGGCGCCGATCCGGACTCGTCCTGCGCAAGGTGGGGGAGGGGTGGCGGCTCTACACCCGCGACGACTACGCCGAGGTGGTGGAGCGCTACCTGGTCGGCGGGCAGCAGAGCCGGCTCACCCAGGCCGCGCTGGAGACCCTCGCCGTCATCGCCTACCGGCAGCCGGTCACCCGCTCGCGGGTCTCGGCGATCCGTGGGGTCGGGGTGGACGGCGTCATGCGCACGCTGATCGGCCGCGGTCTCGTGCACGAGGTCGGCACCGATCCCGACAGCGGGGGAGGGCTGTACGAGACCACGCCGCTGTTCCTGGAGCGGCTGGGGCTGACCGGCCTCGACGAGCTGCCCGAGCTCGCGCCGCTGCTCCCGGAGACCTCCGCCGTCCTCGACGAGCACCCCGACGCCTGACCGCCACCCGCCGGCCGATCGTCGCGACTTCTGCGATCTCGTGGCTTTCCACCCCTGAATAGCCACGAGATCGCAGAAGTCATGAACCAAGTGCCCGCCGGACGGCGGCGACGACCTCCTCCGGGCGTCCGAGAACATCGGCCGAGCTGAACCGCAGCACCGTCCACCCCTCGAGCACGAGCCGGTTCTGGCGGCGCAGGTCGTCGACGAACGTCTTGCGCTCGCGGTGGTGATCCCCGTCGAACTCGATGAGCACCTTCCGGTCCGGCCAGGCGAGGTCACCGAAGCCGATCTGCCGTCCGCGCTCGTCCATCGCCCGGTGCTGCAGCACCGGACGTGGAAGTCCTGCTTCATGGAGCAACCAGCGCAGGACCGATTCCATCGGCGAGTCGACCTTCGGGTCTGCGACGGCGAGCGCTCGGCGGGCACGGGCCGCGCCGGGACCTGTCGGCCGCCGCGCCAGCGCTGCCTCCAGGTGCGCGGGTCTGCACAAGACGTCGAGCAGCTGGTCGGTGACGGCGAGCAGAGCCGCAGGCTCGAGGACGGCGGCGAGGTCGCGCCAGGTCCGCTCCGGCGTCGTGACGACGAAGCCCCAGCGTCGTTCGACGTCGTCGCTCGCCAACTCCGTCCGATGGAACCGGCGGTCGCTCCGATTCCGCACCCTCGAGCCGGGCGGCACGATCAGGTGCACGACGTCGCTCTCGGGCTGGAGCGGGATGGCCACCTTCCACATGGCCGCGGCCGTGTGATGGCTGATGACCGCTCCTGGTGGCGCCGTCATCAGGATCGCCGGCAGCCTGTTGCGCAACTCTCCGGCGTCCGCCGCGGAGACGTAGGTATCGCGTGACAGCCGAGTGATGTCCCGGTGCCGCAGGTGCCAGTCGGAGAGACCGGCCAGCGCCGCCGCACGACGGGTGCTCGGCTGCTGCAGGCGCGAAGGAACGGGACGGCGAGGCACCCGCACAGGGTGGCGGCGGCGCCGTCGTCCTCGCTGACGTCGTCCACAGCCCCCATGAGTTCTGCGATCTCGTGGCTATCAGGACGTGGAAAGCCACGAGATCGCAGAACTCGCGAGGCGGTCGGACCGGAGCGCGGTCACCCGCGGCGGGCGAGGAGGGCGGCGGCGGCCAGGACGACGGCGGCGATCGCCATGAGGACCAGTTGCGCGGCGCCGTCGGCGATGTCGGAGATCGTGATCACCGGGCAGGCGCAGAGCAGCAGCAGCGCCACGCCGGTCACGGCGCGGCGCGACGAGCTCATCCAGAGCAGCACCGTGCCGATCAGGCCCGCGAGCAGACCCAGCAGGTAGAGCCCCCCGCCGCCGATGTTCACGCCGTACGGCCGCCCACCGGCCCAGAAGACGACGGCGGCGGCCAGCAGCGCCACCGCGCCCACCTCGCAGGCCACCGTGCCCGTCCGTCGGGCGCCGGCGGTGCTCTCCTCGGGATCGGTCACAGCCGCATTCCTACCCGGATGGGAGACTGGACCCCGATGGACATCACCACCGGTGCCGGCGAGGGCTGGTCCGAGGACATGGAGCTCGCGCCGGCACACCCCGGCGACACCGAGGCGCCCGACGCGGCGCACCCCGAGGGGGAGCGGCTGCAGAAGGTGCTCGCCCGCGCCGGGGTCGGATCCCGCCGCGTGGTCGAGAACATGGTCGACGAGGGCCGGATCGCGGTGAACGGCCGCACCGTCACCGTGCAGGGCATGCGGGTCGACCCGCACCGCGACCGGATCGCCGTCGACGGCGTGCGCATCGAGGTCCGCGACGACCGGGTCACCTACGCGCTGAACAAGCCGGCCGGCGTGATCACCGCCATGAGCGACGACCGCGCCCGGCCCACGGTCGGCGACATGGTCGGCGACCTCGCCCCTGGCCTGGTGCACGTCGGCCGGCTCGACCAGGACACCGAGGGCCTGCTGCTGGTCACCAACGACGGCGAGCTGGCCCACCGGCTGGCCCACCCGTCCTACGAGGTGCCGAAGACCTACCTCGCCCAGGTGAGCGGCTCGGTGCCCCGCGACATGGCCAAGCGCCTGCGCGCCGGGATCGAGCTGGACGACGGCCCGGTCAAGGTCGACGCCTTCCGGGTCGTCGACACCCACGCCGGCCAGTCCGTCGTCGAGGTGGTGCTCCACGAGGGCCGCAAGCACATCGTGCGCCGGCTGCTGGCGGAGGTCGGGCTGCCGGTGTCGCGGCTGACCCGGACGGCGGTCGGACCGGTGCAGCTCAACCGGATGCGGGTCGGTTCGATCCGCAAGCTCACCCGCCAGGAGCTCGGGTCCCTGCAGGAGCTCGTCGGGTTGTAGGTGAGGTGCTGGAACGGCCCTCGTCCAGGGCCCCGACCTGAGCTTGCGAAGGTCGGGCGGGACGGGGGTCCTTCTAGACTCGACAGGGCTCCCGGGCAGTACGGGGTGCCGGGAGCGAAGGAGAGTGCATGGCCGTCCGCGCCATCCGGGGCGCCACGCAGGTGGACGCCGACGACCGGGAGCAGGTGCTCGAGGCCACCCGTGAGCTGGTCACCGCCGTCATGGACCGCAACGCGCTGGTCCACGACGACGTCATCAGCATCCTGTTCACCGCGACCCCGGACATCGTCTCGGAGTTCCCGGCGCTGGCCGCCCGCGAGCTCGGCTTCGGCGACGTGCCGCTCATGTGCGCCACCGAGATGAACGTGCCGCACGCGCTGCCGCGGGTGCTGCGCCTCATGGCGCACGTCGACGTGGAGAAGCCGCGCGAGGACATCCAGCACGTCTACCTGCGCGGCGCGGTGGCCCTGCGAAGGGACATCGCCCAGTGAGCGAGCATCGCAGCGAGGAACGAGCGAGGAGCAGAGCCCAGTGACCGCCGAGTTCAGCGGGCAGATCACGCTCGACGGCCCGTCGGGCACCGGCAAGTCCAGCGTCGCCCGGCAGGTCGCCCAGCAGCTGGGCGCGCACTACCTCGACACCGGCGCGATGTACCGGGCCGCCACCGTCGCGGTGCTCGACGCCGGCGTCGCCCTCGACGACAAGGTCGCCGTCGCCCGCGCGGTGTCGGCGGCCACGATCGAGGTCGGCACCGACGCCCGGCGCGAGAAGGTCAAGGTGGACGGCGTCGACGTGCGGCAGCGGATCCGCGGCGCCGAGGTCACCCGGGCGGTCTCGCCGGTCTCCGCCGTCCCCGCCGTCCGCAGGCTGCTGGTCGCCCGCCAGCGGGAGCTGGTGAACGGGGCCGACGCGGTCGTGGTCGAGGGCCGCGACATCGGCACCGTCGTCCTGCCCGACGCGACGCTGAAGATCTACCTCACCGCCTCGCCCGAGGTGCGCGCCCAGCGCCGGGCCGGGCAGCTCGGGGTCACCGACCCCGACAAGATCGCCGCGCTGGCCGCCGACCTGCGCCGCCGTGACGACTACGACAGCCGCCGCGCCGACAGCCCGCTGCGGCCGGCCGAGGACGCCGTCGTCGTCGACAGCACCGACCTGGCGCAGGAGGAGACCGTGGCCAAGGTCGTCGCGCTGGCGCTCGACGCCGTCCGGACAGGGCAGGCGTCATGAGCGTGGAGCAGACGGGCCCGCTGCCCGTGGTGGCGATCGTCGGGCGGCCCAACGTCGGCAAGTCGACGCTGGTCAACCGGATCCTGGGCCGGCGGGCCGCCGTCGTCCAGGACACCCCGGGCGTCACCCGCGACCGGATCGCCTACGAGGCGCTGTGGAACGGCAAGCGGTTCACCCTCGTCGACACCGGCGGCTGGGACCCGAAGGCGGCCGGGCTGGGGGCTTCGATCACCCGCCAGGCCGAGTACGCCATGAACACCGCCGACGTCATCGTCTTCGTCGTCGACAGCTCGGTCGGCGCCACCGACACCGACCTGGCCGCCGCGCGCATCCTCCGGCGAGCCGACCGGCCGGTGGTCCTCGTGGCCAACAAGGTCGACGACGAGCGCAGCGAGGCCAACGCCGCCGAGCTGTGGTCGCTGGGCCTGGGCGAGCCGAACCCGGTCAGCGCCCTGCACGGCCGCAACTCCGGAGACCTGCTCGACCTGATCCTCGACGCGATGCCCGAGGCGCCGCGCGAGCAGGAGGAGGAGGGCGGCCCGCGCCGCGTCGCCCTCGTCGGCCGGCCCAACGTCGGCAAGTCCAGCCTGCTCAACCGGCTGGCCAAGGACGAGCGCTCGGTCGTCGACTCGGTCGCCGGCACCACCGTCGACCCGGTCGACTCGATCGTCACCCTCGGCGGCGAGGAGTGGCGCTTCGTCGACACCGCCGGCCTGCGCCGCAAGGTGTCGACGGCGTCGGGCACCGAGTACTACGCCAGCCTGCGCACCGAGGCCGCGATCCAGGCCGCCGAGGTGGCGATCGTGCTGCTGGCCGCCGACGAGGTGATCAGCGAGCAGGACCAGCGGGTGATCACCCAGGTCATCGAGGCCGGCCGCGCGCTGGTGCTGGCGATCAACAAGTGGGACACCCTCGACGAGGACCGCCACTTCCAGCTGGAGAAGGAGGTCGAGCGCGACCTCTCCCGGGTGAAGTGGGCCAGCCGGGTCAACATCTCGGCCAAGACCGGCCGTGGGGTGGACAAGCTCGCCCAGCACCTGCGGGCCGCGCTGGCCTCGTGGGAGACCCGGGTGCCGACGGCGGAGCTCAACACCTACGTCCGGCAGCTCGTGCAGGAGACCCCGCCGCCGGCCCGCGGTGGGCGCGCCCCGCGGATCAAGTACGTGACGCAGGCCGACGTCCGCCCGCCGCGGTTCGTCGTCTTCTCCACCGGGTTCCTCGAGGCCGGCTACCGGCGGTTCCTGGAGCGCAAGCTGCGGGAGCGGTACGGCTTCGACGGCTCGCCGATCGTCGTCTCGGTCAAGGTGCAGAGTGGCCGCGGGAGCGACAAGAAGTCCTGACCTGCGTCCGGCCCGTCCCGCGGACGCCGGCCAGGTCGCCGACGTGTGGTTGCGCTCGTTCGCGGCCGCCCTGCCGGGGGTGCGCCGGGCGCACTCGGATGACGAGGTGCGCCGGTGGGTCGCCGAGGTCCTGCTGCCGACCCACGACGTCTGGGTGGCCGACGACGGCGGCACCGTGGTCGGCCTCCTGGCGCTGTCCGACGGCCGGCTCGACCAGCTCTACCTCGCCCCGGACCGGCGCGGTCGCGGGCTCGGCGACCGGTTCGTCGCGCTGGCCAAGCAGCGTCAGCCGGGCGGCCTGCAGCTGTGGACCTTCCAGGCCAACGAGCCGGCGTGGCGCTTCTACCTGCGCCACGGGTTCGTCGAGGTCGAGCGCACCGACGGGTCGCGCAACGAGGAGCGCGAGCCCGACGTCCGGCTCGTCTGGGACCCCCGTGGGTGCCCGCCGTGAGCGCCTTCGACCTCGCCCTGCCGCGGCGGGTGCTGTTCGGGCCGGGCCGCGCCGCCGAGCTCGCCGGGCTGCTGCCGGCGCTGGGGGAGCGGCCCGTGCTCTGCACCGGCCGCGACCCGGCGCGGCACGGGCACCTGCTGGGCCGCGCGCCGGCCGCCGTCGTGACCGTCGCCCGCGAGCCCACGGTCGACGACGTCCGGGCGGCGACCCACCGGGCGCGGGCAGTCGGCGCCGACGTGGTCGTGGCGATCGGCGGCGGCAGCGTGCTCGACCTGGGCAAGGCGGTGGCGGTGCTGCTCGGCAACGGCACCGATCCGCTCGACCACCTGGAGGTCGTGGGCCGCGGACTGCCGATCGAGCGGCCGGGGGTGCCGTTCGTCGCGGTGCCGACCACAGCGGGCACCGGCGCCGAGGCGACCGCCAACGCCGTCCTGACCTCGCCCGCGCACGGGCTCAAGGCGAGCCTGCGCAGCCCGCACCTGCTGGCCGCGGTCGCCCTGGTCGACCCGCTGCTGACGCTCGGCTGCCCTCCGGAGGTGACCGCGAGCAGCGGGCTGGACGCGCTGACCCAGTGCCTCGAGCCCTACGTCTCACCCCAGGCCAACCCGGCCACCGACGCCGTCGCGGCCGAGGGGCTGCGGCGCGCCGCCCGGTCGCTGGCGCGGGCGTACGCGCACGGCGACGACGCCGCGGCCCGCGAGGACATGGCGCTGTGCAGCCTGTTCGGCGGCATCGCCCTGGCCAACGCGAAGCTCGGGGCGGTGCACGGCCTCGCCGGCGTCGTCGGCGGCACGGTGGACGCGCCGCACGGCGCGGTGTGCGCCGCGCTGCTCGCGCCGGTCGTCGAGGCGAACCTCCGGGCGCTCCGCGAGCGAGAGCCGGGCTCGCCCGCGCTGTCGCGCTACGCCGCGGTGGCCCGGCTGCTGACCGGCCGGGACGACGCGGTCGCCGACGACGCGGTGACCTGGCTGCGGGAGACCGTGCGCGCCCTCGACGTGCCGCCCCTCGATCTCCCGCCGGCACTGCACGGCGAGGTCGCCGAGAAGGCGGCGCGCTCCAGCAGCATGCAGGGCAATCCGGTGCGCCTCGGGCCCGACGAGCTCCTCGCGGTCCTCCGGTCGGCGACCTAGAGGTCGACCGCGCTGCCCATCGTGACCGTCCGGTCGCGGGGGAGCCCGAAGTAGGCGGCCGGGTCGGCGGCGTTGTGCGCGAGGAAGAGGAACAGCGACTTGCGCCAGCGGATCATGCCGGGTGCGCCGGTGCGGGTGACCGCGCCGCGGGAGAGGAAGTAGCGGGCGTTCTCGACGTCGGAGATCCCCGGCTCGAGCACCTCGGCTTCGCGGGCCTGCAGCAGCGCCTCGGGGATGTTCGGCTCGTCGGAGAAGCCGAAGGTCACGCACAGGTACTGGATGCGGTCGTCGGGGTGGCCGAGGTCGTCGGTGGTGAACCGGTCGTGCGGCGGGACGTGGGGCACGTTGGCCGACTTGGCCGAGACGATGAGCACGGCGTGGTGCAGCACCTCGTTGACCGCGACGTTGGCGCGCAGGGCCAGCGGCGTGGTCTCCATGCCGGGGTGGGGGAAGACGGCGATGCCCTCGACGCGGTGCGGCGGGTTCTCGTAGAGCTCGTGCACGAAGTCCTCGAGCGGTCCCTCCTGCTCGGCGCGGTTGCGGCCCACGATCTCCCGGCCGCGCCGCCACGTCGTCATGACGGTGAAGACGACGAGGGCGATGAGCAGCGGCAGCCAGCCGCCGTGCAGCACCTTGGACAGGTTCGCGGCGAGGAAGGTCAGCTCGACGCCGCCGAAGGCGACGCCGGCCAGCACCAGCTGCCACGGCTTCCAGTGCCACAGCACGCGGGCGACGATGAGCAGCAGCACCGTGTCGACGACGAGCGCCCCGGTCACCGAGACGCCGTAGGCGGTGGCCAGCCGCTGCGACGACCGGAAGGCGAGCACGACGACGAGCACACCGGCGAACAGCAGCGCGTTGACGCCGGGCAGGTAGATCTGGCCGCCCTCGTGCTGGGAGGTCTGCCGCACGGTCACCGGCGGGAGCAGCCCGAGCTGCACCGCCTGCCGCGACAGCGAGAACGCGCCCGAGATGACGGCCTGGCTGGCGATCACCGTCGCGGCGGTGGCCAGGAAGACCATCGGGATGCGCGCCCACTCGGGGAAGGACAGGAAGAACGGGTTGGCGATGGCTGCCGGGTGCCGGATGATCTCCGAGGCCTGGCCCAGGTAGTTCAGGATCAGCGCCGGGAAGACGACGACGAACCACGCGCGCAGGATCGGCATCCGGCCGAA
This sequence comes from Petropleomorpha daqingensis, assembly GCF_013408985.1. Taxonomy (NCBI): domain Bacteria; kingdom Bacillati; phylum Actinomycetota; class Actinomycetes; order Geodermatophilales; family Geodermatophilaceae; genus Petropleomorpha; species Petropleomorpha daqingensis. Next base: position 4,405,765 of record NZ_JACBZT010000001.1, read on the forward strand.
GTGGCCCATGTCGGCGTAGAGCGCCTCGGCGCCGGTGATCACCAGCACGACGGCGCCCATGGCGATGAACGCGATGAACGGGTGGTCGACGACGAACAGGACGGCGTAGCTCGGCGACAGCCCTGCGAGCACACCGGGGTGCTGGACGACGCCGGCGATCCCGGCGACGGCCAGGGCGGAGAACCACAGCAGCATGACCGGGCCGAACAGCGAGCCCACCTTGCCGGTGCCGAACCGCTGGACGGCGAACAGCACGGTCAGGATGGCCACGGCCACCGGCACCACGAGATGGCTCAGCCCCGGGGCGGCCACCTCCACGCCCTCGACCGCGGACAGCACGCTGATGGCCGGCGTGATCAGGGAGTCGCCGTAGAACAGCGATACCCCGATGATGCCGATGACCACGAGCACGCGGGCCTTGTCCGCCTTGTCGGCGTAGAGCCGCCGCGCCAGGGCGGTGAGCGCCATGACGCCGCCCTCGCCGTCGTTGTCGGCGCGCATGAGGATGCCGACGTACTTCACCGACACGATGAGCGTGACCGACCAGAACATCAGGGAGATGACGCCGTAGACGTCGCTGACGTTCGCCTGCACGGCGTTGTGGTCGAGGGAGAACACCGTCTGCAGCGCGTAGAGCGGGCTCGTGCCGATGTCGCCGAAGACGATCCCGAGCGCGGCCAGCACGAGCGCGGTGCCACCGGCGTTCGGGTGCGACGGGGCCGTCGTGGCCCCGGAGTCCGGTGACGGCACCTCCGTCGTCTCGGACGGGGTTTCCGCGTGCGTCACCTGGTGCCTCCCGCGGCGAGTTCAGTAGGTCCATCGTGATCGTGGTGGTCGACGGATGTCGAGCCGAGATCACCCTGTCGGTGCGGCCGACCGGCCGCAGGTCGAGGCCGACCGGTGCGGTAATCTGCTCGGGCGGTCGTCGCGCAGCGATGGCACGCGGGCTGTAGCGCAGCTTGGTAGCGCACCTGACTGGGGGTCAGGGGGTCGCAGGTTCAAATCCTGTCAGCCCGACAGCGGGAAACCGCAGGTCAGGGGCCGTGTCCGGAGAGATCCGGAACGGCCCCTGACCGCCTTCTGGGGTGATTTGACCACCATTTTGACCACCATGAGGCCACCCTTACCTGCTCGCTGAGCAGCGCTGATGGTCCCGTGCGGAACCCCTCGGTTCTGCGTCTCCGGGGACGGAGGTGACCGTGGCTATCGGTCGAGTGCGTCGCCGAGGACGTCGATCGCCCGGCGGGCGACGTCGGGGGAGAGGGGGCCGTAGATGTCGCCGGTGATGGCGATCGACGAGTGGCCGAGGATGTCGGAGACCACCTTGAGCGGCACGCCGCCGGAGAGCATCACGCTGGCTGCCGAGTGCCGGAGCGTATGCAGCCCGGCATGGGGGAGGCCGGCTCTCGTCGCGGCGACCCGGAACGCGCGGAAGGCGTTGCGCGGATCGCAGGGTTCGCCGAACTCGGTGGTGAACACGAAGCCGGTCTCGCGCCATGCCGAGCCAGCCCGACGCCGCTCGACGTCCTGGGCGGCACGGACAGCGGTCAGGAGCTGCTCGGCCGGTGCGCTGATCGGTACGAACCGCCTGGACTTCGCCGTCTTGGGCTCGGTGACCGTCAGCTGGCCATCGATCCGCGACAGCGTGCCGCGGACGCGCAGGGTGTGCCGCTCGAGGTCGACATTGCTCCATCGCAGGGCCAGCGCCTCGCCACGCCGCAGGCCGGCGTGCACCAGCAGCGCGAACAGCGGGGCGTAACGCGTGCCGCGAGCCGCCTGCAGGAGCGTGGCAACCTGCACGGGCGTGAGGTGCTGGGCCTCCTTGACGGTGACCCGCGGCCGCCGGACTGCCGCGGCCGGGTTGGACGCCAGCGCACCGTCGCGGACGGCGGTGTCGAGGATGGCTCGCAGCACCGTGTAGGCCGACCGGATCGTCGACTCGGCCAGGCCTTTGCGCCGGAGCTCGACCACCCAGCCCTCGACGTGCGAGGGCCGGACCTTGTCGAGTGGCAGTCGCCCCAGGGAGCTGTTCAGGACGTGGGCGCGGACGACGCCGGCGTACAGCACCTTGGTGTTGCGCTTGCGCTCGGACGCCTCGAGCGAGGTCTCGACCCACAGCTGGGCGAAGGCGGCGAGCGCTTCCTTGCGGTCGCGTGCGGGCTGGCCGTCCTCGACCCGCCTGCGGATCTGGGCCGCCTTGTCGCGGGCGTCCTGGGCTGTGTCGCCGTAGACGGTGAGCCGGCTGGCCCGGCCGGAATCGTCGGTCACGCGGAGGTTGATCTGCCAGCGCCCATCGGCTCGGCGTCGCGGGGTGGATCCTTCGCTGTTGCCGCGCCGCCGCGATGAGGAGGAGGCGCGGGCTCTGCCTGAACTCACAGCCCAGCACCTCCATCGCCTGTCATGTGAGAACCAGTGTCAGGACGGCGGCCATCTCGATGGCTGCGAATCCACACAGGTCACGGCCCGTCGCCCGAGCTGTGGACGACGTCGAACAGGTCGGCCTGGCTTGTGGTAGTCCGGCGCCGCCGGCGAGCTGGCGGGGGAACCTGGAGGCGGTTCACGTAGCGCTCCAGCTCGGTGCGGGCGAGTCGGCAGCTACGCCCGATGTGCACCGGGCGGAGGTCGCCGGCGTTGATGAGCGCGTAGATGGTCGTTCGGCCGACCCGCAGGAGTTGGGCCGCCTCCTCGGGGGTCAGCAGCAGGGGGCCGTCGGCTGACACGTCGCGCAGCGGCTGCGAATCGCCCATCTCATCAACTCCCCGGCAGTCCGACGTCCGAACAGAGTGGGGGAGCTGTCTGCTGTCGTTCTCCGGTTCGCTGCGAGCGCTGCAGGGGGCCTCGTCCTGCAGCGCCACGATCGCGCGACCGGCTACCGGAGAAACTCCGCCGGGGAGCTCACGTCAGGTCAGGGGCTCCAGTTCTGCGTGCGCGCCGCCAGTAGGCGTGCAGGACGGGCTCCAGTACCCGAGCGAGGCCAGGCAGGTCTCGGTCATAGACGCGGCCGTCGTCCAGTTGATCGCCGAGCTCGCTGAGCGGTCTCGGCCAATCTCGCCGTGTCGGCTGTAGAGCGGTCTGCACCGGCATGTGCCTCTCGACCACCTGGACGGCCGCGTGGCCGGAGGCGGCGGCGCGTTGCTGCTCCCAGGCGCGGTGCCGACAGGTCGTCGAGCACCACTTGGGGATAGGTCCTCGAAGTCCCGGCGTGACGGGTCCACCGCACCAGCCACAGCTGGTTGCGGCGGCTCGACGGGCACAACCGTCAAGGGCGGACGCTGCGGGGGAGTGAGCCGCCGCAGCCGAGGATCGCTCGGCGTCGCGGTGTTTCCGCCTTTCGCGTTCCCGCTTGAGGCTCCAACCGTCGAGTCGGCTGCTCTTCCCCATGCACCGACCCTGCGGATGAGCCTCCAGGAACCCGTCACAACGAATTACGGAACCCGAAGATGCAAGACGTGTGACGGAAATGATCTTGAGGCCTTCAGGCCTGCGTCGTGTAGGGGCCGTAGGCCCAACTTCGACGCCGTCGCCGCGCTGATGTCTCGGGATTGCGTCGTCACTTGTGCGTTCCGTTCGCGCGAGTCGGTGCCCAGAGTTGCCGGCCCGGAATGGGGCTGGGCTCGGAGGCGCTCCGAGCCCAGCCGACGCGCACCCCTTGGTCTATTGCTTGACGAATGTCCCGCAGCGGCGGTTCGTGAAGTCCTGTCCTTCCTTCAAGGTGACGGTGGGGATGCCGCCTCCCGGGATGTCGTTCTGGATGATGTCGTCGCCGTTGGTCCCGCTCCGAGTAATTGACCAGTAGCAGTCGCTACCTACTGGCTCTGAGGTCCGGTAGGTCCCCGGTTCGATGTCGACGCCGACCGTCCAGATCCCTTCACCTACCGAGCGGGCGGCGACCTGCTGTTCCACCGCGGACACGGCGGATTCACGCGCTGCGACGGCGGCTTCGCGCTGATTCAGTTCGGCCTTCTGGCTGGCCGCCGCTTGGGCGGCGCTAGCTGCTGCCGCTTCGGCGGTGGTCGCGCGGCCGACGGCGACGCGGTTGGCGTCTTGCGCGGCGGACAGCTGCGCGGCTACATCGTGGTATTCGTCCGACGTCGTCGGATCGCTCGCGGCGAAGCCGACGCCAACACCGGCGCCGAGGCCGACGAGCAGCGCAACGGCGCTGATCGCTGCCGGCAGCAGCCACGGGGGGCGTTGGCGGGTCGGCGCGCTCGCCGGGGACAACGGCTGGTCGGCCGCTCCAACAGTGTCGGCCGCGACGGTTGGCTGAGGTTCGCCGGTCGGTGCTTGCTGCTGAACGTCGCCGTCCATCTGTGAATCTCCCCGTAGTCGGCTGTGCAGTGCCGGCGAACCGTAACGGATCCGAACCGTCCGGACACCACTCGTCGCGCAGCGATATCCAACCGTTGCCGCGCATAGGGTTGGCCTCTCGTCCAGCCCCCGAAGAACCCCAGGCCGGACAACTACAGAGGCGCCGGGGCCACGCACGCGGAAGCCACGGTCCGGGCGGGAGATGACAAGTTCGCCCGAGCCGCTACCGCCGCGAATCCGGTACCTTCCCGACCACCAACCGCAGGTGAACGGGGTGTCTATGAGCGGCTCATACCAACTGCCACCCGTGCCACCCCCGATCCAGCCGGGCCCCCAGGCACCATCCCAGCCACCATCCCAGCCACCATCCGGCCCATCGTGGTTGCGTCGAAACCTCGCCGTCGTCATCCCGTGGACCGTCGCGGCAGCCCTCGCCGTCGCCTTGCTGCTGGTGGTCTTCCTCCCGACACCGGGCGCCCGAGATGTCTCCGCGGACGATGACACGGGCGCCTCCGCGACCACAGCCGCACAGGCCGCCGACCCCGACGCGCACAGCGTCACCGTGAACTTCGTCCTGAACGACGCCGAAACCGCCGCCTCCAGCTGTGTCGGCGAGGGAGGGTTCGGCGACATCGGGCCCGGCACCCCAGTCACGATCAAGAACGGATCCGGCGAGATCCTTGGCGCTGGCTCGCTCGGCGTCGGAAGTCCCCAGTTCACTGGGGGTCGCGCCAGCGGTTGCCTGTGGGTAACGACGCTCTCTGGTGTGCCGACGAACGAAGCCTTCTACTCGGCCGAGGTTGGCCGGCGCGGGGCGGTCACGGAAAGCCGCGCCGACCTCCAGGCGGCGGGCTGGAAATTCGAACTGTCGCTAGGGAACTGATCCTGGAGACAAAACCGCCGAGCCCCTCCCGAAGAGGGGCAGGTGGTCGTCATCCGATCGGGTGTCGTCCTTCTCCTAGGCCCGCCCGAGGGCCGGAGGACGCAGGCGTATCGCCCAGAGCGGCCCACTCAGGGGCGCTCGCACAGTTATGCGTCAGGAGCGGGTCGAGAGGTCGCTCGGGGCTTCCTCACCCCCCGCGTCTTCCCAACTGTCAAACGAGCGCGATGAACTGGTCCGAAGTGCAAGTGAGCACGCCCAGCTCAACGGCTTTTGTGGTGAGCCCCTTGTCTGCGGTGGCGATGATCCAGCGGTCCCCGATCAGCTGTCCCTCACTGACCGCCATCTCGGTTAGGGCGGTCGCCAGCAGCATGACGTCGCCGTTGCCCTCGTTGCGATACAGGTCGACTACCTTGTCTCCTGCTTTAATCGTCGCAAGTACGATCCTTACGTTCTCGAGGACGGTAGTTGTGATCGGGTAAATGAGCGACTTGAGCATCTCAACGTCGGGTAGTCCCCGGGCCTCGTAGATAATCTCTTCCGGGATGCGGCACCGATCATGCATGAACGCCGACGCCCTTTGATTAGGCGTCATCCGTGATAGGGTCACGTTGTCCACGAGGTAACGATCGATCATTACAGCGTGGCCCTGTACTCGTTGAGGGAAACGGACCTTCGGTTCTGGAACAACACCCTGGTGATCTCCGAGGCAGGCAGCCGGTTGGCGTCCATCTGTTTCAACAATGATCGGGAGTACTCCGCGCTGTTGTACTTGCGCAGCGCGTTCACTGGCTTCGGCTGTCGGGCCTGCGCCTTCGGGCGGTTCCGAAACTCCTCGCGAAGTATGGTCATGTAGTCGCGGGCCGTGGCAGCGTCGAGGAGTCCGAGCCGTCTTGCTCGCATCAAAAACGCGCTGGGTGTCACGCAGTAGGTGTTCGCGTGCGCCTTGACGTCGTCCAGGGAGGAGACCCAAAGACCGGCGACCGAAGCTGCCGGCATCAGCATCTCCTCGGCGATCTCGTACTCCCGGTTGTCGATCGGATCGTCGGACTGGTCCGAGTAGGCGACGGGCTTGAACTTGCCCCGAGCAAGGCAGACAGTGAGCAACGCTAGCGTGAGGAGTCGCCGGCCTGCGGGCTCCAGATTGTCGCGGTGGTCACCGTTGTTGACGAAGAGGAACGGCACCTTCTTGTCCCGGATGCAGATGCCGCTGAACCGCGCCCGCTTGGGTATGGGTTGAGGCATGTAGTTTCTCATGCTCTGGGACACGAAGATGTTGCGCTCTTCTAGGCAGTCGAGAAAATGCTCAAAGGCGCGTTCTTTCGTCTTCACGCGCAGCAGGTAAGACCGATCTACGCCGAGCTGAGTGACCAGCCAGTCGGCGTCACCCTTCACGGTCCGCTGAGACCGTCGCAGGGCGCCAACGAAGGCGTTGTCAGGTAGGTCCGGATCGAGCCCTTTCAGGAGCTCCTGCTTGCGCAACATGTCCTTCACGATGAGCTCGATGTCGGCGAGATGCACCGTGCCGCGAGAGTTGAGCGAGAAGGTGCCCTTGCTGACCCCACGTAGCAGCACTTCTTGCTTCCGCTTGAGCTGCGCCTCCACGACGTCGATCGGGGCGAAGAATAACGTGTACGGAATCTCCGCGCTCCGCCCGAGACTCACCAGCTTGGTGAACGAGATGCGCGATGCCTCGAGCGCCTTCAGGTATTCCTTCGCTTCTCGCTGCCAAGAGTTCTCGATCAGCGCCACGAAGGTCTTGCGCTCGATCGCGGTCGTGGAGTGGCCGCGAGACACGGTGATGGTCACGACCCCGACCTTCTCGTGTTTGAGCCATCGTTGTCAGGTGCACCCGCCACGGGGCACGCGGCGCGCAGGCCAGACCAACCGAGGGGCAGGCTCACGGATCGGCACACATAAGCAATCACCGCATTGGACAACTGCCTCATCGGCTGCGCTTGGAGACGCCGCCCGGTTCGGTCTGCGAGCAGGGCTCAGCGGGCTTGGCGCCGCGGAACTGGTTACAAGTACTTGGTTGCAGTCCAGAGCATGCGCGGACGGACGCTGGAGCTCACGGTAGGCCATACAGCCAAGTCATCAGCCTTGGCGCCACGGCGGTGAACCGTCCTGACCGCGATCGTGACGGCCTGGCTGTGTGCGGGGGCCGGGGGATACGCGGCGGCCAGTGACCACCGCGTCGACCACCATTCCGTTGCTCCTTCACAGTCCGCCGTGGTCCGGCACGTCGCCTTGCGGGGAGCAACGAACCTCGGCGAACCGGAGAAGCCTCCGCCGATGGCTGAGGGTCAAAGGGCGCCGAGGCCGGGGAGTACGACCCCTTCGGCTTCTCGTTTCGGACCGTCCGGGGGTCATCTGGCGGGCGTGTGGCTTCGGTTCATTGCCGTGGAGTTCTCGATCGGTGGATGTGCCACGAGGACGACTACGACCGCTGTCATGACGACTGCAGTCAGGGCGAATGGGAGCGCCAACAGAGGGTCGAGGAGGACCAAGGCAGCACCGAGTGGGATGGCGGTGTTGACGACCCTGTCGGCGTGGGGACGCATGGCGATCCACCAGATGCCGATCACGAACACCGAGATCGGAATTGCGACAGTGAAGGAGGCAGCGATGTCGCTGAGTTCACTTTCGTTGGTGATGGCGTCGATCTCCACTTCGATCCCGGCCGAGAGAGCGCCGGCGGAGGCGAAGACGAAGTAGTGCACGTAGCCGTACCGCAGGGAGTTGCCGAACGTGCTGATGGCGGTGTGGTGCGGTGGCCAGAAGTAGATCCACCAGAGAGCGGCCGTGACCACCAGGGTCAGGATCGAGATCGAGATCAGTGGTCCGAGGGCTTGGTCTTCGTGCAGTGCCTCGATGATGGCGTTGGTCGAGGCGAGCAAGCTCTCGCCGAGGAGGATGAGGGTGAAAAGTCCGTATCGCTCGGTGATGTGGTGTGGGTGCCAGGGAGTCTGCCCGGTCTTCTCGGCGATGACCGGAACGGCGAGTTCGGCCCCGACGAGCACAACAAGGACGACGTTCTGGGCCGTGTCGGGCAGTGTGAGCATGAGCAGCCACAGCACCTGGACGGCAGCGATCCCGGCCGCATAGACGTGGGTCGCCCGGCGGCTCCGGCCGGCGTGGCGCGAGGCCCGCAGCCACTGCGCGACCATGGCGACGCGCATGACGACATAGCCGTAGACGAGAAGGGCGTAGTCCCGGTCGACGAAGGCCGGTTCGATGCCAGCGGCGAGCACGAGGACGCCGGCCATCTGCACGAAGGTCAGGATTCGGTAGAGCCAGTCGTCGGTGGCGAACGAGGTGGCGAACCAGGTGAAGTTCATCCAGGCCCACCAGATGCCGAAGAACACGATCCCGTAGGCGACCAGTCCATCGACCACGTGGGCTTCGGTGAGCGCGTGGTGAAGCTGTACGGCGGCGATGCTGACCGCGACGACGAAGACGAGGTCGAAGAACAGTTCGAGTGGGCTGGCGGTGCGACCGGGTTCGTCCGGGTCGCGTGGGCGCATCGATGCCAACCGGTACCGCCTGAGCGGCGACGTCATGGCTCGAACCCGTCGCCTGTGGCAGGCGACGCCCCGGCGGCGAGGGTGCGGAGCCGCTCCTCGGAGACCGAGCCCGGTTCGGCTGTCCAGATAATGAGTTGTTGGTCCGGGTCCTCGGCCCAGGCGAGGGTGTCCCAGTCCAAAGTGAGTTCCCCGACGGCAGGGTGGTCGAGCTCCTTGGTTCCGTGGCTGCGCACAGCCACGCGGTGGGCGCTCCACCACCGGCGGAAGTCGGCATCGAGAAGGGACAGCTCGCCGACGAGTGCGGCGAGCTGGGGGTCTTGGGGGTCGCGGGCGGCTTCCATGTGGAGTTGCGCCACGCAGAGCTGGGCGGACGAGGCCCAGGCCCGGTAGAGGGTCCGCATGGCGGGGTGGGTGAACACGATGCGCACGTAGTTGCGCTGCCGCTCGGGGACCGAGGCGAAGTCGACGAACAGTGCCGCGGCCACGCTATTCCACGCGAGAACATCCATCCGGCGTCCCAGAACCAGTGCCGGGATGTCGGTGAGGGTGTGGAGTACCCGGACCAGGTGGGGTGCCGCCTTCTGAGCGCGGCGCTGCCGTGGTTGGGACGCGGCCTTGCCCGAGAGCTCGCAGAGATAGTCGCGGCTGGCGTCGTCAAGGCGCAGCACGCGGGCGATGGCATCGAGAGTGGACAGCGGGGCGGTGCGGCGACCTTGCTCGATCCGGGCGTAGTAGTCGGCGCTGATGCGGGCCAGCGCTGCGACCTCCTCGCGTCGCAGTCCAGGCGTGCGCCGCCGTGGGTCGGATGAGGCCGGGAATCCGAGCTGTTCGGGGCGCAGCTCGGTGCGGCGAGCCTTCAGGAAATGACCGATCTCGCTGCCGCGGCCGGCGTCTTCGGAGCCTCCGCTGCTGCTCATCTGTCCGATCCTTTCAACCGAGCCGACATCGGGACAGTGGGACAGGTTTGTCCCTGGACAGGCTTGACCCTTCAGTCGGGTCATCCGGGATGGCAACGTCGCCAACGTCCGCGAAGGGTGCTCGCAAGGAAACGCCAGCTTTCCCGGCGGGCACCAGCGGTGCAGGACGAGAGTCGACACGCGAACTCCCCTCGGAGGAGAGCAGTCATGACCCAGACCCAGGACCAGACCCAGGACAAGGCGCAGGCGGCGTTCGACAGCTTCGTCGCCCTGTGGACTACCGGCACTACTGGAGGGCGTCGCGCGCCGGTGCTACGCCGTCCCGACGAGGTCGGACTGGCCTACGAGGACGTGACCTTCCCGTCGATGGACGGCGTCCCGCTCGAGGGATGGTTCATCCCGGCCGTGGGGTCTGATCGGCTGGTGATCCACAACCACTTCCTGCCCGGCAACCGGTACGGCTACCCCGGGCATCTGCCCGAGTTCGGCGGTCTCGGCGGATTCGAAGTGAGCTTCTTGCCCGAGTACAAGGCGCTGCACGACGCGGGCTACAACGTGCTGGCCTACGACCTCCGCAATCACGGCATGAGCGGTCAGGGCAACGGCGGCATCGCCGGGATCGGCCTGACTGAGTACCGCGACGTCATCGGGTCCCTGCGCTATGCCGCCTTTCGTCCCGACACCAAGGGCATGAAGAAGGTCCTGCTTTCGGTGTGTCTAGGAGCCGACTCCACCGCGGTTGCCTGGGACAAGCATCCCGAGGAGTTCTCCGAGATCCAGGCCATGGTGATGCTGCAGCCGGTGTCGGGTCGCTACATCGTCGAGGAGTTCGTCAAGGGCGTCGGCATGGAGGACGGCTACGAGAAGTTCGACAAGGCCGTCCACGAACGCACAGGGTTCCACCTCGAGGAGCAGTCACCGCTTCTGCACGTCGCGGCCGTGACCGTCCCCACATTGGTGGCCCAGGTGCGCGATGACACCATGACCCGCCCGCAGGACGTGCAGGACATCTACGACGCCATCCCGGTCGAGGACAAGCACCTGTACTGGATCGAGGGCACCGACAAGCGGTTCGAGGGCTACAACTTCTTCGGCACCCACCCCGAACTGCCCATCGACTGGTTCGACAAGCACCTCGCGTGAGAGGCCCACGGATGACGAAGGTGCTCGTGCTGGGCGCCGGCGGCCGCATCGCACGGAGGGTCATCGAGATGCTCGCCCAGCAGGACGTCGAACTCACATTGCTGGTCCGCGATGCCGGCCGGTTGGAGCACGCGCCGCAGGACGCGCGGGTCGTGGAGGGCGATGTGCTCGACAGCGACCTGCTCGCGGCGACCGTCCGCGGACAGGACATCGTCTACGCGAACCTCGCAGGCGACCTCGACACCCAGGCGCGCCGCATCGTCGAGACCATGGAGGCCGAAGGCGTCCAACGCCTCATCTTCATCACCGCGCTCGGCATCTACGACGAAGTCCCCGGCGCCTTCGGTGAGTGGAACCGACAGCAGATCGGCTCCATGTTGAAGCCCTACCGTGCCGCCGCCGACATCATCGAGGCGTCGTCGCTTGACTACACGATCCTTCGCCCCGCATGGCTCACCGACGACGACGAGATCGACTACGAAGTAACCGGTCGCACCGAGCCGTTCAAGGGCACCGAGGTGTCCCGCAAGAGCGTCGCCGCCCTCGTAGGCGAACTGGTCGGCGCCCCCGACACCCGCGTTCGGGCCAACCTCGGCGTGAACAAGCCCGGAGTCGCCGGCGATCGCCCCAGCTTCATGTAGGCGGGATGGAGGCCACGCTTGTCGGCCGGGCCCGGTGCACGTAGGCGTCCGGAGAGATCCGGAACGGCCCCTGACCGCGCTCTGGGGTGGTGTGCCACCTTCTTGACCACCATGAGGCCACCCTCACCTGCTCGCTGAGCAGCGCTTCCAGGCGCGGGCGGAACCTCCCGGTCCCGGAGTTCGACGACCCAGCCCTCGACGTGCGACGGCCGCAGGGCGCTCTGCAGCGCCAGCAAAGGCCTGTCGTCCGGTCGGGCGATGGCTTCCCGTCGTCGCCGCGTTCCAGGCCGGAGCCTCGTACCTTCATGGCGTGGCCGATGTCCAGCCGTTCGTCCGTGAACCCAAGCAGGAGCGCAGCCGCCAGTCCTTCGAGAAGGCGCTCGACGCAGCCGTGGCGCTGATGGTGGAACGACGATCGGGCGCATTCACCCTCGCCGAGGTCGCCGAGCGTGCCGGGGTGTCCATCGGGTCGATGTACGGGCGGGTCGACAGCAAGGACGACCTGATCCGCTCGGCGCACGCCCGCGAGATGGCCCGCATCCGCAACGAGCAGGAGGAGACCTTCGGCACGGCTGCGCCGGCCGATGAGGACCTGCCCCGGCTCGTCCGACGCATCATCGTGACGACGGCGGAGCACCTGCGCCGCAACGCCGCGGTCCTGGCGCCACTGATGGTGGTCGGCAGCCAGGACCCGCAGGTCTTCGCGGCTGGACGCCAGAGCTACGACGGCCTCGTCGAGGGCTTCTGCTCGGCGTTGCTCACCCACCGCGACGAGATCCGACGCGCCGATCCGGACCGGGCCGTGGCCTGGAGCTTCGACGTCGTCTACAGCGTCGTGGCCCGCTACCTAGGGCTCGGGAGCGCGCCGGAGGGGGCGCTCCAGGGTGAGTGGGAGAAGATCCTCGACGATCTCGCAGAGATGGTGACGGCCTTCCTGGAGGGCTCGACCACGCGCTGAACCTGTGTCGCCCGACGCTCGACCGGGCGGGAGCACCCGCGGCCAGCGGGCCGCGGCTCGCTGAACGACACGTCCAGGCGGCGTCCGCGTCAGTGCCGCGCGCATGATCGGCGCGGGCTTGCGTGGCGCCGTGCCCACCCTGGTTTCCGAGGGACTCGAGGACGACGTCGTCGCCCGCGCTTTCGACGAGCTGCTGGCCTCGTGTGACGCGGTCGCCTGCGCGGTGCCCCCGGACGTCCAGGCCGACCTCGCGCCCCGCGCCGCCGCGGCCGGGCGGCATCTCCGTGCCTGCGACGGACGGCGAATGCAAAGCCGGTCCACGCCGCGGCACCCGGAGGTCTCGGGTCACGCCTCGCCGGTCCTGGAAAGGGGGAGCAGCACCGCCCACGAGCATCAGCGGCAGTGATGGCGCCCATCACAGGGAACCATAATCAAAACGTTGAATCTAATTCCGTGAACCTCCACACTGGCTGCTGATCCGTGACCCACACCGCCATCCCTGACGGCGCCCGAGCGACCTCGGCGGGCCGGTCGTGATCCACAGGAGAACCAGATGGCTCGATATCGAACGACCCGGCTCGTCCGACTGGGCGCTGCGGTGGGCAGCGCCGTCGTCCTCGCGGCTGGCCTCGCTGCCTGCGGCTCGGTCGCGTCCTGACCGACTGACCGACCGACGCTTTCCCACCCACAGTCACCCGGAGGTTCTGATGCCTGACACCGATCTCGACCAGCTGCGCCGCGAGCCCGGCAGGGGGAAGCAGCTGAAGATCCTGGTGGTCGGGGCGGGCCTCGGCGGTCTGAGCGCTGCGATCGCGCTGACGCAGATCGGAGCCCAGGTCGATGTCATCGAGATCAAGCCGGACAACAGCGTGCCGGGAGTCGGTTTCGGCCTGCGGCTCAACGGCATGCGCGCCGTTCGCGAGCTCGGACTCCTTGAGCAGTGCCTGGCGTTCGGGACCAAGCCGTCGGGGTTGACGTATTACGACAACCGCGGCCGGCACCTGAGCGATCTGAGCTATGGCCCCGATGACGGTGACGTCCCGAGCATCCTCGTCATGTCGCGAATCGGTTACCTGGACGTCGCCACCGCCCGGGCGCAGGAACTGGGATGCGACATCCGGATGGGAACGACCGTGGCGAGCCTGGAGCAGAAGCCGGAGAACGTCGCGGTCACCTTCAGCAGCGGGGACAGTGCGGAATACGACCTCGTCGTCGGTTTCGACGGGATCAATTCACAGATCCGCCACGAGTACTTCGGCGCCCGGTACGACCCCACCCCGGCCGGAGGCGTGGCGTGGCGATGTCCTCTGCCGCTCGCGGACGGCCTGACCGACACCACCTTCCTCCAGGGCCACGGGGGCAAGATCGTCTTCTCTCCGCTGTCGAGCGACATGATGTACATGGTGCTGACCGTCGCCGAGGAGGGCCGCCCGCGCTACGACCCGGCCGAGATGCCCCGGATCATGTATGACCGCGCCCGCGCGCTCATGGGGGACTCGGAGTTCATGGCCGAATCCATCGTGCAGGTCCTGCAGTCGACCAGTGTCGCCTACACGCCGTACTCGACGGTGTGGGTGCCCTACCCCTGGTTCCGCGGCCGGGTGATGATCGGGGGCGACGCAGCGCACACCATGCCGCCGTATCTCGGCTCGGGCGCTGCCATGGCCATCGAGGACGGCGTCGTCCTCGCCCAGGAACTGGCCAAGGACCACTCCCTGCTCGACGCCCAGCTGATGTTCATGGCACGACGCCTTCCCCGCGCGAGAGCGGTGCACGAGCGGTCGATCGAGTCGATGCTCGAGGAATTCGACTCGGTCACACCCGAGGCCTTCCAACGGCGACTGCAGTTCTTGCGCGACCTGGAGCCGATCGCGAACGAGTACTCCAACCGACTCCTGGCCCTGCCCTACTGACCCCAGTCGGCGGCCAACACGTCCCTCTGCCCGCGGCGCACCAACGGGACGCATGTCGACATCACGCGCGAGACGAAAGGATCGATCATGCCGGAGTTGCAAGCAGAGCCACACGTGCGCGTGCTGGAGATCGACGCGGGTGACGCCCGTGACTTCAGGTCGCACAAGGGGCTGGGTGGGATCCCCGGCCCCCTTCCCGAGCACCCCGATTTTCCCGACATGACCCCGTTGTGGCGGGAGGCCGGCGTGACGCTGGTGCGGTCCTACGACTGGATCTCGCGGCTCGACACGAGGAACAACCCGGCGAGCCTCTTCCCCGACTGGGACGCCGATCCGACCGACCCGGCCAGCTACAACTTCGCGGCGACCGACCAGTGGGTCCAGGCGGTGCACTCCATCGGCGCCGACGTCCTGTTCACCTTCGCGAGCGCCATCCCCGCCAACAAGCTTCCGGCGGTGGACGTGGACAAGTACGGCGTGGTCGTCGAGCACGTCGTGCGCCACTACGCCCGGGGCTGGGCCGATGGCCCGGCCAGGCCCATCCGGATGTACGAGTTCGGCGACCAGCCGGACCTGGGACCGCTGCACTTCGAGGGTCCGGCCGATGACTTCTTCGCCATGTACGAGGCCTTCTGCGCGGCCGTCAAGCGGGTCGACGACACCCTGGTGGTCGGGGGCCCGTCGCTGGCCTTCCCGCTCAACCCGGACGCCGACTACCGCGAGGGCTTCCTCTCGTTCGTGCGGGAACGACGACTGCCGCTGGACTTCTTCTCGTTCCTGTGGTTCGTGGACCCCACGCGGGATCCTCTGGACTTCCGGTTCGTCGCCGGGGAGATGCGCGCGCTGCTGGACAGCTACGGCTTCGATGACACCGAGCTGATGCTGTCCTACTGGAACTACCTGGCGATCCCCAGCAACGACGCCCCGTCACCGGAGAAGGCGGCGTTCCAGGCCGCCGCCGCGATCTACCTGCAGGACACGCCCGTGGACCACGCCCTCTTCTTCCGGGCGGACAGCGGCAGGGACCCTCACTACGGCTTCGTCGACCCGGCGGGCATCTACAACCGGGAGGGCTCGCCCGACGAGCGCGCCGTTTCGTTCTCCTTCATCGGGCAGGCCATGACCGGTCAGCGACTCGCCGTGACCGGCGGGGACGAGGCCGGCTTCGCCTGTCTCGCCAGCCGCGACGGCGACCGCGCGCGCATCCTCATCGCGAACTTCGTCGCGCCCGAGTCAGCGCTCGTGG
Source organism: Petropleomorpha daqingensis (assembly GCF_013408985.1). Classification (NCBI taxonomy): domain Bacteria; kingdom Bacillati; phylum Actinomycetota; class Actinomycetes; order Geodermatophilales; family Geodermatophilaceae; genus Petropleomorpha; species Petropleomorpha daqingensis. The sequence goes on from NZ_JACBZT010000001.1 coordinate 4,421,298, forward strand.
AGAGGGACAGCGATGAGTTCCGGTTCCGCATCCCGATCGGCCCCCAGCACATCGAGCTCGGCTACCGCCTCCCACCGCAGCGCGACGGGCTGGCATCGGCAGGTGTCGAGTCAGCTCGAGTCGAGCTGAGGAATCTCCCGTGGAAGGGGCGGACCGTGTCGGTCAGCCAGCGATCGCTGCGCGGTGAACTGCGGGCAACCCGTGATGCGCTCGTATCCGATTCCGGCTCCGTCGATCTGGACGTCGAGATCGAGCCGCAATCCGTGGTGCTCGTGGAACTCACCGTTCAGTAGCGTCTGCGCCGCTCGGCCACCTGCGGCGCGTGGTCGAGGGTCCAGGTCCCGCGTCTCTCAGCCGGGGGAATGCGATTCCACTGTCGGCACCCATCGTCACGCATAGCGACGACCGTCGAGATGGGGAAGATGCGGTAAGGATGCTGGTGTGGCGCCGGAACTCCGCCGGGCCCGTGCACGTACTCGTCCATAGCGCGACCACCGCTGCATCCACCGTCCTCGCACACCTCCGGGAGCACGCGATGCTGGAGTTCCTGACCGTCGTCGGTCTCGTCGTCCTGCTGATCGTCACCGTGCTCGTCACGACGGTGTGGATGGCCCTGCGCCGGATCCGCCGCAGCCGGCTGGTCGCCACCGCACGGACGGCCATCGCCGTCGGTACCCCGCTTCTCGCCGCCCACCGGCCCTCCGCCGTCCGCAACCCGGCGGCCGCGCTGCGCGTGGTGCGCCTGACCCGGGCGCAGTGGGCGCTGCGCCGGGCCGTCACCGACGCCACGCGCACCGGCGCGTACCTGGGCGACGTCCCGGCCGTGCTGCCCCGCCTGCAGGCCGAGACCGACCGCATCCGGACCGGACTGAGTCGGCTGCCCGACGCGGCCACCCCCGCCGCGCGGGAGCTGCTGGCCGCCGCCGACCGGCACCTGGCCACGCTGAGCGACCTGACCGACGCGGTCGCCGCGACCCAGGCGCTGCCCGCAGCGGAGGGCACACTGAGCCACGAGGCCGCCGACGCCGCGCACGGGCTGCGGCTCTACGCCGCCGCCTACGCCGAGCTCCTCGGCGGCCCGACCGCGCCCGCTGCGCAGCGCCGCGCCGGCTAGGTCCGGGCGCTCAGGTCTCCTGCGCGGCGTCGCGGGCGTCCTGCAGCAGCCGGGAGATGCGCTGGCGGGTCAGGCCGAACAGCGCCCCGATCTCCTCCAGGGTCATGCCCTCCTCCCGGAGAGCGGCCGCCTTCGCCTGGCGGAAACGCGTGCCGGCCGCCTCGAAGCGGGCCGTCGCGTCGGTCAGGACCTCGACGATCAGCGGGCGGTTCTCGCGCAGGACGATGTCGCGGTAGGGGAGATCTTCCCTGCGGCAGGCGCGGATCTGCGCGGCGTGCTCCCGGATGAGCGCGGTCACCTCGGCCATCTGCTCGGCGACGGCGACCAGCTCGGCGAGCGCCCGCAGCGGGGGATCGTCGCCCGCGGGTTCTCCTCCCGTCCGTACCTGGTGGTCGGGTCGGTCGTGAGGTTCCACGTCTAGCCCTCCCTGCGGGTCCCCGTCGGTCGCTCGGCCTGCGGCTGTAGAGTCGGCACAGAAGCGCAACGATCGTTGACAGCGGGCGGTGTCCGAGCGACGATCCCAGTCCTGCCGTCGCGGAAACAGCCCGCTCCGGTGCCGATCCATCCGCAGTGTGCCGCGCGAGCGTTCGCCGCGCGGCACTGGGGTGTGCCCGTGGTCCGAGGAGGGGTGTGCCCATGTCGCGGTCGACCCCTCCGCACGGCGGCCCGCCCGATCCGTGGGACCGCGAGGCGCTGCTGCGCCGGGTGACCGAAGTGCTGGTCAGCACCCTGGAACCGGAGCAGGCGGCGGCCAGGCTGTGCGACCTGGTGGTTCCCGTTCTCGCCGACTGGGCGGTGGTCACCCTCATCGACGAGGCGCCGCGGTCGGGGCGTCGCCGCGCGCAGTGGCCGGTGGCCAGCCGGCACCGCGATCCGGCGCGGCAGGTGCTCGCCGAGAGCTACGCCCGGGCCCGGTTGGACGCCATCACCGACGACGCCCTGCTGCAGCGGACGATCAGGACGGGACGTCCGGAGGTGGTACCGGGGAACGCGACCACCGCCCTCCGGGCGATGCTGCGGCCGGGGCAGGCGCACGAGCTGCTGGAGGCCCTCGCCCCCGAGCACGTCCTGGTGCTGCCCCTCGTCGGCCGGAGCGGTGCCGTCGGTCTGTTGAGCCTGTTCAACGGCGCGGCCCGGGGACAGTTCGGGGCCGCGGACCTCGCGACGGCGTCCGACGTGGCGGCCCGTGCCGGGCTGGTGCTGGACAACGCCCGTCTCTACGACACGCAGCGATCACTGGCCGAGGCCCTGCAGCGCTCGATGCTCACCGCGCCTCCGACGATCGACGGCCTCGAGATCGCCGTCCGGTACACGCCCGCCGCGCGTGCCGCCGAGATCGGCGGCGACTGGTACGACTGCTTCGTCCAGCACGGCGGCTCCACGTTCGTCATCGGGGACGTCGCCGGGCACGACATCAGCGCGGCCGCGGCGATGGGGCAGGTGCGCACCCTGCTGCGCGGCATCGCCGTCGCGACCCAGGCCGGTCCCGGGCTGCTCCTCGACGCCGTCGACACCGCGATGGCCGAGCTGCAGGTCGCCGCTCTGGCCACCGCCGTCGTCGCCCACCTCAGTCCGCCCGAGGCGCCCACCGCCGACGGGTGGCGGGTGCGCTGGGCCAATGCCGGCCATCCGCCGCCGCTGCTCGTCCAGCCCGACGGCCGGGTCGCGCTGCTGGACACCGTCCCGGAGCTGCTCCTCGGTGCGGTACCCGACGTCGTGCGCACCGAGTCGGAGACCCTGCTGCAGCCCGGCGCCGTGCTGCTGCTGTACACCGATGGGCTCGTCGAGACGCCGGCCCAGTCGGTCGACGACGGCATCGCCCTGCTGCACCGCACGCTCACCGAGCTCGTCGCGGACGGCGGTGCGGGGCCGGGGACGCTCACCCTCGAGGAGCTGTGCGACGGCCTGCTCGACAGGGTCATGTCCACACCGCCCGAGGACGACGTCGCGCTGCTCGCCGTCCGGCCCTACCGCTGAACGGCGCGGCACCCGGATATCTCGTTGCGCCCTGCAACGCAGACGTGCGATGGTTCCGGCGATCGTGATCCGTCGGCAGGAGGTGAGCCCCGTGAACGCAGCGTCCGCAAGGGTGCTCCCTCGCAGTCCACGATCGCGCGGCTGACGTAGTCGCCACCGGGAGCGCCCGCCAGGCACCGAGCGATTGGCGACTCCCATGAACGCAACACCTTCCTCATCTCCGCACGTCTCCTCGACGACGGCCCGCGAACGGGCTCTGGTCCTCGGTGGCGGCGGCTCCTCCGGCAACGCGTGGTCGATCGGCGTCCTCGCCGGCCTGTTCGAGGCCGGGCTGGACGTGACCGGGGCCGACCTGGTCATCGGGACGTCTGCCGGAGCGACGACCGCCGCCCAGATCACCAGCGCGCCCGTGACCGACCTGTACGCCGCCACCCTTGCCGCGCCGCCCCCGCGGCGGCCCGGCGGTGCACCTGGTCCCATCGGGTCGCTGACCGACCACCTGGAGCGGACCAACCGGATCATCGAAGCCGCCGAGGACGCTGCGGACATGCGCCGCAGGATGGGCGCGGCGGCGATCGAGCTGGCCGCGGCGTCCAACGGCGGCTCGGCACGGTGGCGCGAGACCGTCGCCGCGCGGCTGCCCGACCCGCGCTGGCCGGAGCGGGCGGTGCACATCACCGTGGTCGATGCGCACACCGGCGAACCGCTCGTGCTCGACCGCGACAGCGGGGTCGAGCTGGTGGACGCCGTCGCCGCGAGCACCGCCGGCGGCCCCGCCTACCTCATCGGCGACCGCTGGTACATCGACGGCGGCTACCGGTCCGTGGACAACGCCGACCTGGCGGCCGGGTACCGGCGGGTGCTGGTGCTGTCACCCCTGGGCGGCAGATCGCGGCACCCGCGGGAGTGGGGGACCTACCTGGCCGCGCAGGTCGACGAACTGCGCGCCGGCGGCAGCAGGGTCGAGACGGTCCTCCCGGACAGCAACGCCCTCGACGCCTTCGGCGAGAACATGATGGATCCGTCCAGGCGTCCGCTCGCCGCCCGCGCCGGGCACGACCAGGGACGTGCCCTGGCCGAGCAGCTCACCGAAGGCTGGTGACGTTCAGAGCCCGCCGAGCGTCGCCCGGAGGCGCTCGACGAGCGTCGACGTGGCGGCGTCGGCGGGCTCGGTGGCGTCGAGCAGCCTCAGGGCCTCGTCCACCTTCTTGCGCAACGCGTCCCGCTCGGCGGCCCGTTGGGCGGCCTCGGTGTGCAGCACGTACAGGTCGACGAACACCGACACCTTCGACCGCAGCACCCACGGGTCGAAGGGCTTGGTGATGTAGTCGACCGCGCCCGCCTGGTAGCCGCGGAAGGCCATGTGCGGGTCGTAGTCGGCTGCGGTCAGGAACAGGATCGGGATGTGCCGGGTCCGCTCCCGCTGCTTGACGTGCTTGGCGGTCTCGAAGCCGTCCATCCCGGGCATGCGCGCATCGAGCAGGATGAGCGCGAAGTCCTTGACGAGCAGTTGCTTGAGCGCGTCCTCCCCGTTGGAGACGGCGACGACCTCGACGGGGAGGCCCTCCAGGATCGCCTGCAGCGCGAGCAGGTTCTCGCGCCGGTCGTCGACCGCGAGGACCCGGACGGGGGCGCTCATGCGCCGACTTCCCGGGCCGTCGCGGCCCCGTTGCCGGTCACCCAGGACGCCATGATCGTGAGCAGCTCGTCGAGGTCGACGGGTTTGGTGACGTAGTCGGTCGCCCCGGCGGCCAGGCTCGATTCCCGGTCCCCGGGCATCGCCTTCGCCGTCAGGAAGACGATCGGCAGCTCCTGCCACTGGGGGAGCGCCCGGATGCGGCGGGTGGTCGCGTTGCCGTCGAGGTCGGGCATCATCGCGTCCATCAGCACGATCGAGATCTCCGGATGCTCGGTGAGCAGGGCGATGCCGTCCAGGCCGTTGTCGGCGTAGAGGACCTCGAGCCCGTGCAGCTCCAGGGCGCTGGTCAGGGCGAAGACGTTGCGCACGTCGTCGTCGACGATCAGCACCGTGGTGCCCGACAGGTCCGGTACCGGGTGCACCGTCGACGGCGGCGCGGCGCGCAGGATCGGCTCGCCACGGTCCGCGACGGCCGGTGGCAGCTCGGCGGTCCGCCGGGCCGGGATCCCGGACGCCGTCGTGGTGACCGCCGGGGACTCGTCGGGCAGCAGCAGGGTGAACACCGACCCGACGCCCGGCTCGGAGGACACCTCGATCTTGCCGCCGAGCAGCCTGGCCAGCTCCTTGGAGATCGACAGGCCCAGCCCGGTGCCGCCGTACTTGCGGCTCGTGGTGCCGTCGGCCTGCTGGAAGGCCTCGAAGATCATCGCCAGCTTGTCGCCGGGGATCCCGATCCCGGTGTCGCGCACCGCGAACGTGACGACCGAGCCGGCGGCGTCCAGCGACGGCACCCCGTGCAGCAGGCCGGACGGCGCCAGGCCGACCTCCAGCGTGACGCTGCCGGCGGCGGTGAACTTGATGGCGTTGGCCAGGAGGTTGCGCAGGATCTGCTGCAGCCGCTGGGCGTCGGTCGTGATCGACTCGGGCAGCTCCGCCGCTGCCCCGACGTGCAGCTCCAGCCCCTTGTCCTCGGCCTGGACGCCGAACGCCTGCTCGACGTCGGCGCACACGTCGGCGAGGAGCACCGGGGCGGGCTCGATGTCCACGCGGCCGGCCTCGATCTTGGACAGGTCGAGGATGTCCTCGATCAGGTGCAGCAGGTCCAGCGCGGAGGCGTGGATGGTGCTGGCGAACTCGATCTGCTTCGGGGTCAGGTTCGAGTCCTGGTTGTCGGCGAGCAGCCGCGAGAGCAGCAGCAGCGAGTTCAGCGGGGTGCGCAGCTCGTGGCTCATGTTGGCCAGGAACTCCGACTTGTACTGGTTGGCCAGCGCGAGCTGCTGGGCCTTCTCCTCGACGCCGCGCCGTGCCGCGTCGATCTCCATGTTCTTGAGCTCGACGTTGCGGTTCTGCTCGGACAGCTGCAGCGCCTTCTCCTCCAGCTCCGCGTTGGTGCGCTGCAGCTCGGCGGACTGGTCCTGCAGCTCCGTGGTCAGCCGCTGGGACTGGGTGAGCAGCTGCTCGGTGCGTCGTCCGGCCTGGATCGTCGCGAGCGCCACGCCGATCGTGGTGACCAGCCGTTCCAGGAAGGTCAGGTGAAGGGCGGAGAACGGCGTCGTCGTGCCGAGCTCGATCACCCCCAGCGGTTCGCCCTCGAACAGGACGGGGAGCACGACGATCGCACCCGGTGCGACCGCGCCCGTCCCGGAGTGCACGTGCAGGTAGCCGGGAGGCAGATCGGTGACGACGATGCTCTGCTTGCTCATCGCGGCCTGGCCGACCAGGCCCTCGCCGAAGCGGTACTCCTGCGGCTGGTCCCCGACCGGGAGCGCGTACCCGGCGCACATCACCCAGCGGGCGGGCGCGCTCGCCTCGGCCAGGTCGTCGGGATCGGCGGCCAGGAAGAACGTGCCGATCTGGGCGCCGACCAGCGGCGCGACCTCCTCCATGATCATCTGACCGACGTCGCGGAGGTCGCGCTGGCCCTGGAGCAGCCCGCCGATCCGCGCGAGGTTGGAGTCCAGCCAGCCCTGCTCGGCGTTCTCGGCGGTGGTCTCGCGCAGCGCCACGATCATCTGGTTGATGTTGTCCTTGAGCTCGGCGACCTCGCCGAACGCCGCGACCTGGATCTGCTGGGTGAGGTCGCCGCGCGCCACCGCGGTCGAGACCGCCGAGATCGCCCGCAGCTGAGTGGTGAGCGTGCCGGCCAGCTGGTTGACGTTCTCGGTCAGGTCCCGCCAGGTGCCCGACACCCCGCGGACCTGGGCCTGGCCGCCGAGCTTGCCCTCGGTGCCGACCTCGCGGGCCACGCGGGTGACCTCGTCGGCGAAGGAGGACAGCTGGTCGACCATCGTGTTGACCGTCGACTTCAGTTCCAGGATCTCCCCGCGCGCATCCACGGTGATCTTCTGGCTCAGGTCGCCGCGGGCGACCGCGGTGGTGACCTGGGCGATGTTGCGGACCTGCCCGGTCAGGTTGGACGCGAGCTGGTTGACGCTCTCGGTCAGGTCCCGCCACGTCCCGGCGACGCCCTTGACCTGGGCCTGGCCGCCGAGCTTGCCGTCGGTACCGACCTCGCGGGCGACGCGGGTGACCTCGTCGGCGAAGGAGGACAGCTGGTCGACCATCGTGTTCACGGTCGACTTCAGTTCCAGGATCTCGCCGCGAGCATCGACGGTGATCTTCTGGCTCAGGTCGCCGCGGGCGACGGCGGTGGTGACCTGGGCGATGTTGCGGACCTGGCCGGTCAGGTTGGACGCGAGCTGGTTGACGTTCTCCGTCAGGTCCCGCCAGGTGCCCGACACCCCGCGGACCTGGGCCTGGCCGCCGAGCTTGCCGTCGGTGCCGACCTCGCGCGCGACGCGGGTGACCTCGTCGGCGAAGGAGGACAGCTGGTCGACCATCGTGTTGACCGTCGACTTCAGTTCCAGGATCTCCCCGCGAGCATCGACGGTGATCTTCTGGCTCAGGTCGCCGCGGGCGACCGCGGTGGTGACCTGGGCGATGTTGCGGACCTGCCCGGTCAGGTTCGACGCCATGTAGTTGACGTTGTCGGTGAGATTGCGCCAGGTGCCCGAGACGTTGGGCACCTGCGCCTGGCCGCCGAGCTTGCCCTCGGTGCCGACCTCGCGGGCGACGCGGGTGACCTCGTCGGCGAAGGACGAGAGCTGGTCGACCATCGTGTTCACGGTCGACTTGAGTTCCAGGATCTCGCCGCGGGCGTCGACGGTGATCTTCTGGCTCAGGTCGCCGCGGGCGACCGCCGTCGTCACCTGGGCGATGTTGCGGACCTGCCCGGTCAGGTTGGACGCGAGCTGGTTGACGTTCTCCGTCAGGTCCCGCCAGGTGCCCGAGACGTTGGGCACCTGCGCCTGCCCGCCCAGCTGCCCCTCGATGCCGACCTCGCGGGCCACGCGGGTGACCTCGTCGGCGAAGGAGGACAGCTGGTCGACCATCGTGTTGACCGTCGACTTCAGCTCGAGGATCTCGCCGCGGGCGTCGACGGTGATCTTCTGGCTCAGGTCACCGCGGGCCACCGCGGTGGCCACCTGGGCGATGCCGCGCACCTGCCCGGTCAGGTTGGCCGCCATCAGGTTCACCGCGTCGGTGAGGTTCTTCCAGGTGCCGGCCACGTCGGGCACCACGGCCTGGCCGCCGAGCTTGCCGTCGGTGCCGACCTCGCGGGCCACGCGGGTGACCTCGTCGGCGAACAGCCGCAGCGTGTCGGTCAGCGAGTTGATCGTCTCGGCCAGCTCGGCGACCTCGCCCCGCGCGGAGACGGTGATCTTGCGGGACAGGTCGCCCTCGGCGATGGCGGTGGCCGCCGAGGAGATCGAGCGCACCTGGTTGGTGAGGTTGCTCGCCATCGTGTTGACCGAGTCGGTGAGCGCCCGCCAGGTGCCGGCGACGCCGCGCACGTCGGCCTGGCCGCCCAGCCGCCCCTCCGTGCCGACCTCGCGGGCCACGCGGGTGACCTCGTCGGCGAAGGAGGACAGCTGGTCGACCATCCGGTTCACCGTGCGGCCGATGCGCCGGAACTCACCGCGCAGCCTGCGGCCCTCGATCTCCAGGGCCATGTGCTGCGACAGGTCGCCCTCCGCGACCGCGTCGAGCACCCGGGCGATCTCGGCGGTGGGGGCGGCCAGGTCGTCGATCAGGGCGTTCACGGCCTGCACGCCGCCCGCCCACGCGCCGTCGTAGAACTCCTCGTCGAGCCGCTCGGACATCCGTCCCTCGCGGCCGACGACCCGGCTGATCCGCAGCAGGTCGCGGCTGTGCCGCTCCTGCAGCGCCACCAGCTCGTTGAACTGCTCCACCACCTCGCTCGCCGGGCCCTCCCGGCGGGCCAGGCGGACGTCGAAGCGGCCGCGGCGCACCTGCGCCAGTCCCTGGGCGAGCTCGACCAGGAAGGCCTGGTCATCGGGCGGTTCCGCGGGGGACTGGGAGTCGGCGGAGACCGCCGGTTCTGCCTGCCGTGTCGCCGTCATGACCGCCTCCACCCGCCTACCCACCGTCGACGACCGAGAGGGCCGCCCTGCTCGGGCCCTTCCCGACCGACTGCAGCAGACTGCACCAGTGCCCGCTCGACTCGAGAGGCGGATGCGATTTCCGCCGGACATCCGGTCGGTCAGACGCGTCCGGCAGATGATCCACGACCTGCTGGCCGAACGGGCGGAGGCCGGCTCCGACGGGGACGTGCAGGGGTTCGTCGACGACGTCGTCCTGCTGGCCAGCGAGCTGTGCGAGAACGCCGTGCTGCACGCGGGCACCGCGTTCGACCTCGCGGTGGTGGCCGACGACGACGAGGTCACCGTGGCCGTCACCGACCGCGGCGCGGGCGCGTTGGAGCTGCACCTGGCCGAGCCGCGCCAGCGCTACGGCCGGGCGGCCACCCACGGCCGCGGCCTGTCCCTGATCTCGCGGCTGGCCACGACCTGGGGCACGCGGCACGACACCGACGGCCGGCACACCGTGTGGTTCACCGTCGCCCGCCGACCGGGGCCGGCCGCCGAGCCCGCGGACCCGGCGCCGGAGCACGAGCGCACCTGGTCGGCGGCCGAGGAGGCCCGCTGGCTGCTGCACGTGCCGGCGTCGCTGGCTCGCCGCCTGGATCCGGTCGACCTGGTCCGGGAGCTCGTGGCCCGGCTCCAGGACACGGTCGACGCGGTGGCCGTCGTGGTCGAGGTGGACCGCGGCGACGGTTCCGGGGCGCGCGAGCTGGCGCGCGCCGGCGTCCTCCCGGCCGACCCCGGGACGTCCCTCGAGGTGCCCCTGCCGAGCACGACCGGCCTGCAGGGTGCGATCCGGCTGGTCCTGCGCGAGGGCGCCGACGTCGCCCGCGCCCGCGAGCTGACCGAGCTGGTCGCCGGGCGGATCGCCATCACCGCCGAGGCGCAGTGGCTCCGCGAGGTGGACCAGCGCCGCCAGGCGTGGACGTCGTACCTGGTCGAGGCCAGCGAGCTGCTCGGCCAGTCGCTCGACCTCGACCTGACGGTCGCGCTCGTGCCGCAGCTCGTGGTGCCGCGGCTGGGCACGTGGTGCGCGGTGCTGCTGCCGGAGCCGTCGCGCCAGCTGCGCCTGGCCGCGATCGCGCACGCCGACGAGGACCGGCTGCCCGAGCTGCGCCCGGTGCTCGACCCGGGCGCCGTGCCGGGACCCCCACCGCAGCTGCGTGCCCGCCTCGCGGCGGCCCAGGGCGGTGCCGCGCCCTCCTGGTTCGCCGACCCGGTGGACGGCGTCGCGGTCGGGCTGCGGGCCTCCGGGGTGTCGATCGGCGTGCTGCTGGTGGGGCGCCCCGCAGGCCGCCCGCACACCCCCGAGGACCTGATGCTGGTCGACGACATCGCCCGTCGCGCCGCCCTGGCGATCCACAACGCCCGGACCGTCGGCGAGCACGTGCGCGTGTCGCAGACCTTGCAGGCCGCCCTGCTGCCCCGCGCCCTGCCGCAGGTGCCGCAGTTCGACTTCGCCGCGGAGTACCTTCCCGCGAGCACCGGCGCGGACGTGGGCGGCGACTTCTACGACGTCGTCGCGGTCGCCCCCGAGCGGTGGCTGGTCACCATCGGTGACGTGTGCGGCAAGGGTGCCAGGGCCGCGGCCCGCACCGGTGTGGTCCGCGACGTGCTCCGGGCGCTGGTGCGCGAGGGGCGCCCGCTCGTGCAGGCGATCGAGATGCTCAACGACGTCATGCTGGAGGCGGCCGATCCGCAGCAGTTCTGCACGCTCGCGGCGGTGATGCTGAGCCGGGACGAGAGCGACGGGCGCCCCGGGGTCGCGATGGACCTGGTGCTGGCCGGGCACGCCAAACCGGTCGTCGTCCGCGCCGACGGCACCGCCGAGCTGATCGGCCGGTTCGGCACCGCGCTGGGCCTGCTCGAGACCGTCGACCTGCACTGCACCCGGCACCAGCTGGCCGCGGGGGAGACGTTGCTGCTCTACACCGACGGCGTCACCGAGTGCCGTCGCGGGCCCGAGCAGTTCGACGAGAACCGGCTGCTCGGGGCGGCCGCCGCCGCGTCCGGGAGGAGCGCCGCGCGACTCGTGGCGGCCGTCCGCGAGGCCGCGCAGGACTTCGCCACCGACCCCCCGGGCGACGACATCGCCCTGCTCGCCGTGCGGGCCGAACCCTCGGCCTGAGCCCCGACACGCCGTGCCGGTGGCGACGCGGGGAGCGGGCTCTTGCCGCCCGACCGGGACGGTGATCAACTCCGGGGGGTGGACGCGGGCGTGGGGGGCCGGTACGGCTCGATCAGCGTGCGTCGCGAGGCCGGTGAGACGGTGCTGGTCCTGGCGGGGGAGATCGACGCCGCCGTGGTCACCGCGTTCGACGAGGAGCAGGGCTCCGACCCGGTGCCGGTGGACGCCATCGACGCCGGCGAGGTCACGTTCATCGCGTCGGTCGGCGTCGCGCTCCTGCTGCGGTGGGTCGAGGCGGGTCCGCCCGGCGGCCCGGTGCTGCGGCGCTCCTCGCCCCGGCTGGACCGCTTCCTCGAGCTGACCCGGCTGACCGACGTCTTCCGCAGACCGCCGGAACCGCCCGCCGGCTAGGACCGCAGCAGGTGGAGCAGCGCCCGGGCGTAGGCCTCGCTGGGGCTCGCACCCTCGTAGCCGCTTGTCGCGCCGTCGACCCGCAGCGTGACCCGGTAACCGTCCCCGGTGGGAGCGAGGCCGGCGAACGCCTCACCGAGCAGCTCGCGGAGCTGGTGCTCGGCCGGCACCCACAGCGCCTCGGACTGCTCGACGGAGTCCAGCGCCCACTCGGTGGTGCCGTTGAAGCCGATCACCGGCCCGGCGGGGAACTCGTGCACCTCGATCGTCATGTCCGAGAGCACGAAGACGTCGGAGTCCATCTCCCGGTCGGGCAGCACGAAGCTGTCGCCGCGGGCCGGTGTCCACTGCAGTCCGGCGTCGTGCAGGGCGCGTGCGAGCACGATCGAGAGCACGGCAGCATCCTGCGGCACGTCGGCCGGCCCTCGCTCGCGGGTCGTCGGGACGACGCGCGGAACCCTGGCCGGAACCGGTTCAGCGCTGGTCGCGCCGCAGCGGATGGTCCTCCGGCACCTCCACCACGGCGATCCGGACGCCGTCGGGGTCCTCGATCCACATCTCGACCAGCCCCCACGGCTCTCGCGCGGGAGGGCGGACGACCGGCACGCCGGCGGCGACGAGCCGGTCGTGCTCCGCGGCGATGTCGCGGACCTGCAGCCACAGGGCCAGCCCCACCGGTGGTCGCTCGGCCCGCCCCGAGACCTCGAGCAGACCGTTGCCGAGGAAGTAGACGACGCCTCGATGCTCCGGTGGGCCGAACTCCCGGTACACGGCCAGCCCGAGGGCGTCGCCGTAGAACGCGCGCGACCGGGCGGGATCCGACGGCCGCAGCAGGATGCGGCTGCTCAGCACCTCCATCGCCGCATCCTCCTCGGACCACGCGACTGGAGCACCGGGGGCGGCGCCGTCTCAGCCGTTCGCCTGCCGGTAGTCGTCGTCCGGCAGCGGCTCGAGCCAGGTGGTCGGGTCGCCACCGTCGGGCTTTCCCTCGAGCAGGGCCAGGTGGCTCATGAAGGTGTCGGCGGCGGCGCCGTGCCAGTGCTCCTCGTCGGGCGGGCAGACGACCGTGTCGCCGGCGCGCACCCGCACGACCGAGCCGTCCCGGGTGCCGACCAGGCCGACGCCCTCGGTGACGTGCAGGGTCTGGCCGACGGCGTGCCGGTGCCAGTTGGTGTGGGCCCCGGGGGGGAACCGGACCAGCGCGACGGTCAGCCGCGACGGTTCGGTGCCGCTGTGGATGGGCGTGACGTAGACGGTCCCGGTGAAGTTCGACGACGGGCCCTGGGCGGTGGGGTTGACGGTCCTGAGTTCCACGGGATCTCCTCCGGTCAGACGGTCAGCAGGGTCTTGACGGCGCGGCGCTCGTCCATGGCCCGGTAGCCCTCGGCCGCCCGGTCGAGCGGCAGGGTGAGGTCGAAGACCTTGCCGGGGTCGATGGCGCGGTCGCCGATCAGCTGGATCAGCTCGGGGAGGAAGCGGCGTACCGGGGCCGGTCCGCCGTGCAGGTGGACGCCGGAGAAGAACAGCTCCTCGCCGGGCAGCGAGACGCCATGGGCGACGCCGACGTACCCGACGTGCCCGCCGGCCCGGGTGGCGCGGATGGCCTGCAGCATCGACTCCTGGGTGCCGACCGCCTCGATCACCGAGTGAGCCCCCAGGCCGTCGGTCAGGTCCTTGATCCGTGCGACGCCCTCGTCGCCGCGCTCGACGACGACGTCGGTGGCGCCGAACTCCTTCGCCAGCTGCTGGCGCGGCTCGTGCCGGCTCATCGCGATGATCCGCTCGGCACCGAGCTGCCGGGCGGCCAGCACGCCGAGCAGCCCGACCGCGCCGTCCCCCACGACGGCCACGGTCGTGCCGGGACCCACCTCGGCGGCGACGGCAGCGAACCAGCCGGTGCCGAGCACGTCGGAGGCGGCGAGCAGGCTGGGGACCAGGTCGTCGTCCGGCATCCCCGGAGTGGCGACCAGCGTGCCGTCGGCCAGCGGGATGCGCGCGAACTGGGCCTGCGCGCCGGTCGGCGCGCCGGGCTGCCGGTGGACGCAGTGGGTCTGGTAGCCGGCGCGGCAGATCTCGCAGGTGTTGTCGCTGGCGAAGAAGGAGCCGACGACGAACTGGCCCGGCCGGACGTGCCGGACGTCGCTGCCGACCTCTTCGACGACGCCGACGTACTCGTGGCCCATCGGCCGCGGGCCGTCGATCTGCTCGATGCCGCGGTAGGGCCACAGGTCCGACCCGCAGACGCAGGTCGCGGCGAGCCGGATGACCGCGTCGGTGGGCTGCTCGATGGTCGGGTCGGGACGGTCCTCGACGCGCAGATCGCCGGGGGCGTGGAGCACTGCTCCTCGCATGGTGGGTGTTCCTCTCGATCGGTGGATCAGTTGCCGCGGAAGACCTGCCGGGCGACGGCCATCGCGGAGAAGGCCTTCGGCCAGCCGGCGTAGAACGCCAGGTGGGTGATCGCCTCGATCAGCTCGTCCTCGGGAACGCCGTTGTCCTTGGCGTACTGCAGGTGGAAGGTCAACTGCTCGGCGTTGCCGCCGGCGGTCAGGGCGGCGACGGTGACCAGGCTGCGGTCGCGCGGGGAGAGCCCCGGCCGCTGCCACGCATCGCCGAAGAGCGCGCCGTCGGTGAAGTGCACGAGCCCGGGGGCGAAGTCGCCGAACATGCGTTGAGCGCCGGAGGGTTCCTGGTCGTCATCGGTCACGGCTCCGAGCGAACGCCCCGCAGCGCGGCCCAACCAGGGCGGGGCCATCCGGGTTCTGGCAGAACCCCTCTCCGTCGTCCGGGCGGCCGTAGCGTGGAGGACATGGACAACCGCACCGAGGTGCGCGAGTTCCTCTCGACGAGGCGCGCCAAGATCAGCCCGGAGCAGGCCGGCGTGCCGCTCTACGGCCGCCGCCGGGTCCCGGGCCTGCGCCGCGAGGAGGTCGCCCGGCTCGCGGGGGTGAGCACCGACTACTACACCCGCCTGGAGAAGGGGAACCTGTCCGGCGCCTCCGACAGCGTGCTGCACGGGATCGCCGAAGCCCTTCGCCTCGACGAGGCCGAGCGGGCGCACCTGTTCGACCTGGCCAGGGCCGCGCGGGCGGGCGGTCGCGAGCCGCGGCGTCGTCCGCAGCCGTCGGTGCGGCCCAGCATCCAGCGCATCCTCGACTCGATGACGACGACGGCGGCGTTCGTGCGCAACGGCCGGCTCGACGTCCTGGCCTCCAACGCGCTGTGCCGAGCGCTCTACGCGCCGGTCTTCGACGACCCGAGCCGCGCCCCGAACCTCGCCCGCTTCAACTTCCTCGACCCGCGCTCGCGCGACTTCTACCCGGACTGGGAGGGCTCGGCGAACACGACGGTCTCCATCCTGCGCACCGAGGCCGGTCGCGATCCCTACGACCGCGCGCTCACCGAGCTGGTGGGGGAGCTGGCCACCCGCAGCGAGGCGTTCCGCACCCGCTGGGCGGCCCACGACGTCCGGTTGCACCGCACCGGCGTCAAGCACTTCCACCACCCGGTGGTCGGCGACCTGGACGTCGCCTTCGACGCCATGGAGCTGCCCGCCGAGCCGGGGCTGACCCTGACCGCGTACACCGCCGATCCCGGCACGGCGGCCGAGGAGAAGTTCGCGCTGCTCGCCAGCTGGGCCGCGACCGAGGAGCGGGCGGCCGCCGTCGATGGCTGACGTCGACCCGCGCCGCCGGACCGACCCTGGGGAGCTCGCCGAGTTCCACGTCGCGGCGCAGCGGCGGCGCGAGGAGCAGGAGTCGGCCAAGGCCCAGGTGCTGGTCGACCGGTTCGTCGCCCAGGCCACGGAGCGGGGGCTGGCGACCGAGGAGCTGACCGCACGGCCCTGGTCGGGGCGCGGGCGCTACCGCACCGGCGTGGTCGGCTGGTACCTGCGCCGCGACCTCTCGGTCGGGGTCGGCCGGGACGGCAGCTACTACCAGCTCGTCGTCCCGCAGTCCCGCTTCGGCCGCTGGCGGACCGTCGCGCTGAAGCCCACCCCGCCGCCGCTGCAGGTGGGCAAGGGCGCCCGCGACGGGGAGTCGGTGCCCCTCGCCGAGCTGCTCGACGCGCGGCTGCGGTGGAGCTGACGGTCAGGGCGTCTCCCGCATCGCGGCGTCGTGCGCGTCGACCAGCCGCTGCGCGAGATCGCGCAGCTTCTCGTTGTTCCGCTGGCTCGCGGCCTTCAGCAGGTCGAAGGCCTGGTCGGCGGTGCACCGTCGCTGCGCCATCAGCAGCCCGACGGCCTGGCCGATCAGCTGCCGGCTGGCCATGCCCTGGTGCAGGTTGTCGACCGCCTCCTCCCGCTCGGCCATCCGCAGCGCCACCGCCAGGGCACCGCCGGCCTGGGCCGCCCAGACCTCGGCCGCCTGCCGGTCGTCGTCGGTGAAGGCGTGCGCCCGGTTGGAGTACAGGTTCAGCGCGCCGCGCCCCTTGACGCCGATCCGCAGCGGCAGCGACAGCGAGGAGCCCACCCCGACCGCGAGGGCGCGCGCCGGGTAGGCGCCCCACCGGTCCTCGGTGGTCAGGTCCGTGGCGAGGACCGGTTTCCCGGTCCGCATCGCCTGCAGGCAGGGACCGTCGTCCAGCTCGTACTGGCGCTCGTCGGCACGGGCGGCCATCTCGCCGCTGTACTCGACGGTCACCCCGTGGCCCGCCTGCTCGACGGTCAGGCCGCAGGCCTGCGCGCCCGGCGTCTTCGCCACCGCCCAGCGCACGACGGCGCCGAGGAACCGCGACACACCCTCGAACTCGTCCAGCATCCGGACGACGTCCAGGCCACCCTCGTCCCCGCTCCCGGGGCTCGCCATACCCCCTCCTCGACGGCTGAGAAAGGCAGCACATGATCAACCGGCAGGCAGTATGCCCACTGATTGCAGCCTCATGCATCCGTCCTGAACGGGTGGTCGATCAGCCGCCCAGCAGGTGGTCGGCGAACCAGTCGGCGGTGAGCGCGTTGCGCTCGGCGGCGTGGTTGTAGATCGTGTGCAGGCCGTCGGGCCACAGCTGCATGCGGCCAGTGGCCGGGTCGGCGCCCTCGAGGAAGCGGCGCTGCTCCTCCTCGCCGACGAGCGGATCGGCACCGCCGTGCAGGATCAGCAGCGGCGCGCTGATGGGGGTGCGCCGGCCGTCGAAGGCCAGCGCGGCGGCCGCCTCGCGGGCGACGTCGAGGTCGTCGGTGCCGAGGGCGGCGAGGATCTGCTCGCGCGCGCCGCGGAACTCGGGCACGGTCGGCGCCGACGGCGCCCCGTTGACGACGACGGCGCCGACGCGCGGATCGGCGGCGGCGACCAGTGCGGCGAACAGCCCGCCGAAGCTGTTGCCCTGGATCCCCACCGCGCCGCCCAGCCGGGGGTCGTCGAGGACCGCGTCGACGAAGCGGCCGAAGCCCACGGCCACGTCCCGCTCGACGTGGAGACCGTGCTCAAGCCGGGACTCGCCCTGCCCCGGCCCCTCGGCCAGCAGGCAGGCCAGGCCGCGGCGGGTGAGGGAATCGGCCATCGGCAGGTACGACGCGCCCCAGCCGGACAGCCCGCCCCAGACGACGACGGTCGCCGCGGCGCGACCGCTGTCCGGCAGGCACAGCCAGCCGACCAGGCGGCCGGCGCCGTGCGGGATCTCGATCCGCTCGATCGCCGGCGTGGACAGCGCGGCGACGCGGGTGAGCTCCGCGACGTACCGGCGGTACCGGGTGCGCTTGACGTCGTCGTCGAGGTTGCGGGCCATCTGCCCGAACACGAACGCCGCGGTGGCGAACCGGGCCGCCTCCAGCGCGGTGACCGGGTGGCCGGCGCGCTCGGCGGCCACCGAGCGCTCGTGCTGCGCCTCGCCGAGCTCCTCCGCCACCTCCTCCCACGGCTGTCCGTCGGCGCTGCGCGCGAGCAGCGCGCAGGCGTCAGCGGCGTCCATGCCGCAGTCGACGAGCCGGGTGAACGGCATCGCCCGGTGGTGCGCCGCCACGTCCGGCGCGAGTTCCCTCGCGGGCACCGGGTGCTACCGCAGCCAGCGGTGGACCCGCTTGCGCGAGGCCGCCCGCCACGCCGCGTCGAAGCGCTGCTGCATCTGCCCGGCGTGCTGCTCCTCCCGGGCGTAGAGCCGGCCGTAGAGGAAGGCGACCTCGGGGGAGGTGGCGCGCAGCGCGAGCTCGTGCAGCCGTTCGCGGGTGAGCACCGAGTCCTGGTGCTCGCCGAGGGCCTCCTGCACGTCCTCCATCGCGCCGGCGAAGGCGGTGGCGTCGCCGGCGAAGACGGCGGCGACCGACTCGCCGGCGTAGCGGGCCTCCTTGGCCGCCTTGCGCGCGTCGTGCAGCACCTCGTCGCGCTCGGCGCCGTCGGGCAGCGCCTCGGCGCGCTCGACCAGCGTCCGCACCCGGCCGAAGCTGCGGGCGACCAGGCGGGGGAGCACCGCGCCGGCGGGCTTTCCGGCCTTCTTCCGCAGCGGCGGCTGCTCGACGAGCCGGCAGAGGGTCAGCAGGATCCGGTGGTAGCGGTCGCTGTCCAGCTCGGCGAGCACCCGGTCGTGCGCGCTGCGGTAGACCTGGTCCAGCTCGGCCAGCGCCGCCTCGGCGCCGGCGCGGACGGGCAGGTCGGGGTGCCCGTCGGCGACGGCGGCCCGGACCCGGTCGCGCATGACCTCGGCGTCGCGGGCGGCACCGAGCTCGGCGGCCAGCCACTTGAGCTCGTCGCGCAGCGGGCGGGCGACCGCGGGATCGACCAGGGCGCCGTACGTGCGCAGGGCGCTGCGCAGCCGCCGCGTGGCCACGCGCATCTTGTGCACCGCGTCCGGCGCGTCCAGCCGCACGGGCAGGTCCTGGGCGTGCACCTGGTCGACCTGCTCGCGGAGGTGGGCGAGCAGGACGTCGCCGGCCGCGGACGTCCGCTTCGGCTTCGGAGCGGTGGCCGCCTTCTTGGGGGACCGCAGCCGGGGCCGGGCGCCGTCCAGGACGTGGGAGAGCGTCGAGGCGGCCGTCGCGCGCAGGCCGCGCGCCCGCAGGGTGGTGTCCAGCGCCTCGGCCAGGTCGGCGGTCCCGACGGTGACGTCGAGCTCGCGCCAGCGCACCGGCGCGCTCGCCGCCACGCCCGAGCCGTCGAGGGTCGACAGCCGGTGACCGGTGACCCGGTCGTCGGCCACTTCGAGCAGCGCCTGCCCGGTCGGATCGCTCAGCCGCCGCAGGGTCCGCTCGGTGGTGATGCGGGCGACCGGCTGCAGGGGCCGGCCGTGCGTCTGCGCCCACACCATCGACTGCAGGCGGTCGGGGACGGTGCGCGGTGTCCGGCCCGGCGGCACCCGGCCGGGCGGCAGCCGGACCTCCTCGCCGGCGCCCTTGCCCGACGGGAGGCGCAGCTGCCAGCCGGGGTCGTCGCCGCCGGTGCTCCGGCGCAGGGTCAGCCCGGCCGCGGCCAGGCGCAGGTCGGGGGTGTCGAAGTAGACGGCGTCCAGCCGTTGCTCGGCGGTGATCCCGTCGGAGAGCGGGACGTCGGCGCCGACCGCCAGCGTCGTCAGAGAGGGCAGCTCGAACTCGTCGTCGACCGCGTACTTCTTCGCGGATCCCCGCTGAACGGGAGGCATCCGCCAGGTATACCGCACCGACCGCGCGCGGCGGCTCCTCCGCGCAGACTGGACGGCGTGGAGGAACGCACCCTGGGACGCAGCGGCGTCCCCGCGCCGGTGGTCGGGCTGGGCACGTGGCGGCGGCTGGAGGCGGCGGCCGCGGCCGGCCGGCACCGGGAGCTGCTCGACGCCGCCCTCGCCTCCGGCGTCCGGCTGGTCGACACCTCACCGATGTACGGCGACGCCGAGCCGCTGCTCGCCGAGGCCCTCGACGGCCGGCGCGAGCAGGTGTTCCTCGCCGACAAGGTGTGGACGCCGTCGCCGGAGGAGGGCTCGGCCCAGCTGGCGCGCATGGTCGACTGGTACGGCGGCCGGGTCGACCTCGTGCAGATCCACAACCTCGTCGCCTGGCGGGCGCACCTGCCGGCGCTCGAGGCCGCCCGGGACGACGGACGGATCCGCCTGATCGGCGCCACCCACTACTCGCCGTCGGCGTTCGGCGAGCTGGCCGAGCTGATGGCGACCGGCCGGATCGACGCCGTCCAGGTGCCCTACAACCCGCGGCAGCGCGAGGTCGAGGAGCGGATCCTCCCGCTGGCCGCCGACCTCGGCATCGGCGTGCTGCTCATGCGCCCGCTCGGCGAGGGCCGGCTGGTCCGCTCCGCGCCGGGCGCGGGCGAGCTCGCCCCGCTGCGGGAGTTCGGCGTCACCACCTGGACCCAGGCGCTGATCAAGTGGGGCTTGTCCGACCCGCGGGTGCAGGTCTCCCTCGTCGCCACCGCGCGGCCCGACCGGCTGGCGGAGAACGCCGCGGCCGGGGAGCCGCCGTGGTTCGGGCCGGAGGAGCGGGCGCACGTGCAGCGCCTCGCGGTGGCCCGCTGACCCGCGCCGGTGCAGAATCCGCCGATGACCGACGACCAGGAGCTCGCGGTGCTGCGCCGGGGCCTGGACCAGCTGGAACGCCTCGTCGCCGACGTCCGCCCGGAGGCGGCGGGCGACCCGACGCCGTGCACCGACTGGACGGTGCGGGACCTGGTCGACCACGTGGTCGCCACGCCGGCCCGCTTCGCACGCATGGTCCGCGACGAGCCGATCGACTGGACCGCGCCGACCCCACCCGCCGGCGACGACCCGGCCGGGACCTTCCGGGCGCACGCCGACGACCTGCTCGGCGCCTGGCGCGAGCAGACCGACACCACGCAGGTGGACTGGCAGTGCGCCGAGCTGGCCGTGCACACCTGGGACCTCGCGACCGCGGTGCACGCCGACACGAGCGCGCTCGACCCGGAGGTCGCCGAGCGCGGGCTGGCGTTCATGCAGGCCAGCCTCACCCCGGACAACCGAGGGCCGGTGTTCGGCCCGGAGCAGCCGGCGCCCGAGGGTGCGGACGTCTACGGCCGGATCGCGGCCTTCGCCGGGCGCTCGGTCTAGCCGCCCGTCACGGCGTGGGCGTGCCGTGCACCCGCTGGGCGTGCCTGCGGTAGGCGCGCCGGCCCAGCCGCGGCACGAGCACCCGCACCGGCAGCGGTGCCGGGGCGAGCATCAGCCGGACGACCTCCGGGTCGCCGTCGTGCATGAGCATCCCGAAGACGAGCGCCATGTGCCTGCGCGGGATGCCGTTGCGGCCGGCCTCGCCCAGGGCGAGCCATTCCTGCGCGGTGATGCTCCGGGCGACCAGCGGCAGCACCCGCGCCTCCTCGGCGTCCAGGTGCTCGGCCAGACCGGCGTAGAGCCCGTCGTAGAGCCCGGCGAGCTCCTCGCCGCGCGCCGCCGTCGGGTCCTGCGCCCACTCCGGTCGCAGTTCGCCGATCCGGCCGAGCAGCGCGTCGACCCGCTCGTGCTGGGTCTCCATCAGCTGCACGACCGGCGCCAGCTCGTCGGCCACCCGCTCGAGCAGCAGGGGCCACAGCAGCTCGTCCTCCGAGCCGTGGTGGTGGTGCAGCACGGTCTCGACCAGCTCCAGGTGGGCGGCGACGACGGCGGCGCGGCCCGGGTCGCCGGCCCGCACCTGCCGCACCAGGCCACCGGCCAGGCGCAGCTCGCGCCGGAAGAGGGAGTGGACAACGAGCATCTCGCGGGTGTCGAGCAGCGGCTGCTCGGCGGAGACGGCGCTCATGGGGGGCTCCTCGGATTCGTGGGATCGGGTGAGCGCCACGCTGCCGACGGCGGATAAGAGAGCGCTTGCACGGCACTTGTCCTCTCTAGGATCCCGGCGTGCTGCGGGTGGGCGTGCTCGGCGATCTCGAGGTCGAGCGGGACGGCGTCCCGGTGCCGCTGGGCGGGCGCAAGCCGCGCCAGCTGCTCGCGCTCCTCGTCGCCGCCCGCGGCCGGACCGTGGCCACCGAGCGGCTGATCGACCAGCTCTGGGGCGACGAGCCGCCGCCGAAGGTGCTCACCGCGCTGCACGTCTACGTGGCCAAGCTGCGCCGCGAGCTCGAGCCGCGGCGCGGACCCCGGGAGCGGCCCGAGGTGCTCATCACCCGCCCGTCCGGCTACGCGCTCGTGCTGCCCGAGAGGGCGGTGGACGCCGACCGGTTCGAGCAGCTGGTCGCGGGCGCCGCGCTCGACGAGGCGCTCGGCCTGTGGCGGGGGCCCGCCTACGCCGGCCTCACCGAGGCGCCCGCGCTCGCCGCCGAGGCCGGCCGGCTCGAGGAGGTGCGCCTGGCCGCGGTCGAGCAGCTCTGGGCCGCCCGACTGGACCGCGGCGAGGACGCCGTCGGCGAGCTGACCTCCCTCGTCGCGGCGCACCCCACCCGCGAGCGGCTGTGGGCGCTGCTGGTCGTGGCGCTGTACCGGTCGGGCCGGCAGACCGATGCCCTGGAGGCCCTGCGCCGGGTGCGCGCCCATCTGGCCGACGAGCTGGGCATCGACCCCGGGCCGGAGCTGCGCCGGCTGGAGGAGGAGGTGCTCCGGCAGGACGACGCGCTGCTCGCCGCCCCGGCGCCGGCAGCACGACGCACGGAGCCCGCCGTCGAGCCCGTCGCCGTCGTCCGGGCCGACCTGCTCGTGCGCACGCAGCGCCTGGTCGAGCAGGCGGCAGCAGGCTCCGGTCGGGTCCTGCTCGTCACCGGCGAGCCCGGCATCGGCAAGACCCGGCTGGCGCGTGCGGTCGCCGAGCAGGCCGCAGCCGCCGGGATGCGCCGCGCCGAGGGCGCCTGGGACGCCGAGGGCTCGCCGCCCCTGTGGGGCTGGACGCGGGCGCTCGGCGCCGATCTGGCAGCGCCGGTCGAGGGCGGCGAGGACACCGCCACCGCCACGTTCCGGCTGGCCGACGCCGCGCTGACCCGGCTGACGCGCGACGGCGGCAGCTGCCTCGTGCTCGACGACGTGCAGTGGGCCGACCCGGACAGCCTCCGGCTGCTGGGCCGGCTCGCCGGGATGGTCGCCGGCGCCCCGGTGCTGCTCGTCGTCCTCTGCCGGGAGCCGGCCGCCGACACCCCGGGTCTGGTCGGGCTGTTCGGCACGCTGACCCGGCTGGGCGCGGAGCGGATCGCGCTCTCCGGGCTGGACGCCGCGGAGACCCGGGCCGTCGTCCGGCAGACGACCGGGGTGGAGATCGGCCCGGCCGTGGGGGAGCGGATCCGCGAGCGGACCGACGGCAACCCCTTCTACGTCCTCGAGCTGGTCCGGCTGCTCGCCGAGGAGGGCGCCCTGGCCGATCCCGGCGCCGGCGCCTGGCGGCTGGTCCCGCACGGCGTCCGCGACACGGTGCGCCACCGGCTCGCCGAGCTGCCCCCGGGGGTGCGCGATGCGGTGGCGGCGGTCGCCGTCCTCGGCCGCTCCGCCGACCTCGACGTGCTGGAGGCCTACTGGGCCGACGACGTCGCGCTGCTCGACGAGGCGCTCGACGCGGCCCTGGCCGCGGGCCTGCTGACCGCCGACGGGAACGGCCGGATCGGCTTCCCGCACGCCCTGGTCCGCGACGCGGTGCACGGCGACCTCTCGCCGACGACCCGGCGGCGCATGCACGAACGGGCCGCCGAGACGATCGAGCGCGCGCGGGTCGGACACCTCGACGAGCACGCCGTCGCCCTCGCCGAGCACTACCGGCTGGCCGGGCCCGCCCACACCCGCGCCGCGTGGACCTACGCCGAACGCGCGGCCCGGTCGGCGGCCGCGGCCGGCGCACACGGCGACGCCGCCCGGCTGCTCGCCTCGGCCGCGGACCTGCAGGCCGGCGACCCGCTCGCCGAGCCCGTCGAGCGGGAGCGGGTGCTCGTCGCCTGGGGGACGGCGCTGCGCCGCTCCGGCCGGATCGCCGAGGCCTGGGCCCCGCTGCGCGACGCCGCGGAGTCCGCGCTCGTCCGGGGCGACGCCCGGGCCGCGGCCGGGGCGCTGCTGGTCGTCACCGAGCAGGTGCTGTGGAGCTGGCGGACCGAGCACGCCGCCGACGAGGACGCCGTCGCGCTGTGGCAGCGGGTGCTGGCCGTGCTGCCGCCGGCAGAGGACGGGCTGCGGGCCCGCTGCCTCGCCGCCCTCGCCGTGGAGGTGCTGCACGACCCGCCGGGCGGCCGCTGCGCGGCCTGGGCCGACGAGGCGCTCGCGCTGGCCCGCCGGCAGGACGACGTCGCCGTCCGGATCGACGTCCTGCACGTGCTGGTCAACGCGCTGCGCCGGCCGGACCTCATGCCGCGACGGGTGCCGGCCTGCGACGAGCTGGTCGAGCTCTGCGCGCGCCGCGGCGACGAGCGCTCCCTGGCCGTCGCACTGGCCAAGCGGGCGCTCAACCACAGCGCCTTCGGCCGGCCCGACGACGCGCTGGCCGACCTGCAGCGGGCCCTCGTCCTGGCCGAACGGCACCGCCTCGCACCGGCGCTGATGATCATCCACCTGGGCCGGGCCGTGCTGTTCCAGGCGCGGGGGGAGTGGGCCGCCTCGGAGGAGGCGCTGGAGGCGGCCGAGCTCGTGCAGTCGACCCTGCTCATGGCAGGGGCCGGGATCGGTGCCTCGGTGCGGGCGACCGCGCTGCTGGCCCAGGGCCGGCTGCCCGAGGACGGGGAACTGGTGTCGACGGCCGAGCGGGTGCACCCGGCCTTCGCCGACCTGCGCGCGCTGCTGCTGGTGCGCGCCGGGCGGACCGCCGAGGCCCGGGCGGTGCTCGGCGCGTGGCGTGAGCAGCCCGACCTGCCCTGGGACTACCTGTGGGTCACCGGCGCCGCGGTGCGCGCGCTGCTGTGGGCGGAGCTGGCCGATGCCGACGCGGTGGCTGAGCTGCGGCGGCGGCTCGAGCCGTTCGCCGACCGGATCGCCGACGGCGCCATGGCGGCCGGTTTCCTCGGCTCGGTGCACCACGCGCTCGCCACGCTCGCACTCGCCGCCGGGGACCTCCCCGCTGCGCGCGCCGAGGCGCAGGCGGCGCGGGACCTGCACCGCCGGCTCGGCTGGACGCCGTGGGAGCGGCTGTCGCAGGAGCTGCTCGGCCGCATCCCCGCCTGAGGAACCAGGGGGTTGCCCGGGGTCGAAGGCTTGACCGCGGCGGGAGGCTGGAGGTACCGGCGAGTGCGGCCGGGAGAGAGGCGGTGCCCGCGTGCAACCCGATCCCGAACCCTCGCCCCCTCGCGCGCCCAGCCTCTGGGACCGGCTGCGGGGGCGGACCGGGGACGAGCCCCGCCGTCCCGCGCCGTGGCGGGTGGAGGGCATGCCGCCGGAGCCCTCGTCGGGTACGCCCGCCCAGCGCCCGCGCCGGGGCATGTTCTGGACCTTCGTGATCGGGTTCCTCGTCCTCAACTGGGTCCTGATGTCGGTCTTCTTCCGGCCGCCGGACCGGACCACCGTCTCCTACACGTTCTTCAGCGACCAGCTCGACGCCGGCAACGTGCAGACCGTCACCACGACGGCGGACACCATCCAGGGCGAGTTCGACAAGGCGGTCACCTACAAGGCGAACGGGCAGACGACGACCGGCGTCGAGCTGTTCACCACCCAGCGCCCGTCGTTCGCCCGCGACGACCTGCTGGCCACGCTGGACAGCAAGGGCGTCACCGTCAACGCGACCAACCCCGACGCCCCGCCGCCGCTGTGGCAGCAGCTGCTCGTCGGCTTCGGCCCGACCCTGCTGCTGGTCGGGCTGCTGGTGTTCTTCCTGCGGCGCAGCGCGTCGGGCCTGGGCGGGCTCGGCGGGTTCGGCAAGTCCAAGGCGGCCCTCTACCAGCCCGACGCCGGGACGCGGACGACGTTCGCCGACGTCGCCGGCATCGACGAGGTCCAGCACGAGGTCCGCGAGATCGTCGACTTCCTCCGCGACCCGCAGCGCTACGGCAAGCTGGGCGCCCGGATCCCGCACGGCGTGCTGCTGTCCGGGCCGCCCGGCACGGGCAAGACCCTGCTCGCCCGCGCCGTGGCGGGGGAGGCCGGGGTGCCGTTCTTCTCGATCTCGGCCTCGGAGTTCATCGAGGCGATCGTCGGCGTCGGCGCCAGCCGCGTGCGCGATCTGTTCGACCAGGCCAAGAAGGTCGCGCCGGCGATCATCTTCATCGACGAGCTCGACGCCATCGGCCGCGCCCGCGGCGGCGCGTTCTCGGCCGGGGGAGTGGACGAGCGGGAGCAGACGCTCAACCAGATCCTCACCGAGATGGACGGCTTCCAGGGCAACGAGGGGGTCGTCGTCCTGGCCGCGACCAACCGTCCGGAGATCCTCGACCCCGCGCTGCTGCGACCCGGCCGCTTCGACCGCCGGGTGGCCGTCAGCCCGCCCGATCAGGCCGGCCGGCTGCAGATCCTGCGCGTGCACACCCGCACGGTCCCGCTCGCCGCCGACGTGGACCTGGCCGGGGTGGCCGCCGCGACGCCCGGCATGGTGGGCGCCGACCTCGCGAACCTGGTCAACGAGGCGGCGCTGTCGGCCGCGGCGCACCACCGCGAGCAGGTCACCGGCGAGGACTTCGGCCTGGCGCTGGAGAAGGTCGTGCTGGGCACCGTGCGCGGCATCGTGCTCTCGCCGGAGGAGAAGCTGAGCACCGCCTACCACGAGTCGGGTCACGCGCTGCTCGGCATGCTCACCCCGGGCGCCGACCCGGTGCGCCGGGTGACGATCATCCCGCGCGGCCAGGCGCTGGGCCTCACCGTGCAGACCCCCCAGATGGACCGCTACGGCTACTCGACGACGTACCTGCGCGGCCGCATCACCGGCGCCCTCGGCGGCCGGGCCGCCGAGGAGGTCGTCTACGGCGAGGTCACCACCGGCGCCGAGAGCGACCTCGAGCAGGCCACCGCGATCGCGCGCCAGATGGTCGGGCGCTGGGGGATGTCGGCGACCATCGGCCCGGTCTCCGTGCTGCCCCCGTCGGGGCAGGAACAGCCCTTCGGCGGCGACGGCGTCGCACCGGCCACCAAGCAGCTGGTCGACGAGGAGGTCCGGCGGCTGATCGACGACTGCTACGGCACGGCGGTCGCGACCCTGCAGAGCAACCGCGACCGGCTCGACCGGCTGGCCCACGCCCTCCTGGAGCGCGAGACGCTCGACGAGGACGAGGCCTACGCCGCCGCCGGCGTCGCCCGCGAGACCGCCCCGGCCGCGGTCGCCCGCGGCGAGACCCCCGGCGGCGCCCGAGCCCCGGGGTTGCCCCCCGAGGGCGCCGCCGTCCCCACGGGGTGAGCGGACCAGGGACTTCGACGGGCGCGACCCGCGGCGGGGCAGGACGAACCTTCGTGCCCTCCCGGAAGGAGACCCTCCATGACCGCCCTCTTCGGACGCGTGCACATGCCCTCGTTCGGCGCGGGGACCGCGTGGCTGAACTCCGAGCCGCTCGATCCCGCCGGGCTGCGCGGGCGCGTCGTCCTCGTCGACTTCTGGACGCTGACCTGCATCAACTGGCTGCGCACGGAGCCCTACATCCGCGCGTGGTGGCGGGCCTACCGCGACGACGGGCTCGTGGTGATCGGCGTCCACACCCCCGAGTTCGGCTTCGAGCACGACCTGGACCTGGTGCGGCTGGCCGTGCAGCAGATGGACATCGACTACCCGGTCGTCGTCGACAACGACTACGGCGTCTGGAGCGCCTTCGACAACCACTACTGGCCGGCGGAGTACTTCGTCGACCGGGAGGGGATCATCCGCGACCAGCACTTCGGCGAGGGCCGGTACGCCGAGTCCGAGCGGGAGCTCCAGCGGCTGCTGGGCATCGAGCGCGAGCCGGTGGCGGTGACGGGGGAGGGCGTGGAGGCCGAGGCCGACTGGGACGGCCTGCGCACCCCGGAGACCTACCTCGGCTACCAGCGCGGGGAGCGCTTCGCCTCGCCCGGTCGGCCCGCCGAGGGGCGGTCGCAGGCCTACGAGCTGCCCGGCCGCCTGGGGCTCAACCACTGGGCGCTGTCCGGGCGCTGGACGATCGAGGCGGAGGACGCCGCGCTCGACGAGCCCGGCGGCAGCGTCGCCTTCCGGTTCTCCGCGCGCGACGCGCACCTCGTGCTCTCCTCGGCCGGCGCCGACCCGATCCCGTTCCAGGTGCGCCTCGACGGTGCGGCTCCCGGCCCGTCCCACGGTGAGGACGTCGACGAGCAGGGGGACGGCGTCCTCCGGGAGGGCCGGCTCTACCAGCTGGTGCGCCAGGCAGACGGGGCCGGCGAGCGCACCGTGCAGATCACCTTCGCCGCGCCCGGCGCCCGGGCGCACGTCTTCACGTTCGGCTGACCTTTCCCTGGAGGCACGTCCATGTCCGTCCCCACCCAGCCCACCGCGACCGGCACCGCCGTCCCGACCCCGCGCACCGGTACGGACGGCGACCCGGCGGCGATCCGCCCGTTCGAGGTGCGCATCCCCGACGAGGCCTACACCGAGCTGCGGCACCGGATCGCCGCCACCCGGCTGCCGACCCGGGAACTCGTCGCCGACCGGTCGCAGGGCGTGCAGCTGGCCGCGCTCGGCGAGCTCCTCCGCTACTGGGGAGGTGACTACGACCTGCGCCGGGTGGAGACCCGGCTCAACGCGTTGCCGCAGTACGTCACCGGGATCGACGGCGTCGACGTCCACTTCGTGCACGTCCGCTCGCCCCACGAGAACGCGCTGCCGCTGGTGATGACGCACGGCTGGCCCGGCTCGATCATGGAGATGATCGACTCCGTCGGCCCACTCACCGACCCGACCGCGCACGGCGGCAGCGCCGAGGACGCCTTCCACCTGGTGCTGCCGTCGCTGCCCGGCTACGGCTTCTCCGCCGAGCCGGCCGACCTCGGCTGGGACCTCGCCCGGACCGCCCGGGCGTGGGCGGAGCTCATGCGCCGCCTCGGCTACGACCGCTACGTCGCGCAGGGCGGGGACGTCGGCGCCGGCGTCACCGACACGATGGGGCGCCAGGGGCCGGACGGTCTGATCGGGATCCACACCAACCTGCTGGTGCCGGCGCTCAACGACCCCGCCGCGCTGCCCGCGGGCACCGACGAGGAGAAGGCCGCCCTCGCCGCCATCAGGATCTTCTCGACCACCGGGAACGGCTACTTCGTGGAGCAGTCCACGCGGCCGCAGACCATCGGCTACGCCCTGCTCGACTCACCCGCGGCCCTGGCCGCCTGGATGATCGACCACGACACCGACGCCTACTACAAGATCGCCCGGGCGTTCGTCGACGGGCAGCCGTCGGGCAACCTCACCCGCGACCACGTGCTCGACAACGTCACCGCGTACTGGCTGACCGGCACCGGCGCCTCGGCCGCCCGCTCCTACTGGGAGGCGTACGGGGCCGACGCCCCGGCCGCCGGCAGCGCGCCGCTGCCGGACCCGACGATCCCGGTCGCGTTCACCGCGTTCCCCGGCGAGATCTGGAAGACGCCGCGCAGCTGGGCCGCGGCCGCGTACCCGACGCTGGCCTACTACAACGCGGTCGACCGGGGCGGGCACTTCGCCGCCTGGGAGGAGCCGGAGCTGTTCGCGACCGAGCTGCGCGCGGCGTTCCGGCCCCTGCGCAGGCCCTAGCCGTCGGTGGGCACCGCGGTGTCGGCGAGCAGGCGGCGGGCCGCGGCCTCGTCGGCGGCGGCGACCAGCACGCGGGCGCCGCCCTGCAGCTGCAGCCGCGGCTCCTGGCCGCCGGCGTCGTCGCTGACCGCGGCCGCCTTCAGCCCCTGGCTGACCAGCAGCCCCACCATCAGGTCGGCCTCGGCGCGGCTGCCGACGACGGCGAGGAGCACGGGCGGTCCGCCGTCACGCTGCCCGGGGCGAGGAGGCGGGATCGGCGAGCCGGCGCCCTGGACGTGCCGGACGGCGTCGGCGTCGGCCTGGTCCGCCGTCCGGCCCCGGTCGCGAGCCACGACGTACGCGGCGTAGAAGTCCCACCAGTGGTGCGGGGGAGCGGCCGGCTCGTACCGGCTGTGGTGCTCCTCGGCCTCGCGCAGGAGCTCGGTCAACCTCGGGACGTCCATCGCGCTTCCCCGGTCGTCGTGGTTCGAATGCCCACCGCAGAGTCTGGCGCAGGAGAGGTCGTGAGGCCGTGCGTTCCGACATCGTCCCCGGCGGCGTCTTCCCCGACTACGCGCTGCCCGACCACACCGGGGTGGTCCGCACGCTCAGCGAGCTGCAGGGCGGCGACCCGCTGGTGCTCACGCTCGCCCGCGGGCACTACTGCCCCAAGGAGCACCAGCAGCACCTGGACCTGGCCGCGGCGCAGCCGAAGTTCGCCGTGGCCTACACCCGGCTGGTCACCATCTCCACCGACGACCACCACACGCTGCAGGAGTTCCGCGCCTCGGTCGGGGCGACCTGGACGTTCCTGTCGGACCCGGGCCGGACCGTCCAGAGGGACCTCGACATCCAGGAGTACACCGACCCCGAGCACGACCCGATGATCCCGCACACCCTCGTGCTCACCCCAGGACTCGGCATCCACAGCGTCTACGACGGCTACTGGTTCTGGGGCCGGCCGTCGCTGGACGAGCTGTGGCGTGACCTGCGCGCCGCGTCGGCCGAGATCCGCCCCGACTGGGACCTGAGCACGCCGGCGCTGCGGGAGGCGTGGGCGGCCGGGGACCGGTCGCTGTTCCACGGCTGGGACGGACGGACGGCTACGACGGACGGACGGCGGCCGGCAGGACCCGCCGCAGCTCCCGCCGGGTGGTGATGCCGAGCTTCGTGAACGTCTTGCGCAGGTGCCACTCCACCGTCCGCGGGCTGATGAACAGCGTGGCGCCGATCTCCGGGTTGGTGAGCCCCTCGGCGGCCAGCCGGGCGATGTGCGCCTCCTGCGCGGTGAGTTGGCCGGAGGTCTCGACGGTCCGCTTGCGCACGGTCTCGCCGGTCGCGAGCAGCTCCCGCCGGGCGCGCTCGGCGAACGCCTCGGCGCCCATCGCGACGAAGGCCTCGTGCGCGCCGCGCAGCTGCGCGCGGGCATCGACCCGGCGGCCCTCCCGGCGCAGCCACTCGCCGTGGAGCAGCCGGGCGCGGGCGAGCTCGACACGCATCCGTGTGCGATCCAGCCGGTCGACCGCCTCCCGGTGCAGGGCCTCGGCGGCGCGCCCCTCGTGCAGCAGCGCGCGCCGGCTCGCCTCGACGCCGAGCGCCCAGTCCGTCCCGCTGGCGCGGGCCAGCGCGGTGAGCTGCTCCTGCCCCTCGGCCGCCGCCCGCGGATCGCCGCTGCGCGCGGCGGCCTCCACGAGCTCGGCCAGCGCCCACTTCGGCGGGCCGAGCTCGAGCGGGTCGGCGGCCGCGTCCCGCGCCGCGGCCAGTGCCTCCCGGTAGCGGCCGAGGCCGTTGCACAGCAGCGCCCGGGCCCACTGGAGCATGTTGATCCCGACGCCCTCGCCGCGGGTGCGGACGTCGGCGAGGGCGGTCCCGATCAGCGGCTCGGCCCGCTCGGCGTCCCCGCGCAGCGCGAGCAGCCCGGCCTCGCCGTAGGGCGCCAGCCCGCTCCGGGTCACGTCCTCGACCGACCGGAGCCGGTCGACCAGCGAGGCCGCCGCGGCCAGGTCGCCGGTGAACAGGTGGACGACGACCCGGGTGGTCAGCGCCAGCGGGAGGGCGGACAGGGCTCCGGCGTCGGAGGCCAGGTCGAGGTGCCGGCGGGTGAGGACGTCCCACCCGTCGTCGTCCCAGAGGGAGGCCGCCGTGGCCGCGGCCAGCCAGGCCGACCGCAGCGCCTCGTCGAGGGTCAGCTCGTCGGCGGCGAACGCCCGCACCGCGCGGCGGGACAGCTCGAGGGCGGGTGTGTACCCGTCGGTGAAGAGGACGGCGAGCCCGTCGAGCAGGACGTCGCCCTTGCGCGGCGCGGGTGGGGACGCCGTCCGCCGCACGGCCCGGGCCACCTGGGCCGCTCCGGCGCCGTCGGCCAGCCGCCCGGCGAACAGCGCGGCCGACAGCGCGTCGAGGTAGGTGTCGCGGGCCAGCCGCGGGTCGAGCGGCTCGAGCCGGGCGGCCGCCGCGAGCAGCAGTGGCAGCGCCTCGTTGCCCCGGTGGCTGGCGAAGGAGATCTCGGCGCGCAGCAGGTCGACCCGGGCCCGCCCGGCCTCGGCCAGCGGTCCCTCCTCGGCCGTGGTCAGCAGGTCCGCGGCGTCGTCGAACGCGCCCGCGTGCACCTTGGCCTGCGCGGCGTCGAGCGCGCGGCCCACCCGGCGCGCCGGGTCGGGGGTCAGCGCCGTCGCCTGCTCGAGGAACGCGGCCGCCGCGGCCAGGCCGCCGTGGGACAGCGCCCGGTCGGCCGAGCGCTCGAGGTCGCCGGCGACCGTCTCGTCGGGTCCGACGGCGGCCCTGGCGCGGTGCCAGGCCCGCCGGTCGGGGTCCACGTCCGGGTCGGTGGCGTCGGCGAGCACGTGGTGCACCTCGCGGCGCTCGGCGGGGGTGGCCGAGCGGTAGACCGCCGAGCGGACCAGGGGATGGCGGAAGCGGACCCGGTCGCCCAGCACGATCAGGTCCGCGGCCTCCGCGGCCGCGGCCGCCTGCGCCGCCTCGGACCCGAGGCCGAGCCGTTCGACGGCCCGCCACACGAGGGGGACGTCGCCGACCGGCTCGGCGGCGGCGGTCAGCAGCAGCCGCCGGGACGGCCGCGGCAGCGGCGCCAGCCGGCGCAGGAAGCCCTGCTCGATGCGGTGCACCAGGGGAGTGGTGGCGGGGGAGGCGTCGCCGCCGAAGACGAGCTCCGCAGCCGACAGCCCGCGCGGGAGCTCCAGCAGCGCGAGGGGGTTGCCGTGGCTCTCGGCCACGATCCGGTCCCGCACCCGGGGGTCGAGCGGGCCCGGGTGCGTCGCGGCCAGCAGAGCCGCCGCGTCGGCGCTGCGCAGTCCGCCCACCACGAGCTCCGGCAGCCCGGGGAGTGCGGGCTCGTCCTCCCCGTCCCGGACCGCGAACACCATGGCCATGGGCTCGGCGGCCAGCCGTCGGGCGACGAACTCCAGCGTCTGGACCGAGGCCCGGTCGAGCCACTGGACGTCGTCCACGACGCAGAACAGCGGCCGCTCCTCGGCGACCTCGCAGAGCAGGCCGAGCACCGCCAGACCCAGGAGGAAGCGGTCCGGCGCCCTGCCCGGACGCAGGCCGAACGCGGTGGCCAGCGCGTCGCGCTGCGGGCCGGGCAGCTTCTCGAGCCGGTCCAGGTACGGCGCGCAGAGCTGGTGCAGCCCGGCGAAGGCCAGCTCCATCTCCGACTCGACCCCGGCGGCGCGGGCGACGCGGCAGCCGGCCGCCCGGTCGAGGAGGAACTCCAGCAGGGCGGTCTTGCCGATCCCGGCCTCGCCGCGCAGCACCAGCACCTGGCTGCGGCCGGCCTTCGCCGCGGCCACCAGGCTGCTCAGCCCCTCGCACTCGCGGCGGCGTCCCAGCAGCGCGGTACCGGACATCCACCACCGCCCCCCGGGTCGCCGACCGGCAGCCGATCCTCGCGCAGCCCGGTGCCGCCGGACCAGCCCCGGGAGGCCGGTCCGGCGGGCGGATCAGTTCTTGTTCTTGCCCTTGCTCGCGAACGAGCTGACGCAGTCGCCCTGGTTCTTGAAGGTCGGGTAGGCCGTCGCCCAGCCGCCGTTCTTGCACTGGTCCTTGCCGCTCAGGACGACGTCGTCGGCGAAGGTGTAGGGGGTGCCCGCGAAGTCGATCGAGTCGATGGTCCAGTCGCCCTGGACGCCGGAGCCGAGCGAGAAGCCGAACGCGAGGACGTTCGCGTCCGGGAAGTTCGCCCGCCATGCGTCGAGCGTGCCGTGGTTCTCGCTGCCGGAGCCGCCGGTGTGGCTCGGCGCACCGGCCTTCACGAACGGTGCCGAGCCGTTCGAGGCCCACCAGTCGTTGCCGTAGAAGGTCGGCTCGCCGACCAGGATGCCGTCCGCGGACCCGTTGCCGTCGAAGTCGACGACCAGCTGGAACCCCGGCGGGATGCTGCCGGAGGTGTTGGTCAGGTTGAGCTTCGGCTCGCCGACATCCGCCAAGGGGGTGTTCGTGTCGACGTACTCCGCGACCTTGTCGGTCGACGTGCTGCCCTCCGTCCAGACCCGCAGTCCGCTGCCGGCCACCTCGTAGTGGCCGGTCGCTCGGGTGTCGGACAGGGAGTGGTGGAAATCGCTCGGGACGTGGATGACGGCGGGTCCCGCGGCCTGGGCGGGGCCGGCGAGGACCGTGGCCAGACCGAGGGCGAGGGCGGCAGTTCCGAGGACGGTGCGTCGGCGCACGTGGGCTCCTTCTCGTAACGCACCGCATCCCCGTGACGACAGCGCGTGGCCGGAGGTTAGCGGAGTCGAGGGTCCCTGTGGTGAACCTTCCGCAGGAGCCCGCCGTGGGTGGATCGTGGGCGCGCTGCCTGTGGGAGCTGCCCGTCTGGGAGGAGCCGAGGATGAGCACCTGGAACGCGATGTCCTACGAGGCCAAGGACACCATCCTGCGGGTGGTGCGCCAGGAGGCCGCGCAGTTCCTGGAGATGGCCGACAGCGATGAGGCGTGGGAGCGGGGGACCGGCGCCGGGCACTGGCAGGTGCGCGACATCGTCGGCCACCTCGTCGACACCACCGAGGCCTACTTCGTCGCCTTCGACGCCGCCCGCGGCGGGATCGCCGTCCCGGACGCCTACGGGCTCCCGGACATGCACACCCGCGTCGACGACCAGGCCCAGGCGTTCCGCACCGAGAGCCGCGGCGCCATGATCGACCGGCTGCGCGGCGACCTGGCCAAGATGATGGAGATCTTCGAGGCGCTCACCGAGGACGAGTGGTCCAACCTCCTGGTCCCGCACTTCTACATGGGTCCGCTGCCGGCCTTCTTCTACCCGGCCTTCCAGCTCATGGACTACGGCGTGCACTCCTGGGACATCCGCCAGGGCAGCGGCCGGGCGCACGGGCTGTCCGGCGAGGCCGCCGACCTGCTGGTCCCGTTCATGTTCGTGCTGTGGAAGTACACCGTCACCGCCGGCGAGCACGAGCCGTGCACGCTCGGCATCCGGGTCTGCAGCGGCCCCAACGCCGGCGACACCCGGGTCACGATCGGCGCGGACGGCATGGACTACGCGGCCGGCGACCTGACCGACGTCTCCGCCGTCCTGGAGTTCGACCCGGGCAGCTTCGTGCTGACCGCCTTCGGCCGCAGCAACGCCGGCACCATCCGCGGCGACCGGACCGTGGCCGACCGCTACCTCAACCTGTTCTTCCGCATCTAGTGGGGCCTGCGGCGGCCGCGCAGGGGTTGATCCGGCTCGCCGTGGGGGAGAGGCTGTGATCCCCAACACAATCCGCGCGAGCGCCCGGAGGCCACCGTGGAAGCCAGGGTCGGAGACCACATCGTCGTCCATTCCACCCACCAGGGAGAACCGGAGCGCACCGGAGAGGTGCTCGAGGTGCGGGGCGATTCGGGCGGGCCCCCGTACCTGGTGAAGTGGTCGCCCGACGGGCACGAGGGGCTGTTCTTCCCGAGCGGTACCTGCCACGTCGTCCGCGACGCGGTGCACGGCTGAGCGGCCCGGACCATGGCGAAGGAGACCGGGACGGCGCCCGCGCCGCGTCCCGCAGCGAAGGTGCGCAACGTGGCCCTCGTCGGCCACGCGGGGTCGGGCAAGACGACGCTGGCCGAGGCGCTGCTGGTGGCCACGGGCGCGCTGCCGCGCGCCGGCCGCATCGAGGACGGCACGACGTCCCTCGACAACGAGGAGGTCGAGGTCCGGCAGCAGCGCTCGGTCTCCCTCGGCGTGGCCACCATCGAGCACGACGACCACCGGATCACCCTGCTCGACACCCCCGGCTCGCCGGACTTCGTCGGTGAGCTGCGGGCCGGGCTGCGCGCGGCCGACGCGGCGCTGTTCGTCGTCTCCGCGGTCAACGGCGTCGACGCGGCCACCGTCCAGCTGTGGGAGGAGTGCGCCGCCGTCGGCCTGCCGCGGGCGGTCGTGATCAGCCAGCTCGACCGGCCGCGGGCCGACGTCGACGAGGCCGTGCGGATGTGCCAGCTGATGCTGGGGGAGGGCGTCTTCCCGCTGCACCTCGTGCAGCGCGGCTCCGACGGCGCCCCCACCGGCCTGGTGTCGCTGCTCGAGCCGCACGTCGAGCTGGCCGACGCCGACCGGCTCCGCGGCGAGCTGATCGAGGGGATCATCGGCGAGTCCGAGGACGAGACCCTCATGGACCGCTACCTCGGCGGCGAGGAGCTCGTCGTCGCCGACCTGATCGCCGACCTCGAGACGGCGGTCGCCCGTGGGCACTTCCACCCGATCCTCGCCGTGGCCCCGCTCACCGGCGTCGGCATCCCGGAGCTGCTCGACCTGCTCGTCTCCGCCTTCCCGTGCCCGATGGAGCACGGCTGCCCGCCGGTGACGACGCCGGACGGCGGCAAGGCGCCGTCGCTGTCCTGCGACCCCGACGGCCCGCTGGTCGCCGAGGTCGTGAAGACGACGACCGACCCCTACGTCGGCCGCGTCTCCCTGGTCCGCGTCTTCTCCGGGACGCTGCGCCCCGACCTGCCCGTGCACGTCTCCGGGCACGGGATGAGCGACCGCGGCCACCCCGACCACGACGTCGACGAGCGGATCGGCGCGCTGTCCTCGCCGCTCGGGGCGACCCTGCGTCCGGTGCCCGCCTGCCCCGCCGGGGACATCTGCGCGGTCGCCCGGCTCAGCTCCGCCGAGACCGGCGACACCCTGTCCTCCCCGGAGGACCCGCGGCTGATGAAGCCGTGGGACCTGCCCACCCCGCAGGTGCCGGTGGCGCTCGAGGCCGCCTCCCGGGCCGACGAGGACCGGCTGGCCACCGCGCTCGCCCGGCTGGTGGCCGAGGACCCGACCGTGCGCCTGGAGCGCCGCCCCGACACCAACCAGCTGCTGCTGTGGTGCGTGGGGGAGGCGCACGCCGAGGTGCTGCTCGACCGGCTGCGCACCCGGCACGGCGTCGCGGTGAACACCGTGCCCGTGCGCGTGCCCATGGTGGAGACCCTCGCCGCCCCGGCACGGGTAACCGGGCGGCTGGTCAAGCAGTCCGGCGGCCACGGCCAGTACGCGATCGTCGTGGTCGAGGCCGCGCCCGGGGAACCCGGGACCGGCGTCGTCTTCGAGCAGAAGATCGTCGGCGGCACCGTGCCCAGCCAGTACCACGGCAGCGTGGAGAAGGGCATCCGCGCCCAGGTGGAGAAGGGGGTCAACGGCGACCGGCCGATCGTCGACGTCCACTTCACCCTGGTCGACGGCAAGGCCCACTCGGTCGACTCCTCCGACGCCGCGTTCCAGGCCGCGGGCGCCCTCGCCGTGCGCGAGGCCGCCAGCGCCGCGGGCACCCGGGTGCTCGAGCCGTGGTGCGAGGTGGAGGTCGTCGTGCCCGCCGAGTACGTCGGCGCGGTCATGAGCGACCTGTCCTCGCGGCGGGCCCGGGTGACCGGCAGCGACGCCGATCCCGAGCGCGACCTGACGCACGTGCGGGCCGAGGTGCCGGAGGTCGAGCTGCTCACCTACGCGAGCGCGCTGCGTTCGGTGACCCACGGCACGGGCGGGTTCACCCGCCGGCCGCTGGGTTACGAGCCGGCACCGCCCTCGGTGATCACGGCCGTGCCCGCGTAGCCCGGCCGCGCGCCGCCGCCGGGGCGCCCGGCGGCGGCCAGTAACCTCGTGCCGGAAGGCAGCGGGCCGGCCGGGGTGGAGGAGCAGTGACGACGTCGAAGGAGCCGTCGGCGGCTGCGCAGATCCCGTCGTCGGCCCCGGGCCGCGACGAGCTGGCCGACCGCGTCTGGACCATCCCGAACGCGCTGTCGGTGCTGCGGCTGCTCGGCGTCCCGCTGTTCCTGTGGCTGCTGCTCGGCCCGGAGGCCGACGGCTGGGCGATCGTCGTCCTGGCCCTGTCCGGGGTGAGCGACTGGGCCGACGGCAAGCTGGCCCGGCTGCTCGACCAGGGCAGCCGGCTCGGCGCGCTGCTCGACCCCGCCGCGGACCGGCTCTACATCGTGGCCACGCTGATCGCCCTCGCGCTGCGCGAGATCGTGCCGCTGTGGCTGGTGCTGCTGCTGGTCGGCCGCGAGGTCGTGCTCGGCCTCGCCCTGCTCGTGCTGCGCCGCTACGGCTACCCGCCGCTGCAGGTGCACTACCTGGGCAAGGCCGCCACGTTCCTCCTGCTCTACGCCTTCCCGATCCTCCTGCTCGCCCAGGGCGACGGGCCGGTGGCCACCGTCGCCGCGCCGTTCGCCTGGGCGTTCACCATCTGGGGGACGGCGTTCTACGTGCTCGCCGGCGTGCTGTACCTGGTGCAGGTCGCCGGGCTGGTGCGCGCCGCGCGCGCCGAGGCGGCTGCATGACCGGCACGCTGCCGCGCGGCGGGGGGCTGCGGTCGATGGGCGCCTCGCTGCTCGACCAGGTGCTGGCCGAGACCCTCGACCCCGCCTACGCGCAGGCCGCGGCCCGCAAGGCGGCGCGGGCGGGGGAGGAGCCGCCCGAGGTGGCCCGGCGCGGCCGGCGCCGCGGTCGGCTGGTCGTGGCGCTCGTGCTGGCGATCGCGGGGCTGCTGGTCGCCGTCACCTACGACCAGGCCGCGGCCGGTGAGCACGGCCGCGCGCAGGTGCGCCAGGCGCTGCTCGGCGACATCGACGACGAGACCGCCACCGCCGACGACCTGACCACCCAGCTCAACCGGCTGCGTCGGCAGGTCAACAGCACCCGGGACGACGCGCTGAAGTCCACCGCCGTCGGCCAGCAGGCCCTCGACGCGCTGGCCGCCGCCCAGCAGGGTGCCGCGGCGCTGCCGGTGCGCGGCCCCGGGCTGCTGGTGACGCTGGCCGACGCCGAGCCCGACGCCGACTCCGACCCGGTCGGCGGCACCACCGCTCCCGACCCGGTGAGCATGGTCCGCGACAGCGACCTGCAGATCGTGGTCAACGCGCTGTGGGCCGCGGGCGCCGAGGCGATCAGCATCGACGGCCAGCGGCTCGGGCCGACCAGCGCCATCCGCTTCGCCGGCGAGGCCGTCCTGGTCGACTTCAACCCGGTCACCAACCCGTACGAGGTCCGGGTCATCGGCAACCCCGACGCGCTCAGCCGCAACTTCATCCACGACCCGCAGGTGACCGCGCTGGCCGGGTTCTACGAGTCCTACGGGATGCGCTTCGACTTCGCCAAGGAGAAGGACCTGTCCCTGCCCGCCGCCAGCCTGCCCGAGCTCCGGTCGGCCACCGTCGTCCCCCGCGGCGGCCCGACCTCCGACCCGACCCCCGGAGACTGAGCCGTGATCCCCATCCTCGGCCTCGCCGTCGGCGTCGTCCTCGGCCTCGTGTTCGACCCGACCGTGCCGCTGTGGCTGCAGCCCTACCTGCCGATCGCGGTGGTCGCCGCGCTCGACGCGGTCTTCGGCGGGTTCCGCGCCCGGCTCGACGGCATCTTCGACGCGAAGGTCTTCGTCATCTCCTTCGTCTCCAACGTCGTCGTCGCGGCGCTGATCGTCTTCCTCGGCGACCAGCTCGGCGTCGGCGCGCAGCTGTCCACCGCGGTGGTCGTCGTCCTCGGCATCCGCATCTTCGGCAACGCCGCGGCCATCCGAAGGCACGTGTTCCGGGCATGAGCGAGCAGGAGCGGCCGACGCCGGCTGCGACCGACGAGGACACCGCCGCCGAGGCCCGCGAGACGACGGACGACTCGACGACCGACGAGACGACCGACGTCCCGACGTCGGACGAGACCGCCGAGACCGAGCCGAAGGCCGAACCCGAACCCGAGTCCGCGCCGCCGGCGAAGCGGAAGCGCCGCCGCGACCCGCTGGCCGCGGCGCTGATCGGCGTGCTGACCCTGCTATTGGGCTTCGCCTTCGCCGTCCAGGTGCGCAGCAACGACCAGGACTCCAAGCTCGCCGGCGCGCGCGAGGAGGACCTCGTGCGCATCCTCGACACGCTCAACGCGCAGGAGGAGCGGCTGCGGCTGCAGATCGCCGACCAGCGCAGCGCGCT
Organism: Petropleomorpha daqingensis; assembly: GCF_013408985.1. Lineage (NCBI taxonomy): Bacteria > Bacillati > Actinomycetota > Actinomycetes > Geodermatophilales > Geodermatophilaceae > Petropleomorpha > Petropleomorpha daqingensis. The sequence continues at coordinate 4,460,853 of NZ_JACBZT010000001.1, forward strand.
CGAGCAGCTCAGCAACTCCGACAGCCAGTCGGCCGCGGCGCTGCAGGAGGCCCGGCAGCGCGCCGAGGCGATCGGCATCCTCAACGGCACCCTCGCCGCCCAGGGCCCGGGGCTGCGCATGCTCATCCGCGACCCCGGCGGCGAGGTCCGGGTGGCCGACGTCCTCGACGCGATCCAGGAGCTGCGCGGCGCGGGTGCGGAGACCATGCAGATCGACGGCGTGCGGATCGGGGTGTCCTCCGCCGTCACCGGCGACCCCGGCGCGCTGCAGATCGACGGGCAGGACATCAGCGCCCCGTACGAGGTGCTGGTCATCGGCTCGCCGCAGAACCTCGAGACCGCGATGAACATCCCCGGCGGCGTGGTGCAGCGCGTCGGCGGCCGCGGGGGATCGGTGGACATCACCCAGTCCCAGCAGATCGTGGTGGACGCGTTGCGGCCGCTCGACACGCCTCAATACGCTTCGCCGCAGTCCGACGACTGACGTCGTCCCCCAGAGAGCAATCGTCCTCCGAGCGCAAGGAGACCCTGCCGCATGGCCACGCCCGACGACCGCCGCTACACCGACCAGCACGAGTGGGCCCTCGTCCGGGGCGAGGACGGTGGGGCGACGGTCGTGCGGGTCGGGATCACCGACCACGCGCAGGACGCCCTCGGCGACATCGTGTACGTCCAGCTGCCCGAGGTCGGTGAGCAGGTGACCCCCGGCAACGCCGTCGGCGAGGTCGAGTCCACCAAATCGGTCTCCGACATCTACTCGCCGGTGAGCGGGGTGGTCGCCGCCGTCAACGAGCGGCTGGCCGATGCGCCGGAGACGATCAACGCCGATCCGTACGGCGAGGGCTGGCTGGTGGAGATCCGCGTCGAGGGGGAGGGGGACCCGACGGAGGCCCTCCTGGACGCCGGCGCCTACCAGGCGCTGGTCGACGCGTCCTGAGGCACAGCCCTCCCGCCGCTGCCTCGGCGTCGCTCTCACTATGATCAGCGCACGGGCCCTCGACATCGAACGGCCCCGGGACGGCCACCCGACACCCGTCGGGCGGAGCGACCCTCACCCTGTACGTCCGGTTGACCCTCGGGCCGACCGGCTGGTTCCATGACCCACGGCCCGCCGTGACCCCACGGCGACCGACCACGACGGGCTGACCGGTCCGTCGTCCGCCGGCCGCCCGCAGCCAGCGCTCTGGCCCGCGGCGGAGCCGACAGCACCGGAGGAGACACACGTGCACTGCACTCGTTGCGGCCACAACAACCCCGAGGGCAGTCGCTTCTGCGCGCAGTGCGGTGCCGCGCTCTCGCAGGAGCGCGTGGGGGAGTCGACCAGCGTCATCCCCAAGGTCGGCGGTGAGGACTCCGGCGAGCAGGTCGAGGTCAGCGTCGCCGACGCCGCCGACGCGCACGCCGGTGCGGTCGACTCGCTGCCTCCGGGCTCGGCCCTGCTGGTGGTCAAGCGCGGCCCCAACGCCGGCAGCCGCTTCCTTCTCGACCAGGACGTCACCACCGCCGGCCGGCACCCCGACAGCGACATCTTCCTCGACGACGTGACCGTCAGCCGCCGGCACGTGGAGTTCCACCGCGAGGGCGGCGGCTTCTCCGTGCACGACGTGGGCAGCCTCAACGGCACCTACGTCAACCGTGAGCCGGTCGACGTCGCCACCCTGGCCGGTGGCGACGAGGTGCAGATCGGCAAGTTCCGGCTCGTCTACCTCACCGGTCCCCGCACCGGCGAGCCCGCCGCCCGCTGACCGGTGCCCGAACCGCGCGAGAGCGCGTTCGGGGCCGCCGGCGACCAGCGCATCCCTCACCTGTCCAGGGGTTCCCTCTCGATCGGCGAGGTGCTGGCTGTTCTTCGCGACGACTTCCCCGACGTGACGATCAGCAAGATCCGCTACCTCGAGGCCGAGGACCTGGTCCACCCGCAGCGCACGCCGTCGGGGTACCGGAAGTTCTCGTCCGCCGACGTCGCCCGCCTGCGCTACGTGCTGGCCGCCCAGCGCGACCAGTACCTGCCGCTGCGGGTCATCAAGGAGCACCTGGAGGCGCTCGACCGCGGTGAGCCGCTGCCCGCCGTCGTCCCCGGCCCGGTCGCCGTCCCCCCACCCGGGGGGCTGGACGCGGTGGACGACGACGGCGGCGAGCCGCTGCCGGCCGAGCAGTTCGCGCGCGCCGCGGGGCTCGAGCCCGAGCAGCTGGCCGACTGCGTGCAGTTCGGGCTGCTCGTGCCCGACGCGAAGGGCCGCCACCCGGCCGCCGACCTGCCGGTCGCGCGGGCGGCGGCGGGCCTGGCCCGGCACGGCATCGAGCCGCGGCACCTGCGCGGGTACAGCAACGGCGCCGACCGCGAGGCCGGGCTGATCGAGCAGCTGGTCGCACCGCTGCTGCGGGCCCGCTCGGAGGAGTCGCGGGCCCGGGCGACGGAGAAGCTGCGGGAGCTCGCGGCGCTGTCCGCGCAGCTGCACATGGCCCTGCTGGAGGCGCGCCTGCGGGACCTCCTCCGCCCATAGGTCGGGCGTACCGTGAATCCGTCGCCAGGCCGGAACCCGCGCCGGCCGGCCGACCGAACAGACCGCCCGCTACCCCCGGGCCGCAGCTGAGGGAGCCGTACCGTGCAGGAGCTTCGAGTCGTCGGCGTCCGTGTCGAGCTGCCGGGCAACCAGCCGATCCTTTTGCTCAAGGAGGCGCAGGGGGAGCGCTACCTGCCGATCTGGATCGGTGCCGTCGAGGCCGCCGCGATCGCCTTCGAGCAGCAGGGTGTCCGCCCGGCCCGGCCGATGACCCACGACCTGCTCCGCGAGGTGGTCCGGGCGCTCGGCGCGACGCTGGAGGCGGTCAACATCACCGAGATGCGCGACGGCATCTACATCGCCGAGCTCGTCTTCGGCGACGAGCGGGTGGTCTCCGCCCGCCCGTCGGACGCCGTCGCCCTCGCCGTCCGCACCGGCGCCCCGATCTACGGCGCCGAGGAGCTGCTCGACGAGGTCGGGATCGAGATCCCGGACGAGCAGGAGGACGAGGTCGAGAAGTTCCGCGAGTTCCTCGACCAGATCTCGCCGGAGGACTTCGGCGCCGGTTCCGGTTCCGGCGGCTGACGACAGCGCCGAGAGCATCGCAGCGAGGAACGAGCGAGGAGCGGACTGGCGCGCGGAGTCAGCCCAGTGGACGGAGCAGCTGAGCGGCGGCCCGGTCCCGGTTCGGTCACGTCCGCTACCGCGGCCCGACTCCGAGGTCGTCGAGACGATAGGGTCACGGCAGCCAACCCCTCCGGGGGAGCATCGGCGACACGCCGCCGTCCTCAGTTGACCCACCCCAGGGCCCGGCTTACGGTCGGCGAACAACACCGGTGTGACACCTGAGGTTGGTGGGTGTAGCGCCGGGTCCACCGCCGCTGCAGCGGGCCGGGACACGAGGAGGACGCTGGACGTGAGCGACCAGAGCAACGGCTCCCAGGGTCAGCTCTTCAGCGATGCCGCAGTCGGCGCGCCGGCCTACGACGAGGTGGACAACGATCACGTCGGGTACCGGGGTCCCACTGCGTGCGCCGCCGCGGGGATCACCTACCGGCAGCTCGACTACTGGGCGCGCACCGGTCTGGTCGCCCCGTCGGTGCGCACCGCCACCGGCTCGGGCACGCAGCGGCTGTACTCCTTCCGCGACATCCTCGTGCTCAAGGTCGTCAAGCGGCTGCTGGACACCGGCGTCTCCCTGCAGAACATCCGCAAGGCCGTCGACCACCTGCGCAACCGCGGGATCAAGGACCTCGCCAACGTCACGCTGTTCTCCGACGGCGCCACGGTCTACGAGTGCACCTCGGCCGAGGAGGTCGTCGACCTGCTGGCCGGCGGCCAGGGCGTGTTCGGCATCGCGGTCTCCGGGGCCCTGCGCGAGCTGTCCGGCGAGCTGGCCGAGCTGCCCGCCGAGCGCATCGACGGCGGCACGGTCAGCCCCGCCGACGACGAGCTCTCCCGCCGCCGCCGCGCCCGCGCCGCCGTCTGATCGAGGACCCCCGCCGCACCCTCCGGCGCTCGGCTGAGCGCCTCCCGCCACGGGTATCGTGCCGCCAGTGACCGACCGCGCGCTGCCGAGTCTTTCCGAGCTCGATCCGTCCGGGTCCTTCGCGGCCCGCCACATCGGCTCGCGGCCGGACGAGACGGCGGAGATGCTCGCCGTGGTCGGCTTCGACTCCCTCGACGCGCTGGTCGACGCCACCGTGCCCGAGGACGTCCGCGACCGCACGCCGCTGGCGCTGCCGCCCGCCGCCGACGAGGCCGCCGTCCTCGCCCAGCTCCGTGAACGCGCCGCGGCCAACGAGGTCTACACCTCGATGATCGGGTTGGGGTACCACGGCACCCTCACGCCGGCGGTCATCCAGCGCAACATCCTCGAGAACCCGGCCTGGTACACCGCCTACACGCCCTACCAGCCCGAGATCAGCCAGGGCCGCCTGGAGGCGCTGCTCAACTTCCAGACGATGGTCGCCGACCTCACCGGCCTGCCGGTCGCCGGGGCCTCGATGCTCGACGAGGCCACCGCCGCCGCCGAGGCGATGACCTTGGTCCGCCGGGCGGGTCGCGCGAAGGCCGACGCCGTCTTCGTCGTCGACGCCGACACCTTGCCGCAGACCCTCGCCGTCCTGGAGACCCGCGCCGATCCGCTGGGCATCCGGCTGCACGTCGCCGACCTGTCCGGCGGCTGGCCGGCCGACCTGCCCGAGGCCGGCGCGTTCGGTGTGCTGCTGTCCTACCCGGGTGCCAGCGGTGCCGTGCGCGACCACCGCGCGCTGGCCGCCGCCGCGCACGACGCCGGCGCCGCCGTCGTCGTGGCCGCCGACCTGCTGGCGCTGACCCTGCTGGAGGCACCCGGGGAGTGGGGCGCCGACGTCGCCGTCGGCACCACCCAGCGCTTCGGGGTGCCGCTCGGCTACGGCGGCCCGCACGCCGGCTACCTGTCGGTGCGGGAGAGCATGGCCCGCCAGCTGCCCGGCCGGCTGGTCGGCGTCTCGGTGGACGCCGACGGCGACGTCGCCTACCGGCTGGCGCTGCAGACCCGCGAGCAGCACATCCGCCGGGAGAAGGCGACCAGCAACATCTGCACGGCCCAGGTGCTGCTGGCGGTCATGGCCGGCGCCTACGCCGTCTACCACGGCGCCGAGGGGCTGACCGAGATCGCCGCCCGCGTGCACCGCAGCGCCCAGGCGCTGGCCGGCTGGCTGACCGACGGCGGCCTGGAGCTGGTGCACGCCGAGTACTTCGACACCCTCGCCGTCCGCGTACCCGGCCGGGCCGCCGAGGTGGTCGCGGCCGCCGCGGCGCGGCGGATCAACCTCTGGCAGGTGGACGACGACGTCGTCCAGGTGGCCTGCGACGAGACGACGACGCCGGCGGTCCTGCGCGCGGTGGCCGAGTCCTTCGGCGTGGCAGCGGGCGAACTGCCCGGCGGCGGCGCGGACGCGCTGCCGGCGCAGCTGCGCCGCACCACGCCGTTCCTCACCCACCCGGTCTTCACCGTGCACCGCTCCGAGACCGAGCTGATGCGCTACCTGCGCGCGCTGTCGGACAAGGACCTCGCGCTGGACCGCACGATGATCCCGCTGGGCTCGTGCACCATGAAGCTGAACTCGGCGGTCGAGATGGCCGCGATCACCTGGCCCGAGTTCGCGCACCTGCACCCGTTCGCCCCGGCCGAGCAGGCCCGCGGCTACCGGCAGCTGATCGACGAGCTGTGCGCCGACCTCGCCGAGATCACCGGCTACGCCGCCGTGAGCGTGCAGCCCAACGCCGGCTCGCAGGGCGAGTTCGCCGGGCTGCTGGCCATCCACCGCTACCACCGCTCGCGCGGCGACGAGCAGCGCGACGTCTGCCTGATCCCGAGCTCCGCGCACGGGACCAACGCCGCCAGCGCCGTCATGGCCGGCTTCCGGGTGGTCGTGGTGGCCTGCGACGACGCCGGCAACGTCGATCTGGGCGACCTGCGGGCCAAGATCGAGCAGCACGCCGAGCGGCTGGCCGCGATCATGCTGACCTACCCCTCGACCCACGGGGTGTTCGAGACCGAGGTGCAGGAGATCTGCGCGGCGGTGCACGACGCCGGCGGTCAGGTCTACGTCGACGGCGCGAACCTCAACGCGATGGTCGGGCTGGCCCGGCCGGGGCGCTTCGGCTCCGACGTCAGCCACCTCAACCTCCACAAGACCTTCTGCATCCCGCACGGCGGCGGCGGTCCGGGCGTCGGGCCGATCGGGGTCGCTGACCACCTCGTGCCGTTCCTGCCGGGTCACCCCCTGGCCGAGACCGGCGGCCAGGGGCCGGCCGTGTCGGGGGCACCGTGGGGGTCGGCCGGCATCCTGCCGATCTCGTGGGCCTACCTGCGGCTGATGGGTCCCGACGGCCTCAAGCAGGCGACCGAGCACGCCATCCTCACCGCCAACTACGTGGCCGCGCGGCTGCGGGAGCACTTCCCGGTGCTCTACACCGGCGCCACCGGGCTGGTGGCGCACGAGTGCATCCTCGACATCCGCCCGCTGACCAAGGCGACCGGCATCACCAACGACGACATCGCCAAGCGGCTGATCGACTTCGGTTTCCACGCGCCGACGATGAGCTTCCCGGTGGCCGGGACGCTGATGGTCGAGCCGACCGAGAGCGAGGACAAGGGCGAGATCGACCGCTTCGTCGAGGCGATGGCGACCATCCGCGCCGAGATCGAGAAGGTCGCGACGGGGGAGTACGACCGCGGCGACAACCCGCTGCGCAACGCGCCGCACACGCTGGCCATGGTGGCGGGGGAGTGGGAGCGGCCCTATCCGCGGTCGGTCGCGGTGCACCCCGTGCCAGGGCTGGTCGGCCGGTCCTACCTCAGCCCGGTGCGGCGGATCGACCAGGCGTACGGCGACCGGCACCTGGTCTGCGCCTGCCCGTCACCGGAGGCGTTCGCCGAACCCGACCCCGCCGAGGTCGCGGCCGATCTCGACGGGGGCCGTACGCCGTCCCGCGCCGAGAGCGCGCCGGACGACCGGGGGACGACGGAGGACGTCGTCCGCGTCTGAATCAGGCGAGTACGGGGGCCTGCCAGGTGTGGTGGTCCGGTACCGACCGCCCGTCGGGCAGCAGCTCACCGTCGTCGTCGAACAGGACGACGCCGTTGCACAGGAGCCGCCAGCCCTGCTCGGGGTGGCTCACCAGCACCACCGCGAGGTCGCGGTTCTCGCTGTCGGCGTCAGGGCACGGGATGAGGTGGGAGCACATGGTTCTCTCCTGGGACGGGTTCGACTGACGGTCAGCCGATATCACGTACTGTGATCGGCCCCTCACGGGGTCTGCTGAAGTGTGCCCCCGATCACACTTCTCTGTCAGGTAGCCGATTCCCAATCGTCACCCGACAGGGTGGGCAGGTCTCGCCATGGTGGACCGCCCGAACCGGGGCGCACCATGCCCGGTGACTGCGTCCTCCACACGCATCCACTGCGGGCCTTCTGGATCCGGAATTCCGCAGGGCGGCGATGAGTCCGCGACCGCGCGCCGGTCTGACTGCCATGACCACCACGATCGGCGAGATCGACCCCCGGTACGGCGACGCGTCGGCCACCGCGCCGCCGTGGTCGCAGATCGAGCGCCGGCTGACCGACGCGCAGCTCTACTGGATCGTCACCGTCCGCGCGGACGGTCGTCCGCACGCGGTCCCCCTCGTGGGGGGTGTGGCACGGCGGGGCCTTCGCCTTCTGCACCGGCGCCGAGGAGCAGAAGCACCGCAACCTCGAGGGGAACCCGCACGTGGCCGTGACGACGGGCACCACCGGCGCCGGCGGGTGGACAGCGGCACCGAGGTCGTGGTCGAGGGGACCGCGGTCCGGGTCACCGACCACCCGGCCCTGCAGGAGCTGGCCGACGCGTGGGCGGCCAAGTACGGCGACGACTGGCGCTTCGAGGTCCGGGGCGAGGAGTTCGTCGAGCTCAGCCGCTCGGGTGGCGCGACCGAGGGCGGTGCCCGCGTCTTCCGGGTCGCGCCGGCGAAGGTCCTCGCCTTCGGCGGCGGGCACGGCCAGACGAGGTACCGGTTCTGAGGCCGCTCAGAGCTTGCGCAGCAGCACGCGCCGGACGGAGTGGTCCGCCGACTTCTGCAGGACCAGGCGCGCGCGGGAGCGGGTCGGCGCGATGTTGTCCCGCAGGTTCGGCCCGTTGACGGCCGCCCAGATGCCCAGCGCCGTCTCCCGGGCCTGGTCGTCCGACAGCCCGGCGAAGCGGTGGAAGTACGCCGAGGTGTCGGCGAACGCGGTGCGCCGCAGCTCGAGGAACCGCTCGACGTACCACTGCTGGATGTCGGCCTCGGCGGCGTCGACGTAGACGGAGAAGTCGAAGAAGTCGGAGAGGAACACCTCGGGGGCGGTGCCGTCGGCCCGCCGGCCGGCCTGCAGCACGTTGAGGCCCTCCAGCACGAGGATGTCCGGCCGGTCGACCGCCTGCCGGGCTCCCGGGACGATGTCGTAGGACGAGTGGTCGTAGACCGGCGCGGAGGCCTCCGGGACGCCGGACTTCACGTCGGCGAGGAAGCGCAGCAGCGCCCGCCGGTCGTAGCTCTCCGGAAAGCCCTTGCGGCCGAGCAGCCCGCGCGACTCGAGCACGGCGTTGGGCAGCAGGAACCCGTCGGTGGTGACCAGGTCGACGCGCGGCGAGCCGGGGGAGGCGGCCAGGAGGGTCTGCAGCAGCCGCGCGGTGGTGCTCTTGCCGACGGCGACGCTGCCGGCGACGGCGATGACGTAGGGCACCTTCTCCGTCGAGTCGCCGAGGAAGGCGTGCTGGGCGGCCCACAGCCGCCGGCTGGCGGTGACGTGCAGATCGAGCAGGCGGGCCAGCGGGAGGTAGACCGTGGCCACCTCGTCGAGGTCGATGCGGTCGCCGAGGCTGGCCAGCGCGCGCAGCCCGGCCTCGTCGAGGGGCAGCGCGGAGCCGGCCGCGAGGGCTCGCCACGAGCCGCGATCGAACACCGCGTAGGGCGAGATCTGGGTGCGCGTCCCTGCCGTCACGGCGACCATGGTGCCGTCCGGGCACTCCGGGTCACCCGGGCGGGTGCCGTAGCGGCACCAGTTCGCACCGAACCCGACGGGCGCACGGCCCGCTGCGTACTGTTCCCGTGTGCCGACGCGACGAGGACTGCTCGACTGCATCGAGCGCTACTTCGCCGCCGCCCCGCTGCCCGAGTCGCGGATCGAGGCGGTCGGTGCGCTCGACGTACCCGTCGGCGACCCGGCCTGGCCGTACCCGGCCCGGGTGCGTCCCGGCGGGGGGCCGGTGAGCGCGGACGACGTCCGGACGGCGATCGCCCTCCAGGAGGGCGCCGGGATCCCGGTCGGCCTGGAGTGGATCGGCGAGCGCTCGCCCGAGCTGGCGGGGGTCGCCCGCTCGGCGGGGTTGACCGTCGACGAGCTGCCGCTGCTGGTCGCCGACAGCCCGGTGGAGCTGCTGCTGCCGTCCGAGGTCCGGCTGTACCTGGTCGGCGCCGACGACCCCGAGCTGCCCCGCTACGAGCAGGTCGCCTCGATCGCCTTCGCCCACCCCGGCGGGGTCCGCGACATCGGGTCGCTGCCGCCGGACACCTCGCCCGAGGCCGCCGCCCGCACCGCGACGCTGCGCGAGCGGATCGCCGCCGGGCGCACGGTGATGATGGTCGCCGTCGAGGACGACGAGCCGGTGGCCGTCGGCTCGCACCAGCCGGTGGACGTCGACGGCAGCGAGGTCTCGGAGATCGTCGGCGTCGCCACGCTGCCGCGGCTGCGGACCCGCGGACTGGGCGCGGGGCTGGCCTCGGCGCTCACCGCGCACGCCCTCGAGTCGGCCGACCTGGTGTTCCTCACCGCCGGCGACGACGACGTGGCCCGCGTCTACGAACGGGTCGGCTTCGCCCGCCTGGCGACCACCTTCGTCGCCGAACCCCCCGACGACACCCCCTGAACGCGGTTTCGCGCGCTTGACCGCGCGCGGTCAAGCGCGCGAAACCGCGGGGTCACGACTCGAAGGTGGCGACCAGGGTGCCGCGGGCCAGGGTGTGACCGAACAGGTTGAACCCGTGGAAGGCCGGCGACCCCTCCGCCGGCACGCCCAGGTCGTCGGTGTCCAGCGCGTGGACGACGAAGTAGTACCGGTGCGGACCGTGCCCGGCCGGCGGCGCCGCGCCGATGTAGCCGGCGAAGCCGCCGTCGTTGCGCAGCATGTACGCGCCCTCGGGCAGGTTCGCGCCGCCCTCCTCGCCGGCCCCGGCGGGCAGCTCGGTGACCGACGCCGGGATACCGGTGACGATCCAGTGCCAGAACCCGCTGGCCGTGGGCGCGTCCGGGTCGTAGCAGGTCACCGCGAAGCCGCGGGTGCCCTCCGGGAAGCCCGACCAGGATAGCTGGGGGGAGCGGTCCTCGCCGCCCTCGACGCCGAACCGGCCGCTGGCGTGCGGCATGGGCAGCGTCTCGCCCTCGCTGATGTCGGTGCTCGTCACGGCAAAGCTCGGCACCTGGGGCAGGAAGTCGTAGGGGTTGGGCGGCACGGGCCGGTCGGCCATGGAGAGCTCCCTCGGTCTCGGGCGGACGACGTCAACGCCTGCGACCCTAGGCCCCGCCGGACGACGGTGCAGCGCTCAACCAGTCAGGCTCCGTCAGCCAGTTCGTGCAGCCTGCCCTGCAGGAACGCCCGGTCGGCCGGATCGGCGGCCAGGAAGAGGGCGTGCCGGTAGTCGGCCACCGCCCCTGAACGGTCGCCGCTGCGCCGCCGCAGGTCGGCCCGGGCGGCGGGCAGCCACGGGTAGCGGGCCAGCGCCGGATCGGCCGCCACCTCCTCGATGGCGCGCAGGCCCGCCAGCGGCCCGTCGACCTCGGCGACGGCGACCGCGCGGTTGAGCGCCACCACCGGGGTCGGCCACTCGGCGAGCAGCGCGTCGTAGAGCCGCAGCACCTGCGGCCAGTCGGTGGCCGCGGCGTCCGGCGCGCGGGTGTGCTCGGCCGCGATCGCCGCCTGCAGGGTGAACCGGCCGGCCGGGTGGGGCATCAGCTCGCGCACCAGCGCCAGGCCCTCGGCGACCGCGGCCCGGTCCCAGCGGGCGCGGTCCTGGTCGGCCAGCAGCACCACCGACCCGTCGGGGGAGCGGCGGGCGGCGTCGCGGGCGCCGGTCAGCAGGGCGAGGGCGAGCAGCCCCCGGGCCTCCGTCTCCTCCGGCGCCAGGCGCACCAGCGCCCGGGCCAGGAGCAGCGCGCGGGCGGCGAGCCCGTCGTCGGCACCCGGTGACTCGTGCGCGCAGGTGAGCACCAGGTGGACGACGTCCAGCGCGCCGGCCACCCGCTCGTGCCGGTCGGCCGGCCCGGGCAGCCGCAGCGGGATCCCGGCGGTCGCGATCTTCTTCTTCGCCCGGGTGAGCCGGGCCGCGGTCGTCGGCTCCGAGGTGAGCATCACGCGGGCGACCTGCGCCGTCGGCACGCCGCACACGGCCCGCAGGGTCAGGGCGAGCCGTGCCTCGGGGGAGAGGGCGGGGTGGGTGCACAGCAGCACCAGCCGCAGCAGGTCCTCGCCCTCGTCGGTGGCCTCCCCGGGTGGGGACGACGGCGCGCCGTCCCGGGTGAGCCGCTCGACCTCACCGACGAGGGCGGGCAGCGCGCGCCGCTCGGTGGCCAGCCGGCGCAGCCGGTCGGTGGCCCGGTTGCGGGTGGCGGTGGTCAGCCACGCGGCGGGGTTGGCGGGCACGCCGTCGGTGCGCCAGGTGCGCAGGGCCGAGGCGAACGCGTCCTGCACGCACTCCTCGGCGGCGTCGAGGTCGCGCAGCACGCGCACCGTCGTCGCCACGAGCACCGGCCACTGCGCCCGGTGCGCCTGCTCCAGCGCCGTGCCGACGGCGTCCCCGCCGGGGGTCACTCCCCGAACTTCCAGATGGGCCGGACCTCGACCCCGCCCTGGCTGACCGGGCACTTCTTGGCCAGCTCGAGCGCCTGGTCGAGATCGCGGGCCTCGATCAGGTAGTAGCCGCCGAGGGCCTCCTTGGTCTCGGCGAACGGGCCGTCGGTGAGCAGGGGCTCGGCGTCGGCCGCGTCGCGGCGCAGCGTCGAGGCGGTCTGGGTGGACTGCAGGGCCTCACCGCCGAGGATCTGCGCGCCCTCGGCCGCGGCGACGGCCTCGGCGAACAGGCCGTGCCGGGCCATCTCGGCGGCGATCTCCTCGTCGCTCGGGGCGGCCCAGCGCGACTCGTCGTCGTACAGCAGGAACAGGTACTGCGGCATCTCACACCTCCGTGGCTCCGGCCGGGCTCTCCGGCCTGCACCTCAACGACGTGCGACGCCGCGTCGATCGACACGTCGCCGCGAATTTCTTCCCGGTAGCGTCCTCGCGTGCTCGGTCTCCCGGACTCGGTCCGCGCGTGCCTGTTCGATCTCGACGGCGTCCTGACCAGGACGGCGACGGTCCACTTCGCCGCCTGGAAGCGCACCTTCGACCAGTTCCTCCACGAGCGGGAGCCCGGCATGCCGGAGTTCACGCAACTGGACTACAACCGCTACGTCGACGGCCGGCCGCGGGCCGACGGCGTCCGCGGGTTCCTCGAGAGCCGCGGCATCCACCTGCCCGAGGGCAGCCCCGGCGACGACTGGGCGGCCGGCACCGTGCAGGCGATCGCCACCCGGAAGAACGACGCCGTGCTGCAGGAGCTGGAGGAGCACGGCATCGAGGTGTATCCCGGCTCGGTGCGCTACCTGCACGCGGTCAAGGAGGCGGGGCTGGCCACCGCCGTGGTGACCGCCTCGGCCAACGGCCAGCAGGTCATCACGGCCGCCGGCTTCGCCGACCTCATCGACGTCCGCGTCGACGGCATCGTCGCCGCCCGGGAGGGGCTGCGCGGCAAGCCGCACGCCGACACGTTCCTGGCCGGTGCCCGGGCGCTCGGGGTGGAGGCGGCGCAGGCCGTCGTCTTCGAGGACGCGCTGTCGGGCGTGGAGGCGGGGCGGGCCGGCGACTTCGGGTTCGTCGTCGGGGTGGACCGGGTCGGCCAGGCCGACCAGCTGAAGGAGCACGGCGCCGACGTCGTCGTGCAGGACCTCGCGGAGCTGCTGGAGGGCGAGAAGTGACCGAAGGGCGGGCCAGCTTCCCGATCGAGCCGTGGTCGCTGACCGAGGTCGGCCTCGACCACTCCTCGCTCGGCGTGCACGAGTCGGTGTTCGCGCTCGCCAACGGGCACATCGGCATGCGCGGGTCGTTCGAGGAGGGCGAGCCGGTCGTCGTCCCGGGCACCTACCTCAACGGCTTCTACGAGGAGCGCCCGCTGCCCTACGCCGAGGCCGGCTACGGCTTCCCCGAGTCGGGCCAGACGGTCGTCAACGTCACCGACGGCAAGCTCATCCGGCTGCTGGTGCGCGACTCCCCGCTGGACCTCAACTACGGCGAGATCATCGAGCACCGGCGCACCCTCGACCTGCGCGCCGGGGTGCTGCGGCGGCTGACCGAGTGGCGCGCGCCCAACGGCCGCGCCGTCCGGGTCACCTCCACCCGGCTGGTGTCCCTGGTCCGCCGGTCGATCGCGGCCATCGAGTACGAGGTCGAGTGCATCGACGACCAGGGCGACCTCTACATCGCCCTGCAGTCGGACCTGCTGGCCAACCAGACGCAGACCAGCTCCGGGCCCGAGGACCCGCGGGCCTCCGCCGAGCTGGGCCGGGCGCTGATCAACGAGATCACGGTCGGCCGCGGACGCCGGGCGGTGCTGGTCCACCGCACCCAGCGCAGCCGGCTGCGCGTGGCGGCCGGGATGGAGCACCAGGTCGAGGTGCCCGACACCAGCAGCGAGGACCTCGAGTACGGCGCCGATCTGGCCCGCTGGACGCTGGCCGCGCGCCTGCCGAAGGGCACCACGCTGCGGATCGTGAAGTTCCTGGCCTACGGCTGGTCCTCCCGCCGGTCGGCCGAGGCGGTCCGCGACCAGGTGGAGGCGTCGCTGGCCACCGCCAAGCTGGCCGGCTGGGAGCGGCTGCTGCGCGAGCAGCGGGAGCTGCTCGACCAGCACTGGGACGAGGCCGACGTGGAGATCGAGGGGGACGCCGAGCTGCAGCAGGCGGTGCGCGTGGGCATGTTCCACGTCCTGCAGGCGGGCCTGCGCGCCGAGCGCCAGCCGATCCCGGCCAAGGGGCTGACCGGCCCGGGCTACGACGGGCACACCTTCTGGGACACCGAGACCTACGTGCTGCCGGTGCTCACCTACACCGCGCCCGAGGCGGCCCGCGACTACCTGCGCTGGCGGCACTCGACGCTGGACAAGGCCCGCGACCGCGCCCGGGTGCTGGGGCTGCAGGGGGCGGCGTTCCCCTGGCGCACAATCCACGGGGAGGAGACCTCGGGCTACTGGCCGGCCGGCACGGCGGCCTTCCACATCAACGCCGACGTGGCCGACGCCGTCGTCCGCTACTGGCACGCCACGCTCGACGAGGATTTCGACCGCGACTTCGGCGCGGAGCTGCTGGTCGAGACCGCGCGGCTGTGGGCCTCGCTGGGCCACTTCGACAAGGAGCACGGCTTCCGCATCGACGGGGTGACCGGCCCCGACGAGTACACCGCCGTCGTCGACAACAACGTCTACACGAACCTGATGGCGCAGCGGAACCTGCGCGAGGCGGCCAACGCGGTGAAGCGCCAGCCCGACGTGGCCGGGCGGATGGACGTGTCCGACGCCGAGGTGGAGGAGTGGCTGCGGGCGGCATCGCTGATGGCGGTGCCCTACGACACCCAGCGCGGGGTGCACATGCAGTCCGACGCGTTCACCCACCACGAGGAGTGGGACTTCGCGAACACCCCGCAGGACAAGTACCCGCTGCTGCTGCACTACCCGTACTTCGACATCTACCGCAAGCAGGTGATCAAGCAGGCCGACCTGGTCATGGCCCTGCACCTGCGCGGCGACGCCTTCACCCTCGAGGAGAAGATCGCCGACTTCGCCTACTACGAGGCCCGCACGGTGCGCGACTCGTCGCTGTCGGCGGCCCAGCAGGCCGTCGTCGCCGCGGAGACCGGGCACCTGCAGCTCGCCCACGACTACTGGGGCGAGGCCGCGCTGACCGACCTGCAGAACCTGCACCACAACTCCGGGCACGGGCTGCACATCGCCTCGCTGGCCGGCGGCTGGACGGTCGCGGTCGCGGGCTTCGGCGGCATGCGCGACCACGAGGGGCAGCTGCAGTTCGCGCCGCGGCTGCCCGAGCGGATCACCCGGCTGAGGTTCCGCGTGGTCTACCAGGGCAGGACCCTGTCGGTGACCGTCGAGCCGACGCAGGCGACCTACCGCCTCCAGGACGGCGAGCCGCTCGACATCCGCCACCACGGCCGGCAGGTGACCGTCGACCACGAGGACCTCGAGCTGGAGATCCCGACCGCGCCGCAGGTCGAGCCGGTGCACCAGCCCCAGGGCGCCGAGCCCCGCCGCCGCAGCCGCCCCGCCTCGGACTGAGAAAGGACCCCCTGCCCCCCACCGCTCGCACGCTCGCGGCGGGGGGCAGGGGGTCGTTCCACTCACTCACCTCGACCGTTATCCCTAACACAGGATCGGCGTCAGCCGACGAGCCACCAGGCGCCGAGGGTCAAGGCAGCGAGGTCGACAACCAGGAAGACGCCGACCCAGACGACGGCCGGCAGCCGGGTGAGCCGGGCCAGCTGGTCGGCGTCGGAGTCCGGTGCCCGGCGGCGCCGGCGGGAGCGCTGCAGCTCGAACACCGTCTTGGGCGCGGCCAGCAGGAGGAACCAGGTGCCGACGGCGGCGAAGCCGGCCTGGCCGGTCGGCGGCAGCCACCAGGTCGCGGCGAAGACGACGAGGCCGGTGACCAGCACCGACCACAGCCCGTACCAGTTGCGGATCTGCAGCAGGAGCAGGGCGAGCAGGAGCAGCAGCGCCCACAGCAGCCCGACGGCGTGCCCGGCCGCGAGCAGCGCCGCCGCGCCCAGCCCGAACAGGGCCGGGCCGGTGTAGCCGGCGGCGAGGGTGAGCACCATGCCCAGCCCCGTGGGCCGCCCGGCCGACACGGTCAGGCCCGAGGTGTCCGAGTGCAGCCGGATGCCGGAGAGCCGTCGTCCGGCGGCGAGGGCGACCGCGCCGTGCGCGCCCTCGTGGGCGATGGTGACGGCGTTCCGGGTCAGCCGCCACAGGGTGGGGGAGAGGACCAGCAGGAGCGCGGCCGCGGCGGTGCCGAGCAGCACCGACGTCGGCAGGTCGGGGACGACGGCGGTGACCCGGTCCCAGAACCGGCCGAGGGCGTCCACGGGCCCCAGCCTCGCAGCCGCGGCTGTGCGACGGCCGCAAGGACACTCAGCTGCGGGTGCGCCGCCGGAACGCCCACCCGGCCGCGGTCGCCGAGACGACGAGCAGCCCGGTGCACCAGGCGAGCGCCAGGACGCCCGAGCTGCCGATCGCCGTCCCGGTCAGCAGCCCGCGGACCGTCTCGATCACCGGGGTGATCGGCTGGTGCTCGGCGACCGCGCGCAGCACCGCCGGCATCGTGCGGGTCGGCACGAACGCGCTGCTCAGGTACGGCAGGAACAGCATCGCGAAGCTCAGCGCGTTGGCGGACTCGACGCTGCCGGCCAGCACGCCGAGGAACGCGGCGAGCCAGGACAGCGCGAGCACGTAGAGGAGCAGGACGCCGATCGCCAGTAGCCACTCGACCGGTCCGGCGTCCGGCCGGAAGCCCATGCCGATCGCGGCGAGGACGACGACGGCGGTGGACAGCGCGTTGCGGGCGACGCTGGCGACGACGTGCCCGGTCAGGACGGCGGAGCTGCGGATCGGCAGCGAGCGGAGCCGGTCGACCATGCCGCTGCTCATGTCGGTCGCGACGGCGGTCGCCGTGGCGGCGGCCCCGAAGCCCGCGCAGAGCAGGATGATGCCGGGGACGACGTAGTCCACGTAGTCGCCGCCGGTCCCGATCGCCCCGCCGAAGACGTAGACGAACAGCGCCATGAGCGTCAGCGGCAGGACGACGGACATCACCAGCGTCTCGACGTCGCGGCGGGTGAGCCGCACGCTGCGGCCGATCATGGTCAGCGCGTCGCTGAGCGCGGCGCGCGGCCCGGTGTGGACGGGTAGGGAAGTGGCGGCGGTCATCGGGTCTCCAGGAGCTCGGTGGCGGGGCGCGCGGTGAGGGCGAGGAAGACGTCGTCGAGGGTCGGGCGGGTCGACGAGATCCGGTCGACGGCGATGCCGGCAGCGGCGAGCTCGTCGAGCACCCGGTGCACGTGGGCGGCGCTGCCGTCGGTCGCCAGCCCGAGCCGCAGGGCGGCGGGGTCGGTGACCAGGGGAGCGGGGGCGAGCGCGTGCGCGGCCTCCTGCCACGAGCCGCGGTCGCGGAAGGTGAGCTCGAGGCGTTCGCTGCCGACGGCCGCCTTGAGCTCGTCGGCGGTGCCCGACGCGGCCACGCGACCGCCGTCGATGAGCACGATGCGGTCGGCGAGCCGGTCGGCCTCCTCGAGGTACTGGGTGGTGAGCACGATCGTGGTGCCGGCGGCGACGAGCTCGGCGACGGCGTCCCACATGGTCAGCCGGCTCGCCGGGTCCAGCCCGGTGGTCGGCTCGTCGAGGAACACGACGCGCGGCCGGGCGACCAGGCTCATGGCCAGGTCGAGGCGGCGGCGCATGCCGCCCGACCACGTCTGCACCCGCCGGTCGCCGGCCTCGGCCAGGTCGAAGCGCTCCAGCAGCTCGGCCGCCCGGCGGCGGGCTCCGGCCCGGCCGAGGTGGGCGAGCCGGCCGGCCATGACGAGGTTCTCCCGCCCGGTCTGCCGGTCGTCGACGGCCACCGACTGGCCGGTCAGGCTGATCGCGGCGCGCACGCGGGCCGGCTCGCGGACGACGTCGTGACCGGCGACGGTCACAGTGCCGGCGTCCGGGCGGGTCAGCGTGGTCAGGATGCGGACGGTCGTGGTCTTGCCCGCGCCGTTGGGGCCGAGCAGCGCGAGGACGGTGCCCTCGGCGGCGCTCAGGTCGACGCCGGTGAGCACCCGGTGCTCGCCGAAGGACTTCTGCAGGTTGCGGACCTCGACGATCACGGCCCCTCCGACGGGTGAGAGCGGATATGCGTATCGAATACGCATTAAAGCGTATGGCATACGCTGAGGGAAGTCCGATCGGGGAGGGACATGGCCGACGAGCCCGAGCTGCCGCGGGAGGTCGCCCTGCTGTGGGGGCGCCGGCCCGCCGGGCGCCGCGGTCGGCGCCCGACCCTGGACGTCGAGGAGATCACCCGCGCCGCGGTCCGCATCGCCGACGCCCACGGGCTGGCCGCCGTCTCGATGGCGCGGGTGGCCCAGGAGCTGGGCAACGCCACCATGGCGCTCTACCGGCACGTGGCCGGCAAGGACGAGCTGCTGCTGCTCATGGCCGACGCCGCGATCGAGGAGCCGCCGGAGAGCCTGGACGGCGACTGGCGCGAGCAGCTGACCACGTGGGCGGGCGCGGTCCTCGCGGCCATCCGCCGGCACCCGTGGCACCGCGAGATCCCGATCAGCGGGCCGCCGATCGGCCCGCGCAACCTCGCCTGGTTCGACCGCGCCCTCGGCGCGCTGGAGTCCACCGGGCTCGGTGAGGCCGAGAAGGTCTCCGTCGTCCTGGGCCTGCTGCTGCTCGTGCACGGCCAGGCGCGGCTGAGCATCGACCTGGCGGCCGGCTTCGCCGAGGACCCGGAGTCCTTCGGCGCCGGGTACGCCGCGGCGCTGACCGCGGTGGTCGACCCGGCGCGTTTCCCGGCGCTCGGCCGGGTCATGGCCGCCGGGGTGTTCGGCGCCGGCGGTCCGGGGGCCGACCACGCGGCCCCGCCGGAGGGGTTCGACGAGCTCGACGCCGAGTTCCGCTTCGCGCTGGGCTGCTACCTCGACGGCGTGGAGGGCTTCCTCAGCCGCCGGTGACGAGGGCGCCGAGCCCGGCGAGCTCGAGGATCCGGGCGGGCGAGCTGCCCGGGTCGACCAGCACGCGCAGCGGTCGGCCGGCGGCCCGGCAGCGGTCCGCGGCCTCCAGCAGCAGGCCGACGCCGGCGCTGGCCAGGTAGGTGACCCGCCGCAGGTCGACGATCGCCTCGCCGTTGCCGGAGCCCAGCGCGGCGAACAGCCCCGGGGTGAGGTCCTGGACCGAGGCGAGGTCGAGCTCACCGGCCAGCTCCACCCCGCCGCTGACGACCTCCAGCGTGGCGCCGTGCCCGCGCGCCGTCTCGGGGAGGTGCCGACGCGGCCCCTCGTCGCGGACGGGCAGGGGCGGCACGCGGAAGCGGATCGTCGTCCCGCCGTCCGGGCTCTGCTCGACGGTGACGTCCTCGGCGAGGCGGCGGATGAGCAGCAGCCCGCGGCCGCGGAACCCGGCGTCGGCGGGGATCGGCCGCCATGTGCCGAAGTCCTGGATGCGGGCCTCGATCGCGCCGTCGGGCCGCCGGGCCAGGCGGACGGCGCACGTGCCGGCGGTCTGGTCGCGGTAGGCGTGCTCGACGGCGTTGGCCACCGCCTCGCCGACGGCGAGCTGCAGGTCGTCGAGGGTGTCCTCGGCGATGCCGACGTCGCTCGCCCAGGCCAGGACGGCGCGGCGCAGCCCGGCCAGCTGGGCCGGATCGGCCGGCAGCCGCAGCTCCAGCGGCTCGGGGACGAGCCGGGCCGCGATGAGCGCCACGTCGTCGGGCTGGTCGGTGTCGGCCAGGATCTCGTGCAGCAGCAGGCTGGCCAGCCGGTCGGGCGCCTCGGCCCCGTGCCGGCGGACGGCGGCGGCCAGCCGGTCCAGGCCGTCGTCGAGGTTCTCGCCGCGCCGCTCGACCAGTCCGTCGGTGTAGAGCAGCAGGACGTCGCCCGGCTCGATGTCGGCGGTTCCCTCGGTGAACGGCCGCCGGCCGGGGACACCGAGCACGGTGCCGGCGCCTTCGTCGGCCAGGAAGTGGGTCCGCCCGTCGGAGAGCAGCAGCGGCGGCGGGTGACCGGCCCGGGCCCACCGGATCGACCCGCGGCCCCAGTCGAGGACGAGGCACGCGGCCGTGGAGGCGGTGGCTCCGGGCAGCCGCGCCGCGAACCGGTCGAGCAGCTCGAGCGCCTCGGCGGGGGAGTTGCCCGTGAGCAGCGCCGTCGACAGCGCGCTGCGCAGCTGACCCATGACGGCGGCCGCCGCCGGGCCCTGGCCGACGACGTCGCCGACGGCGATCGCGACGCAGGTCTCGTCGAGCGCGACGACGTCGTACCAGTCGCCCCCGGCCTGCGTGCCCGCCGCGCCGGGCAGGTACCGGGCGGCCAGCGCGAGCCGCTCCAGCCCGGGCAGCTCCTGGGGGAGGAGGTTGCGCTGCAGCGTCTCGGCGATGCGCTGCTGCGCCCGGTAGAGCCGGGCGCGGTCCAGCGCCTGCCCGCACTGCTCGGCCAGCGCGAGCAGGGTGGCCCGCTCGGTGGGCGACAGCCGGCGCTCGGTGGTGAACCCGACGGCCATCGCCCCGATGACCGGACCGCCCGCGGTGAGCGGCAGCGCCACGCCGCCGACCGTGCCGAGCATGCGCATGTTCTCGACCAGCTCGGGGTGCCGGTCGGGGTGCCCGGCCAGCCAGGCGGAGAAGTCCTCGAACCACTGGGGACGACGCTCGTGCACGGCCTGGGTCAGCGGGCGCACGGTGGACAGCGACAGGGTGCGCCAGCGCGCGGCGCCGAGATCGGGTTGCAGCGCCGTGAGCACCCGCTGCGAGGGGTCCACCTCGTACACGGCCACGTCGCTGCCCGGGCCCAGCAGCTGGCGGACGTGCTCGCTCGCGGTCACGCCGACCGAGGTGGGGGTGGTGGCCGCCGACAGGGCGGCGGTGGCCCGCTGCAGCAGGGTGAGCCGTTGCGCGCTGGCGCGCTCCTCGGCCAGCAGCAGCGCGTTGTCCAGGACGAGCGCGGAGCGCGCGGCGATCTCCTCGACCAGCTCCCGGTCGTCGTCGGTGAAGCCCGGCGACTCCGGCCGCCGGCCGAGCCCGACCACCGCCAGCACCCGGCCGCGGACCACCAGGGGAACGGCCATCTTCGAGTTCGCGTCCAGCCGGCGGCGCAGATCGGCGGGGCCGGCGCCCAGCGACCCGATCACCGGCACGCCGGACGGCGCGGCGCGGACCACCGTCCGCCGCGTCTCGACCGCCTCGAGCGCGGGCTCGGTCTGCTCCTCCATGGTGGCGATGACGGCCTCGGTGGCGTCGTCGAGCGCGGCGATCGCGACGCGCCGCAGCCGGCCGTCGTCGTCCGGCCGGCGGACGTCGCAGGAGTCGGTGAGGCGGGTGTCCACCAGCAGCCGGGCGACCGCGCCGAGCTGCTCGTCGATGCCGGTCGCCCGGTCCAGCGACGTCCCGACCTCGGCGAGCAGGTGCTGGCGCTGGCTCTCCCGGTACCGGGCGTTGATGTCGGTGCAGCTGCCCACGAACCCGGCGCCCCCGCCGAGCGGGACGGCGCGCTCGAGCAGCCAGTGGTAGGCGCCGTCGGCCCGGCGCAGCCGGTACTCGATCTCCCACGGCCGGTGCGCGGCCACGGCGGGGGCGACGACCTCGAGGTAGCGGTCGCGGTCGTCGGGGTGCAGCCGCTCGCGCCAGCGGTGCTCGAGGTCCTCGGTCGCGTCCGCGCCGGTGAACTCGCGCCAGCCGGCGTTGAGGAAGCCCCGCTGCCCCCGGGCGTCGGCCACCCAGATCAGCGCGGGCGCGAGGTCGGCCATCGCCCGGAAGCGCTCCTCGGCGTCCCGGCGGACCCGGCCGAGCTCCAGGTGCGCACCGACCCGCGCGATGAGCTCGCGGGCGGAGAAGGGCTTGACGAGGTAGTCGTCGGCGCCGGCGGCGAGGCCCTCGACCGCCGCCTCCTGGCCGGCGCGGGCCGACAGCAGCAGCACCGGGACGCGGGCGGTCCGGTCGTCGGCCCGCAGCGCCGCGAGCAGTTCCATGCCGTCCAGCCGCGGCATCATGACGTCGCTGACCACGAGGTCGGGCGGATCGGCCAGCGCGGCCTCGAGCGCCGCCTGCCCGTCGGGGACCACCTCGACGCGGTAGCGCGTGGACAGCAGCCGGCGCAGGTAGTCGCGCATGTCGGCGTTGTCGTCGGCGACCAGCACGCGCCCGGGCGCCCGGGCCAGGGGGTCGGCGCCCGCCGGGTCGCTGACCGGCAGCGCGGGGGAGGGCTCGTCGGAGTCCGGTAGCCACCGCAGGGCCTCGGCGACGAACGGCGCGGCGGCAGCGGAGACCCCGGAGCCGGCCGCCGCGGAGGCCACCTGGTCGGCCGGCAGATGCGCCGAGCCCAGCGGCAGCCGGACGGTGAAGGTGGTGCCGACGTCGGGCACGCTCTCGGCGGTGATCGTGCCGCCGTGCAGGCCGATCAGCTCGCGGACCATCGCCAGACCGATGCCGCTGCCCTCGCCTGAGCGCGAGCGGGCCCGCTCGACCCGGTGGAAGCGCTCGAACAGCCGCGGCAGCTCGTCGGCCGGCACGCCGGTGCCGGTGTCGCTCACGGTCAGGACGGCGGCGGCGTCGTCCTCGCGCAGGGTGACGGTGATGCCGCCCTCGAAGGTGAACTTCACCGCGTTGGAGAGCAGGTTGAGGACGACCTTCTCCCACATGTCCCGGTCGACGAAGACGGTGTGGTCCAGCGGCGGGCAATCCACGCTGAACTCCAGGCCGGCCCGCTCGACCGCGGAGCGGAACACGCTGGCGAGCTCCGCGGTGGTCGCGGCGAGGTCGACCGGCTCGAAGCGCGCCTGGATCCGGCCGGCCTGCAGCCGGGAGAAGTCGAGCAGGGTGTTGACCAGCTTGCCCAGCCGGCCGGCGTTGCGCTCGATGACCGCGAGCTCCTCGCGGGCTCGGTCGTCGGCGGTCACGGCGGGTGAGGAGCGCAGCTCGGCCAGGGGGCCGGTGATCAGGGTCAGCGGGGTGCGGAACTCGTGGCTGACGTTGGCGAAGAAGTCGGTCTTGGCCCGGTCGAGCTCGGCGAGGGCTTCGGCGCGGCGCAGCTCGGCCTCGTAGCTGCCGGCGTTGACCAGCCCGGAGGCGATCTGGTTCGCCAGGAGTTCCACGAAGCCGCGGCAGGCGTCGTCGAAGGCCCGGTGCGGGTTGAGCCCGACGACGAGGAATCCGGTCACCGGCCCGCGCTCCGGGGCCGCGGAGGAGCTCAGCGGGACGGCGACCGCGGTGTGCGGCGGCTGCTGCCAGGCGCCGGTGGGCAGGTCGGTGAACCGGTCGGCGAGGTCGTCGACGAGGACCTGCTCGCCGTCGCGCAGCCGGTCGAGCGGCCAGGCGGGGCGCGGGTCGTCGGCGGCGATCGCCTCGGGGGCCGCGGGGGAGCCGGGCGCGATGCCGGAGGTGGCGGCCAGCCGGGCGGTGCCGTCGTCGTCCACGAGGTAGGTGGCGGTGAACGGGAGGTCGGCCAGGTTGCGGCCCAGCTCCCGGGAGACGGCAGCGAGCACGTCGCGCTCGGTGCGGGCGGCCGTGACGGCGGCGGCCAGGTCGCGCAGCGTCCCCACGCGTCGCTCGCCGAGCACGCGCTCGGTGGTCTCGACGACGACGCAGAGCATCCCCTCGGTACGGCCGTCGTCGCCGTCGACCGGGCTGTAGGAGAAGGTGTGGTAGGTCTCCTCGGGGTAGCCGCTGCGCTCGAGGAACAGCAGCAGGTCCTCGTCCCAGGTGGCGACGCCGGTGTCGAGCACCGACCGGATCCGCGGACCGATGTCCTGCCAGATCTCCGCCCACATCTGCGACGCCGGCCGGCCCAGCGCCCACGGGTGCTTGGCCTGCAGGGTGTCGCGCCAGTAGGCGTCGTTGTAGAAGGCGGTCAGCTCCGACCCCCACGCCGCCCACATCGAGAACCGCGACGTCAGGACGATCCGCACCAGGTTCCGCAGCGCGGCCGGCCAGGTCTCCGGCCGGCCGACGGCGGTGGTGGTCCAGTCCCGCTCGGCCATGGCGCGGCCCAGCTCGCCCCCGTTGCGGAAGAGCGGGTCGTCCATCCGCCTGACCACCTCTTTCGTGCGCGCGCCGAGCGCCGTCCGTTCCGGCCCCGGCAGTGGGGGAGACCCCCACCGCGCATCCGGTCGCAGGCGGTCCACCGACCGCTCGCGCGCCGGTGGGCCGTAGCCCACTGGATTGTGCCAGTCCCTAACTCGATCGACTTCTCGGACCGGGGCCTGCGACGATCGGGTGGTGGACGTCCTCGCCTCGCTGCCGGCCTTCGTGCTGGCGGTGCTGCTCATCTCGGCCTCGCCCGGGCCGGCGATGGCGCTGATCTTCCGGCGGGCGGCGCTGCGCGGGTGGGGCGGCGCGGTGCCCACCGTGCTGGGTCTGGAGCTGGGGCTCTACGTCTGGGCGCTGTTCGCCGGGGCGGGGTTCGCCACCCTCGTGGCGGCCTCCGAGGTCGCCTACCTGGTGCTGCGGGTGGTCGGTGCGGCGGTGCTGCTCTACCTCGGCCTCAAGGCGCTGCGGACGGCCTGGCGGGAGCGGCGCAGCGGAGGAGCGGGGGAGCCCGCCGCGGAGGTACCGGTCACCGGGCGCCGCTGGTGGGGCTCGTTCGCCGAGGGCGTCGTCGTCCAGCTGGCCAACCCGAAGGCCGCCGTCTTCATGATCGCGTTCTACCCGGCGTTCGTCCCGGCCGACGGACCGGTGTTCACCACGACGGCGCTGCTCGGGCTGCTGCAGATCACCCTGGAGACCGGGCTGTACCTGGCGCTGGCGGCCGGCGTGGCCCGGGCCGGGGCCTGGTTCCGCCGCCCGCGCATCCGCGCCCGCGTCGAGGCGATCAGCGGCACGGTGCTCGTCGGGCTGGGCCTGCGGGTGGCGACGACCGCCCGCTGACCTGCGCGTCCGCGGTTCGTGAGCGACGATCCTCGGGTGAGCAGGATGCGGTACAAGCCCAGCAAGCCCGTCGCGGTCTTCACCGCGGTCGTCGGGGCCGCGATGCTGGTCTTCGGGATCGTCGAGTTCGGGTCCTCGGGCAGCGGCGGGGGCAAGGCCTTCCTCGTCGTCTGGTGCGTCTTCCTCGTCGGCATGGTCTCGCTGAACCTGTGGGCCGCCTTCTCGGAGAAGGGGTCGCTGGCCACGTTCACCCGGGTGGACGACGATCCACCCTCCCGGTGACGGGGGTGTCTTTTCCGTCGGTGCCACGGCTTACCGTGACCGCGCCCGTCCGCCTGGCTGAGGAGATGCCGTGAGCACGCTGCCCGACCGCCCGAACACCGCACTGCTCGTGATCGACGTCCAGCAGGGTGTCGTCGCCGAGGCGCACGAGCGCGACGCCGTCGTCGCGAAGATCCGCTCGCTGGTCGACCGGGCACGGGAGAGCGCCGTCCCGGTCGTGTGGGTGCAGCACTCCGACGACGGCCTGCAGCAGGGCAGCGACGCCTGGCAGTACGTGCCGGAGCTCAGCCGCGAGGACTCCGAGCCGCTGGTGCACAAGACGTTCGGTGACTCCTTCGAGGGCACCGACCTGGAGGACGTGCTGGCGCGGGCCGGGATCGGCCGGCTGGTGGTGACCGGCGCCCAGACCGACCAGTGCATCCGGTCGACCATCCACGGCGCCTTCACCCGCGGCTACGACGTCACGCTCGTCGGCGACGCGCACACCACCGAGGACCTGTCGACCTGGGGTGCGCCGCCGCCGGACAAGGTCATCGCGCACACCAACCTGTACTGGCAGGAGCAGGCCGCGCCCGGGCGCACCGCTCAGGTCGTCGAGGCGGCCACCGTCGACTTCGGCTGACACTCATGCGCAACCGATAGTTGCGTTTGCGGGATCCCCGGCCTAAGCTCTTATGCAACCGATGGTTGCAGGAGGGTGATCGTGGAGTTCGCGAGTATCGAGCGGGAGATCTTCGTCGAGGCGTCGCCGGAGATCGTCTTCGACGTGGTGAGCAGTCCGGAGCACGTCAAGCAGTGGTGGCCGGACGACGCCCGCTACGACGTCACGCCGGGAGCGACGGGGGAGGTCGTCTTCGGCGACCCGGACGACGGTGGGGGAGCCGCGTCGTTCACGGTCGTCGATGTGCGGCCGCCGCACCTGTTCTCGTTCCGCTGGACGCACCCGGCCGGGCAGGAGGCGCGCGAGGGCAACTCGTTGCTGGTGACCTTCAGCCTCGCGCCCTCGGGAGAGGGAACCGTGCTCCGGATGACCGAGACCGGCTTCCGCGAGATGGGCTGGGAGGCCGCCGTCCTGGAGCAGCAGTACAACGAGCACGTCCAGGGCTGGGACTTCTTCCTGCCGCGCCTCGCGCCCTACGCCGAGAAGCTGGAGGCGCGGCAATGACCAGCGCGGTGGCCGAGGCCGTCGACGACGACCTGTGGTCTGCGATCGGCGATCCGACCCGGCGCCGCATGCTCGACCTGCTGCTCGCCGGCGGCGACGGCACGGCGACCACGCTGAGCCAGCAGATGCCGGTGACCCGTCAGGCGGTCGCCAAGCACCTGGGCGTCCTCGACCGCGTCGGCCTGGTCCGGGCGACGCCCGCGGGCCGCGAGCGTCGCTACCGGGTGGACGAGGCCCAGCTCGAGCGGGCGGTGGCGCAGTTGACCTCGGTCGGAGCCGCGTGGGACGCCCGGCTGCAGCGGATCAAGCGGATCGCCGAGGCGATCCAGAGAGGGGTGTGACGAAATGGCCGACATCCTGCACCGGATCGGGACCGAGACCCCGACGCCGGACGCGGTCTACGAGGCGTTGACGACCGTCGACGGCCTCGCCGGGTGGTGGACCGACGACGTCCAGGGCAGTGGCGACGTGGGCGACGTCCTCCAGTTCCGCTTCCCGCCGGTCGGCGGCTTCGACATGGAGGTGCTCGAGCTGCGGCCGCGTGAGCGGGTGGCGTGGCGGGTGGTCGACGGCCCGGCCGAGTGGATCGGGACGACCGTCGAGTTCGACCTGCGCCAGGACGGCGACTACACGATCGCGCTGTTCGCCCACCGGGGCTGGCGCGAGCAGGTGGAGTTCATGCACCACTGCAGCACCAAGTGGGCCGGCTTCCTGCTGAGCCTGAAGTCGCTCGTCGAGACCGGCAAGGGCGCACCCGCGCCGCGGGACGTGACGATCAGCGACTGGCACTGAGCCCGGCGCCGGACGGCGATGCGTCACTGTGACGAATCATGGTGACGGTCGCCGGGTCGGGGGACGAGCGGGACGGGCAGATCAGCGACCGGTGCCGAGCCGCTGTGCCGACGGGGATGCGTCACTGTGACGAATCGGGGTGTCGGCTGCCGGGTCGGGGGACGTGTGTCCGGCAGTTGATCGCCCGCGGTTCACCCGCTTCATCGGCTTCACGGTCCGGGCGAGGCGCCGGAAGCGCGGGCGAGGTCGCTGAGATCGCCGGCCTCGCGGCGACCGCGCGGGCGCCGGCATCGCCGTCACGAGTTGCAGCATCGGCACCAGGCTGCTCGGCGGCGGAGGCGGCGGAAACCTGGGGCAGGCGGGGGGTCTCTCCGGATGACTTGTCATAACGTGTCTTATCGGAGGAAGGAATCGAGCTGGAGAGGGGGTGGACAGGCGTTCGACCGGCCACTTCGTCCCCGGGCGCCAAAGCCGGCTCTGTCGAGCCGACTGAGTCGTTCGCGCCGCTGTCGCCCGCCCGGACATCGGCCGACCCGTCCGCGCGCTGACACGACGACCGGCCACGACGGCCCCGCAGCGCTGCCGTTCCGGCGTCGATCGCCCCGCCCGCCCGAGCCGGCAAGCCATGATCAACTCCCCTGTCATGATCAACTCGGCCGACCGGCGTGATCGCCGACATCGCTCGACGGCTCCGTCGTCCGCCAGGGCCTGACCGGACGCCGCGCCCCCTTACTCCCCATCCGCTGACACCTCCCTGCTTACGTCACAGTGACGGAAGTGCCGTGGTGTCAGCGGATGCACCGATGCGCATCTGCGTCGTCCCGTTTCGCCGGGACGGCACCGGGCACGGTCGGTGCATGCAGATCCGACGTCCGCTCGCCGGCCTGTTCGTCACGCTGACGCTGTTCGGCGGTGGTGCGGCGTTGGCCGGCTGCGGCGATCCGACGAGTGGGAACACCGGCACACCGAAGGACACCGCGTCGACGACGCCGACGCAGTCAGCGGACAACACCGTGGAGGACAACGGGGGCCGCGAGACGAGCTCCACCAACACCGAGAACGGCGGTGGCAACGGCTGACGGAATCCTCAGCCGGCGCGCTCGGTGACCCAGAGGCGGTCGAGCCGACCCGTCGAGCGCAGCAGGTCGGCCAGGGACTGTTCCAGCTCGGCCTTCGTCGGCTTCTCGGTCAGCAGTGTCTGGACATCCTCGAGGGCGCAGCGCAGCTGGTACAGCCGGTCCTGCAGCCCGTCGAGCTCCGAGCGGGTCACCAGGACGACGTCGCCGGACAGACCGGCCTTGCTCGTCGCCGTCCGCTGCTCGTAGGCCCGCTGACGACAGGCCTGACCGCAGTACATCCGCGGTCGCCCGACGGAGCCCTGCTGGGGCAGCACGCGCCGGCACCAGCCGCAGCGCCGCTGCTCGGCGCTCTCCCGATGCCGCTCGGTCAGCGGGCGCGGGGCCTCCTCGGTCGTCCCGGCCGACTGCTGCTGCTGTGCCACGGTGCGCACGCTAGACACGGCACCGGCCACAATCCCAGCGGACACGCCACAGGCCAGGACAGTCCGCATTCCTCCGGCACAGGGGGCACACCATGACCGATCCGGCACCGGACGACGCCGCGCCGTCCTTCGACCTGCTGTCCGAGGAGGCCCTGCGGTCGGCGGGCAGCCTCAAGTGGACCCGCTACGGCCCGGCCCTGGGCGCCTTCGTCGCGGAGATGGACTTCGGCACCGCGCCGGCGGTCACGCGGGCGCTGCACGCGGCGGTCGACGGCAACCGGTTCGGCTACCTGACCGAGCAGCTGTCGGCCGAGCTGGCGGAGGCCTGCGCCGGCTGGCAGCAGCGCCGCTACGGCTGGACGGTGCCGCCGGCCCGGATCAGCCCGGTCGCCGACGTCCTGGCGGCCCTGCAGGCGGTGATCGAGCACTACACGCCCCCGGGCAGCCCGATCGTGCTGCCGACCCCGGCCTACATGCCGTTCGTGACGCTGCCGGCCATGCTCGGCCGCCCGCTGCTGGCGGTCCCGTTCACCGAGGACGACGAGGGCCGGCCGACCTACGACCTGGACGCCCTCGAGCGGGCCTTCGCCGCCGGCGGGCGGCTGCTGGTGCACGTCAACCCGCACAACCCGCTCGGCCGGGTGTTCACCGCCGAGGAGCAGCTGGCCCTGGCCGACGTCGTCGAGCGGGCCGGCGTCCGGGTGTTCGCCGACGAGATCCACGCCCCGCTCGTGCACCCCGGCGCGGTGCACCGGCCGTACGCGTCGCTGTCCCCGGTCACGGCCGGGCACACGATCACCGCCACGTCGGCGTCCAAGGCGTTCAACCTGCCCGGCCTCAAGGCCGCGCAGCTGCTGTTCTCCAACGAGGACGACGCCGCGCTGTGGGCCGAGCGCGGCTACCTGTACGTGCACGGCGCGTCGACGCTCGGCGTCCTGGCCAACACCGCCGCCTTCGCCGAGGGCGAGGCGTGGCTGGCCGACGTGCTGCGCTACCTGGACGGCAACCGCCGGAGGCTGGCCGACCTGCTCGCCGAGCACCTCCCCGAGATCGGCTACCGCCCGCCGGAGGGCACCTACCTGGCCTGGCTGGACTGCCGGAAGCTCGGCCTGGGCGACTCCCCCGGCGCGTTCTTCCTCGACGAGGCCGGGGTCGCGCTGGTCGACGGCCGCGAGTGCGGCGATCCGGGAACCGGGCACGTGCGGCTCAACTTCGGCACTCCCCGGCCGGTCCTGACCGCGATCGTCGAGCGGATGGCCGCCGCGGTCCGGCGCGCCGGAGGCGGTCCGCAGCAGGTGAGGGGGGCCAACTAGCGTGGTCACGTGCCCGCCGCGCGCTTCGCCTTCCTCGACGGGCCGACCCCGCTGGCGATGGCGCACCGCGGCGGGGCGATCGAGCACCTCGAGAACAGCATGCCGGCGTTCGAGGCGTGCGTGGCCCTCGGCTACCGGTACCTGGAGACCGACGTCCGGGCGACGGCGGACGGCGTCCTGGTGGCCTTCCACGACCCGGGCCTGGAACGCACCACCGACCGCACGGGCCGCATCGAGCAGCTGTCGTGGGCGGAGGTCGCCGAGGCGCGCATCGGCGGCCGGGAGCCCCTGGTGCGCCTGGAGGACCTGCTCGACGCCTGGCCCGACGTCCGGTTCAACCTCGACATCAAGGCCGCCGGCGTGCTCGCCCCGCTGGTCCGCCTCGTGCGCCGGATGAAGGTGGCCGACCGGCTGTGCCTGGCCTCCTTCTCCGACGCGCGCATCGCCGCCGCCCGGCGGCTGTTCGGACCGGCCATGTGCACCTCGCTGGGGCCCCGTGGGGTGGCCGCGCTGCGGTTGTCGTCGTACTCGCCGCGCGCGGCCGGGCTGGTCCGCATGCACGCCGGGTGCGCGCAGGTGCCGCTGCAGCTGGGCGGCCGGGCCCTGGTCGACGAACGTTTCGTCACGGCCGCCCACGACCGCGGACTGCAGGTGCACGTGTGGACCGTCGACACCGAGCAGGAGGTCGACACGCTGCTCGACCTCGGGGTGGACGGCATCATGACCGACCGGCCCGCCATGCTGCGCGAGGTGCTGGAGAAGCGCGGGCAATGGGTGACCGGGTGAGCCTGCGCGACTGGCGGCCGCGCACGCCGCCCCTGCCCGACCACCTCCAGGCGGTCGTCAAGCCCGACGATCCCGAGTGGTTCGCCCGCGAGCTGGCCATCGCCGCGGCGCCACCGTGGTGGTTCTGGCGGTTCATGCTGCGCCGGTTCTCCTGGCTGGTCAGCATCTTCGGCCGGGTCGAGGTCAGCGGGAGCATCCCCGAGGAGCTCCGGCGCGGCCCGCTGCTGCTGGCCGCCAACCACATCGGCGACTTCGACCCGTTCGTCGTCGCCGTCGCCCTGCACAAGCTCGGCCTGGTGCCGCGGATCATGGCCACCGGCGGCATCCTCGCCGCACCGGTCGCCGGCGCCCTGCTGGAGCGCACCGGCGGCATCCGGGTGGAGCGCGGCACCGAGGTCGCCCGGCACGCCGTCCGGGTCACCGAGGTGGCGCTGGTGCACGGCGGGCACGTGATCGCCTACCCCGAGGGTCGCGTCGGCCTCGCGCCGGACTTCTGGCCCGAGCGCGGCCGCACCGGCCTGGCGCGGCTGGCCCTCGGCGTCGGGGTCCCGGTGCTGCCGGTCAGCCAGTGGGGCGCCCACGAGGTGCTCCAGTACGGCAACGACTGGGGCAAGCTGCGCACGGTGCTGCGCGCGGTCGTCCGCCGTCCCACCTTCAAGGTGCACGTCGGCCCGCCGGTCTACCTGGAGGACCTGCGCGGCGGCAAGGTCGGCGACGCCCACCGCGCCCGCATGCGGATCGCCGCGGCGATCACCCGCGGCCTGGTGCCGTTGCGGGCCGGGGAACTCCACGCGCCGCGGTTCGTCGACCCCACGAGGCCCACCTCCGGAGCGGCGGCCTTCCCGGGCGGCGTCGTCCCGGACGACATCCCGTGATCGGGTGCCGGTGCTGGACCGGACCCCGCCCACCTGGGAACCTGCGCCCGTGAGCACCGAGGCCCCGCCGGCCGGCCCCGCCGTCGTCGACCGCGCGCTCAAGCGCGAGCGGTTCGGCTGGTACTCCTACGACTGGGCCAACTCGGTCTTCAGCACCACGGTCGTCACGGTCTTCCTGGCCCCGTACCTGACCTCGATCGCGGAGGACGCCGCGGACGCCTCCGGGCGGATCCACCCGCTGGGCATCAGCGTCCCGCCGGGCAGCTTCTTCGGCTACGTGGTCTCGGTGTCGGTCGTGCTGCAGGTGTTCGTGCTGCCGGTCACCGGGGCGATCGCCGACCGCGTCGCGCACAAGCGCCGGCTGCTGGCCGGCCTGGCCTTCCTCGGCTCGCTGTGCACGCTGGCGATGTACTTCGTCGCCGGGCAGCGCTACCTGCTCGGCGCGGGCCTGTTCGTGGTGGCCAACCTGGCGTTCGGCGCCTCGATCGTCGTCTACAACTCGTGGCTGCCCGATCTGGCCTCGCCCGACGAGCGGGACAAGATCTCCAGCCGCGGCTGGGCGTTCGGCTACCTCGGCGGGGCGCTGCTGCTCGCGCTGAACCTCGGGCTGTTCATCGGCCACGACTCCCTCGGCGTGAGCGAGGGCGACGCCGTCCGGATCTGCCTGGCCTCGGCCGGCATCTGGTGGGGCGGGTTCACCGTCCTCACCGTCTCCCTGCTGCGCGACCGGCCGCCCCGCGCGGTGGTCGCCGGCGGGCGGGGGCGCACCGTCCGCGGCAGCTTCCGGCAGCTGGGCGCCACCCTGCGCGACCTGCGCCGGTACCCGCTGACGCTGTGGTTCCTCGGTGCCTACCTGCTGTTCAACGACGGCGTGCAGACGGTCATCAACGTCTCCGCCCAGTACGGCAAGGAGGAGCTGCGGCTGTCGCAGACCACGCTGGTCTCGACCATCCTGCTGGTCCAGCTCGTCGCCTTCGTCGGTGCGGTGGCCCTCGGCCGGATCGCGCAGGCGGTCGGGGCAAAGCGGACCGTCCTGGGTGCGCTCGTCGTCTGGACCCTGGTACTGGTCGGCGCCTACTTCGTGCAGGCCGGGGCGGCACTGCAGTTCTACCTCCTGGCCACCGTGATCGGCGTCGTCCTCGGCGGCACGCAGGCGCTGACCCGATCGCTGTTCAGCCAGCTGATCCCCCCCGGGCGCGAGGCGGAGTACTTCGGCTTCTACGAGATCAGCGACCGGGGCACCAGCTGGCTGGGTCCGTTCCTGTTCGCGCTGACCTTCCAGCTGACCGACTCCTACCGGTACGCGATCTTCAGCCTGGTGTTCTTCTTCGTGGTCGGCGGCCTGCTGTTCCTCCGCCTGCCGATGCGCCGGGCGATCGAGCAGGCCGGCAACGTGCCCCCGGAGCGCCTGTGACGGAGCGGGGACCCGAGGACGACGTCCCGACGTCGGTCCCGGCGGCCGGTGACCGGCGGCGCTTCCCCGCCCCGGCGCACCTGGTCTTCTTCCACGGCCCGATGGACTGCGGCAAGTCCACGCTCGCGCTGCAGGTCGACCACAACCAGAGCCGCCAGGGCCGGCACGGGCTGCTGCTGACCCAGGGCGACCGCTCCGGCGCGCCGCGGATCAGCTCCCGGGTCGGCCTGTCGCAGGACGCCCTGGAGGTCGACGCCGGCACCGACCTGCGGCTGCTGGTCCGCGAGCGGTGGGCCGGCGGGCACCGGGTGGACTACCTGATCGTCGACGAGGCGCAGTTCCTCGAACCGGGCCAGGTCGACCAGCTCGCCGAGCTCGTCGACGAGTCGCACGTCGACGTCTACGCCTTCGGCCTGACCACCGACTTCCGCGCGCGGCTGTTCCCCGGCACGCAGCGGCTGCTGGAGGTGGCCGACACCGTCGAGCGGGTGCAGGTGCAGGTGCTCTGCTGGTGCGGGCTGCCGGCCCGGCTCAACGCGCGGGTGGTCGGCGGCGTGATGGTCCGCGAGGGGGCGACCGTGGTCGTCGCCGACACCGCTCCCCCACCGCCGCCGGGCGCGGGTTCGGCGGCCCCGGAGGTGCGGTACCAGGTGCTGTGCCGGCGGCACTACGTCCGGGGCGAGCTCGGACCGACCGCGGCCGGTCCGGGACAGCTGGCCCTCCCCTAGCCCCGACACGCCGCGGTGAACTGCGCGTCTCCCCCTTCCGTGTCACTCGTCAGGGGGTGCCGACGTGCGCCATACCACTCCATGAGATGATGGGGAACCAACTTCGGCGGAATCTCTTCGCCACTTCTGTCGTTGGTCCCCTTGAATCGCCCGAATGGTGGGTAGCACCCGCCTGCAGGGCGTCGAGACCAGGACCGAACCAGCACCACTGAGAGGACGGTGTGCCATGGCGGAGCGTTCGCTGCGCGGCAGCCGCTTGGGCAGCGTCAGCTACGAGACCGAGCGGAACACGGCGCCGATCGAACGGCAGTACGCGGAGTACCGCTGCCCGTCGGGCCACCTGTTCACGGTGCCCTTTGCTGACGACGCCGAAGTTCCCGACACCTGGGAGTGCAAGTTCGACGGCTCCGCGGCCAAGCTGGTCGGCGGCGCCGAGCCCACCCCCAAGAAGGTCAAGCCCCCGCGCACCCACTGGGACATGCTGCTCGAGCGCCGGTCGGTCGAGGACCTCGAGGAGGTCCTGGCCGAGCGCCTCGAGGTGCTGCGCGGCCGGCGCACCCAGGCCAGCTGACCCCACGCACGACACGGCCCCGGCGGGATTCCCGCCGGGGCCGTTCTGCGTCCGCGGCTTTCCACCGCGGTGATCATGACGTTCGGGGAGGAACACGCCGTTCGACGACGGCGCGTCCCGCCCCGAACGTCATGATCGTGGAGAAGAGCCGGGCGCGACCTCGCCCTCGATGACCTTCGGCTCCGAGGACGTCGGACGCGGGCCGGGTCGCCAGACCTCCTGCACGTCCACGCCGTCGACGGTGACCTCCTCGACGCGCGCGCTGCGCACGTGCACGGGGCCGCGCATCCGGTCGGGCAGCCGCGAGTACACGGTGCGCAGCAGCAGCGCCCGCACGAGGTCCCGGGTGCCCGGGAGCAGGCAGAGCAGGCCGATCAGGTCGGTGAGGAAGCCCGGCAGCAGCATGAGCAGGCCGCCGATGGCGACCAGCCCGGCGTTGCCCAGCTCGCGGCCGGCCGGGCGGCGGGTGCGGGCGCGGTCACGCAGCTCCCCCAGCGCCTTCGTGCCCTGCCGGCCGAGCAGCAGCGCGCCGAGCGCGCTGGTGCCCAGCATGGCCAGGATCGTCCACCCGACCCCGATCCAGCTCGCGACCAGCACGAAGACGATCAGTTCGGCCAGGGCGAGCAGCCCCAGCACGATCCTCAGCCGTCGTCCCACGGCGTCCTGCCTCTCCTACCCGCCGATCCGGGTGCGTCCGGGTACGGGACGGCGCACGCGCCCGGGCAGCCGATCGGCCAGCCGGTCGCGCAGGCCCCATTCGGTGACCCGTACCAACGCTTCCCTAACGATCGAACCGCTCATCTTGCTCCTGCCCAGGGTCCGCTCGGCGAAGGTGATCGGCACCTCGACCACCCGGGCGCCCGAGCGGACCGCCCGCCAGGCCCAGTCGACCTGGAAGCAGTAGCCGTGGCTGGCGACGTCCTCGAACGGCAGCCGGTCGACCAGCGCGGCGCGCACCGCCCGGTAGCCGCCGGTCGCGTCGCGCAGCGGCAGCCGCAGTGCCCAGCGCACGTAGGTGTTGCCGGCGCGCGAGAGCAGAAGCCGGTGCAGCGGCCAGTCGACCACCCGGCCGCCGGGCACGTAGCGGGAGCCCAGCGCCAGGTCGGCGCCCCGCTCCAGCGCGGCGAGCAGGTCCGGCAGCTGCGCGGGGTCGTGCGAGCCGTCGGCGTCCATCTCGACCAGCACGTCGAAGCCGCGCGACCGCGCCCAGCCGAACCCGGCGACGTAGGCCGGCCCGAGGCCCTCCTTGTGCGTGCGGTGCAGCACGTGCACCCGGGGCTCGCGCGCGGCGAGCTTGTCGGCCAGCTCGCCGGTGCCGTCGGGCGAGGCGTCGTCGACGACGAGGGCGTGCGCGGCCGGGACGGCGGCCAGCAGCCGCTCGACGATCCGCTCGAGGTTCTCGATCTCGTTGTAGGTCGGGATGACCACCAGCACGCCGCTCACCGCGTGCCGCCGATCCGCCGGGGCAGCCGCCGGCGCACCGGGGGCAGGCAGCCGACGAGCGCGGCGACCCCGACCGCGGTCAGCACCCACTCCGGGACGGCGCCCAGCCGCTGCGCCACCGTGGTGGAGTGCCGCTGGGCGATGTCCTCGACGAACGTCGCGGGCGTGAACAGCGACGAGGAGCGGACGACCGAGCCGTCCGGCGCCACGACGGCGGAGATGCCGCTGGTGGCGGCGATGACGACGGTGCGGCCGAACTCGACCGCCCGCAGCCGGCTCATCGCGAGCTGCTGCGCGCTCTCGTCGGTGAACCCGAAGGTGGCGTTGTTGGTCTGGACGACGATCATCCCGGCGCCGGCGTCGACCACGTCCTGGACCAGCGAGTCGTAGACGACCTCGAAGCAGATGACGTCGCCGACCCGCGCGCCGCCGATGTCGAGCGTGCCGACCCGGTCCCCCGCCACCTGGTCGTGGCGGACGAGGTCGACCTGCTTGCTGAAGAACCGGAAGAAGCTGCGGGCCGGCACGTACTCGGCCAGCGGCACGGGGTGGCGCTTGACGTAGGTCTGGCCGGGCCCGGTGTCCGGGTCCCAGACGATCCCGGTGTTGCGGATGTGGTCGCCCGGCCCCTCGACGATCGCGCCGACCAGGATCGGGGCGCCGACGGCCCGGGCGGCGCGGCTGATCTCTCCGTTGGCGTCGTCGTTGAGGTACGGGTCGATGTCGGAGCTGTTCTCCGGCCAGACGACCAGATCCGGCTGCGCCTGCTTGCCGCTGCGGACGTCGGCGGCCAGCCGCATGGTCTGCTGCACGTGGTTGTCCAGCACGGCCCGTCGCTGGGCGTTGAACTCGAGGCCCGCCCGCGGCACGTTGCCCTGGACCACCGCGACGGTCCTCGTCGGGCCGCCGTCGGTGAGCGAGGAGCCGGGCAGGGGCAGCCAGGCCAGCCCGCCGACCAGCGGCACCACCAGGACGCCGGCCACGGCGAGCGCCGCGCCGCGCAGCGCCGGGCGGCGCTCGTCGGCGTCGGAGGACGACCGCCAGGCCCGGGCCAGGGCGAGCGCCGCGGCGGCGAGCAGCGCGCCGGTCAGGGCGACGGCGAAGCTGACCAGCGGCACGCCGCCGTAGGCGGCCAGCGACAGCAGCGGCCCGCGGGTCTGCGAGAGCCCGAGCCGCCCCCACGGGAAGCCGCCGAGGACCAGCCGCCCGCGCAGCGCCTCGTCGGCGACCCACAGGGCCGCCGTCCACAGCGGCCACCAGCGCAGCCGGGAGGTGACGGCGGTGGCGGCGCCGAGCAGCGCGAGGTGCAGCGCCTCCCAGAGGGCCAGCGCCAGCCACGGGAAGGACCCGACGTACACGCCGGTCCAGGACAGCAGGGGGACGAAGAAGGCGAGGCCGAAGACCAGCCCGAGCCACAGCCCCGAGCGGGCGCGCCGGCCGCGGACGGCGAGGGCGAGCGCGGCGACGCCGAGCGGGGCGAGGGCGGGCCGGTCGAAGCCGGGGAAGGCGAGCAGCAGGGCCAGGCCGCCGAGCAGCGCCAGCGCGGTGCGCCAGGGCCAGCGGCGCCGGCGGCGCGGGGTGTCGGGTTCGGCCGGGGATCGGCGTTCGGTGCGCGGGGCCGCGGGCACGCTCGCTCCTGCGGGCACGCACAGCCTCCTGCGCACGACGCGCTCCGGACCCGCCGGGGCGTGCACCTCTCCCCCGCACCGGGTGGCCGGGGGCCGGGCCGCGGCTCTCGCGGCAGCGGCCCTGCCCCAGCATCCCATCCCAACCTGTGCACCCGGGGTGCCCAGGTCTCACCGATCGCGCCGGCGGCCGCCACACGCGGTGCCGCACCTTCGGGCCGGACGACCGGCCGCTGGCGGCGACCGGAGCGATCCGTTGTCTGGTGATGCGGTCGAGCGTGGCTCCGCTCGGGTGCCGGGCCGCCCGCCCCGGGCGCCGCCCACGCCGGCGGTTCCCGGCAGGCAGCTCCCGGGGAAGCACGGACCGTGCTCCCGGTGAGGAACTGCAGCGACTGTAAGAACTCCACCGACGGATCCGACGACGGGCGAGGACTCCGTGTCGGAGTGTGACCAGATCGTTACGTGGCGGTCGGCACGACCACGGTCGCGACCGCTTCGACCACCCGCTCGGGCGGGTCGACGACGCGGGCGGCCGAGGCGCCGCGTTCGGGCTCGGCGCGCGCGACGACCTGCGCCCAGAGCCGCAGCTCGCGGCTGCGCCGGCCGATGCGCACCACCTCGGCGCCGGCCTCCAGCACGTCGCCGGCGCGCACCGGCCCGAGGAAGCGGATCTCGGAGTAGCCCGCGAGCAGGCCCTCGTCGCCGTCCATCCGGATCGCGACCTCGGTGGCGACGTCGCCGAACAGGCCGAGCGTGTAGGCGCCGTCGACCAGGTTCCCGCCGTAGTGCGCGTGGCTGTACGGGACGTACCGGCGGTGGATGACGGTCAGCCCGAGGTTCGGGTCGCTCATGCGGCTTCTCCTTCAGGGACCAGAGCGTGCACCAGGTAGCTGGCGACCTCGCCGGGCGTCGTCCCCCGGCCGAAGACCTTGTCGACGCCGAGCTCGGTCGCCATCGCCGGGTCGAACCGGGGACCGCCGACGACCAGCAGCGGCCGCGACTCCCCCATCGCCTCGCGGAAGGCGGCGGCCAGCTCGCGGGTGTTGCGCAGGTGCGCGTCCTTCTGGGTGACCACCTGCGAGACCAGGACGGCGTCGGCGCGCGCCGCGCGGGCCCGGGCGACCAGCTCCGGGACGGCGACCTGCGCGCCCAGGTTGGCCACGCTCATCTCCCGGTAGTACTCCAGGCCCTTCTCCCCCGCGAAGCCCTTGAGGTTGAGGATCGCGTCGATGCCGACGGTGTGCGCGTCGGTGCCGATGCAGGCCCCGAGGACGACGAGCTTGCGGTGCAGCCCGGCCTTGATCGCGCCGTTGATCTCGCTCGCCGGCAGCAGCGGGTAGGCGCGCTCCTCGACCTGCACCGCGTCGAGGTCGACCAGGTGCTTCACCGAGCCGTAGACGACGAAGAACGTGTAGTTCTCGCCGATGCCGTGGCTGTGCACGACCATCGCGGGTTCGATGCCCATCTTGGCCGCCAGCTGCAGCGCGGCGCCGTCCGCCTTGGGCCCTGGCGGGACGGGGAGGGTGAACGACGTCTGCACCATCCCATCCCCGGTGGTGTCGCCGTAGGGCCGGATCACGGTTCCGTCAGGCATGGACCGCCTCCAGCAGCTCCAGGGCCGGGTTGTATGCGCCGGCCGCCAGCTCGACCACGCCGGCAAGGCCCTTGCCGCCGTCCGGCGGCCTCTTGGTGATGCCGAACGTGCCGTCGGCGATCGCCTGGATCAGCCCCTCGGGGTGGTCGGCGATCCGGCCGAGCAGGTCGACCGCCTCGCGCAGCACCGTGTCGGCGCGGCGGTCGATGAACCCGCCCTTGGGCGGGGCGAAGTCCTCGGTGAGCCCGCCCGCGGCGTCGAGCACGTAGCGGACGTTGCGCAGCGCCAGGTCGCGGTCGGACAGCCACGGGGTGACCACGGCCTCGGTCATCATCCCGACCAGCAGGATGCCCTGGCCGGTCAGCGCCCCGGCGAGGTTGAAGAACCCGTCGAGCAGGTAGCCGCGGAACACGTCGCCGGTCATGTGCTTGGTCGGCGGCATCCACTTCAGCGGCGCGTCGGGGAACAGCGAGCGCGCCAGCATCGCGTGCGCCAGCTCGAGCCGGAAGCTCTCCTTCAGGTCGGGGTTGATCTCGAAGGCGTGCCCGAGCCCGAGCTGCCAGTCGGCCAGGCCGGCCTCGTGCGCCAGGGTCTCGTTGAGCAGCTGGCTGACGGTGACGGTGTGGGCCTCGTCGACGGCGTCGGCGGTGGTGAGGTAGTTGTCCTCGCCGGTGTTGATGATGATCCCGGCGCGGGCGTGCACCATCCGGGAGAACCGCTGGTCGACGAAGGTGCGCCGCGGGTTGATGTCGCGGAAGAGGATCCCGTACATCGCGTCGTTGAGCATCATGTCCAGCCGCTCCAGCCCGGCCAGGACGGCGATCTCCGGCATGCACAGCCCGGAGGCGTAGTTGGTCAGCCGGACGTAGCGGCCCACCTCGGCGCTGACGTCGTCCAGGGCGGCCCGCATGAGCCGGAAGTTCTCCTGGGTGGCGTAGGTGCCGGCGTAACCGGTGCGGGTGGCCCCCTCCGGCACGTAGTCCAGCAGCGACTGCCCGGTCGAGCGGATGACGGCGATGACGTCGGCGCCGGCCCGCGCGGCGGCCTGGGCCTGCGGGATGTCCTCGTGGATGTCACCGGTGGCCACGATGAGGTAGATCCAGGGACGGCGCGGCGGGTCGCCGTGGGTGGCGACCAGCTCGTCGCGGCGGCGGCGGTTGGCGTCGATGCGGGCCAGCCCGGCGGCGACGGCGTCGCGGGCGGCCAGGCGGGCCGGCTCGGGGTCGGCCGGGATCTCGAAGCGGGCGGTGCCGGCGCCGACCTGCTCGGCAAGCGCCTGCAGCGAGGGCGCCGTCCCCGAGGTCAGCGCGTGCCAGACCGGCAGCGCGATGCCCTGCTCCAGCCCCACCTGGTCGCGGACGGCGTCGACCACCCGGTTGACCCAGGGCACGCGGTCCTCGACCCGCCCCTCCCCCGTCACCGGGTCGGTGCCGGTCAGCCCGGCCAGGCGCAGCACGGCGCGCTCGACGGAGACCGTCGTGTGCCGGCGGGCCAGGTCGACGACCGGCTGCGCTGCGCGCGCGGCCAGCTCCCGCGCCCGGGCCACGAGGGTCGGGTCGAGCTCGAGTGTGCTCACAGCGCTTCTCCGTTCACGAGCAGGAGGCGGCAGGCCGGGCGCAGCCGTTCGGCCAGGACGGCGGAAAGCGCGACTTCTGCCGCCCACAGGGCCAGGGACGCCGGGGCGCCGACCGCCAGCGGGCCGGCGTCGTGCTCGGCGCGGGCGGCGTACCGGCCGCCGTGGGTGGCGGCGTCGAAGGCGTCGAACGGCCGCAGGCCGGAGCCGGGCGTGTGGTGGTCCACCGCGGCGTGCACACCGCCCCACGGATCGAGCGGGGTCACCGGGGCGTCGCTGCCGAGGGCGAGCGCGACCCCGGCGGTGGACAGATCGGCCAGCGGGTTGGTCGCGGCAGCGCGCTCTGGCCCCAGCCGCTCGGCGTACATGCCGTGCGCGCCACCCCACGCGGCGTCGAACGCGGACTGCACGCTGGCCACCATGCCCAGCCGGCGCATCCGCTCGATGCCGCCCTCGTCGATCAGCTCGACGTGCTCCAGCCGGTGCCGGCAGGCGCGCACCGCGCCCTCCCCCAGCTCGGCGGCGACCGCGTCCACGGCGTCGAGCACCTGCCGGACGGCGGCGTCGCCGATCACGTGGAAGCCGGCCTGGATCCCGGCCGCGGTGCAGGCGCGCACGTGGTCGACCACCGACGCGGTCTCGAACCGCAGCGCGCCGGAGGTCTCCGGCCGGTCGGTGTAGGGCGCGCTCAGCGCGGC
This sequence comes from Petropleomorpha daqingensis, assembly GCF_013408985.1. Taxonomy (NCBI): domain Bacteria; kingdom Bacillati; phylum Actinomycetota; class Actinomycetes; order Geodermatophilales; family Geodermatophilaceae; genus Petropleomorpha; species Petropleomorpha daqingensis. Next base: position 4,502,003 of record NZ_JACBZT010000001.1, read on the forward strand.
GGTGTGCGAGCCGAAGGCGCCGTCGCAGAACAGGTCGCCCCCGGCGCCGGCCAGCCCCAGCTCGCGGACCAGGTTGAGGCCGCCGCGCTCGGCGAGCTCGCCCCAGTAGCCGACCACCTCGGGGCCCGGTTCAGTGGCGGCCAGCTCCAGCAGACCGGCCAGGTCCTCGGCGCCGGACACCTCCGGGCCGGCCATCTCGTGCACGCTGCCGATGCCCAGCGCCGCGGCCGCGGCGAGGGTGGCCCGCTGCGCGGCACGCCGCTGGTCGGGGCCGACGGAGCCGTAGGCGGCGGACCGGGCGGCGTGGTGGGCGTCCAGCCGCAGCCGCCCGTCGGGCGAGAACCCCGACAGGTGGCTCGGGACGCGGTCGAGCAGCGCCGTGGAGACGGTCGCGGAGTGCACGTCGACCCGCGCCAGGTACGCCGGCCGGTTCCCGACGACGGCGTCGAGGTCCTCGCGGGTCAGGCCGCGGCCCTCCGGCCAGCCGGTCTCGTCCCAGCCGGTGCCGAGCACGATGCCGGTCGTCCGTCCGGCGTGCTCGCGGGTGGCCGCGACGGCCTCGCGCAGGCTCGAGCTGGAGTGCAGGTCGAGGCCGGACAGCGCCAGCCCGGTGGCCGTCGCGTGCACGTGCCCGTCGACGAAGGCGGGGGTCAGCAGCGCCCCCTCCCCCGCGATCACCCGGTCGGCCGCGGGTGCCTCGCGGGCGTCGCCGAGCCAGGCGATCCGGCCGTCGACGACGGACACCGCGCGGCCGGGCCGGTCGCCGACGGTGACGTCGGTGAGCAGCAGGCTCATGCGTGCACTCTCGGGTCGATCAGGGCGCGCACGCCGGCGTTCGACCGGTAGAGCTCCAGCGCCATCGCCGCGTGCCCCGGCGTGTAGCCGTTGCCGACCAGCATCGTCACGTCCGCTGCCATCCCCTCCGCGCCGAGCGCCGCCTGCGCGAACGACGTCGCCATGGAGAAGAAGACCACGGTCCCCCCGTCGGCCGTCGCCAGGATGGCCCCGTGCTCGGCGCCGGGCACGTCGACGCAGACGATCGTCGCCTCGGCCGGCTCCCTCACCGCCGCGGCGACCGCCAGCGGATCGGTGGCGTCGGCGACGACGACCCGGTCGGCCAGGCCCGCGGCGGCCAGCGCGACGGCCTCGCGGTCGTCGCGGACCAGCCCGGTCAGCGTCGTGGCGCCCGCGGCGCGGGCGGCGGCCAGGCTCAGGCAGCCGGACTTGCCCGCCGCCCCGAGGACGACGACCGACCGCGCACCGGTGCGCTGCACCACCCGCGCCGTGGCCGCGGGCGCGCCGCACACGTCGAGCACGGCGAGCGAGACGGCGTCGGGCAGGTCGCCGGGCAGCACCGCGGCGATGGAGCGGGCGAACAGGATCGCCGTCCCCTCGGCCGGCACCTGCTCGCTGCGGCCGTCCCAGCCGGCCAGGTCGTCGGTGATCCGCAGCGGGGTGAGGGTGAGCGAGACCAGGGTGGCCACCCGGTCGCCCACGGCGAGCCCCAGCGGGGAGGACTCCCCCACCGCGTCGACGACGCCGATGAGCATGCCGCCGGAGCCGGTGACCGGGTTCTGCATCTTGCCGCGGGTGCGCACGATGGACAGGACCGCGGAGCGCACCGCGGCGCCGTCCCCGCCGCAGGCCTCGGTGAGCTGCCGGAACGAGGCGGCGTCGAGGTTGAGCCGCTGCACGGCGATCCGCACCTCGTCCGGGCCGATCGCCGGGTCGGCGTCCAGTCGCAGCGCCGCCTGCGGCAGCACGCCGCGCGGCTCCAGCACCCGGTGCGCGCCGAGCGCGCGCTCCGTCCCCACCGTCACACTGTTCCCCTTCGTCGCTCCGATGGTGGAGAACCTATCGCGAAAGAGCTGATCCGCCGAAGATTCTCCCGTAGAGTCACCCCCATGCTGGAGCAGCCCTACGAGTACTCCGCCCGGCCTCTCGTCGAGCCGGACTGGCGTCGCCTGCCCGGGTTCGCCGAGGCGACCGAGGCCGAGTGGCGCAGCGCCCAGTGGCAGCGCGCGCACTGCGTGAAGAACGTCCGCCAGCTGCGCGGCGTGTACGGCGACCTGCTCGACGAGTCCTTCTACGCCGACGTCGAGGCCGACCAGGCCGGCCGGGCGACGATGTCGCTGCTGCTCCCGCCGCAGATGCTCAACACGATGGTGCCGCACGAGGTGCCCTCGACCGCGGCCATGCTCGCCGACCCGGTGCGCCGCTACATGCTCCCGGTCGCCTCGGACCGGCTGCCCGGCGCGGCCGCCAGCCACCCCTACGCCGCCCGCGACTCGCTGCACGAGCACGAGATGTGGGCCGTCGAAGGGCTGACCCACCGCTACCCCACCAAGGTGCTCGCCGAGTTGCTCTCGACCTGCCCGCAGTACTGCGGCCACTGCACGCGGATGGACCTGGTCGGCAACTCGACGCCCGCCGTCCCGAAGCTGAAGTTCGAGCTCAAGCCGGTCGACCGGCAGACGGCGATGCTGGAGTACCTGCGCGCCACGCCCGGCGTGCGCGACGTCGTCGTCTCCGGCGGTGACGTGGCCAACCTGCCGTTCAAGAACCTCGAGGCGTTCGTCGCCGGCCTGCTGGAGATCGACTCGATCCGTGACATCCGGCTGGCGTCCAAGGCGCTCATGGGGCTGCCCCAGCACTGGCTGCAGGACGACGTCGTCGAGGGCATGGCCCGGCTGGCGACGACAGCCCGCGAGCGCGGCGTCTCCCTGGCCGTGCACACCCACGTCAACGCCGCCCAGCAGGTGACCCCGCTGGTCGCCGAGGCGGCACGGGCGATGCTGGCCGCCGGTGTGCGGGACGTGCGCAACCAGGGCGTGCTGCTGCGCGGTGTCAACGCCTCGGCCACCCAGCTGCTCGACCTGTGCTTCACGCTGCTCGACGGCGCGGGCATCACGCCCTACTACTTCTACATGTGCGACATGATCCCGTCGGCCGAGCACTGGCGGGTGTCGCTGGCCCAGGCGCAGACCCTGCAGCACGACATCATGGGTTACCTGCCCGGGTTCGCCACGCCGCGGATCGTGTGCGACGTCCCCTACGTCGGCAAGCGCTGGGTGCACCAGGTCGCCGAGTACGACCGCGAGCGCGGCATCAGCTACTGGACGAAGAACTACCGCACAGGCATCGAGCGCGAGGACGAGGCGGCGCTGGACCGGCGCTACACCTACTACGACCCGATCGCGACCCTGCCGGAGAGCGGGCAGGCGTGGTGGACCGAACGGTCCCATGATCCGGTGGCGGCCGACCTGGCCGCGGCGTCGTCCCGGGCCGCGTCGGCGGCCGACCTGCTGCGCTGATCCGGGGTTTCCGGCCCGCCACCGGGCGGTAGCTTCCTTTCGATGACGTCCCCGGCCGGTGAGTTGCTGCGCACCGCGCGGCTGCGCCTGCGGGCCTGGACCACGTCGGAGTCCGACGTCGCCCGGCTCGCGGACATCTACGGCCGCGACGAGGTGACCCGCTGGATCGGCGGGCCTCCCAAGGTGCCGCCGGCCGAGCTGCCGGCCCGCTGGGCGGCGGTCCACGCGCAGGACGAGCGTTTCGGCTGCTGGGCGATCGAGCGGGACGACGGTGTCGTCGCCGGCACCGTGCTGTTCAAGCCGCTGCCCGACGGGGTCGGTGAGGTCGAGGTCGGCTGGCACCTGCACCCGGACAGCTGGGGGCACGGCTACGCGACCGAGGCCGCCCGGGCCGTCGTCGAGCGCGGATTCGAGGCCGGCCTGCCCGAGGTCTACGCCGTCGTGCGCCCGGGCAACGAGCCGTCGATGGCGGTCTGCCGGCGGCTGGGTATGGAGCCCCTCGGCCGGATGGTGCGGTGGTACGACGTCGAGCTGGAGGCGTTCCGGCTGATGGCCCCCGAGGTCGTCGACTGAGCGCTGGAGGCGGCCGTGGACTGGCTCTCCGACCCCGGCTCCTGGACCAGCCGGCTGGTGCTCACCCGCGGCCTCGCGCTGGTGTACCTCGTGGCCTTCCTCGTCGCGCTGCGCCAGTTCCGCCCGCTGCTCGGCAGCCACGGCATGCTGCCGATCCCCCGCTACACCGCCCGGGTGCCCTTCCGCAGCAAGCCGAGCGTGTTCGGTCTGCACTACTCCGACCGGTTCTTCGCCGGCTGCTGCTGGGCCGGGCTGCTGCTGTCGGCGGCGGCGCTGGCCGGGCTGGTCGAGCGGCTGCCGTTGTGGGCCTGGATGGTCGTCTGGGCGCTGCTGTGGGCGCTGTACCTGTCGATCGTCAACGTCGGGCAGACCTGGTACGGCTTCGGCTGGGAGACCCTGCTGTGCGAGGCCGGGTTCCTGGCGATCTTCCTCGGGCCGGCCGGCGTCGCCCCGCCGACCCTCGTGCTCTGGCTGCTGCGCTGGCTGCTGTTCCGGCTGGAGTTCGGCGCCGGGCTGATCAAGCTCCGCGGCGACCGCTGCTGGCGGGATCTGACCTGCCTGCGCTACCACCACGAGACCCAGCCGATGCCCAACCCGGCCAGCCGCTGGTTCCACCTGCTGCCGCCGCGGCTGCACACCGTCGAGACGCTGGCCAACCACGCCACCCAGCTCGTCGTCGTGTGGGGTCTGCTGGCCCCGCAGCCGGTCGCGACGGTCGCGGCCACCGTCGTGATCGTCACCCAGGGCTACCTGATCGTGTCCGGCAACTTCTCCTGGCTGAACTGGCTCACCCTGGTGCTGGCCACCTCCGTCGTGGACGGCCGGGTGTGGACGGCGGTCCTGCACGTCTCGCCGCCCCGTGACCTGGCCTCGCCGGTCTGGTTCACCGCGCTGGTCGCGGTCGTCGCGGCGGGGCTGCTGGGCCTGTCCTGGCGGCCGGCGCGCAACCTGGTCTCCCGCCGGCAGCTGATGAACGCCAGCTTCGACCCGCTGCACCTGGTCAACACCTACGGCGCGTTCGGATCGGTCAGCCGGATCCGGTACGAGGTGGTCGTGGAGGGCACCGACGACCTGCTCGCCGGGCCGGACGCCGTGTGGCGGGAGTACGAGTTCCGCGGCAAGCCCGGGAACGTGCACCGGCGGCCGCCGCAGGTCGCGCCCTACCACCTGCGGCTGGACTGGCTGATGTGGTTCGTCGGGATCGACCCCGGCTACGGCGGGCGCTGGCTGCCGGTCTTCCTGCGGCGCCTGCTCGAAGGCGACCGGGCCACGCTGCGGCTGCTGCGCCGCTCGCCGTTCCCGCCGGACGCGCCGCCGCGCTGGGTACGGGTGCGGCTGTACCGCTACCGGTTCACCACGCGGGCCGAGAAGCGCGAGACCGGGGCCTGGTGGGTGCGCACGCCGGTGGGCATCGCCGTCGACCCGGTGTCGCTGGACGACGTGGGCCCGTTACCGTCCGCCCGGTGACCGACCTCGCGCGCACGGCCCGGATCGACGTCCTGGTGGAGGGCTACGCGCGCATGCCGCACGTGGCCGGGACGGTGAGCCTGGTCCGCGACGGCGACCGGGTGGTCGTGGTCGATCCGGGCATGGTCGCCGACCGCGAGCTGATCCTCGGACCCCTGCGCGCTCTCGGGATCGCGCCGGAGGAGGTCACCGACGTCGTGGTCAGCCACCACCACCTCGACCACACGGTGAACATCGCGCTGTTCCCGGTCGTCCCGGTGCACGACTTCCGGTCGGTGATCGAGGGCGACCGGCTCACCCTGCGCCCGGCCGACGGGTTCGAGCTCAGCCCGGGCATCCGGCTGCTGGCCACGCCGGGGCACACGCCGCAGGACATCACGACGCTCGTCGGCACGCCTGAGGACGTCGTCGCGCTGACCCACCTGTGGTGGACCGAGGAGGGGCCGGCCGACGACCCGTACGCCCCGGACCGCGCGCTGCTGCAGCAGCAGCGCGAGCGGGTGCTCGGGCTGGCGTCCCTGGTCATCCCGGGGCACGGGGCGCCGTTCCGCCCGGGTACGGCCACCCCGCGCTGATCAGCGGCGGCGGCTGTTCGCGCCCTTGCCGGCCGCGTCGACGGCGTCCAGCGCGGCGACGTCCTCGGGCTTCGGGGCGGTGCCGCCGAGGTGCGCGGGCAGCCACCAGCGGTCGTCCGGCCCGGCCGGGGTCTCGGGGTAGCTGCGCTGCGCCTGGTCGAGCAGCTCTTCCATGGCGGCCCTGGTGCGCCGCAGCAGCGACTGCACCTTCTCCCCCGGCTCGGCGACCAGCGGCTCGCCGAGGATCACGGTGACCGGCACCCCGCGGCGGAACTGCACCTTGTGGCCCTTGGTGGCGATCCGCTGCCCGCCCCAGACGGCGGCCGGGATCACCGGGACGCCGGCGTCGATGGCCATGCGGGCCGCGCCGGCCTTGAGCTCCTTGACGGTGAAGCTGCGGCTGATCGTCGCCTCGGGGAAGACGCCGACCACCTCGCCGTCCTTGAGCGCCCGGACGGCGGACTCGAACGCCGCGGCGCCGGCCTTGCGGTCGACCGGGATGTGCCGCATCGCGCGCATGAACGGCCCGGCGAACCAGTGGCCGAACACCGCCGACTTCGCCATGAACCGCACCAACCGGTGCCGCGGCAGCGCGCCCAGGCCGAGGAAGGTGAAGTCGAAGAAGCTGACGTGGTTGCTGCAGATGATCGCGCCGCCGGTGGCCGGCACGTGCTCGGAGCCGCGCACGTCGAAGCGGAAGCCGAACAGCCCGAAGACGATCAGCGCCAGGCGGATGACGAACCGGTACGGCCGGTCGCGCGGATCGGGAGCCCGACCGAAGAGGTCGCGGCGGACGACGTCGCGCGCGGTGGCCTTGTACATGACGGGAGGCTAACGGTCGGGCGAGGGCGCCGGGTTCCCGGCCGTGACGGCGACGGCGGCCCGCACCACGGCGGCCAGGTCGCCGGTCTGCTCGTGCACCTGGCGCTGCAGGTCGGCGCCGGTGCCGCGGCGCAGCAGCTCGGTGACGCCCTCGGTGACCCGCTGCTCGTCACCGGCGTCGGCCAGCGCCGGGCGCACGTGCTCGAGCAGCCCGCCGACCACCTCGGCCGCGGGCGCGGGCCGGCCGGTGCGCGGGTCGACCAGCTCGCCGGACAGGCCCGAGCGGCCGGCCCGCCAGGCGGCCAGCCGCACGAGCTCCGGGCGGACGTCGGGGACGGGCCGGCCGTCGCGGGATTCGCGGGCGGCGGTCTCGACCAGGCCGCGGACCAGGCCGGCGTGCGTGACGGCGTCCTCCACGCGCAGCGCGACGTCGGCGACGCGCACCTCGACGGTCGGCCAGTTCGCCGACAGGCGGGCGTCGAAGTAGACCATCCCGGTGTCGACGGCGGTGCCGGTCGCCAGGACGTCGTCGATCAGCCGGTGGTAGTCGGCTGCGTCGGCGAACACCCCGTTCGGCCCGGCCGAGGGCCACCGGCTCCAGGACTGCGAGCGGTAGCTGGCGTAGCCGGTGTCGGTGCCCATCCAGAACGGAGAGTTGGCGGTCAGCGCGGTGAGCACCGGCAGCCAGACCCGGATCCGGTTGAGGACGGCGACGCCCTCCTCGTCGTCGTCGACCGAGACGTGCACGTGGCAGCCGCAGGTCAGCTGCTCGGCGGCGATGCGGGCGAAGGTGTCGTGGATGCGGTCGTACCGCTCCCCCGGGGTCCGCACCGGCTCGACCGCGACCGGTGAGGTGGCCAGCGCCGCGACCCGGGCGCCGGCGGCGGTGGCGGCCGCGTCGGCGCGGTCCCGCCAGGAGCGCAGCTCCCCGGTGACCTGGTCGAGGGTCCGGCACACCCGGGTGCCGAGCTCGACCTGCTGGGCCTTGAGCTCGGGGACGAGGTGCGCGCCCTCCGCGCCGTCGTCCCGGTCGTGCTCCTCGACGGTCTCCCCCTGCCCCCGCCGGGCGGCGACCTCCAGCGCCTCGGGACCCAGCGGCACCGGCCGGCCTCCGGGGTCGACGACGAGCAGTTCTTCCTCGATCCCGAGCGTGCGCACCCGTTCATGATCAGCAACCGGCTGCCGGGCTGCTCGCCGAGGTCCTCGATCGGGCGGACGGTCTCGCTCAGTCGGACCGTTATGCCCAAGATGAATACGGCTTTACCAGAACCGGCTGCTGCCGGTCCCCCTGCTCATCCCGGCACCGCCGCCGCAGGTCACGCGATCGCTGATGCGGCGCCCGGAGGGCGGCGCGGGCCGTCGTCTACGGCGAGAGCCGACACGAAAAACTCGTGGGATTGTTGGGGATAACGGTAGTATTGGGGCGTGCGAGGTGAGTGGCAGCAGCCGCTGCCGGAGATGCCGGCTCCTCCCCCGGCACGCGCCTGGCGGCGGATCACGCCGCCGGAGGGGTACGAGCCGCAGTGGCGTCGGCTGTCCGAGGCCGCGCTCGAGCTCGGTCTCGGCCCGGACGACCTGGCCGCCACCGGCCTCGACCCGATCGCCGCCGCCCGCGGCTGGAAGCCCGCGACGCTGGCCCTCTACGGCAAGGTCGCCCGGTACGGCGGTCTCGCGCTGTCGACGGTGCCGACCCCCGAGCCGGATCCGCCGAGCCTCGACCTGCGGCCGCTGACCCAGATCCGCAACGAGAACCCCGAGCACCTGCGCACCGTGGCCTGGTGCGCGCTCGCCCTGGGCTGGCCGGGCACCGTCGGGCAGTTCCGCGCGCTGCGCCGCGACCAGGTGCAGGCCACCGCGCGCCGGCTGCTGGTGCACACCGACGACGGCGACTGGTCGGTGCCCGGCGCGCTGACCGCCTGGCACGCCTGGGAGGAGGTCCGCCGCCGCTTCCCCGCGCTCGCCGCCAGCCCGTGGGTGCTGCCGGCGCTGCGCCGCGGGCCGGGCTTCGGCTCGCACGTCGGCGGGCAGCTGTCCAGCCAGGCGCTGCAGGTGACCTTCGCCAAGCACGCCGTCCGCACCGGCCAGCACCTGCGGGCCACGGTCGCGCCGTCCCGCCGGGGCTGGGCCGAGGAGCTGGCCGCCGCCTACGCGCACCTGTCCTACGACTCCTACCGCCGGCTCGCGCTGGCCGCCGGCGCTCCCCCGGTGTCGGCCCGAGGCGTCGTCCGCGCCGCCCGGGCGGTCAACAAGCTGCACCGCCTGGCCGGCTAGCCGCCCAGCAGCGCGCGGACGGCGTCGGCCGTGGCGGCGTGCTCGGCAGGCGATGCGTCGGCCGCGTCGGGCTCGAGCAGACCGGGGCCTCCGCGCAGCGCGTCGCCGGCGCGGTGCGGCGCGAGGTTGACGTGCAGGTGCGCGACGTGGTCGCCGAAGACGTACGCGTAGGTCAGCTCGGCCGCGGTCGCGTCGCGCAGGGCCCGCGTGACCCGGGCCAGCACCGGCCCGAACGTCGCCGCCTCCCTGCCGTCGAGATCGGTGATGTGCGGGATGTGCCGCCGCGGCTCCAGGTGCGCGAAGCCCGGGATGGGCCCGCGCAGGACGGCGGACAGCCGCCACAACTCGTCCTCCCAGAGGCGGACGCGATCGAACTCCCGGTCGGCGATCTCCGGGACGCACAGCATGCACGGGTCGGACGCCACCCGCGGAGCCTCGCACCGACCGCCGCTCAGAGCAGGCTGAGCTGCTCCGGCTGGCGCTGTGGTGCCGCGGCCGCGCCCGCCGGCAGGCTGCCCGCGGGGAACTCGCCGTCGGCGTCGCCGGGCAGGCCGCGGATCGGCTCGCCGTCGACGCCGCGCGCGGACCCGCCGCGCTGCCGGTCGAGGCCGTGCCGGGCCAGCAGCGGCGCGACCCGCTGGGTCAGCCAGTCGCGGTACTCGGCCGGCACGTACGCGCCGCGGCGGTACAGCTGCCGGTAGCGCGGCAGCAGTTCGGGGTGCGCGCGGCCCAGCCAGCCGAGGAACCACTCGCGGGCGCCGGGCCGCAGGTGCAGCGCGAGCACGGTCACCCCGGTGGCCCCGGATGCCGCGACGGCGCCGAGCGCGGCGTCGAGGGACTCCTCGTCGTCGGTCAGCCCGGGCAGCACCGGCGCCAGGAAGACGCCGCACGGCAGACCGGCGTCGGTGATCGCGCGCACCAGCTCCAGCCGTGCCTTGGGCGTCGGCACCCCCGGTTCGAGGGCGTGGTGCAGCTCGTCGTCCCAGATGGCCATGGAGACGCCCATGCCGATCGGGACGTCCTGCTCCGCGCTCGTCAGCAGCGGCAGGTCGCGGCGGGCCAGCGTGCCCTTGGTGAGGATCGAGAACGGCGTGCCCGACCGCGCCAGCGCCCGGATCACCCCGGGCATGAGCTGGTAGCGGCCCTCCGCGCGCTGGTACGGGTCGGTGTTGGTGCCCATGGCCACGTGCTCCCGGCGCCACGAGGGCCGGCTCAGCTCCCGTTCCAGCACCTCGGCCAGGTTCGTCTTGACCACGATCTGGGTGTCGAAGTCCTTGCCGGAATCCAATTCGAGCCATTCATGCGTTTTCCGGGCGAAGCAGTTGTGGCTGACCACCCCGTTGGCGATGAAGTCACCGGTGCCCGTGGTGATGTCGAACATCGGGATCTCCCGGCCCAGCGCCTTCACCGCGGTCACCTGGAGGTCGGGCCCGGAACCGACCACGTCGTCACCACCACCGCGGAACCGGTCGGCGTCGGTCAGCTCGGCCACGTGCTTCCAGCCGCTCACCGTGAGGAAGCGGTGATCAGCGCTGGCGACGATCTCGGTGCCGTCGGCAAGGTGAACCGCGAATGCCGGCTTGACCGTCGACCAGTGCGCCAGCACCTCGGTGGCGACGTAGCGCCGGTCGCTTCCTTGCTCGCGGGTGCCCACGATGCGGTCGCCGACGCGGAGGTCGGCGATGGGCAGCTCGCGGCCCTCCGCCATCAGCACCGGTGTGTCCCCGCTGAGGCAATAGGTGCAGGCATGGGCGCATCCGCGATAGGGATTGATGGTCCACTGGAACGGCATGGCCGACCCAGGTGGGACGGCGTTGAGCGCGCTGCGGCTGCGGACCTCGTGCAGCGTGATCCCGGGGAACTCCGGCACCTGCACGCTGCGCAGCAACCCCTTGATCGTCGGCATGCCCGGCAGCGCGCCGTCCTCCATCAGGTCGAGCCGCTGCGCATCCCACCGCATGCGATCCATCCGAACACACGTTCGATCAGATGTCCACCCGCACCATGACGATCCCCCGCAGGTCCTCGCTGGTCAGCCGCTCGGGGGGCGCCTCGAGCCGCATCGCCCGGCCGCCGCCCGGCACCGAGGCGTCGTACGCGGCGACCCCCTCCCGGCAGGTCTCCGGGTCGACGGAGCCCTCCACCGCGACCCCCCTTCCGGTCACGTGCTCCCCGGCCAGCCACAGCTCGACCGGCGCCGGCGTCCGGAAGTTGCGCCACCAGCGCTTGTCCTCCGCACCCCCGACCCAGATCCACACCGCCCCGCCGGCCCGGGCGTAGCCGGCGACCAGCTCCCGCCGCTGCCCGGTCCGAGCGCCGGTGTACCGGATGACCGCCAGGTGCCGGCCCAGCCACCGGCCGGCGGGCGAGCGCAGCAGGGCGCGCATACCCGGGTTGACGACGCGGTTGACGACCGCGTGGCGAACGGGCACGCCGCGCAGTCTCAGTCCTCGACGTCCATGCGCGCCACCAGGCCGTTCCGGAAGGTGTAGACGTGCCGGACCGTCGCCTCGCGCAGCACGGTGCCGTCCAGCGCCCGGACCACCTGGGCCACCTCGACCGCGACCCGCCCGTCGGGCAGCTCCGTCGTGCGCACGGGCGTGACGGTCGGCGCGAGCTGCGCCCACTGCCGGGTCCAGTAGTCGCGCACCGCGTCGTGCCCGACGACCCGGCCGCCCTCCCACGCGTTCGGCCAGTCGACGTCGGTCGCCAGCGCCGCCAGCACGCCGTCGATGTCGCGGGCGTTGAACGCGGCGTAGAGGGCCTCCAACCGGTCCATCAGATCGGCGGGCGGTCCTCGTAGAACGTGGAGAGCACCACTGTCGTGCGGGTGGTGACGTTGGCGGCCTTGCGGATCGCGGCCAGCAGCCCCTCGAGCGCGTCCGGTGAGGCGACCCGCACCTTGAGGATGTAGCTCTCCACCCCGGCGACCGAGTGGCACTCCTCGATCTCGGTCAGGTGCGCCAACCGGGCCGGGGCGTCGTCGGGCTGGGCGACGTCGATCGGCGTGATCGACACGAACGCGGTCAGCGGCAGCCCGAGCGCCTTGGCGTCCAGGGTGGCGGTGTAGCCCTTGATCAGCCCGCGCTGCTCCAGCCGCCGCACCCGCTGGTGCACCGCCGACACCGACAGGCCGACCCGCTCGGCCAGGTCGGTGTAGCTGGCCCGCCCGTCCCGGGCGAGCGCGGCGAGCAGGGCGCGGTCGACGTCGGGCGAGGCGCCGCCGGGCTCACCCGGGGAGGACGACGAGCTCACGCGGCCCCCCGTTCAGGTTCTGGACGCCGTCCTCGGTGCAGACGACGATGTCCTCGATCCGCGCACCGCAGCGGCCCGGCAGGTAGATGCCGGGCTCGACGGAGAACGCCATGCCGGCCACGAGCGGCAGGTCGTTGCCCTCGACGATGTAGGGCGCCTCGTGGGTGTCCAGGCCGATGCCGTGGCCGGTGCGGTGGATGAAGTACTCGCCGTAGCCGCCGTCGGTGATCACCCGCCGGGCGACCGCGTCGATCTCCTCCGCGGTCACGCCCGGCCGCACGGCGGCGGTGGCGGCGGCCTGGGCCTCCTGCAGCACGCCGTACCACTCGGCGACGTCCGGGCCGGGTGCCTGCCCCACCGCGTAGGTGCGGGTGCAGTCGGAGCGGTACCCGGTGGCGGTCTCGCCGCCGATGTCGACGACGACGACGTCGCCGGCCTCGATCACCCGGGCGGACACGTCGTGGTGCGGGCTGGCGCCGTTGGGCCCGGAGCCGACGATGGTGAAGTCGACGCCGATGTGCCCCTCCTCGAGGATCGCCGCGGCGATGTCGGCGCCCACCTCGGCCTCGGTGCGGCCGACGCGGAGGATCCCGGCCATGCGGGCGTGCACGCGGTCGATCGCGGCGCCGGCCGCGGCGAGCTCCTCGACCTCGGCGGCGTTCTTGACCATCCGCAGCCGGTCCACCACCGGGGCGGCCAGCTCGAGGGCGGAGCCGGGCAGCGCCCGCTGGACGCCGAGCGCGTGCTCGGCCCAGGTCCGGTTGCCGACCGCGACGCGGGAGGGGGTACGCCCGAGGCGCTGGGAGACCTCGCCGGCCAGGACGGAGAACGCGTCGTCGGTCTCGTCCCAGGCCTGCACGGACAGGCCGAGCGCACCGGCCGGGCTGGCGTCGACCATCGGCGCCTCCAGCCGGGGAACCACCAGGAACGGCTCCCCGCGGGCGGGCACGACCAGCGCGGTCAGCCGCTCCATGGCGTGCGCGGAGTAGCCGCACAGGTAGCGCAGGTCGGAGCCCGGGGTGAAGACGAGCAGGTCGAGGCCGAGTTCGCCGGCCACGTCGCGGGCGGCGTGCACCCGGTCGATGCTCACCAGCTTTTCGGACGGCACGACGTCGGTTGCCACGCTGGGCAGTGAACCACGCCGGACGGCGGATCTCCGCACGTGTTACCGGGCCGCTACCGTCCGCGGACGTGACCACGATGCTGCTGGACGCGGCCAGCCTCTACTTCCGGGCCTTCTACGGGGTGCCGACGAGCGTCACGTCCCCCGACGGGCGGCCGGTCAACGCCGTGCGCGGCTTCCTGGACATGACCGCGCGGCTGGTCGGCGCGCACGGCCCGACCCGGCTGGTCGCCTGCTGGGACGACGACTGGCGGCCGGAATTCCGGGTCGCCGCGCTGCCCTCCTACAAGGCGCACCGGGTGGCACCCGAGGGCGGCGAGGAGGTGCCCGACGAGCTCTCGCCGCAGGTGCCGGTGCTGATCGACGTGCTGGCCGCGGCGGGGATCGCCCGGGTCGGCGCGCCCGGCTTCGAGGCCGACGACGTGATCGGCACGCTAGCCACCCGCGCCCGCGGGCCGGTCGACGTGGTCACCGGCGACCGCGACCTGTTCCAACTGGTGGACGACGAGCGCGGGATCCGGGTGCTGTACACCGCGCGCGGGATCACCGACATCGAGGCGGTCGACGAGGCGGCGGTGGCCGCGAAGTACGGCATCCCCGGCCGGGCCTACGCCGACTTCGCGGTGCTGCGCGGCGACCCGAGCGACGGGCTGCCCGGTGTCGCGGGCGTGGGCGCCAAGACGGCGGCGGCGCTGATCACCGCGTTCGGCGACCTGGCCGGCATCCGTTCTGCGGTGGCGACGACCGTCGTCCCGCGGCCGCCGCTGACCGCCGCGGTGCTGAAGAAGCTGCACGCGGCGTCGGCCTACCTCGACGCCGCGCCGGTCGTGGTCGCGGTGGAGCGGAACATCGACCTGCCGCCGGTGGAGGGCGAGCTGCCCCGGGCGCCCGCGGACCCCGACGCGCTCGCCGTCCTGGCCGAGCGGCACAACCTGGACTCGCCGCTGCGCCGGCTCGGTGCGGTGCTGGGCTGGCCGGCGGACGTCCTCGGCTGAGCGCCCGCCGGCCGGCGGGTCAGCGCTCCGACCAGGTGTAGGTCGGCGGGTCGGCCTTGGCGTCGGTGATCGTGATGGTCAGCGTGACGTCCTCGCCGTCATCGGTGGTGCCCTTGCACTGGTAGGTGGCGCCGGCCTCGACCTTCATGTTGTCGTCGCAGGTCAGGTCGACCGGCACGCCCTCGCGCTGCTCGAACTGCTGGGAGACGTCCCGCGCGGTGGCGGCCGGGTCGAGCGAGGTCGAGCTGAGCAGGATCGGCAGCAGGATCGCCGCGGCGACGATGACGACGCCGAGCACGACCAGGCCGACGATCAGGCCGGTCTTCGACTTCTTCGGCTGGCCGTAGGCCTGCTGCCCGTAGGGCGCGCCGCCGTAGGGCGCGCCGCCGTAGGGCTGCTGCCCGTACTGCGGCTGCTGGCCGTACTGGGGCTGCTGGCCGTACTGGGGCTGCTGCTGGCCGTACTGCGGCTGGCCGGGCTGGGCGTACCCGGGCTGCTGGCCGTACTGCGGCTGGGCCTGCGGCTGCCCGGGCTGCTGGCCGTACTGGCCGGGCTGCTGCGCCGGCTGACCGTACCCGCCCTGCCCCGGCTGCTGGCCGTACTGGCCCGGCTGCCCCGGCTGCTGGCCGTACTGCCCGGGCTGGCCCTGCTGGCTGCCACCCTGCGGTGGGTAGGTCATCGTCGCTCCTGATCGCACGCGTCGCCGACGCCTGCGTCCGCGCAGGCGAACGGATTGTGCACTACTCCCGGCCCGTTTCCGTCGAACCGGATCGCAGCTCAGCCACCCACCGCGACGGCGACCACGCCGCGCCGCACCCGGTCGACCGCCTTGCGGGCCACCGCGGCGACCGGCTCCTCGGCGACCTTGGCCAGCTGGTCGAGCAGGTCGACCAGCTGCCGCGCCCAGCGGACGAAGTCCCCACCGGAGAGCTCGGTGCCCGCCTGCTCGGCCCCGGCCAGCACGCGGTCGAGGCTCTGCCCGTCGGCCCAGCGGTAGGCCGCCCAGGCGAAGCCGAGGTCCAGGTCGCGGGTCAGCGGCACGCCGTGCGCCGACTCGACGTCCTCCAGGCGCAGCCGGATCCGCCGCATCTCGGCGATCGTCGCGGCCACCTTCCCGGCCGGGACGGCCGGCTGGCTGGCCATCTCCCGGCGCGCCTCGAACACCAGCGTGGAGACGACGGCGGCCAGCTCCGGGGCGTTCAGCCCGCGCCAGGCGCCCGAGCGCAGGCACTCGGCGACCAGCAGGTCGGCCTCCGACCAGATCCGCCCCAGCCGCCGTCCCTCGTCGGTGACCAGCGGGACGTCGTCCACGGCCGGGACGACGTCGGTGTCGGCCTGCACCAGCGGAACCGTCTCGGGCACCAGGTAGCCCAGCTCCTCGAGGACGTCGCAGGTGCGGTCGAACTGCCGGGTGAGCGAGCCGGTGCGCTCGGCCATGCGGTGCTGCAGCGCGTCGGCCTCCTTGACCGCGCGGTACCAGCGCTCGGCGGTGCGCACCCGCTCCTCGCGGTCGGGCAGGTCGTGCACGGGGTGCGCCCGCAGCGCGCGGCGCAGGTCGGCCAGCACCGGGTCGTCGGCGGCGGCCGAGCGGGCCTTGACCCGCCGCGCGCCGAGGTCGTTCTCCACCCGGGCGGTGCGCAGCGTCGAGGCCAGGTCGCGGCGGGCGTGCGGGCTGCGGTGGTTGAAGTTCTTGGGCACCTTGACCCGGGCCAGCGCGCTGACCGGTGTCGGGAAGTCCACCGGGGACAGCCGGCCGGCCCACTTGTCCTCGGTGAGCACCAGCGGGCGCGGCTCGGCCAGGTCGGTCACCCCCGGGTCGAGGACGACGGCCAGCCCCTGCCGCCGTCCCGACGGCACGCGGATGACGTCGCCCGGCCGCAGCGCCGCCAACGCCTCGGCCGCCTCCGACCGCCGCTTGGCCTGCGAGTCGCGGGACAGCGCCTTCTCCCGCTCGGTGATCTCCCGGCGGATCTGCGCGTACCCGGCGACGTCGCCGGCCTCCGAGTGCATCTCGGCGGCCCACCGCTCGGCGTCCTGCTCGTGCCGGGCGGCCGACCGCGCCAGCCCGACGACGGACCGGTCGGCCTGGAACTGGGCGAACGAGGAGGCCAGCAGCTCGCGGGCGCGGGCGCGGCCGAAGGAGCCGACCAGGTTGACCGCCATGTTGTAGCTGGGCCGGAACGACGAGCGCAGCGGGTAGGTGCGGGTGCTGGCCAGCCCGGCGACCACCGCCGGGTCGACGCCGGGCGCCCAGATGACGACGGCGTGCCCCTCGATGTCGATCCCGCGCCGCCCGGCCCGGCCGGTGAGCTGGGTGTACTCCCCCGGCGTCACGTCGACGTGCGCCTCGCCGTTCCACTTGACCAGCCGCTCCAGGACGACGGTCCGCGCCGGCATGTTGATGCCCAGCGCCAGGGTCTCGGTGGCGAACACCGCCTTGACCAGGCCGCGGACGAAGCACTCCTCGACGGTCTCCTTGAACGCGGGCACCAGCCCGGCGTGGTGGGCGGCGAGGCCGGCGAGCAGGCCCTCGCGCCACTCCCAGAAGCCGAGGACGTGCAGGTCCTCCTCCGGCAGCGAACCCGTGCGCTCGTCGACGATCTGCGCGATCTCGGCCCGCTCGGCCTCGTCGGTGAGCCGCAGCCCGGAGCGCAGGCACTCGTTGACCGCGGCGTCGCAGCCGTTGCGGGAGAAGACGAAGGTGATCGCCGGCAGCAGACCGGCGCGGTCGAGCCGCTCGACGACGCTGCTCCGCGAGGGCGGGCGGAAGCGCGGGCGGTGGCTGTACTCGCGGTCGCGGCCCCGGCCGTTGCCGCCGCCCCAGGTGTCCAGCCGCCGCTCGTGCTCGCGCACGAACCGGACCAGCTCGGGGTCCACGACGCTCGCGCCGCGCTCACGGGTGGACTGCGCGCGGGGCTCGAGGCCGGGCTCCCCCGCGTGCGCGGCCGGCCGCAGGCTGAACAGGTCGAAGATGCGGCCACCGACGAGCATGTGCTGCCACAGCGGCACCGGCCGGACCTCGCTGACCACGACCTTCGTGTGGCCGCGCACGGTGACCAGCCAGTCGGCGAACTCCTCGGCATTGCTGACCGTCGCCGACAGCGACACCAGGGTGACCGACTGCGGGAGGTGGATGATCACCTCCTCCCACACCGCGCCGCGGAACCGGTCGGCGAGGTAGTGCACCTCGTCCATGACCACGTAGCCGAGCCCGTCGAGGGCCTGGCTGCCGGCGTAGAGCATGTTCCGCAGCACCTCGGTGGTCATCACGACCACGGGCGCGTCGCCGTTGATGGCGTTGTCGCCGGTCAGCAGCCCGACCTGCTTCTCGCCGTACCGGTCGACCAGGTCGTTGTACTTCTGGTTGGACAGCGCCTTGATCGGCGTCGTGTAGAACGCCTTGCGCCCCTCGGCCAGCGCCTTGTGGACGGCGAACTCGCCGACGACGGTCTTGCCGGCACCGGTCGGCGCGCACACCAGCACCCCGGCGCCCTCGTCGAGGGCCTCGCACGCCTCGACCTGGAAGGGGTCCAGCGAGAAGCCGAGCGACGCGGTGAAGTCGGCGAGCGTGGGATGGGCGGTGCGCCGCCGTGCGGCCGCGTACCGCTCCGCAGGGCTGGACATGCAGTCCACGTTAGGCGCTGGGGCCCGGCGGTGATCAGGTCACCTGATCGAACGCTGTCCCCCCGCAGCGACGTTGGCACAGGAGGACAGCTGTTGATCAGGTCACCTGATCAACGCTTGGGACGCCGGTTCAGCGGCGGCCGGCGCCGAGGACGTGGACGGCGCCCGGCACGCACTCGGTGACCACCGGCAGCGGCGCGACCGGCTCGCCGTCGGCCCAGGTGCTGACGCCGGTGCAGGACAGCTCGACGCGACGCGCCCGGTGCACGGTCACCAGCGGGTGGTCCACGTGGGTGCCCTCGGCCAGCCGCGGGCGCGTGCTCACCAGCTGCCGGCGGCTCATCGGCGCGACCACGGTGACGTCGAACATGCCGTCGTCGGGCTGCGCGCCGGGGCAGATCCGCAGCGCGCCGCCGTAGGTGGACGTGTTGCCGACGGCGATCAGCGTGACCGGGACCGAGGACTGCACGCCGTCGAGCACCAGCGTCACGTCGTGGCTGCGCATCCGAGCCAGCTCGGCCAGGATCGCCACGTCGTAGCGGCGGCGCCCGCGCGGCCAGCGCAGCCGGTTGGCCCGGTCGGAGACCGCGGAGTCGAAACCGCAGCACAGCACCGTGGCCCACCAGCGATCCCCGGTGCGCCCGGCGTCGATCGCCGTCGTCCGGCCGTCGAGCAGGTCGGCGGCGGCCGCCGCGGCCGCCGCCACGGGGTCGGCCGGGATGCCCAGCGCCAGCGCCAGGTCGTTGCCGGTGCCCGCGGGGACGACGGCCAGCGGCGTCGTCGTCCCGGCGACCGCCTGCAGCGCCGCGTGCACCGTGCCGTCCCCGCCGACGGCGACCACCGCCGGCACCCCTCCGGCGACGGCCTTGGCGGCCTGGCGCTCGGCGTCGTCCCGGGTGGTCGCGTCCAGCACCTGCGGGGTCAACCCGCCGGCGCGCAGCGCCGCGAGCACGCCGCCGGTGGCCGTGCTCGCCTTGCCCCGTCCCGCGGACGGGCTGACCAGGACCGCGACGTCCACGGTCAGCCGCGGAACGGCGTGGTCGTGGGGTCGTCGAGGGACGACGGGGAGGCGTCCAGCGGGGAGGCCTCGTCGTCGCCGACGTCGTGGAAGGACTCGACGGCGGCCCGGCGGGCGCGGCGCTTGTCCACCACGCGGGCGATCTGGATGGCCGCCTCGAACAGCAGGCACATCGGCAGCGCCATCAGCAGCATCGTGAACGGGTCCTGGGTGGGGGTGATGAACGCGGCGAACACGATGGTCAGGAAGAAGATCCACCGCCGCGACCGCTTGAGCAGGTCGTAGGACAGCACCCCGACCAGGTTCAGCGCCACCAGCAGCAGCGGGACCTCGAAGGACACCCCGAACGCCAGCAGCACGCTGACCACGAACCCGAGGTAGTCCTGCGCGGTCAGCGCCACGGCCACGTTGTTGCCGGCGAGCTGGATCAGCAGGGTCAGCCCCGCCTTGAGCGAGTAGTAGGCCAGCACCGCACCGAGGGCGAACAGCGCCGAGGAGGCGCCGACGAAGGTCAGCCCGTAGCGCTTCTCGTTCTGCTTGAGGCCGGGGGTGATGAACCGCCAGATCTGGAACAGCCACAGCGGCGCGGACAGCAGGATGCCGGAGATGAAGGCGACCTTGAGCCGGATCAGCGCACCACCGAACACGTCGGTGACCAGCAGCGCGCAGTCCCCCGACGTCGAGCCGGTGCCCAGCGCGCGGTTGTCGGCCGGGATCGAGCAGTACGGGGCGCGGATGAAGGTGCCCAGCCCGTGGTCGTACCACCAGAAGCAGATCGCGGTGGCGATCGCGATGAACAGCAGTGCCAGGGCGATCCGGTTGCGCAGCTCGCGCAGGTGCGCGATCAGGCTCATCGTCGCCGCGGCATCACGCGGCGGGCGACGCCTCTTGCTCACGGCCGCAGGGCTCAGCCGCGGGTGTCGGTCACGCGCGCCTGGTCGGCCCGGGCGCGCAGCTCCGCGGCGCGGGCCTCGGCCGCGCGCGCCTCCGCCTCGGCGGCCTCGGCCGACAGCTGCGCGGTCAGGTCGGACGACGGCGGGGTGGCCGGGGGCACGACGGGCGTGGTCGAGGCGGCGTCCTTGGTGCGGACGTCGGCGCGCACGTCGTCGTCCTTCATGCCCTTCATCTCGCCCTTGAAGATCCGCAGCGAACGGCCGATCGAGCGCGAGGCGTCGGGCAGCTTCTTGTACCCGAAGAGCAGCAGGACGGCGAGGATGATCAGGATGATCTCCGGGGCGCCGAGGTTCATCGGGTCCTCCAGGGGTCGGACGGCACCGGCGATGCTACGCCGGGGTGCGCCCGGCGAGGCCCAACCCGACGGGGAAGTCCGGCGTCGGCGCTGCTCAGGCGGGCAGACCCTAGCCAGCGGAGCTGGGTGCAGCCTGCGCGTCACCGGTGTACCTGCTGAGGGCTTCTCGCGCGTCGGCGGCCACCTGCTTGGCCAGCTCGGCCGGCTCGTCGACCAGGGCCGCGCCGCCGAGCGAGGTGACCAGCCGCCGCGCCCACGCCAGGTCGGCGGTGCGCAGGGTCACCGCCAGCCCGCCGGCCGGGTCGTCGACCGGCTCGACGTCCTCGACCGGGTAGTACTCGGCCACCCACCGGGCCTGGTGCGCCAGGCGCAGCCGGACCACCGGCGCGTCGGGCTCGGGCTGGTAGACCCCGCCCTCGACGTCGCGCTCGTGGGCCTGCGGCGGCGGGGCGGCCGGCTCGTCGAGCACCTGGACGTCGTCCACCCGGTCGAGCCGGAACAGCCGCACGCCCTCGGCGCGGCGGCACCACGCCTCCAGGTACCACTTGCCGTCGACCAGCAGCAGCCGCATCGGGTCGACGGTGCGCTCGGTGCGCTCGTCGCGGGTGGGCACGTAGTAGTGCAGGTGCAGCGCGCGCTTGCGCTCCAGCCCCTCCCGGACGACGGCGAGCGCCTGCTCGCGGGCGTCGACGCTGACCGCGACCGGCGTGACCCGCTCGGCGGCGTGCCCCGCGGCGCTGGACACCTTGGCCAGCGCCCGGCTCACCGCGTCCCGCTCGGCCAGGCCGGGCAGCTCCAGGAGCGTGCGCAGCGCGACGATCAGCGCGACCGCCTCGTCGGTGGTCAGCCGCAGCGGCCGGACCATGCCCGCGGCGAAGACCACCTTCACCCGGTCGCCCTCGAAAGACAGGTCGATCAGGTCGCCCGGGCCGTAGCCGGGCAGCCCGCACATCCACAGCAGCTCGAAGTCCCGGCGCAGCTGGCGCTCCGGGACGCCGAAGTCGCGGGCCGCCTCGGCCAGCCGCACCCCCTCGGGCCGGGCGCGCAGGTAGGGCACGAGGGTGAGCAGCCGGGTCATCCGGTCGGCGGTCGAGGGGGTGCTCATGCGCTCATCGCCGCGAGCCGGGTCAGCCGTTCGATGACCGCGTCGCGCACCTCGGCGGGGTGCTCGACGACGACGTCCGGGCCGTACGCGGCGAGCTCGTCGGCCAGCCGGTAGGGGTCGTTGGTGCGCAGCTCGAGCCGGTCCTCGTCCTCGTCGGTGGCACCGAGGGAGACCGCGTGCCGGCGCAGGCCGATCGCCGTCCCGGGGCGGGCGCGGACGACGACCAGGTGCTCCTCCCCCGAGTCCTGGCCGGCGACGATCTCGGCGAGGTCGACACCCTCCGGCGGCTCGAACGCGTCGGCGGCGCCGACGGCCTTCGGGGTGCCGACGACCCGGGAGAGCCGGAACTGCCGCGGCGCCTGCCGGTCGAGGTCCAGGCCGACGAGGTACCAGCGGCCGTGCCAGGCGACCACGCCCCACGGCTGGACGCGGCGGCGGCCCGGCTCGACGTCGTCCGGGCGGCGGTAGTCGAACTCGAGCTGCCGCCGGTCGCGGGCCGCGGCGTAGACCGGCTCGAACGCGGGCTCGCCGGCGTCCAGCCGCGGCTGCAGCGGGATCGACCGGTTGGTGTCGACGTCCACCCCGGCGGCCTTGAGCTTGACCAGCGCGCTGTGCGCGGCGCCGGCCAGCTGCGCGGACTCCCACAGCCGCAGCGCCAGGCCGACGGCCGCGGCCTCCTCGCCGGTCAGGGTGATCTCGGGCAGCTCGTAGTCGGCGCGGGCGATCCGGTAGCCGTCCTCGGTGTCGAACACGCTGGTGCGGCCGGTCTCCAGCGGCACGCCCATCTCGCGCAGCTCGGCCTTGTCGCGCTCGAACATGCGCTTGAACGCCTCGTCGGCGCGCTCGGTGCCGTCGTCGGGTTCGTAGCCGGGCACGGTCGCGCGGATCCGGGCCGCGGTCACGTACTGACGGGTGCCCAGGAGGGCGATGACCAGGTTCACCAGTCGCTCCGCCCGCTTCGCCGCCACGCGCCCAGGCTAGTCAGGCGCGGCGCCCGGCGAGCGGCCTGGCTAGCCTTCCGGCGTGAGCAGTTCGGGGGAATCTCGGATCCGCTGGCGGCGCGGGCGTGTCACGGCGACCGGCAAGGCGTGGCGCGACGCGCTGGAGCTGACCGTCGAGGTGCCCGACGACGGCGAGCTGAAGGCGCTGGCCCACCCGTCGCTGGTCGGCACGCCCCAGGTCGGCGACGACGTCCTGCTGAACACCACCGCGTGGGCGCAGCGGCTCGGCACGGGCGGGTACGCGCTGGTCGTCGCCGTCCCGGACCGGCTGCCGCCGGACCCGACCGGGCCGGGCCACCTGGTCAAGGCGCGCTACACCCCGCTGCAGGTGACCGTGCAGGGCGTCGACGAGCAGGACACCGAGCACCACGCGACCATCGCCGACGCCGACGACCTCGGCGGCATGCCCGTCGTCGTGGCCGATCTGCACTCGGCGCTGCCGGCGGTGCTCATCGGCGTCCTCGCCACCGACCCCGACCTCAAGGTCGCCTACGTGATGACCGACGGCGGCGCGCTGGTGGCCGGCTTCTCGCGGACGCTCTCGGCGCTGGCGCCCTCCCTGGTGGGGGTGGTCACCGTCGGGCAGGCGTTCGGCGGAGACCTGGAGGCGGTCACGCTGCACACCGGGCTGCTGGCGGCCCGGCACGTGCTCGGCGCCGACGTCGCCGTCGTCACCCAGGGGCCGGGCAACCTCGGCACCGGGACGCCGTGGGGTTTCTCCGGCGTCGCGGCAGGCGAGGCCTGCAACGCGGTGACCGTGCTCGGCGGCGAGGCCGTCGGGGCGCTCCGGATCAGCGAGGCCGACCCGAGGCCGCGGCACCGCGGGGTGTCGCACCACTCGCTGACCGCGTTCGGCCGGGTGGCGCTCGGCGGGGTGACGCTGGTGGCGCCGCGGGGGCTGTCGTCGGAGCTGGGCGGGCAGATCGGCGAGGACCTCGCCGGGCAGCCCGAGCGCAACCCGGTCGTCTGGATCGACACCGACGGGCTCGACGAGGCGCTGAAGCTCTCCCCCGTGCCGCTGTCGACGATGGGCCGCGGGCTCGAGGAGGAGCGCGCCTACTTCCTCGCCGCGGCGGCCGCGGGGCGCTACGCCGCGTTCCAGGTGCCGGTGCCCGACGAGGAGGCCGACTGACCGGGCCCGGGCCGGAGCTGCTGACCTGGGCGGCCCCCGGCGCTGCGGTCGTGGAGGTCACCGGCCTCCGCGAAGGGCGCTCGCCCTGGCTGCTGCGCCTGTCGACCGGAGCGGAACTGGTGCTGCGGATCGGCGGCGACCGGGCGAGCCTGGCCACGGAGGTGGCCGGGCTCCGGCTCGCCGGGGCGCACGGACTACCGGTCCCGCAGCTGGTCGCGGCCGATCTGGACCGGCTGCTCGTGCTGACCACGGCGGTGCCGGGCACCAGCCGGCTGTCCGGCCCGCCGTCGTCGGCGCGGTTGCGGGCGATCGGCGCGGCCGCGGCGGCGGTCCACCGGGTGCCCGCTCCCCCGCCGTCCCCGGAGCTGCCCGTGCGCACCCAGCCGATCGGCGGGGTCGACTTCGCCGCGCTGCGCCGCGCCGCGCCGGTGCGCCCGCTGCTGGCCGAGGCGGAGGCGGCGCTCGGGCGGCTGCCGGTGCCGTCGTCCCCGCCGGTGTTCGTGCACGGCGACCTGTGGCAGGGCAACCTGCTGTGGGACGGCGAGACGCTGACCGGTCTCGTCGACTGGGACTGCGCCGGCGTCGGACCCGCCGGCGTCGACCTCGGGGCGCTGCGCTGCGACGCGGCCACCTCGGTCGGCGGGAGCGCGCCGGAGGAGATCCTGGCCGGCTACGAGCAGGCGGCAGGTGGGCGATTCCCCGAGGTCGCCTACTGGGACGTGGTCGCCGCGCTGGCGACGCCGCCGACGATCGAGTGGTTCCTCGACGCCGTCCGCGACCAGGGCCGGACCGACCTGGACCAGCCGACGATGCTCGCCCGCCGGGACGCGTTCCTGGAGGCCGCGCTCGCCCGGCTCTGACCGGTCGTCCCCGCCGGATGAGGGCGGACCGCCCGGAGGTCCCCAGGATGGGCGGCACGGCCTGAGGAGGCGGTGTCATGACCGATCAGCTGGTCCAGGAGTCACCGGAGCTCGCCGACGAGCTCGGGCCGGTGGACTGGATCGTGGTGGAGTTCCCGGGCAGCGAGTTCAAGGGCGAGATCGCCGGCACCCTCGACGACCTCGTCCAGCGCGGCATCATCCGCGTGCTGGACCTGCTGATCCTCCGCAAGGGCGAGGACGGTGAGCTCGACGTCTTCGAGCTGTCCGACTTCGAGGAGGACGGCGAGCTGGGCGCGCTGCGGACGTACGAGGCGGGGCTGGCGATGCTGCTGTCCGCCGACGACGTCGCCGCCGTGGCCGAGGCCGTGGCGCCGGGCAGCACGGCGGGCCTGCTGGTGTGGGAGAACCTCTGGGCCGCGCCGTTCGGCTCGGCGGTGCGGCACGCCGGCGGTCAGCTCGTGGCCAGCGGCCGGATCCCGGTCCAGGCCCTCCTGGCCGCGCTCGAGGAGGACGACGCCTACGTCGAGGACGAGGAGGCCTGAGATGGGCATGGCACGCAGGCGGATGCGGCGCGCCGCCGTGATCGGCCCGGCGCCGGTGGCCCGTACCGCGGCCACGGTTGGCACGGCCGCGGTCGTCGCCCACGGGGTGCACCGGCGCACCGAACGCCGCGACGACCGCCGGGAGTTCCGGCAGGAGGAGCGCTGGGAGCGGCGCTGACAGCTGTCAGGCGGCGGCCGAGCGCGGCCGCAGCAGCCGGCGCAGGTCGCGTGCAGCGGACCGACCGGCGCGGTTGGCGCCGATGGTGCTCGCCGAGGGGCCGTAGCCGACCAGGTGGATGGTCGGCTCGCCGGCGACGTGCGTGCCCTCCAGCCGGATGCCGCCGCCCGCCGAGCGCAGCCGCAGCGGGGCGAGGTGCCGGACGGAGGCGCGGAAGCCGGTGGCCCACAGGACGACGTCGGCGCGGACGAAGCGGCCGTCGTCCCAGGCGACGCCGTCCGCGGTGAGCCGGGTGAACATCGGCAGCCGCTCCAGTGCGCCACGGTCGAGCGCGTCGCGCACCCAGGGGGTGACCACCAGCCCGGTGACGCCGACGACGCTGCCGGGCGACCGCCCCTCGCGCACGGCCTGCTCGACCAGGGCCACCGCGGCGCGGCCCTGCTCCTCGCCGAAGGGGCCCTCCCGCCAGACGGGCGGACGGCGGGTCACCCACGTGGTCGTCGTGACCCGGGAGATCTCGCCGAGCAGCTGGACGGCGGACGCCCCGCCGCCGACGACCACCACGTGCTGTCCGGCGAACTCGGCGGCACCGCGGTAGTCGACGGTGTGCAGCTGACGGCCGCGGAACAGTTCCTGGCCGGGATATCGCGGCACGAACGGCGCGGTCCAGGTGCCGGTGGCGTTGACCAGCGCCCGCGTGCGCCACTCCCCGGAATCGGTCTCGACCCGGTAACCGCCGGGAGCGCGGTGCACGGCCTGCACCTCGACCGGCCGGAGCACGGGCAGGTCGAAGCGGCGCTCGTAGTCGGCGAAGTAGGCAGGGACGGCGTCACGCGCCTTCGCGGCGGAGTCGGCCGTGAACGGCAGGCCGGGCAGGTCGTGCACGCGGTGGGTGCCGGAGAGCGTCATCGACGGCCAGCGGTGCTGCCAGGCGCCGCCGGGGCGCCCGCCGGCGTCGAGGACGACGAAGTCCTCGTGCGGGACGAAGCCCTGCCGCTGCAGCGCCCAGGCGGTGCTCAGGCCGGCCTGGCCCGCACCGATCACCACGACGTCGACGTCCCTGCTCACGGGTCGTTCAACGCTCAACCGGCGCCGGGCCTTCCGGCTACATCGAGGCGATGAGCTTGTCCACGCGCTCGTCGACGGCCTTGAACGGGTCCTTGCACAGCACGGTGCGCTGCGCCTGGTCGTTGAGCTTGAGGTGCACCCAGTCGACGGTGAAGTCGCGCCGCTTCTCCTGGGCGCGGCGGATGAACTCCCCGCGCAGCCGGGCGCGGGTGGTCTGCGGCGGGATGTTCTTGGCCTCGAACACCCGCGGCTCGTGCGCGACCCGGTCGACCTGGCCGTTGCGCTCGAGCAGGTAGTACAGCCCGCGGGTGCGGCTGATGTCGTGGTAGGCGAGGTCCATCTGCGCGATCCGCGGGTGGGAGAGCGGCAGCTCCCGCTTGGCGCGGTAGCGCTCGATCAGGCTGAACTTGGTCGCCCAGTCGATCTCGCGGTCGATGAGGGAGAGGTCCTCGGTGTCGACGGCCTTGAGCACCCGGCCCCACAGCTCGAGCATCTGCCGGTGCACCGGGCCGAAGCCCTCGCGGTCGGCGAACTCCACGGCGCGGTTGTGGTACTCGGTCTGGATCTCCAGCGCCGACATCTCCCGGCCGTTGGCGAGGCGCACCTTGCGCCGTCCGGTCATGTCGTGGCTGATCTCGCGGATGGCCCGGATCGGGTTCTCCAGCGTCATGTCCTTGACCGGGACGCCGGCCTCGATCATCCGCAGCACGAGGTCGGTCATGGTGACCTTGAGCAGCGTCGTCGTCTCGTTCATGTTCGAGTCGCCGACGATGACGTGCAGCCGCCGGTAGCGCTCGGCGTCGGCGTGCGGCTCGTCGCGGGTGTTGATGATCGGCCGGGACCGGGTCGTCGCTGAGGACACCCCCTCCCAGATGTGCTCGGCGCGCTGGGAGACGCAGTAGATCGCCCCGCGCGGGGTCTGCAGCACCTTGCCGGCGCCGACGATGATCTGCCGGCTGACCAGGAACGGGATCAGGACGTCGGCCAGCCGGCTGAACTCGCCGTGCCGGCCGACCAGGTAGTTCTCGTGGCAGCCGTAGCTGTTGCCGGCGGAGTCGGTGTTGTTCTTGAACAGGTAGATGTCACCGATCACGCCCTCCTCGGACAGGCGCTGCTCGGCGTCGACCAGCAGGCCCTCGAGGATCCGCTCGCCGGCCTTGTCGTGGACGACCAGCTCGGTCAGGTCGTCGCACTCGGCGGTGGCGTACTCCGGGTGGCTGCCGACGTCCAGGTAGAGCCGGGAGCCGTTGCGCAGGAACACGTTCGAGCTGCGCCCCCAGGACACCACCCGGCGGAACAGGTAGCGGGCGACCTCGTCCGGTGACAGCCGGCGCTGGCCGCGGAACGTGCACGTGACGCCGTACTCGGTCTCGATACCGAAGATCCGTCGGTCCACGCCCCGAGACTAGGCGCCCTGACCGACCGAAGCGCCAGACGCGACGCGCGCCCCGCCGAATTGGCGAGGGTCAGTCGCCCTCGGGGCCGCCGCCCTCGCTGACTCCGCCGGTGTCGGTCGCCGCGGGGTCGCCGAGGCCCGGCGGGGTGCCCGGCTGCGGCGTGCTCGGGGCGTGCGGGGTCGAGGTGGCGTCGTCGGCCTCGGGCTCGCCGCCCTCCTCCCCCAGCAGGCCGCGCAGCGCGGCACCGACGACGCGGCGGAAGGCCCGCTTGGGCCGGCGCCGGTCGAGGACGGCGACCTCCAGCTGCTCGGAGGTGAGCTGGCTCGGCCCGCCGTTGCCCGCGCCGGCCGTCACCGGGCTGACCGCCGACAGCGCCCGGACGCCGACCTTGAGCGCGTCGGCCAGCCCCATGCCGGGCAGGAAGTGCTCGCGCAGGTGGCCGGTGACGGCGTCGGCCTGCCCGCCCATGACCACGAAGTCCGGCTCGTCGACGATCGACCCGTCGAAGGTGAGCCGGAACAGCTGGTCGTCCTCGGGGGTGTCGCCGACCTCGGCGACGCAGAGCTCCACCTCGTAGGGCTTGGTCTGCTGGGTGAAGATCTCGCCGAGGGTCTGCGCGTAGGCGTTGGCGATCACCCGGCCGGTGACGTCGCGGCGGTTGTAGGAGTAGCCGCGGACGTCGGCCAGCCGGACGCCGGCCACCCGCAGGCTCTCGAACTCGCTGTAGCGACCGACGGCGGCGAAGCCGATCCGGTCGTAGAGCTCGCCGACCTTGTGCAGCGTGGAGCTGGGGTTCTCGGCGATGAACAGCACGCCGTCGGCGTAGGTGACGACGGCGACGCTGCGGCCGCGGGAGATGCCCTTGCGGGCGTACTCCGAGCGGTCGCGCATGAGCTGCTCGGGCGAGGCGTAGTACGGCATGGTCATGGCGCTCAGCCCTGCCCCTCGTTCTCGGCGCGCTCGGCGGTGATCGCGTCGGCGACGGCGGCGACCTCGGTGTCGGACAGCCGCACGGAGCCCTCGGCGTCAACCCGGTAGACGATCGGGTAGAGCCTGCGCACGGGATCGGGGCCGCCGGTGGCCGAGTCGTCGTCGGCGGCGTCGTAGAGCGCGGTGACCAGGGAGCGGACGGCGGCGTCGGCGTCCAGGCCCGGCCGCCAGGTCTTCTTGAGCGAGTTCTTGGCGAACAGGCTTCCCGAGCCGACGCCGGAGTAGCCGCGCTCCTCGTAGTTCCCGCCGGTGACGTCGTAGCTGAAGATCCGGCCCGGGGTGGCGCCCTCGGCGGCGTCGAGGTCGAAGCCGGCGAACAGCGGGACGACGGCGAGGCCCTGCAGGGCGGCGCCGAGGTTGCCGCGGATCATCTGCGCCAGCCGGTTGGCCTTGCCGTCGAGGGACAGCGTGATGCCCTCGATCTTCTCGTAGTGCTCGAGCTCGACCTGGTAGAGCTTCACCATCTCGATGGCGATGCCCGCGGCGCCGGCGATGCCGATGACGCTGTAGGAGTCGGCCGGGTAGACCTTCTCGATGTCGCGCTGGGAGATCAGGTTGCCCATGGTGGCGCGGCGGTCGCCGCCCATGAGCACGCCGCCTTCGTAGGTGACCGCGACGATCGTGGTGCCGTGCGGGGTGATGTCACCGACCGGCATCTGCGGCACCGGCCGGCGGCCCGGGAGCAGGTCAGGGGCGGTCGTCGCCAGGAAGTCGGTGAACGAGGACCCCATGCGGTCCAGATAGGCGGACGGGAAACCGTTCCTGCCCGTTGACGAGTCGCTCACCCATCCACCTCTCGCGCGCGTGATCCGGCCGCGTGATCCGGTCCGATCGTCCTGCTGGCGACCCTACCGGCGCACCGGACGGGCGGCTGTCCGCCTCCGGCGAACAGCCGCCCCGGGTTAGCTCAGGCCTCTTCAGCCGCTGACTTGCGAGAACTGCGCGTCCGCCCGCCGGGCCGAGCGGACGGGGGACGCCTCGGCTCGGTCGGCGGCTCCCCCGGACGGTCGGCCGTGAAAGCTGTGCGGTCGGCCGCCAGTTCGGCCGCGACCTGCTGTCTCGCGGTGTGAAGGGCGACGTAGTACGCCGCCCTGTGTAGCAGTTCCGGATCGTCCTTGAACTGGCCGAGGCCGCCGTTGCAGTTGAAGCACAGCAGCTGCCTCACGGCGCCGGTCACGTGGTCGTGATCAACATGCGCTGCCGGTGCCACGCCGCAGATCGCGCAGAGGCCGTCTTGCTCCGCGAGCATGGCATCGGCGTCTTCAGCCGTGATCCCGTAGCGGCGCTTCAAGTGATAGGTGCGAGATCCACCCACCTTGTCTCTCGAAAGCTTGCCGCGGGCGTTGTGGCACGGCTTGCAGTACGGGGCATACCCCGACGGCAGACCTGAGTTGCGGACGAAGTCCTCCAACGGCTTCACGGCATTGCAGTCGGGACACCACTTGTGGCCAAGCGGCACTACGACGTCGCGCGGGAACCGATGCGAGGGTGGTTTCCCCCGTTTCGCATCGTGAGATTTGCGCAGCCGCAGGCGAGCATGGGTCCTGCAGTAGAACGCCAGACCGTCAGTGCGCCGCTTGTCTCGCGTGAACTCCGCGACTGGGCGGAATTCACCACAATCCCGACAATATTTGGTTTCTGACATTCCGTTGACCAAAGAACTGAATGGTCTTGCGGAATTGTCTATTCTCCCCCTTTTTGTACGTAACTCCTAACAAATTCCTCGGAATTCTCTTCCAATACCTCGTCAATTTCGTCGAGGATGGAATCGATGTCTTCGGTCATTTCCTTGTGACGCTCGGCGACGTCGGTGTCGACGGAGGCGTCGACCTCGTCGGTCTCCTCGCGCGTCCGCGTCGCCCGCTGCTGCCCGCCGGTGTCCCTCGTGGCCATCGGATCCTCCGGTGCTGCTCGTAGCCTGTGCTTGGGCCGAAGGTACCCCCGCCCTACGACATTCACGGTCACCCGATGCGGGGTGGTGCCGGATCACCCACCCGTGATGGTGTCCACCAGTTCCTGCGCCGTCGAGGTCGACTCGAACAGCTGCCCGACGTGGTCGCGCGTGCCCCGCAGCGGCTCCATGGTCGGGATCCGCACCAGGTTCTCCCGGCCCAGGTCGAACACCACCGAGTCCCAGGACGCCGCGGCCACCTGGCCCGGGTAGCGGCGCAGGCACTCGCCGCGGAAGTACGCCCGCGTGTCGGTCGGCGGCGCCGTCATCGCCCGCGTGACCTCCTCGTCGGTGAGCAGCCGCTGCATCGCCCCGCGCGCCACCAGCCGGTGGTACAGCCCCTTCTCCGGGCGCACGTCGGAGTACTGCAGGTCGACCAGGTGCAGCTGCGAGGAGCTCCAGTCGACGCCGTCCCGCCGCCGGTAGCCCTCCAGCAGCCGCAGCTTCGCCGGCCAGTCCAGCCGGTCGGCGCAGCGCATCGGGTCCTCCCCCAGGTCCTCCAGCACCTCCGCCCAGCGCGCCAGCACGTCGGCGGTCTGCTCGTCGACCTCGCCGTTCTGGTCGACGAACTTCTGCGCCTGCTCCAGGTAGCGCCACTGCAGCTCCAGCGCCGTCATCCGCCGCCCGTCGCGCAGCCGGACCTGGTGGGTCAGCGACGGGTCGTGGCT
Organism: Petropleomorpha daqingensis; assembly: GCF_013408985.1. Lineage (NCBI taxonomy): Bacteria > Bacillati > Actinomycetota > Actinomycetes > Geodermatophilales > Geodermatophilaceae > Petropleomorpha > Petropleomorpha daqingensis. Next base: position 4,533,202 of record NZ_JACBZT010000001.1, read on the forward strand.
GACCGCCTGCAGCTCGGCGACCGGCTCCTCCAGCGCGATGTGCTCTGTGAGCGCCCGCGCCTCGATCATCGCCAGGACGAGCGACGTCGTCCCGACCTTGAGGTAGGTCGACAGCTCGGCGAGGTTGGCGTCGCCGATGATCACGTGCAGCCGGCGGTACTTGTCCGCGTCGGCGTGCGGCTCGTCGCGGGTGTTGATGATCGGCCTCTTGAGCGTCGTCTCCAGGCCGACCTCGACCTCGAAGAAGTCCGCGCGCTGCGAGAGCTGGAAGCCGTGCGTGCGCCCCTCGGTGCCGATGCCCACCCGCCCGGAGCCGGCGAACACCTGCCGGGTCACGAAGAACGGCACCAGCCCGCGGATGATGTCGATGAAGGGCGTCCGCCGGTCCATCAGGTAGTTCTCGTGCGCCCCGTACGAGGCGCCCTTGCCGTCGGTGTTGTTCTTGTACAGCTGGATCGGCTGGGTCCCGGGGATCCGTGCGGCCCGCCGGGCCGCCTCGGCCATCACCTGCTCCCCCGCCTTGTCCCACAGGACGACGTCGCGCGGGTTGGTGACCTCCGGCGTCGAGTACTCCGGGTGCGCGTGGTCGACGTAGAGCCGGGCACCGTTGGTGAGGATGACGTTGGCCATCCCCGAGTCCTCGTCGAGGTCGGTGTGGTCCAGCGCCTGCGCGGGCGAGAGGTCGAACCCGCGCGCATCGCGCAGCGGCGACTCCTCCTCGAAGTCCCACCGGGGACGGCGCGGCGTCGGCGCCTCGGCCACCGCCCAGGCGTTCACGACCTGGCTCGACAGCGTCGTCGGGTTCGCGGTCGGCTGACCGGGCACCGAGATGCCGTACTCCACCTCAGTGCCCATCACCCGACGCACGCTCATGCCCCAACCCTAGGACGCCGGAGGGGCCCAGGAGGATGGTCAGCGTGTCCGCGCCGCCCCTCGGTCTGCTCCTCGACGTCGACGGGCCCGTGTCCAGCCCGCTCACCAGGACCGTCTCCCCGCAGCTCCTGGGCGATCTGCGCCGGCTCCTGTCCGCCGGCATCCCCGTCGTCCTCAACACCGGCCGCTCGGCCGAGTTCGTCACCGAACGGATCCTCGACCCGCTCGCCGACGGGCGGGCCCGCCTGCACGCCGTCTGCGAGAAGGGCGGCGTCTGGACGACGGCGGGCACCGGCGAGGTGCACGTCGACAGCGCGCTGGTAGTCCCGGCGAGCTGCCACGAGGCGGTCGCCGAGCTCGTCGCGGACGGCTTCGGCGACGCGATGTTCGTCGACGGCACGAAGCGGACCATGGCCACGGTCGAGGCCCGCACCGACGTCCCGGCGGCCTTCTACCTGGATCGGCAGCGGGCCTTCGACGCCGCGTTGCTGGCCCGCCTGACCAGCGCCGGTCTGGGCATCCGGCTGCGGGACGAACGCCGTCCCGATGCGAACGGGGGCACTCCCTGGCGGATCGACCCGTCCGTGATCGCCACCGACGTGGAGTCGGTGCAGGCCGGCAAGGCGCTCGGCGCACGCCGCGCGCTGGACCTGCTGCGGGACGACGGGCCGCTCCCCCGCAGCTGGCACACCGTCGGCGACTCGCGCTCGGACTACGCGATGGCCGACGAGCTGCACGCGCTCGGCGCCGACGTCACCCACGTCGACGTCGGCCCGCTGCCGCCGCTCGACCGGCCCTACCCGGTGCGTACCGTCCCCGGCGCCACCTACGAGGTCGCCGGCGAGGCGCACCTGCGCGAGCTGGCGGCGCGGCTGACCTGAGGCGATCAGTCCCGGGCGCTGGTCGACGTCCGCCCACCCGCGGCGGGGACGAGCACGCACTCGGCGATAGGACCGCTCTGCCAGTCCGCGGCGCTGCCCACGTAGACGTCGACGAGGTAGTCCGACGACACGGACCGGCCGAGGTAGGCCCCCGCGTCGTCGGCGCACTGCGTGGCCAGCGCCTGCCGGGCCGCCTGGTCGGCCGGGTAGGGCGTGCCGTCGGGGACGTCGGCCGAGGCGCCGATCGGCTCGGCGTCGTGCGGCTTCGAGCACGGACCGACGTCCCACGTGATCGGGGTGCCGAAGTAGCAGGAGCGGTAGGCCGCCGCGTCGGCGCCGGCCAGCGCGCCGGCCAGCGGCCCGGGCGTCGTCTCCGGGCGGAAGTAACCGTAGAAGACGTCGCAGCGCACCCAGCGGGCGCCGGCCGCCCACTCCGCCTCGGTGGGGAGGTACGGCGCGAAGAACGCGTACGGCTCGTCGAGGTCGTCGCCGCCGAGGTACTGCGTCAGCAGGTCGAAAGTGCAGACGTCCTCCAGGGCGCCGGCGACGATGCCGTCCTCGACCTCCAGATCGGCCTCGGTGGGGTACGCGTCGTCCTCGCCCAGCCCGGTGTCGTCGACCTCGGCCGTCTCGGCGTTGTGCTCCTGCGCGCAGTCCACCGCCTCGGGTGGGTTGCGCGGGTCGTCGGTCTGGTCCTCGGTGATGAGCCGGCAGGTGCCGATCTCGGGCTCGGCGACCGCATCGCCGCCCGACCGCGACGCCGGGCTCGCCTCCCCGACCACGGTCGTCGCGCAGCCGGCCACCAGCACACCGGCGGCCAGCGCGACGAGCCCCACGACCCACCGGGCCATGTCCCACTCTCCCCGCTGGTGACGTACTGGAACGGCCCTGCTGCAGGGACCCGCGCCGAGCGTGCGAGGCGTGGGGGCAGCAGGGTCCTTCTTACAGGTACTGGCCGGTGTTGGTCGCGGTGTCGATCGCCCGGCCGGACTCGTTGCCCTTGCCGCTGATGAGCGTGCGGATGTAGACGATCCGCTCGCCCTTCTTGCCCGAGATCCGCGCCCAGTCGTCGGGGTTGGTCGTGTTGGGCAGGTCCTCGTTCTCCTTGAACTCGTCGAGGCACGCCGTCATCAGGTGGCCGACCCGCAGGCCCGGCGTACCGGTCTCCAGGTTCTCCTTGATGGCCATCTTCTTCGCGCGGTCGACGATGTTCTGCAGCATCGCGCCGGAGTTGAAGTCCTTGAAGTACAGGACCTCCTTGTCACCGTTGGCGTAGGTCACCTCGAGGAAGCGGTTCTCCTCGCTCTCGGTGTACATCCGCTCGACGGTGCGCTGGATCATCCGGTCGATCGTCATCTCGCGGCTGCCGCCGTGCTCGTCCAGGTCGTCGGGGTGGATCGGCAGCTCGGTGGTCAGGTACTTGGTGAAGATGTCCCGCGCCGCCTCGGCGTCCGGCCGCTCGATCTTGATCTTCACGTCGAGCCGGCCGGGCCGCAGGATCGCCGGGTCGATCATGTCCTCGCGGTTGGACGCGCCGATCACGATCACGTTCTCGAGGCCCTCGACGCCGTCGATCTCGCTGAGCAGCTGCGGCACGATCGTGCTCTCGACGTCGGAGGAGACGCCCGACCCGCGGGTGCGGAAGATCGAGTCCATCTCGTCGAAGAACACGATGACCGGGGTGCCCTCGCTGGCCTTCTCCCGGGCGCGCTGGAACACCAGCCGGATGTGCCGCTCGGTCTCGCCGACGTACTTGTTGAGCAGCTCCGGGCCCTTGATGTTGAGGAAGTAGGACTTCGCCTGCCCCTCCCCCTTCACCGCGGAGACCTTCTTGGCCAGCGAGTTGGCGACCGCCTTCGCGATCAGCGTCTTCCCGCACCCCGGGGGCCCGTAGAGCAGGATCCCCTTCGGCGGGCGCAGCTGGTACTCGCGGAACAGGTCGGCGTGCAGGAACGGCAGCTCGACGGCGTCGCGGATCTGCTCGATCTGCCGGGCCAGGCCACCGATGTCGGAGTAGTCGATGTCGGGGACCTCTTCGAGGACGAGCTCCTCGACCTCGCTCTTCGGGATCCGCTCGTAGACGTAACCCGACCGCGACTCCAGCAGCAGCGAGTCGCCGACCCGCAGCGGCTGGTCGGTGAGCGAGTCGGCCAGGTAGACGACTCGCTCCTCGTCGGTGTGCCCGATGACCAGCGCGCGCGGCGTGACCCCGTCGATCGGCTCGAGCAGCTCCTTGAGCATGACGACGTCGCCGGACTTCTCGAAGCCGCGCGCCTCGACGATGTTCATCGCCTCGTTGAGCATGACCTCCTGGCCGGGGCGCAGGTCGTCGAGCTCGACGTTGGGCGAGACCGAGACGCGCAGCTTGCGGCCACCGGTGAAGACGTCGACGGTGTCGTCCTCGTGCCGGGTGAGGAAGACGCCGTAGCCGGACGGCGGCTGGCCGAGCCGGTCGACCTCCTCCTTGAGCGTGACCAGCTGCTCGCGGGCCTCGCGCAGGGTGCTCGCCAGCTTGTCGTTGCGCTCGGAGAGGAACGCCGCGCGGCCTTCGGCCTCGGCGATCCGCTCCTCCAGGACGCGGACCTGACGCGGGCTGTCGGCCACCTTGCGCCGCAGGAGGCCGATCTCCTCCTCCAGGTACGAGATCTGACTGAGCAGGCTGGCGACGTCGCGCTCACGCCGCGCCCGACCTTCCTCGGGACCCAGGCCCATCGCGCACCTCCGCACACATCGGGGGGAGCCAGAACGCAAATCTATACACGGCCACCGACACCGCGCCGGGGGCCGGCGCGCCGCTGGGACAGCTGCGCCGAACTGTTACGCGGGGGGTCAGTTCTTCTGCGGCCGGCGCTGCCGCATCGGCGCCACGGTGCCCTCCGCGAGCCGCCGCACGCTCACCAGGAACGCGGTGTGCGCGACCATCCGGTGCTCCGGACGGACGGCCAGGCCGACGGCGTGCCACGGCCGCAGCAGGGTCTCCCAGGCGTGCGGTTCGGTCCACACACCCTGCTCGCGCAGCGCCTCGACGTAGGTCGACAGCTGCGTCGTCGTCGCCACGTAGCCGACGAGGACCCCACCGGGTCGCAGGGCCGCGGCCACCGTGGGCAGGACAGCCCACGGCTCGAGCATGTCCAGGACGACGCGGTCGACGACCTCATCCGCCGGATGCTCAGCAAGATCGCCGAGGCGCAGCGCCCAGTTACCCGGGACCTCGCCGAAGAAACTGCCCACGTTGCTCCGCGCCACGTCGGCGAAGTCCTCGCGCCGTTCGTAGCTGGTCACCGACCCGCGCTCCCCCACCGCCCGCAGCAGCGAGCAGGTCAGCGCACCGGAGCCGGCCCCGGCCTCCAGCACCCGCATGCCGGGGCCGATGTCGCCGAAGCCGACGATCTGCGCGGCGTCCTTGGGGTAGATCACCTGGGCGCCGCGGGGCATGGAGAGCACGAAGTCGGCCAGCAGCGGCCGGAACGCCAGGTAGCCGGTGTTCGCCGTCGAGAAGACCACGGAGCCCTCGGGCGCGCCGATCAGGTCGTCGTGCGCGATCGCGCCGCGGTGGGTGTGGAACTGCTTGCCGGGCTCCAGGACGACGGTGTGCAGCCGTCCCTTGGGGTCGGTCAACTGCACCCGGTCGCCGACGACGAACGCGCCGGGGACGGTCTCCTGCTCCGTGGTCACGACCGGCCAGCCTACGGAGGGGACGGATGTGACCCCTGCGGCGCCGGGGCTGACGAACTGTCGGTGGTCCGACCTAGCCTCGGATGCATGACGGCGATGGTGCACACCGAGCAGCCCGCGGAGTCGGCTGCTGTGTCTTCCCCGGAGGCCCCGCGCCGGCCCTCGCTCTCCCCGAGCCGGGCGGCCGACTTCAAGACCTGTCCCCTGCTCTACCGGTTCCGCACGATCGACCGGCTGCCCGAGCGCAAGAGCCGCGCGGCGGTGCGCGGCACGCTCGTGCACGCGGTCTTGGAGAAGCTCTACGACCTCCCGGCGCGCGAGCGCACCCCGGCCGCGGCGCACGAGCTCATCGCCCCCGCCTGGGCCGAGCTGCTGGCGGCCGAGCCCGACTGCGCCGAGCTGTTCGCCGAGGAGGGCGAAGGCCACGACGAGAAGGCCGCCGAGGAGACCCTCGAGGCGTGGCTGGGCTCGGCCGGCACGCTCGTGGACTCCTACTTCACCCTCGAGGACCCGACCCGCATCCAGCCCGACGGCCGCGAGCAGCTGGTCGAGGTGACGCTGCCCGACGGGCTGCTGCTGCGCGGCTTCGTCGACCGGCTCGACGTCGCGCCCAACGGCGCGCTCCGGGTCGTCGACTACAAGACCGGCGCCACCCCGCGCGAGGCCTTCGAGGCCAAGGCGCTGTTCCAGATGAAGTTCTACGCGCTGGTCCTCTGGCGCACCCGCGGCGTCGTCGCCAGCCAGCTCAAGCTGCTCTACCTGGGCGACGGCGACGCGCTGACCTACTCCCCCGAGGAGGGCGAGCTGGTCCGCTTCGAGCGCACCCTGCAGGCCATCTGGACGGCGATCGAGCGGGCGGTGGCCACCGGCGACTTCCGGCCCAATCCCAGCCGGCTGTGCGGCTGGTGCGACCACCAGGCGCTGTGCCCCTCCTTCGGCGGCACTCCCCCGCCGTTCCCCACCGAGGCCGCCGCGGCCGCCGGCTGGGCCACCCTGCCGATCGTCGAGCGGGACTGAAGCGGGCCGCCGGGCGCTAGCCTGCCCCGCGTGCACGGCTACCGGGCACCACGGGCCTTCGACGGTGAGCGCGCGCTGCCCGACGGCGCGCTGGTCCTGGTCGACGACAGCCGGATCGTCGCCGTCGAGCCGGCCTCGGCACCCGCCCCGGCGGACTGCCCGGTCACCGAGCTCCCCGACGCCACGCTGCTGCCCGGCCTGATCGACGCGCACGTGCACCTATGCGGCGACGGCGGCCCGCACGCCCTCGACCACTTCCCCGAACTCTCCGACGCCGAGCTCGACGCGATCGTCGGCCGGTCGCTGGCCGACCAGCTCGCCGGCGGCGTCACCGCGGTCCGCGACCTGGGCGACGCGCGGTGGGCCGTGGTCGACCGGCACCGCCGTCGAGGCGACGGCCCCACCGTCGTGGCGGCCGGTCCGCCGATCACCTCCCTCGCCGGTCACTGCGCCGGCATGGGCGGCGAGGCAGCCGGCGAGCAGGAGCTGCGCCGGGCGGTCCGCGAGCGCGCCGAGCACGGCGCCGACGTCGTCAAGATCATGGTCAGCGGCGGGCTGATGACCACCACCACCGACTTCCTCGTCGAGCAGTTCACCCTCGAGGAGCTGCGGGCCGTGGTCGACGAGGCGCACGGGCTCGGGCTCCCGGTGACCGCGCACGCCCACGGCGTGCCGGCGGTGCAGCGCTGCCTCGCCGCCGGCGTCGACGGCATCGAGCACGGCACCTGCGTCACGCTCGAGGGCATCCGCATGCCGCCCGGCCTGGCCGACGCGCTCGCGGCCGCCGGGATCCCGGTCTGCCCCACCTTCGGCCGGGTCCCCGGGGTCCTGCCGCCGCCGCACATCCTGGAGCAGCTGGCGCGCACGCACATGGCCTGGGAGGACCGCTATCCGCAGATCGGCGAGCTGCACCGGGCCGGCGTCGTCCTCGCCGGCGGCCTCGACTCCGGCATCAACCCGGCCAAGCCGCACGGGCTGGCCCGCGAGGCGCTGGTGGAGCTGGGCATCAGCGGCCTGTCGGCGGCCGAGGCGCTCGCCGCCGGGACGAGCGTCGCCGCCCGCGTCTGCGGCCTCGCCGACCGCACCGGCCGGCTGGCACCCGGCCTGGACGCCGACCTGCTAGCGGTCGTCGGCGACCCGCTGGCCGACCTCACCGCGCTGCGGGAGGTCCGCCTGGTCGTGTCCCGGGGCAGGGAGGCCGTCCTGGGCTGACGCGGCCCGGGCGGCGCGGACGATGTGCCCGGCGCCGCTGGCCGCGGCGCGCCGCCACGGGGGCACGCCGTCGATCTCGGTCTCGAGGGAGAAGCTGAGCACCGTCCTGATGACCACGATCAGGCCGAGGACGGTCACGCTCTCCAGCGTCGGCTGCACGGCCACGGTGCGGACGAGGTCGGCGGCCACGAGGATCTCCAGGCCGAGCAGGATGACCCCGCCGAAGGACTGCCGGAGGGCCAGGTAGGCGCGGCGGCCGTCCTTCGTCGCGCGGAGGACGCGGGCGCCGAGCCAGGCCGAGACGAGCAGCCCGACCAGCAGCACGGCAGCGCCGATGGCCTCGAACGCCTGCGCCACGTGCTCCATGACGTCGGCGAAGGTCACCGGGCGAACCTACGCGGCAGGCCTACGCGGCGGGGTCCTCCTCCACCCGGTCGGCCAGGACGTCGGCCAGCTCGGCCAGGCCCACCCCGGCGAGGCTGTCGCGCAGGACGAGACCCGGCGCGGTCGGGATCGGCTGCAGCGACGGCACCCCGAGCACCGCCGCGCCGGCGGCCAGCCCGGCCGCCGCCCCGGACGGCGAGTCCTCGATCACCACGCTGCCGGCCGGCTCGACGCCCAGCGCCACCATGGCCTGCAGGTACGGCGCCGGGTCGGGCTTGTTCGCCGGCACCTCGTCGCCGCAGACGGTCACGTCGAAGGGCATGCCACCGAGGTCGGCGGCCATCCGCCCGATCAGCGGGTCGGCCAGCTGCCGCGGCGTCGTCGTCACCAGGGCGGTCCGGACGCCCGCACCGCGCACCTCGGCGAGCAGCTCGCGGGCACCGGGCTGCCAGGCCAGGTCGGCGGCGAGCAGCTCGACCATGAGGTCCAGGACCCACGCCGTGTCGGTGGCCAGCCGCACCTCGTCGGCCGGCAGGCCGAGGTCGGCGTAGAGGATGCCCAGCGCCACCGGCATGCTCGTGCCCACCGTCGCCGCCCGGGCGGCCGGCGAGACCTCGCCGCCGTGCCGGCGGGCCAGCGTGGCCAGCGCCTCGCCCCAGCTCTCCTCGGTCTCGACCAGGGTGCCGTCCATGTCGAACAGGACGGCGGACGGGCGGTACGGCGTCCCTGCTGCAGTGCTCATCGGCACCCAGTGTCCCAGCCCTCCGGCCGATCGCGGCGGACCTAGGGGCGGACCGTCGTCGCCGCCACCTGACCGAACGCCCGGCGGACCTGCTCGGTCAGCGCGGCGACGGCGAAGGGCTTGGTCACGTAGCCGGTCGCGCCGGCGCCGAACAGCGCGGCGCGGTCCTCCGCCGAGTCCCGCGCGGTCACCATGATCACCGGCAGCGCCGGGGAGGAGGCCCGGATCCGCCGCAGCACGGTCAGCCCGTCCAGGTCGGGCAGCATCGCGTCGAGCAGGACGACGTCCGGCGCCCGCTCCCGGACCGCGCGCAGCGCCGCCTCCCCGGTGCCGGCGGTCCGCACGTCCCAGCCCTCGTAGGCGCAGACCATGGCCAGCAGCTCGCGGATGGCGGGCTCGTCGTCCACGACGAGGACGCGCCAGGGCGGCGCAGCGGGATCGGGCACGGCCGGCACGGGGCTACGGTGCCCCGCCCGGCTGTGCCGCGGCTGTGCGGCGGTTCTGCGCTGCCCTACTCGTCCTCGGTGCGGTAGCCGAGGTTCGGCGCGAGCCACCGCTCGGCCTCGGCGACCGTCCAGCCCTTGCGCCGGGCGTAGTCCTCGACCTGGTCGCGGCCGATCCGGCCGAGGTTGAAGTACCGCGACTGCGGGTGCGAGAAGTACAGCCCGCTCACCGCCGCGCCGGGCCACATGGCCATGCTCTCGGTGAGCTCGATGCCGGCGGTGGCCTCGACGTCGAGCAGCTGCCAGATCGTCTGCTTCTCGGTGTGCTCGGGGCAGGCCGGGTAGCCGGGCGCGGGCCGGATGCCGGTGTACTTCTCGGCGATCAGCGCCTCGTTGTCGTGCACCTCGTCCGGCGCGTAGGCCCAGAACTCCTTGCGCACCCGCTCGTGCAGCCGCTCGGCGAAGGCCTCGGCCAGCCGGTCGGCCAGCGCCTCGAGCATGATCGCCGAGTAGTCGTCGTTGGCCTTCTTGAACTCGGCGACCTTCTCCATGGCGCCCAGCCCCGCGGTGACGGCGAAGGCCCCGACGTAGTCGCGCAGCCCGGTCTCCTTGGGCGCGACGAAGTCGGCGAGGGACTTGCGCGGCGAGCCGTCGCGGCCCTCCGTCTGCTGCCGCAGCTCGTGCAGATGCGCCCGGACGGCGGTGCGCGACTCGTCGGCGTAGACCTCGATGTCGTCGCCGTCCACCCGGTTGGCCGGGAACAGCCCGAACACCCCGTTGGCCCGCAACCAGCGCTCCCGCACGATCGTGTCGAGCATCGCCTGCGCGTCGTCGAACAGCCGACGGGCGGCCTCCCCCGACGCCGGGTTGTGCAGGATGTCGGGGAACCGGCCGCGCATCTCCCAGGCCAGGAAGAACGGCTGCCAGTCGATGTACTCGCGCAGCTCCTCGAGCGGGTAGTCGTGGAAGGTCCGCACGAACTGGGTGACCTCGCCGTGCCGGTGGTCGCACTCGGGCCCGGTGCAGACGTCCTTCGACTGCTGCACGAGCATCCGCGGCCGCGGCGGGTGGTAGCCGGTCCAGTCGATCGGCGTGCCCGCCGACCGGGCCTGGGCGATCGGCAGCAGCTTGCGCGAGTCGGTGCGGGCGGCGTGCCGCTCGCGCAGCACCTCGTAGTCGGCCGCGGTCTCGGCCAGCAGCTTCGGCCGCCGCTCGTCGGAGAGCAGGTCGGCGACCACCGGCACCGAGCGCGAGGCGTCCTTCACCCAGATCACCGGCCCGTGGTAGCGCGGTGCCACCTTGACCGCGGTGTGCGCGCGCGAGGTGGTGGCGCCGCCGACCAGCAGCGGGATCTCGAAGCCCTGCCGCTCCATCTCCGCGGCCAGGTGGACCATCTCGTCCAGCGACGGGGTGATCAGGCCGGACAGCCCGACGATGTCGGCGCCCTCCTCCTTGGCCGTGTCGAGGACCTTCTGCGCCGGCACCATGACCCCGAGGTCGATGACCTCGTAGTTGTTGCACTGCAGGACGACGCCGACGATGTTCTTGCCGATGTCGTGGACGTCGCCCTTGGCGGTGGCCATGACGACCTTGCCGTTGCTGCGCTCGGCGTCGCCGGGCTGCCGCTCGGCCTCGATGAACGGGATGAGGTGGGCGACGGCCTTCTTCATGACCCGCGCGGACTTCACGACCTGCGGCAGGAACATCTTGCCCGCGCCGAACAGGTCGCCGACGACGTTCATCCCGTCCATCAGCGGGCCCTCGATGACCTCCAGCGGGCGGCCGCCGCGGGCGGCGATCTCCAGCCGGAGCTCCTCGGTGTCACTCTCGGCGAACTCGTCGATCCCCTTGACCAGGGCGTGGGTGATCCGCTCGGCCACCGGCAGCGAGCGCCACTCCTGCGACTCGGCCTCCTTGGCCGCGCCGTCGCCGGCGAACTCGCCGGCGATCTCCAGCAGCCGTTCGGTCGCGTCGTCCCGGCGGGCGAGGATCACGTCCTCGATGCGCTCGCGCAGCTCGGCGGGCACCTCGCTGTACACGTCGAGGGCCCCGGCGTTGACGATCGCCATGTCCAGGCCGGCGGCGATCGCGTGGTAGAGGAACACCGAGTGGATCGCCTCGCGCACGCGGTTGTTCCCGCGGAAGGAGAACGACACGTTGGACACCCCGCCGGAGACCAGCGCGCCCGGCAGGTTCTCCTTGATCCAGCGGGTCGCCTCGATGAAGTCCAGCCCGTAGCGGGCGTGCTCCTCGATGCCCGTGGCGACGGCGAAGATGTTCGGGTCGAAGATGATGTCCTCGGCCGGGAAGCCCACCTGCTCGGTCAGGATGTCGTAGGCGCGCCGGCAGATCTGCGTCCGCCGCTCGAGGGTGTCGCCCTGCCCCTGCTCGTCGAAGGCCATGACGACGACGGCGGCCCCGTACTTGCGGCACAGCCGGGCGTGCTCGACGAAGACCTCCTCGCCCTCCTTGAGCGAGATGGAGTTGACGATCGGCTTGCCCTGCGTCGTCTTGAGGCCGGCCTCGATGACCTCCCACTTCGACGAGTCGATCATCAGCGGCACGCGCGAGATGTCGGGCTCGGCGGCGATGAGCTTGGTGAAGCGGTCCATCGCCTCGACGCCGTCGATCATCCCCTCGTCCATGTTGACGTCGATGACCTGCGCGCCGGCCTCCACCTGCTGCCGCGCCACCGTCAGGGCCGTCGGGTAGTCCCCGGCCTTGATCAGGTTCCGGAAGCGCGCCGAGCCGGTGATGTTGGTCCGCTCGCCGACGTTGACGAACAGGCTCTCCTCGGTGACCGACACCGGCTCCAGACCCGAGAGGCGCAGCGCCGGGCGGTGCTCGGCCGGGGTGCGCGGCGCGGCGCCGTCGACGGCGGCGGCGATCGCCGCGATGTGCTCCGGGGTCGTCCCGCAGCAGCCGCCGACCACGTTGACGAACCCCGCGGCGGCGAACTCGGCGAGGACCTCGGCGGTCTGCTCCGGCGTCTCGTCGTACTCGCCGAAGGCGTTGGGCAGCCCGGCGTTCGGGTAGCAGGAGACGAAGGTGTCGGCGACCCGCGCCATCTCCTCGATGTAGGGCCGCAGCTCCTTGGCGCCCAGGGCGCAGTTCAGGCCCACCAGCAGCGGCGCCGCGTGCAGCACGGAGTGCCAGAACGCCTCGGTGACCTGCCCGGACAGCGTGCGGCCGGAGGCGTCGGTGATGGTCCCGGAGATCATCACCGGCCACCGGCGGCCGCGCTCCTCGAACAGCGTCTCCAGCGCGAAGATCGCCGCCTTGGCGTTGAGCGTGTCGAAGATCGTCTCGACCAGCAGCAGGTCCGCGCCGCCGTCCACCAGCCCGTTCGCCTGCTCCAGGTAGGCCGCGACCAGCTCGTCGTAGCTGACGTTGCGGGCGCCGGGGTCGTTGACGTCCGGCGAGATGGACGCCGTCCGGTTGGTCGGGCCGAGCGCGCCCACGACGTACCGCGGCTTGTCGGGTGTGGCCACCGCGTCGCAGGCCGCGCGCGCCAGCCGGGCCGACTCCAGGTTCAGCTCGTACGCCAGGTCGGACATCCCGTAGTCGGCCAGGGAGATCCGGTTGGCGTTGAAGGTGTTCGTCTCGAGGAGATCGGCGCCGGCGTCGAGATAGCGCCGGTGGATGCCGTCGATCAGCCCGGGGGCGGTGATGCTCAGCAGGTCGTTGTTGCCGCGCAGGTCGGTGGGCCAGTCGGCGAACCGTTCCCCGCGGTAGGTGCCCTCGGCCGGTCGCTCCTGCTGGATCGCCGTCCCCATGGCGCCGTCGAGGACCAGGATCCGCTGCCGCAGCAGCGCGGTCAGCTCGGCGGTGGCGTCCGGTCGCAGGCTGGAGGTGTCGGGCATGGCTGTCCTCGGTCGTCGAGCGGGCAGTTCCCACTGCGGCATCGGGCGCCAGGGCTCCGGCACTCCGACGGGCTTCTCGGCGCCTCGTCGTCCCCGAACAACGCGCCCATGGTCTCACGTCCGGCCGCGATCCGGGACCGCCCCCGCGGATCCACCGGTCGGGGGAACCTTTTCCGCCATGCGCCTCGTTCGTCCCAGCAACCCGTGCGGTGTCGGCCGACCGACGTAGGCTCGGAGAGGTGATCGACCCCAAGCCGAGCTCTGAGGACCTGCCCCGGCTGACCGACGCGGTGGCGGTGGTCGCCTTCGAGGGCTGGAACGACGCGGGGGATGCCGCGACCGGTGCCGTCGAGCACCTCGAGCTGATCTGGGACGCCACTCCGCTGGCCGCGCTGGACCCCGAGGACTACTACGACTTCCAGGTCAACCGCCCGACGGTCTCGCTGGTCGACGGTGTCTCCCGGCGCGTCGAGTGGCCGACCACCCGCGTGTCGGTGGCCCGCCCCAAGGACAGCCCGCGCGACGTCGTCCTGATCCGGGGCATCGAGCCGAACATGCGCTGGCGGGGCTTCTGCGAGGAGCTCATCGAGATCTGCCGCGAGCTGGACGTGCACACGGTGATCGGCCTGGGCGCGCTGCTCGCCGACACCCCGCACACCCGCCCGACCCCGGTCAGCGGGTCGGCCTACGACGCCGAGGCCGCGCAACGCTACGGTGTCGAGACCTCGCGGTACGAGGGCCCGACCGGCATCCTCGGCGTCTTCCAGGACGCCTGCGTGCAGGCCGGGCTGCCGGCGGTGAGCTTCTGGGCCGCCGTCCCCCACTACGTCTCGCAGCCGCCCTCGCCGCGCGCGACCGTGGCGCTGCTGCAGCGGGTCGAGGAGGTCCTCGAGCTGACCGTGCCCATGGGGGCGCTCCCGCAGCAGGCCGACGAGTGGGTCAAGACCGTCGACGAGATGGCCAACGAGGACGCCGAGGTCGTGGAGTACGTGCGCTCGCTGGAGGAGCGCGCGACCGAGGACGACCTGTCCCGGGCCAGCGGCGACTCGATCGCCCGCGAGTTCGAGCGCTACCTCCGCCGGCGTGGGAGTGCCAACTGAGCGCGGTTCCGCGCGCCTGACCGCGGGCCCGCCCGCGGCCGAGTGAGCAGTTGCGGTCGCCTGCGCCGGCGTGTCCTGGCGTGTCGGCGCCCTCAACTGCGCACTCGGCGCCACCAGCCGCGCGGCTGACGCCGCGAAAGAGTTGGGGATAACGGTCGATTTAGCACCATGTCGACACGGCGACGAGTCGGTTGGTCGTCAGCTGGTGCGCAGCAGCGGCGTCATCCGGGACGCCGCGTCGTCGTCGAAGAGCCGGTCGTGCATGGCCAGGGCGAACCGGTCGGTCATCCCCGAGACGTAGTCGACGACCTGGGTGACCGGGTCGGCGGAGGTGTCCCGGTAGCTGGCCGGGATCAGCTCGGGTTGGGCGAGGTGGTGGTCGACCAGCCGGCGGATGACGTCGATGGCGACGCCCTTCTGCCCGACGGCGGTCGGCGACTCGTAGACCCGCTCGAACATGAACGCCCGCAGCTCGTGCATGGCCTCGAGCGCGTCGGGCGCCATGACGACGACGCCGGCCTCGTTGCCCGGCGACAGGCTGCCGTCGATCACCGCGTCGATCATCGCCCCGACCATCTGGCTGCCCGGCTCGCCGAAGACGGCGCGGGTCCGGGCGGGCAGGTCGGCCGGCTTCATCACGCCCGCGCGGACGGCGTCCTGCGCGTCGTGCGAGAGGTAGGCGATCCGGTCGGCGTAGCGCACGCACTCGCCCTCCCGCGTGGACGGCGGCGGGGTGATCTTCCAGCTGTGCGCGCGGATGCCGTCGCGCACCTCCCAGGTCAGGTTGAGCTGCTCGAGCACCTCGGCGATCCGCACCCCCTGCGCGGCGTGGTGCCACCCGCCGGGCACGTAGGGGTCGAAGGCCACCTCGCCGATGTGCCCGAACGGCGAGTGCCCCAGGTCGTGGCCGAGCGCGATGGCCTCGGCGAGGGTCTCGTTGAGCCCGAGCGTGCGGGCCAGCGACCGGGCGACCTGCATGACCTGCAGCGTGTGGGTCAGCCGGGTGACGAAGTGGTCGCCGTCGGGGTTGAGGAAGACCTGCGTCTTGTGCTTGAGCCGGCGGAACGCCTTGGCGTGCAGGATCCGGTCGCGGTCGCGCTCGAAGGCGGTGCGCAGCGGGTCCTCCGGCTCGGCGACGGCCCGGCCGCGGGTGTCGGTCGACCGGACGGCGGCCGGTGCCAGCGCCCGCTCCTGCGCCTCCCGGGCGGCCCGGTCGGTGAGCCGGAACGGACCCGCCATCGCTACAGCTCGACCCCGAGCAGCGCGTCGACGGCGTCGCGGACCAGCACCGGCGCGCCGTCGTCCTCGGTGTCGCCGGCCAGCGTCGCGGCCGCCCACGCGTCGACGACGGCGATCGCGCCGGGGCTGTCCAGGTCGTCGGAGAGCCGCTCGCGCAGCGCGGCGAGCACCGGGGCGCCGGCCGCGCCCGCGCTCGCGCCGACCGCGCGCCGCCAGGTGGCCAGCCGCTCCTGCGCCGCCCGCAGCACGTCGTCGGACCACTCGCGGTCGACGCGGTAGGAGCCGGACAGCAGCGCCAGCCGGATCGCCATCGGGTCGACGCCGTCGCCGCGCAGCCGGGAGACGAAGACCAGGTTGCCGCGGCTCTTGCTCATCTTCTCGCCGTCGAGGCCGATCATCGCCGCGTGCACGTAGGCCCGGGCGAAGGGCTTGGTCGCGGTGAGCGCCTCCGCGTGCACAGCGGAGTACTCGTGGTGCGGGAAGACCAGGTCGCTGCCGCCGCCCTGGACGTCGAAGCCCATGCCGATGGTCTCCAGCGCGATGGTGGCGCACTCGATGTGCCAGCCGGGGCGACCGGAGGTGCCGCGCGGCCCGGGCCAGGACGGCTCGCCGGGGCGTTCGCCGCGCCACAGCAGCGGGTCCAGCCGGTTGCGCTTGCCGGCCCGGTCGGGGTCTCCCCCGCGCTCGGCGAAGTAGGCCAGCATCGTCGGCTCGTCGTAGCCGGACTCGCTGCCGAACCCGGGGGCCTGGGCGACGTCGTGGTAGACGTCGCCGGTGCCGTCGGAAAGGACGTAGGCCAGCCCGGCGTCGAGGAGGTCCTCGATGTGGGCGACGATCCGCGGGATCGACTCGACGGCGCCGACGTAGTCGTCCGGCGGCAGCACGCGCAGCGCGGTCATGTCCTCGCGGAACAGCGCGGTCTCGCGCATGCCCAGCACGATCCAGTCCTCGTGGTCGCGCTCGGCGCGCTCGAGCAGCGGGTCGTCGATGTCGGTGACGTTCTGCACGTAGTGGACGGCGTGCCCGGCGTCCCGCCACAACCGGTTGACCAGGTCGAACGCGAGGTAGGTCGCGGCATGGCCGAGGTGCGTGGCGTCGTAGGGCGTGATGCCGCAGACGTACATCCGCGCGGTGCTCTCGGGGTCGGTGGCGACCACCTCGCCGCGGGAGGTGTCGTGCAGTTTCAGCGCGGGGCCGGTCCCGGGCAGGGTCGGCAGCAGCGGGGCGGGCCAGGAGAGCACGACGTCGAGCCTAGATGCGGCCACCGACACGGGACGTCACTGCGGGGCCCTACGGTCTCGACCATGGAGCTCGACGAGTACCTGCCGGTGCTGCAGCGGACCAACAAGCGCTTCGCCGAGGCGGCCGCCGGCGCCGTCCGTGCGCACGGCTGGCGGGCCCGCGTGCCGGGCTGCCCCGACTGGGACGTGGCCGACCTGGTCTGGCACCTCGCCGAGGTTCAGCACTTCTGGGCCTGGATCGTGGGCAGCCGCGCGCAGGACCCGTCCGGCTACGCCGAACCCGACCGCCTCCCGGACGACGAGCTGCCGGCTTTCCTCGCCGCGTCGTCGGCCGAGCTGGAGGCGGCTCTGGACGGCGCCGAGCCCGCCGAGCCGGTGTGGACCTGGGCGCCGCGGCGCGACGTCGCGTTCGTGCTGCGCCGGCAGGTGGTCGAGGCGGTGGTGCACACCGCCGACATCGAGCTGGTGCTCGACGACCTGCGGCCCATCCCGGCCGACGTCGCCCTCGACGCGATCGACGAGTGGCTGGAGATCGAGCTGCCGGCCGCGCTCCCCGACGGCCCGCCGGCCGGGGCGCACCCCGTCGTCCTGCACGCCGTGGACGCCGACGCCGAGCGCACCCTCTTCCCGGGCACCCGTCCCTTCCCCATCGCCGCGCTCACCGGCAACGCCGGCGACCTGCTGCTGGCGTTGTGGCGGCGGGTCGGGATCGAGGTGCTCACCGTCGACGGCGACCCGGCGACGGCCGCGGCGATGCTGAACCTGGTGACGCTGGAGTAGCCGCTCAGGGCCAGGTGGTCGCGTGCCGCTCGAACGCAGCGCCGGTCTGGACGCCGACGACGCAGAACACCAGGCCGGCGGGGTCGGTCATCTGCCAGAAGCGGCCCATGTCCGCCGTCCGCCTGGCGCCGAGCGCCTCCAGCCGGGCCACCTCGGCGGGGATGTCGTCGGTCTCGACGTCGACGTGCCAGCGGGGCGGCGTCCCCTCCCCCGTGCGCTGCGCCTCGACGTGGAACCCGCCGGCGAAGGCGCCGAGCGAGGCCCACTGCGGGGCGGCCGCGTTGCGCTCGACCTCCCGGCCGGTCGCCGCCGCCCAGAAGGCCAGGCCGGCGGCGTGCGACTCCGGGGGGAGGTCGAGCAGCAGGATCGCCAGGCGGCTGCGGTGGGTCACGGCCAGGTGGCCGCGTACGTCTCGAAGGCGGCGGAGTCCTGGACCGGGACGACGCAGAAGACCAGGCCCGCCGGATCGATCAGCTGCCAGAAACCGCCCATGTCGGCGTGCCGCTTCGCGCCCAGCTCCTCCAGCCGGGCGACCTCGGCCTCGACGTCGTCGGTCTCGACGTCGACGTGCCAGCGCGGCGACGTCCCCTCCCCCGTCCGCTGCACCGAGACGTGCCACCCGTCGACCAGGTCGCCCAACGAGCTCCACTCGGGCTCGTCCGGATCGGTCGGCGCGGGGCGGCCCGTGGCCCCGGACCAGAAGTCGCGGCCGGCGTCGTGCGTCTCCGGCGGCAGGTCGAGCAGCAGGACGGCCAGGCGGGAGCGATGCGGCATGCGGCGCATCCTGCCGTGCCCCACCGACAACGCGCTGCTCAGAAAGGTGGCCAGGGCAGGGCGGGCCAGTCGCCGGACGGCTCGGGGTGCCGGCCCGTGCGCAGCAGCTCGGCGACCCGCTGCTGCGTGCGCCGCACCTCCCGGCGGGTCAGGTGCTCGTGCAGCGCCTCGCCGAGGTCGCCGAGCAGGTCGACCTGCAGCTTCTCCAGCACCGTCACCGCCTCGTCGGGCAGCGGCTTGCCGGCCCAGCGCCACAGCAGGGTGCGCAGCTTCGGGTCGACGGAGAAGCAGATGCCGTGGTCGACGCCGTACACGTGCCCGTCGGGCATCGGGATGATGTGGCCGCCCTTGCGGTCGGCGTTGTTGACGACGGCGTCGAACACCGCCATGCGCCGCAGCCCGGGGTGATCGCGCCGGACGAACGCCCCCAGGTCGACCGAGGCGTCGCCGTCCATCCAGAGCTGCACCATGCCGGAGCCGAACGGCCCGTCGCGCAGCACGGTCGGCGGGACGATCCGCCAGCCGGTCGCCTCGGAGACCAGCGCCGCGGACACCTCGCGGCCGGCGAGCGTGCCGTCCGGGAAGTCCCACAGCGGCCGCTCCCCCGCGACCGGCTTGTAGATGCACTCGGCCTCGAGCGTGCCGGTGCGGATGGTCCCGACGAGGGTCACGTTGGAGGCGTCGAGCATCCGCCCCTCGACGTCGATCTGGCCGTCGAGCAGCAGGGTGCGCGCCTCCGCGTCGTCGGCCGGGGGACGCAGGTCGCTCGGGGCGACCGGCTCACGGGACTCGCTCATGGTGCGCCGTTCAGCGGCGGTAGCCGTTCTGCCGCGGGCAGACATGGCCCGCCGGGTCGAGCGGCAGGGAGCACAGCGGGCAGGAGGGGCGACCGGCGGCGACGACCCGGCGGGCGCGGGCCACGAACGACCGGGCCGCGCCGGGGGTGATGGTGACCCGCAGCGCGTCGGGGCCCTCCTCGGCGTCGGAGAGGATCGCGTCCTCCTCGATCGGCTCGTCGCCGGCGGCCACGGCCTCGACCACGACGGCCTGGGCCTCGGCGTCCCAGGCCAGGCCCATGGCGGCGACCCGGAACTCCTCGTCGATCGGGGAGCTCAGCGGCTCGAGGTCGTCGACGTCGGCGTCCGGGGGGATGACGGTGTTGGCGCGGGCGGCGACCTCGTCGAGCAGCTCGTTCATCCGGTCGGCCAGGATCTGCACCTGGCTCTTCTCCAGGGCGACGCTGACGACGCGGCCGGCGGTGTCGGAGGCCTGCAGGTAGAAGGTGCGGTCTCCTGGCTGGCCCACTGTCCCGGCGACGAAGCGACTCGGACGATCGAAGAGGTGGACCTGGCGTGGCACGCGCCCCAGGTTACGCGGGCATCGGGCCAGGTCCAGCCGACGACGCGAGCCTCATGCGGTGGAGCCGGCCCCGCCACCGACGACGGCGTCGGAGGACCGCGGCCGGCGCCGGCCCTTCCTCTTGGGCGGGATCAACGCAGCGACGTCGCCGCCGGTGTCGTTCATCCGGACGACGAACGGACGGGTCTCGGTGTAGGCGATCACCGAGATCGACGCGGGGTCGGCGACGATCCGCTGGAACGAGTCCAGGTGCAGCCCCAGCGCGTCGGCGAGGACGGCCTTGATGACGTCGCCGTGGGTGCAGGCCAGCCACACCGCGTCGGGGCCGAGCTTGGCGTTCCACTCCCGGACGGCGGCGACGGCCCGGGCCTGCGTCTGCGCGAGCCCCTCCCCCTCCGCGCCGGGGAAGACCGCGGCGGAGGGGTGCTGCTGCACGACCTTCCACAGCGGCTCCTTGACCAGCTCCTTGAGCGGGCGCCCGGTCCAGTCGCCGTAGCGGGCCTCGCCGAGCCGCTCGTCGGTCTGCAGCGCCAGCGCGCGGCCGGCTGCGACGGCCGAGGCGGTCTGCACGCAGCGCTCCAGCGGGCTGCTCACGACGGCCGCGAGCGGCACCGGCGCCAGCCGCGCGGCCACCGCCTGCACCTGCGCCTGGCCGGTCTCGTCCAGCCCGATGCCCGGGGTCCAGCCGGCCAGGACGCCGCCGGTGTTGGCCGTCGTCCGACCGTGGCGCAGCAGGATCACCGTGGTCACAGGCGGAAGCCTAGGTCAGTTGGGAGCCAGGACCCCGGCGCCGACCAGGCCGAGGACCAGCAGGCCCAGCACCACCCGGTAGACGACGAACGGCGTGAAGCTGCCCCGGTTCAGGTAGCGCAGCAGCCAGGCGATCACCGAGAGGCCGACGAAGAAGGCGATGACCGTTGCCAGGATCGTGGGTCCCCAGTCGACCGCAGGCCCCTGGTGGTCGCCCTTGAGCGCGCTGTAGGCCTCGTAGAAGCCGGACCCGAGCACGGCCGGGATGGCCAGCAGGAACGAGTACCGCGCCGCGGCCGCCCGGGTGTAGCCCAGGAACAGACCCATCGTGATCGTGCCGCCCGAGCGCGAGACGCCCGGGACCAGCGCCAGGGCCTGCGCCAGCCCGTACAGGACGCCGTCGCGCACGGTGAGGTCGGAGATCTCGAGCTTCTTGCGGCCGATGCGGTCGGCGGCGTAGAGCACGAGGGAGAACGCGACCAGCGCGATCGCCACGATCCGCAGGTCGCGGAACGTCGTCTCGATCCGGTCCTTGAACAGCAGGCCCAGGACGACGATCGGGATGCTGCCGAGGATGATCAGCCAGCCCAGGCGGGCGTCGGGGTCGTTCTTCCGCTTCCCGACCAGCGACAGCACCCAAGCGCTCACGATCCGGGCGATGTCGCGGCGGAAGTAGAGGACGACGGCGGCCTCGGTCCCGATCTGCGTGATCGCGGTGAACGCCGCCCCGGGGTCGTCCCAGCCGAACGCCGCCCCGACGATGCGCAGGTGGGCCGACGACGAGATCGGCAGGAACTCCGTCAGCCCCTGGACGAGGCCCAGGACGACGGCTTCGAACCAGCCCATGCTCAGCCCCTCACGGTGGGGACGGCGGGCACGGGCGCAGAGGCGAGAGGCACGGGGCGTCAGGGTAGGTGGCCCCGCTGTGTGATCCGGCACGCCGCTCCGGGGGTGGGGACGGTCACCGGCTCTCGTCGGCCCGCGCCGGTAGGTTGGCCGGTCGTGGAGCAACGGGCGCTGGGGCGCAGCGGCCTGGTCGTGTCGCGGCTGGCGCTGGGCACGATGACCTGGGGCCGCGACACCGACGAGGACGAGGCGGCGATGCAGCTGACCGCGTTCGTGGACGCCGGCGGCACCCTCATCGACACCGCCGACGTCTACGGCGAGGGCGACAGCGAGCGCACCCTCGGCCGGCTGCTGTCCGACGTCGTCCCCCGCTCCGACGTGCTGGTGGCCACCAAGGCGGTCGGCCGCACCGGCACCGGGCCGATGGGCCGCGGCGCCTCGCGCGGGCACCTGCTCGCCGCGCTCGACGCCTCCCTGGAGCGGCTCGGCACCGACCACGTCGACCTGTGGCAGCTGCACGCCTGGGACGACTCGACGCCGCTGGAGGAGACCCTCGTCGCGTGCGACACCGCCGTGGCCACCGGCCGGGTCCGCTACGTCGGCGTGAGCAACTTCACCGGCTGGCAGACCGCGCAGGCGGCGACCTGGCAGCGCGCCTGGCCGGGGCGCACGCCGCTGGTCAGCACCCAGGTGGAGTACTCGCTGCTGCAGCGGGGCGTCGAGCGCGAGGTCGTGCCCGCCGCCGAGGCGCTGGGCCTGGGCGTGCTGGCCTGGTCGCCGCTCGGGCGCGGGATCCTCACCGGCAAGTACCGGCACAGCACGCCGTCGGAGTCGCGCGGCGCCTCGCCGCAGTGGCAGGGCTTCCTCGACGGGCTGCGGACGGCGACCTCGGACCGGATCGTGGAGGCCGTGATCACCGCCGCCGAGGGGCTGGGCACCACCCCGCTCGCCGTGGCCCTGGCGTGGGTGCGCGACCGGCCCGGGGTCGCCGCCCCGGTCGTCGGCGCCCGCACCGCCGCGCAGCTGCAGACCTCGCTCGACGCGGAGAACGTCCGGCTGCCGGCCGCGATCCGCACCGCGCTCGAGGACGTCTCGGCCCCGCCGTTCGGGTACCCGGAGCGCCGATGACCGCGACCGTGACCGAGGACCAGGTCTTCGCCGCGTTCTGCGCGGCGGGCCTGTGGCCCGGGTTGGGCAAGCGGGCCGCCGCCGAGCTGCCCGCCGCCGGGATCACCACCCCCGACGACGTCACCGCCGACCGGCTGCTCAAGCTGCCGCGGGTCGGCCGGCAGCGCGCCGAGCGGCTGTTCTCGAGCTTCCTGTCCGCCCAGCCCGCCTACGAGGTGGTCGGACTGCTGGTCGGCGCGGGCCTGGAGGCGAAGCTGGCCGCGGGCGTGGCCGACGCGCTCGGGCACGACGCCGCCCGCAGGCTGCGCGACGACCCGTGGACCCTGCTCGCGCTGCCCGGCGTGTCGCTGGGCGACGCCGACCGGCTGGCGATCGCGATCCTGCCCGGCGCCGACCGGCAGGACTCCCGCCGCGGCCGGGCGATCGTCGCGCAGACCCTGCGGACGGCGACCCGCGACGGGCACACGGTGCTCCCGGCCGACCTGGTCGTCGCCGCGCTGCGGGCCGAGGGGATCACCGACCCGGCCGCCGCGGTCGTGGCGGCGGTCGAGGGCGGCGAGGTGCTCGAGCACGCGCCGCCATTCGATCCGGAGGCCGAAGACGACGAGCCCGACCCGGTCGATGGCTCCGGTCAGGGTTCCCTCGCGAGCGTGCGAGCGGAGGGGGGACCGGGGTCCTTCCAGCTCTCGCTGGCCCGCTACGGCATGGCCGAAGAGGCGGTCGCGGAGAACGTGCAGCGGCTGATGGCCACCGCCGAGCCGATCGCCGACCCGGTGTCGGTGCGCTCGGTGTCGAAGGGGCTGGACCAGGCGCAGGCCGCCGCGGTGGGCCAGATCCTCACCGCCGGGGTGTCGCTGCTGACCGGTGGGCCGGGCACCGGCAAGAGCCGGACCGTCGCCGCCGTCGTCCAGCTGCTGCGCAAGAAGGGCGCCGAGGTGGCGCTGGCGGCACCGACCGGGCGGGCGGCCAAGCGGCTGGAGGAGCTCACCGACCACCCCGCGGTGACGGTGCACCGGCTGCTCGGCGCCCAGGGCACGACGGGTGGCTTCTCGCGCAACGAGGAGTGGCCGCTGGACGCCGACGTCGTCGTGGTCGACGAGGCCTCGATGCTCGACGTCGAGCTGACCGCGGCGCTGCTGGAGGCCTGCCCCGACGGCACGCACCTGCTGCTGGTCGGCGACCCGGCGCAGCTGCCCTCGATCGGGCCCGGCCACGTGCTCGGCGACCTGATCGACTCCGCTGCCGTCCCGGTGACCGAGCTGACCACGCTGTACCGGCAGGCCGAGGGTGGCGCGATCGCCCGGCTCGCGACCGCGGTGCGCGGCGGGGACCTGCCGCCCGTCGACTCCCCCGACCGCGAGGTGGTCGTCGTCCCGGCGTCCGGGTCGGGCGAGGCCGCGCGGCGGGTGGTGCAGCTGGTCACCGACTCGATCCCGCGGGCGCTGGGCATCCAGCCCAGCTCGGTGCAGGTGGTCACGCCGGTGCACCGCGGGCCGGCCGGCACCATCGAGCTCAACAAGGCGCTCAAGGCCCAGCTCAACCCCGGGGACGGCACGGTGTTCGGCTTCGACGTCGGCGACCGGGTCGTGGCGACGGCCAACCACCTGGACCTCGAGCCGATCGGGTTCGCCAACGGCGAGGTCGGCGTCGTCACCGGGACCGGCGACGGCTCGCTGACCGTCGACTTCTCCTCCGGCCCGGTGACGGTAACCGGCAACGCGCTGCCCGACCTGCGCCACGGCTGGGCGATCACCGTGCACCGCGCGCAGGGCTCGGAGTGGCCCGGGGTGGTCGTCGTCCTGCCCCCGGAGGCCGGCGGGATGCTGTCGCGGCCACTGGTCTACACGGCGCTGACCCGCGCCCAGCAGCACCTGTCGATCGTGCACGCGAGCGGCGCGGCGCTGGCGCGAGCGGTCCGGGAGGTCGACGTCCGGCCGCGGCGCACCCGCCTGGCCCGGCTGCTCGCCGAGGCGGTCGAGGAAGGCTAGGCCCTCCCTCGCCGGGGGCGTTGCCGGTGACGCTGCGTGGCGGATCTCCGGGGGCGGCTGCCGTGCGGCGGCGTCCCGCCGCGGCTCGCGCGTCGAGGGGTTATCCGGTCCCCGCCGCCGCTGCCAGCCTGTGCGCGCTCTGTGAGACACGCAGACCGAGGCGGTGCGCCATGCACGAGGAGTCGCGGGACGTCGCACGACGGCGGCTGCCGGCCGCATCCCTCCTGGCGATGGGCGCGGCGCTCGTCGTCCTCGCCGGGTACCTGGTGCTGGTCACCACCGGCCGGCCGGCGGCCGGGCACGAGAGTGCGGGGACCACCCGGACGTACTACATCGCCGCGGACTCCGTGAGGTGGGACTACGCCCCGACGGGGAGCAACGGCATCACCGGCCAGCCGTTCGACGACGTCGCGAACGAGTTCGTCGCCGCGGGACCCGAGCGCATCGGCAGCGCCTACGTGAAGTCGCTGTACCGCGAGTACACCGACCGCTCGTTCAGCACGCTCACACCCCGCCCGGCGGCGTGGGAGCACCTCGGCTTCCTCGGGCCGGTCATCCACGCCGTCGTCGGCGACCGTGTCCGGATCGTGTTCAAGAACAACCTCGACCGGCCGGCCAGCGTGCACATGCACGGCCTCAAGTACGACAAGGGCGCCGAAGGGGCGCCGTACGCCGACGGCAGCACCGCGCGGCAGAAGGACGACGACGCGGTGCCACCCGGTGCGATCTACACCTACGACTACACGGTCCCCGAGCGCGCCGGTCCCGGCCCCATGGACCCCAGCTCGGTGATGTGGATGTACCACTCCCACACCGACGAGGTCGGCGACACCTACGCCGGGCTGGTCGGCCCGGTCATCGTCACCGCCCGGGGCCAGGCCCGGGCCGACGGGACGCCGCGCGGCGTCGACCGGGAGCTCGTCGCCGTCTTCCAGGTGAGCGACGAGAACCAGAGCCTCGACCTGCCCGCGAACCTGGCCGGTCTGCCGGCACCGCCGGACCCGGAGGACGAGGGGTTCGAGGAGTCGAACCTGATGCACGACATCAACGGCTACGTGTACGGCAACCAGCCGCTCGGGTCGGCGCCGGGCGAGGGCATGACGGTCAGGGCGGGGCAGCACGTCCGCTGGTACCTGATGGCCATGGGCACGGAGGTCGACCTCCACACGCCGCACTGGCACGGCAACACGGTGCTCGCCAACGGCATGCGCGTGGACGTGACCTCGCTGCTGCCCGCCCAGATGATCGTCGCCGACATGACACCGGACGACCCCGGCATCTGGCTGTTCCACTGCCACGTCAACGACCACATCCTGGCCGGGATGATGACCCGCTACCAGGTCCTCCCCTGACCGGTTCGGCGACCGGTCAGGTCAGGACGTCGTCGTCGTCCTCCGGTACCTCGGTCTCCTGCTCGAGGACGTCGGCGTCGTCGGCCTCCCGGTCGCCGATCCCGAACCGCGGCGCACCGGGCTCCCCCGGGTTGGCGGCGAGCTGCTGGTCCAGCGCGTCGGCCTCGGGGACGTCCTCCGGCGGCGCACTGGCCTCGCCGGCCACGGTCACCGCCGGCGGGTCGAGCAGCGCCTCCTGCTCCGCGCGGTCGGCGTCGGACACCTCGCTGGTGCCGGGATCGGTCACGTCGTCCTCCTCCGGATCCGTTCTGGGGCGGGTCTCATCGTGCCGCTGCCGCCGTCCCCCGGCAGGGTCGGGTTCCCACGATCAGGCAACGAACACATGACCAGGAGGCGTCGGAGGGGCACAATCGGCCGCATGGAGGCGGTCGCGGAGTGGGAGTTCGCGCCGCTGCGGATCCCACCGGGCACGTCCCGATCCGCAGCGGCGACCATGCTGAGCCTGCAGGCCGACACGGGGGGCTGGGAGCTGGCCCGCCTGCAGCTGCACGCCGACGGCACGCGCAAGGCGATCATGCGTCGTCGCGCACGCCTGAGCTACCTGCCGAAACCCGCGATCTAG
This sequence comes from Petropleomorpha daqingensis, assembly GCF_013408985.1. NCBI lineage: Bacteria > Bacillati > Actinomycetota > Actinomycetes > Geodermatophilales > Geodermatophilaceae > Petropleomorpha > Petropleomorpha daqingensis. The sequence goes on from NZ_JACBZT010000001.1 coordinate 4,559,471, forward strand.
TCGTGTAGGGGCCGGTCGGCTCCGGGTGGTAGCCCTTGGCGCCGACGGCGGCGGCCAGCGGGCTGCCCGGCGCCTCCCCCTGCCGGAGCAGCTCGAGCGCGCGCCGGAAGTCGTAGCGGGGCTCCCAGCCCAGCTCGGCGCGCGCCCTCTCGTTGACGTACACCCGGTCGATCGCCGGGAACATCCGCCAGCCGCGGGAGGCGTAGACCTCCGCGTGCTCGGGCACGACCCGCGCCAGCACGGCCGGCGCATCGCTGCGCAACTCCGCGAGGTCCTCGCGGTCGAACGGCGTGGTGGCGCTGATGACGTACCGGGCGAACCCGAGCTCGGGCGCCCGCCCCAGCGCGGCGACGTGGGCGCTGACGACGTCGGCCAGGTCGACCCGCCGGTGGAGCAGTTCGTTGACCCGCACGTTCTCGGCGTCGTAGGCACCGGCGACCGCGGCGTCGTCGTCCTCTTCGGGGAAGAACCGCGAGGTGCGCAGGACGACGCACGGCAGGCCGGCGTCGCGGGCGACGAGCTCGCACAGGTCCTCGGCGGCGACCTTGGTGACGCCGTACACGTTGCGCGGCCGCGGGACCACGTCCTCGGTGATCCAGGCCGCCGGCGCCCCGCTCCCGGGGGTCAGCGCCCGGCCGAACGCGCTGGTCGTGCTGGTGAGGACGAACCGGCCGACCCCGGCGTCGACCGCGGCCTCGAGCAGCGTGAGCGTCCCGCCGACGTTGGTGTCGACGAACTCCCGCCGGGTGTGCGTGCCGACGTGCGGCTTGTGCAGCGTCGCGGTGTGCAGGACGGCGTCGGCACCCACCACGGCCTCGCGGACGGCGTCGTCGTCGGTGATCGACGCGACCACGTCGGTGTGCGCCGACGGCAGCAGGTCGAGACCGACCGTCGCGTGCCCCGCCGCCCGCAACTCGCGCACGAGGGCCTCACCCAGATGCCCGGAACTGCCGGTGACCACGATGCGCACGGACCCCTGCCTACCAGGCGGCCGGTCTGCGATCGTGGGCGGCGACCGCGAGAGGAGCGGGTCGTGGGCGCAGGACAGCCGACACTGATCCAGTCCGTGCAGCGGGCCCTGCGCCTGCTCGAGGTGGTCGCCGACCACGGCGGCCGGGCCCGCGCCAAGGAGATCGCCCGCGCCGCGGGCCTCCCCCTCGCGACGACCTACCACCTGCTGCGCACCTGCGCCCACGAGGGCTGGCTGCAGCACCTCGACGACGGCTCCTACGTCCTCGGCCACCGCATCGACGTCGTCCGCGACCACGGGACGGCGGCCCGCGGCATCGCGCTGGCCCGCCCCGCACTGGAGTGGCTGCGCGACGAGCTGCACGGCGCGGTCTACCTGGGCCGCTACGTCGACGGCGAGATCCTCGTGGCCGACATCGTCGACAGCCCGCGCACACCGCGGATCGAGCTCTGGGTCGGCATCCACGACGCCGCGCACGCCACCGCGCTGGGCAAGTCCATCCTCGGCCAGCTGCCGGCCGCGGACCGCGAGGACTACCTGTCCCGGCACCCGCTGCACGACCTCACGCCGCGGACCGTGGTCGACCGGCGCCGGCTGCGGCTGCCCGGCCCCGGGGAGGTCGCGGTCGACGAGGGCGAGTACGCGGTCGGCATCCGCTGCTGCGGCGCGGCGGTGCCCACGCCGGAGGGCGTGGTGGCGGTCGCCGTCGTCCTCTCCCCCACCGTCGGCGATCCGCGACCCGCGCTGCGGACCGGCGCCGGACGGATCGCCCGCGCGCTCGCCCTCGCCGGGTGAGCACCATCTGAAATCGCGGCCCTTCTCCCAGGTCGGGCCGCGGGCCGACCATGCTGCGCATGACGTCCGGTCCCGCGCCGGAATGGGCGGTCCGCGCCCTGTCCGACGTCTACGACCCGTGCTGCCGCGAGAAGGGCATCTCGGTGGTGGACATGGGCCTGCTGCGCTCGGTCGCGGTGCACGACGGCCACGCGCGCGTGGAGCTGCTGCTGACCTCGGGCTGGTGCCCGTTCGCCGCCCGGGTGCTCACCGACGTCGAGGAGGCGATCGGCGCGCAGCCCGGCATCGACTCGTGCGAGGTCGAGATCGTCTGGGACGAGACCTGGACCCCCGACCGCATGTCGGCGTCGGCCACCCGCGCCCTGCGCTTCCTGCCCGACCCGGTCGCCGTCGGCGACCGCGACGCCTACCTGTCCCGCCTCACCCGAGGAGCCCAGCCATGATCGGCGACGCGTTCGTCTTCGACGGGGTCGCGCACCCGTTCAACTTCACGCCCAAGAACGCCTACGGCCAGCCCGGGGAGATGTTCAACAACCACCTCTACGCCTTCCACCAGGTGCTGACCCCGGAGAACGAGCCGAAGCTCTCGGCCGAGCAGTTCCTCAAGGAGTGGACGCCGTCCGACATCCGGCAGATGGTCTACGACGACTCCGACACCGACATGCTCGTCGCGATGCCGCTGCCGCTGACCGACCTGTTCCGCGACGGGCTGTCACCCTGGGAGACCTGCGCCGACCTCGCCACGCGCGATCCCGACCGGACGATCTTCTGGGGCTCGGTCAACCCGCTGGAGGGGCGCAGGGCGCTAGACCTGATGGAGCGGCAGGTCGGCGAGTTCGGCGCGAAGGCGTTCAAGTTCTACAACGTCCGCTACGACTACGGGACGCCGTTCCCGTGGCGGATGGACGACCCGCAGGTGGCCTTCCCGGTCTTCGAGAAGGCGCAGGAACTGGGCATCAACCTGATCGGCGTGCACAAGGGCGTGCCGCTGGGTCCGCAGCCGGTCGAGGCGACCCAGACCTGGGACATGGACGGCGCCGCGGCGAACTTCCCCGACATCAACTTCGTGATCTTCCACGTCGGGCTGCCGTTCATCGACGAGACCTGCTGGCAGCTGATCCGCTTCCCGAACCTCTACGCCTCGATCGCCGCGACGCTGAACTTCGTCGTCCGGGCGCCGCGGAAGTTCGCGGAGATGCTGGGCAAGCTGCTGTTCTGGTGCGGCGAGGACAAGATCGTCTACGGCTCGGAGGCGCCGATCTGGCAGCCGCAGTGGGCGCTGCGGGCGTTCTGGGAGTTCTCGATCCCGCAGGACCTGTGCGAGGGCTACGGCTATCCGCAGCTCACCGAGCAGGCCAAGCGCAAGATCCTCGGCGAGAACCTGCTGCGGCTGCACGGCATGGACGTCGAGGAGACCAAGGCCCGGCTCGGCCGCCCGCAGTCCCACTGAAAAACGGGGTGTGCGGAGTGCCACGGGCGCGGAAACCGCGCCGTGGCACTCCGCTCAGGGCAGCAGGACGACCTTGCCCACCGTGCTGCGCGAGGCCAGCGCCGTGAGCGCCTCCGGCGCCCGGTCCAGCGGCAGCGCCTGGCTGACCAGCGGGTCGATCTCGCCCTTGGCCCAGAGGCGGCCGAGCTCCTCGTGCACGGTGCCGAAGACCGCGGGGTCGTGCTTGCGGTAGAGCCCCCAGTGCAGGCCGACGACGCTGTAGTTCTTCACGAGCACGTGGTTGGCCGGCACCTCGGGGATCCGCCCGCTGGTGAAGCCGACGACGACCAGCCGGCCCTCGAACGCGATGCACTTGCGGCTCTTGTCGAAGACGTCCCCGCCGACGGGGTCGTAGATCACGTCGGCGCCGCGGCCGTTCGTGACGTCCTTGACCACCGAGACGAAGTCCTCGGTCGTGTAGTCGATGGCGTGGTCGGCGCCGAGCTGGCGGCAGACCTCGACCTTGCGCTCGCCCCCGGCGGTGGCGATGACCGTGGCGCCGGCCGCCTTGCCCAGCTGGATGCCGGCGACCCTGCCAGACGCCGCCCGCCCGCCCTCACGGGGTCTCACCCTCGCGGTGCGGTCGCCGCCCTCGCGGTATGTCGCGAGAGTCGCGACCACACCGCGAGGGTCAGCGCATGCCGGGTGGGCGCAGCGCCTCGGGGACGACGGCGGTCTCGCCGGCCGCCGTCTTCGCCGACGGCACGCCCTTGAACCGGTACGGGATCGTGCCGACCCCGGGCTGGACGACGTAAGCCGCTCCCGGCTCGCCGGACTCCCAGGCCATGACCATCGCGTCGGCGACCTCGGCGGCGGAGAGCACCGGGAAGTTCGCCGCGGTGAAGTGCTCGCGGATCCGGTCGATGATCGCGGTGTCGGCGAAGCCCGGGCAGATCGCGGTGATCGTCGTCCCGTCGGCGGCCAGCCGCGGCGCCATCGAGCGGACGAACGCGATCGCCCCGCCCTTGGCCACGCTGTAGCCGGGGTCGCCGGCCATCGGCGAGAGCCCGGCCAGCGACGCGGTCACCACGATCGCTCCCCCGCCGGCCCGCCGGATCGCCGGTGCGGCGGCGACCGCCCCGTAGACGACGCCGAACAGGTCGATGTCGACGACCCGCAGGAACTCGTCGAGGTCGAGGTCGCCGTCGGACTTCTCGGCCGAGATGCCGGCGTTGAGGTACGCGGCGTCCAGCCGGCCGTGCTCGGCCTCCACCTGCGCGACGACCGCCTCGTTGGCGGCGCGGTCGGTGACGTCGAGGACGACGAACGGGCAGCCGAGCTCCTCGGCGACCGCCCGGTTGCGCTCGCTGTCGAGGTCGGCGAGGACGGCGGTCACCTCCCGCTCGCGGAGCTTCGTGGCGAGAGCGCGGCCGAAGCCGCCCGTTCCGCCGGTGATCAGGGCGACGCTGCCGGGCGCGAGAGAACTCACCCCCGCATCACACCACGCGACGCGCCGTCCGCCGGAGGTCCCCCCGGAAGTCGGGACCTTGGGCCTGTGAGCAGGACTTTTCGGCACGTCGTCGCAGGTGGGCGCCTCCGCGACGGTGATCTCAGGACACCACGACAGGAGAAGTCGGATGACGACAACCGAGCGCCAGAAGAGCTACACCCTCGAAGAGACCGGCGGACCGGCCGCCGCCGCGCCGGAGACCACGACCCAGCGGTGGACGCGCTACGTCGCCGCGACCATCCGGCTCAGCCTCGGCTGGACCTTCCTCTGGGCGTTCCTCGACAAGACGTTCGCCCTCGGCCACGAGACCGGCGTGGACGCCAAGACCGGCGTCGTCGACTACTTCGGCCCGGCGGCCTGGATCCACGGCGGCTCCCCCACGGCCGGGTTCCTCGGCTTCGCCACCAAGGGCCCGCTGGCCGACTTCTACGGCAACCTGGCCGGCAACGCGGTCGTCGACTGGGTCTTCATGATCGGTCTGCTCGGCATCGGCCTCGCGCTGATCCTCGGGATCGGCATGCGGATCGCCGCCGTCTCCGGCGCCCTGATGCTGGTGCTGATGTGGAGCGCGGTGCTGCCGCCGGCGAACAACCTGTTCATGGACGACCACCTCGTCTACGCCCTCGTCCTCGGCCTGATCACCCTCCTCGGTGCCGGCCGGACGTGGGGCTTCGGCACGCGGTGGGAGCGCATCCCCTTCGTGCAGGAGCACGGCTGGCTGAAGTAGCCGCTCCCACCCCGGCAGCCGGTGCCGCCCGCGCGGCACCGGCTGTCGGCACGTCTAGGCCGAGCGCAGGAAGCGGTCGAGGACCCGGATGCCGAACTGCAGCGACTCGATCGCGACCCGCTCGTCGATGCCGTGGAACAGCGAGGCGAAGTCCAGCTCCGGCGGCAGCTTCAGCGGCGAGAACCCGAAGCAGCGCATCCCGAGGCGCTCGAAGCTCTTGGCGTCGGTGCCGCCGCTCATCGTGAAGGGCACCGGCCGCGCGCCGTCGTCCTCGGCGCACAGCGCGGCGACCATCGCGTCGACCAGCGGGCCGTCGAACGTCGTCTCCACGGCCTGGTCGTGCACCAGCCACTCGCGCTGCACCCCCTCGCCGATCAGCGAGGCGAGCTGCCGCTCGAACTCCTCCTCCTGCCCGTAGAGGAACCGGCCGTCGACGGTCGCCGAGGCGCTGCCCGGGATGACGTTGGCCTTGTAGCCGGCGTCGAGCATGGTCGGGTTGGCGGTGTTGCGCAGGGCCGCGCCGATCATGCGGGAGATCGAGCCCAGCCGGGACAGCGCCTGCTCGGGCTCGTCGGGGTCGATCTCGATGCCGTAGGCCTCGCTGACGGCGTCGAGGAACTGGCGCATCGGCGGGGTGAGCACGGTGGGCAGCCGCGCCGAGCCGATGCGGGCGACCGCCTCGCAGAGCCGGGTGACCGCGTTGTCGTCGTGCACGAACGAACCGTGCCCGGGCCGGCCGCCGGCGGTCAGCCGCATCCAGGCCAGGCCCTTCTCGGCGGTCTGCACGAGGTAGAGACGCAGGTCGTCGCGGACGGTGATGGAGAAGCCGCCGACCTCGCTGATCGCCTCGGTGCAGCCCTCGAACAGGTCGGGGTGCTCGTCGACGAGGAACCGCGCGCCGAGCCGGCCGCCGGCCTCCTCGTCGGCGACGTAGGCCAGGACGATGTCCCGCGGCGGCTGAACGCCGGTGCGCGCCCACTCGCGCACGAGCGCGAGCACCATCGCGTCCATGTCCTTCATGTCGACCGCGCCACGGCCCCAGACGTAGCCGTCGCGCTCCTCGCCCGAGAACGGGTGGACGCTCCACTCCGACGGATCGGCGGGGACGACGTCGAGGTGCCCGTGCACCAGCAGCGCAGGCCGGCTGCTGTCCGCGCCCGGGATGCGGGCGACCAGGCTGGCCCGGCCGCGCTCGGACTCGAGGATCTGCGAGCCGATGCCCACCTCGTCGAGCTTGCCCGCGACCCACTCGGCGGCGGCCCGCTCCCCCGCGCTGGTGGCGGTGTCGCCGGTGTTGGTCGTGTCGATCCGGATCAGCTCGGACAGGAGCTCGGCGACCTCGGCCTGGGCCTGCGACTGCGTGGGGCTGCTCACGCCGTCGAGCCTAGGTCGGGGCGGTCAAGCGCTCTCACCCCGGAGGGTGACGGGGCACTGCTCCCGCACCCCCGACCTGCCGATGCCTGGTGCGTGAGGATGCCGGATGCGCTGCGGGCCCGTGACCCGCGCAGCGCCGCACGCAGTGCGGTGCTGATCCTCGCTGTCTGCGGCACGGCGCTGGCCGGGCTCACCCTGGCCCAGAACGCCACGACCGGTGTCGACGTCGCGTCGTGGTTCGGGGTGGCCGGCCTGCTGTCCGCCGCGGCCGTCTGCTGGTTCGTCGCGCCCGAGCGGCTGGACCGGATCGGGGTGTGCCTCGCGCTCGCGCTGGGCGGCGTCCTGCTGACCAGCGCGCTGAACTTCCTGACCTCAGACACCAGCATCACCGGCCAGTCCTTCCTGGCCTTCCCGGTGCTGTGGGCGGCGTCGCACCTGCGCCGCCGCGCCGCCCTGCTCGTGACCGGCGTCGCCCTGGCCGCCGACGCGCTGAGCCTCTACCTGCAGCTGCCGGTCGAGCCGGCGACCACCGACCTCGCCTTCTTCGGCGCGGTGCTGGTCGTCATGGCCGTCATGCTCGTGCGGGCCAACGACACCCAGGAGGGACTGGTCGCCGCGCTGCAGGAGCAGGCCGCCGTCGACTCCCTCACGGGGCTGGTCAACCGGCGCTCCTTCGACGGCGCGCTGCAGACCGCGCTCGAGGCGCCGTGCGGCACCGGCACGGGGCTGGTGCTCATCGACGTCGACGCGTTCAAGACGATCAACGACACGCACGGCCACCCGGTCGGCGACGACGTCCTGGTCCACCTGGCCGGGGTGCTGCGCCGGCAGGTGCGGGCCGACGACGCCGTCCTGTCGCGGCTCGGCGGGGACGAGCTGGCGGTGCTGCTGCCCGGCTGCACCCTCGAGGTCGCCGCGCGGCGCGCCGACGAGCTGCTGACCGCCGTCCGGGCCGAGCCCCTGACCCTGGCCGACGGCACGCTGCTCTCGCTGTCGATCAGCGTCGGTGTGGCGCACCTACCGCAGCGCGCCGGCGATCTACGCGCGCTGTACTCGGCCGCCGACGGCGCGCTGTACGAGGCCAAGCGGGGCGGGCGCGGCCGGGTGGCCGTCGCCGGTCGCTGACCGGCTCAGCCGACCACCCAGTCGAACAGCACGACGCCGCCGTAGATCCCCAGGACGGCGACGACCAGGTAGTACAGCCACCAGGTCGTCCGGCTGCGGGACCGTTCGGACGGCGGGGTCACCGGTGCGCGTCCCTGACGGTGGACAGCCGCAGCAGCAGCGGGGCCGCGCCGAGGACCAGGAAGACGACGCCGCCGACCACGTAGCCCAGCGCGATCCCCTCCCCCATCGGCGGGTCGAAGCCGTCGCGCAGGAAGTTCCAGCCCAGCGTGAGGGCGAGCACCGGCCAGGCCAGGAACAGCGGCCTGGGCGCGCCCAGCACCGCGGCGCCCCAGCTGACCGCGAGCAGGCACAGCAGCGCGCAGGCGACGGCGATCAGCAGCGCCGCACCGGTGTGCGACCGGCACGGGCCGTCGGCGAGCCCCGCGTCGCCGTCGGCGCACGAACCGCCGACCGCGGTCGCGGACCGGAGCAGCATCGACAGCAGCGTGATCGCCGCAGCTCCCGCGGCGATGCCGAGCCCGAGCACCGCTGCGGCGAGCACACGCCGCAGAACCCCACCGCTGCGCACCATGGCGGACGCCGTCGTCACACCTTGGGTCACGATTCGGTCACGGCGAGGAACACTAGGCCCTCGGACGCCCCGGATGGAAGAGCCGAGGGGTGCGTCGTGTCGCGGGACCGGTCGGGTACTCTGAGCACCGCACTCGTCCGGGTGGCGGAATGGCAGACGCGCTAGCTTGAGGTGCTAGTGCCCTTTATCGGGCGTGGGGGTTCAAGTCCCCCCTCGGACACTCGTCAGATCTCCGGAGACACCCTTCACCCGTGCCTCCGGACCTCTTTCATACGGAGTCCCCCGGAGCGCCCCGCGGGTAGGCGGGGACGGATCAATACGGGTGGCGTCGAGCGGTTCCGGCGACGGCCCGGAGCGGTAGCCTGTGCGGCCTGAGTCACAGCGGCGGAGGTGCGCCATGACGGCGACCGAGTCCTCGACCATCCCTCGGCCCAACGGCAGCGAGGTCCCGCACGTCGACGTCCTGGTGGTCGGCAGCCCGACCACATAGGGCTGCGTGCCTGGTCGGACCCGGCGGACGTCAACTCCGAGCAGGAGAAGCGCTCGCAGCGGCCGCTGTTCCGGCACGTCGACCGGGAGCCCTGGACGCGCGTGACCGGGCACGACCAGGAGATGCGGATCCTGCGGAAGGCCGAGCTTGACGACGGGTCGCTGGTCTACAGCTGACCATCCGCCCTTTCCCAGTTCAGTGAGGAGCACACCATGCCGCAGACGGCCGTCCGCACCGGAGTGGCGCTGAACTACGAGATCACCGGCGAAGGCGAGCCGGTGCTGCTGATCATGGGGACGTCGGGCTCGCTCCCGCTGTGGGGCGAGGTCGTGCCCCGGCTGGCGGAGGAGTACCAGGTCATCGCCTTCGACCTCCGCGGGCTGGGGGGCAGCGAACGGGGTGAGGGCCAGATGAGCGTCGCCTCGCTGGCCGAGGACGCCTCGGCTCTGCTGGAGGCACTGGAGATCCCGCGCGCGCACGTCATGGGGTGGTCACTCGGGTCGGCGATCATCCAGGAGATGGCGCTCGCGCACCCGGAGCAGGTGGCGAGCGCGATCCTCTACGCGACATGGGCACGCTGCGACGGCTACCAGCGCGCCATTCTCTCCGCCCTGCGGACGCCGTACGTCCACCGCGACATGGACGGTGCGATCGCCGCTTCGGGTCTGGTGTTCTCACCGCAGCTGCTCGACCACCCCGACCTCGCGGCGATGGTGGAGGCGATGCTTCCGGCCTTCCCGCAGACCGAGGCCCAGATGGCGGCGACCGTCGACCAGTGGGACGCCGACCTCGTGCACGACACCCTCGACCGGCTGGGCGGGGTCACCGTCCCCACCTTGGTCATCGTCGGCGAGCAGGACGTGCTGACGCCGCCCTACCAGGCGAAGGCCGTGGCCGACGCCATCCCCGGTGCGCGCTATGAGTTCGTCACCGGCCCCGGCTCGAGCCACGCTCTGCACCTGGAGCGCCCCGAGGACCTGATCCGCATCGTCACAGGCTTCCTGCACGACAACGCCATCGAGCGCCGGCCGATGCCCGTGGGCTCGTAACGGTGCCGACCATGAGGACGTGGACGAGGAGCTGCTGTCCCGGTTCCGGTGGACGCTGACCGGCGCGGGCCTCGCACAGGGCAGGAAGCAGCCGTGAGGACGTCGCCCCGGGGCCACCGGCGGGTGCAGCGGATCCCGTCCCCTCCCCGGCTGCCGCGTCGGACGGTCGCGAGATTCGCGGCGGACCTGCGCCCTCAGGTCGTGGACGTCCTCACCGACCTGCCGCGGTTCCTCGTGGCCCCGCTGCTGCGGCCCTGGCACCGCAGATGGGGCGCCACCGAGGACGAGGTGGCCGCTACGATGCCCGGCGACGAGCTGCTCCCGCACGCCCCGTACCGGTGCACGCGGGCGATCACCGTCGCCGCCCCGCCGGACGAGGTGTGGCCGTGGCTGGTCCAGGTCGGTTACCGGCGCGGCGGCTGGTACGCCGACGACCTGCTGGACAACTTCGGCCGGCCGAGCACCCGGGAGCTCCTCCCCGAGTTCCAGGACCTCCACGTCGGCCAGCACCTGGCGTGGGGGCCCCGGGCCTCGGAGCGCTCGGCGTTCCGCGTCGAGGGCTTCGTCGTCCCGGAGTGGCTGCTGTGGCGGATGCCGAGCCGGACCTGGGCCTGGCGGCTGGTTCCCCTGTCCGACGGCCGGACCCGGCTGATCAACCGGATCCACACGGCCTACGAGTGGTCCCGCCCCGGATGGGTGCTGGGCACGGTGCTGCTGTGCGAGGTCGCCGACTTCGCGATGATGCGCCGGATGCTGCGCGGGATCCGGGATCGCGCCGAGACCGAGCACCGGCGCCGGGCGGCGCAGCCGTCGGCCCGCCCGGCGCCGGCCCCGGTGCGCTGACGTCAGGGGCGAGCCGTCACCCGCTGATCGCTGGCTGCGATCACCGGCCGTCCCGACATGCCGAGGGCAGGGTCTTTCGTCCCTCCTCGCCGCCCCGGCGCCGGGCCAGGGTGTCGGGCGTCCCGGAAGCCGAGATCGTGCCCGGGCCGCTCGTGAGGTCCTGCACCGTCCACGGTCTGCGGCTTCCCCGCGCCGAGTTCCAACAGAGGGGCAGGCCGCACATGACAACTCTGGAGACGCGGGCCGGCAGTGCCATCCGCCCGTTCCAGGTGCAGATCTCCGACGACGCGCTCGACGACCTGCGGCGCCGCCTGACCGCGACCCGCTGGCCGAGCAAGGAGCTGGTCGACGACCGCTCCCAGGGCGTGCAGCTGGCCACGATGCAGGCCCTGTGCCGCTACTGGGCCACCGAGTACGAGGGCCGCCGGGTGGAGTCGCGGCTCAACGCGCTGCCGCAGTTCACCACCGAGATCGACGGCGTCGACGTCCACTTCCTGCACGTGCGCTCGGCGCACGAGGACGCGCTGCCGCTGATCGTGACCCACGGCTGGCCCGGCTCGGTGATCGAGCTGCTCGACGCCGTGGGCCCGCTCACCGACCCGACCGCGCACGGCGGCACGGCCGAGGACGCGTTCCACCTCGTGCTGCCGTCGGTTCCCGGCTACGGCTTCTCCGGCGAGCCGGCGGAGCTCGGCTGGGACTCCGGCCGCACCGCGCGGGCCTGGCCGGAGCTCATGCGCCGCCTCGGCTACGACCGCTACGTGGCCCAGGGCGGGGACGTCGGTGCCGCGATCACCGACGCCATGGGCCGCATCGGTCCAGAGGGCCTGATCGGCATCCACACCAACCTGTTCGTGCCGGCCCTGGGCGGCACCATGCCCACCGACACCGATGAGGAGAAGGCAGCGGTCGCCCAGATCGCCACGTTCCGGCAGACCGGGTTCGGCTACTTCCTCGAGCAGGCCACCCGGCCGCAGACGATCGGTTACGCGCTGCTGGACTCCCCCGTCGCGCTGGCCGCCTGGATGCTCGACCACGACACCGACTCCTACTACAAGATCGCCCGCGCGTTCGTCGACGGCCAGCCGACCGGCAACCTCACCCGGGACAACGTGCTGGACAACATCACCACGTACTGGCTGACCGGCACCGGCGCCTCGGCCGCCCGGTCCTACTGGGAGAGCGGACAGGCGCAGGCGCGCGCCGCCGCGGCCGGCCAGACCCCGCCGCCGGTGAAGGTCCCGTTCGGCTTCACCACGTTCCCCGGCGAGATCTGGCGGACACCGCGCAGCTGGGCGGAGAAGGCCTATCCCACCCTCAGCTACTTCCACGTGGCCGAGCGCGGCGGGCACTTCGCCGCGTGGGAGGAACCCGAGTTGTTCGCCGCGGAACTGCGGGCGGCGTTCCGGCCGCTGCGTGCCCCGCTGGTCCCCTCGCCGCGGGGCTGAGCCGTGACCACCGTCGAGCAGGAGACCGGCAGCGGGATCCGCCCGTTCCACGTCGAGATCTCCGCGGAGGCGCTCGACGACCTGCGCCGGCGCCTCGCGGCGACCCGCTGGCCGCGCCGGGAACTCGTCGACGACCGGTCGCAGGGCGTGCAGCTGGCCACGATCCAGGAGGTGGCCCGCTACTGGATGGGCGATTACGACATGCGCCGGGTCGAGGCCCGCCTGAACGCGCTGGCGCAGTTCACCACCGAGATCGACGGCGTCGACGTCCACTTCCTGCACGTGCGCTCGCCGCACGAGGCCGCGCTGCCGCTGGTCATGACCCACGGCTGGCCCGGCTCGGTGATCGAGCTGCTCGACGCCGTGGGCCCGCTCACCGATCCCACGGCCCACGGAGGCACGGCCGAGGACGCGTTCCACCTCGTGCTGCCGTCCATCCCCGGCTACGGCTGGTCCGGTGCACCCACCCAGCTCGGCTGGGACCCCGGCCGCGTCGGCCGGGCCTGGGACACGTTGATGCACCGCCTCGGCTACGACCGGTACGTCGCGCAGGGCGGCGATCTGGGCGCCTACGTCGTCGACGCCATGGGCCGCCAGGCACCCGAGGGCCTGCTCGGCATCCACGCCAACCTGCTGGTCGCGATGCCGGCCGACGGCAGCGCGCGGCGGTCGGAGACCGAGGAGGAGAAGACGGCGCTGGCCGCGATCGCCGAGCGCACGGCGACCGGGTTCGGCTACTTCGTCGAGCAGGCCACCCGCCCGCAGACCATCGGCTATCCGCAGGTCGACTCACCGGTCGCCCTGGCCTCCTGGCTGCTCGACCACGACACCGACAGCTACCACAAGATCTCCCGCGCCTTCCTCGACGGGGAGCCGTCGGGCAACCTCACCCGCGAGCACGTCCTGGACAACATCACCCTGTACTGGCTGACCGCCACCGGGACCTCGGCGGCCCGCGCGTACTGGGAGACCGGACAGGCCCAGGCCCGCGCCGGCGGACACGCCCCTCCCCCGGTCACCGTCCCGGCCGCGTTCACCACGTTCCCCGGCGAGGCGTTCGCCGCGCCGCGCAGCTGGCTCGAACAGGCCTATCCCACTCTCACCTACTACAACCGGGTCGACCGGGGCGGCCACTTCGCCGCGTGGGAGGAGCCGGAGCTGTTCGCCACCGAGGTGCGGGCGGCGTTCCGGTCCCTGCGCTGACCGCAGCGGAGCCGGCTGCGGGCTCACGAGGAAACGAACCGGCTCGCCCGCAGCCGCGCCGCTCCCCACCCGACGAGCTCGCCGACGCTCGCGCCGATCACGGCTCCGATGACCACGTCGCCCGGGTAGTGCACCCCGGTGTGCACCCGCGAGTAGCCGACCGCGCAGGCCAGCAGGCGCAGCGGGGCGGCCACCGTCGGCAGGGTCTGGCCGACCGCGTTGGCGAACGCGAAGGCGGAGGCGGCGTGCCCCGAGGGGAAGGACGCCGAGTGCGGCATCCGGACCTGACGGTCGGCCGGCACGTGCGCCGAGACGGGGTCCGGTCGGCTGCGACGCGCCGCCTGCTTGAAGCCGAGGTTGACGACGGCGGAGTCGACCGCGAGGGCCATCACCCCCGAGGCGGCCGCACGCCGCCCCTGCCTACCGCCGACGGCGGCCAGCACCCCGGCGGCCCCGAGCCACAGCTTTGACCGGTCGGCGGCGGTCGACAGCCGACGCATCCCCGGGTCCAGCGTGGGCGTGGGGGTCTCGGCCACTGCGCGGTACACCGCCCGGTCGATCGCGCCGAACTCGCTCAACGCCGCGATCGCCCGCGCTCGCACGGTGGGCATCGACCGGGCCTGCTGCGCGGCCAGCCGGTCGGCCAGCCGCTCCTCGGCGGCCCGTATCGGGCCGTCCGTGTCCTCCGCAGCCATCGCGCCCGCCTCTCCGCTCCGGGGCCGCCTGACCGGGGGCGGCAGGTTCACCCTGGCCCGGCCGACGCGGTCGCGGTGAGCTTTCGACGACCGCGCGGTCGGCCGGAGCCGGAGTTCGGGGGTGCACCTCGCCGGCGTCGTCGACCCGGTCGGTCTTCTCGGCGTGGCCGCCGAACCCCTTGCGCATGGCCGAGAGCACCCGGTCGGCGAACTGGTCGAGGTCGCGCGACCCGAACCGGGAGAACAGCGCGGAGGTGAGCGTGGGCGCCGGCACGCCGGCCTCGACGGCGGCGATCGCCGTCCACCGACCCTCGCCGGAGTCGGAGACCCGGCCGGAGAACTCCGCCAGGCCGGGCGAGCGGACCAGGGCCGTCGCGGCCAGGTCCAGCAGCCAGGACTGGATGACGCTGCCGCGCCGCCAGACCTCGGCGACGTCCTCGACGGCCAGCTCGTAGCGGTGGAACTCGGGGTGCTCGAGCGGAGCGGTCTCGGCGTCCGCCGTCCGCGGGTGCAGGCCGACGTCGGCGTCCCTGAGAATGTTCAGGCCCTCGGCGTAGCCAGGCATGGGGAGATGGAACCAAGCCGCCGAGCTCGGTGTGGGGCCGTTCGCCCCTGGTGTTGCGGAGCCGTCGGGTCGGACGGTGGCGACTCCCCCGATCCGGACCAGGGACAGGGCGCCATGACAGCAGTCGAGCAGCAGGCGGGCAGCGCCGTCCGTCCGTTCCGCCTGGAGATCCCGGACGAGGTGCTCGCCGATCTCCGACACCGCATCGCCGCCACCCGCTGGCCGGGTCCGGAACTGGTGGAGGACCGCTCGCAGGGGGTGCGGCTGGCCGCGCTCCGGGCGCTGGCCGGCTACTGGGCCAGCGAGTACGACCTGCGGCGCTGCGAGACGCGGTTGAACGCGCTGCCGCAGTTCAGCACCGAGATCGACGGCATCGATCTCCACTTCGTGCACGTCCGCTCACCGCACCCGGACCTGCTGCCGCTGGTCATCACGCACGGCTGGCCCGGCTCGGTGATCGAGCTGCTGGACGTCGTCGGCCCGCTGACCGACCCGACCGCGCACGGCGGCTCGGCCGCAGACGCCTTCGACCTGGTGCTGCCCTCGCTGCCCGGGTACGGGTTCTCGGCCGCGCCGGTCGAGCTCGGCTGGGATGCGGGCCGCATCGCGCGCGCCTGGGCGGAGCTGATGCGCCGCCTCGGCTACGAGCGGTACGTCGCCCAGGGTGGCGATCAGGGGGCCGGCGTCACGGACGCGATGGCCCAGCAGGCGCCGGACGGGCTGCTCGGCATCCACCTGAACCTGCTCCGCACGGCGCTGGCCGGCGCCGACGGACTTCCCGCGGACACCGAGGAAGAACGCGCGGCCCAGGAAGCGATCGCGACCTTCCGGACCTCGGGGTTCGGCTACTTCTTCGAGCAGAGCACCAGGCCGCAGACGATCGGCTACGCGCTGCTGGACTCCCCCGTCGCGCTGGCCGCCTGGATCCTCGACCACGACACGGACAGCTACGAGAAGATCGCCCGCGCCTTCCTCGACGGCCGGCCCTCCGGCGGTCTCACCCGGGACCACGTCCTGGACAACATCACCCTGTACTGGCTGACCGGCACGGGCGGCTCCGCGGCGCGGTCGTACTGGGAAGGCGGGCGCGCCCAGGCTCGGGCGGCCGCGGCTGGGCAGGCGCCACCGCCGGTCGCGCTCCCGGTCGGGTTCACCACGTTCCCCGGCGAGATCTTCCGGGCCCCGCGCAGCTGGGCGGAGAGGGTCTACCCCCACCTCACCTACTTCTCCGAGGCGGAGAGGGGCGGGCACTTCGCGGCCTGGGAGGAGCCCGAGCTGTTCGCCGAGGAGCTCCGAGCCGCCTTCGCCCCGCTGCGCGTAGCCCGGATCCCCGAACCGCGTCACTGATCCCCGCGGTTGAACATCCCTCCACGCCGCGTTCCGACATGCCGGATCCAGAGCCGTTGGTCCCTCTGCGCAACTGCCTCGCGGGTCCAGGGTGTCGGGCGTCCCGGAAGCCGTGGCCGTGCCCGGGCCCATCGTGAGGTGCTGCCTGCCCCGCCATCCAGGCCCAGCAGGAGGCCCCCATGTCCTCGTCGCCCACAGCGCCCCAGAGCACCGATCCGACCACCACGACGGTGCCGACCCCACGGGATGGCTCCACCGACACTGTCGTACCTGCAGCAAGCTTCGGCGACGGCCTACCCGCGGACCTCCGCGAGGGCTACGCCGACATCGGCGACGGCCTGCGGCTGCACTACGTCGAGGCCGGCGAGGGGCCACTGGTCCTGCTCCTGCACGGCTTCCCCGAGTTCTGGTACGCCTGGCGCGCCCAGATCGCCCCGCTCGCCGCGGCGGGGTTCCGCGTGGTGGCACCCGACACGCGTGGCTACAACCTCTCGTCCCGACCGCAGGACGTCGACGCCTACGCCACCGTCGTCCTGGCCGACGACGTCCGGAAGCTCATCACCGAACGCGGCGCCGAGTCCGCGATCGTGGTCGGGCACGACTGGGGCGGCACCCTGGCCTGGACCCTCGCCATGGACTACCCCGAGGTCGTCGACAAGCTGGCCATCCTCAACGCCGCCCATCCACGGAAGCTGTCGCAGGGACTGCACCACCCCGGCCAGCTGCGCCGGTCCTGGTATTTCTTCTTCTTCGATCTCCCCGACCTGCCCGAGACCGTCGTGCAGGCCAACGACTGGCACTTCTTCCGGCACTTCCTCCGCGACGCCCGGCCGCCGCTCACCCCGGAGCGGACACAGCGCTACATCGACGCATGGGCGCAGCCCGGCGCCGCCACCGGGATGATCAACTACTACCGCTCGTCGGTACGGACCCCGCCGAAGCAGGCGGAGGCCGCGATCCGGCCGATCGAGGCACCCACGATGGTCATCTGGGGACAGGCCGATTCCTACCTGAACCCCGACCTCGCCGAACCCGAGCACGACGACGTCCCCCACCTGCACCGGGTCGAACGCCTCGAGGGCGCCTCCCACTGGGTGCACCACGACGAGGCCGAGCGCGTCAACCGGCTGCTCATCGACTTCTTCACCCCCGTCTGACCGAGTCCAACCGGATGATGTTCGGGTTCTGACCCGACATCGCGGGGCGCCCACCCGAGGACTGTCAGGACCGGCCGATCACCCACCCGCGGCGGCACCCTCCGACCGGTCGTGGTGCCCGCCCCGCAGCGGTGGCGCATCGAGCGCGCAGTGCAGTTCGCGGTCGTGCGGATGCAGCTGGCCGGGAACCCGGGCCGGGTTCTTGATCGTGACCGCGGCCAGGAGCCCGCCGGCCACGCAGAGCACCGCGGAGATGAGCACCGCCTCCCGGAAGCCGGACAGCAGGAGCTCGGGGTGGAGATAGGCGTCCCCGGTGATGCCGGCGACCACGGGCAGGACGGCGACGGCGAGCAGCCCGGCGATCCGCGCGACGTCGTTGTTGACCGCCGAGGCGATCCCGGCGTGCTCCGCGGGCGCGGCGTTCATCGCCGTGGACGTCAACGGCGCGACGTTGATCGCCAGGCCCAGGCCGAACACGAGGACGGCGGGCAGCACCTGCGTGAGGTAGTCCCCGCCCGCGTCGATCCGGGTCAGCATGGTCAGCCCGGCGCCGATGACCAGCGGGCCCACGGACATCTGCAGCCGGGGGCCGATCCGGGCGGCCAGCGCACCCGACCGGGCCGACAGCGCGAGCATGATCACGGTGACCGGGAGCAGCGCCAGCCCCGACTGCAACGGCGTGTAGCCGGCGACGACCTGCAGGACGACCGGCAGCAGGAACAGCGCGCCGCCCAGGGCTGCGTACACGACGAACGTGACCGCGTTCGCGGCCGAGAACTGGACCGAGCGGAAGATCCGCAGCGGCAGCATCGGGTTGGCCACCCGCTGTTCCAGCAGCAGGAAGACGACGGCGAAGAACACGCCCCCGGCGAGCGCCCCGACGACGACCGCCGAGCCCCATCCCCGGACCGGGCCCTCGGTCAGGCCGTACGTGATGCCGACCAGGGCCAGGGTGATCGCCACAGCCCCGCGCACGTCGAGCGGCCCGCCGTCGTCGGGGGCCCGGGACTCCGGCACGTGCCGGTTGGCCATCAGCACCACCGCCACCGCGACGGGCAGGTTGATGAGGAACACGAGCCGCCACGAGGCAGCACTGATCAACCAACCGCCCAGGAACGGCCCGACGGCGCCGGCCACCCCACCGAAGGCCGACCAGGCCCCGATCGCGCGCGACCGGTCCTCCGGCACGAACGACGCCTGGAGGATGGCCAGGCTGCCCGGCGTGAGCAGCGCGGCGCCGACCCCCTGCAGCGCCCGGGCGAGAACCAGCCAGAACGCGCTGGGCGCGAGACCGCACAGCAACGAGGCGGCGGCGAACCAGATCACCCCGACGACGAAGACCCGCCGCCGGCCGTAGCGGTCGCCCAGCGTGCCGCCGAGCAGCAGCAGGCCGGCGAGAGTGAGGGTGTAGGCGTTGGAGACCCACTGCAGCGCGTCCACCCCGGCGGAGAAGTCCCGACCGATCGCGGGCAGCGCGATGCCCACGACCGTCGCGTCGAGGAAGGCGATCCCCGAGCCGAGCACCGCCGCCGCCAGGGCCCAGCGTGCCGCCGCGGTGCCGTAGTGCAGGCCGGGACCGGCATCCCCCTCGACCGGACGCGCGGCACTCATGTGCCGCGCAGCGGCCGCAGGGGCGGCCGGTCGGTGATCGTCGTCGACACCATCGTCCTCACCGCCTCCTCGCCTCGGAGGACTTCATCGGTCGCGCTGCTCGGCGACCTGATCCTGCCCGTCCCGACGGCGCCTGTCGCCCGTCGAAGTCACTGGTCAGCCACGTGCTGGTGGCGGCCTCCGGCGCCTAGGATCCGCGGCCGTGACGCAGACCGTCGACCTGGCACGCGCTCACCTCCGCGCCGCCGACCCCGTCATCCGGCGACTGATCGACGAACGACCGGACTTCGATCCACGGGCCTGGCTGGCCGAGCTGCCGGCGATGGACCTGTTCGGCGCCCTGTTGTTCCAGGTGGCCGGCCAGCAGCTGTCGGTGGCCGCGACCCGCCGGACGCTGGCCCGCATCGAGGCCCTGTTCGGCGATCGGTTCCCCTCCCCTACCGAACTCCTGGACGTCGAACCCGCCGTCCTGCGCGAGGCCGGGCTGTCCTGGCGGAAGATCAGCACCCTCCGCGACCTCGCCGAGCGGTTCTCGGACGGCCGGCTGGACGCCGAGGCCCTCAGCCGGCAGCCGGACGACGACCTGCTGGCCGAGCTCACCGCCATCCCGGGCATCGGCCCGTGGACCGTGCAGGGGGCCTTGATCCTCGCGCTCCAGCGGGAGGACGTCGTCCTGCCGGGCGACCTCGCTCTCCGCAAGGCGGTCCGCGCCGCCTACCGGCTCGACCACCTGCCGACCCAGGACGAGGTGCTCGCCATCGCCGAGCCCTGGCGGCCGTACCGCAGCCTGGCCACCAGCTACCTCTTCTCGGCCGCGTTCGAGCCGCCGGCGTAAGGCGCACGTGAGCGGAAGCGTGACGCCCGCTCGACGGCGCTTCCGGGACGGTGCCGGCCATGACCTCGATGCGCACGACCCCGCGACCTCGGGCCAGCAGTGCCTCGTCCGCTGCCCGGCGTCTGGTGCCGGTCGCGGCCGGACTCGTCCTCCTCACCGCCACGGTGCTCGCCGGCACCCGCGCCGCGCCGCGGGTCGGGACCGCCGTTCCTGCGGGCCCCGCCCAGGCGCAGGAGCGCAACGACCGGGAGGTGCCCGACGATCCTCGCCTGCGCGAGGACCACGTCGATCCGTTCGACGACGGCCACCCGGCCATCACGGGGCTCCGGCCCGCGCTGCGCGCCGCCCTGCAGGACGCAGCGCGCGACGCCGACGCGCAGGGCGTCGACATGTGGGTCACGTCGGGACGGCGCAGCCTCGCCTACCAGCAGGAACTGCTCGACGAGGCGGTCCGGCGCTACGGCAGCCTCGACGAGGCGCTCCGGTTCGTCGCCTCGCCGGACACGTCGCGGCACGTGACCGGGGACGCGGTCGACATCGGTCCGACGGAGGCCGACGACTGGATGATCCGCCACGGTGCCGACCACGGCCTCTGCCAGACGTACGCGAACGAGCTGTGGCACTTCGAGCTCGCGACGGAGCCCGGCGGGACGTGCCCGGCACCCCGCGCGGACGCCGCCGGCTGACGGCGACCGATCAGGCGCCGAGCACCTCGTCCGCCGCCCGCCGGCCGGAGGTGATGGCGCCGTCCATGTAGCCGTGCCAGTAGGTGGCGGTCTCGGTACCGGCCCAGTGCAGCCGGCCGACCGGCGCCCAGATCGCCTCCCGGGCCTGGGTCAGCAGGCCCGGCCCGAGCAGGTGCACCGGTCCCCCACGGCTCCAGATCTCGTCGGGCCAGTCCTGGACGACGACCTCCCGCGGCGTCGCCGCAGGCGGGCCGAAGAAGGTGACGAACTGACCGACGACGGCGGCCTTGAGCGCCTCGTGGTCGCCGCCCCACGTCCGGGCCTCGTCGCCGCCGACGAAGCCGAGCAGCCCTCCGAGCGCGTCGTCGGCGGGGGTCACGTCGTAGCAGATCTTGGCCGGCCCGGTGTCGCTGACGACGGCGCCGCTCAGCCCGTCCTCCCGCCAGAACGGCCGGTCGTAGCTGGCCTCGACCTTGAGCAGGCTGCCCTGCGGGCTGCGCTGCGTGTAGGAGTCGCGCGCGACCGGCAGCGGCGGGTCGTAGCTGATCCGGGCGGCCAGGGTCGGCGGGACGGCCACGACGGCGTGCGCGGCCGACACGGTCAGCCGGTCCCTGACGACCCGCACGCCGTCGGCGGTCTGCGTGATCTGCCGGACCGGAGAGGACAGCGCCACCCGGTCCCCCAGCTGCTCGGCCATGCGGAGCGAGAGCGACTGCGCGCCGTCGACGAACCGCCGCTCCTGCGCCCCGCCCTGCACGGCGATCAGCCGCTCGAAGGTCCCCGGGTTCTGCTCGTCGCCGGCGCAGGCGACGTACCAGAGGGCGTAGAGCAGCGAGATCTCCCGGGCCTCGGCGCCGAACAGCGCCTCGAACGCCCCTGAGGCGACCTTGCGGGTCTGCGGGGAGGCGGTGTGCGACCGCAGCCAGGAGTCCAGCGTCTGGCTGTCCCACTCCTCCGCCGAGTCGGCGTCCCACGGCGCGTCGACGGGCACCTCGGTGGACATCTGGTCGATCAGGGTGAGGACGGCGACGAGGTCGGGCAGGATCGTCGGGTCCGGCGGGGCGCCGCCGGTCGGGCCGCCACTGGGATAGGTCGTGCGCAGCCCGTGGCCGTAGTAGACCGCGTCGCCGTCGTCGACCTGCGCGAACGTGGCCAGCCCCAGCTCGGCGGCCAGGGCGGCCACCGCGTTCTGGGTGGGCCCGATCCACGTGCCGCCGAGGTCGGCCACGTGCCCGCCGGGCAGCGGGTGGTTGAGCGTGCGCCCACCCACCCGGTCCCGCGCCTCCAGGACGACGACGCTGCGCCCGGCGGCGGCCAGCCGGCGCGCGGCGCTCAGCCCGGCCAGTCCGGCGCCCACGACGACGACGTCCGCCGTGCGCTCCTCCGTCGTGGTGGCGGCGGCCGCCGCGGTCGGCGAGAGCGCCATCGCGCCGGCGGTGAGGGCGAGGCCGGAGAACAGCTGGCGGCGGCTGAGCTGGGGCATCGTGGCTGGTCCTGACGTCGGAGGGCCGGTCGGTCCTTCAACGAGCCCGGGGCCAGATCGTCACGGCCCTCTGTGCGCCCTCACCGTGGATAGCTCTCCGCTGCCACGATCAGGGGACGCAGGATGTCGAGGGCCACGGCGAGACTCTCATCGACCAGGCCGCTCTCGATCCAGAAGATGAACTCGTCCCCGACGAACCTCCACTCCGCCCGAGCGTCGATCTGCAGGCATCGCTGGGCTCGGTCGTCGTTGAGGACAGTTCTGGCGAAATCGGCGTCGACACCTGTCACCACGTACAGCTGTTGCCATCGTGCGGAATCGACGGGGAATTCCTCACCCTCGACCTCGTCGGGGTGCCAGACCAGCCTGTCTCGGCGCACCGCGGAAAGCGCCGGCACAGGATGGTCCAGGTCGACGACGCACACGAGAAAGTGTCGGAAGGCGTCCCTCTCCACCGTCTCGTCGTCGCTCCACAAGACGAAGTGGTATTCGAAGGCCGTGATCGAACGACCCGACAAGGTGCCCCGGACGACATTCCGGGCCCTGCGCCAGTTCCCGAAGCCGAACGGGTAGCTCTCCCACCGGTGGGTGAGCTCACGACGGGTGTGTTCGTGCTCCAGCCCGTGCCGGGACGCGAACTCCATGGCCGCAGCGTGATCGTCGTGCTCGGCCTGCCTGGTGGACGATCGTGGCACGGCACTGCCTCCGACCCGACGAGCAGTGATCCGCGTCAACGTTAACCGCCGGGGCGGCCCTATTCGTAGTAGAGCTTCTGCGGTCCCGGGTAGACCCAGGACAGCGCGTCGCGGAGCCGGTCCCGCCAGTTCTCCCAGGAGTGCCCGTCGCGCGCCTCGGTGTAGCGGACCTGCATGCCCGCGCTCTCGAACACGTGCACCATCGACCGGTTCGGCACGATGAGCTGCTCGTACACGCCGCACGACTGGTAGATCCGGTCGGCCACGCACCGCGGTTTGGCCCGGAACCGGTTCACGAACTTCACCACCGGGTCGAAGGCCGGCCCGCCGCCGTGGTCGGTGCCGATGTCGGTGAACACGAACGATCCGGACATCAGCACCAGCGACCCGTAGGTGTCCGGTGAGCGGTACGCCGCCGACAGCGCGGCGACCCCGCCGAACGACGAGCCCAGCAGGCACCGGCCCGCGCGCTGCCCGACGAGCGGCAGCGAGGACTCCAGCTCCGGCAGCAGCTCCTGGGTGAGGAACCGGGAGTGGGCCGCCGAGTTCGGGTACTCCGCCAGGCGGTCGCCGGGGTGGGTGAAGGCGACCACGGTCTCCGCCACGTCCAGCCGGTGGATCAGGTTGTCCAGGACGGTCTTCATCGAGGCGTACTGCAGGAAGTCCCCGCCGTCGTGCACCACCAGCAGCGGGTAGGACGCCGTCGGCCGGAACCGGGCCGGCAGGTAGAGCGAGACGTGCGCGTCGCGGCCGAGCGCGCGGCTGCGCAGCACGAGATCCCTCAGCTCGCCCGGGCGGGCCTCGGGATCGTGCAGCACCCAGTCGGGCGTCTCGTAGCCCGCGGCGAAGCAGACCGACGACGAGCCCATGGGGCTGTGCGACCGCTTCTCGTTGAGCGGGTCGTTGAACCGCTCGTAGTGCTCGCCGCGGCGGATCTCGATCTGGTACTCGACGCGGGAGCCCTCCGGCAGCTCGAGCACCAGGTACCACAGGTCGGTGCCGTGCAGCCGGCGCAGCGGGATCCGGTCGGGCAGCCCGACGATGCGCTGGCAGACCCACGCCTCGTCCGCCTCGCCGCGCCACAGGAAGGTGCACCGGTCCCCCTCGACCACCGGGACCTCGTGCCGGGCGAGGAACCGGTCGACCGCCTCGGCGTCGAGCGGTTTCGCCGACCTGAGCCGGTTGATGGCCAGCCGGGCCGCCGTCACGCCGCCGCTCCCTCGGTGATCCGCCCGTCGTCCCCGACCAGCCGGGCATCCGGCGGCAGGGCGCCGCCGGCGCCGAGGTCGACCCGGACGCCGTCGTCCAGGACCAGGCAGGATGCCGGCGCGAACCGGCGGGCCAGCACCGACATCCGGGGGTGGTCGTCGGTCAGCAGCCGCCGCCGTGCGTGCGGCAGCACGACCACCCCGGGGACGACGCCGAGGCCGGCGTCGAAGACCTCGGTCAGCGAGGCGCCCTGCGCCGCCCGGTCGTGGAACAGGACCACCCGCGGCGTCAGCGCCATCGCCCCGGCCGACCACGCGACCAGCCGCGGCGGCAGGTGCGGCGAGACGTGGAACAGGTGCAGGACGCGGAGCAGGTCGCCGACGTGGCCACCCGCGACGACCAGGCACTCCGCCGCGGCCAGGAGCCCGCGGACCTCCTCGCGGTGCCCGGCGATCGAGCCCCGCTCCTCCGGCCGCCACGTCGCGTAGAAGGCGGCGTGCAGCTCCTGCATCCGGGCCACGTGCGTCGCGTCGAGCAGCCGCACCGCGGCGAGCGCGTCCTCCAGCGCCATGGCCTGGGTGTTCGCGTGCCCGTCCGGCCGGGCGGCCACCGCGGACACCGCCTGCAGCGCGTGGTCCAGCCGGATCAGGTACAGCTGCTGCAGCTCGTCGAGCACGAGCCGGTGCTCGCGCTCGGCGGCGGCGTACTCCGGGTCGGCCCGCAGCACGTCCATCCAGCGGCCGAACAGCCGCAGGTTTCCCGCCCGCTCCCCACCGGCCAGGGCGAGGATCTCGGCGTCGTCGGCCTCCCGCTCCTGCCAGCCGGCGTTGACGACGGCCACCGGGCCCTCGACCCCCAGCGAGGACAGCACCCGGTCCAGCGTGGGCCGCCGCTGCGGGCCGAGCAGCGTGATCGAAGGCGTCACGGCGTCAGTTCGCGAAGACGTGCACGGTGCGGCCGACGTCGTCGAGCATCCCGCGCAGCGCGTCGAAGTCGGGGTGCCGCATGCGCACGTACGCGTTGGCCATGTAGCCGGCGGTCTCGGGCTGGGTCGGCGTCCCGGGGGGCGGCAGGTGCGCGTCCAGCACCCACTGCCCGTGCCGGGCCTGGATGTCGTCGACGCCCGAGTAGCCGGAGATGGTGCCGTCCCGCTCCGGGCGCAGGGCCACGATGCCGGCCGAGTACTGCCGCGACGGCTGCCCCCAGACCTGGCCGTGCACGATCGAATCGGCCCACTGGCGGTAGATGTCGAGGTCGTTGGCGGCCGAGTAGAGGTCCCACGCGCCGACGCCGGGCGGCCGGCAGCCGATCTCGCTGAACTTCAGCCCCTTCGGGCCGAAGAACCACTCCATGTGCGTGGCGCTGGTGCCGATCCCGAGCGCCTCGTTGACCCGTCGTCCCAGGTCGCGCAGCTCCTGGTAATCGGCCACGGAGTCGATCCGGTTGGTCGCCACGAACTGCGGCGAGATCCAGCGGGTGCGCATCGCCTCGAGCACGTTCGGGAAGTAGTGCGACACGAAGTCCAACGCCGGGACGCCGTCGACCGAGACCGTGTCGTAGAAGCCCTCGTGCCCCTCGACGAACTCCTCGACGGCGATCGAGTCCACGTGCTGGGCACCGAACAGACCCAGCGCCTCGTCCAGCCCGCTGTCGTCGTCGACCCGCGTGGTGTCCAGCGCGCCGGCACCGGACCGCGGCTTGAGGATCAGCGGGTAGCCCACCTCCCGGGCGAAGGACCTCACCTCCTCGGCGGTGGACGCCGCGGTCGACGCCGCGGTCGGCACGCCGGCCTCGCGCAGCACCTGCTTCATCGACGGCTTGTCCCGGCACAGCCACGCCGTCCGCACCGACGTCCCGGGGATGGTGCAGTTCTCCCGCACCTGGGCGGCGGTCAGGGTGTGCGACTCGATCGTCGCCTCGAGCCGGTCGACCCAGACCTTGTCCTGGATCCACCGGACGGCGTCGGTCATCACGCCGACGTCGGTGACGTCGGGCACCTGGTGGTAGTGCACCATCCACGACCGCAGCTCGTCGTCCAGCCACTCCCCCGGACGGTCGCCGACGCCGTAGACCGACGCCCCCACGTCGGCGAGGGCGCGCACGAAGTGGCGTTGCGTCGGCGGGAACGCCGGATCGACGAAGACCACGTTCATGCGGGGCACTCTAAGAGGCCTTTCGGCCCCCCGCAGGGTCCCACCGCGAGCGTGCGAGCGGTGGGGGGCGGGGGGTCCTTTCGGTAGCGTCCGCCCATGGTCGTCGCCGCGTTCGTCGCGCCGTACCTGCTGGAGGCCACGGCGCGCTTCGTCCGGGTCGCCGCCGAGCTGCCGGGTGTCCGGATCGGGCTGGTGACCTGCGAGCCGGTGGACCGGATCCCCCCGGACCTGCGCGAGCGGCTGGACGCCCACTGGCAGGTCGACGACGCGCTCGACCCGCGTCAGCTGGCCTGGGCGGTGTCCGGGCTGTCCGGGCAGATGGGCCGGGTGGAGCGGCTGGTCGGCGCCCTGGAGCAGCTGCAGGTGCCGCTCGCGCAGGTCCGCGAGTCGCTCGGCATCGAGGGCATGGACGTGGGGACCGCGATCAACGTGCGCGACAAGTCGCAGATGAAGGAGACGCTGCGGGCGGCCGGGGTCCCGTGCGCCCGGCACGCGCTCGTCCGCAGCGCGGGGCAGGCCATGGCCTTCGCCGACGAGGTCGGGTTCCCGCTGGTCGCCAAGCCGCCGGCGGGTGCCGGCGCGCAGTCGACGTTCCGGCTGGACGACGGCGACATGCTCCGGGGCTGGCTGGCCGCCGTGCCGCTGGGCGACGGCGACCCCGCGCTGCTCGAGGAGTTCCTCACCGGCGACGAGCACACCTTCGACAGCGTCACCGTCGGCGGGACGACGGTGTGGTCGTCGATCGCGGACTACCGCCCGCCGCCGCTGGAGGTCCTGCGCAACCCGTGGATCCAGTGGACCGTGCTGCTCCCCCGCGACATCGGCGGACCGCGGTACGAGGGCATCCACCGGTGGGGGCCGGCGGCGCTCGAGGCGCTGGGCGTCACCGACGCCCTGACCCACATGGAGTGGTTCGCCCGGCCCGACGGTTCGGTCGCCGTCTCGGAGGTGGCCGCCCGGCCGCCCGGAGCGGCGCTGACCTCGATGCACGGCTACGCGCACGACTTCGACCTGTACCGCGCGTGGGCGGAGCTGGTGATCCTCGGCCGGTTCGACGTCCCCGAGCGCCGGTTCGCCTCCGGGACCGCCTACCTGCGCGGGATGGGGCACGGCCGGGTGCGCGCGGTGCACGGCGTCGACGCCGTCCAGCAGCAGATCGGGCACCTGGTCGTGGAGGCCCGCCTGCCGCAGCCGGGACAGCCCGCCGGCGCCGACTACGTGGGCGAGGGGTACGTGATCGTGCGCGACCCCGACACCGCGGTGGTCGAGGACGCGCTGCACCGGCTCGTCGACGGGATCCGCGTGGAGCTCGCCGAGGCCTGACCATCCCCCAGCACCGGAGGTCGCCGTGAACGTCGTCATGCTCTCCCCCGGCTACCCGGCCGAGATGGCCTACTTCACCCGGGCGCTGGCCGGGACGGGAGCCCGGGTGATCGGGGTCGGCGACCAGCCGACGCACGCGCTGCCCGAGGCCGCCCGGTCGTCGCTCGCGCACTACGAGCACGTCAACCTCGCCGACGAGGGGGCGGTGCTCGACGCGCTGCGCGGGCTGTCCCGGCACGCCTCGCTCGACCAGGTGGAGTGCCTCTGGGAGCCGTACATGATCCTGGCCGCCCGGATCCGGGAGACGTTCGGCCTGCCCGGGATGACCGTCGAGCAGACCGTGCCGTTCCGCGACAAGGAGACGATGAAGCGCACGCTCGACGCCGCGGGGATCCGCACCCCGTGGCACGTCAGCGCGCGCTCGGTCGCCGAGGTCTGGGCGGCCGCGGAGAAGGTCGGCTACCCGCTCATCGTCAAGCCGATCGCCGGCGCCGGGTCGGCCGACACCTACCGGGTCGACTCCGACTCGCAGCTCACCGACGTGCTGCCGTTGCTCCGGCACGTGGCCGAGGTCAGCGTCGAGGAGTTCGTCGACGGCGAGGAGTTCACCTTCGACACCATCTGCGCGGGCGGGCAGATCCTGTTCGAGCACGTGCTCTGGTACCGGCCCCGGCCGCTGCAGATGCGCATGCACGAGTGGGTCAGCCCGGTGTCGATCTCGCTGCGCGACCTGTCGGTGCCCCAGCTGGCCGGCGGCCGGCGGATGGGCCACGCCGTGCTCGCGGCCCTGGGCTTCCGCTCCGGATTCACGCACATGGAGTGGTACCTCAAGGCCGACGGCGAGGCCGTGTTCGGCGAGATCGGGGCCCGGCCGCCCGGCGCCCGGGTGGTCGACGTCATGAACGTCGCGACGGACGGCGACACCTACGCCGGCTGGGCGCAGGCCGTCGTCCACGGCTCGATGCAGCCGCTGGAGCGCCGGTACAACTCGGGGGCCATCTTCAAGCGCGCCCGCGGCGAGGGCCGGATCACCCACTCCGAGGGCCTCGACGCGCTGCTGGCGCGGTACGGCGAGCACGTCGCGCTGCTGGACCTGCTGCCGGTGGGTGCGCCGCGCCGCGACTGGCGCTCGACGGTCACCGGCGACGGCATGGTCGTCGTCCGGCACCCCGAGCTGCAGCAGGTGATCGAGATGACCGAGGCCTTCGCCGGCGACTTCCAGCTCTACGCGTCGTGATCGCCATGAAGGCGATCGTCGTGACGGACCAGGCCGCAGGGACGGCCGGCATGACGCTGGTGGAGCGGCCCGAGCCGTCGGCGGCGATCAACGACGTCGTCGTCGAGGTCCGTGCGTCGGGGTTCGTGCCGACCGAGCTGACGTGGCCCTCGACCTGGACCGATCGCCGCGGCAGTGACCGGACACCTACGATCCCCGGGCACGAGCTGGCCGGGGTGGTCACCGCCCTCGGATACGGGACGACGGGGCTGTCGGTGGGCCAGCGGGTGTTCGGCCTGACGGACTGGTACCGCGACGGCACCCTGGCCGGCTACGTGGCCGTCGAGGCGCGCAACCTCGCGCCGCTGCCGGGCGACGTCGACTTTCCGGAGGGCGCCAGCCTGCCGATCTCGGGGCTGACCGCGTGGCAGGGACTGTTCGAGCACGGCCGCCTCCAGGCGGGGCAGAGCGTGCTCGTGCACGGCGCGGCCGGGGCGGTCGGGGCGGTGGTGGCGCAGCTCGCGCGTGAGTTCGGTGCGTACGTCATCGGCACCGGGCGCGCCGCCGACCGGCAGAAGTCGCTCGACTTCGGGGCACACGAGTTCGTGGACCTCGACGCCGACGCGCTGGACGACCTCGGCGGAGTCGACCTGGTCTTCGACGTCATCGGCGGCGACGTCCAGCGGCGATCGGCGGCCCTGGTTCGACCGGGGGGAACGCTGGTGTCCGTCGTCGGACCGGTCGAGGCGCGGCCCACCGACGGCCGGGCGGTCGATTTCGTCGTCGAGTCCGATCGTGCCCAGCTGGGCGAGGTCGTGCAGCGGGTGCGGGACGGGCGACTGCGGACGAACATCGGCACCGTCGCGTCCCTCGACGACGCCGTCGCCGCCCTCAACCCCACCGAGCGACGCACCGGGAAGACGATCATCCGCGTCCGTCGGTGACCATTGACTCCTCGGACCGGACCCACGCCGGCGTGCAGGCCGCACGACCAGCACCAAGCGCAAGGAGGCGGACGGGCTCGTCGAAACGGCGGCGCCGATCGTCGTGTCCTACTGGAACGGCGACCGGCTCGGCTGCTTCGACGGCCCCGACGCCACGGAGCAGTGGCGGAGGATCCGTCCCCACGTCATCAGCGATGAACCTCGGCGCCAGGGTGACATCGAATGGACGGCCGGACGGTGGGAAGACGACGACGGGCGTCCGCTCCTCCTCATGACCGGGCACTGCTGACACGGTCCGCGTCTGCGACGTCGGAGTTCAGGCCGGGAGCAGCTCGTCGAGGTACTGCGGCAGCATCCGCCGCCAGGTGGGCCACTCGTGCGGCCACTCCTCGCTCCACGCGTCGACGCGGTTCGGCACGCCCTTGCTGCCGAGGACGGCGCCGGCGTCCCAGGAGGAGTCGACGTCCTCCCACGCCCCCTGACCGGACGCGAGGATCGCGAACCGGGTGCGCAGCACCTCGAGCTGCTCGCCGTCCATCCCCGGGAGGAAGTCCAGCGGCGAGGCGAAGAAGAGGTCCTGCGAGAACCGGTGGTCGAGGAACCGCTGGATCCGGTAGGTGCCGCTCATGCCGACGGCGGCGCGGAACACGTCCGGGAACCGGCAGAGCACGGCGAGCGCGTTGAACGCCCCGATGGAGGCACCCGCCGTGACGATCGGCGTCTCGGCCCCGCCGAGGTCGGTCCGGATCGCCGGGACCACCTCGTGGCGGATGCAGTGGTGGAACTGGTTGAACAGCCACATCCGGTACTCGGGCGAGCCGGCCTTCTCCACCATCGCCCGGCCCGCGACGCTGTCGCACGAGTAGATCTTGATGCGGCCGGCCTCGATCATCGGCCAGCAGGCACCGATCACCCCGTTGCGCTCGATCTCCTCGGCGTCCCCACCCGCCGTTGGGAAGACCAGCACCGGGGTGCCGTAGTGACCCCACCGGGCCAGACCGATCGGCTGCTCCAGTCGCTCGGAGTACCACCGGTCGGTCACCTTCACGCCGCCAACCCTGGCACGGAAGCCGCGACGCGGCAGCGCGACGGGGCTGCCGACCAGCCGGTTCCGTGCCAACCTGACCGCACAGGTGGACCGACCGGTGGGAGGCGACCGGCATGGGCGAAGAGGTCGAGGCCCGGACGTTCTCCCGCACCGACCGCCTCAACTACCGGGAGAAGCTCCGGCGCTGCCTGGACGTGTTCGGCCGGATGCTCAACGAGTCGAAGTTCGACTTCGAGCACCCGCTGACCGGCACCGAGATCGAGTTCAACCTCGTCGACGCCCGGCAGGACCCGGCGATGCGCAACGAGGAGGTGCTCGCCGCGATCGCCGACGAGGTCTTCCAGGCGGAGATGGGCCAGTTCAACATCGAGATGAACGTGCGCCCCACCTCGCTGGCCGGCACGGCCGCGGCCGAACTCGAGGAGGAGCTGCGGGGCAGCCTCAACCAGGCCGAGGAGCGCGCCCGGGAGATCGGGGCGCACATCATCATGATCGGCACGCTGCCGACCCTCTCCCCCGAGCACGTCACCGCCGACGCGATCACCGCCCACCCGCGCTACGCGCTGATCAACGAGCAGATCTTCGCCGCCCGGGGCGAGGACCTGCACATCGCGATCGACGGCCCCGAGCGGCTGGACATGCACGCCGACACGATCGCCCCGGAGGCGGCCTGCACCAGCACCCAGTTCCACCTGCAGGTGAGCCCGCAGGACTACGCGGCCCACTGGAACGCCGCGCAGTGCATCGCCGGCGTCCAGGTGGCGCTCGGCGCCAATTCGCCGTTCCTCTTCGGCAAGGAGCTGTGGCGGGAGACCCGCATCCCCCTGTTCGAGCAGGCCACCGACACCCGGCCGCTGGAGCTCAAGGAGCAGGGCGTCCGGCCCCGGGTCTGGTTCGGCGAGCGCTTCATCACCTCGGTGTTCGACCACTTCGAGGAGAACGTCCGGTACTTCCCCGCCCTGCTGCCGGTCTGCGACGACGAGGACCCGGTCGCCACCCTCGACCGGGGCGACGTCCCCCGGCTGGCCGAGCTCCGGATGCACAACGGGACCATCTACCGCTGGAACCGGCCGGTGTACGACATCCACCAGGGCACGCCCCACCTCCGGATCGAGAACCGGGTGCTGCCCGCCGGGCCGAGCATCGTGGACGTGTTCGCCAACGGCGCCTTCTACTACGGGCTGCTGCACACCCTGGCCCGCCAGGACCGGCCGGTGTGGTCGCAGATGTCGTTCGCCACCGCGGAGGACAACTTCACCGAGGGCGCCCGGCGAGGCATCCACGCCCAGCTCTACTGGCCGGGACTGGGCACCGTGCCGGTCACCGAACTGGTGCTGCGGCGACTGCTGCCCATGGCCCGGCAGGGGTTGGCGGAGCGGGACGTGGACACCGCGGTCGTCGACCGGCTGCTGGGCGCCGTCGAGCGCCGCTGCACCGCCTACCGCAACGGCGCGGAGTGGCAGGCCGAGACGTTCCACCGGATCGACGAGCAGCGCCGGCCCCTGGACCGCCGCGACGCGCTGCGGGAGATGCTGCGCCGCTACAGCGAGCTCATGCACGCCAACGAGCCGGTCGCCGACTGGCCGGTCCCGTAGGACGCCCGGTCACACGCGGTTGAGGCGGGTCTCCTCGTCGCGCACCCACAGGCCGAGCAGGCCGCGGTAGTGCGCGATGAAGTGGTCGTGCTCGTGCGGCGGGAAGGTGGCGCGCACGGTGTCGACGAGCAGCCGGTCGAAGTCCGGACCGCGCACCCAGTCGTGCATGACCTCGTCGAGGTGGCCCAGCCGGCTGGCGCAGAAGTCGGAGTAGGCCTCGGTCTCGAAGTACTCGTCGGCCATGGTGCGGTACTCGCGCAGCTTCTCCTCGTAGCTGAGGTCGGTCCGGTCGGCGATGTCGAAGTAGCGCCGCGTCGCCAGGTCCAACCGGGGACGGCGACCGGTGGCCGTGCAGTAGACCGTCCACCGGACCAGCGCCTTGATCGCCCACGGGAAGTAGTAGTGGAGGCTGGTCAGGGCGATGTCCGGGCAGGCGTTCGCGTAGTCGATCGGGTAGACGACGCCGTCGCGGATGAGGGTCTCGCAGGAGTTGAACTCCCAGCGGAAGAACGCGTTGACCAGCCGGCCGATGGTGACCGTCTCGTCACCGGTCGCCGCGTCCAGGAAGCCGTGCGCGACCGAGTAGCGGCCGTGCATGGGCTGGTCGGGGTCGAACTTCATCACCATGGTCTCGGGGCCGATCGACAGGCTGCGCGCGAAGACGTCGTAGCCGGCGACCGCCTTCTGCAGGTGCATCAGCCGCTGCCCGGACTCGTCGTAGGCCCGGTGCAGCTCGTCCCGGTCGCGGATCATGCTCACGCCGACCCAGGCGCCGCCGTCGTAGGGCTTCATGAACAGCGGGTAGCCCAGGCGCTCGGCGATCGCGTCGAGGTCGAACGGCTGGTTGTACTT
Organism: Petropleomorpha daqingensis; assembly: GCF_013408985.1. NCBI lineage: Bacteria > Bacillati > Actinomycetota > Actinomycetes > Geodermatophilales > Geodermatophilaceae > Petropleomorpha > Petropleomorpha daqingensis. The sequence continues at coordinate 4,592,422 of NZ_JACBZT010000001.1, forward strand.
CTCCGCCGTGTAGGCGTACTTGGTGTGATCCGGCGGGTTCTTGTACGGGATCAGCACCGTGTCCGGCACCTTCAGCCCCAGCCGCAGCATCGCGCAGTAGGCGGCGTGCTTCTCCATGCTCTGGAAGGTGAACGGGCTGTTGAGGAGGTAGACGTCGTCCATCAACGCCGCCTTCTTCAGCCACTCGCGGGGGTGGTAGTACCAGTAGGCCAGCCGGTCGATGACCAGGTCGTAGCGGGGGCGGCTGCACAGGTCGAACGGCTCGATGGTGATCCGCTCGACGTCGTAGTGGTGCGCCGTCCCCCTGCCGTCGACGACGGGGCCGAGTCTGCGCACGATCGCCTCGAAGGCGGTGGGCCAGTCCTCCTCGGTCCCGAGCAGCAGTCCGATGAGGTGCTGGTGGTCGGACATCGACGCTCCTCGAACGGTGGGGCCCGCTCCGCCCTGACCTGCGCGGACGTGGACGGATCCTATGACCGGCCGGGGACGAGGGCGAGTTCGCGCCACAGGTGCGCGGCCGCCTCGGCCCCGCGGTGCAGCATGCTCAGCAGCACCCGCTCGTTGGGCGAGTGGATCCGGTCGGTGGGCAGCCCCGCGCCCAGGAACAGCAGCGGCGCGCCGAGCTGCTCGACCAGCGCGGCCTCCGGTCCGCTGCCGCCCTCGCGCAGGGAGAGCACCTCGTCGGGATCGCCGTCCCAGGCCTCGGCGATCGCCCGCCGCAGGGCGGCCATGCCGGGCGAGTCGAGGTCGCTGGCGCACGGGGCGACGCCGGCCTTCTCGACCCGCACCTCGGCGGTGACCCCCTCGGGCAGCCCCTGGTCGACCCAGGCGCGGACCTGGTCGGCGACGTCGGCCGGCGCCTGGTCGGCCACCAGCCGGAAGCTGATCTTGGCGTGCGCCTCGGCCGGGATGATCGTCTTGTGGCCCGGGCCCTGGTAGCCGCCCCACATGCCGTTGACCTCCGCGGTCGGCCGGGCGCCGAGCCGTTCCAGGGTGCTGAAGCCGGCCTCTCCGTGCGCCGCCGAGCCCGCAGCCGGTCCGGCCAGCCACGCCTGCTCGTCGAACGGCACCCGGGTCATCAGCTCCCGCTCCCGGTCGCCGAGGGGCCGGACCTTGTCGTAGAAGCCGGGCAGGGTGACCCGGCCCTGCTCATCGTGCAGACCGGCCAGCAGCTCGGCCAGGGCGTGCAGCGGGTTGGGCACCGCGCCGCCGAACGACCCGGAGTGCAGGTCGACGGCTGGTCCGCGCACGGTGATCTCGGCGCCGGCCAGCCCGCGCATCGAGACGACGGCGCCGGGCAGGTCGGGGGCGGCCATGCCGGTGTCGCTGACGACGACGACGTCGCAGTCCAGCTGGGCCCGCCGCTCCTTCAGCAGCGCGGTGAAGTGCCGCGAGCCGGACTCCTCCTCGCCCTCGACGAGCAGCTTCACGGTCACCGCCGGGCTGTCCCCGCCGGTGGCGGCGAGGTGCGCGCGCATGCCGAGCAGGTGCATGGCGACGTTGCCCTTGTCGTCGATGGCGCCGCGGGCGTGCAGCTCCGGGCCGTCCGGCCCCTCGACGAGAGTGGGCTCGAACGGCGGGTGCACCCACAGCTCCACCGGGTCCACCGGCTGCACGTCGTGGTGGCCGTAGACCAGCGCGACCGGCGCGCCCGGATCGGCCGAGGGCCACTCGGCGAAGACGGCGGGCGCACCCGGCGTCGGCCAGATCTCGACCGTCGGGAAGCCGGTGGAGCGCAGCGCCTCGGCCAGCCATTCGGCGCTGCGGACGACGTCGGGGGCGTGCGCGGGATCGGCTGAGATCGACGGGATGCGCAGCCAGGCCTCGAGATCGGCGTGCAGGTCTTCGAGGTGGGACCGGACGTACTCGCGCTCGGGGCTGCTCACGCCCCGGACCGTAGCCCGCTGCAGAGGACGTCCCGCCGGACCTCCGTCGTGCGGCACGCTGCCGGCATGGGGATCGAGCAACCGCTCACCGGAGGCATGGACCCGTCCGCGGGGGTGGTCCGCGTCGGCGACACGGTGCGTCGCCCCGCCGGGCGGTCCGCGGTGTGCAGCCTGCTGCTGCACCTCGAGCGCGAGGGCTTCGAGGGGGTCCCCCGGTTCCTCGGCACGGACGACGAGGGGCGCGACGTCCTGACCTTCGTCGAGGGCGACGTGCCGCTCCCGCCGTACCCGTCCTGGGCGCTGACCGACGCCGCCCTGCAGGACCTCGGGCGCCTGGTCCGCCGCTTCCACCAGGCGACGGCGACCTTCGACGCGGCCTCGGCAACCGGCTGGTCCGGCGAGTGGGCCGACCCGCAGGGCGGTCCGGTGATCTGCCACAACGACCTGTTCCCCGAAAACGTCGTGTTCCGGGGCGGGCACGTCGTCGGGCTGATCGACTTCGCCGAGGCCGGGCCCGGCCGCCCGTTCTGGGACCTGGCGATCGCGGCGCAGGAGTGGGCGCCCCTGCACGCCCCCGGCGCGCGCCTGCACCACCCGGACGACCTCGACGGCGTCCGCCGCACGGCGCTGCTCGCGCACGCGTACGGCGTGGATCCGGAGCGGGCGGAGGAGTTCGTCGACGTCATCGCGGAGGAACGGGTGCAGCAGCTCGGGAACGTGCGCCGGCACGTGGCGGCCGGCGCCGAGCCGTGGGCGTCGTTCTGGCGCGAGAGCGAGGGCGAGGACCGCGCGGCCGCCGACGACGCCTGGCTCCAGGACCAGCGTTCGGCGCTGATCGACGCGATCCGGGCGCCTGGCCCGTAGGACGTGCGCGGATGAGGGAGCGGCTGCGGGTCAGTCCGACCAGGCCGGCGGGCGCCTGCTGAGGAAGGCGTCCAGCCCCTCGTGGAAGTCCGCCGTCCCGGCCAGCGCCACCGCCTCGTCCCGCTCGATGGCCAGGCCCTCCTCGAAGGGCAGGTCGACGCCCTCGGTGATGCACCGCCGGATCGCCGCCAGGGCGCGCGCCGGCTTCCGGGCCAGGCCCGCGGCGTAGCCCTGCACCTCCTCGCGGAGCCGCTCGGCCGCCACGACGACGTCGACGAGGCCGATCGCGTGGGCTTCCTCGGCACCGAGCAGGGTGCCCTCGTAGAGGTAGCGCAGCGCCCGGGGCCGGCCCAGCAGCCGGGCCAGGGCCTGCGTCGCGCCGACCGGCGGCAGAAAGCCGATGTTGATCTCCGGTTGGCCGAGCCGTGCGGTGCTCGCGGCGAAGCGGACGTCGCAGTGCAGCACCATCTCCAGACCGCCGCCGACCGCGATGCCGTGGACGGCGGCCAGCAGCGGTTTCGGCGACGCGCGCATCAGGCGGACCAGGTCATGGCAGACGTCGACCCAGCGCCGCATGTCGTCGGCGTCCATGTCGAGGAAGACCCCCAGGTCGGCGCCGACGCTGAAGTGCGCGTCGAGGGCGCTGGCGAACACCACCACCCGGACAGCAGGGTCGGCGAGGTGCTGCTCCAGCGCTTCCGGGACCTCCCGCAGCATCTCCCAGTGGAAGGCGTTGACCGGCGGCCGGTCGTACTCGATCCACCCCACCCGGTCTTGCACCGTGACTCGCAAGAAGTCGGCCATCCGCCCCCCTCGCACCCCGGACCGAGCCTAGAGCCGGAGAAGGGGCCGTCGTCCCTGCCCGGAGCTCAGCGGGGAGGCATCCGGATCGCCCCGTCGAGGCGGATGGTCTCGCCGTTCATGTAGTCGTTGGTGAGCACCTCGAGGGCCATCGAGGCGAACTCCTCGGCCCGACCGAGGCGGTTCGGGTAGACGACGCTCTCGCCGAGCTTGGCCTTGAAGGCCTCGGCCTGCTCCCCGGAGCCGTAGATCGGGGTGTCGATCAGCCCCGGCGCGATGGTGTTGACGCGGATCCCGTGGCGGGCCAGGTCGCGGGCCATCGGCAGGGTCATGCCGACCACGCCGCCCTTCGACGCCGAGTACGGGGTCTGCCCGATCTGCCCGTCGAAGGCGGCCGCCGACGCGGTGTTGAGGATGGCGCCGCGCGAGGTGCCGTCGGCCAGCGGCTCGGTCGCGGCCATCGCCGAGGCGGCGAGCCGGGCGCAGTTGTACGTGCCGACCAGGTTGACCCGGAGGACGAACTCGAACTGCTCGAGCGGGATCGGGGCGAGGTCCCGGCCGATGATCCGGCCGGCCCGGCCCAGTCCGGCGCTGTTGACCAGGATCCGCAGCGGCCCCAGCTCCGAGGCGGTCTCGACCGCGGCTCGCACCTGCTCCTCGTCGGCGACGTCGGCCTTGACGTACGCCCCGCCGATCTCGCCGGCGACCTTCTCGCCCTTCTCGTCCTGCAGGTCGAGCACGACCACCTTGCTGCCCCGCTGGGCGAGCAGCCGCGCCGTCGCCTCACCGAGACCCGACGCGCCACCGGTCACGATGGCCGATGCACCCGCGATGTCCATGACGAAGTCCCTCCACGCTTTCTACGGTTCGAGCACTACCTTGCCGAGCACGCTGCGCTCCCCCAGGAGCGCCACCGCCTCACCCGCCCGCTCCAGCGGGTAGGTCCCGCTGATCGGCGGGGCGACGACGCCCGACTCGAGATGCGGCAGCAGCCGGTCCCACTCCTGGCGGACGTAGCCCTCGCGCGGCATCGCATACGCGCCCCAGCCGACGCCGCGGACGTCGATGTTGTTCAGCAGCAGCCGGTTGACCTTGACGGACGGGATCTCGCCGTCGGTGAACCCGATGACCAGCAGCCGGCCGAGCGGGGCCAGGCAGCGCAGCGAGTCGGTGAACCGCGGGCCGCCGACCGGGTCGACCACCATGTCCACGCCGTTCCCGCCGGTCAGCTCCAGGACGGCGTCCTTGAAGTTCTCGACGAGCACGGCCTCGTGGGAGCCCACGCCGGTGACGAACTCGGCCTTCTCCGGAGTGGAGACCACCGAGATCACGCGCGCGCCGAGAGCGGCGGCGAGCTGGATGGTCGCCGTCCCGATGCCCCCTGCGGCGCCGTGCACGAGCACGGTCTCCCCCTCCCGCAGCTGCCCGCGGGTGGTCAGGGCGAAGCTCATGGTCAGGTAGTTCATCGGGACGCAGGCGCCCTCGGCGAAGCTCGTGCGGTCCGGCAGCGGGAACACCGACGACGCCGGCACCGACACCCGTTCGGCGAAGGCCCCGAGCGTGCTGGAGCCGGCCACCCGGTCACCCGGGGAGAACTCCGAGGACGACGGCGCCTCGAGCACGACGCCGGCGAACTCCCCGCCGAGGACGAACGGACGCTCGGGCTTGTACTGGTACCGGTCCTGCGTGAGCAGCAGGTCGGGGAAGTTCACCCCCGCCGCCCGCACCTCGACGAGCACCTCGTGCTCCGCGCGGACCGGGTCCGCCACCTCGCCGACCTCGAGGGCCTCCGGCCCGTCCGGCCGCGTCACCTGAACAGCGCGCATGCGTTCCCCTTCACCAGGCAAGGACAGCTCGTGCGCGATCGTGCCATCGCCCCGACGACGACCTGCGGTCCGGTCACACTTCCGCTCCCCCAGCGGTCATAGCGGTGACCGACGAGACGTCGGGGACGCGACCGGAGAGGACGCTCGATCGATGGACGACCGCGACTGGCTGGCGGAGCGGTTCGAGGAGAACCGGGCCCGGCTGCGGACCGTGGCCTACCGGATGCTGGGGTCGCTCGCCGAGGCCGAGGACGCCGTGCAGGAGGGCTGGCTGCGCCTGAGCCGCAGCGACACCAGCGCGGTGGAGAACCTCTCCGGATGGCTGACGACCGTGGTCGGGCGCGTCTGCCTCACCATGCTGCAGGCACGCAGGTCGCGACGAGAGGACCCGCTGGACGCCCACGTGCCCGATCCCCTCGTCAGCCTCGACGAGCGGCTCGACCCGGAGCACGAGGCGGTGCTCGCCGACTCCGTCGGTCTCGCGCTCCTCGTCGTGCTGGAGACGCTGGACCCGCCCGAGCGCCTGGCCTTCGTGCTCCACGACATGTTCGACGTGCCGTTCCCGGAGATCGCGGCGATCGTCGGCCGCTCGGAGGGCGCGGCCCGTCAGCTCGCGAGCCGGGCCCGCCGCAAGGTCAAGGGGGCGGCGCCCGTACCGGACGAGGATCCGGTCCGCCAGCGCGTCGTCGTCGACGCCTTCCTCGCCGCGGCGCGGGCCGGGGACTTCGACGCGCTCGTGGCCGTGCTCGACCCGGACGTCGTCCTGCGCGCGGACAGCGGCGCGCTGCCCGCCCGGCCGTCGCGGGTGATCCGCGGCGCGGCCTCGGTGGCCGAGCAGGCCGTGGTGTTCGCGCGCCCCGACCGGGCCGTCGGACCGGCGCTGGTCAACGGGGCCGCCGGGCTGGTCGCGCGCACCGCGAGCGGGCGGCCCGTCGCGGTCATGGGATTCACGGTGGCCGGCGGCAGGATCGTCGAGATCGACGTCCTGGCCGACCCCGCGCGCGTGTCGCACGTCGTCCTGCACGAGACGGAGGACCGATGACCGGGAGGAACTCCGCACGGAAGGGGGCGGGGACATGAAGCTCACCGTCGTGGCGGCGACCGGCCGCATCGGCACGCTCGTCACGGAGCAGGCGCTCGCCGCGGGACACGACGTCACCGCCGTGGCGCGCAATCCCGCAGCGCTCTCGACGCGCACCCGGGTCGTTCCCGCCGATCTGCTGCGCGACGGCCCGGACGTGCTGGTTCCCGCGCTGGCCGGGGCCGACGCCGTCGTGTCGTGCCTGGGGCGCCGAACCGCTGCCGACGCCGGCGTCACCCCGCGAGGTACCCAGGCGATCGTCGAGGCGATGCAGGTGGCCGGGGTGCGCCGCGTCGTGGCCATCAGCGCCGCCCCGATCGGGACCGTGCCCTCGCCCGGCCGACCCGCACCGCCCCGGCACGACCCCGGGGACGGGCTGCTCATGCGCACGGTCCTCAGCCCGCTGGTGAAGACCGTGTTCCGGGCCTACTACGCAGAACTCGCCGTCATGGAGGACGTCCTGCGGGAGAGCGGCACCGACTGGACCGTGGTCCGGCCACCCCGGCTGACGAACGGTCCGCTCACCGGCACCTACCGGACCGCCGTTGACCGGAACGTCCGGCGGGGCCCGACCGTCTCGCGGGCCGACGTCGCCCATCTCGTGCTGCGGGTCCTGGAGCAGCCCGCCACCGTCCACCGGACGATCGGGCTGGCCACCTGAGCGCCCCGTCCCGGCTCAGCGGTCACGCGCGTAGGTGAGGACGGCGATGCCGCCCTCGACGGTCCGGGCGTCGACGAGACGCAGCGGCACCGAGCCGGCGGTCTCGCCGAAGAGGCGCTCGCCCGCGCCGAGCACGACCGGGAAGACCTTCAGCCGGAGCTCGTCGACGAGGTCGTGGGCCATCAACGTCCGGACCAGCCCGGAGCTGGCAGGGACGACGACGTCCCCGCCGAGCTCGCGGCGCAGCGTCGCCACCGCGCCCACCGGGTCCCCCACCAGCACGGTCGAGTTGGCCCACGCAGGACGCTCGAGCGTCGTGGAGACGACGTACTTGGGCAGGCCGTTCAGGCGGTCCGCCAGCTCGCCGGTGCGCGCCGGCCACCGCCCGGCGAACCACTCGTAGCTGCGCCGGCCCAGCAGCAGGGCGGCGGCTCCCCGGGCCTCCTCGAGCGCCAGCTCGTGCAGCTGCGGGTGGTCGGCGAGCCGGCCGACCCAGCCGCCACCGCGGAAGCCCTCGTCGCCGGCCGGGTCCTGGACGACGCCGTCGAGCGTGACGTTGTCGCTGAGGACGATCTTCCCCATCGCGTTCTCCTCGGTCCTGGATCGGATTGCCTGATGGGACGAACACCGCGGCGGCGGCGAACCGGGCGGTCGCCGGCCGCCCAGTTCACGGCTCGCGCGGTGTAGGTACATCGACGCCGGACGCCGCCGGCACGGAGGGAGGGGCACGCCTGTGAGCGCGGACAGTTCCGTCCTCGTCTCCAGGGCGCGGGCCGGGGACGGCGACGCGTTCCGGGAGCTGACCGAGCCGCACCGGCGCGAGCTGCAGGTGCACTGCTACCGGATGCTCGGGTCCGTCCAGGACGCCGAGGACGCCGTCCAGGAGACCCTGCTGTCCGCCTGGCGCGCCCTCGGCGGGTTCGTCGAGGACCGGGCCTCGTTGCGCACCTGGCTCTACCGGATCGCCACCAACCGGTGCCTCAACGCGCTGCGCGCCGCGAGCCGGCGGCCGGCCACGCCGTGGGACGTGCCCCGGGTCGAACCGCCCGAGCCGACCCGGCTCGGGGAGGTTCCCTGGCTCGAGCCCTGGCCCGACGCCCTCCTGGGCGCGGCACCCGGCGGTCCGCCCGGCCCCGAGGCCCGCTACGAGCAGACCGAGGCGATCTCCCTGGCCTTCGTGACCGCCCTCCAGCTCCTGCCCCCGCGCCAGATCGCCGTCCTGGTGCTGCGCGACGTCCTCGGGTTCTCCGCCCGCGAGGTGGCGGGCATGCTGGACTCGACCGTCGAATCGGTCACCAGTGCCCTCAAACGGGCCCGCGCCGGCCTGCGAGACCGCCGGCCGGCGGGGCCGGACCAGGCCCCGCCGCCGACGGCCGGCTCACCGGCCGAGGAGGCGATCGTGGCGCGGTTCGTCCACGCCTGGGAGTCCGCCGACGTGGACGCGCTGGTCGCCCTGCTCACCGACGACGTCCTCGTCTCGATGCCACCGATGCCGTTCGAGTACGAGGGCCGGGAGGCCGCGGCCGGGTTCAGCGCCAGCATCTTCCGTTCGGGCCGCCGGTTCGACCTCGTCCCGACGCGGGCCAACGGGCAGCCGGCGTTCGGCGCCTACCTGCGCGCCCCGACCGGCGTCCGGCACGGGACCGGCCTCTACGTGCTCACCCTGAGCGGCGACCGGATCCGCGCGATGACGCGCTTCGAGAACAGCGTGCTCCCCTGGTTCGGGCTGCCGCGATCGCTCCCGGTCAGAGCTGCTCCTGGATCCAGGGTTCGAGATAGGGGTTCCGCGGGCGGTACCGCGGTTTCCCGTCCCGCCACCGGTGGATCACCGACCGGTCGAGGACCTCGCTGATCGTCGTCCGCACCGGGCGCAGGTAGGGGCCGGCGCCCGGCAGGAAGCGCACCAGGCCGCCGAGGAGACCGGCGTAGAAGTCGGAGATCGGCCCGGACCACTCCTCCCCCGTGACGGGAACCGGCGGTGGCTCGATCACGAGACCGGCCTCGACCGCCCGCTCGACGATCCACTCGCGGGTCAGCACGGAGAGGGGGTTGTCGACCTCGGGCGTCGCGGTCCCGCCGCCGCCGACGTTCGCGTGCTCCCCGACGAACCAGCGCTGCTCCACGCGCGTCGCGTGCTGCGGTATCGGGATGGGCACGCTCGTCCAGAGCGTCGGCGCGAACTGCCTGCGGTGCTCGTCGATCGCGACGGCATGGCAGGCCAGGTCGACGAGCCCGCTGAGGCGGGTGTCGTGGAACTGGTAGCGGCGGCGGTTGACCAGGCGGCCGAGACCGCCGGGGATGCCGAGGCTGCCGACGGTGTCGAACACGCCGATGAACCGGATGCGCACCAGGCGGGAGCGGGCCAGCACCAGCCGGTCCTCGGCGGTGCGGGCGGGCCGCTCCCCCGCCTGCATCTCCCGCAGGCCCGGTCTGTCGGTATCGCGGTACCGGGCGAACACCGCCTTCGCGGGCAGGTCCGATTCCCGGAGGGGCCCGCACTTGGCGATCATCCCGGCCAGGCTGCGTGCCGCGAAGGCCCCGCGGCTGTAGCCGAGCAGGTGGATCCGGTCGTCCTCGGACCGGTGGCGCGCGGCGATGAAGCCGTAGCCCTCACGGATGTCGTCGTCCAGCCCCGCGCCGAGGATGCCGCCCTGCAGCCGATCGAAGGGGCCCGTCCCGACGCCCTCGATGTAGTGGACCGCCTGGTCCGCTCCCCCGGCGCGGCGGGGCGTTCGCGCATCGATCTGCGCGATGTTGGTGTGCGTGTTGGCGTCGCTCCACGTCCCGTCGAGGAGCACGGCGATGTTCACCCGCCCGGAACGGGCCTGATCCGCACCCTCAGACCTCCACCGGCTCGCGGAACATCGCCCGCAGCCGCAGCGCGATCTCCTCGCGCACCGGTGCGCCGGAGAGGACGACGTCGATCATCGTCAGCGACGTGTGCGTGTGGCCCCGGGCGGCCACGTGGTCCACCGGCACGCCGGCGGCCCGCAGCGCGTCGGCGTAGGCGATCCCCTCGTCGCGCAGCGGGTCGAACTCCGCGGTCACCACGATGGCCGGCGGCAGGTCGGCGAGCCGGCCCCGCAACGGCGCGGCCGTCGGCTCGCCGCGCTGCTCGGGGTCGCAGTAGTGGTCCCAGAAGTACCGCATGAGGTCGGCGGTCAGGACGTAGCCCTCGGCGTTCTCCCGGTACGAGCCGGTGGTCTGGTCGGCGTCGGTGACCGGCGTGAGGAGCAGCTGGCCGCGCAGCGCCGGGCCGCCTTCGTCCCGGGCCCGCTGGGCGACGACGGCGGCCAGGTTCCCCCCGGCGCTCCACCCGGCGACGACCAGCTCGTCGGGGATGCCGCCCAGCTCGATCGCGTGCGCGGCGACCCACTGCAGCGCCGCCCACGCGTCCTCGGCGGCCGCCGGATAGCGGTCCTCGGGCCCGTGGCGGTAGTTCACCGAGACCACGACGGAGTCGGTGCGGGCGGCCAGGTCGCGGCAGAGGGGCTCGTCGGAGACGTGGTCCCCGATCACCCAGCCGCCGCCGTGGAAGTAGAGGACGACGGGGTGCGGCCCCGGCGACGCCGGCCGGAACAACCGGTACGGCAGGTCGCCGGCCGGGCCCGGGAGCGCGCCGTCGACGATCTCCCCCATCTCGGGACCCATCGGTCGCTCGGCGTTGAGGGTCTCCATGAACGCCCGCAGCTGCACCGGCGGCATCGACTCCAGCGGCGGGATGCCGAGCCCGGCAAGCGTCTCCAGCACGAGGGTCACGTCGAGCTGCAGCCGGCGGACGACGCCGTCGTTGCACTGCTCGCCGGCCGGGCCGGTCAACCGGAAGCCGAGGTAGTCCGCGGCCCGGACCTCGTCGCACGCGGCCCGGTAGCGGTCGACGCCGCCGATGTAGGGGTAGAAGACGCGGGGCTTGCCGGGCACGTTGGCGCCCATGTACCAGGAGTTCGCGGTGGGGTGCAGCGTGATCGCGGCGCAGTCGGCGACGTGCTGGTCCCAGCCCTCCTCGGCGAGCCGTGTCGGCTCGATCGTCGTCATGCCCTTCTCGCGCAGGTCGACCAGGCAGTCGGTCACCCAGTCGACGTGCTGCTCGATCGAGACGGCCATGTTGGACAGCACCGACGGGCTGCCGGGCCCGGTGAGGGCGAAGAAGTTCGGGAAGCCGACGGTGGTGACGCCGAGGTAGGTGGAGGGGCCGTCGGCCCACTTCTCCTTGAGGGTGACGCCGTCGCGACCGGTGATGTCGACGCCGACCAGCGCCCCGGTCATCGCGTCGAAGCCGGTCGCGTAGACGATCGCGTCGAAGTCCAGGGCCTCCCCGCCGACCTCGATCCCGGTCTCGGTGATCGTGGTGATCGGCGTCTTCCGGAGGTCGACCAGCCGGACGTGCGGCAGGTTGAAGGTCTGGAAGTAGTCGGTGTCCAGGCACGGCCGCTTGGTGCCGAAGTAGTGGTCCTTCGGGCAGAGCGCCTCGGCGGTCTCGGGATCGGTCACGATCGACCGGATCTTCTCGCGGATCATCTCGGCGAGGATCTCGTTGGAGGCCGGGTTGATCCCCTGGTCGGCGAAGACCGCGGTGATGGCCTGCAGCTCGCCGGCCGCCCACGCCGCCTCGAAGCGCTCCCGGCGGACCTCCTCCGGGGCGGCGACGCCGTAGACCTCGGGAACCTCGCCGGGGACGCCGATCCGCGACCACTTCGCCGCCTCGCGGTAGGCCTCCCGGTCCTCGCGCAGCGCCTCGGCCCGGTGCCCGGGGACCGGGCCGTTGCCGGCGGGGATGGAGAAGTTCGGCGTCCGCTGGAACACCGTCAGCTGAGCCGCCTGCTGCGCGATCAGCGGGATGGACTGGATGCCGGAGGACCCGGTGCCGATCACCGCGACCCGCTTCCCGGTGAGGTCCACCCCCTCGTGCGGCCACCGGCTGGTGAAGTACACCTCGCCGCGGAACCGGGCGGCCCCCTCGATGTCCGGCTCCTTCGGCACCGACAGGCACCCGGTCGCCATCACGTAGAACCGGGAGGTGACGTCCTCACCGGTCGAGGTGTGCACCCGCCAGAGGCCCGCGTCGTCGTCCCACTCCGCGCGCTCGACCCGGGTGTCGAACGTGATGTCGCGCCGCAGGTCGTACCGGTCGGCCACGGACTGCAGGTAGCGGAGGATCTCCGGCTGCGTCGCGTACTTCTCCGACCAGGTCCACTCCCGCTCCAGCTCGGGATCGAAGCCGAAGGTGTAGTCGGCCGTGGTGATGTCGCAGCGGGCGCCCGGATAGCGGTTCCAGTACCAGGTGCCACCGACGTCGCTCGCCGCCTCGAACGCGCGCGCGGAGAACCCCGCCTCGCGCAGCCGGTGCAGCATGTACAGACCGGCGAAGCCGGCCCCGACCACGACGACGTCCACCTGCGGCCCCTGCGGGGCCCCCTGGTCCACAGCCTCGCCCACGCCCAACCCCCTGGCCTCGTGACGGAGATCACCCCACCGCGGCCAGGCTAGACCGAGCGGTCTCCCCTCAGTAGGTCCCCTTGATGACGAAGAAGGAGCCGCGGATGGTGCCGGCCAGCTTCGATCTCTGGCGGGCGAACTTGAACCGGGAGGCGAGCTCCTCGGGGACCTCCATGCCGTCGGACAGCTTGAACCCGACCGCGCGCTTCATCCCGTCCTGCAGGCCGTACATCACGTTGATCGACAGGCCGGATTCGTAGAAGACGTAGGTCATCCGGGTCCCCTCGACCTCGAAGTCCGTGGCCTCCAGGGGGCGGGATGAGATGACGAGGTCGCGTTCCTCCTTGAGGATGCGGTGGACGTGGTCGACCGCATCGGCCGCGTCGTCCGCGGGATCGACGGTGAAGACGTGGCCGAACTTGTTCCTGTAGTAGCGGGCCTCGTTGGCCCGCAGCCCGGCGAGGGCGTCGGCCACCGGTGAGGACTCCAACCCCGCGGTGGACACGTTCTCGAAATCGACGACCTGCGACACCACGACCTCCTCGACCGGACTGGTCCGGACGGTAGCGGGTCAGGTCTCCTCGGGGGTCCCGGCCGGGCGGTCCTCCTCGCGGGCGCGCGGTGGGGGCATCGCGAACGCGACCTTCTCGCGGAGCTCGGCCAGCCGCTCGGCGCGCTCGGCCTGCGTGCGCGCCGCCGCCTCCTCCTCGCGCCGCTCGTGCAGAGCCGCGCCGAGGACCGGGCCGCCCAGCATGACGAAGCTCAGGGCGGTGAGCCAGGTCAGCAGCATGAAGACGATGCCCAGCGGGCCGTAGCGGTCCGTGTTGTAGGTGATCGCGTTGGAGAGCCAGACCGCGGCGAAGGCCCGCAGCCCGACCAGGCCGATGGTCATGGCGATCGCGCCGGGGACCAGCAACCGCCACGGCACCGCGCCCCGGAGCAGGAAGTGCTGCGTCCACCAGCTCCACACGAAGATGAGCGGCGTCCAGACGATCAGCAGCAGGATGGTCCGCCAGGGGTCGGCGATCCCTGCCCGCGGCAGGACGAGCAGGACGGCGCCGGCGGCGACGAACGCGATCAGCCAGACCAGGGGGCGCCACAGCCCCTTCCAGCCCAGCGAGGTCACCCCCCAGGCGATCTCGTAGCCCCGCTGGAGCGCGGTGGGCCAGGCGTAGGCCGACAGCAGCGTGAACAGGCTGCCGAACACGGTCGACGCGCCGCGCACCGCCTCCCGGCTGGGGAACAGCCGCTGCAGGTCCGCGACCGCCTGCGGGCTCAGGTCCAGCCGGGCGCCGGCCACGGCCGGCAGGGAGTTCGCCGCCCCCAGCGGTACCAGCGCCGCGAGGGTCACCAGCACCGGCAGCAGCAGCGACAGCGCGAGGGCGGCGAGGATCATCGCCTGGTTGGCCAGGTCCGCCTTCACGAACCGGCGCTGCACGTGCCCGACCTTGGAGGCGTCGAGCCGCTCCTTGGTCTGCGTCACGCGCGCGGTCACCGCGGCGACGTCGAAACGACGCGCCACCGACCGCTGGCCGGCGCTCGCGGACGACGGCTCCGACTGCCCGGACCGTGCCGACGGCTCTGTGTCCATGCGCATAGCCCCCTTGCGCCCAGCGTCGTGCGCTCGGGCGCCCCGGCCCTCATCCCTCAGAGATGACCGTCGCCAGGGGCGGTGGCCGCCGCTAGCGTTCGCGCGGTGACCGATCTCTCCGCCGCCGACCGGGCGGATCTGGCTCGGGCGGCCCGGCACCTGGTCCGGTACAGCGGGGCGGGCGACTTCCTGCCGTTCGTGGCCGACCGGGCGGCCGGATCGTTCGTGTACGACGCCTCGGGCCGGGCCGTCCTGGACTTCACCAGCGGGCAGATGAGCGCCGTCCTCGGGCACGCCCACCCGGCGATCGTCGAGGTCGTGTCCACCATGGTCGGCCGGCTGGACCACCTGTTCTCCGGGATGCTGTCCCGCCCGGTCATCGACCTCGGCGAGGCTCTGGGCTCTCTGGTGCCCGGCCTGGACCGCGTCCTCCTGCTCACCACCGGGGCCGAGTCCAACGAGGCCGCCCTGCGGATGGCGCGCCTGGTCACCGGCGGCTGGGAGGTCGTGGGCTTCAGCCAGTCCTGGCACGGCATGACCGGCGCCGCCGCCTCCGCCACGTACTCGGCGGGACGGCGCGGCTACGGACCCCCGGCGGTCGGCTCGATGGCGATCCCCGCCCCCAACGCCTACCGCCCGCGCTTCACGACGACCGACGGCGGGCTGGACTGGCAGCGGGAGCTCGACGACGGGTTCGACCTCGTCGACCGGCAGACCGCCGGCGGGCTGGCGGCCTTCATCGCCGAGCCGATCCTGTCCTCGGGCGGCGTGATCGACCTGCCCGAGGGCTACCTCCCGGCGCTGCTGGAGCGGTGCCGCGAGCGCGGGATGCTGCTGGTGCTCGACGAGGCGCAGACCGGCATCGGCCGCACGGGCCGGATGTTCGCCCACGAGCGCGACGGCGTCGTCCCCGACGTCCTCACGCTGTCCAAGACGCTCGGCGCCGGCCTGCCGCTGGCCGCCGTGCTCACCTCGGCCGAGGTCGAGGAGCGGGCGCACGAGCGCGGCTTCCTCTTCTACACGACCCACGTCTCCGACCCGCTGCCCGCCGCGGTCGGCCTCGCCGTCCTGGACGTCGTCGCCCGCGAGAGCCTCGCCCGGCGCGCGGTCGCGGCCGGCGACCGGCTGCGGCGCGGCCTGCTGGAGCTGCAGGACCGCCACGAGTGCGTCGGCGACATCCGCGGCCGCGGGCTGCTGCTCGGCGTCGAGATCGTGGCCGACCGCACCTCGCGCAAGCCGGCCCCGGAGACCGGTGCGGCGATCAGCCGGCGCTGCTTCGAGCTCGGCCTGTCGATGAACATCGTGCAGCTGCCCGCGATGGGCGGCGTCTTCCGCATCGCCCCGCCGCTGACCGTGACCGACGAGGAGCTCGACCTCGGCCTGGACATCCTCGACCGCGCGCTCACGGACGTGACGGGCTGATCCAGCGCGCGTGCCGGGTGCCGGTGGCCGGCTGCCGGATGAGGGTGAGCCGGGGCGGCGGCCCGTCGGTCCGGCCGGTCGGTGGCGTCCGGCTGCCGGCCCGGTAGGGCGCCGGCCAGGTGACGCCCGGGCCCTCGTACCCCTGGTCGGCGGCGGCGTGCAGCGTCCAGTGCGGGTCGTACAGGTGCGGGCGGCCGACGGCGACCAGGTCGGCCCGGCCGGCGAGCAGGATCGAGTTGACGTCGTCGTAGGAGGAGATGGCGCCGACGGCGATCACCGCGACGCCGAGCGGGAGGCCGACCTCCTGCCGGATCCGGTCGGCGTACGGCGTCTGGTAGCTGCGCCCGTACGCCGGGGCCTCCTCCTTGACCACCTGGCCGGTGGAGACGTGGATCGCGTCGGCGCCGTGCTCGGCGAAGGAACGCGCGATCGCGACGGCGTCCTCGACGTCGGTGCCGCCCTCGCACCAGTCGGTCGCCGAGATGCGCACGCTCATCGGGCCGGCCCACACCGCGCGGACCGCGTCGAAGACCTCCAGCGGGTAGCGCAGCCGGCGGGCCAGGTCTCCCCCGTACTCGTCGGTGCGGTGGTTGCTCAGCGGGGAGAGGAACGACGACAGCAGGTAGCCGTGCGCGCAGTGCAGCTCCAGGACGTCGAAGCCGGCCCGCCCTCCGGCCTGCGCGCACGCCACGAACTCGGCGGTGATCGCCGCCAGCTCGGCCGTCGACAGCTCGCGGGGCACCTGGTTGGCCGGCGAGTACGGCACCGGCGAGGGGCCGACGACGTCCCAGTTGCCGTCCGGCAGCGGCTCGTCGATGCCCTCCCACATGAGCTTGGTCGACCCCTTCCGCCCGGAGTGCCCGATCTGCAGCCCGACCTTCGCGGCGCTGTTCGCGTGCACGAACGCGGCCACCCGCGCCCAGGCGGCCTCCTGCTCCGGCGTGTAGATCCCGGCGCAGCCCGGAGTGATCCGCCCGGACGGCGACACGCACACCATCTCGGTCATCACCAGCCCCGCGCCGCCGAGAGCCCGCGCGCCCAGGTGGACCAGGTGGAAGTCGGTCGGCAGGCCGTCGACGGCGGAGTACATGTCCATCGGCGAGACGACGACGCGGTTGACCAGCTCGAGGCCGCCGAGCCGGAACGGCCGGAACATCGGCGGCCGCACGTCGGCGCCGCCGGCGAACCACTCGTCCATGCGCGCGACGAACTCCGGGTCGCGCAGCCGCAGGTTGTCGTAGGTGATCCGCCGGCTGCGGGTGACGATGTTGAACGCGAACTGCTCCGGGTCCTGGCCGACGTACTGGCCGATGTTCTCGAACCACTCGAGGCTGGCCTGCGCCGCGCGCTGGGTGGAGAGCACCACCGGCCGCCGCTCGGCCTCGTACGCCTCCAGCGCGGCCGGCACGCCCGGCTGCTCGTGCAGGCAGGCGACCAGCGCCAGCGCGTCCTCCATCGCCAGCTTGGTGCCCGAGCCGATCGAGAAGTGCGCGGTGTGCGCGGCGTCGCCGAGCAGCACGACGTTGCCGTGCCGCCAGGTCCGGTTGGTCACGGTCGGGAAGCTGGTCCACTTGGAGTTGTTGGCCAGCAGCCCGTGCCCCTCGAGGACGCCGCCCAGCAGCTCGGCCACCCGCGCGATCGACTCCTCGTCGCTCACGCCCGGCGGGAACGCCCGCCCGGCCGACGCGGCGAACCCGGCGCGGCGCCACACGTCATCGTGCATCTCGATGATCACCGTGCTGTGGCCGGCGTCGTACGGGTAGCCGTGCACCTGCATCACGCCGTGCGGCGTCTCCAGGATGACGAACTCGAAGGCCTCGAACGCCCGGTCGGTGCCCAGCCACATGTACTTGTTGCGCCGCAGGTCGACGGTCGGGCCGAACACGTCCGCGTGCTTGGTGCGGACGGCGGAGTTGGCCCCGTCGGCCGCGATCACCAGGTCGTGCGACCGGGCCAGCGCGTCGACGTCCGGGGCCTCGGTCCGGAAGTCGACGCGCACCCCGAGCTCCAGGCAGCGCTCCTGCAGGATGCGCAGCAGGTCCTTGCGGCTCATCGCGGCGAAGCCCTGGCCGCCGACGGTGGTCAGGGTGCCGCGGAAGTGCACGTCGACGTCGTCCCAGCGGGCGAACCGCTCGGCCATCCGCGCGTGGATCACCGGGTCGGCGTGCTCGATGCCGCCGAGGGTCTCGTCGCTGAACACCACGCCGAAGCCGAAGGTGTCGTCGGGGGCGTTGCGCTCCCACACCCGGATCTCGCTGTCCGGCCGCAGGGCCTTGGCCAGGGCCGAGAAGTACAGCCCGCCCGGGCCGCCGCCGATCACCGCGATCCGCATGCTCAGGCCGCCGGCTCGGGCTCGCGCAGCCGGTAGCGCTGCACCTTGCCGGTGGAGGTCCGGGGCAGCTCGGCCACGAACTCGATCGAGCGCGGGTACTTGTAGGGCGCGATCCGCCCCTTGGTGAACTGCTGCAGCTCGGCGACCTTCGCCGCGTCGCCGTCCACTCCCTCGCGCAGGACGACGGCAGCGTGCACGACCTGCCCCCGGTCGGGGTCGGGCCGGCCGACGACGGCGCACTCGACCACGTCCGGGTGCTGGTCGAGTGCCTGCTCGACCTCCGGCGCCCCGATGTTGTAGCCCGCGGAGACGATCATGTCGTCGCTGCGCGCCTGGTACCAGAACCAGCCGTCGGCGTCGCGCACGTAGGTGTCGCCGGTGACGTTCCAGCCGTCCTGCACGTAGACCTGCTGGCGCGGGTCGGCGAGGTAGCGGCAGCCGGTGGGGCCTTTGACCGCCAACCGGCCCGGCACGCCGACGGCGGCCGGTGCGCCGTCGGCGTCCAGCACGGTCGCGACGTAGCCGGGGACGGCGCGGCCGGTGGAGCCCGGCCGGATCTCGTCGTCGGTGGCGGAGATGAACACGTGCAGCATCTCGGTGCTGCCGATGCCGTCGACCAGCCGGACGCCGGTCGTCGCGGCGAACTCCTCCCACACCGCCTTCGGCAGGTGCTCGCCGGCCGACACCGCCCGCCGGACGCCGGACAGCAGGTGCGCGCAGCCGGTGCGCAGCATCGCCCGGTAGCCGGTCGGGGCGGTGCAGACGACCGTCGCCCCGTGCCGCGACACCGCCTCGGCCAGCTGCACCGGCGTGGCCTTCTCGATCAGCAGCACCGAGGCGCCGACCCGCAGCGGGAAGACCAGGAGCCCGCCGAGGCCGAAGGTGAACGCGAGCGGTGGAGTGCCGGTGAAGACGTCGTCCGGCCGGCTCCGGAGGGTGTGCGCGCCGAAGGTGTCGGCGATGGCCAGCACGTCGCGGTGGAAGTGCATGGTGACCTTGGGGACGCCGGTGCTGCCCGACGTCGCGGCGAGCAGCGCGACGTCGTCGGCGGCGGTGTCGACGTCGGCGAACGTGGTGGGCTGCGCCGCGGCCCGGACGGTGACGTCGTCGGCTCCCCCACCACCCCAGCACGCCGTGGTCAGGCCGGTCGGGGCGAGGTCTTCGGCGAACCGCGCGTCGCACAGGGCCAGCGTGCTGCGGGTGAGGTCGATCAGCTGGGACAGCTCGGCGGTGCGCAGCATGGGCACGGTGGTCACGGCGACCCCGCCGGCCTTGAGGACGGCGAACCAGCAGGCGACCAGCCACGGGTTGTTCGGGGAGCGCAGCAGCACCCGCTGCCCCGGGACGAGGCCGAACCCGTCGACGAGGAGGTTGGCGACCTGGTTGGCCCGGGCGAGCAGCTCGCCGTAGGTCCACGTCCCGTCGTCGGTGCGCAGGCACGGGCGGTCGGGACCATGGACGGCGACGACGTCGTCCAGCAGCGCGCTCGCGCAGTTCAGCCGCTCGGGATAGCGCAGCTCCGGCAGGTCGAACCGGAACTCCGGCCACTGCTCCGGCGGCGGCAGGTTGTCGCGGCAGAACGTGTCCACGTGCGCTGACCGGGTGAGTTCCACGCTGAACTCCCATCGACGACGGGCCGGAGCCCTAGTCTGCCCCGTCCTACGCTGGGCGTGGCCGGAGCGCTCACCCTCGGGAGGCGACCCGATGACCAGGGGAATGCGGACGTCCATCGACGTCGATGCCGGCCCCGAGCGGGTCTGGGACGTGCTCACCGATGTGCCCGGCTACCCGGACTGGACGCCCGTGCTCACCAGCGCGCAAGGAGAGTTCGCCGTCGGGGGCCGGGTGGTGTTCGGCTTCCCCCCGCTGCACCCCCTGCTGCGGAGCACGGTTCCGGTCCGGGTGCTGGAGGTGACCCCCGGCCGCTCGAGCTGCGGACCCGGGGGTTGCTGCTGCCGCTGATGGTCCGCTCCCTGAGCCCCGGCGAGACCCCCACCTTCGGCCCGATGCCGGAGGCGCTCAAGGCCCGGATCGAGGGCAGCGACGCGACTCGCCTCGATTGAGGGGGACGGATGGTCAGCCGAGCGCCCGCCGGACGGCCTCCGGCGTGCGGCCCACCACGGTGGTGCCGTCGTCGGCGGTGAGGATCGGCCGCTGGATGAGGATCGGGTGGGCCGACATGAGCTCGAGCCACCGGCGGCGGTCGCGCGGCAGGTCGGCCAGGCCCAGCTCCTGCGCGACCGGCTCGCCGGTGCGCGCGACGTCCCAGGGGTCGAGGCCGAGCCGGGACAGCACGGCGTCGAGCTCGTCGGCGGTCGGCGGGTCCTCCAGGTAGCGGCGCACCGTGTACTGCGCGCCGGCCTCGTCGAGCAGCTCGGTGGCGGCCCGGCACTTCGAGCAGGCCGGGTTGATCCAGATCTCCACGGGTCCTCCTCAGCCCTCCGGGATCTCCGCGATCCCCTGCACCTCGACCAGCGCGTCGTCGTCCCAGAGCCGGGCGACCCCGATCCCCGCGGTCGCCGGGTAGTCCCGGCCGGCCAGCCGCCGCCACGCCTGCCCGATCTCCCGGGCGTGCGCCCGGTAGTCGGGGACGTCGACGATGTAGATCGTCAGGCTCGCCAGGTGCTCCGGGCCCCCGCCGGCCGCGCGGAGCGCCGTCAGCAGGTTGCCCAGCGCCTGCTCGAACTGCTCGACGACGCCGGTGCCGACGATCCGGCCGTCCCGGTCGAGTGCCGTCTGCCCCGCGAGGTGCACGGTCACGGTGCCGCGGGCCTTGACGGCGTGCGCGAACCCGGAGGGCCGGGCCAGCTCGTCGGGGTCGATCCGCTCGAGGGTCATGACTGCACGGTCCCTCCGTCGACGTTGATGCCTTGTCCGGTGACCGCGCCGTTGACCAGGCAGAACGCCACCGCCTCGGCCACTTCCGCCGGGTCGATCAGCCGGCCGATCGGCTGCCGGCGGGCGAGCAGCGCGCGGGCCTCGTCGGGGCTCCGGCCGGTGCGGGCCGCGATCGCCTCGACGGTCGTGTCGGTCATCGGGGTGTCGACGTAGCCGGGGCAGACCGCGTTGACGGTGACGCCGGTGCGCGCGACCTCGGCGGCGGCCGCGCGAACCAGTCCCAGCACGCCGTGCTTGGCCGCGGTGTAGGCCGCCACCTGCGCCTCCCCGTGCTTGGCCACGACCGAGGCGACCACGACGATCCGGCCCCAGCCGGCCTCGACCATGCCCGGCAGCACCCGCCGGACCAACCGGAACGGCGCGGTGAGGTTGAGCTCGAGCATGCGGGCCCAGTCCTCGTCGGAGGTCTCCACGAGCGGCGCGCCGACGCCGGCCCCGGCGTTGGAGACCAGCACCTCGACCGGACCCCAGTCGCGCTCCACCAGGTCGACCGCCGCCGCCACCTGCGCGGGGTCCGTGACGTCGGCGGTCACGGCCATCCCCTCCCCCGGCAGCCGCGCCCGGACCGAGTCCAGGGAGACGACGTCCCGGCCGAGCAGCGCCACCCGGTGCCCGTCGGCGGAGAGCCGGGCCGCCACCGCGGCCCCGATCCCGCGGCTCGCGCCGGTGACCAGGCAGGTGCGCGGCTGCGTCACCGCCCGGTCCAGTTCGGCGGCCGGCGGGCGTTGAAGGCGGCGTGGAACTCCGCGTGGTCGTCGGTGGTCATCAGCAGCGCCTGCGTCATCGCGTCCAGCTCCATGGCCGCGCCCAGGGGCATGTCCAGCTCGCGGGTGATCAGCGCCTTGGTCTGCGCGTAGGCCAGCGTCGGGCCGCTCGCCAGCCGCGCGGCGAGCTCGGCCACGGCGTCGTCCAGCCCGTCGTCGTCCACCAGCCGGCTGACCAGCCCGTAGCGGTCGGCGGTGTCGGCGTCGATGGTGTCGCCGAGCATCAGCAGCTGCGTCGCCCGGCCGGCGCCCACGGCGCGCGGCAGCAGGTAGGCCGCGCCCATGTCACCGCCGGAGAGCCCCACCTTGGTGAACAGGAAGGCGAAGCGGGCCGACCGGGCGCAGACCCGGAAGTCCGAGGCGAGCGCGATCACCGATCCGGCGCCGGCCGCGATGCCCTGGATCCCGGCGATGATCGGCACCGGGACCTCGCGCATCGCGCGGATGAGGTCGCCGGTCATCCTGGTGAAGCCGATCAGGTCGTGCGGCCGCATCCGGATGAGCTCGCCGATGATCTCGTTGACGTCCCCGCCGGCGCAGAACGCCTTCCCCTCGCCCCGGATCACCAGCACGCGGACGTCGTCCCGGTACGGCAGCTGCAGGACGAGGTCGCGCAGGTCGGCGTAGCTCTCGAAGGTCAGCGGGTTGAGCTTCTCCGGCCGGTCGAGCGTGACCGTGGCGACGCCGTCGGCGACGGCGAACGCGAAGTGCTCCCAGTTGTCGGTGAGCGGGACCGACGCCCGGAACCGGTGGGCCATGCCGTCGGACCCTAGCCAGGCCGGCGCTCGCCCGCCCTCGACGCGGGCCGGGGAATCATCCCCGCCGGACGAGGGTGGGCGGCTCGTGTCCGGCCACGGTCGAGCGCAGTCCGACGGCCGCGTGAGATGGAACGACGCATGCCCCTCTCGAGAGCGAACAGGCGGGCGCAGGCCGGTCCCCGCGCCGCTCCGCAGTCCGGGCCCGACGAGGCCCCCGGCGAGGTGGCGCTGGACCGGTCCCGTGGCTTCTGGACGGCGGTCGGCTACGCGGTCGTCCTCGGGATCGCGCTCGCCCTCGCGGCGCTGGCCTTCCTGGGGCTGGTCACCGGCGGCGGCAAACTCTGGTTCACGCTGCCCGACAAGCCGGACTGGTTCTCCGGGAGCCTGTGGTGGGTGGGGGTGACCGCGGCCGCGGGGCTCCTCGTCGGCGTGCTGCGGCGGGTCTTCCGCCTCCCGCCCAAGCTGCCCGGCGTGCTCGAGGAGCTGCGGACCGCCCGGGTCGAGCCCCCCACCGTCCTGAAGGCGGTGGCCGTCTCCCTGGTCTCGCTGGTCGGTGGCGCGAGCCTCGGCCCCGAGGACGCACTGGGCAAGATGGGCGGGGGCCTCGGGACCTGGCTGTCGGAGCGGCGGAAGCTCGATGAGACGGCCAGGGCCACGAACACGCTCAGCGGCATGTCGGCCGCCTACGGCGGCCTGCTGGCGTCCCCGATCCTGGCGACGGCGCTCGTGGTCGAGATCGCCCGTCCCCGGCGCGCACGCCTCGCCGACGTCCTGGTCGCTGCACTGCTCGCCGCGACGGTGGCGTTCGCGGTCTACTTCCCGGTCGCGGGGAGCACGTTCGTCGGCATCTACCGGGTGCCGTCGTTCACCTACGAGGACTGGCAGCTGGCCGCGGCCGTCCCCCTCGGCCTCGTCGCCGGGGCGCTCGCGCTGATCACCCTCGCCGCCGCCGGCGTGCTCACGAAGCTCACCGCCCCGCTGCTCCGGTGGCCGATCGTCCGCTCGACGCTCGGCGGGATCGCGTTCGGGCTGGTCGGCGTCGCCCTGCCGCTGACCCTGTTCACCGGGACGGACCAGCTCACGACCGTGATCGACCACGGGGCCGCGCTGGGTGCCGGGCTGCTCGTCGCGGTCGTGTTCGCGAAGATCCTTGCGTTCGCGCTCTGCGAGGCCACCGGGTTCATCG
This sequence comes from Petropleomorpha daqingensis, assembly GCF_013408985.1. NCBI lineage: Bacteria > Bacillati > Actinomycetota > Actinomycetes > Geodermatophilales > Geodermatophilaceae > Petropleomorpha > Petropleomorpha daqingensis. The sequence goes on from NZ_JACBZT010000001.1 coordinate 4,615,928, forward strand.
GTGGGCCGATCCTCGTGACGCTGTTCATCGGCGGCACGGCGGGGACGGCCGTCCACCTGCTGATCCCGGGGATCCCCGAAGGGCTCGCCTTCGCCACGATGTTCGCCGCCATCCTCGGCGCGCTCGTCGCGGCACCGTTCACGCTGATCGTCCTCGTCGCGCTCACGACCCAGATCGGCACCCTGCAGCTCGCGCCCGTGGCCGTCGCGGTCCTCACTGCCTACCTCGCCGTCTCGGGCTCCGGCGCGCTCGTGGCCCTGGCCCGCAAGGGGCGCGGTGCCGCCGGGCAGGCCCCGCCGGCACGCGGGCAGCCCCCGTCGAGCACCTCGTGACCTGCCCTCAGGCCTCCAGGGCCCACACGTCGCGGTAGAAGCCGGCCTCGGCCAGCAGCTCCTCGTGCGTCCCCCGCTGGGCCACCCGGCCGGCGTCGAGCACGACGACCTCGTCCATCTCCGGCAGGGCCGCGAGGTCGTGCGTCACGAGGAGGGTGGTGCGGCCGGCCGTCGCGGTCAGGATCGTCGCCAGCACCGCCGTCCGGGACTCCGGGTCGAGGTGGGCGGTCGGCTCGTCCAGGACCAGCACCCGCGGATCGGCCAGCAGCGCCTGCGCCAGCGCCAGCCGCTGCCGCTGACCGCCGGACATGCGCGATCCGCGCTGGCCGACCGGCGTCGACCAGCCCAGCGGCAGCGACCGGATCCAGTCGAGCAGGCCCGCCGCCTGCGCCACCTCCTCCAGCTGCGCCACGTCGGCCCCGGGGAGCGCCAGCTGCAGGTTCTGCTGCAGCGTGCCGGCGAAGACGTGCGGATCGGCGGGGATCCCTCCGATGAGCCGGCGCACGTCGTCGGTCCGGAACGCGCGGACGTCCCTCCCGTCGAGCAGCACGCGGCCGGCGTCGGCGTCCCGGAAGCGGAACAGCAGCGCGGCGAGCGTGCTCTTCCCGGAGCCGCTGGCGCCGATCACCGCGACGCGGCGCCCGGGGGGCAGGTCGAGGTCCACGCCGTCGAGCGCCCACGGCGCCTCCGGCGCGTACCGGACGCCCACGCCGGAGAGCCGGACGGTCACCGGGCCGAGCGGCGGCTCGGCCGGCACCCCGGGCTCGGTGACGGGGATCGGCGCGTCCAGGACGTCGAACAGCCGGGTGGCCGACCGGCCGGCCGCGCCCAGCGCGACGGCCACGGCCGGCAGGGGCGCCACGGCCTCGAACGCGGCCAGCGAGGCGAGGAGGACGACGGCCAGCGTCACCGGGTCGAGCTCGCCGCGCGCGGTGGCGGAGGCGGCCCGCCCCGCGACGGCCCAGACCGTGCCCCCGGCCACCAGGACGCCGAGGGCCACCGCCGCGCCGCCGGTCCGGGCGAGTGCCGCGGCCAGGCGGGACCGGTGCCGGCCCGCGGCCTCGGCGTCGGCCAGCGCCCGTGGGGCCGCCCCCGCGGCCAGCAGGTCGGCGGCGCCGTCCAGGATCCCGGCGACGTCGGCGCTCAGCCGGGCCTGCGCCTCCGCCGCGGCCCGTCCGCTGCGGCGGCTCCACGCGGCGACCAGCGCCGGCACGCCGATCCCGCCGAGGAGCAGGCCGGCGGCGAGCAGCACCGCCGCGGGTGGGAAGAGGAACGCGACCAGGCCGGTCGCGGCGAGGCCGGCGAGCAGCGCGGTGACCGCCGGCGTGAGCCCCCGGACGAGCAGGTCCTGCACCGCGTCGACGTCCCCGACCACCCGGGCGAGCAGGTCCCCGCTGCGCAAGGGCAGCGCGGCCGGCGTCAGGGGCACCAGCCGGGCGAACACCCGGGGACGGACGTCGGCGAGGCTGCGCATCGCCGCGTCGTGCGAGAGCAGCCGCTCGGCGTAGCGCGCGACCCCGCGGCCGATCCCGAAGAAGCGGACCGCGACGACCGCCACGGCCAGCGCCGCGATGTCCGGGTGCTGGGCGGCCCGCGAGATCAGCCAGCCGGCGGTGGCGAACAGACCGACCCCGCAGCACACGGTGGCCGTGCCGGCGAGCACCGCCAGCGTGGTGGTCGGCCGGGTCGGACGGGTCCAGCGGAGCAGCCGGACCACCGGCGCGGTCACGCGACCCGCTCCGCGGCAGCCGGTCGCCCGTCCGCCAGGGCGACGACGACGTCGGCCGCGGCGACCCAGCGCCGGTCGTGCGTGACGAGGACGACCGTGCGCCCGGCCATCAGCCGATCGACGGCCCGGCGGACACCCGCCGCGGTGAGCGGGTCGAGGTGCGCCGTCGGCTCGTCGAGCAGCAGCAGCGGCGCGTCGCGGAGGAACGCCCGCGCCAGCGCGATCCGCTGCCGCTGCCCGCTGGACAGCCGCAGCCCCCGCTCCCCCACCGGACCCGCCGGTCCACCGGGCAGCGCCGCGACGAACTCCGCCGCCTCCGCCAGGCCGAGCGCCTCCCGGACCTCCGCGTCGCTCGCCCCGGGACGGCCCAGCCGCACGTTGTCGGCCACCGTGCCGTCGAACAGGTACGGCGTCTGCGGCACCCAGGCGATGCGCTCCCGCCAGGCGGCCACGGGCAGGTCGTCGAGCCGCCGGCCCCCGACCGTGACCTCGCCGCCGGTCGGCATCGCGAACCGCTGCAGCAGGGCGAGCACCGAGCTCTTGCCCGCCCCCGTGGCACCCGTCACCGCCAGCAGCGCCCCGGGCGGCACGGTGAACGCGACCCGGTCCAGGGCCGGCAGCTCCCGCTCGGGATAGCGCAGCGTCACGTCCCGGAAGACCACGGCGGCGGTCCCCATGTCGGGCACCGGGAGGCCGCCGAGGCGGGCCGCGCGCAGTCCGTCGTCCGCCGGCTCGGGGGCGTCGAGGACGGCGTAGGCGTGCGTGGCCGCGGCCACCCCGTCGGCGCTGGCGTGGAACTGGGCGCCGAGGGCGCGCAGCGGCAGGTAGACCTCGGGCGCGAGCAGCAGCGCCAGCAGCGCGGGCCGGTACTCCAGGCCACCGCCGAGCAGCCGCAGCCCGACGGCCACCGCGACCAGCGCGGTGCCCAGCGTGGCCAGCAGCTCGAGGGCCAGGGACGAGGTGAACGCGATCCGCAGCGTCGCCATCGTCGTCCGCCGGTACCGCTCGGTGACCTGCCGGATCACGCCGACCTGCGCCCGCGCCCGCCCGTGGACCTTCAACGTCGGCAAGCCCTCGACCACGTCGAGGAAGTGGCCACCCAGCCCGGCCAGCAGGTGCCACTGCCGCGCGGTGCGGCTGCGCGTGTAGCGGCCGATCAGGGCCATGAAGACCGGGATGAGCGGCGCGGTGACGAGCAGGACGACGGCGGACGGCCAGTCGGCCAGGGCGATGCGCGCCAGCACCACCGGCGGCACCAGGACAGCGAGCGCGAGCTGCGGCAGGAACCGCGCGACGTAGACGTCCACTCCGTCGAGCCCGGACGTGAGCAGGGCGACCAGCTCCCCCGACCGGCGCCCGCCGAGCCACGCCGGGCCGCGCCGGACCGCGCCGGCCAGCACCCGGCCACGCAGGCCGGCCTTCACCTCGTCCGCGGACCGCAGCGCCGTGACCTCCGCGGCTCCGCTCAGCGCGGCCCGCGCCAGCACCACGGCCAGGAGGCCGGCGAGGGTGGCCGCCAGCGCCCCGGAGCCCTCCGTCGCGCGCACGATCACGTCGGTCAGCAGCCCCGCCTGCGCCACGACCAGCGCCGCGGTCGTCAGGCCGAACAGGACGACCGCGACCAGTTGCCGCCGGGCCGGCCGCGACTCCGCGAAGAGCCTGCGGTCGATCCCCGGCACGCCCCTCACCCGGCGCACGCTCCGGTAGCCGCGAAAGTCTCGGATCATCCATTCCGGATGAGGGTCACCCCACGGGGACGAGCGGGAGGGTGGGCGGCGGTCGTGCCGCCCGGCACGCCGCCGCAGGCGGGGAGCGGGCACCTCCGGCCGAGAAGAGGACGTCGGCATGGGAACCGAACGCTTGAGCGCCCTGGTGATCTTCGGAGCCACGGGAGATCTCGCGAAGATCGAGACCTTCCCGGCCCTGGTGGACCTGGTCGACCGCGACGTGCTCGACGTCCCGATCATCGGCGTGGCCAAGAGCGGCTGGGGGCTGGACCAGTTCCGCGGCTACGCGACCGACTCGCTCCGGCGCAACGGCATCGACCCGGACGCCGACCCGGCGAAGCGGATGCTGGACCTGCTCGACTACGTCGACGGCGACCTGACCGACGACGCCACCTACCAGGCGCTGGCCAAGAAGATCCCGGCCGGACCGGCGCTGTTCTACCTGGAGGTCCCGCCGCCGCTGTTCGGGACCATCACCCAGGGCCTCGCCCGGGCCGGGCTGGCCGGCGACGCCCGCATCATGGTGGAGAAGCCGTTCGGTCACGACCTGGCCAGCGCCCAGGAGCTCAACAAGACCGTGCTCGAGGTCTTCCCCGAGGACCGGATCTTCCGCGTCGACGACTGGATCGCCTTCGACCCGCTCGACAACGTGCTGGCCGCCCGGTTCGCCAACTCCATCCTCGAGCCGCTGCTCAACCGCTCCCACGTCGAGACCATCCAGATCACGATGGCCGAGCAGTTCGACGTCGCCGACCGCGGGCGCTTCTACGACCGCACCGGCGCCATCCGCGACGTCGTGCAGAACCACATGCTGCAGGTGCTGGCCAGCGTCGTGGCCGACCCGCCGGTCGGGAACAGCGTCGACGCGTGGCTGGACGCCAAGACCCGGGTCATCAGCGCGATCCGGCCGCTGACCCCCGAGACGACGGTCTTCGGCCAGTACGAGGGCTACCACGAGGTGGAGGGCGTCGAGCCGGGGAGCACCACGGAGACCTTCGCCGCGGTCCGGCTGCAGCTGGACTCGTGGCGGTGGGCGGGCGTGCCGTTCGTCATCCGCGCCGGCAAGACGATGCCGGTCACCGCGACCGAGGTGGAGATCCGGTTCCGGCGTCCGCCGCAGGACGTCCTCGGCCAGTTCCTCGGCGCCGAGATGCCGTCGGAACCCAACTCGCTCCGGTTCCGGATCTGGCCCGGGGCGCAGGTGACGCTCGTCCTCGCCGGGAAGCAACCCGGCCCCGGCATCGTCCCGCAGCTGGAGGAGCTGAGCTTCACCGAGGACCCGGGCGTGAACATGCGCCCCTACGACCGGCTCATCGGTGCCGCCCTCGACGGCAACCGGCTGCCGTTCGCCAGACAGGACGCCGTGGAGGCGGCCTGGCGCGTGGTCGATCCGATCCTCGACGGATCGGTGCCCGTGCACCGCTACGCCCGCGGCAGCTGGGGCCCGGCCGAGGCCGACCGGCTGCTGCCCGAGGGCGAGACCTGGCATGACCCCCGCTGACGACGGCCCGGCGCGCCGGCGGGTGGTGATCGTGGGCGCCGGCTTCGCAGGGATCGGCTGCGCCCGCGAGCTGGCCGGCACCGACGTCGACGTCACGCTGATCGACCGGAACAACTACCACCAGTTCCTGCCGCTGCTCTACCAGGTGGCCACCGCGCAGATCGCTTCGGACGACGTCGGCACCCCCCTGCGCAACCAGTTCCGCCACGACGAGAACGTCGAGGTCGTCCAGGCCGAGGTCGTCGCGGTGGATCCGGCCACCCGGACGGTGACGACGGCGGACGGGGCCACCTACACCGGCGACTTCCTGGTGCTGGCCACCGGCGCCCGGGCGAACTTCTACCGCACCCCGGGCGCCGACGAGCACGCGCTGCCGCTGTACTCGCTGACCGACGCCGAGCGGCTGCGCGCCCGCATCATCGAGGTCTTCGACGCCGCCGACCGCGATCCCGGGCTGATCGACCAGGGCGCGCTGACGTTCGTGGTCGTCGGCGGCGGCGCGACCGGCGTCGAGACCGCCGGCGGGATCGCCGACTTCGTCAACCGGGTGGCCCCCGAGGAGTACCACGACCTGCACGTCCACGAGGCGCGGATCCACCTCGTCGACCACGGCCACGCCCTGCTGGCGCCGTTCTCCGACAAGGCCCACGAGTACGCGGCCAAGGTGCTGCAGCGCGACGGGGTCCGGCTGCACCTCGGCACCGGTGTCCAGGAGGTCACCCCCACCTGCGTCCGGCTCGAGGGCGGGACGACGCTGCCCAGCCGGTGCGTCATCTGGGCCGGCGGCGTCCAGGCCGGTGACCTGGCCTCGCGCATCGCGCTGCCCCGGGGGCGCGGCGGACGGGTCCTGGCCGGCCACGACCTGTCGGTGGAGGGCTACCCCCGGGTCTTCGTCATCGGCGACGTGGCCGGGGTGGAGAGCCCGGAGGGCGGCCTGTACCCGCAGCTGGGGTCGGTGGCCCTGCAGCAGGGCCAGTGGACGGCGAAGAACATCCGGTCCGACCTCGCCGGCCAGCCGCGCCAGGCGTTCCACTACCACGACAAGGGCATCATGGCGATGATCGGCCGCGGGGCCGCCGTCGCCGAGATGGGCGCGAAGCGCCACGAGCTGCACGGCGCCATCGCGTTCAGCTCCTGGCTCGGCGTGCACGCCTGGCTGATGAGCGGCGTGCGCACGCGGGTCGACGCCTTCATCTCGTGGGGCTGGGACTACTTCAGCGGCAACCGCTCCCCCGGCCTGATCGCCCACGACAGCGCGCAGACCGTCGACTGGAGCCAGCCGGCGGAGATCCCCGTTCCCCGCACCCCGACACCGGACTCGGTCCCGGCGAGCTGAGAGGGGGGCGCCGTGTCCACCGTCGACTGGGCCCGGTTGCAGTTCGCGACGACGTCGATCTACCACTTCCTGTTCGTCCCGCTGACCATCGGGCTGGCGTTCCTGACCGCGCTGCTGCAGACCCGCTGGCACCGCAGCGGCGAGGCCGCCTACCTGCGGCTGACCCGCTTCTTCGGCACCCTGCTGGTCATCAACGTCGCCGTCGGCGTGGTGACCGGGCTGGTGCAGGAGTTCCAGTTCGGCACCAACTGGTCGGGCTACTCGCGGTTCGTCGGGGACGTCTTCGGCGCCCCGCTGGCCATGGAGGGGCTGGCCGCCTTCTTCCTGGAGTCGGTGTTCCTCGGCCTGTGGATCTTCGGCTGGAACCGGCTGTCCCGGCGGGTGCACCTGGCCACGATCTGGGCGGTCGCGGTGGGCTCGGCCCTCTCGGCGCTGTTCATCATGGCGGCCAACTCCTGGATGCAGCACCCGGTCGGCTACACGCTGAACTCGGCCGGCCGGGCGCAGCTGACCGACGTGTGGGCGCTGTTCACCAACCCGGTGTTCATCTGGGGCTACCTGCAGGTGATCCTGGCCTCGCTGGTGGTGGGCTCGGTCGTGATGCTCGGCGTCTCCGCGTGGCACCTGCGCCGGCTGTCCAGCCCCGACGTCTTCCACCGTTCGGCGAAGATCGCCGTCGCCGTCCTCCTGCCGGCCATCCTGCTGGCGATGGTCGTCGGCGACGAGCTCGGCGTCATCGAGGCGAAGTACCAGCCGATGAAGATCGCCGCGGCCGAGGCGCAGTGGACGACCTGCCAGCCGTGCTCGTTCTCGATGTTCCAGATCGGCGGCGGCAACGGCGACCACACGCCGACGAAGATCATCCAGATCCCGCACCTGCTCTCGCTGCTGGCGACCAACCACTGGAACGGCAAGGTCATCGGGCTCGACGAGCTGAACGCGCAGTACCAGCAGCAGTACGGCCCGGGGAACTACGTGCCGAACGTGTTCATCCAGTACTGGTCGATGCGGGTGATGGCCTACCTCGCGGTCGTCGTCTTCCTGCTGGCCCTGTGGGGTGCCTGGCTGCTCTGGCGGCGGCGCCTGGAGCGGTCGCGGTGGTTCCTGCGGGTGGCGGTCTGGGCGATCCCGGTGCCGTTCATCATCAGCATCGCCGGCTGGATGCTCACCGAGAACGGCCGTCAGCCGTGGATCGTGCAGGGCCTGCAGCTGACCAAGGACGCCAACTCCCCCACCGTCGGCACCGCCTGGATCGTCACCAGCCTCGTCGTCTTCGTGCTGCTCTACGCGGTGATGGGAATCGTGGACTGGTGGCTCATGGCCCGCTACGCCCGGCGGGAACTCGCCCCGGACGAGGCCGAGCCGGCCCCGGAGGAGGCGGAGCAGGACTCCCAGGCCCTCGAGTTCATCTACTGAGGTCGCCATGACGCTCGCCGAAGTCTGGTTCGTCCTGATCGCCGTCCTGTGGGTCGGGTTCCTGGTCCTCGAGGGGTTCGACTTCGGGGTCGGGGCGCTGCACGGCGTCCTCGGCCGCGACGAGGCCGGCCGGGAGACCGCGCTGGGCACCATCGCCCCGGTGTGGGACGGCAACGAGGTGTGGCTGGTCGTGGCCGGGGCCGGGATGTTCGCCGCCTTCCCCGGCTGGTACGCGACGATGTTCTCGGCGATGTACCTGGCGCTGATCCTGCTGCTGGTGGCGCTGATCCTCCGCGGTGTGGCCATCGTCCTGCGCGGCAAGCAGGAGGGCCCCGGGTGGCGGCGGCGGTGGAGCGCCGCGCTGATCGCCGGCAGCGTCCTCGCCCCGCTGCTGATCGGGATCGCCCTCGGGAACCTGCTGCGCGGCCTGCCGATCGGCTCGGACCAGGAGTTCACCGGCAGCTTCTGGGACCTGCTGCAGCCGTACGCGCTCTACACCGGGCTCACCGTCGTCGTCCTGTGCCTGCTGCACGCGGCCGCCTTCGTCGGGCTCAAGACGGTCGGGCCCGTGCACGACCGCGCGGACCGCACCGGGCGGATGCTCGGCCCGCTCGCCGCCGCGGTGGTGGTCGGGTTCGCGGCCTGGACGCTGGCCACGGCGTCCCCCGGTGCCGGCGGGTGGATCGTGGCGCTGGTCGCCGTCGCCGCCGTCCTCGTCGCGGCCGTCGCCATCGGACGCGGACGCGACGGGCTCGCCTTCGGCGCGACGGCGGTCACCACGGCCGCCGTCGTCGGGAGCATCTTCGTCAACCTGTACCCGCGGGTCATGGTGTCGACCACCGGTCCGGCCGACGACCTGACGATCCAGAACACGTCCTCGGCGCACTACTCGCTGACCGTCATGACCTGGGTGGCGGGCGTGCTGCTGCCCGTGGTGCTGATCTACCAGGGCTGGACCTACCACGTCTTCCGGCGCCGGCTCGGCGCCCCGGTCGCCGCCACCCCGACCGCGCAGATCCCCTCACCCCGCCCGGCGGCCGAGCAGCCGGCCGGCAAGCACCGAACCGACCCGGGGAGGACCCATGCCAGAGACCACTGACTTCGACGTCATCGTCATCGGCACCGGTGCCGGCGGCGGCACGCTCGCCCACCGGCTCGCCCCCTCGGGGAAGAAGGTGCTGCTGCTCGAACGCGGGGACTACCTGCCGCGCGAGCGGGACAACTGGTCCTCGACCGCCGTCTTCGTCACCGCCAAGTACCGCGCGCCGGAGTTCTGGCTCGACAAGCACGGCGACGAGTTCCCGCCCGAGGTCAACTACTACGTCGGGGGGAACACCAAGTTCTACGGCGCGGCCCTGTTCCGGCTGCGGCCCCAGGACTTCGGCGAGCTGCGGCACTACGGCGGGTTCTCACCGGCCTGGCCGATCAGCTACGACGACCTCGAGCCCTACTACACCGAGGCCGAGCACCTGTACCGGGTGCACGGCCGGCACGGCGAGGACCCGACCGAGGGCTTCGCGAGCGCCGACTACCGCTATCCCCCGGTCGAGCACGAGTCGCGGATCCAGCAGCTGTCCGACGACCTCGGCAAGCTGGGCCTGCACCCGTTCCACCTCCCGATCGGGGTCGACCTCGACCAGGACACGCTCGGTCACCCGACGCTGCACAGCGCCTGCATCCGCTGCGACCGGGTGGACGGCTTCCCGTGCCTGCTCAAGGCCAAGTCCGACGCCGAGGTCATCTGCGTCGAGCCGGCCCTCCAGCACCCGGACGTCACGCTGCAGACCCGGGCGAACGTGCAGCGGCTGGAGACCGACCCCACCGGCCGGAGCGTCACCGGCGTGGTCACCGAGCTGGCCGACGGCTCGACCGTGACCTACCGGGGCAGCATCGTGGTGGTGGCCTGCGGGGCGGTCAACTCCGCCGTCCTGCTGCTGCGCTCGGCGAACGACCAGCACCCCAACGGCCTGGCGAACGGATCGGACGTCGTCGGCCGCAACTACATGCGGCACAACAACCTGGCCCTGATGGCGGTCTCGAAGGAGCCCAACCCGACGGCGTTCCAGAAGACGATGGCGCTGCACGACTGGTACCTGGGCGCCGACGACTGGGACTACCCGATGGGCGGGATCCAGATGCTCGGCAAGTCCGACGCCGAGCAGGTGCGCAGCGGCGCGCCGCGCTGGGCCGGACGGGTGTCGCCGACCATGCCGTTCGAGGAGATCGCCCACCACGCGGTGGACTTCTGGCTGTGCGGGGAGGACCTGCCCCTCCCCGACAACCGGGTCACCCTCGAGAAGGACGGCCGGATCCGGCTGACGCTGGACGAGAAGAACAACGTCGAAGGGGTGAAGCGGCTGCGGCACAAGCTCCAGGGCATGCTCGGCGACCTGGGCATGGAGCACCACCTGCTCGACCACAGCGTCTACCTGCACAAGGCCATGCCGATCGGCGCGACGGCGCACCAGGCAGGCACCGTCCGGTTCGGCAGCGACCCGGCCTCGTCCGCGCTCGACGCGAACTGCAAGGCCCACGAGCTGGACAACCTCTACGTCGCCGACACCAGCTTCTTCCCGAGCATCGGCGCGGTGAACCCGTCGCTGACCGCGATCGCGAACGCGCTGCGCGTCGGCGACCACCTCCTGGAACGGCTCGGATGAGCGCTACCGGGCCGGGCGGCTGGGGGCGGCGGCCCGGGGTTCCGGAACCGCGGCCCGCGCGTCCGGTCCGGTCGCCGCGGGGTGCCGCTCGTGCCGCCGGCCGGTCTCCGCGGCGACGAGGACGAGGACGACGATCGTGATCACCGATGAGCCGAGGGCGACCACGCCGGCGACCGAGTAGGTGCCCATCGCGAAGATGAGGCTGCAGATCAGGGCCTGCGACCCCTTCTGCGCCGTCCCGAGGGAGGCCGGGAGCACGATGTCCCGGCTGGCCGCGCCGCGCACGAGCGGCCGGCACAGGCCGTACCCGACGGCGAGGCAACCGACGGGCATCAGGACGGAGTACAGGTACTCGCCGGTGTGCACCTCGGCGACGACGTCGTCCCAGAAGCCGACGAACATCAGCACGATGTGCAGCGCGATGCCGACCAGCGCGACCTGGCCGAAGTGCGGGGCGAGCTCGCGGGCGAGGCCGGGATACCGCCATCTGACCGCCAGCCCGATGCACAACGGCAGGAGGAGGAACCACAGCAGCGGCTTGAGCAGGTGCCAGGTGGTCACGTTCGCGTGCGCCACGTGCAGCGTGCTCAGCAGCCACGGCAGGACGACGGGCATGAACGGGATGGTCACCAGCAGCAGGAGCAGCGAGATCGCGGTCGCGTAGGCCACGTCGCCCCGACCGACCCGGGTGAACATGGCGACGAAGGGGGCGCCGGCGACCACCGAGAGAAGCGTGAAGGCCATCGTCGCCTGCGCCGCGAAGTCGAACGCCTGGAGGGACAGCCACACCAGGAGCGGGACGACGACGAAGTTGGCGACCAGGACGCCCACGGTGGGCAGCCCCCTCCCCCTGAGCGGGGCGAACACGGTCCGGAGGTCGGTGGTCAGGCCCGCGGCGAGCGCGGCGAAGACGACGAACGCCAGCCCGAAGGTCACGATGAAGATGAGCAGGGTCTTGGACATCAGGTCTCCCCCGTCGCGGGGACGTCGGACGTGTTCTCGCTCGGGCTGGCGTCGGCGGTGCGGTGGCCCGCGGTGGGGCGGTCGACGCGTCCGGCTTCGCGACGACAGCCCATCGGGGCAGGTTCGTCCCCGCCGGTTCGCCCGGCATCCTCCGGAGCGGACGACCCCGTGCCAGGGGTCCGTCGCCGCTGGCTACGGGGTGGGCTGCCCTTCCCAACCCGCACGTCCGGGAGCACGCTGAGCGGCGCAGGCCAGACGTGCCTGTCCCTGGCGCGAGGGAGTTGGCCATGAGCGCCACCACTGCCACGTTCGAGCCACGCCTGGCCCCGTGCGGACACACCCACGGCGGCGAGCGGTACGTGACCGAGGACCACCAGGGGCTGGTCACCGAGGACCTCCGCTACTCCTGCGGCTGCTGCGCGAGCAGGGAGGAGTTCCACGACGGCAGCGTCCACCACATGGTGGTCCACCACAGCGGGAAGGTGCTGGCCGACGAGGAGTGGCGGGGTGAGTGACGGCGTCGTCCGCGCCGCGCACGACGTCCTGATCGTGGGTGGTGGGGCCGCCGGGCTGCGCGCCGCCATCGCCATCGCCGAGACCGAGCCCCGGCTCGACGTCGCCCTGATCTCCAAGGTCTACCCGATGCGCAGCCACACGGTGTCGGCCGAGGGTGGCGCGGCCGGGGTCATCGCCGCCGACGACACCCTCGACGAGCACTGCTACGACACGGTGTCGGGCAGCGACTGGCTGGGCGACCAGGACGCCATCGAGGCCTTCGTCCGCGAGGCGCCGGAGGAGCTCCTGCAGCTCGAGCACTGGGGCTGCCCGTGGAGCCGGCGGCCCGACGGCCGCGTCGCCGTCCGCGCGTTCGGCGGCATGAAGAACATGCGCACCTGGTTCGCCGCGGACAAGACCGGCTTCCACATGCTGCACGCGCTGTTCCAGACCTCGCTCAAGTACGGCGAGGTGCGGCGCTACGACGAGGAGTTCGTCACCCGGCTGCTGGTGGACGACGGCCGGGTGCACGGCGTCGTGGCCGTGGGCCTGATGACCGGGCGGATCCAGGCCATCACCGCGAAGGCCGTGATCCTGTGCACCGGCGGCTGCGGCAAGGTCTTCCCGTTCACCACGAACGCCAACATCAACACCGGCGACGGCATGGCGCTGGCCTACCGCGCCGGCGCGCCGCTCAAGGACATGGAGTTCGTCCAGTACCACCCGACCGGGCTGCCCTTCACCGGCATCCTCATCACCGAGGCCACCCGCGCCGAGGGCGGCTGGCTGCTCAACAAGGACGGCTACCGCTACCTGCAGGACTACGACCTCGGCACGCCGACCCCCACGCCGAAGCTGCGGAGCATGGAGCTCGGCCCCCGCGACCGCCTCTCGCAGGCGTTCGTCCACGAGATGGAGAAGGGCCGGACGGGGCACACGCCCTACGGCGAGGTCACCTACCTCGACCTGCGGCACCTGGGCGAGAAGCTCATCGACACGAAGCTGCCGTTCGTGCGCGAGCTGTGCCTGAAGTACGAGCGCATCGACCCCGTCGACGAGCTGATCCCGGTGCGCCCGGTGGTCCACTACATGATGGGCGGCGTCTCCACCGACATCGACGGGGCGACCCCGGTGGCCGGCCTGTACGCCGCCGGCGAGACCGCGTGCGTGAGCATCAACGGCGCCAACCGGCTCGGCTCCAACTCCCTGCCCGAGTGCCTCGTCTTCGGCGCCCGCGCCGGCCGGGCCGCGGCCGAGTACGCCGCCGGCGCGGGCGCACCGCCCGCCGCCGTCGAGGCGCAGGCGATCGACGAGATCCGCCGGCTCGAGCACGACCTGCTGGGCAAGGGCCCGGGGACCGAGAGCATCGCGGCGATCCGCGACGAGATGCAGACCACCATGGAGGAGTCCGCCGGCATCTTCCGCACCGGGCCGGAGATGACCAAGGGCGCGAACACCCTCGCCGAGCTGCAGGAGCGGGTCGGCGGCATCGGCATCGCCGACACCAGCCGCGCGTTCAACACCGAGCTCCTGGCCGCCCTCGAGCTGGCGAACATGCTCGACATCAGCCAGTGCATCCTCGAGGCCGGCATGCAGCGCGAGGAGTCGCGCGGCGCGCACCAGCGCACCGACTTCCCGGCCCGGGACGACGACCGCTTCCTGACCCATCTGCTCGTGCACCGCAACCCCGACGGGACCTCGCGCGTGGAGCGGCTCCCGGTGACCATCACCCGCTGGCCCCCGGGCGAGCGGGTCTACGGCAGGTAGGCCCCATGACCTCGGCGGACAGCATCCAGCTCCGGGTGTCCCGGTACCGGCCCGACACCGACGCGGGCCCGCACTGGCAGGAGTACGAGGTCCCGCTGCGCAAGGAGTGGACCGTCCTCGACGGGCTCAACCACGTCAAGAACGAGGTCGACACGACCCTGTCGTTCCGCTGGTCGTGCCGGATGGGCATCTGCGGCAGCTGCGGCATGAACATCGAAGGCGAGCCGAAGCTGACCTGCGCCACGTTCCTCAGCGACTACGCCCCCGGGCCGGTCACCATCGAGCCGCTCGCGAACTTCCCGGTGATCCGCGACCTGGTCGTCGACCTGTCCGACTTCATGGCGAAGCTGCCCCGGGTCAAGCCGTGGATCATCGGCGCCGAGGACCACAGCCAGGTGGAGCCGGACGTCGAGTTCCTCCAGACGCCGGGCCAGCTGGACGCCTACCGCCAGTTCAGCATGTGCATCAACTGCATGCTCTGCTACGCCGCCTGCCCCGTGTACGGCCTGGACCCCGAGTTCATCGGGCCGGCCGCGATCGCGCTCGCCGAGCGGTACGACCTCGACTCGCGGGACCACGGGACGAGCCAGCGGCTCGACGTCCTCGGCGCCCACGACGGCGTCTGGGCGTGCACCTTCGTCGGCGAGTGCACGAAGGTGTGCCCCAAGCACGTGGACCCCGCGTCGGCCATCCAGCGCTACAAGCTCAAGACGGCGCTGCACACGGTCAAGGCGTTCCTGCTCCCCCGGGGCGCGAGATGACCGACCTGCGCACCTACAAGCCCCGCATCTCGACCTGGTGGTGGACGCGGAAACGGTCCTACACCGTGTTCGTGCTGCGCGAGCTGAGCAGCGTGTTCATCGCCTGGTTCGTGGTCTACCTGATCCTCTTCGTGTACGCCGTCGGGCAGAGCGAGACGGCCTACCGGAACTTCCTCGACTGGGCCTCCGCGCCGTGGGTGATCGCGCTCAACGTCCTGGCCCTGCTCTTCGTGCTGCTGCACACGGTCACCTGGTTCAGCCTCACCCCGCAGGCGATGGTGGTGCGGATCGACGACTGGAAGGTGCCGGCCTTCCACATCCTCGCCGGGCAGTACACCGGCCTCGTGGTCGTCTCGCTGTTCGTCCTCTGGCTGGTGACGCTGTGACTCCGGTGACGCGATGACCAAGCGACGGGTCACGCCGCTGGTGTGGCTCATGTTCAGCGCCGGCGGCGTCCTGGCCGCGGTGTTCCTGCCGATCCTGATCCTGCTGTTCGGGCTGCTCGTGCCGCTGGGCTGGCTGCACCCCGACTACGACCACCTGCACGCCGTCGTCGGCAACCCGCTGACCTTCATCGTGCTGCTCGGCCTGTTCGTGCTGATGCTCGTGCACAGCGCGCACCGCTTCCGGTACACGCTCTACGACGGGCTGCAGATCAAGCGGAAGCGGACCGTCGCGGTCCTCTGCTACGGCGCGGCGGTCGTGGGCTCGGTCGCCGCGGTGCTGGTGCTGGTGTCCGCGCTCTGATCCCGGCCGCGCGCCGACCGGCCGTCCAGGAAGGCCTGCCACTCGTCCCGCTCGCTCCCGGCCCGCCCCACCGCCAGCAGCACGAGCCCGACCACGCCCGCGAGAGCGACGACCACGAGCCCGATGAGCACGTGCTCCCAGCCGAACAGGGGTGGAACGGTCATGCAGCCCGGCAGGTCTGCTGGACAGTGAGTCATGGAACGAGCGTGCGCGCCGTCGGCGCTGCCCACATCCCCCGCAGCGGTGCCTCACCCGCCCGGACGACGTCACGCAACGGAACCGGATCGGCCGAGAACTCCCGGATAGCGGGAGACCGCGTCGTCCTCCCGGGTGATCGACCCCCGACGACGGGTCCGCCGCCGTCCGGTGCCACCTAGCGTCCTGTTCTCGGATCCGGAGCACGTGGGGGTGGCATGAACGCCGAGCTCGACGCCGATCGGGAGCGCCCGACGCTCTCCGGCGACCTGCCCACGGTGCTCGAGGCGGCGCCGATGTTCCGCCGCGCCCCGCTGGGCTACGACCGGTTCCAGGTCGACACCTACGTCCGGTGGGCCGAGGACGAGCTGGCCACCGCCGAGCGGGAGCGGGAGCACCTCGAGGCGCGGCAGCACCGCACCAGCGCCGCCCTCGACGACGCCCGCGAGCTCCTCTCGCACTCCGCCGGCGGCGCTGACTTCCTCCGGCTCTCGCGCCGGATGGGCACGCTGCTCGCGGCCGCCACCGACGAGGCCGAGGAGATCCGGGCCGAGGCCGAGGCGCACGCCGCGCGGTCGGCGGCCGAGGCGGAACGCGCCCTCGCCGAGGCCGGGGCCGAGGCGGCCGGCATCGTCGCCGCGGCGGTCGGCCGCGCCGAAGAGCTGGCGGCCCGGGCCGGGCAGCTCGTCGCCGAGGCCGACCAGACCCGCGAGGACGCGCGGGCCGAGCTGGCGGCGCACCGCACGACGGCCCGGGCGGTCCGGCAACGGGCGGACCGGCACGCCGACCAGGTCCGGCAGCGGGCCGAGCAGGACGCCGCGGCCGCCCTGGCGCAGGCCCGGCAGGACGTCGTCGCGCTGCTGAGCACCGGCCGGGACGAGCGGCGGCGGGCCGACGCCGCGGCGGCCGCGACCCGTGCCCGGCTGGACGCCGAGGTCGAGCGGCTCGAGCAGCGCCGTGCAGCCCTGCTCGCCGACCTGGCCCGGATCGCGGAGCGGGTCCCCACCGCCCCGGTGCCGCAGCGCCGGCGCGTCCGCGGGCAGCTCGAGTGGCTCCGGGCGCACCTGCGGTCGCGGGTGACCTCGTAGCGGCCGGGACGCGGGAGCATACGGGGATGGACGAGGTCGTCGTCCACCACGCCGACCTGGTGGCCGCCCTGCGCCGGGCGGTCTTCGAGTCGGCCGGGGAGACCGATCCGGCACTCCGGCAGGCCGTCGGAGCCGGCGACCCCGTGGACCCGGTCTGGGCGGCCTACGCCGAGAAGGTGCGCACCTCCTCCCACCGGATCACCGACGCCGACGTCGCCGCGCTCGTCGCGGCCGGTCGCACCGAGGTGGAGATCTTCGAGGTCACCGTCGCCGCGGCCACGGGCGCGGCGCTGCAGCGGCTCGACGCCGGCCTGCGGGCTGCGGGAGGCGACGTGAGGCTCGGCGTCGTCGAGCACGGCCACGGCCTGCCGGCGCGGCTCTTCCTGCGGATCGCGCGCCTGGTGGGCGGCGGCGAGCGGATGGACGACGTCGTGACCACCGGGCTGCACCGGCCGGGGCTCTGG
Organism: Petropleomorpha daqingensis; assembly: GCF_013408985.1. Classification (NCBI taxonomy): domain Bacteria; kingdom Bacillati; phylum Actinomycetota; class Actinomycetes; order Geodermatophilales; family Geodermatophilaceae; genus Petropleomorpha; species Petropleomorpha daqingensis. The sequence continues at coordinate 4,633,109 of NZ_JACBZT010000001.1, forward strand.
GGCCGCCCGTTCTTCGCCCTCGTGGAGGCGGTGATGCGCGGGCCGTCGTTCTGGACGCCCGCCGAGCGGGAGTACCTGGCCGCCCACGTCTCCCGGCTCAACGAGTGCCCCTTCTGCCGGCGGGCGCACACCGAGACCACGCGGCTCGAGTCGCGCGGCGGGTTCGACCTCGACGACGCCTCGTCCGTGCGCCCGGAGCTGGCGGCGGTGCTGCCGTTGATGGAGCGGCTGACGGCGGCTCCGGATGCGCTGTCGGCGGCCGACGTCGTCGCCATCCGGCAGGCGGGTGTGCCGGACGACGCCGTCGTCGACGCGCTGCACGTCGCCCTGGTCTTCCACACGGCGAACCGGATGGCCAACGCGCTCGGCTGGAGCTGGGACTCCGACGAGCACGTGCGGGCGGCCGCGCGGGCCATCCACCGCACGCGCTACCGGCTGCCCGGGATCGTGCTGCGCTGAGAAGAGTCGGCAGCAGGCTCTACCGTCCGCACCGTGACCGACGGCTGCGATCTCTGGGACCGCACCCAGGAGGCCGGGCGGGGGGTGGTGGCCGCGTTCGACAGGGTGCTCGGCGCCCCCTCGGACCGGACGCGGGTCGCGGCGGCGCCGGAGCTGCTGCGGGCCGTCCGCGCGTTCCTGACCCTGCGCCTGGTCGCCGTCACCGGGGACCGGCGGCGAGCCTTCCCGCTCAGCGTGCCGCCGGCCGGTCGCGAGACGGTCGCCGCGCTGTGGGCGGAGGTGTTCTGGGCGGCCCGGACGCAGGCCGAGGACGACGACTCCGGCGTGCTCGAGGCGACCGACGCATCGATCCGGGGCCTGCTGGCCCTGGAGCCGGCCGACCTGGCCCGGCGGGAGTCGGTGCGGGCCTGGCGGGAACGGCTGGCCGCGGTCGAGGAGACCTTCGCCGGGCTGGAGGTGCAGGCCCAGGCCGCGCTCGACGTGCGCCGGGAGGCGTTCTGACCCCCGGTCAGGCGGCCTCCCCCGGCGACGCCTCGGTCCGCGCGCCGGTCCGGGTGACCCGGATCGACTGGGGACTGCGCGTCCGCTTGGTGGGCACCTCCTCGCCCAGCTCGATCAGCCGCTCGACCGCGGCGTCCTTGTCGACCTGCGTGCGCAGGCCGCCGCCGGACCACTCGCAGTGCAGGTCGTCGGCGGTGCAGGAGCGGCCGCGCAGCCGTTCCCGCGCGTAGTCCTTGTGCCGCTTGGCCTCGTTCTCGGCGGCCCGCCAGGCGTCGTAGTCGTGCACGGCCTGGACGTAGTCGGCGTCGGTGACCGTCAGCCGGGACTGGCGGGAGACCTCGCCCTCGGTCTCGGTCTCCACCGGAGGTCCCCAGCACAGGTCGAGGAAGGGGCACCAGTCGCACATCGTGTCCACGCCGGGGCCGAACCCGTCGCGGGGAACGGCGTCGACCCCGTCCTCCTCGACGGTGGCGTACACGTCGGTGAGCCAGAGGACCGCCTCCGCGGCCAGCGCCGGGTCGTGGTCGGCCTCGAACACGACGTCCTCGCCCGAGTCGCGGGACAGGTACCGGATCCGCAGCCCCTCCACGTCCTGGCCCTCGCCGGCCGGGAGCCGCCGGTCGGCGGTCTGCCCGGTGCGCAGCAACCAGGCGTAGACGGCGACCTGGAACCAGTGCTTGGCCGGCACCCCGCGGGTGAGCACCCGCTCGAACCCGAACCGGGACGTCGTCTTGAGGTCCTCGACCACCGGCGCGTGCAGCCAGTCGCAGCGGCCCTTGACCTGCTGCCCCTTCAGCCCGACCTCGGTGAGCCCGCCGTACTGGCGGCGCAGGGCGCGCAGCACCCCGCGGTGCAGCTCGGTGCCGAGGAACGCCTGCAGGCCGGTCGCGGTGTTGGTGGGCCGGCTCCGGGCGACCCGGTAGGCCGCCCGGCGCCGGCACTCCCCCAGCTCGGAGGCGCCGATCATCCGCTGCCGCGACCGGGCCCGGCGGCGGTCCAGATCCCTGACCGCGGCCGCCAGGCTCGGGGCGGCCCGCCGCTCGGCCGCGCTGGGCCGAGCGGGCAGGACCGCCGTCATGCCGAGATCTCCCGCTGCCCCACCGACAGACCGGCGCGCTGGGTGGCGATCACCTCGCGGACCAGCGCGGTCAGCCGCTTGGTCGCCACGTGCTCGACCGGCCGGCCGAACCGCTCGGCGATCTCGGCCTCGCTGACGCCGAGGCTCTCCAGGCTGGCGAGGACACCGCGGCGGGCGGCGGTGAGCCGGCGCTCCCGCGGGTCGTCCGGCGTCGGCGAGGCCTCCAGCAGCGGGTTCGCCGGAGCGGCCTTCTCCTCCTCGGCGCGCGCGGCGGCAGCCGCGGCCCGGGCCGCCTCGACGACTGCAGCCGGCGTCGTGGGAGCCGGGGACGGCGCGGCGACGCGGCGGCGGCCGGCGGGGTGGGCCTCCACGGCCGCCTCGAGGAACTCCTCGTGGCGCGCCTGGATCAGCTCGCCGACGGTGTAGGAGCCGCCCGGCGTCGGGACGTCGACCTGGAGCAGCGCGGCGCGGTTGGCCTGGCCCCAGACCTCGCGCAGCTCGTCGTCGTCCTCGGCGTCGGAGATGCGGGCGACCAGGTCGGCGACGTCGGGCCGGTCCGGTCCGGCGGCGCGGGCCTCGTCCTCGCGCTCGTGCTCGAGCAGCCCGCCGCCGTGGAAGGAGACGAGGTCGCGGACGTGCGCGGTGCCCGGGTCGCACTTGAGCGCGTCGAACACCAGCCAGTCCAGCAGCCGGCCGTCGGCCGCCTTGTCGGTGATCTCCCTGGCGGGGTCGGTGTTCGGCTTGATCCCGACGTGCACGCTGCGCGCGCCCACGACCAGCGGCCGACGGCCGCGGCGCAGCCGCACCCACACGCTGGCCGCGTACGGGAACTCCCGGTGGGTCTGCACCGACCAGGTCTTCTGCCCCTCGATCGGTCGGCCGTTGGCGTCGACCTCGGTGACCTCCTTGCCGCGGGCGGTCACCACGACGATGCCCGGGAAGGTGAGCAGTTCGGTCTGCAGCTTGCGCCAGCGGGCGCCGGCGTCGTTCCAGAGGTTCTGGCTGATCACGATCTCGGCGTTCGGGTCGCGCTTGAGCAGCTCGCGGTTGCGGGCCGACGTCGCGGCGCGGGCGCTCGCCCAGTCCTTGAGCCCGTCCCAGATCGCCGAGCCGGTGTCGATGCCGAGGACCACCGGCGGCTCGCCGGCGTCGGCCGCGCGACGCGCCTCGGCCTTGATCGCCTGGACGGCGGCCAGCACCTGGCCGTAGGAGCCGTCGTGCTCGACGAGCTCGTAGCGGGCGCCGGGGACGGCACCGTACTCGTCGCCGGCGCCCTCGTTCAGGTCGATCCAGTACAAGGTTCCGATCCGCTCGCTGGCGCTGAACTGCGCCAGCGACCAGCTGTTGTGCGTGACGACGAAGTGATCGGTCAGGTAGAGGTGGTCTTCAGCAGCAACCGTGATGCAGCGAACCGGGAACATGCCGACGTAGTCGACGGCCCGCACCGTGCGCCTCGGAGGTGTGTTGAAGGTCGGCCGGGTCGAGGTCCAGGCGTCCCTCTTGCGGCCGAGTCGGAACGGACACATCGAAGCTGGCAGGCGAGGAGCGAGTCTGTAGGCGACCTTGCCCTGACGTCGCTCACCCTCGTCAGTCACGTAGCTGGGGATCTTGCTGCCCTGCCGGCAGGTTCCGCCCAGGGACTCGACCAGCTCACGGAAGCCCGCTGCCAGAGCTGGCGAGACGGTGGTGTAGGTCGGGCGCCTCCCCTCCATGCCACCGTCGGTGTCCATCAGGCCCTGCAGCAGCGCCAACCGATCGTCCACCGATGCCCGCAGGTAGATCTCGGGGATGAACTTCGTGGCCGAGCCGGTGCCCCGCAATCCCAGCGCACGGACGGCGGCGGAGAGGCCGCCGCCGACGATGCCGTACGCGTAGTCCTTGCCGGAGTACTTGACGATGTCTCCGCTGAAGACGGCCGCGATGGACTCGACCAACTCGGGATCGGCGCAGGTGAACTGAACGGATTTGCCCACGAGGGTGCCGTCGCCGAGGAGAAGGCCAAGCAGGTACGGGTCGATGGGCAACGGCTCGCCCGCCGCGTACTGCACCGGCTCGGTCACCGGGATGTGGACGACGGCTCCGTCGAGCACCTTGGCGCGGATCGTGTCGGTGTCCCAGATGCGCCACGGCAGATTCCGCGGCTGGCCCACCCGTGGACCGTTGGCATAGCGACGGTGCACGTCGTTGCTCGTCCGCACGGCCCAGAGGTGCTCGTTGCAGACCTCCGCCGTGGCTCCGTCGGAAAACGTCAACCGATACACGGGCCGTTCACCTCGCTCGTGCACGGCCAGCACGGTGGTGGGCTTGCCGTTCCAACCGACTACCTGATCGCCGACGGCGATCTCGCCCATGGTGGTCCAGCCGGTCGGGGTGGCCAGGCGCGACCACATCGGGGCCGCTTTCCCACTCTTCTCCTCGCCCTCGAGAAGGATCGTGGGCCACGGGACGCGACCGGTGGGCTTGCGGGTCTTGAGGCCATCCATGGCCATGATGTGCTCCTTGCCGACACGGGGAAGATGTCGACACGGAAGCTACGAGCGGGGTCCGACAGAAATTCGCCCGTGACGCAAGCACCTCGGTGAACTCTTCCGAACGCCCTGGTCAGGCGGCGGTTCCGGCGTGTCGGCGTTCGCCCTCGGCGCAATCCACGGCCGGGCCTGGCCGGCGCAAGCGATGGGCCAGCGCGGTGTGCCGGCGGCCGGAGCCAGTCGCGCGCACCGCCTGGGCCAGCGCCCGCTGCGAGCCGACGAGCACCACCAGTTTCTTGGCGCGGGTGACGGCGGTGTAGAGCAGGTTGCGCTGCAGCATGGTCCAGGCGCTGGTGGTCAGCGGGACGACGACGCACGGGTACTCGCTGCCCTGCGACCGGTGCACGGTGACCGCGTAGGCGTGCACCAGCTCGTCGAGCTCGCCGAAGTCGTAGTCGATGCTCTCGTCCTCGTCGGTGCGGACGGTGAGGGTCTGCTCGACGGCGTCGATGGCGGTGACCACGGCCTGCGTGCCGTTGAAGACGCCGCCCGAGCCCTTGTCGTAGTCGTTGCGGATCTGGCTGACCTTGTCCCCCACCCGGAACACCCGGCCGCCGAAGCGCTTCTCCGCGCGGTGCGGGGCGGCCGGGGTGAGCGCCTCCTGCAGCAGCTCGTTGAGCGCGGCGGCGCCGGCCGGGCCGCGGTGGACGGGCGTGAGCACCTGGACGTCGCGGCGCGGGTCGAGGCCGAAGCGGGCCGGGATGCGGCGCACGACGACGTCGACGGTCAGCCGCGCGGCCTCCTCGGCATCGTCGGTGGGGAACAGGAAGAAGTCGTCGAGCCCGCGGACCTGGGGCGGGCTGCCGGCGTTGATCCGGTGCGCGTTGGTCACCACGCCGGACTTGCTGGCCTGGCGGAAGACCTGGGTCAGGCGCACGTGCGGGACCGGGCTGCCCTCGGCGAGCAGGTCGCGCAGCACCTCCCCCGCGCCGACCGAGGGCAGCTGGTCGACGTCCCCGACCAGGAGCAGGTGCGCCCCCGGCGGGACGGCCCGCACGAGCTTGTTGCCCAGCAGCAGGTCGAGCATCGAGGACTCGTCGACCACGACCAGGTCGGCCGGCAGCGGTTTCTCCCGGTCGAACCCGGCGTCGCCCCCCGGCCGCAGCTGCAGCAGCCGGTGCACGGTCTGCGCCTCGACGCCGGTCAGCTCGGTGAGCCGCTTCGCCGCCCGGCCGGTGGGCGCGGCGAGGACCACCCGCGCGCCCTTGGCCGCGGCCAGCGCGACGATCGAGCGGACGGTGAAGCTCTTGCCGCACCCCGGTCCGCCGGTGAGGACGGCGACCTTCTCGGTGAGCGCCAGGCGCACCGCTTCCAGCTGCCCCGGCGCCAGGTCCGCGCCCGTGGCCCGGTGCAGCCAGTCGAGCGCGCGGTCCCAGTCGACACCGGCGAAGTGCGGCACCCGGTCGTCGTCGGCGCTCGCCAGCCTGCGCAGCCCTGCCGCGAGGGAGACCTCCGCCCGGTGGAACGGGACGAGGTAGTAGGCCACCGTCGGGGGTCCGCCGTCGGCCCCGGGGAACTCCTCGCGCACCAGGTTCTGGTCGGCGACCAGCAGCGCGAGGCAGTGGCCGACCAGGCCGGCCGGCACCTGCAGCATCTCGACCGCCCGCGCGGTCAGGTCGGGCTCGGGCAGGAAGCAGTGCCCCTGACCGGTGGCCTCAGACAGCACGTACTGCAGGCCGGCCTCGACCCGCTCGGTGCTGTCGTGCGGGATCCCCGCCGCGGCGGCGATGGTGTCCGCCGTCTTGAAGCCGATGCCCCAGACCTCGGCGGCCAGGCGGTACGGCTGGGTCCGGACGACGTCGATGGCCGCGCCGCCGTACTGCTTGTAGATGCGCACGGCCAGCGAGGTGGACACCCCCATCCCCTGCAGGCAGACCATGACCTCCTTGATCGCCCGCTGCTCCTCCCAGGCGGCGGTGATCAGCCGGGTGCGCTTCGGGCCGAGGCTCGGCACCTCGGCCAGCCGCGCCGGCTCCTCCTCGATCACCCGCAGCGCGTCGGCGCCGAAGTGGTCGACGATCCGCTCGGCCAGCTTGGGTCCGATGCCCTTGACCAGCCCCGACCCCAGGTAGCGGCGGATGCCCTGCACGGTCGCCGGCAGCACGGTCGTGTAGTCCTCGACGACGAACTGCCTGCCGTACTGCGGGTGCGCGCCCCACCGTCCGTGCAGCCGCAGCGTCTCCCCCGGCTGCGCGCCGAGCAGCGAGCCCACGACGGTGACGAGGGTGTCGCCGCGGCCGGTGTCGACGCGGGCCACGGTGTAGCCGGTCTGCGGGTTGGCGAACGTGACGCGCTCGAGCGTCGCCTCGAGCACCGCCCCGGCCCGCGCCTGCTCCACCCCGCGGATGCTGCCACGCCCGGCTGACATCTCCGTGCGGCCGGAAATGTCGGTGGGTCGGCCTAACCTCCGCATCGCTCACCTGAGCGATGCACTGACGACACGGAGGACCGGAACATGGCCGGCGACACGATCATCACCGTCATCGGGAACCTGACGAGCGACCCCGAGCTGCGCTGGACGCCGTCCGGCGCGGCGGTCGCGAACTTCACCATCGCCTCGACCCCGCGCACCCTGGACCGCCAGACCCAGGAGTGGAAGGACGGCGAGGCGCTCTTCCTGCGCTGCAGCGTGTGGCGCGAGGCGGCGGAGAACGTCGCCGAGTCGCTGACCCGGGGTTCCCGGGTCATGGCGCAGGGCCGCCTCAAGCAGCGCTCCTTCGAGACCAAGGAGGGCGAGAAGCGCAGCGTCATCGAGCTCGAGGTCGACGAGATCGGCCCGTCGCTGCGCTACGCGACGGCGACCGTCGCCAAGGCGGCCCGGTCCGGCGGCCGGCCGCTGAACGGCAAGGGCAGCGGCAGCGCGGGCACCGACGCGGGCTCGGCCGATCCCTGGGCGGTGCCGGTCGGCGCCGGGAGCGAGGAACCGCCGTTCTGATCCGGCGGGAGGAGGGCGTCGGCCTCGGGCCGGCGCCCTCCGTCGCTCACGCGGCACTGTCGGCGAGCACCCAGACGGTGCGCCCGTGCAGCGGCGGGGTCTTGGTGCCGTCGGTGAACCACACGACGACTCCCCCGTGCGCCCTGCACCGCGAGCGCACGACCCGGACCTCGCTGCCCTGCCGGGTCCGGGTCGGCCGGACCAGCGGCAGGCCGAAGTCGGTGCCGACGACGGCGGTGGTCAGCACCGGCTCCCCGGCCGGCAGGTGGGACGTGGACACGGTGGCCATCGCAACTCCCCCAGGCAGTACATCGAACGTGTGTTCGATTCTGCCACGCCGCGACGTGGATCAGGTGACCTGATCGAAAACTGTCCTCCCGAAGCAGCGTTGGTGCGGGAGGACAGCCGTTGATCAGGTCACCTGATCGATGCTGTGCGGCGGCGCCGGTCAGGAAGCGGCGAGCGGTGCCGCCTCCCGCAGCGCGTCGGTCAGCAGCCCGACCAGCGCCTCGAGCTGCACGTCGGTCGCCTCGGCGGCCTCCACCGGCGAGCCGTCCAGCGCCCGGGCGGCCAGCCCCGCCTTGCTGTCGATCAGCTCGGCGATCCGGGCGTCGATGGTCTGCGCGGCGAGGATGCGCCACGCGGTGACCGGCTCGGTCTGGCCGATGCGGTGGCTGCGGTCGATCGCCTGCGTCTGCTCGGCGTCGGTCCAGGACAGCTCGGCCAGCACGATGTTCGAGGCGACCTGCAGGTTGATCCCCACGCCGGCCGCGGTCAGGGAGCAGACCGCGATGGCGACCTCGGGGTCGGTCACGAAGGCGTCGATGTTCTTCTGGCGCACCGACGGCGTCTGGTCACCGCGGATCGAGGAGAACCGGATCCCGGCCTGCGCGAAGGCGTCCTCGGCGGCGTCCATGACGTCGACGTGCTTGGCGAAGAAGACGACCTTGCCGGCGCTGCGGGCCAGCTGCGCGGTGTAGTCCGCGGCCAGGCCGGCCTTCGCGCGGCCGATGCGCCGCATCATGCTGAAGACGTTCTCGCCGGTGGTCGTGGTCGCGTCCTTGAGCTCCGCGCGGGCGACCCGGCGCACGAGCTCCGGGTCGATGCCCTCGACCGCGTCGCCGTCCGCCCGGCCGGCCAGCGCCCGCTCGTACCGGGACACCATCCGCGCCACCAGATCGCGCTCGGCGGCCCGGATCGACCGGCCGGCCGGCCCGTCCAGCTCGACGGGGAGGTCGGCGATGCGGCGGGCGGGGATGTCGGCGGCGACGTCGACCTTGCGCCGGCGGACGATCCCGCGGTCGATCACGCACTGCCGGGCCGCCGGGTAGAAGCCCGGGTCGGCCGGCGTCAGGCCGGTGTCCTCGAGCGCGTCCATGAGCTCGCCGAGCGGCTGGCTCTCGTCGATCCAGCCGAGGAACTGCCAGATCGCGCGGAAGTCGTCGATGTCGTTGATCAACGGCGTGCCGGTCAGCGCCATGAGCAGGGGCCGCGGCGTCCGGGCCCGGATGCGCTCGGACAGCTGAAGGACGTGCTGCGAGCGCTGCGAGGTCTTGTTCTTGATGTAGTGCGCCTCGTCGACGACCATGCCGCGGAAGCCGAAGGTCCCGAGCCAGCCCACGTGCCGGTCGAGCACCTCGTAGTTCACGATCACGATGTCGGCGAAGCCGTCGACGGCGTTCCCGTCGCCCTGGACGACGGTGGCCGGGCGGTGCGGCGTCCAGCGGCCGGCCTCGCGCGCCCAGTTGGTCTTGACGACGTTCGGGACGACGACGAGCAGCGGGAACGCGTTCGCCGCCTCCGCGGCCAGCAGCGCCTGAGCGGTCTTGCCCAGACCCGGCTCGTCGGCGAGCAGGAACGTCCGGTGGCCGGCGGCGGCCGCGGCGACCAGCGCGCCCTGGTGCGGCATCAGCTGCAGGTCCCCGGGTGCCCGCAGCGACGTCGGCGCGGGCAGCGCCATGCACGCCGGGGCGCCGTCGCCGGCCCGCTCGAACGAGCTGAGCAGCGGGTTGAGCAGCTCCCAGCCGGCCAGGCGGCGCGGCCGGGAGGGCCGGACCGGGGCGGCGGAGAAGTCAGGGGCCAGGAACGGGTTGGCCAGCTGCCGCGAGATCACCGACTGCGGGACGGCGCGGCGCTCGGGCGGCGCGAACGGGGCGGGGATCTCCGGCGGCGGGACCTCCTCCGGGGCGGGCTCGACGCCCGCGGACCGCAGCAGCTCCCGGGTGAGCTCACGCGCCTCGGGAGAGACGACGGTGTCCTCGGCGAGCAGGGCGAGCAGCCCCGAGTCCCGGACGGCGGTGGTCGCCAGGATCTGGGCGACCCCGTCCAGGCGCTTGAGCTGCTCGCTGCGCCGGGCGTCGCCCACGGTGGCGTCGGCCCGGACGCGGGCGCGCTCCTCGCGCAGCATCAGGGCGACGGCCTGGAACTTCGCGCGCACCGACGGCGTGACGCGGCCGCGCTGCACGGCCGCCTCGACCTCGCGGACGGTGCGCGCGAGCACCGCGACGACGTCACCCTGCTGGACGCGTCGCTGGTTCCGCGGAGCGGAACGGCGCGCGCCCCTCGGGCGCTGGCCCGGTCGAGCCAAGTCTTCCTCCTCTGCACTGCCGGCACGCACCGTGCGGCCGCATGCCGCACGGACTCCCGGGTCGGCGGGGGAGATCGTTCGACGATCGACGCCGCTGGCCTCGGCAGGCCTGTCCCCCGGAACGCCGGGCCGCCGGTGGCGGCATCGCCACGGCAGGCGGGGCTCTCTCGGCCGGTGCTTCGGGAGTGTCAACGCGTGCGACAGCCCGAGATTCCCAAACGCCGTGGGCTGCGGCACCGCCGACAGGTGGATTGTGCCATCCCGAGGTGTCCTCGCCCCAGCCGACACCACCGGGAGCCGTTCACCGGACGGCCGCGAGCGCGGCGGCCTGCAGGTCGGTGTGCACCGCGGGCGCCTGCGGGGTGTCGAACAGCCGCTGCGTCAGCACGATCACGGCGAGGTCCCGCTCCGGGTGCACGAGGAACGACGTCCCGAGGCCGCCGTCCCAGCCGATCGCCCCCGCCCAGGGCCCCTCCCGCACCACCGACGTCCCGAGTCCCCAACCGCGCCCGCCGAGGAACGCCGACCCCGCGGCGCGCTGCTCGGCGCTCAGGTGGTCGAGGCCCAGCTCCCGCACCTGGTCCGCGGTGAGCACCGGGTCGCCGCCGCGCAGCAGCATGCGGGCGAACGCCAGCAGGTCGTCGGCCGTCGAGAGCAGTCCCGCAGCGCCGTCGGGGAAGGCCGGCGGGCGGCTCCACTGCCCCGCCGGCGGATCCCAGACAACGAGGCCGTCCGGGGTGGGCTGGTAGGCCGTCGCCAGCCGGGCGAGGTCCCCGTTGGAGAAGGTCGTGTCGCGCATGCCGAGCGGGTCGAGCACCCGGGTCCGCAGCACCTCCTCGAAGGGCAGCCCCGCGGCCCGGGCGCACAGCACGCCCAGCACGTGGCACCCGGTGTTGTACAGCCACCGCTCCCCCGGCTGCGCCATCAGCGGCAGCTCGCCGAACCGGGCGATCCACGTCTCGGGGTCGACGAAGTCGTCCGGCTGCGGCGGGCCGATCGTGGCCAGCCCGGCCTCGGCGGCCGCCGCGACGACCGGCCAGGGACCGGGCGTCGTGAGGATCTCGACGGCCATCCCGAAGCCGAACGTGAACGCCAGCAGCCCGCGCGCGGTGACCGGGGAGGTCGCGGGCACCGTGTCGTCGAGCGGGCCGTCCATCCGGCGCAGCACGCGGGGCTGCGCGAGCTCGGGGAGCAGCCGCTCGACCGGTTCGTCGAGCTCGACCAGTCCCTCGCCGACCAGCGCCAGGGTGGCGGCCGCCGTGATCGTCTTCGTCGTCGACGCGATGCGGAACAGCGACCCCCTCTCGACCGGGGGCCCGCCGATCGTCAGCGTCCCGAGCGCCTCCACGTGCACCTCGTCGCCGCAGGCCACCAGGGCGACCAGCCCGGGTACCGCGGTCTCGCCCACGTGCGCGGCGGACACGGCGCCGAACCGCTCGAGGCCTGCGTCGTCCAGTCGCCGTCCCATGCAGAGGAGGACGCCCGGACGACGGCCGACTCATCGGTGTCAGGTGGTGTCCTCGAACCGGCCCGAGGCCAGCCCGGCCAGGTCGTAGATCGTGAGGCCCCCCACGTGGACCGGCGGGGCGTGCCGGCGCACCCATCGATCGATCCGCACCGCCGACCCGGTGCCGTGCAGCCCCGGGACGTACCAGTGGACGTGGTGCCGCCGCACCTGTGCCTCGAACTGGGGCAGGCTGGGGGCCGGGTCGCGGCCGAAGAAGCCGCCGATCGGCATCACGGGTGCCCCCACCGCCAGTTGGAGGTCCGCGGCGCGGCGGCCGACCGTGGCCGCCGTCCAGGTCCAGTCGTCGGTGTCCTGCCCGAGCACCCGAACCAGCGCCGGGGGCGTGTCCGCCAGCGACGGCGTCCCGCTCCCGGGGCCGGCGCGCACGTCGCTGCCGGTGTGCGGCACCTCGGCCGTCGCCACCGACCAGGCCGCCGGGCCGAGCAGGGCCCCGACGAGGAGCAAGGTCGCGCCCATGCGGGCGACGGACCGGTCCATCGTGCCGCCGGCGCCCAGCAGGAGCACCCCGACCAGCCCGCAGAACACCACGAGCGCGGCCACCGGGCCGGTGGCCTCCCGGCTCCGGTCGACCAGCGACACCGCCCAGGCGGTGGTCAGGAGCGAGCCCGCCGCGAGGACGGCGACCGCCCCGGTCGTGCGCCGGCGCCAGAGCACCGTCGCGCCGAGGGCGGCCAGCGCGGCCACCGCCGGGGCCAGCTCCACGGTGTAGTACGGGTGCCAGACGCCCTGCATGACGCTGAACACGAGCGCGGTCGGCAGCGCCCAGCCGCCCCACAGCACGAAGGCCGCCCGCAGCGGATCGGTGCGCGGCCGGCGATGGCGCAGCACCAGGCCGGCGGCCAGGCCGACGACCGCCGCGGGCAGCAGCCAGCCGAACTGGTCGGCCGCCGAGCCCAGCAGCCGCCAGGCCGAGCGGGGCCCGTTCACGTGCACCCCGGCGCCGCTCTCGTTGCCGGTGATCCGGCCCAGGCCGTTGTAGCCGAAGGCGAGGTCCAGCGGGCTGTTCAGCGGGCTGCCCCCGACCCAGGGCCGGGCCGAGGCCGGTGTCAGCTCGACGGCGAGCAGCCACCAGCCGGCCGTGACGACGAGGACTCCCCCGGCGGCCAGCAGGTGCGCGACCCGCCGTCGCAGGAGGCCCGGGGCGGCGAGCAGGAAGGCCCCGGCGAGCCCCGGCAGCACGAGGAAGGCGGCCAGCGACTTGGTGAGGAAGGCGAACCCCAGCAGGGCACCGGTCAGCAGCGCCCAGCGCAACCGCCCGTCCTCCAGCGCGCGGGTGGTGGCCCACGCGGCGGCGACCAGCAGCAGGGTGAGCAGCGCGTCGGGGTCGTCGACGCGCGCCATCAGCGTCAGCACCGGGGTGAGCGCGAGCAGCAGGCCGGCCAGCAGACCGGCCCACGGCCCCGCGACCCGGCGGACCGTGGCGACGAGCAGCGCGACGGCGGCCACTCCCAGGAGCGCCTCGGGGAGCAGCAGCGACCAGCTGGAGAGCCCGAACACCCGCACCGACAGGCTCATCAGCCAGATCGAGGCCGGGGGCTTGTCGACGGTGATCGTCCCGGGCGCGTCCGACGCGCCGAAGAAGAACGCCTTCCAGCTCTGCGCCCCGGCCTGCGCCGCGGCGGCGTAGAAGGCGTTGCCCCAGCCGCTGCGGGCCAGGCCGACGACGTACAGCACCGCGGCGCCGGCCAGCAGCGCCGCGGTGAGCAGCCGGTCGCGGACCGCGGCGGTCACGGCGCCGGGGTGCCGACCGACCCGGTCAGCCGGGCCACCACGACCGTCGTGAGCAGGATCGCCAGGCCCCCCGCCGCGAGACCGATCAGCAGGCCGGCGACGACGTCCTGCAGGTGGTGGACGTGCGCGGCCACCCGGGCGGCCGCCACCAGCACCGCACCGACCCCGACCAGCACGCCGACCCCGCGGCGGTACCGCAGCACCAGCGCGGTCAGCAGCCCGGCGGCGGCCGCGTGGTCGGAGGGGAACCCGTTGTCGCGCGGGTGCGGAAACAGCGGGTGCAGCGACGGGTTCTGCACGAACGGGCGGGGATCGGCGTGCAGCGAGCCGGCCAGCCAGATGCCGAGCCCCAGCAGCGCCAGGCCGACCACGGCTTCGGCGGCGAGCCGCACCTTGCCGGCGCGGTCGAGGGCCAGCCAGGTCAGGCCCGCCACCAGCGCCAGGACGAACAGCAGGTACTGGGCCACCGCGACGATCACCGCGTTCACGCGGCCACCGCCACCGGCGCCTCCGACCACGACGGCGCGGGCGGGCCGGGCGCGCTCCCGCGCGCCACGACCACCAGCCCCGCACCGAGCAGCAGCGCGCCGGCGAGCTGGCCCAGCCGCGCGGCGGTCCCCGCCAGCAGCGCCTCCCCGAACAGCGGTCCCGCCAGGAGGACGGCCACGCCCGGTTCCAGCACGGAGAGCACCGGCAGTGACTGGACGAGCGGCCCGGCCGCGAACGCGGCCTGGGCGAGCGCGGTCCCGACGACCGCCAGGGCGGCCAGCTCGACCGCCGTCCCCGCCGCGGCCCACGACAGCAGAGGGAGCCCGACCACCTGCTTGAGCAGCAGCCCGGTGACGGCGAAGCTCGTGCCCGCGGCGGCGCCGAGGACGAGCGGGCGGTGCCGCCGGGTGGGCCGGCGCGCCCACAGCGCCGCCAGTCCGCCGAGGGCGAGGGCGGCGACGGTGACCCCTGCCAGGCCGAGCTGGGGCGCGGTCGCGGTGCCCGCGGTCGGTCGCGCCGTCAGCAGGAACGTGGTCAGCCCGACCGCCACGGCGACGGCGCCGAGCCACGGGCCCAGCCCCGGCCGGCCCGGGCGCCCCCGGTCGAGCCAGGCGCCGAGCGCCAGGGAGAGGACCAGGCCGCCGGCGAGCAGCGGCTGCACGAGCACGACCGGGCCGCTGCGCAGCGCGCCGACGTGCAGCAGCACCCCGACGACGCCGGCCGCCTCCCCGGCCAGCCAGGCCGGCCGGCGGACCAGCCGCACCAGCCACCGGCCGCCGGCCGCGGCGGTGTCGGTCGCCGTCCGGTGCTGGACGACGGTCGAGACGGCGAAGGCGCAGGCCGCGGCGAGCGCGAGGAGGACGGCGGTCAGCACGGTGCCGCCAGGTGGTCGGCGAGCGGGCGGACCTCGAGCCCCTGGGCGCGCACCCGCGCGGCCAGCAGCGGGAGCGCGGCGACGGTGGACCTCCAGGAGCCGGGCCGGCTGGTGCAGTCGGAGTCGTGGAGGAGCACCGTGCCTCCGTCGCGGAGGGTGTGCATCACCTCGGCCACGATCTGGACCGGGGGCCCGGCCCGCCAGTCCTTGCCCCACGCCGTCCAGAGCACGGGCACCAGCCCGAGGTCGCGGGCGGCCCAGTGCGTTCCGCCGCTGAAGATGCCGTAGGGCGGCCGGAACCAGCGCGGTCGCACGCCGGTCGTCCCGGTGATCTGCTCGACGGCCAGCCGGATGTCGCGGCGGACCGCCAGCGGCGTGCGGGTGAGGTGGTTGCGGTGGACCGTCCCGTGCACGGCGACCTCGT
Organism: Petropleomorpha daqingensis; assembly: GCF_013408985.1. Lineage (NCBI taxonomy): Bacteria > Bacillati > Actinomycetota > Actinomycetes > Geodermatophilales > Geodermatophilaceae > Petropleomorpha > Petropleomorpha daqingensis. The sequence continues at coordinate 4,648,243 of NZ_JACBZT010000001.1, forward strand.
GGCCGGCGTCGACGACCTGGCGGGCGATCGCGGGGTGCTGCCGCACCTGGCTGCCGAGCATGAAGAAGGTGGCCCGCCAGCCCAGTCCGGCCAGCGTCTCGAGCACCGCGGGCGTCCCGAGCGGGTCCGGGCCGTCGTCGAAGGTCAGCGCCACCCCGCCGGGCCGCCCCTCCCCCGCCAGGTGGGGGGTGAGCCGTCGGGGCGTGTTGCGCGCGGTCACCGCCGGCAGCGCGTGCGCCAGCGCGGCGCCGGTGAGCGGCACGGCGAGGGTCGCGACCGGGTGCCTCACGCCGCCACCTCCCCCCGAGTGCGGTCGAGCAGGGCGAGGAGCTTGTCGGCCGGGTCGGGCGTGGGGGCGGGCGTGCGACCGCGCGCGAGCTGGGCGTGCAGGTGGTGGGCCAGCTCCGCCCGGTCGTGCGCCCACGGGGCGAGCCCGGCCTCGTCCAGCACCCGGGCGTTGGCGCGACCGTGCCCGGGGATGGGCCGGTAGGTCACCGCCGGGAGGCCGGCCACGAGCGACTCGGTGAACGACAGCCCGCCGGCGTTCTGCACGAGCACGTCGGTCGCGTGCATCAGCCGGTGCACGTCGTCCCGCCAGCCGAGCGCGACGACCCCGGGCCCGCTCAGCCGCCGCCGCAGGGTCTCGTTGCGGCCGCAGAGGACCACCGCGGTCAAGCCGGCGGCGGTGACGTCGTGCACCGTCGTCCGGACGTCCCCGATGCCGAGCGAGCCCCCGACCAGCAGGGCGAGCGGACGGCGGTCCCCGAGCTCGGCGCGCAGCGCGGCGAGCTCGGTGGTGGGCGGGCGCTGCCCGAACCGCGCCTGCACGAGCGGGCCGCCGACCTCCAGCCGCACCCCGTACGCGGCCGCGCCGTGCTCCGCGGTCGCCTCGGTGACCGTCAGGTGCAGGTCGACGGCCGGGTGCACCCAGCTCACGTGCGCCGCGGGGTCGGTCAGGTAGATCACCGCCGGGACGGCGAGCCGCCCGTCCGCGCGCAGCATCCCGACGGTCTGCGCGGCCGGCGGGTAGGTGGCGACGACGGCGTCCGCCCGGAACTCGGCGGCCCAGGCGGCCAGCGTCCCGGCAGCGAGCGCGCAGACCCGCTGCTCGGCCCACCACAGCAGGCCCTGCCGCTCCAGCCCCCGGAAGAAGACCTCGAAGAACCCCGGAACCCGCTCGACCGTGGCGAGGTAGCCCTCACGCAGCACCAGGGCCGCCGCCCGGGGCACCGCGTCGAGGTAGTCCCGGACGGCCACCTCGACCCCCGCGCGCCGCAGCCGGGCCGCGAGCTCGCGCGCGGCGCCGTCGTGACCGGCCCCGACGCTGCCGCTGACGATCAGCACCCGCGATGTCGTCCCTGGTGTTCGCACGGGTCCAGCCTCGCCAGGGACGGCCACGAGGCGGTTCGCCGAAGGGAAGCGGACGGCAAACGCGCAACTGGCAGGCAACGGACAGGTTCTGCACAGGCGCGCTCCCTACCGTCCGGGACCATGGCCGATCTCCTGGTCGTCGAGGACGACGAGACGATCGGCGCCGCCCTGACCAGCGGGCTGCGCGCGCACGGGCACGCGGTGTCGTGGCAGCGCAGCGGCCGCAAGGGGCTCGACGCCGCGGCCGGGCGGACGTTCGACATGGCCCTGCTCGACCTCGGCCTGCCCGACCTGGACGGCGTCGAGGTCTGCCGACGGCTGCGCGCCTGCTCCCCCGGCATGGTGCTCGTCGTGCTCACCGCGCGCACCGACGAGATGGACGTCGTCGTCGGCCTCGAGGCGGGCGCCGACGACTACCTGACCAAGCCCTTCCGGTTCGGCGAGCTGCTCGCCCGCATCCGGGCTCACCTGCGCCGCCAGGCCGTCGTCCCGCCCAGCCAGGAGCACCTGACCGTCGGCCGCCTGGTCGTCGACGTCGCCGCGCGGCGGGTCACGGTGGACGACGTCGAGGTGCCGCTGCGCACCAAGGAGTTCGAGCTGCTCGCCCGGCTGGCCACCGACGCCGGCAACGCGGTGAGCCGCGAGGCCCTCATGGCCGACGTCTGGGACGCCCACTGGTACGGCTCGACGAAGACCCTCGACGTGCACGTCGCGGCGCTGCGCCGCAAGCTCGCCGCCGTGGCCGGGCCGGACGCGCCGCCGCCGATCACGACGCTGCGCGGGCACGGCTACCGCATGGAGCGGCCGGACGGCGGCACCTAGGTGCGCCGGCGCATCGTCACCGTGGCGGTGCTCGCCGCGGTGCTGGCCATCACGCTGTTCGGCGTCCCGCTGGGCTACGCCGTCGCCGCCTCCTTCCTCGGGGACGAGACCGCCCAGGCCGAGCACGTCGCCGACGTCGCGGCCATCGCGGTCGCGTCCCACCTGGCCCGGGACGAACCGGTGACCACGCTGCCCAGCTCCGACCCGGACGTCTCCCTGGCGCTGTACTCCGTGGACGGCGCGCGGGTGGTCGGCGACGGTCCGGCGCAGGCCGACCCCACGGTGCGGGACGCGCTCGGCGGTCGCGTCGTCACCGACCCGGACGCGCCCGGTGGGCTCGCCGTCGCCGTCCCCGTGACCGACGGGACGACGGTGACCGGCGTCGTGCGGGCGACCACCCCCTATCGCGGCGTGTGGTCGCAGATCGCCGGCGCGTGGGCGGTGATGGTGGCGCTCGGCGCGGTGGCGATCCTCGCGACCTGGCTGCTCGCCCGCCGGCAGGCCCGCCGGCTGTCGGCGCCGCTGGAGTCGCTGGCCGGCGCCGCGCAACGGTTGGGCGAGGGCGACTTCAGCGTGCGGACGGCGCCCAGCGGGATCCCGGAGATCGACGCCGCCGGGTCCGCCCTCGACGTGACCGCGGGCCGGCTGGGCGACCTCGTCTCGCGCGAGCGTGCCTTCTCCTCCCACGCCTCCCACCAGCTGCGCACCCCGCTCACCGGGCTCCGGCTGACGCTCGAGACCGCGCTGGACGCCCCGCCCCCCGTGCAGCAGGCCGCTGTCGGATCCGCGCTCGAGTCGGCCGACCGGCTCGAGCGGACCATCGGCGACCTGCTGTCCCTGGCCCGGCACACGCCGGGCGACCACGCCGAGCTGCCGCTGGAGGCCCTCGTCGAGGACTGGACCTCGGCGTGGAGCGGGGTGCTGGCCGGCCACGGCCGGCGGCTGCAGGTGAGCACCGCGCCGTACCTGCCGGTCTCGCGGGCCTCGGCCGGCGCGGTCCGGCAGGTGGTCGACGTGCTGGTGGACAACGCGGTCGTGCACGGCAAGGGCACGGTCGGTCTGGTGGTGCGCGACGCGGGGGCGACGGTCGCCATCGACGTGAGCGACGAGGGCGACGGGCCGCCGGACCCGGCCGCGGTGTTCCGGTCGCGGCAGGACGGCGCGTCGAGCCACGGCATCGGCCTGGCGCTGGCACGGGCGCTGGCCGAGGCCGAGGGCGGCCGGCTGGTGCTCTCCAGCGCCCGGCCGCCGGTGTTCAGCCTGCTGCTGCCGGCAGCAGGGACCTGCGCGTGAGCGCGGCGGGAGCGGCCGGGACCCGGGCCGCCCAGGCCGAGCGCACCGCCTCGGCCAGGTCGAAGCGGGCCCGCCAACCCAGCTCCCGGGCGATGAGCGAGGGGTCGGCGACCGACCGCGCGGGATCCCCGGGTCGCACGTTCCCCGGGATCCAGCGCACCGGCTGCCCGGTCACCCGTTCGACGACGTCGATCAGCTCCAGCACCGAGCAGCCCCACCCGGTGCCGACGTTGTAGACGGCCGAGCCGGACCCGCCGCAGGTGAGCCGGCGGACGGCGGCCACGTGCGCCTCGGCCACGTCGCGGACGTGCACGAAGTCGCGCACCGCGCTGCCGTCGGGCGTCGGGTGGGTCAGACCGTGGACGGTCACCGTCCCGCCCTGGGCGGCGTCGAGCAGCCGCGGCAGCACGGCCGAGGTGCGGGTGTCGGCCAGTGCCGGTGTCGCCGCGCCGACCACGTTGAAGAAGCGCAGGGCGACGCTCGCCGTCCCGCTGGCGGCGCCCACCTCGGCCAGCAGCCGCTCGGCGATCCACTTCGTCGTCCCGTAGGGGTTCTGCGGACGCGGCTGGTCCTGCTCGGTCAGCGCGCCGGCCGGGGCGCAGCCGTAGACGGCGGCCGACGAACTCGTCACGATGCGCGGCACCCCGGCCTCGGCCATGGCCGACAGCAGCATCGCGGTGTCGGTGACGTTCGCCGCGTAGTAGGCCAGCGGATCGCGGACCGACTCCGGCGCCGACGTGAGCGCGGCCAGGTGGACCACGCCCGTCGCACCGGCCAGCACCGACCGCAGCGCCTGGGGGTCCCCCACCCGGCCGAGGACGAGGGGGACGTCGAGCGGCAGCCGCTCCGCGCGCCCGGTGGACAGGTCGTCGAGCACCACGACCCCGATCCCCTCGCGGCGCAGCGCCGTCACCACGTGGCCGCCGATGTAGCCGGCGCCGCCCGTCACCACCCAGGTGCCCGTCATGCCGCTGATGCTGCCGACGTCCTGGTTCTCCCCCGGCCAGGCGAAGGTGAGGGGACGGGAAACTGGGGCGGCCGCGGACGGCGGTTCTCAGCCCGTCCTCAGCCTCGCCGCGCACGCTGTCCGGCGTGGGTACCGGCGCGCGGCGCGCGGTGCACGGCCTCCTGGTGGCGACCGCGGTGGCGGTCGCGTGGCTGCTGGTGTTCCGCGTCTCGCCGCGGCCGGTCTGGCACCACACCTTCGACCTGCGGGTCTACCGCGGGGCGGTGCGGTGGTGGCTCGACGGCCACCCGGTGTACGACTTCGTCCGGCCGCACACGCAGAAGGGCTTCACCTACCCGCCGTTCGCCGTCCTGGTGCTGCTGCCGGTCGCGCTGGGGACCGAGACCACCGCGACCGTCCTCGTGACCGCGGTATCGGCCGGGCTCGTCGTCCTGACCACGTGGTGGCTGGTGGCGCCGGTCGCCGTCCGGCACGGGTGGCCCCGGTGGGTCGCGCTCGGGGTAGCGGTCCCGCTCGCGCTCGCCCTGGAGCCGGTCCGGGAGACGCTCGGCTGGGGGCAGATCGACCTGGTCGTCGCTGCGCTCGTGCTCGCCGACGTCGTCGCGCTGCGCCGGGGACGGCCCTGGGCCGGCGTGGGGATCGGCCTGGCGACCGCGATCAAGGTGACGCCGGGGCTGTTCGTCCTGTACCTCGTGGTCACCCGCCGCCGGCGGGCCGCCGCGGTCGCGACCGGCACGTTCGCCCTGACCGTGCTGGTCGGCCTCGCGGTGGACCCCTCAGCGCGGTACTGGACCCGGGAGCTGTGGCAGACCGGCCGGGTCGGGCCGCCCACCGATCCGAACGACCAGTCCCTGCTGGGGCTGCTCGCCCGCCTCGCCGTGCCCGGCGCGCCCAGCCACGCGGTGTGGCTGGGCCTGGCCGCCGCGGTGCTGGTCGTCGGGATGACCAGGGCCGCGCTCCTGCACCGGCGCGGCGACGACCTGGCCGGCGCCACGGTCACGGGGTCGACCGCCTGCCTGATCAGCCCGGTCTCGTGGGTGCACCACCTGTACTGGGTCGTGCCCGCGGTCGTGGTGCTGGTCGACGTCGCCGCTGGGACGCCGGTGGTCGGGTCGTGGGGACGACGACAGCCCCTGGCGCGCCGGGCCGCCGCGGCTGCCGCCGCGTTCGTCGTCGCCGCGGCGTTCGGCTGCTCGCTGATCTGGTTCTTCGTCCGCGCGCCCACGAGCCCCGGGACCGCGCTCGGCGAGAACGCCTACGTCCTGCTGGTGCTCGCCCTGGTCCTCCTCCTGCCCGCCAGAGAGCCGGTCGGCGGCTTATGTGCGGGCGATGGAAGCCGTGGGCTCATGTCAGGAGCAGGCAGGCCAGCGCCAGGCTCCAGCTCGTCAGCGAGCCGATCAGGAAGTACTCGGTGAGCACGTCGATGCGCTGGCCGGACAGGCCCGGCCGCGCGCTGCTCTCGAGCTCGCCGCGGTAGGACTGCAGTTCGGGGAACCGCAGCAGGCCCTTCGCCGCGACGATGACCGCGGCCGCGCCCAGGTCCCCGGCCAGGCCCAGCCCGAAGACGAGCAGCCGCTCCATCGGGCCGAGCACCCGGCCGCCCTTGATCTGCTGCTCGTTGCGGGTCACCTGGCTGCCCGCCGCGGTGAGGACGACGCGCACCAGCACGTTGCCCGTGCTGGTGAGCAGCAGCGCGCACCCCGCGATCACCAGGAGCCGCTCGAGGTCCACGCCCGACAGGACGGCGAGCGGGACCTGCGCGTACCACCGCTCGAGCCGGCCCCCGACGTGCGGGGACCACGGGCTCAGGACGACGGCCCCGACGACGACGGCGGTCGCCACGGCGAGCGGCAGCCACGTCGCCCGGCCCTCGCGCAGCGACCACCCGGACGTCCCCACCCACGCCGCGGACACCCCCGCGACGACGACCGCCGTGCCGGCCGTCGTCCCGGGTCCGACGCCGCCCAGGACCAGGACCACGGCCGCGAGCAGCCCGGCCAGCACGCAGCCGAGGACGGAGCGGCGGTCGAACCGCTCGCTGTTCCAGCGGACCAGGTCGGCCAGACCGATGCCGCCGAGGACGAGTCCCAGCCAGGTCACGCGCCGACGCCGTCCAGGACGTCCTGGGCATCGCGCAATGCGAAGGCCCCGGTCCGCGCGAGGCGTTGCGACACCGCGGACTGCGAGACCCCCAGCTCGGCGGCCAGCTCGGCCTGGGTGCGCCCGGTCAGCCACCCGCGCTGCAGGGCGATCACCCGGGCGTCCTCGCGCGGGACGAGCACGTCCCGGCAGAGCAGGTGGGCGTTGACGAAGGCCTCGACGTGCTCGGCCGGCGCCTCGTCCCGGGCGACGTACCAGGTCCGCGCCGCGCGCTCGTGCCCGCTGCGCCGCTGCTGCGCGTGCACCCGCTCGATCGCCTCGCGGGCGGCCCACCAGGCGGGTCCGTCCTGGGAGATCGGCGAGCGCTGGGCGTCGAACACGGTCACCGTCCCGCTGCCGATCCCGAACCGGGTGTCGACGTCGGGCAGGAGCGCGAGGCGGATCAGCAGCGACGCCCGGACCGCGTCGGCGACCGACCGGTAGGCGCCCTGGAACTCGTCGCCGATGGTCACCTCGAGCGGCTGCAGACCGGCGACCTGCTCGTTGACGAACGCCAGCGCGTCCAGGACGCTGCGCTGCAGGGTCGCGCGGTCGGCGTGCTCCTTGGAGGCGACGACGTCCCCGAGGAGGGTCACGCACCACCCACCCTGCTCCGCCATGCGGCCATGTTAAGTGCATAGCTTATTGTCTGGCAAGCATAAGCCATGAGCTTGAGTCAGGAGGGTCTTCCGCGCACAGGGAACGCGCGCACAATGCAGCGCCATGGGCCCTGCGCGGACACCCGTCGTCCAGCCGCGGCGCCGGCGCGCGCTGGCGCCGTCGCTGCTCGCCACCTGCCTGGTGGCCGCCGGCGTCGCCGTCGTCGGCTGGCTGCTGCTCCTGCTGCTCAAGGGCACCGTCGTGCTCCTGGCCTACGCCGTCGGCATCGCCATGATCGCGGTGCCGCTCCTGCTGTCCCGGCGGCTGCTGCGCGGCCGGTCGGGGCCGGACCGGCGCGAGCGGCTGGTCACCATCGGGACGGTCGTCATCGTCGGCGCCGTCCTGTGCGTCTGCGCCAACCTGGTCGACGACCACGGCTGGCTGCTCGTCGTGCTGCCGGTCGCGGCGATCCTGCTCAGCCGCGCCGCCCGCGCCGTCGCACCGGCCGTCCGGAGGATTCGCCACCGCTGAACACCCCATCGGGTACCCCCGAGGTGGCGCAACACTTCGTTCCCGGCAAAGGTGTGGCCGTGGCCGACATCGATGCGGTGCTGGATGCCGCGGGACTCCGCAACCAGCACGTCCGGGACTACGTGCAGCACTGGTTCGCCCACACGGGCGCCGAGCGGGTCGAGGTCGTCCACGCCTCGGACGACGCACGGCTCCTGCGCGAGGCGCTGGACGCCGGCGAGATCCAGCCGGCCGGCGACGGGCGGTACTACTCCCGCAGCCATCCCAAGGACACCGCCCGCTCCGAGGAGCGCACCGTCGTCGCGACGAGCAACCCCGGGGACTTGGGTGTCTACAACAACTGGCGCCCTGCCTCGGAGATGCGGCCGCTGCTCGAGGAGCGCATGCGGGGCGCCTCGGCCGGCAAGACGATGTACGTCGTCCCCTACCTGATGGCCCCGCCCGGCTCGCCGCTGGCGCCGTACGCGGTCGGCGTCGAGCTCACCGACACCCGCACCGTCGTGCTGCACATGATCCGCATGGCCAGGGTCGGGGTGGAGTTCGTGAACGACCTCGCCGACCCGTCGTTCTTCGTCCGCGGCGTGCACGTCACCGGCGACCTGGACCGCCTCGGTCAGGGGACGCCGGACGACCAGCGCTGCTTCGTCACCATCGCCGACGAGCGGACGATCCTGCACTTCGGCTCGTCCTACGGCGGCAACGCGCTGCTCGGCAAGATCGCCCACGGCCTGCGCCAGGCCAGCTACGACGGCTGGGCGTCGGGTGAGTTCCTCGCCGAGCAGTTCATGCTGCTCGGGATCACCGACAAGCAGACCGGCCGGAAGTACCACGTCTGCGGCGGCATGCCGAGCGCGTCGGGCAAGACCAACCTCGCGATGACCCTGGCCCCCGACGCCCTCGGCGACCGCTACCGGGTCGACTTCTACGGCGACGACATCGCCTGGCTGCGGGTCGACCCCGAGGACGGCCGGATCTACGCGATCAACCCGGAGTTCGGGGTGTTCGGCGTCGCCAAGGACACCAACGAGGTCACCAACCCGACCGCGGTGGACGCGATCGCGCCCGGGACCGGCACGATCTTCACCAACGTCGCCTACAACGCCGACACCGCCGAGGTCTGGTGGGAGGGGAAGACGCCGGAGCCGCCGGCGGACGTCACCGGCTGGCGGGACTGGAAGGGCCGGCTGGTCTCCGAGCGGGCGCCGGAGGAGAAGAACGATCCGTGGGCGCACCCGAACAGCCGCTTCACCACGACGCTGGCCAACGTGCCCAACATCGCGCCGGACTTCGACACCGCCAAGGGCGTCCCGGTCGACGCGATCATCTTCGGCGGGCGCACCCGCGACCGCGAGCCGCTCGTCCGCGCCATCCCCGACCTGGCCGAGGGCGTGTACGACGGGCTCACCCTGGGCGCCGAAGCGACGTTCGCCGCGGAGGGCACCGAGGGCGTGCTCCGCTACGACCCCATGTCGATGCGGCCGTTCATGTCCTACCCGGAGGGCGCGTACGCCGCGCACTGGCTGAAGGTCGTCGGCGCGGCCACCGAGCAGCCGATCTTCGCCCACGTCAACTGGTTCCAGCGGGACCCGGACGACGGGCACTTCCTGTGGCCGGGCTACCGGGACAACCTGCGCCCGCTGCTGTGGCTGATGCGGTTGCGCGACGGCGAGGTCACCGGTCGACGGACGCCGGCCGGCATCGTGCCCACCGTCGAGGAGCTGGACCTCTCCGGGATGGAGCTGCCGCCCGGCGACCTCGACCGGCTCCTCGGCGTCGACACCGCCCGCTGGCGGCAGGAGATGGGCTACCGCGAGGAGCACCTCGCGCAGTTCGCCGACCTGCCGGAGGAGATCTGGGCGGCGCACCGGCGGGTGGCCGCCGACTTCGACGCGGAGGCCTGACGGTCAGTCCCGGCGGGGCCGCAGCGCGGTCGCGTGCTCCAGCGCGTAGCGGACCAGGGGGTAGGGCGGCAGGTCGGCCGGGGGCTCCGGCTCGCGAGGCTGCGCCGGCCCCTGTTCCGGGCTGCGCCGGGGCGCCGGGATCGCGGGGCGGGTCCGCGCCTCGCGCGCCGCGGTGTGCTTCGTGGTCGAGGTGGTTCGGGTCATACCGGTGAGAGGGATGCCGGGCGCCCGCAGATACCGGCGCGCCGGGTCCGACCGGTGTGCCGGGCAGATCCCGCCAATCCGATCCGCCGCGGTCCTCCAGGTTCTGCCAGTGCGACGCTCGCCGCGCACTGCGTAGCGTCACGGACAGAAATCAGGGCGTACCGGTCCGTCACGCCGGTCTGCTTCTTCCCCGAACCTGAGGAGCCTCCGTGTCGTCGTACCCCCGCCCCCACCTGAGCCTGGCGCCGGACCTCTACGCCGTGGAGGACTACGCGCCGGTCTACTACGCCGACCCGTACGCCGCCCCGTACCCCACCGCTCCCTACGCGACGGAGGCCTACGTCGACGACGCGTACGCGCCCTACGGCTACGAGCCGGTCGCCCCGGCGCCGGTCGTCCAGAGCGAGTACGCCCCCGGCGACGAGTCGTGGCGGCAGGAGGCGCTGTGCGCCGAGACCGACCCCGAGGCGTTCTTCCCGGAGAAGGGCGGCTCCACCCGCGAGGCCAAGCGGGTCTGCGTCGGCTGCCCGGTGCGCATGCAGTGCCTCGAGTACGCGCTCGACAACGACGAGCGCTTCGGCATCTGGGGCGGCCTGTCCGAGCGGGAGCGCCGCCGGGTGAAGCTGTCCCGGCGCAGCGAGCCGCTCAGCGCCTGAGCGCCAGCTTCGCGTACAGGTCCTCGAGCACCAGCCGGTTGTCCAGCGCGGTCCAGATCCGCATCGGCCGCCCACCGGGCGCCGGGCGGTACTGCCCGTCGTCGCCGATGCCCGGCGTCTCGCGGACGACGTAGCGGCTCGACGACGGATCCGGCTCGAACGCCGACTGCAGCGCGGTGAGCAGCACCAGCGGGCTGTCGCCGAGGATGTAGGTCTCCTCCAGGTCGACGCCGTGCTCCGCCGATGTCGCCCGGACGCCGTCCAGCGCCGCGAACAGCCGGGCACCCAGCTCCCCCTGCTCCGCCATCCGCAGCCGCAGTTCCGCGAACGAGGCGAGGACCTGCCGGTAGGCGTCGCGCGGCACCTGCCAGATCGGGATCGACGAGTCGGTGAAGACGACGGACGCGGCCGGCACGTCGATGAGCAGGTTGTACTCGACCGGCATGGCGTTCGGCGGGGGCACCGCGAGGCCGGGGTGCTCGGGGCCGCCGATCCAGACCAGCGTCAGCCGCTCGGCGATGCGGGGTTCGATCAGCCACGCGCTCGCGACCTCGGTCAGCCCCGCGCCGGCGCAGACGTAGAGCGGGGTGTCGACGTCGTCCCGCATCGCCTCGGCGACGAGGGCGAGCGCCGCGGGTGACGCGATCGGCGTCGTCCGGTCGGCCAGCCCGGCGTTGGAGCCGGCCTGCACCGGGACGTCGTCCCGCCCGGCCAGCGCGAGGAACTCGCGGGCCAGCACCGCGGCGTTGTCCGCCGTCGTCCCCGACGGGTCGAAGGGGTCGTCGGGGCGCAGGTGCGAACCGATGACCAGCCGAAGGTCCACCGACGGCGACAGCGCGTGGTGGACGAGCTGCACCAGCCCGTCGGGGTCGCCGCTGAAGTCGTTGTCGACGACCACCCGCATCCGCCGTCCGGGCACGGCCCGGACAGTAGCGGCCGGACGCCCTGGTGGACCCGCCGGGCGGTCGGAATGCCCAGGCCGTGGGACGACTTGGCCAGCTGTGAAGTCATGGCCAGCGTGGGCCGCCACACGTGACCGATGAAGGACCCTGGTGACCGCCACACGGGACTGCCCCGCCCCACCGATCGTCGACGTCCGCCCGCCCGAGCCGCCGAGCACCGCGCGCACCGCGCTCGTCCTGGGCGCGTTCGTCGCGATAGGCCCGCTGACGATCGACATGTACCTCCCGGCGCTGCCGACGATCACCACGGAGCTGTCCACCACGGCCTCGCAGGTGCAGCTGACGCTGACCGGCACGCTCGTCGGGCTGGCCCTCGGCCAGCTCGTGTTCGGCCCGCTGTCGGACCGGTTCGGCCGGCGCGGCCCGCTGCTGGCCGGGACGGCGCTGCACGTGCTGGCCTCGCTGCTCGTGCTCGTGGCGCCGAGCATCGCCGTCCTCGGTGCGCTGCGCGTGCTGCAGGGGGTGGGGACGGCGGCCGGCAGCGTGATCGCCCTGGCCGTCGTCCGTGACCTGTTCACCGGGCGGAAGGCGGCGACCCTGCTGTCGCGGATCTTCCTGATCCTCGGCGCCGCTCCCGTGCTCGCGCCGACGATCGGCGGCGAGATCCTCCGGTTCACCTCGTGGCGCGGGGTGTTCGTGCTGCTCGCCGCCTACGGGCTCCTGCTGCTCGTCGTCGGCTGGTTCGCGCTGAGAGAGACCCTGCCGCCGGAGCGGCGGCGCAGCAGCGGCGTCCTCGGGACCCTGGCCACCTACCGCGACCTGCTCCGCGACCGGGCCTACCTCGGGCTGGTGTTCGTCGCCGGGCTGACCATGGCCTCGCTGTTCAGCTACGTCGCCGGGTCGTCGTTCGTCTACCAGCGCCAGTTCGGGCTGAACGCCCAGGCGTTCGGGCTGTTCTTCGGCGCGGGAGCCGTCTGGCTCATCACCGCGACCCAGCTCAACCCGCTCGTGCTGCGCCGCTGGTCACCGGCCACCGTCCTCATGACGGCGACCGCCGGCGGCGTGGTCGCCGGCGCGGTGCTGCTGGTGCTGGCCGCCACGGGCGTCGGCGGGCTGCTCGGCGTCGCCCTGCCGCTCTGGGCGGTGCTCTTCGCCGCCGGGCTGGCGCTGCCCAACGCCCCCGCGCTGGCGCTGTCCCGCCACGGCGAGGCGGCCGGCGCCGCCGCGGCGCTGCTCGGCGCGGTGCAGTTCGGGGTGGGCGCCGCGGTCTCGCCACTGGTCGGGCTGCTGGGCAACGACGCGCTGGCCATGGGCACGGTCATCGTGGTCGCGCTCCTGCTGGCGCTGGCGGTGCTGGCGGTCGTCGTCCGGCCGTGGCAGCTGCCCGACGTCGCCGACGACGCCCTGCCCGCCGTCGCCCACTGACCCGCCGTCCTGGCTCACCCTCGCGGTGGTGCCTCGACCCGCGCGGTTGAGCGCGAGGGTCGCGACGACACGGCGAGGGTGACGCGGGCTCAGCCGCCCAGCAGCCTGCGCAGGCCCCGCACCGGGATCCCCGCGGTCCACCGGGCCAGGTGCACGGCGAGGCGCAGCAGGTCGCCGTAGTCCGGCGGGCGGGGCGGGGCCACCGGAGCCGGCTCGGGGGCCGGCGCCGGGGGCGGCGGCGGCACGAGCAGGTCCAGCGGGGAGCGGCGCCGCGGATCGCGCAACGAGTCGAACGACGGCACCGGCGGGGCCTGCGGCCCGTCGTCCTGGGGCGCGTCGGAGTCGATCATGTGCACGGGCGGCGTCCTCTCGGTGGGGCTCCGCCCTTCCTACCCGGCGGCTCCGGCGCGCCACCCACCGGGCGACTAGCGATAGTTCACGTGGACGTGGTCCATGTGGTTCGCCGTCGGGCTGCCCCGGTCCTCCATCGTCGACCACGAGCCGTTCGGCGACTGCAGGATGCGCTGCTTGTAGATGATGTACTCCACGCCCAGCTCGTCCCAGTGGTCGATGTGGTACTGGACGATGGCGTTCCCGAGCGCGGTGTCGCCGAGCACCATGTAGTCCAGCGCCTTGCCCGACGGGTGGCCGTCGGGGTCGGTCGCGCTGGGCCGGGTGCCACCGAGGGTGATCGCGTCGGCGCCGGGGACGTTGGAGACCACCTGGTTCGCCGCCGTCTGCACCTGCGGCTTGATCGCCCCGGCCGTGTTGGTGATGTGCGCGGTCTCCGTGACGGCGGTGCCGGTGGCCTGCGGCTCGGCGGCGGCGGCGGACGACGCCGCGGCGGAGGCTGCGGCGGCCGAGGCCACGGCGGCAGCCTGGGCGGCCGCCTCGGCTGCGGCCTTCTGCTGGTCCAGCACGGCCTGGTCGGCGGCCTGCTGCTGTTGCTGGGCGGCGGTCTGCTGCGCCTCGCGGGTGCCGCGGCTGGCGGTGAGGTCCCCGAGCCGCTCGAGGTCCGGGCTCGGGGCGGCCGCCGGGCCGGACTCGGCGGTGAGGCCCAGCTCCTGGGCGACGCTGACCGACTCGGGCGTGTCCGCGCCCTGGGCCGCGGGCCCCGCGCCGACGAGGACGTTCACCACGAGCGCGCCGGCGGTGGCCACGCCCAGGTAGAGGGCGGGACGGCGGACGGGCACCGGCGGGCGGCGGCGGGCGGAGGCGCGACGGCGCCCGGACGTGGTCGTGCGTGGGCTCATGCGGTGCGTGTGCTTCTTCCGTGTGGCCGCCTACCGAGTTAGCTGACGGATTCGGGCGGGAAGAAGCCCTACCCACCCCGGACACGTGCCCGGAGCAGGATTCACCCCAGTACTGCGGTGGGTCCCCGGCTCGCCCGCGAGGGCGACTCGGCGGCGCCCGTCCGGTCTCCCCGGTCGGGGACGTCATGGCCGGAACGGACGGGGCCCAAGGTAACCGGCGTGATGCAACCGTGACAATCGGAGAGCCGTCACAGCCCCGGTGAGAATGCTCGCGGAATACCCGGATCAGCCGGCGTCGGCCCACGAGCCCACCACCGCGACGTCGAGCGGGAAGTCGACCGGGAAGCCGCCGAACAGCAGCCGCCCGGCGGTCGCCGCGGCGTGCCGGACCTCGGCGGCGACGTCGTCGGACAGGTGCTCGGGGGTGTGGACGACGACCTCGTCGTGCAGGAAGAACACCAGGTGCGGCCGCTCGGCCAGCGGGCCCGACCCCAGCCGCCACAGCCGGTTGCGCAGGTCGGCCAGCCAGCACAGCGTCCACTCCGCCCCGGTCCCCTGGACGACGAAGTTGCGCGTGAACCGGCCCCAGGCGCGGCGCTCCCTCTCCGCCCGGGAGTCCCGCTCCTCCGGCGCCTCGCCGAGCGCCACCGCCCGCTCGGCCCACGCCCCGGTGGGCACCGGCGAGCCGCGGCCGAGCAGCGTGTGCACCACCTCGCCGCGCTCACCGGCGCGGGCGGCGTCCTCGACCAGCCCGATGGCGCGCGGGTAGCGGCGGGTCAGCCGCGGCATCATGCGCCCGCCCTCGCCGCGCGTGCCGCCGTACATCGCCGAGAGCATCCCGATCTTGGCCTCGGCGCGGGTGTTCACCGCGCCGGAGTCGACCATGCCCTGGTAGAGGTCGGCGGCCCGGGCCGCCTCGGCCATCGCGGCGTCACCGCTCATCCCGGCGAGCACCCGCGGCTCCAGCTGGGCGACGTCGGCCACGACGAAGCGCCATCCGTCGTCGGCGATCGCGGCCGGGCGGATCTGCGCCGGCACCGACAGCGCTCCCCCGCCGTTGGACGCCCACCGGCCGGTGACCACGCCACCGGGCACGAAGAACGACCGGAACCGCCCCTCGCGCACCCAGGTCTCCAGCCAGCTCCAGCCGTGCGCGGCGAGCAGCCGGGCGAGCTTCTTGTACTCCAGCAGCGCCGGGATGCCGGGATGGTCGAGCTGCTGGAGGTTCCACGAGCGGGTGTCCTCGACCTGCAGCCCCGCGCCCTGCAGCGCCCGCAGCAGCTCGCCGGGCGAGTCGGGGTTGAGCCCCGGCGCGCGGAAGGACTCCCGGATCTCGCCGACCAGCCGCTCGAGCACCGGCGGCCGCAGCCCGGCCGCCGGCCGCGGACCCACCAGCTCGGTGAGGATCCGCTCGTGGACGTCGGTGCGCCAGGGCAGGCCGGCGTGCGTCATCTCCGCGGCGACCAGGGCACCGGAGGACTCCGCGGCGAGCAGCAGCTCCAGCCGCCCCGGGTGGGTCGCCGCGTCGACCGCGGCGCGCTGGCGGGCGTGCTCGGCGACCGGGTCGAGCCGGTCGGCGGGGTCCTCCAGGGGGAAGAGGGCCTGATCGGCGGCGAAGACCGGGGCCAGCGCGTCCCAGCCCGCGGCGTCGTCCCCGGCGAGGAGGGCCGGGTCGGCGAACGGTGAGCGGCGCAGCACCGCGTGGGAGAGCCGCAGGTCGGTGCAGCGCTCCACCCGGACCCCGGCGTCGAGCAGCGCCGGGTACCAGCGCGTCGTGTCGTCCCACACCCAGCGGACCGGTTCGGCCTCCCGCCCGGCCACGAACGCGGGCAGCTCGCCCGCGGCCACCGACGTCACGCCGACCGTCGTCCCGTCGTCGGCGAGCTCGCGCGCCTCCACGGCGTCCCCGCCGCGGCGGAGGAGGACGACGCGGTGCACCCCCGCAGTGTCGCCGAGGGGTCCGACAGCGCGGACACTGCCGGTGTGCCGGGAATCGTGCGCCTGCTGAACACCGCCGGCGGGCGGGCGCTCTGCCTCGCCGGATCGGTCGACGCGGCGGCGGTCGAGGCCTTCCTGCGCCGGTACGGGCGCGAGCCGGCCCGGGTCGACGTCATCGACGCCGGGTCGGTCACGGCGCTGTCCGCGCCCGGGCTGGAGCTGCTGCTCGAGCACCTCGAGACCGCCGCGCGGGCCGGCCGGGAGGTGCCGGTCCGCCGGTCACCCGTGGTCGACCGGGTGCTCTCCTCTCACCCCAGGGGTGGTTTCTTCCACTGACCGCTCAAGAACGTCCCCCGATCGGTCGATGCCGAGCGTGTGACCAGCACGGAGAGGGCGGGGACGACGGACGCCGAGTCCGTCGTCCTCTCACCGGCGGACGACGCGGCCGCCGTGTCGCTGGCCGCTGCCCTCGACCGGCTCGAGTCGCTGTCCCGGTTCGAGCGCGACGGCATCGAGGAGGGCGCCGAGCGCGCCGCCGCGGCCGCCCGCGAGCTCGCACGCCCCGAGCTGGAGCTGCGCGCCCGGCTGATCGGCGGCGACCTCCTCCGCCGGCGCGGTGACGTCGCGGCCGCCGGGCGCATCGCCCAGGCGGTGCACCGCTGGGCCTCCGAGAACGGCACGCGGCACCTGCTCGCCCGCAGCTCCTTCGTCCTGGCCGCGGTCTTCCAGGAGCTCGGCGACGTCTCGCTCGCCCTGGAGCACGCCGTCCGGGCGGTGGACCTGCTCGAGCCCGACTCCCCCGCGACGATGCGGATCGACCACCTGGCCCGGCTGGCCGACTGCCTCGGCCTGGACGGCGACGAGGCCGCGCAGGAGCGCTACGACGAGGTGCTGCGGCTGGCCGAGCAGCTCGGCGACGTCGAGCGGCAGCTGCTCGTCCTGAACAACCGCGCCTACTGCGCCACGATGGCCGGCCGGTTCGACCTGGCGCTGACGTTCAGCGCCCAGCTGCAGACGCTGTCGTCGGACCGCGGGATCGCCCTGCACCTCGGGCGGCTGGACACCGTGGCCCGCGCCCTGATGGGCCTGGGCCGGCTGCAGCAGGCCGAGGCGGTGCTGCTGCCGGGTCTGGACCCCGCGGCGCAGGAGGCCTCCCTCGACGGCGACGCCGGCGCCGACTTCCTGCTCACCCTCGCCGAGGTCCGCCGCCGGCTGGACAAGGTGGACGACGCCCAGACGGTGCTCACCGAGTGCGTGCGGCGCTGCGAGGAGCACGGGCTGACCTCGATCCGGGTCCGCGCGCGCCGCGAGCAGGCCGAGCTGCACGCCGCGTGCGGCGACTTCCGGGCCGCGTTCGAGGAGCACAAGGGGTACGTCGACGAGCTGCAGGAGCTCCAGTCGGCCCAGCGCGATGCCCGGGCACGGGCGGTGCACGCGATGTACGAGACGACCGAGGCGCGCAAGCAGAGCCGCCGCTACCGCGAGCTCTCGCTGCGCGACCCGCTGACCGGCCTGTACAACCGGCGCTACGTCGACGAGGAGCTGCCGCTGCTGCTGCGCCGCGCCGGGGCCGCCGAGACCGTCGTCGTCGCCCTCGTCGACGTCGACCACTTCAAGCGGGTCAACGACACCTGCTCGCACGAGGTCGGCGACCGGGTGCTGTGCGGCGTCGCCGAGCTGCTCGACCGCATGCCCCCGCCCGAGGGCGCCGGCTCGTTCGTCGCCCGGATGGGCGGCGAGGAGTTCCTCGTCGTCCTCACCGGCGTCGGCCTGGCCGCCGCGCAGGCGCACCTCGAGGCCGTCCGCCGCGCCGTCGCCGGCCACCCGTGGACCGAGCTGACCAGCGGCCTGCCGGTCACCGTCAGCATCGGCGCCACCAGCACGGTCGTCACCGAGGCGACCCCCGCCGCGCTGCTCGGCCGCGCCGACGAGCACCTCTACCGGGCGAAGGCCGACGGCCGCGACCGCGTCGTCACCGACTGAGCGCGCGCTCCATCCCCTGCTCCACGGCCGTGATGAGCCGCGGGCGCAGCTCCGCCGCGGGCACGATCTCGTGCACCGAGCCGACCCGCCGGGCCCGCTCGATGTCGTGGATGCCCTCGAACTCGGCCGCGACCTCACCCAGCTTCTCCGACCGCACGCCCGCCCGCACCGTGGCCAGCTCGGCCCGCAGCCGCCCCTGCTCGACGGCGTCGGCCGAGGTCAGCGACTGCTCCAGCTCGCGCACCCGCGGGTCGGCCGCCGTCCGCTTGTCGACCTCGCGGGTGAAGACGACGGCCGCCGCCGGCGCCCCGCCGATCACCGAGGCGAACGACCCCTCGACGGCGAGCACCGTCATGTTGTCGTTGAGCACGCCGGAGAACACGACGAACGCTCCGCCGTGGTAGCGGGAGATCACGCAGAACACGATCGGGCCGTCGAAGTTGACCAGCGCCCGGCCGATCTCCGCGCCGTACTCCAGCTGCAGCTTGCGCAGCGACTCCGGTGAGCCGTCGAAGCCGGACAGGTTGGCCAGGACGACGACCGGCCGGTTGCCGCTGGCGGCGTTGATCGCCCGCGCCGTCTTCTTCGACGACGACGGGAACAGCGTGCCCGCCGTCCACTGGTCCGGGCCGTCGGCCGGGACGGCGCCGCGCCGCGCGATCGGGTGCGACTCGATGCCGATCAGGGTGACCGGGTGCCCGCCGAGGAAGGCGTCCTGGACGACCGAGGTGTCCGCATCGGCCATGCCGGCCCAGCGCTCCAGCACCGGCCGGTCGGCGTCGGTGATCGCCCTCAGCACCGTGCGGATGTCGAACGGCTTCTTGCGCTCGGGGTTGGCGACCGGGGAGAAGATGTCGCCGACCGTGGTGAAGTCGCTGCCCGGGGCGCTGTGCGGGAACGCCTGCACGTCGCGGTCGGCCGGGTCGGAGGTGTCCGCCGGCCGGCCCCACCGCTCCCCCGGCGCCACGTAGGCGTACTCGTAGTGCTGGAACAGCAGGTCGCAGGCGGCGGTGAGGTTGGGCGCCCAGTACTGCGCCTGGCCGTTCGGCCCCATCACCCGGTCGTAGCCGCCGATGCCGAAGTTGTCCTCCGCCGACACCCCGCCGGAGTAGTCCAGCGACTGCTTGCCGGTGAGCACCATCGCGCTGTCCGGCGTCATGATCAGGATGCCCTTGGTGTGCAGCAGCATCGTCGCCTCGGCGTTCCAGTACGGCTGGGCGCCGACGTTGATCCCGGCCACGACGACGTTGATCTCGCCGCCGGCCTGGGTGAACTCGATGATCCGGCGCAGCGCGCGGGCCACCCAGTCCATGTTCTCCGTGCCGCTGTCCATCGAGATCCGCGCGCCGGAGGACAGCGCGAACCACTCCACCGGCACCCCGCGCTCCTCGGCCAGGTCGAGCGCGGCGATGATCCGGGCGCACTCCGGCTCGGCGACCGTGCCCAGCTGCTTGGTCGGGTCGCCGAACAGCACGACCCGGGTCATGCCCTCCGGGTAGCGCGCTGTCGGGGTGGTGACCAGCCCGGCGACGACGCCGGCCTTGTTCTGGCCGGGCGGCCGCTCGACGGGCATCAGGCGGTCGCCGTCGAGGTCGAGCTCGACGAACGAGCCCCCGGAGCCGGCGAGCAGGGCGGACAGCTCGTACGGGTACACCGCGCCGCGCGCCCGGGAGCTGAGCACCTTCTCGGTGTAGGGGTCCAGCGCCTGCATGGGCTCGGTCGGCCGCTCGGTGACCTGCAGCCGCAGCCCCGTGCCCGGCCGGTAGGAGAACCGCAGCGCGATCTCCCGCGGCGGCTCGCCCGGCGTCTCCAGCAGCCGCGCGAACAGCATGATCTGGTCCAGCCCCGCGCCCACCGTCAGCGGCGCGACCATGTGCGCGAAGGTGGCCACCTCCGCCAGCCCCACCTCGATCGACGGCCACGCGTAGAGGAACACCCGGTTGTGCTCCAGCGGCCGCCGGGAGCGGCGGCGGGACTGGGCCCGCCGCAGGCTGTCCAGGCAGGCGGTGAGCTGCCGCTCGACGGTCGGGTAGCCGACGATCTCGCCGTTCTCGTCGCGCAGCGGGGCCAGGTCGCGGACCTCGGCCATCGCGATGAACCGCTCGTCGTCGGCGTTCTCCGTGGCCCGGATGTGGAACAGGTAGGTGTCCTCGGCCGAGGGGATCCGCTCGCCGTCGAAGTTCTTCAGCCGCCACAGGTTCAGCCGCTGCGCGGTCAGCGGGTGCATGCCGCGGATCAGCCGGTCCTCGACCAGGCCCTCCGGCCGGCGCCGGAAGGTGACCGTGTCGACGGTCCCGTCGGGGGTGGACACGGTGACGGTGATCCGGCGCATCGCGGCCAGCGGGGCGAGCGCGGCGAGCATCTCCTGCAGCTGCGCCACCATCGCGTCGGCGTCGTCGGGCCGGTCGGGCCAGGCGACGTAGAGGTCGAGCAGCCGCGTGCGCTCCTCGGCGACGTCGGCCGACAGCCGCGCCACCTCGGCGACCGCGGCCGGCAGGGCGCGCATCGGGCCCATCCAGGCCAGCAGGTGCAGCCGGGTGCCGCGCAGGTCGTAGTCGGCGACGACGGCGGAGTGCCCGGCGAGGATCGAGGACTGCACGTTCTGCAGGTCGCGGCTGCGGTAGTAGCGCCGGGTGAGCACCTCGAGCACCGGGTCGGGGACCGTGGGCTCCCGGTCCGCGCGCTGGGCGAGCAGCCGGATCAGCGGCTCCGGGCTCTCGACCAGCGCCTCGACGCGGCGCATGGCCGCGTCGCTGTCGCCGCGGGCGCCGGCCTCCTCCAGCTCGGCCAGCAGCCCGGCCGCCGCCTCGAGCACGACCTGGCGGTTCTCCTGGACGACAGGCGCCTCGAAGTAGCGGAACCGCACGGCGCGGGCCAGGTCGCTGACCGCCGGGTAGCGCAGCTGGGTGGCGACGACGAGCCGGTCGAGGACGTCGGCCACCTCGGCCCGGGCCGGACCGGACGGCGGCGGCGCCGCCAGCCACCGGTCGAGCAGGGCGAGCACGGCGGGCAGCTGGTCGCCGACCCGCTGCTGGGCCAGGAAGAGGCGGTAGGCGGCCTCCTGCAGCGCCGGCCCGGGCTCGAGGTCCTCGACGCCGTAGTGGCGCAGCGCGCGGGTCAGCCGGCCGCGGAAGCTCTCCGGGAGACCTTCCCGCTCGGCGTCGAGCGAGTGCAGGTAGGCGTGGAAGTACTCGCGCGGGCTGTGGACCTGCTGGTCGGCCTCCTCCTCCTGGTTGGCCGGCCGGTTGCGGGCGATCTCGGTCAGGTCGGCGAACGTGGTGAGCACCTGCAGCTCGCCGGCCAGCAGATCGGGGTCGTCACCGTCCAGCTCGCCGCGGGCGGTGGCGTACTCGGCGACCAGCTCCTTGGCGTGCGCCGCGTCGACGTCGTAACCGGTGATCAGCGCCTGCAGCGCGGCGAGCAGGGACAGCGCGCGGTCCCGGGCCTGCGCCGGGCGTGCCTCGTCGGGCGCGGGCAGCGCGACCCGCTCGCCGGACGCCTCCTCGGCCTCGCCGCCGGCCCGGTCGATGGACAGCAGCGGCGCCCCGGCGTCGACCTGGGCGTTGGCGCGCGCGAGCACGTCGCGCACCCGGCCGGCGAACGGCGCGTGCACCGCCGTCTCCATCTTCATGCTCTCCACGACCGCGACCGTCTGGCCGGCCTCGACCTCCTGGCCGGGGACGACCCGCAGCGCCACCACCACGGCCGGTGCGGGGGCGCGGACCATGCCGCCGGCGTCGCGGGTGACCCGGTGGCTGACCCCGTCGACCTCGACCAGGTGCGAGCCGGTGGCCTGGACCGACACGACCGACCAGCGGCGGCCGCCGACGGTCAGCTGCGACTCCAGCCGGGACAGCCGGTCGACGTCGACGTCGACGTAGCGGCCGTCGAGCTCGACCCGGTAGCGGTCGCGGCCGATCGTGGCGACGGTGGGCCGGTAGACCTGGCCGCGCAGCCCGAGCTCGATGGTGCGGCCGACCTCGTGCGGCGCCCGAGGGCGCCCGCCGCGGGCGGAGGCGAGGAACGCGGTCCGCTCGCCGGCCTCCTGCTCGTCGGCGACGTCGACGGCCACCTGGACCAGCGCCACCCAGGCGTCGCCGTCCAGCCGTGCCCCGCCGCCGGTGCCGGTGCGGTCCAGCCACCCGGTGTCGGCGGTGCCTGCGACCACCTCGGGCCGGTCGAGCAGGTCGAGCAGGAAGGACTTGGTGGTGGTCCCGCCCCGGATGACCACGGTGGTCTCGCGCAGGGCGCAGCGCAGCCGGGCCAGCGCCTCGGGCCGGTCGCGGCCCCAGGCGATGACCTTGGCGATCATCGAGTCGTACTGCGACGGGATGACGTCGCCGTCGCCGAACCCGGTGTCGACGCGCACCCCGGGGCCGGAGGGCAGCCGCATCAGCTCGATCCGCCCGGGCGCCGGCGCGAAGCCCTGCTCGGCGTCCTCCGCGGTCAGCCGGGCCTCGACCGCGTGCCCGCTGCCGGGGGGCGGCTCGCCCTCGAGCCGGCCGCCCTCGGCCACGTGCAGCTGCAGCTTGACCAGGTCGAGGCCGGTCGTCTCCTCGGTGACGGGGTGCTCGACCTGCAGGCGGGTGTTGACCTCGAGGAAGGTGAAGAGGCGCTCCTCGGGCTGGTAGAGGAACTCGACGGTGCCCGCCCCGACGTAGCCCGCGGCTTTGGCCAGGGCGATCGCGGACTCCCGCAACGACCGGTCCTGCTCCGGCGACAGCGCCGGGGAGCTGGACTCCTCGATCACCTTCTGGTTGCGCCGCTGCACCGAGCAGTCGCGGACGCCCGGCGCCCACACCGTGCCGTGCTGGTCGGCGATCACCTGCACCTCGACGTGCCGGCCGCCCTCGACCAGCCGCTCCATGAAGATCGTCGGGTCGCCGAAGGTGCGCGCGGCCTCGGCCTGGGTGCGGGTCAGCGCGTCGGCGAGTTCTGCTTCGGAGCGGACGATCCGGATGCCGCGCCCGCCCCCGCCGCTGCGGGACTTGACGATCAGCGGGTAGCCGATCGTCTCGGCGTGCCGCCGGCCGTCGTCGATCCCGGCGACCGCCCCGCCGCTCCACGGCGCGACCGGCACCCCGGCCTGCTCGGCGAGCACCTTGGCCTCGATCTTGGCGCCGAGCAGCCGCATGGCCTCCGGCGGCGGACCGATGAACGTGACGCCCAGCTCGGCGCACAGCTCGGCGAACGCCGGGTCCTCGGCGACGAAGCCCCAGCCGACCCAGGCGGCGTCGGCGCCGCTCTCGCGCAGCGCGCGGGCCAGTTCGGCGTGGTCGAGGTACGGACTGCCCGCACCGGTCTCGCGCAGCAGCACCGCCTCGTCGGCGGCGCGGACGAACGTCGCCCGCCGCTCGGCCTCGGTGTGCAGCGCGATCACGCGGCTGCGGGTGCCGAGCTCTGCGTTCAGCTCGCGGACGGCCCGGGTGAGCCGCAGTGCGGGCTCGCCCCGGTTGACGACGGCGATGCGGTCGAACACCCCGCGCCCCTCCCTGTCGCTGCCCCGCGACGTCGACGACGTGTGCCCCAGATCTTGCCGGGAACCACCTCTGCCTGGCGCGGCGGCCGTCCAACCCGCCGAGGTTGTGCACACCTGCCAATCAAATCGACACGGTTCAGCACACGAAATGCCGCGTTCACCCGGCCGTCTTGCCGATTGTTGGCACATGTCGGCACGGGTGTTCCCCGCACGGCGCGCTACGGCAGCGCACCGTCCTGCAGCGCAGTCCGCCGAGTGGTGGCGGACCGCGGTGGTCTACCAGGTCTACCTGCGCTCTTTCGCCGACGGCAACGGCGACGGGATCGGTGATCTGGCCGGCCTGCGCTCGCGGCTGCCGTACCTGTCGTGGCTCGGCGTCGACGCGCTGTGGATCAACCCGCACTACCCCTCCGGCGGCGCCGACGGCGGCTACGACGTCATCGACTACCGCGCCGTCGACCCCGACTACGGCGACGTCGGCGACCTCGAGGCGCTGGTGGACGACGCCCGCCGGCTGGGCCTGCGCGTCGTGCTCGACGTCGTCCCCAACCACTCCTCCGACCAGCACCCCTGGTTCCGGAAGGCGCTGGCCGACCCCGACTCCCCCGAGGCGGCCCGATACCACTTCGCGCCGCCGTCGGAGCAGCCGCCGAACAACTGGAAGTCGCTGTTCGGCGGCCCTGCCTGGTCGCGGACGCCGGACGGCCGCTGGTACCTGCACCTGTTCGCCCCGGAGCAGCCCGACCTCAACTGGCGCGACCCGGCCGTGGCCGCCGACTTCGAGAGGACGCTGCGGTTCTGGCTCGACCGGGGCGTGAGCGGCTTCCGCGTCGACGTGGCCTACGGCCTGTTCAAGGACCCCGAGCTGCGGGACAACCCGGGGCTGTACTCGCCCACCCTGTTCGGGCACGGTCCGGAGCAGGCGATGACCTGGAACCAGCCCGAGGTGCACGACGTCTGGCGCAGCTGGCGGGCGATCTGCGACGAGTACCCCGGCACGATGCTGGTCGGCGAGGTCTGCCTGGCCGACCTCGAGCAGGTGGCGCTGTACTCGCGGCCCGACGAGCTGCACCAGTCCTTCGCCTTCCGGCTGCTGAAGTCCCCGTGGTCGGCCGACGCGTTCGAGGACGGCGTGCGCTCCGCGCTCGACGCCTTCTCGACCGTCGGGGCCTCCGTGCCGTGGGTGCTCGGCAACCACGACAAGGACCGCCTGGTCACCCGCTTCGGCGGCGGCGCCGTCGGCACCGCCCGGGCCCGCGCGGCCGCGCTGCTGCTGCTCTCGCTGCCGGGGTCGGCGTACCTGTATGCCGGCGACGAGCTGGGCCTGCCGCAGGTCCCGGTGCCCGACGAGGCCAAACGCGACCCGATCTTCTTCCGCAGCGGCGGCGCCCGCGCCGGCCGTGACGGCTGCCGCGTGCCGCTGCCGTGGAACACCGCGCCCGGGGTCGGCTTCTCCCCCGACGGCGCCGCCGCGCCGTGGCTGCCGCTGCCCGAGGGCTGGGACTCCCTCGCCGTGTCGCGGCAGTCCCGGGACGGCGCCTCGATGCTGACCCTCTACCGGCGCGCGCTCGCGCTGCGGGAGGCCTCCCCGGCGCTGGGCTCGGGCACGGCCGAGGTCTCCCGGGCCGGCGACGTCCTCACGATCCGCTGCACCGGGCCGGACGGCTCGGTCGTCCGCGTCGTGGTCAACATGGGCGCCGAGACGACGCTCGTGCGCACCCGCGGCACCGTGCTGCTGGCCTCGACGACCACGGTCAAGCGCTCGGCGCACAGCGTGGCGCTGCCCGCCGACAGCGCCGTCTGGCTCTCGGAGGACTGACTCGCGCTTCTGGTCGAGTGAGCACCTGCGGTCGCCCGTGCCGGCGCGTCGGGGCGTGTCGGCGACCGCAACTGCTCACTCGGGCACAGTGGACCGCGTGAGCCCGAAGCGCTGCCCCTGCGGGACCGGCCTGCCCTACGCCGACTGCTGCGGCCGGCTGCACGACGGGCTGGCGGCCGCGGCCACCGCCGAGCAGCTCATGCGCTCGCGCTACAGCGCCTTCGCCGTCGGCGACCCCGCGTACCTGCTCGAGACCTGGCACCCCCGCACCCGGCCGCGGACCCTGGAGCTCGATCCGGACGTGCGCTGGACCGGGCTGGAGATCGTGGCGACCTCCGGCGGCTCCATGCTCGACGACGAGGGCACGGTGGAGTTCCGTGCCCACCGGGTGGACGGCGTCCAGGCCGAGCGCAGCCGGTTCGTGCGCGAGGGCGGCCGGTGGCTCTACCTCGATGGGGTGCTCGCCTGAGTCCGATGTGCCGGTCTGCCACGTACAGTGGCTCGCGATCGCTGCTGTGCCACTGCATTCGTTCTCGGACGTGGCAGTCGTCTCTGCCTGACGTTCCTCTCGGTTTCGCCGGTCGGTGCGGCGATCCCGGCCCGGCGATCCGCCGGCCGGCACACCTCCAGCACGGAACGAGAACGACATGACCCAGGGCACTGTGAAGTGGTTCAACGCCGAGAAGGGCTTCGGCTTCATCGAGCAGGACGGCGGCGGCCCCGACGTCTTCTGCCACTTCTCCGCGATCAGCGGCACCGGCTACCGCTCGCTGGACGAGGCGCAGCGCGTCGAGTTCGACATCACGCAGGGCCAGAAGGGCCCGCAGGCGGAGAACGTCCGCGCGATCTGACGCTCACGGTTCCCGCCGGGCGAGCAGCAGCACCGCGAGCCCGGCGGGCACCAGCGGCAGGGCGGCCAGCAGCAGCGCCGGGTCCGCCAGGCCGAACAACCACGCCCCCGCCACCGGCGCGAGCAGCCCGGCGGCGCCCCAGCCGGTGAAGACCCGGCCGTACGCCGCCGGGAACGCCGCGGCCCCGACGCGGTCCGCGGTCAGCGCCGGCACCAGCGCGGAGACCGCGCCGTACGCCAGCCCGCTGCCCAGGAAGCCGGCCAGGACCACCGCGGCCGGGCCGAGCAGGCAGCCGATCGCAACCGCCCCGATCGCCAGCGCCGTTCCCAGAGCGGCCAGCCTGCCGACCCGGTCGGACCACCAGCCCGCGACGAGCCGCCCGACCAGGTTGCCGGCGCCGAGCGCCGCGACGGCCAGTGCCGCAGCCTGCGTTCCCCGGTCCGCCGCCAGCGGCGCGGCCTGCGCGAACAGCGCCAGCCCGGGCGCGCAGCCACCGGCGAAGACCAGCCACAGCAGCACGACCGGCCGGCGCGGGGCCGGCGTCGTCCGGGGACGGCCGGTCCCGGCCGGTTCGCCGGGCGCCAGCACGGCGGCCAGCGCGAGCAGCGCCGTCACGGGGAGCGCGAGGACGGCGAGGCAGGTCCGCCACCCGGCCACCGAGATCGCGGCGGGCGCCACGAGCCCCAGCAGCACCGGGCCGGCCGCGTAGGCGGCGACCACGATCCCGGTCGCCGTGCCGCGGCGGTGCGCGACCCGGGCGGGCAGTCCCACCGCGACCCCGTAGCCGAGCCCGTTCGCCGCCCCGAACAGCCCGGCGAAGCCCACCCACAGCACCGCCGGCGACGCAGCCGACGCGGCGAGCAGCAGCCCCGCCGCCGCGAGCGCGGCCGCGGCGACGAGCAGGCGGCGCGGCCCGGCGCGGCGCTGCAGCGGGCCCAGCCCGAGCAGCACCGCGCTGAACACCACGATCGCCGTCGCGAACACCCCCGCGGCCCCGCCCGCGGACAGCCCGACGTCGGCGGCCGCGTCCTGCGCCACCAGGCTCCAGGCGAACAGCGTCCCGACCGCCAGGTTGGCCGCGGCGCCGGCGGCGACCAGCCGGGCCGGCGGCTCAGGAGAGGTGGTGCACCTCCTGCAGTCCGTGCACCGGCGTCGGGATCCCCTCGTAGCGGGCCTTGAGCTGCAGCGCGAGGTAGAGCGAGTAGTGCCGCGACTGGTGCAGGTTGCCGCCGTGGAACCACAGCGCCTCCTGCTGGGTGGGCTTCCACATGTTGCGCTGCTCGCCCTCCCACGGCCCGGGGTCCTTCGTCGTCCCCGAGCCCAGGCCCCACACCTTGCCGACCTTGTCCGCGACGTCCTGGCCGATGAGGTCGGCGGCCCAGCCGTTCATCGACCCGTAGCCGGTGGCGTAGACGACGAGGTCCGCCGGCAGCTCGGTGCCGTCGTCCAGGACGACGGCGTCCTCGGTGAGCCGGACCACCTGCCCGTGCGCCAGCTTCACCTCACCGTCGGCCACCAGGTCGGCGGCCCCGACGTCGATGTAGTAGCCGGAGCCGCGCCGCAGGTACTTCATGAACAGGCCCGAGCCGTCGTCGCCCCAGTCGTGCCGGAACCCGGAGGCCTCCAGCCGCTCGTAGAAGTCGGCGTCGCGCTCGGCCATCTGCTGGTACAGCGGGATCTGGAACTCGTGCATGATCCGGTACGGCAGCGAGGCGAAGATCATGTCCGCCTTCTCCGTCGTCACGCCGGCCGCCACCGCCTCCTCGCTGTAGAGCGCGCCGAGGCCGATGTCCATGAGCGTGGCGCTGCGGACGATGTGCGTCGACGAGCGCTGGACCATCGTGACGTCGGCGCCGTGCTCCCACAGCGCGCCGCAGATGTCGAAGGCCGAGTTGTTGCTGCCGATGACCACGCACCGCTTGCCCGCGTAGGCGTCCGGGCCCGGGTGCGCCGAGGAGTGGTGCTGGTCGCCGCGGAAGACGTCCTGGCCGGGCAGGTCCGGGATGTTCGGCTTGCCCGACATGCCGGTGGCCAGAACGAGCTGCTGGGGCCGCAGGGTCAGCGGGTCGCCGTCCCGCTCGAGCTCGACCGTCCACTCCCCCCGCTCGGGCGAGTACTCGGCCGAGGTGACCGTCGTGCCGGTCCAGTACGGGACCTCCATGGCCTCGACGTAGGACTCGAGCCAGTCGCCGATCTTGTCCTTCGGGGAGAACACCGGCCAGGTGTCGGGGAACTTCAGGTAGGGCAGGTGGTCGTACCAGACCGGGTCGTGCAGGCACAGCGACTTGTACCGGCCGCGCCACTGGTCGCCCGGTCGCGCGTGCTTGTCGACGACGAGGCTCGGGACGCCGAGCTGCCGCAGCCGCGCGCCGATCGCGATGCCGCCCTGGCCGCCGCCGACCACCAGCACGTACGGCTGGACCGTGGTGCCGAGCTCGGCCTGCTCCTTCTCCCGGCGCTCCAGCCAGGTCAGCCGCTCCTTGTTCACGCCGTGCTCGGCGCCCATCGGCCGGCGCGGGCCCTTCGGCTCCTCGAAGCCCTTGAGCTCGTAGAGGGTGGTGAGCAACGTCCAGGCCTTCGGGACGCCGTCCTCCTCCACCAGCCGGACCAGCCCGCGACCGCGCCCGACCGCCGTCTCGAAGGTGAACCAGGCGGTGGTGACGCCGTCGGCCTCGTCCGGCGGCTCCTCGACGGCGAACCCGCTCGGGTCGGTGGACTCCAGCGTCGCGGTCAGCAGGTCGGTGACGCCGTCCGGGTTCTCGACGGTCGTGAGGTTCCAGGAGAAGGCGACCAGGTCGCGCCAGAAGCTGGTGGCGGCGAACATGCCGGCGGCGCGGGCGACGTCCCGCTCCCGCAGCGCCTGCTCGAAGCCGGACAGCCAGCTCTCCGCCCGCTGCTGCGGGGACAGCGGGGGCGAGTCGAGGGTCTGCGTCATGGCGGTGTCCTCCCCGGGTGCGCGAGCTGTGCCTTGCAGCACAGCGCACCGGAGGCGCCGAGGGAAGAGACGGCGCGCTAGACCTCCGCGGCCACCCGGGGAGCGACCTCGGTGCCCAGCAGTTCGATGCCGCGCAGCAGGTCGGCGTGAGCCAGCCGCGGGTTGGTCATCTGCAGCGAGACGCGGTGCACCCCCCCGAGCTGGGCGGAGATGCGCACGAGCTTCTCGGCGACCGTCTCGGGGTCGCCCATGAAGAAGGCGCCGTCCGGGCCGCTGGTCGCGTCGAACTGCGCCCGGCTGGGCGGGGCGAAGCCGCGCTCGCGGGAGACCTTGGCGAACATCTCGTGCCAGCCCGGGTAGACCGTGTCGGCCGCGGCCTGCGTGCTCTCCGCGACGAAGCCGAACACGTGCAGGCCGACCTTCAGCGCCTGCGGGTCGTGCCCGGCGTGCGCGCCGGCGCGGCGGTAGAGGTCGATGAGCGGCCCGAACTGCCGCGGCTCGCCGCCGATGATCGCCACCATGAGCGGCAGGCCCAGGAGGCCCGCCCGCGCGAACGACTCCGGCGTGCCGCCGACCCCGACCCAGATCGGCAGCGGGTCCTGCAGTGCCCGCGGGTACACGCCCTGGCCGGTCAGCGCGGGCCGGTGCCGGCCCGACCAGGTGACGTGCTCGGACTCCCGGATGCGCAGCAGCAGGTCGAGCTTCTCCTCGAACAACTCGTCGTAGTCGGCCAGGCTCAGCCCGAACAGCGGGAACGCCTCGGTGAACGAGCCGCGGCCGACCACCAGGTCGATCCGGCCGCCGGAGATCAGGTCGAGCGTCGCGAACTGCTGGTAGACCCGGACCGGGTCGGCGGCGCTGAGCACGGACACCGCGCTGTTCAGCCGGATCCGGGAGGTGCGGGCGGCGGCCGCGCCGAGGATCACCGGCGGAGCGGAGTCGTAGTACTCGCTGCGGTGGTGCTCACCGATGCCGAAGGAGTACAGCCCGGCCTCGTCGGCCAGCGCGATCTCCTCGAGCAGGTGCGCCATCCGTTCCTCGGGGCCGATCCGCCGACCGGTGGTGGGATCGGTGACCGCCGCGACGAAGCTGTCCACGCCCAGGTGCACGGGCCGAGTCAACCAGCCGAGGGGGCGAGCACCTCCGAGAGGTGGCGGACGACGACCGCCGCGCCCCGGCGGGTCATGATGCGGGCCGCCCGGTCGATGACGCCCTCAGGCGAATCTCGACCGCGGCGGGAACGTCCGCCGGGCCGAACAGCGTGCGCTGACTGTCAGGTCGAGGGGCACGAACTGGCACTCTGCGCACACTCTTGCCCCGCGGACTGCCCAACGGCAGTACTAGCTCGCGGGGGCGCGCAGGAGGGCGCTGCCGGGGACGACGAGCCGCCGGACGTGCTCGTCCACCTGCGCGGCGCCCGGGGCCGGCTCGCCGAAGTCGAGCGCCCCGATCGCGTAGAAGTCGGTGGTGGCGGTGACGCACTGCCAGCGCCAGGTCAGCTCCCGCTCGTCGAGGTGGGGCAGCAGCGGGGCGACCGCAGCGCAGTAGCGCAGCGCGAGCTCGCGGGTCGCCGCGGCCCCGTTGGCCGCCCACCGCTCGGGCGGCGCCTCGAAGATGCGGGCGAACACCCGGGCCGCGTAGCGCCCGCGCCCGGCACAGCGCAGCTCCACGATCGGCCGCACCCACCCGTCGACCAGACCGTCGACGTCGGGCGCTCGGGACAGCGTCGCCAGCGACGTCTCGCGCTCGGCCAGGACGCCGTCCACCACGCGGCGCTCGACGGCTGCGACCAGCGCGTCCTTGCCGCCGAAGTAGTACCCGACGGCGGCGGCGTTGCCGACGCCGGCCAGCCGCAGCACGTCGCGCACCGAGGTGCCGGCCGGCCCGTACCGGGCCAGCAGCTCCTCGGCCGCGTCCAGCAGCCGCGCGGGGGTTGCGCCGGGCGTCATGCCACCTCCATGCTGGCTCTCGCCTAATACGGACGTATGAGACGACCGTCTGGAGTCAGCATGACTCACCAGCGGGTCCGTGTGCGCAGCCTGGGTGCGCTGCTGGCCGTCATGTGCGCCGCGCTCGCCCTCGTCATCGGCGCCGGCTCCTCCCTCGCGCTCGCCCTGCCCGACCTGGCCCGTGACACCGGAGCCTCGCAGACCGAGCTGACCTGGGCGGTCAACGTCTACGCCCTCACCTTCGCCGGCCTGCTGCTGCCCCTGGGCATCGCCGCCGACCGCTACGGCCGCAGAGGGGCGCTGCTGCTGGGCCTGGCCGTCTTCGCCGGCGCCAGCCTCGCCTCGGGCCTGGTCGCCGATCCGGTCGCCCTCGTCGTGCTCCGCGCGCTGGCCGGCGCCGGCGCGGCGGCGGTCATGCCGGCCACCCTGTCGGTGCTCGTCGGGGCCTTCCCGGCGGAGCGGCGCGGGACGGCGATCGGCATCTGGGCCGCGGTGTCGGGAGCCGGCGCCCTGCTCGGGCTGCTGCTCGCCGGCGTCCTGCTGGAGTTCGCGTGGTGGGGCAGCGTGCAGCTGGTCTTCGGTGGCCTCTCGGCCGCGGTGCTGCTGCTGTCGGCGCTCGTCGTCCCCGCCTCGTCGAACCCGGACCTGCACCTGGACCCGCTCGGCGGGCTGCTGGCCCTCCTCGGCCTCGGCGGCCTGGTCTACGGCATCGTCGAGGGCCCCGAGCGCGGGTGGACCGACCCGGCCGCCGTCACCGCGCTGGCCCTCGGCGGGCTCACCCTGGTCGCCTTCGTCGGCCACGAGCTGCGCAGCCGGCACCCCCTGCTCGACGTCCGCCTGTTCCGCTCCCCTGCGCTCTCCGCCGGCAGCGTGGTGGTGTTCCTGCAGTTCTTCGCCGCGTTCGGCGTCTTCTTCCTCGCCCCGCAGTGGCTGCAGTACGTGCACGGGCTCACCCCGCTGCAGGCGGCACTCGCGCTGGCGCCGATGGCGCTCGGCATCGGCCCCACGGCGCAGGCCGGGCCGGTGCTGGTCCGCCGCCTCGGTGCCGGGCCCGTCGCCGCCTGGGGCATGGCGCAGATGGCCGGCGCGCTCGGCCTCTTCGCCGTCCAGGCCGCCGGGAGCGCACCGCTGTGGCAGTTCGAGGTCGTGCTGCTGGCCTTCGGCGTCGGCTTCGGCCTGGCGCTGACCCCCGGGACCCAGCTGATCATCGACGGGCTGCCGGCCGACCGGCGCACCGTCGCAGCCGCGGTCAACGACGTCACCCGCGAGGTGGGCGGCGCGCTCGGCGGCGCCGTCGCGGCCAGCGTGCTGCTCGCCGTCTACGGCGACGACGTGCTGCGCGTGACCCGCGGGCTGCCCGAGCACGTCGCCGCCCGTGCCGAGGCCGGCGTCGCCCAGGCGTTCGGCGTGGCCACCGGTCTGGGTCCGCGCGGCGCCGACCTCGCCTCCGGCGCGCGCTCGGCCTTCGCCGACGGCTTCGGCAGCGCCATGCTCGTCGGCGCCGGAGTGCTGCTCTTCGGTGCGCTGGTGGCTGCCCTGTTCGCGCCCCGGCCGGCGCGCGTACGGCCCCCGGTCCGCCACGCGGCGGTCGTCACCGTCGTCCCGGCGGAGGTCGAGCGCACGCCGTCCCGCCGGAAGCAGCGGCTGCTGGCCGGCGCGGTCGCGCTCGGCATCTTCCTCACCGTGGGCGGGGTGGCCCAGAGCCTGCAGACGGCCGGCGACGACCAGCCCACGGCGCTCGAGGAGGACTCCCCCACCTCGACGACACCCGTTCCCCGCGACGACGCCGCGCCGCAGGCCACCATCCCCGTGGAGCTGCCGCCGGGGACCGCCGTGGAGGACCCGTCGCTGTCGGCCATGATCGAGGACTTCGCCGCCACCGCGGCCGCCGACGGGATGCTCGGCGAGGTGCCCGTCGGCGTGCCCCTGGTGACCGTCGACCCGCTCCCGTCGATCGACGCGGCCGCGGAACCGACGGACGGCACGACCCCGGCGGAGGTCAGCGGCCCGACGGAGGTCACCACCCCGGTGGACACGACGACGCCCCCTGGGACCACCACCCCGGCGGAGACGACGACGCCTCCCGAGACCACCACCCCGCCGGAAACCACCACCCCGCCGGAAACCACCACCCCGCCGGAGACGACGACGCCCCCCGAGACCACCACGCCCCCGGAAACCACGACGCCCCCGGAGACCACCACCCCGCCGGAGACGACGACGCCGACCGACACCACACCGACCGACACCACACCGACCGACACCACCACGGAGACCACCCCCGCTCCGTGAGGCCGGCCTCAGAGAGTGCGGAGGTGCTCCGCCACCACCGCAGCGCCGCGGCGGGTCATGATGCTGGCCGCGTGGTCGACGCCCTCGACCAGCTCGGTGGCCTGCAAAGCCGGGAGCTCGGCGGCGAGCTGGGCGACCCGGTCCGGCGGATAGGCCGGTGCTGAGCCCTCGCCGGTGCTCCACTCGGCGTAGACGAGACGCGTCGGGCGGTCCAGCTGCCGCCAGGACGACGGGCCGAGGATGGTGTCGGTCGCGTCGGCGACGAGGATGCCAGGGTCCAGCCGCACCCGGCCGTCGGCCAGATCGTGGACGAGGTAGTCCCGCAGCAACGGGTCGTCGCGGTCCAGCAGCGGCATGCCGGGCAGCACGAAGTCGGCGTACTCGTCGACGTCGGTGAAGGTCCGGCCGACCCGTGAGGCCTGGGCGGTGAAGGCCGCGCGCACGCCGTCCTCGGTGACCCCCTCGTGCACCGACATCGGGAAGCCGCCGTCCACCAGGACGAGGTCGCGCACGCGGTCGGGGTGCGCGGTGGCCAGCGCCACCGCGACGAACCCGCCCATCGACATGCCGCAGACGCTCACGCTCTCCAGGTCGAGCGCGTCGAGGACGGCGACCATGTCCTCGGCGTGCCGGGCGACCGACGACGGGCCGCCGACCCCGACGCTGCCGCCCCGCCCCCGCAGGTCCGGCGCGATCAAGGAGAGCTCCGGCGCCTCGGCCCGCAGCCAGTTCCACAGCCGCCGGTTGCTGCTCACGCCGTGGATGGCGAGCACGGGCTCGGTGCGGCCGGCGACCACCTCGACCTCGAGGCCACCCAGGCTGCGGACGTCGCTCACGGCTCGCCGACCACCTTGCCCGGGTTGAACAGGTCCAGCGGGTCGAGTGCCTGCTTGATCGCGCGCTGCATCGCCTGCGCGCCGGGGTCGAGCTCGGCGCGCATGCCGGCGCGCTTGAGCAGGCCGACGCCGTGCTCGCCGGTGACCGTCCCGCGGCGGGCGATCGCCGCCTCGAGGATGTCGTCGAACGCCGCGATCGCCGCGGCCCGGGCGGCCTCGTCGTCCGGCGGCGAGATCATGCACGGGTGCAGGTTGCCGTCGCCGGCGTGCGCGATCGACCCGATCTGCACCCCGTGGCGCAGGGAGATCGCCTCGATGTCGGCGAGCATCCCGGGCACCTGCGAACGCGGCACGCAGATGTCCTCGGTGAGCACCGGGCCGAGCCGCTCCATCGCCGGGTAGGCCAGCCGCCGGGCGGCGAACAGCGCCTCGGCCTCGGCGTCGTCGCTGGACTGCTCGGCCCACAGCGCGCCGGCCTCGCGGAAGGCGGCGGCCATCGCCGTCGCCTCCTCCTCGCCGGACGCGCCGGGGGTGTCGATCTTGGCCAGCAGCAGCGCGGCGGCGTCGGCCTCGATGCCCAGGTGCTTCCACTCCTCGACCACCCGCAGCGTCGGCCCGTCGAGCAGTTCCAGCGCGAGCGGGGTGAGCTTGCGGCGGGTGGCCAGCGCGACCGCCTCGCCGGCGGCGACGAGCGAGCCGAACGCACCGACGACGGTGCGGGGCGCCGCGGCCGGCGCCGGGCGCAGCCGCAGGGTCACCTCGGTGACGACACCCAGGGTGCCCTCGGAGCCGACCACGAGGCCGGTCAGGTCGTAACCGGCCACGCCCTTGGTGGTGCGCCGGCCCATCCGGACGGCGGTGCCGTACTCCCCCGCCGGGCCGCCGACCACCGCCTGCAGACCGAGCACGTAGTCGCGGGTGACGCCGTACTTCAGGCAGCACAGCCCACCGGCGTTGGTGGCCACGTTGCCGCCGATCGTCGACCAGGGCGAGCTGGCCGGGTCCGGCGGGTACCACAGGCCGTGCTCGGCGACGGCGGCCTTGAGGTCGTCGTTGACGACGCCGGGCTCGACGACGGCGACCAGGTCGTCCTCGTCGATCTCCAGCACCCGGTCCATCTTCGACAGGTCGAGCACCAGCCCGCCCTCGACGGCGTTGGCCCCGCCGGACAGACCGGTGCCGGCGCCGCGGGTCACCACCGGCACGCGCAGCTCGGCGCACACGGCGACGACCTGCTGCACCTCGGCGGTGCTGCGGGCGCGGACGGCGGCGACCGCCCGGCCGACCTCAGCCCACTCCGCCTCGTCGGAGCTGACGCTCGCCAGGACGTCGTCGTCGGTGATCAGGGTGCTGTCCGGCAGCCGCCGGGTGAGCGCCTCGAGCGTGCCCGGGGAGGTCGTCGTCACCCCACCGACGCTACCTAGAACCGGACGACGATTGCCCGTAGCACGAGCACGCCGATGAACACGATCGTGAACGCGAGGTCGATCGACAGCCCGCCGATCCGCAGCGGCGGGACGACCCGGCGCACCGGCGCGATCACCGGCTCGGTGATCCGGTAGACGATCGCCCGGGCACGGCTGAGGCCCGGCCCGGCGCTCGGGGCGAGCACGCCGACCCAGTCGAGGACGACGCGGGCGAGCAGGACCAGCATCGCCAGCAGCAGGATCGTGCCGAGCAGGGCACCGATGGGACTCATTGGGGACTCCTCTCCGGCGTCCACCGTCGGCGCCGCACCTGTCCAACGCCCGAGGGCCGGATGTGGCTCCCGGCACCCCGCTCGGCTTGTCACCCTCTCCGGGCGCGCCTACGTTGATCCGGTCCGGACGGACCGCTCCGTCACCTTCCCGGCGACGACCGCCCGGACGCCGCCGAACCGCTCGCCGTGCGCCGCACGGAGGGTGGACCGGGGACCCACCGCAGCACTGGGGTGAAGCGCCCCGACGACTCCCCGCGAGCCGTCGAGGGGCCGGGCGTCCTTCCCGCCCGAACCCGTCAGCTAACTCGGTAGGCGGTCGCGGAAGAAAGGAACAACCCGCCGCACCATGGCGAGTTCACGCATCTCTGCCCACCCCCGGATCCTCCTCACCGTCGCCGCCGCCTGCGGCGTGGCGCTGATCCCCTCCCCCGGCTACGCCGCTCCGTCCGACCCCTCCACCTCCGCCGAGGCGGCACAACTCGTCGCCGGCCGCGCGCACGACCTGGAAGTGGTCTCCGAACAGGTCAACGAGGCCCGCGAGCAGCTCGCGCTCCGGCAGACCGCCGCAGCGCAGGCGGCCCAGCAGGTGGTGTCCGCCGACGCCGCCGTCACCGGTGCCCGTCAGCAGGTCGCCCGCCTGGCGCGCGACGCCTACACCGGCGGCCGGCTCAGCGCCGCCGAGGCGTTGCTGTCGAGCCACTCGGTCGGCCAGGTGGTCGACCGGCTGGTCATGCTGAACACCATCGGCGGCCAGCGGGCGGACGTGCTGGACACCGCCCGCCAGGCCACCGACGACGCCCACCAGGCGCAGGCAGCCGCCGACCACGCGGCCGCCGCGGCGCAGGCGCAGGTCGAACGGGTGGCCGCCCAGCAGAAGGCGCTCAACGACCAGATCGCCGTCTACCAGGCCGCGTACGACCGGCTGACCGCCGAGGAGCAGCGCGCCTCCCGCGCGGCCGCCGAACGGGCCGCGCAGCAGACCGCGGCCGCCAGCGCGCCGGCACCGGCCTCCCGGACGGCCCGGGCCAACCCCGCGCCCGCACCCTCCCCGGCACCGGCACCCGCTGCCGCCCCCGCCCCCGTCGCGGCCGGCAGCTCCGCCGCCCAGACCGCGGTGAACACGGCGCTGGCACAGGTGGGCAAGCCGTACGTCTGGGGCGCCGCCGGGCCCGGGTCCTTCGACTGCTCGGGGCTGACCCAGTACGCCTACAAGGCCGCCGGCGTCAGCCTGCCGCACTCCAGCAGCATGCAGTCCGGGATGGGGACGCCGGTGTCGAAGTCGGCCCTGCAGCCGGGTGACCTGGTGTTCTTCTACTCCCCGGTCAGCCACGTCGGGATGTACATCGGCAACGGCCAGATGGTGCACGCCTCCACCGCCGGTGAGCCGGTCAAGGTCGTCCCGCTCGACTCGATGCCCTCCTACAACAGCGCCCGCCGGATCGTGGGCTGACGCCGGCCGCCGTCCTCACCCTTCCCGGTGAGGACGGCGGACCGCCCACAGGCCGCCGCCAGGCCGCCGGGGGATCATCGCGGCATGGCCGAAGGCAGCAGGAGGAGGCGTTCCTCCGAGCCGGCGGACAGCGCGCGACGGACCCGCCGGGACCGCGAGGGCGAGCACCGCTGGCCGGCAGCGCTCGCCGTCCTGGTAGCCATCGCCCTGTACGCGCTGCTGCCGGAGAGCCTGCTCTTCGCGCCGCGGCTGCTGATCCCCGGCCTCGAGCTGGTCCTGCTCGTCACGCTGGTGGTCCACAGCCCGCGCCGGCTCACGAAGCAGACCCGCTGGTCGCGGACGGTGTCACTGGCCCTGGCGGCGCTGGTCACGCTGACCAACCTGGTCGCGCTGGGCCTGCTGGTGCACGACCTGGTGAAGTCCTCCCCCGGCGGCCGCGAGCTGCTGCTGGCCGCGCTGCAGGTCTGGACCACCAACGTGATCGCGTTCGCGCTGCTCTACTGGGAGCTCGACCGCGGCGGTCCGGTCGCCCGCATCACCCTGCCCCGCGAGCGGATCCCGCTCGCCGACTTCCGGTTCACCCAGGACGAGACCAAGGACACCGTGGTCGAGGTCGCGGCCGGGTCGAGCCAGCGGGCCGACTGGATCCCGCTGTTCGTCGACTACCTCTACCTGTCGACGACGAACTCGAGCGCCTTCAGCCCGACCGACACCATGCCGCTCTCGTCGCGGGCCAAGATCCTCATGGGCGTGGAGGCGACCGCGGCGCTGTTCACCTCGCTGCTGGTGATCGCCCGCGCGGTCGGCGCCCTCGGCGGGAGCGGCGGCTGAGCTACCCGCCCGGCCGGCGGGCCAGGAACGGGTAGCCGAAGACGTCGAAGGTCCGGGCGTTGCGCTCGCCGTCGGCGCCACCGAAGGTGTCGACCGGGTCGCCGACGGCGACGTCGGTGAAGCCGGTCTCGGCCAGGATCATCTGCCAGCCCGCACGGGGCAGCCCCCCGGCTATCTAGCCGGTCCAGAGGTCGATGTCCCGCAGCGCCCCCTCGGGCACCGGGCGGCCGTTGGCGATGTCGGCGAACTGCAGCCACCCGCCGGGCCGCAGCACGCGGCGGATCTCGGACAGGACGGCACCCTTGTCGGCGCAGAGGTTGAGCACGCCGTTGGAGATCACGACGTCGGCCCAGCCGTCCTCGACGGGGAGGTCCTCGGCCAGTCCGAGGCGGAACTCGACCTGCGCCAGGCCGAGCTCGGCGGCGGTCGCCGTCGCCTTGTCCACCATCTCCGGAGTCATGTCCACGCCGACGACCCGGCCCTGCGGCCCGACCTGCCGGGCCGCGAGGAAGGAGTCGAAGCCGGCGCCGGACCCCACGTCGACCACCCGCTCGCCGGCGGACAGCGCCCGCAGCGCACACGGGTCAGCGACGCCGGCGAACGACTCGACCGCCCGGTCCGGCAGTGCCGCCACCACGTCGTCGGCGTAGCCGAGCCGTCGGGCCAGATCCCGCCCCGTGGAGAAGTGGAACCGCCGCGACGGGTCAGCCGCCACCTGCCGGTACGTGTCGCGCACCTGCTCCCGCAGGACGACGGGGTCGACGAGGAGATCGGGCGCGGTCGCCATGCCTCCCACCACGAACGGGTGGCCGGAGCGGTTCACCGGCGGCGGGAACGTCGGTGCGACCTGCGACGATGCGCTGGTGCTGCTCGCCGAGGTCGTCGCCGCGTCCGCCGCGGTCGCGGCCACCCGCGCCCGGACGGCGAAGGCCGCGGCGATCGCCGAGCTGCTCCGACGGGCCGACCCGGACGAGGTCCCGGCGGTCACCGCCTGGCTGGCCGGCGACCCGCTGCAGAGCCGGCTCGGGGTCGGCTGGCGGACGCTGACCCGGCTCGAGCACGAACCCGCCGGGGAGCCGGCGCTGACCGTGCACGCCGTCGACGCCGTCCTGGCCGAGCTGGCGGCGACCTCCGGCGCCGGGTCGGCCGCCCGCCGCGAAACGCTCCTGGCCGGGCTGTTCTCGGCGGCCACCGGCGAGGAGCAGCGCTTCCTGGTCCGGCTGCTCACCGGCGAGCTGCGCCAGGGGGCGCTGGAGGGCGTCGTCCTCGACGCCGTCGCCGCGGCGGCCGACGTCCCGGCGGCGGCCGTGCGGCGCGCGTTCATGCTGTCCGGCAGCCTGCCCGGCACGGCCGCGACCGCGCTGACCGGCGGGGTGGCCGCCCTGGAGGCGGTGCGGCTGGAGGTCGGCCGGCCGGTGCACCCGATGCTGGCCAGCCCCGGCAGCTCGCTCGACGACGCGCTCGCCGACCTCGGCGCCGACGTGACCGTGGAGTTCAAGCTCGACGGCGCCCGCGTCCAGGTGCACCGCGACGGCGACGACGTCCGGGTGTGGACCCGCACCCTGCGCGAGATCACCGAGGCGGTGCCCGAGCTGGTCGAGCGGGTCCGCGCGCTGCCCTGCCGCAGCGCCGTCCTCGACGGCGAGACCCTCGCGCTGGACGACGACGGCCGGCCCCGCGCCTTCCAGGACACGATGAGCCGCTTCGGCGCCGCGACCGCCGACGAGAGCGTGCTGCTCTCCCCGTTCTTCTTCGACCTGCTGCACCTCGACGGCCGCGACCTGCTCGACGAGCCGCTGGCCGCCCGGCTCGACGCGCTCGCCGGGCTGCTCGCCGCCGACGAGCACGCCGTGCTCCGCATGCCGGGCGTCCGCCGTCCCGACCCGGCGCAGGCCGCGGGGGTGCTGGCCGACGCGCTCGCCGCCGGGCACGAGGGCGTCGTCGTCAAGGACCTCGGCGCGCCCTACGCCGCCGGGCGGCGCGGCCGGGCGTGGCAGAAGGTCAAGCCGGTGCACACCCTCGACCTGGTGGTGATCGGCGCGGAGTGGGGCTACGGCCGCCGCTCCGGGAAGCTGTCCAACATCCACCTCGGCGCCCGCGACCCCGACGGCGGCGAGCCGGTCATGGTGGGCAAGACGTTCAAGGGCATGACCGACGAGCTGCTGGCGTGGCAGACGCGCACCTTCCCCGACCTGGCCCGCGAGCAGCACCAGTGGGGTGTGCTGCTGCGCCCCGAGCTGGTCGTCGAGATCGCCGTCGACGGCGTCCAGCGCAGCCCGCGCTACCCCGGTGGCGTGGCGCTGCGCTTCGCCCGGGTGGTCCGCTACCGGCCGGACAAGACGCCGGGGCAGGCCGACACGATCGAGGCGGTGCGGGGGCTGCTCGCTAGTCCTCGATGACGTCGAGGCCCTGCTCGCGCAGCTGCGCGAGGGAGTCGAGCATCCCCTTGACGACCTCCGGGTCGTGCCCCTGCCAGTCCGCCACCTCGCCGACGACGCGCAGCGGATGGCGGGTGCGGTAGGACTCGGTGGGATTGCCGGGGAACCGCTTGTTCGTCACGTTCGGGTCGTCCTCGAAGGGGCCCAGCGGCTCCACGACGTAGATGTGGCCGCGTTCCTCGCTGCCGGCCAGCGCGGTCGCCAGCTCCGCTCCCCAGGCGGCCGTGCCCTCGAGCGCGGTGAAGTAGATGTGGTTGGACACCCGGCCCTGCTGGAAGTTCGAGCCGTAGCCGGGCACCAGCTCGTCGCCGACCGCCAGCGCCGACTTCGTCCCGTGGAAGAACGGCCCCTCGACGTGCGCGCAGCTGTCGTAGGTCACCGGGACGTGGTCGTTCTCGGCCATCTCAGTCGTCCATCGGGCCGGGGTGGGCCAGGTCGTACGGGATCGGGATCCCCGGGTCGTAGACGTCCGGCGCCTGCCCGTCGGCGACGGCGGCGCGGGAGTCGGCCAGCCCGAACCGGTCGCGCACGCGGTCGAGGAAGTGCGGGTCGTCCAGGCGGACCAGCTTGGCGCGCTGCCGGGCGCCGTAGACGTTGAGCCAGTCCCCCGGGTCCAGGACCCCCGACAGCTGCCCGTCGATGCTCACCGCGACCTGCCCGGACCGGGCCAGCACCCGCATGCCGATCCGGTGCCGGCTGGAGAGCACGAGGCTGCGGTTGAACACCATGTGCGGCGCGACCGGGGTGAACACCAGCGCGTCCATGTCCGGGGAGAGCACCGGTCCCCCGGCCGCGAAGCTGTAGGCGGTGGAGCCGGTGGCGGTGGAGACGATGAGCGCGTCGGCCGAGTAGGAGGCGAACAGCCGGCTGTCGACGTAGACGGCGATGCTGGCCTGCCGGTCGCGGGCGAGCTTCTCGAACACGATGTCGTTGAGCGCCCACACGTCCAGCGGCACGCCCCAGCCGTAGGCCTCGGCGTCCCGGCGCGGGGTGGGTGGCGGCAGCGCGTGCCCGCGGCCGTAGCGCAGCAGTTCGTCGATGCCGTGCGGGATCTCCAGCGGGCGGGACGCGCGCATGGTCAGCGTCATCCGCTTGTCCAGGACGACGTCGCCGGCCATGACCGCGTCCAGCGCCTCCTCGAGCCGGTCCACGGAGACCTCGGTGAGGAAGCCGACCCGGCCGACGTCGATGCCGAGGACCATCGCGCCGGCCGCCGCGGCGACGCGGGCGCCGCGCAGGTAGGTGCCGTCGCCGCCGACGGTGACGATGAGGTCGGGCTCGCCGGCGAGCTCCGCCTCCTCACCCGCCGTGTGCCGGGTGCCCTCGCCCCACACGTCGACGTCGGTGATGGGCAGGTCGCGGGCGGCGGCCCACGCGCGGACGCGGGCGGCCGCGTCCCGGGCCACCTCCTTGCCCATGTGCACGACCAGGCCGATCCGGGAGATGCTCACCTGCGCAGTGTGCCCGGTCAGTGGCCGGTCAGGCGGGTCATCACCCGGTCGAGCAGCGCCGGTTCGCGGCCGGTGCGCCGCTCCCGGCGGTCGATCGCGGCCGCCAGCCGGAAGCCGGCGTTCACCCCGAGCCAGCGCAGCGGCTCGGGCTCGAAGGGCGGCGAGCGGTGGCCGACCCACGGCAGCCGGGTGAGCTCGGTGTCCGCGCCGGTGATCAGGTCGGCGAGGGTGCGCCCGGCCAGGTTCGTCATCGCCACGCCGTCGCCGCTGTAGCCGCCCGCCGAGGCCAGCCCGGTCGCCGGGTCGTACCGGACCGACGGCCACCAGTCGCGGGGCACGCCCAGCGCGCCGCCCCACCGGTGGGTGATCCGGGCACCGGCCGCGGCCGGGAACAGCTCCACCAGGCTGCGCCGCAGCGCGTCGTGCACCCCGCGGGCGTGCTCGGACGCCGTCGTCAGCCGCGATCCGAGACGGTACGGCGCGCCGCGACCGCCGAAGGCGATCCGCCCGTCTCGGGTGCGCTGCGCGTAGACGATCAGCCGGCGGGCGTCGTTGAGCGTGACCCGTTGCTGCCAGCCGACCTCGGCCCAGAAGTCGGCGGGCAGCGGCTCGGTGGCCAGCATCAGCGAGTAGACCGGCAGGAGCGCCCGCCGTTCGCCGGCCAGCGTCCGGGTGTAGCCCTCCAGCGCGCGGACGACGATGCGGGCGCGCACGTCGCCGGCCGTCGTCCGTACGAGGTGCGGCTCGATCGCGGTGACCGTCGTCCCCTCGTGGACGA
This sequence comes from Petropleomorpha daqingensis, assembly GCF_013408985.1. Lineage (NCBI taxonomy): Bacteria > Bacillati > Actinomycetota > Actinomycetes > Geodermatophilales > Geodermatophilaceae > Petropleomorpha > Petropleomorpha daqingensis. The sequence goes on from NZ_JACBZT010000001.1 coordinate 4,691,036, forward strand.
CGACGCCGCGCCGCTCGACCGCCCGCGCCAGCCCGCGGACCAGCTTCGCCGGGTGCACCGCCGCGCAGTGGGGGGTGAACGTGGCGCCGCGGAGGCCGTCGGCGGCGACCAGCCGCCGGGCCTCGGCGCGGGAGAGCCACCCGAGGTCGTCGTAGCCCCACTCCCGGGCCTCGGCCACCTCGGCGCGCAGCCGCGCGGCCTGCGGCTCGGTGGTGGCCAGCCGCAGGTAGCCGGCCGTGTCCGCGTCGGCGTCGATGCCCTCGTCCGCCGCCGTCCGGAGCACCTCGTCGACCGTGGCGTCGGCGGCGCGCTGCCACGCCATCGCGGCGTCCCGCGACGACCGGGCGGCCACGGTGTCCCACGAGACAGGCAGCAGGCCCGACACCCAGCCGCCGTTGCGCCCGGAGGCGCCGAAGCCGGCGAACTCCCGCTCCAGGACGACGATCCGCAGCCCAGGGTCGCGGCGCACCAGGTGGTAGGCGGTCCAGAGCCCGGTGAAGCCGCCGCCCACGATCGCGACGTCGGCCTCGGCCGGGCCGCTCAGCGGCGGACGCCGGGTCTCGAGGTCGCCCGCGGGCAGCGTGTCGTGCCAGAGGGAGCGAGGGACTCCCGCGCCGTCCACCTGCGTGCTTCGCTGCCTCCACGTCACAGAGGGAGCCCACCATGGCCGTCCAGCTCAACCACACCATCGTCGCCGCCCACGACCGGCACGCCTCCGCGGCGTTCCTGACCGAGCTGCTCGGGCTCAAGCCGTCCGTGGACTTCGGCCCGTTCGCCGTCGTCGAGCTGGACAACGAGGTCTCGCTGGACTTCATCGACGACCCGGAGGTCAAGCCCCGGCACTACGCGTTCCTGGTCTCCGAGGAGGAGTTCGACGAGATCTTCGGCCGGATCCGGGCGCGCGGGCTGAGCTACTGGGCCGATCCGTTCGAGCAGCACCCCGGCGAGATCAACACCAACGACGGGGGCCGCGGCGTCTACTGGAAGGACCCGAACGAGCACATGCTCGAGATCATCACCCGCCCGTACGGCAGCGGGTGATCACCTGCGCTTTGTCGCGATAAAGCACGCGTGCTTTATCGCGATAAAGCGCAGGACCTCAGCCGAGGCGGACGGGGAGCGTGCGCGGGCCACGGATCTGGCCGCTCGACCACTTGACCGCGTCCGGGTCGGCGAGCGAGAACTCGGGGAACCGCGAGAGCCACACCTCCAGCGCCACGCGCAGCTCCATGCGGGCCAGGTGCGACCCCACGCAGCGGTGGATCCCCAGCCCGAACGCGGCGTGCCGGTTGACCTTGCGGTCGAGCACGACCTCGTCGGCCCGCTCGAACTGCTCCGGGTCGCGGTTGGCGGCCGGGAAGGGCAGCAGCACCCAGTCCTCGGCCTTCATGTCCACGCCGTGCCAGCTCATGTCCTGCTTGACCAGCCGCGCCATGGTCACCGGCGCGTAGGCGCGCAGGAACTCCTCCAGCGCGAACGGCATCAGCTCCGGCTCGGCGACCAGCCGGCGGCGGTCCTCCGGGTGCCCGGCCAGGTGCCACAGCGACGCCCCGATCGCGCTCCAGGTGGTGTCGATGCCGGCGATGAGCAGCAGGACGATCGTGCCCGCCACGTGCGAGGGGTCGAGCTTGCTGCCGTAGAGCTCCACGTCGAGCAGGTAGGACGTGAGGTCGTCCCGCGGCTCCGCGATGTGCTCGCGGATGCGCGCGAAGATGTACTCGAACAGCTCCCCCATCCGCTCGATGCGCTCCTCGGGCGGCAGGTTGACCCCCTCGAGGGTGTTCTCGACGAAGCGGGCGAACTGCTCGCCGTCCTCCTGCGGGAAGCCGAGCATGTGCGCGATCACCCGCATCGGGATGTGCTGGGAGTACTCGGCGGCGGCGTCGACGACGTCGCGCCCGGCGAACCCGTCGAGCAGCGACTCGCAGAACTCCCGGGTCGCCGGCTCCAGCTTGCTGACGGCGGTCTTCGTGAACGCCGGCAGCAGCAGCTTGCGGGCGTCGTGGTGGAACGGCGGGTCCGACGAGATCGGCGGCGCCCCTCCGATCGGCGCGATGTCCACCGGCGGGCGGAAGTTGCTCATGATGATCGCCCGCGAGGAGAACGCGTCGGTGTCGTAGGCGATCGCCGCGACGTCCTCGTACCGGGTGGGCAGCCACCCGCCGCCGAAGCGGTCGGTGTGCGCGATCGGGCAGCGCGAGCGCAGGTCGTCCCACACCTCCGGCGCGTGCTGGGCGTACTCGGGCTCCAGGTGGGAGAAGTCCGTCGTCCAGTCCGACACCGGCCCGATCACCGGGTCGACCCGGGTGCCCAGCGACGGATCCTGCGGGACGGGGTGGAAGTCGTCGACGGAGCGGTCCTCGACGGTCATGTCAGTCCTCCTCGACCAGCTCGACGGCGGCCTCGGGGCAGTTGGCCTCGGCCAGGCGGGCGTCCTCTTCCCGTCCGGGCGGCACCCGCCCGTCGCCGAGGACCTGGCCGTAGCCGTCCTCGTCCTCGCCGAACAGGTCCGGCGCCAGGTCGTAGCAGCGGCCGTGGCCCTGGCAGCGGTCGTGATCGATCAGCAGTTTCATCGGGCGGCTCCGAGAGGTGGGGCGAGGGCGGGCACGAGGCGGGCCAGGAAGGCGGCCCACTCCCCCTCGTCGACGTCGTCGAGGTCGGGTCCGACCAGGGCGGTGCCGACGGCGAGGGACAGGCAGAAGTGCGCGACGGCGGACGGCGGGAGCGCCGGGTCGAGCTCGCCGGAGGCCTGGGCCTGCCGGACGAGGTCGGCCAGCCACTCGATGCGCTCGGCGACGTAGCCGCGCATCGCGTCGGCGACGTCGGCGTCGCGGCGGGCGGCCACCAGGGCCTCGATGACCAGCCAGCCGTCGGCGTCCCGGCGACGGCGCAGCCGGCGGCCGCTGACCTGCAGCAGCTCGGTGATCGACCGGTCGGGCTCGGCGGCGACCAGGTGCGACAGCAGCCGCCGGCCGTGCGCGCGCACCGCGCCGACGAGCAGCTCGGCCTTGGAGCCGAAGTAGGCGTACATCGCGCCGTTGGACAGGCCCGCCGCCTCGGCGATGTCGGACACCCGCGCGGCGTCGTAGCCGCGAGCGGCGAAGACGTCGGCGGCGGCGCGCAGCAGCCGCTCGGTGGTGCCGGCCGCCGTGGCGCCCGCGGTGCGAGCCATGCCACGAATTGAAGGGTGATTCAATTCACAGGTCAAGCCCCCTCCCCGACGTCAGGAGAACTTCCGTGCCGGTCGACCCGCAGATCGCCGCCGTCCTCGCCCTGCTCGACTCCTCCGGCCTGCCGCCGATGTACGAGGGCAGCCCCGAGGAGGGCCGCGCCGCGTTCCTCGCGCTCACCGCGGATGCCCGGACGCCCGAGCAGGTCGTGCCGGTCGGTGCAGTCGAGGACCGCACCGTCCCGGGTGCCGACGGCGAGCTGCGCGCGCGGGTGTACCGGCCGGAGGGCGAGGGTCCGTTCCCGACCGTCGTCTTCTTCCACGGCGGTGGCTGGGTGATCGGCGACCTCGAGACCCACGACAACCAGGCCCGGTCGGTGGCCCGGCACGGCCGCGCCGTCGTCGTCTCGGTCGACTACCGGCTGGCGCCGGAGCACCCGTTCCCGGCGGCGGTCGACGACGCCGTCGCCGCGGCCCGCTGGGCGGCCGCGCACCTGGGCGAGCTCGGCGGCGACGACCGGCTGGCGGTGGCCGGGGACAGCGCCGGCGGCAACCTGGCCGCCGTCGTCGCCCAGCAGCTGCACGCCGACGGCACGCCGGTGACCGCGCAGTTCCTCATCTACCCCGCCGTCGACTCGGCCGGTGAGTACCCGTCGCGGGTGGAGAACGCCAAGGGCTACTTCCTCGAGCAGCCGACCATGGACTGGTTCTACGGCCACTACGCCGGCGGCTTCGACGACCCCGCCGACCCGCGGCTGTCACCGCTGCGCGCGGCCGACCTCTCCGGTCTCGCGCCCGCGCTCGTGGTCACCGCCGAGTTCGACCCGCTGCGCGACGAGGGCGAGGCCTACGCCGAGGCGCTGCGCGCCGCCGGCGTGCCGGTGCAGCAGCAGCGCTACGACGGGATGATCCACGGCTTCTTCGACATGGGGCCGATCTCACCGGCCGCCCAGGCCGCGATCGACGAGAGCTGCGCGCGCTTCGGGGAGCTGCTGCACCGCTGATCTCAGGGGCGCCACTCCGGGCGGTAGTCGTGGTGCTCGGCGTAGGGCAGCGCGAGCAGGGCGAGGGTGAGCGCGGCGAGCTGGTGCTGGTCGGTGGGCGTGAGCGGGAAGTCGGCCATGCCGTTCGGCCGGGCGCCGAGGAAGTGCAGGTCGGGACGGGAGTCGCGGCAGGCCAGCACCAGCCGCCGCTTCGCGGCGCACTCGGCGAGCACCCGAGCGGGGTCGTGCCGGGCGACGTGCTCGGCGGCGAGCGGCGCACCGTCGTCCTCGGGCTCCCACTGCTCGCGCCCGCTGTCGGCGGCGGCGTCGGCGGCGATCCGCTTGTCCTCGGCGATGCGGGCCAGCACGAACTGGTCGAGATCGGGTTGCTGGTCGGGCACGAGGCCGGACTCGACGTCCATGCCGGTCATCCTGCCCCGGCTCAGGCGACCGACTCTTCCGTGGTCGGCCGCAGCCGCGGGTCGAGGTGGGCCAGCGCCTCGCGCAGCTGCACGCGGCCCCGGTGGATCCGCGAGCGGACCGTGCCGAGCTTGATGCCGAGGGTCGCCGCGATCTCCTCGTAGGTCAGGCCCTCGATGTCGCACAGCACCACGGCGACGCGGAACTCCGGCGACAGCGCGTCGAGTGCCGCCTGGATCTGCGGGTCGAGGTGGGTGTCGGCGTACACCTGCTCGGGGCTGGGGGCGGTGCCGGGCAGCCGCTCGGTGTCCTCGGGCAGCGCGTCGAACCGGATCCGCTGCCGGCGCCGGACCATGTCCAGGAACAGGTTCGTGGTGATCCGGTGCAGCCAGCCCTCGAACGTGCCCGGCGCGAAGTTGGCCAGCGACCGGAAGACCCGGATGAACGTCTCCTGGGTCAGGTCCTCGGCGTCCTGGGCGTTGCCGGACAGGCGGTAGGCGAGCCGGTAGACCCGCGCCGAGTGCTCCCGGACGACCTGGTCCCACGTCGGGGTGACCCAACCCTCGGCGGCGCCGTCGGTGGCGACGGCGGACGTCGTGGCGGCAATAGCGGTAGTCATGACAGAGACCTCCAACGCAACGGTCGGCAGGTCTCCCCCGCCCGGCGGTCTGCCGGACCGGTCGCGCCGGGCCTGGATGACCAGGCCGTATTGACGACGCTCCGCGGAGGGGTACTCCCCTACGTGATCAATCATGCAGGGCCGAGAGGCAGTTGTCCACTCAGCTACCCGGACTCACAGCCAACCCGCAGGTGCGGGCGGCCGAGGAGGCTGACCCTCGCGGTGTTGCCGTCACCCTCGCGTCGTGCGGCGAGGGTCGCGACCACACCGCGAGGGCGAACGGCCGCAGACGCCGACCGGCCCCCGTCTCGCGCGGAGACGGGGGCCGATGAGCCGGGACGGCGGCTACAGGTTGATCATGTGGCCGGCAAGGCCGTGGAACGCCTCCTGCAGCGCCTCGGACAGCGTCGGGTGCGCGTGCACGTTGCGGGCCAGCTCCAGCGCGGTGAGGTCCCACTTCTGCGCGAGGGTCAGCTCGGGCAGCAGCTCGGTGACCTCGGGGCCGACGAGGTGGCCGCCGAGCAGCTCGCCGTAGGTCTCGTCGGCGACGAGCTTGACGAAGCCGCCGGGCTCCCCCAGCCCCTGGGCCTTGCCGTTGGCCGTGAACGGGAACTGGACGACCTTGACCTTCCAGCCCTTCTCGTCGGCCAGCTCGCGGGCCTGCGCCTCGGTGTAGCCGAAGCTGGCCACCTGCGGCGAGCAGAACGTCGCCCGTGGCATCATCGGGTACTCGAGGGTCATCGTCTCGGCGCCGGCGATGGCCTCGGCGGCCACGACGCCCTGCGCCTCGGCCACGTGGGCGAGCATCAGCTTCGCCGTCACGTCACCGATCGCGAACACGTGCGGCACGTTGGTGCGCATGTAGTCGTCGATCGCGATGGCACCGCGGTCGGTGAGCTGCACGCCGAGCTTGTCCAGGCCGTAGCCCTCGACGCGCGGCGCGAAGCCGATCGCCTGGATGACCTTGTCCGCCGTCAGCTCGCGGCTGCCCTTGGCGTCGGAGACCGTGACGACGACGGAGTCCCCGGAGTCGTCGATCTTCTCGACCTTGGTCGACGTGAGGACCTCCACACCGAGCTTGCGGTAGGCCTTGGCGAGCTCCTTGGAGACCGCCTCGTCCTCCAGCGGCAGCATCCGGTCGAGGAACTCGACGATGGTGACCTTGACGCCGTAGTTGTGGAGCACGAAGGCGAACTCGACGCCGATCGCACCGGCGCCGGCGATGATCACGCTGCCCGGCAGGTCGCGGGTGGTGATCTGCTCCTCGTAGGTCACCACGCGCTCGGACAGCGAGGTCCCGGGCAGCAGCCGGGTGTTCGTGCCGGTCGCGATGATCACGTGGTCGAAGGTGACGGTCTCCTCGCCGCCCCCGTTGAGCGCGACGCGCAGCGTGTGCGGGTCGGTGAACTCGCCCCAGCCGTCGAACTCCTGGATCTTGTTCTTCTTCATCAGGAAGTGGACGCCCTTGACCCGGCCGTCGGCGACCGTGCGGCTGCGGTCGAACGCCACGCCGTAGTCGAAGGAGACGTCGCCGCTGATGCCGAAGGTCTTGGCCTCGTCGCGCACCAGGTGGGCCAGCTCGGCGTTGCGCAGCAGCGCCTTCGACGGGATGCAGCCGACGTTCAGGCAGACCCCGCCCCAGTACTTGCTCTCGACGACGGCCACGCTCTTGCCGAGCTGAGCGGCACGGATGGCGGCCACGTACCCACCGGGTCCGGCACCGAGGACGACGACGTCGAAGTGAGGCATACCGCAAGCGTAGGGCGGCGCACCGGCTCGCCGCTGAAGGAGGCAGTGACGTCGCGCACGCTGAGCGGGTTGTAGACACCGTCCGCGCGGTGCGGCCAGGCTGGCGCCGTGATCGCCGTCGACGAACTGCGCCCGCTGGGGCTGTTCGCCGGCACCGAGAGCGAGCGGCTGGACCAGCTGGCCGGCCTCGGCGACGTGGTGCCGTTCCGCCCCGGCGACGAGCCGTTCCGGGAGGGGCAACCGGCCGAGTACTGGTGGGTCCTGCTGGAGGGCAGCCTCGACCTCGTGCGCCACGTCGGGCGGGAGGAGACCCGACTGGGTGCGCTCGACGTGCCCGGCCGGTGGGCCGGCGGGTTCCGCGCGTGGGACGAGCACGGCGTGTACCTGGCGACGGCGCGGGCGACGACGGCCGGGCGGTTCTTCCGGGTTCCCGCGCCCGAGCTGCGCACGTGGGCGACGGCGTCGTTCCCGCTCGGCGTCCACCTCATCGAGGGGCTGTTCCGGACCGCGCGCGGCTTCGAGTCGACGACGCGGCAGAAGGAGTCGCTGGTCGCCCTGGGCACCCTGGCCGCCGGCCTGGCGCACGAGATCAACAACCCGGCCGCCGCGGCGACCCGGGCAGTGGACGTCCTCGCCGAGGCGCACGAGGCCACGCTCGGCGCACTCCGGCGGCTGGCCGAGGAAGGGATCGACGCCGCGGGCTTCCTCCGCATCGACTCGCTGCGCCAGGAGCTCGCCGCAGCCCCGGAGAGCGCGCTGGAGGTGGCCGACCGCGAGGACGAACTGGCCGACTGGCTCTCCCGCCAGGGCGTCGCCGGCGCCTGGGAGGTCGCACCGCCGCTCGCCGCGGCGGGCGCGGACGTCGCCTGGTGCGAGCGCGTGGCGGCCCTGCTCGGCCCCCGGGCACTGGGACCGGCCGTGGAGTGGGTGGCCGGCACGCTGTCGACGGTGGCCGTGCTGGACGAGGTGAAGACGTCCACGCGCCACATCTCCGACCTGGTGGCGGTGGTGAAGTCCTACTCGCAGATGGACCGGGCCTCCGTCCAGTGGACCGATGTCCGCGAAGGGCTGGACAGCACGCTCGCGGTGCTGGCCGCGCGGATCCCGGCCGGCGTGGACGTCGTCCGGGACTACTCGCCCGAGCTGCCGCGGATCGAGGCCGCCGCCGGCGAGCTGAACCAGGTGTGGACCAACCTCGTCGGCAACGCCCTCGACGCGATGGCCGGGCACGGCGCCCTGCAGGTCTCCGCCCGGCCCGATCCCCACGGGAACGTGCTCGTCGAGATCGCCGACACCGGCCCCGGCATGACCGAGGACGTGCAGCGGCACGCGTTCGACCCCTTCTTCACGACCAAGCCGGTGGGTGAGGGGGTGGGTCTCGGGCTGGACGTCGCCCGTCAGGTGGTCGAGCGCCACCACGGCGAGATCACGATCGAGAGCCGGCCGGGCCGCACGGTGCTGCGCGTCTGGCTCCCCCGGGGACGGCGGGGCGGCTGACTCACATGCCCGGGGCGCACTCGGGCTGGCGCGCGAGGTAGCTGTCGTAGGCGTCGGAGACCAGGGTCACCGTGCCGTGCGACGTGGCGATCGTGCCGGGCCACTGGTGCACCCGGGCCAGCGTGTGCGCACAGCTGGGCGGGTCGATGCCGGGCGGGTCCGCCCAGGCCGCGACGGCCGGGACGGCGACCAGGCCCCCCGCGACGCCGGCGACGAGGAGAGCACGGGACAGACGGGAGCTCACGGGGAGGACCTCCTCCGGGGAAGGGAGCTGGATGCCCGGGAGGAGGGGGCGCCGCGACCAGGAATACATCGACGTCGGTCCGCAGCTGACGACGGCGTGCCCGAACCCTCGGTCCCGCTGGAGAAGCTGGGCTTCCTGACCATCGGCCTGTTCGACGGCGACGACCCGGCGCCCGGCCACGAGACGACGCTGCAGGTGATCGAGCTCGGCGAGCAGCTGGGCTTCGACAGCGCGTGGGTGCGCCACCGGCACCTGCAGTACGGCATCTCCTCGCCGGTCGCCGTCCTGGCCGCGGCCACCCAGCGCACCCGCCGGATCGAGCTGGGCACCGCCGTCATCCCGCTGGGCTGGGAGAACCCGCTGCGGCTGGCCGAGGACCTCGCCACGGTCGACGTCCTGTCCGGCGGGCGGCTCAACCCCGGTGTGAGCGTCGGCCCGCCGATGCACTGGGACGACGTGCGGACGGCGCTGTACCCCGACACCGCCGACGTCGAGGACTTCTCCTACGAGCGGGTGGCCCGGCTGATGCGGTTCGTCCGCGGCGAGCGGGCGGCCTCCTACGCCGGCAAGGAGGGCGTGGTCGAGGAGTGGTCGGACCGGGTGCAGCCGCAGTCGCCCGGCCTGGCCTCCCGCATGTGGTACGGCGGCGGCAGCGTCTCGTCGGCCCGCTGGGCCGGTGAGAACGGGATGAACTTCCTGACCAGCAGCGTGGTCAGGGCCGAGGACTCCACCGACTTCGCCGCGATCCAGCACGGGCTGATCCGGGCTTTCCGCGAGGCGCAACCCGGCGGCCGCGTGTCGCAGGGGCTCGTCGTGATCCCGACCGACAGCGCCACGGCCGAGCAGCGCGCCAAGTACCGGGCCTACGTCGAGGCCCGCACGCCCCGGACGTCGACCCCGCAGGGCCCGGGCAGGCTGCTGTTCGCCCGCGACCTGATCGGCAGCTCCGACGAGATCGCCGAGCAGCTGTACGCCCACGCCGCGTTCCGGGAGGTCACCGAGGTCGCCTTCGCCCTACCGTTCAGCTTCGCGGCCGAGGACTACGTCCAGATCCTCACCGACATCGCCACCGGGCTCGGCCCGGCGCTCGGCTGGGCGCCCCGTTCCTGAGGCGGCCCACCATCCGTACCCGCCGGTCCCGACGGCGGCGACCAGCACCGCCACGTAGACCCACAGCCACGGGTCGTCGGCCCTGACCGACGCCCGGGAGCGGAGCAGCACCAGCAGCTCCAGGACGCCGAACACCGTGTAGGCGATCGCCGGGATCCGCAGCCGGGCGAGGTCGCGCTCCCGGATCGACAGGCCGGCGGCCACCCCGAACGCGATGAGCCAGGCGCCGACCACCTGGCCGCTGAGCGGGGTCAGGTCCCACGGCCAGAAGCGGGTGATCGCCCTCGCCTCGTGGTGGACGTCGAGGCACCCCAGGAACAGCACGATCCCGGCGGTGGCCAGGACGACCCCCTGGACGGCGAGCAGGGCGCGCAGCCAGCCCGGCAGCGGCCGCCGCACCTCCTGCTGCCGGTCCCGGCCGCTCTCCTGCCGCGCGAGCACGAGGACGCAGGCGATCGGGACGACGAGGTAGACCGTCAGCCACACCCACGCGGCCGACCGGGCCAGCGCACCGCCGTCGGCCAGGTGCAGCCGGTGGTGGTGGACGAGCGTGGCCGTGCTGGTGATCACCGTGAAGACCGCGACCGTCGCGACCGGCACGCGGATGCGCGTCCACCGCCGCTGGCGCAGGGAGAGCAGCGACAGCACGCAGCCGGCGGCGAACGCGGCACCGAGGAACGCCGCCGTGATCTCGACCCGGATGGTCCAGGCGAACGCCTCGTCGGCGCGCCCGCTGAACACCAGCAGCGCGAGGACGGCGAGCAGCGTGAGGCCGACGAAGGTGCTCAGCAGCACCCGCGTGCCGGCCTGCACCTCGTCCGCCGCGAGAGCCGCCCCGGGTGCCGCCACGTCCCAGGAGCGTCGTCCTCTAACGAGCCGCCGGGGAGGGACCTACGGCACCGGTCGCGGAATCGGCGGCGTACTGGTCGATCGGCGGGGTGTCGGGGTAGCGGACCGTGTAGCGCCCCCGCGGCCGGTCGGAGCCGACGTACCCGCGGTACTGCCGTCCCGGCCCGATCGGCCGTCCCTCCGGCAGGATCGTGCGGTGGGTGAGGTAGTTGAAGACGGCGAGCGGTGCCGGGCTGATCTCCCAGCCGCGGAGCTGTCGGCCCACCGGGTGCTCGCCCAGCCGGAGCGTGCCCGAGGCGGGTCCGAGCCGGATCTGCCGGTAGCCCGACATGGGCACGGTGGTCTCCAGCAGGACGCCGTCCTTGACGGTGTGGACGACGTGCGGGTGGCGGTCGGCCAGCGCCGGGCCGCTCGGCCGCAGGATCAGGTCGAGGATCTCCTGCCCGTCCTCGGACAGGACCACCCGCCGCCGGTCGGGCTCCTCCTCGAAGTCGAGATCGGCCACGAACTTCGGGAAGCCCCACAGCGCGCCGACGTCCCGGGCCTCGAGGGTGGTGACCGGGAGGTGGAGCACGAACACCCGCAGCCGCGGGCTGAGGATCGGCAGCACCCGCCGCGCCGGGCCGACGGTGACGACGACGGCCACCGAGACCTCGGCGTACGGGGTCAGCACCTCCGTACCGCCGTCGGCGCCCACGCAGGTGGTCTCCCGGTAGCGGAACACCCCCAGCGACAGCAGCGCCCGCCCGTCGATCCACCGCGCCGGGCGGAGCTGGTCGCACGGCAGCGCGGCGGCGACGGCGTCGTACGAGGCCGTGTGCAGCGATGCCATGAACTCGTCGTCGTGGTAGTAGACCGGCAACCGGAAGCGCCGATCGGCCGCGGTCACCAGGTCCCGCGGGCCCTCCCACCGGTAGAACTCGCCGCGTCGCGCCACCGCACCGCCCTCCTCGTCGAGGCGGGAGGAGCATGTCGGCCCGGACCCGTCAGGGAAAGCCCTCCTGGCAGCCTGGGTGCGTGGCACCGACCGAGCAGAGCGTCCAGGACCGCTTCTTCCCGAGCTTCACCTGCTTCGGCTGCGGCCCCGCGAACGAGGCCGGGCTTCGGCTGAAGAGCTACGCCGAGGGCGACCTGGTCACCGCGACGTTCGTGCCGTGGCCGGAGCACGGCAACGGGTTCGGCACCGTCAACGGCGGGATCATCAGCACGGTGCTGGACTGCCACAGCGCGGCCGCGGTGTTCACCGAGGCCGACCGGCGCGGCTGGGTCGGGGACGACGGCCGGCCGCTGCCCTGGGTCACCGCCGGCCTCGACGTCCGCTTCCTGCGCCCGACCCCGCTGGCCGGGCCGCTGCTGCTGACCGGCTCGGTCACCGACGCCGCTGAGGCCGAGATGACAGCGGCCGTGGAGCTCGTGGCCGACGGCAAGGTGCGCGCCACCGGCGTCGCGGTGTGGAAGCGGTTCCGCCCGCGTCGCTAGCCGTGCAGTCCCCGCGCCCCGGCGAGGATGCGGTGCGGGTCGTAGTGCGCCGCCAGCCCGGCCAGGCGGCGCAGCGTGGCCGGGTCGTAGACGCGGGCCAGCGCGCCCGGGTGCTCCTCCCGCCCGAAGGTGGCCAGCCCGCGGCCGGACGACCACGGCGCCAGGGCGGCGAGCAGCCCGGCGGCGTGCTCGGCGGCCCCGTCGTCGGCCGGCCCCACGGCCACGAGGCTGAACGCGCCGTCCCGGTGGGAGAAGGCGCTCGCCCGCTCCGGGAACCGGGCGATCGCGCCGCCGAGCTGCCGCAGCTCCACGAGGAGCTGGGGCGAGGCAGCGGCCGGGCCGGCCACGGCGAGCAGCACCTCGATCGTCGCCGGGGGCAGCGCGTCGAGCAGCAGCTGCGCCTCGGAGACCGGTCCCGGCGGCGCGGACACGCGGTGGATCTGCCCCATGTCGGCGTACGGCCGCACGCGCACGCCGTCGTGCAGCGGGACGGCGCACTCGCGCAGCGGGGCCAGGACGGCCGCGCCGGCGTCGGCGTCCCCGACCCAGGCGAAGCGGACGGCGACCACCCGCTCCCCTGCCGAGCGCAGCAGCGCGATCGACGTCGTGGCCTGCCGCGGGAGCCCGGCGGACCAGCTCGCCCACCGGTGCAGCACGGTCGCCGCGTCGGCGCCGTCGAACTCCAGGGCCCCCGCGTACAGCTCGTCGACGGCGAGCAGGTCGAACTCGACGGCGGTGACCACCCCGAGCGCGCCCCGGCCGCCGCGCAGCCCCCAGAACAGGTCCGGGTGCTCGGTGGGCGTGACCCGGCGCAGCACGCCGTCGCCGGTGACGACCTCGAAGGCGCGGACGCGATCGGAGGCGAGGCCGTAGGTGCGGGCGACCGGGCCGAGGCCGCCGCCGAGGGTCTGCCCGACCACCCCGGCCGCCGGGGAGGAGCCGGCGAGCGCGGCCAGGCCGTGCGCGCCCGCCTCGTCGAGCACCCGCTGCCACCGGACGCCCGCGCCGACGCGGGCCCAGCCCTCCTCGTGCACCGTGCACTCGTCGAGGCCCGCCGTGGCGACCAGCAGCGTCGACTCCGAGCAGGGAGTCGCACCGAGCCCGGTCGCCTGCACCGCGAGCTCCAGCCCGTGGCGGCCGGCGAAGCGGACGGCGGCGACGACGTCCTCGGCCGTCGCGGCCTCGACGACGGCGAGCGGCGGCAGGGGCAGGGCCGCCGTGCGCGTGGTGAACCGGTCGCCGCCGGGCAGCAGCAGCCGACCGCGGAGCCGGGCCGCGAGATCGAGCAGGGGCGGTCGGGTCGCGGGCAGTGCGCGCTCGGGTGCGGTGGTCACGGCGTCAGGCTGTCCGAGCGCGCTTGGCGCACCCTTGGGCCCGCCTTGCCGTCCCGCTGACCGGGGGAAACTCGCTGGAGTCACACCAATTCCGGCACGGTTCCTGTCTATAGTCCCGGGGTGACCGCCCGCTCCTTCCGCGTCCTCGGGCCGGTGGAGGTCTGGAACGACGGCCGCCCCGTGCCTCGGCAGACCCCGCGCCACCGCGCCGTCCTGGCCGCCCTGCTCGTCGACGCCGGCACCACCGTGCCGCTCGACGTCCTCGTCGACCGCGTGTGGAACGGGCAGCCGCCCACCGCCGTGCTCGGCACCCTGCAGGCGGTCATCTCCAAGCTGCGCCGCGAGCTGGAGCCCGACGCCGTCGGCGGCCGGTGGGAGGTGCTGGTCACCCGCGACCCCGGCTACCGGCTGGAGGTCACCCCCGAGGACGTCGACGCCCTGTGCTTCACCTCGCTGCTGCGCGCCGCCCGCGGGCACGCCGAGCGCGGCGAGGTCGAGGCCGCCCGCACGGCGGTCGGCGAGGCGCTGGAGCTCTGGCGCGGCCCGGCCTACGCCGACGTCGCCGAGACCTTCGCCGTCGAGGAGGCCGCCCGGCTCGAGCAGCTGCGGCTCGACGCCCGCGAGCTGGCCGCCGACCTCGACCTGCGGCTGGGCCGGCACGGCGAGCTGGTCGAGGACCTGCGCGCGCTGGTCCGGGCCGAGCCGCTGCGCGAGGGGCTGCGCCGCTCGCTGATGCTCGCCCTGTACCGCGCGGGGCGGCAGGCCGAGGCGCTGACCGTCTACGACGAGGGTCGCCGGCTGCTGGCCGAGGAGCTCGGGGTCGACCCGGGCCGCGACCTGCAGACCCTGCACGAGCGGATCCTGCGGCAGGACGCCGAGCTGGCCGGCCCCCCGGCCGAGGTGCGGCTGCCCGAGCCGCGGCCGGAGGTCGCGCCGGTGCGCGCCGCCGATCCGCTGCCGGCTCCGCTGACGACGTTCATCGGCCGCACCCGCGAGCTCGACACCCTCGCCGCGACCCTGGCCGACCGGCGCCTGGTGACCCTCGTCGGTCCCGGCGGGAGCGGCAAGACCCGGCTGGCCCTGGAGGCCGCCCGCCGCGCCGCCCCGGAGGGGTTCACGCCGGCCCTGGTCGAGCTGGCCGGGGTGGGCGACCCCGCGCTGGTCGACACCGAGATCGCCACCGCGCTCGGGGTGACCCTCGCCGCCGGCGACGCGCTCGGCCTGCTGGTACCCGCCCTGCAGGGCCGGCCGACGCTGCTCGTGCTCGACAACTGCGAGCACGTGGTCGACGCCGCCGCGGCGGTCACCGCGACCCTGCTGGCCCGCTGCCCGGAGTTGCGCGTGCTGGCCACCTCCCGCCAGCCGCTCGGGCTGCCCGGCGAGGCGGTGCTGCCCTGCGGCCCGATGCCGGCCGGCGACGTCAACAGCGACGCCGTCCGGCTGTTCCTCGACCGCGCCCGGCTCGCCGCGCCGCACCTGGCCGAGCCCACCGACGAGGAGCTGGCCCTCATCGCCGGGGTGTGCGCCGAGCTCGACGGGCTGCCGCTGGCCGTGGAGCTCGCCGCGGCCTGCCTGACCACCCTGCCGCTGCCCGAGGTGGCCGCCCGCGTCGACGACCGGTTCGGGCTGCTCGCCGGCGGCTGGCGCACCGCGCACCCCCACCAGCGCACGCTCGCCGCGACCGTGCAGTGGAGCGTCGACCTGCTCGACCCGCGCCAGCTGGCGGTCTTCCGCGCGGTGTCGGTGTTCGCCGGCAGCTTCGCCGCCGACGGGGTCGAGGCGGTCGCCGGGCCCGACGGCGAGGGCGGCACGCTCGAGCTGCTGCGCGCGCTGGCCGGGCAGTCCCTCGTCGAGGTCGACCACCGCAGCGCCCGTTACCGCATGCTCGAGACCCTGCGGCAGTACGCCGACCAGCTCATGGACGACGACGAGCGCCGGGTGCTGCGCGACCGGCACGCCGCCTTCCTGGCCGATCTCGCCGAGCGGCTGGAAGGGAAGCTGCGCCGTCGCGACGGCGGCCCGGCGTGGCACCGGCTCGACGCCGAGCAGCCCAACCTGCGCGCGGCGATGGCGCACGCCCTGGCCACCGGGCAGGGTGTCACTGCGCTGCGGATCGCCGGCTCGCTCGGCTGGTACTGGTACCGCCGCGGCTACGTCGCCGAGGGCCGGCAGTGGCTGGCCGAGGCGCTGACCGCCGCGCCGGACGCGCCGGTGCCCGTGCGGGCGCAGGCGCTGCTGTCCGACGCGCTGCTGGCCTACCTCACCGGCGACGTCCCCTCGATCTGGGAGCGGACCAACGAGCTGATCACGATCTCGCCCGGCGAGGACGAGGGCAACCTGGCGCTCGCGCTGGTGCTGCGCGGCTTCGTCCGGGCGCTGCTCGGGCACGTCGACAAGGAGAACGAGACCGCCCAGGACGTCGCCCGCGGCATGGCCGTCGCCGAGCGCTGCGGCATCGACTGGGTGCGCTCGGAGATCGCGATGACCCTCGGCCAGTTCTCCCGCGCCGACGGCAACCCCGACGCCGCGCTGCAACACCTCGACCGCGCCGAGGAGCTGGCCCGCCAGTTCGGCCACACCTGGGCCGAGTGCTCGGCGCAGTGGGTGCGGGCCAAGGTGCACATCGAGCTCGGGCACGGCCCGGAGGCGCTCACGGCGATCGCCCGGACGACGCTGCTGGCGCACGACGACGGCGACCGGACGTCGATGCTGGCCGGCCTGCTCACCGCCGCCGGCGCGGCCACCGCCGCAGGGCTCCCGCGGGTGGGCGCCGTCCTGCTCGGCGCGATCGAGACGCTGTCCCGGCTGGTCGGCTACGACCCGCTGCGGATGGACCCGGTCGACGGGCAGGGCTACGTGGCGAGCACGCAGGCGGCGCTGGACCCCCAGGAGTACGAGGCGGCGCGCGCCGAGGGGCGGGCGATGGACATGGACGCGGCGATCGCGCTGGTGCAGCGCCTCGCCGGCCGGCCGGAGCCGGCGGTCCCCGCGCGCTGACCCGGCCGCGCGGGGCGGGCCGGGAGTAGCGTGCCCGCACCCGCACCCTGGGGACGGCGACGTGGCGATCGAGGTCCGGCTGCTCGGGCACTTCGAGGTGCGCCGCGACGGCGCGCCCGTGCCCGCGTTCCCACGGCGCGACGCCGCCGCGCTGGTCAAGGTCCTGGCGCTCGCCCCGGGCCACCGGCTGTCCTGCGAGCGGGTCGCCGACGCCCTGTGGCCCGGTCTGCTGCTGGACGAGGCCCGGCCGCGGCTGCACAAGGCGGCGCACTTCGCCCGCCGCGGCCCCGGCGCGCCGGACGCGGTCGTGCTCCGGGACGACGCGGTCGCCCTCTTCCCCGGCGCCGGGATCGCGGTCGACGTCGAGCGGTTCGAGCACAGCGCCGCGGCCGCCCTCACCGACGGCGACCCCGCCGCGTGCGCCGCGGCGGCCGCGCTCTGCCCGGGCGACCTGCTGCCCGGCGAGGAGTTCGAGCAGTGGACGCAGGAGCCGCGGGACCGGGTGCGGCGGCACCGGCTGGCCGTCCTGCGCGCGGCCGGGCGGTGGGACGACGTCCTCGAGCTGGAACCGGCCGACGAGCAGGCCCACCTCGCCCTGCTGCGCGCCGCCGTCGCCGCCGGCGACCGCACCGGGGCGCTGCGCCGCTACGACCGCATGGCGCAGGTGCTGGCGGCCGAGCTCGGCGTCCAACCCGGCGAGGAGGCCCGCGCGCTCCGAGAGCGGGTGCTCGGCGCGCGGCAGGACCCGGCACCGCCGACGACCCGGCTGCTCGAGCGCGGCGAGGAGCTGCGCCGGCTGACCGACGTCGTCGACGGCACGCTGCGCTCCGGCCGGGGCGTCGTCGTCCTGGTCGGCGGGGAGGCCGGCAGCGGCAAGACCGCGCTGCTGGCCGCGCTGCTCGACCGCGTGCGCGACCGGATCGGTGTGCTGCGCGGCGGCTGCGACGACCTGCTCGCGCCGCGCTCGCTGGGGCCGTTCCGCGACGTCGCCCACGCCGCGCCGGGCGGCGCGCTCGCCGCCGCGCTGGCCGCGGGCGGATCGGCCGACACCGTCTTCCCCGCCCTGCTCGACCTGGTCGGCGAGCGGCCGACGCTGCTCGCGCTGGAGGACGTGCACTGGGCCGACGACGCCACCGTCGACGCCGTCCGCTTCCTGGCCCGCCGGGTCGACGAGCTGCCGCTGGTCCTGCTGCTCAGCTGCCGCGAGGACGAGCTGGGCCGCACCCACCCGCTGCGCCGGGTGCTCGGGTCGGTGCCGGGGGCGGCGCTGCAGCGGGTGCCGGTGCGGCCCCTGTCGGTGCGCGCGGTCGCGGCGCTGTCCGACGGCCGGGCGGACCCCGAGCGGCTGCACCGGGTCACCCGCGGCAACGCCTTCTACGTCACCGAGGTGCTGGCCGCCGGCGGCAGCGGGGTGCCGGCGACGGTGCGCGACGCCGTCCTGGCCCGGCTGGCCGCGCTGTCCGCCGACGCCCAGGACCTCGTCGCCCGGCTGGCCGTCGTCCCCTCCCGGGTGTCGCGCACGCTCGCCGAGCAGCTGGCCGCGGGGCGGCTCGACCCGATGGTGGAGGCCGAACGCGCCGGTGTGCTCGGCGGGGACGCCGGCGCGGTGTGGTTCCGGCACGAGATCGCGCGGGCGGCGGTGCTGTCCACCCTCACGCCCGCCGAGCTGGTGGCCGCCCACCGCACCGTGCTCGACGCGCTGCTCGCCGAGCCCTCCCCCGACCCGGCCCGGGTCGTGCACCACGCCTCGGCCGGGCGCCGCGCCGACGTGCTGCTGGAGTACGGGCCGCTCGCGGCCGGCGACGCCGTCCGGGCCGGGGCGTACCGGCAGGCCGCCGAGACGCTGCGGCTGACCATCCCCGTCTCCGGCGGGCGTCCCCCGGCTCTGCAGGCCCGGCTGCTCGCCGACCACGCCGCGTCGCTGTACTACCTGAACCGGTTCGAGGAGGCGTTCGGCAGCGCCGGCCGTGCCGTCGGGCTCGCCGAGGGCGCCGGCGACGACAGCCTGCTCGCCGACGCGCTGATCGTCCTGTCCAAAGCGGCGTTCTGGGCCCGGGGACCGCTGCGGGCCCGGGACGCCGCCACGCGGGCGGTGGGGCTGCTCGCCGAGTCCGGCGACGACGTGCGCCGGGCGTCCGCGCTGGCCTGCCTGGCCCGCTCGCACAGCAACCTGGGCACGCTGGGGATCGTCGCCGAGCCGGGCGCGGTCTGCCTCGGCTACGCCGAGCAGGCACTGGAGCTGGCCGAGAAGGCCGGCAGCGACGAGATCCGGTGCCAGGCGCTGTTCTACGTGGGCAGCGGCCGGCTCGCGGACGGCGACGAGCGCGGTGCGGCCGACCTGGAGGAGTCCATCGCGGTGGCCTCCGGCGATCCGCACCTCGAGCTGCGGCTGCGCGCCTGCGTGAACGCGGCGGGCAGCGCCTACCGGTTCGGCCGGTTCTCCGACGCCGACCGCTACGTCGACCTGGGGCTCCGGCTGGCCGAGCAGTGCGAGTTCTTCGCCGGTGAGTACAAGCTGAAGCTGACCCGCGCCGCGCTCCGGGCCAGCGAGGGCCGGTGGGACGACGCCGTCGGTGAGCTGCGCGCCCTGCTCGCCGCACCGGGCGACCCGGCCGCGATGGGCCTGCAGGCGCGCAGCCTGCTCGCCCGGCTGCTCGCCCGCCGCGGCGCGCACGCGGAGGCGGCCGTCGTGCTCGCGCCGGCGCTGGAGACGCCGGAGGCCCGCGCGGAGATCTTCGTGGCCGGGCCGGTGGCCGCGGCCGCGGTGGAGCTGGCCTGGCTCAGCGGGGACGACGACGCCGCGCCCGGCCTGGCCGAGGCGGCCCTGCGCCGGGCGGCGGAGGTCGGGCACCGGGGCAGCCGGTCGGAGCTGCTGCGCTACCTCCAGCGCGCCGGCCACGACGTAGCCGCCCCGGCCGACGCGCTCGGGCCGTGGGCGCCGGCCCTGGCCGGCCGGCCGCTGGAGTCGGCGGCGGCGTGGACGGCGCTCGGCGAGCGGTACGAGGCGGCGGTGGAGCGGGCGCTCTCCGGCGCCGAGCGCGACCGCGGTCGAACGGCTCTGGCGGAAATGGGGGCGATCGGGACCCTCTCCCGCCTCTAGGGTTCTGCGCCATGGACCGCGTCGCCGAGTCCGAGCCCGCCACCGGTGCGCCCCCTCCCCCGGCCCGGCGCGGCCTGACCCGGGGTGCCCTGGGCATCGCCGTCGTCGGCCTGCTGGTCTTCCTGGTCGGTGCCCTCGGCGGCTCCTACCAGGGCCGGCTCGGCGAGGTGCAGAAGAACGACAACGCCGCCTACCTGCCGGCCACCGCGGAGTCGACCGAGGTCGGCGACGAGGCGCGGCGGTTCAGCGACGTGGAGACGGTGCCGGGCTTCGTCGTCTACCACCGCGACGGCGGCCTGACCGACGCCGACGAGGCGGCGATCAGCGCCGACCTGGCCGACTTCAAGGGCATCGACGGGGTCGCCGCCGACCAGGTGGCCGGACCGCAGTTCTCCACCGACGGGCAGACGGCGAGCACCGCCGTCCCGCTGATCGGGCGCACGGGGTCGACGACGGTGAACGGCGAGCGGCTGGTGGCGGTGGAGCAGGAGGTGCTCAAGGCCGCCCGGGCGGGCGCGCCGGACGGGCTGGCCGTGCACAGCGCGGGCGTCGGCGGCCTGCTGGTCGCGTTCATCGACGCGTTCGGCGGCCTGGACAGCACGCTGCTGCTGGTCGCCGGCATCGTCGTCGTGGTCATCCTGCTGGTCGTCTACCGCAGCCCGGTGCTGTGGTTCTTCCCGCTGTTCAGCGCGGTGCTGGCCCTGGGCGCGGCGTCGCTGGCCATCTACTTCCTGGCCAAGAACGACGTGCTCACCCTCAACGGGCAGAGCCAGGGCATCCTGTTCGTCCTGGTCATCGGGGCCGGTACCGACTACGCGCTGCTGCTGATCAGCCGCTACCGCGAGGAGCTGCACACCCACGAGAGCCGGGTCGCGGCGATGACGCAGGCCTGGCGCGGTGCCGCACCGGCGATCGGGGCGTCGGCCGCGACGGTGATCCTCGGCCTGCTGTGCCTGGGCTTCGGCGAGCTGAACTCCGACCGCAGCCTCGGCCCGGTCTGCGCGATCGGCATCGCCTGCACCGTCGTCGTGATGCTGACCTTCCTGCCCGCCTTCCTGGCGCTGTTCGGCCGGTGGGTGTTCTGGCCGCGGACGCCGCACGTCGACTCCGCCTCCGACATCGCCACCCACGGCGTCTGGTGGCGCTTCGCCCAGGGACTCGGCCGGCGCGCACGGCCGGCGTGGATCGGCGCGACGGTGGTGCTGCTGGCCTTCCTGGCCTTCCTGCCGACGCTGTCGTCGAGCGGGCTGGCGATCACCGACAGCTTCACCGACGAGCCGGACGCCGTCGTCGGGCAGCGGCTCTACGACGCGTCGTTCCCGCAGGGCGCCGGCGCCCCGGCGGTGATCGCGACCGACGCCGACGCCGTCGACGACGTGATCACCGCGGTCTCGAGGGTGAAGGGCGTGTCCACCGACCCCGGGTCGGTGTGCGTCGCCCCGGACTTCGCCAAGTTGGCGCAGTTGGCGGCCGGCGGCGGCTTCCCGGCCGGGACGCCGGCGCCGAACGGCTGCCTGCCCGAGCAGGTGCAGGTGCAGCCGCACGACGGGCGGATCCTGGTCGACGCGCTGCTGGTCGACCGGTTCGACACCGCCGCGGCGCAGCAGGCCGTGCAGCGGATCCGCGACGCGGTGCACGCGATCCCCGGCGCGAACGCGCGGGTCGGCGGCCAGGCCGCGGTGCAGTACGACACGCTGCAGGCCTCCCGCCACGACCGGAACCTGATCATCCCGATCGTGCTCGCGGTGATCCTCGTCGTCCTCGCGGTGCTGCTGCGGGCGCTGGTCGCGCCGGTGCTGCTGATCCTCACCGTGCTGCTGTCGTTCGGCGCCACGCTCGGGGTCAGCGCGCTGGTGTTCGACCACCTGTTCCACTTCGCCGGCGCCGATCCGGGGTTCCCGCTGTTCGCGTTCGTGTTCCTGGTCGCGCTGGGCATCGACTACAACATCTTCCTGATGACCCGGGTGCGGGAGGAGACCGTGCGGCACGGCACCCGCGCGGGCATCCTGCGCGGGCTGGCGGTCACCGGCGGGGTCATCACGTCGGCCGGCATCGTGCTGGCCGCGACGTTCGCCGTCCTCACCGTGCTGCCGCTGGTGTTCGCCGCCCAGATCGGGTTCACGGTCGCCTTCGGCGTGCTGCTGGACACCTTCCTGGTGCGCTCGGTGCTGGTGCCGGCGCTGTGCACGGACGTCGGCCGGCGGATCTGGCTGCCCTCGCGGCTGGCGCGCGCAGCCCCCTGACCGCCACGATGCTGCCCGTGGACGCAGACGTGCTGGTCGTGGGCGCAGGTCCGGCCGGGCTGGCGGTCGCCGCCTGCCTGCGCCGCCGAGGGATCGAGCCGCTGGTGGTCGACCGCGGGGGCGCGGTCGGCGACTCCTGGCGGGCCCGGTACGACCGGCTGCACCTGCACACGCCGCGCGTGCAGTCGGCGCTGCCGGGGCTGCGCATCCCGCGGCGCTTCGGCCGCTGGGTCGCCAAGGACGACATGGCCGCCTACCTCCGGCTCTACGCCGAGCACCACGGCATCCGGCCGCGGTTCGGCGTCGAGGTCACCCGGCTGGAGCGGGACGGCGACGGGTGGAAGGCCGAGACCGGCGGCGAGCCGCTGTCGGCCCGCCAGGTGGTGCTGGCCAGCGGCTACAACCGCGAGCCGGTGCTGCCGGACTGGCCGGGGCAGGACACCTTCCGCGGCGAGCTGCTGCACGCGTCGGCCTACGCCGGCCCGGAGCGCTTCCGCGGCCGCGACGTGCTCGTGGTGGGGGCCGGCAACACCGGTGCCGAGATCGCCGCGGACCTCGCCGAGAGCGGTGCGGGCCGGGTGCGCATCGCCGTCCGGACGCCGCCCAACATCGTGCCGCGCCAGCTCGGGCCGGTTCCGATCACGCTGCTGGCCATGACCCAGGACTCCGCGCCGGCCTGGCTGGTCGACCCGATCAACCGGTTCCTCCAGCGGGTCTTCGTCGGGGACCTCACCCGGCACGGGCTGCCGGCCGCGCGGGCCGGTGTCGTCGCGCAGGCGCGGGCGACCGGGGTGACGCCGACCATCGACGTCGGGCTGATCAAGGAGCTGCGCGCCGGCCGGGTGACCCCGGTCGCCGCGGTCGAGGCGCTGGACGGCGACGACGTCGTCCTCGCCGACGGCACCCGGCTCACCCCCGACGCGGTGATCGCCGCGACCGGCTACTCGACGGCGCTGGAGCCGGTGGTCGGCCACCTCGGCGTCCTCGGTCCCCGCGGCGCGCCGCTGGTCCACGGCGGGCACAGCGCGCCGTCCGCGCCCGGGCTGCGGTTCGTCGGCATCGCCAACCCGCTCAAGGGGCTGCTGTTCCAGATCTCGCTGGACGCCCGGGCCGCCGCCCGCGCGATCGCCGGGGAGCTGGGGCGCTCCTGAGGTCCAGGGCCCTAGGTCTCTGTCCGGAACCGGACGGTTCCGGGACGGTTATGCGGTATGAGCCGAGAAGCGGCGCAGCAGCCGACCGTCGTCCGCGATGCCGATCAGCAGCCGCTCCCGCCCCTCCTCGTCGTCCGTCCCGACGCGCTGACCGGGACGCTGGACGTCCGCGGCCGGCTGGACCGGGTGGGCGCCGATCTCGTGGCCGGCAGCGCCGAGGCGCTGTGCCGTCAGGGCCACCGGCACCTGCACCTGCGGCTCGAGCCGCCGACGGCCGACCCCGACGAGATGGCGCTGCTCGCTGCTCTGGTCGAGCGGTTCGCCGCCTGCGGCGTCCGGATCGTCGTCGACTGATCGGCGCCTATGCCGGCGGGAGCTCCTGGCGGCCGCTGGCCTCGAGCTCGGAGGCGATGACCCGCAGGTCGTCCAGACTGCTCGACACCCCGGCGAGGGCCTCGGCGTCCCCCGCGGCGACATCCCCGGTGCCGAGCGTGCTGGTGGCCAGGGTCGCGTTGGTCTCGACCAGGTTGCCGTAGACGTCGAGCAGCTGGTCGGAGGTCGACGAGAGCCGCTGGACGAGCGCGTCGCGGCGACGGCGCAGCCGGCCGGCGGCGCCCTGGTCGCCGTCCCCGTGCCGGCCGACCTCGGTCAGCTGCCGGGCGGCCTCGTCGAGCTGGTCGGCCGCCCGCGCGACGGTCCGCGCGGTGGCCAGGGCCGACGTGGCCACCGTGGTGGCCTCCTCCGCCTGCGGCCGGACGGCGGGCACCAGGTCGCCGGCGCAGAACTGCTGCAGCCGGGTCACCGTCGACTCGATCGCGACGAGCAGCTGGTCCTGCCGCGAGTCCACCGCGGGGCGCGCGGTCAGCGCCGCGCGACCGCGATCGGGCAGCGCGCTGATCGCCGCCCCGGCGACGAGGGTGCCGAGGAAGACGAGCACGCCCACCGCCACGGACAAGCTCAGCCCGACCGTGGCCAGCACGCCGAGGAACACGGCGAGCAGGACGACCGGGTAGTCGAGGTAGCGGCGCACGCGTGGCCCCTCAGAAGTTGCTCAGGATCGCGGTGAACACCCGGCCGATGTTCGTCGCATCCGTCGCGTCGTAGGCCTTGGCGCGCGTCGCCGCGGCGATCCCGGACAGCGTGTCGACGTCGGCGGACTGGCCGTAGGCGACCGTGAAGACGCGGACGTGGCTCTCGTTGGCGCGGCCCTCGAGGTGGTCGACGAGGTCGCGCTCGGAGATCCCGCCGTCGTACTCGTTGCGGCCGTCGGTCAGCAGCACCACGCCGGTGATGTGCTGGGCGTCGGCGAGCTGCCCCATCTCGTCGAACCCGGTCCGGGTCGCCTCGTAGAGCGGCGTGCCGTTCATCGGCTGCAGCCCGGCGATCGCGGTGTCGAGCTGCTGCCGGTTCGTGCCCAGCGGCCCGACGGGGATCAGCTCCTGCGTCGTCCCGTTGCCCGGCAGCCCGGTGGTGAAGATGGTCAGGCCGACCTCGTCGGTGTCGGTGAGCCGCGCGAGGCTCTGCCGGGCGGCCCGCTTGGCCAGCTCCATCTTGCTCTCGCCGGCCGCGCCGTTGGCGGCCTCGTCCATGCTCCCGGAGACGTCGATGAGCAGCATGACCCGCGCCCGCTTGCGCTGGTCGTCCCAGACCGCGCGGACCTCGCTGAGCACCTGACCCGAAGGGACGGCGAGCGCTCGCTGGTCCGCGCTCGGCGCGGTGGTCGTGTGCGCATCGAGCAGCGCCGCCGGCGGCTGGTTGTCCAGCGACCGGAAGCCGGCCTTGCCGAAGTCGGCCTGCTGGGCGGGCTCGCGCAGCCAGTCGGCGAAGTCGGCCGCGCCCGCGCGCTGCTGGTCGGTGACCCAGTCGGCGTCCAGCACCGCGAACGGGTTGTCGCTGTAGAGCGTGCCCTCCCGCGGGTAGACGGCGACCAGCGGCACCTCGGGCGGCTGCGCCTTGCCCAGCGTCGCCGGGTCGCCGCTGGGGTTGCC
Source organism: Petropleomorpha daqingensis (assembly GCF_013408985.1). Classification (NCBI taxonomy): domain Bacteria; kingdom Bacillati; phylum Actinomycetota; class Actinomycetes; order Geodermatophilales; family Geodermatophilaceae; genus Petropleomorpha; species Petropleomorpha daqingensis. Next base: position 4,715,968 of record NZ_JACBZT010000001.1, read on the forward strand.
GGCGTTGTAGTCGGCGACCGACTTCTCCTCCACCGCGACGGCGGAGATGTAGGACAGGCCCCTCCCCCGGCGGTCGGCGTCCTGCAGGTTGGCCAGGAAGGTCAGCGTGGTGTCGCCGTAGTGGACGACGGCCTGCTCCAGCGCGCCGAGCTGGGCCTGCACGGCGGGGTCGGCGACGTCGGCCGAGGTCAGGTCGGAGGACTTGCCGGTGGCCGCGACCAGCTGCCCGACCGTCGCCGACAGGCCCGAGGTGGAGATGTACGGGTTGGTCTTGCCGAGGGTGAACCGGCCCCACTCCGGGTGCCCGGCCGCGGCCCAGCCGTTCGGGTCGTTGACCAGCGCGAGCACGTCGGTCCAGCCGATGGGCTTGTCCGGCCACCCGAGGGCCTCCGCCATGGGCTGCGGCATGGCCAGCACCAGCGGCGTCGAGGTGATCTGGGTCGGGTCGTCGGGCACGGTCGGGGTGGCGTCGGCGGTCGCCTGGTCGTAGCGCAGCAGGTTCAGCCACACCGACGAGGCGGGGGTCCAGACGTCGGGCCGCTCGATGCCGTCGGCGACCTTCGAGTCGTCCCAGCCCTTGACCAGCGCGGCCTCCATGTCGCCGGAGGCTGCGGTCTCCACCCGGACGGTGACGCAGGTCGAGTCGTCGCCGCGGCCGAGCCGGTTGTACTCGTCGGCGAACGTGGTGAGCAGCGGCCCCTTCTCGGAGGAGGCGGCCACGGTCAGCAGCTCGCAGCCCTCGCGAGCGGTGACCGGTGCGCTGGTCGGCGCGGCGGACGGGTCGTCGTCGCCCCCACCGGTGAGCAGCCGCGCCCCCACGATGATCGCCACGCCCACGACCGCCGCGACGGTCAGTGCCACGCCTCTGCGCGCCACGTGCCCTCCGTTCCGAAGCCGTTCCGCATTCGCTCAGCGGTCGGTGGAGTATGAACGGCGGAACGGCTGGACAGGTGCCTCAACCGCCGGACGGGCGCACCTGGGCGTAGAGCCGCGCCAGGTCGGGCAGCTGGTGATGGGCGTTGAGGCCGCTCGGGTTGGGCAGCACCCAGGTCACCGCGCCGCCCACCCGCTCGGGCTGCAGGCCGAGGACCGCCTTCGGACGGCGGAACGCCGCCCGCCACGCGGTGACGCCGAGGATCGCCACCGCGCGCGGCCGGTACCGCTCGACCAGCGCCGCGAGCGCCTCGCCGCCGGCCAGCAGCTCCTCGGGCGTGAGCTCGGCCGCCGTCCGGGTCGGCCGGTCGACGACGTTGGTGATGCCGAGGCCGTAGCGCGGCAGCTCGGCGTCCTCGTCGGGGGTCAGGCGGCGCGGGGTGAGCCCGCCTAGGTGCAGCGCCGGCCAGAACCGGTTGCCCGGCCGGGCGAAGTGGTGCCCGCGGGCGGCCGACAGCAGCGACGGGTTGATCCCGACGAACAGGACGTCGAGACCGGGGGCGATCACGTCGCGCAGCGGCTTGTCCCCCACGCCGCCGACCCTGCCATGCGGCCTTCCCGGCGCCTTCCCGCGCCCCGGGCGTATCCGGAAGGCCCGCGGAAGCCTCCGTCCCTAGCGTCCGGTCATCACGGATCCCGACCCGGAGGATCGTCATGAGCAACACCTTCTACGTCGCCCGCACCGACGGCCTGGACGTCGTCACCGGCGGAGCGCACTCCGACCGTTGGCGGACGGAGGACGCGGCGGCCACCTACGAGCGGCGCGCGGCCGCCCGCAAGCGGCACGGCTACCGTGGCCGTCGATGGCAGCGGAAGGCAGCGCGTCCGGACTTCTGAGCGCCGCCGGGCTGCTGGTCGGCTACGGCGGGACGCCGGTCTGCGCCGCCGTCGACCTGACCCTGGGCGCCGGGCGGGCGCTGGCCGTCGTCGGGCCCAACGGCGCCGGCAAGTCGACGCTGCTGCGCACCCTGGCGGGGCTGCTCCCGCCGCTGGCCGGCGAGGTCGCGTTCGAGGGCAGACCGGTCGACGAGCGGGAGGCCGGCTTCCGCCGCGACGTCGTCGCCGTCCTGGACGACGACGCGTTCTTCGCCGCGCTGACCGGCCGCGAGCACCTGCTGCTCACCGCCCGCGGGCACGGGGTGGCCGAGCCGGACGACGTCGTCACCGGGGAGGTGACCGCGTTCGGGCTGGCCGACCGGATCGACGCGCTGCCCTCGGCGCTCTCCTCCGGTCAGCGCCGCCGGCTGGCACTGGCCGCGGCGTTCGTCCGGCCGGCGCGGCTGCTGCTGCTCGACGAGCCGGAGCGCCGCCTCGACACGGGCATGCGGACCCGGCTCGGCGCGCGGCTGGCCGCCCGCCGCGACGCCGGCGCCGCCGTCCTGTTCGCCAGCCACGACCCCGCTCTGGTCGACGCGCTCGCCGACGAGGTGCTCGTGGTCGGCGAGGACGCCTGCCGGCTGCTCGACCCGGCCGGCGCGGTCGCCTACCTCGGCGGGCTGTGACCACCGCCGTCCCGGCCGCCCGGCCGGAGCTGGAGCTCGGCGGCGCCGCGGTCCGCCGGGTCACCCGGCGCGCAGCGGCAGCCCGCGCCGAGACGACGCTGTGGACCCGCCTCGGCGACACGGTCGGCACGATCACCTCCATCGGCGTCGGCATCGCGGTGGTCGGCGGCGCGCTGGCCTCACTGCGCAAGAAGATCGTCCTCGGCCCGCTGCCCGTCACCGGGTCGCCGCTGCCCGCGCCGTACGCGGCCGCGGTCGCCGGGGTGCTCGCCGTCGCCGGGCTGCTGCTGCTCCTCGACCGGCTGGGCCCGGTGAGCGCCACACCCGCCGCCGCGGCCTGGTGGCTGCCGCTGCCGGCCGACCGGCGCGGTCTGCTGGCCGGCGACCTGGCCCGTACCACCGGCGCGGTGGTCGCCGGGGCGCTGGTGCTCGTGCTGCCGCCGGCGCTCGCGCTGCCGTCATCGCCGTCAGTCGGAGAGGTGCTGGCGGCGCTCGGGCTGGCGGCCGCGCTGGGGGCGCTGGCGGTCGGCGGGACGGCGCTGCTGCAGACCCGTGGCCTCGGCGGCCGGCTGGGCCCGGCCGCGGGCGCGGTCGCCGTGCTCGCCGCCGTCGCCGCTGCGGTGGCCGGGACGGCGGGGGCGCTGGGCGTGCGGCTGCCCGCTCCCCCGTCCCTGCCGTCGCTCCCGCTCTGGACGGCGGCCGCGGTGGCCGCCGTCGCCGCGCTGCTGCTGGCCGCCGCCGTCCTCGGGCTGGACCGAGTCGATGCCGGCCGGCTGCGGGCCTCCGGGGTCACCGCGCAGTTCGCCACCGCGTCCTTCCTGTCGCTGGACACCCGCGACCTGGGCCGGGCGCTGTCCTCGCAGCCCCGCCGGCCGCGGCGGAGCAGGCGCTTCCGGCGGGTCCGCGGGCCCGTGGCGGCGCTGGTGGCCGCCGACCTCGTCGCGCTGGCGCGGGGACGGTGGCAGCTCGGGCAGCTGGCCGCGGCGGTGGCGGTGCCCGTGCTCGTCGCCCGGACCACCGGGCTGGGCGGCGTGCCGGTCGCGGTGTGGCTCGGCTGCGTCGTGGGCTGGGCGCTGGCCGCGGTCGCCGCCGGGCACCCGGGCCGCGAGGCGCAGGCGGCCCCCGAGCTGGACCGGCTGCTGCCGCTGGCCGCGCCGCAGGTGCTGCGCGCCCGGGTGCTCGTGCCGTTCGCCCTGACCGCGGTCGTGTGCACGGCGACCGGCCTGCTGATCGGGCTGGGCACTGGCGCCGTGGGGTGGTGGGTGCTGCTCGGCCTCGCCGCCGCGCCGGGCTGGGCCGCGGCCTCGCTGCGCGGGGCCTACCGGCCCGAACCCGACTGGGGCGGGCAGGTGATGGCCACCCCGTTCGGCCCCGCGCCGGTCGGCGTCGGCCGCACCCTCGTGCAGGGCCTCGACCTGGGGATCCTCGCCAGCCTGCCGCTGCTGCTCGTGCTGCTGCGCGGTGCGCCCACGCCCGAGCTGGTCATGGGCCAGCTGATCTGGTCAGTCGCGCTCGGGGCGGGTGCGATCGCCCTGCTCACGCGGCGGGCGGGGCCATGATGCCCGGATGGATCTGCGCGTCACCGTCGTCGGCGCCGGCATCGGCGGCATGGCCACCTCGCTGCTGCTGGCACGGGCCGGCGCGAGCGTCGTCCTGCTGGAGCGGGTCGGCGAGGTAGCCGCGGTCGGCGCCGGACTGCTGCTGCAGGCCAACGGGCTCGCGGTGCTCTCCGGACTCGGCCTCGACGAGGAGCTGCGCGCAGGCGGGTTCCTCTCCGCCGGTGTCCCGGTCCGCGCCGCCGACGGGACGGTGATCAGCTCGCTGCCGGTGCCGGACTTCGGCGAGGGGCTCGACCGGGTGCTCGCCGTCCGGCGCAGCGCGGTGCACGAGGCGCTGCTCGCCGCGGTCCAGGCATCCCCGGGGGTCGAGCTGCGGCTGGGCGTCGAGGTGGGCGGCCGCGAGTCGTTCGACACCGACGTGGTCGTCGGGGCGGACGGCGTCGCCTCCGCCGTGCGCAGCGGCGGGGACTTCGGCGCCCGCGTGCGCCCGACCGGCGCGGTCTACCTGCGCGGGCTGGTGCCCCTGGCCGGAGACGGGTTCGCCGGCGAGTACTGGACACCGAGCGGCCTGTTCGGCGGCGCCCCGGTCGACGCCACGACCCAGTACTTCTACGCCTCGGCCACGGCTCCCGCGGTGCGCGCGGCGGTGACCGCCCGCGACCTGTCGGCGCTGGGGCGGGCGTGGGCCGCCGCGCTCCCGGCCGCGGCCACCGCCTTCGACGCCGTCGGGTCGTTCGACGACCTGCTGGTCAACGAGGTCGTGCGGGTCGACTGCGCACGCTGGGCCGACGGGCGGCGGGTGCTGCTCGGCGACGCGGCGCACGCGATGGCCCCGAACGCCGGGCAGGGCGCCAACAGCGCTCTGGTCGACGCCGCCGTCCTCGCGTACGTCCTGGAGCGGGCGGCGACCGTCGAGGCGGCGCTGGCCGCCTACACCGCGCGTCGGCGTCCCCGGGTGCGGCGGGTGCAGGACGCCGCCGACCGGCTGGCGCAGCTCGCCCACTGGCACGGCCGGACGACGACCCGCGTGCGCGACGGTCTGCTGCGCTTCGTCGACCGCCGCGCCGGGCTCGCCGACCGCCTGGTCCGCTCCACCCTGCAGGAGGACCCCGCCGCCCTGCGCGGGCTGGTGCGGGGCCTGGATCTGCGCTCTGCGTGACGGAGGACCACGGCCACCGGTGACCGAAGTCCCTCGGGGACCAGGGTCCGTGGCACGACGATGGGCCTCTCCTCGCCGGAGGTGCGCCGTGAGACTGACCCGGTCGTCCGTGATCCTCGGCCTGCTCGGGGTGCTGCTGATCGTCGCGGCGGCGCTGGTGCGCTTCGTGTACCTGCCGTCGGCCAGCAGGCTGCCCGACGACTTCGACAGCACCCAGTCGTACGCGGGCACCTACTCCGGCGTGAACCCGGACGCCTTCGCCGGCGGCCCGGTCGATCAGGTGCTGGTCCGGGACGTGCCGGCGGAGATCAGCCGCCGCTACGCCACGGCGTCGGTCGACGGCGACACCGCCGTCGTCACCCGCACGCTGCAGACCCCCGCCGGCGAGGAGGTGGTCGGCGCCGCCGCCGTCCGCTACGCCGTCGACCGCACCACCCTCGAGTCGGTGCCGTCCGACGCCAAGGACGTCGTCGCCAGCAAGGGCCTGATCTTCAGCCTGCCGCTGCACCCGCAGACCGACGCGAAGTACCAGCTCTGGGACGAGGCCACCGCGAAGGCCTTCCCGCTGACGTACAAGGGCACCGGCACCGTCCAGGGACGCGAGGTCTACCGCTTCGAGTCGACCGCCGAGGGCCCGGTCGCCGACCCGGCCGCGCTCGGCCTGCCCACGTCGATCACCCGCGGGCAGCTCACCGACCTGGGACCGCGCCTGGCGAGCCTGCTGCCTCCCGCCGTGCAGGCGCAGCTCCCGGCGCTGCTGGCCGCGCTGCCCAGCGACATCCCGCTGACGTGGACGTCGAAGACCACGAGCACGGTCTGGGCCGACCAGACCGTCGGGGCGCCGATCCGGGCGAATAGCAGCCAGGAGATCTCCGCGTCGATCGTCGGGATCTCGCTGCCCTTCGCGACCATGGACCTGACCAGCACCCAGGCCTCGGACACGGCGATCGCGAGCGACGCGTCCGACATCGCCGCGAAGCTGACCTGGATCGGCACGATCATCCCGATCGCCGCGCTGGTCCTGGGCGTCCTGCTCCTCGCGCTCGCGGTGTTCCTCGCGATCCGGGCCGGCCGTCGGCCGGGCGGCCCGACGCCCGCGGAGCCGCCCGGGGTCAGCGAGCCCGTGCCGGCGTGACCGTCACGGCGTGAGCCGCTCGGCGAGGTAGCGGGCCAGGGGCCAGGCGCCGTCGGTCCAGTTGGCCAGGACGGTGTGCGTGACGCCGGCGTCCGGGTCGCAGACGCTGCGGAACGAGACCCCGGCGTCGTAGCCCTCGAGCACCACAGCGGCCGTGCGCGGGTGCAGCCAGAAGCCGAGCCCGTACCGCGCCTTCTCCGAGGGCACGTCGCTGCGCGGCCGGACCAGCTCGGCCACGAGGGCGGGTGACACGAGACGGCCGGCGAACAGCGCCCGCCACAGCGCGGCGACGTCGGCCGCGGTCGTGAACACCCCGCCGTCCCCGCTGCCGCGCACCGGCAGGTGCAGGACGTTCGTGCGGAGCCCCTCCGCCTCCAGATAGCCGAGCGCCATGCGCCCGGCCGGCTCGTCGAGCCGGTGGAACGCGGTGTCGGCCATCCCGGCCGGTCCGCAGACCCGCTCGGCGACCAGCCGCCGGAACGAGGCGCCCGACGCCCGCTCGGCCAGCAGCGCCAGGACGACGAACCCGCCGTTGTTGTAGGCGAACCGCTCCCCCGGCGCGAACACCTGCGCACACCCGTCGAGCACCGCGAGGTAGTCCTCGGTGTCCACCAGCCGGTGCACCGGCACGGGCAGCACGTGGTCGGTCGCCGAACCGCCCGCGGACTCGTCGACGTAGTCGCCGATCCCGGACCGGTGCGCCATCAGGTGCTCCACGGTCACCCGCTCGTCGATCAGCGGCAGGTCGGGCCCCAGCAGCGACCGCGCCGTCGTCGTCAAGGACAGGACGCCGTCCTCCACGAGGCTCGCCACGACCAGCGCGGTCAGCCCCTTGGTCGCGCTCGCGACCCCGAACCGGGTGTCGACGGCGTTCGGCACCCGCAGCCCGCGGTGCGCCAGCCCGTACGCGCGCACCAGCGGCTCGGACCCCCGCCGGTCGACCCGCACCACGCCCGAGAACCGGGACGACGCGGCCACCCGGTCGATCGAGGCGGCGAGGTCGTCCACGCGCCGCAGACTAGAACCGGTAGGAAGGCGCCATGGACTTCCCGACCGTCGCCGAGCTCGCCGCGGAGGAGCAGGAACTGCAGTTCCGCTCCTTCACCAACGACGACGCCTTGGCCCTCGGCTCCGCCCTGGTCGCGGCCGCCCGCGAGCGCGGCGCGCCCGTGATCGTCGACATCACCCGCAACGGCCACCAGCTCTTCCGCGCCGCGCTGACCGGCTCGGCGCCGGACAACGACACCTGGATCGCCCGCAAGCAGCGCGTCGTGCACCGGTTCGGGCACAGCAGCCTGCACGTGCGGCAGGCCAGCATCGAGCGCGGCACGACCTTCGAGGAGGAGTTCGCCCTCGACCCCGAGCGGTACGCGGCGCACGGCGGCGCCGTCCCGGTCCTGGTCCGCGACGTCGGACCGATCGGCGTCGTCACCGTCTCGGGGCTCCCCCAGGTCGAGGACCACCGGATGGTGGTCGCCGCGATCCGCGCGCACCTCGCGCGCTAGGCGGCGCGGCGCCGGGCCGCGGCCCGGCGGGCGATCCGCGCGCAGCGGATGACCCGGCAGGCCTCCACGGTGGGCAGCACCGGCAGCGGCGTGCGGCCCTCCAGCACGTCCTCGTCCATCTCGAACCGCCCACCCAGCGGCAGCGCGAGCTGGCGGATGCGCAGGTTGTGCGGGTCCATCGTCCACAGCAGGCCGCCGACGCCGACGTCGCAGGCGGTGGTGCCGACGACGTCGACCATCAGCCGGCCGAGACCCAGCCCCTGCGCCCGGTCCACGACCTCGAAGGCGACCTCGGCCAGCGTCGGATCGTCCTTGTCCACGATGTAGCGGCCGATGCCCAGCGGCTCGCCGTCCAGCTCGGCCACCCAGCAGCCGTGCCGGTGGTGGTCGATGTCGGCCAGCGTGCGCGCCACGGCGGGCAGCAGCCGCGGCACGGGCGCGAGGAAGCGCATCCGCCGCGAGTGCGCCGACAGGCCGTCGAACACCGTCTGCAGCGGCTCGGTCTCGCCGGGCACCAGCGGCCGCACCACGACCCGCGGCAGCGACAACCCCGGCCGGTTCTCGACCTGCAGGGCCGGTGCGCCGTGCGCGGTCGTCAGGGTGATCATCGTCGTTCTCCCCCACCCGGCGGATCGGCAGGGAGCCGGGCTCGCGCACAGGGTGCGGGCGCGTTCTTCTCCGGACCTTCCGCTCCGTGTGCGCGGCGAGCACCGCCGCGGAAGGACTGCGGAAGGCGCGCCCGCGACCCTCTCCGGCATGACATCGACGACGGCGCGGCCCGCGGCCCCGACCAGGGCCGGGGCCGACTGGAGAGCGGGCGTGCGCGCGGCCACCCCGTTCGTGATCGGCCTGGCGCCCTTCGGCGTGACCGTCGGCGCGGCGGTCGCCGCCAGCGCCGACCCGTTCGCCGCGTGGACCGGCTCGTTCCTGCTCTACGGGGGCAGCGCCCAGCTCGCCGTGCTCCAGGTGCTCGGCACCGACGGCCCGGTGTGGACGGCGATCCTCGTCGGCATCCTGATCCAGGCCCGGCTGCTGGTCTACAGCGGCGGCATGGCCCCGCTGTGGAAGGGCGCGCGGCCCTGGGCGACGGCTCTCGGCGCCGCCACGATCGTCGAGCCGACCTGGGCGATGGCCGAGCACCGGCTGCGCACCGCCGGACCGGACGGCGCCCGGGCGCACTACGCCGGCGCCGCCGCCATGCTGACCGTCGGCTGGATCGGCGCGATCACCGTCGGCGCGCTGGTCGGCCGGGTCCCCGGGTTGGCCACCCACCTCGCCGTCGCCGTTCCGCTGTGCCTCGTCGTCATGGTCGCGCCGCACCTGCGGGTACCGGGCGGGATCGCCGCGGTGGCGGCCGCCGTCGGCACCGCCGTGGTGGCGCGCTCCGTCGTCCCCGGGTTCGAGCTGCTGCCGGCCATGGCCGCCGCGGCGGCCGCGGGCCTGCTGGCCGAGCGGCGGCGGCCGTGAGCGCCGTCTGGATCGTGATGCTGGTGGTCGGCGCGGCCAGCCTCGCGTTCCGGCTGCTGCCGATCGTCGCCGTCGAGCGGATCGGCCTGTCCCCGCGGACGGCCAACGGTCTCCGGCACGCCGGCAGCGGCGCGGTGGCCGCGCTCGCCGCCCTCGCGATCCTGGGCCCCGGCTCGCTGCGGCCGAACCCCGCGGTGCTGGTCGCCGTCGCCGTCGGCGGGTTCCTCGCCTGGCGCGGCTGGTCGATGACCCGCGTCGTCCTGGCCGGAGGCGCCGCCTACGCGCTCGTCGCCGTCGCCACGGCGCTGCTGTGACCGCTACGGTCCGCGCCGTGGAGGTGACCGTCCACCTGCTCGGCGAGGTCCGGGTCGCCGTCGACGGCTCCCCCGCGGCCGGCTTCGACCGCCGCAGCGCCGCCCAGCTCGTCGCGCTGCTGGCGCTGGAGCCCGCGCGCCGGCTGCACCGCGAGCGGGTGATGGCCGCGCTGTGGCCCGACGCCGCCCCGGAGGACGCCGCCAACGCCCTGCACAAGGCCGCGCACTTCGCGCGCCGCGCCACCGGCGGCGCCGACGCGGTCGTGCTGCGCGCGGAGATGGTGTCGCTGTTCCCCGGCACGTCCGTCGAGGTGGACGTCGCCGTCTTCGAGGCGGCCGCGCGCGCCGCCCTGGCCGAGGACGACGAGGCCGCCGCGGCCGCCGTCCTCGACCGCTGGCCGGCCGAGCTGCTGCCCGACGAGCCGTACGCCGCGTGGGCCGACGCGCCGCGGCAGCGGATCGACCTGCTGCGCCGCCGGCTGCTGCTGCTCGCCCGCCGCTGGGCCGACCTCGTCGCGCTCGACCCAACCGACGAGCAGGCGGCCCTCGGCCTGGCCGCCGAGCAGCTGGACCGCGGCGACCGCGCCGGCGCGCTGCGCGTGATCGCCCGGATCGAGCGGGTGCTCCGCGAGGAGCTCGGCATCGGGCTGAGCCCGGAGGGCGCCGCGCTGCGCGCCCGGGCCCTCGACAGCGCGGCGCCGATGCCCGGCCGGCCGCCCGTCGTCCCGGCCCCGCGGGCGGCCGGCCTGGCCCGTCAGCGCCTCGGCTTCTGCCGGGCGCCCGACGGCGTCCGGCTGGCCTTCGCGACCAGCGGCACCGGCCCACCGCTGGTCAAGGTCGCGAACTGGCTGTCGCACCTGGACCACAACTGGGGCAGCCCCGTGTGGTCGCACTGGTGGCGCGAGCTGTCCCGCGACCACACGCTGGTCCGCTACGACGAGCGCGGCTGCGGGCTGTCGGACTGGGACGTCGACGCCGACTCGTTCGGCCTCGAGGCGTGGGTGCGCGACCTCGAGACCGTCGTGGACACCCTCGGCCTGGAGCGCTTCCCGCTGCTCGGCCTGTCGCAGGGCGGCCCGATCGCGGTCACCTATGCCGCCCGGCACCCCGAGCGGGTCTCGCACCTGGTCGTCCACGGCACCTGCGCGCGGGCGTTGTGGCCGCGGGCGAGCAAAGAGCAGAAGAGCGAGCTGGTCGCGCTCGGCCAGCTGCTGCGGGTCTCGTGGGGGTCCGACGCCCCCGGCTTCCGGCAGGTGTACGACGCGAAGTTCCTGCCCGACGGCCCCCTGGAGCTGTGGCGGGCGTTCGACCAGCTGCAGCGCCGCTCCAGCTCGCCGGAGAACGCCTACCGGCTGTGGGGTGCCTTCGGCCGGCTCGACGCGTCGGAGGCCGCCCGGTCCCTCGACGTCCCGACGCTGATCCTGCATCCGCGGGGCGACCTCGTCTGGTCCTTCGACGACGCCGCGGAGCTGCACGCGGCCATCCCCGGCAGCCGGCTGGTCGCGCTGGACACCCGCAACCACATCCTGCGCGCCGACGAACCCGCGTTCGCGCACTTCCTGCAGGAGGTGCGCGCGTTCCTGGGGACGTGACGGCGCCCAGTGGACAGCGTCAGCGAGACCGCGCTGTTTCCTGCGACGGTGCACGGCATGACCGCGATGCCCCGCCCCGACGTCCCCGTCCGCAGCGCCGCCGAGCTCACCGAGCGGTGGGCCGGCCTGCTCGAACCGCCGATCTTCCGGCGCCGCGAGCTGTGGCTCGCCTGGTTCGACCAGGACGGCCTGATGCTCCCGATGGTCGTGCCCGTGGACGACGTGCCGCTGGTGCCGGACCTCGCGATGCTCGACGGCCTCGAGCAGGTGAACGCCGGGGTGATCGAGGAGCACCTGGCCGGCCGGGGCGCGCTCGCCATGGCGCTGTGCCGGCCGGGCACGCCGGCGGTGCGCGACGACGACCGGGTGTGGGCCGACACCCTGCGCGCCGCGCTCGACGGCCGGTGGAGCCTGCACCTCGCCGCCGGTGGGCGGGTGACGCCACTCGTCGAGCCGCCGGACGGACCCCCGACCCGGTAGGAAGGGCCGCATGACCGCGGCCACCGTTGACGAGTACCTGACCGGCCTGCCCGAGGACGTCGCCGCGATCGTCGAGCGGCTGCGCGCCCTGGTGCACGCCGCCGTCCCGGACGCCGGGGAGACGATCAGCTACGGCATGCCCACCTTCACCCTCGACGGCCTGCCCCTGGTGCACCTGGCTGCGTGGAAGAAGCACATCGCGCTCTACCCCCTACCCGCGATGGACGACGACCTCGCCCGCGACGTCGCACCGTTCCAGGGCACGAAGAGCACCCTGCGCCTCCCCCTCGGCCGGCCGGTCCCCTACGACCTGGTCGAACGCGTCCTCGCCGCCCTGGTGCGGCAGCGGGGGCGCGGGTAGCCGCGACGCCTGGGGCGCGTGAGCAACGGCACCGCGCGTTCCGGCGCGGATGGCGGCGACCCGCGAAACCGCGCGGCACAGTGGAGGAGAACCCCCTCCGCGCAGGAAGAGATCTCCCCGTCATGTGCCGTCTCCTGGGCTGGGCGTCGTCGCGCCCGACCTCGCTGCTCGATCTGCTCGGCGAGGAGGACCTCGACGCGTTCACCGAGCTGTCGTGCAAGCACGCCGACGGCTGGGGGCTGGCCCGGAGCACCCGCCGGGGGGTCGAGGTCCGCAAGGCCCCGGACGCCGCGCGGTCCAGCGCGGAGTTCGCCCAGCGCGCCCGCTACGGCAGCGCCGATCTGGGCATGGCGCACCTCCGCTGGGCCACCCTGGGTCTCGACGTGCGCACGGCGAACACCCACCCGTTCGGCACCCGCCGGATCGCCTTCGCGCACAACGGCTCGATCAACCCGCCGGAGTCCCTCGACCCGCTGCTGACCCGCCGCGCCCGCCGGCAGCGCACCGGCGACACCGACAGCGAGCGGTTCTTCCTCGCCGTCCTGTCCCGGATGCAGGAGGGCGCGACGCCCGGCGACGCCCTGGCCGGCACGGTCGCCGAGATCGCCGCCACCCGCTCGTTCACCAGCCTCAACTGCCTGCTGCTCACCCGCGACGCGCTCTACGCGGTCTCGCGGGTGAACACCGGGGCGGTGCTGGAGTTCCCCGAGGGCCCGGACTACTACGACCTGCGCTACCGGGTCACCGACGACGCCGTCGTCGTCGCCTCCAGCGGCTGGGGCCGAGACTGGGCGGAGCTGGCCAACGGCGACCTGCTCGTGGTGCAGCGCGGCACCCTCGCGGTGTCGGTCAGCTCGATCGAGGACGTCGCCGCCGCGGCCTGATCACTCGTCGCGGCTCGGCGCGTCGGCGTGCTCCCGCTCCCAGCGGGCGGTCACCGGACGTGCCAGCGCCATGATGAGGCCGGTCATGACGACCAACCCGACGGCGGATCCGACGGCCCAGAACATCTCGGTCCACCTTCCGCGCCGGCCGCTGTTGTTCCGGTTCCCCCGCGTCCACGGCGCTGCTCCCAGAGTTGCCGCCGGGGGCGTGATCCACAAGAACCCACGCCGCGGCGGCGGGCGGGACGGGTCCGTCCCGGCCGTGCCGCTGCGCACCGCACTCCCCCGCTCGCCTACCGTGGCCGACCGTGACCGGGATCGTGACCGTCCGTCGGGCCAGCGAGGACGACGCCGCCGCCCTGGCCGCGCTGGCGCTGGCCAATCGCGCCTTCCTCGCGCCGTGGGAGCCCGTGCGCCCGGACGCGTACTTCACGGAGGAGCAGCAGCGGGCGACGCTGCGCGGGTTCGCCGCGCAGGACCCGCCGCTCACCGTGCCGTGCGTGATCCTGGTCGACGGCGAGCCCGCCGGCCGGATCAACGTGAACAACGTCGTCCGTGGTGCGTTCTGGTCGGCCGACCTCGGCTACTGGGTGGCGCAGGAGCACAACGGCCGCGGCGTCGGCACCGTCGCCGTGGCCGGGGTGCTGCGGCTGGCGTTCGGCGAGCTCGGGCTGCACCGCGTCCAGGCGGCCACGCTGCTGCACAACACCGGGTCGCAGCGGGTGCTCGAGCGCAACGGGTTCACCCGCATCGGCGTCGCGCCCCGCTACCTGCGCATCGCCGGCGAGTGGCAGGACCACGTCCTGTTCCAGCGGCTGGCCGACTGAGCCGGCCGAACGGTCAGGCCGGGTGCCGGCGCTCGACCAGCTTGGCCAGCGCGGTGACCATCGGCCGGCCGCGGACCAGCAGCAGGACCTCCGAGACGGCGCTGTGCAGCCAGTACGCCGGGCCGCGCAGCGGGTGCTCGTCGATCACGATCACCGTGTCCTCGCCCCACTCGGACAGCTCGATCACGATCCGCGCCGAGCCGAGCATCCCCGCGTCGGCCTCGAGCCCGAGCAGGTGGCCGGGTTCGACCTGGCGGACCGTCGTCCGGCCGCGCAGCGCGAGCGGCCCCCAGCCGACCGTGTAGTGGATCGCCGTGCCCAGCGCGGGCCAGCCGTCGTCCACGGCCCGGATCTCCGTCGTGCCGACCACCCAGTCCGAGTACGCGTGCCCGTCGGCCAGCACGTCCCACACCTGCTCCGGGCTCCGCTCGACCACCGCGTTGACCACTGCCACGGGCCCATCGTGCCCGTCCGCGGCCGGGCTCACCCCTCCGGTGCGGCGCCCAGCTCGCGGGCCGCGAGCCAGGCGTCCCGCCGGCGGGCGGAGGCACGCGACAACCACGCGTCCTGGACGATCTCGGCCAGCTCGCCGCGGGTGATCTCGCCGAGCCGGCTCGCCTGCACCAGCACCGAGTCGTGCCCGTCGAAGTGCGGTGTGGTGAAGAACGGCGACGACGGGTCCTGGACCAGCGCCTGCTTCTCCGCGTCCGACTCGACCCAGAACATGATCACGTCGGGCAGCTTCTCCCCCGTCTCGGGGTCGACGGCGTCCGGCCGCGGGGTGCGGAAGAAGACGAACGACCTGCCGCCCACCTGGTAGACGGCGTTGCCGCGCGAGCCCGGCCAGACCGTCACGTGCGGCATGCCGAGCGCGAGCTCGTGCACGTCCGCCACGCACGCCGGCCGCTCGTCGCTCACGGCGGGCAGCGTAGGTGGCATCAAGAGCACGTCAAGATCGATCCTCCCGGCGTCAGGACCTCGTCAAGGAACAGCCACCCGGCACGGACGGCGGCCGACGGTGGACCCGTGCTGGACACCCCGAAGCGGCTGTTCGTCGGCCGTCCCCTGCGCTCCGACCGGATCGGCGAGACGCTGCTGCCCAAGCGGCTGGCCCTGCCGGTGTTCTGCTCCGACCCGCTGAGCTCCGTCGCCTACGCCACCGAGCAGATCCTGCTGGTGCTCGGCCTCGGCGGGCTCGCGCTGCTGCGATTCACCCCGTGGGTCGGGCTGGCGGTCGCCGTCCTGCTGGTCGTCGTCGTCGCCTCCTACCGGCAGACCTGCTTCGCCTATCCGAACGGCGGTGGGGCGTACACGGTCAGCCGGGAGAACCTCGGCGTCCGCGCCAGCCTGGTGGCGGCCAGCGCGCTGCTGGTCGACTACGTGCTCACCGTCGCCGTCTCGGTGGTGGCCGGGGTCGCGGCGATCACCTCCGCGGTGCCCGCCCTGGCGCCGCACGCGGTAGCCCTCTCCGTCGGCCTGGTGGTGCTGCTGACGGTGGTGAACCTGCGCGGGGTCAAGGAGTCCGGGCGGGCGTTCGCGATCCCGACCTACGGCTTCGTCGCGATCGTGCTGGTCCTGCTCGCGGTCGCCGGCGTCCGGCTGGCCCTGGGCCAGACGCTGACCGCCGAGAGCGCCTCGCTGCACCTCGTGCCGGCGGAGCACACCGGCGGGCTGCTCACCGTCTTCCTGGTGCTGCGGGCGTTCGCCAGCGGCTGCACCGCGCTGACCGGGGTCGAGGCGGTGAGCAACGGCATCCCCAGCTTCCGGCCGCCGAAGGACCGCAACGCCGCGGCGACGCTGACGATCATGGGGACGCTCGCGGTCGTGATGTTCGGCGGCATCACCGCCCTCGGCGTGCTCGCCCACGTGCACATGGCCGAGGGGATCCAGGAGAAGACGGCGCTCAGCCAGATCGGCCTCGCCGTGTTCGGCGGCGGCCCGCTGTTCTACCTGCTGCAGGCGTTCACCGCGGCGATCCTGGTGCTCGCCGCCAACACCGCCTACAACGGCTTCCCGGTGCTGGCCTCGCTGCTCGCCCACGACGGCCACCTGCCCCGGCAGCTGTCCCGCCGCGGCGACCGGCTGGTGTTCAGCAACGGCGTCGTCCTGCTCGCCGGGCTGGCCGGGCTGCTGGTGGTCGCCTTCGACGCCGACGTCACCCGGCTGATCCAGCTCTACATCATCGGCGTCTTCGTCGCGTTCACCCTCAGCCAGGCCGGGATGGTCCGGCACTGGTCGACGGCGCTGCGCACCGCGCCGGACGCCGCGGCCCGCCGCTCGATCCGCCGCTCCCAGGCGATCAACGCGACCGGCGCGCTGGCCACGAGCGTCGTCCTGGTCCTCGTGCTGGTGACGAAGTTCGTCCACGGCGCGTGGTTGGTGGTCATCGCCATGCCGCTGCTCTACGTGCTCATGCTCAAGATCCGCCGGCACTACGACAGCGTCGACGTCGAGGCCGCGCCCCGGCCGGGCGGGATCACGCTGCCGGGCCGGGTGCACGCCGTCGTCCCGGTCGTGAAGGTCAACGAGCCGACGCTGCGCACGCTCGCCTTCGCCCGGAGCATCCACCCCGACGACCTGTCGGCGGTCACCGTGCAGGTGGACCCGGCGGAGACGCAGCGGCTGATGGCCGACTGGGCGCGGCGGGACATCCCGGTGCCGCTGAAGGTGCTCGAGAGCCCGTACCGCGACATCACCCAGCCGCTGCTGGACGAGGTGCGCTCGATCGGCCGCCACTCGCCGCACGACGTGGTCATCGTGTTCGTGCCGGAGTACGTCGTCCGGCACTGGTGGGAGGCGCTGCTGCACAACCAGAGCGCGCTGCGGCTGAAGGCCCGGCTGCTGTTCCAGCCCGGGGTGATGGTGACCAGCGTCCCGTGGCAGCTGGGGTGGGAAGCTCCCAGGACATGAGCGCGCTCCCGTCCCGCGGTGCGCTGCCGGCCGGTTTCACCGGGCTGAGCAGCCGCCGTCGCTGGGCGGGTGCGGCTCTGCTCATCGCCGGGCTGGGCGCGCTCGTCGCCTGTCGGGAGCCGGTCCGGGCGCTGCCCTACGAGCTGCCCGTGCTGCTGGCGCTGGCGCTGGTGGTCGCCGCGGCGCTGCTCGGCGGCGCGTGGGTCGCGCTGCCGGGCGCGGTGGTCGCGACCCTCGTGCTCAACTGGTTCTTCACCGCACCGTTCGGGACCCTCCTCGTCGACTCGCCGGAGCAGGTCGTCGTCCTCGCGGTGTTCCTCGGGGTCGCGGTGGCGGTCAGCGCCGTGGTCGGCCTGGCTGCCCGGCGCACCGCCGAGGCCGCCCGCGCGCGGGCCGAGGCAGAGGCGCTCTCCCGGCTGGCCGGCGCGACGATGGCCGAGCAGCGCACCCTCACCGACCTGCTCGCCTCGGTGCGCGAGGTCTTCGGCATGCGCGAGGCGGCGCTGGTGGAGACGACGGCGGACGGCGAGTCGGTCGCCGAGACGAGCACCGGCGGCCCGCCGCTGCCGGACGAGCACGAACGCCGGGTGCCGGCCGGCCCCGGTCTCGAGCTGGTGGTCCGCGGTCCGGAGCTGTTCGCCGCCGACCGCGAGGTGCTGGCCAGCTTCGCCGAGGCCGCGGCCGGCGCGCTGCACGGACGACGGCTGGCCGAGCGGGCGGCGGAGGCGGCCCGGCTCGAAGCCGCCGACCGGATGCGGACGACGCTGCTGGCCGCGGTCGGGCACGACCTGCGCACCCCGCTGGCGGCGGTCAAGGCGGCGGTGAGCAGCCTGCGGCAGGACGACGTCGCGTGGACGCCGGAGGAGAGCGCGGAGCTGCTCGCGACGATCGAGGCCGGCGCCGACCGGCTGCAGCGCCTGGTCGGCAACCTGCTCGACGCCTCCCGCCTGCAGGCGGGAGTGGTCAGCACGTCGCTCGAGCGGGTCCGGCTCGAGGAGCTGGTCGGCCGCGCGCTGCTCGACCTCGGCAGCCTGGATCTCGTCGACCTCGACGTGCCCGAGGACCTGCCCGACGTCGTCGCCGACGTCGGGCTGGCCGAGCGGGTGCTGGTGAACCTCCTGGAGAACGCGTTCCGGCACGGCGGTGGGCGGGTGACCGTGCGCGGCGCGCTGATCGGTGGGCAGGTGGCCTGCGACGTCGTCGACAGCGGCCCGGGGGTGCCGGTGGAGGCCCGCGACCAGCTGTTCGTCCCGTTCGCCCGGCTCGAGGGCGACCGGGGCGGGACCGGGCTGGGGCTGGGCCTCGCCGTTGCGCGCGGATTCGCCGAGGCGATGGGCGGGGACGTCACCCCGGTCGGGACGCCGGGCGGCGGGCTCACCATGCGCCTGACGCTGCCCCTCGCCGAGGCGCCGGCCCGGACGGCGGCGCCGTGAGCAGGGTCCTGGTGGTCGACGACGACCCGGCGCTCGTGCGGGCGCTGTCGATCAACCTGCGCGCCCGGGGTTACGAGGTGCTCGCGGCCTCGACCGGGGCCGGCGCGCTCGCGCTCGCGGCGAGCCATCCGCCGCACGCCGTCGTCCTCGACCTGGGCCTGCCGGACCTCGACGGCACGGAGGTGATCGCCGGGCTGCGCGGCTGGACCGGCGTGCCGATCCTCGTGCTGTCGGCGCGCGAGGACTCGGCGGAGAAGGTCGCCGCCCTCGACGCCGGCGCCGACGACTACGTGGTCAAGCCGTTCGGCATGGACGAGCTGCTCGCCCGGCTGCGCGCGGCGATCCGCCGCGGCAGCCCCGAGCCGGCCCGGCCGGTGGTGACGACCGCCGACTTCACCGTCGACCTGGGCGCGGGGCGGGTCACCCGGGACGGCGAGGACGTGAAGCTGACGCCCACCGAGTGGCATCTGCTCGAGGTGCTCGTGCGCAACCCCGGCCGGGTGGTCGACCACGCCCGGCTGCTCACCGAGGTGTGGGGACCGGCCTACCGCGACCAGACCAACTACCTCCGGGTGTACATGGCCACCCTGCGCCGCAAGCTCGAGCCCGACGCGGCCGCGCCGAAGCACCTGCTCACCGAAGCCGGTCGGGGCTACCGCTTCGAGCCGTGACGCTGGCACGGTGTGCGGCGTGATCGCACGCGTCTGGAAGGGCGAGGTCCGGCTGGCCGACGCCGAGGTCTACGCCGACTACATCCGCGAGACGGGGTTCCGGGAGTACGGCGAGACGCCCGGCAACCGCGGTGCCTGGCTGCTGCGCAGGGACGACGGCGACGCGACGCACTTCGTCGCGCTGTCGATGTGGGACTCCCCCGACGCCGTCCGCGCCTTCGCCGGTGACGACATCGAGGCGGCGGTGCTGTACCCGGAGGACGAGCGGTACCTGCGCCCGGGTTCGTCGGCGATCACGCACTACGAGGTCATCGACACGGTCGCGCCCGCCTGAGACGGTGGGCGGCGTGACGCCCCAGACCGGGATCTTCGCCCTCGGCACGCCCGAGCACTGCTACCTCGAGCTCGACCTGCACCCCACGGCGTCCGCCGAGGCGCTGGTGCGGGCGGTCGCCGGGCTCTCCGGTCCGCTGTCGACCACGGGCGGGGTCAACCTGGTCGTCGGGTTCCGGCCGGAGCTGTGGGCGTCGGTCGCACCCGGTCAGGCGCCTCCCGACGCGGCGGGGTTCACCGAGGAGATCCCCGGTCCCGGCGGGTTCGCCATGCCGGCCACCCAGCACGACGCGTGGGTGTGGGTCGCCGGCGGCGACCGGACCGCCGTCTTCGACAACACCCGGCTGGTCATGGACGCGCTGCGCGACGTCGCCGACGTGGCCCGGGAGGTGACCGGCTGGCTCTACCGGCACGACCGCGACCTGAGCGGGTTCATCGACGGCACGGAAAACCCGTCGCTGCTCGAGGCGCCGGGGATCGCCGCGGTGCCGGACGGGCCGGGCGCCGGCTCGTCGGTGCTGCTGTTCCAGGTCTGGCGGCACGACACCCGCGCCTGGGAGTCCCTCGGAGTGCGCGGTCAGGAGCTGGCGATGGGCCGCACCAAGGACGACAGCGTCGAGCTCCCCGAGGACGAGATGCCGCCGAGCGCGCACGTCGCCCGGACGACGATCGAGAAGGACGGCGTCGAGTACAAGATCTTCCGGCGCAACGTGGCCTACGGCGGGGTCACCGACCACGGGACGGCGTTCGTCGGCTTCGCCCAGGACCGGTGGCGGATGCACGAGATGCTGCGCCGCATGGCCGGCGCCGCCGACCGGATCCGGGACGGCCTCACCCACTGGCTCGTCCCGCTCTCCGGCGCCTACTACACCGTGCCGTCGGTCGAGTCGCTCGCCCGCTTCGCCCCGCCCGACGAGGACTGAGCCGCGTCGTACCAGCGCAGGACCCGCAGCGCGCGCAGCGTGCTCCAGCGGCTGGGCAGGCCGTCGCCGTCCTCGAGCTCGACGTGCACCGCGCCGGCGTGCGTGTGCTCCAGCAGCCAGCGGCCGTCGGGCTGCTGCTTGCCGCGCACCACCTCGACCGCCTCGTCGAGCCGCGGGTCGGGCGTGCCGCCGACCTCGCGGACGTGGTCCAGCGCCCGCAGCACGTCGTAGTGCCACTGCGGCGGGAAGGAGAACTCCAGGTACGACGGGACGACGACCTCCCCGGTGCTCTTGCGGCGGAACAGCGAGCGCTCGAGCAGGTACTCCTCGCCGCGCTGCCGGGCCGCCGCCACCCGCTCGTCGCCGCGCCCTGCCCGCTCGTACGCCAGCAGGCCTTCCAGCACCCCGATCGTGGTGTCGAACGACGACCGGGTGGAGCCGTTCTCCGCCTCGCAGTTCCAGCCGCCGTCCGCGAGCTGCTCGCCGAGGAGCCGCTGCACGATCCCGTCGACGTCCGCGCCGAAATAGGCGCCGATGGTGACGGTCCGGCCGTTGATGCAGGGCTCGACCTCGCCGTCGAAGAACCGCGAGCCGTCGTACTCCCACCGGCAGTTCTCGGCCACGAGCGCGACCGTCTCGCGCGCCTGCGGTGAGGCCGGGTCCAGCCCGAGCAGGCGGAGCAGGTCGAGGGTCGGGAGCGTCGACGTCCAGGGCTGGCCGCCGGTCCCGTCCCACCCCGAGCCCGGGAAGCAGGCACCGCCGGCCCACTGGCCGTCCGGGTCGCGCAGCGACAGCAGCCGGGCGCCCCAGCCCTTGGTGGCCACCCGCGCCCGCTCGGCGACCACGGCGTCCTCGGGCGCATCCGTGAGATCCCGCAGCACCTGCCAGCGGATCGCCGGGTCGCCCTCGAGCAGCCAGTTCTGGACGGTCATGGCGGGAAACTAGCGTCCCACCCCGACGAGCGAGATCCCCGCGTTCCCCCTCAAGAGGGAACCGGACCCGGCCGAAACCCGCTGGCGTGAGCGCTGGAGCACGACTGGCCGCCCGCGTGGCCGTCCTCGGCATCGCCGCGGCCGTCGCGGCGGTCGCCGTCCCGGGGACGGCGGCGGCCCGCCCGGCCGACCTCGGCTCTGCCCAGCAGGCGGCCGACGACGCCGCTGCCCAGGTGGCCCGGCTGCTCGTCCAGCTCGGCGACGCCCAGGCGGCCGCCGACTCCGCGCACGCGCAGGCCGAGGCCGCCCGCGCTGCCTACGACGCCACGCAGGCGAACTACGAGGCCGCGCAGATGGCCGCGACCACCGCCCAGGCCGCCGCGCAGCAGGCGGAGCAGGACCTCGCCGGCGCGCGCGCCGCGGTCGGCGCCTTCGCGCGCAGCAGCTACATCTCGGGCAGCACGTCGCCCGGGCTGCAGGCGGTGTTCAGCGCGGACGGTCCCGGGCAGCTGCTGGAGCGGGCCGCGCTCCTCGACGCCGCCGGACAGAACCGCTCCGACGTCGTCGGGCAGATGACCGTCGCACGGCAGCAGGCCTCCGACGCGGCCGCCACCGCGCAGACCGCCCTCGACAGCGCCGGGGCTCTGGAACAGCAGGCCGCGAGCGCGCTGGCCACCGCTGAGCGGGTGGAGACCGAGGCAGAGCAGACCGTGGCGGGCGTGCAGGCGCAGCAGGCCGCGATGCAGGGCCGGCTCGAGCAGACCCGCGCCACGCTGGTCGAGCTGCAGGCGCAGCAGGCCGCCGCCGCGCGGCAGACCGTCGTGTCCACGCCGACCGCCCCGGCTCCGCAGGCCGCACCGCCGGTGTCTCCTCCGTCGCCGCCATCCGGTGGGCACGACTGGGACGCCGTCGCCCGGTGCGAGTCCGGCGGCAACTGGGCCATCAACACCGGCAACGGCTACTACGGCGGGCTGCAGTTCTCGCAGTCCACCTGGAACTCCTTCGGCGGCGGCGCGTACGCCCCGCGGGCCGACCTGGCCACGAAGAGCGAGCAGATCACCGTCGCCGAGCGGGTGCTGGACGTCCAGGGCCCGGGCGCCTGGCCGACGTGCGGGCGCAACCTGTGATCAGTGGCCCCGGAACGCCTCCTCCAGCCACCACGACGGCTCGTCGCGGGTCACCTTGGCGTCGATCAGCAGTGGCGCCGCCCGCGGGCCGGCCACCCACTCGGCCACCGGGTCGAGGTCGGCCACGCTGCGCGCGGTGAACGCCGCGAAGCCGTAGCCGCGGGCGATCGCGGCGAAGTCGGTCTCGGGGAAGCGGACGGTGCTGAGATCGGCGCCGTCCGGGCCGAAGTGGTGCACCTCGGCGCCGTACGCGGCGTCGTCGTAGACGACGACCACCATGGGCAGCCCCAGCCGGGCGACGGTCTCCAGCTCCGCGGCGGCCATCAGGGCTCCGCCGTCGCCGAGCGCGGCCACCGCTAGCCGGTCGGGCCGGGCGAGCGCCGCGCCGATCGCCGTCGCCAGGCCCAGCCCGATCGACTGGAAGGCCTGGGTGAAGCAGAAGCCGAACTCGTCGGGGACGTCGAGGAACATGCTCGGGTAGCCCATGAAGTTGCCCGAGTCGACCGCCACCACCCGCTCGGCCGGGAGCAGGTCGTCGAGGGCCTTCGTGAGCGCGCGGGGGTCGACCAGCCCGTCGCCGCTGCGGTCGTCGAACGGCACGTCGCGCCAGCGGATCCGCTCGGCGATCTCCAACCGCACCTCCGGTGTCCGGTAGCCCGCCTGGCCGCCGTCGAGCTCGGCGGCCGCCGCGACGGCGACCGCGCGCACGTCGCCGCACACGCCGAACGCGATCTCGCGCTGCGCCCCGAGCGCGTCGGGATCGACGTCGACCTGGACGACGACGGCGTCGTCGGCGATCAGCCGGCCGTGCCGCATCGTCCACATGTTGAGCGCGCAGCCCCAGCCGACGATCAGGTCGGCGCCGGAGATCAGCTCGGCGGCGAGGGGTGAGGCGAAGCCGCCGGACACGTCGAGCGACCACGGGTTGCCGTGGAACAGCCCTTTGGCGACGGCGGAGGTGGCCAGCAGCGCGCCGCACCGCTCGGCGAGCTCCTCCAGCGCCCGCCGGCAGCCCGGGCCGCGCGCCCCGCGTCCGGCGACGAACACCGGGCGCTGTGCGGTCCGCAGCGCGTCGGCCAGCCTCGTCAGGTCGTCCGCGGTCACCGGTGGGGTGAGCGGCTCGGACGGCATGTGCGCCTCGGGCACCTCCGGCACGGGCTGCGTCTGCACGTCGAGCGGCAGGTTGAGCACCACCACCCGCCCCTGGTGCACGGCCGTGGCGACGGCGACGAGTGCCGTGGCGACCGCCGTCGCCGCACCGGTCACCCGCATCGGCACGGCGCCGACCGCGGTGGCCAGCGCTGCCTGGTCGACGGCGAAGTTGGACCGTGGCGAGGTCGCCTCCGCGGCCAGGACGACGAGCGGCGTGCGGCTCTTGGCGGCCTCGGTGATGCCGGTCATCGCGTTGGTGAGGCCGCAGCCCTGGTGCACGGTCAGAGCGGCCACGCTGCCGGACATGCGGGCGTAGGCGTCGGCCATGGTCGCCGCGCCGCCCTCGTGCCGGGCGGCGATGTAGCGCGCGCCGGCCGCGACCATCGCGTTGGTGACGGCGAAGTTGCCCGAGCCGACGACGCCGAAGACCTGCGAGACCCCGCGCCTGACCAGCGCGGTGCCTACCGCCTCGGCAACGTTCACCCGCGCTCCACGAGGGCGAGCACGCGGGCCGGTGCGCCCGACCCGGTCACGATCGGCAGCGGCGCGGCGATGAGCAGGATGCCGGTCGGCGGCAGCTGCGCCAGGTTCTGCAGCTGGGTGAGCCCGTACTTGCCGCTGCCCATGAGCGCCGCGTGGCACGGGAACGGCGGATCGAAGGAGTGCGCCGCGCCGGCGTCGGTGCCGACCGTCTCGACGCCCACCCCGATGATCGGGGCCTCCTCCCCCAGCCACTTCGCACAGGCCGGGGAGACGCCGGGGGTGTGCGGCCCCGTCTCGTCGGCGTTGAGGAACTCCTGCTGGCTGGCCGACCGGGCGTCCCAGCCGGTGCGGTAGAGCATCCAGCCGCCCTGGGGCAGCGGGCCGTGCTCGGCCTGCCACTGCTCGATGTGCTCGACCTCGAGGAGGAAGTCGGGGTTCTCCGCGACCTGCGAGGAGAAGTCGAGGACGACGGCGGGCCCGATCAGCCGGGACGCCGGGACCGAGGCGACGTCTTCGCGGTCCTGGCCGGTGACCCAGTGGTTGGGCGCGTCGAAGTGCGTGCCGGTGTGCTCGCCGGTCCGGAAGTTGTTCCAGTACCAGGCCGGGCCGCGGTCGTCGTACCGGCTGAGCTCCTCCAGCTCGAAGCGCGCCGTCTGGGCGAACTCCGGCGGGAGCTGGATGACCGGGGTCTCCGCGGACAGCGGGGCGGTGAGGTCGACGATCTCGACACGGCCGGAGGTCAGCGCCTCGGCGACGGAGGGCAGCAGCGACATGCCCGCAGCATGGCGCACTTCCCCGCCGGTCAGAAGGGCGGCGGTTCGGTGCTGACGGTGATGCCCGACGGTGTGGTGACGACGAGGGTGCCGTCGGCGGTCATGGCGTGGGTGAACCCCGGCGCCTGGTGCTTGCCACGGTGGTCGCCGGTGCAGAACCCGGCCAGGTTGATGACGTCGGTTAGGCCCTCCGGCCAGCGCACGAAGTGATCGAGCTCGCCCCGGGAGACGGGCAGCCGGCAGCCGGGGAAGCGGCAGCGCCGGTCGCGGCGGCGCAGGAACCGGTCCAGCTCGGCGCCGGGCCGGTAGCCCTCGGTCGGCGGCGGCGCGCCCAGGACACGCCCGTCGCGCACGGCCCGGCCCAGCGCGGGCAGGTCGGTGAGGGAGACCAGGGCGCCGGTGACGGCGTCGACCAGCGCGAGGCGGGGACGGTCGGCCAGCCCGCCGCCGGCGGTGCGCCGCAGCAGGTCGGTCAGCGCGGTCCGGTCGGCGACGGTGGCCGCCTGGAGTGCGGTCATCGCGTCCTCGGCGGCGTCGACCCGGCCGCCGCTGCCAGTGCGCCAGGCCTGTTCGTCGTCGGCGTCGGACCACACCGCCTGACGGACCAGTCCCCCGGCGCGGGCCAGGGCGCGCTCGGCCTGCTCCTGCGCGGCCCGAGCGTCCTCCAGCGCCCGCTCCGCGCTCGCCCACCAGCCATCGTCTGCGGGTGGTGGTTCGGTCGGTCGTGGATCGGGCCGCTCGTCGTCGGGATCGGGGTCGGGATGCAGCCCGGCGGCGTACTCGCGCCACCAGCGGTCCTGCGCCGCGGCCAGCTCCCGGTCCAGGTCCACCTCGATCTCACCGCCGGCCAGCCGCGCTTGCACCGACGCGAGCCACACGTCATCGGGCATCGGATCCGGATCGTCGTCGGCGTCGGCGGCCAGCCGGCGCTCCCAGTCGGCCGCCCACTGCTCCCGCGCGGCGGTCATCTCCCGCTCCCACGGCTCCCAGCCCGGCTCGTCGACGAACCGATCCCCGTGACCGCCGCGCTCGGTGTCTGCGGGCTCGGTGTCTGCGGGCTCGGTGTCTGCGGGCTCGGTGTCTGCGGGCTCGGTGTCTGCGGGCTCGGTGTCTGCGGGCTCGGTGTCTGCGGGCTCGGTGTCTGCGGGCTCGGTGTCTGCGGGCTCGGTGTCTGCGGGCTCGGTGTCTGCGGGCTCGGTGTCTGCGGGCTCGGTGTCTGCGGGCTCGGTGTCTGCGGGCTCGGTGTCTGCGGGCTCGGTGTCTGCGGGCTCGGTGTCTGCGGGCTCGGTGTCTGCGGGCTCGGTGTCTGCGGGCTCGGTGTCTGCGGGCTCGGTGTCTGCGGGCTCTGCCGCGGTGCCGTCGCGCTCGTCGGCGTCCTCGGTGTCGGCGATGCGCCGCAGCTCGGCGAGGGCCCCGTCGCCGAGGCCGACGCCGGTCAGCGCGTTGAGCAGCTGGCGGGCGGTCTCGGCGGACACGATCCGGCCGTTGAGCTCCGCGGGCTGATCGCCGCCCAGTGCGGTCTGCACCGAAGCGACCAGGGTCAGCACCACCTGCACCGGCGGCAGCCCGGACTCGCCGGGGCGCAGCACCAGGTCCAGCAGCACGTCCAGCAGCTTCTGCTCGCGGGTGCGGGTGTCGGAGGGGTTCTTCGGCAGCGCGTCGACACACGCCGACAGCGCGGTGTGCAGCGCCTCGATCTCCGGCACCGTCCCGACCACACCCAGGCCGGCCAGGCCCGCCCCGCGCTCGCCCTCCAGCCGCACGCCGCGCTTCGCCAGCGCCCTGATCGCCTCCTGCGCCCGATCCCGGGCGTTGCGCCGGGCCAGCTCGCGCAACACCTTCTCCGCCAGCTGCCCCGGGGTGGTGATCGTGCCGCTCTCGGCCCGGGCGGCGACCCAGTCCAGCAGCACCGCCTCGACCTGCGCCCGCAGCACCGGATCGGCCAGCGGCGCCACGTTCTGTTCCAGGCACCACAGATGCCCGATCGTGAGCAGCCCGGCCTCGGTCGCGGCCAGCGCGGCCGGCAACCGGGACAGCATCAACGCCTGGTTGAGCAGATCCTCGGCCTTGCGCCGCGAGCAGCTCAGCCCGATCGAGAGCTCCGGCGCGGCCCACTCCGACACCGGCTGGAGCAGCTCCGGGCGCGCCGCCCACCGCTGCGGGCTCATCGCCCCCGGCTCACCCTGCGCCCGATCGGCCGACGCCGGGCGCTCCGCGGCGAACGCCGCCAGTGCCCGCACCCGGGCCACGAACGCCGCACCCATCGCCCGATCCGCCACCTGCGCCGCCCCCAGCGCACCCCGCCCCAGGGCCGTCTGCGGCCCGTAGGCGGGCGGGTCGGGAGCGGTGGTCACGCCGTCGATCATACGTTCGAGAAATGCTCAGGGCAACACGAATCCCCAGGTCAGAGCCCTGTGGACGACTCCTCAGAAAAGTCAGAGGGGTGCGGTACGCGCGCCACGCTCGCGGCATGCCGGCGGGCCAGCTCCTGGTAGATCGACGGGTTGCCGTCGACCCAGAACGCCGCCCCGGCGGACAGCGGACCCCGCACCCGAGCCGGTGCGCCCAGCGCCATCACCTCGTCCGGGATCACCGCGTTCGGCGGCACGAGGCTGCCCGCGCCGATCAGCGTGCGGGCACCGATCCGGGCGCCGTCCTGGACGGTGGAGCCGTTGCCGATCAGCGCCTCGGCGCCGATCACGGCCCCGTGCACGACGCAGACGTGCCCGATCGTCGCGCCGGGACCGACCTCGGTCTCGGGGTCGTCGCCGCCGTGCAGCACCGAGCCGTCCTGCACGTTGGCCCCGGCACGCACGACGATCCGGCCGAAGTCGGCGCGCAGCACCGCGCCGTACCAGACCGACGCCCCGGCCTCGACGACGACGTCGCCGACCAGCGTCGCGGTGGGTGCGATCCAGGCGTCGGGGTGGACCTGGGGCGAACGCCCCTCGAAGGAGAACAGCGGCATGACCTGCACCCTAAGGAGGCCGGTCAGCCCTCCCCGTGCGAGATGGTCTCCTCGACGCGCCGGCGACCGGTCCGGGGCAGGGGTGCCGCACCCACCGGCGCCCAGCCGAGCCGGAGCAGGACCTGGGGACTGCGCCCCTCGGGCAGGAGGTCCGCGGCCAGCCGCGCGCGCGTGTCGGCGACCTCCAGCGGCTGGGTGAGGGGGCAGGTGGCCAGTCCGGCGAGCTCGGCCTGCAGCAGGACCGCACCCAGCGCCTCGCCGGCCCGCAGCCGGTCGAGCGGGTCGTCGCCCGCGGTGTGGAGCAGGGCGAGCACGCTCCCGTCGGACTCCAGGACGGCCAGCGGGCTCTGCTCCAGCTCGTGCCCGGCGAAGTAGCGCACCGGAACAGCGGCGTCGACGTCGCCGGGCACGCTGGCCGCGGGCACCCCGTCGGCCGCGCCCCGAGGGCGACCGCTCCACGCGGCCACCTCCTCGAGCAAGCCCGGGGTGAACCCCTGCTCCACCGCGGCCCGCTCGATCAGGCCGACCACCTCCCACTGCTCCCCCGGAACGAGAACCCTCAGCTCCGCGCCCGCCTCGGCAGCGGCGCTGG
Source organism: Petropleomorpha daqingensis (assembly GCF_013408985.1). Classification (NCBI taxonomy): domain Bacteria; kingdom Bacillati; phylum Actinomycetota; class Actinomycetes; order Geodermatophilales; family Geodermatophilaceae; genus Petropleomorpha; species Petropleomorpha daqingensis. Next base: position 4,743,983 of record NZ_JACBZT010000001.1, read on the forward strand.
TCAGGAGGTCCAGGACCTCGGCCGGAACCGGCCGCGGCGAGAACACCCGGCGATCGGTGCGCCGCGTGTCGATCACCCGGGCCAGTGCCAGGTCGGCGGCGGTGGACGGCACGGCGCGGACCTCCACCGTGGCGAGGTGCTCCGGCCGGGACGGGTCGGGCAGCCGGCGCACGTCGCCGGACCGGCCGACGGCCCGCAGGGCGACCTGCAGGTGCTGCAGCGCCGCGCCGCAGCTCAGCTGCAGGTCGCGGCCGTCGGGGTCGATCGTCGGGAGGGCACGGGACAGATCGGCGAAGAGGTCGATCGTCGAGGGGCCGACCCGCCACCGCCACGGCTGCGAGTTGTGCACCGACGGTGCGCGGTTGGCCCACGACAGCACGGCGTGGACGGTGGCCGGGTCCAGCACAGCGTTCCCCACGCCCGCAGACTCGTCCGCACGGTCCGGTCCTGGTCAGTGGCGGAGGTCCTGGCCGGACGGGGCCCAGGTCACAGCGACCGGACGTCGTCCTCCACCGCGTCGAACGCCTTGCGCGCGGCGATGAGCACCGGGTCCCACACCGGCGCGAACGGCGGGGCGTAGGAGAGGTCCAGCGACAGGATCTCGTCGACGGTCATCTCGTTCCAAATGCACACGGCCAGCGCGTCGATCCGCTTCGCCGCCGCCTGCTTGCCCACGATCTGCGCACCGAGCAGCCGCCCGCTGCGCCGCTCGGCGATCATCTTCAGCCGGATCGGCGTCGCGCCCGGGAAGTAGCCGGCCCTGGTGGTCGAGTCGACGACGGCGGTGACGAAGGAGTACCCCGCCCCCTCGGCCTCCCGGGTGGACAGGCCGGTGCGGGCGACCTCGGTGTCGCAGACCTTGGTGATCGCCGTCCCGATGACGCCGGGGAACGTGGCGTAGCCACCGCCGATGTTGATGCCGGCCACCCGGCCCTGCTTGTTGGCGTGCGTCCCGAGCGCGACGACGACGCGCTGGCCGGAGAGCCGGTGCCACGACTCGACGCAGTCCCCCGCCGCCCACACGCCGGGCACCTGGGTGCGCATCTGCGCGTCCACCGCGACACCCCCCGAGGTGCCCAGCGGGATGCCGGCCTCGCGGGCCAGCGCCACGTTGGGCCGCACGCCCAGCCCGAGGACGACGAGGTCGGCCGGCAGCCGCCGTCCGCTGGCCCTGACCACCGCGCAGGCGCGCCCGTCGGACCCCACGTCCACCGACGCCACGCCGTCGGAGAGGACCAGCTCGATCCCCTCGCCCCGCACGGCGTCGGCGATGAACGACCCGATGTCCGGGTCGAACGTGCCGACCGGCTGGGCCGACATGTCGACGACGGTGACCTCGAGCCCGCGGACCCGGCAGGCCTCGGCGATCTCCAGGCCGATGTAGCCACCGCCGACCACGACCACCCGCTGCACCCGGCCGCTGTCGAGCTCGGCCCGCAGGGCGACGCCGTCGTCCAGCGTCTGCACCCCGTAGACCCCGGCCGCGTCGATGCCCGGCACCGGCGGCCGCGCCGGCACGCTGCCGGTGGCGTAGACGAGGTCGTCGTAGGGCTCGGTGCCCTCCTCGCCGGTCTCGTGCGAGCGCCAGCGGACCGTGCGCTCCTCGACGTCGATGCCGATCACCTCGGTCCGGATCCGGACGTCGATGCCGTTGGCGCGGTGCTGTTCGGGCGCCCGGGTGATCAGGTCGGACTCCGCATCCACCGCACCGTTGATCCAGTACGGGATGCCGCAGGCGGAGTAGGACGTCGCCCGGCCGCGCTCGAACATCACGACATCCAGCGAGGGGTTGCGCTTCTTCGCCTGCGAGGCCGCACTGCCGCCCGCGGCGTCGCCTCCGATGACCACCAGCCGTCCCGCCACGGCGAGGGACGTTAATCCACCCGCCGCGTTCTCGTTCAGCGAAAAGGGGTTCTGCCCGACTCCGGTCCGGTGCAGGATCGACGGGGTGGGCAAACCCGTGCTGCTGTCGGTGGACGACGACCCCGGCGTCTCGCGGGCGGTCGCCCGCGATCTGCGCCGCAAGTACGGCGAGGACTTCCGCGTGCTGCGCGCCTCCTCGGCCGCCGAGGGGCTCGACGCGCTCCGAGAACTGAAGCTGCGCGGTGACGCGGTCGCCGTCCTGCTCGCCGACTACCGGATGCCGCAGATGAACGGCATCGAGTTCCTCGAGCAGGCGATGGACCTGTTCCCCCGCGCCCGCCGGGCGCTGCTCACCGCCTACGCCGACACCGAGGCCGCGATCCAGGCGATCAACCTCGTCGACGTCGACCAGTACCTGCTCAAGCCGTGGGAACCGGTCGAGGAGAAGCTCTACCCGGTCGTCGACTCGATGATCACCGCCTGGCGGGAGAGCAAGGACTCCGCGGTCGACGACGTCCGCATCGTCGGCCACCACTGGTCGGCGCCGTCGTACAAGGCGCGCGACTTCCTCGCCCGCAACGCCGTCCCCTACCGCTGGTACAGCGTCGAGGAGCCGGAGGGGCAGCGGCTGCTCGCGGCCGCCGAGGCGCGACCGGGCGACGTCCCGGTGATCGTGACGCCGGCCGGCACCGTGCTGCGCTCCCCCACCCCCACCGAGCTCGCCGCGGCCGTCGGCCTCGACGTCGAGCCGCGCACCGACTTCTACGACCTCGTCGTCGTCGGCGGCGGCCCGGCCGGGCTGGGCGCCGCGGTCTACGGCGCCAGCGAGGGCCTGCGCACCGTGCTGGTGGAGAAGCGGGCCACCGGCGGGCAGGCCGGGCAGAGCAGCCGGATCGAGAACTACCTGGGCTTCCCGGACGGCGTCTCCGGCGCGCAGCTGGCCGACCGGGCCCGCCGCCAGGCGCAGAAGTTCGGCGCCGAGCTGGTCACCGCCCGCAGCGTGGTCGCCCTGGAGGCCACCGGCTCCAGCCGCACCGTGCACTTCGACGACGGCAGCAGCATCGCCGCGCACGCCGTCGTCCTGGCCACGGGGGTGTTCTGGCGGTCGCTGGGCGCGCCGGGCTGCGCGGAGCTGACCGGCCGCGGCGTCTACTACGGCTCGGCGATGACCGAGGCCGCCGAGTGCGCCGACCAGGACGTGTTCATCGTCGGCGGCGCCAACTCCGCCGGGCAGGCCGCGGTGTTCTTCTCCCGGTACGCCAAGACCGTGCGGATGCTGGTCCGCGGGCCCTCGCTCGAGGCCTCCATGTCGCACTACCTGATCGAGCAGATCGCGCAGATCCCGAACATCGAGGTCCGCACCTGCACCGTCGTCGACGAGGTGCAGGGCGACGGGCACCTCGAACGCATCGTCCTGCGCGACGCGGTCGGCGGCGGCACCGAGCTGCTGCCGGCCAGCCACGTCTTCGTCTTCATCGGCGCGACGCCGCACACCGACTGGCTCGACGGGGTCGTCGCCCGCGACGAGCGCGGCTTCCTCCCCACCGGCCCCGAGCTGCTCGCCGACGGCCGCCGTCCGCCCGGGTGGTCGCTGGACCGCGACCCGTACTTCCTGGAGAGCAGCCTGCCCGGCGTGTTCGTCGCCGGCGACGTGCGGGCCGCGTCGGTGAAGCGGGTCGCCTCCGCCGTCGGCGAGGGCGCCATGGCGGTCACCCTCGTGCACCGCTACCTGGAGGAACGATGAGCGAGCACCTCACCCAGGACGAGCTCCGGAAGCTGTTCCTGTTCGCCGATCTCGCCGAGGACAAGCTGGACTGGGTGGCCGAGCACGGCGACGTCGTCGCCTACCCGGCGGGGTCGGTGGTCTCCGCCGAGGGCGCGCCCGCCGACTGCTTCTCGGTGCTGCTCGAGGGCACGATGACGATGTCGCGCCGGGTCGGTGCCGACGAGGTGGAGACGATCCGGACGGACGAGCCCGGTGTCTACTCCGGTGCCGTCCAGTTCTACTTCGGCGACCAGATCAGCCAGAACTACCCGGCCACCGTCCGGGCCATCACCGACTGCCGCTTCCTGCAGCTGCCGGCCGAGGAGTTCGGCGTCGCCTTCCGGCGCTGGTTCCCGATGTCGACGCACCTGCTGCAGGGCTTGTTCGTCGGCACCCGCAACACCAACGAGCTGATCGGCCAGCGCGAGCGGCTGCTCGCGCTCGGCAAGCTCACCGCGGGGCTGACCCACGAGCTGAACAACCCGGCCGCCGCGGCCGCCCGCGCCACCGCCGCGCTGCAGGACCGGTTCGCCGGGATGCGGCACAAGCTGGCCATGCTCGCCGACGGGCGGATCGACGGCCGGATGCTGGGCCAGCTCACCGAGCTGCAGGAGACGTTCGTGGCCCGCGTGGCCAGCGCCGGCGAGCTCTCGGCGCTGGAGCGCTCGGACGCCGAGGACGTCCTCGGTGACTGGCTCGAGGACCACGAGGTGCGCGAGCCGTGGCAGCTCGCGAGCGTCTTCGTCCCGGCCGGGCTGGGTCCTGCGGACCTCGAGAAGGTCGCGGACACCGTCGCCGAGGGCTGCCTCGAGCCGGCGCTGCACTGGCTGGGCTACACCGTGGAGACCGAGATGCTGCTCGCCGAGATCCGGGAGAGCACGCACCGCATCTCCGGCCTGGTCGACGCCGCCAAGCAGTACTCGCAGATGGACCGCTCGCCGCACCAGGACACCGACCTGCGGGTGGGCCTCGACGCGACGCTGGTGATGCTCAGCGCCAAGATCCCCTCGGGGGTCACCGTGGTGAAGGACTACGCCACCGACCTGCCGCTGGTGCCCGCCTACGCCGCGGAGCTCAACCAGGTGTGGACCAACCTGATCGTCAACGCCCTCGACGCCATGGCCGGCTCCGGCACGCTGACCCTGCGGGTGGCCCGGGACGGCGACTGCGCGCTGGTCGAGGTCGGCGACACCGGGCCGGGCATCCCCGAGGAGCTGCGCCGGCGGGTCTTCGAGCCGTTCTTCACGACCAAACCGGTCGGCCAGGGCACCGGGCTGGGGCTGGACGTCTCGTGGCGGATCGTGACCAACCGGCACGGCGGCGACCTGCGCGTCGTCTCGCAGCCGGGCGACACCCGCTTCCAGGTCCGCCTGCCGCTGACCGAGCCGTCGGCGGACGACGCCGCGGCCGACAGGCTGCTGTCTCAGGCCCCGTAGGCGAGCATCCGCGCGCGGCGGCGCTGCGCACGGCGAGCGACGACCAGCGGCGCGAGCCAGGTCCAGAACTGCTGGCGCCGGAGCCGGCGGGCGGCGGCGCGGGTGAGGCCGGCGAACTGCGGATCGGCGGCGAGGCCGGTGCGGATGGCGTCGAACTGGCGTCGTTCAGCGTGCGAGAGCAAGGACGTTCTCCGGGTTTCGGTGCAGCGGGCGCGACCGGGCGGTCCTCGGGGGAGCTACCCGGGAGGACGCCGGCCAACCGGGAGTGACGAACCGACCCCGGAGTTCGTTCCGGCGCTCAGTGCAGGTGCAGCCGCCAGTCCGCCGGAACGCGGCCGATCGGCCCCGGCGCCGGCTGGCTGACCGGGTGCGCCGCCGGCGGCGTCAGCTCAGGTCCGCGGGCGTAGTCCTCGCGCGTGAAGTCCCAGAACCAGTCCTCGCCCGGTTCGTAGCTGCGGATGACCGGGTGACCGGAATCACGCGCATGCCCGCGGGCGTGCTGGGACGGCGAGGAGTCGCAGCAGCCGATGTGCCCGCACTGGGCGCACCTGCGGAGGTGGAACCACCATCCGCCGCTCTGCTCGCACTCGACGCAGCCGGGGCCGGACGGCGGGACGCTCGGGTCGATGCCGGGGATCGCGGTCACCGGGTCAGTCCACCAGCCGGACCGCGTCCGGCGGAAGGGCGCCCGGTGCCACACTCGCGGTGTGGCCGCCCTCCTGCTGATCCGCCATGCCCAGGCCGGCACCGCGCCGCTCGACGTCGACCGGCCGCTGACCGGGCACGGCACGGAGCAGGCCCGGGCGATCGGCGCGTGGCTGGCCGAGCGGGGGCTGGTGCCCGACCGCGTCGTCGTCTCCCCCGCGCGCCGGGCGGTGCAGACCTGGGCGGCGGCAGCCGAGGGTCTGGGCTCCGCGGAGCCGGTGATCGACCCGCGGATCTACGACAACACGTTCGACGCGGTGCTCGCGGCGATCCGCGAGACGCCCGAGGAGGTGCGGTGCCTCGCCGTCGTCGGGCACAACCCCTCGATCGGCGGCCTGGCCTCCGAGCTCGCGCCCGGCGTCGACGGGTTCCCGGCCGGAGGCGTGGCCGTGTTCGAGCTGACCGGCACCGTCGCCGCGCTCGCCCCGGGCGCCGCGACGCTCAGGGACGTCCACCTGCCCGGCCGCTGAGCGCCGTCCGCAGGGCCGGCTCGCTGTCGGCCAGCCACCGGCCGTAGGCCTCCGCGCTCAGCCGGGCCTCGGACCGCGCGTAGGCCGAGAATCCCTCGTGCCCGGCGGCGACGTACCGCTCGATGAGCTCGCCGAACCACGCCTGGTTCTGCCGCACCGCGACCGCGAACAGCGACGGGTCGACGTCCTCGGCCCCGTAGGCGTCGAGGAACACCCGCAGCCGCTCGAACGCGGCGCCACGGCGGGGGTCGTGGATGTGCGTGTCGGGCCGCAGCGGCGCCCACTGGCGCGCCGCGCACGCGAGGTCCCACAACCGGGAGCCGGGGGCGGCGAGGTCGAAGTCGATGAGCGCGACCGCCCGGCCGTCGCGGAAGACGACGTTGTCGAGGTTCGGGTCGTTGTGGCTCACCAGCTCGCCGGCGAAGGGGGCCGGCGGCGACTGCGGCCAGCGCACGGAGCCGGGGTCGAAGTCGGCCACGGCCCGGTGGTAGGCCCGCAGCAGCTCGGCGACGCTGACCAGGGCCTCCTGCGTGAAGGCCCAGTCCGGATAGGGCCGGATCACCGTCTCGCCCGGGATGTAGCCGAGCACCTCGCGCCCCTGATCGTCGATGCCCAGCAGGCGCGGGGCACCGTCGAACCCGACCGCCGCGAGGTGCCGCAGCAGCGCGTGCGTCGCCGGGCTGGTCGCCCGCAGCGGACGCCGGACCGTGTCCCCGATGCGCACCACCCGGCCCCGGTTGGCGACGCCGCCGGGCAGCAGCACCTCCCGCTCCGTCACGCCGCCTCGAGGAGGGCCTGGGCGACCGGGCCGTGCGTGACCAGGCCGCGCACCAGCCCGCTGCGCAGCGCGGCGCGCACGGCCGGGACCTTGGTCGTTCCGTAGGCGATCGCGACCACCTCCGGGATCGATCGCATCTGCTCGGCGTCGATCCCGATCATGCGGTCGGAGAGGCCGGTCCGCACGGGGGTGCCGTCCTCGGTGAGGAAGACCCCGGAGACCTCCGCGCAGACGCCGAGCCGGCGCAGCTCCCGCCGGTCGTGCTCCTTGACCGTGTCGTAGAGCGTCGACTGGCCCGGCGCCCAGAGCCCGACTCCCATGACCGCCGTGGTGACCCGCGGCAGCTGCGCGAACGCCAGCGCGACCTCGCGCTGCTCGCGCAGCGCCCGGGCGGTCGCCGCGTCGGGCAGCGTGAACGGCGCGTAGAAGACGTACGCCGGCCCACCGGCGGCCCGGGCGACGTCGCGCACCACGTCGATCGAGCTGTCGTCGCCGTCCGGCATCGAGACCGCACCGGTCAGCTGGACGACCGGGACGGCGGCGAGGCGGGGCAGCGCCCTGGCCATGGCCCCGACCGAGCGAGACCACGCGACGCCGAGGACGTCGTCCGGGCCGGTGATCTCGGCGAGCAGGTCGGCGGCCACCTGACCCAGGTGCTTGCGCAGCGCGTCGGCGGAGTCAGCGGAGTCGGGGGCGCTGTCGGTGTCGACGACGACGGCGTGTCGCAGGCCGAAGGCGGACTGCAGGCGCGCCGACAGGTCGACGTCGATCAGCCCCTTGTGCCCGATCTCGATGCGCACCAGGCCGCTCGTCCGAGCGGCCTCGAGGAGCCGGGCGACCTTGAACCGGCTCAGCCCGAACTCGTCGGCGATCTCCAGCTTGGAGCGCCCGTCGATGAAGTACCGGCGGGCGATCGACGCGGACAGCACGAGGGACGCGGGTCGGGTCAGCCGGCTGATCATCCGTCCTCCTGCTCATATGAGCGCTTCGCGCCCATATTTCCACCAAAGCGTTGACGCCGGAAGAAGTGGCTCCTGACACTTCTGCCGCACTCGGTTTCCTTCCTTGCCCACTCCGGTCCACCCCGCGGCAACGAACCCGCGGCACAGGGGCCGATCACGGAGAGCAGAGGCAGACAGTGACCGCATCAGTCGCGACGCCGGCCAAGTCGTCGAGCGCTCGGGTCGCCGTCCAGAAGTTCGGGACGTTCCTGTCCGGGATGATCCTGCCCAACATCGCGGCGTTCATCGCCTGGGGTTTCATCACCGCCTTCTTCATCCAGACGGGATGGACGCCGGTGGCCCGCCTCGGCGGCTTCCCCGACGCCTCCGGCGAGCACACGGGCCTCGTCGGCCCGATGATCACCTACCTGCTCCCCCTGCTGATCGCCTCGCAGGGCGGCCGGATGATCTACGGCACCCGCGGGGCCGTGGTCGGCTCGGTGGCCACCATGGGCGTGATCATCAGCACCGACCAGCCGATGTTCCTCGGCGCGATGATCATGGGCCCGCTCACCGCCTGGCTCATGAAGCAGGCCGACAAGCTCTGGGACGGCAAGATCAAGCCGGGCTTCGAGATGCTGGTCAACAACTTCTCGGCCGGCATCCTCGCGGCGGGCGTGGCGATCGTCGCGTTCTTCGCCTTCGGCCCGGTGTTCGAGGCGATCGCCAAGGGCGCCGGAAAGGGCGTGGACTGGCTGATCGCGCACAGCCTGCTGCCGCTGGCCAGCCTCATCATCGAGCCGGCGAAGATCCTCTTCCTCAACAACGCGGTCAACCACGGCGTGCTGACCCCGCTGGGCGTCGACCAGGCGGCCCAGCACGGCAAGTCGATCCTCTTCCTGCTCGAGGCCAACCCCGGTCCCGGGCTCGGGCTGCTGATCGCCTACTCGATCTTCGGCACCGGCCTGGCCAAGAGCACGGCGCCCGGCGCGGCGGTCATCCAGTTCTTCGGCGGGATCCACGAGATCTACTTCCCGTACGTGCTGGCCAAGCCCGCCCTCCTCGCGGCCATGATCCCGGCCGGCATGGTCGGCATCGGCACGCTGCTGATCTTCAACGCCGGCCTGCGCGCTCCCGCGGCTCCCGGCTCGATCATCGCGGTGCTCGCGCAGACCCCGAGCGGCAGCTTCGCCGGCGTGATCGCCTCGGTGGTGCTGGCCGCGGCGACGTCGTTCATCCTCTCCTCGATCATCCTGCGCGCCGGCCGGAGGCGGGCCGGGGCCGAGATCGACCTGGCCGCGGCCACCGCCCAGATGGAGTCGCTGAAGGGCTCGAAGAGCAAGGTCGCCGGCGCGCTGCGCAGCCCGGAGGAGGCCGCCGCCGAGCGGTTCGAGGCGCACGCGGAGGAGGCCGAGGAGGCGCACGAGGCGCTCAGCCACCGCGCGCCGATCCACCGCATCGTCTTCGCCTGCGACGCCGGCATGGGCTCGAGCGCGATGGGCGCGAGCGTCCTGCGCAAGAAGATCCAGAAGGCCGGCTTCGACGACGTCACGGTCACCAACCTGGCGATCGCCAACCTGACCGACGACATCGACCTGATCGTCACGCACCAGGACCTGACGGCGCGGGCGGAGAGCATGTCGCCGTCGGCCCAGCACGTCTCGGTCGAGAGCTTCCTCAACAGTCCCAAGTACGACGAGATCGTCGAGCAGCTCAAGCGCACGAATGCGTCGGCCGCGCGATGAGCGACATCCTGACCCCGGCCCTGGTCCGGGTGCCCGGCCGGGCGGTGAGCAAGGACGACGCGATCCGCGAGGCGGGCCAGCTGCTGGTCGACGCCGGCGCGGTCCTGCCCGAGTACGTGGACGCGATGTTCGAGCGGGAGAAGTCGGTGTCCACGTACATGGGCAACTACCTCGCCATCCCGCACGGGACGAACGAGGCGAAGGACGCGATCAGGAGCTCCGCGCTGTCGGTGGTGCGCTACGACGCGCCCATCGACTGGGATGGCAACGAGGTGCGCTTCGCCGTGGGCGTGGCGGGGGTGGACAACGGCCACCTGGAGATCCTCAGCCGGATCGCGATCGTGTTCTCCGATCCCGACGAGGTCGACACGCTGCTCGCGGCGGGCTCGGCCGACGAGCTCTACCAGCTGCTGGCGGCCGTGAACGAGGAGGACGAGGCATGAAGGCCGTGCGGTTCTACGCGCCGGAGGACGTCCGCGTCGAGGACGTGCCGGAGCCCGACTGCGGCCCGGACGAGGTCAAGCTGCGGGTGCGCAACTGCTCCACCTGCGGCACCGACGTCAAGATCCTCCACAACGGGCACCAGAACCTGAGCCCGCCGCGCACCATGGGCCACGAGATCGCCGGTGAGGTGGTCGAGGTCGGCCGGGACGTCGCGGGGTGGTCGGAGGGCGACCGGGCCCAGGTGATCGCCGCGGTGCCCTGCGGCGAGTGCTACGAGTGCCGCCGGGGGTGGATGGCGGTCTGCGCGAACCAGACCTCGGTCGGCTACCAGTACGACGGCGGTTTCGCCGAGTACCTGGTCGTGCCGCGGCAGGTGCTGAAGGTGGACGGGCTCAACCGGATCCCCGAGAACATCGGGTTCGACGAGGCCTCGGTCGCCGAGCCGTTCGCCTGCGCGATCAACGCGCAGGAGCTCGTGCACGTCGGGGACGGCGACACCGTCGTCGTCTTCGGGGCCGGGCCGATCGGCTGCCTGCACACCCGGCTGGCGCGGGCCAACGGGGCCGAGCGGGTCTTCCTCGTCGACGTCCTCGCCGACCGGCTGGCGATGTCGGCCGAGGCGGTCAAGCCCGACGAGGTGATCAACGGCAGCGAGGTCGACGTCGTCCCCTACGTCAAGGAGCTCACCGGCGGCCGCGGGCCGGACGTCGTCATCACCGCGACCGCCGCCAACGTCGCGCAGGAGCAGGCGATCGAGATGGCCGCCCGCCGGGGGCGGATCTCCTTCTTCGGCGGGCTGCCGAAGACCAACCCCTACATCCGGTGCGACTCCAACCTCGTGCACTACCGCGAACTGATGATCATGGGCGCCAACGGCTCGGCTCCGTCGCACAACAAGCGGGCGCTGGAGTACATCTCCAGCGGTCAGGTGCCGGTGAAGGACCTGATCACCGAGCGCCTGCCGCTGGACCGCACGCTCGACGCGTTCGGCATCGTCGCCCGCGGCGAGGCGATCAAGGTCACCGTCGAGCCCTGACCTCCGGCCCCGGGGTGCGGGCCGCCCCCGGGGCCGGCGGCGTCAGTCGCCGCGGCCGAGGTCGTCGTCGACGGACGTCTCCCCCGCCGTCCGGCCCCCTCCGGCGTGCCGGACGTCGCGCTCCTCGTCGTCCGGGGTCGGTTCGGGCGTCGGTTCGGGCGTCGGTTCGGGTTCGGTCATGACGCACCTCCGGTTCGCATCGTCGACAGCAGGTGGGGCAGCACTTCGGCGCCGGCCGTCCCGGCCGCCGCCCAGGCCAGCACGACCAGCCAGGACAGCGGGTCCAGCGGCTGGCAGCCGAAGAACCCCGACAGCCCAGGCGTCTGGACGACGACGGCGAGGACGGCGAGCGAGCCGGCCGCGGTGGCGAGCACGAGCGGGCTGCGCCGGCCCATCCACGCGGTCTGGCCCAGCTGCGTGGCGATCAGCGCGGCCAGGCCCATCGTCCCGGCGCGGCCGCGCAGCCCGGTCATCCGGCCCACCGCCCAGGCACCGGTCGCGCCGGCCGCGGTCGCCACGCCGCGCGTGAGCACCACCCGGCGCAGCTCGTCGGTGAAGTCGCGGTGCGGCCCGGCGGCGAGCACCTCGCCGAGCGGGTGCGCGGCCAAGGGGCCTTCGGCGTCCGAGGGGGCCGTCGTCCGCGGCGCGGCGACCGCGACCGCCAGCGCCGGGAACATGTCGGTGAGCAGGTTGACCAGCAGCAGCTGCCGGGTGCCGATCGGCGCGCGGCCGCCGAACGCCGTCCCGAGGACGGTGAAGGCCACCTCGCCGGCGTTGCCGCCGACCAGCACCGACACCGCGTCGCGCACCCGCGACCACATGGCCCGGCCCTCGGCGATCGCGTCGACCAGCCGCGTCAGGTCGACGTCGGTGAGCACGAGGTCGGCCGCGGTCCGCGCGGCGGGCGACTCGGCGCCGGAGACCCCGACTCCGACGTCGGCCAGCCGGATCGCCGCGGCGTCGTTCACGCCGTCGCCGGTCATCGCCAGGGTGGCGCCGGTCCTCCGCAGCGCGCCGACCAGCAGCACCTTCTGCTCGGGCGAGCGCCGGGCGAACACCGTCGCCTCCCGCACCAGCCGCGCCCGTTCGGCGTCCGAGGCCCGGGCGAGCTGCGCGCCGGTGACGACCTGGTCGGCGCCGGGGACGCCGGCCTGCGCGGCGATCGCGCCGGCGGTCTCCGGGTGGTCGCCGGTCGCGACCAGCACCCGCACCCCGGCGGCGCGCAGCTGCTCGATCGCGGCCACCGACGAGTCGCGCAGCGTGTCGGCCAGGGCGACCAACCCGCGCAGGGTGAGCTCCTCGGCCGCCTCCTGCAGGTCGTCGGGCCCGCCGTCGAGCGAGCGGTCGGCCACGGCGAGCACCCGCAGGCCCTCGCCGGCCAGCTGCTGCACCCGGTCGCGCAGGTCGGGGCCGCCCGCACACCGGCGCAGCACCTCCTCCGGTGCACCCTTGACCACCAGCCGCCCGTCCCGCACTGCCGCGGAGAACCCGCGCCCGGCGGCGAACGGCAGCGAGGCGTCGGGGTCGCCGTCGGGCGCCACCCCGGCCGACCGGGCGGCCTCGGCGACGGCGCGGTCGGTCTCGTGCGCGGCGTCGTCCCCGCTGCCCATCCCCGCGGCGGCCAGCCGCAGGACGCCGTCCTCGTCGAGGTCGCCGCAGGGCACCAGCCGCGCCACCCGCAGGCGGTTCTCGGTCAAGGTGCCGGTCTTGTCGAAGCAGACGGTGTCGACCCGGCCGAGCGCCTCGAGCACCCGCGCCGAGCGCACGACGGCGCCGCGCCGCGACAGCCGCTGCGCCGCCGCCTGCTGGGCCACGGTGGCCACCAGCGGCAGCCCCTCCGGGACCGCGGCGACGGCCACCGCGACGCCGTCCCGGACCGCCTCGCGCAGCGGCCGCCGCCACAGCACCCCGAGCAGGGTGACCGCGGCGCCGCCGGCGAGGGTCAGCGGCAGGACGCGGCGGGTCAGCTCGCCGAGCCGCGCCTGCACGCCGGCCGGCGGGGCGGCGCCCCCGGCCGCCCGCGCGGCCCGGCCGGCCTGGGTGGCCTCGCCGACGGCGACGACGACCGCCCGCCCGGACCCGGCCACCACCGTCGTCCCGTCGAAGAGCATGCAGCTGCGGTCGCCGACCTCGGCGCCGGGCGTGGCCGCCGGCGACTTGCCCACCGCCAGTGACTCGCCGGTCAGGTTCGACTCGTCGACCTCCAGGTCGGTGACCTCAAGCAGGCGGGCGTCGGCGGCCACGACGTCGCCCGGCTCCACGACGAGGACGTCGCCGACCCGGACGGCGCTGCCCGGCACCTCCTCGACCCGCCCGTCGCGCTCCCGGCGGGCGCACACGTCCTGCTCCAGCAGCAGCGACTCCAGCGCGGTCTCGGCGCGCAACCGCTGCCACCCGCTGATGAGCGCGTTGCCCACGGTCACGCTCCCGACCAGCACGGCGTCCGTGGCCTCGCCGAGCATCGCCGTGGCCGCCGCACCGGTCCCCAGGATCGGGGTCAGCGGGTCGGCCAGCTCCGCGACGACGGTGCGCGCGTAGCGCGCCGGCAGCCGGAGCTGCGCGGACCCGAGAACCGCCCGCACCGGGGCCGGCGCGCGGGACTCCGTCGGCTCGCGGTCCGCCGGGAACTCGGCCAGCCGCCGCTGAACCTCTTCGGCGTCCAGCGCGTGCCAGGGGGTGTGCACGGTGACCGGCGGCGCGGGACGGGCGGCGACGTGCGCCGCCGTCCAGGTGCCGCTGGCCATGGCCCACAACGTCGCCGACTTGCCGGGGGCGGTGGCCTTCGCCTGCCCGTAGCGGGCGCTGCCCACCGCGGCCAGCAGCGAGCCGAGCACGTTGCCGGTGATGGCGGTCTCCACGCTGCGCCGGCTCACCGCGCGGGCGTCGGCGGTGGCGGCCACGACCAGGCAGGCGTCGACCAGGCCGGGGCAGGTGACCAGGTCGGCGCCCCACGCCGGGGCCCGGCCGGGCCGGACCGGCGCCACGGCGACGTCGGCGGCCAGCAGCGCCGGGCCGTCCGCGGCGGAGACCAGCAGCACCCCGCGCCCCTCGCCCTGCAGCCGCCGGACCGTCTCCAGCAGCGGCGCGTCGCTGACCTCGTCGGCCATCCCGCCGACCTCGCGGGTGCCGACGTGCGCGGTGAGCACCACCCGGGCGCCGCTCTCCGCGGCCGCCGACAGCAGCGCCTCGGCGTGCGGATCGAGCTCCGGCGCCACGGTGACGACGCCGACCCGGCGCCGGCCGTCGAGCAGCGAGCGCAGCTCTCCGCCCGGCGCGTCCGGGGACCGGCGCCCCGGTCCCAGCCGCAGCCGGCCGGCCGCGGGATCGCCGCCGAGCAGCCGGGTGGCCGCCGTCCAGACGTCGGCGACGTCCCACCCGTCGGCGGCCTGCGCGTCGAGCACGACCGGCGGCCCGGTGCACAGCGCGTCGCCGTCCAGCACGACCGTGTCGATGCGGTCGAGCCGGCGGAAGGCCGTGCCGTCCATCGGCAGCACGCCGCGGCGGGACAGGAGCAGGTCCAGCGTGGCGGCGAACGACTCGCGGCCCTGGACGGCGGCCTTCGGGGTCAGCGCCTTCATCAGGTCCGCCGAGCGGCCGGGCCGGCGGGTCAGCGGGAGCAGCGCGACGGCCCCGAGCAGCTCGGTCGGCCCCAGCCGCGCCCGGTAGCGCTCGATCGGGCCGTCGGGCAGCGGGGCGGGCCGCGGGCCGGGGGCGGCGACGTCGTCGTCCGGCTGCTCGAGCTCGGGGCCGCAGAGCTCGTGCTCGCGGCGGCGCCAGACCTGCCGGCGGGCGCGCATCTCCAGCGCCTCCTGCACGGCGGCCGCGGCGTTGAGCGCGGGGACCGTCGGGCTCTGGGTGAGCGCGTGCAGCAGCGCGCTGGTGCCGGTGAACACCAGGTCGGTGCCGATCGGGCCGATCCGGTCGGTCAGCCGCGTCTTGATCCACTCCTGGCTGTCGAGCAGGGCGACGGCGAGCGTGGCGTGCCGGTGCAGCGCGGGCACGGGCAGGTACTTGGCGGCGAACGCCACGCCAACGGCGGCGGTGTCGATCGCGGCGTCCACCAGGGCGGCGAGCACCGGCTCGAGGTCGGCCGGGTGGTCGGTCCGCAGCGGGTAGAGCCGCCGGGTGCCGCGCGCCTGCTCGACGGCCGCCACCACGCCGACGACGTCGCCCACGCCCACCCGGCGCTCGTCGATCGCGACCAGCACCCGCCCGGCCACCTCGTTCACCGTCGCCCACGAGACGCCGTCGAGCCGCTCCAGCGTGCGGCGCAGCGAGCGGTGCGCCTCCGCCGGCTGGTCCGGCAGGCCCAGCTCGACCTGCACGTGCCCGCGGTCGGCCCACACCCGCGGGGTGTGCCGGGTCGTCGGCGGTTCCACCATCGCGCGAGCGGCGTCCACGACGGAGTGCACGTGCCCGTCGGGCATCGGGTCGGCGCCGGTCACCACCGTGCCGACGGTGCGGGTGGCCGACTCGGCCAGGCTGCGGACGGCGCGGACGCCCGAGCGGGCCGAGTCCGACAGCAGCCCGGCGGTGAGGACGGCGGGAGCGGCGGCCAGCCCGGCGCCGATCGCGGCCAGCCGCACCCCGGCCCGCAGCACAGCCATCGGCGTCCCCCTGTCGGCTGCCCCGGACGCTATCCCTTTACCCGGTGCCCAGCGCGCGGGAGCCTTCCCACGAATCGGAGAGACGGTCGACAGGAAGTGCCGCGATGGACGTGACCGTCCGGCTGCTGGGCGGGTTCGAGGTCGTCGTCGACGGTCGTGCCGTGCCCTCCACCCACTGGCGGCGGCGCTCGGCCGCCTCGCTGGTCAAGCTGCTCGCGCTCGCGCCCGGGCGGCGGATGCGGCGCGACGAGGTGATCGACGCCCTCTGGCCCGACCTGCTGGTCGACGAGGCGGCCCCGCGGCTGCACAAGGCCGCGCACTACGCCCGGACGGCGCTCGGCGCGCGGGACGGCGTCGTCCTGGCCGACGACGCGGTCAGCCTGCTGCCGGCCGCCGACGTCCGCCTCGACGTGACCGACTTCGAGCAGGCCGCCGAGCCCGACGCGGCGCTGGACAGCTACGCCGGCGACCTGCTGCCCGACGACGTCTACGAGCGGTGGACCGAGGAGCACCGCGACCGGCTGCGGCTGCGCCGGCTGGCCCTGCTGCGCCAGACCGGGCGCTGGGCGACGCTGGTCGCCGCCGACCCGCTGGACGAGGAGGCGCACCTGCGGCTGGTGCGCGAGCACGTCGACGCCGGACGACGGGCGGCCGCGCTGCGCCAGCTGCAGGCGCTGGCCGCGGTCACCGGCACCGAGCTGGGCACCGGGCTGAGCCCGGCCGCGGTCGCCCTGCGCGCCGAGGCCCTCGCCCTGCCGCCGGAGGCCGCCGACGGCGGCCGCCCGGTCCGGCGGACCACCCCGCTGCCGCTGCCGGCGACGACGACGATCGGCCGCGACTGGGACCGCGCCCGGGTGCAGGAACTGCTCGAGCACTCCCGCGTGGTCACCCTGATCGGGCCGGGCGGGGTGGGCAAGACCCGGCTGGCCGTCGAGACCGCGCTCGAGCGCAGCCGCGGCACCGACACCGAGGCCGCGTTCGTCGACCTGACCCGGGTCGGCGACGCAGGCCTCGTCGCCGACCTGGTCTGCAGCGAGATCGGCGTGCACGTCGGCTCGGCCGACGGCGCCGAGCGGGCGCTGGTCGAGGCGCTGCGCCGCCGGTCGCTGCTGCTCGTGCTGGACAACTTCGAGCACGTGGCCGCGGCGGCGCCGCTGGTCAGCCGGCTGGCCGCACGCGCCCCCGAGGTGACGGTGCTAGTCACCAGCCGCGCCCGCCTGCACATCGCCGGCGAGCGGATCTACGACGTCCCGCCGCTGCCGGTGGCCGGCGACGGCGCCGCGGTCGCCCTGTTCTGCCAGGCCGCGACCGCGGTCGACCCCGACTTCGACCTGTCCGCGCACCTGGCCGACGTCGTGGCGATCTGCCGGCAGGTCGACGGGCTGCCGCTGGCCATCGAGCTGGCCGCCGGGCACGTGCGGACCCTGTCCCCCGCCGCCCTGCGCGCCCGGCTGGGCCTGCGGCTGGGCTCACCGGTCGGCGCCCCCCGGGACAGCCCGGAGCGCCAGCTCACCATCCCGGCGACGATCGACTGGAGCCTGCAGCTGCTCGGCGCGCCCGAGCAGGAGCTGTTCGCCGCGCTCGGCGTCTTCGCCGGTCCGGTGGAGGTCGAGGCGGTCGAGGCGGTCTGCGGCGAGGTCGTGCCCGACGCCGTCGCCGCGCTGTCCCGGCTGGTGGACTCCAGCCTCGTGCGCCGGGTGACCGGCCGCCGCGGGGAGCCGCGGTTCCGGCTGCTGGAGCTCTTGCGCCAGCGCGCCCGGGAGCTGCTGCCCGAGCCCGTCGGCGAGCGCCTGCGGGCCCGGCACGCCGCCTGGGTGGCCGCGACGCTCGACGAGCTCGACGGCCGCAAGTGGACCGAGCCGCAGCCGTGGATCGACCGGATCACCGACCTGCAGCCGGAGATCCGGGCCGCGCACGCCGACGCGACCCGGCGCGGCGACCGGACGACCGCGGCCCGGATCGCGGCGGCCATGGGCACCTTCTGGCACCGGGAGGGGCACCACGACGAGGGGATGCGGTGGGTCGGTGCCGCGCTGCGGGACGGCGGGGAGCTGGACGGGCAGCTGCTGGGCCGGTTGCACGTGGCGGCCGGCACGACGATCTGGACGCACGACTCGCTGGCTGCGCGCGAGCACTGGGCCCGGGCGGCGGAGCTGTTCCGCCGGCACGGCAGCGACCGCTACCTCGCCTACGCGCTGGGGCTGACCGCGGTGACGTTCGTCGGCGACCCCGCGGCGTATCCGGAGGCGCTGCGGCAGTCCGACGAGAGCATCGCGCTGGCCCGCCGGGTCGACGAGGCCGCGCTCACCGCCCAGCTGCTGTGCATCAAGGGCGAGCTGACCCGGGTGCACGGCGACGACGCCACCGCGCGGTCGGTGTACGAGGAGGGCCGCCGCCTCGCCGAGGACGTCGGGGACGGCGTCCTGCTCAGCATGCTGACGGCCAACCTGGGCTACCTCGCCGAGCACCGCGGCGACCAGGCCGAGGCCGCGCGGCTGCACCGGGAGGGGCTGGGGCTGGCCTGGGCGCAGGGCCGGCGGCTGGTGGCCGCGTGGATCCTCGGCGAGACCGCCGGCCCCGAGCTCGCCCTCGGCCGGCCCGAGCACGGGGCACGGATGATCGGCGCGGCCGACCGCGCGCTCGACGACCTCGGGGTGCACCGCGCCCCCGGCGACAGCCCCGAGTACGACCGCGTGGTCGCGGCGCTCCGGGCCGCGCTCGGCGACGCCGGCTACGAGCGGGCCACCGCCGACGGCGCCCGGCTGACCCTCGACGAGGCGGTCGCCGTGGCCCTGGCCGGGCCGCCGGTTCAGCTCGCGGCGCCCGCCGTCTCCTGAACCGCCGCCGCCACGACGGGGTCGCGCCAGACCACGGCGGTCCCGTCGAGGACGACGGCGCCGTCCTGGTTGGTGATCGACGTCGCGAGCGTGCTGACCGGCTTGTCCTCGCGGACGCCGGTCACCTCCACCCGGGCGGTGAGCACGTCGCCGGGCCGCACGGCCACCCGGAAGTTCCAGGTCACGTTGAGGAAGACGCTGCCCGGGCCGGGCAGCTCCTCGGCCACGACCGCGTTGAGCAGCCCGCTGGTCACCCCACCCTGGACGACGATGCCGCCGAACCGCGAGCGCGCGGCCAGCTCCTCGTCGTAGTGCACCGGGTTGCGGTCCCCGGTGAGCTCGGTGAACAGCTCGATGTCCTGCGCGCGCACGGTCCGGGTCCTGGTCGCGCTGTCGCCCACCTGCATGTCACGCAGCCTCCTCCTCTTCCAGTGCGGCGCGGGCGGTCCGCGCCGCGACGAACGTCTCGGTGCTCCACCAGTCGCGGTAGCGCGGCTCCCCGACCAGCGCGATCAGCCCGGCGGTCTGCGAGCGGTGCGCCACGAGGGCCGCGATCTTGGCGTCGAGCAGCTCCCCGGACAGGCGCGAGGCGTAGGCCGGGTCGGCGGCGGGCTCCGGCGGGCCGGTCATCCACACCCCGGTCTCGGCGCACAGCGCGCCCCACTCGTCGAGCCACTCGCCGGTCAGCGCGGCGTACCAGAGCTCGGCGCCGGTGCCCTCGACCGCGCGGGTCGTCCAGGCCGAGACGGCGCGGTGGTCGTCGTGCCCGGTCATCCCGTCCGGCCCGAAGGTGAGGACCAGGTCGGGGCGGACGTCGGCGACGACGGCGGCGACCGCGGCCACCCCGACCTCCTCGGGGACCCGGTCCAGGCAGCCGTCGGTCAGCGGGACGGCCGCACGCAGCCAGCGGTGCTCGGTCACGCCGATCGCGGCGAGGCTCGCGGTGAGCTCGCCCGCGCGGATCCGCGCGGCCGCGGGGTCGGTCAGGCCGGCCTCGCCGCGGGTCGCCGTCGCCACCACCACCCGGTGTCCGGCGGCGCGCGCGGCGGCGAGGAAGCCGGCGCAGAGATAGGCCTCGTCGTCCGGGTGCGCCCAGACGCCCAGCACGGTTCGCGTCATGCCGCCACGGTCGGCCGCCGGTCTTCCGGAGACCTTCCGCGGCGCGGACCGGGCGGGCACCGGCGTGGAAGGCCGGAGGAAGGCGCCGTTCCTAGCGTCCGCGGCGTCCCGATCCACCTCCCCTCCCGAGGAGTTCCCTCCCATGACCGAGACCATGAGCCGCCCGGCCCGCAACGGCGTCGACGTCCCCACCCTGTTCGCCACGCTCGACGCGGTGAAGGGCGCCCCGCAGCTGGCCGACTTCCAGTTCCGCGCCACCAACACCTGGGTGAGGGGCACCCACAGCCGCAGCACGATCCAGGGCTTCTACGGCGCCGGCCAGGAGGACGCCAGCCGGACCGAGGCCTTCTCCTACGACGCCGACCACCCCGCCGTCCTGGTCGGCACCAACCACGGCCCGAC
The DNA here is from genome assembly GCF_013408985.1 of Petropleomorpha daqingensis. Lineage (NCBI taxonomy): Bacteria > Bacillati > Actinomycetota > Actinomycetes > Geodermatophilales > Geodermatophilaceae > Petropleomorpha > Petropleomorpha daqingensis. Next base: position 4,764,131 of record NZ_JACBZT010000001.1, read on the forward strand.
GCCGGTGGAGTTCCTGCTGCACGCGATCGCCGCCTGCATCACCAGCGGCCTGGCCAACATCGCCTCGGCTCGCGGCATCGACCTGACCCGGGTGGAGTCCACCGTCGAGGGCGACATCGACCTGCTCGGCATCCTCGGCCTCGACCGCGAGGTCCGGAACGGCTACTCGCAGATCCGGGTGCACTTCACCGTCGAGGGCGACGCCTCCCCCGAGCAGCTGGCCGAGCTGGTCGAGCAGTCCCGCCGCCGCTCGGCCGTCTTCGACGTCCTCTCCAACGGCACCGACGTCCGCATCGACGTCACCACCCCCTGATCCCCCGTCGGTGGCCGGCCCGCCTCGCCGCAGGCCGGCCACCGGGACCCTTCCCTGGAGCCCCTCATGAGCACCGTTCCCGTCGCCGTCCTCGGTGCCGGCCAGGCCGGCCTGGCGGTCAGCCGCCTGCTGACCGGGTCCGGGGTCGAGCACGTCGTCCTCGACCGCGGCCGGCCCGCCGAGACCTGGCGCGCCCGCCCGTGGGAGTCGCTGCGCCTGCTCACGCCCAACTGGATGAGCCGGCTGCCCGGCTGGTCCTACCGCGGCCTCGACGAGCACGGCTTCATGACCGCCCGCGAGGTGGCCGCCTACCTCGCCGCCTACGCGCGCTCGTTCGCCGCCCCGGTGGTGGGCGGCGCCGAGCTGGAGTCGGTCCGGCCGGCCGCCGGCGGCTACCGGGTCGACACCGCCGCCGGGTCGTGGACGGCCCGCACGGTCGTGGTGGCGACCGGCTGGTGCCAGTCGCCCGCCGTCCCGGACGTGGCCGGCGCCCTCGACCCCCGGATCGCCCAGGAGACCGCCGCCTCCTACCGCAGCCCGGCCGCGCTGCCCGGCGGCCGCGTCCTCGTGGTCGGCGCCTCCGCCTCCGGCGTGCAGCTGGCCGACGAGCTGGCCGCCGCCGGCCGCGACGTCGTCCTGGCCACCGGCGCGCACACCCGGCTGCCGCGCACCTACCGCGGGCTGGACATCCTCTGGTGGCTGTCGACCATGGGCGTGTTCGACCGTGAGTTCCGCGCGACCGGCGGGGCCGACCCCTCGCTGCAGCTGATCGGCCGCCCCGACCGCCGCGACGTGGACCTGCCCGCGCTGCAGCGGCGCGGCGTCTCGCTGGCCGGCCGGGTCGTGTCGGTCGAGGGCAGCAAGGTGCGGTTCGCCCACGACCTGCCCGAGACGACGGCGGCCGCCGACGCCCGCATGAGCGCCCTGCTGCACCGCATCGACGCCTACGCCCACGCGGTGGGACTCGACGACGAGATCGAGCCGCTGCCCCCGCCGCTGCCCGCGGCGCGGACCGACGCCGCCGCCGGCGAGCTCGACCTGGCCGCCGCCGGGTTCGGCACGGTGCTCTGGGCGACCGGCTACCGCCGGGACTACCCCTGGCTGCACGTGCCCGTGCTCGACGCGGCCGGGGAGATCCGGCACGTCCGCGGGGACACCCCCGCCCCGGGCCTGCACGTGGTCGGCATGCGCCGGCAGACCCGGCGCAGCTCCACCTTCCTGGACGGGGTGCGGCACGACGCCGCGCTGGTCGTCGACGCGGTTCTCGCCGAGCTCGGCGCGACCCGGTCGGTGGAGGTGGCGGCATGACCGCCCGGTGGGACGCCGTCGTCGTCGGCGGCCGGCTCGCCGGCTCGGCCACGGCGATGCTGCTGGCCCGGGCCGGGATGCGGGTGCTCTGCCTGGACCGCGCGCGGCGCGGCAGCGACACCGTGTCCACCCACGCGCTCATGCGGGCCGGGGTCCTGCAGCTGTCGCGGTGGGGCCTGCTCGACGAGATCCGCGCGGCGGGCACCCCGCCGGTGCACCGCATCGTCTTCCACTACGGCGACGAGACGGTGCGCATCTCGGTCCGGCCGGGCGCCGGCGTCGACGCGCTCTACGCGCCCCGGCGCACCGTGCTCGACCCGGTGCTGGCCGAGGCCGCGTCCCGGGCCGGCGCCACGATGCGCTACGGCACCGCGGTGACCGACCTGCTCCGGGAGGACGACGGCCGGGTCACCGGCGTGGTCGTCGACGGGTCGCACGAGGAACGGGCACCGCTGGTGATCGGCGCCGACGGTCGCAACTCCGTCGTCGCCGACGCGGTGGCCGCGCCGGTGCGCTACACCGCGCACTCCGCGACCGACTGGCTCTACGGCTACTGGGCCGACCTGCCCGCCGACGGCTACCACTGGTACTACCGGCCCGGGGTCACGCTCGGCGCGATCCCCACCAACGACGGGCTGACCTGCGTGCTGGCCGGCAGCCGGCCCGAGGTGGTGCGGCAGCTGGTGGGCTTCGGTGGGCCGGAGTCGGCGGTGCGGGCGCTGGCCGGCTCCACCCCGCTCGGGTCGCACCTGCGGCGCGCCGGCCGCGCGTCCGGGGTCCGGTTCTTCCGCGGGGCGCCGGGCCGGTTGCGGGTGCCGTACGGCCCGGGCTGGGCGCTGGTCGGCGACGCCGGCTACTGGGAGGACCCGCAGTCGACGCACGGCATGACCGCGGCGCTGCGGGACGCCGAGCTGCTGGCCCGCGCGCTGCTGCGGGCGCCCGGCCCGGGCCGGGCGCAGACGGCGGCGCTGGCCGAGTTCGCCGCGCAGCGCGACGCCCTGTCGCTGCCGATGCTGCGGGTGGTCGAGCGGCTGGCCGCGCACGACTGGGACCTGCCCACCGTGCGGGAGCTGCTCATGGAGATGGCCTCGACGATGACCGACGAGGTCGAACTGCTGCAGGGCCTCCCGGCGGCCGCGTAGGCCTGAGGTGGTCACCTACGCCAGGGGCAGGCGGACGGCGCCGACGGCGGCGAGAGCGCCGAGCTCGTCGGCGACCATGGTGATCGCGCTGATCCGCCCGTCGGTCAGGGTGAGGACGTCGATCACCCGCAGCTGCAGGTGCTGCCCGGTCGCGGCCAGCGGACCGGCGGCGGTGGCCAGCGGACCGACCTGCCGGCCGCCCAACCGGAAGGCCACCGCCACCTTGCCGTCGCCCTCGACCACCTCCAGCACCTCGCGCAGCGGCTCCTCGAACACCCGCTGCAGCGCCCGGGCGCGCGCGACCAGGTCCGCGGCGGTCAGCTCGGCGCCGTTCACCCGCACCGGGTCGGTGTAGAGCGCCCGGAACGCGTCGGCGGCCGCGGCGTCGTCGTCCGGGAGCGGGTCGGTCCACAGCCGCAGCAGCCGGTCGACGTCGAAAGCCATGTCGGAGGAGTCTCCCGGCGCGGTAGAACTCTCGCCATGGCCAGCGACTCAGAACGCAAGTCCCCGCCGTGTGTGCTGGTCATCTTCGGCGCGTCCGGTGACCTGACCGCCCGCAAGCTGCTGCCCGCGCTCGAACGGCTGGCCGCGTACGGCGCGCTGCCCGACGAGGTCGCGCTGGTCGGGGTCGCCCGCACGCCGATGAGCGACGAGGAGTTCGGCTCCTACTGCCGGGAGAAGGTGTCGCGCGGCGGGAACCAGCGGTGGGACGAGCTGGCCAAGACCGCCCGCTACGTGCACGGCGACTACGACGACCCGGCCACGTACGAGCGGCTGGCCGAGGTGCTCGGCGAGTGCGACCGGACGGCGGGCACCGGCGGCAACCGGGTCTACTACTTCTCCACCCCGCCGCGGCTGTTCGGGCCGATCGCGCTCAGCCTCGGCAAGGCCGGGCTGTCGGTGCCCGAGGGCGACTCCTTCGTCCGGGCGGTCATCGAGAAGCCGTTCGGCTACGACGAGTCGAGCGCCCGCGATCTCTACGCCGACCTGTCGTCGGCGTTCACGGAGGAGCAGATCTTCCGCATCGACCACTACCTGGCCAAGGAGACGGTGCAGAACCTCCTGGCCCTGCGGTTCGCCAACTCGATCTTCGAGCCGATCTGGAACCGCACGTGGGTCGACAACGTGCAGATCACCGTCGCCGAGACCCTCGGCGTGGGACAGCGCGGCGGCTTCTACGAGACCGCCGGCGCGATGCGCGACATCGTGCAGAACCACGTGCTGCAGATCCTGTCGCTGTTCCTCATGGAGCCGCCGACGTCCTTCCACCCCGAGGCGATCCGCGACGAGAAGGTGAAGCTGCTGCGGGCGATCCGGCCGCTGGAGACCGAGAGCGAGATCGCCGCCCGCGCCGTCCGCGGCCAGTACACCCGCGGGGGCACCCGCGAGGAGCTCATGCCCGGCTACCGGGAGGAGCCCGGCGTCGACCCGCTGAGCTCGACGGAGACCTTCGTCGCGCTGCGGCTGGAGGTGGCCAACTGGCGCTGGAACGGCGTCCCGGTCTACGTGCGCACCGGCAAGCGGCTGCCCGCGCGGGTGACCGAGGTGTCCATGGAGTTCCACCGGCCGCCGCAGCTGCCGCTGTTCCCGGGCACGTCCGGTGGGCTGGAGCCCGACGCGCTGATCGTGCGCGTGCAGCCCGACGAGGGGCTCTCGCTGCGCTTCGGCGCGAAGGTGCCCGGCCACGCGTTCCGCGTGCAGAAGGCGTCGATGGACTTCTCCTACCGGAGCTTCGAGGAGGAGTCGATCGACGCCTACGAGCGGGTCATCCTCGACGCGCTCATCGGCGACCCGACCCTGTTCATCCGCGCCGACGAGGTCGGCCGGTCGTGGAAGATCGTCGACCCGGTGCTGCAGGCCTGGGCGAACGACTCGCACCCGATCCCGCTGTACCAGGCGGCGACGTGGGGCCCGCCGGAGGCGGCGGCCCTCATCGAGCGCGAGGGCCGCCGCTGGCGGGTCTCCAGCTGAACCCGGTCAGGTCCCCGGTGGGGCGAACAGCTCCAGCGGGATGCCGTCGGGGTCCTTGAACGCCAGCCCGGAGCCGTAGTGGGCGTCCACGATCGCGCCGCGGACGATGCCCAGCTCGTCGAGCCGGCGCGCCCAGGCGGCGAGCTCGGCGCGGTCGGCCACCCCGAAGGCGATGTGGTCCATGCCGAGCCGGCGCGGGTCCGGGGCGCTCTCGTCGACGCCGGAGCCGAACTGGTGCAGGCCGAGCATCGTCCCGTTCAGCACGAAGACGGCGTGCCGGAACGGGCCGGTGTCCTCGTCGAGCACGGGCTCGGCCCCGACCAGGCGGGCGTACCAGGGGACGCTCACCTTCAGGTCGCGGACGGTCAGCGCCGCGTGGGTGATGGCGCCCAGCGTGGGCGTGCCGGCCCGGGCGGGGACGGTCTCGGTGGCGGTCATGGTTCCTCCTCGTGGGGACGGCGCCGGTCCCTCCTGCGCCGACGACGAGGAGGGTCGGCGGGCGCGATTCCGACCCGCTTCCGGCGGCGCGGTCGCGGTGGAAGAGTGCGGAAGTCCTCAGGGGGCCGCGCATGGACCACGTCCGGGTCGGGCTGCTCGGCGGCTTCGCCGTGCACGTCGGCGACCGGCTGCTGCCCGCCGCGGCGTGGACCCGCCGGTCGTCGTCCGCCGTCGTCAAGCTGCTGGCGCTCGCGCCGGGCCGGTCGCTGCACCGCGACCAGGTGGTCGACGCGCTGTGGCCCGACCTCGCCCCCGACGCCGCGGCCGACCGCCTGAACACCGCCGTGCACTACGCGCGCCGCGCGCTCGGCTCGCCGCAGGCGATCGCGCGCCGGGGTGAGCTGCTCGCCCTCGACGCCACCCTCGAGGTGGACGTCGACACCTTCGCCACCCTGGCCAGGACGGCGCTGCGCACCGCGACGGCGGCCGACGTCGACGCAGCGCTGGCCGCCTACCCCGGACCGCTGCTGCCCGACGACCTGTTCGCGCCGTGGGCCGAGGCCGACCGCGACCGGCTGGCCGCCCTGCACGCCGACCTGCTGCGCGCCGGCGGCCGCTGGGAGGAGCTGCTCGCCCGCGAACCGGCCGACGAGCAGGCCCACATGGAGCTGCTGCGGGCGCACGCCGCACGCGGGGACCGGCGGGCGGTGCTGCGGCAGTTCGAGCGGCTCGACCGGGCGCTGCGGGTCGAGCTCGGCGTCGCCCCGAGCGAGGAGGCGGTGGCGCTCCGGGACGCGGTGGCGCCCCCCACCAGCGCGGTTGCCCGAGTGCCCGCGCTCGTGGGACGCCGTCCGGAGCTGGAGCGCCTCGAGGTCGCGCTGCGGCAGAGCCGGGCCGGCCGCGGCGGCACGGTGCTCGTGCACGGCCCGCCCGGGGTCGGCACCTCGGCGGTGCTCGCCTGGGTGCGGGCCCGGGCCGAGGACGGCGGCGCGCGGGTCGGCGCCGGCGCCGCGGCCGCGCTCGAGGAGGGCTGGCCCTACGCCCCGGTGCTCGAGGCGCTGGCCGACCTCGCCCGCCGGCACCCCGCGCTGCTCGACGGCCTCGGCGACACCTACCGGGAGGAGATCGGCCGGGCCCTGCGCGGCGAGCAGCTGCACTGGTCCGGGGAGGGCACGCACCAGCGGCTGTTCGTCTCGGTGACCGAGCTGGTCCGGCTGGCCGCGGCCGGCAGCGGCGTCGTCCTCACCGTCGACGACCTGGCCGAGGCCGACGAGGCGAGCCTGCGCCTGCTGCACTACCTGGCCCGCGCGGTCGCCGCCGCCCCCGTCCTGCTGGTCCTCGGCGCCCGCACCCCCACGCCGGGCAGCCGGCTCGACCAGCTGCGCAGCGGGCTGCTGCGCCGGCAGGCGCTGGTCGAGCTCCCCCTGGCGCCGCTCTCCCCCGCCGGGACGGCCGCGCTGCTGGCCCAGCGGCTCGGCTCCCCGCCCGCCGACGGGGTCGCCGTCGACGTGCACCGGCTCTCCCGGGGCCTGCCCCGGCGGATCGTGGAGCTGGTGCCCTCGGCGGCGCTGTCGGCGCCGCGCTGGCCGGACGTCCGCGTGCTGCTGGCCCGCTGCCCGCCCGGTACCGACGAGGCGCTGCGCCGGGTCGCGCTGGCCGGGACGTCGTTCGGCACCGACGAGTTCCTGGCCCTGGCCGGCATCGGCGAGGACGCCGGCTTCGCCATGCTCGAGGCCTGCCTCGCCGAGGGCCTGGTCGAGCCGGCCGACCTGGGTTACCGCTTCCCGACGCCCGGCGTGCGCGACGCGCTGCTGGCCGGGCTGCCGCCGCACCGCCGCGAGCGGCTGCACCGGGAGGTCGCCGCCGCGCTGCAGGAGGTGGGCGCCGCGCCGGCCCGGATCGGTGAGCACCTGCTGGCCGCCGGCGGCGCGGCCGAGGCGGTGCCGCACCTGCTTCGCGCCGCCGAGCAGGCTGCGGCGCTCGGCGCGTACCGCGACGCGCTCGACCTGGTCGAGCGGGCGCGGCCGGCGGCGACCGGGCGGGACCGCGGCCGCGCGCTCGGGCTGCGGGCCGACCTGCTGCAGGCGGTCGGCGACCCGGCCGCGGTGGGCGCGTACCGGAGCGCGGCCGCCGCGACCGGCGGGCAGGCGCGCCGGCAGCTGCTCGCCCGGCTGGCCCGGACCGCGAGCCTGGAGGGCGATCCCGACACCGCCGTCGAGGCGCTGGTCGGGCTGGCCCCGGACGGCGGCCCGGCCGACGCGTCGATCCTGCTCGCCCAGGGCGTGGTCGCGTACTTCCACGGCGACCTCGAGGCGGCGCAGGCGGCCACCGAGGCCGTCCGGCGCACACCGCAGAGCACCTCGGACTGGCGGCTGTCGGAGCTGGTGACGCTGCAGGGGTTGATCGCCCACGACCGCGGCGAGTGGTTCTCGCGGCTGCACCACGAGATGCAGCAGACCCGCGAGGAGCCGGCGATCGCCACCGCCGTCTTCGACGCGCACCTCTGCGTGGCCGAGTTCCTGCTCTACGGCGCGGTGCCCTATCCCGAGGTGCTGGCGCTGTCCCGCTCGTTCGGCGACTCCGCGTCGCAGTCGGGGGCCCAGCGGGCGGTGGCGTTCGCGCGGGCGCTCACCGGGGAGGCGGCGCTGCTGTCCGGGGACCTGACGACGGCGGAGACGGAGCTGCGCGCCGCGGCCGACCTGCACGCATCGATCGGTGCGTCGGCCGGGGAGGCGCACTCGCTGCAGCGGCTGGCCGAGGTCCGGCTGCAGCAGGGCGACAGGGCCGAGGCGCGGCGGCTGCTCACCCGTGCGCTGCCCCGGGCCCGCTGGTCGCCGATCGCGATGCACCTGATGCAGCGCATCCACGGGACGACGATCGCCGCGGCCGACACCCCGGCCGACGCGTACGCCGCGGCGGAGGCGGCGGAGGCCTCGATCGCGCGCGAGGACCGCTGCCTGTTCTGCCAGATCATGATCGCGGTGCCCTCGGCGATCGCCTGCGCCGACGTGGGCGACCTCGACGGCGCCCGGCGGCACCTGCGGGAGGCCGAGCACTCCCCCGCCCTGGCGCACAGCACGGCCTGGCAGGCCGCCGTCCTCGAGGTGCGGGCGCACCTGGCCGGCGCGGAGGGCGACGAGGCCGCGCGGGGCGCGCTGTTCGAGGAGGCGGCGCGCTGCTTCGACGCCGCGGGTCAGCCGCTGGACGCGGCCCGCTGCCGGAGCGCGGCGGGGGTCAGCGCGGGATCGGCGTGACCTCGCGGGCACCGCCGAGCGTGTGCCCGTCCTCGCACGTGAGCGTCAGGTGCACGGGTGCGCCGCAGTCGCGGTGGTGCAGTTCCATGGCCCCGCCGACGTCGCCGAGGTGGCGGTCGCCCCACTCCATGAGCGCGACCAGCGTCGGGTAGAGGTCGATCCCCTTCTCGGTCAGCCGGTACTCGTGCCGCTGCCGCTCGCCGTCGGCCTGGTAGGGCACCCGCCGCAGGATGCCCTGCTCGACGAGGGTGGCCAGCCGGTCGGTCAGCACGGCGCGCGGTGCGCCGAGGATGCGCTGGAAGTCGGCGAAGCGGCGCACGCCGAGGAACGCCTCGCGCAGCACCAGCAGGCTCCACTTCTCCCCGACCACGGCCAGCGTGCCGGCCACCGAGCACCGGGTGCGGTCCAGCAGCAGTTCGCTCACGGCGTCCAGCATAGGACTGCTGGGTTCACTTGACGAACCATGTCGCGCAGGAGCAGAGTTCGTCGTACGAACCCAGGAGGCCCCGATGGACATCGCAGTGGCGACGAGACCCGTTCAGGACGACGACCTGGGCCGCTTCCTGCGGCTGTGGCCGCGCCTGTCGCCGGAGACCCGGTACCGGCGCTTCCACTCCCCCGTGCACCGGCTGCCGATGGACCTCGTCCAGCGCCTGGTGCACGTCGACCACACAGACCGGGAGGCGGTGGTCGCCCTCGTCGGTGGCGAGGTGGTGGGGGTCGCGCGGTACGACCGCTCCCCCACCGAGCCCACCGAGGCCGAGTTCGCCGTCGTCGTCGAGGACGACTGGCAGAACGTCGGGCTCGGCCGCCAGTTGCTGGGCGAGCTGACCCGGCTGGCCGCCCGTCACGGGGTGTACACGCTGACCGCGACCGTGCAGGCCGACAACGACCGGATGGTGCACCTGATCCGGCGACTGATCCCCCGCGCCTCGTTCGCCGTCGACAACGGCGTCTACACCGTGCGCGGCCCGATTGAACCGGCACCCGTGCTCGTCGCGTGTTGACCGGCCAGGAGAGGAGATCCCCCGTGAACCGATTCCGCACCGCCTTCCGCCGCTCCCGGGCCGAGCGCGCCTCGCTGCGGCAGGAACGCGCCTTCCAGCGAGCCCTGGCCACGGCGCCGGACCTCGAGTCGGCGCACGAGATCGCGTCCATGCACGCCCGCCGCTGAACCGTCGGCACCGCCCCCTACCGTGCCGCCCATGACCGCACCCGACCCGACCACGGCCCGCGTGACCGAGGCGGTGGAGCTCGGCCAGACCGGCCGGGCCGCCGAGGCCCGGGAGCTGTTCGCGCAGCTCTGGGCCGAGCTCGGCCCGGACGGCGACCCGCTGCACCGCGTCACCGTCGCGCATTTCATGGCCGACCTGCAGGAGGACCCGCGCGAGGAGCTGGCGTGGGACCTCCGGGCGCTGGAGGCGGTCGACGGGGTGACCGACGAGCGGGCCGCGGCCGCCGGCGCGACCGGCCCGGTGGCGGCGTTCTACCCGTCGCTGCATCTCAACCTCGGCGAGGACTACCGCACGCTCGGCGACGCCGAGGCGGCTCGGCGGCACCTCGAGCTGGGCCGGGCCGCGGCCGGCGCGCTGCCCGACGACGGCTACGGCCAGATGATCCGCGGCGGCCTCGAGGGGCTGGCCCAGCGCCTCGGCGAGGCCGCCCCGTGACCGTCGCCGTCGGCACGATGCTGCCCGACCTCGGCAGCGCCGGGCTCGCCGAGCGGCGGGCGGTGGTGGCCGGGCTGGAGGCGGCCGGGGTCGACCACCTGGCGGTCGGCGACCACGTGAGCTTCTTCGGCGGCCAGGGGTTCGACGGGCTGGTGCACGCCGCGCACCTGCTGGCGCTGAGCGACCGGCTGGCGGTGCACGTCGGCGTCTACCTGCTGGCCCTGCGCCACCCGGTGCCGGTCGCCCGCCAGCTGGCCGACCTCTCCGCCCTCGCCCCGGGCCGGCTGCTGCTCGGCGTGGGGATCGGTGGCGAGGACCGCCACGAGTACGAGGTGTGCGGGGTCGACCCGGCTGCCCGCGGTGCCCGGACCGACGAGGCGCTCGGCCTGCTCCGCCGGCTGGCCACGGGACAGCCGGTCACCGGCGAGGGGCCGCACTTCCCCGTGAGCGAGGCGCGGATCGCCCCGGGGTTCGACGTGCCGATCCTGGTGGGCGGCCGCTCGGCCGCCGCGGTCCGGCGGGCCGCCCGGTACGGCGACGGGTGGCTCGGCATCTGGATCTCGCCGCGGCGCTTCGCCGAGGTCACCGGCCAGGTGGCCGAGCTGGCGGCGGCCGACGGTCGGACCACGGTGCCGGACCGGCACGGGCTCCAGGTGTGGTGCGGCTTCGGGGCCGACCGGGAGCGCGCCGTCCTCCCGCTGTCGCGGGCCATGGAGGCGATCTACGCCGCACCGTTCGCCGCCTTCGAGCGCTACTGCCCGGCCGGCACGCCCGAGGACGTCGCCGCCTTCCTGCACCCCTACGTCGAGGCCGGCTGCCGCAGCTTCAACCTCATCCCCCGCGCCGAGGACCCTGCCACCGCGCTGGCCGGCGTCGCCGAGGTGCGCCGGCTGCTGCAGCGGTGATCTGCGTCAACCGGTGGTTGACGCTGGGAGTGCCGTCAACCTAGGGTTGACGGCATGACCGAGCCGACCCCGCTCACCCAGTCCGTCCGCCTCGACGACCTCATCGACTCCATCAAGAAGGTGCACGCCGATCCGTTGGAGCAGCTGACCGACGCCGTGCTCGTCGCCGACCACCTCGGCGAGGTCGCCGACGCGCTGATCGGCCACTTCGTCGACCAGGCCCGGCGGCAGGGCCGGTCGTGGACCGAGATCGGCACGTCGATGGGGGTCAGCAAGCAGGCCGCGCAGAAGCGGTTCGTGGCCAAGCCGGCCGAGGCGGGCGAGCCGGCGCTGGACCCGAGCGCCGGGTTCAGCCGGTTCACGCCGCGCGCCCGCAGCGTCGTCGTCACCGCCCAGAAGGCGGCGCACGAGCGCAACGACCAGCTGATCGGCATCCCCCACCTCGTGCTCGGGCTGATCGCCGAGCCGGAGGGGCTGGCGGCCAAGGCGATCGTCGCGCAGGACGTGCCGCTGGAGCGCGTGCGCGACGTGGCGCTGAAGACGCTCGGCCCGGCCGGCACCGAGCAGTCGCCGGCCCTGGTGCCCTTCGACGACCGGGCGCGTGCCGTCCTCGAGGGGACCTTCCGGCAGGCGCTCCGCCTCGGGCACAACTACATCGGCACCGAGCACGTCCTGCTGGCGCTGCTCGACGCGGAGGACGGCACCGGCGTCCTGGCCGGGCTCGGCGTGGACCGTGCGCGGGTCGAGGAGTTCGTGGCCGGGGCGCTGGCGTCCCTGACCGGCGCGAAGGAGCAGTAGCGCGGTGTGCCACCGTTGCCCCCCGTGACCGCGGTCCTCTCCATCCAGTCGCACGTCGCGTACGGGCACGTGGGCAACTCCTCGGCGGTGTTCCCGCTGCAGCGGCTCGGCATCGAGGTCTGGCCGGTGCACACCGTCCAGTTCTCCAACCACACCGGCTACGGCGAGTGGCGCGGGCGGGTCTTCGACGGGCAGGCGGTCGAGGAGGTGGTGGACGGCATCGCCGACCGCGGCGTCCTCGGCCGCTGCGACGCCGTCCTGTCGGGCTACCTCGGGTCGGCCGACATCGGGCACGCGGTGGTGCAGACCGTGGAGAAGGTCCGCGCCGCCAACCCGGACGCCGTCTACTGCTGCGACCCGGTGATCGGGGACGTCGGTCGCGGTGTCTTCGTCCGCCCGGGCATCGAGGAGCTGCTGCGGGACGTCGCCGTCCCGGTGGCCGATCTCGTCACCCCGAACCACTTCGAGCTCGACCTGCTGGCCGGCACCACCACGCGCACCCTGGCCGAGGTCGAGGACGCCGTCGCCGCGGTGCACGCCCTCGGCCCGCGGGTCGTGCTCACCACCTCCCTGGCCACTGACGACACCCCGGACGACGCGGTCGACCTGCTGGCGTCGGAGGGCGGCCGGCACTTCCGGGTCCGCACGCCGCGGCTGGACGTGGCGGTGAACGGCGCGGGCGACGCGATCGCCGCGCTGTTCCTCGCCCGGTGGCTGCAGACCCGCTCGGCGGCCGACGCCCTCTCCCGGGCCGCCTCGTCGGTCTTCGGTCTTCTTTCGCGCACCGAGGCGGCCCGGTCCCGGGAGATCCTGCTGGTCGACGCCCAGGAGGAGTTCGTGGCGCCCTCCCGGGTCTTCGAACCGGTCGAGGTCTGACCGACCGGAAGGCGTCAAGCCGCCGGGAGCGGGTAGGGAGCAAGCAACGAGCAGCCGTTCGAACCAGGGCCGGCTCTCCCTTTCCTGCAGAGAGTCCGCCATGCCCTATCGCGCTGACCTGGCCGAGATCGACCGGCGCATCGTCGCCGCCTACACCGAGCTGAACGTCGCTCGCGCCCGCTTCTACCTCAGCCCGTGCGGGGAGATCGTGACCGCGTGCGAGGACGCCGAGGCCTCGGTCAACGAGCTGCTCGAGCTCCGCTTCGCCCTGACCCGCGGCGAGAGCGCGTCCCCGCTCCAGGCGGCGTGACCCGTACGAGGAGCGCCTGATCGCTCCCCGGCCCCTCGGTCGGCCACGATGACCGTCGTGGCGGCTGGGGGGTTCCTGGGAACGGCGTGGACGGCGCTCGGCGGACCCGCGCTGCCGGCCGGCGCGCTGCGGGTGCTCGGCCGCACCGGCCTGGAGTCCCCGCTCGCGGTCGAGGAGCTGGCCCTCGGCGCGGTCGCCGCCCAGCTGCTGGCCGCGCGCGAGCTGGCCCGCCAGCCCCTGGCCGTCGAGCTGGACGCCGTGGGGGTCGGCTTCTCCTTCCGGTCCGAGCGCTACGCCCGACAGGGGGGCACAGCGGCCGGCGCCGGGTTCGCCCCGCTCTCGCGCTTCTGGCGCACCGCCGACGGCTGGATCCGGCTGCACGGTAACTACCCGCACCACCGCGCGGCGATCGAGCGCGTGCTCGGCCCGGGCGGTCCGGCAGCGGCCATCGGCCGCTGGTGCGGCGAGGAGCTGGAGGCGGCGGTGGTCGAGCAGGGCGGCGCCGCTGCCGTCGTCCGGACGACGGAGGAGTGGGCGGCGCACCCGCAGGGGCAGGCGGTGGCCGGCCTGCCGCTGCTGCGGCTGACCCGGGTGGCCGACGGTCCGCCGCGCGACGTGCCGCTGGCCGGGCTGCGGGTGCTGGACCTGACGCGGGTGATCGCCGGTCCGGTGGCCACCCGCACGCTGGCCGCGCACGGCGCCGACGTCCTGCGGCTGGACCACCCCGGCCTGCCCGACGACCCGGCCGGCCTGCTCGACACCGGCCCCGGCAAGCGGTCGACGTCGCTCGACCTGAGGACGCCGTACGGCCGGACCGCGCTCGAGGAGCTGCTTGTCGGCGCCGACGTCGTGGTCGAGGGGTACCGGCCGGGCGCGCTCGACGCCTTCGGGCTGGATCCCGCCGCGCTCGCCGAGCGGCACCCGCACCTGGCCGTCGTCCGGCTGCGGGCGTGGGGCGAGCGGGGACCGTGGGCGTGCCGCCGCGGCTTCGACTCGCTGGTGCAGGCCGCGACCGGGATCGCCGACACCCTCGCCAGCGAAGCCGGCCCCGGCGTGCTGCCCGCGCAGGCGCTCGACCACGGCACCGGCCACCTGGCCGCGGCCGCCGCGATGCGCGCGGTCGCCCGCCGGCGGGACGAGGGCGGCGTCTGGTGCGCCGAGCTCTCGCTGGCCCAGCTCGCGCACTGGCTGCTGGCCGCGGGGCCGCGCCGGGAGACCGCGGACGAGGACAGCGAGGTCGCGCCCTACCTGGTCGAGCTGCCCGCCGAGGGCGGACCCGTGTCGCTGGTCCGCCCGCCCGGCTCGCCGCCCTGGCGCACCGGCCCGCCCCTCCCCGGCGCCCACGCCCCCGAGTGGCTCCCCCGCTGAGCGCGGTTTCGCGTGCTTGACCGCGCGAGGTTGAGCACGCGAAACCGCCGTCAGGCGTCGTCGGGGTCCCGGACGACGTGGACGGCGGCCTCCTCCGCCGAGGCCGCGGCGCCGTCGACGCCCTCGTCCTCGGCCCACAGCTCGTCCTCGGAGTCGCCGTAGCCGTCGTCGTTCTCGGACAGCCGCCCGGCGCGCTCGTCGCCGACCTCGTCGTCGCGCAGCTCGCCCTCGCCGCCGGCCAGGTCGCCGACCCCGTCACCCTCGTCGTCGGAGGCGCCGTCGGGCAGCTCGCGGGCCAGCCGCTCGTCGAGCGAGTCGTCGTAGTCGTCACCGACGACCTCGGTGTCGCGCGGGGAGTACCCGCGGTCGAGCACCTCGCCGTAGCCGTCGTCCTCCAGCACGTCCTCGGACTCGAGCAGGCTCGAGGCCTCCTGCGCGTCGGTGTCGTCGCTGCCCCGGAACCCACCCATGCCGTCTCCTTCAGCGTCAGCCGGTGCGCTCGGTCAGGTGCACCGTGACGGTGTCGCCCGGGCCCTTGCCGATCGCGCGTCGCACATCCTCGCGCACCGGCAGCTTGTGCGTGCCGTCGCCCAGGGCCATGAACGAACTGGCGAACGGATGACCGTCGACGGTTCCCCGTACCTTCACCAGTCCGCGGGTGCCGAAGAACTCGGCGGAGCCGTCCATCTGCACGTACGTCCAGCCGCCGGTGGCCGGGCTCTTCTGCAGCACCGCGCTGAACCGGGTGTCGAGCGGTCCGGTCTTGTCCATGGTCGCCGTCCTCTCCTCGTCTGCTGCCCTGACTGCACCGGAACCGCGAAGTCATCGGTGGTGCGCCGCCCGCCGGTGCGGAAGGGTTGACGGCATGCGGATCAGCGAGACCCCGGAGTGGCAGGCCCTGTCGACGCACCACGGCGAGATCGGACGACGCCACCTCCGGGAGTTCTTCGCCGAGGAGCCCGACCGCGGCACCGCCTACACCGTCCGGGCCGGCGACCTCTACCTCGACTACTCGAAGAACCGGCTGACCCGCGAGACCGTCCGGTTGCTGGCCGCGCTGGCCGACCGCGCCGGCCTGCGCGAGCGCACCGAGGCCATGTTCGGCGGCGAGCACATCAACGGCCCCGAGGACCGCGCCGTCCTGCACGTCGCCCTGCGCGACCCGGCCACGAGCGGGCTGGTCGTCGACGGCCAGGACGTGCGCCACGACGTGCACGAGGTGCTGCGGCGCATGGGCGAGTTCGCGAACCGGGTGCGCTCCGGCGAGTGGACCGGGCACACCGGCGAGCGGATCCGCGCGGTGGTCAACATCGGCATCGGCGGCTCCGACCTCGGCCCGGCGATGGCCTACCTGGCGCTGCGCGACTACTCCGAGCGGTCGATCAGCTTCCGGTTCGTCTCGAACATCGACCCGACCGACCTGGCCGAGGCCACCCGGGACCTCGACCCGGCGTCGACCCTGTTCATCGTCGCGTCGAAGACGTTCACCACCCAGGAGACGCTGACCAACGCCCGCGAGGCGCGCCGCTGGCTGCTCGACGGGCTCGGCAGCGACGACAAGGCGGTCGCCAAGCACTTCGTCGCCGTGTCGACCAACGCCGAGAAGGTCGCCGAGTTCGGGATCGACACCGACAACATGTTCGGGTTCTGGGACTGGGTCGGCGGCCGCTACTCCTTCACCTCGGCCATCGGCCTGTCGCTCATGGTGGCGATCGGTCCGGAGCAGTACCGGGAGATGCTCGACGGCTTCCACACCGTCGACGAGCACTTCCGGACCGCACCCTGGGAGGAGAACCTGCCGGCGCTGCTGGGCCTGATCAGCGTCTGGTACATCAACTTCTTCGGCACGCAGACCCAGGCGGTGCTGCCGTACGCGCAGTACCTGGCCCGCTTCCCCGCCTACCTGCAGCAGCTGTGCATGGAGTCCAACGGCAAGTCGGTGCAGGTCGACGGGTCACCGGCGGACGTCGCCACGGGCGAGATCGTCTGGGGCGAGCCCGGCACCAACGGCCAGCACGCCTTCTACCAGCTGCTGCACCAGGGCACGGTGCTCGTGCCGGCCGACTTCCTCGCGTTCGCCCAGCCCAACCACGACCTCGACGGGATGCAGGACCTGTTCCTGTCCAACTTCCTCGCCCAGCCGCGCGCGCTGGCGTTCGGCCGCACCGCCGAGGAGGTCGCCGCCGAGGGGACGGCGCAGGCGGTGGTCCCGCACAAGGTCATGCCGGGCAACCACCCGTCGAACGCGATCGTCGCGCCGAAGCTGACGCCCTCGACGCTCGGGCAGCTGGTCGCCGCCTACGAGCACCGGGTCTTCACCCAGGGCATCGTGTGGGGCATCAACAGCTTCGACCAGTGGGGTGTCGAGCTGGGCAAGGTCATGGCCAACCAGCTCGCGCCCAAGCTGCAGAGCGAGGGGGCGCCGGACTACGACTCCGACTCCTCGACGAACGCCCTGGTGAAGCTGTTGCGCACCGAGCGGGGCCGGCCCGCGTAGGAGCCGCCCCGCCCGGCGCGTCAGCTGGTGCCCTGGTCGGTGCCGTCCGTGCCGTCGGTGCTGCCGGTGCTGCCGTCGGCGCCCGGCGGGGCGCCGTGGTCGCCGTCCTGGTCCCCGCCGACGTCGGGCCGGGTCCCCCCGCCGGGGAACTGGCCACCCGGGAACTCGCCCCCGCCGGGGATGCCGTTCTGCGTCACCCCGGTCT
Source organism: Petropleomorpha daqingensis (assembly GCF_013408985.1). Lineage (NCBI taxonomy): Bacteria > Bacillati > Actinomycetota > Actinomycetes > Geodermatophilales > Geodermatophilaceae > Petropleomorpha > Petropleomorpha daqingensis. The sequence goes on from NZ_JACBZT010000001.1 coordinate 4,781,186, forward strand.
CGCCGGCGTTGCCGGCCGAGGCCTGCCCGACGACGAACCCGCCCACGCCGCCGGCGGCCACGAGGCCGACCGCGGCGGCGGCGAGGGCCAACCGTCCTCGGCCGAGCCTGGCGGGCGTCGCCGGAGCGGGCGCTTCGTCGACGGGCGGGGGCGCGGCGCCCGGCTCCCAGCGGGAGCCGCTGTGCGGCGTCTCGTTCTCGCTCACGGTTCTCCTTCTCGTCACGTGCTGTGCAGCGATCGTGACGGGGCGGCGTGGTGGCGAGCCGTGCCGAGGCTGTGGATCAGCTGAGGGTCCGGGGGTCCGCGTCGACCGTCGCGGTCCAGGCAGCGATCTGCGACCGGCGGGCCATGCCCAGCTTGGCGAGGATGTGCTCGACGTGCGCCGAGACGGTCTTCGGCGCGAGCACCAGCCGTGCGGCGATCTCGCGGTTGGTCAGCCCGTCGGCCACGAGCGAGGCGACCGTGTACTCACGCGCCGACAGCGGCGCCCAGGGCTCGTCGCGTCGTCCTCGGGGCACGACGTCGTCGGCCGCGGCCGCCAGCGGTTGTGCGCCGACCTCCTCCGCGGCGGTCCGGACGGCGGTCGCGAGGCTGGTCGCCTCCGCCGTCCGCCGCGCGCGGACGGCGACCCGCGCCAGGTCCAGCCGCGCCCACGAGCCCTCCCAGAACCGGTCGCGCCGACGCCACTCCTGCTCGGCCTGCGTCACTAGCTCCCGGGCAGCGGCGAGGTCGCCGGCCGCGAGGGCGAGCAGCCCCCGGGCGTGCGGGATCGCCGGCAACGTGCCGGGGATGCTGCGCACGAGCAGGGCGTCGGCGACCCGCGCGGCGTAGGCGCCGGCCTCGTCGACCTCGCCCCGTGCCAGCCACGCGCGCACACCGGTGAGCAGGAACGGGAACAGGTAGGCGGCGTCGGCCACCTCCGCCGAGGCGGCGACGCCCCGCGCGCAGAGCTCCAGCGCCCGCCCGTGGTCCCCCTGCAACCGCGCCGTCTCGGCCAGTCCCCACAGCGGCGGGGACAGCCGCTGCAGCTCGGCCATCGCCTCCCCCTGCCGCAGCGCGGACGTGAGCTGCTCGGTGGCGGCCTCCCACTCGCCCCGGCCGAGGGCGAGGTAGCCGAGCACGTACTCCCCGGTGATCGCGGTCGTGACGCCGCCACGGCCGTCGGCGAGCGCGTGCTCGGCGGTCTCCTTCGCCTGCGCCCACCGGCCGCGGGCCCACTGCACGTGCGCCAGGTGGGCGGCGAGGTAGTTGCGGTGGTTCCACAACTCGACGCCGTCGGCGTAGGCGATCCCGCGGGTCAGCCAGTTCTCCGCCCGCTCGTTCTCGACCAGCACCGACGCCGAGGAGCCGATCATCCGGTAGGCCCGGGCCGCCTCGGTCTCGTAGTGCTGCTCCTCGGCGCGGGTCACGGCGGTCTGCAGCAGCGACCAGCCGCTGTCCATGCGGCCGGCGAACACCAGCACCGAGCCGACGGTGGCGGCGGTGTCCAGGTCGGTCCGGACGTCGCCGGTCGCCTGCGCCAGCGCGCGGCTCTGGTCGCCGTAGACCAGCGACTCGTCGAGCCGCCGGTCGAGCATGTACACGGTGGCCAGCGCGCTGAGCAGCCGCCCCCGCACGCGGTCGGCGTCGGGCACGCCGGACAGCGACCGCAGGGCCTCCTCCAGCAGGGGCGCCCGGCGGTCCAGCCCGTCGCCGAGCAGGTGGGTGGCCGCCGCCAGCTTCGGGACGACGGACGCCGCGGCCACCCGGTCGCCGATCTCGGCCCACAGCCGGTGCGCGGTCGCATAGGCCTCGGCCGCCGCCCGGTTGTCGTCGGCCGCGGCTGCCTCGTCGCCGAGCGCGAGCCACAGGTCGGCCCGGTCGGCGGGCGCGAGGTCGGCCGGCATGGTGCGCACCGCCCGCCGGTAGAGCTGCAGGGCCTCGCGGTGCGCGGAGAGGCCCGCCGCGCGGGCCGCGGCGACGTGCGCGTGCCGGTGCGCCTCCTCGCGCAGGCCGGCCTGCTCGAAGTGCGCCGAGACGAACGTGGCGGGATAGCCCCGCTCCACCCCCGCGCGGGCGACCCGCTGGTGCAGAGTGCGCCGCCGCGGCAGCGCGATGTCGGCGTACACGGCGTCGCGGATGAGGGCGTGCCGGAAGTCGTACCCGGTCGCGTCGGCCCCGGCCTGCACCAGGTACATCTCCTGCAGCCGCCGCAGGCAGCCGTCCACCTGCTCGGCCGGCTCGTCGACCACGGCCGTGAGCAGGTCGAAGTCGAACGACCGGCCGATCACCGCCGCCGCGGCGGCCACCGCCCGCTCCGCAGGCCCGAGCACCTCCATCCGCAGCAGCACGGCGTCGGCGAGGGTGTCCGGAACGGCGACTTCGTCGACGTCGGTCGCGTCGGGATCGGCCACGGCGAGCAGCTCCTCGACGTGCAGCGGGATGCCGTCGCTGCGGTCGTGGATCGCCGTCACCACGGCGCCGGGTGCGGCTCGGCCGAGGACGGCGCTGGTGAGCACCGCGACCTGCCCGGTCGTCAGGCGCGGCAGCCGGATCTCCTCGGCCAGCCGCGAGGACAGCAGCCGGGTGCGCCAGGCGCGGATCGCCGTCCCGGAGTAGAGCTCGTCGCTGCGGTAGGCACCCACGACCAGCGTCGTCCGGAACGGGAGCCGGGCGGCCACGCGGGCGACCACCTCGAGGCTGAGCTGGTCGGCCCAGTGCAGGTCCTCCAGCACGACGAGCAGCGGCCGGCCCGCCGGCAGATCCGCGAGGTCGTCGGCGAGGCTCTGCTCGAGCAGCCGGCGGCGCCTGTTGAGGTCCTCGTCCTCGGTGGCCGGCGCGCGCAGCCGGTCGGCCATCGCCCGGCCGATCGCGGGGACGACGCGGTCGGGGAAGCGCTGCAGGTCCCCCGCGAGGTCGAGCAGCACCCCGCCGGAGGACTCGGCGTCGCCCGGGAACGCGGCCGCCCGCAGGACGGCGAAGCCGCTCCGCTCGGCGCGCCGGCCGATGGCGCCCAGCAGACGGGTCTTGCCGATGCCGGCCTCCCCGGCGACGAGCAGGAGCCCGCCGGAGCCCCCTGCGGTCGCGGCCAGCCGCGCGTCGGCGAGCGCGAGCAGGTCGTCCCGGCCCACGAGGACCGGCGAGGCGACGAGTGCTGTGCGAGCGGGCACGGCTTCCTCCACACGGCGGCGGCCGCTCTGTCTTGGCAGAGCGGCCGCCGCCGCGCAACCCCCCGGGGGCCCCAGACCTCATCAGGTGATGTCGACGAGGACCTCGTAGATCTCGGTGGTCGGGTGTCCGGCCTTCTCGTGCACCCGCGCCACGTGCTCGCGGGACGGGCCGCTGGACAGGCAGAAGACCTTGCCCTGCTCGGGGTCGAGCCAGGCCCGCTCGAAGTGCACGCCCTCCTCGCCCTCGATCGCCAGGTCGCGCTCGTGGGCCTCGCGGAGCTGCTCCTCGGAGACCCCGAAGAACCCGCTGTGCACGTCCATGAACATCGCCATCTCGTCGCTCCTCGCGAACTGTCGGTGTGGTTGGCAGCGAGAGCGTGGCCGGACGAGGCGGGTGCGCTCATCGGTCAGGTGACCTAAACGACGGCCTAAACCGGTTTCTGGGCACATTCACAGCCGGAACGGAACGGACGAGGACGAAAGGCCCTGCCCCCCGGGCGTGTTGCCAGGCACCGTATGCGCGTCGGGCCCAGTCACAGCTCGCCGGTGGTGCCGGGTCGTGGGGCCCGCTCCCGTTCGTCTCTTCCCGTTCCGTCTCTCCTCGTCGTCGGAGGTAGTGCATGCCCGCTGTCGTGCTGGACCAGCCGAGCACGACCCACCGGTCCGCGCGGAACATCGCCGCGGCCGATCCCCTCGCCACCTTCCCCCGCCGCATCCGAGGTCACTGCGGCGACGGGCGCTCCTGGGAGATGCTGACCAGCCGGACCGGCGTCTCGGTCGTCGGCGAGATCGGCCCGCTGGCCGAGGCCCAGGTCGCCGAGGAGACCGACCGCGTGGTCGTCGACATCCAGGAACTCCTGGGCCTGCCGGCCGACCTGGTCACGCGGCTCGTGGGCGAGGCGTTCTCCCATCCCGCCGTCCGGCCCCAGCGGCCCATCCTGGTGACCCTGCCGCGCGGGGACAGCGCGGTCCTGCAGGAGGTCGAGGCGCACGTGGACGGCGCGCTCTCGCGCGTCGCCGGCGTCACCTGCCTCGTCGAGGGGCGGGTCCGCGCCGCTCGCTGACACCGTCTGCGGGCGCCGCTCCGGCGCCCGTAGACGGCTGCCCTCAAACCTCACTAGCTTGGTGCGGAAATCCCCCGGGCGGCGCGAGGAGAGCGCGATGAGCGAGACGGCGCACACGATGGACCCCACCTTCTACCGCAGCCCGTCGGAGGCGATCGCCGCCCCGACCGAGTTGCTGGCCTACGTGGTCGCGTTCGACCGCGCGGCGCAGAAGCCGGACGCGCTCACCGTCGTCGACACCGATCCGTCGTCGGAGACCTACGGGCAGATCGTGGGCTGGGCCGATCTGCCGACCGTGGGTGACGAGCTGCACCACTTCGGCTGGAACGCCTGCTCCAGCGCCCTCAAGCACGAGGGCCACGACATGGGCCCCGACGGCCTGCAGCGCCGCTACCTCCTGCTGCCCGGGCTGCGCAGCTCGAACATCCACGTCTACGACACCCACCCGGACCCGCGGAGCCCGGTCCTGCACAAGACGATCGAGGCCAAGGAGCTGGCGGAGAAGGCCGGGTACTCGCGGCCGCACACGCTGCACTGCGGTCCGGACGGCGTGTTCCTCACCTGCCTCGGCAGCGGCGACGGCGACGAGGGGCCGGGCGGGATCGCGCTGCTCGACCACGCCACCTTCGACGTGCTGCGCGCGTGGGAGACCGACCGCGGGCCGCAGTACCTGCACTACGACGCCTGGTGGCACCTCAACCAGAACACGCTGATCTCCAGCGAGTGGGGCACCCCGTCGATGGTGGAGAACGGGCTGGTCCCCGAGCTGCTGCTCGGCGGCAAGTACGGCCACCAGCTGCACTTCTGGGACCTCGCCGAGGGCCGGCACCTGCAGACGGTCGACCTCGGCGCCGAGCAGCAGATGGTGCTGGAGCTGCGGCCCTCGCACGATCCCGAGGCGACGTGGGGCTTCGTGGGTGTCGTCGTCTCGACCGCGGACCTGTCGGCGTCGATCTGGCGCTGGCACCGCGACGGCGGCGAGTGGACCGCCGACAAGGTGATCACCATCCCCGCCGAGCCGGCCGACCCCGCCGACCTGCCCCCGGCGCTGGCCCCGTTCGGTGCGGTGCCGCCGCTGGTCACCGACATCGACCTGTCGGTGGACGACCAGATGCTCTACGTCTCCTGCTGGGGCACCGGTGAGCTCAAGCAGTACGACGTCTCCGACCCGGCGCACCCCCGCGAGGTCGGCTCGGTGCACCTCGGCGGCGTCGTCCGCAAGACCGCGCACCCGGCCGCGCCCGGCGAGCCGCTGGCCGGCGGTCCGCAGATGGTCGAGGTCAGCCGGGACGGACGGCGGATCTACGTCACCAACTCGCTCTACGGGGCGTGGGACGACCAGTTCTTCCCCTCCGGCGTGGGCTCGTGGATGGCGAAGATCGACACCGATCCCGCTGCCGGTGGGCTGTCGCTCGACGCGCGGTTCTTCCCGCGCGGCGAGGACTGGCGGGGGCTGCGCCCGCACCAGGTCCGCCTGCAGGGCGGTGACGCGTCGTCCGACTCGTACTGCTACCGCTGAGCGGAGGCCTGTTGCGCCGTCGATAACCTCGGCGGCGTGGCGATCACCGGTATGCAGGTCGTGTCCCTCCCCGTCTCCGACCAGGACCGGGCGCGGGACTTCTACGTCGACGTCCTGGGCCTCGACCTGCTCCGCGACGCGGAGATGCAGCCCGGGATGCGCTGGGTGCAGGTCGCCCCGCGCGGCGGCGAGACCACGATCACGCTGGTGACCTGGTTCGACACCATGCCCGCCGGCTCCTACCGCGGCCTGGTGCTGGAGACCGACGACCTGGACGGCGACGTCGAGCGGCTGCGCGGGCACGGGGTCGAGTTCCCGGACGGCGTCCAGGACGCGCCGTGGGGCCGGTACGTCACGCTGGCCGACCCCGACGGCAACGGCCTCGTCGTCCAGGCCACCCGCGCCCGGCGCCCGAAGGACTGACGCCGGGGTCCTTCGGCACTGTCGAGCCCGGCCGGGCGCGCCCCAGGGTGCGCCATGACCGACCGCCACCTGCAGAGCACCGACCTCCTCGAGCGCGAACTGCGCGCCGTCGAGGAGCTCCTCACCGGTCTCACGGACGACGACTGGGCGCGGCCGACCCGGCTGGTCCCGGAGGGCGACGTCCCGCACTGGCGGGTCGCCGATCTCGTCGCGCACATCGACATCTCGATCGGGCTGACCCTCGCGCTGCTCGACACGGTGCAGGAGGGCCAGCCCGGTCGCGACCGCGTCAGCTTCTTCATCGCCGACCGCAGCCAGGTGGCGCCGGTGGTCTACGACTACGCGGTCAAGCACGCCGCCGATCAGACCCGCGAGAGCCTGGTCCAGCAGACGAGCAGCACCTTCAGCCGCAGCCTCGACGGCATCCGCGCGACCGACCGCTCGGCCATCGGCTCCGGCTTCTTCGCGCTGATGACGCTCGAGGAGTGGGTGCCCACGCGGACGGTGGAGGCCGTCGTCCACGGGATCGACCTCACCGACGCCCTCGGCCGTCCTACCGTCGCCTCACCCGAGGGCATCGCGCACACCGCGCGCATCCTCGACGAGCTCCTCGCGCGCCGGACGGTCGCCGGCCGGCCCGCCGACCTCACCGACGACGAGGCGTGGGTCCGCGCGGCGTCGGGGCGCGCCGAGCACCCCGACCCGCGCCTGCCGCTGATCGTCTAGCTGTCGCGACCAGTCACGTTGTTGACAGTCGGCGTGGTGGCTTGATCACGAAGGAGACCTCCGGAAGGAGTGGTGGTGCTTGACGTCACCATTCCCAACCGGAGGTCTCTGTGGCCCACGCTAACGCCCGCACCACCGTCTACGCCCGCAAGCTGATCGTCGCCCGGGTCCGTGCCGGACATCGGCCCGGTGAGGTCGCCAAGCAGCTGGGGGTCAGCCGGCAGACGGTCTACAAGTGGGTACGCCGCTGGCGCGCCGAGGGCGAGGCCGGGCTGGCCGACCGCTCCTCGCGGCCGCACCACATGCCGCGCACAACCGCGCCCGAGCGGGTCGAGCAGATCATTGCCGCGCGGCGGGCGCACCACGCCGGGCCGGTGCGGCTGGCCGCGATCCTGGGCATCGCGGCCTCCACCATCGGCGCGGTGCTGCGCCGGGCCGGCCTGCCCCGGCTGGCCGAGGTCGATCGGCTGACCGGCGAGCTGTTGCGCGGGGTGCGGCACAGCGGGGTCCGCTACGAACGCGAGCGTCCCGGCGAGCAGCTCCACGTCGACGTCAAAAAGCTCGGCCGGGTGCCCGATGGCGGTGGCTGGCGGGTGCACGGCCGCTCGGAGGAGGTGCGCGGGCGCGGTATCGGCTGGGACTACGTGCACGTGGCCATCGACGACCACACCCGGCTGGCCTACGCCGAGGTGCTGCCCGACGAGCGCACCGGCACCTGCGCGGGGTTCCTGACCCGGGCCGTGGCCTGGTTCGCCGGCCACGGGGTGACGATCGAGCGGGTGCTGACCGACAACGCCAAGAGCTACCGCATCGGCAAGACCTGGATCGCCGCCTGCGCCTCCCTGGGCATCGCCCGCCGGTTCATCAAGCCCGGCCGGCCCTGGACCAACGGCAAGGCCGAGCGGTTCAACCGCACCCTGCAGACCGAATGGGCCTACGCCACCGCCTGGGCCTGCAACGACGAGCGCACCGCCGCCCTGGACGGCTGGCTCGAGCACTACAACACTGCCCGCAGCCACTCCGCCCTCGGAGGCCGCCCACCGATCAGCCGCCTCGCCGCGTGAACAACCTGTCCGGTCACTACATCTAGCGCGCCGCCAGCCCGAGGTTCTCGCGCAGCGTCGTCCCCTCGTAGTCGGTGCGGAAGACGCCGCGCTCCTGCAGCAGCGGGACGACGCGGTCGACGAACGGGTCGAGCCCGCCGGGCGTGATGTGCGGGACGAGGATGTAGCCGTCGGCGGCGTCGGACTGGACCAGGTCGTCGATGGTCGCCGCCACCGTGGCCGGGCTGCCGATGAACGACTGCCGCGACTGCGTCTCGATCATGAGCTCGCGGATCGAGTAGCCCTTCGCCTCGGCCAGCTCCCGCCACTGCTTCGCGATCGCCAGCGGGTCGCGGTGCATGCGCACCTGCGCGCGGCCCTTGGCCACGTGGTCCTCGCTGATCACCGGGTCGACGTCGGGCAGCGGACCGTCGGGGTCGTAGGCGGACAGGTCGCGGTTCCACACCTGCTCGAGGAAGCGCAGCGCCGTCTGCCCGGATACCTGCTGGCGGCGCACCTCGTGCGCGAGCTCGGCCGCCTCGGCGTCGGTGTCGCCGATGACGAAGGTGGCCGCAGGCAGGATCAGCAGCTCGTCGCGGGACCGGCCGAACGTCGAGAGCCGCCCCTTCACGTCCGAGTAGAACGCCTGGCCGGCCTCCTTGGTCGAGTGCCGGCTGAAGATCGCGTCCGCCGACGACGCCGCGAAGTCCCGGCCCTCGTCGGAGTCGCCGGCCTGGAAGATCACCGGCCGCCCCTGCGGGCTGCGCGGGACGTCGAACCGGCCGCTGATGTCGAAGTGCGCGTCGGAGTGCGCGAACCGTCCGGCGTCGGCGTCGCCGAGGAACACCCCGGACGCCTGGTCGGCCACGATCTCGTCGCCGCGCCACGAGTCGAACAGCTCGTGCGTCGTCTCGAGGAACGTGCGCGCCCGCTCGTAGCGCTGGTCCTGCGGCAGGAACCCGCCGCGGCGGAAGTTCTCACCGGTGAACGCGTCCCACGAGGTGACCACGTTCCACGCCGCCCGCCCGCCGGACAGGTGGTCGAGCGTGGCGAACTGGCGGGCCACCTCGTAGGGCTCGTTGAACGTGGAGTTGATCGTCCCGGTCAGGCCGAGCCGCTCGGTGACCGCGGCCAGCGCGGTCAGCACGGTGAACGTGTCCGGCCGCCCGACGACGTCGAGGTCGTAGATCGCCCCGTTCTGCTCGCGCAGCCGCAGGCCCTCGGCGAGGAACAGGAAGTCGAACTTGCCGCGCTCGGCCGCCTGCGCGAACCGGACGAACGAGGAGAACTCGATGTGGCTGCCGGCGGCCGGGTCGCTCCACACCGTGGTGTTGTTGACTCCCGGGAAGTGCGCGGCGAGGTGGATCTGCTTCGGCATCGGATGGTCCTCAGACGGTCGCGAAACGGTTGGTGGGGCGCGGCAGGCCGAGCAGCCCGCGCAGGGTGGACGCCTCGTACGAGGCGCGGAACAGGCCGCGTCGCTGCAGCTCGGGCACCAGCCCGGCGGTGATCCGGCGCAGGTCGTGCGGCAGGGTCGCCGGTCGCAGCCGGAAGCCGGTCAGCCCGGCCCCGGCCCATTCCTCGAGGAGGTCGGCCAGCTGGGGCGGCGTCCCGTCGAACACGAGCGCGTCGCTGCGGTACTCCTCGCCGGCGGTCTCGTCGAGCCGCGCGCGTCGGGCGCGGGCGGTGGCCGCGTCGTCGTCCAGGAAGACGACGACGTCGCCGAACACGTGCACCGTCTCGTCGGCGCGCCCGGCCGCCGACTGCGCGGACCGGACCTCCCCCACGATCCGCGCCGCGTCGGCGGCATCGACCGGCGTCACGAAGCCCAGGTCGGTGCTGCGCCCGACCAGCTCGTACGGCAGCGCCTGGTGCGCGAGCGCCGCGACGACCGGCTGCCCCTGCGGCGGCCGGGGGGTGATCGACGGGCCCTTCACCGAGAAGAACCGGCCCTCGAAGTCGATGTAGTGCAGCTTCTCGCGGTCGACGAACCGGCCGGTCGCGACGTCGCGGATCTCGGCGTCGTCCTCCCAGCTGTCCCAGAGCCGCCGGACGACCTCGACCCAGTCGCCGGCCTCGGCGAACAGGTCCTCGAGGGAGAGCTCCGAGCGCCGGCCGAAGTGCGCGGCCTCGGACGACGAGCCGGCCACCTTGACCCGCACCCCCGCCCGGCCGGTGCTCACGTAGTCGAGGGTCGCGATCGCCTTCGACAGGTGGAACGGCTCGGTGTGCGTGACGACGGCGGTCGGCACGAGACCGATGCCCTCGGTGACCGGCGCGACCCGGGCGGCGACCTGCACGGCGTCGAGCCGGCCGCGCACCTGGTCGGTCCGCTGGTCGTCGGCGAACCGGTCGGTCGACTGCAGGGCGAGGTCGTCCTCGAAGGTGACCAGGTCGAGCAGGCCACGCTGGGCCTCGGTGACCAGGCCGACCCAGTAGCCGGCGGTGAACAGCTCGGCCGGCCGGGCGTCGGGCTCGCGCCAGGCGGCAGGGTGCCAGCCGGCGCCGTCTAGGGCGACGGCCACGTGCAGATGGCTGTGCAGATGGGTCACGGAGCTCTCCCAGGAGTCAGGCGGCGACATGGGTGCCGAAGGTGCGGGCGTGGTAGGTCAGCGGCGGTCCGCCGGCGGCGTCGGCGCGGACGACGTCCCCCAGGACGACGACGTGGTCGCCGCCGTCGACGAGCTGGGCGACCGTGCACGCCAGCCAGCCGGGACTGCCGAGCAGCCGGGGCGCACCGTCGTCGGCCCGCCACTCGACGCCGGTGAACTTGTCGGCGCCCTTGCGGGCGAACGCGGCGGCCAGCCCGGCCTGACCGGCGCCGAGCACGTTCACGCCGAACGGCTGCCCGATCGCCAGCCGGGCGAGCAGGTCGGAGCCGCGGTCGAGCGCGACGAGCAGCATCGGCGGGGCCATCGACAGCGAGGCGAAGGCGCTGACCGTGGTGCCGTGCGGCCGGTCGTCGACCAGCGTCGTGACCACGGTGACCGGGGTCGGGACGCCGGCCATGACCTCGCGGAAGGCGTCGGCCACGGGCATCAGGCCACCTCCGGGACAGCCGCGGGAACGGTGGTCAGCGCCCGCCACAGCGTGCGGGCCAGGCGATCGTTCTGGCGGAAGAACGGCGCGTTGGTCCGCGGCCGCGCGAAGGCGGCGACCTGGCCGCCGGAGGTCCAGTAGCCGGCTGCGAACAGCCGGGACTGCGGCCGCCCGGTCGCGTCGATCACCCGGTGCTCGGGGTCCACGTGCAGCCGGCCGGTCCCGTGCGCGGTGCCGGCGGCCGCGTCGGGCAGCACCTTCTCGGTGCCCGCGCCGCGCAGCAGCAGGCGGGTGACCAGCGGGTCCGGGGTGCCGGTCACGTCGGGCGCCGGCAGCCGCGCCTCGACCAGCGCACGGGCCGCGACCACCTCGTCGTGCGACGCCGAGCGGGCCCGGAATGCGTCCTCGTCGAGCTCCACCTGCACGTCGGCGCCGAGGAACCGGACCATGCCGGCCTCCGACAGCGCGAGCAGCTCCTCCAGCCGGGGCGACGGCGGGCCGCTGGCCAGGTAGCTGAACAGGTTCATCCACCAGCCGCCGAGGTCCTCGGCCTCCGAGCGCGGGGTCAGCCGGCCCGCACCGACCAGGGCGGCCACCGTGCCGTGGCAGAAGAGCAACGAGGTGAAGACGGCGGCGTCCATCGAGCAGGCCGGATCGGCGGCCCGGGCGAGGTCGGCGCGGACGTGCGCGCGCAGCCACTCCTGCAGGGCCGCCTCGTCGGCGAACCGGTGCCCGGCGAGCGGCCGGTCCAGCGCGGCCAGGTCGAACCGGTCACGCGGATCGGGGACGGCGGCGGCGACGAGAGCGGCGACGTCGGGGGACGCGGCGTAGGACGACGCGAACTCCTCCCACGGCAGCGCGGTGCGCGACGGGTGGGCCCGGAACAGCTCCGTGTAGTGCGCCCAGCCCAGTTCGCGGGCGATCACCGGGGCCAGGTCGGTGCGCAGGTCGAGCGGCCGGTCGCCGAAGAGCTCGGTCACGGCAGCGGGGGTGAAGAACCGCGGGAGAACCGGGTCGCCGGCCCAGACGTAGCCGAGCTTCGCGCGGTAGGGCACCCCGCGGCGGGAGCCGACGTGCAGCCGTGGCTCCTCCCCCGACGGGCGGTAGACCAGCCGGCCGTCGTCGTCCCGGGCGAACGTGCCGCCGCGTCCGCTGGTGAGCAGCACCATGAGGTCGACGAACGCCAGCCCCGCCCCGCGGACCAGCACGTCCTCCCCCGGCCGCAGTCGGGACAGGTCGAGGTCGGCGGTGTAGCCGGTGGGCAGGTAGGTCAGCCCGGCGGCGCCGGCGCGGCGCTCGGTGGCCCGCTCCAGCGGGGTCGGGTGCGCGTCGAGGTGGCCCTGCGCCAGCAGGACGGCGTGCGCCGCGATCGCGGTGCCGTCGGCGAGGACGACCTCGACGCCGTCGTCGTCCGGGCGGACGTCGACGGCCGAGGTGGCGTGCAGCTCGACGTCGGCCCACGGCCGCGCGGCCTCGACCACCGCGTCGAGCGCCCAGCCCAGGTAGGCGTTGACCAGCGGCCGGGACGGGAAGGACGTGGGACCGAGCCGGCGGGCCTCTTCGCCGACCGGGTCGTCGTCGGGGCGGGTGCGCCCGACCTGCTCGACCCACTGCCACAGCGTCGTCCCCTCCCCCACCGGGCCGGCGACCTCCACCGAGGGGTCGGGCAGCACGGTGACGTCGGCGGCGAGCGAGTTCGCCCAGAGCAGCGAGGGCTGCGCGGCCCGCCAGACCCGGCCGCCGCCGGGCGGGTGCGGGTCGACCAGGTGCACCTGCAGCCGTTCGTCGGACGAGAGGTCCGCGGCGTTCGCGACGAGCCGCTCGAGCACGCCGATGGCGGTCGGGCCGGCGCCCACGACGCAGAGCGTCGGCGGTCGCGAGGTCAGACGGGGACGGGCGGGGTGGGACACGGGCGCAGCTCCAGGGCAGGACGTCGGGCACGGCGAGGGCATCGCGACGACCGACACTGGGCGCTGGCGGTGCGGAGCAGGTCGACGTGCCGCCGCGAGGCCAGAACCGTCCGGTCCACGGGGCACCTCCTCCCGCTCGGGGCCGGCGGAGGTCTCCGACGGCACTTCGTTCCCCGGTGCAATGTCTACCAAACCGATCGGATTTGACGTGTATGCCGGGTTCGTCCTATCGTCCGCCCAGGTCCTGAGCGCCAGCAACAAGCCCCGGCTCGCTGGCCGGCAACCCCCCACTGCGGCGGGGTGCCCCGGGTGACGACCTGGCGGACGCACGACGCGTCCGCAACCCGCAGTACTCGACCGAGGAGCGCATTCCCCGTGGGACCGCACGCGATCCAGCGGCACGTGTCCGTCGACCTGGTCGGTCGGCCGACCGTCGATCTGCTGCGCACCGACAGCGCGCTCTGTCGCTGACGCGCCGCCTCCTCCCTTCTTCCTCCTCCGCGCCCGGGCACCGCTGTGCCCGCGGTCGCCCCTGCTCCGGAGCACCCGTGACGACTCTCGAACCCGCGCTGCAGGTGCAGCGCGTCTCCCCCGACGACCCCCTTGCCGCGCCGCTGTTCGCCGAGCTCGCGCTCGAGTACGACGCCCGTTACGGCGATCTGTTCGGCGGGGCGGACCAGGAACTCACCCGCTACCCCGCCGACGAGTTCCTCCCGCCGCACGGGGAGCTGATCCTGCTGCTCCAGGACGGCGCCCCGGTCGCCGGTGGCGCCTACCGCCGGCACCCCGATCCCGACACCGCCGAGGTCAAGCGGATGTGGACCGCGTCGGCGCACCGCCGCCGCGGCCTCGCCCGCCGGGTGCTCGCCGAGCTGGAGCGGCGCGCCGCCGACCGCGGCTACACGCGCATGTACCTGACCACCGGCCCGCGCCAGCCCGAGGCCAAGGCCCTCTACCTCGCCGCCGGCTGGACGCCGCTGTTCGACCCGGCCCGTCCCCGCCCCACCGACCTGGAATCCCTGCGCGCCCTGCCCCCGGGCGAGCGCCACTACGCCTTCGAGAAGGACCTCGCATGACTCTCCTCGACGCCCGTCCCGAGGTCGCCGCACCTCCCGCGGGGACGCCCTACGACACGCTCACGGTCGTCCCGGCCCGGCACCCCGGCCGCTGGGTGGCCACCGCTCTCGTCGCCGTCCTGCTGGCGATGGTGGTGCACTCGCTGATCACCAACCCGCGGTGGGAGTGGGGCATCGTCGGCGCCTACCTCACCGAGCGCTCGATCGTCCACGGTGTGCTCACCACGATCGAGCTCACGCTGATCACCGCGGTGCTCGGCTTCGCGCTCGGCACGGTGCTGGCGCTCATGCGGCTGTCCCGCTCGCCGCTGCTGCAGGCGGTCAGCTGGGGCTACACCTGGGTGTTCCGCTCGGTGCCGCTGATCCTGCAACTGCTGCTCTGGTACAACCTCGCCTACCTCTACAAGAGCCTCGACGTGGGCATCCCGTTCGGGCCGAGCTTCTTCTCCTTCGACACGCTGTCGCTGATCGACAAGTTCGGCGCCGCGATCCTCGGGCTGGGGCTGCACCAGGCGGCGTACTCGGCGGAGATCGTGCGCGCCGGGATCCTGTCGGTCGACCAGGGCCAGCACGAGGCGGCCGCGTCGCTGGGCATCCCACGGCGACGGCAGGCGACCCGGATCGTGCTGCCGCAGGCGATGCGCTCGATCGTGCCGACCGCGGTCAACGAGGTGATCGGCCTGTTCAAGGGCACGTCGATCGTCTACGTGCTGGCGCTGGGCGAGCTGTTCTACACGGTGAGCGTCATCTACGGCCGCACGCAGCGGGTGCTGCCGATGCTGGTCGTGGCCGCGATCTGGTACGTCGTCCTGACCACCGTCGTCACGGTGATCCAGTACTACGTCGAGCGGTACTACGCCCGCGGCGCCGTCCGCACCCTGCCGCCGACGCCGCTGCAGCGGCTGCGCGGCAACCTCACCGCCGGCCTGACGCGCGTCCGCGGGATCGCCCGGTGACCGCGGTGGCGACCCGGCCCGGCCGGGTGGAGGTGCACGGCGTGCGCAAGTCCTACGCCGGGGTCGAGGTGCTGCACGGGGTCGACCTCGTCGTCGAGCCGGGCACGGTCACGGTGATCCTCGGTCCCTCCGGCTCGGGCAAGTCGACGCTGCTGCGCAGCATCAACCACCTGGAGAAGGTCGACCGGGGGTTCGTCGCCCTCGACGGCGAGCTCGTGGGCTACCGCCGCAAGGGGAACAACCTCCACGAGCTCAAGGAGAAGGAGCTGCTGCGGCAGCGGACCCGGTTCGGGTTCGTCTTCCAGTCCTTCAACCTCTTCCCGCACCTGACCGCCCTGGCCAACGTGGTCGAGGCACCGGTCTCGGCGCAGGGCCGGCCGCGCGCCGAGGTCGAGGCCGAGGCACGGGCGCTGCTGGCCCGCGTGGGGCTGGGCGGCCGGGAGAAGGCCTACCCCCGGCAGCTGTCCGGCGGGCAGCAGCAGCGGGTGGCCATCGCCCGTGCGCTGGCGATGAAGCCCGCCGTCCTGCTGTTCGACGAGCCGACGTCGGCGCTGGACCCGGAGCTGGTCGGCGAGGTGCTCGCGGTCATCGAGAAGCTCGCCGAGGACGGCACCACGATGATCGTGGTCACCCACGAGATCGGCTTCGCCCGCCGGGCGGCCGACCGCGTCGTGTTCATGGACGACGGACGCATCGTCGAGTCCGGGCCGCCGGAGCAGGTGCTCGACGACCCCCAGCACGAACGGACCAAGGCCTTCCTGGCCCGCGTCTTGTAGTCCCCACCCCCCGAACCCCGGACGGCGCAGCCCGCGCCGCCCGTCAGTGGCGCACGCCCGTGCGCCCGTCAGAAGGAGAACCACACCGTGATCACGCGCAGAAGACGAGGACCCTTCGTCGCCGTCCTGGCTGCCGCCACAGCGCTGGCGCTGGGCGCGTGCACCAGCTCCAGCGACATCGAGAACACCGCGGCGTCGGCGTCCGCCGGACCGTCCGCGCTCGTCGTCGACACCAGCCCCGACCAGGACCGCATCCACACGCCGAAGAACCAGGCCGCGATCGACCTGCTGCCGCCCGGCGTCGTCGACGACGGCGTCCTGAAGGTGGCGACCAGCGCGTACAGCGCCCCGCTCGCCTTCTACGCCGACGACAACGCCACTGTCATCGGCAGCGACCCCGACACGGCCCAGCTGATCGCCGATGCGCTCGGCCTGAAGCTCGAGATCGTGCCGACGGCGTGGGAGAACTGGCCGCTGGCCACCCAGTCCGGCGACGTCGACGTGACCATCTCCAACGTCACCGTCACAGAGGAGCGCAAGCAGCTCTTCGACTTCTCCTCCTACCGGGTCGACACCCTGGGCTTCCTCGCCGCGGCCGACTCGACGATCAGGATCAAGAAGCCGGAGGACGTCGCCGGCCTGCGCATCGCGGTGGGCTCGGGCACCAACCAGGAGAAGATCCTGCTCGAGTGGGACAAGGAGAACCAGGCCAAGGGCCTCGAGCCGGTGGACGTGCAGTACTACCAGAACGACTCCGACACGACGCTCGCCCTGCAGTCCGGCCGGATCGACCTGACCTTCGGCCCCAACGCCACCGCCGCCTACAAGGCCGCGACCAAGCCGGATGACTTCACGGTCGTCGGGCAGTTCAACGGCGGCTGGCCCGACACCGCCGAGATCGCCGTCGCCACGGCCAAGGGCAACGGCCTGGCGCCGGCCATCACCGAGGCGCTCAACGGCGCGATCGCCGACGGCAGCTACGAGAAGGTGCTGAAGCGATGGGGGCTCACCAGCGAGTCGATCGAGAAGTCCGAGACCAACCCGCCGGGGCTGAAGACGTCATGAGGATCCGACCCTTCGCCGTCGTCCTGGCCGCCGTGGCGGTGCTGGCCGCTGCGTGCACGAGCTCGGCGGACATCGAGAGCGACCAGAGGGCGGCCGCCGCGTCGTCGTCCGGCACCCAGGTCGTCGAGATCGACACCAGCCCGGAGCAGTCGCACCGGGTGCACACGAAGAAGGACGCCGACGCCGCGGCACTGGTGCCCGCCGACGTCGCCGCCGACGGGAAGCTCACCGTCGGCGTCGTCGGTACCGGGGAGCCGCCGCTGGGCTTCCTGGCCGACGACAACTCGACGGTGGTGGGCAGCGAGGTCGACATCGCCTCGCTGGTCGCCGAGTCGCTCGGCCTGCAGCTCGACGTCCGCAACATCTCCTGGGAGCAGTGGCCGCTGTCGCTGCAGAGCGGCGACATCGAGGCGGTGTTCAGCAACGTCGGGGTCAACGCCGACCGGCTGAAGCTGTTCGACTTCGCCACCTACCGCGAGGGGATCATGGCGTTCACCGCCGCCCCGGACAGCACGCTGACGATCAAGGACTCGGCGGACATCTCGGGGCTGACCATCGCCGTCGGCTCGGGCACCAACCAGGAGCGGATCCTGCTCGACTGGAACAAGGAGCTCGAGGCGAAGGGCGAGAAGCCCGCGACGCTGGAGTACTACCAGAACGCCGGCGACGCGCTGCTGGCCATCCAGTCGGGCCGGATCGACACCTACCTCGGCCCTAACCCGAACGCCGTCTACCAGCAGACGCAGGGCAAGGTGACGGTCGTCGGCACCGTCAACGCGGGCTGGCCCAACACCACGTACGTGGCGGGCACGGTGCTCAAGGGCACCGGCCTGGTCGACGCGGTGGAGGCGGCGCTGCAGCACGCGTTCGACGACGGCAGCTACGCGAAGACCCTCGCCCGGTGGGGGCTCTCCGACGAGGCCGTCGACAAGCCGGTCGTCAACCCGCCGGTGGGCTCGTGACCCCGGTCGGGCTCGGGACGCCGCGGCGAACCGACGTCGTCGTGGTGGGCGGCGGAGTGCTGGGCTCCGCCGCCGCCTGGGCGCTGGCCCGCCGCGGCGCCGGCGTGGTGCTGCTCGAGCGACTCGGCCCGGGTCAGGTCAGCGAGGCCTCCGCCCTGCTGGCGGCGGCCGCTCACCACGGCGCCGTCGTCCGGCACCACCGACGCGTCGAGGCGGTGGTGGCGACGCCGGACGGCGGGGTGCTCGTGCGGCAGGCCACCGGGGCGACCGTGCGGGCCCGGGCGGCAGTGGTGGCGGTGGGCGCGACGGCGTCGGAGCTCCTCGGCGCCGCCGGGCCCTCGCCGACCGGCGAGTTCGTGGTCGACCGGATCGGCCCGGTGGTGGTCACCGCGGGGGCCGGCGGGCGCACGCCTGCGCGCGAGATCGGCCAGGTGCTCGCCGACCTCGCGCTCGGGGTGCGCGCCGGTCAGCCCGTCCCGTCGGCGGTGGGCTGACCGGCGAAGCGGCGGCGGGCCTCCTCGAGCGCGGCCACGGCCTCCTTGCTGCGGTCCCAGCGGCCCGTCTCGGTCTTCTTGTCCGGCTCGAGCTGCTTGTAGATGTCGAAGAAGTGCCAGATCTCCGCGATCCGGTGCATCGGCACGTCCTCGAGCTCGCGGTAGTGGGCCCAGCGCGGGTCGTCGGCCGGGACGCCGAGCAGCTTGGCGTCCGGGCCGGACTCGTCGCGCATCCAGAAGACGGCGATGATCCGCGCCTTGACCACGCACCCCGGGAAGGTCGGCTCGTCGAGGATGAGCAGCACGTCGATCGGCTCGCCGTCCTCGGCGAGGGTGTCGGGCACGAAGCCGTAGTCGCCGGGATAGCCGGTGGCAGTGAACAGGCAGCGGTCGAGGCGGATCCGGTTCCACTGCGGATCCCACTCGTACTTGTTGCGCGATCCCTTCGGGATCTCGACGACCACGTCGACGTCCACGTCGCGGACCCTTCCCCCACTGCCGTGCGCCGTCAACCGGACCTGTCGGTGGTCGCGGCTAGCGTCCGGGCATGGCACGCACCTATCCCCCCGGGGTGACCTGCTGGGTCGACACCGAGCAGCCGGATGTCGAGGCCGCGGCGGATTTCTACGCCGGCCTGCTCGGCTGGACGCTCACCGACGTGGTGCCGCCGGGCATGGACGACACCTACCTGGTGGCGACGCTCGACGGTCAGGACGTCGCGGCACTGGCGCCGGCGATCGGCGACCGGCCGGCGGCCTGGAACACCTACGTCGCCGTGGAGGACACCGATGCCGCGGCCGCCGCGGTGCCGGCCCTCGGCGGCCGGGTGGGTATGGCCCCGGCCGACGCGGGGCCCGGCGGGCGCTGGGCGTCGTGCACCGATCCGCTGGGCGCGGAGTTCCGCCTCTGGCAGGCCCGGCGCCGGTTGGGTGCGCAGCTGGTCAACGTGCCCGGGGCGTGGAACTTCAGCGACCTGCACACGCCCGACCGGGACCGCGCCCTGGGCTTCTACGGTGCGCTGTTCGGCTGGCGGACCACCGAGCTGCCGGCCGGGGCCGGGGCCATGCTCCAGGTGCCGGGCTACGGCGACCACCTGGCGGCGACGGTCGACCCGGGCATCCACGAGCGGCAGGCCACGGCGCCACCCGGGTTCGCCGACGTGATCGGCGGCCTGCTGGTGGACGACGAGCCGCACTGGTCGGTGACGTTCTCCGTGGCCGACCGGGACGACGCCGCGGCGAGCGCCGAGAAGCTGGGGGCGACCGTGCTGAGCGCCGCCGAGAATCTGTGGACGCGGACGGCGCGCGTCCGCGACCCCCAGGGCGCCGAACTGACCCTCAGCCAGTTCACCCCGCCGGGCTGACGGGGAATGCCGACGTCGATCGCGCGTTGGCGCCGTACGTGACGACGATCGGACTCATCGGCAGCGGACACATCGGCAGCACCCTGGCGCGGCTGGCGGTCGCCGCCGGCCACGACGTGGTGCTCAGCAACAGTCGCGGACCGGAGACGCTCACCGAGCTCGTCGACGAGCTCGGGCCGCACGCGCGCGCGGCCACCGCGGCCGAAGCGGCGGCCGCCGGCGAGCTGGTCGTCGTGACCGTGCCGCTCAAGGCCTACCGGGCCGTGCCCGTGGAGCCGCTGCGGGGCAAGGTCGTGATCGACACGAACAACTACTACCCCCAGCGCGACGGGCAGATCGCCGAGCTGGACGACGAGTCGACGACGACCAGCGAGCTGCTGCAGGCCCACCTGCCGGAGTCGCACGTCGTGAAGGCGTTCAACAACATCTTCTTCAAGCAGCTGGGGTCGCTGCAGCGCCCGGCCGACGACCCCTCCCGGTCCGCTCTCCCGATCGCCGGCGACGACGAGGCGGCCAAGCGGACCGTGGCGGAGTTCCTGGACTCCCTCGGCTACGACGCCTACGACGCCGGTCCGCTCACGGAGGGCTGGCGGTTCCAGCGCGACACCGCGGCGTACGTTCAGCCGTACTTCGGCCCGAGCGGCGACCGCGACGGCCCCGGCGGCCGGCTCACCGCCGAGCAGTTGAAGGAGATGCTGGCCGCCGCGGTGCGCTACCGCGACATGTGAGGCATCACGCCTCGGCCGTGTAGGGCTTGCCGGGCCAGTACGCCCACTCCTCGAACTCCTCGACGCGACCGTCAGCCGCGAAGCGCAGCACCCAGAGGTCCCGGTACTCCTGCGTCACCGGATCGCCGTACCGCACCTCCAGCCGGACGACCGCGGCGCGGCCGTCCACGGCCACCGGCTCGGCGGTCACCGTGAACGTCCGGCCCTCGTCGGCGGTCCAGAACTCCTGGATCTCCGCATGGCCGACCAGGGGCTTCTCGTACGGTGAGCGCCGGTAGGCGGCCGTCTCGGTGAACAGGCGGGCGACCTCGCCGAGGTCGCCCGCCCGCCACGCACTCTCGTATCCGGCGACCCAGCGCAGCACGTCGTCCCTGTTCATGCCGAACCGGTGTCGACGGTCGTCGACGTCAGACCCGTCGGCCGCTGCGCCGTCCGGTGACCGTGGCCGCGATGACGACGAGGATCGCCGCCAGGACGATGCTGATGATCCACCGGATCCAGTCGATGCCCGGAGTGGCCTCCACCCCGAGCGCAGCAGCGACGTAGTAACCGATCAGCACGCCCCCGATGCCGCACAGCAGGGTCAGCCACAGCGGGATGTTGTCCCGGTCGCCCGGCGCGACGAACTTGCCGAGCAGTCCGATGATGAGGCCTGCGACGAGAACTCCGATGATCTCCATGACGGTGCCTCTCCTCTGAGCAGTGGTCCCCGTTCGCACCGTCCTTACCCAGCGTTGCGCCCGTTCAGCCGCTCAGCGCGGCGACGAACTCCTCGCACCTGTCGAGGTCCTCCAGGGCCCGGTAGCGCACCGTCCGGCCGCCCAGCCGCAGCTCCACCACCGGCGGCGACCCTGGCAGGACCGAGCCCCCGGCGACGTCGCCGAGCGGCACGGACGCGATCGCCGGCTCGCCCAGCAGCCGCGGCTGGACGAGCCACAGCCGGTCGTCCGCCACCGCGAACACGTGCACCGCGGTTCCCCGCAGCGGCCCGCGGGTCGACGCCTTGAGCACGACGCGCGGGGTGCGGCCCTCCAGCGCGAGCCGCCCGACGAGGAACGCGCTGGCCGCGTCGGCACCCATCAACACACCGGACAGCCTGCCCGACGGGCTCAGGCGGCCGCGGGACCGCAGCCCGCGGCGCGCGCCAGGGCGAGCGGGTCGGCCACCGGACGCGGGTCGTCGACCGGCTGCCACCGGTCGTCCACCAGCGCGTACTCGGCCCGGGGCCCTACCGAGAGATGGGACGCGAGGGCGGTCAGCAGCCGGTCGACGTCGGCGAGCGTGCTGCCCACCCCGACGCTCGCCCGCAACGCTCCTCCGGGAACACCCAGCCGCGCGAGCAGCGGGTGCGCGCAGAAGCGCCCGTCCCGCAGCCCGAGCCCGTGCTCGGCCGACAGCACCGCGGCCACCAGCCCCGGGTCGTGCCCGGCCACGGTGAACGAGACGACGCCGGTCGGCTCGGCCGAGTCGGCCCAGATGCGCAGCACCCGGACGCCGGGCAGCGCCGAGAGGCCCTCGACCAGGCGGGTCCGCAGCGCCCGCTCGTGCGCCTCGAGCGCCCCGGCCGGCAGCGCGGCGAGCGCGTCGCAGGCCGCGGCCAGCGCCACCGCGCCGAGCACGTTCGGCGAACCGCCCTCGTGCCGGTGCGGCGCGGGCACCCACTCCGTCGACGACACCGTCACCGACGCCACCGCTCCCCCGCCGGCGAGGTAGGCAGGCCCTGCGTCCAGCCAGTCGCGGCGGCCGACCAGCGCCCCGGCGCCGAACGGCGCGTAGGTCTTGTGCCCGGAGAAGGCCACGTAGTCGGCACCGGAGCCGGCCAGCGAGAACCGGCGGTGCGGCACGAGCTGGGCGCCGTCCACCAGGACCCGCGCCCCGGCGGCGTGCGCCAGCTCCACGACCTCCGGCAGCGGCAGCGACTCCCCCGTCACGTTCGACGCCCCGGTGACCGCCACCAGCGCGTACGGGCGGCGGGTCAGCTCGTCGCCGATCGCGCGCAGGGTCTCGACCACGGTCGCACCGGTCGGCAGCACCGTCACCGGGCCGCGGCGCTGCCACGGCAGCAGGTCGGCGTGGTGCTCGCAGTCCAGCACGAGGACCGCGGCGCCGGCGGGCACGCACCCCGCCAGCAGGTTGACCGCGTCGGTCGTGTGCCGGGTGATGACGACGACGTCGTCCGGACGGGCCCCGACGAACGCGCCGACCGTCGCGCGGGCGTTCTCGTAGAGGGCGGTCGACACCTGCGAGAGGTAGCCGGCGCCGCGGTGCACGCTCGCGTACAGCGGCAGCGCCTCCTGCACCCGCGCGGCGACCGACTCCAGCGCCCGCGCGCTGGCCGCGGCATCGAGGTCGACGTACCGGGTGGTCCCCGAGGGCACCAGGGGGACCCGGGTGTCGGCACCGACGAGCGGCAGCAGCGGCGCCGTGGCCGCGGCGGTGGGACGACAGGACAGGACGGCGGCAGACATGCGAGCACTCCGAACGGGCCGGGGACCCGAGGAGGCGGGTCCGCGCTTGCGACTGCCGGACGGCAGCCACCAGGTCGTCACCCGGGGCACCCCATCGCGGAGGAGGGTTGCCGGCCAGCGAGCCGGGGCTTCGCGCTGGCACTCGTGACCTGCGCACAGACTCGCACGGCGGGTGAATCCGGTCAAACTCCATCGAATTGGTGTTGTTTACTGGCGGGGTGAGCACGATCGCCGTCGTCGGCAACCCGAAGCCGCACTCCCGCACGCGCAGCGCTGCCGAGCTCGTCGTCGAGCGGCTCACCGGCGCGCCGCCGGACCGGGTCGTCGACGTCATCGAGCTCGGCGCCGGCCTGCTGGGGTGGGGCGACCCCGCGGTCGAGGACGCCGTCGCCGCGCTCCAGGCGGCCGAGGTGGCCGTCGTCGCGAGCCCGACCTACAAGGCCACCTACACCGGCCTGCTCAAGCTCTTCCTCGACCAGATCGGCACCGGCGACCTGGCCGGCGTGGTCGCCGTCCCCCTCATGCTCGGCGGCGGACCCACCCACTTCCTGGCCCCCGAGCTGCTGCTCAAGCCGGTGCTGGTCGAGCTCGGCGCCACCGCACCCACCCGCGGCCTGTACCTGATGGACAAGGTCTGGGACGACCCCGCGCAGCTCGACCCGTGGCTGGCGGTCGCCAAGCCGCAGGTCGACGCCGCCCGCGCGATCCGGAGGGGCTGAGCTCGTGGAGGTCCACTGGTTCCTGCCCACCCGCGGCGACAGCCGGGACGTCGGCCCGGCGACCACCGACCGCGGGCACAACGCCGCCGCCCTCAGGCGCCGGCCGACGCTGCAGTACCTCACCGCCGTCGCCCAGGCCGCCGAGCAGAGCGGCTTCGGCGCCGTCCTCACCCCGACCGGCTCGGGCTGCGAGGACGCGTGGGTGGTCTGCTCCGCGCTGGCCGCGGTCACCGAGCGGCTGGAGTTCCTCGTCGCCTTCCGGCCCGGCTTCGTGCTGCCGACCCTCGCCGCGCAGCAGGCGGCCACCTTCCAGCGGCTGTCCGGCGGGCGGCTGCGGCTCAACATCGTCACCGGCGGCGACCCGGTCGAGCAGCGCGCCTACGGCGACTTCCTCGACCACGACGAGCGCTACGCCCGCACCGGGGAGTTCCTCGAGGTGCTCCGTCGTTGCTGGCCCGGCGAGCGGTTCGACTTCTCCGGCGAGCACGTGCAGGTGGAGGGCGCCGGGCTGACCCAACCGCTCGAGGAGACGCCGCCGATCTACCTGGGCGGCGCCTCCCCCGCCGCCGAGGAGGTCACCGCCCGCTGGGTCGACCGCTACCTCATGTGGGGCGAGCCCCCGGCCATGGCCGCGCCGCGGATCGACCGGGTCCGCGAGAAGGCGGCCGCGCAGGGCCGGGAGCTGCGCTTCGGCATTCGGCTGCACGTGGTCAGCCGCGATACCGAG
This sequence comes from Petropleomorpha daqingensis, assembly GCF_013408985.1. Taxonomy (NCBI): domain Bacteria; kingdom Bacillati; phylum Actinomycetota; class Actinomycetes; order Geodermatophilales; family Geodermatophilaceae; genus Petropleomorpha; species Petropleomorpha daqingensis. The sequence goes on from NZ_JACBZT010000001.1 coordinate 4,805,393, forward strand.
GAGGAGGCGTGGGCCGAGGCCGACCGGATGCTCGCCGGCATGCCCGCGTCCGCGATCGCCGAGACGCAGGCGCGCTACGCGCGGATGGACTCCGTCGGTCAGGCGCGGATGACCTCGCTGCACGGTGGCGCGGTGGGCGACGGCGCCCGGTCGCTGGAGATCGCCCCGAACCTGTGGGCCGGCATCGGGCTGGTCCGCGAAGGGGCGGCGACCGCGCTGGTCGGCAGCCACGAGCAGGTCGCCGAGCGGATCGCCGAGTACGCCGCGATCGGCCTCGACGAGTTCATCCTCTCCGGATACCCGCACCTGGAGGAGGCGTGGCGGGTCGGCGAGGAGGTGCTGCCGTTGCTCGCCCGCGAGCTCGCCCCGGCATGATCCGGTCGTGACCACCGACGCGCAGGCCGTCCTCGCCGCCGAGGACCGCCGCTACCAGGCCATGCTCGACGGCGACCTCGAGACCCTCGACGCGCTGTGCACCGACGAGCTGAGCTACACGCACTCCAACGGCGTCCGCGACACCAAGGCGGAGTACTTCGCGAAGCTCCGCGAGGGCTATTACGTCTACCACCGGATCGACCACCCGGTGGAGCGCGTCGAGGTCGCCGACGACGCGGCGGTGGTGGTCGGCCGGATGACCGCTGACCTGACCAGCGGCGGCGTCCGCAAGAACATCGACTGCCTCGCGATCGCCGTCTGGACGCGCAGCGGCGGCGACTGGCGACTGCTCGCCTACGCCCCGACCCCAATTCCGGCCTAGTCGAGGGCCAGCACGCGGAGGAGGAACCGGGCGGCGGCGCCGCCCTCCTCCTCCGCGACGGCGAGGGCGTGCGGGACGTCGAGGTCGTCCAGCAGCGCCGTCAGGACGGCGTCGTGCCCCGTGTCCCCACCGACCCGGCCGGCGGCGGCGTAGAGCCGCTCCACGCGCGCAGCCGCCCCGTCGAGCAGCGCCGGGTCGAAGTCCCAGGCCGAGCCATAGGGCCGGTCGAGCAGCATCAGCCGGACGGCGGAGGGCGTGTACGACTCGAGCAGATCGGCGACCAGCGTGAGGTTGCCCGTCGACTTGGCCATCTTCGTACCGTCCTTGCGCACCGCGCCGACGTGCACCTGCCGCCGGGCGAACGGGGTCACCCCGACGGCGGCCTCCACCATCGCCGCCTGGTAGGCGTGGTGGGGGAAGGTGAGGTCCTCGCCGCCGACCAGGACGTCGACGGTGAGGCCGAGCGTGGCGGCGGCCATGGCCGCGCACTCGGCGTGCCAGCCCGGCCGGCCCCACCCCCACGGGCTGGGCCACGCCGGGTCGGCCTCGCCCGAGGGCCGCCAGACGGGGACGTCGAACGGGTCGTCCTTGCGCGGATCGGTCGGGTCGTCGCCGAACGCGGCGGCCAGCTCGAGCGCGCGGTCGCGGTCCAGCCCGGCCCGCTCGGCGATGCCGGCGCCGCGGAAGTACACCGCGCCGTCCCGCTCGTAGGCGGCGCCGGCCGCCAGCAGCGCGACGGCCAGGTGCTGGACGTGGGGGACGTGGTGCCGAGCTCGTGGCGCGTGCGTCGGCCGGTGCACCCGCAGCGCCTGCATGTCCCGCTCGAACAGGAACTCCTGGCTGAGCGCGAACTCGTCGTAGTAGCGCCCGCGCACGGCTGCGGCGTGGGTCAGCACGTCGTCGACGTCGGTGACGTTCCGGCTGGTCACCACGTCCACGCCGATCGCGCCCAGCACGCCGCCGAGGACGTCGGACCACACGAACGTCGCGGCGTGCCCGAGGTGGGTGACGTCGTAGGGGGTGATGCCGCAGGTGTAGATGCGCACGGTGCCCACGACGGGCAGCGGGGCGCCGGCGAGTCGCAGTCCGCTGCTCCGGACCGTCCCGTTGTCCTCGGGGGCGGTGATCCGCCCCGCGAAGCCGAGCACACCGGACGTGGGCACCAGCCGAGCAGCCATGCCGTCATCCTGCCGCCTACCGGGTGACCGGCAGGGAGCGGCCCGAGCGCACAGGCCCGGCACAGGTTCCCGACAGGCAACCTGGGCATGGTCCGGGCCGTGTCGTCCGCCGAACGTCTGCGCACCGAGGCCGAACTGGTGGCTGCCGAGGCGGTCGGCCGCGGCCACCGGCACGACCCCGTGCTGCCGGGCAGCGGCGGTCCGGCCGGCAACGCCCGGCTCACCGCGTGGACCGGGCTGGTGCTGCTGGTCCTCTTCGCGGCCGAGCTGGTGACGCTGCTCGACGTCCGCGGGCTGATCAGCTGGCACGTGGCCCTCGGCGTGCTGCTGATCCCGCCGGCGCTGCTCAAGACGGCGAGCACCGGCTGGCGGATCGTCCGCTACTACGCCGGCGCGCGGGCCTACCGCCAGGCCGGCCCGCCACCGCTGCTCCTGCGCGTCCTCGGCCCGCTGGTGGTGGCCGCGACCCTGGCCCTGCTCGGCACGGGCATCGTGCTCATCGCGCTCGGCGAGGAGCGCAGCCGTGCGGCGGCGATCGACTGGGTGGGCCTGCACCAGGCGATGTTCGTCGTCTTCGCGATCGTGGCCGGCCTGCACGTGCTGGCCCGGCTGGTTCCGGCGCTGGCGCTGACCACCCGCCGGGTGCGGGCGCACGTGGGGTTGCCCGAGCGGGTGTCCGGCGGCGGCCGACGGCTGGCCCTCGTGCTCCTCAGCCTGGCCGTCGCGGCGCTGGCGACGGTGCTGCTGCTCCCGCTGGCCTCGGACTGGGGTCACGGCGAGGAGCGCGACCGGCCGCCCGGCGTCTCCGCGCACCGCTGAGGGCATTCGACTCTGGCCGGTGTCGTTCCGGCGGGAGGACACTAGGCCATGGCCGTGGCAGCCGAGCCTCCTTCCCTGTTGCTGCACACCGTTGAGAACCTCGCGGAGTTCCACCGCGAGCACGAGAAGTTCTACGCCGCCGGACCGCGCGAGCAGGCCGTGGTGCTCCAGCGACATGCCGGCACGCTGCACGAGGTGGCCGACCGCGCGGCCGCCGAGCTCGACGGCGTCCTCTTCCTCGAGGGGCAGGGCGAACCCGCCGGTCTGGCCGCGCTGCGCCTCGAAGTGCGCACCCTCGGCGAGGAGGCGATCGCCACCGGCGAGTGGATGGCCAAGGCCATGCAGTCCTCGTGGACGGCGGCCGGCGCGATCCTCGAGATCGCCGCGCTCGACGACCTGCTCGGTGAGCGGCACCGGATCATCGCCAACGACTGGCAGGCCGCCGCGACCACCGTCGTCGTCGGCCGGTTGCTCGAGCGGGCCGCCGACGTCCTGGACCGGGTGGACGCCGAGGCGACCGCCGCTGCCCGGACGCCCCGGCTGCTGCACTCGGCGGCGGAACTCATCGCCCGCTCGGCGGACCTGCTCGGCGAGTCGGCCGGGCTGGTGCAGGACAACGAGCGGCGCTGGCGGTTGTTCCACGAGCGGGTCGCGGCGCTGCTCGCCGTCCCGCCGGCGTCGACCCCGCCGCCGGAGGCCGACGCCTCCTGACGGCGGATCAGCCCGCTTCGCGTCGCGCCACCCCGGGGTAGTGGAGGGAGCACCGCCGTCGTCCCTGGGAGGAACCGTCGTGAACCGCTTCGAGAAGGCCGTGTACGAGTGCATGCGGCCGACCGCCGAGCTGCTGGACCGGACCACGAGCCCGCTGCAGCGGGCGATCCTGCTCAACTGGTGGCGGCACGTCCACCTGGAGGGCGCCGGTGAGTTCGAGACGATCGTCGCGCCCGACATGATGGTCGAGCACCCCGTCTACCGGGTGACGTGGGGAGCGAACCCGGCCGTGATCGAGGGCAAGGACGGCGTCCTCGCGTTCTACAACTCGGTGGGCGACGCCGTGCTGTGGCACTCCGACGACCGGATCGCCGTCGGCGACTGGGGCGTGGCCGACGAGATCACCTTCCACCAGCTGGCGCGCGGTGCGGACCTGCAGGCCATCGGCTACGAGGTGGAGCAGCCCGACCGGCTGTACCACGTGTCGAGCCGGCAGGCGTTCATCTGGCCGTACGACGAGCACGCCCGGCTCGCCGGCGAACACCTCTACGAGGACAAGACGAGCCTGCAGATCGAGGAGGTCGACCCGGCCGAGGCGATCACCCCGGCGCGGGTCCGCGAGATCCACCGCGAGCAGCTGGCGGAGCTGGAGGCCGAGCGCGGCGAGAACTTCTGGGTGCTGGCGTAACTAGCCCCTCGTGGCGTCGAGGCGGTCGAGCAGGTCGCCGGCCGCCTTCTCGATCGCGTCGTGCCCGTTCTGGCTGGCGCGCTGCTTGGCGTGGATGAGCGCGGCCCGGTTCACCTTCCGGAAGTCGCCGTACGGAAAGGCGTAGCGGGCCTTGGTCTCCTCGTTCGCGTCCGGGTCGACGGCGAGGTGCCAGGCGGCGAACTCGTCCCAGCCCTTCTTCTCCAGCACCTCGTTGCCCTCCTCGGTCGAGGGGGCGGCGTCGGACCACTCGGTGGTGTCGTCGTAGTCGCCGGCGTCGATCAGCTTCCGGGCGTGGGTGACAGCGCTCTTGTTGACGTCGTAGGTCGGCATGCTGCTCCCCTACCCCGCCGACACGGGCAGCACCAGGCGCGAGATGCCGCCATCACCGTGCGCGATCGTGCGGTGCGACGGCTTTCTCTCCCGGCCGGTCGCCGGGTCCTCGCCGGTGCCGAGGTTGCGCGCCCAGTGCGGGTGCGAGCCGCCGGCGACCTGCAGCCGCAGCCGCGACCCGGCGGGGAACCGGTGCGCCGTCGCGTCCAGCTCGAGCCGGACGACGCGGCTGGCCGCGGCGGGGTGGAGCCTGCGGAAGGCCTCGCTGACGTTGCGCGAGCGGCCCTTGGCGTCGACCTCGCACAGCCGGACGAACAGGTCGGCGTGCGGGTTGTCGGTGGTGTGGGCGAGCTCGACCACCGGGACGCCGATGACCTCCAGCGGTGCGTCGAGCACCGGCCCGGTGAAGGTCAGGACGTCGGGCCGCGCCTCGAGCTTCTCCTGCCGCCGGTAGCCGCCGTCCGGCGAGAGCAGCCGGCCGCCGACGGTCGGCGTGGGGTCGGCGGGGTCGTAGGTGAACGTCGAGGGTGGCAGGTCCGGGGCCGGAGGCTCGTCGCCGAGCGCCCCGAAGGGCTGCAGGTACTGCACCCGCTCGGTGGTCGCCGGCGGCCACGACGGCAGGTTCCGCCACTCGTCGGCGCCGGTGACGTAGAGGTGCACGGGAGCCGGCCGCTGCCGGGTGCCCGTGCCGGCCAGGTGCTCGGCCAGCCAGTCGAGGGTCTCGTGCGTGGTGAGCGACGCGCCCTTGGACAGCATCTCGGTGTGCGTCCACGGGCCGATGGTCAGCGCCACGTCCAGGCCCCGGTCGTGCAGGTGCGCGTACTGCTCCAGCGTCTGCTCCAGGAACAGGTCCTGCCAGCCGCCGAACAGCAGCACCGGCACCTGCACCCGGTCCAGCGCCGCGGTCAGCCGCATCGGCGTCCAGTGCGGGTGGTCGCCTTCGCGCTGCGAGGCCCAGTCGCGGTACCAGGGGGCCCCGCCGGCCAACGCCCGCTCGCCCGCCTCCAGCAGCGGCACCTCGTCCAGCCCCGGCTTGAGCCGGCGCACGGCGAGCGCCTGCCGGACCAGACCGCTCACGAAGTTGCCCTCCTCCTGGTGCGCGACCATGTCGCTCCAGCCGAGGAAGTCGTTGAGCTTGAACGAGCCACCGCCGTGCACGTTCTCGTACATGTCGTGCGGCCCGACCATCACCAGGGCGCAGGCCAGCTCCGGCGGCGGGTCGGTCATGAGCGCCCACTGGGTGAAGCCGAGGTAGCTCAGGCCGAGGGTGGCGAAACGCCCGCCGAACCACGGCTGCTCGCGCAGCCAGGCCACGGTGTCCGCACCGTCGTCGATCTCGTGCTGCATCGGGGCGAAGACGTCGCCGGACCCGAACGTGCCGCGGCAGCTCTGCAGGACGACGTGGTAGCCCCGCTCGGCGTAGACGCGGGCGAACAGCAGCGGGAACGGGCCGCCGCGACCGTACGGACCGCGGACCAGGACCGTGCCGTGCGAGGGGCCGGTCGGGGCGTAGTGGTCGGCCAGCAGGTCGACACCGTCGCGCATGGGCACCGGGACCGCGCGGCGCACGGTGTAGTCGCCGGTCGCCCGCGGCAGCTTGAGCACCCGGCTGATCGTGCGGTCGACCGCACGGCCGGGCCGGGTGCGCGGTGCGGGGGTGGTGGACGCGGACCGCTCGGTGGTCGTCACGGGCGCATCCTGCGCAGGTCGATGGTCCGACGTCCACCACCCCGGGGTGGATCAGTGCCCGACGGGCTCCGCCTGCGCGACCGGCCGGGCAAGCCGCACCCCGACGGCGGCGACGATCCCGACGGCGCCGACGATCACCAGCGCGGCGGTCAGGCTGTCGAAGCCGTCACGCAGCGCCAGGACGACGAGCGGGCAGATGAACTCGCCGAGGAACACCGCTGCGGTCCAGAACCCGGTGCCACGACCGCGCTGCTCGAAGGTCAGCGAGCCCAGGGCCCACGTGAGGATCGCCGGCAGCAGCAGCCCGTTGCCGAACCCGGTGATCACGGCGAAGACGACGATCAGCGGCAGCGCGCCGGCCAGCCCGAGCCCGATGAGCCCGAGCCCCGAGATCAGGAAGGCGAGCGGCACGGTCACCGCCGGGCCGCGCTTGGCCAGCTTGCCGAACACGAAGCCGCCCACCGCGGTGCCGAGCGAGGCGACCGCGCTGACCGCCCCGATCGTGCCGGTGGACTCGACGCCGATCGCGTCCAGCTTGAACGACAGCTCGACGATGAGGACGTAGAAGACCAGGCCGCCGACCAGGGACACGCCGACGGGGGCGAGGAGCTTCCCCCACGGCAGCGGCGCGAGCTTCCCGGCCGGGCCGGAGGGCCGAGGCGCCGGCGACCAGATGTACTTCGCCGCGAACACGGCCAGCGGCAGGCTGACCAGGTACAGCCAGAACGGCGTCCGCCAGCTGTGCGAACCCAGCGCGCCACCGACGCCGAAGAAGATCGTCGCGGCGACCGTGGTGAAGATGACCTGCAGGCCGAAGTACTTCTCCCGCTTCGAGCCGTGGTAGTAGTCGGCCAGCAGCGTCGTGCAGCAGGTCATGATCGCGGCCTCGGTGAGCCCGACGAGCACGCGGCTGATCACGATCAGCTGCAGCGACGGCAGCCACAGCGGCGCCGTCCCGACGACGGCGTAGACGACGAGCGCGCCGACGAGGAGCCGCTTGCGCCCCAGCCTGTCGACGATGCGGCCGGCGAACGGCGCCGTGAGGCCGATGACGAGGGCGGGCGCGGTCAGGACGATCGGTGCCAGGGCCTCGACGCCGGCGGTGCCCTCGAAGGCGTCCTGGATGGCCGGCAGCACCGGCGCGAGCAGGACGGCGCCGAGGATGGCCAGGCAGCTCGAGAACAGCAGGACGAGCGCTTGGGCGCGCCCGGCGGGGCGACCGGTCGACGGGTCGACCGCGACCTCGTCGACCAGGGTCTCCTCCGCGACCGGGGAGGGGGTCACGACTTCCGACACAGGCGTCTCCGTTGACACTCAGGAGCCGGCCCCGTGACCGGCATCACCGACGGGAAAGTGTCGGCAACGCAGGGTGAGAACGGAAATCAATCTTGGTGAAGGGGTGACATCAGCGACAGCTATACCGCGGTGTCCACGACCTGCCGCGCGGCCCGCACGACGAGGTCTCTGAGGTAGGCGTGCTCCGGGTCGTCGTCGTAGACCGGGTGCCACCACATCGCCTCGAGCAGCGGGCCGACCTCGACCGGAGGCGGCAGCGCGCGGACGCCGAGGTTGAGCGGGAGCAGCTCGACCAGCCGGCGCTGCAGCAGCGCGATCCGGTCGGTGCCGGCCACCAGACCGGGCACGGTCAGGAACTGCTCGGTGATGACCTGCACGCGCGGCTCGATGCCCCGCATGCGCAGGTGCCGCTCCGCCGGCGTGGCGGCCGTCGGCCCGTGGAAGGTGACCACCCAGGGCAGCGTCTCCAGGTGCTCGACCGTGAGCCCCTCCTCCACGACCGGGTTGTCGGCGGACACCACGCACACCCACTCGTCCCGGTACAGGTCGCGGTGCGACAGCCCGGTCAGGAACCCGTGCGGCAGCACGAGCAGGTCGGTGGCGAGCAGGATCTGATCGGCCCGGTCCACGGCCGACGGCGTGTTCGCGGCCAGCCGCAGCCGCGCCCCCGGCGCTTCCTCCGCGAGCAGCTCGGCCACGGTGTCGCCGAGCACGGCGACCCAGTAGTCGCTGGCCAGGAACGTGAACTCCCGGTTCGAGGACGCCGGGTCGAACTCCGGCTGCGCGGTGAACACCCGCTCCACCCCGCCCAGGGCGATCCGGGTCAGCTCCTTGAGCTGCACCGCCATCGGCGTCAGCCGGTACTCGTTGCCCACCCGCGTGAGCAGCTCGTCGCCGAAGTGCCGCCGCAGCCGGGCGAGCGAGGCCGACAGGGCCGGTTGCGACAGCCCCATCTGCGTGGCGGCCCGGGTGACGCTGCGCTGCTGCAACAGGGCGTCGAGCGACACCAGCAGGTTCAGGTCCAGGCTGGCGAGGTTCACGCCCCGAACGGTATCCACGCCGTTGATGGATGTCATCAGGCATCTCGTCTTCCCAACCCCTTCGGGAGAACGGACTGTGGTCTGCGTCCCATCGAGGAGGATCCGACGTGCCGTTCGACGCCATCACCCCCGCTGATCTCGATCCCGCCGATCCGGTGGGCGCGATCGCGGCGGCGGCCAAGCGCTGCTCCAACTGGGGCCGCTGGGGAGTCGACGACGTCCTGGGCACGCTGAACTTCCTGGACGAGGCGAAGCGGCGCGAGGGCGCGGCCTGCGTCCGGCGCGGCGCGAGCTTCTCGCTGGCCCAGCGCTTCGACATGGACGGCCCGCAGAAGGGCTGGCGGCGGCGGACCAACCCGGTGCACACGATGCTCGACACCGGCACCGACGCCGAGCGCGGCACCCAGGGCTTCCCGCACGGGCTGGGCGGCGCCGACGACGTCGTCTTCATGCCGCTGCAGGCCTCCACCCAGTGGGACGGCCTCGGGCACATCTTCGACCACGGCGTCGCCTGGAACGGCCGCCGCGCGGGTGAGGTCGTCACCAGCGACGGCGACCTGGTCACCGGGATCGAGACGACGGCGGCGCTGTTCGCCGGCCGCGGCGTCCTGCTCGACGTCGGCCGGGCGATCGGCACCGACGGGGAGCTGCCCGACGGTTTCGCCATCACCACCGACCACCTGATCGCGACGATCGAGGCCCAGGGCGAGACCTCCCGCGTCGGCCGCGGCGACCTGGTCGTCGTGCGCACCGGGCGGCTCTCCCGGGCGCGGCGCGACCTGGCCGAGGGACGCGGCTGGGGCGACTACGCCGGCGGCGCCTCCCCCGGCCTGTCGTTCACCACCGCCGACTGGCTGCACGGCACCGAGATCGCCGGCATCGCCACCGACACCTGGGGCTTCGAGGTGCGGCCGAACGAGTTCGACGTCGCCTTCCAGCCGCTGCACCAGGTCGCCATCCCCAACATCGGCCTGTTCATCGGCGAGATGTGGGACCTCGAGGCGCTGGCCGTGGACTGCGCGGCCGACGGCGTGTACGAGTTCTTCCTCACCGCCGCCCCCATCCCCGTGACCGGCGCCGTGGGCGCACCGGTCAACCCGATCGCCGTCAAGTAGGAGTTCTGCGTGCCCGCCGTCAACTCAGCGCTCGTCGTCGGCGCCGGCCTCGCCGGCGCCGGTGTCGCCATCCACCTCGCCGGCAAGGGCGTCGCGGTCGACCTGGTCGAGATCAAGCCCGAGGTCGCCGCGCTCGGCTCCGGCATCACGCTGCAGGGCAATGCGCTCCGCGAGCTGCGCTCCCTCGGCGTCTGGGACCAGGTCTCCGCGCACGGCTACGCCTTCGACGTCACCGGCTTCCGCGCCCCCGACCCGGCCGGCTCGGTGCTGTTCGAGGTCCCCGACGCCAAGACCGGCGGCCCCGACCTGCCCGCCGTCATGGGCATGCCCCGCCCGGAGCTCGCCCAGATCCTGGCCGACCGGGCCACCGAGGTCGGCGTGAAGCTGCGTCTCGGCACGACGTTCACCGAGCTCGTCCAGGACGACGCCGGCGTCGACGTCACCTTCTCCGACGGCTCGACCGGCCGCTACGACGTCGTCATCGGCGCCGACGGCGTCCGCTCCTGGACCCGCCGCGCGCTCGGCATCAACCTCGAGACCAGGTCGGTCGGGATGGGCATCTGGCGCGCCTTCGGGCCGCGGCCGGCCGACGTCACCCGCACCGACCTGTACTACGGCGGCCCGTCCTACATCGCCGGCTACTGCCCGACCGGCGAGGACTCGCTGTACGCCTACATCGTCGAGGACGCCCAGGACCGCAGCGCGCTCTCGCCCGAGGAGCAGCTGGCCACGATGAAGCGGCTCTCCGAGGCCTACCACGGCCCGTGGGACGAGATCCGCGAGACGCTCACCGACCCGTCCCGGGTCAACTACACGTGGTTCGAGACGCACGTGCTCGAGGCCCCGTGGAACCGCGGCCGCGTGGTGCTCATCGGCGACGCCGCGCACACCTGCCCGCCCACCATCGCCCAGGGCGGGGCCATGGCCCTGGAGGACGCCGTCGTCCTCGCCGAGCTGCTCACCGAGCGCGACACGCTCGACCAGGACCTCTGGGACGCCTTCACCGCCCGCCGCTTCGAGCGCGCCAAGACGGTCGTCGACGCCTCCAACCAGCTCGCCCAGTGGCAGCTCGAGCACGTGCAGGGGGACATCCCCAGCCTCATGCGCTCGATCGCCATGCTCACCAGCCAGCCCGCCTGAACCCGGAAGAGAAAGCCATGCCTCCTCAGCGCCTGATCACCCATCTGCGGCACGTCGACCTCGCCGTGCCGGACTACCAGACCCAGCTCGACTTCTACACCAACGCGTGGGGTCTCAAGGCCGAGCACAGCGACTCGGGCCTGACCTTCCTCGCCGCCGAGGGCTCGCCGGAGCAGTACGTCGTCCGGCTGCGCGAGTCGGGCGACAAGCGGATCGACCTGATCTCGTTCGGGGCCAAGGACTCCGCCGACGTCGACACCCTCGCCGGGCAGCTCGCCGCCGACGGCGTGCAGCTGGTCAGCGAGCCGGGCACGCTGCACACCCCCGGTGGCGGCTACGGCTTCCGGTTCTTCGACAACGAGGGCCGCACGGTCGAGATCTCCGCGCACGTCGGCGTCCGCGAGCACCGGGCGATCGAGGAGGGCGAGTCCATCCCCGTCCGCCTCTCGCACGTGGTGATCAACTCCCCCGACCCCGAGGGCACCCAGGCCTTTTACGAGAAGCACCTCGGCTTCGCCCTGTCGGACACGCTGATGCACCCCCGCATGGGCAACATGATGTTCTTCATGCGGATCAACCCCTGGCACCACAGCCTGGCGATCGCCCGCGGTCCGCACCCCTCCCTGCACCACGCGAGCTTCGAGATGCGCGGCATCGACGAGTACATGCGCGGCACCGGCCGGCTGCTGCGCGCCGGGGTGGAGAAGATCTGGGGTCCCGGCCGCCACCTGGCCGGCAACAACACCTTCACCTACTTCCTCGACCCGTCGGGCAACACGATGGAGTACACGACGGAGCTGGACGTCCTCGACGAGGACGCCTGGCACCCGCACGTCTACGACTTCACCCAGCCCGAGGTCTCCGACCAGTGGGGCACGGCCAACGCGATGAACGAGTTCCTCGCGGCCAAGTCGTTCAACGACCCCGACAAGGGTCTGTTCGTCGCGCCTCCGGTCTGATCGCGGCATGAAGTTCGCGACCTGGGAGGACGGCGGGGTCGTCACCGCCGGGGTGGTCGGCGAGCACGGGCTGCACGCCCTGCCCGCCGGCGTGACCGTGCTCGACCTCGTGCGGGCGGGGCTGCCGGCCGCGCTCGAAGCCGGGACGGCGGCGTTCTCCGCGCCGCCGGTCCCGGTCGACGCCGTCCGGCTGCTGCCGCCGCTGCAGGCGCCGACCGTGCGGGACTTCGTCGCGTTCGAGGAGCACGTCGAGGGCGTGGTGAAGGGCGTCTCCGGGGGCACCGGCGGGGTGGCGCCGGAGTGGTACCAGGCACCGACGTTCTACTTCACCAACCCGTACGCGCTCATCGGCGCGCACGACGACGTCGCGGTGCCGCCCGGCTCGCAGCGGTTCGACTTCGAGCTCGAGGTCGCCGTCGTCGTCGGCAAGGACGGCGCGTCGCTGTCGCCGGAGGACGCCCGGGACCACGTCTTCGGCTACACCGTCCTCAACGACTGGTCGGCCCGCGACCTGCAGGCCCGGGAGATGCGGGTGAACCTCGGCCCGGCCAAGGGCAAGGACTCCGCCACCACCCTCGGGCCGTGGCTGGTCACCGCCGACGAGCTGGAGCCCTACCGCGACGACGACGGCTTCCTGCAGCTGGACATGCGGGTGAGCGTCAACGGCGTCGAGATCGGCCAGGACCTGCTCTCCAACATGGGCTGGCCGTTCGAGGAGCTGATCTCCTACGCCTCCCGCGGCACCTGGGTCCGCGCCGGCGACGTGCTCGGCTCGGGCACCTGCGGCAACGGTGGCTGCCTCGGCGAGCTGTGGGGCACCCGCGGCGAGGCCGCTCCCCCGCCGCTGCAGCCCGGCGACGTCGTGGAGATGACCGTGGAGGGCATCGGCACCGTCCGCAACCGCGTCGTCGAGGGCATCGACCTGCCCCCGGTGCGCCCGGCCCGGCAGCGGCCGCGGAACCGCAAGCGCCAGTCGTGACGGTCGCGGGGAAGGTCGTCGTCGTCACCGGCGCGGGGCAGGGTCAGGGAGCCGCCGAGGCGCGGCTGCTGACCGCGCTCGGCGCGACGGTGATCGGCGTCGACCTGACCCCCGAGCCGGCCGAGGACCTGCCCGGGGTGACCTACCGGCAGCTCGACGTCACCGACGGGGCAGGCTGGACCGCGCTCGCCCACGAGCTGACGCGGGATCACGGCGTCGTGCACGGGCTGGTCGCCAACGCCGGGATCACCTGGCGGGCCCGCCTGGCCGACCTGCGGCCCGAGGACCTGTCCCGGGTGCAGCAGGTCAACGTCACCGGCACCTTGCTCGGCATCCAGGCGCTCACCCCGCTGATGACCGACGGCGGCTCGATCGTCGTCGTCGGCTCGGTCGCCGGCCTGACCGGCCACTTCCCTGCCGCGTACACCGCGTCGAAGTGGGCGCTGCGCGGGCTGGCCAAGGTCGCGTGCCTCGAGCTCGGTCCCCGCGGCATCCGGGTCAACACCGTGCACCCCGGCTACATCGAGACGCCGATGACCGCCTCGGCGGCCGCGGCGTTCCGCGCCGCGAACCTGGCCGAGACGCCGCTGGGCCGCACCGGCACCGTCGACGAGGTCGCCCCGCTGGTCGCCTTCCTGATCGGCGACGACTCCACGTTCATCACCGGCGCCGAGATCCCCGTCGACGGCGGGCTGACCGCCCACGGCGGCGTCAAGTCCATCAGCGACGCCGTCCGCTGAACCACCCCGAGAGGAACGAGCAGTGTTCGAGTACTTCCCCACCGGCCCCTACACCTGGAACCTGAGCGTCGTCGCGACGCTGAACTCCGGTGGGCTGATCGACGAGGTCGACCGGGCCTGCCGGCCGATCAAGGACGCCGCGAACGCCGGTGAGGACGCCGGCACGCCGGACTTCCTGCGGGCGTGGACGGCGCTGACCGACCAGCTCGTCGGCCAGGCCGAGGAGGCGGAGAAGGCGGGGCACACCCGCACCGCCGGGCAGCTGTACTTCCGGGCCTCCAACTACCTCGCGCAGGCCGAGCGGATGCTGGCCCACTCCGACCCGAACCGGGTGCCCACCTACAAGCGGCTGCTGGAGATCGCCCAGAAGGCGTTCGACACCCACAGCCCGCGCGTCTCGCGGGTCGAGATCCCGTACGAGGGGACGACGCTGCCGGCGTACTTCTCCGCGGCCCCCGGCGACGGCCCGAAGCCGGTGATCGTGCTCGTCAACGGCCTGGACTCGACCAAGGAGCACATGTACAGCTCCAACTTCTGGGAGGAGCTGGCCGCCCGCGGCATCTCCTGCCTGATGCTCGACCAGCCCGGCACCGGCGAGGCGCTGCGGCTGCAGGGCATCACCGCCCGGATCGACACCGAGGCCTGGGCCGGCGCGGCCGTCGACCACCTCGAAACCCGCGACGACGTCGACACGAGCCGCATCGGCATCGTCGGCTGGTCGCTGGGCGGCTACTACGCGCCCCGCGCCGCGGCGTTCGAGAAGCGCTTCGCGCTGGTCGTCGCCTGGGGCGCCAACCACAACTGGGGCGCCGTGCAGCGGCGCCGCAAGGAGCGCGAGGGCGAGCGGCCAGTCCCCCACTACTGGGAGCACGTGCTCTGGGTCTGGGGCAAGGACGGCGACGAGCACCACCTCGACGAGTTCCTCGACTTCGCCGACGGCGTGCACCTGGACGGCGTCGTCGAGCAGATCACCGTGCCGTTCCTCATCGCGCACGGCGCCAACGACCGGCAGATCCCGGTCGACTACGCGCACCGCTCCTACGAGCAGGCGGTCAACTCGCCCAAGCGCGAACTGCGGGTGTTCACGCCCGAGGAGGGCGCGACCGAGCACATCGGGCTGGACCACCTGCCGCACGTCAGCGTGTTCATCGCCGACTGGGTCGCCGACACCTTCGCCGAGCTGGACCGCTCCTGAGACGGGCGCCGCGCCCGGGTGAGCCTCGCCGGCCCCGGGCGCGGTGTCGTCAGAGCCGGGCCTGGTAGCGGGCGGCGCGCTTGACCGCGGCGGCCCGCTTGCGCTCGGACTCCTTCTGCTGCCGGACCAGGCCGGCCTCGTCGCGCACCGCCTGGGCGGTGCCGGCGGGGTAGCCGGCCTTGACCACCCGGTTCTCGACGGCCTCGGGCATGTAGGCCAGCGCGTAGATCAGCGCGAGGAAGATCCCGCCGCCGGCCGCGGCCGCCCGCAGGCCGAAGGAGGCCGGCAGCACGGTGAGCACCAGGGCGATCGGCACGGCCATCTGCACGAACGTGCGCGCCACGTGCCGCAGCGCCCAGGTGCGCGTGGTGGTGTCGTGCAGCACCCACGCGCGGTGGCGCTGCGGCAGCCGCCCGCCGAGGGCGTACCAGAGCCACCGGTGCGGAGCCGGCCGGAGGACGCTCTCCTGCTCGGTCATCGGTCCCTCCCGGTGAGCGCCTGCTGGGACGCGGCGATCACCCGGGTCAGCCGGCTCTGCAGGTCCATCAGCTCCTCGACGGGCATGCCCAGCCGCTCCACGATGCCGGCCGGGACCTTCTCGGCCTCCGCCCGCAGTGCCGTCCCCTTGTCGGTGAGGGCGAGGGCGAGGTTGCGCTGGTCCCTCGGGTCGCGCTCGCGGCGCAGCAGCCCGGCCGACTCCAGCCGCTTGAGCAGCGGGGACAGCGTGCCGGGGTCGAGCTGCAGCAGACCGGACAGGTCCTTGACCGACAGCGTCCCGTGCTGCCAGAGCGCCAGCATCACCAGGTACTGCGGATGGGTGAGGCCCAGCGGCTCGAGCACCGGCCGGTAGACGGCCACCACGGTGCGGGCGGCCACCGACAGCGCGAAGCAGACCTGGCGCTCGAGGGCGAGCAGGTCCTCGGTCGTCTCGGTGGTGGTCACGCCTCCCACGGTAGGCGCATGGCACGCCAATCGTTGGTATACCAAGCGTGCGCTTGGTCTCAGAACGGCTGGGACAGCGCTCCGAGCGCCCGACCGCTCAGCTGGTGGTGCAGCGTCGGGTCCTCGGGTGGGTCGACCTCCCACGCGGACAGCTGCAGCGACGTCTCCACGACGAGCCGGCAGCGGTCGAACCGGCGGCGGGTGAACGCCTGCAGCGCGTCCTCCACCGATCCGCCGCGGGCCAGCTCCTCGGCCAGCACCACGGAGTCCTCGATCGCGATGCCCACGCCGTAGGCGATGTGCGGCGTGGTGGTGTGCGCCGCGTCGCCGATGAGCACGGTGCGGCCGCGGTGCCACGGCTGCGGCACGAGCAGCGCGGCCAGCGAACGCTGGTCGACGTCGTCGCGCAGCAGCGCCGCGACGTCGGCCACGACGCCGCCGAACGGGGCCAGCCGCGCCCGCAGCGCCGGCAGCCGGAGCTCGGCCGGCAGCCG
Organism: Petropleomorpha daqingensis; assembly: GCF_013408985.1. Classification (NCBI taxonomy): domain Bacteria; kingdom Bacillati; phylum Actinomycetota; class Actinomycetes; order Geodermatophilales; family Geodermatophilaceae; genus Petropleomorpha; species Petropleomorpha daqingensis. The sequence continues at coordinate 4,821,486 of NZ_JACBZT010000001.1, forward strand.
GGCGGCGCCGTCGTCCGGCTGGAGGAACCACAGGTAGAGCTCGTCGTCTGCGATCGGGACGATGCCGACCCGGCCCTGCGGGCCCAGGTCGTACAGGAGATAGCGGTCGACGTCCGCGGGCCGCGGCGCCGACGCCCGCCAGATCACCTGCGGTGCCGGCGTCGGCGCGGGAGCCTCCGGCAGCACCATCCCCCGGACCGTCGAGTGCAGCCCGTCGGCGCCGACCACCAGGTCGACCACCTCCGTGCTGCCGTCGGTGAGGTCGGCCTCCACGGCGTCGCCGCGGTCGCGCAGGGCGGTCACCGAGGTGCCGTAGCGGATCTGCGCACCGGCGGTGGCGGCCAGGGCCTCGCCGAGGATGCCGGCCAAGGCGACGCGGGAGATGGCCACGAACGACGGCGTCCCGGGCACGAGCGGCTCGGTGACGATCCGGTGCACCACCGTGCCGTCGGGCGCGCAGATGTTCACCGCGTCGTGCCGGTACCCGCGGTCGACGACCGCGTCGAGCAGCCCGAGGGCGTGCAGCGCGCGCAGCGGCGAGTTCTGCAGCGCCAGGCCGATGCCGACCGGGCGGTCGGTCTCCTCGTGCTCGACGACGAGCGCCTCGATCCCGGCCCGGGCGAGCGCGATGGCCGCCGTCGTCCCGGCCGGACCGCCACCGACGACGAGCGCCCTCATGCCGCGGCCAGCTCCGGGTTCCCTGCCGGGCTGCTGCGCGGCAGCCACTGGGCCAGCCTGGACGGCGCGAAGAGCTCGTCGAGGACCAGGTGCACCGCTCCGGACAGGCCGGCGAGCTCGCCGAGCGAGGAGAACTCGATCTGCAGCGTCCGGGTGGCCAGCGGCAGCGACCGGCGGTAGACCGCCTCGCGCACCGCCGCGAGGACGAAGTCGCCGGCCAGGACGACACCGCCGCCGAGCACCACCAGCGAGGGGTTGTAGAAGCTGACCAGCGTGGCGAGCGTGCTGCCGACGAGCCGGCCGGACTGCGCCAGGAGCGCCCGCGCCGCAGGGTCGCCTCGCTCGGCGGCGACGGTCACGTGCTCGGTGCCGATCGACCCTTCCGCGGCGAGGAGCTCGGCCATGACCGGGCTGCCGCCCGACTCCGCCAGCCGTCGGCCCTCCCGGGCGAGCGCGGCGCCCCCCGCGACGGCCTCCAGGCAGCCGGTGTTGCCGCAGCGGCAGATCACGTTCTCGGCCTCGGCGACGGCCACGTGGCCGATGTCGCCGGCGCACCCGTTCGCGCCCCGGTGCAGCCGCCCGCGGGAGACGAGACCGGCGCCGATGCCCGTGCCGATCTTCACGAAGAGGACGTCGCCGGCGTCGGTCGCGTGCGGGTTGCTGCGCAGCTCGCCCAGCGCGAGCAGGTTCACGTCGTTGTCGACCCACGTCGGGGCGCCGAACCGACGCGACATGCGCTGGCGGATCGGGTAGCCGTCCCAGCCGGGCATGATCGGCGGCGCCACCGGCAGGCCGGTGCTGAACTCGACCGGGCCCGGGACACCGACGCCGACGCCCCACACGTCACCCGCGTCGGGATGCGCGGCGCGCAGTTCGTCGACGATCTGCTCCACCCGCGACAGCACGACCTCGGGCCCGTCGGCGATGTCCATCGGCTCGTTGACCGAGCCGATCACCTGGCCGGCCAGGTCGGCGATGCCGACGTTCATGTGGGTGGCACCGATGTCCGCCCCGACGACGACGCCGGCCTCGGCGCGCAGCCGCAGCTGCCGCGGCGCACGGCCACCGGTCGAGGGGCCCATCCCGGCCTGCGTGACGAGCCCGGCCGCCTCCAGCTCCGCGATCCGCGCCGCCACGACGCTGCGGCCGAGCCCGACCTGCTGCGTCAGCAGCGGCTGGGTCATCCCGGAGCCGCCGCGGATGGCGGCCAGGACAGCGGCCAGGCTGTCCATGCGTTCTGAGGGCACGGGGGATCTCCTCGACGAACCGGTGGGGAGCGGCTTCCTACGGTAATCGACAAAAGTCGCCACGCATAGCGTCGGAAGTACCTGCCTTACCCGAGAGTAACCCAGCTCGGGCTGACTCGATCAGGTTGTGCACCACCAAGCGCGGACCGTGCAGTCCGTTATGTGGATCCCCGCCCCGGGCGCGGCGCGACGCGTTGCCTCCGGACAAAACCGCAGGTCACCCCGCTGATGGGCGGGATCACTCAGATCTATGTCGCACATCAGCAGACTTATGTTTGCAATCGACCGAAGCTCTGTGACACTCACCACGTCGCATCGTCGGCCGGTGGCGCTCGATCGCCGGACACGACCAACCGAGTCACCGAAAGGCTCACCATGACCTACCCGCACCTCCGGCAGAACCGGCGTCGCGCAGCCGCCATCGCCGTGCCGCTGGTCGCCGGCATGCTGCTGGCCGCCTGTGGTTCCGGCGATTCCGGCAGCAGCGGCGGCAAGGAGCCGCAGACGATCACGTTCTCCTACGGCCCGGCGAACGCTCAGGACACCGCGTACGAGCAGCTGGCCAAGGACTACGAGGCCTCCCACCCCGGCGTCACGATCAAGGTCAACAAGATCAGCGCCGAGACGTACGGCCAGACGCTGCAGACCCAGATGGCGGCGGGCAACGGCCCCGACGTCATGCAGATCAACTCCGGCGCGGGTCAGCCCGGCACGGTCGGCACGCTGGCCAAGCCCGGCCTGCTCCTCGAGCTGACCGACTCGAGCTTCAAGAGCAACGTCCCCGAGGCCGAGCTGGTCGGTTACGACTACAAGGGCAACCTCTACGGCGTGCCGAGCTCGACGCAGATCATGTCGGTGATCTACAACGACGAGCTCGCCAAGCAGAACAACGTCACCATCGACGCGAGCACCAATCTGGACGACGTGATCTCGCAGTGCGGCGCGGTGGCGGCCACCGGCAGCTCGATCTTCGCCCTCGCCGGGTCCGTCCCGGCGAACACCGGGATCATGACGGTCGAGATCGCGTCCTCGACCGTCTACGGCCCGGATCCCGACTGGGACCAGAAGCGGACCGACGGCAAGACCACCTTCGCCAAGACCAAGGGCTGGCAGCAGGCGCTGCAGGCGGTCGTCGACCTGAACAAGGCCGGTTGCTTCCAGAACGGCGCCGCCGGTGCCGGCTTCGCCGATCTGACCAACGCCTCCAGCTCCGGCAAGGCCTTCGGCTTCTTCGCGCCGAGCGGCGCGGCCAAGTCGATCATGGACGCTGCGGGCGGTCACGTGACCCTCGTCGCGCTGGGCGCGCCGTCCCCGGCCGACAAGAACTACCTGACGATCAGCTCCGACATCGGCCTGGCCGGCAACGCCAAGACGAAGAGCCCGAAGCTCGTCGAGGACTTCATCAAGTTCTCGATCTCGAAGGAGGAGGCGAAGAAGTTCGCCGACGCCCAGGGCACGATCCCGATCGGCGGCAACCTCGACGCGGCCGACCTGCTGCCGCAGTACCAGCCGGTCGCCGACCAGCTGACGAACAAGGACTACCGCACCTTCGCCGTGGACGAGTGGACCAACCCTGAGGTCTACAACGCCCTCGGCACCGGGGTCACCGGCCTGCTGACCGGCCAGACCACCGTCGACGAGGTGCTGAAGAACATGGACGCAGCCTGGGACAACGGCTGATCCGACCGGTGGGTGGGGCGGGTCTGCCGCCCCACCCACCGGCGCACGACCGCCCGAGCGAGACCCTCACCCGACAGCACCGACCCGGATCGATCCCCAGGGGGCAGGCAGTGACCGCCATCCAGAGCCCGGCGCGACCCGCGGAGGACGGCGCGGTCCCCACCTCGGGCCGCCGCGAGACCCGGACCAAGACCTACAAGATGGGCTACGGCCGCTGGTGGTGGGCGCTGCCGGCCGTCGTCCTCATGCTGGCGCTGATCTACGCCACCACCGCCAGCGGCGCGTTCTACGCGTTCACCGACTGGGCCGGCATCGGCGACTACAACTTCGTCGGGCTGGACAACTTCACGAAGATCTTCCGGACCCCGGAGCTGACCGGGGCGCTGGTCAACACGCTGATCCTGGCCTTCGGCTTCCTCATCCTCACCAACGTCCTCGGGCTGCTGTTCGCCCTGGCGCTCAACCGTGGGCTCAAGTCGCGGTTCGTGCTGCGGACCCTGCTGTTCATGCCGGTGGTCATCGCGCCGATCGCGGTCTCCTACATCTGGAAGTTCATCTTCGCGTTCAACGGCCCGCTCAACCAGACGCTCGGCGCGATCGGGCTCAAGAGCTGGCAGCACGACTGGCTCGGTGACCCGGACCTCGCGCTGTGGTGCGTGATGGCGGTGATGATCTGGCAGAGCGTCGGCTTCTGCATGGTCATCTACCTGGCCGGTCTGGCCACCGTGCCGGTCGAGCTGGAGGAGGCCGCCGCCCTCGACGGCGCCGGCGTCTTCACCCGCTTCCGCCACATCATCGTCCCGATGATCCAGCCCTCGATCGCGATCGCGACGACGCTGATGCTCATCCAGGGCCTGCGGGTGTTCGACCAGGTGCTGGCGCTGACCGCCGGCGGCCCGGCCGGGGCGACCCAGACCCTGGCGACCGAGGTCTACCAGCAGGCCTTCGTGTTCAACAACTTCGGCTTCGGCGCGGCACTGGCCCTCGTGCTCTCGGTGCTGATCCTGATCTTCACCGTCATCCAGCAGTACGCCACCCGCGACCGCCTGTAAGAGATCGGACGAGACCCGTGTTCCGCTACTCCAAGAAGACGCTCGTCCTGGAGATCGTCACGATCCTCGGCGCGATCGTCATGCTGATGCCGTTCTACTTCCTGATCACCACATCGCTGAAGACCGGCCCGGAGGTGCTGTCGGGTTCCGCCCTGGCGCTCCCGACCAGCCCGACGTTCGAGAACTTCGTCACCCTGCTCTCGCCGTCCTCCGACGCGTCGGGGGCGATCCTCAACGGCCTGCTCTACAGCCTGATCATCACCGCCGGCAGCATCATCGGCCTGGTCGTCCTCGGCTCACCGGCCGCCTACGTGCTCACCCGCTCGACCAGCCGGTGGAGCAACCGCACCTACTACCTGTTCCTCATCGCCATCCTGCTGCCCACCCAGCTGGGCATCGTCCCGCTCTACGTCGAGGCCCGGAACCTCGGGCTCACCGGCAGCCCGTGGGGCATGATCGTCGTCTACACCGGCGTGCTCATGCCGCTGTCGGTGTTCCTCTACGGCGGCTTCTTCCGCCGGCTGCCCCGCGACTACGAGGAGGCCGCGACCGTCGACGGCGCCTCCCGCGGCAAGGTCTTCGTGCGGATCGTCTTCCCGCTCATGGGCCCGGCCACCGGCACCGTCGCGATCCTCGCCGGCCTCATCGTCTGGAACGACTTCTTCACCGCGCTGATCTTCCTGAACGGCTCGCAGTACGCGACGTTGCCGGTGGCCATGTACTCCTACGTCGGCGGCCTGGTCTCCCAGTGGAACCTCATCTTCGCCGTCGTGATCATCTCGATGGTCCCGATCCTGGCCTTCTACTTCTTCGCCCAGAAGCGGTTCATCCAGGGCTACGCCGGCGGGCTGAAGGGCTGATCGACCGATGGCCACCGGAGACACCGTCCTCACCGACGAGAGCCTGATCGCGCGCGCCGATGGGCTGGGCATCGCCCTCACCGTGCCCTGGTACCGCAGCCTCTGGCTGTCCAGCGTCAGCGGCATCGCCGTCGCCGTCGACGGTCAGGCGGTCCCCACCGAGAGCCTGCAGGTCGAGCTCGCCGGGCGGACCTACTCCGTGGCCGAGCTGCCGGAGCAGTGGGACACGCTGTGGTTCATCCAGGACCGGCTCGTGGTCGTGGTCCCGCTGGACGAGCCGGTCGCGGAGGGGCAGGACGTCGACGTCGAGGTGACCGTCGACCTCCGGCTGCCCTACATGCAGATCGCGCCGATGACCTACGTGACCAACCACGCCGTCAACCGGCGCACGCTCGCGGCCCGCTGAGGAGAACCCCCATGACCGCCACCGCGCCCTCCCCCACCGCCGCGCCCGCCGTCGACGGCGCCGGCATCACGCTGGGGCTGACCCTCTACTCGCTGACCAGCGAGTGGGCCGCCGGCCGCTACGACCTGCCCGGCCTGCTCGACGCGGTCGACCAGGCCGGCATCGGCCCCGGCATCGAGATCGTCGCCTCGCAGACGCTGCGCACCTACCCCTACGTCACCGACGAGTTCGTGCGCGCGTGGCGGGACGCGTTCGACCGGCACGGGTTCGTGCCCAGCTCGTTCGGGGCCAACCTCGACATGGGCCGCCGCCGCGACCGCGACATGACCCTCGACGAGGAGTACGAGTTCACCGTCGCGCAGTTCCGCAGCGCACGGGCGCTCGGCTTTCCGCTGGTGCGCATCCAGAGCGCGAAGCCGGAGTTGATCCGCCGGCTGATGCCGGTCGCCGACGAGCTGGACCTCACCCTCGGCTGGGAGATCCACGCCCCGCTCGGCCCGAACTCGCCCAAGGTCGTCGAGATCCGCGAGCTCTACGACGAGATCGGCTCCCCCCGGCTCGGCTTCGTCGCCGACTTCAGCTCGACCATGCACGCCATGGCACCGACGACGCTGCGCAAGCTGGCGCGGATGGGCGGCCTGACGACGGCGGACCTCGAGCGGCTGCAGTCGATCTGGGCGTCGGACGCCGACATCAACGCCCAGCACGGCGAGTTCGTGGAGCACCTGCACGCGCGCGGCATCGCGCCGGAGAGCCTGGGCTCCTTCGCGCGGCTGGCGTTCAACATGCACGGGCACGTCGACCCCCGCGAGTGGGCCGACATCATGCCGCAGATCGTGCACGTGCACGCGAAGTTCTACGACATCGACCAGGCCGGCGACGAGCCCGCGATCGACTACCCGGAGCTGGTGCGGGTCTTCGTCGAGGGCGGGTACTCGGGGTTCTTCTCCAGCGAGTGGGAGGGGCACGCCTTCGCCGACCTCGGCGAGGCCGACCCGATCGACCTGGTCCGCAAGCAGCACGACCTCGTCCGCCGGTCGATCACCGCCGCACTCGCTCGGTGAGCCCGCGCCTCGAGCTGCGGGCGCTGTGCCGGGTCGTCGTCGACAACGACTTCTCCGGTGACCCGGACGGTCTGCTCGCGCTGGCGCACCACCTGCTGGCGCCGTCCAACCGGGTCGTGCTGGTCACGAGCTCGTTCCTCAACCGGACGCTGCCGGGGCCGCACCCGACCGCAGCCGACGGCGCGGCCGTGGCCACGGAGCTGGTCGAGGTCGTCGGGGGTCCGGTGCCGCTCGTCCTCGCCGGGCACGACCACGCGTTCGACCCCGCGGACACCGACCTCTCCCCCGCCGCTGCGGCGATCGTCGAGGAGGCGCGGCGGGACGACCCGCTGCCGCTGTACCTGGTCTGCGGCGGCCCGCTGACCAACGTCGCCGCGGCGCTCCGGGCGGCCCCGGACGTCGCCGGCCGGCTCACCCTGCTCTGGATCGGCGGGTCGCTGCGCGAGGGCGTCTTCGAGTACAACCGGGACACCGACCCGGCCGCGGCGGAGTTCGTGCTCGGCCTGCCCGAGCTGGCCGTCCACCAGTTCCCGCTGGAGACCTATCGGCGCTGCGCGTACTCGATCGCCGAGCTGGAGCACGACGTCGGCGGCGCCGGCCGGCTCGGCCAGTGGCTCTGGACGCACTTCACCAACCCGCCGGACTGGGTCGTGCTCGGCGGCGTGTGGCCGCAGGGCGACAGCCCGCCGCTGCTGGTCACCGCGCTCACCGACGAGTCGAGCACGTACACCGAGACACCGGCCGCGGACGGGCGCGGCCTGCGGCGGGTGTACACCGACCTCGACTTCCGGCTCCTCATGGGTGACCTGCTGGCGCGGCTGCGCCTGCACGAGCGCGACCGCCTGCCGAGCTGACCGGCCCCACCTCAGAGCGAGGTCATCCCCATGTCGACGGCGAGGACGGCGCCGGTGACCCAGCGCGCCTCGTCCGAGGCCAGCCACAGCACCGCCTCGGAGACGTCCCCGGGCTGCAGCAGCGGCTGGCCGGCCAGGGGCACCATCGACGAGAGGACCGGCGCGGCGTCGTCCACGGTCGGGCGGTCGAGGTCGGGCCGGAACATGCGCAGGACCTCGTCGTTGACGACCAGATCGGTGGCCACGTTGCCGGGGCACACGCAGTTGGCCCGGACGCCGTGCGGCCCGTACTCGTTGGCCAGCACCTTGGTGAGCGCGACGACACCGGCCTTGGCGCAGACGTAGTCGACGAGGTGTGGGACCGCCTTGACCGCGGCCGCCGAGCCGATGAGGACCAGGGAGCCGCCGCCGCGTTCGACCAGGTGCGGTAGGAAGGTCTTCGCGGTCAGCCAGACGCCGGTGAGGTTGATCCCGAGCGTGACGGCCCACTCGGCCTCGTCGAGCTCGTGCGTCAGCTTTCCGGCCCCGCCGGTTCCGGCGTTGGCGACGACGACGTCGATCCCGCCGAACTCCTGGATCCCGGCATCCCGCGCCCGGGCGAGGTCGTCGGCGGACCGGACGTCGCCCTGCACTCTCACGATGCGGCCGCCGGCTTTCTCCACCAGCCGGGCGGTCTCCTCCAGGTCGTCGGGGGTCGACGGCCGGATGTAGTCGCGGCGCTCCACCGGCCCGCAGAGGTCGAAGGCCACGACGTCGGCGCCCTCGGCCGCCATGCGGACGCAGTGGCTGCGTCCCTGGCCGCGCGCCGCGCCGGTGACGAAGGCGACCTTGCCGGCGAGACGGCCCGTGCGGAGCCGGCCCGTCACCGCGCGGTCCGGTCGAGGTCGGCCGCGAGGGTGCGCAGCAGGGCGTGGTGGCGGCGCAGCTGCTCGCGGCCCCGGTAGGGCTCGCGGCGGCCCTCGTACTCGCTGGACAGCCAGCCGCTCCAGCCGCCGTCGTGCAGCGTCCGGAGGATGTCGGCCCACGGGACGTGCAGGTCGTGGAGCTGGTCGTCGATCTCGAAGAACTTGCTCTGGACGAATCCGACGTGGGGCAGCACCTCGGCGAGGTCGCTCATCGGCGTCTTCAGCGGGCGCAGGAACGCCGGCACCTCGTCCTCGTCGAAGCCGGGGTGGCCGTCGGTGACCAGCTCGGTCTGGAAGATGCCGGTGTCGATGAGCAGCTTGACGTGCTCGGTGCCGGTCTCCTCGATGAACCGGACGTAGTTCTGGGTCACCGGGTGCTGGATCGGCGTGGGGCTGTGGATCTCCGGGTTGAGGACGACGTCGAGCTCCGCTGCGAGGTCCAGGTTGCGCAGCACCGTCTCCCGCCAGGTCGGGTGCGGGTCGAGCTCCGGGGAGATGACCCCGAACTTGGGCCGGAGGTAGCCGAATCCGAGCCGGTGGGCCAGCCGCAGGTCGCGCTCCAGCTGCGCGGCCGCCTCCTCGACCGTGAGGTCGCGGTCGCGCCACATCTGGTTGTCGACCCAGGAGGAGATGTTGGTGGGGACCAGCCGGTAGGTCTCGCACAGTCGGTGCCACTCGTCGATCCACGCGGCTGAAGGCTCCGGGTAGCCGGGGATGCCCTGGGTGAGCAGCTCGACGCCGCTGCCGCCCAGGTCGGCGATGTCGGCCATCGCGTCCTCCAGCGTCATCACGGTGTTGATGTCGCCCGTGAGGCTGTAGACGGACACGCCGTATCGGAAGCCGGCGTCGTCCCCGATCCCGGTGGGCACGATCGTGCACGTCCGCCGGTCCTCGAACCTCAGGGGGAGGGCGAAGGCGGGGATGTACGGCGAGCGCAGCAGGACGGTCACCGCTACCTCGTGCACGCCCGCGGAGAGACCACCGTCCAGCGGCACCGTGACGACGGCCGGTGCATCGAGGTCCCAGTGGACGCCGGTCGAGGCCTGGAGCTCGTCGAGGGTGAACGTGCGCCCCCCGAGGGTCCAGCGGACCGACTCGCGCGGGAATGCCTTCCCGTCGACGGTGACGTCGGCGCCGTCGATCAGGCTGCCCCAGGCGCCGCGGTAGTTCGGCATCCGCAGCAGGACGGAGAAGCCGGTGACGCGTCCGTTCTCGATGACATTGGTGAAGCCGCGGGTCTGGATCAGGCCGTACTCGAGCATGGGTCAGGACCTTTCAGGAGTGGGACCGGCGTCGAGGGAGATGGAGCGCGGCGTCGGGCACGCCACCCGGCGGCCGCGGCGACGGTGGCCGTGACCACCATCGCGATGGCCATCGGCACCGCCGTGTCGTCGCCGCCCAGACCCACCAGCGGAGCGACCGCCGCCGCGAGCCCGAACTGTGCGGCGCCGAGGACCGCCGACCCGGTGCCGGCGCCGGCCGGTACCCGGGCGAGGGCGAGCGAGGTGGCATTGCCCATGATCAGGCCGAGAGCCGTCACCGACGACCACAGCAGCACGAGCACCGCCGGGAGAGCCGGCGCGCCCGTGAGGGTCAGGACCAGCAGGACCACGGCCGTACCGAGCTGCCAGCCGAGCCCGATGCCGAGCAACCGCCGCGCGCCGAACCGGCCGACGAGGCGCGCGTTGGCCAGGCTGGCGACCGTGAGTCCGCAGGCGTTGGCGGCGAACACGACGGAGTACCAGCCCGGCGAGAGCCCGAACACGACCTGCAGGACGAAGGGCGACGCCGAGACGTAGGCCAGCAGGGTTCCGTAGGAGAACACGAAGGCGACGGCGTGCCCGAGGTAGTCGCGGTCGGTGAGCACCGCGCGCGCCGTGCCGTCCGCGCGCCGTCCCGCCCGCCGCGCCCACGGCAGGCTCTCCGGCAGCAGGAAGAACGCCCCCAGCAGCATCAGGACCGTGAGACCGGTGAGCACGGCGAAGACCCCGCGCCAGCCGACCGGGCCGAGCAGTGCCCCGCCGAGCAGCGGCGCCACCACCGGGGCGAGCGCGCCCAGGGTCATCAGCACGGAGAAGGTCCGCGCCGCGGCGGATCCGCGGACCCGGTCGGCGACGATCGCCCGGCCCAGCACGATGCCGGCCGCGCCGGCGAAGCCCTGCACGAACCGGGCGGCGATCAGCACGCCGATGGTCGGTGCGACGGCGCACAGCGCGGATGCGAGCACGCACGTGGCCGTGCCGGCGAGGAGCGGGGTCCGCCGTCCGATCCGGTCGGAGATCGGGCCCAGGACGAGCTGCCCGGCGGCCAGACCGGCCAGGAAGGTGGTCATCGTCAGCTGCACCGACGCCGCGTCGGTCGACAGGTCGTCGGCCATCGCGGGGAAGGCGGCCAGGTACATCCCGGTGGCCAGCGGTGAGATCGCCGCGAGCAGGGCGAGGACCAGCACGGTCCTCGCGTTCACAGGATCGAGCCGAGCCAGCCGGCCGAGCGCGCGATGATCTCCGGGAAGTGGTTCGACAGGATCTCGTAGTGCTGGCCGTCGTACTCGACCAGCTCCTTCGGCTCCGGCACCCGCGCGAACATCTCGCGGGCCTCCCCCACCGGCGCCACCGTGTCCTCGGAGGCCAGCACCATGAGCAGCGGCGCGGTGATGCGCTCGGCGTAGGCCCGGACCTCCATCTCGAAGAGGTGGTCCAGGGTCGAGACGGTGATCTCGTTGCGGAAGCTCGGCAGGTGGTGGATCCGCTTCGTGACGAACTCCAGGCCCTCGTGGTCGCTGAACATCACCGGCCGGCCCGGCTCGGGCTCGCCGTGCAGCCGGATCGTGGCGGCCGGTTCCCCGCGCAGCCGTGCCTGGCGGTCGAGCGGGATGAGCGCCTCGAGCTCGGCGAGGGTCTCGGGCGGCTGCAGCGCGCGGGCGCTCCACCCGCTCACCGGCGGGATGATGCTGACCACCGCGCCGACCCGGCGGTCGGTCGCGGCGACGAACATCGAGTTGGCGCCCCCGATGCTGACGCCCCAGAGGCCCAGGCGACCGGCGTCGACGTCCTCGCGCAGGGTCAGGTGGGTGATCACGTCGCGCAGGTCTCGGCACTGCTGCCACGGGTCGAACTGCTGGCGCGGCTGCCCGTCGCTGTAGCCGGTGCCCCGGTGGTCGTAGGAGAGGACGGCGAGGCCGGCGTCGGCGAAGGCCGCGGCCATCTCCCAGTTGGACTCGGCGGGCCCACCGAGGCCGCCCTGCAGGATCACCACGGGCGGCGGTTGGGGGGCGTCGTCGGGGCGGAACAGCTTGCCCCTCAGGGCATCCCCCGAGATCAGGAACTCGACGTCTTCTGCGGTGGGCACGGCTCTCTCCTGGATGGGTGCGTCAGCGGCCGGACGGGGACAGGTCGGGCATGTCGTCGGACTGGACGGCACCGGGGTCGGCGGAGGCGCGCAGGATCGGGAAGATCTCCGCGCGCATCTCGGCCTCGTACTGGGCGAGCGCCTCCAGCAGCGGACGGCGACCGCTCGCGACGTCGGTGAGCGCCCGGGTCAGCTCGCCGGCGTCCCGCAGGGCGGAGTTGGCGCCGGCCCCGAAGCTGGGCGGCATCGCGTGGATGGCGTCGCCGAGGAGCGTGACCCGGCTGGTCGGCCAGGGGTCGGCGGGCTCCAGGTACCGGACGGCCAGCGGGGACAACGTGGACAGGTCGATGCGGTCGACCAGCTCCACGAGCCCGGGGTGCGCCCCCTCGATGTGGCGGCGCATCAGCGCGTGCAGCTCCTCGAGCGGAGTGCCGTCGAAGTCGGGGAGGGCGACCCGGTTGGGCATCGCGATGCCGTTGCCGTGGGTGACCATGACGTAGGGGGCGACGTCGTCGACGGCCGCACCGGGTGCGAGCTCTGCCACCGCCTCGGCGATCGGCCGGCGCGGGTCGTACACCCCGACGGCGAACATCGTCCCGTCCAGGTTGTCGACGGTGGAGAACCCGTCGAAGACGCCCTCGGGCAGGACCGCGGCGAGCTCCTCGGTCAGCGGCGCCGTCGACCACATGCCGCGCATGCCGGGGTCCATGATGCGCACCGCGGGCAGCAGCTGCTCGCGGATCGCGGAGTGGATGCCGTCGGCCGCGACGAGGACGTCGCCGGTCACCGAGGACCCGTCCTCGAAGAGCAGCCGCACACCGTCGTCGTCGTCGTCGAAGCCGGCCACGGGGTGGCCGAAGTGCAGGACGTCGTCGAGACCGACCGCCAGGATCTGCCGCAGGGTGCGCCGGTTGACCGCGGTGTGCGGGCGGACCGGGTCGTTGGGCGGCCCGATGTGCGGGCGGGCGCCGAGCTCGCGGCCGTACCGGTCGAGCCGCACGTACATCTCCCGGCGCGGGGTGCGCCGCGAGGTCTGCAGGTACAGCTCGAAGAGGTTCTCGGGCAGGCACTGCTGGAGGGCCCGCCCGCCGAGGGCGTTCATGTGCAGCCGGTAGCCGGCGCGGCCGATGCCGGTGCCCGCCTCGTACACGGCACAGCTGATGCCCGCCGTGCGCAGCCCCTGGGCGAGGCAGAGCCCGCCGATGCCGCCTCCGGCGATCAGGACGTGGAACGACATGGCCGCCACTCTGTGGCTCGGCCCACTATTCGGGAAGCTGAGATTGCCTATCCTGCCCATCGGCATTGCCAATAACCGGAGGGCGGTCGCGTGGGGCTGGATCTGAACCTGCTGATCTCGCTGGACGCCCTGTTGCAGGAGCGGAGCGTGAGCCGGGCCGCCGTCCGGCTCGGGTTGAGCCAGCCGACGCTGAGCACGGCGCTGGCCCGGCTGCGGCGGCACTACGGGGACGAGCTGCTGTCGCGGATCGGGAACAGCTACACGCTCACCCCGCTCGCCGAGCGCCTCCTCGAGTCGACCGGCCAGGCCCTGGCGTGGACCGACCGCGTGTTCGACACCCGCCCCGACTTCGAGCCCGGGGATGCCGACCACGAGTTCGCGATCGTGGTGTCCGATGCCCAGCTGCCGATCTTCGGGCGGGAACTGGCGGACCTGGTGCAGGCGGAGGCCCCGGGCGTGCGCCTGCGGTTCGTGCACAGCACGGCGCGGATGGTGGTGCAGGCGCACGAGGAGCTGCGCACCGTCGACGCGCTGGTGCTCCCGCAGGGGATCCTCTCCGACGTCCCGAGCCTCGACCTGTACCGCGACCACTGGGTGTGCGTGGTCTCCGCCGACGGTTCACGGCGGCTCGATCCCGCCGACCTCGCCGCGCGCCCGTGGGTGCTCCCCTACCACCCCCGGATGCCGGCGCTGTCCGCGCTGCACCGGTTGCAGGCGTCCGGCGTCGAGCCGCGCGCGGAGATCTCCACCGAGGACTTCCTCGCCATCCCGCACCTGGTCAGGGGCACCGACCGGATCGGCCTGATGCCGGAGCGGGTCGCCCGTCTCGCGTCGTCGCAGAGCGCCGTCGCGGTGGCCGAGATCCCGTTCGAGCTCGGCATGCTGGTCGAGGCGCTCTGGTGGCATCCGATGCACGAGCGCGACCCGGCGCACCGGTGGCTGCGGCAGGTCGCCGTCCGGGCTGCCGAACGCGTGGACCGGGCGGCTTAGCCGAACCGGAGGACGACGGGGCCGCGCAGGCCGCACTCCTGCATCGGGGCGTCCGGGGCGTACACCGCGGCCACCGGCGCGAAGATCTCGCCGGTGGGGGCGTCCGCCTCGGCGATCAGCCGGTTCATCCAGGCGTTGGCGACCTCGACCTCGATCCTGTTGGGGCCGGGTCGCAGCGCGGCGGTCACGTCGAGCTGCCACGGTTCGGTCCAGACGACGCCGCAGTCGGTGCCGTTGACGCGGACGCGGGCGAGGTCGCCGACGTCGCCGAGACGCAGCACCGCGACTCCGGCGTGGGCCAGCTCCACCTCGGTCGCATAAGTGCCTACACCCGCGAACCCCGCTGCCTCCGGTCCGAGCTCGGTCCACGGGCGCGGGCCGCCGGGCAGGTCCACCGCGGGCCGACCGGGCAGGGACAGCGACCAGCCGCCGTCCAGGGCCAGCTCGTCGTCCGCGGCACGGGGCTCGTCGACCGTTCCCCCGGGGAGCAGGAAGACCGAGCCGAGGGCCGGCAGCTCCAGCCGGTCGCCGTCGAGGGCCTCGCGCCGGAGGGTGACCGGGTCCCAGACGACCGGGCTCTCGGCCCACGTCGTCGCCACCTTCACGGTCACGGGCTCCGGCGAGGGGTTGGCGAGGAACACGAGCTCGGCGCCGTCGATCCGCCGGCCGATCCGGAGCAGGTCGGCGCCCTCGACGACCAGCGACGGCCGCAGCCCCGACCGGTCGAGGGCGGCGCCGAGGTCATCGGTGTCCAGGACGGCGTCGGCGGACCAGATCTCGTCGCAGAGGCGGGCGTGCTCGGCCTCGTCGTCCGCCAGCGAGGGCGACCCGGCCGGACGCCGGCCCACGACGGTCGCGCCGTCGGCGACCAGGGCGGCGAGGCACCGCAGCGCCCGCACGGTCATCCGCGCGCTGCTGCCGCCGAGGTAGAGCAACCTGTAGCGCGTCTCCCCCGCGGCGAGCGCGCCGTCGACCACCGTGAACCGCCGCTCGAGCCCGTCGAGGTCGACGTAGTCGAAGTCGAACCCGGCCGGGACGCTGCGGTCCGGCTCGTCGCCGAACAGGCCGGTCACCGGCCCTTCCTCGCCGATGAACACGGCGACGTCGACCGCGGGCACGCCCTGGTTGAGCAGCCACGAGCAACGGGCGAGGTAGTCGATCCACGGCCCGGCCAGCTCGGCCCAGGGCTCGGTGCGGATGAACGTCTGGCCGAGGAAGGGCGCCAGCCCGATGCCGGGCGGCGGCACCTGCGTGGGCTGGTGCGGCGAGGTGTGGATGCAGAACCGGGTCACGCCGAGCGCGAGCTCGAGGTCGGCGATGTGCTTGAGCCGTTTCGGGGTGTAGCTCCACGGGCGCTGGAAGGCGGTCATCGACTCGGCGCCGGTGAACCGCTTGCCGTGCACGTGCGCGACCGACGAGGCGCCCTTCAGGTCGGCGAGGTAGGTGGACGCCGGCTCGCCGGTGCCGGGGTCGAACAGCCACATCGCGCCCATGGGCACGTCGGCGTGGCTGCGCATGGCCAGGTCGTTGCCGAGCTGCGGACGGCGGTCCTCCAGGGCCTCGGCGTAGTAGACGAGCCCGCGGTCGTGCGCCTCCTGCGCGAGCGTGCCGTAGTACTCGCCGGCGAGCAGGTCGGCGATCGTCTGCCGGAAGTCCCACAGGAACGCATCGGTGCGCCGGGCGTCCCCGACCACCAGTCCCGCCAGGGCCGGCAGCCACGGCGCGAGGTCGTAGCCGCGCAGGTCGGCGAACCGCTCGCGCAACCGGTCGGTGTGGTTCTGCGGCCCGGCCTCGATGCTGTCGCTGAGCAGGGCGTCGAGCGCCACGCCCTCGAACAGCTCCAGGTAGGTGGACAGGTACTCGCGGACCTTCGCCGCGTCGAGCTTGTCGACCTCGAGGCCGGTCGCGTCGGGCGGGGCGGGCGCGTTGGTCTGGCCGGTCGGCGACGCGCCGAACCGGAGGACGGACCAGGTCCCGTCCGGGGCGTCCCAGCGCAGCACGCCGTCCGCACCGACGAACCGGGTGACGTCGACGACCCGGGCCGGGTCGAGCGCGCGGGTCCCCGCGGCCGGGTCGGTGTCGAGCGCGTAGTAGTCGGTGGCGGCGGCGAAGCCGGCCTTGACCTCGGCCTGGTGCACGCGTCCACCATCGAACAGCGCGAACTCGGACACGAGGAACTCCGAGACCCGGCGCAGGATCGGCGGCAGCTGCACCCCCTCGGCGACCCGGGGCAGCGCGGTCGCGGCGCTCTCGCCGGTCAGCACCAGCCGGAACCGGCGCGCGGTCACCGGCGGGAAGGCCACCGTCCGCACCGGGACGGCCCGGTAGAGCGAGCCGGCCGGGTCGACGTTCGCCACGAACCGGTACTCGACGCCGTCGTCGCTGGCCTCGAGCACCGCCGAGGCCGGCGGTGCGGCGGCGAAGCCGCTCGGCCCCGGCAGCCCGACCGTGACCGCGCCGACCTCCACCGGCTCGTCGAAGAGCTGCTCGACCCACGCCGTCGACGGCCCGTCGGGATCCCGCGGCAGCGACAGCGTCTCGGCGAACCCGCCGTCGAGCAGGCAGCCCCAGTCGCCGGCCGGGGTGCAGGTGGTGACCGAGCGCGGCCGCAGGGGTGCCGGGACCTGCTCCGCCGGCACGGCCACCACGAGCCAGTCCTGGGCGTACCGGTGCTCGCCGGGGTCGGCACCCCACCGCGGGCAGTCCTGGTACGGCCCCGCGACGTCGGGCAGCGGCGCCAGGCGTTGCTCCACCGCCCGGCCGCCGTCGACCGCCGTCGCCGACCAGACGACCTTCTTCATGGCGTCGCGCGGTGCGACCCAGGGGCCGCCGGCGGCGCTCCAGCCGGCCGAGGTGGCGACGGCGAATTCCAGCCCCAGCCGGCGCGTCAAGTCGGCGGCGAGCCGCACGGCGTCCCGCCAGGCGGGCGAGCCCTGGTGCACGTACTCGGGGACGACGAGCGGCGTGCCCATGCCGCCGCTGAACATCTGCACACCGCGCACGCCGACGCGGTGCAGCCACTCGAGGTCCAGGCGGATCCCCGCCGGGTCGACGTTGCCGTCCATCCAGTGCCACCAGGCCCGCGGCCGGGCCTCGTCGGGCGGCGAGCGGAACCCGTTCCAGAGCTGCTCGGTGTTCACGCGGTCAGCACACCATCCTCGTCGTGGACGCCCGCGCCGAGGCGCCGGTCGGGCAGGAAGCAGGCCACGGCCAGGCCCGCGACGAAGAGCACCGCGAGACCGGCCATGAGCGGGGTGAAGGCGGAGAGGTAGGCGGCGGCGTAGGCGTGCCGCGTTCCGGCCGGCAGCGCCCGGAGCTGGTCGGGCGAGAGGCGGGCGAGCGACGCGCGCGGGCCGAGACCGGCCAGCAGGCGGCCCGACAGCAGGCCGCCCAGCGCCGCGGCACCCACGGTGACGCCGAGCTCCCGGATCAGCGCCACGGCCGAGGTCGCCGTCCCGACCATCCGCGACGGGACGACGTCCTGGACCGCCACCGTGGTGACCTGGTTGAACGCGCCCACCCCGAGCCCCACCAGACCGGCGTACACGCCGACCAGCACCGGCGGGGTCGACGGGCGCAGGAGCGCCAGGCCGGTCATGCCCGCGGCCGCGACCGCGCAGCCGGCGACGGGGTACCAGCGGTAGGTGCCGGTGCGCGCCGTCCGCCGTCCCGACCACAGGCCGGCCGCCAGCAGGCCGAGGACGAGCGGCAGGATCACCGTCCCGGCGACGGTGGCCGGCAGGCCGTAGGCCGCCTGCATGAGGCCGGGCAGGTACCCCACCATCCCGAAGACGGCGAACCCGACCACGATGCCGAGCGCGCTGCAGACGACGACGGTCCGGCTGCCGAACATCGACAGCGGCACGATCGGGTGGCGGTGCCGGCGGGAGCGCCGCACGAACAGCGCGAAGACGACGACCGCGACCGCCGCGGTGGCCAGGATCGCCGGCGACGTCCACGGGAACGTGGTCCCGCCCCACGCCCCGACGAGGACCGTGGCCGTGACCCAGACCGTCAGCAGGGCGGCACCGGGGACGTCGAGGCGCTCGCCGGTGCGCTCCGGGGTCCGGCGGGGCACCGAGACGACGGCCAGGGCCAGCGCGAAGGCGCCGATCGGCGCGTTCACCCAGAAGATCCAGCGCCAGCCGACGGTGTCGGTCAGCCCGCCGCCGAGCAGCGGCGACACGACGCTGGCGATGGCGAAGACCGACGCGATCGGGGCGAGGAACCGCGGCCGCTCGCGAGCCGGGACGGCGTCGGCGACCACGGCCTGGCCGAGCACGAGCAGGCCGCCGCCCGCGACGCCCTGCACGAAGCGCAGCGCGATCAGCTGGCCGAGGTCGAGGGCGAAGCCGCACAGCACCGACGCCAGCACGAACGCCGCGATCGACGCGAGGTAGAGGGTGCGGCGACCGCGCAGGTCGCCGAGCCGGCCGAACACCGGCATGGAGACGGTCATGGCGAGCGTGTAGGCGGCGAACACCCAGCCGATCTGCCGCTCGCCGCCCAGGTCGGCCACGATCGAGGGCAGCGCGGTCGCGACGATGGTCGCGTCCATGGCGGAGAGCAGGGTGACCACCACCAGCGACACGAACAGCAGGCGGAGGTGGGGGCGCGAGGACGAGGACACGGGAATCCTGGGGAGGGATCTCGACGCGGCCCGGTGCGCGGTCGCGGCGGCTCGCCGGACCGACGGGTACGTCCTCGCAGGAGCGACCCCGACGTCGTCCGCCCAGCCTATCGGAACGAGAAGGATTTCGTTGGTTTCCGACGTAATGTGTGACAGGCTGTCGGGGCCACCGAACGTCGACGCGAAGGCCGGGTTCCCGTGTACCAGCTCTCCCCCAACATCGAGCTCTTGTTCAAGGAAGCCGGCGAGCCCGACGAGCGCGTGCGCGCTGCCGCCGCGGCCGGCTTCGACGCCGTCGAGATGTGGTTCTCGACCGACAAGGACCTCGACGCGCTGGGCAAGGCGCTCGCCGACACCGGCGTCCAGCTGACCTCGCTGCTCGCGGGCCCGCGCATGGGTTACACCTACCCCGGCACCGACCTGGCCCCCTTCCACGAGGGCCTCGACACCGCCGTGACGCACGCCCACCAGCTCGGCTGCCCCCGGGTGGTGCTCGCCTCCGGCCTCGGCTTCCCGGGGATGAACCGGCAGCGCAACCACCAGGTGATCATCGACATGTTCGGCGAGGCGGTCGAGCGGCACCGCGGCTCGGGCGTCGAGTTCGTGCTCGAGCCGGTCAACTCGCGCGTCGACCACCCGGGCGCGCTCACCGACCGCACCGAGGACGCCGTCGCCGTCGCCCGTGCCATAGGCGACGACTCGTTCGGCATCCTCTACGACTTCTACCACTCGATCGCCCAGGGCGAGGACCCGGCGACCGAGCTGGCGAACGCGGCCGGCACCGTGAAGTACGTCCAGCTGGCCGACGCCCCCGGCCGTGGGGAGCCGGGCAGCGGCTCGGTCGACTGGACCGCCCAGCTGGCGACGCTGCGCGCCTCGGGCTACGACGGCCCGATCGGTCTCGAGTACTTCCCGACCGTGCCGTCCGAGCAGTCGGTGCAGCGCATCAAGGCCATCGCCGCCGAGGCGTGAGCGACAAGATCGACGTCCTCCTGGCGACCGGCCGGGTCACCGTCGAGCACGACAACGAGTTCCGCAGCTTCCGGCACCACACGACGCTGCTGACGACGTTGCTCGAGGCGACCGGCCGGTTCCGGGTGCGCGTCCTGGAGGAGTTCCGCGGCGTCGGCGACGAGTTGCTCGACCGGTTCGACGTCGTCCTGGTCATGTACGAGGGCCGCGACGACTACGTCTCGGTCGCCGAGGGCTTCGGTGACACCACGAACGCGGCCCTGTTCCGGTTCGTCCGGGACAAGGGCCGCGGGATGCTGTGGTTCCACGGGTCCGCCGTCCAGGAGCCCGAGTGGGGCTGGCCCGACGAGTTCGACCGGATGCGCGGGGCGACCATGAGCCGGACCCTCGGTCTGCGGCCGCGCCCACAGGCCGAGGTGACCGTCCGGACCCGGGCCGGGCACCCGATCAGCGACGGCGTCGTCCCCGAGTGGAACGTCGTCAACGACGACCTGCTCACCGGCGCCGCACTCGACCCGGGCGCGCAGGTGCTGCTGACCGTCTTCGACGACGTCGAGACCTACCAGCGGGCCGGCTGGCCGCTGGCGCACACCCCGGTCGAGATCCCGCCGGAGGGCCTCGAGGGGCTGCCCGGCATGAACACCGACCAGCCCCTCGCCTGGGCCAACGAGTGGGGCGCGGGCCGGTGCGTCACCCTCACGATCGGCCACGACTGGGACACCTTCCGGAAGATCCCGTTCATGACCCTGCTGTGCCGCGGCGTCGAGTGGGCCGCCACCGGCACGGTCACCCTCGGGCCGCCCGAGCGCACCGGCGAGGCGCGCTGGCGGGTGTGGCCCTACTACGCCGGCGATCCGTCCCGGTTCGACCGCCGCCCCCGCTGAGAGGAAGAACCATGCACGGGACCGACGAGACGGCCGGCATCGCCGGCACCGGGATCGAACTCGGCCTGACCCTCTACTCGCTGACCTCCGAGTGGGCCGCCGGGCAGTACACCTTCGACAGCCTGCTGGAGACGGTCGCCGAGCAGGGACTCGGTCCGGGCGTCGAGTTCAACATCGCGCAGATGCTGCGGACCTACCCGGACGTCGACGAGGAGTTCGTCCGCTGGTGGCACGGCGCGCTCGACCGGCTCGGGCTCGAGCCCAGCGCCTGCGGCACGAACCTCGACATGGGGCGGCGCAAGGACCGCGACATGACGCCGGACGAGGAGTACGAATTCCTCGCCGTGCAGCTGCGCACCGCGCACCGGCTCGGGTTCCACCGGGTGGTCATCCGCTCGGCGGGCAAGGAGCTGCTGCGCCGCCTGCTCCCGCTGGCCGAGCGGTACGACCAGCGTCTCGGCTACGAGCTGCACGCCCCCGCGGGCCCGAACGACCCGAAGATCCTCGCCATCCGCGAGATGTACGAGGAGCTGGGGTCCGACCGGCTCGGCTTCACCGCCGACTTCAGCTCCACGATGCACAGCCTGTCGCCGACTCTGTTCCGCACGCTGACCCAGATGGGCCTGCCCGAGGAGCACTTCGCCGTCATGCAGGAGATCTGGCGCAAGCCGGTCCCGATGCACGAGCGCAACGACGAGTTCGAGGACCACCTGCGCGCGCACGACTTCGACCCGGCACGGCTGGGCCCCTTCACCCGGCTCGCGTTCAACATGCACGGGCTGGTGCCGCCGGAAGAGTGGCTCGACATCATGCCGCGCACCTTCCACGTGCACGCCAAGTTCTTCGACATCGACGAGAACGGCGACGAGCCGGCGATGGACCTGCCGCGGATCGTCCGGCAGTTCGTCGAGGGGGGCTACACCGGCTACCTGTCCAGCGAGTGGGAGGGGCACGCCTTCGCCGACCTGGGGGAGGCCGATCCGGTCGCCCTCGTGGCAGCCCAGCACCGCCTGATGCGCCGAGCGATCGAATCGGCCGTCACCGCGACCCCGACCAGCTGAGGAGCCCCATGGCCACGCACAACTCGCTGTTCCGCGAGACCGACGTCCACCGGCACCCCGACGGCCTGAGCGTGTCCGTCCAGCTGCCCTGGTACCGCAGCCTGTGGCTCTCGGCGGTGGACGACGTGACGGCGACCGTCGACGGCGTCGAGATCCCGCGCGAGCAGCTCCGGTTCGAGCTCCAGGGCCGCAGCTACCGCATCGAGGAGCTCCCCGAGCAGTGGGACACCCTCTGGTTCCTCGCCGACCGCCCCGACGTCGTGATCTCCCTCGACCGGGTGCCCGAGGCGGGCCAGCAGATCGCTGTCGAGGTCGTCCTCACGCTGCGGCTGCTCTACATGCAGATCGCGCCGCAGCGGTACGTCGGCAACCGGGTCCAGGTGCGACGCGACGTCGTCCTCGCCTGACGTCGACCGCCGCCGACCGCCACCCCCCGCTGACGCCGCGCTTTATCGCGATAAAGCGCGAAAGCCCGCTCTTCTCACGCATCGCCCGGGCCGGAGCGCCGGTGATGCGGGAGAAGAGCGGGCGATGCGCTCGCGGTCAGCGGGTCAGGCGAACGTGTCCTCGAACTCGCTGTAGGGCTGCGGGGGCTCGGGGAACAGCTGCTGCGCGGTGTCGATCGCGTACGGCTGGTGCGGCGTGACGCCGGGGCCGTCCACCGGCGGCAGGAAGACCGGCTTCCCGTCCTCCCCGAAGTAGGCCAGCGTCTTCTCGTACGTGGCCCGCTCGTGCGCGGCGAAGGAGATCCAGTCCTCGTCGAACGGCGCCCGCGCGACCTCGAAGCAGCGGAAGGTCAGGATCCGCCACTGCCCGTCCTGCTTGACGAAGTCCAGGCCGTACTTGCACCACACCCAGTGCGCCCAGACCTTGCGGCCGTCGACCTCGCGCGGCGCGAAGAAGATCGACGGGATGTTCTCGGCCTCGGCCGGGTCGGTGATGCCCGACTCGATGCCGGCCATCAACCACAGCCCCTTGGCGGTGGTGCCGTCGGCGGAGACCTCGATCACCGGCGTCGTCGTGTAGTGCAGGATCAGCTTGCCGATCGGGTGCGGCCGGCCCCGGTGGTAGGCCATGACGGCCTCCCAGTCGGTGTAGACGCCGGTGTCGTTGTACTGGGCGCGCACGCCCTCGGTGCCCTTGGCCACCCACAGCTCGTCGATGATCCGCTCGTCCTCGAACGCGTTGTGGTAGTGCATGTAGCGGGAGAACACGTTCTCCACGTCGCCACGGTCCTGCGCGCGGGTGGCGGCCAGCTCGGCGGCCGCCAGGCGCCCTTCCAGCGCGTCGATCCGCTGCTCGAGACTCGTCTCCGTCGTCGTCACTCGGTTTCTCCCTGCTTCCTCTGCTCGTACATCGAACGGACCATCGGTTCCAACGTGGTCGGCCACCAGTCGCCCTCGGGCGCGGGCTCGCCGAACCCCTCGGGCAGCTCGAGGGTGACCTTGCCCGTGGCCGCCCACTCGGCGCCGCGGGTGAACAGACCCTGGAAGGAGGAGTGGGAGACGGCCTCCGGGCCGTGCCCGATCCCGGTGGCGAACACCCGGCCCTCGCCGTAGCGGTTCGTCCAGACCAGGGGGTGCTCCTCCCCCATCCCGGGCAGCGCGTCCCACTGATCGGGCACCTGGGTGTAGCGCAGCGGGTTGTCCCAGCCGCGCACCAGCACCTCGACGTCGGCGT
Source organism: Petropleomorpha daqingensis (assembly GCF_013408985.1). Taxonomy (NCBI): domain Bacteria; kingdom Bacillati; phylum Actinomycetota; class Actinomycetes; order Geodermatophilales; family Geodermatophilaceae; genus Petropleomorpha; species Petropleomorpha daqingensis. The sequence continues at coordinate 4,845,034 of NZ_JACBZT010000001.1, forward strand.
CGGGCGCCCACTGCAGGTTCACGTACAGGTCGTCGTCGTAGTGCGGGACGAACTCGGGCATGCCGGCGGTGATCGGGTGGTCGGCGACCACGTGCAGCCGGAAGTCGGGGATCGGCGCGCGGCGGCTGCAGTGCTCGCGCAGCACGCCGCCGGCCATGCGCTCGAAGTCGTCGTCCCAGCCGGCGCCCATCTGCAGCGACGCGTGGTAGACGACGACTCCCCCGCCGGCGGCGACGAAGTCGTACAGCGCCTGCTCGGCGCGGGTGCCCCAGCGCTGCTCGGGCGCGTGCCCCCACGGCTCGAACCGGCCGAAGTAGTTGAGGACGACGAGGTCGTAGGGCTCCAGCGTCTCGGGCCCGGCGCCGCGGAACTCCTCGGTGATGCGGACGTCGAACCGTCCCGTGTCGCGCAGGAGCAGCGCGAGCATCGGCGACATCGTCCGCCAGTCGTGGTGGATGTCGGTGTGACCGGTGACGATGAGGGCGCGCAGCCTGTCGTCGCCGCCGAGCTGACGCTGTCCGATGCCGGGCACGGGGCCCCCTTCGGGAGGATGAGGGTTGGCGTCGTCCGCCGCAAGCATCATTATGTAGGAAACGTGCATAAGTCAATGGAGGAGCGATCGTGCAGCCGTCGCCGTCCGCGCGGGACATCCTCGTGCTCGCGCAGATCGTCGATCTCGTCCGCGCGGGCACCGCGAGCACCCGCCCCGAGCTGGAGGCGATCACCGGCCTGGGCCGCACCGTCGTCAACGACCGGGTGCGCGAGGGCGTCGAGCTCGGCGTGCTGGCCGAGGTCGAGGCGGCGCCGTCCGGGCAGCGGCGCGGCCGGCCGTCGCGCAGCATCCGGTTCCGCACCGAGGCCGGGGTGATCCTGGCGGCATCCCTCGGCGAGGTGTCGCTGCACGCCGCCGTCACCGACCTCGAGGGCCGTGACCTCGCCCGCGAGTTCCGCCGCATCGACGTGCAGGACGGGCCGGAGGAGGTGCTGGCCGCCGTCCACGCGTCCTTCCGCCGGCTGGTCAAGAAGCTCGGGAGCCCGGCGCCGGTCTGGGCCATCGGGGTGGGGCTGCCGAGCCCGACGGACTACGCCACCGGCCGGGTCGTCACGCCGCCGACGATCCCGGGTTGGGCCGGCTTCGACGTCCGGTCCTGGTTCGCCGCCCGCTACGAGGCCCCCGTCTGGGTCGACAACGAGGTCAACCTCCGGGCGCTCGGAGAGTGGGAGCGCGGGGAGCCGCAGGAGCGCCGGGACCTGCTCTACGTGAAGGTGGCCACCGGGATCAGCAGCGGCCTGGTGACCGACGGGCGGCTGCACCGCGGCGACAGCGGAGCGGCCGGCGACATCGGCCACGTGCGCGTCACCGACGACCCGGATGCGCTGTGCCGGTGCGGCAAGACCGGTTGTCTCGAGGTGCTCGCCGGCGGCTGGTCGCTGGTGCGCACGCTGACCGAGCGGGCGCGGGCCGGCGACGTCCCGTTCCTCGCCGAGCGGCTCGCCACCCAGGGACACCTCACCGCCGAGGACGTCGGCGCCGCGGCGGCGGCCGGTGACGAGATCGTGCGCTCGGCGGTCACGACGTCGGCACGGGTGACCGGCACCACGATCGCCGGTGTCGTCAACTTCGCCAACCCCGGCACGCTCGTGCTCGGTGGCGGTGTGCTGCGCGCCGGCCTGTTCTTCGAGGAGTTCCGGCAGGCCGTGCTCGACGCCGGCATCGAGCTGGCGACCCAGAACCTGACCATCCGCCCCGCGTCGCTGGGTGACACCGAGGGGACGACGGGTGCCGCCCTGCTGGCCGCCGAGAACCTGCTCCGGCCGGCCGCGCTGCGGATCTGGCTCGGGGACGGCTCCCCCATCGCCTCGGCCGCGGAGCTCCAGGCCGCCTGACCCCGCGTCAGCGGCTGTCGCGGCGGGCCTGGTTGCGCCGGCCGACGGCGATGTCCGAGGCGTCGCGCTTGACCCGTCCGCTGGACTTGCGCGGCGGTCGGGGGTCGGCGGAGGTGTCGACGGCCGCGAGCTCGGGCGCGGAGCGCGGGGCAGGCACGGCTGTGCGGGCTGCGGCCAGGCGTTCGGTCTTGAGCGCCGCGGCCGACCGTCGCGCGGCCTTCGCCACCGCCGTGCTCACCCGGGCCAACGCGTCCTCGAACACCTCGGCCTTGTCGCGGGCCCGCTGGTTCTGCGCGTAGGCCTTACCGCGGCCGCCGACGTCCTCGACCGCGGCCGCGGCCCGGCGCCGGTACTGCCCGAGGTACTTCTTGCGGGCCCGGCGCACCCGGTCGTGCAGCTCGAGCAGGGCGTCCTCGTCGAGCTCGGCGAGCGCCTCGGGCTCGGTGCTGCGCGCGATCAGCAGCTCCGCCTCGGTCAGCGAGTTGAGCGTTGCCTGCATGGCCGGCCTCCTGTCGAAGCGGTCAGGAATCGAGAAGCTCTCCCCGTGGGGTCCGTCCTAGCGTTCTCCCAGACCACCGAGGACGAAAGGACATCCGACGATGACCGAGCAGGGATTCAGCGCCGACGAGCGGGCCGCGATGAAGGCGCGCGCCGCCGAACTGCGCGCGGAAGGCAAGAAGGGTGCGCAGAAGGCCGACGGGCTGGAGGCGCTCCTCGAGAGCATCGCGAAGATGACGCCCGAGGACCGCGCCCTGGCCGAGCGCGTCCACGTGACGGTGACCGCCGCCGCGCCCGATCTCACGGCCAAGACCTGGTACGGCATGCCCGCCTACGCGAACGCCGACGGCAAGGTCGTGCTCTCGCTCAAGAACTCGGGCAAGTTCGGCCAGCGCTACTCGACCCTGGAGTTCCAGGACTCGGCGCGCCTCGACGACGGCGAGATGTGGCCGGTCGGGTTCGCCCTGACCGCGTGGACGCCCGAGATGGAGAAGAGGATCGCCGAGCTGGTCACAGCAGCCGTCTCCTGACGGACGCGACGTCGTCGTCCGAGTGCGGTTCGTCCGACATGAGCTACTCGCAGCACACGCGCCACCGGCCTGGCAGCACATCAAGCAGCACACCTGAGCTCCAGCCGCACAAGCCCTGGCACGGGCCGAGCAGCGGGCCTCCGGCGTTCGCCGGAGTGCCGCCGAGATTCGCATCAGTGCTGGAAAGGACCGCGGGATCGGTACCTGAGACGCATCTCGATGGTGGCTGCCACGTGACGGACGCGTGAGTTCTGCGATCTCGTGGCTATCCGGTGCCGGAATGCCACGAGATCGCAGAACTCACTCGCACGCCGTCAGGGGACGACGGTGACCGATCCCTCGACCAGCGGCTGCAGCTCGCGCTGCAGCAGGTAGCCGCTGACCAGGCAGCTCTGCGCCGGGTGCGGGCTCTGCTCGCTCTCCACGACGATCCAGCCGTCGTAGCCGGTGCCCAGCAGCGCCCGGACGACGGCCGGGACGTCGACCAGCCCGCCGTCGGCCCCCGGCTCGGCGAACCAGCGCGGCACCTCGCGCGCTCCCCCGCGCACCCGCACGGTCCAGTGCGCGGCCGGCTGCAGGTACTCCTCGTCGGTGTCGACGGCGAGGGCGTCCTTGAGCTGCACGTGCGCGATCCGGTCGCCGTGGCGCTCGATCACGCCCAGCGGATCGATGCCGGCCACGGTCAGCTCACCGGTGTCGAGCGCGAGCCCGACGTCCGTGCGGTCGAGCAGGGCGTCCAGGGCGCCGGGACGGCGCAGCGCGGAGAGGAAGTCGATGTGCAGGGCCAGCCGGACGCCGTCCTGCCGCACGGCCTCTCCCACCGCGGACCACGTGGCGCCCAGCCGGTCCAGCGCGGCGTCGTCCAGCTCGGCGTCCCCGGCGGCCGGGGCAGCCGGGACGACCAGCACCGAGCCGCCTAGCTCGGCCAGCGCGCCGGCGAACCAGCGCGCCCGCTCGACGAGCGCCGGGAGGTCGTCGCCCGACAGCGGGCCGGTCAGGTGCTCCATCGACCGCTCGTGCGGGTCCCAGAACCAGCTCGAGACGGCCTGCAGGGCGCAGGACCGCACGAACTCCCCGAAGCCGGCCACCGAGCCGAAGTTGGCCGCCAGCTGCTGCGGGTTGCCCAGCGGCTCCCACCGGCCGGTGCCGGCGGTCAGCTCGACGCCCTCGAAGCCCGCGATGGAGATCGTCTTCAGCGCCCGCTCGTGCTGCTCACGGCGGACGAAGTCGTCGAACTGCGGCTTCCACTGGTTGATGGCGTAGGCCCAACGGATGCTCACCGGTAGATCTCCTCGAGGACGTTCTTGGCGTACCAGCGGGAGATCGCGGTGCTCTCGGAGTAGTCGCCGCCCTCCTTGTTGGCCTTGTCGTGCTCGACGGAGATCCACCCCGTGTAGCCGTTGTCGCGGACCGCCGTCATCGTCGCCCGGAAGTCGACCAGGCCCTGGTCGGTGCCCATCTCGTAGAACCACTTGCCGGTGGTCGGCGCCATGATCTCGGAGTCCGGCCGGTGCCGGTGGTCGTCGCCGGTCGCGCGGTTGTGCGTGTCCTTGAAGTGGAAGCCGCTCACCCGGTGGGCGTGCCGGTTGTACAGCGCCACCGGGTCGAGACCGGCGATGCAGTGCTGCGCGGTGTCGACGAACAGCGAGACGACCTCCGGGTCGGTGTACGAGTAGAAGGTGTCGATGTCGGGTTCGCTCTGGATGCCGCAGAAGAACTCGTGGTGGCAGGTCAGCCGCACGCCGTAGCCCGCGGTGATCTCACCGACCTTGTTCCACAGCTCGGCGGTGTGCTTGAGCTTGTCCTCGGTGATCGGCTCCATGTCGTAGTAGAGCGTCGCCGGCATCACGATGATGTTGTCCAGCTCGATCTCCGACCAGCGGCCCATCGTGACCCGGAAGTCCTCGAGGATGTTCTCGTGCGTCTCCGGGATGTGCGGCGCGTAGTTCCGGGGGTCGTAGTCGGCCGCGTGGAACGTGTTCACGATCCGCTCGAGCCCGTGGTCCTGCACCATCTCCTGGTACTTGGCCGGGCCGCCGTAATCGCCGTACATCTGCCAGATGCGGAAGTCGAAGGTGTCGATCGCGTCGAACCCGACGGCCTTGACCTGCTTGAGGAACGCCGACATTGTCTTGTGCGAGTGCCACTGGTCGACCGGGCCGGACGGGCCGTTGCTGCGCCAGTGGTCCATGTAGGACCACTTGATCTTCCGCTCGCTCACTTGGTCACTCCTAGGACGCGCTGCAGGTACCAGCTGTTGAGCATGGCCAGCTCGGCCGGGTTGCCGCCGTGGTCGCTCTCGACCACGACCCAGCCCGGGTAGTCGTTCTCGCGCAGGGCGGCCACGAAGGCCGGGACGTCGACCAGGCCGCCCTCGGTGCCGAGCTCGAAGAACCAGCGCTCGATCCGCCGCCCGGCGCCGCCCTTGAGCATCGTCGCCTCGGCACCCGGCATCCGGTACTCCTCGCCGGTGTCGGCGTAGCGGGTGTCCTTGAGGTGCACGTGGGTGACCCGCTCGGCGTTCTCGCGGTAGAAGGCCACCGGGTCGATGCCGCCGACGGTCAGCTCGGCGGTGTCCAGCGCGAACCCGACGGTCGCCGGGTCGGTCGCGGACAGCAGGCCGCGCAGCTCGTCGGCCGTGTGCACGGCACCGAGGCAGTCGTAGTGCAGGGCGAGCCCGATGCCTGCGGCCGACGTCAGCTCACCGATCCGGTTCCACACCTCGCCGACGAGCTTGATGCCGTCCTCGCCCAGCGGCGGGCTCATCCAGGCCGAGCCGACCGGGCGGACGACGAGCTGCTCGGCCCCGACGCCGGCGACGAAGTCGACGAACGGCTTCGCCCACTCCACGATCGCGTCGGAGTCGGCCGGGTTCGCCGTCGACCGGAACGCGTAGCCCTCCTCCTCCTCGGCGGGGGCCTGCGGGTCCCAGAACATGCTGGAGACGCCCTGGACCTTCGCCGTGCGCAGGAAGTCGAGGAAGCCCTGGTGCGAGCCGTGGTTGAGCAGGATGACCTCGGGCCGGCTGATGTTGTCCCAGCGGCCGGTGCCCGAGGCGAGCTCGATGTGGTCGAAGCCGCAGGCGGAGACGGTCTTCAGCGCCCGCTGCTGGTCCTCGTGCCGGACGAAGGCGTCGAGCCGCAGGTTCCACTGGTTGAGCGCGTACGACCAGCGCAGCGAGTCCTTCATCGCGCGGCCACCTCCGCTTCGGCCTCCGCCTGGGCCTCGGCCAGGACGTTGTCGATGTACCACTTGGCGACGGCGGTCGCCTCGGCGTAGCTACCGCCGCCCAGCTCGGCCTTGTCGTGCTCGACGGTCAGCCAGCCGTCGTAGCCCGACCGCACGATCTCCTTCATCAGGGCGGGGAAGTCGACGAGGCCGCCCTCCCCCATCTCGTAGAACCAGCGGGTCACCTGCGGCGCCATCAGCTCGGGGTCCGGCGGGGTCCGGTAGGCCTCGTGGTGGTCGACGTTCTTGGTGTCCTTGAAGTGGAACCCGGTGCAGCGGTCGCGGTAGTCGCGGAACATCTGGATCGGGTCGACGCCGGCGATGGTGTGCTGCGCGGTATCGCAGAAGAAGTAGACGTACTCGGGGTCGGTGTAGCGGAAGAACGTGTCGAGCTGCTCGCGGGTGCGGATCGCGCCCCAGAACTCGAAGTGGCACGTCGTCTTCATGCCGTGCTCGAGGGTCAGCCTGCCGACCCGGTTCCACAGGTCGGCGACGACCTTGATCGTGTCGTCGGTGACCGGCTCGGTCTGGTAGTAGGTCGACGTCGGCATGACGATGAAGTTCTCGACGCCGGTCAGCCCCTCGCACATCCGCAGCGTGTTGGTGCAGTCGGCGACGATCCGGTCGTGCGTCTCGCGCACGTGCGGCGCCGTCCACTTCGTGGCAGAGGGATAGGCCGAGAAGATCCCGGTGATCTTCTCGAAGCCGTTGTCCTGCAGGAAGCGCTCGAAGCCGGGCACCGAGCCGTACATCCCGGCGAGCAGGTGCAGGTAGAAGAAGAAGGTGTCGAAGCCCGTGAAGCCGAGCGCCGACAGCTGCTTGACGTACCGGTCCATGTAGGCGCGGTTGAACGACGGGGGCTGCGGCCCCTGCGGCGTCTCCGTCACCCAGTGGTCCATGTACGACCACTTCGTCCAGGTCACGGGCCCTCCCTCGTTAATTTTGCTGGTTTCGTGCAAAAGTAGTCCGGGCGTGCTCGGCGCACAAGCACATCCGCTGGATGGCCGGCATCAGCCGGACTGATCGAGCTGACGCCGACCCGGGAGCAGGACGGCAAGGGCGCTCGCGACGACGAGCAGCCCGGCCGCCACGAGGAACCCGACACCGAAGCCCTGCGTCAGCCCGTCCGCCGTGTCCGAGCCACCGTGCCCCGCCGCCCACGCGGTGGCGATCGCGACGAGCACCGCGAAGTTGACCGCGCTGCCCACCTGGCGCGTCGTGCTCAGCAGCCCGGAGGCCAGCCCGGCCCGCTCGGGGCCGAGGCCCGAGGTGGCCGTCAGGGTCAGCGGCAGCCCGCCGGCCCCGAAGCCGACCATCGCCAGCGTCAGCGGGACCAGCACGTCGACCGCGTACCGGCCCTGGACGTCGATGCCCGACAGCCAGAGCAGCGAGCCGGCAGCCAGCAGCGTGCCGGCCGCGAAGCTCGCGCGCGGCCCGAGCCGCGCGATCCAGCGGGAGGCCCCGCGCGCCCCGAGGGCGATGCCGAGGGCCCCCGGGATCAGCGCCAGGCCGGCCTGCAGGGGGTTCATGCCCAGCACCCGCTGCAGGTACAGCGCCAGGAAGAAGAACATCGCCGGCATCGCCCCGCTCACCAGGAAGGACAACCCGTTGGCGACGGTGACCGGCCGGACGCGGAAGACCTCGAGCGGGACGACGGGATCGGCCGCGTGCCGCTCCACGACCACGAAGACGGCGAACGACGCCACCGCGAGCGCGAGCGCCGCCAGCGTCGAGCCGGCCAGCCAGCCGCGCTCCTCGCCGAGGATCACCGCGCCGACCAGCGCCGCGGTCCCGGCGGTCACCGAGATCGAGCCGGGCAGGTCGAGCCGGCCGCGGACGTGGCCGGGCGGCCGCCCGGGCAGCGCCCAGACCGCGGCGACCACGAGCACGGCGGCCAGCGGCACGTTCACGAAGAACACCCAGCGCCAGCTCAGCAGGCCGGTGAGCAGCCCGCCGATGACGCCGCCGAGCGCACTCCCCGACGCCGCCGCCGCGGTGAGCAGGCTGAGCGCCTTGGCCCTCGCCCGAGGCTCGAGGAACCCGGTGGTGACCAGGCTCAACGTCGTCGGCACCAGCACCGCGCCGCCGAGCCCCTGGGCGAACCGGGCCACGACGACCTGCCAGCCCTCCTGGGCGAGGCCGGCGGCCAGGCTGGACAGGGCGAAGACCAGCAGCCCGCCGACGAAGGCGCGCTTGCGGCCGAACAGGTCGCCGACGCGACCGCCGAGCAGCAGGAAGCCGGCGAAGGTGAGCGTGTAGCTGCTCACCACCCACTGCAGGCCGGTGGGCGACAGCCCCAGGCTCTCCTGCATCGGCGCCAGGGCCACGTTGACGACCGACGTGTCCAGCACGCAGATGAACTGCGCGGCGCAGGCGATCCCGAGAACGACGCCCGGTCGCTGCGGCAGCCCGCCCGACGGAGCCGCCGCCGGCGCATGTGCGACGGCTTGGGCGGCCTCCTCAGGCGCCGGCACGGTCGAGCGAGGTCCAGCAGCCGTTCGCCGCAGCGCTGCGCTCGACCGCGTCGAGCACCCGCTGCACGTGCAGGCCCTCCTCGAAGGAAGGGCGAGGCTGCACGCCGGCGTCGATCGCGGTGACCAGGTCGACGACCTGGTGGCTGAAGCCGTGCTCGTAGCCGAGCATGTGGCCCGCCGGCCACCAGGCACCGGCGTACGGGTGGTCGGGCTCGGTGACGATCACGCGCCGGAACCCGGCGGTGGGCCCGTCCTCGAAGCGGAAGTACTGGAGGCTGTTGAGCTCCTCGAGGTCGAAGGCGACCGCGCCGGTCGTCCCGCTGATCTCGAAGCGCAGCGCGTTCTTGCGCCCGGGAGCCACGCGGGTGGCCTCGAACGTGGCCAGCCCTCCCCCGCTGAGCGTGCCGGTGAAGAGCGCAGCGTCGTCCACGGTGACCGGGCCGCGCTGCGTCGACGACGCCGTCCCGGACAGGCCCACGGAGGACTCCATCACCGGCCGCTCGGTCACGAAGGTGCGCAGCGTGCCGCTGACCGAGGTGACCGTCTCCCCCGTCACGAACTGGACGGCGTCGACGATGTGCGCGCCGAGGTCGCCGAGCGCGCCGGAGCCGGCCAGCTCCTTGTCCAGCCGCCAGGTCAGCGGGGCGTCGGCGTCGGACAGCCAGTCCTGGAGGTACACCGCGCGCGCCTGGCGCACCTCGCCGATCGCGCCGTCGGCGACCAGCTGCGACGCGAGCGTCACGGCCGGCACGCGGCGGTAGGTGAACCCGACCATGGCGAGCACGCCGCGCTCGGCGGCCGCCGCCGCTGCCTTCGCCATGGCCTCCGCCTCGGCGACGGTGTTGGCCAGCGGCTTCTCGCAGAGCACGTGCTTGCCGGCCTCGAGCGCAGCGATCGCGATCTCGGCGTGGGCGTTGCCGGGGGCGACGACGTCGACCAGGTCGATGTCGTCGCGCTCGACCACCCGGCGCCAGTCGGTGTCGGTCTCGGCCCAGCCGTACTTCTCGGCGGCCGCGCGCGTCGTCTCCTCGTTGCGCCCGGTGACCACGGCCATCTCGACCGGCCGGGGCAGGTCGAAGAACCGCGGCGCGGTCCGCCAGGCCTGGGAGTGCGCCGCACCCATGAACCCGTGGCCGATCATCGCCACGCGCAGGGGTCGTCCGTTCGTCGTCATCGGGTGAGCTCCTCCACCTCGGGGTCGTCGGCACCCACGTACTCGAACGACCGGACCAGCACGCTGCCGCTCGCGCTGACGACGCCGACCAACCGGCCGGTCATGCCGCCGGCCACCTCCGTCGACAGATAGCGGCCGTCGACCGCGCCCAGCTCGGTGAAGCCGGTGCCGTCGGCGACGCCGGCCGCGATCCGGTCGGGTCCGCGGGGGTCCCAACCGCCGCCGGGTGCCGGCTCCAACCGCAGTTCGAGGACGTCGTCCGCGCCGAGCGCCCGTTCGCCCAGGACGTGCCGGACGTCGCCGATCCCCCACACCGCGCGGACGGTGCCGCCGGAGACCTCCAGGTCGACGGCGTGCCGGGGATCGATGCGGACCGAGAGACCGCCGACGCCGTCCACGTCGAGCCGGGCCCGCACCCGCGCGAACAGGTGCTCCTGGCGGCGGCCCAGGAACACGGGGTCACCGTCCTTGGCGGTGATCCGCCAGCCGTCGTCCTCGCGGACGGCGATCTCGGCCGGGAACCGGGACGCGGCCACCCACGAGAACGGCAGCGATTCCCCCGCGAGCTCCTCGCGGACGGCGACGTCGGCCGCAGCGTTGGGCTCGAGGTGGGCGGTGAGCACCGGCCAGCCGTCGTCCCAGCTCACCTCGTCGGCGAACGTCTCGCGACCGAGCACGTGCCACTCCGGGCTCGACCCCCGCGCGCGGACGCCGTGGTAGACGATCGCCCAGCTGCCGTCGGGACGCTGCACCAGGTCGGCGTGCCCGGTGTTCTGCACCGGCAGGTCCGTTCCCCGGTGCGTGAGGACCGGGTTGGCCGGGTTGCCCTCGAACGGGCCGGACACCGACCGGCTGCGAGCGATCGTGACCGCGTGCCCGCGCTCGGTGCCGCCCTCGGCGATGAGCAGGTACCACCACTCGCCGATCCGGTAGAGGTGCGGGCCCTCCGGGAACTTGCCGCCGGTGCCGGCCCACAGCCAGCGCGTCTCGCCGAGGATCTCGCCGGTCAACGGGTCGATCGGCGCCGACCGGATGCCGGACGGCACGCCGTCCTCGGCCGGGCTGGTCCACGTCATGAGGCAGGTGCCGTCGTCGTCCCAGGCCAGGTCGGGGTCGATGCCCATGACCGGGATCCGTACCGTCTCCGACCACGGACCGGCCGGGTCGTCGGCGTGCACGATCAGCTGTCCGCCGTCGTCGGACCAGTTCGTGGTGATCATCCAGAACCGGCCGTCGTGGTGCCGCAGCGTGGGCGCGAAGATCCCGCCCGACGGGCCGGCCGTCGAGACGTCGAGCTGCGACGGCCGGTCCAGCACGCTTCCGATCTGCTCCCACGACCGCAGGTCGCCCGAGCGGAAGATCGGCACGCCCGGGGCGTACTCGAAGCTCGAGGTCACCAGGTAGTAGGTGCTGCCGACCCGGCAGATCGACGGGTCGGGGTGGAAACCGGGCAGGACCGGGCGCTGCGCGCTCACTCGCTGCGGGTGCTGAAGGCGGCGTCGAAGGCGGCCTCCGGCTTGTCGAACAGCTTCGAGCGGACGAAGGCCAGCGCGTCGGGAGCCCCGACGAGCCGGTCCATGCCGGCGTCCTCCCACTCGACCGAGATGGGGCCTGTGTAGCCGATCGAGTTCAGCGCGCGGAAGCAGGCCTCCCAGGGCACGTCGCCGTGGCCGGTGGAGACGAAGTCCCAGCCGCGCCGCGGGTCGGCCCACGCCAGGTGCGAGCCGAGCCGGCCGTTGCGGCCGTTGCCGACCTGCCTCTTCGCGTCCTTGCAGTCCACGTGGTAGATCCGGTCGGCGAAGTCGAGGATGAACGCGACCGGGTCCAGGTCCTGCCACACGAAGTGGCTCGGGTCCCAGTTCAGCCCGAATGCCTCGCGGTGGCCGATCGCCTCCAGCGTGCGCTGCGTCGTCCAGTAGTCGTAGGCGATCTCGCTCGGGTGCACCTCGTGCGCGAACCGGACGCCGACCTCGTCGAACACGTCGAGGATCGGGTTCCACCGGTCGGCGAAGTCCTGGTAGCCGGCGTCGATCACGTCCTGGCCGACCGGCGGGAACATCGCCACGTACTTCCAGATCGCCGAGCCGGTGAAGCCGACCACCGTGTCCACGCCGAGCCGGGCGGCGGTGCGGGCGGTGTTCTTCATCTCCTCGGCCGCTCGCTGCCGCACGCCCTCGGGGTCGCCGTCGCCCCAGATCTCGTCGGGCAGGATGTCGCGGTGCCGGCCGTCGATCGGGTCGTCGCAGACCGCCTGACCCTTGAGGTGGTTGGAGATCGCGTAGACCTTCAGCCCGTACTTGTCGAGCACGGCGCGCTTCTCGTCCAGGTACGCGTCGTCAGTCGCCCCGCGGTTGGGGTCGAGGTGGTCGCCCCAGCAGGCGATCTCCAGACCGTCGTAGCCCCAGGACGACGCCAGCCGGGCGACCTCCTCGAAGGGCAGGTCGGCCCACTGGCCGGTGAACAGGGTGATCGGGCGCGGCATCGCGGGGTCCCTTCTGGTGGGCGGGGGCGGGTCAGACGGCGGCGAGAGTGAGCGTCTTCGTGCCGCGGCCGCCGCCGGGCACCGGCATGTAGGACAACCGCAGCCGGACGGCGACGGTGACCTCGTGCTCCCCTGCGGGGAGCGGCTCGTCGGTCTCGAACGCCAGCTCCGCCCGCTCGCCGAACTCCCACCGGTCGTCGACGACGCCCGGCATCCGGTCGAACGTGTAGGTGTTGCCGTGCACGGTGAACGTGGTCCGCTCGGCAGGGATCGGCGTCCCGTCGAGGGTCAGGTCGACGGCCTCGACCATCGACAGCCGCAGGCCGCGGTAATAGGGCATCCGCACCTCGACGACACCGCCGGGGCGGCCGTCGTCGCGGGTCCGGAAGTTCTCCTCGCAGACGATGTACTGGTCGAACACCGGGGCCTCCTCAGGCGGGAACGAGGGTCGACTCGACGGGATCGCCGAGGAGCCTGCGGAACATGGCGTGCTGGCGGCGGACCTGGTCGACGCTGTCGACCGGGTAGGCGTCCTGGATGTGCCGGTTGCCCTCGTACTCGCTCGACAGGTAGCCGTCGAACCCGCCCTCGACCAGGATCGGGATGATCCGGTCGTAGGGGATCGAGTACTCGACGTCCGCGCCCGTCTCGTCGACGACCATCTCGTAGAACTTCGCCTGGATGTGCCGGATGAGCGGCATGTGGTCGAGCATCTTCCGCGGGTCCGTCCAGATGTAGTGCGCGGCCACCCGGGCCAGCTCGAACTCGCGCGGGCCGCCGCCCATGTAGTTCGTGATGTCCATGAGGGCGTGGGTGTCGCCGTGGTCGTCGTAGGTCTTGACGATGTAGTCGACGATCTGCGGGTTCGCCCCGTCGCGCAGCGCCCGCTCGCTGACCACCCGCGGGAACCGCTCGACGAAGGTCATCATGTCGGGCATCAGGCCCAGCGCCGGCGACTGCGTCCGGTGCATCACCTCGAGGTGCTGCAGGATCCACGGGTGCTCGTAGTGGAACGGCGCGTGCACCTCGATGAGCAGTTGGACGCCCTTCTCCTCGGCGTAGGGCGCGGCGCCCTCCATGACCGCCGGCGAGGTGTTGACCGTGGCCTTGACGATCGGGAAGCCGAGGCGGACAGCCACGTCGATGTCGGTGCGGATGGAGGCGATCTGGTCCTCGAGGCTCATCCAGCGACCGCGGTGGAGCCACGTGTCGAGGTAGGAGTTCGTGGCGGTCGGCGTCGTCCCGTACTTCTCCATCCAGCCGAACCAGGTGGCGACGAACTCGTCGGACAGGTCGGTGAAATGGGGCAGCGACTGCTCGGGGATGATCTCCACCCCGTAGGCGCCGAGCTCGCTGCACACCCGGACGCAGTCCTCGAGCGACAGCGTGCGGAGGAAGACCTCCTCCTGGAACGAGTAGCAGCTGACGCCGCGCTTGATGCGGTGCTCTGGTTCGCTCACGAACGGACTCCGATCGTCTCTGGTGCGAGGTGGCGGCCGGCCTCGGCGACCACGCCGGCCATCAGGTCGAGGCAGCGGCCGACCGGCTCGAGCTCGGCGGGCTGGTTGAGGAAGCCGTGCAGCAGACCGGGCACGGTGACCTGGCGGACGTCGACCCCGGCGAGGGCGAGCGCCGCGGTGAACGCCTCGCCAGAGGCGCGCAGGTCGTCGTACTCGGCGTTGATCACGACCGTCGGGCCGAGCCCCTCGAGGACGGCGTTCGCCGGGAACGCGTACCCGTCCGCCGTCGACAGGGGCCCGCCGAGATAGTTCTCCGAGAGCGGGTGGCCCGCCCCGGCCTGCGGCCGGAACAGCGGCGGCAGCTCGGCGAGCTTCGCCACCAGTGCCGAGGACGGCGCGGGGACCGCCGCGTGCAGCGCCGGATAGGCCAGCAGCAGCGCGGCGGGCGCCCAGCCGTCCCGGTCGCGCAGCCTCAGCGCGGCGCCCGCGGTCAGGTTGCCGCCGGCACTCGCGCCGCCGATCGAGATCCGGACCGGGTCGATGCCGAGGGCCGCTGCGTTGTCCCGGGTCCAGGCGACAGCGGCGACCACGTCGTCGTGCGGCACCGGGTAGTGCACGCCGTCGACGGCGAGCCGGTAGTCGACGCTGACGACGACCGCGCCGGCCCGGCTGCAGACCTCCCGGGCGGTCCAGTCGGCCTCGCGCATGTCGAGGTCGCCGCCGACGAAGCCGCCGCCGTGCGCCCACACCAGGCAGGGCCGCGATCCGCCGTCGACGGATGGCTCGTAGATGCGCACCGGCACCGGGCCGTGCGGCCCGGGCGCGGCGTCATCCCGGGTGGGCACCTCGGGCGGCTCCGACCCCCAGGTCTCGTACCGCTGGATCTGCGCCAGCCCGTCGGGCGTGGAGTACGCCTCGCGCATCGAGACCAGCCCGTCGAGCAAGGGGAACCGGGCGGCGACGTCGGGGTGGACCGGCACCGCTCAGCTCCCCTGGACCAGCGAGCGGATCAGGGCGTGCTGGCGGCGCACCTGGTCGCGGCCGCGGCCCGGCTCTCGGCGGCCCTCGTACTCGCTGGAGAGGTAGCCGGACCAGCCGTTGTCCAGCAGCGTCGGGATGATCTGCGCCCACGGCACGTGCAGGTCGTGCAGGTCGTCGTCGATCTCCACGAACTTGGCCTGGATGAAGTGCGTGTACGGCAGCACCTCGACGAAGTCCGACATCGGCACGGCGAGCGGCCGCAGGTGCGGGGGGATCTCCTCGCCGTCGCCGTCGACCTCCTCGGAGGTGTCGACGATGACCTCGGTGTTGAAGATGCCGGTGTCGATGAGCAGCTTGAAGTGCTCGGTGCCGCTCTTCTCGATGAACTCGACATAGCCCTGGGTCACCGGGTGCTTGATCGGCGTCGGCGTGTGGATCTCCGGGCAGATGACGACGTCGAGCTCGGCGGCGAGGTCCAGCGAGCGCTCGACGGTCTCCTGCCAGATCGGGTGCGGGTCGAGGTCCCAGGAGATGACGCCGAACTTCGGCCGGACCGAGGTGAAGCCGAGCTCCTTGGCCAGCCGCAGGTCCAGCTGCAGCTGCTCGGCGCCCTCCTCCGCGGTCAGGTCCCGGCCGTTGTACCGGGTGGTGTCCACCCAGGAGCCGAAGTTGGTCGGCGTCAGCCCGTACTTCTGCACCAGGCCGTGCCAGGCGTCGACCCACGCCGGGTCCGGCGACGGGTAGTTCGCGATGTTGCCCTCGCCGAGGATCTCGATGCCGGTCGCGCCGAGGTCGGCGATCTCGGCGAAGACGTCCTCGAGCGTCATCGAGGTGTTGACGTCGCCGGTGTAGCTGTAGGTCGAGACGCCGTACTTGATGCCGCCCTCGGGCGCCGGCGGGACGATCACGCGCTGGGCCTCGGCACGGAAGCGGGTCCGGGCGATCAGCGGCGGGATGTACGAGCGGCGCAGGAAGATCGTCACCTCGATGTGGTGCACGCCCGTGCTCAGGCCTCCGGGCTTGGGCACGGTGATCGTGGCCGGCTCGTCGAGCTGCCAGCGCACGTCGGTCGAGGCGCGCAGCTCGTCGAGGGTGAAGGTGCGGCCCTGCAGCGTCCACAGCGGCACGTGGTCGGGGATGCGCTCGCCGTCGACGACGACCTCGACGCCGTCGAGCATGCTGCCCGGGCCGCCGCGGTAGTTGGGGTTGCGCAGCCGGAAGGAGAAGCCGGTCACCCGGCCGTCCTCGACGACGTTGCGGAAGCCCTGCCCCTGTATGACCGGGAACTCGAGCACTGTCACTCCCTTTCCGAGGCCGCGACGAGCGCGGTGTCCGACCCGGTGGCCAGGCGCCGGGCGATGTCCCGGGCGCCGCCGACGGCGAGCGCGACCGAGGTGAGCGTGGGGTTGCAGGCGATCGGCGTCGGGATCACGTTGTTGCCGGCGACGTACAGGCCGGCGACGCCCCAGACCTCGCTGGTCGGGCCGCACACCGAGGTGCCGTCGTCCGCCGGGCCCATCCGGGTGGTGCCCTGGTAGTGCAGCGACGCGCCACCCGAGAGCATCAGCGGCTCGTCCCCGATGAACTCGCCCAGCGACCGGGCCGCGCGCAGGATCGACTCGCGCGCCCGGGCGATCGTCTCGTGGTCGCGCTCGGTCAGCCGGTAGCGGATCCGCGGCTTGGGCATCCCGTAGTCGTCGGTCTCGGTGTCGGAGAACTCGACGCGGTCGCTCTCCTGCAGGTCCTTGCCGCAGAACCAGCCCAGGCCCACGATGCTGCCCGGCGCCGGGACGTCGTCGCCGACGAGCGGGATCGGCGAGGCGTCGAGCTGCATGACCTGGCCGTGGAACGGGTCGGCGTCGGTGTAGGGCACCCACTGCACACCGCTCTGCTCGGTGATCGCGGTGTCGCCCCGGGGGTCGTGCTGCTCCTCGGCGGTGTGGGCGACGTCGGTCAGCCGGACGGCGAACACCATCTGCGGCTGGTCGTTGAGGTAGCGCCCCAGCGCCTTCGGGCGGATGCCGGAGGCGAACAGCACCTGCGGGGTGCGCAGGGCGTCCGCGGCCACGACGACGTACCGGGCGCGCACCTCGTGCTCGGCGCCGTCGGTCAGGTCGCGGACGACGACGCCGACCGCGCGGCCGTCCTCGACCAGCACCCGCCGCACCGGCGCCGAGGCGAACAGCGCGAAGTTCGGGTTCGACCGGGTGACGTCGCCGAAGACGATGTCGGCGCCGCTCCAGACGAGCGCGCCGTCGTCCCGCCGGTGCACGGCGAGCGGCATGGGCTGCACCCGCCGCTCCTCGGGCCGTCCGCGGTCGAACTCCGCGGCCAGCCGCTCCCGCACCACGTCGGCGTAGGGCGCGTCGTCGAACGGGTGCCGGTCGACGCCGAGCAGCCGCTCGCCCTCCCCGATCAGCTCGTCCAGGTCGGGCACGAAGTCGATCCGCTCGGCGTCGCCCGGCCGCGGGCAGGCGCAGGTCCAGTGCGCGCCCATCCCGCCGACGTTGGTCGACATGGCGATCGCCGGGATGCCGTCCTCCCCCGGCTCCTGGAACCCCTCGGGCAGCAGCGAGGTGCCCGGCCGGACGACCCGCTTGGACGGGTCGGAGTAGGCCGCCTCCTCCTTGGTCGCGGTGTGCGGCCGCACGCCCTCGGAGCGGCGCTGCGCGACCAGCCGCTCGTCGAGGTCGGCGATGTTCTTCACGTGCATGCCGGGCGGGTCGGTGAGCACCGGACCGGCCTCGAACAGCGCGATCGTGGCGCCGCGCGCCTGCTCGGTGAGGATCCGCGCGTAGGCCGCGCCGGTCGGCCCGCTGCCGACGATGGCGACGTCGACGTGGGTGGGGAAGGTCCTGCTCATCGGGTCGCTCCGAGGTCGGTGGCCAGCGCCCGCGCCCCGCGCACGGCGAGGGCGACGCTGGTGAGGGTCGGGTTGCACGAGTTCGCGGTGGGGATCAGGCCGTTGCCCGCGAGGACGAGGCCGGGCACGCCCCAGACCCGCGAGTCGGCGTCGCAGACGCTCGTGCCGTCGTCGGCGGGCCCCATCCGGAACGTGCCCATGAAGTGCAGAGAGGTGCCCGGGGGCATCACCCGGGGCTGGTCCTCGACGAACTGACCCAGCACGCCGGCGGCCCGGGCCTGGAACTTCTTCGCCGCCTCGATCTCGGCCTCCTCACGCTCGGTGAGGTCGTAGGCGATGACCACGCCGGGCAGGCCGTTCTCGTCGGGGGTGCCCTCGTCGAACGTCACCCGGTCCTCCGGCCGCGGGAACTTGCGCACCCCGTAGCCGACCATCGCGTAGCCGGCCGGGTTGTCCCGGTACGGGCTGCCCTCGGGCAGCGGCACCGGGCAGACCGGGGAGTACATCAGCTGCGCGTGGAAGGGGTGCCCCTCGCCGAACGCGATCGACACCACACCGCGGATCGGGTCGGTCTGCAGCCGGCTGTCGCGGTCCGGCGGCGGCAGCACGCCCTCGCGGACGGCGACGATGCCGAACACCAGCGGGTGCTCGGTCAGGTACCGGCCGAGCGCCTCCGGGCGGATGCCGGAGTTCCAGAGCAGCTGCGGGGTGCCGAAGGCGTTGGCGGCGACGACGACCGCGTCGGCGCGCACCTCCTCCTCGGCCCCGGTCCGCTGGTCCCGGAGCACCGCGCCGACGACCCGGTCGTCCTCGCGGAGCAGCCGGACGGCGAGCGTCTCGGGGCGCAGCTCGAAGCGGTCGGCGTGCGCGCCCTCGGCCAGCGGGCCGAGGACGACGTCGGTGCCGCTCCACCGCAGCGTGCCGTCGGCGCGCGGGTCGGCCGCCACCGGCAGCGGACGCACGGTGACCCCGTCGCCGGCGAACTCCGCACCGACCCGCTCGAGGATCGCGCCGGCCTGCGGCGAGTCGCCGAACGCGCTGCCGGTGACGTGCAGCAGCCGCGAGGCCTCGTCGAGCAGCTCGTCGAGGTCGTCGAGGAAGTCGATCCGCTCGCTGGCGACCGGCCGCGGCGTCGCGCAGGTCCAGTGCACCCCCTGGCCACCGACGTTGGCGGAGACCGCGGCGGCGGGGAGACCGGTCGAGCCTTCTGCCGGCCGGCCGATCAGGTAGGTGCCGAACCGGGCGGTGATCGTGCCCTCGGCGGCGGTACCGCCGGGCAGCGCCGCGGCGCCCGCGGTGTGCTCGCCCCGGCCCTGCGAGGCCGCTCGGGCGCGGTACTGCTCGGCCGGGTCGGCGATGTTCTTGGCGTTCATCCCGGGCGGGGTGGAGACGACCGGGCCGGCCTCGACCATGAGCACGTCGACGTCGGAGGTCTGCTCGATCAGCAGCCGGGCGTAGGTGGCGCCCGTGGGCCCGCTGCCGATGATCAGGACGCGGCTCATCGCACGACCGCGGGCTGGGACTCGAGCAGCCGCTTGAGCATGTCGTGCTGCGCCCGGATCTGGTCGAAGACGTTCCAGCGGTCGCTGTAGGCGTGCGCCTCGTACTCGCTGGAGATGAACCCCTCGTAGCGCTGCTCGACCAGGACGCGGGCGACCGCGGGCCAGTCGATGGAGGGATCCTCCCCGTCGACGATGCCGTAGAACTTGCCGTGCACGTGCACCACGTGCGGGAAGAACTCGGCCCAGCGCTCCGGATCCATCCGGCCGTGCATCGTGAACAGCATCTTGAGGTTGCCGATCTGCGGCGGCGTCGCGCCGGCCTCGGCGGCCCGGGCCTCCAGCTCGGGGAACTTCTCCGCGGTCAGGCCGGGCGAGGCCCACAGCTCCTCGGTCAGCGCGGTGAGCTCGGGAGCGATGCCGGCGGCGCGGTGCGCGTCGTGCACCGCCTCCGGTACGGCCCGCATGC
This sequence comes from Petropleomorpha daqingensis, assembly GCF_013408985.1. Classification (NCBI taxonomy): domain Bacteria; kingdom Bacillati; phylum Actinomycetota; class Actinomycetes; order Geodermatophilales; family Geodermatophilaceae; genus Petropleomorpha; species Petropleomorpha daqingensis. The sequence goes on from NZ_JACBZT010000001.1 coordinate 4,864,579, forward strand.
TCGCGCTCATGTCCGGGATGAAGCCCAGCCACGGGGTGTCCAGCCGGGTGAAGGTCTCCTTGAGCGCGGCGACCGGCGGGGCGTCGATGGTCAGCGGGGCGTGGATCTCCACCCCGATCTTGACGCCGAGCTCCTCGGCCAGCGGCAGCAGCCGTTCCAGGGTGCCTGGGGAGGTCTCCACGCCGACGCGGGTGACCGGGAAGCCGAGCGCCGCGGCGCCGCGGACCTGGACGGCGACGTACTCGTAGGACTCGTCGTCGGTCAGCAGCCGGCCCGGGTACAGGCCGAGGTCGTTGTTGATCGCCAGGCAGGACGGCGTCAGCCCGGAGGACTCGATCACCTCGCGGACCTCGCGGACCTGCTCGGCGGTGGGCCGGGGCCAGCCGCGCAGGCTCTGGAACGCAACCATCTCCAGGCCGGGGCCGAGGTCGCGGGCGGCGACCTCCTTCACCAGGTAGGCGAGGTCGCGGCCGGGCTTGCGCTGCTCGAGGGTGAGGCTGAACAGGGTGGTGCCCAGGCGCGGCAGGCCGGGTGCGGTGTCGGTCATGGTCAGGCTCCCGCGGCGGTGAGGGTCTTGTCGGTCCAGGACGGCGCCACGAGCGGGACCCGGTCCGGGCCGGTGAGGATGTAGGGGATCGACAAGCCCAGCAGCAGCTGCACCCGGTGGGTGCGGCCCGGCGCGGTCTCGACCGGGACGTGCAGGACGGCGGGGTCGGTGGTGAACCAGTACTCCTCGCCCCGCACGGCCAGTTCGGCGAAGCAGAAGCGCCGGCCGTTCACCGTCACGGCCAGCGAGGCGGGGTCGATCCGCTCGCCGTCCACGGTCAGGTCGACCTTGGCCAACGAGGGCAGCGGCAGCGCCCGGTACCAGTGCGTGTAGATCGCCACATCCAGGCCATCGGGGGTGGCGGTGAGCGAGTCCTCGCGCACCACCTGGTCGTCGAGGGGACCCACGGTCAGTTCCTCCCTGCGAGGATGAGCAGTTTGCGATCACGGCCGCCGCCGGGCACCGGCATGTAGGAGATGCGCAGCCGCACCGAGACGGCGACGTCGTGCTCGCCCGGGGCGAGCGGCTCGTCGGTCTCGAAGGCGAGCTCGGCACGCTCCCCCATCTCCCAGCGGTCGTCGAAGACCTCCGGGAGCCGGTCGAAGGGATAGGTGTTGCCGTGCACGGTGAACGTGGTGCGCGACGATGGGACGGGGACCCCGTCGAGGGTGAGGTCGACGGCCTCGACCATCGACAGGCCCAGGCCGCGGTAGTACGGCATCCGGACCTCGACCACGCCGCCGGGGCGGCCGTCGTCCCTGGCCCGGAAGCCCTCCTCGCAGACGATGTACTTGTCGAACATCAGGCGTCCTCCCCCAGGAGCCGGGCGAACAGGGCGTGCTGACGGCGGACCTGCTCGACGCTGTCGACCGGGAACGCGTCCTGGATGTGCCGGTTGCCCTCGTACTCGCTGGACAGGTAGCCGTCGAAGCCGCCCTCCACGAGCACCGGGACGATCTCGTCGTAGGGGATCGAGAACTCGGTGCCGTCGTCGGTCATCTCGTAGAACTTCGCCTGGATGTGCCCGATCAGCGGCATGTGCGGGAGCATCGTCCGCGGGTCGGACCAGATGTAGTGGGTGGCCTGGCGGGCGAGACCGAACTCCACCGGGCCGCCGTGCCGGTAGTTCACGATGTCGGCCAGCGCGTGGGTGTCGCCGTGGTCGTCGTAGGTCTTGACGATGTAGTCCACCAGCGTCGGGTCCGCGCCCTCGCGCAGGGCCCGCTCGCTGACCACCCGCGGGAAGCGCTTCACGAACGTGCCCATGTCGGGCATCAGGCCCAGGGCCGGCGAACCGGTCCGGTGCATGACCTCGAGGTGCTCGAGGATCCACGGGTGCTCGTAGTGGAAGGGCGCGTGCACCTCCAGCAGAAGCCGGACGCCCTTCTCCTCGGCGTAGGGCGCCGCGCCCTCCATGACCTCGGGCGGGGTGTTGATGATCGCCCGGATGATGCGGGCGCCCAGCCGCACAGCGATGTCGATGTCGCGGTGCACCGAGGCGACCTGCTCCTCGAGGGTCAGCCAGCGGCCGGGGTGGCGCTTGGTGTCGAGGAACAGGTCGGTGGCGACCGGCGTCGTCCCGTACTGCTCCATCCACGAGAACCAGTCGTCGACGAAGGCGTCGGACAGGTGCGGGAAGCCGGGGATCATCTGCTCGGGGATCAGTTCGATGCCGTTGGCACCGAACTTCGCCGAGGCGGCGATGCAGTCCTCGAGCGACATCTGCCGGAGGAAGTACTCCTCCTGGTACGAGTAGAGGCTGACGCCCCGCTCGATGGTCATCGCCCCACCCGGACGTGCGCGCTCCCGGTGGCGGGGTCGAAGAAGTGCAGCGCGGACGGCGCGATCGCGAACTCCGCCTGCGTGCCCTCGCGGACGGTGGCGGTCCCGTGCAGCCGGGCGTTGAGCACCGTGCCCTTGCCGAGCGTCTGCAGGTCGTCTGCGTCCATGTCCTTGGCGATCTCCACCGTGGCCTCGGTGACGACCGGCTCGGCGTCCACCCGCACGTGCACCAGCTTCTCCGGCGGGATGTTCTCGACCAGTTCGACATCGGCGCGCAGCCGCGGCCACGACGGGTCGGCGTCGGCGGCGTCGCGGAGGCTCTCCGGGCGCAGGCCGAGGGCGACGGCGCGGCCGTCGGCCCCGGCCAGCTCCGGGTAGGCGTCGAGGGTGCCGGCCGGCAGCGTGATCCGCTGCGACCCGACGACGAGCTCCGAGCCGCGGACGACGGTCGCGGACAGCACGTTCATCGGCGGCGAGCCGATGAACTCGGCGACGAACAGGTTGGCCGGGGAGTCGTACAGCTCCTCGGGGGTGCCGAGCTGCTGCAGCACGCCCTTGCGCAGGACGGCGATGCGGTCGCCCATCGTCATCGCCTCGACCTGGTCGTGGGTGACGTAGAGCGTCGTGGTCTCGTACTCGCGCTGCAGCGAGCGGATCTCGGCGCGCATCTGACCGCGGAGCTTGGCGTCGAGGTTGGACAGCGGCTCGTCCATGAGGAACGCCTGCGGCTTGCGGACGATCGCCCGGCCCATCGCCACGCGCTGCCGCTGACCGCCGGAGAGCGCCTTGGGCTTGCGGTGCAGGTACTCGGTCAGCCCGAGCGCCTCGGCGGCCCGCTCGACGCGCCTCTTGATCTCCGGCTTGGCCACGCCGGTGCAGGCCAGCGGGAAGGCGATGTTCTCCCGCACCGTCATGTGCGGGTAGAGCGCGTAGTTCTGGAAGACCATCGCGATGTCGCGGTCGGCCGGCGCCACGGTGTTCACCACGCGGTCGCCGATGAGCAGCTGACCGCCGGAGATGTCCTCCAGGCCGGCCGCCATGCGCAGCGCCGTCGTCTTGCCACAGCCCGACGGGCCGACGAGCACGAGGAACTCGCCGTCGCGGATCGACAGGTCGAGGTCGGAGACGGCCTGGGTGCCGTCGGGGTACCGCTTGACGATCTGGTCGTACGTGATCGACGCCATGGATCTCGAGAGCTCCTACTTGTCGGACGGCTTGCGGAAGTCGACCCAGCCGGGCAGCTCCCAGGGGCGGGCGAGCGCCTCGCGGAGGCGCTCGGAGAGGTCGGCCGCGGACGGCAGCGGCGAGGTGCGCCCGTCGCGCTCGTAGAGCCGGCAGGTCAGGCCGGTCGGCGCCTCGCTCGGGAACAGGTCCTGGCGGCCGACGGAGAAGGTCGGCGAACCGGGGAAGCCGAGCCGCTGCGCGTCGTCGCGGGTGCGCACCTCGCGCAGGACGACGTGGACGTCCTCCCGGCCGAGCTCGGCGAGGGTCTCCCGGAGCAGGTCGGCGGCCTGGCCGTGGGACGGGCAACCCTGCCACCACAGCAGCTCGACCCGCCACTTGATCGAGCAGCCGGCGGCCGGCGTCGTCGGCCGGCGGACCTCGCTGCCGGCCAGCACGTCGTCGAGGGCCTCGCGCACCCAGACGGCGTCCAGGCCCGGGTCGTCGTAGTCGGCGTCGGGGGCGCCGTGGTAGCGCACGACACCGTCGCGGTCGATCACGAACACCTCGGGGGTCGCGGTCGCACCGTAGGCGCGGACCACGTCCTGGTCGGCGTCGCGCAGGAACGGCCCGGCCAGCTCGCCGGCGTCGACCCGGGCGCGCATCCCGTCGACGGAGTCCTCGGGGTGTTCGGCGTCGTCGTTGCTCACCACCTGCAGGACGACGACGTCGCGCTCGGCGAGGTCGCGGGCGACCTGCTGGACGCGGTCGTGCCAGGCGCGGGCGTAGGGACACCCGTTCGAGGTGAAGACGACGACGCTCGCCGCGTGCTCGTCCGGCCGCAGCGCGACGGGGACCCCGTGCGCGTCGGGCAGCTCGAACAGCGGGGCGCGATCCCCCACCGCCAGACGTCCGGTCATGTCAGCCCACCTCCACCCATGCCTGCTTCGCCGCGGACTCCAGGACCGCGTCGGTGATCCGTGCCGCCCGCAGCCCGTCGGCGAACGTCGGCAGCCCGTCCGGGGCCTCCCCGGTGAGGGCGGCGTAGGTGTCGGCGACGAACGCGTCGAAGCAGTCCTGGTAGCCCTGCGGGTGCCCGGCCGGGAGCACGGTGTAGCGGGCGGCGGCCGGCCCCTCGCTCGTGCCGCGCAGCAGCTGCCGGTTGACCTCGCGACCGCCGATCCAGAGCGAGTCGGGGTTCTCCTGGTCGAAGGTCAGGCTCTCCTCGGCGCCGTCGACGGAGAACCAGAGCCGGTTCTTGCGGCCGGGCGTGATCTGGCTGACCGTCACGTTGCCGAAGGCGCCCCGATCGGTCTCGAACAGCACGACGGCGGCGTCCTCGGTCTCCACCCGGCGGCCGCCCCGGGACGGGACGGCGATGACCGTCTGCGCGGCCAGCCGCACGATGCGGTGGCCGGAGACGAACTCGACCAGGTCGCACCAGTGCACGCCGATGTCGGCGAACGCGCGAGAGGGACCTCCGGCCGCGGCGTCGACCCGCCAGTTGTCGTCGTCGGCGCCGGCGAGCCAGTCCTGCAGGTAGCTGCCGTGCAGCAGCCGCAGCGGACCGGTCGTGCCGTCGGCGACGCGGGCGCGGGCCTCGCGGACCGTCGGGTAGAAGCGGTAGACGAACGGCACGGTGGCGGTGACGCCGGCGTCCTCGGCCAGCCGCAGCAGCTCCGCGGCCTCGCCCGCGTCGACGGCCAGCGGTTTCTCGCAGACGACGTGCTTGCCGGCGGCGATCGCGGCCCGCACGAGCGGGGCGTGGGTGGCGTTGGGGGTGCAGATGTGCACGACGTCGACGTCGTCGGCGGCGAGCAGGTCCTCGACCGACTCCGCGATCCGCTCGGCGCCGAGCGTCTCGGCCGCGGCGCGGGAGGACTCCGGCGTCGAGCCCACGGCGGCGACCACCGTGCCGCCGGCCCGCCGGATGGCCCGGGAGTGGACCTCGCCCATGAACCGCACTCCGACCACGCCGGCACGGACGCGAGGGGACACCGGACCTCCAGCGGGGATGGATGGTCGGCCTCGACGGCACGACCACGTGAGCGCAACCACATACTTCTGCTCGCGAACGGAGGAAGTCAACGCACGGGAAGAACAAGAATCCTGATGCCGGTCATCGGTCCGGCTGATGCCGCTGGACTCTGCCGCTGAGCCCCCCATCTTTTGCTGGTGATCGGAAGAAGTGTGGTGTAGAACGACCGGGTGTTCGCCCGCCACCTCGTCGAGTCGGCCACCCTGACCGACGACGCGCTCGAGCTGTCCGTCCGGCTGAACTGGTACCGCAGCCTGCCGCTGTCCTGCGTCGAGCAGCTCGGGGTGCGGCTGGACGGCGAGGCCCTCGCCCCGGCCACGCTGGAGGTCGACGGCGTCCGCTACGGCGTCGCAGACCTGGCGGCCGCCGACGACAGGTGGTGGCACGTCCTCGACTCCGCCCTGGTCCGGGTGCCGCTGGAGCGGACGCCGGGGGCGGGCCGGCACGAGGTCGAGTTCGTCCTCGGCAGCCGGATCCCGTACCTGGTGGCCCCGGACGGCTCCGCCGCGGTCATCGCCGACAGCGCCCGTGCCGAGGTGGCCCGATGAGCGCGCCCGGCCTCGGCGTGATGCTGTTCAGCCTCGGCGGCGAGTTCTACCGGCGGCGGATGTCGCTGTCCGGGTGCCTGGAGGCCGTCGCCTCGCTCGGCCCCGACCAGGGCATCGAGCTGATCGGCGCGCAGAGCCTGCGCTCCTACCCGGACGTCTCCGCCGCCGAGGTGCGGGACTTCCGGGAAGCGGTCGAGCGGACCGGCGTCGTCCCGGTCTCGTACTGCGCCTACCTGGAGCGGGCGCGCTCCCGGTCCCGCGCGCTGTCGCCGGTGGCGGCGCTCGAGCTGCTCGAGCAGGAGATCGCGACCGCCCGCGCGCTCGGCTTCCCGATGGTGCGGCTCAACACCGCGACCCCGGAGGTGCTGCGCGCACTCGCCCCGCTCGCCGACCGGACCGGCGTCGAGCTGGTCGTCGAGCTGTCGAAGGAACCGCGCACCGACCCCGGGACGGCGGAGCTGCTCGAGGAGCTCGACCGGCTGGCCTGCCCCGCGCTGGGGGTGATCCAGGACTTCAGCGCCTTCGTGCGGCGGGTGCCGCAGCCGTTCCTCGCCGACGCGGCCGCCGGCGGCGCGCCGGTCGCCGCCCTGGAGGCGGTGACCGGGGCCTGGGCGGCCGGGCAGCCCGTGGACGCCGCGGTGGACGCCGTCCTGTCGCTGGACCTCTCCCCCGCCGAACGGGGCCAGGCGGTGCAGGCCGCGCACATCACCTACGCCCTGTTCCCGCGCGGCGAGGCGGCCGGCCTGGCCGACGTCCTGCCCCACCTGCGGCACGTGCAGGCGAAGTTCTTCGCCCTCGACGGGGCCGGTACCGAGCCCTGCGTGCCCCACGCGGAGCTCATCGCGATCCTGCGCGACGGCGGCTACGCCGGACGGATCCACAGCGAGTTCGAGGGCTTCCTCTGGGACGACGACCTCGACGCCATGGAGCAGCTGCGCCGCCACCAGGCCGACGTCGTGCGCCTCTGGGCGGCCTAGCCCCGAATGTGGTTTCGCGCGCTTAACCGTGCGCGGTTAAGCGCGCGAAACCACCCTCAGCGGCGGGAGTGGACGCGGCGGTCGACGAGGACGTCGACGACCGCGAGGACGAAGGCGGCGACGATGAACGCCGCTGCGACGAGGATGCCGTGCTGGAAGGCGCCGGCGAAGTCGCCGTGGCTGGAGGCGACCCGGGCGAAGAAGACCGAGCCGACCGCGGCGATGCCGACCGCAGCGCCGATCCGCTGGCCCACCTGCAGCAGCCCGCCCGCGGTGCCGGCCCGCTGCACCGGCACCTGGGACAGCGTCAGGGTCTGGTTGGGCGAGATGACCAGGCCCGCGCCCAGGCCACCGACCAGCAGCGGGGCGAGGGTCGCCCAGCCGGTGCCGTTCTCGGGGACCTCGTGGACGGCGATCAGCGCGCCAAGGAAGCCCACCGCCACGAGCAGCAGGCCGACGGCGACCAGCGCCCGGCCGAACCGGTGCACGATCCGGCCGCCGAGCGCGGCGGAGGCCGCCGAGCCGACCGCGAACGGGGTGATCGCCAGCCCGGCCTGCAGCGCCGTGTAGTGCAGCCCGGTCTGCAGGTAGAGCGTGAAGACGAAGAACAGCGGGGTGAACCCGGCGAAGAACAGCGTGATCATCGAGCTGCCGAACGACCACGACCGCAGCCGGAACAGCGCGAGGTCGACCAGCGGCTCCTTGCCGCGCCGCGTGTAGCGGAACTCCCAGGCGACGAACGCGGCCAGCAGCATGACGGCGGCAGGGATCAGCAGCCACTTGGCGTGGCCCTTCCACTGCTGCTCGTTCACCAGCGGGAGCAGCAGGACCACGATGCCGACGCCGAGCAGACCCACCCCGACCGGGTCGTAGTCGTGCCGGCGCCGCTCCCCCTTCTCCGGTGCCGGCAGCAGCCGCCAGGCCAGCGGCATCGCGATCAGGCCGATCGGCAGGTTGATGAAGAAGACCCAGCGCCAGCCGGTGTCGGTGCCGAACGCCTGGATCAGCGCGCCGCCCAGCAGCGGGCCGATCGCGGTCGAGATGCCGATGACGGTGCCGAACAGCCCGAAGGCGGTGCCGCGCTCGCGGCCGCTGAACAGCTGCTGGATCAGCGCGCTGATCTGCGGTGTGAGCAGGCCGCCGGCCAGGCCCTGCACCAGACGGGCGACGACGAGGAAGAGCGCGGTGGGCGCGAGCCCGCAGGCCAGCGAGGACAGCGTGAACAGCCCGAGGGCGACGACGAACATGGTCCGGCGGCCGCGGACGTCACCGACCCGGCCGGCGGGCACCAGCAGCAGGCCGAACGTCAGCGCGTAGCCGGAGACCACCCACTGCAGCTCGCTCTGCGAGGCGTCCAGCCCGGTGCGGATCGAGGGCAGCGCGACGTTCACGATCGAGACGTCGAGCAGCACCATGAAGCCGCCGACCAGGCAGACGGCCAGGGCCTTCCACCGCCGTGGGTCCGGCGCCTCCGCCGTCCCCTCCTGCTGCTGCCGCCGCACGTCCGTCACGGGAGGTCGCCCTACCCGAAGTTGTTGCGCACAACCGACCTCCGGCGTGGCGTGCGCCTCACCCTGGTCCGCGGGGCGCCTACGCCGTAGCCTTCCACTCGTGGCGATCCGGCAGATTCCCTGCGGGCCCGCCGGCGCCTGACTCTCCGCCGGCGGGTCCGAGGCATGGCGTCGAGAGCGAGCCCCTCCCCGTCCGCCGAGGAATCCCCATGACCCCCGTCAAGGTCCACGTCACCGTTCCCGACCTGGCCGGTGTCCAGCGCGTGCTCACGCTGCTGACCGGCCGCCGCTACCCGCTCACCCGCTTCGAGGCCGAGGAGGCCGGCGCGGGGTGCTGGCGGGTCAGCATCGACACCGTCGTCGACGCCGACGACGCCGGGCTGCTCGAGGCCCGGCTGGACCGGCTGCCCAGCGTGCTGGCCGTCGACCTCCGCCGCAGCGCCGTCCTCTCCGCCGTGGGGTGAGCGGGCTCACGAACCTTTCTGGGCGGTAAACCGACCAGATTGGTCGGTCGCGGGGTTACCGTCGTCGTCGTGGCACGTCCGTTCCGGCAGCAGATCGACGAGGGCATCGTCGACCGGGCGGCGGCGCTGTTCGCCCGCAGCGGTCTCGCGAAGACCTCCGTGCAGGACATCGCCGACGCCGTGGGGCTGTCCAAGGCCGGTCTGCTGCACCACTTCCCCAGCAAGGACGCGCTGTGGGAGGCCGTGGTCGCGCAGGCCGCCGTCCTCGGGCAGCAGGTGCTGGACCTGACCCGCGAGCAGCCGGCCGGCCCCGAGCGCGACCGGCTGGCCCTGGAGGTCCTGGTCGACGTCGCGCTGGCCCATCCCGGCCTGGTCGCGCTGCTGCTGGCCCCGCTGACCCAGGGACTGCCCGGCGCACCGGAGCTCGACGTCGCCGGCGCGGCCGCGCTGGCCGCCTTCGGGATCGATCCGGCCGCGCCCGTCACGGAGCGGACCGTCCGGGTCACCGGCGCGCTGACGGCGCTGGCCGTCCTCACCCTCGCCGCGCACGCCGCGGACCAGACCACCGCGTGGCGGCGCGCCATCGTCGCCACCTGCTTCGACGCGCTCGGCCACCACCGGCCCGTCGCCGTTCTTCCCGCAGCCGACCTTCCTGGATCCGACAAGGTGGAGGCCTGATCCCCCATGGCAGTGCTGTTGTCCCGTCTCGGTGCCCTGGCGCACCGGCGGCGGTGGGTCGTCGTCCTCGTCTGGCTGGTCGTGCTCGTCGGCGGCGCCGTCGGTGCGGTCACCTTGTCCGGGGAGACGACGAACAGCTTCTCGATCCCCGGCCAGGAGTCGACCGTCGCGCTGCAGCGGATCGGTGAGGAGTTCGGCGCCGGCGGCGGTGCCACCGCGCGGGTGGTCATCCAGGCCCCCGAGGGCCAGACGCTGACCACGCCGGAGAACGCCGCGGCGGTGACGAAGCTCGTCGACGAGCTCGGCGGCCTGCCCGGTGTCGCGTCGGCCAGCAACCCGCTGGACCCGAACGCGCCCACGGTCAACCGGGAGCAGACGACCGCGTACAGCACGGTCAACTACTCGGCCAAGCCCGGCGAGGTGACGCCGGAGGAGCAGGACGCCCTCCTGAAGGCTCTCGCCGACGGGCGGGACAGCGGGCTCACCGTCGAGGCGACCGGCGAGGCCACCCAGGCGGCGCCGCACGTCGGCGGGCCCACCGAGGCGATCGGTGTCGTCATCGCGCTCGTCGTCCTCGCGATCACCTACGGCTCGCTGGCGCTGGCCGGCATGAACCTGCTGACGGCGGTGATCGGGGTCGGCATCGGCGTCCTCGGTGTCACGGTCGCCACCGGGTTCGTCGACCTGTCCTCCACCACCCCGACGCTGGCCGCGATGCTCGGCCTCGCCGTCGGCATCGACTACGCGCTGTTCATCGTCAACCGGTACCGGCAGGAGCTGCGCCACGGCGCGGCACCCGCCGCCGCGATCGCGACCGCCGTCGGCACCGCAGGGTCGGCCGTGGTGACCGCCGGTCTCACGGTGGTCATCGCGCTCGCCGGCCTGTTCGTCGTCGGCATCCCGTTCCTGACCCAGATGGGCATCGCGGCGGCCGCGACGATCGTCGTCGCCGTCCTGGTCGCGCTCACCCTCGTGCCCGCCGTGCTCGGCTTCTTCGGGATGCGCGCCCTGCCCAAGAAGCAGCGGGCCGCCCTGGCCGCCGGCACGGAGGTCCCCGCGCGGGGCCGCGGCTTCCTCGCCGGCTGGATCGGCGTGGTCACCCGCCACCGCGTGACCGCGCTGCTGCTGGCGGTCGTGGCGCTCGGGACGATCGCCGTCCCGTTCTTCTCGATGCGGACCACGCTGGTGCAGTCCGCGCCCGACGACAGCACGCAGGCCCGCGCGACCCAGCTGCTGTCCGACGGCTTCGGCCCAGGCTTCCTCGGCCCGATCACCGTGCTGTTCGAGGGCCAGGGCGCCGCCGAGGCGGCGGCGCAGACCAGCGCCTCGCTGGCGAACCTGGACGACGTCGCGCTGGTCACCCAGCCGATCCCGAACCGCGACGACACCGCCGCGCTGCTCACCGTGATCCCGAAGTCCGGCCCGACCGACGCCGCCACCGAGCAGCTGGTCGCCGATCTGCGGGCCGACTTCGCCGGCCTGGGCGGCGTCACGGCGTCGGTGACCGGGCAGACCGCGGTCAGCGTCGACGTGGCCAAGAGCCTGGACGACGCGCTGCCGGTCTACCTCGCGCTGGTGGTCGGCCTGGCCCTGGTCCTGCTGATCCTGGTCTTCCGCTCGCTGCTGGTGCCGCTCGCCGGCGTGCTCGGGTTCCTGCTCACCATCGGGGCGTCGCTGGGCGCGACGGTCGCGGTGTTCCAGTGGGGCTGGCTGGCCGACGTCGTCAACCTCGACACCACCGGACCGCTGATCAGCCTCACCCCGATCCTGGTGATCGGGATCCTGTTCGGCCTGGCGATGGACTACCAGATCTTCCTGGTCAGCCGGATGCACGAGGCGCACAGCCACGGCGCCGCGCCGCGCGAGGCGATCCGCACCGGCTTCCGGCAGGCGGCCCCGGTCGTGGTCGCGGCCGCGCTGATCATGTTCTCGGTGTTCGCCGGGTTCGTGCCGGCCGGTGAGGCGACGATCAAGTCGATCGCGTTCGCGCTGGCGGCGGGCATCCTCTTCGACGCCTTCGTCGTCCGGATGGTGCTGGTGCCGGCGGCGCTGGCGCTGATGGGGCGGGCGGCCTGGTGGCTGCCCCGCTGGCTGCGCTGGCTGCCGGTGCTCGACGTCGAGGGCGCCGCGCTGGAGAAGGCCTCGATCGCGCCGGCGGACAAGGAGCCGGTCGCCGTTCCCTGACCGTTCCGAGAGGGCCATCCTGCGGTGATGAGCGCTCCCGGTGCGGTGCTGGTGCACGGCCTCTGGCACGGCGCGTGGTGCTGGGACGACGTCCGCGCGGCCCTGGCCGCGCGCGGGGTCGACAGCGTCGCGGTCGAGCTGCCGCTGACCGACCTCGCCGACGACGTCCGGGTGACGCGCGACGCCCTCGACGCGTTCGGGCGCCCGGCCGTGCTGGTCGGGCACTCCTACGGCGGAGCGGTGATCACGGCGGCCGGCGCACATCCGCTCGTGCGCGAGCTGGTCTACCTGGCCGCGTTCCAGCTCGACGACGGCGAGTCGGTGAGCCGCACGCTGCCGGACCGGGCGCTGCCGGACACCCGGCTCCCCGAGGCGATGCGCGTCTCCGGCGGCGAGGTCGCCCTCGACCCGTCGCTGGGCCTCGAGCTGCTGTACGGGGACACCGAGCCGTCGATCGCCGCGGCGTGCGTCGCCCGGCTGCGGCCGGTCGGACGCGCCGTGTTCCGCGGGATTCCCGAGTCGATCGCCTGGCGGTCGGTGCCGTCGACCTACGCCGTCTGCGCCGACGACCGGGCCGTGCACCCGGAACTGCAGCGGGCGATGGCCTCCCGCGCGACGCGCACCGTCGAGTGGCCCTGCGGGCACAGCCCGGCCGCCACCCGGCCCGACGACGTCGCCGCGCTGATCGCCGGACGGATCGCCGCCGACGGGTGAGCGGCTGTGCGTTCCCTGGGAACGCACAGCCGGGGTCGGGACGTGGTAGTCCCGTGGCGGGTGGACTGGTGGCTCTGTTCGACGACGTCGCGGCACTGGCCAAGGCCGCCGCGGCCTCCCTGGACGACGTCGGCGCGGCGGCCGGCCGGGCAGGTGTGAAGGCCGCCGGCGTCGTGGTCGACGACACCGCCGTCACGCCGCAGTACGTGCACGGCCTGGCCGCCGAGCGCGAGCTGCCGATCATCCGGCGGATCGCCCTCGGCTCGGTGCGCAACAAGCTGCTGGTCCTGCTGCCGGCCGTGCTGCTGCTCAGCCAGTTCCTGCCGGTGCTGCTCACCCCGATCCTGATGGTCGGTGGCGCCTACCTCTGCTACGAGGGCGCGGAGAAGGTCTGGCACAGGCTGCGCCCGTCCCACGAGGAGCACGCGGCGGGCGAGGAGGCGCTACCGGACGAGGACACCGTCGTCGCCGGCGCCGTCCGGACCGACTTCATCCTGTCGGCGGAGATCATGGTGATCGCGCTGAACGAGGTGGTCGACCAGGGCTTCTGGTCGCGGGCGGTGATCCTCGCGGTCGTCGCGGTGGCCATCACCGTGCTCGTGTACGGCGTCGTCGGCCTCATCGTGAAGATGGACGACGTCGGGCTGCACCTGTCCACGAAGCCGGCGCGTGCGGTCGCCGCGCTCGGCCGCGGGCTGGTCAAGGCCATGCCGCGGCTGCTCGCCGTCCTCACCGTGGTCGGGACCGCCGCGATGCTCTGGGTCGGTGGCCACATCCTGCTGGTGGGCAGCGACGAGCTGGGCCTGCACGCCCTGTACGGCGCGGTGCACTCCCTCGAGCAGGCGGCGCACGAGGCGACCGGGGCACTCGGCGGGCTGGTCGGTTGGCTGGTCAACACGCTGGGCAGCGCGCTGCTCGGCCTCGTCGTCGGCGCCGCCGTCGTGGCGGTGGTGTCGCTCGTGCGGCGCCTCCGCGCTCAGCCCGCGAGCAGGTAGCGCACCGCGGTCTCCCCCAGGTCCTCGACGAACCGGTCGTCGTCCACCGGCGTCGGTGTGGCGAAGCCGGGCCCGTAGGCCACGCGGATGATCGTCGTGGCGAACACGGTGCCGAAGCAGGTGCGGACGGCGGCCTCCGGGTCGTCGTGCCGGATGGCGTCGGCCGCCCGCAGCACCACACGGCCGAAGCCCTCCCCCAGCTCCTGGCTGTAGCGGGAGCCGCGCCGGCGCACCTCGGGGTGCGCGGCGGAGATGAGGACGACGGCGCGCAGGAACCGCTCGTGCCGCAGCGAGCCGCCGATCATCTCGGCGACCGCACCGCGCACCAGCTCCGCCGGGGCGAGCCCGGCCCACCGGGCGTCGTCGGCGAAGACCTCCTGCTCGTCGCGGAGCGCCGCGATGCCGTGCTCGTAGACGGCGAGGAACAGCGCGTCCTTGCCGGTCGTGCGCGCGTAGATGGCCGGCGGCGCCACCTGCGCGCGTTCGCAGACGGCGGCGATCGTGAACGCGTCGTAGCCGCCGTCCTCGAGGATCGCGACCCCGGCGTCGAGGACGCGGTTCCACGCCTCGCGGCTGCGCCGCTGCTTGGGCGGTCGCACCTCGAGATCGGCATCCACGGCCTCATCCTCCCCGACGCGGCTTGACAGAACAGGAACGGGCACTACAGTTCCGCGTCAACTGTAGTGCTCACTACGGTTCTGCTCGAGCCCGACGAGGTGCCCCGTGACCCTTTCCTCACCCCGCGGCCGCGTCGCCGTCCTCGGTGCCGGACCCGCCGGGATGGCCGCCGCGCTCGGCGCGCTCAAGGCCGGGCACGACGTCGTCGTCTACGAGCGGTACCGCGAGGCCCGGCCGGCCGGGAACATCCTCAACCTGTGGCCGCCGCCGCTGAAGGCGCTGCGGGCGCTCGGTGTCGACACCCACGACCTCGGTGCGCCGACCGACGGGGAGTTCCGCAACGTCCACGGCCGGGTGCGGGTGCACGTCAAGCTCGACGAGGACGTGAAGCAGGCCTACGGGGGCGGGTTCATCGGGCTGCTGCGCCCGGAGCTCTACGAGCGGATGCTGGCCGCGCTGTCCGAGGGCGTCATCCGCTTCGACACCCAGGTGGACCGGATCGAGCAGGACGACCGCGCCGTCACGCTGCACTTCGCCGATGGCAGCACCGCCGAGCACGACGTGCTGATCGGCGCCGACGGCATCGACTCCCTCGTGCGGCGCACGCTGTGGGGGGACGAGCCCAAGCGGGAGCACCGGCTGCACATCTTCGGCGGCTTCACCTTCGCCGAGGTCGACGGCACCGTCTCGAACAAGTGCATCCTGACCCACAGCCGCACGGTCCAGGGCAGCTGGAGCTCCATCCGCTACCACGGCCGTGACGGGCACCAGTGGTGGGTGCTCACCGCGACCGATCCGGACGCCCCGGCGCCGACCGACCTCAAGGCATCTGCCGCGGACCTGGCCGCCGGCTTCCCGGCACCGCTCCCCGGGCTCATCGCCGCGACCGAGCCGGGGAACGTGCAGCGCTGGGTGCTGCGCGACCGCCCGCCCCTGAAGCAGTGGTCGAAGGGCCGGATCACGCTCAGCGGGGACGCCGCCCATGCCACCTCGCCCTACGCGGCCTACGGCGCCGGCATGTCGATCGAGGACGGCTACTTCTTCGGCCGTGCTCTCCGCGGGGTCGACCTCACAGACCTCGCCGCCGTCCGGCAGGCGCTGCAGTCCTACGAGGACCCGCGCAAGCCGCACACGGCGCAGCAGGTCCAGATGGCGCGGATGCTGGGGAAGATCTTCCACCACGCCCCGGCGCCGCTGCGGCCGGTGCGCGACTTCGTCTTCGACCACACGCCGTTCCTGCAGAAGATGGCAGGCGACTCCAACCCCCGCGAGATCAACAAGCAGCTCGCATTGATCGAGGACTGACTGACGCGAGAAGGCACTCCGTGCACGGCCCTGCGGCGGGTTGCCGCGTGTCGCGTGCACGGAGTGCCTTCTCAGCGAGCGGGCGGTCTACCGGCGGGCGGTGGCCTCCCGGTCGTCGAGGTCGGGCTGCACCTCGTCGAAGGCCGGCGCGCCGTCGACCGCGTCGGCCGCGACCGCGGCGGCCTTGAGCTCGTCGGGCAGGTCGAGGCTGGTGCGCAGGGTGACCGGCTTGAGCAGCACGGCCGCGACGATCCCGACGACGGCGATGATCGCCGAGATCAGGAAGATGTGGCCCGTGGCGTCGCCGTAGGCGGCCCGCACGATGTCGACCACCACCGGGGGCAGCGAGTTCAGGTCGAGGCTGCCGCCGCCGCTCCCCGATGTGGGGATGCCGGCCGCCGTCAGACCCTCGGTGATCTTGCTCGCGACCTGCCGGGCCAGGACGGCGCCCAGCACCGAGACGCCGATCGTGCCGCCCAGCGACCGGAAGAACGCCACCGAGGAGCTGGCCGCGCCGATGTCCTTGAGCGCGACGGTGTTCTGCACCGCGAGCACCAGGTTCTGCATGACCATGCCGACGCCCACGCCGACGAGGAACATCGCGACGCCGACGAAGGCCAGCGACGTCTGGTGGTCGATGGTGGCGAGCAGGCCGAACCCGGCGACCAGGACGATCGACCCGGCCACGATGTAGGGCTTGATCTTCCCGCTCTTGGTGATCAGCCGGCCGGCGACGATCGAGGAGAGCAGGACGCCGGCCATCATCGGGATGGTCAGCAGCCCGGCCTGCGTGGGGCTGTAGCCGCGGCCGATCTGGAAGTACTGGCCGAGGAAGACCGCACCGCCGAACATCGCCATGCCGACCGCGAGGCTGCCGAGGATCGCCAGGGCGGTGGTCCGCTCGCGCACGATCTCCAGCGGCACGACCGGCTCCTTGGCCCGCGACTCGACCCACACGGCCAGCGCCAGCAGGACGACCGAGGCGCCGACCATCACGAAGGTCTGCCAGGAGATCCAGTCGAAGGAGCTGTCGACGAAGGAGATCCAGATGAGCAGCACGCTCACGCCGGCCGCGATCAGCGCGGCCCCCGCGTAGTCGATCTTCACGTCGTCCCGCCGGAAGGTCACCAGGCGCAGGGTGAGCTGCAGCAGCACCAGCGCGACGACGGCAAACGGGACGCCGACGTAGAAGCACCAGCGCCAGCCGAGCCACGACGTGTCGACGATCAGGCCGCCGAGCAGCGGGCCGCCGACGGTGGCCAGCGCCATCACGCCGCCGAGGTAGCCGTTGTACCGGCCGCGCTCGCGCGGCGGGATCATCGCCGCGATCGCCACCTGCACGAGGGCCTGGAGGCCACCGACGCCGATGCCCTGGACGGCGCGCGCGGCGATCAGCTGGCCGGCGCTCTGGCTCAGGCCGGCCGCCGCCGAGGCGAGCACGAAGATCACGATCGCGATCTGGATCAGGACCTTCTTGTTGAACAGGTCGGCGAGCTTGCCCCAGATCGGCGTGCTGGCCGTGGCGGTGAGCAGGGTGGCCGTGACCACCCAGGTGTACTGGGTCTGCGAGCCGTCGAGCGCGCCGATGATCTGCGGCAGCGCGACCGAGACGACGGTGCTGCTCAGCAGCGCCACGAAGAGCACCAGCAGCAGGCCGCTGAGCGCCTCGAGCGTCTGCCGGTGGGTCATCGGCGCGGCGCCGGCGGTGGGTGTGGGTGCGCTCATCGCGCGGCCTCCAGGGATGCGGTTCGGAGATCGGGGGAACGGAGGGTCCGGTCGACGTCGTCGACGAAGCGGCCCAGGGCCGCGGCCAGCGCCGCGACCTCGTCGGGGGTCCACTCGGCGAGCGCTCGGTCGAGCAGCTCGCCGTAGCGGCGGTGGGCGTCGTCCAGCGCGACCTCCCCTGCCGGGGTGAGCGCGAGGACGCTGGCGCGGCCGTCGTTCTGGTCGGCGCGCCGCTCGACGAGTCCCTGGGTCACCAGCGCGGCGACGGCACGGCTGACCGTGGACGGATCGAGCCCTGCGCGGACGGCGAGCTCGCGGGCGTAGCAGCCCGCGGAGTGCTCACCGACGTGCGTGAGCACGCCGAGCAGGCCCGCCGGGACGGCGGTGGCACCGGTCGGCCGGCACTGCTTGAGCAGCCGGATGCTCCGCCCGAGGTCGCGCAGCCGCAGGGCCAGCTCGCCCGTCGGATTCGTCACCGTCGCCTCCCCCCTGTGGATTTGGTTGCGGAACACATCTTCCTGTGAACGTGCCCGATGCGCAAGTTTGCCCGTTGAGAAATTCTGTGTCGCGCCGTACCGTCGGGCCGTGGACGAGACCACGGGCCTGCGCGAGCGCAAGAAGGCGGCCACCCGGCACGCGCTGCACGAGGCGGCGCTGCGGCTGGCCGCCGAGCACGGGCTCGAGCACGTCACCGTCGAGGCGATCGCCGATGCCGCCAACGTCTCCCGCCGGACGTTCTCCAACTACTTCTCCGGCAAGGAGGAGGCGCTCTTCCACGGCGACGCCGAACGGCTGCGCCGGATGCTGGAGCTGCTCGCCGAGCAGCCCGCCGACGAGCTGCCGTGGACGGCGCTGACCCGGGTCGCCGGGCAGATGGCCTCCGACATCGACCCCGCGTGGCTGGCCCACCGCCGGCAGCTGCGCGGACACCCGGGGCTGCTCGCGCACCAGGTCGCGGCCTACACCGCGGTCGAGGGCGAGCTGGCCGCCGCGCTCGCGCCGCGGCTGTCCGGCCGGGACGTCGAGCTGCGCGCGCGCCTGCTCGCGGCGGCGTTCCTGGCGACCGTGCGGGTGGCCACCCAGCACTGGATCGAGCACCCGAAGGGGCGGCTGGCCGACGTCGTCCGGACGGCGATGGCCGCCGCGGCGCCCGCGGAGAGCTGAGCCCGGACACGCCACGGCCCCGGCGAGGGGGTTCGACGACCACGCCGGGGCCGGTCACCGTCAGGGGTGCCCGACCCCGGCATGTCGAAACGACACCGGGACCAAAGTCCCGGACGTTGGCGGACGGGGCGCACCCGAGGGGCGCCCCGGGGCCCCGTCCGGCGACAGCATGCGTCGCAGGAATGCGACACGCAAGAGATGTCTAGGACGTCTGGCGTGTCGCGGTCAGCTCCCGCACCTCGGCGTACCGGTTCCGGACGTCGGGCGTGGGGTCGGCCTCGTAGACCTCGGTGCCCGGAGCCGGCCAGGCCGGGGCCGCCTCGCTGCCGGCGAGCACCCAGGCGGCCTGCCGGGCGGCGCCGTCGGCGACGTACTCCGAGGCCGGCGGCACGAGCACGGGCACGCCGAGCACGGCCGGCGCGATCCGGCGGACCGCCTCCGACTGCGCTCCGCCACCGATGAGGAACACCCGGCGCACCGGCGTCCCCCCGGCGGCGACGGCGTCCAGCCCGTCGGCCAGACCGCACAGGAGGCCCTCGACCGCGGCCCGCGCCAGGGAGGCGCGGTCGGCGGTCGCCTGGGTCAGACCGTGCAGGGCGCCGGTGGCGTCGGGACGGTTCGGCGTCCGCTCCCCCTCCAGGTACGGGACGAGCACGAGGCCACCCGCACCCGCCGGCGCCGACAGCGCCAACCGGGACAGCTCGTCGTGGTCGACGCCCAGCAGCCGCGCGGTCGCATCGAGCACCTGGGCGGCGTTGAGAGTGGCGATCAGCGGCAGGAAGTGCCCGGTCGCGTCGGCGAACCCGGCGACGGTGCCGCTCGGGTCGGCCACCGGCTCGCGGGTCACCATGTCCACCACGCCGGAGGTGCCGACCGAGCAGACGACGTCACCGGGCTCGGCGGCCAGGCCCAGCGCCGCGGCGGCGTTGTCGCCCGACCCCGGGCCGAGCAGCGCGCCGCCGGTCGTGGTCCCGGCCCGCTCGGCCGGTCCGAGCACCCGCGGGACGACCGCGCCGTGCCCGAGCGCGCGCTCCAGCAGGTCGGCCCGGTACTCCCCCGACGCCGCCGACCAGTAGCCGGTGCCGGACGCGTCCCCGCGGTCGGTGACCAGCCCGTCCAGGCCGGGCTTTCCCGCCAGCAGCCAGGTCAGCCAGTCGTGCGGCAGGCAGACCGCCGCCGTCCGGGCCGCGTTGTCCGGCTCGTGCTCGGCCAACCAGCGCAGCTTGGTCACGGTGAACGAGGCGACCGGCACCAGCCCGACCGCCTCGGCCCACGCCGCTCCCCCGCCCAGCTCGGCGGTGAGGTCCTCGGCGGCCTGCGCGGAGCGGGTGTCATTCCACAGCAGCGCCGGGCGGACGACGGCGCCGTCCTCGTCGAGGCAGACCATCCCGTGCTGCTGGCCGCCGACGGCGATCGCGGCGACGTCGTCCAGACCGCCGGCCTCCGCCAGCGCGGTCGACAGCGCCTCCTCCCACGCCGCCGGGTCCACCTCGGTGCCCGGCGGGTGGGGAGCCCGCCCGGAACGGACGAGCTCCCCGGTGTCGGCGTCGCGGACGACGACCTTGCACGCCTGGGTCGACGAGTCGACCCCCGCGACGAGGGTCATCGCGCCCCGAGCAGGTGCTCCAGGGCCAGCTGGGACAGGCGGACGGCGCCGATGCGGCGGTTGCCGGCGGCCACGGCGTCGAAGTCCTCGAACGCCGAGCGGTCGCGCAGCAGGTCCTCGTAGGTCTCGCCCTCGGCCAGGGTCGGCTGCGCGGACTCGGGCACGCCCGCCTCGGCCAGGGCCTCCTGCACCTCGGGGTCGGCGCGGAAGGCGAGCGCCCGCTCCTTGAGCAGCAGGTAGCTGCGCATGTTGGCCGCAGCGGAGTCCCAGACGCCCCGGATCTCCTCGGTGCGCAGCGGCTTGTAGTCGAAGTGCCGCGGGCCCTCGTAGCGCGGGCCACCCGACGGGAAGCCGTTCTCCAGCAGGTCGACGGTGGCGAACGCCGAGAGCAGGTCGCCGTGGCCGAAGACGAAGTCCTGGTCGTACCGGGGGCCCTTCTGGCCGTTGAGGTCGAGGTGGAACAGCTTGCCCTGCCACAGCGCCTGGGCGATGCCGTGCGTGTAGTTCAGGCCGGCCATCTGCTCGTGCCCGACCTCGGGGTTGAGGCCGACCATGTCGGCGTGCTCGAGGCTGGAGATGAACCCGAGGGCGTGGCCGATGGTGGGCAGGAAGATGTCGCCGCGCGGCTCGTTCGGCTTGGGCTCCAGCGCCAGGCGCAGGCCGTAGCCGCGGTCGATCGAGTACTGGGCGAGCGTGTCGATCCCCTCGCGGTAGCGGTCGAGGGCGGCCTTGAGGTCCTTGGCGGAGTCGACCTCGGAGCCCTCGCGGCCGCCCCACAGCACGTAGGTCTGCGCGCCGAGCTCGGCGGCGAGGTCCATGTTGCGCATGACCTTGCGCATCGCGTACCGGCGCACGCCGCGGTCGTTGGCGGTGAGCGCGCCCTCCTTGAACACCGGGTGGGTGAACAGGTTCGTCGTCACCATGGGGACGACGAGGCCGGTCTCCTCCAGCGCGGCGCGGAAGCGCTTGATGTGGTTCTCCCGGGCGGCGTCGTCGCTGCCGAACGGGATGAGGTCGTCGTCGTGGAAGGTGACGCCGTAGGCGCCGAGCTCGGCGAGCCGGTGCACGCTCTCGACCGGGTCGAGGTCGGGGCGGGTGGCGTCGCCGAACGGGTCGCGAGCGGGCCAGCCGACGGTCCACAGGCCGAAGGTGAACTTGTCGTCGCGGGTGGGCTGGGGCGTGCTCACGAGGGCTCCTCCAGGAGGGCGAGGTGATTTTGTTTTGCTCTGGAACAATAACGTGGGTCACAGCTAGCCTCAAGAGGTGGAACCGGCCGGGGCGCGCCAGTCGACGCTGCGCGCGAGCAACCTCGGCCTCGTGCTGCGCACGGTCTGCGCGGCCGCCGCGCCGATCTCCCGGGCCGACGTCGCCTCGGCGCTGGGGATGAGCCGGGCGACCGCCTCCCGGTTGGTCGACGAGCTGGTCGCCGGCGGCCTGCTGGACCAGGGCGAGCGGCTCGCCCCGCCCCGCCGCGGCCGCCCGGCCACCCCCCTGCTGCCCGGCTCCGGGTTCGCCGCACTGGGCCTCCAGGTCGACGCGGGTCTGCTCGCTGCGCGGGTGCTCGACCTGCGGGGGCGGATCGTCGCCGAGAAGGTCGAGGACGGCGACTTCCGCGACAGCGACCCGGCGGCGACGCTGGTCCGGCTGGGCGCGCTGGTGGCCGACCTCGGCCTGCCGAGCACGCTGCGGCTCGTCGGCACGGGCCTGGCGCTGCCCGGCATCGTCGACGGCGACCTCCTCCTGCGCGCGCCCAACCTCGGCTGGTCCGACGTGCGGCCGGCCGATCTCCTGCCCGGGCTGGACCCCGTCCTGGGCAACGAGGCCGACCTCGCCGCCCGCACCGTCGCGGAGGTGGCGCCCGGCCGGCCCGGTCCGCACCGCGACTTCGTCTACCTGTCCGGGCAGATCGGGGTCGGCGGGGCAGCCGTGCTCGGCGGGCGGGTGATGGCCGGCAGCGACGGCTGGGCCGGGGAGATGGGCCACGTCTGCGTCGACCCCCACGGCCCGGCCTGCCCCTGCGGGTCGACCGGCTGCCTCGAGCAGTACGCCGGCCGGCACGCGCTGCTCACCGCGGCCGGGTTGCCGCTGGACGCCGGTCCGCGCGAGCTGGCCGCCCGGGAGGCGGACGGCGACGCCGCAGCGGGCGCCGCCGTCGACACCGCCGCGTGGGCGCTCGGGGTCGCGCTGGCCGGCGTCGTCAACGTGCTGGACATCCCGGCCGTCGTGCTTGGCGGTTCGCTCGGCGAGCTGGCCGACCTGCTCGGCCCGCGGGTCGAGGAGCACCTCGCCCGCCGCGTGCTGTCGGCCCGCTGGCGGCGCCCGACGATCGAACCGGCCGGCAACGGGCCCGCCGCGGGCGCCACCGGGGCGGCGCTCCGCGCGCTGGCCGACGTCCTCACCGACCCCGGCCGCTGGCTGACCTGACCGCCACCGCCTTCCGCGGTGATCATGAAGTTCGGGGAGGGACACGCCGTCCGTCGACGGGGTGTCCCTCCCCGAACTTCATGATCACGGGGGTCGGGGACCCTTCGGGTCAGCCGGTGCGGGCGCCGCGGCTGCGGCCGAGGTAGTGCGACAGCCCGACGGCGATGAGCAGCGCGGCGCCGTTGAACACCGGGCTGACCCACGCGCTGGCGCCCGAGAGGGTCAGACCGCTCGCGCTGACCGCCACGAACAGCCCGCCGACCCCGGCCGCCGTCCTCGGGCGGGTCAACGCCGCGGTCCGGTTGATCGGCTTCGGCACCATCCCGCTCGGCGCCGCGGTCGGCGGGCTGGTCGGCGAGGCGCTCGATCTCCGGCCGACGATGGTCGCCTGCGTGGTGCTGAGCATCCCGTCGGTGGCGCTGGTCGGTCGCCGCGCCGTCCTGCGGATCCGGACGACGCCTGAGCCCGAGCCGCTGCGCGTCTGATCAGCCGCGGGCCGCGCGGGTCTCCTTGGCCAGCCGCTCGAGCTCCTCGGGCGGGATGCTCGCCCCGAAGTCGGTGACGAACCGGTGCATCGGCATCGAGCCGATCATCTGCAGCATCCCGGCCTGCTCGTCGGCGTCGGCGTCGCGGAGGTCGGCCGGCATGCCGGCCAGGAACAGCTGCACGCACTCCGCGCCGACGACCGGGTGGCCGAACCACTCGACCACCGACGACTGCATGGTCAGCTCCGGGACGACGCCGTCGCCGGCTAGGACGACGGCCGCCTCGGCGACCACGTCCAGCGAGTCCGCGCCGATCTGCACGGTGTAGGTGCCGGCCGCCACGACCCAGCCGCCCTCGCGGACGTCCCAGTAGGCGAACGCCCGGCGGTCGAGGTCGAGGGTGACCGGTTGCGACTCCCCCGGCTCCAGCGCCACCTTGGTGAATGCGCGCAGCTCCCGGGCCGGACGGCGCACCGGCCCGGCCTCGGTGGCCACGTACACCTGGACGACGTGCTTGCCGGCCCGCTCGCCGGTGTTGGTGACGGTCTGCGTGACCCGCGCGGCGTCGTCCCCGGTCACCTCGACGGCGAGGTCCGACGTGGTGAACGTCGTGTACGACAGGCCGTGCCCGAACGGGTAGCGGACCGGCACCCCGGCGGTGGCGTAGTGCCGGTAGCCGACCATCACGCCCTCGCCGTAGCGGACGTGCCCCTGCTCGCCGGGGAAGTTCAGGTAGCTGGGGTTGTCCTCGAGCCGCAGCGGGATCGTCTCGGCCAGGTGACCCGACGGGTTGGCGACACCGAGCAGCAGGTCGGCCAGCGCGGCGCCGCCGGCCTGGCCGAGCAGGAACCCGTCGAGGATCGCGTCGACGTCGTCGTGCCAGCGCTCCAGCGACACGACGCCGCCGTGGGAGAGGACGACGACGGTGCGCGCAGCCGCCGCGGCGACCGCGCGGATCAGCTCCACCTGCACCGCCGGGAGGTCGAGCGTCGTCCGGTCGAAGCCCTCGGACTCCTCGCGGTCGCTCAGCCCGGCGAACACCACCGCCACGTCCGCGCCCGACGCCGCGCGCACCGCCTCCTCGCGCAGCGCGGCGGCGTCGCCGGAGCCGTCGAGGGTGAAACCGGGGGCGAAGACGACGTCGTCCGGCAGGGCGTCCAGCGCGGAGGTCACGCTCGTGGCGTTGACGTTGGAGCTGCCGCCGCCCTGGAACCGCGGCGTGCGGGCGAATTCCCCCACCACGGCGATCCGGTCTCCCGGCGCCAGCGGCAGCACGCCGCCGTCGTTCTTGAGCAGCACCGCGCACTCGGCGGCCAGCTCACGGGCCAGCGCGGAGTGCGCCTCGGCGTCGAAGCCGTCGGTCGGCTCGGTCACGTAGCGGGTCAGCGCGGCGACGCGGCCGGCGCTGACGTCGACGAACGACTCGTCCAGCTCGCCGGAGCGCACCGCGTCGACCACCTGCCGGTCGGAGGCCCCGTGGTTGCCCGGCATCTGCAGGTCCAGGCCGGCGGCGACCGCGGCCACCCGGTCGTCGACCGCGCCCCAGTCGGAGACGACGACACCGCCGAAGCCCCACTCGGTGCGCAGCACGTCGGTGAGCAGCCAGCGGTGCTGCGAGGCGTAGACGCCGTTGAGCTTGTTGTAGGCGCACATCACCGTGGCCGGCCGCGCCTCGGTGACCACCCGCTCGAACGCCGGGAGGTAGATCTCGCGCAGCGTCCGCTCGTCGACGTCCGCGGAGACCTGCATGCGCTCGGTCTCCTGGTTGTTGGCGGCGAAGTGCTTGACCGAGGCGCCGACGCCGCCGCCCTCCTGGCCGCGGACGTGCGCCGCGCCGAGCACGCCGGCCAGCAGCGGGTCCTCCGCGTAGTACTCGAAGTTGCGGCCGCACAGCGGTGACCGCTTGATGTTCACCCCCGGCCCGAGGACGACGTGCACCCCGAGCGCGCGGGCCTCGACGGCGATCGCCGTCCCGATCCGCTCGGCGACCGACGGGTCCCAGCTCGACCCGACCGCCACCGCCGGCGGGAAGCAGGTCGCCGGCAGGTTCTCGAAGATCCCGAGGGCGTCGAAGTCGCCGGCCTGCCGCCGCACGCCGTGGGGGCCGTCGGTGAGCACCACCGCGGGCAGGCCGTCCACCGGCTTGGTCGACCAGAAGTCGCGGCCGGACAGCAGCGCCGCCTTCTCCTCCAGGGTCAGGCCGTCGAGATCGTCGGGAGAGACGTGGATCACGCCGGAAGCCTGCCTTACTCCCTCAACTCACGGGGTGCCGGGGCGCGGCACGTCGAGGTCAGCGCCAGAAGGCGCGCAGGTGCTCCACCACGGCCGGCACCTGCGCCCGGCCGGCCAGCGCCGACGGCTTGCGCGTGGCCGGGTCCAGCGGGTTCGTCCCGAAGGCCCGCAGGGCGACCTCGTCGGCGAGGACGACGCGCACCTCCGCCTTCTCGCGCAGGCCCGCGACCTCGTCGTCGTGGCTCGGGCCGAGCGGGCTGCCCGGGGTGCCGGGGAACGGCGCGACGATCAGCACCTTCTCGTACCCCGCCGCCAGGTCGGCGTTGGTGATCGACCGCATGCCGCCGTCGATGAAGCGGCGCTCGCCGATCGTGATCGGCGGGTAGACCAGCGGGACGGCGCAGCTCGCGGCGACCGCGTCCAGCAGGGGCACGCCGGAGTCGGCGTCGAAGGCGGCGAACGCGCCGTCGTGCGCGTCCACCGCGGTCACCACGAGGCGGCGGTCCGGCCACGCCGGCTCGCCGATGCGGGCGCGGATCGTCGTCCGCCGCTCCTCCTCGGGCACGGTCGACGCCCGCAGTGCGAGGGCGCCGACCCGGGCGCGGGCCTCCTGCTGGTCGCTCACCCCGGCCAGCGCCGTGCCGATGGCCGTCATCATCGCCGTCGCGTCGAAGTCCGTCCGCTTCTCGGTCGGCGGCACCGGCCCGAGCTGGCGCTCGTACAGCTCGGCGAGGTCGGAGCCGGTCCGCAGCAGCGTGCCCACGATCGAGCCGGCCGACGTCCCGACCACCAGGTCGGCATCGCGGACGTCGACGCCTTCCTCGGCCAGGCCCGCGAGCAGGCCGATCTCCCAGGCGATCCCGGCGATCCCGCCGCCTCCCAGCACCAGCGCACGCGTCGTCACGGTCGCACTCTCGCACGGCTCGCTGCGCCGCTGACAAGGCACCTGGCAGTGAGCTGTGAGTGGGCTGCCAGTTCCATCGGAGGCGGGTCCCGCGGGCCGCGGCGGACGCACACTCTCGGCGGAATCGGGGGGCAGCCGTCGTCTCTGGAGGTCGCCATGGCCACCGTCACCGGTGAGGATCGGCCGGTCCGTCGTCCCGTCTCGCTCAAACGGGAGATCGGCCTGATCGGCCTGCTGTGGGCCTCGACCGGCTCGATCATCGGCTCCGGATGGCTCTTCGGCGCCCAGAAGGGGCTGGTCACCGCGGGCCCCGCGGCGGTCATCTCCTGGGTCATCGGCGGGGTGGCGATCCTCTTCCTCGCGCTGGTGCACGCCGAGCTCGGCGGGATGTACCCGGTGTCCGGCGGGTCGGCGCGGTTCCCCCACTACGCCTTCGGCGGAGCGGCCGGTGCGTCGTTCGGCTGGTTCTCCTTCCTGCAGGCGGCGACCGTGGCGCCCATCGAGGTGTCTGCGGTGATCAACTACGCGACGCACTACTCGTTCGCGCAGGGCTGGCTGAACAAGGACCAGACGCTGACCACCAGCGGGCTGATCGTGGCGATCGTCCTCATGGCGATCATCTCGTCGGTCAACTTCCTCGGCGTGCGCGCGCTCGCGGCCACGAACAGCACCGCCACGTGGTGGAAGGTCGGCGTCCCGCTGCTGACGATCTTCGCCGTCGCGATCGCCGGCGGCCTGCACCCCGGAAACTTCACCGCCGCCGACGGGTTCTCCCCCGACGGCGCGAAGGGCATCCTCGCCGCGGTCGCGACCAGCGGGATCATCTTCGCCTACCTCGGCTTCGAGCAGGCCGACCAGCTGGCCGGGGAGAGCAAGAACCCCAAGCGGGACATCCCCTTCGCCGTCATCGGCTCGGTGGTGATCGGGCTGGTCATCTACATCGCGCTGCAGGTGGTGTTCCTGATGGCGCTGCCCGGCAGCGCGATCGGCCCGACCTGGGCGTCGACGGCGAGCAGCGCCTTCTACACGGCCTTCACCGGGCCCTGGGCGCAGCTGGCGGCGCTTGTCGGCCTCGGCTGGCTCGCGACGATCCTCTACATCGACGCGCTCATCTCGCCGGCCGGCACGGGCCTGATCTACACGGCGGCGACCTCGCGGGTCTCCTTCGGACTGTCGCGCAACGGCTACTTCCCCAACTGGTACGAGCGGCTCAACGACCGCGCCGTCCCGTGGATCGGTGTGATCACCTCGTTCGTCGTGGGCTGCATCTGCTTCCTGCCGTTCCCGAGCTGGCAGTCGCTGGTGGGGCTGATCACGAGCGCCAGCGTGCTGATGTACGCGGGCGCGCCGCTGGCCCTGGGCGTCTTCCGGCGACGGCTGCCGAACGCCGACCGCCCCTACCGGCTGCCCGCGGCGGAGGTCCTCTCGCCTCTGGCGTTCATCGTCTCGGGGCTGATCATCCTGTGGTCGGGCTGGGACACCGACTGGAAGCTGGGCGTCGCGATCCTGCTGGGCTACGTGATCCTCGGCCTGACCCGGGTCTTCCACCTGAACACGCACAACCCGGTGATGCAGTGGCGGGCCGCGGTGTGGTTGCCGGTGTACCTGGTCGGGCTCGGCCTGATCACCTACCTGAGCCCGTACGGGCCGATGGCGAAGCCGGCCATCCCGCTGTGGTGGGACATCGCCACCGTCGCCGTCTTCAGCCTGGTCATCTACTACTGGGCGATGGCCGTCGCGCTACCGACCGCGGAGATCGAGCACATGGTCAACGAGGTCGTGCCCGACGAGGAGGAGACCCTCGGTCCGCCGCTGGGTCACTAGAGCAGGGGCGTCACCGGCGTGAACGTCGGCCAGAGCCGCACCTCGTAGTGGTCCCGCGCCGGTGGGCTGAACAGGAGGAACAGCGGCGTGCCGATCTCCTGGCCGACGACGTCGGAGATCGGCACGTCCTCCTTGAACTCCGCCGGGATCCGGGCGCCCACGAACCCGACGTGCGCGCCGTCCTCGCGCATGGCGAGGTCGAAGGTCGCCCGCGGGTTCCCGGAGGTCGCGCTCTGGTGGACGACCTCCCCCGACAGCGCCACGAAGCCGTGCGGGCGGGTCGAGAACTCGAGGGTGCCGACCGAGGTGGCGATGTCCGCCGTCCCGCCGCCGCCGCGCTCGAGGATCTCCACGGCGACGGTCCGGCGCAGACCGTGGAAGGGGTTCTCGACCGTGGTGCACCAGTCGACCAGGACCTTGAAATCGGAGACCGACGCCATGGCAGCGCCCCTTCCGGGAGATCCGCGGACCGAGCGGTAGGCGAGTGTCCTCGGGGCCGTCGCCCGGTGGCAAGGAGTCAGCCCCGGAGCAGGACCTCGGCCGGGATGTGCAGCGCGGCGCCGTCCCAGGTGAGCCCGCGCAGATCGCGGACGACGACCGGCACGTGGCTGTCCAGGGCGCGCTCGCTCACCCCGATGACGGCGGCGCCGGCGGCGGTTCCCGCGGCGATGCCGGCCAGGCTGTCCTCCAGGACGACACAGTCCGCGGCGGGTAGCCCGAGCCCCGCCGCGCCCGCGAGGTAGCCGGCCGGGTCGGGCTTGCCGCGCGGCACCTCGTCGGCCGGGACGAGCACCGAGGGCAGCGGCAGGCCGGCGGCGGTCAGCCGGGCCGAGGCGAGGCCGCGCTTGCCCGAGGTGACGACGGCCCAGGCCCCCGCGGGCAGCGCGGCCAGCAGCTCGGCCGCGCCGGGGCAGGCGGTCACCGCGGCGACGTCCTCGAGCTCGTAGCGGTCGATGTCGGCCAGCGCCCGGGCGCGGTCGGCGTGGTCGACCAGCAGCGCCACCGTGTCGTCGGACCGCCGGCCGTGGATGCCGGCCAGCACCGCCGCCGGGTCGTGGTCCCAGCGGTGCGCCCAGCGGACCCAGGCCCGCTCGATGCTCTCGTCGGAGTCGACGAGGACGCCGTCGGCGTCGAACAGCAGGCCGCGGGCAGGAACGATCACCGGTCCAGCATCGGGGATGGCGGCGCCGCCGTACCGCTCTGCTCCCCTGGAGTGGCGGCGACACGCCGTGCAGTCTCTGCAAACTTGCAGAGACTGCAACTTTGTGCGATCATGGTCCGGTGACGTCAGGACTGCGCGAGCGCAAGAAGCTCGCCACCCGGCTCGCGCTGCACGAGGCCGCCCTGCGGCTCGTGGCCGAGCGCGGGCTGGAGCACGTCTCCGTCGACGACATCGCCGAGCGCGCCGACGTCTCCCCCCGCACGTTCTTCAACTACTTCCCGACCAAGGACGACGCCGTCCTCGGCCTCGACCCGGCGACCACCGACGCGATGGCCGGGTCGCTGCGTGCCCGACCGGTAGGCGAGACGCCGGTGCAGGCGATGCGCGCGGTGGCCCGGGCCCAGGCCGAGCAGATGGCCGAGGAGACCGAGCTGTGGCCGCTGCGGCTGCGGGTGATCGACGCGCACCCGGCGCTGCTGGCGCGACTGGCCGCCTCGTTCGGGCAGGCCGAGCAGGCCATGGCAGCCGCGATCGCCGAGCGCACCGGCGGGACGGCGCACGACCTCTACCCGCTGCTGCTCGCCGGCGTCGCCGCCGCGGCGATGCGCAGCGCGCTGCACCGCTGGCTGGCCGGCGACTTCACCGCGTCGCTGCCCGACCTCGTCGACGAGGCCTGGGACGTGCTGACCAGGGGCCTGCCCGCCCCGCCCCGCTGAACCTCCGGCAGAAGTCGCGACTTCTGCCGTCCCCCGGTGCCGCGCACCCGCGGCACCGACGTACGACCGATGGAGAACTCGTGCAGGCCCCGCCCGCAGATCCCTCTGCCCCGCTGATCGTCCTGACCCCGCGCCGGGTCAAGCTCATCTTCTCGGCGTTGCTCGCCGGGATGCTCATGGCCAGCCTCGACCAGACGATCGTCTCGACCTCGATGCCGACGATCGTCGGTGACCTCGGCGGCGTCTCGCACATGGCGTGGGTGACCACCGCCTACCTGCTCGCGACCACCCTGGTCATGCCGGTCTACGGCAAGTTCGGCGACCTGTGGGGCCGCCGCAACCTGTTCCTGATCGCGATCGGCCTGTTCACCCTCGCCAGCATCGGGGCCGCGCTGTCGCCGAACTTCACCTGGTTCGTCGTGTCCCGCGGCGTGCAGGGTCTCGGCGGCGGCGGGCTGATGATCCTGTCGCAGGCGATCATCGCCGACGTCGTCCCGGCCCGGGAGCGGGCCAAGTACATGGCGCCGATCGGTGCCCTGTTCGGCCTGTCCGCCGTCGTCGGGCCGCTGGTCGGCGGCTTCTTCACCGACTCGTCGCTGGGCTGGCAGTGGTGCTTCTGGGTCAACGTGCCGGTCGGCCTCGCCGCGTTCGTCATCGGCTGGTTCACCCTCACCCTGCCCCGCAAGCGCAGCACCACGCCGCTGGACTACGCCGGCATCGTCACGCTGTCGGCGACCACGACCTCGCTGATCCTGTTCACCGACTTCGGTGGCAGCGACGGCTGGGGCGCGGCGAGGACGCTGTGGATGGCCGCGGCGTTCGTCGTCTCGGTGATCGCGTTCGTGCTCGTCGAGCGCAAGGCGGTCGAGCCGATCGTCCCGCTGAGCCTGTTCCGCAACCCGACCTTCGTCGTCGCCACGTCGCTCGGCCTGGCCGTCGGGCTCGGCATGTTCTCGGCGATCGCGTTCATGCCGACCTACCTGCAGATGAGCTCGGGCCTGTCGGCCACCACCTCCGGGCTGCTCATGCTGCCGATGACGGCCGGCATCATCTCGACGATCCAGAGCTCGGCCGGGTTCATCCAGCGGACCGGTCGCTACAAGATCTTCACCGTCGCCGGTGTCGCGGTGATCCTCGCGGCGCTGGTCTGGATGACCTCGCTGTCCGGCGGTACCTCGCTGTGGACGGTCGGCGCGATGTTCTTCGTGCTCGGCGCCGGGCTCGGCCTGATCATGCAGAACGTCGTCCTGGCCGCGCAGAACGCGGTGCCGGCCGAGCAGATCGGGACGGCGACGTCGACGAACAACTACTTCCGCGAGGTCGGCGCCACCCTCGGCGTCGCGATCTTCGGGACGCTGTTCACCAGCCGGCTGGCCGAGAACCTGTTCACCGCGGTGAGCACGCACGGGCAGCAGGCGGTGGCGGCCGGCATCACCTCGCCGGACAGCCTCACCCCGGCGGCGGTCAAGGCGGCCGGCGACCCGCTGAGGACGGCGATCGTCGACGCCTACGCCAACTCCCTCGCGCCGGTGTTCTGGTACCTCGTGCCGATCCTCGCGGTCGCGCTGGTGCTGGCGCTGTTCCTCAAGGAGATCCCGCTCGCCGAGGTCGCCGGCATGGTCGCCCGCGGCGAGGCCGTGGAGTCCGAGGAGGAGCTGGCCCGGCTCACCGCGGCCCGGGCCGACGCCGAGGCGCTGCTCGACCGGCCCGTCGTCCTGACCGACGAGGACCGGGACGACGACCCGCGCGAGGCACCCGTCCCCGCGTAGCACCACCCCCGGTTCCGCCGATTGCGCCCTTTTCGCGATGCGAAAAGGGCGCAATCGGCGCATCCGGCCCGGCGAGCGCCGCGGAAGGACGGTGTGTTCGTGTTCGCGCTGGCGGTCCCGGCCCTCCTCGTCGTCCTGGGCGGATACGCCGCGGGCTACGAGCTCTGGTCGGCGGTGGTCGGGAACACCGGCGCCGAGGCCGCCGGCTGGGTCACCGGCGTGGTGCTGCTCGCTGCCGTGGTGGTCGGGGCGGTGCGCCGGCGGCGGCGGAGGTCACGGCGCCGGAGGTGAGGTCAGGAGGTCAGGTCGTAGACCGTCACCCCGCCGACGGTGGAGGCGGTGTAGTGCGCCGCGACCCACTCGGCGATCTGAGCGGCGCTGCCCTGGCCCCCGTCCCGGCCACCCCCGCCCATGCCGCCGCCGGCGAGGTAGTAGTGGATCCTCCCCTCGGCCACGTACCGCTGGAACTGCGCCAGCGTCGGGCTGTCGTCGCCGCCGTTGAACCCGCCGATCGCCATCACCGGATCGCCGGTGGCCAGCTGGTAGCCGGCGGCGCTCTGCGAACCCGTCGTCGCCGCGACCCACGTGTAGTCGGCGGCGTTCTCCTCGAGCAGCGCCTCGAGGTCGCCGGTCGACGTCGTCCCCGCGGCTGACGGCGCGCCACCGGCGAACCCGCCCCCGCGGGCACCGAAACCGGCGACGGCCGGGCCCGCGGTCGGCATCGAGCCGTTCTGCGCCGTCGTCACGCTCTCGACCGAGTACGCGGCCGGCCCGGCGAGCGCGACGACGATCGCGAGCGCGGCCGTCGCCCGCTGCACCGCCGGACCGGCCGCTCCGGCCACCGTCAGCCCCACCGTGGCGACGAGGCCGCCGACGACCACGACCCACCGCAGCGCCGGCAGGAACGCGGGCGTGGAGCTGAGCAGCGCGAACGAGACCGCCGTCGTCAGCAGCGTCGCCGAGGCGAGCAGCACCGAGCCGGACAGGGTGTCCCGGCGCGGCCAGACCAGCCCGACGCCGATGCCGACCAGCGCGGCGACGGCCGGGGCGAGCGCGACGGTGTAGTAGGCGTGGAAGATGCCGGCCATCAGGCTGAACGTCAGCGCGGTGACGACCAGCCAGCCGCCCCACACCGCCAGCCCGGCGCGGACCGGGTCGGTGCGCGGCGCCCGCGCGGTGAGCACGAGCCCGGCGACCAGCGCGATCAGGGCGGCCGGGAGCAGCCAGGCGATCTGCCCGCCGAGCTCCGAGCCGAACAGCCGCCACAGCCCCGGGGTTCCCGACTGCGGACCGTTCTCGCTGCCGGTCAGCCGCGACAGGCCGTTGTAGCCCAACGCCAGCTCGAGCACCGAGTTGTTCGTGGAGCCCCCGATGTAGGGCCGCGAGGACGCCGGCCACAGCTGCACGATCGCCACCCACCAGCCGCCGGCGACCACCATCGCCGCCCCGGCCGCGAGAAGGTGCAGCAGCCGGCGGCCGATCCGGCCGTGCGCGACGAGCAGGTAGGCCACCGCGAAGCCGGGCAGCACGAGGAACGCCTGCAGCATCTTGGCCAGGAACGCGAAGCCGACCAGCGCCCCGGCGAGCACCAGCCAGCGCAGCGCGCGCCGACCCTCCAGCGCCCGCACCACCGCGTACGCCGCCGCGGTCAGCAGCAGGGTGAGCAGCGCGTCGGGGTTGTCGAACCGGAACATGACGACGGCGACCGGCGTCAGCGCCATGACCAGGCCGGCCAGCAGCGCCGGGCCGGGACGGCGGACGGTCCGCCGCACCGCGGCGACGACGAGCGCCACCGTGCCGACACCCATCAGCGCCTGCGGCACCAGCAGCGCCCAGCTCGACAGCCCGAACAACCGGATCGACAGGCCCATCACCCACAGCGAGGCGGGCGTCTTGTCGACGGTGATCGCGTTGCCGGCGTCCAGGGAGCCGAAGAACCACGCCTTCCAGCTCTGCGAGCCCGCCTGCGCGGCGGCCGCGTAGAACTCGTTGGCGTAGCCGTTGGCCGACAGTCCCCAGAGGTAGAGAGCGGCGGTGCCGAGCAGCAGGGCGACCAGCGCCGGCCGCGCCCAGGCGGGGCGCTCCTCCCCCGGGCGGTCGTCGGCCGCGGGCGCGGCGGTCGGCGGTCGGACCGGGGCGGAGAGGCTCATGCCGCCACCCTCGGTGACCTACCTGCTCAGGAACGTGGTCGGGCTTGTGCGCCGGCTGTGAGTCAGTGGAGGGCGGTGTCGGCCGGGCCGGTCGCCCAGCGGCGGAAGCGGACGACGAGCCCGGCACGGGTCGGCGCGCAGCAGTAGGGCCCGGCGCTCGCCGCGACCTCGGCCGGGAACGGGCAGACCCGCACCAGGCGGAACGGCTCGTCGTCCACCCGCGCCCGGACGGTCACCGCGTCACCGGACCGGCTCGCCCGCACCGTGACCCGCCGGCCGGCCCACTCCGGCACCGGGGCGACCGACCAGTCCGACCGCCCCAGGGTGACGACGGCGCCGAGCTGCGGCACGCCGTCGGAGAACTCGACCCCGGTCTTGACCCACGTCTCGCCGTCCGCGCGGATCATCAGCCCGGCCTGGTCGAACTGCTGGTCGTAGCCGGCGTCGAAGGTGACCTCGACGGCGCCCGGATCGTCCAGCGGCGCGAGCAGCGCGTGCGCGTCGTCGTGGACGAAGCCGTAGGCGGTGTGCCGCCAGGCGTCGCTGCCCTCGACGGCCGTGACCAGCAGATCCGCGCCGTCCTGGTCGACCGCGGACGGCGGCGTCGTCCAGGCGCCGTCGGACCATGCCCGGGCGTTCACGCGACGAGCTCGGCCATCAGACGCAGCGTGTTCGCGTCCCCGCCGATCATCATCGTGGTGAGCAGCGAGCCCTTCCAGGCGGCCAGGTCGTCGGCGATCTTCTCCCGCGGCCCGACCAGGGCGATCTTCTCCACCATGGCGAGCGGCACGGCCGCGGCCGCCTCGTCGCGGCGGCCGTCCAGGTAGAGGTCCTGGATCCCGGCGCACTCGGCCTCGAAGCCCATCCGGGCGAACACCTCGTAGTGGAAGTTGACCCCGCGCGCGCCCATGCCCCCGATGTACAGGGCGAGCATCGGACGCACCTGGTCGGCCGCGGTGTCGGCGTCGTCCCCGATCACGACGGGGACCATGCAGGCGACCTCGAAGTCCTCCGCGGAGCGCCGCGCGCCGTCCCGGGCGAACCCCTCCTGCAGCGCCGCGCGGTAGTGCTCGTCGTCGGTCGGCGAGTAGAAGAGCGGGATCCAGCCGTCGGCGATCTCCGCGGCCAGGGCCACGTTCTTCGGGCCCTCCGCGGCGAGCAGGATCGGGATGTCGGGGCGGACCGGGTGGATCGTCGACCGCAGGGGCTTGCCCAGGCCGGTGCCACCCGGGAAGGGCAGCCGGTAGTGCTCCCCGTCGAAGGCGACGACCTCGCGGGCGAAGGCCTGCCGGAGGATCGTCACGTACTCGCGGGTCCGGGCCAGCGGCTTCGGATAGGGCTGGCCGTACCAGCCCTCGACGACCTGGGGCCCGGAGGCGCCGATGCCCAGGACGAACCGGCCGCCGGTCAGGTGGTCCATC
Organism: Petropleomorpha daqingensis; assembly: GCF_013408985.1. Lineage (NCBI taxonomy): Bacteria > Bacillati > Actinomycetota > Actinomycetes > Geodermatophilales > Geodermatophilaceae > Petropleomorpha > Petropleomorpha daqingensis. Next base: position 4,899,683 of record NZ_JACBZT010000001.1, read on the forward strand.
GTCATCGCGGCCATCGCGGTGGCGGCCGGCGTGCGCGCCGACATCTGCACCACCGACGTCCCGAGCCGCAGCCGGGAGGTCCGGCTGCCCAGCCAGGCCAGCGGGGTCAGCGCGTCCGACCCGTAGGCCTCGGCGGTCCACACGGAGTCGAAGCCGAGCTGTTCGGCGAGGGCGACCAGCTCCGGCTGGCCCTCCGGCTGCCGCGCGCCCCAGTACCCCAAGGTCAGACCCAGCTTCATGCCGACCAGTCTGCCGGGAATCGCGTCGGCCACGGCGTGGGGATGATCTCCGGGTGACCGATCCGCAGGAGTGGCTGGCCGCCGCCACCGTCGACGCCGCCGTGTTCGCGCTGCGACCGGACTACCGGGCGCTGCTCGTCACCGCCGACGGCCTGCACGGCGGCCCCAGCGACGAGACCAGCGAGCGCATCCTGGCCGACGCCGAGGCGACCGCCCGCGCGCACCTGGACGGGCAGCCGCCCGAGCAGCTGCCGCACCTCGGCGCCTGGCGGGAGGCGTACCGGGCGTTCGGGGCCAAGCCGCAGCGCACCCGCCCCAGCGTCGAGGCGCTGCTCCGCCGTCTCGACCCCGAGGGGCTGCCGCGCATCGACCGGATCACCGACGTCTACAACGCGATCTCGATCGCCCACCTGCTGCCGCTGGGCGGCGAGGACCGCGCCGCCTACGCCGGCCCGCCACGGCTGGTCCGCGCCGACGGCGGCGAACCGTTCGACACCACCGCGAGCGGCGAGCCCGTCGTCGAGCACCCCGAGCCGGGCGAGGTCGTCTGGCGGGACGACGTCGGCGTCACCTGCCGCCGCTGGAACTGGCGCCAGGGCGTGCGCACCCGCCTGACCACCGGCACCACCAGCGCCGTGTTCATCCTCGACGTGCTCGACCCGGTGACCGACGACGCCGCGCACGCCGCGGCCGACGCCCTCACCGACGGGCTGCTCGCGCTCAGCCCCGATGCCGGGATCCACCGGCGGCTGCTCGGGCGCTGAGCCGTCCGGCGGACCCGGCGGTCCCGGCGCATGCTCGGGCGATGAACGCTGTTCGTTCCCTCGTGGGGACCGTCGGCGTCGTCCTGGCGGTGGTTCTGCTGCTGCTCGGCCTCGTCCTCTCCCCCGTGCTGCTCCCGGTGGGGGCGGTGGTGCTGCTCGTCGTCGGGGCGTGGAAGTTCTGGCGCATGAAGCACAAGACCGAGCGCGCGGTGAAACGGGGGCACCGGCGCGTGCGCAAGGCCGGGAAGACGGCGCGCGAGAAGGCCGAGCACGCCGTCACCGGTTAGCTCGACGAGAGCTGCCGGCGGACCTCGTCGACGACCTCCAGGACGGCGATGGTGTCGCGCAGCGGGCGGTCGGGGTGCTCGAGCAGCCCGTCGGCGACCGCCTGACCGACCGCCCGGAACATCGGCACGTACCCGCGGCCCTCTCTCGACTCGGCGACCGTGCGCGGCTCGCCGGACGGCGGCCGAACGACGGTGAACGACTCCGCGGCGAGGAAGAGCGGGCCGACGGAGATCAGCCCGTCGGTGCCGCCCACGCTCCCCGCCGGGCTGATGAACCCGCGCAACGACGTGAGCAGCGAGGCGAACCGGCCGTCGCCGTAGCGCAGGTGCACCGACGCGGTGAGGTCCAGGCCGTCCTCGCGCAGCTCCCCGGTCGCCTCGATCGACGACGGCTCGCCGAGCAGGAGCTGGGCGAAGGTCAGCGGGTAGACGCCCATGTCGAGCAGCGCGCCCCCGCCGAGGTCCCGGCGCCAGTGGATCGCGTCGGGGGGCGGCGGGAAGCCGAAGCTCGCCTGGACGGTGCGCACCTCGCCGATCGCGCCGCCGCGGACCTCGTCGAGCAGCCGGCGGATCGTCGGGTTGAACCGCATCCACATCGCCTCCATGAGGAAGCGGCCCCGCTCGGCGGCCAGCGCGGCGAGCTCGCGCGCCTCGTCGGCGGTGGTGGCGAACGCCTTCTCCAGCAGCACGTGCTTGCCCGCCAGCAGCGCGGCGCTGGCGACCTCGAGGTGCGTGCCGATCGGCGTCCCGATGTAGACGACGTCGACGTCCTCGTCGGCGAACAGCGCCTCGTAGGAGCCGTGCCAGCGCGGGACCTCGTGCGCGGTGGCGAACTGCTCGGCCGCCTCCGCCGTCCGCGAGGCGACCGCGACCAGCTCGACGTTCTCGGCGAGGTGCAGGTCGCCGACGACCGTCCGGCTGATGCCGCCGGTGCCGACGATCGCCCAGCGCGGGAGGCTCACGGCAGGTCCAGCTCGGTCTCCTGCCGCTCGGGGTCGCCGGACCAGGCGGCCACCTCGACCCGCAGCGGTCCGCTCGGGACGCGCAGCTGCCGCGCACCGGCGTCCCACCGTCCCAGCGGGCGCAGCGACGCGTGCACCGTCACGTCGGCCGAGCCCCCCGCCGGCACCCGGACCGGTGCGAAGCCGAGCAGCACCCGCTCACCCGCGCGGTCGCCGTCGAGGCGCACGCCGTAGACCTGGACGACGTGCCGGCCGTCCCGGTCCCCGCCGTTGCGCACCGTCGTCCGGACCTCGAGGGACTCCGGGCCCGTCGGCGACGCGGCGCAGCCGTCGAGCGCGAACGCGGTGTACGACAGCCCGAAACCGAGGGGGTAGGCGGCCGGCACGCCGAGGCGGTCGAGCAGCCGCTGGCCGAACCAGCGGTCGTAGGTGATCGCGGTGGCGTCCCGGTCGAAGGCCGGCAGGTGCGCCTCGTCGGTGGGGACGGAGAACGGCAGCCGCCCCGTCGCGTCCACCCGGCCGAGCAGGACGTCGGCCAGTGCGTGCCCGCCCTCCATGCCGGAGTACCAGGACATCAGCACGGCGGGCACCGACGTCCGCCAGCCCTCCATCAGCACCGCGCCGGCCGCCCGGACGGCGACCACCGTGCGCGGGTTCGCGGCCGCCACCGCGCGGATGATCTCCTCGTCCACCGGCCGCAGGGTCAGCCGGCCCCGGTCGCCGCCGACCGCCTGGCCGGCGGGCACCGCGGCGTCCTCGCCGAACAGCCGCTCGGCGAGCGCCGGGTCGGGCGGCGGCGGGTACAGCGCGCGCAGCGCGGGGGCGGCGAACGCGACCGGGTCGACGTACTCGCCCTCGTCCTCGGCGGTGAACCCGGCGATCACGACGGCCGCGTCGCAGCCGGCCGCGGCGGCCGCAGCGGCCTGCGGGTCGTCGTCGCCGCTGTACCGGATCTCCACCTCGGGCAGCGCGGCCCGCAGCCCGGCCAGCGCGGTGACCACCTCCGGGGCGCGCACGTCGGAGGAGCCGTGGTCGCCGGTGCCCGGCTCGTCGGCCAGCCGGCCGATCACCGCGAGGGACCGCACCGTGCCCGGCAGCGGCAGCACCGGCGTGCCGTCGACCGGCTCGTTGCGGAGCAGCACCATGGACAGGGCCGCCGCCTCCCGTGCCAGCGCCCGGTGCTCGGCCGAGGCGACGACGTCGGTCGAGGGGGCCGGTCCGTCGAGGGAGGCCTCCTGCCGCAGCTGGGTGGCGAGGATGCGGATCCCGGCGCGCTCGACGTCGGCCCAGCTCGCCCGGCCCTCGGCGAGCGCCTGCGGCAGGACGGCGCCCCGCTGCTGGCGGAACGGCTCCTCCACGTCGAGCCCGGCGCGCAGCGAGAGCACCGGGTCGCGCAGGCCCCAGATGAAGTCGGAGACGACGACGCCGCGGAAGCCCCACTCCTCGCGCAGCACGCCGGTGAGCAGCGGCTCGTTCTGGCCGCACCACTCGCCGTTGACCGAGTTGTAGGCGCTCATGATCGCCGACGCGCCCTCCTCGACGACCCGGCGGAAGTGCGGCAGGAACACCTCGTGCAGCGTGGCGTCGTCGCAGGTGACGTCGACGGTGAAGCGGGCGTTCTCCATCGAGTTGAGCGCGTAGTGCTTGGCGCAGGCCATGATGTGGCGCTGGGTGCCCCGGGTCAGCGCCGCCCCCATCTCGCCGAGCAGGACCGGGTCCTCGCCGTAGGTCTCCTGCGCCCGGCCCCACGCGGGGTGGCGGGGCAGGTTGATGCACACGCCGCCGAAGAAGTTCGCGCCCTGCGCCCGGGCCTCGGCGCCGATCACCTGTCCGATGCGCTCCTCGAGCTCGACGTCCCAGGTCGCGCCCCGGGCCATCGAGACGGGGAACGCCGTCGAGCGGCCCATGACGACCCCGCGCGGCCCGTCGCTGAAGCGCAGGCCCGGGATGCCGAGCCGCGGCACGGCGCCGTGGACGATCGGGCGGAGGTTGTAGCCCTCCTCGAACATCTCCCGCATGCCGGGCCAGAAGTCGTCGTCGCCGTCGAGCAGGTCCAGCCGTTCGTCGTCGGTGAGCTGCGCGTACAGCTCGGCGGCGGCCACCTCGGGCTCCGTGCCGGAGCGGACAGCGGACACCGACTCGTCGTACGCACTCGCCATGGGAGCGTTCCTACCGCATGGCCTGAGAGGTCACCCGACGTCGACGCTGACCGACACGGGCCGGCAATCCTCGGCCGTCGCGGTCACCGTCACGGCCCCCGACCCGGTGGGGCGGACGACGGCGAGCACCCGGCCGTCGAAGGTGGTGTGCACGTCGTCGAGGAAGGACTCCTCGGTGGCCGGCACGGCGCTGCCGAACCCGGCGAGCGCGCCGGGACCCTCGACGGTGACGGTCACCGGCCGGTCGAGGCCGAGGAACACGGTGCCGTCGGCGTCGGCCAGCGTCAGGTCGACGTAGATCAGGTCGGTGCCGTCCGCACGGACTGCGGATCGGTCGGGGACGGCGGTCAGCCGCATGTCGCCGGCCGCCGAGCGCAGCGAGAAGCGGCCGGTCTCCTCCCCGCCGGTCCGCGCAACCGCGGTCAGCTCGCCGGGCTGGTACGTCACCTCGAACTCGGCGCGGAAGCGGTTTCTCTCCCCGACCGGTGCCACCCCCAGCGAGCGCCCGTCGAGCAGCAGCTCCACCTCGTCGGCGTCGCTGTACACCTCGACGGTCACCGGCCGGCCCTCCGCACCGGCGAAGCTCCAGCTGCCGACCGAGTCCGACCACGCCCACGGCGTCGTGGCCAGCTCGCGCCCGTGCCGCTCCGGCCGCTGCACCGCGACGTACGGGTCCGAGCGCAGACCGAAGACGATCTCCCGGTAGTACGACGCCGGCCGCCGGTGCCCGGTGATGTCGAGATCGCCGACGTGGGCCAGCAGCCACGGAAAGGGCGCGCCGAACTGCCCCGCCGTCGGCTCATCGGCGAAGGCGACCCGGCCGACGCCGGCCTCACCGAGGTAGTCCCAGCCGGTCCAGATGAAGTCGCCGATCACGTGCGGGTGGTCCTGCACGAGCCGCCAGAGCAGGTCGATCCGACCCGGGAAGGTCTCCGAGCCGACGATCACCCGCCGCGGGAACAGCTCGCGGTCGATCTCGTAGCGGGCCTCCATGTAGTTCATGCCGGCGACGTCGAGGACGTCGAAGGACTCCGCCGTCCGCTCGGCGACCAGCCGCGACCCGGCCAGCTCGTCCATGAAGGCGCCCATGTCGGCGAGCATCGTGTTGATGCCGGCCCGCTCCTCCTCGGCCCGGGCCTCGTCGAGCACGGCGAGCATCGCGTTGACGCCGTTGGTCACGAACCGGGTGCCGTCGAGCGAGCGCACCTTCTCCGCCAGCCGGCGCGACCACACTGCCCCGTGCGGCCGCGCCAGCTCGGGGATCTCGTTGCCGATCGAATAGAGGATCACGCTGGGGTGGTTGCGGTCCTTGCGGACCATCGCCTCGACGTCGCGCTCCCACCAGATCGGGAAGTCCAGCGCGGCGTCGAAGTCGGTCTTGCCCTCGGTCCAGATGTCGGAGAGCTCGTCCATGACCAGCACGCCGAGCCGGTCGCACGCGTCGAGCAGCGCCGTGCTCATCGGGTGGTGCGCCATCCGCAACGCGTTGAACCCGGCCGCCTTGAGCCGCTCGACCCGCCGCTCCTCGGCCCGCGCGATCGAGACCGCGCCGAGCACGCCGTTGTCGGCGTGGAGGCAGGCGCCACGCAGCACCACCGGCTCGCCGTTGATCCGCAGGCCTCGCTCGGGGTCGACCGAGAGGGTGCGGATCCCGAAGGTCACCGTGTCCCCGTCGGTCGTCTCGTCTCCGTCGGTGAGGACGACGTCGGCGGTGTGGAGCGCCGGGGAGTCGACGCTCCACAACGCAGGGTCGCGGACGACGATCCGCTGCCGGACGACCGCCGGCTCGCCGGGCAGCACGGTCACCGGCGAGCTCGCCGTCCCCACGACCCGGCCGTCGGCGTCGCGCAGCTCGGTGACCAGCTGCCGCTGCGCCAGCCCCCGGCTCGCGTTCTCGACGGTCGTCGTCACCAGCACCAGGGCGAGGTCACCGTCCACCTGCTCGGTGGTGACGACGACGCCGTCCAGCGCCAGGTGCACCGGCGGGCCGACGACGAGGTGCACCGGCCGGTGGATGCCTGCCCCGGCGTACCAGCGCGAATCGACGTGCGACCGGCAGACCACCCGCACCTCGTTGTCCTCGCCGTAGCGGAGGAACGTGTCGAGCGGGACGGTGAACTGCGTGTAGCCGGTGGCCCACTGCCCGGCCAGCTGCTGGTTCACGTAGACCTGGGCCGAGCGGTAGACGCCCTCGAACTCCAAGGCGACGACCCGGTCCCGCCACTCGGCCGGCGCGGGAAGCGTCGTCCGGTACTCGTGCACACCACCGGGGTGGTAGCCCGACAGCGACGTCGAGGACGCCGAGCGCGGCTCGGCCAGCGTGGCGTCGTGCGGCAACGTGACCGGTTGCCACGGCTGGGCGGCGCCGATCATCTCGAGGAAGAAGCTGGCGTGCCGGCGGGTCTGCCAGCCGTCGATCAGCGGCGTGCGGCGCATCGGCTCAGTCCTCGTCCGGGTGCCAGTTGAAGCCCTGCGGCTTCTCGACGGGCGCAACGGGGGTGACGGTCCGCTCGAAGCGGTGCCGGCCCGAGCCGACCTCGAACGCCTCGCTGCCGTCGGGCAGCGCCACCTGGGCCGTCGAGTTGGCCGGCACGACCAGGTCGAGCGCGAACGCCGAGCCCTCCAGCGTCCAGGACACCGACGCCGTCCCGTACGGCGTCTCGTGCGTGGTCGCCGCCGACGTGATGCCCGGGCCGGGACGCGGGGCGACGCGCAGCGTCCGGTAGCCCGGCCCCGCGGGCGCGAGGCCGGCGACGGTCCGGTGCAGCCAGTCGGCCACCGCGCCGTAGGCGTAGTGGTTGAACGAGGTCATCTCGCCGGGGTTGATCGACCCGTCCGGGAGCATGGAGTCCCAGCGCTCCCAGACCGTCGTCGCGCCCATGGTCACCGGGTAGAGCCACGATGGGTTCTCCCGCTGCAGCAGCAGCTCGTAGGCGCCGGCCACCGCGCCGGCGTTCACCAGCGCGTCGGCGACGAACGGCGTGCCGAGGAAGCCGGTGGCGATGTGCCAGCCGTCGGCCGCCACCTGCTCGGCCAGCAGCCGGCCCGCGTGGGCGCGCTGCTCGGGCAGCAGCAGGTCGCACTCCAGCGCCAGCGCGTACGCCGTCTGCGCCGGGTAGGCGACGCGTCCGTGTGCGGTCACGTACTCGGCGCGGAAGCGCTCGGCGACCCGCTCCGCGAGCGCGGCGTACTCACCGCCGTCGCGGCCGAGCACCGCCGCGGCCCGCGCCATGATCCGGGCGCTGCGCGCCAGGTAGGCGGTGGCCACCAGCGGCCATGGCGTGCGCGCGGCCCCGGGCGCGTCCGGCGGCGCGATCGGGTCGAGCCAGTCGCCGAGCATGAACGGCACCCCGGCGAAGTCCAGGTCCGGCCCTGCCGCGGACGTGAACGCGTCGAGCCACGCGGTCATCGACGGCCACTGGTCGGCCAGCAGCTGCGCGTCCCCGTGCCGCTCGTACAGCGTCCACGGGACGACGACCGCGGCATCCCCCCAGCCGGCCTCGGCCGAGACCGGGAACGGCAGCAGCTTCAGGAACGGCACGTACAGCGGCGGGATGCCGTCGAAGTCCTCCAGCTGCTCGACGGCGAGGTCGGCCAGCCAGCCGCGCAGCATGCCCGCGGTGTCGTAGAGGTAGGCAGCCGTCGGGACGAACGCCTCCAGGTCACCGGTCCAGCCCAGCCGCTCGTCGCGCTGCGGGCAGTCGGTCGGGACGTCGACGAAGTTGCCGCGCATGCCCCACACGACGTTCTCGTGGAGCTTGGTCACGTCGGGGTCGGAGCAGGTGAAGGTGCCGGTCGGGCGCAGGTCGGTGTGGACGACGACCGCCTCCAGGTCCGCCGTCGTCAGCTCCCCCGGCCAGCCCTCGACCTCGGCGTAGCGGAAGCCGTGGAAGGTGAACCGCGGCTCCCACTCCCGCGGCCCGGTGCCGTCGAGGACGACGACATCGGTGGCGCGGGCCTTGCGCAGCGGACGGGTGCCGAGCTCGCCGTGCTCGAGCACCTCGGCGTGCCGGACGGTGATCTCCGTGCCGGCGGGGGCGTCGGGCAGCGCGAAGCGGATGCGGCCGACCAGGTTCTGCCCGAAGTCGACGAGCACCCTGCCCGACGGCGAGCGGGTGACCGCCTGCGCCGGCACGACCTGGGTGCGGCGCACCGGCGGGCCGTCGGGAGCGACCAGCGTGCCCACGTCGAGCGAGCCGAGCTCGACAGGCATCCACGCGGCGTCGTCGAGGCCGGGCGACGACCAGCCGGGCAGCTCGCGGCGGGCGTCGAAGGTCTCGCCGCTGTAGATCCCGGCCCGGGTGGTGGGGGCAGCGGTCGAGCGCCACTCGCCGTCCGTGGTCACCGTCGTCCGGCTGCCGTCGGGGTGCTCGACCTCCAATTGGGCGAACAGGCCGGTGCGCTCGCCGTAGTAGGCGCGCCCGCCGGTGAACCCGATGTAGCCGCGGAACCAGCCGTCGGCCAGCTGCGCGCCGAGCGCGTTGACTCCCTCGGTGAGCAGGTCGGTGACGTCGTAGGTCTGGTAGCGCAGCCGGTGGGAGTAGCTGGTCCAGCCCGGCGCGAGCACGTGGTCGCCGACGCGGCTGCCGTTGAGCTCGGCCTCGTACACGCCCTGCGCGGTCGCGTAGAGGCGGGCGCGGGCGACGGGCTTGTCGAGGGTGAACTCGCGGCGGAGCAGGACGACCGGCTCCTCCTCGTCGTCGGGCAGCGCCGGCCGCGCGAGCTGCGCCGTCCAGTCCCCCGGTGACAGCAGTCCGGCCTCGACGACCGCGACCTCGCTCCACGCCGACGGCTCGGCCGCCGCCTCGCCCCAGACGCGCACCCGCACGCTGCGCCGCTCCCGGCTGACCAGCGGCGGGGCGTCCCAGGCGACCAGCACCGACCCGGCCGAGTCGACCCGGCCGGAGGACCACTCGCCGATCTCGAGCTCGTACGCCGCCTGCCGCCAGTCCGGCAGCTCGGTCCGCACGACCCACGACAGGCGCGGGGTCGATTCCCCGATGCCGAGCGCCTTGCGGTGGTGCTCGAACGTGACCGGGGCGACCTGAACGTGGCTCATCGGAGGGCCTCCTGAAGGTAGGCGACGGAGAGCTGCACGAGACCGTCGATGTCGTCGTGACCGTCGAAGATGTGGGCGGCGCCCTCGACCGGCACGAGCCGGGCCTCGACTCCCGCAGCGGTGAGCGCGGCGGCCAGCGCCTCGCTCTGGGAGAAGGGCACCAGGAAGTCGGCGGTGCCGTGCACCAGCAGGAACGGCGGCGCGTCGGGGGTGACGTGGGTGATCGGGCTGGCGTCGGCCAGGGCGGCACCCTCCAGCCCCCGGGTGAGCTGGTCTTCGGGAGCGACCAGCAGCTCCGGCGGGAGCTTCTCCGCGATGTGCGGTGGGGGCGCCTGACGGGGCATGGCCGACAGGTCGGCCACGCCGTACCAGTCGACGACGGCGTCCACCGCGGACGACGGGCCGACGACGCCGTGCGTGCCCTCGAGGTCGGCGCGGTGCGCGGTGAGCCCGAGCGCGGCGACGATGTGACCGCCGGCGGACTCGCCGATCGCGCCGATCTTCTCGGTGGAGATGCCGAGCCGGTCGGCGAACTCCCGCAGGTAGCGGACCGCCGCCTTCGCGTCCTGCAACTGCGCCGGGAACGGCGCCTCCAGCGCGTGCCGGTAGTCGATGGTGGCGACCGCGAGGCCGGCGTCGAGCAGCGCGTCGAACACCTGGTTCGGCCGGAACGTCTCGGGCAGGATCCGCCGGTCGCCGAACATGAACCCGCCGCCGTGCACCCACACCACCAGCGGCGCGGGTCGGTCACCGGCCGGCACCCAGAGGTCCAGCTGCAGCGGGCGGTAGCCGAAGGCGACGGCGTAGGTCAGGCCGCTGTAGTGCAGCGCGCCGTCGTCCCGCGTCGTCGGCTCGTGCGGCGGCAGGTAGCGGGCGGGGCCGGCCCACTCGGTCATGCGCTCTCCTCGAAGGTGTGCGTGCCGGGACCGGCGGCGACGGTGGTGCCGCTGGGCAGGACGACCTCGGCCGACGTGCCGGCGGGGACGACGACGCGCAGGTGCAGGACGTCGTCCTCGATCCGCCAGGCGGACTCGACCCGCCCGTAGGGCGACTCGTGGGCGGCCTCGGCGCGGGTCAGCCCGCCGCCGGGGCGGGGGGCGACGCGGAAGCGGCGGTAGGCGGGCTCGACCGGTTGGATCCCGGCGGTGTGACGGTGCAGGAACGAGATGACCGCGCCCTTGGAGTAGTGGTTGAGCGAGTCGTGCGGCACGCCGTCGGCGTCCACCCCGTTCCAGTGCTCCCACACGGTCGTGGCCCCGCGGTCGACCATGACCAGCCAGCCGGGCTCGGTGTCGGTGAGCAGCAGCTCGTAGGCGACGTCGAGGTGACCGGTGTCGGCGAGCACCGGCAGCAGGTCCGGCGTGGCGAGGAAGCCGGTGCCCAGGTGGGTGTCGGCCTTGCGGATCAGCTCGACCAGCCGCTCGGCGACGGTCGGCCGCAGCTCGGCCGGCACCAGGTCGAAGGCCAGCGCGCGGACGTGGTTGGCCTGGGTGTCCGGGGTCAGCGTGCCGTCGGCGTCGAGGTACTCCGCCTGCCACGCCGTCCGGACGTCCTCGGCGAGCAGCGCGTACCGCGCGGCGTCGTCGTCCCTGCCGAGCAGCCGGGCGATCCGGGCCATGAGACCGGCGCTGTGCGCGAAGTACGCGGTGGCGACGTCGCCCTCGTCGGACTGCACGAACGCCTGGAAGTCGGCGTTCGGGGCCTCCCCGGGCACGAGCCACTCGCCCCAGTGGAAGCCGCTGTCCCACAGGAACTGCTCGTGCGGGGCCGGGTCGGGACGGCGCTCGGCGCGGGCCGGGTGCCGCTGTTCGCGCGCCATCCGCTCGGCGCGGTCGAGCCAGCGGACCATCGTCGGCCACAGCTCGTCGAGGATCTGCACGTCGCCGTAGGCACGGTAGAGCTGCCACGGCACGATCACCGCGGCGTCGCCCCAGCCGGCCGAGCCGTTCAGGAAGGCGATCGGCCCTTCTCGCCCCTCGTGGCGCGGGCTCGGGCTGACGTTGGCGATCGTGCCGTCGGGCCACTGGTCGGCGGCGACGTCGCGCAGCCACTTGGTGGACAGCCCGGCGACGTCGTAGAGGAACGCCGCGGTCGGGACGTAGAGCTGCCAGTCGCCGGTCCAGCCGTGCCGCTCGCGGTGCGGGCAGTCGGTGGGGAGGTCGCAGGCGTTGTCGCGGAAGCTCCAGACGGCGGCCTCGTGGAAGCGGTCGAGCCGCTCGTCGCTGGAGGAGAACCAGCCGGTGCGGCGCATGTCGGTGTGCACGACGACGCCGCGGACGTCGTCGGCGGTCAGCGGACCGGGGTGCCCCTCGATGCGCACGTACTGGAAGCCGTGCGTCGTCCGGCGGGGCTCGAAGACGTCGCCGGGCACCCCGGCGGAGACGACCGAGTCGACCTGGCCGGCCGCGAGCGGGTGCGGCAGGAACGGCAGGTCCGGCTCGAGGTTGGCGACGGTGAGGTCGCCGTCCGGGCCGAGCCACTCGCCGTGGGTCAGCGTGATCGTGGTCCCGGCCGGCCCGAGGTCGACGAGCCGGATCCAGCCGTTGATGTTCTGGCCGAGGTCGACGAGGAACGCACCGCCCGGCAGCTGCGTGACCGAGCGCGGGACGAGCTCCTCGACCCGGCGCACCGGCGGCGCCGGCGAGTCGACCAGGCCGGCGTAGCCGTGCTCGACGACGGCGACGTCGTCCCAGCTCGCGTCGTCGAAGCCGGGGGCGTCCCACCCGCGCGGCAGCCGGGTCAGGTCCCAGCGCTCCCCCTCGATGAGGTCGGCGGCGACGACGTGGCCGAACCCGCTGCGCCAGCCGGGGCCGGTGCCGACGACGGTGACCTCGCCGTCGGCGTGCACCAGGTGCAGCTGGGCGAGCACGGCGAGCCGGCTCCCCCACTGCTCGTCTGCCCGCGTGATCCCGACCTGCCCGCGGAACCACCCGTCGGCGAGGACCACCCCGAGCGCGTTGCGGCCCTCGCGGACCGAGGCGGTGACGTCGAACGCCTGCACCTGCAGGCGGGCGTCGTACTGCGTGTAGCCCGGGGTCAGCTCGGCGTCGCCGACCCGCTCGGCGTTGAGGAACGCCTCGTAGAGCCCCTGCGCGGTGGCGTGCAGCCGGGCGGCCACGACCGGGCGGTCGACGTCGAACTCGAAGCGCAGCAGCGCGGCCGGCCGGGAGCCCTTCGCGCCCTCGGGCATGGTGCCGGGCTCGACCCAGGAGGCGCGCCAGTCGTCGGTCCAGAGCAGACCGGTCTCGAACCAGCACGGCTCGGAGACCGGGCTCTCGCCGAGGTCGGTGCGCACCTGCACCCGCCACTCGACCCGCTCGGACGACGTCAGCGGCGGCCCGGCGTAGGCCACGAGGACGCTCTGGTCGCTGTCGACCCAGCCGGAGTCCCAGCCGTTGTCGGCGGTGATCCGGTAGGCGGTCTGCTCGGCGGCGCCGTCGGGCAGCCGCCACGACAGGCGCGGGGCCGTCGTCCGGATGCCGAGGGCGGTGTCGAGGTGCTCGACCCGCAGGCCGGACGGCGCTGTGCTCACGCCTGTTCTCCTTCGAACGTCGTCGAGACGGGCAGCTCGCCGGCTGACGGGCCGGACGAGAGGACGAACGGGCCGCGCTCGACGGCCCAGCCGTCGTCCGTCCAGTGCCGCATGGTGCGGGTGGCGATCTCGACCGGGACGTCGACGGTCTCGCCGGCGTCGGCCGTGACGACGGCGAATCCGGCCAGCCACTGCACCGGCCGCTCGACCGCCGAGCCGGGTCGGGACGCGTAGACCTGCACGACCTGCTTGCCGCGGCGGTCGCCGGTGTTCTTCACCCGGACGGTGGCCGTGGTGGCGTCGGCCTCGATCGACTGCCATTCCCAGGTGGTGTAGCCGAGGCCGTGGCCGAACCAGAACGCCGGCGTTGCGCCGTCGCGCAGGTAGGCGCGGTGGCCGATGTGCAGGCCCTCGGTGTACTCGAGCCGGCCCTCGGTCGGGGTGGTCGTGGTGACCGGGGCGGCGGCCAGCGCGGTCGGCCAGGTGGTGGGCAGCCGGCCGCCGGGCTCGACCACGCCGAGCAGCACGTCGGCCAGGGCGTTGCCGAACTCCATCCCCGGGAACCAGCTCACCAGCACCGCCGCGACCTCGTCGCGCCACGGCAGCTCGACCGGGGCTCCGGCGTTGACCACGACAACGGTGCGCGGGTTGACCGCGGCGACGGCACGGACCAGCTCGTCCTGCCGGCCGGGCAGCGCCAGCGACGTCCGGTCGAATCCTTCGCTCTCGACGTCCTCGCTGGTGCCGACCACGACGACGGCGACGTCACTGCTGCGGGCGAGCTCGACGGCGCGGGCCAGCTCCTCGTCCGGGCCGGCGACCGGCGGGCCCACCACCAGGCCGACCCGGAAGATGAAGCCGTTCGCCGGCCAGCGGTAGCGGAGCACCACGTCGACCCGCCGCCCGGCACGCAGCTCCCGCGAGGTGGCGTGCTGCGGCGGCTGGGCGAACACCTGGTGGATGTCGAACTCCGCGGGCTCGACGGTCTCGTCCAGCACCGGGACGCCGTCGAGCTCGAGGGCGCAGCGGCCGGGGCCGGCCACGCCGACCCGCCACTCACCGTCCTCGTCGGGCGTGAACGCGGTGCGGATCTCCAGGCCTGCGGCGCCCTCGGGGACGTCGTGCAGCAGCCGGATGATCATCGCGGTGCCGACCGCCTGCTCGGCGAGCGTCGTCCCCTCGGCGTCCACCCAGCGGAGCAGCACGGGCCCGGTCAGCTCGTCGGCCCGCACCGGGCGCAGCTTGTCCGACAGCAGGGTGCCGACGGCGGTGACCACCTCTGCCCGCCCGGCGAGGGCGTCGCGGAGGCCGGCGAACGGGGTGACGACGTACGGCAGCGGAACGCTGGCCGACCCGCCGCCGAGCGCGCGGGCGTCCTTGGCGCCGGGGCCGAGCACGGCGACCTTGTGCAGCGTGTCCGCCGCGAGCGGCAGCACGCCGTCGTTGCGCAGCAGGACGGCGGCCGAGGCGGCGGCCTCCCGGGCGAGCGGGGCGGCGTCCTCGATCCGGCCGGTCTCCGGCTTCGTCGTCTCGAAGCCCTCCAGCGCACCGGTACGGGCGGCCAGCAGGAGTAGCCGGCGGACCTTGGCGTCGATCGCCGCCTCCGGCACCCGGCCGGCGCGCACCGCCTCGACGAGCGGCTCGCGCCACTGCGGCTCGGGGCCGGGCATGGTCAGGTCGAGAGCGGCACGGGCAGCGGGCTCGCCGTGATACGTGGCGCCCCAGTCGGAGACGACGACGCCGTCGAAGCCCCACTCCCCCTTGAGCGGCTCGGTGAGCAGGTCGTTCTCGGTCAACGGCGCACCGTTGACGCCGTTGTAGGCCGCCATGACCATCCACGGGTCGGCGTCCTCGACCACCTGCTCGAACGGCGCGAGGTACAGCTCGCGCAGCGTGCGCTCGTCGACCCGGTTGTCGACGCTCATCCGGTCGGTCTCGGCGTCGTTGGCCACGTAGTGCTTGGGGCAGGCACCGATCCCGTGCTCCTGAACGCCGCGCACGTAGGCGGTGGCCAGCCGACCGGACAGCAGCGGGTCCTCGGACATGCACTCGAAGTGCCGCCCGCCGAGCGGCGTCCGGTGCAGGTTGATCGTCGGGCCGAGGACGACGTCGACGCCCTTGCGCACGGCCTCGCCGGCCAGCAGCCCGCCGATCCGCCGCAGCAGGTCCTCGTCCCAGCTCGCCGCCATGCCCGATCCGGACGGCAGCGCCGCGGAGGGCTCGAGCTCGGTGTCGGTTCCGCCGCGAACGCCGACCGGGCCGTCGGAGACGGTGATCGAGCGCAGACCGATCTCCGGGACCGCCTCGAGCGTCCAGGCCCCGGCGCCGGACAGCAGGCGCACCTTCGTCTCGAGATCCAGCTTGCCGAGCAGTCCGTCCAGATCGACGTCCAGGTGCGAGGCCACAGTTCTCCAGTTCACGAGAGGTGGTTTCGCGTGCTTAACCGCGCGCGGTTAAGCACGCGAAACCACATAAGAGGGGACGGTGCTAGAGGGCGCGGACCTGCTCGGCGTGGTGGCAGGCGGTGCGGGTGTCCCCGACCAGCCGCAGGGGCGGGCGCTGCTCCACGCAGACGTCGGTGGCCAGCGGGCAGCGGGGCACGAACGGGCACCCGGTCGCCGACGGCGCCGCCGCGCCCGCGGTCCCGAAGCCGGCGGCCTCGCGCGCGGCGCGGCGGGCGGCCTGCTCGGCCGGTCGCGGCACCGGTGCGGCGGCGGTCAGCGCCACCGTGTACGGGTGCCGGGGCGTGGAGTTCACCGCCTCGACCGGGCCGGTCTCCATGATCTGGCCGCGGTAGAGCACCACGGTGCGCTGCGACAGGAACCGCACGACGCCGAGGTCGTGCGCGATGAACAGGAACGACAGCCCGCGCTGGTCGCGCAGGTCGGCGAGCAGGTTGAGCACCTGGGCCTGGGTGGACAGGTCCAGCGCCGACACCGGCTCGTCGAGGACGACGACCTTCGGGTCACACACCAGCGCCCGCGCGATGGCGATCCGCTGCCGCTGACCGCCGGAGAACTGCGCCGGGTAGCGGTCGATCGCGTCGCCCGGCAGACCGACGGACTCGAGGCCGCTCCGGGCCTTCAGCAGAGCCTCGGAACCCTTGATCCCCATCAGCCGCAGCGGCTCGACCAGCGTCTGGCCGATCGTCCGCGCTGGGTTGAGCGAGGAGTACGGGTCCTGGAACACGACCCGCAGGTCGGCCACCTGCGTGCTGCGCTTCTTCAGCGACATCGAGGTGATGTCCTGCCCGTGCACGCGCACGGCGCCGGCCGACGGCAGCTGCAGGCCGAGCACGGCCTTGCCGATCGTCGACTTGCCCGAGCCGGACTCGCCGACCAGGCCGAGGGTCTCCCCCGGCGCGATGTCGAAGCTGACGCCGTCCACGGCCGGCGGGGCGTTGCGCGCCTTGCGGCCGGAGCCGTAGCGGACGACGAGGTCGCGGACCTCGAGCGCCGGGGTGGTGGTCTGCGACGCGGGAACGGTGTCAGCAGGGGCGGTCATGAGGACACTCCAGCGGTCGGGGCGGGTTCGACTGCGGTCTCGGCGCCGACCTCGTCGACCTCCCAGGCCACGTTCGCCCGGGCCAGCTCGTCGACGCGGATGCACAGCACCGACCCGTCGCCGTGCGCGGGCAGCGATCCGAACGGGACGGTGCACTGCTCCTGGGCGAACTGGCAGCGGGTCGCGAACCGGCAGCCGGTCGGCCACGAACCGGGCGGCGGCACGGTTCCGGCGATCGAGGCCAGCCGCAGCGGCACCGGCTCGCCCTCGGGCACGTGCGGGTTCGCACCCAGCAGCGCCATCGTGTACGGGTGCGACGGGTCGTCCAGCACGGCCGCGGCCGCGCCGGACTCGACGACCTCGCCGGCATACATGACGGCGACGTCGTCGCACAGGTCGGCGACCACGCCCAGGTCGTGGGACACGATGACCACCGAGAGGCCGGTGTCCTTCACCAGCGACCGCAGCAGCGACAGGATCTCGGCCTGCACGGTCACGTCGAGGGCGGTGGTCGGCTCGTCGGCGATGAGCAGCTTCGGCTCGCCGGTCAGCGCCAGGGCGATGCAGACGCGCTGCGCCATCCCACCCGAGAGCTGGTGCGGGTAGCTCTTCAGCACCCGCTCGGCGTCGACGATGCCGACGCTGCGCAGGAGCTCGGCGGCGATCTGCCGGGCGACCGGCCGCGAGACCTTGCGGAACCGCTTGATCGGCTGGATCAGCTGGTAGGCGATCGAGAACATCGGGTCCAGCGCCACCATCGGCTCCTGGGAGATCATCGCGATCTCCCGGCCGCGGACCTCGTTGAGCTGCGTCTCGGAGAGCCCGACCAGCTCGCGGTCGGTCCAGCGGATCGAGCCGCCGGAGATCGCGACGCCGTCCGGGAGCAGACCCATGAGCGACCGCGCCGTCATCGTCTTGCCGCAGCCGGACTCGCCGACCAGGCCGAGCACGGTGCCCGGCCGCAGCGCGAAGCCCACTCCGGTGACCAGGTCCGGGCCGTCGTCGACGGAGATGGTCAGGTCGCGCACCTCGAGGACGGCGCCGGGGGTGGCCAGCCGAGCAGAAGTGGTGGCTGCGGCGACGGCGCGGGCCAGCGGACGACGCCGCCGTCCCCGCTTCTCGGCCTTGCCCTTGGACGCGATCGCGTCGGCCAGCTCGTTGGCCGCGACGACGGTGATCGCGAGCATCAGACCGGTCGGCACCATCAGCCAGGGATCGTCGAACAGGTGCTTCGAGGCGTCCTGGATCATGAAGCCCCAGCTGGGGTTCGGCTCCGCCGGGCCGAAGCCCAGGAACGCGAGGCCGGCGTTGATCAGCAGGCCGATGCCGAACAGCTGAGCGGCCTGCACCGCGACGACCGTGGCCATCGACGGCAGCACGTGCATCAGGTTGACCCGCAGCGAGCCGAGCCCGTTCACCCGCGCGGCATCGACGTAGAGCCGCTGGCGCACCGACTGGGCGACCCCGAGCATCACGCGGTAGACGGCGGCGGAGATCAGCACGCCGAGGATCGCCATGACCGGGTAGAGCTTGTTGCCGATCACCCCGATGACCGCCAGCAGCAGGATGATCAGCGGCAGCGCCATGAGGATCTCGGTGAGCCGGCTGATCACCTGCTCGGTCCGGCGGCCGCGCTCGGCGGCGATGAGCGCGAGCGGCAGACCGATGCCGAACGCCACGACCAGCATGAGCAGCGACGAGAGCAGCGGCAGGGCGCCGGCGGTGAAGATCCGGCTGAGGATGTCGCGGCCGAGCGGGTCGGTGCCCAGCAGGTGCGCGCTCGACGGTCCCTGGAGCCGGTTGGCGAGGTCCTGCTCGTCGACCGCGTAGGGCCGCCAGAGCGCGGCGGTCAGCGAGGCGACCAGGACGAAGACCAGCCAGACGGCGCCGAACACGCCGCCCGGCCGGCGGAGGAAGTAGGGCAGGCCACGGCGGCGCCGGGTCGGCGGGACGGGCTCGGTCGTCGCGACCTGGTCGGCCGCGTCGAGAGGAAGCACGCTCATGCGGTGCGCACCTTCGGGTCCAGGGCGGCGACCACGAGGTCGAGCACCAGGTTGACGACGACGACGACCACGGTCGCGACGACGACGACGCTGATCAGCGCCGGGATGTCGTGCGAGGAGGCGGCGGCCTGGCCGGCCTGCCCGAGCCCGGGCAGCGCGAACAGGTTCTCGATGATCACCGAGCCGCCGAACAGCGCGATGAACTGGATGCCGAGCACCGAGACCACCGGGACGCTGGCGAAGCGCAGCGCGTGCACGTAGCGGATCCGCCAGGCCGGGGTGCCCATGGCGCGCAGCGTGCGGATGTGCTCCTGCCCCAGCGCCTCCCGCATCCCGGCCGAGGCGGTGCGGGCGATGATCGCCGCGCCGCCCACGGTCAGCGTGAGGATCGGGATGAGCAGGCTCTGCAGCCAGCCGACCGGGTCGTCGGTGACGTTCACGTAGCCGGTCGCCGGCAGCCACCCGGTCTGGATGGAGAGCACGTAGACCAGCAGCACACCGACCCAGAAGGCCGGGAGGGAGAGCGCGATGCCCGCGCCGGAGTTGATGAACCGGCCCAGCCGGCCGCCGCGGACAGCGGCGGTCACGCCGAGCAGGACGCCCAGGACGCCGGAGAGCAGCGTCGCCAGCAGCGCGATCGAGCCGGTCACGGGGAGCCGCGACGACAGGTCGGCGCCCAGGTCGCGGCCGTCGATGAGCGACGTCCCGAAGTCGAGGCGCACGAGCTGTCCCAGCGTGTCGCCGAACTGGACCCAGAGCGGGCGGTCCCAGCCCAGCTGGTGGTTGTAGGCAGCGATCTCGGCCGCGGTGCCGCCCGGGCCCGCCTTGACGGCGCCGGGGCTGCCGCCGCCGGCGTGGACCAGCAGGAAGGTGATCAGGACGGCGGCGAACACCGTGCCGACCGCCAGGGCCAGCCGCTTCGCGACGTAGGCGAGCATCTGAAGGTCCCTCGGTACCGAAGTGGGATGGGTGCGGGGCCGGTGGCCGCGGGCGGTGCCGCGGCCACCGGCCGATCAGCGACGGAGCGTCAGCTCGCCGGGGTGATGCTGGACAGCACGAGGAAGTTGTTCGTGCCGGCGAAGGCCGGCTCGGCCACCTTGCTCGTGTTGTAGCCGAAGTACGTGTAGTCCTCGTAGATCGGCAGGTACCAGCCGTCGTTGGTGATCGCCGCGTTGAGAGCGGTCAGCGCCTGGTTCTGGGCGTCGCCGGTGGCACCGAGGGCGGCACCGAGCGACTGCTCGATGTCCGGGTTGGTCGCCTTCTGCAGGTTCATGAAGCCGCCGTAGACGACGCCGGCCACGAAGCCTGCCGGGTTGCTGCCGATCGAGAACGGCCCGAACCCGAGCGGCTGGGTCGCGGCCGCGGCGAAGATCTGGTCCGTCGAGGTCGCCGTCACGATGTTCATCGTCACGCCGATCTCCGACCACTGCTTCTGCACCGCGAGCATGTCCTCGGTGGGCTGACCGCCGATGGTGATGTCGAACGAGAAGCCGTTCGCGTAGCCGGCGTCGGCCAGCAGCTGCTTGGCCTTGGCCTGGTCGTAGGCGTAGGTGTCGTTCAGCGTCGCATCGAAGCCCTGGGCGTCGGCCGGGAACAGCTGCTTGGTGCCCTGGGAGCCCTGGTGCAGCGTCTTCACGATCGTCTCGTCGTCGATCGCGTACAGCAGCGCGAGCCGGACGTTCGGGTCGCCGAACGCCGGGTTGGTCGCGCCGGTCTTGTCGAAGACCGGGAAGCCGACGATCGTGCCGCCGACCTTGACCGTCGCCTGCCGCGAGTTCACCTGGTCGATGACGCTCGGGTCGAGGGTGCCGCCGACGTCGGCCTGGCCGGAGATGACGGCGTTGGCCAGCGACTGCGCGTCGAGGATGACCTTGAAGACGATGTGGTCGTAGGACCACTGGTCGGCGTCGTGGGCGTCGGACTGCTTGTCCAGCGTGTACGTGCTGGCCTTGGTGGTCTTGCCGTCGTTGATCTCGTAGGCGCCCGAGCCGTCGGGCGTGGTCTGCAGCGAGTCCGGGTTCGCGATGCCGTCGGGCCCCACGATGATGCCCGCGGTGTCGGCCAGGTTGTTCTCCGGCGTCGCCTGCGCGGACTTCCAGGTGATGACGACGGTCTGCGCGTCGGGCGCCGCGACGTCGGTGATCTCGCTGGCGCCGCCGGGCGCGATCGAGCCGTAGGCGACCAGATCGCTGTCGCTGCGCCGGTCGAGGTTGGCCTTGACGACGCTCGAGTCGAGCTTCTTGCCGTCGGTGAAGGTGATGTCGCTCTTCAGGTGCAGCGTCGTCGTGAGGTTGTCGGCGCTGTTGGAGAAGTCGCTGACCAGGTCGGGCTGCGCCTTGCCGTCCTTGTCCGTGACGAACAGCGCGTCGTAGAGGGCGCCGAAGAACGTGTACTGGCCCTGCGAGTAGAGCAGCGCGTCGTAGCCGTTCGGCGCGGCGTCGGCGTTCAGGGCGATGGTCACGGTGTCGCTGGCGCTCTGGCTGCTGCTGCCGCCGCTGCCCCCACTGCACGCGGCGAGCGAGCCGAGCGCGAGCGCCGCGGTCACCGCCACGCCGGTGCGGGTCGTGAATCGATTCATGTCGGTTCTGGCTCCTTCGCCTGAAACGGAGGGGTCGTGTGAGGGCCGGACGGCCGGGTCGAGGCGCGCGGCCCGACTTGAGTGGCAACGATGCGGTCGGCGTCACAAGGGCGTCAGGCACAATGCCGCTCAATGGAAAACAACTGTGGTCCCCGCCTCATCGTGAACAGGGGGTGACCGAACCGTGACCGAGCCGTCTCCTGCGCCGTCCCGGGTCCGCGGTCGCCGTCCTCCCCAGGGGGACCCGGTCGTCGACCGGGCGTTCGCCCTCCTGGCCGCCTTCGACGCCGGCCACCGGTCGCTGACCCTGGGCGAACTGAGCCGGCGCAGCGGCATCCCGACCAGCTCGACCCTGCGGCTGGCGGGGCGGCTGCAGGCCTGGGGCGCGCTCGAACGCGGCACGGACGGGCGGTTCACCGTCGGGCTGCGGCTGTGGGAGGTCGCCTCGCTCGCCCCGCGCAGCCAGGGGCTCAAGCAGGTCGCCCTGCCGTTCATGGGCGACCTGGAAGAGGTCACCCGCCAGCACGTGCTGCTCGCCGTCCGCGACGGCGAGGACGCGCTGCTGGTCGAGCGGCTCTCGGCGCACCAGGCGATGCCGGTGCTCTACCGGGTCGGCGGGCGGCTACCGCTGCACTCCACCGGCGTCGGGCTGGTGCTGCTCGCCTTCGCCGAGTCGGCCTTCCAGGAGCACATGCTCGCCCAGCCGCTCATGCACCAGCCGGAGAACGTCGCCGTCTCCCCCGCCGCGCTGCGCCGCACCCTGGCCGAGGCCCGCCGCGAGGGCCTGGTGACCATCCGCCGCCGCGCGCCGCAGCCGCTGGTGAGCGTGGCCGCGCCGATCTTCGGGGCAGACGACACGGCCGTCGCGGCGCTGTCGGTGGTGGTCCCTCGCGAGAACGCCGAGCCGCGACTGCTCGGGCCGGCCGTGCGGACGGCGGCCCGCTCCATCTCCCGAGGCCTCGGTGCCCGCCGCTCGATCGGGGCCTCTGCCTCGGCGTCCTGACTTCACCGTGCCGCTCAATGGCACGCCCCTGGGACGGTGCACGGGGATTCCGTGACCATCGCGCCGTGCCGATCCACCCGCGCATCGCCGAGAGGCTCTCCCTGCTCGAGGGCGTCACCTCGTTCGAGGAGGCCATGGCCGACCCGGCGCAGAAGGCGTTGCTCGACGAGTTCATGTCGATCACCGGCGCCCCGCTGCCGCCCCAGGTCGAGACCCGGGACGAGACGGCCCCCGGTCCCCACGGACCGGTGCCGGTCCGCGTCTACCTCCCCGCCGGCGACACCGGCGACCGCCCCGCCCTGGTCTGGGTGCACGGAGGCGCGTTCGTCGGCGGCGACCTCGAGATGCCCGAGGCCGACTGGACCGCCCGGCAGATCTGCGAGCGCGCCGGCGCCGTCGTCGTCAGCGTCGACTACCGGCTCTGCCTGGACGGGATCCACTACCCGGTCCCCCACGACGACGTCCTCGCCGCCTACCGCTGGGTGCGGGACGGCGCGAACGAGCTCGGCGTCGACCCCGAGCGCATCTCGCTCGGCGGCGCCAGCGCGGGCGGCAACCTGTCGATCGGCGTGGCCCTCAAGCTCCGTGACGAGGACGGGCGGCCGCCGGCGGCGCTGCTGCCGATCTACCCCGTCGCGCACGCGGTCGTCCCGCCGGCGTCGGCGTCCCTGGCCGCGCGGATGGCCGAGGTGCCGAACCTGCTGCGGTTCTTCCCGCCGCAGATGCGGTGGCTCAACGA
Source organism: Petropleomorpha daqingensis (assembly GCF_013408985.1). Lineage (NCBI taxonomy): Bacteria > Bacillati > Actinomycetota > Actinomycetes > Geodermatophilales > Geodermatophilaceae > Petropleomorpha > Petropleomorpha daqingensis. The sequence continues at coordinate 4,922,512 of NZ_JACBZT010000001.1, forward strand.
GAACTACCTCGGCGGCCCGCTGTCGACCGCCGACGGGTACGCCTTCGGCGCGCACGCCGTCCTCGAGGGGCTGTGCCCGACGCTGGTGATCAACGCCGAGTACGACGACCTGCGCTCCTCCGGCGAGGCCTTCGTCGCGCAGTGCGCCCTGGCGGGTGTCGACGTCCGGCAGGTGACCGCCGTCGGCATGCTGCACGGCTTCCTCAACACCCGCCCCGACATCGAGCCGGTCGGGCGGGCGCTCGACCTGATGGCGCAGGTCGTTCGCGGGTGAACCCGATCCTCCCGGGGTTCAACCCGGACCCGAGCGTCGTCCTCGTCGACGGCACCTACTACCTGGTGACGTCGTCCTTCGAGTACCTGCCCGGTCTGCCGGTCCACCGCAGCACCGACCTGCGGACCTGGGAGCAGATCGGCAACGTCGCCACGCGGCCGGAGCAGCTGGGCCTCGAGCACGTGCCGACGCCGGGTGGGGTCTGGGCGCCGACCATCCGCCACCGCGACGGCGTCTTCTACGTGATCGTCACGGTGTTCCTCGGCGGCCGGGGCTGCGTCGTCTTCACCGCGACCGACCCGGCCGGGCCGTGGAGCGACGGCACCCCGATCCCGGCCGTCGACGGCATCGACCCCGACCTGACGTGGGACGACGATGGCACCGCATACGTCACCTTCGCCGGCTTCCCGCACCCGATCCGGCAGGTCACGGTCGACCTGGCCACCGGTGAGGCGCTCGAGGAGGTCCGCCCGCTGTGGGCGGGCAGCGGCCGGTTCGCCCCCGAAGGCCCGCACCTGTACCGCCACGGCGAGCACTGGTACCTCCTGATCGCCGAGGGCGGCACCGACCGCGGGCACGCGGTGAGCATCGCCCGGGGGCCATCGCCTGAAGGCCCGTGGGAGACCAACCCGGCCAACCCGGTGATCACCGCCTCCGGCACCGAGAACGAGGTGCAGAACCTCGGCCACGCCGACCTGGTCGAGACGCCGGACGGCGGCACCGCCCTGGTGCTGCTCGGCGTGCGCCCGGTGGGCTTCGGGCACGCCTTCTCACCGCTGGGCCGCGAGACCTTCCTCGCCCCGGTGCAGTGGGTCGACGGCTGGCCGCGCGCCGATCTGGTGACGCCGACCGGCACGCCCGACGAGGACGTCGTCCTCACCCCCGACCTGCACGACCCGGCGTGGCTGTCCGTCCGCCGCACCCCGGTCGAGGTCGCCGACGTGCGCGCGGGGAGCCTGGTGATCACCGGCGACGGCAGCGACCTCGACGACCCGCGCCCCTGGTTCCTCGGCCGCCGGCAGCGGCACATGACCGCCACCCTGTCCGCCCGCGTCGACGCCTCGGCCGGCCGCGGCGGCCTGGCCGCCCGGCACGACGAGGTCCACTGGTTCGCCATCGAGGCGGAGGACGGCATCGTCACCGCCCGCGCCTCGCTCGCCGGATTCGAGCGCAGCTGGTCCGCCGAGGTGCCGCCCGGTGAGGTCGAGCTGCGGATCGAGCTGCAGCGGCCGCCGACCGGCTTCGTCCCGGCCGCCGCGGGCGGCGGCACCGTGCGGCTCGTCGCCGGGAACCGCGTGCTCGCCGAGTTCGACGGCCGCTACTGGTCCTTCGAGGTGGCCAAGTCCTTCACCGGCCGGGTGCTCGGCGTCTACGCCGCCGAGGGCACCGTGACCTTCTCCGACCTCCGCTACCGCGGCACCGACGACGTCCCCCAGGAGATGCACCGATGAGCACCACGTTCCCCGACGGCTTCCTCTGGGGTGCCGCGACCGCCGCGCACCAGGTCGAGGGCGGCAACGTCAACAACGACCACTGGGAGATGGAGCACGCGCCGCACACGCCGTTCGTCGAGCCCAGCGGCGACGCCTGCGACTCCTACCACCGCTGGCGCGAGGACCTCGACCTCGTGGCCGGCGCCGGGCTCAACACCTACCGGTTCAGCCTCGAGTGGAGCCGGATCGAGCCGGAGGAGGGCGAGTTCTCCCGCGCCGCGCTGGACCACTACCGGCGGATGGTCGACGGCTGCCGCGAGCGGGGTCTGAACCCGCTGGTCACGCTGGTGCACTTCACCCAGCCGCGCTGGCTGCTGCACGACGGCGGCTGGACCGGCGCCAAGACCGGCGACCGGATCGCCCGCTACACCGAGTTCGTCGCGCCGATCCTGGACGACGCCGCGTACGTCGCCACCATCAACGAGCCCAACCTCATGGCCACCCAGCCGGTGATGGCCCGGATGGCCATGAGCGGTCAGGAGATCAAGGGTCTGCCGCGCCCCGACCAGGAGGTCGCCGACGCGCTCATCGGCCTGCACGGCCGGATGACCGACGCGCTGCGCGGCGTGCGCCCGCCGGTGGGCTGGACGCTGATCGGCCGGGAGAACATCGCCGAGGACGGCGGCGAGGACGTGATGCGCGCCGAGCGGGCGGCGTTCGAGGACCAGTTCCTCGAGGTGGCGCGCGGCGACGACTGGGTCGGGCAGCAGATCTACACCTGCGCCCGCTTCGGCCCGGACGGCCTGGTCGCGCCGGCGCCGGAGCTGCACACGCTGGCCCACGGCATGGAGCGCCGGCCGGAGGCGCTGGGCGCGGCGGTCACCCGGGCGGCCGAGGTGCTCGGCGGCAACACGCCGATCCTGGTCACCGAGAACGGCATCGCCACCGCGGACGACGAGGACCGGATCCGGTTCACCACCGATGCGCTGACCGGCCTGGCCGCCGCGATCGAGGGCGGCGCCGACGTCCGGGGCTACGTGCACTGGAGCCTGCTGGACAACTTCGAGTGGATGCTCGGCTACCGGCCCACCTTCGGTCTCGTCTCGGTCGACCGGACGACGTTCGCCCGGACGCCGAAGCCCAGCCTCGCCTGGCTCGGCGAGGTCGCCCGCCGCAACGGCCTGGTGTGAGGCTCTCCCCTGCCTGACCAGCCCTTGTCCGGGAGTTCCAGCAGGGGAACGCTCGGCGCATGGACGGGTCCGATGACCGACGCGCGCAGCAGAGCCGTCGCGCCGAGCAGACGTCCGAGCGCCTCCAGGAGGACATCCGCCGACTGCAGCAGCGCCTGAGCCGGGGCGCCGAGGCGGTGGCCGCGACCGAGGGCCGCGTCGCCGCCACCAACCTCACCCTGGCCGAGCGGGCCCTGCGGGAAGGCCGCCTCGAGGACGCGCAGGGGCTGCTCCGCGAGGCGGCGACGGCACTCCGGGCCGTCGAGCACGAGCATCTCCGCGCGGATCTCTGGCCAGGCCCGGATCCCGCCGAAGCAGCACGGATCGAGCGGCGGCGGCTCGCCGCCGACCGCGCCCGGGACGACGCGGCCCGGCGGCGGGAGCAGGCCGGCCACCGGCGGGACGAGGCGGCCCTGAGCCGTGAGATCGCCGCGCAGCTGCGCGACGAGGCGGCCGCCGAACGGGACCGGCGGGCCGGCGAGCGGGCCACGGCCGCGGGGCAGCGCGACGCGGCGGCCGACGAGCGCTCGGCACAGCGCGCGCGGTCGGCGGACCGGCCGCCCGACGACGGGAAGCAGCAGGGGGCCATCGATGCCGAGGTCGACGAGACCTACCAGGCCTGGGCCGACGAGGACCGTGCGCGGACCCTGGCCGATCGGGCGGCCGACGCGGCCGATCGCCTCGCCGCCGAGCAGGACCGCCTCGCCGCGGAGCAGGACCGCGTCGCGGCGCAGCAGGACCGCGAGCACGACCGCGCCGACCGCGAGCACGCCTCCCGTGACCGAGCCGACGAGGACCGCGCCCCGTGATCCTGCCGAAGGAGCGGAACCCGCGGCTGATCACGGTCCGGCGCGGCGGAAGCCTGACCGACGCCGAGCACCACCTCCTGGCGCTGTGGGCGGCCGCGTGCGCCGAGCACGTGCTGCCGCTGTTCGAGGCGGTCCGGCCGGACGACGACCGCCCCCGGCAGGCGATCGAGGCCGCCCGCGCCTGGGTGCGCGGCGAGCTGCCGATGATGCAGACCCGCGCGGCGGGCGGCCATGCCATGGGCGCGGCCCGGGACCTTCGCGGCGCCCCACGCTTCGCCGCCTACGCCGCCGGCCAGGCCGCGGTGGTGGCGCACGTCGCCGAGCACGACCTGGGGGCCGCCGCCTACGCGATCAAGGCGGTGCGGGCGGCCGACGGGGACGACGCGGGGCGGCTCGAGTGCCGGTGGCAGCGGGACCAGCTGCCCGATCCCGTTCGGGACCTCGTGCTCGACGACCAGCGGCGGCGCAACGACATCTGCTGGGGCGCGTTCGACTGCTGACCGGGCGTCAGAGCTCGATGCAGCCCTCGAGGTAGAAGGCGCACCCGCCGGACAGGTGCACCCGGTCGCCGACGAGCCGGCAGCTCAGCTCACCCCCGCGCCGGGACGCCTGGTGGGCGAGGAAGGTGTCCTTGCCGGTGCGGGCGGACCAGAACGGCACGAGCGCGCAGTGCGCTCCGCCGGTCACCGGGTCCTCGGGGATCCCCTTCGCCGGCGCGAAGTACCGGCTGACGACGTCGTGGGCGCCGTCCCCGGCGGCGGTCACCACGACCCCGGTGCGGTCGAGCCGGGCGATCGCCGCGAGATCCGGTTCGAGCGACCGGACGTCGTCGGCGGTGGGCAGCAGGGCGAGGTAGTTGCTCCCGTCGACCGCCGTCTCCTCCGGTGTGACGCCGAGCGCGTGCGCGAGGGCCGGTGGCAGCGGCACGCTGCGCACGGTGCGGGCCGGCAGGTCGATCCGGTAGACCGAGCCGTCGCGCTCGACGGTCAGCGGCCCGCTGGCGGTGTCGAAGACGACGCGATCGCGGCCGGGCTCCAGGCGCTCGAGGACGACGGCGCCGGCAGCCAGCGTGGCGTGCCCGCACAACGGCACCTCCACCGTGGGCGTGAACCAGCGCAGCCGGTCCGCATCGGTGGACCGCACGAGGAACGCCGTCTCGGCGAGGTTGTTCTCCGCGGCCACGGCCTGCAGGAGCGCGTCGTCGGGGAACCGCTCCAGCACCACCACCGCGGCCGGGTTGCCGGTGAAGCGCCGGGTGGCGAAGGCGTCGAGCTGGAAGATCGGGACGCGCACCGCCGAATCGTAAGGAAGACCGAGGTCAGACCGGGAAGGTCAGCTGCTCGGGCCCGGTCGGCGCGTGCCCCGCGACCCGCCGCGCCGCCGTCCGCCGCTCGGTGGTCCGCCGGCGGTGCACCGCGCGGGCCTGCTCGACACCCGGCGCCGCGAACCCGTCCGGGGTCAGCCGGCAGGAGCTCAGCGGGACCCAGCGGACCCGCTCGTCGACGTCGCGCACGCCGACGATCAGCCCCCGGTTCTGCCGGCGCAGCTCCAGCGCGAGCCCGCGCACGGCGGCCTCGGTGACCGCGGCCGATTCCGCGCCGGGGCCGTAGAGCCAGGTGACGTGCCGGTGCTGGGCGCGGTCGGCGTCGTCCCGCTCCCGCCAGGCGACGTCCGGCAGCGGCGCGAGCTGCACCTCCAGGACGGCGTCGACCTCGTCGACCACGATCTGCAGGTCGACCGCGCCGTCCGGCGCCTGCAGGGTGCGCGTCCGCGGACCGAACCCCTGCTCGGCGAGCCACGCCGTCAAAGCGGGCTCGTAGCGCAGGTGCTCGTACGCCGGTCCGGCATCGGCCTCGGCGAACCGGCACCAGGCTGCCGTGTCGGCGTGCCGGAAGCCGCGCGCACCGGCGACGAGCCGCTCGCCGCACCCCCCGGCGTGCGTGGAGCACCAGAACCGGCCGCGGTAGTGCGTGACGACCAGCCGCGCACCGGCGGGGTCGGCGGGCAGCTCGACGGCATGCGTGCCCGCCGGCCCGTCGGTGACCGCCCACCGCAGCTCGCTCGACACGCCCGCACCGTACGGGCGGGGTCCGACAGGAATCGCTACGGCGCCGCGGTCTGCGGGACGTCGGCCGTCCGCTGCTCCTGGCGCGGGACGACCGGCGGCGCCTGCGGGGGCACCCCTCCGTCGCGCAGCCGGCGCAGCGAGAACGCCAGCATGACGTCGGAGATCGCCCGGAAGACCGACATGAAGCCGACCCACAGGAAGATGAAGGACGCACGGCCGGCGAGGTCCCAGATGCGGTCGGAGGACGAGACCCAGATCGCCAGCAGGATGAGCAGGCCGCCGGTGACCAGGTCGAGCCACCAGTGCGGGGTCTCGCCGTTGAGCGCGATCCCCCTCGCGAGCGTGACGATCCCCTGGAGGAACAGCAGCAGCCCGAGGACCGACGCGAGGGCGAAGAAGGTGTTGACCGGCCGGACGAACGCCCAGATCGCGCCGAGCCCGAAGAACACCGCCAGCGCGATGTGCAGCACCGCCCAGCCGCCGCCGACCGCGGCCGCCAGAGCCCCCTCGTTGATCGCCGCGACCAGGAAGGCGACGCCGACGAGCACGCCGACCGCGACCAGCGACTTGTAGTCGGCGCGCAGGACCATCCAGGCGATGACCACCCAGAGGCCGGCGGCGATCAGCGGTACCCACCACCACCGGGCGGCCTTCTGCTGGAGCATGCCCTGCGCGGCGGACGTGTTCGCGACCATGGCGGCAAGATCCCGCCGGACACGAGCGCCGTCCTCATCCCCCGCGGACGACGCTCGGATCGACGTGGATCTTCGGCCCGCCGCCCTCCGGCCGCCGCCCCGCCAGCACGCCCCCCACCTGGTCCAACCCGACCGTCGCGGCCACGAGGGGCCGCGGGTCGACCGCGCCGCTCGCGTAGGCGGCGATCGTCGCCGCCAGCCCCGGGGAGGCGGACAGGATCCCGACCGCCGTGACGTCCCGGAGCAGCAGCGTGCGGGTGTCGATCGTGCTCGGGGTGCCGGAGATCCCGATGTAGACGACCCGGCCGCCGGGTTCCACCCGGTCCAGGGCGTAGGCGGGCGAGGCGACGTGCGTCGAGGCGTCCACGACGGCGTCGTAGGGCAGCTCGGGCAGGGAGTCGCGGGTCCACGCGGAGTCGAAGCCGAGCCCGCGGGCGAACGCCAGCGACGCGTCGGTGACGCCCAGCAGGTGCACCTCGACCCCGGCCGCGCGCAGGAACATGGCCGTGAGCAGCCCGATCGTCCCCGGCCCGATCACCAGGGCGCGGTCGCCGTCCTCCAGCCCGGTGGCCTGCGCGGCGCGCCACGCGTTGCCACCCGGCTCGACCAGCGCGCCGAGCACCTCGTCCACGCTGTCGGGCAGCTCGTGCAGCGACCACGCCGGGACGGCGAGCCGCTCGGCCAGGGCGCCGTCGCGGCCGCCGCGGATGCCGACCTCCTGCCGGTGCTCGCACACGTGCTGGCGGCCCCGCCGGCAGCGCCGGCACGTCTGGTCGCCCAGCATCGTGTCGCCCATGACCCGTCGGCCCAGCCAGGCGGGGTCGACGCCGTCGCCGATCTCGCGGACCCGGCCGCACCACTCGTGGCCCGGCCGCAGGGGGTAGGTCGAGTGCCCGGTCTGCAGGTAGGACAGCTCGCCGGTGAACAGCTCGACGTCGGTGCCGCAGACGCCGACCCGCTCGACCTCGACGACGACCTCGCCCGGTGCCGCCTCCGGGACCGGCACCTCCTCGACCGAGCAGCTCTCAGGGCCGCTCAGGACGACGGCCCGCATGGTGGTCAGGAGCCCACCCGGGTCACCGGGGAGGTGCCGAAGCGCGCCGCCGTCGCGCGCTTGTGCCCGGCCGGGAAGTCGGCGGACGCGGTCCGGTCGGCGGCCGCGATCCGGATCTGGGCCTCGACGTCGCCGGCCAGGGCGGCGATGCAGTGCTCGGGGAGGCTGTTGGCGACCGCGAGCAGGCCACCGTCCGCGCCGACCAGGCCGGCGAGGGCGAGCAGGCTGGCGGCTCCGGTGTAGAGGTCGCCGCGGAAGATCTCGCGCTCGTGCAGGAACCGGGCGGCGTCTCCCGAGGAGTCCTTGAGCCCGGAGATCGGCAGCTCCGACAGCAGGTCGACCGGGATGCCGGGCAGCGACGCACCCGGGAAGTTGTAGGCCAGCAGCGGGCCGGTGGCCGCCTTGGCGATCACCTCGAAGTAGGCCCGCGGGTCGGCGACCCGGGGCGGCGACAGCGCGAGGACGGCGTCGGCGCCGTTGGCGAAGGCGCGCTCGGTGAACTCGGCGGCCTGCCGCCCGGTGACGGCGCCGGTGCCGGCGAGCACCGGGACGTCGGCGGGGACGGCGGCGCGGACGGCGGCGATCAGCTCGTCGCGCTCCGCCGCGGTGAGCGTGGCGGCCTCCCCCGTCGTCCCCGCCGCGAGGATGCAGCGCACGCCGAGGCCGGCGAGCTGTGCGGCGAGGTCCGCGGTGGCCGGCGCGTCGAGGGCGCCGTCCGGGCGGAAGAGGGTGACCAGGGCGACGCCGACTCCGGTGAACAGGGGCATGCCCGCATCCTGCCCTGAGCGACCGTCAACGGCGACGCTCGTGCAGGCGCAGCCGGGCCAGCAGGTCGGCGAACAGCAGCCGGACGTCGACGGCGGTGTAGACGCGCCCGTTCGGGGTCTCGCGGTAGGTGCTGGACTCGTCGGCCAGGGCGGTGACCAGCACCGGCGGGCTGTCGCCCAGCGGCCAGACCCCTCCGAGCTGGACGAAGTCGGGCAGCGGCAGCTCGGTGAACCGGGTCCACAGCCACTCCCCGACCCGGCCGCTGCCCCCGAGGTCGGCCTCGAGCTCGGCCACCGAGTAGGCGCAGCTGCGGTAGGTCTCGAGGGGGAACTGCCAGATCGCCAGTCCGGGCGTGCCGAAGACGTACTCGGCCGCCACCGGGTCGGTGTCGCGGTTGTACTCGTCCGCGGCGGGGTCCAGCGCGCCGCCGATCCAGACGAGGGTCAGCCGGGAGGCGATCTCCGGAGCCTGCTGCAGGGCCTGCGCGACGTTGGTCAGGGGGCCGCCGCAGACGAGGAGCAGCGGCAGCTCGTCGTCCCGGAGGGCCTCGGCGACGATCGCGTCCGCCGCGACCGAGGCGGAGTCGCCGAACGGGCCGTTGCTGCCGGCGTGCACCGGCGGCGGCTCCGGCAGCGCGACCAGGTCGACGAGCTCCCGGGCCAGCGCAGCGCCGGCGACGGCGCCCTCCGGCTGGCCGAACACCGGGTTGATCATCGAGCTGGTCACCGCGACGACCCGGTTGGTCGGCGACAGCAGGTGGTGGGCCAGCGCGACCAGCCCGTCGGGGTCTCCGGACCAGTCGTTGTCGACGATCACCCGGCTCTGGACGGCGAGGCGCAGCTGCGGCGGAGTCACGACCGCTGACTCTGTCGGGCGCGGCGCCGTCCCAGCAGGATCGTTGCCGCTCAATGGCACCCGCGTGGGACCCGTGACGCCGCTCACCGATGCTTCGGAGACGTCACCGTCGACCCGCACCGGGAGAACGCGCATGAGCTTCGAGTACCTGATCGACCCCGCGAAGGGCCCGCAGTGGACGGGCCGGCTGCCCGGCGCGCCCAAGCCGTACGTGCTGCGCCGTGGCGAGGGTGAGACCGCGATGCTCTTCGGCGACCTGTTCACCGTGCTGCTCTCCGGCGACGAGACCGAGAACCAGTTCGGCATCATCACCGCCGACTCCCCCGCCGGCGACGTCATCCCCACGCACTCGCACAACGAGACGCACGAGACCTTCTACGTGATCGAGGGCAAGGTCCGGCTGTTCTTCGAGGACGAGGAGGGGCAGAAGCAGTCGTCGCTGCTCGCTCCCGGTGACTTCGGCTTCGTGCCGGCCGGCTTCGCGCACGCCTACCAGATCGTCGAGGACGCCCGGATGATGGGCACCCTCTCCGGCGGCTTCGAGCGGTTCTTCCAGCACATGGGCACGCCGACCGACCACGCCACCACGGACCAGCCGCCGTTCATCCCGGACTTCCCGCGCATGCAGGCCGCCGCGCAGCAGCACAACATGCAGTTTCTGCCGGACTACACCTGGCCGAACGCCTAGCCCGTCGTCCGAACGGAGGCTGAGAGCGCAGGATTCCTGCACTCTCAGCCTCCGTTCACGAGGAGAACCGTGCCCCTCCCCCTGCCCCCGCCTGCGCACGAGCAGCCGCTGCCGGCTCCGGTCGACGGCGCCGCCGGCGTGCGCCGGCTGCTCGGCGTGCCGTACGCCGCGATCCCGGGTCTCCGGCCGCTCGAGCTGGACCTGTACCTGCCGGCCGGGTCCGACGGCCCGGTGCCGGTCGTCGTCTTCCTGCACGGCGGCGGCTGGCGGATCGGCAGCCGGCACCTGGCCGGCCCGGCGTACCGCGGGCAGACGCCGACGCCGTTCGAGCGGGTCGCGCAGGCCGGCGTCGCCGTCGCCAGCGTCGACTACCGGCTCTCCGGCGAGGCGACGTTCCCGGCCCAGCTGCACGACGCCAAGGCCGCGGTCCGCTGGCTGCGCGCTCGCGCCGGCGAGCTCGGCATCGATCCCGAGCGCATCGCCGCGTGGGGCGAGTCGGCCGGCGGCCACCTCGCCGCGCTGCTCGGGCTGGTCCGCGACGAGTCGCTGGAAGGGGCCGTCGGGATCACCGGGCTGTCGAGCGCCGTCTCCGCCGTCGCGGCCTGGTACCCGCCGACCGACCTCGCCGCCGTCGCGGCCGACCTCGGCGTCGACCCGCACGACGCGACCACCCGCGAGGCGCTGCTGCTCGGCGCCCCGGCGGTCGACGTCCCGGAGCTCGCCGCGCAGGCCAGCCCGGTCACCCACGTCTCCCCCGACGCCCCGCCGTTCCTGCTGCTGCACGGCGCGGCCGATCAGCTCATCCCGTGCGTGCAGAGCGAGCGGCTCTACAGCGCGCTGGTCGAGGGCGGCGTCGAGGCGGAGCTCGATCTGTACGAAGGCGCCGACCACATGTGGTTCGGCTCGACCGAGGCCCCGGTGCAGGCGCTCGACCGCACGATCGACGTGCTGCGCCGCCGGTTCGGCCTGAAGAGAGGGCAGTCATGAGGTTCGTGGGCATCCGCCGGGACGGCGGGCCGGTGCAGGTCGCGTCGCTGTCGGACGACGGCGCGTCGGTGACCGTGGTCGCGGGGCTCGAGGAGTTCTGGGCCGACGCCGCCGGCCACCTGGCGCGCACCCCGGACGGCGAGACCGTCGCCGCGGCCGACGTGCGGTTCGTGCCGCCGGTGCTGCCCGGCGCCCGGGTGATCTGCATCGGGCTGAACTACCTCAAGCACGTCGCCGAGGGGTCGTTCGCCGGCGAGGGCGTGCCCCCGCACCCGACGCTGTTCGCCCGCTGGACCCAGTCGCTCACCGTGGGCGGCGCGGAGGTCCCGGTGCCGTCGAACGAGGACGGCATCGACTGGGAGGGCGAGGTCATGGCCTACGTCGGCAGCACCCTGGTCGACGCCACCCCGGACGAGGCGCTGGCCGCCGTCGTCGGCTACTCGACCTTCAACGACCTGACCTCGCGCCGGGCGCAGAAGCTCACGAGCCAGTGGATCCTCGGCAAGAACGGGGACGACTCCGGCCCGCTCGGCCCGCTGGTGCCGGCGGGCGAGGTCGGCGACCTGCGCGACGGGCTGCGGGTGCAGACCCGCGTCAACGGCGAGATCGTCCAGGACGGCTGCACCGACGAGATGGTCTATCCCGTCGGCGACACGCTGTCGCTGATCAGCCACACGTTCACGCTGCGCCCGGGCGACCTGCTGGCCACCGGCACGCCGTCCGGAGTCGGCTACGCCCGCGACCCGCAGTGGCTGCTGCACCCCGGCGACACCGTCGAGGTCGAGGTCGAGCGCCTCGGCGTGCTGACCAACACCGTGGTCGGGAACGGGGCCCGTCGTGGCCGGTGAGTACCGCCGGTACCTGTTCGGCCACGACCACCCGCGGCTGGCCGAGGTCCGGGGCCTGGACCCCTACAGCTACGGCGAGTTCGCCCGGAAGCCCGGCACGTTCACCGGCGGGCTGGTCGAGGGCTGGACGCCGCTGTACCGGAACGACTTCCGCGGGGTCACCGAGGACGGCGTCCTCCGCGAAGGGCTCTACCAGCTGACGCCCGCCGAGCCGGGTGAGGAGGCGCCGGTCGCCGCCATGGTGGAGGCCGCCACCGACCTGCTGTCCGTGCTCGACGAGCAGCAGAAGTCGCGACTTCTGCACCCGGTGGACGCCGTGGAGTGGCAGACCTGGGCCAACCCGGAGTTCCTGCAGTTCGACACCGGCCTGCGCCTGGACCGCCAGCCCGAGATCGTGCGGGAGAAGGCGCTGGACCTGGTCCGCGCCTCGCTGTCGCCCGAGGGGTTCGCGCAGGCGCACGCGATGATGCTGGTCAACGGCTTCCTCGGCGAGGTCGTCGACCTCGAGAGCGTGCTCAACGAGTGGTCCTACAACATCGCCCTCTACGGCGAGCCCGACCTGCGGGCGCCCTGGGGCTGGCAGCTGTACGGCCACCACGCGGCGCTCAACTGCCTGGTCGTCGAGGGCCGGATGAGCCTCTCCCCCGTCTTCCTCGGCGCCGAGCCCGACGAGATCGACGCGGGCCCGCACGCCGGTCTGCGCGACCTGTTCGCCGACCGCGTGCAGCTCGGCCTCGACCTGATGGCTGCCCTCACCGACGAGCAGCGGGCCGCAGCCACGGTCTACGCGCAGATGGTCGACCCGGCCATGCCCGAGGGCCGCGTGCACCCCGGCGACGAGCGTCACCTCGCCGGCGCCTTCCAGGACAACCGGGTGATCCCGTTCGAGGGCGTCCGCGTCACCGGCCTCGCCGAGGCGGCACAGCGGGCCGCGCGTGGCATCGCCGAGTCGTTCGTGCGGCTGCTGCCGGAGGGTCCGCGGAAGGCGCGGATGCGCGAGATCGAGGCGCACCTGGACGAGACCTGGTTCTCCTGGATCGGCGGCTCGCGGCCCGGCGACGTCTTCTACTACCGGCTGCAGTCGCCGGTGCTGATCGCCGAGCTGGACCACCACTGCGGCGTCTTCCTCGACTACGACACCCCGCAGCCCTTCCACGTCCACACCGTGCTGCGCACCCCGCACGGCAACGACTACGGCCGGGCGTGGGTCCGGCAGTGGCGGGAGCGGAACCAGCCGGTCCGAGAAGACCTCGTTCCCCTTCCGGCCAATGGCAACGGCCTACGGGAGGGTGAGCCCGGCCACCCATCCTGAACAGGCGTCGAGCGCGACCGATCCGGTCCCGGCGCAGCCTCCCCCGAACACAGGAGAACCGATGACCGACGTGCCCGCCCGCGTGCCGGTGCTGATCGTCGGCGGCGGCCCGAGCGGTCTCGCCGCCGCGATCGAGCTCGGCCGCCGCGGCGTCGAGGTGCTCGTCGTCGAACCGCGCACCGAGCTCGACCCGCTGCGGCCCCGGGCGAAGACGACCAGCGCCCGGACGATGGAGCACCTGCGCCGCTGGGGCATCGCCGACCGGCTGCGCGCGGCCGCCCCGCTGCCGGTGGGGTACGCGCAGGACGTCGTCTTCTGCACGGGCCTGTTCGGCCACGAGATCACCCGCTTCCGCAACGCCTTCGCGCTGTTCCCCGGGCGGGTCGAGGAGCTCGCCGAGGTCGGCCAGCAGGCGCCGCAGCCGCTGGTCGAGGAGGTGCTGCGCGAGGCCGCCGCCGAGCTGCCGAGCGTCACGCTGCTGGTCGGCTGGCGGGTGATGTCGGTGGTCGACGGGCCGCGCGAGGCCCGCGCCGGGCTCGAGGCGCCCGACGGCGGCCGGCACGAGGTCAGCGCCGAGTACCTGCTCGGGGCCGACGGCAGCGGGGGCATCAGCCGCGCCGCGATCGGCGCCCGCTACGAGGGCTCCTCGGGAACCCTGCCGAACATGTCGATCACCTTCCGCAGCAAGGCGCTGGAGGAGCGCCCACTGTGCGCAGATGGCATCCACTACTGGGTGATCGGCGCCAAGCGCGGCGGCCTCATGGGCCGGCTCGACCTCGACGGCACCTGGTGGGCGATCGTCCAGGGGATCGACGAGAACACCCGCGACGTCGACCCGGAGGCGCTGGTCCGCGACCTGGTCGGCACCGAGATCGACGTCGACGTCCTGGCCACCGACCCGTGGTCGGCGCGGATGCTGCTGACCAACAAGTACCGCGGAGAGCGGGTCTTCCTGGTCGGCGACGCCGCGCACCTGAACCCGCCGTGGGGCGGGCACGGCTTCAACACCTGCGTCGGCGACGCGGTCAACCTCGGCTGGAAGCTGGCCGCGGTGCTGCAGGGCTGGGCGCCGGAGTCGCTGCTGGACAGCTACGAGCCCGAACGGCGTCCGGTCGCCCTGCGCACCATCGACGCGGCCGGCAGCCAGGAGGCGTTCCTCGCTCCGTCGTTCGCCGCCGCCGACCTGGACGCGGACAGCCCGGCCGGCGAGGCGCTGCGGGCCGACGTCGCCCGGGCGCTGCAGGCCAAGGACCCGGAGTTCCACGCGCTCGGTCTGGTGCTCGGCTACGACTACCCGGACTCGCCGGTCGTCGTCCCGGACGCCGGGTCGCGCCCGGCACCCGAGGTGGTCACGTACACGCCGTCCGCCCACCCCGGCGCGCGGCTGCCGCACGCCTGGCTGCCCGACGGGACGTCGGTCTACGACCTGCTCGGCGACGGCTTCACCTTGATCAGGCTGGCCCCGGCCGCCGACGCCGGTCCCTTCGTCGACGCGGCCGCCCGCGCCGGGGTGCCGGTCCGGCTGCTGGACCTGGTGCACCTGCCGGAGCTGCGCGCCCGGTACGACGCGGACCTGCTGCTGGTCCGCCCCGACCAGCACGTGGCCTGGCGCGGGCCGGCGGACGCCGACGCCGACGCGGTGCTCGACGTCGTCACCGGCCGCGGCACCCTGCCCACCACGGTCGCCGAGGAGCGCAGCCCGGCGGCTAGCCGAGGTTGAGCTGCCAGGAGACGCCGAAGCGGTCGTTCACCCAGCCGAAGCGGCGGCTGAAGCCGTAGTCGCCCAGGGGCATCAGCACCCCGCCACCCTCGGCTAGCGCCGCGTAGAGGCGCTCGAGCTCGTCCTCGGACTCGGTCTCGATCCAGACCGAGAACGACGGGGTGAACGAGAAGCCGTGCCGGACGAAGCTGTCGGAGCAGAAGAACTCCTGCCCGGCCAGCGCGAACCGGGCGACCTGCACGGTCCCCTCCGGCCCGGGGCCGTCCGGCCCGTAGCGGCTCACGTCGAGCACCCGGCCGTCGTCGAACAGCGCCGTGTAGAAGGTCATCGCCTCCTCGGCGTTGCGCTCCTGGAACATCAGGAAGGGCGCGATCTGCTTCGGCATGCCGGGCACGCTGCCATCCGGCACGAGCCGGTGCCAGAGTGCTGGCCATGACGTCGGCAGCGCGCTGGACGGCGGCCCGCGTGGCGCACCCGGTCGCCGACCTGCAGCGGTCCACGGCGTTCTACGGCGAGCTGCTCGGGCTCCCCCGGCGCGGCGGGTTCACCGGCCACGACGGGTACGACGGCGTCTTCTTCGAGCTGCCCGGCGGCACCGAGCTGGAGCTGACCACCGGTCCGGCGCGGCCCCGGCCGGGCACGGAGGAGGACCTGCTCGTCCTCTACCTGGGCACGGCCGACGCCGTCCGCGAGGCGGCCGACCGCCTGGGGACGGCGGGCGTCACGGCCGTGCCGGCGGCCAACCCGTACTGGGACCGCTGGGGCCGCACGTTCCTGGACCCCGACGGCTACCGGGTGGTGCTCGCCGCGGCCGACCGCGCCGAGTCCGTGCTCCACGTCGAGCTCCACGACGGTCCGCGGGCCGATCTGCGGTGGTCCTTCGAGCTCGCCGAGGACTCGGCCGAGCAGCTCGACTCCTACCTCGACGCCGGTCTCGTGCTGGTGGCGGTGACCGGCGGCGGGGACGTCGTCGGCCACCTGCAGCTGGTCGGGACCGAGGACCCCGCGGTCCGCGAGCTGAAGAACATGGCCGTGCGCGCCGACCTGCGCGGCCGGGGTGTGGGCGCGCGGCTGGTCGAGGCCGCCGTCGAGCTGCTCGCCAGCGAGGACGCCACCCTGCTGCTGGTCGCCACCGGCGCCGCCGACGTCGGCAACCTGCGCTTCTACCAGCGGCAGGGCTTCCGGTTCCGCGCCGTCGAGCGGGACGTGTTCACCGAGGCGGCCGGCTACCCGCCCGGACTGGAGGTCGACGGCATCCCGCTGCTCGACCAGGTGTGGCTGGACCGCGCCGTGCCCCGCCCGGGAGAGGCGTGATCCGGCGACCGGTTCGGCTGTAACGACCGGGACTCCCGGCAGACCACGAGGGCATGACGCTCAGCACGACCCCGGCGCTGCTGGAGACCCGGGCCGCCTGGCACCGGGTCGCCGAGCACGTCCTCGCCGCCGGTCAGTTCGCCAGCACGGGTGAGATCCGGCTGCGGCCCTACCCCAGCGGGTTCTCCACCGTCGACGGCGTCGACGGTCGCCAGATCGCCGTGGTGGGCGACGAGCTCGCCGTGCTCGACGGTGATACGACCCGGTACCACCCGCTGACCACCGTGGGCGACGCCGCGCGGTTCGCCGGCGTCGAACCGGGCCTGCGCGGCTCCTATCCCCCGGCGACGTCGGCAGACCCCGACGCACCGCTGCGCATCGACCGGGGCGCGGCCCGCGTGCTGGCCGATTGGTACGCCCTCGCCGACGCGGCGCTGCGCCGGTTCGCCGAGGACCTCGGTGAACCGGCGGACCCGATCCTCTGGCCGGAGCACTTCGACCTCGGGATCACCGTCGACGCGACCAACTACGGCGCCTCGCCCGGCGACTCCGCGTTCGACGACCCGTATTTCTACGTCGGCCCGCACGAGGGGCCGACCTCCATGCACGACTTCTGGAACACCCCCTTCGGCGCGGCCGTACCGGCCCACCGGATCCCCACCACCGACCACGCCGTCGCCTTCTGCTGGGAGGGGCGGAACCGGATACGCATCGACAGGAGCACGACGTGAAGGGTCTGCAGGGCAAGAAGGCGCTGGTCACCGGCGGCAGCTCCGGGATCGGGCAGGCGATCGCCATCCGGCTGGGCGAGGAGGGCGTCGACGTCGCCATCAACTACGTCGGGCCGCCCGAGGGCGCCGAGGAGACCAAGGACGCCATCGAGCACGGCGTCGAGATCTGCATGAAGGAGATGTCGGCCGCCGGGACCCACCCGATCCTGGTCGGCGCGGACGTTTCCCAGGAGGACCAGGTCGGCGCGATGTTCGACCAGGTGCTCGGCGAGTACGGCCGGGTGGACTTCCTGGTCAACAACGCGGGCATCCAGATCGCCGCGGACACCGAGGAACTACCGGTCGCCGCGTTCGACAAGGTGCTCGCCGTCAACCTCCGTGGCGCCTTCCTGTGCGCGCAGCAGGCGATCCGGCACTGGCTCGGCGCCGGGATCCCTGGGGCGCTGGTGAACGTGTCCAGCGTGCACCAGGTGATCCCCAAGCCGCGGTTCGTCGGCTACTCGGTCTCCAAGGGCGGGATGCAGAACCTCACCCACACGCTGGCGCTCGAGTACGCCGCCCGGGGCATCCGGGTCAACGGCATCGGCCCCGGGGCCACGGTCACCCCGATCAACCGCTCGTGGATCGACGACCCGGTCAAGCGCGAGATGGTCGAGAGCCACATCCCCATGCGCCGGGCCGGCGACGCCGAGGAGATGGCCGCGGTCACCGCGTTCCTGCTCTCCGACGAGGCCGCCTACATCACCGGCCAGACGCTCTTCGTCGACGGCGGGCTGACCCTGTACCCGTCGTTCGAGACCACGTGGTCCTCGGAGTGACGCAGACCGACAGCCCGCCGTCCGTCCTGGAGCGGACGGCGGGGTGGTTCCCCTCGCGGTGGGGTCCGGACGACGAGGCGGGCGCGCTCAACGAGATCACGCCGGCCTCGGTGCTGGCCGCGGTCTCGCTGGTGCGAACCGGGCGGGTGCTCGACCTGGCGCACGTGCTGCACGCCGACGTCCCGGCCTTCCCGGGGCGGACGTACCGCTCGTACCTGACCACGAACGCCCACCACGTCAACCGCCGCCGTCCGGACGCCGGCCCCGACGGCTGGGGCCGCAACGCCGTGAACTGGGTGGTCGAGCAGATCACCGCCACCCAGCAGATGGGCACCCACCTCGACGCGCTCAACCACCTGCAGGTCGGCGACCGCACCTACAACGGGCACCGGCTGGCCGACATCGCCGAGGAGCACGGCACCAACCGGCTCGGCGTGGACACCCTGCCGCAGGTCGTCACGCGAGGGCTGCTGCTGGACGTGGCGGCGGTCCGCGGCGTCACGTGCCTCGAGCCCGGCGACGTCGTCACCGTCGCCGACACCGAGGCCGCGCTCGGCGGGCTGTCGGTGCGACCGGGCGACGCCGTCCTGTTCCACACCGGCTGGGGCCGCCTGTGGGGCGCCGACGACGACCGGTACGCCGGCGGCGAGCCGGGCCCCGGCCTGGCGCTGGCCGCCTGGCTGGCCGATCACCGGGTGGCGCTCACCGGCTGCGACACCTGGAGCTACGGCCCCGTTCCGGCCGAGGACCCGGCCGAGCCGTTCGTCGTCCCGCAGACGCTCAACGTCCGCCACGGCGTCGTCGTGCTGGAGAACCTCCGCCTGGCCGAGGCGGCCGACGCCGGGCTGCGCGAGTTCCTGCTCGTCGTCAGCCACGCCAAGCTGCGCGGCGCCACCGGCGCCTGGATCACCCCGCTCGCCATCACCTGACCAGGAGCAACCATGCCCGAGCACGTCGACGTCATCGTCATCGGATCCGGCGCGGGGGGCGGCACCGTCACCTGGGCCCTCGCGCCCACCGGCAAGAAGATCCTGCTGCTCGAGCGCGGCGACTGGCTGCCCCGGGAGATCGAGAACTGGAGCCCGACCGCCGTCTGGGCCGAGGGCCGCTACCACAACAGCGGCGAGTGGACCGACGGCGCCGACGGCAGCAGCTTCGCCCCCAAGCAGAACTACTACGTGGGCGGCAACACCAAGTTCTACGGCGCGATCCTCTACCGCTTCCGGGAGCGCGACTTCGGGCCCGTGCAGCACGTCGACGGCACCGCCCCCGCCTGGCCGATCAGCTACGCGGACCTCGCGCCCTACTACGACCGCGCCGAGCGGCTCTACCAGGTGCACGGCACCCGCGGTGAGGACCCCGACGAACCGCCGGCCTCCGGCCCGTATCCCTGGCCGGCGATCAGCGACGAGCCGCGGATCGCGCAGCTGCGCGAGGACCTGCGCGCCGCCGGGCTGCACCCCTTCTCCCTGCCCAACGGGATCCTGCTCGACGAGGGCCGTCCGCACCTGTCCGCGTGCGTCCGGTGCGCCACCTGCGACGGCTACCCGTGCCTGGTCAACGGCAAGGCCGACTCCGCCGTGATGTGCGTGGAGCCGGCGCTGCGGTACCCGAACGTGACGCTGCGCACCCGTTCCCGGGTGGTGCGGCTGGAGACCGACCCGACCGGGCGCAGCGTGAGCCGGGTCGTGGTGGACCGGGACGGCGAGCGCGAGGAGTACACCGCCGACGTCGTCGTCCTGGCCGCCGGGGCGATCAACTCCGCGGCCCTGCTGCTGGCCTCGGCAGGCGAGCGGCACCCGGCCGGCCTGGGCAACGGCTCGGGCCACGTCGGCCGGCACCTCATGCTGCACAACAACTCCGGGCTGACCGCGTTCTCCAAGACGCCGAACCCGACGAAGTTCCAGAAGACCCTCGGGGTCAACGACTTCTACTGGTCCGACCCGTTCGACCCGGACTGGGGGTTCCCGGTCGGGTCGATCCAGATGAACGGCAAGAGCGAGTCGGTGCTGATCGGCTTCGACGTCCCCGAGGCGCGCGACCCGGCCGACCTGGCGCGTCACTCCATCGACTTCTGGCTGACCACCGAGGACCTGCCGCTCGACGAGAACCGGGTCACCGTCGATCGCGACGGCGCCATCTCGTTGCACTACACCCGCACCAACGCCGCCGAGCACGACCGGCTGCGGCAGCGGCTGCAAGGCCTGCTCGAGGCCATCCGCTGCGAGCAGGACGTCTACGAGGACCTACAGCGGCAGTACGCCGGCGGCCAGCTGGGCATCGGCGGTGTTGCTCACCAGAACGGCACCATCCGGTTCGGGCCGGACCCGACGACGGCGCCCTTGGACGTGGACTGCCGGATGCACGAGGTCGACAACCTCTACGTCGCCGACTCGAGCTTCTTCGTGTCCAGCACCGCGGTGAACCCGACGCTGACGATCATCGCCAACGCCCTGCGAGTCGCGGACACCGTCGCCGAGCGCCTCGGCGCCCCTGCCGCGCAGATCCCGCAGCCCCGGCCCGAGCCCGGGGTGCGGGCCGTCGTCTGACCGGGCGGGTGATTCCGGCCCACACCGTTCCGTTGACATAGAGCGATGACGCGCGCGGACGGTCGGGTGGACCGCTTGCCACCTCCGCCCTCGCCCGGTTTGTCTGCGGGTGCGGGCGCCGAGCGGCGGTGCCGCGACCACGGAGCGTGGGATGCCGATCTGGAGCGTGCAGGACACCCAGGGCGTTGACGAGACGATCGAGGCCGGGCTGGTCGCGACCGAGGGCGGGGCCCTGGTCGCCCTGACCGACGACGGTCTGCTGTTGCGGGCGTGGGCACCGGGCCACTGGCGGGACGTCCGGCGGATCAGCTCGGCCCCCGCGGACGAAGACGACGACAGCGTCCCCGGCACCGGATTCCTGGTGGGGCTGCCCCGCCGCTGACCGCACGGCACCGCCTGTTCCACCGGCGCCGCGGCCGTGGCCGCCGTCGATGAGTCGACACGGAGATGAGTCGACACGGAGACGTGCTGCCCGTGCCCCGAGCGGCCGACTGTGGCCATCTCCCAGCCGGAAGTCACGTTCCCGCGGGAACGTGGTCAAGGTTCCTGGCTTGACGACGTTCCCGCGGGAACGTGTCCCGGTGCCGGTGGGCGAATGCCCTTGAGCGGCCCACCTAGGGACAGGTCGCTCATGCGAGTCAGGCCCCTGTCCGAGCCGCGTGTACGGGTTGCCTGACTCGGCATCCTGGTCCGGTGACCATCGAGAACGGGAAACCCGGCGACGACGTGATAGCCGGCGCGATGACCACGGCGGGATTGACCAAGCTGATGCGTGCAGCCGCTACCTCTTGGACGACGGCCGAGGGCGTGACACGGCACTGGCGTCGCCAGGACCTGGTCGTCCGCGCGTTCAATCGCTACTTCGAGGAGCTGAGCCGGCAGGCCCCGGCCGGCTCGGTGGCCCACTTGACAGCGCTCGGAAGCCCGGACAACGCGGCGGACGACCCGGCGGATGAGGTGATCGAGACGGTGCTCGCCGTTGCTGCCGACCGTCCGCTTCGGCGGCGACGGGCCGAACTCGTGGCTGCCCGTGGCGCCGAACTTCGCGCGGATCTGCTGGTGCTTGACGGGGACACGTTCTGGGCGCGGACGGGCGGCGACGTCCTCACCAACCACGGCAACCCGGACCACAGCCACGGCGGTGCCGAGATCATCGACCAACTGCTGTGTCCGAGCTATGTGCCGGCGCTCTTCTCGCTCACGCCACACGGCACCACTCAGCTCGCCGGTCGCACCTGCGTGGAGGTGACCGCCCGGCCCCGCACGGACGTCTCCGATGACGAGCGCTGGGACTGGCCCGGAGAGCCGTTCGGCATGATCACCGGCGGGGAGGAGTTCCGGCTCGCCGTCGACGCCAGCACGGGGGTGATCGTCCGCGCGAGCAAGTTCGTCGATGGAGAGCTGGCAGAGGTCACGGAGTGGCGAGAACTTCGGCTGGGTCCGGAGCTCGCTGCGTCGCTGTTCGCATCAGTGGACTGAGCGCCCGCAAGTGTCTCAGAGCGGCCCACTAAGGGACAGAAGGGCGGGTCAGCGGACCCATCCGCTGCGCTTGACCTGGCGAGCACCCATGAACGATCCCCCGAAGATGAGGACGAGCGACGCGACGCCGACCGCACCGCCCTTGATCCACCGCCCGTCACCGAAGGCAGGACCTGCAACCTCCAGCAAGCCGATGACGCCCAGCACAACCGCCAGGCCGCTGAGGGCGATGATCAGAAATCGGCTCACCCTGGGAGTTTGCGCAGCCCAGAGCCGGGCGGCAACCGATCACGAGGGCCGTCACGGGTGTGTCCCTGAGCGGCCGACCTAGGGACAGCTCGTCACGAGGCCTGGGCCGCGCCTCTCGTCGGAGTCAGGCGGAGGTAGGCCTTCTTCTTGAACAGGGTCGCAAGGCCGGATGCCCCGGTCGGCTCGACACGAAGCCGAACTGCCTGACCCGTGGCGATGTCCACGTTCACCGGGTCGCTGCCTGTCCAGTCGATGTGTGCGCTGACCTGATGACCGCCAACAGTCACGGGCAGGTCGAGTAACGATCCAGGGCCGACTTGCCCGACGGGCACACCATCCACACGGATCTCGTAGGACCGCAGGCTGTCCCGGTACTTGCCGCCAGACCTCTCGATGACCAGTCGCCCCTCGTCCGCCATGACGTCAGCTTCGGTCATGCAAGATCACTTCGCGACTTGACGCTGAGCTGCGAGGTCGCGATGCCGGGCCACCCGCAGGGGGTCAGGCGGGTGTCCCAGAGCGGCCGACTCAGGGCGACTCCGAAATTGCGCCCTACGGGCGAGCCTTCATGATCGTTTCCGCGATCTCGTCAGCTCGCGTTCGGCGATGCAGCCAGGAAGCAAGAGGGGCCTTCTGTCCGATGAACATGGGCGAGGAGTACCTCGAGCCGTCGCGAGTCTCGACGCTGAGACCTTCTCGACCCGTCGTCACGCTTGTGACCTCTGCCAGGGAGATGTGACGGCTCCGCAGCATGTAACGCATGACGATGAAGTCCTGGCGAAGGTCCATGCGTGCCCGGAATACCCACGCCAGGAAGACGCCGGCGAGGGCGACCGCGAGGAGGCGATACCCGAGGTCCTGTCGGTAGTCCCCGGAGCCGTCCAACGGAAATGTCAGTACGCCGTTGTTCCACGGCAGCAAGGCCCCGATGATCATCACGGCGGCGACCAGACTGAAGAAGAAGCGATAGCCCACGGGCGCTCGCCACACATGCGCGTACTCGGACACGTCTCGTCATCGGCACCATCAGGTGAGACTTGAGGCAAGCACTTCCCGACGACGCCAACTATGAGGCAGCCACACCGACTACCGGACTCGAACCGGCTCGTCCCCTTAAGGGGCTACTGCCTCCTAGCGGAGAATCAGTACCTTCGTTCCCATAGGCCCTTGACGGTGTGGCTGCAGTCGGCAGAGTAGTTGCCAGGCAACGGTCCAAGCAGCCGCTTTTGGAGTCGCTCTGAGCGGCCCATTTAGTGACAGTTCAGTGCTAGGCCAACCACTTGCCACCCCGCTCCAGGATCGCTTCCTTGAGGTGGTAGGCGGCATACAGGGTGTCCGAAGGAAGACCGGTTGCCGTGTCGCACTCAACCGGTTCGCTCCCGATCATCTTGAGGGGGTTGCGGTCGTCGAGGGCGATCAACGTGCAACGGCCGGTAATGAATTCACGATGCAGGATGCGGTCGAACGGCCACTGTTCCCGGCGGAATCCGGGATGGACTCCCATGGAGGACCAAACGCCGTCTCGGAGAGCGCGATCAGCGAACCGGCCCCGGAAGGAGGCACTCGCTGGATCGGGCAGGTCATCGGGCCATTCCGTTAGGTCGATGGCAGGTGGCCAAAACAGGTACAGAGCGATGCAGTGACCCCGCGGCTGACGGCGGGCGACGACACCGAAGGCCAGACGCTCGCCCTCCTCCTCGACGAAGAAGGCGGTGCCTTCTGGAATCGACGTAGCCAACCTGGTGTCTCCCATCTCGCCCTGGCCGGGCCTCTTGCTCCCAGACTGCGTATGACGTGTCTACATCGGCACCCCCCTCTTCATCCTCAATCCGCGCTCTTGGCGAGCTGAAGACCCCGACGATGGCGCGGGCCCGCCGGAGGGCGCGCGCCCTGAGCCAGGCGAATGTCTCTAAGGCCGCCCTTAGGGACGCGGGTGCGCACGACGAGCCAGACGCTCGCGAGGCTCCACGGCGACGGAGTGCGCTGACTGTCAGGTCATGCCGTCCCATCCGACAGTCGGCGCTCGGCGTCGTCATGTCCGAGGTCGACGTCGCCGCTCCACAAGGGCTGTCCCGCAGGACCTTCGGTGCGGTGGAGGCTGTCACTCGATGGGCACCTGCACCACCTGCGCCGGCTGCTTCGCGGTCTTCGCGCGGCCGAGGACGCCGAGTGCGGTGGCGGGGAAGATCAGCACGGACAGCAGCCCGGCGCAGACCAGCGCCGCCGCGGTGGTCGGCGTGAGCCGGCCAGTGACCGTGCCGATCTGCGCGGCGGTGACCAGGAACGGCAGCGACGTCGCCTGCAGCAACCCGGCCGCCACGGCCCCGGCGGTGCCCAGGGACCGGCGGTAGAGCACAGCGGGGACGCCACGGACGACGAGCAGCGCCACCAGGAACACCGGTACCTGCACCAGCGCCGACGGCTGCTCGACCAGCCCGCGCAGGTCCAGGCGGACGCCGCTGCTGACGAAGAACACCGGGATGAGGAACCCGTAGCCGATGGCGTCGAGCTTGGCCCGGAACCTCGGGTGGCTGGCCGAGTCGCGGTCGACCAGCCCCACCAGCGCCCCGGCCAGGAACGCGCCGAGGATCGTCTCGAGCCCCAGGCGCTCGGCCAGTGCCACGAACGCCACCAGCAGCAGGACGACCAGCCGCACGCGGATCTCCGCCGTCGTGTCCTGCAGGCGCACCAGCACCTCCCCCAGCCGCATCGACATCCGCGCGCGGCCCAGCCCCACGGCCAGCACCACGACGAGCACGCCGAACAGGACGAGGAACACCGCGGTGGTCCCCGCACCGCCGCCGGCGGTCGAGAAGAGCAGGGTCAGCAGCACGATGGCGGCGAAGTCGGCCACCGACGCCCCGGCGATCGTGGTCTGCCCGACGCCGTCCCCGGCCCGCCCGGCGTCCTTGAGCACCGGGACCACCAGGCCGAGCGAGGTGGCGGTCAGCGCCACGGCGAGGAACAGCGGCGCCGACGTCCACCCGGCCGCCTGCGCGCCGAGCCCGGCGAGCACCGCCAGGCCGAGGCTGGCCACGTACCCGAGCCCGGTCAACCGGAGCAGGTGCCCGCGCAGCCCCCGTAGATCGATCTCCAGCCCGGCGAGCAGAAGCAGGAACGCCAGGCCGAACAGGGAGAGCACCTGGACCGGCAGGTCGACCTCCACCCACCCGAGCACGGACGGGCCGAGCAGCACCCCGGCGATGATCTCCAGGACCACCGACGGGATGCGCAGCCGCGGCGCCCAGCCCAGTGCCAGCGGAACGGCAGCGGCGACGACGGCGATGATCAGCAGGTTCGTGAACGACACGTGGGGCACGGCGGTCTCCTGTCAGAGCCCGGCCGCCTCGAGGGCGTGCAACCACACCTCGGCGACCGTGGGGAACGCGGGAACGGCGTGCCGCAGCTCGTCGAGCGGCACGCGGGCGGCCACGGCAACGGTCGCCGAGTGCAGCAGCTCCTGGACGCCGCTGCCGGTGATCGTGGCGCCGACCAGCACCCCGGCGTCCTCGTCGACGACCAGCCGCGTGGTGCCGGCCAGCCCCTCGCCGAGCACGTAGGACCCGGGTACGTCGCCGGTGCCGACGTCGATCACCCGGACGGCCACGCCCCGCGCGCGGGCCTCGGAAGCGGTGAGCCCGACCGCGCACACCTGCGGATCGGTGAAGGTGACGCGGGAGACGACGTCCCGGCTGGCCCGGTCGCGCACGTCGCGCCCGGTGATCACGTCGGCGGCGACCCGCGCCTGGTACTTGCCCATGTGCGTCAGGGGCGCGAGGCCGGTGCAGTCCCCGACGGCGAACAACCAGCCGTCGGGGACGCCGACCGCGCGCAGCCGGTCGTCCACCGCGACCGGCCGTCCGGGCTCCAGCCCGACCGTCTCCAGCCCCACGTCCGCCGTCCGGGGGCGGCGGCCGGCCGCGACGAGCACCTCGTCGGCGACCACCTCCTCGCCGCTGTCGAGCGTCGCCCGCACCGGACCGTCGGTGCCGTCCCGGCGGGCGGCGGCCAGCCGGGTGCCCAGCCGGACGGCGATGCCCTCCCGCTCGAACGCGGCGAGCACCTCCTCGCCGGCGAAGGGCTCCTCCCGGGCCAGCAGCCGGGGGGCGCCCTCGACCACCGTCACCTCCGCGGCGCCCAGCCGGCGGAACGCCTGGGCCAGCTCGAGGCCCACCGCACCGCCGCCCAGGACGAGCAGCCGCGCCGGCACCTCCTTGGCCGCGGTCGCCGTCCGGTTGTCCCACGGGTGGACCTCCGCCAGCCCCGGAACCGGAGGCAGCACCGCGCTCGAGCCGGTGGCGAGCACCACCGCGCGGCGCGCGCTCACCGCCGGTCCGCCGTCCACCGCGGCGCGGCGCGGACCGGCCAGCCGGCCGGAACCGCGCAGCAGCCCGATCCCGTGCTCGGCGAGCCAGCGCTCCTGCCCGCCGTCGTCCCAGGAGGAGGTCATGTAGTCGCGCCGCGCGAACGCGGCCGCGACGTCGACGGGTCCGTCCGCCGCCGCGGCGGCGCCCGGGACCCGTCGGGCGGCGGCCAGCACGTCGCCGGGCCGCAGCAGGGTCTTGCTGGGGATGCAGCCCCAGTAGGAGCACTCGCCGCCCACCAGCTCCGCCTCCACCAGGACGACGGACAGCCCGCGATCGGCGCAGCGGCCGGCCGCCACCTCCCCGGCGGGGCCACCACCGACCACGACGACGTCGACCTCGAGCTCGGCGGATTCGGAAGCGGACACGGGACCTCCTCGGCAGTCGCTGCTCCCGCTGTCCCCCCGCCCGCAGCAGCGTTACGCGCGTAACGGCAGCCGCGCCGCGACGACTGCAGAGGCACGACCGCCGACCCCGGGAGTCCCCATGAGCGCCACCCCCATCGCCGACCTCGCCTTCCTCTCCGACCGGCACTCCTGCGCGCTGGTCGACCGGGCCGGCACGGTCGAGTGGCTCTGCTTCCCCCGCTTCGACGGCCCGGCCGTGTTCGCCCACCTGCTGGACGACGACGCCGGGCACTGGTCGGTGCGTCCGGAAGCCGAGGGGACGACGACCCGCCGCTACGCCGGGCGCTCGCTGGCGCTGGAGACGACGTTCCGCACCGCGGAGGGCGAGTTCGTGCTCACCGACGCCCTGGGCCTCGGTCCGGACAACGACGGCCACCGCCTGGGCACCGACGTGCCGCACGTGCTGGTCCGCCGCCTGTCCTGCACGTCCGGGGCGGTCGACGTGCTGGTCGACTACCGGCCGCGCCCCGAGTACGGGCTGATCGTCCCTCTGCTCTCGCACCTCGACGGCGGAGTCGCCGCCCGCGGTGGCGCCGACTGGCTGGTCCTCACCCTGCCCGTGGCGGCGGATCTCCACGACGGCCGGGCCACCGCGCGGATCCACCTGGAGGCCGGCGACGTCGTCCACCTGGCGCTGCAGCGCAGCACCCTCGGCGACGCGGTACCCGCCCACGTGTGGGCGCAGGACGAGCTCGCCGCGCTGCTCGACCGCACGCTCGCCTCGTGGGAGTCCTGGTGCAGCCTGCACCAGTCCTACGACGGGCCCTGGGCCGACCTCGTCCACCTCTCCGGACGGGTGCTGCAGGGCCTGTCGTACCAGCCCAGCGGCGCCGTCGTCGCCGCCGGGACGACGTCCCTGCCCGAAGGCGTCGGCGGCGAGCGGAACTGGGACTACCGCTACGCCTGGGTGCGCGACGCCAGCTTCACGATGGAGGCGCTCTGGGTGGCGGCCTGCCCGGACGAGGCCGAGGACTTCTTCGGCTTCATGACGACGGCCGGCGCCGGGGGCATCGGCCCGGACGAGTCGCTGCAGATCATGTTCGGCGTCGGCGGAGAGCATGACCTGAGCGAGCGCACCCTGGACCACCTGCGCGGCTGGCGGGACAGCCGGCCGGTCCGCGTGGGCAACGGCGCGTGGGCCCAGCGGCAGGTCGACGTCTACGGCGAGCTGCTCGGCGCGGCCGCGCGGCTGGCCGACCAGCTGCCCGCGCTGGACGAGGAGACCCGCTGGTTCCTCGCCTCGTGCGCCGACACCGCGGCTGTCCGCTGGCGCGACCGCGACCAGGGCATCTGGGAGGTGCGCGGCGAGCCGCAGCACTTCCTCTACTCCAAGGTCATGTGCTGGGTGGCGCTGGACCGGGCGATCGCGCTGGCCCCGCAGCTGCGCTGCGAGCACCGGGTCGACGAGTGGCAGAAGGTCCGGGAGGAGATCGCCGACGCCGTCCTGCAGCAGGGCTGGAGCGAGGAGGCCGGCGCCTTCACCCAGTACTTCGGCTCGACGGCGCTGGACGCGTCGAACCTGATGATGCCGATCGTCGGCTTCCTGCCGGCCGACGACCCCCGGATGCTGGCCACGATCGACGCGATCGCCGACCGGCTGACCGACGAGCGCGGCCTCGTCTACCGCTACCGCACCGAGGAGGGCGTCGACGGGCTGGCCGGCGAGGAGGGCACCTTCCTGCTCTGCACGTTCTGGCTGGCCCAGGCGCTGGCGCTGGCCGGGCAGGTCGAGCGCGCCCGCGCGGTGTTCGAGGGCGCGGCGTCCTTCGCCAACGATCTCGGCCTGCTGTCCGAGGAGGTCGACCCGGAAAGCGGCGAGCTCCTGGGCAACGTCCCGCAGGCGTTCAGCCACATCGGGCTGGTGAACGCCGCGTGGGCGATCGACCAGGCCGAGCGGTCCGGGCGATGACCGCCGATCCGGGACCTCGGTCCCTGACGCGTCCTCGTGCCACCGCCCAGGATGTCGGGTGCCATCCGCCGTCCCCTCCGTGGCGAGGAGCAGCAGCATGCGGCAGCCCGAGCCGAGTGCGCCGGCGGTCGCCGCGGCCCTGCTCGAGGGCGGTAGCCCCGGGCAGGCGGTGCTGCTCGAGCGGTTGCGCGCCGGGGACCGCACCGCCTTCGCCGAGCTGGTGGACGCCTGGTCGCCGGTGCTCCTCCGCGTCGCCCTGCTGCACGTCTCGACCCGCGCCTCCGCCGAAGAGGTCGTGCAGGACACGTGGCTGGCCGTGATCGGCCAGCTGGACCGGTTCGAAGGGCGCTCCTCCCTGCGGACGTGGGTCTTCCGGATCCTGGAGAACCAGGCCCGCACGCGGGGGGTCCGCGAGGCGCGGGCCGTGCCGTGGTCGTCGGCCTTCCCCGATCAGGCGGAGGACACCGGCCCCACCGTGGACCCGCGGCGCTTCCGCGGCCCCGACGACCGCTGGCCCGGCGGCTGGACGCCCGCGGGGCGACCGGCCGGCTGGGAGCCGCCCCCGGAGGACGCCGCCGTGGCGGCCGAGATCCGCCGCGAGCTCCGGGCGGCCCTCGACGAGCTGCCCGAGCGTCAGCGCACCGTGGTCGAGCTGCGCGACGTGCACGGCCTGTCGTCCGAGGAGATCTGCGCGACGCTGGGCCTCAGTCCCGGCAACCAGCGGATACTCCTGCACCGGGGACGTGCCCGGCTCCGGGCCCGGCTGGAGGACGTGTACCGCAGCGCCTCGGGGGAAGGAGCGCGTCGTGGCTGACCTGCCGACGCCCCGGCCCGGGGACCACGACGTCCTCACCATCGCCTGCCGCGAGTTCGTCGAACTGGTCACCGAGCACCTCGAGGGCACCCTGCCGGACGCCGTCGAGCAGGCGATCGCCGAGCACCTCGAGCTGTGCGAGCCCTGCGTCGTCTACCTGGAACAGGTGCGCAGCACCGCCCGGGCGCTGCGCACCCTGCCGGAGCCGACGTTGCCTCCGGCGGCCCGGGAGAGGTTGCTCGACGTCTTCACGGCCCTCCACGGCCGGGAGGGCTCAGCGGGGTGAGTGCAGCACCGGCCGGCGCAGGTCGAAGAACTGGGTCTCCCCCACGCTGAGCGAGCCCATCTCCTGCATGGCCTCGGCGAACTCCGCCGGCGGCTCCTGGCCCTCGGCGGCGCGCGCCTCCTCCTCGGAGGTGAAGTAGACGACCTGGGTCCACCGGCCGTCGGGGGCGCCGATCATCACCGAGCCGAGCACGTCCGGGCGGTACTTCGCCATCAGGTCCGGCGGCAGCTCGGCCATGATCTTGCGGGCGCGGTCGGCGTCGGTGACCCGGCCCTGCATCACCTGCACGAACCCTGCCTGCGCGGGGTCGCCCGCCAGCTCGACGAGGACGTCCTCGCTGTCCATGAAGGTGACGTCCTCCAGCGAGCGGCTGGTCTCCTCCCACCACCGGCCCTGCTCGGGCCGGTCGGAGTTGCGCCGCGCCGCCTCGGCCGACTCGAACCGCGCGACGACGACGAACCGGCCGTCGTCGGTCGTCCCGGCCGTGCTGCCGAGCCAGCCGGTCGCGCCGGGCGCCAGCTCCGCCACCCACCGGTCGCTGGCCCTCTTGATCCCCTCCAGGTCCGACGTCCTGCCCTGGATGACCTGAGCGAACATGGCGAGCCTCCAGCCGTCTCGGCGCTTCGGGCCCCCGTGGGAGGGCTGACGCTACGACCGTCGGTGAAGTTGGGGCAATTGCCCCACGCGCGGCGCGTGCCGCTCTTCCTAGCGTCGCTCCCGCACGGGGACAGGGACGCGAGGAGCGCACCATGGCACGCATCTCTCCGGACACGCCGGAGCTGGTCGACGAGGGCATCGTCGAGGTCCGCACGGCCGAGCTCGGCGGCTACACCGTGGACTTCCTGACGATCAAGCAGCAGTTCGACATGTCCGACATGCTCAGGGGCCTGCCGGGCGACCAGTGCCACTGCCCGCACTGGGGTGTGGTGACCCGCGGCGCCATGACGGTCCGCTACGCCGACCACGAGGAGACCGCTCGCACCGGCGACGTCTACTACATGCCGCCCGGGCACGTCCCCGCGTTCGAGGTCGGCACCCAGCTGATCATGTTCAGCCCGACGGAGGACGTGCAGGCGACCGACGAGGCCATCAAGCGCAACCTGGCGGCGCTGCAGGGCGCCTGAGCACGTGCCGCCCGGCGTAGCCTCCGCGCGCACGGGGTCGCGCTGGGGGTGACCGGTGACAGTTCGCAACCCGTGCCGGGAGCTGCGGCTGGCCGAGCTGGTGGCCGCGCTCTCGCTCGGCGTGGACCTGGGCTTCGACCAGCCGATGGAGCACGTGCTGCGCCAGTGCGTGATCTCGCTGCGGCTGGCCGACCGCCTCCAGCTCGGTGAGGACGAGCGCTCGACGCTCTACTACACGGCGCTCATGGTGAACGTCGCCTGCCACTCGGACGCCCACGA
Source organism: Petropleomorpha daqingensis (assembly GCF_013408985.1). Lineage (NCBI taxonomy): Bacteria > Bacillati > Actinomycetota > Actinomycetes > Geodermatophilales > Geodermatophilaceae > Petropleomorpha > Petropleomorpha daqingensis. The sequence goes on from NZ_JACBZT010000001.1 coordinate 4,953,575, forward strand.
GCAGGCCAAGTGGTTCGGCGACGACATCGCGATGAAGGCGGGGAAGTACCGGCACGACGGCCGGAGCCTGCGGGGTCTCGCGGCGGGCCTCCGGACGATCGGCGCCGGCCACCCGCCGTGGGACCGGCTGCGGATCGGCCTGGAGTTCGCGCTGGGCGGGTTCCGCGAGGTCGACGCGATGATCGAGCGGCACGCCGCGCTGGCCCGCGGTCTGGCCGCCGAGCTCGGGCTCGACGACGCGACCCAGCGGGCCGTCGCGGCCTCCTACGAGCGGTGGGACGGGCGCGGGTGGCCCGCTGGGCTGCGCGGCGACCAGATCCCGCTCGCGGCGCGGATCTCCCAGTTCGCCGAGTACATCGAGGTCGCGCAGCGCGTGGGCGGCCCCGAGGCGGCGACGGCGCTGGCCCGCGAGCGCGCCGGCCGGCAGTTCGACCCCCACCTGGCCGCCACGCTGACCGGGGATCCCGACGGTCTGCTCGCCGGGCTGGACACCGCGCGCTCCTGGGACGTCGTGCTCGAGGCCGAGCCGGCGTTGCGCCGGCGCCTGCGCGGCGACGCCGTCGACGAGGCCCTCGCGACGGTCGCGGACTTCGTCGACCTCAAGTCCCCGTACACCCTGGGCCACTCGCGCGCCGTGGCCGACCTCGCCGCCGACGCCGCGCGCCTCGCGGGCATGGCGGACGACGAGGTCACCGACCTGCGCCGCGCCGGGCTGGTGCACGACCTCGGCCGGCTCGGGGTGTCCAACGCCATCTGGGACAAGCCGGGCCCGCTCGGCGCCGGGGAGTGGGAGCGGATCCGGCTGCACCCCTACTTCACCGAGCGGATCCTCTGCCAGTCGCCCGCGCTGGCCCCGCTGGGCGCCGTCGCCGTCCAGCACCACGAGCGGCTCGACGGCTCGGGCTACCCGCGCGGCCTGCGTGGCGGCGCGATCTCGCCGCAGGCACGATTCCTTGCCGTGGCCGACACCTACCGGACGCTGCGCGAACCGCGGCCGCACCGCGAGGCGCTCACCGCCGACGCCGTGGCGGTCCGGCTGAGCCGGGACGCCCGCGAGGGGCGGCTCGACGCCGACGCGGTCGAGGCGACCCTCACCGCCGCCGGGCACCGTGCGACCGCCCGGCACAGCCGCCCGGCCGGGCTCTCGGCGCGGGAGATCGAGGTGCTGCGCCTGGTGGCACAGGGGCTGTCCAGCCGGCAGATCGCCGACCGGCTCGTGCTCTCCCCCAAGACCGTCCGCAACCACACCGAGCACATCTACGCGAAGACCGGGGCGGTCAACCGGGTCGCGGCGAGCCTGTTCGCCGTCCAGCACGGCCTGCTGCCGGTCGATTGACGGTGGCAGCCGCCGAACTCGCGTTCCTGGTCGTCGCGGGGCTGGTCGCCGGGGTGCTCGGCACCGGCGGCGGCATCACCTCGCTGGTCTCCTACCCGGCGCTGCTGGCGGTCGGCCTGCCGCCGCTGACCGCCGACGTCGCGAACCTCGTCGCGCTGGTCGCGTGCTGGCCGGGTTCGGCGCTGACCTCGCGGCGGGAGCTGGCCGGCAGCGGCCGGTGGCTCGCCCGCGGGCTGCCGCTGGCCGCGGTGGGGGCCGCCGGCGGGGCGGTGCTGCTGCTCACGACGCCGTCGGGGCTGTTCGAGCGGCTGGTCCCGTTCCTGCTGGCGGTCGGCTCGCTGGCACTGCTCGCTCAGCCCGTGCTGACCCGGCGGTGGCACGCCCGCCGCGGCCAGGCGCTGGCGCTGCCGATCGTCACCGCCGTCTCGGTCTACTCGGGTTACTTCGGCGCCGGCGCGGGCGTGCTGCTGCTCGCGACGCTGCTCGTGCTCGTCGACGAGCGGCTGCCGGAGGCGAACGCGGTCAAGAACATGCTCAACGGGGCGGCGACGGTGGCCGCCGCGGTGGTGCTCGTGGTCGCCGGGCCGGTCGACTGGGCGGCGGTGGTGCCGCTGGCCGCGGGGCTGTTCGCCGGCGCCCTCCTCGGGCCGGTCGTCGTCCGGCACCTGCCGGCGACGGTCGTGCGGGTGGCCGTGGCCGCGCTCGGGCTGGGCCTGGCGGTCGAGCTGGCCTTCCGCTGAGGCGAGTGGCTCAGCGCGTCAGCGCCAGGCAGTTCCAGCACAGCGGCCACTGCACCGTCCCGGCGTCGGGCCAGCCGAACACCGACGGGTCCAGCAGGGCGACCGGCGCACCGCACCGCGCCTGCCCGGTGAGGACGCCGTCGTCCGCGACGGCGTGCAGCCGTCCCACCGGCAGGACGACGGCGCGTCCGGCCCAGGTCGCCGGCTCGACGGCCTCCGCACCGGCGGCCCAGCCGCCGCTGCGGCAGTGCACGCACGCGGGCGGACCCACCGGCTGCCCGGGCTGCTCCGCCGAGCGATCAGCCGCTTCCGAACTCATGAGCGAACCGTGACGCGCCCGTCCGGAACGATAAAGGGCCGGAAGTCCCTTCCGCTGCGGGGCGTGCGGTCGCGCGTTCCACCGTGACCTCCCGCGTGTCACAGCCTCTCGGGCCGCCGCCGCGCGCACGATGACGAGGTGCCAGCTCGACCGGCCGCCGTGCGCGCCCTGCCGGCGGAGCCCGGGATCTACCGGTTCCGGGACGACCGTGGGCGAGTGCTCTACCTGGGCCGCGCGACCGAGCTGCGCAGCCGGGTCGGCTCCTACTGGGGCGACCTGCGCGAGCGCCGCCACCTGCGGCGGATGATCCCGCGGATCGCCCGCATCGAGGCCCTGGTCTGCGACTCGGTGCACGAGGCGGCGTGGGCCGAGCGCAACCTGCTCGAGCGGTCGCTGCCGCCGTGGAACCGGATCGCCGGCGGCCTCGAGGTGCCGGTGTCGATCCGGCTGGACACCTCCGCGGCGGCACCGAGGCTCGACGTCGTCCACTCGGTGCGGCCGTCGCCCGGAACGCGGATCTTCGGCCCGTACCTGGGCAGCCGGAAGGTGCGCGCCGCCGTCTCGGGGCTGCAGCGGGTGCACCCGCTGCCGTACGCGGCGACCTCGGCGAGCGCGGCCCAGCGGGAGCTGGCCCGGCTGCGCGGTGCCGGGCGGGCCGACGTCCGGGAGCTGTCGGGTGCGATCACCGCGGTGCTCGACCGCGACCCGTCGGCGGTCGCGGCGGCGCGGGCCACGCTCGCCGCCCGGCGGGACGCGGCCGCCGAGGCGCTGGCCTTCGAGGCCGCCGCCCGGCTGCAGGAGGAGATCGCGGCGCTGGACTGGGTGGTCGCCCCGCAGCGGGTCACGGCGGCGGCCGGGCACGACGAGGACGTCGCCGGGTGGGCCGACGACGTCCTCGTCCGGTTGAGCATCCGCGCCGGCCGGCTGTGCGGCTGGGAGCAGCGGCAGGCAGCGCGCCCGGCCGGGAACACGGCCGGGACGTGGGGCGAGTTCGTCCAGCGCAACGCCGAGCTCGCCGCCGTCCTGCTCCGCCGCCCCGTCCGCTGACCCGACCCGGCGCGCTGTATCGCGATAAAGCGCGCCGTCCTGCGGTTTCGCGTGCTTAACCGCGTGCGGTTAGGCGCGCGAAACCGCCAGAGTGCCGCGACGCGCCGCCTCAGGCGCCGGGGCGCAGGCCGATCAGGTTGCCGTCGGCGTCCCTGGCGACGGCGATCTGCATGCCGCCGCCGACGTCGGTCGGCTCCTGCACGACCTCCGCGCCGGCCTCGACCAGCGCGGCCAGGCTCTTGGCGACGTCGTCGACGTGCCAGTAGGCGACCGGGCCGTGCTGCCCGAACCGGTGCCCGTGCGGGTCGAGGCCGATGTTCTGGCCTTCGGCGTCGAACTGCACGTAGTACGGCGCGTCCACGACGGGCTCGCCGCCGGTCAGGACGGCGAAGAACTGCCTGGCGCGGTCGAGATCGTCCACCGGGTAGATGACGGTGCGGATTCCTGCGGTCATGATGTGCTCCTCGGTGTGCGGGTGTGCGACAGGTCCTCACCTTCCTGACACGCACCGACCGAGGGATGTGACGACGTGGACGCAGAGGATCTGCTCGCCGCCGAGTTCGAGGAGCACCGCGAGCGGCTGACCGCTGTGGCGCACCGGCTGCTGGGTTCGCGGGCCGAGGCGGAGGACGCGGTCCAGGAGGCCTGGCTGCGGGTGTCCCGGGCCGACAGCAGCGAGGTCGACAACTTCGCCGGCTGGCTGACCACGATCGTCGCCCGCGTCTCGCTCAACCAGCTGCGCAGCCGGACCACCCGCCGCGAGGAGCCGCTGGACGACGGACCCCACCTGCACGCCGTCCCGGATCCGGCCGACGAGGCCGTGCTGGCCGACTCGGTCGGGCTGGCGCTGCTCGCCGTCCTGGACACCCTGACCCCGGCCGAGCGGCTGGCGTTCGTGCTGCACGACCTGTTCGACGTTCCGTTCGAGGAGATCGCCCCGATCGTCGACCGCTCCCCCGCCGCCGCGCGGCAGCTCGCCAGCCGCGCGCGGCGCCGGGTGCGCGGGGCCGAGCCCAAGGACGACACCGCGCGCAAGCGGGAGGTGGTGACCGCGTTCCTGGCCGCCTCCAAGGACGGCGACTTCGGTGCGCTGCTCGAGCTGCTGCACCCCGAAGCGGTGCTGCGCTACGACACCGCGGCCGCGCAGATGGGCTCCGCGGAGGACCTCCGCGGGGCCGACGCGGTCGCACGCTTCCTCTCCGGCAAGGCGCGGGCCGCGCGGCTCGTCCTCGTCGACGGCGCGCCCGGCTGGGTGTGGTCGCTGCGCGGCGAGCCCCAGGTGGTCTTCGCGTTCACCATCGACGACGACCTGGTCACCGGGATCGAGATCATCGGCGACAAGGAGCGCGTGTCCGGGTTCGCGATCGAGTCCCTCCCCCAGCGCTAGGCGGGGGTGGCCGCGCCGGCGAAGAACTCGGCCGGGCCGAGCGTGCCGGCGATCACCGAGGCGAAGCCGTCCATCGCCGCCTGGTCGCCCTGCGCGGCGAACAGCAGCCCGGCGAGCTCGGGCGGCGGGGGTGCCAGGGCTGCCATGTCCGAGGTGAACTCCCACATCGGGCGCACCCGCACGTCCCGCTCCTGCTGGACGGCGGCCATCGCCTGCTCGAACGGCGTCTCGCCCCGGAACACCCGGTCGAGGGCGGCCGCACAGCGCTCGGCGTCGAAGAAGGCGTCGGTCATGCCCTGCGCGGTGATCGGGTCCATGGTCAGCCCGGCGTCGCCGACCAGCACCCACCCCGGGCCGAACGGCGTGCGCAGGAAGTTCGGCACCGCGCCGCCGAGGAACGGGGCCACGCGGGTGGCTGACCGCACGCGCTCGGCGAACTCCGGTGCCAGCTCGAGGGTGGCCAGGTAGTTGCCCTCCACGTCGGCCTTGTAGGCGGCCGCCTCCGCGTACGGCCAGCCGAGGACGAGCAGGGTCAGGTCGTCGTTGGTGCGGAAGGCACCCCAGCCGCGGTCGGGGCGGATGTAGGTCGCGAAGGTGTCGACGGGCAGGTCCTGCCAGTAGGTGTAGTACGCGTACTGCTGGCGCGGCTTCTCCGCATACGCCTGGGCACCGGCCAGCAGGGCCACCCGCGAGTTGCGGCCGTCGGCGCCGACCACGACCCGGGCCCGCTCGGTCACGGCTGCGCCCGTCTCGTCGTGCCCGCGGACGCCGACGACGGCGCCGTCCTCGACGACCAGGTCGGAGACGGAGAAGTGCTCGCGCACCTCCGCGCCGGCCGCGGCGGCGGCCTCGACCAGGATCGCGTCGAGCAGGTACCGGCGCGGCGCGTAGGCGGCGGAGCTGCCGTCGCACGGCCGGGGTGTCCCGCGCAGGGTGAACAGGCCGAAGTCGAAGGAGTAGACGTCGATCGGCGGGCAGCCGGTGGCCAGGACGGCGTCGAGCAGACCCCAGCGCCGCAGCGCGGCGATGCCGGGGGCGTGGATCGCGTGGGTGGACAGCGTGTCGCTGGGGAACTCGGCGCGGTCGACCAGCAGCACGCGGTGGCCGGCGCGGGCGAGCAGCATCGCGGTGGGGGCGCCGGCGCACCGCGCGCCGACGACGATCGCGTCGTACATGGTTCCTCCGATCCGAGGGTGGACGGCGCCACGCTCCCGCCCGCCACCGTCCGAGGGATCGGTGAGCTCCCCTATCTGGCGGCTGAACCGGTGCGGGCCGCGTAGCCGGCGGCCTCGGCGCGGCTGCGCAGGGCGAGCTTCGCCAGCACGTTGGCGACGTGGTGCTCGACGGTCTTGCGGCTGATGAACAGCCGGGCGGCGATCTCCGGGTTGGTCAGGCCCGCACCGAGCAGCCCGAGCACCTCCTCCTCACGGGCGGTGAGCACGCCCTCGGTCCGGCGGGCGACCGGTGCCCGCACGCCCAGCTCGCGGAGGAACGCCGCGGCCGCGTCGGCGTCCCGGGCCGCCGGCAGCCGCTGGAACGCCTCCAGCGCCGCCCGTGCCTCGGCGCGGGCGACCGCCGGACGCTCGGCGTGCACCGCGCGGGCGAGCGCGAGGCGGGCCCGGGCCAGCTCCATCGGCATCCCCGCCGCGGCGAAGCCGGTCAGGGCCTCGCGCAGGCAGACCGACGGATCGGTGCCCTCGGCCACGCAGAGCTGCCCGCGGGCGAGCGCGGCCAGCGCCGTGAGGTGCGGCCGCGGCACCCGCTCCGCGCAACGGGCCACCCGCTCGGCTGCGTCGGCGGCGGCCTCGACGCGGCCGGCGGCCAGGTGGACGTCGACCAGCAGCGCCCAGAGCGGCGCCGCGGCCGCACCCTCGGCGTCGCCCTCGGCGAGCGCGCGCTCCAGCACGTCGGCGGCGAGGTCCGGCTCGCCGCGCACCAGGTGGACGGCGGCCAGCGGACGGGCGGCCTCCCCGGCGCGGCCCAGGTCGAGCTCGGCGAGCAGCTGCGCCGCCTCGTCGACCCGGCCCTGCCGGACCCGCAGCTCCGCCAGCCGCGCGAGCGCACCCATGCGCAGCGCCGACCGGCGGCTGAGCCCCCACAGCCCGACGGCCGCGGTCAGCGCCTCCTCGGCCTCGGTCCAGCGCCCCGCCGTCGTCAGCACCCCGCCGTAGTGGGTGCGGCAGAACGCCGACACCGCCGGCAGGTTGCGCCGCCGCGCGACCTCCTCCCCGACGGCGATCCACTCCTCGGCCCGCCGGACGTCGCAGGCGTGCTCGCAGGCGGCGAACAGCTGGCAGAAGATCTCCTCGAGCACGAAGAAGTCGTCGACGTCGCCACCGGTGACCGCGGCCAGCGCCTCGTCGAGCAGGGCCATGCCCTCGTCCATCCGGTCGGCGTGCACCAGGGAGGCCCCCAGGTAGCCCAGCGCCGCGAACTCCAGGTCGGCGTCGCCCACCGTGCGGGCCACCTCCAACGCCCGGCGGAGCCCCTCCTCCTTGCGCGCCCGGTCGCCGTCGAACATGCCGACGTTCAGCGCGACCCACCCGGCCTCGCGCGAGTCCGGGACGCCCGAGAGCAGCGTCTGCGCACGGCCCAGCCAGCCCTGGGCCACCGACGGATGGCCCAGCACCATCATGTGGACGAAGCACAGCATCCGGGCGGCCCGCACGGCGCCGGCGTGGCCGCCCGAGCGCCGGTAGGCGGTGCACGCGCGTTCCCAGTGCTCGGCCGTGCGCGCGAAGTCCAGCTCCAGGTAGGCCGCCGAACCGAGGAGCTCCCAGACCTCGCCGTCCGGCTCAACGATCCCGCCCAGCAGCTCGCGAGCGGTCGCCGCGTCCCCCGCCCGCAGTGCCGCCCGGCTCCGCTCGATCGCATCCCGGGCCGGGACCTCCACGCCGGGATCGTCCCACCGGGAGGGCCCCCGCCGGGAGGATGACGCGGTGCGGGACTTCCGGCTGGCGGAGCTGGTCGCCGGGCTGTCGGTGGTCAGCGACCTCGGCAAGGGGCTGACCGACGGTCAGGGCCTGCGCGCCTGCGCCGTCGCCGGTGCGCTGGCCGACCGCCTCGACCTGCCGGCGGCCGACCGCGAGGCGCTGTTCTGGGTCGGCCTGCTGCGCTTCGTGGGCTGCACCGCGACGGCCTCGGAGATGGCCGCGGCCCTCGGCGACGAGCTGGCGGTCAGCGCCGCCTTCGCCGCTGCCGATGCCCGCGACCTGCGCGACGTCCTCCGGGGTGCGCTGGCCGCGGTCGGCCCTCGGCCGGACCGGCTGCTGGGCTTCCTCGCCCGCGCGCCGGGCGTCGTCCGCGCGCACGAGGTGGCCAGCTGCGAGGTCGCGCAGGTCGTGGCCGGCCGTCTCGGCCTGCCGGCCGGGGTGACCGACGCGCTCGGGCAGGTCTTCGAGCGGTGGGACGGCCACGGGCACCCCGGCCTGCGCGGCGGTGCGGACCTCGCGCCCGCCACGCGGGTCTGGCAGGTGGCGCACGTGCTGGACCTGCTCGCCGACGCGCCCGACCCCGCCGCGCAGCTGCGCCGCCGGGCCGGCCGCACGCTCGACCCGACCGTCACGGGGGTGGCTGCCGACGCGGTCGACGGTTTGCTCGCCGTCCGCGAGGACGCCCGACTGGCCGCCGTCCTGGCCGCGGAGCCGTCGCCGCACCGCACGGTCGGCCCGGACGACGCCGAGGAGGTGCTCGCCGTCCTCGGTCTGGTCGCCGACCTCAAGTCACCGGTCTTCCGCGGGCACAGCGAACGGGTGTCCGGGCTGGCCGCCGAGGCGGCCCGGGTCGCCGGCCGCCCGGACGACGAGGTGAGCACGCTGCGCCGCGCCGGGCTGGTCGCCGACGTCGGCCGGGTCGCGGTCTCCTCCGCCGTCTGGGACAAGCAGCGCCCGCTGAGCGACGCCGAGCGCGAGCAGGTGCGGCTGCACCCGTACTTCACCGCGCGGGCGCTGGCCCGGGTGCCCGCGCTGGCCGACCTCGCCGACCTGGCGTGCGCGCACCACGAGCGCTGCGACGGCTCCGGCTACCACCGCGGCCTGGCCGGCCCCGCCCTCTCCCCCGCCGCCGCGCTGCTCGCCGCCGCCGACGCGTGGGTCACCACCGGCGAGCCGCGCCCGCACCGCCCGGCCCGGGACGACGGCGAGCGGACGGCGCTGCTGCGCGCGCACGCCGACGCCGGACGCCTCCCGGCCGGCGCGGTCGACGCCGTGCTCGCCGCGGCCGGGGCGGCGCCACCTCCTGCTCCCGCTCCGCCCGGCCTGCTCACCGCGCGGGAGCGCGCCGTCCTCGACCTGGTCGCCGACGGGCTGACCAACGTCGCGATCGGCCGGCGGCTGGCCATCTCGCCGAAGACGGTCAACGCCCACCTCGAGCACGCCTACGCGAAGCTCGGCGTCTCCACCCGCGCCTCGGCCGTGGTGGCCGCGCTGTCGGCCGGGGAGCTGCACACGCGACGCGAGTAGGTCGCTCGGGACGGTCGGCGCGATGGCCCGCTAGGGCGTTCGCCCGATACCGGCGGGAGTCGGCCGCGGCCAGCCTTGCCGCATGACCACCTCCACCCGCACCGCCAGCGCCCTCGACCTCGCCGCCGCCGTGCGCGGGGGACGCCGCACCGCGGTCGACGTCGTCCGCGAGCACCTCGACCGGATCGCCGCGCGCGACCCCGAGCTCAACGCCTTCTGCACCGTCCGCGCCGACGCCGCGCTCGCCGACGCCGCGGCGGTCGACGCCTCCGAGAGCCGCTCCGAGCTGCCGCTGGCCGGGGTGCCGGTCGCGGTCAAGGAGAACATCGCGGTGGCCGGCGAGCCGCTGCGCCACGGCAGCGCCGCCACGTCCGCGACCCCGGCGGCCGCGGACGACGAGCTGGTCACCCGCGTGCGGGCGGCCGGCTGCGTCGTCGTCGGGACGACGCGGATGCCGGAGCTGGCCGCCTGGGGCTTCACCGCCTCGGCCGCCGGCGGGCCGACCCGCAACCCGTGGGACCTCGCCCGCGACCCCGGCGGCTCCACCGGCGGCGGCGCGGCGGCCGTCGCCGCGGGCCTGGCCGCGCTCGCGCTCGGCACCGACGGCGGAGGCTCGCTGCGCATCCCCGGCGCGGCCTGCGGGCTGGTCGGCGTGAAGCCCACGCCCGGCCTCGTCCCGCTGCCCGGCGGGCTCGACGAGCACTGGTACGGCCTCACCGTCGCCGGCCCGATCGCGCGCACCGCCGCCGACGCCGCGGCAGCGCTGGCCGTGCTCAGCGGGCAGCCGGTCGCGGTCCCCGACCCGGCGCCGCTGCACATCACTGTCTCGACGAAGAGCCCCTCACCGCTCGGCCGGCCCGACGCGCACCAGCGCGCCGCCGTCGAGGCGGCAGAAGTCGCGCTTTCTGCCGCAGGGCACCGGGTGGAGCGGGGCGATCCGCCCTACCCGGCGACCCTGCTCAACCAGTGGGGCCGCTCGTGGCTCGCCGGGATCGCGGAGGAGGCCGACCGCCTGGGCCTCGATCTCCCACGGCTCGAGCCCCGCACCGCCACGATGGTGCGCAAGGGCCGGCGGCACGGACCGCGCCCCGCCGAGGCCGCCGCGTGGCGCGACCGAGCCCTCGATTGGTTCGCCCGCACGGACGTCCTGCTCACCCCGGCGGTCGCGCGGGTACCCGGGCCCGCCGGGGCGCTGACCGGCCGCGGCTACCTGGCCACCTACCTCGCCTCGGCCAAGGCGGTGCCGTTCTGCCAGGCCTGGAACCTCGCCGGCTTCCCCGCGGTGACCGTGCCGGTCGGCGTCCGCGACGGCCTGCCGCTGGTGGTCCAGCTCGTCGGGCGGCCGGGCAGCGAGGCGCTGCTGCTCGGCGTCGCGGCGCAGCTGGAGACCACCGCTCAGGCGTAGGGCTCCTCGCCCGCGGCGGCGATCATCGCGGCCACCTGCACGGCGGTCGCCGGCTCGACCGGCAGCCGGCCCAGCAGCGCCGGGATCTCGCCGGGTTCCAGGCCCTCGGCGAGCAGCAGCTCCAGCAGCCGCGAGGCCTCGGCCGGCACCACCGGCAGCGGCAGCCCGGAGGCGCCGAGCGCCGCCTCGGCGAGGAACAGCGCGCCCGGGTCCTCCTCCAGCTCCACCGGCACCCGGACGGCGCCCCGCGCGGCGGCCTCCGCGGCCCGCACCACCGACAGCGGCAGCCCTTCGGCCTCGACCTCGGCGAGCGGCACGTCGCCGAGCGCGGCCAGCAGCAGGTGCTCGGCCTCGATCCGCAGCGGGGTCTCCCAGTCCCCCGCCCGGACGACGCCGGCGAGGTCGCTGCCGTCCTCACCGAGCTCGTCGAGCAGCTCGGCCCAGGCTCGCCGGCGGGAGTCGCGGGCCCGCTCCGCGGCCAGCACGCAGGTCTGCAGCACGAACGGGTCGAGCACCTCGCGGTCGAGCCGGTCGGCGTAGGTGCCGCCGTCGGGCGTGGCCGCGTTGAGGACGTCGGCGAAGCTGCCCGGCCGCGCGTCGCCGAGCTCCAGCCGTCCCTCCTCGTCACCGGACAGCGGCTGGCCGTTGGCGGCGCGGACCCCGATCGTCGTCCCGGTGGTGACCAGCCGCCCGCGGTGGCGCAGGTGGTGCGGCTGGTCGGAGAGGCCGACGCTCCACGCGCAGGCCTCGGCGACGAGAGCGGGCACCCGCTCGCGCAGCACCTCGCGGGTCAGCATCCCCATCCAGTCGACGTCGAACACGCCCTCCAGCCTGCGCCACCCGCGCGGGCGACGTCACGTGTGGACGCCCGATCGGCGGGGGTACCGGAACCGCTCGTGGCGCTGCACCTGTTCCGCACCAAGCCGGTCGAGTCCATCGGGGAGTCCGAGGCCGAGGCCGCCGGCGTCGGAAGACTCCGCAAGAACCTCTCCGCCCGGCACCTCGTCGGCTTCGGCATCGGGGTGGTGATCGGCACCGGCATCTTCACGCTCACCGGCGTCGAGGCGAAGAACCACGCCGGCCCGGCGGTGGTGATCTCGTTCGTGATCGCCGGCGTCGTCGCCGTCCTGGCCGCGCTCTGCTACGCCGAGCTCGCCTCGTCGGTGCCGACGGCGGGCAGCGCCTACTCCTACGCCTTCGCCACCGCCGGCGAGCTGGTCGCCTGGATCATCGGCTGGGACCTGTTCCTCGAGTTCGCGCTCGGCGCCGCGGTCGTCGCGCGCGGGTGGTCCGGCTACGTGGGCAGCCTGCTGCACCTGCCGCCGTCGCTGTTCGGGGAGGAGTCGACGGTCAACGTCGGCGCGGTGCTCATCGTCGTCGTCCTGACGGTCATCGCCGTCCTGGGCATCCGCGAGTCCGCCCGGGTGACCGGCGGGCTGGTCATCGTCAAGGTCGTCATCTGCGTCTTCGTGATCGTGCTCGGCGCCTGGTACCTCACCGGCGCCAACCTCACCCCGTTCGTGCCGCAGGGCGAGGCCACGCACGGCGAGGGCGGCCTGGCCCAGCCGCTCATCGGCGCGGTCTTCGGGCTGTCGCCGGCCGCGTTCGGCATCGGCGGCATCCTCACCGCGGCCGCCGTCGTCTTCTTCTCCTACACCGGCTTCGAGGCCGTCGCGAACCTCTCCGAGGAGACCAAGCGGCCCGGGCGCGACCTGCCGCTCGGTCTGCTCGGCACGCTGGCGGTCTCGACCGCGCTCTACGTCGGCGTCTCGTTCGTCGTCGTCGGGATGGTGAAGTACACCAAGATCGACGAGGGCGCGCCGATCGCGAACGCCTTCGACCAGAACGAGCTCGGCTGGGCCTCGGCGCTGGTGTCGCTGGCCGCCGTCGCCGGGCTGACCTCGGTGATCCTCGTCGACCTGGTCACGGTCAGCCGGATCGGCTTCGCGATGGGCCGCGACGGGCTGCTGCCGCCGATGATCGCCAAGGTGAGCGAGCGCACCGGGACGCCGGTCCGGATGACCCTGGCCTACGCGGTCGTCGTCGTGGTCATGGCGGCGTTCGTGAAGCTCACGACACTGGCCGACCTGGTCAGCATCGGCACGCTGTTCGCCTTCGTCCTGGTCTCGATCGCGGTGCCGGTGCTGCGCCGGACCAAGCCCGACCTGGACCGGAAGTTCCGCGTGCCGTGGTCGCCGGTGGTGCCGGTCCTGTCCGCGCTGGCCTGCCTCTACCTCATGCTCAACCTGAGCGTGGAGACCTGGCTGCGGTTCCTCGCCTGGATGGTCATCGGGCTGGTCTTCTACTTCTCCTACGGCCACCGGCACTCGCGGATGCGCGCCGAGGTGCAGGCCGAGGAGAAGGTGCGCGCCGGCGCCTGACCGACAGCCGTTCCACAGCCGCCGTCCACCGGACGGCCACCTGGCCGGACCAGGGTCGGCCCATGGACGACGCGCTCCGCCGGACGTTGTTCGACCCCGAGACCGCCCACGACCTCGTGCTCGCCCACCGCCCGCCGCTGCCCAGCCCGGTGGAAGGCGTGGTGTCGGACGCGGTGTGGGGCGAGGTGGTGCGGCTGCTGCGCTGGGCCACGGCGGAGACCGGCGGCTCGCCCAGCCTGGAGGCGGGCACGTGGTGGCGGCTCGCGGCCGAGTGCGCGGCCTTCCTGCGCCGTTACCCGGGGCTGTCGGCCGAGATCGCCGAGCCGTGGGACGTCGTCCCCGCCCCGGAGCTGACCGGCACCGGCGCGCAGCGGGTGGCCGCGGCCGCCGAGCGGCTCGGCGGGCTGCTGCACGCGGCGGGACCGCTGCCGCTGCACCGGCTGGCCGCCGAGGTCGACGCGCTGGGCGCCGCCGCGATCGGTGCCCTGGCCGAGCAGGCTGCCACGCTGTACCGCTAGCAACTGTTGGTCTCTCGGACTAGCGTGGGACCCCCGACGACGAGGCGAGGCCACCATGGGCGCCACGACGCAGCACGTTCCCGATGCACTCCGGCGGGCCCAGCAGGAGCTCGACCGCAGGTTCGACGAGATCGCCCGGCAGTACGCCGGTCATCCCCGGTCCGAGGTGCTCGACGTCCTCGAGCACGAGGTGTGCGCCGCCGGCGTCACGCCCGTGCGGCCGGACCTCTCGGCGCTGGCCCGGCAGATCGCGGAGGCCCCGACCGCCGGCTGAGCTCGGCCGGCGACTTTGAGATCTCGTGACGGTCGCCCGGACACGCCGGAGACGGGTGGCGACGGCGCGTGGTCGCCACGCAGCCTCGCAGCATGGAAGCGATCTGGGTCGAGTCCCTGCACAACCTGCACTGCCCTCGCTGCGACACCCGCCTGGTCCAGCAGGCGCAGCTCTGCTTCGCCCCGGAGCGCGCGACCCACCACTACGTGGGCGAGGTCGGCACGCTGGCCTGCCCCGGCGGCCACGCGCTGCCCGGCCGCGAGGCCCTCTACGCCTACCGCTCGGAGCAGGGGCACGCGATGAACGCGCCGGTCAGCGAGGTCGAGATGCCCCTCCGCTGACCTGCACCTCCAGCACCCGCCACAGGCCGGTCCGGGCGAGCATGTCCCGGGTGCGCCGGTCGGCCCCGCGCAACGCCAGCGCGCCGCCCCGGGCCCGGCAGATGCGGTGCGCCGACAGGAAACTGGCCAGCGCCGGGCTGGACAGGGATGGGACGCCGCTGAGGTCGACCACGATCCGGCGGGCTCCGGCCCGCAGCGCGTCGTGCAGCAGCCACCGCGCGTCGGCCAGGCCGTCGACCAGCAGCGCCTCGCTCAGCCGGACGACGACCTCGTCGGCGTCGGGGAGTGCGCGGGTCATGGCCCGAGCCTCCCCCTGCGACGTTGCGATCCCCCGGATCGGACCTTTGCGATTCCATGACGGTCCGTGGGCAGGGCCGTTGCACGGCGTGAGCGGTGGCAGCATCGAGCGGGTGTCCGCACCCCGCCTGCTGCTCGTGGAGGACGACGACCACATCCGGACGGCGCTGCGCTGGGCGCTGGAGGACGAGGGCTACCGGGTCGACGAGGCCGGCAGCGGTGAGGACGCCTGCTCGCAGGTGCGCGAGGCCGCGCCCGACCTGATGGTGCTCGACCTCATGCTCGGCCGGATGGACGGGTTCGAGGTGGTCCGCGAGGTCCGGCGGGCGCACGACCTGCCGATCATCGTGGTCAGCGCGCGGGCCGACACCCACGACATCGTCGCCGCGCTCGAGGCCGGCGCGGACGACTACGTGACCAAGCCGTTCCAGGTCAAGGAGATCACCGCCCGGCTGCGGGCACTGCGCCGCCGGGCGGGGGCCGCGCCGGCCCCTGGCGAGGGCGGCCCGCGCGAGGTCGTGCTGGACCGGCACCCGGCCGCGCCCCTCGTGCTGCGCGAGGAGCGGGGCACGGTGCACCGCGGCGACGAGCAGCTGCCCCTGACCGTCACCGAGTTCCGGCTGCTGTGCGAACTGGCGGCCACCCCGGGCCGGGTGCTCAGCCGGCAGGACCTGCTGCAGCGCGTGTGGCAGCACGGCTTCTTCGGCGACGAGCGGATCGTCGACGTGCACGTGCGCCGGCTGCGCACCAAGGTCGAGATCGACGCCGGCGCACCGCGGCTGGTGGTGACCGTCCGAGGGCTGGGCTACCGGCTGGACCCGCAGTGAGGCTCGCGCCCGGGCTGCCCCGCGGCCTGCGGGCGCGGATCGTCCTCGCGTTCGCCGCGGGCACGCTGCTGGTCTCCGCCGTCCTCGTCGGCACCACCTTCCTGCTGGCCCGCAGCTACCTGCTCGACCAGCGGGAGGGCGCGGCGACCCGGCAGGCGTTCGTCGACGCCAACCTGCTGCGCAGCCGGCTGGCGACCGCGGGCACCGACGTCGGGGACGTGCTGCCCGACCTGGTCCCCAGCGGCGGGGCCGACGTCGTCGTGCGGCGCGGCGGTGCCTGGTACTCCTCGAGCCTCGACGTCGGCGCGCGGGACGTCCCGGCCGAGCTGCGCGAGATGGTGGCCGGCGGCGCCGCCGGCACCGTGCACGTGAGCTCCGCCGCCGGGCCGCGCCTGGTCATCGGCGTGCCGGTGGCCGCCGCGGACCTGGAGTTCTACGAGGTCGCCCCCTTGGTCGAGCTGCAGGGCGTGCTGCACACGGTCGCCGGGGTGCTCGGTGCCGGCGCGGCGACCGCGACCGCCGCGGGAGCGGCGTTCGGCTTCTGGGCCAGCCGTCGCGTCGTGCAGCCGCTGGAGCAGGTGGCCGGGGCGGCCACGCGGATCGCCGGCGGCGAGCTGACCGCCCGCCTGCCGAGCACCGAGGACCCCGACCTGGTCGCCATCGTGGGCAGCTTCAACTCCATGGTCGACGCGCTGGCCGCGCGCATCGAGCGGGACAACCGGTTCGTCGGCGACGTGAGCCACGAGCTGCGCAGCCCGTTGACCAGCCTGGTCACCAGCGTCGAGGTGCTCGCCGCCCGGCGCGACGAGCTGTCCCCGCGGTCGCGGGAGGCGCTGGCGATGGTGGAGGGCCGGCTCGCCCGGTTCCGCACGACGCTGGAGGACCTGCTGGTGCTGGCCCGGCTCGACAGCGGAACGCCGGACGACGGCCCGCTCCCCCCGGTCGCGCTGGGCGCGCTCACCCGGGAGGTCCTCGCCGCCACCGGCCGCCCGGCCGGCCTGCTCACCACGGACGACGACCCGAGCACGACCGTGCGCGCGGACAAGCACCGCCTCGAGCGGACCGTGCGCAACCTGCTCGACAACGCCGACCGGCACGGTGGCGGCGCCCGCACGGTCCGCGTGGCCCGCCGCGACGGCGTCGTCCTGCTCACCGTCGACGACGCCGGCCCGGGTGTGCCGGTCGAGGACCGGGAGCGCATCCTCGAGCGCTTCGCCCGGGGCCAGCAGGCCGCGCGCCGGTCGCTGCCGGGAGCCGGCCTGGGCCTGGCCATCGTGGCCGAGACCGCGGCCTCGCACGGCGGCGCCGCCTGGTGCTCGACGAGCCCGGACGGCGGCGCGCGGCTCACCCTCTCGCTGCCGGCGGCGACCCCGTGAGCGGCCGCTGCCGGCTGCTGGCGCTGGCCGCCGCGGCGGTCCTCACCGGCTGCGGCGTCCCCACGGGCGGCGCGCCGGACCGGATCGACCCCTCCGACGTCCCCTACGGGCTGGCCTCGCCCTCCCCCGGCACGTCGGCCGCCACCTCCTCCCCCGCGCGGGAGGACCGGCCGCGGGTCTACCTGGTCGATCCCGACGAGGTCCTCGTGCCCAGCGGTCGCGACGTGTCCGGCACGACCACCCGCGAACGGCTGGACGACCTGCTCGGTCAGCTGGCCGAGGGCCCCACCGCCGGGGAGCGGGACGACGAGCTGACCACGGCGCTGCCCCCGCGGATCGCCCTGTCGGTCAGCTCGGTCGCCGGCGGTACGGCGACGATCGACTTCTCGGCCACCAGCGCCTCACCGGCCGGCGAGCAGACCCGGCGCGCGGTGGGCCAGATCGTGCTCACCGCCACCAGCCTGCCCGGCGTGACGGCGGTGTTGCTCACCCACGACGGCCAGGCGCTGGAGGCGCCGCTGCCCTCGGGCGAGCTGACGGCCGCACCGCTCACCGCCGCCGACTACGAGCGGCTGCTGGTGGCGCCGCCGTCCTGAGACTTTGCGGTTGCATGACGAGGCCGTGACGAGTCGCCGGGAGCTCTCGGAACGGCGCCGTCCGGCTGCCAGGGTGGGGCGCATGAGCACCCTCACCGAGGTCGTGGACGCCCGCGGCGGCACCGTCCGTGCCAGCGGACACCTGACCGCGCAGGGCGCCGATCTGCTGCGCGGCACCGTCGAGCAGCTGCACCGCAGCGGGCACGCCCGCGTGCTCCTCGATCTGCGGGAGGTGCAGGGCGCCGACGACGCCGGCCTGCACGTGCTGCGCGACGCGGCCCGCGCGCTCGCCGCCGACGGCGGTGAGCTGATGGTCCGGGCCGCGCCCGGCCGGCCCGCCTGACCCGGCGCGCCGGGCACGGGGCCGGCGCGCCGGCCCGCGGCACATCATTGGTCGAGCACAACCGTTGGTGGTATGACACCATCGGGGGACGTGACCACTCGTGCCCTCCGATCCACCCGCGAGAGCAGGTGGCCGCACTCCCTCCCCCGCACCCTGCAGGAGACCGACGCCGGGCTGCTCGCCCTGACCCTGCTGGTGGGTGGGGCGACCGGGCTCGGCGCGGTCGCCTTCCGGATGCTCATCGAGGGCCTCACGTGGGTCTTCACGGGCACCGCGGACTACGCGGTCACACCGGGCGCCCCGCACGGCTGGTTGCCCGGCGTCGGGCGGTGGTTCGTCGTCGTTGTCCCGGTGCTGGCCGGCCTGCTCTACGGCCCCCTGGTGCACCTCGGCGCACCGGAGGCCCGGGGGCACGGGGTCCCGGAGGTGATGTACGCCGTGGCTCGCCGTGGCGGGCAGATCCCCCCGCGGGTGGCGGTGGTCAAGTCCCTGGCCTCGGCGCTGTGCATCGGCGGCGGCGGATCGGTCGGCCGCGAGGGCCCCATCGTGCAGATCGGCTCGGCGCTCGGTTCGACGATCGGCCGACTGGTGCGGGTGGCCGAGGACCGGCAGCGCCTCCTTGTCGCCTGCGGCGCCGCCGGTGGCATCGCCGCCACCTTCAACGCCCCGATGGCCGGGGTCGTGTTCGCCATGGAGATCGTGCTGCGCGACTTCACGGCCCGGTCGTTCGGCATGGTGGTCGTCTCCGCCGTCACCTCCAGCGTCGTCGGCCGAACCGTGCTCGGCGACCGGCCGTTCCTGGATCTGCCCTCCTTCCGCGTCGAGCACGTGGCCGGCTACGCCCTGTTCGCGCTGCTCGGCGTCCTGGCCGGCGTCGCCGGGGTGGTCTTCGTCCGGGTGCTCTACGGCATCGAGGACGTCTGCGACCGGGTGTGGCGCGGGCCGGAGTGGCTGCGCCCGGCCGTCGGCGGCATCCTCCTGGGGCTGCTGCTGCTCGGCGTCCCGCAGATGTACGGCGTCGGGTACCCCGTGCTCGGGAACGGCGTCGTCGGCCGCTACGCGGTCGGAACGCTCCTGCTGCTGCTCGCCGCGAAGATGGTGGCCACCAGCCTCACCATCGGCATCGGCGGCTCGGGCGGCGTCTTCGCGCCCAGCCTGTTCATCGGCGCGATGCTCGGCGCGGCGTTCGGGCAGACCGCCGCCGCGGTGGCTCCGGGCGCAGCGGGCGCTGCCGGGGCCTTCGCGCTCGTGGGCATGGCGGCGGTGTTCGCCGGGGCGGCCCGCGCCCCGATCACCGCCGTCCTCATCGTCTTCGAGCTCACCGGCGAGTACTCGCTGATCCTGCCGCTGATGCTCGCCGTGGCGCTGGCCACCGGGATCAGCGCACTGCTGTCCCGGACGACGATCTACACCGCCAAGCTCGTGCGCCGCGGGGTCGACCTGGACGCCCCTCCGCCGTCGTGGGCCGCCTCGCACCCGGTGCGGGCGGTGATGCAGCCGGCCGCGGAGGTCCTCACCCCCGGCATCTCCCTCTCCGCGGCGGCCGACGCGTTGCGGGCCGCCCCGGGCGGCGAGCTGCCCCTCACCGACGCCGACGGCCGGCTGCTCGGCGTCCTGACCGCCGAGGCACTCGCCGAGCGGATCGCCGAGGCGGACGCTGCTGCCGACCCGGCGGCGTGGGCAGAGGTCCGGCCGACGGTGACCCCCGACGACACCGTCGCCGACGCCCTGGACGTTCTGGAGCGGCACTCCGCACACGCACTGCCGGTCGTCGCGGACGACCGGCTCGTCGGCTGGTTCACCCCTTCTGCCGTGCTGGACCGGATCCGCCAGGAACCTGGCGCCGAGACGCCGCGCCGGGCTGCCCGGCCCGCGCCCCGACCCTTGGCATAGAGAAACTTTCCGGCGGGCACAGGGAGGGCATGAGCCCGGCGCTGTCCTCCGGCGTCTCGGCAGGCGCGGCCGTCCTCGCGGGGCTGAGCATCGCCTCCGCCGCGGTGCTCCAGCAGCGGGCGGCCAGCCGCCGTCCCAGCGAGGAGCGCTTCTCGCTGCGGCTGATCGGGCAGCTGTTCCACGACCGCGGCTGGCTCCTGGGGCTCGGGCTGTCGGTGGTCTCCTACGGATTCCAGGCCTTGGCCCTGGCGTTCGGACCGCTCGTGCTCGTGCAGCCGCTGGTGGTCTCCGAGCTGCTGTTCGCCATCCCGGTGTCGGCGCGGCTGCGCGGGCTGCGGCTGGGCCGGCGGGAGTGGCTCGCCGCCGCCGCCGTCGTCGCCGGCCTGACCGTCGGGCTGGTCTCCGCCTCCCCGGGCGAAGGGCGGCCGATCCAGCCGATCGGCCGCTGGCTGCCCGCCCTGGTGGTCATCGGGGGGCTCACCGTCGCGGCGCTGCTCGCCTTCCGCCTGGTGCGCGGCCCGGCCCGGGCCTCGGCGCTCGGCTTCGCCGGCGCGCTGGTGTCGGGCCTGCAGACGGCGCTGTTCGCGGCCAGCCTCCACCTCCTCGGGCAGCGGGGCTGGGGGACGTTCGTCCGCTGGGAGCCCTACTGCCTGATCGTCGCGAGCTTCCTGGGCGGCTTCCTGATCCAGAACGCCTTCCAGGCCGGTCCGCTGGCGGCCAGCTCGCCGGTGGTCGACTCGACCCTGCCGGTGGTGGCGATCGGGCTCGGCGTCTTCGTCTTCGGCGAGCGCGTGAACACCACCGCGCCGGCGCTGCTCGGAGGCTGCGTCGGCCTCGCGCTGCTGATCGCGGGGATCGTCGCGCTGGACACCTCGGGCGTCGTCCGCGAGCAGCAGCGCCGCGAGAAGCGGGAGCGTCAATCAGTTGCTATAGCGCAATAGTTGTCCTCCGCGTGTACCTCGGTCCCTCGTGGGTAGGCGAACGGCACCCGGGACACGACGACTGACAACCGGTCGAGCAGGGCATGGTCCAGGCATTCGAGAAGGGGATGCGCATCCGATGAGCGACAGGGTCGTGGTCGTCACCGGCGCGAGCGCAGGGATCGGCCGGGCGACGGCGATCGCGTTCGGCCGCCGCGGCGACAAGGTGGCGCTGCTGGCGCGCGGGACGAAGGGGCTGGCGGGCGCCGCCGAGGAGGTGCGGGCGGCGGGCGGCACGCCGCTCGTCGTCCCGGTGGACGTGGCCGACGCGGAGGCGGTGGAGGCCGCCGCCGACCGGATCGAGGCCGAGCTCGGGCCGATCGACGTCTGGTGCAACGTCGCGTTCAGCACGGTGTTCGCGAAGTTCGAGGACGTGAGCGCCGAGGAGTACGCGCGGGTCACGCAGGTGAGCTACCTGGGCTTCGTGCACGGCACGATGGCCGCGCTCAAGCGGATGAAGCCCCGCGACCGGGGCGTGATCGTGCAGGCCGAGTCGGCGCTGGGCCGGCGCGGCATCCCGCTGCAGAGCGTCTACTGCGGCGCCAAGCACGCGATCAAGGGCTTCACCGAGTCGCTGGTCACCGAGCTCGAGCACGACGGCAGCGGCGTGAAGGTGACCATGGTCTACATCCCCGGGGTCAACACGCCGCAGTTCCAGTGGGTGCTCAACAAGCTGCCGAAGCGGCCGCAGCCGGTGGCGCCGATCTACGCGCCCGAGCTGATCGGCGACTGCATGGTGCACGCCGCCGAGCACCCGGACCGGCGGGCTTGGTGGGTCGGCATCCCGACCGTCTACACGATCCTCGGCAACACCGTCTGGCCGCAGTTCATGGACTGGTACCTGGCGAGGAAGGGCATCGCCGGTCAGCAGACCGACGTCCCGGCGTCGGCCGACCCCGAGGTGAACCTCTGGCAGCCCGCCGACGGGCCCGACGGTGCCGACTTCGGCGCCGAGGGCGTGTTCGGCCGCAAGCAGTGGCACCGCGATCCGCAGATCTGGGCCAGCCGGCACCACGGCGCGGTGGCCGCCGCCCTCGGCAGCGCCGCCGCCGTGGCCGGGCTCGCGCTGCGGAAGCGGCGATGAGCCGGCTCCTGCGCGCAGCCGCGGCCGTCCAGGCCGCCTGGGGACTCGCGCTCGCCGCCGCCCCGGCGCGCACGGCGGCGCTCACCTGCGCCGGCCGGCCGGAGCCGCGCGCCTGGATCGTGCGCGTGCTGGGTCTGCGGCTGCTGGTCCAGAGCGTGTGGGTGCTGCTGTCCCCGAACCGGTCCCGCGTGCTCGGCGCCTCCGCCGTCGACGCGGTGCACGCCGCCAGCATGGCCGGCGTGGCCGCGCGCTGGCCCCGGTACCGCTGGGCCGCTGCGGTCAGCGGGACGACGGCGGCCGCCTCGTCGGCGCTCGGCGTCCTGCTCGCCCCGGACGCCCGGCCGTGAGCCGGGCGGAGACGGCTCCGCACGCCCTGCGCGAGTACGCGCTGATCGCCGACGGGGAACGCGGCGCGCTGATCGGACCCCGGGGCGACATCTCCTGGCTGTGCCTGCCGCGCTGGCACGACGACCCGGTCTTCGGCGGTCTGCTGGGCGGACCGGGCCGGTACACCGTCGCGCCCACCGGGCGGTACGTCTGGGGCGGTTCCTATGAACCCGACTCGCTGGTGTGGGGCAGCCGGTGGGTCGTGGACGACGGCTCGATCGTGGAGTGCCGGGAGGCCCTCGCGCTGCCCGCCGATCCCCGCAACGCCGTCCTGCTCCGCCGGGTGCGGGCCGTGGCCGGCACCGCCCGGGTCGAGGTCACCCTGGACCTGCCCGCGGGGGGTCGGCAGCACGACGACGTCGGCACCTGGAGCGGCCGGACCGGCCAGCTGCACTGGCGGTGGTCCGGGGCCCACGGCGCCCGCACCGGCCGCGACGGCGTGCTGGCCACGGAACTGACCCTCGGCGAGGGAGACACCGTCGACCTCGTCCTCGAGATCGGCCTCGACGCACCGGGTGAGCGGCGCGACCCGGACCGGCTGTGGTCGGCCACCACGGCGGGGTGGGCAGAGGGCGTGCCCGACCTCCAGCTGGGATCGGCCAGCCGCGACGCCCGGCACGCCTACGCCGTCCTGCGCGGGCTGACCAGCAGCAGCGGCGGGATGGTCGCGGCCGCGACCACCGGACTGCCGGAGCGGGCCGAGCGGCACCGCAACTACGACTACCGGTACGTGTGGATCCGCGACCAGTGCTACGCGGGCCTGGCGGCCGCGGCGCACGGGCCGCTGCCCGCGCTGCACGACGCGGTCCGGTTCACCACGGCCCGCCTGCTGGAGGACGGCGACCGGCTGCAGCCGGCGTACCGCGTCGACGGCGGCCCGGTGCCCGACGTCCACGAGCTCGCCGGGATGCCCGGCTACCCGGGCGGCGCGGCGCTCGCCGGCAACCACGTCAACACCCAGTTCCAGCTCGACACCCTCGGCGAGCTGCTGCAGCTGCTGGCCGCCGCGGCCCGGCTGGACTGCCTGGACGCCGACGGATGGCGGGCCGCGCAGCTCGCCGTCGACGTCGTGGAGAAACGCTGGGACCTCCCCGACGCCGGCATCTGGGAGGTCGAGGACGACTGGTGGACCCAGTCCCGGCTGGCCGTCGTCGCCGGCCTGCGCCGCATCGCCGAGATCGCGCCCACCCGGGGGGACGCCGGCCGGGCCGAGACGCTGGCCGACGGGATCCTGGCCGAGACCGGCCGCCGCTGCCTGTCCGCCGGCGGCTGGTGGCAGCGCAGCCCCGGGATCGCCGGGGTCGACGCCTCGCTGCTGCTCCCGCCGGTGCGCGGCGCGCTGCCGCCGACCGATCCGCGGTCGCTCGCGACGCTGGCCGCCGTCCGCGACCAGCTGACCCAGGACGGCTACGTCTACCGGTTCCGGCCCGGCCCCGCGCCGCTGGGCGAGCAGGAGGGCGCCTTCCTGCTCTGCGGGTTCGTGCTCGCCCTCGCCGAGCAGGCGGCCGGGAACGAGGTGGCCGCGTACCGGGCGTTCGAGCGGACACGGGCCGCCTGCGGGACCCCGGGCCTGCTGGCCGAGGAGTTCGACGTCCGCCAGCGCCAGCTGCGCGGCAACCTCCCCCAGGCGTTCGTGCACGCCCTGCTGCTGGAGTGCGCCGCGCAGCTGCGCTGACCCGACGGCGGGTGGGATCCCCGGGGCTGGTCGGACGAGGGTGACGGCAGCGACGGCCGCCGAGGAGCCCGATGCCCCGCGGTGGAACCGTGCTGCCTACGTTCGGCGTAGAACAAGCGGGGCGGGTCCGCCCTGGTCGGTCCAGCGAGAAGACGGAAGGAACCATGCCCACGATCCGTGTCCCTCGTCCCCGCGCCCTCGTCACGGCGTGGCTGGGCCGCCTCGTGCAGTGGCGGATCCGGCGGAAGGGCCTCGACCTCTCCGAGCTGACGATCCTCCCGGAGAGCGTGCGGCTGCCCCTCCTGCGCAACGGCACCGACCCGGTCCCCGAGCTCGCCGAGACACGCGCCCGGTGCCCGGTGCAGCGGCTGGAGATGCCGATGCCGTTCGACTTCGGCGTCCACCTGGTGACCGGGTACGACCAGGCCCGGGTGGTCCTGGCCGACAGCGAGTCCTACAGCAACGACATGCGGCACCTGTTCAAGGACTCGAGCGAGGGTTCGGTCGCCGACGTCGGCGGGCTCGGCTTCACCGATCCGCCGCTGCACACGCGGCTGCGCAAGCTCGTGGCCCCGGAGTTCACCAAGGCGCGGCTGGGCAAGCTGGAGCCCCGGATCGAGGCCATCGTGGCCCAGCGGCTCGACGACCTGGCCGCTGCCGGGTCGCCGGCGGACCTGGCCGCGCACGTCTCGTCCAAGGTCCCGATGGACGTGATCTGCGAGCTGCTCGGCCTGGACGACGCCGACCACGACGAGTTCGTCCGGCTGGGGACCTCCCGCTTCGACGCCACGGGCGGCACCGCTGCGTCGCTCGGGGCGGTGTCCGAGCAGAAGACCATGCTGCTCGACGTGGTCGCCCGCCAGCGGCGCGAACCCGGCGAGGGTCTGATCGGGCGGATCCTGCAGGCCGAAGGGGACTCGATCTCCGACAACGAGCTCGCCGGTGTGGTCGACGGCATCGTCACCGGCGGCTACGAGACCACGGCCAGCACGATCTCCATGGGCACCGCGGTGCTGCTGCGCGACCCCGCCCACGCAGCGTTGGTCCGCGACGGCTCGCGCGCCGAGGTGGAGCGCGCCGTGGAGGAGATCCTCCGGTACCTGACCGTGGTCCAGGTGGCCTTCCCGCGATTCGCCAAGGCCGACCACGAGCTGTTCGGCTGCCCCGTCCGCAAGGACGACGTCATCGCCGTCTCCCTGAGCGGCGCCGACCGCGACCCGGCCTGGGCCGGTCCGGACCCCGAGAGCTTCGACCCGACCCGGTCGCCCGCCGGCGGCGGGCACCTGGCGTTCGGGCACGGGGTGCACCGCTGCGCCGGCGCCGAGCTCGCCCGGCTCGAGCTGCGGATCATCTTCCCGGCGCTGCTGCGCCGCTTCCCCGACCTGGCCCTCGCCGTCCCGGAGGCGGAGCTCAGCTGGCGGGGGCTCTCGTTCGTCTACGGCGTCGAGGAACTGCCGGTCTCCTTCTGACCGGCCGGCGGCGTTCCTCCTGACCGCGGGAAGTAGTCCTCCAGCCCGGCCGTGCGCAGCAGCCGGTCCACCGGGGCGGAGGCGGCGCGCAGGACGGGGAGCCGGCCCACCCCGGCGGCTGCCTCGGCATAGCGGACCATCACCGCGAGCCCGGCGGAGCCGAGGAACGTCACCGCGCCGGCGTCGATCGCGCCGACCACGACCGGCCGACGCCCCTGGCGACCCTCGAACTCGGCCACCACCGCGGAGTCGATGTCACCGACCAGGCGGAGCACGCCCGGGCTGTCCGGGTCGCGCTCGACCGTGAGAGATCCGGGGAGAGGGCGCACACGCCCCGCATGCGAATCCACGGCCGCCTCCACGCTGACCGGCGACGCCGACGACAACGCTACGCGGGTGCCGCGGCGCAGCACACCCTCCGGCTCAGCGACGGGACGGGACGGCGATCCGGTCGAGGTCGGCGGCGACCACGACGTCCCCGCCGAACGCCGCGGCGGCCTCGTCGCGGAACCGCTCGGGCTCGACGTAGCGCTGGCTGAAGTGCGTGAGCACGAGGCAGCGCACCCCGGCCGACTCGGCCACGGCGCCGGCCTGCGCCGCGGTGAGGTGGCCGTACCGGTGCGCCAGGTCGGCGTCCTCGTCGAGGAAGGTCGACTCGATGACCAGCAGGTCGGCGCCGTCGGCCAGGGCGTGCACCCCGTCGCAGAGCCGGGTGTCCATCACGAAGGCGAACCGCTGGCCGCGCCGCGGCACGCTGACCTCCTCCAGGCGGACCGTCCGGCCACCGACGCTGAGCTCGCCCTCCCGCTGCAGCCGGCCGACGTCCGGGCCCGCGATGCCGGCGCGGGCGAGCTCGTCGGGCAGCATCCGCCGGCCGTCGGGCTCGACCAGCCGGTAGCCGAAGGACTCGATCAGGTGGTCCAGCCGGCGCACCTCCAGCGTGCCGAAGGAGCCCTCGGCGATCGGACCGTCCGCGGTCAGCGGCCGCTCCTGGATCTCGGCGACCTCGTGGAACACCGAGGCGTGCCGCAGCCGGTCGAAGAACACCTGACCGGAGGCCGGGTAGTGCGCCACGACCGGGTGCGGCACCTTGTCCAGCGACAGCCGCTGCACGACGCCGGGGACGCCGAGGACATGGTCGCCGTGGAAGTGGGACAGGCACAGGCGGGTGATCGCAGAGCTCGGCACGCCGGCGCGCAGCATCTGCCGCTGGGTGCCCTCCCCCGGGTCGAAGAGCAGCCCCTCGGCGTCCCAGCGCAGGAAGTAGCCGTTGTGGTTGCGGGTGCGGGTCGGTGCCTGGCTCGCCGTCCCCAGGACGACGAGCTCGCGGGCGGCCACGCCGCGGGACGCTACCGGCGGTCGCTCCCGGCGGTAGCGTCCGGCATGACCGTTGCCGCCCAGATGCTCGAGACCTTCCCGGCCGACCTCGGCGGGATCGACAGACAGAAGCTCCTCGCCTGCATCGAGGCCTGCGTCGAGTGCGGCCAGGCCTGCACCGCGTGCGCCGATGCCGACCTCAGCGAGGAGACGGTCGCCCACCTCAGGACGTGCATCCGCTCGTGCCTCGACTGCGCCGACGTCTGCGAGGCCACCGGCCGGGTGCTCTCGCGGCGCACCGCCTACGACGCGACCGTCACCCGCGCGGTGCTCGAGGCCTGCGCCACCACGTGCCGGGCCTGCGGGGACGAGTGCGAGCGGCACGCGCAGATGCACGAGCACTGCCGGATCTGCGCCGAGGTGTGCCGGCGCTGCGAGCAGGCCTGCCGGGACCTGCTCGGTTCGCTCGGCTGAACCGGGAATCCCGGCGGCGCAGGGTTGTTGCTTCTCCCATGAGCAGCACCGCACTCACCGCCGGCACCTTCGAGACCACGGTGACGGACAACGACATCGTGCTCGTCGACTTCTGGGCCGACTGGTGCGGCCCGTGCAAGCGCTTCGCGCCGGTGTTCGAGGCCGCCAGCGAGGTTCACCCCGACATCGTGTTCGCCAAGGTCGACACCGAGGCCGAGCAGGGGCTGTCCGCCGCGGCGAACATCCGCTCGATCCCGACGCTGATGGCCTTCCGGCAGGGCATCCTCGTGTTCAACCAGGCCGGTGCGCTGCCGGCGCCCGCGCTGGAGCAGCTGATCGAGGGCGTCCGCAGCCTCGACATGGACAAGGTCCGCGAGCAGCTCGCCGAGCAGAAGGCCCAGTCGGCCTAGACCGCCGTCCCGGCTCGCGGCAACGCGTCCGGCCCCCAGCGGTGATCAGGTGACCTGATCAATGGCTGTCCTACCGCACCAGCGTTGGTGCGGTAGGACAGTGTTCGATCAGGTCACCTGATCACCGCCGTGGCCGCCGTACAGGTCGGCGTGGTGCTGGCGGACGACGTTCTTCTGGATCTTGCCGGTCGAGGTCTTCGGCAGCTCGTCCACGACCACGACCGCCTTCGGCACCTTGTAGCCGTCCAGCCGCCCCTTGAGCGCGGCGATCAGCTCGGCCTCGTCGATCCGCTCCCCCGGCTTCGGGACGACGACCGCCGTGATCGCCTCGCTCCACCGCGCGTGCGGCAGCCCGACCACGACCGCCTCGGCGATCCGCGGATCGGCCGCGTAGACCGCCTTCTCGACCTCGATCGAGGCCACGTTCTCCCCGCCGGTCTTGATCACGTCCTTGTACCGGTCGGCGAACCACAGCACGCCGTCCTCGCCGAAGCGGCCGACGTCGCCGGAGTGGAACCAGCCGTGCTCGAACGCGGCCGCCGTCGCCTCGGGGTTGCGCAGGTACCCGGTCATCGTCGACGGCCCGCGGTAGACGATCTCGCCCTGCTCGCCCCACGGCAGCAGCGCGCCGTCCGGACCCATGACCGCCACCTGCACCCCGGTGACCGGCGTGCCGACCGCGCCGATGTGGGTGAGCTGGTGCTCCGGCCGGAAGAACGTGGTCACCGGGCTCATCTCGGTCTGCCCGAACAGCAGCGCGAAGTCGCAGTCGAAGCCGGCCAGGCAGGCGCGGATCAGCGCGTCGGGCATCGGTGCCATGGCGTAGACCGCGCGCCGGAGGCTGGTCACGTCCCGCTCGCCGAACGTCGGGTGCTCCAGCGCGGCGCGGTACATCATCGGCAGCCCGAAGACCTGGGTGATCCGCTCCCGCTCGATGGTCTCCAGGAAGACGACCGGGTCGAAGCCGCGCAGCACGTGGATGGTCGCGCCGACCAGCACCGCCGGGGTGCAGAACGCGTTGAGCTGGGCGGTGTGGAACATCGGCATCATCGCCGCGAACCGGTCGCTCGCGCTCCAGCCGTTGTCCAGCGCCGTCGACATCGACTCCAGGTAGATGGCCAGGTGGCTGCCGACCACGCCCTTCGGGAAGGACGTCGTCCCGGAGGTGTACAGGTAGGACAGCGGGGCGCGGTCCTCGACGAGCACCTGGGGCTCGGTCTCGTCGTCGGCGGCGAGCTCGTCGAGCGTCGTCCAGGTCCGTTCGGCGGGCTCGGCCGTGTACTCGGCGCCGAGCCCCGGGAGGACGACGACGTCGCCGATCTCGGCCACCTTGGCGATCGCCTCGGTCATCGCGCCGACCAGCTGCGTCTCGACCGCCAGGCCGCGGGAGCGGGAGTGCTCGAGCACGTAGGCGACCTCGTCGGGCCGCCAGCCGAGGTTGACCGGCACGCAGACCACGCCGAGCTTGGCGCAGGCGTAGTAGACGGCGAGGAACTCCGCGCTGTTCCCGGAGGCCAGCCCGAGGGCGTCGCCGGTGGAGTAACCCCGCGCCGCGAGGCCGTGCGCGATCCGGTTCACCCAGGCGTTGAGCTCGCGGTAGGTCCACCGGCGCTCGCCGTCGACCACCGCGACCTGATCCGGCCGTGCCGCGGCCGTGCGGGTCAGGCTGTCGCCGACGTTGACCCGCTGGATGAGGTTCTCTGCCAGCTCCATCGCTCTCTCCCTCAGGTGTAGAGGCATCTCCGGGCGCACTCGGTCAGCAGGTCCGCCAGCGCCTCGCGCGGGACGCCGGCGTTCCAGGTCGCCGCCGACTGGATCGCGCCGATCGCCACGTGCACGCGGGCGCGGGCGTCGGCGTCGAGCAGCTCGGGGCGCAGTTCGCGCAGCGTGTGCACCCACTCCTCGACGTAGTGCCGCTGCAGCCGGCGCAGCCGCCGCTGGTCGCCGTCCGGGAGGGTCTGCACCTCGCGCAACCACAGGCGGACCAGCAGGGCCTCGTCGACGGCGAAGCGCACCTGGTCGCGGACCAGCTCGTCGAGCACCTCGGCGTCGGGCCGGCCGGAGCCGACCGCCGCCGACGCGCCGGCCAGCAGCCGCTCCATCCCGTCGTCGAGCAGCGCCAGCAGGACGGCGGACTTCGAGTCGAAGTGCCGGTAGACGCCGGAGCCGACGATCCCGGACGCGGCACCGATGTCGGCCATGCTCACCGCGTGGAAGCCGCGCTCGGCGACCAGCTCGGCGGCGGCGCGCAGGATCCGCTCCCGCCGGTCGGGGTCGCGGGTGCGCACGCTCTCGGACATCAGACGAGCTCCGCCGGGACGTCGACCAGCCGCGAGCGCAGGTACTCCCCCAGCCCCTTGGCCTGCGGGTCGGGCCGGGTGCTCGACGCCACGCCCTCGCCGAGCAGGCCGACGACAACCACGTTGACCGCCCGCAGGTTCGGCAGGGCGAAGACCCGCACCTCCAGGTCGGCCGCCTCGGGGAGCAGCTCGCGGACCCGGTCGGGTGTGATCTCCGCGGCCAGCCAGGCGTAGCCGGCGTCGTCCCGGGCCCACAGCCCGATGTTGGCGTTGCCGCCCTTGTCCCCCGACCGCGCCCCCGCCACCGTCCCCAGCGGCACCCGCACCGTCGGTCCGTCCGGGCGGGCCGTCGCCGGCGCCGGCCGCGGCGCCGGCACGGCGCCCGACGGCGAGTGCGGGATGGTCGTCGTGGTCCCGTCGGGCAGGTGGACGACGTGCTCGACCTCGTCGGCGGGCACCAGCGCCGGCCAGTAGACGCCGTAGGCCGTCTCCGACGTCGGCGGTGTCGTGGTGTGGAAGCCCGGGTAGCCGCCGAGGGCCAGCGCCATGGTGGCGTCGGAGAAGCGGCGCCCGACCTTCGCCGGGTCGGGGTCCTTGACCGTGATCCGCAGGTGCGCGCCCGTGTCGAACGGCAGCAGCCGGATGTCGGAGTCGGCGAACGTGCCCCACCCGCCGAGCAGCTCGTCGAGCAGATCGCGCGCCCGGGCGGCCTTCGCCTCGAGGTCGAGGCCGGTGAGCACGAGCGTCATCGTGTTGCGGTAGCCGCCCAGGTAGTTCAGCGCGACCTTCAGCGTGTCCGGCGGCGGCGAGCCGCGTGTGCCCGAAAGCCGCACCCGGTCGGGCGCCTCCTGGGTGAGCTCGACGGTGTCGAAGTGCGCGACGACGTCGGGGTTGAGGTACGCGGGCTCGGCGATCTCGTAGAGCAGCTGCGCGGTCACCGTGCCCACCGAGACGACGCCGCCGGTGCCCTCGTGCTTGGTGATCACGCTGCTGCCGTCGGCGGCGACCTCGGCGATCGGGAACCCCGGGTACCGCAGGTCGGTGATCTCGTCGAGGAAGGCGTAGTTGCCGCCGGTCGCCTGCGGCCCGCACTCGATGACGTGCCCCGCCGCGACCGCCCCGGCCAGGGCGTCCCAGTCCTCCCGCGCCCAGCCGTGCCACCACGCGGCCGGCCCGACGACCAGCGAGGCGTCGGTGACCCGCGGGCAGACGACGACGTCGGCGCCGGCGGAGAGGGCCGCCGCGATCCCCCACCCGCCGAGGTAGGCGTTGGCGGAGATCGGCCGCACGCCCGCCGCGGCCAGGGTGCGTCCGGTGTCGAGGTGCGCGAGGTCGACGCCGGCCGCCTGCAGCTCGGGCAGCCGGTCGAGCAGGTCGTCACCGGTGATCGCGGCGACCTTCGGCGCCAGGCCCAGGGTCGCGGCGAGCTTGCCGACCTCGTCGGCCAGGCCCAGCGGGTTGAGGCCGCCGGCATTTGTGACGATCTTGATGCCGCGGTCGAGGCAGGTGCCGAGCACCTCCTCGAGCTGGGTGAGGAAGGTCCGCGCGTAGCCCGCGGTGTCGTCCTTCCGGCGCGCCTTCCAGAGGATCAGCATGGTCAGCTCGGCCAGGTAGTCACCGGTGAGGACGTCGATCGGGCCGCCCTCGACCATCTCCTTGGCGGCGGCGAGCCGGTCGCCGTAGAAGCCGGAGCAGTTCGCGATGCGCACGGGTCTCACGCCGTCCTCCCCCGTCCCGGCGCGCCGGCGAAGGCCTGCGCGACGTCGAGCCACCGGTCGGCGACCGGGCCGGTCGCGGTCAGCGCGGTCTGCGACCGGTGCCGGCGCTGGACGACGAGCAGGCAGAAGTCCTCGGCCGGGCCGGTGACGCGGTCGGCGGCGTCCTCGGGGCCCCAGGTCCACGGTTCGCCGTCCGGGCCGGTCAGCTCCACCCGGACCGGGACGGTGGGCGGCTCCTCCCCGCGGACGACGAAGCTCCAGCCGAACGTCCGGACGCCGAGATGGGCGACGTGCCGCAGCCGCAGGGTCGGCCGGCGGGTCAGCCCCAGCGCGTCGACGACGTCCTGCCCGTGCGCCCAGGTCTCCATCAGCCGCGCGGTCACCGACGACGCCGCGCTCATCGGCGGGCCGTACCAGGGCAGCTGGGTGCCGGGGTCGAGCGCGCCGAAGGTGTCCAGGTAGTCGCGGCGCTCCCGCTGCAGCCAGGCGAAGGCCTCGGCGCCGGAGAGCCCGCGGTACTTCTCGGCGATCCGGTCGGGGAAGTCGGGCCCCTCGGCGGTGATGGCCTCGGTGTCGGCCCGGAACCGCTCGGGGTCGGTGGCCGAGAGCACCGCGGTCCCGTCGAAGTAGGCGAGGTGGGTGACCTGGTCGCGCACGGTCCAGCCCGCCGCGGGGGTGTCGCGGTTCCACTCCGGCTCGGCCAGCACGGAGAGCACCTCGTAGAGGTCGGCGGACTCGGCGGCCAGGTCGGCGGTGAGCACGCCCATGTCGACGGCCACGGCTACCTCCCCTGCCAGACGGGCGCGCGCTTGTCGCGGAAGGCGGCCGGGCCCTCCTGCGCGTCGGCGCTGCGGTAGACCGGCGCCCACAGCTCCTCGGCCTGCTCGAACGCAGACGCCAGCGGCAGCTCCGCGACCAGCCGGACCGTCTTCTTCGCCGCGCGCACCGACAGCGGCGCGTTGGCCGCGATCCGCTCGGCCAGCGCCTGCGCGGTGGCCCGGAGCTCGGCGAGCGGCACGACCTGGTTGACCAGGCCGACCTCGTGCGCGCGGGCGGCGTCGATCGGGTCGCCGGTGAGCAGCATCTGCATCGCGATCCGCGGCGGCACGAGCAGCGGCAGCGGGGTGGCCCAGGGCATGCCCCGGCCGACCTTGGCCTCGGTGACCGCGAACCGGGCGTGCTCGGCGGCGACGACGAGGTCGCAGTTCATCACCAGCAGGAAGCCCCCGGCGTAGGCGACGCCGTTGACCGCGGCGATGGTCGGCTTGTCGACGTCGATGTTGCGGCCGAACTGCGGCAGGAAGTCCACGGGGACGGTGGTCATCGCCGAGTCGGCCATCTCCCGCAGGTCACCGCCGGCGCAGAACGCGGTGTCGCCGGCACCGGTGAGCACGAGCACCGCGGCGTCGTCGTCGGCGTTGAACCGCCGCACGCCGTCCCAGAGCGCGGCGCGCACCGCCGCCGACAGCGCGTTGCGCGCCTCCGGCCGGTCGATGGTCAGCCAGGCGACCCCGTTGTCGACCTCGTAGGTCACCTCGCTCATCCGGTCACCACCGCGAGCACGTGCCCGGTGTCGACGGCCTGGCCGACGTCGGCGTGCAGGGAGGTGACGACGCCGTCGTGCGGGGCGCGGACGGCGTGCTCCATCTTCATCGCCTCCAGGACGACGACCACGGTGCCCGCGCCGACCGGGGCGCCCTCCTCGACCTCGACCCGCACGACCGTGCCGGGCATCGGCGCGTGCAGGGAGCCCGCCTCCTCCTCGGCCACCGGCTCGGGGAACCGCTCGGCCTCCACCAGCTCGGTGGCGCCCAGCGCGCTGTCGCAGAACGAGGTGTCGCCGACCCGGTGCACGTCGACGGTGCGCCGGACGCCGTCGACGGTGAGCGTCACGCGCTCGGCGGTGACCGCGCCGACGGTGACGTCGAGCCGCTCGCCGTCCACGCTGGCGCGCACGCCGTCGCGGCCGAACCGGTAGGCGACGTCGACCGTCCGGTCGCCCACACCGAAGGAGGCGGAGGCATCGGCGTTGGGGACGTTGCGCCAGCCGGCCGGGATCGTCGCCTGCACCCGGGCGTCGGTGCGGCGTGCCGCCGCCCCCGCCAGGGCGGCCGCCAGCGCGTGCACCCGGACGGCGAGCTCCTCCTGCGGGTTGCGGGAGAGCTCCGCCGGGTCGTGCCGCTCCAGGTAGCCGGTGTCGATCGCGCCGCGGCGGAACTCGTCCTCGCGCAGCAGGCCGACGAGCAGGTCGCGGTTGGTCGTGACGCCGTGCAGGTGCGCGTCGGCCAGCGCCCGCGCCAGCGTGCGGCAGGCGGCGTCGCGGGTGGGTCCGTACGCGATGACCTTGGCCAGCATCGGGTCGTAGTAGGTGCTCACCACGGAGCCGTCGATGACGCCGGCGTCGACCCGCACACCGGGCAGCGCCGGGACGGCGAACCGGTGCAGGGTGCCGGTGACCGGGAGGAACCCGGCCGGCACGTCCTCGGCGTAGAGCCGCACCTCGACCGCGTGCCCGGTGATCGAGGCGCCGGTGACCTCGTCGGGCAGCGGCTCGCCGTCGGCGACCTGTAGCTGCACCCGCACCAGGTCGAGGCCGGTGACCAGCTCGGTGACCGGGTGCTCGACCTGCAGCCGGGTGTTGACCTCGAGGAAGAAGAACCGGCCCGACTGGTCGAGCACGAACTCGACGGTGCCGGCGCCGACGTAGTCGATCGCTTTGGCCGCGGCGACCGCGGCGGCACCGAGCTCGGCGCGCAGCTCCGGCGTCACCGCCGGCGACGGCGCCTCCTCGACGATCTTCTGGTAGCGGCGCTGGATCGAGCACTCGCGCTCGAAGAGATGGACGACGGTGCCGTGGGTGTCGCCGAAGACCTGCACCTCGACGTGCCGCGGCCGCTCGACGAACCGCTCCAGGAACACCGTGCCGTCGCCGAACGCCGAGGCCGCCTCCCGCCGCGCGCCGGCGACCGCCTCGGCCAGCTCGTCGGGCGCCCGGACGATCCGCATGCCGCGTCCGCCGCCGCCGAACGCGGCCTTGACCAGCAGCGGGTAGCCGATGCCCTCGCCCGCCCTTCTCAGCGCCGCCTCGTCCAGCTCGCCCCGGGCGCCGATGACCGCGCCGGGCAGCGTGGGCACGCCGGCCGCGGCCATCCGCTCCTTGGCCGCCGTCTTCGAGCCCATCGCCTCGATCGCCTCGGGCGAGGGGCCGACGAAGACCAGCCCGGCGTCGGCGCAGGCCCGGGCGAACCCGGCGTTCTCCGACAGGAAGCCGTAGCCGGGGTGGACGGCGTCCGCGCCGGTGGCCCGCGCCGCGGCGACGATCAGCTCGCCGCGCAGGTAGGTCTCCCCCGGTGTCGCGCCGGGCAGCCGGACCGCCTCGTCGGCTGCGGCCACGAACGGCGCGTCGGCGTCCGGGTCGGAGAAGACCGCGACCGTGGCGATGTCCATCGCCCGGGCGGTGCGGATGATGCGGGCGGCGATCTCGCCGCGGTTGGCGACGAGCAGCTTCCGGATGGTCATGAGCTCCTCACATCCGGAAGACGCCGAAGCCACGGCGTCCCTCGATCGGTCCGGAGTGCGCGGCCGACAGCGCGATGCCGAGCGCCGTGCGGGTGTCGCGCGGGTCGAGCAGGCCGTCGTCGTAGAGCCGCGCGGTGACGAAGAAGGAGTGCGACTCGGCGTCGATCTGCGCCTCGATGGCCCGGCGGCGGGCGTCGTCCGCGTCCTGGTCGAACGGCCGCCCGGACGCCGCCGCGGCCGCCTTGCCGACGATCGACATGACCCCCGCCAGCTGGGCGGCGCCCATGACGGCGAGCTTGGCGCCGACCCAGGCGAACATCAGCCGCGGGTCGTAGGCCCGCCCGCTCATGCCGTAGTTGCCGGCGCCGAAGCTCGAGGCGGTGTTGATGGTGATGTGCGGGACCGTCGAGTTGGTGACGGCGTTGATCATCTTCGAGCCGTCCTTGATGATCCCGCCCTGCTCGTAGTCCTTGCCGACCATGTAGCCGGTGGTGTTCTGCAGGAAGACCAGCGGGGTGTCGACCTGGTTGGCCAG
Source organism: Petropleomorpha daqingensis (assembly GCF_013408985.1). Classification (NCBI taxonomy): domain Bacteria; kingdom Bacillati; phylum Actinomycetota; class Actinomycetes; order Geodermatophilales; family Geodermatophilaceae; genus Petropleomorpha; species Petropleomorpha daqingensis. The sequence continues at coordinate 4,988,983 of NZ_JACBZT010000001.1, forward strand.
CTGGATGAACTCGGCGGCCTTCTTGGCCTCCTCGCTGAACAGCACGCCGCGGGCGTTGGCCAGCACACCGACCGGGTAGCCGTGCACCGAGGCCCAGCCGGTGACCAGGCTGGTGCCGTACTCCGGCTTGTACTCGCCGAACCGGGAGCCGTCGACGACGCGGGCGAGCACCTCGCGCGGGTCGAACGGCACGCGGATGTCGGCCGGGGCGATGCCGAGCAGCTCGTCGGGGTCGTAGCGGGGCTCGTCGGCCGGCAGCGAGGGGCCGGGCCCGAGCTTGCGCCAGTTCAGCTCGCTGACGATCCGCCGTCCCAGCCGGATGGCGTCGCGCTCGTCGACGGCGAAGTGGTCGGCCAGCCCGGACACGCGGCTGTGCATGCGGGCGCCGCCGAGCTCCTCGTCGTCGGCGTCCTCACCGGTGGCCATCTTGACCAGCGGCGGGCCGCCCAGGAACACCTTGGCCTGCTGGTCGACCAGGACGGCGTAGTCGCACATCCCCGGCACGTACGCGCCCCCGGCGGTGGAGTTGCCGAACACCAGCGCGATCGTCGGCACGCCCATCGCCGAGAGCTCGGTCAGGTCGTGGAAGATCTTGCCGGCCGGCACGAACAGCTCCGACTGGGTCGGCAGGTCGGCGCCGCCGGACTCGACCAGGTTGATCACCGGCAGCCGGTTGATCCGGGCGATCTCCAGGGCGCGCAGCGACTTCTTCAGCGACCAGGGGTTCATCGCGCCGCCGCGCACGGTCGACTCGTGGGCGATGACCACGCACTCGACGCCGCTCACCACCCCGATCCCGGTGACCAGGCTGGCGCCGACGGTGAACTCGGTGCCCCACGCGGCCAGCGGCGAGAGCTCGAGGAACGCCGAGTCGCGGTCCAGCAGCAGCTCCAGCCGCTCGCGGGCGAGCAGCCGGCCGCGGTCGCGGTGCCGCTGCTGGTAGCGCTCGCCGCCACCGGCGCGGGCCAGGTCGAGCTGCTCCTCCAGCTGCTCGAGCAGGGCCAGGTTGGCCGCGCGGTTGGTGCGGTACTGCTCGTCGGCGGTGTCCAGCGTCGAGCGCAGCACCGTGCCCTCGTCGACCCGCGGGTGCGCCATCAGTACGACCTCGGCAGGCCCAGGCTGTGCTGGGCGACGAAGTTGAGGATCATCTCGCGGTTCACCGGGGCGATCCGCAGCAGGCGGGCCAGCCCCCACAGCGGCACGAGGCCGTACTCGGTGGACAGCCCGTTGCCGCCGTGGGTCTGGATGGCCGCGTCGACGGCGGCCAGCGCGGCCTCGGCGGCGGCGTACTTGGCCATGTTGCTGGCCTCGCCGGCGGGCAGCCCGAGATCGTGCGCCCAGGCGGCCTTGCGGGTCATCAACCCGGCGAGCTCGGTCTCGATCTTCGCCTTGGCCAGCGGGTGGCTGACCCCCTGGTGGGCACCGATCGGGGTCTGCCACACCTGCCGGGTGCGGGCGTAGTCGGCGGCGCGGTCCAGCGCGTAGCGGGCGATGCCGACGCAGACCGCCGCCCCGGTGATCCGCTCGGGGTTCAGGCCGTGGAAGACCTGCGTGAAGCCGTCGCCCTCCTCGCCGACCAACGCGTCCGGGCCGAGCCGCGCCTCGTCGAAGTGCAGCGTGAACTGCTTCTCCGGCAGCTGGGCGCTCACGGGCAGCGGGTGGGCCTGCAGCCCCGGGGTGTCGGTCGGGACGACGAACAGCGACAACCGCGGCTTGCCGGTGCCCGGGTCGCGGCCGCGCTGCGCCCCGGTGCGGGCGACCACCAGGACGGCGTCGGCCTCGTCGACCCCGGAGATGTAGTACTTGGTGCCCGAGAGCAGCCAGTCCTCGCCGTCCCGGACCGCCACGGTGGACAGCTCGTGGGTGTTGGAGCCGGCGTCGGGCTCGGTGATCGCGAAGACCACCTTGCTGCGGCCGGACGCCAGCCCGGGCAGCCAGCGCGCCTTCTGCTCCTCGGAGCCGTACCGGCCGATCACCTCGGCGGAGATCGCCTGCGAGACCAGGAGCAGCAGCAGCGGCGCCCCGGCGGCCGCGGTCTCCTCGCAGACCGCGGCGAGCTCGCGCAGCCCGGCCCCGCCGCCGCCGTACTCCTCGGCCACGTTGATCCCGATGAAGCCGGCCTCGCCGAGCGCCGACCACAGCTCGTCGCAGGGCTCGTGCGCCTCGGCGTGCCGGGCGTAGTAGGCCCCGCCGAAGCGGCCGGTGATGTCCGCGACGGTCTTGCGCAGCGCCTGCATCTCGGCGGTCTCGGCGAAGTCCACGGCGCCCCCAGAAGTGATTCGTCATTCACTACCGGACGCAGCCAACACCACTCGGGGGCGGCTGTCGAGGGCCTCTCCTCATCCGGCGCGGAGGATGCGTCCGCACCGCGCCGGGCACCAGCGTGGCGCGGGCCGGAACGGAGGCCGCGACGATGACCACGCAGGCTTCGGACAGCTCCGCCCCGGCGGCCGCCGCGGATCCTGCGGCCCTGCTGCGCAGCCGGCAGTACCTGCAGCTGCTGGTCCTCTCCGTCGTCCTCGGCGTGCCGATCTCCGCCATCGCCTACGGGTTCCTCGCGCTCAGCGACACGCTGCAGGACTGGCTGTACTCCGACCTGCCCGCAGCCCTGGACCTGGACCCGGTGCCCGCCTGGTGGCCGCTGCCGGTGCTCGGCGCGGGCGGGTTGCTGGTCGCCGTCCTCATCCGGTATGTGCCGGGTCACGGCGGCGAGTCGCCGCTCGGGGGGTTCACCCCTGGCGGCGGCGCTCCCGGCCCGGTTCCGCTGCTGGGGATCGCGGTCGCCGCGCTCGTCAGCCTGGCGGCGGGCGCCGTCGTCGGACCGGAGGCGCCGCTGGTCGCGATCGGCGGCGGGCTCGCCGCGCTCGCCGTCCGGGCGGCCCGCCGCGGCGCGCCGGCGCAGGTGCTCACCGTCGTCGCCGCGGCCGGCAGCTTCGCCGCGATCAGCGCGCTGCTGGGCTCGCCGCTGTCCGGTGCGTTCCTGCTCATGGAGGCGGTCGGGCTCGGCGGCCCGCTGCTGCGGACGCTGCTGCTGCCCGGGCTGGTCGCGTCGGGGATCGGCACGCTCGTGTTCATCGGCCTGGACGCCTGGACCGGCCTCGGCACGTTCACCCTCGCCCTCCCCGATCTGCCGTCCTTCGCCCATCCCGACCTCGCCCAGCTCGCCTGGGCCGTGCCCATCGGCGTCGCGGCCGCGCTCCTCGTGAGCGGGATCCGCCGGGTCGCGGTGCCGCTGCGGGCACCGGTCGAGCGGCGCATCCTGGTCGCCGGCCCGCTCGTCGGGCTCGCCGTCGCCGGCCTGGCCATCGGCTACGCGCAGCTCACCGGGCACGGGACGGCGGACGTGCTGTTCTCCGGCGAGGCCGGGCTGCCCGCGGTGGTCAGCCGGAGCGCCGAGTACTCGACCGGCGCGCTGCTCCTGCTCCTGGTCTGCAAGTCGCTCGCCTACGCGGGCTCGCTGGTCGCCTTCCGCGGCGGTCCGACCTTCCCGGCCATCTTCCTGGGGGCGGTCGGCGGGATCGCCCTGTCGGCGATCCCCGGCCTGCCCCTGGTCCCGGCCATCGCGATGGGCATGGGTGCGACCTGCGCGGCGATGCTGCAGCTGCCGCTGACCTCGGTGCTGCTGGCCACCCTGATCATGGGGGCCGACGGGCTGGCCGTGATGCCGGTGGTGATCGTCGCCGTGGCCGTGAGCTACGTCGTGACGGCGCGGCTCACGCCGCCGGTGCCCGCCGCCGCACCGGCCGCGGCACCAGCCGCCAAGTGATCGGCCATTCACTTCGGGGCTCCGGTGGTCCAGACTCTGTGGCGCCCGTCACGCCTCAGGCCCGCACCACCGAACCCGGGGAGCCCCAATGGTCATCGACGTCGAGAAGCTCTACGACCGCCGCGCGGACAACCGGTGGGACCGGACCTGCGTCGGCGACGTCCTGGAGCGGGTGACCTGGAGTCGGCCGGACCGGGTGGCCATCACCGGCTGGGCGGGCGCCTTCGCCACCCCCGAGTTCGAGCGGCTGACCTACCGCGAGGCGAACGAGGTCGTGAACCGGGTGGCGCAGGGTCTGCTCGCCCGCGGCCTGACCCGCGGCGACCGGGTGCTCCTGCTCTGCGAGAACTCGGTCGAGGCGTACCTGACCAAGCTCGGCGTGGCCAAGGCCGGCATGGTCAACGTCCCGCTCAACCCCTCGCTCGCCCCCGACGTGATCGCGCAGCTCCTCGCGCTGGCCGAGCCGCGCTTCGCCGTCGTCGACGCCGAGCTGTGGCCGGCCGTGCAGCCGGCGTTCGACGCCGCCGGCCTCTCCCCCGACGTGACCATCGGCATCGGCGGCGGGCCGGTCGCCGGCACCGTCGCCTTCCCCGAGTTCCTCGCCGGCGCCTCGCCCGAGGAGCCGGACACCGTCGTCCACGGCGACGACATCTGGGAGCTGCTGTTCACCTCGGGGACGACGGCGCTGCCGAAGGGCGTGATGCTCTCGCACACCTACGCGCACATGGGCGCGTACGCGTTCGCGCTGTCGCTGACCCGCGGCGTGCCGGTCGAGGCCGACCTGGTGCTCTGCTCGTTCCTGCCGGTGATCTACCACGTGGCCGACCAGGCGCTGTCGCTGCCGGCGTTCCTGGCCGGCGGCCGGCTGCTGATCGGCCGCCGGCCGGTGCCGGGCGAGATGGCCGCGGCGGTGCGCCGCGAGCAGGTCACCGCGCTGTGGGGCGGCTCCCCGCAGCTGGTCAAGGCGTTCGCCGCGGCGCTGGACGCCGGCGAGCCGGACTGCGCGCTGAAGGTGCTGGTCTACGGCTGGGGCGCGGTCGAGCCCGGTGTGCTGGCCACGCTCAAGGAGCAGTGCGGCGAGGACTTCCTGCTCGTGGGCATCTTCGGGCAGACCGAGGCGATCAGCTGCCACCGCTTCTGGCCCGACCGGGAGCGGGAGAAGTACGTCAAGGCCGGGTCCAGCGTCAACTACGTCGGCATCCCGAACCCGCTGCTGGCCTCGACGATCATGGACTTCGACGGCTCGTCGCTGCTGGACAAGCCCGGCACTCCCGGCGAGGCCGTGTACCGCTCCCCCGCCGTCGCCTCGGGCTACTACCGCGACCTACCGGCCACCGAGGAGGCCTTCCGCCACGGCTGGTTCCACTCCGGCGACAGCTGCGTGGTCGACGACGAGGGCCTGCGGATCATGGTCGACCGCTACAAGGACATCATCAAGAGCGGTGGCGAGAACGTCTCGAGCATCCGGGTCGAGGCGATGCTGCACGAGCACCCGCAGGTGGCGAAGGCCGCCGTCATCGGGCTGGCCCATGACCGCTGGGGCGAGGCGGTGACGGCGGTCGTCGTCCGGACGCCGGACGCGACGGTCACCGAGGACGAGCTGGTCGACTGGGCGCGCGCCCGGTTGGCCGGCTTCGAGACGCCGAAGGCCGTCGTCTTCGCCGACGCGCTGCCCGAGACCGTGGGCGGCAAGGTGCTCAAGTACAAGCTGCGCCAGGCGATGGCCGACCTCTACGCCGCCGCGGCGTCGTCCTCGGCCGACTGACCCTCAACGGCGCTCGCCGCGCATCCCGACCACGCCGGCGGAGACGGCGAACAGTGCCGCCCCGGGCACGGCCAGCCACATCGGCCAGAAGTACGTGAGCCCGGTCGTGACGCTGACGATCAGCCAGACGGTCAGGTTGATCGCGACCACCGCGCCCCAGACGGTCCACAGCACCTTGAGCGCGGTCGGCACCCGGGCGACCGACGGCGCCGGGCGCGGCGCGGGCGGCGCGGTCGGTCTCGGGCGCAGCTCGGGCAGCGCCATCGCGCTCGCCGGCGGCAGGTCGATGAACAGCGGCTCGAGGTCGGCGTACGTGACGGCGGCGTAGGCCTTAGCCAGCCGGTCGTCGTACTCGACGACGTCGAGCCGTCCTTCGCCCATCGCGAGGCGCAGTCGCTCGGCGGCGGCCTGCCGGTCGCGGTCCGACACCCGCAGATCCGGACGTCGCTCGTCCATGTCAGACCTCCCGGGAACCTGCCCGGGTCGCAAGATACTTCAGCTCTGCCGGTGGCAGCGGACGGCGACGATCGCGACGTCGTCCTCGCTGCGCCGGGCCACGATCCGGTCGAGCAGCGCGTCGCAGAGCGCGTCGGGGCCGAGCTCCCCCAGGTCGCGGACGGCGCCCATCAGCCGCTCGAGCCCGGCGTCGATCGTGGTGCGGCCCTGCTCGACCAGCCCGTCGGTGTAGAAGAGCACGGTGTCCTCCGGCAGCAGCCGGTGCACGTGGTCGGTCCGGTTCTGGGCGATGTCGGCGCCGAGCAGCGGTTCGGGGCGGGCGGAGAGGACGTCGATCGTCCCGTCGGCGTGCCGGACCAGCGGGGGCAGGTGGCCGGCCGACGACCAGCGCAGCCGGCGCACGCTCTGCTCGCGCTCCTCGGGCGTCTGCTCGATGCGGGCGATCAGCGCGGTGGCCATGGTGCCGATCCGCAGCCCGTCCATCACCTCGTCGACCCGGCCGAGGACCGCGGCCGGTTCGTCCTGGCGGTCGAAGGCGATGCCGCGCACGATCGAGCGGATCTGGCCCATCGCGGCGGCCGCGTCGACGTTGTGCCCGACGACGTCGCCGATGACCAGCAGCGTGGCGCCGTCGGGCTGCTGGAAGGCGTCGTACCAGTCGCCGCCGACGTGCATGTTGATCGCCGCCGGCTGGTAGCGGACGGCGATCTCCAGGTCGTCCGGCTGCGGCGGCGGGGTGAGCAGGCTGCGCTGCAAGGTCTCGGCCACCTTGAGCTGCTGGCCGTAGAGCCGCGCGTTGTCCAGCGCCAACCCCGCGCGGCGGGCGACCTCCACAGCGGTGGCGATCTCCATCTCGCTGTGCGGACCCCGTGCACTGGTGTTGAGCAGCACCAGGCCGCCGAACGTCTCGCCGCGAGCCCGCAGCGGCACGATGACGAACGAGTCGGTGTCGAGGCGTCGCCAGGCGGCGCGCACCTCGTCGCTGGTCAACTGGTAGTCGACCAGCTCTGACGGGATCGGGTGCATCGCGATCGGCTCGCCGGTGTAGAACGCGGCGGCCATCGGGCTGTCCTGGTCACCGTCACCCTGGTCGGGCCGGTCCAGGTAGGCGTCCATGTCGGGGATCCGGGCGGGATCGCTGTGCGCCCGGGCGCTCTGGGTCGGCCGGCGGTCGTCGCCGAGCAGGGCCACGATGGCCCAGTCGCCGAGCCGCGGGACGACGAGGTCCATCAGCTTCTGCAGCGCGTCGTCGACGTCCAGCGAGCTCGAGATCATCGCCTCGCTGACCTCGGCGAGGAAGCGCAGCCGCTCGCGGTCGGCGTCGGCCGCGTCGTCGTCGTCCGGACCCGCGAGGAGGGCGGCGTCCTCGCGCCCGTGGTCGCTGGCCTCGCGGAAGCTGACGTGCAGCCGGTCGCCCCGGCGGACGGCGGTGGCGTTCAGCCAGCGCGCGGCCGGCGCGTAGTAGCCGTGCCAGCTGACCTGCGAGCCGACGCTCCGGGCGTGCAGCAGGAAGCTGTGCAGGATCGTGCCGCCGAGCTCGGGCAGGGCGATCCAGATGTTGCGGCCGAGCAGCTGCGTGCGGTCGCGCTGCAGGATGCCGGCGGCGGAGCGGTTGACGTAGACGATGGTCCAGTCCGCGTCGAACACGGCGACACCCTCGGGGACGGCGTCCAGCGCCTCCCCGAGCAGCTCCGGATCCACCGGCGCGGAGGCACCGGCATCAACCACGACGTCTCCCGCGATTCGGCCGGTGGGTGATCATCTCCCACCCATTCGCGCTGACCGTACGCCAGCGGCCCGCCGACCCGGTGCATGTGCCGTCGTCGAGCCCCCGTGCGGGTGAGGGCCGCCAGGACGGGGAATGCTCTTCGCATGCTCGCTGAGGCAGAGGCGGGGACGACGGCGGCCGGCTACGGCCTGGGGACGGCGGTCGCGGCGCTGGCGGCGGTGCTGTTCGCCGTAGGCGCCGTCCTGCAGCACGAGGCCGCGGAGAAGAGCACGGTCGGCGGCACCCTGCGGATGGGGCAGCTGCTCCGGCGGCCGCGCTGGGTCGTGGGCCAGCTGTCCACCGCGGCCGGCACCGGCATGCAGGTGGTCGCCCTGGGTCTCGCGCCGGTCGCCGTGGTCCAGCCGGTCCTGGCCGTGGCGCTGGTCGTCGCCCTGGCGATCCGGGCGGTCCGCAACCGCCAGGTCCCGCTCCGGCTGGAGCTGATCGGCGCCGCGCTGACCACCGGCGGCCTCGCCGTCTTCCTCGTCGCCGCCAAACCGGCCAGCGGGGTGCACACGCACCAACCGTCCACGCTCGCGGTCATCACCGCGGTCGCGGTCTCCGTCGTGCTCGTCGCCGTGGCCACGCTGTTCAAGCGCGGGGCGCACGGCGCGCTGGCCTGCGGCAGCGCCGCCGGGATCGCCGCCGGCATCGGGGCCGTGCTCATCTCCGTCGGGCTGACCTCGCTCCGCGAGGGCGGGTGGGTGCATGCCCTGGCCGGCATCGCGGTGTGGGGCGCCCTGGTGGTGGCCATCGTGGCGCAGGTCGGCGGTCAGCAGGCGTACGCGCGCGGCTCGCTGGCCTGGTCGCTGCCGGCGCTGATCCTGCTCGACCCGGTCGCCGCGATCCCCGCCGCGCACCTGCTGCTCGGCGAGCGCCTCGAGCACGGGCACGCGGTGGTCTGGCTGCCGGCCGCGGCCGTTGCGGCGGTCGGCGTCGTCCTGCTCGCCCGGACCGGCGAACACGCGCCCGACGCCTCGTCGGAGCACCCCTCCGACGAAGAGCACCCCCGAGCAGCCTGACGGCATCTACTGGGTGCGTCTGACAGTTCTCTGCTGTTGTCCACAGGCCGCTGAGCTGCGGATTCGTATTGTGCTCCGCCGCTTTCGAACGTATGATCGAGGGCGTGACCATCCCTTCCGACCCGCTGGCCTTCGGGCCGCAGACTGCCCTGGGGCGCGGTGCGCTGGGGGCGGCGCAGGTGGCGGATCGGGCGATGGGTGCGGCGTTCGTGGCCCGATGCCGGGCGCTCGCGGCGTTCGCCGCGGAGCGCCCGGCATCGGCCGATCGGGCGCAGGGCGAGCCCGGGGCGATGAGCCCGGAGCGGTGGGCGGCGCGCCCGGAGCTGCTCCAGCCGGTGTCGGAGTGGGCCGCGCCGGAGCTCTCGATCGGGCTGAGCTGCTCGCGGCGCAGGGCCGAGGATCTGCTGGGCCAGGCGCTGATGCTGGCCCGGCTGCCGGCCGCGCTGGCCGCGACCGAGGCCGGGCTGCTCACGGTCGGGCATCTGTGGTGCCTGGAGGAGCACGTGGCGCCGCTGGCCGACCCGGTGCTGCGCGCGGAGGTCGAGGGTGTGCTGCTGGACTGGGTCGCCGGCCGGGCGGCGAAGGGCACGATCACCACCCCGGGGCAGTTGGCGGAGAAGGTGCTGCGCGAGCTGGCCCGGCGCAACGCCCGGGATCGGGCGCAGGAGGCGATCAGGGCGCTGGCGAAGCGTGGCGTGCGGCTGGAGGGCGAGCGCGGGGTGGGCCTGGCCGGCCTGGGTGTGGTCGGGACGGTGCCGGAGATCGAGGCGCTGCACGCCGCGCTGTCGGCGTGTGTCGACGCGCTGCCGAAGGACCCCTCCGACACCCGCACCCGCGAGCAGAAGCTGCTGGACGTGCTGCTGGACCTGGTGCTGCGCCCCGGCGAGTCCGGGCTGCCGCCGGTGCAGGTGGTGCTGACCCTGGTCGCTTCGGTGCAGACCGCACTGGGCGGCGATCAGCCCGCGGAGCTCAACGGCCGGATCGTGTCCGCCGAGACCGCCCGGCAGCTGCTCAACGCGCTGACCGGCGCCGGCCTCGGCGACGGAGCCCTGGCCGAGCTGCGGCGCATCGCCGAGGAGGACGCCGAGCGAGTGCCTCCCGAGCCGGTCGGCACCGCGCCCGACAGCGAAGACTTCGCCGACTGGGAGCGTCAGTGCCAGGCGGAGGACGACGATCCCGATCCGATGCCCGATGACGTGTGGCTCGCCTCGGTGGAAGCCCGGCTGGCCAGCGGCGAGATCGAACTCGAGCTGGATCGGGAGCTGGCCGCGGCGCAGGACCGCTGGTGGCGCGAGTACGCCGCCGGGCTGCATCCCGACCCCGACCCGGACGATCACCCCGAACCAGCACCGACCGAACCATCCCCGACCGATCCACCGCCGGGTGGTGGCTGGTGGGCGAGTGCGGAGCGGGCGCTGGAGGAGGCGCGGGCCGCGCAGGAGCAGGCCGAGTGCGCCCTGGCCCGCGCCGGGGGGCAGGTGCGGCAGGCGGTGTGGTCCGACGCCGAAGACGAGCAGGCCTGGCGGACCGGCAGCGGCGGCCGCGTCGACGCCGCCGAGGATGCGATGACCGCGCTGCGCGCGGCCACGATCGCCGACCGGACGGCGCTGACCGACCTGCTGCGGCGCACCGCCGGCGGCGGGCTGGCCGAGCGTCCCCGCCTCGCGCTGGTCGACGCCCTCACCGGCGCCCTGGTCTCCCTCACCGACCTGCCCGCGCTGGGCCGGGCCGTACGCGACGGGCGCGCCCTGGGCGCGCCGCCGCCGACCGGCGGCTACCGGCCCGGCGCCGAGCTGGACCGGTTCCTGCGCCGCCGCGACCGGCGCTGCCGCTTCCCCGGCTGCCGGCTGCCCGTCTCCAAGGGCGAGCTCGATCACTTCGTGCGCTGGCCCGAGGGCCCGACAGACGCCATCAACCTGGCCGGGTTCTGCACCGGCGACCACCGCGGCAAGCACCAGGCCCCCGGGTTCACCCACGCCATGACCGCCGACGGCACCCTCGTCGTCACCACACCGTCGGGCATCACCGCCACCACCGACCCGACGCCCTTCTGAGCCGCCTCGACAGCGTCGCCCCCTCACGGCATGTCTCATGGGCGCCGTCCTCACCAGTCAGCGCACCCCCGCGTCGAGAACGTCACCCGGCCACCCACGGAGCCTTGTTGAACGGGGCGCCGGTGCGCCTCCCGCACCGACGGCAGATCTTCTCGTCCGGCGCCGGGGCCTCCTCTCCGTCTGGGTGCCGCTGGACGTAGGAGTGAAACCCGACCCAGCACCGCAGTGGCTTCCGAGTCATGAACCGACGCTAGGAGTCGCCGATTGCGCCGGGGAAGGGCCTTACGGACCGGTGCGGCAGGCCCTCGCCGCTGACTCTGGGCGTCTGCTTGGCGCGCCCCTGCTCTGGAACCCCTGGCGGGTCGAGGGTGGGGAGGACTCGCCCTACTGTCCCTAAATGGGCCGCTTGAGGGCACCCGGCCGATCCGCCGCTGAAGGGTTCCCCTCCTGGTTGAAGCTGGTCCGGCCGGGGGAACGCGGCTCCAAACGGGACAAAGACGCCACGCCCGGCGAGCACCGGAAAGGTTGACGTGCAGCCGTCAGTGGTATTTCGCGAACTCAGCGAGGGGCCAACTTCGGGCTTCGGGATGGGGAGGCGTCGCCAACATGGCTCAAGGACGTCTGGCGGCTCAGGGGCGTCGGGCGGCGCAGGGGCGACGAGCGGCACCGCGGGCCGCGGATTCCCGGCGCATCTCCGCCCGTCCGGCACAGACCGGCACCGACGCAGCCACGCGGCCGGCCGCGGGCGCGGCTCGGGCTGAGCAGGTCCCCCGTGACCCCCAGCGCAGTCGGGACACCCGCACGGTCACCGAACGACATGTCGACCGCGGTACCCGCGGGGCGCAGCCACCCAGCGAGCGCCCACCGCGCCCGGAGAGCACCGAGGATCACCCGGCCGGCGGCGCCGACGGCAGCACGCGCACAGCCCGGCCGCCTCACGAGACCCGCGACATCGTCTCGGCGACGCTGCACCGCGCCCGTGCGGCGCTGCGCGGGCTTCTCGCTGGTCCGCTGCAGGCAGTCCGGCGCATGGTGCGTCGGTTGTCATCGCGGCTTGCTTCGGCAGTGGGCGACCGCGCAGGCCACGGTGGCGGGGCGGCGCGGGCCGCGTTGGCCGCCGTGCAAGCCGTCCTGGCCGGCCGCAATCCTGTGGTCGCGGCGATCAAGGCCTGGGTTGCCGGACTGAGCACGCCCGTGAAGATCCTGCTGATCGTCGGGCTGGCGCTGTTCGCGCTGCTTGCCCCGCTGCTGCTCTTGCTGCTGCTGGTGGCCCTCGCCGTTGCCGTCGTGGTGGTTTCCGTTCGGACGCCGGCCGCTTCCCTTTAGGCCGCGCAGACGCGAACCGGCCGGCATGCGGAAAGCACGCCGGCCGGTTCGTCGAGGAGTACCCGCCTACAGCAGCTCGAGGATGGTGGCGTTGGCCTGGCCGCCGCCCTCGCACATCGTCTGCAGCCCGTAGCGGATGCCGTTGTCGCGCATGTGGTGCACGAGCGTGGTCATCAGCCGCGCACCCGAGCCGCCGAGCGGGTGGCCGAGCGCGATCGCGCCGCCGTTGGGGTTGAGCGCCTTGGCGTCGGCGCCGAGGTCGGCCAGCCAGGCCAGCGGCACCGGGGCGAAGGCCTCGTTGACCTCGAACGCGCCGATCTGGTCGATCGACAGGCCCGACTTCGCCAGCGCCTTCTGGGTCGCCGGGATCGGCGCGGTCAGCATGATCACCGGGTCGGCGCCAGCCAGGACGGCGGTGTGCACGCGGGCGATCGGGTTCAGCCCGAGCTCGCGCGCCTTCTCCGACGTCGTCATCAGCAGCGCCGCCGAGCCGTCGGAGATCTGCGACGAGTTGCCCGCGGTGATGACGCCGTCCTCCTTGAACGCCGACTTCAGCGTGCCGAGCTTCTCGACGGTCGACTCACGGATGCCCTCGTCGTGGGCCACCACCCCGGCGTCGGTGGTCACCGGCGCGATCTGCGCGTCGAAGCGCCCCTCGTCGCGCGCCGCAGCAGCCTTCTCGTGCGAGTGCACCGAGAACTCGTCCACCTGCTGGCGCGAGAAGCCCCACTGCTCGGCGATCATCTCCGCGCCGATGCCCTGGTTCGGGAAGACGCCGTAGCGGTCCATGAACGGCGCCGGCAGCGGGTTGCCGCCGACCGACGTCGCCGTGCCCATCGGCACCCGGGACATCGACTCCACACCACCGGCGACGACGAGGTCGTACTGCCCGGCGATCAGCCCGGCCGCGGCGAAGTGCACCGACTGCTGCGAGGACCCGCACTGCCGGTCGACGGTCACGCCGGTCGCCGTCTCCGGCCACCCGGCGGTGAGCACCGCGGTGCGCGCGATGTCGAAGGTCTGCTCCCCCACCTGCGACACGCAGCCCCAGATGACGTCGTCCACCGCGGCCGGGTCCACGCCCGCCCGCTCCACCAGCGCCTTGAGCACGTGGGCCGACAGGTCGGCCGGGTGCACCCCCGACAGCCCGCCGTTGCGCTTGCCGGTCGGCGTGCGCACGGCCTCCACGATCACTGCGTCCCGCATGTCCAGTCCCCTTCGACGGCGTGTGGTCTGCCACCAACTCTGCATCGCACTGTAGGTGCACTTCCCGAACTCAGGACAGCGGCTCCTCGGAGGCGCGTGGCCGGCGGAACGGGTTGGGTCCGGTCCGGAACAGCGTCTCCTGCACGAAGCTCGCGGCCAGGACGCCGTCGGCGGTGTGCAGCGTGCCGGTGTACCAGCCGCGCCCGGCCGCCACGGTCCGCGGCACGAGGTCCATGAGCACCCACTCGTCCAGCCGCGCCGGGCGGTGGAACCACAGCGCGTGGTCCAGCGACGGGCCGGGGCTCGCCTCGTCGTGCGGCAGCGCGGACAGACCCGTGCCGATGTCGGACAGGTAGGTCAGCGCGCAGGCGTGCACCAGCGGGTCGTCCGGCAGCGGCGTGGTGCTGCGCGCCCAGAACCGGGTCGGCCAGTGCGCGCCGGGATAGGGCTGGGACGGACGGCGTCCCTCGAAGGAGAACAGCCGCGGCAGCTGGTGCGAGGGCAGCCCGTCCGGCGGCTCGGCGTCCGGCGCGGGGTCGACCGCGACGTCCGGCCCGGTGCCCTCCGCGGCGAACGACACCGACATGTTGAAGATGACCTCGCCGCCCTGCAGCGCGACCACCCGCCGGGCCGAGAACGAGCCGCCGTCGCGGTCGCGGTCCACCCGGAAGACGGCGGGCCGGGCGGCGTCCCCGCTGCGCAGGAAGTACCCGTGCAGCGAGTGCGGCAGCCTGTCCTCCGGCACCGTGCGGCCGGCCGCGAACAGCGCCTGCGCCGCCACCTGCCCGCCGTAGAGCGGGTAGGGGTCGGCGAAGACCAGCCGGCTGCGGTACAGGTCGCGGTCGATCTCCTCCAGGTCCAGGACGTCGAGCAACGACGACGTGCTCAGCGGCCCTTCCACACCGGCGCCCGCTTCTCGGCGAACGCCGTCGACCCCTCGACGGCGTCCTCGCTGGCGAACACGGGGCCGGTGAGCTCCGCCTGCCGGCGCCAGCTCTCCTCCCAGGACCAGTCGACGGTGCCGCGGGCGATCTGCTTGGTCGCGGCCACCGCCAGCGGGCCGTTCGCGGCGATCGTGGCGGCCAGGTCGAGGGCGCCGTCGAGGGCGGCGCCCTCGTCGGTCAGCCGGTTGACCAGCCCGATCTCGGCCGCCCGCGGCGCGCTCAGCGCCTCGCCGGTGAGCAGCATCTCCAGCGCCAGCGCGTAGGGCACGCGCTTGGGCAGCAGCAGCGCCGCTCCCCCGGCCGCGACCAGCGACCGCTTGACCTCCGGGACGCCGAACTTCGCGGTCTCGGCGGCGACGACGAGGTCGCAGGCGAGCAGCAGCTCGAAGCCACCGGCCAGCGCCCACCCCTCGACCGCGCCGATGAGCGGCTTGCGCGGCGGCGTCTGCGTGATGCCGCACAGGCCGCGGCCCTCGATCGCCGGGGTCTCCCCGCGCAGGAACGCCTTGAGGTCCATGCCCGCGGAGAACGTACCGCCGGCGCCGGTGAGCACGCCGACGCGCAGCTCGTCGGAGGCGTCCAGCTCGTCGACGGCCGCCGCGACCGCCTCGGCGACGGCCTTGTCGAGGGCGTTCTTCGCCTCGGGCCGGTTGATCGTGATGACCTGCACGCCGTCCCGCTGCTCGACCAGCACCACGTCGTTCACTGAGCCTCCTCGCTCTGCACCACGGCCCCGCTGGCCAGCAGTGCGTCGACCTCGTCGTCCGCGAACCCCCACGCGCTCAGCGTGGCGACCGTGTCCTGCCCGGGCCCCCTGGGTGTGCCGCGCACCTCGGCGGGGGTGCGGGAGAAGCGCGGCGCCGGTGCCGGCTGGAAGCCGGTCGGTGTCTCCACGTACGTCCCCCGCGCCGCCAGGTGCGGGTGCCGCGGCGCCTCGGTGAGGCCCAGCACCGGCGTGACGCAGGCGTCGGTCCCCTCGAACACCGCCGTCCACTCGTCCCGGGTGCGCGAGGCGAACGCCTCGGCGATCAGCCGCCGGTGCTCCGGCCACCGCTGCACGTCGTGCTGGCCGCCGGGCAGGTCGACGCCGAGGCCGGCGACGAACTGCGCGTAGAACTGCGGCTCCAGCGCGCCGACCGCCATGAACCCGCCGTCGGCGCAGGCGTAGGTGTCGTAGAACGGGGCGCCCCCGTCGAGCAGGTTGCTGGCCCGCCGGTCGCGCCACAGGCCGCCGCCGAGCATCCCGTGCACCATCGTGATCAGGGAGCTGGCGCCGTCCACCATGGCCGCGTCGACGACCTGGCCGCGGCCGCTGGTCGCGCGCTCGAGCAGCGCGGCGAGCACCCCGACGACGAGGAACATCGAGCCGCCGCCGAAGTCGGCGCCGATGTTCAGCGGCGGGACCGGCTTCTCCTTCGGGCCGATGGCGTGCAGCGCGCCGGTCAGACCGAGGTAGTTGATGTCGTGCCCGGCCCGGTCGGCCAGCGGGCCGGTCTGCCCCCAGCCGGTCATCCGCGCGTAGACCAGCCGCGGGTTGCGGGCGAGGCAGTCGTCGGGCCCGAGGCCGAGCCGCTCGGTGACGCCGGGCCGCAGCCCTTCGACGAGGACGTCGGCCCGCTCGACCATGCGCAGCACGGTCTCTCGCCCGTCGGGGTTCTTGAGATCGACCGCGGCGCACGGGCGGCTGCGGTGCAGTGCCTCCTTCTCCGGCGGGAAGAGCTTCGCTCCCCCACCGGGCCGGTCCACGCGGACGACGTCGGCGCCGAGCTCGGCCAGCAGCATGCAGGCGTACGGCCCGGGCCCCAGCCCGGACAGTTCGACGACGCGGATACCGGCCAGCGGGCCGGACGGCGGCAGCACGGCTCGCACGCTAGCAACGCGGTCCGGCGTCCCCCGAGCGGGCGTGATCGAATCGGCGGCGGGCGACAACGGGGAGGTCGACGCAGGTGAACGGCAGGAGAGCCCTGGGGACGTGCGCGGTGGCGCTCGGCGTCCTGCTGGCGAGCGGCTGCGCCA
Source organism: Petropleomorpha daqingensis (assembly GCF_013408985.1). Lineage (NCBI taxonomy): Bacteria > Bacillati > Actinomycetota > Actinomycetes > Geodermatophilales > Geodermatophilaceae > Petropleomorpha > Petropleomorpha daqingensis. The sequence goes on from NZ_JACBZT010000001.1 coordinate 5,005,306, forward strand.
CGACCGTGCGCGGGCAGGCCACCGCGGACCCGGCGATCGGCCCCGGCGAGGCGGTGGCGCCCTCGACCGACCCCCCGTCGTCCTCGTCGTCCGCACCGGCCGCTCCGGGGGGCAACGCGCGCGGCAACATCGAGAAGCAGATCGGCGAAGAGGCCGGCGTCACCGGCACGGACGGCTCGGACCTCATGACCTTCACCGTCGACGCGATCCAGGTCGACTACCCCTGCTCCGGCGACTATCCGCAGCCGCCGGAGAACGGCCACTTCGTCGGGCTCTCGATGCACATCACGACGGCGCCGAACCTGCCGGCCGACTCCTTCGTCGACATCAACGCCACCGACTTCTCGTTCATCGGCGGCGACGGGGTCACGGTCAGCAACGTCGACACCTTCCCGGCGTTCACCTGCGCGCCGGACGCCGAGCAGCTGCCCAGCGGTCCGCTCGGCAGCGGCCAGCAGTACGTCGGCACGCTCGTCCTCGACGTCCCCGAGACGACCGGGATCGTGCAGTACCAGCCGCTCTACCTCACTCAGGGCGGCTGGGAGTGGCACTTCTAGAGACTCAGGCGTCGCCGTAGACGGGGATGCGGGCGCCGCTGGTCGGGGCGGAGTCGGGGCCGGCGAGGAACGCGATCACGCGGGCGATCGCGGCCGGCGCCACGGCGCGGGCGGCTAGGTCGGGCGGCATCCACTCGCGGTTGGCCGGGGTGTCGATCACCGACGGCAGCACGCAGTTGACCCGGATGCCCTGCGGGCGCAGCTCCTCGGCGAGCAGCTCGGTGAGCCGGACGACGGCGGCCTTGCTCGTCGCGTGCGCGACCGGCGCCGCCCCGGTGACGGCGGTCTTCGAGCCGACGGTGACGATCGCCCCGCCGTCCCCCATGCGCGCCGCCGCCTGCTGGGCCGACCAGAGCACCGACGCCACGTTGGAGCTCCACATCGCGTCCCAGATCTCCTCGGTCAGGTCGGCGAGGGACGACGGCCGGAACCCACCGGCCAGCGTGACGAGCGCCGACACGGTGCCGATCTCGTCGATCGCCCGCCAGGCCTGCGACACCGAGTCGCGAACGGCCAGGTCGGCCGCGACGGCGTGCACTCCCGGTTCGCCGCCCAGCCGCTCGAGGCGCTCCCCCGCGCGATCCAGCGCGACGACCTCCCGGCCGGCGCCGCGGAACTCCGCCACGACCGCGTGACCAAGCGCACCCGCCGCGCCGGTGATCACCACCAGCCCCTGCTGCTCCACGCGGTTAGCGTGGCAGGACGTGTCGACTCCCGCGCCGCGCGCCCTCGTCCCCGCGCTGATCTTCATCGGCACGTGCGTCGCCGTCATCAGCAGTCTCGGCGCCCCGCTGGTCCCGGCGATCGCGGCCGACACCGGCGCCTCCCCCGCCTCGGCGCAGTGGACCCTCACGATCACGCTGCTCGTCGGCGCCGTCGCGACCCCGGTCGTCGGCCGGCTCGGCGACGGCCCGCACCGCCGTCCCGTGGTGCTCGCCGTCCTGGCCCTCGTCGTCCTCGGCGGCGTCCTCGCCGCGCTCCCCCTCGGCCTCGGCTGGATCATCGCCGGCCGCGGACTGCAGGGCTTCGGGCTGGGCCTCACCCCGGTGGCGATCGCGACCGCCCGCGACGTGCTCGCCGGCGAGCGGGGCCGCTCGACCGCGGCGGCGCTGTCGCTCACCACGGCGGCCGGGATCGGGCTCGGCTACCCGATCACCGGCGCGATCGCCGAGCTCGGCGGGGTGCACGCGGCGTTCTGGTTCGGCGCGGCGTTCACCGCGATCGCCCTGGTCACGGCGCTCGTCGTCTTCCCGCCGTCCCCGTCCCGCCCGGCGACGCGGCTCGACGTGGTCGGCGGGCTGCTGCTCGGCGTGGGGCTGGCCTGCCTGCTGCTGTTCATCAGCGAGGGCGAGGCGCACGGGTGGGCGTCCCCGTGGCTGCTCGCACTGGTCGCCGTCGCCGTCGTCTCGCTCGTCGCCTGGGTGTTCTGGGAGCTGCGCCGTCCGGCGCCGTTGGTGGACCTCCACCTCGCCCGCGGCCGGACCGCCTCCGTCGCGCACGCCGCCTCGATGCTGACCGGCCTGGCCAACTACCTGCTGATCACCGGCGTCACGTTCCTCGCGCAGACGCCGGAGTCGTCCGGGTACGGCTTCGGCGCGAGCGTGGTGCTCTCCGGGCTGATCCTGCTGCCGTTCTCCGTGGGCAGCCTGCTCGCCGGGCGCGTCGTCCGCGGCCTGGTGGTCCGCGGGCGCGGCGCCGTCGTCCTGCCGGCCAGCGCACTGATCGTCGCCGCCGCTGCCCTGCTGTTCGCCACCGCCCGCACCCAGCTGTGGGAGCTGTTCGTGCTCATGGGGGTGTGCGGGTTCGGCGTCGGCGGGGCGTTCTCCGCCTTCCCCGGCCTGATCGCCCGGGCGGTGCCGCCGAGCGAGACCGGCAGCGCGATGGGCCTGAACCAGGTGCTGCGCTACGTCGGCTTCGCCTCCGGCAGTGCCCTGACGGCCACGCTGCTGGAGGCCGCCACGCCCGGGTCCGGCGGCGTCCCGGCCAGCAGCGGGTACACGGTTCTCGGGCTCGTGGCCTGCGGGGTCGCGCTGGTCACGGCGGTGCTCACCGCGGTGCTGCTGCGCCACCCCGCGCCGGCTCCCGCAGCGGTCGCGGAAGCCGCGGTTACCGGGCAGTAGCCGATGTGGGATCGTCGGGGAAGCCACGCGTACGACGGCGAAGGCGCCGTCAGGGAGTAGAGGTCCGATGCGGTTGCAGCTGTCCCCGGAGGACGAGGCCTTCCGGGAGGAGATGCGCACCTTCTTCACCACCCAGGTGCCGCAGTCGATCCGCGACACCGTCGCCAACCACCGCCACCTGACCAAGGACCAGTACGTCGAGACCCAGCGGATCCTCAACGCCGCCGGCCTCGCCGTCCCGCACTGGCCGGTCGAGTGGGGCGGCAAGGACTGGACGCCGCTGCAGCGGCACATCTGGCGCGAGGAGATGCAGCTCGCCGCCGTGCCCGAGCCGCTGGCGTTCAACACCAGCATGATCGGCCCGGTGCTCGCCCAGTTCGGCTCGCAGGAGCAGAAGGAGGAGTTCCTCCCGAAGACGGCGAACCTCGACATCTGGTGGTGCCAGGGCTTCTCCGAGCCCGACGCCGGCTCCGACCTGGCCTCGCTGCGCACCACCGCCGTCCGCGAGGGCGACGAGTACATCGTCAACGGCCAGAAGACGTGGACGACGCTGGGGCAGCACGCCGACTGGATCTTCTGCCTGGTCCGCACCGACCCGACGGCCGAGAAGCGGCAGCGCGGCATCTCGATGCTGCTGTTCCCGATGGACACCCCGGGCGTCACCATCCGCCCGATCGAGCTGCTCGACGGCACCCACGAGGTCAACGAGGTCTTCTTCGAGGACGTCCGGGTGCCCGCCGAGAACCTGGTCGGCGAGGAGAACTCCGGCTGGACGATCGCCAAGTTCCTGCTCGGCAACGAGCGGGTCGGCATCGCCCGGGTCGGCCACACCAAGCGGCTGCTGGCCGACGCCAAGGAGCACGCCCGCACCATCGTGTCCAACGGCACCCCGCTGTCGGAGGACCCGGGCTTCACCGCCCGGATCGCCGAGATCGAGAACGAGCTGCTGGCCCTCGAGCTGACCGCGCTGCGCGTGGTCGCGAACTCCTCCGGCGGCCGGCCCGACCCGGCCTCCTCGGTGCTCAAGCTCCGCGGCTCCGAGCTGCAGCAGGCCGCCACCGAGCTGCTGGTCGACCTGGCCGGGCCGCTCTCGCTGGCCTCCTACGCCGACGGCGGCTCCGACGTCCCCGAGTGGGCGCGGGCGGCCACCCCGGAGTACCTGAACTACCGCAAGGTCACCATCTACGGCGGCTCGAACGAGGTTCAGCGCACCATCATCGCCGGCACGATCCTGGGGTTGTGATCTCACCGTGGACTTCACCTACGACGACGAGCAGAAGGCCCTCCGCGAGGCGGTGAGCGGGCTGCTCGCCCGCGCGTACGGCGACAGCGAGCAGCGCCGCCGGGTCACCGCGGCCGACCCCGGGTTCGACGAGAAGACCTGGGCGCGGCTGGCCGAGATGGGGCTGCTCGGCCTGCCCTTCCCCGAGGAGTCCGGCGGCATGGGCGCCGGCCCGGTCGAGGTCGCGATCGTGGCTGAGGAGATCGGCCGCGTGATCGCGCCCGAGCCCTTCGTCGAGGCCGTCGTCCTGACCGGCGGGCTGATCCAGGCCGAGGGCACCGCCGCCCAGCGGGAGGGGCTGATCGGCGGGCTGGCCGAGGGCTCGCTCATCCCCGCGTTCGCGCACGCCGAGCCCGGCACCCGCTGGACGCCGACCGCCTCCGGGGTCAAGGCGACCGAGGACGGCGGCACGTGGCGGCTCACCGGCGTCAAGGAGCCCGTGCTGGGCGGTGCCCGCGCGGACGTGCTGATCGTGAGCGCGGTCGCCGGCGGCGGCACGCGGCTGTTCGTCGTCCGTGGCGACGCCGACGGGCTGACCCGCACCGGCTACCGCACCCACGACGGCGGCCGCGCGGCCAAGGTCGAGTTCGCGAACACCCCGGCCGAGCCGCTCGGCGACGCCGGCGCCGACCAGTCGGTGGCGATCGACCGGGCCCAGGCCGAGGCGCGGATCGCCTACGCCCACGAGGCGATGGGCGCGATGCAGACCGCGCTGACCACGACGACCGAGTACCTCAAGACCCGCAAGCAGTTCGGCGTCACGCTCAACAAGTTCCAGGCGCTCACCTTCCGCGCCGCGGACATGTACGTGTCGCTGGAGCTGGCCCGCAGCATCGCGCTGTGGGGCTCGCTGGTCATCGACGCCGGTGGCGACGTCGTCACCGCCGCCGAGCGGGTGCGGCTGCAGATCAGCAAGGCGTCGCGGCACATCGGCAAGGACGCGATCCAGCTGCACGGCGGCATCGGCGTCACCGCGGAGTACTCGGTCGGGCACTACACCAGCCGGCTCACCGCGATCGACCACGTGCTCGGCGACGGCGCCTGGGCGCTGTCCCGGCTCGCGGCCGACGTCGACAGCTACCCGACCGTCGACCCGCTCGGCGCCCCCTACGCCTGAGCAGAGTGGTTTCGCGCGCTTAACCGCGCGCGGTTAAGCGCGCGAAACCACCTCAAGGGAGGCGGGCTAGGAAGTCGAGCATGGCCTGGAGGGGCTGCTTCCAGCGGGCGTCGAGCATGAGGTCGTGCCCCATCCCGGGGAACTCGACCAGCTCGGCGTCGTAGCGGCGGGCGGTCGCCCGGATGCTCGACGCGGGCAGCAGCTCGTCGTCCGGCGACTCGAGCACGAGCACCGGCGCTCCGCCCAGGGGCTTCGGGGCCGGCCTGTGGAAGATCAGCTGGTACTGCGCCAGCGGTGACTCCTCGCCGCAGCGCCCGCTGTGCCGGGCGGCCTCGTCGCCGTCCAGCTCGCGGAACAGGTACTCGGGCCTCATCGGCAGGCTCCGGCCGGCCAGCATCCCGAGCGCGTCGCCCGGGTGCCGGCGCAGCAGCCGCAGGTACGCGTACACCGCAGGCTGCGCCGGAACCGGCGCGACCAGGACGCCGGCCCGGGCCGCGTAGCGGGACAGCGCCCGCGTCACAACCAGCCCGCCCATCGAGTGCCCCACCAGGACGGCGGGCCGCGGCAGCCCGAGCGCCGTCTGCACGACGTCGTCCACGTAGTGCGACAGCCGCGCCGTCCCCAGCCTCCCCGAGCTGCCGGCGTGCCCCCGCAGCGAGACCGCGTACGCCGGGTACCCCGCCGCGGCGACGCCGTCGAGCCAGTGCTCCCAGCACCACGAGCCGTGGCCGAGCCCGTGCACCATCAGCACCGGCGGGCGCTCGGGGGTGGCGGAGTCGGGCAGCCGTTCGACGAGCTCGAGTTCCACTAGGTCTCCTGCGCGGGGAGGGCTTCGATCACGAACACGTCCGTGCCGGTGGGCACGGCCCGGCCGAGGGAGAACCCCGCGGCGCTGAGCAGGGTGCCGTACTCCGCGAGCTCGCGCTCCTGGCCGCCGGGCGCGACCAGCATGTTCAGGTCGGAGAACGCCGTCCGGACCGGGTCCGGGGCGAGGTCGAGCACCTGCTCGACGATCAGCACGACGCCGCCCGGGGCCATGGCCCGCCGACAGCTGCGCAGGATCGCCACGCACTCCTCGTCCGGCCAGTCGTGCAGCACCGCCTTGAGCAGGTAGGCGTCACCGCCCTCGGGCACGGCGGCGAAGAAGTCCCCGCCGACGGCCCTCATCCGCTCCGCCGACGTCACGGCCGCGACCGTCTGCGGCTGGTCGAAGAGCACCCCGCGCACCCCCGGGTGCACGGCGAGGATCGCCGCCAGCTGGTGGCCGCGTCCGCCGCCCACGTCGACCACCGTGCCGAACCGGCCGAAGTCGTAGGCGCGCGCGACGGCGTCGGCGACCGGCCCGGCCAGCGACGTCATGGCCCGGTCGAAGATCGCCTGCTCCAGGGGACGGGTGGCGCGGTACTCCCAGACCGACGTCCCGTGCACCAGGGAGAAGGCGTTCTCGCCGGTCCGCACGCTGTCCGCCAGCGCCGCCCAGGCCTGCGCGTACGAGGCCCGGCCGACCAGCCGGGCCCAGCCGGCCACCGACCCGGGGACGTCGGTGCGCAGCGTGGCGCCGAGCTCGGTCAGGGCGTACCCGCCGTCGTCCTGCCGCTCGTAGACCCCCACCGTGCTCAGCGCGCGCAGCAGCCGGCACAGGGTCGGCTCGTGCACGCCGGCGGCCTCGGCGAGCTCGGCCGGGGTGCGCGGGCCGTCGGCGAGCAGGTCCGACAGCCCCAGCCACGCGGCGACCGACAGCGCGTGCGACACCTGGTAGCCGTTCACCATCGCCCGCATCCGCGCCACCGGGTCCATAGCCCGCGATCCTGGCCCGGAGCGAGCCCCGGCGGGAGCTATCCGATCATCGCGGCGCGCAGCTCCTCGGCCTCGACCCAGACCCGCTCCAGCACCGGGGGCAGCGCCTCCTCACCCAGCACCCCGCAGGTGAGCCGGCTGATCGGGATCGGCTCGTAGTCCTCGAGCGTCAGCCGGCCGGCCACCTCGAACGCCGCACGCAGCAGCGACCCCTCCGGCGCCGTGATCTCCTCGACCTTGTTGAGGACGCTCACCATCTCGCGGGGGAAGCCCCACTGCTCCAGCGCGACGGCGGTCAGCCGCAGCGCGGAGATGCCGTACCGCTGCACCTCGGCCGCGCGCAGGTCGGCGAACGCGGGGTTGTCCGCCCGCAGCCCGGCGTGCCCCTCGGGGTCGTTGTGGGCCAGCAACGCCATCCCGAGCTGGGCCAGCAGCCCGATGCACAGCGCGTCCTGCGGCCGCTCGCCGAAGCGCGGCGCGAGGGTCGAGGCGGACAGCGCGATCGTGGTGGTGAGGTCCCAGAAGTCCTCGGGGAGGCGGGACTCGTCGTCCAGGTCGGTCAGCGCGACCGTCGCCATCGTCCGCACGGTGGTGAAGCCGACGACGGTGACGGCGAACTGCAGCGAGGTCACCCGCCCGCGCATGCCGAAGTAGGCCGAGTTGGCCAGCTTCATCACCCGGCCGGCCAGCGCGACGTCGGTGGCCAGGATGGCGGCGAGCTTCTTGGAGCTGGTGTCGTCGGCGTTGGCGACCGAGACGATCTGCGCGGCGACCGGCTTCTGCGCGGCCATGGTGTCGATGCTGGCCAGCACGCGCTCGATGTCGAACGACGGCGCGGGCACGGCGGTGAGGGGGGTCATCGGGGCAGCTCCGGGTCGGTCGGGGTCTCGAGGGTCTCGCGGTGGGCGGCGAACCAGGTCGTGATCTCCGGGCCGCTCATCGGCCGGCCGAGGCTGAAGCCCTGCAGGAAGGTGGCGCCCAGACGGGCCAGCTCCTCGGCCTGCTCCACGGTCTCCACGCCCTCGGCGACCGTGCACAGGTTGAGGTTGTGGGCCAGCGCGATGACCGCCGAGGCGATCTCGGCGTGCCCGTCGGCCAGCTCGGCGACGAACGAGCGGTCGACCTTGAGGCAGTCGACCGGTAGGTGGCGCAGGTAGGCCAGCGAGGAGTAGCCGGTGCCGAAGTCGTCGATGGCCACCTCGACGCCGAGGTCGCGCAGCTGCTGGAGAACCTCGCGGGCGAACGTCGGGTCGGCCATGAGGGCCGACTCGGTGATCTCGATCTGCAGCCGGCACGGCTCCAGCCCGTGCCGGTGCAACGCCGCGCGGACGTGCACCGGCAGGTTCTCGTCGAGCTGCAGGGCGGAGACGTTCACGTTGGCCCGCATCGGCGCGGCCATGCCCAGCTCGGCGTCCCAGTCGGCGAGCTGCCGGCAGGTCTCGTCGAGCACGAGCAGGCCCAGCGGCGAGATCAGCCCGCTCTCCTCGGCCAGCGGCACGAACGTGACCGGGCTGATCAGGCCGCGTTCCGGGTGCTCCCAGCGGGCCAGCGACTCGACGGCGACGGGGGCGCCGTCGCCGGCGCTGAAGATCGGTTGGTAGAGCAGCGCGATCTCGCCGCGCTCGATGGCGTCGCGCAGGTCGGCCACCAGACGCAGCTTGTCGCGCGCCTGGGCGCGGCCCTGCTGGTCCAGCACGGTGATCCGGCCCTTGCCGCCGGCCTTCGCCTGGTACATGGCGATGTCGCAGTCGCGGATGAGCTCGTCGGCCTCCACGTGCTCGCCGGTCTGCACGGTGACACCGACGCTGGCGTGCGGCCGGACGTCGACGCCGCCGAGCCGGACCGGCGCCGACAGCGCCTCGCCGATCCGCTGGGCCAGGGTCACCGCGGCGGCCTCGTCCACCCCCTCGCAGACGACGACGAACTCGTCGCCGCCGAACCGGGCGACCAGGTCGCCGGGGCGGACGGTCCGGGTGAGCCGGGTGGCCACCTCCACCAGCAGCAGGTCGCCGGCGGCGTGGCCGAGGGAGTCGTTGACGACCTTGAAGTTGTCCAGGTCGAGGAAGAGGCAGGCCAGCTCGCTGCGGCCGGCCGCGAAGCGCTCGGCCACGTACTGGGCCAGCAGCGTCCGGTTGGGCAGGCCGGTCAGCGGGTCGTGGTTGGCCTGGTGGGCCAGGCGCTCCTCGAAGGCCAGCCGGTCGGTGATGTCCTCGATCGTGCCGACGAAGCCGGCCCCGACGCCGGGGGTGAACAGGTGCGCGAAGCGGAGCACCGTCGTCCGGACGGTGCCGTCCTCGCGGACCATCCGGGCCTTCGCCTCGCCGTCCCCGCCCTCGAGGGCGTCCGCGGCCGACTCGAGGACCTCGTCGAGGTCGTCGGGGTGGACGGCGTCGAGCCAGCTCGTGCCGAGCAGCTGCTCGGCGCGGCGGCCGAGCAGGCTGCAGAAGGCGTCGTTGACGTGCGCGAGCCGCATGCCCTGCTCGGAGAGCAGCATCGGGATCGGCGAGCGCTCGGTCAGGGTGGAGAAGCGGCGCTCGTGCGCGTCGGCGGTGGCCCGCAGCGCGCGCTCCTGCTCGTTGGTGCCGGCGACCACCCGCAGGGTCCACATCCGGCCGCTGGGCATCGGCGTGGAGATGATCGCGCAGTCGACGGTCGCGCCGCTGGCGGTGCGGATCGGCAGGTTCATCTGGGTGCCGCGCTCTCGGCGCAGCAACAGCTTGAGCTCGCCGCCGCGCAGGGTCGGCAGCAGCGTCTCGAAGGGGAGGTTGCCGAGGTCTTCCACGCCGTAGCCGAGCAGCTTCACCGCGCCCTGGTTTCCCCAGGTCACGCGCGTGGTGCCGGCGGTCCGCTCGGCGACGAGGATCGCCATCATGTCCGTGACGGCGGCACCGTAGAAGATGCCGGCGACGATCTCCGGTGACGGCTGACCCGCGATCATCGCGGTCGGCTCGGCGGCCACGGTCCTCCCCTCGTCCATGTTGCGGAACCGGCGCGGCCGGTTTCCTGTGCGGGCGTCTTTCGGCCGACACCCGGGCCGTGTTTCGTGGAACCGCGCGGACTCACCCGAAGGGGTAGTGCGACGATCCGACGACGCAACGGTGCGTCGTTGGCTCGGAGAGGCAGTGCGGATGCGTATCGGAGTTCCCGTCGAGTCCCGGGCGCGGGAGACCCGCGTGGCGGCGACACCCGCGACGGTGGGCGCCCTGCGCCGCCTCGGCTACGAGGTGCTGGTCGGCGCGGGAGCCGGCCGCGCCAGCAGCTTCGCCGACGAGGCCTACGTCGAGGCGGGCGCGCAGGTGGTCGGCGACGACGAGGCGTGGGCCGCGGACGTCGTCCTGCGGATCAACGCGCCGACGCCCGGAGAGCTCGACCGGCTGGCCGAGGGCGCGACGCTGATCGCGCAGCTCGCGCCCGCGCTCGACCCGGCCCTCGTCGAGGAACTGGGCCGGCGCCCGATCACCGCGCTCGCCATGGACGCCGTCCCCCGGATCTCCCGGGCGCAGTCGCTGGACGTGCTCAGCTCGATGGCCAACATCGCCGGCTACCGCGCGGTCGTGGAGGCGGCGCACACCTTCGGCCGGTTCTTCACCGGGCAGGTGACCGCGGCGGGCAAGGTGCCGCCGGCGAAGGTGCTGGTCGCCGGTGCCGGGGTGGCCGGGCTGGCCGCGATCGGCGCTGCGTCGAGTCTCGGCGCGATCGTGCGGGCGACCGACGTCCGCCCCGAGGTGGCCGAGCAGGTCCGCTCGCTGGGCGGCGAGTACGTCGGCGTGCCGGCCGACGAGGAGCAGGGCGGTGGCACCGGGTACGCGTCGGTGACGTCGGAGGACTACAACGCCCGGGCCGCGGTGATGTACGCCGAGCAGGCAGCCGACGTCGACATCGTGATCACGACCGCGCTGATCCCCGGCCGGCCCGCGCCGCGGCTGATCACCGAGGAGATGGTCGCCGCCATGCGGCCGGGATCGGTCATCGTCGACATGGCCGCCGCCCAGGGCGGCAACGTGGCCGGGTCGGTCGCCGACGAGGTGGTGACGACGCCGAACGGCGTGACGATCATCGGCTACACCGACCTGCCCGCCCGCCTGCCGGCGCAGGCCTCGCAGCTGTACGGCACCAACCTGGTCAACCTGCTCAAGCTCCTGACGCCCGGCGAGGACGGGCAGCTGGTGCTCGACCTGGACGACGTCGTCCAGCGGGCGATGACCGTGGTGCGCGACCGCGAGGTGCTGTGGCCGCCCCCGCCGGTGCAGGTGTCCGCGGCACCGGTGGTCGCTCCCCAGCCCGCCCCGTTGGCGCTGCCGGAGAAACGGCCGGCCCCACCGGGACGGCGGTTCGCGGTGGTCGGTGTGGCCGCGGCCCTGCTGTTCCTGCTGGCCGGCTTCTCGCCCAACGAGCTGATCGGCCACCTGACGGTGTTCGCGCTCGCCGTCGTCGTCGGGTTCTACGTCATCGGGTCGGTGCACCACGCGCTGCACACCCCGCTGATGAGCGTCACCAACGCGATCAGCGGGATCATCGTGGTCGGCGCCCTCCTGCAGATCGGGCACGGGGACGCCGTGGTCAGCGTGCTGGCGTTCGTGGCGATCCTCGTGGCCAGCATCAACGTGTTCGGGGGCTTCGCCGTGACCCGCCGCATGCTCGGCATGTTCACCCGATGACCGCGACGTCCGCGGCCGCTGCGGCCTACATCGTCGCCGCCCTGCTGTTCGTGCTGGCGCTGGCCGGCCTCTCCAAGCACGAGACGGCGAAGGCGGGCAACACGTTCGGCATCGCCGGCATGGCGGTCGCGCTGGCCGCCACGATCGGGCTGGCCACCCGGTCGATCTCCGCGGCGGCGATCGGGGCGATCGCCGTCGCGATGGTGATCGGCGCGACGATCGGGCTGTGGCGGGCGCGGCGGGTGCCGATGACCGGGATGCCCGAGCTCATCGCGATGCTGCACAGCTTCGTCGGGCTGGCCGCGGTCCTGGTCGGCTGGAACGGCTACCTGTCGGTCGAGCGCAAGGGCGCGACCCAGGACGAGATCGCGAGCAACCTCGTCGGCATCCACTCCGCCGAGGTGGGGATCGGCGTCTTCATCGGCGCGGTCACCTTCACCGGGTCGATCGTGGCGTTCCTCAAGCTGTCGGCGCGGATCAAGAGCAACCCGCTCATGCTCCCGGGGCGCAACGCGCTGAACCTGGGCGCGCTGGTGGCGTTCGCCGCCCTGACCGTCGTCTTCGTGATCACGCCCAACCTCGGCCTGCTGGTGGCGCTGACCGCCATCGCGCTGGCGCTGGGCTGGCACCTGGTCGCCTCGATCGGCGGCGGCGACATGCCGGTCGTGGTCTCGATGCTCAACAGCTACTCGGGCTGGGCGGCCGCGGCGTCGGGCTTCCTGCTGGGCAACGACCTGCTCATCGTCACCGGTGCGCTGGTCGGCTCCTCGGGTGCGTACCTGTCCTACATCATGTGCAAGGCGATGAACCGCTCGTTCCTGTCGGTGATCGCCGGCGGGTTCGGCAACGAGGGCAGCGTCGCCGCCGACACCGACTACGGCACGCACACCGAGGTCACCGCCCAGGACGCGGCCGAGCTGCTGCGGACGGCGAAGTCGGTGATCATCACGCCCGGCTACGGCATGGCGGTGGCCCACGCGCAGTACCCGGTCGCCGAGCTGACCCGCCGGCTCGGCGAGCTCGGCGTCGACGTGCGCTTCGGCATCCACCCGGTCGCCGGCCGGCTGCCCGGGCACATGAACGTGCTGCTCGCCGAGGCCAAGGTGCCCTACGACGTCGTCCTGGAGATGGACGAGATCAACGACGACTTCCCCGACACCACCGTGGTGCTGGTGATCGGCGCCAACGACACGGTCAACCCGGCGGCGCTGGAGGACCCGGGCTCGCCGATCGCCGGCATGCCGGTGCTGCACGTGTGGGAGGCCGAGCACGTCGTCGTCTTCAAGCGCTCGATGAGCACCGGCTACGCGGGCGTGCAGAACCCGCTGTTCTTCCGCGACAACACCCAGATGCTCTTCGGCGACGCGAGGGAGCGGGTCGAGGACATCCTCAAGGCGCTGTAGCCGGCGGGTTCAGCCGCGAGTTGGCTGGCTCGACGGGTGCAGGACGACGCAGCAGCGGCCGGGCGCGGGGTCGAGGGATGCCTCCACCGGCTCGCCGCGCTCGTCGAGCAGCGCGGTGAGCATGCCCAGGTTCATGCCGCAGACCAGCGCGGTGTGCGACGTGGCCAGCGCGTGGAACGGGCAGTTGCCCAGGACGACGCCGTCGCCGGTCTCGCGGGGTTCGAAGCCCAGGTCGGTGAGGACGTCGGTCAGCCCGGAGTCCGGGGACGCCAGCCGGCGCCCCTCCGCGGACGCCGCCTCGTCGACCGCCTCGAGCACCGGACCGCCCGATACCGACGCGGACTCGACGGCGCCGGCCAGGATCTGCCCGGCCAGGTCGTAGTGCCGCTCGGGCAGCGACACGTCGATCTGCCGCGTCGAACGGCGGTACAGCTTCGACGGGCGACCGGCGCCCGGGCCGCGCCGGCCGGAGAGCCGCCGGTACTCGGTCTCCAGCAGCCCGTCGTCCACCATCCGGTCGAGGTGGAACTTCACGGTGTGCCGGGCCAGGCCGACGCCGGCGGCCGCCTGGTCCCGGCTGACCGGCTCGGACGCGCCCGTGACGAAGCGGTACAGGGCCCGACGCGCGGGGTCGGCGAGCGCGCCGACCGCCGCGATCTGCCCGGCGAGGTCCTCCGCCACGGCGCCTCCACTTTCTAAGAGACAACAGTCTTGCTGTAAGACACTTCACGTTCTAACGTCCAGGCTACAGTCCGTTAGACCGGAGGTCACCATGACGCTTCTCGGCAGAGCCACCGCCACCGACCCGTCCCTGCGCGTCCCCACCGCCGCCCACCAGGTCTTCCTGCTGCTGCGGATCGGCTTCACCGTCCTGCCGATCGTGTTCGGCCTGGACAAGTTCGCGAACGTGCTCACCGACTGGTCTAGGTACCTGGCCCCGCAGATCGACTCGATCGTGCCCGGCACCGCCCACCAGGCGATGCTCGCCGTCGGCGTCGTCGAGATCGTCGCCGGCCTGGTCGTCGCGGTGCTCCCCCGCTTCGGCGGTCCGCTCGTCGCCGCCTGGCTGGCCGGCATCATCGTCGACCTGCTGCTGCTCGGCGGCTACGGCGACGTCGCGCTGCGCGACCTCGGCCTCCTGCTCGCCGCGCTGGGCCTGAGCCGCCTCGCCTGGGCGTTCCACCCGGCCGGCACCACCGCCGACGCCGATGCCCGGGCGCGCGCATGACCGCGGCGGCCGCCTTCGGGCCCTCCTCCCGTCTGCACGTCGTGCACGACGGTTCCGCCCCCGATGCCGACCGCGCCAGGGACGCCGCCGAGGCGTTCCTCCGGGCTCTCGGCGTCCCGGTGGACGACCCGGGGCTCGAGGAGACGCCGCGGCGCATGGTCGACGCGTACACCGAGCTGCTCACGCCTCGCGCGTTCGACCTGACGACCTTCCCCAACGAGGAGGGCTACGACGAGCTGGTGCTGGCCCGCGGCATCCCGGTGCAGTCGGTGTGCGAGCACCACATGCTGCCGTTCACCGGGGTCGCGCACGTCGGCTACCTGCCCGGTGAACGCATCGTCGGCCTGTCCAAGCTCGCCCGGGTCGTGGAGCTGTTCGCCCGCCGTCCCCAGGTGCAGGAGCGGCTCACCGTCCAGGTGGCCAACTGGCTGCAGGCGCAGCTGTCCCCACGCGGGGTCGGGGTCGTCGTCGAGGCCGAGCACCTGTGCATGACGCTGCGCGGGGTGCAGGCCCCCGGCACCACGACGATCACCTCGGCGCTGCAGGGCGTCCTGCGGGAGGATCCGCGGTCACGGGCAGAGTTCCTGTCGCTCACCGGGAGGCCGTGATGGACAGCGCGGAGAACATGGTCGTCGTCGGGGCCGCACTGGCCGGTGCGCGGGCGGTGACCGCGCTGCGCGAGGAGGGCCACGACGGCCCGATCACGCTCATCGGCGCCGAACCGCACGTGCCCTACGAGCGCCCGCCGCTGTCCAAGGGCTACCTCCTCGGCAACGACGAGCTCGACGTCGTCTTTCCCCAGCCGCGGGAGTGGTACGCGGACAACGACGTCACGCTCCGGCTGAGCACCCGGGCGACGGCGATCGACCGCGACGCGCACCTGGTCCGGCTGGCCGACGGCGACGCGCTCCCCTACGACCGGCTGCTGCTCACCACCGGGGCCCAGCCCCGGCCGCTGGACATCCCGGGCGCCGACGAGCTCGCCCCGCGATACCTGCGCACGATCGAGGACAGCCAGGCGCTCAAGGCGGCGTTCACCCCCGGCGCGCGGGTGGTCGTCGTCGGGGCGGGCTGGATCGGCCTCGAAGCGGCCGCCGCGGCGCGAAACGCCGGCGCGGACGTCGTCGTCCTGGAGTACGCCGAGCTGCCGCTGCTGCGCGCGCTCGGCCCGGAGATGGCCCAGGTGTTCGCCGACCTGCACCGCGAGCACGGCGTCGACCTGCGCCTCGGCGCCCGCATCGCCTCGGCCCGGGCCGGCGCGCTGGTGCTCGAGGACGGCACGACGGTCGAGGGCGACGTCGTCCTCGCCGGGGTCGGCGTGGCACCGGACGTCGCGCTCGCCCAGGAATCCGGGCTCGCCGTGGACGACGGCGTCGTCGTCGACGCGTCGCTGCGCAGCTCCGACCCGGCCGTCTTCGCCGCCGGCGACGTGGCCAGCGCCTTCCACCCCTTCTACAACAAGCACCTGCGCGTCGAGCACTGGGCGAACGCGCTGCACCAGCCCCAGGTGGCCGCCCGCTCGATGCTCGGCAAGCGGACGGTCTACGAGCGGCTGCCGTACTTCTTCAGCGACCAGTACGACCTCGGCATGGAGTACATCGGGTATGCAGTGCCCGGCCAGTACCAGCGGGTCGTCGTCCGCGGGGACCAGAAGGGCCGGGAGTTCATCGCGTTCTGGCTGTCCGGCGACCACGTCGTCGCCGGGATGAACGTCAACGTCTGGGACGTCGTCGACCAGGTCGGTGACCTCGTGCGCTCCGGCAGGCCCGTGGACGTCGACCGGCTGACCGATCCGGAGGTGCCGCTGACGGAGGTCTAGCGCCGCCTGCTCAGGGCCCGCCCGGAGATCAGCTCGAGCGGCAGGCCGATGTAGCGCCCGCCGTCCTCGAAGGTCCAGGGCGTGAACCCCAGGGCGTCCAGTTCCTTGATCTCGACCTCGTCGGTGACCACCCGGCAGGGTGCGACCACGCCCACGCTCCAGCCCTCGCACGCGGCGGGGTCGTAGCTGTCGGCCTCGAAGGCGACCACGTCGCCTTCGAGGACCCGGACGGACTTGTGCGCCTGGATGCTGCCGAGAACGATCTCGCCCCCGCGCACGGTGCAGTGCACGGGGACGATCTTCGGCAGCCCGTGGTGGGTGGAGGCGATCCGGCCGAACGCGACGGTCCGGATCAGCCGCTCGCAGGTCGCCTGATCCAGCTCCTCGACTCGGAAGGCACCAGGCACCCCGAAAGCGTGCCCGACCCGGGGACTACACGTCCAGCACCCCGGCCAGCGGTACACCCGGACGGTAGGCCAGGTGCCGGTAGGACGGCGCGTCGAGCACGGCGAGGTCGGCCCGGCTGCCGAGGGCGAGCCGGCCCACGTCGGTCCGCCGCAGCGCCGCCGCGCCCCCGGCGGTCGCCGCCCACACGGCCTCGGCCGGGGTCATGCCCATCTCGCGCACCGCCAGCGCGATGCAGAACGGCAGGGAGGACGTGAAGCAGCTGCCGGGGTTGCAGTCGCTCGCCAGTGCCACGGTCGCGCCGGCGTCGAGCAGCCGCCGCGCGTCCGGGTAGGGCGAGCGGGTCGAGAACTCCACACCCGGCAGCAGGGTCGCCACCGTGCCGCTCCCGGCCAGGGCCTCGACGTCGGCGTCCGCGAGGTGCGTGCAGTGGTCCGCGCTGGCCGCGCCCAGCTCCACGGCCAGCCGCACCCCGGGCCCGGCCGAGAGCTGGTTGGCGTGCACCCGCAACCCCAGCCCCGCGGCCCGGCCGGCCTCGAGCACCACCCGCGCGGCGTCGCCGTCGAAGGCGTGCGGGGACGCCGGTTCGCAGAAGACGTCGATCCAGCGGGCGGACGGCGCGCCGGCGGCCAGCATCGGCCCGGTGACCAGCTCGACGTAGGCGTCGGCGCGGCCGGCGTACTCGGTCGGGACGACGTGCGCGCCGAGGAACGTCGTCTCCGGCGTGACCTCCCGGGCCAGGCGCAGCGCCCGCGCCTCGTCGTCGACGGTGAGCCCGTAGCCGCTCTTGACCTCGACGGTCGTGGTGCCCTGCGCCCGCATCTCGGCGACCAGCCGGGCCAGGTGCGCGCGCAGCTCGTCGTCGGTGGCCGCGCGGGTCGCGGCCACCGTGGTCGCGATGCCCCCGCCGTCGTAGGGCGTGCCGGTCATCCGCGCCTCGAACTCCGCCGCCCGGTCGCCGGCGAACACCAGGTGCGCGTGGCTGTCGACGAAGCCGGGCAGCACCGCCCGGCCGTCGACGTCGGTCCGGCGGTCGGCGTCCGGTGCGGCGGCAGCGGACCCGACCCAGGCGACGAGGCCGTCCTCGACGACGAGCGCCGCGTCGTGGACCAGCCCGAGCGGTCCGGAGCCCAGAGCGGGGTCGTTGGTGACCAGCTCCCCGATCCCGGTCACGAGCGTGCTCACCGCCACAGCGGCTCCACCGCCTTGCGCAGCAGCGTGCCGACGTCGCCCAGCACGTGCCGGCCCTCGTCGACCACGACCCGCCCGTCGGCGACGACGGTGGTCACGTCGGCCGCGGTCGCGGCGAGCACCAGCTGGTCGGGCGCGACCCCGGCGGTCCGCGGCGAGTCGGTCGCGACGGCGACGAGGTCCGCGCGGCAGCCGACCGCGAGCCGCCCGGCGTCGGTCCAGCCGAGCGCCCGGTGGCCCGCGCCGGTGAGCGCGTCGACCAGCTCGCCGGGCCCGAAGGTGCCGCGGGCGCCGGTGGCCAGCCGCGAGTACGACTCGAGCGACCGGGCCTCGGCCAGCAGGTCGGCCTGTGCGTGCGAGTCCGAGCCCACGCAGAGCGGCGAACCGGCGTCGCGGAGCCGCCCGAACGGCCCGATCCCGTCGGCGAGCTCCGCCTCGGTGCTCGGGCAAGCGCAGACCGCGGTGCCCGAGCCGCCGAGCAACGCCAGGTCGCCGTCGGTCAGGTGGGTGGCGTGCACCGCGGTGGTGCCCGGCCCGAGCACGCCGTGCTCGGCCAGCAGCCCGGTCGGCGTGCACCCGTAGAACGCCCGGGCGGCCTCGTTCTCGGCCGGTTGCTCGGACAGGTGCACGTGCAGCGGCCCGCCGGCCGCGGCCTCGACCACGTCGGCCAGAGCGCCCGCCGGCACCGCCCGCACCGAGTGGACGGCGGCGCCGATCAGCAGCCCGGGGCGGGCCGGCAGCGCGGCGACCCGGGCCGCCCAGGCGGCCACGGAGCCGTCGGAGAACCGGCGCTGGACGTCGTCCAACGGCAGGTGCCCCTCGCCCGAGAGCCCGCCGGCCAGGTAGACGGTGTCGAGCAGGGTCAACCGGATCCCCGCCTCGGCCGCCGCCTGGACCAGCGCCTCGGACATCGCGTTCGGGTCGGCGTAGGGGCGGCCGGCCGGGTCGTGGTGCAGGTAGGAGAACTCGCCGACGCAGGTGATCCCGGCCAGGGCGAGCTCGGCGAACGCGGCCCGGGCCAGCGCGAGGTAGGAGTCCGGGTCCAGCCGCGCGGCGACCCGGTACATCGCCTCCCGCCAGGTCCAGAAGGTGCCGGAGCCGGCGGCGGTGCGGCCGCGCAGCGCGCGGTGGAAGGCGTGCGAGTGCGCGTCGGCGAAGCCGGGCAGGACCAGGCCGCGCAGCCGGACGTCGTCGGCCCCGGGCTCGCGGCGCTCGACAGCCGTGATCACGCCGCCTGATTCGGTGACGCGGACGCCGTCCGCGACACCTGACGGCAGCCAGGCACGCTCGCACCAGAACGAGCTCACGCGAGCTCCCGGACCACCCGGGCCAGGGCGTGGACCCCGGCGAGGCAGTCGTCGGCCTCGGCGTGCTCGGCCGGAGAGTGCGAGATCCCGGTCGGGTTGCGCACGAACAGCATCGCGGCGGGCACCCCGGCCGCGGCGAGGATGCCGGCGTCGTGCCCGGCGCCGGTGTCCAGCAGCGGCGCCGGCCCGGCGTCGCCGCCGGCGGCCGCCGCCACCCGGTCGCGCAGCCCGGCCTCGAACGTCGTCGGCGGCACCCACGACTCCTCGACCGGGTCGACCCCGGCCGCCGCACCCACCTCGGCGACCAGCTCGCGCACCGCCGACACGGGCAGCCCGCGGGCGTCCAGCCAGGCGGTGACCTCCGACGGGATGGCGTTGACCGCGTTCGGCCGGACCACCAGCTTGCCGACGGTGGCGACGACGTCGTGCCGCCGCGCGGCCTCGCGCGCGGTCTGCACGAGCGCGGCCAGGTCCAGCATCGGGTCGCGGCGGTCCTCGAGCCGGGTCGTGCCGGCGTGGTCGGCCCGCCCGCGCAGGTCCAGCCGCCACCGCCCGTGCGGCCTGATCCCGGTCGCCACGCCGACCGCCGCGTCGCCGTCCACCAGCCAGCGGCCCTGCTCGACGTGCAGCTCGACGTACGTGCCGATCCGGGCCAGGGCCTCGTCGTCCCGGCCGACGGAGCCCGGGTCGACGCCGGCCGCGGCCATCGCCTCGGCCATGGTCGTGCCGTCGGCGTCGGTCAGGGCGCGTGCCCGGTCGGCGTCGAGGTCGCCGGTGAGCAGCTTGGAGCCGGCGCAGGCGACGCCGAAGCGCGCGCCCTCCTCGTCGGCGAAGCAGGCGATCCCGAGCGGCCGCTCCGGGCGATGACCGTCCGAGCGCAGCAGGTCGACCGCCGCGAACGCGGACACGATGCCGAGCGGCCCGTCGAAGGCGCCGCCGTCGGGCACCGAGTCGAGGTGGCTGCCGAGCACCAGGCCGGGGCCGTCGGCGTCCGGGTCGCCGTCCCAGGCCCAGAGGTTGCCGACCCGGTCGGAGATCACCGTCATCGAGCGGCGCGCGGCCTCGCCGCGGAACCACTCGCGCAGCGCGCCGTCCTCCCGGGTCCAGGCGAACCTCCGGTAGCCGCCGGACGGCGCCCGGCCGACGTCCCCGAGGTCGTCCCACATGCCGGGGAAGGAGCTCATGCGCCCTCGCTCATCGGCACCCGCACACCCCGTTCCTCTGCCACCTGCGTCGCGAGGTCGTAGCCCGCGTCCACGTGCCGGATCACGCCCATGCCCGGATCGTTGCGCAGCACGCGCTCGAGCTTCTGCGCGGCCAGCGGCGTGCCGTCGGCGACGCTGACCTGCCCGGCGTGGACCGACCGGCCGATGCCCACGCCGCCGCCGTGGTGGATCGACACCCACGTCGCGCCGGAGGCGGTGTTGACCAGGGCGTTGAGCAGCGGCCAGTCGGCGATCGCGTCCGAGCCGTCGGCCATGCCCTCGGTCTCGCGGTACGGAGAGGCGACCGAGCCGGCGTCGAGGTGGTCGCGGCCGATGACGATCGGCGCGCTGAGCTCGCCGGAGGCCACCATCTCGTTGAACCGCAGCCCGGCGGCGTCGCGCTCGCCGTAGCCGAGCCAGCAGATGCGGGCCGGCAGCCCCTGGAACGCGACCTTCTCCCCTGCCGCCCGGATCCAGCGCTGCAGGTGGTCGTCGTCGGGGAACAGGTCGAGGACGGCGCGGTCGGTCGCCGCGATGTCGGCCGGGTCGCCGGACAGCGCCGCCCACCGGAACGGGCCCTTGCCCTCGCAGAACAGCGGGCGGATGTAGGCGGGCACGAAGCCGGGGAAGGCGAACGCGCGCTCGAACCCGCCCTGCCGCGCCTCGTCGCGGATCGAGTTGCCGTAGTCGAACACCTCGGCGCCGGCGTCGAGGAAGCCGACCATCGCCTCGACGTGCCTGGCCATCGAGGCCCGGGCCCGGTCGGTGAACTCCTCGGGCTTCTTCTCCGCGTAGTCCGACCAGTCGCCGAGGTCGACGCCCTCGGGCAGGTAGGACAGCGGGTCGTGCGCGGAGGTCTGGTCGGTGACGACGTCGACCTCCACCCCGCGGCGCAGCAGTTCCGGGAGGACGGCGGCGCAGTTGCCGACCAGCCCGACCGACAGCGCGCGGCGGTCCTTCTTGGCGGACAGGCAGCGCGCGACGGCGTCGTCCAGGTCGTCGGCCACCTCGTCGAGGTAGCGGGTGGTGACGCGCCGCACCAGCCGGGCGCGGTCGACGTCGACCACCAGGCACACGCCACCGTTCAGCGTGACGGCCAGCGGCTGCGCCCCGCCCATCCCGCCGCAGCCGCCGGTGAGCGTGAGCGTCCCGGCGAGCGTGCCGCCGAACCGCTTCGCGGCGACCGCGGCGAACGTCTCGTAGGTGCCCTGCAGGATCCCCTGCGTCCCGATGTAGATCCACGAGCCGGCGGTCATCTGCCCGTACATGGTCAGGCCGAGGTGCTCCAGCCGGCGGAACTCCGGCCAGGTGGCCCAGTCGGGCACCAGGTTGGAGTTGGCGATGAGCACCCGCGGCGCCCACTCGTGGGTGCGCAGCACGCCGACCGGCCGGCCGGACTGCACGAGCATCGTCTCGTCGGCCTCGAGGTCGGTCAGCGTGCGGACCATGGCGTCGAAGCTGCGCCAGTCCCGCGCCGCCCGCCCGGTGCCGCCGTAGACGACCAGGTCGTCGGGGCGCTCGGCGACGTCCGGGTCGAGGTTGTTCTGCAGCATCCGCAGCGGGGCCTCGGTCTGCCAGCTCTTCGCGGTGAGCGTGGTGCCGCGCGGGGCGCGCACCGGTCGGGCGCCGTCCATGGGGTTCTCCTTCACTGCAGGTCCACCGGGACGGCGGCGAGCAGGCCGCCGTCCCGGACGAGGGTGGTGACGGTCTCGAGGTCGGGAGCGAGGTGGGCGTCGGGTCCCGGGCCGGCGACGCCGGCCGCGCGGACGGCGTCCCGCACCGCACCGGTGGCTGGCGAGGGCGCCAGCGGGGCGCGCAGGTCGATCGCGCGGGCGGCGGTCAGCACCTCGACGGCGAGCACGCGGGCCAGGCCGTCGACGGCGCGGCGCAGCTTGCGGGCGGCGGCCCAGCCCATCGAGACGTGGTCCTCCTGCATGGCCGAGGAGGGGATGGAGTCGACGCTGGCCGGGACGGCGAGCCGCTTGAGCTCGCTGACGATCCCGGCCGCCGTGTACTGGGCGATCATCAGGCCGGAGTCGACACCGGGCTCGGCGGCGAGGAACGGCGGCAGCCCGTTGCTGCGGGCCTTGTCGAGGAACCGGTCGGTGCGCCGCTCGCTCATGCCGGCCACGTCGGCGACGGCGATCGCCAGGAAGTCGAGCACGTAGCCGACGGGCGCGCCGTGGAAGTTGCCGTTGGACTCCACCCGCCCGTCGACGGTGACCACCGGGTTGTCGATCGCCGCGGCCAGCTCCCGCTCGGCGACCGACGCAGCGTGGTCGACGGTGTCGCGGGCGGCGCCGTGCACCTGGGGTGCGCAGCGCAGCGAGTAGGCGTCCTGCACGCGGGTGCACTCCGGCCCGCGATGGCTGGCCATGATCCCGCTGCCGGCCAGCAGCGCACGCAGGTTGGCCGCCGAGGCCGCCTGACCGGGGTGCGGGCGCAGCCGCTGCAGGTCGGCGGCGAAGACGGCGTCGGTGCCCAGCAGCGCCTCGACGCTCATCGCGGCCGCGACGTCGGCGACGGCGAGCAGCCGGCGGAGGTCCGCGAGCGCCAGCAGCAGCATGCCGAGCATGCCGTCGGTGCCGTTGACCAGTGCCAGCCCCTCCTTCTCGGCCAGCTGCACCGGCGCGAGCCCGGCGGCGGCCAGCGCCTCGGCGGCGGGCAGCAGCCGGCCGGAGGCGTCGCGGACGTCGCCCTCCCCCATCAGCGCCAGCGCGACGTGGGCCAGCGGCGCCAGGTCCCCGGAACAGCCGAGCGAGCCGTACTCGTGCACCACGGGGGTGATCCCGGCGTCGAGCAGCGCGGCGTAGGCGAGCGCGGTCTCGGGGCGGGCGCCGGTGCGGCCGGTCGCCAGGGTGGACAGGCGCAGCAGCATGAGCGCGCGCACGACCTCGCGCTCGACCTCCGGGCCGGCGCCGGCGGCGTGCGAGCGGATCAGGCTGCGCTGCAGCTGGGCCCGGCGGTCGGCCGGGATGTGCGTGGTGGCCAGCGCGCCGAAGCCGGTCGAGATGCCGTAGTGCGGCACCGGGTCGTCGGCCAGGGCGTCGACGACCTTGCGGCTCTCGGCGAGCGCGGCCAGCGCGTCGCCGCCCAGGCGGACCCCCGCCCCCTCACGGGCGACCCGGACGACGTCCTCGGGCGACAGCGGACCGGCGCCGACGACCACCGTGGTGCTCATGCGCCTCATGGCACACCCGCCCCCACCTCGCTGGGGAGGTCCTCCGGTCGAGCACTGTCCGGGATCCGGGACTGTCCGGCATCCCGGACAGCGCCTATCGTCCCCCGTCGTGGAGAGCCTCCGCCGGGCGCGACCCGGCGTGCCGGCCGCGCGGCAGGCGCTGGACCTGCTGCAGGCGCTGGCCCGTGCGCCCGGGCCGGTGCCGGCGGCCGCGCTGGCCCGCGACCTCGGGCTCCCGCGCTCCACGACCTACGCCCTGCTGGGCGAGCTGGAGGGCGCGGGCTTCGTCGTCCACCTGCCCGAGGAGCGCCGCTACGGCCTCGGGGTGGGTGCGTTCGAGATCGGGACGGCGTACCTGCGCCAGGAGCCGCTCGCCCGCCTGGCCCGCCCGGTGCTCGGGCGGCTGGTCGAGGCGGTCGGACAGTCGGCGCACCTGGCGGTGCTGCACGGGCGGGAGGTGCTCTACGTCGTCGAGGAGCGGGCGCCGGGCCGGCCGCGGCTGGTCACCGACGTCGGCGTCCGGCTGCCCGCGCAGCTGACCGCGAGCGGGCGGGCGGTGCTGGCCGGGCTCTCGGCCGCGCAGGTGCGCGCGCTGTTCCCCGACGCGTCGGCGTTCGTCGACCGGCACGGCGCCGGACCGCGCACGCCGACCCAGCTCGGCCGGCTGCTCGCCACCGCCCGGGCCGCCGGCTACGCCACCGAGGACGGCGAGGTCACCCCCGGCCTGGCCTCGGTCGCCGCCGCCGTGCACGACCACACCGGCCACCCGGTCGCGGGCGCGGCCGTCACGTTCCCGGCCGGGGACGTCGACGAGGCCGCCCGCCGGCAGCTGGCCCGCCGGGTGACCGCGGCCGCCGGCGAGCTGACCCGGCGGATCGGTGGCCTGGCGCCGTGACCCACGTGGAGGTCCGGGACGCGACGGCCGAGCGCTGGGACGACGTCGTCGCCGTCTTCGAGGGGCCGGGCGATCCGGGGAGGTGCTGGTGCCAGTGGTTCTTCCGCGGAGGGCAGGCCGACACCGAGCACGCCGCGGGCAACCGGTCGGCCCTGTGCGACCAGGTGCGCGGCGGCCCACCGCCCGGCGTGCTCGGCTACCTCGACGGCGTGCCGAGCGGCTGGGCCGCCGTGGCCGCCCGGCCCGGCTACACCCGGCTGACCAACGGGCAGCTGCTGCGCGGAGCGGAGGACCTGGAGGACCCGGCGGTGTGGTCGGTGACCTGCTTCGTCGTCCGCCGCCCCGCCCGGCGCAGCGGGCTCGCGTCGGCCCTGCTGGCCGGCGCCGTCGACCTCGCCCGCCGCGGTGGGGCGAGCGAGGTCGAGGGCTATCCGGTCGACCTCGCCGTCCGGGGCCGGACCAGCGCGGCCGAGCTGTACCACGGACCGCTGTCGGTGTTCCTGCGTGCCGGGTTCACCGAGGTGGCCCGCCCGCAGCCGGCGCGGCCCGTCGTCCGGCTGCGGCTGGGCTGATCAGCCGACGAGCCCCCGGGAGACGTCCCAGAGGCGGGCGGCGGACTCGGGGTCGAGCGCGTAGTCCGCGACGCCGCTGTAGGTGCCCTCGCGGTGCGGCTCGGCCTCGTTGCAGTCCTCGAAGTAGCGCCCGCCGACGCCGTCGACCAGCGGCGAGGCGGCCAGCAGCGCCGAGGTCGCCGCACCCTGCTGCGGGGTCTTCCACCCCGGCCCCTCCGCCGCCCGGACCTGCATCCGGGCCAGCTCGTCGGTGGAGAGGTGGCGCTGGAGGTTGGTGCGGATCCCGCCCGGGTTCAGGGCGTTGACGGTGATCCCGTGGTCGGCCCAGCGCCGCTGCGCCTCGACGGCGAAGAGCACGTTCGCCGTCTTCGACTGCCCGTAGGCCAGCCACGGGTCGTAGGGCCGGGCGCGGAAGTGCAGGTCGTCGAGGACGACGTCGGACCGCAGGTGCGCGGTCGAGCTCACGGAGACGACCCGCGCCCCCTCGCTGCCGGCCAGCGTGGGGTGCAGGCCGGTGGCCAGCGCGAAGTGGCCGAGGTGGTTGGTGGCGAACTGCAGCTCGTAACCCTGGCGGGTGCGCCGCAGCGGGGCGGCCATGACGCCGGCGTTGAGCACCAGCGCGTGCAGCGGGCCGCTCCAGATGTCGAGGAAGGTCCTGATCGAGCGGGGCTCGGTGAGGTCGAGCGGCAGCACCCGCAGCCACGGGTTGCCGGTGCTCTCGAGGATCTCGCGTGCGGCGCGCTGGCCGGCGGCCTGGTCGCGGACGGCGAGGGTGACCTCGGCGCCGGCCCCGGCGAGGGCACGGGCGGTCTCCAGGCCGATGCCGGAGGCGGCGCCGGTGACGATGGCGCGGCGGCCGCGGAGGTCGACGCCGGCGAGGACGTCGGCGGCGGTGGAACGTGCGTCGAAGGGGGTGGTGAGACGGGTGATGGTGGTCATGTGGCTTGTCCCCTCTTCGGGTGGACGGATCGGACCCGCAGGTCCGTAGAATTGCGGACCGGAGGCGCCTCCGGTACGTGTGGAACACTATCCGGAGGAACCTCCGCTTCGCAACCCCGAGGAGGGATCGACCGTGCCGCCGACCGGAGAGCGGACGCTGCGCGCCGACGCGCAGCGCAACCGCGACCGCCTGCTGGAGGTCGCCGCCCGCGCGTTCGCCGCCGGGGACGACCCGACGCTGGAGGCGATCGCCCGCGAGGCAGGGGTCGGCATCGGGACGCTCTACCGCCACTTCCCCACCCGCGAGGCACTCGTCGAGGCGGCCTACCGCAACGAGCTGGCCCGCCTGTGCGACGCCGCCGCGGACCTGCTGGCCACGACGGACCCCGCCCGCGCGCTGCGGCTCTGGATGGACCGCTTCGTCGACTACATGACCACCAAGCGCGGCATGAAGGGGGCGCTGCACGCGGTCGTGGCCTCGGGGGGCAACCCCTTCGCGCACAGCCGCGATCGCATGGTGGAGGCCCTCGACGTGCTGCTCCGCGCCGGAGCGGAGGCAGGCACGCTCCGCCCGGACGCCGACGCGACCGACCTCCTGGCCGGCCTGTCCGGCGTCTCCCTGGCCGCCGGCGATCCGGCGCAGCGGGCCCAGGCGGGCCGCCTGCTCGACCTCCTCGTCGACGGCCTGCGGTTCGGCACCCGGCAGTCCCCCTGATCGGCGCGGGTCCCCCGCTCGGGGCTGTCTTTCGGCCGCCCCGGCTCCTACGGTGATCAGGTGCGTGCCGCCGGACTGCTGACCGACCCTGCGGGGGCGGTCCAGGCCGACCACGTGTGCTGGGTCTACGACGACGACGAGGACTTCGTCGACGTCGCCCGCCGCTACCTCGAGGAAGGCCTGGCCCGCGGCGAGCGGCTGCTCTACGTCGGCGAGCCGCATCCCGCCGACCTGGCCACCGACGACGGCCCGCTGGCCGACGTCGAGGCGCTGATCGCCCGCGGCACGCTGCAGGTGCTCGACCTGCGGGCGGGGTACGAGGGGTCGGGCTCCTTCACGCCCGCCGTGCAGCTCGCCTTCTACGAGACCGCCACCGCCGACGCGCGCGCCGCGGGCTACACGGGGCTGTGCGTCGTCGCCGAGATCAGCGGCCTGGCCGCCGACCGCGAACGCCGGCCGGCCCTGGTCCGCTGGGAGCACCTGGCCGACGACTTCATGGCCTCCGGCTCGGGCATGCGGGCCCTCTGCGCCTACCGCAGCGAGCTGGGCCGCCAGGCGCTCACCGACGTCGCGTCGGTGCACCCCCTGGTGCACGACGCCGCCGGCGGGCCGCCGTTCCGCGCCTGGTTCGAGGGCGAGGCGATCACGCTCGCCGGCGCTCTGGACACCTTCGGCGCCGACCGGCTCGAGCGGGTGCTCACCGGCACGCACGTCGCCCGGCCGACCGTGACGCTCGACCTCTCGCAGGTCGAGTTCGTCGACGTCGGCGGCGCCCGGGCGATCGCCCGCTGGGCACGCCTGCTGCAGGAGCGCGGCTCGGTGCTGGAGCTGGCCGGTACGTCCCGGGTGTTCCGCAGGATGTGGCGGATCTGCGACTTCGACGCCTGCGCCGAGGTGTCGTTCCGGGAGCCGCCTACGTGACCGTGGCTCTCCCCGGCTTCGAGCACGACGCGCTCTTCTACCGCGACGACGCGGAGTTCACCTGCCGCGTCGGCGGCTTCGTGCGGGCCGGGGTGGCCGGCGGCGAGGTGGTCGCGGTGGCCCTCCCCCGGCCCCGCCTGGACCAGCTGCGGGATGCCCTCGGCGGCGACGCGACCACGGTCACCTGGCTGGACATGGCCGAGATCGGTGCCAACCCGGCCCGGATCATCGACGTCTGGACGACGACGCTGCGCGCGAGCCTGGCCGCCGGACGGCCGCTGCGCGGGGTCGGCGAGCCGGCGTACGTCGGCCGCCGGCCGGCCGAGCTGGTCGAGTGCACGCTGCACGAGCGGCTGCTCGGCCGCGCGTTCGGCGACGGCCCGGCCTGGCGGCTGGTCTGCCCGTACGACGAGCAGCACCTGCCGCCGGAGGTGATCGCCGGGGCACGCCGGACCCATGCCGGCCCGGGCACGGACGCCGAGCACCGGGCGGCGTTCGCCGCGCCGCTGCCGCCGCCGTCGGGTGCGGTGCTGCGCGGCGAGTTCTCCGCCGTCGACGTCCCCGCCGTCCGGCGGACCGTCCGGCACTGGGCCGCGTCGCTGCACCTGCCGGCCGACGGGGTGGAGGCGCTGGAGCTGGCGAGCGCCGAGCTGGCGGCCAACAGCGTCCGCCACGGCGGAGGGTCCGGTTCGGTCGCGATGTGGACCGAGGACGGCGCCGCCGTCCTGGAGTTCACCGATCCCGGGACGATCGACGAGCCGCTCACCGGCCGGCTGCGCCCGGCGGCCGAGGACGACGGCGGCCACGGCCTCTACCTGGTCAACCAGCTCTGCGACCTGGTCCAGCTGCGCTCCTCCCCCACCGGGACGACGGTGCGCGTGCTCACCTGGCTGTGAGCAGCTCCTCGACCTGATCGCCGAGCAGCCCCCTGAGCCGGGCGACGCCGGTCAGGTCGGTCTCGGCGGCGAGCACCGCCCGCAGACCCTGCTGGAGCACCGGCCCGCCGGCCGTTCGCACCGCCTCCTCGACCGACGCCGGTTGCGTCGTGCGGGCCGGCGCGGGGTGCTCGGAGCCGGCGTCGTAGAGGGTGCGCAGGTTCAGCTCGACGCCGTCCAGGCGGCCCCAGAGGTAGTCGTTCTGCCGCCATTCCGGCTTGACGAACCCGGCGAAGTGGAACAGCGCGAGCCCCTTGAGCTTCGCGCCGTCGGGGGTCAGCGCCCTGGCGGTCAGGGGACTGAACTGGGCGACGCCGATGGGGGTGAACTGCGGCAGGGCGGCCAGGGCGACGGTCGGGAAGATCAGCCCGTCCCAGAACGGGAAGGCCAGGTACCGGTCGAGCAGCGCGCGCCGGTGGTCCTCGTCCCAGCCGCGGGCCTGCTCCTCGAACTCGACCCAGAGCACGCTGCTGCCGTCCCCGAGGTCGTGCTCCAGTGCCCGGCCGTAGACGTCGAAGAGCCCGTGGAAGTGCTTGGCGTGGTCCGCGGCGAACGCGGCCGGGTCGGCGATCCGGTTCTCGTCGAGGGCGATGGGGTCGAGGAAGTCCGCCTCGGGGACGTGGACGACCCGCTGGGCGACGTCTCGCTGCTTCTGCAACAGGTCCCACACCTTGCGCTTGAGCGCGTCGAGCTGGGTGCGCTTCGGCGCCCCGGCGTCCGCCCCGACCCGCGGGTAGAGCGAGTTGATGCCGGCCAGCAGGAAGAACAGCCGACGCTCGCGATAGGGCAGATCGGTCTGCTTGAGCAGGGCGATCATGCCGTCCGGGTCCTGGTCGGCCCACTCGGGGAGGCTCCTGACCCAGGCGCCGGCCGCCGCCCGCAGGAACGACTCGCGCCGGGCGCCGGACGGGTAGGTGAACCGCCGCG
This sequence comes from Petropleomorpha daqingensis, assembly GCF_013408985.1. NCBI lineage: Bacteria > Bacillati > Actinomycetota > Actinomycetes > Geodermatophilales > Geodermatophilaceae > Petropleomorpha > Petropleomorpha daqingensis. Next base: position 5,034,480 of record NZ_JACBZT010000001.1, read on the forward strand.
CGACCTCGTCGGCCAGCCGACGGACGGTGGCCTCCAGCTTGAGCCGGACGTAGGTGGGATAGTCCGCGCCGAGCCGCTCGGCCGCCTTCCGGTGCACCGCGTCGGAGACCGGCCGGAACGCCTCCTGCGTCACCTGCCCGGCCGGGAGGCCGGTCCCGGCGAGGGCGGCCCGGAGGAGGCCCTCGACGGCGGCCATCTGGGTCGCGGTGATGGAGCCCACCTCGGCGATGTGCAGGTTGAGGTCGCGCAGCGCGATGAGGTCGCGCAGGACGTCGTGGTTGCCCTTCACCTCCCACACCGCCTGCGTGAGGCCACCCAGCCACGTGGGCGCCTGCGCACCGCCGCCCTGCTGCTGCCCCTGCGTCGGTGGGAGTCCCGGGTCGGGCTGGATGTAGACGATCCGTCGGACCACCTGGCTCTCGGCCCGTTTGTCGGCGACGGCCCGCACGACGAGGTCGAACGGCGCGTTGTCGAGCACCCCACCGTCGACGAACCAGGCGTCGACCGCCGTCGCGCCGTTCTCCTCGTACGGGTAGACGAACCTCTGCTTCAGCAGGTCGATGTCCGGCTTCTCGCCGGACTCGGTGCCGAACGAGACGGCGTTGACCGGCGCGAACGCGCCCGGGAAGGCCGAGGTCGCCCGGGCGGCGAAGGCCAGCGCGCCGGTGGCCTTCGGGCCGAACTGCGCGGTGTCGGTGCCGTCGGCCGTGAACCGCAGCACCTGCGCGTGCTGCCGGTCGTGCTGGCTGGCGCCACCGACCCCGGTGGGCACCAGCATCTCGAAGCCGTGCAGGTCGGTGGCGGTGACGAACAGGTCCAGCGATCCCGGCTGCGGGATCAGCGAGCCGTCGGCGGAGGCGTCGATCTCCCCGATCGCGTCGACCAGCAGCCGGGACATGCGCTCGCCCTTGAGCGGCGAGAGGGACTTGTCCTCCCTGCTGCCGATCAGCTGGCGGCCCAGCAGCCGCACGCCGGCCAGCGCGGCCCGGACCCGGACACCGCCGATGGCCGGTGCGCGCAGGAGCGTCTTCAGGTCGCCGGCGTCGATCCACAGCCGCTTCAGCTTCTCCTGGGAGCCGCCGCGCGCCAGGACCTTGCCCAGGACGACCCCGTTGATGCCGCCTGCGGAGGTTCCGGAGATGACGTCGATGGACACCGACAACCGGCGGCCGTTCCGGGCGATCTCGCGCAGCGCCTCGAAGTACGCGAAGGCGCTGTCCTCGGCGTCGAAGGGGTTGGCGTCGTCCGGGTCCATGGCGTCGAACTTCCGCGAGGCCTGCACCAGCTTGTGCAGCTCCTTGGTCACGCCGTGCATGTAGACGGCGAGCGAGACGCCGCCGTAGCAGACCAGGGCGAGGCGCAGCTCGATGCGCTCGTCGGGCAGGGCACGGGTCATGGGGCACCTCCCACGGACAGCGGCCGAGTGTGCTCCGGCGCCGTGGGGCCGACAAGGACTCCGGGAACCACCGGAGCCCGGTCCTCAGGGGTTGTCGCGCCGCAGCACGAAGAAGAACGGTGCCGGCACGCCGCGCAGGTCCATGAGCCCGAGCAGGGTCGCCTCGTCGGCCCGCCGCAGCACGTCGATGATCGGCAGCCGGTCGTAGACCAGGGCCGCCGACAGCACTCCGCGGAACTCGACGGCGCGCACCCGGGCCGCCGGACGGCGGGTGGTGCGCAGCGGCCGGACGACGGCGAAGCCGGTCCGGGCGGCCGTGGTCCGGGCCAGTCCCGGCGCCCGGCGCAGGAGCGCGAGCGGCGCGTGAGTGGGGTCGACCGGCCGCGGCCGCCCGCGCCGGTCGCGGAACAGCAGCGGGTGCACCGTCTCGGGGTCGACGACCTCCTTGCCGTACCAGCCGTAGTCCTCGAGCAGCCCGTCGAACGGGTGGCCGGTCGGCAGCCCGCTCCCTCGCCAGCGACCGGTCAGCTCACCCGGCCCGACCGTGCCGCACCGGTCGAAGCAGGCGAGCGCGTCGGCGGCGAGCCCACCCGTGCGGTGCGCGGCGAGCCAGACCGACGGATCCACGGCCGCGAGGCTAGGACCTGTTCGCCGAGCGGAGGGACGAGTGGGGCCTGCTGCCGGAGCGCCGTCCGCCGTCGGAGAGGATCACCGTCGTGAGCGAGCCGACCGACACCGACGTCCCCGCGTGGTTCACCCGGGCCCTCGCCGCGGCGCCGGAGCACCGCGACGTCGAGGTCGACGGCACCCGCGTGCACTACCGCGTGTGGGGCCGGGTCGGCGCGCCGGGCCTGGTGCTCGTGCACGGCGGGGCCGCGCACTCCGGCTGGTGGGACCACATCGCACCGCAGCTGTCCTCGCACCGGGTGGTGGCGCTCGACCTGTCCGGGCACGGTGACAGCGGCCGCCGGGAGATCTACGACATGCGCCAGTGGGCGCGCGAGATCGTGACGGTGACCGAGGCCGAGGCGCTGGACCGGCCGGTCGTGGTCGGGCACAGCATGGGCGGCTGGGTCGCGGTGACCGTCGGTGTGGAGCACGGCGACGCCGTCTCCGCGGTCGCCTACATCGACTCCCCGCTCAACGACCAGCCGCCGGAGGAGTCCCGGCTGGCCGAGCGGCGCCGTCCGCGCCGGGTCTACCCGACCCTCGAGGCGGCGGTCGGCCGGTTCCGCACGCTGCCGCCGCAGGACGTCGTCCTGCCCTACATCCGCGAGCACGTCGCCCGCGAGTCGCTGCACCAGGTCGAGGGCGGCTGGACCTGGAAGTTCGACCCGACCTTCTTCGGCCGCCGGCTCCTGCTGCGTGAACTGCTGCCGCAGCTGACCTGCCCGGTGGCGCTGTTCCGCTGCGAGCACGGGCTGGTCAGCCCCGAGATGGCAGCCGAGATGGCCGGGCTCGCGCGGGAGCACCTGCCGGTCGTCGACCTGCCCGACGCCGGCCACCACCCCATGCTCGACCAGCCGCTCGCCCTGGTCACCGGGCTGCGGACGCTGCTCGCCCTCTGGCCCGCCGCGGCCGGGATGTGACCGCGGTTTCGCACGCCTGACCGCGGGTGGTCAGGCGCGCGAAACCGCGACGGGTCAGAACGGGTAGGCCGGGAGGTCGCCGCGCAGGGTGACCCACTGGGTCTCGGTGAACGCCTCGATGTTGGCCTGCGGGCCACCGTGCCGGGAGCCGGTGCCCGACGCCCCGACGCCGCCGAACGGGGCGACCGCCTCGTCGTTGACCGTCTGGTCGTTGATGTGCACCAGGCCCGACGGGATCTGCTCGGCGATCTCCAGACCCTGGTAGACGTCGCGGGTGAGGATGCCCAGCGACAGGCCGTACTCGGTCCCGCGCGCGAGCTCCACGACCTCCTCCAGGGAGGAGAACGGGGTCACCGGCGCGACCGGGCCGAAGATCTCCTCCTGGTAGGCCGGGGTGTCGACCGGGACGTCGCCGAGCACGGTCGGCCGGTAGAACAGGCCCTCGTAGGTGCCGCCGGTGCGCACGCTCGCGCCGCGCTCGGCCGAGGCGGTGACCAGCCCGTGCACGCGGTCGCGCTGGCCGACGTCGATCAGCGGGCCCATCGCGACCTGCTCGCGGAACGGGTCGCCGACCGGCAGCTTCTCCACCTTCTCGGTGAGGATCTGCGTGTACTCCTCGGCGATGTCGCGGTGCACCAGGTGCCGCGAGGTCGCCATGCAGATCTGGCCCTGGTGGGCGAAGGTGCCCCACGCCCCGACCGACGCGGCCGCGGCCACGTCGACGTCGGGCAGCACGATCAGCGCCGAGTTGCCGCCCAGCTCCAGGTGCGCCCGCTTGAGGTGCTGGCCGGCCAGCGCGCCGACCGCGCGCCCGGCCCGGGTCGACCCGGTGAACGCGATCACCCGGATCGCCGGCTCGACGACCATGGCCTCGCCGACGTCGGCACCGCCGGGCAGCACCTGCAGCACGCCGGCCGGCAGCCCCGCCTCCTCGAAGACGCGGGCGAACATCGCCCCGCCGGAGATCGCGGTGCGCGGGTCGGGCTTGAGGACCACCGCGTTGCCCAGCGCCAGCGCCGGGGCGACCGCCCGGATGGCCAGGATGGTCGGCACGTTGAACGGCGCGATCACGCCGACGACGCCGGCCGGCAGCCGCCGGGCGAACGACAGGCGCGGGGAGCCGCTGCGCAGCAGCTCGCCATAGGGGTGCGAGGGCAGCGCCGCCGCCTCGTAGCACTCCGCCGCCGAGGTGTGCACCTGGAAGTCACCGAAGGGCTGGATCGCCCCGGACTCCCGCGCCAGCCAGCCCTTGATCTCGTCGGCGTGGGCCTCGAGGACCTCGCCGGCCCTGCGCAGCACGCGGGCCCGCTCCTCGAACGGGGCGGCCGCCCACGCCTTCTGCGCCGCGACCGCGCGCTCCGCCGCGGCGTGCACGTCCTCCGGCGTCGCCCGGCCGACCGGCGCGATCACGTCGCCGGTCGCCGGCTCCACCGCGTCATAGGTGCCGCCGGACCCGTCGGTCCAGGCACCGGTCCAGAGCCTGCCCTGCCAGGCGCCGTCGTCGAGCAGTCCCATGTCGGTGGCCTCCCTGCCGTTCCCCGGAGCCGCGCCGGCGCGGCCGGTAGCGGACGTTAGCCGCCGGTTCGGAAGCGCGACAACAGAGCGTTCCGCCCGGCGGGACGCCGGATCGAGAGAGTGGAACGCTCAACCGGTCGGGTCGCGGAAACCCAGCTGGCCGGAGATGTCGGCGGCGGTCCGCCGCAGGGCCGGCTCCAGCCGGCGCATGAGCGCGTCGGGCGAGGCGTTCCAGCCGGTCGTGTGGACGGCGATGTTGATCGCCGCGACCACCCGGCGGGACCGGTCGCGCACCCCGACGGCGATCGCCCGCAGGCCCGGGGTGAGCTCCTCGTCGTTGACCGCGACAGCGCCGCGCCGGATGCGGTCGAGCGCGGCCAGCAGGTGCTCGCGGGCGGTGATCGTGTTCGGCGCGCGCCGGGCCAGGTCGATCCGGTCGAGCAGCGCCCGCAGCTGGGCCGGCGGCTCGGCGGCGAGCAGCACCTTGCCCAGCGCCGTGCAGTACGCCGGCAACCGCGAACCGACCTGCAGGTTGAGGTCGAGCTGCCGGTCCTGCCCGGTCCGCCGGCGCTCGATGTAGACGATCTCCGGGCCGTCGAGGACGGCCATGCTCACGGTGAACCCGGTCTCGTCGGCCAGCCGCTGCAACGGGCCCGCCGCGACCCTGGTGATCTCGATCGAGTTCAGGGCGGCGAAGCCGATCTCGACGGCCCGCGCGCCGAGCCGGTACTTGCGGCTCTCCGGGTCCTGGTGCAGGTACCCGAGGACGGCGAGGGTGTTGACGTACCGGTGCGTGGTGCTCTTGTTGAGACCCACCTCGCGGGCGATCTCGGCGATGCCCAGCGTCGAGTGCATCCCGGCGAACGCGTCGAGCACCGAGAGCCCCCGCTCCAGCGACTGCGAGAACCCGGAGCGCTCCGCCGTCCGCACGGTGTTCGAATCGTTGGCCTCCACGTTCCGGATCGTAGAACGACGTGTTGACGGTCACACCCGGGATCCCTAGCTTGCCGACCACCGGTCCAATGGCGGACCCACGGAGCAGCGAGGTCGACATGGACCAACCACGGGAAGGGCTGTTCGCCGGCCGGGGCATGAGCCGGCGTGATCTGTTCCGGACGGCGGGGGCGGTGGGCGCGGGGCTGGCGCTGTCCTCCCCCCTCCTGTCCGCCTGCGCCAACGGCAGCAGTGGCGGCGGCTCGGGCGGTTCGTCGCTGAAGGTCGGTTTCGTCAGCCCGCGGACGGGCGCCACCGCCGGGTTCGGCGAGCCCGACGGCTACGCCCTGAAGCAGGCCCGCGACGCGCTCAAGGGCGGCCTGAAGATCGGCGGCACCACCTACGACGTGACCATCGTCGACAAGGACAGCCAGTCCGACCCGCAGCGCTCGGCCCAGGTCGCCAACGACCTGATCAACTCCGACGGCGTCGACCTCATGCTCACGACCTCGACGCCGGAGACGGTCAACCCGGTCTCCGACGCGTGCGAGGCCGCGGGCGTTCCGTGCATCTCCACCGTCGTCCCGTGGGAGGCCTGGTACTTCGGCCGCGGCGGCACGCCCGAGGACAAGAAGGCCTTCCGGTACACCTACCACTTCTGCTTCGGCGTCGAGCAGTTCGCCTCGGCCTACACGACGATGTGGCCGCAGGTGCCGACGAACAACAAGGTCGGCGTGATGTGGCCGAACGACTCCGACGGCAACGCGATCCGCCAGTCGCTCGGCCCGCTGCTGCAGCAGGCCGGGTACACGATCGTCGACCCGGGCGCCTACACCGACGGCACCAACGACTACTCGTCGCAGATCGCGCAGTTCAAGGCCGAGGACTGCCAGATCTTCAACACCTTCCCGATCCCGCCGGACTTCGCGACGTTCTGGCAGCAGGCGGCGCAGCAGGGCTACAAGCCGCTGATCGCGCAGATCGCCAAGACCGGCCTGTTCCCCTCGCAGGTCGAGGAGCTCGGTGACATCGGCGTCGGCCTGGCGTCCGGCGCGTACTGGACGCCGACGTTCCCCTACAAGTCCTCGCTCACCGGGACCAGCTCGAAGGACCTCGCCGACGGCTACCAGAAGGACTCCGGCAAGCAGTGGAACCAGCAGCTCGGCGCGACGATGGCACTGCTGGACGCCGGCGTCGCCGCGCTCAAGGCGGCCGACGACCCCACCGACAAGGAGGCCGTGTCCAAGGCGATCGGCACCCTCGAGGTCGAGACGCCGGTGGGGAACCTGAAGTGGGGCTCGGGCCCGAACGGCAACGTCGTCGCCACCCCGATCATCGGCGGCCAGTGGGTCAAGGGCACCGACTTCCCGCTCGACTTCGTCCTCGTCGAGAACTCCTCCGACACGAACGTCCCGATCGCGGCCTCGCTCAAGCCGTACGGAAGCCTGTGAGCGAAGGCAGCGGGACGCCGGTGCTCGCGGGCACCGGGCTGACCAAGCGGTACGGCGACCTCACGGTCCTCGACTCGGTCGACTTCGCCGTCGCCGAGGGCGAGGCCGTGGGCATCGTCGGCCCGAACGGCGCGGGCAAGACGACGCTGCTCTCCGTGCTGTCCGGGTCGACCCCGGCCACCGCCGGGCACACGACCCTGCTCGGCGCCGACGTCAGCCGCGCCCGGCCGGAGGTGCGCTGCCGGCGGGGCATCGGCCGGGCATTCCAGGTGCCGCGGCCGTTCGGCGGCATGACCGTGCTCGAGAACGTGCTCGTCGGCGCCACCTTCGGCGGCGGTCTGCGCGGGGGCCGCGGCGAGGAGCGGGCGATCGACGTCCTGGAGCTGTGCGGCCTGATCGGCGTGGCCAACCGGCGGGCCGAGGACCTCGGGCTGCTCTCCCGCAAGCGGCTGGAGCTGGCGCGGGCGCTGGCCACCGAGCCGCGGGTGCTGCTGCTCGACGAGATCGGCGGCGGGCTCACCGACGCCGAGGCGGCCGAGCTGGTCGACACGATCCTGGCGCTGCGCGAGCGGGGGGTGGCGATCGTCTGGATCGAGCACATCGTGCACGTGCTGCTGCGGGTGGTGGACCGGCTGATCTGCATGGCCGCGGGCAAGGTCATCGCCGACGGCGAGCCGCGGGCCGTGCTGGCCGACCCGGCCGTGATCGAGGCCTACCTGGGCCGGGCGGTGGCATGAGCCTGCTCGAGGTGCGGGACCTCACCGCCGGGCACGGGCTGCTCACCGCCGTCCGGGAGATGAGCTTCGAGGTGCGGGAGGGCGAGACCGTCGCCCTCGTCGGCGCCAACGGCGCCGGGAAGACGACGCTGCTGCGCACGCTCGCCGGCGCGCACCACGCCACCAGCGGGTCGGTCGTGTTCGACGGGGCCGACGTCACGCACCTGCCGGCCTACAAGCGGGTCCGCCGCGGCGTCGCGCTGGTCCCCGAGGGGCGGCGGCTGTTCGGCGACATGACCGTGGAGGAGAACCTGCTGGTCGCCGGCCGCCGCGCGCGGCCCGGCCCGTGGACCCTGCAGCGCGTGCTCGAGGCGTTCCCCATGCTCGAGCCGCTGCGCGGCCGGCGCGGGGCGAGCCTGTCCGGCGGCGAGCAGCAGGCCACCTCGATCGGCCGGGCGCTGATGACCAACCCGCGGCTGCTGCTGGTCGACGAGGTCTCCCTGGGCCTGTCCCCCGTCGCCGTCGACGCCGTCTACGCCTCGCTCGCCCATCTGACCGACGACGACGGCGCCACGCTGGTTCTGGTGGAGCAGGATCTGGGCCGGGCGCTGACGGTCGCCGACCGGGTGATCTGCGTCCTGGAGGGCCGGATCGTGCTCGAGGCGCCCAGCGACCGGATCACCCGCGACGAGGTCACCGCCGCCTACTTCGGGGTGGACCGTGTCTGAGGGGGCCCGCCGGTGACCTGGGTGAACGCGGTCCTGCAGGGGGTCTTCCTCGGCGGCCTCTACGCGCTGTTCGCCTGCGGGCTGTCGCTGCTGTTCGGCGTCATGCGGATCATCAACCTCGCGCACGGCGACATCGCCGTCCTCGGCGCCTTCCTCATCTGGCAGATCAGCACCTCGTTCGGCATCAGCCCGTTCCTCGCGCTGATCCCGACGCTGGTGGTCATGCTGGTGCTGGGTTACGTGCTGCAGAAGACGATGCTCACCCGCGCCCTGCGCGGCGGCCCGCTGATCCCGCTGCTGGCCACGTTCGGCCTGTCCATCGTGATCCAGAACGGGCTGCTGCAGGTGTTCTCCGCCGACGTCCGCTCGCTCGGCGGGCAGGCCGGCCCGATCGCGCACGCCAGCTGGACGATCACCGACCAGCTGTCGGTCCCGGTGCTCGGGGTGGTCGTGCTCGCCACCGCGGTCGCCGTCCTCGGCGGGCTGCAGCTGGTGCTGCGCCGCACCGGCGTCGGCCGCGAGATGCGAGCCACCGCCCAGGACGCCGACACGGCGGGCCTGGTCGGCGTGCCGTCGTCGTCGGTGTACGCCCGTGCCACGGCGATCGCGGTGGCGACGGCGACCCTCGCGGGGATGTTCCTGGCGCTGCGGTCCACCTTCTCCGCGGCCAGCGGCCCCACCCAGCTGATCTTCGCCTTCGAGGCGGTCGTGATCGGCGGCCTCGGGTCGCTCTGGGGCACCCTCGGCGGCGGCATCGTGCTCGGTGTCGCGCAGACGGTGGGCGCGCAGTTCGACCCGCAGTGGTCGATCCTGGCCGGGCACCTGGTGTTCCTGCTCATCCTCGCCACCCCCCGCGGCCGGTCCCTCGACCTGGGCGGGGTGCGCGCATGAGCACCACCGAGCGGGCGCAGCGGCCGGCGACCGGCACCGGCTACCGGGTCAGCCGCTCCAGCCTCACCTCGTGGCTGGGCTCGCTGGGCTTCCTCGCCGTCCTGGTCGTGCTGGCGTTCGTCCCGATCGCGTTCATCCCCGTCGTCATCCAGCAGACGACGTCGTTCCTGATCCTGGTGATCCTCGCGTCGATGTGGAACGCGCTGGCCGGCTACGGCGGGCTGGTCAGCGTCGGCCAGCAGGCCTACATCGGGTTCGGCGCCTACGCGGTCATCTTCCTGACCCAGCGGGACGTCGAGCCGTACCTGTCCATCGTGATCGCGGCGCTGGCCTCGGGTGTCCTCGCGCTGGTGGTCTCGCCGCTGCTGCTGCGGCTGCGCGGCGGGGTCTTCGCGATCGCCACCTGGGTGGTCGCCGAGACGATCGGGCTGATCATCCTCATGCAGGCCAGCCTCGGCGGCGGCACCGGCGTCTCGCTGCGGGCGCTCAACGTCTACCCGGTCGCCGACCGGCGGGCCTACACGTACTGGATCACCCTGGCCTTCACCGTCGTGCTGCTCGGCGCGGTCCTGCTGCTGCTGCGCCGCCGCACCGGCGCCGCGCTGCAGGCCATCCGGGACGACGAGGGCGCCGCGGCCTCGGTCGGCGTGCGCACCCGGCCGCTCAAGCTGATCCTCTTCGTGCTCGCCGGCGTGGGCTGCGGCGCGGCCGGGGCGCTGACCCTGGCCAACACCCTGTTCATCCAGCCGCAGTCGATCTTCGGCGTCCAGTACACCGCCTTCATGATCTTCATGGTGCTGGTCGGCGGGCTCGGCAGCTTCGAGGGACCGATCCTCGGCGCGCTGGTCTTCTTCGTCGCCCAGAACGAGTTCGCCGACCTCGGCGCCTGGTACCTGATCGGCCTGGGCCTGGTGGCGATCGGCTTCGCGCTCTTCCTGCCGCGCGGGCTGTGGAGCCTGATCGGCGACCGGCTGCCGGGACCGCTGCTGCCGATCGGATACCGGTTGAGGTCCAATAAGTCGTGACCGAGGCACCCGGGCTGCGCATGTTCGTCGACGGCAAGTGGGTCGACGCGCTCAACGGGCGCACGTTCCCCGACTTCAACCCGTGGGACGACGGCGTGGTCGTGACCGTGGCGGCCGGGGACGCCGACGACGCCGTCGAGGCGGTCGACGCGGCGGCCCGGGCCTTCCCCGCCTGGTCGGAGTCCACCCCCGCGCAGCGGCAGCGGGTGTTCCTCACCGCGGCCGACCTGATGCAGCGCCGGGCCGGGGAGATCCGCGACCTGCTCGCGGTCGAGACCGGCTGCGGCGCCTCGTTCGCCGGCGTGCAGGTCGAGTTCGCCGCGACCCTGTTCCGGCAGGCGGCGGCCCTGGCCTACGCGCCGGTCGGCGACGCGCTGGCCTCCGACCTGCCGGGCACGCACGCGCTGGCCCGCCGGCGCCCGGTCGGCGTCGTCGGCTCGATCACGCCGTGGAACGCCGCGGTCAGCCTGTCCGCGCGGGCGCTCGCGGTCCCGATCGCCGTCGGCAACTGCGTGGTGCTCAAGCCCTCGGAGGAGTCGCCGTGGTCCGGCGGTCTGCTCTTCGCCGAGATCCTGGCCGAGGCCGGTCTGCCGCCCGGCGTCCTCAACGTCGTCCCCCACGCGCCCGGTGAGGCCGGCGGCATCGCCGACGTGCTGGTCGGCGACCCGCGGGTGCGCCGGCTGAACTTCACCGGGTCGACGGTGACCGGCCGCCGGCTGGCCGAGAACGCCGGCCGGCACCTCAAGCCGCTGCTGCTTCAGCTGTCGGGGTTCAACCCGCTGCTGGTGCTGGCCGACGCCGACGTACCCGCGGCCGCCCGCTCGGCGGCGTACGGCTCGTTCGTGCACCAGGGCCAGGTGTGCATGTGCTCGCGGCGGATCTTCGTCGAGGAGCAGGTGGCCGACGCGTTCACCGAGGAGTTCGTCGCACGGGCCGAACGGCTGCCGGTCGGCGACCCGCGCGAGCCGGGCGTGGAGATCGGCCCGCTGATCAACGAGTGGGCGCTGCGGCTGATCGAGCGGCGGGTGCAGGAGGCCGTCGACCGCGGGGCCACCGTGCTCGCCGGCGGGCGCGCGCAGGGCCCGTGCTACCCCGCGACCGTGCTCACCGACGTCCCGGCCGACTGCGAGCTGGCGCTGGAGGAGACCTTCGGCCCGGTCGCGATCGTCGAGCGGGTGCCCGACGCCGACGCCGCGGTGGAGCGGGCCAACGACTCGCCCTGGGCGCTGTCGACCGGCGTCATCACCGGCGACGAGGGACGCGGCCTGCGGCTGGCCCGGCGGCTGACGGCCGGGATGGTGCACGTCAACGACTCCCCCGTGAACGACCAGCCGCACATGCCCTTCGGCGGCTCGCTCGACTCCGGCTGGGGCCGGTTCGGCACCGGTCCGGGCCGGGACGACTTCACCGAGGTGCAGCTGGTCACGAGCCGGGCGACGCCTCGGGACCCGTTCGCTCGCTGAGCGGGGCCAGCGTTCCCGGCCGGCCGGCCCGGAACAGCACGGCTGCCTGGACGACGACCAGGACGACGAGGAACCCCAGCGGCAGCGTCCACGACCCGCCGACCGCGTAGAGCGCACCGACGGCCAGCGGGGCGAGCGCGCCGCCGCCGTACCCGACCAGCTGGCCCATGCCAGACAGCTGGCGGGCCTGCTCCTCGTCGGCCGAGCGCAGGACGACGAGCGTGAAGGCCAGCGCCAGCCCGGCTCCCTGAGCGATCCCGCCGACCACCGCCCACACCGGCCACGCCGCGGGCGCGACGAGCAGACCGACGACCAGCACGGCCCAGCCGGCGGCGACGACCAGGCCGAGGCCCCGCTGGCTCGTGCTGCGGCGCACCACGAGCGGGACGATCAGCGTGCCCGGGATGCCCAGGCTCTGGAACAGCGAGCCCGCGCTCGCCCCGGCCGCGGCGCCGCCGCGACCGAGCTCGTCGACCAGGAGGCTCGGCAGCCAGGCGGTGACCGCGTAGTACAGCCCCGTCTGCAGCATCAGCGCGGTGCTCACCGCCCAGGCCAGGCCGCTGCGCCACACCCGCGGCCCGCCGCTCGGTCCGGCCGCCCGCGCGCCGGGCACCCCGCGGTCACCGCGGGTGGCCAGCGCCCAGACGACGACGGCGACGACGGCGAGCACGGCCCAGCAGCCCAGGGCGGCGCGCCACCCCCACACGGCCGCCAGCGGCGCGGTCAGCGCGGCGGTGGCCGCGGCGCCCACGGTGAACGTGGCCGTGTACAGGCCGGTCACGGTGCCGGCGCGCGGACCGAAGTCGCGCTTGACCACCGCCGGCAGCAGCACGTTGCCCACCGCCATCGCGGCGCCGAGCAGCACCGTCCCGGCGAGCAGGACGGGCGCGCCGTCGAGCACCCGCAGCGCGGTGGCGGCGCCGAGCAGGACCAGGCCGAGCAGGATCGCCCGTTCGGCGCCCACCCGGCGGCCGAACCAGGCGGCGACCGGGGCGAAGCCGGCGAAGCAGAGCACGGGCAGCGTGGTGAGCAGGCCGGCCACCGTCGCGGACAGGTGGAGGTCGGCCCGGATCTCGGGCAGGACGGGCGAGACGGCGGCGATGGACAGGCGCAGGTTCAGGCCGGCGAGCAGCACGCCCGCCAGCAGCATCCCCGTGGCCCGCGGAGGGGCCGGGTTCATCCGGCGCGCAGCTCCTCGAGGATGGGCCCCGCGACCTTGAAGGCGTGGTTGGCGGCCGGCACCCCGGCGTAGACCGCCGCGTGCTGGATGACCTCGGCGATCTCCTCGTCGGACAGGCCGTTGTTCTTGGCCGCGCGCACGTGCAGCGCGAACTCGTCCCAGTGCCGCAGGGCGATGGTGATCGACAGGGTGGCGATGCTGCGCTCGCGCCGGGCCAGCCCGGGGCGCTGCCAGATGTCGCCCCAGGCCGTGCGGGTGATGAAGTCCTGGAAGTCGGCCGTGAACGGCGTGGTGTTCGCGACCGCGCGGTCGACCCACGCGTCGCCCAGCACCTCGCGGCGGGTGCGCATGCCGGCGTCGTGCCGGTCGTCATCGGTGGTCATCGGGCGCTCCCGTCGAAGTGGGCGAGCAGCCCGTCGGTGACCTCGAGGGTCCGTTCCAGGTTGGCCAGGTGCGCGGCGGGGGTGACGCTCCGCAGTTCCGCCCCCGCGATGCGCTCGGCGATCGCCTGCTGGTGCGCCGGCGGCAGCGCCTGGTCGTCGGCGCCGGAGATCACCAGCGTCGGCGCGGTGATCCGGCCGAGGTCCCCGCGCAGGTCGATGCCGGCGACCACCTCCGCGCAGGCGGCGTAGCCCTCGTCGTCGCAGCCGGCGATCATCGCCTCGAGGCGGGCGACCAGGTCGGGGTGCTCGGCGGCGTAGGGCGGGGTCAGCCAGCGGCTGACCACGGCCGGGGCGATCGGCGCGGTGCCGTTCGCCCGGACGGCGGCGGCGCGGTCGAGGAAGCCCTGCGGCTCGGTCTTCGCCGAGGTGCACAGGACGGCGAGCCGGTGCACGCGGGCCGGCTCGCGGGCGGCCAGCCGCAGGCCGACCATGCCGCCCAGGGAGAGCCCGGCGACGTGCGCCCGCCCGGCGCCGAGCCGGTCGAGGAGCGCGACGAGGTCGTCGACCAGGTCGTCGAGCGCGTACGGGCCGGCGGGCGCGGGCGAGGCGCCGTGCCCGCGCATGTCGTAGGTGACCACCCGGTAGCGCTCGGCCAGCGCCGGCACCTGCGGGTCCCACATGCCGCGCGCGGCACCCAGGGAGTTGGCCAGGACGACGACCGGCGCGTCCTCCGGCCCGGCGACGCTCGCGTCCACCTCGACTGCGGTCACGGGTTCTCCTCCACGAAGGCCTTGTGGTCGGCGAGCACGGCGTCGACCTGCCGGCCGGCCTCGCCGACGTCCGGCCCGGCCGCGTCGAGCAGCACGGGGTCGACGTCGCCGCGCTCGGCCAGGACCGCCGCGAGCGGCAGGCCGGCCTCCCGGGCGCGGCGGGCCGCGTCGGCGACCGCCTCGTGCGCGGCGGCCCGGCCGAGGGTGTCGCCGAGCGACTCGGTGACCCGCTGCGCGAGGGCCGGCTCGGCGGCCTCGGCGACCGTGGCGGCCATCCGGTCGGCGTCGACCCGCAGCACGGCCAGGCTCTCGGCCAGCCAGGCCGCGGCCGAGCCGACGGCGGTGAGCAGATCGGTCAGCGTCGGCCACTCGCTGTGCCAGGCGCCGGCGGCCCGCTCGTGCTCCTGCTCCATGGCGGCGAGCAGGCCGGCGGCCAGGCCGGGCGCGCGGCGGGCGCAGGCCCGCGCGGAGATCGCGGCGACCGGGTTGTTCTTGTGCGGCATCGCCGAGGAGCCGCCGCGGCCGGGGGCGACCTCGGCCAGCTCGCCGACCTCGGTCTGGGCCATGAGGACGACGTCGACCGCGACGGTGGCCACCGCCCCGGCGGCCGCGCCGAGCGCCCCCGCGAGGTCGGCGATCGGCAGCCGCACGGTGTGCCAGGGGACGGCGGTCGTGGTCAGGCCCAGCTCGGCGGCGAGCGCCTCCCGCAGCTCGAGCCCGCGGCCGCCGCTCGCGGCGAGGGTGCCCACAGCGCCGCCGTACTGCACCGGCAGGGCGGCGTCGACGGCGCGCAGCCGGGCGCGGGCGCCGTCCAGGCCGGAGAGCCAGACCGCGGCCTTGAGCCCGAACGTCGTCGGCAGGCCCTGCTGCAGAAGCGTGCGGCCCATGACGACGTCGTCCCGGTGCGCCTCGGCCAGCCGGGCAGCAGCAGCCGCCGCGGCGGCGAGGTCGGCGTCGATCGCGCCCAGCGCCCGGCGGGCCAGCAGCACCAGCGCGGTGTCGAGCACGTCCTGGCTGGTCGCGCCCACGTGCACGGCGACCGCGGCCCGCTCCCCCACGGCCGCCTGCAGCACGCGCACCAGCGGCGGGACCGGGTTGCCCGCGTCGGCGGCCCTGGCCACCACGGCGGCCAGGTCGAGCGCGGCCGGCTCGGCGCAGGCCCGCGTCACCGCGTCGGCCGCCTCGGACGGGACCAGCCCGACCCGGGCGGCGGCGCGGGCCAGGGCGGCCTCGACGTCGAGCAGCGCGTCGAACCAGGCCGAGGAGGAGACGGCACCGGCCGCTCCCCCGCGCGCGAAGGTCCCGGCGAAGAGGTCGGTCACGCGCCCTTCCTACCGGAGCCGGTCAGACCGCGAAGAACACGGTCTCGTCCATGCCCTTGTCCGTGCAGGCCTGCAGGTGGACGTCGAACCGGTACCCGTCGTCGGTCTTCTCCGCGATCAGCGTGCGGCGCTGCTCGTCGGAGAGCCCGCGCAGGACGGCGTCCTCGGCGTTGGCGTCGGCCTCGTCGGCGAAGTAGATCCGGGTGACGACGCGGTCGAGGATGCCGCGGGCGAACACCGAGACGTCGATGTGCGGCGCCTGCAGACCGCCCTCTCCGTCCGGGACCCGGCCCGGCTTGAGGGTGAAGACCTCGTACTCGCCGGTGATCGTCGAGGCACGGGCGTAGCCGCGGAACCCGGGGTAGGTCGCCTGCCCGCGCGGGTCCTCGGGCGAGGCGAAGCCGCCGTCCGGGTCGGCCTGCCAGGTCTCGATCATCGCGTCGGGGACGACCTGGCCGGCGCCGTCGAACACCTGGCCGCGGATCCAGAAGCCGCCCTCGGTGACCTCGGCGGCGGCCCAGACGCCGTCCTCCCAGGTCAGGCCGATCGCGAGGTACGGGCCGACGGTCGCGCTCGGGGTGGTGCCGAGCTGGAACAGGTCGGTGAGGAAGCCGCTGCCGCGCTGCCCGGAGCGGGGCTGGTACGGCTCGGTGACGTCCGGGACGTCGAGGGGGTTGGGGGCGCTCATGCCACGTCTCCGTCGTCGTCGGTCTCGAACGGGGTCTGCTCGCGGCCGCGGAGCACGATGTTCCACTCGAAGGCCAGCGCCCAGTTGTCCTGGGTCCGCTCGAGGGAGAACCGGCTGACCGTGCGGTCGCGCGCCTCGTCGGGGATGGCCTGGTAGATCGGGTCCTGGCCGAACAGCGGGTCGCCCGGGAAGTACATCTGGGTGACCAGCCGCTGGGTGAAGGCCCGGCCGAACAGGCTGAAGTGGATGTGCGCCGGCCGCCACGCGTTGTGGTGGTTGCCCCAGGGGTAGGCGCCGGGCTTGATCGTCATGAACTCGTAGCGCCCGAGGCTGTCGGTGACCACGCGGCCGAGCCCGTCGAAGTGCGGGTCGAGGGGCCCGGGGAAGGTGTCGACGACGTGCCGGTAGCGGCCGGAGGCGTTGGCCTGCCAGACCTCGACCAGCGCGTCGGGCACCGGGCGGCCGTCGCTGTCGAGCACCCGGCCGTAGACGAGGATCCGCTGGCCGACGGCCTCGCCGCCGTTGCGCAGGGTGAGGTCCGCGTCGTGCGGGAGCACGCGGTCCTCGCCGAGCACCGGGCCGGTGACCTCGGTCAGCCGCTGCGGCAGGTCGACCGGCGTCCGCAGCGGCGCGCGCAGCGCCGTGCTCCGGTAGTTGGGGAACCCGACGGGGGTCCGCTTCTCAGCGGGTTCGCGGAGGTAGCGCGGCAGGATGAGCCCGCTCGCCGAAGTGGTGCCGGTCATAGCGGGAAAGGTACGGCCCGGCCGTACGCTGCCCAAGAGAAGGCTTCCGATGGACGGAAGCGGTGGGACGGCGGAGGGAAGGCATGGCGGGGCGCAGCACCACCCCGGGGCGTTCGGTCACCTCCCGCGCCCTCGCCGTCCTGGACGCGTTCGACGTCCGGGCCCCCCGGCTGTCGCTGTCGGAGATCGCCGACCGCAGCGGGATGCCGCTCACGACGGTGCACCGGCTGCTCGCCGAGCTGACCGCGTGGGGCGCGCTGACCCGGCGGGCCGACGGGCGCTACGAGATCGGCCGCAAGCTGTGGGACCTCGGCCTGCTCGCCCCCGTGCAGCTCGAGCTGCGCCAGGTCGCCGCGCCCTTCCTGCTCGACGTGCACACGGCCACCCGCGACACCGTGCACCTCGCCGTCCGGGAGGGCACGCGGGCGCTGTACGTGGAGCGCATCTCCGGCCGCGAGTCGGTGCCGGTGGTCAGCCAGGTCGGCAGCCGGCTGCCGCTGCACGCCACCGGCGTGGGCAAGGTGCTGCTCGCGGCGGCGCCCGACGAGGTCTGCGACGAGGTCTTCCGCACGCTGACCCGCGAGACCCGGCACACCGTCGTCGACCCGGTGCGGCTGCGCCGCGAGCTCGGTGAGATCCGCCGCCGCGGGTTCGCGCGCACCGCGGAGGAGATGTCGCTGGGCACGATCTCGGTCGCCGTCCCGATAGCGGTGGAGCGCGGGGGCGGGCCGGTCGTCGCCGGTGCGCTCGGGATCGTCGTCCCCTCCCACCGGCGCGACGTCGCCCGGCTGGTGCCGGTGCTGGAGGTGGCCGCGCGCGGCATCAGCCGCGAGCTGGCCCGGGCAGAGGCTTTCCGCTGAGCGGAAGTCTCGTCTAGGCCGGACGGCGTCGCGGCCGTCACACTCGACGCCGTGCGTACTCAGGTGGGGATCATCGGTGCCGGCCCGGCCGGCCTGCTGCTGTCGCGGCTGCTGACGTTGCAGGGCATCGACTCCGTGGTGCTGGAGAACCGGTCGCGGGAGTACGTCGAGGGGCGGATCCGCGCCGGCATCCTCGAGCAGCACTCGGTCGACACGCTGATCGAGGCCGGCGTCGGCGACCGCCTTCAGCGCGAGGGCCTGGAGCACCGCGGGATCTACCTGCAGTACCCGGGCACCCGGTTCGCGCTGGACTTCAAGGAGCTGTGCGGGCGCACGGTCTGGGTCTACGGGCAGACCGAGGTGGTCAAGGACCTCATCACCACCCAGCTGGACGGCGGCCCGCCGCTGCTGTTCGAGGTCTCCGACGTCGTCCCTGAGGAGGTCGACGGGGAGTCGCCGCGGATCCGGTTCACCGACGCCGAGGGCAACCCGCAGGTGCTCGAGTGCGACGTGATCGCCGGCTGCGACGGCTTCCACGGCGTCTCCCGGCCGGTGGTCACCGCCGGCGCCCGGGGGCAGCTGTGGGAGCGCACCTACCCCTACGCCTGGCTGGGGATCCTGGCCGACGCCGCCCCGGCCACCGACGAGCTCATCTACTCGTGGCACCCCGAGGGCTTCGCGCTGTACTCGATGCGCTCGCCGTCGGTGTCGCGGCTCTACATCCAGGTCGACCCGAGCGAGAAGATCGAGAACTGGTCCGACGAGCGGATCTGGGACGCCCTCGACACCCGCTTCGCGCACGAGGGCTGGTCGGTCAACCGCGGCCGGGTCACCGACAAGTCGATCCTGCCGATGCGCTCGTTCGTCTCCGCGCCGATGCGCCGCGGCCGGCTGTTCCTCGCCGGCGACGCCGCGCACATCGTGCCGCCGACCGGCGCGAAGGGCCTCAACCTCGCCGTCGCCGACGTCACCCGGCTGGCGGGCGCGCTGGTCCGGCTGCTGCACGAGAAGCAGAGCGACCTGGTCGACGTCTACTCCGACAAGGCGCTGGAGCGGGTGTGGCGGTGCACCCACTTCTCCTGGTTCATGACCTCGATGATGCACCGCTCCGGCGACGACTTCGACGCGCAGCTGCAGCTGTCGCAGCTGCGCCGGATCCACGACTCCGAGGCCGCCGCCCGCGAGCTGGCCGAGAACTACACCGGTCTGCCGATCGAGTCCTAGGCGACCCAGGCATGGGAAGCCATACATGCGTTTTCCGCCCGGAAACGCACGTATCGCTTCCCATGCCTCAGGCAGCCGCCCGGAGGTGGCGGTCGAAGAAGGTGAGGATGCGCGCCCAGGCGTCCTCGGCCGACGGGTGGTGGTAGGCCAGCCCGGCCACCTTCTCCAGGACGCCGAACGGGCCGGTGTTGTGCCGGTTGAGGAACGAGTGCCCGGCCTCGGGGTACTCCTTGACGTCGTGCTCGACGCCGAGGTCGGTGAGCACCCGCTCGACCTTCGCCGCGGCGCCGGGCAGCCCGCGGTCGCGGCCGCCGTAGCTGGCAACCACCGGGCAGGCGCCACGCAGCACCTCCTCCAGGTCGGCCTTCGGCAGCGGCCCGTAGTTGGGCGCGGAGGCGTCGAATCCCTTCGGCGCGGCCAGCAGCGCGAACCCGCCTCCCATGCAGAAGCCGATGATGCCGACCCGCCCGGTGCAGTCCGGCCGGTCGGCCAGCCACGAGCGGACCGCCTCCAGGTCGTCGAACGGCGGCCCCGCCGCGCGCATCAGCGAGCCGAACGTCGAGCGCATGCAGCGCAGCGCGCCGCCGGCGGTGAACAGGTTCGGGGCGACGGCGAGGTAGCCCGCGGCGGCCAGCCGGTCGGCCTGCTGGCGGGTGTCGTCGGTGAGCCCGAACACCTCGTGGACGACGACCACGCCGGGCCACGGCCCCTCCCCGACCGGCGGGACGGCGAGGTAGCCGTCGAGCTCGGGAGCGGTGGTGGCGCCGGGGATCCTGGTGGGCGGCATGACCGCCGTCCTACCAGCCGCGGAGGGGTTGCGCGCGTCGTCGCCCTCCCGGGACCGTGACCGCCATGGGTCCGCAGCTGACCACCGCCCGCGCGCGGCGCTACTTCGACACGCACGCCGCCGACTACGACCGGTCGGTCGCCGACGTCGAGCGGCGGCTGCTCGGCGACCAGCGCGGCTGGGCCACCTCGCGGGCGCACGGCCGGGTGCTCGAGCTCGCCGTCGGCACCGGCCTGAACCTGCCGCGCTACCCCGACGCCGTCTCGCACGTGCTGGGGATCGACCTGTCCGAGCAGATGCTGGTGCGCGCCCGGGCGCGGATCGCCGACCAGGGCCTCGACCGCGCCGAGGTCCGGCAGGGGGACGTCGAGCACCTCGACCTGCCCGACTCCTCGGTCGACTGCGTCGTCGCCACGTACTCGCTGTGCACCGTCGCCGATCCGGCCGCCGTGCTGCGGGAGGCGCGGCGGGTGCTCGTGCCGGGCGGCCGGCTGGTGCTGGTGGAGCACGGGCCGGCGCGGACGTGGTGGATCCGGGCGGTCCAGCGGCTGATCAACCCGTTCGCGAAGCGCTGGCAGTCCGACGACCTGCTGCGCGTGCCCGTTCCGCTGGCCGAGGCGGCCGGCTTCACGATCACCGAGGCCGACCAGGCCGGGGTCGGCGGCCTGGCCCACCGGGTGTCGGCCGTCTTGCGGTGAACGCCGCCGTCCCCGACGGTGGCGACGTGGACCCCTTCCGCAACCTCGGGCGCATCCCGGGCCTGACCGACCTGCTGACGCTGCTGCAGCAGCAGACCGAAGCGCTGGCGCAGCTGCCGCGCACCCTCGCCGACCTGCAGGGCACGGTCCGGCAGCTGACCGAGGCGACCAACACCGCCAAGGACACCGTCGCCTCGGCGCAGCGCACGGCCGAGCGGCTGGAGGCCCTGGTCGAGGAGCTCGAGGAGCCGGTGCGGGCGCTCAAGCCGGGCCTGGAGCGGGTCGGCCGCGTGCTCGACGACCCCGCCGTCGACACCGTGCCGGACACGCTGCGGCGCATCCACGACGACCTCATGCCGCTCATCCACGGGCTGCGCCAGGCGCAGGAGCGGATGGGCACGGTCACCGGCTCGATGGCCGGCCTGCTGCGCCGCCGCCCGACCCGGCCGGAGGACGAGCCCCGGCCGGACGGCGACGCCGCGAGCTAGAAGAACACCGACAGCAGCAGCACCCCGAGCAGGCCGACGACGGAGATGATCGTCTCCATCACCGACCAGCTCTTGATCGTCTCCCCCACCGTCATCCCGAAGTACTCCTTGACCAGCCAGAAGCCCGCGTCGTTGACGTGCGAGAAGAACAGCGAACCGGCGCCGACGGCGAGGGCGAGAAGCGCGACGGTGGGCCGGTCGAGGCCCTCGGCGAGCGGGGCGACGATGCCGGCCGCGGTGATCGTCGCGACGGTCGCCGAGCCGGTGGCCAGCCGGATGCCGACGGCGACCAGCCAGCCCAGCACGAGCGGGGAGAAGTGGGAGCCTTCCGCCCACTTCGCGATGAGGTCGCCCACCCCGGAATCGACGAGCAGCTGCTTGAACCCGCCGCCGGCGGCCACGATGAGCAGGATGCCGGCGATCGCGGGCAGCGCCCCGCCGGTGATGGCGGAGATCCGCTCCCGGCCGAAGCCGACCGCCGTCCCGAGCGTGAACATGGCCACGATCAGCCCGATGAGCAGCGCCACCGACGGGGTGCCCAGCACGTCGGTGACCTTCTGCAGGCCGTTCTCGGGGTCGTCGACGGTGAGCTCGACGATCGCGCGGATCAGCATGAGCACGATCGGCAGCAGGATCGTGAAGACGGTCGCGCCGAACGACGGCTGCCGCCTGGGGTGCTCGTCGGTGAGGTCGGGCGAGTCGGCGACCGGCTGCACCAGGTCTCTGCGGTCGTCCTCGTCGGGGCCGAGGCCCGCCGATCCGGTGCTCCCGGTCTCCCGGCCGCCCACCCCAGCGGCCACCAGGGGCGCGGGGTGGGCGATGGCGACCCGCTGCGAGATGAACGAGCCGAACACCGGTCCGGCGATGATCACCGCCGGGATCGCCACGATCAGGCCGAAGATCAGCACCAGGCCCAGGTCGGCGTGCAGGTTGGCGATCGCCACGAGCGGCCCGGGGTGCGGTGGGACGAACCCGTGCAGGACCGAGAGCCCGGCCAGCGCCGGGATGCCCACGCGCAGCACCGGCTGGTCGGCGCGGCGGGCCACGAGCAGCACGACGGGGATGAGCAGGACGACGCCGATCTCGAAGAACAGCGGGATGCCGATCAGCGCGGCGACGCCCCCCATGGCCCACGGCAGCGCACGGGGGCTGACCCGGTCGACGATCCGGTTCACGATCCCGTCGGCGCCCCCGGAGTGGGTCAGCAGCCCACCGATCATCGCGCCCAGCGCGATGAGCAACCCGACGCTGCCGGTGGTCGCGCCGAGCCCTGTGGTGAAGCTGGTGACGATGTCCAGGGCGCTCACGCCCGCCACCACGCCCAGCACCGCCGAGCCGAGGATGAGCGAGACGAACGGGTGGACCTTCAGCCAGACGATCAGCACGACGACGGTGGCGATGCCGAGCAGCGCGGCGAGCACCAGCTGCGTGCTGTTGTCGGTGTGATCGATGGCGGCCAGGACCGTCATGGCGTGTCCTCCTGGGTCCGGAGGTCGAGGGATCGCTCCTTGCTGAGCGCGGTGAGCACGTGGTCGGCGACCTGCGCCGCCGGGTCGACCCCCGAGATGACCGCGCCCGGCTCGTCGTCCTGCAGCGGTTCGAGGGTCGCGAGCTGGCTGTCCAGCAGCGAGGCCGGCATGTAGTGGCCCGAGCGGTGCTCGACCCGGTCGCGGATCAGCTCCGAGGCCGCCTGGACGTGGGCGAACCAGACCGACGGGTGGCCGTCGCACAGCAGGTCGCGGTAGGCCCGCTTGAGCGCCGAGCAGGTGACGACGGCGTTGGTCCCCGCGGCCTCGTGCTCCCCGATCCAGGCCGCCAGCCGGCGCAGCCAGGGCCAGCGGTCGTCGTCGTCCAGCGGGATGCCGGCGCGCATCTTCTCGACGTTCTCCGGCGGGTGGAACTCGTCGCCCTCGGCGAAGTCCCAGCCGAGGCGGGACACCAGCTCGGCGGCGACGGTCGACTTCCCGGCGCCGGAGACGCCCATGACGACGATCGTCGTCGTGCGGGGCCCGGTCTGCTCGGCCATGATCCCGACGCTAAGCCCGCCGGTCGCGGGGGGCGACTTCAGACGTCGGTGATGCGGACGCCGGCGTGGGCCTTGTAGCGGCGGTTCACCGACACGAGGTTGATCGTCAGCGCCTCGACCGCGGCGGCGTTGCGCAGCCGCCCGGCGTAGATCCCGCGCATGCCCGGCAACCGCCCGGCCAGCGCCTGGACCAGGTCCGTGGACGCCCGGTCGTCGCCGACCACCATCACGTCGCCGTCCATCTCGGGGTGCGACAGGTCCTCGAGCAGGCGCGCCGACAGGTGGTGGAACGCCCCGACCACGTGCGAGTCCGGGAGCAGGGCCGCCGCCTGCAGGGCCGCCGACCCCTCGGGGACCGCGAGGACGTAGGCACCCTTCTCGTCCCAGCCCATCGGGACGACGCAGTCCACCACGACCTTGCCCGCGAGGGGTTCGACCAGCCCGGCCAGCAGCTCGGCGTGCCCGTCGTACGGCACCGCGACGATCACCAGGTCCGCCGCGCCGGCGACGTCGGCGTTGCCCCCGCCGGTCACCGACACCTCGACCCCCGGTGCCGCCGCTCCCCCGGCGCGCTCCGCCACCTCGCCGGCCACCGCCGAGGCGCGCTCGGCGTCCCGGGAGCCGAGCAGCACCCGCTGGCCGGCCGCGGCCAGCCGCACCGCCAGCCCCCTCCCCTGCGGACCGGTGCCGCCCAGCACCCCGACCACCAGGCGGGAGACGTCGGGGGCCGGGCGGGCCGGTGCGGACTGCGTCGTCGTCATCTGAGCTCCTCGAAGTCGGTGATCTCGTCCACCAGCCCCCACTCCCGGGCGGTGACCACGTCGAGCGGGGTCCCCGTGAGCGCGAGCCAGAGCGTGCGCCAGCGGCCGATCCGCCGCGGCAGGCTGACCGTGCCGCCGGCTCCGGGCAGCAGCCCCATCGCCAGCTCGGGCAGCGCGAACTCCGTGCCGGGTGCCGCGACCACCCGTCCCGCCCATGCGGGCAGCTCGACCCCGGCGCCGATGCAGCGGCCGTGCAGCCGCGCCTCGATCCGCGGCGAGAGCCGGGCCAGCACAGCCGCGGCGCCGGCCCGGGTGCGGACCAGGTGGGCGGTGACCGGGTCGGCCGCCGTCCCGAACTCGTCCAGATCGCCGCCGGAGCAGAAGTCGGGACCGGCGCCGTCGAGCACGACCCGCTCCACGCTCGGGTCCAGCTCCGCGATCGCGAGCCCGTCGACCAGCGCGTCCCGCAGCTGCCGCCCGTAGGCGTTGCGCCGCTGCGGCCGGTTCAGCGTGATCCGCAGCTCGCCGTCCACCCGGGCGAGCAGCACGGGGTCGGCGACGTGCGGCGGCTCGGGGCGCGGTCCGCGCCCGGCCAGCCAGCCGGCGAACTCCGGACCGGCCAGCAGCGTCGAGTAGGCCAGCGACTCCGCCTCCAGGGCGGCGGGGACGGGCAGCGACCCGCTCCACCGCAGCAGCCCGGCGAGCACGGCGGCCGCCTGCGGGAACGCGGCCACGCGCGCGGCCAGGGCCTCGCACGCGGCGTCGACGTCGGGCACCGCGACCGCCGTCCGCGGCGCGGGACGCGACGCCAGCGTCAGGTCGACGGCGCGGAGCGTCGCGGGCTCGGCGGCCGTCCCGCGGCAGACGCCGACGACCACACCGGCGTCCCGGTGGGCGGCCGCCACCTCGCCCGGGCCGGCGTCCGACGGCACGAAGGCCACGGGCTCGCGCAGCACCTCAGGCGGCTCCGGCCGGCTGACGATCGCCCAGCGCCGCGACGACCTCGCGGCGCAGCAGCTTGCCGGTCACGGTGCGCGGCAGCTCGTCCCAGAAGGCGATCCGGTCAGGGGTCCGCGAGCCCCGCAGCGACCCGCGGGCGAAGGCGCGCAGCTCCTCCGGTGCCAGCGGGCTGCCCGGCCGGACGACGACGGCGGCCTCGATGCGCTGGCCCCACTCCTCGTCCGGCACCCCGACCACCGCGGCGTCGGTGACGTCGGGATGGCGCAGCAGCACGTCCTCGATCTCGGCGGGGGCGATGTTCTCCGCGCCCCGGATGATCGTGTCGTCGACCCGGCCCTCGACGAACAGGTAGCCGTCGCCGTCGAGCCGGCCCTGGTCGCGGGTGCAGAAGAAGCCGCGGTCGTCGACCTCCGGCCCGGACCCCGCGTACTCGCCGGAGACCTGCTCGCCGCGCACCCAGATCAGCCCGCTGGCCCCGGCGGGCAGCACCGCACCCACGTCGTCGCGGACCTCGATCTCGATCCCGGGCACTGCCCGTCCGGCCGAGCCCAGCCGGGCTCGGACCGCCGGGTCGTCGGAGGCCACCGCGGCCCGGTGCTCCTCCGGGCCGAGGACGGTGACCGTCGAGCTGGTCTCGGTCAGCCCGTAGGCGTTGACGAAGTCGACGTGCGGCCACTCCACCAAGGCCCGCTCGATCACCCGCGGCGGCATCTTCGCCCCGCCGTAGGCCAGCGACCGCAGCGACGGCACGGACCTGTCCGCATCGGCGTCGAGGACCCGGGCCAGCATGGTCGGCACGACCATGGCCGAGGTGACGCCCTCCCGGCGCACCAGTTCGAGCCAGCCCTCGGCCGTGAACGTCTCCAGCACCAGCGTGCGGCGGCCGGCGAACAGGTTCGTCAGCGTGTTCGACACCGCGGCGATGTGGTACGGCGGCACGCTCATCAGCGCGGCGTCGTCCGGGTCGGCCGCGGCGAACTCCACCGTGCCCAGCACGTAGGACACCAGGTTCTCGTGCCGCAGCAGCACACCCTTGGGCGCCGACGTCGTCCCGCTCGTGTAGATGACCACCGCCGGGCCGTCGGTGGGCACCGCCTGCACGTCGGCCACCGCCTCGCCGGCGTGCTCGGCGGCCAGGGCCAGCCAGGCGTCCGCGGACAGGGCGTCGTCGCCGATCACCAGCGCCCGCGGGTGGCGGGCCAGCAGGGCCGCGAGCTGGTCGGCGCCCAGCCGGTAGTTGACCGGGACCAGCGGCACGCCGGCGTACGCCGCGGCGAACAGCGCGACGGGGAACGCCGGACCGTTGACCGCGAGGTAGACGACAGCGTCGGCACCGGCCGCGCGCACGGCCGCGGCGCCCCCCACGGCGAGCTCGCGCAGCCGCGAGGCGGTCAGCCCGCCCTCGCGGGGACCGACCACCACGCGGTCGCCGAACCCGTCGGCGGCCATGGTGAGCAGCAGGGTGAGGTCCACGCCGGGCCGCCGTCAGTCGGAGGCGGGCAGCGGCTTGGCGTCCTTGAGCGGCAGCGGCACGCCGCCCACGGCGAGCGTGCCGGTGCCGGGCTTGGCGCACAGCAGCTCGAGGCCGAGCTCCTCGTCGGCGTAGCGCTTGCCCAGCTGCGTGCCCTCCTGCTGGCCGGGGTCGGCGCTCCCCTCGGGGGCGCTGCCGCCGCCCTTCGGGTCCCACAGCGGCACGCCGGCGCTGGTGATCTCGACCTCGCCCGCCGGGGCGCGGACGACGACCACCGAGACCGTGTCGACCGGGCTGACGAGCGTCTGGCCCACCTTCAGCTGCATGTTCTCCCTCTCTCAGACCAGCTCGACGAGCGTCGCGTTGGCGGTGCCGCCGCCCTCGCACATCGTCTGCAGGCCGTACCGGATCCCGTGGTCGCGCATGTGGTGCACCATCCGGGTCATCAGCACCGCGCCGGAGCCGCCGAGCGGGTGACCGAGCGCGATCGCCCCACCCAGGGGGTTGAGCTTC
Source organism: Petropleomorpha daqingensis (assembly GCF_013408985.1). Taxonomy (NCBI): domain Bacteria; kingdom Bacillati; phylum Actinomycetota; class Actinomycetes; order Geodermatophilales; family Geodermatophilaceae; genus Petropleomorpha; species Petropleomorpha daqingensis. The sequence continues at coordinate 5,061,061 of NZ_JACBZT010000001.1, forward strand.
TCCTCGTCGGCGCCGGTCTCGATCAGCCACGCCAGCGGAACCGGTGCGAAGGCCTCGTTGACCTCGTAGACGCCGATCTCGTCGATGCCGACGCCGGCCCGCCGCAGCAGCTTCTCCGTCGCCGGGATCGGGCCGGTCAGCATGAAGATCGGGTCGGCGCCGCTGCTCGCGCCCGTGTGGTAGCGGACGATCGGAGTCCAGCCGTGCTCGCGGGCGATCTCCGGGGTCGTCACGAGCAGAGCCGCGGCGCCGTCGGAGATCTGGCTGGCGTTGCCCGCGTGGATGACGCCGTCCTCCTTGAAGGAGGGCTTGAGCGCCCCGAGCGACTCGACGCTGCTCCCCCGCCGCACCCCCTCGTCCGCGCTCACCGTGCCCGCGTCGGTGGGCACGGGCACGAGCTGGGCGTCGAAGGCACCGGCGTCCTGCGCGGCTGCGGCCAGCGCGTGCGAGCGGGCGGCGAACTCGTCGAGCCGCGTGCGGGACAAGCCCCACTTCTCCGCGATCAGCTCGGCACCGATCCCCTGGTTGAACGGGAAGTCGTCGTAGCGGGCCATCACCTTTGGCCCGTACGGGAAGCCGGACTGCCGTGCCGAGCCCAGCGGCACGCGGCTCATCGTCTCGACGCCGCCGGCGACGACGACGTCCTGCTGGCCGCTCATCACGCCCCACGCGGCGAAGTCCAGCGCCTGCTGGCTCGACCCGCAGGCGCGGTTGACCGTGGTGCCCGGCACCGTCTCCGGCCAGCCGGCGGCCAGGACGGCGAAGCGGCCGATGTTGCTCGACTGGTCCCCGACCTGCGAGACGCAGCCCCAGACGACGTCGTCGACGATGCCCGGGTCCAGGCCGGTGCGATCTGCCAGCTCGGTGAGCACGAGGGCCGACAGGTCCGCGGCGTGCACACCGGAGAGCGCACCGTTGCGCTTGCCGATGGGGGTGCGGACGGCCTCGACGACGACTGCTTCGCGCACGACGACTCCTGGTGTTGACGTCAGTGTCACACGGATGGCTCGCACCATACGCGGTCGTGCCCGGGTTGCACGAGCCCCTCGTAAGGTCCTCCGCGTGTCAACGGCGGGTGACTGGGCGGCCAGCGGCGTCCTCGCGCTGACCGGCCGGGCCGACGGGCCGCCGCTGCTGCCGCCCGGCCGCGCCGCCACCGTCGCCGGCGAGCTCGCCGACCGGTTCGCCGAGCGCACCGGCGTGCGGGTGGACGGCGCGGCCCTGCTCGCCGAGCGGGCCGCCTTCACCGGCGGCCGTCGCCGTGGCGCGGTGTCGGTGGGCGGGTCGTGCCGCCTTCTGCCCACCGCCGACGGCTGGGCCGCCGTCTCCTGCGCGCGACCGGACGACCCGGCGCTGCTCGGCGCCCTGGTGGGCCGGGAGCTCCCCGGCGATCCGTGGCCGGAGGTCGCGGCGTGGCTGCGCGAGCACCCCGGTGCGGTGCTCGCCGAGCGCGCCGAACTGCTCGGGGTGGCCGCTGCGCCGGTCGCCCCACGCCGGGCGCCGCAGGTCCTCCCCGAGCCGCCGCACCGCCCGGTCGCCGGGCTGCTCGTCGCCGACTTCAGCGCGCTGTGGGCCGGGCCGCTGTGCACCTCGCTGCTCGCGCTCGCCGGGGCCCGCGTGGTGAAGGTCGAGACGCCCGGCCGCCCCGACGGCGCCCGCTACGGACACCCCGGCTTCTACCGGCTGCTGCACGCCGGCACCCGGTCGGTCGTCCTCGACCCGGCGAGCGCGACGGGCCGGTCGGCCCTGGCCCGGCTGGTCGATGCCGCCGACGTCGTGGTCGAGGCGTCCCGCCCCCGGGCGCTGGCCGCGTGGGGGCTCGACGCCGCAGCGGCGGTGGCCGCCGGGACGACGTGGATCTCGCTCACCGCGGCCGGCCGGGGTTCGGGCCGGGTCGGCTTCGGGGACGACGTCGCGGCCGCCGCCGGGCTGGTCGCGAGCGACACCGACGGGACGCCGCTGTTCTGCGGCGATGCGCTCGCCGACCCGCTGACCGGGCTGACCGCCGCGGTGCTCGCCACGACCGCGCCGGCCGACGGCTCCGGCGTGCTCCACGACGTCTCGATGACCGACGTCGTCGCACGGACGCTCGACGGGACGCCGTCCTGGCCGGCCGGCGACCTGCCCGTTGCACTGCCCCGCCGCCGCGAGCCCGCCGGCGACGCGCCCGTGGCCGGGGCCGACACCGCCGACGTCCTGCGCGAGCTCGGGCTGCCGTGCTGATCCGCGGCGCCGAGGTGCGCGGCCGCCGGGCCGACGTGCGGATCACCGGCGACCGGGTCGCGGCGGTCGCGCCGGCCCTCGAGCGGATCCCCGGCGAGGAGGTGCTCGAGGCCCGCGGCGGCGCCCTGCTGCCCGGCTTCGTCGACCCGCACCTGCACCTGCTGGCGCTGGCCGCCGCGCTCACCTCGGTCCGCTGCGGCCCGCCGGACGTGCAGGACACCGCCACGCTGGCCGCCGCGCTCGCCGCGGCCCCGGGCGATGCCGCGGGCTGGGTGCGCGGCGTCGGCTACGCCGAGACCGTCGCCGGGAACCTCGACGCCGCCGCGCTCGACCGGCTGCACGCCGCGCGCCCGGTGCGCGTCCAGCACCGCAGCGGCGCGCTGTGGGTGGTCAACGGCGTCGCCGCGCGGCTCCTCGACCTCGACTCCGCCGACGCGCCGGGCGTCGAACGCGGTCCCGACGGGCGGCCGACCGGCAGGCTGTGGCGGGCCGACGCCTGGCTGCGCGGGCGGCTGCGCTCCTCGCCGCCCGATCTGGCGGCCGTCGGCCGACGGCTGGCCGAGTTGGGGATAACGGCAGTGATCGACGCGACGCCCGACCTCGACCCGGCCGCGCTGGCCGCCCTCGCCGGCGCCGGCCTGCCGCAGCGGGTGACCGTGCTCGGCGCTCCGCTGGACGGGCCGCTGCCGCACGGGCTCACCGCCGGGCCCTTCAAGATCGTGCTCGCCGACAGCGCGCTGCCCGACCTCGACGACCTCACCGGCCGCATCGCCGCCGCGCACGCCGCAGGCCGCGCGGTCGCCGTCCACTGCGTGACCCGCGAGGCGCTCGTGCTGCTGCTCGCCGCGCTGGAGAGGGCCGGGCGGCACCCCGGTGACCGCGTCGAGCACGCCGCGCTGGTCCCCGCGGAGCTCGTGCCGGCGCTGCGGGGGCTCACCGTCGTCACCCAGCCCGGCTTCCTCGCCGACCGCGGCGACGACTACCTGCGCGACGTCCCCGCCGACGAGCACGCCGACCTCTACCGCTGCCGGTCGCTGGTCGACGCCGGGGTGGCCGTCGCGCTGTCCTCCGACGCCCCCTACGGGCCGCTCGACCCGTGGGCGGTCCTGGCGGCGGCGGTCGACCGGCGCACCCGGTCGGGCGCCGTCGTCGGCCCGGACGAGCGGCTGACGCCGGCCGCGGCCCTCGACCGGCTCACCGGCGGCCGACGCGTCGTGCCGGGCGCCGTCGCCGACCTCGTCCTGCTCGACGGCCCGCAGCCCGCCGCCGACGCCGTCCGCACGGTGTGGGTCGGCGGCGCGGAGGTCTACACCGAGCCGTAGAGCTCGCGGGCCCGGCGCTCCTCTTCGGCGCGGAGGTAGGAGGGGAACATCCCCTCCGCCGGCGCGACGTCCTTGAGCAGCTCGCGGGCGACCACCTGCTGGTGCACCTCGGTGGGTCCGTCGGCGAGGCCGACGTGGAAGGAGTTGACCAGCCAGTCGGTGAACGGCATCTCGGTCGACAGCCCCAGCGAGCCGTGCACCTGCAGGGCCCGGGCGGCGATGTCGTGCAGCACCTTGGGCATCTCGGCCTTGACCGCCGAGACGTGCAGCCGGATCTGCCGCCAGTCGCGCCCCTGGTCGGCCAGCCACGCCGTCTCCAGCACCAGCAGCCGGAACTGCCGCAGCTGCACCCAGCTGTCGGCGATCTTCTCCTGCACCATCTGCAGGTCGGCCAGCCGCTGCCCCTTCGTGGTCCGGGACACGGCCCGCTCGCACATCATCTCGAAGGCGCGCTGGGCCTGGGCGATGGTGCGCATCGCGTGGTGCAGCCGGCCGCCGCCGAGCCGGGTCTGCGCGACGGCGAACGCCTCGCCGCGGCCGCCGAGCACGTTGCCCGCCGGCACCCGGACGTCGGTGAACCGCAGATGGGCGTGCGCCGGCTCGGGCTCGCCGTGGAAGCCGTAGTCGCGGACGATCTCCAGCCCGGGGGTGCCGGCGTCGACCAGGAGCATCGTCGCCCGCCGGTACGGGTTCTCCGCCTGCGGCTCGGTGACCACCATGACGATGAAGAAGGCGGCCGTCCGGGCCTCGGAGGCGAACCACTTCTCGCCGTTGACGACCCACTCGTCGCCGTCGAGGACGGCGGAGGTGGTGAAGCCCAGGGGGTCGGCGCCGCCCTGCGGCTCGGTCATCGAGAAGCAGGAGACGACCTCGTTGGCCAGCAGCGGCTCGAGGTACTTCCGCTTCTGCTCGGGCGTGCCGAAGTGCGCGAGGATCTCCGAGTTGCCGGTGTCGGGCGCCTGGGCGCCGAAGACGATCGGGCCGAACCGGGCCATGCCGAACTTCTCGTTCATCAGCGCGAGCTTGAGCTGGCCGTAGCCCTTGCCCCCCAGCTCGGGCCCGAGGTGGCAGGCCCACAGCCCCCGCGCCTTGACCTCCGCCTGCAGCGGCCGGACCAGCCGCACGAACTCCGGATCGGCGACGTCGTACTGGTTGCCCAGCAGGTGGTCCAGCGGCTGCACCCGCTCGCGCACGAACGCGTCGATCCAGTCCAGCTCCCGCTGGAACTCCGGCTCGGTCTCGAAGCCCCACATCGTCGTCTCCCTCTCTCTAACGCCAGCCGCCGTCGACCCGCAGCACCGACCCGGTCACGTAGGACGAGGCGGAGGTGGCGAGGAACAGCACCGCCCCCACGATCTCCGCCGGTTCGCCGCAGCGACCGAGCACCAGGTGCTGCTCCATCTCCTCGCGCAGCCCGGGCGGCCAGTGCTGGGCGATGTCGGTGAGGAACGGTCCGGCCTGGACCGTGTTGACCCGCACCGACGGCCCGTAGGCCCGGGCGAACCCCTCGGTGAGCGCGTGCAGCCCGGCCTTCGCCGCCGCGTAGGGCAGCGCGAGCGGCTGCGGCCGGGCCGCCTCGACCGAGCCGATGTTGACCACCGAGCCGCCGTCGGCGGCGGCCATCCGCTCGCCGATCAGCGCGGTCAGCCGGAACGGGCCGCGCAGGTTGACCCCGATCACCTTGTCGAACAGCTCCGGCGAGACCTCGCTCAGGCTCGGGTACAGCGGGGACAGCCCGGCGTTGTTGACCAGGACGTCGACCCGCCCGAACCGGTCGTAGGCGGCCTCGACCAGCCGGTCGCACTGCGCCCAGTCGCTCACGTTGACCCCGACCGGCAGCGCCTCGACGCCGAACCGCTCGGCGACCTCGTCGGCGACGGCGCGGCAGGCGTCGAGCTTCCGGCTGGCCACCACCACCGAGGCGCCGCGCTCGGCGAAGGCCAGCACCATCTCGCGGCCCAGCCCCCGGCTGCCGCCGGTGACCAGCACGACCCTGCCCCGCAGCTCATCCACCGCGCACCAGCTCCGTCCCCCGGGCGAAGAAGACCGGCACCGAGCTCGCCATGTCCTCGTAGAGCGGGTCCGGGCGGCGGCCGGTGCGGTGCAGCCGCACGTTGAAGCCGGCGATCGCGCCGAACCGGTAGCAGGCCAGCGCCTGGTACCAGGCGAGGTCGGGGACGGCGACGCCCGCGGCCGCCTCGTAGTCGGCGCGCAGCCGGGCCGGGTCGGCGACCACGCGCATCGCCGCCTGCTGGTCGGGGTGCCAGCACGACGGGTCGGTCATCAGCGCCAGCCAGCCCAGGTCGAGACCGGTCGCGCCGATGCCGGCGATCTCCCAGTCCACGACCGCCGCCACGGAGGCGTCGTCGTCGAAGAGCACGTTGTTGGTGTGGAAGTCGCCGTGGAACAGGCCGGTCCGGTGCCGGCCGGGGTCGGTGCGCAGCAGGTCGGCGGCCAGCTGCTGCCCGGCCGCCGTCCAGCCCGGCTCGGGGTGCTTGTCCAGCAGCCGCTGCCAGAAGGCGATCTCCTCGGCGACCGGACGCGGCCGCTCCCAGCCGGCGAGGTCGGCCGCCCAGTCCAGGGCGTGGATCCGGGCGAGGACCCCGACGGCGGCGCGGAGGTACGGGGCCGGGTCGGGAGCCGCCTCCCCGGCGTCCCACAGCCGCAGCGGCCGGGCGGCCAGCCGTTCCTGCACGATGGCGTCGGTGCCGAACCAGGCCTCGTCACCCGTCCACCACACCAGCGGCGCGACCGGGATCCCGGCCCGGTCCAGCGCCTGCAGCAGCGGCACCTGCCGGAGCACGTCGGTGTTCCCGCTGCGCCGCACGCCCGGCGGGGCGAACCGCACCACGAGCGACCGGACGACGGCGCCGTCCCCGTCGACGACGTCGAAGCCGAAGCTGAGCCCGGCGTTGCCGGGCATGGGCGCCAGCCCGGCCACCCGCCCGCCGGGGAGCACCTCGCGGTCGGCCCAGCGCCGCAGCCGGCCGGGCAGGTCGTCGAGCACGGCGGCGTTCAGACCGTGACCCCCGCCGCCACGAGCTCGTCGATCTCCGACTCCGCCAGGCCGAGGACCCCGGCGAGCACCTCGCGGGTGTGCTGGCCCAGGGCCGGGGAGGCCGCGGCCGGTGCCATGTCCGACAGCGAGGTCACCCAGGGCACGCCCGGCAGCGTGCGCGGGCCGATCACCGGGTGGTCGTGGGTGGTGAAGTGGCCGCGGGTGAGCAGCGGCTCGGACCGGAAGACCTCGTCGACGTGCAGCACCTGCTCGGCCGGCACGCCGGCCGCGCGCAGGGCGTCGGCGGCCTTGGCCGCGTCCTGGCGGGCCGCCCACTCCCCGACGAGCGCCTCCAGAGCCGACTCGTGCACCCGGCGGGAGCGCAGGTCGGCGAAGCGCGGGTCGGCCGCGAGCTCCGGGCCGCCGACCACCGCCGCCAGCGCCCGCCACTGGTCGTCGTCCGCGACGGAGACGACCAGCCACTCGTCGTCGCCGGCGCACGGGAAGATCCCGTGCGGGCTGCGCTCGTCGTCCCGGTTGCCGATCACCGGCGCGGCCGAGCCGACGGCCGCGTACAGCACCGGCTGCGGGAAGGCGGCGAGGCACGCCTCGAGCATCGCCGTCTCGACCCGGGTGCCGACGCCGGTCCGCCGGGCCTGCCGCACGGCGGCCACGGTGGCGATCGCGGTGTGCACCCCGGCCATCGGGTCGGGCAGCGACATGACGAAGTCGGCGGGACCGCCGCCGACCGGGCCGTTGGCCGCCGCCGTGCCGGACAGGGCGTCGATGAGCGAGCCGTAGGCCATGTGGTCGGCGTACGGCCCGCTCTCGCCGAAGCCGGTCATCGACACGGCGACCAGGCGCGGGTTGAGCTCGCGCATCTGCTCCCACGGCAGGCCCATCCGGGCCAGCGAGCCCGCGGCCATGTTGTCGACCACGACGTCGGCGGTGGCGACCAGCTGCCGCAGCAGCTGCATGCCCCGCGGCTCCCGCAGGTTGAGCGCGACGCTCTTCTTGCCCTGGTTGTACTGGTTGAAGTAGCCGGAGCGGTCGATGCCGGGGACGTCGTCGGCGAACGGTGGGAGCAGGCGGGTGACGTCGACCCGCGTCGTCGTCTCGACCCGGATCACCTCCGCGCCCAGGTGGGCCAGCTGCATCGTGGAGTACGGGCCGGCCCACACCCAGGTCAGGTCGATCACCCGCACGCCCTCGAGCGGGCGCCGCGCCGGTGGGCGGCCCTCGTGCGCGCCGGTCGCGGCGTCGTCCCACAACGACCCGGCGGGCGACTCGCCGAGCCGCGGTGCCGGCCCGCGCGGCGCCGGCCCGCCCCCGCCGAACCGCCACGCCGGCCCGGGGACGGGCAGCTCGGCGGCGCGGCTCGCGTCGGACACCCGCACCGGGTGCAGGGAGTCGCGCGCCTGCAGGTGGTCCCAGGCGAGGACGTCGGCCCCGGAGTGCACCGGCGCCGCCGGCACGCGGGCGCGGTGCGCGGCGGCGAGGAAGTCCTCCAGCGGGTAGGCGGCCAGCGCCTCGCCGAGGAACACGTCCAGGACGTCGGAGTTCGCGTCGCGGTCGGCCATCGTCGCGAAGATCTCCAGCTCCCCCCACTCCGGGCCGCCCAGCAGCTCGACCAGCCGCCGGTACTCCTCGTCCTTGGTGCACTGGATCAGCACCGTGCCGTCGGCGCAGGCGTAGAAGCCCCACGGGCCGACGCTGCGGGTGCCCTGCCGGACCGGCAGCGTGCCGGTGTAGCCGTAGCGGGACATCGCCGTCGCCAGGACGCTGGAGACCGCCGCCTGCGCCGAGACGTCGATGCGCTGACCGCGGCCGCTGCGGTCGCGCTCGACCAGCGCGCCGAGGGTCGCCAGCACCGCCGCGCACGCGGCGTGCACCGACGCCAGCTCGCCGCGGTAGCGCAGCGGCCCCGCGGTCGGGTCCGACAGGCTCCACGTGTTGACCGAGAGCAGCCCCGCGGCCGCCGACGCCAGCAGGTCGTCGGTCGGGTGCGGGCCCGGCCGCCCGATCCGGCCGAACGAGGACACGTCCACGACGAGCAGCCGGTCGTCGGCGAGCAGCTCGTCGGGCACCCAGTCGACGCCGTCGCGCGTGCTGCGCAGGACGACGTCGGCGCGGGTCACCAGCCGCGCGAGCTCGCCGTCGTCCGGCGGGGTGACCAGGACCGACCGCTTGCCGGCGTGGAAGTACGCCGCCGACACCGACAGGTCGGCGTCCGGGATCCCCCCGACGAACGGGCCGAGCGCGCGCAGCGGGTCGCCCTCCGGCCGTTCGGCCTTGACCACCTCCGCGCCCAGATCGCTCAGCAGCCGGCCGGCGTAGGCGGCGGCCAGGGTGTCCCCGCACTCGAGGACGCGCAGACCGGCGAGCGGGAGCGCCGCCGGCGTGCCAGTTGACTCCATCGTCAATTCCCTCCGACGCGCGGCACGCTACCTGCCGGAGGAGTGCGGCGGAACGCCGCCGCGACGATCAGCCGGCCGGGACCGCCTCGACCACCGGCTCGGCGGCGTCCTCGGCGGGCTCCTCGGCGCCGATCGCGCGGATCCAGACCACGGTGAGCATCTTCAGCAGCGCCTCGCGGTCGAACTCCTTGCCGAGGTTCATCCACACGTAGCAGACGTGGTCGACCATGGCCCCGAGCACCTCGGCGGTGAGCACGGGGTCCAGCGACGCGTCGGCGATGCCCTGCTGCTGCTGGTGGGCGATGCCGCGGGCCGCGCGGTCGACGAAGGCCTCGCGGACCTGCAGGCGCAGGCTCTTGAGCTCGGGGGTGAAGGTGCCCACCTGCTCGATGAGGGCGATGATCCGCGCCCGCGGCCGGTAGGAGTCGACGAAGCGCTCCATCGCGGCGAAGGCGCGCTGGTAGGGCGTGGCCGACGGGTTCGGGTGGTCGGCGTGCAGCGCGACGAGCATCTCCCCGACGACGCGGGTGGCCACCGCCTGGAACACGGCGTCCTTGGAGTCGAAGTAGGTGTAGAAGGTGCCCTGCGCGACCTTCGCCTCGGCGACGATGTCGGCCACGCGCGTGTCGAGGAATCCGCGGCGCTCGAACACCCGGGCGGCGGCGTCGAGGAGGGCCGCCTTGCGGGCCTGGCCCTTCCCGGTGAGCGGACCGGCCTCCCGGCGCTCCTGCTGACCGACGCTGGGGGCTGCTCCCGCGCCGTGGGAACGAGGTGCTACCACGACCCGCTCCCTCCCTCCTGCCTGCGAACACCGTGCGCGCGACCATCGTCGCGCGGATCGACGGCGATGGTAACGAGCCACCGTCGTCCCACAGCCGGTCGCGCGCGGGCCCGCCTCCCAACGGGTGACGCTCCCTGTGATCCAGGTCACCCGACGCGCTCCCGGCGGAGAGGCTACCGTGCCGGCATGAAAAGTGACACGCGCGTCACTAAACTCCTCGGGGTCGACGTCCCGATCCTCTCCGCGCCGATGGGTTGGGTCGCCCGGCCCGACCTCGTCGCCGCCGTCTCCGAGGCGGGCGGGATGGGCCTGGTGCCCGGCTCGCTGGCCGTCGAGCAGGTGCGTGCCGACATCGCCCGCACGCAGGAGCTCACCGACAAGCCGATCGGCGTCAACATCCCGATCGCCTTCGCCAAGGACCCCGCGGTCATCGACGTGGTGGTCGACGCGGGCATCACCTTCGTCACCACCTCGGCCGGCTCGCCGGGCAAGTACACCCCGATCCTCAAGGACGCCGGACTGACGGTCTTCCACGTCGTCCCCACCCTGTACGCCGCGCAGAAGGCGGTCGACGCCGGCGTCGACGGCCTGGTGGTCGAGGGCGTGGAGGGTGCGGGCTTCAAGAGCCCGCACGAGGTCGCCTCGATGGTGCTGCTGCCGATGATCACGCGGACGCTGGACGTGCCCGTCGTGGCCGCCGGCGGCATCGTCGACGGCGCGTCCATGCTGGCCGCCTTCGCCCTCGGCGCCGAGGGGGTGCAGATGGGCACGCGGATGCTCGCCTCCACCGAGTCCGGCGTCCACGACAACGTCAAGGACGCCGTCGTCCGAGCCACCGAGACCGACACGACGCTGCTCAACCGGCACAACCGCAAGCCGATGCGGGTGCTGCGCACCGACCTGGTCTCCCAGGTCGAGGCGGACCTGACCGATCCGGTCCCCCTGCTGCTCAAGGTGCGCGACACCTACGAGGGCGGGGACCTGTCCGCGTCGCTCCAGCAGCTGGGCCAGGTCGCCGGCCGGATCGACGAGATCCTCCCGGTGGCCGAGATCATCAGGCGCACGGTCGCCGAGTTCGAGGCGGGGCTCGAGCGGCTCACGGCGCGCCACCTCGGCGCCGCCGTCCCGGCCTGACCCGCCGGTGGCGGCCCGTCGCCCGTCCTACCGGTGGGCGGTGGTCGCCGCCCTCGGCGTGGTGCTGGGGGTCAGCGTCGGCATCTCGTTCTACGGCGTCTCGGTCTACCTGGAGGCGCTGACCCGCGGGCCGGGGGCCTTCTCCCTGGCCACGGTCTCCGCCGGCACGAGCGCCTTCCTGCTCGTCAGCGGGGTGGCCGGGCTCGGCGTGGCCGCGCTCCTCGAGCGCGTGGACGTGCGCTGGGTGCTCGCCGGTGGCGCCCTGCTGGCCGCCGGGGCACTGCTCGCGCTGGGCTCGGTCGCCACCCCGGCCGGGCTCGTGCTCGCCTACGCGGCGCTGGGCGTGGGCTTCGCGGCGACCGGCACCATCCCGGCGAGCACGCTGATCACCCGCTGGTTCCCGGAGCGGCCGGCGGTGGCGATGTCGCTGGCGTTCACCGGCCTGCCGGTGGGCGGCGCCGTCCTCACCCCGGCGATCGCGGCGCTCGTCCGCTCGCTCGGGGTGGCCGGGGCGGCCCCGTGGCTGGCCGGCGCCTACGTCGTCGGGATCGTGCCGGTGGCCGTCGCCGTCCTGCGCTCGCCGCCCGGGACCGCGGCCGGTGCGGCCGACGACGGCGGCGAGGGCGTCCGGGCGGCGCTGCGCACCCCGTGGTTCTGGCTGGCGACGACGGGGCTGATGCTCGGCATGCTGGGCCAGGTCGGGGCCCTGTCCCACCTGTTCAACGCGGTCACCGAGCGGCTCGACGCGGTCGCGGCGGCGGCCGCGGTGAGCACGATGGCGCTGGCCAGCCTCGCCGGACGGGTGCTCGGCTCGGCGCTGCTCGGGCGGGTGCGGCTGACCGCGGCCGCCGCCCTGCTGCTGGGCCTCCAGTGCGCGGCGACGCTCGGCATCGCCGCCGCGCCGTCGCTCGCCGCCGTGGTCGTGAGCACGGTGGCGTTCGGCCTGACGGTGGGCAACATGCAGGTGCTGCACCCGTTGCTGGTGGCCGAGCGGTTCGGGGCGCGGCACTACGGGCGGATCCTCGCGCTGTCCAACCTCGGCGTCAGCTGCGGCATGGCCTTCGGCCCGCTGCTGGTCGGCGCCGTGCGCACCGGCACCGGCGCCTACCTGTGGGCGATGGCCGCGGCGGCCGCCGCTGCCGGGTTCGGCGGGCTGCTCGTCCTCCTGCTGCTGCGGGTGACGCGCCGTGCACCCGCCCCGGTACTCGACGCCGTCCGTACTTGACGTCAACCTCACACCGACGGGTACCGTCCGGGTACCGCACCGATGCCGGAGGGACCATGCGCTCGTTCGAGGACGTCCAGGAGCTGCTCGCCGCCGAGGGCGCCGACCTGGGCGCCACCGCCTGGCGGCAGATCACGCAGGAGCAGGTCGACTCCTTCGCCGACACGACCGACGACCACCAGTGGATCCACGTCGACACCGAGCGCGCGGCGAGCGGCCCGTACGGCGGCACGATCGCCCACGGCATGCTCACCCTCTCGCTGGTGCCGGTGATGATCGGCGAGACCGTGTCGGTGAACGCGACCTACGGCCTGCACTACGGGTTCGAGAAGGTGCGGTTCACCGCGCCCGTGCCGGTGGGCAGCCGGATCCGCGCGCACGTGACCGTGCTGCGCACGGCACCGGTCGAGGGGGGCACGAAGGCGACCTTCGGTGTCACGGTGGAGGTCGAGGGCGGCGACAAGCCGGCCTGCGTCGCCGAGGACACGATCGTGTGGCTGACCTGATGCGGCCCGCCCCGGCGCCGGTCGGCGTCGGACCCGGGCCCGACCAGCAGCTGCGCCGAGACGCCGGGCCGCAGACCGATCGCGGCCACGCGCGCAAGGCCGAGCTCCTCGACGCGGCGCGACGGGTGTTCGAGCGGCAGGGCTTCCTCGACGCCCGCGTCGCCGACATCGCCGAGGAGGCCGGGGTCAGCCAGGGCACCTTCTACACGTACTTCGACTCCAAGGAAGCGATCTTCCGGGCGGTCGCCACCGAGCTGCGCGACCGCATGATCGAGGCGCTCAAGCCGCACGGCCCGCGCCCGGCCACCGTGCACGAGCAGGTCGACCAGGCGATGCGCCGGTTCGTGGCCGCCTACCGGGCCGAGGCGCGGCTGATCGTCGTCGTGGCCCAGCTGGGGCAGTCGACGCCGGAGATCGCCGAGCTGCGCCTGGCGGTGCGCGAGGCGTTCGTCGCCCGCACCGCGCGCGGCATCCGGGTGCAGCAGGCACAGGGGCTGGTCGATCCCGGCCTCGACCCGTGGCTGGCCTCGGAGGTGCTCGGGTCGATGGTCGACGCCACCTGCTGGGTGTGGCTGAACCTCGGCAAGGACTTCGACGAGGAGGCCCTGCTGTCCACCCTCACCCAGGTCTGGACCCGCGCGCTGCACCTGCAGGAGCCCCGGTGAACGACCAGCGGGTGGCCCTGGTGACCGGCGCCGCCCGCGGTCTCGGGCGCAGCCACGCCCTCGCCCTGGCCGCCCGCGGGATGGCCGTGGTCGTCGACGACACCGGCGCGGAGCTCGACGGGACGGGCGGCGACCCGGCCGCCGCGGAGGCGGTGGCGGCCGAGATCCGCGCCGCCGGTGGCACGGCGGTCGCCACGACGGCCGACGTCGCCACGCACGACGGCGCGGCCGCGGCGGTCGCGACCGCGCTGGAGGAGTTCGGCCGGCTCGACGCGCTCGTGGCCAACGCCGGGATCCTCCGCGACCGGACGTTCGCCAAGATGACGCTCGAGGACTTCGACGCCGTCGTCCGGGTGCACCTGTCCGCCGCGGCGTACTGCGCCAAGGCGGCCTGGCCGTCGCTGGTGGCGTCGGGCACCGGGCGGATCGTGGTGACCAGCTCGGCCAGCGGCCTCTACGGCCAGTTCGGCCAGGCCAACTACGCCGCCGCGAAGATGGGCCTGCTCGGCCTGGTCAACGTGCTGAAGCAGGAGGGCGCCCGCGCCGGCATCGGGGTCAACGCCATCGCTCCGGTGGCCGCGACCCGGATGACCGAGCCGCTGCTGCCGCCGGCCGCGCTGCGCGGCCTCGCGCCCGAGCTCGTCTCACCGCTGGTCGCGCACCTGGTGTCGGCCGAGTGCGGCGAGAGCGGGCTCGTGCTGGAGGTCGGCGGGAGCCGGGTGGCCCGGGTGCAGGTCGTGGAGTCCGATCTGGAGGAACTCCCGGCCGGCGACGACGGCATCGCGGCCGTCGTGGCGAAGCTGGCCGGGATCGGCACCGGCACGCCCTTCGCCTCCTCGAACGACGCCCTGGCCCGCCTGCTGTCGATCGCCGCGGACCCGCGGTAGCGCCCCGGGGCGGCCGGCTCAGCCGCCGACCAGGTCCAGCAGCTGGTTCTTGCGGACCTTGCCCGTGGGGTTGCGCGGCAGGACCGGCAGCACGTGGTACTCGACCGGCACCTTGTACCCGGCCAGGCGGGCGCGGCACAGGGCCTCGAGGTCGGCGACCGAGGGCGCCGGCGCATCGCGGTGCTCGACGAAGGCGACGACCACCTCGCCCCACGTGTCGTCGGGCCGGCCCACGACCGCGGCGTCGGCGACGCCCGGGACGTCGGTGAGCACCTGCTCGACCTCGGCGACGTAGATGTTCTCGCCGCCGCGCACGATCATGTCGCGGCTGCGCCCGCCGAGGTACAGGTAGCCCCGCTCGTCGAGCCAGCCCCGGTCGCCGCCGAAGAACCAGCCGTCGTGCAGCGTGGTCGCGGTCAGCTCCGGCATGTCGAGGTAGCCGGCCATCATGCTGTCGGTGCGGGCGGCGACGTGGCCGACCACGCCGGGCGGGCACTCGAACCCGTCGTCGTCGAGGATCCGCAGGTCCACGCCGAGCACCGGCTGGCCGACCGAGCCGAGCAGGTGCTCCTCCCCCGCCAGGGCCCGGCGGTGGTCGTCGGGCCGCAGCAGGGTCTGCAGCCCCGACTCGGTGCCCGCCCCGAACATGTTCCAGAAGGCGACCTCGGGCCAGCGCTCCAGGGCCCGCCGCAGCAGGCTCGGCGGCATCGGTGCCGAACCGTAGAGCAGCGTGTCCAGCCGCTCGGCCGAACCGGGCCCGGTGTCGACCTCGAGCACCTGCTGGATCATCGTCGGCACCAGGAAGGCGCCGGTGAGCAGCCCGGAGGAGATGGCGCCGGCGACGACGTCGGCCTCGAACTGGGGGTGGATCAGCGACGTCGCGCCCTGCGAGACCGCGTTGGCCACCAGGATCCAGCCGGCCACGTGGAAGATCGGCGAGGCGGTGTAGCGGACCGAACCGGTCGGCGGCTTGGTCTCCTGCCCGAGGAAGAGCATCCGCTTGAGCATGCGGTGCGACTGGACGACGCCCTTGGGCAGCCCCGTCGTCCCGCTGGTGAACATGATGCAGAGGACGTCGTCGTCGTCCGGGACGACGTCCGGCGGCACCGGCCGGCCCTCGGCGACCAGCGCCTCCACGTCGTCGGCCAGCGAGCCGTCCAGCGACCACAGCCGGCACTCGCCGGGCAGGGTCCCGACGACCTTGCGCGCGGTCTCGACGTACCGCTCGCCGACGAAGAACCACTCCGGCTCGGCCCGGCCCAGGATGTTCTCGATCTCGTACGGCGCGAGCCGGTAGTTGACCGGCACCGACGTCGCGCCCAGCTTCAGGCAGGCGCCCAGCAGCTCGGCGTAGGCGAAGGAGTCGGTGTCCAGGACGGCGATCCGCGTGCCGCGGCCCACGCCGCGGGCGGCGAGCGCGTCGCAGAGCCGGTCGATGCGCTCGTCCACCTCCCGGAAGGTGCGCGAGCGGCCGTCGACCGAGACCCAGCAGGGCGCGTCGGGCCAGCGGCGGGCCGCGTGGGCGAACAGGTGACCGATCGGCCAGGGCGAAGCACTCACCGCGGGAACCTCCTGGGACTGTGCGGGCGCGGAACGGACGGCGCCCCGGGACCGGTGCTCGGTCCCGGGGCGCCGCCGTCGTCAGCCGCTGATCGCCTGCTGGGCGACCGAGGTGTCGAGGTCGATGAAGCCCCCGTCGTTGACCGGGGTCAGCGTCCCGTCCTTGGTCACCTTGAAGAAGATCGCCTCGTGGCTGCAGGCACCCGGCCGGTCCGGCCACTGCTGCCCGTCGCAGGTCACCTTCGGGCCGAGGTAGGTCTGGAAGTCCTTGACCGCCTCCATGGCCTGGGTGACGGCCGTGTTGGTGATCTCACCCTTCATGTCGGAGAGGATCTTGGCCAGGTTGATGATGCCGGCGAAGGAGTACAGCGACCGCGCCGACTGCTGGTCCTCGTAGCCGACCTGCTTCATCGCGTCGGCGAAGGCGTCCAGCTGCTCCTGGATCCCCTTGGGCGCGTTGTCGTAGGACAACGGCACCCACAGCCGCGGCTGGACGATGGTGCCCTCGGCCTTGCCGCCCAGCTCGTCGATGAACTGCGAGCACGACCCCGCGAACAGCGTGCCGTCGAAGCCGCCCTGCTTGAGCGCCTCGATCAGCCCGGTGCAGCCGTCCTCCGGCAGCGCGATCAGGCCGGCGACGTCGGGGTTGCTGGCCAGCTCGGTCTGCGCGAGCACCTGGAAGTTCATGTTGTCGGCGGTGGTGTAGACGGCGGTCACGTCGACGCCGAGCACCTTGCCGAGCGGGGCCACGAGCTTGTCCACGTAGCCGTGCGAGGACGGCGCGTCGGTGACCGCCAGGGCGGCGCTCTTCGCACCGTCGTCGTGCAGCGCGGTCACCATGCCGAGCGCGCTGGTCTCCAGCGGGCCGGAGAAGTAGAACGCCGTGCCGTACGGGGCCGCCTCGGCCACCCCCTGGCCGGCCAGCGTGCCGACGATCGGGATGTGCGCCTCGGACAGGATCGGCACCATCGCGCCGATGCTCGTGCCGTCGTAGGCGTCGAAGACGACCGGGGCGTTGCTGGAGACGAAGTGGTTGGCGCAGCTGACGCCGGTCTCGGGCGTGCCGTCACCGGAGCAGACGTCGATCTTCAGCGGGTGGCCGTTGATGCCGCCCATCTTGTTGTTGACGTACCACTCGGCGGCCTTGGCGCCGTAGGTGCTCTGCGGGTAGGCCACCGCGCCGGTGTCCAGGGACTGGACGCCGATGGTGATCGGGTCACCGGACAGGCCGCCGCTGGTGTTGGCGTTCGCCTCCGGCTTGCTGCAGGCGGAGGCGAGCAGGACCAGGGCGGCGACCCCGGCCAGAGCGGTCGATCGCTTCTTCAAGGGACTCTCCTTCGAGTCACGGGGCCGTGCGGGACGACGCCGAACGCCACCGAGTGGTTGACGTCACAGTCGGGAGCTTTGCGGAAAGTGACGCTGACGTCAATGGTCGATCTGCACCGTGTCCGAGGTGAGATCCGGACCCTGCGGTACCGGTGCCGACGCCGTGCCGGCGACGGCCTCCAGGTCGACCAGGGCGGCACGCAGCAGCGCACCGAACGCGGCGGGCGCGTCGACCATGAGGTGGTGGTGCGCCCCCGGGAGGGTGTGCTGCGGCACCGGCCGCCCCCACAGCCGCGCGAGCGTGGCGGCCGCCCCGGGCCCGACGAGCGAGCTGTGCTCCCCGCGGACGACCACCACGGGGCAGCGCACGCCGGGCAGGTCGTCGGTGAGGCCGTCCGGGGTCGCCACGACGTCCCAGATGGCCGGGTCGACCTTCCAGGAGAAGCCGCCCGGTACCGGCCGCAGGGACCCGGCGGCGATCCGTTCCAGCACCGCGCGGTCACCGACCGGCTGCGGGGGCTCGAGCCGGAAGCGCGCGACCGCCTCGGCGACCGATCCGTACACCCGCACGGGCCGGGGGCGCACCGCGACCTCGGCCGGCCGCCGGGGCGAGGAGACGATCGAGTCGGCCAGCACCAGACCGCGGACGGCGCCGGGATCCCGGGCCGCCGCGCCGGCCGCCACCAGTCCCCCGATGCTGTGCCCGACCACGAGCGCCCGCCCGCCGCACACCGCGCGGACGACCGCGAGCACCTCAGCGGCCCACCCGGCCATGGAGTACCGAGCGCGCCGCCCGCTGTCGCCGTGACCGGACAGATCGAGGGCGACGACCTCGTAGCGGCCGGTCAGGGCCGGCGCGACGGGGTGCCACCAGCCGCTGTGGGCCGACGTGCCGTGCACCAGCACGACCGGCGGGGCGCCCGGCCGGGCCCAGCGCTCCCAGACGACGTCGGCCCCCGCGACCGGCACCCGGCCGGCGTCGTCCGCCGGTGGTGGGGGCGCCGGCCGGATGGGTGCGGCCACGTCAGTGCGTGGGGACGCCCGCCTCGGCGGCGGTGTCGGCGAACTCCTCCGCGCCGAAGTAGGCCGCCTCCACCTGGTCGCGGCGGGCCAGCAGGTCCCGGGCGGCGCCCTCGAGCACCACCCGGCCGTGGTTGAGGATGATCCCGCGGTCGGCCACGGACAGGGCGAGCTCGATGTGCTGCTCGACCAGGACGACGCCGATCCCCTCCTCCTTGGCCAGGTCGCGGATCGAGGGCAGCATCTCCTGCACGATCTTGGGCGCCAGGCCGAGGCTCATCTCGTCGATCATGAGCACCTTGGGGCGGCCCAGCAGCGCCTTGGCGATGGTCAGCATCTGCTGCTCACCGCCGGAGCACAGCCCCACCTTGCGGCCCATCAGCCCGCGCAGGGCGGGGAAGCGGTCGAGCACCGCGGCCTCGCGCGCCGCGTCGGCGCGCCGGCTGGCGAGGCGGAAGTGGTCGCGCACCGACAGCCCGTAGAAGACGCCGCGGTCGTCGGGCACCAGCAGGACGCCACGGCGGGCCAGTTTGTGCGGCCTCCGGGCGTCGACAGCCGCGCCAAGCGCGTTCACCGAGCCCGACATCAGGGGCACCAGCCCGACCATGGCCAGCAGCGACGTCGTCTTGCCGGCCCCGTTGGGGCCGAGCAGGGCGACGACCTCCCCCGGCGCCAGCTCGAGGCTCAGGTCGCGGACGGCGGGCACGCGGTTGTAGCCCGCGGTCAGCGCCTCCACGCGGAGCAGGGGCTCAGGCATCGGCGGTCTCCATCGGAACTCCCAGGTAGGCGGCGACGACGGCGGGATCGGTGCGGGCCGCGTCCGGCGGTCCGGAGAAGATCAGCCGGCCGAACTCCAGGACGTAGACGACGTCGCAGACCCCGAGCACCAGCGACATGTCGTGGTCGATGAGCAGGATGCCGGGGCCCTGCTCGGCGATCGCCCGCACCCGTGAGGCGAACTCCAGGCTCTCGTGCGAGTCCAGCCCGGCGGCCGGCTCGTCGAGCAGCAGCAGCTCGCACGTGCCGGCCAGGGCCCGGGCGACGCCGACCAGCTTCTGCTGGCCGAGCGTCAGGTCGCGGGCCAGGGTGCGCCCGACGTCGGCCAGGCCGACCGCGGCCAGCGCCCGCTCGACGACCCGGTCGTCGCGCGAGGCCCGCCGGCCGAAGACGTCGCGGCCGAGCGCCGCGACCCCGCCCGGCCGGGCGGCGACGAGGATGTTCTCGGCGACGGTGAGGTTGCCGAACAGCTCCCCGGACTGCCAGGTGCGGGTGAGCCCGATCTCGCGTCGCCGGTGCGGGGCGAGGCCGTCGATGCGGCGATCCCCCAGCCACACCTCCCCCGTGCAGGAGGTGAACCCGGTGACCGCGTCGACGAACGTCGTCTTGCCGGCGCCGTTGGGCCCGATGAGGCCGACCACCTGGCCGGGCTCGACGGTCAGCGAGATGTCGGAGTTGGCCACCACGCCGCCGTAGCGGACGGTGAGCTGCTCGGTGCGCAGACCTGCGGAGTGCTCAGACACCTGTCGTCATCCTCGGGGTCTCGACGGTCGCTGCGGGCGCAGGGGCGGCGGCCGCCGGTTCTCGGGGTGGGGGAACCGGCCGGGACCGGCGCAGCTTGCCCGTGACCCACTCGACCTGGCGTCGGGTCTCCCCCGCGATGCCGGAGGGGTTGAGGATCGCGGTGAGGATCAGGCCGAGACCGGTGATCAGCGCGTAGGCGTTGCCCAGGTCGAACCACTGGTGCAGGGCCGTGTAGACCAGCCCGAGCGGGCCGAGCAGCCCGGCGACGATCGCCCCGCCGAACGAGGTGATGCCACCCAGGTAGGCGACGGCGAGGATGGTCAGGCCGACGACCACGGAGAACGACTCCGCCGACAGCTGTCCCTGGCTGTAGCCGATGAGACAGCCGGCGATGCCGGCGATGAAGGCCGACAGCCCGAACCCGATCAGCTTCGTGCGCCGCACGTCGATACCGGCCGATGCCGCCGCCCGCTCGTTGGCCCGCACGGCCAGGAACGCCCGCCCCGTGTCGCCCCGGGCGATCCGGACGAAGAGCAGCACGACCAGGACCAGGATCGCGAGCACCATGAAGGAGAAGGACAGCCGCGAGAGGTCGCGACCGGACCGGACGGCGAAGTCCAGGCCGAACAGGGTGGGCCGGCCGATCGGGTTCCCGGTCGCCGGCGTCAGGCTGTAGTTGTCGAACACGAACCGCTCGATGGCCAGCGCCGCGGCGATCGTGACGATGGCCAGCTGCACCCCGCGGATGCGGAACGCGGGGAGCGCGACCAGCATGCCGAGCACCGCCGCCACCAACGAGCAGAGCAGGATCGCCAGCGGGAACGGCAGGTTCCACGCCGTCGTCACCTTCGACAAGGTGAACCCGGCGGCGCCGGCGAAGGCGGACTGGGCCAGCGAGATCTGCCCGAGGTAGCCGGTGATCAGCACGTAGGACAGCGCCAGCATCGCGACGATCAGCGAGGTCGTGAGCCCGAACCGGTAGGTGGGCGACAGGACGATCAGCGCGATCACGGCGACCAGCACCAGCGCGCCGGCCTTCCACGGCACGAACCGCGGGAGGACGACGTCGGGCAGGCGCACCGTCTGCAGGGTGCCGCGGGCCGGCAGCCGCTTGCCGAAGGCGAACAGGATGACCATGACGACGAGGAAGGGCAGCACCTGGTCCAGGCCCGACTGCGCCCACGTCGGCCACCAGCTCCGCGTGGACAGCAGCGAGAGCTCGGACTGGAAGATGCCGAGCACCAGCGAACCGGCGACGGCGATCCAGATCGACTCGAGCCGGGCCACCAGGACGACGGCCAGCGCGGGGACCACCAGCAGCGCGTAGTTGGTCGGGCTCAGGCCGGTCAGCACCCCGCCGAGCACGACGGAGACGGTGCTGACGAGCGTGCCCATGACCAGCGCGATGAGCGCCAGCCGGTCGGCGGAGAAGCCCATGAGCACGGCCCCCCGCTCGTTCTCGGCGGCGGCGCGGGTCGCCCGGCCGTTGTGCGTGAACCTCAGGTAGGACCAGGCCAGCGCGGCGAGGACGATCATGATCGCGGCCATGGTGAGCTCGCGCGCCGGCAGCTCCAGGGAGCCCACGGTGATCGTGCCGTCGGGCAGGAACGACTGCACCTTTATGCTGTTGGGCCCGAACCGGATCACGGCCAGGGCCTGCATCGCCACCATCAGGCCGATCGAGACGACGACCTGGGCCAGCGCCGGCGCCCGGCGCACCGGCCGGAAGACCAGGTAGTGCGCGAGCACGCCGAGCAGCAGGGCGTTGACCAGGCCGATGACCAGCGACAGCGCGACGCCGGGCGGCTCGGGGAACCAGAGCGTGCCGATCGGCAGGACGAGCGAGCCGTCCTTCTGCAGCTGGGCGAACACGTAGGCGCCCCACATGGCCATGGCGCCCTGGGCGAAGTTGATGATCCCGGTCGCCCGGTAGACCAGCAGCAGGCCCGTGGACAGGCCGATGTACACGGCGCCCAGCCCCAGCCCCAGCGCGGCGAACTCGATCAGGGTGGTCATCGGCGATTCCCGTCAGGAGGGTACGTCGGATGTGATTGACGTCACAGTCAAGTAGGGGCAGGCGGATGTCAAGCCCCCGGGTGCGCGCGTCGTGCGCGCGGTGTCGCGACGTGCCCGGCCGCGCGCGGCGCGACCGGGCACCGGCGCGATCAGTCGCCGGCGAGGCCGGCCGCCTTGAGCGCGAGGGACTTCGCGCGGGTCATGTCGTAGTGCCGGCGGGTGACCAGCCGCTGGGCGAACAGGCCGCCGCCGGACTGGATGTTGGTGACGTGGTGCCAGCCGCCGTAGGCGTCCGCGGTGGTGTCGCGGATCGCGTGGAAGAGCTTGGTGCGGTACTCGCCGCTGACGCCGTCCCCGGTGGACATGTACTTCTCGAGGTAGGGCCGCAGCGTCTCGTTGTCGAAGTCGGACATCGACGGGGCGGTGAGCACCGCGCCGCCGGCGATCTCGTGCAGGTGGCGGACCATCTTGCTGAACTGCGCCGCGCCCTGGAACTTCGTGACGTTGGTGTACATGTCGTCGGGGTAGAAGTAGCCGTCGGGCGTCTCGTGCGCGTGCAGCAGCGCCGCTTCCAGGCCTGCCCGCAGCAGGGTGGCGTGGATCATCATCTCGTCGATCTTCTCCCGGATGTGGGAGATCTTCGCCGTGCCGTTGGCCTCCGCGATCAGCTGCGCCAGGCCGACGAGCTCGTCGGCCTGCTCGACCATGAACGCGGTGCCGCCGAGGCGCTCCCACAGCCCGAGGGAGTGCGCGAAGACGGCGGCCTGCGCGGCCTGCCCGTCGAGGAAGATGCGCTCGTTCGGCACGAAGACGTCGTCGAAGATGCACATGCTGTCCGGGACGCTCTCCCGGGCGCTGGTCGGGTGGTCGCGCTCGTCCCGGCCGTAGGGGTGGTAGGTCGTGTTGGTGATGTGCACGCCGGGGGCGTTGACCGGGACGGCGGCGCAGATGGCCCAGTCCTCCTCCCCCGGCTTCATGTTCTTGGTCGGCATGACCATGAGGTCGTGGCCGAGGGCGGCGGCGCTGATGTGCATCTTGGCGCCGCGGATGACCACGCCGTCCGGGCCGCGGTCGACCACGCGGACGTAGGAGTCGGGGTCGTCCTGGTCGGCGGGGTGCTTGCTGCGGTTGCCCTTGCTGTCGGTGATGCACTCGGTGATGCGGATGTCGCGGGCCTTGGCGTCGGCGACGTAGGCGTGGATCCGCTCGACGAACTGCGGGGCGACCCCCTCGATGCGGGGCGCGGCCACCAGCAGCGTCATCAGCGACTGGTAGGTCACGTTGAGCAGCAGGTCCATCTCCATGAGCACCGGGATCTTGTCCCGCAGCTCCTCGGGGCTGCGCGGCCCGTCGATGAGCGGGTTCACCGCGCCGGGCTCGGCGGAGTAGTGCTTGTCGTAGCCGTCGGCGGCCACCTGCATCGGGACGCCGAGGGCGGGCTCCGTCGCGAAGTCCTCGATCTGGCGGCCGGCGAAGTAGACCTTCCGGCCGTCCTTGAGCGAGTCCTTGTACTCCTGACCGGTCAGCATCCGCGGCCGCTCCTGTCCGTCTCGAAGGGGGTGCGAGGACGTCGGAGTGAGTTTGACGTCGGTGTCACATTTGCAGTGGCGCCGGTCACTGTCAAGGGTCCCGAGGCCGATTTCCGGGCGCCGTCCGCGTGCCGCCTGCGGGCACGCCGACGAGCCGCCCGGGCACGTGCCCGGGCGGCTGCCGACGTGATGGAACGGCCCCGTCCCGGGTCCCGCCGTGAGCATGCGAAAGGTGGGGAGGACGGGGTCCTTCTAGATGCCCTTGCTGGGGCCGTGCGCGTCCTGGGCGAGGCCGGCCACCACGAGGGCGGCGTGCTTGGCGGCGTCCATGTCGTAGTGCTTGCGGGTGACGATCCGCTGCGCGTAGAGACCCCCGCCGGCCTGCACGTTGGTCACCTGCTTCCAGCCGCCGTAGGAGTCGGCGGTGAGGTCGCGGATGACGTGGAACAGCCGGGTGCGGTACTCGCCGTCGACGTCCTTGCTCGTCGACATGTACTTGCGCGCGAGCGGCCCGACCTCGGGGTTCTCGAGGTCGAGCAGCGACGGCGCGGTGACGACGGCGGCCCCGGCGATGTCGTGCAGGTGGCGGACCATGAGGTTGTAGCTGGCCGCACCGGTGTACTTGCCGGCGTTGGTGTAGAGCTCGTTGGGGAACACCGCACCGAACACCCCGGTCTCCGCGTGCACGAGCGCCGCCTCCAGGCAGGCCCGCACCACGGTCGCGTGGATGATCATCTCGGCGATCTTCTCCTTGACGTGCCCCACCCGGGTCAGCCCGTTCGCCTCGGCGATGAGCTGGGCGAGGCCGACCATGACGTCGGCGCCGTCGGCCATCGACGTCAGCCCGCCCAGCCGCTCCCAGAGCCCGAGCGAGTGGGCGAAGACCGCGGCGTGCTCGGTCTCGCCGTCGAGGAACACCCGGTCGTTGGGCACGAAGACGTCGTCGAAGATGACGAACCCCTCGGGGAAGGACTCCAGGCCCGAGACGGGGAAGTGCCGCGGGTCGGGGTGCCGCGGGGCGTACGTGGTGTTGATGATCTTCACCCCGGGCGCGTTCACCGGGATCATCGCCGCGATCGCGTACTGCTCCTCCCCCGGCTTCATCGCCTTGGTCGGGATCGTCATGAGCTCGTGGCCGAAGCTGGCGGCGGTGATGTGCAGCTTCGCGCCGCGGATCACGATCCCGTCCGACGACCGGTCCACCACCCGCACGTAGGCGTCGGGGTCGTCCTGCCGCGACGGCGGGAGGGACCGGTCGCCCTTGGCGTCGGTGATGCACTGGGTGATCCGGATGTCGCTGTGCTGCGCCGAGGTGGTGAACGCCTGGATCCGCTCCACGTACTGCGGACCGGCGCCGGCCAGCCGGCCCGCGGCGGTGGCCAGCGTCATGATCGACGTGTAGTTGACGTGCGCCATCATCCCGGCGTGGTGCACCAGCTCGACCTTCTGGCGCAGCTCGTCGGGCGTGCGCGGGATGCCGCTGACCGGGTTGGTCCCGTCGACCGACTGCCCGGCGAGCCAGTCGTAGCCGTCGGCCACGTTCTGCACCACCTGGCCGAGCACCGGGTGGCCGGGCAGGTCCTTGACCCGCTCGCCCTCGAAGTAGGTGGCGCGGCCGTCGTCGAGCGACGCCTTGTACTGCTCGCCTGTGAGCACGGAGGTTCTCCTCAGCTGGTCGGGACGCTGGTCTGGGCACGGCCGCGGGCGAGCACGCCCGCCCGTCGGTTCTCCACCTCGGCCGGGTCGAAGCCGGCCATCCACTCCGCCGACGTGCGCGCCTCGACCTCGAGGCCGCCGCCGGTGAGCTCGCGCTCGATGTCCTTGTACGAGCGCAGCAGCCGGCGCACGCCCGGCTGGTCGTTGCCGACGATCGCCGCCGCGACCGCGTGCGCGGCCGGCAGCAGCTCGTCGTGGGGCACCACCTGGGTCACCAGGCCGGTCCGCAGCGCATCCTCGGCCGACAGGTAGTCGCCGGTCAGGCTCATCCGCCGGGCGGTCCCCCGGCCGACGGCCAGCGGCAGCAGCACCGACAGCCCCCAGCCCGGCAGCACGCCGACGCGCGCGTGGGTGTCGGCGAACCGGGCCCGCTCGGAGGCGACGAGGAGGTCGCAGTTGAGCGCGAGCTCGAGCCCGCCGGTCACCGCGACGCCGTTGATCGCGCCGATCACCGGCTTGGACAGCGGCGGCCACGGGAACCAGGACGGGACGCCGTCCACCCGTGAGCCGGCGGACAGGTTCGCCCCGGAGCTGCCCAGCTGCTTGAGGTCCAGACCGGCGCAGAACGCCGGATCGGCCCCCGTGAGGACGACGACGTCGACGGCGTCGTCGTCCTCCAGCTCGACCATCGCCGCCCGCAGGGCGCCGATCAGCTCGGCCGACAGCGCGTTGCGCGACTCCGGTCGGTTGAGCGTGACGGTGGCGACCCGGTCGGTCCGGTCGACCAGCAGGACCCCGCTGTCGGACGGGAGGGCCATCACCGGCCCTGCCAGACGGGGGCGCGCTTCTCGGCGAACGCGATCGCGCCCTCGCGGGCGTCCTGCGACGTCCCGACCGGGCGGGCGATCTTCTCCTGCTCGGCCCAGGCCTCGGATTCGGCCCAGTCCTTGGACTCGACGATGATCCGCTTGCTGGCGATCAGCGACAGCGGGCCGTTGGCGGCGATCTCGCCGGCCAGCTGCAGCGCGGCCTCCAGCGCCTGGCCGTTCGGCACCAGGCGGTTGACCAGCCCGAAGTCGTGCATCCGCGGCGCCGGCACGTGGTTGCCGAGCAGCGCCAGTTCCATCGCGGCGTGGTACGGGATGCGCCGGGGCAGGCGGAGCAGGCCACCGCCGGCCGCGACGAGGCTGCGCTTGACCTCGGGGATGCCGAACGACGCGCCCTCGGCGGCGACGACCAGGTCGCAGGCGAGCACGATCTCGAAGCCGCCGGCCAGCGCGTAGCCCTCGACCGCGGCGATCAGCGGCTTGGCCGGCGGGCGCTCGACCAGCCCGGCGAAGCCCCGGCCCTCGACGACCGGGTGCTCGCCGCGGACGAAGGCCTTGAGGTCCATGCCGGCGCAGAACGTGCCACCGGTCCCGGTGATCACGCCGACGCGCAGGTGCGGGCTCTCGTCGAGCCGCTCCATCGCCTCGGCGACCGCCGTGGCCAGGGCCTCGTTGACCGCGTTGCGGGCCTCGGGGCGGTTGAGCGAGACGACCAGGACGCCGTCCCTCTCCTCGGTGAGCACCTCGTCGCTCATGGGACTCCTTCGTCCGTAGGGGGTTGTCAGTCGAGGACGGCGGCGGCGAGCCGGTCCGCCGCGGCGGCGCGGCCGCCGAGCAGGGCGGCGTCGCCGACGGCGCGCTTGTAGTAGAGGTGCGTGGGGTGCTCCCACGTGAAGCCGATGCCGCCGTGCACCTGGACGGTGTTCTTCGCCACCCGCAGGTAGGACTCGGCGGTGACGACGGTGGCCAGGTCGGCGGCCACGCGCGGGTCGTCGGTGCCGGCGTCGTGGGCCCAGGCGGCGTGGTAGGCCACCGAGCGGGCGTGCGCGACGTCGACCAGCATGTCCGCGCAGCGGTGCTTGACCCCCTGGAAGGAGCCGATCGCCCGCCCGAACTGCAACCGGGTCTTCGCGTACTCCACCGTCATGTCCAGCAGCCGCTGCGCGCCGCCGACCGCCTCGGCGGCCAGGACGACGGCGGCGACGTCCCGCGCCCCGGCGACGGCGGCCGCCGCCTGCCCGGGCTCCCCCACCGCCCGCGCGGGCACGTCGTCGTAGCGCAACCGGGCCTGGCGGCGGGTCAGGTCCAGCACCGACTGCGGCTCGCGGGTCAGGCCACCGGCGCCGCCCTCGACGGCGAACAGGCCGGTGCCGGTCTCGGTCGTGGCCAGCACGAGCACGGTGTCGGCGGCGGCGCCGTCGAGCACGTGCGCCTGCTCGCCGGACAACCGCCATCCGGCGTCGGTGCGCGTCGCCCGGACCGTCGGCTGCGCCGGCGCCCAGGCACCGCGGTCGTCGGTCGCGGCCAGGGCCACGACGGTCTCCCCCTCGGCGATCGCCGGCAGCAGCTCCTTCGCGGTGCTGTCGTCCCCGGCCAGCCGCAGCGCGGTCGCGGCCAGGGCGACCGTGCTGACCAGCGGCGCGGGCGCCACGGTGCGGCCGAACTCCTCGGCGACCAGCGCCAGGTCGACCAGCCCCGCGCCGGCGCCGCCGAGCTCCTCGGGGACGGCGAGGCCCAGCAGGCCGACGTCGCGGCCCAACCGGCGCCAGACCGTGCGGTCGAAGCCGTCGGGGGTCTCGGTCAGCCGGCGCACCTCGGGCTCGGCGAACTGCTCGGTGCAGAACTCGCGGGCGACGGCGCGCAGGTCGCGCTGCTCGGCGGTGAACTCGAACTCGACCATCAGAAGGTCCCTCCATCGACGACGATCCGCTGGTCGTTGACGTACGCGCCCTCCGGCCCGACGAGGAACCGCACGACCCGGGCGATGTCCTCGGGCGCGCAGACCCGGCCGAACGGCGAGCCCTCGTCGAGCTCGCGGATGTCCTCGACGCTGCGCGTGGCCCGCACGAGCCGGCGGCCCATGTCGGTGTCGGTGAGCCCTGGGGCGACGATGTTGACGTGCACGCCGTGCCGGCGCTCCTCCTGCGCGAGCGTGTGCGCCAGCGCCTCGACCGCCGCCTTGCCCATGTTGTACGGCGCCCCGTAGGCGTGGAACGTGTGCGCGGCGATGCTGGAGACGAAGACGACGTCGGACCGGTCCGCCCGGCGCAGGTGCGGCAGCGCCGCGCGCACGAGCTGGTGCGGGCCGATCGCGTGCACCTGCAGGACCCAGGAGAGCTCGTCGACCGTGGTGTCGGCGACGGCGTTGCCGCGGCTGGCGACGCCGGCGTTGCTGACCACGGTGTCCAGCCCGCCGAACTGCTCGACGGCGGTGGCGACCGCGCGCTCCGACGAGGCCGGGTCGTCGACGTGCGCCTCGACGGCGAGCGCGGTCGCGCCCTCGCCGGCGAGCTTGTCGGCCAGCGCCTCGGCGGCCTCGCGGTCGCGCCGGTAGGTCAGGACGACCGACGCGCCGGACAGCGCGAGCTCGGTGCTGATCGCCGCGCCGATCCCGCGACCGCCGCCGGTGACGAGGGCGACGCGTCCCTGCAGCTCGTCAGCCACGGGGCACCTCGCTCCACGGCTTGCCGGTGTCGGCGCGCAGGTCGCCGGGCAGGCCGAGCAGCCGCTCGCCGAGGATGTTGCGCAGCACCTCCGAGGTGCCGCCCTCGATGGTGTTGGCCCGGCTGCGCAGGAACTTGCGCTGCAGGTCCTCGCCCTCGGTCCGCGGCGGGCCGCCGTCCGGACCGGGCTGGTAGCCGCTGTAGAGACCGGCCTCGACCCCGAGCGCGTCCATGCAGAACTCGTAGACGTCCTGGTTGAGCTCGGCGCCCACGAGCTTGCCGATGCTGCCCTCGGGACCGATCTTCTCCCCGCCCTCGACGCGCTGCCGGTCACCGGTCAGCCGGGCGGCGTCGGCGCGGGCGAACAGGTGCACCAGCCGGTCGCGCAGCGCGGGGGTGCGCAGGTCGGGGCGCTCGCGCCACAGGGTCAGGGCCGACCCGATCGACCCGGACCCGCGCACGCTCGACCCACCGCCGATCGCCGTGCGCTCGTTCATCAGCGTCGTCATGGCCACGTGCCAGCCCTGGCCGACCTCGCCCAGCCGGTGGCTGTCGGGGATGCGGGCGTCGCGCAGGTAGACCTCGTTGAACTCGGCCTCGCCGGTCATCTGCCGCAGCGGCCGGACCTCGACGCCGGGGTCGGTCATGTCCAGCACGAAGTAGGTCAGCCCCTTGTGCTTGGGCTGGTCGGGATCGGTGCGGGCGAGCAGCAGCGCGCGCCGGGCGCGGTGGGCGTTCGACGTCCAGACCTTCTGCCCGTTGACGATCCAGGTGTCCCCGTCCAGGACGGCGCGGGTGGCCAGGCCCGCGAGGTCGGAGCCGGCGCCGGGCTCGCTGAACAGCTGGCACCAGATGTCGTCGCACACGTAGTCGGCCCGCAGCAGCTCGGCGGCCAGCTCGCGCGAGGCGTGCGCCATGACGGTGGGGCCGGCCATGCCGTAGCCCATGGGGTTCAGCCAGAACGGGTTCGGGCCCCCGGCACCCTGCAGGATGCCGTCGGCGACGGCCTGCAGGCCGGGAGCGACACCGAGACCGCCGAAGCCCTCGGGGAAGTGCACCCAGGCCAGGCCGGCGTCGAAGCAGGCGCCGAGGAACTCCCGCTGCGGGGTCTGCGCGGGCGGGTGCTCGGCGACCACCCGGCGGGCGGTCTCGACGACTCTGTCGCGATCGGTCACAGGTGCTCCTACGAGTCTGCGGTTCAGGAATCCAGGAAGGTCGGGGTGCGCCGCTCGCGGAAGGCGAGCGCCGCCTCGCGGTGGTCGGCGGTGAACGAGCTGAGGATCTGGTTGCGGTTCTCGATGTCGATGCCGGCCTGCAGGCTCGAGATCTCCAGCTGGCTCCACATGACCTCCTTGGTCATGCGCACGCCGAACGGCGAGTTGGCCAGCACCAGCCGGGCGGTCTCGAGGGCCGACTCGAGGACCTCGTCGTCCGGGACGACGCGGGTGACCAGGCCGATCCGGTCGGCCTCGGCGGCGTCGACGATCCGGCCGGTGAGCAGCAGCTCGAACGCCCGGGAGGCGCCGACCAGCCGCGGCAGCAGCCAGCTGACCCCGATGTCGCAGCCGGACAGCCCCAGCCGCACGAACGCCACGTTGTAGCGGGACGACGCGGCGCCGATGCGCACGTCGGAGGCGAGCGCGAGGGCCAGCCCGCCACCGGCGGCCGGTCCGTTGACCGCGGAGATCACCACCTGCGGCAGCGCCCGCAGCTTGGGCACCAGCGCGGCGATGTGCTTCTGCAGCGCCAGGCCGGTCTGCGGCGAGCGGACGGCCCGGTCCGGGCCGCCCATGTCGAAGGCGGTGAGGTCCAGGCCGGCGCAGAACCCGCGACCGGCGCCGGTCAGCACGAGCACCCGCACCGAGGGGTCGACGGCGAGCGCGTCGAGCACGGCGTGCAGCTCGCGCAGGAGGTCGGCCGACAGCGCGTTGAGCCGCTCCGGCCGGTCGAGGGTGAGGACGACGATGCCGGGCTCGGGCGAGGCCAGCCGGATCGTCCCGAGGTCGGTGGGCAGGCCCGCGGGCAGGGTGGACTCGGTCGTGGTCATGGGGCTACCTCTCAGCCGCGGGAGCGCTGGTTGAAGGGGACGTCCTTCTCGGGATCGGGGTCCTTGGGCAGGCCCAGCACGCGCTCGGCGATGATGTTGCGCTGGATCTCCGAGGTGCCTCCGGCGATGGCGGTCTGCTTCATCGACAGGAAGTCGTAGGCCGACGACGGCAGCCCGCTGCCGGCCGGCCAGCCCAGCACGCCGACCGGGTCGGCCTCGGCGGCCAGCACACCGGCCTGCTCCTGCAGCCAGGAGCTGATCAGCTTGCGGATCGACCCCTCGGCGCCGACCGGGCCGGTGCCGGTCTCGACGAAGGCGCGCACCGTGGTCATCTGGAGCACGCGCTCCTCGACCAGGTAGGACAGCAGCCGGTCGCGCAGCAGCGGGTCGGCCCAGGTGCCGGTGCGGGCGGCCAGCCGGGCCAGCTCCTCGCCCCGGCCGGGGCCGACACCCGGCCGCCCGGACAGGCCGTTGCGCTCCTGCATGAGGGTGCTGATGCCGACGGCCCACCCGTCGTTGAGGTCACCGAGCAGCGCGTCCTCGGGCAGCACGACGTCGTCGAGGAAGACCTCGTTGAACTCGGCGTCGCCGTTCATCTGGCGCAGCGGCCGCGGCGAGACGCCGGGGGTGCGCATGTCGACCAGGAAGTACGAGATGCCCCGGTGCTTGGGCCGGCTGGGGTCGGTGCGCGCCATGAGGATGGCCCAGTCGGCGAAGTGGGCGTAGGAGTTCCACACCTTCTGGCCGTTGACCCGCCAGGTGCCGTCCTCCTGCCGCTCCGCGCGGGCGGCCAGGGCGGCGAGGTCCGAGCCCGCGCCCGGCTCGCTGAACAGCTGGCACCACTGCACCTCGCCGCGGCGGATGCCCGGCAGGTGCCGGCGCTTCTGCTCGTCGGTGCCGTGCAGCAGGATCGTCGGGCCGGCCAGCCCGCGGCCGATGAACGCCGGGCTGTCGAAGTCGGCGGAGTAGCGCAGCAGCACGTCGGAGATCGCGCCGGCCGCGTCGGCGGACAGGCCGAGCCCGCCGTGCTCCCGGGGCCACGAGGGCGTGGCCAGGCCGGAGTCGCCCAGCTGCGCGTACCAGGCGCGCAGCCCGTCGGCGTCGGCGCGCTGCGCGGCGACGGCCTCGCGGTCGCCGTCGAGGACGGCCTTGAGCCAGGCCGGCGGCAGGTTCTCGTGCAGCCACCGCTCGGCGGCCGCGGCCGCCTCCTCCTCGGTGGCGTCCGGGGACAGGTCGAGCGGGGCGGTCATGCCGGCACCTCCGCGAGCTCGGGCAGGACGAGGGGGACCAGGGCGGCGCGGTGCTCGGCGGGCGAGCCGGCCAGGGTCGCGTCGGCGCGCGCCCGCCGCAGGAACAGGTGGGCGTCGTGCTCCCAGGTGAAGCCGGTGCCGCCGTGCAGCTGGATGGTGTCCTTGGCGGTCTGCAGGAAGGACTCGGAGCAGTACGAGCCGGCGACCGCGGCGCCGAGCGCCGCCTCCGGCGAGCCCGGTGGCTGCCAGGCGGCCCAGTAGGCGGCCGAGCGGGACATCTCCAGGCGGACGGCCATGTCGGCCAGCCGGTGCTTGACGCCCTGGAACGCGCCGATCGGCCGGCCGAAGGCGCGGCGGGTGCGGGCGTGCTCGGCGGTGAGGTCGACCAGCGTGCTCATCGCGCCCACCTGCTCGGCGGCCAGCAGGATCGAGGCGGTGCGCCGCACGCGCTCGAGCACCTCGCCCGCACCGCCGTCCTCGCCGACGAGCCGGGCCGGGGTGTCGCTCAGGTGCAGCCGGGCGAGCGGGCGGGTGAGGTCCAGCGGGTCCAGCCGCTGCGCCGTCAGACCGTCGGCGGCGGGCTCGACGGCGTAGAGCGACGGGCCCCGCTCCCCCTGCGCCGCGACCAGCACGAGGTCGGCGTCCGCGCCGTCCAGGACCAGCTCCGCGGTGCCGGTCAGCCGGACGTCGCCTCCGCTCCCCCGGGCGGTCCGGTTCCCCGCGCCCCACCGGCCGTCGGGGCCGGCCACGGCCAGGGTGGCGGTCCGCTCGCCCTCGGCGATCGCCGGCAGGTGCTCGCCGGCCGCGGCGTCGTCGCCCGAGGCGACCAGCGCCTCGGCCGCGAGGGCGGTGGGCAGGAACGGTCCCCCGAGCAGCACCCGGCCCATCTCGTCGAGGACGACGGCGAGCTCCACCAGCGATCCGCCGCTGCCGCCGTGGTCCTCGGGCAGCGCGAGGCCCTGCAGCCCGATCTGCTGGGCCATCGCCGTCCACAGCTGCGGGTCGTGCCGGGTGCCGGCTTCGGCCAGCTCGCGCGCCCGCGCCAGCGGGGCGCGCTGCTGCAGCAGCCGGCGCGTGCTCGCCCGCAGGTCCTGCTGCTCGGGCGTCCAGGTGAACTCCATCGTTCCCCTCCTGCTCGGTGGGATCAGCGGCCGGTGAACAGCGGATCGCGCTTCTCGAGGAAGGCGCGACCGGCCTCGGCGGTGTCCTCGGTGGCGAAGTTGACCTGCTGGGAGCGGGCCTCGTCCTCGAGCGCGCGGTCGAGCGTCGCCTCGAAGGAGTCGTTGAGCATGCGCTTGGACAGCCGCATGGCGACCGGCGGGCCGGCGAGGAGCCGTTCCGCCAGCCGGCCGACGGCGGCATCGAGGTCGCCGGGCTCGACGACCTCGCGGACCAGTCCCCACTCGCGGGCCTGCTCGGCGCCGAGCATGTCCCCGAGCAGCACCAGTTCCTTGGCGCGGTGCAGGCCGACCAGCCGCGGCAGCAGCCAGGAACCCCCGAAGTCCACCGACAGACCCCGCTTGACGAAGATCTCGGAGAACCGGGCGCGGCTGGAGGCGACGACGAAGTCGCAGCCCAGCGCCAGGTTCATCCCGGCCCCCACGGCGACACCGTCGACCCGGGCGATCGTCGGCAGCGGCAGCCGGTGCAGCGCGAGGCAGGCCTCGTTGACCTCGGTCATGTCCACCAGCGGCGGGCGTCGCTCGCCGCCGCCGCTGAGGTCCGCCCCGGCGCAGAACTCCTCGCCGGCGCCGGTCACCACCAGCACGCGGGCGTCGCTCGCGGCCACCTCGGCCAGCGCGGCGCGCAGCGCCCGCCACGCTGCGCGGGTCATCGCGTTCTTCCGCCGCGGGTTGGACAGCGTGATCGTGGCGATCCCGCCGTCCCGGGTCAGCTGGACCGGCTGGTCGGCCTGCACAGCGCCGTTGAGCCGCGACGGGTCCGACACGGCGGTCACAGGTCCGCCACCAGCTTCTTGACGCGCTCGACCGTGCGGACGCGTTCGGCGTGACTGCCCTGGGGGAAGGTCAGCATCAGGGTCGTGACGCCCGCCTCCCGGAACGCGGCCAGCCGCTCGGCGACCCAGCCCTCGGGCCCCACCAGCGAGGTCGCGTCGACCATCTCCTGGGGGACGGCGGCGGCCGCCTCGGCCTTGCGCCCGGAGAGGTACAGGTCCTGCACGGTCGCGGCGGCCTCGGGGAACCCGTAGCGCACCGTGAGCTCGTTGTAGAAGTTCTTGCCGCGGGCGCCCATCCCGCCGATGTAGAGGGCCAGCGAGTCGCGGGTCTGCTCGCGCAGCCCGTCGAGTCCCTCCCCGATCGCGCAGGGCGCGCCGACGACGACGTCCAGCTCGCCCAGGGCCGGGTCGCGCTTGGCCCGCCCGGCCGCGAGCGAGGCGCCCCAGGTCTCGGCCGCCTTCTCCGGGTAGAAGAAGATCGGCTGCCAGCCCTCGGCGATCTCCGCCGTGAGCTCGACGTTCTTCGGCCCGATCGCGGCGATGGTGATCGGGATCCGCTCCCGGACCGGGGTGTTGATCAGCTTGAGCGGCTTGCCCAGGCCGGTGCCCTGCTCGGGCGGCAGGGGCAGCGTGTAGTACTTCCCGTCGTAGACGACCTTCTCGCGGCGCCAGACCATGCGGCAGATCTCGACGATCTCCCGCAGCCGGCCCAGGGGCGCGTCGTACTTCACGCCGTGGAAGCCCTCGACCACCTGCGGCCCCGAGGCGCCCAGGCCGAGGGTGAACCGGCCGCCCGAGACGAAGTCCAGGCCGGCCGCCGTCATCGCGGTCAGCGTCGGCGTTCGGGTGAAGGCCTGCATGATCGCCGAGGTCAGCTCGAGCCGGTCGGTGATCGCGGCGAGGTAGCCGAGCTGGCTGACCGCGTCGAAGCTGTAGGCCTCGGCGACGGCGACCACGTCGAGCCCCGCCTTCTCCAGGTCGGCGAGCTCGGCCGCGGCCTCCGTGAAGCCGCCGGCGTACTGCAGCTGGGTCCCGATGCGCATCGTCACACCCCCGCCACGGCGGGGAGGTCCCACGTCCGCAGCTCTCGTTTGAGGATCTTCCCGCTGGCGTTGGTGGGCATCGCCTCGAGGACGACGAACTCGCGCGGCACCTTGTAGCGGGCCAGCCGGCCGTTGCAGTGCTCGGTGAGCTCCTCGGGCGTCACGCTCTTCCCCGTGCGCGGGGTGACGAAGGCGCGGACCGCCTCGCCCCAGTGCTCGTCGGGGACGCCGACGACGGCGGCCTGCTGCACGGCCGGGTGCTCGGCCAGCACCGACTCGATCTCGAACGGGTAGATGTTCTCCCCGCCGCGGATGATCATGTCCTTGCTGCGGCCGTGCAGGTACAGGTAGCCCTCCTCGTCGAGGTAGCCCATGTCCCCGGCGCGGAACCAGCCGTCGCGGAACGCGCGGGCGGTGTCCTCGGGCATGTCGAGGTAGCCGTCCATGACCATGTCGCTCCGCGTGGCCACCTCGCCGATCACGCCCGGCGGCACGTCGTTCATGTCCTCGTCGACGATCCGCATCGCGACGCCGAACGAGGGCCGGCCCGCCGAGCGCAGCAGGTCCTCGCGGCCGGCCAGCGCGCGCCGGTGGTCCTCCGGCGTGAGGGTCGACTGCAGGCCGGCCTCGGTGCCGGCGCCGAACGCCTGCAGGAAATCGCACCGGAAGGTGTCCAGCGCCCGGCGCAGCAGCGTCGGGGAGATCGGCGAGGCGCCGTAGGTGACAAGCTGCAGCCGCTCGTAGTCGAACCGGTCCACGCCGTCCAGCTGCAGGATGCTGCTGATCATCGTCGGGACCAGGAAGACGGCGGACACGCGGTCCTCGGCCATGAACCGGTGCACGGTCGGGGCGTCGAACTGCGGCAGCAGCAGCGAGGTGAACCCCCGCGCGATGCCGGCGAGCAACCCGGACACCCCGGAGACGTGGAAGGTCGGCGCCGCGCAGTAGCGGACGTCGTCGCCGCGCATCAGGTACTCGACCGAGCAGATCTGCACCATGTTCTTGTGCATCCGCTGCGACTGCACGACGCCCTTGGGCAGGCCGGTGGTACCGGAGGTGAAGGCCAGCGCGAAGGTGTCGGCGTCGGTGCAGACCACCGGCGGTGCGACGTCGGCGCCC
Organism: Petropleomorpha daqingensis; assembly: GCF_013408985.1. Classification (NCBI taxonomy): domain Bacteria; kingdom Bacillati; phylum Actinomycetota; class Actinomycetes; order Geodermatophilales; family Geodermatophilaceae; genus Petropleomorpha; species Petropleomorpha daqingensis. The sequence continues at coordinate 5,096,753 of NZ_JACBZT010000001.1, forward strand.
GTGGCGAGCAGCCGGTCGTAGCCGCTCTCGGCCTCGCCCGGAAGCGGGTCGAAGGTCAGCACCAGGCGCAGGCTCGGGTGCGCCTCGGCGACCCCGTCGAGCAGCCCGGCGTAGCGGGCGTCGGAGAACAGCGCGAGCGGCGCGGACCGCGACAGCAGGACGTCGACCTCGGGCCGCGTGAGCCGGTAGTTCAGCGGGACGAACACCGCGCCGGTCTTCGCGCAGGCGAGGACGACCTCCATGTACCGGTGCGAGTCGAGGGCGAAGACGGCGACCCGGTCGCCCCGCCCGATGCCCGCTCCGGCCAGCGCCGAGACCAGCCGGTTCACCCGGCTGTCGAGCTCGGCGAAGCTCAGCGCCCCGCCGTCGGGGAAGAGGAAGGCCGGCTTGCCGGGATGGCGCCGCGCCGACAGCGGCAGCCACTCGCCGATGGACAGCGACAGCGAGTCGGCGACCGAACCACGGGACGTGGTCATCCGGTGCTCCTTTGCAGCGGGTCGGGTCAGGAGGAGAGGGCGGCGGCCTGGTCGGGGGTCAGCCCCCACTCGGCCAGGGCGGTGGGATCGCCGGGGGACGACGGCGCGGCCGGGGCCGCGGTCGCGGGGGTGCGCGCGAAGCGGGGCGCCGGCGCCGGCTGGCCGATCCCGCCGACCTCGAGGAAGGAGCCGCGCGCGGCGTTGTGCGGGTGGGCGTGCGCCTCCCCCGGCGCCAGTACCGGGGCGACGCAGGCGTCGGTGCCGTCGAAGACCTTCGTCCAGTCGTCGCGGGTGCGCTCCGCGAACGCCGCCGCGATCGCGTCGTGCAGCTCCGGCCAGCGCGCGCGGTCCATCTGGTCCGGCAGCGCGGCGCTGTCCAGCTCCAGCAGCCGGACGAGCTCGGCGTAGAACTGCGGCTCGATCGCGCCGACCGCCATCCAGCCCCCGTCGAGGGTGCGGTAGCTGCGGTAGAACGGCGCGCCGCCGTCGAGCAGGTTGCTGCCCCGCTCGTCGGTCCACATCCCGCGGGCGGCCATGCCGTGCAGGTAGGTCGACAGCAACGCGGCGCCGTCGACCATCGCGGCGTCCACGACCTGCCCGCGCCCGGAGATGGAACGCTCCACGAGGGCGGCCAGCACCCCGAAGGCGAGCAGCAGCCCGCCGCCGCCGAAGTCGCCGAGCAGGTTCGCCGGGGGAAGCGGGGCTCCCCCGCGCTCACCGATCGGGTGCAGTGCGCCCGCGAGCGCGATGTAGTCGATGTCGTGCCCCGCGGCCTGGGCCAGCGGGCCGTCCTGGCCCCAGCCGGTCATCCGGCCGTAGACCAGGCGGGGGTTGCGCTCCAGGCAGGTGTCCGGGCCGAGCCCGAGCCGCTCCATGACGCCGGGCCGGAAGCCCTCGACGAGCACGTCGGCGCCGTCGGCGAGAGCCAGCACCGCGTCGCGTGCGGCGGGGTCCTTGAGGTCGGCGGCCACCGCGGCCCGGCGGCCGCGCAGCAGCACCTCGGCATCGGCGGCGGGGAGCTTCCCGGGCCGGTCGACGCGGACGACGTCGGCGCCGAGGTCGGCCAGCAGCATGCAGGCGAAGGGCGCCGGCGCCAGGCCGGTGAACTCCAGCACCCGCACGCCCGCGAGGGGTCCGTGGCCCATCCGCCGCCCCCTTTTTTCTGTCGGATGTGACGTCAATGTCAGGTTCGTTCTACGGGCCGTGCCCCACCTCTGTCAACGACACCCGGCGATCCGGTCCGACATCGCCGGGACCCCTCGCCGCGTGGTTGACGTCACACCCCGTGGACACTAGGAAAATGTGACTCCGACGTCACCGAGCGACCCGGGAGGCGCCGCCGTGCGACCCATGACCCGAGCCGGGAGCTTCCTCACGCTCTCCGCCGACCGCTACCCCGACCGGCCGTGCTTCGTCTTCGGCGACGGCTCGCACCAGACGTTCGCCGAGACCAACAGCCGCGTCAACCGGCTGGCCGACGCGCTGTCCACGGCCGGGGTGAGCACGGGCGGCCGGGTCGCGGTGGTGGCCACCGACAGCGGGGGCTACGTCGAGGTGCTGCTGGCCTGCATGAAGCTCGGCGCGACCTACGTGCCGCTGAACAACCGGCTGCAGTCCGACGAGCTGCTCACGCTGCTGCGCCGCGCCGAACCCACCGCGCTGTTCGCCAGCAGCCGCTACCTGGAGGTCTGCCGGGCGCTGGCGCCGCAGGTGGGCAGCATCCGCCTCGTCGGCGCCTTCGACGGCGAGCCGGCGCCCGGCGTCGTCCCCTTCGAGGAGCTGGTCGACTCCGGCACCGACGTCGAGCCGGACGTCCCGGTCTCCGACGACGACGTGCTCGGCCTGGCGTTCACCAGCGGCACCACCGGCCTGCCCAAGGGCGTGCTGCAGCCGCAGCGGATGGTCAAGTCGCTGGTCGTCAACATGTCGATCGACTACGAGATCGTCCCGGACGAGTTCCGCTACACGGCCTCGCCGATCTTCCACATCGCCGGGCAGGCCATGATCCTCATGCACGTCTGGCGGGGGTTCCCGACGCTGGTGCTGCCGCAGTTCGAACCCTCCACCGTCCTGCGGTGGATGCAGAGCGGGCGGCTGACCGGCGCCTTCCTCGTGCCGACCATGGTGAGCACGCTGCTCGAGCACCCCGACATCGGCGCGGGCTCGTACGCGAACCTGCGCTCGATCATCTACGGCGGCGCCCCGATGTCCCCGGCGCTGCTGCGCCGCGCGCTGGACGTCTTCGGCTGCGACTTCATCAACGCCTTCGGGGCGGCCACCGAGGGCGGCCTGCAGTCGGTGCTGAGCTCGGCCGACCACCGCCGCGCGCTGGCCGGCGCCCCGCACCTGCTGGGGTCGATCGGGAAGCCGGCCTTCGGGGTGGAGCTGCGTCTGGTCGACGAGGCCGGTGCCGACGTCCCCCGGGGCGAGGTCGGGGAGATCATCACCCGCTCGGACCCGGTGATGACCGGCTACCTGGAGATGCCCGAGGAGACCGCCCGCGCGATCCGGGACGGCTGGTTCTGGGGCGGCGACCTCGCCCGGATGGACGACGAGGGCTACCTGTACCTGGCCGGCCGCAGCAAGGACATGATCATCCGCGGCGGGGAGAACATCTACCCGGTCGAGATCGAGACGGTCCTGGCCGACCACCCCTCGGTCGCGCAGGTCGCCGTCGTCGGCCGGCCCGACGACCACTGGGGTGAGGTCGTCGTCGCCTTCGTGACCGGCGACCCGGCCGGCCCGGCGCCGGACCCGGAGGTGCTGCGAGAGCACTGCCGGGCCCACCTGGCCGCCTTCAAGGTGCCGGTCGAGGTGACCGTGGTCGACGCGATGCCGCTCAACGCCAGCGGGAAGATCCTCAAGCGGACGCTGCGCGAGCGGCTCTCCTCCCCCGCCCCCGCGTGAGAGCGGACGCCCGGCACCGACGTCGCGTCAGGTGCCGGGCGCCCCGTCCCGGGAAGCGCTCAGCGCGGCGCCATGCGGATCGCGCCGTCGAGGCGGATGACCTCGCCGTTGAGCATCGGGTTCTCCACGATGTGCTGCACCAGCGCCGCGTACTCGGCCGGCTGGCCCAGCCGGGCCGGGTGCGGGACCTGCGCGCCCAGCGCGGCGCGCACCTCCTCGGGCGCGCTGCCCAGCAGCGGGGTGTCGAACAGCCCCGGCGCGATGGTGACCACGCGGATGAGCAGCGAGGCCAGGTCGCGGGCGATCGGCAGCGTCATGCCGACGATGCCGCCCTTGGACGCCGAGTAGGACGCCTGCCCGATCTGGCCGTCGAAGGCGGCCACCGAGGCGGTGTTGACCACGACGCCGCGCTCGCCGTCGACCGGCTCGGTCTTCGACACGGCCTCGGCGCCGAGCCGGATGACGTTGAAGGTGCCGATCAGGTTGACCTCGACCACCCGGCGGAAGTCGGCGAGCGGGAACGGGCCCTTCTTGCTCACCGTGCGGATGGCGTTGCCGATCCCCGCGCAGTTCACCACCGCGCGCAGGGTGCCGAGCTCCTGGGCGATGGCCACGGCCTCGGCGACCTGGTCCTCGTCGGTGACGTCGGCCGGCACGAAGGCGACCTCCGGGCCGAGCCGCTCGGCGACCGCCTTCCCCTGCGACGAGGGCAGGTCGACGATCACCGCGCTCGCTCCCGCCCCCACCAGCCGCTCGACGGTGGCCAGGCCCAGGCCGGAGGCCCCGCCCGTCACCAGCGCCGTGATCCCTGCAACCTGCACGTCGTGCCTCCCAGCGTCGCGAGTTCGATGCCGCCTGCCTAGTCGACGTTGACGTCAACTGTCAACGACGGCATGCTGCGGGGGCGGGCGCGTGCACCGAGCCGCCTGCCCCTCGATAGCCCCCTCCCCCGAGATGCTGGAGATCCCCATGGCGGACGCCTACCTCGTCGACCTCGTGCGCACCCCCTCCGGCAAGGGCAAGCCCGGCGGTGCGCTCTCGGGCGTGCACCCCGTCGAGCTGCTCGCCGGGGTGCTGCGCGACCTGGTCGCGCGCAACGACCTCGACCCCGCGGTGATCGACGACGTCATCACCGGCTGCGTCGGCCAGGCCGGCGAGCAGGCGGTCAACATCGGCCGCAGCGCCGTCCTGTCCGCCGGGTTCCCCGAGTCGGTGCCGGCGACCACCATCGACCGGCAGTGCGGCTCGAGCCAGCAGGCGGCCCACTTCGCCGCGCAGGGCGTGCTCGCCGGCGTCTACGACGTCGTCGTCGCCTGCGGCGTGGAGTCGATGAGCAGGGTGCCGATGGGCACCTCGACCGGCGGCAAGGACCCCTTCGGCCCGGGCATGGCCGCCCGCTACCCCGACGGCCTGGTCAACCAGGGCGTCTCCGCCGAGCTGATCGCCGCGCGCTGGAAGCTCGACCGGGAGCAGCTCGACGAGTACTCGGCGCGCTCGCACCAGCGGGCCGCGGCCACCGCCGCGGCCGGCGGCTTCGACAACGAGATCCTGGCGGTGTCGCTGCCCGACGGCGGCGCGCACACCACCGACGAGACCGTCCGGGCGGCCACCACCGCCGAGGGGCTGGCCGGGCTCAAGGCCTCGTTCCGCACCGACGCGATGGCCGAGCGGTTCCCGGAGATCGGCTGGTCGATCACGCCGGGCAACTCCTCGCCGCTGACCGACGGCGCCTCGGCGACGCTGATCATGAGCGAGGCGGCGGTGCAGCGGTTCGGGCTGCGCCCGCGGGCGCGGTTCCACTCCTTCGCCGTCGTCGGTGACGACCCCCTGCTCATGCTCACCGGCCCGATCCCCGCGACGAAGAAGGTGCTCGCCACGGCCGGGCTGTCCATCGACGACATCGACGCCTACGAGGTCAACGAGGCGTTCGCGCCGGTGCCGCTGGCCTGGGCGCAGGAGCTCAACGCCGACCCGGAGAAGCTCAACCCGCGGGGCGGGGCCATCGCCCTGGGGCACGCCCTGGGCGCCAGCGGCACCCGGCTGCTGACCACGCTGGTCAACCACCTGGAGCAGACCGGAGGGCGGTACGGGCTGCAGACGATGTGCGAGGGTGGCGGCCTGGCCAACGCGACGATCGTCGAGCGGCTGTAGGCCCCCTCTCGGACACCGTGGAGTCAGCGTGGACTTCTCCCTGCCCCCGGCCCTGACCACCCTGCTCGGCGAGCTCGACGCGTTCATCGACGCGGAGATCGCGCCGCTGCAGGAGCAGGACGACAACCAGCGGTTCTTCGACCACCGCCGGGAGTTCGCGCGCACGGACGTCGAGGGCGGCGGCGTGCCGCGGCGGGAGTGGGAGGAGCTCCTCGCCGAGGTCCGCCGCCGCGCCGACGCCGCCGGGTTCCTCCGCTACAGCCTCCCGGCGGAGCTCGGCGGCCGCGACGGCTCGAACCTGGACATGGCGGTCATCCGCGAGCACCTGGCGCACCGTGGTCTGGGCCTGCACAACGACCTGCAGAACGAGCACAGCGTCGTCGGCAACCTGGTGTTCCCGCACCTGCTGCACCTGTTCGGCACGCCCGAGCAGAAGGAGGAGCTGCTCGAACCGTCGCTGCGCGGCGAGCGCGGGCTGGCCTTCGGTCTCACCGAGCCCGACCACGGCAGCGATGCCACCTGGATGGAGACGACCGCGGTCCGCCGGGACGGCGACTGGGTGATCAACGGCGGCAAGCGGTGGAACACCGGGGTGCACTCGGCCACGCACGACCTCGTGTTCGCCCGCACCTCCGGCGAGCCGGGGCACGCCCGCGGGATCACCGCGTTCCTCGTGCCCACCGACTCCCCCGGGTTCGAGGTGCCGTTCTTCTGGTGGACGTTCAACATGCCCAGCGACCACGGCGAGGTGACGCTCACCGACGTCCGGGTGCCCCACTCGGCGATCCTCGGCGCGGAGGGCGAGGGCCTGGCGGTCGCGCAGACGTTCCTGCACGAGAACCGGATCCGCCAGGCCGCCTCGGGCGTCGGCGCGGCCCAGTACTGCATCGACGAGTCGGTGGCCTACGCCAAGCGGCGGGTGACGTTCGGCAAGCCGCTGGCCGAGCGGCAGGCGATCCAGTTCCCGCTGGTGGAGCTGGCCACCGAGGCCGAGCTGGTGCGCACGCTGATCCGCAAGACGGCGGTGGAGCTCGACGAGCTGACCGCCCGCGGGGAGCCGGCGGTGTCGATCGGGCACCGGGTGTCGATGTGCAACTACCGCGGCAACCGGCTGGTCTGCGAGGCGGCGGACCGCGCCATGCAGGTGCACGGCGGCATGGGCTACAGCCGGCACCTGCCGTTCGAGCACATCTACCGGCACCACCGGCGGTACCGGATCACCGAGGGGTCCGAGGAGATCCAGATGCGGCGGGTGGCCGGGGCCCTCTTCGGCTACCTGAAGTGATCGAGGCCCTGACCGCGCGGCTCGGTGTCCCGGTCGAGGACCTCACCCGGCTCTCCGGCGGCGCCAACCGGGAGACCTGGGCGTTGCGCGCAGGGGACCGGGAGCTGGTGCTGCGCGGTGGGGCGGGCACCGGCAGCGTCGGCCTGGCCGTCGAGGCGGAGGCGATGACCGCGGCGGGGCGGGCCGGCGTGCCGGTCCCCGAGGTGGTCGGGACCGGGGAGCTCGACGGCCGCCCCTACCTGCTCATGGGCCGGGTGGACGGCGAGACGATTCCCCGCCGCATCCTCCGGGATCCCGCGCTGGCCGCCCCCGGCCGGGCGCGCGAGCTGGGCGCGCTGCTGGCGCGGCTGCACACCGTGCCGCTCGGCGAGGTGCCCTCCGTCGTCCCGGTCGGGGATCCGCTGGCCGGGTTGCACGCGGACTACCTCGCCGGGGGGCGCGTGCCGCCGCCCGGGCTGGCCCTGGGGCTGCGCGAGCTGGCCCGCACGCAGCCCGAGCGCTCCGGCGAGTGCCTGGTGCACGGTGACTTCCGGATGGGCAACCTGATGCTCGGCACCGACGGCGTCCGGGCGGTGCTGGACTGGGAGCTCGTGCACACCGGCGACCCGGTGGAGGACCTCGGCTGGCTGTGCGCCAAGGTCTGGCGGTTCGGCTCGCCGCACCCGGCCGGCGGCCTGGGTTCCCGCGACGAGCTGCTCGACGGCTACGCGGCGGTCGCCGGGTGGCGGCCGTCGGCGGCGCAACTGCACTGGTGGGAGCTCTACGCCACCGTCCGGTGGGGACTCATGACCGGCCTGATGGCCGAGCGGCACCTGTCGGGGGCCGAGCCGTCGGTCGAGCTGGCCGCGATCGGCCGGCGCGCGTGCGAGCAGGAGTTCGACGTGCTGCTCGCCCTCGACCTGGCCGCGCCGGAGAGCTCCGTCCCGCCCGAGCCCGCGGACGACGGCGTCGACCTCTACGGCCGGCCGACGGCGACCGAGCTGCTCGAGGCGGTCGCCGCGTTCCTCGCCGCCGACGTGCAGCCCGGCGGGAACCGGGTGGGCTTCCACGCGCGGGTCGCCGGCAACGTGCTGGCCACGGTGCGCCGGGAGCTGGTGCTCGGGCCGGCTGCCCGCGAGCGGAACCGGACGCGCCTGGACCGGCTGGGCTGCGCCGACGACGTCGCGCTCGCCCGGGCGATCGCCGACGGCAGCCTCGACGACCGGTGGGACGACGTCGTCGACGCGGTGCGGGAGGGCGTGCGCGACCGGGTGCTGGTGGCCAACCCGCGTCACCTCACCGCGCCGGCCTGAGGTCGCCGACCGCGTCCACGTCGTCGTAGGCCGAGACCGCCTCGGGCAGCGGGTGCAGCGCGACCTCGCCGTCGCGGAGGGCGTCGCGGAACCCGGCGGCGTCGGGGTAGACGGTGCTGCGGCGACGGTGCAGCGCGACCAGGTGGTCCCGCAGCTTCTTCTTCATCCGGCCCGGGATCACGATCGCGCAGAACGGCAACCGGGTGGGGCGGCCGGCCGCGCGCTCGGCCGGGGAGAACAGGTTCGCCAGCCGCTCCTTGCCCGGTGGATCGGAGAACGGCAGCGGCAGTCCGTCGGCACCGGCCGGTGCCGCCCCGACCGGGACGGCGCCGGAGAGGAACAGCCCCTCCTGCGCCTGCATCCGCTCGCTGCGCCGCGCCGGGCGCACCAGGAACGGGGCACCGGTCTTCGCCGAGACCGCCAGCGCGTGGCGCAGCGACCACTCGGGCGCGGCAGACGGTTCGGCCGTGCCGTAGGTCGGGGACTCGGTGACGTCGAAGGCGAACAGGACGCCGGCCTCGTCGTCCCGCTCGCAGGCGAACCACAACGCCGTCACCGGGTTGTCCGTGACGTCGAGCAGGCGGGTCGGCACGCCGGACTGGTGCAGCTCGGCGAGCAGGGCGAGGTCGGAGGCGCCGACCCCGAGACCCCATTCCCGGGCCTCGCGCAGGATCGCCGTCTCGTGCCGCCGCAGCTCCAGCTCGGTCGGCAGCGGTTCGGCCTCGTCGATGATCAGGTCGCGCAGGAGCGAGGAGCGGATCCGGGTCGCACTGTCACCGCACCCGTGCCACACGTACCGCCGGCCGGCGGCCAGGGTCACGATCCTGGTGATCGCGCGGAACGCCTGGTCCTGGGACGTGACGCTCATGCCCCAGCCGCTGCGGGTCCACCGTGGGTCGGGCTGTGCTGACACGGCCCGCACTCTGCCCGCGGGGTGCGACAGTTCCCGGCGCTCAGCCCTGGCCGGCCGCCGGGTCGACGCGGATCGCGGAGACGTCGAACTCGATCTGGATGCGGTCGCTGACCAGCACGCCGCCGGTGTCGAGCGGGGTGTTCCAGGTCAGCCCCCACTCGCTGCGCTTGATCGCCAGCGCGCCCTCGAAGCCGACCCGCAGGTTGCCCCACGGGTCACGGGCCGAGCCGGTCAGCGCGAAGTCGACCGAGACGGGGCGGCTGACGTCCTTGATCGTCAGGTCGCCGGTCACCCGGTACAGCGCGTCGTCGATCTCCTCGACCCGCGTCGACCCGAAGGTCAGCTCGGGGTAGCGCTCGACGTCGAGGAAATCGGGCGAGCGCAGGTGCACGTCGCGGTCCGGCGTGCCGGTGTCGATGCTCGCCGTCCGGATCCGCAGCGCGACCGAGCTCGCCGCCGGGTTCGCGGTGTCGAGGTGCGCCGCGCCCTCGAAATCGGAGAAGGAGCCCCTGACCGTGGTCACCATCGCATGCCGCGCACGGATCCCGATCCGCGTGTGCGCGACGTCGACGGCGTAGTCGCCGGTGACATCGGCGACCGCGCTGGTCGCGGCCTCGAACTCCGTGGTCTCGCCCTCCGGCGCCCGGTGCTTGCCCACGCCTGGCAGCCTCCCCCTGGTCGTCCCCCCGCCGCCCCATCGTCCCCGACGGGTCGCGACCGGCGCGCGGGGGCTCCGAGAGGCGCGATCCCGACGGGTGCCGCACCATCGAGACCGGCACGCGGGGGCCCCGAGCCGGAGACCCTCACCCGATGACCAGCACCACGCGCCTCGTGCTCCTCGTCGTCCTCTTCCTCGTCACGCTGTGGTGCCTGTACTGGCAGGGCCGCGAGCTGTCGGGGCTCAAGCGTCAGGTCGCGGGCCTGCTCGACGACCTCGTCGAGCTGCGCCGCCGGCTCCGGGACGCCGACCCGCTCCCGGCCCCCGAGCCCGCAGTGCTCGAACCGGAACCGGTCGAGGGCCCGCCGACCCGGCCGACCGGCGTGGCCATCGACACGTGGCAGCGCTCGCTGTCCCGCCGCCTGTACCACGGCGGCCACCGGGCCTGAGCCCGGCGACCGCCACGGGGCTCAGCGCGGCTGGAGCACGAAGTCGTACCGCGCCTCGAACCACGGCTGGTCGATGGTGCCGCCGTCCGGCGTCTCACCGGGCTCGCGCCGCTCGTAGTGCACGACCAGTTCCTCCTTGACGCCGAAGACGACGTCGCTGTCGAGGTAGTCGGCGCCCTCCTGGAACAGGTGGGTGATCAGCGGCTCGTAGCCCGGCACGTTGAGCAGGAAGTGCACGTGCGCCGGCCGGAAGTGGCTGATGTCAGTCTTCGTGATGAGCTCGCCGACCGGGCCGTCGACGGGGATCGTGTAGCCCAGCGGCGCGACCGTGCGCACGCAGTAGCTGCCGTCCTCGCGGGTCGTGTACTTGCCGCGCAGCCGCGCCTCGTCGACGTCGGCGTGCTGCGACTCGTAGAGGCCCTCGTTGTCGGCCTGCCAGATGTCGAGGACGGCGTCGGGCACCGGGTTGCCGTCGAGGTCCTTGACCACGCCGTGCAGGTACAGCGGCTCGCCGGGCAGGCCCTGGGACATGTCGTCGCCGTACTTCAGCTCCGGCGAGCCCTCGATGTGGAACGGGCCCAGGACGGTGGCAGGGGTCGCCCGCGGGTCGAGCTGGTGGTTCATCTGGACGACGAGCATCGACAGGCCGAGCACGTCGGAGGTGAGGATGAACTCCTCCCGCTTCTCGTTGCTGATCTGCCCGGTGCGGTTGAGCCACTGGATCGCGGCCATCCACTCGGCCTCGGTGAGCCGCACCTCGCGCGCGAAGGCGTGCAGGTGCCGCACGAGCGCGGTCATGAGCTCCGCGGTCCGCGGGTCGTGCGCGGTCGCCCAGCGCTCGACGGCCAGGTCGGTGATGTTCTCCTCGGTCACGAGCTGCACGGGAACCTCCTAGGGGATCAACACGAAACGGACGCCGGCGTCGCCGGTGGCCTGGCGTCGCCAGGCCTCGCCGACGTCGGTGAGCGGGAGCGTCTCGGCGGCGACGGTGAGCCGGCCGGCCGCGGCGTGGGTGGTGACGGCGGTCAGCGCCTCGCGGCGCTGCTCGATGGTGATGCCGTTGTTGGTGTAGCCGAGGATGCTGGCCGTCTTCGCGCGCAGCACTGCCGAGGAGAACCCGGCGTCGTCGCGCATCGCGCCGCCGATGTTGACCAGCCGGCCGCACGGGGCGAGCACCCGGACGGCGGCGGTGGCGGCCGGCCCGAAGACCGGGTCGACGACGACGTCCACGCTGCCGTCGAACGCCTTGGTGATCCGCTGGGCGAGCTCGTCGACGTCGGCGGTCAGCCGCACGACCTCGTCGGCACCGGCGGCGGTGGCCCGCTGCTCCGCGGCGGCGTTGCGGCACACGGCGACCACCCGGCAGGCGCCGAGCGCCTTCGCCGCACCGATCGCGGCCTGCCCGACCCCTCCGCCCCCGCCCAGCACGAGCACCCGCTCGCCCGGCTCGAGCTGCGCCCGCCAGGTCAGCGCCATCCAGGCGGCGACGCCGGAGAGGCCGACCGCGGCGGCGATCTCGTCGGGGACGTCCGGTGGCAGCGGGATGACGTCGGCGTCGCGGACCAGGCAGCGCTCGGCCATGCTGCCGTCGCCCGGCGCCATGCCGGCCTGCGTCGCGACGAACACCCGCGTCCCCACCGCGTGCACCGCGGACTGCTCGACCCGCCCGACGCCCTGGACGCCGGGGACGTAGGGCACCGGCGGCCGCCCGAAGTAGGAGGTGCCGCTCGCGCAGAGCAGGTCCAGCGGCACGACCGGGGCGGCGGTCACGGTGACGACCGCCTGCCCCTGGGCGGGGGTGGGGTCGGGGTGCTCACCGGGCTCGGGCGGCTGCCCGAGGGTGCGGACGACGGCCGCGCGCATCGCTACCCCTCTCCGCCGGGGACGTACGGGTCGGGGGGCACCGAGCGGTTGTTCAGGTCCACCGACAGGAAGATCTCGTTGGCGACCGGGTGGCGCAGCTCCTCGGCGAGCTGGCCGATCAGCCCGGCGGTGCGCGCGAGCAGGGCGAAGCCGCGCAGCAGCTCCAGCGGCAGCCCGAGGTCGGCGAGCGCGGCGCCGCAGACGCCGGCCCCGTTGAGCGGCAGGCTCCTCCCCAGCACCTGGGGGTGCACGCGGCCGATCGCGGCGAACAGCGACAGGTGCGGGCCGTACAGCCCCTCCTCCTCCGCGATCGCGAACAGCCGCGGGGTGCGCGGGTCGCCGTCCTTGTGCACGTGGTGCCCGAGCCCGGGGACGAACCGGCGGGCCTCACGCTGGGCGCGGACGGTCTCCAGCGCCAGCGCGTCCCATGCTGGCTCGTCGGTCGGAAGCGGCCCGTCCACGTGGCTGAGGACATCGTGGATGAAGCGGCCGCAGTCCTCGGTGACGCCGAGGAAGCGCGAGCCGCCGCCGAGCAGGCCGGCGGCGAGCGCGCCCTGCACGGAGTCCGGCGCCCCCAGGTAGGTCAGCCGGGTGACGATCGCGGTCGGCGTGAAGCCGTGGTCGGCCAGCGCGGCGAGCACCGCCTCGAAGACCCGCGTCTCGCCCGGCGCGGGACGGCGCTGGGTGGCCAGCCAGAAGGCCAGCTCGCCGAAGCCGACGCTGCCCATGACGTCGTCGGCCAGGCTCTGCCCGAGCAGCGTGATGTCGTGCAGGCTCGAGGCGCCCAGCGCGGTCGGGTACTCGTCAGCCATCGCCGGCCAGCCACGTCCGGATCTCGTCGCCGTGCTCGTCCAGCGACGGCGGCGGCAGCCGGTAGCCCGGCGGGGTCTCGGAGAACCGGATCGGGTTGCGCACCGACGGGACGGCGGCGTCCCCCTCCCCCACGAGCACGACCGGGTCCAAGCCCACCTCCTCGGCGAAGGCGACGCCTTGGTCGATCGTGTTGATCGGCCCGCAGGGCACGCCGGCAGCGATGATCTCCCGGAACCAGTCCATCTTGGAACGGGTCTTCAACCGCTCGACCAGCAACGGTCGCAGCTCGTCGCGGTTGGCGGTGCGGTCCTCGTTGCGGCCGAACCGTGGGTCGTCGGGCAGCTCCGGCAGGCCGAGCACCTCGCAGAGCTTGCGGAACTGCCCGTCGTTGCCGGCGGTGACGATGAGCTCGCCGTCGGCGCAGGGCAGCGGCTCGTACGGGAACAGGCTCGGGTGGCTGTTGCCCATCCGGAACGGGACGACGCCGCCCGCCACGAACGCGCTGGTCTGGTTCACCAGCCCGGACATCGCCGAGGCGAGCAGGTTGACCTCCACGTGCTGCCCGCGGCCGGTCTCGTGCCGGCGGTTGAGCGCCGAGAGGACGCCGATGGTGGCGTGCAGGCCGGCCATCACGTCGAAGACGGCGACGCCGGCGCGGTACGGCTCGCCGTCCGGGGCGCCGGTGAGGCTCATCAGGCCGGAGATGGCCTGCACGATGAGGTCGTAGCCGGGCAGCGAGCGCCCGCCCGGGCCGCTGCCGAAACCGCTGATCGAGGCGTAGACCAGGCCGGGGTTGGTGGCCGAGACCGTCTCGTAGTCCAGGCCGAAGCGGGCCAGCCCGCCGGGCTTGAAGTTCTCGACGAGGACGTCGGCGCGGCGGGCCAGCTCCTGCGCCAGCCCGCGGTCCCCGTCGTCCTTGAGGTCGAGCGCGACCGACCGCTTGTTGCGGTTGACGCCGAGGTAGTAGGTGGCCGTCGGCTCTCCGCCGGCGACCGACCGGACCGGCGGCTGCCAGGTGCGGGTGTCGTCACCGCCCGGACCCTCGACCTTGACCACCTCGGCCCCGAGGTCGGCCAGCAGCATCGTCGCGTACGGCCCGGCCAGGATGCGCGAGAAGTCGGCGACCAGCAGGCCGGCGAGGGGGCCGGTGCCGGGGGTCGGGTCGGTCATCGCACCCCTTCACTCGTGCCCGCTGTGCGGACAACTGTCCGCGTCCGTCCGCAGTCTCGGAGCGGGGCCGCCGACGTGTCAAGCGCGTCTCGTCCGACGCTCGGTTCACCTCGCATTCTGCCCCCACCAGCCCTTGACATGTGCTCCCGCTCACAAGAGAGTGGCCGCCGAGACGACTGACCGTTCTGCGGACAGCCGTCCGATTCGAGACGACGACGTCGAGGAGGCCCAGCAATGAGCTCGTCCGTGAACGCGGCGCCGGAGGCCGGCCGGCCCCTGGTGTTCCGCGGCGGCACCGTCCTGACCATGGACGACGCCTGCACCGTGCTGAACGAGGCCGACGTCCTCGTCGTCGGCGACCGCATCGAGGCCGTCGGACCGAACCTCGAGGTGCCCGAGGGCACCCAGGAGATCGACGCCGCGGACGGCATCGTCATGCCGGGCATGATCGACACCCACCGGCACATGTGGCAGACGGCGATGCGCGGCTACGGCGCCGACTGGACCCTCACCCAGTACTTCGTCTGGTACTACCTCGAGCACGGCAAGAAGTTCCGCCCGCAGGACATCGCTGCGGGCAACCGGCTGGCGGCCATCGAGTCGCTCGACGCCGGCGTGACGACGACGGTCGACTGGTCGCACAACCTGCAGACGATCGACCACGGCGAGGCGGCCGTCGAGGCGCTGCGCTCGGTGCCCGGTCGCTTCGTCATGGCCTACGGCAACATCCAGGCCGGCCCCTGGGAGTGGAGCGCCGACCCGGCGGTCCGCTCGCTGCTCGAGCGCCTGCGTGACGGCAAGGACGACATGATGGGCGTCCAGATGGCCTTCGACGTCACCGGCGACCCGGCGTTCCCGGAGAAGGCGGCGTTCGAGGTGGCCCGCGAGCTCGGCATCCCGGTGACCACGCACGCCGGCGTCTGGGGCGCCACCAGCGACACCGGCATCCAGCAGATGTACGACGGCGGCTTCATGACGCCGGAGACGACGTACGTGCACGCCTCGACGCTGACCCGCGACTCCTATCAGCGGATCGCGGCGACCGGCGGCTCGATCTCGGTGGCCACCGAGTCCGAGTGCAGCGCCGGGCAGGGGCACGCCCCGACCGAGCAGGTGCTGCAGTACGGCATCCCGGTGTCGCTGTCGATGGACACCAGCGTGTGGTGGAGCGGCGACATGTTCTCCGCGATGCGGGCGACGCTGAACGCCGACCGCATGGCCGAGCACATGGACGCGCACCTCAAGGGCGAGACGATCACCCAGCTGCGGCTGCGGGCGAAGACGGTCCTCGAGTGGTGCACCCGCGGCGGCGCGCACACCATCGGCCGCGACAGCGACCTGGGCAGCCTCGAGGCCGGCAAGAAGGCCGACGTCGTCCTGATCAAGAACGACAACTCCCCCGTGTCGTTCCCGCTGCTCAACCCCCTGGGGCACGTCGTCTTCCAGGCCCAGCGCGGCGACGTGCACACCGTCGTCGTCAACGGCCGGGTCGTGAAGCACGACGGGAAGCTCGTCGGCATCGACCTCGCGCCGGTGCGCGCGGAGATCGAGAACACGATCGACTACATCCGCGGCGAGTGCGGCGAGGAGGTCTGGCAGGCCGGGATGTTCCCCGAGATGCCGGCCGCCGAGCAGTCGATCCTCGAGAACCCGTACCAGTACACCGACTTCAAGGACGAGTCGAAGCGGGCCGGCGGCGAGGACCGCGTCCTCGGACGCTGAAGGAGCTCACCATGGCAGGGCGCGGAGCAGGTCCGGACTTCGTGGAGGCGCTGGCGCGCGGCCTCGACGTCCTGGCCTGCTTCGACGCCGGCCACCGCACGATGTCGCTGTCGGAGGTGGCGACCGCCGCGGGGCTGGCCCGGCCGACCGCGCGGCGGTTGCTGCTCACCCTCGAGGAGCTCGGCTTCGTGCGGGCCACCGGTGCGGGGTTCGTGCTGACGCCGAAGGTGCTCTCGCTCGGCATGGCCTACGTCAGCGCGCTCGGGCTGTGGGACATCGCCCGGCCGCACATGGAGCGGCTGGTCGCCGAGACCGGCGAGTCGTCGTCGATGGCGCAGCTGGACGGGTCGGACATCGTCTACGTCGCGCGGGTGTCGGTGCCGAAGCTGATCGCGCTGCGCGTGGAGATCGGCACGCGGTTCCCGGCGCAGCAGACCTCGCAGGGCAAGGTGCTGCTCGCCGCGTTGGGCGCGGACGAGCTGGAGGCCGTGCTGGCCGAGCCCAGCCGGGCCGGGCTGCCGCCCTACATCGGCCGTTCCGGCGAGCAGCTGCAGGCCGAGCTGACCGAGGTGCGCGCCCGCGGGTGGGCGCTGGCCGACGAGGAGCTGGCTCCTGGCGTGCGCTCGGTGGCCGTGCCGGTGCGGAACCGGGAGGGCGTCGTCCGCGCGGCGATGAACGTGACCGTGCACGCGGCCGAGACGTCGGTCGACTGCCTGCTCGCCGAGCACCTGCCGCGCCTGCTGCGCACGGCGGGCGACGTCAGCGCCGAGTGGGCGCTGTGGCAGAGCCGCCCGCACGTCGAGGTCCCGCGCCCGGGCGCCGCCACCGGCTGACTGTCACGCCTCGCCGGAGGGACGGCGGTCGTTGCCGGAGTTGTCGCGGCGGACCAGCGACGCGACGCCCTCCTCCAGCCGGGCCCAGGTGGAGCTCCACTCCACGAGCGGCTCGAGGATCCGCTCGAACACGGCCAGCTGCTCGTCGAACGCCTGGAACTGCACGACCATGGCCTGCAGCGAGGCCCGCTGGGCCTTCACCGAGTCGGCGATCGCCTTGAGCTGCGCGGCGGACATCGCCCCGGGCGGGCTCGGCAGCGAGGGCAGCGACGGGACGGCGCCGGCGGCCAGGCCGCGGGCGCGGTCGGTGAACGAGCGCAGCTGGCTGACGAACTCCTCGATGGACCGGGTCACGAGGCCGGGATCGCGGCCCTCGGTGGCGCCGTCCCCCGCCGGGCGTTCCTGCTCGGGCATGCCGCGACGGTAACGGGTCGGGGTCACTCGCGGACGTCGGCCGGTCCGTCGTCGGTCGGCAGGCCGGCGGCCAGCCAGGCCTCGACGCCGCCCTCGAGATCGGTCGCCCGCGGCAGCCCGATCGCGCGCAGCGACGCGGCCGCCAGGCTGGAGCTGTAGCCCTGGCGGCAGACGACGACCACCTCGAGGTCGTCCGCCTTCGCCTCGGGGACGTGGTGCTCGCCGAGCGGGTCCAGCCGCCACTCGAGGACGGTGCGGTCGATCACGACGACGCCGGGCAGCAGGTCGCGGGGCAGCTCGCCCTGCCGGCGACGCTGGACGTCGGTGCGGGTGTCGACGACGAGCGCGCCCCGGGCGGCGGCCTCGACCAGCTCGTGCGGTCCCAGCCGCCGGACACCGGCCCGACTCGCCGCGAGCAACTCGTCCAGCGTCATGCCCCTCACCCTGACAGCAGTCCGCCAGGATGGCCGGGTGGGGAGCGGACGACGGACGGCGGGCGTGCTGCTCGTGGCACTGGCACTGGTGAGCTGCTCCTCCGGCAAGGACGCGGCGAGCCCGTCATCGTCGTCTCCCTCTAGCTCCTCCTCCGCGGCGCCCACCTCGGCCGCTCCGGCGAACCCGGACGGGTTGCCGCCGGACCAGGAGCAGCAGGTCACCGCGGCGCTCGCCGCGCTCGACCGGCGCGCGCAGATCGCGCAGCTGTTCGTCGTCGGCGTCCCGCTGTCGGGGCTGTCGGCCGGTGACGCCCTGGTGGCCGACGGGGTGGGCGGGGTGTTCCTGCACGGGCGGTCCACCGCCTCCCCCGGCGACATCGCCGCCGTCACCGGCCGCTGGACCTCGGCCGCCCCCGGCGGGCTGCGCCCCTGGGTGGCGGCCGACCAGGAGGGCGGCCAGGTGCAGACGCTCCAGGGGCCGGGCTTCGGCGACCTGCCGTCGGCGCTGGTGCAGGGGCAGCTGCCGCCCGACCAGCTCGCCGCGGTCGCCGACGGCATGGGCGCCTCGCTCGGCCAGGCCGGGGTGACCCTCGACCTCGCGCCGGTCGCCGACATCGTCCCGGCCGGCACCGCGGCCTCGAACGCGCCGATCGGGGCGTTCGACCGGCAGTACGGCAGCACCGCCGCCGAGGTCGTCTCCGCGGCCGGCGCCGTCGTCCGCGGGCTCGGCGCGCACGACGTGACCGCGGCGCTCAAGCACTTCCCGGGGCTGGGCTCGGTGCGCGGCAACACCGACACGACCGCCGACGTCGTCGATCACACCACCCCGCGCGACGGCTCGCAGGTGGCCGCGTTCGGCGTGCTCTCGCGCAACGCGGCGCACCCGTTCGTCATGGTGTCGTCGGCGACCTACCAGCTCATCGACCCGTCCTCGCCCGCCGTCTTCTCCCCTGTCGTCATCACCGACGTGCTGCGCGGGGACATCGGCTTCCGGGGTCCGGTCATCACCGACGACGTGGGGACGGCGAAGGCGGTTGCGGCCGTGCCGCCCGGTGAGCGAGCGGTGCGCTTCCTCGCCGCCGGCGGGACGCTGGTGCTGACCGTCATCGCGGCGCCGCTGCAGGAGATGGAGGACGCCGTCCTCGCCCGCGACGCCGCCGACCCTGCGTTCGCGAAGCAGGTGGACGCCGCCGTCCGGACGGCGCTGGTCGCCAAGGCCCGCGCAGGCCTGCTGCCACCCGCCTGAGAGGCGTCAGGCTCGGTGTGTCCTCACCGCGCGTGTCGGATCGTGTGCAAGATTCGGCTCGTAGACGGCCGTCAGATAGACGTGCCACGCGACTCGGGGAGCTCTGGCATGCCACGCGGTTTCGTCCACCGCGCCGTCACCGCGATCGGACTCGTGCTCGGCGTGTCTGCAATGACCGTCGTCCTCGCACCTGTCGCTGCGGCAAAGCTTCCCATCACGGTGTCGAAGTCCGCAGTCTGGCCTGGCGAATCCTTCACCGTTTCGGGCACCGGATGCACCAACCCTTCCGACCCTTGGAACACTCCATTCGTCTCCGTCATCGCGGGGAAGATCTCCGTCGGCAGCGGATGGGGAGTCCTGGGAGATACATACGCAAATGACGACGGCTCGTGGTCGGTGACCATGAACGCAGGGACCATGCCGCCCGCCAGCTATGAGGTGGAGGCGACGTGCATGGCCCATGAGGGGAACTGGACGTACGCACGGGCGCCCTGGACGGTCCTCGGAACACCCGCCGCGCCGTCGACACCTTCGCCACGCGTGGTCCCGCCCGCCACGCAGTCCACCGTTCCGCCCGTCGCCCGGCCGCCGGCGTCGAACCCTGCGTCTTCGTCTTCCGTGCCCCGGACGACCGCACCTGCCCCGACGGAACCCAGCGTGCCCACCACCGCCGCCGAGCCGCCCGCTGCGCCGACGGTGTCCTTCACCCCGGCTGCCGGTTGCCGCGACTGCGCACAGCTCACCGGCCAGGAGGGTGTGGTTCCCCGACAACGCCTGGCCCTCAGCTATGCCGGCTTCCAGCCGGGCGAGGTGGTCCGGCTGGTCATGCACTCGACCCCCGTGACGCTCGGCAGCTTCACCGCTGACGCCGCTGGTGTGGTGGTCGCCGATGTCACGATTCCCGCCTCGGCCGAACAAGGCCGGCACACCCTGACGCTGTCCGGACCCCTGACCGGCGACCGGGACGTCGACTTCCTCGTCGGCGCCCCGCAGACCGATCGCGCAGCGATTCGGCCGGCCGAACGATCGGCCCTGCCCCTGCTCCCGATCCTGGGTGGGGCCGCCGCGTTGGCCGTGGCCGGCCTGGCCTTCCTGCTCCATTCGCGAGCTCGCCGAGTCGCCCAACGGCGCGCACCGGGCTGAGAGTTGCTGGTCGGGTGCCAGCGCCACCACCCTCACCACCCCGACCCCGGACCCGCCACCGATCTGATCTCGGCCGTGGTCATGGCGACGAGGAGGCATGTCGACATGTCGCCGACTCGGCATGCCTCCTCGTCGACGCCGGTCACTTCTGGGCGGGACGGCGCTCCTGCGGACTGCGGCGGTTCTGCGGGGGCACCCGCTGGGCGGCGTCGGCGGACTCCTCCCCCGAGGCCTCGTCCTCGTCCTTCTGATCGGAGGCGCCGTCGGACGACGACCACTTCAGCTCGAGCTCCAGCTCGAACTTCTCGCCGTCGGCCTCGACCTCCAGCTCGCAGCGGACCTGCGACCCGACCGTGAGCTCCACCGTGCCGCCGCCCAGCTTCAGCGTGACCTCGCCGTCCCCTTTCAGCCCCTCGGCGAGGTCCGCCACGAGCTTCGCCGCCTCCGCCCGGCTGAGCGACTGCTTCTGCTCCACCTTCAGACCCGACATGAGACCAGCGTGGCGGGAACGTCCGGAACGGACACCCTGCAGGGAGGATGACCTGCCATGGCGACGACGAGACACACGCGGCACCTCACCGCGCCCCGGTCCGACGTGTACCGGGCGCTGCTCGACCCGGTCGCGGTCGTCTACTGGAAGGTGCCGCCCGGCATGACCAGCGAGGTGCACGAGTGGGACGCCCGCGAGGGCGGCCGGCTGCGCGTCTCCCTCACCTACTCCGGGGAAGGCGTCGGCAAGTCCACCGCGCACACCGACACCTACTCCGGCTACTTCGCCGAGCTGGTGCCGGACCAGAAGGTCGTCGAGGTCGACGAGTTCGAGACCGACGACCCGGCGCTGACCGGCCCCATGACCATCACCGTCACGCTCTCCGACGCCGCCGACGGCGGCACCGAGCTCGTCGCGGTGCACGACGGTCTGCCCGACGGCGTCCGGGCGGAGGACAACGAGCTCGGCTGGAGCGAGTCGCTCGCCCGCCTCGCCGCCCTCGTCGAGAGGGTCTAGAGCACCCGCACCTCGGCGGCGGGCGGCAGGGTCTGCCACCAGTGCGCGTACCGGCGGTACACCGCCGGGTCGCGGTCGGCGAGCAGCGATGCCAGCGCGGCGGCCTCGGCGGCGAGCCCGTCCCACGCCTGCTCGGACAGCGGGGAGAACGCGGTCGCCTCGATCCCGCCGTCCACCGGCCGCCAGACACCGGCGACGTACCCGTCGACCAGCAGCGTCGGCAGGACGTCGCCGTTGCTGCGCATCACCAGCGTGCGGAACTCCGGCGGGATCACCCGGCTGCGATCCACCCAGCCCAGCAGCACGTTGTCCCACATGCCGAGCAGCCGCGGCGGCGCCGACACGTCCTCGTCCGCCAGCGGCGCGTCCGGCAGGTCCAGCAGCGGCCGGCCGTCGGGGCCTTCGACCTCGACCAGCTCGCCGGCCAGCTTGCCGAAGGCCTCCGCCGTCTTCGCCCGCGGCAGGATCGTGAACCGGGTGAAGTCCGCTGCCGACGCCGGCCCGAACGCGGCCAGGTAGCGCCGGATCAACGTCATCAGCGACTCCAGCGGGTCCTCGTCGTAGGGCTCCGCGGCCCGGTACAGCGGTCGCTGCCCGAACGCCCACGGTTCCCCCGCCGGGTGGTGCCACAGCGGCGAGAAGGTCCGCAGCGCCCACCACACCCCTCGGGACGGCGCCCCGTCGATCCGCGCCGCCAGGTGCTCCTCCATCTCGGCCGCCGTCCGCGGCGAGGACGCGAACTCCATTAGCCCCGGCACCAGCGCGTCGGCGTCGGCGATCGTCAGACCGGTCGAGGTGAACCGCCGGTCCCCCAGCCGGGCCGCCCGCAGGGGATACCGCATCGCGGTGTGGAACGCCGGCCAGTCCTGCGCGGCCACGACGTGCAGCGTGACCCGCAGCAGCTGCCCCCTGGCCACCCGGCCGTCGGCGAACGCGGCGTCCAGGTCGGCCGGGGAGAACCCGCGCACCCGGTTCCACAGCGCCAGGTACGGCGACGCGGGCTCCTGCGCCTGCAGCGCGACCACCCGGCGGACGGCGTCCACGACCCCGAGCTGCTCGCGGTCCAGCAGCAGCTGCCGCTGCAGCGTCGTCCGGTTCAGCTGCCGGTGCGTCAGGGCCACGCGACGCAGCGTGTCACGAGGTCGCGAAGGACCGCAGCGTCTCCGCGTTGCGGACCGCGTGCCCGAACCCGTCGTTGTTGAAGTACACGAACACGTCGCGCCCCTGCCCCGCCCACTCCCGCACCCGAGCAGCCCACCAGCGCAGGTCGTCGTCGGGGTACGAACCGGCGTACAGGTGCTCGGCGTCCGGCCCGTGCATCCGCACGTACACGAACGGCGCGGTCGCCCGCAGCACGCAGGGCAGCTTGGCCCCGCTCATCACCACGTAGGCGGCGCCGTGCCGCTCCAGCAGCGCGTACACGCCCTCGTCGTGCCATGAGGGGTGCCGGAACTCGACGGCGACCCGCATCCAGTCCGGCAGCGCGGCGAGGAAGTAGTCGAGCCGGGCGTCGTCGCGCTCGTGCGCCGGGTGCAGCTGCACGAGGAACACCGCCCGCTTGTCGCCCAGCTCGTGCCAGCACTCGCGGAACCGCGGGACCCACGGCTCCGGCGCGTACAGCCGCTTCGCGTGGGTCAGCCCGCGCGGCGCCTTCACCGACAGCTGGAAGCCAGGTGGCAGCCGGCGGCGCCACGAGGCGAACGTCGCCGTCCTCGGCCACCGGTAGAACGAGGCGTTGAGCTCGACGGTGTCGAACCGCCGCACGTAGTGCGCCAGCCGCTCGCGCGGCGGCGTCCCCGGCGGGTAGAGCACGCCGTCCCAGTGGTCGTAGCTCCAGCCCGACGTCCCGATCCAGATGCCCATGCCGTACGGCAGTCTGACCCCATGCCGACGCTCTCGCCCGAAGAAGAGCTGGTCCTGTCCACCGTGCGCCGCTTCGTGGACGACGAGGTGCGCCCGGTCGCCCGCGAGCTGGAGCACGCGAACGAATACCCGGAGCGGCTCATCGACCGGATGAAGGAACTCGGCGTCTTCGGCCTGGCCATCCCCGAGCCGTGGGGCGAGGCGCCGGTGTCGATGCCCTGCTACGCCCTGGTCACCGCCGAGCTCGCGCGCGGGTGGATGTCGCTGGCCGGCGCGATGGGCGGGCACACCGTCGTCGCCAAGTTGCTGCTGGCCTTCGGCACCGACGAGCAGAAGGACCGCTACCTGCCCCGGATGGCCACCGGCGAGGTGCGGGCGACGATGGCGCTCACCGAGCCCGGCGGCGGCTCCGACCTGCAGGCGATGACGACCGTCGCCCGGCGACAGGACGGCGGCTACGTCGTCGACGGCGCGAAGACCTGGATCACCAACTCCCGCCGCTCGCAGCTGATCGCGCTGCTGTGCAAGACCGACCCGGCCGCCGATCCGCCGCACACCGGGATCAGCATCCTGCTGGTCGAGCACGGCCCCGGGCTGACCGTCTCCCGCGACCTGCCCAAGCTCGGCTACAAGGGGGTGGAGAGCTGCGAGCTGGCCTTCGACGGCTACCGGGCACCGGCCGACGCGCTGCTCGGCGGGGTGGAAGGCAAGGGCTTCGCGCAGATGATGAAGGGCCTGGAGACCGGCCGGCTGCAGGTCGCCGCCCGCGCCGTCGGCGTCGGCCAGGCCGCCTTCGACGACGCGTTCCGCTACGCCCAGGAGCGGGAGAGCTTCGGCAAGCCGATCTGGCAGCACCAGGCGATCGGCACCTACCTCGCCGACATGGCCACCCGGCTGACGGCGGCCAAGCAGCTCGTGCTGCACGCGGCGGAGACCCTCGAGAGCGGCCGGCGCAGCGACCTCGAGGCCGGCATGGCCAAGCTGTTCGCCTCCGAGACGGCGATGTCGATCGCGCTGGACGCCGTCCGCATCCACGGTGGCTACGGGTACTCCACCGAGTTCGACGTCGAGCGCTACTTCCGCGACGCCCCGCTGATGATCGTCGGCGAGGGCACCAACGAGATCCAGCGCGACGTCATCACCCGGCAGCTGATCCAGCGCGGGGGCCTGCGGTGACCCTCGCGGACGCGGTCGCCGACTGGCACCCGGCGCCGGTCGAGCGCACCGACCGGATCGCCCCTTGGCCGGTCGCCGCCTTCGCCGCCCTGCTCGACTCCCCCGCGCCCGAGGAGCTGCCGCCGCTGTGGCACTGGTTCTCCTTCCTCGAGGCGCCGGCCCAGTCGGCGCTCGCCGAGGACGGGCACCCGGCCGACGGGCACTTCCTGCCGCCGATCCCCGACCGGCGCCGCATGATCGCCGGCGGCCGGGCCCAGTTCTCCGCCCCGCTGCGGATCGGCTCCGACGTCGTCCGGCGCTCCCGGGTGGCCGCCGTCCGGCCGACCAGCGGGCGCTCCGGCGAGATGGTGTTCGTGACCGTGCGGCACCGGTTCGAGTGCGACGGCGAGCTCGCCGTCGTCGAGGAGCAGGACGTCGTCTACCGCAGCCAGCCCGCCGGCTCCCCGAGGACGACGACAGCGGAAGCCGCGGACCAGCCCGAAACGGGAGGCGACTGGCGGCTGCAGCTGGACCCCGACGCCCGCATGCTGTTCCGGTTCAGCGCGCTGACCTACAACACCCACCGGATCCACTACGACCAGCAGTACGTCACGGCCGTCGAGGGCTACCCCGGCCTGGTCGTGCACGGCCCGCTGCTCGCGCTGCTGCTGCTCGAGCTGCCCCGCCGGTCCGCCCCCGATCGCGCCGTCGCCGGCTTCGAGTACCGGCTGCGGCGGCCCTGCTTCGCCGGCCGGCCGGTGGTCGCCGACGGCGTCCCGGACGACGACGGCGCGCGCCTGTCTGCCGGCAACCCGGGCGCGCCCGCGGCGGTCACCGGCCGGATCCGCTGGGGCCCGAACGCCAACTCATAGCCCTCGCACATCAGCCCGGCGCACGCTGGGACCACCGTCAGGTCCCAGCGAAGGGAGTCGCCGCGATGACCGCACCGACCGAGCCCGAGGCGCCGCCGGCCGACGCACCCCGCCGGCTACGCGCCTCCGACGCCCAGCGCGAGGCGGTCGTGCACCAGCTGCACGGGGCCGTCGGTCTCGGGCTGCTCACCGTCGAGGAGGGCCACGAGCGGACCGCCACCGCCTACGCCGCCCGGTACGTCGACGAGCTCCACCCGCTCACCCACGACCTGCCCGACCCGGCCCCGGAGGCACCCGGCTGGCGGGCGGTGGCCTCCAGCGCGTCGCTGCAGGCGCGCACCTCGCTCCTGGGCGCACCGTCGTGGTCGGCCGCCCGCCGCCGGCGCCGCCGCGTGGTGCTGGTCGTCGGCGTCCTGGTCGCCCTGCTGCTGGTGGCCGCGGTCGTCGCCGCCGCGATCGCCGGCAGCGGGGACTACGGCTACGGCCCTGGCTACTACCACCACTGGCACGACTGACCGGTCAGCCCGCCGTCCAGATCCCGCTGATCGGCTGCCGCGACGCCGCCTCGCCGAGGGGCGGCAGGCCGTACATGTCCTCGAGGGTGCGCAGCACCGAGTAGTGGTCGATCCGTTGCGGAGTCGACCCCGGCTTCACCATCGGTCCGACCATGAACGTCGGGATCAGGTTGTCCCGTGACCCCTCGTCCTCGTCGAAGGTCACGACCAGCAGGCTGTCGTGCGTCCGGGCCCAGCCGACGTAGGCCGGCAGGTGCGCCTTCGCCCAGGCGTCCCCTGCCGGCACGCCGCAGTCGTGCATGTCGTTGCACAGGTTCGGCACGAGGAAGGCGACGGTGGGCAGGTCGGCGAAGTCTGCGGGCAGTGCGCCGGCGGGCTGGTTGACCTCGGGGGGCAGCGCCGGGAAGTCGACCCACGGGTTGTGCTTGCGCGCGTAGCGGCCGGCCCGGCAGGAGGTGTCCCCGGCAGCGGGTAGGTCCTCGGAGTAGCCGACGAAGGTCCGCCCCGCGGCGAGCAGCTGACCGGCCAGGTTGGAGGCTTCGAACGAGTGCGGGCAGGAGTCGTCGACGACCCCCAGGGGGGAGCCCGCGAACAGCGCCACGTAGTTCGGCTGGCTCGGGTGGGTGACGCCGTGCGCGTCGGTGAACGTGGCGCCCGCCGCGGCCAGCGAGGTCAGGTACGGCGCCTCCGGCGCGCCGACGACCGAGGCGGCGTCCTTGTTCTCGAACACGACGACGAGGACGTGGTCGGGCGTGGGCACCTCGCCGGGCGCCGTCGTCGACCCGGACGACGCCGCGGAGCCGGAGTGCGTCGTCGGCGCGCACGCGGCGGCCAGCAGCAGCGCGGCCGCCGCGACGACCCGTCCGCGGATCACAGCCGCAGGACCCGCGCCTCCCACGGCGCGAGGACGGTGGGGTCCTCCACCTTCAGGTTGCCCAGCAGGAGCTCCGCGCCGACCGCGTCGGGCAGCAGCTCGCCGACGGCGCACGGGCGGCTGCTGACGTTGCAGACGACGAGCAGCGTCTCGCCGTCCAGCGAGCGGGTGAACGCGTAGACGTCGTCGACCTCGGGCAGCAGCATCGTGAAGTCGCCGAGCGCCACGACCGGCAGCTGGTGGCGCAGGGCGATCAGCCGCCGGTAGTGCGCCAGCACGGAGGTGTCGTCGTCCCGCTGCCGGGCGGCGTTCCACTCGACGTGGTCGGGGTTGACCGGCAGCCACGGCGTCCCGGTGGTGAAGCCGGCGGTCGGCGAGCCGTCCCACTGCACCGGCGTGCGCGCGTTGTCCCGGCTCATCTTCCTCAGGCCACGGAGCACGACTCCTGGATCCGCTCCCCCGGCCACCGCCGCCGCGTACTGGTTCAGCGACTCGACGTCCTGGAAGTCCTCGATCCCGGCGAACGGGTAGTTCGCCATCCCGAGCTCCTCGCCCTGGTAGACGTAGGGCGTCCCGCGGTGCAGGTGCAGCAGCGTGGCCAGGCAGGTCGCCGACGCGCGGCGGTGCTCCGGTGAGTCGTCGCCGTAGCGCGAGACCGCGCGCGGCTGGTCGTGGTTGTCCCAGTAGAGGGAGTTCCAGCCGACCTTCGCCAGGCCTGCCTGCCAGCGCCCGAACGACGCCTTGAGGTCCCGCCAGCGCAGCGGCCGCAGGTCCCACTTGGTGGCGCCGTGGTCGAGGCCGACGTGCTCGAACTGGAACACCATGTCGACCTCGCCGCGCGCCGGGTCGGTGAACAGCTGGGCCTCCTCCAGCGTCACCCCCGGCATCTCCCCCACCGTGAGCAGCGCGGCGTCGCGGCCGGCGAAGACCTCGCGGTGCATCTCCTGCAGGAACTCGTGGATGCGCGGCCCGCACAGGTAGGACGCCGACCCGTCCCCCAGCAGCGTGCCGGGGATCGGCGGCCCGTCGTGCAGCGCGCCGTCGGGACCGACGTCCTTGGAGATCATGTTGATGACGTCCATGCGGAAGCCGTCGACCCCGCGGTCGAGCCACCACCGCATCATCGCGTAGACGGCCTGGCGGACCTGCGGGTTCTCCCAGTTGAGGTCGGGCTGCTTCTTCTCGAACAGGTGCAGGTAGTACTCGCCGCTGGCCTCGTCGAGCTCCCAGACCGGGCCGGAGAAGAACGACGCCCAGTTGGTCGGCGCCCCGCCGTCGCGCGGCGGGCGCCACCAGTACCAGTCGCGCTTCGCCGACGACGGCGACGATCGCGACTCGACGAACCACGGGTGCTCGTCGCTGGTGTGGTTGACCACCAGGTCGAGGACCAGCTTCATCCCGCGGGAGTGCAGGGCGGCGATCAGCTCGTCGAGCTGCTCCAGCGTGCCGAACAGCGGGTCGACGTCCTGGTAGTCGGAGATGTCGTAGCCGTTGTCGGCCTGCGGTGACGGGTAGACCGGCGACAGCCAGACGACGTCGACGCCGAGGTCGCTCAGGTGGTCAAGCCGTTGGAGGATCCCGCCGAGGTCCCCGACGCCGTCGCCGTCGGAGTCCTGGAACGAGCGGGGGTAGATCTGGTAGACGACGGCGCTGGTCCACCACGGTGCCGGGGTCACTCCCCCAGCCTCGCCCGGTGCCTGCGCACCCGCCAGACGACGACGCCGATCACCACGACGGCCACCGCGGCGATCGCGGCGCCACGGCCGAAGGACTTCTCCACCCGCGCGTACGAGGCGCCGGCCGCGTAGCCGACCAGCACCACGGTGGCGCCCCAGGCCAGGCCGCCGAGCGCGTTCCAGGCCAGGAACTTCGGATACCGCATGCGGGAGGTGCCGGCCAGGAACGGCATGACCGCGCGGAAGAAGGCGATCCAGCGGCCGAGGAAGACGGCGCTGCCGCCGCGACGGGCGAGGAAGTCGCGGGCAGCGTCCAGCCGCTCCCGGCGCCGGTCGAGGAACCGCACCCGCAGCACCCGCGTCCCGAGGTGCCGGCCCACCTCGTAGCCGATGGTGTCACCGACGACCGCCGCGACGACCACGACGACGAGCACCCCGGCCAGCGAGGCGTGCCCGACCTTCGCGGCGGCGCCGGCGAGCAGCGCCACCGTCTCCCCGGGGAGCACGAAGCCGACGAACAGCGCGTCCTCGGCCAGCACGACCAGCCCGGCGACCACCAGCACCAGCCAGCCGGGCAGGCCCAGGATCCGGTCGACGAGGTGCGTCACCGCGTCGTCCCGAACCCGCTCAGCCGGCCGCGCACGACCTCATTGTCGGTGCGTCGGCTGTGAACTACCGGCTCAGTACCAACCCGTGGACTTCGAGTGGCTCCAGGCGCCGCACGGCGAGCCGTAGCGGTTGTCGATGTAGATCAGCCCGGCGTCGATCTGGCGGTAGCCGTCGGAGGTCTTGGCGATCCCGGTGCTCGCCCAGGTCGAGTTGAGCAGCTGCGGGATGCCGTAGGCCGTGCTCGACGGGTTCTGCGCGTTGGGGTTCCACCCGCTCTCCTTGCCCCACAGGCTCTCGAGGCAGGAGAACTGGGACTGGTCGCCGCCCAGCTTCTTCAGCGCGTAGTCCTGGAAGGAACCCGAGGGCGCCGCGGCCGCGGCGGCCTGCTGCGCAGCCGCCTGCTGGGCAGCAGCCTGCGCGGCGGCGGCCTGGGCGGCCGCCTCGGCCTCGGCCTTCTGCCGGTCCAGCTCGGCCTGGACGGCGGCCTGCTGCTGCTGCTGGGCGGCGGCCTGCTGCTGGTCGCGGGTGCTCCGGCTTGCGGAGAGCTCCTCGAGCGGCCGGAGGTCGGAGGTGGCCGGCGCCGAGCGGGCGGTCAGACCCAGCTGGTGCGCGACGCTGACCGACTGCGGGGTACCGCTGTCGGCCTGCGCGGCCGGGTCGGCACCGACGAGGACGTTGACGGCGAGCGCGCCGGCGGCGGCCACGCCCAGGAAGAGCGCGGGACGACGGCTGGGCAGGGCCGGGCGGCGGCGGGCGTGGGAGCCACGGAGACGGCGGCCGGAGAAGGTCGTGCGGAGGTTCATGGAAGGAGGTGCTCCGAGAGGTCTGGGCGCGAGCGGGCACAGGCGTGCCGAGGGCACACGGCAGCGGCCGGCCGCGGGTTGGTGCGGGCAGCGGGGAACGGGCAGTCCGGGACGGCGCCGGAAGGAGTCGCGGACGCGCAGGAACGGCGGGTGGTCAGCCGGTCACGACGTCCGGGAAGCGGACTGCCGCGCAGCTAGATGCGGGGGTGCACCCAGCGGCGGGTGTGTGAGGCGCTGCGAGGTGGGGCAGAGGTAGCAGGGCACGCCGACAAGGCGGCACTCCGTTTCTTCCGTCGGCCGCCTACCGAGTTAGCTGACGGATTCGGGCGGGAAGAGTGCCCTACCCGCGCCGGACTGGTGTCCGGAGCAGGATTCACCCCAGTACTGCGGTGGGTCCCCGGCTCGCCCGGATGGGCGACTCGGCGGCGTCCGCGCGGACTCCCCGGTTGGGGACGTTGCGACCGAACGGACGGGGCCCAAGGTAACCGCCGTTATGCAGTCGTGACAAACCGAAGCCGACGATTTATCGGGTGATGTGCATCGCGGGCCATCCGCTCGACGGCGCCGGGGGAACTGTGCAACAGATTCCGACTCGATCCGGCCCGGAAACCTGTCACCTCAGGCGCCACACGGTCGAGCGGCGCAGCCCCGGCCCCTCGGTCTCCGGGACGTCGTGCGCCGCGACCGCCGTCAGCCGGTCGACCGGCAGGTACATCCGTCCGGGGTCGCCGACGAGCACGTCGGTCCCGGCGGCGCGGGCCCGGTCGAGGAAGGGCAGGACCCGCTCGGTCATCTCGCGGTCGTAGCAGATGTCGCCGGCCAGGACGACGTCGACGGACGGTGGCGGTCCGGCCAGCAGGTCGCCGACCACCCGGATCCCCTCGGCGCCGTTGAGCGCGGCGTTGAGCGGGATCGCCGTCGTCCCGAACTCGTCGATCTCGCTGGCCACCACCTCGGCCGCGCCGGCCATGGCCGCGGCGATGGCGACCAGCCCGCTGCCGGACCCGAGGTCGAGCACTCGCCGGCCGGCCACCGCGGCCGGGGTGTCGAGGACGTACCGGGCCAGCACCTGCCCGCCCGGCCAGGCGGCCGCCCAGAACGGCGGCGCATCCGCTTGCCGTCCCCGCTCCTCCTCCATCGCCTCCCACAGGGCCACGACGTCGTCCGCGACCAGCAGGGTCACCTCGGGCACCAGCGAGGGGTGCGCCGGCCGGGTGTGAGCGCGGACGAAGGAGGCCGGAACGGGGCTGGTCACCCCTCGAGTCTGCCTGCACGACGCCTGTGACGACGCTGTGTGCGCGAAACACCCCATCGCGTGACTCGACAGGACGTTGACTCGGCTGACACCGCGTCGATAATCTGCGGCGCTGTGTGGTCTGGACCACACCGTCCGGGCGCCTGCGGAAAACCGCCGTGCGACCGGGCGCGCACCCACCGGGTCCCGGCACCGTCGCCGGGGAAGGGAACACCGTGACCACGACCTCCGACGCGCCGCGCACCGCGGACGCGCCACAGAGCGGCGCTGCCAGCCGGCTCTGGAACCGGCAGCTGCCGCACTACCCGAACACGGGCCCCCGGTCGGTGTTCTTGGGCATCACCGTCCTGGCGACCATCGTCCTGTACTACGAGCTGTACATCGCCGGTGCGGTCGCCACCCAGATCATCGCCGAGTTCAACATGTCCTTCACCTTCTTCGTGATGGTGTCGGTCATCGGCAACCTGGTCGGCGCGTTCGCCTCGCTGTTCGCCGGTCTCGCCGACCGGTGGGGTCGCGCCAACCTGGTGGTCTACGGCCTGCTGCTCACCGGGCTGATCATCGCCTTCGGCCTGCCGAACGCCCCGAACAAGACCGTCTACACGGTCCTGTTCGCGATCCTGAGCTTCGTCGAAGGCATCGTCCTGGTCGCCACCCCGGCGCTCATCCGCGACTTCTCCCCGCAGGTGGGCCGCGGCGCGGCGATGGGCTTCTGGACGCTCGGTCCGGTGCTCGGCAGCCTCGTCGTCACCACGGTGTCCAGCAACACCCTCGACAGCCACCCCGACTGGCGCTTCCAGTTCTACGTCTGCGGCATCGCCGGCCTCGTCGTCTTCGTCGTCGCGTGCTTCGGCCTGCGGGAGCTCTCGCCGGCCCTGCGCGACCAGCTGATGGTGAGCATGCGCGACCGCGCGCTGATCGAGGCCCGGGCCAAGGGCCTCGACCCGGAGCGGGCGCTCAAGGGCCACTGGCGGCAGATGCTGCGCTTCGACATCATCGGCTCGGCGTTCGCGATCAGCGTCTTCCTGCTCCTGTACTACGCGCTCGTCGGGTTCATCGTCGTCTTCTTCGCGACCACCCACGGCTACTCCGAGCAGAAGGCCAACGGCCTGGCCAACTGGTACTGGGGTTTCAACGCGCTCGGCCTGGTCGTGTTCGGTCTGCTGTCGGACAAGCTGCGCGTGCGCAAGCCGTTCATGATCCTCGGGACGCTGATCAGCCTGGTCGGCGGCATCCTGTTCGCGACCGCGTCGACCGACACGAGCTACTACAGCTTCGCGCTGTACTTCGTGCTCAGCTCCGTCGGCGGCGGCATGGCCTACGTCGCGTGGATGGCCTCCTTCACCGAGACCGTCGAGAAGCACAACCCGGCGGCGACCGCGACCGGCCTGGCCATCTGGGGCTGGCTGCTGCGCCTGGTCGTCTGCGTCTCGCTGATCGTGCTGACCTTCGTGGTGCCGGCGACCTCGATCCTGGTCGACCAGGGTCCGAAGGTGGCGACCCTCGCGGAGCAGTACAAGTCCGAGCTGGCGACGCTGGCCAAGCTCGACCCGGCCACGCAGAAGGCCCTCGCCGCCAACCCGGA
Source organism: Petropleomorpha daqingensis (assembly GCF_013408985.1). Classification (NCBI taxonomy): domain Bacteria; kingdom Bacillati; phylum Actinomycetota; class Actinomycetes; order Geodermatophilales; family Geodermatophilaceae; genus Petropleomorpha; species Petropleomorpha daqingensis. Next base: position 5,128,735 of record NZ_JACBZT010000001.1, read on the forward strand.
CGACCCGGCGACCCAGGCCCAGGCGCTCAGCGACATCTCCGGCGTGCCGGTGGCCGACGTCGCGTCGATCGCCAAGATCTCCCCTGCGACGCAGGCTGCACTGGCCGCCAACCCGGCCGACCAGCAGGCGCAGGCGCAGGCGGTCAGCGAGGTCGCCGGCGTCCCGGTCACGGACGTGGTCAAGGCCGCGACGCTGAGCCAGCAGTACGCCGAGCAGCTCAAGACCGCAGCGGCGATCGACCAGGCCACCCTGCTGGCCCTGGCCGCCAACCCGGCCGACACCGCGGCCGCCACCAAGGCGGTCGGTGAGATCTCCCAGGCCCTGGGGGTCGACCCGGCCACCGCGCAGCAGCGGCTGCTGGCCCTGGCCGCCGTCCCGCAGGCGGACGTCACGTTCCTCCTGACGACCGGTCAGCAGGTCCAGGCCGCGGCGGACACGCTGACCACCAACGGGCCGAAGGTCGCCGCCGCCGGTGCCGAGCTGATCGCCGTCGGCAAGGTGCCGGCCGAGGACCTGCAGTTCCTCTCCGACAACGGGGCGAAGGTCCAGCAGGCGCAGAAGGACAACCCGGGCCAGTGGCAGACGTGGTGGTGGGTCTGCGTCGCCGGCCAGATCGTCTTCCTGCCGTTCGTGTTCGTCATGTCCGGCCGGTGGAGCCCGCGCAAGGCTCGTGAGGACGAGCGGGAGCACGAGGAGATGGTGCAGCGCGAGCTGGCCGCTCTGGGTGCAGGTGCCCGTGGGGAGGCCACCCCGAGCGAGGCGTAGCCCCGCGACCGTTGAACGTCAGAGGCCCGGAATCCGTCGGATTCCGGGCCTCTGACGTTCGATCGATCGGCGCAGAGCGGCTCACGCGCTCAGCGGCGGCGGGACAGGGGTTTGGAGTAGCCGCCCGGGAAGAGCCGCACGAGGATGTCGGGGATCTTCGCGCTCGCGCCGATGAGCAGCCGCGGACGACGCTTCTCGACCGCCGCGACGATCAGCGCGGCCGCCTTCTCCGGCGGGATGCGCAGCAGCTTGGCGAACTGCTCCTTGCCGCGGGCGATCTCCTCGGGGTCGACGCCGGAGCCCATCCGCGCCGACTCGGCGATCCGGGTGCGGATGCCGCCGGGGTGGACGACGGTGACCCCGACGCCGTCGGCGGCCAGTTCCGCGCGCAGCGCCTCGGAGAAGCCGCGGACGGCGAACTTGCTCGCTGCGTACGCCGCCTGCCCGGGCGGGGCGAGGATGCCGAAGATGCTCGACACGTTGACCAGGTGCGCGCCGGGGTGCGCCGTGAGCACCGGCAGCAGCGCGTGCGTCAGCCGGACGACGGCGCGGAAGTTGATCGCCAGGACCCAGTCGAACTCCTCGAGGGTCACCTGGTCGAACCGCCCGCCGAGCGCCACGCCGGCGTTGTTGACCAGCAGCGTGATCTCCGGGTGCTCGGCGGCGAGCGTCGCGCCGATCGCCTGCGCCGCCGCGTCGTCGGCGAGGTCGACGACGTAGGTCGCGACCTTCCGCCCGGAGCGGCGGACGGACTCGGCCACCGCTTCGAGCCGGACCGCGTCGCGGTCGACCAGGACCAGGTCGCTGCCCCGCGCGGCCAGGGCGTGCGCCAGCGCCTCGCCGATGCCGCTCGCCGCGCCGGTGACCGCGGCGGTCCCGCCGGCGAAGTCGTAGGCCTCCATCAGGCGGCGACCGGCAGCCGCTCCCCGGCCCGCTGGAACGTCATGCCCTCGTCGTCCAGCCGCCCGCGGCCCATGATCCGGCGGTCGAGGAAGTAGTTCTGGTACACCCGCCAGGGCGCCCGCGACGCCTGCTTCGGCAGCTGGGCGAGGCTGCGCTGGATGTAGCCGGAGGTCAGCGGGACGAACGGGTCGCTCGCGCCCTCGGGCGGAGCGACCGGGGTGGCCGACACGTAGCCCTCGGCCGCCATGTGGTTGAGCAGCCGGCAGACGTAGCGGTTGATCAGGTCGGCCTTGAGCGTCCAGGAGGCGTTGGTGTAGCCGAAGACCATGTCCATGTTCGGCACGCCGGAGAGCATCATCCCCTTGTAGGAGACCCGGCCGGCCAGGTCGACCTTCTCCCCGTCGACCGCGAGCGTCATGCCGCCGACGGGCTGCACCTGCAGGCCGGTGGCGGTGACGACGATGTCGGCCGGCAGCTCCTCCCCCGACTCGAGGCGGACGCCGGTCTCGGTGAAGCGGTCGATCCGCCCGGTGACGATGTCGGCCTTGTGCGAGCTCAGCGCCTTGAACAGGTCGCCGTCGGGCACCAGGCACAGGCGCTGGTCCCACGGGTCGTAGGGCGGGGCGAAGTGCGTGTCGACGTCGAAGCCCGGCGGCAGCGCGGCGACCTGTCCCTTGCGCAGCAGCGCCTTCATCGCCTGCGGCCGGCGCCGGCTGAACTGGTACATGAGCGTGCTGAGCACCAGGTTCTTGGCACGGACGGCGCGGTAGGTCGCCTTCGGCGAGAGCTTGCCCCGCAGCTTGTTGGCCAGCGGGTCCTCACCGGGCAGCGAGACGATGTAGCTCGGCGTCCGCTGCAGCATCGTGACGTGCTCGGCCTGGTCGGCCAGGCTGGGCACCAGGGTGACGGCGGTGGCGCCGCTGCCGATGACGACGACCCGCTTGCCGGCGTAGTCGAGGTCCTCGGGCCAGTGCTGCGGGTGGATCAGCTGCCCGCGGAAGGACTCCTCGCCCTCGAAGTGCGGCCGGAAACCTTCGTCGTAGCGGTAGTAGCCGGCGCAGACCGACAGCCACGAGCAGGTGAGCACCACGGTCTCACCGGTGTCGGTGCGCTCGGCGGTGACCGTCCAGCGCGCGTCCTCGCTGGACCACTCCGCCGCCACGACACGGTGGTGGTAGCGGATCGAGTCGGCCACCCGGTACTCGCGGGCGGTCTCCTCGATGTAGTTCTTGATCGACCAGCCGTCGGCGATCGACTTCTTGCCCGTCCAGGGGCGGAAGCGGTAACTCAGGGTGAACATGTCCGAGTCCGAGCGGACCCCGGGATAGCGGAACAGGTCCCAGGTGCCGCCGATCGCGTCGCGGGCCTCGAGGATGGTGAAGGATCTTCCCGGCGACTCGGTGCGCAGCCGGCAGGCCGCGCCGATGCCGGACAGGCCGGCTCCCACGATCAGGACGTCCACATGCTCCGGCTGCGCTGCCACCGAGGAACCGTATCGACAGTCCGTCGAACGGGTCAACAGCATGTTGAGGCACAGGTCACACCGCCGGTAAGGTGTGCAGATGGTCGCCTTTCCCAGTACGCGCCGGGGCGCACGCAGCCGTCGTCCCCCGCGGCCGTCCGGCGACGACCGCGAACTGGCGATCCTGACCACCTGCGAGAAGCTGCTGGCCGAGCGGCCCCTGTCGGCGATCTCGGTCGACGACCTCGCCCGTGGCGCGGGGATCTCCCGCCCGACCTTCTACTTCTACTTCCGGTCCAAGGACGCCGTCCTGCTCTCGCTGCTGGACCGGGTGATCGCCGAGGCCGACCGCGCCTCCGCCGAGGCCTTCGCCGCGCGGGTCGGCGACCGGCGGCAGGACTGGCGCAACGGCATCCGTGCCTACTTCGAGACCTTCCGCACCCACCGCGGCGTCACCCTCGCCGCCGCCGAGGCCCGGATCACCAACGAGGAGGTCCGCGAGCTCTGGGCGGGCGGCTTCGAGCAGTGGGTCGACCACTGCGCCGAGGTGATCGCGACCGAGCGGGCCCGCGGCTTCGCTCCCCCCGGGCCTCCGGCGCGTGATCTGGCGATCGCGCTGAACTCCATGAACGAGCGGGCGCTGCACGGCACCTTCGCCGGCGACGGCCCGGCGATCGCCGAGGAGGACGCGGTCGACGTCCTGCTCGACGTCTGGCTGACCGCGATCTACCACACCCCGAACCCGCCGGGCAGCCGCCCGGCCGACTGAGCAGCCAGAGCCCCAAGACCCCTTCCGCGACGGGCCGAACAGGTGTCGACTCGCGATCATGGCTGTGCTGCCGACGGCGGGGATCCGGCGTCGCGCGGCCTCCGCACCGCGTCCGGTGCACCCGGCGGACCGCCCGCAACGGCACCCGGGTGACCTGCTGCGCGTGGCCCTGGGCCTGGTGGTCCTGGGCATCGGGTTCCTGATCGCCCAGCAGGGGCAGCTGTCCCCGCTCGAGCGGGACCTGTTCCGGCTGGTCAACGACCTGCCCGGCTTCTTCTTCCCGGTCGTCTGGGCGGTCATGCAGCTGGGCAACGTGGTCGCGGTGCCGACGCTGGCGGCCGTCGCGGCGCTCACCCGGCGCTTCCGGCTGGCCCGTGACCTGCTGCTCTCCGGGCTGCTCGCCTACTACGCCGCCGACCTGGTGAAGAGCGTCGTGGGCAGGGAGCGCCCGTCCGGGCTGCCGGTCGGCGCGGTGCTGCACGAGGGCGTGATCGGCGGGGCCGGGTTCATCAGCGGTCACGCCGCCGTCGCCGCCGCGATGGCCACCGCCGCGGCGCCCTACCTCACCCGGCGCTGGCGGCGCGTGGTGTGGGCGCTGGCCTGGACCGTCGGCCTGGCCCGCATCTACGTGGGCGCCCACCTCCCGCTCGACGTCGTCGGCGGGCTCGCCGCGGGCTGGGCCATCGGCTCGGCCGTGCACTGGGTGCTGGGCGTGCCGAGATGGCGGCCGAGGCCGGAGCGGGTCGCCGCGCAACTGGCCCGCTACGGCCTGCCCGTGCAGGACCTGCGACCGGTCGCGGCGCACGCGCGCAGCTCGCACCCCTTCACCGCCGTCGACGGATCCGGCCGCCGGGTGTTCGTCAAGGTGCTCGACCCGCACCGGTACGAACGCGACTGGTTCTACCGGCTGGCCCGGCTCCTGGCGGTGCGCGACGTCAAGGACGCCGACGCCCTCGCCCCTCTGGGCCGCCAGGCCGAGCACGAGGCCGTGGCGGCGTTCACCGCGCGCGCCCGCGGGGTCCGCGTGCCGGAGGTGCTGCTGGCGCGCGGCAACGACCGGGGTGCGGTGGTCGCCCAGCAGTACCTGCCCGGGCGCCCGCTCGACGAGTTGCCACCCGAGGAGCTCACCCCGCCGCTGCTCGACCGCGTCTGGGAGCAGGTGGCGCTGCTGCACCGGGCCCGGATCGCGCACCGGGACCTGGTCGCCTCGAGCATCGTGGTCGACGACCGCGGCCGGCCGTGGCTGGTCGACTTCGGCAACGCCGAGACCGGCGCGGACGACAGGACGCTCGCCGGCGACGTGGCCGAGCTGATGGCGTCGCTGTCGCTGCGCACCGACGTCCGGGCCGTGGTCGCCGCCGCGATCGGCCGGCTCGGTCCCGAGGCGGTGGGCGCCGCGCTGCCGGAGCTCGCGCCGCTGGCCCTGTCGAGCGCCACCCGCGCCGCCCTGCGCAGCACCCCGGCCGGGATCACGCCGCTGCGGGTCGAGGTGCGCCGCCGGCTGGAGCTGCCCGACCCCTCCCGGCTGCAGTTCGGGCCGGCCGGTCCGCTGGCCTGGGTCACGATCGGTGCCGCGGCGGTCGTCGTCCTGGGCGGGCTCGCCTGGCTGACCGGGCTGACCGGGCTCGCCGACACCGTCGAGTTGAACGGCTGGCGCTGGCTCGGCGGCGCGGTCGCCCTGGCCGTCCTCGCCCGCGGGGCCCTGGCCGCGGCAGCGGTGATGGCCGTCGACCGGCGGCTCGCCCTGGGCCGGGTCTTCGCCGCCACGATCGCCGTCGACGGCGCCCTGCTGCGCCGCGGGCCGGTCGACCGGCGCCGGGTGGCGGCCCGGTTCCTGGAGCGCAGCGGCGTGCTACCGGCCGCGGCCGAGCGGGCCGTCGACCGCTACGACGTCGGCACCGTCCTCGCGGGGGTCGTCGCGGCGGCGGGCGCGATCGTCCTCGCCCTGCTCGACGGGGTGCTCGTGGACTGGCGGCCACCCGAGCAGCAGCTGGGCACGGTGCTGATCGGCGCTGCCGGTTTCGTCCTCGTGGCCCTGGGCCAGGTGCTCGCCGCCCGGCACGGCGGCCCGGCCGCGCCGAGCCCGCTGCACCGGCGGCTGCTGGGCCTGCCGGACCGGGGGTGGCGCGACGACGGCCCGGCGGACCTGCGCAGCTGGGCGGCGCAGCTCGCCTGGACGGCGCTCGGCATCCTGCTCGAGGCCTCGGCGCTGGCCGCGGCCCTGCACGGGCTGCGCGGGGACATCCCGGTGCTGACGACGGCCGCGCTGTACACCGTGCTGCGCCTGCTCTGGGCGGGGCTGCCGGTGCTGGGTGCACCCGGGCTCGCCGAGGCCGCACTGCTGCTCGCGCTCACCGCGGCGGGGGCGCCGTCGGCCGCCGCCGGCGGGGCGGTGCTCGCCGTCCGGGTGCTGACCTTCTGGCTACCGGCCGTCCTCGGCTGGGCGCTGTCCGGCCGGCTCGAGCACCGTCTGCTCCTCTGACGCGAGGCGATGCCGGACGCCGGGTGCCGCCAGCTCGTCGAGCCCCGCCTGCAACGCCTCGACGAGCGCCGGGAGGTCGGGCACCTGCTCGGGGTCCGCCGCCGCCGTGACCGACAGCGTGCCCGCGTAGGACAGGCACGCGAACGACACGGTCACGTTCCCGGAGTCCCCGACCGCGATCGGCACCATCCCGGTCACCAGCAGTCCGCCGAGGTGCATCGACCCGGGCGGGCCGGGCACGTTGCTCACCAGCGTGTGCAGGCGCCGCTGCGAGCGCAGCCACCGCCGGTAGAGCCCGGTCCCGGCGGCGAGCCGCACCACCAGGACCGCGAGAGCAGCCGACCTCGCGGACCCGTCGCGCTCGCGGCGGACGACGCCGGCGATCCGGCGCATCCGCTCCCCGGCCGGTCCGCCCGATGGCACCGGGACGAGCAGCGGCGAGGTGACGTTGCCCAGGTGCGCCAGGTCGGCGGAACGGCGTCCCGTGACGACGATCCCCATCTGGAACTCCGGCACCGATTCGCCGCGCGCGGCCAGCAGGTCGCGCAGCGCCGTCGACACCGCGACCAGGACGGCGTCGTTGACGGTCCCGCCGAGTTCGGCGGCCGCGGCGTGCAGCGCGGTGAGGTCGGTCCTGGCCACCCCGAACCGGCGGCCGTTCCCCGTCGGGGCGAGCAGCGAGCAGGTGGCCGCGCGCGGCGGGTGCAGCCCACCGCCGGCCCGGAAGGATCCCCGCAGCGCCCGCAGGGCTCCCGGCGCCCGGCGCAGCGCCGACCACCTCGTGCGGGCGGCATCGGCGACCAGCGCCCGGTACGACGGTCGCGGCCGGGGTGGCGGCGCGGCGGCGTCGCCGGGCGGGCCCGGGTCGGCCAGCCGGGCTAGCACGGCCAGACCGCCGATGCCGTCGGAGACCACGTGGTCGATCACGACCACGACCGCGAGACCGCCGTCGGCCAGGCCCTCCACTACGGCCGCCGACCACCGGGGGCGCGCCCGGTCCAGCCGGGCGCAGACGAGCCCCACGGCGAGGTCCAGCAGCGCCGGCTCGTCCCCCGGGGTCGGGCAGGTGAGCCGACGGACGTGCGCCTCGGCGTCGAAGGCGGGGTCGTCCACCCAGACCGGCCGGCCCGCCGGCGGTGGCACCCGGACCAGCCGCTGGCGCAACCGGGGCACCGTGCCGAGCCGGCCGGCGACGAGCCGGCGCAGCGCCTCGGCATCCGCCCCCGGTTCGAGCCGCAGCACCACGCCGAACTGCTGGGGCACAGCGCTGTGCGTGGACACCGCGCCCATCGCCAGATCGGCGGAGCTGGCTCGCTCGACGGTCACGATCCCACCCTGCGCGCGACGGACGGGACCGACACGGGCCGAAGGTCGGCGCGATGCGGGCCGTCCGGACGGCGTCGGCGCCCGGGAGTCCGCGACAGGCTGAGGTCGACCCTCGATGCCGAGGAGGCCCCGATGCCCACCGCCGACCCGCCCGTCCCCGCCGGTGATCTCCGATCGCTCGCGATCCGCCGGCTGCACCGCAAGCGCGACTACTTCGCCCACCTGACCAGCTACCTGATCGTCAACGGCGTGCTCGTCGTCGTCTGGCTGGTCATCGGGCTCACCACCGGCGCCTGGTTCCCCTGGCCGCTGTTCCCGATCGCGGGCTGGGGCATCGGCCTGGCCTTCGACACCTGGGCCACGTTCGGCCCGCCGAGCCGGCCTATCGACGAGGCAGCGGTCGACCGCGAGATGGAGCGGCTGCAGAGCCGCTGAGCGAGGCGGTCGCCGCTCCGTGACCGCTCACCGCCGCCGGCGGCGGGCGCGCAGCAGCTCGTCCACGCCCCAGACCAGGACCGGGAACGGCAGCAGCACCAGCAGCACCCAACCCGGCAGCGCGGCGGTACCGAACACGTCCTGGGCGAGCGGCCAGTAGACGAGGACGCCGGTGAACAGCAGCTCACCGGCGATGCCCCAGAGCAGCAGCGGGTTGGTCGCCAGGCCGACCGCGCGCAGCGACGCCCACTCGGTCCGGGCGGCGAAGGCCGTGCCGATCTGGCAGGCCACGATCGCGGCGAACGTCGCGGTGGTGGCCTGCCGGTACACGTCGTGCAGCGCGGTGCCGGGGCCGACGGCGTCTCCCGGGCGCCACCCGGCGTGCAGCAGCACGGCGGCGAACACCCCCAGCACCAGGACCGCCGACAGCAGGCCGAGCACGCCCCAGGCGCGCCACAGCATCCGGCCGGTGATCACGCCTTCCGACCGGGGCCGCGGCGGCCGGTGCATCAGCCCCGGCTCGGCCGGCTCGCGGCCGAGGGCCAGCGCCGGCAACGTCTCGGTGCCCAGGTCGATGGCGAGGATCTGCAGCACGGTGAGCGGCAGCGGGATCGCACCGCCGGAGAGGGCGAAGACCAGGAACGGCACGACCTCGGGCACGGCGTGGGCGAAGATGTAGAGGACGAACTTCCGCACGTTGTCGAAGACCCGCCGGCCCTCTTCGACGCCCGCGGTGAGCGTGGCGAAGTTGTCGTCGGTCAGGACGACGGTCGCCGCCTCGCGCGCGACGTCGGTGCCGCTGGCGCCCATGGCCACCCCGATGTCGGCGCGGCGCAGCGCCGGCGCGTCGTTGACCCCGTCGCCGGTCATCGCCACGACCTCGCCCGACCGGTGCAGGGCGTCCGCGATCCGCAGCTTCGTCTCCGGGGTCGCCCGTGCGAAGACCAGCTCGTCGTCGGCGGTGAGCAGCTCGCGCAGCTCCCCCTCGGACATCGCGTCGACCAGCTCGCCGTCGACGACCCGGTCGGCGCGGATGCCGACGCGGCGGGCGATCTCGGCGGCCGTGCTGCCGTGGTCCCCGGTCACGACGTGGATCCGGATGCCGGCGGTGTGGCAGCCCGCCACGGCGCCGGCGACGCCGTCCCGCGGCGGGTCCTCCAGCCCGACGAGGCCGACCAGGCACAGGTCGCGGTCGGTGGTGTCCCGGTCCGGCGGGACCGCGGCCGGGTCGACCGGGCCGAGGTCACGCCGGGCGACGGCCAGGACGCGCAGCCCCACCCCGGCCAGCCGCTCGACGTCCCGCTCGACGGCGTCCCGCGCCGCCGCGTCGAGGGCCGTCGCCGTCCCGTCGGCCCCCAGGAGGGCGGCGCACCGCGGCAGCACCTGCTCGGGCGCACCCTTCACCGAGACGACGACACGACCGGCGACCCGGTCCACGGTCGTCATCCGGCGGAACCTCGCCTCGAAGCGGTGCAGGACCCAGCGATCGGAGTCGCGCACGGCGGGAGCCAGCTCCACCCCGGACCCACGGGCCCACGCGAGCAGCGCCAGCTCCGTCGGGTCGCCGTCCCCGTCGGCCAGGTCCGCCGTGCTGCAGCGGACCAGCACCTGCGCGAGCGTCGCGGCCACGGGCGACCCCGGCGCGACCTCGACGCGCAGCGCCACCGCGGCGACCGTCATCCGGTTGGCGGTCAGCGTGCCGGTCTTGTCGGTGCAGATCGTGGTCGTGGAGCCGAGGGTCTCGACGGCGGACAGCCGCTTGACCACCGCGCCCCGCGAGGCCATCTGCCGCACCCCGGCGGCCAGCGCCAGCGTGATCGTCGGCAGCAGCCCCTCGGGGACGTTGGCGACCAGCAGCCCGATGGCGAACACCGCCGCCGTGGTGAGCGTCAGGCCGGCCAGCAGCCCGATCGGCAGGAACGCGAGGCCCGCGCCGACCGCGACGGCCGCGATCAGCCACGCCACCCGCCGGACCTGCCGCTCCAGCGGGCTGGGCTCGGCGTCCACCCGCTGCGAGAGGGCCGCGATCCGGCCCAGCTCCGTGTGCGCACCGGTGGCGAAGGCCAGGCCGGTGGCCGTGCCCGCCGTCACGGCCGATCCGCTGAACACCAGCACCGGTGAGTCGAGCAGGCGACCGGCGTCGTCGACGGCGTCGGCGCTGCGCGCCACCGGGTAGGACTCCCCTGTCAGCGCGGCGGTGTCCACCTCCAGGGCACCGCCGACCAGCCGGACGTCCGCCGGGACCCGCTGCCCCTCCTCGAGGGCGATCAGATCGCCGCGGACGAGCTCCCGGGCCGCGACCCGCACCCGCGCCCCGCCGCGCACCGCCCAGACCTCGTCGGGCAGGTAGCCCTGCAGCGCCTCCACCGCCCGTTCGGCCTGCGTCTCCTGCCAGAACGCGAAGCCGGCGTTGAGCACGATCACGACGACGATCGCCACGGCCAGCTCGGTGGACCCCGAGACGGCGGCCAGCGCCGCCGCCACCCAGAGCAGCAGCGCCAGCGGGTGCACGACCTGGGTCAGCACGGAGCGCCACCAGGGGCGCCGCGCCGCCCGCGCCAGCTCGTTCGGGCCCAGCACCACCAGCCGGCGCGCCGCCTCGGTGGCGCTCAGCCCCTGCGCGGTGGAGCGGAGGTCCCGCAGCAGCCGGGTGACCGGCTCGCGGGGGTCGCCGACGTCGTCCGGACCGGCGACGGGAGCGGGCGCGGTCCGATGGGTGAGAGTCATCCCGCCCAGTCCACGGTCGGCCGCCGGCAGCTGATACGTCCGTCGGTCGCCATCGGGGGGCCGAAGGTCCTCCGCACGCGCCGGCCAGGAGCTGGGAGGCTGGATGCCCCGAGCCGAGGAGATACCCATGAGCCTGTCCCAGCTGCTCGACACCGCTCGCGACTCCATGACGGTGCGGCGCGTCTTCGGCGAGCCCTACGAGCGCGACGGGGCGACGGTGATCCCCGCCGCCCGTGTGCGCGGCGCGGGCGGCGGGGGCGGTGGCAAGGACGAGCGCGGCCAGGAGGGTGACGGCGGCGGATTCGTGCTCACCGCCCGCCCGGTGGGCGCCTACGTCGTCAAGGACGGCGCGGTGACCTGGCAGCCGGCCGTCGACGTCGAGCGGGTGGTCACCGTAGCGGTGCTCGGCTGGGCGGTCGTGGCGTGGCTGGTCACCCGGGCGGTCCGCCGCCGCTGACCCCTTTCAGGTCTGCGCCGTCGCCGGCGCGAGCTCCTCCTCCGCCGGTGCGGCCCGTCGCGGCGGCGGCACCACGAGCACCGGGCAGGGCGCGTGGACGACGCAGCGCAGCGCGACCGAACCGAGCAGCAGCCCGCGGATCGCCCCGTGGCCGCGGCTGCCGACGACGAGCAGCTCAGCGCCCTCCGCCGCCGTGACCAGCAGGTCCGACGGCGGGCCCTCGGCGACGTCGATGGTCAGGAGCGGCGGTCGGCTGTGGACGTCGGCGGCCTCCTGCTGCGCGTCGGCCACGGCGGACGCGACGGCGTCCTGCAACCGGGTCCGCACGGAGTTCTTCTCCGGCCCGGTGAGGGCGTACATGTCCGACCACATGTTGCCCACCTCCCAGGCAGCGACCACCCGCACCGTCGTCCCTCGTGCGACCGCCTCGCCGATCGCGACGCGCAGCGCGCCGAACGACTCGGCCGACCCGTCGACACCGACGACGACGCCCGAGGCCCGCTGGTCCGGTGCGGCGTGCACGACCTCGACCGGGCAGCGGGCGTGCGTCACGCAGTGCAGCGCGACGGAGCCGAGCACGGCGCTGCGGACGGCACCGCGTCCCCGGCTGCCGACGACGAGCGCCGCCGCGCCCTCGGCCGCCTCGACCAGCGCCCCGGCCGGTGAGCCCGGCACGGCGCGGACCCGCACCTCCACCGCACCGGCCACCCCCTCGGAGACGACCTCGTCGACGAGGGCACGCGCGCGGATCTGCGTGTCGGCCAGCGCCTCGTCCTGCCGCTGGACGTCGGGCGCGGGACGGCTCCAGACGTGCTGCACCGGCAGGACCGAGACGACGTCGAGCACGGCGCCGCTCCGGGCGGCCCGGAGCCAGGCCTGCTCCAGGGCTGCGCGCGAGCCGGCCGACCCGTCGAGGCCGACCACGACGCGGGCACGGTTCTCCGCGGAGCTGCGCGGCGGGACGATCTGCTGGGACATGACGACCCCTCCTCAGGTGACCAGGACGGCGGCGCCGCCGAAGCGGCCGTGCGCGAGATCGGCCAGCGCGCGCGGCGCGTCGGCCATCGGATAGGCGGTGGTGGTGGCGCGGACCCCCAGCCGCTCGGCGAGGCGGAGGAACTCCTCGCCGTCGCGCCGGGTGTTGGCGGTGACGCTGCGCAGCCGCCGCTCCTCGAACAGCTCCGCGGCGTAGTCGAGCGCGGGGATCGTCGAGAGCCAGATGCCGGCCACGGCGAGCGTGCCGCCCCGGTCGAGCGCGCGCAGGGCCACCGGCACGAGCTCCCCGGCCGGCGCGAACAGCACGGCGCCGTCCAGCGGCTCGGGCGGTGGGTCGGTCGCTGCGCCCACGGAGTCGGCGCCGAGTTCCTTCGCCAGCGCCTGGTTGTGCTCACCCCGGGTGAGGACGTGCACCCGCAGACCCTGCGCGAGGGCCACCTGCGCGGTCAGGTGGGCGCTGCCGCCGAAGCCGTAGATGCCGAGGCGCCCGCCCGGCGGGACGGCGGCGGCCCGCAGGGCGCGGTAGCCGATGATCCCGGCGCAGAGGAGCGGGGCCGCCGCCTCGTCCGCCAGGGACTCCGGCAAGCGGTAGGCGAACGCCTCGTCGACCAGGCAGGCGTCGGCGTAGCCACCGTCGACGTCCCAGCCGGTGAACAGCGGCGCGGCGCACAGGTTCTCGTCGCCGCGGCGGCAGTAGCGGCAGCTGCCGTCGGTGTGCCCGAGCCAGGCGACGCCGATCCGCTCCCCCACCGCGAACCGCGACGCGGCCGGGCCGAGCGCGTCCACGACGCCGACCACCTCGTGCCCCGGCGTGACCCGCGGCCGGCGCGGTGGCAGGTCACCCTCCGCCAGGTGCAGATCGGTGCGGCAGACCCCGCAGCACAGGACCCGGACCCGCACCTGGCCCGGACCGGGTGAGGGCAGCTCGCGCTCGACCCGCCGCAGCGGACCGGCGTCGATCGGCGCCGGCGTCTCGACCACCCAGGCCCGCACGGCGACCTCAGCCCGCGGCCGGTGCGACGGCGGCGCGAGAGGGATGGACGACGAGCACGGGGCACGGTGCGTGCATCACGGCGTGCAGGGCGACCGAACCGAGCACCACGCCCGCCAGCTGGTTGCGGCTGCGGCTGCCCAGCACGAGCAGCGAGGCGCCCTGCGCCCGGTCCATGAGCACCGGCACCGGGTGCCCCTCGACCGCGACGACGTGGACGGCGGGCGCCTCGGCCCCGAGGACCTCGCGCACGATCGCCGCACCCCGCCGCTGCGCGTGCTCGGCGGACTCCCCCGCCGGCGGGGCCACGACGGCGTAGAGGTCGCTCCAGTGGTTGGGCGGCTCGTGGGCCACCACGGCCTCGACGTCCGCCCCGAGGACGGCCGCCTCCGCGACCGCCGCGGTCAGGGCGGCGCGGGCGTGGTCGGAGCCGTCGAGCCCGACCACCACGCGGCCCGGGCCGGACGCGGCGACGGCCGCCGGGTGCACCACCACGACCGGGCACCGGGCGTGGGCGGCGCAGTGCAGCGCCACCGAGCCGGCCGTGGAACTCCGGACGGCACCACGGCCCCGGCTGCCGACGACGAGCAGGCCGGCGCCCTCGGCGCGCTGGACCAGGTGCGCCGCCGGGGCCCCCGCGCAGACGACCACGTCCACCGCCAGGTCCGCTGCCCCCGCGACCTGCGACCGCAGGTCGTCGACCAGCGCGCGGGCGCGGGCCTCGGTGTCCGCACGCAGCGCATCGACCTGGTCGCGGTCGACGAGGTAGGCGTCGGTCCAGTAGAAGTCGACCGGGAAGGCGGCGAGCACCTCGAGGTCCGCGTCGCGCCGCACCGCCTCGGCGAGCGCCCACGACAGCGCCAGCCGGCCCCCCGCCGAACCGTCGACCCCGACGACCACCCGTTGCTTCGTCGTCCCCACGGCGACTCCTCTCCCCTCGCAGGACCTAGGTCCGCGTGCCGGCCGCCTGCGGCTCGGCGGGCGCGGGCGGGCCACCGGAGGTGGGCACCTCGACGTAGAGAGGCTGCGCCGCGCGGCGCACGGCGAGCGCGACGAGCAGACCACCGATCACCAGGAGGACGACGCCGACGCCCAGGATCGTGCCGGCGATCCACGGCAGACCCGGCAGCGTGGCGCCGGCCCGCACGTCGGCGCTCACCCCGGCGGTCCCGTCGGCGCGCATCACGACGACGGTCCAGTTCCCCGCGGTCGGCCGCCAGGTCAGCACCTGCGTGCCCGGGCCGCTGGACGAGTCGGTCCAGATCCCCGCTTCCGTCGGCGGCGTGGCCGGGGCACCGCCGGCGTGCTCGACCGTCGTCCACCTGTCGGCCGGGGTGCCGTCCCACCGCAGGTTCAGGTCCTCGAGGGAGCCCACGGCCACCCCGTCCAGGTACCGGTCGGCCGCGGCGGTGGGCGCGATGCCCACGAACAGCGGCCCGCTGCCGCCGACGGGGCTGACCTCGATGCGCGCGCGGCCGAGGACGTTGTCCACGGCCCAGTCGAACCCGGCGCCCTCGAGCCGGAAGCCCTCGGTGGTCACGGCGTAGCCGTCCGACCGGACCAGCGCCGCGGGGGTGGAGAGGTACCCGGCCTCGCGCTGGGTGCGGTCGGCCCAGAGCAGCGTCCCCCCGCCGATCAGGGTGCCGGCGGCGGCGAACAGCAGCAGCGAACCGATCACGAGGGCGATGACCCGGCCCGCGGTCCAGCCGGGCCGGCTCGCCCCCGTCGGCAGGGGCTGCGATGGGATCGGCGTGGCCGGGACCGCGCCGGGTTCCGGACCACCCATGTCCAGCCGGAACGGCGGATAGGCATCGGTCATCAGGCCGACGTAGGCGGCCACGCGCAGCGCCCAGCGGTCCATGCCCAGGACGAAGTCGTAGAGCGCCCGCGGGTACCGGCCGGAGAACAGCAGGACGACGGCCGCGATGAACACCAGCAGCCCGACCAGGCCGCCCCAGCCCCAGCCGCTGCTCCACCCGTCGTTGCTCGCCCGGGTCGTCAGCCAGGCCCCGCCGCCGATGAAGACCACCAGCACCACGTAGTGCGGGATGGCCAGCAACCACTTCACCAGCACGAGCCCGCGGGAGAGCCGCTCGGGGTAGGGCACCTCGTAGTGGGCCGGGTAGTCGGGGACGTCGGCGAGGCTGAACGGCGGGTAGCGGTCCGTGCCGTTGGCGCCGTAGCCGTAGTAGTGCACGCGCCACGACCAGCGCAGCACGCCCACGTTGAACTCGAACAGCGACCGGGGGTAGCGCCCGGTGAACAGGATCGCGAAGAACGCGAGCACGCTCACCACGACGAACCCGAGCCACAGGAACGCCAGCACGATCCAGTGCGGGACCAGCAGCAGCCACTTGACCAGCCACAGCGCCCGTGACACCTGCGGATCCACCGCGGCGTCGACGCGGACGGGGTAGGTCGGCCGGCTCTCGGTCATCTCGACCTCCTCCTCGGCGGCTCGGACGGGCGAGTGCCCGGTGCCTCCGCTGCGTCGAGGCTCCCGAGAGCCGGCGCCGGGCGGACACGGACCTAGGTCCTGCGCCGAGGGACCGCTGGCCCCGCGCGCGCGGGTGGCCCTCGGAGCGAGGGTGCGAGGAGCACCGATCGAGGAGCGCCGATGTCCCGGTTCGTCCCCACCGCGTCCACGCCGACGGGCGTGGCCGCGGCGCTCGAGCGGAGCGCACGGCTCGCCGTCCTGGCGCCCTCGGTGCACAACACGCAGCCGTGGCTGTTCGGGCTGCGCGACGACCGGCTCGTCGTCCGGGCCGACCGCTCGCGCCAGCTCACGGCCCTGGACCCGACCGGCCGGGAGCTCGTGCAGAGCGTCGGCGCGGCGTTGTTCACGATCCGCGTGGGACTGGCCGCCGAGGGCTGGGACGCCGACGTCGAGCGGCTCCCGGACCCGGCCGACCCCGACCTGCTGGCGGTGGTGCGGTGCGCGGCTGCCACGCCCGATCCCGCGCTCGCCGCCCTCGCCCCGGCGGTCCCCCTGCGCCGCACCAACCGGCGGGCCTTCCTCCCTGGCGAGGTGCCTGAGGAGGTGCTGCGCGGCCTCGCCGCCGGGGCCGCGGCGGAGGGTGCCCTGCTCGTCCCGGTGCTGCGCGAGACGCACCGGCGGCTGCTCGCCCGGCTGACGCAGCAGGCCGACCGCCTGCAGGCGGCCGAACCGGGCTACCGGGCCGAGCTGCGGCATTGGACGAACCGCCGGCCCGAGGACCGGGACGGCGTGCCCGCGGCCGCCGTCCCGAAGGTCGACGGCCGGCAGCACGACGACCTGCCGTTGCGGGATTTCGACACGAGCGGCGCCGGGGGGCTCCCCGCCGAGACCGCCTCGGGCGTCGACGGGACGCTCGTCGTCCTGGCCACCCCGACCGACGACTCCCGCGCGTGGCTGGAGTGCGGCGAGGCCATGCAGCGGGTCCTGCTCGAGCTCACCGCGCTCGGCTGGGCGGCCAGCCCGTTCACGCAGCTGATCGAGGTGCCGCTGACCCGCACGCAACTGCGCTCGGCGCTGGCCTGGGACGCCCACCCGCAGCTGATCCTGCGGATCGGGCACGCGGCCCCGACCCCGGAGACCCCGCGCCGCCTGGTCAGCGAGGTCGTCGTCCGCTCGGCGTGAGCGCGCGCCCCTCGGCCCGGCGCGCGAGGCCCCGGAGCATCCGCTGCTCCATCACGAAGGCGACCGGCTCCACCAGGCGCCACAGGACGGTCTGCGACGGCGGGTGGTCCAGCCGCTGGCGCACCAGGAGCCGGGTCCGCCGCCCGCCGCCCACGGACCGCAGCTGCCACTGCCACGTGATGCGCGGTCCGGCCGGCTCCCCGCCCAGGAGCACCAGAGTGGTCGGCGGGTCGATCCGCTCGACCTCGTAGGCGGGCGCGCCCTCGGTGGCGGCCAGCCGGATGCGCTCGCCCACCGCCGGCTCCTGCAGGTCCGGCCGGATCGTGTCGGCGCTGTGCAGGTCGAACCCGAACAGGTTCTCCAGGGCGTCGAAGCTGTAGAGCCCGCCGCGTCCCTGGCCGATCTGGACCAGCCACGGCCAGACCGCCTCGACCGGTGCGTCGACGGTGATCGCCCGGGTGTAGCCGAGCCGCGGGGCCGGCACCAGCTCGTCGCCCGGCAGCGCGGCCCCGACCTCGTGCGGCAGCGCGCCCCAGCGGTTGTACCGGCGCCGCAGCAGCGGCGCCGTGAGCAGCGCGGCCAGCACCTGCGCCGCGCCGACGGCGATCTCGGTCCAGCCGCGCCGGGTCGTCGGGAGGGCCATAGCAGAACCGTGGGCGTCGCGACAGAGTCCTGGTGAGTTGCGAAGGTCTCGCCTCGCCGGGACCTCCTCCCTTTCCGCCTGCCCGTCCACGCCGACAGGCTGGCTCGGTGGCGAGTCGCGGAGAACCCGGGCGCACCCTGCGCCGCCGGTTCACCCTCGGCTCGGGTCCGCTGAAGCGGGCGTCGGACCGGGCGGAGTTCGCCTCGCGCGTCGTCCTCGCCCTGGCCCTGCTGCTCGCCGTGCCGCTCGGCCTGCTGGCCGGGGCGATGGCCTCCACCGCGGTGACCGCGGTGGAGCAGCAGCAGGCCGCGACCCGCACGATGGAGACCGCCACCCTGCTGGCCGACGCCGGCAACGGCGGCTCGGACGCCGTCACCGTGCCGACCTCGGCCCGGTGGACGGCACCGGACGGCGGCGCCCGCACCGGGGACGTCGAGGCCCGACCCGGTGCCCGCGCGGGTTCCACCGTCGACATCTGGGTCGACGCGGACGGCCGGCGCACCGAGCGGCCGCTCACCGACGGCGAGGTGGTCGGCCAGGCCGTGGTCATCGGCGTGCTCGTCGGCCTGGGCGTGGTCATCGCCGGGATGACCAGCCACCTCGTCGTCGTCTGGCTGCTGGAGCGGGGACGCGTCCGCGGCTGGGAGAAGGGCTGGGCGTCGGTCGAGCCCCTGTGGGTCAGCCGGTTCCGCTGAACCTCCTCCCGAGCAGGGGCGGAAGTCCCGGGAGAGCCCGCCCGGAGACCCCTTGGTCCCGGACCCCCGAGGTCCCTAGCGTCGTTCCCGTGCGCGGGATCGCGCACCGAGGACGAGGGGGGCGCGCCGTGCGGGTACGCGACGTCATGACACGCGAGGTGGTCACGGTCGGGCCGGCCACCTCCGCCAAGTACGCGGCGGAGGTCATGGCCGAGCGGGGGTTCGCCGCGCTGCCTGTGGTGGACGACGACCGGGTCGTCGGCATCGTGGCCGAGGCCGACGTGCTGCGCGACCGGCTGCCGCGCGACCCGCGCCTGCACGCCCGCCGGGACGAGCAGCCGGTCGCGTCGGCGCCGTCCCTGCTGGTGCAGGGGGTGATGACCAGCCCCGTGCGCACCGTCGACGCCGGCGCCGACGTCGCGGACGTGGCCCGCCTGTTCGTCGACGACCGGCTGCGCAGCGTGCCGGTGCTCGAGCACGGGCGGCTGGTCGGCATCATCAGCCGCCGCGACGTCCTGCGGACCCTGGTGCGACCGGACCCCGAGATCCGCGCCGAGCTCCTGCGGCGGGTCGAGGAGTACACCGGCGACCTCGACTCCTGGACCGTCGACGTCGCGGACGGCATGGTCACGATCCGGCGCACCCGCGGAGCACCGCAGGTGTCGCGCGACGTCGAGGAACGGGCGCTGCGGGCGCTCGCGGCGAGCGTCGCCGGCGTGGTGGACGTCCGGGTCCCGGTCCTCCCCGTCCCGGCCGGTCCGCGATGACGGCGAACCCCCCGCGCCTCCTGGTCGTGGTCGCCAGCAAGCACGGGTCCACCGCGGAGATCGCCGCCGCCCTCGCGCGGGCGGCCGCCGACTGCCCGGCCGGGCGCACCGCCGGGCTGTCGGCCATCGCCGTGCCGGCCCACCAGCGGCCGACGCCGACCTCGTTCGACGGCGTCGTGCTGGGCAGCGCGGTCTACGCCGGCAGATGGCTGGAGGAGGCGCGCCAGTACGCCACTCTCTACGCCGACACCCTGCGCCACCGACCCGTGTGGCTGTTCTCCAGCGGGCCGATCGGCGAGCCGCCCTTCCCGCCCGACGAGCCGCACGACGCCGCGCCCATGGCGGCGCTCACCGGCGCCCGGGAGCACCGGGTCTTCCCCGGACGGCTGGACAAGGACCGCCTGACGTTCGGCGAGCGCGCCATGGTCACCGCCATGCGCGCCCCGCTCGGGGACTTCCGCGACTGGGACCGGATCGCCGCCTGGGGCCGCGACATCGCCGCGGCGGTCACCGCGGAGGTGCCGGCCGGGCAGGTCTGAGCGCGGCTCAGCCGCTCCGGGGATCGGCGGGCAGCGGCCGGTGCGCCCCGGTGCGGACCACGGTGACCGGGCAGGGCGCGTGGTGCACGCACTGGTCGCTGACCGACCCCAGCAGCAGGCCGGAGAAGCCGCCCCTGCCGCGGGCCCCCACGACCAGCAGGTCGGCTCCCTTCGCCGTCTCGATCAGCCCCTTGGCCGGCGGCCGGTGCAGCACGTGGCTGTGCACCCGGACGGCGGGATCGAGGCCGGCAGCGGTCACGCAGCCGTCCAGCTCGGCCTGCACGGCCTGCTCGAAGTCGGTGAGCGGCGGCACGTAACCGGGTTGCCAGGACGCCGGCCGGGGCGCGGTGGTCATCCCCCACGCCCGCACGACGTGCAGGTCCAGGCCGGCCCGCGCCGCCAGGCCGGCCGCCCAGCGCAGCGCCTGCTGCGCGCACTCCGAGCCGTCGTGCCCGACCAGCACGCCACCGGCGATCTCCACGGCCTCGCGGACCTCGGTTCCCACGGCTCCTCCTCGTCCTCGGGGATCCTCCGCCGCGCCGGGAGCCACCGGCAGGGGCCGACGCGGCGCAGGTCAGGACCTCCGTCCCTGCCACAACTACCGGGGGCGACCTGAGAGTTCCGGGAGCAGGCCCGGCGACGCATCGAACCCACGGTGCCCCCGGCACCGCGACCCGGGGGTGTGGACAGGTGCCGACGACCGACCCCGACCGGCGCCACGAGGCGCTCGTCCGCGAGGACTGCCTGCGGCTGCTCGCCACGACCGCGATCGGCCGGCTGGCCTACACCCAGGCCGCGCTGCCCGTCGTCCGTCCCGTCTCCTTCTCCCTGGACGGCGACGAGGTGCTGATCCCGGCCACCCCCGGGAGCCCGCTGCTCGGCGCGGTCCGCGGTTCGGTGGTGGCGTTCGAGGCCGACGCGTACGACGCGATCGCGCGCACCGGCTGGACGGTGACCGTGATCGGCCCGTCCCGGGTGCTCGGTGGGCTGCCCCGGCCGGACCTCTGCCTCATCGCCGTCCACCAGGGGCTCGTCCGGGGCTGGCGGACGTGCGCGCCGCCGCTCGGGTGATCCACGGGCTCCCTTGCACGGGATGATCACCAGTGGCACGGTCGCCGTGGGAGGGACCAGGACGATGCCCGGTCGGGATGGGCGAACCGACATCGGCGGCCGCGAGGACTCGCCGCTGTCGGGCATGCGCCTGACCGAGCTGATCGACGAGGTGCAGGACCGGCTGGCCTCGGTCGCCCGCGCCCAGGCCCGCGTGCAGAACCTGCTCGACGCCTTCCTCAGCGTCTCCACGGGACTGGACCTGCCGAGCACGCTGCGCCGGATCGTGGAGAGCGCCTGCGAGCTCGTCGACGCGCAGTACGGCGCCCTCGGCGTGCTGCGCCACGGCGGTGACGGCCTGGCCGCCTTCATCCACGTCGGGGTCGACGACGAGCTGGCCGCCCGGATGGGGCACCTGCCCGAGGGCAAGGGCGTGCTCGGGCAGCTGATCTCCGAGCCCTACCCGCTGCGGATCCGCGACCTCGGCACGCACCCCTCGTCGGTGGGATTCCCCCCGAACCACCCGCCGATGAGGACCTTCCTGGGCGTTCCGGTGCTCGTCCGCGGCGAGGTGTTCGGCAACCTCTACATGACCGAGAAGCGCCACGGCGAGTTCACCGCGGAGGACGAGGCGGTGCTCACCGCCCTGGCCGGCGCGGCCGGCATCGCGATCGACAACGCGCACCTGTACGAGGAGAGCGAGGGACGCCGCCGCTGGCTGGCGGCCATCGCCGACGTCCGCGCCGTCCTGCTGGACGCGCCGTCGGCCGGGGCCGCCCTGGTCCTCATCGCCGACCGCCTCACCGAGCTGACCGAGGCCGACGTCACCTGGCTGCTCCGGGGACCCGAGCCCGGCACCGGGACGTACACGATCGCGGCCCAGAGCCGCCGCGGCGCGCGCGACCTGACCGGCGAGCGCAGGTCCGCGGCCACCAGCCCCGTGCTGGCCGCGGTCGAGGCCGCCGGCAAGGTGATCACCCTGGACCTGTCCACCCTCGAGTTCGACGACCGCGACCCGGCGGGCGGGTGGGGTCCCTGCATCGCGATCCCGCTGCGCGGCACGCACGCCGAGGGCGCCGTCGTCATCGCCTGCCGCCGGGCCGGCGCCGCCCCGTTCGACGAGTCGGTGCTGCCGCTGGTCACCGCCTTCGCCGACCAGGCCACCGCCTCGCTGGACATGGCGGCCCGGCAGCTGCTGAGCCACCAGCTCGACGTCTACGCCGACCGCGACCGGATCGCCCGCGACCTCCACGACCACGTGATCCAGCGGGTCTTCGCCTCGGGTCTCGCCCTGCAGGCGGTGCTCCCCCGCGTGCAGGACGCGCAGGTGCGCGAGCGCATCTCCTTCGTCGTCGCGCAGCTCGACGAGACGGTGCGCGACATCCGGACGACGATCTTCGACCTGCACTCGACCGACGACGCGGACGCCGGCGACAGCCTGCGCCGCCGGCTGCTCGACATCGTCACCGCGACCGCCGGCGACCTGCAGCCCTCGGTGCGCATGTCCGGCGCCGTCGACAGCCTGGTCACCGGGGCGCTGGCCGCCGACGTCGAGGCCGTCGTCCGGGAAGGGGTCAGCAACGCCGCCCGGCACTCCGGGGGTGACCACGTCACGGTGACCCTCGACGTCGCCGACGGCGTCGTCCTGGAGGTCGTCGACGACGGCCGCGGCCTCGATCCCGACGCCGCCCGGAGCGGCCTGCGCAACCTCCAGCAGCGGGCGGAGAAGCGGGGCGGCGCGATCTCGGTCGAGCCGCTGCCCGAGGGCGGCACCCGGCTGCGCTGGTCGTCGCCGCTGGCGTGACCGGGCTGCGCGCTCAGCGACCGCCCGCGCCGCCGCGGAGCTCGGTGGCCAGGACGGCGGCCTGCGTGCGGCGCTCCAGACCGAGCTTGGCCAGCAGGTGGGAGACGTAGTTCTTCACGGTCTTCTCCGCGAGGAACATCCGCTCGCCGATCTGCCGGTTGGTCAGCCCCTCGCCGATCAGCTCCAGGACGGTGCGCTCCTGGTCGCTGAGCTTGGCCAGGGGCCCGGCGGGCTCGGCGGCGCGGCGCATCCGCTCCAGCACGGCGGTGGTGGCCGTGGGATCGAGCAGCGAGCCGCCGGCCGCGACGGTCCGGACCGCGCTGACGAGGTCCTGGCCGAGGATCTGCTTGAGCAGGTAGCCCGAGGCGCCGGCCATGATCGCCTCGAACAGCGCCTCGTCGTCGCTGTAGCTGGTCAGCATGATGACCCGCAGGTCCGGCATCTTCGAGCGCAGCTCGCGGCAGACGGAGACGCCGTCGCCGTCCGGCAGCCGCACGTCGAGGACGGCGACGTCCGGACGCAGCGCCGGCACCCGTGCCAGCGCCTCGGCGGCGTTCTTCGCCTCCCCCACCACCGTGAGGCCCGGGTCGCTCTCCAGCACGTCGGCGACGCCGCGCCGGACGATCTCGTGGTCGTCGAGCAGGAAGACCTTGATCGGCGCCTGTCCGTCGTCGCTCACCCGTGCACTCCCGTCACCGTTCCCGCCGTCCCCCGCAGGCTAGGACGACCGACCCCGGCGGGGTGCAGGGCCCAACGTCCCGACGAGGGGGACGTCCGGGCACGCCTCGTCCCCTCCTCCGACCCTCACGGCGGCCGTGCCGGCTCGGCACGGTGAGCCCATCGAGACGAGGAGGTGGCCCCGCCCCATGACGAGCACCGCAGCCCGGCCCGGCACCACGACGGACGGCCCGCCCGAGGACCTGGCGCTGGACCTGCGCTTCTGGGCGGCGGCCAACTACCTCACGGCCGCGCAGATCTACCTGCTCGACAACCCGCTGCTGCGCGAGCCGCTGCGCCGCGAGCACATCAAGCCGAGGCTGCTCGGCCACTGGGGCACCAGTCCCGGCCTGACGATGATCTACACGCTGCTCAACCGGCTGATCCGCCGCACCGGCGCCGAGACGCTGCTGGTGACCGGCCCCGGCCACGGCGGCCCCGCCGTCCTGGCCGGCGCCTACCTCGACGGCACGTACAGCGAGGTGCGTCCCGAGATCGGCCGGGACCTCGCGGGGCTCACCCGCCTGGTGCGGGAGTTCTCCACCCCCGGCGGCGTGAGCAGCCACGCCGGCATCCACATCCCGGGCAGCATCCACGAGGGCGGCGAGCTCGGCTACGCGCTGGTGCACGCCGCGGGTGCGGTCTTCGACGACCCCGACCTGCTGGCCGTCTGCGTCGTCGGGGACGGCGAGGCCGAGACCGGGCCGCTGGCCGGCTCGTGGCGGCTGCCGGCCTTCCTCAACCCGCGGCGCGACGGCGCGGTGCTGCCGATCCTGCACCTCAACGGCTACAAGATCTCCGGCCCGACGATCCTCGGCCGCACCTCCGACGAGGACGTCTGCGCCTACCTGCGCAGCCAGGGCTGGGACCCGGTGGTCGTCGCCGGCGACGACCCGGAGCCGGTGTTCCGCGCTCTCGACGCGGCGCTCACCCACGCGCACGCGACCATCCGGGAGCTCCAGGCCGGGGCCCGCGACGGGGACGGTGGCCCGGCGCACGCCTGGCCGGCGATCGTGCTGCGCACCCCGAAGGGCTGGACGGGGCCCCAGGAGGTCGACGGTGTCCCGGTGGAAGGGACCTTCCGCTCGCACCAGGTCCCGCTGGCCGGGGTCCGCGACGACCCCGCCCACCTCGCCCAGCTGTCGCGGTGGCTGCTGTCCTACCGCCCGCAGGAGTGCTTCACCGACGACGGCCGGCTGGTCCCCGACCTGGCCGCGCTCGTCCCGGACGGCGACCTGCGCATCTCCGCGAGCACCCGGGCGGGCGGACCGCGGTTCCGGGTCCGCCCGCTGCCGCTGCCGCCGCTGGAGGACTACGCGATCGACGTGCCCGGCCCGGGTGTGGTCCGGCACGAGACCACCCGGCCGCTCGGCGAGCTGCTGCGGGACGTGCTCCTGCGCACCGGCCGGCCCGACGGCGGCGGGGACTTCCGGCTGTTCTCCCCCGACGAGACCAACAGCAACCGGCTCGGCGCCGTCTTCGAGGTGACCGACCGCTGCTGGCAGCTGCCGGTGCTGCCGGGCGACGACTCCCTCGGGCCGGACGGCCGGGTGATGGAGGTGCTCAGCGAGCACCTGTGCGAGGGCTGGCTCGAGGGCTACACGCTCACCGGCCGGCACGGCCTGTTCGCCACCTACGAGGCGTTCGCCATGGTGAGCGCGTCGATGATCGTGCAGCACGCCAAGTGGCTGCAGACCGCCCGCAACCACCCGGGCCGCACGCCGGTCCCGTCGCTCAACGTGCTGCTGACCAGCACGACCTGGCGCAACGACCACAACGGGTTCTCCCACCAGGGTCCCGGGCTGATCGACACCGTGGCGCCGCTCGCGCCGGACGTGACGCGCATCTGGTTCCCCCCGGACGCCAACAGCACGCTGGTGGTCGCCGAGCAGTGCCTGCGCAGCCGCGGGCAGCTCAACCTGATCGTCGTCGACAAGCAGCGGCACCTGCAGTACCTGGACCTCGAGGCTGCGCGGACGCTCGTCTCCGGCGGCGGCTGCGTCTGGGAGTGGGCCGGCACCGAGGACCCCGACCGCTCCCGCGCCGACCTGCCCGACGTCGTCCTCGCCGCGGCCGGCGACGTGCCGACCCTGGAGGTCCTGGCCGCCGCGCAGCTGCTGCGGCAGTACGTGCCGCACCTGCGGCTGCGGGTCGTGGACGTCGTCGACCTCATGGGCCTGCTGCCGCCCGGCGAGCACCCCGCGGCGTTCACCGAGTCGCGCTTCCACGACCTGTTCACCGACACCGCCGACGTCGTCTTCGCCTTCCACGGGCACCCGCGGGCGATCCACCCGCTGCTGCACGGCCGGCCGGACGTCGACCGCTTCCACGTGCGCGGCTTCACCGAGCACGGGACGACGACGACGCCGTTCGACATGGTCGTGCTCAACCGGATGAGCCGCTACGACCTCGTCCTGGAGGCGCTGAGGCGCTCGCGGCGGGTCCCGGAAGGCGGCGACCGCCTCGCCCGGCTCTGCCGGGAGCAGCTGGCGCGGCACCGGGCGTACGTGGTCGAGGCGCTGGAGGACCTGCCCGACGTCCGCGACTGGACCTGGTCGGTCAGCTGAGCAGACCCAGCACCTGACGGCGGATCTCCAGGTCCTCCCGGGCGGTGACGACGACCGTGCGCACGACCGCCCCGGGAGCGCTGATGTCGGCGTCCCCCGTGGTCGCCTGGTTGCGCTCGTCGTCCAGCGCCACCCCGAGGTGGGCGAGTCCGTGCGCGGCGGAGGCCCGCAGCACGGCCGCGTGCTCGCCCACGCCGCCGGTGAGCACGAGCAGGTCCAGCCCGCCGGTGGCCGCGGTCATCGCGGCGATCTCCCGCACGAGCCGGTGGACGTACACGTCGAACGCCAGCGCGCAGTCCGGGTTCCCGGCCGCCCTCCCGGCGAGCACCTCGCGCAGGTCGCCCGACGTCCCGGAGAGCCCCTTCAGCCCGGCGCCGTGCTCGAGCACGTCGGCCAGCTCGGTGCGGGGCAGGCCGCCCTGCTCGAGCAGCCACAGCAGGAGACCGGGGTCGAGCGTGCCCGGCCGGGTGTTCATCACCAGGCCGGCCAGCGGTGTGAACCCCATGGTGGTGTCGACCGACCGGCCGTTCCGGACGGCGGCCAGCGAGGCGCCCGCGCCGAGGTGGCAGGAGACGATCCGCAGGCTCTCCGGAGGTCGGCCGACGAGCTCGGCGCCACGACGCACCGCCCAGGCGTGCGACAGCCCGTGGAAACCGAAGCGCCGCAGCCCCCACCGGGCGTTCCACTCCCGCGGCACCGCGTACGTCCGGGCTGCCGGCGGCAGCGTCGCGTGGAAGGTGGTGTCGAAGCAGCCGACCTGCGGCACGCCGGGCAGCAGGGCGCTCGTCGCCGCGATCCCGGCGAGCGCGCGCGGGTTGTGCAGCGGCGCGAGGTGGCTGATCGAGCCCAGGTAGGCGACCAGGTCCTCGTCGACGACCGCCGGGCCGTCGCACCGCGGACCTCCGTGCACCACGCGGTGCCCGACGGCGTCGACGGAGCCGCAGCCGGCGAGGAAGTCCGCCAGGGGCGCGGGCTCGTCCGCCCCCTGCCACGGCTGCAGCGTGCGCTCGGCGCCCGTTCTCCCGTCGTCCTCCAGGACCGACAGCTTGAGGCTGCTCGAGCCGGCGTTGACGACCAGCAGCCTCACGCCGGGCGTCCCGAGAGCCGGGTCGCCAGCTCGACGAGCGCCGCGGCCGGCGCCCCGACGGCGGCGGCCAGCGCGAGCACCGCGGGCGACAGACGCAGCAGGAGCACCCCCTCCGCCAGTGCCGGCACGGCCAGGACCAGGACGACGACGCCCACCATGGCGCAGATCAGGGCCGCCTTCCAGGCGGTGAGCGGCCGGGCCAGGATGCCGAGGGTCCACAAGGCGACGACGAGGACGACCAGGGTGGCCGTCGTCCGCGCACCGCTCACGCCGGCCCCCGGGTCGGCCCAGCGCGTGACCGCGTACGCGGTGTAGGCCGCGATCCCGGTGATCAGGCCGACCGGCAGGGAGAAGCGCAGCACCCGGGCGAGGAAGCCGGGCAGGTAGCGGCGCCGGTTCGGGCCCAGCGCCAGGACGAAGCCGGGGACGCCGATGGTGACCGCGGAGATGAGCGTCAGCTGCACCGGTGCCAGCGGATAGGCGACGGCCGTGACCACGGTGACCAGCGCCAGCACCAGCGAGTAGACGTTCTTGGTCAGGAACAGGTTGGCCGCGCGCTCGATGTTCGCGATGACCCGCCGGCCCTCGGCGACGGCGTCGGGCAGGTGGGCGAACCGCCCGTCGAGCAGCACCAGCTGGGCCACGGCGCGGGTCGCCGGCGCCCCGGTGCCCATGGCCACGCCGATGTCGGCGTCCTTGAGGGCGAGGGCGTCGTTGACGCCGTCGCCGGTCATGGCCACCACGTGCCCCGAGCGCTGCAGGGCTCGCACCATCGCGCGCTTCTGGTACGGCGTGACCCGGCCGAAGACGCTCCCCCGCTCCATCGCGGCGGCGAGCGCGCCGTCGTCCTCCGGGAGGGTCCGCGCGTCGACGGCGTCGGCGGCCCCCGACACCCCGGGGACGCCGACCGCAGCGGCGACCGCGCCCACGGTGCGGGGGTTGTCCCCGGAGAGGACCTTGAGCGCGACGCCCTGCGCGGTGAAGTACCCGAGCACCTCCCTGGCGTCCTCCCGGATCCGCTCGGCCAGCACGACGAGCGCGACCGCCGTCAGGCCGGTCGGCAGGTGCGCGTCGCCGTCGCCGGTCCCGGGCGGGTGCGGCGAGCGGGCCAGCAGGAGCACCCGGCGCCCCTCCGCGGCCAGCGCGTCCGCCCGCCCGCGGGCTGCGGCGTCGGGGAGCACCATCTCGGGAGCCCCGAGCACCCAGGTGGCGCCGTCGCCGGTCTGCACGGCCGACCACTTCCGGGCCGACGAGAACGGGACCACCGTCCCCGGTGGCCCGGACGGCGGGGGGAACTCGCCGGCGAGGGCGGCGGCCGTCGCGTTCGCGCGGTCGGCGGCGACCAGCGCCCCGAGCGCCGCACGCGCCGCGGGCTCGCAGCGGGGGTCGAGCGGCACCCAGTCGTCGAAGCGGACGTCGCCGTGGGTGAGCGTGCCGGTCTTGTCCAGGCACACGACGTCGACCCGCGCCAGCGCTTCCACAGCCGGCAGTTCCTGGACCAGCGTCCGCCGCCGCGCCAGCGTGAGCGCGGCCACGCCGAAGGCGAGCGTGGTGAGCAGCACCAGCCCCTCGGGGACCATGCCGACGAGCGCGGCCACGGTGCCGGTGACGGCCTCGCGCCAGCTCTCGTTCTCGGTGCTGCGGAACTGGCTCCAGAGCACGAGCGGCCCGACGACGACCAGGACGACGGCGATCCAGCGCAGCAGCCGGTTCGTGCCGGCCACCAGCTCCGAGTAGGTCATCGTGAAGCGGCGGGCCTCGCTCGCCAGCCGGGCGGCGTACGCGTCGTCCCCGACTGCCGTGGTCTGCACGCGGCCGGCGCCGGACACGACGATCGAGCCGGACAGCACCGGATCCCCGGGGGCCTTGGCGACGGCCTCGGCCTCGCCCGTCAGCAGGGACTCGTCGACCGCGAGGCCCCCGGACGTGCGGACCGCACCGTCGGCCGGGACCTGGTCGCCCGCCCGCAGGTCGAGCAGGTCGCCGAGGACGACGTCGGCCACCGCCACCTCGGCCTCCGCGCCGTCCCGCAGGACGCGCACGCGCGGCGCGGTGAGCACCGCCAGCCGGTCCAGGGTGCGCTTGGCCCGCAGCTCCTGGACGATCCCGATCCCGGCGTTGGCCACCACGACCCCGCCGAACAGGGCGTTCTGCCACGGGCCGGCTGCCAGCGCGACCACGCACAGCACGGCCAGCAGGCCGTTGAAGAACGTGAACACGTTGGCGCGGACGATCTGGCCGAGCGACCGGCTGGTCCGCACGCTCGAGGCGTTCGACAGGCCTCGCGCGACGCGGTCGGCGACCTCGGCCCCGGTCAGCCCCGACGGCGGCGTCTCCCGCTCGGCGACGGCCCGGACCGGGAGCCCGGCGTCGGCCACCGGCGCGGGCCGGCCGGCCAGCACCCGCAGCAGCCCCCAGCCGGTGACCGCCGCCATGGTCAGCGCCATCAGGCACCCGGCCAGCGCGCCGATCGCCGCGATCAGCCAGGCCGCCTGACCCGGCTGCCAGAGCGGCGTGGCCACCGCCGTGAAGACGGCGAGGCCCGCGAGCCAGGCCAGCGCCGTCCAGCCGATCCAGCGCGCGGCTCCCGGGACGAGGGACCGGAGCACGGTCCACTGGGCGACGCCGATGCTGAGCAGCAGGGTCAGCCCGCCGGCCACGGCGAGGCCCACCTGCACGGGGACCGGCCAGTCCTGCCAGCCGTCCCCGGCCGCGCTCGGCGTCATGCCGAGCACCCAGGCCAGAGCGGCGGCGAGGGCGGTGCGCGCGGTCCACGAGCGGGCCGGGAAACCCGGCAGCACGCCGCCGAGGACCCGGCTCTGGGCGATGCCGAGCACCGCCCCCTCGCCCGCACCGGCCACGGCGAAGGCGAGCAACCGCGGCCCCTCCGGCAGCCCGTCGCCCCCGAGGACGGAGACCAGGACCGGGACCAGGAACCCCAGCGTCTCCCCCAGCGTGGCCGCGACCAGCCAGCGCCGCCAGAGAGGGCCGGGCGGTTCGCCGGCCCTGCGCGCCTCGACGGGCGCGGCCGGGAGCACCGCGTTGTCCACTCCGGCAGCCGCCTCAGCCGGCGGACCGCTTGACGGCCGTGATCGGCATCAGGTCCAGGTGCATCGCCGTCGTCCGGCCCAGCCCGTCCTGGCTGAAGACGACCCTCACGGTCACCAGTCCGTCCCGCATCAGGTCGACCCGGAAGGCGTACGGGTCGGCCGGGTCGTCGGGGTGCAGCGGGAGGGCGCCGACGGCTGCCCCGGCCGGGCTCAGCATCCGCAGGTGCGGCCGGCCCTTCCGGACGACGACGTCGAACCCCGCGCCGAACGCCCCCCGGATCCGCACGTCGGACAGCGGACCGGGCAGGACGTACAGGCCACGGAGATCGGCCCAGATCTCGGGGTGGTGCGGCACGTCGCCGCGGATGCCGGCGTGCGGGACGCCGAGCAGGTCGTCGAGCAACCGCCCCGTCTCGCTCGGGAGCCAGAAGCCACCCTGCCGCGTGCCGTTGGTGAAGGCCACGATGCCCACGGCGTCGTCGGGCGCGAGGAAGACCTGCGAGTCGAACCCCGGCATCACTCCCTGGTGCTCCACGACGGGACGACCGCCGGCCTCGCCGCGGAAGAAGGCGAGGCCCATCCCCGGGATGCGCGGGTCCGGCCGGTACTGGGGGGCGAACATCTCGGCGACGCCGTCGGGCTTGAGCGCCGTGCCGTGCTCGTTGGTGCCCCCGCCGAGCAGCGCCGCGACGTACCGGGCCATGTCCCGGGGAGTGGAGTAGGCGCTCGCGGCACCGGCCGTCACGAACTCGCGCAGCGGCACCGCCCGGGCGCCGCGCCGGCCCAGCCGGTACCCGGTGGCCAGCCGCGCCCGCACCTGGGCCGGAGGGTCGAGGTCGGTGTCGGTCATCCCCAGCGGCCGGAACACCTGCTCGCGCAGGTAGCGGCCGAGCGGCTCGCGGCTCACGTCCTCGACGAGCTGGCCGAGGAGCGCGGGGCTGTGGTTGCCGTAGCGGAACCGCGTGCCCGGCTCGGCGGCCAGCCGCACCCGGCCCCGGTAGAACTCCGCGAGGGCCGGCACCGGCTGCCCGGCCGGGACGCTCTCGCCGAAGTCCCGGCGGAACATCGCCGAGCGGGTCACCTCCTCGCCGATGCCGGCGGTGTGGGTGAGCAGGTGCCGGACCGTGGCCGGCCGTCGGGCCTCCCCCTTGTGCACCAGCTGGACGGTCCGCAGGTAGGCGTTGGCCGGCTCGTCGAGGTCGACCAGGCCCTGCTCCACCAGCTGCAGGACGGCGATCGCGGTGAAGGTCTTGGTGATCGAGGCGACCCGGAAGACCGTGTCCTCCGTGACCGGCCGGCCGGTCACGTCATCGGCGAGACCGTGGCCGACGAAGAAGTCCAGGGTGCCGCCGCGGACGACGCCCAGCGCCAGCCCCACGGCCGGGTGGCGGCCGAGGATCCCGGCGACCGCGGCGGACAGCTCACGAGCATCCATCTCGGGCACGCCCCACGGTGGCGCCGGCGCGCGGCAGGCACAGGAGGCGAGCGGCCCTCGTCACACGGGGCGTTGGGCTCTCCTCCGCCTGCCCGGTCGCGGCTGGGATCGGTGCGTGTTCACGGTGATCGGGCCGGTCCTGTGGTCGGCGTGCTTCCTCGTCGCGCTGGTCTCCGCCGTGCTCGCCGGCCGCAGCCGCCGGGCCATGGTCGTCGGCCGGGTCGCCGTGGGGGTGCTCATGCTCGTCGGCGGCGCCGTCTTCAACCTCGTGCAGCTGCTGCTCGGCAACGACTACAGCGGCTTCGCCGACCCGTCGCCCTTCGGCTGGGTGACCGACGCCTGGGAGGCGGTCGTCCCGGCCCACCACGTCGTCCTGATCGGGCTGCTGGTGCTGTTCGAGGCGACGGTCGGCGTGCTGGTCCTCAGCGGCGGGCGCCGCACGCAGTTCGGCTACGCCGCCGCGATCGCCTTCCACGCGCTGCTGTGGCTGTTCGGGTGGTTCGAGGCGGTCTACGTCGTCCTCGTGCTCCCGGCGCTGGTGCTCCTGCTGCGCGCCGAACGCCGCGCCGGACGCCGCGCAGCGGCGGCCGTTCCGGACCGGCCCGAGGTCGTCCCGGCGGACGGGGGGCTCCCCCGGCCGCGAGCGGGGTGAGGGCGACGGATCCGGCGGTGCAGCGGCTGACGGCGGAGGACCGCCTCGTCCTGTGGCCGGACCGGGTCTGGCCGCAGGACATCGGCGCTCTCCTCGTGCTCGACGGCGCGGACCTGCTCGACGGGTCGGGGGCGGTGCGCATCGACGACCTCCGCCGGGTGATCGCCGGTCGGCTCCACCTGGTTCCCCGGTTCCGGCAGCTCCTGGTCACGCCGCGACGAGGGCTGGGGCGGCCGCTGTGGGTGGACGACCCGCGGTTCGACATCGACGCCCACGTGCGCGTCGCGCCGCTGCCGGCGCACCCGGACGAGTCCGAGCTGCTGGAGTGCGTGGCGGCCCTGCGCCGGCGGCGCCTGGACCGCGCCCGGCCGCTGTGGGAGATGTGGGTGCTCCCGGGCCTGCCGGACCGGCGCGTGGGTCTGTTCGTCCGGCTGCACCACGTCGTCGCGGACGGCATCGCGGGGGTCGCCACGATGGGCGCGCTGCTCGACGCCCCCGGCGCGCGGGAGACGATTCCGCCCTGGACACCCGCGCCGGCGCCGAGCGCACGGGAGCTGCTGATCGACGACCTGCGCTCACGGATCCGGCGGGCCGGCTCTGCGCTCGGGCACCCGCGCGCCGCCCTCGGCACCCTCGGGACCGTCCGGGGCGAGCTCCAGGAGCTGCTGGCCGACGACGGCGCGCGGACCACGACCCTGAACCGGGTGGTCGGCGCCGAACGCCGCCTGGCGCTGGCCCGGGCCGACATGCCCGAGGTCACGGCGCTCGCGGCAGCGCACGGCGCGACGGTCGACGACGTCCTCCTGACCGTCACCGCGGGCGGGCTCCGGGCACTGCTCGCCGCCCGGGGCGAGCTCTCCGACGACCTGGTCGTACGCGTCTTCGTGCCGGTCACGCTGCGGCCGCGGGGCTCGCGTGCGCGGGCGCGCGGGAACCTGATCGGCCAGATGGTCGTGCCCCTGCCGGTCGGGACGGCGGACCCTGTCGCCCGGCTCGAGGCGATCGCGGCGGAGACCACCCGTCGCAAGGCGCGCCGCCGCCCCTCGCTCGCGACGCTCTTCCACGGGCGGCTGGTCTCGCTGGTCCTGCTGAAGCTCATGGCCCGCCGGCCGGTGAACGTGGAGACCGCGGACGTACCGGGGCCGACGGAGCCCGTGTTCCTCGCCGGCGCACGGGTGCTCGAGGTGTTCCCGCTGCTCAACCTGGTCGGCACCGTGCCCGTCGGGATCGGTGCGCTGTCCTACGCGGGGCGGCTCGGGATCATGCTCACCGTCGACCGGGAGGCGGTGGCCGATCTCGACGTCCTGGCCGGGGGGCTGCGCCGGGACCTGGCGGCTCTCCTCGGCCCGGCCGCGCAAACCCCTTGGGAGGCGCACCGCGAGAGCGGGAGGATCGCGGAGAGCCACCTGTAGCGGAGGTGCACCGTGGACGGCGATCCCGAGAGTCTCGAGGACGGCATCCAGCTGGAGTTCGACCTGGCCCGACTGGAGCTCGCCGATGCGCGGCGGGCCTTCCTGGCCGACGACTCCCCGGCATCCCGGCAGCGGGTGGACGAGTGCCGGGCGCGGCTCGACCGGATCCTCGACATGTGGAACGACGTCCTCGTGACCACGGCCTGGAGCGTCCACTCGCCGGCGGGGTGACCAACGACCCGCGGGGCACGGACGTTCGACGGGCGTTTCGGGACCTCTTCCAGCAGTCGCCCGGCAGCCGGGACGGCGAGGCTGGGTGCCCGGCGGACCGACGACCTGGAGAGGTGAGGCCGGTGCGCGCACCCACTCCCCACCCGCACCCCATCGGGTCTCCCGAGGCCTGGCGCGAGGCCCTCGAGGTCGCGGCCGACCACGGCCGGCTCGCCCCGTCGGTGCACAACACCCAGCCGTGGGTCTTCGCGCTCTTCCCCGACCGGCTGGAGGTGCGGGCGGACCGCTCCCGGCAGCTCGCCGTCCTGGATCCCGAGGGGCGGGAGCTGGTCATGAGCGTGGGTGCGGCCCTGTTCGGCGTCCGGGCCTCGCTGGCCGCCTCGCGGCTCGCCCCGGAGGTGCGCCGGCTCCCCGACCCGGACGACCCCGATCTGCTGGCCACCGTGGAGCAGGGCTCCGGTGCGCCTGACCCCGCGCTGGCCCCGCTGGACCGGGTGACCGCGCGGCGGCACACGAACCGGCACCCGTTCGGCCCGGAGACCGTGCCCGCCGAGGACCTCGAGGAGCTCGCCGCCGCGGTCGCGGCCGAGGACGCCGTGCTCGTACCGGTCCGCGCCGCCCAGCAGCGCGTCCTCGTCGGAGAGCTCACCCGGCTGGCCGACCTGCTGCAGAACGCCGATCCGGACTACCGCGACGAACTGCGCCGGTGGACCGGCCAGTCCCCCGCGCAGGGCGACGGCGTGCCTGCGAGCTCGGTTCCGCGCACAGCGGGTCCGCGCACGGACGCCGTCCCGGTGCGGGACTTCGACCTGCGGGGTACCGGGGGTCTCCCCAAGCAGACCGGGTCGGGCGTCGACCAGACGCTGCTCCTGCTCGCCACCGCCCAGGACGACGTCCTCGCCTGGCTCCGGGCGGGCGAGGCGCTGCAGCGGTTGCTGCTGGAGCTGACCCGGCGGGACTGGGTGGCCGGCCCGCTCACCCAGTCGTTGGAGGTCCCGGAGACCCGCGCGCGGCTGGGCGAGCTGACGGATCCGTTCGTCCCGCAGATGCTGCTCCGGGTGGGCCGTGCGGCCCCGGCCGAGCCCACCGCGCGGCGGCCGCGCCGGGCCGTCGTCGAGAACAGCAGCCATCCGGACGCGCCCGCCGTCCCTCGCCAGCCGGCACCGGCACCAGCGCCGACGCCGGCCGTCGTGCGCCCCGCCCCGGTGCCCGACGGCCGGGGTGGGACGACCTGGGGGTAGGAGGTCAGACCCCGGCGGGCTGCCCCGGAGCCGCGGCGGCGAGGCCGCCGACGTCGGCGACGGTCTCCAGTGCCACCCCGATCTGCTCGTTGAGCCGCAGCAGCGACTCGCACGCCCGGTCGCGGCGGCGGTGCAGGTCCTCGAGCTCCCCGCGGACCTCGGCCAGCGCGGCCTCGGCGGCAGCGGCGGTCTCCTCCTGCTCGCGGCGTGCGCCGGCCCGGGTGTCGGCCAGCCACCTCGCCAGCTCCGCCTCGGCCTTCGACCGCTTGTCGGCGGCCTCGAGGGCGAGCCGGTCGCGCTCCGCCTTGGCCTCGCGCAGGATCTGCGCCGCCTCGGCCTTGGCGCGGTCGACCTCGGCGGTGGCCTCGGCCCGCAGCAGGCGCGCCTCCTCCCGCATGCGGTCGCTGGCCTCCACGGCCATCTGCTTGATCTCGTGCGCCTTGCGCAGCCGCGCGTCGGCCTCGGTGCGGGCGTCGGCGAGGACCTGGTCGGCCTCGGCCTGCCCACCGGCGGTGAGCGCGGCCGCCTCGTCGGCGGCCATCCGGAGCATCCGGCCCATCCGCTCGGAGATGACGGTCATCTCCTGGCCCTCGGGCGAGCGGGCCAGCAGCCGCCGGGAGATCTCCAGCTCCGCGCAGGCGCGGCCGTAGCGCTCGACCAGGTCGTCGGTCTCCCGCCGGGCCGCCCGCAGCTCCGCCTCGGCCCACGAGACGTAGTTGTCGACCTGCAGGCGGTCGTAGCCGCGCACCGCCGACCGGAACACCGGGGCGGTGGTGAGCAGGGCGTCGAGGTCGCCGGAGAGGTTGGGCATCTCCGGGTCGACGACGAAGTTCCCCGCCGCGGTGGCGCCGGCGTGCAGGGTGCTGCCCTGCTCGCGGCCGGAACCGTCGGGGGCCACCTCGGTACGTCGGAACATGCGGCAACCGCCTCCTGAGGGACCGATCCGTCTCTTCTTCCTGGACACTGGCAGACACGCCCGGACGGTCGCGCGACCGGACCGGCGCGTCGGCGGCGCCCCCGGCGTAGCTACCCGCCCGGTGCAGGGCTGATCACGGGGCGTGGTCATAGGGCGCTCACAACGTCACGAACAGGTCACGACCGGACCGGGAGGGGACATGGCATCGCCGGGACAGCGGGCCGGGGTCGTGGCGCTCGGAGCGGTGCAGGTCTCGCTCGCGGCCGCCGCCTGGACCGACCTGGCCCGGCGCCCGGCGCGGCAGGTGAACGGCCCGAAGCCGCTGTGGGCCCTGGTCATCGCGGTGAACGTCGTGGGTCCGCTGACGTACTTCCGCTTCGGCCGGCGGCACTGATCCGTGGCCGCGAGGACCGCCGGGCATACGAGCAGCGGTCGCCGCGTTGTGCCGTGCGAAGATAGTTGCACTCTCAACTAGCAACGGAGACGGTCATGCAGTTCGGCATCTTCTCGGTCAGCGACATCACCACTGACCCGACCACCGGTCGCACGCCCACCGAGGGCGAGCGGATCAAGGCGGTCCTCGCGATCGCCACGAAGGCCGAGGAGGTCGGGCTGGACGTCTTCGCCCTCGGCGAGCACCACAACCCGCCGTTCTTCTCGTCCTCCCCCACGACGACCCTGGCGCACATCGCCGCGCAGACGACGACGCTGCAGCTGTCGACCGCGACCACGCTGATCACCACCAACGACCCGGTGAAGATCGCCGAGGACTACGCGATGCTGCAGCACCTCTCCGACGGCCGGGTGGACCTGATGATGGGCCGCGGCAACACCGGCCCGGTCTACCCGTGGTTCGGCCAGGACATCCGCAACGGCATCGAGCTGGCCGTCGAGAACTACGCCCTGCTGCGCCGGCTCTGGCGCGAGGACGTCGTCGACTGGTCCGGGAAGTACCGCACGCCCCTGCAGGGCTT
This sequence comes from Petropleomorpha daqingensis, assembly GCF_013408985.1. NCBI lineage: Bacteria > Bacillati > Actinomycetota > Actinomycetes > Geodermatophilales > Geodermatophilaceae > Petropleomorpha > Petropleomorpha daqingensis. The sequence goes on from NZ_JACBZT010000001.1 coordinate 5,165,448, forward strand.
CACCTCCACCCCGCGCCCGCTGGACGGCGTCCCGCCCTTCGTCTGGCACGGCTCGATCCGCTCGCCGCAGATCGCCGAGCAGGCCGCGTACTACGGCGACGGGTTCTTCCACAACCACATCTTCTGGCCGCCGGAGCACACCCAGCGGATGGTCGAGTTCTACCGCCGCCGGTTCGAGCACTACGGCCACGGCGCCGCCGACCAGGCGATCGTCGGGCTGGGCGGGCAGGTGTTCATGCGCAGGAACAGCCAGGACGCGGTGAACGAGTTCCGGCCCTACTTCGACAACGCCCCGGTGTACGGCCACGGCCCGTCGCTCGAGGAGTTCTCGACCGAGACGCCGCTGACCGTGGGCAGCCCGCAGCAGGTCATCGAGCGCACGCTCGGCTTCCGCGACTACGTCGGTGACTACCAGCGGCAGCTGTTCCTCGTCGACCACGCGGGGCTGCCGCTGAAGACCGTCCTCGAGCAGCTCGACCTGCTCGGCGAGGAGGTCGTGCCGGTGCTGCGCAAGGAGTTCGCGGCGCTCAAGCCGGCCCACGTCCCCGACGCGCCGACCCATGCCTCGCTGGTCGCGGCCGCGGGCGGGGCGAAGGACGCCACCGTCTACGCCGGCGGCGACGACGTGACCGGTCAGGCGCGCGAGGAGGCCGAGGAGGTGGAGGCCCGATGACGACCCGCACCCTCGCCGTCGTCAGCGCGGGCTTGTCGGTCCCGTCGTCCACCCGGCTGCTGGCCGACCGGCTGACCACGGCCACCGTGGAGGCCCTGCGCGAGCGCGGGATCACCTCCACCGTCGAGGTCGTCGAGCTGCGCGAGCACGCCCGCGACCTGGCCGACAACCTGGTCACCGGCTTCCCGAACACGTCGCTGCGGGCCGCGATCGAGACGGTGACCGGCGCCGACGGCCTGATCGCCGTCACGCCGATCTTCTCCGCCAGCTACAGCGGCCTGTTCAAGACCTTCTTCGACGTCCTGGACCAGGACGCGCTGACTTCCAAGCCGAGCTTGTTGGCTGCTACCGCCGGTACCGCACGCCACTCGCTGGCGCTGGAGTTCGCGATGCGGCCGCTGTTCGCCTACCTGCGAGCGGCGGTCGCGCCGACCGCGGTGTTCGCCGCGTCGGAGGACTGGGCCGGCGGGGACGGCGTCAGCCGCGCGCTGAACGAGCGGATCCGCCGCGCGGCGGGTGAGCTGGCCGACCTGGTCGCGGGGCTGCCGACCGCGCCGCCGGCCGACGCGCTGCAGGGCCCCTTCGGCGGCACCCCGTCGTTCGAGGAGCTGCTCCGCGGCAACTAACCGACGGCGGTGGGGGACGGCGGAGCGCTGCCGCCCTGCGGTGCTTCCGCGGTCATGAGCCGGACGATCTCCACCCGGTCCGCGGCCGACGGCAGCCCCCACTCCGGCTCGTAGTCGTAGACCTCCCGCAGCGGCCGCGACGCCGTCCGGCCGGTCAGCACCTCCACCGCCGAGGTGTCGATCAGCCCGGGGTGCTCCACGCCGCACGCCTCGGCGACCTTGAGCAGGTCGCGGCGCAGGGTCGCGATGTAGGCGGCCGCGCGCACCGACTTCAGCGCCGGGTCCAGCCCGTGCGCCAGCCAGGCGTTCTGCGTGGCCACACCGGTCGGGCAGGTGTCGGTGTGGCACTTCTGCGCCTGGATGCAGCCGATCGCGAGCATGGCCTCGCGGGCGACGTTGACCAGGTCGCAGCCCAGCGCGAAGGCGACGACCGCGTTGTCCGGCAGGCCCAGCTTGCCCCCGCCGACGAACACGACCTGCTCGTGCAGCCCGGCGCGGGCGAACACGGAGTAGACGCGGGCGAAGCCGAGCTGGAACGGCAGCGACACCGAGTCGGTGAAGATCAGCGGCGCCGCGCCGGTGCCGCCCTCACCGCCGTCGATCGTCACGAAGTCGACGCCGCGGCCGGTCGCCGTCATCAGGTCGGTGAGCTCGTGCCAGAAGCCCATGTCGCCGACCGCGGACTTGATGCCGACCGGCAGCCCGGTCTCGGCGGCGAGCAGCTCCACCCAGTCGAGCAGGCTGTCGGGGTCGGAGAACTCCGCGTGCCGCGACGGGCTGATGCAGTCCACGCCCTCCGGCACACCGCGGGCCGCGGCGATCTCGGCCGACACCTTGGCCGCGGGCAGCACGCCGCCGAGGCCGGGCTTGGCGCCCTGGCTGAGCTTGATCTCGATCGCCCGGACCGGCGCGGAGGCGACCAGGTCCTTGAGCCGGGCCAGGTCGAAGCGGCCGTGCTCGTCGCGGCAGCCGAAGTAGGCCGTCCCGATCTGGTAGACCAGCTCACCGCCGTGCCGGTGGTGCACCGACACCCCGCCCTCTCCCGTGTTGTGCAGGCAGCCGGCCAGCGCGGCGCCGCGGTTGAGGGCCTCGACCGCACGCCCGGACAGCGAGCCGAAGCTCATCGCGGAGACGTTGACCACCGAGGAGGGCCGGAAGGTCTGCGGCCGCCCGCGGGCCGCGCCCAGGACCTTGGCGCAGGGCAGCCGGACCTCGCTGCCGGCGTGCACGTTGGTGGTCGGCACCGCCCGGCCGAACGTGCGGTGGTTGATCACCGGGTACCCGGCGGTGTACTCGAGGTCGTTGTCGGTGCCGAAGCCGAAGTAGTTGTTCTGCTTCTTCGCCGAGGCGTAGACCCAGCGGCGCTGGTCGCGGGTGAAGGGCCGTTCCTCGTTGTTGCCCGCGACGAGGTACTGGCGCAGTTCGGGGCCGACCGCCTCGATCAGGTAGCGCGCGTGCCCGAGCACCGGGAAGTTGCGCAGCAGCGTGTGCTCGCGCTGCAGGAGGTCCCGGGCGGCGACGGCCGCCACGGCGGAGAGGCCGGCTGCTGCGGCTCGGCTGACCCAGCTCATGGGCGGAGTGTGCGCCCGAGCCGACCCGGCCGCCTGCCGTCAGGAGGGCAGCAGCACCGTGCGCAGCTCGTGCGCCCCGTCGGGACGCGTGGCCTCGTAGAACCAGCGGGTGGTGCCGTCGGGCAGCGCGACGGCGTCGGCGTAGCGCAGGCCGTGCGGAGCGTGCGGGCTCTGCAGCAGCGGCCCGTCGGGAGCGGCGGTGAAGCCGGAGCCGGTCATCCGGGCCAGGCCGGTGCGCTCCTCCCAGTTCTCCTCCGCTGACGCCCGCCCGTCGTACAGCGCCCAGGTCGCCGGGTCGTCGACGCCGTCGGGGCCGGGCAGCACGGTGGTGAACCGCACGCCGCGGGCGTCCCAGGTGCCGGGGGTGCCCGCCAGCGCCGTCCCGTCGTGGGTCCACGCCCGCCCGTCGTCGCTGGTCGCGTGCTCGGTGGTCATCCGATCGGTCGCGTCGGGGTCGTCGAGCGGGTGCACCGAGGCCCAGAGGTGCCATCTGCCACCGGACCAGCGGACCACCGGGTCCTTCCACGCCGCGGTGGCACTCCCGGGCAGCACCGTCTGCGGCCGGGCGCCGGCGAGCCTCTCGATCGAGTCCGCCTCCAGCAGGTCCACCCGCCAGTGCTTGGTGCCCGGCGTGGCGCAGCTGACGTAGAGCCGCCAGCGCCCGTCGGGGGTGTGCACGAGGGCGGGCCGTTCGAGCGACTCGGCGGCGAACTCGTCGCGGTGGATCCGCACGACCTGCTCGAAGCCCACCCCGTCGTCGGAGCGGGCGATCACGTTGGCGTAGCCGCGCCCCTCCCCGACCGGTCGACGCAGCCGGTAGGCCAGCCACCAGACGCCGTCGACGAGCAGCGCGGAGGGGCCACCGGCCCAGCCGCCGGGGCGGGCGTCCTCGGGGACGACCGCGACCGCCGCGTCGTCCCAGAAGCGGTCGGTCCGGGCGGCCAGCCCCTCCGGCGTCGGCAGGACGGGACGGTGGGACAGGCTGGTCAACGGAAGGGCTCCCCCGGCGGCGGTGGCGGTACGGCCAGCGTAGTGCCGCCGCTCGCGCGCTTTCCGCACCCGATTGGTAGGAATATCGCCATGGCGGAGCGGCTGCCCACGTTCTTCATCGCCGGCGCCCCCAAGGCGGGGACGACGGCGCTGCACGCCGCGTTGGCCACGCACCCCGGCCTCTACCTCTCGCCGGTCAAGGAACCGAAGTTCTACCTGACCGGCGGCCGGCCGCCCGACCGCGCGCACCAGCGGGGGCCCGGCGATGCGCACAGCGCCCGCGAGTGGATCTGGCGGCGCGACCGGTACCAGGCCTTGTTCGCCGCGGCGCCGCCCGACGTCCCCAGCGGGGAGAGCACGCCGTTGTACCTCTACGACCGCGACGCCCACCGGCGGATCGCCGCCGACATCCCCGAGGCGCGGATCGTCCTCGTCGTCCGTGACCCCGTCGACCGCGCCGTCTCCAACTGGGTGCACCTGCGGGCCGACGGGCTCGAACCGGAGGCCGACTTCCTTCCCGCCGTGCGGGCCGAGGAGCACCGCATCGCCTCCGGCTGGGCGCCGTTCTGGCACTACCGGGGGCTGGGCCGCTACGGCGAGCAGCTGCGGGACCTCTTGGAGCACTTCCCGCGCGAGCAGGTGCTGCTGCTCCGCTACCGCCAGCTGGTCGACTCCCCCCAGCAGACCCTCGACCGGGTCTGCGCGTTCCTCGGCGTCGCCGAGGGGCAGGCGCACGCCGTCCCGCCGGAGAACGTGAAGCCCTACGTGCCCGACGGCGTCCGCTACCAGCTGCTGGCCCGCGCGGCCCGCACCGGTGCGGCGCTCGGCGCCTTCGCCCCGCCGCAGGTGTGGCGGCTGGCCAGCCGACCGCTGCTCGCCGCCCTGCACGCCGGCCGGACGTCGCGCCCCGCCCTCCCGGTCGAGGCGCGCCGGGAGGTGCTCGAGCCGCTGCTGGAGGACATCGCGCTCCTCGAGGAGGTCACCGGCGAGTCGTTCGCCGACTGGCGCTCCGACACCGGCCGCGGCGACTTCCGCTCGCGGGCGGCCGTTCAGCGGTAGGCCGAGCCCCCGCGCAGCCGGGCCGCGGCGGCGACGTGCAGCGGCGCCAGCACGATGCCGTCGCGGGCCAGCCGGGCGCGCAGCTGCCGCCGGTGCCGGACGACGCCGACCAGGCCGATCGCCCAGAACACGTACTGGACGGCGAAGGCCGCGCGGAACGCGCCCAGGTCGTAGGCGGTCGACGAGCCCGGGGTCAGGACGTCGAGCACCGCGCCGATCGCGAGGATCGTGCACAGCGAGGCGACGAAGCCGCCGACGTTGACCACGCCGCTGGCGCTGCCCATCCGCTCGGCAGGGTTCTCGGTGCGGGCGAAGTCGAAGCCGATCATCGAGCCGGGTCCGTTGGTGCCCAGGACGACGACCAGCAGCACGAGCAGCCACAGCGGCGCCCGTCCCGGCCAGAGCAGGACGACGGTCCACATCGCCGCCGTCGAGAGCAGCACGGTGAAGACGAGGTTGGAGCGGCGCAGCGGCCAGTGCCCGCACAGCCGGCCGAGCAGCGGGCCCACTCCCATGCCGACGAGCACGAGCAGCGTCAGTAGCACGGCGGCGGTCGCCGGTGAGAGCCCCTCCCCCACGACCAGGAACGGATAGCCCCACAGCAGCGCGAACACCGTGCCGGAGAACTGGGTGACCAGGTGGGTGTAGAGCCCGATGCGGGTGCCCGGCTCGCGCCAGGTGTCGGCGAGGTTGCGGCGCACCTGGGCCAGGCCCGGCGGCGCCGGCCGCAGGGTGCCCGGCGGGGCGTCGCGCAGCGCGGCGAGGACGAGGACGGCGGCGAGCACGCCGACCGCGGCCGCCCCGAGGAACGTGGTGCTCCAGCCGGCGTGGTGCAGCAGGCTGACCAGCGGGTAGGCGGCGACGATCTGCCCCAGCTGGCCGAGGATGCCGGTGAGCTGGGTGATCAGCGGGACGGTCCGGCCGGGGAACCACAGGCCGATCACGCGCAGCACGCTGATGAAGGTCATCGCGTCGCCGGCGCCGATGAGCACGCGCGCGACGACGGCGGTCGGCACGTCGGTGGCCACCGCGAGGGTCAGCTGGCCGCCGGCCATGACCAGCGCGCCGGCCACGACCAGCGCCTTCGAGCCGTACCGGTCCAGGGCCACCCCGACCGGGATCTGCATCGCCGCGTAGACGCCGAGCTGCAGGACGAGGAACAGCGACAGCGCCGACGCCCCGGCGGAGAAGCGCTCCTGGGCCTCGACCCCGGCCACCCCGAGCGAGGCACGGTGGAACACCGCGACGGCGTAGGCGAACAGCCCGATCAGCCAGACGGCGTAGGCGCGGGCGGGCGCGCGGCTGGGGATCGGGGTGGCTACCGTCGTCACCCCTAGGACGACGCGTGACCGACGCCGACCCTTCCCTCACCGTCGGTGACGTTGCCCACGTCGTCGGCGGGCGTGCGCTCCTCCCCGACCGTCGGCTCCTCCTTGGGCCGGCCGCGGCGGTGGTCCCAGACGTCGCGCAGGACCACCTGGACCATGCTGGCCACCGGGATCGCGAGCAGCGCGCCGAGCACGCCGAGCAGCTCGACGCCGATCAGGATCGCGATGATCACCGTCAGCGGGTTGAGCTGCACCGTCCGCTTGAACACCAGCGGCTGCAGCAGGTGGTTCTCCAGCTGCTGGTAGAGGACGAACCAGACCAGGACGACGATGCCGGCCGGCACCGAGTGGATGAAGCCGGCGAGCACCGCGACCACCCCGCCGATCGTGGCGCCGACCAGCGGCATGAGGTCGACGATCCCCACGAACAGCCCGATCAGCCCGGCGAACGGCACGCCCATGATCAGCAGCACGATCCAGGTGGTCGCCCCGCAGATGACGCTGATCAGCAGGTTGCCGGAGATGTAGCCGGTCACCGACCGCGCGCAGTCGGCGCCGACCCGGCGGATCCGCTCGCCGGTGGTCGGGGCGAACAGGTTGGTGAAGCCGTCGACGATCCGCGGCCCCTCGAGCACCATCAGGTAGGCCAGCACGAGCACGGTGACCGTGCCGGTGAGGGCGGTGGCCACGCCGGCGAGCACGCCGGCGGCCGGCGCGGTGAGGCCGCTGGCGAAGTGGCTGATCTTGTCCTGGTTGTCCTGGATCCACTGCAGCACGTGGAAGCGCTGCAGCAGGTCGCCGATGGGCCCGCGCCCGGCCCGGGCGTCGGCGATGTCGCGCGGGAGCTGGGCCGCGAGCTTCGTGCCCTCGTTGACCAGCGGGACGACGAACGCGGTGACGAGTCCGGCCAGGACCAGGAAGACGACGAGGAAGACCAGGAACGTGGCCAGCGCGCGTCGCTTGCCGCCGAGCAGCCGCCGCTGCGCCCAGCCGACCAGTGGCGCGAGCGCGATGGCGAAGAACGCGCCGACCACGATCCAGGTCAGCACCTGCCGGGTCTGCAGCACGAGGTAGATGAGCAGCGCGGTGGCGAGCCCGAGCCCGATCACGGTGAGGATGGTCCGCACCGGGACCCGCTCGCGCGGCGGCTGCACAGAGATGGTCACCGGATTGCGATGCCCACTGTTCCGTTGATCGAAGCGCCCCGATCCGGTTGCGCCCGATACAGTCTCGGCGATGGTCGGTCTCGTCCCCGCACTTCCCGACGCCCCGGTGGCCCCGCTACCGGAGGAGCTGGCGCCGGTCGACGACCCCGCGGTCGACGACGGGCACCGCCGCGGGCGGATCCTGCGGGCGCTGGCCGTCTGCATGGCGGAGAAGGGCTACCGCGCCACGACCATGTCGGACATCGCCCGCGTCGGGCAGGTGTCGAAGACCGTCGTCTACGCGCACTTCCGCGACAAGGAGCAGTGCCTGCTCGAGCTGTACTCGCGGGCGACCGACGCCGTCCTGGAGACCGTGCGCGAGGCGCAGGACGCCGCTCGGGCGGCCGGGCTGCCGTGGCGCGCGCGGGTGCGCTCCGCGGTCGAGGCCTACCTGGAGGTGCTCGCCGCCGGACCCGCCCTGGCCTGGGCGGCGCTGGTGGAGGTGCAGGCCGCCGGCACCTCCGCCCTGGCGCTGCGCCGCGACGTCGTCGACCGCTACGTCGACCTGCTCGGCCAGTCGGCCACCGAGCTGCACGCCGAGCACCCCGACGAGGTCCGCCCGCTGAGCCGGGAGCTGCTGCTGGCCGCGGTCGGCGGCATCAACGAGCTCATGCTCGCCCGGGTGGAGCGCGGCGAGGCCGACCGGCTCACCGAGGACGCCGAGGTCGCCTCGGCCGTGCTCATCGGTCTGCTCGAGCGCCGCTGAGCCGGCGCGCCGGGCGCAGCGCGGCGACGACCAGCGCGCCGAGGGCGCTGACCGCGGCGGCCCCGAGCGCCGCGGCGTTCCAGCCGCCGGCGAGCTGCTCGGGCGTGCCGGTGCCCACGACGAGCACGACCACGGTGACGCCGACCGCCGCGCCGACGTAGCGCGCGGTGTTGTTGGCGCCGCTGCCCATGCCGGCGCGGGCGGGCGGGACGTGCGCCACCGCCTCCCGGCCGAGCGCGGCGTTGGCGGCGCCGTAGCCCACGCCGAGGACCAGCAGCCCGGGCAGGAAGCGGATCCCGCTCGCCCCGGCGCCGAGGACCGCGAGCGCGGCCAGCCCGGCCGCCGAGAGGGCCAGGCCGAGCGCGAGCAGCACCCGCCCGTCCAGGCCGGGCAGCCGGCGGACCGCGAGCGCGGTCGCGGTCGACACCGCCGACCAGACCAGGACGAGCAGGGTGACCGACAGCAGGCTCTCTCCCAGCCCGCGCTGCAGCACGCTGGGCAGGTAGGACATCAGCCCGACGATCGCGGCGCCGGTCACCAGGGCGCCGACGCTCGCGGCCACGAAGCCGCGCACCCGGAACAGCGCCAGGTCGACCAGAGGCTCGCGCACCCGCGCCTCGACGACGACGAAGGCGACCAGCAGGACCCCCGACAGCACGAGGACGACGGTCGCGAGCCCGCCGCCGGACGGCGCGCGCGTCTCGACCAGCCCGGAGAGCAGGCAGCTGAGGGCGGCGACCAGCAGCACCGTGCCGGCGACGTCCACCCGGCGGTGCCGGCGCGGTCCGGACGCGGGTAGCACCAGGCGGGCGACGACCGCGGCGACGACGGCCAGGCCCGCGGTGACCACGTGCGTCGTCCGCCAGCCCGACCCGGGGTCCAGGACGACGGTGGCGATGCCGCCGATCCCGGTGCCCGCGCCCACGCTGGCGCCCCACAGCGCCGCCGCGCGGGCCCGCTCCGGGCCGGCCGGGAACGCCTGGGAGATGAGGCCGAGCGTCGCGGCCAGCACGGCGGCGCCGCCCACCCCCTCCACCAGCCGCCCGGCGACGAAGACGGCGGTGCTGCCCGCGGCCGCGGTGATCCCGGCGCCGGCGGCCAGCAGCACGAGACCGCTCGCGAACACCCGCCGCTGGCCCAGGTCGTCGGCGGCCACGCCGGCCACGAGCAGGGCCGCGGCCAGCCCGACGCTCATCGCGCTGAGCAGCCACGCCTGACCGGCCGGGCCGGTGCCCAGATCGGCCGCCGTGCGCACACCCGTCGCCAGCGGCGTGACGAACGCGGCCAGGGTGAGCACGGTGCTCGCCGCGACGACGGCGAGGGTGCGCCCCGGGGCTGCCTCGCCGGTGCGGCGGAGCTCGGGAGCGACGACGGAGTCCATGGGCTTCCCCCTGCGACGGCATCTCGGTTCGGACGACGAACCGAGGCCACCGTAGCAGTGACGGTTGGATTGTCAAACCACGATGCGTAGCGGTCGTGATCTTGGGATAGGACCGGTCGCAACAGCGCCCGACGAGAGGAGCCCCGCAAGATGGCGAGCGTCATCCACTACACGATCGCGACCGAGGCCGAGCAGAGCCCCGACTTCCGCCGGGTGCTCTGGACCGGCCAGAACACCCAGCTGGTGATCATGACCATCCCGCCGGGTGGGGAGATCGGCGAGGAGGTCCACGAGGACACCGACCAGATCCTCACGTTCGTCAGCGGGACCGGGAAGGCGATCGTCTCGGGCAGCGAGAAGAACGTCGCGCAGGGCGACCTGGTCGTCGTCCCGGCCGGGAAGAAGCACAACTTCCTCAACACCGGCCAGAACCCGCTGATCCTCTACACCGTCTACGGGCCGCCCGAGCACGCCGACGGCGCGGTGCACACGACGAAGGAGGAGGCCGACCGGCTCGAGGAGGAAGGCAAGGACGAACCGCCCACGGGGTGACCGGGTGGCGGCGCTTAGTCTCCTCAGGTGAGCGCTGCCGACTCCGATCTCCTGGAGGCACTGCGCCGGGCCGGGCTGGACGACGTCGACGACTCCGGCCTGGCCCGCGCGCTGTACTCCTCCGACGCCTCGCTCTACCGGGTGCTCCCCCGCGCGGTGGTCCGCCCGCGGCACCCCGACGAGATCGTCGCGGCGCTGTCGGTCTGCCGGGAGCTCGGCGTCCCGCTCACCGTGCGCGGGGCGGGGACGTCGATCGCCGGCAACGCCGTCGGCCCCGGCGTCGTCCTGGACACCAGCCGGCACCTGACCGGGGTGCACCGGATCGACGCCGAGGCCCGCACCGCGGTGATCGACCCCGGTGTCGTGCAGGCCTCGCTGCAGGCGGCCGCGAAGCCCTACGGGCTGCGCTTCGGGCCCGACCCGAGCACGCACAACCGCTGCACCGTCGGCGGGATGATCGGCAACAACGCCTGCGGCTCGCGCGCGCTGGGCTACGGCCGGACGTCGGACAACGTCGTCGCGCTCGACGTCCTCACCGGCGGCGGGCAGCGCCTCGCCCTGGGGGCAGAAGTCGCGACTTCTGCCGCTGTGCTGGACGACCTCCGCCGCCTGGTCGACGGGGAGCTGGCGACGATCCGCACCGAGCTGGGCCGCTTCGGCCGGCAGGTGTCGGGCTACTCGCTGGAGCACCTGCTGCCCGAGCGCGGCTTCGACGTCGCCCGGGCGCTGGTCGGCAGCGAGGGGACGCTGGCGCTGGTGCTCGGCGCGACGGTGCGGCTGGTGGCCGACGCGCCGGTGCGCGGGCTCGTCGTCCTGGGCTACCCCACGATGGCCGACGCCGCCGACGCCACGCCAGGGCTGCTCCCCCACGGGCCCACCGCGGTCGAGGGGCTCGACGCGCGGATCGTGCAGCGGCTGCGCGACGTCCCGGCCGCGGTGGTGCCCGACCTGCCCCGCGGCGAGGGCTGGCTGATCGTGGAGCTGACCGGCGACACGGTGGCCGAGGTCGAGGGCAAGGCGCGCGGGGTGCTGGCCGACTCGGGTGCGGTCGACACGATGGTGGTCACCGACGTCGCGCACGCCGCGGCGATCTGGCGGATCCGCGAGGACGGCGCGGGCCTGGCCAACCGCACCTCCGACGGGCGGCCGGCGCACGCCGGGTGGGAGGACGCCGCCGTCCCGGCCGAGCAGCTGGGCTCCTACCTGCGCACGTTCGAGGGGCTGCTCGTCGAGCACGGGCTGCAGGGGGTGCCCTACGGGCACTTCGGCGACGGCTGCGTGCACGTGCGGATCGACTTCCCGTTCGGGCAGGGGTCCGACGGCGGTCGTCGGGCGTACCGGTCGTTCATCGAGGACGCCGCCCGGCTGGTCGCCGGCTACGGCGGGTCGATCTCCGGCGAGCACGGCGACGGCCGGGCCCGCAGCGAGCTGCTGCCGACGATGTACTCCCCCACCGCGATCTCGCTGTTCGAGCGGGTCAAGGGGCTCTTCGATCCCGACGACGTGCTCAACCCGGGCGTGCTGGTCCGGCCGGCGCGCTTCGACGACGTGGTGCGGGTCGCCGCGGCACCGCGGCTCACCCGTGGGTTGGCGTTCGCCTACGAGCACGACGGCGGCGACTTCTCCGCCGCCGTGCACCGCTGCACGGGTGTCGGCAAGTGCCGGGCCGACCTGCACGCCACCGGCGGGGTGATGTGCCCGTCGTGGCCGGCCACCCGCGACGAGAAGGACTCCACCCGGGGACGCGCCCGGGTGCTGCAGGAGATGCTCGCTCCGGGTGGACCGGTGCGGGACTGGCGCGCGCCGGAGGTGCACGAGGCGCTCGACCTGTGCCTGTCGTGCAAGGGCTGCTCGCGGGACTGCCCGACCGGCATCGACATGGCCACGTACAAGGCCGAGGTGCTGCACCAGTCGTACAAGCGCCGGCTGCGGCCGCGCCCGCACTACACGCTGGGGCAGCTGCCCCGGTGGGCCGACCTGGCGGCGCGGGTACCGCGGCTGGCCAACGCCGTCATGGGCTCGAAGCTCGGCGGGGCCGTGGCCAAGTGGTCGGCGGGCATGGACCAGCGGCGCGAGCTGCCGCCGTTCGCCGTCCGGACGTTCCGCGCGCAGTGGGCGGCCCGGCTCTCCTCCGTCTCCGACGCCCCGCGGGTGGCGCTCTGGGTGGACTCGTTCACCGACCACTTCGCCCCCTCGGTGGCGTGGGCGGCCGTGGCGGTGCTGGAGGACGCCGGTTACCGGGTCGAGGTGCCCGGTGACGAGACGTGCTGCGGGCTGACCTGGATCACCACCGGCCAGCTCGACGCGGCGCGGAAGATCCTGGGGACCACCGTGCGCGCCCTCGCGCCGCTGGCCGACGCCGGCGTCCCGATCGTCGGCGTGGAGCCGTCGTGCACCGCCGTGCTCCGCGGCGAGGCGGTGGAGCTGCTCGCCGATCCCGCGGCGGCGCGGGTCAAGGCGGCGACCCGGACGCTGGCCGAGCTGCTCGTGTCGACGCCGGGGTGGACGCCGCCGTCCCTGGAGGGGCTCGAGGTGGTCGCGCAGCCGCACTGCCACCACGCCTCGGTGCTCGGCTGGTCGGCCGACGAGACGCTGCTGCGGCAGGCCGGGGCCACGGTGACCCGCCTCGGCGGCTGCTGCGGGCTGGCCGGCAACTGGGGCGTCGAGCGCGGGCACCACGACGTCTCGGTGACGATCGCCGAGCAGCAGCTGCTGCCCGCCGTCCGGAACCTCTCCCCCGACGCCGTCGTCCTGGCCGACGGGTTCTCCTGCCGCACCCAGCTCGACCAGCTCGCCGAACGGCAGGGCCAGCACCTGGCCGAGCTGCTGGCGGCCCGTCTCACGCCGGCGGCGGATCGAGTTCCTGGAAGACGGTGACGTGCAGCCCGGCGGGCGCGTCCAGCCGGGCGTTCAGCGAGCGCCAGGGCGTCTCGGTGGGCGGCGCGACGACGTCCGCGCCGGCCTGGACGAGGTCGTCGGTGACCCGCTGCGCGTCGTCGACCTCGAACGCGACCCGCATGCGCGGGGCGACCGGGCGGCCGACCTCGACCTCGTCGATGTAGCGCTTCTGCGCCGGGTTGGCGAGCTCGAGCGTGGCCCGGCCGGCGTCGAGGATCGTCACGTGCGCGCCGCCCGGCGCCTCGAAGGCGTCCTCGACGGGCAGCCCGAGGACGTCGCGGTAGAACCGGACGGCCGCCTCGTAGTCCTCGGCCTCGACGACCAGCCGGAGCTGGCGCACGCGTCGGTCGCTCATGGCTCCGCAGTCTGGACCGGGACGGGCAGGCGGATCTACCGTGGGGACGTGGCCGAGTGGCTCACGATCGAGGTGCTCGACGCCGAGGGGTTCCCGGCGTCGCTCTGGCAGCACGCCCACGGCAACGACCTCGTCGAGGCCGCGATCACGCACGGCGCGCTCTACTGGGAGTGGCACGAGACCCGGTGGGGCGTCGTCCTGGAACTGGTCTTCCCCGACGACGAGGTGCTGGAGCGCTACCGCGCGCTGCCCGCCGTCGTCGCCTCGCTGGACGCCGTGCCCGACCGGGTCAGCGGTCTGCTGGTCTACCGCGGTCGTGGCGGCGGCGCGGGCGCCACGGTGCCGCGCCGGCCGCGGCCGAAGCCGGTCGCCGGGTCCGCGGAGTGGCCGGCGCCCGAGGAGTTCCGCTTCCTCGCGATCGAGCACGCCGTCACCGACCTGACCGACGACGGCCACGAGACCCCGGTCCTCTGACCGTGCTCAGCGGCGACGGATCTTGACGTCGTCCACGCAGGTCACCGAGGAGCGCAGGTTCCGGTAGCCGAGCCCGGCGGCGTCCAGGTAGGTCATGGCCGCGAGCTCGCCGGCGGTGTGCGCGTCGTCCTCCTCGCCGGGGCCGGCCTCGACGCGAACGAGCACGCGGTGGGAGAACGCGGCCAGCTTCTCGTCGTAGGAGAGGGTGCCCTCCTCGGTGAACGACGAGACGAACAGGTCGTGGGCGGCGGCCTCGGCGCGCAGCCGGGTGCGCTGGGCGTCGTCGAGACCGTCGAAGACGCCGCGGACGATGACGCGGTAGGTGCGTTCGGACACGGCGAGCGACGCTAGCCGCCGGACGCGTAACGGGCGACCGGGTTTCGGCTCAGGCGGCGGCGTCGCGGCGGGCGCGGGCCGCCGCGACGACGTGCGGGGCCAGCGCCCGGGCGATGAGCGCGTAGCCGGCCGACGAGGGGTGGAAGCGGTCGGCGGAGAACAGCGCCGGGTCGCCGGCGAACGCCGCGCCCACCGCAGGCCCGATGTCGGCGAACCCCACGCCGGCGGCCCCGGCGACCTCTTCCTGCTGGCGCTGCAGGATCGAGCACGCGCCCTGCACCAGCGCACGGAAGGCCGGCGGCACGAACGGCACCACGGACATGTCCGGCGCCGGCACCACCACGACGTCGGTGCCGGCCGCCTGGAGCCCGGCCACCGCGCCGGCCAGCTGCCGGGCGGCCTCGGCGGGTGGCACGAAGCGGGCCAGGTCGTTCGCGCCGACGACCACGACGGCCAGGTCGATGCCGAGCGGCGCGGCCCGGCGCACCTGCGCGGCCAGATCGGCGGAGGTCGACCGCGGCACCGCGAGCACGTGCAGCTCGACGGCGAAGCCCTCGGCGGTCAGGACGTCGGCCAGCCGCGGACCGAGCCGGTCGTCGGGATGCCGGGCGCCCTGCCCGTAGCCGATGGAGTCGCCGAGGACCGCGAGACGAAGACCTGCCACGCCTTCCCATTACCCCACAGAAAACGCTGCACCGACACGCGAAGGGGGCCTGGACGACGTCGCGTCGTCCGGGCCCCCTCAGCGGTTCAGGCGCGCGGGCCGCCGGCCGCGTAGATCACCTGGCCGGACACGAAGCCCGCGCCCTCGCTCACCAGGAACGAGACCAGGTGCGCGATGTCCTCGGGCTGGCCGACGCGCTGCACCGGGATCTGCGAGGCAGCGCCCTTGATGAAGTCGTCGAACGGGATGCCCATGCGCTCGGCGGTCGCCTTGGTCATCTCGGTCTGGATGAAGCCCGGAGCGATCGCGTTGGCGGTGACGCCGAACTTGCCCAGCTCGATCGCGACGGTCTTGGTGAAGCCCTGCAGACCGGCCTTGGCGGTGGAGTAGTTGGCCTGGCCGCGGTTGCCCAGCGCCGAGACGCTGGACAGGCTCACGATCCGGCCGAACTTCGCCTCGGTCATGTACTTCTGCACCGCGCGGGTCATCAGGAAGGCGCCGCGCAGGTGGACGTTCATGACCGTGTCCCAGTCGGACTCGGTCATCTTGAACAGCATGTTGTCGCGGGTGACGCCCGCGTTGTTGACCAGCACGGTCGGCCCGCCGAGCTCCTCGGCGATGCGCTCGACCGCGGCGGCGACCTGCTCGGGGTCGCTCACGTCGGCGCCCACGGCCAGGGCCTTGCCGCCTGCGGCCTCGATCGCCTCGACCGTGCCCTTGGCCTGGGCCTCGTCGAGGTCCAGGACGGCGACGGCGAACCCGTCCTGGGCCAGCCGGATCGCCGTCGCGGCGCCGATGCCGCGCGCCGCCCCGGTCACGACGGCCACCCGGGCCGTACCTGCCTCGCTCATCAACACGATCCCTTCACGCAGATAGGCGGCCGCCGGCGGCTCGATCGCCCCGCGTGGCCGCGCCCTTCCCCCGACACGGTACGGGCGCGGCGCACCGAACCTCAGGCGGGCTGGCGCAGCTGGGTCACCGCGGCGTCGTCCGGCAACGGCTCCTGCGACGCCGGGTGCTCGACCAGGGCCAGCACCCGGTTGGCCATGAACCGCGCGGTGCGGACCTTGGTGCCGCCGCGGGTGGTCTCGGTGACCTCGACCAGCCCTCGGCCGTGGGTGATCTCCACCCGGCGGCCCGCTCGGGTGGCCTCGATCTCGTAGGTACGGGTGTCGTCACCGGCGTCGATGACGACCTCCACTCGGTCGCCTCGCATGGCTCTCTCCTCCTCGGCTGCCGGGCGGTTCACCCGACCTACCGACAACGTACGGAGGGGGTACGACATTCCGTTTCCGCAGCTCGCGCCGCGTGTCGAGGGGTCAGTCGGAGT
Organism: Petropleomorpha daqingensis; assembly: GCF_013408985.1. Classification (NCBI taxonomy): domain Bacteria; kingdom Bacillati; phylum Actinomycetota; class Actinomycetes; order Geodermatophilales; family Geodermatophilaceae; genus Petropleomorpha; species Petropleomorpha daqingensis. The sequence goes on from NZ_JACBZT010000001.1 coordinate 5,181,596, forward strand.
GCGGACGGCGGTGCGGGTGGGGCAGCGAGCGCACCGACGCCAGCGCGGCCCGCCGGGCGTGCGCCCGCTTGCGCGCGCGGGAGGTCCGGGGCGCCCGTGGCTCCTCGCGCAGCAGGACGTCCAGCCAGTGCCCGCGCGGGTCGACGTCCACCAGCAGGGCCTTGACCAGGAGCGTCAGCGGGATGGCGAGCAGCGCGCCGAGCGCCCCCATGACCCAGCCCCAGAACAGCAGCGCGACGAACGTGACCGTCATCGACAGCCCGACCGAGTCCCCCGACGAACCGCGGCTGGATCAGCGTCTGGACCACGAAGTTGAGCACGCTGTACAGGACGACGATCGCGATCAGCTCGCCCCAGCCGCCGGCGAGCAGGCCGAGCAGCGCGGGCGGGATGAGCCCGAGGACGAAGCCGATGTTGGGCACGTAGTTGGTGATGAACGACAGCACGCCCCACAGGACGGCGGCCGGCACACCGAGCAGCGCCAGCCCGATCGCGTCGCCGATGGCGACGATCGCGCCGAAGACCGTGCTCACCAGCAGGTAGCTGCGGGTGCCCCGGGCGAACAGCCCGAGCGCGATCGGCAGGTGCGGCCGCTCCGCGGCGACGAGGGCCAGCCGCCGGCCGAACCCGCCGGACTCGATCGCGAGGAACACCAGCGCCGAGAGCAGGAGCAGCAGCGTCGTGGCGGCGTCGGTGAGCCGGCTCAGCAGCCCGGTGGCCACGCCGACCAGCTGGCTGTAGTCGATGTTGTTCACCAGGTCGGAGAGCTGCCCGCTGACCACGCCGGCGTTGTTCAGGTCCCGCACGACACCGTTGATCAGCACTTCGGCACGATCGGCGTAGTCGGGCAGCAGCGCGGCCAGCTGGGCGACGGAGAGCACGAGCAGCCCGACGAAGCCGAGCAGCACCGTCCAGACCAGCACCAGCAGCACGGTGGCGCTCGCCCACCGCGGCCAGCCGGCCCGCATCAGCCACGTCTGCACCGGGGCCAGGGCGATGACCACCACCAGCGCGAGCAGGACGGGCGCGACCAGCCAGGAGATCTCGCGGAGCCCGGCGACGGCGACCGTCGCGGAGGCCCCGCCCAGCAGGAGCAGCAGCCAGCGGGGCAGCCCGCCGGACGACGACGGCGCGAGGGGGGCGTCCGGCACCGGCGTGCCCTCGGCCTGCGCGGTCTCCTCGGCGGCGTCGGCGACGTCGGCGACGCTCGCCGGCTCTTCCTCCGGCTCGACCGACGGCTCGGCGCTCGGGACCGGCCGGGACGACGCCGCGGACGCCTCGTGCCCCGGCGTCAGCCGGCGGCCGGGCAGGTTCGGCTGCGCGACCATGCTCCCCCCTCGTACCTGCCGTCAGCGACGAGCGGCGTCCAACAGCTCGGTCATGGCCGGCAGGTCGAAGAACTGCGCGGTCAGCCGAGCGCTCTGCCCACCGGCGTCCGGGTCGGCACCGGCGTCGAGCAACCGCCGCACCGCCTCGGACGACTGCCGGAAGACGGCCGCGGCCAGCGCCGTCTGCCCCCGGTCGTTGACCCGCCCGTGGTCGGCCCTCCGCTCGAGCAGCGCCGCCACCGTGTCCGCGTGGGCGTGGTAGGCGGCCAGGATCAGCAGGGTGTCGCCCTTGTCGTTGGTCAGGTTCGCCGGCACGCCGGCATCGACGTAGCCGACCAGCTCCTCGGTGGCGCCCGCGCGCGCCAGGTCGAAGACGCGACCGGCCAGCTCGATCACACCCGGGTCGATGGGCTCGTTCACCCTTGGCAGCCTAGGAGCAACGCCTCTCGCGGGCAGCTCACCCGGTCTCAGCGGCCGACGCGGTCGGCCAGCGCGAGCATCCGCCGCCACGCGTCGGCGCAGGCCTCCTCCCACTCGCCGAAGGACCGGTCGAAGAAGGAGTGCGGGGCGCCGTCGTAGACCGCGGTCTCGACCTCGGCGCCGCCCGACCGCATCGTCTCGGCCAGCGCGAGCTGGTCCTCGACCGGGGTGGCCTGGTCGGCGCCGGCGATGAGCATGAGCGTCGGCTTGCGGGCGTGCTGGGCCGCGTCCCCGACCATGGCCGGGCGGCCGTAGAAGCCCGCGCACGCGGCCAGGTCGAGGTCGCCGCCGGACTGCCGCCACGAGTGGCTGCCGCCGAAGCAGAACCCGACCGTGAGCACCGGGAGATCGGGCCCCGTCCGCCCGCGCAGATAGGTGATGGCCGCGGCGATGTCGGCGTCGATCGACTCCGGCCTGGTCTGCGGGATGTGGCTCTGCCAGTCGAAGTCGGCCTCGCGGACGCCCGAGCCGGTCTCGCCGCCGGCCAGCCCCGCCGTCCGCCCGAAGTAGTCGATCGCCACCGCGGCCAGCCCGGCCTCGGCGAACCGCTCGGCGAGCGCCACGTAGTACGGGTGCAGCCCGCGGATGTCGGGCAGCACCACGACCCCCACCCTCGCCTCCCCCGCCGGCGCGGCGTACGCGGCGGAGAACGGGGTGCCGTCGGCGGAGGTCAGCGTCAGCGTGCCTCGTTCGGCGACGTCTCCGGACCGGGGCGGGGCGGGCGGGCGGCTGTCGTGGTCGTGGCACATGCCGACGTTCTACCGCCGGTCGCGCCGGTCCGCGCCCCCGGGTCAGCCGCCGGCGACCTCGCTGGCCGGCTCGGACCGGCCGCCGAACACCCGCGCGGCCACCTGCCGGCGCGCCTCGGAGAGCCACTCGTGCTGCTGGTCGGCCTGCCGGATGAGCCGCTCGAGCAGCTCCTTGTCGATCCGGTCGTCGACCTCGGCGACCTCGCGCAGCGTCTCGAACCCGGCCCGCTTGCCGAGCACGGCGGTCGAGATGAACTCGAACTCGATGAGGTCCGACAGCGGCGAGCGGGACAGCAGCCGGCCGTTGAGCTTCAGCCGGGAGATCTTCTCCCCCAGCCAGGTTGCCACCTGCTTGTACTGGCGCACCGGGATGCCGAGCGCCTTCATCGTCGACAGCAGCGCCCCCTTCTCCTCGCGCAGCTCGCCGAGCAGCCGCTCCAGGTGCGGCTCGAAGGGCTTGCCGCGGTGCGTCTGGAGCATGCGGCCGACCAGCTCGACCCCGCCGGTCGCGGCCATCAGGTGGTCGTTGACGTAGATGCCCAGGAGGTCGGGATTGCGGATGCCGCCGGCGGCGGGCGACTCGGACACAGGGCCTCCAGGTGAGGTCGACGGACGTCGAGCCCTGTCCTCCTTCCCGCCGTCCCGGGAGCCCAACCGCTCAGCGGCGCAGCAGCACGACGACGCCGACGCAGCCCACCGCCCACAGCGCGCTGGCCAGCGTGCCGAGGATGAAGCGCTCCGCGGCCGCCGGGGCCCGAAGCTCCGCGAACCGGCCGAGGCCCTTCACCGCCAGGACGACGGCCAGCCCCTCCGGCCAGCCCGCGAGCAGGGTGCCGGCGATGGCGACCCGCTCGAGCACCCCGATCCAGGCCCCGCCGCGCAGCACCTCCGGATCGCTCGGACCGCCGGCGACCGACGCCGACGTCGGATCGGCCGAGCGCAGCACCGCGGTCGCCACCGGGCCGCCGGCGCTCACCGCGGCGGCCACGGCCAGCAGCAGCACCGCCTGCAGCCACCCGCCGGAGACCGGGCCGGCCGCCCAGGCCAGGACGGCGGCGATGCCCAGCGGGACGACCAGCGTGAGCGCCGCCCAGGCCGGCCGCAGCCGCTCGTCGAGCACCATGAGCGCCAGCCCTCCGCCGGCGGTCAGCGCCAGCAGGACCAGGACGGCGACGGTCACGGCACGCTCATCCGGCCGCCCGCGCGAGCAGCCGCGCCGCCGTCGGGCGCAGCTCCTTCTCCAGCTCCCACATGCCGGCGGCCAGCCGCTGGCCCACCGCCTGACGCGAGATGCCGAGAGCGGTGGCCGCGTCGGACTGCGTCCGCCCCTGGTCGACCAGCTCGATCGCCTCCCACGCCTGCTCGCTGCGCCGGTCCACCAGCCCGGCGAGCGCGCTCAGCACCGCCTGCGCGTCGGCCGCCTCCAGGAGGACAGCCCCGCGCACGGCCAGCCGGAAGGGGCGCTGCTTGGCCGCGTCGACCGCCCGCCGCGCGGCGAGGAAGGCCGGACCGGCACCGGCCCGCGTGCTCTCCGGCAGCGGCGTCTGCACCGGGCCCGCGCCCACGCCGATGCTCCAGCCACCCATCCGGACCAGCCGCAGAGCCACGTCCACGACGTCGGCAGGGTCGCCCAGGACGCCCTGGAACTCGTCGCCCGCGGTGCGTTCGAAGCCGAGCAGCACCGGCACGCTGCCCTCGAGCAGGCGCAGCGCGTCGGCGACCCGGTCCGGGCTCCGGCGGCTGGCCCGCTGGTCGACGGTCAGCACGTACGGCACCGCGCAAGCCTGGCACCTTTCTCTGCTCGAAGCAAGGCTCAGAGCTTGTCGATCACCTCGGGCGGGAAGCCGCCGGTCGCGATCGGCCCCCAGCCCGTGATCGTGATCCGCAGCAGCGACTTGCCCTGCGGGACCATGGCCGCCCGGTACTCGTCCCAGTCGGGGTGCTCGCCGCTGATGCCGCGGAAGTACTCGACCAGCGGCTCGAGCGCCTCGGGCAGGTCGAGCACCTCCGCCTCCCCGTCGAGCTGCACCCACGGGTCGTCCCACCCGTCGGAGAGCACGCACAGCGACACGGCGGGGTCACGCCGGGCGTTGGCCACCTTCGCGCGCTGCGGGTAGGTCGACACGACGACCCGCCCCTCGCCGTCCAGGCCGAACGTCACCGGCGAGAGCTGCGGGCCGCCGCTCGCCCGCCGGGTCACCAGCACCGCCCGGTGCCGCGGTCGGAGGAAATCGAGCAGGGCATCGCGGTCGACCCGGTCGGCGGTGGCGGCTCTCGGCATGCCTCGACGCTACGGTGCGCCACCGACAGGTGTGTTGTGATCATGCGCATGAGGCTGCCCCGTTCCGATCGCGGGACCGCGGAGGAGACGACGACCCAGGAGCCCACGGAGGCACCGGCCCCGTCGCCCGACCGCGGCCGGCGGGTCCGCGCGGCGACCCGCACGCTGGCGATCGCCTCCGGCGAGCTGGTGCTCATCGCCCTCGCCGTCTACGTGATCGGGTACGTGCTCGGCACGTTCTGGGTGGTCCTGCTGCCCGTCGTCCTGGGGCTGCTCATCTCGACGGTGCTGTGGCCGCCGACCCGGTTCCTGCGCCGCCACGGCTGGCCGCCGGCGCTCGCGGCCGGGGTGGTGCTGGTCGGCGCGCTCGCCCTGTTCGGCGGGCTGATCGCGCTCATCGCCCCGCAGGTCGCCGACCAGGCCGGCCAGCTCGCCGACCAGACCGTGCAGGCGCTCGAGGACGTGCAGAAGTGGCTGCAGGGCCCGCCGTTCAACATCGGCGAGGACCAGATCGGCAACGCCGTCGACACGATCATCAACCGGCTCCAGGAGAACGCGACCGACATCGCCGGCTACGCGCTGACCACCGTCAGCTCGATCGGCAACGGGCTGATCAACCTCGTGCTGGCCCTGGTGCTCGCCTTCTTCTTCATCAAGGACGGCCCGAAGTGGACGCCGTGGCTGGCCGCGCAGACCGGCCCGCGGGCGGCGCCGCACGTGGTCGCGCTGTCGCAGAAGACCTGGTCGACGCTGTCGGAGTTCATCCGCCAGCAGGCCTTCGTCGGGTTCATCGACGCGCTGTTCATCGGGCTCGGCCTGCTGATCCTCGGCGTCCCGCTGGTGATCCCGCTGGCCGTGATCACCTTCCTCGGCGCGTTCATCCCGATCATCGGTGCGTTCGTCGCGGGCGCCTTCGCCGTCCTGATCGCCCTGGTCAGCAAGGGGTTCACCACGGCGCTGATCGTCCTGATCATCGTCCTGGTGGTGCAGCAGCTGGAGGGCAACGTGCTGCAGCCGATCATCCAGGGGCGCGGGTTCAACCTGCACGCGGGCGTGGTCATCCTGGCCGTGACCGCGGGCGGCAGCCTCGCCGGCATCACCGGCGCGTTCCTGTCGGTGCCCGTGGCGGCGCTGATCGCGGTGATCTACCGGTACGTCCGCGACCAGCTGGACCACCGGGAGCCCGAGGTGGCCGACGACGGCACCCAGGCGCAGGTGGTCGGGGACGACGACGGCAGCCGCCTGGTGACCGAGCAGGACGACACTGCGCCGGCCTGACCCGGCCGGGGCACGATGGGAATGCCGGACCGCACCACGCGGCTGCACCAGCCGCCGGGGCTTCCCGGCGCCGACGAACGAAGGGGGTGCGAGGCGTGCCGCAACGACCGGAGGACCTCGTGGAGCTCCTCCCCGAAGCCGAGCCGTTCCTCGCCCGCGAGTCCGCGGTGTCCGAGGCCGGGCAGCGCCGGGGACTGGTGCTGCTCCACGACCTGGCCGGGGAGTTCGACGCGGCGTCCGCGGCGGCGCTCGCCGGCGCCCACCTGCTGGCCAGCCTGCCGCACCAGGTGATCGCGCGCTTCGACGTCGACAGCCTGGTCGACTACCGCGCCCACCGGCCGCGGATGACCTTCGAGGGTGACCGCTACACCGCCTTCACCCCGCCCGAGATCAACCTGTACGCGCTCGAGGACGACGCCGGCGAGCCGTTCCTGCTGCTGCACGGCAGCGAGCCCGACTACGCCTGGGGCCGCTTCGTCGACGCCGTCCTGGGGCTGGTCCAGCGGCTCGGCGTGACATCGGTGGTCGCGCTGCAGGCGATCCCGATGCCTGTGCCGCACACCCGCCCGGTGACCGTGACCGCGCACGCCACGCGCCGCGCGCTGATCGAGTCCTATCCGGTGTACTGGGGCGAGATGCGCATCCCCGGCACCGTCTCGGCGCTGCTGGAGATGCGGCTCGGCGAGGCCGGTGTCGACGCCTCCGGCGTGGCCGCGCACGTGCCGCACTACCTCACCCAGGCGACCTTCCCGGCCGCGTCGGTCACCCTGCTCGAGCACGCGCAGCGGCTGACCGGCCTGCACCTGCCCGCCGAGTCGCTGCAGGAGGCCGCCGAGGCCAACCGCACCGACATCGACGAGCAGATCGCGCAGTCGCCGGAGAACACCGCCGTCGTGGCCGCGCTGGAGCAGCAGTTCGACGCGTTCACCGCTGCCCGTGAGGAGAACGGCCTGCTCGGCGAGTCCGGCGAGCTGCCCAGCGGCGACGACCTGGCCAGCGAGTTCGAGCGGTTCCTCGCCGACCAGGACCGCAAGCGCCCCCGGGATTAGTCAGGCGCTCGCGATCGGCCGGCCGACGGTCAGGGCGTCGCGGAACTCCGGCGCGAACGCCCGGAAGGCGGCGTCCGGCTCGGTGCCGGTCGCGTCGAGCACGGTGCTGAAGAAGCACCGGGCCGCGGCGGCGAGGACGACGTCGAGGATCTCCGCCTCGTCGAGGCCCAGGTCGCGGAGCTCGGTGAGGTCGCCCTCGGTCATGCTCGCGGCACCGGCGGCGACCGTGTCGGCCAGCCGGACGACGGCGCGCTCCACCGGGTCGAGGCCCCCGTGCCCGTCGAGCAGCGCCGCGAGGGCGGCCGCGCCGTCCAGCTGCTCGACCAGCACCTTGGCGTGGGCCAGCGAGCAGTAGCTCGACCGGAGCCGCAGCGCGGCCGCCATCGTGGCCAGCTCGTAGCGGCGCGGGTCCATGGAGGCCTTGATCGCGCCGTTGAGCCCGCGCCACGCCTCGTAGACGGCGGGCCGGTGCGCGAAGGTCTTCGTGAAGTTGGCGACGTACCCGAGGGTGGCGCGGTCGCGGTCGTAGGCGGCCGCGACCGCGCCGTCGTCCTGGCCAGGTTCTCCGATCCAGCTCATGCCGCCGAACCGTAGGTCGGCGGCACGAGCCGCGGTAGATCAGTGCGCGACGGCGACCCAGGGGGTGGTGGTTGTCGCCGACCCGGGACGCTCAGCCATCCCTGCCTCCTCAGGCGGTCTACGGCGTGCTGAAGGCCCCCGGTCGGACAAGGCGATGCTCGCCTCAGGCGCGGGGGTCGGCCTCCGGCAGGGTGGCGCGCTGCCGATCGGCGACGTCGAACAGGTCGCCGTACTCCTCGACCCGCTCCAGCACCGCCTCCGTGCGGAACCGCAGCGAACCCGGATCGGCCCCGTCGACGACCGCCTCGACCTCGTCCCAGCCCAGCGGCGTGGAGACGGTCGCGTCGGGGCGGGCGCGCAGCGAGTAGGGCGCCACCGTCGTCTTCGCGGGGTTGTTCTGGCTCCAGTCGACGAGCACCTTGCCCGGCCGCAGCACCTTCTCCATGCGCCAGACCACCTCGTCGGGGGTCTCCTCCGACAGGTCCTGGGCGAGCTGCTTGGCGTACCGGCTCGGGTGCTCCCGGTCGGTGACCCGGATCGGCGCGTAGACCTGCATGCCCTTCGAGCCGGAGGTCTTCACCACCGGGTCCAGCCCGTCGTGGACCAGCCGCTCACGCAGCCGCTCGGCGACCAGGCAGCACTCGTAGATGCCGGTGTTCGGGCCGGGGTCGAGGTCGAGCACCAGCAGGTCGGGCAGCGCGGGCTGCTTCTTCGATCCGATCTGCCACTGCGGCACGTGCAGCTCGAGCGCGGCGAGGTTGGCCGCCCAGGCCAGGTCCGCGACGGTCTCCAGCAGCACCATCTCGAGCATCTCCCGGCCCCGGGAGCTGCCCGGGCTCGGCACGGTCACCCGGCGCACCCAGTCCGGCGCGTGCCGCGCGGTGTTCTTCTCGAAGAACGCCTGGCCCTCGACGCCGTCCGGCCAGCGGGTGAAGGTGACCGGCCGGCCGGAGAGGTGCGGCAGCAGCACCGGCGCGATGCGGACGTAGTAGTCGATCACCTGGGCCTTGGTGAACGAGACGTCCGGGAAGAGGACCTTGTCCAGGTTCGAGACGGTCAGCTGCCGTCCGTCGACCCGCACCCGCTGGCGCTGCTGCTCTACCACTCGACCACCACGTCCTCCGGGTCCAGGTCGTCCCGGATCCCCCGCCAGGAAGGGTGGCGCAGCCGGCCGTCCGCCGTCCACACCCCGTAGGCGACCTCCCCGACGAGGTCGGGCTCGACCCACACCGCGTCGCGGGTGACCTCGCGCGGCAGCGTGCCGTCGAACGGCGAGGTCGTGCGGCGGTGCAGCAGCCCCTTCAGCTCGCGCAGGTGGGCGTCGGTGAAGCCGGTGCCGACGTGGCCGGCGTAGACCAGCCGGCCCTCGTCGTCGTGGACGCCGAACAGCAGCGAGCCGATCCCGCCGGCCCGCCGCCCCTTGCCCGGCCGCCAGCCGCCGACGACGACCGACTGGGTGCGGAAGTTCTTGACCTTGACCCACTCCGGGCCGCGGACCCCGGGCCGGTAGGGCGAGTCGAGCCGCTTGGCGACGACGCCCTCGAGCCCGTTCTCGAGGCCCGCCGCGGCGATCGTCCGCCCTCCCCCGGCGAACCACGGCGTGGCCCCCCAGCGGTGCCCGCTGGCCTCCAGCGCCTCCAGCCGCTCCCGGCGCTCGGCGTAGGGGCGGTCGAGCAGGTCCTCGCCGTCGACCGCGAGCAGGTCGAACACGAGGTAGGTGACCGGCTTGTCCGCCGCCATCTTCGGGACCTCGGGACCGGTCCGGTGCATCCGGTTCTGCAGCGCGCCGAAGTCCGGCCGGCCCTGCTCGTCCAGGGCCACGACCTCGCCGTCGACGACCACGTCGTGCCCGGCCAGCGTGTCGGGCAGCCGCTGCAGCTCGGGATAGCGGACGGTGATGTCGTCGCCCTTGCGCGAGCGCAGCTGCAGCCGGCCGCCGGTCACGAACGCCACCGCGCGGACGCCGTCCCACTTGAACTCGTAGCCCCACCGGTCGTCGTCAGCCGGGAGCTCGCCGGGGGTGGCCAGCATCGGGGTGAAGTCCTCGCGGGCCAGCCGCGGGGGCAGGAGGGCCTCGGCCGGGTCGAGCCGCTTGATGTTCCAGGTGCCGTCCGACAGCGGGAACAGGACGTAGCGGCCGTGCAGCCGGCGCCCCTCGAAGTGCACGATGACGTGCCGGTCGTCCCACTTCTCGGTCGCGTAGCGCCCGGCGTCCCAGATCGTCACGTGCCCGCCGCCGTACTCGCCGGCGGCGATCTCGCCCGCGAAGGAGGCGTACTCCAGCGGGTGGTCCTCGGTCGGCACGGCCAGCCGGTTCACGCCCGGCTCGAGCGGCGGTGACTTCGGCACCGCCCAGCTCTTCAGGACGCCGTCGCGCTCCAGCCGCAGGTCCCAGTGCACCCGCTCACCGCGGCCACGCGGGGTGTGGTGCTCCTGGACGACGAAGGTGTCGTCCTCGCCCCGCGGCAGCGGCTGCCCCTCCGCCGGCACGGGCTCCGCGGTGCGCGCCGGATCCCGCTTGCGGCGGTACTCGGCGAGCGGGTCGGCGCCCGGGGGACGGCGGGTGGGCACAGCTCAGGACTGCGCGGGCACGTCAGGCGCTGCGGCGGGCGCGCTTGGCCGGCGCCTCGGCGGCGGCCTTCTTGGCGGTCGTCTTCTTCGCCGTCGTGGTCTTCTTGGCGGCGGTCGTCTTCTTGGCGGCAGCGGCCTTCTTGGCCGGGGCCGCCTTCTTGGCCGGCACCTTCGCCGTGGGGGCCGCCTTCTTCGCCGGGGCGGGCTTGGCGTCGCCCCCGCGAGCCCGCTCCACCGACGCCCGCAGCGCGCTCATCAGGTCGACCACGGCGGCGCCGGTGTCGGCCACCTCGGGCACCGGCTGCACGTCGCCGCCGGTGGTCTTCGCCTCGATCAGCGACTCCATCGCGGCGCGGTAGTCGTCGGTGAACTCACCCGGGTCGAACTCGCCGGACATCGAGGAGATCAGCGCCTCGGCCATCTGCAGCTCCTGCGGCCGCACCGAGATGTCCTCGTCGAGGAAGCCGAAGTCCGGCGTCCGGATCTCGTCGGGCCAGCGCATGGTGTGCAGCACCAGCACGCCGTCGCGGACGCGCAGCGCGGCCAGCGACTCCCGCTGCCGCAGGGCGATCTTGGTGATCGCCACCTGGCCGGCGTTCTCCAGCGCGTCACGCAGCAGCACGTACGGGCGGGTCGCCGGGCCGTCGGGCTCCAGGTAGTAGGTCTTCTCGAAGTGGATCGGGTCGATCTGGTCGGCCTCGACGAACTCGAGCACGTCGATCTCGCGGCGGGTCGACAGCGGCAGTTCGTCGAAGTCCTCGTCGGTGAGGATCACCAGCTGCCCGTCGGGCAGCTCGTAGCCCTTGGCGATCTCGGAGTACTCGACCGGCTCGCCGTCGATGGAGCAGACCCGCTGGTACTTGATCCGGCCGCCGTCGGTGGCGTGCACCTGGTGGAACCGGATGTCCTTGTCCTCGGTGGCGGAGTACAGCTTCACACCGATGCTGACCAGGCCGAACGACACCGCCCCGCGCCAGATCGATCGCATGCCGCCCCTTCCCTCCAACGGCTCCCGACCGAGCCAGCGCCTGACATCAGGCCAAGATCAGCAGGATAGGGGCGGGCGGGCGCCCGCGGCAGGTCGACCGGCCACCGGTCTCCCCCGGATGGGGGACGCGCCCGCGGGGGAAGAGGGTCACGGTGCGTGGACCGCCCCGGCCTGCGCGAGGTCCGGACGGAACGCGCTCATTGTCCCCCGTCGTCGCCTTCCAGTGCGCCGTTCTGGATCGCGTCGTAGACGAACTGCAGGACGTCGGCCCCCGCGACCGCGGTCATCGTGAGCGCCGCCATCCGCGTGGCCCGGGGCGCGGCGACGTAGGAGAAGGCCAACGCGCTGGCGACCCACTGGGCGAGGCAGAACGGGCAGGTGACGAGCTCGCCGATCGCGTGCTTCACGCCGCCGTGCTCCCGGATCCCCTCGGCGACCTCCGCCTCGCCCGACGTGCCCTCGTACGTGGTGAACGGCGCGCGCAGGGGGCTGGTGACCGGGTCCTTGGCGATGGTGCGCGCCGTCCGGAAGGTCGCGACGGTCAGCAGGACGGCGTCCCCGAGCGGGATCCGGTCGGGCAGCCGCTTGCCGGACACCCGGACGGCGGCCGCTCCCGCGGCGACCACCGCCGAGTACACGCCCATCGCCCCGAGCAGCCCGCCGAGCGGTCGCGGCTCCCCGTGGGCGTACTGCCGCTGCTGGCTGCGGGCCCACCGGCGCAGCTCGTCCGTGATCGCCATGCGCAGGCCGCTACCCCCGCTCTGCGCAGGGCATGCCGTGAGATCGGTCCCGCATGAGAGCGGAGTCGGCGGGTAGGGCGGCCTCATGACAGATCCGGGCACCAGCAACCGCGGCGCCGTCCACTCCGCCCAGAACGACGCCGATTTCCCCGACGACGAGCGCGGCCTCACCGGCACCCACGACGGCACGGCGGCGCCCGCGCCCGAGGGCCAGACCGCGCGCGACGTGTTCCCCGAGGACAACGGCATTCCGGACGTCTCCCAGGACGACTTCCCGACCATGCAGCGGTCGGAGGACCCGGAGTTCGCCCCCGAGCCGGGCGACCGGGACAGCCACGAGACCGTGAGCTTCGGCACGACGGCGCGCGAGCAGCAGGAGGGCGAGTCGCTGTCCCAGCGGCTGGAGGAGGAGATCCCGGACGACGCGCCCGGTGTGCGCCCCGCCGAGGACCCCGACCGCGGCCTCGGCCAGCTCGACCAGGACTACGACACGACCCCGGACAGCGACTCGGGGACCAACCGCACGGCCGACGACGTCGAGGCCTCGCGCGAGCCCGTGGTCGGAGGTGAGGGCCCGGAGGAGACCGCGGTCCACGTCACGGACGGTTGACCCGTCCGAGACCGATTCACCCCTGAGCCCCCGCGGGGTCGTCCGCCCGGATGATCCTGCGGGGGCGGCTTGGCGTCCGGCAACTCGGTTGTCTACGTTGGGATCGCGGTTGAGCAAGCAGCCGTCTCGGCCGGGGGACGCATCCCGGCACGAGGACCAGGCTCGGTCGGGGCGGCGACGTTCCCGATCGGGGCAGCGGTAGATTGATCCGCGCGGCACCGCCGCCGGGTACTGCCGCCGAGAGGAGCTGCTGTCCGTGACGACTTCCGACCTGCCCGCCGAGGGCCAGCACGACGTGCCGGCCGAGGGTGCCGAGGCGCCGTTCGACGACGTCATCACCCTGTCCACCTCCACCGGTGAGGACGGCACGGTCACGGTGACGGTCGTCGGTGAGGTGGACACCTTCACCGCTCCCGTGCTGCGCAGTTCTCTGGACAGCCAGCTGGAGCAGTCGCCGCGCGAACTGGTGATCGATCTCTCGGGGGTGCAGTTCCTGGGCTCGGCCGGGCTGGCCGTGCTCGTGGAGACGCAGAAGTCGGCCCGCTCGCGCGACGTGAGCCTGCGCCTGATCGCCACCACCCGCGCCGTCACCCGGCCGCTCGAGGTGACCGGTCTGATCGACCTGTTCACGATCGCCGACAGCGCGTCCAGCTGAACGACGCGACCGGAGGGCCCCGCTGCGGCGGGGCCCTCCGTCGTTCTCAGCCCGTGAGCATCCGGCAGACCGCCTGCTCGAGCACCCGTTGCACCGACCGGTCGTCGGGTGCCTTCGCCGCCTTCTTCAGCGCCGGGGCGATGGTCTCCCCCGACTCGAAGCGGTCCACCACGCGCGGGTCGACGTAGGACGCCTTGCACACCGCCGGGGTGTTGCCCAGCGTGTCCGACACCCGGTCGTAGGCCGCCTTCACCACCCGCTTGCGCCCGGTCTTCGAGGTCGGCGGCGCCGTCTCGGCCAGCGCGACCGCCATGTGCACGGTGGCGTTCCAGGTGCGGAAGTCCTTCGCCGTGATCTCCGCGTCGCTGATCTCCTTCAGGTAGGCGTTGATCTCGGTGCTGGTCACGTCGTGCCACTGCCGGCCGTCGGGCTCGTCCACCCAGTAGCCGAGCAGGTCCTCGCCGGTGTCGTCGTCCCGCTTGAGCAGCTCCCGGACGACCTCGGCCGTCGGCAGGTCCTTGAGCTCGAGCTCCCAGTCCTTGCCGCCCTTGGCGGGGAAGGCGAAGAACACCTTCTCCCCGCGCACCCGGACGTGGTCGCGGCGCAGCGTGGCCAGCCCGTAGGTGCCGTTGTCCTCGGCGTACTGCTCGCTGCCGACGCGGAAGGCGCCCAGGTCGAGCAGCCGGACGGCGCAGGCCAGCACGCGTTCGCGGGTCAGCCCGGCGCCGTCGATCGCGTCCATCACGGCGTCGCGGACGTCGGGCAGCTGGTGGGCGATCTCCAGCACCCGCTCGTGCTTGGCCGCGTCGCGCCGGGCCCGCCACTGGTCGTGGTAGCGGTACTGCTTGCGGCCGGCGGCGTCGATGCCGGTGGCCTGGATGTGCCCGTTGGGCCAGGGGCAGATCCAGACGTCCTGCCAGGCGGGCGGGATCGCCAGCGCGCGGATGCGGTCGACCCGGTCGCCCTTGATCAGGGCGCCGTCCTCGTCGTAGTAGGCGAATCCCCTGCCCGCGCGGCGACGCCGCCAGCCGGGGCCGCTCACGTCGCTGCGCTTGAGTCTCACGCCGACTGGATGGGCAACGACACCGTTCCCCAAACCGGCGCGGCGCCGGTTCGCCCGTCAGGGGAGGTCGACCAGGCCGCCCAGGCCGCTGATCTGCAGGATGTGCCGGGTGACGCCGCCCTGCGGCGCGTGCACCACCAGCCGCCAGTCCTCGTCGCGGGCGATGCGGGTGATGGCGAGGACGACGCGGACGCCGGCGCTGGTGAACGTGGTAACCCCGGTGAGGTCCAGCTCCACCCGCGTGGTCCCGCCGTGGCTGGCCTCGAGCAGCCGGATGCGCATGAGCTCGGCGCTGACCTGGTCGACCGCGCCGCTCACCCGGACCACCGCGCAGGGACCGCTGGTCCGGTCGACGGTCACCGTGGCGCGCGCCTCGGCGACGGCCCGCTCGACGTCGACCTCCGGGCTGCGGCGCAGCCGCATGCTCAGCGTGACCGTCGTCCCGTGCTCCTCCTCGAGCACCACCCGGTCGACCATCTGCCGCATGATCAGCAGGCCGCGGCCGCGGTCACCGGGGTCGCGGTCCGGCGGCCGCCAGGTCCCCTCGTCGCGCACGCTGACGGTGAGCACGCCGTCGACGTCCACCCACGCCCGCAGGTACATGCGGCCGGGCTCCTGCCCGCGGTAGGCGTGCTCGACGGAGTTGGCGCAGGCCTCACCGACGGCGACCATCACGCCGACCCGGTCCTGCTCGCCCATGCCGAGGCCGGCCAGCCAGCCGCTGAGCCGGCGGCGCACCGCCGGCAGCGACGAGGGCACGGCCGGCAGGTCGAGCACCACCGGCTCGAGGGTGCTCTCGCGGCGGTGGGCGACGAGGACGGCGACGTCGTCGCTCCAGCCGCCCGGCGTCCGCACGCCCTCGGCCACGGCCGCGGCCAGCTCGGTCGAGGGCTCGATCTCGGCGCCGTCGCCGGAGAGCACGTCCGCGGCCACCTCGGCGAGCCGGGCCAGGCCGTTCTCCGGGCTGCGGCCGGCGCCGACCACCGCACCGTCGGAGAACAGGATGAGCGTCGCGCCCTGCTCGAGCTGCTGCTCGGAGGCGTGGGTGACGACG
The DNA here is from genome assembly GCF_013408985.1 of Petropleomorpha daqingensis. Lineage (NCBI taxonomy): Bacteria > Bacillati > Actinomycetota > Actinomycetes > Geodermatophilales > Geodermatophilaceae > Petropleomorpha > Petropleomorpha daqingensis. The sequence goes on from NZ_JACBZT010000001.1 coordinate 5,197,021, forward strand.
TCGGGGACGCTGCCCAGCGGCGGCCGGGGCTCTACCGGCAGGAACCGCGCCGCACCGTCGGTGCCGACCACCAGCGGGGCGGGGTGCCCGGCCGCGGCGTAGGTGAGCCGCCCGGTCGAGGCGTCGAGCACGGCGTAGAAGACGGAGGCGCCCTCGACGTCCTCCATCTGGCCGGCGAAGGCGTCCAGCGCCTCGATCACCGCCACCGGCGAGGGGTCCAGCAGGGCGCTGGAGCGCATGGCGCCGCGCAGCCGGCTCATGGCGCCGGCCGCCGGGACGCCGTGACCGACCGCGTCGCCGACCACCAGCGCCAGCCGGCCCTCGCCCAGCGGCACCGCGTCGTACCAGTCGCCGCCGGCGGCGCGCACCGAGCTGGCCCGGTGGTAGCTGCCCGAGAGCCACACGTCCGGCAGCAACGGCAGGGACGGTGGCAGCAGGCTGGTCTGCACCTTGTCGACGACCTCGGCCTCGCCGGTGGGCCACGGCTCCTGGCCGCCGGCGTCCTCGAGCTCGACGACGAGCAGGACCCCGACGCCGCCGGCCGTGCGCAGCGGGCGGACGACGGCGCTGGCGAGGGGCCCGTCGTCACCGAGCGTGCCGTGCACGCCGGCCGGCCGGCCGGTGCGCAGCGCCGTGGCGACCAGCTCGGACACCCGGTGCCCGCCGATGGCCGGCAGCTCCTCGGACCGGGTCCCGAAGGCGCGTGCGCGGGCGTTCGCCCAGACCGGTTCGGCGTCGCCGGTGAGGTACCAGAGCCCGGCCGGCGCAGCCTCCATCGCCTCGACCAGGACGGCGGTACCGACGTCCCCGGTCGAGGACGTCGGGGACGCGGCGTCCGGACTTGCGCTCATGTGCGGCCAGACAACCGCACCGGCCAATGGTCGGCAACCGCGCCCTCCCGGGACGCCGACGTGGTCAGCGCCACGTTTCGCCCACCCGTCCCGGGGGGTAACCCACCTCTTCGGGCGGTCGACCGGCAGCCCGCGCCCCCGTGCGCCCGCCGGTCCCCCGCGACGATCGGGCAGACTGGGTCGCCGTGCCGCGGGTTCCCGCGGCCGGCGGGACGACGAAGGGCGGACGGATGGCGGACTCGAGGGGTGCCCCCGCGCAGGACGGACGGCGCGCGGAGCGGCTGGAGCTGCGGGTGCCCACGACGCCGACCCAGCTGCCGGCGGTGCGCGCGATGGCCGGCGACCTGGCCATGCGCATGGACTACGACCTCGACTCCGTCGAGGACCTCCGCCTGGCCGTCGACGAGGCCTGCGCGACGCTCGCGCTCGTGGCGGCCACCGACGCCCGCCTGACCGTCGTCTTCGAGACCACCCGGTCCGGGCTGCACATCGACGCGTGGGTGCCGACCGACGAGGGCACCGACGTCCCCCGCGACGGCTTCGGCTGGGCGGTGCTGCAGACCCTCGTCGACAACGTGGAGGGACGCCCGGCCACGCAGGCCGACGTCCACGGTGGCAACGGCACCGCCGAGCCCGTCGCGGTGATCTCCATGGACAAGTACCTGCCCGGCCAGCGACCTCCCGAGGCCGTGGCCCAGATCGGGCAGAACCTCTCGGTCCAGCAGTGAGCCGGGTGGTCTCCGGAGACGAGGACACCCTCCCCAAGGGCATGTCCGTGATCCCCCGAGCGGCGGAGGACGACATTCCTGCGAACGAGCAGCCGGCCGACGTCCAGGACGACGAGGCGGCGACGCCGCGGCCTGCCGTCGTCGAGGACGGCGGCACCGAGACCGAGCAGGACACCGACAGCCCGCCCGTGTCGGACAACCGGCGACGGGCCGAGCGCACCGCGCCGCTGTTCGCCGAGCTGGCGACGCTGGAGAAGGGCGACCCGCGCCGGGAGCGGCTCCGGGAGATCCTGGTCGAGGAGCACCTGCCGCTGGTGCGGCACTTCGCCCGCCGGTTCAGCAACCGCGGCGAGCCCTTCGACGACCTGCTGCAGGTCGGCACGCTCGGGCTGATCGCGGCGATCGACCGGTTCGACCCCACCCGCGGGGTGGAGTTCCTCTCCTTCGCCGTCCCGACGATCACCGGCGAGATCAAGCGGCACTTCCGCGACCAGGGCTGGTCGGTGCGCGTGCCGCGGCGGCTGCAGGAGCTGCACCTGTCGCTCAACGCGGCGGTCGGTGAGCTGGCGCAGAAGAACGGCCGGGCGCCGACGCCGTCCGAGCTGGCCGAGCACCTGGGCATCCCGCGCGAGGAGGTGCTCGAGGGCCTGGCGGTGGCCAACGCCTACCGGTCGAGCTCGCTCGACGAGCGGCTCTCCGGCGAGGAGGACTCCCCGACCCTCGCCGCCACCCTGGGCGAGGAGGACGCCGCGCTCGAGGGCGTGGAGTACCGCGAGTCGCTGCAGCCGCTGCTGGCCACGATCCCCGCCCGCGAGCGCCGGATCCTCATCCTGCGGTTCTTCGGCAACATGACGCAGTCGCAGATCGCCGCCGACATCGGCATCTCGCAGATGCACGTCTCCCGGCTGCTGTCCCAGACCCTGGCCAAGCTCCGCGAAGGCCTGCTCAAGGACTAGCTTTCGCCCTTGAGGTCAAGACCGTCGGGCGGGCAGGTGTCATCCGGCCGGGTGCGGGGGGCGTCCGGCCTGGGAGCGCAGCGCGGTGATCGGTCCGGCGGTGGGGCCTGGTCGGCAGGCTGATCAGACGCCGTCGAGCGGCAGGCTTTCTTGTGCGCCGTGGGCGGCCCCAGGGCGAGCGGGCGGCAAGCTAGGTTGCGCCGTCGTGCGGCATAGCTGTCACAGCCGTCACCGCTCGCTCTGGTGCCGGGCTCGACGGTAGCGCTGTTCGTCGAAGGGTTGTTGGGTCTGGAGCAGGGTGTAGGCCAGTCGGCAGGCGTGGCGGGCCAGGGCGATGCGGACCGGGATCGGGCGCAGGCCGCGGGCGCGCAGCTCGTGGGCGCGGTCGATGAACGGCCCGCAGTGCTGGGACAGGCCCCAGGCGAGGTTCATCAGCGCATCGCGGTGTTCGGGCAGCCCCTGACGGGAGATCGGGGTGCGCCGGTTGATCGTCGCCGACCGGTAGCTGCCCGGGGCCAGGCCGGTGGCCGAGTAGAGATGCTCCGCGGTGGGGAACCGGGCAATCGGCAGGCTGAACGCGGCGAAGGCTGCTGCACGACTGGTGGCCACACCGGGCAGCGTGGTGAGGATCTGCCCGGCGCTTTCGGCCAGCAGAGCGGTGATCTCCGCGTCGACCGCGGCGATGTCGGCAGCGATCGCCCGCCAGCGGGCCACGCTCCGGCTCAACCGCGCTGCTCGTGCCGAGGCGTCGGGCGGCGGTGGCAGGCAGGCCCGCCACCGCCCGACCCAGAACTCCGCTTCGCTGGTGAGCACGCGCCCCCGGGCTCGAGCGCGCAGCGAACGGATCGAGGGCGGTCGGCCGGCGAAGGCCGCGGCGCAGTCCAGCACCGCCTGCCCGATCACGCTGTCGGCCGGCAGCGCCCGGCCATGCCCGTCGGGTGCGGCCAGTCCGGGGCAGAGGGCATGCAGTTGATCGTGCAGCCGCTGCTGGGCCACCTTGTGCTCGCCGATCAGGCCGCGGCGGTGGCGAACAGCCGCGGTGAGCGCGTCCTGTTCCTGGTCGGGCACCGGCCGGCCCTGTCCTTGGCGGGCCAGGTAGGTCAGCGCCGCGCAGTCCCGGTCATCGGTCTTGAATCGCCGCGATCCCAGTTGTGCTCGGGCGGCGGTGGTCTCCGAGGGCGCGAAGAGCCGGACCGATCCGGGAAACCGCTGGTTGAGCTCGCGCAGCCAGGCCTGATGCAGCCCGCCGGAGGCCTCGATGGCGAACACCGGACCCGAGGGGCCGACGTGGTCCACGACCAGTCGGTGCAGCTGCTCCAGCCCCGGACGCAACACCGGCAGCGACAGCGGCGGCACCACCTGGCCGACTTCACCGGTGCTCAACCAGACCCGATTGCTGACCTTCCCCGGATCGATGGCCACCACCAGCGTCGACGCCGGCAGCGCCTCGTGCAGCAAGCCCACGACAACCTCCCGTCCACCGCGGAAACGTCGTCAGGACGCTTCCGCAGGAACGGGGTCAACGGCTATCAGCTGAAGGCAGTGTGTGCCGCGGCGCGGGATCCGGAGGATCCCCGCCGCGGGACACGGACCCGCTCAGCGCCGCCGGGGGACGGCACCTGGCCGCGGTGCGGCCCGGAGGGCCGCACTTGTTATTGCGGGGGCGGCGGCAGGGCGTTGGCGACGTCGTCTTCGCGGGCCTGCTCGGCCACCTCTGACAACGGCGCCGTCGAGATGCCGGGCTGGATGGTGTGCAGCTCGATCTTGGCCTCGGGCTGTGCGGCCGCCGGCGGCAGCTGCGACTCGAACCAGCTGCTGGTGTCGATGCCGTCGCCGGAGCGGCCGCTCCCGTTCCCGGACGACGCCGGGACGTCGAGGAACGACTTCTCGCTGTCGGCCCCGCCCATCTTCGCCAGGCCCTCCAGCGCCTTGCTGAACTCGCTCGGGACGATCCACATCTTGTTGGCGTCGCCCTGCGCGATCTGCGGCAGCGTCTGCAGGTACTGGTAGGCCAGCAGCGCCTGGTCGGGCTGGCCGTCGTGGATCGCCTGGAACACCGTCTCGATCGACTTCGCCTGGCCCTGGGCCTGCAGGAACAGCGCCGCCCGCTCGCCCTCGGCGCGCAGGATCCGGCTCTGCCGCTCCGCCTCGGCCTCGAGGATCGCGGCCTGCTTGCGGCCCTCGGCGGAGAGGATCGCCGCGGCCTTCTCGCCCTCGGCGGAGGTGATCGCGGCCTGCCGCTGCCCCTCGGCGGTCAGGATGATCGCGCGCTTGTCGCGGTCGGCGCGCAGCTGCTTCTCCATGGAGTCGCGGATCGACACCGGCGGCTCGATGGCCTTGATCTCGACGCGGGCGACGCGCAGCCCCCACGGGCCGGTGGTGCCGTCGAGCACTTCGCGCAGCTGGCTGTTGATGCCGTCGCGGCCGGTCAGCGCGCCCTCGAGGTTCAGCCCGCCGACCACGTTGCGCAGCGTCGTCGTCGTCAGCTGCTCCATGCCGGTGATGTAGTTCGCGATGCCGTACACCGCCAGGCGCGGGTCGGTGACCTGGAAGTAGACGACCGTGTCGATGCCGACCTGCAGGTTGTCGGCGGTGATCACCGGCTGCGGCGGGAAGGAGATGACCTGCTCGCGCAGGTCGATGGTCGCCCGGACGCGGTCCACGAACGGCACGAGCAGGTTCAGGCCGGGCGAGAGGGTCCGGCTGTAGCGGCCGAGACGCTCGACCACCTTGGCCTGGGCCTGCGGCACGATGGTCAGGCTCTTGACGACGACGATGATCACCAGGACGGCGACCACCAGCAGCGCGATGAGGGTGGGCTCCACGGTGGGCCCCCTTTCTCGACGGACGGCCTCGATCCTGCAACGAGTGATCCGCCCAGGTCATCCCCGGGGGCGCGCTGTCACTCCATCGCGTCGCCGACGACGGCGGTGGCCCCCTCGACCTTGAGGATGCGCACGGTGTCGCCGATGGCGAAGGCCTCGCCGGCGTACTGGCTGCGGGCGGTCCACTCGTCGGCGCCGAGTTTGATCCGGCCGCTGTGCCGGTCGACGGCCTGGGTCACCCGGGCGGTGCGGCCGACGACGGCGTCCACGCCGTCCAGCTGCTGCGGAGTGCCCGCCAGCAGGTGCTTCTTCGCGATCGGGCGGACGACCAGGAGCAGGGCGAGCGAGACGACGACGAAGCCGACCAGCTGCAGGGCGACGGCACCGCCGAGCAGCGCGACGGCCATGCCGCCCAGCGCGCCGCCGGCGAACATCAGCAGCACGAGGTCGGTACTGGCCAGCTCACCTGCGGCGAACAGGCCGCCGGCGATCAACCACAGCAGCCACGGGTCCACGTGATCGAGTTTCCCACCGGAACGGTCTCGTCGGGGTCACGACTCCGCGGTCCACGTAGCCTCGCTGAGGTGCGCGACTTCCCCGCCGGCCGGTTCGCGGTCTGGGCGACCGCCTGGCTCTCCGGCCGCAGCTCCTACGACGAGGCCCTCGACGCCCTGCTCGGCGAGACCGCGCACCGGGTGACCGGCCTGCCCGGCACCGACGAGGCGGTGCCCCTGGGCTGGGCGCTGACCGCGCTGCGCGGGGAGGGCGAGCGGCGCTTCCGGCTCGTGCTGCCGGTGCCGGGCGACGTCCGCGGGCTGCCCCGGGTGCCGGGGCTCGCACCGCTCGCCCTCGAGTCGGGGCAGGCGGCCGTGGGCGAGAGGCTGGCGCTGGTGCCCGAGGAGATCGGCCCCGAAGCGATCGCGTGGACGGTGTTCCCGCTGGCCGACCCGCCACCGCCGGCGCCGGAGGGCAACCTGCGCGCGGCCGCCGGGGCGCTGGACCTGGCGATCCGCGACGCCGCCCGTGCGCTCGCCGACCTCGACCTGGCCCGCTGGCACCCCGAGGTGCCGGCGCTGCTCGCCGGCCTGGCCAAGCCGTCGCGGCTGACCGGGCTGCCACCCGACCACGACCCGGTCGCGCTGGCGGTGCTGGCCCGCGCGCAGCGGCTGGCGCAGGTGCTCGACCTCGCGATGGCCGACGCGCCGGGTGCCGCCGTCACGCACGCCCAGGCCGCGGCGCGCGACGACGCCCTCCGCCCGCTGGCGCAGGCCGTCCGCGAGGCGACGGTCACCGCCTACAACGCCGTCCCGCGCTGATCGGGCGTCTGCCCGGCGCCGACCGCCGCTACGGTCGGCCGGCATGACAGCGCCGACGATGAACGGCCTGATCCACCACGCGGTGCGCCGGGACCTGGCTCGCCTGGCCGCGGCCCTGGACCCGTGGCCGGACGGCGACCGCGCGCGGGCGCAGCGGCTGGAGCGGGCCTTCGCCAACCTCCGGCGGGAGCTCACCCACCACCACGAGGGCGAGGACGAACACGTGTGGCCCTTCCTCGCCCGCACCGGGGTCGAGGCAGGGCTGCTCGCCGAGATGGAGGCCGAGCACGGCGCGATGTCGGCGGCCCTGGCCGGGACGGCGACCGCGCTGAGCCGGCTGGCGCAGAGCGGCTCGGCCGACGACGCCGCGGCCGCCCGGGAGAGCGTCGAGGGGACGCGGACCGTGGTGGAGGCCCACTTCGACCACGAGGAGAAGGAGCTCGAGCCGCTGCTGCGCTCGCACGAGGGGACGCCGGAGTGGAAGGCCGTCACCGACCAGCTGCGCCACCGCTCCCCCGGCGACGCCGGCTCGTTCTTCGCCTGGCTCACCGACGGCATCAGCGACGAGGACCGCGCGGCGCTGAAGGCCACGGTCCCGGCGCCGCTCACGTTCGTGCTCAGCCGCGCCCTGGGCCGCCGCTACACGAAGGAGATCGCCCCCGTCTGGCGCTGACCGTCAGTGCTCAGGCCGCGGGGCGGGCCGGGCGCTGGACGAAGCAGCAGCTCGCCGGGCAGTCGGTGCCCAGCCGGGCCTCGGCGCCGGCCCGGCGCTCCTCGAGCAGCTCGCGCACCGTGGCCACGAACGCCGGGTGGGTGCCCGCGGTCGCGGCGCGGGCGAAGGCCAGCCCGAGGTCGCGCGCGGTCTGCTCGGCCTCGTTGTCGAGGTCCCAGATCACCTCGAGGTGGTCGCTGACGAACCCGACCGGGAAGACGACGACCGCCGTCTCCCCTGCCGCCGCCAGCGTCTTCAGGTGGTCGTTGACGTCCGGCTCGAGCCACGGCACGGACGGCGGACCGCTGCGGCTCTGCCAGACCAGGTCGAACGGCCGGCCCGGTGCGGCGGCGTCGACCACGGCCTGAGCCGCCGCCATCAGCTCGCCTTCGTAGGCGTGCCCCTGCGGTCCGGCGACGGCGGCCATCGCGTCCGGGATGCTGTGCGCGGTCGCCACGAGCCGGGCGGTGTCGCGGACGTCGGCCGGCAGCGAGGCCAGCGCGACCGCCAGTGCCTCGGCGTTGGCCTGCAGGAACCCCGGGCGGTCGAAGTAGTGCGGCAGCTTCTCCGCCGTCGGACCGCCCCCAAGCGCGGCCCGGGCGCGGGCGATGTCCTCGTGGTACTGCCGGCAGCCGGAGAAGGACGCGTAGGCCGAGGTGGCGAAGACGTAGACGTGCTCGATGCCGTCGTCGGCCATCTTCCGCCAGGTGTCCTCGACGTAGGGCGCCCAGTTGCGGTTGCCCCAGTACACCGGCAGGTCGACGCCGTGCGCCGCGAGATCGGCCTCGACCGCGGCGATCAGCGCCTTGTTCTGGTCGTTGATCGGGCTCACGCCGCCGAAGTGGTGGTAGTGCTCGGCCACCGCCTCCAGCCGCTCGCGCGGGATGCCGCGGCCACGGGTGACGTTCTCGAGGAACGGCATCACGTCCTCGTGCCCCTCCGGTCCGCCGAAGGACAGCACCAGCAGCGCCTCCCGCCGTCCGGCCGGGGCGGGCCGGGCGGACGGTGCGGTTCCCCCGTTGTTGCGGACGGCGAGCGACGGGTCCTCGTCGGGCCGCTGAACTGCGTAGATGTCGACGTCAGACGCCAACGGCATGGAACCCGCCGTCCACGTGCACGATCTCGCCGGTGGTCGCCGGGAACCAGTCCGACAGCAGGGCGACGACCGCCTTGCCGGCCGGCTCGGTGTCGGTGACCGACCAGCCCAGCGGCGCGCGGCCCTCCCAGGCCTCCTCGAACTGGACGCTGCCCGGGATCGACTTCATCGCCATGCTGCGCAGCGGGCCGGCCGCGACCAGGTTGACCCGCACACCCTCCGGCCCGAGCTCCCGGGCGAGGTAGCGCGACGTCGACTCCAGCGCCGCCTTGGCCGCGCCCATCCAGCCGTACACCGGCCAGGCCACCGTGGCGTCGAAGGTCAGCCCGACCACCGAGGCCGACGAGCCGAACAGCGGGCGGCAGGCCTGGGTCAGCGACGCGTAGGACCAGGTCGAGACGTGGAAGGCGGTGGCCGCGTGCTCCCAGGCGACCTCGGTGAAGCCCTCGCCCATCGCCTCCTGCGGCGCGAAGCCGATGGAGTGGACGACGCCGTCGAGCTGGTCGCCGACGTGTTCGCGCAGCCGGTCGGCCAGCGTGGCGAGGTGCTCGGTGTTCGTCACGTCGAGCTCCACGACTGGCGCCTCCTGCGGCAGCCGCTTGGCGATCCGCTGGCACAGCGACAGGGCGCGGCCGAAGTTGGACAGGACGACGGTGGCGCCCTGCTCCTGCGCCAGCCGGGCCGTCGCGAACGCGATCGAGGCCTCGGTCAGCACGCCGGTGACGAGGACCTTCTTGCCCGCCAGAATTCCATCAGCCATGCCGATCAGTGCCCCATCCCCAGTCCGCCGTCGACCGGGACGACCGCCCCGGTGATGTAGCCCGCCGCATCGCTGGCCAGGAAGCGCACGACGCCGGCGATCTCGTCCGCGTCGGCGTAACGGCCGAGCGGGACCTGCCCCAGGATCTCCTTCTGCCGCGCCTCCGGCAGCTCCGCCGTCATGTCCGTGGCGACGAACCCGGGGGCCACGACGTTCGCGGTGATGCTGCGGCTGCCGAGCTCGCGGGCGATCGAGCGGGCCAGGCCGACCAGGCCGGCCTTGCTCGCCGCGTAGTTGGTCTGACCGGCGGAGCCGAGCAGGCCGACGACCGAGGAGATGTAGATCAGCCGCCCCCAGCGGTTGCGCACCATGCGCGCGGCGGCCCGCTTGCTCACCCGGTAGGCCGCGGTCAGGTTCGCGTCGAGGACGTCGGCGAAGTCCTCTTCCTTCATCCGCATGAGCAGCCCGTCGCGGGTGATGCCGGCGTTGCTGATCAGCACCTCGACCGGGCCCTGGTGCTCCTCGACCTCGGCGAACGCGCGGTCGATCGCCGCCGCGTCGGTGACGTCGCACTCGACGCCGAACATCCCCTCCGGTGCACCGCTGCCGCGGTGCGTCACGGCGACCGAGTCGCCCTGCTCGGCGAACGACCGGGCGATCGCCAGCCCGATCCCGCGGTTGCCCCCGGTCACCAGCACCGACCTGCCCACGTGCCACTCCCCTGCGCCAGGCTGCCTTCCCGCACGCAACCTATCCGGTGGTCGCAGGTCACACCCGTCCGAGGTGAGATGCCGGCATGACGCGGATCGCGATCCTCCACCCCGGCCAGATGGGCGCCGCCGTCGGCCGCGCGCTGGTCGAGGCAGGGCACGACGTGGGCTGGCTGCCCGAGGGCCGCGGCCCGGGCACCCGCCGTCGCGCCGAGGAGGCCGGGCTCGTCGCCCTGACCGGCGTGGACGACCGCGACCTGGTGCTGTCCGTGTGCCCGCCCGCGGCCGCGGTCGACACCGCCCGCTCCGTGGCCGGCTTCTCCGGGCTCTACGTCGACGCGAACGCCGTCAGCCCCGAGACCGCGCGCGAGGTCGCCGCCGTGGTGCAGGTCGGTGGCGCGACCTACGTCGACGGCGGCATCGTGGGGCCGCCCCCGGCGGAGGCCGGCTCCACGCGGCTGTTCCTCTCCGGCTCGGGCGCGGCGCAGGTCGCCGAGGTGTTCGCCGGCAGCCGGCTCGAGCCCGTCGTCCTGCACGGCGATACCGCCGCGTCCGCGCTGAAGATGACTTACGCGGCCTGGACCAAGACCACCGCCGCGCTGCTGGTCAGCCTCCGCGGCGCCGCCCGCCAGCTCGGCGTGGAGGACGCGCTGGTCGCGGAGTGGGCGCGCTCGCAGCCCGACCTGGCCGCGCGCCACGCCGGTGCGGTCGCGGCGGCCCGGGACAAGGGGTGGCGGTGGGAGGAGGAGATGCGCCAGATCGCGCGCACCTTCGCCGCCGCCGGCGAACCGGCCGGCTTCGCCGAGGCCGCCGCCGAGCAGTTCGCCCGCTGGCCGCGCCCGGCCGACGGCTGACCGCCGCGCCCCGGCTACCTCTCCTCGGGCGTTCCCAGCAGCGGACCGGCCGCCCGGACGAGGACCGCGGTCCAGGTGCGCCACGGCCGCCACGGCTCCGAGAGCCGCCCGACGTCATCTGCCGTGGCGGGCCGGCCGAGACCGTAGAGCCGGCCCATCAGCTCCAGGGCCCGGGGCTCCTCGGTCACCGGGACGTCGGCGAAGCCCACGGCGCGCAGCACGACCAGCGCCGCGTAGAACGGGCCGATACCCGGCAGCGTCAGCACCTGGGCGTGCGCCTCCTCCGGCCGGAGAGCCCGCAGCCGGTCGACGTCCAGGAGCCCGTCCGACGCCGCGCGGGCGACGGCGTGCAGGCGCTGGACCTTGAGCTCCGGCAGCCCCGGAACCCGGTCGACCGCCAGCAGCGCCTCCGGCGACGGGAACGCGGGGAGCTCCTGGCCGGCGATCCGGAAGACCCGACCGTGCTCTGCGGCGAGCCGGTCGCGCACCGTCGCCATCTGCAGCGCCGGTTGCCGGGCCGACAGCACCGCCCACGCCGCCGCCTCGTAGGGCGAGTGGAACAACGGCGGGCGGAGCCCCGGGCGCAGCTCCATGAGCTTCCCGACGACCGGATCCCGCTGCCCGACCTCGGGGTAGCTCGCCGCGTCGTGGTCGAGGCTCAGCACCCGCGCGGTCTGCGCGACGACCCGATCGACGTCGGCGGATCCGAGCACCTCGACCTCGACCGGACCGTCGTCCTCCGCCTGGCGCACCGCGACGGCGACGGGCTCGAACGTGCCGTCCAGAGCGAACGCCATCCGCATGACCCCGTCGAACCGGGCGGCGTGCCGTTGCCCGAAGCCGAACTCCGCCGAGGCCCGCAGCCGGAACGGCCCCGACGGGACGATGCGCTCGCTCACGACCGGAGCGAAGCACCCGGGTCCGACGATTCCGGGCGCGGATCACCGCCCGACCTGGTGACATGGCGGGGTGACCCGGCGGTGGCGGACGGAGGCAGCCGGGCTGATCGGCTCCGCCCGCCGGCGGCTGGCGGGTCGCGACCTCGCGCTCATCGCGGCCGGGCTGACGTTCTACGCGGGTATCGCCGTCGTCCCCCTGCTGGTGGTGACCTTCGCGCTGACCGCCCGGCTGACCTCGCCGGAGACGGTCCGCGAGCTCGGCGGGCGGCTCGTCGAGCTGCTGCCCGACCAGCTCGGGGCGCCCGCGGCGGTGGGCCGGCTGATCGCCGCCGGCATCTCGCTCGACGTCTGGGGTGGGCTGCTCGCGCTGCTGCCGATGTCGCTCTACGGCGAGGGCCTGCGCCGGGCGCTGCTGCGGTTCGGCGACCGGCGGGAGTCGCTGACCTCCTGGCGCGGGCGGCTGCTCGCGCTGCCCCTGCTGGCGCTGACCCCGCTGCTGCTCTACCTGCTGCTCCTGGCCGCCGGTCGGATGGCCGAGCTCGCCGAGACCGGCGGCACGGCGGCGACCATCGGCCGGATCGCCCTCGGGTTCTACTCCGTGCTCGGCGTCCTCATGGTGCCGCTGGCCTGGGGTTTCCGCGTGGTCGCCGGGGCCCGGGTCGGCTGGCCGGCCCTGCTGGCGGGGGTGTTCTTCACGGCCGCCTGCCTGTCCGGCTTCCTGCAGGGGTTCGTGCTGTTCCTCGCGCTGCCGTTGCACCTCGGCGCCCCGTTCGGCGGGTTCACCGCGGTCGGCAGCGTCGTCGCGGTCGGGCTGTGGCTGTTCCTCCTGCACCTGGTGCTGCTGGTCGGATGGCTGCTCACTCAGGCGCTCGACGAACGCCTGTCCCGGTCGGCGAACAGGGGCGGCAGGTAGCGCAGCATGAGCGCCGACCAGGTCAGGTGGGTCAGCACCGGGGCCTGGATGCCGCCGCTCGAGCGGCGCTGCAGCCCCAGCAGCGGCCCCATCACGAGGCTGGCGAGGACGAGGGCCGGGTTGCGGGTCGCCGTCGTCGCCAGGCCGTAGACGGCGGTGGTCGTCAGCACCGGCCGGTCGGCGACCGCGGCGTAGAGGGCACCGCGGAAGAAGACCTCCTCGGCCACGCCGTTCGCCAGCGCCGTCGTCAGGACCAGCGGGGTGGAACCCTGCCGGGCGTAGCGGAGCACCGAGACCAGCGCGCGGTCCAGCGGCGGGACCCGGCGGGCGACCAGCGCCGCGGCGTAGAACGCGCCGAACGCCCCGGCGCCGGTGACCACCGGGCTCAGCCACGGGCGGCGGACCGTGCCCCGCGGGCCGAACGTCCACCCGGCGTGCAGCGGTCCGGCGGCCAGGCCTCCCGTCGTCCACGTGGCCGCGACGGCGAGCGTCAGCCCGTAGAAGCGCCGGGAGTCCGGGGGCTGCGCGAGCGAGAGCCCGAGCAGCCCGGCTCCGGTCACCGCGGTCGCCGCCGTCACCCGGCGCCGGCGCCGGAAGGCGGCGTCGCTCTCCCGGTGGTCCCGGGGCACCTTGTCCACGAGCGAGCGAGGCAGCCAGCGGGTCACCGGCGGCGCTCCCGCGCCCGTTCGATCAGCGCCCGCAGCGCCATCTCGTCGTAGTCCATCGGCTCGAAGGGGACGACGTCGCGGATCGCCGCGTCGGTGACCACCACCTCGTTCGTCATCGAGTCGACCAGGTTCTTGCCGGTGGCGACGTCGACGGAGGTGACCAGCGCCAGCCACCGCGAGGACAACCGGGGGCTGAGCAGGGGCACGGGCAGGACGGCGAGGTGGCGGTTCTGGATGTCGGCCAGCCGCGTGAGCATCTGCGCGTACGTGAGCACCTCGGGACCGCCCACCTCGAACACCCGGCCCTCGGCCTCGGGCGCCTCGAGGACGCCGACCAGGTAGCGGACGACGTCCGCCACCGCGATCGGCTGGGTCCGGGTGTGCACCCAGCGCGGGGTGACCATGACCGGCAGGTGGGCGACCAGCTGGCGGGTGAGCTCCCAGGACACCCCGCCGTGCCCGACGACGATCCCGGCCCGCAGCACCGTGACCGGGACCCCGGTCGCGCCGAGCAGCTGCTCGACCTGGCGGCGGCTGCGCAGGTGCCGGGAGAGCCCCTCGCCGTCCTCCCCCAGGCCGCCCAGGTACACGATCCGCCGGACGCCGGCGTCGGCCGCCGCCTGGGCGAACGACCGCGCGCCCTGCGCGTCCTTGCTCTCGAAGTCGGCGTCGCCGAGGGAGTGGACGAGGTAGTAGGCGGCCTCCACGCCCTCCAGCGCCCGCCGCAGTGAGCCGACATCGCCGACGTCGCCGGCGACCGGCGTCCCCTCGCCCTGGTACTTCTCGGGACGCCGGGTCATCGCCCGGACGTCGTGCCCCTCGGCGACCAGCGCGGGCACCAGCCGGCGGCCGACGAACCCGGACGCCCCGGTCACCAGAACCCGCACGCGGTCGAGCCTCGCCGATCCGCCGCCGGCGCGCGACCGTAGCCTCCCTGCATGCGAGCCGTGCAGATCACCCGCTTCGGCGGTCCCGAGGTCCTCGACGTCGTCGACCTGCCCGATCCCGTCCCCGGGGACGGCGAGCAGCTGTACGAGGTGTCGGCCGCCGGCATCAACTACGCCGACACCCACCAGACCGAGAACAGCTACCTCGCCCAGCAGCAGCTGCCGCTCATCCCGGGCACCGAGTTCGTCGGCACGCCGGCCGGGGGCGGTCCCCGCGTGGTCGGCCTCGCCCCGGCGGGCGGCTACGCCGAGAAGGTCGTCGCCCCGTCGCGGTTCACCTGGGAGGTCCCCGACGGCGTCAGCGACGAGCAGGCGCTCGCCCTCGTCATCCAGGGCGCGACCGCCTGGCACATGCTGCGCACCTCGACCCACATGCAGCCCGGCGAGTCGGTCGTCGTCATCGCCGGTGCCGGCGGGGTCGGGTCGCTGGCGATCCAGCTGGCCAAGCACTGGGGCGCCGGCCGGGTGATCGCGACGGCGTCCAGCCCCGAGAAGCGCGCGCTCACCGAGGAGCTCGGCGCCGACGCCAGCGTCGACCCGGCCCTCGCCGACGACGACCCGAAGACCTTCACCGCCGCGCTGCGCGAGGCCAACGACGGGCACCGGGTCGACGTCGTCCTGGAGATGACCGGCGGGCACGTGTTCGACGGATCGCTGTCGGCGCTGGCCCCCTTCGGCCGGATCGTCGCCTACGGCATGGCCGGCCGGGTGCCGCCGAAGCCGGTCAACCCGACTTCGCTCATGGGCACCAGCCGCGCCGTCATCGGCTTCTGGCTCGCCCACTGCATGGCCCGGCCCGAGATGATGGACGCGGCGATGAACGAGCTGCTGCCGATGGTCGCCGAGGGCGTGCTCAAGCCGGTCGGCGGCGGCCGCTACCCGCTCTCCGCCGTCCGCGAGGCGCACCAGGACCTGCTCTCCCGCCGCACCACCGGCAAGCTCGTCCTCGACCCGTCCCGGTAGACAGCGCGCTTTATCGCGACAAAGCACGCGTGCTTTGTCGCGATGAAGCGCCTACAGGAGTCTCTGGGTCCAGAGCAGGCTGAGGACGGCGCCGACGAAGGCCAGGAAGACGCCGGTCCGCACGAACCACGGGCTGATGTCGTGCGGCTCGGTCGTGTACCCGATCTGGCTGCCCAGGTCGGCGTAGACCTTCTCCAGCTCGGCGGCGCTGGCGGCCTGGCTGTAGCTGCCGCCGGTGTCGTCGGCGATCTTCTTCAGCGTGGCGCGGTCCACCGGCACCGGCACCGTCTCGCCGTTGAGGTCGAGGGTGCCGTAGTCGGTGCCGAACGCGATCGTCGACACCGGCACCTTGGCCGCGGTCGCCGCGTCGATCGCCTGGGTGTCGTCGCGGCCGACCGTGTTGTAGCCGTCGGAGAGCAGCACGATCCGCGCCGGCGGGAGGTCCTCGCTCGGGGTGTCCAGGCTGTCCTGGAAGTTCTGGATCGCCGAGAGCGAGGTGAACACCGCCTCGCCGATCGCGGTCGCCTCGGCCAGCTGCAGGTGGTCGATGGCGGTGCGCACCTGCGCGCGGTCGGTGGTCGGCGGCACGAGCGTGGTGGCCGTCCCGGCGAAGGACACCAGCCCCAGGTTGATCCGCGCCGGCAGCACGTCGACGAACTGCTTGGCCGCGGTCTGCATCGCCTTGAACCGGGTCGGGTCGATGTCGGTGGCCTTCATCGACAGCGACACGTCCACGGCCATGATCACCGTCGCCCTCTCGCGCGGCACCCGCACCTCGGCGCTCGGCACGGCGAGGGAGACGACCAGCGCGACCAGCCCGAAGGCGACCAGCCCGAACGCGACGTGCCGCCGCCAGCCCGGGCGCTTGGGCACCAGCGAGCCGAGCAGGGCGACGTTGGTGAACCGCGCCGCGTAGCGCTTGCGGCGCAGCTGCAGGACGACGTAGAGCGCCACCAGCGCGGCGACCGCCAGCAGCAGGAGCAGCCACAGCGGTGACTGGAAGCTCATCGGGAAGCCCCTCCGGTGCCGGCACGCCGGCGGTCTGCGACGAAGCGGACGACGTCCATCAGCCAGTCGCGGTCGGTGCGCAGTCGCAGGTGGCCGGCGCCCGCCCGGCGCATTGCGGCGGCGACCTGCTCGCGCTGGGCGGCCGCGCCGGCGGCGAACCGGGCGCGGAACTCGGCGTTGCCCGTCGGCACCTCGAGCGTCTGGCCGGTCTCGGGATCGACCACGGTCAGGTCGCCCACGTCGGGCAGCTCCAGCTCCCTCGGGTCGACGACCTCGATGGCCAGCAGCTCGTGCCGGGCGGCCAGGCCGCGCAGCGGGCGCTCCCAGTCCGCGTCGCCCAGGAAGTCGGACAGGACGACGACCAACCCGCGCCGGCGGTAGGGACGGCGCAGCGTCTCGAGCGCCGCGGCGAGGTCACCCCGGCGGCCTCCCGTAGCGCGCGGGGTGGCGACGACGGAGCGCAGCAGCCGCTCGGCGGACACCCGGCCCGACATCGCCGGATAGCGGTCGACCCGCTCACCGGTCGTGACCACCGCGCCGAGCCGGTTCCCGCCGTGCACGGTCAGGTGGCTCACCGCGGCCAGGCCGGCGATCACCAGGTCGCGCTTCTGGCAGTTCGCCGTCCCGAAGTCGAGGCTGGCCGACAGGTCGACCACCGCCCACGTCTCCAGCTCGCGGTCGGCGATCGTCTCCCGCACGTGCGGGACCTGGGTGCGCGCGGTGACCGGCCAGTCCATGCGCCGGACGTCGTCCCCCGGGTGGTAGGTGCGCGAGTCTCCGGCCTCGGTGCCCGAGCCGGGCACCAGCCCGAGGTGGTCGCCCTGCAGCAGCCCGTCGAGCCTGCGGCGGACGGTCAGCTCCAGCCGGCGCAGCAGCACGTCGGCCGGCCCGTCGGTGAACCGCGGCGGCGCGCCGTCCCCCTGCCCCGGGTCGATGCCCGAGCCGGGGGTGCCGGCCGTGGCGTGCAGCAGCAACCCCGCGTGCGCCGGGCCGTCGGCCTCGGCCGGCGCGGGCGACGAGCGCCGGAACCGGGGACTCACGCCGGCTGCGGACCCTGCGCGTAGCCGTTGCCGCCGGGGACCTGCGGCGCGCCGTTGGGCGGCGGGCCCTGCGGCGGACCCTGCGGCGGACCCTGGTGCGGGCCCTGCGGCGGGCCGAACTGCATCGGACCGGCCGTCGGCACGCCGAACACCGGCGCCTGCGGCACGTGCGGGCCGCCCGGCTGGCTCGGGCCGTAGCCGCCGGCGCGCTGCCGCGGCGCCACCTGGGGCAGCGGCACGGTCTGCACGATCCGCTTGACGATGTGGTCGGCCGGCACGCCGTCGGCGAGGGCGTCGTAGGAGAGCACCAGCCGGTGCCGCAGCACGTCGGCGGTGACGTCGAGGACGTCCTGGGGCAGCACGTAGTCCCGCCCGCGGATGAGGGCCAGCGCCCGCGCGGCGGCGATTAGGCCGAGCGACGCGCGGGGGCTCGCGCCGTAGGAGACCCACGTCGCGACGTCGTCCATGCCGTGCTGGCGCGGTGAGCGGGTAGCGACCACCAGCCGGACGACGTAGTCGACCAGCGCGTGGTGCACGAACACGTGCGCCGCCGTGTGCTGCATGCGGAGCAGCTCGTCGGGCGAGAGGACCGTCTCGGCCACCGGCGGCTCGGAGCCCATCCGGTAGATGATCTCCCGCTCCTCCTCGGGGCTGGGGTAGTCGACGAGGACCTTCATGAGGAACCGGTCGCGCTGGGCCTCGGGCAGCGGGTAGACGCCCTCGGACTCGATCGGGTTCTGCGTGGCCAGCACCAGGAACGGGTCGGGCAGCGGGTGGGTCACGCCGCCGATCGACACCTGCCGCTCGGCCATGACCTCCAGCAGCGCCGACTGCACCTTGGCCGGCGCGCGGTTGATCTCGTCGGTGAGGACGAAGTTGGCGAACACCGGGCCCAGCTCGGTGTCGAAGGTGTCCTGCCCGGCCTTGTAGATGCGGGTGCCGATGATGTCGGCCGGCACCAGGTCGGGGGTGAACTGCAGGCGGGCGAACTTGCCGCCGACCACCGTCGCGAGCGTCTCGACCGCGAGGGTCTTCGCCACGCCGGGAACGCCCTCGAGGAGCACGTGCCCCCTGGCCAGCAGCGCGACCAGCATCCGCTCGACCAGCCGGTCCTGCCCGACGATGACCCGCTTGATCTCGAACAGCACCCGCTCGAGCCGGGCGGCGTCGGTCGAGGGCGGAACCGGCGCGGGGCTGCCGGAGGGGGTCTCGAGCGGGGTGCTGGCGGCGCTGGTCACGTGGCTCCCTGGTCGTGCCGGTCCGGCCCTCCGCAGCGGAAGGCCGCCGACGGGGCGCATGCCCGTCACGGCCAGTGTCCTACAGCTTCCTGGGCGAGGGCTGTGTCGACCGGGCCCGACACGGTGATCTCACGACACGCACCATGGGCCCTGCCTTGCGGCCACCATCACTGCTAGCCTGTTTCCTGCGTCGGGCAGCTCCCCCCGTGGCTGCCCGACGCCCTTACGTTTTCAGGTCGCTCACGCCGTGTCCTTGGCGCGACTCCGCGCCCCGGTCCGCTCCTCGCTCGTTCCTCGCTGCGATGCTCCCGGGGCTGTCGTCACGCGGAAGGCCGCACCGCGCCGGCGTAGCCGCTCCACCACATGGTCGACACCTTCACGACGTCGCCGCTCTCCGGCGCCTGGATCACCTTGCCGCCACCCAGGTAGATGGCGACGTGGTGGATCGTGCTCGGGTCGGCCGGGTCGTTGGCCCAGAAGACCAGGTCCCCGGGCTGCAGGTCGGCCTTGGCCACCTTGGCCAGGGCGGTGAACTGCGCGCGGCTGTTGCGCGGGATCGCGATGCCGGCCTGCGCGTAGGCGTACTGGGTCAGCCCGCTGCAGTCGAACCCGACCACGTTGAGGTCGAGGTCGATGCCGTAGCCCGGCCCGTTCGTGCCGCCACCGCCCCAGGAGTAGCTGACGCCGAGCTGGGTCATCGCCGCGTCGATCGCGGCCTGCGCGGCCGAGGCGTTACCGGGGCCGGCCTCGGTGCGGACGACGGGGTCGGAGGTGGAGCTCGACGTCGGTCGCGGCGCGGCGGCCCTCTGCTGCGCGGCGAGGCGGTCGGCGGCCTGCTGCTCCCCGACGAGCTGGACCAGCTGCGCCTGCGCCTGGTCGAGCTGCTGCTGCAGCGCGACCTGCTGGGCCTGGACCTCCGTGGCCTGCTGGCGCGCGGCGCGCTCGGAGTTCTGCGCGACGGTCAGCGCGTCGGCCGCCTGCTGCTGGAGCTGGCCGGCCTGGGTCAGGGTGACCTGCGCGGCGGCGTCGGCTTGGTCGGCCTGCTGCCGGGCCGCGGTGAACTCGGCGACCTGGTCGGTGCGGTGCGCGCCGGCGGCGTCGAGCAGCGCGGCCCGCTCGATCAGCTCCGCCGGGCCGGCCGAGGTGATCAGCACCTCGGCGCCCGCGTAGGTGCTGTGCGTGATGAAGCTGCGGCGGGCGAAGGCGACCAGCTGGTCGTGCGAGGTCTGCAGGTCAGCGGCGGCCTGCGCGGCGGCGGCCGCGGCCTGGTCGGCGGCGGTCTGCGCGGCCTGGAACTGCGCCTGCTTGGCCTGGTAGTCGTCGAGCGCGATCGCGGCCTCGGCCTGCGCCTTGTCCACGCCGGCCTGGGCCTCGGCCAGCTGGCCGGACAGCGCGTTGATCTGCGCAGTGGCCGCGTCGGCGGCCGCCTTCGCCTGCTGGACCTGGGTGTCCGACGGTCGCTTCGGTGCCGCGTTCGCCGGTCCGGCGAGCACGCCCAGGGTGAGAGCAGCGGTGACGATGACGCCGAGCGCCGTCCCCACCGAGCGCCCAGTAACTCTGCGCGCACGCACTGAACCGACCTCCGATCAACGACCTGACGTGCGGATACACGCCCAGGTCCTTGATCGACAGGACGGCGGGAGGTGGACAGCGGGCCGCCGCGCCCCTCACCCGGAGGGGTGACGCAGTCCTCGGGGAGCGACGTGCGTCTGTGGCGGGTTCCAGCCGGAAAACCCGCCGCAGACTCACACTGCTGTCAGTTGACCTGGCGCTCCGAGGCCGACCAGAAGGACTCGCGGAGCTTGAACTTCTGGATCTTGCCGGTGGCGGTGCGCGGGATGGCGTCGCGGAACTCGACCCGCTTGGGGATCTTGTAGCCGGCGATCTTGCCGCGGCAGTGGGCGATGATCTCGTCCTCGGTGGCGTCGGCGCCCTCGGCCTTCACGACCAGGGCGGTCACCAGCTCACCCCACTTGTCGTCGGGGATGCCGATGACGGCGACCTCCGCGACGGCCGGGTGGCTGAAGACGACGTCCTCCACCTCGATGGACGAGACGTTCTCGCCGCCGGTGATGATCACGTCCTTCTTGCGGTCGGAGATCGTGAGGTAGCCGCCGTCGTCGATCGAGCCGCCGTCCCCGGTGTGGAACCAGCCGCCGTCGAGCGCCTCGGCCGACGCGTCGGGGTTCTCCCAGTACCCGGCCAGGACGACGTTGCCCTGCGCCAGCACCTCCCCGGATTCGCTGGTCTGCAGCCGGATGCCCAGCGCCGGCACCCCGGCGCGGGAGAGCTTCTTGGCCCGCTCCTCCGGCTCGAGGGCGTCGAACTCCTCGCGCGGCCGGTTGATGGTGAGCAGCGGCGCGGTCTCGGTGAGGCCGTAGATCTGGTTGAACTGCCAGCCGAGCTCGGCCTCCACGCGGGCGATCGTCTTCGACGGCGGCGGGGCGCCGGCGACGACGATCCGCACCCGGTCGCGGCCGGGGATCTCGCCGTCCCAGTGCTGCGCGGCCTCGAGGACGGCGTTCCACACCGCCGGCGCGCCGCACATCAGCGTGACGCCGTGCCGCTCGACGCGGCGCAGGATCTCCGCGCCGTCGATCTTGCGGATCACCACCTGCTTCGCGCCGAGTCCGGCGGTCGTGTACGGCATGCCCCAGCCGTTGCAGTGGAACATGGGCAGCGTGTGCAGGTAGACGTCGCGGTCGCTGACCTGCATGTGCATGCCGAAGGTGACCGCGTTGACCCAGATGTTGCGGTGGGTCATCTGCACGCCCTTGGGCCGGGCCGTCGTCCCGCTGGTGTAGTTGATCGTGGCCGTGGCGTCCTCGTCCGGCTCGGCCCACGGCCGCGGCTCGGTGTCGAAGCGGAGGAACTGCTCGTACTCCTCCCCCGTGCCGAACTTGTGCTCGGCGTCGACCCCCTTGAGCGACTCCTCCAGCTCCGGGTCGACGAGCATCACGCGCGCCCCGGAGTGCCCGACGATGTAGCGGACCTCCTCCGGCGAGAGCCGGAAGTTGATCGGCACGAGCACGCGCCCCGACGACGGCACGGACAGCAGCAGCTCGAGCAGCCGGGCGGAGTTGTGGCTGACGATCGCCACCCGCTCCCCCTCGCCGATGCCGAGCGCGTCGAGCCCGGCCTGGAACGCGCGGCCGCGGCGGGCGAGCTCGCGGTAGGTCACCTCGCCCAGCGACGGAGCCGGCTGGTCGGGCTCATCGACGACGCCCACCCGGTCGCCGTAGACCAGCTCGGCCCGGTCGAGGAAGTCACGGGCGGTCAGGGGCACGCGCATGTCCGGCTCCGGGGTGCTCAGGCCGGCTCGACCGGCCGCGACGACGTGGTCGCCGTCACGTTAACGCGCGAGCAGCTCCGGCAGCACCGTGCCGATCGGCTCGCGGACGACGAGGTCGGCCAGCTCGTCGTACGGGGTGGGCTGGGCGTTCACGACGACGATCCGCGCGCCGTGCGCCGCGGCGACGTCGGTGAGCCCGGCCGCCGGGTGCACGGTCAGCGAGGTGCCGACCGCCACGAAGACGTCGCAGTCGGCGGCGGCCCGCGCGGCGGCGTCGATCACGTCGGGGTCGAGCATCTGGCCGAAGCTGATCGTGGCCGACTTGAGGATGCCGCCGCAGAGGAGGCAGGCCGGGTCGCGCTCGCCGGCCTCGACCCGGTCCAGGGCGGTGCGCATCGGCGTCCGGTCGCCGCAGGACAGGCAGGTCACCTCGTGCACCGTGCCGTGCACCTCGATCACCACGGCCGGCGAGGAGCCGGCCTTCTGGTGCAGCCCGTCGATGTTCTGCGTGACCAGCGCGCGCAGCCGGCCCTGCCGCTCCAGGTCGACCAGCGCCGCGTGCCCGGCGTTGGGCTCGGCGGTCCACGCGGGGTGGCGCAGGCGTTCCTGCCACGCCCGGCGGCGGATGTCGGGGTCGCCGACGTAGTACTGCAGCGTCGAGAGCTTCTCGGCCTCCGGGTCGCGGGTCCAGACACCCTGCGGTCCCCGGAAATCGGGGATCCCGCTCTCGGTGGAGATGCCGGCACCGGTCAGCACGGTGACCTGCCGGGCGGCGGCGAGCCAGTCGGGCGGTGTCACGGTCCTCCCTGCGGGTCGGGGTCGTCGACGCCGCCGAACCGGCTCAGCGGCCAGACGATCATCGACACCTTGCCGATCACGTCGTCCACGGCGATGGTCCCGCCGTACCTGTCCCGGAGGTGCTGGGTGGAGTCGGCCGAGATCGAGCGGTGGTCGCCCATCACGAACAACCGTCCCTGCGGCACGGTCACCGGCCCGAACGCCCGCCTGTCGATCGGCGTGTTCTCGTAGATGTAGGGCTCGTCGAGCGGCTTCGCGTCGACGGTGACCCGCCCCTGCACGTCGCAGCACTGCACGGTCTGCCCGCCGACGGCGACCACCCGCTTGACGAAGTCGTCCCCCGCCGGCGGCGCGACCCCGATCGCCCGCCCGGCCGCGAGCAGCGCACCGGAGAACCAGTTCGACGGCTGCTCCGAGGCGGCCTCCGGCTCCCAGGTGTCCGGTCCCTGGAAGACGACGACGTCCCCCGGCTGCGGGTCGGCGAACCAGTACGGCGGCTTGGTCACCAGCACGCGGTCGCCGGTGCACCCCGGGCAGCCGTGCAGCGTCTTCTCCATGGAGCCCGACGGGATGAAGAACGCCTGCACCAGGAAGGTCTTCACGCCGACGGCGAGCACCAGCGCCACGACCAGCAGGATCGGCAGCTCGCGCAGCCAGGAGCGGCGCCGCCGCTGCGGCTCCTCCGTCACGCAGCCACCGCGGGTGCGCGCCGGCGCCGGACCAGCCGGCGCACCGCGCGCTCCGCCCGCGGCACGAGCAGGACGACCGCGAGGGCGTAGAGCGCCCCGAGCAGCGTGTCGACCACGTAGTGCTCCCCGGCCCAGACCAGCACCAGCGGCATGAGCACCGCGTAGCTCACCAGCGCCGCCCGCAGCCAGACCCGGCGGGTGAAGGGCAGCAGGACCAGGACGACGAGGACGGCGAACGCGGTGTGCAGCGACGGCACCGCCGCCACCTGGTTGACCTGCCCCTGCCCGTGCTCGAGCAGGGCCCGGGCGCGCGGCAGCCCGAGCACCTGCCAGCCGCTGCCCGACAGCCGGTGCACCGGCTCGATCACGTGCTCCTTCGCCGCCAGCCACGGCGGCGCGGCCGGGTAGAGCACGTAGGTGACCAGCCCCGCGACGGAGAGGGCGACGACCAGCCGCGCGTAGCGGGCCCAGCGCTGCCGGTCGCGCACCCAGAGGATGCCGAGCACGAGGGGCGTCACCACGAAGTGGCTGCCGTAGACGAGCGCGGCCAGGGCCTGCCACCACTCGGCGGTCAGGTGCTGCTGCAGCCAGACCGTCGGCAGCACTCCCCCGCCGAGCCACCGGTCGACCGCCGCCGGCTCGGTGACGTGCACGGGGAAGCCGAAGCCGTCGGCCAGGCCCCGCGTCTGGTCGTAGGCGAGCAGCGCGGCGGCCAGGGGGAACCAGTCGACCACCAGCCGCACCAGCCGGCGCCACCCGGCGCTGAGCGCGTGCACGACCAGGCCGGCGAGCACCCAGCCCAGCAGCACGATGCGGTCGGTCGGCAGGCCGTCCTCCACGCAGGTGGCGGCGAAGGCCGCGGCGAGGACGGCCCACAGCGCGACGCGGAGCAGCCGGCGGCGGTCGGGCCGGACCTCCGCGGCGGGTGGCGCGAGCGCCGCGGGGACTGCCGGGGAGTCCACCGAGGTCACGGCGGGGCACGTTAGGTGAACGGCGGGCGTCCCGGGGGGAACTGCTGCGCCCCGGGTGTCGCAGCTCACGGGTGACCCACCCACGGCCCCGGGCTACGCCCTGCAGGGTGGACTGGGATGATCCAGGGTGGCAACAAGCGGGAGAGACCACGAGGGTGAGGCGCACACAGTGGCAGCCAGCAAGGACAGCTTCGGTGCGAAGGCGACGCTGCGCGTCGAGGGCACCGACTACGACATCTACCGGCTCGACGCGGTGGAGGGCTCCGACAAGCTGCCCTTCAGCCTGAAGGTGCTCCTGGAGAACCTGCTGCGCACCGAGGACGGCGAGGACATCACCGCCGACCACATCCGGGCGCTGGCGAACTGGGACCCGAACGCGGAGCCGGACCAGGAGATCCAGTTCACCCCGGCACGCGTGGTCATGCAGGACTTCACCGGCGTGCCCTGCATCGTCGACCTCGCCACCATGCGCGAGGCCATGGCCGAGCTCGGCGGCGACGCGCAGAAGATCAACCCGCTGGCGCCGGCCGAGCTGGTCATCGACCACTCCGTCATCGCCGACGTCTTCGGCACGCCGGAGTCGTTCGAGCGCAACGTCGAGATCGAGTACGAGCGCAACGGCGAGCGCTACCAGTTCCTGCGGTGGGGCCAGGGTGCCTTCGACGACTTCAAGGTCGTCCCGCCGGGCACCGGCATCGTCCACCAGGTCAACATCGAGCACCTGGCCCGCGTCGTCTTCCCCCGCCAGGACGGCGACCGCGTCGTCGCCTACCCGGACACCTGCGTGGGCACCGACTCCCACACCACGATGGTCAACGGCCTCGGCGTCCTGGGCTGGGGTGTCGGCGGCATCGAGGCGGAGGCCGCGATGCTCGGCCAGCCGGTGTCGATGCTCATCCCGCGGGTCGTCGGCTTCAAGCTGACCGGCGAGCTGCCCGAGGGCTCGACCGCCACCGACCTGGTGCTCACGATCACCGAGATGCTGCGCCAGCACGGCGTGGTCGGGAAGTTCGTCGAGTTCTACGGCGAGGGCGTCTCCGCGGTGCCGCTGGCCAACCGCGCCACGATCGGCAACATGAGCCCGGAGTTCGGCTCGACCGCGGCGATGTTCCCCATCGACGAGGAGACGATCAGCTACCTGAAGCTGACCGGCCGTTCGGCCGAGCAGGTGGCGCTGGTCGAGTCCTACGCCAAGGAGCAGGGCCTCTGGCACGACGCATCGCGCGAGCCGGCGTTCTCCGAGTACCTCGAGCTCGACCTGGCCACCGTCGTCCCCTCGATCGCCGGCCCGAAGCGCCCGCAGGACCGCGTCGCGCTCTCCGACGCCAAGGCGTCCTTCCGCGAGGCGCTGCCGACGTACGCCGGGAACGCCGACAGCGACCCCGACGACGCCGCCGACGCGCGCTCCGCGGCCGACGAGGCGGTCGAGGAGACCTTCCCGGCCTCCGACCCGGCCAGCCCGTTCGCCCACGGCAACGGCGAGGCCGGCAAGCCGCACGCCATCGTCCCGGCCGCCTCGGCCGACCGCGCCTCCACGCCGACCAAGGTCGTGCTCGAGGACGGCACCGAGACCTTCGTCGACCACGGTCACGTCGTGATCGCCGCGATCACCTCCTGCACCAACACCTCGAACCCGCAGGTGATGATCGGTGCCGCGCTGCTGGCCAAGAAGGCCGTCGAGCTGGGGCTGTCGACCAAGCCGTGGGTGAAGACGACGCTGGCCCCCGGGTCCAAGGTCGTCATGGACTACTACGAGAAGGCCAACCTCACCCCGTACCTGGAGAAGCTCGGCTTCTACCTGGTCGGCTACGGCTGCACCACCTGCATCGGCAACTCCGGCCCGCTGCCCGAGCCGGTGTCGGCCGCGGTCAACGAGGCCGACCTGGCCGTCGTCTCGGTGCTCTCCGGCAACCGCAACTTCGAGGGCCGGATCAACCCCGACGTCAAGATGAACTACCTGGCCAGCCCGCCGCTGGTGATCGCCTACGCGCTGGCCGGGTCGATGGACGTCGACATCACCACCGAGCCGCTGGGCAAGGGCAAGGACGGGCAGGACGTGTTCCTGCACGACATCTGGCCCTCCCCGCACGAGGTGCAGTCGGTCATCGACGAGGCCGTCACCGCGGAGATGTTCGCCGAGGACTACGCCGACGTCTTCGCCGGCACCGAGCAGTGGCAGAACCTGCCCACGCCGACCGGCGACACCTTCGAGTGGGACGCGCAGAGCACCTACGTGCGCAAGCCCCCGTACTTCGAGGGCATGGCCGACCAGCCGGCGCCGGTCGAGGACATCTCCGGTGCGCGCACCCTCGCGGTGCTCGGCGACTCGGTGACCACCGACCACATCTCGCCGGCCGGCTCGATCAAGGCCGACAGCCCGGCCGGGCAGTACCTGCGCGAGCACGGCGTCGAC
Source organism: Petropleomorpha daqingensis (assembly GCF_013408985.1). Taxonomy (NCBI): domain Bacteria; kingdom Bacillati; phylum Actinomycetota; class Actinomycetes; order Geodermatophilales; family Geodermatophilaceae; genus Petropleomorpha; species Petropleomorpha daqingensis. The sequence continues at coordinate 5,223,668 of NZ_JACBZT010000001.1, forward strand.
CGCCGCGACTTCAACTCCTACGGCTCCCGGCGCGGGAACCACGAGGTCATGATCCGCGGCACGTTCGCCAACATCCGGCTGCGCAACCAGCTGGTGCCCGGCACCGAGGGCGGCGTCACCAAGAACCACCTCACCGGCGAGACGACGACGATCTTCGAGGCCTCGCAGGCCTACCAGGAGGCCGGGATCCCGCTGGTCGTGCTGGCCGGCAAGGAGTACGGCTCGGGTTCGTCGCGCGACTGGGCGGCCAAGGGGACGGCGCTGCTCGGCGTCAAGGCGGTCATCGCCGAGAGCTACGAGCGCATCCACCGGTCGAACCTGATCGGCATGGGCGTGCTGCCGCTGCAGTTCCCCGAGGGCCAGAACCGCGAGTCGCTCGGCCTGACCGGCGACGAGGAGTTCTCGATCACCGGGATCACCGCGCTCAACGACGGCTCCACCCCCCGCACGGTCAAGGTCACGGCCGGCGATGTGGAGTTCGACGCCCGGGTCCGGATCGACACCCCCGGTGAGGCGAACTACTACCGCAACGGCGGGATCATGCAGTACGTCCTGCGCTCGCTGCGGCAGGGCTGAGCCCGCATGGACCTGGGGCTGGGCGGTCGCGGCTACCTGCTCACCGGCGCGAGCCGGGGGCTGGGCTTCGCGACCGCCCGGGCCCTCGTCGACGACGGCGCGCGCGTGCTGCTCAGCTCGCGCGGTGCCGACTCGGTGCAGCAGGCCGTCGCCGACCTCGGCGGTGAGCCGAAGGCGTTCGGGACGACGGCCGACCTCGCCGACGGCGACGCCGTGCAGCAGCTGGCCGCCGATGCCGCCGAGCGGCTCGGTCGCCTCGACGGCGCGCTGATCTCGGTGGGCGGGCCGGCCCCCGGGGAGATCTTCGAGACGACGCCGGAGCAGTGGCGGCGGGCCTACGACAGCGTCGTCCTCGGGCCGGTGTGGCTGGTCCGGGCGCTGGTGCCGCACCTGGCCGAGGGCGCCGCGATCGGCTTCGTCCTCTCCACGTCGGTCCGCGAGCCGCTGCGCGGCCTGGCCATCTCCAACGCCCTGCGGCCGGGGCTGGCGATGACGATCAAGTCGCTGGCCGACGACCTGGGGCCCAAGGGCGTCCGCGTGTTCGGGCTGATGCCGGGCTCGATCGCCACCGACCGGATGACGTCGCTGTGGGACACGTCCGGCGATCCGGACGCCGCCCGCCAGGCCACCGAGGCCGGCATCCCGCTGCGCCGGGTCGGCGAGCCCGAGGAGTTCGGCAGGGTGGCGGCGTTCCTGCTCTCCCCCGCCGCGTCCTACGTGACCGGGACCGTGGTCGCCGTCGACGGCGGGCGGCTCCGGTCTCCGTGAAGGAGCCGGTGCTCGTCGCCTGCGCGCACGGCACCCGCAACCCCACCGGCCGCCGGCTGATCGCCGAGCTGGCGCTGGCCGCCCGCCGGCTGCGACCCGGCCTGGTCACCACCGCGGCCTTCGTCGACGTGCAGCCGCCGACCGTCGTCGACGTCGTCGCCTCGCTGGCCGCCGAGGGACGGGCGGCCGTCGTCGTCCCGCTGCTGCTGTCCGGCGGCTACCACGTGCACGTCGACATCGCCGGTGCCGTGGCGGCGCACCCGGGAGCGGTCGCGGCGCGGCCGCTCGGCCCCGACGAGCGGCTGGTCGAGGTGCTGGCCGACCGGCTGCGGGAGGCCGGTGCCGATGCGGGCACCGCCGTCGTCCTGGCCGCCGCCGGGTCGAGCGACCCGCGGGCGGTGGCCGACGTCGAGCGCACCGCGGCCCTGCTGCAGTGGGGCCGGTCCGGCCCGGTGACGTGCGGCTACGGATCGGCGGCGACCCCGTCGGTGCCGGACGCGGTCGCCGCAGCCCGGGCGGCCGGAGCCACCCGGGTCGTGGTCGCCGCGTACCTGCTCGCCCCCGGGCACTTCGCCGACAAGCTGGCCGCCGCGGGCGCCGACGCGGTCACCGCTCCCCTGCTGCCCGACGACCGGGTCGCCGCCGTGCTGCTGGACCGCTACGACGCGGCGCGGGACTAGACGGCGGGCACCGGCTCCGGCTCCGCGACCGGGCCGGTCCGGGGCAGCCGGACCAGGCTGCCGCTGACGATCCCGGCCATGGCGAGGAAGCCGGCCGCCACCACGAAGCCGAGCGCCCAGCCCGACACCAGCGCGTCGACGAACGCCGGGGTCCCGGGCGGGCCGGCCGCGATCGCGTCGGTCCGCGCCGTGCTCACCGCCGTCAGGATGGCCAGCCCCAGCGAGCCGCCGATCTGCTGCCCCGAGTTCAGCAGGGCGCTGGCCACGCCGGCGTCCTCCTGCGGCACGCCGGCGACCGCCGAGCTGGTCAGGGCCACGAAGGTCATGCCCATGCCGAGGGCCAGCAGGCACAGCGCGGGCAGGATGACGCTCGCGTAGGAGGAGTCCGGCTGCAGCCGCAACGCGAGCGCGAGCATGCCCGCCGCACCGAGGGTCGGCCCGACGATGAGCAGCGGTCGCGCCCCGATGCGGGCGAGCAGCTGGGAGCTGATGGCGGCGCCCACCACGATGAACCCGGTCATCGGCAGGATCGCGAAGCCGGCGCGCAGCGGCGAGTACCCGTGCACCTGCTGCATCCAGAGGACCAGGAAGAAGAAGACCGCGAACAGGCCCGCCCCGACGAACAGCGCGCCGAGGTCGGCACCCAGCAGGCTCCGCGAGCGGAACAGCCGGAAGTCGACCAGCGGGTCGCGCGTCCGGCGCTGGACGACGACGAACGCGGCGAGCAGCACGACGGCCAGCCCCAGCATCAGCAGCGTGCGGGCCGACGTCCAGCCGTAGTCGTTCCCCTTGACCAGCGCGTAGACCAGCGCGATGAGCCCGCCGGTCGCCAGCACGGCACCGGGGACGTCGAAGCCCCGGGCCCGCGCGTCGCGGCTCTCGGGCAGGATCCGCAGCGCGCCGAGCACGGCCAGGATCGCGACCGGGACGTTGATGAACAGCACCCACCGCCAGCTCGCGTACTCGGTGAGCACACCGCCGAGGATGAGGCCGATCGCCGCGCCGCCGGCGGAGATGGCCGCCCAGACGCCGAGGGCGCGGTTGCGCTCGCGCCCCTCGGCGAAGACGACGGTGAGCATCGACAGCGCCGACGGCGCCATCAGCGCCCCGCCCAGCCCCTGCAGCAGGCGGGCCCCGATCAGCAGGCCGAGGCTGCCGGCCAGGCCGCCGAGCAGCGAGGCGACGGCGAACAGGAGCGCACCGGCGACGAAGACCCGGCGGCGGCCCAGCCGGTCGGCGAGCTTGCCACCGAGCAGCAGGAAGCCGCCGAAGGTCAGGGTGTAGCCGGTGACGACCCAGGACAGGTCGTTCGCGCTGGCGACGTGCAGCTCCTTGGCGATGTCCGGGAGGGCCACGTTCACGACGCTCACGTCGAGCACGATCATCAGCTGGCTCATGGCGAGCACGAGGAGGGCGAGGCCCTTGCGGACCTCGCGGCCGTCGGGGAGACGGGATGGGCCGACCGTCGGGCCGGCGTCGGTGGTGGTCACAGCAAGCCCCTTGGTGGCTGGCTCAACAGCCGTGGAGTCATTGACTCAACGAACGTAGAGCGACCGCCGGTCTGGGTCAACACCTGTAGAGTGAGCGCGTGTCCACGTTCAGTGCCGAACCGACGTCACGGGAGGAACGGCGCCGTCGGACCGAGGCGTGCATCCTCCACATCGCCCGCCGGCTCTTCGCCGAGGAGGGCTTCGACCGGGCCACCATCCGCGCGGTCGCCCAGCGAGCGGGCGTCGACCCCGCGCTGGTCATGCAGTACTTCGGCAGCAAGGAAGGCCTCTTCGCCGCGGCCATGAAGGGCGCCCACGGCGGCGGGCAGCTCCGCGAGGCCGAGCGCGCCGACATCCCGGCCGCCGCCCTGCACGACCTGTTCGCCAAGTTCGAGGAGACGACCGACCGCGAGGCAGCCGCAGCGCTCGCCCGCAACTTCCTCACCCATCCCGAGGCGCACCGGATCATGCGCGACGAGGTGATGTGCTCCCTGGTCCAGGGGCTCGCCGGGAAGATCGGCGGGAAGGACGCCGAGCTCAAGGCGGCCCTGGTGATGGCGTGCACGTTCGGGCTCGGCCTGGCCCGCTACCTGCTGCAGATCCCCGGGTTGGCGCAGGCGCAGCGGGCCGACATCGAACGGCTCCTGGAGCCGGCCCTGCGCGCCGTCCTGGACGCGGGCGACTGACCGTCCGCTACCCCAGCAGCCGGCGCACGGACTCGACGTAGCCGCCCGGGTCCACGTCGCCGAGCAGCAGCCGCTGCAGCAGGAAGCCGAGGACGAAGGAGAACAGCGCCGCGCCCAGCTGCGCCGGATCGGCGTCGGCCGGCAGCCGGCCGGTCTGCTGCGCCCGGCGCGCGACCTCCACGAAGTAGCCGCGCATCGTCCCGTACGCGCCCCCGGCCACGGCGGCCACCGCGGGGTTGCGCAGCGCCTCGGCCCACGCCTGGACGGCGACCCGTGTGGTGTCGACCGGGGCCGCCTCACCGACGGACACGATCAGGTCCACCGCCGCCGCGACGGCCTCGGCGGGATCGGGGGCGTGGCCCTCCTCCAGCAGCTGCTCGAACCGGTCGGCCGCCCGACCCAGCACCCGGTCGACGATCGCCTCGATCAGCTCGTCCTTGCTGCGGAAGTAGCGGTAGACCGCGCCGGCAGACAGCCCGCTGGCCGCGATGACGTCGGCCATCCCGGTCGCCTGGAAACCGTTGGCGGCGAACCGGGCGGTCGCCGCGTCGATGATCTGGTCGCGGCGGGCGGCCAGGTGGGCTTCGGGGACGCGAGGCACGTCGCCATCGTAAAACGAACGATCGTTCTTGACAGCAGGTACAACCCGGAGGAGTCTGCTCGACGTAAGCGAACGGTCATTCGTTTTATCGAGGAGACCCCCATGTCCACCCCCTCCGCCCGCCGGGACGCCGCCCGCCTGGTGCCGCTGCTGGCGGTGCTCGCCGTCCTGCTCACCGTCGTCCTGACCGCCTTCGCCTGGCCGGCCGTCAACACCGCTCCCCGGGACCTCCCGGTCGCCGTCGCCGGTCCGCCCGCGGCCACGGCGCAGGTCGCCGCCGCGCTCGCCGCGGCCGAGCCGGGCGCCCTCGACGTCCGCACGCTCCCCGACGAGCAGGCCGCCCGGGCCGCGATCACCGACCGCGAGGTCTACGGCGCGGTCGTCGTGGGCGCCGACGGGCCGCACCTGCTGGTGGCCTCGGCCGCCTCCCCCGTGGTGGCGCAGTCGCTGCGCCAGGTGGCCGCCGGGCTCGGCGCCGCCTCGGGCAGCACGGTGCGGGTCGAGGACGTCGTCCCGACCCCGGCGAGCGACCCGCGGGGCGCCGGACTGGCCGCGGCCGCCCTGCCGCTGGCGCTCGGCGGCATCCTGACCGCCGGTCTGGTGTCGCGGATGATCCGCCGGATCCCGCTGCGCGCCGCCGCGGCGGTGGCGATGGCGACGGTCGGCGGCATGGTGACCGCGACCGTGCTGGGCACGTGGCTCGGCTCGGTGCAGAGCGGCTGGTGGACGACGACCGGCGTCGTCGCGCTCGGGATGGCGGCCACCGCGCTCGTCCTGCTCGGCCTGCACGCCCTGTTCCGCGAGATCGGGTTCGCGCTCGGCGCGGCGGTGATCGTGCTGCTGGGCAACCCGCTGTCCGGGCTGACCAGCGCGCCGGAGCTGCTGCCCAGCGGCTGGGGCACCCTGGGCCAGCTGCTGCCGCCCGGCGCGACCGGCACGCTGCTGCGCTCGGTGTCCTGGTTCGACGGAGCGGGTGCCGGCACGCCGCTGCTGGTGCTGTCGACGTGGTGCGCGGCCGGGCTGGTGCTGCTCGGCGCCGGCGCCCTGCTGAGCTCCCGCCGCCGTCCCGCGCTGCACAGCGTGCCGCTCGCCGTCCCGGCCTGACAGGCTGGCAGACCCCCACCCTCGAGGAGGACGACGTGCCCGACTACCCCCAGTCGATCACCCCGGTCGGGCACGTCGAGCCGGTCCCCCGCCGCGTGCGGGCCCTGCTCGGCGGGCAGACCGTGCTCGACACGACCGCGGCCCGCTACGTGTGGGAGTGGCCGTTCTACCCGCAGTTCTACGTGCCGATCGCCGACCTGGCGCCCGGCGTCCTCGTCGACGAGGGCGTCGACAAGCGCCGCAAGGTCGGGCCGGTGCGGCAGTACGGGCTCACCGCGGGCGACGAGAAGCGCTCGGCCGCCGCCTGGGCGCCGACCTCCGGCGAGCTGGAGGGCACCGTCCACCTCGAGTGGTCGGCGCTGGACGCGTGGTTCGAGGAGGACGAGCAGGTGTTCGTCCACCCGCGGAACCCGTACACGCGGGTGGACGCCCTCCGCTCGACGCGGACGGTGCGGGTCGAGCTCGAGGGCGTGCTGCTCGCGGAGTCGTCGTCCCCGGTGCTGGTCTTCGAGACCGGCCTGCCGACCCGCTACTACCTGCCGCGTCCCGCCCTGCAGCTCGCGGCGCTGGAGCCGTCGGACTCGGTGACCGAGTGCCCGTACAAGGGGCGGACCAGCGCGTACTGGTCGGTGCGGATCGGCGACGCGCTGCACCGCGACCTGGCGTGGTCCTACGACTTCCCGACCCGGCAGCTGCTGCCGATCGCCGGCCTGGTCGCGTTCTACAACGAGAAGGTCGACATCTCCCTCGACGGGCAGCTGCTCGAGCGGCCGCGGACGCACTTCTCCTAGGCGGTCCAGTGGAGGAACCGCTCCCCCAGGGTGATCACGAGGAACCAGGTCGCGAAGGCGACGACCGGTACCGCCGGCGTCCACCAGGAGCCGCGCAGGGCCAGCCGGGAGAGCTGCACGGCCAGCAGCACCCACCACACGAGCAGGACGGCGACCGCCCAGCCGGGCGCGACCAGCCCCGAGGCCAGGTAGTAGACGCCGACCACTAGGTGCAGCAGCGCGGACAGCGCCGCGAGCACCCAGGTGCCGGCGGACGGGCGGTTCGCCCCGGTCATCCCGGCTCCGGTCCGGTCGCCGCCGGGCGGTCCGGGTCGGCGCACCACTGCGACCACGACCCGGGCCACAGCGCCGCGTCGATGCCGGCCTCCGCCAGCGCGGCGACCTCGTGGGCCGCGGTGACCCCGGAGCCGCAGTAGACGCCGACGGTCCGGCCGTTCGCGGCCCCCAGCGCCGCGAACCGCTCGCTCAGTGCAGCCACTGGAAGGAACGTGCCGTCGTCCGCGAGGTTCTGCGTGGTGGGAGCGCTGACCGCGCCCGGCACGTGCCCGGCGCGCGGGTCGATCGGCTCGACCTCGCCGCGGTAGCGCTCGCCGGCACGGGCGTCGAGGAGCAGCCCTCCTTCCGCGGGCAGCGCCGCGGCCTCCTCCAGGGTGAGGGTCGGCAGCCCGCCCCCGGTCAGGACGACGTCGCCGGGCGGCGGGACGACCTCGCCGGCCTCGACCGCTCCCCCGGCGCGCTGCCAGGCCTGCAGACCGCCGTCCAGCAGCCGGACGTCGGCGATGCCCGCCCAGCGCAGCAACCACCAGGCGCGGGCGGCCGCGCCGCCGCCGGTGTCGTCGTAGACGACGACGCGGTCGCCGGTGCGCAGTCCCCAACGGCGGGCGGTGTCCTGCAGTCGCTGCAGCGACGGCAGCGGGTGCCGGCCACCTTCGCGGGACGGCGGGTCCGCCAGCTCGGCCTCGAGGTCGACGAAGACCGCGCCGGGCAGGTGCGCCTCGAGGTAGCGCTCGCGTCCGCGGTCGTCCCCGAGCGCCCAGCGGACGTCGAGCAGCCGTGGCCGGTCCGCCGCGGCGAGCAGCTCCCCGGCCGGGATCAGGACCTTCACTGGGGGGCGAGCAGCCCGCGCAGCTCCTGCGTGAGCGCCTCGCGCGCCTCGGCGTTGCCGTGCCAGGCCGCGGGCGTGGTCTGGAACAGCGAGATCTTCCAGCGCCCCGACTCCTGCACGGCCACCATCGTGTGCACGGCGTGCAGCCTCGGGTCGAAGTCGTTCCCTCCGGGCGGGATCATCCCGGCGTGCGCCATGAGCACGGCGACGTCCGGCGTGACCTGGCGGACCGAGCGGATGAGCGCCACGTACGCAGGGGTCTGGTGGCTGCCGAAGATCTGCCGGAGGTCGGCGGCGATGGCCAGCCGGCCGTGGTGGTGGCTGCCGTCGAAACCGATGATGTCGCCGTCGTCGGCGAAGGCCGAGGCGACCCCCGCGCCGCTGCGCCGGTTCCACCCGTCCAGGAACTGCACGTAGAGCGTGCGGATGGCGGCGTCGTGCGGGTGTGCAGCTGTCACGCGAGTGACGGTAGTGGTCGCCGAGCCGGTGCTGTTCGACCCTCGCCGCAGCGCTCCGCAGCCGGTACTCGGCGTGCCCGGACGGTCACGCTCAGCCGCGACGTCGCCGCGTCCTTGCGGCCGCGACGACCAGTCCCGCGGTCGCCAGAAGGGGTCCGGCGAACGACCAGACCGCGGCGGCCGGCGCCGGGTCCGCGTCGCCGGACCAGGCGGCGAGCACCGGCCCGATCGGGGGCAGCACCGCCAGCCGTCCGCTGACCAGCCCGGTGAGGACGACGACGAGCAGCTGCACCCCGGGGCGAACCCGCAGCGCGTGCAGCAGCAGCGCCAGGGCCGCGCCGGCCGCGCCGCAGAGGACGTGCAGCAGCGCGCCCAGCAAGTAGGACGTCGCCGGCGCCGGGTGCGGGTCGAACAGCAGCGGCGCGAGCACGCCGGTGAGGGCGGCGCCGGCGACCCAGGCGAGCGGCAGCGCGGTGTCGGCGACCAGCACCCGACCGCGCCCGTCGGCCGCCGTGAGCACGGCGCGCAGGTCGTCGCTGCCGGCGGCCAGCATCGCGGCGGTGGCCCAGGCGGCGACCGGGAAGAGCAGGGCCGCGGTGAAGGCCATCGGCTGCCGGGGCGGACCGGCGTCGGAGGCGTAGACGGCGGCGAGGGCGGCCAGCCACGCGACGGTCGCGCCGAGCAGGCTGCGGCTGGCCACCGCGGCCGTCGCGCCGAGCCGCACCGCCCGGCCGGCCGGCACCAGCGGCGCGCTCACCGGTCCGGCTCCACGGCGAGCACCGACCAGCCGCGGCCCAGGGCGTCGCGCAGCACCGCGTCCCGCTCCGCCGGGGGCACGGTCACGACCGAGCGGGCGCCGTCCCCCTGGAGCGTGATCCGGACCCGCGGCTCCGCCTCGACCACCCCGCCGAGGTCGAGGACGGTCCCGCCGGGCAGCGGCAGCGGGCGGTGCTCGGCCAGGACGACGATCCCGCCGGCGTCGAGCCGGTCGGTCAGCACGCCGGTGAGCCGGCGCACGGCGGTGTCGTCCAGCCCGTCGGCCGGTTCGTCGAGGACGACGACCCCGGCCGGCCACGCCAGCACGGCGTCGAGCAGCAGCCGCCGCGCCGTCCCGGCGCTCAGCTCGTCGGCCCGGGTGGCGAGGTGGCCGGCCAGCCGGTCGTCGTCCGGACCGTCCGGGCCGCGCAGCAGGGCGGACAGGCGCCCGGCGCGGACCGCCGGCAGGTCGCGCGCGAGCTGCGGCAGGTAGGCCGCGCGGCCCGGCGTCCGGATCCGCCCCTTCGGTGGGACGACGACGCCGGCCAGCAGCCGCAGCAGCGTGGACTTGCCGCGGCCGTTGCCGCCGCGCACCCGCAGCAGCTGCCCGGGCGCGACCTCGACGGACAGCTCGCGCAGCACCCACGGTCCCCGCCGGTAGCGCCACCACACGCCCTCGGCGGTCAGCGCGGCGGGCGGCATGGAAGGGGACGTTAGTGCGGCCCCGTCCAGGGCACCGCCCCGAGCTCGCGAGGGGTGGGGAGGACGGGGTCCTTGTTCTACGCGGCGTCGACGGTCTGCGGCTCGCCGCCGGTGAACTGGGTGCGGTAGAGGTCGGCGTAGCGGCCGCCGAGTGCCAGCAGCTCGTCGTGCGAACCGGCCTCGACGATCCGGCCGTCGTCGACGACGAGGATGCGGTCGGCGTCGCGGATCGTGGACAGCCGGTGCGCGATCACCAGGGAGGTCCGGCCGGCCAGCGCCTCGTCGAGGGCGTGCTGGACGGCCAGCTCGCTCTCGCTGTCCAGGTGGGCGGTCGCCTCGTCGAGGATCACGATGCCGGGCCCCTTGAGCAGCACCCGGGCGATGGCCAGCCGCTGCTTCTCGCCGCCTGAGAGCCGGTAGCCGCGGTCGCCCACGACGGTGTCGAGGCCGTCGGGCAGCGACCGGATCAGCGCGGCGATGCGGGCGCCCGTGAGCGCCGCCCACAGCTGCTCCTCGGTGGCTTCCGGACGGGCGTAGAGCAGGTTGGCCCGGATGGTGTCGTGGAACAGGTGCGCGTCCTGGCTGACGACGCCGATCGCGTCGCGCAGCGAGGCCAGCGTGGCCTGCCGGACGTCGAGGCCGCCGACCCGCACGGCACCGCTGGTGACGTCGTACAGCCGCGGCACCAGGGCGGCGATGGTCGACTTGCCGGCGCCCGAGTGCCCCACGAGCGCGACCAGCTGGCCGGGCTCGACGCGGAACGAGACGTCGTGCAGCACCGCCGTGGGACCGCCGTGCTCGGGCAGCGAGACGTCCTCGAGCGAGGCGAGGGACACCTCCGCCGCCGAGGGGTAGCTGAACGACACCGCGTCGAACTCGATCGAGCGGTCGTCGGCCGGGACGGGCGCCGCGTCGGGCGCCTCCTGGATCATCGGCGGCAGGTCGAGCACCTCGAAGACGCGGTCGAAGCTGACCATCGCGCTCATGATGTCGACGCGGACGTTGGACAGCGCGGTCAGCGGTCCGTAGAGCCTTGACAGCAGCAGCGCCAGCGCGACGACGTCGCCGGGGCTCAACGTGCCGTTGAACGCGAGGGTGCCGCCCAGCCCGTAGACCAGCGCGGTCGCGAGCGCCGCGACCAGGGTGAGCGCGGTGAAGAACGTGCGCCCGTACATGGCCGACACGACGCCGATGTCGCGCACCCGGGCCGCGCGGGAGCGGAAGGACTCCGCCTCCACCTGCGGGCGGCCGAACAGCTTGACCAGCAGCGCGCCGGCGACGTTGAACCGCTCGGTCATCGTGGCGTTCATCGAGGCGTTGAGCCCGTAGGACTCCCGGGTGATCTCCTGCAGCCGCTTGCCGATCCGCCGGGCGGGCAGCACGAACAGCGGCACCATCACGATCGAGATCAGGGTGATCTGCCAGGACAGGCTGAACATCACGCCGGCGGTGAGCACCAGCCCGATGACGTTGGACACCACGCCCGACAGGGTCGAGGTGAACGCCTGCTGCGCCCCGATGACGTCGTTGTTCAGCCGGCTGACCAGCGCGCCGGTCTGCGTGCGGGTGAAGAACGCCACCGGCATGCGCTGGACGTGCTCGAAGACCCGGCCGCGCAGGTCGTAGATGACGCCCTCACCGATCCGCGAGGAGAACCAGCGCGTGGCCAGCGAGATCCCCGCGTCGAGGACCGCCAGGCCGGCGATGACCAGCGCGATGCGCACGATCTGCCCCGCCGTGCCCTGGAGCCCGGAGATCCGGTTGATGATGTCGCCGGCCAGCAGCGGGGTGATCACGCCGATGACCGACGAGGCGATCACCAGCAGCAGGAAGAACGTCAGCTCGCGCCGGTAGGGCTGGGCGATGCCGAGGATCCGCTTGACGGTGCCCTTGGGCAGCTCGCGCGCGGTCACCGACGGATCCCGCCGGAACGACCGCATGGCCGCCATGGAGGTCATCGGACTGCTCATGGTGCGACCTCCTCTCGCCCCCGCCCAACACGGCCTGGGCGGGCGCTGTTCCTCAGGAGTCTCTCAGCGACCGCTGACGAGATCGGCGATCCGGCGCACCTGAGCGACCCGTTCGGCCTCGTCCTGCTCCTCGTGGTCGTTGTGCACGGCGGAGCGGATCAGCTCCGCGGTCGCCCGGCTGGCGCCCGCCGACGGTGCGAGCAGGGCGGCGACCAGGTCGGCGACGGCGCCGTCGAGGTCGTCGAGCGGGACGACGAGGTTGGCGATCCCGATGGCGCGGGCCTCGCTCGCGCCGACGGCCCGGCCGGTCAGGCACATCTCCAGCGCGCGGCCGTAGCCGACGAGGTCGACCAGGTTGCTGGTGCCGGTCAGGTCGGGCACCAGGCCGAGGGTCACCTCGGGCAGCCGCAGCTGGGCGTCCTCGGTGAAGATCCGCAGGTCGCAGGCGAGGGCCAGCTGCGCTCCGGCGCCGATCGCGTGCCCCTGGACCGCGGCCACGGACACGATCCCCGGTGAGCGCAGCCACCGGAAGCCCTGCTGGTAGCTGCGGATCCGTTCCTGCGCGAGGCCTTCGGGCATGGCGGCGAGCTCGCCGAGCGTGCCGGAGCCCTCGCCGGTGCTGAACAGGCTGCGGTCCAGCCCGGCCGAGAACGCCCGACCCTCGCCGCGGACGACCACGACGCGGACGTCGTCGTCCAGGGTGTCGGCCACCCGGCGCAGGGCCGCCCAGGTGGCCGGCGTCTGCGCGTTGAGCTGCTCGGGCCGGTCGAGGGTGACCGTGAGGACGGCGCCGTCCCGGTCGGTGCGGACCCAGCCGTCAGGACTCGTGTCTGTCACACGGTCCTGTATATCTACCCCGCCTTCTTGGCGTTGCGGTTGGCCCCACCGCGGCTGCGCAGCGACGCCCCTGATTCGGACAGGAGCCGGTGCACGAAGCCGTACGAGCGGTTCGTGGAGGTGGCCAGGGAGCGGATGCTCTCACCGTTGTCGTAGCGCTTGCGGAGATCATCGGCGAGCGAGCTGCGGTCGCCTCCCGTGATGCGCTTGCCCTTGCCCAGGTCAGCCGTGTTCGAGTCGGCCATGAGTCCCCTCCGTGTCTGGCACCGCCGGAGCCGACGCGCCGCGCCCGCCCGACGCCATGATCACCCAGGAGTGTGACGACGGCGACCGGAGAGCGGGCGGTCCGGGGAAGCTTCGATCAGGTCCCCTGATCGAACGCTGTCCTCCCGCACCAGCGTTGGTCCGGGGGGACAGCTTCTGATCAGGGAACCTGATCGAACGCTGGGTCAGGCCAGCTCGACCAGGTCCGCCAGGTCCTCGCTCCAGGCGTCCTCGGTGCCGTCGGGCAGCAGGATCACCTTGTCGGGGTTGAGCGCCCGGACGGCGCCCTCGTCGTGCGTGACCAGCACGATCGCGCCGGTGTAGGTGCGCAGCGCGTTCAGCACCTGCTCGCGGCTGGCCGGGTCCAGGTTGTTGGTCGGCTCGTCGAGCAGCAGCACGTTGGCCCCGGAGACGACCAGCGTGGCCATCGCCAGCCGGGTCTTCTCGCCGCCGGAGAGGGTGCCGGCCCGCTGGTCGACGGCGTCACCGGAGAACAGGAACGCGCCGAGGATCCGCCGCAGCTCGGTGTCGGTGCTCTGGGGCGCCGCCGAGCGCATGACCTCCAGCAGCGTGCGGTCGAGGTCGAGGGTCTCGTGCTCCTGCGCGTAGTAGCCGATCCGCAGGCCGTGGCCGGGCTGCACCTCGCCGGTGTCGGGGGTCTCGGTGCCGGCCAGGATCCGCAGCAGCGTCGTCTTCCCGGCGCCGTTGAGGCCGAGGACGACGACCCGCGTCCCGCGGTCGACGGCCAGGTCGACGTCCGTGAACACCTCGAGCGAGCCGTAGTTCTTCGACAATCCCTCGGCCATCAGCGGCGTGCGGCCGCAGGCGGTCGGCGTGGGGAAGCGCAGCTTGGCCACCTTGTCGTTGACCCGGACCTCCTCGAGGCCCGCCGCCAGCCGCGCCGCCCGCTTGTCCATGCTCTGCGCGGCGCGCGCCTTGGTCGCCTTCGCGCGCATCTTGTCCGCCTGCGCCGACAGCGCCTCGATCTTGCGCTCGGTGTTGGCCCGCTCCTGCCGGCGACGGCGCTCGTCGGTCTCCCGCTGCGCGAGGTAGGGCTTCCAGCCGAGGTTGTAGACGTCGACGGTGGCCCGGTTGGCATCCAGGTGCCACACCTTGTTGACGACGGCGTCGAGCAGCTCGACGTCGTGGCTGATGACGACGAGGCCGCCCTTGTGCGCGGAGAGGAAGCTCTTCAGCCAGGTGATCGAGTCGGCGTCGAGGTGGTTGGTCGGCTCGTCGAGCAGCAGGGTCTCGGCGTCGGAGAACAGGATGCGGGCCAGCTCGACCCGGCGGCGCTGGCCGCCGGAGAGCGTCCGCAGCGGCTGGACGAGCACCCGGTCGGGCAACCCGAGCGCGGTGCAGATGCGGGCCGCCTCGCTCTCGGCCGCGTAGCCGCCGAGAGCCGCGAACTGGTCCTCGAGCCGCCCGTACGCCCGGACGGCGCGGTCGCGCTCGGCGTCGTCGGCGGGCTCGGCCATCGCGACCTGCGCCTTGACCATCTGCGCGCGCAGCACGTCGAGGCCGCGGCCCGAGAGCACCCGGTCGCTGGCGGTGATGTCGAGGTCGCCGCTGCGCGGGTCCTGCGGCAGGTAGCCGATCTCGCCGGTGACGTCGACCTTGCCGGCGTGCGGGAGGCGCTCGCCGGCCAGCGTGGTGAGCGTCGTCGTCTTGCCGGCGCCGTTGCGGCCGACCAGACCGATGCGGTCACCGGGCTGCACGCGGAGGTCGGCGTCGCTGAGCAGGATGCGGGCGCCGGCGCGCAGCTCGAGGCCGGTCGTCGTGATCACTGATCCCAGGGTAGGCGCTCACCCGTCCGGGGCCGACCCGATTTCCTCGTTCGTGGGCCGTGTCACCCGCGCTGTGGAGAACGCTTCTGCGCAGCTCCCCGACGCGTCACCATGCGCTCATGCACCCGTCGGGACTCCCCTGCCCGGTCTGCGGCACCCCCCGCGACCGGACCGGCCGCGGCGCCGTGCCCGGTCTGCGGACTGCCGGCGGTCGGCCAGGCCGCGCTCGTCGTCGCGCGGATCGGGGCCACGCTGGCCGAGCTGACCCGCGACCGGGACGCCCTGCTCGCCACGCTGCGGATGTCCGCCCCCGGCGCCGCGGCACCGTCCGTGGTCGTAGCCCCACCGCCGCAGCCCGCCTTCGTCCCGCCCGCTCCTCCACCGCCCGCTCCCCCGCCGCCTGCGCCGCCACGGCGACGCCTGAGCCCGCAGCAGGTGCTGCTCGGGCTCGGGGCGCTGCTGCTGGTCGCGGGCGCGGTCGCGTTCGTGGCGCTCGCCTGGACCCGGCTCGGGCTGGCGTTCCAGGCCACGGTCATGGTGCTGGTCACCGCCGCCGCGTGCGGGACCTCCGCCTTCGCCGCCCGCCGCGGTCTGCGCGCGACCGAGGAGGCGCTCGCCGGTGCCGGCGCGGCCCTGCTCGCCGTCGACCTGGCCGCCGCCTACGGCAAGGGGCTGCTCGGGGTGGACGGACTGTCGCTGCGGATCTGGTCGGCGATCGCCCTCGGCGTCGTCGTCCTGGTGGCCGTGGGACTGGGCCGGCTGACGCGGACCACGCTCACCTGGCCGCTGGTGGCGCTCTTCGCCGCCCAGCCGGTGCCGTTCCTGCTGATGACGACGGACGTGCTCGCCGGCCCGGCCGGGGTCGCGGCCGCGGTCGGCCTGGCCGTGCTCGACGTCGCGGCCGCGCTGCGGCTGCGCCCGGCCCTGGCCTTCGTCGCCGGCGTGCTCGCGGCCCTCTGGACCGCGATCGCGGCGGTCGGCGGCGTGGGCGCCGCGGCGTACCGGCCGCCTCTGGAATCGTGGCTGTCGACGGCGGTCGTGCTCGCCACCGCGGTCGGCGCGTGCCTGCTGCTGCGAGTACCCCGGATCGCCGCCCAGCTCCCGGATCCGTGGGTGGTCGCGACGCTGGGCGGGGTCGCGACCGGGCTGGCACTCGGCGGCTCCCTGGACACCGCTGGTCAGCCGGGCCGGGTGGTCGCAGGTGCGCTGGGCGTCGCGCTGCTGACCGCGGCGGTCGCGCTCGTCCGGCTGCCGGCCGCAGCCGCCGGTCTGGGCAGCGCGGGCGCGACCGTGGGGCTGGTCGGCTGCGTCCGGCTCGCCGAGAGCCACGGCTCGCTGCCGCTGTCGGTGATCCTCTTCGCGGTCGTGGTGCCCGCCGCGCTCGCGATCGTCCTGCGCCCGGCGCTCCGGCAGCCTGCCGCGGCGCTCGTCGTGCTGGCCCCAGCGGGGTCCGTGCTGGTCGCCGAGGACGGCGGACTGCTGCCGACGACCGTCGCCGGCCTGTTGCTGGCGGTGCTGTCCGCGATCGGCTTCGGGCTGGCCACGATGCGCGCCGGCCGGGCCGACGAGATCCCGTTCGCCGGAGCCGCGAGCGTGGCGGCGGTGCTGGCCGGTGGGACGTCCGCCTCGGTCGGCGCGTGGGGCCAGGTGGGCCTGCAGCTGGCGATCGCCGGCGCCGCGGCGGCCGGGTACGCCGTCCTGACCAAGCGCGCGTGGGTGGCCGCGGTCGCGATCGGCGACCTCGTGCTCGCCGCGTGGATCGCGCTGGCCGGCGCCGACGTGCAGACCCCCGAGGCGTACACGCTGCCCGCGGCGGTGGGCCTCCTGCTGATCGGGCTGCCACGGCTGCTGGCCCGCGGTCCGTCCTGGGCCGCCGAGGGACCGGGGATCGCCGTCGGGCTCGTGCCCTCGGCGTTCCTCGCCGTGACCGAGCCGAGCACCCTGCGGCTGGTGCTCGTCGTCGCGGCCGCGGTGGCATTGACGGTCGTCGGGACCCTGAGCCACCGGCAGGCGCCGTTCGTGCTGGGCGCGGCGGCGCTGGCGTTCGTCGTCCTGGGCCGGCTGGGGCCGTACGCGCCGCTGCTGCCGCGGTGGGTCACGCTGACCGTGGCCGGACTGCTGCTCCTGCTGCTCGGGGCGACCTACGAGCGGCGGCGGCAGCAGGCCCGCGAGGCGGTCGCCTGGGTCGTGCAGATGCGCTGACCGGCCCTACGGTGAGGGTGTGGGGGAACCTCGGCTGCCCTACCGCGTCCGGCCGCTGCAGCTGCTGCTTGGCGTGGGGGCCGTGCTCGTGGTCGCCGCCGCGGCGACGGTCGCCGGGGTCTACGGCGGCCCGTACGCGCGGATCGCGTTCGCCGTCCTGGCCGTCATCACGGCCGCGCTCTCGCTGGTCGCGGCGCTCGACGAGCTGCGCAGCACCGAGGAGACGCTGGCCGCGTGCGC
The DNA here is from genome assembly GCF_013408985.1 of Petropleomorpha daqingensis. Classification (NCBI taxonomy): domain Bacteria; kingdom Bacillati; phylum Actinomycetota; class Actinomycetes; order Geodermatophilales; family Geodermatophilaceae; genus Petropleomorpha; species Petropleomorpha daqingensis. Next base: position 5,240,685 of record NZ_JACBZT010000001.1, read on the forward strand.
GGCCGTGCTGGCGCTGATCGCCGCCTCGTGGCACACCGACAGCCCGCTCCCGTCGGCGATCGTGGCCGCGGTCTGCCTCGGACTGCACCTGGCCGCCCGGAGCGCGGCCGCCTGGCCGCTCGCGTCGTGGGCCGCGCTGCAGCTCGCCGTTCTCCAGGGCACGGACGACGTCGCGGGGCCGCTGCACTCCGCGTTGTTCCTCGGTACCGCGCTGGTCGGCCTGGGCGTCGCGCTGTGGGGCCGGCCGCTGGTGGCCCGGGCCGCGCTGGTCACGACGGCGCCGTGGTGGGTGGCCGGTGTCGCCGGCGGCCTGGCGACGGCGTGGTCGGGGTCCGGCACGGCCCGACAGCTCGCGGCGCTGCTGGTGGTGGCCGCGGCGGCGGGGCTGCTGCCGGCGCGGCTGCGGGCCGAGCTCGACCCGCTGCTGGGACCGCGGATCGCCGTCCCGGTGCTGGCCGGTGGGGTGGCCGGTGCGGCGGCCGCCGGTGCGCTCGCCGCGGGCGGGACGGTCGGGATCACCGGTGCCGGCTACGTCGGCGTGCTGCTCGCCTCGGTGCTGCCCGGGTTCCTGACCGGATGGCGGCGCGGGCTGTTCGGGCCGGTCGCGGTCACCGCCGGGTCGGTGCTGGCGCTGCTGGCGCTGGTGGAGCTGTCGGTGCGCGCGGACTGGGGCGCGCTCGTCGTGCTGTTCCTGCTGACCGCTCTGCCCAGCGCGCTGTTCTCGTGGCGGCAGGACGCGCGGTCGGGGGCGCTGCCCTGGGCGGTCGGCTGTCTCGCCGCGGCAGCGCTGCTCGCGGTGCCGGCCGGGTGGCTGGACCCGGTGCCGACCGCGCTCGTGCTCACCGGGCTGTACGGGGTGGGCCTCGCGGTCGCCGCGACGCTGCCTCCGCCGTCGCGCCTGCCGACGCTGGTCGCCGCCGGCGCGGCCGCCGCCGGGGCGGTCGTGTTGGTCGTGCTGCAGAGCGACCGCGAACCGCTGGCCCTGCTGCTCGCGCTGCAGGGGCTGGTCACCGTCGAGTGGGCCGGCTGGACGTCGCGGCCGAAGCGGCCGCCGTCGGTGGCCTGGCGGATCGGGGCGGCGCAGTGGACGGTCGCCATCTGGCTCGCCGTCTCGGCCGGTCCGGTGCACGTGCTGGAGGCCTACACGCTGCCGCTTGCTGCCGGACTGCTGCTGGCGCAGGGGCCGCGGCTGGTCTCGGGCCCGTCGTGGCCGGCGTGGGGGCCGGGGCTGCTGGTCGCCGCGGTGCCGTCGGCGGTGATGGCCGTCGTCCTGCCGGGGATCACCCGGCCGGTCGTCGTGCTGATCGTGGCGGCGCTGGTCATGGTCGTCGCCGCGGCCGCGGGACTCCGGGCGCCGCTGGTCATCGGGGCGGCCACCGCCGTCGGGACGACCCTGGCGCTGGCCCTGGCGACCGTGGTCTGGCCGGTCGTCGCCGCGCTGGTGATCGGCGCCGTGCTGCTCGGCGTCGGCGCCCGCGAGGAGTTCTCACCGGTGGCGTCCTTCGCCGCGCCCCTGGCCAAGCTGCGCTGACGTCGCCAACTGCGCCCTCGTGGCGGCTCTCAGGGACCGAAGAGGACCTCGGCGCAGACGGCGCGGTAGCCGGCGGCGAGGAAGGCGCGCAGCGAGGCGGTGTTCGCCGTCGCCACCTGCGCCCAGAGCGGGGCGCCGTCCGGCACCAGCGCCGGCGCCGCCGTCACAAGCGCGGTGCCCAGGCCGCGGCCGCGCGCGGACGGGTCGACCTCCAGGCTGACCTCCCACCGACCGGCGAGCCCGCGGCCGAGGATCAGCACGCCGGCGCCGTCGGGGGTCGACCAGATCCGGACGTCGGAGCGGTGCTCCAGGGCTCGACGCACCCGCGGGTGGTCGACCTCGGCCGGCACCAGCTCCAGGCCGAGCGACGCCGGCGCCGGCGGCGCGACGAGCACCGCGTCCAGCGAGCCGGGCTCGGCGCCCACCCGGTCGGCCAGCGCGGAGAGGAACCGGGCGCCCAGCGGCGCGGCGATCGGGTCGTGCGCGACCGTCGATCGCACCCACGCCGGGTCGACGTCGGCCGCGACGACGTGCCAGGCCGTGCCCCCGACGACGACTGCCCGCGCCCCGAGGGGCGCGGGCAGAACGGTCACGCTGGCATCGGCAGCCGGATCGTCCCCAGCGGCGAGGCCGGCCAGCAGATCAGCGAGCTTCAGACGCGGAAGCCGAGCGCGCGCAGCTGCTCGCGGCCGTCGTCGGTGATCTTGTCCGGGCCCCACGGCGGCATCCAGACCCAGTTGATCCGGATGTCGTCGACCAGCCCGGGGCCGGGGCCGCCGGTCAGCGCCTGGCGGGCCTGGTCCTCGATCACGTCGGTCAGCGGGCAGGCCGCCGAGGTCAGCGTCATGTCCAGGACGGCGACGTTGTTGTCATCGACCTCGATGCCGTAGACGAGGCCGAGGTCGACGACGTTCACGCCGAGCTCGGGGTCGACCACGTCGCGCATGGCCTCCTCGACGTCCTCGATGATCGCCGACTTGTAGGCCGGCAGCTCGTTCTCGGTGGTCATGACTGGCCTCCCCAGGCTCGTGCAGAGGCGTCCTTGAGCGCCATCCAGCTCATCAGCGCGCACTTGATCCGCGCCGGGTACTTCGACACGCCGGCGAACGCGACGGCGTCCTCCAGCTCGTCCTCGAGCTTCTCGGCCACCGACGTGTCGCCCTTCGACTGCATCAGCGTCATGAAGTGCTCGCCGGTCTCCAGCGCCTCGGGCACCGTCTTGCCGATCACCAGGTCGTACATGGCCGACACCGACGCCTGGCTGATCGAGCAGCCCATGCCCTCGTAGGAGACGTCGGCGATCGTGTCGCCGTCCAGGTGCACCCGCAGGGTCACCTCGTCACCGCACGTCGGGTTGACGTGGTGCACCTCGGCCTCGAACGGCTCGCGCAGACCGCGCCCGTGCGGGTTCCGGTAGTGGTCCAGGATGATCTCCTGGTACATCGACTGCAGCTGCATGGATCACTTCACCTCGCCGGGTACAACGCCGAAGAAGCGCTGCGCTTCCCGCACGCCGTCGGCGAGCGCGTCGATGTCGTCGTACCCGGTGTGCACGTAGAACGTCGCGCGGGTGGTGGCCGGGACGCCGTAGCGGCGGACCACCGGCCACGCGCAGTGGTGCCCGACCCGGACGGCGATGCCCAGGTCGTCGAGCACCTGGCCGACGTCGTGCGGGTGGATGCCCTCGACGGTGAACGAGACCGCTCCCCCGCGGGCCACGGTGTCGACCGGGCCGATCACGGTCACCCCGGGGATCTCCTGCAGCTTCTGCAGCGCGTAGGCGGTGATCGCCTGCTCGTGCTCGTCGACCTTGTCCATTCCGAGCGCGGTCAGGTAGTCGACCGCGGCACCGAGCCCGATCGCCTGCGCGGTCATCGGCACGCCGGCCTCGAAGCGCTGCGGCGGGGCGGCGAAGGTGCTGCCCTCCATCCGCACGACCTCGATCATCGACCCGCCGGTGAGGAACGGCGGCAGCGCGTCGAGCACGTCGTAGCGCCCCCACAGCACACCGATCCCGGAGGGCCCGAGCATCTTGTGGCCGGAGAAGGCGAGGAAGTCGGCCCCGAGCTCGGCGACGTCCACCGGCTGGTGCGGCACCGACTGCGCGCCGTCGACCAGCACCAGGGCGCCGACCTCCCGGGCCCGGGCCACGATCGGCTCGAGCGGGTTGATCGTGCCGAGGATGTTCGACTGGTGGGTGACGGCGACCAGCTTGGTGCGCTCGTTGATCACCGTGCCGAGGTCGGCGAGGTCCAGCCGGCCGTCGTCGGTGAGCCCGAGCCAGCGCAGGGTCGCCCCGGTGCGCTCGCAGAGCTGCTGCCACGGCACGAGGTTGGCGTGGTGCTCCATCTCGGTGACCACGATCTCGTCGCCCTGGCGGACGGCGTAGCGGCGGAACGCCTCCTCCTTGGCCGTGGCGGCGTTGGAGAGGGCGTAGGCCACGAGGTTGATCGCGTCGGTGGTGTTGCGGGTGAAGACGATCTCCCGCTCGTCGTCCGTGCCGATGAACCGGCCGATCTTGCGGCGGGCCTCCTCGTAGAGGTCGGTCGCCTCCTCGGCCAGCTGGTGCGCGCCCCGGTGCACGGCGGCGTTGTGGTTCTCGTAGAAGTCGCGCTCGGCGTCGAGGACGGCGCGCGGCTTCTGCGCGGTCGCCCCGGAGTCGAGGTAGACCAGCTTCTTCCCGCCCCGGACGGTGCGGGACAGGATCGGGAAGTCCGCCCGGATCGCCTCGACGTCGAGCGGCAGCGGCTTCTGCGCCCCGGCCGCGGGACGCGAGACGGTCTGGGTCATGCCTTCGCGGTCTCCTTCGAGTCGGCCACGTACGCGGCGTAGCCCTGCTCCTCGAGCTTCTCGGCGAGCTCCGGACCGCCCTCGTCGACGATCTGGCCGGCGACGAAGACGTGCACGAAGTCGGGCTTGATGTAGCGCAGGATGCGCGTGTAGTGCGTGATCAGCAGGGTGCCGACGTCGCTGTCCTCGCGGCTGCGGTTGACGCCCTCGGAGACCACCCGCAGCGCGTCGACGTCGAGGCCGGAGTCGGTCTCGTCGAGGATCGCGATCTTGGGCTTGAGCAGCCGCATCTGCAGGATCTCGTGGCGCTTCTTCTCACCGCCGGAGAAGCCCTCGTTGACGTTGCGCTCGGCGAAGGCCGGGTCCATCTCCAGCGCGGACATCTCGGTCTTGACGTCCTTGACCCAGGTGCGCAGCTTGGGCGCCTCGCCCTGGATCGCGGTGGCGGCGGTGCGCAGGAAGTTCGACACCGAGACGCCGGGCACCTCGACCGGGTACTGCATGGCCAGGAACAGGCCGGCGCGGGCGCGCTCGTCGACGGTCATCGCGAGGACGTCCTCGCCGTCGAGGGTCACCGTGCCGCCGGTGATCGTGTACTTGGGGTGGCCCGCGATCGAGTAGGCCAGGGTCGACTTGCCGGACCCGTTGGGGCCCATGATCGCGTGGGTCTCACCGGAGCGGACGGTCAGGTCGACGCCGCGGAGGATCTCCTTGGCGTCGTCCCCCTCGCCCACGGTGACGTGCAGGTCGCGGATCTCCAGGACGGACACGGGTTTCGCTCGCTCCTCAGCTGTTGGCCGCGACCGGGAGGGTGCCGTCGGACTCGGTGTCGACGAACACGTCCTCTCCCTCCACGCGGACCGGGTAGACGGAGACCGGCTCGGTGGCCGGCAGGTTGGTGGGCTCGCCGGTGCGCAGGTCGAAGCACGACCCGTGCAGCCAGCACTCGATGGTCGGGGCGCCCTTGAACTCCTCGACGTCGCCCTCGGAGAGCGGCACCTCGGCGTGCGAGCACATGTCCTCGATGGCGTAGATCTCGCCCTCGAAGCGGACGACGGCGATGTCGATGTCGGCCAGCTCGACGCGCAGCGCGCCGGGTTCGGCGACGTCGTTCAGCGCGCAGACCCGCTCGAACGCCATGTCAGGCCACCTCGACCGGCTGGTCGTCGAGGGCCGGGAGGGCACCGAGGCGGGCCTCGATGGTGCCCATCAGGCGGTCCTGCAGCTCGGGGACGCCCAGGTGCTGGACGACGTCGGCGAAGAAGCCGCGGACGACCAGGCGCCGCGCGGTCTCGGCGTCGATCCCGCGCGAGCAGAGGTAGAACAGCTGCTCGTCGTCGAACCGGCCGGTGGCACTGGCGTGGCCGGCCCCGACGATCTCGCCGGTCTCGATCTCCAGGTTGGGCACGGAGTCGGCGCGGGCGCCGTCGGTGAGCACCAGGTTGCGGTTGAGCTCGTAGGTGTCGGTGCCGGTGGCCGCCGGGCGGATCCGGACGTCGCCGATCCACACGGTGTGCGCGTCCTCGCCCTGCAGCGCGCCCTTGTAGAGCACGTTGCTGCGGCAGTTCGGCACGGCGTGGTCGACCCAGAGCCGGTGCTCCTGGTGCTGGGTCTCGTCGGCGAAGTAGACGCCGAGCAGCTCGGCGTCGCCGCCGGGACCGGCGTACTGCACGTTGCTGACCAGCCGGACCAGGTCGCCGCCGAGGGTCACCACGACCTGCTTGAAGGTGGCGTCGCGGCCGACCACGGCGTCGTACTGCCCGGCGTGCAGGCTGCCGGGCGCCCAGTCCTGGACCGAGATCAGCGTGACCTGCGCGCCGTCACCGACGAGGACGGCGACGCCGCCGGAGTACGTCGCCGAGCCGGTGTGGTCGAGGACGACGGTCGCCTTGGCGTAGGCGCCGACCTCGATCACGGTCTGGGCCCACACGACGTCGTCGGCACCCGTGCCGGACAGCCGGACGGTGACCGGACGGTCCAGCTGCGCCTCGGCGGCCACGCGGACGACGCTCGCGCCACCGGCGCGCTGGCGGGTGAGCGCGGCGAGGTAGTCGGCCGGCTCGGGCAGGCCCTTGAGCAGCGGGTCGTCGGCCTCGACGGTGGTCAGCTCGACGCCCTCGGGCAGGTCGGTGTCCGTGGTCAGGCGCGCGTCGGACGGCTCGCCGTTCAGCAGCGCACGGACCCGGCGCATCGGGGTGAAGCGCCAGTCCTCCTCGCGGCCGGCCGGCTTCCCGAACGCCTCGGGATCGGTCGAGGTGAACCGCTCCGCCGGCGAGCCGGTGGGAACCGGCCCGCCGTGGGAGTGAGCGCCGGCCGGGAGGCCTTCGCTGGTGGTGCTGGTGTTGACGGGGGCTGACATCAGCCGACGGCACCTTCCATCTGCAGCTCGATGAGGCGGTTGAGCTCGAGGGCGTACTCCATCGGCAGCTCGCGGGCGATCGGCTCGACGAACCCGCGCACCACCATGGCCATCGCCTCGTCCTCGGACAGGCCGCGGCTCATCAGGTAGAACAGCTGGTCCTCGCTGACGCGGGAGACGGTCGCCTCGTGGCCCATGGCCACGTCGTCCTCGCGGACGTCGACGTACGGGTAGGTGTCCGACCGGCTGATCGTGTCGACCAGCAGCGCGTCGCACTTCACCGTGGACTTCGAGCCGTGCGCGCCCTCGTCGATCTGCACCAGGCCGCGGTAGGAGGTCCGACCGCCGCCGCGGGCCACCGACTTCGACACGATCGTCGAGGAGGTGTTCGGCGCGGCGTGCACCATCTTGGCGCCGGCGTCCTGGTGCTGGCCCTCGCCGGCGAAGGCGATGGAGAGCACCTCGCCCTTGGCGTGCTCGCCGGTCATCCAGACCGCCGGGTACTTCATCGTGACCTTGGAGCCGAGGTTGCCGTCGATCCACTCCATGGTCGCGCCCTCGTGGGCGATCGCCCGCTTGGTGACCAGGTTGTAGACGTTGTTCGACCAGTTCTGGATGGTCGTGTACCGGCAGCGCGCGTTCTTCTTGACGATGATCTCGACGACTGCGGAGTGCAGCGAGTCCGACTTGTAGATCGGCGCGGTGCAGCCCTCGACGTAGTGCACGTAGGCGCCCTCGTCGACGATGATCAGCGTGCGCTCGAACTGGCCCATGTTCTCGGTGTTGATCCGGAAGTAGGCCTGCAGCGGGATCTCGACGTGCACGCCCTTCGGCACGTAGATGAACGAGCCACCCGACCACACCGAGGTGTTCAGCGCGGCGAACTTGTTGTCGCCGGACGGGATGACCGACCCGAAGTACTCCTTGAAGAGCTCCTCGTGCTCCTTGAGCGCGGTGTCGGTGTCGAGGAAGACGACGCCCTGCTCCTCGAGGTCCTCGCGGATCTTGTGGTAGACGACCTCGGACTCGTACTGGGCGGCGACACCGGCGATCAGCCGCTGCTTCTCGGCCTCCGGGATGCCCAGCTTGTCGTAGGTGTTCTTGATGTCCTCGGGCAGTTCCTCCCACGAGGTCGCCTGGGCCTCGGTGGAGCGCACGAAGTACTTGATGTTCTGGAAGTCGATACCGGACAGGTCCGACCCCCAGTCGGGCATGGGCTTGCGCTCGAAGAGCTTCAGGGCCTTGAGGCGCCGCTCGAGCATCCACTCGGGCTCGTTCTTGCGGCGGGAGATGTCCCGGACGACGTCCTCGTCCAGGCCACGGCGAGCGGAGGCCCCGGCGACGTCGGCGTCGGCCCAGCCGTACTGGTAGCGGCCGAGCTGCTCGATCTGCTCGTCCTGCGTCAGCGGCGTGCCCACCGGCTGCTGGGTGCTGGTCATGCGTGCGTCCTCTCCCGGTGCGTCTGGGGGGTCGTGCTGGGGGATGTGGCCAGGCTCCTGTGCGCCTGCCGCTCCCTCGGTACAGGGCCTGCGGGGGTCGTTCTGTTCCCGGCGACCGGCGTTCCCGGGATGTGTGTGGTGCAGATCCCGTCGCCGTGGGCGATCGTGGCCAGCCGCTGCACGTGGGTGCCCACGAGCCGGCCGATGACCGCCGTCTCCGCCTCGCACAGCTGCGGGAACTCCGCCGCCACGTGCGCCACCGGGCAGTGGTGCTGGCAGAGCTGCCCGCCGCTGCGGATCGCCGAAGCCGTCGCAGCGTAGCCCTCGGCGGTGAGGGCCGCGGCCAGGGCCTGGGCCCGGTCGACGGGGGCCTCACCTGCGGTCGCGTGCGCCACCGCGGTGGACGCCCGCTGCTCGAGCCCGGCGAGCTGCTGCTCGGCCACTGCGCGGACGGCATCGGGGCCGCCCGCAGCGGCGACGTACCGCAGCGCGGTGAGCGCGAGGTCGTCGTAGGCGTGCGGGAAGGTCGCCCGGCCTGCGTCGGTGAGCCGGAAGTGGCGGGCCGGTCGGCCCCGGCCGCGGTGGGGGTCCTGCGTCGTCCGCTCCTCCACCCGGCCGGCGGCCACGAGGGCGTCGAGGTGACGGCGGACGGCGGCCGGCGAGACGCCGAGCGCAGCGGCGAGCTCGGCAGCGGTCTGCGGCCCGTTCTCCAGCAGGAGCGCGGTCACCCGCTGCCGCGTGCGGCCGTCGTCGGCACCTGCCGACGAGCGGACCGGAGCGGTCGAGCTGGTTTCCACAACACAAGTGTGACCTATTTCCCGAGCAGTGCAAGCAGGGGGGTCCCGCACTGTCCGGGACGTAGGCCACTTACCCGGCTCCCCGTCCCGGCCTGTGATGGGAGGACGTCCCACGAGGGGGTTCTCGACATGGCGTACGACACCAAGCAGGCCGAGCAACGGCCCGTGCACCCCGCGGCGGATGGCGTCGCCCGATCCCACCAGCCTCCGCACAAGGCCCGAGAGGGCTGGCTCGTGCCGACCGCTGTGGCCGCCGTCGCCGCCTGGGTGATCGGCTGGGTGGCCGGGGTGCGCTGGGCGTGGCGCGAGGTCGGGCCGCACCACAAGGCCGCCAAGCGGAGGTGACCGGAGCAGGAGGACCGACCGCCTAGCATCGGCTGCGTGCCAGTGCTCCCCCGGGCCTTCTCCCCCGCCGTGGTCTCGCGGGTGGCCCTCGCGAACGTCGTCGCCAACGTGCTCATCGTCGTCACCGGGGGCGCGGTGCGGCTGACCGGCTCGGGCCTCGGCTGCCCCACGTGGCCGAAGTGCACCGACGCCAGCCTCGTGCCGACGAGGGAGCTGGCCGGGCACGGCGTCATCGAGTTCACGAACCGGACGCTGACCTTCCTGCTCACGATCACCGCCGTCGCCGTGCTGGTCGTCGTGTGGCGCTCGGCGCGGCGTGATCTGCGCCGGCTGGCCGTGCTGAGCTTCCTCGGCATCCCGGTCCAGGCCCTGCTGGGTGGCGTCACCGTGCTCACCGGCCTCAACCCGTGGATCGTCGCGGGGCACTTCCTCCTCTCGATGGTGCTGGTCGCGATCGCCACGACCCTGTGGCTGCGGTCGACCGAGCCCGGCGTCGGGCAGCTGGTCGTGCGCCGGCCGATCCCGCTGCTGGTCACCGGCATCGCCGTCGTCACCGGGGCCGTGCTGGTGATCGGCACCGTCGTCACCGGCAGCGGACCGCACAGCGGCGACCCGAAGGCGGGCCGCACCGGGTTCGACCCGGAGCTGGTCAGCCAGCTGCACGCCGACGTCGTCTTCCTGCTGGTCGGCCTGACCGTGGCCCTGCTGGTCGCGCTCTACGCGACCGACTCCCCCGGCCGGGTGCGCCGCGCGGCCCGCGACCTGCTGGTCGTCGAGCTGGCCCAGGGGGTCATCGGCTACGTGCAGTACTTCACCGGCCTGCCGATCGCCGTCGTCCTGCTGCACATGCTGGGCGCGGCGCTGATCACCGTCGCCGCCGCCCGCCTGGTCTGGTCGATCCACGGCCCGGCGAGCGAGCTGCCGCTGGACGCGCCCCAGGTCACGGCGACCGCCGCCCACTGACCCGCGCGGTATCGCCGCCGCCCTCGCGTTCTGCCACGAGGGTGGCGACCACACGGCGAGGGTGACGCGGCGGTGAAGCGGTGGCTCAGATCAGGACGTCGAGGATGACGGCGACCGAGAGCAGCGCCATGTAGGAGATCGAGATGTGGAACAGCTGCATCGGCTTGGTCTCCGCGCCGCGGCGGATCCGCGAGAGCAGCCGGTGCGCCTCGATCGCGAACCAGAGGCCCAGCCCGGCGGCCGCGGCGGTGTAGAGCCAGCCGATCCCGTAGTCGCCGCCCACCGGCCACAGCAGCAGCGAGACGGCGACGGTGAGCCAGGTCCAGACGACGGTCTGCCGCCCCACCGACCGCGCCGTCGCCACGACCGGCAGCATCGGCACCTCGGCCCGCTCGTAGTCGGCGCGGAAGCGCATCGCCAGGGCCCAGAAGTGCGGCATCTGCCAGCAGAAGACGACCCCGAAGAGGACGACGGCCGGCCACGCCAGCGACCCGGTCACCGCTGCCCAGCCGATGAGCACCGGCGCGGCGCCGGGCACGCCGCCGAACAGCGTCGAGTGCCGGGTGTGCCGCTTGAGGATCACGGTGTAGATCACGGCGTAGTAGCCGATCGCGCCGAGGGCCAGCCCGGCGGCGAGCAGCGTCGTCGTGGTGGCCAGCAGCAGCGTGGAGACGACCGTGAGCACCACGCCGAAGACCAGCGCGCCGCGCGGGCTGATCTCGCCCATCGGCAGCGGCCGGCGCTCGGTCCGGTGCATGAGCCGGTCGATGTCGCGGTCGTACCAGCAGTTGAAGACGTTCGCGGCACCCGCGGCGAGCGTGCCGCCGACCAGCGTGGCCAGCAGCAGCCGCCACGACGGCCAGCCGCCGGCGGCGAGCATCATCGCCGGCACGGTGGTGACCAGGAGCAGCTCGATGATCCGCGGCTTGGTCAGCGCCACGTAGGCGCGCACGACCGCGGACACGCGGCGGGTGGCGAGGGCGGGTCGCTCGGAGACCGCCGTCACCGGGAAGCCTCCGCCGCGCGGACGCAGGGCCCCACCGGGCGGGACAACAGCACGGGGGTCCCTTCGAACCGGGGAATCAGACCGCCTCACCATAGCCCTCGCCCCGACCCCCGACCGGCTGGGATGACTAGGGTTTGGTCACGTTGATGCTGCGCGTGCAGCGGGTAGGGCGCTGACGACGAGGACGGTGCCACACTGCCCCCGCTCCGCGCACCGTCGTCCGCCCGGGACCGCTCGCACCGGCCGCCGGGCCCGAGAGCACGAACCGAGCCCGACCCGAGAGGCACGCAACCACATGGGAACGCAGAGCACCGCGTCCGAGGCCCCCGCCGAAGCTGCCAGCGACGCCCCTACCGGCTCGCCGCGCCAGCCGCACCCCACCCTGCCCGACGGCTTCGGCGAGCTGGACCGCCGCGCCATCGACACCGTCCGCGTCCTGGCGATGGACGCCGTCCAGAAGGTCGGCAACGGCCACCCCGGGACGGCGATGAGCATGGCGCCGACGGCCTACCTGCTCTTCCAGAAGTGGCTGCGCCACGACCCGAGCGACCCGAACTGGGTCGGCCGCGACAGGTTCGTCCTGTCGATGGGCCACTCGAGCCTGACCCTCTACATCCAGCTCTACCTGTCCGGCTACGGCCTGGAGCTGGCCGACCTCGAGGCGCTGCGCACCTGGGGCTCGAAGACCCCGGGCCACCCGGAGGTCAACCACACCCCCGGCGTCGAGACGACGACCGGCCCGCTCGGCCAGGGCGTCGGCAACGCCGTCGGCATGGCGATGGCCGCCCGCCGCGAGCGCGGCCTGTTCGACCCCGACACCCCCGAGGGCGAGAGCCTCTTCGACCACACCATCTGGGCCTTCGCCTCCGACGGCGACCTGGAGGAGGGCGTGAGCGGCGAGGCGTCGTCCCTGGCCGGCACCCAGGAGCTGGGCAACCTGGTCCTGGTCTACGACGACAACCGGATCTCGATCGAGGACGACACCAACGTCGCCTTCACCGAGGACGTCGGCAAGCGCTACGAGGCCTACGGCTGGCACGTCCAGCACGTGGACGACGGCGAGGACCTCGCCGCGATCGACGCCGCCTTCGCCGCGGCCAAGGCCGAGACCGGACGGCCGTCGATGATCGTGCTGCGGACGATCATCGCCTGGCCGGCGCCGAACAAGCAGAACACCGGCGCCGCGCACGGCTCCGCCCTCGGCGAGGACGAGGTCAAGGCCACCAAGAAGGTGCTCGGCTTCGACCCGGACAAGAACTTCGACGTCGCCGCCGAGGTCATCGAGCACGCCCGCAGGGTCGTCGAGCGCGGCAAGCAGACCCACGCCGAGTGGCAGCAGAAGTTCGACACCTGGAAGCAGGCCAACCCGGACGGCGCCGCGCTGCTGGCCCGGATGAGCACCCGCACCCTGCCCGACGGCTGGGCCGAGAAGCTCCCGACCTGGGACGCCGACCCCAAGGGCGTGGCCACCCGCAAGGCCTCCGGCGAGGTGCTCGCCGCGCTCTACCCCGCGCTGCCCGAGCTCTGGGGCGGCTCGGCCGACCTCGCGGAGAGCAACAACACCGCGGTGAAGGGCGAACCGTCGTTCCTGCCGGCCAACCGGCAGACGAAGATGTGGTCCGGTGGCCCCTACGGCCGCACGCTGCACTTCGGCGTCCGCGAGCACGCGATGGGCTCGATCATGAACGGCATCGCCCTGCACGGCGGCACGCGCGTGTACGGCGGCACGTTCCTCACCTTCTCCGACTACATGCGCGGGGCGGTGCGGCTGGCCGCGCTCATGCAGCTGCCGGTCATCTACGTGTGGACGCACGACTCGATCGGCCTCGGCGAGGACGGCCCGACCCACCAGCCGATCGAGCACTACGCGGCGCTGCGCGCCATCCCGGGCCTGGACTTCGTCCGGCCGGCCGACGCGAACGAGACCGCCGTCGCGTGGCGGACGATCCTGGAGAACAACGACCGCCCGGCCGGCCTGGCGCTGTCGCGGCAGAACCTGCCGGTGTTCGACCGGACGCAGATGAACTCCGCCGAGGGTGTCGCCCGTGGTGCCTACGTGCTGGCCGATGCCTCCGACGGCAGCCCGGAGCTGATCCTGCTCAGCAGCGGCTCGGAGGTGCAGATCGCCGTGGCCGCCCGCGAGGTGCTCGAGGCCGACGGCGTGCCGACCCGCGTGGTGTCCGTGCCGTGCTTCGAGTGGTTCGCCGACCAGGACCAGGCGTACAAGGACGAGGTGCTCCCGCCCACCGTCCGCGCCCGCGTCAGCGTCGAGGCCGGCGTGCCCATGGGCTGGCGCGAGTTCGTCGGCGACGCCGGCCGCATCGTCGGCCTCACCCACTACGGGGCGAGCGCCGCCTACTCGAAGCTCTACGAGGAGTTCGGCCTGACACACGAGGCCGTCGTGGCCGCGGCCCGCGAGAGCATCGAGGCGGCGCGGTCCGGCAACGCCGTCCCGGCCGGCCCGGTGCCGGCCACCGGGGGTCTCCCCCACCCCACCGGCGACCGCTAGACAGCCTTGGTTGGTCGTCACAGCTACCGAAGGAAGGCAGACATGGCACAGAACGAGAGGCTGGCGGAGCTCTCCGCGGCCGGGGTCGCCGTCTGGCTCGACGACCTCTCCCGCGACCGCATCCGCACCGGCAACCTGCAGTCGCTGGTCGACGAGTACTCGGTGGTCGGCGTCACCACCAACCCGACGATCTTCGCCGCGGCGATCAGCGGCTCGGACTCCTACGACGACCAGGTGCACGCCCTCGCCGTCCGCTCGGTGAGCGTCGAGGAGGCGCTGCGCACCATCACCGCCTCCGACGTCCGCGACGCCTGCGACCTGCTGCGCCCGGTCGCCGACCGGCAGCCCGGTGACGGCCGCGTGTCGCTCGAGGTGGCGCCGGGCCTGGCCCACGACACCGACGCGACCTCCGCGGAGGCCGCGCACCTGTGGTGGCTGGTCGACCGGCCGAACCTGTTCATCAAGATCCCGGCGACCGAGGCCGGCCTGCCGGCGATCACCGAGACGATCGCCCACGGCATCAGCGTCAACGTCACCCTCATCTTCAGCCTCGACCGGTACCGCGCCGTCATGGACGCCTACCTGTCCGGTCTCGAGAAGCGGGTGGCCAACGGCGGGTCGCTCGAGGGGATCGCCTCGGTGGCGTCCTTCTTCGTGTCCCGCGTCGACACCGAGATCGACAAGCGGCTGGACAAGCTCGGCGCCGACGCCTCGCTCAAGGGCAGGGCGGGCGTGGCCAACGCGCAGCTGGCCTACCAGGCCTACGAGGAGGTCTTCTCCTCCAACCGCTGGCGCGCGCTCGAGGCCAAGGGCGCCGCCCCGCAGCGGCCGCTGTGGGCCTCGACCGGCGTCAAGAACCCCGAGTACTCCGACACGATGTACATCTCCGAGCTCATCGCTCCCGGGACCGTGAACACGATGCCGGAGAAGACGATGAAGGCCTACGCCGACCACGGCGAGCCCGGCACCCCGGTGCAGAAGGCCTACGACGAGGCGGCCGCGGTGATGAAGTCCGTCGCCGATGCCGGCGTCGACCTCGACGACGTCTTCAAGGTCCTCGAGGACGAGGGCGTCAAGAAGTTCGTCGACTCGTGGGACGAGCTCACCGACTCGGTCAAGAGCGAGCTGGAGAAGCTCAAGTAGTTCGCCGGTCCCTCGCCGTCCGGCCCGCCGTCGGGCCGGACGGCGACCCCACCTGACCACGAGGACGGATGATGATCACCAATCCGCTGCGCGACCCGCGGGACCGGCGGCTGCCCCGCGTTCCCGAGCCCTGCGCCCTCGTCGTCTTCGGGATCACCGGCGACCTGGCCCGCAAGAAGCTGCTGCCGGCCATCTACGACCTGGCCAACCGGGGCCTGCTGCCGACCAACTTCGCGCTGCTCGGCTTCGCCCGCCGCGACTGGGGCGACTCCGACTTCGCCGACCTGGCGCGCGACGCGGCCCGCAACGCGGCCCGCACGCCGTGGCGCGAGGAGGTCTGGGACCAGCTGGCCAGCAGCGTGCGGTTCGTGCAGGGCAGCTTCGACGACGACAACGCCTTCGACGAGCTCGCCGACACGCTCAACGAGCTCGAGGGCAGCCACGGGATCGGCGGCAACGCCGCGTTCTACCTGTCCATCCCGCCGGCGATGTTCCCGGTCGTGCTCAAGCAGATGCAGCGCACCGGCATGGCCGAGAGCACCCCGGACCGCTGGCGCCGGGTGGTCGTGGAGAAGCCGTTCGGCACCGACCTGCCCTCCAGCCGCGAGCTGAACGCGCTGGTCGACTCGGTGTTCAGCGCCGACGACGTCTTCCGCATCGACCACTACCTGGGCAAGGAGACCGTCCAGAACCTGCTGGCGCTGCGGTTCGCCAACACCCTGTTCGAGCCCATCTGGAACGGCCACCACGTCGACTCGGTGCAGATCACCATGGCCGAGGACGTCGGCATCGGCGGGCGGGCCGGGTTCTACGAGAAGACCGGCGCCGCCCGCGACGTGCTGCAGAACCACCTGCTGCAGCTGCTGGCCCTGACCGCCATGGAGGAGCCGGTCGAGTTCTCCGCCGAGGAGATCCGCACCGAGAAGCTCAAGGTGCTGCGGGCGATCTCGCTGCCCGAGGACCTCGAGACGTTCGCCATCCGCGGCCAGTACGAGCAGGGCTGGCTGGCCGGGCAGCGGGCCAAGGGCTACCGGCAGGAGGAAGGCGTCGACCCGAAGTCGAAGACCGAGACCTTCGCCGCGGTCCGGCTCGGCGTGGAGACCCGGCGGTGGGCAGGGGTCCCCTTCTACCTGCGCACCGGCAAGCGGCTGCCGCGCCGGGTCACCGAGATCGCGCTGTCGTTCAAGCGCGCGCCGCACCTGCCGTTCGCGCCGACGGACACCGAGGAGCTCGGCAACAACCAGCTCGTCGTCCGCGTCCAGCCCGACGAGGGCGTGACCCTCAAGTTCGGGTCGAAGGTGCCCGGCAGCGTCATGGAGGTCCGCGACGTGTCGATGGACTTCCTCTACGGCGAGCAGTTCACCGAGGCCAGCCCCGAGGCGTACGAGCGGCTGCTGCTCGACGTCCTGCTCGGTGACGCGACGCTGTTCCCGCGCAACGCCGAGGTGGAGGCCTCGTGGCGGGTGATCGACCCGCTCGAGGAGTTCTGGACCGGGACCACCCCGCACTTCTACCGGGCCGGCGAGTGGGGCCCGCGCGCCGCCGACGAGATGCTCGCCGCCGAGGGAAGGAGGTGGCGCCGACCGTGACCACTCTCTGGGACACGACCGGTTCCGCCGTCGTGAAGGAGCTGGCCGCGCAGCGGCGCACCGGCGGTGCCGTGCTGTCCGGCGTGGCGCTGACCCTCGTGGTCGTCGCCGACGAGAGCCGGGTGGCCGAGGCCGAGGAGGCGGCGACCGCGGCGGCCGAGCAGCACCCGTGCCGGCTGCTGGTCGTCGTCCGGCGGCAGATCGACGCGCCGATGCCCCGCCTGGACGCCGAGGTGCTCATCGGCGGCCGGCTGGGCCCGGGCGAGGCTGTGGTCATGCGCATGTACGGCCGGCTGGCGCTGCACGCCGAGTCGGTCGTGCTGCCGCTGCTCGCCGCCGACGCGCCGGTGGTCACCTGGTGGCACGCGGACCCGCCGGACCGGATGGCGACCGATCCGCTGGCCGTGATCGCCGACCGGCGGATCACCGACAGCTCCATCGCCGAGGACCCGGTCGCCGCGCTGGTCACCCGGGCCAAGGACTACGCCCCCGGCGACACCGACCTGGCCTGGACCCGGACCACCACCTGGCGCAGCACCCTGACCATGACGCTGGACTCGGTCGCCGGCCGCCGCGGCGAAGGCGTGCGGGTCCGCGGCGGGCGGGTCGAGGGGCGCCTGGGCAGCCCGACCGCGGAGCTGCTCGCGGGATGGCTCGCCTCCCGCTGCGGATCCTCGTTCGAGGTCGTCAAGGCCGAGCGGTCTCCCGGGCCGAGCGGGGTCGACGCCGTCGTGCTGCAGCTCGACGAGAACGAGGAGATCCGGGTGCAGGCCGACCGCCGGGGCGGCGCGACCATCAGCCAGCCGTTCCGGCCGGAGACGACGGTGGCCCTCCCCGACCGGCCGCTGGGCGACCTGCTCGGTGAGGAGCTGCGCCGGCTCGACCCGGACGAGCCGTACCAGGAGGCCCTGGAGGCGGCCACCGGCGTGGGCGGGCTGGCCGACCGCTCGCCGGTGCGCGAGCACATCTGGTTCGACCCGGCCGACCCGAACTCGGGTACCCGGCCCGGCACCGCCCGGCCGGCGAGCGTGCCCCGGACCAACACGCGGCCCGGCGCCACCGGCCGCAAGCGCACGGGTGCGGCCAAGCCCGCGCCGACCGTGCCGGCCGACTCGACGGGCGCCGACGAGGTCGCCGAGCACGGCGAGCACGACGACGAGAACGTGGCCCACTGATGTCGCTGCCACCGGGGGAACGGATCGAGGCCGAGCTCGCCTCGGAGGGTGTGCCGCCCCCCGACATCGTCATCGAGCCGGACGCCGACCGGCTGGCCGGCGCCGCGGCCTCGGCGTTCGTCGCCCGGGTGGCCGCGGCGCAGGCCGTGCACGGCGTCGCCTCGGTGGTGCTCACCGGCGGCGGGGTCGGGACGGCGATGCTCGAGCGGGTGGCCGACCTGGCCGAGGAGCCCGAGCGCGAGGTCGTCGACTGGACGGCGGTCGAGATCTGGTGGGGCGACGAGCGGTTCGTACCCGCCGACAGCGACGACCGCAACGAGCTCGGCGCGCGCCGGGCGCTGCTGGACCGGGTCGGGGTGCCCGAGGAGCGGGTGCACGCCATGCCGGCCGCCGACGGGGAGTTCGCCACCGCGGAGGAGGCGGCCCACTGGTACGCCGCCGAGCTGGCGGAGCTGGGAGGCGACGACGAGGTGCCGCGCTTCGACGTCCTGCTGCTCGGCATGGGCCCCGAGGGCCACGTGGCCTCGATCTTCCCGGACTCACCGGCCGCTCAGGACGACCGCCCGGTGGTGGCCGTGCACGACTGCCCGAAGCCGCCGCCCACCCGGATCAGCCTCGGCTTCTCGGCGATCAACTCGGCCGAGGAGATCTGGCTGCTGGTCGCCGGCGAGGGCAAGGCCGAGGCCGTGGCGCGCGGGGTCCGGGGCGCCCCGGGGACCGAACTGCCCGCCGGCGCGGTGCACGGGCGCCGCGCCACGCGGTGGCTCCTCGACGCCGCCGCCGCGAGCCGGCTTCCGGAGGCCTGAGGCGGTTCAAGAACTCTGCAAGCGGAGCGAAAGGGGTCGACCGCACCCTGACGGCGGGTCCACACTCCCGACCGTCGCCGAAGGAGCTCCTGCCATGACCGCCAGCGTCACCGCGCCCGCCATCCCCACCCCGCGCACGCCGAGCGAGCCCGCGCGCCGGCCACGCCGCGAGCGCCCGCTCAGCGAGTACTGGGACGTGGCCGAGGCGCGCTGGGTCACCGGCGCGCTAGAGGTCAGCCGCCGCGGCGGGCCTGCAGGCGGCTGAGCGCCTCGTCGAGCAGCGCGTCGCCGTCGGCGTCGGTGCGCCGCTCGCGCACGTAGGCGAGGTGAGTCTTGTACGGCTCGGTCCGCGGTGCGGGCGGCGGGGCGTCCTGGTCCTGGCCGGCCGGGAGGCCGCAGCGGGGGCAGTCCCAGAGCTCGGGGACCTCGGCGTCGGTCGCGAACGCGACGCGGGTCTCGTGCCCCTTGGCACACCAGAAGGCGATGCGGTGCCGTGGCGCGGCCTCCCCGCGCTCGGCCTCACCCATCGGACCTGCTCCGACCCGAGTACCCCGGATCGCGTTGCCACCAGCCACGAGCGCTCCCTGAACTCCGGTCGGCCGGACGAGCGGCCGACTGCCGCTCGCGCAGTCTAGAGCCTGGAAGGGCGTTCTCCCGTGCAGTTTTCCCTGCGCGGGTCGCTGGATGCGGTCAGACCTTGAGCAGAATGCCCAGTGCGACGATGCACACGGCCCAGATGACGCCGCAGAAGACGGTGAGCCGGTTCAGGTTCTTCTCGACCACGGAGGAGCCGGCCAGCGACGAGGAGACCGCGCCGCCGAACATCGAGGACAGACCGCCACCCTTGCCGCGGTGCAGCAGGATCAGCACCACCAGCAGCAGGCTGCTGAGCACCAGCAGCACGTTCAGGACGATCTCGACCATGGGACCAGGGTAGCCGACGCTCAGCGGACCCCGGCGGTGGCGAGGTCGTACCCGCCGTACGGCTGCATCACCAGTCCGTTGCGCAACCGCTGTCCGGCGATCAGCTGTATGCGGTTCTCCGACAGCGGCACGTAGGCGGCGCTCTTGGCGGCGGCGGTCGAGACCTCGCCCCACGCGTCGAGCGCGCCGTTCCCGCCGGCTGCGGCGCGGGCGGTGTCGACCAGGCCGTTGATGTCGGCGTCGTTGAGCCGCGCGTAGTTCGTGTTCCCCGGCGTGCGGATGCTCCGCCCGTCGACGAGCGGCACCAGGAACGACGCCGGGGTCGGGAAGTCCCCGGTCCAGGTGGCGAGGATGATCCCGTAGCCCTTGGCCTTCACGTTGTCGGGGTCGCCGACGTCCGTGGCGTAGAAGGTGGTCGGGTCCAGGGCCTGCACGTCGACCTTGATCCCGATCCCGGAGAGCTCGTGGGCGACCTCGCGGGCGACGCCGACGCTGGTCGGGGCGTCGGCGACGGCGAGCACGGTGGAGAAGCCGTGGGCCTGACCGCACGCCTCGAGCGACTTCCGGGCCGCGGCGGGATCGGGCGCCGGGTCCGTGTCCTGGGGACCGCCGGGCAGCCCGCGGGGCCACAGCACGGAGCTGCGGACGGCCGCGCCGGCCCCGCCCTGCGCCTGCTGCAGGCTGCGGCGGTCGACGGCCTGCGCGACGGCGGCACGGCAGTCGGCGTTGTCGAAGGGCGCCACGTCGGTGGGCAGCGCGAGCAGCCGGACGGCGCCGGTGGTGACGTCGTCGACCCGGTCGGACAGCGGCGGGTCGGTGTCGTCCTGGGTCAGCCGCGCGGTGGTCGCCGGCTGCACGCCGGCGCCGGTGATGTCCACGTCGGCCGAGCCGGCGAGGACCGCCTGGTCGCGCTCGATGCCCGACAGCCCGGTGCGGACGACGACGGCGTCGGGCAGCGCGGTGCGGACGTCGTCGGTGGCCTGCTTCCAGTCCTTGTTCCGCTCGAGCCGGATGCTGGTCGCGTCGACGGCCGTGATCGTGTACGGGCCGGAGGAGACCGGCGCGGTGCCGTAGTTCGCCCCGGTGTCGGACTCGACCGGGACGGGGCTGCTCGACGGCAGCGCCATCACGAACGGGAAGTCCGGCTGCGGGGTGCGCAGGTGGAAGACGAGGGTCTTGTCGTCCGGCGTCTCGATCGAGCCCAGCCCGAGGTGGTCCGGCGCCTCGTCCTGGTACGGGCCGGCGTACTGGTTCCCGGGGTCGTCCAGGAGGTCGACCACGTAGTTCGGGCCGCCGACGACGACGTCCGAGGCGAACGACCGCTCGATGCCGTACTTGACGTCCTTGGACGTGATCGGCCGCCCGCCGGCGAACGCCACGCCGTCCTTGAGCGTGAAGGTCCAGGTCGAGCCGCCGTCGGGGGTGGTGCCCAGGTCGGTGGCCAGGTCGGGGACGAGCTGCCCGGTCTTGCCGGGCTTCGACGAGTAGGTGACCAGCGTGCGGACGTAGAGCCGCATGAGGTTCCACACGCCCGGTGAGTAGGAGCGCTGGGGGTCGAGGCTGTCGACCGGCCCGGACACCACGCGCAGCGTGCCGCCGGTCGTGGTCGAGGGGGCGCGCACACCGGTGACGCCGGCGTCCGGCTTCCCGCTCTGGACCGGGACGTCGACCGTCCCGCTGGCGCCGCCGCTGCAGCTGACCGCGAGCACGACGACGAGGACGACGACCACCAGGCCGCCGAGCAAGCGGTGCCCCGACCGGCCGCGTGCCCAGCTCGGCACGCGCTCGAGGACGCTCCCCACTGCCACTCCCCCTGCTGCCCCGCCGCCGGGTGCAGCAGGCGGCGGTCAGCCGTTCTCTGCCGCGATCCGGCAGATCGATGCGAATTCGTCGGCGTCCAGGCTGGCACCGCCGACGAGGGCCCCGTCGATGTCGGGACCAGCGAGGATCCCGGCGGTGTTGCCGGCCTTGACCGATCCCCCGTAGAGGATACGGACGACGTCGGCGGTCTCCGGTCCGTAGCGCTCGGCGAGCCGCGCCCGCAGCGCCCCGCAGACCTCCTGCGCATCCTCCGGGGTGGCCACCTCACCGGTCCCGATCGCCCACACCGGCTCGTAGGCCAGGACGACCTTCCGCACGTCGTCGGCGCTGACGCCGTCGAGCGAGCCGTCGAGCTGGTCGCTGCAGTGGGGAACGTGGTTCCCCGCCTGGCGGATCTCCAGCCCCTCGCCGACGCAGAGGATCGGGGTGAGCCCGTGCTTGAGCGCGGCCTGCACCTTGCGGGCGACCAGGGCGTCGTCCTCGCCGTGGATGGTGCGCCGCTCGGAGTGCCCGACGACGACGTAGGAGCAGGCCATCGCGGCGAGCATCGCGCCGCTGATGTCGCCGGTGTAGGCACCCGAGTCGTGCGGCGAGAGGTCCTGCGCGCCGAAGCCGACCGGCAGCTTGTCGCCGGTGACCAGGGTCTGCACGCTGCGCAGCGCCGTGAACGGCGGGAGCACCACCGCCTCGGTCTTGTCGAGCACCTTCTCCGGCACCGTGAAGACGATCTTCTGCACCAGCCCGATGGCCTCGAGGTGGGTCAGGTTCATCTTCCAGTTGCCGGCGATCAGCCGACGGCGCGCCATCAACCCTCCAGGACGGTGAGGCCGGGCAGCTCCCGGCCCTCGAGGTACTCCAGCGACGCGCCGCCGCCGGTGCTGATGTGCTTGAAGGCCGACTCGTCGAGGCCGAGCTGGCGGACCGCGGCCGCCGAGTCGCCGCCGCCGACGACGGAGAGCCCTTCGACCTGCCCCACGGCCTCGGCCACCCCGCGGGTGCCGGCCGCGAAGGGAGCCAGCTCGAAGACGCCCATCGGGCCGTTCCAGAACACGGTGAGCGATCCGGCCAGCTCGCGGGCGAACAGCTCGACGCTGCGCGGGCCGATGTCGAGGCCGAGCTGGTCCGCGGGGATCTGGTCGGCGTCCACGGTGGTGGTCGGGGCGTCGGCGCTGAACTCGGGGGCGCAGACGACGTCGACCGGCAGCACGATCCTCCTCCCCGCCTCGTCGAGCAGCCGCTTGCAGGTGTCGACCTGGTCGGCCTCGAGCAGCGACCTGCCGACCTCGTGGCCCTGGGCCTTGAGGAAGGTGAAGCACATCCCGCCGCCGACCAGCAGCGTGTCGACCTTGGGCAGCAGCGCCTCGATGACGGCGAGCTTGTCGCTGACCTTCGAGCCGCCGAGGACGACGGCGTAGGGCCGCTCGGGGTCGCTGGTCAGCCGGCGCAGCACGTCGAGCTCACGGGCGACCAGGCGGCCGGCGACGTGCGGCAGCCGCAGGGCGATGTCGTAGACGCTCGCGTGCTTGCGGTGCACCGCGCCGAACGCGTCGTCGACGTAGACGTCGGCGAGCGCCGCCAGCCGGTCGGCCAGCTCGCCGCGCTCGGCGTCGTCCTTGGACGTCTCGGCCGCCTCGAAGCGGACGTTCTCCAGCAGGAGGACGTCGCCGTCGGCCAGGCCGGCCGCGCGCGTCGTCGCGTCCTCCCCCGCCACGTCGGTCGCCAGCGGCACCTCGACGCCCAGCAGCTCGCCCAGCCGGGCGGCGACCGGGGCGAGCGAGTACTGCGGGTCGGGCGCGCCCTTCGGCCGGCCGAGGTGGGCGGCGACGACCACCCGGGCGCCGGCGTCGCGCAGCGCCTGCAGGGTCGGCAGGCTGGCGCGGATCCGGCCGTCGTCGGTGATGGCCCGGGTGGTCTTGTCCAGCGGGACGTTCAGGTCGGCGCGCAGGAACACGCGCCGACCCGAGACACCCTCGGCGAGGAGGTCGTCGAGGCTGCGCATCAGAGGGAGTTGCCCACCAGGACGACGGAGTCGACGAGGCGGTTGGAGTAGCCCCACTCGTTGTCGTACCAGCCCAGGACCTTGGCCATCGGGCCGAAGACCTTGGTCAGCTTCGCGTCGTAGATGCAGGACGACGGGTCGGTGACGATGTCGGAGGAGACGATCGGCGCGTCGGTGTAGGTGAGGTACTTGCCGAGCGGGCCGGCCGCGGCCTCGCGGTAGGCGGCGTCGATCTCCTCGGCCGAGGCCTCGCGGGACAGCTGGACGGTGAGGTCGGTCGCCGAGCCGGTGGGCACCGGGACGCGGATGGCGTAGCCGTCGAGCTTGCCCTTGAGCTCCGGCAGCACCAGCCCGATCGCCTTGGCGGCGCCGGTCGAGGTCGGGACCATGTTCAGCGCGGCGGCGCGGGCCCGGCGGAGGTCCTTGTGCGGGCCGTCCTGCAGGTTCTGGTCGGCGGTGTAGGCGTGGATCGTGGTCATCAGACCGCGCTCGATGCCGAAGGCGTCGTTGAGCACCTTGGCCAGCGGCGCGAGGCAGTTCGTGGTGCAGGACGCGTTGCTGATGATCGTCTGCGAGCCGTCGTACAGGTTGTCGTTGACGCCCATGACGATCGTGAGGTCGTCGCCGGTGGCCGGGGCGGAGATGATGACCTTCTTGGCGCCGCCGGCGTCGACGTGCTTGCGCGCGTCCTCGGCCTTGGTGAAGAAGCCGGTCGACTCCACGACCACGTCGACACCCAGGTCCGCCCACGGCAGCGCGGCCGGGTCGCGCTCGGCGAGCACCTTGAGGGTGGCGCCGCCGACCTTGATCCCGTCGCCGACGGCGGCGACCTCCTCGGGGAACTTGCCCAGGATGCTGTCGTACTTCAGCAGGTGCGCCAGCGCCTCGGGGGTGGTCAGGTCGTTGACCGCCACGATCTCCACGTCGGCGCCGCTGGCGGCCGCCGCCCGGTAGAAGTTGCGGCCGATCCGCCCGAAACCGTTGATGCCAACCCGGACCGTCACGAGGACCTCCATGCCGTCAGGGGGCCGCGTTGGGGCACGCGGCCTCGCTCCGCCCGAAACCCTATCGGGCGGAGCGGGTGGCTTGCCCGGCCGGTTACTGGGCGAGCATGTCCTCGGTCACGACGGACTCGGTGTCGGGGATGCCGAGGTCCTTGGCCCGCTTGTCGGCCATCGCCAGGAGACGCCTTATCCGGCCGGCGACGGCGTCCTTGGTCATCGGCGGGTCGGCCCGCTGGCCGAGCTCCTCCAGCGACGCCTGGCCGTGCTCGAGGCGCAGCCGGCCGGCCATGAGCAGGTGCTCCGGGGCGTCGCCGTTGAGGATCTCCAGCGCCCGCTCCACGCGCGCGCTCGCGGCGACCGCGGCGCGGGCGCTGCGGCGGAGGTTGGCGTCGTCGAAGTTGGCCAGCCGGTTGGCGGTCGCCCGGACCTCGCGGCGCATCCGCCGCTCCTCCCAGGCGAGGACGGCGTCGTGGGCGCCCATGCGGGTCAGCAGCGCACCGATGGCGTCGCCGTCCCGGACGACGACCCGGTCGGCGCCGCGGACCTCGCGCGCCTTGGCGGCGATGCCCAGCCGGCGCGCCGCCCCGACCAGGGCCATGGCCGCCTCGGGTCCGGGGCAGGTGACCTCCAGCGACGACGAGCGACCGGGCTCGGTCAGCGAGCCGTGGGCGAGGAACGCGCCCCGCCAGGCGGCCTCGGCGTCGCCGATGCTGCCCGAGACGACGGCCGGCGGCAGGCCGCGCACCGGGCGGCCGCGCTGGTCGACCAGGCCGGTCTGCCGCGCCAGGCCCTCGCCGTGCTTGGCGATGCGGACCAGGTAGCGCACGCCGCGGCGGATGTTGCCGCCGGCGAGCACGCTGACGCCGCTGGTGTAGCCGTAGACCTCGCTGATGTCGCGCCGCAGCCGCCGCGCCACGGAACCGGTGTCCAGCTCGGCCTCGATGACCACCCGTCCACCGACGATGTGCAGGCCGCCGGAGAAGCGCAGCAGCGCGGTGACCTCGGCCTTGCGCTCGGACGTCTTGCTGCACTCCACTCGGGACAGCTCGTCCTTGACCATCGCGGTCATCGCCATCTGCGGTGTTCCTTTCCCCCTGAATTCCTCGGCTCGTCCCCCGGGCCGGGCATCGATCGTTCCGATACCCGGTCGAGCCCCCTTACTCCTAGCGCGCCCCGGCCACGGAGGCCAGTGCGGCGGACAGCCGCTCGGGATCATGCCGTGGTGCACCGTCGGGCTCGGCCACGGGTGCCAGGACGAGCTCGGCGCCGCATGCGCGCACCGCAGTTAGGAGACCATGCCGGTCAACCACCGATTCCGCATCGGCGATGACCGTGTGCAACGCCACTCCGCCCAGGTGGGCCTGCAGCACGCGCAGGTGCTCCTCCGGGCTGAACCCGTCGGTCTCGCCCGCCTGCGGTTCCAGGTTGAGGACGACGACGACCCGGGCCCGGGTGGTCTCCAGCGCCTTGCGCAGCCGCGGGACGAGCAGGTGCGGCAGGACGGAGGTGAACCACGACCCGGGACCCAGCGAGACGACGTCGGCGGTCGCGATCGCGTCGAGGACGGCGTCGGGCACCGGCGGGTCCGGCGGCATGACCCGGATGTCGCGGACCCGGCCGGGTGTCGCGGCGATCGCCACCTGGCCGCGGATCGTCCGGTGCCGGGCGGGGTCGTCGGGATCGACGCTCTCCACCCGGGCCACGAGGTCGAGCGGGACCGCGGCCATGGGCAGGACCCGGCCGCGGGCTCCGAGCAGCGCGCCCAGCTCGTCGAGGGCGCGGACGGCGTCGCCGCCGTAGAGCTCGGTGAGGCCGGTGAGCACCAGGTTGCCGACCGAGTGGCCGGCGAGCACGCCGCTGCCGCCGAAGCGGTGCTGCAGCAGGTCGGTCATCGCCTGCGTGCGGTCGCCCTGGTCGGCGAGGGCGGCCAGGGCCATCCGCAGGTCGCCGGGCGGGAGGTAGGGCAGCTCGCGGCGGATGCGCCCGGAGGAGCCGCCGTCGTCCGCCACGGTGACGACGGCGGTCAGGTTCCGGGTGATCCGCCGCCAGGCGCGCAGCGCGGCCGACAGGCCGTGCCCGCCGCCCAGGGCGACCACGCGCGGCGGTGGCGGCGCCGTCGGCACCGGTGGCAGCGGGCCCTCGACCCGCCGGACGTTCCCTCCCACGACCCCGGGCCTACTCGCGGCCCAGGTCGCGGTGCCGGGCGGCCGCGGCCACGCCCTCGGCGTTGAGCCGGCGGGCGAACTCCTCGGCGATGGCGACGCTGCGGTGCTTGCCGCCGGTGCAGCCGACGGCGAGCGTCAGGTACCGCTTGCCCTCGCGCCGGTAGCCGGGGATGAGCACGCGCAGCACGTCGGTGTAGCGCTCGAGGAACTCGGTCGCGTCGTCCTGGCCGAGGACGTAGTCGCGGACCTCGGGGTCGCGGCCGGTCTTCGGGCGCAGCTCCGGCAGCCAGTGCGGGTTGGGCAGGAAGCGGGCGTCGACGACCAGGTCGGCGTCGAGCGGCAGGCCGTACTTGAAGCCGAAGCTGAGCACGGTCGCGGTCAGCGGCGGCGTCTGGCCGTCGCGGGCGAAGGCGTTCTCCAGCGTCGCGCGCAGCTGGTGGATGTTGAGGTCGCTGGTGTCCACCCAGAGGTCGGCGTCGCCGGCGATGCCGGTGAGCAGGGTGCGCTCGGCGGCGATGCCGTCGATCAGCCGGCCGGCGCCCTGCAGCGGGTGCTCGCGGCGGTTGGACTCGTAGCGGCGGACCAGCACCTCGTCGCTGGCGTGCACGTAGACCACCCGCGGGCGGTGCCCGGCCGCCTCGAGCACCCGCATCGACTCCTGCAGGTCGCTGGAGAAAGCCCGGCTGCGGACGTCGACGACCGCGGCGAACCGGCGCAGGTCGCCGCGGGCGCCGAGCTCGACCATCGGCTGCAGCAGGGCCGGTGGCAGGTTGTCGACGACGAACCAGCCGAGGTCCTCGAGCACCCGCCCCGCGCTGTTCTTGCCGGCGCCGGACAGGCCGGTGACGACGACGACCTCCAGCGGCGGGACCTCCGGGGTCGTGGGTCCGTCCGCGCTCACCGGCCGGCTCCGACGCGGCCGACCTCGGCGGTGTCGCCGGCGTCCGGCGCGGGCTCGCCGCGCTCGGCGGGACCGTCCGGCGCCAGGGTCGACTCCTCCACCACCGGCTCGGTGATCGCGGCCTGCACGGCCTCCGCCGTCCGTCGTCCGATCCCGGGCACGGTCATGAGCTCCTCGAGGGAGGCCGCGCGCAGCCGCTTGAGCGAGCCGAACTTCTTCATCAGCGCCTTCCGCCGGGTGTCGCCGAGGCCCGGGACGTCATCCAACAGGGAGACCAGCATCGAGGTCGAGCGCTTCTGCCGGTGGTAGGTGATCGCGAACCGGTGCGCCTCGTCGCGGACCCGCTGGAGCAGGTACAGCGCCTCGGAGGTGCGCGGCAGGATCACCGGGTCGGGCTCGCCGGGCAGCCACACCTCCTCCATCCGCTTGGCCAGACCGCAGACGGCGACGTCGACGATGCCCAGCTCGTCCAGCGACCGGCTGGCGGCCGCGACCTGCGGGGCGCCGCCGTCGACGACGAGGAGGTTGGGCGGGTAGGCGAACTTGCGCGCCCGGCCCTCCTCGGCGGCGATGCCCTGCTCGTTCTTGCGGTCCTCCTCCTCCTTGAGGTGCCGGGCGAACCGGCGGCGGACCACCTCGGCCATGGCGGCGGTGTCGTCGGTTCCGTGTGTCACGGAGAACCGGCGGTAGTCGGACTTCTTGGGCAGGCCGTCCTCGAAAACCACCATGCTGGCCACGACGTTGGTCTGCTGGACGTGCGAGACGTCCATGCACTCGATCCGCAGCGGTGCGTCGGGCAGGTCGAGGGCCTCCTGCAGCTCCTGCAGAGCGAGGCTGCGCGCGGTGAGGTCGCTGGAGCGCTTCACCCGGTGGCGGGCGAAGGCCTCCTTGGCGTTGCGCTCGACTGTCTCGAGCAGGGCCCGCTTGTCACCTCTTTGGGGGACGCGGAGGCTGACCCGGCTGCCGCGCAGCTCGGAGAGCAGCTCCTCGTAGACGTCGGCGTCGTCGGGCAGCTCCGGGACGAGCACCTCGCGCGGGACGGCCTCCCCGGCGGTGCCCGACTCCCCCGTCTCCTCGTCGACGCCGCCGTAGACCTGCAGCAGGAACTGCTCGACGAGCTGGCCGGTGCTGACCTCCTCGACCTTGTCGATGATCCAGCCGCGCTGGCCGCGGACCCGCCCGCCGCGGACGTGGAAGACCTGGACGGCGGCCTCGAGGTCGTCCTGCGCGAAGGCGACGACGTCGGCGTCCGTGCCGTCCCCCAGGACGACGGCCTGCTTCTCCATCGCCCGCTTGAGCGCGCCTAGGTCGTCGCGGAGCCGGGCGGCCTTCTCGTACTCCATCGCCTCGGCGGCCTCGGCCATCTCGCGCTCGAGCCGCTTGACCATGAGGTCGGTGCGGCCGGCCATGAAGTCGACGAAGTCGTCGACGATGGCGCGGTGCTCCTCGGCGGTGACCCGGCCGACGCAGGGCGCCGAGCACTTGCCGATGTAGCCGAGCAGGCACGGGCGGCCGATCTGGCCGGCGCGCTTGAAGACGCCGTTGGAGCAGGTGCGGGCGGGGAAGACGCGGGTGAGGGTGTCGAGGGTCTCGCGGATCGCCCAGGCATGGGCGTAGGGGCCGAAGTAGCGGACGCCCTTGCGCTTGGGGCCGCGCATGACCTGCAGCCGCGGGTACTCCTCGTTCAGCGTCACGGCCAGCGACGGGTAGCTCTTGTCGTCGCGGTAGCGGACGTTGAAGCGCGGGTCGAACTCCTTGATCCAGTTGTACTCGAGCTGGAGGGCCTCGACCTCGGTGCCGACGACGGTCCACTCGACGCTGGCCGCGGTCGTGACCATCTGCCGGGTGCGCGGGTGCAGGCCGACGACGTCGGCGAAGTAGCTGTTCAGCCGCTGGCGGAGGCTCTTGGCCTTGCCGACGTAGATGACCCGGCCGTTGGGGTCGCGGAACTTGTAGACGCCCGGGGACTCCGGGATGCTGCCGACCGCCGGTCGGTACGTGGACGGGTCGGGCACGTCTCCACAGTAGGTCGGGGGGCCGACACGCCGGTAATTCGGTGGACGGGGCCGGGAGGCTCGGGGCGTGCGGATGACGTTCGAGCGCATGGCCGACCGGCGGCCGGTGGAGACGCTCGTCGAGCGGGACGACGGCGTGGTCTACGCGATGCGCGCCGCCGGAGGCGGGCCGGACCTGCCGCACGACCTGGTGCACGCCCTCGTCGAGCTCGAGCTCGGTGTGTCCGACGGCATCTGGGGTGCCGTCGCCGACGGGGTCGTGTGGGGCAGCATGCGGCACGTCTCGGGGCGGCGGCCGCCGCACGCCGCGGAGCGGTCGGCGCGGCTGCAGAAGGAGCGCGGCGACCGGATCATGGCCGCCGAGCACCTGGCCGACGTGGTGCGGCGCCTGTCGCGCGGGGAGCCCGTCCCGGGGGACGCCGTCTCGCGCTATCCGCGGGAGACGCTGGAGCGGGCCGCCACGGCGCTGACGGCCGCGGAGGCGCGGTGGGCGGCGTTGGCGCCGGGCGAGCGGTGGGTGCTCAGCTGGCCGGGATCGACGCCAGGTCGCTCTCGAGGAGCTCGCGGTCCGCGGGGTCGGCGATGAGCTCGGCCGCCCGCCGGGCGTCGGCGAGGTGGCGGTCCACCGCCTCGGGGTCGCCGGCGACGGCGGCCGCGCGGGCCAGGGCCTCGTGGGCGAAGGCGAGGTCCCAGTCGCCGATGCCGTTCGCCTCGCAGATCTCCAGGACGCGCCGGGCGTGGTGCCGCGCCGGTTCCGCGCGGCCCAGGACGGCGTAGACGCGGGAGCACTGCCACTCCCCTCGGGCCAGGTTCACCGCGGTGCCGGCCTGCTCCCAGTGGTAGCGGGAGGCGTGGGCCATGTGGAGCATCCGGTCGTCCTGGGCCGGGGTGCGGTCCTCGGTCTCCATCAGCCGCCAGACGCCGTTGAAGAGGTCGACGGCCAGCTGCCGCTCGCTCTCGGCCGGCGGGACGGTGGCGTCGGGGGCGGCCGCCGGGAGATCGGGGGTGGGCGCGGGCACGTCGTCCTGCAGGTCGTCGGCGAGGTGGGCCAGGCGGTGCAGGTCACCGCGGACGCGGACCAGCCGGCTCTCCAGCCGCCGCCGGTGGTCGGCGAGGACGCGGTCGACGACGTCGGGGTCGCCGCCCTCGGCCACGCACGCGGCGACGTCGTCGAGCGGGACGCCGACCGACCGGAGGCGGGCGATGAGCCGGGCCTGGGGCAGCCGGTCGGCCCCGTACCAGCGGTAGCCGGTGTCGTCGTCCACGTCGTCGGGTGCGAACAGCCCGATGCGGTCGTAGTGCCGCAGGGCCTTGGCGGTCATGCCGGCCGCGGCGGCCAGCTGACCGACGCTGAGCCTCGTCGTCTCCACGCAGCGGACGCTAGGACCTTGCCCCGCGGAAAGGTCCAGCCCCCGCGCGGGGGCTCCGCTCGGCCGAGTGAGCAGTTGTGGTCGGCGACACGCGCCGACACGCGGTGCGCGCCGACCACAACTGCTCACTCGGCGCGCGGGAGCGCCTGTGGACGACGGCAGCAGGCGACCGCCGTGCCGTGCGAGCCTGCCGGCGTGCAGCAACACGGAACGCGACCGGCGGCCAGCTGGGTGCTGGGGCGCTCGGCGCGCTGGCACACCCCGGAAGGCGCAGCGATCCTGGCCGAGGACGGCGTCGCCGAGGACCGCCGTCGTGACCTGGCGGCGGTTCGGGCGACGGAGATCGGTGCCTTCAGCGGCGTGCTCGTGGCGCTCCTGAGGCTCCTCGTGATCGCCTGGCGAACCTTCCGCCGCGAGAGGGACTGACCGCCCGGCCGGGACGAGTCGTCCCGGCCGGGCGGTGGGCTCAGCTGGCCTTCCTGCGGGTCCGCTTCTTCGGGGCGGCCTCGGCGATGGCGTCGGCGTCCAGGTGGCTGACCAGGTACCGGCCGGTGTGGCTCTCCGGCACCGTGGCGACGAACTCCGGCGGCCCCTCGGCGACCACCGTGCCGCCGCGGAACCCGCCCTCGGGACCCATGTCGATCAGCCAGTCGGCGCTCTTGATGACGTCGAGGTTGTGCTCGATGACGATGACCGAGTTCCCCTTGTCCACCAGCCCCTGCAGGACCAGCAGCAGCTTGCGGATGTCCTCGAAGTGCAGCCCGGTGGTCGGCTCGTCGAGCACGTAGATCGACCGGCCGTTGGAGCGCTTCTGCAGCTCGCTGGCCAGCTTCACCCGCTGCGCCTCACCGCCGGACAGCGTCGTCGCCGGCTGGCCGAGCCGCACGTACCCGAGCCCCACGTCGGTGAGGGTGCGCATGTACCGGCTGATCGACGGGATGGCCTCGAAGAAGTCGGCCGCCTCCTCGATCGGCATGTTGAGCACCTCGGCCACCGTCTTGCCCTTGTAGTGCACCTCGAGGGTCTCCCGGTTGAACCGGGCGCCCTTGCACACCTCGCACGGGACGTAGACGTCCGGCAGGAAGTTCATCTCGATCTTGAGCGTGCCGTCGCCGGAGCACGCCTCGCAGCGGCCGCCCTTGACGTTGAAGGAGAAGCGGCCGGGCTGGTAGCCGCGGATCTTCGCCTCGGTCGTCTGCGCGAACAGCTTGCGGACCTGGTCCCACACGCCGGTGTAGGTGGCCGGGTTGGACCGCGGCGTGCGGCCGATCGGCGACTGGTCGACGTGCACGACCTTGTCCAGGTGCTCGAGCCCGGTGATCGTCCGGTGCCGGCCGGGCACCTGCCGCGCCCGGTTCAGCTCGTTGGCCAGGGTCGTGTAGAGGATGTCGTTGACCAGGCTCGACTTGCCCGAGCCCGAGACGCCGGTGACCGCCACGAAGCAGCCCAGCGGGAACGTGACGTCGATGCCCTTGAGGTTGTGCTCGCGGGCGCCCTTCACGACCAGTTCGCGCCCCGGCGTGGGCTGCCGCCGCTTCTTCGGCACCTCGATCGCCATGCGGCCGGACAGGTACGCGCCGGTCATCGACCGCTCGCTGGCCAGCAGGTCCGCGACGGTGCCGCTGACCACGACCTCACCGCCGTGCTCGCCGGCACCCGGGCCGATGTCGACCACCCAGTCGGCGGTCTTGATCGTGTCCTCGTCGTGCTCGACGACGATCAGCGTGTTGCCCATGTCGCGCAGCCGGACCAGCGTCTCGATCAGCCGCGTGTTGTCGCGCTGGTGCAGCCCGATCGACGGCTCGTCGAGCACGTACAGGACGCCGACCAGGCCCGAGCCGATCTGCGTGGCGAGCCGGATGCGCTGCGCCTCCCCTCCGGCCAGCGTCGCCGCCGGCCGGTCCAGCGACAGGTAGTCGAGGCCGACGTCCACGAGGAACGACAACCGCGCCTGGATCTCCTTGAGCACGCGGTCGGCGATCGCCCGCTCCCGCTCTCCCAGCTCCAGCGAGCCCAGCCACTCCGACGCCTCACCGATGGACAGGTTGGTGACCTCGGCGATCGAGCGGCCGGACAGCTTCACCGCGAGGATCTCGGGCTTGAGCCGGGTGCCGTGGCACACGGGACAGGGCACGTCGCGCATGTAGCCCTCGTACTTGTCCCGCATGTAGTCGCTGTCGGTGTCCTCGTGCCGGCGCTCCAGGAACGGCAGCACGCCCTCGAACGCGGCGTAGTAGCTGCGCTCGCGGCCGTACCGGTTGCGGTAGCGCACGTGCACCTGGTCGGGCGAGCCGTGCAGCACGGCCTTCTGCACCTTCGCCGGCAGCTGCTCCCACGGCGTCTTCATGGAGAAACCCAGCTGGTCGGCCAGGCCGGTGAGCAGCCGGGTGAAGTACTCGTTGCTCATCGACCCGGCCCACGGCGCGATGGCACCCTCGCCCAGCGACTTCTCCGGGTCGGGGACGACGAGTTCGGGGTCGACCTCCTTGCGGGTGCCGATGCCGGTGCACTCGGGGCAGGCGCCGAACGGCGAGTTGAACGAGAACGACCGCGGCTCGAGCGCCTCGAACGAGAGCCCGTCGTCGACGCAGGCCAGGTGCTCGGAGAAGGTCCGCTCGCGGTACGGGTCGTCCTCGGGCAGGTCGACGAAGTCGAGGACGACGAGACCGCCGGCCAGCCCGAGGGCGGTCTCGACCGAGTCGGTGAGCCGACGCTTGGAGCTCTCCTTGACGGTGAGCCGGTCGACGATCACCTCGATCGTGTGCTTCTCCTGCTTCTTGAGCTTCGGCGGCTCGGTCAGCGGGTGCACCACGCCGTCGACGCGGACGCGCGAGAAGCCCTGCGTCTGCAGCGAGCTGAACAGGTCGACGTACTCACCCTTGCGGGCGCGGACGACGGGGGCGAGCACCTGGAACCGGGTGCCCTCCTCCATCGACAGCACCTGGTCGACGATCTGCTGCGGGGTCTGCCGGGAGATCGGCTTGCCGCAGTTCGGGCAGTGCGGCTGACCGGCGCGGGCGTACAGCAGCCGGAGGTAGTCGTAGACCTCGGTGATCGTGCCGACGGTCGACCGCGGGTTGCGGTTGGTCGACTTCTGGTCGATCGAGACGGCCGGCGACAGGCCCTCGATGAAGTCGACGTCCGGCTTGTCCATCTGCCCGAGGAACTGCCGGGCGTAGGCCGACAGCGACTCGACGTAGCGCCGCTGACCCTCCGCGAAGATCGTGTCGAAGGCGAGGCTGGACTTGCCCGAGCCGGAGAGCCCCGTGAACACGATCAGGGCGTCGCGGGGCAGGTCGATGTGGACGTCCTTGAGGTTGTGCTCGCGGGCGCCGCGGACGACGAGGCGGTCCATCTGTTCCCTGTCGGTCGAGGTCGGACGTACTAGGTGGGGCACACAGAGGGCAACGGCGCCCTGCCGGGCAGTGCTTCCCGCAGGTGGCGGAGCCCACGCCGGTCAGCCGGCCGGGGCGCCCTTCAGCTCCTGCGGATCGAAGACGGGGGCGTGCCGACGCCAGGGCTGGCGGCGCTCGAGCTCTCCGGCGAGCCAGAGTAGTCGCGTTTCGGACCCCGGCGGGCCGGCGAACTGGACGGCCACCGGCCAGCCCTCGGGCCGCCGGCCCACCGGCAGGACCAGCGCCGGGACCCCGGCCAGGTTCCACGGCGAGGCCCACGGCGCCCACCTGCTGTTGGCGGTGACGTTGGCCACGAAGGAGCGCTCGTGCCACGGCCGCGCCGGCAGCGGCGGGCCGTTCGTGATCGGCGTGAGCAGGAGGTCGACGTCCTCGAAGAAGGCCGTGACCTTCTCCCGGAACCGCTCCTGCGTGGCCGGCCGGACCAGCCCGGCGCGCCGGGCGAACCCGCCGATCCGGGCGTGCGTCGCGCTGCGCGGCTGCAGTGCCGCGCGGTCCAGCCCGTAGGCCTCCGTGTCGTCGTGCGCGCCGGCCATCCAGCGGGCCAGCGCGCCGACCGGCGGGGTGAGCGGCGGGTTGCGCCGGACGACGGTGTGCCCGGCGTCGCGCAGCAGCGCCACCGTGGCATCGATCGCGGCCCGGACGGCGGCGTCCGGCCCGGCGAGCGGGACCGGCGGGCGCAGCGACACCGCGATCCGCAGCGGACGGCCAGGGTCGTCCGGGACGAGCGGCCGCCCGGCCAGCACCGACGTCGCCAGGGCGAGATCGGTGACCGTCGTGGCGAGCGCGCCGTTCTCGGCCATGCCCGACCAGCTGTCGAAGCCGAGCTCGGACGGGACGACGCCGCGCCCGGGCTTGAGCGTGACCAGCCCGCAGGCCGCGGCCGGGATGCGCAGCGAGCCCATGCCGTCGTTGCCGTGGGCGATCGGCACGCAGCCGGCGGCCACCGCGGCGGCGCTGCCGCCGGAGCTGCCGCCGGGCGTGCGCGCGGTGTCCCACGGGTTGCGGCTGACCGCGTGCGGGCCGTCGGTGGCGCCGTAGAGGCAGAGCTCCGGCACGCGGGTGATGCCGACGACGACGGCGCCGGCGGCGCGGAGGCGGGCGACCACCGGGTGGTCGGCCCGGGCCGGCTCGTCAGGGGCGGCGAGCGAGCCGTCGGTGCAGACCTCGCCCGCGACGGCGATGTTGTCCTTGATCGCGACCGGCACCCCGGCCAGCGGCAGGGACGACCGCTGCGGCGAGGCGTCGAGGTCGGCCGCCTCGGCCAGCGCGGCCTCGGTGCGGACCACCCGGAACGCGCCGATGCGGGCGTCGACCTCGGCGATGTGG
Source organism: Petropleomorpha daqingensis (assembly GCF_013408985.1). Lineage (NCBI taxonomy): Bacteria > Bacillati > Actinomycetota > Actinomycetes > Geodermatophilales > Geodermatophilaceae > Petropleomorpha > Petropleomorpha daqingensis. Next base: position 5,276,078 of record NZ_JACBZT010000001.1, read on the forward strand.
TCGAGGTGGGCGCGGACGACGTCGGCGGCGCGCAGCTCCCCCGACCGGACCCGGTCGGCGATCTCGGCGGCCGGGAGTCCGACCCCCGCGGGTGCGCGCACGGCTCCGCTAGCGTCCATGACAGCGAACCTAACTGCGTCGGCTGACACTTTCTGACTGGAGGCGGAATGACCTACACCGGCGACGTGGAAGTCGGCGGTCCGGCCGACGTCCGAGAGCTGCCCGGCCTGACGATCAGCAAGATCGCGGTCAGCGAGATGGCCAACAACGCCTACCTGCTCCAGGACCCGGAGACCGGCGCGGCCCTGCTCATCGACGCCGCGGCCGAGCCGCAGACGCTGCTGCGGTTCATCGAGGGCGCCGACGTCCGCACCGTCGTCACCACGCACGGGCACTGGGACCACCACCGCGCGCTGCCCGAGGTCGTGGCCGCGACCCGCGCGGTCACCGTCGCGCACCCCGCCGACGCCGACGACCTCCCGGTCGAGGTGAAGCGCCCCGTGCAGCACGGCGACACGGTGACCGTCGGCGGCCAGACGCTGGAGGTCGTGCACCTGCGCGGGCACACGCCGGGCAGCATCGCGCTGGTCTGGCGCGGCGGCGAGGGCGCCGGCACGCACGTCTTCACCGGCGACAGCCTCTTCCCCGGCGGCGTGGGCAACACGCAGAAGGACCCGGAGCGGTTCGCCAGGCTGATCGACGACGTCGAGCGGCGGATCTTCGACGTCCTCCCGGACGACACGTGGGTCTACCCCGGGCACGGCAAGGACACCACGCTGGGCGCCGAGCGCCCGCACCTCGGGGAGTGGCGCGAGCGCGGCTGGTAGCCGCCGAGGCGGAGTCCTTCGCCCGTGGAGGCGGGGTGCCCTGTTCCTAGAGCATCCAGGGATGACGACGACGAAGGACGTGCGCTGCCGGCTCGGCATCCACTCGTGGGTCCGGCGGCACCCTCCCGACGAGCGGTACGAGGGCCCCGACCAGAAGGTCTGCCGACGGTGCGGCAAGCAGACGCGGCCCGCGGACGTGCCGCCCGGCGTCTTCGGCCCGGGCTGAGCGGCATCGAGGGCTGCCGAGAGGGCGGGTTGGTCTACCCCTGACGCGTCCGGGCCACCAGGCTGGACGGCGAGCGCGGCTGGTAGCCGCCGACAACGGGAGGGCCCATGCCCAGCACGCATCCGGAGCTGAACGGCTACACCGTCACGTTGGAGGTGTTCGTACCCGCGGAGAAGGCGCAGCGCATGGCGGACCGGCTCGACCACCGCTGGCACATCGAGAACTGGACGCCGGAAGCGGCCGCCTACGAGGTCGCGCGCGAGGCCCTCGAGGCGAGCGGCCTGCACCAGGCGGTCAGCCTCGGGGTGGCCGAGGTCCGCCGCTGAGCCGAGCTACTCCTCGCTCTCGAAGAGGGCGATGAGCTCGTCCGCCGTCCCGGCGACGTGCAGCGGGACGACGGAGACGAGCCAGGACGACCGCCGCGCGTCGAGGTCGATGGCGAGGTCCCACGCCGCCCGCGCGGTCAGCGGGCCGAAGCAGGCGTCGTCGCCGTCCTCCCCGACCGCGACCTCGACGAGCCAGGTGTCGGACAGGTCGGCGGCGAGCTCGTCGAAGTCGGGTTCGGTGCCGTCCACCGGCTCGGGAGCGTCGGCCTGGACGGGGTAGACCAGCGCCATCAGAGCTGGATCCCGCGGGTCAGCGCGCCGTCCACGACCAGGTGCGTCCCGGTCGTGAAGCTGGAGACCGGGCTGGAGAGGAAGACGACGGCCTTGGCCATCTCGTCCGGCCGGCCCATCCGGCCGGTCGGGTTGAGGCCGAGGGCCATGTCGTAGAGGTCGGGCAGGGTCGTCTCGGCGCTGTGCCAGAAGCCGTTCTGGAAGTAGGTGTTGCCCGGCGAGACGACGTTGGCCCGGACACCGCGCTCGGCGAGCTGGAACGCCAGACCCGAGATGTAGCCGACCAGCGCCGTCTTCATCGTCCCGTACGGGCCGGCGGCGAAGTCGGCCTCGCGGCCGGAGACGCTCGAGATGGCCACGATCGACCCGTTGTCGCTCGCCTCCAGGTGCGGCAGGGCCGCCTTGGCCAGGCGGACGGTGTGCATGAGGTCGACCTCGAAGGAGGCGTACCAGTTCTCCTCGGTGTCGGGCACGGCCAGCGCGCTCACGTTGGCGACGACGGCGTCGACACCGCCGAGCCGCTCCGCGGCGTCCACGACCCACGCGGTGAGCGCCGGGCCGTTGCGGACGTCGAGCTGCACCCCGCGCACCCCGGAACCGCGGCCGGCCAGCGCCTTCTCGGTCATCTCGATCTCGGCGGCGTCGCGGGCGCAGAACTCGACCACCGCGCCCTCGTCGGCGAACGCCTCGACGATCGCCCGCCCGATGCCCTTCGTGCCGCCCGTGACCAGTACGCGGGAGCCGGTGAGCTGGAGGTCCATGGCTGTCCTTTCAGAGAGACCGAGCGCGGGAGCGCAGTTCGGCGTGCAGGCCGCCGTAGGCCGAGGCCGACGGCAGCAGCGACTTGCGGGCCTTGACGACGGCGCTGTAGTTCGCGTCGACGACGTTGGCGATCGGCACCTCGGTGATCTGCGAGAGCAGCTGGTAGGCGTCCATCGGGTGCAGGCCGTACAGCTCGCCGAACCAGTGCACGAGCTCGGCCTGGCCGATCCGCCAGGCGTCCTCCAGCGGCCGGCTGGAGCCGACCGTCATCCAGTGGGTGTCGTCCTCGAGGCGGGGCCAGGCCGGGGCGCCGCCCTTGACCAGCTCGACGATCAGCGTCGTCGTCATGGCGCCCTCGACGGCGGTGCCGCAGGCCTCGCCCTCGCCCTGGCGGTAGTGGCCGTCGCCGATCGAGAACAGCGCGCCCTCGACGTTGACGCCCAGGAAGCACGTCGTCCCGGCGCGCATCTGCGGGGTGTCCATGTTGCCGCCGAACCGCTCGGGCACCAGCGAGCTGCGCACCTCTCCCCCGGGCGGCGCGACGCCCACCGTGCCGAGCATCGGCTCGACCGGCAGCTCCACGGCCAGCTCGCTGTGCGCGGCCACGAACGTGACGGTGTTCTTGGCCCGGTCCAGCTCGTAGATCCAGGTGGTGTCGGGCAGCGCGTCCTGCAGGGTCACGACGCGGTCGGTGCTCGTCAGCCCGCCGAAGAACGGGATCGTCGCCGAGGCGCCGAAGTCGCGGGCCGGCTCGAGGGCGACGAGGTGCAGCGCGAGGGTGTCGCCGGGCTCGGCGCCCTCGACGTAGAACGGGCCGGTCTGCGGGTTGACGTAGCGGAGGTCGACCTTCTCGCTGGAGAGGTCCTTGACCGAGCGCAGTGCGCCGCAGAAGGCGTCGTCGGACCACAGCCGCAGCGCCGTCCCCGGCTGGATGCGACGCAACGGGGCGCCGCCGCCGAAGGTGAACGCGTACTGCTCGAACGTGGGCACGATCTCGACGACGTCCATGCGCCACAGTAGGAAGCAGCAGGTCCGGCGGGCAATCCCTGCTGAGACCCTACGGCCGCAGCCGGGCCTTGCCCGCGAGCTGGCCCACGTGCGCCGCCCCGAGCAGCTGCATGGTCCGGGTGATCTCCTTGGTCAGGACGTCGGCGACCCGCTGCACGCCGCGCTCGCCGCCGGCCATGAGCCCGTAGAGGAACGCCCGGCCGACCAGGCAGCCCCGGGCACCCATCGCGACCGCGGCGACGACGTCGGCGCCGTCGAGGATCCCGCCGTCGACGTACACCTCCGCGCGGTCCCCGACGGCGTCCACGACCGCGGGCAGCAGCTCGAGCGGGACCGGAGCCCGGTCGAGCTGCCGACCGCCGTGGTTGCTGACGACGACGGCGTCGGCCCCGGCGTCCACCACGGCGCGGGCGTCGTCCACGCCCTGCACGCCCTTGACGATGAGGGCACCGGGCCAGGACGCCTTCAGCTCACCGATGTCGGCGATCGTGGCGGCCGGCTCGAAGACCCGGTCGACCAGCTCGGCGACGGTGCCGCCCCAGGTGTGCAGCGAGGCGAACTCCAGGGGCGGGGTGGTGAGCAGGTCGATCCACCAGCTCGGGTGGACGGCTGCGTTGGCGAACGTGCGCAGGGTCAGCGCCGGCGGGATCGAGAAGCCGTTGCGGACGTCGCGCAGCCGCGGCCCGGCGACCGGGGTGTCGACGGTGAGCACCAGCGCCTCGAAGCCGGCCGCCTTCGCCCGCTCGACCAGGGCGCGGCTGGCGTCGCGGTCGCGCCACAGGTAGAGCTGGAACCACTTCCGGGCGCCGGGGGCGGCCTCCGCCAGCGCCTCCACGGACGTCGTGCCCATGGTCGACAGCGCCATCGGGATGCCGGTGCGCTCCGCGACGCGGGCGACCGCGCCCTCCCCCTCGGTGTGCATCAGCCGGGTGAAGCCGGTGGGAGCGAACGCCAGCGGCAGGGTCGACGGCGCGCCGAGCAGGGTGGTCGACGGGTCGACGACGCTGACGTCGCGCAGCACGTTCGGCAGGAACTCGACCCGCTCGTAGGCCTCCCGCGAGCGGCGCAGCGAGATCTCCGCGCCCGCGGCGCCGTCGGCGTAGTCGAAGACCGCCTGCGGCACCCGGTGGCGGGCGATCTCGCGGAGGTCGCCGACGGTCGCCGCCTTGGCCAGCCGCCGGTCGGTCGCGTCGCCCGGCAATCGGCGCGGCCGGATCAGCTCGGAGAACTCCGACCACCGTGGGACCCGCCGCTCGACCACACCCTCACCCTTCCGCCGTCAGAGGTCCTCGTCCAGGTAGAGCAGCGCGTAGGCGGCCAGCCAGTGCTCGACCATGTAATGGCTGCCGCTGACCTCGGACAGCTCGGGCTCGGCGTGCCGCCGGGCGGTGTCGAGCAGCAGGTCGCGGGCCGCGGGCACGTGCGCGGCGAGCCGGCGCAGCGCCCAGGCGCGGCTGAGGTTGAGCCCGTGCAGGTGCGCGGTCTGCCCGTCGGAGGAGTCGGCGACCACGGCCGGCTCGAACAGCCGGCGGTCCCCCAAGCCGGGGAGGTACCTCCCCAGCCAGCCCGCGAACTCCTCACCCGGCAGCACCTCCGCCATGAGCACGGCCTCGGTGAGCACCGGCGACAGGAAGTCCGCGCCGGAGGGCTCCCAGCGCACCGGTGCGTCCATGTCGGCGAGGAACCAGCGACCGGCGGCGTCCTCGATGGCGCGCAGCACCCGGCCGTCGCCGTCCTCGGCCCGTCGCCGGGCGGATGCCAGCGACCGGACCAGCCCGAACGCGCTGTTCGGGTGCACGCCGTGCCGCACCGGGTAGGGCGCCCGCGGCAGCCAGCCGAGCAGCGCGTCGAGGAAGTGGTCGGCGAGCGGCTGGAGCGCGCCGGCCCACGCGGCAGCTGCAGGCCAGGACGCCGCCTCCTCGTGCAGGGTCAGCGCCCAGCCCAGCCGTACGGGCGCTGCGCGCCGGGGTTGACCGCGTAGTAGGCGACCTCGGTCTCGATCGCCGCTGGCGTGAGGTGCTCGTCGAGCACGTCGCGGATGGCCTCGGCGTCGACCTCCGAGGGGAACCGGCGCAGCAGCCGGAGCAGCACCCAGTGCATCTCGACCGCCGAATGCCAGTCGAAGCTGCCGTAGAAGGCGGGGTGCCGGTCCCGCGGCGTCGCCGGAGCCGCACCCGGGGCCTCGTACAGCACCCGCAGGTCGTACGGGTACGCGGCGCGGACCGTGCGCAGCGCGGTCGCGGCCAGATCGGCGGCCGACGAGCGCAGATCGGTCACGGCACGCGGGTCTTGCGCACCGTCAGCGGGGTCGGGTCCACCGGCTCACCGGTGTCGACGGTGGGCGTCGCGGTGGCCACGGGCAGCTCGACGACGCCCTGGTTCTGCGGCGTCGGCAGCCAGCGGGCCCACCAGCGCAGCACGTGCTCCAGCCGCGCCAGCCGGTGCTTCGGCCGCCCCGACCGGGACAGCTCGTGCCCCTCTCCCGGGAACAGCAGCAGCTCGGTCGGGACGCCGCGGCGCTTGAGCGCGACGTAGAGCCGCAGCCCCTGCTCCACCGGGCAGCGCCAGTCCTCCTCGGAGTGGATGACGAAGGTCGGCGTCTCGATCATCCCGACGGCGGCCATCGGGCTCTGCGCCGCGATCGCCGTCGGGTCGGTCCCCAGGTACGCGTCGGGGAAGAACCACCCGATGTCGGAGGAGCCGACGAAGCTCACCGGGTCGAGGAACGCCCGTTCGCTGATCGCCGCGACGAACCGCGTCGTCCGCGTGATCAGCAGCGTGGTCAGGTAGCCGCCGTAGGAGCCGCCCATGATCCCGACCCGCTCGGCGTCCAGCCGCGGGTCCTCCAGCGCCGCGTCCAGGAACGCGAGCACGTCGTCGGCGTCGAGCGTGCCCCACCGCCCCTGGATCGAGCGCCCGTGCGCCTGCCCGTACCCCGACGAGCCGCGCGGGTTGCACTGCACGACGGCGTAGCCGGCCGACACGTAGGCCTGGGTCTCGTCGAACAGCGTCCAGCCGTACTGGGCGAACGGGCCGCCGTGGATGGTGAGCAGCACCGGGTGCGGCCCGGGGCCGTCGGGCACGGTGACCCAGCCGTGCACCGGGTAGCCGTCGGGGGCCGTCGCCGTCCGCTCCTCCATCCGGTGCACCCGGCCGGTCGCGCCCAGCTCCTTGCCGAACTCGGTCAGCCGACGGCGCCGTCCCGGCGTGATGGCGACCAGCTCGCCGGGTGAGCGGTCGTGCGCGACGGTGGCGACGACGACGCCCCCTCCGACGGCGAACCCGCGCACCGTGAACGGACCGTCGACGAGCGCGACCGGCGCGCCGCCGTCGAGCGGGACGCGGAGCAGCTCGACCGCGCCCTTGCGCTCCACCCCGAACAGCGCCGCGCCCTCGGCCAGCACCGTCGCCGGCGTCTCGTCGCCGCGCTGGTGCTCCTCCGGGTCGAGCAGCGGCTGCAGCGGACCGCCGGCGGCGTCCACCCGGCACAGCGTCTCCTGGCTGCCGACGAAGCCGAGCCCGTCCTCGCCGAGGTCGGGGACGGCGGTGACGTAGATCGTGCGGCCGGTGCGGTCGTACGCGGGCCGGGAGCAGTCGCCCCGCGACTCGGTCACCCGCCGCAGCTGAGAGCCGTCGGTCCGGACGACGTAGACGTCGGTGACCAGGTCGCGGTCGGCCCGCTCGTGCCGGGCGGAGACGAAGGCGAGCTCGGTGCCGTCCGGGCTCCACGTGACGTCGGCGCAGTCGGCGTCCCCGGTGGTGACCTGGACCGGCTGCGGCGGCGCCGCGGCGTCGTCCGTGCCGTCCTCGGGCAGCGCGACCACGAAGACCTGGCTGCGCCGGTCGGCGACGAACCCGACGTCGTCCTGCCGGTACTGGAAGGTGGTGATCAGCCGGGGCGGCTCGGCCTCCGGTCCGACGCCCTCGACCGTGCCGTAGCGGCCCTCCTCCGGGACGCGGGCGACGAACGCCAGCCGACGCGAGTCCGGCGACCACACCGGCGCACCGGCTCCCATCGCGCAGGAGGTCAGCTGCCGGGCGGCGCCGCCGGAGGTCGGCAGCACGTGCAGCTGCGGCCGGCCGCCGGGCCGCGCGGAGAGGTAGGCCAGCCAGCGGCCGTCCGGGGAGAACGCCGGGGCGCTGTCCCGGTGGCCGCTGGTCAGCGGTCGCGCGGGGGCGGAGCCGTCGGTGGGGACCGCCCAGAGCTGGCCGCGGTACTCGTCGGCCTCGAGGTCGAGCCGGCTCACGGCCACGACGGCGATCCGACCGTCCGGTGAGACGGTCGGCACCCCGGGGGTCCGCAGCAGGGCGAGATCGGTGGGCCGCACGTCCGCCGACGCTAGACCAGCACCGCGCCGGTTGGGTCCTGAGCACCGCTAACGGGTGAGGCATAACCTTCCCCCGTGACGCGACGGATCTTCACCGGTGGCCAGGTCTTCGACGGAACCGGCAGCCCCGCGGCCAAGGCGGACGTCGTCGTCGAGGACGGCCGCGTGGTGGAGGTCGGGCTCGGTCTGGACGGCGACGAGGCGGTCGACTGCTCGGGCGCGACGGTCTTCCCCGGCTTCTTCGACTGCCACGTGCACGTGATGATGAGCGGCGTCGACGTGCTGCGGCAGCTGCAGACGCCGTTCAGCTACCCCTTCTACGAGGCGGTGCACAACCTGCGCCGCACGCTCGTGCAGGGCATCACCCACGTCCGCGACGCGGGCGGCGCCGACCTCGGGGTGGCCGAGGCGGTGCGCAACGGCCTGATCGCCGGGCCGCGGATGCAGATCTCGCTCAGCATGATCAGCCAGACCGGCGGCCACGGCGACGGCTGGCACGTCTGCGGCGCCGAGCTCCCGCACCTGCAGCCGCACCCGGGCCGGCCCCGCACGATCGTCGACGGCCCCGACGAGATGCGCCGCAAGGTCCGCGAGCTGCTCCGCGCCGGCGCCGACGTGATCAAGGTGGCGACGAGCGGCGGCGTGCTCTCGGCCCGCGACGACCCGCAGCACCCGCACTTCCGCCCCGCCGAGCTCGACGTGCTCGTCGAGGAGGCCGAGGCGGCCGGGGTCGCGGTGATGGCGCACGCGCAGAGCACCGAGGGCATCAAGGCCGCCGTCCGCGCCGGGATCCGGTCGATCGAGCACGGCATCTTCCTGGACGACGAGGCGATCGACCTGATGCTCGAGCGCGGCACCTGGCTGGTGCCGACGCTGTCCGCGCCGCGGGCGGTGCTCGAGGCGGTGGCCGGCGGGGCGTCGCTGCCCGAGGCGATGCTGGCCAAGGCGGTCGCCGTCCAGAAGGTGCACGACGCCTCGGTGGCCCGCGCCGCGGAGGCCGGCGTCAAGATCGCCATGGGCACCGACACCGGCGTCGGCCCGCACGGCACCAACCTCGGCGAGCTGCCGCTCATGGCGTCGCTGGGGATGAGCCCCGAGCAGGTCTGGCGGGCCACCACGCTGGAGGCCGCCCGGCTGCTCACGGTCGACAACGGCTTAGGCAGCCTCGAGCCCGGCAAGGTCGCCGACCTCGTCGTCCTGGACGGCGACGCGGGTGACCTGACCGAGCTGGCCGGCCGCGTGCGGGAGGTCTACCGGGACGGCGAGCTGGTCGCGGCCGGCGGCGCCGCCGTCGAGGCCGGGGTGCTCCCCCGCTAGGTCCGGACCGCGTCGCGGGCCTGCCGGCGGGTCGCCATCAGGCTGGCGACCGTGGCGACCGCCAGGACGCCGACGATCACCGCCAGCGACAGCCAGATCGGGATCTCGGGGACCGCCTCGATCGGCTCGCCGCCGTTGATGAACGGCAGCGAGTTCTCGTGCAGCGCCTCCAGCACGAGCTTGACGCCGATGAAGGCGAGGATCACCGCGAGGCCGTAGGACAGGTAGACCAGCCGCTTGAGCAGGCCGCCGAGCAGGAAGTACAGCTGCCGCAGGCCCATGAGGGCGAACACGTTCGCGGTGAACACGATGAACGCCTCGCGGGTCAGGCCGAAGATCGCCGGGATGCTGTCGAGGGCGAACAGCAGGTCCGTCGTCCCGAGGGCGAGGAAGACGACCAGCAGCGGCGTCCACAGCTTCTTGCCGTCCCGGACGATCCGCAGCTTGCTGCCGGAGAACTCGTCGGTGAGCGGCAGGACCCGCCGCAGCCGGCGGATCAGCGCGTTCTCCTCGTACTCCTCGTCCTCGCCGTGCCCCTTGACCAGCGTGATCGCCGTGTACACGAGGAACGCGCCGAAGAGGTAGAAGACCCAGGTGAAGTGTGCGATCACCGTCGCGCCGACGAGGATGAAGATCCCGCGCAGGACCAGCGCGATGATGATGCCGACCATCAGCGCCTCCGGCTGCAGCTTCCGGGGCACCTTGAACCGCGACATGATGATCACGAAGACGAACAGGTTGTCGACCGACAGCGAGTACTCGGTCAGCCAGCCGGCGTAGAACTGCGTCGCGTAGTCACCGCCCGCCACCGCGAGCAGGACGAGGCCGAAGAGCAGGGCCAGCGCGACGTAGAAGGCGACCCACAGGCCGGCCTCCCGTGCCGAGGGTTCGTGCGGCCGGCGGGCCACGAGGGCCAGGTCGGCCAGGAGCAGGACAGTCAGGCCCACGAAGGTGGCGACCTCGAACCAGAGCGGCAGCTGCACGCGCGGGCCTCGTCTCGGGGATCAGGCAGCCGGCCGGACGGCGCGGTCGCTGCGGTTCTTGGCCAGGCTGGCGATGGTGGTGACCGCGAGGGTCGCGACGATGACCGTGAGCGAGAGCCAGGTCGGGATCTCGGGGATCGCCGTCACGTGCTCTCCACCGTTGATGAACGGCAGCTCGTTGGTGTGCAGCGCGTGGACCAGCAGCTTCACGCCGATGAAGCCGAGGATCACCGCCAGCCCGTAGGACAGGAAGACCAGCCGGTCGAGCAGGCCGTCGAGCAGGAAGAACAGCTGCCGCAGGCCCAGCAGCGAGAACGCGTTCGCGGCGACGACCAGGAAGGTCTCCTGGGTGAGGCCGAAGATCGCCGGGATGGAGTCGACGGCGAACAGGACGTCGGCGCTGCCGATCGCGATGAGCGCGACGGCCAGCGGCGTGATGTACCGCTTGCCGCCGAGCCGGGTGGTCAGCTGGTCGGAGTGGTACTCCTCCGTCGTCGGCAGGACCTTGCGGGTCAGCCGGAGGACGGCGTTCTCGTGGAACTCGTGCTCCTGCTGCGAACCGCTGCGCGCCTGGGCGATCGCCGTCCACACGAGGAACGCGCCGAACAGGTAGAAGACCCAGCTGAACTCCTCGATCGCGGCGGCGCCGACGAGGATGAACACGGTGCGCAGGACGAGCGCGAACGTGATGCCGTACAGCAGGACCTTCTGCTGCAGCTCCCGCGGGACGGCGAAGCTGCCCATGATCAGCACGAAGACGAAGAGGTTGTCGACCGACAGGCTCTTCTCGGTGACGTAGCCGGCGAAGTACTCGCCGCCGTACTCGGGCCCGGCGAACCACAGCACGAGCAGCCCGAAGACGACGGCGATGCCGACGTACACCGCCGACCAGGTCGCCGCCTCCCGCAGCGACGGGGCGTGCGGGGTGCGCACGTGGCCGACGAGGTCCACGGCGAGCATCGCCAGGATCACGGCGACGGTGAGGGCCCACACCCAGAACGGGACATCCATGCGGCAACGACCTCCGGCAACTGGCGTACGTCAGTGACCGGAGGTCTCTCCCGTCGCCGGCGGGCCGGCGACCGACGGAGCCGGAGGCCACAAGGCCTCGTGATGACGACTCCGCCGCGGGCGGGATACTCCCCTCCACGTTCGAATGCCTGGTGCTGCGCACCGGGCATCCACGCGACACCCTAGGGCGTCTGACGGGTCCAACGCATCCCCGACGCGCTGCTGTTCCCCGGCCGCCGGGACGAGGGTGGGCCGGAGGCTACTCTGGCCGGGCCGGGTGAGCGACGCCCCCGGCCCTTCCCGCAGCGCTCCCGAGGACGTTCCTGCATGTCGACTTCCGTCTCGCTCGCCGCCTGGATCGCAACGGGCGTGGGCTTCCTGGTGATCGTCGTGCTCGACCTCGCGGTGATCGCGCGCCGGAAGTCCGCCGTGACGATCCGCCAGGCGACGCTCTGGGTAGTCGTGTACGTGAGCCTGGCCGCGGTGTTCGCCCTGGTGCTGTTCCTGTGGCGCGGCGGCCAGTCCGGCGGGGAGTTCGTCGCCGGCTACATCACCGAGTACTCGCTGTCGGTCGACAACCTCTTCGTGTTCGTGATCATCATGTCGCGCTTCGCCGTCCCGGCCCTGGCCGTGGACAAGGTGCTCTACATCGGCATCGTGCTGTCGATGCTGCTGCGCGCGGTGTTCATCGCGGCCGGGGCCGCGGCGATCGCGGCCGCGAGCTGGGTGTTCTACATCTTCGGCGCGTTCCTGGTGTACACGGCGATCCGGCTGGCCTTCGAGAGCGCCGAGGAGGAGGCCGAGTACCAGGAGAACATGGCCGTCCGGCTGGTCCGGAAGGTGCTGCCGCTGGCGCCGGACTACTCGGGGGCCTCGCTGACGGTGCACGAGGGCCGCCGGCGGTTGTTCACGCCGCTGGTCGTGGTCATCGCGGCGATCGGCATCGCCAACGTCGTCTTCGCCCTCGACTCGATCCCCGCGATCTTCGGGCTGACCTCGGACCCGTACGTCATCATCACGGCGAACGCCTTCGCCCTGATGGGCCTGCGGCAGCTCTACTTCCTGATCGGCGGGCTGCTGGAGCGGCTGATCTTCCTCAACGTGGGGCTCTCGGTGATCCTGGCCTTCATCGGGGTCAAGCTGCTGATCGAGGCGCTGCACGGCTCGCACGTCGACAAGATCGGGCCGATCCCGCTGCCGCACATCGGGATCGTCACGTCGCTGTGCTTCATCCTCGGCGTGCTGCTGGTGACCGTCGTGGCCAGCCTGAGCAAGCAGCGACGGGACCTGCGCCGCTCCGAGGGCTGAGCCCGGCGGGCGGTCAGCCGGTGGGGCGCTTGCTCTTCGGGAGGGCGGCGACGATCGCCTCGTAGGAGGAGTCGATCAGCTCGCGGAGGTCGTCCTCGGGGACCTTGCCGGTCCAGTCGACGGAGTTCCAGCCGTAGCGGCCGATGTAGCGGCTCGTCTCGATCGCACCCGGGTAGCGCTCGCGCCACTCGGCCGCCTCCTCGGCGTCCCGGCCGCACTTGAGCCCGACCGTGCCGCCGTCCAGACCGATGAACGCGAACGCCTTGCCGCCCACCTTGGCCACCAGCTCGGCCTCGCCCCAGGGGTAGGTCTCCTCGGCGTCCGGCTTGGCCAGGCAGTAGGCGACCAGCTCGTCCCGCTCCACGGGCCGGAACCCTATGCGTGGGCGGCGTCGAGCTGGCGGAGCTCCTTCTTCAGCTCGGCGAGCTCGTCGCGCAGCCGCGCGGCGACCTCGAACTGCAGCTCGCGGGCCGCGGCCAGCATCTGCTCGTTCATCTGCGTGATCAGGTCGGCCAGCTCGGCGCGCGGCAGGCCCTGGACGTCGATCGACCCTGCCTTGGCGGCCTTCTTCGACGACAGCCCGGGCACCGGCGCCTTGCCCCGCGACTGCTGCCGGCCCGAGCCGCCGAGCAGCTCGGTGGAGGCCTCCGCGTCCTCGGACGCCCGGTAGATCCCGTCAAGGATGTCGACGATCTTCTTGCGCAGCGGCTGCGGGTCGATACCGTGCTCGAGGTTGTAGGCGACCTGCTTCTCGCGCCGGCGGTTGGTCTCCTCGATCGCCGTGGCCATCGACGGGGTGACCGTGTCGGCGTACATGTGCACCTGGCCGGACACGTTGCGGGCGGCGCGGCCGATCGTCTGGATCAGCGAGGTCCCCGACCGGAGGAAGCCCTCCTTGTCCGCGTCGAGGATCGCCACCAGCGACACCTCGGGCAGGTCGAGGCCCTCGCGCAGCAGGTTGATGCCGACCAGGACGTCGAACTCGCCCTGCCGCAGCTCCCGCAGCAGCTCGACCCGGCGCAGCGTGTCGACCTCCGAGTGCAGGTAGCGGACCTTGATGCCCAGCTCGAGCAGGTAGTCGGTGAGGTCCTCGGCCATCTTCTTGGTCAGCGTGGTGACCAGGATCCGTTCGTCCTTCTCGGTCCGCACCCGGATCTCGTGCACCAGGTCGTCGATCTGGCCCTTGGTCGGCTTGACCACGACCTCGGGGTCGATCAGGCCGGTCGGCCGGATGACCTGCTCGACGAACTCGCCGCCGCTGCGGCCCAGCTCGTAGGGGCCGGGCGTCGCCGACAGGTAGACCGTCTGCCCGATCCGGTCCTGGAACTCCTCCCACCGCAGCGGCCGGTTGTCCATCGCCGAGGGCAGCCGGAAGCCGTGCTCGACGAGGGTCCGCTTGCGGCTCATGTCGCCCTCGTACATGCCGCCGATCTGCGGCACGGTCACGTGCGACTCGTCGATGACCAGCAGGAAGTCGTCGGGGAAGTAGTCGATCAGACAGGAGCCGGCGCTGCCGGCGGCGCGGCCGTCGATGTGCCGCGAGTAGTTCTCGATGCCCGAGCAGAAGCCGACCTGGCGCATCATCTCGATGTCGTAGGTGGTGCGCATGCGCAGCCGCTGGGCCTCCAGCAGCTTGCCCTGCTTCTCCAGCTCGGCCAGCCGGTCCTCGAGCTCGTTCTCGATGCCCTTGATCGCCCGCTCCATGCGGTCGGGACCGGCGGCGTAGTGGGTGGCCGGGAAGACGAAGATCTCGTCGACCTCGCGGACCACCTCGCCGGTGAGCGGGTGCAGGTAGTACAGCCGCTCCACCTCGTCGCCGAACATCTCGATCCGGACGGCGAGCTCCTCGTAGACCGGGAAGACCTCGATCGTGTCGCCCCGGACCCGGAACGTGCCGCGGGTGAACGACAGGTCGTTGCGGGTGTACTGCTCGGTGACCAGCGTGCGCAGCAGGTCGTCGCGGTCGTGGGACTCCCCCACCCGCACCCGCAGCGCCCGGTCGACGTACTCCTGCGGCGTGCCCAGGCCGTAGATGCACGAGACGGTGGCGACCACGATGACGTCGCGGCGGGTGAGCAGGCTCATCGTCGCCGAGTGCCGCAGCCGCTCGACCTCCTCGTTGATCGAGGAGTCCTTCTCGATGTAGGTGTCGGTCTGCGGGACGTAGGCCTCGGGCTGGTAGTAGTCGTAGTACGAGACGAAGTACTCGACGGCGTTGTCGGGGAACAGCTCGCGGAACTCGTTGGCCAGCTGCGCGGCCAGGGTCTTGTTCGGCGCCATCACCAGCGTCGGGCGCTGCACCTGCTCGACCAGCCAGGCGGTGGTCGCCGACTTGCCGGTACCGGTGGCACCGAGCAGGACGACGTCCTTGTCGCCGGCGTTGACCCGCTCGGACAGCTCCTTGATCGCCGTCGGCTGGTCGCCCGAGGGCTCGAACTCGCTGACGACGCGGAAACGCCCCTGGGTGGGTCGGATGTCGGTCTTCGCGCGCACGGGAACGACGGTACGACGCCGGTGTGACAGAACGGGCGGCTGCGCGTTGCGGGGCGATCGGAGGCGAAAGGTGCTCGCCGGGTACTTGTCCTGTCGCGGGGTCTGCCCCTAGCGTTCCGGGACGCAGTAGCGGTGCTCGTCGGGGACCAGCGCCACCCGGGTTGCCGGGCGAGGTCGGACCCCGGCGGGCACCGCTCTCTTCGTTACCGGGCAGGTCAGTCCCGGCCGAGCACCCGGAGCGCCGGGCGCGCCCCCAGCCGGGTCAGGGTCCCCGTGGCCTCCTCGAGCAGCGCCGCGGCCTCCGCCTGGCGGCCCTCCTCGCGCAGCCGCTCGGCGAGCTCCCCCTGCACCTGCGCGCGCCAGTACGGGTAGCCGAGGCGGTCCAGCTCGGCGAGGGCGGTGCGCAGCCGCTCCTCGATCCCGGCCCCGTGCTGCAGCGCCGCCAGGCGCGCCCGGAAGCGGGAGAGCTGGGCCCGGATGAACGGCGGGACCTGGCCGGGCGAGCGCACGGGGACCAGGTCGAGCAGGCGCTCCGCGTCGTCCGTCCGGCCCAGCCGGAGGGCGGCGTCCACCGCGACCGGCCAGCCCCAGCGGACGGCGTCCGACGACAGCCCGATCGCCGTCCGGGCGTCCCGCGCCGCCTGGCCGCCGTGCGCGAGGGCGGTCTCGAGATCGCCCTCCGCGGAGGCGACGAGCGCCGAGGCCGCCAGGGCGGAGGCGCGGGCCTGGACGTCGGCGGAGTCCCGCCAGCCGGCGAGGACGGCGAGGTGCTCCCGGGCGGACTCCACCTCGCCGACGAGGCCCTGGGCGAGCACGACGCCGAAGTGCAGGGCCTGGCTCTCGACGATGCCCGAGGGCACCTCGTCCAGCACGCCGGCCAGGCGACGCTGCGCCGCGGTCCAGCCGCCGGTGAACAGGTCGAGCTGGGACAGGTTGAGCGTCGGCCACGCCAGGGCGACGTCGCCGAGCATGCGGGCCAGCTCGACGGCCTCCTCGAGGACGGCCGGCGCACCGGGCCGGTCGGCGCCCAGGTGCAGCGCGCCGATGTTCGACAGCGCCCGCAGCCGGGGCCGCAGGTCGCCGTCCCGGCCCAGCAGGTCGAGCGCCCAGCGGTAGAGCAGCAGCGACTCGTCGATCCGCCCGGAGAAGGCCAGCGCGTCGGCCCGCTGGCTCGCGGCGCGGCCGAGCAACCGGGGATCCCCCACCGCCGCGGCGAGCGACAGCGCCCGGTCGGCGTGCTCCAGCGCGACCGGCACCTCGCCGTCGAGCCAGGCCACCCGGGCGAGCCCGAGCACCCAGTCCGGGATCCCAGGGTCCTCCGGATCGGCCGCGTCCAGCGCCTCCGCCAGCCGCTTCTCCGCCTCGGCCAGCCGCCGCAGGTTGACCAGCACCTCGCAGCTGGGCGCGACGAGGGCCCGGGCGGCGTCCTCGCGGCCGGCCGCGCGGTGGTCGGCCGCCACCCGGTCGTAGAGCTCCAGGGCCTCGGCCGACCGGCCGGCGAGGAACGCGGCCCCGGCGGCCGCGGCCAGCCGCCGCGCCGCCACCTCCTCGTCGGCGGTCAGCTCCGCGGCCGCGCGGTACGCGTGCTCGGCCGCCGCCGGCGCACCGACCGCCCGCGCCCGGTCCCCCGCCCGGCGGAAGGCCACCGCGGCGTCGTCCCTGATCGCGGCGGCGTCCGGCGCGTCCGGCACGGCCGCCCAGGCCTCCCGGTAGTGGGTGGCCAGGACCTCCACGACCTCCTCGCCGTCGTCGGGGAAGGCGGCCCGCAGGTGGGCGGCGGCGCGCAGGTGGCGCGCCTTGCGCTCCCGCTTCGAGAGGCTGTCGTAGGCGACCGTGCGCAGCAGCGACTGGGCGAACGTGTAGTGACCCCGGTCCGGCGAGAGCGGGTCCCGCCGCACGGTGAGGACGTCGCGGCGGACCAGGTCGGCGAGCGCGAGGTCGACGGCGTCGGCGGGCAGGTCGCTCATCGCGTCCACGGCGGCCCGCGGGAGGCTGCCGCCGAACACGGACAGGTCGCGGACCAGGGCGCGCTCGTCGGGCGGCAGCGCGTCCAGCCGGGCACCGAGCAGCGCCGACAGGGTGGCCGGCACCTGGAGCTCGTCGATCGGCCCGACCAGCGTCCGTCGTCCGTCCCGCTCCACCACCAGGCCGCGGTCGAGCAGGCCACGGATCGTCTCGAGGACGAACAGCGGGTTGCCCGCTGCGTGCCCGGTGATCAGGGTCCGCACCCGGTCCGGCAGGTCCGGCACGAGCTGGTCGAGCAGCGCGCCCACCGCCGCGTCGGACAGCGGCTCCACCCCGACGGCGGTGGCGTTGCGCCGGCCGGACAGCAGCGACGGCCGGGCGTCGAACAGCTCGGGGCGGGTTAGGACGACGACGAAGACCCGGTGCGCGGGCGACCAGTCCAGCAGCTGCTCGAGGAAGTCCAGGAGGCCGGCGTCGGCCCACTGCATGTCCTCGAAGGTGAGGACGACGGGCGCCTCCTCCGCCAGCTGCTCGACGAACAGCCGCCAGCCGGCGAAGAGCTCCTGCCGGGGCAGCTCGGCGTCCTCGCTGCCGAGCAGCACGCCCAGCCGCGGCTCCACGTACCGGCGGGCCACCGGGTCGCCGACCCAGCGCTCCAGCCCGACCCGCAGCTTCTCCCGGACGACGTCGGGCGGGTCCTCCTGGGCGATGCCGAGCCGCTGGCGGACCATCTCGGCCAGCGCCCAGTAGGCCACCCCGTCGCCGTAGGCCAGGCACCGGCCGGTGTGCCACAGAACGCCGAACGCCAGGCCGTCGACGTGCTTCTCGAACTCCCAGTGCAGCCGGCTCTTGCCCACGCCGGCCTGGCCGGTGAGCGCGACCAGCCGGGTGCGCCGCTCCTCCAGGCAGGAGTGGAAGAGCTCCTTGACGACGGAGAGCTCCCGGGCCCGGCCGACCAGCGGCGCCTCCAACTCGTCGACCCGGCGGCCGCCCCGGACCCCCGCGATCACCCGCTGGGCGCGCCACAGCCGCAGCTGCTCCGCCTTGCCCTTGAGGGTGTGCGTCCCGGCGTCGGCGTACTCGATCGCCGCCACCGTGACCTCGTGGGTCGCGGCGTCGACCAGGACGCCGCCCGGCGGCGCGGCCCCCTGCAACCGCGCGGCCGTGTTCACCCGGTCGCCGACGACGATGCCCTCCAGCGGGTTGCCGAGCGAGGCGGCCCGGCCGGTGACCACGCCGGCGCGCGCCTGCAGCGCGAGCCCCAGCGCCTCGCCGTAGACCGGGACGGCGTCGACCAGGTCGAGCGCGGCGCGGACGGCCCGCTCGGCGTCGTCCTCGTGGGCGGCGGGCACCCCCCAGACCGCGACGACGGCGTCCCCGATGTACTTCTCGATCTCGCCGCCGTAGCGGCGCACCACGGTCCGGGCGACGTCGAAGTACCCCGACAGCACCGCCCGGACGTCCTCGGCGTCGCGCTGCTCGGCCAGGGCGGTGTAGCCGACCAGGTCGCAGAACAGCACGGAGACCCGCCGCACCTCGGGCGCCGGCGGCGCTGGTGCTTCCGTCTGCGGAGCTGCCAACGGGACGCCGCAGTCGCCGCAGAACCGCTCTCCCGGCTCGTTGGAGCTGCCGCACGCCGGGCAGGACGCGACCAGCGCCGCACCGCACTCGGCGCAGAACTTGCGACCCTCGCGGTTGACTGCTCCGCACGCAGCGCAGGTCATGGTGCGGTCAGGGTCGCCCCGTCCGTCGGAGACGGTCAAGACGATCTGTGACCCGCGCGATTGCAGGTGTGCGGAAGGGTGGAGGCGGGCACAGCGCGTGCGACGCCCGTCCGACCCCCTCCCCCGAGCACGGGGAAGGGGGCCACTGCTCTCTGCCCCGGTGGAGGGCCTCCGCAGGAGGAATACCCGCATGACCCAGGTGTGGCCCGGCTCCGCCTACCCGCTGGGTGCCACGTACGACGGCACCGGCACCAACTTCTCCATCTTCAGCGAGGTGGCCGAGAAGGTTGAGCTGTGCCTGTTCGACGAGGACGGCACCGAGCAGCGCATCGAACTGCCCGAGATGGAGGGCTACGTCTGGCACGCCTTCCTGCCCGGCATCCAGCCCGGCCAGCGCTACGGCTTCCGGGTCTACGGCCCGTACGACCCCGGCCAGGGCCTGCGCTGCAACCCGAACAAGCTGCTGCTCGACCCCTACGCCAAGGCCGTCGACGGCCAGGTCGACTGGGACCCGTCCGTGTTCGGCTACGACTTCGAGACCAAGGAGCGCAACGACGAGGACTCGGCGCCGCACATGCCGAAGTCCGTCGTCGTCAACCCGTACTTCGACTGGGGTGTGGACCGCCCGCCGCAGACGCCGTACCACAAGTCGGTCATCTACGAGGCCCACGTCAAGGGCCTGACCATGACCCACCCGGGGATCCCCGAGGAGCTGCGCGGCACCTACGCCGGCCTGGCGCACCCGGCGATCATCGACCACCTGACCGGCCTGGGTGTGACGGCGATCGAGCTCATGCCGGTGCACCAGTTCGTGCAGGACGACACCCTGCAGCAGAAGGGCCTGCGCAACTACTGGGGCTACAACACGATCGGCTTCTTCGCCCCGCACAACGAGTACGCCCAGTGGACCGACGGCCAGCAGGTGCAGGAGTTCAAGGGCATGGTCCGGGCCCTGCACGAGGCGGGCATCGAGGTCATCCTCGACGTCGTCTACAACCACACCGCCGAGGGCAACCACAACGGCCCGACGCTGTCGTTCAAGGGCATCGACAACCAGGCCTACTACCGGCTGGTCGAGGACGACAAGCGGTACTACATGGACACGACGGGCACCGGGAACTCGCTCAACGTCCGGCACCCGCAGTCGCTGCAGCTGATCATGGACTCGCTGCGGTACTGGGTCACCGAGATGCACGTCGACGGCTTCCGCTTCGACCTCGCCTCCACGCTCGCCCGCCAGTTCCACGAGGTGGACCGGCTCTCGGCGTTCTTCGACCTGGTGCACCAGGACCCGATCGTCAGCCAGGTCAAGCTCATCGCCGAGCCGTGGGACGTCGGCGACGGCGGTTACCAGGTCGGCAACTTCCCCGCGCTGTGGACGGAGTGGAACGGCAAGTACCGCGACACCGTCCGCGACTTCTGGCGCGGCGAGGACGCCACGATCGGCGAGTTCGCCAGCCGGATCACCGGCTCCTCCGACCTGTACCAGCACTCGGGCCGGCGACCGGTGGCCAGCATCAACTTCGTCACCGCGCACGACGGGTTCACGCTCAACGACCTCGTCTCCTACAACGAGAAGCACAACGAGGCCAACGGCGAGGACAACAACGACGGCGAGAGCCACAACCGCAGCTGGAACTGCGGCGTCGAGGGCGAGACCGACGACCCGAAGGTCCTCGCGCTGCGCGCCCGCCAGAAGCGCAACTTCATCGCCACGCTGATGCTGTCCCAGGGCGTGCCGATGCTGCTGCACGGCGACGAGCTCGGCCGCACCCAGCACGGCAACAACAACGGCTACTGCCAGGACTCCGAGCTCACCTGGATCCACTGGGACGACGTCGACGAGGGCCTGCTGGAGTTCACCAAGCAGGTGATCCGGCTGCGCACCGAGCACCCGGTGTTCCGCCGCCGGCGGTTCCTGTCCGGCCGGCCGGTCCGCGGTGCCGGCGAGCCGGTGCCCGACGTCGCGTGGCTGACCCCGACCGGCGACCTGATGAGCGACGAGGACTGGGACGCCGGGTACGCCAAGTCGCTGGCCATGTACCTCAACGGCCACGGCATCCGGGAGACCGACGAGCGCGGCGAGCGGATCGTCGACGACTGCTTCTACCTGGCGTTCAACGCCCACCACGAGCCGATGGAGTTCACGCTGCCGACCAGCGAGTACGCCAGCGCGTGGGCCGTCGTCCTCGACACCGCCGAGCACGGCGACCTCGAGCCCGACGAGCTCAAGCCCGGCGAGACGGTGACGGTCGGCGCCCGGGCCACCGTGGTGCTCCGGGCGGCGGCATGACGTCGGGTGTCCCCTCGGCCACCTACCGGCTGCAGATCCACGCCGGCTTCCCGCTCGACGACGCCGCCGCCGTCGCGGGCTACCTGGCCGACCTCGGGGTGACGCACGCGTACGCCTCTCCCCTGCTGCGCTCGGCCGAGGGCAGCACGCACGGCTACGACACCGTCGACCACGCGCACATCGACGAAGCGCGCGGCGGGCGGGAGGGCTTCGAGCGGTTCGTCGCGGCGCTGCACGAGCACGGGCTCGGGCTGGTGCTGGACCTCGTGCCCAACCACATGGGCGTGGCCGACCCCGCGGCCGCGCCCTGGTGGTGGGACGTGCTGCAGCACGGTCAGGACTCCGCGCACGCCGCGGCGTTCGACATCGACTGGGAGTTCGGCGGCGGCAAGGTCCGCATCCCCGTTCTGGGGTCGGCGGACGACGTCGACAAGCTCGAGGTGGTGGATGGCGAGCTCCGGTACTACGACAACCGCTTCCCCCTCGCCCCGGGCACGGACGACGGCACCCCTCAGGAGGTGCACGCGCGACAGCACTACGAGCTGGTCGACTGGCGGCGGGCCGACGACGAGCTGAACTACCGCCGGTTCTTCGCGATCAACACCCTCGCCGGGCTGCGCGTCGAGGACCCGGAGATCTTCACGGCCACGCACCAGCTCGTGCTGCACCTGATCGAAAAGGGCAGCGTCGACGCGCTGCGCATCGACCACCCGGACGGGCTGGCCGATCCGAAGGGCTACCTCGACCGGTTGGCGGCGGCCTCCGGCGGCCGGTGGACGGTCGTGGAGAAGATCCTCGAGCCCGGCGAGGAGCTGCCGGCCGACTGGGCGACGGCCGGCACGACCGGGTACGACGCGCTCGCCGAGGTGGACGACGTCCTGGTCGACCCCGCCGGGGAGGCGGCGCTGACCGCGCTGGAGACCGAGCTGGCCGGCCGGGTGGTGGACTACGCGCAGCTGGTGCACGACTGCAAGCGCGAGGTCACCGACGGGATCCTCGCCTCCGAGGTCGCCCGCCTGGTGCGGGTGGTCGGTGACCTGCCGGGCGTGGACGCCGAGTCGGTGCGGGAGGCGCTGGCCGAGCTGCTGGCCTCGTTCGACGTCTACCGCAGCTACCTGCCCGAGGGCCGCGAGCACCTGGACGCGACGGTGGCCGCCGTCCGCGACCGCCGTCCCGACCTGGTGGCCGCGCTCGACGCGCTGCACCCGGTGCTGGCCCAGGCCGGCACCGAGGCGGCCACCCGGTTCGAGCAGACCAGCGGGCCGGTGATGGCCAAGGGGGTCGAGGACTCCGCCTACTACCGGTGGGCGCGGTTCGTGGCGCTCAACGAGGTCGGCGGCGACCCCACCCGGTTCGGGTCGACCGTCGAGGAGTTCCACGAGGCGCAGCAGCGCCGGCTGGAGCGCAAGCCCGTCTCGATGACGACGCTGTCGACGCACGACACCAAGCGCAGCGAGGACGTGCGCGCGCGGCTGGCCGTGCTCGCCGAGCTGCCCACCGAGTGGGCGTCGCTGGTCCGCTACCTGCTGTCGCGGCACCCGCTGACCGACCGGCCGCTGGCGCACCTGGTGTGGCAGAACCTGGTCGGGGCGTGGCCGATCTCCCGCGAGCGGGCGCACGGGTACGCGGAGAAGGCCGCCCGCGAGGCCGGGACGTCGACCACCTGGACCGATCCGGTGCAGGAGTTCGAGGAGCAGCTGCACGCGCTGGTGGACGCCGCCTACGACGACGAGGCGGTGGCGGGACGGATCACCAAGATCGTCGAGCGGATCGAGGGCTTCGGCCGGTCGAACTCGCTGTCGCAGAAGCTGCTGCAGCTGACCATGCCCGGCGTCCCCGACGTCTACCAGGGCACCGAGCTGTGGGACCTCTCGCTGGTCGACCCGGACAACCGCCGTCCGGTCGACTACGACCAGCGCCGGCGGCTGCTGGCCGCGCTCGACGCGGGCGACGTGCCGTCCGTCGACGAGACCGGCGCGGCGAAGCTGCTCGTCGTCTCGCGCACGCTGCGGGCCCGCCGGGACCACCCGGAGTGGTTCGAGGGCTACGAGCCGGTGGCCGCCACCGGGACGGCCGCGGAGCACGTGGTCGCCTTCGACCGGGGCGGCGCGGTGACCGTGGCGACCCGGCTGCCGGCTGCCCTCGCCGCCGCGGGCGGCTGGGGCGACACCGGGCTGGCCCTGCCGACGGGTGCGTGGCGGGACCTGTTCACCGGCGCGCGGGTCGTCTCGGACGCGAACGGGGCGAGGCTCGCCGAGGTGCTCAGCCGCCTCCCCGTCGCCCTGCTCGTCCGCGACTGAGCTTGGACGGCGAGTGAGCAGTTGCGGTCGCTCCGCGCGGCGTGCCGCCGCGTGTCGTCGACCGCAACTGCTCACTCGACTGGGGACCCGGGCGCGACCCGAGCGCGGAGCCGCGAGCAGGCACGGACAGTGACCGGCCGGGTGCGGGTCGCCTGATCCGCACCCGGCCTGTCGGCGACACGCCGACGAAACGCCGGAATCCGCGCCGCTCGCCGCGACACGATCCCGCGCTCTTCCTACGGTTCCCGCGTGCTCGGGCCACCGATGGCCGGGCACCAGGTGCCGGTCCGCCCAACCCCGTCCGCCGCGCCCTGCCATCGACACCACCCAGGGACGGGGGCGGGGGACCCACATCGACGCGCAGCACGCGCGTCTCGGGGTGAAGCCGCCGATGGCGGCCGGGCACCGATCGCCCGAACCCGACAGCTCACCTCGCCGGCGGCGATCGGAGGAACCATGTCCCAGCACGTCCTGCCCCGGTACCGCCGTGTCCGCCGCCTGCTCTTCGGCGGCACGCTGGCCCTGGGCACCGCAGTCGGGGCCGTCGCCCTGGCCGCCCCGGCGTCCGCCGCCACGCACGACTGGTCGGGGGTCGCCCAGTGCGAGTCCGGGGGGAACTGGCACATCAACACCGGCAACGGCTACTACGGGGGACTGCAGTTCAGCCAGGCCACCTGGGCGGCCTACGGGGGGCTGGCCTACGCGTCGCGGGCAGACCTCGCGACACCCGGGCAGCAGATCGCGATCGCGGAGAAGGTGCTCGCCGGCCAGGGCATCGGCGCCTGGCCGGTGTGCGGCAAGTACCTGACCGGGGGGAGCACGGCGGTAGCCGCGGCCCCTGCTCCGGCTCCGGCTCCGGCGGCGGCAGCCCCTGCCGCTCCTGCTGCCCCGGCGCGCACCGGGCACCACTCGTCGGGTGGGAGCTACGTGGTCAAGCGTGGTGACACGCTGGCCCGCATCGCGGCGGCGCACGGCGTCTCGTGGCGCACTCTCTGGGCCCAGAACCGGGCCGTCTGCCACAACCCCAACCTGATCTACCCGGGTCAGCGGCTGTCCGTCTGACCGGACGGGTGCCCGGCCGGTCGGCCAACCGGCCGGGCGCCCGCACCTACACGACCGCGCGGCCGATCCCGGCCAACGCCTCGGCCAGCAGGGCGGGCCGGTCGTCGGCGGCGGCGTAGCCGGCCAGCAGCGCGCTGAGCCGCACCGCCAGGCAGCGGGCCCGCAGCTCCCGCTCGGCGCCGACGCCGCCGTACGCGTCGAGCAGGGCCGCCCGGGCCGGACCGGCGAAGGCCGCGTAGCCGAGCGCGAGGTCGACGGCCGGGTCGGCGAGGCAGACGTCGCCCCAGTCGATGACCCCGGCGGCCCCGAGGTCGTCGTCCAGGAGCAGGTGGCGGACGTGCAGGTCGCCGTGCACCAGGACCGGCTCGCCGGACGGCGCCGGCAGCCGCGCGCCGTCCCGGAGCAGCTCGTCGACCGCCGGGTCCGGCGACCACAGCCCACCTCCGGCCAGCGCGGCGAGCTGCGCGCGCGTCTGCGCCATCCGCGCCACGGGCTCGGACCGGCGCATCGGGTCGACGGGCAGATCCACGCCGTCCACGAGCGCGCGGGTCGCCGGCGCGTGCAGGACGGCGAGGAACGAGCCCAGCGCCGCGGCCGCGGGTTCCCGCGCGGCGTCGGGCGGCGCGACCTCGGCCAGCTCGGAGCCGGCCACGAACCGCACCACCGCGAACGGCCAGGGGTCCGCCGGGTCGTCGTCCGTGCCGGTCCACCGCGGCTCGGGCACCGGGAGCGGCAGCCGGGCGGCGACCACGGGCAGGACGGCGAGCTCGCGGCGGAACCCCGGCAGCGCCATCGCCCGCCGCGGAAACCGGGCGGTCCAGTCCCCCACCCGGAACACCGTGTTGTCCCAGCCCTCCGACAGCGGCACGACCGGCACCCCGCGGAGCTCCGGCGCCACGGCGGCGATCAGGCCGGCTGCGCGTTCCGGCTCCGTGGTGCGTTCGGGGGTCCACGACGGTGCGCTCGACACCACCCGAGTCTGACGGTTGACCTCCCCCCGTCCGGGCAGAATCCCGCACGACCCCGACCGCCGCTCCTGGAGGCGCCCGCATGTCCGACCCCGTCGAGTTCGCCGTCTGGGCGCCGATCCCCTCGCGGGTCCGCCTGCAGGTCGACGGCGCCGTCCACGACATGACGCGGGACGACGACGGCTGGTGGCGGGTCGAGGTCGACGCCGGGCCCGAGGCGGACTACGGCTTCCTGCTCGACGACGCCGAGACGGCGCGGCCGGACCCGCGCTCGCGGCGGCAGCCCGACGGCGTGCACGGGCTGTCCCGGCGGTTCGACCCCGACGCCCACGCCTGGCGGGACACCGCCTGGACCGGCCGCCCGCTCGCCGGAGGCGTCGTCTACGAGCTGCACGTCGGCACGTTCACCCCCGAGGGCACGCTGGACAGCGCGATCGAGAAGCTCGACCACCTGGTCGAGCTCGGCGTCGACTTCGTCGAGCTGCTGCCGGTCAACGCGTTCAACGGCACCCACAACTGGGGCTACGACGGCGTCCTCTGGTACGCCGTCCAGGAGACCTACGGCGGGCCGGCGGCCTACCAGCGGTTCGTCGACGCCTGCCACGAGCGCGGCCTCGGCGTGATCCAGGACGTCGTCTACAACCACCTCGGCCCGTCCGGGAACTACCTGCCGGAGTTCTTCCCGATCTTCGCCGAAGGCGGCGCGAACACCTGGGGCAGCTCGATCAACCTCTCCGGGCCCGACTCCGACGAGGTCCGCCGCTACGTCCTCGACAACGCCCTCATGTGGTTCCGGGACATGCACGTCGACGGGCTGCGGCTCGACGCCGTCCACGCGCTGGTCGACGAGCGGGCCACGCACGTGCTGGAGGAGATGGCGCAGGAGGTCGACAAGCTCTCGGTCGCCGTCGGCCGGCCGCTCAGCCTGATCGCCGAGAGCGACCTCAACGACCCGCGGATGGTCACCCCCCGGGTGGCCGGCGGCCTGGGGCTGACCGCGCAGTGGAGCGACGACTTCCACCACGCGCTGCACTCGACGCTGACCGGCGAAGGGCAGGGCTACTACTCCGACTTCGCCGAGGCCGGGCTGGCCGGCCTGGCCAAGACGCTGACCGGCGCGTTCTTCCACGACGGTGCCTGGTCGAGCTTCCGCCGCCGGCACCACGGCCGCCCGGTCGACACCGCGCTGCTGCCGGGCTGGAAGTTCCTCGGCTACCTGCAGGACCACGACCAGATCGGCAACCGGGCGGTCGGCGACCGGATCTCGGCGTCCCTCTCCCCCGACCTGCTCGCAGTGGGCGCCACCCTCGTGCTGACCAGCCCGTTCACCCCGATGCTGTTCATGGGCGAGGAGTGGGGCGCCTCGACGCCGTGGCAGTTCTTCACCAGCCACCCCGAGCCGGAGCTGGGCAGGGCAACCGCCGAGGGCCGGATCGGCGAGTTCGCCGAGCACGGCTGGGACGCCGACGTGGTCCCCGATCCGCAGGACCCGGAGACCTTCACCCGCTCGAAGCTGGACTGGACCGAGCTGCAGAAGGAGCCCCACGCCGAGCTCCTGGCCACGCACCGGAAGCTCCTGGCCCTGCGCAAGCACCACCCCGAGCTGGTCGACCCCGACCTCGCCGGGATGGCGGTCAGCTGGGACGACGACGACCGCTGGATCGTCGTCTCCCGAGGCTCGCTGCGCGTGGTCGCCAACCTGGCCGACGCGCCCCGCGAGATCGACCTCGACCGCCCCGCGACCGGCGTGCTGTTCAGCACCGGCGAGGCGCCACGGCTCGACCGGGAGACGATCGCGCTGCCCGCCGAGACCGCGGTGGTGCTCACGACATGAGACGGCTGCTGCCCGAGCCGGGTGACGGCCTGACGACCGAGGACGTCGTCGAGGCCTACCGGCTGCCGCCCGGCCGGAACCTGCGGGTCAACTTCATCGCCTCCCCCGACGGCTCGACCACCGTCGCCGGGAAGAGCCGGGGCCTGCAGATGCCCGGCGACCTGCTGGTGTTCCGGACCCTCCGGGCCCTCGGGGACGCGATCCTGGTCGGCGCCGGGACCGCCGCCGCGGAGGGCTACGGGCCGATGGAGGACGACCCGGTCGTCGTCCGGCTGCGGGAGGACCTGGGCCGGCCGGCGACCGCGCCGATCGTCGTCGTCTCGCGGCGGGCCTCGGTGCCGGTGGACACCCGGCTGATCGGCGGCCGCGCGCCGAGCATCCTGGTCACCTGCGAGGCCGCCGATCCGCAGCGGCGGGCCGCGCTGGCCGCGGCCGGCCTGGAGGTGCTGGTCTGCGGCGAGGACAACGTCGACCTGCCGCTGGCGCAGGACCGGCTCGCCGAGCGCGGGATCGAGCAGCTCACCTGCGAGGGCGGACCGCAGCTGCTGCACTCCGCGCTGGTCGCCGGGGTGGTCGACGAGCTGGACCTGTCCATCTCCCCGTGGCTGGTCGGCGGGCACGAGGTGCGGCTGCTGCCCGACGTCCCGCTGCTGGCGCCGTCGCGGCTGGGGCTGACCTCCCTGCTCGAGGAGGACGGGATGCTGTTCGTCCGGTACGCGATCGCGCGCAACTGACCGGTCCCGCCGGAGGCAGAATCCGGCGATGGACCAGCGCATCGGCGAGGTGCGGCTCGGCGACGGCACGCGCATCGCCTACGCGCGCGCCGGCTCCGGCCCGGCGCTGGTCTACGTGCCCGGCTGGCTCACCCACCTGGAGCTCTCCTGGGCGCTGCCGGCGGAGCGCGCGTTCTACTCGGCGCTGGCGGAGGGCCGGACGCTGTACCGCTACGACAAGGCCGGCTGCGGGCTGTCCGGCCCGGCCGACCGCGCGCCGGCCCTGGAGCTCGAGGACGAGACGCTGACGGCGGTGATCGAGGCGGCCGGGAGCGGGCCGGTCGACCTGCTCGGCGTCTCGCTGGGCGCGGCGGTGGCGGTGCGCTGGGCCGCCGCGCACCCCGACCGGGTGCGCCGGCTGGTGCTCTACGGCGGCTGGGCGGACGGCGCGCGGGTGGCCTCGCCGGCCGTCCGGGAGCACGTGCTGGGGCTGGTCGGCTCGCAGTGGGGCCTCGGGTCCGACGTCCTCACCGACATCTTCGCCCCGGACGCCGACCGCACCACCCGCCGCGGCTTCGCCCGCTACCAGCGGGAGGCCGCCTCGGCGGAGCGGGCCCGCGACATGCTGGCGACCTGCTACGCGGTCGACGTCACGGCGCTGTTGCCGCAGGTCCAAGCCCCGACGCTGGTCGTGCACCGCGACCGCGACCGCGCCGCCCCCGTGCAGCAGGGGCAGGCCCTGGCCGAGGGCATCCCCGGCGCCCGGTTCCGGACGCTGCCCGGGCACAGCCACCTGCCCTTCGTCGGCGACGCCGAGGCGCTCTGCCGGACCGTCCGCGGCTTCCTCGGCCTGCCGCCGACGCGGCGCCCGGCCACTGCGTCGCTCACGCCCCGCCAGCGGGAGGTGGCCGCGCTGGTCGCGGAGGGTCTCACCAACCGCGAGATCGGCCGACGGCTGGTGATCAGCGAGCGCTCCGCCGAGTCGCACGTCGAGCGGATCCGGATCCGGCTGGGCCTGCGCTCGCGCGCCCAGGTGGCCGCCTGGGTGGTCGAGAGCGGCGCGGAGTGAGGGGTTTCCACGGCTGACTCGCGCCGCCCGGACGTCGAGGGTCTGCAGGCATGCGATCCGCCCGTCCTCCTCTGCAGGCGTACGCCGTCCTGGCCTACGCCGCCTTCCTGCTCGCCTCGGCCTGGGGCGTGGGCTTCCTGGCGAACCTCTCCGTCGCTCCCACCACGGTCGACGGGCCGCTGCGCGGCCCGCGCTGGGAGTCGCTGCTGATCGATGCAGCGCTCCTGCTGCTGTTCGCGGTGCAGCACTCGGTCATGGCGCGGGCCGGGTTCAAGCGCCGGCTGGCCCGCGTGCTGCCCGAGGCCGCCGAGCGCAGCACGTTCGTCCTGGCGTCCGCGCTGCTGCTCGCGCTGCTGTTCTGGCAGTGGCGGCCGCTGCCGGGCGGGATCTGGACCGTGTCCGGCCAGCCGTGGGTCGCGCTGCTCTGGGTGCTCTACGGCACGGGCTGGGTGCTCGCGTTCTCGGCGACCGCCATGGTCGACCACTGGGACTTCCTCGGCCTGCGGCAGGCGAGCTGGGAT
Source organism: Petropleomorpha daqingensis (assembly GCF_013408985.1). Taxonomy (NCBI): domain Bacteria; kingdom Bacillati; phylum Actinomycetota; class Actinomycetes; order Geodermatophilales; family Geodermatophilaceae; genus Petropleomorpha; species Petropleomorpha daqingensis. The sequence continues at coordinate 5,305,407 of NZ_JACBZT010000001.1, forward strand.
CCCGCCCGGGGGCCCTACGTGGGGCCCGGGTTCTCCGAGCGGTGGCTGTACGCCTGGGTCCGGCACCCGCTGATGCTCGGCCTGCTGATCGCCTTCTGGGCGACGCCGCGGATGACCGTCGGGCACCTGTTCTTCGCGATCGCCTCGACCGGCTACATCGCCGTGGGCGTCCGGTTCGAGGAGAGGGACCTGCGGCGCAGGCTGGGCCCGGTCTACGACGAGTACGCCGATCGGGTGCCCGCCGTGGTGCCCGGAGCCCGCCGTCCTCGCCGGACGTCGTCCCCTGCTGCTTGACTGCAGGTCATGAACCTGCCGCTGCTCCCGCCGGTGAAGCCGATGCTGGCCAAGGCCGCCACGAAACTGCCCACGGGCGAGGGCCTGTTCTACGAGCCCAAGTGGGACGGCTTCCGCTGCATCGTCTTCCGGGACGGCGACGAGGTCGAGCTCGGCAGCCGCAACGAGCGGCCGCTGACCCGGTACTTCCCCGAGGTGGTCGCGGCGGTCAAGGCGGCACTGCCCGAGCGCTGCGTCGTGGACGGCGAGATCGTCATCCAGAACGGCGACCGGCTGGACTTCGAGGCGCTGCTGCAGCGCATCCACCCCGCCGAGAGCCGGGTCAACCTGCTCGCCGAGAACACCCCCGGCACCTTCGTCGCCTTCGACCTGCTCGCGCTGGGCGACGAGTCGTTCCTGGAGACGCCCTTCGGCGAGCGCCAGGCACTCCTCCGACGGGTTGTGGGCAGCACGCAGTCCGTGCACGTCACCTCGATCACCCAGGACGCCGCCACGGCGCAGCGCTGGTTCGAGGAGTTCGAGGGCGCCGGGCTGGACGGCGTCGTCGCCAAGGCCGCCGACCTGCCGTACGGGCCCGACCAGCGGCTGATGACCAAGGTCAAGCACGTGCGCACGGCCGACTGCGTCGTCGCCGGGTTCCGCTGGCACAAGAGCGGACCGATCGTCGGCTCGCTGCTGCTCGGGCTCTACGACGGCGGCCGGCTGCAGCACATCGGCGTCGCGGCGTCGTTCCCGATGACGCGCCGGGCCGAGCTGGTCGAGGAGCTGGCGCCCTACCGGGAGAACGCGCTGGACGACCACCCGTGGAAGGACTGGGCCAACGCCCAGACCAACGGCAACGGCGAGGACCGGATGCCCGGCGCGGTCAGCCGCTGGAACGCCAAGAAGGACCTCTCGTGGGTGCCGCTGCGGCCGGAACTGGTCGTCGAGATCAAGTACGACCAGCTCGAGGGACGTCGTCTTCGTCACACCGGGCAGTTCCTCCGCTGGCGCACCGACCGCGAACCGCTGAGCTGCACCTACGACCAGCTCGACATCCCGGTGAAGTACGACCTCGCCGAGGTGCTGGACGGCTGAACGGGTGACCCGGGCCGTCCGCTTTCTGCGGCGGTGGCGGGCGGCCCATACGCTCGTGATCATGCGTTCTCGCTCCACCCTGCTCGTCGCCCTGGTCGGCCTGCTGCTGGTCCTCACCGGCTGCCAGTCGTTCACCGACTCGATGACCGCCTCGGGGACGGCGGCCGCCAGCAGCTCGGCCAAGCCGACCGAGAAGGCCGCGCCGATCAAGTGGAGCGACTGCAACGAGCAGATCAAGCCGCTGATCGCCGGGCAGGCCGGGGCCGACCGACCGCTCAGCTTCGAGTGCGGGCGCACCGAGGTGCCGATCAGCTACAAGGAGCCCGACGGCGCCACGCTGCCGCTGTTCCTGGTGCGGGTGAAGTCCGCGAACCAGACGAACCGGATCGGCTCGCTGGTCATCAACCCGGGGGGTCCCGGCGGCTCGGGTGCCGACGCCGCGATCGGCCTGGCGCTGACCATGCCCGAGGACGTGCTCAACCGCTTCGACCTGGTCGGCTTCGACCCGCGCGGGGTCGGGCTGTCGACGCCGATCGAGTGCATCCCGGCCGACCTCAAGGACAAGCTGATCGCCGCCGAGCCGCGGCCGACCACCGACGCCCAGCTCGACGACGCCTTCTCCCTCGCCGACCAGGTGGCCAAGGGCTGCGCCGACAAGTACGGCGAGGCGCTGGGCAGCTTCGACACCGTCGACACCGCCCGCGACATGGACCGCATCCGCGAGGCGCTGGGCGACCAGCAGCTGACCTACCTCGGCTACTCCTACGGCACGACGCTCGGCTCGACCTACGCCGAGCTGTTCCCGAAGAACGTGCGGGCGGCGGTGCTCGACGGCGCGGTGGATCCCGACAAGGACCCGGTCGCCGACGCCGAGGCCAGCGCGCAGGGGTTCGAGTCCGGCTTCGACGCGTTCGCGCAGAACTGCGTCGGCCTGGTCTCCGGCTGCCCGCTGGGCGCCAACCCGCGGCAGTTCGTCTACGACCTGCTCACCCAGGCCGGGACGACGCCGATCCCCAGCGCCAAGCAGGGCGAGACCCGCACGGCGACGGCCGGCGTCGTCATGACCGCGGTCCAGGCGGCGCTCTACGACCAGGACTCCTGGGCGCAGCTGGCGCAGGCGCTGGCCGCCGCGCAGAAGGGCGACTCGCAGGGCGTCTTCGCCCTCGCCGACAGCTACTCCGGCCGGCTGGACGACGGCACCTACTCGAACCTGTTCGACGCCAACATCGCGATCAACTGCGCCGACCAGAGCACCCGCGAGGACGTGACCAAGAGCAAGGTGACGTCACTGGCCCAGGACTGGAGCCAGAAGTACCCGCTGTTCGGCGCCGGGTCGGCGGTGAGCCTCTACACCTGCTCGGCGTGGAAAGCCGACCGGACGCCGCTGCCGGAGCGCGACGCGGCGGGCGCGGCGCCGATCCTGGTCGTCGGCAATTCCGGCGATCCGGTGACGCCGTTGCCCGGTGCGGTGGACATGGCGAAGGATCTGGACTCCGGCGTCCTGCTCACATGGCAGGGTCAGGGGCACACGAGCTACCCGAAGACGCCGTGCGTGACCACCGCGGTCGACGCGTACCTGATCGACCTCACGGTGCCGCAGGACGGGCTGACCTGCCCGGCCTCGGGGTAGCGCCGAGACGAGGAGCCCCATGGCCGCGAGCAAGGACGCCGTCGTCCTGGAGGTCGACGGGCACGAGGTGCGCGTCTCCAACCCGGAGAAGCCCTACTTCGCCGAGCGCGGGATCCGCAAGATCGACGTCGTCGAGTACTTCATCTCGGTCGGCCCCGGCATCCTGTTCGCGCTGAAGGATCGCCCGACGACGCTGGAGCGCTGGCCGGGCGGGGTCTTCGAGGGCGCGCGCATCTCGACGCGGGTGGACAACACCGGCGACGCGTTCTACCAGAAGCGGGTGCCGAAGAACGCCCCCGAGTGGGTGCAGACCGCGCACATCACTTTCCCGAGCGGGCGGACGGCGGACGAGGTCGCGCCCGACTCGGTCGCCGTCGTCGCCTGGTGCGCCAACCTCGGCACGCTCACCTTCCACCCGTGGCCGGTGTCCAAGGCCGACGTCGAGTCGCCCAACCAGATCCGCATCGACCTCGACCCGCAGCCGGGCACCGACTTCGCCGACGCCGTCTGGGTCGCCCCGCACGTGCGCGAACTCCTGCACGAGTTCGGCATGGAGGGCTGGCCGAAGACCTCGGGCGGGCGCGGGGTGCACATCTACGTGCCGATCCAGCCGCGGTGGACCTTCCAGGAGGTGCGCGGGGCGGTGATCGCGTTCGGCCGCGAGCTGGAACGCCGGCTGCCCGACCGCGTGACCATGTCGTGGTGGAAGGAGGAGCGCGGCGAGAAGATCTTCATCGACTACAACCAGATGGCCCGTGACCGCACGATCGCCTCGGCCTACTCGATCCGCCCGAAGCCGCACGCGCCGGTGTCCGCCCCGCTCGACTGGGACGAGCTGGGCGACGTCTCGCCGTTCGACTTCGACGTGCTGAGCATGCCCAAGCGGTTCGCCGAGGTCGGCGACAAGCACGCCAGCCTGGCCGACCACGCCTTCGACATCACGCCGCTGCTGGAGCTGCGCGAGCGCCAGGCCAAGGACGAGGGCCTGGGCGACCTGCCCTATCCCCCGGACTACCCGAAGATGCCGGGTGAGCCGCCCCGGGTGCAGCCGTCGAAGAAGGTCGCCGGCAACTGGGACGACGACGGCAACCCCGTCACCACCTGACGCCCGTCCTCAGCTCATCCCGGACGCCGCGAGCGGGTCGTAACCGCTGCTGGTCAGCAGGGCCTGCATCTGGCGGCGGCGGACGCCGATGTTGGAACCCTCGATGATGGGATAGGCCAGCGCCTCGTCGAGGTAGCGCTTGAGCGGGAAGTCGTCGTCGTAGGCCGAGACCCCGACCACGCCGACCAGGTCGTTGATCACCTCGACCGCGGTCTCGGACCCGAAGACCTTCGCGTGCAGCGCCCACTCGAGCGCCTGGGGGTCCCCGGACAGTGCCGCATCCAGAGCGCGCCAGGACAGCAGCCGGGTCGCCTCGATCCGCGCCTTGGCATCGGCCAGGACGTCCGCGACCGCCTGGTGCTCGATGATCGGGACCGCACCGCCACGGTGCTCGGTGAGCGCGAAACGGTAGGCGACGTCGAAGGCCTGGCGCATCGCGGCCACCGAGAAGGTCCCGATCGAGGCACCGCTGCCGACGAAGGCGTTGCGCGTCAGCTCGACGCCTTGGCCTTCCCGACCGAGCAGATTGGCCTTCGGGACACGGACGTCGACCAGGCCGATCCGCGCCGTGAGGCAGCCCCGGAGAGCCGGCAGGTCGTAGAGGTGCTCGATCTCGATGTGCCCGGCCAGGTGCTCGCGCTCCGCGACCACCAGCGACACGCCGCCGGGCGCGCGGCACACGATCGTCATGACGTCGGGACCGTCCCCGTCCCAGCCGGGCAGGTGCGAGGCCCAGGCCTTGCGACCGTTGATGACGTACTCGTCGCCGTCCGGGACGGCGGTGGTCCGTACGCCCTCCGCCGGCGGCGGGGCCGCGAAGTTCGCGCTGCCGCCGGGCTCGGAGTAGGCCATGGCCGCCACCGGGGCTCCGCCGTCGGCCAGGAACGGGGCGACGAACTGCCGGATCTGCTCCGGCGTGCCCACCTGGTAGACGGGCACGAGCGCGATCAGCGGACCGGCCATCGAGATCACGAAATCCGGGCTGTAGGACGCCCACTCCTCGATCAGGATGGCCGCGTCGACGCCGCTGCCGGCTGCCCCGCCGAAGGGCACGGGGATCAGTCCCTTGAGGAAACCGGCCTCGACGGCCTTCTCGAAGGCCGGCCGGGCGAGGTCCGCTCGGCGGGCGGGGTCGGCTTCGTGCCGCACCGCTTCGGCCAGATCGCGGAGATGGGCCTCGGCGAACTGCCGGGCCACCTGCTTGAGCTGCTCCTGCTGCGGTGACAGCGAGAACGACACGGCCATCGGGCACCTCCGCCATCGGTCCTGGATCGACGCAGAGCCTCGCCGGGGAAGCGGCGGATGTCTGTTCAGTTCGCGCGCACTTCTCGTCCACCTCGCGCAGCAGCGCGCCGGAGGTCGGTCGGTGAGCGGCCGAACTGCCGCCGGAAGGCGCGGCTGAACGAGGAGGGGCCGTCGAACCCGACCGACGCCGCGATGTCGGTGACCGTCAGCCCAGGTCCGGCGTCGACGAGGAGGACCGCGGCACGCTCCAGGCGCCGGCGCCGCACCATCGCCGCGAAGGTCTCCCCGCCGGAGCTCACCGCGGTGTGCAATGTGCGTGGCGAGATGCCGATTCGCCGGCTGACGGTCGCGACGCAGAGCGCCGGATCGGACAGATCGGCGTCCACCACGCGTTCGATCTCCGTGCGCAGGATCGCCCGCCGGTCGGTTCCGGCGCCGGCCCGCTCCCCCGCGACAGCGCCCAGCGCCGACACCAGGGCCAGTTCCGCGTCCGGCGCACCGAGGCCGTTGTCGAGCCCCCACAGGGAGGACATCACTGCGGCGACGACTCCACCGGCTCCGCGGGCGTCGATGGCCCGGGCGGTCAGCCCGCGGATGCCGTCCAGCCGGCCCCCGAGCAGAGAGTGCGGGATGCGGTAGGACACCATCCGCCACGGCAGGTCGAACTGGAACCCGTACGGCTCGGCCGTGTCGACGACGGTGAACTGGCCCGGCCGGACCACGGCGTGGCGCCCGCCCTGCTCCACTGCGCAGGTCCCGGCCGTCTGCAGGTTCACGAAGAGGTAGGCGCCGTCGGTCCGCGCGACCTCACCCTTGCCGTGCGAGGTCCGCTGTGGCTGCGAGGTGATCCGCGCCCGGACGAGGTGCGCCAGCGGGCGCGTCTCCACCCGGCTGCGGAAGTCGTCGGCATCGCCGATCCGGGACGGCGTGAGGGGCACGAACGCCTCGCAGATGACCTCTCGCCAGTACCCGAACTGCTCCTGCGGCGGGCGGCTGGCCACGTCCCACACCGCCATGCTCCGCCTCCGCGCCCTGGTCCGGTCGTCCGGCCGCCGTCTGGGCACAGGGTCGCCGGTGCGCGACGTCCGGTCAACGCGCCGGCGCCGGGGGAACGGTGGCGCTGGAGGACTCACGGTAGGCCGTCGGGCTGATCCCGTACCTGGCCTTGAACGCCCGGGTGAAGTGCGAGGCGTCGCAGAAGCCCCAGCGGTTCGCCACGTCCGTCACGGTGACCTGCGGACCTCCCGTCTCCAGCGAACGGGCCGCCCGCTGGAGGCGCAGGTCGCGGACGGTGGCGCCGAACGTGGTCTCGTGTCCGTCGTACAGCTGGTGGAGCTTGCGGACGGAGATGCCCACGTGCCGGGCCGCTTCGACGGCGAGCACCTGCCCGTGCGGCAGCCGTTCGTGCACGAAGCGGGCGATGGACGCCCGCAACGCGTCGTCGACGGAGCTGCGGTCCCCACCCTCCTTCTCGAAGGCCCCGAGCGCGGTGGCGATCACCTCGGTGCAGGCGTGGTCGAGGGCGAGACGTGAGGCGGCACTCAGCTGCGCGCGCGAGCGCCACACGCTCGTCATCATGTCCGCCGCGACGGCGCCGGCGCCGGTCCGGGCATCGATGGTGCGCGCGGTGCGCAGGGCCGGCTGCGGGATCAGCGCCAGCATCTGGTCCCGCGGGATCTTGAAGGAAAGGACGCGCCACGGGGAGCCGTCGGGCGATTCGTCGAACTCGAGCACGTAGGGCCGCGTCGTGTCGAACACCGCGAACGAACCGGGCGGCACCACGCACCTGCGTCCGTCCTGCTCGCCGCGACCGGTTCCGTCCAGCTGCAGGTTCACGAAGATCTGCTCGTCGCGGCCGCGCCGGACCTCGGCCGGCCCGTGGGTCAGCCGCTGGGTGCACGAGACGACCTCGGTCGGGGTCGAGTCCGCCAGCCGTTCGGCCCGTACCCAGCCGGTCAGGCCCTCACCCCAACGGCTCCGGGTGAGGTGCTGCCGGGTGCGCACCGGCGCCAGCGGAGCGCACGCCTCGCAGACGACGTCGGCCCAGTAGGCGAACTGGTCCTCGGGCGCCAGCCCCTCGGTCGACCAGGTCAGCTCCATCGCTCACCTCACCCGCGCTCGATGCCGCCGTACTATCCCGCGCACGCGGCCGTCCGTCACCAGACGCCGGTGGTGGAGCCTCCGTCGACGGCCAGCACGGCACCGGTCACGTAGTCCGAGCCGGTGAGGTACAGGACGGCGTCGACGACGTCCTGGGGCACGCCGGTCTTCCCGTTCGGGGCGAGCGTCCGGAAGAACGCCCAGTTCTCCTCACCGCGCGGCAGGAGCGGGGTGTCGATGACGCCCGGAGCGACCGCGTTCACGTGGACCCCCGACCCGGCGAGCTCCAAGGCCAGAGCCCTGACCGCGTGGTCCAGCGCACCCTTGGTGACGGCGGTCATGAAGCACGGCATCTTCACGTTGGGCTGCAGTGCGATGCACGCGGTGATGGCGAGGATGTGGCCGGACCCGTTCGCCGTCATGTGCCGGGCGGCTTCCTGGGCCGGGTAGACGAATCCCTTGACGTTGGTGCCGAGCATGGCCTCGACGTCGTCGACGGTGAACGCGACGACCGGCTTGGCCATGAAGATGCCCGCGTTGGCGATCAGGATGTCGACCCTGCCGAACTGCTCGACCGCCCGAGCGAACAACGTCGTGGCGGTCTCGGGCCGGCTGATGTCGCCCTCGACGGGGAGGAAGTTCTCGGGGTTGCCGAGGGCGGCCGCGGCCTCCTCCAGCCTGGCCCGGGTGCGGGCGTTGCCGACGACGTTGTACCCGAGCTTCAGGTACGCCTCGGTGACGGCGAAGCCCAGGCCGCTCGAGGCGCCCGTCACGATCGCGGTCTTGGTCATCGTGCTTCCTCTCTCGTGGAGTTGGTGTGGGCCGCTCAGCTGACGTCGGACGAGGTGAGCGGGTCGTACTCCGCGCTCTGGATCAGGGCGTGCAGGGCACGTCGTCGCACGCCGAGGTTTCCCCCGCCGAAGACCGGGAGGGCGAGGGCGTCCTGCAGAAGTCCGTTGAGCGGGTTGGACAGGTCGTAGCTCTCGACGCCGACCACCCGGGTGAGGTCGGTGATGACGCTGACGGCGGTCTCGGAAACGAAGATCTTCGCGCAGTTCGCGAGCTCGGCGGCCGCACCGCTTCCCTCGTCGATGCCCCGGCAGGCGCGCCAGGTGAGGGAGCGGCACGCCTCCATGCGCACCTTGGCGTGCACGAGCTCGTACCCGACCGCCTGATGGTCGATGATCGGCACGGCGCCGCCACGCCGCTCGGACTTCGCGAACTGCAGGGCGTGGTCGAACGCCGCCCGCATGAGGGCGACCCCCATGACACCGACAAGGGCGGACGCATCGGCGAAGGACTCGGCCACCAGGCGGAGGCCTGCCCCCTCCCGGCCGATCAGGTTCCGGCGGGAGGTCCGCACGGCCCGCAAGGAGAAGTCAGGCAGGAAGTGCGCCCGGAACCCGGGTGAATCGATGACGCCCTCGAGGACCAGACCGTCGACCGGTCCCTCGACGGCGAGGACCGACACCCCTTCTCCTGGCGCAACCGCAGGGCCGGTGCGCGCGACGACGCACAACAGGTCCGCACCGCCGCCGTCCCAGCCGGTGGCCGACGAGACCCATCTCTTGCGCCCGTCGATGATCCAGTCGTCGCCGTCGACGCGGGCGGCGGTGCGCACACCCTCCCCGGGAGGTGGCGACCCGGCGTTCGCGCTGCCGCCGGGCTCGGAGGAGCAGAACCCCGCGAGCGGTGCGCCGTGCCCGGTGAGGAACGGTGCCAGCAGTCGCGACTGCTGCTCCCGGGTTCCCCCGACGACCACCGGCTGCAGGCCGAGCACGGTCCCGACCAGCGTGAGAGCGACGCCGGGACTGCCGCAGAACAGTTCCTCGGCGAGGAGGGCCACGTCGGTGAGGCACGACCTGTCGCCGCCGGCGGTCTCCCGGATGCACGCCCGGAGGAAGCCGTCGGAGACCAGCCGCTCGTACGCCGGCTTCGTCGCGGCGAACCGCTCAGCAGGAGTGGACAGCTGTTCCGCACTCGCCGTGACGTCGCGCAGCACGTCCTCGGCGAAGCGCCGCGCCTTCGTGCGCAACTCCGCCTGACGCGCGGTGGGAGTGGAAGCGAGCGGCATCCTGCATCAGGCCTTTCCCGTTCTCCGCGAGGCGCTCGACGCCTGGGGACGACGACGGTCGTGGTCGGCGAAGAAGGCGCCGGTGCCGACGTCCGCCGTCACGGCATGGTGTGCCGACGGCTAGGGCTCTGACGTGGAGATTCGCGCACGGCGACGTGGACGTGCGTGCACGCTCACCGCTGGTGGGCACGACAGGCGTCCAGCAGCACCTGGCGCCGCGTTGCTCCCCCCGCACCGCGGTCCGCCGATTCCCGGCGCGGGAAGTCCTGAGCCGACCCGACGGATTCAGTGCCCTGCGAGACCTGACCGGCGCCCTCCGACGGCATCTGCGCCACCATCATGTGAACCCTTCCTCTCATCGAGCAGGAAGGCCCAGCACGAACCGAAGGGGTGGCCGGTGGGTCGCAGCAAGCGCTCAGGAGAGCTGGTCAGCGAGGGGCGCCAGGCGGCGGTCGTCGCCCCGTGACCCGCGAGTTCTCCTACAGCGCGCTGCCGATGCGGGTGCGCTTCGGCCAAGGCTCGCTGGAGCGGCTGCCCGACGAGGTCGTCGGCCTGGGCCTGACCCGCGTGCTCATGCTCTGCTCGCCGGAACAGGAGGACACCGGCAGGCAGGTCGCGGACGCTCTCGGCGAGCGGGCGGCCGGCGTGCTCCCGGAGGCGCGCATGCACGTGCCGATCGAGGTCGCGACGCGCGCCCGCGACCTGGCCCGGGAGCTCGGCGCCGACGGGTGCGTGGCCGTGGGCGGCGGCTCGGCGGTCGGGCTGGGCAAGGCGATCGCCCTCGAGCACGGGCTGCCGGTGATCGCCGTCCCGACCACCTACGCCGGCTCGGAGATGACCCCGGTGTGGGGGCTGACCGAGGGCGGGGCGAAGCGCACCGGCCGCGATCCGCGGGTGCTGCCGGTCAGCGTCCTCTACGACCCCGAGCTGACCCTGACGCTGCCGGCCGGGTTGTCGGCCACCAGCGGCATGAACGCGATCGCGCACGCCGTCGAGGGCCTGTACGCCCCGGACGCCTCGCCGATCGTCTCGCTGATGGCCGAGGACGGGGCTCGGTCACTGGCCGCCGCCCTCCCCGCCGTCGTGGCCGACGGGAGCGACCTCGACGCGCGCGCCGAGGCCCAGTACGGCGCGTGGCTGTGCGGCGCCGTCCTCGGTGCCACGACGATGTCGCTGCACCACAAGCTGTGCCACACCCTCGGCGGCACGCTCGACCTGCCGCACGCCCAGACGCACACCGTCGTCCTGCCGCACGCGCTGGCCTACAACGCTCCCGCGGCGCCCGACGCCGTCGCCGCCCTCTCCCGTGCGCTCGGCGGGACCGACGACCCGGCCCGTGCGCTGTGGGAGCTCGCCGGCCGGCTCGGCGCTCCCCGGTCACTGGCCGAGCTGGGGATGGCCGAGGCCGACATCGACCGGATCGCCGACCTCGCCGCCGCCGACCCGTATGCCAACCCCCGGCCGGTCACCCGGAACGGCATCGCGGCACTCCTGCACGACGCCTGGAGGGGGTCGGCGCCGATCGTCGCTCACTGACCGCGGTGCCTGCCGCCCGTCGAGTGCAGCCGCAGTCGGGCCTCGGGAGCGGGTCGCCGGCGGGGCCGGTGCAGCGGCCAGCGGAACGGCGGCGTCCCCGGACCCTCGGGAGGTACGCGGACGGGTGGACGTCGTCGGTGCGACTCGGTCATGGCTCTTCCCTCCGTCGAGTGGTGCACCTCGACGATACTTACTTGTTTGCGTGCAAACAAGTGCACCGGACTGAGAGACTGCGCCGGTGCCGACGAAGCAACCGCGCAGGACCCAGGAGGAACGGCGCTCCGAGACCGAGCGGCGCGTCCTGGACGCGGCGACGCGGCTCATCGCCGAGCGGGGCTCGCGCGCCGTCACGCTCGGGGAGGTCGGTCGCGAGGCCGGGTACAGCCGCGGCATCGTGCACGCGCACTTCGGCAACCGGGAACGGTTGCTCGAGGCCGTGGTGCGCGATGCGCAGCGCTTCGACGTGCCCGACGTGCCGGGGACCGGGCTGGACCGGCTCGGCGCTCTGGTCGTGGCCTACCTGGGCAACCTGCGCGACCGCCGGCCCACGACCGGCGCCTTCCTGCTGCTGTGGGCCGAGTCGGTGGCCGGCGAGCCCGTCCTGGGTCCGCTGTTCGCCGAGCGCGACGACGCGTTCCGGGCGGCGTTGGCCGAGTCGGTCCGCGACGGGGCTGCCGACGGCTCGATCCGCGCGGAGGCCGATCCCGAGGCGGTCGCCGTCGTGCTGCTGGGGCTGCTGCGCGGCATCGGCATGCAGCAGGCCTCACCGGCCGGCCCGTTCGTGGACGACGTACTCGCCGCCCAGGTGGTGGGGATCCTCCGGCACGGTCTCGCCACGGATTGACCTCGCCCCGACCGGCCTAACCCCGAGGCACCACCACGATCGGGCTGCGAGCCCGACGGACCAGGCGCGACGAGACGCCCCCGAGCAGCACCCGCCGAGCCGGGCCGTACCCCCGGGACCCGCAGAACAGCACGTCGACCTCGTCGAGCTCGGCGAGGACGTCGACGACGTTGCCGGTGAGGATCCGGGCGCCCGCCGGCACGCCGGCCGGGATGCCGGCGAGGGCCAGGTCGAGCGCACGCTGGAACCTGTCCTGCGCGGTCGCGGCGAAGGCGTGCTCGGCGTCCCGGCCGATCACCGGCATGACCAGCTCGGCCTCACCGGCCAGCACCGAGTAGAGGGTGAGGGTCGCGCTCACGCGCACGGCAAGCCGCACCGCGAGGTCCAGCGCCGCGTGCCCGTCCGGGGTGTCGACGAAGGCGACACCGATGCGCTCCAGCACGCTGATGTTGCGGTCGCGGAACCCCGCGGGCGCGACCCCCACCGGCGCCTGGCTGCCCGCCAGCAGCCGGTCCGCGGTGCTCCCGGCGAAGAGCCGGCGCTCCGCGGCCGCGCTGCTGGAACCGACCACGATCACCGACGCGCCCAGCTCCTCGGCGAGGTCGTGCAGGCCGTGGGCGGCCGACGACGAGGCGACGACGCGGTAGTCGACGGCGTCGACGGCGGCGAGCAGGCCGTGCGCGCCCTCGAGGACCTTCTCCGCCTCGTGGTGCCGGTCGGCCACCCACTCCGCGTCGACCCGCCCGGAGCTGATCGGCGCCGGCGACGGGTGCACCGTGGCGACGACCAGCCCGGTGCCGAGCACCCGTGCCCAGGCCCGGGCCAGGACGAGCGCGTCCTCTGCCGACGGGCTCCCGTCGAACCCGGTGACGACGGGGCCCACGGGCTCGGGCGCGCTCATGGCCGTTCGGGCGGGTCCGCCGGCTCGACCGGCGCCGGCCCGAGGTCGTGGCGCAGGCGCGAGTGCCGGTAGCCGTACAGCGCGTAGATGACCAACCCGACCGCCAGCCAGATGACGAACCGGATCCACGTGGCGAGCGGGAGGTCGGTCATCAGGTAGATCGCGGCCGCCACGCCGAGCAGAGGGAACACCGGGGAGAAGGGAACCCGGTACGGCCGTGGCATGTCGGGCCGGGTGCGCCGGAGGACGATCACACCGATGTTGACCAGCACGAACGCGAACAGCGTGCCGATGTTGACCAGCTTCACGATCTCGCCCAGGGGCACGAAGGCGGCGAGCAGCGCGATCAGGATGCCCAGCCCGACGGTCAGCTTGGCCGGGGTGCCGAAGCGCGGGTGCACGTCGGCCAGCCGCTCCGGGAGCAGCCCGTCGCGGGACATCGCGAAGAAGATGCGGGTCTGCCCGTAGAAGATCACCAGCACGACGCTGGTGATCGCGATCAGCGCGCCGAGCGCGAGGATCCAGGCCGCCCACGAGATGCCGGCGCCCTCATCGAGCGCCGTGGCCAGCGGTGCGTCGCTGCCCTCCATCTGCGACGGCGTCGCGATGCCGAGAGCACCGACGGCGGTCAGGATGTAGAACACCGTGCAGATCAGCAGCGACCCGATCACGGCCCACGGCAGGTCCTTGGCCGGGTTCCGGGCCTCCTCGCTCCCGGTCGACACCGCGTCGAACCCGATGTAGGCGAAGAAGATGACCGCGGCTGCCGCGGTGACCGAGTGGAAGCCGTTCGGCATGAACGGGGTCAGGTTGTTCGAGCTGAAGTTGACCAGCGCGATGATGATGAAGAACGTCAGCACGGCCAGCTTGACGATGACCATGACCAGGTTGGCGCCGGCGCTCTCGCGGGTCCCGCGCACCAGCAGGAAGGTGATCGCCAGCACGATGAAGACGGCGGGCAGGTTGAACACCCCGCCGTCCGAGGGTGACGTGGAGATCGCGTCGGGCAGCGTGTACCCGAACGCGGCGCTGAGGAAGGCGTTGACGTTGCCGCCCCAGCCCACGGCGACCGCGGCGACGGACACCCCGTACTCGAGGATCAGGTCCCAGCCGATGATCCAGGCGACGAGCTCGCCCATCGTGGCGTACGAGTACGTGTAGGCGCTGCCCGAGACCGGGATCGACGAGGCCAGCTCCGCGTACGAGAGCGCGGAGAAGGAGCAGGCGAGCGCGGCGAGGACGAAGGAGAGGATCACCGCCGGTCCGGCGATCCCGGCGCCCTGGCCGATCACGACGAAGATCCCGGTGCCGATGATCGCGCCGACGCCCATCGCGGTCAGCTGGAGGGCGCCGACCGAGCGTTTGAGCTCGTGGCCGGACTCGTGGGTCTCGGTCGTCAGATCCTGGACGTTCCGGATCCCGAAGATGCCTGGCTTGCGTTGAGCTGGTGCGACCATGCGGCGCCTCCCGGGTCGGCCGCTCCCGCGGCTCTCCAGCCGTGCAGCGTTCTCACAGTGGCCCTGGGGGCGACGGACAGCAATGGCCCTGAGCCTCCGGGTGTGTCGGCCGCGCACTAGCGTCGCCGGGGTGGATCTCGGGTTGAGCGGTCGCGTGGCACTCGTCGTGGGCGGTACCGGGCTGATCGGCCGGGCGGTGGTCGAGCGGCTCCGCGAGGAGGGCGCCACGGTGGTCCCGGCGTCCCGGCACGCGGACGACGGGATCGCGATGGACGCCACGGATCCGGAGTCGGTGAGCGCCGCCGTGGAGTCGGTGGTCGAGCAGCACGGCCGCCTCGACGTCCTGGTCGTCGCGGCCGCGCCCAGCGCGCAGACCCTCGACGCCTCCCGGCACGCCGACCCCGAGCAGGTGCTCGGCGCCATCGACACCAAGGCGATGTCGTTCCTCCGCCTGGCGAACGCGGCGATCCCGGTGATGCAGCGCGCCGGCTACGGCCGGATCGTCGGGGTGAGCGGCCAGAACGCCTTCCTGACCGGCAACGTGGCCGGGTCGGTGCGCAACGCGGCCCTGATCATCGCGGCCAAGAACCTGGCCGACGGGATCGCCGGGTCGGGGGTCACGATCAACACGGTCAGTCCGGGAACGGTGAGCACCTCACCGGGAGCCGAGGTCGGACCGGGCCGCGGAGGCGAGTCCAGCCCCGATCAGATCGCGGACCTCATCGCCTTCCTGGTCTCCCCGCGCGCCGGAGCGATCTCCGGGGAGTCCATCGCCGTCGGTCACCGCGTGCGCGGCGTGACCTCGCTCTGACCGATGCGCCGCCCGGCCAGGCCGGACACGACGACCGCCGCCACGAACAGCGCTCCGGTCGTGTAGCCGCGCGGCAGGCTCAGAGCGGGGCGATCCGGTCGTCCTGAGACCAGCACGTCGAGCAGGCTGACGGTCACCGCGGTCCCTCCATGGACCCACCATGCGCGGGCATCGGCCACCGGCCGGTTCGCCGACGGTGAGCGGTCGGCAAACAGGCCGACCGCTCAGCGCAGGACGCGGTGGTGGAGAAAGGCGACTCCCGAGCCGAAGGTGCGGGTCTCGAGGAGTTCGAGGTCCACCCGGCGCTCCTGCCGGGGGAAGAACGGGATCCCCCCGCCGACGAGGACCGGGTAGACCCGGACCCGGTACTCGTCGATCAGACCGAGCGCAGCGGCCTCGCCGGCGAGGGTCGCGCCGCCGATCGCGATGTCGCCCTCCCCCGGCTCGGCCCGCAGCCGCGCGATCTCCTCCGCCAAGCCGCTGGAGGCCAGGCGGGCGTTGCCCTCCACCGCCGTCAGCGTGGTCGAGAAGACCACCTTGGGCAGCGCCTTCCACAGCTCGGCGAACTCGTGCATCGGGAAGTCCAGCCCCGGCGGCTGGTCGGTGGTCTCCCAGAGCACCATCGACTCGTAGAGCCGCCGTCCGAGCAGGTGGACGCCGAGCTGCCGGACCTCGTCGGTGGCGAAGCGGAAGACCTCCTCGTCAGGCGCCGTCCAGGTGAAGCCGCCGTCCGGCCCGACGATGTAGCCGTCGAGCGAGACGGCCATCGAGCAGGTCACGCGTCGCATCAGGGGTCCTCTCTCGGTGGTGTCGGCCAGGATCGTCGTGCACGAGGGAGGGTGTCGATGAGGGTGACCGTGCTCGGGGCCGGATCGTGGGGGACGACGGTCGCCGCGCTGCTGTGCCGGCGCGACCACGAGGTGCTGCTGTGGGCGCGCAACCCGGACGTCGCCGCCGAGGTGGCCGAGCAGCGCAGCAACGAGGCCTACCTGCCGGGTTCCCGGCTGCCGGCCCGGCTGCGGGCGACCGCCGACCTCGAGCAGGCCGCTCGGCACGCCGAGCTGCTCGTGGTCGGCGTCCCGACGGCCGCCTTCCGGGAGACGCTGGTGAACGTCCGGCCGCACCTGGCGCCGTGGTTCCCGGTGGTGAGCCTCAGCAAGGGGCTCGAGCGCGGCACCCACCTGCGCATGACCGAGGTGATCAAGCAGGTGCTGCCGGGGCGGCCGGCCGCGGCGTTGACGGGGCCGAACCTGGCGCGGGAGATCATGTCCGGCCAGGCGGCAGCCAGCGTGATCGCGACCGAGGACCTGACGGTCGCCGCGGCGCTGCAGCGCGAGGTGGAGCGCGGGCTGTTCCGCGTGTACACCCACCACGACGTCATCGGGTGCGAGATCGGCGGTGCGTTCAAGAACGTCATCGCCATCGCCACCGGCATCGCGGAGGGGCTCGGCGTCGGGGACAACACGCGCGCCGCGGTGATGTCCCGCGGCCTGGCCGAGCTGACCACGCTGGCCGTGGCCATGGGGGGCGAGGCGACCACCCTGGCCGGGTTGGCCGGCATGGGCGACATGGTGGCCACCTGCATGAGCCCGCAGAGCCGCAACCGGCACGTCGGCGAGCAGCTCGGCCTCGGCCGGTCCCTGGAGCAGGTGCTCGGCGAGATGCGCATGGTCGCCGAGGGCGTGAAGACGGTCGCCACGGTGGTGGAGCTGGCCGACCGGCACGGCCTGCACATGCCGATCGCGCGGACCATCCACGACGTCGTCAACGGCCGGATCCGGGCGGCCGACGCCTACCGGGGCCTGCGCGGCGCCGTCCCTGCCGGGCACGAGTCCCAGCCCGGGTGATGCGGAACGGGACGGAGCCCGCCCGGTCGGGGTGACCAGGCGGGCTCCGTCCCGCTCACGGGTTACTTCCGCAGCGACCAGTCGTCGGAGTTCCAGAGGACCCCGCTCTGGCTGGCGTTGTTCCGCACGTTCTGCAGCGCGCTGTCGTACGCCACCAGGGTCGGCTTCTGGTAGAGCGGGATGGTCGCCATCTGCTCCCAGAGCAGCCGGTCGGCCGCGTTGGCGTCGGCCGCCAGCTGGGTGAGGTCCTGGTCCGTGGCGATCTTGTCCAGCAGCGCGTCGATCGCGGCGGTGCCGGCCCGGGAGACGTTCTGGCCGAAGCCGCGGGCGGGCGACTGGTACGACGGGATCAGGCTGGTCGCGAACGGCGAGCCGGTCGAGGCGAACAGCGCGATCTGGAACCCGCCGGCGACCACCGAGGTGGGCGAGTCGGGCCCGCTGAACAGGTCGGGGTTCGGGTTGAAGGTCACCTCGATGCCGGCCTGCGCGAGCTGCTGCGCCATGACCGTGATCGTGGACTCGCGCAGCGGGTTGCCCGGCGTGGTGTCGATCGTGAAGGACAGCCGCTGGCGGCCCTTGGCGTAGACCCCGTCGGTCCCGAGCTCGTACCCGGCCTTCTCGAGCAGGGCCTTGGCGCCGGCGATGTCCTGCGCGTCGTACTGCTGGGGGGCGTTGTCCTGGTACTGCGGCTGGTTGTTGACGTACAGGTGGTTGTCCAGCACCTTCGCGTCCGGCGCGATCTGGCCGACCGTCTGGTCGACGATCTCCTGGCGGTCCAGCGCCATCGCGAAGGCCCGACGGACGTCGACGTCGGCGAGCTGCGGGTCCTGGGTGTTGAAGTCCAGGTGCTCGAACGTCAGCCCGAAGGTGCTCTCGCTGGTGACGCCCTGGAGGTTCCCCAGCTGGTCGACCAGGTCGAGCTGCGGCTGCGGGTGGATGACGTCGAGCTCGTGGTTCTCCAGGCCCTGGACCTGCGCCGTCGGGTCGGCGCCCACGCCGGTGAAGACGAGCCGGCTCAGCTTCGGCGCGGCACCCCAGTACGTCGGGTTCGGGGTGAGGACGGCGGTCTGGTCCGCGACGTCGATGTTGGTCTTCTTCAGCTGCCACGGGCCGCCGGAGATGTCCTCGGGCAGGCCGTCGGCGATCGCCCAGCCGGCGTCGAAGGTGGCGCACTGCTTGGTCGCGTCGGGGTCGGCCAGCAGGTGGGCCGGCAGCAGCGGCTGCGAGCCGGAGAAGAGGCTCTGCCAGTCGGCGAACGGCGTGGCGTAGGTGACGGTGACGGTCCGGCCGTCGTCCGAGCCCGTGACGGCGCTGATGTTCTCCAGGCCGGCCGTGCTCATGGTGCCGTCGCAGCCGCCCTGGTCGGGCGTGGTGCTGACGTGCCAGGTGTAAGCGAAGTCGTCGGCGGAGATGGCGGTGCCGTCGCTCCAGACCGCCGCCGGGTTCAGGTGGTAGACGGTGGTCTGGTGCCCGTCGACGACGCTGTTCTCCGGCTCGTCGGCGAGCAGCTCGCGGTCGTACCGCACGGTGAAGTCGGGCTGCACGATGAACGCCGAGGGCAGCACCCGGCCGAGCAGGTCCTGCACCGTCGTCGTGTTGCCGGCGGCGATGTACGGGAAGAGGTTCTCCGGCCACGAGTCCGCGACGCCATAGGTGGCGGAGCCGCCGCCGTCCGCGGGGGTCTGCGCGGTGCCTGCGCAGCCGGACAGCGTGAGCGCTGCCGCAGCGGCCGCCGCGAGCATCGTGGCGCGTGGGTACTTCACGGGGACGTGCATGGGGGGTCAGGTGCTCCTGTGCGTCTGGGGCGGACGGCGAAGGGCCGGTCCGGGGCGCGTCGGTCGGCGGCACTGCTGCCGCGAACGCACCAGGAGCACCTTCGGCACCCCGGCGACGGCGCTTGAGCCAGCGGGATTGAGGCCTGCGCCACACCGAGCGCGCGCGGGAGCTCAGCCCTCGGCCGAGCGGATCGCCCGCCAGACCCGCATCGGCGTGGTCGGCATGTCGATGTGCCGGACCCCGAGGTGCGCCACCGCGTCGACGACGGCGTTCTGCACGGCCGGCGTCGAGCCGATCGTGCCGGCCTCGCCGATCCCCTTCGCGCCGAGCGGGTTGTAGGCGGTCGGCGTCTCGGTGGTGACCAGCTCGAAGGTCGGCACCTCGGTCGCCGAGACGATCGGGTAGTCGGCGAACGTCGACGTCGTGGGGTTGCCGTCGGCGTCGAAGAGCACCTCCTCGAGCAGCGCCTGGGCCGCGCCCTGCGCCAGGCCGCCGTGCCGCTGCCCCTCGGCGATCAGCGGGTTGAGGATCGTGCCGGCGTCGTCCAGCGCGACCAGCCGGACCAGGTCGGCCTTGCCCGACTCGACGTCGACCTCGACCACCGCGACGTGCGCGCCGAACGGGTAGGTCGCCCCCGGCTGGCCGAACGTGGTGTGCACGAACAGCCGCTCGGCCCCGGCCAGCGCGGCGTACGAGACGCCGGACCCCGGGACGCCGGCCACCCGCAGACCGCCCAGCTCCCGGTCGACCACGAGGTCGGCGGCGTCGACCTCCAGCTGCTCGGCCGCTCGCTCGCGGGCCAGCTGCAGCAGCTCGGTCGCCGCCTGGCGCACCGCGGCCCCGCCCAGCTGCAGGCTGCGCGAGCCGCCGGTGCCGCCGCCCCGGGGCACGAGGTCGGTGTCGCCCCACCGCACGGTGATCCGCTCCACCGGGATGCCGAGCTCCTCGCTGGCCAGCATCGCCCAGACCGTCGAGTGACCCTGCCCGTGCGGCGAGGTGCCGGTGAGGATGGTCGCCGAACCGTCCGGGTGGATCTCGACGGTGGCGTCCTCCTTCGGGCCACCGGCCTCGGCTCCCCCGCCGGTGATCTCCACGTACACCGACAGCCCGATGCCCAGCTGCCGGACCTCGCCCCGCTCCCGCCGCCGCGCCTGCTCGGCGCGCAGCCCGGCGTAGTCCGCGGTCTCGAGCACGCGGTCCAGCGCCGCGGCGTAGTCGCCGCAGTCGTAGACCGCGCCGGTGGGCGTGGTGTGCGGCTCGTCGAAGGGCGGCAGCAGGTTGCGCCGGCGCACCTCGGCCGGGTCCGCGCCGAGCTCCGCGGCGAACAGGTCGACGGCCCGCTCGATCGCGGCGGTGGCCTCCGGCCGGCCGGCGCCGCGGTACGCACCGACCGGGGTGGTGTTGGTGACGACGCTGGCGAACGAGGTCTGCACCACCGGGATGTCGTAGACGCCGGGCGCCATGAGCGCGGTGAGGCTGGGCAGCATCGCGCCGAACTTCGGGTAGGCGCCGGCGTCCTGCACCACGTGGATGCGGTAGGCCCGGATCCGGCCGTCCCGGTCGCCGCCGATCGTGATCGTCTGGACCTGGGCCCGGCCGTGCGCCATCCCGATCATGTTCTCCGAGCGGGTCTCGACCCACCGCACGGGCCGGCCGAGCTGCCGGGCGGCCAGGGCGACCACTGCGTGCTCCGGGTCGGCGCCGAACTTCGCCCCGAACGCGCCGCCGACGTCGGGCGTGACGATCCGCAGATCGGCGTCGGCCACGCCGAGCATGGTGCCGAGCACCGTCTTGCTGATCTGCGCGCCCTGGTTGGGCAGCCATACGGTGAGCCGGCCGGCGTCGTCCTGGGCCGCGGCGGCGGCGCGCACCTCCAGCGGCGCGACGGCGACCCGCTGGTTGACGATCTCGCGGGTGACCACCACCTCGCAGCCGGCGAAGGGGTCCTCCCCCGCCGCCTCCCGCCCCAGCGCGACGTTGGAGCCGGCATCGGGGAACAGCAGCACGTCGCCGGCCAGCGCCTCGCGGGGGTCGACGACGACCGGCAGCGGCTCGTAGTCGACCGCGACCAGCTCGGCGGCGTCCTCGCCGCTCCAGCGGTCCTCGGTGAGGACGACGGCCACCGGCTCACCGACGTAGCGGACGACGTCGCGGGCCAGCAGCGGCTGCGCCATCGCGCCCGGGTAGGCCCGCATCGCGGGCTGCTGCGGCGGTGCGCCGGCCAGGTCGTCGGCGGTCAGGACGGCGACCACGCCCGGGACGCCGACCGCGCCCGAGGGGTCGATCGCGGTGATGCGGGCGTGCGCCACCGGGGAGCGGACGAAGGTGGCGTGCACCGCACCGGCCAGCCGCTCGTCGACGAGGTCGTCGGTGTAGACGGCGCCGCGGGTGAGGAAGCCCGGGTCCTCGACCCGCAGGACCCGCGTGCCGAGGATGCTGCCGCGGAGCTCGCCGGCGGGCGCTTCGGTGGTGTCGGTCACGGCCGCATTCTGCGCCGCGCAGCTGACCGCCCCGGTGCCCCCGCCGCGGCGCGATGATTTCTGCGGCGGCGAGCCGTCTCTTCCCCGCGGGCTCCCGCCCACCCGATCAACTGCGGAGGAGATGCGATGTCCGTCCAGCTGAACCCGTACCTGAGCTTCCGCGACAACACCCGCCAGGCGATGGAGTTCTACTCCTCCGTCTTCGGCGGCACCCTGACGATCTCCACGTTCAAGGAGTACCAGGCGTCGTCGGACCCGTCGGAGGACGACCTGGTCATGCACAGCCAGCTCGAGGGCGACCACGGCGTGGTCTTCATGGCGTCGGACACCCCCAGCCGGATGGAGTACAAGCCGGGCACGAACTTCAGCATGTCGCTGTCCGGGGACGACGAGACCGTGCTGCGGGGCTGGTTCGACCGGCTCGCCGACGGCGGCACGGTGACCATGCCGCTGGACAAGGCGCCGTGGGGCGACCTGTTCGGCATGTGCACCGACAAGTTCGGCATCGCCTGGCTGGTCAACGTCTCCGGCCAGGGCTGAGGACCGGGGCCGGCCGCGGCGGGTGGGGTCAGGACCCGCCGCGACCGGGCCGGCGTCAGGAGTTCGGACGACACCGGGGTCACGGGTGCCGCTGCCCTCTCAGAGGACGTGGCCCCCGCCCAGATACGTCCTCACCCGGTGAGCGCCGCGGTGACCCCGACGCCGACCAGCGAGGCCCCGGCGATCCGCTGCGACCAGACGACGACGCCGGGCCGGCGCAGCCGGGCGAGCGCGGCCGAGGCCACGCCGATCAGCCCCGCGAACCAGACCATCGCCACGGCCACGTCGATCGAGGAGAGCAGCAGGCTCCACCCGAGCACCGGCTGCCCGGCCGGCACGAACTGCGGCACGCCGGCCAGGTAGAACATCCCGATCTTGGGGTTGAGCAGGTCGCTGCACAGCCCGGCCGCGAACGCGCTGCGCAGCCGGTCCGGATGGCGGCTCGGTGCCGGCGCCGCGACCGGCCGCGCCCGGCGCACCAGCGGCGCCAGCAGGGGCACCAGCCCGAGGACGACGAGGTAGCCCGCGCCGGCGAACCGGATGCCGTCGTACACCGCCGGGGAACGGGCCAGGACGCCGGCCAGCCCGATGCCGCTGGCCGCGCCCCACGCCAGGGAGCCGACCGCGATGCCGGCGGCCGAGGCCGCGCCGAGCCGGGGGCCACCGCGGACCGCGCTTCCGACGACCAGGACGTCGTCCGGCCCGGGGCTCAGCGACAGGACCGCGGCGAGGAGCACGAAACCCCAGAGGCCGTCCATGCCCGGGCGGAGGCGCCGGCGCGCGCCGGGATCCCGAACGGGTGGCGCGCGACGTCGCGCGCGGGTGCGGCGTGCCCGTCGGTGCCCGCGTGGGGGCGGAGGGTGAGCCGGCTCAGAACTGCGGGGCAGCCACCCGAGCGGGGGCCGGTTGGACCCAGCCGATCGTCGACGGCTCGCGCAGCGCGACGTCGGGCTGACGGATGCCGAGCTCGGCGAGCGCGTCCTCGAAGCACTCGTGCAGCAGCACGAGGCGCTCGACCAGCCGCCCGATGTACCGCAGCGACGACGGGACGGCGAACGGCCGCTGCATGAGGAACCAGAAGAAGCGGTCGAGGTCGCGGCCCTCGTCGTACTCGCGCATCTCCGTCTGGCTCGGCTCGTAGCCGATCGCGGCGAGGAACAGCGTGGCCACCCGGCGGTGCAGGGCGACCGTCGTCCGCGCGTAGGCACCGACGGCGTCGTCCACCTGGTCGGCGGTCATCCCCGGCGCGGGGGCCCATCCGTCGGCCGCCGTCGGCGGGCGGACGACCAGCCCGACGGCGCGGCCGAGCAGCGGCACCAGCCGTGGTCGGTCGGCGTCGGCGAGCAGGTCGTTGGCGTGCCGCAGCACTGCTGCGAGCTCCCTGTCGACGCAGGCCGGGGAGTCGCTGAACGGCTCACCGGCGAGCAGTGACGTGTACTCCAGGAAGCAGGCGCCCTTGGCAGGGTTCTTGTGCTTGCCCCGGCTCAGGACCGGCAGCAGGTCCGGGATCACGGCCATACGGCAGGCTAGCCGCGACCGGTGTCCCACCGGGCGGGTTCGCGCGCGGCGGTCTCAGGCCGCGGCGCGGTGCCGGCCGGTGGTGCGCTGGACGGCCGAGGACCAGTTGCTGGCCAGGGCGGCGATGGTCGCCATGGCCTCTTCGTAGATGTCCTCGTGCACGTCGTGGTGCGACTCGGCGACCGGGGCCGGAGCAGGAGCCGGGGCGGGGGCCGGCTCGGCGGGCGGCTGCTGCGCGCGGACCGCCGCGAACTCCCTCGTGGCGTCGGGCTGGGCCGCGGTGAGCGTGAGGGCCACCGTCGGGAGCGGACCGGCCGGGGCGGCCGCCACCGGGATCCGCGTGAGCACCTGGGTGTCTCCGGAAGTCGTCACGGCCTTGCTATCGGCGTCCCGGCGGCGTGCCGTGACCGCTACCGGCAGGCTGCCCGCACCGCCATCATGGCGCGCATGCGCGGCCTGCGCGGCACGGTGCCGGGCTCGTGGGGACGCCGGTGGCCCGTGGTGCTCGCCGCCGGCCTGCTCGTGCTCGGGATCATCGGGACGGCGGTGCGGCTGGACGCCCCCGCCGACGGCAGTTCGCTGCCGTTCGGGGCGTCGACGTGGCAGACCGGGGCCGTCGTCGTCGACGTCCCCTCCCCCACGGATGGCGGGTTGCGCACCGGGGACGAGGTGCGCGCGATCGCCGGAGCCCGCTTCGCCGATGGCCTGGGGCAGGTGCCCGAACCGGCGCCGGGCGACGTGCTGCGCTACGACCTCGCCGGCGACGCGGCCCGCTCGGTGCGGGTGGACCGCCCGGCGATCGGCCCGCTGGTCGCGGCCGGCTGGGGCGACCTCGTCTTCGTCCTGGCCCTCGGCGGCCTGGCGGTCGCGCTCTGGCTGCGGCGCCCCGACGAGCCGGCCACCGCCCCCCTGCTGGTGGCCGCCGCAGGACTGTTCGGCAGCACCATGACCGTCGTCGCCGGCCTGCCCGCCCTCGCCCTGGCCACCGGCGGACCACCGCTGTGGCTGTACTACGCGAACACCATCGGCGCGTACTCGATCGCCTGGGGCGCAGTGCTCGCGATGACGTTCCTCGTCGCGCCCGGCCATCCCTGGCTGACCCGCCGGCCAGGGCGGGTGCTCGGCCTGGCGTACGCCGGGCCGCCGGCTGCCGTGGCGGTGTGGGCGGTCGCGCTGCTGCTCGCGGTCGACGACCCGATCCGGCGGCTGGGCCTGCTCGGCGCGGGGCAGACCGCGGTGACCGCCGCGTCGCTCCTCGTCGGGATCGTCGCGGGGGTCGTGGCCTACCGCGGTGCCGCCGATCCGCTCACCCGGGCCCGCCTGCGCTGGATCGCCGGCGGTGGGGCCGTCGCCACGCTGACCGGCATCGTCGGGTGGAGCCTGCCGGAGCTGCTCACCGGCAGCCATCCCCTCCCACCCGGCGCGTACGGCCTGTCCGGGCTGCCGTTCGTCGTCGGCCTCG
Source organism: Petropleomorpha daqingensis (assembly GCF_013408985.1). Lineage (NCBI taxonomy): Bacteria > Bacillati > Actinomycetota > Actinomycetes > Geodermatophilales > Geodermatophilaceae > Petropleomorpha > Petropleomorpha daqingensis. Next base: position 5,330,104 of record NZ_JACBZT010000001.1, read on the forward strand.
CCGTCGCGCTGCGCCGGCACCGGCTCTTCGACCTGGAACGGCTGGCCAACCGGTCGCTGGTGTACGCCGTCGTCCTCGCCGTCCTCGTCGGGGTGTACGTGCTCGCCGTGGCACTGCTCGCCTCCGGGCTGCGGCTCTCCGACGGGGTGGCCGCCGGGCTGGCCGCCGCGCTGGCCGCGCTCGCCCTCGCCCCGCTGCGGGCCGGCGCCCGGACGGCGGTGAACCGGCTGATGTACGGCCAGCGCGACGACCCGGCGCGCGTGCTGGCCGCGCTCGGCGGCCGCCTGGAGGCGGCGCTGCGCCCGGGCGACGTCGCCGGCACCGTCGTCGACACCGTGACCCGCTCGCTGCGCGTTCCGTTCGCCGCGCTCGACCTCGCCGAGGGCTCCGGGTTCCGCACGCTCGCTGCCACCGGGCGTCCCGCCGGCGCCGTCCACGAGGAGCCGCTGGTGCACCTCGGTGAGACCGTCGGCCGGCTGCGGGTCTCCGGTCGCGGACCCGAGGATCCCCTCGACCCGGTCGACCTGGCGCTGCTGCGCTCGCTCGCCGCGCAGGTGGGACCGGCGGTGCTGGCGGTGCGGCTGCACGAGGAGGTGCTCCGGTCGCGCACCGCGATCGTGGCGTCGCGGGAGGACGAGCGCCGGCGGCTGCGCCGCGAGCTGCACGACGGGATCGGACCGTCGCTGGCCGCCATCGCCCTGAAGACGGGCCTGGCCGAGCGCCAGGTGCCGCAGGGACCGGCGCGCGCCCTGCTCGGGCAGATCAGCGGCGAGGTGCAGAACAGCATCGCCGACGTGCGGCGGGTGGTGGACACCCTGCGACCGCCGGCGCTCGACGAGCTGGGCCTCGTCGGCGCGCTGACCGCCCGGGCGGCCGCGCTGTCCGGCGACCTGGAGATCGCGGTGACCGGGCCGGCGGACCGGCCGGTCCTGCCGGCCGGGGTGGAGACGGCGGCCTACCGGATCGCGGTCGAGGCGATGACCAACGCGGCCCGGCACAGCGGCGGCTCCCGCTGCACGGTCACCGTCACCGTGGACGAGGACCGGGTCGAGGTCGGCGTCGTCGACGACGGCAGCGGCCTGCCCGGCGTCCGGCGGCCGGGCGTGGGCCTGCGGTCGATGAGCGAGCGCGCCGCGGAGATCGGGGGCACGTGCGAGGTCAGCAGCCCGGACGGGGCCGGCACGTCGGTGCACGCCCTCCTGCCCCTCGGAGCCCCGGCGTGATCCGGGTCGTGCTGGCCGACGACCACCCGGTCTTCGCCGAGGGGTTGAGGACCGTCCTGGAGGCCGAGACCGACGTGCGGGTCGTCGCGGTGGCCGGCACCGGCCGGGCGGCGGTCGAGGCGGCCACCGCCGAGGTCCCGGAGGTCGCCGTCCTGGACATCGCGATGCCCGACGGCGACGGGTTGTGGGCGACCGCGCGGCTGCGCGAAGCGGGGCTGCCCACCCGGGTGCTGGTCCTGACCATGTCCGACGACGCGGAGAGCGTGTTCGCCGCGCTGCGGGCCGGCGCCGCCGGCTACACCGTCAAGGGCGCCGGCCCCGACGAGGTGGTGGCTGCGGTCCGGGCCGTCGCGAGGGGCGAGGTCCTGTTCGGCCAGGGCGTGGCCGAGCGGATGCTCCGGCACTTCACCCGGGCCGCGACGACCGGACCGTTCCCGCAGCTGACCGAGCGGGAGCACGAGGTGCTCGACCTGCTGGCCCGGGGCCTCGACAACCCGGCGGTCGCCCGCCGGCTGGCGCTGTCGGGCAAGACCGTGCGCAACCACGTCTCCAACATCATCTCCAAGCTGCAGGTGGTCGACCGGACGGCGGCCATCATCCGGGCGCGGGACGCCGGGCTGGGCGGGGTCCCCGGCCGCTCCTGAGAATCCCGGGCTCCCGCGGGACATCGTCCCGTGACGGCGGGACGGCGCCGCCCCGACGCTGCCCGCATGAGCACGACGACCACCGCCCCGTTCCGGGGGGCCACCGCTGACAGCCGGGCGCGAGCGGCCGCTCTGCTCAGCGGCGCAACCGGCGTCGCGGCGAACGTGCTGCTCGTGCTGTTGTTCGCCCTCGCCGAGCCGTTCTCCGGCGCCTCGAACGCGGCGTCCTGGCTCGGACCGGCCGACGACTGGCTCATGGTGCCGCAGTTCGCCGCGCTGATCCCGGTGGCGCTCGCCCTCGGCCGGCGGTTGCCGGCCACGCGGTGGGCCCGGGCGCTGAGCGCCGCCGGCGCCGTGGCCATGGCCGTGATCGTGCTGGCGCAGCTGGCGCTGGTCCTCGGTCTGCTCGCCTTCGAGGTCCAGGTCGGCGTCGTCGTGGGCGCGATCGTCGTCCTCTACCTCTGGCTGCTCGGCACGAGCCTCGTCGGCCACCGCACGGGCCTGCTGCCCCGCCCGGCCACGCGGGCCGGCGTCCTGCTCGGGACGTCGCTCCCGGTCGGGGCGGCCCTCGTCGCGGCCGGCCTGCTGGTCCCCGGCCCCGCCCGGTGGGCCCTCTGGGCTCCCGGGTTCGCCCTCGGCGCCGCCGGCTGGCTGACGCTGCCCGTCTTCCCCCTCCTGGTCGCACGGTCCGTCCTTCGGAAGGAGCACCCATGAGAACCACCTACCGGGTCCTGGCCTACCTGATCGCGCTGGAGGTGGTCGTCCAGGCGGGCGCCCTGGCGCTGGGGGTCGCCGGTCTCGTGCACTGGGTCGACGGCGGCGGCGTGCTCGACAGCGCTGTGGTCGAGGGGGACAGCGACCCGTTCCCCGAGGTCGTGGGCCTCATCGTGCACGGGATCAACGGCGGGATCGTCGTCCCGGTGCTGGCCCTGCTGCTGCTGATCGCGTCGTTCTTCGCCCGCGTCCCCCGCGGGATCCCGTGGGCGCTGGCCGTGCTGGGGTTCGTCGTCGTCCAGGTGATGCTCGGCTACTCGCTCGCGGACGTGCCCGCGCTGGGCGCCGTGCACGGCATCAACGCGCTGCTGCTGTTCACCGCGGCGCTGATCACCGCTCGCCGCGCGCGGGTGCGCCGGCCGGCGGCCGAGGACGTCGCCCCGGCGACGGCGGACACGCCGGTCTGACCGTGCGCCGGCGCCTGCGGGTCCTGCTCTCGGCCGGCGCCGCGCTCGCCGTCCTCGGCCCGCTCGGGTGGTTCTGGCAGGACAGCCTCCTGCCGGGCACCTACTCGGTGATGGACATGGGGTACGTGGACACCGGCGGGGGCGCTGCCGAGAGCCATGCGCACGGGGACGGCGGGATCGACCTGCGCACCCTCACCGCCGACCCCGACCGGCCGGCGGACGTCTCGGTGACGCTGATCGCCCGGCAGGAGCGGTTCCGGCTCGCCTCGGGTCGCACGGTCGCCGGCTACACCCTGAACGGGAGCTCTCCCGGGCCGACGATCCGGGCGACCGTCGGCGACCTGGTGGAGGTCCGGCTGGTCAACATCTCGGTGCCGGACGGCGTCACGATCCACTGGCACGGCGTCGACGTTCCGGGAGCCGAGGACGGCGTCGCCGGCGTCACCCAGGACGCCGTCGCCCCGGGAGCGGAGTACGTGTACCGCTTCGTGGCCGACCGCGCGGGCACGTACTGGTACCACTCGCACCAGCGCTCTGCCGAGCAGGTCGCCGGCGGGCTGCTCGGCGCCCTGGTCGTCGACCCGGCGCCCGTCGCCGATCCGGCCGCCGACGTCCTGGCGCTGGTGCACCACTACGGCGGGGTCGCGACGGTGAACGGGCGGGAGGGCGACGTGCTCGTGCCGGCGGTGCCGGGGAGCACGGTCCGGGTACGGGTGATCGACACCGACAACGGCCCGATGTGGGTCTGGGTCGGCGGCGGCCGGTACCAGGTGGCGGCGGTCGACGGCACCGACGTGCACGAGCCGGGCCAGGTCTCCGACCGCGCGCTGCTCGTCCCGGCCGGCGGGCGGGCGGACGTGCTGGTGACCCTGCCGGACGACGGGTCGCCGCTGCGCGTGCACCTCGGCGGGCGGACCGGGATCGTCCTGAGCTCCTCGGGCCGGGCGCCGGCGGTGGTGGCCCGGCCGGCGCAGGCGCTCGACCTGCTGTCCTACGGCGCCCCGGCGGCACTCGGGTTCGACCCGGACGCACCGGACCGGCGGTTCGACTACGACATCGGGCGCCGTCCCGGCTTCCTCGACGGGCGCCCCGGGCTGTGGTGGACGGTCAACGGGCACGCCTACCCGGACGTCCCGATGTTCGTGGTCAGGGAGGGCGACGTCGTCCTCGTGCGGATCGTCAACGCCAGCGGCGAACGGCACCCGATGCACCTGCACGGTCACCACGCCGTCGTCCTGTCCCGCGACGGGGTCCGGGCCACGGGCAGCCCGTGGTGGGTGGACTCGCTGGACGTGGCGGACGGCGAGACCTACGAGATCGCGTTCGTGGCGGACAACCCGGGCGTGTGGGTCGACCACTGCCACAACCTGCCGCACGCCGAGCAGGGCCTGATCGTGCACCTGGCCTACGCCGGGGTCAGCACCCCGTTCGTGATCGGCGGCCCGGCGGGCAACGTGCCGGAGTGAGCCGTCAGCGGGCCAGGAGCATCGCGGTGACGTCGAGGTCGTGCACGCCCTGCGCGGCGGCGTCGGAGCGGATGGCGAAGGCCAGGGCCACGGCCTCGGCGACCACGGAGTGGCAGTTCTCGTCGGCGGGGAGGAAGTTCGCGGCCTCCAGGCGGGGACGGGCGACGGGGGCGAAGGTGGCGGTGGCGGCCATGGTGGGTGCTCCTGCTCGGTCGGGACGCCGGGTGCGTCCCGGTCACCGAGAACTCTCCGGGGCCGGCCGCAGGGCAGCCGCGAGGAAACCGCACGATCACCGCAAGACGTCCGGCCTCACCCGGTCGGGTGAGCGCACCCCGTTTCCGGGCACTTCCCGCTCTCGCCGGGGCACCTCCCTGTCGTTATGGGGAGGTCGGCTGCCGGAAGGAGGTGGGACGTGCGGATCTCGTTCGTCGTGTACGGGCTGCTCTACATCATGATCGAGCTGGTCGGCGCGCGGCTGGAGCAGATCGGCTGGCCGTCGCTGACGCCGCTGGACGTCGCCACCGCCGTCGTCCACGCCCTGTTCGCGATCAGCGTGTGCGTCGCCGTCCTGCTGGGCCTGGACGTGGCCGCCCGGCGCTGGCGGCGTGCCCGGCTGGTGTACCTGCTCGAGCGGGCCCGCCTCGCCGAGGAGGCCGAGCCCGGCACGGTGACCGTCGAGTCGTGGCGACCGGCGCCGCTGGCGCTGCCGGCCGGCCCGACGCCGGTCGCGTTCGCCGGCCCCGACTACGCCACCCCCCAGGACGGCGGCGCGCTGCCGCTGTACGTGCCCTCGGAGATCTTCGACCGCGACGGCCACCGGCTCTAGCAGGCACCTGGGCCGCCAGGATGGCGGCCATGAAGTACCTGATGACCTACCGCGCCGTGGACGGCTTCCTGCCGCTCGCGCAGGCCAACATCGCCGGTCACCGCGCGCGGCTGCAGGAGTTCCACGACCGCGGGGTGCTGCTGCTGGCCGGCCCGCTCGGCGAGCCCGGCAACGGCGACGCGATCGGCGTCTTCACCACCCGCGAGGCGGCCGAGGAGTTCATCGCCGGCGACCCGTTCGTGGTCAACGGGGTGGTCGCCGAGTGGGCGGTGCGGCCGTGGAACGAGGTGCTCCGACCCGACGCGTGACGCGCTCCCAGCAGATCCAGGGAATCCGGTGACGTCACGAGCAGGCAGGAACGGCTAGGGTTCCGGGCGTCGGGAAGGCTCTGCGCGATGGCAGGACCCCGATGCACCACCTCAGCAAGGAGCAGGGAATGCCCGAAGGAACAGTGAAGTGGTTCAACGCGGAGAAGGGGTTCGGCTTCGCCACCCCTGACGGTGGTGGACCGGACGTCTTCGTCCACTACTCGTCCATCCAGACCAGCGGGTACCGCTCGCTCGACGAGGGCCAGCGCATCTCGTTCGACATCGAGCAGGGCCAGAAGGGCCCGCAGGCGGCGAACGTCACGCCTCTCTGATCTTCTGGACCAACGCAACGCCCCCGTCCGGTTCGCCGGGCGGGGCGTTGTCGTTCCCGGGGCTAGCGGCGCCGGGGCACGTAGCCGCCGATGAGGGCGGCCATGAGCAGCGCGCCGTCGTCCTCGCCGAGGGCGTCGGCCGCCTCGGCCATCGCCCGCCAGCGCTGCCGCTCCACGTCGGTCGGCGCGTTCGCCGCCCGGACGGCGAGCTGCTCGACCAGGCGCGCCCACTCCCCCTGCGGCGTCGGCCAGAGCCCGGCCAGCCGGCGCGCCTCGGCCGAGATGCCGGTGAACCGGACGATCTCGCCGGCGTAGTTGGTGAGCGCCTCGACGTAGCCGGAGTCGACCAGCGCCCGGGCCGCGGCCGTCACGTCCGGCTTGGGCAGCCCGCTGGCCGGCACGACCTGGCCGAGGTAGGGCGCGCCGCCGTGCTGCGGGGCGTCGACCAGCCGCGCGATCGCCCGGAGCACCGGCAGGTCGCGGGTGAACCAGACGTCGTCCAGCGGGCGGGCGAGGGGATCCACCGCTCCACCGTACGGGCCGCCCGGATGCGGAACCCTCCAGACCGATCCTGAGCAGTGGCAACTTTGTCACTCATCGTTCACACAGGGTGGCCACAGGTGAGCAAGGATGAGCGGGACCGGAACCCGTTGGTTCCGGTCCTCTCGCACGCTCATCGCCGAGGAGACCCGTGTCCCATCGCAATCCCCTCCGCCCAGCCGTGCTGGGCCTGACCGTCGGCGCCCTCGCCGCGGGCGGGCTGGTCCTGGCACCCGCCGCCTCCGCCGCGCCGTCCCCCGACGTCGTCATCAGCGAGGTCTACGGCGGCGGCGGCAACGCCGGCGCCCCCTATGCGAACGACTTCATCGAGCTCTACAACCCCACGTCCGCGCCGGTGAGCCTGTCGGGCTGGGCCGTGCAGTACGCCTCCGCGACCGGTACCTCGTGGAGCGTGACGTCGCTCAGCGGCAGCATCCCGGCCAACGGCCACTACCTCGTGCAGGAGGCCGCCGGCGCGAACACCGCCGCCCCGGCGCTCCCCGCCCCTGACGCCACCGGCACCCTGGCTCTGAGCGCGACCGCCGGCAAGGTCGCGCTGACGACCGACTCGACCAAGCTCACCGACCGGGGGCTCGGCGCCGCGTCCGTGAAGGACTTCGTCGGCTTCGGCACCACGGCGAACGCCTACGAGGGCTCCGGCCCGGCGCCGGCCCCGTCCAACGGCACGTCGATCGCCCGGACGGGCGGCGACCTGGACCAGAACGCGACCGACTTCGCCACCGGCGCTCCGGGCCCGCAGAACACCGGGACGCCGACGCCCCCCGACGGCGGCACCGATCCCGGCCCGCTGACCTGCGACACGACGCCGGTCTCCATCGGCTCGGTGCAGGGTCCCGGCGCCACCAGCCCGGTGGCCGGCTCGACGGTGACCGTGGCCGGCACCGTCGTCGGCGACCTGCAGGAGGGCGGCTTCGGCGGCGTGTTCGTCCAGGACGGCGGCGACCAGAACACCGCCACCTCCGACGGCATCTTCGTGTTCGGCGGCACCCTGCCGGCGCTGGTGCCCGGTGACGCGGTCGTCGTCCGCGGCAAGGTCACCGAGTACAACGGCCTGACCGAGCTGGGCTCCCCTACGGCCGTGACCTGCGGCCACCCCGGGCTCCCCGCCGCCACGACGCTGCCGCTGCCGTCGTCGGACGCCGACCGCGAGGCGCTCGAGGGCATGCTGGTCGCGCCCGCCGAGGACCTCACCGTCACCGAGGTCTACGACCTCAACCGCTACGGCGAGATCCAGCTCGCCCAGGGCGGCCGGCTGATCACGCCGACCGAGGAGGTCGCGCCGGGCCCGGAGGCCACCGCGCAGGTCGCCGCGAACGCCGCGCGCTCGATCCTGTTCGACGACGGCTCGACGGCCAACGTGTCCAGCAACCCGCCGTTCCTGACCGTCGACGACCCGGTGCGGGTCGGCGACACGGCTCACCTGGAGCCCGTCGTCCTCAGCTACGGCTTCGACTCCTGGCTGCTCGAGCCGGCCGACGGCACCGCCGAGGGGACCACGTTCGCGGCGACCAACCCGCGGCCGGAGGCCCCCCAGGCGGTCGGCGGCGACCTGCGCATCGCCGACTTCAACGTGCTGAACTACTTCGTCGACTTCCCGTCGGAGTTCGGCGACGACGCCCGCGGCGCGACCAACGCCGCCGAGCTCGCCCAGCAGCAGACGAAGATCGTCAACGCGCTGGTGGAGCTGGACGCGGACGTGATCACGCTGCACGAGATCGAGAACTCCGCCGTCCTCACCCCGGACACGCCCTACCGGGCGGTGGAGACGCTGATCGCGGCCCTCGAGAACGCGGACGGGCACGACTGGGACTACGTGCGCGCCCACGAGGACACCGACGTGATCACCAACGCGATCATCTACCGCACCGACCGGGTGACCACGGTGGGCGGCCCGCGCATCCCGTCCGACGCGCAGCTCGCCGCCTTCAGCAACGCCCGGACGCCGATCGCGCAGACCTTCCGCGCCGGTGACGAGGTCTTCTCGGTGATCGCCAACCACCTGAAGTCCAAGGGCAGCTCCTGCGGCACCGGCAACGACGACCCCTCGGTCGGCGGCGCGGGCAACTGCAACGGCGCCCGGGTGGCGCAGGCGACGGTGCTGCGCGACTTCGCGGCCACTGTCGCCCAGGAGTCCGGCGACCCCGACGTCCTGCTGACCGGTGACTTCAACTCCTACCGCTACGAGCCGCCGCTCGACGTGCTGCGCGACGCCGGCTTCCAGGAGGTCTGGACGCCGGGTGAGTACAGCTACGTGTTCGACGGCGGCTCGGGCTCGCTGGACCACGTGTTCGCCACGTCGTCGATGTACCCCAAGATCACCGGCCACACGATCTGGGACATCAACGCGGTCGAGTCCTTCGCCTACGAGTACGACGGCGCCGAGTCGCTGTACGCCCCGTACCCCTACCGGGCCAGCGACCACAACCCGACGGTCGTGGGGCTGCGCACCCAGGTGGCGGCGTCGGCGTCGATCTCGAACCCGCAGCCGTTCCGCGGGGACAAGGTCACCGTGACCGGCACCGGGTTCACCCCTGGGAAGTCGGTCACGGCCACCCTGCCGGCGCAGAACAACCGCGTCGTCGGGACGGCGATCGCCGGCCCGGACGGCACGGTGACGATCTCCTTCACGGTCCCGGTGCTGCTGCCGCAGGGCAGCTACCCCGTCGTCCTGACGGCGGCCGACGGGGAGAAGGCGACCACGTCGTTCTCGCTGTACCCGGTGCTGCAGGAGACGTGGTTGCGGCTGATCGGCTGGCTGGGCGGGAAGCACTGATCTCCCCCCGCTGACCCACCACGGCGGCCGCGTCGCCCGGAACCCTCCGGGTGGCGCGGCCGCCGTACCGTTTGGTCATGACCGCATCCGCTGAGCAACAGCCGAAGGTCGCCAAGACCGACGAGGAGTGGCGGGCCCAGCTCGCGCCGGAGGAGTACGCGGTGCTGCGGCAGGCCGGCACCGAACGGCCCTGGACCGGCGAGTACGTCGACACCAAGACCGTCGGCGTCTACAGCTGCCGGGCCTGCGGGGCCGAGCTGTTCCGGTCGGAGACGAAGTTCGACTCGCACTGCGGCTGGCCGTCGTTCTGGGAGCCGTCGGCGTCGGACAACGTGGTCCTGCGCGAGGACCGCGGCTACGGGATGGTGCGCACCGAGGTGCTCTGCGGCACCTGCCACAGCCACCTCGGCCACGTCTTCGACGACGCCCCGCAGACGCCGACCGGCGACCGCTACTGCATCAACTCGCTCTCGATCCGCCTCGAGCCCGCCAACGGAGGCTGAGCGCGCAGGTTTTCTGCGCTCTCAGCCTCCACTTACGCCAGGTCGGCCACGAGCTCGGCGACCGGCTTGCGGACGCCGGTGTAGAACGGCACCTCTTCGCGGACGTGCCGGCGGGCGGTCGCGGCGCGCAGCTCGCGCATGAGGTCGACGATGCGGTGCAGCTCGTCGGCCTCGAAGGCGAGCATCCACTCGTAGTCGCCGAGCGCGAAGGCGGCGACGGTGTTGGCCCGGACGTCGGGGTAGTCGCGGGCCATCTTCCCGTGCTCGGCGAGCATGAACCGCCGCTCCTCGTCGGGCAGCAGGTACCACTCGTAGGAGCGCACGAACGGGTAGACGCACACGAAGCGGCGCGGCTCCTCCTCGGCGAGGAACGCCGGGATGTGGCTCTTGTTGAACTCCGCCGGCCGGTGCAGCGCCATCTGCGACCACACCGGGTCGAGCCGGCGCCCCAGGGCGGTGCGGCGCAGCCGGCCGTAGGCCTCCTGCAGCGCCTCCGCCGACGACGCGTGCCACCAGACCATCAGGTCGGCGTCGGCGCGCAGGCCCGAGACGTCGTAGGTGCCGCGGACGACGACGTCCTTGCCGGCGAGCTCGTCGAACAGGGCCTGGACCTCGTCGGCCGCGGCGGGGCGCTCGTCGTCGGCGAGCGGGCGGGCGAGGCGGAACACCGACCACATCGTGTAGCGGATCGAGGCGTTGAGCTCGTTGGCCCGCTTGCCGACGCTGCGCTGGTCGCTCTGCTGCTCGCTCATGGCCTCATTGTCCCTCCCGCCGGTGGCCGTCCCGGCGGCCACCGGCGAGACGCGGGTCACGGCAGGGAAGGGGTGAGCCAGGCGTCGACCTCGATCCGGACGGTCCGCCCGATGAGGATCGACGGCGCCCGGATGCCGACCGACCTGCGGTCCAGCTCGCCCGTGGCGCGGACCCGCAGCCAGGGGCCGTCGGTCTCGGCGGCGCCGGTCACGGTCAGCGGCGCCGACGTGCCGCGCACCGAGAGCACACCCTCGGCGGTCCACGAGCCGTCGTCCCGCGGGGTGAACCGCTCCGCCGTCCAGACCATCGTGGGGTGCCGGTCGATGTCGAGCAGGCGCGGTTTGCGCAGATCGGCGTCCCGCCTGGCGATCCCGGTGTCGAGGCTGTTCAGGTCCATCTCGGCCCGCACCGCCGCCGGGCAGCCCTCGGCGTCGAGCCGCAGCTCGCCCCAGCTGCAGGCGACCGAGCCGTGCGCCTGCGTGCCGAGGTTGCCCACCGAGAAGGTGACCCGCGTGCGGCTGTCGGAGACGGTCCACGTCCCGGCGGCCAGCAGCGGGGCGGTCACGACCGCACCGCCTGCGGGATGTCCGCACGCACGACGCGGCCGAGCACGGCGCGGTCGAGGCCCGGCAGCAGGGCGCGGTCCTCGCCGGGCAGCAGCGGGGTGTTCTGGATGCGGTCGCTGACCTCGGTGTGCGTCTCCAGGTCGGTGGCCGTGCCGACCACGACGATGCGATGGTCGGCGGACCGGAACACCAGCACGCCCACGAGGCCCTCGACGTCGCGGATCGCCGGGTCGATCCGCTCCCGGCCGCCGCGCTCGGCGGCCTCGGCCACGGCCGGGTTCCCGGCGCTGTTGACCCAGCCGACCTGGGCGAACAGGGGGGTGCGGCCGGCGGCGGGGCCGTCGGTCCGGTCGACCAGGCGGTAGACGCGCTCACCGGCCGGCGCGGACTGCTCGTCCGGCCAGAACGCGATCGTGGTGCTCCCCGAACCGTCGAGGTGCGCGACCTCGATCGCGCCCGCGGGTGCCGCGCCGCTCGGCGGGGTGGGGTGGACGGTGGCGAACACGGGGTGCTCCCTCCGGTTCGGGGACCGGTGGTTCCGGTCCCGGCGCGGAGAACGATCCGGCGGCGAACGGGCCGCGACATCCGTGGAACCACGCAACCGCGCCACTGAAACGGGCTACGCAGGGCACCCGGCCGCCGGGATACTGCGCGCCGTGTTCGTCGGACGCGCGGCCGAGCTCGCGGAGCTCGCGGGGCGCCTCGCCGCGGTCGCGGACGACCGGGGCGGGCTGCTGCTGCTCTCGGGGCCGGCGGGCATCGGCAAGACCCGCACCGTGGAAGAGGCGGTGGCCGGCACACCCGCGGTGGCCTGGGGCCGGTGCGTGGACGACCCGGGCGCTCCCCCGCTGTGGCCGTGGCGCCGGGTGATGCGCGCGCTGCCCGCCGTCCGGGCGGTGGTCGACGGAGCGCTGTCGGGCGTCGAGGGGGCCGCCGATCTCGAGGCCGCCCGCTTCGCCCTGGTCGCCACCACCACCGAGGCGCTGCTCGACGCCGCCGAACCCGGCGGGCTGGTCGTCGTCCTGGAGGACCTGCACTGGGCCGACGAGACGTCGCTGCGGCTGCTGCGGCACCTCGCCGGCGAGCTGCCCCGCTCCCGGCTTCTGGTGATCGGCACCTACCGCGACCCGTCCGGCCCGGCCGGCGAGCGGCTGGACGCGGTGCTCCCCGAACTGCTGCGCGGGCCGGCCACCCGCGCGCTGCCCCTCGCCCCGCTGACCGAGGACGACGTCCGCGCCTACCTGCCCGGGGCCCCGGACGACGCGGTCCGGGCCGCCCACCGGCGCAGCGGCGGCAACCCGCTCTACCTGCGGGCGGTGGCACGGGCGCCGGCGGACGGCGCCGACGACGGCGGCACCGAGCTCCGGCACCTGGTCCGGACGACGCTCACCGCGCTGCCGCCCACCGCCCTGGACCTGCTCGACAGCGCCTCCGTCCTCGGCGAGGAGGTCGACGCCGGCCGGCTGGCCGCCGTCACCGCCCGCGCGGCGGACGGGGTCGGGGCCGATCTCGACGCCGCGGTGGCGGCCGGCGTGCTGACCGCGGTGCCGGACCTCCCGGGACGGCGGCGTTTCGCCCACGCGGTCGTGCGCGACGCCATCTACGCCGACCTCTCCCCCAGCCGGCGCGAGGAGCTGCACCGCCGCGCGGCCGTGGCGCTCGAGCAGTTCACCGGGGACGACGACTCCGGGGCCGGCGTGGTCGCCGGCCACTGGCTGCGCGCGGCCTCGGACGGGCCGGAGCTGCTCCGGGCGGCGTCCTGGGCCCGGCGCGCCGCGACGGCGGCCACCCGGTCCCTGGCCTTCGACGAGGCCGCCCGGTTCCTGGCGACCGCGCTGGACGCCGCGGAGCGCGCCGGGACGGAGCCCGGCGAGCGTGCCGAGCTGCTGCTCGAACTGGCCACCGCGGAGTTCCGGGCCGGGCGGTTCGGCGAGAGCCTGGTGCACGCCACCGCCGCCTCCGACGCCGCGGCGGCGTGCGGCCGGAGCGATCTGCTGGCCCCCGCCGCGCTCACGGTCCACGACATCGCCGCCCCCGGCTTCCCCCCGGCGGTGATGCGCATGTGCGAACGGGCGCTCGCGGTCCCCTCGCTACCCCCGGCGCTGCGCGCCCGGCTGCTCGCCCAGTCGGCCTCGGTGCTCGCCGACGCCGGACGGATCGGCGCCGCCGCGGCCCACTCCGCCGAGGCCCTCGCGCTGGCCGAGCGCAGCGGGGACCCGGAGGCGGTGCTCGATGCCGTCCGCGCCCGCATGAAGGCCAGCCCCGCCGCCCTCGACCGGCAGGAGCGGATGCGGCTCGGGCTGCTGGCGATCGAGCACGCCGCGACGACGGGGCAGCCCCTGGTCGAGCTGTGGGGCGCCAAGTGGCGGATCGACGCGGCGTTGGAGGTCGGCGACGGCGCGATCGTGGAGGACGAGCTGGCCCGGGTCACCGCGCTGGCCCGGCGCACCCGGCTGCCGCTGGTCCGGTGGCACGACCTGCGGCTGCGGGCGTCGGTCGCGGCGCTGTACGGCCGGTTCGACGAGGCGATGGCGCTCAACGACGAGGCGCGGGTCATCGGCGAGGAGGAGCTCGCGCAGGACATCTCGGCAGCGGGCATGTCGGCCGCGTTCCTGTACCAGCACGCGCTGGTCACCGGTGTGGAGCTGGACGTCGAGCGCTTCGCGCCGCGGCTCCTCGAGACCGCGGGTGACACTCCGATCGTCCTGACCAGCCGGGCGGCGGTCTCCCTCGTGAGCGGGCGGCGCGAGGAGGCGGCGGCGCGCTACGCGCAGCTGCGGCCGCGGATGGCCGAACGCGACTTCGTCGAGGCGGCCGGCGTGGCCGAGAGCCTCGTCCCCCTAGTCGAGCAGTTCGGGGACGCCGGGGCGGCGCGAGATCTGGCGGCGGTCCTCGCCGGCATGCCGACGATCGCGGCCGGGGGCGCCGGGGTCTACTGCTCCGGGTCGCCGGACGCCCTGCGGGGGCGGCTCGCCGTCGTCCGGGAGGAGTGGGACGAGGCGGTGGCGCGGTTCGAGGAGGCGCTGGCCTCCGACAGCCGCACGGGAGCCCTCCCCGCCGTGGTCAACGACCGCGTCGGGCTGGCGGGGGCGCTCCTCGGGCGCGGGCGGGCCGTCGACCTGCCGCGGGTCCGCGAGCTGGCATCGGCCGCCCGGACCGAGGCGCACCGGCTGGGCATGCCCGGGCCCGAACGGCGGGCGGCCGTGCTGGTGGAGCGGGCGGGCCGGGCGGCCCGCGCGGCGGACCCGCTCACCGATCGGGAGCGGGAGATCGCCGCGCTCGTCGCCCAGGCGCTGTCCAACCGGCAGATCGCCGAGCGGCTGGTCCTCTCGGAGCGCACGGTCGAGAGCCACGTGCGCAACATCCTGGCCAAGCTCGGGCTGGCCAACCGGACAGAGCTGGCGACGAGGGTCAGCGGGCCTTCCGTGCGCCGCTGACCAGGTCGGCCCGGGCTCGGCGGCAGTCGTCGCAGACGGCCATCCAGACGCTGTGCCGCAGGCACCGGACAGGTCGGTCGGGGATGAGCTTCTTCTTGTCGAGGTCGTGCTGGTGGATCACCCCGGACTCAACGGCGTCGGCCTTCCCAGGATGCCCGGTCGCGACGGTGTCTCCCGCCACGTTCACAGGAGCGCGTCGACGGCGCGGTGCGCGTCGCTGATGCAGGCGGGGACGCCGACCCCCTCGAACGCGGCGCCGGCGATCGCCAGCCCCGGCACCTCGGCGACCGCGGCCCGGATCGCGGCGACCCGCGCGGGGTGCCCGACCTGGTACTGCGGCAGGCCACCGCCCCAGCGCTGCAGCGCCGTCTGCACCGGTTCGGGCCGGTCGAGCTGCAGCAGGTCGGCGACGTCGGCGACGACGGCGGCGGTGAGGTCGTCGTCGTCCCGCTGGAGCTGGGCCTCGTCGCGGAACCGGCCGACCGACGCGCGCACCAGCAGACCCTCGCCGAGATGCGGCCACTTGGCCGACGAGACGGTGACCCCCTTGACCAGCCGGCCGGTGACCGGAGGGACGAGCAGCCCCGATCCGGCCGCGACCTGCTGCGGGGGGAAGGCCATCGCGACGACGGCCATCGACGCGTACGGGATAGCGCTCAGCGGCTCGACCGCCTCCGGCACGACCGCCGACAGCAGCCGGGCCGACTTCTGCGCGGGTGCGGTGACCAGCACCGCATCGGCGGTCAGGGTCTCCGGCCGGGCGGCCGGGCCGATCGAGAGCTCGAACCCGCCCTCGATCCGCCGCAGCCCGTGCACCGGGTTGCCGAGCCGCACGTCGGCGCGAGCGGCGGCGACCAGCGCCTCGGGCAGCGCACCGATGCCGTCGGAGACGGTCACGAACACCGGCCCGTCGGCGTCGCCGCGGCTGCGGGCGCCGGCGTCACGGGCGGCGGCCGCGGCGGCCAGCACCGACCCGGCGCGCGGCAGCTGACCGGCCAGCGCCGGCATGGTCGCGGCCAGCGACAGCTCGTCGGCGCGCCCGGCGTAGACGCCGCCGAGCAGCGGCTCGACCAGCCGGTCGACCACCTCGTCGCCGAGCCGCTCGCGCAGCAGCACCCCGACGCCGACGTCGCCCTCGAGCGTCACCGGGGGCAGGTCGGACTCGGCACGCACCCGCGCGACGCCGTCCGGCGACAGGAATCCCTCGAGGTCGTCGGCCGAGGCGGGCACGCCGAGCACGGTCCCGGCCGGCAGCGGGTGCCGCCCGTCGGGCAGGACGACGGAGGCCTGCGTCGTCGCCGGCGCGACGAGCTGATCGGCCAGCCCGAGCTGCTCGACCAGGCGCACCGCCTCGGGAACCCGCGCGAGCATGGCCTCGGGGCCGGTGTCGTACCAGTGCCCGGCGAGCCGGATGCGGCGCAGCTTGCCGCCGATCCGGTCGCCGGCCTCGAGGACGACGATCTCGTCGTCCGGACGGCGCCGCCGCCACTCGTACGCGGCGGCCAGACCGGTGATCCCGGCCCCGACGATCGCGATCCTCATCGCGCGGACAGCTCGTGGACCAGCTCGACGACGTGGGTCAGCATCCCCGGATCGGTGTCCGGCAGGACGCCGTGGCCCAGGTTGAACACGTGCCCACGGGCGGCGCGGCCCTGCTCGACGACCCGGCGCACCTCGCGGTCCACGGTCTCCCGGTCGGCGAGCAGCACGGCCGGGTCGAGGTTGCCCTGCAGCGAGTAGCCGGGCCCGACCCGGCGGGCGGCCTCGTCCAGCGGCACCCGCCAATCGACCCCGACGACGTCGGCCCCGGCGTCGCCGATCAGCGGCAGCAGCTCACCCGTGCCGACCCCGAAGTGGATGCGGGGGACGTCGCGCTCCCCCAGCCCGTCGAAGACCGCGCGCGAGTGCGGCAGCACCCGCTCGGCGTAGTCCGCGGCCGACAGCACGCCGGCCCACGAGTCGAACAGCTGCACGGCGACCGCGCCGGCGTCGACCTGGGCGCGCAGGAAGGTCGCCGCGGAGACGGCCAGCCGGTCCAGGAGCCGCGACCACGCCTCGGGCTCGGCGTACATGAACGCCTTGGTGCGCGCGTGCTCCTTCGACGGACCCCCCTCGATCAGGTAGGTGGCCAGCGTGAACGGCGCACCGGCGAAGCCGATCAGCGGCGTCGGCCCGAGCTCGGCGACCAGCTGGCGGACGGCGGTCTGCAAGAACACCAGCCGCTCCGGCTCCAGCGGCGGCAGCGCGTCGACGTCGGCGACCGAACGCACCGGATCGGCCACGACCGGGCCCACACCCGGCTTGATCTCGATGTCGACGCCCGCCACCACCAGCGGCAGCACGATGTCGGAGAACAGGATCGCCGCGTCCACGCCGTGCCGGCGCACCGGCTGCAGGGTGATCTCGGTGACCAGGTCCGGGTCCTGGCAGGCCTCGAGCATCGCGGTCCCGGCCCGCAGCGCGCGGTACTCGGGCAGCGACCGGCCGGCCTGGCGCATGAACCACACAGGGGTGCGGTCCACGGGGAGTCCCCGGGCGGCGCGGACGAGACGGGAGTCGGCGGCGGTGCTCACGTCCGCCCATCCTCCCAGAACGTTCCGGCCACCCTTCGCGACCAGGGGATTACGGACGGGAACGGGCAGGCCGTGCGCGGCGTGGCGGCCCCACAGCGGCCGTTTCGGCCCTACCCTCCGAAGGCGTGGAGCCGCACAGCCTGGCCGGCAGCGGAGCTGCGGCCGGCGAGGAGCCGCCCGCTGCGTTCCGGACCGCCCTCGACGCGATCGCGACCGTCCGCGCCCGCCCCGAGATCGTCCTCGAGACGATCCCGGCGCCGCAGCGTCTCGCGCCATGGGCGCACGCCCTCGGCGCGCAGGTCTTCGAGCCCGACGGGGACGACGAGGTCGAGGTCGCCAACGGCCGGTTCATCGTGCTGTTCGACCCGAACGGCCACCAGGCCTGGGACGGCACCACCCGCTGCGTCGCCTACATCTCGGCCGTCACCGACGAGACGCTGGTCGACGACGCCATGTTCTCCGAGGTCGCCTGGAGCTGGCTCACCGACGCCCTCGCCGACGCCGGCGCCGGCTCCCACGCGGTCGGCGGCACGGTCACCCGGACGGCGTCCACCCGCTTCGGCGACCTGGCCGGACCCGAGCACTCGGTCGAGGTCGAGCTGCGCGCGTCGTGGACCGCCGAGGACAACGCCGCGCTCGACCGGCACCTCACGGCCTTCCTCGAGGTGCTGGGCACCGCGGCCGGGCTGCCGCCGCCCGGTGTCCACCTTCTGGGTCCCTCCGGCCGCGCGAACGGCGAGACCACCTAACATCGCAGGGCGGCCGCGCCTGCTGCACGGCCACGAGACTGCGAGAAGGTGGACGGGAACTGAGCACCGCGCCCTTGGGAGATCCGGCCACGCCGGCGCCGGACGACGAGGCGCCCACCGCCGTCCCCCTGCTGGCTCCGCGCGACGGGCTGCCGCCGGTCATCGACACCTCGACCCGGCTGGTCGAGTACGCCGAGGCCCTCGGGTCGGGCAGCGGCCCGGTCGCGGTCGACGCCGAGCGCGCCTCCGGCTACCGCTACGGCCAGCGGGCCTACCTCGTGCAGCTGCGCCGCAACGGCTCGGGCACCGGGCTCATCGACCCCGTCCCGCTGCCCGACCTCTCCGTCGTCCAGGCCTCGATCGTCGACGAGGAGTGGGTGCTGCACGCGGCCAACCAGGACCTCCCCTGCCTGGCCGAGATCGGGCTGGTGCCCAAGCGGATCTTCGACACCGAGCTGGCCGCGCGGCTGGCCGGTCTCCCCCGCGTCGGGCTCGCCGCGGTGGTCGAGTCGCTGCTGGGCTACTCGCTGGTCAAGGGCCACTCCGCCGCGGACTGGAGCACCCGGCCGCTGCCCGAGGAGTGGCTGGTCTACGCCGCCCTCGACGTCGAGGTGCTGGTCGACCTGCGGGACGCGCTCGCCGCGATCCTCGAGGAGCAGGGCAAGAGCGAGTGGGCGCGGCAGGAGTTCGACGCGATCCTCGCCGCCGGGCCGCCGGCGCCCAAGCAGGACCCGTGGCGGCGGACCTCCGGCGTGCACGGGTTGCGCACCCGCCGCCAGCTCGGCGTGCTGCGCTCGCTGTGGCAGGCCCGCGACGACCTCGCCCGCCGTCGCGACATCGCCCCGGGCCGGGTGCTGCCCGACTCGGCGATGGTCTCGGCCGTGCAGGCCGATCCGCGCACCGAGGCGGCTCTGCTGGAGCTGCCGGTCTTCCGCGGCCGCGCCAACCGCAAGCTGGTCGGTACCTGGTACGGCGCGATCGCCCGCGGCCGCGAGCTGCCGGAGTCGGACCTGCCGCCGCAGAGCCGCCCGGGCGACGGGCCGCCGCCGGTCAACCGCTGGGCCGACCGCGACCCGGCCGCCGCGACCCGGCTGCAGCAGGCGCGCGCGGGTCTGGCGACGCTGTCGCAGCAGTGGAACGTCCCGGTGGAGAACCTGCTCTCCCCCGACCTGGTCCGCCGGCTCATGTGGAGCCCGCCGGAGCCGCGCACGGCCGAGACCGTCGCCGAGACGCTGCGCGCCGGCGGGGCACGCGAGTGGCAGGTCGAGCTCACCGGGCCTTTGCTCACCGAGGCCGTCGCCGCCGCCTGATCGGGTGACGACCGGGCCGGGTTCTTGTTGCGAACTTGCAGGTCTGCCCGCAATTTCGAAAAGCGACACCAACTCACGGAATCTCGTTATGCCATCGTTACTAACGAGGCCTCTCGCTGCCCTACTGTGACGCAGCGCACGTTCCACGATCTCGCGAAGCGGACTTCGCACCCTCCTCTGAGAAGGCTGAGGTTTTGTCGTGAACCTGAGGAACTCCGGACTCGCCACGCTGGCGGCGGTGAGCGTTCTCGCCCTGGCGGCGTGTTCGAACAGCGGTGGGGGTGGCAACTCCGCCTCGGGGAGCAGTGGGGGCGCCGAGAAGCGCGCCTGTGTGATCCTGCCCGACGCCGCCTCCTCCAACCGGTGGGAGAACGGTGACCGCCCCGCCCTGGAGAAGGCGTTCAAGGACGCGGGCTTCACCACCGACATCCAGAACGCGCAGGGCGACACCAGCAAGTACTCGACGATCGCGCAGCAGCAGCTCACCAAGGGCTGCGGCGTCATGCTCCTCGTCGACTACAACAACGCCGGCGTCCAGGTGACGGAGAAGGCCAAGTCGCAGGGGATCCCGGTGATCGCCTACGACCGCCCGATCCAGGGTGCGGACTACTACGTCTCCTTCGACAACTTCCACGTCGGTGAGCTCGAGGGCCAGATGATCGTCGACGGGCTCAAGGCCGGCGGCAAGGACCCGGCGACGGCGCAGGTCGTCTACGTCGGTGGCGACCCGACCGACGGCAACGCCAAGCAGTTCCACGACGGCGCCGACAGCGTCATGTCCGCCGCGGGGATCAAGCCGGCGTTCGAGACCCAGGGCACCTGGGACGGCGCCAAGGCCGGCACGTTCTTCGAGCAGGCCTACACCGCCCTCGGCGGCAACATCGACGCCGTCTGGGCGGCCAACGACACCAACGCCGCGAGCGTCATCTCGGTGCTGGACAAGAACGGCAAGACGGTCCCGGTCAGCGGCCAGGACGCCAGCCCCGCCGCCCTGCAGAACATCCTGCTCGGCAAGCAGGCCGGCACGGTCTACAAGCCGTTCCAGCTCGAGGCGAAGGCCGCCTCCGACCTCGCCATCCAGCTGCTGAACGGCGAGAAGCCGAGCGTCGACAAGAAGACCGACGACGGCACGCCGTTCATCGCCGAGACGCCGATCGTCGTCAACGCCGACAACATGCAGCAGGTGTTCGACGACGGGAACGCCAACGTCGCCGACGTCTGCAAGGGCGACGTCGCCGCCATCTGCACGCAGAAGGGCATCAAGTAGCACCACCGGACGCCCAGGGTGGACGCCGGCCGCGCCTCGCGGTCGGCGTCCACCCGTCCCGTCCAGCAACGATCAACAGCGCTGCCGGCAGGCAGCCCCCCGGTTGCACAGGTGAGGACCTTCCCGTGGCCGTACCGATCATCGAACTCCGTGACATCCGCAAGAGCTTCGGCCCCGTCGAGGTGCTCAAGGGGGTGAACATGAAGGTCGAGGCCGGCAAGGTCACGGCACTGGTCGGCGACAACGGCGCCGGCAAGTCCACCCTGATCAAAGGCCTGTCCGGCGCCCAGCCGTACGACTCCGGCGACATCCTCTTCGAGGGCGAGGCGGTGACCCTGGGCACGCCGCGCGAGGCCGCGGCGCTCGGCATCGAGGTCGTCTACCAGGACCTCGCCCTCTGCGAGAACCTCGACATCGTGCAGAACATGTTCCTCGGCCGCGAGGACGTGCACCTCGGGATGCTGGACACCCCCGAGATGGAGAAGAAGGCGGCGGCGACGCTGCAGTCGCTGTCGGTGCGGACGATGAAGTCCGTCCGGCAGAAGGTCTCGTCGCTGTCCGGTGGCCAGCGCCAGACGGTCGCGATCGCCCGCGCGGTGCTGCAGAAGGCGAAGCTCGTGATCCTGGACGAGCCGACCGCCGCCCTCGGTGTCGCGCAGACCGAGCAGGTGCTCGCGCTGGTCCGACGCCTCGCCGCCGCCGGCGTGGGAGTGATCATCATCAGCCACAACCTCGCCGACGTCTTCGAGGTCGCGGACTACATCAACGTGCTCTACCTCGGCAACATGGTCGCCCAGCTCAACGCGGGCGCGACCAACTACAACGAGGTCGTCAGCTACATCACCGGGGTCCGGACCGACCACACGCCCCTCGAGGAGGTCCTGTCGTGACCACCACGCCGGAACGGTCCACCGAGCAGTCGTCGAACCCCTCGACCAACACCGCGGCCGAGACCGCCGCCATCGGCGAACCGAGCACGATCGCCACCGGTCACGAGGGCACCGTCCGTGACCAGGTGAACAACTACATCCAGCGCGTCCGCGGCGGCGACATGGGGATGCTGCCGGCGCTCGCCGGCGTGATCGTGCTGGCCATCCTGTTCGGCTCGCTGAGCCCCTTCTTCCTGACCCGGCTCAACATCGCGAACCTGCTGACCCAGACGGCCGCGCTGATGATGCTGGCGATCGCGCTGACCTTCGTCATCCTCATCGCCGAGATCGACCTGTCGGCCGGTGTCACCTCCGGCGTCGGCATGGCGATCTTCGTGCTGCTGGTCAACAAGCAGGACTGGAACTGGGTGCTCGCCCTGGTCGTGGCGCTGCTCGCCGGCATGGTGATCGGCACGTTCATCGGCTACTTCGTGGCCAAGGTGGGGATCCCGTCCTTCGTCGTCACCCTCGGTCTGTTCCTGGGATTCCAGGGGCTGAACCTGGTCCTGCTCGGCGACGGCGGCCTCTACCGGATCGAGGTGCCCCAGGTCGTCGCGATCATGAACTCGTCGATGCCGATCTGGGCCGGCTGGCTCATGCTCGCCGTGGTCGTCGCGGTCTCGGCCGGGACCCAGCTCTACGACCGCGCGCGGCGCCACCGCGCGGGCATGCCGGTCCGGCCGATGAGCCTGCTGGCCGCTCGGGTGGGCGCGTGGGTGATCGGCGGCGGCTTCCTGGTCTTCCTGCTCAGCCAGAACCGGTCCACCAGCATCGTGGAGATCAGGGGCGTCCCGATCGTCGTCCCGATCGCGCTGGCGATCCTCTGGATCGGCACGTCCGCGCTCGACCGCACCCGCTGGGGCCTGCACATCTACGCGGTGGGCGGCAACCCCGAGGCGGCCCGGCGCGGTGGCATCAACGTCGCGCGGCTGCGGATGTCGGCGTTCATCCTCTGCTCCACGCTCGCCGTCGTCTCCGGGCTGTTCTCCGCGAGCCAGACCGGCACGGTCGAGCCGTCCGCGGGCCGCGACATCGTGCTGTCGGGTGTCGCGGCCGCCGTGGTCGGCGGGGTGAGCCTCTTCGGCGGCCGGGGCCGGCTGGTCCAGGCCGTGATCGGCGCTCTGCTGATCTCGATGATCACCAACGGGCTGGGGCTGCTCGGCCTGCCGGCCGGCATCACCTTCCTCGTCACCGGCGGCGTCCTCATCCTGGCCGCCACCATCGACGCGCTGTCCCGCCGCCGCTCCGGGGCCTCGTCGCTGGCCCGGACGTAGGCCGCTGCCCCGGTGGGCGGCCACGGCCGCCCACCGGGGCACCTACTGCGCGGTCCAGCCGCCGTCGACGTAGATCTCCGTGCCGGTGACGTAGCTGGAGGCGTCGCTGGCCAGGAACAGGGCTGCGCCCCGGATCTCGTGCAGCTCGCCCCACCGGTTGAGCGCCGTGCGGCCGACCACGGCCTGCGCCCGCTCCGGCTCGGCGAGCAGCGGCTGGTTCATCTCCGTGAGGAACGGCCCCGGGCAGATCGCGTTGCACCGCAACCCCGTGCCCGCCCACTCCAGCGCCGCCGCCCGGGTGAGGCCGAGCACGCCCGCCTTCGCCGAGCAGTACGGCGTGCGCCCGGGGATGCCGACCTGGCTCAGCGCCGAGCCCAGGTTGATCACCGATCCGCGACCGGCGGGGCGCATCACCCGTGCCGCGGCCCGGCAGCACAGCCACGACCCGCGCAGGTTGACGTCGAGCACGGTGTCGAAGTCGTCGAGCGAGACCTCCTCGATCGCGTTGCGCACGTTGATGCCCGCGCAGTTGACCAGGACGTCGACCGCTCCGAACCGCTCGACGACCCGGTCGAACGCCGCCGCCACGCTCTGCTCGTCGGTCACGTCGATGCGCGCGCCCACCGACACGGTGTCCCAGCGCTCGGCGATCGCCTGCGCGCTCTCCCGGCAGGAGTCCTCGTTCCGGCTGGCCAGCACCGTCGTCGCCCCGGCCTCGGCGAGAGCCTGCGCGATCGACAGCCCCAGGCCCGTGGCGCCGCCGGTGACGAGCGCGACCCGCCCGCGCAGGGAGAACAGCTCCGCGATCGTCGGCTCGGCGTGCGCGCTGGTCATCGGGACGTCTCCTCGGGATACGGTCGCCGTGAGCTGGATCACTGCGGATCATGCCAGCCGCGCGACGCGGCATCGGACCAGGTGGGATGGGCGAAGCGATGGAGTTCGGCCTCTGCGCGTGGAGCTTCACCCCGGCGCACTCCGCGGCGGGCAGCGGGCACGACCCGATGACCCTGACGGGGCTGATCGCGCTCGCCGAGGAGCGCGGGCTGCGCTCGGTGGAGCACTCCACGACCGTGCTCGACGGCCTGGACCCCGGGGCACGGGAAGACCTCGTCGAACGGCTGCGCAGCTCCGGCCTCGAGCTCGTGCTCGACTGCCCGTGGAGCGAGGACCCGGCGGAGATCGGCGCCCACGTCGAGCGGGCCCTGCGACTCGCGCGCGAGGTCGGCGCACGGGCGGTCCGGACGACGATCAGCCGCTGCCTCGAGGGCGACCGCAGCCGCTACGGCCGCGAGGGCTGGCAGGACCACCTCGAGGCCCTGATCAAGCCGCTGCGCCGGGCCGCGGACGTGGCCGAGGACCTGCAGATCCCCTTCGGGATCGAGAACCACCAGGACCTCTGCTCGGCGGAGCTGGTGGCGCTGCTGGAGCGGATCGGCAGCTCCCGGGCCGGCGTGGTCATGGACTGCGGCAACGCCCTCGCGGTGGGCGAGCATCCGGCCGCGTTCGCCGAGCGGGTGCTGCCGTTCCTCGTGCACGTGCAGCTCAAGGACTACGTCGTCCACCCGACGCCGTCGGGCTGGCGGTTCGTGCGCTGCGCCCTCGGCGAGGGGGTCGTCGACTGGCCCGACCTCGTGGCGCGGTTCGACGCCGGCCCCCGGGACGTCATCGGCACCGTCGAGCTCGGCGCCACCACCGCCCGGCACGTCCGGCTCCTCGAGCGGGACTGGTGGACGACGTACGACCCGCGGCCGTTCGAGGAGACGCTGGACGCGCTGCGCGTGCTGCACGCCGCCGCGCAGCCACCCGGCGCCGAGTGGCGAACGCCCCACGAGCGCGAGGAGCCGGCCGCCGTCCTCGCCGCCTACGAGCTCGCCCAGTTCGACGCCAGCGTCGACTACCTCCGGAGGACCTTCGCGTGAGCGCCCGCTACTCCGCGGCCATCATCGGCGGCGGCGACATCGGTCACGCGCACGCCGAGGGCTACGCCGCCCACCCGGACGTCGAGCTGCGCGCGATCATCGACCCGGTCGAGGCCGCCCGCCGGCAGTTCCAGCGGGAGTACGGGATCCCCGAGGCCTACGCCTCGGTGGAGGAGTTCCTGGCCACCGGTCGCCCCGACCTGGTCAGCGTCTGCACGTGGCACCCGCTGCACGCACCGCTGACGATCGCCGCGGCCGGGGCGGGGGCCCGCGCGGTGATCTGCGAGAAGCCCATGGCCACGAGCATGGGCGAGGTCGACGCGATGATCGCCGCCTGCGAGGGGTCGGGGACGACGTTGCTGGTCAGCCACCAGCGGCGGTTCACGCCCGGCTGGGAGCGTGCCCGCGAGCTGGTGGCCGCGGGGGTGATCGGCGAGGTCCTGACCGTGGAGGCGCGCGGGGTCCAGGGGCTGCTCAACGTCGGCACCCACCTCATCGACGGCCTGCTGTTCATCTCCGGCGAGCCCGCGGCCCGGTGGGTGCTGGCTGCGGTCGAGCGCGAGACCGAGCGCTTCGAGCGCGACACCCCGATCGAGGACCGCTGCATGCTGCTCGCCGAGCTCGACGGCGGCGCGCAGCTGCTCGTGCAGCAGGACCTGCCCAGCGCCCGCGGCATGGCCAGCCCGGTGGGTGCCGGTATGGCGCTGCGCTTCACCGGCAGCGACGGGATGCTCGAGGCCAGCGAGTTCTTCGTGCGCGTCTTCTCCGCCGACTCGGGCGGCTGGCGCCTCGACCTGTCCCTCGAGCAGGTGGACACGATCGGCGGCCGGGCCAACGGCCGGCAGGTGGAGGAGCTCGTCGCCTGGCTCGAGGGCGGCCCCGAGCACCGCTGCTCGGCGCGGCGGGCCCGGCAGACGACCGAGATCATGATGGCCGCGTACGAGTCGGCCCGCCGGCACCGCGTGGTGCCGCTGCCGCTGCAGGAGACCGGCTACCCGCTCGCCGCCATGATCGCCGAGGGCGGGCTCCCGCCGACCGTCCCCGGTGCCTACGACATCCGCGCCTTCCTGCACCGCGACGGCATCGACGAGGAGCGGTACGCGCAGCTGCGGGCGACCGGCATGGGCCACCACGAGATCATGGCGGCGCTGGCCGGCGTCCCGGGCCGGCGCGGCTAGCGCAGTCCCGCGCCGGGCGCCACGAGCACCTTGCCGGCGATCTCGCCCCGGGTCAGCCGGGGGACGACGGCCGCCACCTCGTCCAGGGACACGTCGTCCGGCTCGAGCAGCTCCTCGACCGGGAGCCGGCCCGAGGCCAGGAGCGCGATCGCCTCGGCGAACTCGGCGCGCGAGTAGTCGACCGAGCCGGTCACCGTGGTCTCGGTGAGGGTGAGCTGCCGGGCGTCGAAGGCCGGCCGCGCGCCCGCGCCGATCCCGACGAGCACCATCGTGCCGCCGCGGGCGAGCGAGCCCACCGCCTGCTCCATCACGTCCACCCGGCCCGAGCACTCCACCACGACGGCGTACGGGCCGTCCGGTACCGCGGTCGCGCCGGGCTCCCACGCCTCCTGCGCGCCGATGCGCAGCGCCCGTTCCCGGCGCACGGCGCTGGGCTCGCTGACCGTGACCCCGGCGCCGAGGTCGGCGAGGACCGCCACCGCCAGCATCCCGATCGACCCGGCCCCCGTGACCAGGGCGCGGTCGCCGGGCCGCGCGCCGCCGCGGCGTACCGCCCGCAGCGCGATGGCGAGGGTCTCGGCGAGGGCGGCGGTCCGCAGGTCGAGGCCGTCGGGCACGCGGAACAGCTGCCCGGCGTCCACCCGCCGGAACGTCGCCCACGACCCGTTGCCGGCCCCGCCGCGCACCGGCTCGACCCGGCACAGGTGCGGCGTGCCGGCCAGGCACGGCGGGCAGGCGCCGCAGCCGAGGCCCGGACCGCCGACCACGCGATCCCCGGGCGTCCAGCCCTCGACGTCCTCCCCCACGGCGACCACCACACCCGAGTACTCGTGGCCGAGCACCACCGGGCCGTGCCCGATCCGGCCGGCCACGTGGTGCAGGTCGGTCCCGCAGATGCCGCAGTGGCTGATCCGCACGAGGGCGTCACCGCGGCCGAGCTCGGGCACCGGCACCCGCTCGACGACCAGCGTGCCGTCGTCGCGGCAGACCAGCGCCGCCATCGCCGACGGCAGGTCAGATGCGGACACTCGTCATCCCGCCGTCGACCCGCAGGATGCTGCCGGTGGTGGATCCGGCCGAGGGTGAGGCCAGCGAGGCGACCGCGAACGCGACCTCGTCGGCGGTGACCAGCCGCCCGATCGGCTGCCGGGCGCGCAACGCCACCGCGGCGGCCTCGGGGTCGTCGGCCGCGGCCAGCAGCCGGCCCACCCAGGGGGTGTCGGCGGTGCCCGGGGCCACCGCGTTGACCCGGATGCCCTCGGCGGCGTGGTCGGCGGCCATCGCGAGGGTGAGGGCCAGGACGGCGCCCTTGCTGGCGCTGTAGAGGGCGCGCTGGCGGACACCGACGAAGGCGACGGCGGAGCACATGTTCACCACGGCCGCGGCCCGGGAGGCGCGCAGGTGCGGCAGCGCCGCGCGGGTGACCCGGGCCATCGCGGTGACGTTGACGTCGAGCACCCGTGCCCACTCGGCGTCGTCGTTCTGCGCGACGTCGCCGACCGCCCCGATCCCGGCGTTGTTGACCACGACGTCCAGGCCGCCCAGCCGCTCGACGGTGGTCGCCACCGCCCGGTCCACCTGCCCGGCGTCGGTGACGTCGCAGTCGAGCGCCAGCGCTCCCTCCGGCACCGTTGTGGTCTCCCGGTCCAGGACGGCGACGCGCGCGCCGCGGTCCAGCAGGTGCCGCGCGGTGGCCGCGCCGATACCGCTCGCGCCGCCGGTGACCAGGGCGACCAGCCCGTCGAAGTCGTTCACCGGGGACCCACGACGGACTGCCGCTGCGCGCCGAGCCCGGTGATGCCCAGCTCCACCACGTCGCCGGGCTGCAGCCAGACCGGCGGGTCGAAGCCCATCCCCACGCCGGGCGGGGTGCCGGTGTTGATCAGGTCGCCGGGCTCCATCACGAGGAACTGGCTCAGGTAGTGCACGATCACGTAGGGGTCGAACACCATCGTCCTGGTGTTGCCGGTCTGCCGGCGCACCCCGTTGACGTCGAGCCACATGTCCAGGGCCAGGACGTCGTCGATCTCGTCGGAGGTCACCAGCCACGGGCCGGCCGGGTTGAACGTCTCGGCGGACTTGCCCTTCACCCACTGGCCGGCGCGCTCCATCTGGAAGGCCCGCTCGCTGACGTCGTTGACCACGCAGAAGCCCGCGATGGCGTCCCGCGCCTCCTCGGGCGAGTCGAGGTAGCTGGTCCGCCGGCCGATGACGACGCCGAGCTCGACCTCCCAGTCGGCCTTGGTCGAGCCGCGCGGGATGCGCACGTCGTCGTCCGGGCCGATCAGGGTGTTGGGCGACTTGGTGAACAGGATCGGCTCGGCCGGCACGGCCTGGCCGGTCTCCGCGGCGTGGTCGCGGTAGTTGAGCCCGATGCACAGGATCTGGTGCGGCCGGGCGATGGGGGCGCCGATCCGCTCGCCGGCGAACCGGGAGACCTGGCCGGCCGCCGCCCGGTCGGCGACCACCGGCCGGATGCGGTCCGGTCCCCCGCTGCCGAAGAACGACTCGTCGAAGTCGCCGACGACGTCGGACAGGTCGACGTAGGTGTCCTCGTCGACGCGCGCAGCAGGCTTCTCGGCGCCGGGCGCGCCGATGCGGAGGAGGTGCACGGAATCTCCTGGAACTGGTGGTCGCGGTCAGCGGGCGGCCCCGGCGTTGCCGAAGCTAGACCAACCGTATTGGCAGGTGAAAGGGTCGCGCCGTGGCACTCCGCAGCGCCCGGTGGTACGCCGGCGACGACCGCAACACCTACATCCACCGCGCGTGGATGCGCCGCGGCGTCCCCTCCGACGGCTTCGACCGGCCGCAGATCGCCATCGCCAACACCGCCTCGGACCTGGTGCCCTGCAACCGGCACCTCAGCGACGTGGCAGCGGCCGTGCGCGACGGTGTCCACGCCGCCGGCGGCACGCCCCTGGAACTGCCGGTGCTCGGCCTCGGCGAGACGAACGTGCGGCCCACCGCGATGCTCTGGCGCAACCTCGCCGCGATGGAGATGGAGGAGATGTTCCGCGCCAACCCGGTCGACGGGCTGGTGCTCCTCGGCGGCTGCGACAAGACGATCCCGGCGCTGCTGATGGCCGCGTCCTCGGTCGACCTGCCGGCGGTCGTCGTCCCGGGTGGGCCGATGCTGACCGGCACCTTCCGCGGGGTGCCGCTGGGGTGCGGCACCGACGTGTGGCGGCTGTCGGAGGAGGTCCGGGCCGGCACGCTGTCCGCGGAGCAGTTCACGAAGTCCGAGTCGGCGATGATCCGCTCCCGCGGGCACTGCAACACGATGGGCACCGCGTCGACGATGGCCCTGGTCGCCGAGGCCCTGGGCACCGTCGTCCCCGGGGTGGCCGGCACGCCGGCCGCCGACAGCCGGCTGCTCGAGGCCGCGCACGGCACCGGCCGGCTGGTCGTCGACCTGGTCACCTGCGACCGCCGGCCCTCGACCTTCCTCACCAAGGCGTCGTTCTCCAACGCCATCGTCGCTCTGGCCGCCATCGGTGGCTCCACCAACGCCGTCGTGCACCTGCTGGCGATCGCCGGCCGGCTGGGCATCGACCTGAGCCTCGACGACTTCGACCGCATCGGCTCGGGCGTGCCGGTGCTGGTCGACCTGCAGCCGGCCGGCCGGTTCCTCATGGAGGACTTCCACCGCGCCGGCGGCCTGCTCGCCGTGCTGCGCGAGGTCCGCGACCTGCTCGACCCGACGGCGCTCACCGTCACCGGCAAGCCGCTGGTCGACTACCTCGACGACGCCCCGATCTGGGACGCCGAGGTCATCCGCCCGCGCCACGACCCGCTCGTCGACCACGGCGGCATCGCCGTCCTGCGCGGCAACCTCGCCCCCAGTGGCGCGGTCATCAAGCCCGCCGCGGCGTCGCCCGAGCTGATGCGCCACCGCGGGCGGGCCGTCGTCTTCGACTCGATCGAGGACTTCCACGCCCGCATCGACGACCCCGACCTCGACGTCACCGCCGACTCGGTGCTGGTGCTGCGCGGCTGCGGGCCGAAGGGCTACCCGGGCATGCCCGAGGTGTCGAACATGCCCTTGCCCAAGAAGCTGCTCGAGGCCGGCGTCCGCGACATGGTCCGGATCTGCGACGGCCGCATGAGCGGCACCGCGTACGGCACCGTCGTCCTGCACGTCGCGCCCGAGGCGGCCGCCGGCGGCCCGCTCGCGCTGGTCCGCACCGGCGACGTCATCAGCCTGGACGTCGAGGCCCGCCGGATCGACGTCGAGGTGGACGACGCCGAGCTGGCCGCGCGCACGCCCAACGAGGCCACCGTCGCCGGCTTCGCCAACCCGGCCCGCGGCTGGGAGCGGCTCTACGTCGACCACGTGGGGCAGGCCGACACCGGCGCCGACCTGGACTTCCTCGTCGGCGCCAGCGGCTCCGAGGTGAGCCGCGAGTCGCACTGACGAGGGGCCCGCGATGAAGTTCAACGACGGCTACTGGCTGCTGCGCGAGGGCGTGAGCGCCCGGTACGCCACCGAGACCCTCGACGTGGGGACGACGCCGGACAGCGCCTCGCTCGCCGTCCTGACCCGGCGGGTGGAGCACCGCGGCTCGGTGCTCAACGCGCCGACGATCACCGTCGAGCTGTCGGCACCCGCGCCGGACGTGATCTCGGTGCGAGCGCACCACTTCCGGCCGGTCGGGCCGGACCCGGTGGCCTTCGAGCTGACCCCCTCGCCGGCCGAGGTGACGGTGGCCGAGGACGGCGGCCCCGTCCGGCTCACGTCCGGGCGGCTGACCGCCGAGGCGACCACGACCGGCCCGTGGGGTCTGCGCTTCCTCGGCGACGGCGTCCCGCTCACCGGGTCGGGGTTCAAGTCGCTGGCCTCGATGAGCACCCCCGAGGGCGAGTTCATGGCCGAGCGGCTCTCGCTGCCGGTCGGCGCGCACGTCTACGGCTTCGGCGAGCGGTTCACCCCGTTCGTGAAGAACGGCCAGGTCGTCGACACCTGGAACGAGGACGGCGGGACGGCCAGCGAGCAGGCGTACAAGACGGTCCCCTTCTTCCTCACCGACGCCGGCTACGGGGTGTTCGTCAACTCGCCGGCACGGGTGTCCTTCGAGGTGGCCTCCGAGGTGGTCTCCACCGTCTCGTTCTCGGTGCCGGGCGAGCAGTTGGAGTACCTCGTCGTCCACGGGCCGACCCCGGCGGAGATCCTGCGGAAGTACACCGCGCTGACCGGCCGGCCCGCGCTGCCCCCGCGCTGGTCGTTCGGCCTGTGGCTGTCCACCTCGTTCACCACCGACTACGACGAGGCCACGGTCACCTCCTTCGTCGACGGCATGGCACAGCGGGACCTGCCGCTGTCGGTCGTCCACTTCGACTGCTACTGGATGCGCGCGCTGCACTGGTGCGACTTCGAGTGGGACCGGCGCGCGTTCCCCGAGCCGGAGAAGATGCTGGCCCGCCTCGGCGAGCGCGGGCTGCGGCGCAGCGTCTGGATCAACCCCTACATCGGCCAGCGGTCACCGCTGTTCGCCGAGGCGGCCGAGGCCGGGTACCTGCTGCGCCGGCCGGACGGCAGGGTCTGGCAGTGGGACCTCTGGGTCGCGGGCATGGGCATCGTCGACTTCACCAACCCGGACGCCCGCGAGTGGTTCGCCGGCAAGGTGCGCGCCGTGCTCGCCTCCGGGGTGGACGCGGTCAAGACCGACTTCGGCGAGCGCATCCCGACCGACGTCGTGTGGTTCGACGGGTCGGACCCCGGCCGGATGCACAACTACTACGCCTACCTCTACAACCGGACGGTGTTCGAGGCGATCGAGAGCGTCCGGGGCAGCGGCGAGGCCGTCCTCTACGCCCGGTCGGCGACCGTGGGCGGGCAGCGGTTCCCGGTGCACTGGGGCGGCGACTGCGAGTCGACCTACACCGCGATGGCCGAGTCGCTGCGGGGTGGGCTCTCGCTCGGGCTGGGCGGCTTCGGGTTCTGGAGCCACGACATCGGCGGCTTCGAGGGCACTCCCGGGGCCGGGCTGTTCAAGCGGTGGGTGGCGTTCGGGCTGCTCTCCTCGCACTCCCGGCTGCACGGCTCGGACTCCTACCGGGTGCCCTGGGCCTTCGACGACGAGGCGGTCGAGGTCACGCGGCGCTTCGCGCGGCTGAAGAACTCCCTCATGCCCTACCTGTGGGCGGCCGCGGTGCAGGCGCACACCGAGGGCATCCCGGTGATGCGGGCGATGCTGCTGGAGTTCCCCACCGATCGGACGGCGGCGTTCCTCGACCAGCAGTACATGCTCGGGCCGGACCTGCTGGTCGCCCCGGTGTTCTCCGACGAGGGCGACCTCGACGTCTACGTGCCGGAGGGGACCTGGACCAGCTACCTCGACGTCGCGCCGGTCACCGGTCCCGGCTGGGTGCGGCAGCGGCACGGCTTCGACTCGCTGCCGCTGCTGGTCCGCCCCGGCGCGGTGGTGCCGGTCGGCGGGCGGACCGACCGGCCGGACTACGACGACGCGGTTGCGCCCACCTTCGAGGTGTTCGGCCTCGGCGACGGCGAGCAGACCGCCGTCCGCCTCTTCGACGGCGCAGGTGCCGAGCAGGTCGTGGTCGAGGTGTCGCGGACCGGTGACCGGCTCCGTGGCGTCGTCACGCGAGGCCTCGAGCACCTCGTGGAGGGCTGGACGCTGCGCTGGGTGACCGGCCCACTGGGCGCGGACCGGGGTCCGGCCGTGGTTGCCGCCGCCGGGGAGGCCGAGGCGACCCTCGCCCTGGGCTGACGTTCTTGGCCGGCGTTGCGCTTGGCCGCCGCTGTTACCAGCGGGTAACTTGTGCTCCGTCGGTCCCTACCGGCCGGTAACCACGGAGGTCTCATGTCCCGCTCCCTGCGCGAGGTCGTCTTCGTCGACGGCGTGCGCACCCCGTTCGGCAAGGCCGGCCCGAAGGGTCTCTACGCCGAGACGCGCGCCGACGACCTGGTCGTGCGCTGCATCCGCGAGCTCCTGCGCCGCAACCCGGCACTGCCGGCCGACCGCGTCGACGAGGTCGCCATCGCCGCGACCACGCAGATCGGCGACCAGGGCCTGACCATCGGGCGCACCGCGGCGCTGCTGGCCGGCCTGCCGAAGAGCGTGCCCGGCTACGCCATCGACCGGATGTGCGCCGGCGCGATGACCGCCGTGACGACCACCGCCTCCGGCATCGCGTTCGGCGCCTACGACGTCGCCATCGCCGGCGGCGTCGAGCACATGGGCCGCCACCCGATGGGCGAGGGCGTCGACCCCAACCCGCGGATCATCAGCGAGAAGCTGGTCGACCCGTCCGCGCTGGTCATGGGCTCGACGGCGGAGAACCTGCACGACCGCTTCCCGCACCTGACCAAGGAGCGCGCCGACGCCTTCGCGGTGGCCAGCCAGCAGAAGTACGCCAAGGCGGTCGCCAACGGGCAGATCGGCCCGGAGCTGGTGACCGTCGCCACCCGCTCGGCCGAGAACGGCTGGGGCCTGGCCACCGTGGACGAGCCGCCCCGACCGGGCACCACCGTCGAGGGCCTGGCCACGCTGAAGACGCCGTTCCGCCCGCACGGGCACGTGACCGCCGGCAACGCCGCGGGGCTCAACGACGGCGCCACCGCGTGCCTGCTCGCCGACGAGGAGACCGCCCGCGAGCTCGGCCTGCCGATCGGCATGCGGCTGGTCGGCTATGGCTTCGCCGGCGTCGAGCCCGAGGTCATGGGCGTCGGCCCGGTGCCCTCCACCGAGAAGGCGCTGGCCCGCACCGGCCTGTCCATCGAGGACATCGGCCTGTTCGAGCTCAACGAGGCCTTCGCCGTCCAGGTGCTGGCCTTCCTCGACCACTTCGGCATCGCCGACGACGACGAGCGGGTCAACCCGTGGGGCGGCGCGATCGCCGTCGGCCACCCGCTGGCCTCCTCCGGCGTGCGGCTGATGACCCAGCTGTCCCGCCAGTTCGCCGAGCGGCCCGACGTCCGCTACGGCCTGACCGCCATGTGCGTGGGCCTGGGCATGGGCGCCTCGGTCATCTGGGAGAACCCGAACTGGGAAGGGGCTGCGGAATGACCGCCGTGTTCGAGGACGAGGTCGTCACGACCGCGCACGTCCGCTACCTGAGGGTTCCCGGCGTGGCGGGCGAGCTGGCGCTGATCACCCTGGACAACGGGCACGACCACACCCGGCCGTCGACCTTCGGCCCGGGCGGGCTGGCCTCCCTCGACGCCGCGCTCGACGAGATCGCGGCGCACTCCCCCGCGCCGGTCGCGATCGCGGTCACCGGCAAGCCGTTCATCTTCGCCGTCGGCGCGGACCTGTCCGGCGTCCCGTCGATCACGTCGGCCGCCGACGCCCGGGAGATCGCCGAGACCGGGCACCGGGTGTTCCGGCGGCTCAAGGACGCCGGCGTCCCGACCTTCGCGTTCGTCAACGGCGCGGTCATGGGCGGCGGCCTCGAGGTGGCCCTGCACTGCGCCTACCGCACGATCGCCTCGACCGCCGTCGTCGCCTTCCCCGAGGTGTTCCTCGGCCTGGTGCCCGGCTGGGGCGGCACGCAGCTGCTGCCCAACCTGATCGGCGTCGACCCGGCGGTCACCGTGATCGTCGAGAACGCCCTGTCGCAGAACAAGATGACGCCCGGGCCGAAGGCCGCGAAGCTCGGCATCGCCGACGCCGTGTTCGAGCCGGCCGACTTCCTGGAGCGGTCGCTGGAGTGGGCGGCCGGGGTGCTGTCCGGCGACGTCGCCGTCTCCCGACCCGAGGTCGACCGATCCGGCTGGGACGACGCCATCGCCCGCGCGCGGCAGATCGTGCAGGCCCGCACCCGCGGCGCCTCCCCCGGCGCGGTGCGCGCGGTGGAGTTGCTCGACCTCGCCCGCGACGGCGTGGACGGCGACGCGTTCACGCGCGGCACCGCCGCCGAGGACGACGCCCTCTCCGAGCTGCTCATGAGCGACGAGCTGCGGGCCGGGCTGTACTCCTTCGACCTGGTCAACAAGCGGGCGAAGCGGCCGGCCGGCGCGCCGGACAAGGCGCTGGCACGGAAGATCACCAAGGTCGGCGTCGTCGGCGCGGGGCTGATGGCGTCGCAGCTGGGCATGCTGTTCGTGCAGCGGCTCGAGGTGCCCGTCGTCCTCACCGACATCGACCAGGCCCGCGTCGACAAGGGCATCGCCTACGTGCACGGCGAGCTGGACAAGCTGGCGCTGCGCGGCCGGCTGTCGAACGACAAGCTCAACCGGCTCAAGGGCCTGGTCAGCGGGGCGCTGGACAAGGCCGCGTTCGCCGACGCCGACCTGGTCATCGAGGCCGTCTTCGAGGAGATGTCGGTCAAGCAGCAGGTGTTCGCCGAGGTCGAGGCCGTGGTCTCGCCCGAGTGCGTGCTGGCGACCAACACCTCGGCGCTGTCGGTGACCGAGATGGCCTCCAAGCTCGAGCACCCCGAGCGCGTGGTCGGGCTGCACTTCTTCAACCCGGTGGCGGTGCTGCCGCTCCTCGAGGTGGTGCGGGCCGAGCTCACGGACGACGCCACGCTGGCCACCGCGTTCGCCGTCGGCAGGTCGCTGAAGAAGTCGTGCGTGCTGGTCGCCGACGCTCCCGCGTTCGTGGTCAACCGGCTGCTCACCCGGTTCCTCGGCGAGATCACCTCGGCCGTCGAGCAGGGCACGCCGGTGGCCGTGGCCGACCGGGCGCTCGACCCGCTGGGCCTGCCGATGACCCCGTTCGAGCTGCTCACCCTGGTCGGCCCGCCGGTCGCGCTGCACGTGGCCGAGCGGATGCACGAGGCCTTTCCCGACCGGTTCGCCGTCGGCGAGGGGCTCAAGCGGATGGTCGAGCTGGGCAAGGCGAGCGTCTACTCCGAGCCCGGCGTGGTG
Source organism: Petropleomorpha daqingensis (assembly GCF_013408985.1). Taxonomy (NCBI): domain Bacteria; kingdom Bacillati; phylum Actinomycetota; class Actinomycetes; order Geodermatophilales; family Geodermatophilaceae; genus Petropleomorpha; species Petropleomorpha daqingensis. The sequence continues at coordinate 5,365,708 of NZ_JACBZT010000001.1, forward strand.
GACCCCGACCTCGCCGGCATCGACAGCGGCGACTCGCCGCTGACCGAGGAGCAGGTGCGGGCCAACGCGGTGAACGCGCTGGCGCAGGAGATCCGGCTGATGCTCGACGAGGGCGTCGTCCAGGCGGTCCAGGACGTCGACCTCTGCATGCTGCTGGGCGCCGGCTGGCCGTTCTGGCTGGGCGGCATCTCCGCCTACCTCGACCGCAACGGCGTCTCCGAGGCCGTCACCGGCGAGCGCTTCCTCCCCCGCGGCGTCGCCTCCCTGCCGGCCTGAGCAGTGATCAGGTGACCTGATCACCGGCTGTCCTCCCGCACCAGCGTTGGTGCGGGAGGACAGTGTTCGATCAGGTCACCTGATCACCGCCGCCCCCGGAGGGGTCAGGACTTGGGGAAGGACTCGCCGGTCTCCAGCAGGGTCTTGAGGTCGCTGAGGACCCACGGCCACCCGCCGCCGCCCATCCCGCCGAACTCGTTGTCACCCGAGGTCATCGCGAACAGGGTCGTCATGCCGGCCAGCTCGTGCGTCACGGTGAGCCGGCAGACGCCGTCCGCCCCCGGACCCTCGATCTCGTAGGTGAGCCGGCTGAACCCCTCGGCCGCCGCCGTCGGGTCCATGAGCATCCGCCAGGTCTGCACCAACTTCCGCGGCGGGTCGACCTCGATCACCTCGCCGTCGACGATCACGTCGGGGCACGGGAAGCCCATCTGCGCCGACGCCGCCTTCATCTCCTCGGTCGCGAACGACCGGAAGGCACCGCCTGCCACGAGGTCGTACTCGGCGGGCGCCGAGTACCCGTAGCGGCTGTTCCACTCGGGGTCGGTGATCGCCTGCCAGATGCGCTCCGGGGTGGCCCGGATGTACACGCGGTGCACCTGCGTCGTGGTGGCCCTCTCAGTCGCCGTGGTCTGCGTGCTCGTCATGGTCGCTCTCCAACTCGTTCTTCAGGTCGATGAGCGCCGCGACGTGGCGCTCCGTGTACTTGTCGATCCACCGGTCGTGGATCTCGCGGATGGGCACGGGGTTGAGGAAGTGGAACTTCTCCCGCCCCTGCCGCCGGGTCACGACGAGGTTGGCCTCCTCGAGGACCCGCAGGTGCTTCATCACGCCGTAGCGCGTCATCTCCAGCTGCGACTCGAGCTCGGTGAGCGTCCGCCCGTCGCGGGCGAACAGCAGGTCGAGCAGGAACCGGCGCGTCGGATCGGCCAGCGCCTTGAAGACCCTGTCGTCGTCCGCCACACGAGCAAGATAGGTGACCATAAGGTCACATGTTAACGGGTCGGGAGTGGCAGGCTCGCCGCCGTGCGGCTCACCGAGGAGATGAAGCGGGTCGTCACCGAGCAGGGCCTCGGTTTCGTGGCCACGGTGCGGCCCGACGGCACCCCGGCGCTGTCACCCAAGGGGACGACGCGGGTCTGGGACGACGAACGGCTGGTCTTCCTGCACGTCCACTCCCCCGGCACCGTGGCGAACCTGGCCGCCAACCCCGCGGTCGAGGTCAACGTGGTCGACCCGATCCGGCGCAAGGGCTGGCGGTTCGCGGGCCGCGGCACGGTGCACACCGGAGGACCGCTGTTCGAGGAGGTCCTCGCCTGGTACGACCGTCCGGCGACGGCTTCCCCGGCCCGCGCGGTGGTGGTGGTCGACGTCGAGCGCGCCGACGAGCTCGTCTCCCCCGCCTACGACGACGGCACGCCCGAGGACGTCATCGCCGAACGCTGGCGCCGGCGCCACCTCGCGACCTGAGTCAGCCGCCGAGGACCGACTCCCCCGCGCCGGACGCCACCGGGTCCGGCAGCCGGCGCATCCGCAGCGCCACGCCGGTGCCGACCAGCCCGGCCAGGATCGGGATGCCGAGCGCGATCTGCAGCGCGATCGGCCGCACGTCGGTGTTGATCGCGAGGATCTCGTCCTGCACGTCGGACGGCTGGTCGACCAGGAGCTCCTGCAGGTGCGCGTCGGACATAACCTGGGCGTCCTCCTCCAGGGCCGAGGCGACCTGCTCCTGCTCCGACGGTGACAGCACGGTGCTCGACTCCGAGCGCGAGGTGAACAGCAGGGACAGCGTGGCCAGCATGATGGCGCCGGCGAACGCGAGGCCGAAGGACAGCCCGAAGGAGCCCGCTGCGGAGTTGACGCCGGCGGCCTCGCTCACCCTTTCGTCCGAGATCGGGGAGAGCGTGTAGTTGTTCAGCTGCGAGACGAGCATGCCCAGCCCGCAGCCCGCGATCACCAGCGGGATCGTCAGCCACCAGCCGGAGTCGGCGCGGGGCACCACGACGACGAGCGCCACGAGCCCGACGACCAGCAGGGTGAAGCCGAGCAGGATGACCGAGCTCGGCCGCCCCGTGGCCCGCCGGCCGGCCAGCAGCGCGACCGCGAACATGCTCAGCGACAGCGGCGCGATGGAGACGCCGGAGAGCAGGGCGTTGTAGCCCAGCACCATCTGCAGGTAGATCGGGAGCACGATCATCGTGCCGCCGAGCGCGATCTGCTGCATCAGCTGACCGCTCACGCCGGTGCGGAACAGCTTGGAGCTGAACAGGGCCGGGTCGACGAGCGTGGCGCGTCCGCGGCGCTTGCGGTCCCGCAGCCACCAGGCGAGACCGCCCAGCGCGACGACGCCGATGCCGATGAGCAGGCCGACGTACTCCCCGCCCTCCTGCCAGACCAGGATGCCGAGGACGACGCCGCCCATGCCGACGACGGAGATGACCGCGCCGACCCAGTCGACGGCCCGCGACCCCTCGTACTTCACGTCACGGACCAGCCCGATGCCCGACAGGACGACGGCGATGATCACGGCCTCGAGCAGGAAGCCGACCCGCCAGGACAGGAAGGTCGTGATGAACCCGCCGAGCAGCGGCCCGACCGCGGCCGCGATGGCCGCGGAGGCACCCACCAGGGCGTAGACCCGCTTCTGGTTGGCGCCCTCGAAGTTGCCGTGGATGAGCGACTGCATGGCCGGCAGCAGCAGCGAGGCGCCGATCCCGCCGATGACCGCCCAGAAGACGATGATCGCGGTGAGGTTCTGGGCCAGCGTCATCGCGACCGCCCCGATCGCGTAGCCGAGCAGGCCCAGGATGTAGGCCAGCTTGCGGCCGATGAGGTCGCCGGTCTTGCCGCCGATCAGGATGAACGCCGCGGACACCAGCGCCTCGAGGGCGATCGCGCCCTGCACCCCGCTCACCGTCGTCCCGAGGTCCTGGACGACGGCGGAGATGGACACGTTCATCAGCGAGGTGTCCACGACCAGGACGAACATCGCCATCGCGAGCAGCAGCGCGAGGCGGCGGTTGAACGGCACCGTCCGGGTGGCCTCGGTGTCCATGGCGCACCCAACCAGGTCAGACCCCTGCGGCAGCCCATCCGCCGGGGATGAGAACCGTGGTCAGCGGAACTTGGCGGTGAGGCTGCCCATCGTGCGCTGGACCGAGGCGATCTTGACGTGCGAGAGGCCGCCGTTGGCGCCGGCCAGCAGCATCGCCTCGTGCGCGGCGCGCAGGGTGTCCCACACCCGGTCCGCCTCGCCCTCGAGCGTGGTGCCGAGCGCGCCGACCTCGAAGCGCAGGCCGGAGCCGGCGATCACCTCGATCGCGGCGTCGACGTAGCCGTGCGGGTCCTCCGGCGTGCCGGGCGGCGACGGGGCCACCTGGATCTCGGCGATCACCCACTCGCCGGTCGGTTCACTCACTGCTGCTGCCCCTCGGGACTCGGGACCGGACGGGACAGGCCCTCGGCCCGGTCGGTGAGCACGGCGGTCCACTCGGCGATCCGCCGGGCGAGGTCCTGCTCGGTGAGCCCGGCGTCGGCGAGCACCTGCCCGCGGCTGCCCTGCTCGAAGAACTTCTGCGGCAGGCCCATGCTCCGCACGGGGACGTCGATCTCGCGGTCCTGCAGCGCCTGGGTCAGCGTCGTCCCGACCCCGCCGGCGCGACCGCAGTCCTCGACGGTGACCACCAGCCGGTAGCCCGCGGCCAGGTCGACCAGCTTCGGCGAGACCGGCAGCACCCAGCGCGGGTCGACGACGGTGACCTCGATGCCGTGGTCGGCGGCGCGCTCGGCGGCGGCCAGGCACATCGGCACGAGCGAGCCGACCGCGACCAGCAGCACGTCCGCGCGCTCGCCGCGGCGCAGCACGTCGAGCGTGCCGCGGCGCTCCAGCGCGGGGATCTCCGGCGGCAGCGAGCCCTTCGGGAAGCGGAGGACGGAGGGCCCGTCGGTGACCTCGACCGCCTCGCGCAGCTCCTCGCGCAGCGTGGCCTCGTCGCGCGGCGCGGCCAGCCGCAGCCCCGGGACGACGGAGAGGATCGACATGTCCCACATGCCGTTGTGCGAGGCGCCGTCGTCCCCGGTCACCCCGGCACGGTCCAGCACCACGGTGACCGGCTGGCGGTGCAGCGCGACGTCCATGAGCAGCTGGTCGAACGCCCGGTTGAGGAAGGTGGAGTAGACCGCGACGACGGGGTGCAGGCCGGCCATCGCCAGCCCCGCGGCGGAGGTGAGCGCGTGCTGCTCGGCGATGCCGACGTCGAAGGTGCGCTCGGGGAACCGCTCGGCGAACGGCGCCAGGCCGGTCGGGTGCAGCATCGCGGCGGTGATGGCGACGACGTCGGCGCGCTCGGTGCCGATCCGCAGCAGCTCGTCGGCGAAGGCGTCGGTCCACGCCTGGCCGGTCTTGCGCACGCTGGCGCCGCTGTCGGGGTCGAACACGCCGGTCGCGTGCCAGGCGTCGATCTGGTCGGTCTCGGCCGGCGGGTAGCCGAACCCCTTGGTCGTCACGGCGTGCACGATCACCGGGCCGCCGAACGAGCGGGCGCGGCGCAGCGCCGACTCCATCACCTCGACGTCGTGGCCGTCGACCGGGCCGACGTACTTCAGGCCGAGGTCCTCGAACATGCCCTGCGGCGAGAGGACGTCCTTGAGGCCCTTCTTGATCGCGTGCAGCGCGTCGTACAGGGCGGACCCGACCACGGGCGCCCGGTGCAGGGCCTGGCGGACGGCGAGCAGCGCCTGCTCGTAGCCCGGCCGCAGCCGCAGGCTGGCCAGCGCGTCGGCGACCCCGCCGATGGTCGGCGAGTAGGAGCGACCGTTGTCGTTGACGACGATGACCACCGGGCGGTCCTGCGCGGCGGCGATGTTGTTCAGCGCCTCCCAGGCCATGCCGCCGGTCAGGGCGCCGTCGCCGACGACGGCGACGACCGGGCGCTTGTCGCCGCGGATGGCGAAGGCCTTGGCCAGCCCGTCGGCGTAGGACAGCGCGGTCGAGGCGTGGCTGTTCTCGACCCAGTCGTGCTCGCTCTCGGTGCGGCTCGGGTAGCCGGAGAGGCCGTCGCGCTGCCGCAGCCGCTCGAAGCCCTCCACCCGGCCGGTGAGCATCTTGTGCACGTAGGCCTGGTGGCCGGTGTCGAAGACGATCGGCTCGCGCGGGGAGTCGAAGACGCGGTGCAGGGCGATGGTCAGCTCGACCGCGCCCAGGTTGGGCCCGAGGTGGCCACCGGTCCTGGCGACGCTGGTGACCAGCGTGTCGCGGATCTCCGCTGCCAGCGCGGGCATCTGCTCGACGGGCAGCGCCCGCAGGTCGGCGGGGCCCCGGAGCGATCGCAGCAGCGGCACGGCTCGGCAGTGTCCTCTCTCCGTGGCGGCTGAGCTGGGCTCAGGGAAGAGCAGGCCGCCGATCCACTGTAGCCGCGGAGATCACCGCCTTCAGGGTGACCGTGCTCGCCTTCACAGCCGCGGCACCCACTTCTCGCCGCGCAGGGCACCGGCGACGGCGTCGATCCCGCGGGCCGCGGCCGCCAGCCGGGTGCCCTCCCGCTCGTAGGCGGCGATGGCCGCCTCGATCGCGTCGGCCGGCAGGAGGTCGGCCAGGTCGACCCGCACGGTGCGCCAGCCGGCGCGTGCGGCCTCCAGCCCCGCGGCCACGTGGTCGCCGGCGAAGCGGGCCAGCAGCACCGGGTAGCGGCGCAGCACCTCGTGCGCCCGGTAGTCGTGCGGGACGAGGTCGAACAGCCAGGCGACCGCCGTCCGCTCCCAGTCGGGGGCACCCGGCGGGCGCACCTGCTCCGGCCAGCCCGGAGGAACGACCGCGTCCACCGCGCCAGTATGCCCGCGCGGATCGAACCTGTGTTCGATCGACGCGTGGGATCAGGGGTTCCCGCGCTTGAGCCAGAACTGCTCGAAGCCCCACGTGCCGGCGCCGCTGGAGTGGTAGCTGACCAGCTCCCACCCCTCGCCGCCGAGCCGGTTGAGCACCGAGCTGACGTCGCCCTCCTGGCGCTCCATCGCGCCGCCGGGCATCTTGACGCTCACCCCTGCCCGCTGGCTCTCGGCGTCGTTCGCAGTGATGACCGAGGCGTACTCCCAGGTGGTCACCCGAGCACGGTAACCGGTGACTTCTGCGCGTCCCGGTCCCGGGCCAGGTCCCGCAGCAGCGGGGCCAGCGCGTCGGCGAAGCGCTGGTGGCCCCGGTCGTCGGGGTGGATCGTGTCGAACCACAGCCCGGGGTCGTGCGGATCGAGCCAGCCGGCGGCCGCCGGGTCCACGAAGGGCAGCTCGGCCGCGGCCGCCGCCCGGGACACCCCGGCGTTGATCCAGTCGATGGTGGGATCGGCCGTCCCGGGGTTGTAGCAGGCGCCGACCACGAGCACGGGCGTGCCCGGAGGGAGGGCCGCCTTCAGCTCGGCCAGGGTGGTCCGCGCCGCCGGGCCGAGGGCTTCCGGCGTGCTGTGCCGCTCGTTCAGGCTGCCCTGCACCACCACGAGGTCCGGGTGCAGCGCCACGAGCTGCGGGATGCGCTGGGCGAACAGGCTGTGGTGCGGTCCGGGCACGCTGTACCCGCTGCCGCCGACGCCGAAGTTGGCGTACCCCCAGCCCAGACGTTCGACGGTCCGGACGACGTAGCCGCGGCGCCCGGTGGCGCCGACACCGGCCGTCCACGAGTCGCCGAGGAACGCGACCAGCGGCTTCCCGGCGACCAGGTGGATCGCCGGCGGCGGGGTCGGCGACGGCGCGGCCCCGCCCGGGACGCCGGTGGCGACCAGCACCGCGGCCGCGGCGGCCAGCACGACGGCCACGGCCGCGAGCAGACGCGACCGCGGCGGACGCAGCCGCTGACCAGGCACGACGCGCAAGGTAGGCGGCGAACGCCGCGTGTGGGGACGGTTCTCACCCCATCGGGACTGTCGTCCTCATCACTCGTGACCAACTGCCCCAGTGGTCGGCTCCAGCCCCGCCGGTTCCAGGAGGGCCACGCACTCGACGTGACCGGTCATGGGGAAGGCGTCGAAGCCGCGGATCGCGGCGAGCCGGTAACCGGCCTCGACGAAGGCGCCGACGTCCCGGGCCAGCGAGGCCGGGTCGCAGGCGACGTAGACGACGGCGCGGGCACCGGTGCCGGCGAGCAGCCGGCTCCCGGCCGCACCGAGTCCGGCGCGCGGCGGGTCGAGGACGACGACGTCCGGCGGGCCCTCCAGCTCCTCGAGCAGGCCGGTGAGCCCCTCGACGTCGATCTCGCCCTCCCACACCTCGGCCTGCGGCAGGTCGGCGAGGTTGGCGTCGGCCGCCGCGCACGCCGCCGGGTCGGCCTCGACGCAGACCACCCGGCCGTCGGCGCCGACCCCGGGCGCCAGCGCGCCGCCGAACAGCCCGGCCCCGGCGTAGAGGTCGAGCACCGTCTCCCCTGGGCGCACCTGCGCGAAGCCCGAGACGGCGGCCACGAGCGCCTCGGCGGCGGCGGGGTGCACCTGCCAGAACCCGGTGCCCTCGACCTCCCAGTCGCGGCCGGCCGCGTGCCGTTCCGCCCGGCCGGCCGGTTCCTCGGGCACGTCGGAGCCCGGGCGCAGCACGCGCGTGGTCTGCGGCTTGCCGCGCCGGTCCAGCCGGGTCGTCGTCACCACGCCGGCGGCGTCGACCGAGACGTCGACGGCCCCGGCTCCGGGCCACCGCCGGGTGAGCACCGCCGCCGCGGCGGGCTCGACGGTGATCGGGCAGTCGGCGAGCGGGACGACGTCGTGCGAGCGGTGCCGGCGCAGCCCGGGCGTGCCGGTGCGGTCGACGGCGAAGCGGGCCCGCGACCGCCAGCGCAGCGGTCCGCCCGGCAGTTCCTCGACGGCGACGTCGACGTCCACGTGCGCCAGACGGGACAGCTGCTCGTGGACGACGGCGGCCTTCAACCTGCGCTGCTCCTCCGGCGCGACGTGCTGCCAGTCGCAGCCGCCGCACCTCCCCGGCCCGCTGTACGGGCACGGCCGTTCCACGCGGGCCGGTGAGGCCTCGAGCACCTCGACGGCATCGGCGCGGCAGAAGCCGGCGTGCCGGTCCTCGGTCACCCGGACGAGGACGCGCTCCCCCGGCAGCGTGTGCCGGACGAACACGACGCGGGCCTCGTGGCGGGCGACGCAGTGCCCGCCGTGGGCGACCGGCCCGACCTCGACCTCGAACTCGCGCCCGACCCAGGCCTCAGCCATACGGCGTGGCCTGCACCTCGTCGTCGGTGATGCCGCGCCGCAGGTCGCCCGGCATCGGGCCCTGGCCGCGCGTGCCGTTCTCCTCCCGGCCGATGGAGCTCTCCAGCTGCCACGGCACGGTGGTGATCATGACGCCGGGAGTGAACTGCAGCCGGGCGCGCAGCCGCAGCGCGCTCTGGTTGTGCAGCACGTTCTCCCACCAGTGGCCGACCACGTACTGCGGCACGAAGACGACGACGAGCTCGCGCGGGCTGTCGCGGCGGATCGCCTTCACGTAGTCGAGCACCGGCCGGGTGATCTCCCGGTACGGCGACTCGAGCACGGTCAGCGGCACCGGGATGTCGTAGCGCTCCCACTCGGTCTGCAGCGACCGGGTGTCGGCGTCGTCGACGTTCACGGTGAGCGCGGTCAGCACGTCGGGACGGGTGGCCCGGGCGAAGGCCAGCGCGCGCAGCGTCGGCTTGTGCACCTTGGACACGAGCACGATCGCGTGCACCTTGCTCGGCAGCAGGCGCACGTCGCTGTCGGGCACCAGCTGCCGGGAGACGTTGGCGTAGTGCCGGTTGATCGCCTTCATCAGCAGGAAGATCAGCGGCATCGCGACCAGCACCAGCCAGGCGCCGTGGCTGAACTTCGTGATGATGATGATCACCAGGACGACGCTGGTGAGCGACCCGCCGATCGTGTTGATGATCTGCGAGCGGCGCTCCCGTCGGCGGACCACCGGGTCGCGCTCGGTCTTCAGCAGCCGGTTCCAGTGCCGGACCATGCCCCACTGACCGATGCTGAAGCTGGTGAACACCCCGATGATGTAGAGCTGGATCAGCCGGGTGACGTCGGCGTCGAACGCGATGATCAGCAGCGCGGCGAAGCCGGCCAGGAGCAGGATGCCGTTGCTGAACACCAGCTTGTCGCCGCGGGTGTGCAGCTGGCGCGGCAGGAATCGGTCCTGCGCGAGCACCGAGCCCAGCAGCGGGAAGCCGTTGAAGGCGGTGTTCGCGGCGAGGATGAGGACGAGGGCGGTCGTCGCCTGGATGTAGAAGAAGACCGGCGAGCTGTCCCCGCCGAACGTGGCGGAGGCCAGCTGGGCGATGACGGTGCGCTGCGGCTCGGTGTCGCAGGTCGGCGACAGCAGCCGGCAGGGGGTCGCCGGGTCGACGTAGTGCACCTTGCCCAGGAGCGCCAGCGCGGTGACGCCGGCGAACAGGGTGCAGGCGAGCCCGCCGAGCAGGCTCAGGGTGATCGCGGCGTTGCGGCTCTTCGGCGGCTTGAACGCCGGCACGCCGTTGGCGACCGCCTCGATGCCGGTCAGCGCCGTCGTCCCGGAGGCGAACGCCCGCAGCGCGAAGAAGATCAGCGCCAAACCGGTCAGGCCCACGTGACCCGGGTCGGGCACGATCCCGTACTGGGCGCTCTCGGCGACGATCGGCGTCCCGAAGAACTCTCGGATCAGCCCGGTGACGATCATGATCACGATGCCGGCGGCGAACAGGTAGGTCGGGACGGCGAACGTCTTGCCCGACTCGCGCAGCCCCCGCAGGTTGGCCGCGGCCAGCACGATCACCAGGCCCACCGCGATGAGCACGCGGTGCCGGTCGAGACCGGGGAACGCCGAGATGATGTTGTCGGTGCCGGACGAGACCGACACGGCCACGGTCAGCACGTAGTCCGTGAGCAGGGCGCTCGCCACGACCAGCGCGGCGAACTGCCCGTGGTTCTTCATGGCGACCTCGTAGTCGCCGCCGCCGGACGGGTAGGCGTGCACCACCTGCCGGTAGGACAGCACCACCGTCACCAGCAGGACGACGACGCCGGCCGCCAGCCACGGGGCGAGGTAGAGGTACGCCGTCCCGCCCAGGGTGAGGACGATCAGGATCTCCTGGGTCGCGTAGGCGACCGAGGAGAGCGCGTCGCTGGCGAAGATCGGCAGCGCGAGGCGTTTGGGCAGCAGCGACTCGCCGACCCGGTCGCTCCGCACGGGGCGCCCGAGGACGAGTCGCTTCGGTAGTTGTCCGAGATCGGACAGGCTTGGCACGGCGCGATGGTACGGACGCCGGGGCCCGTCCTGCCGCCCCTCGGCGGTGTGCCACGCCACAGAGGCGGCCGCCCGCCCGGCGACGGCCTGCCGGACACCTACCGGGTGTAGCTTCGCTGGCCGGGAGCGCGTGGCCGTCCGGGTCCGCGCGCAGGAGTGCAGGAGAGACACGTGCACGTGGTCGTGATGGGCTGCGGGCGCGTCGGCTCCGCCATCGCCCGCCGCCTCGAGGAGGTCGGCCACAGCGTCGCGGTGATCGACCAGGATCCCGAGGCCTTCCGCCGGCTGGGACCCGACTTCGCCGGCCGGCAGGTGACCGGGCTCGGCTTCGACCGGCAGACCCTGCTCGACGCCGGCATCGACTCGGCCGGCGCGTTCGCCGCGGTGAGCAGCGGCGACAACTCCAACATCATCAGCGCCCGCGTCGCGCGCGAGACGTTCGGCGTCCAGCACGTGGTCGCCCGCATCTACGACGAGAAGCGCGCCGAGGTCTACGAGCGCATGGGCATCCCCAGCGTGGCGACCGTGCCGTGGACGGTGAACCGGCTGATCCGCGAGCTGCTCTCGGTCAAGGTCAGCGAGATGTGGCGCGAGCCCACGGGTCAGGTGCTGCTCATGCGGGTGA